>NZ_MJAH01000020.1 GCF_001746295.1 Streptomyces sp. LUP47B | reverse complement strand
GCGGGCCTCTCGGCGGCGGCCGGCTTGGGAGCCGGCGGGCGCGGGGCGGCCGGACGGGCGGCCTGCGCGGGAGAGGGGGCTGCCGGCCTGGCCGGGGCAGCCTTGCGTGCGGAGGCGGGCTTGCCGCCTCCGTTGCCCTGCTGGAGGGCGTCCGTCAACTTACGGACAACGGGCGCTTCGATGGTCGAAGACGCCGAACGGACGAATTCACCGAGTTCCTGGAGCTTGGCCATGACGACCTTGCTCTCCACCCCGAACTCCTTGGCGAGTTCGTATACCCGGACCTTAGCCACTTCGCTCCTTTTAGGTCCGGGTGCGTCCGGACCGTCGCTACTTCATGGGCGTACTCATCGCGTGCTCATCGAGTGCTCATCGCAATCTCGACCTACTTCCAACTCGCGGGGTACCAGGGCCGCACGGGGGTTCCGCGCGACGCTTCTTACGGTGTTGCCTGCTCAGCAACTGTCTGTCTGCTCGACGTACTGGCGCAACGCCTTTATGTCGAGCGCTCCCGGGGCGCGCAACGCCCGCGTGAACGCCCGGCGGCGTACCGCCTGGTCGAGACAGACCAGAACGGGGTGTACGTACGCACCCCGGCCGGGCAGCGTACCGCGAGGATCGGGGACGCATGCGTCCTCGATCGCCACGATGCGCAGCAGATCGGTCTTGGCCGTTCGCTGCCTGCAACCCACACAGGTGCGTTCAGGGCATGCTCGGGCGGGCGTCCGGCCAGACACTCTTAAGTCTACCTCCCCGTACCGACCTCACCCTTTGGGGGCAGCGATCGAACGGTTGTTGTCGTGATCTGAGCCACCTACGGCTTGGATCTATTCCCCGGTCCTATTCGCCGGCCTGCTCGGTGTCCGGCCGGATGTCGATCCGCCAGCCGGTGAGCCGGGCCGCGAGCCGGGCGTTCTGCCCCTCCTTGCCGATGGCGAGGGAGAGTTGGTAGTCGGGGACCGTCACCCGCGCGGAGCGGGCGGCCATGTCCACGACCTCGACCTTGGACACCCGGGCCGGCGACAGCGCGTTGGCGACCATCTCGGCCGGGTCGTCCGACCAGTCGACGATGTCGATCTTCTCACCGTTCAGCTCACCCATGACATTGCGCACACGTCCGCCCATGGGGCCGATGCAGGCGCCCTTGGCGTTCAGGCCCGACCGGGTGGACCGTACGGCGATCTTGGTGCGGTGACCGGCCTCGCGGGCGATCGCGGCGATCTCGACGGACCCGTCGGCGATCTCCGGCACCTCCAGGGCGAAGAGCTTCTTCACCAGATTGGGGTGTGTGCGGGACAGGGTGACGGACGGACCACGCACACCCCTGGCCACCCGTACGACGTACGACCGCAGCCGCATCCCGTGCGGATATGTCTCACCGGGGACCTGCTCCTGCACCGGCAGGATGGCCTCCAGCTTGCCGATGTCGACGAGCACGTTCTTCGGGTCGCGGCCCTGCTGGACCACACCCATGACGATGTCGCCCTCGCGCCCCGCGTACTCGCCGAGCGTCGCGTCATCCTCGGCGTCGCGCAGCCGCTGCAGGATGACCTGCTTGGCGGTGGTGGCGGCGATACGGCCGAAGCCGGACGGGGTGTCGTCGAACTCGCGGGCCTCCTGACCCTCCTCCAGGTCCTCGGGATCCTCCTTCGCCCACACGGTCACATGGCCGCTCTCGCGGTTGAGCTCCACGCGCGCGTGACGGCGGCTTCCCTCGGTGCGGTGGTAGGCGATGAGGAGGGCCGACTCGATCGCCTCGACCAACAGGTCGAAGGAGATCTCCTTCTCCCGTACCAAGCCCCGCAGGGCACTCATGTCGATGTCCACGGCTACGCCTCCTCTTCCTGCTCGTTTTCGTTCTTGCTGTCCTTGCGGCTGAACTCGACCTGCACGCGTGCCCTGTCGAAGTCGGAGAAGGCGAGTCTGCGGGCGGTGGCCTTGCGGCCCTTCACGCCGGGCACTTCGAGGTCGAGGCCCTCGTCGTCGACCTTCAGGATCCTGGCGACCAGTTCACCCCCGCCCTCGGTCAGCTGGAACTTCACCAGCCGGTCCACGGCGCGCACGTAGTGACGGTGCTCCTTGAGAAGGCGCTCCGCGCCCGGGGTGCCGACCTCGAGGGTGTACTCCCCCGCGCCCATCGCGTCGGTCTCGTCGAGCGTCGCCGAGAGCGCGCGGCTCACATCGGCGATCTGGTCCAGATCGGCACCGGTGTCCGAGTCGACCACGACGCGCAGCACTCGCTTTCGCCCTACGGAGTCCACGGCGATCTCTTCGAGATCCAGGCCCTGGGAGGTGACGAGCGGTTCCAGGAGCTCTCGCAGCCTCTCGCTCTGGGTGGTGCTCATCCGGGTGACTCCTCGGCCGCGTGTGCTGTTGTGGGTAGGTCGCGTGTCTGGTCAAAGGGTATCCGGTCGCAGGGGGTGTTGCCGTCCAGGTGACCTCGGATGCGCGGGTACCGTGATCGCCGGCGGGCTCGACCTCCCGCCCATGTGTTCGTACGAGCTTCCTGAGGACGTCTGTCGTGCCGTACCCCCCTCCGCCGCGCGTCCCCTCGGGGCCGCGCAGAAGATCCCTGCTCGCCTCGGTCGCCGGGGGCGCCCTGCTGGTCGGCTGCTCCGACGGCAGCGGGAACAACGAGGAGGACACCGCCGGCAGTCCGTCCGTCGTCGAGCGGGCACGCCTGCGTGCGGCTCGGGACAGCCGGGGGATCGTCGAGCGGTACGACGCCGTTCTCGCCGCCCATCCGGCGCTGGCGGAGCGGCTGGGGCCGTTGCGGGCGGAAGCGGTGCGGCATGCGGAGGCGTTCGGGGAGACGGTCACCAAGTCCTCACCCACCGCGTCGCCGGCCTCGCCCTCACCGTCGGTCACGGTGCCCGCGGCCGAGAAGGACGCCCTGGCCCAGCTCGCCGCCGCCGAACGGGCGCTCGCGGACCGGCGGGCCAGGGCGCTGCTGGACGTACCGGGCGAGCTGGCCAGGCTGCTGGCCTCCGTGGCCGCGGCCGGTGCGGCGCACGCCTATCTGCTGATGGAGGGTGCCCGGTGAGCGACGACGACAAGGAGCTGGAGGCCTTCCAGAAGGCGCTGGCCGCCGAGCACGCGGCCGTGTACGGCTACGGCGTCGTCGGCGGCCGGATCGGTGCGGGCCGCCGAACGGAGGCCAAGTCCGCCTATGACGCCCACCGGGCCCGGCGGGACGGGCTGGTGCGCCAGGTACGGAACATGGGCGGGAAGCCGGTGGCCGCGGCCGCGGCGTACGCGCTGCCCTTCCCGGTCGCGGACGCGGCCGCGGCGGTACGGCTCGCCGCCGATCTGGAGGAGCGGGTGGCCGGGGTGTACTCCGACCTGGTGCGGGCAACCGAGGGCGGGCGGCGGAGCACGGCCGCCGAGGCGCTGCGGGAGGCCGCGGTGCGGGCGGCGCGCTGGCGCGGCGGGAGCGTAGCCTTCCCTGGGCTCGCCGAGCGGGCGGTCAAGGTGTCGCCTTCGGCCTCGGTCTCGGCTTCCTCGTCGGTTCACACGGCGTAACGCCGTACAGGAAGGAAACGACTCGCGCATGGCTTTCGAACCACCGCAGCGGCTGGTGCGGGCGCTCGGCGAGAGCGCGCCGGACGGTGACGACTGGGTGGAGAGGCTGCCCGAGACCGCCGAACAGGCCGTCGCGCTGCGCGAGTTGACCGTGGAGCGGGTTCAGGTGCCCGGCGGACGCAGCAGCCTCGTGGTGCTCGTGCGGCGCGCTGACGGGACCCCGGCCGTGCTCAAGCTGGCCCCGGCCCGGTCCCGGCCGGAGAGCGAGCGGGCGGCGCTCGCGCACTGGGACGGGCGGGCGGCCGTACAGCTGCTGGAGCCCTTTGTCGCCGAGGGAGTGCTGCTGCTCGAGCGGCTGCATCCGGATGTGTCCGTGCGGACCCTGCCGGAGGCGAAGGCGCTGCTGGAGGCTGCCGGGGCGCTGCGGCGGCTGTGGGTGGAGCCGCCCGGTGACCATGTCTTCGAGACGGTGGCCGCGCGCACCGGGCGGCAGGCCGCGGCCATGCGGGGTGCTTCCGCGGAGGTGGCGGGGCTGGTGAGCGCCGCTCTCGATGCGCGGGAGTCGCTGCTGGCCGCGCCGCCGGAGGAGCGGCTGCTGCATGGGACGTTCCGGCAGAGCAAGGTGCTTTCCGGGGTGCGCTCACCCTGGCTCGCCGTCGGCCCTGATCCGGTCGTCGGGGAGTGCGCGTTCGATCTCGCCCGGCTGGTGCGGGACCGGGTGGAGGACCTGATCGCCTCACCGTCGGGGGCGGCGACGACCCGCCGGCGGATCAAGCGGCTCGCGGAGTCCCTCGAGGTGGATCAGGAGCGGCTGCGGGGCTGGACGTTGTTCCGTGCCGTGGAGTCGGGGGTCCGGGCGCTGCGGGTGGGACGGCCGAAGGACGCCGAGTTGCTGCTGGAGTTCGCCGGGTGGCTCTGAGACCGTAGGGCGGCGGCCGCCGGTGCGGACGCCGCCGTACGCGCTCTGTCAGGCGGTCAGGCGGGCGATCGCCTCGTCCACCGTCAGCTCCTCGCGCTCACCGCTGCGGCGGTCCTTGAGCTCCAGGACGCCCTCGGCGGAGCGGCGGCCCGCGACCAGGATCTTCGGTACACCGATGAGCTCGGAGTCGGTGAACTTCACACCCGGGGAGACCCCGGCGCGGTCGTCGACGAGGACCCTGAGACCCGCCGCACGCAGCTTCTCGGAGACGTCGAGGGCCAGTTCGATCTGGAGAGCCTTGCCGGCGGCGACGACGTGCACGTCGGCCGGGGCGACCTCGGCGGGCCAGCACAGGCCCTTGTCGTCGGCGGTCTGCTCGGCGAGGGCGGCCACCGCGCGGGAGACGCCGATGCCGTACGAGCCCATGGTCACGCGGACCGGCTTGCCGTTCTGGCCGAGGACGTCGAGCTTGAGGGCGTCGGCGTACTTGCGGCCGAGCTGGAAGATGTGGCCGATCTCGATGGCCCGGTCCAGCTTGAGGCCGGTGCCGCACTTCGGGCACGGGTCGCCCTCCTGGACGACCACGACGTCGACATACTCGTCGACCTCGAAGTCACGGCCCGCGACGACGTTCTTCGCGTGCGTGTGCTCCTTGTTGGCGCCGGTGATCCAGGCGGTGCCGGGGGCGACGCGCGGGTCGGCGATGTACTTCACCTTCTCGCCCAGGCCCTGCGGACCGACGTACCCGCGGACGAGGTCGGGACGGCCGACGAAGTCCTCGGCGCTCACCAGCTCCACGGCGGCCGGCGCGAAGTGCGCCTCCACCTTGCCCAGGTCGACCTCGCGGTCGCCGGGGACGCCGACGGCCACGATCTCGCCGCCGACCTTCACGAGGAGGTTCTTGAGGGTGTCGGAGGCCTCGACGCCGAGGTGGGCGGCGAGGGTCTCGATGGTCGGGGTGTCGGGGGTGGGGATCTCCTCGAGGGCGGCCACGCCGTCCGCGTCCACCGGCTTCAACTCGTAGGTGATCGCCTCGGTGTTGGCCGCGAAATCACAGTTCGGGCAGTCCGCGAAGGTGTCCTCGCCGGCCTCGGCGGGGGCGAGGAACTCCTCCGACTTGGAGCCGCCCATCGCGCCGGCCGTGGCGGCGCAGATGCGGTAGTCCAGGCCCAGGCGCTCGAAGACCTTCCGGTAGGCCTCGCGGTGCAGGGCGTAGGACCGGGCCAGACCCTCGTCCTCGGTGTCGAAGGAGTACGAGTCCTTCATCAGGAACTCACGGCCGCGCAGGACGCCGGCCCGCGGGCGGGCCTCGTCACGGTACTTGTTCTGGATCTGGTAGAGGATGACCGGCAGGTCCTTGTAGGAGGACGCCTGGTCCTTCACCAGCAGGGTGAAGATCTCCTCGTGGGTCGGGCCGAGGAGGTAGTCGCCGCCCTTGCGGTCCTGGAGGCGGAACAGCTCGGGGCCGTACTCGTCCCAGCGGCCGGTCGCCTCGTACGGCTCCCGCGGCAGGATCGCGGGGAGCAGCACCTCCTGGGCGCCGATCGCGTCCATCTCCTCGCGGACGATCCGCTCGACGTTGGCCAGCACCTTCTTGCCGAGCGGCAGCCAGCTCCAGATGCCGGCCGCGGTCCGGCGGACGTACCCGGCGCGGACGAGCAGCTTGTGGCTGAGGACCTCGGCGTCCGCCGGGTCGTCGCGCAGCGTCTTCGCCATCAACTGGGACATGCGCTGGACCGGTGCGTTCGCCATGGTTCTCGTACTCCTGCTGCGTCTAGGTGATGCCAGGAGGGTAGCCGGGCGGGCTGGGCCGGTGGAAATCCGTCAGCGGCGGCGCAGCGGCAGGGGGGCGCCCATCACGGCGTACGGCTTCGGGGCGCTCGGGAAGAGGACCTGGCGGGCGAGGTCCTGGTAGCCGAGGGAGTGGTACAGGCCGCGGGCCGGGCTGTCGGTGTCGATCGCGGAGAGGATCGAGCGGGGCTCCGCGGCGCTGTCGGTGATCGTGGTGATCAGGCTGCGGCCGATGCCTCGGTTCTGGTGGTGGGGGTGGACATGCAGCTCGGTGATCACGAACGAGTCGTCGAGCCAGTTGTCGTTGTGCTGCGCGCGCAGGTAGGGCTCCACGACGGTGGACCACCAGTGGGTGCGGTTGTTGGGCATGCCGTACACGAATCCGACGAGGTGCCCTCCGACGGTCGCGCCGAGGGCCCTCGCACCGGGGTAGGTCATGTGGCGGAGCACGATCTGGCGGCGGACCGCTACCTCGTCGGCGCCGAGGCCGAATGCGATGGCCTGTACTGCCAGGGCCTCGTCCACGTGGGCGGACAGGTCCAGGGGGCCGATGACGAGGTCCATGCGGGCAGGGTACAGGGGGGTTTCAGGTGTGTGCCGGGGGCGGGTCGGCTCAGAAGAGGATGCTCATGAACGCGCCGATCTCCTGGAACCCCACCCTTGTGTACGTCCGCCTCGCCGGGGTGTTGAAGTCGTTGACGTACAGGCTCACCAGCGGGGCAACGTCCGCCAGGGCGTACCGCAGTACCGCCGCCATGCCCGGGGCCGCCACTCCCCTGCCCCGGTACTCGGGGGCCACCCACACACCCTGGATCTGGCAGGCCCGGTCCGTCGCGGCGCCGATCTCCGCCTTGAAGACGACCTTGCCGTGCTCGTCGAGGCGGGCGAAGGAACGGCCGGAACCGACCAGTTCGGCGACTCGGGCCTGGTAGAGGAGGCCGCCGTCGCCGGCCAACGGGGAGACGCCGACCTCTTCCGTGAACATCGCCACGCACGCCGGCATGATCGTTTCCATCTCGTCCTTGCGGATGCGGCGGACGTACGGATCCGGGGCGATGTCGGTGGGCATGCGGTCGGTGACCATGAGGGGCTGCTGGGCACGGACCTCTCGCGCCGGGCCCCAGCTCGGTTCCAGCAGGCGCCAGAGCTGGGCGGTGGGTTCGGCCGGGCCGACGATGGAGGAGCAGCGGCGACCGGAACGCCGGGCACGGTCGGCGAAGGCGCGGACGGCTCGGGGGGTCGCGCAGATCGGGACCAGGTTGGCGCCGGCGTAGCAGAGGGACGTGAGCATGCCGTCCTCGTACCAGCCCCACATCTCGCCGCCGAGCCGCCACGGGTCGAGGCCGGCGACCTGCACCCTCGACGTCACGAAGGCGTTCGCGACCGGATCGCGGTCGAGCACGGCGAGCGCGGCATCCAGGTCGCTCGGTTCGAGGACCCGGGAGGTCGTCTGGGTCAACACGGGCGGGGCCTCACACTGGGGTCTGCTGATCTCCGCACTGTACCTGCGGAAGCTGAGCCCCGCCGCCCCCGGTTCAGAGGCCGTTCGCTGCAGACACAGCCGACCCGCGCTGATATGAACGTCGGATGATCTCGACCCCTGTGCGATCCGACGCCCGGGCATGGCCCGATGAGCAGCTCGCGGAGTTGTTCAGCGAGGGCTTCCCCGCGTTCATCACCGCCGACCGGCTGGTGAAGGAGTACATCGGCCGGGTACGGGAGTTCTTCGCGGGGCTGGATCTGATGCTGCTGGACGCGGACGGGGTACCCGTCGCCGCCGGGTGGGCGGTGCCGCTGCGGTGGGACGGCCGGGCCGGCGCGCTGCCCTCGGGATACACGGACGCGCTGGTGCGGGCCGTCGAGGGTCATGAGCAGGGCGTCGAACCCGACACCCTGGTGATCTGCGGGGCGATCGTCACCCCGTCGCTCAAGGGGCAGGGGCTCGCCGGGCGGATGCTCACCGCCTTGCGGGAGGCCGGACACGACGCGGGGCTGGCACGGGTCATCGCGCCCGTGCGGCCCACGACCAAGGCCCGCTATCCGCTGACGCCCATCGAGTCGTTCCTGCGCTGGCGGCGGGAGGACGGGACCGCCCTCGATCCCTGGATCCGGACCCACGAACGGCTCGGCGCCCGGATCCTCGCACCGGCCCCCGTCTCACAGACGATGACCGGCACGGTCGCCGAGTGGGAGGGCTGGACGGACCTCGCCCTCCCCGAATCCGGCGACTACGTCATCCCGGACGGGCTGAGTGTGCTGCGGGTCGACCGGGACGCCGACGTCGGCCGCTATCAGGAGCCGAACGTCTGGATGCGGCACCAGTGAGCCACAGGCGTCAGCCCGCGACCGACACCGACGGCTCGCCGGAGGCGATGCCCTCCGCCTCCATCTGCTCGGCGATCTTCATCGCCTCTTCGATGAGGGTCTCCACGATCTTCGACTCGGGGACGGTCTTGATGACCTCGCCCTTGACGAAGATCTGGCCCTTGCCGTTTCCGGAGGCGACGCCGAGGTCGGCCTCGCGGGCCTCGCCGGGGCCGTTCACCACGCAGCCCATGACCGCGACGCGCAGCGGGACCTCCATGCCGGTCAGGCCCGCGGTGACCTCTTCGGCCAGCTTGTAGACGTCGACCTGGGCGCGACCGCAGGACGGGCAGGAGACGATCTCCAGGCCCCGCTGCTTGAGGTTCAGGGACTCCAGGATCTGGTTGCCGACCTTGACCTCCTCGACCGGCGGGGCGCTCAGCGACACCCGGATGGTGTCGCCGATGCCCTGGGAGAGCAGCGCGCCGAAGGCCACGGCCGACTTGATCGTGCCCTGGAAGGCGGGGCCGGCCTCGGTCACGCCGAGGTGCAGCGGGTAGTCGCACTGGGCGGCGAGCTGGCGGTACGCCTCGACCATGACGACCGGGTCGTTGTGCTTGACCGAGATCTTGATGTCCCGGAAGTCGTGCTCCTCGAAGAGGGAGGCCTCCCACAGGGCGGACTCGGCCAGCGCCTCGGGGGTCGCCTTGCCGTACTTCTGGAGCAGCCGGCGGTCCAGCGAACCCGCGTTGACACCGATCCGGATCGGCGTGCCGTGGTCCTTCGCGGCCCGCGCGATCTCCTTGACCTTGTCGTCGAACTGCTTGATGTTGCCCGGGTTGACGCGTACGGCAGCGCAGCCGGCCTCGATCGCCGCGAAGACGTATTTCGGCTGGAAGTGGATGTCCGCGATCACCGGGATCTGCGACTTGCGCGCGATGGTCGCCAGGGCGTCCGCGTCGTCCTGGGTCGGGCAGGCCACGCGCACGATCTGGCAGCCGGACGCCGTGAGCTCGGCGATCTGCTGCAGTGTGGCGCCGATGTCGGACGTACGGGTCGTCGTCATGGACTGGACCGACACCGGGGCGTCACCGCCCACCGCGACCGAACCGACCTGGATCTGCCGGCTCTTCCGGCGCTCGGCGAGCCTGGTCGGAACGGACGGCATGCCGAGAGAAATCGCAGTCATCTGCTGTGCAACCCCAAGTCGTGGATCAAGGTCCAGGTCCCGTCAGCGCCGGGCTCCGGACTTCGAGATTACGGCACGAGCCCCGGCGCGAGCACATCCCGGCCCTCAAACCCACTCAATGGAGAGCGGCCCGCCACACACCGTGCCGGGCCGCCTCGAACGCCGTATGGCCAGGAGATTCTGACCGGGTTAACCGCGCGGGCACCCACCAGCCGGTCCATCGTGAGCCACCTGTCGAGTCCCGGTTCCCCCAATGCCTGGTCGCAGCACTCAAGTACGGCCCCGGCATCCTCGATCTGCCAGAGACAGCACCAGATGGCTGCTTCGGTCCGCCCCAAACGGTCAAGGCTTGACACCAGTACGACGTCGAACCGGCCTGCGGCGATTTCCGCGAGCAGCTCATTCAGTGCAGGCCTCGAAGTCGTCGAGCCTGATTCGCCGAGGTCTTCCCACGATGCCGCGAGTCGCAACGCCGAGCGCTTCTCCACGAACGTTCGAGTGGCGTCGGCCTGAGCCGGAATTCCGTACCTTCTCTTCTGCTCCGCTGTCGAGACCCGCATATACGCGGCGACGGCGAGCGCCTCGGAGCCTTTGCCCTTGCCTTCTGCGCACGGCGCAGTACCTTGCTGCATGTCAGTCCCTTCGAGACTGGCCAGGCCCCAGGGTGTTGGCGCACCGCTGGGGTCACCCATGAACAGCAAGAACGTACGAAGTCCGCACCTGTTCCGTACGAATAAGCCTCGCCTTTCACCCGTGTGAGCTACACGAGGGAAAGGTGAGGCGTTATCACCGTGATAGAAAATGACCGATTCTCAGCTGAGTTTGACTGGATTAACTACATCCGCGACGAGCACCAGCAAGGTAAAGCAGATGAAGATCCCCGCCACCACATAAGCGACCGGCATCAGCTTCGCCACGTCGAACGGGCCCGGGTCCGGGCGCTTGAGGACCTTCGCCAGGTTGCGGCGCAGGGACTCCCACAGGGCGCCCGCGATGTGGCCGCCGTCCAGGGGCAGCAGCGGGAGCATGTTGAAGAGGAACAGGGAGAGGTTGAAGCCCGCGACCAGCATGAGCGCCATGGCGAGTTGCTGGGTCGGGGGGATGTCGAGTGTGAAGATCTCGCCGCCCACCCTGGCTGCACCGACCACGCCCATCGGGGAGTCCGGCTCGCGCGGGGCGTCGCCGAAGGCCGCGTTCCACAGGGCCGGGATCTTGCCGGGCAGGGCGGCCAGGGAGTCGACGGCCTCGCCGACACGGTCGCCCATCCACACCACGGAATCGCCGAAGTCCTGCTTGACGATACCGGTGGCCGCGCTGAAGCCGAGGAAGCCCGCGGTGACGTACTCGCCCTGGACGTACTGGCCGCTGGAGTCCTTCTTGGCGACCTGGTTGCTCGCGATCTTCGCGGTGAGGGTGACGTCCTTGCCGTCGCGCTCGACGACTATCGGGACGGTCTTGTCGGGGTTGGCGCGGATGAGGTCGGAGAGCTTGTTCCAGTCGTCCGTCCGCACGCCGTCGAACGAGAGGATCTTGTCGCCCGCCTTGAGGCCGGCCGCCGCGGCCGGGGAGGCCGGGTCGGAGGCCTTGCAGGTCTGGCGGTTCTGGCTCTGGGAGATCACGCACTTGGAGACGGAGCTGACCGTGTTGGTCTGCTGGGAGATGCCGAAGCCCATGAGGACCGTGAGGAACAGCGCCACCGCGAGGATCAGGTTCGCGAAGGGGCCGGCGAACATCACGATGACGCGTTTCCAGGGCTTACGGGTGTAGAAGAGTCGTTTCTCGTCGCCGGGCTGGAGCTCCTCGAAGGCGGCGGAGCGGGCGTCCTCGATCATGCCGCGCCAGGGGGAGGTGGAGCGGGCGGTGATACGGCCGTCGTCGCCGGGCGGGAACATGCCGATCATGCGGATGTAGCCGCCGAAGGGGACGGCCTTGATGCCGTACTCCGTCTCGCCCTTCTTGCGCGAGAAGACGGTCGGTCCGAAGCCGACCATGTACTGCGGCACGCGGATGCCGAAGAGCTTGGCGAAGGACAGGTGCCCCAGCTCGTGCCACGCGATCGACACCAGCAGGCCCAAGGCGAAGAGCCCTATGCCGAGGATGAACATCAGGGTCGTCATGCACGGGCCTCCGCCGTCTGTGCCGTCAGTTCCCGGGCCCGGGTCCGCGCCCAGGTCTCCGCTTCGAGGACGTCCGCGACGGTGAGCGAGGTTCCCTTTGACGGGGTGCCGTGCTCGTCCACCACCCGGGTCACGGTCTCCATGATCCCGTTGAACGGCAGCGCGCCGGCCCGGAAGGCCTCGA
This sequence comes from Streptomyces sp. LUP47B, assembly GCF_001746295.1. Classification (GTDB taxonomy): domain Bacteria; phylum Actinomycetota; class Actinomycetes; order Streptomycetales; family Streptomycetaceae; genus Streptomyces. The sequence goes on along the minus strand of NZ_MJAH01000020.1, from coordinate 147,907 downwards.
CGCACTCCTCGTTGGCGGCATTGAACACCGCCGGGGCCGTGCCCGCGAGCTGTCCCACGTGTCTCGCAAGGTTGACCGAAGGAAACGCGTCGTTGTCGAGCGGGAAGAACTCCCAGGTCGACGCCTTGCTCCAGTCGAACGCGGGTGCCGCGTCGGGGACGCGCTCGGGCCAGCCCAGGCCGATGGCGATCGGCCCGCGCATGTCGGGGGGCGTCGCCTGCGCGATCGTGGATCCGTCCGTGAACTCAACCATCGAGTGGACATACGACTGGGGATGCACGACCACCTCAATGCGGTCGAAGGGAATGTCGTAGAGGAGGTGTGCCTCGATGACCTCCAGCCCCTTGTTGACGAGGGTCGCGGAGTTGATCGTGATGACCGGGCCCATGGCCCAGGTGGGGTGGGCGAGGGCGTCCTCGACGCTCACCCGGGCGAGGTCGGCTTTCGTACGGCCGCGGAAGGGGCCGCCGGACGCGGTGACGACGAGCTTGCGTACGTCGGCCCTCGTCCCGGAGGCCAGGGCCTGGAAGAGGGCCGCGTGCTCGGAGTCGACCGGGATGATCTGGCCGGGCTCGGCCAGGGCCTTCACCAGCGGGCCGCCCACGATGAGCGACTCCTTGTTGGCGAGCGCGAGGGTGCGGCCCGCCTCCAGGGCGGCGAGGGTCGGGGCGAGGCCGATGGAACCGGTGATGCCGTTGAGGACGGTGTGCGCGTCGGAGGCGGCGAGCTGCGTGGCCGCGTCCGGGCCGGCGAGGATCTCGGGGAGCGGCTCGCCCGTGCCGTAGAGACCGCTGAGCGCCTCGCGCAGCTGCGGTACGACGTCCTCGCGGGCGACCGCGACGGTCCGTGCCTGCAACCGGTGCGCCTGCTCGGCGAGGAGCGCGACCCGGCCGCCGTTGGCGGAGAGCCCGGTCACCCGGAACCGGTCGGGGTTGCGCAGCACGAGGTCGATGGCCTGGGTGCCGATGGAGCCCGTGGAGCCGAGGATCACCACGTCCTTGGGTCCGTCGCCCGGGAGGGGGTCGTAGACCAGGTGCGGGTCGGCGAGGGTGCGGGCCGGAAGCCCCGTCGTCCGCCCGGAGGGCGGGTCGTACGGCGCCAGGTGCGTGCTCTCGCCGTGCCGGGCGTCGGCCCTCGTACTGGATGTACTCGGGTCGGCGCCCGGTGTGGCGAGGGCGCGTGCTTGGCGTCGCGGGGCAGACGGGGCTTCCGGCCCGTGCCCTCGAGGGGCTGGACTGTCGCTCATGCCTCCATTGTGGCCGTAAGAGCGGCGTAGGAGGACAGCGCGTCCCTCTCGGGGGCACGCTGTCCTCGCGGGGTCACCGGATCGGGCGGTGGACGTTTTCCTTCTCGGAGGGGCCGGGGGTCGCGTCCGCGATCCAGACGCCCTCGCCCGAGGGGTCGACGATGCCGTCCTCCAGCCAGGAGTAGGTGCCGGACATGACTCCCTTGACGACCTTGCGGTCCTGGTCGTCGGTGTTGTTCCACAGGCGGCCGAAGAGTTCCTCGACGCGCAGGCGGGACTGGTGGCAGAAGGCGTCGGCGAGCTGGTAGGCCTCGCGGCCGTGGGACTCGGTGGTGTAGAGGAGTTCGGCGCGTACGCAGGCCGCGCTCATCGCGAAGAGTTCGGCGCCGATGTCGACGATCCGGCCGAGGAAGCCCTGCTTGGTCTCCATGCGGCCCTGCCAGCGGGACATGGCGTAGAAGGTGGAGCGGGCGAGTTTGCGGGCGGTCCGTTCGACGTAGCGCAGGTGTACCGAGAGGTCTACTTCGCGCTTGAACTGGGCGTACGAGTTGGGGAGTTGGCCGGGTCCCGCCACCAGCTTCGGGAGCCACTTGGCGTAGAAGACGCCCGCGTTCGCGCCCGCCTTCGCCTTGTCGCCGAGGGATTTCTCCGGGTCGATGAGGTCGCCCGCGACCGAGAGGTGGGCGTCGACGGCCTCGCGGGCGATCAGCAGGTGCATGATCTCCGTGGAGCCCTCGAAGATGCGGTTGATGCGCAGGTCGCGCAGGACCTGTTCGGCGGGGACCGCCTTCTCGCCGCGGGCCCTGAGGGATTCGGCGGTCTCGAAGCCCCGGCCGCCGCGGATCTGGACCAGTTCGTCGGCGACGAGCCAGGCCATCTCGGAGGCGTAGAGCTTGGCGAGGGCGCCCTCGATACGGATGTCGTTGCGGTTCTCGTCGGCCATCTGGCTCGAGAGGTCGAGTACGGCCTCCAGGGCGAAGGTCGTCGCCGCGATGAAGGAGATCTTGGAGCCGACGGCCTCGTGGTGGGCGATCGGCTTGCCCCACTGTTCGCGGGCCGCGGACCATTCGCGGGCGATCTTCAGGCACCACTTGCCGGCGGCCACGCAGGAGGCGGGCAGTGAGAGTCGCCCGGTGTTCAGGGTGGTCAGGGCGATCTTCAGGCCGGTGCCCTCGGGGCCGATGCGGTTGGCCGCGGGTACCCGGACCTGGTGGAAGCGGGTGACGCCGTTCTCGATGCCGCGCAGGCCCATGAAGGCGTTGCGGTTCTCGACGGTGATGCCGGGTGAGCCGGTCTCGACGACGAAGGCGGTGATGCCGCCCTTGTGGCCCTCGGACTTGGGGACGCGGGCCATCACGACGAGCAGATCGGCGACCACACCGTTGGTGGTCCACAGTTTCACTCCGTCGAGGATGTAGTCGTCCCCGTCGGGCACCGCGGTGGTCGCGAGGCGTGCCGGGTCGGAGCCGACGTCCGGTTCGGTGAGGAGGAAGGCGCTGATGTCGGTGCGGGCGCACCGGGGCAGGAACCGCTCCTTCTGTTCCTGCGTGCCGAAGAGCTTCAGCGGCTGGGGCACGCCGATCGACTGGTGGGCCGACAGCAGTACGCCGATCGCGGGGCTCGCGGAGCCCACGAGGGCCAGCGCCTTGTTGTAGTACACCTGGGTGAGGCCGAGGCCGCCGTACTTGGTGTCGATCTTCATGCCGAAGGCGCCGAGTTCCTTGAGCCCGTCCACGACGTCGTCGGGGATCCGGGCCTCGCGTTCGATGAGGGCGCCGTCCACCTTGGTCTCGCAGAAGTCGCGGAGCTTGGCCAGGAAGTCCTCGCCGCGCTGGGCGTCCTCCTCGGGGGGCATCGGGTGGGGGTGGATGAGGTCGAGCCGGAAACGCCCGAGGAACAGTTCCTTGGCGAAGCTGGGCTTGCGCCAGTCCTGTTCCCGGGCGGCCTCCGCCACCTCGCGGGCCTCGCGCTCGGTGACGACGGGCTTGGTGGACGGTGCGGACATCAGGCTCACCTCGTCGTGAATCGGGATCTTGGGGGCTGTATGGTTACCGACGGGTGCTACCCGATCGTATGTACCCGATCCGGGGCGAGGCCACCACCCTTCGTGCGGCCGTTCGGCCGATGTCGACGGAAAACGAGTTGATGTCCAGTCGGCCGACGCCCCTTGAGACCCGGGTGCCGGACCCGATGCCGGAGACGTACTTGCCGTAACTCGGCAGCTTCCGCCGGACGGGTGACTGGGTGAGGTCGTCGCGGTCGAGGGCGCTGACCTTCGCCGTGTGGGCCCGCCCCCTCCTTCTACGGCCCCCACCGGTGGCCGCGCGCCGGAAAGGGTGCCGCCGGGCCGGGGGCGGGCCTGGAGGCGGCGGTCGGGGAGGAAGGGGACGTCGACCGGTTCACTGCCGACGGCCTCAAGGACGCTGGGGGGCCGAGGGCGCGAGCTTGCCCCGAGGGCCCAGGCGGACCCGCATGCGCGGGGTGGACAGCCGCAGCGCCCTCGGGATGGGCGGTACTGCGGCGGATGGTCCGGCCCCATCGCACGTCGACGGCGGTGCCGCCGCGCACGGCCCCGGGCCCGTGGCGCATGCGGGTCTGGAGGCGGCGGTCGGCGAGGAACTGGACGTCGACCGGTTCACTGCCGACGGCCACAAGGACCCTGGGGGCCTGAGGGCCCCGGCGTGCCCCGAGCGCCCAGGCAGCCCTGCACGCGCGGGGTGACAGCCGCAGCGCCCTCGGGGTGCGCGGTGCCGGCGGTGGATGGCCCGGCCCCGTCGCCATCGGGGGCGGTGCCGCCGCGTATGGTCCGCCCCCGTCGCGCCTCGGGCGCGGTGCCGCCGCGGATAGCCCCCGCCCCGTCGCCCGTCGGCGGTGGTGCCGCCGCGGATGGTCCGGCCCCGTCGCGCGTCGGGGCAACGCCCGACGGCTCGAGGCCGGGGCGGACCGGTGCCGCTCGCCCGCACATCCTCACCCCCGCAGGCCGCCCGCCCGCACCCCGCCGCAGCGGTACCGTGCCCCTCCCGCTCTCGCCGGGCTCCCCGCCGGGCGGGTTCTCGCGTCTCCGTTCCATGGCTCCCCGCGGCCGGTCGTGGTAGGCAGGAAGCCGTGTCCCGTCGAGGCCGTGAACGGGCAGGCCGGAGTGGGTTCGCCGGTGTCGGGGGCCGCTCCGTGCGTCGCTCGCCCGAGACTGTCTGTCGAAGCGCTTCGACAACCTATGGACACCCACTCCCGGGGGAGCTACTGTCGAACCACCCTCACCCGCCACTGTTCCCACTGCGCACTGTCGAAGCGCTTCACAAAGCTTGGAGAGCTGGATGGTCACCCTCGCCGAGGTCGCCCAGCACGCCGGAGTCTCGGCGAGCACGGTGAGCTATGTCCTCAGTGGCAAGCGGTCCATCTCGACGACCACCCGGCACCGCGTCGAGGAGAGCATCCGCGAGCTCGGCTACCACCCGAACGCCGGCGCCCGCGCCCTCGCCAGCAGCAGGTCGAACATCATCGCGCTGATGATCCCGCTCCGCACCGACATGTACGTGCCGGTGATGATGGAGATCGCCATCGCGGTGGCCACCACCGCACGGACGCACGGGTACGACGTCCTGCTGCTCACCGGCGAGGAGGGTCCCGACGCCGTACGACGTGTCACCGGCAGCGGGCTCGCCGACGCGATGATCCTGATGGACGTCGAACTCGACGACGAGCGGCTGCCGTTCCTGCGCGGCACCGACCAGCCCTCCGTGCTCATCGGCCTCCCCGCCGACACCTCCGGGCTCACCTGCGTCGATCTCGACTTCCGGGCCACCGGCGCCCTGTGCGTCGAGCACCTCGCGAAGCTCGGTCACCGCGACATCGCTGTCATCGGCGAGGCTCCCGCCGTCTACGAACGGCACACCGGTTTCGCCGAACGCACTCTGGACGGACTGCGGTCGCGGGCCCAGGAGTTGGGCGTACGACTGCTGCACCGGCCGTGCGACGGCGGGTACGACGCGATGGCCGTGACGCTCGCCCGTGTCCTCGACGAGCGTCCGTCCACCACGGGCTTCGTCGTGCAGAACGAGCAGGCGGTCGAGCCGCTGCTCGCGCTGCTGCGCCAGCAGGGCCGGGCCATTCCCGAGGACGTCTCGGTGGTCGCGATCTGCCCCGAACAGGTCGCCGTCCAGGCCTCGGTACGGCTGACGTCGGTCGCCATTCCCGCCCAGGAGATGGGCCGGCACGCCCTGGAGCGGCTGGTCGCCAAGCTGGAGGGCCGCGGCGAGGACGAAGTCGTCCTGATCGAACCCGTGTTGACGGTCCGGGCGAGCACGGGCCCGGCGCCTTCGGTGTCCTGACACCTCACCCACCAGACCTCACACACCACGCCTCCCGTGCCTGTGCGGCACGCCCCTGTCTGCATTCCTTCAGGAGCACTCCTCGTGAATCAGCCTGCCGAAATCCAGCCCAAGGTCACTCTCGCGCAGTCGTCCCCCACCGTCGGCACGTTCCGGGAGCGGGACGGCGCGCTGGAGTGGAGCGGGCGTCAGGAGACCGTCCGGGTCGAGCCCTGGGGCCCGGACGCGGTCCGGGTGCGGGCCCGGCTCGGCGGGCCGATCCTCGAGGGGCTGCCGGGCGCCCTGCTCGACGAGCCGCCGGCCACCGAGAGCACGGTCAAGATCGGTGACGGGGAAGGCCAGTTGACGGTGGGCGCGCTGACCGTCCACGTCGACGCCGAGGGGCAGCTCCGCTTCCTGCGCACCGCGGACTCCGCCGAGCTCCTCGCGGAGGCCCGCGCCCACTTCTGGTGGCCCGGCTCGCGTCTGTACACCGCGGTCGGCAACGGCCATCACCGTCTCGAGCAGCGCTTCGCCGCCTACGACGACGAGAAGCTGTACGGCCTCGGCCAGCACCAGCACGGCAAGCTGGATCAGAAGGGCCTGGTCCTCGACCTGGTCCAGCGCAACGCCGAGGTGGGCATCCCGGTTCTCGCCTCCAGCCGCGGCTACACCCTCCTCTGGAACAACCCGGCGATCGGCCGCGTGGAACTCGCCCGCAACGGCACGCGCTGGGTGGCCGACTCGGCCCGCCAGATCGACTACTGGATCACCGCGGGCACCCCGGCCGACGGTCAGCGCCGCTACAGCGGGGTGACCGGCAGGACGCCGATGCTGCCGGACTGGGCGGCGGGCTTCTGGCAGTGCAAGCTGCGCTACCGCACTCAGGACGAACTCCTTTCCGTGGCACGGGAGTACAAGCGGCGCGGGCTTCCCGTCTCCGCGATCGTCTGCGACTTCTTCCACTGGACGCACCTCGGCGAGTGGAAGTTCGACCCGGCCGAGTGGCCCGACCCGGCGGCGATGGTCCGTGAACTGGAGGAGTTGGGCATCAAGTTGGTGGTCAGCGTCTGGCCGTCGGTGTCGCCGCTCAGCGAGAACCACCCGGTCATGGAGCAGCGCGGCTACTTCATCGGCACCCAGTACGGCCCGATGGCGCACGCCGACTGGCCCGACAAGGGGGTCGCCTCCACCGTCCAGGTCGCCTTCTACGACGCCACGAACCCGGAGGCCCGGGAGTTCATGTGGTCGAAGGTCCGTGACAACTACCTTGCCCCGTACGGCATCACGGCCTTCTGGCTGGACGCCTGCGAGCCGGAGCTCAAGCCCGGCTTCCAGGAGAACCTGCGCTACTGGGCGGGGCCCGGCCTCGAGGTCGGCAACATGTACCCGGCCGAGAACTCCCGCACCTTCCACGAGGGCCTGACGGCCGCGGGCGAGGAGGTCATCACCCTCAACCGCTCGGCCTGGGCGGGCAGTCAGCGCTACGGCGCCGCCCTGTGGTCCGGTGACATCGGCACCGACTTCCCGACCCTGCGCGAGCAGATCGCCGCGGGTCTCAACACGGCGATGTCGGGCATCCCGTGGTGGAACACGGACATCGGCGGCTTCCACGGTGGCGACCCGGACGACCCGGCGTACCGCGAGGTCATGGTCCGCTGGTTCCAGTTCGGCGCGCTGTCCCCGCTCATGCGCCTGCACGGCTTCCGCGACCCGGGCATGCCGCTGGGTCCGGAGATGACCGGCGGCCCGAACGAGGTGTGGTCGTACGGCGAGGAGGCCGGCGCGATCATGGAGAAGTACCTGCGACTGCGCGAGCGGCTGAAGCCGTACGTCCTGAAGGTCATGCGCGAGGCCCACGAGGAGGGCCTGACGCCGATGCGCCCGCTGTTCCTGGAGTTCCCGGACGACCAGGCGACGTGGACGGTCGACGACGCGTATCTCTTCGGCGCGGATCTTCTGGTCGCCCCGGTCCTCACGGCGGGCGCGACGGCCCGTACGACCTATCTCCCGGCGGGCGCGTCCTGGACGGACGCGTGGACCGGTGAGACGTACGAGGGGGGCAGGACGGTGACCGTCGACGCCCCGCTGGACCGCATCCCGTTGTTCCTGCGGGACGGGGCGCGGCTTCCGGTGGCGGAGTAGCCCTGCAGAAGCGGCCGGTCCCACGGGGGTGGGCCGGCCGCTTCGTCGTGTGGGGGTTGTGGGGGTCAGTCAGCTTCCGCAGACCGAGCGCAGGGCGCGGGCCAGGGCCCTGGTGTGCAGGGCGTCGAGGTGGTCGTCGTGACGGACCTGGAGGGCGGTGAGAAGGAGTTCGGGTCGGCAGGTGACGGCGCCGCGGTCGTCGGCGGTGGTGGCGAGGGCCTCGACCAGTGCGCTGGTCACCCGGTTGATCTCCTGGCGTACGACGCTCAGGTCCGGCTTGGTCGTCGGCGCCTGGTCGGGGTGGTCGGTCCACCGCTGGAACAGGCCGTGCTGGACGGTCTTGTTCGCCTCGATCTGGTCGCGGAAGATCACTCGGATCTCGTCGGGGTCGGCGCCGAGCTGCTGGGCCTGGGCGGCGACGTTGTCGAGGACCTGCTGTTCGCGGGCGGGGTCGTCGATGGGGCTGTCGGTGCCCCACTTGGCCGCGGCGACCAGGTCGGCGGTGGCCAGGCGTGCGGCGGCGAGTTCGACGACGGGATGCAGGGCGGAGAGGGAGCGGGCGGTGGCGTGGGGTGCCGCGGCCGTCCCGGAGAGGGGAACCGCGACCGCGGAACCCGTCGCGGTGAGAACGACGGCCGCGGTCGCGGTCACGGTGATCAGGGCGCGTCGGAGGGGGGTGGTGGTACGCATGCCCCCATCAAACCCGACCCTGCCCCACGATCAGGTCAACTGCTGCTTACGGTCAGGTTGTTGGCGGCGAAGTCGAGACCACCGGACGAGCTGGTGATCTCGAAGCCGAACTGCACGTCGCCGATGGTCTCGTTGCCGAACCAGCCCTTGGTGTCCTTGATCCACTTCAGGATCGGGAGGATGTTGACCGTGCCGGAGGTGGAGTTGGAGGTGCGGACGAACGAGAAGACCTGGTTCGCGCCGTTGGTGCCCTTGTAGACGGTCCAGGTGTGGCCGCCGAGCGTCACGTTGCCCTGCGAGGTGCCGAGCGGTCCGACGGCGCCGGTCTTGTTGACCCAGAGCATGATCTCGTAGTCGTAGTCGGTGTCCCAGATGTCGTACGACGTGTTGTACGCGCCGGACGACGGGACGGAGACGTTGTAGCTGCTGGAGAGCGATCCGAGGGAGGTGATCGACTTGTTGATCACCTTCTTGGAGTTGGGGTAGGACTTGATGCCGCCGGTGTTGGGGTGGTTGGCGTTGACACCCCAGTTGGTGCCGGAGTTGGCCCAGATGCACTGGCTGCCGGCGCCGGAGCCCCAGATGTTGTTGTAGAGCGTGTAGCCGTTCAGGCTCGTGTTGCCGTACTGGGCGCAGGAGCTCCAGACGGCGGCGGACGCGGGGGCCGAGGCGAGTCCGACGGTGGCGCCGATGGCCATCGCCGGGGCCAGCACCGCCATGGTGATCTTACGAAGAGTGCTTGCCATGGTGTCCCTTTCCATGGGTGGGGGGAAATGCGGGGGGAGTTACCACGCCTCCAGACGGAGGACGTGGTCTTCTCCGGCGACGAGGTCGAGCGGCTCGGTGCCGGAGGAAGTCCTGACTTCGACGCGGTGGCTGCGGGTGGGGCGCAGCACCGCCGTCGCTTCGGTGGGGCTCCAGGTGAGGTCGAGTACGGCCCCGAACCTGGTGCGGACGCCCCGTAGTTCACCTCGGGGGCAGGTGGCGGGAACCGCCGGGAGCAGCACCAGCCGGTCCGGTGTCGACTGCACGAGCATCTCGACGAGGACGGCGGGCAGGGTGTGGGCGGCGTCCGCGTTGTAGACGCGCCGGTTCGGGTAGTGGGCGCTCATCAGCGAGGTGTGGAAGAAGTCGCCCTTGAGGACCTGGCCGAGGGCGTGCGCGACCCGTTTGCCGTCGCGCAGCCGGGCCGCGACGAGGGCGTGGTGGAGATGGCCGTGGGCCGAGTCGTTCTCGGAGCCGCGGAGTTCGAGGGCGCGGTGGGCGGCCGCGGCGAGGTCGGGGGTGTCGTAGGGGGTGATCTCGTCGAGCGGCCAGACACCGTAGAGGTGGCTGAGGTGACGGTGGTCGTAGGTGTCGTCGAGGTCGGGCCGGGCCCATTCGGCGAGGGCGCCGTCGGCGTTGACCCGGTGGGGAGGGAGCCGGTCGGCGAGGGCGCGCCAGGCCTGTGCCTTCTCGGGGTGGTAGGCGGCGGCCGTGCGCAGGGCGTGCCGGGCTGCCGAGAGGTCCATGGCCGCGTTGACCGCGCCCCAGCTGGCGTTCGCGGGGCGGTTCTCGGGTGAGTAGGAGGGGACGACGACGAGTTGGCCGTCGGCGTCGGTGCGGGTGAGGAAGTCCTCGTAGAACAGGGCGACTTCGGCGAGCGCACGGGCGGTCCGCGGGTCCTGTTCGCCGCGGGTCTCGTCGTGGTCGACGAGGGGCTTGAGCAGCCAGTCGGCGCCCGCGGTCCACAGATGCAGCGGGTATTCGCGGCTGAAGTGGTACGTCAGCCCGGACTCGCCGTCGGAGTGCGGCGGGGCCACGGCACCCCGGGTACCGAAGATCTCCCGGGCGTTGTCCTGCCAGTCGGGCAGCTGACGGTGGATCAGTGAGGCGAGGGCTTCGGTGACTTCGGGAAGGGCCGCGCAGGCGGCCGAAGCGGTCTGGAGGTTGACGTTGGCGTCGTTGGTGAACGCCCCCGACCATGCCGTGTCCCAGTCGCCGGTCCACAGGCCGGTGAGGCGGGGCGGCAAGAGGCCGGCGGCGGAGAGCAGGTGGTAGCGGCCGGCGGCGAAGAGGCGTTCCAGGAGGGCGGGGCTGTCTGGCCGCTCCAGCAACTGCGAGCCCGGAAGGGCGCGTTCGGCGGGGTCCGCGGCGAGGTCGAGGGTGACGCGTTCGTAGGCGGTCCGGTGGGACTCGATGTGGCGGGCCAGAAGGCCGTCGTAGGGATCCTGCCGGTCGGGCAGCAGCTCGCCCAGGGCGCGGGCCTCGGCGAGCGCGTCCGGATCGTCGGTGTGCCGCAGGACGCGGGTCAGCAGGAGGACGCAGTCCGCGCCGGTGACGCGGAGTCCGGGGGGCGTGAGTGTCGTTCGGCCGCCCGTGACCACGACGAGGGTCACGCCGGTGTAGGCGCGGTCGCTGCCGGGGTAGCGGGCGCTCAGGGTGAGCAGGGCGCCCTCGGGGGTGAGCACGGCGCCGTGGCCGACGGCGAGGCCGTGCGGGGCGTTCGGGAGCCGGTGGTCGAGGAAGATGTCCAGGTCGGGAGTGGTGGCCTGGTGGACGACGACGTCGTCGGCCCGGGAGACGAAGACGCGGCTGAGGCGGCCGTCGTACTCCGTCTGCGCGACGCCGGTGGTGAAGTCGACGGAGCGCCGGTAGCCGGAACCTTCGGCGGAGGCGGTGCGCCGCAGCCGGATCGCGAAGGCCGGGTGGAAGGGCTGCACCCACTGGAGCTCGCGCCGGTCGGTGAAGCTCTCGGCCGCGTGGACGTCACCGGCGAGCAATCGATCCTGGAGCGCCGGGAGTTCGGCGGCGAGCCGGGGCGGGCGGGCGTGTTCGGCACCGTTGGGGCGGACGAGGGTGTGGTGGGTGACGACGACCCGCTCGTCGGTCGGATCGCCGAACAGCAGGGCGCCGTGGTGGCCGTTGCCGCTGAGGAAGCCGTCCTCCCAGCGCGCGGTCGGTTCGGGCTCCCAGGTGCCGTGGACGAGGTTCATGGGCGCAGTACCGCCACGCCGTAACGTTCCAGGGTGAGCCGGTTCGTGACGGCCGTTCCGGTCAGCAGGTCGTGGTGAGTGCCCGGCACCGGGACCGTCACCGGCTCGCGGCCGTGGTTGAGCAGGAAGAGCAGGTCACCGCGGCGGACGGCCTCGACCTGGTCGGGCAGTCCGTCGAGGACCGGTCGCACGCCCGCCCCCGCGGCGATCCCGGCGAGGAGCTCGCGCAGGGCGCCCGGCTCGGGAAGCGTCGAGAGGTACCAGGCGCGGCCCCTGCGCAGCACGGCGGGCAGCCCGTCGAGCTCACCGCCCTTGTACGAGGACTCCGTTGTGGCGTCCTCGGTCTTGTCGATCTCCTCCGACCACAGGGTGCCGCGGAAGTCGTCGCATTCCGCGTATTCCCCCGCGTCCAGCGGCCACCACTCGTGCAGGGTGCGGACGCCGAACAGCTCGCGCAGCCGGGCGTCCATGCCGCCGGGGCGCACCCGGTCGTCCTGGTCGGCGACGCCGGTGAGGAATCCGGAGACGAGGGTGCCGCCCTGGCGGACGTAGGCGAGGAGGTTGTCGATCGCCGTGTCGGTGAGGGCGTACAGCTGGGGGACGACGACCACCTTGTAGGCGGTGAGGTCGTGTTCGGGGTGGGCGAAGTCGGTGGTGAGGTGGGCTTCCCAGAGCGCGCGGTGCCAGGCCCTGAGGACGTCGGGGTAGTCGACCTCGCTGGAGAGGCGGCCGTCCTGGGCGCCCGCCCACCAGGCGTGCCAGTCGTGCAGGACGGCGATGTCGTTGGCGGTGTGACGCTCAGTCACCTGGGGGGAGATCGTGGCCAGTTCGGCTCCGAGCCGCTTGACCTCCTGATAGGTGCGGCCCTCCTCCCCCGCGTGGCTGACCATTCCGGAGTGGAACTTCTCCGCGCCCTGCCGGGACTGGCGCCACTGGAAGTAGCAGACGGCGTCCGCACCGCGGGCGACGGCCTGCAGGGACCAAAGGCGGTTCAGGCCACGGGGTTTGGGGTGGTTCACACCCCGCCAATTCACCGGTCCGGCGGCCTGTTCCATGAGCATCCACGGCCCACGGGCCTGCGAGCGGGTCATGTCCTGCACGAGAGCGCCCTGTTGGGCTCCGAGAGGATCACGGGGGTCGGGATAGAGGTCGACGGAGACGACGTCCTCCTCCTCGGCCCAGCGCCAGGCGTCCTGGCCCACCCACAGCGGCATGAAGTTGCTGGTCACCGGGGTCTGCGGGGTGGCCCGGCGGACGATGTCCCGCTCGGCGAGGTAGCACTCGAGGAGCATGTCGGAGGTGAAGCGCTTGAAGTCCAGCACCTGGGTGGGGTTCTTCATGTAGTGGGCGTTGCGGGGTGTGTGGACCTCGGCCCAGTCGCTGTATCCCTGGCTCCAGAAGGCGGTTCCCCAGGCGGAGTTGAGGGCGTCGAGGGAGCCGTAGCGCCCCTGCAGCCAGCTCCGGAAGCGGGCGGCGGCCTCGTCGCTCCAGTCGTAGGTGCAGTACTCGTTGTTGATGTGCCACATCGTGAGGGCCGGGTGGCCGCCGTAGCGGGCGGCGAGGTCCTCGGTGATGGCGGCGGCGTAACGGCGGTAGGTGGCGCTGGAGTGCGAGAAGTGCTGGCGTCCGCCCCAGTACTCGGTGCGGCCGTCCTCGGTGACGGGCAGGGTGTCGGGGTGCAGGTGGCCCATCCACGGCGGTGGCGAGGAGGTGGGGGTGGCGAGGACGACGCCGATGCCGTTGTCGTGCATGAGATCCATCAGCCGGTCCAGCCAGCCGAAGTCCCGCTCCCCCGGCCGGGGTTCGAGCCTGGCCCAGGAGAAGACGCCGAGGGTGACGGAGTTGACGCCGGCGGCCCTCATCAGCCGGACGTCCTCCTGCCAGGTCTCCTCGGGCCACTGTTCGGGGTTGTAGTCGCCGCCGTAGAGGATGCGGCCGTTGGTCACCGCGCTCAGCCCGGCCATCAGACGGGCTCCCCGTACTGGATGCCCCGGCCGTTCGTGGCGATGTAGACACGGCCGTACAGCCGCGGGTCGGCGGCGATGGTCGCGCCGATCCAGCCCCACTGATGCCGGTCGTCGTTGACGCGCACCCAGGATTTCGCGCCGTCGTCGGAGCGGTACACGCCGGTGATCGCCTCCGTGGCGCCGACCTGGTAGATCGCCGGGTAGCCGGCGCCCTTGGCCGCCTTGCCGAAAGCGAGGGTGTGCGAGGCCCGGCAGCTGGTGAGCTTGGTGAAGGTCGCGCCGCCGTCGGTGGACCGGTAGAGGCCGTTCGTCTTGGTGCTCAGCCACAGGTCGCCGGAGCGCCCCGGGGCCGCGGCCAGCTGGAACTGGCTGTCGCCGGAGGGCAGTCCGCTCGCGCGCCCGGTGAAGGTGAGGCCGCCGTCCGTGCTGGCGAACAGGGTGCCGGTGTCGGTGTCGTAGGCGTAGAAGCGCGTCGGGTCGGCCGGGTCGGCGAGCGGGGTGGCGCCCTTGGGATAGGTAGGGACCTCTGACCAGGTCGCTCCGTTGTCCGTGGAGCGCTGGGCGGGGTACTTGGTGCCGTCCCAGTGCACGAAGGTCCACAGCAGCACACTGCCGTCGCTGTTGGTGGCGATCGGCCCGGGCGCGTCCTTGGCGAGGGCGGGCTGGGCCGCGAAGGGTGCCCAGGACTTGCCGCCGTCGTTCGAGAAGGCGCCGTTGCCGTGGTCGCCGAAGCCCGTGCGGACGACGTACGACGGTCTGGCCGCGGCCTGCGCGAGGCCCGTCGCCGACCCGAAAACGGGGTTGCTCGCCATACCCCGCGACGGCGACGCCGTGAGCCGCTCGTGGTACATCACCCCGACGTCGCCGAGACCGCTGAGCAGGTGCGCCTCCCCGGTCGGGGGCGAGATCAGCAGCCGTACGGAGGTCTCCTCCAGGCCGCGGATCTGCGGCGCCCAGTGCTTCAGGTCCCGGGTGCCGTAGAGGGTGGCGCCGGTGCCGTGGACGAGGTGCTTCGAGTCGTACGGATCGACGGCGAGGGCCTGGATCCACCAGCCGAACTTGGGCGCGTCGGCCCCGAAGGTGAGGAACGGGGTCTCGGACACGTCGAGGACCGCGGAGTCCTTCAAGGACGTCCAGGTGCGGCCACCGTTCGTGCTCCGGTACAGGGTGTCGACGGCCGCCCAGCGGTTGTTGGTGGAGACGACGATCGTGCCGGGCCGGCGGGCGTCGACGGCGACCCCGCCGTACCCGAAGGAGTCGGAGGAGCCGTCGCTCGTGGTCCCGCCGGGCTTCGCAGGTGTCACGTCGGTCCACTCGCCGCTCGCCGTGGCCAGCTTGTGCACACTGCCGTCGGACTGTCCGTTGGGGCCGGGCGCGTCGGCGTAGGTGACGTACAGCTCGCGGGTGTGGCAGTCGTAGGCGGCCCGGATGGGCACCTTGGCGGCGGCGCCGGAGGGCTGCGCGGGGACGGCTTCCCAGGTGGTTCCGTCGGCCGTCCGGTACAGGTTGGCGGCGGTGTCGTCCGAGTCGCCCCAGCCGGCGTAGACGCTGCGGCCCGCCGCGACGAGGAGGGTGATGCCCTGGCCGGTGCCGCTCGGGGTGGCCGGGAAGCTCACGGCCCGCCAAGTCGCTCCCCGGTCAGTGGACTTGAGCAGCCCGTCGTGTCTGGTCCCCAGCCACAACGTGTCGCTGTCCCGAGGATCGACGAGCAGCCGCTCGCCGGTCCCCCGCCCGTCCTCGTTCCCCCCGAGCTTCACGGCGAGATCGGTACGGGCCCAGGTGACACCACGGTCCTCGGACCGCAGGACCGCCCCGTTGCCGGCCCAGGGCTGGGCGTAGGTGCCGAGGGCGAGGTAGAGCCGGTCGGGATGGGCGGGGTCGACGGCGATGGCCTCGACCCCGAGGAGGTTCCAGTCGTCCCAGCCGAGATCGTCGTTGAGCGGAGTCCAGCGTGCGCTCCGGTCGTCCCAGCGATAGGCCCCGCCGATGTCGGTACGGGCGTAGGCGAGTCCTCGCACGGAGGGATGGAAGAGCACACCGGTGACGAATCCGGTCCCGCCGATGGCGACTTGGCGCCAGCGATAGGTGGGGGTGGGCGAGGTGGCGGCCTCGGCACGCCCCTCGAAGGACGGAAAGGTCGTGAACGCGGCAGCGGCCGCAGCTCCACCAAGAACGGCACGACGACTAGGCCCGGACGCGCGCATGACACATACCTCGCTGTATGAGAAAAGGGGAAGAGAGAACCACCTAGGGGCGCGGGGAACTGCGCGACCAGCCACAACGGACTCGCAGTCGCCTGCCTTCAGAAGCCGCCCGTTTATTGGGCGCAGGTCACCCCTTCACCGCACCCGTCAACATGCCCTTCTTGAAATGCCGCTGGACGAACGGAGAAGCAACCGCGACAGGAATCAGCGCCAGCACCATGACCGCCATCTGCAACCCCAGCGCCGACAACTGCCCCGTACGCACCGCCTGCTGCAACCCCGTGGGGTTCGCCGTGTTCTTCTGGACCAGCTGAATGAGCACGTTCTGCAACGGCATCATGTCCTGGTCGCTCAGATAGATCGACGCGTTGAACCAGGCACTCCAGTAACCCACCGCGTAGAAGAGGGAGATCACGGCCAGCACGGCCCGCGACAGCGGCATGATGATGGTCAGCAGGATCCGCAGGTCACCGGCCCCGTCGATGCGCGCGGACTCGGTGAGCTCGGGCGAGATGCCCATGAAGAAGGCGCGCAGCACCAGGATGTTGAAGACGCTGACCGCACTCGGCAGGATCAGCGACAGATAGGTGTCCGTGAGTCCCAGCGACTGCACGAGCAGGTAGGTCGGGATGAGCCCGGCGCCGAAGAACATCGTGGCCATCATGGTGATGAGGAAGAACCGATGGCCCAGACTCCCCGGCCGCGACAGCCCGTAGGCCGCCATTACCGACACCGCCATGGAGAACACCGTGCCGGTGAGCGTGACCCCGACCGAGACCATGATGGCCCGGCTGACCTGGCCGCCGCTGAGCAGTTCGGTGTAGTTGACGAAGGTGATGCCCTGGGGGATCACGACCAGGCCACCGACCCGGTCGATCACGGGCTTCGGGGAGAGGCTGGTGACGATCACGATCCACAGCGGACCGAGCACTCCCAGACAGCACAGGGCGAGGAAGCCGCTCTTCGCGGTGATGCCGGCCTTGCTGGGCGGCTCCTCCCACACCGGGCGGGCGGGGGCCTGGAGACTGCGCACGAGCTGCGTGTTGAGGCTCACTTCTGGTACACCCCCTGCTCGCCCAGCAGGTGCGCGAACTTGTTCGCGGCCAGGACGAGACACACTCCGATGGCTCCCTTGACGAGGCCGACCGCGGCCGCGTAGCTGAAGTCGCCGTTCTGGATACCCATGTTCCACACGTAGGTGTCGAGGACCTCGCTGGCACCCACCCCGACTGCGTCCCGCTGGAGCAGGAACTGCTCGAAGCCGACGCTGAGCGCGTCGCCCACCCGCAGGACCAGCAGCAGGGCGATCACCGGGCGCAGTGCGGGCAGCGTGACGTGCCACATGCGGCGCCAGCGCCCGGCGCCGTCCATGGCGGCGGCCTCGTACAGGTCGGTGCTGACGGCGGCCAGCGCGGCGAGGAAGACGATGATCCCCCAGCCGGCGTCCTTCCAGACGGCCTGCGCGGTGACCAGGTACTTGAAAAGGCTCGCGTTGGTCATCAGGTCGAAGCCGGACCACCCGTGGTCCTCCAGGGTCTGGGCGATGATGCCCGCGCCGCCGAAGACCTGCTGGAACACGGTGACCACGAGGACCCAAGAGAAGAAGTGCGGCAGATACATGATCGCCTGCGCCACGGCCCGGACCCGTGGCCTGATCACGCTGTTGATGAGCAGCGCGAGGGCGATCGGGATCGGGAAGAACAGCACCAACTGGAGCACGAACAGCAGGAGGGTGTTCTTCGCGGCGCCCCAGAACAGCGGGTCGTCGATCATCCGCGAGAACTGCTCGACCCCGACCCAGGGGCTGTGGAAGATCGCGGTGACGCCGTTGCTGGAGACGTAGGGGTCGTAGTCCTGGAAGGCGACGATGTTGCCGAGCAGCGGGACGTAGTTGAAGAGCAGGAGCAGGAGGATGACGGGCAGCGTCATGAGGATGAGCGCGCGGTCGCGGCGCAGCCGGACCCGGAAGGGGATCTTTCCCGCCCTGGCCGCCTTGCGCGGCACCCGCGTCCTCGTCACCGCCGCGGCGACCGCGGCCGTCGGTTCCTCGACGGCCGCGGGAGGACGGGTCCCGTCGGGCCTGCTCCCGGCCGTGAGAGACATCAGTTGCCGCTGCCGTTCTTGTCGATGAGCTCCTTGTACCAGTCGCGCAGCTTGTCGCCGCCGGAGGACTTCCAGGTGGAGATGGCGGCCTGGACGTCGGACAGCTTGCGGTTGCCGCGCACGTAGTCGATCTCCAACTGCTCGAACTGGCTGGAGAGGTTGGCGTAGCGGGTCGGTTCGACGATGTTCATGCCGAAGGTGGCCGTCTTCTTCATGAAGGCGCCCATCCGCTGCTGCCACTCGACCTGCTTGCGGGCGACCTCGGGGAAGTCGGGGTGGGCGTAGTAGGCGGCCGGGGCGGCCAGCATCACCCAGGCGTTGAGGACCTCCGAGTTGCCGAGGTCGTTCTTGACCGGGACGCCGTCCTTGACCGTGTAGTGGGTGCCCTCGACGCCGTAGTCGACGAGCATCCGCTCCTTGGTGCCGTACGGGGCCGCCGAGAAGTTGGCGGCGGCCAGGGCGTTCTCGATCGTCGTCTTCGAGGCGCCCTTGCGGATCAGCGACCAGATGGTGGCGGGCGAGGACGCGTACAGCGTCGGGTCGCCGCCGTCCGCACCGTAGAGGTCGATGGCGTCGATCTGGAGGTCCGGGTTGGACTGCGCCTGTTCGGAGACCTTCCCGTACCAGTCGGCGATGTTGGTGTTGTAGACCAGGATCTGCCCGGCGGTGAACCGCTGGCCCTGGTCGCCGGTGCGGGCCTTGTCGTCGGGATGGACGACACCGGCGTCGAACAGCTTGCGGACCCACTCCAGGGCTTCGAGGTACTCGGGCTGCTCGATGCGGTACGTCAGCTTGCCGTCGGACCCGATGTCCCAGCCGATCGGACCGGAGCCGCGGACACCGAAGTTGCTCCACGCGGACCAGGTCATGTCACCGCAGGCCCACACCTTGGCCTTGGCGCTGGTGGCCTCCTTGGCCCAGCTCATGAACTCGTCCGGCGACTTGGGTACCGAGTAGCCCTTCTTGTCGAAGAGGTCCTTGCGGTACAGCGGCGTGATCCAGTTCGCGGTGGCGGCCGGCATCGGTATGCCGCGCAGCGCACCGCCGAAGATGCCCATGCGCCAGGCGTCCGAGGGGATCGCGGCCAGGTTCGGATACTTCTTGACCTTGTCGCCCGCCAGGTAGGGGCCGAGGTCCATGAACTTCGCGGTGACCGCGTTGACGATCTTGCCGACCAGTTCCCAGCTGGGCACGACCACCATGTCGGGTATGGAGCTCGAGGCGAGGACGGCGCCGAGCTTCTGGCCGTAGGTGTTGCCGTCCTGGTTCTGCCAGGTGACCTTGGTGCCCGCGGCCGCGTCGAGCGCCGTGTAGTAGGCGCAGCCGGCCTTCGGCGGGGAGCCCCAGAACGGGGACATGATCTTGAAGCGGGCGCCGGTGCCGAGCTTCTCCGGGACCGAGGCCTTGAGGGCGGCGAGGTCGACCTTGCCCGTGTAGCCGGCGGCCGAGCCGTTCTTGGACGGCAGGTCCGGGTTCGCGACCGTGCTGGCGACGAACGCCGGGAGGAGCTTGTCCGCGGCCTTGCCCGACGTGGTCCCTTCGCGCTCGCCGCTGTCCGAGCCGCCACAGGCGGCAAGCAGCGGCATCCCGCCCGCCACCGCTGCGGTGGCGACCGCGGTGGAGGCGAGGAAGCTTCTCCGGCTGGGGCCGGAAGGACCCGAGGAGAGGGCAGCGGCGTTCGGCGTCATTGCGTCAACCCTTCATGGCGCACCAGGACACCCGGCGGTGGAGCCGTCGGCTGCGGTGTCTTGAGTGGATCTGGCTGAGCTGAAGCGATGCTTCGACCGTTGCGACGGAATCCGTAGTCGAAGCGCTTCGATGTTGCTGTGAGGTTAAGTGAACACCCAGGGGTGCACAAGGGTCGATCCCAAGATTCCTCAGAGGTATAGGGGGCGACCTTTTCTTATGCACCGCCTGAAGTGACGGTGTGGATCCCTTGACACCCGCCCTGATGTCGAATGAGCATCGAAGCGCTTCGAAAGCATCGAACCGATCCATCGCAAGGGGATCCCCACGTGACCGCACACCCGCCGCACACACCACCGTTTCGCGATCCGCACCTGCCGTTCGCGAAGCGCATCGACGATCTGCTGTCGCGGCTGACCCTCGACGAGAAGACCGGATTCCTGCACCAGTTCACCCCGGCCGTCGAACGGCTCGGCATCTCCGCGTTCCGCACCGGCCAGGAGGCGCTGCACGGCGTCGCGTGGATGGGACCCGCGACGGTCTTCCCCCAGGCGGTCGGTCTCGGCGCGACCTGGAACACCGATCTCGTACGCCGGATCGGCGAGGCGGTGTCCAAGGAGGTCCGGGCGATGCGCGCCCGCGACGACAGGGTCGGCCTCAACATCTGGGCGCCGACGGTCAATCTGCTCCGGCACCCGCTGTGGGGCCGTAACGAGGAGGGCTACTCGGAGGACCCGAAGCTCACCTCGGCCATCGCCACCGCCTACACCCAGGGGCTGCGCGGCGACCACCCCACGTACTGGCGCACCGCCCCGGTGCTCAAGCACTGGCTCGCCCACAACAACGAGACGGACCGGGCCACTTCGTCGAGCTCGGTGCGTCCGCGGGTGCTGCACGAGTACGACCTGCGCGCCTTCCGCGAGACGGTCGAGGCGGGCGCGGTGGCCGGGGTGATGCCGGCGTACAACCTGGTCAACGGCCGCCCCAACCACGTCTCGCCGTATCTGCGCGAGCACCTGCGCGCCTGGACCGACGAGGAGCTGCTGGTCTGCTCGGACGCGGGCGCGCCCTCCAACCTGGTCGACCACGAGCACTACTTCGACACCCACGAGGAGGCCACGGCGGCCTCCCTGCGGGCCGGCGTCGACAGCTTCACGGACCACGGCACGGACAGCTCGCAGATGGTCGGGCGGATCCGGAAGGCCTACGAGCAGGGCCTGTTGACCGAGGCCGACATCGACACCGCGGTCCGGCGGCAGCTCTCGGTCCGTTTCCGGCTCGGTGAGTTCGACCCGCACGCCGACCCGCACGCCGGCGTCAAGGACTTCGACACCCCGGAGCACCGCGCGCTCGCCGAGGAGGCCGCCGAGCAGGCGATCGTGCTGCTCAGGAACGACGGCGTGCTCCCGCTCGCCCCCGGCACCCGGCTCGCCGTGGTCGGCCTGCTCGCCGACGAGTGCAAGCGCGACTGGTACAGCGGCACGCTCATCCACCGCTCCACCCCGCTGGAGGGGCTGTACGAGCGGTTCGGCGCCGAGCAGGTGGAGTTCGCGGAGGGCGTGGACCGGGTCCGGCTGAAGACCTCGGCCGGGACGTTTCTGCATGTCCTGGCCGCCGAGGACGGCGAGGACGAGGTGCGCGGTGCCGAGGGCGCACTGGATCCGGCGCTGCTCGCGGGCCGCACGGATCTGCCCCCGCTGACGACCGACGTGACCGGTACCGAGTTCGCGCTGATCGACTGGGGCGAGGGCGTCCTCACGCTTCGCGCCCCCGACGGCCGCTATCTCTCCGTCGCCGAGGACGGTTACCTGCGCGCCTCCGCCGACCAGCCGGGCGGCTGGGTCGTCCAGGAGACCTTCCGCCTGGAACCGCACGCCAGCGGTCACCTCCTTCGGCACATCGGCACGGGCCGCCATGTCACTGTCGCCGCGGACGGAGTGAAGGTTGCCGACGACAACGCGGAAACTTTCGAGCTGATCATCGCCGAACGCGGCGAGGACGCAGTGACCCGCGTCACGTCCGAGGCGGACGTGGTCCTGGTCGTCGCGGGCAACGACCCGCACATCAACGGCCGCGAGACCGAGGACCGGGCGTCCCTGCGGCTCCCCGCGCACCAGGAGCGCCTGCTGCGGGCGGCACGCGCCGCCAACCCCCGTACGGTCCTGGCGCTGGTCTCGGCCTACCCCTACGCGGTCGACACGTCCGACCTGGCCGCGGTGCTCTGGACGGCCCACGGCGGCCAGGCGGCCGGCACCGCCCTGGCCCGCGTCCTGGCCGGGGACGTCTCTCCCGCGGGCCGCCTCCCCCAGACCTGGTACGAGAGCGACGCCGACCTCCCCGGCCTCCTCGACTACGACGTCATCGGCAGCCGCCAGACGTACCTGTACTTCGAGGGCACGCCCCTGTTCCCGTTCGGCCACGGGCTGTCGTACACGTCCTTCTCGTACGGCGACCTGACGTCCCGTGTGACGGAAGGGACGCTGCATGTGTCGTTCGCGATCACGAACACCGGTGACGTCACCGCCGACGAGGTCGCCCAGCTCTACACCCGGGCGGTGGACCCGGCACTCCCCCGCCCGCGCCGCGAACTGGTCGCCCACCGGCGGGTGACGCTCGCTCCGGGTGCCCGGGAGGAGCTGACCTTCGAAGTCCCCTTGCGCGCCTTCGAGTTCTGGGACGTGACGCAGGGCCGCCCGCGCCTGGAGCCGGGCCCGTACGAACTGCTGGCCGGTGCCTCCAGCGAGGACATCCGGCTGCGGACGACGGTGCTGCTCGACGGCGAGCCCGGCGCACCGCGCCCCGTGCTCCAACGGGGCCTGGACGGGGCGGACTTCGACGAGCAGAGCGGCGTCGAGATCGTCGACCGGACGAGGACGGCGGGCGACGCGGTGACGGCGGGCGAGGGCGGCACCGGCCAACTGGTCTACCGGGACTGCGACTTCGGGGACGGCGTCTCCGAGGTCACCGTGACGGTCGCCGGCGAGGGCACGGTCGAACTGTCGCTGGACGGGGGCACGGTGCTCGCCGTACTGCAGGTGGAGGAATCCGAGTCCGGCCCGTACGACTACACCACCCTCGGCGCCGGAATCGTCGCCGAGGGCGTGCACGACGTGCACCTCGGACTGCGCGGCCCGCTGCGGCTCGCGCACGTCGGCTTCTCCGGCTGAGGGTCCGGAGCGGCTGACGACAGGAAGAGGCCCGGCACCGGAAGGCATCGGTGCCGGGCCTCTGACCGGAGTCCGGCCCTAGAGGGCGAGCCCCGTCAGCACCAGCACCCGCTCGTACGTGTAGTCGTCCATCGCGAACTTCACGCCCTCGCGGCCCACGCCGGACTGCTTGACGCCGCCGTACGGCATCTGGTCGGCGCGGTAGGAGGGCACGTCACCGACGACCACGCCGCCGACCTCCAGCGCGCGGTGGGCGCGGAAGGCGGCCTGCAGATCATGGGTGAACACGCCCGCCTGGAGCCCGTACTTGGAGGCGTTGACGGCGGCGAACGCAGCCGCCTCGCCGTCGGCCTTCTGCACGGTGAGGACGGGGCCGAAGACCTCCTCGCAGGAGATCGTCGTGTCGGCCGGGACGTCGGTGAGGACGGTCGGCGCGTAGGAGGCGCCGTCGCGGTCGCCCCCGGTGAGCAGGCTGGCGCCCGCCTCGACGGCCTCCTTCACCCACGTCTCGACGCGGATCGCCGCGTCCTCGCTGACCAGCGGGCCCACGTCGGTCCTGTCGTCGCCCGGGTCACCGGTGACCTGGGCCTCGACGGCGGCGACGATCCGCGGCACCAGCCGGTCGTACACGGACGCGTCGGCGATCACCCGCTGCACCGAGATGCAGGACTGGCCGCCCTGGTAGTTGGAGAAGGTCGCGATGCGGGTCGCGGCCCAGTCGAGGTCCTCGTCGCTCGCGTAGTCGCCGAGGACGACCGCCGCGCCGTTGCCGCCGAGCTCCAGGGTGCAGTGCTTGCGCGGCACCGAGTCCATGATCGCGTAACCGACCTTCTCGGAACCGGTGAAGGAGATCACGGGCAGGCGCTCGTCCTGGACGAGGGCGGGCATCCGGTCGTTCGGGACGGGCAGGATGCTCCAGGAACCCGCTGGCAGCCCGGTCTCGGCGAGGAGGTCGCCGATGATCAGCCCGGAGAGCGGGGTGGCCGGGGCCGGCTTCAGGATGATCGGGGCGCCGGCCGCGATCGCCGGGGCGATCTTGTGGGCGCAGAGGTTGAGCGGGAAGTTGAAGGGCGCGATACCGAGCACGACGCCCTTCGGGAAGCGCCGGGTCAGCGCGAGGCGCCCCTGACCGCCGGGGTCGGTGTCGAGGCGCTGGGCCTCACCGCCGTTGAACCGACGGGCCTCCTCCGCGGCGAACCGGAACACCGAGACGGCACGGCCGACCTCCCCCCGGGCCCACTTGACCGGCTTGCCGTTCTCGGCGGAGATCAGCTGCGCGATCTCCTCCGTGCGTTCGACGAGCCTGCGGCTGACGTGGTCGAGGGCGGCGGCGCGGACGTGGGCGGGAGTGGCGGCGAACTCGTCCCGTACGGCGTACGCGGCGGCCACGGCCTCCTCGATCTGCTCGTCGTCCGGTACGGCGACCCTGCCCACGAGCCGGCCGTCCCACGGGGAGGTGACGTCGAAGGTGTCCTCGCCGGTGACCTGGCGGCCGGCGAGCCAGAAGGCGTGGGTGGAAGTCATGACTCCACCGTAGGGCCGGAACGACGGGATCGAATTTGTCCGGGGTGTAGCAGTGGGGCACTCGGACACTCCGGTTCGGCGCTCCCGGCGGTGTCTACTCCGCCGACGTCGTCGCCTTCAACGCCAGCCACAGCTCCATCCGCACATCGGGATCGTCCAGCGACCGGCCGAGGATCTCCTCGACCCGGCGCATCCGGTACCGCAGGGTGTGCCGGTGAACGCCGAGGTCCGCGGCCGCCGCGTCCCACTGGCCGTGCCGCGAGAGCCAGGCCCGCAGCGAGGCGACCAGGTCGCCCCGGCCGGTCGCGTCGTGCTCGTACAGCGGCCGCAGCAGCCCGTCCGCGAAGGCCCGTACCGCGTCGTCGGCGAGCAGCGGCAGCACCGACCCGGAGGCCAGCTGTTCGTGCTCGACGTACACCCGGCCCCGTCGCCGGGCGACCGACAGTGCCTGTTCGGCCTGCTTGTAGGCGGCCGCGGCGGCGATCGGTCCCACGGGGGCGGACACACCGACGACCAGTTCGTCCTCGTCCCCGGCGCCCGCCTGTTCGCCTGTCCGCGCCGCCTCCAGCGCCACCGTGTACTCGCCGCACGCGGTGACGGCGGCCCCGCCGTCCGCGGCCAGCACCACGAGCCGCTCCCGCTCGGGGACCACGAGCAGGGCCTCGCCGGAGCGGGCCGCCGCGGACTCCACGACCTCGGTGAGCGCCTCGAGCGGATCGCCGATCGCGCCGGCGGCCGCGGCGAGCCCGGCGGCGGACGGGACCCGGGCGGGGGCGTCGGCGGCGATCCGCACGGACGACACGGCGACCGTCTCCGCCACGATGAGCCGGAAGGGCGCGTCCAGGAGCCCGCCGTACAGATCACCCGCGACCGTGCGGGCGTGCTCCGGCTCGCCCGCGAGCAGCATCCGCAGCACCGCCGCCCCGATCCGCTGTTCGGCCGCCTGCAAAGAGCGGGACCGCTCGGTCGTGAGCGTCAGCAGCGCGATCGCCGAGTGCACCGCGTACCGCTCCGCCGTACCGAGCGCCGCGGCCGTCCCGACCGCCAGCGCGGACCGCGGCCGTCGCCCGGTGCCCAGGGAGTGCAGCTCCACCCGGTCGTCGTTGTCGGAAGTGCCCGGCCCCCCGACCACGGAGGAGGCGGGCGCGGGCCGTTCCCGCAGCCGTTCCACGTCGGCGGTCAGGCGCGCGGCCCGGCGGCCGGCCCACTCCGGCGCGGTGGCGACGACGGCGCCCGAGGCGTCGTAGAGCGCCGCCCAGCCGTCCACCTGGGAGGCGAGCGCGGCGAGCAGCCCCTCCGGGCCGCCGGTCAGGGCCTGCTTGGTCAGTTCGCGCTGGGCGGCGAAGCCCGCGGTGACGGACCGGTACTGGTCGGCGGCGATCGCCGCGGACACGGCCTTGCTGATCGCGAGGAAAGGAGTGCGGCGCGGCACCTCGAGCAGCGGGAGCCCCTCGTCGCGCGCCGCCTCGACGAGGGCCACGGGGATGTCGTCGTAGTTGACCCCGACGGCGAACCCGAGCCCCACCACCCCCGCCCCGGCCAGCCGCTTCACATACCGCCGCATCGCCTCCGGATCCTCCGCGTCCAGCTTCAGCGCGGTGATCAGCAGCAGCTCCCCGCCCTCCATGTAGGGGACGGGGTCGGCCAGCTCACTGACGTGCGCCCAGCGGACGGGGACGTCCAGCCGGTCCTCGCCCGCGCGCACGGTCAGCTTGAGCGCGGAGTGATGAACGAGCGAGGCGAGGGTGGGTGGCATGAGGTCCGGGACCTTCGGAGAGGAGTACGCAGAGGCGTGATCTTTTGGCCGCCGTGTATGAACGACCTGTGACGATTCTGCCTCACTGTACGGTCCTCAGCTCAGTCATCCCCGCAGGTCCACCAGCAGCGGCGGCGCGTGCTCCCCCTTCACCGTGGTCAGCGACAGCACCGCGTGCCCGGGCGGCACCCCGTGCGCGAGCTCGGACGCGGACCACCGCTCCCGCTCGACCTGCCGCACGGTCACCGCCCGCGCGGTCGGCGCCTTGCCGGTGATGACCCGGCGCACCGCGTGCAGCACCTTGCCGGCCGGGGTCTCGGCGATGATCTGCCGGTCGGTGACGTCCCGCGCCTCGATCCACTCCTTGCCCCACACCTCGGCGAAGTCCTGCCCGTCCCACGGGGTGAGCCCGGACAGCGCCATGCGGCACCCGGTGGCCCCGAGCAGGGGCCCGCGCAGCGGACGCGGTACGTCGTCCAGCGTCCGCAGCGTCAGCACCACTCCCGCGTTGCCGGACCGCAGCCGCTGGACGCCCCGTACGGCTTCGGGGGTCACGACCCCCGTGGCGTCGTCGATGACCAGACAGGCGAACAGCGACCGGTCCTCCCGCACCGCGACGCTCGCCGTGAACTGTGCGAGCACCAGCCGCGCCAGCATCCGCGAGGCGTCGGCGTGCCCGCGCTGGGGCAGGTCGATCCGGACCCGGACGGGGTGGTCGAGAGCCTTCAGCGAGAACGGCCGCGACTGTCCGGACGTGTCGAAGAACCCCGCGAAGGCGGGCCGGTCGAGCAGCGCGACCCGGTCCGCGAGGATGCCCCCCACATCACCCGGATTGCCCATCTGCCGCTCCCGCGCGTCGAGTTCACGCAGCAGCGACTCCTGCCGGGAGTCCTCGAGCCCCTTGCGCAGCGCGGCCATCGGCCCCGGCGCCCCGTCGAGCAGCTGACGCAGCTCCGGTACGGAGGGGAAGCGGCCGTGGACCGT
This sequence comes from Streptomyces sp. LUP47B, assembly GCF_001746295.1. Taxonomy (GTDB): domain Bacteria; phylum Actinomycetota; class Actinomycetes; order Streptomycetales; family Streptomycetaceae; genus Streptomyces. The sequence continues at coordinate 121,153 of NZ_MJAH01000020.1, read as the reverse complement.
CCGGAACGGTCCGAGGAGCTGGGCCAGCACGGTGGTGGACCGCCGGGTGTCACCTCCCTGGTGAGGCTCGGCGAGGTCTCCGACGAGCGCCTCGGCGAGCACGGCCGCGGCCTCGTCCGGATCGGACGTACCGCCGTACAGGTCGAGGTCGTACACCGACTCCGGATTCCCGATCTGTACGACGACGTCGTAGGCGTCGGCCGGCCCGAGCCCCGCGCCCGCGGCCCCGACCACCACGACGGCGGCCCGTCCGGCGAGGGCGTGCAGACACAACGACTCGGCGAGCGGCCTGATGACGGTCCCGGTCTTCCCGGACCCGGCCGGCCCCACGGCGAGCAGCGAGGTGCCGAGCAGCTCGGGCCCGAGCCCGAGTCCGGTCCCCCGGTAGGCGTAGGGATTACGGGCGTCGTCGGCGGTCGTCCCCAGCCGCACCTGCCCGGTGAGGAGATCGTGCCGAGCGAGCCGGGCGGGCAGATCCCGCTCCCCGGAGGGATGCAGACAGGCGGCCGCACCGTCCTGGAGCACGGCCCCGGTGAACGTGCCAAGCCCGAACCGCCCACTGCGCACACCCTGCCAGGCACGGGCGATGCGGGCGTGATCTACGTCGCGCATCTTCCCGGCCCTGGCCTCGGCGGCGAGCCGCTCGGCAGCGTCGACGGCACCGGCAGCGCGGAGCTGAGGCCATTCGGCGGGGTCCTGCTCGGGGGCGGGCGGCGGCTCGTGCACGGGGGCAGTCCGACGCCAGGCGGGGGGGCCGAAGCGGCGCCAGACCTCGCCCCAACGGCCGAGCTTGCCTACGACGACCATGATGATCAAGGCGATGAGCACCTTGTAACCCGTGTAGAGGAGGGCGGTGCCCGTCTGGCCGAGGGCGCCGTCGCGGCCGCGCCAGGAGTCAGGGGTGATCAGAAGAAGCGGAAGCCACCACCAGGTCCCGACATAGCCGTTCTGAAGCAGCGACCAGACGAGCCAGCCGACGAGGAACGCAATCAACGCGCCACTGATCAACTGGCGGCCAGGAATCAGTGCCGGTTCCGCCTCCGGCCGGGGCCGGTGTCCGAACCGCCACACCCCGGGCAGCGTCTCGGGTCGTGGCGTCCGCAGCCACGTCAGGAAAGCCGAGCTGTCCGGCAATGGTGGCACCCCAGGCGCCTGGGACGGCATCGGCGGCATATCGGACCGTGCCCGTGGCACAGGATTCGCATGCGTACCCCGCGCGTCCCGCGTCCCGTCGCTGTCCATCGCCCCTGCTCCCTGACCAGCCGTTCCGTCCACCATCAGCGGTCAATCTAACGCCCCCGCCAAGGGAGTTCACTGCTTACGTGGCCGGGCGTCGCGGCCGGCGCCATGTCCACCGCGGACAACCCGATCTCCTGACAACGCCCACATGGAGCATGCCCACCCCCCGGTCCCCGGCCTAGCCTGCGAGAAGAGAACGTAAGCGTCAGCACCACCCCAGGAGCCCCTCATGACCGCAATTCCGCAGGAGCGCCGCCTCGTCACCGCCATCCCCGGACCCAAGTCGCAGGAGCTGCAGGCCCGCCGGGTCGCCGCGGTCGCGCAGGGCGTGGGGTCCGTGCTGCCCGTCTTCACGGCGCGCGCGGGCGGCGGGATCGTCGAGGACGTCGACGGGAACCGGCTGATCGACTTCGGTTCCGGCATCGCCGTGACGTCCGTCGGCGCCTCCGCCGAGGCCGTCGTACGCCGGGCCTCCGCCCAGTTGGCCGACTTCACCCACACCTGTTTCATGGTCACCCCGTACGAGGGCTATGTGGAGGTCGCCGAGGCCCTCGCCGAGCTCACCCCGGGTGACCACGCCAAGAAGTCGGCCCTGTTCAACAGCGGCGCCGAGGCCGTGGAGAACGCCGTCAAGATCGCCCGCGCCCACACCAAGCGGCAGGCCGTCGTCGTCTTCGACCACGGCTACCACGGCCGCACCAACCTCACCATGGCGCTGACCGCGAAGAACATGCCGTACAAGCACGGCTTCGGCCCCTTCGCGCCCGAGGTCTACCGCGTCCCCGTCGCCTACGGCTACCGCTGGCCCACCGGCCCCGAGAACGCGGGACCCGAGGCCGCCGCCCAGGCCATCGACCAGATCACCAAGCAGGTCGGCCCGGAGAACGTCGCCGCGATCATCATCGAGCCCGTCCTGGGCGAGGGCGGCTTCATCGAGCCCGCCAAGGGCTTCCTGCCGGCGATCAGCCGATTCGCCAGTGACAACGGCATCGTCTTCGTCGCCGACGAGATCCAGTCCGGCTTCTGCCGCACCGGCCAGTGGTTCGCCTGCGAGGACGAGGGCATCGTCCCGGACCTGATCACCACGGCCAAGGGCATCGCCGGCGGCCTCCCGCTCGCCGCCGTCACCGGCCGCGCCGAGATCATGGACGCCGCCCACGCCGGCGGCCTCGGCGGCACCTACGGCGGCAACCCGGTGGCCTGCGCGGGCGCGCTCGGCTCGATCGAGACGATGAAGGAGCTCGACCTCAACGCCAGGGCGAAGAACATCGAGACGGTCATGAAGGCCCGCCTCACCGCCATGGCGGACAAGTTCGACGTCATCGGCGACATCCGCGGCCGCGGCGCCATGATCGCCATCGAGCTCGTCAAGGACCGTACGACCAAGGAGCCGAACCCGGAGGCGACCGCCGCGCTCGCCAAGGCCTGCCACCAGGAGGGCCTGCTGGTCCTGACCTGTGGCACCTACGGCAACGTCCTGCGCTTCCTGCCCCCGCTCGTCATCGGCGAGGACCTGCTCAACGAGGGCCTCGACATCATCGAGCAGGCCTTCACCCGTATCTGAGGAGAAACACAGCAGGTCGGAAGCGGACTCGTGCCTTCCGACACCAGCCGCCCCAGGCGTTGCATCCCCCGGGATTCCGGGGCTGCGACGGCGAACGGCAGAGCGTGTGAAGAAGGTGTGCGAGGTGGCTGTGAGGACGCGATTCTGCCTGTCGTACGCCGCCCCCCTGCCGTAGGTTCTACCCAGATGAGAGATACACCCCGCCCACAGGGGACTGTGGGCGACATCAGGCCGGGGCCTCCCCAGCTTCGACCTGGTCGTGCCCTCGCGCACACAACTGGAGCCTCCGGCTCCGGATCTCCTCACCGATCGGACAGTCGCCCGCCCCAAACCCCCCGGGGCGGCCGACCATCCGATCCGATCGGCCGCCCCGGAACCACCCCCCCTGTTCCGGGGCGGCCGGCCTTCCTCATCTTCCTTCTCGGAAGCGCGGTCCTCCTCTTCGCCCTGATCACCTGGCAGGTCGTCGAGGACGGGCCGCTTCTGCGCGTCGACGAGCGGGTCAGCCGCGCGCTGGTCCACCCGGACCTCGCCTCGGCGGGCCTCGCCGACCTGGGCAATGTCGAGGTCGCGGTGCCGGTCCTGATCGCGGCCATCTTCTGGTCGGCCCGGCGGGCCCGTCGCACGGGTACAGACCGCTGGTGGCTGCCGCCCACCGCGGCGGCCGTCCTGATGGCACTGGTCCCGGCCCTGGTGGTCCCTCTCAAGGAGCTCACCGACCGCTCGGGCACCCCGGTCGTCCCGCCCGGTACCGGCTACTACCCCTCGGGACACACCGCCACGGCCGCCATCGCCTACGGCGCCGCCACCCTGCTCGTCCTGCCCTGGCTCCGCACCACCCGCGCCCGCCGCGCCCTCGTCGTCCTCTACGGCCTGCTCGTTCTCGGCGTCTCCTTCGGCCTGGTCCGCCACGGCTGGCACTGGCCCCTGGACGTGGTGGCCAGCTGGTGCCTCTGCACGGCGCTGCTGCTCGGGTTCTGGCTTTTCCTGGCACGGCTCGACCGCAGCTGAGCTCCTGGGCACACTGGGCGTTGTCGCTGCCGGCGGGGGACGCCCGCAGCGCCGAACTCCCACTGTGCACAGGACGCTCCGGTTCACGTCGGCCGCACGGGCGGCCGACGACGGCGCGGTGGTACGTCGGTTCAGCCGTCGCCCTCCGTCGCCAGGCCCGCCGCCGCCTCGTGCATCGCCAGTTCGAGCAGCGCCGGATCGACGAGAATGCCGGAGCCGTCCGGCGGGACCAGCCAGCGCACCCCGCCCCCGGCCACCCGGCCCGGGTACGGCACCACGATCCAGGTGCCGGCACCGGCCGTACGGATACCGGTGCCGAGCCAGCGTGCCGCCGTGCCCGGCGGCACGAAGAAGCCCATCCGCGCGTCGCCGAAGTCGACGAGCACCGGGCCGAGCCGGTCGAGGATGCGGGTGAGGACGTCGAGCGTCGGATAGCCGAGTTCGCCCGGCAGGATCAGTACGTCCCAGGCCTTGCCGGCCGGCAGCAGTGCGACCCCGAGGGGGTTGCGCTCCCACTCCCAGCGGCAGGCCTCGGGATTCGGTGCGACGGATGCCAGCCACTCGACCGCCGTCTTCGCCCCAGTCATGACAGGACCTCCCTCTCTCTCATCGACGCTGATCACGTCATGAGAGAGAGGGAGGTCCCCTGCTGAGCATTACGCGGGTTCTGAGCACTCGTTGGAGTGAATCAGATCACCTACGACCGTTCAGCTGTCGAATCCCAGACCGAGTTTGTCCATGGTCCGCAGCCACAGGTTGCGCCGCCCGCCGTGCGCGTCGGCACGGGCCAGCGACCACTTGGTGAGCGCGATCCCCGTCCAGGCGAACGGCTCCGGCGGGAAGGGCAGCGGCTTCTTGCGGACCATCTCCAGCGAGGTCCGCTCGGTACTCTTTCCGGCCAGCAGGTCGAGCATCACGTCCGCCCCGAACCGGGTCGCACCGACACCGAGACCCGTGTAGCCGGCCGCGTACGCGACCTTGCCGTGGTGCGCGGTGCCGTAGAACGCGGAGAACCGCGAGCAGGTGTCGATCGCGCCGCCCCACGCGTGCGTGAAGCGGACGCCCTCCAGCTGCGGGAAGCAGGTGAAGAAGTGCTCGGCGAGCTTGGCGTACGTCTCCGGCCGGTCGTCGTACTCGGCCCGCACCCGGCCGCCGTACGGGTAGACGGCGTCGTAACCGCCCCACAGGATGCGGTTGTCGGCGGAGAGCCGGAAGTAGTGGAACTGGTTGGCGCTGTCGCCCAGGCCTTGCCGGTTCTTCCAGCCGATCGCCTCGATCTGCTCGTCGCTCAGCGGCTCGGTCATCAGCGCGTAGTCGTAGACCGGCACGGTGTACGCCCGCACCCGCTTGACCAGGCTCGGGAAGATGTTCGTACCGAGCGCGACCTGCCGGGCCCGGACCGAACCGTACGGCGTGCGTACGGCCATGCCGGCGCCGTACGGCTTCAGGTCCAGCGCGGGCGTGTTCTCGTGGATTCGGACACCGAGTCCCAGACACGCCCGCTTCAGGCCCCACACGAGCTTGGCCGGGTTGAGCATGGCCACGCCCCGGCGGTCCCACAGCCCCGCCTCGAAGGTCGGCGAGTCCACCTGCTCCCGCACCGCGTCGGCGTCCAGGAAGTCGACACCGTCGGCGAGGCCCTTCTCCTGGAGCTCCTCGTACCAGTCACGGAGTTCCCGGGCCTGGTACGTCTCGGTCGCCACGTCGATCTCGCCGGTGCGCTCGAACTCGCAGTCGAGGTCGTGCCGGGCGACCGCCTTCTCGATCTCGTCGAGGTTGCGGGCGCCCAGCTCCTGGAGCTGGTGGATCTCGTTCGGCCAGCGGGTCAGCCCGTTGGACAGACCGTGGGTGAGGGAGGCGGCGCAGAAGCCGCCGTTGCGACCGGAGGCCGCCCAGCCCACCTCACGGCCTTCCAGCAGGACCACGTCCCGCTGCGGGTCACGCTCCTTCGCGTTGAGCGCGGTCCACAGCCCGCTGTAGCCACCACCGACGACCAGCAGGTCACAGGTCTCGGCGCCGGTGAGGGCGGGCTCGGGGCGGGGCCTGCCGGGGTCGTCCAGCCAGTACGGGACCGGCCGGACTTCGGAAAGTGCCTTCGTCCACTGGCTCATGCTTACGCCTTTTGCCTGTTACGGCGGTTCCCGATGACCATCGAGAACAGCACGAGCAGCACGGCGACGAGGAACATGGTCGTACCGATGACGTTGATCTGGACGGGCGTTCCGCGCTGTGCCGAGCCCCAGACGAACATGGGGAAGGTGACGGTCGAGCCCGCGTTGAAGTTGGTGATGATGAAGTCGTCGAAGGAGAGCGCGAAGGCGAGCAGCGCGCCCGCGGCGATTCCGGGGGCCGCGATGGGGAGCGTGACGCGGAGGAACGTCTGGAGCGGTCCCGCGTAGAGGTCCTGCGCCGCCTGTTCCAGCCTCGGGTCCATCGACATCACGCGCGCCTTGACCGCCGTCACGACGAAGCTGAGGCAGAACATGATGTGGGCGATGAGGATCGTCCAGAAGCCCAGCTGCGCGCCCATGTTCAGGAACAGGGTGAGCAGCGAGGCCGCCATGACGACCTCGGGCATCGCCATGGGGAGGAAGATCAGCGAGTTCACGGCGCCGCGGGCGCGGAAGCGGTAGCGGACCAGCGCGAAGGCGATCATCGTGCCGAGGGCGGTCGCGCCGACCGTCGCCCAGAACGCGATCTGGAGACTGATGGACAGGGAGCCGCACATGTCGGCGACCCCGCAGGGGTCCCTCCAGGCGTCCAGGGAGAACTGCTGCCACTGGTAGTTGAAGCGGCCCTTCGGTTTGTTGAAGGAGAACACCGTGACGACGACGTTCGGCAGCAGCAGATATCCGAGCGTGATCAGCCCGGCGATGACGACGAAGTGGCGCTTGAGCCAGTTGACGAAGGTCATTTAAACCAGATCCTCCGTGCCGGACCTACGGATGTAGAGCGTGACCATGAAGAGAATCGCGGCCATCAGGATGAAGGAGAGAGCCGCGGCCGTCGGATAGTCCAGAATCCTCAGGAACTGCGTCTGGATGACGTTTCCGACCATGCGGGTGTCCGTGGAGCCGAGCAGATCGGCGTTGACGTAGTCACCGGCAGCCGGGATGAAGGTCAGCAGCGTCCCGGAGACCACGCCCGGCATCGACAGCGGGAAGGTGACCTTGCGAAAGGTGGTGACCGGCTTGGCGTACAGGTCGCCCGCCGCCTCGTGCAGGCGCCCGTCGATGCGTTCCAGTGAGGTGTAGAGCGGCAGGATCATGAACGGCAGGAAGTTGTACGTCAGACCGCACACCACCGCGAGCGGCGTGGCCAGCACCCGGTCGCCGGCGGTCCAGCCCAGCCAGTTGGTGACGTCCAGGACGTGCAGCGTGTTGAGCACGCTCACCACCGGGCCGCTGTCCGCGAGGATCGTCTTCCAGGCGAGGGTGCGGATCAGGAAGCTGGTGAAGAACGGCGCGATCACCAGGACCATGATCAGGTTCCGCCAGCGCCCCGCGCGGAACGCGATGAGATACGCGAGCGGATACCCCAGCACCAGACAGAGGACCGTCGCGGCACCGGCGTAGAGGATCGAGCGCAAGAACTGCGGCCAGTACTGCGACAGCGCGTCCCAGTAGGTCGCGAAGTGCCAGGTGACCTTGTAGCCCTCCTCCAGGGAGCCCGTCTGCACGGAGGTGGAGGCCTGGTAGATCATCGGCAGCGCGAAGAAGACCAGCAGCCACAGGATGCCGGGCAGCAGGAGCCAGTACGGCGTGAAGCGGCCCCTCTTGCGCGGGGGCTTCTTCTCGGGCGCGGTCGGGGTCAGAGGCGGCGGCGCCTCGGTGAGCGTCGCCATCAGACCGTCGCCTCTTCCTGGATGCCGGCGTCGATGTCCTGGTCGGCGTCCAGACCGAAGGTGTGGGCCGGGTTCCAGTGCAGGACGACCTCGGCGCCGGGCACGAGCCGGTCGTCGCGGTCGATGTTCTGGGCGTAGACCTCGAACTCGGGGCAGACGGGGCTGTCGATGACGTACTGCGTGGAGACACCGATGAAGGAGGAGTCGGCGATCTTCCCGGTGATCCGGTTGCGTCCGTCCGCGATCTCCCCGGCCTCGTCGGCGTGGGTGAGGGAGATCTTCTCCGGCCGGACGCCGACCAGCACCTTGCCGCCGGTCGTGGTGGGACCGGCGTAGCGCGCCTCGGGCAGCACCAGCTTCCCGCCGCCCGCCTTCAGCACGATCTCGCCGCCGCTCCTGGAGTCGACCTCGGCCTCGATGAGGTTGGAGGTGCCGAGGAAGTTGGCGACGAAGGTGGTGTTGGGGTTCTCGTACAGGTCGGTCGGTGAGCCGAGCTGCTCCACACGGCCCGCGTTCATCACGGCGACCGTGTCGGCCATGGTCATGGCCTCCTCCTGGTCGTGCGTGACGTGCACGAAGGTGATGCCGACCTCGGTCTGGATGCGCTTGAGCTCCAGCTGCATCTGACGGCGCAGCTTGAGGTCGAGGGCGCCGAGCGGCTCGTCAAGGAGCAGCACCTTGGGCGTGTTGATCAGCGCCCGCGCCACGGCGACCCGCTGCTGCTGGCCGCCGGACAGCTGGTGCGGCTTCTTGCGGGCCTGCTCCCCCAGCTGCACGAGTTCCAGCATGTCCTCGACCTGCTTCTTCACCGACTTGATGCCGCGTCGGCGCAGACCGAAGGCGACGTTCTCGAAGATGTCGAGGTGCGGGAAGAGGGCGTACGACTGGAAGACGGTGTTCACCGGCCGCTTGTAGGGCGGCAGCCGGGTGACCTCCTGGTCGCCGAGGTGCACGGTGCCCGTCGTGGGCTCCTCGAGGCCGGCGATCATGCGCAGGGTGGTCGTCTTACCGCAGCCGGAGGCGCCGAGCAGAGCGAAGAACGAGCCCTGGGGGACGGTCAGGTCGAGCGGCTGTACGGCGGTGAAGCCGTTGTCGTACGTCTTGCTGATGCCGGAGAGACGGACGTCGCCGCTGCTGTCGGTGTTCTTGTTCGTCATGGTGGTCACGCCCCAGTCAGCTTCGCGAACTTCTCTTCAAAGGCCGTCTCTTCCTTCGAGCTCAGGGAGCGGAAGGCGTGGGACTTCGCGGCCATGGCCTTGTCGGGGATGATCAGCGGGTTGTTCGCCGCATCCGGGTCGAGCTTTTCCAGCTCGGGCTTCACACCGTCGACGGGAGACACGTAGTTGATGTACGCGGCGAGCTCGGCGGCCGGCTTCGGCTCGTAGTAGAAGTCGATGAGCCGCTCGGCGTTCGTCTTGTGACGCGCCTTGTTGGGGATCAGCATGTTGTCGGTCGACGTCATGTATCCGCTGTCCGGGATGATGAAGTCGATGTCCGGGCTGTCCGCCTTCAGCTGTACGACGTCACCGGCCCAGGCGATACAGGCCGCGAAGTCGCCGCTGGTCAGGTCGGAGGTGTAGTCGTTACCGGTGAAGCGGCGGATCTGCCCCTTGTCGACGGCCTTCTGGAGCCGTGCGATCGCCGCGTCGTAGTCGTCGGCGGTGAAGTGCGAGGGGTCCTTGCCCATGTCGAGCAGGGTCATGCCGATGCTGTCGCGCATCTCCGACAGGAAGCCCACGCGCCCCTTGAGCTTGGCGTTGTCGAGCAGGTCGGAGACCGACTTGACCTCCACGCCGTCGAGGGCCTTCTTGTTGTAGGCGATGACGGTCGAGATGCCCTGCCACACATAACTGTAGGCACGCCCGGGATCCCAGTCCGGGTCACGGAACTGCGCGGACAGATTGGCGTACGCGTGCGGGAGGTTGGAGGCATCCAGTTTCTGGACCCACCCGAGGCGGATGAGCCGGGCGGCGAGCCAGTCCGTGAGGACGATGATGTCGCGTCCGGTGTCCTGACCGGCGGCCAGCTGCGGCTTGATCTTCCCGAAGAACTCGACGTTGTCGTTGATGTCCTCGGTGTACTTCACCGATATGCCGGTCTGCTTCTTGAACTGATCGAGCGTGGGGTGGTGCTTCTCGCTCTCGTCCACGTCGATGTACTCGGTCCAGTTGGAGAAGTTGACGACCTTCTCCTGGGCCGAGTGGTCCTCCGCGGAGACACCGCCCTTGGTGTTGCCGGCCGCGGGGATGCCACAGGCGCTCAGCGCCCCGAGACCGCCGACCGTGAGCGCGCCGCCCGCGGAGGCACGCAACAGGGACCGCCGGGTCATGGCGGCCCGGCCGCTTCGGAAGCTGCGCCGCATGGCGGCCACTTGGGCCGGGGACAGGCGGTCGGGCTCGTACTGCTCCATGCGCTGGTGCCCTTTCGGGAAAGTGGGCGGCCGCGGGTCGGGCGGCCTGAGATCGGCTATCGGTCCCCGAAGATCGTGCGGTGCCAGTCCTTCGCCGCCACCGCCGTGTTGTCGAACATGACGTGCTTGATCTGGGTGTACTCCTCGAACGAGTACGAGGACATGTCCTTGCCGAAGCCGGACGCCTTGTACCCGCCGTGGGGCATCTCGCTGATGATCGGGATGTGGTCGTTGACCCACACGCACCCGGCCTTGATCTCCCGGGTGGCCCGGTTCGCCCGGTAGACGTCCCGGCTCCAGGCGGAGGCGGCGAGCCCGTAGGGGGTGTCGTTGGCGAGCCGGATGCCTTCGTCGTCGGTGTCGAACGGCAGGACGACGAGGACGGGTCCGAAGATCTCGGACTGGACGATCTCGCTGTCCTGGGCGGCGTCGGCGACGAGGGTCGGCCGGTAGTACGCCCCCTTGGCGAGCTCCCCCTCGGGCACCTCGCCGCCGGTCACCACGCGCGCGTAGGCACGCGCGCGGTCGACGAACCCGGCGACCCGGTCCCGCTGGACGTGCGAGATGAGCGGGCCGAGATCGGTGCCGGCGGCGAAGGGGTCTCCCAGCCGGACGGTCTCCATGAGCGCGGCGGTCTTCTCGACGAAGGCGTCGTACAGCGGCCGCTGCACGTACGCGCGCGTGGCGGCCGTACAGTCCTGCCCGGTGTTGATGAGCGCGCCCGCGACGGCTCCGTTGACGGCGGCTTCGAGGTCGGCGTCGTCGAAGACGACGAAGGGAGCCTTGCCGCCGAGCTCCAGGTGCAGCCGCTTGACGGTGGCGGTGGCGATCTCGGCCACGCGCCTGCCCACGGCCGTCGACCCGGTGAACGAGGTCATGGCCACGTCGGGATGGCCGACCAGACGCTCCCCGGCCTCCTTCCCGGTCCCGGTGACGATGTTGACGACACCGTCGGGAATGCCCGCGCGGGTGGCGGCCTGGGCGAAGAGCAGCGAGGTGAGCGGGGTGATCTCGGCGGGCTTGAGCACGATCGTGTTGCCCGCGGCGATCGCCGGAAGGATCTTCCAGGCGGCCATCTGCAACGGATAGTTCCAGGGCGCGATGGACCCCACGACACCGATGGGCTCACGCCGCACATACGACGTGTGATCCCCGGAGTACTCACCGGCGGACTGCCCCTGAAGATGCCGGGCGGCCCCGGCGAAGAATGAAGCGTTGTCGATGGTGCCCGGAACGTCGAACTCCCGGGTCAGCTTCAGCGGCTTCCCGCACTGGAGCGACTCCGCGCGGGCGAAGTCCTCGGCGCACTCGGCGAGCACGGCGGCGAACCGGTGCAGGGCGTCGGACCGCTCACCGGGCGTGAGGGCCGCCCAGCCGGGGAAGGCCGCGCGAGCCGCGGCGACGGCGGCGTCCACATCCTCGACGCTCGCGAGCTCATAGGTGAAGACCTCCTCCCCACTCGCGGGATCCACGACCGCGTGCGTACGACCGGAGGTCCCCTTGGTGAGGCGTCCTCCGATGAACTGCGCGCCTTCGGCGAACCGCTCCTGGGCCGCGAACCGGTCCGGGGTGGCACTGCCCGGCTTGTGCATGTCGCTCTCCTCCGCCGTGACCCCGCGGCTTCCGCGGGTGGGTGGCGTAGCTCCAGCTCGATTTGAGTGCCGATCCTGACAGAGCAATGGCACTCCTACAAGGGATTCCGTTGTTGCCTTTCGGTTACGCGACGGAATCTGTCGACCACGTGTCGAGCCATCCCCGAAAAGAAAGGACGGAGTGTCAGTGGCAGCTGCCAGACTCGGATGCATGGGGAAGATCGATTCGCAGGACGCCCTTGTCAAGCAGGTCCGGGCCGGAGCGAAGATCAAGTATCTGCACTTCTGGGGCCACCGCCCACGTCCGGACGGCCGCGTCGGCGCGAGCTGTCTGAGCCAGTGGTGGCCCTCACCCTTCGTGGTGGACGGGGTGAGCTATGCGACCGCCGAGCACTGGATGATGGCGGGCAAGGCGCGCCTTTTCGAAGATCAGGAGGCCGAGCACCGCGTCCTGGCGGCCGGATCTCCGGCTCAGGCCAAGAACGTGGGCCGGCTGGTCCGCGGCTTCGACGAGCAGACCTGGCGCCGCGAGCGCTTCGGGATCGTCGTCGAGGGCAGCGTCCACAAGTTCGCGGCGCACGAGGACCTGCGGGAGTTCCTCCTGAACACTGGCGACCGAGTGCTGGTGGAGGCCAGCCCGATGGACCGGGTATGGGGCATCGGCCTCGCGGCGGACGACGAGGCGGCGGGAAACCCGGAGCGCTGGCGAGGCCCGAACCTCCTGGGCTTCGCGCTGATGGAGGCGAGACACCGCCTCAGAACGGCCTGAAGGGGACCACCGAACCCCGGCGATCCCCTCCCTGCTCCCTCCGGGACGACCGCTACGCCACCGAGACGGAGGCAGCCACGACGGCGAGGGAGCCGTCGTAGTAGTCGGAGTCGTCGTCCGAGTTGATGGCGGCGGTGATGCCGATGGCGAGCAGCACGATCACGGCGACGCCCAGGATTGTCCCGATGATCCCCATGATGAATCCGGCCTGCGCCTGCCCGTGGTTGGTGGCCTCACCCCGCTCGGCCCGTTTGCGTCCCTTGACCCCGAAGACGATGGCGAGAACCCCGAGCACCAGCGAAAGGATGCCGTACATGCAGAACAGCGCGCAGGACAGGATGCCCAGCACCATCGCCGCGACACCCATACCGTTCTGCGGGGGCATCGGCGGGGCGGGCCAACCCCCGTACCCCTGCGGGTAGTTGGGGTAGGCGTAGCCGACGGGCCCGCCGGGGCCCTCCGGCCCGACGGGCGGGGGCGGCACGGAGGCGGGCCCACCGGGTATGCCGGGTCCGGGTCCGCCGACGGGCACGCCCTGTGCCGGGCCGGGGTAGCCGTAGCCGGGAGTGGGGGCGGGTCCCGCGGCTCCGGGAGGCGGAAAGCCGTACCCGTCGTTCGGTACGGACGTCACGGTGGCCTGATCGTGCAGGGGCGGAGACGGCGGCTGACCGGCACCGGGCGACGCGCTCTTCTCCAGCGAAGGCCCACTCTCCGGCGGCGCCCACGGATCCCGACCGTCCCCGCTCGACTGCGTTCCGTCCGTCATGCTCACGTCCCCCTAGGTCGTTCGTGCGGCCATGCTACGGGAGCGGGGCGCTTGCGCTGGGCTTGGGCGGGGCGCCTAGGGGGGTGCCGGGTGCTGTCGTACGGCGGGTGCGGGCCGGTGGGGGCTGGTCGCGCAGTTCCCCGCGCCCCTAGGTGGGTGCAGTCACCCGCGCCACGACGGACCGATCCCCACCTCACGCACCACGACGGATCACTCGCCGCACCCCACGCCACGACAGGCCGTTGGCCGCACCGCGCGCCACGACGGACCGTTCGCCGCACCGCGCGCCACGACGGACCGTTCGCCGCACCGCGCGCCACGACGGACCGTTCGCCGTACCGTGCGCCACGACGGACCGTTCGCCGCACTGCGCGCCACGACGGACCGTTCGCCGCACCGCGCGCCACGACGGGCCGGTAGTCGCGTACGGCGCGAAGGGGCCGGGGTGGGGGGTGTCCGCCCGCAGCGGCCGGCGTCCGTCACCGAGCACATCCCAAAGCAACAGCAACCGCCGGACCGAGGACGGACACCCCCCACCCCGGCCCCGACCCACCCACCGAACCCCACGCGCTACACCCGCCCCCACCGAAGCCGAAACAGGCCGCCGCAGGCACCCAGGGGCGCGGGGAACTGCGCAAAAAACGCCCGCCCCCACCGAACCCGCACGACACCCCCGCCTAACATGTTCCGCATCGATCAGCCGATCAGCCGATCACCGCGCCAGGCGCCCAGCAAGGGAAGGCCCCCATGACGACGACCGACAACCTGCACGCCTTCATCGCCGACCTGCCCAAGGCAGAACTCCACGTGCACCACGTCGGATCGGCCTCCCCCCGCATCGTCTCCGAACTGGCCGCCCGCCACCCCGACTCCAAGGTCCCCACGGACCCCGAGGCGCTCGTCGACTACTTCACCTTCACGGACTTCGCCCACTTCATCGACGTGTACCTGAGCGTCGTGGACCTGATCCGCACCCCCGAGGACGTACGCCTCCTCACCTACGAGGTCGCCCGGGACCTCGCCCGCCAGCAGGTTCGCTACGCCGAGCTCACCATCACCCCGTTCTCCTCGACCCGCCGCGGCATCGACGAGCGCGCGTTCATGGAGGCCATAGAGGACGCCCGCAAGGCGGCGGAGTCCGAGTTCGGCACGGTCCTGCGCTGGTGCTTCGACATCCCCGGCGAGGCCGGCCTGGAGGCCGCCGAGGAGACGACCCGCCTCGCCACCGACGACCGCCTCCGCCCGGAGGGCCTCGTGAGCTTCGGCCTCGGCGGTCCCGAGATCGGCGTACCCCGCCCCCAGTTCAAGCCGTACTTCGACCGCGCGATCGCCGCGGGCCTCCACTCGGTCCCGCACGCCGGCGAGACGACCGGCCCGGAGACGGTGTGGGACGCCCTCACCCACCTCCGCGCCGAGCGCATCGGCCACGGCACCAACTCCTTCCAGGACCCGGCGCTCCTCACCCACCTCGCCGAACACCGCATCCCGCTGGAGGTGTGCCCCACCTCCAACATCGCGACCCGAGCCGTCCGCACCCTCGACGAGCACCCGATAAAGGCGTTCGTAGAGGCGGGCATCGTCGTCACGATCAACTCCGACGACCCCCCGATGTTCGGCACCGACCTGAACAGCGAGTACGCGGTGGCGGCAAGGCTCCTGAACCTCGACGAACGGGGTCTCGCCGAACTCGCGAAGAACGCGGTGGACGTGTCGTTCCTCGACGAACCGGGCAAGGCGCGGATCAAGGACGAGATCGACACGTACACCACCACCTGGCTCGCACCCTGAGCGAACGCCCCCACCACAATGGGCGCATGCAGAAGCTGACGGCCGTGGCACACCGCGGCGACCCCTACCGCGTCCGTGAGAACACGATCGACTCCCTGCGTTCCGCGCTCGACCGGGGCGCGGACGCGGTGGAGGTCGACGTACGGGTCACCAGGGACGGCGTACCGGTGCTGCTCCACGACGAGACGCTGAAGCGACTGTGGGAGCACGACCGTCCCCTCCTCGCCCTGTCGGCGGACGAGGTGCGAGGGCTGACGGACGGCAGGGTGCCGACGCTCGCGGAGGCTCTCCGGGCCACGGACGGCCACCGGCTGATGCTCGACCTGCCCGGCACGAGGGAGGTACGGGTCGCCCGCCGTGTCGTCGACGTGGTCCGCGAGTGCGGAGCCCAGGACCGCGTCTACTACTGCGCCGACGCCACCGCCATGCTCGCCGTACGCGCGGCCGACCCGGCCGCGGAGATCGCGCTCACCTGGACGACCCTCGCGCCCCCGCGTCCCACCCTCCTGGACGTGGTGCGGCCCCGCTGGCTCAACTACCGTTTCGGCCTGCTCGACCGCGGCCTCGCCGACCGGGTCCACGCCGACGGCTACCTGATCTCCGTCTGGACCCCCGACACCCGCCGCTCGATGCGCCGCCTCGCCGCTCTGGGCGTCGACTCGATCACGACGAACAGGGTGGACGTCCTGTGCGCACTGAGAGCACAGGCGAACGGGAGTGGGACGGAGACCTACGGTGCCGACACCCGGGACTCCTGAGCGACGGTCGCCGTGTCAGCAGGCGTCGAGCGGGTGACGTACTGCGGTACGGGGGTGTCGTCCTTGCCGGTGTCGCGGACCAGGCCGTAGCGCTTGACGCCCTGGTCGGGGCCGGTGGTGATGTCCTTCTCCGCCGCGTCCCAGCTGGACGGGAAGACGCTGAGGCCGTAGTCGGCGCCGCGTTCGTTGACCGTGAGGGTGACGCTGCCGTCGAGGTAGAAGTACTCGTTCTGCCACATCTGCTGGGTGCCGGCGGGCAGGACGGTGTAGCCGACGGTGGAGTTGCCCATGCCGGTGGCGGTGCTGTCGGTGGCGCTGACGGGGTCGTCCATACGGCGGCCGCCGCCCGAGGCGACGTGGAAGAGCTCACCCCTCAGCCCGGTCCAGGACGGCATGACCAGTCCGCCGGCCCGGTACTGCGGTGAGATCTGCCAGCGGACGAGGACGTAGCCCTTGCCGGTGAGCGTGACGCCGTCCCCGCGGTGGTTCAGGACGGCGTGCGCCCCGCCGGTGCTGGTGACGCCGGTCTCGGGCCGGTGCGGCAGGGCGGCGGGCGGAGTGTCGGGGTCCGGGGCGCGGTCGACGGCGTCGACGACGCTGCCGTAGCGGACGGTCTCCGTGGGTGTCGCCGACGGGGAGGTGGACGGCGACGGGGAGACCGCCGGGGTGTCCGCCACAGGCGGCGGCCGATGTGTACTCGCCGCCGTGGGCGAGACCGCCACCCGCGGTGGCGGGGCGTCCGGGGCCTGCGTGACGACGTACGCCCCGCCCGCGACGATCGTCGCCCCCGCTGTGGCCGCGACGACGGGCTGGGTGAGGGCGCTCAGCACCTTGGCGGACCAGCTGACGGACGCGACCGTGGCGCCGGCGGCCGCGGCCGTCTTGCCGCCGAGGGCCAGCGAGAGGGTGAAGCCGACGGGGACCGGCACCAGCGCGATCCCGACGAGCAGCCGCTCCGGCGGTACGACGGACTCGCGGGTGTCTCCGCAGTAGCCGCAGCCGCGGATGTGCCGGGCCAGCCGCTTGCGCCAGACCGAGTCGGGGCGGCCGTTCCAGCGGGTGGTCAGTTCGCGCAGGTCGGGGCAGGCCCCGTCGAGGGCGCGGACGATGCCCCGGGAGGTCTCCAGGCGCTCCTTCATCCGCTGGACGCGTACGGCGGCGTGCTGTCTGCTGATGCCGACGGCGGCGGCCAGTTCCCGTCGGGTGAGCTCACCGGCGACCTCCAGCCACCACAGCGAGAGCAGTTGCCGGTCCTCGTCGTCGAGCCAGCGCACGGCCTCCGCGACCTCGCGCCGCTGCCCCTCCAACTGGAGTCGCAGGACGGTGAGTTCGGCGAAGTCGGCGGCTCCGCTCGCGGCCGACTCGTCCAGCCGGGCGGGGGTCCTGCGGCGGGCCCGGTCCCGTATCTGCCGCATGGCGATGGCGACCAGCCAGGACCGGAAGCTGTCCGGGTCGCGCAGGCTGCCGAGGTTGTCCACGGCCCGCAGCATGGTCTCCTGGACGACGTCGTCGACATCGGCGTGGCCGTTCAGGGCGCGGCCGACGATGTTGTACACCAGCGGCAGCCAGCCCTCGACGAGCTCGTCCAGCGCCCGCCGGTCGCCGTCCTGCGCCGCCGCGATGGTGTCGCGCCACTGCCGCGTGTCCACGTGGTCCTTTCCGGCCGGTGCCCCCTCGTGCGTGGAGACGGAGTGAAGGGCTCCGCGATAACACTTTTTCGCCCCCTAGGGGACCTCACCCACAACTCCCGTGAAAGCAGCAGGAGTTGCTCAGGGTTGCGCCAGGGGTCGGCCCCTCCTCGCCGACGATCCCGTCACCTCGCCGGCCACGCAGGATGATCACACACATCCCACACCCCCAGGAGCCGACTCGTGCGTGACCTTCGTCGCAGAAGCATCCTCGCCGGCGCTCTCGCCGTACCCCTGACCGCCGGCCTGCCGACCGCGTCGGCGACCGCGCACAGCGCCGGCGCACCGGACGCCAAGGCGCTGCGCGCGGCGCTCGCGGGGCTCCCCGACGCGGACGCCACCGCGGCCCTGGTCCGGGTCGGCGGCACCGGCGGGGGCTGGCGCGGCAGCTCGGGCGTGCACGACCTGGAGAGCGGGCGGCCCGCCGATCCGGGCGCGCGGTTCCGGGCCGGTTCGACGACGAAGGTGGTCACGGCGGCGGCCATACTGCGTCTGGTGGCCGAGGGACGGATCGACCTGAACACGCCCATCCAGCGCTACCTGCCGGGCCTTCTGGGCGCGCGGTTCCGGCCGGTCACCGTACGGCAGCTGCTCAACCACACCAGCGGCATCCCGGCGGGCGACGGTCTGGGCGACACCTTCGAGGAGGTGTACGCCCACCGCTTCGACACGCTCACCCCGCAGCGGGTCGCAGCGTCCGCGGGCGCTAAGCAGCCGGAGTTCTGCCCGGGCAGGCAGCAGCACTACCTCAACATCAACTACACCTTCCTCGGCCTGCTGATCGAGAGGGTGACCGGGCGGTCGTACGCCTCCGAGGCCGCCCGGCTGGTACTGGCACCGGCCGGGATGCGGGACACGTACTTCCCGGGCACCGACCCGCGCATCCTCGGCCCGCACAATCGGGGCTACCAGGCGGTGAAGCGGGCCGACGGGACGACGGAGTTCGTGGACGTCACGGAGTGGAACCAGGCGGACCGGTTCGCGGCCGGGGACATGATCTCCACGATCGAGGACCTGGAGCGGCTGCTCACCTGTCTCTTCCGGGGCCGGATCGTCGAGCGGCCGCAGCTGAAGGAGGTGTTCTCGGTCCCGTCGGGCATCACCGGCGCGAGTTACAGCGCGGGCGGCCTCCAGCGCTACGAGTCCGGCGGGAAGGTCTACTGGGTCAAGTCCGGTGCCCGGTACGGCTACAGCTCGGCGATCGCCGCCACCCGCGATCTGAGCCGCACGCTCGTCTACTCGGTCAACTCCACCGACGCGAAGAGCGAGGACGCGAACCCCGTCGTCGTCCGGATCATCACGGCCGCACTCAAGTAGCGGGCACGGCGGCGGTGTCGTGCGGGGGGTTGTGCCGTGCGAGTGCCTCCAGCCGCTTGATCCTCCTCCGTACGACGTACAGCGGGAGCACCCCGCACACCCCGAACGCCATGTCGATCACGCTCCACCAGAACGGGATCCCCCGGATCGGTCCGCAGATCAGGGCGAGCGGGACGATCCCGGCGCAGGCGATCATGCCGAACTCGACGACCCAGATGTTGCGGACCGGGTCGCGGTAGGGGCCGTAGAAGGCGACCGCGATGACCAGGTGGGCGAAGGCCAGCCAGTCCGTGCCGTAGAGGAGGAAGGGGTAGTCGGAGTCGGCGGTGTCGAGCCCGCGCCGGACGCGGGCGATCCAGTCCGTCAGGGCGTCCGGCGCGGGAAGGTGCCGCAGCACGTCCTCGGTCCAGCGCAGTTCGTGGACCAGCGGGAAGGCGGTGGCGCCGCTGAGCACCAGGCAGACGACGAAGAAGACCAGCCATGCGCGGATGCCCCTGAGTTGGGCGGCTCTGTCGCTCATGGCAGCAGCGTACGCCTGGAATTGAACATGTTCAAAACATTGTGGGTGCGGGGATCGAGGTCAGGACGCCGCCGCCGTCTCGGCCAGCTTCTGGAACTCCCCCAGGTCGTAGTTGGCGAGCGTCGAGTCCAGGTTGGTCAGCGCGCCGAGGTGCTCGACGAACCCCTTGGGGTCGTACTCGATCTGCAGCGTCACCCGGCTCGTGGTGTCACCGAGCCGGTGGAAGGTGACCACGCCCGCGTGGTGAACCCCCTCCACCGTGCGCCAGGCGATGCGGTCCTCGGCGATGACCTCGGTGAGCTCGGCGACGAAGTTCTTGTCGGCGCCGGGCAGTTGCAGCTGCCAGGCGAAGCGGCGCTCGTCCAGCCGCTCCACCAGGCGTACGTGGCTCAGAAAGGTCGGCCACCGGGTCACATCGCTCCACAGGGCCCATGCGACAGCGACGGGAGCCTCGATGTCGACCGTTTCCACGAGGGACGCGGACATGCGGTACCTCTCCTTCCGATCAGCCGGGGGCCGGCGCTCGACGGTTGCGGTGGGAAGCGGATACCCCGGCCGGGACGGCACACACGGTCCTGCCCACGGACTACCCCGGAGGGGTCTCGGTGGTACCCGGGTACCACTCGGGCCCCGAGGATTCCCCCGCGGTCCCAGAGTCCTGGCCTGTGGCGCTCCTAACGTCGACAGCAGACACCGCGGCGCCTCGGCCGACGGGGTCGAGTCCCAGGCAGGAAAGGCCCCTTCCCATGATCGAAGCGCGTGAGCTGACCAAGCGGTACGGCGACAAGACCGTCGTCGACCACCTGAGCTTCACCGTCAAGTCCGGCGAGGTGACCGGCTTCCTCGGTCCCAACGGCGCCGGCAAGTCCACGACCATGCGCATGGTCGTCGGCCTGGACGCCCCCACCAAGGGATCGGTCACCGTGGGCGGCCGTTCCTACGCCAGTCAGGCCGCGCCCCTGCACGAGATCGGCACTCTGCTGGAGGCCAAGTCCGTCCATCCAGGGCGCAGCGCGTTCAACCACCTGATGGCGCTCGCGTACACCCACGGCATTCCGCGCCGCCGGGTGGACGAGGTGATCGAGCTGGCGGGGCTGACGAGCGTGGCCGGCAAGCGGGTGGGCGCCTTCTCCCTCGGTATGGGACAGCGGCTCGGCATCGCCGCGGCCCTGCTCGGCGACCCAGCCGTCGTCATGCTCGACGAACCGGTCAACGGCCTTGATCCGGAAGGCGTGTTGTGGGTGCGCAACCTGCTGCGCTCGCTGGCCGACGAGGGCCGGGCCGTGATGCTGTCCTCGCACCTGATGAGCGAGACCGCGCTGATCGCCGACCACCTGGTGATCATCGGACGCGGCCGGCTGCTCGCCGACACCACGGTCGACGACTTCACCCACGCGGCCGGCGGCGGGGGCGTGAAGGTCGCGACCGCCGAGGCGGCGAAGCTGCGCTCGCTGCTGGCCGGCCCCGACGTCACGGTCACCTCCTCCAGCGCCGAAGAGCTGCTGGTCAACGGACGCGACGCGCGTGAGATCGGGGCGATCGCCGCCCGGCACGGAGTGGCGCTGCACGAACTCACCCCACAGTCCGTCTCCCTGGAGGCGGCGTTCATGGACCTCACCCGCGATGTCGTCGAGTACCAGAGCGCTCCGGCCGACGCCGAACGAAAGGCCGCCTGATGACCGTCACCAGCCTCGCCCCCGCTCCTGCCCGCACGGCGGAGTACAAGGTCACCGGTGTCCGGGTGCTGCGCTCGGAGTGGGCCAAGTTCTGGTCCCTGCGCTCCAGTTGGATCACCCTGGGTGTCGCGGTGTTCCTGCTGGTCCTGTTCGGGACGATCGCCTCCTACACCTACAGTCCCGACGTCACCGCGCCCGGACCGGGCGGACCGGGAGGCGGCAGCGGTGACAGCACCGCGGTGAGCCTGGCCCTGACCGGAGCCACGTTCGCCTCGCTGGCCATCGGGGTGCTCGGAGTGCTGATGTCGGCCGGCGAGTACAGCACCGGCATGATCCGCTCGACGCTCACCGCCGTACCGCGCCGCCTGCCCGTCCTGTGGTCGAAGGCCGCCGTGATCGGTCCGGTCGCCCTGGTCCTCACCGGCGTCGGCGCCGTGGCCGCGTTCCTGCTGGGAACCCCGGGCCTGGACGGCGAGAAGATCGCCTTGTCCCTCGGTGACGACGGCGTCCTGCGCAGCCTGGCCGGCGCCGGGGTCTACCTCGGCCTGGTCGCCGTGTTCGGCGTGGCCCTGGGCGTGCTGATCCGGTCCTCCGCAGGAGCCATCGCGGCCCTGGTCGGCATCCTGCTCATCCTGCCCGGCCTGGCCACGCTGCTGCCCGACTCGCTGTACGACAGCATCAATCCCTACTTCCCCGGCAACGCGGGCTCGGCCGCCTACGCCCTGCACCAGTCCTCGGACGCCCTCTCCCCCGGCGCGGGCCTCGCGGTGTTCGCCGGATGGGTGGCCCTGGCACTGGCCGGGGCGGCCTTCCGGCTCGTGAAGTCCGACGCCTGACCTGGGCACGGGGACAATGGTGTCCATGACCGCGCACCGTGCCGCGGCCCCCGCGGACCCGGACCGGGGGACGGCGGCCCCGCCGTCCCCCGGAATCGACGCCGCGTGGGCGCACCCGCTCCTGGGCCGTATGCTGCGCGACCGGGGCCGCCTCACGCGGCTGGACCGCCGGCACCCGTGGCTGTTCGACACGGCCCTGGTGCTGGCCGTCGCCCTGTTCAGCCTGCCGGTCCTGCTCCGGGGCGGGGGCGAGCCCCCGTTCGCGGAGACCGAGGTCCGTGAGCTGCCGCCCGGTGTCCTGGTCGCCTGCGTCGCCGCGTTCGTCGTTCCGCTGTGGTGGCGCCGCAAGGTCCCGGCCGTCACGTACTTCGTGATCATGTCGGTGTCCCTCGTCCAGTGGTCGCTGGGGATCTGGCTGCCGGCCGGCGTCGCGGCGCTCATCGCCCTGTACACCGTGGCCAGGACCGCGTCACTGCGGCTGCTGGGCTGGGCCGCCGCGCTGACCGTGGTCGAGGCGGTGCTGGCGGTCTCCGTCCTGGTCCCGGTCGAGCATCCGCTGCTCAGCGCCTTCTTCCTGCTGGGCACGGCGACGGCGGCCGTCGCCACGGGCCTGACGCTGCGCATCCGGCAGATGTATCTGGCGGCGCTGGAGGACCGCGCCCGGCGTCTGGAGATCGAGCACGAGCAACGCGTCCGGCTCACGGCCGCCGCCGAGCGCTCCCGGGTCGCCCGCGAGATGCACGACATCGTCGGCCACAACCTCTCCGTCATGGTCAGCGTCGCGGACGGCGCCGCGACCCTCGCCGCCAACCGGAACGAGCGGTCCGCCGACGCCCTGCGCATCCTCGGCGACACCGGCCGCCAGGCCATGAGTGAACTGCGCCGTGTGCTGGGCGTCCTGCGCGATGAGCGGGGACCTGACGAAGACGCGCGGCCACTCAGCCCTCAGCCCGGCATCCGCGACCTGGACCCCCTTCTCGCGCGGGTGCGGGCGGCAGGCCTGCCGGTCACCTATAGGACTGTGGGCGATCTGGACGCACTGAGCAGCGGCGTACAGCTCACCGTGTACCGCATCGTCCAGGAGTCGCTGACCAACTCCCTCAAGCACGCGGGGACCGGCACGTCCGCCGAGGTCACCCTCGCCGCCGGGAGAGGAGACGTACGCGTCAAGGTCGCCGACACCGGCACACCGCCCGGCGCACCCGCGCCGGCGAAGCCGCCGACAGACGGCGACGGTCCCGGCCACGGCCTCGTCGGCATCCGCCAGCGCGCCGCCATGTTCGGCGGCACCGTCATCATCGGCCCACGCGACACCGGCCACGGCTGGCTCGTGGACGTCGTGCTCGACGTACCACCGGGAGATCCCCTGCCATGACCACCGTCCTCATCGCCGACGACCAGCCCCTGCAGCGCATGGGCGTCCGCATGCTCCTGGAGGGCACGCCGGGCCTGGAGGCGGTCGGCGAGGCCGAGCACGGCGCCGAGGCCGTCCGCATGGCCGCCGAACTGCGCCCCGACGTCGTCCTCATGGACATCCGCATGCCCGGCATGGACGGCATCGAGGCCACCCGCCGCATCACCGCCACCGGCGGCCGTACCCGCGTCCTGATCGTCACCACCTTCGACCTCGACGAGTACGCCTACGAAGGCCTGCGGGCAGGGGCCAGCGGCTTCCTGCTCAAGGACGCCCGCCCGGAGGAGCTCGTCGCCGGCATCCTCGCGGTCGCCACCGGCGACGCGGTCGTGGCCCCCCGCCTGACCCGCCGTCTCCTGGACGCCTACGCCCACCAGGTCCTCGCCCCGACCGACGCCGCCCCCGACGACCCCCGGCTCCGGACCCTCAGCGACCGCGAGCGCGAGGTCCTCGTCGCCATCGGGCAGGGCTGGACGAACACGGAGATCGCCGAGCGGCTCGTGCTCACCGAGTCCACGGTGAAGAAGCACGTCGGCCGCGTCCTCGCCAAGATCGGGGCCCGCGACCGCATCCAGGCCGTGATCACGGCGTACGACACCGGCCTGGTGAGAGCCAAGCCGTAGACCGGCGGGCCGGAGAGCCCCGTCACCTCGTCCGTGTCGATGCGGAGCGGCCGGTTCGCCCAGGTGAGCCGTCTGTCGGTGGCGGAGTGGCCGGTGACGGCCCGGTCGCTCGCGGCCATGTACGCGGCGGGCACCCCGCACCCGGCGAGCCCGCCGGGGACGTCTTCGCACCCCGTCGAGCGGGCGCCACCGTGACCCCGTAGCCATCTCGGCCGCGGGATACCGCAATTCCCCTCAGGGGCGCGGGGAACTGCGCAACCAGCCCCCACGCACCCGCGGCCGAAGGACCACCCGCGGAAGCGCACCTCCCGCGGCGGAAGAACTACGCGTCCAGCGACGTCATCACGTGCTTGATCCGTGTGTAGTCGTCGAAGCCGTAGCCCGAGAGGTCCTTGCCGTAGCCGGACTTCTTGAAGCCGCCATGGGGCATCTCGGCGACCAGCGGAATGTGCGTGTTGATCCACACACATCCGAAGTCCAGCTTCTTGGACATCCGCATCGCGCGGCCGTGGTCCTTGGTCCACACCGAGGAGGCGAGCGCGTACTCGACCCCGTTGGCCCACGACACGGCCTGCTCCTCGTCCGTGAAGGACTGGACGGTGATGACCGGCCCGAAGACCTCCTTCTGGATGATCTCGTCGTCCTGCTTCAGCCCGGACACGACGGTTGGCGCGTAGAAGTACCCCTTCTCGCCGACCTGGTGACCACCGGCCTCGACCTTGGCGTGCGCGGGCAGCCGCTCGATGAACCCGGAGACCTGCTTGAGCTGGTTCGGGTTGTTGAGCGGCCCGTACAGCACGTCCTCGTCGTCCGGCTGCCCGGTCTTCGTGTCGGCGGCGGCCTTCGCGAGCGCCGCGACGAACTCGTCGTGGATCGACGACTGCACCAGCACCCGCGTGGCCGCCGTGCAGTCCTGCCCGGCGTTGAAGAAGCCCGCCACCGAGATGTCCTCGACGGCCTTCGGGATGTCGGTGTCCTCGAAGACGACGACCGGGGCCTTGCCGCCCAGCTCCAGGTGCACCCGCTTCAGGTCCTTGGAGGCGGACTCGGCGACCGACATACCGGCCCGCACCGACCCCGTGATGGACGCCATCGCCGGCGTCGGGTGCTCGACCATCAGGCGCCCGGTGTCCCGGTCACCGGTGACGACGTTGAAGACGCCCTTCGGCAGGATGGACCCGATGATCTCCGCGATCAGCACGGTCGACGCGGGCGTCGTGTCCGACGGCTTCAGCACCACGGTGTTGCCCGCCGCGATCGCCGGCGCGAACTTCCACACGGCCATCATCATCGGGTAGTTCCACGGCGCCACCTGGGCGCAGACCCCGACCGGCTCGCGCCGCACGATGGAGGTCAGACCCTCCATGTACTCACCGGCCGACCGCCCCTCCAGCATCCGCGCCGCGCCGGCGAAGAAGCGGATCTGGTCGACCATGGGCGGGATCTCCTCGGACCGCGTGAGCCCGATCGGCTTGCCGGTGTTCTCCACCTCGGCCGCGATGAGCTCCTCGGCCCGCTCCTCGAACGCGTCCGCGATCTTCAACAGGGCCTTCTGCCGCTCGGCGGGGGTCTGGTCGCGCCAGCCCGGGAAGGCGGCGGCAGCGGCGGCCATCGCCGCGTCCACGTCCGCCGGTCCGGACAGCGGCGCGGTCGCGTACGCCTCACCGGTCGCGGGGTTGACCACCTCGGTGGTGCGCCCGTCGGCGGCGTCCCGGAACTCACCGTCGATGTAGTTGCGCAGACGACGCAGCTCGGTGCTCACTGCCGGCCTCCTGTGGGGTTTGGAACTGTCCACTGACTGAGACACCCACCCTAATCCGGCGGCCCACGTTTTCAACACCCCCGATCGCGCCAAGGCTGCGAAATCCGCAGGTCTCAGTCACGTAAACAACGAATTTCATCGCCCCGACCTTGCGTAAGTGACGAGACCTCGTGCACAGTGACGTCGTGGCCAGTCGAAGCGCAGACCCCAAGGACTCCCGCGAGTCCAGGAGCGAGTCCAGGAACGGCGCCGGCCCGAACCTGGACGCCGTCTCCCTCGCCATCATCGAGCAGCTCCAGGAGGACGGCCGCCGTCCGTACGCCGCGATCGGCAAGGCCGTGGGCCTGTCGGAGGCGGCCGTGCGCCAGCGCGTCCAAAAGCTGCTCGACCAGGGCGTGATGCAGATCGTCGCCGTCACGGACCCGCTCACCGTGGGCTTCCGGCGCCAGGCGATGGTCGGCATTCATGTCGAGGGCGACGTGGAGTCCGTGGCCGACGCGCTGACCGGCATGGCCGAATGCGAGTACGTGGTGATGACCGCCGGCTCCTTCGACCTGATGGTGGAGATCGTCTGCGAGGACGACGACCACCTTCTGGAGGTCATCAACCGCCGTATCCGGGCCATCCCCGGAGTGCGCTCCACCGAGAGCTTCGTCTATCTGAAGCTCAAGAAGCAGACCTACATGTGGGGAACCCGATAACCGTGAGGACCCGATAACCGTGAGCTCCAAGGACCTCAGCCGCACCGCGTACGACCACCTGTGGATGCACTTCACCCGCATGTCCTCGTACGAGAACTCCCCGGTCCCGACCATCGTCCGGGGCGAGGGCACCTACATCTACGACGACAAGGGCAAGCGCTACCTCGACGGTCTCGCGGGCCTGTTCGTGGTCCAGGCCGGTCACGGCCGTACGGAACTCGCCGAGGCCGCCTTCAAGCAGGCGCAGGACCTGGCGTTCTTCCCGGTGTGGTCCTACGCCCACCCGAAGGCCGTCGAACTCGCGGAGCGCCTCGCGCAGCACGCGCCCGGCGACCTGAACAAGGTCTTCTTCACCACCGGCGGCGGCGAGGCGGTCGAGACCGCCTGGAAGCTCGCCAAGCAGTACTTCAAGCTCACCGGCAAGCCCACGAAGTACAAGGTCATCTCCCGGGCGGTCGCCTACCACGGCACCCCGCAGGGCGCCCTGTCGATCACCGGCCTGCCGGCTCTGAAGGCCCCCTTCGAGCCGCTGGTCCCGGGCGCCCACAAAGTCCCGAACACCAACATCTACCGCGCCCCGATCCACGGCGACGACCCCGAGGCCTACGGCCGCTGGGCCGCCGACCAGATCGAGCAGCAGATCCTCTTCGAGGGCCCGGACACCGTCGCCGCGGTCTTCCTGGAGCCCGTGCAGAACGCGGGCGGCTGCTTCCCGCCCCCGCCCGGCTACTTCCAGCGGGTCCGCGAGATCTGCGACCAGTACGACGTGCTGCTCGTCTCCGACGAGGTCATCTGCGCCTTCGGCCGCCTCGGCACCATGTTCGCCTGCGACAAGTTCGACTACGTCCCGGACATGATCACCTGCGCCAAGGGCATGACCTCGGGCTACTCGCCGATCGGCGCCTGCATCATCTCCGACCGCTTGGCCGAGCCGTTCTACAAGGAGGACAACGTCTTCCTGCACGGCTACACCTTCGGCGGCCACCCCGTGTCGGCCGCGGTGGGTCTGGCGAACCTCGACCTGTTCGAGCGCGAGAACCTCAACCAGCACGTCCTCGACAACGAGGGCGCCTTCCGCGCCACCCTGGAGAAGCTCCACGACCTGCCGATCGTCGGCGACGTCCGCGGCAACGGCTTCTTCTACGGCATCGAGCTGGTCAAGGACAAGGCGACGAAGGAGTCCTTCAACGACGAGGAGACCGAGCGCGTCCTGTACGGCTTCCTCTCCAAGGCCCTGTACGACAACGGCCTGTACTGCCGTGCCGACGACCGCGGCGACCCGGTCGTCCAGCTCGCCCCGCCGCTGATCTCCGACCAGGGGACCTTCGACGAGATCGAGCAGATCCTGCGCGCGACCCTCACCGAGGCCTGGACGAAGCTCTAGCCCCCGGCGATTCAGCGGCCGGCACGGCCCGGCGTGCACCCGTCCGAGTGACAGGCGTGCACCCCGGGCCGTGTGCTGTACGGCGTCCCGCCCCCGTCTCCTTAGCGTGCCTGGTAACCGATCGGCCCTGCTTTCGTTCCCCCGCTCGGGGGATTGCAAGGCACAACGGACCAGAACGAGGTGTACGCCCATGGAGGCCCCGCCGGACAACGATGTGCTCTGGGCACGCTCCCTGCACTTCACCCACCGCGACGGCTCGCCGGCGCTGCAGGGCGTCTCCCTCGGCGTGCGCGAGGGCGAGATCCTCGCCGTGAGCGGCCCGCGCGGCAGCGGCAAGACCGCGCTGCTCAGATGTCTGGCGGGACTCACCCCGGCCCAGCGCGGCGAGGTCTGGTTCAACAGCGTTCCCGTGCACACGATGGGCCCGATGACCCGCGAGCGCCTGCGTCGCGACCGCTTCGGCTGGATCGACCCGGCCCCCGCGCTGGTCCCGGAGCTCAACGCCTGGGAGAACGTCGCCCTCCCCCTCATGCTGCGCGGCACCGGCCGCAGGCGCGCCAGGACGGCCGCCCTGGAGTGGCTGGAGCGCCTCGACATCGGCGACCGGACCGCCAGCCGCCCGCACGAGCTGACCCAGTCCGAACGCCAGCGCGTCTGCATCGCCCGCGCCCTGGCCCCGGCCCCGTCCGTGCTGTTCGCGGACGAACCGACGGCTCCCCTGTACCGGGCGGACCGCGCGCACGTCCTGCGGACGCTCACGACGGCCGCCCGCTCCCACGGCATCACCGTGCTCCTGGCGACGCACGACGCCCACACCGCAGCGCTGGCGGACCGCACGGTCACCCTCCTGGACGGACGCCGGGTGAACACCGTGCACCTGCCCCCGATGGCCGACTCGGAGGACCGTACCGCGTGCTCGCTCTCCGTCTGATGCGGGGCGCCCGTCCCGCCGTACAGCTGCGCCGCCTCCTGGTGGCACTCGCCTCGGCAGGCACGGGCTTCCTCCTCCTGTGCGCTCTCGGCCACGCGATCAGTCACCCCGGGGACCCGTCCGGCGCCCTGCTGCGCCTGGCATGGTGTCTGACACCCCTGGCGGCGACGGTCCACTTCGCCCTGGCGGTCGCC
The DNA here is from genome assembly GCF_001746295.1 of Streptomyces sp. LUP47B. Lineage (GTDB taxonomy): Bacteria > Actinomycetota > Actinomycetes > Streptomycetales > Streptomycetaceae > Streptomyces. Next base: position 92,366 of record NZ_MJAH01000020.1, on the reverse strand, counting down.
CGCACCGACCCGGGCACCCGCCCCCGCTCCGGTCTCGCGGCCATCGGCCTGGGCCCGGCCCGTCTGATGGCCGTGTCGGCCACGACAACTGCCCTGTCCTGCACCCTCGGCTCCCTGCTGGCCCTGCTCTTCTTCCTCCATCTCCGGGGCGACCTGACGGGCATGCCCTTCGACGGAGCGGCGGCGGACTTCCTGGCGGCGGACGTCCCGCTCCCGTTGCCGGCCGCCCTGACCCTGCTGGGCCTGGTCCCGGTGGTCGCGTCGGCCACGGTGGGATTCGTCCTGCGGCCACGGGACGACAGGCCGGCATCGGCGAAGAGGGAGGCGCGGTCGTACGGCCGTTTCGGCGCGTACGGCAGGACGGCGGCCAGGGAGACCTTCGGCTCGTACGGCCGTTTCAGGGCTCACCGGCCCACGGGCGGTCGCGCCGCCGGCACCGAACATGGGCGCAACCCGCAAGCGAGGGCGGCAGAAAGCACCCCTACGGCGCCCTTGGCCGAGGCCGGCCAGACCGAGGACCTCGGCCGAGAAGCCCTGCCCGCCCCCCAGGAAGCCCCCAAGGGCCTCCCCTGGGGCATCGCCGTGCTCGCCGCGGGCCTGGCGGTGGAGGCCTACGCCAACCGGCAAGGGACCGACCCCTCCGCTCCCCTGCCCGGCGGCCTGGCAGGCACCCCCTCCGTCCTCATCGGCTGGCTCCTGACCGCCGTGGGCCTGGCGGTCGCCGGCCCCGGCCTCACCCACCTCTGCGGCCGCCTCCTGCAGTCCACCCACCCCGGCGCCCTGCGCCTGCTCGCCGGAAGAGTCCTCATGTCGGAAGCCGCCCGCATCGGCCGCCCTCTGGGCATCGTCTGCGCGGTGACGTCCGGCATCTACGCCATGGCCACCCTGTACGACCCGGCAGGCCCCGAGGTGGGCCCCCTGACCACCCTCGGCCTGCTCCTGGTGTCGAGCTGCACGATCGCCACGCTGCTCACGGCCGCCGTCGAGGCCAAGCACGCGAGGTCGGACACCACAGCCGCGTTGCTCCGCCTGGGCGCCCCGGCGACCATGCTCCGCAGCGCGGCGGCCCTCCGCGCCAGCGCCCTGCTGGCCCTCTTCGGCCCGCTCACCCTGATCGTGGCCGAGCTGGCGGCCCTCCCCCTGACCTCCTGAGCCCCGTACGAAATAGCCGTACGAAATAGCCGTACGAAAAAAAATCACGGCCACCGATGAGTTCCGCCGCGTCCACCCGTCTACCCACCGAACAGCACGCACCCGATGGGAGAGACTCCGATGACCTCGCCGACCTACCAGCAGATGATCTTCGTGAACCTGGCCGTGAACGACCTCGACGCCTCGAAGACGTTCTTCACCGAGCTCGGCTACTCGATCAACCCGCAGTTCAGCAACGACGACGCGGCGTCCGTCGTGATCAGCGACACCATCGTCGCGATGCTGATGACGAAGGCGTTCTACGCGACCTTCACCAAGAAGGAGATCGCGGACGCGACGAAGACCAGCGAGGTCCTGATCGCACTGAGCGCGGAGAGCCGCGCGAAGGTCGACGAGCTGGTCGACAAGGCGCTCGCGGCGGGCGGCACCCTGTCCGGGGAGACCCAGGACCACGGCTTCATGTACGGCCGCTCCTTCGACGACCTCGACGGCCACAGCTGGGAGGTCGTCTGGATGGACCCGGCGGTGATCGAGGGCTGACCCACGGCCGCAACTCGGCGTGCGAGCATGGGCGGGTGCAGACGAGCCCCGCCCATGCGGCACACCACGACGACCGTGAGATCGAGACGCTGGAGGAGTTCGACGCGGTCGTACCGGCCCGCGGCACCCTCGCCGGTTTCCGGGTCCAGGCGGTCGATCTGACGGACCGGACAAGGGAGTTGCTGGCCACCGACACCGCGGGCGCCGTCTTCCTCGGCTGCCCGATGCGGGAGAACGCCGCCAAGAAGATCCGCGCGGACGGCGCCCTGGTCTTCCCGCCCGTCCCGAACCTGCCCTTCGACCCGTACCGCGGACTGCTCTACTCCCCCGACGAGTTGTTCGACGGGCTGGAGAAGGGATACGAGCAGACCCCCGACGCGCTCGCCTACGCCTGGTTCCAGCGCACCAAGGCCGACGGCGACATATACGCGTCGATGCTGCGCTCCGTCCATGACGACGCCGTCTCCGACGCCCTCGACGAACTCCTGCGCGGCACAAGGGTCGTGGGGGTGATGGGCGGCCACGCGATGGCCCGCGGCACCCGCGAATACGCCGGCGCCGCCCGCCTCGGCCGCGAACTGGCCCGCGCCGGGCTCATCGTGGCCACCGGTGGCGGCCCGGGTGCGATGGAGGCGGCCAACCTCGGCGCCTACGCGGCCCCCTTCGAGGACGCCATGCTCGACGAGGCGTGCGCAATCCTCTCCGAGGCACCGTCGTTCACGCCGTCGATCAGCGACTGGGCGCGCGCCGCCTTCGAGGTCCGCGCCCGCTGGCCCCGGGGCGGCCACTCCGTCGGCATCCCGACCTGGTTCTACGGGCACGAGCCGCCGAACGCCTTCGCTTCGCACATCGCCAAGTACTTCGCCAACGCCACCCGCGAGGACGGCCTGCTCGCCCGCTCCACCGCGGGTGTGGTCTTCCTGCCGGGCGCCGCCGGCACCGTGCAGGAGATCTTCGACAACGCGACGCCCAACTACTACGAGTCGCGCGGCGAACCCACGCCGATGGTGCTCGTGAACCGCGTCCACTGGACGGAGAAGCTGCCCACCTGGCCGCTGCTCCAGGCCCTCGCGCGGGAGCGGTCAATGGAGGCCCGAATCGCCCTTGTTGACCGGATCGAGGACGCCGGAGAGGCGCTGAAACGTCTCACACCTTAATAAGCAGGCAAAGTCAACACTTGTAGGGCGCCTACACGTTGACACTTCTTATGCTGCGCTTATAGACCTGTGAGACTCCTGGGGACGGTGATGTCACATCACCATCCCTTCAGCCCCCCGCATTTGAGCTTCCTGTGAAGGACGAACGTGGCATTTACGCCCATATCCCGCCGCACCGCCCGCGTCTCGCGCTTCCTCGGCGTCGCCGCCGCATCGACCGCGATCGTGCTCGGTGCCTCCGGCAACGCGCTTGCCTGCAACATCAATGAGTTCTCCGCCGAAGCCAAGTGCGACGGCACCCAGGGCGTCATCACCGTCACCGACGTCGACAAGTCCGGCGTCGAGGCGACTGTCTCCGTGTACCTGCAGAGCAACGGCGCCGACGCGAAGAAGGTCGGCGAGCAGACGGTGAAGGGCTCCAAGGAGGGCACCACCATCACCTTCGAGGAGGACTGGGCGCCGAACGCGGAGTACCGCGTGCACGTCGAGGCCCAGCCCTACATCAAGGGCGCGGACATCAAGCCGAACCTGACCACCCCGGCGACCGCCTGCAAGACCGAGGACACGCCGACCCCGACGCCCACGCCCACCCCGTCGGACTCCGCCAGCACTCCGGCCGAGGAGTCCGCGACCCCGACCCCGTCGGCCTCGGAGGGCACCACCGCTCCGGCCACCGTCGAGAGCAACGCCCCGTCGCCCGCGGCCGGCGACTCCAACCTCGCCGAGACCGGTGCGAACTCCAACACCGGCCTGATCGCCGGGATCGCGGTCGCCCTGGTCGCCATCGGCGGCGGCGCCGTGTTCTTCGGCCTGCGCCGTCGTGGGGCCGGCACCCGCTGACGACAGTCGTGCGTGGCCCGTCCCGAGTTCGGGGCGGGCCACACCCATGTCATCCGAAGCTCGCCCGCTCCAGCCAGAACTCCAGCAGCTCCCGCTCCCCGAGGACTTCCAACTCCGGGCTGTCCAGGGGCAGTCGGCGGTAGAACGCGAGCATCACGGCGGTCAGCGGGCCCCGCAGGGCGACCGTCGCCTTCTCGTGCCCGCGCCGCCACACGATGACGTCCTCGGTGAACTCGATCACCCACTCGGCGTTCAGTCGAGGCGTCCCGTCGGTGGCGTGCAGATGGATACTGCGCCCTGAGCCGCGCAGTTCCCTCGACTCGTCGTCCGGAATGGTCCGCTGTGCGAACTCCACGATCTGCAACCACTCGTCGATCGCGTCGGCGGCGATCTCCGGGGCCACTTCGTACGGCTGTCCGGCGGCGAGCGCGGCGTCGGCACGGTGGACCGTGAGTTCGTGTGCCATCCGGCGGGCCCAGAAGCCCGAGGTGGGGATCCCGGCCCAGGACCACACCCTGGCATCCCGCCCGGCCTCCCGAAGCGCGGCGACGAGCATCTGCCCCGTCTCCGCGAGCCAGGCGTCCAGCGCCCCGGCGTCCTCGGGTCCCTCCCCCGACGGCACCCGGTCCTCGGGCACTTCCTCCCCGGCCCGGGTCCGCACCATCAACTCCACCCAGCGCAGGGCACCCCCGGTGTGCCGCACCAGCTGCTCCAGCGACCACTCCGGGCAGGTCGGCACGGTCAGGGACAGGTCGGCCCCGGACGTCAGTACGTCCCTCAGCAGGCCGACTTGGTGAGTGATCTCGTCGCAGTACCGGTCATGTGCGAGCAGGGTCATGCCCCGCACCTTATGTCCGCCCCGGTCAGTTCAGCACGACGATTTCGGCCGGGTCGAACTCCACCCCGACGGTGTCCCCGACCTCCGGCGCCTCGCGGAGCGCGCACGCGGCCTCCAACCGCGGCCCGCCTTCCTGAGGGTGCACATGTACGGCCACGTGGGTGCCCTTGAAGGTCCGCGCGGCCACCGTGCAGCGCAAACCCTCGTCAGCCGCCAGGAGCCGCACTCCCGCCGGCCGCACCAGCACGCTCCTGACCCCCTGGGCGGCTCCCGAAGGCACCGGAACCTTCCCCCACGCCGTGTCCGCGACCTCTCCCGCCACCGTGCCCTCGACGACGTTCTCGAAGCCGAGGAAGCGGGCCACGAACTCGTCCGCCGGCCGCTGCCACACCTCAAGAGGCGTACCGGACTGGGCGATCCGCCCGTCCCGCATCACCACGACCCGGTCGGCGAGCGCGAAGGCCTCACCCTGGTCGTGGGTGACCGCGAGCACCGTGGTGCCCAACCGCCCGAACAGCTCCCGCAGTTCGACGACCAGCCGCTCCCGCAGCGAGCGGTCCAGCTGTCCGAGCGGCTCGTCGAGCATCAGCAGCCGGGGCCGGGGCGCGAGCGCGCGGGCCAGTGCGACCCGCTGCTGCTCACCGCCGGAGAGCGCGCCGACGGCCCGGCGGGCGGCACCGGGAAGCCCGACGAGGTCGAGCAACTCCCGTACCCGCTCGTCCTGTTGTGTCCTAGTGGCCCCGTGCATCCGCAGTCCGAAGGCCACGTTGGCGCCCACGTCCCGCTGCGGGAAGAGCTGATGGTCCTGGAACATCAGCCCGACGCCACGCTTGTGCGCGGGCACTCCGCCCTGGTCACGCCCGTCGAGCAGGACCCGGCCCTCATCGAGCGGTTGCAGGCCGGCCACCACCCGCAGCAGCGTCGACTTGCCGCTGCCGCTGGGCCCGAGCACACACACGATCTCGTGCTCGGCGACATCGAGACCGACCTCGTCGAGCACGGCCCGCCCGCCGAACCGTACCGTCGCGTCCGCAAGGCTCAGCAGCATCAGAACTCCCCGGTCCGGTCGGTCCGCAGCCGTTCGAGGACCAGCAGCGCCACCGCGCACACCACCATCAGGATCGTCGAAAGGGCCATCGCCTGGCCGTAGTTGAGATCACCGGCCCGCCCGAGCAGCCGTGCCACGGCGACCGGCAGGGTCGGGTTGTCGGGCCGTGCGATGAACACCGTCGCCCCGAACTCGCCCAGCGACACGGCGAAGGCGAAGCCCGCGGCGATCAGCAACGCTCGGCGCACCATGGGCAGATCGACCTCCCGCCACACCCGCCACGGCGAGGCCCCGAGCACGGCCGCGGCCTCCCGCAGCCGGTGGTCCACGGCCCGCAGCACCGGCAGCATGGTCCGGACGACGAAGGGCACCCCGACCAGGGCCTGCGCGAGCGGCACCAGGATCCAGGACTGCCTGAGGTCCAGCGGCGGCTCGTCGAGCGAGATCAGGAACCCGAACCCGACGGTCACCGCGGACACCCCGAGCGGCAGCATCAGCAGCGCGTCGAAGCCCCGTACGAACCGGCCCGCGTCCCGCCGCGTGAGCGCGGCCGCCGCGAGGCCCCCGATCACCACCGCGATGGCGGTGGCGGCGAGGGCGTACTCGAGTGAGTTCCCGACCGCCTCGATCGGCGCGACGAGGAAGACCCCGCCGTCGCTGTGGGTCAGCGCCCGGTAGTAGCCGAAGTCGGCAGCGCCGAGCGACCGCTGCACCAGCACCGCGAGCGGCAGCACCAGGAGGACGGCGACGCTGCCCACGACCCCGGCCAGCAGCCCCCACTCCCCCGCCCCGCGCGGCCGCCGGGCGGTGAGGGACTCGTCCACGAGCCGCAGCGCGGTCTCCCGGCGCCGTACGGTCCACGCGTGCAGGGCGAGGACAGCGCCCACCGCGACGAACTGGATCAGCGTCAGCACGGCGGCCGTGGACAGGTCGAAGATCTCGGATGTCTGCCGGTAGATCTCCACTTCGAGGGTCGAGAAGGTCGGCCCACCGAGGATCTGCACCACGCCGAAGGAGGTGAAGGTGAAGAGGAAGACCATGAGGGCGGCGGCGGCCACGGCGGGCCCGAGCGCGGGGAGCGTGACGGTCCGCCAGGCCCTGAGCCGGGACGCACCCAGCATCCGCGCGGCCTCCTCCTGACGGGGATCCAGCTGGGCCCACAGTCCGCCGACGGTCCGTACGACGACCGCGTAGTTGAAGAAGACGTGGGCGAGCAGGATCGCCCACACGGTGGTGTCCAGCCGTACGCCCCACCACTCGTCCAGCAACCCGCCGCGGCCGACGAGCGCGAGGAAGGCCGTACCGACGACGACGGTCGGCAGCACGAAGGGGACGGTGACCACGGCCCGCAGGATCTGCTTGCCGGGGAAGTCGAAGCGCGCGAAGACATACGCGCCGGGGAGCGCGACCAGGAGCGTGAGCGTGGTGGAGACGAGGGCCTGCCAGGTGGTGAACCACAGGACGTGCCGGATGTCCGACTGGGAGAGGACGTCGGTGATCCGGCCGAACTGCCAGGTCCCGTCGGTCTTGAGGCCGCGCGCGACGATCGCGGCGACGGGGTAGGCGAAGAAGACGGCGAAGAACGCGACGGGCACGGCCATGAGACCGAGCCGGGCCGCCGCGTTCCTGACGCCCTTGCGGGGCCTTACTTCAGTACGAGCGAGGTCCACGACTTGACCCAGTCGTCACGGTTGTCGGCGATCTTCGCCGGGTCCATGGTCTCGGGGTCCTTGGCCTGCGGACCGTACTGCGTGAACTCGGCAGGCACCTGGGCGCCGTCCACGACCGGGTAGACGAACATGTTGAGCGGCATATCCTGCTGGAACTCCTTGGTGAGCAGGAAGTCCAGGAACGCCTTGCCGCCCTTGGTGTTCGCGGCGTTGCTCAGCAGTCCGGCGTACTCGATCTGCCGGAAGCAGGTGCCCTGCGCCACGCCGGTGGGGGCGGTCGTCGGCTTGGGGTCGGCGTAGATCACCTCGGCGGGCGGCGAGGAGGCGTACGACACGACGAGCGGCCGGTCGGCCTTGGCCTTCTTGCCCCCGGCGGAACCGGAGAACTCCTCGTTGTAGGCCTGCTCCCAGCCGTCGACGACCTTGACGCCGTTGGCCTTGAGCTTCTTCCAGTAGCCCTGCCAGCCGTCGTCGCCGTACTTCGCGGCACTCCCGAGGAGGAAGCCGAGCCCCGGCGAGGAGGTGGAGGCGTTCTCGGTGACGAGGAGGTTCTTGTAGGCGGGCTTGATCAGATCGTCGTACGACGTCGGCGGCTGGAGCTTGTGCTCGGTGAAGTAGGCCTTGTCGTAGTTGACGCAGATGTCGCCGGTGTCGATGGGCGTGACCTTGTCCCCGTCGACCCGGTACCCGGCCTTGATCCGATCGGCGCCCTTGGCCTCGTACGACTGGAAGAGCCCGTTGTCGAGCGCGCGGGACAGCAGGGTGTTGTCGACGCCGAAGAAGACGTCGCCCTGCGGGTTGTCCTTGGTGAGGATGGCCTTGTTGACGGCCTGCCCGGCGTCGCCGTCCTCCAGGACCTTCACCCGGTAGCCGGACTTCTTTTCGAAGTCGGCGAGGACGTTCTTGGAGACGGCCCACGAGTCGTGGCTGACGAGGGTGACGGTCTTGGAGTCGGAGCTCTTGGAGTCGTCGGACGACGAGCCGCACGCGGACAGCGTGACCAGGCCGAGGCCGACGACGGCAGCAAGAAACTTCTTGTTGTTCACGGTGATGACCGAACTTCCTACCCAGAATGACCTGGGCGAGGTTCAGAGGGTCTGCGGCCCTGTGGCCGCACTCTCAGCGCTGTGGCGCTCCCCTGTCGGATATGAAGATGTACGTACGTCCGTCAGACTACCGCTCGGTGGCCGCGAGCTGACCACAGGCCCCGTCGATCTCCTGTCCACGGGTGTCCCGGACCGTCACCGGCACACCATGGGCGGCGATGGCCTCGACGAAGGCCTTCTCGTCCTCGGGCCGGGAGGCGGTCCACTTGGACCCGGGAGTGGGGTTCAGCGGGATCAGGTTGACGTGCACCGGCTTGCCCTTGAGCAGGCGGCCGAGCCGGTCACCGCGCCAGGCCTGGTCGTTGATGTCGCGGATCAGCGCGTACTCGATGGACAGGCGCCGCCCCGACTTCTCGACGTACTCGAACCCGGCGTCGAGCACTTCGCGCACCTTCCACCGCGTGTTCACGGGGACGAGGGTGTCGCGCAGTTCGTCGTCGGGCGCGTGCAGGGAGATCGCGAGCCGGCACTTGAAGCCCTCGTCGGAGAACCGGTGGATGGCGGGCACGAGCCCCACGGTCGACACGGTGATGCCGCGCTGGGAGAGACCGAGCCCGTCGGGCGCGGGATCGGTGAGCGCGCGAATGGAGCCGACGACCCGCTTGTAGTTGGCGAGCGGTTCGCCCATCCCCATGAAGACGATGTTGGAGAGCCGCGCGGGTCCGCCCGGCACCTCTCCGTCCCGGAGCGCCCGCATCCCGTCCACGATCTGATGCACGATCTCGGCGGTCGACAGATTGCGGTCGAGCCCCGCCTGCCCGGTGGCGCAGAAGGGGCAGTTCATGCCGCAGCCCGCCTGCGAGCTGATGCACATGGTCACCCGGTCCGGATACCGCATCAGCACCGACTCAACGAGCGTCCCGTCGAACAGCCGCCACAGCGTCTTGCGCGTGGTCCCCTGGTCGGTCGACAGATGCCGTACGACGGTCATGAGCTCGGGAAGCAACGCCTCCTGGAGCTTTCCACGCGCCCCGGCCGGGATGTCGGTCCACTCCGCCGGGTCGTGCGCGTACCGCGCGAAGTAGTGCTGCGAGAGCTGCTTGGCGCGAAACGGCTTCTCCCCGATCCCCGCCACGACCTCCTTGCGCTCGGCGGGCGTGAGATCGGCAAGGTGCCGCGGCGGCTTCTTGGCTCCGCGGGGGGCGACGAAAGTGAGTTCTCCGGGTGCAGGCATAACCCTTCCAGTGTGGCAGATCAACTCTGGTGGCCCAGGCCGGAGGGGGGTGGGGGTGGTCACCTGTGGATGGCATTTGTCAGCGTTGTTCGACCTCGCGGGGCCGGGGACGGCCCAGGAGTCGGGTCGGCGACGCCGGTCAACGCATCGGGTGCCTGCGGGACAGGGAGCGGGCTTCCCGCGCGCGATGCCCGGAAGGCTTCTACGGTTGAGGGAGGACGCGGCGCCTGCGGATGCCCGTTTCCGTCCGCCTCCGCCGCACACCATCTCGGGGTCATCAGCGCCCTAGGAGGCACTCCGTATGTCCACCGCATCCGACACCCCTGTCCTGGACACCCTCGCCGCCATGACCATCGACTCCCTCGAGCGGTGCGGTCTTCCCCCGGACACGCTCATCCTGACCCGCATCGCTGCGCTCGCGGCCTCGGACGCGCCTCCCATCTCCTACGTCGCCCACATCGATCCCGCGCTCAGGGCCAACCTGACCGCCGCCCAGGTGCAGGACGTCCTGGTCGCCATCGCTCCCATCGTGGGCACCGCCCGCGTGATGACGGCGGCGGGCAACCTCGCCGCAGCGCTCGGCATCGCCATCGCGGTGGCCGACGCCGAGACCGCGGCGGGGGTCAAGGCCGGGAGCTGAGGTCGATCGTCGAGATCCACCTGACCCTGACGCTACGACGCCCCTGACCGGCCGTGCCCTCAGCTTGGGCAGCCGCCGTGACGTGACGATCAGCGGCGGAGCGACATGGCCGGCGCCCGCTGCTCGAGCGACGACGCGGCCCCCGCCCTGAAGAGGACGGGGGCCGGGAAAGTCGTACAAGCGGACTGAGTCAGCCGGAGCCCACGAACAGCACCAGGAGCAGCCACACCACCGGAGCCGTCGGCAGGAGGGAGTCCAGGCGGTCCATGATGCCGCCGTGGCCCGGCAGCAGTGTGCCCATGTCCTTGATGCCGAGGTCCCGCTTGATCATCGACTCGCCGAGGTCACCCAGCGTCGCGCTGGCCGCGACCGCGAGGCCGAGGAGCAGGCCCTGCCACCAGGTGCCGTCGTCGATCAGGAACTGCATGCACAGCGCGCCCGCCACCATCGCGAACAGCACCGCCCCGGCAAGGCCCTCGCGGGTCTTGCCGGGGCTGATGCGCGGCGCGAGCTTGTGGGTGCCGAAGCGCCAGCCGACGGCGTACGCGCCGGTGTCGCTGACGACGGTCAGGAGCAGGAACATCAGTACCCGGGCCGCCCCGTCCTCGGCCGTCAGCATCATCGCGACGAACGTGGCCAGGAACGGCACGTAGAACGCCGCGAAGACGCCCGCCGTGACGTCCTTGAGGTAGCCCTCCGGTGGTTCCGTCATCCGCCAGACCAGGACGGCGAGTGCCGTGAGCGCCATGGCGACCCACGCCCCCTCGGCGCCCCTGACGTACCCCGTGACGACCATCGCGGCCCCGCCGAGCGCCAGCGGCACGAGCGGCGCCTTGATGCCCTTGCGCTCCTGAAGCCTGCTGGTCAGCTCCCACAGACCCACGACGACGGCGACCGCTATCACGCCGACGAACGCGGCCTTGACGAAGAACAGCGACGCGATGATCACCGCACCGAGTCCGACGCCGACCCCTATGGCGGCACCCAGATCCCGCCCCGCGCTCTTCTTCTGCGGCGCGGGCGCCGGCTGCGAGGAGTCGGGCATGGGCTCCGGATTCTGCTTCTGCGGCGCTGCCGCGTAGGGCTGCGCCGACGTGGTCTCGTCGCGGAACCTGTCGTTCCGGAACGCCTCGTCCCGGAACTGCTCGTCCCGGAACAGGGGACCGCTCAGCCGAGCGGCCCCCCGGTCGTCATCCTGGTCGCCGCCGTACCGAGGTTCAGCGGGTCCGTCGGGCACGATGGGCATGGGCCGAGTGTGCTGCGCGTCATGCGCATCGTACGTGGGACCCGCCGGGGCAGCCCCCTGGGCAGGCCCCTGGTCGGACGGCCCCCAGTACCCGGCGTGGGGCGGCGTTCCCCAGGAAGAGTCGTTCATCAGACCTCGAGAAGCTCAGCTTCCTTGTGCTTGAGGAGCTCGTCCACCTGGGCGACGTACTTGTGCGTCGCGTCGTCGAGCTCCTTCTCCGCACGGCGGCCCTCGTCCTCGCCGACCTCGCCGTCCTTGACGAGCTTGTCGATCGCGTCCTTGGCCTTGCGGCGGACCGAGCGGATGGACACGCGCGAGTCCTCGGCCTTGGCCTTGGCGACCTTGATGTAGTCGCGGCGGCGCTCCTCGGTGAGCTCGGGGAACACCACCCGGATGATGTTGCCGTCGTTGCTCGGGTTGACGCCCAGGTCGGAGTCGCGGATCGCCTGTTCGATGTTGCGCAGGGCGGTCTTGTCGAACGGGGTCACCACGGCCATGCGCGGCTCCGGCACGGAGAACGAAGCCAGCTGGTTGATCGGCGTCGGCGCGCCGTAGTAGTCGGCCACGATCTTGTTGAACATCGCCGGGTGCGCACGCCCGGTGCGGATCGCGGCGAAGTCCTCCTTGGCGACCACGACGGCCTTCTCCATCTTCTCCTCGGCCTCGAGGAGGGTCTCTTCGATCACCACTTGCTCCTGCGTGTCTTGAGTAGGCCCGGCTGCTGTTCCATGTGCGTGGGGGCGGCGGCCGGCTGCGTCGCGTCTTCTTCCTGCACGGTTCCCGACCGGCAGGACATTGTCCATCCCCCGGTCAGGGACCGGGTGTATCCCGGGGTCAGTCCCGGCTGTCCTGGTCACCCACAAGCGTGCCGATCTTCTCACCCTTGACGGCGCGGGCGATATTGCCCTCCGCCAGGAGCTCGAACACCAGGATCGGAAGCTTGTTGTCGCGGCACAGTGTGACGGCGGTGGCGTCGGCGACCTTCAGGTCACGGGTGATGACCTCGCCGTATCCGAGGGCGTCGAACTTGACCGCGTCGGGGTTGGTCTTCGGGTCGGAGTCGTAGACCCCGTCCACGCCGTTCTTGCCCATGAGCAGCGCCTCGGCGTCGATCTCCAGGGCGCGCTGGGCGGCGGTGGTGTCGGTGGAGAAGTACGGCATGCCCATACCGGCGCCGAAGATGACCACGCGGCCCTTCTCCAGGTGGCGCACGGCACGCAGCGGGATGTACGGCTCGGCGACCTGGCCCATGGTGATGGCGGTCTGCACCCGGGACTGGATGCCCTCCTTCTCCAGGAAGTCCTGGAGGGCGAGGCAGTTCATCACGGTGCCGAGCATGCCCATGTAGTCCGAACGGGCGCGGTCCATGCCGCGCTGCTGGAGTTCGGCACCTCGGAAGAAGTTGCCGCCACCGATGACGACGGCGATCTCGGCGCCGTCCCGGACGACGGCGGCGATCTCACGGGCGATCTTGTGCACCACGTCGGGGTCCACACCCAGGCCCCCGCCACCGGCGAACGCCTCTCCGGACAGCTTCAGCAGAAACCGGCCGCGCACTTTGCCGTCGTCGCTCTTCTGGGCCTTGGTGGTCATGGGGATCCCGCCTCTTTCACCTGTTGCACATACGAAGAAGGCCATTGCCGGTGGGAACTGGTTCGCATCCCATGCGCGGCAATGGCCTCCTCGTCAGATCTGCTGTCGTCCGCCACGCGCGTGCGTGGCGGCGTACCGGACGACTGCTGACGACCCTATAGGGCCCGCGCGTCGCTCGCGGTACGGACTCAGATGCCGACCTTGATGCGCGTGAAGCGCTTCAGGGTGACACCGGCCTCGTCCAGAACCTTCTGGACCGACTTCTTGTTGTCGAGCGCGTACGGCTGACCGAGCAGCGTGGCGTCCTTGAAGAAGCCGTTGAGGCGACCCTCGACGATCTTCGGCAGGGCGGCCTCGGGCTTGCCCTCGGCGCGGGTGGTCTCCTCGGCGACGCGACGCTCGGACTCGACGACCTCGGCCGGCACGTCCTCCTTGGAGAGGTACTTCGGCGCGAAGGCGGCGATGTGCTGGGCGACACCGCGCGCGACCTCGGCGTTGGGCTTGTCCAGCTCGACGAGGACACCGATCTGCGGGGGCAGGTCGGGCATCGTGCGGTGCATGTACGCCGTCACGAAGCCGTCGGCGAACACCGCGAAGCGGTCCAGGACGATCTTCTCGCCCAGGTTGGCGTTGGCCTCGTCCACGAACGCCTGGACGGTCTTGCCGGCCTCGATCTCGGAGGCGAGCAGCGCCTCCAGGTCGGCCGGGGAGGTCTTGGCGACGTGCTCGGCGATCGTGTTGGCGACGGACTGGAACTTCTCGCCCTTGGCGACGAAGTCCGTCTCGCACTTGAGCTCGACGAGGACGCCGGAGGAGTTGTCGTCGGCGATGATCGAGACCACGGCGCCGTTCTCGGCGGAGCGGCCCTCGCGCTTGGCGACGCCCTTCTGGCCCTTGATCCGAAGCGCCTCGACAGCCTTCTCGACGTCGCCCGCGGCCTCGTCCAGCGCCTTCTTGCAGTCCATCATGCCGGCGCCCGTGAGCTCACGGAGCTTCTTGACGTCGGCGGCGGTGTAGTTCGCCATGAGTCTGTGAATCTTTCTCGAAGTCTGGAAGATCGAAGATCTACGGGGTCTACGGCCCCTATGTAGCCGGGGCCGCCGACTCTCCGCTGACCTACGGGTGAACGGCGGGAGCGGAGTTCATGCCCCCGCTCCCGCCGTCACCCCTGACGCTGACGGATCAGGCCTGCTCGGCGTCCGCGGCCGGAGCGGCCTCGGCGGCGGGAGCCTCGGCAGCGGGCGCCTCAACCGGGGCCTCGGCCGGGGCCTCGGTCTCGGCGGCGGGGGCCTCGGCAGCAGGAGCCTCGGTGGCCTCCGCGGCCGGAGCGGCCTCGGCGGGAGCCTCCTCGGCCTTCTTCTCGCCACCCTCGAGCAGGTCGCGCTCCCACTCGGCGAGCGGCTCGCCCGCGGCCTTCTCGCCCTTGTCACCGGTGGCGACGCGCGAGCGGGAGATGAGCCCCTCGGCGACGGCGTCGGCGATCACGCGGGTGAGCAGGGTGACGGAGCGGATCGCGTCGTCGTTGCCCGGGATCTTGTAGTCGACCTCGTCGGGGTCGCAGTTGGTGTCGAGGATGGCGACGACCGGGATGTTGAGCTTCCGGGCCTCGCCGACCGCGATGTGCTCCTTCTTGGTGTCCACGATCCAGACGGCGCTGGGCACCTTCTGCATCTCGCGGATACCACCGAGGGTCTTCTCCAGCTTGGCCTTCTCGCGCGAGAGCACGAGAAGCTCCTTCTTGGTCAGACCCGACGCGGCGACGTCCTCGAAGTCGATCTGCTCGAGCTCCTTGAGGCGCTGCAGACGCTTGTAGACGGTCGAGAAGTTGGTGAGCATGCCGCCCAGCCAGCGCTGGTTGACGTAGGGCATGCCGACGCGGGTGGCCTGCTCGGCGATGGCCTCCTGCGCCTGCTTCTTCGTGCCGACGAACATGACCGTGCCGCCGTGGGCGACGGTCTCCTTGACGAACTCGTAGGCGCGGTCGATGTACGACAGCGACTGGAGCAGGTCGATGATGTAGATGCCGTTGCGCTCCGTGAAGATGAACCGCTTCATCTTCGGGTTCCAACGACGGGTCTGGTGACCGAAGTGGACGCCGCTTTCCAGCAGCTCCCGCATCGTGACGACGGCCATGGCCGTTCTCCTTGGTGTTCTCGGTTGTGCCGCGCGCGCCGGATGGCACTCGCGCCTGACGCCCGCGATGCGCCTTGCCACTAGGGACCGAGAGGCGCTGACACCGGCTCTGTGAGGGCCTGATGTCGGGGCGTGCGAAGTCGACCCGGTGACCCGGATCGCCAGAAGAAGTGTACGGGACCCGCGAGGTACCGGGTGACGCCGATGTCCACAACCCGGGAGTAGTCCACAGGTCCCGGCCTTGGCGGGGGCGGATGCGGGACGGTTTCCGCATGCGAGCGAAGCGATACGGGCGATGCGGTACGTGGCTGGTGCTGGGGTTTGTGCTGCTGTTGACGGCGCCGACGTCCACACCCCGGCCGGCCTTTCTCACCCCGGCGGCCACGGACACGTCGGTCCCGGCGATCGGCCGCAGCTGGCCCGTGGGCGCCCGTCCGACGGTTCTGCGCGGCTGGGAGCCCCCGGCGACGGTGTACGGCCGTGGCCACCGGGGCGTGGACCTGGCGGCCCCTCCCGGAAGCCCGGTACGAGCGGTGGCGCCGGGCCGGGTGTCCTTCGCGGGGCGGGTGGCGGGCAAGGGGGTGGTCTCGGTGGAACTGACGGGAACGGACCTTCGAACGACCTACGAACCGGTGACGGCGTCGGTGGAGAAGGGCGCAGAGGTGGCGGCGGGCGAGGTGGTGGGCGCGGTCGAACCGACGGGCTCCCACTGCACGACCGCATGCGTGCACTGGGGCCTGCGCAGGGGCGAGGCCTACCTGGATCCGCTGTCGCTGCTCCCGCCGTGGCTGCTGCGCAGGGGTCCGTCGAGACTGCTTCCGGTACTGGACGTCCCGCTGCCCTGATGACCGCGGGCAGCAGCCGCTCGGGCCGGCTCCCGACCCACGGGGGCGGCACGCCGCAGGAGCGGGCAGGCGAAGCCACGCCCACCCGGCGTCAGCCCCGCACACCCCGCAGCGCCATGGAAACCGCGGCCTCGGTGATCACGGGCGGCTCCTCCGCGGCCCCCAGCTCGATCCTCCGCACGGCCGCGTCCACCACCCCCTGCACCAACATCGCCGCCAGCCGGGGCTCTTCATGTCCCATCTCGCCGAGCGCCTCGACGATCATCGCCACCAGCCCGCCG
The DNA here is from genome assembly GCF_001746295.1 of Streptomyces sp. LUP47B. Classification (GTDB taxonomy): domain Bacteria; phylum Actinomycetota; class Actinomycetes; order Streptomycetales; family Streptomycetaceae; genus Streptomyces. The sequence goes on along the minus strand of NZ_MJAH01000020.1, from coordinate 76,103 downwards.
TGCGCCGCCCGGATCTTCTCCCGGGCTCCCGCGTCCAGCTCACTCGCGGAGATGGCCACGACAGCCCGGTGCCGCCGGTCCCCCACCAGCGCCAGCTGCTGCCGCACATACGCCTCGACCCTGGCCGCGGGGTCCTCCGCCGCGTCCATCGCCGCCGAGACCTCCGCGGCCCAGACAGGGAAGTCGACGGCGCACAGTTCCTCGACGACGGCGGCCCGTGACCGGAAGTACTCGTACACGGACGAGCGCGCGAGCCCCGTCCGCTCGGCGAGAGCCGGGAAGGTCAGCGCCTCCGTCCCGCCCTCGGACAGCAGAGAGCGAGCCGCGTCCAGCAGGGCGGCTCGCTGCATCGACCGGTGCTCGGCCACGGAGGCCGCTCGAATCCTTGGCACGTCAACCACTGTACGGACGCACCACCGCGGACGGGAGTCACTCCACCCGGCCGGCCGTGACCGAGACGCCGTTCGGCCAGGTCAGCGACCGAAACTGGCCAGCTTGGCCCGCAGTTGCAGCACGGACTTGGTGTGGATCTGACTGACCCGGCTCTCGGTCACGCCCAGGACGTTCCCGATCTCCGCGAGGGTGAGCCCCTCGTAGTAGTACAGGGTGACGACGGTCTTCTCGCGCTCGGGCAGGGTGTTGATGGCCCGCGCCAAGAACCGTCTGAGCTCCCGGTCCTCGGCGACCTCCACGGGGTTGTCCGCGGCGGTGTCCTCCAGGGTGTCCATGAGGCTCAGCCGGTCGCCGCCCTCGCCGCCGACGTGCAGCAGCTCCTCCAGCGCCACCACGTTGGCCAGCGACAACTGGCTGAAGACCGCATGGAGATCGTCGACCGCGATCCCCAGCTCGCCGGCGACCTCCCCCTCCGTGGGCGTCCGCCTGAGCCGTGCCTCCAGCGTCGCGTAGGCCCGCTCGACGTTGCGCGCCTTCTGCCGCACCGACCGCGGGATCCAGTCCAGCGCCCGCAGTTCGTCGATCATCGCTCCCCGGATCCGGGTGATCGCGTACGTCTCGAACTTGATCTCCCGGTCGATGTCGAACTTCTCGATCGCGTCGATGAGCCCGAAGACCCCCGAGGACACGAAGTCCGCCTGCTCGACATTGGGCGGCAGCCCGACGCTCACCCGCCCGGCCACGTACTTCACGAGCGGCGAGTAGTGCAGGATCAGCTGCTCACGCAGCCGCTCGTCCCCCGTCGCCTTGTACGACCGCCACAGCTCGTCGAGCGTCGAGGGAGCGGGCGGCCGCACGCTGCCACCGTCACGGGCGGCTGGGGGGATCGCCGCCCGGTCGGACCCGGAGGTGTGCTGGGGCATTCGTCGCCTTGTGCCGTTCTGCCGTGAAGTACGCGATGTACGTGAAGTGCGTCGGAATCCCCGTGAGCGTAGCGTGACTGAAGAGTCGCAGTGCGCAAACAACGTGGCCGGGTGCATGCGCAGATGCGTTCCGCTGACCGCTCCCCCGGGGCATGACTGTCACCCTGTGTGATCACCAGAACACTCCAACTGCGGTAAATCACAAGGGTTTCGGGCTTCGCCCGGACGGCCGAACACGCTCGGTCAGCACGGGCCGCGACCGCCTCGGACGGAGGTCATCGCCTGGCGTGTCAACTTCCAGCTGTCGCCGTGTCGTTCGACGTAACCCAGTGCACGGAGTTCGTACAGTCTCGCGACGGCGTCGTCCCGCGTCGTCTGCGCACCGCGCGCGATCTCCTCCACACCGGCCTCCCGTCGGCCGGGCAGCGCGGACAGCACCCTGCGTGCCGCAGGGGCCAGCAGATCGCGCGGCAGCACGGGCCCGCGCCGGTCCGGAGCCAGCTCCCCCATGTCGCCGACCAGCTCAACGACTTCCGCCGCGTCCGTGACCAGCGCGGCGTCCCCGCGCAGCAGCTCGTGCACTCCGGCCGACAGGCTGCTGGTGGCCGGCCCGGGCACTCCTATCGTGTGACGGCCCAACCGCTGTGCCGCGCGGGCGGTGACCAGCGAGCCGCTGCGGAGGGCGGCCTCGACGACCACGGTGCCCCGGGTGAGAGCCGCGATCACCCTGTTGCGCAGCACGAACCTGCTGGGCGTCGGATGATCGCCGGGCGGCAACTCCCCGATCACCAGCCCCTGTTCCGCGATCCTGTTGATCAACTGGGTATGTCCGCGTGGGTAGGGCCGGTCGACCCCGCAGGCCAGGACCGCCACGGTGGCGCCGCCCGCACCGAGAGCACCACGGTGGGCGGCGCCGTCGACCCCGTACGCCCCGCCCGACACGACGACCCAGCCACGCTCGGCGAGCCCGGTGCCGAGGGTGGCCGCCATGTGAGCCCCGTACTCGGTACAGGCGCGGGCCCCCACGAGGGCGACGGACCGCAACGCCCACATCCGCAGGCTGGGCAGCCCCCGCACCCACAGTCCGATCGGCCGCGCGTCTCCGAGATCGTCGAGCTGCCCCGGCCACTCGGCGCTCCCGGGGACGACGAAGCGCGCACCGGCCTCGTACGCGACCGCCAGATCCCGGCGGGGGTCGGCCACCCGAGCCCTGGCCCGCAACCCGCTCCACCGCTTCTCAGTCATCCCGGGCAACGGCTCCCCGGACCCCCGCAACCGCGAGGCCACCTCCGCCACACCCCACTCCCGGATCCACCGCCCCCCGACCTCGTCCCCGGGCTCGACGACCCGAGCCAGAAAGACACGGTCGAGCAGCTCGCCGTCGGGTTCGTCGCCGGTCATACCGTCGCGGGTCATACCGTCGCCGGTCATGTCAGCGCCCCGATGGCCAAGGGCACTCCCCGGGGCACTCCGGTGCGCAGTTGCAGCGCCAGGGCGACGTCCGTCGCGTCCGGACGGTCGTGGCCGGCGAGGTCCGCGACCGTCCAGGCGACACGCAGGACGCGGTCGAGCCCTCGGGCGGTCAGGACGCCCCGCTCCAGATTGCGCTCGGCCTCGTCCATCGCCCCGGACACGGCGTGCCAGCGGCTCCGCAGCTCGCGCCCGGGCACGTCGCTGTTGGTCCGCCACGGGGTGCCGGCGAAGCGCATCGCCGCCCTTTCCCTGGCGGCCCGGACCCGGTCGGCGACCACGGCGGTCGACTCACCCCGGGCACCGCGTCCGGCAAGCTGGTCGCGCGTGACCCGGTCCACCTGCACCCGCAGGTCGACCCGGTCGAGCAGTGGACCGGAGAGCCGGGCCTGGTAGCGCCGGATCGCCGAGGGCGGACACTCGCAGAAGTCGTCGGTCTGCGAGAAGCGACCGCACGGGCACGGATTGGCGGCGAGCACCATCAGGAACTTCGCCGGGAACCGTACGACGCCCGCGCTGCGCGCGATCACCACGTGCCCCGCCTCCAACGGCTGCCGCAGCGCGTCCAGGGCCCGGCTGGTGAACTCGGGTGTCTCGTCGAGAAACAGCACCCCACGATGGGACAGCGAGACGGCACCCGGACGGGCCACCCCGGCTCCGCCACCGACGAGGGCCTGCATGGTGGCCGAGTGGTGCGGAGCGCAGTAGGGGGCGACGTCGATCAGGGGCTTGCCCGGTGGCAGCAGACCCGCGACCGAGTGCACCGCCGTCACCTCGAGCGACTCCTCCCGTGCCAGCCGGGGCAGGACCGCGGGCAGCCGCTCGGCGAGCATCGTCTTGCCCGCGCCGGGCGGGCCCTCCAGGAACAGGTGGTGGCCACCGGCCGCCGCCACCTCCACCGCGGTCCGCGCCGAGCTCTGACCGACGACGTCGGCCAGGTCGTGACCGTGGTCCTGCTGCGCGGCTCCGGAGCTGTGCATGCCGGTGGCGGCGCCCGTGCCCGGCACCCGCAGTCCGGCCAGGAGCGGATCGGGGCGGCCCGGCTCGTCGGGTTCCTCGTCGGGCACCGGTTCGTCCGCGAGGACCGCGATCAGCTGCCGCAGGGTGCGCACGCCGAGCACGGAGACCCCGGGCACCAGCGAAGCCTCGGCGGCCGCGCACTCCGGCACCACGACCTGCTCGTAACCGGCGTCCGCCGCGGCCAGTACCGCGGGCAGGATGCCTCGAACGGGCCGCACCCGGCCGTCCAGCCCCAGCTCTCCGATCATCACGATGTCGGCGAGCACGCGCGGGTCGATCCGCTCGGAGGCACCCAGTACGGCACACGCGACCGCAAGGTCGAATCCCGAACCCGCCTTCGGCACCGATGCGGGACTGAGCCCCACCGTGAGCTTCTTCTGAGGCCATTCACCACCCGAGTTCACGACGGCCGCCCGAACCCGGTCCCGGCTCTCCGTCAAGCTCTTGTCCGGCAACCCCACCAGCGTGAACGCCGCCACCCCGGGCTCCAGGTCCGCCTGGACCTCGACCACGACTCCCTCGACGCCCACCAGCGCCACCGAGCACGTACGAGCGAAACCCATCTCAGGCCACCCCCCGCGCATGCTCGACGACGGGCGCGCCGCGCTGCGGCAGGACCACGCCCACCAGGTCGATGCGGACGCCTCCCGGTGGCGCGCCTCCGTGGGCGTGGATCCAGCAGGCGGCGAGGCCACGCAGGCGCTCCGCCTTCTCGGGGGTCACCGCGGCCATGGGGTGCTCGAAGGCACCCGTCCGCCGTGTCTTGACCTCGCAGACGACCAGGACCTCGCCGTCCCGCGCCACGATGTCGATCTCGCCCGTCCTGCCACAGCGCCAGTTGCGCTCCAGGACCGTCATCCCGGCCTCGGTCAGCCGCCTCGCTGCCAGACTCTCGCCGTACTTGCCGAGTGCACTGCGTGCGTTCATGTCGGCACCACCTCCGGTGTCGACGATCACGCAATCCCGTCCACCGAGTTGATCTTGGTGGACTACTCACCGGTTGTGGAAAACCGGGTCACCCGCAAGGGTCACCCGCCCGGCAACTCCAGATCGTTCTTGTTCAACTCCTCGATGTTCACGTCCTTGAACGTCAACACCCGGACCTGCTTCACGAAGCGAGCCGGCCGATACATGTCCCACACCCACGCATCCGCCATGGACACCTCGAAGAACACTTCGCCCTGGACCGAGTGCACCTGCATCTCGTAGTCGTTGGTCAGGTAGAAGCGCCGCTCGGTCTCGATCACGTATTTGAACAGACCGACGACATCGCGGTACTCCCGGTAGAGCTTGAGCTCCATCTCGGTCTCGTACTTCTCGAGGTCCTCGGCGCTCATGGCATGTTCCCCTTCAGCCGTGCGATCCCACCATTGTGCGCCAGTCCCGTCAGCCCCTAGACGATTTCGGTGTCCAGGGTCACGGGCCCGGCCGGGGGACCTTCGTCGAGCAGCCTGCGCAGCAGCTCGGCGAGTCTGGTCGGATACACCGTCTCATGTGCCTGGCTCAGTTCCTGACACGTCCACCAGCGCGCTCCGGCGACACTGCGCCGCTCGAGCTCGGTCAGGGCCGTGGCCCCGGTGGCCGTCACCGTCGTACGGGCCAGGTAGTACCACTCGTCCTGGTCCCAACGACGGCCCGCGAACGGGAACGAGCATGTCCGCCGCCAGAGCACCGGCCCGAGTTCCACCTCGGTGATGCCGGTCTCCTCGGCGAGTTCCCTCAGCGCGGCCTCTTCACGGGTCTCCTCGCCCTCCAGTCCGCCGCCAGGTGTGAACCACCAGTCGTCGGCCGGGTCGTCCGGCTCGTGGCCGTGCAGGAGCAGGATGCGGTCCTCGGGGTCGAGCAGGACCACCCGGGCCACCTTGCGCAGTCCGCCCTCGGGCGAGTCGTCGTGCCCGGCCGGCGCATCAGCGGGCACCGACGGTCTCCGTCCGGACGCGGGAGCGTCCGCCGAAGAGCTTGGCGACGGGCCCGTACGCCCCGCCGCCCAGCACAAGCACCGCGCCGGCCAGGATCACGATGAAGATCGCACGCAGCGGTCCTGGCGAGGAGAGCGCGCCGAGCGGCTCGAAGCCGGTGGGGCGCTCCAGCATGCCCTTCCAGGGCCATACGACAGCGTCCACCCGAGCAGTCACGGCAGACCGCGCGACGGTGCCCTGGGCGGCGTCGGTGAGGTGGGCGGAGGAGTCCAGCGAGCCCTGACGCTCGTCGCCGAGCAGGAACAGGCGGTCCTTGGGAACCTTCACCGTCGGGATGGACTTGTCCTCGACCGGGCCGCCCTTGAGATACGTCTCGTCGATCTTCTTACCGTTGACGGTCAGCTTCCCGTCGGTGCAGCAGGAGACGGTGTCCCCGCCGACCGCGACCACCCGCTTGACCACCGAGGCGCCGGTCACCCAGCTCGTGTCGGTGAAGACGACGACATCGCCCCGGCGTATCTCGTCGCCGTCGACGCGCTGTGCCAGCACCCGGTCGCCCGCGTCGATCGTGGGCGTCATCGAGCCGGTGGGCACGGTGTACGGCCGGTACAGCACCGCTCCCCAGGCGAATCCCCCGAGAAACAGCACCAGGCCCAGTGCGACGGCCAGTCCGGACAGTCGCTGTCCGGTCCGGCCGCCCACCGGGCCCGTGCTGGTGCCGCCGCTCCGCGGGGCCGTACGTGTAGTGCTCTCGCCACCCATGGATCCGCACCCTACCCGGCGGTACCCGGCCGGGGCAGCCCCTCCTCCCCGGCCGGGGTCACCCGCTCCGCAAAGCTTTCGCCAGGTCGCGCGGCACTCCCGGTGAAGAAGGTGTGATCAGCGGGACCGCTCCACGGTGATCCTCCTGCGCCGCCACAACGCCACCGGCACCACACCGACGAGGGCGATCCCCTGCGGCGCGACGGTCAGGGCGGCGGAGGCCGACGACCCGTTGTTGATGCCGGCCTGGTCGAAGGTGTCGGGCTTGGGCAGCGTGCCCCAGCGGTTGAGCGGCCAGGCCTTCACGACGGCGCGCCCGACGACGTCGTCGACCGGGACCATGCCGTGGTGCTTGTCCGACTGGTTGTAGCGCGAGTCACGGGAGTTCTGCCGGTGGTCGCCCATCACCCAGATGTAGCCCTTGGGGACCTTCACCGTGAACTGGCCGCCCTGGTCGTCCTGGCTGCACGGGGTGTTGCCCGCGTAGACGTAGGACGCCTCGCTCAGCGCCTTGCCGTTGACCTTCAGCGGGCCGGTGCCCTCGCAGGAGACCGTGTCACCACCCACGCCGACGACGCGCTTGATGAGGTCCTTCTCCTCGGCGGAGGGCATCAGGCCGATCCAGGAGAGGAACGTCTGTACGGCGTTCGGGTCCGCCGTCGGCTCGCCCGCCAGCCAGTTGTCGGGGTCGTGGAAGACGACCACCTCGCCGCGCTCGGGCTCGGAGCCGAACCACGGGGTGAGCTTGTCGACCAGGACGCGGTCACCCTCCTGGAGGGTGTTCTGCATCGAGTCCGACGGGATCGAGAAGGCCTGCACCAGAAACGTCTTGATCAGCAGCGCCAGTACGAGCGCGATGCCGACCAGGATGGGCAGCTCCTTCCAGAAGGAGCGCTGCTTCTTCGCCTTGGGGGCCGAGTCGCCGGGCCCCCCTCCCTTTACCTCCGTCGCCATGCCGTCCTCGGTCGCCCCGGAGTCACTCCCGGAGGTCACGGCGCTGTCCGCGGCCGGGTCGGCTGCTTCCACGGGGCGTCCGCGGTGCTCCTCGCCGTCGTGCCCGGATCGTGCGCCAACCGCCACATCCCCCACGCCAACTCCTTACTCTGTGCCGCCGCCTGCCCCAGGTTCGGCGCAGGCCCACCACTCCCATAACGAGCGGGAGTTCCGCAGGGCTCGGGAGTTGGATCGCTTCGTTCGGATCCTCGGGAGCAACCCTAAGCGACGCCTGGGAGCCTGAGGTCGTCCCTGGTGCCGAGTCGGCCACGGAAGAGTAAGTTTTCGGTTCTTTCAGTGTCGTCATGTGCCCGAAGGGCCAGGCGATGACCATGGCCCGCCCGACCACCGAGTCCAGGGAGACGGTGCCGCCGTAGTCGGTGTCCTGGTGGGCGCGCGAGTCCGCGGAGTTGCCGCGGTGGTCCCCCATGACCCACAGCCGTCCCTGGGGGACGGTGATGTCGAACTCCTGGGTGGAGGGGGCGTTTCCCGGATAGAGGTAGTCGGTCTCGCTCAGGGGGACGCCGTTGACGGTCACCCGCCCCTGGGTGTCACAGCACTTGACGCGGTCGCCACCGACCCCGACGACCCGCTTGATGAGGTCCTTCTCGTTGTCGGACGGCAGCAGGCCGATGAAGGTCAGGCCCTCCTTGACCTGCTTGACGACGACGGGGTCGTCCTTCTTCGTCGTGGTCTGCTCGTCCTGGAGCCAGCCGCCGGGGTCCTTGAAGACGACGACGTCCCCGCGCTGCGGCTCGGAGCCGAACCACGGGGTGAACTTGTCGACCAGGACGCGGTCGCCGATCCGGATCGTCTGCTCCATCGAGCCGGACGGGATCACGAACGCCTGGACGAGGAAGGTCTTCAGGACCAGGGCTATGAGGACGGCCACGCCGACGAGGAGGGGTATCTCCTTGACCGCGCCCCGCCTCCTGCGCCGCTTGACCTTGCGCTGGAGCTTGCGCCGCTCCGCGCGCGAGCGGCCGCCGCCCGCGGAGCCGGCGGAACGCCGGACGCCGGTGGGCAGCAGATTGTCGGCGGCGGAACTCGACACACCGCGCGGTTTGCCGCGGTTACCCATGCGCACCCTCCGCTGCGGGCACGCGCGCGTAGGCGGCGGAACGGTGCAGACGGGTGGCGTGGCCGGTGGGCCAGACGATCCAGTCGGCCCGTCCGAGCACGTCGTCGACGGGGATCATGCCGCCGCCCGGTGAGCCCAGATGGTTCCGGGAGTCGCTGGAGACGCTGCGGTGGTCACCGAGGACGAAGAGCGCGCCGTCGGGCACCTCGACGTCGAAGGACACCGAGGACGGGCTGTCGCCCGGGTACAGGAAGCCCGATTCGTCGACCGACCGGCCGTTCACCTCGATCCTCCCCACCTTGTCGCAGCAGACCACGTGGTCTCCCCCCACACCCACAACGCGTTTGATGTAGTCCCCGTCCCCGAAATACCCGGTTCCGTCGAACACGACCACATCTCCCCGCCGCGGCTCGGCACCGAAACGGTACGCCAACCTATTTACGAGAACCCGGTCCCCGATCCTCAATCCGTTTTCCATGGATCCGCTGGGAATCTGGAATGGTCTGACCACGAACGTACTGATCAACAGAAGAAAGACCAGGCAGAGCAGCAGGGCCAGGGAGATCCGGCCCCCTGGCAGCCCTTCGGTGATCCTCGACACCAACGCGAAACGCGACCGTCCCTCCACGGCCCCTGGTGCGGGGCGGGAGGAGCGGTCGCGCTCCGTCGGCTGTGCTTCGGTGTCCATCGGAGCCAGATGCTATCCGGCCCCGCTGTGACCTCCGAAAAGCGCTCAGTTGTCGCGCTTCTCCTTGATCTTCGCGGCCTTGCCGCGGAGCTCGCGCAGGTAGTACAGCTTCGCGCGACGCACGTCACCGCGGGTGACGAGCTCGATCTTCTCGACGATCGGGGTGTGCACCGGGAAGGTGCGCTCGACGCCGACGGAGAACGAGACCTTGCGGACCGTGAAGGTCTCGCGGACACCGGCGCCCTGGCGACGGATCACCACGCCCTTGAACTGCTGCACACGGGAGCGGTTGCCCTCGATGACGCGGACGTGGACGTTGACGGTGTCACCCGGGCGGAAGGCCGGGATGTCGGTGCGCAGCGACGCGGAGTCGACGATGTCGAGCAGGTGAGACATTTCGTCTGCTTTCTTCGCCCATGCCACAGGTCATCGGCGGTAGTTAGTGTTTCGTGAGGAGGCTGTCCGTGCCGGGGCGGGCGTCGTATCCCCCTGTGGCAGGGGCGCACGCCGGACGACGCACAACAGCGGCCTATTGTTCCACGCCTTCCGGCCTGCGCCAAAATCGGCCGTACGGCTCCCCCGCCGGGTCCGGCGCCCAGCCCAGGATGGAGAGCATCTCGCGGTCCTTCTTGTCGAAGATCCCCGGGTCACAGCGCTCGATGAGGTCGGGCCTGTTGGCCGCCGTACGCCGGAGTGCCTCGTCGCGGCGCCAGCGGGCGATCTTGCCGTGGTGCCCGCTCAGCAGCACGTCCGGGATGCCGCGGCCGCGCCACTCGGGCGGCTTGGTGTAGACGGGGCCTTCGAGCAGGTTCGCCATGGCTCCGGGCGCGAAGGAGTCGTCCCGGTGCGATTCGGCGTTGCCCAGCACACCGGGTAGCAGCCGGGCCACCGCCTCGGTGACCACCAGTACGGCCGCTTCGCCGCCGGCGAGGACGTAGTCGCCGATGGACACCTCGTGGACGGGCATGCGGGTGGCGTACTCGTCGATCACCCGGCGGTCGATGCCCTCGTAGCGCGCCGGGGTGAAGATCAGCCAGGGGCGCTCGGAGAGCTCCACGGCGAGTTCCTGGGTGAAGGGGCGGCCGCTCGGGGTGGGGACGATGAGCGCGGGCGCGTGGGAGCCCGTCTCGTAGCCGTCCGCGAGCACGCAGTCCAGCGCGTCCCCCCAGGGGTCGGTCTTCATGACCATGCCCGGGCCGCCGCCGTACGGGGTGTCGTCGACGGTGTTGTGCCGGTCGTGCGTCCACTCGCGCAGATCGTGGACGTGCACGTCCAGCTGCCCACGCGCGCGTGCCTTGCCGACCAGGGAGACGTTCAGGGGTTCGAGGTACGCGGGGAAGATCGTGACGACGTCGAGCCGCATCAGGACTCGTCCTCGGAGTCCCGGGAGGACGCGATCTCGGCGCGGTCGTCGATCAGCCCGGGCGGTGGTGTGATGACCGCCTTCTGCTCCGCCAGGTCGATCTCGGCGACGATCTCCTCGACGAAGGGGATCAGCACCTCACTGCCGTCGGGCCGCTCGACGATGAAGAGGTCCTGGGAGGGCAGGTGGGAGATCTCGGTGATCCGGCCGACCTCGACGCCGTCCGCGGTGACCACGTCGAGATCCATCAGCTGGTGGTCGTAGTACTCGTCCTCCTCCTCCGGCAGCTCCTCCGGATCGACCTCGGCGATCAGGAGGGTGTTGCGGAGGGCTTCGGCGGCGCTGCGGTCCTTCACGCCCTCGAAGCGCAGGAGGAGACGGCCGCTGTGGACGCGGCCGGTCTCGATGGTGAGCGGCCCCGTGGAGGCCGGGTCGGTGGCCAGGACGGCACCGGGGGCGAGCCTGAGTTCGGGCTCGTCGGTTCGTACCTCGACGGTGACGTCGCCCTTGATGCCGTGGGCGCGGCCGATCCGTGCGACTACCAGCTGCACTGTGCTTGCTCTCCTGTCATACGACTACGGGCCGGGGACGGCCCGATGGCCCTCCCCGGCCCGAGCCGGTGCTGCGTTTGACGTCAGCGGACGTGGTCGACGTCGACGAGGTCGACGCGGACACCGCGGCCGCCGATGGCACCCACGACGGTGCGCAGAGCACGCGCGGTGCGGCCGTTGCGGCCGATCACCTTGCCGAGGTCGTCGGGGTGGACCCGGACCTCGAGAACGCGCCCGCGGCGCAGGTCGCGCGAGGCGACCTGCACATCGTCAGGGTTGTCGACGATGCCCTTCACGAGGTGCTCGAGAGCCTCCTCGAGCATGCTCAGGCCTCGGTCGACCCGGACTCGGCCGGAGCCTCGTCCTTCTTCTCAGCCTTCTTCTTCTGGGTGATGGCCTCACCCTTGCCCTCGTCGTCGCCACCAAGGGCCTCGAACGAGGGACGCGCGGCCTTCTCGGCCGGCTGGAGCAGCGGAGCAGGGGCGGGCTCGCCCTTGAACTTCTGCCAGTCGCCGGTCTTCTTCAGGATGGCGAGCACGGGCTCGGTCGGCTGTGCGCCGACACCGAGCCAGTACGCCACACGGTCGGCGTCGACCTCGATGCGCGAGGGGTTCTGCACCGGGTGGTACAGGCCGATCTCCTCGATCGCACGGCCGTCACGGCGAGTGCGGGAGTCGGCGACGACGATGCGGTAGTGAGGCGAACGGATCTTGCCCAGACGCTTCAGCTTGATCTTGACTGCCACGGGAGTGGGTTCTCCTGGATTTGACGTGGTTGGGCACGGCGAGACTGCCGCGTGGGGTTGCGGTACCCGAGTGCCCGATGGACGCGTCAGCCGGAGGCGAGAGGGTTCCTGTGCGGCTGTCGAGTACAGCTAGCCATTGTGCCACACCCCGCGGCTCACCTCGGACCGAGGCCGCGCACGTGCATGCCTGAGGGGCACCCGGCGTGCCAGGTGCCCTCCGGCCGACCGCGACTGCCACGAGCAGCCGCGATCTCAGCCTGCCGCCGCGCCCACGACGTCGGGGATGCGGAACGGCTTGCCGCAGCCCCCGCAGACGATCGGCGCCTGGGCCAGGACGGAGGGGACGACCCTCACATTGCGGCCGCAGTCGCAGACCGCCTTGACCCGGACCCCGCCTCCGGAGGAGCCGTGACGGGCCGCCGGTCCCCGGAAGGAGCGGGCGGTGTCGGCGGAGGTCGCCGCCGTGTGGGCCTTGAGGGCGCGCTGGAGCTGATCGATGGTCGGGCGATAGCGACGCTTTGCCTCGGGGGTGAGCGTGACCAGTGAGAAGCCGCTGCTCGGGTGCGGCTCCTCGGGGTGGTCCAGGCCCATCTCCTCGGCGATCGCGAGGAATCTGCGGTTGTGGTAGCGGCCGGCGCGGGAGGTGTCGCGGATGCCTCGCGCGGCGGCGATGCCGTGGACTGCCTCATGAAGCAGTCGCTCGAAGGAGAGTTCGTGACCGCACGCGGACGACGACTCCCCGATCAGGGACTCTGGCGCGGCAAGGTCGGGCAGTTCGGGGTGGTACCGCTGAATGTCGGCCCACGCCTCTGCCAGCTCTGCGGCGAGAACAGGTGGTGTCTGTGTCGTGCTCACGTAATGACAACGAGCCGGGGTGCCCCAGTGTTCCTATTCCGGGGCATCCCAAATAATTTGCACGTACCCGTCAGTTGCCGCTGATGCGTGGAGACGAGGGCGGGTGCGCTGATCTGCGGAGAAGCCTCACAGCTCATACCAAGCTGGTGCGTAGTGTGAGGTACGCCCCAGCGCGTAGATCGTGTCCACGCGCCGGTGCGGTTGTGATCCGCAGTTGCGCAAGAGGCGTTTCGGCCGCTCTCGCACCGGAAGGGCTCTGCCTCAGTAAGCGCGCGCGACGACCGCGACGTTACCGGGCGCGTCGTCGGCACTCGGCACCGACCCGTCCTCCGCGACCAGACACCGTACGGTCACCGCGTGCTCGGCCAGCCCGGCCTCGCCTTCTTCGCCGAGGGTGGCCCACGGGATCCGCGCCCAGCCGCCGGCGACGGCGGCCTCGACGGCTTCGCCGAACGTCGACACCTCGGTCGTACGGGACTCGCGGCGCTCGCGGGACTGGGCCAGCAGCAGCGCCTGGTCCTCCTCGAGGACGGCCGGGAGCAGTCGTACGAGATCCTCGACGGCGATCGCTTGCTTGCCTCCCGGGATCCGCCGCGCCACCATCGCGGTGCCGCTCTCCAGGTCACGGGGCCCGACCTCGACGCGGACCGGTACGCCCTTGAGCTCCCAGTCGACCGCGCGGCGGCCGAAGGGGGTGTCGGTGCGGTCGTCGACGTGGACGCGGATGCCCGCCGCCCTCAACCGGTCGCCGATCTCGCGGACCTTGGCCAGAACCGGCTCGTCGCCCTTGATCGCGAGGACGACGACCTGGGTCTGCGCGAGCCGCGGCGGGACGCGGAGACCGTGGTCGTCGCCGTGCATCATCACCAGGGCGCCGATCATGCGGGTGGTCGAGCCCCAGGAGGTCTGCCAGACGAGTTCCTGGGTGCCGTCCTTGGACAGGTACGAGGTGTTGAAGGCCTTGGCGAAGTTCTGGCCCAACTCGTGGCTGGTGGCCATCTGGAGGGCCTTGCCGTCGCCCATCATGCCTTCGAGCGTCAGAGTGTTGACGGCCCCGGCGAAGCGCTCCTTGACGGTCTTGCGGCCGGCGACGACGTCCATGGCGAGGACATCGGTCATGAAGTCCTCGTAGACCTGCCGGTGGATGTGCGAGGCGAACGCACGCGCGTCCTCCTCGGTCGCGTGCGCGGTGTGCCCCTCCTGCCACAGGAACTCCGTCGTCCGCAGGAAGAGCCGGGGCCGGAGTTCCCAACGCACCACGTTCGCCCACTGGTTGATCAGCAGCGGCAGGTCGCGGTAGCTCTGCACCCACTTCGAGAAGTAATCGTTGATGATCATCTCGGAGGTGGGGCGGACGACCGCGGGCTCCTCGAGTTCCTTGCCGCCGCCGTGGGTGACCACCGCGAGTTCGGGCGCGAACCCCTCGACATGGTCGGCCTCGCGGGTGAGGTACGACTGCGGGATCAGCAGCGGGAAGTACGCGTTCTGGGTGCCCGTCTCCTTGATGCGGGCGTCCATCTCGGCCTGCATCCGCTCCCACAGTCCGTACCCGTACGGTCGGATGACCATGGTGCCGCGCACCGGACCGTTGTCGGCCAGTTCGGCCTTGCTGATCAGATCCTGGTACCAGCGCGGGAAGTCGTCCGCCCGGGGTGTGAGAACAGGTGCCTTTGCCATGGCGCGATGTTACGGGCGCAGATTGCCGGGATGTGAATTCTTTTCCCCGGCACATGCCAACCGGCAACCGGGCCCTTCTGCCTCTGGACGAGCGGTCGAGTGCGGAGTTACCTGGCATACGGGGGAAGTGCGAGCGCACGTCACGGGGGCTACGAAATCAGGCACAGAGACAACTCTCGGCGGATTGGGGCGCTTATCCATGACACCTACGCTCGTGCGGCAGCACCTGTCTCATACGGGAGCGGGATCCCGTGCGGACCTCGGTGCACGCGCGCGTGACTGGTCCGAGATCCAGGAGCGGATGCTGGTTCCGCTGTACGAGGCCGTCTACGAGCGACTGGAAGTGGGCTCCGCGACGCGGGTGTTGGGCCTCGGCTGCGGCAGCGGGCTCGCCCTGCTGATGGCGTCCTCAAGAGGCGCCGCGGTCGCCGGTGTCGAGCCGTCCTGCCCGGAACGGCTGGCGCTCGCGCGGCAGCGGCTGCTGCCGGAGACGGGGGGCACACGCGCGCGTGCCGGCACCCGGCTCGTCGAGGGAACCCCCGGGGACACCGCCGACGACGGCACTCCCCCGTACACCCTTGTGACCGCCTTCGAGCCGATCGGGTGTCTCGCGGGCGACTCGGAGGGGCTCGGTGAACTTCTCGCCTCGGCGATCCCGCTCACCCAGCGGGGAGCGCCCGTGGCGCTCGTCGGCTGGGGTCCGCCGGAGCGGTGCGCCACGTCGTCCGTGCTGCGGGTGGCCACCAAGCTGGCGGATCCGCTGCGCAGCACGGGCAGTTGGCGCCCGGCCCTGCGCGACGACCTGGAGGAGGTCGCCCAGCGGGCGGGCCTGAGGCCCGACGGCTCGGGGCGAGTGTCCTGCCCCTTCGGGTACGCCGGTCTCGACAGCGCGCTCAAGGGGCTGCTGTCGACCGGGCTCTTCGACGCGGCCATCGAGGCGACCGACCAGGCACAGGTGGACAAGGAAGTGACGGAAGCCCTGCATCCGTATCAGCGCCGGGACGGCACGGTGTGGATGCCGAACGTCTTCCGTTACCTGATCGCGAGGGTCCCCTAGGCCTCCCCTAGGGCCTGTTGCGAAAGTGGCCTCTGCCGTCCGACGCCCGGCACGCACTCTCGCCGCACCGCCCGAAAGCCCGAATACGCCCAGTACGAGGCCTTCCGGGCGGCACGCCGAGAGCACGCACCGAACGCCGCGCGGCCGCCCTCCGGGCGACGAGGCCACTTTCGCAACAGGCCCTAGACCTCCGTGTCCTTCTTCAGCCGTGTGATCCCGGCGATCCGGTACGCGTCCGTCTCCTCCAGCGTCTCGCTCGCCAGCAGGGCCTCGGCCAGCGCGTTCAGCTGCCCCCGGTGCTCGGTGAGCTTACGGAGGGCCTCCGCGTAGCAGTCGTCCACGATCCGCCGCATCTCACTGTCGATCACATCGAGGGTCTGGGGTGCGGCGGCGAGGCCGTACGCCTGCTGGGCGTCGCTGGGGAGGGCGGACAGGCGTCCCACCCGCTCGCTCATCCCCCACCGCGCGACCATCCCGCGCGCGATGTTCGTGACCTGTTCGAGGTCGTTCTCGGCGCCGGTCGTGACGACGCCGTACACGACCTGTTCCGCGGCCATGCCGCCGAGCGCGCCGATGATCCGGCCGCGCAGGTATTCCTCGGAGAGCGCGTACCGCTCCACCTCGGGCGTCGACATGGTCACTCCGAGCGCCCGGCCGCGCGGCACGATCGTCACCTTGCGGACCGGGTCGGCGCCGGGCTGCAGCATGCCGAGGAGGGCGTGCCCGCTCTCGTGGTACGCGGTACGACGCCGGTCCTCCTCCGGCATCACCAGCGTGCGCTCCGCCCCGAGCTGCACCTTCTCCAGGGCTTCCGACAGGTCGGACTGCGTCACCTGCTCCTGCTTGCGCTTCACGGCGAGCAGCGCGGCCTCGTTGGCGAGATTGGCCAGATCCGCCCCTGTCATGCCCGGGGTCGTGCGCGCCACCCGGGCCAGGTCCACCTCGGGCGCGAGCGGGATCTCGCGGGTGTGGATGGCGAGGATCGCCTCGCGTCCGGCGCGGTCCGGCGGGGAGACGTTGACCACCCGGTCGAAGCGGCCAGGCCGGGTCAGCGCCGGGTCCAGGATGTCGGCGCGGTTGGTCGCCGCGATGACGACGACGCCCTCGGACCCCGAGAAGCCGTCCATCTCGGTGAGGATCTGGTTCAGCGTCTGCTCGCGCTCGTCGTGACCGCCCACCGAGGCGCCGCCGCTGCGGACCCGCCCGATGGTGTCGATCTCGTCGATGAAGATGATCGACGGGGCCACCTTGCGGGCCTCGGCGAACAGCTCACGGACCCGGGACGCGCCGACTCCGACGATCATCTCGATGAACTCGGAGGCCGAGGCGGAGAAGAACGGCACGCCCGCCTCGCCCGCCACGGCACGCGCCAGCAGGGTCTTGCCGGTGCCGGGCGAACCGGCGAGCAGCACACCGCGGGGCATCTTCGCGCCCATCCTGCGGTAGACGTCGGGATGCTCCAGGAAGTCGACGACGTCGTCCAGCTCGCCCTTGACCTCGTCGATGCCGGCCACGTCGGCGAAGGTGGTGCGCTGGGTGCCGGGCCGCAGGCCCACCGGCTTGGGCGGCGCCTTGCGCCCGAGCATGCCGCCCGCACCACCCAGCCCGCCGCCGAGCCGCCGGGCGAAGAAGATCCACACGGCGGCCAGGAGGACGATCGGCACCAGCGAGAGCAGCAGGTTGGGCAGCAGACCGCGCTGCTGCACGACCGGTCGCGCGGTCACCGTGACGTCGTGTCTGCTCAGGTGCTGCCAGAGGGCGTCGTCGGCGAATGCCGGGCGCTGGGTCCTGAACGTGGTGTACTTGCCGCCGCCGTCGGGATCGTCCCGGGACTGCTTGAGCTGGCCCTGGATCGCGTCGCCCTTGGAGTAGATCTTGTCGACGTTGCCCGCGTCGACCTGTCTGCTGAACTCCGTGTAGGAGATCGTCGGCTCGTCGCCGCCGCCGAGGTAGTTCAGCCCGACGTACACCAGCAGGAAGACGATGACCGCGGTGACGGCCAGGCCCCACCAGCGGCCGCGCGGCCGCCTCCCGCCAGGGGGCCGTGGTCCGTCGTCCGGGGTGCCCTCGGTGCGCCAGGGCTGGTCGGGGGCTTTGCGCGCCGGAGCGGCATTGCTCATATCTGGACGTTACGGCAGACCTCGGGCCTCGGCACGCGCTGAGGGCGCCCTCCGGCAGGGAGGGCGCCCTCGACGTCGTACGGGGACTCAGCCCATGAACTTCTTGAACTCGTCCGGCAGCTCGAAGTCCTGCGGGGCCTGCTGGCCGGGCACGCCGAAGGCGCTGCCCGCCTGGGCAGCCCTGCGCTCGGCCTCCTCCTGCTCCTGCTGCTTGCGCTTCATCGGGTTGCCGGAGCGCTGCTTGCCCTTGGCCTTCTTGGGCTGCTTCTTGGAGCGGCCGGGGCCGCCGCCCATGCCCGGGACACCCGGCATCCCCGGCATTCCGCCGCCCTGAGCCATGCGCGACATCATCTTGCGGGCCTCGAAGAACCGCTCGACGAGGTTCTTGACCGCGCTGACCTCGACGCCGGAGCCCTTGGCGATACGGGCGCGGCGCGAGCCGTTGATGATCGTGGCGTCGGCGCGCTCGGCCGGGGTCATCGACTTGATGATGGCGGCCGTGCGGTCGACGTCCCGCTCGTCGAGGTTGTTGATCTGGTCCTTGATCTGGCCCATGCCCGGGAGCATGCCGAGCAGCTTGGAGATGCTGCCCATCTTCCGGACCTGCTCCATCTGGGCCAGGAAGTCGTCCAGGGTGAAGTCCTGGCCCTTCTTGGACGCCAGCTTGGAGGCCATCTTCTCGGCCTCTTCCTGGCTGAACGTCTTCTCCGCCTGCTCGATCAGGGTGAGCAGGTCACCCATGTCGAGGATGCGGGAAGCCATCCGGTCAGGGTGGAAGGCGTCGAAGTCCTCGAGCTTCTCGCCGTTCGACGCGAACATGATCGGCTTGCCGGTGATCTGCCGGATCGACAGGGCCGCGCCACCGCGGGCGTCACCGTCGAGCTTGGAGAGCACCACGCCGTCGAAGCCGACGCCGTCGCGGAAGGACTCGGCGGTGTTGACCGCGTCCTGACCGATCATCGCGTCGACGACGAAGAGGATCTCGTCGGGCGAGACGGCGTCGCGGATGTCCGCGGCCTGCTGCATCAGTTCCTGGTCGATACCCAGGCGGCCGGCGGTGTCCACGATCACGATGTCGTGGACCTTGGACTTCGCGAACTCGATGGAGTCCTTGGCGACCTTGACCGGGTCACCGACGCCGTTGCCCGGCTCGGGCGCGTAGACCGCGACACCGGCGCGCTCGGCGACGACGCTGAGCTGGTTGACGGCGTTGGGACGCTGGAGGTCGGCGGCGACGAGCAGCGGCGAGTGGCCCTGCTCCTTCAGCCAGTGGCCGAGCTTGCCCGCGAGGGTGGTCTTACCGGCACCCTGGAGACCCGCCAGCATGATCACGGTGGGCGGGTTCTTGGCGAACCGCAGCCGCCGGGTCTCGCCGCCGAGGATCGTGACGAGCTCGTCGTTCACGATCTTCAGGACCTGCTGGGCGGGGTTCAGCGCCCGCGAGACATCGGCACCGAGGGCACGCTCCTTGACGTTCTTGATGAACGTCCGGACGACCGGGAGGGCCACGTCCGCTTCCAGAAGGGCGATCCGGATCTCGCGCGCGGTGGCGTCGATGTCCGCCTCGGAGAGCCGTCCCTTGCCGCGCAGGTTCTTGAAAGTCGCTGAGAGGCGATCGGAAAGAGTATCGAACACGGCGCTCGCGGTCCTCGGGGTCGGTGGCAGCTGGGAATCGCCCTCCAGGGTATCCCGGCGACACACGTAGCCGGGATCCCCCGGTCAGCCCCGCAGGGTCTCCTCCAGCTTCCGGGCCACGGAAGCCGCTTCACCGGCCCCGAGCGGGGCGCCCTTGCCGTCGGTGACGTAGAAGGCGTCCACCGCGTTGGCGCCCAGCGTCGACACGTGCGCGCTGCGCATCCGCACCCCGGCGTCCTCCAGGGCGCGCCCGATGCGGAACAGCAGTCCCGGGGCGTCCTGGGCCCGCACCTCGATCACCGTCGCGTGCCGGGAGGCCGCCGGAGCGACCGTCACGCGGGCGGCGGGCGCGATAACACCCCGGCGCCTCGGATACGCGGCGTCGCGCTCGGCCAGCCGCCCGGCGACGTCCAGTGAGCCGTCCAGGGCCCGTACGAGATCGGCGCGCAGCCGGGCGGCCTGGGGCAGCGAGCCGTACTGGGCGGCGACCCGCCAGTTCAGCAGGAGCACGGAGCCCTCGACGCCGTCGGGCAGGTCCAGGGCCCGCAGCTCCGCGGTACGCACGGTCAGCCGGTGCACGGCCAGCACCCCGGCGACTGCGGGCAGTACCCGAGGCTGGTCCGGTACGGCGATGAGGAGCTCCACGCCGAGCGGCTCGGGGTCTCCGGCGGGCTGGCCCTCCGTGAGAGCCGGCGGTTCGGTCTGCGCGCGCAGGGACAGCACCGGGCTGCCGGTCGCCACCGCCTCGATGGCGAGCCGCTCCTGCTCGGCGGTGGGCGCGACGGCCTCCGGCTCGTCGGGGTCGTCCCCGGCGAGCACGGCGGCCACCCTCTTGACCAGGTCGGCGACGAGCGAGCCCCGCCAGGACGACCAGGCGGCCGGCCCGGTGGCCAGGGCGTCCGCCTCGGTCAGCGCGTGCAGCAGCTCCAGCGTGCCCTGCGATCCGACCGCCTCGGCGACCGACCGCACGGTGGCCGGGTCCTCCAGGTCACGCCGGGTGGCCGTGTCCACGAGCAGCAGGTGGTGCCGTACGAGCGTCGCGAGTACGGCGACGTCGTCGCGGTCGAAGCCGATGCGCGCGGCGACGTCCTTCGCGATGATCTCGCCGGCCACCGAGTGGTCGCCGGGCCAGCCCTTGCCGATGTCGTGCAGCAGTGCGGCGACGAGCAGCAGGTCGGGGCGGTGGACGCGCCGGGTGAACTCCGAGGCGCGGACGGCCGTCTCGATCAGGTGCCGGTCGACGGTCCAGATGTGCACGGCGTTGCGCTGGGGACGGCACCGCACCCGCTCCCAGTCGGGCAGCATCCGGGTGATCAGCCCCTCGGCCTCCAGCGCCTCCCAGACGTCGATGGTGGGCTGGCCCGAGCCGAGCAGGGTCACGAGCTGCTCACGCGCCTCGGCGGGCCAGGGCGTGGGCAGGGGGCGCACTCCGGCCGCCATGCGCCGTACGGCGTGCAGGGAGAGCGGGAGTCCGGCCTGGGCGGCGGCGGCCGCGGCACGCAGCGGGAGCACGGGGTCGCGATCGGGGCGCGCGGCGCGGGCGAGCACCACCTCGCCGTCCTGCTCGACGACCCCCTCGGCCAGCGGCGACCTCTCGGCCACCGGCTTGCCGCCCCCGAGCATGGCGCGCAGCCGCGGCCGCACGGCACGCGACCTGAGGACGCGTCCCACCTCGCGCCAGGTGACGTCACTGGCGTACGAGATGACCCGCGCGGCTTCGTAGACCTGCCGCAGCAGGGTGTCGGCGTCGAGCAGCCCGAGCTCGGCGGCGACCTGATCCTGTTCCTGGAGCGCGAGCCGGTCGGTCGCGCGGCCCGTCGTCAGATGCAGGGCGTCCCGGACGTCGAGCAGTCGCCGCCGGGCGTCGTCGAGGCCCTCGCGCGGGGCGTCGGCCAGCCAGGAGGCGGCGACGGCACGCAGGGCGGTGGCGTCCCTGAGGCCGCCCCGGGCCTCTTTGAGATCGGGTTCGAGCAGGTACTGCAGTTCGCCCTGGCGCTCGGCACGCTCGGCGCACAGTTCCTGGAGCTCGGGAAGGCGCTTGGGGGCCTGGTTGCGCCAGTCGGCCAGGACCGCGGTGCGCAGGCCCGCGGTGAGCCCCAGATCGCCGGCGATGTGGCGGGCGTCCAGGAGGCCGAGCTGGACCTTCAGATCCTCCGCGGCCGTCTTGCGGGCCTCCGCCGGCGTGCGCACGGAGTGGTCGAGGGCGAGCCCGAGGTCCCACACGGGGTACCAGATGCGGTCGGCCAGCGCGGCGACCGCGCCGGAGTCACCGCCGTCGTGCAGCAGGACCAGGTCCAGGTCGCTGCGCGGGGACAGCTCGCCCCGGCCGTAACCGCCGACCGCGATCAGGGAGACCCCGCGCAGTGCCTCGGCACCCGCGGTGAACAGCCCCGAGAGCCAGTCGTCCGTCAGGTCGGAGAGGGCCGAACGGCGCGGCGGCCCGGACCGCGCCCCCTCTTGGAGGAGGCGCAGCCGGGCCGCCGCGTAGCCGCTGGGTCCCGAGTCCTCTACGTCCTTGTGCACGTCCGTGCTCGTCACCCAGTAGCTCCAGTTCTGTTCTTCGGTCAGAGCGCGTCCGGGCCGCGCTCGCCCGTCCGGACCCGTACCGCGGTCTCGACCGGCAGGGACCAGACCTTGCCGTCACCGATCTTGCCGGTACGGGCCGCCTTGACGATGACGTCGATCAGCTGCTCGGCGTCGTCGTCCTCGGCGAGGACCTCGATGCGGATCTTCGGGACCAGGTCAACGGTGTACTCGGCACCGCGGTAGACCTCGGTGTGGCCCCGCTGACGACCGTAGCCGCTCGCCTCGGTGACCGTCAGGCCGTGGACCCCGAAGGCCTGGAGGGCTTCCTTGATCTCGTCGAGCCGGTGGGGCTTGACGACGGCGGTGATGAGCTTCATGCGTCCACCTTCTTGCCCGCGCCGTCGGCCGGGGCCGTGACGGAGGTCCGGGCGGCGCCACCACCGGCACCGCTGAAGTCGTATGCGGTCTCGGCGTGCTCGGCCTGGTCGATGCCCGAGATCTCCTCGTCCTCACTGACCCGCATGCCGATCGTCTTGTCGAGCAGGAAGGCCAGGATCGCGGAGGCGATCAGGGAGTAGGCGAGGACCGCGAAGACACCGGCGCACTGCTTCCAGAACTGGTCCAGGCCACCGCCGTAGAAGAGGCCCTCGACGTCGGACTGGCCCTTGCCGCTGGCGAAGAAGCCGATCAGCAGGGAGCCGAGGATGCCGCCGACCATGTGGACACCGACGACGTCCAGGGAGTCGTCGTAGTTGAACCGGTACTTCAGGCCGACGGCCGCGGCGCAGCCGACGCCGGCGATGGCGCCGATGCAGATCGCGCCGATCGGGGTGATCGCGCCACCGGACGGGGTGATGGCGACCAGACCGGCGACCGCGCCGGAGGCGGCGCCCAGCGTGGTGAACGCGCCGTGGCGGATCTTCTCGTAGGCGAGCCAGGCGAGCATGGCGGCCGCGGTGGCGATCTGCGTGTTGACGAACATCAGCGAACCGACGCCGTCGTCGTTGCCGAGCCACGAGCCGGCGTTGAAGCCGAACCAGCCGAACCACAGCAGGCCCGCGCCGAGCATGACCAGCGGGAGGCTGTGCGGGCGCATCGGGTCGCGCTTGAAGCCGACGCGCTTGCCGATGACCAGGATCACACCGAGCGCCGCGGCACCCGCGTTGATGTGGACCGCGGTACCACCGGCGAAGTCGATCACACCGAGCTCGAAGGCCCAGCCGCCGGTGCCCCAGACCCAGTGGGCGACCGGGAAGTACACGACCGTCGCCCACAGGGCCACGAAGAGCGCCCAGGCGGAGAACTTCACGCGGTCGGCGATCGCGCCGCTTATCAGGGCGGGCGTGATGATGGCGAACATCATCTGGAAGACGGCGAAGGCGAGGACCGGGATCGTGTACCCGGACCAGATGTCGCCCTTGTCGATGCCGGTCCATCCGAAGAAGTCGGATTCCCAGCCGATGAGCGAGCCGTGGTCCGTACCGAACGCCATGGAGAAGCCGTACACCACCCACAGGATGGTGACGATACCCATGCTGATGAAGCTCATCATCAGCATGTTGAGGGTGCTCTTGACGCGGACCATGCCTCCGTAGAAGAAGGCGAGTCCCGGCGTCATGACGAGCACCAGAGCGGAACAGATCAGCATGAAGCCTGTGTTGGCCACAGACAGCTTGTCTGCGGCGAGCGTGATGGCGGTTGGTGCCATCGGCGTCTCCTCGTCGTAGGTACGGCCCCGTGCGGGCGAAGCCAGAGCGGAATGAGGGGTGGGCCGGTTATGCGCCATGAGATTCGCGCAGCGCGGTTTCGGTGGAAGCCCCTCGTTGTTTCGCCGCCGTGACGAAGACGCCTTGCGTGTTACGCGTCGATGAACTGGCAGATATGGGCCGCGTCGATCGTTATCGTGGCGCAACCTTCGCTCAAGGAGTCAAACCGGCCGCGGTCGGCCTTCCGATGACCTGGCATGGGGGAGCCGAGTCGGGCAGTTCGGGAGGGCCGGCCGCGGCCGGGGTTCCGGGGATTCAGACGGCTTCCGCGGTCTCCGGGAGTTCCACGGCGAGCTTCTCGGTGAGATCCACGACCTCGGCGAGATCACCGAAATCGCGTACAGCCGTGTCGACCGTCTTTCGGATACGAGTGTTGACCCGCTCGGAGCGGACCTTCTTGGCGATGTGCATGGCCTGTTCCACCAGTACGGTGCTCTGCTCGGGTTCGCGCCGGAGCAGATGCACCGTGGCCATGCCGATGAGATTGAGTGCGTACGACCGCTGGTGCTCGCCGTCCTTGGAGAAGCGCTCCACCGCCCGCTGCATGAGGGGCTCGGCCAGGGAGGCGTAGGTGGGGCTGCGACCGGCCACGTAGGCCAGGTCCCGGTAGGAGTGGGAGTTCTCGCCGTACAGCTCGGCCTCCGAGAAGAACCGGATCCAGTCGGGGTCCGGCTCGTCCCAGTCGTCGGCGTCGGCGAAAACGTCCTCGGCCATCCGGACCGCCCTCTTGCACTTGCCGGGCTGTCCCATGTTGGCGTAGGCGCGGGCCTCCATCGCATACAGCATCGACTGGGTGCGCGGGCTCGCACAGTCCCGGCTGCCGTACTGCGCGAGGTGGATCAGCTCCAGGGCGTCCTCGGGCCGCCCGAGGTGGATCATCTGACGGCTCATGCTGGACAGGACATAGGAGCCGAGCGGCTTGTCGCCGGCCTCCTTGGCCGCGTGCAGGGCGAGGACGAAGTACTTCTGCGCGGTGGGCTGCAGCCCCACGTCGTACGACATCCAGCCCGCGAGTTCCGCCAGTTCGGCGGCGACCTTGAACAGCTTGCGGGTGGTGGTCTCGGGCTGGGGCTCCTGGAGGAGGTCCGTCACCTCGTGCAGCTGGCCCACGACCGCCTTGCGGCGCAGGCCGCCGCCGCACTGGGCGTCCCACTGGCGGAACATCTCGGTCGTCGACTCGAGGAGGTCGAGCTCGGGCTTGGAGAGACGGCCGACGCGCCGGGACGAGGCGGGGTCCGGTTCCCGGTGCGGGGTGGCGGGGGGCCCGGGGACGAGCCACCGCTGCATGGGCTCGATGAGGGACGGGCCCGCGGACAGGACCAGCGAAGTCCCGAGGAAGCCGCGCCGCGCCAACATGAGGTCGCTGCGCGAGAACTCGCTGAGCAGGGCCACGGTCTGCGGGCCCGTCCAGGGCAGGTCGACCCCGGTCGCGGACGGCGACTGGCGGGCGGCGCGCAGTCCGAGGTCCTCGACGGAGACGACGCATCCGAACCGCTCGGAGAACAGCTCGGACAGGATCCTGGGGATGGGTTCGCGGGGGTTCTCGCCGTCCAGCCAGCGGCGCACCCGCGAGGTGTCGGTGGAGATGTGGTTGGCCCCCAACTGGCGGGCTCTGCGGTTGACCTGGCGGGCGAGCTCGCCCTTCGACCAGCCGCTGCGCACGAACCAGGAGGTGAGCAGTTCGTTGGGGCGCTTGTCGGCCTGAGAGGACATCTGCGCGGCGCTCCCGGCGCCCGTCCCGCTTCCGCTGTTGCCGCCCACTGGAACGCCCCCATCCCTGAGACCACTTGTCGCCGAGTGCGCCAAGCCTTATCAGAATGCCGGTAAATACAGCCGTTCGTCCGGCAGTTGTCAGCCTTCGAACGGGGAACCGACTTGCCTCCGGCATACCCACAAGCGCATGTGCCCCCAGGACTCGTGCACTCAAAGTAACCCTACGATCACGCGTCCAGCCATGGCGATCCCGGAAACGCCACCATTCGCCACCCCTTCGAATGAACCTACGGTCACCTCCGCACGATTCACTTGACATAGACCGAGCAGGGGTAGGCGGAGCGGTGCACTCAGGGGCGCACATGACCTGACGCACCACCCGGGGCACCTCCGAGCGCCGATGTCGCCCGGAAGAAGCAACGGAGAGTGACTGGCCGCGTCCGTCGCGTAACCACCGGCGCGCTGGACCCGTTGGAGGGGGCATGGGCTTCACGATCGGCGGCATTCGGGAGATCCGTTCCGGTACCCGCAGGCGCGGCCGCTCCTCGGAGTGCACCACCGTCGCCGAGTTCACCGGACTCTGGGGCTGGGACGTCGTTCCGGGCGCGCGCGCTTCGGCCGGCGCCTGCTCCTGCGGCCGCGCGGACTGCCGTGAGCCCGGCGCCCACCCCCTCGACTTCGCACCCCCGGTCCCGGCCGGGGCCACGCTCGACGACGTGACCAAGGCGTGGTCGGAGTTCCCCGGCGCCTCGGTGATGCTGCCCGTCGGCCGTGCCTTCGACGTCATCGAGGTCGCCGAGCCGGCCGGGCGCCGCGCCCTGGTCCGCCTGGAGCGCATGGGCCTGCCCCTCGGCCCGGTGACCGCGACCCCCGAGGGCCGCGCCCAGTTCTTCGTCGCCCCCGGCGCCGCGTCCGACCTGAGCGAACTCCTCTACCGCATGGGCTGGGACGACGCCGCCTCCCTCGACCTGCGCGGCCTGGGCTCGGGCACGTACCTCACGGCTCCGCCGTCGGACCGGGGCGGCCTGGGGCCGGTGCGGTGGCTGCGGCCACCCTCCCTGGACACGGCCACGAAGCCGCCGGCGGCCCGTCTGCTGCTGGGCACCCTGGCATACGTGGCCCACCGGTCACAGGCGTAGGACGTACGGCGTACACAGCGAAGCGCCCGCTCCCAACTGCACCTTGGGGGCGGGCGCTTCTTCGCGAGTACGGCTTTTCACTCGCCGATCAGCGCGTCCACGAACGCTTCCGGCACGAACGGCGCCAGGTCGTCGGCGCCCTCTCCGAGGCCGATCAGCTTGACCGGCACGCCCAGTTCACGCTGGACCGCGACCACGATGCCACCCTTGGCCGTGCCGTCCAGCTTGGTCAGGACGATGCCGGTGATGTCGACGACCTCGGCGAAGACGCGGGCCTGCACCAGACCGTTCTGCCCGGTGGTGGCGTCCAGGACCAGCAGCACCTCGTCGAGCGGGGCGTGCTTCTCGACGACCCGCTTGACCTTGCCGAGTTCGTCCATGAGACCGGTCTTGGTGTGCAGCCGCCCCGCGGTGTCGATGAGGACCACGTCGATCCCCATCTCCTTGCCCTCCTTCACCGCGTCGAAGGCGACGGAGGCGGGGTCGCCGCCCTCGGGTCCGCGCACGGTGTGGGCGCCCACCCGCTCGCCCCAGGTCTGCAGCTGGTCGGCGGCGGCGGCACGGAAGGTGTCCGCGGCGCCCAGGACCACGCTCCGTCCGTCGGCCACGAGGACGCGCGCGAGCTTGCCGGTGGTGGTGGTCTTGCCGGTGCCGTTGACCCCGACGACCATGACGATGCCCGGCTTGCGCTCCGCGGGCTCGGTCTTCACCGTGCGGTCGACCTCGGTGCCGACCAGTTTGAGCAGTTCCTCGCGCAGCAGTCCGCGCAGCTCGTCCGGGGTGCGCGTGCCGAGCACCTTCACCCGCTCGCGCAGCCCGTCGACCAGCTCCTGGGTGGGGGCCACGCCGACGTCGGCGGTGAGGAGGATGTCCTCGATCTCCTCCCAGGTGTCGTCGTCGAGGTGCTCGCGCGACAGGAGCGTGAGCAACCCCTTGCCGAGCGCGTTCTGCGAGCGGGAGAGCCGGGAGCGCAGCCGGACCAGGCGGCCGGCGGTGGGCTCCGGGATTTCGATCTCGGTCGGGGGGAGCTCTTCTACGACGGGCGGCGCCGAGCCGTCCGGGAGGTCCACCTCCTCTATGGTCCGGCGCGGTTCGTCGCGCGGCGTCTCGGCCTCGTCGCCGACGTGCGGCTCGGCCGGAGGGGCGGTGATGTCGGGGGCGGCGGGAGGCGGCGGGGGCAGCGGCTTCTTGCGCCGACTGCCGACGACGAGCCCGCCGAGCACACCGAGCACGACCACGGCGATGACTACAGCAAGGATGACGGTTTCCATAACGCACCCAGTATCGGCCATGGGTCACGGCCGCACCCAGCGCGTGTTTTCACACAGGGAAAATAGCCACAAAGGGACTTTTGGTAGGACTAACGGCTCCCACAAGCGGTCCGGGCCGGCGCGTGCGCCTGCCGGCACCGGGGCGGCTTCAGCCCGGCAGCGGTCACCGCGTGGGCGGGACGGCCTCGGCACGGGCTCCTCCGCACGGCGGTCGAGTGGTTCACCGGCCCGCTCGCCTCGAACAACCCGGTCGGCGAGTACGGCCTCGGCCGGGCGGCGACGATCGCGATCTCGGGGCTGCCGTACGCGGCGCTGCTCAAGCCTGCTCTCGTCGACCGGCCCGGCGGACGGCCGATCGGGTCGACACCCCCGCCGGACCGTCCCTCGCCCTTCGGCACGCGCGTGCCGTCTCCATGGCAATCTGATGCCCCGTCAGCTACCGTCCCCGCACCATCCGCCCGGTGAAGGGGGACCCCCATGCCCGTCACGGTCGTCCGTTTCAACCTCGTCGAGCCCGGCGCGACGCCCGCGTCCCTCAGCGCCCGCTACCGGGCCGCCCTGGACATGGCCGCGTACGCCGACGAGCACGGGATCACCACCGTGCAGACCGAGGAGCACCACGGCGTCGACAACAACTGGCTGCCGTCGCCGTTCGCCTTCGCGGGCGCGGTGTTCGGCGCGACGCGGAGGATCGCGGTCACCGTCTCCGCCGTGATCGGCCCGCTGCACGACCCTCTCCGCCTGGCCGAGGAGATCGCCGTACTGGATCTGCTGAGCGGCGGACGGCTGGTGACGGTCGCCGGGATCGGGTACCGGCCGGAGGAGTACGCCCTGTTCGACGTGGAGTGGAGGCGGCGCGGCCGTCTCCAGGACGAGCTGCTCGAGACCCTGCTGAAGGCCTGGACCGGCGAGGAGTTCGAGTACCGGGGTCGTACCGTACGGATCACCCCGCGCCCCTTCACCGACCCGCACCCCCTCCTCCTGGTCGGCGGCTCCTCCAAGGCCGCCGCCCGCCGGGCCGCTCGCCTGGGTCTCCCCTTCTTCCCCAGCGCCCACCTCCCAGAACTGGAGGCCTACTACAAGGAGCGGCTGGTCGAGTACGGCACCGAGGGCTGGACCATGATGCCGACGGCCGAGACACCGTTGCTGCACATCGCCGAGAACCCGGACGAGGCGTGGGCGCGTCACGGAGAGCACTTCCTCCACGAGGCCCGGACCTACGCCTCCTGGCAGTCCGGCGACATCCGCTCGGCGGTGCGGTCGGCGGCCGCGAGCGTGGAGGAGCTGCGCGCGGAGGGCGTGTACCGGATTCTGACACCGGACGAGTGCGTCGAGCAGGGGCTCGACAATCTCGTCCTGCATCCACTGGCGGGCGGGATGCCGGTGGAGGAGGGGTGGCGGAGTCTGCGGTTGTTCGCGGAGGAGGTGCTTCCCGTACTGAACGGCTGAGCCGGGCGATCTCCGGTGGTCGACGAGGACTCGGCGATGCTCCACTGAGCCCATGAGCTTGTTGGTGGACGTGTTCGTCCGGGAGCCGGACGGCAAGCGGCGGATACTTGACGTGCCGGACGGCGTGTACCAGTCCGGCGGCTTCGAGTCGTGGCGTACGACGGTGTGGGGTTCGGAGTTCGTGCGCTCGCTCGGTGCGCGCTTCCTGCCCGTGCTCGCCTACCAGGACCTCTATGTCGAGGCCGAGGACGTGCCGGAGTTCCGGCGCGAGGTCGCCCTGCTGCACGCCCGTCTCGACGAGGTCGCCCACAGCACGCAGCGGCCACGGACGGTCGAGGAGCACCGGCACCAGATCGAGACCAGGTTGCAGATCATCGAGGAGAGCATCCGCAAGGCCCTGGAGATCGGCGGAGGCGTCCTCATCTGGTGACCCGCGGGGACAGCACCGCCGCCCCCGGTCCAGGCGGTTGCCGGACCAGGGGCGGCGGAGGGTTCGGGGAGAAGGGCAGCGGGGTGTTGGCCCCTCACCCCGGGTTCGCGGGGGCCGTCAGCCCATCTCCTCCAGCGACTTGCCCTTCGTCTCCTTGACGTACTTGAGGACGAACGGGATGGAGAGCGCGGCGAAGACCATGTAGATCACGTAGGTCGCGGAGAGGTTCCAGTCAGCCAGCGACGGGAAGCTCGCGGTGATGGCCCAGTTGGCGATCCACTGCGCGGACGCGGCCACACCGAGCGCGGCGGCGCGGATCCGGTTCGGGAACATCTCGCCGAGGAAGACCCAGACGACGACACCCCAGGACAGGGCGAAGAAGAGGACGAAGACGTGCGCGGCGATCAGCGCGGTCCAGCCCTGTGCGGCCGGCAGCTTGCCGTCGACCAGGTCGAAGGAGAACGCCCAGGCCTCCAGCGCGAGACCGATCACCATGCCGACCGAACCGATCAGGGCGAGCGGCCGGCGGCCGACGCGGTCCACGAAGATCATCGCGATCACGGTGCCGACGATGTTGATGATCG
Source organism: Streptomyces sp. LUP47B (assembly GCF_001746295.1). Classification (GTDB taxonomy): domain Bacteria; phylum Actinomycetota; class Actinomycetes; order Streptomycetales; family Streptomycetaceae; genus Streptomyces. The sequence goes on along the minus strand of NZ_MJAH01000020.1, from coordinate 45,973 downwards.
ACGTCGTGAAGGAGTAGAGGAACGAGTCCGTCGGGTCGACGCCGACCGACTGCCACAGCGTCGAGGAGTAGTAGAACGCGACGTTGATGCCGACGAACTGCTGGAAGACCGAGAGGCCGATGCCGACCCAGACGATCGGCTTGAAGAAGAAGCTCCCGCCGAGCAGGTCCTTGAAGGTCGACTTGTGCTCGCTCTTCATGGCGTTCTCGATCTCGGCCACGCGCGCGTCGAGGTCGATCCTGTCACCCTCGACCTCCTCGAGGATCTCGCGGGCACGCTCGTGCTTGCCGACGGAGATCAGGAAGCGCGGGGACTCGGGGATGGCGAAGGAGAGCAGGCCGTAGAGGACGGCCGGGATCACCATGACGCCGAGCATGACCTGCCACGCCTCGAGACCCATCAGCTTGCCGCGCTGGTCGCCGCCGGCCGCGTTCAGCAGGCCCCAGTTGACCAGCTGCGAGACGGCGATGCCGATGACGATCGCGGCCTGCTGGAAGGACCCGAGGCGACCGCGGTAGGCCGGCGGGGCGACCTCGGCGATGTAGGCGGGGCCGATGACCGAGGCCATACCGATGGCGAAGCCGCCGACGATCCGCCAGAACGCCAGGTCGTACAGCGCGAAGGGCAGCGCCGAGCCGACGGCGCTGATCGTGAAGAGGACAGCAGAGATCTGCATGCACCGGATACGGCCGATGCGGTCCGCGATACGTCCCGCGGTCGCCGCGCCGATCGCGCAGCCGATCAGGGCGATGGCGATGACCTGCGCCAGGGCCGCGGAACCGATGTCGTAACGGCCCCGGATGGCCTCGACGGCGCCGTTGATCACGGAGCTGTCGTAGCCGAAGAGGAAGCCGCCCATCGCGGCCGCCGCCGCGATGAAGATGACGTGCCCGAGATGATCGGGGTGAGCCGCCTGGGCTCCTGACTTGGACGCCTGCTCTGTGCTGGTCAACGTGTACTCCTCGGGCCACCGGCAACGCTGCCGGCTGGGGGCGACCCTTCCAGATAGGTGGTACCTGAAGGTAAAAACAACATTGCCGACCCTATGCCTTCAAGTTTCGAAGTCAAGAGGGCGGTAGGTGTGAGAAAAGAGGCACGGATGACCAACACATGTTCAATACTTGAAGTGTTGATGGAGGGCTAACGGAGCCGCTGTGAAATCACCTTGGACACACCGTCGCCCTGCATGGAGACGCCGTACAGCGCGTCGGCGACCTCCATGGTCCGCTTCTGGTGCGTGATCACGATGAGCTGCGAGGCTTCCTGCAGCTCCTGCATGATCCGGATCAGCCGCTGCAGGTTGGTGTCGTCGAGGGCGGCCTCGACCTCGTCCATGACGTAGAACGGGCTGGGCCGAGCCTTGAAGATCGACACCAGCAACGCCACGGCGGTGAGCGAGCGCTCGCCACCGGAGAGCAACGACAGCCGCTTGACCTTCTTGCCCGGCGGACGGGCCTCGACGTCCACTCCGGTGGTGAGCATGTTGTCGGGGTCGGTCAGGATGAGCCGCCCCTCGCCGCCCGGGAAGAGCCGGCTGAAGACACCCTCGAACTCCCGGGCCGTGTCCCGGTAGGCCTCGGTGAAGACCTGTTCGACGCGTTCATCGACCTCCTTCACCACTTGAAGCAGGTCGATGCGGGTCTTCTTCAGGTCCTCCAACTGCTCACTGAGGAACTTGTGCCGCTCCTCCAGCGCCGCGAACTCCTCCAGGGCGAGCGGATTGACCTTGCCGAGCTGCTGGTACGCCCGCTCGGCCGCCTTGAGCCGCTTCTCCTGCTCGGCCCGGTGGAACTGCTTCGGCTGGTTGCGCGGATGCTCGGGATCGTCGGGCAGCTCCTCGCCCTCTGCGGGCGGGGAGGGCGGTACCGGCTGGTGGGGGCCGTACTCATCGATGAGCCCTGCCGGTTCGACACCCAGTTCCTCGAGCGCCTTGGTCTCCAGCTGCTCGATCCGCATCCGCTTCTCGGCGCCGAGCACCTCGCCGCGGTGCACGGAGTCGGTCAGCTTGTCGAGCTCTGACTTGAGATCGCGGCCGGTGTTCCGCGCGGCGGTCAGCTCCCGTTCCCTGAGCGCCTTGGCGGCGTCGGCGGCGGTCCGCTCCTCGTCCGCGCGCGCGAGGGACACCTCGACGTGCGCGAGCAACTGCCGCGCGCCGGAGGCGACGGCTTCGGCCACGGCGGCCTCGTGGCGCAGCCGGGCCCGCCGCTGTTCGGCACGCGCGCGTGCGTCTCGCTCCGCACGGGCGGCACGGTCGAGGGAATCGGCCCGTCCGGCGAGCCCCTTGACCCGCTCCTCATGGGTACGGACCTGGAGGCGGGCCTCCATCTCGGTCTGGCGGGCGTTGGCACCGTCGGCGGCGAGACGGTCCCGTACCGACGTGTCGGGCTCCTCCTCCACCGGCATCTCCTCGGCGACGGCGAGCCGTTCGGCGAGTTCCTCGACCTCTTCGAGCGCCTTCTCCAGGGCGTCCTGCGCTCGCGCGGCGGCCGCGGTGGACCGCTCCGCCTCACCGGCGGCGCCTTTCGCCTGGCCGGCGAGGCGGCCTAGCTGCTGAGCGACGGCCGACTTCTCCCGGTCGGCGGCACGTCGGCGCTCTCCGAGCTCCTCCACCAGGGCCGTGCTCTCCTTGCGGTGTGCCACCGCCGCGTGCTGGGCCTCGCCGAGTTCCTCGCACTGCACGGCCAGCTCTTCGAGTTCGGCGGCGGCCTGGTCGACGGATGCCTGTACTTCGAGGAGGCTGGGGGCGCCCGCGGAGCCGCCGTGCGCGAAGTGGGCGCCTAGGAGGTCGCCCTCGGCGGTGACGGCGGTGAGGTGGGGATGGGCGTAGACGAGGTCTTCGGCGTCTTCGAGGGTGCCGACGACGACGATGCCCTGGAGCAGGCGTCTTACTGCGGGGAGAAGATCCTGGGGGGCGCGGACCAGGTCTGCCGCGTGCTGATGTGTGGCCTCTGCGGGGCCGTCGTGGCTGGTCGCGCCGTTCCCTGGGCCCCTGAAAGGCGCGTCTTCGGCGCCGCCTGCCAAGAGGAGTGACGCTCGGCCCGCGTCCTGTTTCCGCAGCAGGCGGATCGCGTCCGCCGCTGCCGACGGGGAAGTCACCGCGAGGGCGTCCGCCGCCGCGCCGAACGCCGCCGCCAAGGCTGCCTCGTGCCCCGGAGTCACCGTCAGGAGTTCCGCCGCCGGACCCAGCAAACCTGTGAGGCGGTCCTTCGCGCCCAGCAGCGCTCCCGTCCCGTCCTTCCTCCGCAGTCCCATGGCCAGCGCCTCATGCCGGGCCTGCGTCGCCGCGCGTTTGCGTTCCGCCGCCGTGACCGCCTCTCGGGCCACCGTCAGCGCTGCCTCCGCCTCGGCGAGCCGGCACTTCGCCGCGTCGTGCCGCTCCGCCAGTTCCGCGTCGCCCGCGTCCAGGCCGTCCACCTCGGCCTTCAGTGCCTCGTACTCCTCCTGCGCGGCGACCGCCCGCTCCTGGGACTCGTCCCGGGCGGCGGCGAGGCGGTCGATCTCGGCCTGGGCGGAGGCGGCGCGGGAACGGGCCGCGTTGACCTGGCCGCCCAGCCGGGCGAGGCCTTCCCGGCGGTCGGCGATGGCACGGGCGACGTCCTTCAGGCGCCGTTCCTCCTGGATGAGCTCCCGCTCCAGTTCGGCGCGGTGCGCGACCGTGTCCTCCAGGGCGTGCTCGGCCGCCTCCAGAGCGGCCTCCAGCTCGGCCTCCTGCTCGCGGATGCGGGCGGCCTCGCGTTCCATGTCCTCGGGGTCACGGCCACGTCGTTCCTCGGGCGGCGCCGAGGTCGCGCTCTTCACGCGCGCGTCGGCCAGCGAGACCGTGCCGCGCACCCGCTCGGCGAGCTGGGAGAGCTCGTACCAGGTCTGCTGGGCGCGCTGCAGCCGGGGCGTGAGCTGTCGGACCTCGTCCTCCAGAAGCGCCTCCCGCTGGAGGGCCTTCTTCAGCTCCTGCTCGGCGGCGTCCTTGCGTTCCTTCAGCGCGGCCTCGTCCGCGACCTCGGTCTGCAGCGCCTGCCGCAGTCGTACGAGATCGTCGGCGAGCAGCCGGAGGCGGGCGTCCCGCAGGTCGGCCTGGATGACGGCGGCCCGGCGGGCCACCGCGGCCTGACGGCCGAGCGGCTTGAGCTGGCGCCGGAGTTCGTCGGTCAGGTCCTGCACGCGCGCGAGGTTGGCCTGCATCGCGTCGAGCTTGCGGAGGGCCTTCTCCTTGCGCTTGCGGTGCTTGAGGACTCCGGCGGCCTCCTCGATGAAGGCCCGGCGGCCCGTCGGATCGGCGTGCAGGACGGAGTCGAGCTGGCCCTGGCCGACGATGACGTGCATCTCGCGGCCGATGCCGGAGTCGGAGAGCAGGTCCTGGATGTCGAGGAGGCGGCAGGTGTCGCCGTTGATCTGGTACTCGCTGCCGCCGTTGCGGAACATGATCCGCGTGATGGTGACCTCGGCGTACTCGATGGGCAGGGCGCCGTCGGAGTTGTCGATGGTCAGGGACACCTCGGCGCGGCCCAGCGGCGGGCGGCCGGTGGTGCCGGCGAAGATGACGTCCTCCATTTTGCCGCCGCGCAGCGACTTGGCGCCCTGCTCACCCATGACCCAGCTGAGCGCGTCCACGACGTTGGACTTGCCTGAGCCGTTCGGCCCCACGACACACGTGATCCCCGGCTCGAACCGGAGCGTGGTCGCCGAGGCGAACGACTTGAACCCTCGGAGGGTCAGCGCCTTGAGGTGCACGCCGCTGGACTCTACCTTCCGGGGGTGTCTCACTCCATGAACGCGTTGTTGCCAGCGGTTTCACCGTTGAACGTGCAGGGCACACCAAACGTTAAGAGGGTGAAAGGATGCACGGGGGCAAGAAAGAAGGGACGCCGAAGCGTCCCTTGCAAACTCTGACAACTTAGCGGTTGATACAGGCCGCCCAACCACTGCGTGAGCTGTCGTGGAGCGATGCAGCGATCAGGTGAGCGCAGGCTCCGCCTGGTGTGCGTCGATGCTCTCCAGGAGACTTTCGTGAGAAGCGGCAGCCGCGAGCGCGTCGTTCTCGGCCTGGATCCGTACGAGCTCGGATTCCAGATCCTGTACGCGCTGCTGGAGCCGTCGCATCTCGGCGAGGAGTCGAGGGTCGGAGCCGCCGACGTAACCGAGAAGCGCCTTTGCCATGATGGATGGTCCTCCACACTGAGTGACCGACCGAAGCGGTGTGGGTCGTGAGGGATTCGCACCCGCGGTGCTTGACACTTTTGAGTTCATGCTGCTGTTCATCCATGCCAAACAGCTAAGGTGCGCGGGGTGCTTTCAGCGTCTCACCAAAAAGTTTGACGGTCAACACGATCACGCCCCGTATTGGCGGACAACCCGGTCCGGCGCGACCTGAGACGGCGGCGCTGCGGCTCCCTCGGGGCCCTCGGGACGTGACGGTCAGTCTTAGCCGCGGAGCTTGCCACGGCAGGGCCTTCTTGGCAACCACCAGCGACTTTCTGCTTCGGGCAGGTGCCAGTGGCATGTCCCTCCGCTTCCGCCTGGGCCGCTTTACAGAAACGGCTCATCGGATGGCGAAGCCGTCGTAACCCCCACGGGGTGTGTCCCAGATCTCGGTGACACCGTCTACGCGGCCGGGCGTGTCGTCACCCAGGAGCCAGTCGAGGAGTCCCTGGCATCCCTTTCGCGGGCCCTCCGCGACCACTTGCACGCGTCCGTCGTCCAAATTGAGAGCAAAACCACTCAGGCCGCCGATCTCCAGCGCCTTGGCCCGCGTGAACCAGCGGAAACCCACACCTTGGACGCGTCCGCGCACCCAGGCGACCAGTCGTACATCCTCGCTCATGGGTGCAACCTAACCGGCCAATGTCTCTCTGGGCACTCCCTCCCCAGGCGCCATGCGGTACTGTCCGCTGCCAATGAATCTCATACGAAACTCACTCGATCGTGTGGGTTTCGTGACTGGTTGACCGGGGGGACGCGTCGACCTCACGAACGAGGACTAGGAAGGCAAGCACATGGGACGCCACCGACGCTCCGCCGCCGGCCGCGCCGCCACGGGCCGCGCCACGGGGGTAACAGCGACACACAGCTCCTACGGGAGCGGTTACGACCCGCAGGACTCGTACAACTTCGCCTCGGTGGGCGTCTCGACGTACCCGGGCCAGGAGGACCCCGACCCCTACGCGCGCAGTGACGCCTACCTGTTCGCGTCGGAGGAGGAGTACGCGCTCTACCGGGGCGAGGGCTACACGCCCGCCGACGGTTCCCGGCGCAGTGGGTCGCACCGCCGGCGCAAGAGGAACCTCGTGACGCCGGTCAAGACCGGTCTGCTCGGGGTCTCGGCGGCCGTCGCGATCGGCACGGTCGCGGTCGCCACCGGTGTGGTGCCCGGCCTGGACAACTACAAGCTCGGCGGCGGCAGCACCACCGGCGGCGATGTGCAGGCGGCGGGCTCGCCGACCAACTCCCCGGCCGAGCAGGGCGGCACGTCCGGCAGCGCCGACAGCCGTGAGGACGGCAGCTCGACGAGCCGGGATGCCGACCGCGCCTCCTCGCCGTCACCGGCCCCCTCGACCTCGGCCTCGACCTCGACGCCCGCACCGGCCGAGAAGCCGACAAAGAAGCCGGCTGCCCCGCCGAGCAAGAAGCCGAAGACGACGCCTTCCCAGAGGGAGAAGAAGCCGGCGAAGAAGGAGACCACCGCGCCGGTGGAGGTCTCGACCGAGGCCGCCGCGGCGGCCGAGGTGCTCAGGCTCGTCAACGCCGAGCGGGCGAACGTCGGCTGCAGCCCGGTCGCCGCCAACAGCGCGCTGGCCGATCTCGCCGGGGCCTTCAGCCAGGCCATGGCCGACCAGGGCTTCTTCGACCACACCGACCCGAGCGGCGCCACGCCGTGGGACCGGGCCGCGCAGGCCGGGATAACCAGCCTCGGCGGCGAGAACATAGCCCGGGGCCAGTCCGACCCGGCCGCGGTCATGGAGGCCTGGATGAACAGCCCCGGCCACAAGGCCAACATACTGAACTGTGACTTCAAGACGCTGGGCGTGGGTGTGGTCTTCGGTTCTGGCGGCCCCTGGTGGACGCAGGACTTCGGCTACTAGAGGACACTGAGGCAGATTGCACTAACTTCCGGTTAGTGCAATCTGTTGGTTAGCGCTGCTTTCCAGTACGCTCATGATATGGACACCACGCAGCAGCCCCTGGAGGCGCAGGACCTCCCGTACGACGTGTTCGCCAAGGCCTGCCCTTCGCGCGGCACGCTGGAGCATGTGACGGGCCGCTGGGGCGGACTCACGCTCGGCGCCCTGTACGAGGGCTCGCTGCGCTTCAACGAGCTGCGCCGCCGGGTCGACGGCGTGAGCGAGAAGATGCTCTCCCAGACGCTCCAGGCGCTGGAGCGCGACGGCCTGGTGCACCGCGAGGCCCAGCCCACCAACCCGCCCCGGGTCGACTATGAACTGACCCCGCTGGGCCGCGAGGTCGCCGAGCGGCTGCTGGGCCTCATCCACTTCGTCGAGGGCCGCATGGACGACGTCCTGGCCGCCCGCGAGCGTTACGACGTGACGCGCGGCGCCCGCTGACACCTCGGGCAGAAGTAGCTGGACCGGTTCATCCAGGGCCGTCGGCGCATCGGCGTACCGCACCGCTTGCACGGCAGCCCCTCCCGGCCGTACGCGTCGAGGGACCGGTCGAAGTAGCCGGACTCACCGTTGACGTTGACGTACAGGCTGTCGAAGCTGGTGCCGCCGACCGCGAGGGCCGCGTTCATCACGTCCCGCACGTGGCCCAGGAGTTCGGCCGTGCGCGGGCGGGTGAAGTTCGCGGTGGGGCGCTCGTAGTGGATGCGGGAGCGCCAAAGGGCCTCGTCCGCGTAGATGTTGCCGACTCCGCTGATCAACGACTGGTCGAGCAAGGCCCGTTTGATGGTGCTGCGCTTGCGGCGCAGGGCCTGGTGGAAGGCCTCGTCGTCGAAGAGCGGGTCGAGAGGGTCGCGCGCGATGTGCGCGATGACGTCGGGCAGCCCGTCGGGGGTGTTGTCGTGCAACGACAGCCCGCCGAAGGTCCGTTGGTCGACGAAGCGCAGCTCGGTGTCCACCTCGTCCGCGAACCGCACCCGGATCCTGAGGTGCTTCTCGTCGGGGGCGGCATGCGGCTGGACCAGCAGCTGGCCGCTCATGCCGAGGTGGGCCAGGATCGACTGGTCCGTGTCCTCCAGGGGCAGCCAGAGGTACTTCCCGCGGCGGCTCGGGGTGCCGACGCGGCGGCCCTTGAGGCGGTGCGCGAAGTCGTCGGCACCGGCGAGGTGACGGCGGACCGCGCGCGGGTGCAGCACCTCGGCCTCGGCGACCGTACGGTGGGCGACCCACCGCGCGAGGCCCCGCCGTACGACCTCGACCTCGGGCAACTCGGGCATGGGGCTCCCCCGTCACGGACCGGTGTATGAACCGAGCGCCCGCCCCGGTGTTCGGGGGCAGGCGCTCGGCTGCGCTGTTCTTCCAGACGCGCTGGTGCTCCAGGCGTCAGTCGGAGACGGACGACGGACCTTCTTCGTCGTCCTTGGCGGCTTCGACGACCTCAACGGCCTCGACGGCCTTTTCGGCCACCGCCTTGGCGCGCTCGTCCGCGGCGGCCCGGATGGACCTCCAGGCGGACTCCGCGGCCTGCTGCTCCGCCTCCTTCTTGCTGCGGCCGGTGCCGGTGCCGTACGAGACGCCTCCGACGCGGGCGGCAGCAGTGAAGGTCTTCTCGTGATCGGGGCCGGTCTCCGTGACCAGGTACTCGGGCACGCCGAGCCCCTCGGTCGCGGTGAGCTCCTGGAGACTGGTCTTCCAGTCCAGGCCGGCACCGAGGTTGGAGGACTTCTCGATCAGGGGGTCGAACAGGCGGTGCACCAGTTCGGAGGCCGCTTCGAGACCCTGGTCGAGATAGACCGCGCCGATCACCGCTTCCAGGGTGTCGGCGAGGATGGATGCCTTGTCCCGGCCGCCCGTGCCCTCTTCACCACGGCCGAGCCGGATGAAGGAGCCCAGGTCGAGCCCACGGCTGACCTCCGCCAGTGCGCGTGAGTTGACCACCGCGGCCCGCAACTTGGCCAGTTGGCCTTCGGGCAGGTCGGGGTGGGTGGTGTACAGCGTGTCCGTGACCACGAGGCCGAGCACGGAGTCCCCGAGGAACTCCAGCCGTTCGTTGGTCGGCAGACCGCCGTTCTCATACGCGTAGGAACGGTGGGTCAGCGCACGCACCAGAAGGGCGGACTCGAGTTTGTACCCGAGCCGCCCTTCCAACAGCGTGTGGGACGAGGCCTGGTTGTCGCCCGCGTTCTTCTTCGGCGTGGACACAGTGCCTCTCACCAGCCGCTCAGACCTCGAGGACCTGGCGCTTGTTGTAGGTGCCACAAGCAGGGCACGCGATGTGCTGCAGCTTGGGCTCGTGGCAGCGCTCGCACGCAACCAGGGTGGGGACCGCAGCCTTCCACTGCGACCGGCGGTGGCGCGTGTTGCTGCGCGACATCTTCCGCTTCGGAACAGCCACGGCTACTTCTCCTGCTTCTCGTCGACGCCCGGTTCGGCGCCGCTCATCTCGTCCTTCTCGCCGTCTTCGAGTGAACCGGCGAGTCCCTGCAGTGCCGCCCAACGGATGTCGACGGCGTCATGGTGGTGGTCCGGGTCGTCCGTGAGCCGTGCCCCGCACTCGGAGCACAGGCCCAGACAGTCGTCCTGGCACACCGGCTGCATCGGCAGTGCGAGCACCACCGCATCACGCAGCACGGGTTCGAGGTCGAACAAGCCGTCCTCGATGAAGAGCCTGTCCTCGTCTTCCTCGGCGTCGTCGGCCGGTTCCGCTTTCACGCGGCCACGGTCGTCGGCGTCAGGGTACGAGAACATCTCCTGGAAATCCGCTTCGAGCACCAGCTCAAGCGGCTCCAGACACCTTACGCACTCCCCCTCGGCCTGTGCACGGGCGGTGCCTGTGACAAGCACCCCTTCCATGACCGACTCGAGGCGGAGTTCGAGCACGACCGGGGCGCCTTCCGGCACTCCGATCACTCCCTGGATGCCGAGATCCTTGGGAGCGTCGATCTCGCGGGTCAGGCGCTGCAGCGCGCCAGGACGCCGCCCCAGCTCGTGTGTGTCGAACACGAGAGGGTTGCGGTGGTCAAGGCGGGCGTTCAGGGCCATTCCTGCTTTCGATCTTCGAGCTCAGGGGGTCGCCGCCCTTCGGTGCTCCCGGGCAGCGTTGATCGCGGACGTACGCGCGACCGAAGAGCCAGGATACTGGACCTTTCGCTCACGGCCCAATCCGGTGCTCTCCTACTGGCCGCGACCCTGCTCGTACGCCCTCAACTGCTCCGGCGTGATCATGCCGGTGTCGAAGAGGCTGGTCTCGTCCAGGGCGTAGCTCTGCTGCGACTGGTGGGTCTGCTGGGCCTGCTGGGCCTGCTGCGCCTGGTTCGGGTCGTACTGCTGCTGGTCGTAGCCCTGGTAGGCATAGGGATCGGCCTGCTGGTAGCCGTACGGGTCCTGCTGGGCGTAGGGGTCGGGCTGCTGCTGATAGGCGGCGTAGGCGTCGCTCTGCTGCTGGTAGCCGTACGCCGGCTGCTGGGTGTAGTCCGGCTGCTCGGACTGGCCGCGGGCCTGGGTCCGGGCGTCCTGCTCCGCGAGGGCGGTGAGGTCGGCCAGGTAGTCGGCGTCGCTGGAGTGCTGGACGGTGGAGGTGTCGTCGGCGAGGGCGCCGAGGTCGTCGGTGGCGATACGGCCGTGCAGCTTCTGGCGGCCGCGGCCGACGGCCTCCAGGGTCTTGGCCAGGACAGCCTCGAAGGCGCCGAGTTTGGCGTCGACGTAGGAGTCGGCGTCCTTGCGCAGGGTCTCGGGGTCGTGGCTGCGCTCGGGGGCGTCCTCGTCCTCGTAGCCGTTCTCGTCGACGCCCGGGCCGGTGCCGAGGAGCTTCTCGCGGCCGCGGCCGACCGAGCCGAGGGTCTTGGTGAGGACGACCTCGAAGTTGGCGAGCTTGGAGTCGACGTAGTCGTCGGCCTCCGCCCGGACCTCCTCGGCCTCCTGGCGGGCCTCGTTCAGGATCCGGTCGGCCTCGGCCTGGGAGCGGCGGGCGACCTCGGTGTCGGAGATCAGGGAGCCGCGCTCGGCGTGCGCCTGCCCGATGATCCGCTCGGCCTCCTGGCGGGCCTGCTCGACCATCTGCTCGCGGTCGCCGATCAGTTCCTGGGCCTGCGCGAGGGAACCGGGCAGGGCCTGGCGCAGCTCTTCGAGCATCGCGAGCAGTTCGGCGCGGTTGACCATCACCGAGGCCGACATGGGCATCGACCGGGCACCGGAGACCGTGGAGACGATCTCGTCGAGCTTGTTCTGCACGTCCACCTGTGCTCGCCACTCTCTACAGCTGTGTTGGAGACGGACGGGACGACTGTAGTCCCATCAGCCCTTGCGCAGGCGCTTGTCGAGTGCCTCCAGGACCAGCGGCGGGACCAGGTGGGAGACGTCTCCGCCCCAGGTCGCGACCTCCTTGACGAGCGAGGAGGACAGGAAGCTGTAGGTGGGGTTGGTCGGGACGAAGAGGGTCTCGACGCCCGAGAGGCCGTTGTTCATCTGGGCCATCTGGAGCTCGTAGTCGAAGTCGCTGACCGCGCGTAGGCCCTTGACGATGGCCGGGATGTCGCGCTCCTTGCAGTAGTCGACGAGGAGGCCGTGGAAGGCCTCCACGATCACGTTGCCGTACTCGGCGGTGACCTCGCGGATCAGGTCGATCCGCTCGTCGATCTCGAAGAGGCCCTTCTTGGACTTGTTGATCATCACCGCGACGTAGACCTCGTCGTACAGTCTGGAGGCGCGGGAGATGATGTCGAGATGTCCGTTGGTGATCGGGTCGAACGACCCGGGACAGACGGCGCGGCGCACTTGAGATCCCTCGCTCTCCGGTCCGGTCATCGTGCGTCTTCGCACGTAGAGGCGGCGCGACCGTACCAAAACGTTCCCTCGCCGTAGCGACGGGCCTTGACCGCGTCGAAACCGGGCGGCCACTGGAATTCTCCACCTCTGGTGCTGCGCTCCACGGTGACCAGGGCCTGCGGCGCTAGCCAGTGTTCGGTGCGGAGTGTGAGGAGAATCTCGCGAAGATCGTGATCTGTGACTCGGTACGGCGGGTCGAGGAAGACGAGGTCGTACGGCTCGGTCGGCGCCGGTTGTTGAATGATCTGTTCCGCTTTGCCTGCCCGTACCTCGGCGCCGGGGAGGCCGAGGTTCTTGACGTTCTCGCGGATCGTGCGGGCGGCTCTCCCGTCGGCCTCGACCAGGAGGGCGTGGCTCGCGCCGCGGGAGAGGGCTTCGAGGCCGACCGCGCCTGAGCCGGCGTACAGGTCGAGGACCCGCTCGCCCGCCAAGGGGCCGCCGAGGAGGGACTGCCAGGTGGAGAAGAGACCTTCGCGCGCGCGGTCCGAGGTGGGACGGGTTCCGTTGCCCGGCGGGACGGCCAGGCGGCGTCCGCCGGCTCTGCCCGCGATCACGCGAGTCATCTTCGGTCCTTGTTCGGGGGATGGTTGCGGATCCAGTTTCTCAGCCCTTTTCCAGGTACTGCTCCCTCTCCTCGTCCAGGAGCGCGTCCAAGGCTGTGCGCAGGCCGGGAAGGCCTGTCAGCTCGGGATCCGCCTCCACCACCGCCGTCGCCTCCTGCCTCGCCTCCGCGATGATCTCCTCGTCCTCGATCACGGCGAGGACCCGCAAGGAGGTCCGGGCACCGGACTGGGCCTGGCCCAGCACGTCACCCTCCCGGCGCTGCTCCAGGTCGATGCGGGAGAGCTCGAAGCCGTCGAGGGTGGCGGCGACCGCGTTGAGGCGCTGGCGGGCCGGGCTCGCCTCCGGCATCTCCGAGACCAGGAGACACAGACCCGCCGCCGAACCCCGGCCCACCCGGCCGCGCAGCTGGTGGAGCTGGGAGACGCCGAAGCGGTCGGCGTCCATGATGACCATCGCCGTGGCGTTCGGGACGTTGACGCCCACCTCGATGACCGTGGTGGCGACCAGGACGTGGGTCTCGCCCGCGGCGAAGCGGCGCATGACCGCGTCCTTGTCGTCCGGGTGCATCCGGCCGTGCAGCACCTCGACCCGCAGGCCGCTCAGGGGGCCCTTGGCCAGTTGGTCGGCGATGTCCAGGACGGCGAGCGGCGGGCGCTTCTCGGCCTCGTCCTCCGCGGACTTCCTGGCCTTCTTCGGGTCGTCCTCCGCGTCACCGATGCGGGGGCAGACGACGTAGGCCTGATGGCCGTTCTGCACCTCCTCGCGGACCCGCTCCCAGGCGCGGGTGAGGAAGTGGGGCTTGTCGGCGGCGGGGACGACATGGCTGGCGATGGGTGAGCGGCCGGCCGGGAGCTGGTCCAGGACGGAGGTCTCCAGGTCGCCGAAGACCGTCATCGCGACCGTGCGCGGGATGGGCGTGGCCGTCATGACGAGGAGGTGCGGCGGCTGCTTGCCCTTGCCGCGCAGGGCGTCCCGCTGCTCGACCCCGAACCGGTGCTGTTCGTCGACCACGACCAGACCCAGGTCGTGGAACTGCACCTTGTCCTCGATCAGCGCATGCGTCCCGATCACGATCCCGGCTTCACCGGTGACCAGATCCAGCATGGCCTGCCGGCGGGCGGCCGTCCCCATCGAACCGGTGAGCAGCACGACCTTGGTGCCCTGCTCGGAACCGCCGAGCATGCCACCCTCGGCCAGCTCCCCCATCATCTCCACGATCGACCGGTGGTGCTGCTGGGCGAGCACTTCGGTGGGCGCCAGCATGGCGGCCTGCCCGCCCGCGTCGACCACGGCGAGCATGGCGCGCAGGGCCACCATCGTCTTTCCAGATCCGACCTCGCCCTGTAGCAGGCGGTGCATCGGATGGTCCGTCGCCAGGTCGTCGAAGATCTCCTTGGAGACCTTCTGCTGCCCGTCCGTGAGGGTGAAGGGCAGTCGGTCGTCGAAGGCCGAGAGGAGGCCGTCCGGTGCGGGTTTCCGCGGTACCGCCGGGAGTTGGGCGTCCGCGTGGCGGCGGCGGGCCAGGGCCACCTGGAGGACGAAGGCCTCGTCCCACTTGAGGCGCGACTGGGCGTCGGCGATGTCGGCCTTGGTGTGCGGGCGGTGGATCTTGAGGAGTGCCTCGGGGAGTGGGACCAGGCCGCGGCCCTCGCGGAGCGACTCCGGGAGGGGATCGACCGCCTCCTGAGCGCTCGGCAGGACCGTCTGGATCGCCTTGCCGATCTTCCAGGACTCCAGTTTGGCGGTGGCGGGATAAATGGGAATCAGGGCGCCCGCCCAGGTCTCCACCGTCTCGGCTGCCTCGTCGTCGGCCCCGCGCAGCAACTCGTAGGCCGGATGAGCCAGTTGGAGGCGGCGGTTGAAGAGGGAGACCTTTCCGGCGAACATCGCGCGGGTGCCGGGCAGGAGTTCCTTGTGGGGCTTGTGCACGCCGTGGCCGAAGAAGACCAGTTGGAGGCGGCCGCTGCCGTCCGTGATGGTGACCTCCAGGCGCTGGCCCTTGCCGCGCGGTGCCTTGGCGGAGGCGAAGGTGTGCAGACGGGCGTCGGCGACCTGGGCGACCACGGTGACATGCTCGTCCATCGGCAGCTCGGCGAGGTGGGTCAGCTGCCCCCGCTCCTCGTATCTGCGCGGGTAGTGGTGCAGGAGGTCGCCTACGGAGTGCAGGCCGAGATGCTCGGCCATCACCTTCGCGGTGGCGGGGCCGAGCACCTTCTTCAACGGTTCTTCCAGTGCGGGCACGAGATCCATTGCACACCACGCCACTGACATTGCCGTATACATAGTGGGAAACCCCTGGTCAGACGGCTGGTTGGGGACTTAGGATGGCCCGCTCCGGCCATCCCCGCGGATCCCCGCCCCACCCGGGACCGCCCGACCCCGCGCCGCGCGAACGTTCCTCCCACCGGCGCTGCGACGATGGATTCCCAGACCTCACAGACACCCCAGGTACCTCAGCAGCCTCATACGTTTCAGGTCGACCTGCGCGGTCTGGTGGACCTCCTCTCCCATCACCTCTACTCCAGCCCCAAGGTCTATCTGCGCGAACTGCTCCAGAACGCGGTGGACGCGATCACGGCCCGCCGGGCCGAACAGCCGGACGCCCCGGCCCGCGTGCGGTTGTACGCCGAGAACGGCACCCTGCGGGTCGAGGACTCCGGGGTGGGGCTCACCGAGGCGGACGTGCACAGCCTGCTGGCCACCATCGGACGCAGTTCCAAGCGGGCCGAGGGACTTCAGGAGGCCCGCTCCGACTTCCTCGGCCAGTTCGGCATCGGGCTGCTCGCGTGTTTCGTGGTCGCCGAGCGGATCCGGGTGGTCAGTCGCAGCGCCCGTACGCCGGACGCGCCGCCCGTGGAGTGGACGGCGAGCGACGACGGTTCGTACGAAGTGCGGACGCTGCCCCCCGACGCCCGTCCGGAGCCGGGGACCACCGTGCACCTGGTCGCACGGGCGGGCGCCGGCGAGTGGCTGACGCCGGAGCGGGTCCTGCGGCTCGCGCGGGACTTCGGCTCCCTGCTGCCGTACGACGTCCGGGTCGGCGACGAGGCGGTCACCGACCTGCCCGCCCCCTGGGACCGGCCCTACCCCTCCCCCGCCACCCGCAGGGTGGCCCTGGCCCGGCACTGTCACGACCTGTTCGGCTTCACCCCGCTGGACTCGATCGAGCTGAACGTGCCGCTCGCCGGGATCCGGGGCGTGGCCTACGTCCTTCCTTCGGCGGTCAGCCCCGCCCAGCGGGCGACCCATCGCGTCCATCTCAAGGGCATGCTGCTGACCGAGCGGGCCGAACAGCTGCTGCCGGACTGGGCGTTCTTCGTGCGCTGCGTCCTGGACACCGACAGCCTGCGTCCCACGGCCTCGCGTGAGTCGCTGTACGAGGACGAGACGCTGGCCGCCGTACGGGAGGCCCTCGGGGAAAGGATCAGGTCCTGGCTGACGGGCCTCGCCGCCGGGGACCCGGAACGGCTCGCGGCCTTCCTGTCCGTGCACCACCTGGGCGTGAAGTCGCTCGCACGGCACGACACGGACATGCTGCGCACGATGCTGCCGTGGCTGCCGTTCGAGACGACCGACGGGCGGCTGTCGCTGGAGGAGTTCGCGCAGCGGCACCCGGTGGTGCACTTCACGCGGACCGTCGAGGAGTACCGGCAGGTCGCGCCGATCGCCTCCGCGCAGGGCGTCGGGGTGGTCAACGGCGGTTACACGTACGACAGCGACCTGGTCGAGGCGCTGCCCTCGGTGCGGCCGGGGACGGTCGTCTCCGAGCTGGACGCGGACACCGTCACCGCCCACATGGACCTGGTCGACCCGGCCGAGGAGCTGGCGCTCGCCGGTTTCCTGGCGGCCGCGCGGGCCAGGCTCGATCCGCTGGGCTGTGACGTGGTCCTGCGCGCGTTCCGGCCGCTGTCCGTGCCCGCGCTGCACCTGGACGACCGGGATGCCCGGCACGAGCAGGCGCGGGCGGCGGCCGAGGACCGCGCCGACGACCTGTGGGCGGGCATCCTCGGCTCGCTGCGCGGCAGCGCCCCACGCGCGCGTCTGGTGCTTAACCATCTCAACCCGCTGGTGCGGCGGATCGGTGCGCTCGGCGATCCGGACCTGATCGGCACCGCCACCGAGTCCCTGTACGGGCAGGCCCTGCTGATGGCCCAGCGCCCGCTCAGGCCCGCGGACTCGGCCTTGCTGAACCGGGCCTTCATGGGCCTGCTGGAGTGGGCCACGAACGGCGAGGAGGGCCCGTGACGAGCGGGATCGACGGGATGGACGGCGACCACGGGGTCACGGGCTTCGACGCCCTGCGCCGGGCGATGGCGGAGAACGCCGAGGAGCCGGAGGGGCCCGCCCGCAACGCGCGCGCGGAGCAGCTGCTCGCCGAGGCCGAGAAGCTGAACATCCCGCTCGCGGTGATCGAGGCGCTCGGGCACCAGCTGAAGGTCTACAACTACAGCTCCGAGAAGGCCAAGATGTTCGTCCCCTTCGCGCGGCTGCTGCGCATGTGGGACGAGCGGCCGGAGGACTTCGACGAGTACGAGACGCACTCCCTGCACTGGGTCTTCAAGTGGATGACGACCGGCATGCTCGACCAGCCGCACGTCCCGCTCGCCGCCATGGAGAAGTGGCTCGGCGAGATGGAGCACCGCTACCGGCTGGCCGGGCACTCCGAACGGGCCGTGCGCAGCGCGGAGTACAGCGTGGCCGCGCATGTCGGGGACCTGGCGCGGGCCGAGCGCGCGTACGCCGCGTGGCTGGGCGCAGACCGGGACGCCATGGCCGACTGTCACGCCTGTGAGCTGCACGAGCAGGGCTGGTGGCAGACGCAGTGCGGGAGGGACGAGGAGGCGCTCGCACTGTGGGCGCCGGTTCTGGAGGGCGAGTTCACCTGCGCCCACGAGCCGCACGCGGTCCTCGCCTCCTCGCTGACGCCGCTGCTGCGGCTGGGCCGGCTCGACGAGGCGCGCGCCAACCATCTGCGGGGCTTCAGGCTCGTGCGGTCCATGGAGAGCATGCGCAGCGCCTACGCGGACCATGTCGAGTTCTGCGCCCTCAGCGGCAACGAGGCGCGCGGTCTGGAGCTGCTCGCCGAGCGTCCCGCCTACTTCACCGACGACGGGCATCCGCGCAGCAGGCTGGACTTCACGGCCGTGGTGGCCCTGCTCATGGACCGGCTGACCGAGCTGGGCCTGGGCGACCGGCCGGTGCCGGGGCCCGCGGGCCGGCAGTGGACCGCGTCCGAACTCGCCGCCCACGCGCGCACGGAGGCGCTCGCGCTGGCCGCCCGCTTCGACGAGCGCAACGGCACCCCGCATGTCAGCGAGCGGGCACGCGCGCGCATGGCTCAGCGCCCGCTGGTGGAGCGGCTGCCGCTGGGAGTGCGGGCGGTCCGGACGGCCGCCACCCCGGTCGCGCCACCGGTCCCGGTGACTGCTCAGGAGCCCGGTCTGCCCGCGCTGATCGCCGAGGCGCGGCGGCTGTCGGACACCCTGCAGCCGAACGCCGTCGAGGCGTGGGCGGCGGTCGCGAGGGCCGCACGGGGCGTCAAGCTCGAGCCGCGCGACCGGGCGGAGATCGCCGACCACCAGGCGATGGACCTGGGTCCCGCGGGAACCGAACTGTTCGAGCGGGCCGCCGAGTTGTACGCGGAGGCGGGCGACCCCGGCGAGTCGCTCGCGGCACGCGCGCGTGCCGCCTACGTACGCGCGCTGGCGGGCGAGGTCGACGAGGCGCTCACCGTGGTCGCCGGGTTGTACGACGAGGTCCTCGCGCTGTACTCCGTGGACGACACGGGCGTACTGCAGACGGCGTCGGTGCTGATGTCCCGGGCGCGCATCCTGATGCGGCAGGTGCACGAGGCCGAGGAGGACGCGGCCCTCCCGGAGGCGGAGCAGGCCGTGCGGGAGGTGCTCGCGCTCGTCGAGGGGCGGACCGGGGACGACGTACGGCTCGCCGCGCGGGTCGCCGAGGCGCAGGCGATGCTGGCGGAGCTGGCCTCGCGGGCCGGGGACGTGGAGGGGTCCGCAGAGCTGTTCACGTGGGCCGTGGCGGGGTTCGTCGAGGCGGGCCTGCCGTGGTTCGCGGTGGAGTACGAGGCCCGGCTGGCCGGGCTCCTGCACCATCTGGGCGATCCGGTGGGGACGGAGCGGGCGCTGCGGGCGGCCCTTGAGCACGGAGGCCCGCACCTGGAGGCGATCGGGCGGGCCCAGCTGCATCTCCAGCTCGCCGAGGTCGTCGGCGGCCGGGGGCTCGACGAGGAGGCGGCCGAGCACGCCCTGGAGGCCGCTCACTGGGCCGACGAGGCCGGGGAGGGCCCGACGCTGGGTGCCCTGGCCCGACACCAGCTGGGCGGGTTCCTGCTGCGGCAGGGCCGGTGGGCCGAGGCCGCCGAGGTGCTGGAGTCGGCGCTGCCCGACCTGAGCGCCGAGACGCACGGTGACGGAGCGGTCGTACAGACGCAGTGGTGGCTCGGTGACTGTCTGAGCGAGCTGGGCGAGCACCGGGAGGCGGCCGAACGGCGTCTGCAGGCCGCCGAGATCGCCCGGCACTGGCCCGAGCAGCACGACCACGCGACGCTCGCCCACCTCGCCGCCGAGTCCCTCGGGGCCGCGGGTCTGCCCGCCGAGGCCGACCGGGCGTACGCGCGCGCGGGCGGCCTGTGGCGTGAGCTCGGCAACGTCCACGGGCTGATCCGGTCCCTGCGCGCCCGCGCGTGGCTGGCGCTGCGCGTCGAGGACGGGGCCGACGGGGCACGGGAGTTGATGGCGGAGGCGGTCCGGGAGTGCGAGGCCGCGCTGGGTGAGACGCGGGCCGAGGAGGAGGCGTGGCAGCGGCTTGTCGGCGAACTCGGCCACACCCACCGGCAGTTCGGGGACCTGCTGGCCCGTTCCGTGCCCGAGGACGCCGAGGACGACTCGATCCGGGCGGTGTTGGAGGAGTCGCTGGCCCAGGTGGTGGAGGCGATCGTGGTGTTCGCCTCGCTCGGCGACGACGCCCTGGACGCCCGGACCGGTGCCGAGCTCGCGGCGGGCTGGCTGGCGGCGGATCTGAGCCGGCCGGCGGAGGCGGCGGCACGCGCGCGTGCGGTGCTCGACGCCTATGGCGGCACGGACGGCTCCGGCGAGGCCCGCGACGACGAGACGGCGCGGGCCCGGCGGGCCGAGGCCGAGCAGATGATGGGGCTCATGGAGGAGCAGGACGGCTGAGCGCCCAGGGGTGCTATTCGACCCCGATGAGCAGCACGGCTCCCTGCCGTCCGCCCCGGTACACCACCGTGTCGACGGCGAGGTGGGACTCCCGTACGCGCGTCTCCAGGTGGTCGGCGACCGCCTCGGGGGCCTCGTCGCCGAGGACGAGGGTGACCAGTTCGCCGCCGGCCGAGAGCATGCGGTCCAGGACGGTCTCGGCCGTGACGGTGACGTCCGAGCCGATCACGGCCACGTCCCCGTCGATGAGGCCGAGGACGTCACCGGCCTGGCAGATGCCGGCCATGGTCCAGGACTGGCGTTCGGCGACGGCGACCTCGGCGTAGCGGGTCGCGCCGGCCGCCGAGGTCATCTGGACGACGTCCTCGTCGAACCGGCGCTCCGGCTCGTGCACGGCGAGCGCCGCGATGCCCTGGACCGCGGAGCGCGTCGGGATCAGCGCGACGCGGATGCCCTCCGCGCGGGCCTGCTCGGCCGCGGCGGCCGCGGTGTGGCGCAGGTCGGCGTCATTGGGCAGCAGCACGACCTCGCGCGCGTGGGCACGCCGTACGGCCTCCACGAGCTCCCCGCTCGCGGGCGGCTCCCCGGGGCGGGCGAGCACGGTGGTCGCGCCGGCCTCGGTGTACAGCCCGGCCAGGCCCTCGCCGGGCACGACGGCGACGACGGCCCGCTGGGCGCGCTCGCGCGGCAGGCGTTCGGCGCCGGTGGTGTGCACGTCACCGAGCGCGAAGTGCGTGACGCGGATCCGGTACGGCCGCCCGGCCTCGATGCCCGCCTCCACGGCGGCGCCGGCGTCGTCGACGTGCACATGGACGTTCCACAAGCCGTCGCCGCCGACCACCACGAGCGAGTCCCCGAGCCCGTCGAGCCGCTCCCGCAGCCGTGCGACGGCCCTGTCGTCGGCCTCCAGGAGGTAGATCACCTCGAAGGCGGGCCCACCGGTGCCCGGGGCGTCGGCACATTCGTCGGGGGCGGCCGTGGCGGCTTCGGCGGAGCCCGCTTCCGGAAACGTCCCGCTCGTGACCGGCACCGCCCTGGGCGCCTCCCCCGTGAACGTCTCCACCAGCGCCCCCAGCACCGCCACCAGTCCTCGCCCGCCTGCGTCCACCACCCCGGCCCGCTCCAGGACGGCCAGCTGGCCGGGTGTCGCGGCTAGGGCGGCGCGCGCACCGTCGTAGGCGGCCCGGGCGACCGTCCCGCAGTCGCCCTGTGCAGCCCCGGCGGCGTCGGCGGCGGCCGAGGCGACCGTGAGGACCGTGCCCTCGACGGGGTGGGCCACGGCCTGGCGGGCGGAGTCGGCCGCGTGCCGCAGGGCGAGCCGGAGTCCCTCGCCGTCCGTGTGAGCCGTCTCACCGTCGGCGGCCAGCACCTGGGCCATGCCCCGCAGCAGCTGGGCGAGGATCGTGCCCGAGTTGCCGCGGGCGCCTATGAGGGCCCCGTGCGCCATCGCGCGCGCGGCGTCCGCCAGTGCCGGTTTCCCCGAGCCATGGGCGTCGTGGCCCTCGAACACGGCTTCCACGGCCGCGAACGCGGACTCCGCCGTCAGATACAGGTTCGTGCCGGTGTCCCCGTCGGCGACGGGGTAGACGTTGATCGCGTCGATCTCCTCGCGCGCCCGGCCCAGGGCCCGCAGCGCGAGACCGCACCAGGTGCGCACCGCGAGAGCATCGAAGAATGTCTGCGGCACGTGTGCCACCTGCGCCTCCTCGGGCTGCTGGACTGGACGCAGCGTAGACCCCGGGCGGGTGTCCACCGGAAGAGGGCCGGGAACGAGTGGCTGGTCAGCCATGGTAGTTTCGTTCTACTGGCGCAGTCGTTGTATGCTGCTCCGGTTGCCCGATCCCGATCGGGCCATTCCCCCTGGCAGTGCCACTCAGATCTCTGATCCTACGATCTCGATCCAGGCTTGCCGGGATCCGACCGTAAGTGCATCTGAAGTCTTTGGAGTGACCCGTGGCTGCCAACTGCGACGTCTGCGGCAAGGGGCCGGGCTTCGGCAACAACATCTCGTTTTCGCACCGCCGTACGTCCCGTCGCTGGAACCCGAACATCCAGCGACGCCGTATCGTGGTCGGCGGGACGCCGAAGCGCGTGAACGCTTGCACCTCGTGCATCAAGGCCGGCAAGGTCTCGCGCTGACGCACAGCTAAGCGCGCGGCCGCTGCTGGTTCGCTGCACTGAGCCGGTCCACCGAGAGGTGGGCCGGCTTTTTGCCGTGTCCCGGGACCGGCCGAGCTGCCAGAATCCGGTGAATGCGCTTCGGCATCCTGGGCCCCCTGGACATCCGCACCGACGACGGCGTCCGCGTCGACCCCGGCGGCCCCCGTCCCCGCGCCCTGCTCACCCTGCTGCTCCTCGACGCGGGCCGCACGGTCCCCGTGGAACGCCTCATCGACGGCCTCTACGGCGCCGAGCCGCCCGTCGGCGCCGCCAACGCCCTCCAGTCGCAGATCTCCCGCCTCCGCAGGCGTCTGGCCCCGCACACGGAGATCGAGGCGACGGCGGCCGGTTACCGCATCGCCGTCACCGCCGACACGACAGACGCTCTCCAGTTCGAAAAGCTTGTCGCGGACGGACGGGCCGCTCTCGCCGCCGGAGACCACCAGCGGGCCGCGGCCGCGCTCCGGGACGCCCTCGCCCTGTGGCGCGGCCCGGCCCTGCCCGACCTCCCGGACGCGCATGCCGAGCGGGCCCGGCTCGCGGAGCTCCGGCTGGCCGCCGTACAGGACCGGATCGACGCGGATCTCGCGCTCGGCTGCGGCCCCGAACTCGTACCGGAGCTGCGGACGCTGCTGTCCGCATATCCGCTGAGCGAGCGCCTGTACGGGCAGCTGATGCGGGCCCTGCACGCGGACGGGCGGCCAGCGGAGGCGCTCACGGTGTTCGAGGAGGCCCGGCGCACGCTCGCCGACGAACTCGGCGCCGATCCCTCGCCCGAACTGTCGGCGCTGCACCTGGAGCTGCTGCGAGGGCGGCGAACCGAGCGCCGGAAGGGTGTCCCCGCCCAGCTCACCCGTTTCGTCGGCCGGGAGACCGAGCTCGACCGGATCGCCGGGGCCCTGTCCGAGGCACGGCTGGTCACGCTGACGGGCCCCGGCGGAGCGGGCAAGACCCGGCTCGCGATCGAGGCCACGCAGGCCCACGCGGGCGCGTGCTTCGTCGAACTCGCGCCGCTCACCGACGCCACCCGCATCCCTTATGCCGTCCTGACCGCGCTCGGGGTGCGCGACGGCTTCCGTACCCCGGCGACCGACGGCACGGACCGGCTGCTGGCCGCCCTGGAGGACCGCGAGTCGCTCCTCGTGCTCGACAACTGCGAGCACCTCGTCGAGGAGGCCGCCGGGCTCACCGCCCGGCTCCTCGCGGCCTGCCCCGGCGTCCGTGTGCTCGCCACCAGCCGCGAGTCCCTCGGCATCACGGGCGAGGTCGTGGTGCCCGTGCCGCCGCTGCCGCCCGAGCCCGCGGTGCGGCTCTTCCTGGACCGCGCCCGGGCCGTCCGCCCCGGATTCGAGAGCCACGCGCGTGTGGCCGGCATCTGCGCGGCCCTCGACGGGCTGCCGCTGGCGATCGAGCTCGCGGCCGCGCGTCTGCGCACTCTCACCCCGGACGAACTGGCGGAGCGCCTGGACGACCGGTTCCGCCTCCTCAACCGCGGCGACCGCTCCAAGGCGCCCCGGCACCGCACCCTGCGGGCCGTCGTGGAGTGGAGCTGGGACCTGCTGGACGACGAGGAGCGGGAGCTCGCGAGCCGGCTGACGGTCTTCCCGGGCGGGGCCGGCCTGGAGGCGGTCGAGACGGTGTGCGCGACCCCGTACCCGGAGGACCTGCTGGCCTCGCTGGTGGAGAAGTCCTTCCTGGAGGTGTCCGAGGGCCGTTACCGCATGCTGGAGACGATCCGCGCGTTCGCCGCCGAGCGGTGCGACCGGGTTCGGCCGCTGCGGGACGCCCACGCCGCGTACTTCCGCGAGCTGGCCGAGCGGGCGGAACCGGCTCTGCGCGGCGGCGGCCAACTCCCCTGGCTGGCCCGCCTGGACGCCGAGCGGGACAACCTGGACGCGGCCCTGCGTCATCTCGTCGCGACGGCTCCCGAGGACGCCCTGCGGCTCATGGCGGCCCTGTCCTGGTTCTGGCGGTTGCGCGCCCCGCACGGCGAACGCGTGCCGCTGGCCCACGCCCTGCTGGCGGCGTTGGGCGACTCCCCTCCCCCGGGCCTCGCCGAGGAGTACGCCCTGTGCCTGATGAACACCGTCACCGGCCGCGGCGACGACCCCGGCGAACCGGGCCGCATCGCGCGCGTGGCCGCCCTCATGCACGCCCTGGACGGGCCGCTGCGGCTGCCGTTCACGATGGTCCTGTGGTCGCTGGCGGGCGGCCCGCTGTACGCCGTGAACGACGACCTGCTCGCCGTCCAGGTCGGCGACCGGCCCTGGGGCCGCGCGCTGCTGGATCTGGGGCTCGCCTACCAGGCGCAGTTCAAGGGCGATCCGGTGGCTTCCGAGGCGACGTTCGCGCGCTCGCTGGCCGGCTTCCGTACGACCGGCGACCGCTGGGGCATGGCCAACTGCCTGGACCCGCTGGGCGGTTTCGCCGGCCGGCGCGGCGAGTACGACCGCGCCCTGGAGTTGTTCGACGAGGGCCTGGAGTACGTCCGGGAACTGGACGCACCCGAGGAGACCTCCGACCTGCTGCGGTCCCGGGCCACCGTGCTGCTGTACCGCGGCGACACCGAGGAGGCGGTGGCGCACTTCTCGCGCGCCGCCGACCTGGCCCGGGCGGGGGGCGCCCCGGACAAGGTGGCGGCCGCCCGACGCGGTCTCGGCGACTCGGCCCGGCTCTCCGGGCACGGGCACCACGCGCGCGTGCACTACGAGAGCGCCCTGGAAGCCTGTGCCGCGAACTGGTTCAGCGCCGGCGAGACCGTCCTGATCCTCATCGGCCTCGGCCACACGGCCGCCGCCGAGGGCGACCCGGAGCAGGCCCGCGACTGGTTCTGCCAGGCCCGCACGCACGCCTTGGAGGCCCTGGACGCCCCGGACCTCCTCGCCCTGGCGGCCGTCGCCGAGGCCCTGGCCTCCGTCGCCCCGCACCCCGGCCGGGCGGCCGAACTCCTGGGCGCCGCCGAGGGTCTGCGGGGCGCGTCGGCCGAGGGCGACCCCGATGTCGTACGGACGAAGGAGTCCGTACGGCGACAACTGTCGCCCGAGGCCTACGACAAGGCCTTCGAGCACGGCCGCGCCCTTCGGTCAGCAGCGGTCAGCGAACGGTAGGAGGACGGTCAGCGGTCCCGTCGAAGCTGCGGGCATGACGAACAAGACGCACGACCTCAGTCACCTCACCGTCCTGATCTCCGGAGCCAGCGTCGCCGGGCCGGCGCTCGCGCTGAACCTCATGCGCTACGGCGCCCGGGTCACCGTCGTCGAGAAGGCGCCGGAGCTGCGCGGCGGCGGCTTCGCCGTCGACTTCCGCGGTCATGTGCACCGCAGGGTGCTCACCGAGATGGGCATCTGGGACGAGATCCACGTCCGTCAGACCCACATGGGCCGCCAGATCGTCGTCGACGCGGACGGCGCCCCGAAGGTGGACCTGCCGTCGGACATGATGAGCGGCGACGTGGAGATCTTCCGCGGCGAACTCGCGCACATCATGTACGAGCGCACCCGGGACCGCGTCGAGTACGTGTTCGGCGACTCGGTCGCCACGCTCACCGACTCGGCCGACGGTGTCGACGTCACCTTCGAGAAGGGCCCGGCGCGCCGCTTCGACCTGGTGATCGGCGCGGACGGCCTCCACTCGCGCACCCGGTCCCTCGTCTTCGGCGACGAGTCCCGCCATCTGCGCTTCCTCGACCACTACGTGGCCGGCTTCGAGGTCCCCAACCACCTGGGCCTGGACCGCACCGGCCGGGTGTACAGCGAGCCGGGCCGGGCGATCGCACTCGGCAACTACGACGGCGATCCGGACCGCGCGGGCGCGCTGCTGGTCTTCCGCTCCGAGCGGCTGTCGTACGACCGCCGGGACCCGGCCGCGCACAAGCGGATCCTCGCCGAGCGGTTCGCGGGGATGGGCTGGGAGGGGCCGAACGTCCTGAAAGCCCTCGAGGCGGCCGACGACGTCTATTTCGACGCGATCGCCCAGATCCACGTCGACCGGCTCACCCAGGGGCGCGTGGCACTTCTCGGGGACGCGGGGTACGGGGCCACGATGGGCGGGATGGGGACCGGGGTGGCGATCGTCGGCGCGTACGTCCTCGCCGGTGAGCTCGCCCTGGCGGGCGGCGACCACCGTGCGGCGTTCGCCGCCTACGAGGCCCGGATCGCGGGCTTCGCCAAGGGCTGCCAGAAGACCTCGGGCAACGCGGGCCCGTTCTTCGCGCCGGCCACCGAGCGGCGGATCCGCAGCCGGGACCGGATGTACCGGCTGCTCGCCTCCCGTCCCCTCGCGGCCTTCTTCAAGCGGCTCACCGAGAAGTCGGCGACCAACATCAAGCTGCCGGAGTACCCCGGCGCGTGAGTGCCCAGGCGTGGTCCACGGGGCCGATCCCGCCGCCGAGCGCGAACCCGGCGGCGATCGCCCCGGTGACGTACTCCTTGGCGGCCGCCACCGCCTCCGGCACGGACTGTCCCTTGGCGAGCTGCGAGGCGATCGCGGAGGCCAGGGTGCAGCCCGTGCCGTGCGTGTGCCGGTTGTCGTGGCGGGGCGCGCGCAGCCAGTGCTCCGCACGGCCGTCGGTGAGCAGGTCGACGGCGTCGCCGGTCAGATGGCCGCCCTTGATGAGCACCCACGTCGGTCCGTACGACAGGACCGCCTCGGCGGCCTCTCGCATCCGGGACTCCGAGTCGACCCGGACGCCGGTGAGTTGCGCCACCTCGTCGAGGTTCGGGGTGGCGACGGTGGCGACCGGGAGCAGCTTCGTGCGGACGGACTCCAGGGCGGAGGAGGCCAGCAGCGAGTCGCCGTGCTTGGAGACGCCGACCGGGTCGACCACGGCCGGGGCGTCGGTGGCCGCGAGCAACTCGGCCACCGCCTCGACGAGTTCGGCCGAGGCGAGCATCCCGGTCTTCACGGCCCGGACGCCGATGTCGTCCACGACACTGCGGTACTGGGCCCGCACCGCCTCGACGGGCAGCTCCCAGGCGCCCTGTACGCCCAGGGAGTTCTGCGCGGTGACGGCCGTGACGACACTCATGCCGTGCACGCCGAGCGCGAGCATGGTCTTCAGGTCGGCCTGGATTCCGGCGCCGCCGCCGGAGTCGGAGCCGGCCACCGTGAGCACCAGGGGCTTCACGACTCGATGTCCCCGCCGAAGTGGTCCCAGCCGCCCTTGCTCGTCCAGGGCGCCCCGTCGACCGTCACCTGGGGCAGCGCCGAGGGGTTGAGGACCTCGCCGATCACCTTCCAGCGGGCCGGGAGCTTCACGTCCGGTGAGAAGGTCGCCACGATCGCGTGGTCCTCTCCCCCGCTCAGCACCCACTGCATGGGGTCGACACCGACGGCCTGTCCGATGTCGTTCATCTGGGAGGGGATGTCGATCGCGCCGGAACGGATGTCGATGCGGACCTTGCTGGCCTCGGCGATGTGTCCGAGGTCGGCGATCAGCCCGTCGCTCACGTCGCACATCGCGGTCGCGCCGAGCGCCGCGGCGGCCGGGCCCGCGTGGTACGGCGGCTCGGGGCGCCGGTGCGCCTCCACGAACGCGCGGGGCGAGCGGAAGCCGCGGGAGAGCACCGCGTACCCGGCCGCGGACCAGCCCAGCCAGCCGGTCACCGCGACGAGGTCGCCGGGCTGGGCGCCGGCCCGGGTCACCGGCTCCTGGCCCCGCAGATCGCCGAGGGCGGTGATGGAGACCATGATCGTGTCTCCCCGTACGACGTCCCCGCCGACCACCGACGCGCCCGCGACCTGGCACTCGTCACGCAGGCCGTCCATGAGCTCCGAGGGCCAGGTGACGGGGAGTTCGGCGGGCACGACCAGGCCGAGCAGCAGGGCGGTCGGCACCGCGCCCATGGCGGCGATGTCCGCGAGGTTCTGCGCGGCCGCCTTGCGGCCGACGTCGTAGGCCGTGGACCAGTCGCGGCGGAAGTGCCGGCCCTCCAGAAGGATGTCGGTGCTCGCCACGACCCTGCGGTCGGGCGCGGCGACCACCGCGGCGTCGTCGCCGGGACCCACCCGGACCGCCGGGGTGGTGGTGAGACGGGAGGTGAGCTCCCTGATGAGCCCGAACTCGCCGAGCTCACCAACAGTGCCCTTCATGGCCCTTACGCCCCTTCTGTGCCGTGCCGTGCCCGGTCGCGCGTCATCAGTGTCCTCGATACGGTCGAGGGGACCGTGAACTTCTGCAGTGTCCGCACCCCGGCGCGGGCGTCCACGCCTCCGCGGGTCTCCCCGCGACGAGCGGCGACGCGATACCGTGGCGTTCCTTTTCCCCACATGATCCTCGTGGCCGCCCTGGAGGTTCCGTGGTACAGGCGTACATCCTGATCCAGACGGATGTCGGCAAAGCGTCGACCGTCGCCGAGACGATCAGCAAGATTCCTGGAGTCATCCAGGCCGAGGACGTGACAGGACCGTATGACGTGATCGTCCGTGCCCAAGCCGACACCGTGGACGACCTGGGCCGCTTGGTGGTCGCCAAGGTCCAGCAGGTGGATGGCATCACCCGCACCCTGACCTGCCCGGTCGTCCATCTGTAGCCCCCGTCTACCCTTGGCCGGTGAACTTCTTCCGTCACCGGCCTCTCCGTCTGCCCACGCTCGCCCTGCTGATCGCGGTCGCGGGCTGCTCCTCCGCAGACGACAGCGCGTCGGCGGCGGTTCCCAGTCCGGGTACGAAGGCCACCAAGCTGTGCGCGAACCTGGACAAGGCGCTGCCGCCAAAGCTGGACGGGCTGAGTCGTGAGGATCCCGAGCCCGCGTCCACACTGACGGCGGGCTGGGGAAGCCCGGCGATCATACTGCGCTGCGGTGTCGTGCAGCCGCCCAAGATGGTCGACCCCAAGGTGGCCGAGGGCAGCGACCCGGACGCGGTCGCGGGCGGTGTGAACGGCGTCGACTGGCTGATGGAGAAGGAGGACGACGGCGCGTATCGCTTCACCACAGCCAATCGCAGCGCGTACGTCGAGGTCACGGTACCGAAGGGGCGGGACAGCACCGGGGCGCTGGTCGACCTCGCTCCGGCCGTGAAGAAGGCGATCCCCGAGGGGATCGCCGACTAGCTGACGACCGGCTAACGAAGCCCCGTCGGCCTGCGCAGTGCCGCCTC
Source organism: Streptomyces sp. LUP47B (assembly GCF_001746295.1). Lineage (GTDB taxonomy): Bacteria > Actinomycetota > Actinomycetes > Streptomycetales > Streptomycetaceae > Streptomyces. Next base: position 17,016 of record NZ_MJAH01000020.1, on the reverse strand, counting down.
GATCAGCCTGTCCACCAGCTCCGGGTAGCTGATCCCGCTCTTCTCCCACATCTGCGGGTACATCGAGATCGGTGTGAAGCCCGGGAGCGTGTTGATCTCGTTGATCACGAACTCGCCGTCCTCGGTGAGGAAGAAGTCCGCGCGGACCAGACCCTCGCAGGAGGCCGCGTCGAAGGCGTCGACCGCGAGCTTCTGGACCTCGGCCGTCTCCTCGGGCGTGAGCGGCGCCGGCACGATCCCCGGGGTCGAGTCGATGTACTTCGCCTCGAAGTCGTAGTACGCGTGCTCCTGCGGCGGGGGGATCTCGGCCGGGACCGACGCGCGCGGGCCGTCCTCGAACTCCAGGACACCGCACTCGATCTCGCGGCCGCGCAGCGCCGCCTCCACGAGGATCTTCGGGTCGTGGCTCTGCGCCTCGGCGATCGCCTCGTCAAGGCCGGACAGGTCGTCGACCTTGGTGATGCCGATCGACGAACCCGCGCGCGCGGGCTTCACGAACAGCGGCCAGCCGTGCTCGCCCGCGAAGTCGACGATCTTCTTGCGGGCCGCGGACTCGTCCCGCTCCCACTCGCGCGGCCTGATCACCACGTACGGGCCGACCTTGAGCCCGAAGGAGGTGAACACCCGCTTCATGTACTCCTTGTCCTGGCCGACGGCCGAGGCGAGCACACCCGCGCCGACGTACGGGACACCGGAGAGCTCCAGGAGGCCCTGGAGGGTGCCGTCCTCGCCGTAGGGGCCGTGCAGGACGGGGAAGACGACGTCGACCTCGCCGAGGGCCTTGGGCACCGATCCCGGCTCGCTGTAGACGACTTCACGGTTCGCGGGGTCGACGGGGAGCACCACGCCGCCCTCGCTCGACTCGGCGAGTTCCTCGACGCTCGGCGTACGGCGCTCGGTGATCGCCATGCGTTCCGGTTCGTCGGCGGTGAGCGCCCAACGGCCGTCCCGGGTGATGCCGATCGGCAGGACGTCGTACTTGGTCCGGTCGATGGCCCGCAGTACGGCGCCGGCGGTGACCACGGAGATCCCGTGTTCGGAGCTGCGCCCGCCGAACACGACGGCCACGCGCGGCTTGCGAGGCGGCTGCTGAGGGCTCTGGGGGAGGTTCTCGGTGCTCATATCGCGTTGAGAGTACCCGTTGGTAGTGCCCCGATACAGCGTGCGCCCCCGCGGCGAACGAGGCAAAAAGCGAGGTGGTAGCTCAGCGTCGTTCGGGTTTCGCGCTGCGCGACATCAGCTCCTTGACGGCGACCACCGGGGCCTTGCCCTCGTGCACGATGCCGACGACGGTCTCGGTGATCGGCATGTCGACGCCGTGCCTGCGGGCCAGGTCCAGCACGGACTCGCAGGACTTGACGCCCTCCGCGGTCTGCTTGGTGACCGCGATGGTCTCCTGCAGGGTCATGCCCTTGCCGAGGTTGGTGCCGAAGGTGTGGTTGCGCGACAGCGGCGAGGAGCAGGTCGCCACCAGGTCGCCGAGACCGGCGAGTCCGGAGAACGTCAGCGGGTCGGCGCCCATGGCGAGTCCGAGCCGGGTCGTCTCCGCGAGACCGCGCGTGATGAGCGAACCCTTGGCGTTGTCACCGAGGCCCATGCCGTCCGCGATACCGACGGCGAGGCCGATGACGTTCTTCACGGCGCCGCCGAGTTCGCAGCCCACCACGTCGGTGTTGGTGTACGGACGGAAGTACGGCGTGTGGCAGGAGGACTGGAGCCGCCGGGCGACCGCCTCGTCGGTGCAGGCGACCACGGCGGCGGCCGGCATCCGGGCGGCGATCTCCCGCGCGAGGTTGGGCCCGGTGACCACGGCGATGCGGTCGGCCCCGACCTTCGCGACGTCCTCGATCACCTCGCTCATCCGCATCGCGGAGCCGAGTTCGACGCCCTTCATGAGGGAGACGAGAACCGTGTCGGGCGCGAGCAGGGGGGTCCAGTCGGCGAGGTTGGCGCGCAGGGTCTGCGAGGGGATCGCGAGGACGGTCAACTCCGCGTCGCGCGCGGCCTCCGCGGCGTCCGCCGTCGCCCGGAGGTTCTCCGGGAGTTCGACGCCGGGAAGGTAGTCCGGGTTCGTCCGCGTGGAGTTGACGGCTGCCGCGAGTTCGGGACGCCGCGCCCACAGGGTGACCTCGCACCCCGCGTCGGCGAGCACCATGCCGAACGCGGTGCCCCATGAACCGGTACCGAAGACGGCCGCCTTGACGGGCTTGCTCACTTGCTCTTCTCCCCCTCGTGGCCGTTCTGCGCCTGGGTCCGGCGCCGCTGCTCGATCCGCTCGCGGCGCGGGTCGTAGGCCGTCTCGGGTGCCTTCACACCGCGGATCTGCTCCAGCTGGGCGGTGACGGCGGCCATGATGACCTCGGTGGCCTCCTTGAGGAGGTCCGGGGTCATCTCCTTGCCGTAGAACGGCGACAGGTCCACGGGCGGGCCCGCCAGGACGTGCGAGGTCTTGCGCGGCAGCACATGGAGCTTCTTGGCGTACGGCGGCAGCAGTTCGTTGGCGCCCCACTGCGCGACGGGGATCACCGGGCACTTGGTCTGCAGGGCCACCCGCGCGGCACCGGTCTTGCCGACCATGGGCCACTGGTCGGGGTCCCGGGTGATGGTGCCCTCGGGGTAGAACGCGACGCATTCGCCGCGGTCCACGGCGTCGATGGCGGCCCTGAAGGCGCTGAGCGCGTCCGTGGTCTCGCGGTAGACGGGAATCTGGCCCGTGCCGCGCATCATGGCGCCGATGAATCCCTTGTTGAAAAGACCGCTCTTCGCGAGGAATCGCGGAACACGTCCGGTGTTGTACTGGAAGTGCGCGTACGCGAAGGGATCGATGTGCGAATTGTGGTTGACCGCGGTGATAAATCCGCCGTCGGCCGGAATATGCTCCATTCCACGCCAGTCCCGCTTGATCAGAACCACGAGCGGCGGTTTGGCGATCACCGCTGCCAAGCGGTACCAGAAGCCGATTCTGCGGCGGGGCACGCGGACACCTTCCTCTAGGGCCTGGGGGGCCGCACAAGTGTCGCCCCAGGCCGCCGGTCTGTCGAGAACACCGTACGCCCCGCCACCGACACCACCGGATGGGCCGCGTGACGACTGAGTGACAATGGCCGCCACCAGAGAAGGACGGAACACGCGTGCAGTGGACGTTGGTCATCCCGCTGAAGCCCTTGGCGCGGGCCAAGAGCAGGCTCTCGGACACCGCGGACGACAGGGTGCGCCCGGGGCTGGCCCTCGCCTTCGCCCAGGACACCGTGGCGGCCGCGCTGGCCTGCCCCGCGGTCGGTGATGTGGCGGTAGTCACGGATGACGCCCTGGCGGGCCGCGAGCTGGCGGCGCTGGGCGCCCGGATCGTCCCCGACGAGCCACGGGGCGGCCTGAACGCGGCCCTGTCGCACGCGGCGGCCGTCGTACGGTCCACCCGTCCCGAATGCGCGCTCGCGGCCCTGAACGCCGATCTTCCGGCGCTACGGCCCCTGGAATTGGCCCGGGTCCTCGATGCCGCCGCGGAATTCCCGCGCGCTTTTCTCGCGGACGCCGCGACAATCGGCACCACTCTGCTGGCGGCCCGGGAAGGCGCGGAATTGCGCCCCGCCTTCGGCCCGGATTCCCGCGCACGACATCGCGCCTCGGGAGCGACGGAACTCCCGCTCACCGGGGTGGATTCCGTACGACAGGACGTGGACACCGGCGAGGACCTGCGGGCCGCGCTCGCCCTCGGGGTGGGCCCTCGGACGGCCGCCGCCGCGGCGCGGTTGCTGATTCCCGGGCAGTAGGCTGCGGCCATGCAGGCGACCGCGTACACGTACGACCCCGAAAGCCGCAGCGGGCAGGTGATTCTCGACGACGGCACCCCCGTCCCCTTCGACACACCGGCGTTCGACGCGGGCGGTCTGAGGCTGCTGCGTCCCGGACAGCGCGTGCGCATCGAGATGGACGGGGACAAGGTCACCCTGGTGACCCTCCAGACCTTCTGAACACCCTGTGCACACGCCGCGGGCCGGACTCCGATGCGGAGTCCGGCCCGGCGCGTGAGTGCCCTGTGCCCTTACCTCTTGCGGGCCGTGGCCTTCTTGGCGGTGGTGGTGCGGGCCGCCGACTTCTTGGCCGGGGCCTTCTTGGCGGTCGCCTTCTTCGCGGGGGCCTTCTTGGCCGTCGCCTTCTTGGCGGTGGTCTTGCCGGCGGCGGTGGTCTTGGCGGTCGCCGCGCTCTTGGCGGGCGCCTTCTTCGCCGGGGTCTTCTTCGCGGTGGCCGTCGTCTTCTTGGCCGTCGTCTTCCTCGCGGTGGTCTTCTTGGCCGCGGCGGTCTTGGCGGTGGCCTTCTTCGCGGCCGCCTTCTTGACCGTGGCCGAAGCCCCGCCGGTCAGGCTGCCCTTGGGCGCCTTCTTGACCGCGACGTCGTTCTTCGGGAGCTTCTTCGTGCCGCTCACCAGGTCCTTGAAGCCCTGGCCCGCGCGGAAGCGCGGAACGGAGGTCTTCTTGACCCGAACCCGCTCGCCCGTCTGGGGGTTACGGGCGTAACGGGCCGGCCGGTCGACCTTCTCGAACGAACCGAAGCCGGTGACCGAGACCCGGTCGCCCGCGACCGTAGCGCGGACGATGGCGTCCAGGACCGCGTCGACCGCGTCGGCGGCCTGCTGGCGGCCGCCGACCTTGTCGGCAATCGCTTCTACGAGCTGCGCCTTGTTCACGTCTTCCCCTTCGGAGACATTGCCAGAACGAAAGTGTTCAAGCTTTTTCGCACGTTAGGCAGATATATACCGCAAATCAAACACGAAACGGGCTTATCACCCTTGTGCCGCAACGAACTCGGCTGCTCTGGACTTGTTCAGCGTTCCTCTTCGGGGATTCGACCCGCGTCGAGGTCGGCCATGAACCCCTCCAGACGCCTTGTCGCTTCGACGACGTCGTGCTTGGCCGCGGCCGTAATGACCAGCAGCTTCCGGGTCAGCGCCATCCGTACGCCCTCCGGGACTTGCAGTGCGCGCACCCTTGCGTGCGCTTCCTTGAGTTGGTCCGCGACTGCCGCATAGAGCTCGAGTTGGCCGTCGTGTTCCATGCACAGATTGTGCCATCTGGGGCGAGTTGTCGCCTGCTAGGGGTGCAACTGCCGCCTCAAACGGCCTTCCGGGCACATCCGGAAGCCGCGGCTACAAGGGACGCGTACCCCGACAACACCCGCCGTAACGTGGGAAGTTGAACGGGCGTGTCGCATCGCGCGAGGCCGTCGGGGCGCAGACACGGCCGTACCCCCGATCGGGCTGATCGGGGGTACGGCGGGGGTGTTGAGGTGGCCGAAACTCGACTTGTTCAGTTGCTCCGAAGGAGGGTCCGGGTGTTCCGGCCGCCCTCGGGGTCAGCTCTGGAGCGTCCTCGGCTTGTACGAGGGCCGCTTGGCCTCGTAGGCGGCGATGTCGGCCTCGTTCTGGAGGGTGATGGAGATGTCGTCCAGGCCGTTCAGCAGCCGCCAGCGGGAGTTCTCGTCCAGCTCGAAGCTCGCCGTGATGCCCTCGGCGCGCACCTCGCGGGCCTGGAGGTCGACGGTGATCTCGGCCTCGGGGTCCTTCTCCGTGAGGTCCTGGAGCGCGTCCACGATCTTCTGCTCCAGAACCACTGTGAGCAGGCCGTTCTTGAGCGAGTTGCCGCGGAAGATGTCGGCGAAGCGGGAGGAGATCACGGTCTTGAAGCCGTAGTTCTGCAGCGCCCACACCGCGTGCTCACGGGAGGAACCGGTACCGAAGTCGGGGCCGGCGACCAGGACCGTGGCGCCCTTGCGCTCGGGCTGGTTGAGGATGAACTTCTCGTCCTTGCGCCAGGCCTCGAACAGTCCGTCCTCGAACCCGTCCCGCGTCACCTTCTTGAGCCAGTGAGCAGGGATGATCTGGTCGGTGTCGACGTTGGAACGGCGCAGCGGGACGGCCCGGCCGGTGTGCGTGGTGAATGCTTCCATGACTCTCAGACTCCAGCGGCGACAGGGGCGTCGGACAGATCGGCGGGCGAGGCCAGGTGGCCCAGCACCGCGGTCGCGGCCGCGACCTGCGGCGACACCAGGTGCGTACGACCGCCCTTGCCCTGCCGGCCCTCGAAGTTGCGGTTGGAGGTGGACGCGGAGCGCTCACCGGGGGCCAGCTGGTCCGGGTTCATGCCCAGACACATCGAGCAGCCCGCGTGCCGCCATTCGGCGCCGGCCTCCTTGAAGACGACGTCCAGACCCTCGGAGACGGCCTGCAGGCCCACGCGCGCGGAGCCGGGAACGACCAGCATCCGTACGCCGTCGGCGACTTTGCGGCCCTTGACGAGCTCGGCGGCGGCGCGCAGGTCCTCGATCCGGCCGTTGGTGCACGAACCTACGAAGACGGTGTCCACCTTGATGGAGCGCAGCGGCTGCCCGGCCTCCAACCCCATGTATTCCAGGGCCTTTTCGGCGGCGAGGCGCTCCGAAGCGTCTTCGTACGAAGCGGGATCGGGGACGTCCGCCGAAAGCGGCGCACCCTGGCCGGGGTTGGTGCCCCAGGTGACGAACGGCGCCAGCTCGTCGGCCTTGATGACGACCTCGGCGTCGAACTCGGCGTCCTCGTCCGTCTTCAGGGTCTTCCAGTACGCGACGGCCGCGTCCCAGTCCTCGCCCTTGGGCGCGTGCGGGCGGCCCTCGAGATAGTCGAAGGTGGTCTGGTCGGGGGCGATCATGCCCGCGCGGGCGCCGGCCTCGATCGACATGTTGCAGATGGTCATGCGGGCTTCCATCGAGAGCTTCTCGATGGCGGAGCCGCGGTACTCCAGGACGTAACCCTGGCCGCCACCGGTGCCGATCCTGGCGATGATCGCCAGGATCAGGTCCTTGGCGGTGACGCCGTCGGGCAGTTCGCCGTCGACCGTGATGGCCATGGTCTTCGGGCGGACCAGCGGCAGCGTCTGGGTGGCCAGGACGTGCTCGACCTGGGAGGTGCCGATACCGAACGCCAGGCCGCCGAAGGCACCGTGCGTGGAGGTGTGGGAGTCGCCGCAGACCACGGTCATGCCGGGCTGGGTCAGTCCGAGCTGCGGACCCACGACGTGCACGACGCCCTGCTCGACGTCGCCCAGCGGGTGCAGGCGCACACCGAAGTCGGCGCAGTTCTTGCGCAGCGTCTCCAGCTGGATCCGGGAGACCGGGTCCGCGATGGGCTTGTCGATGTCGAGGGTCGGGGTGTTGTGGTCCTCGGTGGCGATGGTCAGGTCGAGCCGGCGCACCTGGCGACCGGTCTTGCGCAGACCGTCGAAGGCCTGCGGGCTGGTCACCTCGTGCAGCAGGTGCAGATCGATGAAGAGGAGGTCGGGCTCGCCCTCGGCGCGCCGGACGACATGGTCGTCCCAGACCTTCTCCGCGAGTGTCCTACCCATCGCTTTCCCTCCGGCCGGCAAACGTCCACCGGCCCAACTAGAGATCTTGAGGAGACGGCACCCGGCCCCTGTTCACGGGCGCCCGTCACCAGGCCCGTACGGTCACCGGGCCGCTGTGTCTACAAGGGTTGCGCGTCTCACGAAAAAAGGAACTTGCGTTTCACAGAGTGAGACGTGAGTATCGTTTCATGGACAACAGTAGCGGCGTCGGCGTTCTGGACAAGGCAGCCCTTGTCCTGAGCGCTCTGGAGTCCGGTCCGGCCACCCTCGCGGGCTTGGTCGCGGCGACCGGACTGGCACGACCCACGGCACACCGGCTGGCCGTGGCTCTGGAACACCACCGCATGGTGGCACGCGACATGCAGGGCCGTTTCATTCTGGGCCCACGCCTCGCCGAGCTGGCCGCGGCCGCCGGCGAGGACCGTCTCCTCGCGACGGCCGGCCCGGTGCTCACGCATCTGCGCGACATCACCGGCGAGAGCGCACAGCTCTACCGCCGCCAGGGCGACATGCGCATCTGCGTCGCCGCGGCGGAGCGCCTGTCGGGACTGAGGGACACGGTCCCGGTCGGCTCGACGCTCACCATGAAGGCGGGCTCCTCGGCCCAGATCCTGATGGCGTGGGAGGAGCCGGAGCGCCTGCACCGCGGCCTCCAGGGCGCCCGCTTCACCGCCACGGCCCTGTCGGGCGTGCGACGCCGCGGCTGGGCCCAGTCCATCGGCGAACGCGAGCCGGGCGTCGCGTCGGTGTCCGCACCGGTACGCGGCCCGTCCAACCGCGTGGTGGCCGCCGTCTCGGTCTCCGGTCCCATCGAGCGCCTGACCCGCCACCCGGGTCGCATGCACGCCCAGGCGGTCATCGACGCCGCCGCCCGCCTCTCCGAGGCACTGCGCCGCACGGGCTGAGGAGGACTCCTTCGGAACGAGACCGGCCTCAACGCCGCGGCAGGTCTCGGACCGACGGGAAGTTGCCCCACCCAGGGGGCGCGGGGAACCGCGCGATCAGCCCCCCACGGGCCCGCACCTGACCCCCTCCGAAGCCCCGACGGCGCAGCATCCGCCACCACACAGGCGGTCGCCGCCCGTCCGACCCGCCGTCGCTCGGCGTGCAGTTCCCCGCGCCCCTCAGGGAGTCACGCTCCCGGACTTGTGGGCGAACCGCTCCTTGGCAGACCGCCCCCTGCGCTCAACCGGCACCTGACCATGCGCCGCCGCGAGTCCGAACGCCGGCATGTCCGCGTAGATCGACTCGTAGGACCCCTCCGGCACCACATACGTCTCATGCCACAGCCCCACGTGCTGCCGTGCCTTCCCCGCCTTCTCCTTGCGGTTGATGATCGCCCACGCCCGGTGGTGGAACATCTCCGGCGAGTGCGCGTAGGCGTACAGCTTCTCCTTCGACTCCCAGTACTGGACGACGTAGTACGTCCGCGGTGAGGCCGTCAGCAGCACATGCGAGAGCAGTCCCCGCTCCGGAGCCTTCTGCAGTTCCCGCAGCATCCGCGGCATGGCCAGGAAGACCGGGACCCAGTGGTGCACGGCCCAGAAGTGGTTGATGCGCATCCCGATCAGCAGGACCACGACGTCCTTCTCCGCGGACGCGGTGGTGCGGCCTGCGGCGACCTTCTTCCCGACCATGGGACCCCCTCGTTGGCGAGCAGCACTATCCGAGTGCGGCATGTTTGGATAGTGCCGGTATCCGAGAGGGGGTGCAAGAGATGCGGCTGGCCGAACTCAGCGAGCACAGCGGTGTGTCCACCGCGACGATCAAGTACTACCTGCGCGAAGGGCTGTTGCCACCGGGACGCCAGATCAACGCCACGACGGCCGAGTACGACGAGGAGCATCTGCGGCGGCTTCGGCTGGTGCGCGCGATGATCCAGGTGGGCCGGGTACCGGTGGCGAAGGTGCGCGAGGTGCTCGGGCACGTGGACGACGACTCCCTGGGCCGCTCGATCCGGCTCGGCGCGGCGCTGTGGGCACTGCCACAGGTGCCCGAGCCGGACGAGGACGACGAGTACGTCCGGGCCGCGCACCAGGAGGTCGCCGCGCTCCTGGACCGGCTCGGCTGGGAGAACGCCAAGCAGCTCACGACCATCTCCCCCGCTTACCGCTCACTGGTGGTGGCGGTGGCCGCGTTCCGCCGGCTCGGCTACGAGTGGGGGGCCGAACAGCTCGCGCCGTACGCGGAGTTGATGCACCGGACAGCCGTCCTCGATCTGGACAACCTGGAGACGCACCCGTCGGAGGCGGAGCGGGTCGAGTTCGCGATCCTGGGCGCGATCCTCAACGAGCCGCTGCTGCAGTCGCTGCACCGGCTGGCCCAGGAGGAGGAGTCGACGCGGCGCTACGGCTTCGCATGAGCCCCGGACACGGCGAAGGCCCTCCACCGAAGTGAAGGGCCTTCCTCTACGTACCCCCGACCGGATTCGAACCGGCGCTACCGCCTTGAGAGGGCGGCGTGCTAGGCCGCTACACAACGGGGGCGTGGAGCCTGCGTTTCCGCAGGTCCGAGCTGGTCTACCTGGACTCGAACCAAGAATGACGGTACCAGAAACCGTAGTGTTGCCAATTACACCATAGACCAAGGTGATTTAGAGTAAATCGTACCCCCGACCGGATTCGAACCGGCGCTACCGCCTTGAGAGGGCGGCGTGCTAGGCCGCTACACAACGGGGGCCCCAGCGATCCCGAGTTGATCGAGATCAGTACCCCCGACCGGATTCGAACCGGCGCTACTGCCTTGAGAGGGCAGCGTGCTAGGCCGCTACACAACGGGGGCTTCGCGGAATCGATCTCCGCTTTTTGCAGATGAGCTCTGCGAGCTGGCCTACCTGGACTCGAACCAAGACTAACTGAACCAGAATCAGTCGTGCTGCCAATTACACCATAGGCCACTGGAACGCAAGCCCCTACGGGGATCTTGTTCTAGTTCTGCTCCTCCGGATCCCGGCCTTTCGGCCCGCTCCCCGGCGGCGCAGGAAGAACATTACCTGAAGGTGGACGGGGCTCCAAAACGGGTATCCGCGCCGAGGATGGCGGGCAGTTCGGCGAGCGAGGCGATGCGCCGCGGTCCGGCGGGGGTGGGGAGATGGGCGTGCACGGCGCCGTCGCGGTCGATCCAGACCGACAGCAGTCCGGCCTCGGCGGCGCCCCGACCGTCGATCTCCGGGTGGTCGCCGACGTACGCCACCTGGTGCGGGGCCAGTTCCAGGGCGTCGCAGGCCGCGAGGAAGGCTCCGGCCTCGGGCTTGGAGACGCCCAGTTCGGCCGCGCACAGGATGACCTCGAAGCGGTCGTGCACGCCGAGCACGCGCAGCTTGTGGTCCTGGACGTGGATGCTGGAGTTGGACAGCACCGCGTGCCGGTGGCTGGCGGCGAGGGCGTCCAGGGCGGGCAGCACGTCGGGGAAGAGGGCCCAGGCGGTCTCGTAGTGCGCGATGTACCGCTGGAACCAGGCGTCCGCCTCTGTGTCGGTCAGCTCCTCGCCCAGGAACACCCGCACCCGGTCGCGCCGCTGACCCTGGAAGTCGACCTCCCCCGCCGAGAACCGCGCCCACTGGGTGTCGGTCACCGCCCGCCACCGCACGATGGCCTGCTCGACGTTCTCGTACGTCTCGAGCAGCCCCTCGGCCGTCAGATGCAGACGCATTCCGATGCGGTCGGCTCCCGTGTAGTCGAACAGGGTGTCGTCCACGTCCCAGACCACGGCCCGAATGCTCATGATCCGACGGTAACCCGGGGTTTGGGGCCGCGTCCGGCGATTGCGGCCCCTCCGGACTCGGGCGGGCGGCGCGGCGTGCACTGGCACACTGGGCTCATGACCGAGTACCGCGTCCAGTTCACCGTCGAGGCCCGCACCACGTATGACGCCTTGCCCGCTGAGCGCCGAGCCCACCTGGACAGGGCCGTGCGGATACTGGCCCGTGACCCGTTCCGGAAGACGTCGACCGCGCCACTGGGGCCGGACGACAATCTGCGCAAGGCCTATGTGGCCCCTGGCCTGATGCTGGAATACGTGGTGGCCGGCGCGATCATGGTCGTTGTCGTCGTCTGGATCTTCGACGAAAGCCAGTACCTGATTGACGAAGCCGACGCTCAGTGACCATGTGTGAGGGGCGGCACCCGGAGTTCCAGGTGCCGCCCCTCACACGTGCGTCGGCTACGCCGTCAGCTTCGCCAGCGCCGCGTCGATGCGGGCCAGCGTCTTCTCCTTGCCCAGGATCTCCAGGGACTCGAAGAGGGGCAGGCCGACCGTACGGCCGGTGACGGCCACGCGGACCGGGGCCTGGGCCTTGCCGAGCTTGAGGCCGTGGGTCTCGCCGGCGGCCAGCACGGCCTCCTTGAGGGACTCCGGCGAGGTCCAGTCCGCGGACTCCAGGTTCTCGCGGGCCGTGCGCAGCAGGGCGTCCGAGCCCTCCTTCATCGCCTTGTTCCACGAGGGCTCGTCGAAGACCGGCTCCGGCAGGAACAGGAAGTCGACGTTGTCGGTGATCTCGGAGAGGACCTTGAGGCGGGTCTGGGCGTGCGGGGCGATCGCCTGCCACTTCGACTCGTCGAAGTCCTCCGGGGACCAGGGGGCGAAGGGGGCCTTGAGCCACGGGGCGCAGCGCTCCGTGAAGTCCTTCACGTCCAGGAGACGGATGTGGTCGGCGTTGATCGCCTCGCACTTCTTCAGGTCGAAGCGCGCCGGGTTGGGGTTCACGTCCGCGATGTCGAAGGCCGCGATCAGCTCGTCGGTGGTGAAGATGTCCTTGTCCGCCGAGAGCGACCAGCCCAGCAGGGACAGGTAGTTGAGCAGGCCCTCGGGCAGGAAGCCGCGCTCCCGGTAGAGGTTGAGCGAGGCCTGCGGGTCACGCTTGGAGAGCTTCTTGTTGCCCTCGCCCATCACGTACGGCAGGTGCCCGAAGGCCGGCACGGACTTCGCCACGCCCAGCTCGATCAGCGCCTTGTACAGGGCGACCTGGCGTGGGGTGGAGGACAGCAGGTCCTCGCCGCGCAGGACGTGCGTGATCTCCATCAGCGCGTCGTCGACCGGGTTCACGAGCGTGTAGAGGGGCGCCCCGTTGGCTCGTACGATCCCGTAGTCCGGCACGTTCTCCGGGGTGAACGTCAGCTCGCCGCGGACCAGGTCCGTGAAGGTGATCGTCTCGTCGGGCATACGGAAGCGGACGATGGGCGTACGGCCCTCGGCGACGTACGTGGCGACCTGCTCCTCGGTCAGGTCGCGGCAGTGGCCGTCGTAGCCCGAGGGCCTGCCGGCGGCGCGAGCGGCCTCGCGGCGGGTGTCCAGCTCCTGCTGGGAGCAGTAGCAGTAGTACGCGTGACCGGCGTCCAGGAGCTTGGCGGCGACGTCCTTGTAGAGGTCCATGCGCTGCGACTGCCGGTACGGCGCGTGCGGGCCGCCGACCTCGGGGCCCTCGTCCCAGTCGAAGCCCAGCCAGCGCATCGAGTCGAGCAGCTGGTTGTACGACTCCTCGGAGTCGCGGGCCGCGTCGGTGTCCTCGATGCGGAAGACGAGCGTGCCCTGGTGGTGCCGGGCGAACGCCCAGTTGAACAGGGCGGTGCGGACCAGGCCCACGTGGGGGTTACCGGTGGGCGAGGGGCAGAAACGTACGCGGACGGGTGCGCTAGCCACGCTTGACAACCTTGTTGGTGAGAGTGCCGATGCCTTCGATGGTGACGGCGACCTCGTCGCCGACGGTGAGCGGCCCGACGCCTGCCGGGGTGCCCGTGAGGATCACGTCGCCGGGGAGCAGCGTCATGGCCTCGGAGATGTTGACGATCAGATCCTCGATTCCGTGGATCATCTCGCTGGTGCGGCCGAGCTGGCGTTGTTCGCCGTTGACGGTGAGCTGGATCGTCAGGTCGGAGGCCGTCTCCAGGTCCAGGTCCGTCTCCACCCAGGGGCCGAGCGGGCAGGAGGTGTCGAAGCCCTTGGCCCGCGCCCACTGCTTCTCGCGCTTCTGGACGTCACGGGCGGTGATGTCGTTCGCGCAGGTGTAGCCGAAGATCACGTCCTTGACGCGCTCGCGCGGCACCTCGCGGCACATCCGGCCGATGACGACGGCGAGTTCGGCCTCGTGATGGACGTCCGCCGAGAAGGAGGGGTACTGGATCTCGTCGCCGGGGCCGATCACCGAGGTGGAGGGCTTGAAGAAGGCGAAGGGGACGTCCGGGACCTCGTTGCCCAGTTCCTTCGCGTGGTCGGCGTAGTTGCGGCCGTACGCCACGACCTTGTTGGGCAGCACCGGCGGCAGCAGACGCACCTTGTTGACCGGGACCTTCGTACCGGAGAGCTCGAAGTCCGCGAACGGGATGCCCTTGATGATGTCGAGGACGAGCTCGTCCGGCCTGTCGCCCTCGACCGCGCCGAAGGCGACGTTCCCGTCGATGGAGAATCTGGCGATGCGCACGGGATCTGGGCGCCCCTCTACTCGGCCGACTGGAGTCTGACGCTCCAGGCTAACGCGGGGAGGGGACGGCACCGCGCGTATCACCGCGGTGCCGTGGCCGTCGTACGGTTGTGATCTACTCGGCGGCGGCGGAGACCGGGATCTCCATCAGGACCGTCCGCCGGGGGTTGGCGGTCTGGGCCGGGAGGGCGAGGGAGTGCTCCGGCTGCTCCGGGATCTGCAGTGCGTCGGCGTCCTCGAGGTGCGCCAGCGTCGTGCGCCGCGGGTTGGCAATGTTGCGGAACATCATCGTCGTCTTCACGGTTGTACTCGACCTCGACAGTGGTGGTTTGGGCAGATGGGGCCTTCTTGTAAAGCGCCAGGCTAAACATGCCATTCCCCTCCCAAGCCGCGAAGACCTCATGATCGGCGTGTGAGTTTGCTCACTGACCTGTGGGCAAATCGGACAATTCCGAGCCTTAACTCACCCCAACGAAACGGACATTGACCCCCTGAAGCCCTCATTCCGCTCCTGATCATGGCGACTGGGACACCCACCCCCGCGGGTGGACTCGCGGATTTATGTCCGTTATCTACGAGAACGCTTCCCACACCCGGTGACACGACCCTCACGTGGTGTCACGTAGGTCACGGTCTGACCCTCGGACCTTGTTGGAGATCCGGCACTGTGCTGGAATTCCACGGACCGCCGCGGGATCGAACCGGCGCACAGGGGGCGCAGAGAAGCGCCGAGCGGCGGTGAGAAGGGGGAGCAGCGCCGGTCACTCAGACCACCCGGGGTGCGTATTCAGGGCGCTCCCCACAACGCCGACACCGTGCTCCGCCGTCCTGCGGAGGAGCGCCTGGTCCAGAGGTTGCGACGCTAGTGCAGGGACGTTTCAAGAGGGATGGCAGCGCTTCGGCCGAGCCGGAGCAGCACGGCGGGACTGGCCCCAATGTCGGCAGTTCCTCCCCCCAGCACGCCCAGAACCCGGGCCCGGCCGTCGACGGCGGCTCCGGCCCCGGGCGTCTCGGCACGTCGGCGTCCTCGGGCCCGGCGGCCGCGGCCAAGCCGCCGGTCAAGCCCCCGAAGGGCGCGAACGGCCCGGGGTCGCGCGTAGCCCTGCGCAACTGGCGCATCTCCACGCGCCTGGTGTCGCTGCTCGCGCTTCCCGTGGTGGCGGCCACGTCGCTGGGCGCGCTGCGCATCAACGACTCCATGGACGACATCCAGCAGCTCGACAACATGAAGCTGCTGACGGAGATGACGAAGCAGGCCACCGAGCTGGCCGCGGCCCTCCAGGAGGAGCGCGACCAGTCGGCCGGTCCGCTGGCGCACGACTCCACGGCGAGCAACATCACGGTCAAGGGCTACCGGGACAAGACGGACCGGGCCGCGACCAACTTCATCAACGCCGCCGAGGACATCGACACGGCCGGCAAGGACGGCAACCTCCAGGGCGTCCGCGACAGCCTCGTCGGCCTCGTCCGCGACCTGGACACGCTGAGCAAGATCCGCAGCGACGCCTACGAGACCAAGGGCAACGCGACGCAGACGGTGGAGTCCTACCACCGCCTGATCACCCACCTGCTCGGCCTCTCGCAGGACATGGCGCAGGCGACCAGCAACCCGGAGATGATCCAGAGCACGCGTGCCCTGGCGGCCTTCTCCTCCGCCAAGGAGTACGCGTCCAGCCAGCGCGCGATCCTCGCGGCGGCGCTGCCCGCGTCCAACAAGACACTGGGCAGCCTCTCCGAGACCGACCGGCTGTACGGCCAGGGTGCGCTCGACAGTGAGGCGTCCGACCTCAACACCTTCCGGAGCATCTACGGCGACAACGACGCCGAGGAGCTCCTGCAGCCCATCGAGGACGGCAACTCCAACATCGAGGCCGCCGAGCAGTACGCCGGCCGTGCCTTCGGCCGCCAGGGCGGCCTCGCCGACCTGGACAAGCGCTCCTACAAGGACTGGGTCGACGACAGCTCGACCAAGATCCAGCAGATGGGCAACATCGAGCACACGCTGCTCGAGGACATGGAGCAGAAGGCCCGCGAGCTGCGCAGCGCCACCGAGCGCGACGCGATCATCGCCGGTGCCCTGATCCTTCTCGTGCTCGGTGTCTCGCTGGTCGGCGCCTTCGTCGTGGCCCGGTCCATGATCCGCTCGCTGCGCCGCCTCCAGGAGACCGCCACCAAGGTCGCCCAGGACCGGCTGCCCGAGCTGGTCAAGCAGCTGTCCGAGTCCGACCCGCAGGACGTCGACACGTCCGTGGAGTCGGTCGGTGTGCACTCCCGGGACGAGATCGGCCGAGTGGCCGCGGCCTTCGACGACGTGCACCGCGAGGCGGTCCGCCTCGCCGCCGAGCAGGCCCTGCTGCGGGGCAACGTCAACGCGATGTTCACCAACCTCTCGCGCCGCTCCCAGGGCCTCATCCAGCGTCAGCTCTCGCTCATCTCCGAACTGGAGTCCCGCGAGGCCGACCCGGACCAGCTGTCCTCGCTGTTCAAGCTCGACCACCTCGCGACCCGCATGCGCCGTAACGGTGAGAACCTCCTCGTCCTCGCGGGCGAGGAGCCCGGCCGCCGCTGGACCCGTCCGGTCCCGCTGGTCGACGTGCTCCGCGCCGCCGCGTCCGAGGTGGAGCAGTACGAGCGCATCGAGCTGGCCTCCGTGCCGACCACCGAAGTGGCCGGCCGCGTGGTCAACGACCTCGTTCACCTGCTCGCCGAGCTGCTGGAGAACGCGACCTCGTTCTCCTCGCCGCAGACCAAGGTCAAGGTCACCGGTCACGCACTGCCCGACGGCCGCGTCCTGATCGAGATCCACGACACCGGCATCGGCCTCTCCCCCGAGGACCTCGCCGCGATCAACGAGCGGCTCGCCTCGCCGCCCACCGTGGACGTCTCCGTCTCCCGCCGCATGGGTCTGTTCGTGGTCGGCCGGCTGTCGCAGCGCCACGGCATCCGCATCCAGCTGCGCCCGTCCGACTCCGGTGGTACGACCGCGCTGGTCATGCTGCCCGTGGATGTCGCCCAGGGCGGCAAGAAGCCGCAGCCCAAGCCCGGCCAGAGCGCGCCCGGTACCCCCGCGGCCGCTCAGGCCGCCGCCGGTGTGGCCGCGGCCCGTCGTGGCGGCGGCAACGGCCAGGGCGGTGCCCTCGGCGGTGCCCTCGGCGGTGCGCCCGCGGCCCGTCGTGGCGGCGGCAACGGCCAGGGCGGTGCCCTCGGCGGTGCCCTCGGCGGTGCGCC
>NZ_MJAH01000002.1 GCF_001746295.1 Streptomyces sp. LUP47B | reverse complement strand
GGCGGCGCAAGCTCGGCACCCGGCCCGACCCCGCTGCGGCCGCGGCCCCGGAGCCGGGGGCACGTCCTCATCCGGCGGCCGAGCAGGCCGTGGCGGCACCGGCGCAGACACCGCAGCCGTCGCTGGCCGGGCAGTCCCGGCTCGCGCACGCCACCGAGGCGGCCGGACGGTCGTACGCCATAGGGGCGCCCGACGAGAACGCCGCCGAGGGGCCCGAGCCGCTGGACGGTCCCGGCGGGGCCGTCGAGATCCCGCACACCCCCCGGCCGCAGCCGATGGACGACGAACTGCCCCCGGAGCCGCTGGACAACCCGCGGCGGCTGCTGGTGTGGCCCGCGCCGGACGTGACGACCCAGCAGGCGCTCAGCGACCGTGGGTACCGGCCGGTCATCGTGCAGTCGCGCGAGGAGGTCGACGCGCAGATCGCGGCCTTCCCCGCCGCCCTGTTCGTGGACCCGCTGACCGGGCCGATCACGCGGACCGCTCTCCAGTCGCTGCGGCAGGCGGCGGTGGCGTCCGAGGTGCCGATCATGGTGACCGCCGGCCTGGGGCAGGCCTCGCGGGAGGCGGCGTACGGCGCCGATCCCGCCGTACTGCTGAAGGCCCTGGCGCCGCGGGACAGCGAGCAGCACCCGCCGCGCGTGCTGCTGATCGAGGAGCACGCGGAGATCGCGCTGGCGCTGACCGCCACGCTGGAGCGGCGGGGGATGCAGGTGGCGCGGGCCGCGAGTGACACGGATGCCGTGACGCTCGCGGGGCAGCTCAGGCCGAACCTCGTGGTGATGGACCTCATGCAGGTGCACCGGCGGCGGGCCGGGATCGTGGACTGGCTGCGGGCGAACGGGCAGCTGAATCGCACCCCGTTGGTCGTGTACACCGCGGCCGTGGACCAGGCCGATCTGCCTCGGCTGGCCTCCGGTGAGACGGTCCTGTTCCTCGCCGAGCGGTCGACCAGCGCCGAGGTGCAGTCACGGATCGTGGACCTGCTGGCGCGGATCGGCACCAACTAGGAGCGGTTGTCCTACCGCGGCCAGCCGCCGCCCGGTCACCGCGGGTGCAAGCCGGGCTCCGTCGCGCTCCGGTCACCAACGGACGGGCGCCTGGCCGACGGCCCCGCCGATGGAGTCCTCCACCGCGGCCGCTTCCACCGGCCGGGCGCGTGGCTTCGCGATCTCGGCCGTCGTCGGGAGTTCCTCCGCGACCGACCCCGCGTGGATCCCGTCCCGCCCCCGTCCCGTCCCGCGTATGCCCCCAACCGGCCGCCCTCGCGGCACGGCGGCCCCCGGACCCGCGTACCGCCTGAGGACATGGCCGGGCAGTCGTTGCGGTGCCGCGTGCGTGCACACCCACCGCACGACTGCCTACCGCGCGACCAGTCTCCGCGCCGCCTCCCGCACCGACGCCCGTAGCCGTTCCCGGTCCGCGGGCTCCCCGCCCACCAGGATCCGTTTCATCTGCGGGACCACCGCGGCCCAGTTCGCCACGGCGATCAGGAGGAACAGCAGGTCACGGGGTGGGATGGCGTCGGTGACCACACCGCGGGCCTGGCCGTCCGCGAGGGTCGCGACCTTGCGGCGGTAGTGCTCCTGGCGTTCGGCCTCGTCGGGCAGCTCGGCGCTGGAGCCGTACTCCAGGCCCTCCCAGAAGAGCAGGCGCAGCACCTCTGGATGGGCCTCGTGGTAGTCCATGAGGCGGTCGATCCAGCCCTCGATGTCGTCCGGGTCGACGGGGACGGCGACCGCGAGATCGAGCATGACCTTGCCCAGGACCTTCGTGAACAGCTCCGCCTTGTTGCCGAAGTAGGCGTAGATCAGCTGCTTGTTGGCCTTGGCCTCGGTCGCGATGCGGTCGATGCGGGCGCCCGCGATGCCGTAGCGGGCGAACTCGGCGACCGCCGCCTCGAAGATCCGGGCCCGGGTGGCATCGGGGTCCCTTGCTGCTGCCATGGGGCCAGGGTAGAGGGGGCGGGCCAAGTAACCAACTATTTGGTTGACAGGGAATCGACGAGCTACCCAGACTGTTGGACAGTTCCAACCAACCAGTTAGTTGTTAGACCTGGCTCGAAGGAGTCCTCCGGTCATGCCGACAGCAACCGTCACGCAAGGACGGTCCACGCAGGCCCCCGCCCGGCGCGCGGGGTCGCTCCTCCTCGTCCTCATCGCCGTCTGTACCGCCGTCACGGCGGCCAACATCTACCTCGCGGCCCCGCTGCTCCCGCTCATCGCCCGCGACTACGGCTCGACACCCTCCGCGGTGGCCTGGATCGCCTCGGTCGCGCAGTTCGGCTACGCCTTCGGGCTGCTCGTCTTCGCCCCGCTCGGCGACAGCGTGAACCGACGGCGCCTGGTCGCCGTCCTCTCGCTCGTCACCACCGCGGCCCTGACCGCCGGCGCGCTCGCCACCGGCACCACCGCCCTCGCGGCAGCCGTCCTCGTCGCCTCCGCGGCGACCGTCGTACCCCAGCTGCTGGTCCCGCTGGTCGCCCAGCGCGCCCCCGCCGACCGCCGGGCCCGCCACGTCGCGGCCGTCATCGCGGGCCTGTTCACCGGGATCGTCGCGGCCCGTGTGCTCGGCGGCCTGATCGGCCAGGCATACGGCTGGCGGGTGGTCTTCGTGGGCGCGGCCGCCCTGACGGCCGTCCTGGGCCTAGCGACCGCCTACGCCCTGCCGGCCGAACGAGTCCACCGCTCCGGCCCGCTCTTCTCGGGCCTCACCGCCCTGCCGTCCGTCGTCCGCCGCTCGCCCGACCTGTGGCGCGCGTGCGTGCGGCAGGCGGGGATGTACGGCGCCTGGAGCGCGCTGTGGACCTCGCTGGCCCTCCTGCTGACCGGTTCGTCCTACGGCCTGTCGACCGCGACCGCCGGGCTCTTCGGCCTGTTCGGGCTGGCGGCCAGTGTCGTGGCGCCCCTGGCAGGAGGATTCGTGGACCGCTTCGGCGCCGCCAAGGTCGTACGGTCGGCGTATCTGCTCGCCGCCGTGTCCGTGCCGCTGTTCTGGCTCGGCGGACACGTCATGTGGGCCCTGTTCATCGCGGCGATCGCCGTCCACGCGGCCCTGGTCGCCTCCCACGTCGCCAACCAGACCGTCGCCCTGACGACGACCTCGACCCCGGCCACCGCCAACACGGCGTATGTCGTGGCGGGTTTCGCCGGCGGCGCGACGGCGTCCGCGCTCGCCGGGTCGGCCTTCGGCTGGTGGGGCTGGGGCGGGGTGTGCGCCGTGGCGGGAGTGTGGCTGGTGTTGGGGTGGCTCGCCACTTCGGTACGACGGTGACGGCTGTTGAGCAACGGTTGTCGGGGTGACGGCTGTTGTACGGGGAGCAGGGCCCCTGGTCCGGCTGCGGGGCCCTGCTCCCCGTACCCCTCGCGCTGTCAGAGCTGGGTGACGTCCAGCTCCCCCTCCGCGTACCGCTTGCGGATCACCTTCTTGTCGAACTTTCCGACGCTCGTCTTCGGGACCGCCTCGATGATCGACCAGCGCTCCGGGAGCTGCCACTTGGCGATCTTGCAGACGTCGCTCGCGAGGAAGGCGCGCAGGGACTCGAAGTCGGCCGTGGAGCCCTCCTTGAGGACGACCGTGGCCAGCGGGCGCTCGCCCCACTTGTCGTCGGGGACGGCGACGACGGCGGCCTCGGTGACGTCCGGGTGGGACATCAGGGCGTTCTCCAGCTCGACCGAGGAAATCCACTCGCCGCCGGACTTGATGACGTCCTTGGCGCGGTCGGTGAGGGTGAGGAAGCCGTCGGCGGAGATGGTGCCGACGTCACCGGTCTTCAGCCAGCCGTCCTCGCTGAACTTGTCGGCGGGACGCAGGGGTTCGGCGTCCGGGCCGTTGTAGTAGGCGCCCGCGATCCAGGGGCCGCGGACCTCCAGCTCGCCCGCGGACTCGCCGTCCCACGGGAGGCGCTCACCGCCGGGACCGCTGAGGCGGGCCTCGACGCCGGCCGGGAAGCGGCCCTGGGTAAGGCGGTAGGCGAACTCCTCGGGCGTGCCGACCACATGGGCCGGCGGACGCGCGATGGTGCCGAGCGGGGAGGTCTCCGTCATGCCCCAGGCGTGGCAGACCCGCATGCCCAGCTTGTCGAAGGCCTCCATCAGGGAGGGCGGACAGGCCGAGCCGCCGATGGTGACCTGGGTGAGGGAGGAGACGTCACGGGGCTTGGCGGTGAGCTCGCCGAGCAGACCCTGCCAGATGGTGGGGACCGCGGCCGCGTGGGTCGGCCGCTCGCGCTCGATCATCTCGGCGAGGGGCGCGGGCTGCAGGAAGCGGTCCGGCATCAGCATGTTGACGCCGGTCATGAAGGTGGCGTGCGGCAGGCCCCAGGCGTTGACGTGGAACTGGGGGACGACCACGAGCGAGGTGTCCTGGTCGGTCAGGCCCATCGACTGGGCCATGTTCACCTGCATGGAGTGCAGATAGATCGAACGGTGGCTGTAGAGCACGCCCTTGGGGTCGCCCGTGGTGCCGGAGGTGTAGCACATGGACGCGGCCTGCCGCTCGTCCAGCTCGGGCCAGTCGTAGGTGGTGGGCTTGCCGGCGATCAGGTCCTCGTACTCGTGCACGCGCGCGTGGGAGCCTTCGAGGGCCGTGCGGTCGCCGGGGCCGGAGACCACCACGTGCTCGACCGTCTTGAGGTGCGGGAGCAGCGGGGCGAGAAGGGGGAGCAGCGAGCCGTTGGCGATGACGACCCGGTCGGCGGCGTGGGCCACGATGAAGGTCAGCTGGTCGGCCGGGAGGCGGAGGTTGAGGGTGTGCAGGATCGCGCCCATGGAGGGGATCGCGAAGTACGCCTCGACGTGCTCGGCGTTGTTCCACATCAGGGTCGCCACCCGCTCGTCCCCGGCGACCCCGAGGTCCTCGCGCAAGGCGTGCGCCAGCTGGGCGGCGCGGGCGCCGACCTCGGCGAAGGAGCGGCGGTGCGGCTCCGGTTCACCGGTCCAGGTGGTCACCTGTGAGGTGCCGTGGATCGACGACCCGTGGGTCAGGATCCTGGAGATCAGCAGCGGTACGTCCTGCATCGTGCTCAGCACGGCGTCCTCCCGGGGGCGACATTGCCTACGCGGTAGTAAGGGCTGCGCCGATTCTGCGCACATACCGCGCGGTATGTCACTAGAGCCGGGCGATCGATCACGTCACGATGCCCTCACAACGGCCGACCGTCACGAACGGTTCCCTACCGTTCCCTACCGGGCGAGCACCAGCTCGGGGTCCTCGCGGAGCTTGCCCAGCGCCCTGGACACCGCCGACTTCACGGTCCCGACGGAGACCCCGAGGACCTCGGCCGTCTGCACCTCACTGAGGTCCTCGTAGTACCTGAGGACGACCATCGCCCGCTGCCGCGCCGGCAGCTTCATGATCGCCCGCCACATCGCGTCGTGCAGTGCCTGCTGCTCGGCGGGGTCGTCGTCGCCGGGCACGGGGTCGGGCTCGGGGATCTCGTCGGTCGCGAACTCGTCGACCTTGCGCTTGCGCCACTGCGAGGTGCGGGTGTTCAGCAGGGCGCGGCGGACATAGCCGTCGAGGGCTCGGTGGTCCTCGATGCGCTCCCATGCGACGTAGGTCTTGGTCAGGGCGGTCTGCAGCAGGTCCTCCGCGTCGCTCGGGTTCGCGGTCAGCGACCGGGCGGTACGCAGCAGCACCGGCTGGCGTGCCTTCACGTACGAGGCGAACGAGGGGTACGCGAGGGTCTGCGTCGCCGGTACGGCGGCCTTCGAAGCGCTGGTGCAGACGGGTGTGGTCATGACTCCACGCTAGATTCGCGACCGGCCCCCGCTCATCGGCCACAAGTCCCGAAGAGGACTCCCCCTCAGGTTGTAGAGGTGGTGCCTGCTGCACCTCCTGAAGGTGGACGAGGGAGGCGCATCTACTGCGGGATCACCCCTGGGGGCTACGCGTCCCCGGCGAGCACCAGCCCGGATGTGGGTACCCCTGTCCCGGCCGTCACCAGCACGCGCTCCGCCTCACGCACCTGGTTCACGGCCGTCCCCCGCAGTTGGCGTACGGCTTCCGCGATGCCGTTCATGCCGTGGAGGTAGGCCTCGCCCAGTTGGCCGCCGTGGGTGTTGAGGGGGAGCTCGGCCCGGCGTACGAAGTCCGCGGCCTCCCCCGGGGCGCAGAAGCCGAACTCCTCCAACTGCATCAGGACGAACGGGGTGAAATGGTCGTACAGGATCGCCACGTCGATGTCCTGGGGGGTCAGGCCGGAGGTGCGCCACAGCTGGCGGGCGACGACGTTCATCTCGGGGAGGCCGGTGAGATCGTCGCGGTAGAAGCTGGTCATCTGTTCCTGGGCGCGGCCCGCGCCCTGGGCGGCGGCCGCGATGACGGCCGGCCGGTGGGGGAGGGCACGCGCGCGTGCCAGGGATGTGACGACGATCGCCTGGCCGCCGTCGGTCTCCTGGCAGCAGTCCAGGAGTCTGAGCGGCTCGACGATCCAGCGGGAGGCCGCGTGGTCGGCGAGGGTGATGGGGCGGCCGTGGAACCAGGCGGCCGGGTTGGTGGCCGCGTACGCGCGGTCGGTCACCGCGACATGACCGAAGGCCTCCGAACCGAGCCCGTAGGTGTGCAGATAGCGCTGGGCTGCCATCGCCACCCAGGAGGCAGGGGTGAGCAGGCCGAAGGGGAGGGACCACCCGAGGGCGACCCCCTCGGCGGAAGGTTCGCGGTGCTGGACGCCGGAGCCGAAGCGGCGGCCGGAGCGCTCGTTGAAGGCGCGGTAGCAGACCACGACCTCGGCCACCCCCGCGGCGATCGCGAGCGCCGCCTGCTGGACGGTCGCACAGGCCGCGCCGCCGCCGTAGTGGACGCGGGAGAAGAAGGACAGCTCGCCGATCCCGCAGGCCTGCGCCACGGTGATCTCCGGGCTGGTGTCCATCGTGAACGTGACCATGCCGTCCACGTCGGCCGCCGTGAGCCCCGCGTCGTCCAGCGCCGCGCGGACCGCCTCGGCGGCCAGGCGCAGTTCGCTGCGGCCGGAGTCCTTGGAGAACTCGGTGGCCCCGATGCCGACGATCGCGGCCCGGCCTCCGAGCGCGTCACGCGCGCGTGCGCTCATTCGGCGTCCCTCATCGAGAAGGTGACCGTCCCGGTCACATGGTTGCCGATGCCGTTGGTCCCCACGATGCGAACGGTGGCGGTAGTGCCTTCGAGAGCCTCTACGGTCCCGGTCAACACCATGGTGTCGCCCGGATAGTTGGGCGCTCCCAGCCGGATGGCGACTTTCCTGAGCACGGTCCGTGGCCCGAAGTGGTCGGTGATGTAGCGCCCCACCAGGCCGTTCGTCGTGAGGATGTTCATGAAGATGTCCGGGGAGCCCTTCTGCCGGGCCAGTTCCGGGTCATGGTGCACATCCTGGTAGTCCCGGGAGGCGATCGCGCCCGCGACAATCAGCGTGCGGGTGATCGGGATCTCGAGGGGTGGCAGCTCGTCGCCCGTTCTCATACGGCGGCCTCCTCGGCGGCGGCACGGAAGACGGGAAGGGTGAGGTCACCGTCGTAGGTCCGGAAGACGAGCCGCACCGGCATCCCGATCCGCACCTTGTCGTACGGCGTCCCCACCACGTTGCTGATCATCCGCACGCCCTCGGCGAGTTCGACGAGCACGACGGCGTAGGGCGGGTCGAAGGCCGGGAAGGGCGGGTGGTGCATGACGACGTACGAGTGGACGGTCCCCTCGCCGCTCGCCTCGACCGTGTCCCAGTCGGGGCCGCCGCAGTGGGCGCACCCCGGGAGCCAGGGGAAGCGGAGGGTCGCGCAGCAGGTGCAGCGCTGGATGAGGAGTCGGTGCTGTTCGACGCCCTCCCAGAAGCCGGCGTTGTCACGGTTGACGACGGGGCGGGGGCGCTGGGGCCGGGGAGGGGTGTTCTTTCGCTGCGCGGGCGCGTACTTCAGGATGCGGAAGCGGTGGGTGCCGACGAGGGTCTCGCCCACGCGCACGTCGGTGCGGGTCGTGACGAAGTGGCCGGTACCGAGCCTGGTGGTCTTACGGTCCGAGACCGACTCGATGACGGTGTCGAAGGTGATCCGGTCGCCGGGGCGCAGCGGCTCGAGATACTCCTGCTCGCAGTCGGTGGCGACGACCGAGGTGCAGCCCGACTCGTCGAGAAGGGCGAGGAGTTCGTCGTACGCCGATGACCTGCCCGTGTGCCCGGTCAGCCCACCCATCGTCCAGGCCTGGAGCATGGTGGGCGGGGCGACGGCGTCAGGTCCGGTGTAGACCGGGTTGGCGTCCCCCAGGGCTTCGCACCAGTGCCGGATCATGGGGAGGTTGACGGCATCCTTGCCGACCCCGGCGACGGCAGCGGGGCGCCCTTCGTAGGCCTTGAGCCGGGTCAGGAGGTTGTGTGCCGGGGGGTGGGGGGTGGGCCGGGGTGGTGGGTGGTCTGTGTTGTGGGCGGGGGGCTGGGGGGCGGGGGTGTCTGGGCGGCGCGTCGCCGAGCGGGGCGTCGGGTCGCTCGTGTCATGGGCGGGAGGCTGGGGTGCGGGGGTGTCCGGGTGGCGGGGCTTTGGCCGGGGCGCCGGGTCGTCCGTGTCGTGGATGGGGGGCTGGATTGCGAGGGCGTCCGGGTCTGGGGGCCTTGGCCGGGGCGCCGGGCTGTCTGGAGCGTGGGTCTGCGACTGGGCCGCAGAGGTGTCTGGGCGGCGCGTCTCCGACCGGGGCCTCAGGCCATCCGCGTCGTGAGCCTGGGGCTGGACTGCGAGGGCGTCCGGGTGGCCGGGCTTTGGCCGGGGCGCCGGGCTGTCTGGAGCCTGGGCCTGCGACTGGGCCGCAGAGGTGTCTGGGCGGCGCGTCTCCGACCGGGGCCTCAGGCCGTCCGCGTCGCCGGCCCACGCCTGAACTACCGGGCCGTCCGTGTCACCGGCCCATGGCCGAACAGCCAGGCCGTCCGCGTCGCCCAACCGCGGCCGAACTGCCAGTTCCCGATTGCCGCGCTCCGACCCGGGTGCCGGACCGTCCCCGTCGCGGGCCGGCGGACGTGCTGCCACGGCATCCGGGTCCCGGGGGCCTGGCGGGGCCGTCGGGACCGTCCGGTCGTCGTTCGCAGCGTGAGGCTTCGGCCGGGCCGTCGAGTCGTCCGGGTCGTAGGTCTCCGGCCGAGGCGGCGGGGTGTCCGGATCGGCGCCCATGACGGCAACCTCCTTGTCCGCAAGATTTCCTGACTGTCCGTCAGATCCGGTGCGGTGTCAAGGCTGTCGCCGCGCACGCGAACACGCCTGCGCGGCGGTGCCGAAGCACCGCCGCGCGGACGTGTCCCACCCCGTGAAGCCCACCCCGTCAAGCCCACCCCCGTGAAGCGCCCCCCGCCGAGGGCCGGTCAGCCCTCCCGGATCACCACAGCGGGGTGAAGGTGACGGATGTGTTGTTGTTCCCCTGGTTGACGGCCGTGAACGCGGACCCCTTGACCTGCGCCGTGTTGCTCTGGGCCGACACACCGGAGCCGACGGCGTTCTGCTGCGTGGTGGACGAGTTGCCGTTGTTGTCGTGCCCGACACCGCTGCCCACGATGCTCGCGACACCCGCGTTCGATCCGTTGTCCGCGAAGCCTCCGTTGTCCGCCGCCGCGACGCCGGTGAAGAGTGCGGCGGCGAGCGGGAGGGCGGAGACGGCGGCGATGACGCGGGCGGGACGGATGCTTGCCATGGTGTTTCCTCCAGAACCCGGCCTGTGACCGGTAGTACGTCAAGTGAGGGTGCTTCCAGGGAAGTTGGCCGACCACCCCGGTGCTGTGCACGACGTCGCGAGATCAGAGTTGCCCACCGAATCCCCGGCGAACCAGAGCGGAAGCAGTTATTCCCCCTGAAGCGTGAGGGCAAGTCGATAAACCCCTTTCGCGACTTCAGGTGGCAGACCAGGACGATAAGGACGCTCAATCGCCAAGCGGGACAACAGGGGAAGCGTTCCGGCACTTTTCCGGCCAATCCCGGGACCCCGGCGCGTCGCGCTCGCCACCCCTTCCCTTTTTCGAACGTACGTACGAACATGGAGACATGGCCACCACCGACCGGCAGGCCACGACGCTGGCCCTCGCACACGCCCTGTCAGCCGCCGAACGCGGACTGGCCGTCATCCCCCTGTCCCGCACCAAGCTCCCGGCCCTGCGCTCCCCCCACCGCGACGACGGCTCCCCGGCCGCGCCCTGCCACGGCGAGTGCGGCGCGTTCGGCCACGGGGTCTACGACGCCTCGACCGACCCCGTCCGCATCCGCGAGCTCTTCGCGGCGGCCCCCTGGGCGACCGGCTACGGCATCGCGTGTGGTCTCCCGCCCCATCATCTGATCGGCCTGGACCTGGACACCAAGTCCGGCACGGACTCGTCGGCGGCCCTGCGCGAACTGGCCCTGCGCCACCTCTTCACGATCCCTGACACGGTCGTCGTCCTGACCCCGAGCGGCGGCCGCCACCTGTGGCTCACCGGCCCGCCCGACGCCGCCGTCCCCAACTCGGCCGGCCGCCTCGCCCCCGGCATCGACATCAGGGGCGCCGGCGGCTACCTCGTCGGCCCCGGCTCCCGCACCGACCACGGCGTCTACGGCACGGCCCCCGGCACCGCCCACCTCGCCCCCGCGGCCTGTCCACCGGCCCTGCTCCGCCTGCTCCTGCCACCACCGCGCCCCACCCACCCCGCGACCCACCCCTCGGCCGGCGACCAGGGCCAGGGTCTGGTCCAGTTCGTCCTCGCCGCCCACGAGGGCCAGCGCAACACCCGCCTCTTCTGGGCCGCCTGCCGCGCCTACGAGAACGGCATCGGCCCCGCGCTGGTCGCCCCCCTGGTCGACGCGGCCCTCAACACGGGGCTCACGGAACGGGAGGCAAGAGCGACGATCGCGTCGGCGGCGCGGATGTCGGGGCGTCGGCCATAGAACGGAACAGCATCACCAGCACCATGGGAGCGCCACAGAGTGCCGATCATGACCCTGTCCCGGCTCGTCCTGACCTCCGGCCGCAGGGTCGACCTCGGGGAGCTGCGCCTGACGTCGACGTACGGCGGGATGCTGGACGGCTACCCGTGCCGACCGGTCAACGAGCTGCGGATCAAAGGCCTCCTGCGGTCGGCCGAACACGACTACCCGACCGCACCTGTGCACCTGCTACCACCCCCGCACGAGTACCCCGACCACTACCCGGGCGCCTTCGGCCCGGTCGAGATGCTGCCGGCTGTGGCCTGCGTCGGCGTCTTCCGCTCCACGGCCCTGACACCTTCCCGCGACCCCATCCTGTACGGCTCCCACCTCACGATCATCTGGTTCCAGCCCCACGCACGCGTGCCGTCGGGTTGCGACGCGCATGACGGGCTCCGGGAGATCGCCTGGGAGGAACTGGCCCGGGACTACGAGCTGTAGACCTCGACTCCGTTCGAGTACCGACCCGCCCCACCCATGGGGAAAGGGTGCCCCTCACCGAGGAACACCCTTCCTGACCAGCACCTACGAACTACAGCGGTGGGTGTGGGATTTGAACCCACGGTGACTCGCGCCACGACGGTTTCACGAGCGTCGTGCATGGGCGTCCCCCACGGTGTCTGAGCTGGCGAAACGCTGAATCGGCTAGTCAACAGCAAGAGGAGCACCCGGGCCGACGCGGCGATGGGTGCTCTTCTTGCTGTTCGGTGCGCTGCACCGACCTTGCGGGGGTGCCGTACTCCCTGCGGCACGCCGGGGTGTCGCTCTGGATCAAATCGGGGGTGGATCCCGCGGAGGTCGCCGCACGCGCCGGCCACAGCATTGCCGTGCTGTACCGGTTCTACGCGAAGATCCTCAAGGGCGGCCAGCAGCAGTCCAATCGCCTGATTGCCCGCGCGCTGGACGAGGGGTGACCAGCCCGTCGCGGCCGGACGGATTGACAACCCTGAGCCGATCGTCGAGTAGACCCCTTTTATCCTGATTCATCGGGTCGTATCGTCGAAGTAGGGGTTGAACCACCCTCCCGCCCTGCATCCCCAAGGGCGCATCGCCAACCAAGTGGCGGTGAGTTCGCTTCGGTCGCACGAAGCGAACGGTTCGTCTCTCCCTGAGAGGAGGGTGACATGAAGCTCAAGCGCATAGCCGCAGTCGCGGGCGTGAGCGCTCTGCTGGCGTTCGGCGGGCTCGCCGCGACCGGCGGGACTGCGGAAGCCGCTACGAACGTCTGCGGCAACTCCGTGAACATCGGCAGCAGCGGTAACCCGGCCCATGGTCAGACCTGCGTCAACGGTCAGGTCAAGGGCAACACGGGCAACGTCAGCGTCACGACGTGGCTCTCGCAGTTCCACTTCTGATTGCGCGCCATGTGATCGGATCACCGACGCCAAAGGCCGAGTGGCTGAGGAGCGGGAAAATTGGAGGGTTCGACGGCCCCGCACGAGGCCGCCCGTCAGCCCGTCACGTTGCGAACACAGGAAACAGCTCTTCATGCCGGGCATGAGCCTGATCCTGGCCCACAGATGGCCCATACGCACTGGTCAAAGGTGAGATACGGGCGAGCCAGGGTGAGACAGGGTGTACCCAGAAGGGGTGCCGCTCCGGAGAGTGACACCCCTTCTGACCTGCAAGTCTCTGACCTGCGCTGCGGTGGGTGTGGGATTTGAACCCACGGTGACTCGCGCCACGACGGTTTTCAAGACCGTTCCCTTAGGCCGCTCGGGCAACCCACCCCGCGCCGGCCGGTGACCGGTCGGCGCGGGGACCAGAGTAACGGGTCAGGACGGGCGCGTGCCGGTCAGCTGTCGCCGGTGCGGGCGCCCAGGGTGAGATCCACCGTGTGGGTCTTGCCACCGCGCTCGTAGGTGATCTTGACCTTGTCGCCGGGCTTGTGGGTCCAGATCTCGCCGATCAGCGTGGGGCCGGAGTCGATCACGTGGTCGTCCAGCTTGGTGATGACGTCACCGGGCTTGAGGCCGGCCTTGGCGGCGGGGCCGCCCGCCTCGACCGGGTCGGAGCCGCCGGCGGCGGCCTCCTGGGTGATCTTCGCGCCGCCCGTGGAGTCCTCCAGGGAGACGGACGCGCCGATCTTGGCGTAGACCGGCTTGCCGGTCTGGATCAGCTGCTGGGCGACGTACTTGGCCTGGTTGATCGGGATGGCGAAACCGAGGCCGATCGAGCCGGACTGGCTGGTGCCGCCGAGGCCGCCGCCGCTGGTGGACTGGATCGCGGAGTTGATGCCGATCACATTGCCCTGCGCGTCGAGGAGGGGGCCTCCCGAGTTGCCCGGGTTGATGGACGCGTCCGTCTGCAACGCGCTCATGTAGGAGGCGTTGCTGCCGCTGCCGTCGCTCGACGCCACCGGGCGGTCCTTCGCGCTGATGATGCCCGTCGTGACGGTGTTCGACAGACCGAAGGGGGCGCCGATCGCGATCGTGGAGTCGCCGACCGCCACCTGGTCGGAGTTGCCCAGGGTGAGCGGCTTGAGGTCACTCGGCGCGCTCTTGAGCTTGATGACCGCCACGTCGTAGCCCTGAGCGTGGCCGACCACCTCTGCGTCGTACTTCTTGCCGTTCGGGAAGGTGGCGGTCAGTTTGCCGCCGTCGACCGCGTCGGCCACCACGTGGTTGTTGGTGACGATGTGGCCCTGGGTGTCGAAGACGAATCCGGTGCCGGTGCCGCCCTCGCCGCTGGTGGACTCGGCCTCGATGGTGACCGTGCTGGGCAGGGCCTTCTGCGCCACGCCCGCCACGGTGCCGGCGTCCCGCTTGACGCTGCCGCCGCTGTCGGAGGCGGAGAGGGTCGTCGAGGAGCCGTTGTCGTTGTTCTTGGCCAGGGTGTAGCCGAGACCGCCGCCCAGGCCGCCGGCGACGAGCGCCGCCACCAGGACCGCGGCGACGAGACCACCACGGCCGTTCTTCGGCTTCGGCGCGGGCTGCTGGTAACCCGAACCCCAGCCGCCACCCGAGCCACCCGCGCCGCCGTCGGCGTACAACGGACTGCCCGGGGCCTGCGGCGGCGGCCAGGAGCTCTCGGGGCCCTGACCGGGGTGCTGCGGCGCGCCGCCAGCGCCCTGCTGAGCCCCACCCTCCGCCGAGCCGTACGCCGGAGCCGGTCCCGCGTGCACGAGTTCCGGCCCCTGGGCGCCGCCCGAGGCGTACGGCGACGCCGGCGGGATCGGGGTGGTGGGGGCGCCCGCCTCGGAGGCGTGGGGCGTCGAAGCCGCGGGAGCATCCACCGGCACGGGGGGTGCAGACGGGGCCGGGGGTACCGCGGTGCCCTCGTTCTCGGTGCTCACAGCTTCTCTCCTCGGTCACGGCTGTCGATTGTCGGTCGCACTCGGTCACGCTCGGCCAGTGCCGCTCGGTGTCCGGCGTGCGTCAGCTGTGCATGTCCTTTTGTATGCCGTCAGCTTTTCCCACGGGCCGTCAGGGCACCATAAGCGGTGCCTGTGGGTTCCCGGTTGTTCTTTATATAGGCCATGTAAGACAAATGAGGCGCAAACCATATGCCTCCGTTCGCACGCGTACCCCCTGGCGGTGGCACCATGACGCAGTGACCCACGCACGGCAGCAGCTGATTCAAGTCGTCGCCCACCGCGGAGCCTCGGAAGACGCTCCCGAGCACACTCTCGCCGCGTACCGGAAGGCGATCGAGGACGGTGCGGACGCCCTCGAATGCGATGTTCGCCTCACGGCCGACGGTCATCTCGTGTGCGTCCACGACCGACGGGTCAACCGTACGTCCAACGGCCGCGGAGCGGTCTCGGCCCTTGAGCTCTCCGACCTCGCCGCCCTGGACTTCGGCTCCCGCAGGACCCGGGAGTTCTGGCGCACCCGCGACGAGGAGCCGGACTGGGTGTACCGGCCCGAGGACCGGGAGGACACCTCCGTCCTCACCCTGGAGCGGCTGCTCGAACTCGTCGCCGACGCGGGGCGACGGGTGGAGATGGCCATCGAGACCAAGCACCCGACGCGCTGGGCCGGCCAGGTCGAGGAGCGGCTGCTGGTGCTCCTGAAGCGGTTCGGCCTGGACGCCCCCGCCTCGGCCGCCGAGTCGCCCATCAGGGTCATGAGCTTCTCGGCCCGGTCGCTGCATCGCGTGCGTGCCGCCTCGCCGACCCTTCCGACGGTCTATCTGCTGCAGTTCGTCTCACCCCGGCTGCGGGACGGCCGGCTGCCCGCGGGGGTGCGGATCGCGGGTCCCTCGATGCGCATCGTGCGCAACCACCCCGGCTACATCGAGCGCCTGAAGCGGGCGGGTCACCAGGTGCACGTGTGGACCGTGAACGAGCCCGAGGACGTGGACCTCTGCGTCGAGCTGGGCGTCGACGCCATCATCACCAACCGCCCGCGCGCGGTGCTCGACCGACTGGGCCGCTGACGTCCCCTCCGTCACAGGGTGTGCCCCGGCGCGTTCGGTGCGTGTTCGAAGGTGACGAATGCGTCGGCGGAACGTGATTGGCCGGTTTCCGGTACAGGCCAATGGGGCATCCACACCGTGGCGTGGGGCGAAGGAGGTCTCGGGGGTGGCGTTTGTGGTGGCACAGGAGGTGCCCACGTCGTCGAGCATGGCCGTACCCCATGGCCCTGCGGGCGTGGGGGAAGCGAGACACCGTATGCGCGTACAGCTGCGCAGGGGTGGTGTGACGGAATCGGTCATCGACGACGCCGTACTGATTCTTTCCGAGCTCTTGAGCAACGCGTGCAAACACGGCCGGCCGCTGGGTGACGCCCTGGCCGGGGACGGTGACGTCCGCGCCGCCTGGCGGGTGGACACCGGCGGCAGGCTCACGGTCGAGGTGACGGACGGCGGCGGGCCCACCCGCCCGGCTCCGGCCACGCCCTCGGTCACGGCGCACGGCGGCCGCGGGCTGAACATCATCACCGCGCTGGCCGACGACTGGGGTGTCAGGGACGACGCCCGGGGTGAGGTCACGGTCTGGGTGATCGTCCACTCGGACGTTCACGATCCGGACGCCGGCTGCCGGCGGAGCGACTTCGCCACGCGGGTCGTGGCCCCGTCGGTGGCGATACCCGACCTGGACTTCTCGGACGCGTTCGACGATCTCGGCTGAGGCGACCGGGACCGGGCGTCCGTGCAGGACACCCCGATGGTTGTCCACACGCTCCCGTCGGCCAAGTCGCAAGCGGCTAGGCTCGCGCCCGTACGAGACGAGCCGTAACCGGGAGACAGCCACGATGGCCAAGAAGCGACCCCAGACGAAGGCCAAGCGCCCGCAGCTCACGGACGGGGAGGTCCCGGTCGTCGGCGCCCGCGAACCCTGCCCGTGCGGAAGCGGCCGCCGCTACAAGGCCTGCCACGGCCGGGCCGCCGCACAGGCCGCGACCGAGCTGGTGCACCGCCCGTTCGAAGGCCTCGCGGGCGAGGGCGACTGGGTGGCCCTGCGCGAGCTGGTCCCCGCCGCCACGGTCGAGCTGACCCTGAAGAGCGGCCTCCCCGAAGGCGTCCCGTCGGTCACGCTGGCGACGGTCCTGCCGATGGCCTGGCCCGCCCTGCGCCGCGACGACGGCTCGGTGCTGCTCGGCCTGCAGAACGACACCGCGTCCGGCGACATCAGCCGCGACCTCGCCGACACCCTCCAGCGCGCGCTCACCGCGGCTCCGGGCACCCCCGTGGAAGGCCGGCGCGCTCCCGCCGACGGCCCGCGGCTGCAGGATCTGCTCGACCCCGAAGGCGCGTTCGAGCCAGTTGTGCACGAGGGCTTCGAGTTCTGGGTGCCGGACGCGGAGAACGCCACGCCGGAGGTGACCGCCTCGCTGGAGCGGGCCAACGCCGCGGCCATCCCGACCGTCCGGCTGTCCGGTGTCGACGCCGCCTACTGGTGCGAGACGCCGGACAAGAACCACCTGCGCTGGGTCATGCCGCACCCCGAGGAGCAACTTCTGGACGCGCTCGCGCGACTGCACGCGGCCGGGAAGTCGAGCCTCGGCGAGGGCACCCGGCTCGTCGGTTCCTTCCGCGCCCACGGCCTCACCGTGCCGGTCTGGGACCTGCCGAGCGGGGTCACCGCGGACGATGTCGAGAAGCCGGCCGCCGAGTTCGCCGAGCGGCTCGCAGGCGCTCTGGCCACGGACGCACCGCTGACCGCCGACGAGCGCCGCGCCCGTGGCGGCCTCACCAACCGTCAGGTCACGCTGAGTTGACAGAGCCGGTGCGGCTGACCGGTCGGTCAGCCGCACCGCATCTTCACCGAACGACCGGCTCCGCTCACAACTCCTCCCAGGAGAAGGTGAATCGGTGTCCGAATCAGCCACGAAGCGTCACGGTCGAATTTGCGAACGGCGGATCTCTTGTTACGGTTCCAATAGCCCGGTTGCTGGTGCATCCCCCGTCGCCAGCAACCGGGTCTTTCTGTGTCCGGGCAGCTTTACGGAACGCCGCCGCGCGTCAACTACCCGTAGTTTCCCCGGAGTTGCTCCCGGCCCGCAGCAGCAGTGGTCCGCTGTCCGGCCGGGCGGCGAACTCCGCGACCGCCGTGTAGTCGGCCGGTGTCCCGTGGATTCCGTCCCGGGGTGTCTCACAGCTGTCCGGCTCGTCCCCGGCGCCCACCGGGCAGTGCATCTGCACAGTGCGTCCGCCGGGCCCCATGAAGCTGAGCACGGCGTCCAGCACCACGCCGGTCGCATTGCGGTAGTAGGTGCGCGCCCAGGTCTCCTCGCCCTGCGTGAGCACACAGGTCTGTGCCTCGATGCCGTCGGGGGAGATCAGTTCGGGACCGCAGCGCGCGGCGGTGGCCAGGCCCAGGCCGAGCAGCAGCGGGGCGCGGCCGGCGGCGGCGAGCGGCGCCTTGTGGTCATCGGCGGCGGAGGGCCGTACAGCGGAAGGTTCCGCGGAGGCCCGCGCGACGGAGCGCCGTCCGGAGGAAGGCTCCGCGGAAGGACGCACGAGATCGCGTACGACCTTGCGGCCTCCGTCGCCCACCTGTCCCGCGGAGGCCACGGCCAGCGGCAGCGCGACCACGCACGCCACGACTCCCGACAGGGCAAGCAGACGAACCCATCGGGGGTCTGGGGGTCGTCCCCCGGAATGACGCAGCATGAAACGGACGATAACGACCCGGCGCGGGCACCTGGTTCCGCCCGCGCCCGACACCCCTACAACTCGGGTGCGCTCACACCCGTACGGGTGAGGGCCTCGACCACGGCGTCCACCACGGCCTCGACGTCGGGAACCCACGGAGAGGCCGAGCCGGGAAGCGGAGCCCGCTCCCAGGTGATGTCACCGTGGCCGGTCTCGGACGGGGGCAGGGCGAGGTAGCCGCCCTCACCATGAAAGCGGAGGGAGCCGGGGACGTGGTCCTGGGCGTACAGCAGTTCGCCCAGCTGCTCCAGGGAGTACGGCTTGACGAGGATCGCCCAGCGGGTCGGCGAGGCGACCACCGGGCCCAGGCGCATGCCCTGGGCGTCGAGCGCGGCCAGGGCGCTGGCGGCCGGGAGGGCCGGCAGGCTGACCGCGCAGGGGGCCTTGCCGCCGGTGGCCAGGATGATCGGTGCGGCCGGGCGGTTGGTCCACCACCAGCGCACCATGCGGTCATCGGTGGTGGCCGCGAGCAGGCCCGGGTCGAAGGGGTGGGCGCCGGGGACCGTGCACTCCGGGTCGGGGCAGCCGCAGCGGGCCCGGCCCTCCGGGTCCGGTGCCACGCCCGGGAGTACGGGCCACTGCCATTCCTTCGCGAAGGTCAGGGCCGCGCCGAGCAATTCAGGCCTTCCGTCGCTGCGCTGGGACAGGAGCCTGCGTCGCCTTCCGAGGATCTCGCGCATGAGCGCTCGTTCCTTTCCGTTGCACCGCTGGCAACACCGTGGACCACATCACACCATGTGTCGATCACTTCACTGTGCGTACCTGTTGGCGCATCACACCCT
This sequence comes from Streptomyces sp. LUP47B, assembly GCF_001746295.1. Taxonomy (GTDB): domain Bacteria; phylum Actinomycetota; class Actinomycetes; order Streptomycetales; family Streptomycetaceae; genus Streptomyces. The sequence continues at coordinate 863,281 of NZ_MJAH01000002.1, read as the reverse complement.
TGTCCGAGACAAGGGGAACCCCATACTGCGTCTATCAAAAGCCTGGGCGTGGCGGGGGGTGGCGAAGTCTGGCGTTTTGCCGTCCCGCGTATTTCTCTCCGCCTCCGCCACGGGAGGATGGGGCTCGGTCGTCGGTGGTTAAGACGCCCGGGTCGGTCACCAGGTTCCGGGTGGCTGTCCACCACCCCTGGTCCTTACCGAGTACGTACCCATCACGACCGCTGTGACGCTCTGTGGAGCAAGGCCAGTCGACCTCAATACACCGTAACCCGAGTCAGTTTTAAGCCAACTTTGCCCTTCGGCCCACTCCCCACCGGCTACCCACGGACACCAGGAATCCCGGCAGGACAATGCTGGACATCCCCTTACGAGTGCGTGTAGATGTGGAGACACTGCTAGCGGCGCAGAATGACATGGGGGTTTGCGATGCTTTTGAGCAATACGCACCGGTCGGAAAGCCGAACGCCATGAACGCCCCTCACCCTCCGAAAGTGGCTGGAATCGATTCAACGGTTCCCGCACCCGCACACACTGTCGCGCCCGCGCCAGCCGCCCCGGCCACCACTTCGGTCTCCTCGCCGAACGCACCCGGCGCCCTGCTCCAGGACCGGCTCGCCGGCTGGGTCTCCGACCTCACGACCCTCCACGAACTCACCGAACGCCTCGTCCGCACGGACGCCCTGGCCGACGCCCTCCAGGAAGTCCTGCGTGCCGGAGCCGCCCTCGTGGGAGCCCGGCGCGGACTGGTCGTCCTCGAACCGGACGACGGCCTCGGCCCCGACACCACCATCGGCCTCGGACTAGCCCGCGCCGACCTCGGGCACATCGAGACCGTCCCGCGCAGCTCCATGTCGTACGGAAGGATCCTCGACGGCCTGCCGGGCGGCGACGGCGAGATCGCCCAGCCCGACCTGCTCGCCGAGGACGGCCTCGACCCGCGCCACCGTGAGGTCGCCGCCCGCCTCGGTTACGCGGCCTGCTACGCACTCCCCCTGTCCACCGCCGGTGCCGGCCGCCTCGGTGCCGCCGTGTGGCTCTACGACGAGCCCGCCGAACCGTCCGAGCGCCGGCGCCACCTCGTCGGCCTGTACACCCGCCATGCCACCGAGCACCTGGCCCGGCTCATCGAAGTCGAGCGCACGCGCGCGTGCATGGCGACGATGGCGGAGGAACTGCTGCCGTCCCGGCTCCCCCGCGTCGCCGGAGTGCGGCTCGCCGCCCGGCACCGCACCGGTCCGCGCGGCGGCGGCGACTGGTACGACGCGCTGCCGCTGCCGGACGCTGCCCTGGGTCTCGCGGTCGGTTCGGTGACCGGCAGCGGCGCGAGCGCGATCGCCGCGATGGGGCGCCTCAGAGCCTCCCTGCGGGCGTACGCGGTCATGGAGGGCGAGGACCCGGTCGCGGTCCTGTCCGACCTGGAGCTGCTGCTCAGGCTCACCGAGCCGGCCCGCTCCGCCACCGCCCTGTTCGCCTACTGCGAGCCCGCCCTGCGCAAGATCACGCTGGCCGGTGCCGGGCACTGCCCGCCGCTGCTGATCGGCGAGCGCCGCACCGACTTCGTGGAGACCACCGTGTCCGCGCCCCTCGGCATGCTCGCCTGCTGGGAGGCGCCGAGCGTGGAGCTGTGCGCCGAGCCGGGAGAGACGGTTCTGCTGTACACCGACGGACTGCTGCACCGCACCGGCGACGCCACCGACCGCGCCTTCGCACGTCTGCACGCGGCGGCGGCCGGAGTGCCGAGGACGCTGCGCGGCGACCCCGGCGCCGTCGCCGACCACGTGCTGCGGACCGTGCTGCCGGACGGGCAGGACGAGGCGGACTCGCAGGAGGACGTCGTACTACTCGCGGCTCACTTCGAGTAGCAGGTGGTAACAGGTCTTCCGGCCCTGGGCCCCCTTCCGTACGACCGTACGATGGAGGGGGTCCAGTGCCGTATCTAGGAGGATGACCGTGGCCGACGAACTCAACCCGGAGAGCAACCCGGAAGAGTCGGAGGAGCCGATCAAGAAGCGGAAGAACGGCCTGTACCCGGGCGTCTCCGACGAGCTGGCCGAGAGCATGAAGTCCGGCTGGGCCGACACGGAGCTGCACGACCTGGAGCCGATCGCGCAGGCCGCCGAGACCGCGGCCCGCCGTGCGGCGCTCTCCGCGCGGTTCCCGGGTGAGCGGCTGGTGATCCCGTCGGGCAACCTGAAGACGCGTTCGAATGACACGGAGTATCCGTTCCGGGCATCCGTCGAGTACGCGTACCTCACCGGCAACCAGACCGAGGACGGTGTGCTCGTCCTGGAGCCGGCCGCCTCCGGCGGTCACACCGCCACGCTCTACCTCCTGCCGCGCTCGGACCGCGAGAACGGTGAGTTCTGGCTCTCCGGGCAGGGCGAGCTGTGGGTCGGGCGGCGGCACTCCCTCACCGAGTCCGAGAAGCTGTACGGCATCCCCGTCTCCGACGTCCGCGAGCTCGCGGACGCGCTGCGCGAGGCGAGCGGCCCGGTGCGGGTCGTCCGCGGGTACGACGCCGGCATCGAGGCCGCGCTGACCGACAAGGTCACCGCCGAGCGGGACGAGGAGCTGCGGGTCTTCCTGTCCGAGGCGCGGCTCGTCAAGGACACGTTCGAGATCGGCGAGCTGCAGAAGGCGGTCGACTCGACGGTCCGCGGCTTCGAGGACGTGGTGAAGGTCCTCGACAAGGCCGAGGCCACCTCCGAGCGGTACATCGAGGGCACGTTCTTCCTCCGCGCGCGGGTCGAGGGCAACGACGTCGGCTACGGCACGATCGCCGCGGCCGGGCCGCACGCGTGCACGCTGCACTGGGTGCGCAACGACGGGGCCGTGCGGTCGGGTGAGCTGCTGCTGCTCGACGCCGGTGTCGAGACGCACACGTACTACACCGCCGACGTGACGCGGACCCTGCCGATCAACGGCCGCTTCAGCGAGATCCAGAAGAAGATCTACGACGCCGTGTACGACGCCCAGGAGGCCGGGATCGCGGCCGTGCAGCCGGGCTCCAAGTACCGGGACTTCCATGACGCGTCCCAGCGGGTGCTGGCCGCGCGGCTCGTGGAGTGGGGGCTGGTCGAGGGCCCGGTGGAGCGGGTGCTGGAGCTGGGGCTCCAGCGGCGGTGGACGCTGCACGGGACCGGGCACATGCTGGGCATGGACGTCCACGACTGCGCCGCCGCACGGGTGGAGTCGTATGTCGACGGGGTTCTCGAGGCGGGCATGGTGCTGACCGTCGAACCCGGGCTGTACTTCCAGGCAGATGATCTGACCGTGCCCGAGGAGTACCGGGGTATCGGGGTGCGGATCGAGGACGACATCCTGGTGACCGAGGACGGGAACCGGAATCTGTCGTCGGGGCTGCCTCGTCAGTCCGACGAGGTCGAGGCGTGGATGGCTCGGCTCAAGGGTTGAGTCCCGGCTGCGGGCGGATGGTGGCCGGTCGCGTCCCTGGGCGGGTTCTGTGGACCTCCATCTAGAAGCCGGCTCCGTCGAGGGGCGTCGGGTCGGGCTCGAACGGGCCCTGCGCGACGCCGTCCGGGACGGCAGGCTCGCTCCTGGGGCGCGGTTGCCCGCCACTCGGCGGCTCGCCGAGGAGCTGGGGCTTTCCCGGGGGACCGTGAAGGCGGCCTACGACCAGTTGATCGCCGAGGGTTATCTGACCGCTCGGCAGGGATCAGGGACGGTCGTCGCTCCGCTGCCCGCCGCTGAGGCCGAACCGCCGGAAAGCGGTGCACGCACGCGTGCGCCGCTTTTCGATCTCCGGCCCGGGAGTCCGGACGTCGGCGCCTTTCCCGCCGCCGCCTGGCTCAAGGCCGTACGGCGGGCCGTCGCCACCGCGCCCGTCTCCGCGTACGACTACGGCGATCCCCTGGGGCGCGTCGAACTGCGGACCGCCCTGGCGGAGTATCTCGGGCGGGCCCGCGGGGTCGTCGCCTCTCCCGAGCAGATCGTCGTCACCTCCGGGGCCGTGCAGGGGCTCGCGCTGCTCACGCGCGTTCTGGAGGACGGGGTCATCGCCATGGAGGACCCCGGGCTGCCCTTCCACCGGGATGTCGTACGGCGTGGCGGTGGGCGGGTGGTGCCGGTGCGGGTCGATGAACTGGGGGCCCGTCCGGAGGACTTGGGGTCCGCCGACGCCGTCGTCGTCACTCCCGCCCATCAGTACCCGACCGGCGTGACACTGCACCCCTCACGGCGGCGGGCGCTCACCGACTGGGCACGCGCGCGTGGGGCGTTGGTCGTCGAGGACGACTACGACGGGGAGTTCCGTTACGACCGACAGCCCGTCGGGGCGCTGCAGGGGATGGCGCCGGGGCAGGTCGTCTACCTGGGCACGGCGTCCAAGACGCTCGGGCCCGCGCTCAGGCTCGGGTGGATGGTGCTGCCGCCGCACCTCGTCGGGCCCGTCGCCGACGCCAAGCTGCACAGCGACCACAGCACCGAGACCATCGGGCAGTTGGCGCTCGCCGAGCTGATCGGCAGTCATGCCTACGACCGTCACGTGCGCGCGTGCCGGATCGGATACCGGCGGCGCAGGGACCGACTGGTGGAGCGGCTGGGGGCGCGGTGGCGGGTACAGGGGATCGCGGCCGGGCTGCATGCCCTGGTCGAGGTCGGGGACGAGGGGGCGGTGCTGGCGCGGGCCGCGGCCGAGGGGCTCGCGGTGGGGTCTCTGCGGGAGCACTGGCACGCGGCGGGATCGCACGAGGGTCTCGTCGTGGGGTACGGGACGCCTCGGGAGGGGGCGTATCCGCAGGCGTTGGAGGCGCTCGTCCGGGTTCTGGAATTGGGCCACTCCCAAGGGCGTTGATTGGGTCTGCCGATCGGTCCACCACGTTTCTAGTGTCGTTCCCATGACGAACTCACTCGTCCCGCCCGCGGGGCCGCAACGCGTCCTGGCGATCGCCCAGTTGAGCAACTCCGTCGGGGACGGCGCCTACTACGTGACGTCGGCGCTCTACTTCACCCACGTCGTCGGGCTCGACCCCGCCCGCGTGGGGCTCGGGCTGACCGTCGGGTGGGCGGTCGGGTCGGTGGTCGGGGTACCGCTCGGGCGGCTCGCGGACCGGCAGGGAGCGCGCGGCACGGCGGTGCTGCTGGCGCTGGCCACGGGGCTGGCGGTGGCGTCCTTCCTGGTGGTGCGGGACTTCGCGCCGTTCGTCCTGGCGGCCTGCGCCTACGCCTCCGCGCAGTCCGGGCTCGCCGCGGCCCGGCAGGCACTGCTCGCGGGGCTGGTGTCCGCCGGGGAACGGACCGGGTTGCTGGCCCACCTCCAGGCGACGCTCAACGCCGGGCTCGCGGTCGGTGCGGGGCTCGGCGGGCTGGCGTTGCACGCCGGTTCGCGGGCCGCGTACCTCGGGGTCTTCGCGGTGGACGCGGTGAGCTTCGTGGTGTGTGCGGGACTGTTGGTGCGGCTGCCGTCGGTGGCGCCTCGCTTGCCGGTGGAGAAACATCGCGGTTCGGGGGTGCTGCGTGACCGGCCGTACGTCGTGATCACCCTGCTGAACACCGTCCTGCTGCTGCGGATGCCCTTGCTGAGCCTGGGGATTCCGCTGTGGATCGCCGAGCGGACCGCGGCTCCGACCTGGCTGGTCTCCGCGCTGTTCGTGCTCAACACCGGGGCCGTGATGGTCTTCCAGGTGCGGATGGCCCGCGGGGTGACCGGGCTCGCGTCGGCCACGCGCGCGGTGCGGCGGTCGGGGTGGGTCATGCTGGCGGCCTGCGCGGTGTTCGCGCTGTCTACGGGGGCTTCGCCGTGGGTGGCCGTGGGCGCCCTGGTCGTCGGGGCCGTGCTGCAGGTGGTCGCCGAGATGGGGCAGTCGGCGGGTTCCTGGCAGCTCTCCTTCGACCTGGCTCCGGCCGAACGCGTCGGCGAGTACCAGGGGTTCTTCGGGACCGGGGTGACGGTGGCCCGGACGCTGGGCCCACTGGTGCTGACCACCCTGCTGGTGGAGTGGGGCACGCCGGGGTGGCTGCTGCTCGGCGGGGTGACGCTGGTCGCGTCGTACGCGATGGGACCGGCGACCAGGAGGGCCGCCGGCCGTGTCTCGGAGCCGAGCGTGGGGCGGGCCGCGCTCGTGAAGTGACGGACGGCTGCGTTCGGGAAGCGACGGGTGCGGGGGCCGGGCCGCACCCGGGCAGTGCCCCACGCCGGGTGGGCCAAGCCCGGTGGCCGACGGGTGGCAGGTGCGCGCGCTCACGCACCGACAGACATCGGGTGGGCCGCGCTCGGGCGCCGACGGGCCTCGGGGCGGGTTGCGTTCGGTCAGTGACGGGGCGTCGGGGCAGGCCGCACCCAGGCATGGCCGACGCCGGATGAGCAGGCCCGGACACCGACAGGCTTCGGGGCAGGCCGCGCTCGAAGCGACGTTCGTCGGGCGGGCCGCACCCGGGCAATGGCCGACGCCGGGCGGACCGCACCGGGCACCCGCCCACACCGGTGGTGTCAGGTGGAGCGTGGGTCGGTAGGCAGCGGGAGGGTGTCCACAAACAGGGCCCCCGCGAGAAGCCCCGCGCTGCCTCGGGGGCTCCACGCGCGCGCGTGGAGGTCGGTGTCGAGGGCGAGCAGGGCCTCGCGGCCCGCTTCCGTCGTCGTACCGCCCGCCTCCAGGACTCCGCGGGCGCCCGCCTGGACGTGGCGGAGGCCCGACGGGCCTGCCGTGTAGAGGAGTTCGGTGTCCTGGAGGGTGGACATGACGGTGAGCAGGGCGTCCAGGCGGGCCTCGGCCTCGTCGGCGCCCGCCTTGCGGGACGTGGCCAGCGCGTCCAACGCCCGCCGTACGTGCGGGAATCCGGCCCGCGCCTCGCCCCGGGCCCCCGCCGCGCCGTACTTCGCGGAGACCGAGGAGCCCCGGGAGGGCCGTCGCGGGGCGCGTTTGTCGCTGTGCGCGGCGATCTTCTTGGCAGCAGTGGCCAAATCCTTGGACCGCGCCCCCGGTTCGAGGGCGGCCGCGGCGACCAGCAGACCGAGGGTCCACAGGGCACCGCGGTGGCCGCCGCCCGCCAGGCCCACCGAGTGCTCGGTGCACCGGCCGATCGCACCCAGCTCCGCACGCAGCTGGGGACTGGCCTCGCCCGTGCGGCGAGCGGCGGCGGCCATCGCCGCGAGGCCGGGCGCGAGCGCCTTGGCCGACCAGCGCAGGGAACAGTGGTCCGGGCTCGTGGCGCGGGCGCCGAGGTCACGCGGGTCGGGCAGGCCCGGCTTGGGAGCCAGGGCCAGCTGACCGGTCAGCGCGTCCACGGCGGCCAGTGCCAGCGCCTCGTCCTCGCGGCTGCTCATGGCCGTACCTTATGAGGACGCGGAGGCCGAGGGACTGGCACTTTCGGACGGAGCGCCGCTCGGCGGTTCGCCCGACGGGGCCCCGCTCGGAGGCGTGCCGCCACCCCCGCTGCCCGCGCCCGTGTTCTCGGCGTCCGGGTCGATGGCGAGGCTCAGGGAGCCCTTGTAGCCCTTGGACGGGTCGGCCTTGTGCACGGCCTTGAGGGTGAGCAGGCCGCTGGAGGCGCCGCCGCCGTCGTAGACCATGTCGTCGTCGAGGGTCGTGTAGCTGCCGGAGTGCCGGGAGTAGGGCTCCAGCGCGAAGATCTCCTCGGCGATCGTGTCGTCGAAGAACAGCTGGCCGGTGTAATTGACCGTGCCGCCCTCGTAGGTGCCGTCCTCCTTCTCGCCGCCGGTGTGCACCTTAACGTGGATGTGGCAGGTGCGCGGGGTGTACCAGCCCGGGAAGATCGTCTCGAACTTCACGACCCCGTTGGCGTTCGCGATCTGGTAGCCGCGCAGGTAGGTGTTGTCGTTCGCGGTCGAGCCGTCCTCGCTCTCCGCGGGCGCGGACCCGCCGGGGTTGGCGGTGGTGTAGCCGGAGTAGTAGCCCCAGGCATCGCAGTGCCAGATCTCAACAGCCGCGCCCTTGACCGGGGTGCAGCCGTCGGTGGCGTCCACGACGGTCAGCCGCAGCGTCAGCGGGACACCGCTCTTGCCCTCGGTGATGTCCTTTCTGACCAGGGCGCCGTCGAGATAGTACGGACCTTCGGTGACGCTCGACATGAGCGTCATGCACGCGCCGGTGGCCGTCGCCCCGGTGCTGTCCGTGGCGTCGGCGAAGGCCGACTGGTACCCCGCGACGGCGAACCCGCCCGCCGCGACCGTTCCGCCGGTCACCACGAGGGCGCGGCGCCGGGTGATGCTGGAGTTCCTGTGGTTTCCCGTCATGGCCAGGAACGTAGGGATCCTGTCCGTCAGGACCTTGAGGGGACGCTGTGCGCAACCTGAGGATGCTGAAAAAGCTGAAGTCCCCGGTTCACACCGCCATCAGCGGCGCGTCCTTCCGCCACTTGAGGATCTTGTCGAAGCTCACCACGGCGCCACGGCCCGGTTTGTTGCCGATCTGGACGTGGTCGGCGAGTTCGCGGATGAGACAGAGGCCGCGGCCGTTCTCCGCCTCCATGGGGGTCGGGCGGGGCGGCCGCACGGGCGGGAAACCCGGGCCGGAGTCGGTGACCTCGATACGGCACTTCTCGCCGTCGAGATAGGCGGTGACCCGGTACGCCGCCGAGGAGTCCGGCACCCCGCTCTCCCCGCCGTGCTCCACGGCGTTGGCGCAGGCCTCGCTGAGAGCGAGGGAGAGGTCGTAGGAGACGTCCGGGTCGACGCCCGCGGTCTCCATGGTGCCGAGCAGCAGGCGCCGGGCGAGCGGAACGCTCGCAGCCTCGCGGCGCAGATGGAGTGACCACCAGATGCTCATGCTCCAGCCTCCTGGCCGCGGCTCGACATACCGTTACGTATTGCCGCGCGTGCCCCGGTGTAAGCACATCGTTGACGTGATGCCGCCCATATGGGGGATGCGCCGGGCGCAATGACCGGTGTATGTGGGGCAGCCCGGGTCAGAAGTGACCTTCCGGTCGTACACCCCGTACGTCATCTTGTGGACCTGCCGTATGGCGGTCATAAGCCCAGTGCGATGATGAGCCCGCCATGACTGCCCCCCACGCGCGCTCCGGAGGGGATCTCCGGGTTCTGCGGGCCGCGGTGTTCGCCGCGGTCTGCGTCGTGCTGGCCGCGGCCGGTCACTCGATCGCCTCCTGCGCCACGGTGCCGTGGTGGACGCTCGGTGCGGGGTTCGTCGGGGCCGTTCTCGTCGTGGCACCGCTTGCCGGGCGCGAGCGCTCACTGGCGGGGATCGCGACGCTGCTGGCGGTCGGACAGACCGTGCTGCACGTGCTGTTCGGGCTCGGGCAGCACGGCACGACGGCGATGTCGTCCATGGCGTCGATGTCGTCCGCTCAGCCGGCGTCCGACGCCACGCTGGTCCAGCAGGCCGCGCGGCTGCTGTGCGGGACCACCGCCGCGGCGATCAGCCCGGCGCAGGCGCAGAAGATCCTCACCGACGCCCGGCTCCGGCCCGGGACGGGCACCACCATGGCGCACCCTTCCGCGGACGCCATGACCGGCTCCTCCGTCTGGCCGTCCCTGCCGATGGTCCTCGGGCACGTCATCGCGGCCGTCGCCGCTGGGTGGCTGCTGCGGCACGGGGACCTGGCGCTGCTGCGCCTCGCCGAACTGTCCACGTGCTCGGCGCATTCGGTCGCGGAAGGGGCGCTCGTACGGTCCCTGCGGGGGGCCCTCGCGCTGGTACGCGCCCTGCGTGCGGGGCTGCCGGGAGCGCCCGAGGCCGGACCACGCGCCCCGCTGGCGGCGTCGCTCGCGCCGCCCCGACCGTGTACCGCGGCACTCCAGCACACGGTGATCAGGCGCGGCCCCCCGGCCGCCGCCGGACTCGTTCTCGCCGCCTGACGCGACGCGATCACCGATCCGCATCCTGAAGGACATTCCTGAGGGACGTGTGGAAGGGGCCGCCGTCGTGCGGCACGCGCGTGTGCTCACGCGTATCCCTCTTCACGGAACCCCTTTCGAAGCGGAGTGCTCTTCATGAAGGCTTCTCGTCTCGCCGCCACCGGTGCCGTCGCCGCCACCGCCGTCAGTGCCGTCATCGTCTTGTCCTCACCCGCCTTCGCGCACGTCAGCGTGGCCGCCGAGGGCACCGCCGCCAAGGGCGGTTACGCGGTCGTGGACTTCAAGGTTCCCAACGAGCGCGACAACGCCTCCACCACCAAGCTCGAGGTCAACTTCCCGACCGACCACCCGCTGGCCTCGGTCATGCCGGAGCCGATGGCCGGCTGGAAGATCGAGGTCACCAAGTCCAAGCTCGCCAAGCCGCTCGAACTGCACGGCGAGCAGATCACCGAGGCCGTCTCCAAGGTCACCTGGACCGCCGCCACCAAGGACAGCGGCATCCCGACCGGCTACTTCGAAAAGTTCCCGGTCTCGATCGGCGCCCTGCCCGAGAACGCCGACGAACTGGTCTTCAAGGCGATCCAGACGTACTCCAACAAGGAGGTCGTGCGCTGGATCGAGGTGCAGGAGGACGGCGCGGAGGAGCCCGAGACGCCGGCTCCCGTCCTCGCCCTGTCCGCGGCCTCCGAGGACGGACACCACGGCTCGACGGCCGCCGAGAACGCGGACGCCAAGACCGAGAACGCCGCCGCGACCACCGAGGCCGCCACCGGCGACAGCAGTGACACCACCGCCCGCGTCCTCGGTGTGGTGGGCATCGTCGTCGGCGCCCTGGGCGTGGCCTACGGCGTGCTCGCCGGTCGTCGGCGCAGCGACGCCTGACCCTGTTTCGCGGGAGGCGCGCCGGGGTCGTACGGCCCCGGCGCGCACCGGAATTCTTACCTCTGGGACATTTTGATATGCGCAAGAAGACGTTCGCCGCGGCCGCGCTGATCGCCGCCGCCACCCTGACCCTCTCCGCCTGCGGCAGCGGTGACGACAGCAACTCGCCCGTTTCCGTGGTCTCGGAGGAGGCCGGCGCCGACAAGGCCGCCACCGTCCTCGACCAGCCGTTCGAGAAGCCGGACCTGGTCCTCACCGACACCAAGGGCGGGAAGTACGACCTCCGCAAGGAGACCGCAGGCAAGCCGACGCTGATCTACTTCGGCTACACCCACTGCCCCGACATCTGCCCGCTCACGATGAACAACATCGCCGTCGCGAAGAAGCAGCTGCCGAAGTCCGAGCAGGACAAGCTGACCGTCGTGTTCGTCACCACCGACCCGGCCCGCGACACCCCGGTCGAACTCGGCAAGTGGCTCAAGGGCATCGACACCCGGTTCGTGGGCCTGACCGGCGACTTCGCCACCATCCAGGCGAGCGCCCGCACCCTCGGCATCTCCATCGAGCCGTCCCACAAGGACAAGAAGACCGGCAAGACAGTCTCGGTGCACGGCACCCAGGTCGTCGCCTTCTCCCCGAAGACCGACGAGGGGTACGTCCTCTACGGCGAGGACGCCACCGTCGACGACTACACCAAGGACCTGCCCAAGATCATCAAGGGGCAGAACCCGTGAACCGTACGTCCACCGGGCTCGCCGTACTGACGGGGGCGGTCCTGCTGCTGGCGGGCTGTTCGGATTCCGACGGCTCCCCGGGAGGGCTCACCGTCTCCGGCGCCTACATCCCGCAGCCCGTCTCCGCCGACATGGCCGCCGGTTTCCTGACCATCTCCAACTCCGGCTCGTCGAAGGCCGAGCTGACCTCGGTCACCAGCGACGACGGCGAGGTCACCATGCACGAGACATCCGGCGGCGCGATGGAGCAGGTGTCCAGCCTCTCCGTGCCCGCCCACGGTCAACTCGTGTTCAAAAGCGGCGCCAACCATCTGATGTTCGACAAGCTGAAGCAGGCTCCGAAGCAGGGGCAGACGGTCACCGTCGAACTGCACTTCGCCAAGTCCGACCCCGTCGTCGTGAAGATGCCGGTGAAGTCGGCGACGTACGTCCCGAAGACCGGACACTGAGGGAGGGATCACCTTGACGCAGACCATCACCCCCCGCGTCCGGACCCTGGTACTGCTGCTCCTGGCCGCGTGCGGCCTGCTGCTGACCACGGCCGGGCCTGCCTCCGCGCATGCCGCGCTCACCGGCAGCGACCCCCAGCAGGGGGTGGTGGTCGACAAGGCGCCCGACCAGGTCTCACTGACCTTCTCCGAGAAGGTCGCCTTGTCGAACGACTCGCTGCGGGTCCTCGACCCCAAGGGCAAGGCCGTCCAGCAGGGCAAGCCGTTCGAGGTCAGCGGCACGACGTACGGCATCAAGGTCCACAGCGGCCTGCCCGACGGCACGTACACCGTCACCTACCAGGTCGTCTCCGCCGACAGCCACCCCGTCGCCGGCGCCTACACCTTCTCCGTCGGCGCCCCCTCGACCACCTCCGTCTCGGTCTCCGGGGAGACGGCGGGCGGAGGGGTCGTCGGCTGGCTGTACGGCTTCGGGCGGTACATGTCGTACGCCGGTTTCATCGTGCTGGTCGGCGGCGCCGCGTTCGTGCTCGGCTGCTGGCAGCGCGGCGCCGGTGTGAAGCCCATGCAGCGGCTCGTCGTCGGCGGCTGGCTCACACTGACCTCGTCCACTCTGCTGCTGCTCCTCCTGCGCGGCTCCTACACGAGCTCCGGGAAGGTCGGGGACGTCTTCGACCTGGACCTGCTCGGAAACGTGCTCCAGACCAAGGCGGGCGCGGCCCTCGTGTCCCGGCTGCTGCTGCTCGCGGCGGCGGCGCTCTTCATCTCCGTGCTCTTCGGGGCCTATGACAAGCGCGAGGACGAGGAGAAGCGGGACCTCACCTTCGGACTCGCGATCGGCGGAACCGTCGTCGCGGCCGGACTCGCGGCGAGCTGGGCGATGGCCGAGCACGCCTCGGTCGGGCTCCAGGCGGGCATCGCGATGCCCGTCGACGTCGTCCACCTGCTGGCCGTCGCCACCTGGCTCGGCGGGCTGACCGCACTGCTCGTCGCGCTGTACCGTTCCGACGCGCCGATCGAGTCGGCCGCCGTACGACGGTTCTCCCAGGTCGCCTTCGGCAGCGTGGTCGCGCTGATCGCGACCGGCGTGTACCAGTCCTGGCGGCAGCTCGGCTCCTGGTCGGCGTTCACCGGGACCCGGTACGGGCAGCTGCTGCTGGTCAAGATCGGGCTGGTGGCGCTGCTGGTCGGCATCGCATTCATCTCGCGGCGGTGGACGGCCCAGCTGGCCGACACCGTCGTACGGCAGAACAAGCGGGCACCTCAGAAGGAGCGGGTGGCTGCGAGTGCGTCCGGCTCCGGCAAGTCCAAGGGCGGCGGCTCCAAGCGGGCCGCTCAGCTCGCCCGGCAGCAGGCCGCGATGGACACCGCGCGGCAGAAGCGGACGCGGGACGCCGATCCGCACCGGTTCGGGCTGCGCCGCTCGGTGCTCGCCGAGGCCGGTGTCGCGGTCGTGCTGCTGGCGGTCACGACCGTGCTGACCCAGACCGAGCCCGGCCGTACGGAGGAGGACGCCAAGGCGGCCAAGGCGGCTTCCTCCTCTTCGTCGTCCTCCTCCTCGGCGTCGGCCGGGTCCGGGGCGGTGACCCTGGACATGTCCTTCGACACCGGCGGCGCGGACGGCAAGGGCGTGGTGACCGTGGACGTCGATCCCGCGCGCGTGGGCGGCAACGAGATGCATGTCTACGTCCAGCGGCCCAACGGCCGTGCCTTCGACATCCCCGAGGTGAAGGTCGCCCTCACCCTGGAGGCCAAGAAGATCGGGCCGCTGGCCATCACCCCCGACCACATCACCACCGGCCACTGGTCGGCGAGCGGAGTGCAGATCCCCATGGCGGGCGACTGGAAGATCGCCGTGACCGTGCGGACCTCCGACATCGACCAGACGACCGTCTCCAAGAACGCGCAGATCGGCTGAACCGCACCATGGCTGAACAGTCCATTCCCGTCGCCGGCCCCGAAGAGAGCGGCTCGGTCGAGGAGAGCACCTCCGCCGCGGGGGGCATCCCGGCCGGCAGCGGCATCTCGCGGCGCGCCCTGCTCGGCACCGCCGGCGCCACCGGGCTCGTCCTGGGCGCGGCCGGCGGAGCCGTGGGGTACGCCTCCGCGCCCGCCGCGGCTACTCCGCTGACCTCCGTGGGCAGCACCGAGGTGATGTTCCACGTGAAACATCAGCCCGGCATCACCGAGGGCCTCCAGGCCCGCGGCCATCTCGTCGCCTTCGACCTGGCGGCGGGCGCGGGCCGCAAGGAGGCCGCCGCGCTGCTGCGCCGCTGGTCACAGACGGCTCGCCGGCTGATGGCGGGGGAGGCCTCCGGGTCGGACGACACGGATGTCGCCCGCGACGCCGGACCCTCCTCACTGACGCTGACCTTCGGCTTCGGGCACAGCTTCTTCGCCCGCACCGGGCTGGAGAAGCAGCGGCCGGTAGCCCTCGACCCGCTGCCCGACTTCTCCTCCGACCAACTCGACAGGAGCCGCAGCAACGGCGATCTGTGGGTGCAGATCGGCGCCGACGACGCCCTGGTCGCCTTCCACGCCCTGCGCGCGATCCAGAAGGACGCGGGCAGCGCGGCGAAGGTCCGCTGGCAGATGAACGGCTTCAACCGCACACCGGGGGCCACGGCCCACCCCATGACGGCCCGCAACCTCATGGGCCAGCTGGACGGCACACGCAATCCGAAGCCGGGCGAGTCCGACTTCGACCGGCGCATCTTCGTCCCGGAATCCGGCACGCCCGCGTGGATGGCGAACGGCTCCTATGCCGTCGTACGACGGATCCGGATGCTGTTGGACGACTGGGAGAAGTTGTCCCTGGGGGCCCAGGAGGACGTCATCGGGCGCCGGAAGGCGAACGGCGCGGCGCTGTCCGGGGGCACCGAGACGACGCCGATGAACCTGGAGAAGACGGACGCGAAGGGGAATCTGGCGGTGCCGATCAATGCGCACGCCCGGATCACCCGGCCCGATCAGAACGGGGGCGCGGCCATCCTGCGCCGTCCGTTCTCGTACCACGACGGCATCGACGCCGACGGGGTGCCGGACGCCGGGCTCCTGTTCGTCTGCTGGCAGGCCGACCCCTTGCGCGGCTTCGTCCCGCTCCAGCGCAAACTCGACCGCGGCGACGCCCTCTCCCAGTACATCCGGCACGAGTCGAACGGTCTGTTCGCGGTGCCGGGCGGGGCGGCGGAGGGGGAGTACGTGGGGCAGGGGCTGCTGGAGGGGTGAGGGTTCGGGCGGGGCGTGGCGTGGCGTGGCGACGCGGGGTCACGCGAACGTCCTGGGCGGCCCTTGGTCACGCGGTTTCACTCAGCGGAGGGGCAGACCTGAGACACCCGCGCCCTGTTCCGCAAGGGCCATTAGGGTGAGGTCATGCCAGCCAGCTATGCCTATCTCGGCCCTGAGGGCACCTTCACCGAAGTCGCGCTGCGGACGCTTCCCGAGGCGGCGACCCGGGAGCTGATCCCCTACGTGTCGGTGCAGTCCGCGCTGGACGCGGTGCGCGTGGGTGAGGCCGAGGCCGCGTTCGTGCCGATCGAGAACTCCGTCGAGGGCGGCATCACCACCACCCTCGACGAACTGGTCGCAGGCGCCCCGCTGATGATCTACCGCGAGGTGCTGCTGTCGATCACCTTCGCGCTGCTGGTCAGGCCGGGCACGAAGCTCACGGACGTCAAGACGGTCTCGGCGCACCCGGCCGCCCAGCCTCAGGTGCGCAACTGGCTCAAGACGCACCTCCCGGACGCCCACTGGGAGTCGGCCGCCTCGAACGCCGACGCGGCCCGGCTGGTCCAGGAGGGCCAGTACGACGCGGCCTTCGCCGGTGAGTTCGCGGCTGCCCGGTACGGCCTCGAGGCTCTGGAGACCGAGATCCACGACGCCGAGAACGCCCAGACGCGGTTCGTGCTGGTCGGCCGCCCCGCCCGGCCGGCCGCACCGACCGGCGCCGACAAGACCTCCGTCGTGCTGTGGCAGCGCGACGACCACCCCGGCGGGCTGCGTGACCTGCTGGGCGAGTTCGCCACCCGCGGTATCAACCTGATGCTGCTGCAGTCCCGGCCCACGGGCGCGGGCATCGGCAACTACTGCTTCTGCATCGACGCCGAGGGCCACATCACCGACCGCCGGGTGGCGGAGGCGCTGATGGGGCTGAAGCGGATCTGCCGTGAGGTGCGGTTCCTCGGTTCGTACCCGCGTGCGGACAAGGAACCGGCGGACCTGCGGGCGCCGCTGACCGGCACCTCGGACGAGGAGTTCATGGCGGCCTCGGACTGGGTGGCCCGGTGCCAGGACGGACGCTTCTGACCTGTCTTACCTGCACATTTTAGTTATCCACAGAAGTTATCCACAGGCGTGCGTCTCGACCTGGGGACAAGTCGACACCAAAGCGCGACCCTGTCGACAAATCGGCCTACAGGCCCCTCCGGCGTTCACGGGGGCGCGCATCACCCTTCGTCCATTCTTTTCCCTTGGGTAACCCTTTGGAGTGACCGCTTTCCACTCGAAAGTAGGGGTAGATGTGGGTTTGCGCCGGGAATCCTCGGCGTGATCCCCACGTTTGGGAGTGATCAATTCCGAAATCCACAGATCTCCCGCACAGCCTGTGGATAACTTTTTGAGGGGTGGGGATTCCTGTGGACAACCGTGCGCCAAGTCCCGCTCTCCACAAGGGAGTCCAGTCAACCCGACTCCCCACGCATGCTTCGTCCCGGGGATCCGGGTGCTTTTCATTGACACACGCCGCAATTAACCCATAACGGAACGTAAGCCACGATCTGGTACGGCTGGGAATAGTGAGTCGTGGGCCGTATCCCCGCACCGGTAGCCTTGACCGCGTGATTGACCTTCGCCTGCTCCGTGAGGACCCCGACCGAGTGCGCGCGTCCCAGCGCGCCCGTGGAGAGGACGTCGCCCTCGTCGACGCCCTCCTGTCTGCCGACGAGCGGCGCAGGTCGTCCGGCGTCCGCTTCGACGAGCTGCGTTCCGAGCAGAGGTCGCTCGGCAAGCTCATCCCCAAGGCCACTCCGGAGGAGCGCGCCGAGCTCCTGAAGAAGGCGGAGCAGCTCAAGGCGGGCGTCAAGGAAGCCGAGGCCGCGCAGAACGACGCCAACGAGGAGACCAAGCGCCTCGCGTCGCAGCTCGGCAACCTCGTCCACCCCGACGTCCCCGTGGGCGGCGAGGAGGACTTCGTCGTCCTGGAGACGCACGGCACCATCCGCGACTTCGGCGCCGAGGGCTTCGAGCCCAAGGACCACCTGGAGCTCGGCGAGGCGCTGGGCGCCATCGACGTCGAGCGCGGCGCCAAGGTGTCCGGCTCCCGCTTCTACTACCTGACGGGCGTCGGCGCCCTGCTGGAGCTCGCCCTCGTCAACGCGGCGATCGCGCAGGCCACCGAGGCGGGCTTCACCCCGATGCTCACCCCCGCGCTGGTCCGCCCCCGCGCCATGGAGGGCACCGGCTTCCTCGGCCAGGCCGCGGAGAACGTGTACCACCTGGAGAAGGACGACTACTACCTGGTCGGCACCTCCGAGGTCCCGCTCGCCGCGTACCACATGGACGAGATCCTCGACGCCGACAAGCTGCCGCTGCGCTACGCCGGCTTCTCGCCATGCTTCCGCCGCGAGGCCGGCACCTACGGCAAGGACACCCGGGGCATCTTCCGCGTGCACCAGTTCGACAAGGTCGAGATGTTCTCGTACGTCGCCCCCGAGGACGCGGAGAACGAGCACAAGCGGCTCCTGGACTGGGAGAAGCAGTGGCTGACCGGCCTGGAGCTGCCGTTCCAGGTCATCGACGTGGCCTCGGGCGACCTCGGCGCCTCGGCGTCCCGCAAGTACGACTGCGAGGCGTGGATCCCGACCCAGGGCAAGTACCGCGAGCTGACCTCGGCCTCCAACTGCGACGGCTTCCAGGCGCGCCGCCTGTCCGTCCGCATGCGTGACGGCAAGAAGATCCAGCCGCTGGCGACGCTCAACGGCACACTGTGCGCCGTACCGCGCACGATCGTGGCGATCCTGGAGAACCACCAGCTGGCCGACGGCTCGGTGCGGGTGCCCGAGGTGCTGCGTCCGTACCTGGGCGGCCGGGAACTGCTGGAACCGGTCGCCAAGTGAGCGGTGGCTTTCCGTACCGACTGATCGCGACCGACCTCGACGGAACGCTCCTGCGCTCCGACGAGTCGGTCTCGCAGCGCACCCGTGACGCGCTCGCCGCGGCCACCGCGGCGGGCGCCGTCCACATCGTCGTGACGGGACGCGGGGCCCCGTGGACGAGGCACATCCTCGACGACCTCGGCTACGACGGCCTCGCGGTCTGCGCCCAGGGCGCACAGGTGTACGACGCCGGCGAGCACCGTCTGCTGACGTCGGTGACGTTGGACCGGCAGCTGGCCGGCGTGGCCCTCGCGAAGATCGAGGCGGAGGTCGGCCCGCTGTACCTGGCGGCGAGCCGCGACGGCCTCGACGGCGACGTGATGGTCGGACCGGGGTATGCGGTGACGGGCGCCTTGCCGTCGACGCCGTTCACGGACGCGTCGGATCTGTGGGCCGCCCCGCTGAACAAGATCTACATCCAGCATCCGGAGCTGTCGGACGACGAGTTGGCGCAGGCCGCCGTTCGGGCCGCGGGCGGTTTCGTCTCGGTCGCGATGGCGGGCCAGGGCATCGTCGAACTGCTGCCGCTGGGCCTGTCGAAGGCCACGGGCCTGTCGCTGGCCGCTCGCCGCCTGGGAGTGAAGGCCGCGGACACGATCGCCTTCGGTGACATGCCCAACGACCTCCCGATGTTCGCCTGGGCCTCGTACGGCGTGGCGATGGCGGACGCGCACGAGGAGCTGAAGGCGGTCGCCGACGAGGTGACGTCCTCCAACGAGGAGGACGGGATCGCGGTGGTACTGGAGCGGTTGCTCGGCTGACGGCGGTCCGGCTGGGCCGGAAGCTCCTCGAGGGCCGGAGGCTCATCGATGGCCGGCAGCGCGTGCACCGGTCCCGCGGCCGCTGCGCCGCCGGGGCCGGGCTGGTCGGCGATCACGCTGCAACCGGCCGGCGCACCGCCGCACTCCTCGACCATGTTCTTGAGGGCGGCGGCCTACACCGGCAGGTTCGGAAACCGCCGGCCATTCTTGAAGGACTCCGGCCAGAAACCCGGCCAAGTCCCAGTGACAACGTCTCGCGGAGGATGCACGGATCGAACGTGCGCGGGCTTTTCAGGCCCGACCACGGCTTAGCAAGCCGGTGCCTTACCACTCGGCCAATCCTCCGGGTGGGCGGCCTCACGCGAGAGCGACATCGCGTGCTCGAAGCGGCCGCCCCGGGCAGTTCCCGCGGGTGGACTCGACGGTGGCGTAACTACACCGGAGTCCTCCGCGGACTGCCCTGGCGGGAGCTGGACGTACTGTCGTGCATGGACATCGTCCGGCTCCTCCCCAGAACGTGGTGCCGGACCGTCGTCCGGCTGTGTGGACATCAACCACTCTGCCTGTACGACGGGTTGGGCGCCACCGATTAAATGCGGCCGTGTGTTCGAGCCTAC
Source organism: Streptomyces sp. LUP47B (assembly GCF_001746295.1). Classification (GTDB taxonomy): domain Bacteria; phylum Actinomycetota; class Actinomycetes; order Streptomycetales; family Streptomycetaceae; genus Streptomyces. The sequence continues at coordinate 843,893 of NZ_MJAH01000002.1, read as the reverse complement.
CGGCGCCGCCAGCGCCGACGGCGCTTGCTGAAGAACCACCCCGCGGGCGGCTCGTCGGAGCGCCAGGGCTGCGGTTCGGGCTCCTCGTCACGCCAGCGCGCCGCCAGCATCCGGGCGCGGGCAGACGGCTCGGTCGTCCCCGCGGACTGTATGAAGTCCTCGTCCAGGACGAGGTCGTCCCAGTCGTCTGCCATGCCCGTTCCCTTCGACTCGCAGCCGAACGTTCCCCTTTGTCCAGTCTGCCCGGACAAGGATGAAGTCCCTGTCAGTAAGCGGGACATCAGTGGTTCGTCAGGAGCGCCTACTCCTCGCCCGCCAGCGTCAGCGACCGCAGCTTCTGCCCCGCGTACCAGGTGGCGAGGACGGTCACCACGACCAGCAGCACCGTGGCCGTCGGAAGTCCGACGTCCGAGGTGACCAGGTCCCCGCCCGCGACCTTGTGGGCGACGGCCAGCGACCACTGCTGGACGCTCAGGGTCCTCGCCCCGGCGACCAGGGAGCCGAACAGGGCTTCCCAGACCAGCGCGTAGACCAGCCCGAAGACCACCGCGTGCCGCGACACCGTGCCGAGCAGCAGGAAGAGCGCCGCGTAGGCGATCGAGGAGACCAGCGCGGCCACCGTGTAGGCGACGGCGATCTGCTGGCCGTTGCCGTTGAGGATGAATCCCGCGATCAGCGTCGGCAGGGCCGAGAACACCATCGTCACCGCGATCGCCACGATCAGCTTGGTGAAGATGATCGTCGGCCGCTTGACCGGCTTGGACAGCAGGTACACCACCGAGCCGTCGTCGATCTCCGGCCCGATCGCGCCGGTTCCCGCGATGACGCCGATGATCGGCACCATGGTGGCGAGCGCGAGCCCGCCCAGCAGGTCCGAGGCGGTCTGGTCGTCGGCGCCGACGAGGGCGCGCACGATCACGGAGATCGCGATCAGCAGCAAGGGCAGGGCGCCCAGGATGAGGGCCCGGCGGCGGCCGAGCAGGGCCCGATAGGTGAGTCGGGCGACTGTGGGGTCGTACATCTTCGGCCTCCTACGCCGCGACAAGATACGAGAAGACGGACTCGAGGGACTCGTCGGACGGCGAGACCGTGAGCAGCCGGATGCCGTGGTCGCGCGCGACCTTGGGCAACAGCGCCGTGAAACGGCCGAAGTCGACCGCCTCGATGCGCAACGCGCCCTCCGCCAGGTCGACTTCGATGCCGGAGGTCGACGGGTCGGCGATCAGCGCGGCCGCGAGGGCCCGGTCGTCGCTGGAACGCACCAGGTAGCGGTGCGGACGGTCCGTCATCAGGCGGCGGATCCTGCGGAAGTCACCGCTGGCCGCGTGCCGGCCCGCGACGACGACCTCGATGTGCCAGGCGAGCTGCTCGACCTCTTCCAGGATGTGCGAGGAGAACAGCACGGTACGGCCCTCGTCGCCCATGCGCCGCAGCAGGTCCATGAGCTGCATGCGCTGGCGGGGGTCCATGCCGTTGAACGGTTCGTCGAGCAGGAGCAGCGAGGGGTCGTGGACCAGGGCGGACGCCATCTTCACGCGCTGGCGCATGCCCTTGGAGTACGTCGAGATCTTGCGGTCCTGCGCGTACTCCATCTCGACCGTGGCCAGCGCCTTCTGGGCGGCCTTGGCCCCCAGGCCGTGCAACTCGGCGTTGGCGACGACGAATTCGCGGCCGGTGAGGAAGTCGTACATCGCCTCGCGCTCGGGGACGATGCCGATGTGTTTGTAGATGGCCTCGTTGCGCCACACCTGCTGCCCGTCGAGGGTGACGGTGCCGGTGGACGGGGCGAGGAAGCCGCCCATCATGTTGATGAGGGTGGACTTTCCGGCGCCGTTGGGGCCGAGGAGGCCGGTGACGCCGGGGCCGATCGTCATGGTGATGTCGTTGACGGCGACCACGTTGCCGAACCAGCGGGAGACATGGTCGATCTGGAGCGTGGTCACAGTCCCACCTTCTTGTAGCGGCGCATCAGGAGGCCATAACTGGCGGCGATCAGGCCGAGGACGGCCAGGACGTAGACCACGCCCTCACCGTTCGACGGGCCGACCGCTCCCGGGAACGCCGAGCTCGCGCCGAGGAACGCGGACTGCAGACCGTCGATGAGCGTGACCGGCGAGAACAGGCCGATCCACGGGATGGCGCCGGAGCTGCCCTGGGCGTCGGCGATCGCCTGGACGGTGGAGACCGCGCCGTAGGAGATGGTCAGCACGGCGATCACCGCCGCGATGCCGAAGCCGCGGCGAGGGGTGATTGACGCGATGACCAGGCCGATACCGGCGAAGAGCAGCGAGAGCAGCGCCACGGAGACGAGTCCCTGCCCGAACCCCTTGGTCTGGTCGGCGAAGTCCAGCTTGGCCAGCAGCGCGCCCACATAGAGCACGATCAGCGGGGCGGCGGTCAGGATGAACATCGCAGTGGCCAGTGCCGCGTACTTCGCGCGCACGTAGTCCGCGGTCTCGATGGGCCGCGAGAAGTAGAGCGGCACGGTCTTGAAGCGCAGGTCGCGCGAGACGGACTGCGGGGCCTGCGAGGCGACGTACAGACTGATGACGGCCTGCATGATGATCGCGTAGCGCGTGTAGTCGACGGGCAGGTCGTTCGCCTTCGTGGCGACCGCGACGGCCACCATGATGGCCGCGGGCACGCACATCACGACGAACAAGAGCATCGGCAGCACCTTGGACTTCACCGAGCGGCCGAGGCCATAGGCGCCGCGCAGGGACTGCGAGTAGAGCGAGCGGGTGGCGTAGGAGCGGCCGAGGCGAGGGCCGTCGTAGGTGCGGTAGCCGATGTTGTGGATGCGGGTCTGGTCGCCCGAGGGGGCGGTGACCGGGTTCTCAACTGCCATGGCCGACGGCCTCCTTCCGCTGCTCGTCCTCGTTCGTGAAGACTTCCGAGATGTGGTGCCTGCGCTGCTCCATGCGCACCAGGCCGAGACCGAGGTCGGCGACGACGTCCCGGACGAGGTCGTAGGTCTCCTCGCCCTGTGCGGTCAGCAGCAGGATGCGGCCGGCGCCCGGCAGACCGCTCTGGGAGTCGAGGACCTCCACCCCGCGCGCGTGGAGCACCTCGCGCACCGCGCGGGTGCCGTCCGGGTGCTCGTCGGTGTCGGTGACCTCGACCGCGAGGGTCGTCGTGGTCTGGGTGAAGTCGGTGGTGGAGCTGGAGCGCAGGAGCTTGCCGCCGTCGATGACGACGACGTGGTCGCAGGTGCGCTCGAGTTCGCCCAGGAGGTGCGAGGTCACCAGGACCGAGATGCCGAAGTCGGTGTAGATACGGCGGATCAGGCCCAGCATGTCGTCGCGGCCGACCGGGTCGAGGCCGTTGGTCGGCTCGTCGAGGAAGACCAGCTGCGGGTCGTGCACCAGGGCCTGCGCGAGCTTCACTCGCTGCTTCATGCCGGTGGAGTAGCCGCCGATGGGGCGGTAGCGCTCCTCGTACAGGCCGACATGGCGCAGGGTGTCCGCGGTGCGCTCGCGCGCGGCGGTGGGCGGCAGACCGGACATGCGGGCCATGTGCACGACGAACTCGGTGGCCGAGACGTCCGGCGGCAGGCAGTCGTGTTCCGGCATGTAGCCGACACGCTCGCGGATGGCGGCGCCCTTGGTCGCGACGTCGAGCCCGAGCACTTCGGCACGGCCCTCGGAGGCGGGGGACAGACCCAAAAGGATCTTGATCATGGTGGACTTGCCGGCTCCGTTGGCTCCGACGAGTCCGGTCACACCGGGTCCGACGTCCAAGGAGAGCCGGTCAAGAGCGGTCACCCGGGGGAACCGCTTGCTCAGGCTTTCGGTCGCGATCACAGTCACGTCGTCGACAGTAGTGACGCGGACCACTCAGGTCGTCACCCCGCAGAGCTGCATCGGCATCAGACTCCAGATGTACGGGCACCTAGGGGTCACCCTGAAGTAGAACAACGCGGCCTCCGTTTTCCACATCGGCAGGTTTTTCCACAGCCCGTCCCGGCCCTATTGACGCAGCCTCTGACAACTGTCACATTCGCCAGTGTCACGTTACGGGCACGTACCGCAGTCGACGGGGACGAGGCGGCATGACGACGGCAGCGAACAGCGAACTCTCCACCCGATTGCGGGGATTCAGGCAGGTCCAGCGCCTCGCCTACGAGTGCGCGGAGGCGATCGCGGCCCGTCTGGAGCCCGGCGTGAGCGAGCGGCAGGCCGCCCGGATGCAGCGCGAGTGGCTGCGCGAGCGGGGCGTACGGGACTGGTTCCATCTGCCGTTCGCCTGGTTCGGTGACCGTACGGCGTTCACGGGCTTCCGCGTTCCGCTGCAGTTCTTCCCGAGCGACCGCCGCCTGGCGCCCGGCATGCCGTTCATCCTGGACATGGCCCCGGTGTACGAGGGCTTCACCGCCGACATCGGCTACTCCGGCTCGCTGGGGATCAACCCCGTCCAGGACAGACTGATGGCCGACCTCGAGGCGCACCGCGAGCTGATCCTGCGCGAGGTCCGTGAGCGGCGGTCGCTGCGCGAGATCCACGAGGACGTGGACCGCCTCATGGTCCGCCAGGGCTACGCCAACCGGCACCGCGCGTACCCCTTCGGCGTGATCGCCCACAAGGTCGACCAGGTCAAGCAGCGCCGCTGGTCACCGCACGTCTTCGGGTTCGGCACCCAGTCCCTGAAGGGCCTGGCCGCGGACGCGCTGCACGGCCACCGCGAGGGCTGGTCGCCCCTGTGGTCGCCGTACCGCTTCTCCGACCATCCGCCGCGGCCGGGCCTGTGGGCGGTCGAACCCCACCTCGGATTCCGGGGCACCGGCGCGAAGTTCGAGGAGATCCTGGTCGTCACCGACTCCAGGGACCCCGAGCAGAGCGCCTTCTGGCTGGACGACGATCTGCCGCACGTGCGGCGCTGGGCGGAGGCGACGTGAGCTTGCTGAAAGGTGCGCGGGAGCGCCGGGTACGGACCGGTGGCATCGAACTGTGCGTGGCCGAACTGGGCGACCCGGGCCGGCCGACCGTGGTTCTGGTGCACGGCTACCCGGACAGCAAGGAGGTCTGGTCCGAGGTCGCGACCCGGCTCGCCGACCGCTTCCACGTCGTCCTCTACGACGTCCGGGGCCACGGCCGGTCGACGGCACCGAAGCCGCTGCGCGGCGGGTTCACCCTGGAGAAGCTGACGGACGACTTCCTGGCCGTCGCGGACGCCGTCAGCCCGGACCGGCCCGTGCACCTGGTCGGACACGACTGGGGCTCGGTGCAGTCCTGGGAGTTCGTCACCGTCGCGCGCACCGAGGGGCGCATCGCGTCCTTCACCTCGATGTCCGGACCGTCCCTCGACCACCTCGGCCACTGGATCGCCGGACGCCTCAGGCGCCCCACCCCGCGCCGGGTCGGCCAGCTGCTCGGACAGAGCGCCAAATCCTGGTACGTCTACCTGCTGCACACCCCCGGCCTGCCCGAACTGGCCTGGCGCGGTCCGCTCGGAAAGCTCTGGCCGCGCCTCCTGGAGAGCGTCGAGAAGGTCCCCGCCGACGGTTATCCGACCTCCTCGCTGCCCACCGACGCGGCCCACGGCGCGTGGCTGTACCGGGACAACGTCCGGTCCCGGCTGCGCCGCCCGCGCACCGACGCGTACGCACACGCGCCCGTGCAGCTCATCACGCCCCTGGGGGACGCGTTCCTCTCGGAGAAACTCTGCGACGGCCTGGAGCAGTGGGCACCACAGCTGACCCGGCGCACCCTCCCCGCCAAGCACTGGATCCCGCGCTCACGCCCGGACCAGCTCTGCGCGTGGATCACGGAGTTCGTGACGTCCGTCGAAGGCGGCCGGACCGCTGTGCGGGCGACCGGGAAGTACGCCGACCGGTTCGGCGGACAGCTCGTGCTGGTCACCGGCGCGGGCAGCGGCATCGGCCGCGCCACGGCATTCGCCTTCGCGGAGGCCGGCGCGCGCGTGGTCGCCGTCGACCGGGACGCCGAGGCCGCCGCCCGCACCGCGGAACTGTCCCGGCTGGTCGGCGCCCCCGAGGCCTGGGCAGAGACCGTCGACGTCTCCGACGAACAGGCCATGGAGAAACTCGCCAACAAGGTCGCCGCCGAGTACGGCGTGGTGGACGTCCTGGTCAACAACGCCGGAATCGGCCTCGGCGGCTCCTTCTTCGACACCACCACCGAGGACTGGAAGAAGGTCCTCGACGTCAACCTGTGGGGCGTCATCCACGGCTGCCGGCTCTTCGGCAAGCAGATGGCGGAGCGCGGACAGGGCGGCCACATCGTCAACACCGCCTCGGCGGCCGCCTACCAGCCCTCCAGGGCACTGTCCGCCTACGGCACCTCCAAGGCGGCCGTCCTCATGCTCAGCGAGAGCCTGCGCGCCGAACTCGCGGGCCGCGGCATCGGCGTGAGCGCCATCTGCCCCGGCTTCGTCAACACCAACATCACCTCCACAGCGCGCTTCGCGGGCGTCAACGCCGACGAGGAGAAACGCCGGCAGAAACGCACGGCCCGCCTCTACGGACTGCGGAACTACCCGCCCGAGAAGGTCGCCGACGCGATCCTGCGAGCGGTCGTGCGCAACCAGGCCGTCGTACCGGTCACACCCGAGGCCCGCGGCACGCGCGCCCTGGCCCGGTGGGCGCCGAAGGCACTCCGGGCGATCGCACGACTGGAGCCGCCGCTGTGAGCCACGAGATCGCCCCACGCCGAGTGTCCTTCGACTGGTCCCGCACGCCCCTGCACTGGATCCCCGGCGAGCCCACCGCGACCCACGTCATCAACGTGCTGCACCTGCTGCTGCCGGCGGGGGAGCGCTGGTTCGTGAAAGTCCTCAAGGAAGGCCTGCCCCTGGTCCGCGACCCCGAACTCCGCGCCGACGTCAAGGGGTTCATGGGCCAGGAGGCCACACACAGCGTCCAGCACACACACGTACTGGACCACCTGGCCGCGCAGCGGCTCGACACCGCAGACTTCACCAAGTACGTCGACTTCCTCTTCGAGCGGCTGCTCGGCGAGCGTCCGCCCCTCAACGCGCCCATTCCCGCGCGCGAATGGCTGCGCTTCCGGCTGTCGGTCGTCGCCGCCATCGAACAGTTCACCGCCGTGCTCGGCGACTGGGTGCTGGCCGCTGACGGACTCGACCGGGCCGACGCCGACGAGATCATGCTCGACCTGCTGCGCTGGCACGGCGCCGAGGAAGTCGAGCACCGCGCGGTCGCCTTCGACATGTACCAGCACTGCGGCGGCACCGGAACGCCCCGATACGCCCGCCGGATCGCGGGCATGGCGGTCACCGCCCCCGTGATGCTCCACCTGTGGCTGTGGGGGACGGCCTACCTGATCCGCCACGACCCCCAGCTCGCCGGCCGCCTGCGCTACTCCCTCAAGGAGCACGAAAGGGCCGTACGAAAAGGACTGCTGCCGGCCTGGCGGGAGCTCGGCGCGGCCATACCGCGCTACCTCCGGCGGTCCTACCACCCGTCGCGGGAGGGGTCGTTGAGCCGTGCGGTGGAGTACCTGAAGCGGTCACCGGCAGCGCGGGCCGCCGCGTGAGCGAGACCCCCGCCCACCGGATCGAGGACCTCGCCCACCTCAGCGGCGCCACCGTCCGCACCATCCGCGCCTACCAGGACCGCGGACTGCTCCCCCGCCCCCAGCGGCGGGGCCGGGCCAACATCTACACCGACACCCACCTCGTCCGGCTGCGCCAGATCGCCGATCTCCTCGACCGCGGCTACGGGCTGGCCTCCATCAAGGAGCTCCTGGAGGCCTACGACTCCGGTCGTGGCCTCGGCGGCATCCTCGGTCTTGTCGCCGAGGTCGACGGTCCGTGGACCGACGAGGAGGCCGTCCGGATCTCCCGCGCCGAACTGGACGCCCGCTTCGGCGCCACCCCCGACGAGACCGCGGTCGCCGAGGCGGTGGAGCTCGGCGTACTGGAGCCGGTACCCGGCGACGACGGATCCTTCCTCGTGCCGAGCCCCCAAGAGCTCGCCGTGGCCGTCGAGTTGTACGCGGCCGGAGTCCCGCTATCCGCGATCTCCGGCCATCTCAGGGAGTTGAGGGGACAGGTCGAGCACATCGCGGCCCGTTTCGTGGAGTTCACCACCGAACACGTCTTCGCGCGCTACCTGCAAGGACCGCACCGGCCGACCGACACGGAAGCCGCCGAAGCCGCCTCACTCGTCCGCCGACTGCGGCCGCTCGCGCAACAGACAGTGGACGCCGAACTCGCGCGCGCGATGCGGACATTGGCGGCACGACACCTGAGGCAGCACCTCGGTTCCGAGGAGACGCCGGATGGGCGTCAGACGTCACGTTCCGTGTCCGTACCCGAGGAGACGATGCGGGCGGTGGAAAGGCTGGTTGGCGTGGAGCGGGCGGCGGAGTTCTTTGTGTTGGCGGCTGAACGGGAGGTGCGGGCAAGGGCGTTGGATGCGCTCACGTCAAATGGGCGACCCCCAGTCGATCTTGACGAAGAGGACTGACATGACAGGGAGTTGTCCACAGAAACGCCAAGTAGCCTGTGGATAACTACAGTTGGTTGTGGATCAAACATCCGGCCCAAAATCATTCGCGTGATTCACGTCTCTCCCGGCACCCTGATGAAATGAACGAGAACGAGCTACGCGAGAGGGACGAGAGACGCACCGTGAAGGTCTCGAAGTACCTCTCGAAGCATCTGCGCCACCAGCCCGAACGCATCGGGCTCACGCTCGACGAGGCCGGCTGGGTCGAGATCGACGTACTGATCGCCGCTGCCACCGAGCACGGCTTCCGCTTCACCCGGGACGAGCTGGACCACGTGGTCGCCGCCAACGACAAACAGCGCTTCGCTATCGACGGCACGCGCATCCGCGCCAACCAGGGCCACAGCATCGACGTCGACCTCGGCCTGCCACCGGCGACCCCGCCGCCCTACCTCTACCACGGCACGGTGGCGCGCTACCTGGACGCGATCCGCGCCGAGGGACTGCGCCCCATGAACCGGCACGATGTACACCTCTCGCCGGACCGCGAAACCGCGACCCGCGTCGGCGCCCGCCGTGGCCGCCCCGTCGTGCTCTCCGTGGACGCGGAAGCCATGCACCGCGACGGCCACGCCTTCCACGTCAGCGCGAACGGCGTGTGGCTGACCCAGTCCGTGCAACCGCGCTACCTGCGGTTTCACGAGCAGCACTGAGCCTCGGCGGGGGATGATCGACGCCATGCACCACGGCATGGACCACCTCCCCACCACCGAGGCCGCCGTCACCGCGCTCCGCGCCCTCGCCGCCGCGTACGGGCTCGCGATCGAGGTGACCCACGACATCGGCGCCGACCAGACCTCGCGCCGCAGCGCTGCGGGCGTCGGCGTCACCACCGACCCGGACGGCACCCTGCCCCACGAGGCCTACGTCGAACTCGGCGGCCGGCCGCAAGTGGATGTGCGGCTGTTCCCGGACGACGACGCCCTGATCACCGTCGACGGAGTCGAGTGCCCCGACATCGCCCGCGACGATGTCCCCGCCTTCCTCCGCGCCCTCTACGAAGGCCACGCCTGGGTGAAGAAGCGCCGCTTCCCGCCCAGCCACTTCCTGATGGTGCCGCTACCGGGTGACCGCGTGCACAAGGAGTTCATCCCGGTCGGACTCAGCCCCTGGCTCAGCGGGCGAACACAGTGACTGTGGGTCACTGTTTCACGTGAAACACGGGTCGGCCCTTACGCTCGGACACATGAATCTGCGCCTGAGCACCGTGATCCTCCCCTACCGCCGCTGGAACGAGGGGAGCCGCGAGGCATGGCAGCGCGCGGACCAACTCGGCTTCCACACCGGATACACCTACGACCACCTGTCCTGGCGCACCTTCCGCGACGGCCCCTGGTTCGGTGCCCTGCCCACGCTGACAGGCGCCGCGGGCGTCACCGACCGGCTGCGCCTGGGCACCCTGGTGACCTCGCCGAACTTCCGGCACCCGGTGAACCTCGCCAAGGAACTGATCACACTCGACGACATCTCCGGCGGCCGCGTCACCCTCGGTATCGGCGCGGGTGGCACCGGCTTCGACGCCACCGCGCTCGGCCAGGATCCGTGGAGCCCGCGCGAGCGTGCCGACCGGCTCGCCGAGTTCGTCCCGCTGCTCGACCGCCTGCTCTGCGAGGACTCGGTGTCCTACGAGGGCGACTTCTACTCGGCGCACGAGGCCCGCAACATCCCCGGCTGTGTCCAGCGGCCCAGGCTGCCCTTCGCCGTGGCCGCCACCGGCCCCCGCGGACTGCGGCTCGCCGCCCGCCACGGCCAGGCGTGGGTGACCACCGGCGACCCGAAGCTGTACGAGAACGGCACGCCCGAGCAGTCCCTCCAGGCCCTCCGCGGCCAGGCCGAGAAGCTCACCGACGCCTGTGCGTCGCTCGGCCGGGACGTGAACTCGCTCGACAAGATCCTGCTCACCGGCTTCACCCCGGACCGCGGGCGCCCGCTGGAGTCCCTCGACGCCTTCGTCGACTTCGCGGGCCGCCACCGGGAGCTCGGCTTCACGGAGCTAGTGATCCACTGGCCGATCCCCGACTCGGACTTCGCCGCCGACGAGAAGGTCTTCGAGCAGATCGCCATGGAAGCACCGGCACAACTGGGCTGAGGCGGCAGCACCGGGGCGGATGAGGTCCGCTCCTGCGTCATCTATGTCTCACCTGTGCGGGCACCCGTCCGGTCGTGCAGGCGTATACGGGAGAATGAGCGCGTGACCTCAGCTACTCGACAGCCCGAGACCCCGGCCGCCGACATACCTCCGCGCCTGATCGCCACAGATCTCGACGGCACTCTGCTGCGCGACGACAAGTCGGTGTCCCCGCGCACGGTCGCGGCTCTCGCCGCCGCCGAGAAGGCGGGCATCGAGGTCTTCTTCGTCACCGGCCGCCCGGCCCGCTGGATGGACGTCGTCAGCGACCACGTCCACGGTCACGGCCTGGCCATCTGCGGCAACGGCGCCGCGGTGGTCGACCTGCACGGCGGCCCCGGCGCCCACCGGTTCGTGAAGGTACGCGAGCTGGCCCGGGAGAACGCGCTGGATGCCGTACGGCTGCTGAGGGAAGCGGCGCCCGGCACGGTGTACGCGGTGGAGCAGACGTACGGCTTCTACCAGGAGCCTGACTATCCCAAGCTGCACATGGAGATCCCCGACAACCTCGCACCGGCCGAGGACCTGCTGGCCGAGGACGGTCCCGGTGCCGCCGAACCGGTGCTGAAGATTCTCGCCTACCATCCCTCGATCGACCCGGACGCCTTCCTCACCCTCTCGCGCCTCGCCATCGGCGACCGCGCCAACGTCACCCGGTCCAGCCCCAGTGCCCTGCTGGAGATCAGCGGTCCCGGCGTCTCCAAGGCCAGCACGCTCGCCCTGTGCTGCGCCGAGCGCGGAATCTCGCACGAGGAGGTCGTCGCGTTCGGGGACATGCCCAACGATGTCGAGATGCTCACCTGGGCCGGACAGTCGTACGCGATGGGCAACGCCCACCCGGACGTGATCGCCGCGGCCTCGGGCCGGACCGTCGCCAACAACGACGACGGGGTGGCCGTCGTGATCGAGCGGATGCTGGAGCGGCGGTAGGGGTCGCTGCGGCTCAGCCGAGGACCGCTCCTCGCGTGAGCCGCAACCCAAGGCCTCAGCGCGCCGCCACCAGCAACTCCGACTCCGCCTCCCGCTCGGCCATTGCCCGCAACGGCCCCTCCACCCCCGCCAGCTCAGCGTAGGAACCCCGCTGCACGACCCGTCCTTCATCGAGTACGACCACCTCGTCCACCGACTCGAGACCTGCCAGCCGGTGCGTGATGAGGAGCGTCGTACGGCCCTCGGTGGCGGCCAGCAGATCGGCGGTGAGCGCGTCGGCGGTGGGCAGGTCGAGATGCTCGGCGGGCTCGTCCAGGACAAGGACCGGGAAGTCGGCGAGCAGTGCCCGGGCCAGCGCGAGCCGCTGCCGCTGACCGCCGGACAGCCACGCCCCGTGCTCGCCGACCAGGGTGTCGAACCCGTCGGGCAGGTTCTCGGCCCAGTCGAGCAGGCGAGCCCGATGCAGTGCGTCCCGCAGCTCGTCCTCGGTCGCGTCCTTCTTGGCAAGGAGCAGGTTCTCGCGCACCGAGCTGTCGAAGAGATGTGCGTCCTGCGCGCACAACCCCACCAGCCGCCGTACGTCGTCGCTGTGCAGCCCGTAGGCGTCCACGCCGCCCAGGGTGTAGGTGCCGGCGTCCGCGTCCAGGAAGCGCAGCAGCACCTGCGCGAGCGTGGTCTTGCCCGAGCCGGATGCGCCGACAACGGCGATCCTCCGGCCCTCCGCCAGGCTCAGATCGAGGCCCGTGAGGGCGTCCCGATCCTGGCCCTCGTGCCGAGTGGTCAGCCCCTTGAGGACAACCGGGAACGGGGAGGCAGGCGCCTGCCGAGCAAGCCCCGGTTCCCGTACGGGCGCGGGCGCGTCCAGCACCTCGTGGACGCGCTCCGCGCTCATGCGCACCCGCTGCCGGTACTGCACGGCGAGCGGCAGCCCGAGCACAGCCTCGAAGGATGCCAGTGGAGTGAGCACCACGACGGCCATGGCGACCCCGCCGAGCCGCCCGGAGGCGACCGCCTGGGCGCCCACGAGGGCGGCGGCGGTGACGGTCAGGCCGCAGATCAGGGCGGTGAGTCCGTCACCGAGTGCGGTGGCGGTGGCGGCGCGGGAGGCGATCCGGGTGAGGACGCCGTCCGCCCGCCGTGCCTCGGCGGTACGGGCGGGCAGAGCACCGGCGACGGTCAACTCCGCAGTTCCGGTCAGGAGATCGGTCACCCGCGTCGCCAGTTCCCCTCGGGCGGGGGCCAGTCGGCGCTCGGCACGGCGAGCCACGGCTGCGGTGATCAGCGGGACACCGACACCGGCGGCCAGCAGGCCCACGGCGAGCGCGGCACCTGCCTCGGGCAACAACCAGGCCGTGAAACCCACGGAGGCCGTGGACACCACGAGCGCGGCACCTGCGGGCAGCAGCCAGCGCAGCCAGTAGTCCTGGAGGGCGTCCACGTCGGAGACGAGCCGTGAGAGCAGATCACCCCGGCGCGCCGTGCGCAGACCGGCCGGCGCCAGTCGCTCCAGGCGCCGGTACACGGCGACCCTGGTGTCGGCGAGCATCCGCAGCACGGCGTCGTGCGACACCAGGCGCTCCGCGTACCGGAACACCGCCCGGCCGATCCCGAAGGCCCTGGTCGCCGTCACGGCCACCATCAGATACAGCACGGGCGGCTGCTGCGAAGCCCGCGAGATCAGCCACCCGGAGGTGGCCATCAGGCCCACGGCACTGCCGAGCGCGAGGCTCCCGAGCAGCAGTGCGAGGGCGAGTCGGCCTCGTCGGGGGCCGGACATGGCACGCACGCGGGACAGAACGCTGCGCGCCTCTGCCGGCGGCGCGGTCGTCCCGGGCTCGGCCGAAGCAGGGCTGCTGTCCTCGACCGTACGTGCCGCGGGCACCCTGGCCATGGCCTCCACCGGAGCCGGTACCGTCGGCTCCGCCAACCGCACCACCCGGTCGGCCACCCCGAGGAGCGCCGGCCGGTGCACCACCAGCAGCACCGTCCGCCCGGCCGCGAGCCTCCGTACCGCCGCCACGACCTCCGCCTCGGTGGCTCCGTCGAGCGCCGCCGTCGGCTCGTCGAGGAGCAGCACCGGCCGATCCGCGAGGAAAGCCCGGGCCAGCGCGAGTCGTTGCCGCTGCCCGGCGGACAGCCCGGCCCCGTCCTCGCCGAGCACGGTGTCGGCCCCCAGGGGCAGCGCGTCGACGAACTCCAGCGCCCCCGCGTCCCCCAACGCCCCTCGCACCGCGGCCTCGTCGGCGTCCGGCCGGGCCAGCCGCACGTTCTCGGCGACCGTCCCGGCGAACAACTGAGGCCGCTGCGGCACCCACGCAATGCGCGAACGCCACTCCTCCAGGTCGACCTCGGCGAGGTCGACTCCCCCGATCCGGACCCGTCCCTCGGTCGGCCGTACGAATCCCAGCAGGACGTTCAGCAGCGTGGACTTGCCCGCGCCGCTGGGCCCGACCAGAGCGACCGTCTCCCCGGGCGCGACCTCGAAGGACACGTCCGCGACGGCGTCATCCGAACGCCCGGGGTACGTGACCGTGACCTGCTCGAAGGCCAGCCCACCGGCGGGCACCGCAGCGGTACCCGACCTCGGCACCGGCGTCTCCAGCACCGAGAAGATCTCCTCGGCGGCTGTCAGCCCCTCCGCCGCCGCGTGATACTGCGCGCCGACCTGCCGCAGGGGCAGATACGCCTCGGGGGCAAGGATGAGGATGACCAGGCCGTCGTACAGGTGCATCTCGCCGTGGACGAGCCGCATCCCGATGGTCACGGCGACCAGCGCCACCGAGAGCGTCGACAGCAACTCCAGGGCGAAGGAGGAGATGAAGGCGATCCGCAGCGTCCGCATGGTCGCCTGCCGGTACTCGCCGGTGATGCGCCGGATCGACTCGGCCTGCGCCTTGGCCCGGCCGAACACCTTCAGTGTGGGCAGCCCGGCGACGACGTCCAGGAAGTGCCCCGACAACCGGGACAGCAGCTGCCACTGGCGGTCCATCCGGGACTGAGTGGCCCAGCCGATCAGCACCATGAAGACAGGGATGAGGGGCAGGGTCCCGACGATGATGGCCGCCGATACCCAGTCCTCGGTCACGATCCGCGCCAGCACCGCCACCGGCACGACCACCGCAAGGCCCAACTGCGGGAGATAGCGCGAGAAGTAGTCGTCGAGGGCATCGACCCCCCTGGTGGCGAGGGCGACCAGCGACCCGGTCCGCTGACCGCTCAGCCACCCGGGCCCCAGCGTCGTGGCCCGCTCCAGCAGCCGCCCCCGCAGTTCCGACTTCACTGCGGCACTCGCGCGGTGCGCCGCAAGCTCGGTGAGCCAGGAGACGAGCCCGCGACCGACAGCGACGGCTGCCAACAGCAGCAGGGGAGTACGGAGTTCCGCGACCGCCAGACCGTGCTGGAACGCGCCCACCACGACCTCGGCGACGAGCATCGCCTGGGCGATGACCAGCAGGGCACCGAGGCCACCCAGGCCGACCACGGCCACCAGGAACAGTCGGGTGGCCCGGGCGTATCGGAGCAGACGCGGGTCGATCGGTTTCACGTGAAACACACCCTCTTCTCAAGGGGCATGTTTCACGTGAAACATGCCCCATCTCGGGCTCAGTGCACAGGTTCAGCGATGTGCTGCGTGCCGATCCGCTTGCGGAACACCCAGTACGTCCAGCCCTGGTAGAGCAGGACGATCGGTGTGGCGATCCCCGCGCACCAGGTCATGATCTTCAGGGTGTACGGGCTCGACGAGGCGTTGGTGACCGTCAGGCTCCAGTCCGCGTCGAGTGAGGACGGCATGACGTTCGGGAAGAGCGTCAGGAAGAGCATCGCGACGGCGGCCACGATGGTGACGCCCGACAGGGCGAACGACCAGCCCTCACGCCCGGCCTGGTTGGCCACCAGGGCGGCGACCAGTGCGGCCACGGCGACCACCAGCGCGACCAGGCTCTTGGCGTCGCCGCTGTCGACCTGCGTCCAGAGCAGGAAGATCAGCGCCAGCGCGGCCGAGACGACGCCGACCCGGGTCGCCAGCTTCCGCGCCCGCTCCCGGATCTCCCCGACGGTCTTCAGAGCCGTGAAGACCGTTCCGTGGAAGGTGAACAGCGTCAGCGTCACCAGTCCACCGAGCAGGGCGTACGGGTTGAACAGGTCCCAGAGGGTGCCGACGTACTCGAAGTCCTGGTCGATCTTCACCCCGTGCACGATGTTGCCGAAGGCCACGCCCCACAGGAACGCCGGGATGAGCGAGGTCCAGAAGATCGCGGTCTCCCAGTTGCGCTGCCAGTTCTCCTCGGGCCGCTTGGCCCGGTACTCGAAGGCGACGCCCCGGACGATCAGGCAGACCAGGATGACCAGCAGCGGCAGATAGAAGCCGGAGAAGAGCGTGGCGTACCAGTCGGGGAAGGCGGCGAAGGTGGCACCGCCCGCCGTCAGCAGCCACACCTCGTTGCCGTCCCAGACGGGACCGATGGTGTTGATCAGGACACGCTTCTCGGCCCGGTCACGGGCGAGCAGCTTGGTGAGGACACCGACCCCGAAGTCGAAGCCCTCCAGGAAGAAGTAGCCGGTCCACAGGACGGCGATGAGCACGAACCAGACGTCGTGAAGTTCCATGACTCGATCTCCCTCGGCCTAGTACGAGAAGGCCATCGGCTTGTCGGCGTCACGGGTGTCGCCGCCGATCTTCGTGGGCGAGTTGAGGTCGGCCTCGGTGAGTTCGGGCGGGCCGGCCTTGACGTACTTCACGAGCAACTTCACCTCGACGACGGCGAGGATGGCGTAGAGAGTCGTGAAGACGAGCATCGAGGTGAGGACCTCGGCCTGGGAAACGCCGGGGGAGACCGCGTGCCGGGTCTGCAGAACGCCGTAGACGACCCATGGCTGGCGGCCCATCTCGGTGAAGATCCAGCCCCAGGAGTTGGCGATCAGTGGGAAGCCAAGGGTCCAGATCGCCACGAGCCAGTAGAGCCTGCCGAGCTTGGGGCTGAGGGCCTTGTTCTTGAAGAGGACCAGATGCGGAACCTCGTCCTCGCCGACACGCAGGTGCTGCGGGAGCATGAACTTCTTGCGGGTCAGCCAGAGTCCGGCGAGACCGATGGCGAAGGACGCCATGCCGAAACCGATCATCCAGCGGAAGGCCCAGAAGGTGACGGGGATGTTGGGCCGGTAGTCGCCCGGCCCGTACTTCTCCTGCTCGGCCTTGTTGACGTCGTTGATGCCGGGGACGAACGAGGTGAAGTTGTCGTCGGCGAGGAAGGACAGCAGGCCCGGGATCTCGATGGCCACGGTGTTGTGGCCCTTTTCCACGTCGCCGTAGGCGAAGATCGAGAAGGGTGCCGAGTCCTGGCCGTCCCACAGGGCCTCGGCGGCCGCCATCTTCATCGGCTGCTGCTTGAACATGACCTTGCCGAGGGTGTCACCGCTGATCGCGGTGAGCATGCCGGCGATGACCACGGTGACCAGGCCGAGGCGCAGCGAGGTCTTCATCACGGCGACGTGCTTTTTGCGGAACAGATGGAAGGCCGCGATGCCCACCATGAAGGCGCCACCGGTCAGGAAGGTGGCCGACATCGTGTGGAAGACCTGGGCGAGCGCGGTGTTCTGTGTCAGTACCGCCCAGAAGTCGGTGAGTTCCGCCCGGCCCCTCTCCTTGTTGATCCGGTAGCCGACCGGGTGCTGCATCCACGAGTTGGCCGCGAGGATGAAGTAGGCCGACAGGATCGTGCCGATCGAGACCATCCAGATGCAGGCCAAGTGGATCTTCTTGGGCAGCTTGTCCCAGCCGAAGATCCACAGACCTATGAATGTGGACTCGAAGAAGAAGGCGATCAGGGCCTCGAAGGCCAGGGGAGCGCCGAAGACGTCGCCGACGAAGCGCGAGTAGTCGGACCAGTTCATGCCGAACTGGAATTCCTGCACGATGCCGGTGACCACGCCCATCGCGATGTTGATCAGGAAGAGCTTGCCCCAGAACTTGGTGGCCCTGAGGTACTTCTCGTTCTCCGTCCGCACCCAGGCCGTCTGGAGGCCGGCCGTGAGGGCGGCCAGAGAGATCGTCAGGGGGACGAACAGGAAGTGGTAGACGGTGGTGATGCCGAACTGCCAGCGCGCCAGGGTCTCCGGCGCCAGAGCCAGGTCCACGTCGCCGCTCCTTACCTCACAGGCTTGTGGAACATATGCGTGCATAGTGCGCGCTTGTGAAAGCGTTCACATTCACAAGCAAGTATGACGCATGGTTGTTCGGCACGGGACGGGCGGGGGGTCCCTGGGAGGGTCCGATAGGTCACATCAGGGAGGGACCGGTCGGCCCTGGCGCGCGGGGCGTGGGGGTTTCACGTGAAACCCCCACGCCCGCAGTCGCACACGTCCCGTCACAGCTCCTTACGGAACCCCTCCGCCACCTTCAGGAAGATGTCGTTCGCCTCGGTCTCCCCGACCGTCACCCGCACGCCCTCGCCCGGGAACGGCCGTACCACCACGCCATGCTGCTCACACGCCGCCGCGAAGTCGACCGTGCGCTCCCCCAGCCGCAGCCACACGAAGTTGGCCTGCGTCTCGGGCACCGTCCAGCCCTGAGCTCGCAGTCCCTCCACCACGCGGTTGCGCTCGCAGACCAGCGAGCCGACCCGGCCCAGGAGTTCGTCCTCGGCCCGCAGCGAGGCGATCGCCGCCTCCTGCGCGATCTGGCTGACCCCGAAGGGCACCGCGGTCTTGCGCAGCGCCGCGGCCACCGGCTCGTGGGCGATCGCGAAGCCGACCCTGAGGCCGGCGAGGCCGTACGCCTTGGAGAAGGTGCGCAGCACACAGACGTTCGGCCGTGTGCGGTACAGCTCCACACCGTCCGGCACCTCGGGGTCACGGATGAACTCGCGGTAGGCCTCGTCGAGCACCACCAGCACGTCACTCGGCACCCGGTCGAGGAACCGTTCCAGCTCGGCCCGCTTCACGACCGTGCCCGTCGGGTTGTTCGGGTTGCAGACGAAGATCAGCCGGGTCCGCTCGGTGATCGCTTCGGCCATCGCGTCCAGGTCGTGCACGTCGCCCGCCGTCAGCGGCACCTTCACCGAGGTGGCACCGCTGATCTGCGTGATGATCGGGTACGCCTCGAAGGACCGCCAGGCGTAGATCACCTCGTCACCCGGTCCCGAGGTCGCCTGGATCAGCTGCTGGGCGACGCCGACGGAGCCGGTGCCGGTGGCCAGATGGGAGAGCGGGACGCCGAAGCGCTCGGACAGCTCGTTCATCAGACCTGTGCAGGCCATGTCCGGGTAGCGGTTGAAGGAGGAGACGGCGGCCGTCACGGTCTCCAGCACTCCCGGCAGCGGCGGATACGGGTTCTCGTTGGAGGACAGTTTGTAGGCCACCGGACCGCCGGCAGCGGCGGGCTTGCCCGGCTTGTACGTGGGGATACCCTCCAGCTCGGCGCGCAGCTTGGGGCTCGTCTCGCTCACCGCAGTCCTCCTCATGACCACCGACTCATGGCGTCCGACTCCGGCAGCCGGCATCCAATACTGCTCACCTTATGAGGATTGGGCGCCGCCGCGTACAGGTGGAAGCGAACCTCATCTGCCCCACAGGCATCAGGGGCATCACCGTACGAAGACAGACGAATCAAGGGGCGCGGTCACATATATCTATGCGCCGGTGGCTCGCGCCGTGGCGCGCGTCACCCGTGCAGGTGAGTTGAGACCTCTTCGAAACATCGGGACCTTGGCAGGCCCATGCGTGTCGACAAGTTACGTAATGCCATTGGATCGTTTAACTGTCTCTGTTTCAAAGGTAGTTGACGCTATATGACCTTGCAGAAACGTGCCTGTCAACGCGTGCATATGCGTCCGCCCTACCCCACCGCATGAGCCCTACTATCGGCTCGCCATGACAGCAGCAGGGAAGCACCAGGTGAGCCGCGCGGAAACCTCCCGTCGAGGCAGCCGGCCGGGCCGGGCGGGCATCAGAGACGTGGCCGCCGCCGCCGGAGTCTCCATCACGACCGTCTCCGACGCCCTGAACGGCAAGGGCAGGCTCCCGGACGCCACCCGCCGCCATGTCAGGGAGGTCGCAGACCGGCTGGGCTACCGGCCCTCGGCCGCGGCCAGAACCCTCCGTACCGGCAAGTCAGGACTCATCGGCCTGACCGTGACGACGTACGGGGATGAACCTTTCACCTTCACCGAGTTCGCGTACTTCGCCGAGATGGCGCGGGCCGCCACCTCCGCCGCGCTCGCCCGCGGCTACGCCCTCGTCATCCTGCCCGCGACCTCGCGCCACGACGTGTGGTCGAACGTCGCCCTGGACGGCACCGTGGTCATCGACCCCTCCGACCAGGACCCGGTCGTCAGCGAGCTGGTCCGGCAGGGGTTACCGGTTGTCTCCGACGGCCGCCCGGCCGGGACCCTCCCGGTCACCGCCTGGGTCGACAACGACCACGAGGCCGCCGTCCTCGGCATCCTCGACCATCTGGCCGACGCCGGCGCCCGCCGCATCGGCCTGCTGACGGGGACGACGACGGACACGTACACCCACCTGTCGACCAGCGCGTATCTGCGTTGGTGCGAGCGGGTCGGGCAGGACCCGGTCTACGAGGCCTACCCCGCCCACGATCCGTGCGCGGGCGCCGTCGCCGCCGACCGGTTGCTCGCCCGCCCGGACCGGCCGGACGCCGTCTACGGCCTGTTCGACCCGAACGGCACCGACCTGCTGGCCGCCGCCCGCCGCTACGGGCTGCGTGTCCCGGACGATCTGCTGATCGTGTGCTGCAGCGAGTCCACCGTGTACGCCGGCACCGAGCCGCCCGTCACCACGCTCTCCCTCAAGCCGCGCCACATCGGCACGGCCGTGGTCCAGCTCCTCATCGACGCCATCGAGGGGGTCGAATCGGACCAACCGGTCGAGCAGGTGATACCGACCGAGCTGATCGTGCGCACCTCCTCCCAGCGGCGTGCCCCGCGCACGACGGTCAGCTCGCCGCGGTCGCCCGAGGGGAAGTAGCAGGAAGCGGCCGGGCGAGGGTCCAAGCCCGGCCCAATCGGGGCGAATGCCGCGGTGAACAGGAGTCTCGCTCCGATTCACTACCCCTGGGTCATCACACGGCGCGATCCGCATTCCTATGATGGGCCCACGACACCGCGGGCCGCTGCGACCAGGCAGTCCGAAGCGGTGCAGATGCGGCGCGATGGTGGAGGGGTCTGATGACTCAGGGGGCCGGTCAGGGACCCGAGGCGGAGCGCACGGCGGTGCTGCGCGACTTCCGGGTGCCCGCGTACGTCAACGAGACCGGTCCGTACGGCCACAGCACGCACCCAGGCGACGTCGTCCCGGCCGAGGAGGAGGCCTACCCGGAGGGGTACACCCCCACCGCGCAGGACCTGCCCGTCATCAACCACGGCGACGAGTTCCAGTCGGCCGCCGACCCCGCGGAACAGGCGGTGGACGGTCCCGGTCCGCTGTTCGTCGTCGGCGACGTCCACGGCTACCTCGACGAACTGATGGCCGCACTCCATGAGAAGGGCCTCGTCGACGCCGCGGGCAACTGGTGCGCGGGCACCGCCCGGCTGTGGTTCCTCGGCGACTTCACCGACCGCGGCCCCGACGGCATCGGCGTCATCGACCTCGTGATGCGGCTGTCAGCGGAGGCCGCCGCGGCCGGCGGCTACTGCAAGGCCCTCATGGGCAACCACGAACTGCTGCTGCTCGGCGCCAAGCGGTTCGGCGACACCCCCGTCAACTCCGGCGCGGGCACCGCCACCTTCCAGGCGGCCTGGCTGCTCAACGGCGGACAGAAGACCGACATGGACCGCCTCCAGGACCACCATCTGCAGTGGATGGCACGGCTGGACGCCGTCGAGGAGGTCGACGGACATCTGCTCGTCCATTCCGACACGACCGCCTACCTCGACTACGGCGACTCGATCGAGGCGGTCAACGACACCGTCCGCGAGACCCTCACGCGCAACGACGCGGACGAGGTGTGGGATCTGTTCCGGAAGTTGACCAAGCGGTTCTCCTTCCGCGACGAGGGCGGGGCCGACCATGTGCGCTCCCTGCTCGATACGTACGGTGGCGCGCGGATCGTTCACGGCCACAGTCCGATCCCCTATCTGCTCGGCGAAGTGGGTTCCGAGGACGATGAGGACGAATCCGGTCCGGTGGTCGAGGGACCGCACGTCTACGCCGACGGACTGGCCATCGCGATGGACGGCGGGGTGACCATGGCCGGAAAACTGCTGGTCCAGCAACTTCCCCTGGATATCTGAACGTTCGCGGGGCAGTCGTTCCCCCATGACGGACTGACCGTCGACCGCGCAGGCCAGAGGCCAATTTCTGGAAACCCCCTGTCACCCTGTGCCGTGACCGCTCTACCATCTGCTTATCCGTAGCAGGCTCCCCTCCGTTTCTGCCCGACGGCTCGTTGGCATGCGAGCCCCAAGCCCTACGGAGCATCGGGGGATGCACATGAACAGCGTTCCGCAGCACCTGCACAGCGAGGACCGCCAGGAGTACGAGCGGATCCTCGATGAGGCGCTGCGCTCCGCACCACACCGTCCCGAACTGGCCGCTGTCGGACAGCGGCTGAATCCCGAACAGCTGCGCACCATGGCGCTCAACGCCACCGCACTCGTCACGGCGGCCGCGGCGACCGAGTACCAGCACTACGTGAAGGTCCGCGAGGAACAGCGCCGCCCGGCGGCGCCGTCCACCCTGTCGTCCGTGCACGAACCCGGTCCCGCCGAGTCGGGCACGGGTGCGATGGGGCTCGCCACCACCATGGGAGAGGTCGCCGAGACCGCCGGTGCGGGCGCCGTCGCCGTCGCCGCGGTCCTGACGCCCGTCCTCGCCGGAATAGCCGCGGCGATCTTCCTGCTCGTGGGTTACATCCTCCAGATGCTCAGCCCACCGCCGGCGTTCGCCCACGCCATGATCACCATCGGATGGGTGTTCGGCGCCCTGACCGCGGCAGCGATCCTCGTCGCCGCTGTCGGACTGCTGCTCACCGCCCTGCGCAACCGGCCCTCGCCGGACGCGGGGTACGGCGAGCTGAATGAGGAGGTGGCACGGGCCAGGGACGCCTGGCGCGAGGCCCTGCTGGAACGCGGCATCCTCCCCTTCCTCAGGGAGGCCCTGGCCGACCCCGGCACCGCCGCACTGCACCACACGGCTCCACCCGCACCGACCAGCCGGATGCCCAGCCTCGGCTACGACCGCCCGGGCTTCAGCAGCCCGGACGACGGAGCATCCGGTGCCCGCCCGAGCTTCAGCAGCCCGGACTACACCAGCCCGGACTTCGGGGGGCCGGAACACCAGCCGGAGTAGCACCCGGCACAGCCCCTCGGCTTGCGCCCCCACCACGGGGAGCGCAAGCCGAAGACTCGGCCGCGGGCCGACTGCCGATGGTGCGCCGCGCCGGTCAGCGAGCGATTCGCCTACGTCACTCCGTGATCGGCAGATACACCCGGTTGCCCGCCGCCGCGAACTCCTTCGACTTCTGGGCCATGCCCTCCTCGATCTCCCCCTGACTGTCGCCGTGGCGACGGCGGATGTCCTGGGAGATCTTCATCGAGCAGAACTTCGGCCCGCACATGGAGCAGAAGTGGGCCGTCTTGGCCGGTTCGGCCGGGAGGGTCTCGTCGTGGAACTCCCGGGCCGTGTCGGGGTCGAGGGCCAGATTGAACTGGTCCTCCCAGCGGAACTCGAAGCGGGCGTCGGAGAGGGCGTCGTCCCACTCCTGGGCGCCTGGGTGTCCCTTGGCGAGGTCGGCCGCATGAGCGGCGATCTTGTAGGTGATTACACCCGTCTTGACGTCGTCCCGGTTGGGCAGGCCCAGGTGCTCCTTGGGCGTGACGTAGCAGAGCATCGCGGTGCCCCACCAGGCGATCATCGCGGCGCCGATGCCGGAGGTGATGTGGTCGTAGGCCGGCGCGACGTCGGTTGTCAGCGGGCCGAGCGTATAGAACGGAGCTTCATCGCAGATCTCCTGCTGAAGGTCGATGTTCTCCTTGATCTTGTGCATCGGGACGTGCCCCGGGCCCTCGATCATGGTCTGTACGTTGAAACGCTTCGCGATCCGGTTGAGTTCCCCGAGCGTGCGCAACTCCGCGAACTGTGCCTCGTCGTTGGCGTCCGCGATCGAACCGGGCCTGAGGCCGTCGCCCAGCGAGTACGTGACGTCGTAGGCGGCGAGGATCTCGCACAGTTCCTCGAAGTTCTCGTACAGAAACGACTCCTTGTGGTGCGCGAGGCACCAGGCCGCCATGATCGAGCCGCCGCGCGAGACGATGCCGGTCTTGCGGTTGGCCGTCAGTGGTACGTACGGCAGGCGCACGCCCGCGTGAACCGTCATGTAGTCCACGCCCTGCTCGGCCTGTTCGATGACGGTGTCCTTGTAGATCTCCCAGGTCAGCTCCTCGGCGCGGCCGTCGACCTTCTCCAGCGCCTGATAGAGCGGCACAGTGCCGATGGGGACAGGAGAGTTGCGCAGCACCCACTCGCGAGTGGTGTGGATGTTGCGGCCGGTGGACAGGTCCATGACCGTGTCGGCGCCCCAGCGGGTCGCCCAGGTCATCTTCTCCACCTCCTCCTCGATGGAGGAGGTCACCGCGGAGTTGCCGATGTTGGCGTTGACCTTCACCAGGAACCGCTTGCCGATGATCATCGGCTCGATCTCGGGGTGGTTGACGTTCGCCGGCAGCACCGCGCGCCCCGCCGCGATCTCCTCCCGTACGACCTCGGGAGAGACGTTCTCCCGGATGGCCACGTACTCCATCTCCGGTGTGATCTCACCGCGACGGGCGTAGGCGAGCTGCGTGACCGCGCTGCCGTCACGGCTACGGCGCGGCTGGCGTGGCCTCCCCGGGAAGACCGCGTCGAGGTTACGGAGGCCACCCCGCGGTGAGGTGTGCTTGATCCCGTCGTCCTCGGGGCGCACGGGACGTCCCGCGTACTCCTCGGTGTCCCCACGGGCGATGATCCAGTTGTCGCGCAGTGGGGCAAGGCCCCGTCGGACATCCGTCTCGGTGACCGGATCGGTGTACGGGCCGGACGTGTCGTACAGCGTGACCGACTGCCCGTTGGTGAGGTGCACCTGACGGACCGGCACCCGAAGGTCGGGGCGCGAGCCCTCGATGTACGCCTTGTGCCAGCCGATGGACTTCCCGGCCTCCCCGTCGAGCTGATCGGAGGCAGGCGTGCGCGCGTCCTTGATGGTCATGAGACCTACTCCCTACGCCGGCATTACCCGGTAACAGGTTCGGCGGTCGACGCAGCGGTTTCCGTCTGTCGACGTTTCGTGGGGAACGTCACTCGTTCGAGATGACGTTCCACGTGAAACATCGCTGGGACGGAGGTCAGCGCCCTCTCAGCCCGGTGCTCCGAGCTCCCGCGTGTACAAAGGTGGCTCCACGCTAGCGTCAATTCGGGCGCGGTGAACAGAGGGCCCCTGTCGTTCTTGCGATGATCGGTCGGTGACCACGACGCATCAGCCCCCGTACCCGCCTCCCGAGCCTCCGCGCCGGCCGGGCTCCGGAAACGGCACCGGGCCTGGCCCCGGCAATGGCTCCCGCGGGACTTTCGGAGACGGCGGGGCCGACGACTGGCACGAGCATGAGCACGGCGGGCAGGGCGGGCAGGGCGGCCACAGCGGGCAGGACTATGGGTACGGGCCCCGAGCCGGTGGCGGTGGCCAGGGTGGTGGCAGTGACCTGGGCGGCGGCCAGGGCGGTAGCGGTCGGGGTGGCGGGGGCCGGGGTGGTGGTGACGGCCACGGGCACGGACCCGGCGACGGACACGGGCATGCGCATGGGCACGCGCAGGGGGACGGTTCCGAGTCCGGCAGCGGTGGCGGGCACGGCCACAGTCACAGCCACGGGCCGGCAACTCCCGTCTCCAAGCACCTGCGCAAGGTTATCGCGGCGATCCTCATCCCGTTCGGCGTAGCCGTGGTGGTGGGTCTCGCAGTGCTGTGGCCCGGTGGCGCTCCGGCGCACGAACGCACCGGGGTCGGCTTCGACAGACAGACCCAGCAGGCCACGGTCAGCAAGGTCGTGAGCGTCAGCTGCAAGTCGGTGAACGCCTCGGGGGAGGCCCCGACCGGGGACACCTCCACCGCCGAGGGCTCCTCCGCCGAGCAGCAGGCGAACGGCACCTGCAAGAAGGCGACGATCCGGGTCGACACCGGGAACGACAAGGGCCGCACCTTCACGGAGATCGTCCAACCGGACCAGTCCCGGCAGTTGCACGAGGGCCAGAAGGTCGTGGTCGCGTACGAACCCTCGGCGCCCAGGGATCTGCAGTACTCGGTCGCCGACGTGAACCGCAGGCTCCCCATGGGACTCCTCGCCGGCATCTTCGCGCTCGCCGTGGTGATCGTCGGACGACTGCGCGGTGTCATGGCCCTGGTCGCGCTGACCGTCAGTTTCCTGTTGCTGAACTTCTTCGTCCTGCCCGCGATCCTGCAGGGCTCGAACCCGCTCCTCGTGGCGGTGGTCGGGTCGAGCGCCATCATGCTGATCGCCCTCTACATGTGCCACGGTCTGTCGGCCAGAACCTCCGTGGCGGTGCTGGGCACGCTGATCTCCCTGATTCTGATCGGCATCCTCGGATCGCAGTTCATCGGTTGGGCCGCGCTCACGGGCAACACGGACGACAACACCGGGCTCATCCATGGGCTGTATCCGTCGATCGACATGAGCGGACTGCTGCTCGCCGGCGTCATCATCGGCTCGCTCGGTGTCCTCGACGATGTGACGGTCACGCAGACCTCCGCCGTCTGGGAGCTGCACGAGGCCAACCCGACCATGGGCTGGCGTGGGCTCTACCGTGCGGGTATCCGGATCGGGCGGGACCACATCGCCTCCGTCGTCAACACGCTCGTCCTCGCCTACGCGGGTGCCGCGCTGCCGCTGCTGCTGCTCTTCTCCATCGCACAGTCCAGCGTGGGAGCCGTCGCCAACAGTGAGCTCGTGGCGGAGGAGATCGTGCGCACGCTGGTCGGCTCGATCGGCCTCGTCGCCTCGGTTCCGGTCACCACGGTCCTCGCGGCCCTGGTGGTCTCGGCGGACCGGCCGGGGACGGGAACGGTGAGTGCGGGAGCAGGGGCTCCCATGCCCGTGCCCGTACCGGCGACCAGCGCGAGCGCGGGTACGGCTGACAGCCGGCCGGCAGCGGCACGCGGTGGCAAGGGGCGGCGGCGCAAGCACTGAGCTGGGCCGCGGGGGCAAGCCGAGACTGGGGCGCTTCTGATCGCGCCCTCCGTCGGACGGGCACCGAGTGGCCGATCTCCCCCAGGCGGGGCGCCGCATGAGGCGCGGACCGCTCCGCTCCGTTCGGGCCCACCCAGTCCAGCGTGAAGGCGACTTCAGGATTCGCCCGAAGCAGCCCGGGGCTCCCGGCTCCCGGCTCCCGGCTTCAACGATGAGACGCGCTCGCCGTAGGGCATGTGCGGGCAGCCCGGCCCGGCGCCACGTTCCTACACGCTCAGGGTCCCACCGCGGCAGAAGCGTTCCTGCATCCTCCCACCTCACGATGAGGCGTTCCGTCACCTCAATACCGGAAACCCCAATGCCGTAAGGCGTCAGCCCGCGCTCTGTTCCTCCGCCAAGATCCGGTCCAGCGCCTCGTCGAGGTGGGTGTCGAAATCGGCCAGAGCGGCCTCCTGCCCCAGCGGCACCAACTTGTCGGTGCGGTCGAGGAACGCGATGACCGGCGCCGTCGACGAGCGGAACAGTGCCTGATCGCCGCCGACCTGAAGCCTGATCAGGACGTCGCCCAGCAGGTCGGAACCGGCGGGCGAGACGCGCACGTCGCCTTCTCCACATGGCCGACCCACTCCGTCGATCAGCAGCTCGCGGCCGAAAGCCCAGGTCACCGGGTCATCGCCCGGGAGATGGAAGGTCAGCCGGACTGCGTAGGGGTCGCAGGCCTCGTAGCGCAGCTCCACCGGAATGCGGAAGGAGAGCTCCTCCGAGACGAGAAAGCTCATCATGACCTCTGCCTGTACGGACTCGCGCATCGCCTACCCCGTCGTCTGCCTTCGTTGGCCGGGAATGATCCCTCTGACACTGGTGGCATCTTGCTGAACGTACACAACAGATCACAAGGAGTGAGTTTTCAGATACTGATAGAGATCGCCAGCGAGCCCATCAGCCGCCCGATTTCCTCTTGCAGTTGCTGGGTTGCGGTCGGCAACCGGTCCGCCTGACGGGCGGGCAGGGAGATGGCCATCGTTGCCGCGGTATTACCCAACGTGATCGGAATGGCCGCACACACCGTCCCCAGTGCGTACTCCTGACGCTCGATCACCGGTTCCATTCGCGCGGCCCGTTCGAGACGCCGGAGCAGGCTGTGCCCGTCGCGCACGGTGTACGGGGTGATGGACTGCACGGGATACCGGTCCAGGTGGTCGCGCCGGGCCTCGTCGTCGAGCTGGGCGAGGAGGCACTGCCCGATGGCGTGCGCGTGTCCGGTCTCGCGGAAGTCGGCCCACTCCTCGACCGCCGGGTTGCCGGGGCTGTCGGAGACACAGAGGACCTCGATCTCGCCGCTCCGGTACTGCGCGTAGTACACCGGCACGCCGATCAGGTCGCGCCAGTGCGCGAGCGCCTCGACGACGGTGCTGCGACGTTTCTGCTCTGCTCCGCTGCTGCTCAGCCGCTCGGCCGCCTCGCCGAGGAAGAACAGGCCCTTGTCGCGGCGCAGATAGCCCTCGTGCACGAGGGTGCGCAACAGGTGGTACGCCGTGGGGAGCGCCAGCCCGGTCTCGCGGGCGAGTTGTTTGGCGGGTGCTCCGTGTTCGTGCTCCGCGACGGACTCGAGCAGACGCATCGCACGCTGGACGGACCCGATGAGCGTCGCGGAGTGGGCCTGTTCGGGTGCTTCGGAGGAGCCCGCCGCGTGGCGCTGGACGGGGGCTGACGGTCGTACGGGGGCGGACGGTCGTACCGAAGCACACGGCTGTGCGGGAGCTGTCGGTTGTACCGGCGCTGTCGGCTGTGCCGAAGCCGTCGGTTGTGCGGGAGCCGTCGTCGAACGGTCGATCTGTGCGGGTGCGGTGTCAACCGTGGCCAAGGGTCACTCCCGGAGCGCGAGGGGCCCCGTGCGGGGAACACGGGAGGGGGTGTACGCCGCTCGCGGGGTCGTCCCCGCGTCGAGTTCCGGACTTTAACGGTCCGCCACCGCACGTATACGGTCCGTCCGGAAAACTTCCCTCCCCCGAGCGAACGGGGGATTCCTGTTACCGGCCGCCCGGCCCCCTCCGGACGCTCACCAGTCGCTGCGCGACGAGGAGCTCGACATGAACTTCCGTACGACGTAGACGAGTCCGCCGACCAGGGCTACGAAGACCAGCAGCTTGAAGAGCAGGCCGATGACGAAGCCGACGACCGTGGCTATCAGCCCGCCGAACACGACCAGGGCAATGACCGGCACAGCGATCCACTTCACCCACCACGGCAGCCCCGCGAAGATCTCTCCCATCGCACTTAACCTCTCTGAAGTCCTGCACCGTCCGGCACCTCTGGTACCGGATCCATCAATGTCCTGCACTCGATGCTAGGGCCGGCAGGTGCCTCTGCGGGGGCCTCGCACCCCTTGTCCTCCCCTGACTGATCCCCTAGGGAACCCCGAGACCGCAGGTCAGCTCTCCGGGGGAGAGAACACCACCATGACCCTGAGGTCCTCGCTGATGTGGTGGAACTTGTGGGCGACACCGGCCGGTACGTACACCACGCTGCCGCGCGACACCTGGGTGGTCTCCATGCCCACGGTGATCGCCGCGCGGCCGCTGACCACGAAGTAGACCTCGTCCTGGTGGTGGGGCTGCTGCGGGTCCTGGGCGCCGGCGTCGAGCGCGTAGAGGCCGACGGACATGTTCCGCTCACGCAGGAACTGCAGATAGGCGCCGTCGTTGGCGGCTCGCTCCGCCTCCAGTTCATCCAACCGGAATGCCTTCATCGACTTGGTCCGCCCTCGTCAGTGCCCGTAACCGATCTCTTCTGTCACGATCAGACACATGAAGAATTTCGTAGTCAAGACGATCGCCAACGCGGGTGCTCTGGCGGTCGCGGTGTGGCTGCTCGACAAGATCACCCTGACGGGTGGCAGCACCGGCAAGAAGGTCTGGACGCTGATCCTGGTCGCCCTGGTCTTCGGCCTGGTGAACGTCCTGGTCAAGCCGATCGTGAAGGTACTGACCTTCCCGCTGTTCATCCTGACGCTCGGCCTGTTCACCCTGATCGTCAACGCACTGATGCTGCTGCTCACCTCGTGGCTGGCCGACAAGCTCGACCTGAGCTTCCACGTCGAGGGGTTCTGGACCGCCGTCCTGGGCGGCCTGATCATCTCGATAGTGGCCTGGGCCCTGCACGTCGTCCTGCCCGACGAGGACTGACGAGGCATGGCCTACCGCGTCTGTTTCGTCTGTACGGGCAACATCTGCCGTTCCCCGATGGCCGAGTCGGTCTTCCGCGCCCGCGTGGCGGAGGCCGGCCTGGACGGTCTGGTCGAGGTCGACAGCGCCGGAACAGGTGGCTGGCACGAGGGCGACGGCGCCGATCCGCGCACCGTGTCCGTCCTGGAGGAGCACGGCTACGACGGCGGTCACACGGCCCGGCAGTTCCAGCCGTCCTGGTTCTCCCGCCTCGACCTCGTCATCGCCCTCGACACCGGCCACCTCAAGGCGCTGCGACGCCTCGCACCGACCCCGCAGGATGCCGCGAAGGTTCGGCTGCTGCGTTCGTACGACCCCGCCGCAGGCGACGAGCTCGACGTTCCGGACCCGTACTACGGGGGCCTGGACGGCTTCGAGGAGTGCCTTGAGATGGTGGAGACGGCGAGCGAGGGTCTGCTCGCCGAGGTGCGCGAGCAGACGGAAGGACGGGTGGCATGAGCGACAGGGCTGCGGACAAGGGAGAGGGCACGCGCGCGGTGCGGGCCGGACTGCCCGAGGCGGTCAAGAACGAACCGACCCTGCCCGGTCCCGCCTTCGCCGCCCACTTCCATCTGCCCGGGGAGGTGGACGGCCCGTACACCTATGGCCGCGACACGAACCCGACCTGGAACCTGCTGGAAAGCGCCATTGGCGAACTGGAGGCGCCGGGGCAGGACGGCGTGGAGACGCTGGTCTTCGCCTCGGGCATGGCGGCCATTTCCGCCGTCCTCTTCTCCCAACTGCGCGCAGGCGACACCGTGGTCCTGCCCGACGACTGCTACCAGGCGATGCCCCTGGTGAAGGCGCAGCTGGAGACGTACGGCATCGAGGTGCGCACCGCTCCCACCGCCGGTGACGCCCAGCTCGACATCCTGGACGGCGCACGGCTGTTGTGGCTCGAGACGCCGTCGAACCCCGGCCTCGACGTGTGCGACATCCGGCGGCTGGTCGAGGCGGCACACGCGCGTGGGGCGCTCGTGGCCGTCGACAACACGCTCGCCACGCCGCTCGGACAGCGCCCGCTGGAGCTCGGCGCGGACTTCTCCGTGGCCAGCGGCACCAAGCAGCTCACGGGGCACGGAGACGTCCTCCTGGGGTACGTCACCGGCCGCGCGGGCGAGGCCATGGACGCCGTACGCCGTTGGCGGAAGATCGTCGGTGCGATCGCGGGACCGATGGAGGCCTGGCTCGCGCATCGCTCGATCGCCACGCTCCAGATGCGGGTCGACCGGCAGAACGCGACCGCGCTCGTGCTCGCCCAGGCGTTGCGCGAGCGGCCGGAGGTGACCGGGCTGCGCTACCCGGGACTGGCCGACGACCCGTCGCACAAGATCGCATCGCAGCAGATGCGCCGCTATGGCTGCGTGGTCTCCTTCACGCTGCCCACGCGCGTGCGTGCCAACCGTTTCCTCGACGCCTTGCGGCTCGTGGACGACGCGACGAGCTTCGGCGGAGTGCGCTCCACGGCCGAGCGACGTCGGCGCTGGGGCGGGGACGACGTGCCGGAGGGCTTCATCCGCTTCTCGGTCGGGGCGGAGGATCCCGAGGACCTGGTGGCGGATGTGCTGCGTGCGCTGGACGAATCGACGGACTGACCGATTCCTCATGGTTTCGCAGGTGTCCGGCTACGTACAACGGACGGTCCGAGCCTCCCCCCTCGTGGCTCGGACCGCCCCCGGTTCTGCGCGCGAAGAACCGCGCGAACAAGGCTAGTTGACTCTCTGTCAGTGTCCAATCACAGTAGCGACAGAGACCTATCGACATATTTATAGTTGGCCCGGCCTCAAGGCGGGGAGAAGGGCAGGGAAGGGGGCACCGCCATGGATCTGGCTTTGTTGCGCACCTTTGTGACGGTGCACCGGGCCGGTTCCTTCACCCGTGCCGCAGCGCTGCTGGGCCTCTCGCAGCCGGCCGTCACCTCGCAGATCCGCACCCTGGAAAGGCAGTTGGGGCGCCCCCTCTTCCTGCGCCAGGCCCGCGGCGTGACCCCGACGACCATCGGCGACGAACTCGCCCACAAGGCCGCCCCCCATCTCGACGCCCTGGTGGAGATCACCGAGACCGGCCTCGACGACGAGTCGTCCCTGAGGACACTGCATCTCGCGGGGCCACCCGAGTTCACCGCCGAGCGGGCGCTGCCCGCGCTCACCGAGCTGAACGGCGAGGACGGCCAGGGCTACGCTCTGCGGGCGTCCTTCGGGAACGCCGAGGAAACACTGGAGGGTCTGGCCGCCGGGCATCACGATCTGGCCATCAGCACGGCTCGTCCACGGGGTGCGCTGCTCACGGCGAGCACGCTCTGCGACGAGGAGCACGTCCTGGTCGCCGCACCGAAGTGGGCCGGTCAGATTGGCTCAGGGGAGGCGCTCGAGACTGTTCCGTCGGTCAAACGAGCCCCCGCGTTCGAGAACGTCCCCGTGATCGAGGTGCACGAGTCACTCCCCTTCGTTTCGCGCTACTGGGCCTCCGTCTTCGACTCCCGCCCGGCCGCCCCGGGCACCGTCGTCGTCCCCGATCTGCGTGCGGTTCTCGCCTGTGCGGTCGCGGGCGCCGGGCTCGCGGTGCTGCCGCGCTATCTGTGCGCGTCAGCACTGGAGCGTGGTGACGTCGTCGCCCTCCACGAGCCCACCGTGCCACCGCTTCGGACGTACTTCCTGGTGGTGCGCACCGGAACGCTGGCCATGCCGCACATCGCACGGGCGCACGAGTGGTTACTGCGAGCGGCTGCCGACTGGGGTTGAGCAGCTACTTTGCGCTTTTAACGCAGCGAGCCCGGTCGGTCACCACATGCGATGTTTCACGTGGAACCATCCGGGCCACATTCCCCCCATGACCGTCCGACCCGTGGTCAAGCGCACCGCCCGTGCCGTCCTGCTGGACGGTGACGACCTGATCCTGATCAAGCGCACCAAGCCCGGCATGGATTCCTACTGGCTGACTCCCGGCGGCGGAGTCGAGCCGACGGACACGACCGTCGTCGACGCCCTGCACCGCGAGGTGTACGAAGAGCTCGGCGCCAAGATCACCGACGTGGTGCCCTGCTTCGTCGACACCGTCGAGCACATCGGTGACGACGGCGGCGCTACCGGAGTGAAGGTGCAGCACTTCTTCGTCTGCCACCTGGAATCGATGGACCCGTCCCTGCGGCATGGGCCGGAAGTGGACGAGCCCATCGGAGAGTACGAGATCGTCCGGGTGCCGTTCACCCGCGTCGGGATCGCCTCCGTCCACCTGGTCCCGCTGTCCCTGCGGCACTATCTGGACGGCAACATCGAAGGCGTACGGGCCATGCACGCCCCGGATCTGGGCTGACCTCTCGGAGGATCACTGCGCCAGGACGATCTCCTCCACGGAGTCGTGGCGTATGCGTTCCGACGGGATCCCGATGGACCTGAGCGTGTCCACACCACTGCGGATCATGCCGGGCGGGCCCGAGAGATAGGCGTCGTACTCGTGCCAGGGGCCGTACTCGCGTACGGCGTCCGGGAGCTGGACATGGGCCTGCTGATCGACGATGGCGCGGACGGACAGCCAGGGGTGGGACTGCTGGAGCCTGAGCATCGTGTCGATGTCGTACAGGTCGTTGTCAGTGCGGGCCCCGTAGAACACCTCGACAGACCGTCGTGCGCCGCGTTCGGCGACGTCCTCGACCAGCGCCTTGATCGGAGCTATGCCGGTTCCGCCGCCCAGACAGAGCAGTCCGCTGTCGGTGGTGTGGTCCACGGTCATGGACCCGGCCGGCGGACCGAGCCGGATGATGTCGCCGGGGCGAGCCCGGTGCACCAGGGCGTTGGAGACCCAGCCCGCGGGGACGGCCTTCACGTGGAACGACAGCAGACCGTCTGAGCGTGGCGCCGAGGCGAAGGAGTAGTGCCGCCATATGCGCGGCCACCACGGTGTCTCCAGGCTTGTGTACTGGCCGGCGAGGAAGGGGTAGGGCTGGTCGGGCCGGACGGTGACGACGGCGACGTCCGGGGTCCTCAGGTCGTGTGCCACGACCTCCGCATACCACCAGGCGGGGGCGCGCAGTTCGTCCGCGGCCGCCGCGTCGATCATCACCTGCGAGATCGTCGTGTACGCCCGGACCCAGGCCGCTTCCGTCTCCGTGTCCCAGATGCCGGAGGCGTACTTGCTCAGCGCGCCGATGAGGCACTCCCCGACCGCCGGATAGTGCTCGGCACGGGTGCCGTACTTGCGATGGCCCCGGCCCAGGTTCTTTAGGTAGTCGACCAGGACGGGGGTGTTGTCGATGTGCTCGGCCGCCGTCAGCAGTGCCCTGAGCAGGCGGTCCCGCTGGGCGTCCATGGCGGCGGGGAACAGTGGGCGCAGTTCGGGGTGGCGTACGAAGAGCAACGCGTAGAAGTACGAAGTGACCTTCTCGGCGACAGGAGCCACCTCGGCCATGGTCCGGCGGATGCGGACGGCGTCCGGGGAGGGCGGTTGGTCTCTCGGGGACAGGCCCGGAAACTGAGGCGAAGCGGTACCGAGCGGCGGGGTGGTGCCCTGGGGTGGGGAGGAGCGCTGGACGGGCACTCGGAGGCTTGCGGAGGGGGTGTCGTCCGGCACTTTCGGGGGCTGAGCGGGGGCGGAACTCGGGGTCTGCCCCCTCTGCTGGCTCTGATCCGGGGGGTGTATCTCCTCCGACCGTGCCGGGGGCTGTGTCTCGTCGGCCGGGGCGTCCATCTCCTCGGCCGGGGTCACTTCCTCGCGGTCGGCCTGCGTGCCGGGCGGCGCCGTGGTCTGGTCCGACGGATCCGGTTCGGTGGCTGTCGAGGGCCCTGGCGAGTTATCCGTCCTCGGCCTGCGGACCGGGCGCAGCGCGGCCAGCCTGCTTCCCTCCGCCGTCTGCTGTTCGGCGCCGGGCGCCGCCGTCGGCTGATTGCGTGAAGTGAACCAGCCGCCCCCGCCCCCGGATATACCGTTGTCGGCCGACATGGTGGTCGGAGCGTCCATGGTGTGCCTCGCCTCGAACATCTTTCGGTCGGTCTGCGCACTTCCTCGGTCGGAAGATGCCTGCTTTCCCCCGCAGACGGCTCGCTTTCCCCGCTCGGCGTCCCGGCCAACACGGCCACATTCAACCCGCATTCGCCGTCCGTACGGACAAGTAGGCGAGAGTGTGACATTGGCCGCATCACCCACACTGCAGCGTCCCACCGCGCGCGAATGCCCTGGCCGTACAACCACAAATGCGGGTCTTCGATCTCTCCGTCCGATTAGGCTGCATTGCCCCACTCTCGGCCGCACAGAGGCAGTCGCACCCCAGTACGGACAGGAACCGGAGTCGACCCTACCGGTCACCGCTCCGCACACAAGTCCCGCCTCCTCCTCCACGAATTGCTCGCGGGGTGTTCGCGGGACGAACTGTGAATTGCCTCAATTACCGGGCGTGGCGCACCAATTCATAGGCTTCCCACAGATCCATGCCCTTGTAGGAGTGGGTCGAGATATCGGACAGATGATGGTCCGCATTGACCGCAACGGAGATCGGCACCGCAACGAACAGATCCTTGTCGGAGGACGAGTCTCCATAGGCAACGCAGTCCGCTCGTGTCACTCCGAATCGCTCACACAGCCGGTCCGCGATCAGGACCTTGGCGGCGGCGCTGAGGGCTCCGGCAGGATCCACGGGCTCGGTGAAGGGGACGGCCGGAAAGCGGGACCCGTATGCGGCATGAGCTCCCCAACTGGTGAGCCGTTCCACGAAGAAGGACGGCGAGAGCGACACGACCGCGCAGTAGTCGCCCTGTCCCCTGATCTCCGCCCAGACCTCACGAATGCGGGCCAGCCACGGGGCACCTTCGAAGGCCGCGACGACGTGCGCCTCGGTCAGGGACGCCCACAGCGCGTGCACCTGCTGTGCATATTCGGGCGGGCCTATCAGTCCGGCCCCGACCGCCTGGTCGAGTGCCACCGTCTCGGCCTCGAGCCCGAGCTGCCGGGAAATCTGCACGGGAGCGCTGGTCCCATGCAGCAACGTGCCGTCGAGGTCGAAGAGATGAAGTCTCGCCATGTTCTTGAGGCTAGTGGTCCATGAACCCCTCTGAGGCGCCAGCGCTTCCGGTCGATCGCCGGACGGTCGCCGTTCTCCGATGTTTCACGTGAAACACCCGGCATCTGATCGCCTGTTGTGCGCTTGGCTACGACATGGCCAAAAGCTCGTACGCGCCCCGGGAAACAGGTGGACGGCGAGGGCACCCATCGGACAGCCTGACGTGCGTGCCGATTCCTTCCCTCGCAGCTCTCCCCATCCGCCGTCTGACGCTTCGCGATCTCACCGCCTGCGCAGACTTGTCCGAGGACCGGGGGTGGCCGCGCGAGGAGCACAAGTGGGGCCTCCTGCTCGCGGCCGGAAAGGGCTATGGCATCGACGACCCCCACGGAGGGCTCGTCACCGCCTGCGTGGTCACGGAGTACGGTCCCTACAGCGAGCCCGACCTGGGAGCGATCGGGATGGTGCTGGTCGCGGAACGGCACGCCCGACAGGGCATCGGCCGTCGGCTCATGAGCCACGTTCTCTCCGCGATGGGCACAACCCCTCTGACTCTTCACGCGACGCCCAACGGTCGTCCGCTCTACGAGGAACTGGGCTTCAAGCTGACCGGTCGGGCAGAGATGCTCCAGGGGCGCTTCACTCCGGGCGGTCCGGCGCCGACGGTGAGCACACGTGCGGCCACCGCTGAGGACCTCGCCACGATTCTCCGGCTCGACGAGGAGGTGCTCGGCACGGATCGCACGCATCTCATCACCCGGCTGCCCGCCTTCGCCGACCAGTTGCGGGTAGCCGAGGAGAGCGGCCGGATCATCGGATACGCGGCCGCCTGGCCCAATATGAACACCCATGTCGTGGGCCCGCTGATCGCACGTGACACCGAGACCGCACAGGCACTCCTCACCTCGCTCGCCGCAGGCACCGACCGTCCGCTGCGCACCGACGTCGACGTACGACACGAAGAGCTGCGGGCGTGGGGCAGGGAACGGGGGCTGGCGCCGGTAGGCCTCAACTCGGTCATGACGTACGGAGTCCCGGAGCTGCCGGGCGACTGGAGCCGGCGGTTCGCTCCGCTGACCGTGGCGGCACTCTGAGGCAGGTCTGTTCCTGGCTGCCGGTCGGGTCGGCTCAGTGGTGCACTGCGGCCCTCTTGTCGGCGGGCGTCGCGTCTGCCACCACGGCGCTGGGAGCGCTGTCCCGACGCTCCAACCCAGCCGAGAGAAACGCGAGGAGGAGAGCCCCCGCTGCCAGGGCTGCGCCCACCCAGTTGGGAGCGGTGTAGCCGAAGCCGGCAGAGATGACCAGGCCGCCGAGCCAGGCCGAGAGCGCGTTGCCGAGGTTGAAGGCACCGATGTTCACGGCTGAGGCAAGCGTAGGGGCGTCGTGCGCCTGGTCGAGGACCCTCTTCTGGAGCGGCGGCACGGCGGCGAAGCCCAGAGCACCGATGAGAGCGATCGTGACGCCGGCCAGGACCTTGTTGTGCGCGGTGAGCGTGAAGAGCGCGAGCACGACGGCCAGGGCGCCCAGAGAGACGTACAGCATGGGCATCAGAGCGCGGTCGGCGTACTTGCCGCCCACGAGGTTGCCGCCGACCATGCCGAGCCCGAAGAGGACCAGCAGCCAGGTCACCGAACTGTCGGCGA
Organism: Streptomyces sp. LUP47B; assembly: GCF_001746295.1. Taxonomy (GTDB): domain Bacteria; phylum Actinomycetota; class Actinomycetes; order Streptomycetales; family Streptomycetaceae; genus Streptomyces. The sequence goes on along the minus strand of NZ_MJAH01000002.1, from coordinate 806,300 downwards.
AGCCGGCCACGTGGGTCATCATCGGTGCGATGTAGGTGATGGCGGCGAAGACGCCGCCGAAGCCGAGGACAGTCATCGCCATGGCGAGCAGCACCTGGGCATTCTTGAAGGCGGCCAGCTCGTGGCGCAGACGCACGCCCTCCGGCCGGGGTATCTCGGGGACGAGCCTGGCAACGCCGATCAGACCGATGACACCGAGGGCCGCGACGATCGTGAAAGTGAGACGCCAACCGGCGGCCTGACCGATCAGTGTGCCGAGCGGGACCCCGACGACATTGGCGACGGTCAGGCCGGTGAACATCATCGCGATGGCTCCGGCCTTCTTGTCCGGGGCTACGAGGTCGGCGGCGACGACCGAGCCGATGCCGAAGAAGGCTCCATGGGCGAGGGAGGCGACCACCCTGCCGATCAGCATGACGGTGAAGGCCGGGGCGAGGGCGGAGAGCAGATTTCCGACGACGAACAGCCCCATCAGCAGCATCAGCATCCGCTTGCGGGAGACCTTGGTGCCGAGGGCGGTCATCAGCGGAGCGCCGAACATGACGCCGAGCGCGTAGCCGGTGACCAGGAAGCCGGCGGTGGGGATGGAGACCCCGAAGTCGTCCGCGACCTCTGGCAGAAGCCCCATGATCACGAACTCGGTCGTTCCGATTCCGAAGGCCCCGATCGCGAGAGCCAGAAGCGCGAGCGGCATGGGATGCCACCTTCCAAGATGATTGCAGGAGCTGGTTGAGTACAGACACAATAATTGCAGACGCTCGATATCTACAAACGGTGGCTACTAGCAGGTCCACACCCTCAAGCCCCTCCGCATACCTGCGGTGCCTGTACGCGGGCACCCGGCATAGGGTGCCGTCATGGGAGATCTTGAAATTCGGCCCGCCGCGCTGGACGACCTCTCCGCGATCGTCGGCATGCTCGCCGACGACCCCCTGGGCGCCCAGCGCGAGTCCCCGGACGATCTGGCGCCCTATGTGAGCGCGCTGGAGCGCCTCTCCTCGGACCCGAACCAGCATCTGGTCGTGGCGGAGCGGAAGGGTCGCGTGGTGGGCACGCTTCAGCTCACAGTCGTTCCGGGCCTGTCCCGGCGCGGTGCCACCAGATCGATCATCGAAGGGGTGCGCATCCACGCCGATGAGCGTGGCAGTGGACTCGGGACCCGGCTCATCGAATGGGCGGTCGAGGAATCCCGGCGTCAGAACTGCCAGTTGGTGCAGCTGACGTCCGACAGCACACGCACGGACGCCCACCGCTTCTACGAGCGGCTCGGTTTCACGGCCTCGCATGTGGGCTTCAAGCTGGCACTGTGAGCCTCCCCCGTGGCCACTCGCTCACGGCACAACAAGGCGCCCTGTTTCACGTGAAACAGGGCGCCGCTCAGCCGATCAGGCAGGGGCGTCTAACCGATGCCCCGCCACCCCTCCGGATCAACTCCACCCGGCACGGAGGACGCCTCGTCATACGGCTGCCGAGTGAACACGAACGAGCCGAGGTCCAGGTGGTCCACGGACCCATCAGGCCGCCGTACGGCCTTCAAGAGCTCCCCATGAAAGTAGCCCTCCAGCCCGGTCCAGGTGCCGTCACCGTTGGCCCGAAATCGCGAGCGCCGGCCTGCGCCCGACAGAGGCTCCAGCGAGGCGAATCCGTCCGCAGTCAACCGCAGGGCGAATCCGTTCGTTCCCCAGTACCACTGACCCGCCAACTCCAGTGAGGACGAGTCGGCTTCGCGCATCGGACGCCAGGGCTCCGGGATCCTGGGTTCGGCCTCGGCGACGATCCGTACGAGATCGGCCCCTACGACGGACAGCTGCGGGCCGGAGGTGCAGTTGGCGAGTACGACTGCGGCCACGTCGTCCGCCACACCGATCGTGAGATTCGCCAGGAAGCCGGGCAGCGAGCCCGAATGGCCCACGAGCAGTCGCCCGTCGCGGTGCTGGACCTGCAATCCGAGCCCGTAAGAGGCGCCGTCGGCGAGATCCGTCATTCCGGCCGGAGCCGCGGGCAGGTGCATTTCCCGCACGGTCTCCGCACTCAGTACGCGACCGTCGCCGTTGGCGAGGAAGACCGCAAACCTGGCCAAGTCAGCAGTGGTTGACCAGAGTTGACCCGCCGGAGCCATCCGTCCGAGGTCCTCGGAGGGTTCGGGCAGCATCACGTCGGCCCACGGATGTACTGCCCAGCCGCCCGCATGCGGCGCTTCCGGGCGGACGCTCGTGCGGTCGAGGCTCAGGGGTACGAGCACTTCACGTCGGAGCACCTCCTCCCACGGAGCGCCACGCAGCTTCTCGACGAGTGCGCCGAGCAGGGTGTAGCCGGGGTTCGAGTAGTGGAAGTGGCGTCCGACGGGATGCAGGAAGGGCTGCTCGCCCAGTACGTCGGCGATTTCCGGACGCAGTTCCCCGGAGGTGCGCTCCCACCAGGGCGCGGGAGACTCGGCCGCCAATCCGCTGGTGTGGGCGAGGAGTTCGGCCACCGTGGCCTCCCCCGCTCCTGTGCCGGACAGGTACTTCTCCAGCGGGTCACCGAGGTCGAGCAGTCCCTCGTCCCGCAGTCGCAAGACGAGAACGGCGGTGAAGGTCTTGGTGATCGACCCGATGCGGTACTGCACGTTCTCGTCCGGGGCGTGCCCGCCCACCAAGGTACGCGCGCCGTGCCACACCGTCCGTCCGCCCCGCACGACCGCCGCTACCAGCGATGGTGCCCGCCCCTCGGCCTGGGCCACGGCGATCCGGTGCAGCAACGCCCTGCGTGTACCGGGAAGCAGCTCTCCCTGAGATGTCGTCATGCCCCCAGTCCATCCCGCCGACGACGCGGACGTCGACTTCTTTAGCCCTGCGGGCCTTGCAGGGGGCCGACCGCCGACGCCCGTCGCACGCCCAGGTGATCTGCGCGTCGAACGCTCGGCGAACCCGGGCGGCGACCGGCGGATCGGTCGGACGCCTGGTGTCCACCCTGCTGACGGGTGACCGAGGGTCGTAGTGGGCCAGAACCCCGGGCACGAGTTCGCGCACCACATGGACCGAGTGAGTCATGGCCGCCCGCTCGGCAGGGGGACGAGCGGCCTCCTCCGGTGGCCACGCTCGTGGACCTCGGCCACCGTCGCGGCGGTCAGGAGCTCGAGGTGGGGCCGGGTGCCGGGACGGCGTGGCAGGGAGTTCGTCTCGGGGACAGCCTCAGGTCTGCGCGCAGTGAGTGCCCAGAGAAGCCTCAGGGCCGCGGCGCCCAGGCGGCGTGAGGACGGCAGGTCCACGGGTGCGTGCAGCGAGTCGAAGCTCCTCCGCCGGCGGCAGCACGCTGCGCCGACGTACGGACATCAGGTCTGCGCCATGTCCACGAAGCGCGAGTAGTGGCCCTGGAAGGCGACAGTGATCGTCGCCGTCGGGCCGTTTCGGTGCTTGCCCACGATGATGTCGGCCTCGCCGGCGCGCGGCGACTCCTTCTCATAGGCGTCCTCGCGGTGCAGCAGAATCACCATGTCGGCGTCCTGCTCGATGGAGCCGGACTCGCGCAGGTCGGACACCATCGGCTTCTTGTCCGTACGCTGCTCGGGACCACGGTTGAGCTGCGAGAGCGCGATCACCGGGACCTCAAGCTCCTTGGCCAGGAGCTTGAGGTTACGGGACATGTCCGAGACCTCCTGCTGACGGCTCTCGGAGCGCTTGGAACCACCGGCCTGCATCAGCTGCAGATAGTCGATGATCACGAGCTTGATGTCATTGCGCTGCTTCAGCCGCCGGCACTTGGCCCGGATCTCCATCATCGACAGGTTCGGGGAGTCGTCGATGTAGAGCGGAGCGGAGGACACTTCGGGCATTCGGCGCGCCAGCCGGGTCCAGTCCTCGTCCGTCATGGTGCCCGAACGCATGTGGTGCAGGGCCACGCGCGCTTCCGCCGACAGGAGACGCATCGCGATCTCGTTGCGCCCCATTTCGAGGGAGAAGATGACACTGGCCAGGTTGTGCTTGATGGAAGCGGCGCGAGCGAAGTCCAGCGCAAGGGTGGACTTGCCCATGGCGGGACGGGCGGCGATGACGATCATCTGGCCGGGGTGCAAGCCGTTGGTGAGCGAATCGAGGTCTGTGAAACCGGTGGGCACACCGGTCATCTCGCCGCTACGTGAGCCGATCGCCTCGATCTCGTCGAGTGCGCCCTCCATGATGTCGCCGAGCGGCAGATAGTCCTCGCTCGTGCGCTGCTCGGTGACCGCGTAGATCTCGGCCTGGGCTCGGTTGACGATCTCGTCTACGTCGTCGTCGGCCGCGTATCCCATCTGCGTGATGCGCGTCCCCGCCTCGACCAGGCGCCGCAGGACGGCACGCTCGTGGACGATCTCCGCGTAGTACTCGGCGTTCGCCGCCGTCGGCACGGTCTGGACGAGGGTGTGCAGATACGATGCGCCGCCGACCTTGTTGATCTCACCGCGCTTGGTGAGTTCGGCGGCGATCGTGATGGGGTCGGCCGGCTCGCCCTTGGCGTAGACGTCCAGGATTGCCTGGAAGATCGTCTCGTGGGCCGGCTTGTAGAAGTCGTGGCCCTTGATGACCTCGACGACGTCCGCGATGGCGTCCTTGGACAGGAGCATGCCGCCGAGGACCGACTGCTCGGCATCCAGGTCCTGAGGAGGGACCCTCTCGAAGGCCGTGCCTCCGCCGTCCCACTCGCCGGTGTCCCTGCCGCGGTCGTGCTGTTCGTCTCGGCCACGGCCTCCGTCGCCGCGGCGGCGCGAGGAGGGCAGACGGTCACTGGGACCGCTGTCGGCCCAGGGGTCGTCCAAGGGCTCGGAAATGCTCACCGAGCCACCTCCTCCCGTCCGCCGAGCGGACCTCGCCGTGCTTCTCAGTTCTACGGCACGGCACTGACAAATGAGACGCCCAACTCCGGTTCTGGCGCGTCGGTTTTGGGGTGATTTCCAAGCCGACGAACGGAGCGGGCGCCGGACCACCGTAGGCCCGTCGGCACCGTCAGCCAATCTGGTTATCCACAGGCCATGTGGACGACGGCCCAGATGCTGTGGAGAACTCCGCGAAACCTGTGCACGACTCGGTGGACAGGCCTGTGAACAAGCTGCGCCTCATCGCCAAAGAGGGGTCTTGACCTGCATCTTCGCCGTCCACCGGCTGTGCAGAAGAAAAACTTTCCCAGTCGGCTCAAGATCAGTTCGAACTGTACACAGCGGCACACACGTCCCGAACGTACGTAAGGGTCTAAGCTCCATTGCATCTCTTACCTGTGGACGATTAGATTGGTGCACATGACACAGGCGTCAGCTACCCCCCAGGCCACACGGCGACAGCACGACCGCGAGATCGTCGCACTCGCCGTTCCGGCCTTCGGCGCGCTTGTCGCCGAGCCTCTCTTCGTCATGGCCGACAGCGCGATCGTCGGACATCTGGGCACCGCTCAACTCGCTGGTCTCGGCATCGCCTCCGCTCTTCTCACGACGGCCGTCAGCGTCTTCGTCTTCCTCGCCTACGCCACTACGGCCGCCGTCGCCCGCCGCGTGGGAGCCGGAGACCTCCAGGCCGCCATACGCCAGGGCATGGACGGCATCTGGCTGGCGCTGCTGCTCGGTGCCGTTGTCATCGCCGTCGTCCTGCCCACCGCTCCGTCGATCGTGGAGCTCTTCGGCGCCTCCGACACGGCAGCCCCCTTCGCGACCACCTACCTGCGGATCTCGGCTCTCGGCATTCCGGCCATGCTGGTGGTACTCGCGTCGACCGGGGTACTCCGCGGACTGCAGGACACCAAGACCCCGCTCTACGTGGCCATCGCCGGCTTCGTAGCCAACGCCGTCCTCAACGCAGGCCTCGTCTACGGTGCCGACCTCGGCATTGCCGGCTCCGCATGGGGCACGGTCATCGCCCAGTGCGGCATGGCCGCCGCCTATCTCGTGGTCGTCGTTCGCGGTGCGCGCAGGCACGGCGCGTCCCTGCGCCCCGACGCTTCGGGGATCAGAGCCTCCGCCCAAGCAGGCGTGCCGCTGCTGGTCCGCACGCTCTCCCTGAGAGCGATCCTGATGATTGCCACGGCCGTGGCGGCTCGCCTGGGTGACGCCGACATCGCCGCCCACCAGATCATCCTGTCCCTGTGGAGCCTGCTCGCCTTCGCACTCGACGCCATCGCCATCGCTGGGCAGGCCATCATCGGACGCTATCTGGGCGCCGATGACACCGAAGGTGCCCGCCAGGCATGCCGTCGGATGGTGGAGTGGGGGATTGCGGTCGGAGTGACTCTCGGCGTACTGGTCGTACTCTCCCGGCCGTTGTTCCTTCCCTTGTTCACCGGTGACCCCGCGGTCAAGGACACCGCGCTACCCGCTCTGGTGATCGTGGCGCTCTCCCAGCCGATCTGCGGTGTCGTCTTCGTCCTGGACGGCGTACTCATGGGCGCCGGAGACGGCCCCTACCTGGCCAAGGCGATGATCCTGACTCTGGCGGTCTTCGCCCCGGTCGCCCTGCTCATTCCTACGCTGGGCGGTGGACTGACCGCTCTCTGGGCCGCCATGACCCTGATGATGACGGTACGGATGCTGACCCTGTGGCTGCGGTCCCGCTCGGGCCACTGGTTGGTGACGGGTGCTACTCGCTGACCGTTTCACGTGAAACACACCCAGCTGGCCGCGCTGACCGTTTCACGTGAAACATGGCCGCGCCCCGGTCGCCGGCAGACGGAAGGGGCCGCGCCCCAGAGGGTGCGGCCCCTTCTCAGCTGATCAGCCAAAGCTGCTCAAGCCAGACGCAGCGATCAGGCCGCGACGACCTCGATGTTGACCTTGGCGGCAACCTCGGGGTGCAGACGCACGGACGTCTCGTGGGCGCCCAGGGTCTTGATCGGCGAGCCCAGCTCAATGCGGCGCTTGTCGACCTCGGGGCCACCGGAAGCCTTGATCGCGGAAGCGACATCGGCCGGGGTGACAGAACCGAAGAGACGACCGGCGTCGCCGGAGCGGACAGCCAGGCGAACCTTGACACCCTCGAGCTGGGCCTTCACCTGGTTGGCCTGCTCGATGGTCTGGATCTCGTGGATCTTGCGAGCACGACGGATCTGCTCGACGTCCTTCTCGCCACCCTTGGTCCAACGGATCGCGAAGTTCCGCGGGATCAGGTAGTTGCGAGCGTAACCGTCCTTGACGTCGACGACGTCGCCCGCGGCACCGAGGCCAGAGACCTCGTGGGTCAGGATGATCTTCATTAGTCGGTCACCCTTCCCTTATCGCGCAGTGGAGGTGTAGGGCAGCAGCGCCATCTCACGGCTGTTCTTGACGGCCGTGGCGACGTCACGCTGGTGCTGCGTGCAGTTGCCGGTCACGCGGCGGGCACGGATCTTGCCGCGGTCGGAAATGAACTTCCGCAGCATGTTCGTGTCCTTGTAGTCCACGTACGTGACCTTGTCCTTGCAAAAAGCGCAGACCTTCTTCTTAGGCTTGCGCACAGGCGGCTTCGCCATGGTGTTTCTCCTGTGTGATCAAGAAGTGTGGGTACGACCCACCCTTCGGCCCGAGGGCCTAGAAGGGGGGCTCGTCCGAGTAGCCGCCGCCCTGCTGGCCGCCGCCGGAGTTTCCACCCCAGCCGCCACCACCGCCGCCGCCCTGGCTGCCACCGGCAGGAGCGCCGGTCGCCCACGGGTCGTCCGCGGGAGCACCGCCGGCCGGCTGGCCGCCGCCGGAGTTTCCACCCCAGCCGCCACCACCCTGGCCGCCACCGCCGCCGCTGTAACCACCCTGGCCACCCCGCCCGGCACCGCCGGCGGTCTTGGTGACCTTGGCCGTGGCACTGCGCAGGCTGGCGCCGACTTCCTCGACATCCAGCTCGTAGACCGTGCGCTTGACGCCCTCACGGTCCTCGTAGGACCGCTGCTTCAGCCGGCCCTGCACGATGACGCGCATGCCTCGCTGAAGCGACTCGGCGACGTTCTCCGCCGCCTGACGCCAGACCGAGCAGGTCAGGAACAGGCTTTCGCCGTCCTTCCACTCGTTGGTCTGACGGTCGAAGGTGCGGGGGGTGGACGCGACACGGAACTTCGCGACCGCCGCACCGGAAGGGGTGAAGCGCAGCTCGGGGTCATCGACAAGATTGCCGACGACCGTGATGACGGTCTCGCCTGCCATGGGGAACCTCTCGGCGGGTTTGCTGCTCTGGCTGCTTGGTTGCTGCTACTCGAATCCCGAGATCAGCTGAGCGGGAAAGCTCAGTGGGTCTCGGGGCGGAGGACCTTGGTCCGGAGGACCGACTCGTTCAGGTTCAGCTGGCGGTCGAGCTCCTTGACGACCGCAGGCTCGGCCTGCAGGTCGATGACCGAGTAGATGCCCTCAGGCTTCTTCTTGATCTCGTACGAGAGCCGACGACGGCCCCAGGTGTCGACCTTCTCAACCTTGCCGTTGCCCTCACGGACGACGGAGAGGAAGTTCTCGATCAGGGGGGAGACAGCGCGCTCCTCCAGATCGGGGTCGAGGATGACCATCACCTCGTAGTGACGCATGTGGAACCCACCTCCTTTGGACTCAACGGCCACGGTCGTTCCGTGGCAGGAGGGTTGTGATGCGTACGCAACGGTATCGGCCGCCACTGACAATGGGGCTTCCTTGCGGTAGTCCCGGCCGTGACATGGGCAGACACCGTGCAGACGGTACAGACTACCCGCACACCGGCTTCGGGTTGAAATCCGGCCCCGGAGGCGGTCACTCTGTACACATCGGGTGTGTATGGCGCTACTGTGCGCCGTCTTCCGCAGGAGGTGCCCTATGGCACAGGCAATGCGACCCAACACCGCCGGAGGCCTTTTCGCCACGGACGGAAAGCCCCACCCCCTCCAGGACACGCTGCTCGCGGTGACCCTGGTGCTGGGCATCACGGCGTTCGTCACAGCGATGTTCGACAACCTGCACCTGCTGAGCTCCTGGACCGGCCTGGTGGGCATCCTCACCGGCGCGTACGGCCAGTGGATCTCGGAGACGACCCGCGAGCGCTTCGGGCTGATCCTCGGTCTCGGTGCGTCCGCAATCGGCTTCTTCCTCGGCATGGCACACGGGGGCCTCTTCGGTGGAGTCTTCTGACTGACGCCACGGGCACGATCCAGCTGACACCATCCAAAGCACCACGCAACGCCTCGGCGGCCCATGAGCCGGGGCGCAGGTTCCGTATGCCCAGTCGGGGCGCTCGCAAGGCGCAGTAGGCTTCGGCGCGAGAGCCGGAGCCCCTGTACCCATGGGGACACACCAGCCCGAGGAGCGCCCCACAATGAGCCTGACCCTGAGGACGATCAGTCGCGAGCAGCATCTGGCATACATCCAGAGCCTGCCGTCGGCGAGCCACATGCAGGTTCCGGCCTGGGCAGACGTCAAGGCGGAGTGGCGCTCCGAGAGCCTCGGCTGGTTCGACAAGACCGGCGAACTCGTCGGCGCGGGTCTCGTCCTCTATCGGCAGCTGCCCAAGATCAAGCGCTACCTCGCCTATCTGCCCGAGGGCCCGGTCATCAACTGGTTCGCGCCGAATCTGACCGAGTGGCTGGAACCGATGCTCGCGCATCTCAAGCACCAGGGCGCCTTCTCGGTGAAGATGGGTCCGCCGGTGATCATCCGGCGCTGGGAGGCCACCTCCATCAAGGCGGGCATCCAGAACCCGGATGTGAAGCGTCTTCGCGACATCGAGGCCGACTTCATCGAACCGCGCGCCTTCGAGGTCGCCGACAAGCTGCGCCGCATGGGCTGGCAGCAGGGCGAGGACGGGGGAGCCGGTTTCGGTGACGTGCAGCCCCGTTACGTCTACCAGGTGCCACTCGCCAACCGCTCCCTGGAAGAGGTGCACAAGAACTTCAACCAGCTGTGGCGCCGCAACATCAAGAAGGCCGAGAAGGCCGGCGTCGAGGTCGTCCAGGGCGGTTACCAGGACCTCGAGGAGTGGCAGCGGCTGTACGAGATCACCGCGGTGCGCGACCATTTCCGGCCCCGCCCGCTGTCGTACTTCCAGCGGATGTGGACGGCCCTCAACACCGAGGACCCCAACCGGATGCGGCTGTACTTCGCCCGGCACGAGGGCGTGAACCTCTCCGCGGCGACCATGCTGATCGTCGGCGGGCACGTCTGGTACTCCTACGGCGCCTCCGACAACATCGGCCGTGAGGTCCGGCCCTCGAACGCTATGCAGTGGCGGATGCTGCGCGACGCCTACGCTCTCGGCGCGACTGTCTACGACCTGCGGGGCATCTCCGACTCGCTGGACGAGACCGATCACCTCTTCGGCCTGATCCAGTTCAAGGTGGGCACGGGCGGCCAGGCCGCCGAGTACCTCGGCGAGTGGGACTTCCCGCTCAACAAGCTGCTCCACAAGGCGCTCGACATCTACATGTCGCGCCGCTGATGTCGCGATCTTCGCTTCAATAGCTCCCATACCTCTGATACACCGCAGCCACTAGAAAGGTTCCGGGTCCGGCCATGGCGCTCACGCTCTACGTCGACACCGCGCGCTGGCGGGCGCACCACAAGCACGTGCAGGAGCAGTTCCCGGGGCTGGTCCCGGTCTGCAAGGGCAACGGCTATGGCTTCGGGCACGAGCGGCTGGCGGAGGAGGCCACCCGGCTGGGCTCGGACGTCCTCGCCGTCGGCACGACCTACGAGGCCGCGCGGATCAAGGACTGGTTCGGCGGTGACCTGCTGGTGCTGACGCCGTACCGACGGGGCGAGGAGCCTGTACCGCTGCCCGACCGCGTGATCCGCTCGGTGTCGTCGATCGACGGGGTCTACGGCCTCGTGGGCGCCCGCGTGGTCATCGAGGTGATGTCCTCGATGAAACGGCACGGCATCAGCGAGCAGGATCTGCCGCAGCTGCACTCCGCCATAGAGAATGTTCGCCTCGAGGGCTTCGCGATCCACCTGCCGCTGGACCGCACCGACGGCTCGGACGCCGTCGAGGAGGTCATCGGCTGGATGGACCGGCTGCGCGCGGCCCGGCTGCCGTTGCACACCATGTTCGTCAGCCATCTCAAGGCCGAAGACCTCGCCCGGCTGCAGCAGCAGTTCCCGCAGACCCGCTTCCGCGCCCGCATCGGGACCCGGTTGTGGCTCGGGGACCACGACTCCACCGAGTACCGCGGCGCCGTCCTGGACGTCACCCGCGTCTCCAAGGGGGACCGCTTCGGCTACCGGCAGCAGAAGGCGGCCTCAGACGGCTTCCTGGTCGTCGTGGCCGGCGGTACGTCGCACGGCGTGGGCCTGGAGGCTCCGAAAGCCCTGCACGGTGTCATGCCGCGCGCCAAGGGGGTCGCCCGCGCCGGTCTGGCCACGGTCAACCGGAACCTTTCTCCGTACGTCTGGGGTGGCAAGCAGCGCTGGTTCGCCGAACCGCCACACATGCAGGTGTCCATCCTGTTCGTGCCCTCGGACGCCCCGGAACCGAAGGTCGGCGAGGAGCTGGTGGCCCATCTGCGGCACACCACCACGCAGTTCGACCGGATCGTCGACCGCTGAGCGACGCGAGGCGACCGTTGAGCGCCGTGAGAACGGGTCACTGAGCGCCCCCTGGACCGGACGAAGGGCCGTCCACGGAAACTTCCGTGGACGGCCCTTCGCGTGCGTGCCCCAATCGGCGTACGCCACGCAGGCTCTGTTCGCTCAGAGCGAACGGTCGGCGGCTCCCTGGTCGTTGCCCCACTCCACCTGCGGTCCGTCGAAGTGAGCCGCGTGCCGTGGTGGATGGGCGGCTGGGCCGAACACGAAGACGTCCTCCGCTCCGTCGAGCACACCGCCCGAGGGATCGTCGTCGCCGGCCCGCCGTACCACGTCCCGTTCCGGCATGAGGATGTCGCGCAGGACCATCGCGCACAGGTAGGCAGTGCCCAGGAGATGCAGTCCGATGGCCCAGTGATAGCCGTCGGTCGGCAGGCCCTTGTGGGCGTTGCCGCTGGTCGTGTACGCGAGGTACAGCCAGATCCCCAGGAAGTACGCCACCTCGCACGCCTGCCAGATGAGGAAGTCCCGCCACTTCGGCCGAGCCAGCACGGCCAGCGGCACCATCCACAGGACGTACTGCGGCGAGTAGACCTTGTTGGTGAGGATGAACGCGGCGACGATCAGGAACGCGAGCTGGGCGAAACGCGGCCGGCGCGGAGCCGTCAGGGTGAGTGCGGCGATACCTGCGCAGGACAGCAGCATCAGCAGCGTGGCAAAGGTGTTGACGGTCTCGGTGCTCCACGGGTCGGTCGAGTTCTGGGCCAGGATCAGCCAGAAGGAGCCGAAGTCCACGCCCCGCTCCTGGCTGAATGTGTAGAACTTCGACCAGCCGTCGAAGGCGAAGAACATCACCGGCAGGTTCACCACGAGCCAGGAGACGGCCGCGCCTCCCAGGGCCTTGCCGAAGTCCCGCCACTTGCCCGCGCGCCAGCACAGCACGAACAGGGGCCCGAGCAAGAAGATCGGGTAGAGCTTGGCGGCCGTGGCGAGCCCCAGGAGGACACCGAAGGCGAGCGAGCGTCCCCGCGCCCACATCAGCATCGCGGAGGCCGTCAGAGCGACCGCCAGCAGGTCCCAGTTGATGGTGGCCGTCAACGCGAAGGCGGGCGCCAGAGCGACCAGCAGACCGTCCCAGGGCCGACGGGCATGCGTACGGCTCACGCAGACGACGATGATGGCCGCGCACACCATCAGCATCCCGGCGTTGACCATCCAGTACCACTGCTCCTGGTGCTGGATGCTGCCGCTTCCGGGCGTCAGCCAGGCGGCGACCTCCATGAACACACCGGTCAGCACCGGGTATTCGAGGTACTGCATGTCACCGGGAAGCTTGTCGAAGTACGGGACGAGTCCGTCGGCGAAACCGCGTCCCTGATAGAGGTGCGGGATGTCCGAGTAGCAGGCATGGGTGTACTGGGAGCTGGCGCCGAAGAACCAGCCACCGTTGTAGCAGGGCGCCTTCTGGACCAGGCCCAGCGCGAACACGCCGATGGCCACGAGCGCGATGACCCGGACGGGGGTCCACCAGGACGTCCCCAGCAGGGCACGTCGCCCTAGTGGGCCGCCGATGAACTCGCTGCCGCTCCTGGAGACCTCGTCGTCCTTGGTCGGATGCACTGGATCCGGCTCGTGCACGCTCGTTGGCGTCGATTCAGCACTGGGCATGCGGCCCATCCTGCCGTACGAGGCTAGGAGTACGCCGAGGGCCGCCGCACCTGGTGGGTGCGACGGCCCATGTTTCACGTGAAACACCCTCGACGGGGCATTTGGTGACTAACCGCTTGAGCCGCTGAAGAGGCCCCCATTGCCGTTGCCGTTGGTGTTGCCTCCGTTCGTGTCCGTCGACGTGGCCGTGGGCGTCGAGGTCACACCTCCGTCGGTGCCACCGTTGTCCGTACCGCCCGCGTCGCTGCACTGCCAGTCGAACCGGCAGGACTCGGTCGCGGTGGGCGTCGGTGTGATGAAGGTCTGGCTGGGCGTCGGGGTCGGAGTCGGGGTGGGCGACTCGGTCTCCGTGGGCGTCGGAGTGGGGGTCGGGCTCGGCTCCTCATTGACGATCTCGCCGATGGGCTCCGGCGTCGGGAAGTCGATCGACTTCTCGTTCTTCAGCGCCTGCTCCATGTAGTCGTGCCAGATCTCGGACGGGAACGAGGCACCGTGGATCTTCTCCTGGCCACCCGTTCCGTACATCTCCAGGAAGGTGCGGTTCTTCTTGGTCTCGTCGTCGTCCAGCCGGAACATCGTGATCGCCGTGGACAGCTGCGGGGTGTACCCGACGAACCAGGCGGACTTGTTGCCGTCGGTGGTACCGGTCTTGCCCGCCACGTCACGGCCGGTCAGCTGGGCGTTGGTACCCGTACCGTCCTCGACCACGGTCTTGAGGACGTCGGTGACGTTGTCGGCGACCTTCTTCTCGAAAGCCTGCTTGGGCTTCGCCTCGTGCGTGAAGACGTCGCCGTCCTTGCTCGTGACCTTCTCGACGGAGTACGGCTCGTTCTGCTTGCCGCTGGCCGCGAAGGTGGCGTACGCGCCCGCCATGCGGATCGCGCTGGGGTCGGAGATGCCGATGGAGAAGGACGGGAAGTTGGTGCCGGCCAGGCTGTTCTCCTTGAGACCCGCGTCCATGGCCGATTCCTTCACCTTGTCCAGGCCGACGTCCATGCCGAGCTGCACGAAGGCGGAGTTCACCGACTCCCGCATCGCCTCACGAAGGTCGATCTGGTACTTGGGCGGAGAGCCGTAGGACTGCTTGCCGTCGTTCTCCTGGAGCCACTCCTTGCCCTCCTCGTTCTTCCAGATCGTACGGTCGTAGTTCTTGATCTTGAGGTCGTTCTTGCCGCTGAACAGGCTCTTCGCGTTGACGACCGTACGCTCGTCCTGCGCCTGGCTCTCGCCGAGATCCGGATCGCGCACGCCCCACTTCATCGCCGCGGCGAGCACGAACGTCTTGAACGTCGAACCGACCTGGGCACCGGTCGAGTCGCAGTTGTTGGTGAAGTGGGTGGTCGCGTCCTCGCCTCCGTAGCAGGCCCGGATCGCCCCGGTGGACGGCTCCACGGACGCCCCGCCGAATTGGACATAGGTGTCCTTCGTCGGGCGCTTCTTCGGATCGATGTTCTCCTTGCGGACCTTCTTGACCGCTGCCTCGAGCTCGCCGACCTTCTTCTTGTCGAAGGTCGTATAGATCGAGAAGCCGCCCTGCTGGAGCCTGTCGGCACTGACGATCTTGTTGTTGATCAGGTAGGCCTTGGCGAGGTCGACCAGATAGCCGGTCTGTCCCTTGAGCTGGGTGTTGGACCGAGGGTTCTGCCACTTGGGAAGCGCGGTGTACCTGGCCCGCTCTGTCGCGCTGAGGTGGCCGTACTCGACCATCTTGTCGAGGGTGTCCTGCATCTGCCGCAGAGCACGCCTGGCGTTGTCCTGCGGCTTGGCGTTCGCCGGGTCGATGGAGATCGAACCCGCCGGGTCGTAGTACGTGGCGCCCTTCAGCATGGCGGACAGGAAGGCACACTCGCCCGGGTCGAGGTCTTTGGCCTGCTTGTTGAAGTACGCGCGTGCGGCCGCCTGGATGCCGTAGGCGTTGCGACCGTAGTACGCGGAGTTCAGGTAGCCCTCCATGATCTCGTCCTTGTTGACCGTGGCACCCACCTTGACGGAGATGAAGATCTCCTTGAACTTACGGGTGACGGTCTGGGACTGATCGTCCAGGCGTGCGTTCTTGACGTACTGCTGGGTGATGGTGGAGCCACCCTGGGTGTTGCCGCCCCTGGCCATGTTGAACACGGCGCGGGCGATGCCCTTGGGGTCGATGCCGCTGTCGGTGTAGAACGTCTTGTTCTCCTGCGAGACGACGGCGTATTGCATCGCCTTCGGGATCTGCGCGAGGTTGACGATCTGGCGGTTCGTCTCACCGCCGGTGGAGACCATCTCAGTCTTGTCGGACCAGTAGTAGACGTTGTTCTGCGACGTCGCGGTCTCGGCGACGTTAGGAACGCTCACGAGCGCGTACCCGACGCCGGCGATCGCGACCAGGCCTCCGACGAAGCCGATGAACAGGCCCGTCACCAGCTTCCAGGACGGCACCCAGCGCGCTACGCCGTACTTACCCGCGCGCGGGTAGTCGATGAACCGCTTCCTGCCGGGGTCGGACGCGCGGCCCCGGCCGGGCGGCGCCCCGCGCCGACCTCCGCGGCCCTGCTCCGGCACTCTGCGGCGACCGCCGCCGGTGCTTCTCTGGGCCGCACGTCGTGCCTCGGCGCGGCTGCCGTACGGCCGCTCCTCGCCTCCCGGACCGTAGGAATCCGACTCTTGGGAGCTCGTCCCATAGGAGTCGGCAAGAGACCCGGTGGCGCCTCGCGGAGCCGCGCGGCGGCCGGAGGACGAGCCGGACTGGCCGCGTCGGGCCGCGGCACGTCCGCCTCCCTGCGGCTGCGGCTGTTTGCGACGGTGCTCGCTCATCGAACGACTACTCCTCGGGCAGGCGCACCTTTGCGCGCCTGGAAACGGCGGCTGGTTTCCGGTCCCCCCGAAGTACGGATGTGGTCGGTCCCGCATTCATCCGTACTGCACCGGGACAGCGACGCCCCCCAGGCGTCACTCGGTTCCCGGTGGTTTGCATGCCGCACAGACTACGCACCGTCAAAACCAGCCGAGCCCCGAAGTTCACCCCAAATCAGGCAACTTGGTGCGCATGAATCATTGATGTGATCCCGTTCACCGTCCCCCCACTTGTCGCTTCCGGATGAGCGTTCTATCGTCTTGATGTATCGAGTCGATACATCGGTGCGAGATAGAGACGAGGAGGCGACGATGAGCCGGCGTTCCGGGATCCTCGAATTCGCCGTACTCGGCCTGCTCCGTGAGTCCCCGATGCACGGCTATGAGCTGCGCAAACGCCTCAATACATCGCTGGGCGTGTTCCGCGCGTTCAGCTACGGCACGCTCTACCCCTGCCTCAAGACGCTGGTCGCCAACGGCTGGTTGATCGAGGAACCGGGGCACACCACCGAGGACGCCCTCGCCGCACCACTCGCAGGGCGTCGCGCCAAGATCGTCTACCGGTTGACGGCCGAAGGTAAGGAGCACTTCGAGGAACTGCTCTCGCAGACGGGTCCCGACGCGTACGAGGACGAGCACTTCGCCGCTCGTTTCGCCTTCTTCGGGCAGACCTCGCGCGACGTCCGCATGCGAGTCCTCGAAGGCCGCCGCAGCCGCCTCGAGGAGCGCCTGGAGAAGATGAGTGCCTCGCTGGCACGCACCCGGGAGCGCCTCGACGACTACACGCTTGAGCTCCAACGCCACGGGATGGAGTCCGTGGAGCGCGAAGTGCGCTGGTTGAACGAGCTCATCGAAAGCGAGCGGGCCGGCCGGGACCTGAAGGGTCCCGGCCATGGAGAACCCACTCGCGACACCACAGAGGGAGCGCCGGGCGTCCTGCCCCGGACCGGGGACACACCCGGTCCGGATACGCCCGGCGACACCGCCACGTGAGGTCCCTGCCAGGACCTCACTCGTACACACAGGGAGCAACCGGAATGGGTTCGGTTCGCGTAGCCGTAGTCGGCGTGGGCAACTGCGCCGCGTCGCTGGTTCAGGGAGTCGAGTACTACAAGGACGCCGATCCGGCGGCCAAGGTCCCCGGGCTGATGCACGTCCAGTTCGGCGACTACCACGTTCGGGACATCGAGTTCGTCGCGGCGTTCGACGTGGACGCCAAGAAGGTCGGCCTCGATCTCGTGGACGCCATCGGCGCCTCCGAGAACAACACCATCAAGATCTGCGACGTGCCCAGCACCGGTGTCACCGTCCAGCGCGGCCACACCCTCGACGGTCTCGGCAAGTACTACCGCGAGACGATCGAGGAGTCCGCCGAGGCCCCGGTCGACATCGTCCAGGTCCTCAAGGACAAGCAGGTCGACGTCCTGGTCTGCTACCTGCCCGTCGGCTCCGAGGACGCGGCGAAGTTCTACGCCCAGTGCGCCATCGACGCCAAGGTCGCGTTCGTCAACGCCCTCCCGGTCTTCATCGCCGGCACCAAGGTGTGGGCGGACAAGTTCACCGAGGCGGGCGTCCCGATCGTCGGCGACGACATCAAGTCCCAGGTCGGCGCCACCATCACGCACCGCGTCATGGCGAAGCTGTTCGAGGACCGGGGCGTCGTCCTGGACCGCACGATGCAGCTGAACGTCGGCGGCAACATGGACTTCAAGAACATGCTCGAGCGCGAGCGTCTGGAGTCCAAGAAGATCTCCAAGACGCAGGCCGTCACCTCCCAGATCCCCGACCGGGACATGGGCGCGAAGAACGTCCACATCGGCCCGTCCGACTACGTCGCGTGGCTCGACGACCGCAAGTGGGCCTACGTCCGCCTTGAGGGCCGTGCCTTCGGCGACGTCCCGCTGAACCTCGAGTACAAGCTCGAGGTCTGGGACTCCCCGAACTCCGCCGGTGTCATCATCGACGCCGTACGTGCCGCGAAGATCGCCAAGGACCGCGGTATCGGCGGCCCGATCCTGTCGGCCTCCAGCTACTTCATGAAGTCCCCGCCGGTCCAGTACTTCGACGACGAGGCCCGCGAGAACGTCGAGAAGTTCATCAAGGGTGAAGTCGAGCGCTAAGGCTCACTCAAAACGCTCCTGCCAGGGCTACAGAGGGTCTCCGGGCGGTATCGCCCGGGGGCCCTCGCCGTATGTGAGGCTGTGCCCATGTCCGTCGTGCGTGATCTGCGGGTTCTGCTGCGCTTGCGGGACTTCCGGCGCCTGCTCTCCGTGCGCCTGCTCTCCCAGGGCGCGGACGGTGTCTACCAGATCGCGCTCGCCGCCTACGTCGTCTTCTCCCCGGAGAAGCAGACCTCGGCCACGGCGATCGCCTCCGCGATGGCGGTCCTGCTGCTCCCTTACTCCCTGGTGGGCCCCTTCGCCGGCGTCCTCCTGGACCGCTGGCGCCGCCGTGAGGTCTTCCTCTACGGCAACCTCTTGCGCGCCCTGCTGGCTTCGGTGACGGCCGTCCTGATGCTCAGCCACGTCCCGGACTGGCTCTTCTACGTCTCCGCCCTGTGTGTCACCGCCGTCAACCGTTTCGTCCTGTCCGGCCTGTCCGCCGCACTGCCTCGTGTCGTGGACGAGGAACGGCTGGTGATCGCCAACTCTCTCTCCCCGACGGCCGGAACTCTTGCCGCGACCGCGGGCGGCGGCCTCGCTTTCGTCGTACGACTGCTGGTCGCCGACTCCAACGCGGTCGTGGTGCTGCTGGGAGCGGGGCTGTACCTGTGCGGTGCGCTCGCCGCATTGCGCATACCACCGGAGTTGCTGGGCCCGGACCGTGCGTTGATCAAACCCCACCTCGGTACGGCGCTCGCCGGAACGGCCCGCGACCTGTTCGCCGGTATCCGGCACCTGGCCGCACCCTCACGACGGTCGGCCGCCCGGGCGCTCGGCGCGATGTCACTCATGCGGTTCTGCTACGGCGCTCTGCTCGTCATGGTGCTGATGCTCTGCCGGTACGCCCTGACGTCCGATCCGGACGACGGACTCGCCCTGCTGGGGCTGGCGTTGGGAATCTCGGGCGCCGGCTTCTTCGTCGCCGCAGTCATCACCCCATGGGCCGCAGGGAAAATCGGGCCGGAGCGTTGGATCGCCGTGTGTGCGGCAGCCGCTGCAGGTCTGGAGCCCGCTCTCGGACTCCCCTTCGCCACCGTCCCGATACTCATCGCGGCGTTCGTCCTGGGCCTGATCACCCAGGGCGCGAAGATCGCCACGGACACGATCGTGCAGTCCTCCGTCGACGACGGATTCCGAGGCAGGATCTTCTCCGTCTACGACGTCCTGTTCAACATCGCCTTTGTGGGCGCCGCAGCCGTAGCCGCGCTGATCCTGCCGCCGGATGGCCGCTCGGTGACCCTGGTCCTCACCGTCGCCGTCCTCTACGCAGCGGTCGCCGTGGTGATGACGAAGGAACGACGGATGGCAAGGGAACGATGAAGGGGCGATGTTTCACGTGAAACACCGCCTCTCGATGCGCCGGGGGTCATGTTTCACGTGAAACATGACCTCGCTTCACGGCCTCAGTCCTGCGTGGCCCACCACTCCTTGAGCGCGGCCACCGCTTCGTCGTGCCCCATCGGCCCGTTCTCCAGACGAAGCTCCAGCATGTACTTGTAAGCGCGGCCCACGGCAGGGCCTGGTCCTACGCCGAGGGTCTCCATGATCTGGTTGCCGTCGAGATCGGGCCTGATCGAGTCCAGCTCCTCCTGCTCCTGAAGCTGGGAGATCCGCTCCTCCAGACCGTCGTACGCACGCGACAGCGCGGCCGCTTTGCGCTTGTTCCGGGTCGTGCAGTCCGAGCGGGTCAGCTTGTGCAGCCGGTCGAGCAGCGGTCCCGCGTCCCGCACATAGCGGCGCACCGCCGAGTCCGTCCACTCCCCGGTGCCGTATCCGTGGAACCGCAGATGCAGTTCAACGAGCCTCGAGACGTCCTTCACCAGCTCGTTGGAGTACTTGAGCGCCGTCATCCGCTTCTTGGTCATCTTCGACCCGACCACTTCATGGTGGTGGAACGAGACCCGGCCGTCCTTCTCGAAGCGCCGAGTGCGCGGCTTGCCGATGTCGTGGAGCAGTGCGGCCAGACGGAGGGTCAGGTCGGGCCCCTCCTTCTCCAGCGCGATGGCCTGCTCCAGCACGATCAGCGTGTGCTCATAGACGTCCTTGTGCCGGTGGTGCTCGTCACTCTCCAGACGCAGGGCCGGAAGCTCGGGCAGCACGTGCTCGGCAAGCCCCGTGTCGACCAGCAGCGTCAGGCCCTTGCGCGGATGGGCGGACAGGACGAGCTTGTTCAGCTCATCGCGCACCCGCTCGGCGGAGACGATCTCCAGACGCCCGGACATCTCCGTCATCGCGGTGACCACCTCGGGCGCCACCTCGAAGTCGAGCTGCGCCGCGAAGCGTGCGGCCCGCATCATCCGCAGCGGGTCGTCCGAGAAAGACGCCTCCGGGGTACCGGGCGTCCGCAGCACACGCGCGCCGAGGTCGTCGAGGCCGCCGTGCGGGTCGATGAACTTCTTCTCCGGGAGAGCGACGGCCATCGCGTTCACGGTGAAGTCACGCCGGACGAGGTCCTCCTCGATGGAGTCGCCGTACGACACCTCGGGCTTGCGTGAGGTCCGGTCGTACGCCTCGGACCGGTAGGTGGTCACCTCGATCTGGTAGCCGTCCTTCTGCGCCCCCACGGTGCCGAAGGCGATCCCGACCTCCCAGACGGCGTCCGCCCACGGCCGAATGATCTTCAGAACGTCCTGCGGTCGGGCGTCGGTCGTGAAGTCCAGGTCGTTGCCGAGCCGGCCGAGCAGTGCGTCCCGGACCGAACCGCCGACCAGGGCGAGTGAGAACCCGGCCTCCTGGAAGCGGCGGGCGAGGTCGTCGGCGACAGGTGCGACCTCGAGCGGTCCGTTCACCGCGGGGTCCTGCACCTGGCTCGGGGCACTGAGGTTGTCTTTGTTGGCGTTCGGCACAACAGAAGAGGGTACGTGGCCCGGGCGTCTCCCAGCGCCTTCATTAAACGTGCACAGACTCGCCATCCGGACCTGCACAAGGTCTGCTCCGGAGACTCACCTACACGCTCCCCTTTATACGTGCACATTCAGGACAGTGCGGCAGTGTCTCCCGATCTTGTGGAGCAGTCCGCGGCACTTCCCCTCAGCGCGCATCGTTACCATGCGGGGACGCACATTCCGACGACCACTGACGACGACGAGGGACGGGCGAGCGCGTGGCCGAGGCGGCAGACTTCCAGGGGACGAGTCCCTCACCTGCCCGTCGCTGGCTGCGGCGCACCGGGGCCCTGCTCGCAGGGGCACCTCTGCTGGCCGGACTGTGCCAGCTGTCCACCGCGGCTCCCGCTCGGGCCGCCGACGACTCCGGATCGGTGTCCGTCGCGGTCGACACACTCAGCCCGAGTGCCCCTACGGACGGTGACACGCTCACCGTGTCGGGGACGGTGACCAACAACGGCAAGCAACCCGTCACGGCCGCCCATGTGGGTCTGCAGGTAGGCCCCGAGTTGAACACCCGCTCGTCGATCGACACCGTCACCGACGACAGGGACTCGCTCCAGGGCGCCACGGGATCCGAGGTCGGCGGCAAGTATGTGGCGAAGTTCGCGAAGCTGACCCCCGGGGTGGCCGAGTCCTTCTCCATCTCCGTGCCGGTCGACGAGTTGGATCTCGGCGGCGCCGGCGTCTACCAGTTCGCCGTCTCCCTCTCGGGCAAGACCTCGGCGCAGCCGTGGGACCGGACACTGGGCATCCAGCGGACTTTCCTGCCCTGGCAGACCGACGAAGTGGACACGAAGACGAAGACCACCTTCCTGTGGCCACTGATCTCCACTGTGCACATGACGGCGGAGACCGGCTCGAACGCGCAGCAGACACCGGTCTTTCTCAACGACGACCTCGCCGAGGAGATCTCGGCGGGCGGCCGACTGGACCAGATGCTGTCGCTCGGCGAGAACCTGGACGTCACATGGGTGATCGACCCGGACCTGCTGGCGTCCGTCGACGCGATGACCCGCAGCTACCGGATTCAGGGCGAGGGCGACACCACCACTGCGGGCACGCACCAGGCACTCGCCAAGCAGTGGCTGGCCAGGCTGCAGAAGGCGGTGGAGGACAAGGAGGTCGTCGCACTGCCCTTCGCCGACCCCGACCTCGCCTCACTGGCCCACAACGGCACGAGCGTCACCGGTTCGCTGAGCCACCTCGACGAGGCCACCGACGTCGCGGCCACCACGGTGAGGACCGTGCTCCATGTGACGCCGAGCACCGACTTCGCCTGGCCCGTGAACGGCGCGGTGGACCCGTCGATCGTCAAGGTCGCCACCTCCGCCGGCGCCGACAAGGTGATCGCCCGCAGCGACAGCCTCCAGGAGACCGCCGGCCTGTCGTACACGCCCTCCGCGGCCCGCCCCATCGGCGGGGGCACCACAGCGGTCGTCGCGGACGCCCGGCTGTCGACCGCGTTCCAGGGTGATCTCACGAGGGCCTCCTCCGCCGCACTCGCCGTCCAGCGGTTCCTTGCCCAGAGCCTCACTCTCGACCTCCAGACGGACAAGCAGCGCAGCATCGTCGTCGCCCCGCAGCGCATGCCCACGGCGAGCCAGGCCGGCGCCATGGCCGAAGCGATCACCGCTCTGCAGGGCGGGAACTGGTCCCAGACGCAGAAGCTCACGGCGGCGGCCGCGGCCAAGCCCGACCCCGAGGCCACCACCAAGGTGCCCTCGGCGTCCGCCTACTCCTCCTCGCTGCGCAAGCAGGAGCTGTCGAAGTCGGCCTTTCAGCAGATCGCCAGCACACAGAACAAGCTCGACAACTTCAAGGTGATCCTCTCCGACCAGTCCCGCGTTGTGACCCCCTTCGGACGGGCCGTGAA
Source organism: Streptomyces sp. LUP47B (assembly GCF_001746295.1). GTDB lineage: Bacteria > Actinomycetota > Actinomycetes > Streptomycetales > Streptomycetaceae > Streptomyces. Next base: position 783,437 of record NZ_MJAH01000002.1, on the reverse strand, counting down.
CCGCGAGATGTCCACGTCGTGGCGAGGCCGCGCCATCGAGGCGAGCGGCTTCCGCAACGACGTCGAGGCCTACCTCGACGAGCTGATCTCCCAGGTCAGCCTGATCGACAAGTCGGAGACCAAGCTCTCCGGCCGCAGCGCCACGATCCCCGTGACGGTGCAGAACAACCTGGTTCAGGGTGTGGAGCACCTGAGGCTGCGGCTGACCTCGCTGAGCCCGAACCGGCTCGAGATCGGCGGCTCCTCCTACTACGAGCAGCCGGTGGAGGTCTCGGGCGGCCACAGCCAGACCGTGAAGTTCACCACGACGGCCAACGCCAACGGCAAGGCCTCGGTGGTCGCCCAGCTGTACACGGAGGACGGCCAGCCGTACGGCGACGCCGTCAAGTTCGACGTGAAGGTCACCGAGTTCACGGCCACCGTGATGCTGGTCATCGGCGGCGGTGTCCTGCTGCTGGTCCTGGCAGGCTTCCGGATGTACACCCAGCGCAAGCGCGCGGCCGCCCACGCGGCCGAGCAGAACGGCCCCGACGACGAGGCGGCCGAAACCGTGGACGGTCCGGAGAACCCCGGGGGCCCCGACGACCGTCTCAAGGAGGAGTCCGGCACCGGCACGGGGGCAGGCGACCCGGAGCAGCCGAGTGACCTGACAGCGGACACCGCAACGGAAAGCGCCGACCCGTCCGGCACGGGTGAGAGAGTGGACCGTTGAGGATGTCGTGGCCGGTGGGCCCGGGACGATGAGGTGGGGTAACCATGAACGCGCCGTACGACGGTGATCGCGGTCAGGGCGCGGACAGCTCGGGTAACCCCGAGGGGCCGCCGCCCGAGCATGGCCAGGTGCCGCCGCAGGCTCCCGCGGACATGTATCTCCAGGACGCGTACGACCAGGACCCCTACCGGGCCCAGGACCTCTATGCCCAGGACCCGGTCGCCGAGGCCCTCTACGACCGTGCCGCACATCCCCCGCCGCCTCCCGGCACATATCAGCCGCAGCAGCCTCTGTACTCCCAGCCGCCCCAGTCCCCTTACGCCCCCGACCCGCACGTGTGGGCACAGACTCCGGCGCCCGAACCGGAGGGTCCGACGCAATACCTGCCGTACGGCGACAACCCTCGCACCACTCAGTTCGTGGGTGTCGACGACCTGATGAGCCAGGCCGGGGACGAACGCCATGAGCCGGACGCCTTCGCCCATCTCTTCCGTGACCAGCAGCAGGGCGGCGGCCGTCCGACGGATCCCCCGTCGGTGCCGGGGCCGTCGTCGCCCGCAGCGCAGTTCCAGGCACCCGCGGCCACAGCTCCCTCGGCCGACGAGACCATGAATCTCGGTACCGCGCCGGCTGCGACGGCGCACGCCTCCCCCGCTCCCGGGAAGAAGGACGGGAAGGCGGGGGGCCTGCTGAAGTCGAGTGCCGTGATGGCGGCGGGCACGATGGTCTCGCGTCTCACCGGTTTCGTCCGCTCGGCGCTGATCGTGTCGGCGCTGGGTGTCGGTCTGCTCGGTGACACCTTCCAGGTCGCCTACCAGCTGCCCACGATGATCTACATCCTGACTGTCGGCGGCGGCCTCAACTCCGTGTTCGTACCGCAGCTCGTGCGCGCCATGAAGGAGGACGACGACGGCGGCGAGGCGTACGCCAACCGGCTGTTGACCCTGGTGATGGTGGCGCTCGGCGTACTCACCGGGCTCGCGGTCCTCGGTGCCCCGTTCCTGATCCGGCTGCTGTCCGACTCGGTGGCCGGCGACCCTGCGGCCAACGAGGTCGGCATCACCTTCGTCCGCTATTTTCTGCCCTCGATCTTCTTCATGGGCATCCACGTGGTGATGGGCCAGATCCTCAACGCGCGCGGAAAGTTCGGCGCGATGATGTGGACCCCGGTCCTGAACAACATCGTCATCATCGTGACGCTCGGCATGTTCATGTGGGTCTACGGCACCGCGGCCGACTCCGGCATGAAGGTCACGAACATTCCGCCGGAGGGGCAGCGACTCCTGGGCATCGGCGTCCTGCTCGGCCTCACCGTCCAGGCGCTGGCGATGATCCCCTACCTCCGCGAGACCGGCTTCCGGATGAGGCTGCGCTTCGACTGGCGGGGCCATGGCCTCGGCAAGGCCGTGACGCTCGCCAAATGGACCGTGCTGTTCGTCCTGGCCAACCAGGCCGGCGCGATCGTCGTCTCGCAGCTGTCCACTGCGGCGGGCAAGGACTCCCCGGTCGACGGCACCGGCTTCGCCGCCTACGCCAATGCCCAACTCATCTGGGGCCTGCCACAGGCCATCATCACCGTCTCCCTGATGGCGGCTCTGCTGCCGCGTCTGGCCCGCTCGGCGGCCGAGGAGGACGGCGGCGCGGTCCGTGACGACATCTCCCAGGGCCTGCGCACCACGGCCGTCGCGATCGTGCCGATCGCCTTCGGGTTCGTCGCCCTCGGCATCCCGATGTGCACGTTGATCTTCGGCTCGTCCGGTATCAGCGAGGCCACGAACATGGGCTTCATGCTGATGGCCTTCGCCCTCGGCCTGATCCCCTACTCCGTGCAATATGTCGTCCTGCGGGCCTTCTACGCCTACGAGGACACTCGCACCCCCTTCTACAACACGGTCATCGTGGCAGCGGTCAACGCGGGTTCCTCAACGCTGTGTTACGTGGTGCTGCCACCGCGCTGGGCCGTGGCGGGCATGGCCGCCTCGTACGGTCTCGCCTACGCGATCGGTGTCGGCGTCGCCTGGAACCGGCTGCGCAAGCGCCTCGGCGGCGACCTGGACGGCAACCGTGTCCTGCGGACCTACGCCCGGCTCTGCATCGCCTCGGTACCGGCGGCGTTGCTGAGCGGCGCAGTCTGCTACGGCATCGGTCACTCGCTCGGCCAGGGAGTTGTCGGTTCGTTCGCCGCTCTGATCGCGGGTGGAGCGGTTCTGCTCGGGATCTTCTTCGTCGCCGCTCGCAAGATGCGGATCGAGGAGCTCAACTCGCTGGTCGGCATGGTCCGGGGGCGTCTGGGGCGCTGAGCCAGGGGTACGCGCACAACCATCGTCCGCCACTGTGTGTCGTGCATAGCGTCGGACTGTGGGCACAATTGGATTCTGCGTCGCACGGCGCGCAATGTATGGGGAGGCAGGGAACGACGGTGGCGGAACGGAGCACGGCTGCCGTCGACGTGGCAGACAACAGCGGTGACGAACCGCTGACCGCCCAGGCGGACCAGTCCACGGCCGACGGCGTGGCCAAGAACCGGGAGCTGGACACGGAAGACGTCGAGGCACAGGGGAGTGGTGGGACCGAGGGTCCTGGCAAGGCGTCACCGCCGGAGTTGCACAGCGGCCACAAACTCGCCAGACGCTACCGTCTCGAGGAGTGCGTCACCCGTCTGGACGGGTTCAGCAGCTGGCGTGCCGTCGACGAGAAACTCCGTCGGGCCGTCGGCGTGCACATCCTGCCTGCCGACCATGCGCGGGCGCGTTCCGTCCTGGCCGCGGCCCGTTCGTCCGCGTTGCTGGGCGACCCGCGTTTCGTCCAGGTCCTCGACGCCGTCGAGGAGAACGACCTCGTCTACGTCGTCCACGAGTGGCTGCCCGACGCGACCGAGCTGACCACGCTCCTCGCTCCGGGCCCGCTGGAGGTGTACGACGCCTACCAGATGGTCAGTCAGGTGGCGTCCGCCATGGCCGCGGCCCACCGCGAGGGGCTCGCACATCTGCGGCTGAACCCGAACGCGATCCTGCGTACGTCGAGCGGGCAGTGGCGCATCCGCGGCCTCGCCGTGAACGCCGCGCTGCGGGGCGTGAGTTCGGAGAGTCCGCAGCGCACGGACACGGAGGCGATCGGCGCGCTCCTGTACGCGGCGCTCACTCAGCGGTGGCCGTACGAGAGCGACGCCTACGGTCTGGCCGGTCTGCCCAAGGACGTCGGTCTCATCGCGCCCGACCAGGTGCGGGCGGGTGTCCACCGCGGGTTGTCCGAGCTGTCCATGCGCGCGCTCGCCAACGACGGGGCCACCGCCTCGCGGCACGAGTCGGCGTGCACCACTCCCGAGGAACTGGTCAAGGCGATCGGCGAGATGCCCCGCATCCGCCCGCCGGAGCCGACGTTCACGGCCCCTCCGGAGTACCAGCGCACGACCTACCAACAGGGCACGTACGGCCGCCCGGCCCCTCACTCCGGCGTCACTCAGCCGGTCCCGGCCCCGCCTCCCCCCCTTCAGAGCCGCACCGGCAGGGCTCTGAAGTGGGCGGTCTCGGCCCTCCTCATCGCCGCGCTGGGACTGGGCAGTTGGCAGCTGGCGGACGCGCTGATGGACCGGGGCGGCAAGTCGGACGAGAACCAGACCCAGACGACCGACGACGGCGACAAGACCCCGACGAAGGCGGCCAGCGCTCCGATCACCATCGCCAAGGGGTTCGACTTCGACCCGTTCGGTGACGGATCCGAGAAGCCGACCGACATAAAGAAGGCCTACGACAACGACATCTCGTCGTACTGGCAGACGGACTTCTATCAGGGCGCCAACTTCGGAAACCTCAAGCCCGGCCTCGGGATAATCCTCGACCTCGGCAAGGTCCAGGACGTCGGGAAGGTCACCGTCACGTTCAAGGGCAACACTTCCGTGGAACTGCGTGCCGCCTCGAGCGACGCGAGTTCCAGGCCGACGGCCTTCGACGCCTACACCAAGGTCGCGGAGGGCTCGGGTACCGGAGTCCCGCTCAAGCCGGACAAGGCCGTGAAGTCCCGCTACCTTCTGATCTGGCTCACCAAGCTGCCCCTGACGGAAGAAGGCACTTACCGCGGCCGGGTGGCGGACATCAAGGTCGCCAGTTAACGCACTGAGGGAGGGGGTCCGATGGCAGATGACACCGCGTACGGCGACACCAGCGATCAGGACCTCCTGGCCCTTCACGTAGACGGCGACCCCGACGCCTTCGGTGAGCTCGTGCGGCGGCACCGCGACCGGCTCTGGGCCGTCGCCCTCCGCACGCTCGGAGACCGCGAGGAAGCCGCTGACGCCGTTCAGGACGCCCTTGTGTCCGCCTACCGGGCCGCGCACACGTTCCGGGGCCAGTCCGCGGTCACGACCTGGCTGCACCGGATCACGGTCAACGCCTGCCTTGACCGGGCCAGAAAGGTGGCCTCCCGCAAGACGTCTCCTGTGGACGACACCGAGCGCCTGGAGCAGCTCCTCGAGCCGCACGAGTCCGCTGCGGCGCCCGCAGAGCGCAACGACCTCCACCGCCAGCTCCTGGAGGCCCTCGGCACGCTCCCGCCCGACCAGCGGGCCGCCCTCGTCCTGGTGGACATGCAGGGCTACCCGGTCGCCGAAGCCGCTCGGATGCTCGACGTGCCGACGGGGACGGTGAAGAGCCGCTGCGCGCGAGGCAGAGCCAGACTGCTCCCCCTTCTCACTCATCTGCGGCCGGAAAGAGCCGGAGACGGCAGAGAAGCGGGCGCTGGACGGAACCGGACGCAGGGGACATCCGTCCCACCCGCAGCGGGACCTCCGTCGGAAGGCCCGCCGGATTCGGGATCAAGCGATTCAGCTGCAGTGAAGGGCGGAGGTGGGCGAGCGTGAGTTCCACGACAGACACAGCCGGGCACCCGGACGTCGCGGAGATCTCCGACCTCACCGAAGGCCTCCTCCCCGCCTCCAGGACGGCAGATGTACGTCGCCATCTGGACGAGTGCGAACTCTGTGCGGACGTGCACGCGTCGCTGGAGGAGATCCGCGGACTGCTCGGCACACTGCCGGGCCCACCACAGATGCCGGCCGACGTCGCCGGCCGGATCGACGCCGCCCTCGCTGCGGAAGCTCTCCTGCAGGCAACCGCTCCCGAGGTTGTGAACGCACCGGCGCCGGTCGAGACGACGCATGTTTCACGTGAAACATCGACCACCGTCGCCCGCCCCACGGGACATGCCCGTACTGCCACCACCGGCCCCGGCCGCAAGGACCGCAAGAGGAACGGACGCCGCAAGGTTGCCGTCCTCGGTGCCGTCTTCACGGTCGCCGCACTGGGATTCGGCTCCGTTCTGCTGTCAGCGTTGGACGGCGGCAAGCCGACCGGCGCGGCACACGGACAGGCGACCACCTCCGCCGACACCTTCTCCGCGAGCGGGCTTGAGGAGCAGGTCTCGGAACTTCTCACCGAGAAGAAGAGTGCGAGCAGCGGCGGGTCTCGGGCTCCGCACACCAGCATGGGTGCAAATAACATCCCGGACTCCGGAGATCCCCACATTTTCATGACTCCCGCGGTTCCCCAGTGCATCCAGAAGGGCATCCACAGCAGTGACTCGCCGCTCGCGACCGAGGAGGGCGTCTACAAGGGCACGGACGCGCTTCTCGTCGTGCTGCGAGACCCTTCTGACAGCACCCGGGTCACCGCCTACGTCATGGATGCGTCCTGCGTGAAGAACGCACCGACGGGCACCGCGAAGCTTCTGCTGAAGCAGTCCTACACACGCTCCTGAGCGCTCACGCTTCGTCTCGTTCCTGCGTGGTAATCCGTACGATGTGGCCTCTCCGTGTGCCCGGACACACCGGGAATGCGCGCCCCTTAGGATCCGTTGGGTGGGGTGAGAGTTCTGAGTGGGCTCCACAGGTCCGACGACGCAGTCCAGAGACGAGGAACCAAGCCGTGAGCGACGTCCGTAACGTGATCATCATCGGCTCCGGGCCCGCCGGCTACACGGCGGCGCTCTACACCGCGCGCGCGTCGCTGAAGCCGCTGGTGTTCGAGGGCGCCGTCACCGCCGGCGGCGCGCTGATGAACACCACCGAGGTGGAGAACTTCCCCGGCTTCCAGGACGGCATCATGGGCCCCGAGCTCATGGACAACATGCGCGCCCAGGCCGAGCGCTTCGGTGCCGAACTCGTCCCTGACGACATCGTCAACGTCGACCTGACCGGCGAGATCAAGACCGTCACCGACACCTCGGGCACAGTGCACCGGGCGAAGGCAGTGATCGTCACCACCGGCTCGCAGCACCGCAAGCTCGGCCTCCCGAACGAGGACGCTCTCTCCGGGCGGGGTGTCTCGTGGTGCGCCACCTGTGACGGCTTCTTCTTCAAGGACCAGGACATCGCCGTGATCGGCGGTGGTGATACCGCGATGGAGGAGGCGACCTTCCTCTCCCGCTTCGCCAAGTCCGTGACGATCGTCCACCGTCGTGACACCCTGCGCGCCTCCAAGGCGATGCAGGAGCGCGCCTTCGCCGACCCGAAGATCAAGTTCGTGTGGGACAGCGAGGTCGCCGAGATCCAGGGCGACCCGAAGCTCTCGGGCCTGAAGCTGCGCAACCTCAAGACCGGCGAGCTCTCGGACCTGGCGGTCACCGGCCTGTTCATCGCGATCGGCCACGACCCGCGCACCGAGCTGTTCAAGGGCCAGCTCGAGCTGGACGGCGAGGGCTACCTGAAGGTGGAAGCACCTTCGACCCGCACCAACCTGACCGGTGTCTTCGGCGCCGGTGACGTGGTCGACCACACCTACCGCCAGGCAATCACCGCGGCCGGCACCGGATGCTCCGCCGCTCTCGACGCCGAGCGCTTCCTCGCCGCCCTCGCGGACGAGGAGAAGGCCGAGCCCGAGAAGACCGCTGTCTGACCCCCATCCCGCCCCACCGCACCAACCCAGTTAAGGAGCCCGCCGTGGCCGGCACCCTGAAGAATGTGACCGACGATTCCTTCGAGCAGGACGTCCTGAAGAGCGACAAGCCCGTTCTGGTGGACTTCTGGGCCGCCTGGTGCGGTCCGTGCCGTCAGATCGCGCCGTCCCTCGAGGCGATCGCCGCCGAATACGGCGACAAGATCGAGATCGTCAAGCTCAACATCGACGAGAATCCGGGTACGGCCGCCAAGTACGGCGTCATGTCCATCCCGACGCTGAACGTGTACCAGGGTGGCGAGGTCGCCAAGACCATCGTCGGTGCCAAGCCGAAGGCCGCGATCGTCCGCGACCTCGAGGACTTCATCGCCGAGTGATGTTTCACGTGAAACACGATGGGGCCGGCCCGAAAGGGCCGGCCCCATCGCATTACAGGGGGCGCAGCGCTGGTTCCTTCTGTACCGCCCCCAGAAGCCGGTCCAGTGCCATCTCCACGTCTTCCTTCCACGAGAGCGTGGTGCGCAGTTCCAGCCTCAGTCTCGGATACGCGGGATGGTGCCTGACCGTCTTGAAGCCCACGGCGAGGAGATGGTCCGCGGGAAGCAGGCAGGCGGGCTCTTTCCAGCGAGCGTCGCCGAAGGCCTCGATGGCCTTGAAGCCCCGCTGCAGCAGATCCTTGGCGACCGTCTGCACCATCACCCGGCCCAGTCCCTGTCCCTGATAGCCCGGCATGATGAACGAGGTCATCAACTGGACAGCGTCCGGAGAGACAGGGCTCGTGGGAAACGCCGTCGAGCGGGGAACGTACGCGGGAGGGGCGTAGAGGACGAAGCCGACCGGTACGTCGTCGACGTAGACGACTCGACCGCACGATCCCCAGTCGAGGAGGACGGCGGAGATCCAGGCTTCCTTCTCCAGAGCGGGTGTTCCCGCCTTTACCGCGGCTTCTCCGCTGACGGGGTCCAACTCCCAGAAGACGCACGAGCGGCAACGCCGGGGGAGGTCCGGGAGGTTGTCCAGCGTGAGCGGTACGAGCCGACGCCCCATGAAGGCTGATCCTCGCTTCCTTCGCCCGCCGCGTCGCGGGCTGCCGTCAGAGCGCTCCGTTCCCTGAGCAGGCTGCCGACGAATCCGCCGACCGCCCCCAGTCCCAGGCCCGCGCTCACCAGTCCGCTTCGGCTCATCGTTCGCATGGCCCCTGCCTCTCCTCAGAGGTACTGCCGGGTGGATGTGCCGCACCCATTCGCATCGTATCCACACAGCGATTCCATCGATACCGCCTGAAAGCAAAGAGCGGGTCGTGTCCGGTACACACCGGACACGACCCGCTCTTCATGCCTCGCCCGGGCGGTGCCGCGATGGCAGGCTCAGGCGTCCGTCTCCTCGGTGTCGTCATCCAGCAGGCTCTTCTGCAGAACCGGTCCTTCACCCGGGGCGAGGGAGCTGAGGATGCGCTCGAGGTCCTCCATCGAGGCGAACTCGACCGTGATCTTGCCCTTCTTCTGTCCCAGGTCGACCTTCACCCGTGTCTCGAAGCGGTCCGAGAGACGGGTCGCCAGGTCGGTCAGGGCCGGGGAGACGCGGGCGCCGGCACGTGGCCCCTTGGAGCGTTGAGCGGTCTGCGGCCGCGACCCCATGAGGGTCACGATCTCCTCCACTGCACGCACCGAGAGCCCCTCGGCCACGATCCGGTGCGCCAACCGGTCCTGCTCCTCCGAGTCATCGACGGAGAGCAGCGCCCGGGCATGTCCGGCGGAGAGAACTCCGGCAGCCACCCGGCGCTGGACCGCAGGGGAGAGCTTCAGCAGACGCAGTGTGTTGGAGACCTGCGGGCGGGACCGCCCGATACGGTCCGCCAACTGGTCGTGCGTGCAGTTGAAGTCCTTCAACAACTGGTCGTAGGCGGCTGCCTCTTCCAGCGGGTTCAGCTGAGCACGGTGCAGGTTCTCCAGGAGGGCGTCCAGGAGAAGCTTGTCGTCGTCCGTGGCCCGCACGATCGCCGGGATCGCCTCCAGGCCCGCCTCACGGCATGCCCGCCAGCGCCGCTCGCCCATGATGAGCTCGTAGCGGGCGGGACCCAACTGCCGCACGACGACCGGCTGGAGGAGGCCGACCTCCTGGATGGAGGTGACCAGTTCCTGAAGGGCGTCCTCGTCGAAGACCTCACGCGGCTGGCGCGGGTTCGGCGTGATGGAGTCGAGAGGGAGCTCCGCGAAGTGGGCGCCCATGGGAGGCGCGGGCGCCTCCGCGTAGCCGTTGAGTGACGACTCCTCGGTTTCATGTGAAACAGGCGGCAGCGTAGCCACCTTCGCCGCGGCCACCCCGCGGTCGGTCGTCAGCACCGGGAGAGCCGTCGGGGAGGCGGAACCCGCGCCCCCCATCGCCGCCGGGGTCGGCGTCTTCTCTGTCGGGGCAGCGGGGATCAATGCGCCGAGCCCACGGCCCAAACCCCTCCGTCGCTCGCTCACTGGATCCCCTCCACCATGCTCGGGTTGCTCTGTGCGCCGATGTGCGCCTGAGTCGGGTCATAGCTGACGCCGACTCCCTTCAACGCGATCTCTCGCGCCGCCTCAAGATAGGACAGGGCACCGCTCGATCCGGGATCGTAGGTCAGCACCGTCTGTCCATAGCTCGGCGCCTCGGAGATACGGACCGAGCGAGGAATGCTCGTCCGTAGCACCTCGTCGCCGAAGTGGGTGCGCACCTCGTCCGCGACCTGGGACGCAAGGCGCGTCCGGCCGTCGTACATGGTGAGCAGGATCGTCGATACGTGCAAGGTGGGATTGAGGTGACCCCGCACCAGGTCGACGTTACGCAGCAGCTGGCCCAGGCCCTCCAGCGCGTAGTACTCGCACTGGATCGGGATGAGGACCTCCGCACCAGCCACCAGCGCGTTGACCGTCAACAGGCCAAGTGAGGGCGGGCAGTCGATGAGGATGTAGTCCAACGGCTGCTCGTACGCCTGGATCGCCCGTTGCAGTCGGCTCTCACGTGCCACCAGGGACACCAGCTCGATCTCCGCACCGGCGAGATCGATCGTGGCGGGGGCGCAGAAGAGCCCTTCGACATCAGGGACCGGCTGGACCACCTCGGCCAGCGGCCTGCTCTCGACCAGGACGTCGTAGATCGACGGGACTTCGGCGTGATGGTCTATGCCCAGCGCGGTGGAAGCGTTGCCCTGGGGGTCGAGGTCGATCACCAGGACTCGGCCGCCGTGCAGAGCTAGCGAAGCGGCAAGGTTGACGGTCGTCGTCGTCTTGCCCACCCCGCCCTTCTGGTTGGCGACGACCATGATCCGGGTCTGCTCGGGCCGTGGCAGGCCCTCGCCGGCACGGCCCAAAGCCTCTACCGCAAGTTGGGCAGCACGACCGATCGGAGTGTCGTCCATCGGGGGCGGTGTTTCACGTGAAACATCCTCCCCCATCGACTCGGTTCGGGGACCGGGGACCGGATCGGTCATCGGTCCCGCGATGTTGGCGTCGGACCGCAAGGATTCACTCTCCTCGACTTCAGGCTCGCAATGAACAGAGCCTCCCATGCCATCGGGGTCGTGAACCAGTGAGGCCTGTTGTTCTGTGGAGAAATCCACCTCTGTGGACAACTCCGTTACCTCTCCGAGTGACCCAAGAGGCTTTCGGTCCCGGGGTTCGGCCGCGGCGCGGCCCCGGCTGATGATGCCGTGCAGCAGTGAGCGACGTTTCACGTGAAACACGATGCAGGGCGATCGTGCCCGTTCTGCCGCGACACTCCGGCATGTAGAGGTTCGGCAGCTTGTGTGGAGTACGTCTCGCCGTCAGGTGGGATCAGCGACGTCGACGAGTGCGGCCGGTACGGGCCGCCTTGGCGCGCTTGGCCGCGAAACGCACACCGCCGGGACTCTCCCCGACCTCGACCCTCACCACCGTGGACAACGGGTCGACCACACCCTCACCCACATGCAGGATGGAGGTCTCCACGGCGCCGAGCTTGCTCAGGGCCGTACCTGCCGCCTTGAGCTCCTCTTCCGCGGTGTCGCCCTTCAGCGCGAGCATCTCGCCGTAGGGACGCAGCAGCGGGACGCCCCACGTCGCCAGTCGGTCGAGCGGAGCCACGGCCCTCGCTGTCACCACATGCACGGGGGTCAGCTTGCCCATGACCTCCTCGGCACGGCCACGCACGACCGTCACATGGTCCAGGCCCAGCAGCTCCACGACCTCGGTCAGGAAGGTGGTGCGGCGCAGCAACGGTTCCAGCAGCGTGATCTTCAGATCCTCGCGTACGAGGGCCAGGGGGATGCCGGGCAGACCGGCACCGGAGCCGACGTCGCAGACCGTCACGCCCTCGGGAACCACCTCCGAGAGCACCGCGCAGTTCAGCAGATGCCGCTCCCAGAGGCGGGGCACTTCACGCGGGCCGATGAGACCGCGCTGCACCCCCGCCTCGGCGAGCAGCTCCGCGTAGCGAACCGCGTCGTCGAAGCGATCGCCGAACACCTCACGCGCCTGCTCAGGCGCAGGCGGGAGCTCCGCTGCCTCCGTCACGGGGAACCGTCCTTCCGTACCGCATCAGCGCACGTGCGCCGACAACCAGAACTATCAGGCTGACAAGGTTCGGCCCCGCCTGCTCTACAGACAGACGGGGCCGGAGGAACGTACGGGCCGATCAGGCGGGAAGCACGACGACGAAGCGCTGCGGCTCCTCGCCCTCGGACTCGCTGCGCAGGCCGGCGGCCTTGACCGCGTCGTGCACGACCTTGCGCTCGAACGGCGTCATGGGCGCGAGCTTCACGGATTCGCCGGTGTTCTTGACCTCGGCGGCGGCCTTGGCACCCAGCTCGGAGAGCTCGGCGCGCTTCTTGGCCCGGTAACCGCCGATGTCCAGCATCAGCCGACTGCGGTCCCCGGTCTCCCGGTGCACGGCCAGGCGGGTGAGCTCCTGTAGGGCTTCCAGCACCTCGCCGTCCCGGCCGACCAGCTTCTGCAGGTCGCGGCCGCCCGCGTCGCTGATGATCGAGACAGCGGCGCGGTCGGCCTCGACGTCCATGTCGATGTCGCCGTCGAGATCGGCGATGTCGAGCAGACCCTCGAGATAGTCCGCCGCGATCTCGCCCTCCTGCTCGAGGCGGGTCAGGGTGTCTGCACCGTCGGCAGCGGCGGAGGTGGTGCCTTCCGTCACGGGATGGACTCCTTCTTACTTCTTGGACGGGGACTTGGGCCGCTGCGGACCCTTGCGCTGTCCGGACTGGGCCTTGCTGCGGGTACCGCCGCCGGGCTGCTTCTTGACGGGTGCGGCGGGCTTGGCGTCCTCGGGCTCGTCGGACTTGCTCAGCGAGATCGGCTCCGACGACGAGGCGTCACCGGCCGCCTTACCACCCGTGGCCGCCGCACCGCCCGACTGCCGCTGGGACTTGCTCTGCCGCTTGGGCTGCTGACGCTTGGGGGCTGCCGCGCTGGTCGACGTGCCGTCCTCGGTCTGGACCGCGGCCTGGGCCTCACTCTGGATCACGGAGCCGTCGGCCTGGGCCGCCAGGCCGGCCTTGTTCAGACCGTTGATGAACTTGCGCTCGAACTCGTTGCGGTCGCGGCCCTTGGCGACGATCGCCTTGATGATGGTGCGCTCGCTGCGCTTGCGGGCCTTGCCGTGGTTCGTGACGTGGTGGGTGAGGCGCTCCAGGTAGGCGGCCTGGGCCTTGGAACCCGGCGTCGGGTTGTTGCGGATGACGTACATCTGCTGGCCCATGGTCCACACGTTGGTGGTCAGCCAGTAGACGAGGACACCGACCGGGAAGTTGATGCCGAAGACGGCGAACATGAGCGGGAAGACGTACATCAGCATCTTCTGCTGCTGCATGAACGGCGTCTTGACCGTGGTGTCGACGTTCTTCGTCATCAGCTGGCGCTGCGTGTAGAACTGCGACGCCGACATCATGACGATCATGACCGCAGTGACGACCCGCACATCGGTGACCGTGGCGCCCAGAGCCTGGACGGTGGCGGAGCCGTCCTTGAACTTCGCGGCGAGCGGGGCGCCGAAGATGTGTGCCTTACGGGCGCTGGCCAGCAGCGAGTCGTTGATGACACCGATGGTGTCGCCCGTCGCGATGCCGTTGAGCACGTGATACAGGGCGAAGAAGAACGGGGACTGCGCCAGGATGGGAAGGCACGAGGAGAGCGGGTTGGTGCCCGTCTCCTTGTACAGCTTCATCATCTCTTCGGACTGACGCTGTTTGTCGTTCTTGTAGCGCTCCTGGATCTTCTTCATCTCGGGCTGGAGCGTCTGCATGGCCCGCGTCGACTTGATCTGCTTCACGAAGAGCGGGATCAGGCAGATACGGATCAGGATCACGAGGGACACGATCGACAGGCCCCAGGCCCACCCGGTGTCAGGGCCGAAGATCTTGCCGTACACCGTGTGGAACTGGACGATGACCCAGGAGACGGGTGTCGTGATGAAGCTGAAAAGACTGGCAATCGTGTCCACTAATCATGCTCCTTGGGCATGGGACGGAGTCTCTGCGGCCGGGCTCGAAGGAGTCTGTCCCTCGGTGGCCGAGGCGGCGGAGGGCCCGCCCCTACGTGCACGCCAGGCGTTACGCAGCATTTCGTGCCACCGCGGACGCTTGCGCGGCGGGACATGGTCCACACCGCCCAGCGACCACGGATTGCACCGCAGGATGCGCCAGGCGGTGAGTGCCGTTCCCTTGATCGCACCGTGCCGGTCGATGGCCTGGTAGCCGTAGTGGGAGCACGACGGGTAGTACTTGCACACCGGCCCCAGCAGCGGGCTGATGGTCCACTGGTACAGCTTGATCAGCGCCAGCAACGGGTACTTCATCGTGCGCCCCCTCCCAGCAGCCGCTGAACGGCGGCATCCAGGTCTCGGGCCAGCTGTTCGTGATCGGCGTCGCCCGCCTCGGGCAGCGCTCGTACGACTACCAGGCTACCGGGGGGAAACAGAGCGACCCTGTCGCGCATCAGATGACGCAGTCTGCGCTTCACCTTGTTGCGTACGACCGCGCCGCCCACGGCCTTGCTCACGACGAAACCCGCACGCGTCGGGGGAGCGCTCTCCCCAGGCGCGTGCGGGTCCGTGGCACCGCTACGAAAATGGACGACGAGGGACGGGCGTCCGGCCCGGCGCCCTCGTCGTACTGCGGTCGCGAAGTCCTCGCGCCGCCTCAGCCGGTTCTCGGTGGGCAGCACGACGGCATGACCTGACCGGGATCAGGCGGACAGGCTGGCGCGACCCTTGCTGCGGCGGTTCGCCAGAATCGCGCGCCCGGCACGGGTACGCATCCGCAGACGGAAGCCGTGGGTCTTCGCACGACGACGGTTGTTCGGCTGGAAGGTGCGCTTGCTCACTCGGGGGCTCCAGAAATAAATCGGTGGTTGCGGGTGCCGTCCTGGCTGTCACCGTGCGCCCACGAGTAGCTCGCAGTAACGCCCGAGTGCACCGCTTCCCGATCACCCGAAGCGATCTGTGCCCATCGGAGGCAGGCGGCAGCAGCCATCGACAACTCGACCTGGTTACGGTACGCGCGGCTGCGCCATCCGGTCAAACCAGTGGTCACCAGGAGACACTATCCACAGGCTGGGGACAACAACTTGAACCGCACCCGTCGCCCTGACTACCGTGGCTGAACTCCGATTCGTTCCGTTGACCCCTCTGTTTCGGCTCCACCCCATTTGAATCCCAACTCGTCCCACAACCACACGTTCGTGGGACCCGCGAGAGAGCGTGCCCTGTGGCTGACGTACCTGCCGATCTTGCCGCAGTGTGGCCACGCGTACTCGAGCAGCTTCTCGGCGAGGGCCGCGTCCAGGGTGTGGAGGCGAAGGACGAGCACTGGATCCGGCGCTGCCAGCCGCTGGCGCTGGTCGCCGACACCGCTCTGCTCGCCGTACCGAACGAATTTGCGAAAGGCGTACTGGAGGGCCGGCTGGCCCCTGCGGTCAGCGAGACGCTGAGCCGCGAGTGCGGTCGTCCGATCCGTATCGCGATCACGGTCGACGACTCCGCGGGCGAGCCCCAGGCACCGCCCGCGCCTCCCGCCCCCCGGCCCCAGTCGCGCTACGAGGAGCCGGAGCTTCCCTCCGGCCAGTACGACAACCAGTACGAGGGCTACGGCCGTCACCGCGCCGACGACTCCCGTCCCAACCGCGGCGAGCAGCGCCCCGGGCAGGGCGATCACGCGCCCCGCCCCGACCAGCTCCCGACCGCCCGCCCCACCTACCCCTCGGAGTACCAGCGCCCCGAGCCCGGCGCCTGGCCGCGGCCGCCACAGGACGAGTACAGCTGGCAGCAACAGCGGCTCGGCTTCCCGGAGCGCGACCCGTACGCGTCGCCGTCGCAGGAGCCGTATCCGCAGGAGTCGTACGGCCCCCCGTCGCAGGACTACCGCCCGCAGCATGTGGAGCGCCCGTCCTACGACAGTCCGCGCCGCGACTACGACGAGCGGCCGGACTACGACAAACCGCGTTCCGACTACGACCAGCCCCGGTCCGACTACAGCCAGCGCGACACCCGCCGGGACCTGCCCGATCCCCCGCCCGGCTCCGGACACGTGCATCGCGGCGGCCCGGTCGGCTCCAGCCTGCCCACCACCGGCGCTCCCGGTCCGCTCGCCGCGCAGCCCGCGCCGGCGACCGGCCCCGGTGAGCCCACCGCGCGGCTGAACCCTAAGTACCTCTTTGACACCTTCGTCATCGGCGCCTCCAACCGCTTCGCCCACGCGGCCGCGGTGGCGGTCGCCGAGGCGCCCGCCAAGGCCTACAACCCCCTCTTCATCTACGGGGAGTCGGGACTCGGCAAGACCCACCTGCTGCACGCGATCGGGCACTACGCGCGCAGCCTGTATCCCGGCACGCGCGTGCGGTACGTGAGCTCGGAGGAGTTCACCAACGAGTTCATCAACTCCATCCGCGACGGCAAGGGCGACAGCTTCCGCAAGCGCTACCGCGAGATGGACATCCTGCTCGTCGACGACATCCAGTTCCTCGCGGACAAGGAGTCGACGCAGGAGGAGTTCTTCCACACCTTCAACACGCTCCACAACGCGAACAAGCAGATCGTCCTGTCCAGCGACCGGCCGCCCAAGCAGCTGGTGACACTGGAGGACCGGCTGCGGAACCGTTTCGAATGGGGTCTGATCACCGACGTCCAGCCGCCCGAGCTGGAGACGCGGATCGCGATCCTGCGCAAGAAGGCGGTGCAGGAGCAGCTCAACGCCCCACCCGAGGTCCTGGAGTTCATCGCCTCCCGGATCTCGCGCAACATCCGCGAGCTGGAGGGCGCGCTGATCCGGGTGACGGCGTTCGCGTCGCTCAACCGGCAGCCGGTCGATCTGGGCCTGACCGAGATCGTCCTCAAGGACCTGATCCCCGGCGGCGAGGACTCGGCCCCGGAGATCACCTCCACGGCCATCATGAGCGCCACGGCGGACTACTTCGGCCTGACCGTCGAGGACCTGTGCGGCACCTCGCGCGGGCGGGCGCTCGTCACGGCCCGCCAGATCGCCATGTACCTGTGCCGCGAGCTGACGGATCTGTCGCTGCCGAAGATCGGCGCGCTGTTCGGCGGCCGCGACCACACCACGGTCATGCACGCCGACCGCAAGATCCGCAATCTGATGGCCGAGCGGCGCTCCATCTACAACCAGGTCACCGAGCTGACGAACCGCATCAAGAACGGCTGACCGAGGCAGAGTTACGACGGTTTCGACGCTGAAGGGCGCCGCTGGGACGAGATCCCGGAGGCGCCCTTCTTCATGCCGCCGTAGCCGGCTGTTCGATTCCCCGCCGGGTTACGGCCTCTCTCCACAGATCCGGTGACTTTCTCCCGTCCACATCCTGGGGACTGCGAAGTTGTCCAGAACACGGTCCACAGGCTCCCTGCCGAAGGACCATCACACCAGGTCAGGTGGCTGTGGATTCGTGGACGAACGATCTCCACAGACTGTGGACAACGAGAAGATCCACAGGCTGTGCACCGAGTTGTCCACCGCCAACCCACAGGCCGGGGTCGGTTGTCCCCAGCGATCAGCGAGTTCTCCACATGCCTGTCCACTGTTCGGCAACGCGACGCGCCTGATCACCGGGTCGAGTGAAAGGCGTCACACGAAGGTGCCGGGTTGGGCTGTGGGAAACGTGGGTAAAGCTGGGGACGGCCCTGGGGAGAACTCACCTCAGGCTGTGCACGGAGTGTGCAGAACTTTCTGTTCTCCACAGATACGGCAAGTTGTCCACCGCCTCCGCCCACAGGGCCAGTGGACAAAATTTGCCCTCTGAGCTGGGAAAACGGGGTTATCCACGGTATCCACAGCCCCTACTACTACTCCCAACTAGAGAGAGCTGGGAATCCGTTTCGAAGTGGGGCCTGTGCACAACTCGCTGTCCGGCTCCCGACTGCCCCTCGTCACGACTTGACCCCGATAGGCACCTACTGTCAGTGGGGTGCGTCAGACTGTTCCCCGGTGTCCTTCCCGGCACAGGGACCGACGACACCGAGACAGACGACGAAGCCAGGCAGGCCGAGCAGCGCCGGCAACAGCAGGAGGCGGCAACAGTGAAGATCCGGGTGGAACGCGACGTACTCGCGGAGGCAGTGGCCTGGGCGGCGCGCAGCCTCCCGGCCCGTCCGCCGGCGCCTGTCCTCGCCGGCCTTCTCCTGAAGGCCGAGGAAGGCCAGCTGAGCCTGTCCAGCTTCGACTACGAGGTCTCCGCGCGGGTGTCGGTGGAGGCCGAGGTCGAGGAGACGGGCACGGTGCTGGTCTCCGGCCGTCTGCTCGCCGACATCTGCCGCGCCCTTCCCAACCGTCCGGTGGAGATTTCCACAGACGGTGTACGGGCCACGGTGGTCTGTGGCTCCTCGCGATTCACACTCCACACCCTGCCTGTGGAGGAGTACCCGGCGCTGCCGCAGATGCCGAGCGCGACCGGCACCGTCCCCGGTGAGGTCTTCGCCTCCGCCGCCGCCCAGGTGGCCATCGCCGCGGGGCGTGACGACACGCTTCCCGTCCTGACCGGTGTGCGCATCGAGATCGAGGGCGACACCGTCACGCTGGCGTCCACCGACCGCTACCGCTTCGCCGTCCGCGAGTTCCTGTGGAAGCCGGAGAACCCCGAGGCGTCCGCGGTCGCCCTGGTGCCCGCCAAGACGCTCCTGGACACCGCCAAGGCGCTCACGAGCGGCGACAGCGTCATCCTCGCGCTGTCCGGTTCGGGCGCGGGCGAGGGGCTGATCGGCTTCGAGGGCGCGGGCCGCCGTACGACCACGCGTCTGCTCGAAGGCGACCTGCCGAAGTACCGCTCGCTGTTCCCGACGGAGTTCAACTCCATCGCCGTGATCGAGACCGCCCCCTTCGTGGAGGCCGTCAAGCGTGTGGCCCTGGTCGCTGAGCGAAACACCCCGGTGCGGCTGAGCTTCGAGCAGGGAGTGCTGATCCTGGAGGCCGGCTCCAGCGACGACGCACAGGCTGTGGAAAGGGTGGACGCACAGCTGGAGGGCGACGACGTCTCGATCGCCTTCAACCCGACCTTCCTGCTGGACGGCCTGAGCGCCATCGACTCCCCGGTGGCCCAGCTGTCCTTCACGACGTCCACCAAGCCCGCGCTGCTGAGCGGCAAGCCGGCTCTGGACGCCGAAGCGGACGAGGCCTACAAGTACCTGATCATGCCGGTGCGGCTGAGCGGGTGACCATGCCGACCGGCTTGGGCTGGACGGCTGCTGGGGGTGTGGGGGTCGTCCCCCACAAGATCGCAGTATGCCGGTGCGCCTCAGCGGCTGAGTCAAAGCCCCAGGTGGGGGCATACGTTTGAGCGCGTATGCCCACAGGTGTGCGTGAGCGTCCGGGTTTAGGCTCGTACGTGGGTACGAGAGTGCTCTCACGCCACAGCAACCTAAGGAACCACTGATGGAGCTCGGTCTCATCGGCCTCGGCAAGATGGGCGGCAACATGCGCGAGCGGATACGCCGCGCAGGCCACACCGTGATCGGATACGACCGCAACCCGGACCTCGCCGATGTCCACAGCCTGAAGGAGCTTGTGGACGCGTTGCAGGGACCGCGGGTCGTGTGGGTGATGGTCCCGGCCGGCGCGCCGACCCAGGCGACCGTCGACGAGCTGGCCGAGCTCCTGGAGCCCGGTGACGTGGTGGTGGACGGCGGGAACTCCCGCTGGACGGACGACGAGAAGCACGCCGGGGAGCTGGCCGCCAAGGGCATCGGCTTCGTCGACTGCGGCGTCTCCGGTGGTGTGTGGGGCCTAGAGAACGGCTACGCGCTGATGTACGGCGGTGACGCGGAGAACGTCGCCAAGGTGCAGCCGGTCTTCGACGCCCTCAAGCCCAAGGGCGACGCCGGTGCGGTGCACGCCGGCAAGGTCGGCGCCGGCCACTTCGCGAAGATGGTCCACAACGGCATCGAGTACGCGATGATGCAGGCCTACGCCGAGGGCTGGGAGCTCCTGGAGAAGGTCGACTCGGTGACCGACGTCCGGGAGGTCTTCCGCTCCTGGCAGGAGGGCACGGTCATCCGTTCCTGGCTCCTCGACCTCGCGGTCAACGCCCTCGACGAGGACGAGCACCTGGACAAGCTGCGCGGTTTCGCACAGGACTCCGGCGAGGGCCGGTGGACCGTGGAAGCCGCCATAGACCACGCGGTGCCGCTGCCGGCGATCACCGCGTCGCTGTTCGCGCGGTTCGCGTCCCGTCAGGACGACGCGCCGCAGATGAAGATGATCGCGGCGCTGCGCAACCAGTTCGGCGGCCACGCGGTCGAGACGAAGTAATCCACAGGGCTGCGGAGCGATCCACAAGTCCGTAGTCCACAACCTGGGGGAGGTCGGCGACCGACCATGCACGTCACGCACCTGTCGCTGGCCGACTTCCGCTCGTACGCCCGGGTCGAAGTCCCGCTCGACCCGGGCGTCACCGCGTTCGTGGGCCCCAACGGGCAGGGCAAGACGAACCTGGTCGAGGCGATCGGCTACCTCGCCACCCTCGGCAGCCACCGGGTCGCCTCCGACGCCCCCCTGGTCCGGATGGGCGCCGACCGCGCGATCGTCCGGGCGCAGGTCAGACAGGGCGAGCGGCAGCAGCTGGTCGAGCTGGAGCTCAACCCCGGCAAGGCGAACCGTGCCCGGATCAACAGGTCCTCGCAGGTCAGGCCGCGTGATGTGCTCGGGATCGTGCGGACCGTGCTGTTCGCGCCGGAGGATCTCGCGCTGGTGAAGGGCGACCCGGGCGAGCGGCGCCGCTTCCTGGACGAGCTGATCACCGCCCGCTCCCCGCGCATGGCCGGCGTCCGCTCGGACTACGAGCGCGTCCTCAAGCAGCGCAACACCCTGCTGAAGTCGGCAGCGCTCGCGAGGAGGCACGGCGGTCGCTCGATGGACCTGTCGACCCTCGACGTGTGGGATCAGCACCTCGCGCGCGTGGGTGCCGAGTTGCTCGCCCAGCGGCTCGATCTGATCGCCGCGCTCCAGCCGCTGGCCGACAAGGCGTACGAGCAACTGGCGCCCGGCGGCGGCCCGGTGGCCCTGGAGTACAAGCCGTCCGCGCCGGGCGAGGCACACACGCGTGAGGATCTCTACGAGCAGTTGATGGCCGCGCTCGCGGAGGCGCGCAAGCAGGAGATCGAGCGGGGTGTGACCCTCGTGGGACCGCATCGGGACGATCTGCTTCTCAAACTCGGTCAGCTGCCCGCCAAGGGATACGCCTCGCACGGCGAGTCTTGGTCGTACGCGCTGGCGCTGCGCCTCGCGTCGTACGACCTGCTCAGGGCCGAGGGCAACGAACCCGTGCTGATCCTCGACGACGTGTTCGCCGAGCTGGACACCCGTCGCCGTGAGCGCCTGGCCGAGCTCGTCG
Organism: Streptomyces sp. LUP47B; assembly: GCF_001746295.1. GTDB lineage: Bacteria > Actinomycetota > Actinomycetes > Streptomycetales > Streptomycetaceae > Streptomyces. The sequence goes on along the minus strand of NZ_MJAH01000002.1, from coordinate 761,991 downwards.
CGCCCGGTGAGCAGGTTCTGGTGACGGCGGCGGTCGACGACGACGTGCCGCACGTGCTGACGGGGACGCGGTACACCGTGTCCGAGGGGACGGTGGAGCGCGTATGACCGACGAACAGCCCCCCGCCGAGATTCCCAAGCCCGCCGAGCCGTCCGGCGTCGACCTCGCGCGCGTGGCGCTCAGGGCCGCGAAGGAGCAGGCACGCGCGCGTGGGGACGCGGCGCAGCAGAAGCGCCAGGCCCGGCGCGGTGGCGGGCTTCGCTCCGGGGCGCGCGCCGACGGACGCGATCCCATGGCGTTCGGGGCGGCGATCAACCGCCTGATCACCGAGCGTGGTTGGGAGACTCCCGCCGCGGTCGGCGGGGTGATGGGGCGCTGGCCGCAGATCGTGGGCGAGGACGTGGCCAAGCACTGCGAGCCGGAGAAGTACGACGAGGACGAGCGGGTCCTGGTGGTGCGCTGCGACTCGACCGCGTGGGCGACGAACCTGCGGCTGCTCGCGCCCCAGCTGGTGGCCCGTCTCAACGAGGATCTCGGGCACGGCGCCGTGAAGTTGATCAAGGTGAACGGCCCCGGCGGCCCCCCTCGTCGCTACGGTCCGCTGCGCGCTCCCGGCAGTACGGGACCCGGTGACACCTACGGGTGATGGACATCACATCAAGGGCGTCGGCGGTGCCATCGAGGCATCGGCGGCGCCTTTGTCGTAGCCCCGTACGCGGTGGCGAATTCCGACCTGACTCCCAAGTAGCCATGGGTTGACAGCTCGAAGCGCTGAGCGCCTGCGTGAGCCTCTTGGAGCCCCGCTCCGTATATGGGGACCCGGAAGACGCCGGTTGAGGGCGGCACATGAGGACTCAGGTACCGGCAAACCCCCATCACTGTCGGCGCTACCGGTAGACTGGAAGCGAATCCCGCCCCAAACGTGGGGACCGCCCGGGAAACGCTGAGCAACGCTGATCAAGGCTTACCAACGCAACATGCCGCAGCCGCTCCGGCAACCCGCCGACGAGCCTGGCTCGTGCTGTGCCAGAAAGGGCGCTTCGTGGCCGATTCCGGCAACCCCAACGAGAACATCCCGTCCACCGACGCCGAGGCGACCTCGTCGAACGGCGAGGTAACCGCCTCGTACGACGCCAGCGCCATCACCGTCCTCGAGGGTCTGGACGCGGTCCGCAAGCGACCCGGTATGTACATCGGCTCGACCGGCGAGCGCGGCCTGCACCACCTGGTGCAGGAGGTCGTCGACAACTCCGTGGACGAGGCGCTGGCCGGTCACGCGGACACCATCGACGTGACGATCCTGGCCGACGGCGGCGTGCGCGTCATCGACAACGGCCGAGGCATCCCGGTGGGCATCGTCCCCTCCGAGGGCAAGCCGGCCGTCGAGGTCGTGCTGACGGTGCTGCACGCGGGCGGCAAGTTCGGCGGCGGCGGCTACGCGGTCTCCGGCGGTCTGCACGGCGTGGGCGTCTCCGTGGTGAACGCCCTGTCCAGCAAGGTCGCCGTCGAGGTCAAGACCGACGGCTACCGCTGGACGCAGGACTACAAGCTGGGCGTCCCGACGGCCCCGCTGGCCAAGCACGAGGCGACGGACGAGCACGGCACGTCGGTCACCTTCTGGGCCGACGGCGACATCTTCGAGACCACCGAGTACTCCTTCGAGACGCTCTCCCGCCGCTTCCAGGAGATGGCGTTCCTCAACAAGGGTTTGAGGATCAAACTCACCGACGAACGCGAGTCGGCGAAGGCCACCGCCGGAGCGGACGAGGCGGGCGCCGACGAGAAGGACGAAGTCAAGGTCGTCGAGTACTACTACGAGGGCGGCATCGTCGACTTCGTGAAGTACCTCAACTCCCGCAAGGGAGACGTGGTGCACCCCACCGTGATCGACCTGGAGGCCGAGGACAAGGACAAGCTCCTGTCCCTCGAGGTCGCGATGCAGTGGAACAGCAGCTACACCGAGGGCGTCTACTCCTTCGCGAACATCATCCACACGCACGAGGGCGGCACGCACGAGGAAGGCTTCCGCGCGGCGCTGACGAACCTCGTCAACAAGTACGCGCGCGACAAGAAGCTGCTGCGTGAGAAGGACGACAACCTCACGGGTGACGACATCCGCGAGGGTCTGACCGCGATCATCTCGGTGAAGCTGAGCGAGCCGCAGTTCGAGGGCCAGACCAAGACCAAGCTGGGCAACACCGAGGTGAAGACCTTCGTCCAGAAGGTCGTCTACGAGCACCTCACCGACTGGCTGGACCGCAACCCCGTCGAGGCCGGGGACATCATCCGCAAGGGCATCCAGGCGGCCACCGCGCGCGTGGCGGCCCGCAAGGCCCGTGACCTGACGCGCCGCAAGGGCCTCCTGGAGACCGCGTCCCTGCCGGGCAAGCTCTCCGACTGCCAGTCGAACGACCCCACCAAGTGCGAGATCTTCATCGTCGAGGGTGACTCCGCCGGCGGTTCGGCCAAGTCCGGCCGAAACCCCGAGTACCAGGCGATCCTCCCGATCCGCGGCAAGATCCTGAACGTCGAGAAGGCGCGGATCGACAAGATCCTGCAGAACCAGGAGATCCAGGCGCTGATCTCGGCCTTCGGTACCGGGGTCCACGAGGACTTCGACATCGAGAAGCTGCGCTATCACAAGATCATCCTGATGGCGGACGCCGACGTCGACGGCCAGCACATCTCCACGCTGCTGCTGACCTTCCTGTTCCGCTTCATGCGGCCGCTGGTCGAGGCCGGGCACGTGTATCTCTCCCGTCCCCCGCTGTACAAGATCAAGTGGGGCCGGGACGACGTCGAGTACGCCTACTCGGACCGCGAGCGCGACGCACTGATCGAGATGGGCCGGCAGCGCGGCAAGCGCATCCGCGAGGACTCCATCCAGCGCTTCAAGGGTCTCGGCGAGATGAACGCCGAGGAGCTGCGCATCACGACCATGGACCAGGAGCACCGCGTCCTCGGCCAGGTCACCCTCGACGACGCCGCCCAGGCGGACGACCTCTTCTCCGTTCTGATGGGCGAGGACGTGGAGGCCCGCCGCCAGTTCATCCAGCGCAACGCCAAGGACGTCCGCTTCCTCGACATCTGAGTCGGTCTCAGCTGACCGCACCAGGAAGGATCTTCACCCGCAATGGCCGACGAGAACACGCCCGTCACCTCTGAAGAGGGCGGCGTCATCGCCCAGCGTGTCGAGCCCGTCGGGCTCGAGACGGAGATGCAGCGTTCGTACCTGGACTACGCGATGTCCGTCATCGTGTCCCGTGCGCTGCCGGACGTCCGGGACGGTCTCAAGCCCGTCCACCGCCGCGTCCTGTACGCCATGTACGACGGCGGCTACCGCCCCGAGCGCGGCTTCTACAAGTGCGCGCGCGTGGTCGGCGACGTCATGGGCAACTACCACCCCCACGGCGACTCCTCGATCTACGACGCCCTGGTGCGCCTCGCCCAGCCGTGGTCGATGCGGATGCCGCTGGTGGACTCCAACGGCAACTTCGGCTCCCCGGGCAACGACCCGGCGGCGGCGATGCGCTACACCGAGTGCAAGCTCGCGCCGCTGTCGATGGAGATGGTCCGTGACATCGACGAGGAGACCGTCGACTTCACGGACAACTACGACGGCCGCTCCCAGGAGCCGACCGTCCTGCCGGCCCGCTTCCCGAACCTGCTGATCAACGGCTCGGCCGGTATCGCGGTCGGCATGGCGACCAACATCCCGCCGCACAACCTGCGCGAGGTCGCTTCCGGCGCCCAGTGGTACCTGGAGAACCCGGAGGCCTCCCACGAGGAGCTCCTGGACGCCCTCATCGAGCGCATCAAGGGCCCCGACTTCCCGACCGGCGCGCTGGTCGTCGGACGCAAGGGCATCGAGGAGGCGTACCGCACCGGTCGCGGCTCGATCACCATGCGCGCGGTCGTCGAGGTCGAGGAGATCCAGAACCGCCAGTGCCTGGTGGTCACGGAACTGCCGTACCAGACCAACCCCGACAACCTCGCGCAGAAGATCGCCGACCTGGTGAAGGACGGCAAGGTCGGCGGCATCGCGGACGTCCGAGACGAGACGTCGTCGCGTACGGGCCAGCGGCTCGTGATCGTTCTGAAGCGTGACGCGGTCGCCAAGGTCGTACTGAACAACCTGTACAAGCACACGGACCTGCAGTCGAACTTCGGCGCCAACATGCTGGCGCTCGTCGACGGCGTCCCCCGCACCCTCTCGCTCGACGCGTTCATCCGGCACTGGGTGGCGCACCAGATCGAGGTCATCGTCCGCCGTACGAAGTTCCGGCTGCGCAAGGCCGAGGAGCGGGCGCACATCCTGCGCGGTCTCCTCAAGGCCCTGGACGCCATCGACGACGTCATCGCGCTGATCCGGCGCAGTGACACCGTCGACATCGCGCGCACGGGCCTGATGGAGCTCCTGGAGATCGACGAGATCCAGGCCAACGCCATCCTCGAGATGCAGTTGCGCCGCCTCGCCGCCCTGGAGCGCCAGAAGATCGTCCAGGAGCACGACGAACTCCAGGCGAAGATCACCGAGTACAACGAGATCCTGGCCTCGCCGGTCCGCCAGCGCGGCATCGTGAGCGCCGAACTCACCGCGATCGTCGAGAAGTACGGTGACGACCGCAAGACCATGCTGGTGCCCTACGACGGCGACATGTCCATCGAGGACCTCATCGCCGAGGAGGACATCGTCGTCACGGTGTCGCGGGGCGGTTACGTCAAGCGCACCAAGACCGTCGACTACCGCGCCCAGAAGCGCGGCGGCAAGGGTGTACGCGGTACGAAGCTCAAGGAAGACGACATCGTCGACCACTTCTTCGTCTCCACCACGCACCACTGGCTGCTGTTCTTCACCAACAAGGGCCGCGTCTACCGGGCCAAGGCGTACGAACTGCCGGACGCCGGCCGTGACGCGCGTGGACAGCACGTCGCCAACCTGCTGGCCTTCCAGCCGGACGAGGCGATTGCCGAGATCCTCGCGATCCGCGACTACGACGCGGCGCCTTACCTGGTGCTCGCCACGAAGGCGGGTCTGGTCAAGAAGACGTCACTGAAGGATTACGACTCTCCGCGTTCCGGTGGCGTCATCGCCATCAATCTGCGTGAGCGCGAGGACGGTTCTGACGACGAACTGATCGGTGCCGAACTCGTCTCGGCCGACAGTGATCTGCTTCTGATCAGCAAGAAGGCGCAGTCGATCAGGTTCACCGCCTCGGACGACACCCTGCGTCCCATGGGCCGTGCGACCTCGGGTGTCAAGGGCATGAGCTTCCGTGAGGGAGACGAGCTGCTCTCGATGAATGTTGTTCGACCCGGTACGTTCGTGTTCACTGCTACGGACGGCGGGTACGCGAAGCGGACCCCTGTCGACGAGTACCGCGTCCAGGGTCGCGGCGGCCTCGGTATCAAGGCCGCCAAGATCGTGGAGGACCGCGGATCGCTCGTCGGAGCGCTGGTGGTCGAGGAGACCGACGAGATCCTCGCCATCACGCTGTCCGGCGGTGTGATTCGTACGCGAGTCAGCGGGGTCAGGGAGACGGGCCGTGACACCATGGGCGTCCAACTGATCAACCTGGGCAAGCGCGATGCCGTGGTCGGCATCGCACGTAACGCCGAGGCGGGACGTGAGGCGGAGGAGGTCGACGGCGATGTGGCCGACGACGAGACCGTCGAAGGTGCCGCCGAGACCATCGGCACGGACGAGGGTGAGGCACCCTCGGTCGAGTAGCACGAGGAGAGAGTCATCGTGAGCGGAGCCACGGGCGCCGGATCGACCGGAACCTCTACGGGGTCTTCCCCCGGCTCGGAGGCGGACGGCGGCGGCCGTGGCTCTGCCGCGCGTGGGGCAGAAACGCAGCCAACAGATACGCACACGACTCAACTCAAGGCGATCAAGCCGCCCGCGACGGACTCGCGCTCGCCCGAGACTCATGGATCCCAGGGGGGACCTGTGACGGACACCCAGCCGCCGGCCCGGCCGACGGCGCCCGCCGCACCGCCGACGGCGGCGGCCCAGCCGCAGCCCGCGGTGCAGCCCCAGCCTTCGCCCTCTCCGCTGCCGGGGGAACGCCGGCCGCAGCAGCAGGCCGGTCCGTACCACCCACCGCAGGCCTACCCGACGCAGGCCACCCCGGCCGGTGCCGTACGCCGCCCGCGCACCGGCGCGCGCACCATGCCCCGTACCCGCAAGGCACGTCTGCGGGTGGCCAAGGCCGACCCGTGGTCCGTCATGAAGGTCAGCTTCCTGCTCTCCATCGCGCTGGGCATCTGCACGATCGTCGCGGCCGCCGTGCTGTGGATGGTCATGGACGCGATGGGCGTCTTCTCGACGGTCGGCGGGACGATCTCCGAGGCGACCGGCTCGAACGAGTCGAACGGCTTCGACCTCCAGGCGTTCCTCTCCCTGCCGAACGTCCTGATGTTCACGTCGATCATCGCGGTCATCGACGTCGTCCTCGCGACGGCTCTCGCGACCCTCGGCGCGTTCATCTACAACCTCTCCGCGGGCTTCGTCGGCGGCGTCGAGCTGACGCTGGCGGAGGACGAGTAACGCTGCCTCAAACCTGCGGAGGCGGTCCTCGGAGAACCGATTTTGGGACTGCCCACGTCGTGCGCTAATCTTCAGGAGTCAGCGCGCGGGACACACCCCGCAGAGCGCGGCGGGGCTATAGCTCAGTTGGTTAGAGCGCATCCCTGATAAGGATGAGGCCACAGGTTCAAATCCTGTTAGCCCCACCAGCACGAAGGCCCCCAGGCGAGCACGCCTGGGGGCCTTTGACATTTACGGCAGACATCAGCCGATGATCGGCCCGCACCGGGAGGGGGCGCCGCCGACCGCGGGCCCGTGGTGGCGTGCGCGGGGGGTGGCGTCCAACTTGTTCCTGCACCGGCAAGCAGGAACGGCGTAGGTTGCCGGATCAAGGCCCTGCGCCGGCTCAACCCCCTTTGGGAGAATCCCAGCACCGCACTCCTTGAAGACGACAAAGGTGGTTCGACCTCATGAGATCGACTCGCGTGATCCTCGCTGTGGCCGCAGGCGCTCTTGCCCCGGCGCTGTTACTCACTACGCCGTCCATGGCCGCCCCCATCGCCCCCGCTGTGACCGCCGCGACGGCCGACTCGCCCTACGACGAGATGAGCGCGGACGACCTGCGGGTGGCGATATCCCGCATCCTCGCCGACCCCGACAGCGGCAAGCGCGTGATCCGGGAGGCGAACGCGCTCCTCGACAGCGGCACCGTGGAGGAGATGCGCGCTTGGCTGGAGACGGGCTACCCCCTCGCCCAGGCCGAGGACGACCGGGTCGCGCTCGCCAGGATTCTCGCCGACCCGGACAGCGGCAGGCGCGTCCGTGCGGAAGTCAACCAGCTTCTCGACAACGACAATCCCCAGCAGACGCGCGCCTGGCTGGAGACGGGCTACCGCCTGGCCCAGGCCGAGGACGACAGGGTCGCCATTTTCCGGCTCCTCGCCGATCCCGGCATCAGCGACGCCCTGCGCGCAGCGGCCGGCGCCGCCCTCGACGACAACACCCCGGAAGCGCTGCGCCACTTCCTGGAGGTCGGCCAGTACGAGGTCGACTAGCGGCCGGTCCGACGGATCACGTTCTGAGCGTGGGGCACCCTGCGTCGACTCCTTGTCCGTGAGCCCCCGGTGTCGCCGGCTGGGTTGATGTCCCTCTCACGGTTCCTGCTTCGGCACCGTCGATGAGCCGGACCGCCCCGCCGCGTGACACCAGCAGCTGACACCAGCAGACGCGAACCAGCCCAGTCACTGCCGTATCGCGGACGTCCGCCCTGCGGTCAACGGCGAAGATTCGTGGCTGAGCAATGCCTGTGACCGACCAGCCCCACCAGCACGAAGGCCCCCAGCCGATCTTGGTTGGGGGTCTTGTCATCGTCGGCGAATATCAGTCGCGGAGGCCGCCTCGCGCGTGCCTAGACTCGGCAGATGACCTTGGAATGGGAACAGGTAATCGTTCACTCGGTGGATCCGGCGGCCCTGGGGCAGTGGTGGGCCGAGGCTCTTGGCTGGGTGGTGGCTCACACGTCCGATGACGAGTTCGAGATCCGCCCGGAGCCGGACCGCCTGCCAGGGCTGGAATTCGTCAGGATCGCCGAGAGCAAGAAAGTCAAAAGTCGGCTGCATCTCGACTTCAGGCCTGATGACCAGGCCGCCGAGGTGGCTCGCCTTGAAGCTCATGGTGCCAAGCGTGTCGACATCGGTCAGGGTGACCAGTCGTGGGTCGTCATGGCGGACCCTGAAGGCAACGAGTTCTGTGTGCTGGGCCAACGGCGTCAGTGAGAACGCCTGAGCGGGGGCTGGGGCCGGCGCACACGGATGGCGTGTCCATCGTGTGCTGCGTCGTCCGAAGCCCGTCCTCCTGGCTCCACCGGACACGAAGACCTTCAGCCGGTTCCGGTTGGGGGTCTTCGGCGTACGGGCGGGTGTTTCCGTGCGGTGCTGTGCGCGACGTCGTCATTTCTTCAGCGCTTCTTTTATGCGTCTTCGGTGCGTCTTTGCGGAGTCTTTGATGCGTATTCAATGCGTTTAGGCGTTTTATCGCGTACTGCAATAGTGCGTAGCGACGTCAGGCACAGTCCGCTGCAGCCGGTTCGGCTGGGTCCGCTTCCGTGGTTGCGGCCGCGTCGGTGTCGGCGAGGGAGCGGGAGCGGCAGCTGGGGGTCTTGCCGTGGGCCTCGGCCCGGATGCGCTGCTTCATCGTGGGAGGCAGGGATCTGACGTAGGACCAGAGGCCATGGGCCATCGCCAGGGGCTCCGGGTGTGCGACGGCGCTGTTGCGGGCCGGCTGGGTCTGCGGTACGGCAGCGGCGGCGGTCGTCGTGATGAGTCCGAGCGCCGTGAACAGCGCGAGGAAGGCGGTGATGACGACGGTCCACAGCTTCATGACCTTGTTCAGGGCCATGGTCCCTCACTTTCGGGTCGGTCGATTTGCGTACTTTCCTCATGATGTGTATGGGCGTCGCGAAATCACGGACCCGGGCCTGTGGCGCGTCGATCTTCGGATGAACACCACACGGATGGGTGCATAGAAGAGGAAAAGCGGAGAAATGCGGTTGACAGGGGCTGAAGTGACCGTCCGTGGAGGTGTGATCACCCTCTGATCGGAGGTCTCTGCTCCGCTTCTACTGGGCCGTCCGCGACGGGAGTTGAGGGCCGGGACGCAGGTCACCGATCGGTATCGGTCGGTGTGTATAGTCGGGCGCCAGAGGTCCCCTACGTCAAGGAAAGACGAGGTCGCGCGGTGAAGAAGCTTCTCCTGGTCGCACTGGCCGCCATCGGCGGGCTCCTCGTGTACCGCCAGATCCAGGCGGATCGCGCCGAGCAGGATCTGTGGACGGAGGCGACTGACTCCGTGCCCACGGGTTCGTGAGTACCGAGATCCGATTCTGAACAGACCCCGGCCGTTGTTGCGGTCGGGGTTTTGTGTTGCCCGGGGCCGGCGACCGGGGGTTTCGGATGGTCCTACGGATTGCGAGGGTGCGTGGCGGTCCTGCGGGGCAGGATGGGCCACGGTCGGCCGCACAGGTGGTCGAGTCGCATCGATGGACGGTCGTAGGAGCTCGGGCGCGGGCACGGAGGGGTGGCGCGGGATGGGGCGGCGTACGGCGTGGTGGCAGTTGGCCGTCGTGGGGATCGTGCTGGGCGCGGTAGCTGGTGCGCCGGGGTCTCCTGGCTTCGCCGCCTCGGCCTCGCCCTCCACATCTCCCCCCGCCTCTGCTTCGTCCTCCGTCTCTCCTTCTTCCTCCGCTACGACTTCCTCGTACGCCTTCGCCGAAGGCGCCCCGTCGATCACCGGAGCGGCGGACACCGCGGACGCCGAGAGCCTTGAACCCGGCACGACCTACCGGAGTTCGCTGCCGAGTGACGGCAAGGTCTACTACCGCCTCCAACTCGACGGCACGTCGACCGTGTACGTCGCCGCAACGGCCGTACCCCCGACGAACCTGGCGGTCACCCCCACCGAAGGCGTCAGGGTGTCCGTGCAGGACGCCGACGGCCGTTCCTGCTCCGCGGCGGACACCGCCAGCATCGGCGCCGGCCGCAGCCCGCGTCCCCTCACCGTGTGGGGCGCTCGTCAGCTCTCGCCGAGCCGGTCGCTGTGCCAGGGCGCCGGTACGTACTACGTCGTCGTCGAGCGGGTGCTGCGCACCGAGTCCTCGCCGGGCGACTGGGACCTGGAGCTCGCGCCCGTGCTGGAACCGCGGTTGCGGAAGACCGGTTCCACCAGTGCGCCCGAGGCCTGGGACTCGGCCACGCCCTCGCCTCCCGCCGGCGCTGCCGTGCGGGTGCGCGGCGGCGGGGGGTTCGGCTCGGCGACCGCGCTGGAGCAAGGGGTCTGGCGCGACGACGTGAGGCCCGGGCAGACGCTGTTCTACGAGGTGCCGGTCGACTGGGGACAGCAGGTGTACGCCACTGCCGACCTGAGCAGTTCGAGCAGCAGCGGGACGGGTGGGGGATTCGTGCCGGGCGGCGTGAATCTGGCGCTGTACAACCCCGTGCGCGGCCTCGTCGACGACACCAGCATCAGTTACAACGGCAGCCAGAAATCGGGTGCTCTCGCTGCACTGCCGCCGGTCGGGTACGACAACCGGTACGCCGTTTCCGACCGGGTGAACGGGATGCGGTTCGCGGGGGCCTATTACCTCGTCGTGCATCTCGCTGCGCGGGTGGGTGAGGAGTTCGGTGACGGGCCGGTCGGCCTGATGCTGCGTGTGCGGGTGAAGGGGGAGGCGACGGTCGGGCCCGGTTACGCGGGACAGTCCGAGCCGTCGGGAATCTTCCAGGTGGGGCTGCTCGGGAGGGGCTCCGGGGCGGCGGGTGAGGCGGACTCGAGCGACGGTGACGGTGGTGGGGGCGGCGGTGGTGATGCCGGAATGAGGCTGGTGGCCGTCGGGGGGATCGGGGCGGGGACCGTGGTGTTGGTGGTGCTCGGGGTGTGGGTTGTGGTGGGGCGGCGGAGGGCTGCCGGGGTGTAGGGGGCGGGGCTGCCTGGGCGGTTGGCTGCGGGCCGCGGACCTGCCGGGGTGCGGGGTTCATGGGGTGCTGGGGCTTGGGCATACCGGGGCGGGGATTCCGTGGTTCTTCGGATCACGAGTGGCTGCCTTGCCGCAGGTCGGTGCCTGCGTGGGATGTCGGGCGCGGGTGAGTCAGGACCGTGGCTGAGTCGGGCTACGGCTGGGTCCCCCTGCGGTTGGTGCGGGCCTGCAGGTGATTCAGGACTGCAGGCGCCCGTGGGACGAGCGGCTTGGGATTGCGGCCGCCCGAGGTGCCGGGCCCTCAGATCTGGGTGAGTGCCCAGAACCCCACGGCGTAGCAGGCCAGGGCCAGCAGCAGGAGGGGGATCGCCACCTTTGCGGGTGGGCCGCTGCGGCGTGCTCGCGAAAGTGACGGGGCGGGGGGTGGAACCTGCGGGCTCTGAGCGGTGTACGAAGCAGTAGAGGGATCAGCTTGGGGCTGGTGCCGGACTGGTGTCGGGGTCTGCGCGGGGAAGCGTGGGGCGTGGGGTTGGGCGGAGGGCAGGACATGAGTGGGGGGTGTGGGGTCGTGGGAGGAGACGTAGGCGGAGTGGGCCGGGGCGGGCTGGTACGGCTGTGCCTGGGCCTGCGGGTGGTAGTGATGCGGTTGTGCCTGGCGCTCCGGTGGGGTGGAGGGCTGGGAGCCGGAGTCTGCGGGCCGGGGTGGTGGCAGATGGAAGCTGCCGGTGTCCGATACCGAGGGCGGCTGGGTGGGGGCGGGCGGGGCGTACTGCACGGGCCAGGGTGTTTGGGAGCCCGTTCCGGGGGCGGTGGCCGGGAAGGACGCGTCGTTGCCTCCCGCACCGGTGTTGGGGTGAGCGGCCGGGGCGTGGGTGCCTGGGGAGGACAGGGGGCCCGCCTCGTCGGCCCAGGGCGGCTGGTTGGCGGGTTCGGGCCATGGCGCCGGGTTCGTTTCCCTGGGCCAGGACGTCGAATTCGCCTCACTCCGCCAGGGCGGCGTATGTCCTTCGACAGGCGGAGATACGGGACTGCTCTGTCGGGCATGCCGAGCGGCCTTGCTGCCTTCGCTGAGCCAGGGCGCGGCGTTACTTTGCCCGGGCTGGGGAGGTTCGCTTCTCTCACTGGGCCGGGGCGACTCGCTGTCCTCGGGTCGGAGGGCTGCTTCGTTGCCTTCGCCGGGCCAGTAGGGGACCTCGCTCGCTTCCCGGGGCTGGGAGGAGACTGGCCCATTCCCGTCGCCGGGCCGGAATGGGGCCACGTCCGCTTCACCGGGCTGGGAGCCCACCCCGTTTCCCTCTCCGAACCAGGAGGACGCTCCACCGCTCCCATTGGCCGCACCGGGCCGAGAAGTCATGCCGTGGCCCTGACCGGGCCAAGACGACGCCCCGTCCACCTCACCGGCACCGGAGGCAACATCGGCATCGGCACCGAATCCAACACCGGCACCAGAGCCGGCTCCCGCCCCAGCACCAGCGCTGGGTCCAGCAGAAGCACCGGAGCCGACACCGGCGCCCGGTCCAGTGCCGGCGCCCGGCTGAACACCGGCGTTCGGTCCAGCACCGGCGCCCGATCCCGTACCGGCCCCCGGCCCAGCACCGGCCCCACGCCAGTCAGCCGCCCCGTCCCCTCCGCCGACGGCAAAAGCCCCCGAGGTTCCTCCGCCCCGGCGGGAAGGCGCACCACTCCCTCCGTCGGCGCCGGAAGGCACTCCGCCTCCGCCGACTCCGGAGGGCACCCCGCCTCCTCCACCCCCGGAGGGCACCCCGCTCCCCCCGGCGCCCCAAAACGACCCCCCGCTCCCGTCACCGGTCCCGAAGCGTGGATCTCCCCCCGCCCCGGAGGCCCCGTTCCGTGTCCTGCTCGGGTCCACGCCCGGGGCTCGCTTGAGGGGGCCTTCCGGGCCGAACCCGGGAGGCAGGGAGCCGAGTTGGTCGAAGATTTCGATGGTCTCGTCGTCGGGGCCGGGCTCCGGGAGGAGTTCTCTGGCGGCGGCGAGTGCTTTGCGGGCCCCCGTGGCGGTGCGGAAGCGGGCCTGGGGATCCGGCTGGAGGAGCGAGGCCACGACCTGCCAGAGCGGTTCGGGGACGCTCTGAGGTGCTCCGGGAGTGCCATGGGTGGCGAAGTACTCGATGAGTGCCTTGGCGTCGGGCTTGGCGCCCTCCAGGAGGTACAGCGCGACCAGACCGACGGCGAACAGGTCGGCGGGGAAGTCCGGTTCCGCGCCCATCATCTGCTCGGGGGCGAGATAGCCGGGCGTGCCCACGACGAGGTTGGTCTCGGTCAGGCGTGGTTCGCCCAGCCGCATGGCGATGCCGAAGTCGGACAGCCGCAGTCGTGGGCGGGCGGTGCCGGTGGCTTCGAGCAGGATGTTGGCGGGCTTGATGTCACGGTGCACGACACCTTCCGCGTGCACCGCGGCCAGCCCCGCGAGGAGTTGGTCGAGCAGGGTGCAGACGAACACCGGTGGCAGGGGTCCGTAGTCCCCGACCAGATGGACCAGCGAACCGCCGGCGACCAGGTCCATGGTGAACAGGACCTTGTCGTCATCGGCGGCCCAGCTGGCGGGCGCGAGGACATGGGGGTGATCGATCCGCAGGGCCTGTTCGCGGACGAAGCGCAGCAGGGAATGCGCGTCGCTCTGCAGCAGGACCTTGGCGGCCACATAGCGGCGGCGCCGGTGGTCCCAGGCACGCCAGACGGCGCCGACGCCTCCGCGTCCGATCGGATCGGCCAGCTCGTACCGGCCGGCGAACACCTCACCCATGACTGCGCGTCGCTCCTCCCCCTGCGGTTACCCCCCTTGCTTCCCCCTCGATGAGCGATACGACCCCTCGTGGCCTCCCGGATGAGAGATACGGCCCCGTGTTCCTCGTCTCCTCGGCGGCTGACACACCCCCGTGTGTCAGCCCCCGGCGAGAAGCGCGACCCCCTCGCGCTCCTCCGTGCTGCCTGCACATCCACGACCCGGCTGCCGAACCCCCTTCGGCCACCGGGCGGACGGCTCAGTTCTGGTGGGACTGGTAGTGCGTGACCGCGTCCGAAGTGCGGCCGGCGCCGTAGACCCGGAGGAACTCTGCCAGTTCCGGGTGGGTCGGGGCGAGGGTGTCCGCCGCGTCGATTATGTCTCCGGCGGCGGCCACCGAGCGCAGCAGCGACTGGATCTCGCGGACGACCCGTTTGACCGTCGGCGCTCCCGAACTGCTCGTCGTGGTCGTGGTGTTGCTGAGCACCGAGCCCCCCTGCGACTTCTTGATCTCGTCCATGCGCTCGGTCGCCTCGGCCGCGCTCACGCTGCCGTCCGCGACCTGCCCCGCCAGGTCCTGCAGCAACTGCACCCGCTGGACCACGGCGGGATTACCGATCTTCGCCCGCTGACCGCTCATCAGCTGAGACAGCATCGGAGCCGACAGCCCCAGTACCCCCGCGAGACGAGCCTGGTTGAGGCCCAGGTCGTCTATGAGCTTACGGAAGAGCGCCCCCAGCGGCTCCCCATACCAGTTCCGCTGCAGTTCCCGCGCTCTTGCGGTCGCTTCCTGCTGTGCGGCGTCCATGTGCGTCTCCCCATCGCTTCCCCAAAAAACCGTGGTTCGCGACAGCGAACCACGCCGAGCATCTTACGGAGAGTGGTCGTTCGCGGGGACCCCCAATCTTTTTGCGGAATACCCGGGGTGACCCGGTACTCTGGTCTGCGACGCCCACCGGTAAGTGGTTTTTCCGGCGGACGTCTCTCTTCCCGGGGCCTTAGCTCAGTTGGTAGAGCGCTGTCTTTGCATGGCAGATGTCAGGGGTTCGACTCCCCTAGGCTCCACTTCAGGAGACCCCTCCGACCTGCGGATACGCGGGCGGAGGGGTTTTTCGTGTGCCACCGACGCCTGGGCCGCGGTCCGCACCGAGAACGCGGTACCGCCGACCCGCTCACCACCCGCCCGCAGGACGCAGGCCACGTGGCTGACGCCGCGTACCAGGGGCCCCGCGGTGCCTCCTCCGGGACTATGGCGACTCCATCACCGAGGGGCTCGGCGACCCGGGATGCTCTCGTCATCGTCGAGCCCCGCGCCATCCCACTCAGCAGCCCCAACTTCCACAACTCGGTGGTGATCCGGAACCCCCGGGCCGCACCCTGAGAACCCCGCCCACCGGTGAGTAAAGCAGCCGAGGAAGTCACACGGCACTCCGCGGGCCGGCGCGGACCCACCGGCCTACCTCATCAGGGAGCGGTAGGCCGCCGACGACCTCGGATGGGCCCGGCAGCCCCACACTCCGTGCGGGCAGTAGTCGGTGATCGCCTGGTAGAGGGGGCGCTCCCGGGCGAACCAGGTGAGCATGCCGTACACGTAGGCCGGGTTGTCACCGTTCTCATACAGGCCCCACTCCTGGTACGAGAACGGTTTGCCGTGGGCGCGGGCGAAGCGGACGTGGGCGAGCAGGCCGTACGGCTCGCTCACCTGGTCGGTGAAGCTCAGGCCGCGCGGGGCGTCGTAGGCGTCCATGCCGACGATGTCGACGACCTCGTCGCCCGGATAGCAGCGCGGCCACGGGATCGCGTCGCGGCCGCGGTTGGGCGTGAACTCGAAGCGGAAGCGCTGACCGGGTACCGAGCGCATCGCGCGCACGATCCTCGTCCAGTACGCCTTCCACGCGGCCGGATCGGGGGCGCAGCGGTGGGTGTAGGTGGTGCCGTTCATCTCCCAGCCGAGCACGATGATCGTGTCCGGGACGCCGAGAGCCGTCAGCCGGCGGGCCAGGGTGCGGAAGTGGCCGTCGTAGTCGCCGTCCGCCCCGCGCCGCAGCTCGGTGCGGACCGCACTGTCGGGGAGGTCGGCCTCGGTGCGTTCCAGCATCGGCACGTCGAGGACGAACATCCGCCGCGGGTCGGCCCGCCGCCATGACGCCCAGGACTCCAGATAGTCCGGCGCGCCCTCGATGTTGCTCCAGCGGTCGCCGGGCAGATACACGTGCCCGACACGGGGTGCGGGCCCGCCGAGCCAGGCGCCCAGTTCGCCGAGACGGCCCACGTCGGCGGGCTCGTAGCCGACGTACGCGCCGTACGCGGAAACCGCCGAGGGCTCGGGGGCGCGAGCGGTGCAGGCCGAAGCCAGGAGCAGCAGTACGGCGGCCAGGGCGGCCGGCCCACGGCGCGAGGGCTTCATCAGGGCGGCGGTCCATCCGGTGCGAAGACATGTCCCTGCGAACTGTGACGCACGCAGGCCCTGCCGCACCGGTTGGCTCACACCGTCGGGTGAACACGACGGTGGGGCGGAAAACTTCCGCCCCACCACTGGTACACGCCGATGTCGGCGTCAGCGCCCTTCGTCGTGCTTTGCGGCGTCCTCCTCGGCCTCCTTCGCCTGGACCTCCGGATCCAGGACGGACTGACCGCTGCCGTCCACGGACGTCAGCCGGCCCGTCTCGGGCACCTCGGTCGCGGCGGGCGGCTCGACCAGCCAGTCGGGGTTGGCCTGCTTGTCCCACCACTTCCAGGCGGCGAAGGCGCCCCCCGCGACGAGACCAGCGACCGCCAGCGCCTTGGCAAGGCGTCCTGCACGGGCCCGCCGCTCGTGCTTGCGGACCAGCTTCTGGACCTCCTTGGCCGTGATCTGCCCCCGCAGTGCGGCCAGCGCGGCCACGCTCCGGGCCGTGGCCTCATCGCGGACCGGACCGGCCGCGGCGACGGCCTGCTCGATCATCGGGCGGGAGTAGTCGGCGGCCTGGCGGGCCGCCTTGCGGGTGCGTACGGCGGCCTCGTGGGCGGCCTGGTCGACCTTCGGCGGAACATGCGTGCGGGCCTGCTCCAGGCGCGGCGCGACATGGGCGCCGTACTGGACACGCGCCTGATCGGCCGCCTGCGAGACCTTCGGCGCGAGCCGTACGCGCGCCTCCGTCGCGTAGTGCGAGGCCTTGTCCTTGGCCGTGTCGGCGTAGGGCGCCACCACTTCCGCGGCGTGCAGCACGCTGTCCTTCGCCGAGCCGGTCGCGGCGCGCACGCTGTCGATGCGGGTCACGGGATCCTCCTCCTCGGTGGCGTATGGTATTTCGACTTTCCACCCTTTTACGGATCATGCCTGCCGGAGTGCAGCCCGGCACCTGAGGGCGGGCATCCGGATCAATAACGGATGAATACGTGGCAACAGGAGCTTGTCGACGACAATGCCACGGATCGCCGCTCCGCGCCCCTGCCCGGACCCTCCTCGGCCGGATCCGTGCGAGGATCGGTCGGGCACAAGCAGACAACGGAAGGCAGATCGTGGCCGAGCAGCTTTACGCCACCCTGAAGACCAACCACGGCGACATCGAAGTCCGGCTTCTGCCGAACCACGCCCCGAAGACGGTCAGGAACTTCGTCGAACTCGCCCAGGGCGAGCGCGAGTGGACGCACCCGGGCACCGGGGAGAAGTCCACCAAGAGGCTCTACGACGGCACGATCTTCCACCGCGTCATCAGCGGCTTCATGATCCAGGGCGGCGACCCGCTGGGCACCGGCATCGGCGGCCCGGGCTACGAGTTCGAGGACGAGTTCCACCCGGACCTCGGCTTCAACAAGCCCTACCTCCTCGCCATGGCCAACGCGGGCCCCGGCACCAACGGCTCGCAGTTCTTCATCACCGTCTCCCCGACGGCCTGGCTGAACCGCAAGCACACCATCTTCGGCGAGGTCACGGACACGGCCAGCCAGAAGGTCATCGACGCCATCGCCGGCGTCAAGACCACCCGCCCCAACGACCGGCCCGTGAACGACGTCGTCATCGAGCAGGTCGTCGTGGAGACCCGCCAGGGCTGAGCCCCGGGCGACCACCACGAAGGGAACCAAACGCCCCGCTCAACCGTAAGGATGAGCGGGGCGGTGCACGTGGGCACGACGACTCAGGGCGACTTAGGGGATGGCATGAATCAGGAGGCGGGCAGCACACCGGAGGCCCAGAACCTGCCTGGCTGCTACCGGCACCCGGACCGTGAGACCGGCATCCGCTGCACCCGCTGCGAGCGCCCGATCTGCCCCGAATGCATGGTCAGCGCCTCCGTCGGCTTCCATTGCCCCGAGTGCGTGCGCGAGGGGGGCGGACCGGCTCCGACCGCGGCGAGGCCCCGCACCATCGCGGGCGGGACGGTCACGGCCGACCCCCGGCTGTTCACGAAGATCCTGATCGGGATCAACGTCGCGGTGTTCATCGCCATCCAGGCCAAGGATTCCCTGGCGACTGACCTCAGCCTCATCGCTGCCTGGCCGCCGGCGCCGTTCGCGCCCACCGAGGGAGTCGCGGACGGGCAGTACTACCGCCTGGTGACCTCGATGTTCGCGCATCAGGAGATCTGGCACATCGGCTTCAACATGCTGAGCCTGTGGTGGCTCGGCGGCCCACTCGAAGCGGCCCTGGGCCGCGCGCGTTATCTCGCGGTCTACTTCGTCTCCGGTCTCGCGGGCGGCGCCCTGGCCTATCTGCTGGCCGATCCGGGCACTCAGACGCTCGGCGCCTCAGGCGCCATCTTCGGCCTCTTCGGTGCGACCGCTGTCCTGATGCGGCGGCTCAACTACGACCTGCGGCCGATCATCGCCCTCCTGGTGATCAACCTGATCTTCACCTTCGGCTGGAGCAGCATCTCCTGGCAGGCCCACATCGGCGGACTGGTTGCCGGTGTCGTCACCGGGTACGCGATGGTCCACGCCCCACGGGAGCGGCGGGCGCTGGTGCAGTACGGCACCTGCGCGCTGGTCCTGCTGGTCATCGTGGGCATGACGCTGTTCAGGACCGCCCAGCTGACCTGAGCGGGCCCGTTGTCCACAGCGAGTGCCGGATCTTGTGCATACAGTGCCAGAACAGCTGTGCTCCCTGGTGCTGACCTGCGTTTGGGCAGGTCAGGCAGGGGGCGAACAGGCTTGCGGGGGCTGGTGCGATGGTCGTACCGGCGTCAACGCTCGATGGGTTATCCACAGATCGTCGTCTTTTCCCCAGGTCCTGTGGAAATTGCTCCAGGCTGTGGATAACTCAGCGGATACCCCTGGGGAGAGCTACTTCCACTGGGTGGAGACGCCGAATCCGGCGGCGATGAAGCCGAAGCCCACCACGATGTTCCAGTTGTCCAGAGCGTCGATGGGGAGCGAGCCGTCCGTCACATAGAAGACGACGATCCAGGCGAGCCCGATGAGGAACATGGCCAGCATCACGGGGGCTACCCACGCGCGGCTGGTCAGCTTGATGGCGGTCGCCTGCTTCGCCGGGGGCGGCGTGTAGTCGGCCTTCTTGCGGATACGTGACTTCGGCACGAGGGTCTCTCCTGTCGATGCGCTGCGTGGCCGCGCAGGTAACTGGTCGGGCTCGGGGCAGCGTACAAGGGGACACTGAGTGCTCCCCCGGGCGTCCGTTAGCGTAGTGCTTCCGTAGCGCCGAAGGAGATAAGGGTACGTTGAGCAATTCTGCCGACTCACCCCAGTCCGGATCCAGTCCTGTCCGCAGGCGGGGTTTCCGGCCGGTGAGGGTGCTCACGGTGGCCGTCTTCGCTCTCGCGGGACTCATTTTCTTCACGAGTTTCAATACGGCCAAGGGCACCAACATCCGCACGGACGCGTCCCTGCTGAAGCTCTCGGACCTCATCCAGGAGCGCAGCCGCAGCAACGGCGGGCTCGACGAGTCGAACGGCTCGCTGCGCCGGGACGTCGAGGCGCTGGCCGAGCGCGACGACGGCAGCACCAAGGCCGAGGACGACAAGCTCGCCGCCCTGGAGGACAGGGCGGGCACCCAGAAGATCAAGGGGAAGGCGGTCACGGTAACGCTCGACGACGCCCCGCCGAACGCCACCGCCAAGCTCCCCGGCTACCCCGAGCCCCAGCCCGACTACCTGGTCATCCACCAGCAGGACCTCCAGGCCGTGGTCAACGCCCTGTGGAAGGGCGGCGCGCAGGGCATCAAGGTCATGGACCAGCGGCTGATCTCCACGAGCGCCGTGCGCTGTGTCGGCAACACCCTGATCCTCCAGGGCCGTGTCTACTCGCCGCCGTACAAGATCCAGGCGGTCGGTGACCCCGGGAAGCTGAAGCAGGCGCTCGCGGACTCCAAGGCGATCCAGAACTACATGGTCTACGTCAACGTCTACGGCCTCGGCTGGAATGTCGTCGACGACGGCACGGTGACTCTTCCCGGCTACTCGGGCACAGTGGATCTGCAGTACGCCAAGCCCGTGGAGTGAGCACGGTGTGAGCCCCTGGAGCCGCCGGTGCGTGTCGTCGTCAGGACCGTCAGCGAGCTGTGCATCACCGTCGGCGCCCTGATCGTGTTGTTCGTCGCCTATGTGCTGTTCTGGACCGGTGTGAAGGCCGACACCGTCATGGACGACCAGATCGACCAGTTACAGAACCAGTGGTCCAAGGGGAGCGTGCAGCAGCCGAAGGTGACGGCCGGTGCCACCGCGACTCCGGCGGAGCCGGCGCCGTACCGGAGCGGGCAGCCCTTCGCGATCATGTACATTCCGCGGCTTGGTTTCACGTGGAACAAGCCCGTGCTCGAAGGCACCCGGGTCGGCACCCTGAAGAAGGGGCTCGGCCACTACGCGAACACCGCGCAGCTCGGCCGGCGGGGCAACTTCTCGGTCGCCGGGCACCGGCGCACCTACGGGGATCCGTTCAAGGACTTTCCGAAGCTTCGGCGCGGTGACGCGGTCGTCCTGACCGACGGGACCACCTGGTTCACGTATCGGATCGACAAAGGGCCATACAAAACAGTGCCCACCGACATTGAGGTGATCGATCCTGTGCCACGTAAATCCGGGTACACGCGGCATGGCCGCTATCTCACGCTGACCACGTGCGATCCGGAGTGGGGACACAGTCACCGGCTGATCGTCTGGGCACATCTGGACTCCACACAGCCTGTGGAGGACGGCAAGCCTGTTGCCCTGCGCCGTTAGTCTGGTGCGGTACGGCGTGTGTGTGGGTGCCGTGGTGCGACGGAAGGGACGGCATGTACGGCTGGATCTGGCGGCATCTGCCGGGGAACGCATGGGTGAAGGCGTTCCTCTCACTCATGCTGGTCGTTGCTGTGGTCTACGTCCTGTTCCAGTACGTGTTCCCGTGGGCCGAACCGCTGCTGCCCTTCAACGATGTGACGGTGGACAACCAGTGAGCGCGCGCATTCTCGTCGTCGACAACTACGACAGCTTCGTCTTCAACCTCGTCCAGTACCTGTACCAGCTGGGTGCGGAGTGCGAGGTGCTGCGCAACGACGAGGTGTCGACGGCGCACGCCCAGGACGGCTTCGACGGCGTCCTGCTCTCGCCCGGCCCCGGCACGCCGGAGGAGGCCGGGGTCTGCATCGAGATGGTGCGCCACTGTGCCGCGACCGGGGTGCCCGTCTTCGGTGTCTGCCTCGGCATGCAGTCGATGCAGGTGGCGTACGGCGGCGTGGTGGACCGCGCCCCCGAGCTGCTGCACGGCAAGACCTCCCTCGTCGAGCACGAGGGCAGGGGCGTCTTCGCCGGGCTGCCGACGCCGTTCACGGCGACCCGGTACCACTCCCTGGCCGCCGAGCCGGCGACGGTCCCGGCCGAGCTGGAGGTCACCGCGCGGACGCACGACGGGATCGTCATGGGGCTGAGGCACCGTGAACTCCCGGTCGAGGGCGTGCAGTTCCACCCGGAGTCGGTGCTGACGGAGCACGGGCACCTGATGCTGGCCAACTGGCTGGTGGAGTGCGGCGACCAGGGCGCGGTGGCGAGGTCGGCGGGGCTCGCCCCGGTGGTGGGCAGGGCCACGGCGTGACGGCCCTGCGCCCCGAGCGCGAGGACTTGTACGGCGACGCGTCGTACGAGTCCTACGGCGGCGATGCCTACGGCGGGGAGTCCTTCGGCGGTGGTTCCTACACCGAGAAGCCCTACGCCGAGGAGCCGCGCGTCGAGGAGCCATACGCCGAGGAGTCTTTCGGCAGGGCACCTGCGGGCGCGGAGTCGGCGCCGTACGTGCCGCCGGCCGATGACGAGACGGTGGCGCTGCGGATCCCCGATCCGCCGCCGCCCGCCATATCTGCCTCTGCGGCCTCTTCCGTCACATCCGCCACTGGATCCCCACAGGGCGGCCGTGCGGCCCGCAGAAAGGCCGCCAAGGGCCGTCACGGACGTCATGGTGCCGGAGCCGCCCCCGAAGCGCAGCCCGAGCAGGAGTCGCCGGACGGGAAGCCGCTCTCCCGGATCGAGGCGCGACGGCAGGCAAAGGCGCGCAAACCCGGCGCGGCCGTCGTCGCGAGCCGGGCGCTCGGTGAGGTGTTCATCACCACCGGTGTGCTGATGCTGCTGTTCGTCAGTTACCAGCTGTGGTGGACGAATGTGCGGGCGCACGCGCAGGCGGACAAGGAGGCCAGCAGCCTCCAGAACGACTGGGCGAGCGGCAAGGGCGCGCCGGGCACCTTCGAGCCGGGCCAGGGCTTCGCTCTGCTGCACATCCCCAAGCTGGACGTGGTGGTGCCGATAGCCGAGGGCGTCAGCAACAAGAAGGTCCTCGACAAGGGCATGGTGGGTCACTACAGCGAGGGCGCGCTGAAGACGGCGATGCCCGACGCCAAGACCGGAAACTTCGCCCTCGCCGGGCACCGCAACACCCACGGCGAGCCCTTCCGTTACATCAACAAGCTCTCCCAGGGCGACGCGATCGTCGTCGAGACGCAGGACAAGTACTACGTCTACAAGATGACGTCGACGCTGCCGGTGACGGCTCCGAGCAACACGAGTGTGATCGACCCCGTCCCCAAGGGATCCGGTTTCACCACGGCCGGCCGCTACATCACTCTCACCACTTGCACGCCGGAGTTCACCAGCAAGTACCGGTTGATCGTCTGGGGCAAGATGGTCGAGGAACGGCCGCGCAGCAAGGGCAAGCCGGATGCGCTCGTCCAGTAAGGGCAGATGACTAGTGGCAGCGACCACCGAGCAAGAGCAGAACACCGGCACTCCAGCGCCGCGTCGCCGCGGCCCCGGCCGGATCGCCATGGCGGTCAGTTTCTTCGGTGAACTCCTCATCACCGCGGGCCTGGTGCTCGGCCTGTTCGTCGTCTACTCGCTGTGGTGGACGAACGTCGTCGCGGACCGCGCGGCGGACAAACAGGCCGACAAGGTGCGCGACAGCTGGACCGAGCGGACCACCGGCGGTCCCGGTGCGCTGGACACCAGGAACGGCATCGGCTTCCTGCACGTCCCCGCGATGAAGAACGGCGAGGTCCTGGTCGAGAAGGGCACCGCGACGAAGATCCTCAACGACGGCGTCGCCGGCTACTACACCGACCCCGTCAAGGCCACGCTCCCCACCAGCGGCAAGAAGGGCAACTTCTCCCTCGCCGCCCACCGCGACGGCCACGGCGCGAAGTTCCACAACATCGACAAGGTCAGGACGGGCGACGCGATCGTCTTCGAGACCAAGGACGAGTGGTACATCTACAAGGCCTACGCCGTTCTCGCCGAGACCTCGAAGTACAACGTCAAGGTCCTGGGCCAGATCCCCAAGGAGTCCGGCAAGAAGAAGGCCGGCCACTACATCACGCTGACGACGTGCACGCCGGTGTACACCTCCCGCTACCGGTATGTGGTGTGGGGCGAGTTGGTACGCACGGAGAAGGTGGACAGCGAGCGGACGCTGCCGAAGGAACTGACCTGACTGAGCTCCTTGAGGGAGCTCAGTCACCTAGCATGACGAAGGCCCGAAGCCGCAACTATCTCTTGCGGCTTCGGGCCTCTCTGCGTCGGGCCGTGCCTACTCCAGGACTTCCAGCGGTTCCCCGGCGCTCCACTGCTCCAGCAGCCCACGGTGTACGACGGTGATCCCGGTCTCGGCGGCGATGCTCAGGGCCTCAGGGGTGAAGGGACAGGTCGCCACGTAGAGGGCCACATCCGCGTTGTGGAGAACCTTCGCCGCCCCGACGAACTTCTGGACCTCCGGGCTGGTGATGTTGAGGTAGGGCGCGAACCTCTTGCACTGCACGACGAGCCGTCGTCCGGCGGCAGTGAGCCCGATGATGTCGACACCCCGGTCCCCGCGACCGCCCTGTACGACGACGTTGGTGCAGCCGTCCCGGCGCAGCAGTTTGGCGATGTGGTGTTCGAACGTGCGGCCGTTCATGGCGTCCATGGCGGCCATGACTCCGACGGTGGGCCGGTCGTCCCGTACGCCTTCGAGTCGTTGAAGGCGGGTGTGGTGCTGATGCAGCCGTCGCTCGATGCGCTGGACTCCTGCCCGCAGGGCGATCAGTTCCTTGCGGTGCTCGCCCGATGTTTCGATCAGGGCGTTGAACATCGGTACGACGGTCTTGCCGAGGATGTGGGTGATGCGTTGGTCGATGCGGTCGCCGAGGGAGACGGTGTCCGTGTGGACAGAGTTATCCACAGGCTGGGTGCGGGCCAGGTACTCCATGTCCAGGAGGTACACACGCACCTGACGTGCGACTTCGCTGTCGCGGAGGAGCATGGCGACGTTGAGGACGGCTCGGCGGGAGAAGAGAGCGAGGGATGCGGTGCGCGACTGGAGCCCACTGAGTTCCTTGAAGGAACTCAGTTCTGAACCTGTCAAAGTGTGGTACCCGTTGGCTTCCAGCTCGGCGCGGTGGTCGAGCACGAGCGAGCGAATGGCTGTGAGGCCGACCTCGAAGTACGCCGCCACCATCGCCGTGGTCACATGCATCCCGTCCGGCAGTAGCGACAGTGCTTTGACCCTGTCGAGTACGTTCGTCCGTTCCAGCACGCCGTCGCGCAGGGTCCTGGATTCCAGCAGTGCCGATTCGTTGATCACGTTCTGCCCTTCCGGTTGAGGCATGGCCCATGGCCAGGGCAGAGCTTCGTCACCCCACCCCAACGGATCAACGAGTCGTAAGCATGGGAAGACACGATCGGTATGCGAACACGTCGGCGGAAGGTCACCGGCTCCACTCCCGATGCGGACGCGGGTCGGCATGACAAAGCCCCGTCGCCCTGTGGTGGGCGTCGGGGCTTGTCACTGTGCGGAGTTCTCCGTGCGGTCAGCCGCTCCCGCCTCCGAAGAAGTTTCCGCCGCCGTTGTTGCCGCCGTTGTTGTTGCCGCCGACGCCCACAGTGGCCAGGGTGATCGGGGTGTTGCCCGGGTCGTCGACCTCGTTGCCCCCGCCCGGGTCCTGCTGGGCCACCAGGGCGGTGTCGCTCTGGTCGCTGCCGTTGGCGAACTGGATGTTCGTGAAGCCGGCGCTGTTGAGGATCTGCTTGGCCTGGGCGACCGTGCGGCCCCTGACGTCTGGGACCTCGACCTTGTCCTTCGGCTTGCCGATCTGGATGTTGACCGGGGAGTTCTTGTCGACCTGGGTGCCGGCTTGCGGTGTGGTCGAGATGACCTTGTTGATCTTGCTGGTGTCGTCGGTCTCCACCTGGGTGCAGTTGCCGACGAGGTTGTTGGCCTGCATCTGTGCCCTGGCTTCGTCACAGGACCGGTCGACGACATCCGGGACCGTGGACTTAGCTTCGGCCTTGGCGATGGTGAGGGTGACGGTGGAGCCCTTCTCCACCTCCGCGCCCAGTTTCGGGTCCTGGTTCAGGACGGTGCCCGGCTCTTCGGTGGACACCTGCTGCTTGGTCTTGACGACGAACTGGTACTGGTCGTCCTCCAACGTCTCCGTGGCCTTGTCGACATCCAGGCCGAGGACACTGGGGACGGCCACCTTGGGCGCCCCGGTGGACACCACGATGCTGACGGCGGAGTTCTTGTCGACCTTGGTGCCGCCCGTCGGGTTCTGCTCGCAGACGTTGCCCTTGGCCGTGTTCTCACACGCCTTCTGCGTGACGTCACCGACCTTCAGGTCGACGTTGCCCAGCTGTTTCGTGGCGTCGGCCCGCGACTGGTTGACGATGTTCGGCACGGCCACCTGGTCGTTGCCCGCGCCCCCGTTGCCGCTGAAGATCCACTTGCCGATCAGGATCGCGCCGACGAGCACCAGGATGCCCGCCACCACCAGCAGGATCGTCGAGGTGTTCGACTTCTTCTGGCGGCGCCGGTCGGGGCGGTCGTCGTAGCCGAAGCCGCCGTCGTCCGGGCTCATGGGCGGCAGCATGGTGGTGGCGCCCGCGTCCGAGCGCAGGGCCGTGGTCGGCTGGTCGTCCGGGTAGCCGCCGTAGCCCACCGAGCCCATCGCCGCGGTGGCCGCGACCGGCTGGCCGTCGAGGCAGGCCTCGATGTCGGCGCGCATCTCGTCGGCCGACTGGTAGCGGTAGTTCGGGTCCTTGACCAGGGCCCGGAGGACGATGGCGTCCATCTCGGGCGTGATCTCCGGGTCGAAGACCGACGGGGGCTGCGCCTCCTCGCGTACGTGCTGGTACGCGACGGCCACCGGGGAGTCGCCCACGAAGGGCGGACGGACCGTCAGCAGCTCGTAGAGGAGACAGCCGGTGGAGTAGAGGTCGGACCTCGCGTCGACCTGCTCGCCCTTCGCCTGCTCCGGCGAGAGGTACTGCGCGGTGCCGATGACCGCGGAGGTCTGCGTCATCGTCATACCGGAGTCGCCCATGGCGCGGGCGATGCCGAAGTCCATCACCTTGACCTGGCCGTTGCGCGTGAGCATCACGTTCGCCGGCTTGATGTCCCGGTGGACGATGCCGCTGCGGTGGGAGTACTCCAGTGCCTGGAGGATCCCGATGGTCATCTCCAGGGAGCGCTCCGGCAGCAGCTTGCGGCCGGAGTGCAGCAGCTCGCGGAGCGTGGAGCCGTCGACGTACTCCATGACGATGTACGGGATCGAGACCCCGTCGATGTAGTCCTCGCCCGTGTCGTAGACCGCCACGATCGCGGGATGGTTGAGCGAGGCGGCCGACTGGGCCTCCCGGCGGAACCGGGCCTGGAAGGACGGATCACGCGCGAGGTCCGCGCGCAGCGTCTTCACCGCCACTGTGCGGCCGAGGCGCGTGTCCATGGCGAGGTAGACCTCCGCCATGCCACCACGGCCGAGCACCTGGCCCAGCTCGTACCGGCCGCCGAGGCGACGCGGCTCTTCCATAGCTTCCTACCAGCCCTCTCCGTCGGTCCCGACCGGCACGTGTGTGCGGTCGGAGGCTGCACTCCGGGCCTACCGTACCCGGCTAGCTTTGTGTGACCTGGCCAAGTGCGTCAGCCGATACAGGACCGGTATCGCAACGTGCACCGATGTGAAGGCGACGTGAGCGGGGTCACTTCTTGGAGTCGATGACCGCCTCCATGACGCTCTTGGCGATGGGCGCCGCGAGACCGCTGCCGGAGATGTTCTCGCGCACCGCGTTGTCGTCCTGGACGACCACGGCCACGGCGACCGGAGCGCTGTCGCCGACCTTGGCGTACGAGATGAACCAGGCGTACGGGTTCTTGCTGTTGTTCTCGCCGTGCTGGGCGGTACCGGTCTTGCCGCCCACGGTGACGCCGTCGATCTGCGCCGTCGTGCCGGTGCCCTTCTGGACGACCGTCTCCATCATCGACTGGAGGATCTGCGCGTTCTCCGCCGACAGCGGCTCGCTCATCTTCTCCGGCTCGGTCTTCTCCAGGGTGTCCACGTTCGGGGCCTGGAGGGAGTCGACCATGTACGGCTTCATCAGGGTGCCGTTGTTGGCGACGGCCGAGGCGACCATGGCCATCTGGAGCGGGGTCGCGGCGGTGTTGTACTGGCCGATCGAGGACAGCGCGGTCTGCGAGGGGTTCATGTCGTCGGAGAAGACCGGTGCGCTGGAGCGGACCGGCGTGAACTGCTCCTCGGTGAAGCCGAACTTCTTGGCCTCTTCGAGCATCTTGTCGTTGCCGAGGTCGGCGCCGATCTTGCCGAAGACGGTGTTGCACGAGTACTGCAGCGCGACCCGCAGGGTGGCGTTCTTGCAGGGGATGTTGCCCTCGTTCTTCAGCTGGGTCCTGGTACCGGTCATGGTCCAGGGCAGCGGGGAGTCGGTCTTCTCGTCGGCCGTCTTGTACAGGCCGTTCTCCAGCGCGGCGGCCGCGGTGACGACCTTGAAGGTGGAGCCGGGCGGGTAGACCTCGCGCAGCGCCCGGTTGAGGCTCGGGTCGTCGGGGTTGTTCTTCTTGTCGAGCTTCTTCCAGGCCTCCGCGTCGGCGTCGCTGCCGCCGGCGATGGTCGACGGGTCGTACGACGGGTAGGAGGCCAGCGCAAGGATCTTGCCGGTGGAGGGCTCGATGGCGGCGACCGCGCCCTTGCCGCCCTGCTTCTTCAGACCGTTGTAGGCGGCCTTCTGCGCGGCGGCGCTGAGGGTGGTGACGACGTTGCCGCCCTCCTTCGGCTTGCCGGTGAGCATGTCGAGGGTGTTGCGGAAGAAGAGCCGGTCGTCGGTGCCGGTGAGGATGCCGTCCTCGATGGACTCCAGCTGGGTGGCGCCGTAGGACTGCGAGACGAAGCCGGTGACCGGCGCCCACATCGCGCCGTCCTTGTAGGTGCGCTTGTACTTGAAGTCGCCCGAGGTCGTCTCCGCGTGCCCGGTGATCGCCTTGCCGTCGACGATGATGTCGCCGCGGGGAGTGGCGTACCGGGCGATGAGGACGCGGCGGTTGTTCGTGTCCTCCCTGAGGCTGTCGGCCTTGACGTACTGGAGCCAGTTGTCGCGGACGAGCAGGGCCAGGACCAGGAGGCCGCAGAAGATCGCGATCCGGCGCAGGGGCTTGTTCATGACGGGCGGACCACCTGGGTCATCTCGGCGTCGGGGCTGGGGGCGGGGGCGGGCGCCGGGCGGCGTGCGGTGTCGCTGATTCTGATCAGGATGCCGATCAGGGCCCAGTTGGCGATGACGGAGGAACCGCCGTACGCCAGGAAGGGCATCGTCATACCGGTCAGCGGGATCAGGCCCATCACGCCGCCGGCCACCACGAAGACCTGGAGCGCGAAGGCGCCGGACAGGCCGATCGCGAGGAGCTTGCCGAACGGGTCGCGGGCGGCGAGGGCGGTGCGGACGCCGCGCTCCACGATCAGGCCGTAGATCAGCAGGATCGCCATGAGACCGGCCAGGCCCAGCTCCTCGCCGAAGGTGGCGAGGATGAAGTCGGAGTTGGCGGCGAAGCGGATGAGCTCGGAGTGGCCCTGTCCCCAGCCGGTGCCGAGGGTGCCGC
Organism: Streptomyces sp. LUP47B; assembly: GCF_001746295.1. Classification (GTDB taxonomy): domain Bacteria; phylum Actinomycetota; class Actinomycetes; order Streptomycetales; family Streptomycetaceae; genus Streptomyces. Next base: position 732,930 of record NZ_MJAH01000002.1, on the reverse strand, counting down.
CGGAGCCGAAGGCCCACAGGGCCTGCATGGCCTGCTCGGAGTGGACGAGGCCGTCATTGCTGCCGTTGCGGCTGAGCAGGTACTCGTGCATGGGGTCGAGCCAGGCCTGGACACGGGTCTGGACGTGGGGCTCGAAGCTGGCCACGCCGACGGCGCCGGCGCCGGACATCAGCAGACCGAAGACGATCCAGCTGGTCCGCTCGGTGGCGACGTACAGCATGATGATGAACATTCCGAAGAACAGCAGCGAGGTACCGAGGTCGGTCTCGAACACCAGGATGAGGATCGAGATCATCCAGACGACGATGATCGGTCCGAGGTCGCGGCCGCGCGGCAGGTACAGGCCCATGAAGCGGCGGCTGGCGAGGGCGAGCGCGTCCCGCTTGACCATGAGGTAGCCGGCGAAGAACACCGCGAGGACGATCTTGGCGAACTCGCCGGGCTGGATGGTGAAGCTGCCGACCTGGATCCAGATCTTGGCGCCGTAGGTGATGTTGGCGCCCAGGCCCGGCACCAGCGGGAGGAGCAGCAGGACCAGCGCGCCGACCATGGAGATGTAGGTGTAGCGCTGCAGGACGCGGTGGTCCTTGAGGAAGATCAGGACGACGGCGAACAGCGCGATGCCCATCGCCGTGTAGATCAGCTGGTTGGTGGCCTTGCCGCCGGCGACATGGATCTGCTGGAGCAGCTTGGACTGGTCGAGACGCCAGATCGCGACGAGTCCGAGGCCGTTGAGCAGGGTGGCCAGGGGCAGCATCAGCGGGTCCGCGTACGGGGCGAACTTGCGGACGACGAGATGGGCGACGCCGGCCAGCAGACCGAGGCCCAGGCCGTAGCTCAGCAGCCCGGTGGGGACCTCGTCGTTGATGGCCAGGCCCACGTTGGCGTACGCGAAGACCGGGATCAGGACGGCGAACACCAGCAACGCCAGCTCGGTGTTGCGGCGGCTCGGGGCGCCGATCGCGCCGATCGTGGACGTGTGGTGCGTCGACGTGTTCGAAGTACTGCTGCTCATCGTGTGACAGGGCCTCTCACGGCGTGCCTACTGCGTACCGCAGTTCCCGACGACCTGCTTCTCCTCGTCCGAGAGGGTGGGGCCGGGGGTGGGAGTGGGCGTCGGGGATGCGGAAGCGTTCGGGGACGGGGAGGACGTGCTCGTCGGGGTCGGTGTGGCCTTGGACGTCAGGGAGGACTGAGTGGTTCCCGTGGTGCCGCCGGCCTGGCCCTCGCCCGTCTTGGAGTTCTTCTCGCTCTCCTTGGCCTGCGCCTCGGCCTGCTTCTTGCACGCGGAGGCCTGGACGCCCAGTTCGTCGATCTTCTTCTGGGCCGTCTTCAGGTCGCCCTCGGCGATGGTGCCCTCGACCGACTTCTGCTGGTACGGCGGCAGGTACTTGAGTTCGATCTCGGGGTGGTCCTTGGACACCTTCGAGAGCGAGACCCACGCCAGGTCCTGGCTGATGCCGCGGTACAGCGCCACGTGCTCGTCGTTGACGCCGACGTAGTACTGGGTCTGCGTCCAGCGCCAGCCGCCGTAGAGGCCACCGCCGATGACGGCGAGCGCGAGGACCGAGTAGAAGGATCTCTTCAGCCACTTACGGCCCTTGCGGGGCTTGACGAAGTCGTCGTCGGAGTAGTCGCCGAAGCTGCCCGCGGGGATGTAGCCGGTGGTGTCGGAGGAGCCGGGATTGCCGTACTCGCCGCCTCCGCCCTGCCCGTGGCCCTGGCGGCCGAGCCCGGAGGCGCGGCCCGCGGGGGTCTGCATGATGTTGTTGTCGTGCAGCTGGTGCTGGTTCTCGGCGACCGCGCCGACCACGACCGGGGTGTCGGAGAGCTGCCCGGCGAGGGTGTCCCCGGTGTCCAGGTCCAGGACGTCCGCGACGATGACGGTGATGTTGTCGGGGCCGCCGCCGCGCAGTGCCAGCTGGATGAGCTCCTGCACGGTCTCCTGGGGGCCCTGGTAGCTGGCGAGGGTGTCCTCGAGCGTCTGGTGGGAGACGACGCCGGACAGACCGTCGGAGCAGATCAGGTAGCGGTCGCCGGCGCGGACCTCACGGATGGAGAGGTCGGGCTCGACGTGTTCGCCGCTGCCCAACGCCCGCATCAGCAGCGAGCGTTGGGGGTGGGTGGTGGCCTCTTCCTCGGTGATGCGGCCCTCGTCGACCAGGCGCTGCACCCAGGTGTGGTCCTGGGTGATCTGCGTGAGGACACCGTCGCGCAGCAGGTACGCGCGCGAGTCGCCGACGTGCACGAGGCCGAGGCGCTGGCCCGTCCACAGCAGCGCGGTCAGCGTGGTCCCCATGCCTTCGAGCTGGGGGTCCTCCTCGACCATGGAGCGCAGCTGGTCGTTGGCGCGCTGGACGGCCACGCCGAGCGAGGTGAGGACGTCGGAGCCGGGCACGTCGTCGTCAAGGGCGACGATGGTGGAGATGGCCTCGGAGGAGGCGACCTCGCCGGCGGCGGCGCCGCCCATGCCGTCGGCGATGGCGAGCAGGCGGGGCCCGGCGTATCCGGAGTCCTCGTTGCCCTCCCGGATCATGCCTTTGTGCGATCCGGCGGCGAAGCGCAGTGACAGACTCATGCGCACCTCGCCCGTCGGCTCCGGGTACATCCGCACGGTGCCCACCCTCCGGTCGGGAGCGCGCCGGGGCCCGGGGTGGGGGCCCACACCGCGTGCTCGCTCCGCTCGCGCCTATTCATGATGTAGCACTACTTCCGCAGCTCGATGACGGTCTTGCCGATGCGGATCGCCGCGCCCAGCGGAATCGGTGTCGGGGTCGTCAGCCGCGTTCGGTCGAGATACGTGCCGTTGGTGGAGCCCAGGTCCTCGACGATCCACTGACCGTCGCGGTCCGGGTAGATCCTGGCATGGCGGCTGGAGGCGTAGTCGTCGTCCAGCACGATGGTGCTGTCGTGCGCCCGGCCCAGCGTGATGGTCTGGCCCTGCAGCGCGACGGTGGTGCCGGTGAGGGTGCCCTCGGACACGACGAGCTTGGTGGGGGCGTTACGGCGCTGGCGGCCGCCGGCGGCCGGTTGCTGGCGCTGCTGCGGAGGCGCCTGCCGCTGGGCCTGCTGGGCCCGGCCGGCTTCCCGGCGCGAGCCGCGCTGGGTGACACGCGTACCGAACAGGTCGCTGCGGATGACCTGCACGGCCACGATCACGAACAGCCACAGTACGGCCAGGAAACCCAGCCGCATGACCGTGAGGGTCAGCTCTGACATTGCCCCCGCTTCACCCTTCGGCTTGCCGGTAAATGATGGTGGTACTGCCCACGACGATCCGCGAGCCGTCGCGGAGCGTAGCGCGGGTGGTGTGCTGCCCGTCCACCACGATGCCGTTGGTGGACCCGAGATCCTGGATCGTCGAGGGCGTTCCGGTCCGGATCTCACAGTGCCGGCGCGAGACGCCGGGGTCGTCGATCCGCACGTCGGCTTCGGTGCTGCGGCCCAGCACCAGCGTGGCGCGGGAGATCTGATGGCGGGTGCCGTTGATCTCGATCCAGTGGCGGGTACGGGAGCCCGGCGCGGGCGCGCCGACCGGGCCGCCGGCGCCGGGGCGCTGGGCCTGGGCCGGCTGCGGATAGCCGTAGCCGCCGGGGGCGCCACGGCCGGGAGGCGGGGCGGACGGCATGGGCGGAGCGCCTGCCGGAGCGGCCGGCGGGTAGCCGTAGCCACCGGCTCCCGCGCCCGGCGCGGCGGGCCGGGCGGCCGGGGCCGCGGTTCCGGGAGCCTGCTGGTCGGTGGAGCCGGCGAGCGTACGGCTGCGCACCCGGTACAGACCGGTGTCGAGGTCGTCCGCCTTCTCCAGGTTGACCTTGATCGGGCCCATGAAGGTGTAGCGCTGCTGCTTGGCGTAGTCGCGCACCATGCTGGCGAGTTCGTCGCCGAGCTGGCCCGAGTAGGGGCTGAGCCGCTCGAAGTCCGGCGTGCTCAGCTCCACGATGAAGTCATTGGGTACGACCGTGCGGTCGCGGTTCCAGATGGTGGCGTTGTTGTCGCACTCCCGCTGGAGCGCGCCCGCGATCTCCACCGGCTGCACCTCGGACTTGAACACCTTGGCGAAGGTGCCGTTGACCAGACCTTCGAGACGCTGCTCGAACTTCTTCAGGACTCCCATGAGGCACCTCCTCCGTCCTTGCCGTCCTGGGTACTGCGCTGTGTGCTGCTTACCTGGTACTGCTTACTGATCGTATCCACGCGCCGGTGAATCGGCTGGTTCCCCCTGTCGGCACTGTCGACGGGTGTCGACGCCTCCGAAGTTCCCTGTGGAGCTCCACTTCGAACTCCGCTGTCGAACTCCTCTGTCAAGGATCGTAGAGGCGGCCGCAGACCAGTGTCCCGCACCTGACTGTGGAGCCCGACCGGCTCCTGGGGAGACGGGTGCTACCGGTACGAGGTTGATACGTGAACAAGCACAGGTGGTTACGTGGCCGACGGCACCCGGGTTCGGTGGACCGCTGCCGAACCCGCTGGTGGGCGGCTGCCCCCGGATATGGGATGTGAATCCACCTCCTCCACCGTGCTAATGTTCTGCGTGTCGGAAGGCGCCGCACCGCAAGGCCAGGAGCCCGAGGACACACCCAATGCGCGGGTGGCGGAATAGGCAGACGCGCTGGATTCAGGTTCCAGTGCCCGAAAGGGCGTGGGGGTTCAACTCCCCCCTCGCGCACCATGAAGAACCGACGGAACGGGTCTTCACCAGTGACGAAAGTCATGGTGAGGGCCCGTTTCTCGTTGTCGGGTCGTGCCTGCCCGGAGACGGACGTGGCAGGGTCTCGGCGGTGAGGTATCTCACGGTATCGGGGCCCTGCTTTTGGTGCTGTTCGTTGTCTTCCGGGGAGGGTCGGCTTCCGGGTCGGTGGCGGCGAGGCTCGCTGTTCGCGGGGCAGCTCGCAGTGCTCATGGGGCACTGGGGCGCTCGCGTCGAGGCAGCCGCTCGACGACCAGGTCGTAGGAATCCTCGACCGCGTCGGTGACCAGCCGCTCGGTGATGCCGGGTCCCGGGCCCAGGGAGATCCAGTGGCGTTTGTCGAGGTAGCGGCCCGGTGTGATCGAGGCGTAGCCGCGTACGTGAGCGCGGGCGCGTTCGGGTTCGCACTTGACCGTGATGATCTGATCGTCCGGGTCGTCGGTGACGATCAGGAACACCTTGCCCGCGACCTTGTACACGTCGAGTCCCGGGGTGAAGGGGTGGCCGTGGCTGACGTCGGGGAGGGCCAGGGCCGCTTGGCGGGCGGTGTCCTGGAGCCGGTCGCCGGCCGCGCTCACCGGGCCGCCCGCGTGCCGGTGCCGTAGGTGTGCGGGTCGACGGGCCGCACGGCCCTGGGCAGGTGGGCGACGACGAGCCGGTAGGAGTCGGTGACGAGCTCCTTGATGAGCTCCTTGTCGACGCCCTCCCCGCTCTCCAGGGTGATCCAGTGCTTCTTGTTCATGTGGTAGCCGGGCGTGATGTGGCTGTACTGCTCCCGCAGGGCGTCGGCCTCGCCGGGGTCCGCCTTGAGGATCACGACGGGACGCCCGGGGACTTCGGTCATCAGCATGAACACCTTGCCTCGTACCTTGAAGACCTCCCAGTCGTCACCGAAGGGATGCTCGAGCTGGGCTCCGGGAAGCTCCTCGGCGCAGGCGGCGGCGGTCTTGTGCAGGGCGGATCCATTCATGGGTGGTGAGCCTTCTCGGGTGGTGACGGACTGGGGCGTCGAAGGAGGCGGAGGGCGCGCCGCGCAGGCGCGGTGGCACCTCCCATCCTTGCGTCGAAGCCGACGGGAAGGGCGGTAGGCTGCGGACACATGATGGTCGACAGGCGACACTCGGGGTCGAGCGGGCAGGCCGGACCGGCTGCGGTTCCGCTGTACGGTTTCCAGCCCCCGGTCGGTACTCCCTACGGCCTTGAGGTGAGTACCGTCGAGGAGTTCTTCGCCCAGCACGACGACTGGCCGTGGAGCCCGCCCCGTCCTGGCCGTGCCACCTTCCACTACCTGATCCTGGTCACCGAGGGTGAGTTGCGGCACGACGTCGACCACGTGACGCGGACCGTCGCCCCCGGCCAGTGGCTGTGGGTGCGTCCCGGGCACGCGCAGTGCTGGCATCCGCCCGGCGCGGCCCGCGGCCCGTTCATCCTGTTCGAACCGGACGTGCTGCGGCCCGACCTCGCCCGTCTGCTGGCCCCGCTCACCGCGCACGACGCCCCCGCCGTGCTCGGCCCGCACCCCGACGACACCGCCTGGCTCCAGCAGACGGCACTCCAGCTCCTGGACGAACACCGCGCACTGGGGCGCCGCCCCCTCGACGTCCACCACGCCCTGCGGCGCAGCCTGCTCGAATCGCTGCTGCTGCGCCTGGCCAACTCGCCGGGCATCGCCCCCATCGGCACGGCCACGGCCGGCACGGACCGTGCCGACCGGTACGTGCGCTTCCTGGACGCCCTGGAGCTGCACTTCCGGGAGCTGCACCAAGCCGCGGACTATGCCGAGTTGCTCGGGTGTTCGGTCCGCACCCTGAGCCGCGCCGCCCGGGACGCCACCGGCAAGGGGGTACGTGAACTCATCGACGAGCGGCGCCTCCTGGAAGCCCGGCGCCTACTGGGAGCTGCCCGATGGGATGCCCGGACGGTGGCCGTCCACCTCGGCTTCACCGATCCCGCGAACTTCGGCCGCTTCTTCCGCGACCGCACCGGCCTCACCCCGGCCGCCTACGCGACGTGAGAAGTGAGGACCGACACGTGAACGGAAACGAACGCCTTCGCTCCGATCCGCACCCGGCCGGGCTTGCGCGACAGGGGGCGAACAGCGTGGAGGAACTCGGCATGAGGCCGACCGACAGCCGCCGGCGACGCCGCACCGGCGACGATGCGGGCCGTCGTCGCCCGGACCGGCGCCCCGGTGACCGTCAGGGGCGGGCGATGTTCTTGAACAGGTCGAGGACCGCCTGGTAGCGGGCGCCGGGCTCGTGGGGAGGTTTGCCGACGCTTCCCGAGGTGGGCCGGTCCGTGACGGCGGGCCACAGGCGGGTCTGCTCGCCGGTGACGAAGTCGAGGACGATGTCGCGGATACGCGTGTCACGGTCGGCCTGTTCAGGGCTGCGGCCCGGCTGTTCCTGGCCGACCAGGGCGTACATCTCGGTGCCGTGCACGGCGGGTGGCCGCCCACGGCCGTGAGCCGTTCACCGGGCCACGCAGGATCGCGGTCGCGATGGCAGAGGTGTACGACCCCGCGGCCTGATTTTTTGTGCCCGTTGTTTCACGTGAAACATGCGCCGTACCGCCGTAGCGGAACAGTGGGTTGTAGTCGTACGACGGCCGGGTCGCCCTGCGAGAGGCGGCCCGGCCGTCGCTCCGCCCGTGGCCCCGGGGTGGGCCCGCGAGCGGGGTGACGCCGACCGGGACGGGGGAGGTACCGATCGGCGCCGGATCAGGGAGTCACTCCCGCATGCCGGCCAGTTCCACCGCCCGGCGCCGCATGGCCAGCCCGGCGGGGGCGACCGAGAACACCACCGCGAGCACGGCACAGGCACCCACGGTCGCCCCGAGTTCCGCCCACGGCATCTCCACCGGGCTCCACACCGACAGCAGACCGAGCGCGCTCCACATGCCCGCCAGGTTGAGCCCGGCGACCAGGAGTCCGAGCACTCCGCCGACCGCGACGACCATCAGGGCCTCGCCGGCGACCAGCCGCAGCACCTGCCACTGGGTGGCCCCGGCCAGCCGCAGGACGGCCAGGTCGCGCACCCGGTCGGAGGTCGCCATGACCATCGTGTTGGCCAGGGAGATCCCGGTGTACAGGAGGGCGATGCCGAGGACCAGTATGAAGCCGTACCGGGTGGTCCGGTTGGTCTCGGGGTAACTGGCCTGCACCCACTGGGCCTTGGTGAAGACATGTCCGCCCGCCGTGGTGAGCGCGGCGGCCACGGCGGCCGGGTCGGCACCGTCGGCGAGAGCCACGTCCACCCGGTCGACGCTCGCGCCGGGGGCGTTGGCGGGCGTGACGTAGGCGCCGTTGTTGCCGGTGCCGGTCGTCATCACCGCGGCGATCCGCAGCGACTTCTTCGTGCCGTCCCCGAGCCATACGTCCACGCTCTGTCCGACGGTGTGCTTCTCCCACTCCTCGTTGACGATGATCGAGTCGTCGTCGAGATCGCTCACCTTCCCGGCGGCCAGCGGCAGATGCACGGTCTTCGCGAGGGGGCCCGCCTCGGCCGCGCGGGCCTCGGACTTGATGAGCGCGACACCCTCCTCCAGGACGTACACGGCACTCGACGAGGTCGTCGAGACCACGGCACCCTTGACCGCTTTGAGCTTCTTCACCGTCGCCGCGTCGAACCCGGCGTCCCCGGCCGGGGTGACGACGAACGAGGCGGCCGTCTGCTCGCGGGTCTCGGTGGCCTTCGCCTCGTTCAGGGTGGCCGTGGCGCCCAGCAACGAGCCCGCGAGGGCGACGGTGACCAGGACGGGCGCCGCGATCGCCGCCGTCCGACGGATGCCGGCGGCCGCGTTCTCCCGCACCAGCATCCCGCCCGCGCCGGGCAGTTGGGCCGGCAGCCAGGCGATCAGCCGGGTGAGCGGACGCACCAGGATCGGCGCGAGCAGTGCGATCGCGGTGATCAGCAGCATCGGACGGCTCACATAGGTCTTGCGGTGCAGCAGCTCGCCCGGGTCGGAGAACAGGGCGAGCCCCAACGTCACCGCCGCGGTCACCAGCAGCCCCGCCCCGAACACCCAGCGGCCCCAGGTCATCGCCTTGGTGTCCACGGACGCCTCGCGCAGCGCCTGGGTGGGCCCGGTGCGGCCGGCCCGCCAGGACGCGGCGATCACCCCGAACAGCGCGACGAGCAGACCGGTCCAGAAGGCCATGTGGTACGGCCAGGTGAAGTCGCCGATGGTGAACCAGCTGGGCGCGAGATCGCCGTCGACCACCCACGCGGCGAGCTTCGGGGCGCCGTACGCACCCAGCGCACAGCCGGCCGCCGACGCCAGCACGCCGACCACCAGGGCCTCCGCGAACACCATCCGCCGGATCTGGCCGGGCGTGGCCCCCGCGGTGCGCAGCAGGCCGAACTCCCGACGCCGCTGGGCGACCGCGAAGGCGAACGTGGACGCCACCACGAACACCGACACGAACGCGGTGACCCCGCCGGCGGTGCCGAACATGGCGTTCATCGCGGTGAGCGCCTCGCTGTCGCGGTCCGGGTCGGCGTCCGCGAGACGGCGGTCGGTGCCGGTGAGGACCTGGAGATCCAGGCCCCCGACGGCCTCGCGCACCTCCGCCGCATCTGCCTCGACCACCAACTGGGTGCTCTTGGGGGACAGTTCGGCGGCACGGGCGTCGGTGTAGAAGACGGCCTCCTCGAAGTCGCGCGAGGCGACGGTGCCGACCACCGTCACGGTGCCGCGGTCGGTCGTGACGCGCTCACCGGGCCGCGCCCAGTCGCCGCTGACGACCACTTCGTCGGCTGCGCGGGGAGCACGGCCCGCCTCGATCTCGTACGGTGCGAAGGCGGCCGTGGACCAGGGGTGGCCGACCAGGTCGCCGGGGCCTGTGGCGGCCCGCACGGCGAAGGACCGGTCCGCGACGACCGTGCCGAGCCGCCGCAGCTTCGCCACGGTCTCCTCGGGCACTGCCCGCGGGTGGGCGAGCTTCTGGGTGCGGTCGCCGATCGGGGTCGGCACGGACAGCGTGTCCTGCCCCTGGACGACGACCGGTGCCGCGGCGAACCGCTCCGGCTGTCGCTCGGGCGCGTCCAGGGAGGAGGCGAGAGCCAGGCCCATCACGGCGAGCAGGGCGACACCCAGCGAGAGCGCGACGAAGCTGCCGACGAAGGTGACCCAGCGGGTACGCAGGGTGCGCAGGGCGACGCTCAGCACGGCACTGCCTCCAGCTTGGTCATCCGGGCCGCGATGTCGTCCGCGCTCGCGCCGATCAGCTCACCGTTGACACGGCCGTCGACGAGGAAGACCACGCGGTCGGCGTACGAGGCGGCCACCGGGTCGTGGGTGACCATGATGATCGTCTGTCCCTCGCGGTCGACCATGGAGCGCAGCAGTGTCAGCACCTCACGGCTGGTCTGCGAGTCCAGGGCGCCGGTCGGCTCGTCGCCGAAGAGGACATCGGGGCGTGTGATCAGCGCGCGGGCCAGCGCGACGCGCTGCTGCTGGCCACCGGACATCTCGGTGGGCCGGTGCCGGGCACGCTCGCCGAGACCCACCTGCTGGAGCACCTCCCGGACCTGGGACTTCGGCACCCGCCGGCCGGCCAGCCTCAGCGGCAGGGCGACGTTCTGCTCGGCGGTCAGCGCGGGCAGCAGGTTGAACGCCTGGAAGACGAACCCGATGCGCTCGCGTCGCAGCAGCGTCAGCTTGGTCTCACTGAGCCTGGTCAGCTCGGTGCCGCCCACCGAGACCGAACCCGAGGTGGGACGGTCCAGCCCCGCCGCGCACTGGAGCAGGGTCGACTTGCCGGAGCCGGAGGGGCCCATGACAGCGGTGAAGGTACCGCGCGGGAAGGAGAGGGAGACCTGGTCGAGGGCCGTCACGGCGCTGTCGCCCGACCCGAAGCTCCTGCTGACGGAGCGCAACTGGATGGCGTCGTTGTTCATCTGTCCCAACTCGTTCGGTGTCGGTCCTCCCGCGCACCTGGGCGGGACGGAGGGGTCGGGGCCCGGACAGGCCCTTGGGGAGCCGGCGCCGGCACGGCCATTGTGGGCGGGGCCGAGGTGCCGGGACCGGCGTTGCGCGTGGCAGGTGACTGCCGTGGCAACAGGCTGCGTGGGCCGCCGCCTGGGCGCTGTCACCCGGGTCCGGCGGGCCCGATGACATAGCCGATGAGGACGAACGCCGGGGCCCACACCGCGCTGCTGACCACGGACCACAGCAGATAGCGCCGCAACGGCATCCGGGTCGCCCCGCACAGGGTCGGCACCAGGGTGCGCAGGACGGCGGTGAAGCGGCCGACGAACACCGCGCCGGCGCCCCGGCGTTCGATGAGCCCGAGAGCCCGCTCGGTGTACCGGCGTCCGCCCGCCCGTGCCTGGAGCGGTGCCAGCACCCGGCCCTTCCAGCGCCGCCCGACCGCGTATCCGGCCAGGTTGCCGAGGACGGCACCGATGAGCGCGGTGAGCAGCGCCGCCTCGACCGTCACATGGCCCTGCCAGGCGAGCATCCCGCCCAGCACGACCGCCGTCTGCCCCGGCAGCAGCGCGCCGATCACCGGCAGAGCCGCCTCCAGCGCGGGCAGCAGCACCACGGCGAGAATGCCGACGCCGCCGTGCGCCGCCATCTGCTCCGCCAGCCAAGCCGTCATCCGGGTGCCGCCTCTCTCGTCCTCTCGGTGAGTCCACGAAACCGCGTGCGGACACTCCGGCGCAGTGCGGCAGGGACGAGACTTGGGGTAGGGCTGGGCATACCCCCAGGGCTCGGGCCGGCTCACCGGGCTGTCGCGAGGGCTCGCCGTGGGAGCTCGGCGGGGGAGAGCGGATCAACTCGCGTAGCGCGCCGTGACGGCCGTAGGACCGGCGCTCAACCCGCCGCCGTGAGCCGCCGGTCGGCGGTCTTGCCGGCGCTCCCGGTCACCGCCGCCAGGCGTACCAGTTCGTGGAAGCGGTAGCGCGGGCGGCCCTCCGCGTCGATGCCCGCCATCTCCAGCAGCGCGCCCTCGACCAGCCGCTCCAGCAGTTCCTCGGCCATGTCCTCGGACAGCCCGGCCTCCACTCCGGCCTCGGCCGCGGTGAACGTGCCGCCGGCGGGCGACGCCAGCACACCCGCGAGATCCCGTTCGGCCTGCGGCCGCGCCCGCAGCGCGGAGCCGAGGACGCGGCCCACGTCCAGGTCGCCGATGCGCAGCTCGCCGAGCCGCAGCGCGGGGTCGGCCAGCCGCCGGGCCAGCCGCGCCGCCGGCCGGTGCGGACGGGCGGCGAGCCGGATCGCGGCGGCCCGTAGCGCGAGCGGCACCCCGGCACAGGACCGCACGATCATGTCGGCCGCCTCCGGCTCGACCACGATCCGGCCGTTCCCGGCGATCGTGGCGAGCAGCGCGNGGGGTCGGCCAGCCGCCGGGCCAGCCGCGCCGCCGGCCGGTGCGGACGGGCGGCGAGCCGGATCGCGGCGGCCCGTAGCGCGAGCGGCAGCCCGGCACAGGACCGCACGATCATGTCGGCCGCCTCCGGCTCGACCACGATCCGGCTGTTCCCGGCGATCGTGGCGAGCAGCGCGAGGGAATCCGAGGCGCCCATCGGCTCCAGGACGACGGTGCGTGAACCGGGCACGGCGGTCAGCCGGTTGCGGCTGGTCACCAGCACCGCCGCGTCCGTCGTGGGCGGCAGCAGCGCGTCCAGCTGGAGCTCGCCCGCCGCGTCGTCCAGCAGGATCAGCAGCCGGCGCCCCGCCGTACGGGTGCGATAGCGGTGGATCAGGTCGTCCAGTCGGTCCGGGGCGTCCTGCGCCGCCATGTCCTCGCTCCGCTCACCGAGCGCCCGCAGCAGCCGTACGAGCACCTCGGCCGAGTCCTTGACCGTGCCGTCCTCGTTCCGTAGCCGGGCGTGCAGCAACCCGTCGGGAAACTCCCCGGCCATGGCGTGCGCCACCTGAAGGGCGAGGGCGGTCTTGCCGACCCCGGCCATCCCGGTGATCAGCAGGCGCCGCGTCCGGAAGCCCGCGAGCCGGCCGGCCGGCGCCAACTGCGCGCACAACTCGGCGAACTCGCCCTCCCGGCCCGTGAAGTCGGCGGTCGCCGGCGGCACCATGACCGGCGGCGACCCCAGGGACACCGGCCCGGTGGCGGGCGGCTGCGGCAGCAGACCCAACTCCCCGCTGAGCACCCCCTGGTAGGTGGCCGTCAGGTCGGGCCCCGGGTCCACCCCGAGCTCCTCGGCGAGCACCCCGCGCCCCTCGTGGAAGACCCGCAGCGCCTCGGCCTGCCGCCCGCACCGGTACAGGGACGTCATCAGCTGGGCGCGCAGCCGCTCCCGTACCGGGAACTCGGCGACCAGACCCGTCAGTTCGGAGACGACCCGCTGGTGCCGGCCCAGGACGAGGTCAGCCTCGATGCGGTGCTCCAGGGTGCTGGTGCGGGCCTCCTCCAGCCGCGGCAGCTCCGCCTCGGCGAGATGGGACGTCACATTGGCCAGCGCCGGACCCCGCCACAGCTCCAGTGCCCGCCGCAGGGTCTCGGCCGCGTCCTCGAACCGCCGCTCCTCCAGCGCCCGCCGGCCCAGCCGGTCCAGCCGCTCGTACTCCGAGACGTCGACGTGGGCACCGGCCGCCGTCAGCTGGTAGCCGGGCTGGCGCCGGACCAGGTCGACCCCGGGGCCGAGCAGCTTTCGCAGCCGGGATATGTAGGTGTAGATCTGCGCGTTCATGGTGGCGGGCGGACTCCACCCCCACAGCAGTTCGCTCAGCCGTCCGTCGCTCACCACCCGTCCCCGGGCGAGCAGCAGCACGGCGAGAACCGTGTGCACCTTGGAGCCGGACAGCGCGATGCGCCGGGCCCCGTCTCTCGCCTCCACCGGTCCGAGAAGCTGGAATTCCACGTGTGACTCCCCCATCTCGTGCGGCCATGGCCCAGGAAACGGCCCGGCCGGCGCGGAACGCCGAAGCGTCGTCCTTTGGCCATTGTTCGCACCGCACGTTGGCGGAATTGTGCCTTCAATTTGGCAGCAGCCTGCCGTGGCAAGAGCCTGCGAGCGGACGGCCGTGACCCGTCGTGGGGCGGCCGGGACCGCCGCACGACTGCCCGGGCGGCCGTACGGCAGATCCGTGTCCCGCCGCTGACCTGGCCGGATCCCGTCGCTCCCGCCGCCGGGGGTATGGCTGGCCCTACCCCCGGCCCGCCCCCTGGACCCATGGCCGGGTGCCCCGCCGTCCTTCTACGGTGATTCCCATGCACCCTCGGAATGTGTGGCAGGCCATGTCCCGGCCGGGCTTCCTGCTGTCGGCGTGGCCCTGGCGCTCGGTCGGCTACCTGCTGACCGGCGCGGTCACCGGAGTCCTCGCCCTTGTCGGGCTGGTGACGCTGGCGGCCGTCGGCGGGGCGCTCGCCATAGTGCTCGTCGGGCTGCCGCTGCTGGTCGTGCTGGCCCTCGCCGGTCTTCCGGTGGCCTGGGTGGAGCGGCGCAGGCTCGGCCTGGTCGACCTGGACCCGGCACCGGACCCGCACCAGGCACCGGCCGCCGAGGGACTGATGTCCTGGCTGACGACCCGGTTGAAGGAACAGGTCACCTGGCGCGAACTCGCGTACACCGTGCTGTTCGCGGGCCTGCTGTGGCCCCTGGACGCGCTGGTGTTCACGGTCGCGCTGCTCTTCCCGGTCTCCATGGCCGCCACTCCGCTGTTGATGGCCACCATCGGCGAGGGCCGCGAGACGAAGGTGCTCAAGCAGTGGACGGTCACCACCTGGCCGACGGCGTTCGGGGTCGCCGTGCTCGGTGTCCTGCTGCTGGCTCTCGGCGCCTACGTCCTGGGCGTCGCGGCCGGCGCCCGCGCCGAGCTGACCCGGCTGCTGATCGCCGACCGGGACGGCGACCTGGGCGCCAGGGTCGTCGAACTCAGCCGGTCACGGGTGCGGTTGGTGGACGCCTTCGAGGCGGAGCGCCGACGCATCGAACGCGATCTGCACGACGGCGCCCAACAGCGCCTGGTCGCCCTGTCGATGACCCTGGGCCTGGCCCGCCTCGACGCCCCGCCCGGACCGCTCGCCGACCAGCTCGCCAAGGCCCACGACGAGGCGGGCAAGGCCCTCGCCGAGCTGCGCGAACTCATCCACGGCATCCACCCGAAGGTCCTGGCGGACTACGGCCTCGGGGCCGCCGTGGCCGACGCCGCCGACCGCTCCGCGGTTCCCGTGGACGTGGATCTCCCGCTGCCGGGACGGTTCGAGCAGGCGGTGGAGGCGGCCGCGTACTTCGTGGTCTGCGAGGCCCTCGCCAACATCGCCAAGCACAGCGGGGCCGGCCGCGCCCAGGTGGGCGGGGGGTACACGGGCGGGCGGCTGGTCATCGAGGTGCGTGACGACGGCCGCGGCGGCGCCGACGCCTCGGCGGGCAGCGGACTGACCGGACTCGCGGACCGGGTATCGGTCCTGGATGGCAGACTCTCCCTGTCCAGCCCGCCGGGCGGACCGACCCTGCTGCGTGTGGAGTTCCCTTGCGAGGTGACCGAGTTGAGCGAGGCGGCCGATCGCTTCGCGTAGTCCTGGCCGAGGACAGTGTGCTGCTGCGCGAGGGCCTCATAGGCCTGCTGGGCCGCTGCGGTCACGAGGTGGTCGCGGCCGTCGGCGACGCGCAGGCGCTGATCGCGGCGGTCGAGGAGCACGGCCCGGACATCGTGGTCACCGACGTCCGCATGCCGCCCGGCTTCCAGGACGAGGGCCTGCACGCGGCGGTCCGTCTCCGGGAGAGCCGCCCCGCCCTGCCGGTGCTGGTGCTCAGCCAGTACGTGCAGCGGACGTACGCCTCCGAGCTCCTCGACTCCGGCGACGGCACGGGCGTCGGCTATCTGCTCAAGGACCGTGTCGGCCAGGTCGAGGAGTTCGTCGACGCGCTGTCCGAGGTCGCGGACGGCGGCACGGTCGTGGACCCCGAGGTCGTACGGCAGCTGCTGCGCCGGCGCCGTGATCCGCTGGAGCGGCTCACCCCGCGCGAGCGGGAGGTGCTGGCGCTGATAGCGGAGGGCAAGTCCAACGGGGCCATCGCGCGGGAGCTGGTGGTGTCGGAAGCGGCGGTGGGCAAGCACATCGGGGGAATCCTGACGAAGCTGGATCTACCGCCGGCGGACGAGACGCATCGAAGGGTGCTGGCGGTCCTCGCCTATTTGCGGGCGTGACCGCCTTCTGCGGCGCTCTGGGCTTGTGCCCGGTTCGAGGTCGGTGGGGGTGACCTCCTTCTATAGCTGCGGCATGTGTTCGGCATAGGGCTTCGGCCTTCGCTGGGCCACGCCCCGGTGAATCCTCGTCGGGGCGTGGCCCATGCCCCGGAGGAAGAGCCCATGCGCCGTCGTCTCGCCGCGCCGCTGTTCACCGTCTCCCTCGCCGTGACAGCCGTCCTGCTACCGGCTTCCGCCGCCCAGGCCGCCCCGGCCGACAAGGCCGCCGTGCTCAGCAGCTGGACCCAGACCGGCGCAAGCAGCTACAGCGCCTTCTTCGCCGCCCGTGCGAACCAGGGCGCCTGGAGCGCGTACGGCTTCGACTGGTCGACCGACTCCTGCACGACCTCTCCTGACAACCCCTTCGGATTCCCGTTCGCGAACGCCTGTGTCCGCCATGACTTCGGCTACCGCAACTACACGTCGGCAGGCACCTTCGATGCCGCCAAGGCCCGCCTGGACGACGCCTTCTACGCCGACCTCAAGCGCGTGTGCGCCACGTACTCGGGTGTGAAGAAGACGTCGTGCGACGCGACGGCGTGGACCTACTACCAGGCGGTGGACAAGCTGGGCTGAGCCACTGTCCACGGAGTTCTTCCACAGCTGCGGAGTTGTCCACAGGGTCTGACGCGTTTTGGCTGGTGGTTGTACGGTCGGCACGAGTTGATGTTCCTGCGAGTCACGGGGGAGGCGGTCGCGGTGACCGAGGCCGATGTGGAGACGACGGCCGGGGCGCGGGCCGGTGAGACGGCCGGCGCTGCGGCAGGGGCCCGGCGGCACTTGGTGCGCGGCTTCGCGCAGTGGCCCGTGGAGGGCTCCCCCAAAAAGGAGGGCAAGGCACTGCGGGAGAGCGTCCCGCGTGCCGCCCATGCCGCACTGGACCTCGAGATCTCCCGTCCCGCCGCGGTGGAGGCGGTCGAGGAGTCGAGCCGGGGCCGCCTCCCTGAGCTGACCCCGCTGCGGGTGGGGCGGATGGCGGCCACACCGTTCGCCTTCCTGCGCGGCTCGGCGGGCCTCATGGCGTACGACCTCGCCCGCACGCCGATGACCAGGATCCGCGCCCAGATCTGCGGCGACGCCCACGCGGCCAATTTCGGGCTGTACGGCGACGCCCGCGGCGACCTGGTCATCGACCTCAACGACTTCGACGAGACGGTGTACGGCCCCTGGGAGTGGGACCTCAAGCGGCTCGCCGCGTCCCTGGTCCTCGCGGGCCGGGAGATCGGCGCCGACGAGGAGACCTGCCGCGCGGCGGCGCACGGCGCGGTGGGTGCCTACCGGCGCACCATGCGGCTGCTCGCCAAGCTCCCGGTGCTGAACGCGTGGAACGCGATCGCGGACGAGGAACTCGTCTCCCACACCGACGCCCATGATCTCGTCGGCACGCTGGAGCGGGTCTCGGAGAAGGCGCGAGCCAACACCAGCGGGCGCTTCGCGGCGAAGTCGACGGAGCCGACCGAGGACGGCGGCCGGCGGTTCGTGGAGGCCCTGCCGGTGCTGCGCCGGGTGCCCGACGCGGAGGCCGCGGCGGTGGCCGCGTCCCTGGAGCACTACCTGACCACCCTCTCCGAGGACCGTCTCCCCCTGCTGGCCCGCCACGCGGTGCACGACGTGGCGTTCCGGGTGGTCGGCACGGGCAGCGTGGGCACCCGTTCCTACGTCGTCCTGCTGCTGGACCACCGCGGTGAACCGCTGGTCCTCCAGGTCAAGGAGGCGAGGGCCTCGGTCCTGCTGCCCCACCTGGTCACCGCCGGCTTCGAGGCCCCGTCGGTGGACCACGAAGGCCGCCGGGTGGTCCTGGGCCAGAAGCGGATGCAGGTCGTCAGCGACATCCTGCTGGGCTGGACGACCGTCGAGGGCCGCCCCTTCCAGGTCCGCCAGTTCCGCAACCGCAAGGGCAGCGTGGACCCGGCCGCCCTCTCCGCCGACCAGATAGACGACTACGGCCGTATGACCGGCGCTCTTTTGGCCCGCGCCCACTCCCACAGTGCCGACCCCCGCCTGATCTCCGGCTACTGCGGCAAGAACGACGAACTCGACGAGGCGATCGCCACCTTCGCGGTGACGTACGCGGACCGGACGGAGGCGGACCACGCGGAACTGGTGGCGGGGATCCGGTCGGGAAAGGTGGCGGCGGAAACGGGGGTGTGAGGAGGCCGGAGCGCTGGGTGGGCGTGGCACTCCTCACTCAGGGGCGCGGGCAACCGCGCGACCGGCCCCCTACCCCCGCTCACCCCACTCACCCGCGCCCGCCCGACTACCCGCACCGGCACATCCGATGGGGCCCGGCCCGGCCGGCGCGGCTACGCTGTTCGGATGACGTCCCCGGAAGCCGATCCTCACGGCACAGACGCCGCAGGCACCGCGCGGCTGGAGCGTGCCGTACGGGCCGCCGAGCAGGCGCTCATCGAGTACGAGATCGCGGTGGACACCTTCCGCATCGAGGTGGAGAACTTCTCCCGCCTGCACCACCAGAAGCTCGGCCCCATGTACACCCGTCTCGACGAGCTGGACGCGCAGATCGCGGAGATCCGGGCCGCCCGCACGGGCGATCCCGAGGACCTGCGCAAGGCGGACGAGGCCCGTGCCCGGGTGATGCCGATGCCCGGCGTCGAAGAGCTGTTCCACGGCTGGATGGACGGGGAGGGCCTGTTTCCCGAGGCCGAGGCGATGCTCACGGACCAGCCGGTGCGGCCTCCGCAGCGGGTGCGCCCCAGCGACGAGGCCCGCAAGCTCTACCGCGAGCTCGTCCGTAAGGCCCACCCGGACCTCGCCCAGGACGAAACCGAGCGGGCGCGGCGCGAGGAGTTCATCACCCGGGTCAACGGGGCCTACTCCCGTGGGGACGAGCCACTCCTGCGGGAACTGTCCGAGGAATGGGCCGCCGGGCCGAAGCCCCCGGAGCAGGGACCCACCCCCACCGAGGAGCTCTACGCCCGTCTCGAATGGCTCGCCCAGCGCAAGGAACTGCTCTCCGTGGTCGCGCGGGAGCTGGAGGAGAGCGCGATCGGCTCGATGCTCCGGATGGCGCCGGACGACCCGGACCGCCTCCTGGAGGAGATCGCCGAGAAGCTCCTCGCCGACGTCTCCACACGCGAGGCGGAGCTCGCGGAGCTGCTCGCACAGGAGTGACCGGCATCGTCCCGAGGGCGTCGGGTAGCGTCGGCTCCATGAATTTCGGTGCTGGTGTGCCCACGGTCCAGGTCACGGACCTCAAGGACGGCGATTTCCTGCTGGACGTCCGGGAGGACGACGAATGGCAGGCGGGTCATGCCGAAGGGGCGTTGCACATCCCCATCAGTGAGTTCGTGGCCCGCTACGGCGAGCTGACCGAGGCCGCCCCGCAGGACGGCCGCGTCCATGTGATCTGCCGGTCCGGCGGCCGCTCGGCCCAGGTCACGATGTACCTGGCCCAGCAGGGCGTCGACGCCGCGAACGTCGACGGCGGCATGCAGCTGTGGGCCGAGGTGGGCCGCCCCGTGGTGACCGACGACGGCCGGCCGGGCTTCGTCCTCTAGCCTTCCGCGGTTCCGGGCGGCGGACGCTCAGTCGTCTCCGCCGCTCGGGTTGCGGTCGTAGCGGCTCGCGCGGCGGGCCAGCTCGCCCGCCGCGAGGGTCGCGGCGGACACCGCGCGCGTCCAGCGTGGGCCGCCCCGGGCCGCCCACCAGACGCAGACGCACCCCCCGATGGTGAGCACGAGGATGCAGGACAGGGCGAGCACCATCATGCTCGGCCTCCTTCCGTCGGCGCGTTCCGTCATCCTCTCAGTCGCCGATCAAGGGCCGCGCGGTTTCGCCTATCCCAGAGGATGCGCCGCCAGCAGATCCCCCAACGCCTCCTCGTGCGCCGCCGCCGGGCCGAGCGACAGCTCCAGATGCTTGGCCCAGGCGTGGTACCGGTGCAGGGGATAGTCGACGTCGGCGCCGAACCCGCCGTGCAGATGCTGTGCCGTCTGCACCACCCGCCGTACCCCCTCGGAGGCCCAGATCTTCGCCACGGCGACGTCTCCCGCGACCGGCAGTGTGCCCGGTGCTCCCGAAGCGATCCGCCAAGCGGCCTGCCAGAGTGTCACCTCCATCGCGCGCAGGTCGATGTAACGGTCGGCGGCCTGCACGGCGACCGCCTGGAAGGTGGCGACCGGGAATCCGAACTGCTCCCGCTTGCTGGTGTATTCACTGCTCATCCGCAGCACCCGCTCGCCCAGACCGAGCGCCAGCGCACACGTCCCCGTGGTCAGCAGATCCCGCAGCCACTCCCACGCGCCCTCGACGTCGATCACGTCCCGCGCGGCGATCCGCGCCGACTCCAGCCGCAGCTCGCCCAGCCGCTCCCCGCTGGTGGAGAACTGCTCGGCCGACGCGACCCCCTCATGGACGCGGGGCACCAGCGCGAGGACGGTCCGGTCCGTGGCCGTGTGTGCGGGGACGAGGACGTAGTCCGCGTCGTACGCCCACGCCACCGCCGTCTGCACACCGTCCAGGATCCAGTCGGCCCCCTCCCCGTCCTCCTGCCGTGCGGTGACGGCGAGTTCGGCCGGGTCATGGCCGGTGCGGCCGCTCGCGGCGACGGTCAGCGCGACCTCCCCGCGCCCGGCCCGCTCCAGCAGCTCCGCCCTCAACTCCGGCCCGCCGTACGCCTGTACGGCCGCCATGGCCGCACTGTTCTCCAACAGCGGCACCCGTGCCAGCACCTTCGCCGACTCGCGCAGCACCAGGCACAGCGCGACGGCGTCCAGACCCGCCCCGCCGTACTCCTCGGCCGACAGCAGGCTCAGCAGGTCCGCGTCGGCGAGCCTGGCCCACAGCGCGCGGTCGAACGTGTCGGCCACGGCGCCCGTGGTCAGCGCCGGAGACGGCACCGCGTCCGGCGCGACATCGGCGAACACCCCCCGCGCCGCCTCGGCCGCCGCCTGCTGCTCCTCGCTGAAGGTGAAGTCCACGGTCCCTGTCCTTCCGACGGGTCGGCAGATCGGGTCAGCTGATCTGACGGTCCGTCAAGATAGAACAGGTTCTAGAAGAAGGGAACGGGCTCTCCCCGACCTACCTGTCGAAGTCCAGCTCCACCTTCTCCGTCACCGGATGCGACTGGCACGCCAGTACATAGCCCGCCTGGGTCTCCTCCGGTTCCAGCGCGAAGTTGCGGTCCATGCGCACCTCGCCGGAGACCAGGAAGGCCCGGCAGGTTCCGCACACCCCGCCCTTGCAGGCGTAGGGCGCGTCGGACCGGTTGCGCAGCACCGTCTCCAGAAGCGACTCACCGTCCTGGACGGGCCAGCTGCCGCCCCGTCCGTCGAGCCGGGCGGTCACCGTGCTGTGGGCGGGCGCGGGGGCGGTCTGCGCCGGGACGGGCCCCGCGTCCACATGGAAGATCTCCTCGTGGATACGGGTACGGGCAACCCCGAGCTCCCGCAACGCCTTCTCCGCACCCTGGACCAGTCCGAACGGCCCGCACAGGAACCATCCCGCCACCCGGTCCACCGGCAACAGCGCCGGAAGGAGTCCGGTCAGCCGCTCCCGGTCGAGTCGCCCGGACGGCAGTCCCGCCTGCTGCTCCTCCCGGGAGAGCACCGTGACCAGCTGGAAGCGCTCGGGGTGGCGGTCCTTCAGGTCGGCGACCTCCTCCAGGAACATGGTGGACGCGGAGGTGCGGTCGCTGCGGATCAGGCAGAACCGGGCCCCGGGCTCGCGCGCCAGCAGCGTCGCCACGATCGACAGCACCGGCGTGATGCCACTGCCGCCGACGATCGCCGCGTACAGACCGGGCGCCGGGTCGAGGGTGAACCGGCCCGCCGGTGTCATCACCTCCAGCTCGTCACCGACGTTGATCTCCTTGAGTGCGTACGTGGAGAAGGCCCCGTCCTCCACCAGCCGTACGCCGACCCGCAGTTCGCGAGGTCCCTCTCCGTCGGGTGCCGGGGAGCAGATCGAATAGGTCCGGCGTATCTCCCGGCCGCCGGCCGTGCGGCGCAGGGCGAGATGCTGGCCGGCGGCGTGCCGGTACTCCTCGCGCAGCTCGGGCGGCACGGTGAGGGTCAGGGCCACGGAGTCGTCGGTGAGCCGGTCGACCGCGGCCACCGGGAGCGGGTGGAAGCGGGCCATCACAACTCCTTGAAGTGGTCGAACGGTTCACGGCAGTCGAGGCACCGGCGCAGCGCCTTGCACGCGGTGGAGGAGAACCGGCTGAGCAGTTCGGTGTCGGCGGAACCGCAGTGCGGGCAGCGGACGGCCTCGGCCGCCGTGTCGAGCGTCCGCATCGGCCCGAGGCGCACCGCGACCGGCCCGGCCGCCGCCGCGACGCGGGGCGGCGCTATGCCGAACTCCCGCAGCTTGCGGCGCCCTTCGTCCGTGATGTCGTCGGTCGACCAGGCGGGCGCGAGCACCGTGCGGACGGTGACCTCCCGCACGCCGTGCGCCCGCAGCACCCGCTCGATGTCCAGGGACATCGCCTCGATCGCCGGGCAGCCGGTGTACGTCGGGGTCAGCTCCACCTCGACCGAGTCCGCGCCCCGGACATGCACCGCGCGCAGCACACCCAGCTCGCGCAGGGTGAGGACGGGCAGTTCGGGGTCGGGCACCGAACCGGCGAGCTCGAACAGCTCGGTCTCCAGCGGGGTGAGCGTCACCATGACGCCCCCGGGTGACTGCGGTGCAGGTGCTGCATCTCGGCGAGCATCCGCCCGAAGGGCTCGGTGTGCAGGCCCTGTCGTCCCGCCCCGGCGGCCCATGCGCCCGTGCGCGGCCCTTCGGGGACGGTCAGGGTGGACTGGCGCAGGACCTCCCCCACGGACGCGAGCCAAGCGGCCTCGATGCGCTCCCGGTCGACGTCCACTCCCTCCACCGGCTGGAACATCTCGCCGGTGAACCGCCACAGGGCCTCGCACGCCCGCCGGGTCCGCTCGTGACTCTCCTCGGTGCCGTCGCCGAGCCGCAGGGTCCACTGCTCCGCGTGGTCGCGGTGGTAGGCGACCTCCTTGACGGCCTTCGCGGCGAGCGGGGCGAAGGGGCCGTCACCCGCGGCCAGTTCGGCGTAGAGCAGGTGCTGGTAGGTGGAGAAGTAGAGCTGGCGGACGATGGTGTGGGCGAAGTCGCCGTTCTCCTGTTCCACCAGCTGGAGGTTGCGGAAGGCGCGCTCCTCGCGCAGATACGCCAGGTCGTCCTCGTCGCCGGCCATGGACAGCAGCAGCCGTGCCTGGCCGAGCAGGTCCAGGGCGATGTTGGCGAGGGCGACCTCCTCCTCCAGGACCGGGGCGTGGCCCGCCCACTCGCCCAGGCGGTGCGAGAGCACCAGCGCGTCGTCGCCGAGGGCCAGGGCGGCCGCGGTGGGAACCGGTGAGGGCGTGGGAGCAGCCGTCGTCTCGGGTGTGCTCACAGGTGCTTCACCCCCTCCGGGATCTCGTAGAACGTCGGGTGCCGGTACGGCTTGTCGGCGGACGGCTCGAAGAACGGGTCCTTCTCGTCGGGCGAGGAGGCCGTGACGGCGGACGAGGGGACCACCCAGATCGAGACGCCCTCGCCGCGCCGGGTGTACAGATCGCGTGCGTTGCGCAGGGCGAGCTCCGCGTCCGGGGCGTGCAGGCTGCCGGCGTGGGTGTGGGAGAGGCCGCGGCGCGAGCGCACGAAAACCTCCCACAGGGGCCAGTCGGTGTTCGTCATGCGCGCGTCGCTCCTGTCTCGCCGGTGTGCTTCGCCGCGTAGGCCGCGGCCGCCTCCCGCACCCAGGCGCCCTCTTCGTGCGCCCGCCGGCGCTGGGTGATCCGCTGTTCGTTGCACGGTCCGTTGCCCTTGAGGACCTCCCGGAACTCCGTCCAGTCGATCGGGCCGAAGTCGTGGTGCCCGCGCTCCTCGTTCCACCGCAGGTCCGGGTCGGGGAGGGTGAGGCCCAGGGACTCGGCCTGGGGGACGCAGATGTCGACGAAGCGCTGGCGCAGCTCGTCATTGGAATGGCGCTTGATCTTCCAGGCCATGGACTGCGCGGAGTGCGCGGACTCGTCGTCGGGCGGGCCGAACATCATCAGGGACGGCCACCACCAGCGGTCCACCGCGTCCTGGGCCATCGCGTGCTGCCCGGGTGTGCCGTTGCTCAGGGCCAGCAGCAGCTCGTATCCCTGGCGCTGGTGGAAGGACTCCTCCTTGCAGATGCGGACCATCGCTCGCGCGTACGGGCCGTAGGAGCAGCGGCACAGCGGGACCTGGTTGGTGATCGCGGCGCCGTCCACCAGCCAGCCGATCGCGCCGACGTCCGCCCAGGTCAGGGTCGGGTAGTTGAAGATCGAGGAGTACTTCTGGCGGCCGGAGTGGAGCTTGTCGAGGAGCTCGTCGCGGCCGGTGCCGAGGGTTTCCGCCGCGCTGTAGAGGTAGAGACCGTGCCCCGCCTCGTCCTGGACCTTGGCCATCAGGATGGCCTTGCGGCGCAGGGAGGGCGCACGGGTGATCCAGTTCGCCTCCGGCTGCATGCCGATGATCTCGGAGTGGGCGTGCTGCGCGATCTGGCGGACGAGGGTCGCGCGGTAGGCGTCGGGCATCCAGTCGCGCGGCTCGATGCGCTCGTCGGCGGCCACGGCTGCGTCGAAGGCGCTCTCGTACGCGGCTGGGTCGCCGACGGCGCCCCGAGCGCCGTACGTCTGTGTGCTCACCGTCTGGTGCGCGGCTGCTGTCGCCATGAGGCCCCCTCGACCTGGGCTCCGCCGGAACCTGCTCCCGACCGATCGTTCGGTTCGTGCGATTCCATGGTGTGCCGGGCGCCGTAAGGTGTCAACCGCTGTGGAAAACCTACGGAGCCCCCTGTGGAAAACCTGGCCGGTAGTGAGAACGGCCACGGCGGGGCCGGTCGGAAGGGGCTGTGCGGGGCGGTCGGGCCTGAGTACCGTGCCGGTGCGAGCCGCGGCGAGGCGGGTGCGCGCGGCGGTGGACGGACCGGAATCGGGATCGGGGCGGAATGGACGCGTACGACGGAGGCTCGAACGCCCGGCGACAACCGGGCGCCCCGAGCGAGCCGGGCGATACCCCTGAGCCTGGCGGGCAGGACGGGCAGGAAACGGCGCAGGCGCCAGGTGAGCCGGCCGCGCCCTCCCGGCCGCGGGCGCAGTCCTCCGCGCCGGGTCGTGAGCCCGCCGACGTGCCGTCGGCCGCACCGGATCCGTACGCCGAGCCCATGGAGAGCCGGCCCTCCGTCCCTGCCGCGATACGCGAGGCCGCAGCCCTGGCGCCGGCCCCAGCAGCCCCCGCCCCCTACGGCGAGCCCCACCCCCCTACCGGCGTGGCCGCGCTCTCCCTCCGCTATCAGATCGGTGTCGCCCTGGCGCTCGCCGTCGTCGCCGTCGCCGTCTGTGTGCACATCGGGATGGTGTTCCTGCACGTCGCGCCGCAGAACACCGTGACCAAGCAGCACGGCAAGGCGGTCGACGACTGGGTCTACCCGGAGTTCGAGCAGAACTGGAAGCTCTTCGCGCCGAACCCGCTCCAGCAGGACATCGCGGTGCAGGTCCGCGCCCGGATACGCGGCGTCGACGGCGGCAGCCGTACGACCGGGTGGTACGACCTGTCCGCCCAGGATGGCCGGGCCATAGACGGCAATCCGCTGCCCAGCCACACCCAGCAGAACGAGTTGCGGCGCTCCTGGGACCTCTTCGTCGCCACGCACGACGCCGACAACCGCCCGGTCGGCCTGCGCGGCACCCTGTCCGAGACCTATCTGCGCCGCCTCGTGGTGCTGCGCCTGGATCGCGACGACGCGACCGCTCGGGGCGGCGTCCTCGTGAGCGTCCAGGTCCGCTCCAGGACCACGAACGTGCCCTCGCCGAAGTGGAGCGAGGAGAAGATCTCGGTGCAGCCGGTCTACCGCGAGCTCTCCTGGTGGCCCGTGACGGCGGACGACACCGAGGGGAGCACCCGGTGAACCGATTCGCCCTGGCGGTGTCGACCGGCATCGCACGCGTCACCGAGGCCGCCCTCGGCCCGTACCAGACCGCGATGATCCGCATCGGCTTCAGCGCGACCTGGCTGCTGTTCCTGCTGCGCGAGTTCCCGCACCGCCAGGAGCTGTACGGCCCGGACGGTCCGTGGAACTGGAACCTCGCCGAGCAGCTGATATCGATCAACGGCGCGTTCACGGCCCTGATGTGGTCGGACGGCCAGTTCTGGTTCGAGACCGTCTATGTGCTGGCCGTCCTGTCGAGTCTTCTGCTGCTGCTCGGCTGGCGTACCCGCGCGATGTCCGTGCTCTTCATGGTCGGCGTGCTCTCGCTGCAGAACCGCAGCATCTTCATGGGCGACGGCGGCGACAACGTCCTGCATCTGATGTGCATCTATCTCGTCTTCACGCGCTGCGGCCAGGTCTGGTCGCTGGACGAGCGACGGGCCCGGCGCACGCGGGAGGCACGCGCGCGTGGGGAGCATGTCGTGGACCGCGCCGGTCCGGCCTTGTGGGGCGTCCTCGGGCTCGTGCTGGTGTCGGCGGCCTTCCTGGGCAAGCTGAACGGTGACTGGTTCGTCCCGGCGCTTCTGTGCGTGCTGTGGTCGGCGCAGGCACTGTGGTGGGTGGTCGGACGGTTCGCCCGGTCCGGTCAGTCGCGGATCATGCTCGACGTCGTCGCCAACATCGTGCACAACGGTGCCCTGCTCGTGATCATGGCCGAGGCCTGTCTGATCTACGCGACGGCGGGCTGGTACAAGATCCAGGGCTCCCGTTGGCAGGACGGCACCGCCGTCTACTACCCCCTCCATCTGGAGTCCTTCTCGCCGTGGCCCGCCCTCGCCGACCTGCTGTCGGCGCACGGCGTCATGGTGATGCTGGTGACGTACGGCACCGTCGCCGTGCAGGTCGCGTTCCCGTTCACGCTGTTCAACCGGCGGGTGAAGAACATTCTGCTGGCCGCGATGATCACCGAGCACGCCGTGATCGCGGTCGTCCTCGGCCTGCCGTTCTTCTCGCTGGCGATGATCGCCGCCGACTCGGTCTTCCTGCCGACGTCCTTCCTCCGCCGACTCGGCGACGGGGTCGCACGCACGCGTGGCCGCCTGTGGGCGCGTTTCGCGGGCGGGGGCGGCCCGGGGCTGCCCCGGCAGCGCGGTCCGAAGGGGCTCCAGGGGCGACCGGTCCCCGAGCAGCCGGGCGCACCGAAGGGTGCACCGAAGGCGGCGGGATCCGCGCGCACCCCGGGTCCCGCCGGCGGTCCTGGCGACAACCCCGGCGACCCCGAGAACCCCGATCACACGCACGTAGGCTTCCCCGCATGACCGGTCCCGATCCCGTGAGCCTGTGGCACCGGCTCGCCGACACCTCCGTGCTGCTCGACGGTTTCCACACCCTCAAACACGCCGTGCGCTTCGGGGCCGACGTCCCGGTGGCGGTCGCCGTCGACCGGGGCGCCGCGCTCGCCTTGGCCGAGGAGCTGGCGCCGGACGTACGGGACACCCTGGACGCGCTGCTGACACAGGTCCCCGAGTCGGCGTACGCGTCCCTCGTGCCGCGTCCGCACCCCACGGCGGTGGCGGCCCTGGCCGTACGACCGTCCCGGGCCGCGCATCTCGAGAAGCTGGCGCACACGCCGCGTACCGCCCCCGTCGTGGTCCTCGACAATCCGCGCAATCTCGGCAACGCCGGGGCCGTGATCCGGCTGGCCGCGGGCTTCGGGGCGACCGGCGTGGTCACCACGGGCACGCTCGACCCCTGGCACCCGACCGTCGTACGCGGAGGGGCGGGCCTGCACTTCGCGACCGTGGTCGAGCGCCTGACCGTCGCCGAGCTGCCGCCCGGCCCGGTGTTCGCCCTGGACCCGGAGGGCGACGACATCCGGGGCGTGAAGCTCCCGGACGACGCCGTCCTCGCCTTCGGCTCGGAACGCAGCGGGCTGTCGCCCGAACTGCGCGCGCGTGCCGGTCATCTGGTGGCGCTGCCGATGCGCCCCCAGGTCTCCAGCTACAACCTGGCGACCAGCGTGGCGATGACGCTCTACCACTGGAGCCTCGGCGGGTCCTAGGCCTCCCGGCGCACCTCGACCACCCGGAAGCGGTTCGCTACGAACGCCCCGTCGCACAGCGCGGCGTTCGCCGCGGGGTTGCCCCCCGACCCGTGGAAGTCGGAGAACGCGGCCGTCTGGTTGACGTAGACCCCGCCCACGAGGTTCAGCGACAGCTGCGCCGCCTCCTCCAGGCAGACCTCCTGGACGGCCTGTTCGACCTCCTCGTCGGTGGTGTACGCGCCGACCGTCATGGCGCCCTTCTCACGAATGGTCCGGCGCAGCAGCTCGACCGCGTCGGAAGCCGAGTCCACGGCCACGGCGAAGGACACCGGCCCGAAGCACTCGCTCATGTAGGCGGCCTCGTCGTCCGGCTTGGCTCCGTCCAGCTTGACGACGAGGGGGGTGCGGACCACCGCGCCCGGGAACTCCGGGTTGGCGATCTCCCGCGACGCCAGGGCCACTTCTCCCAGCCCCGCCGCGGCCTCCAGGCGTGCCTTCACGTCCGGGTTGACGATCGCGCCCAGCAGTCCGTTCGCGCGCGCGTCGTCGCCGAGGAGGCCGTCGACGGAGCGGGCCAGGTCGGCGACCACCTCGTCGAAGGTCTTCGGGCCCTCGTCGGTGCGGATGCCGTCCCGGGGGATCAGCAGGTTCTGCGGGGTCGTGCACATCTGGCCGCTGTACAGCGACAACGAGAAGGCCAGGTTGGCGAGCATCCCCTTGTAGTCGCCGGCCGACTCCACGAGCACCGAGTTGACGCCGGCCTTCTCCGTGTAGACCTGCGCCTGACGGGCGTTGGCCTCCAGCCAGTCGCCGAACGCCGTCGAGCCGGTGTAGTCGATGATCCGGATCTCCGGGCGCGTGGCCAGGGTCTTGGCGATGCCCTCGCCGGGGCGCTCGGCGGTGAGCGCCACCAGGTTCGGGTCGAAGCCGGTCTCGCTCAGGACATCCCGCGCGACCTGGACCGTCAGCGCGAGCGGCAGCACCGCGCGCGGGTGGGGCTTCACCAGGACCGCGTTGCCGGTGGCCAGGGAGGCGAACAGGCCCGGATAACCGTTCCACGTGGGGAAGGTGTTGCAGCCGATGACCAGTGCGATGCCCCGGGGGACCGGTGTGAACTGCTTGGTGAGCGCGAGCGGGTCGCGCTTGCCCTGCGGCTTGGTCCACTCCGCGGTGTCGGGTGTGCGGACCTGCTCCACGTACGCGTACGCCACCGCCTCCAGGCCCCGGTCCTGTGCGTGCGGGCCGCCGGCCTGGAACGCCATCATGAACGCCTGGCCGCTGGTGTGCATGACCGCGTGCGCGAACTCGTGGGTCCGGTCGCTGATCCGCTTGAGGATCTCCAGGCACACCACCGCGCGAATCTCCGCGCCCGCGTCCCGCCAGGCCTTCTGGCCCGCCTTCATCGCGGGCAGCAGCACGTCCAGGTCCGCGTGCGGGTACTCGACGCCCAGCTCGATGCCGTACGGCGAGACCTCGCCGCCCACGAAGTCGTCCGTGCCGGGCTGGCCGAGGTCGAGGCGGGTGCCCAGGAGGGCGTCGAAGGCGGCCTTGCCCGCCGCCATGTCGAGGCTGCCGTCCGCACCGTAGGCCTTGGGATGCTCCGGGTGCGGGGACCAGTACGCGCGGGTGCGGATCGCTTCGAGCGCCTGGTCGAGGGTGGGCCGGTGCTTGGCGATCAGCTGGTGGACGGTCAGTTCGGCGGCCATGCGGGACCAACTCCTCGTCTTTCGAACTCTTCGTCGAGCTCATGACCTGGGCAGAAACATGGGCAGGAACAGCCAGACAGAGTTAGAGTAACCGAACGATCGGTCGGGACAAGGGGGTCCGCCGCATCTGTGGAAAACCCCGTGCGGGAGGATCGCGCACATGACAGGACTCGACCTCAGCAGCCCCGTGGCAGTTGTCGGCACCGGCACCATGGGCCAGGGCATCGCCCAGGTCGCGCTGGTCGCCGGGCATCGCGTACGGCTGTACGACGCCGCCCCCGGCCGTGCCCGGGAGGCGGCCGACGCGATCGGTGCCCGCCTTGACCGGCTCGTCGAGAAGGACCGGCTCACTGCCGCCGACCGGGATGCGGCGCGCGCCCGTCTGGCGGCAGCGGAGCACCTCACCGACCTCGCGGACTGCACCCTGGTCGTCGAGGCCGTCCTGGAGCGACTGGACGTCAAGCAGCAGCTCTTCCGGGAGCTGGAGGACATCGTCGTCGAGGACTGTCTGCTCGCCACCAACACCTCCTCCCTGTCGGTGACGGCCATCGCCGGTGCCCTGCGCCACCCGGGCCGCTTCGTGGGCCTGCACTTCTTCAACCCCGCCCCGCTGCTGCCGCTGGTCGAGGTCGTCTCCGGGTTCGCCACCGACGTCTCCTCGGCCACGCGCGCGTACGAGACGGCCCGCGCATGGGGCAAGACGCCGGTCGCCTGCGCCGACACCCCGGGCTTCATCGTCAACCGCATCGCGCGGCCCTTCTACGCCGAGGCGTTCGCGGTCTACGAGGCCCAGGGCGCCGAGCCCGCCACCATCGACGCGGTCATGCGCGAGTGCGGCGGCTTCAAGATGGGCCCCTTCGAACTGACCGACCTGATCGGCCAGGACGTCAACGAGTCCGTGACGCACTCCGTGTGGCGGGCCTTCTTCCAGGACGTGCGCTTCACGCCCTCGCTGGCCCAGCAGCGGCTGGTCGAGTCGGGCCGGCTCGGCCGCAAGAGCGGACAGGGCTGGTACGACTACACGGACGGCGCCGAGCGCGACGAGCCGCACACCGCGGAGCCGGCGCAGGCGCCCGCGTACGTCGTCGCCGAGGGCGACCTGGGCCCCGCGTCCGAACTGCTCGCCCTGATCCGCGAGGCGGGCATCCCGGTCCGCGAGGACGAGGAGGACCACGGCTCCCGGCTGGTCCTGCCGAGCGGCGGACAGCTCGCCCTCGCCGACGGGCAGACCTCGGTGGAGTTCCGGGACGTCGTCTACTTCGACCTCGCCCTCGACTACCGCAGGGCCACCCGCATCGCGCTGTCCGCGTCCCAGGACACCTCGCAGCAGACCCTCGCCGAGGCCGTCGGGCTCTTCCAGGCGCTCGGCAAGGACGTCAGCGTCATCGGTGACGTGCCCGGCATGATCGTCGCCCGTACGGTCGCCCGCATCGTCGACCTCGCGCACGACGCCGTCGCCAAGGGCGTGGCCACGCAGGAGGACATCGACACCGCGATGCGGCTCGGGGTGAACTATCCCCTCGGCCCGTTCGAGTGGAGCCGCAGGCTGGGCCGCAACTGGGCGTACTCCCTCCTCGACGACCTGCACCTGCGCGACCCCTCAGGACGGTACGCGCCCTCGCTCGCGCTGTACCGCCACGCGTACGCCTCCGACAAGCGGGAGGGCAGCACCTCATGACGACCGCCAAGCGGGACACGTACACCCCGGAGACGCTGCTGTCCGTCGCCGTCCAGATATTCAACGAACGCGGCTACGACGGCACCTCCATGGAGCACCTCTCCAAGGCGGCCGGTATCTCCAAGTCGTCGATCTACCACCATGTGTCCGGCAAGGAGGAACTCCTGCGCCGGGCCGTCAGCCGGGCCCTGGACGGCCTCTTCGGGATCCTCGACGAGGAGCACGCGCGCGTGGGCCGTGCCTCCGTCCGCCTGGAATACGTCGTGCGGCGCATGGTCGAGGTGCTGATCGCCGAACTCCCCTACGTCACCCTGCTGCTGCGCGTGCGCGGCAACACCGGCACCGAGCGCTGGGCCCTGGAGCGCCGCCGTGACTTCGACCACCGGGTCGCCGAGCTCCTGAAGGCGGCGGCCGCGGACGGCGACGTACGCGGCGACGTGGAGGTACGCCTCGCGACCCGCCTGGTCTTCGGAATGATCAACTCCATCGTGGAGTGGTACCGCCCGGACGGGCGAGGGATGAACGAGCGCGAAGTCGCCGACGCGGTCGTGCAGTTGGTGTTCTCCGGGCTGCGCGAACAGCCCTGACGTCAGCCCTGCGGTTCCAGGTCCTCGTCCTCGAAGACCAGGAGGGTGCGGGTGCTGAGAACCTCCGGGATCGCCTGGAGGCGGGTCAGGACCAGCTCGCGCAGGGATCTGTTGTCGGGTGTGTGGACGAGGAGCAGCACGTCGAAGTCCCCGCCGACCAGGGCGATGTGGGAGGCCCCGGGCAGCTGTCTGAGCTGTTCGCGGACCGTCCGCCAGGAGTTCTGGACGATCTTCAGGGTGATGTACGCCGAGGTGCCCTGGCCCGCGCGCTCGTGGTTGACCCGGGCCCCGAAGCCGCGGATGACGCCGTCCTCGACGAGCCGGTTGATACGCGCGTAGGCGTTGGCGCGCGAGACATGGACCCGTTCGGCGACCGACCTTATCGACGCGCGGCCGTCCGCCTGGAGCATCTGGAGGATGTCCAGGTCGATGGCGTCGAGCGGACGCGGGGGCGGGAGGGGGACGCCGCTCTCCGGGCCTTCGGCCAGGGCGCCGCTCTCCGGGCCTTCGGCCATTTGTTCAGGTGCCATGTCCCCCCGCCTCCCTGCCATGGACGTACTGCGTTCATTGGAGGCTGTGGAGAACCGTTTGTCCACAGCCTGAGGGGGCCGGTAGCCAAAATGTGCCGACGACCGAACAATCGGTAGGTGAGGCGCCTCACACACCCGTGGTGCGCCACCAGCCGCTCCCACGAGGAGGTGCCGTCATGACGGTCATGGAGCAGCGGGGCGCGTACCGGCCATCGCCGCCGCCCGCATGGCAGCCCCGCACGGACCCCGAGCCCCTGCTGCCCGACGCGGAACCACGACGCGTCCTCGGCACCGACGCGGCCGCGAAGGCCGACCCGGCCCTGCTGCGCCGCCTGTACGCCGAGGTGGTGCGCGGCCGCCGCTACAACACGCAGGCCACCGCCCTCACCAAGCAGGGCCGTCTCGCGGTCTACCCCTCCAGCACCGGGCAGGAGGCCTGCGAGGTCGCCGCCGCGCTGGCCCTGCAGGACCGCGACTGGCTCTTCCCCAGCTACCGCGACACCCTCGCCGCCGTCGCCCGCGGCCTGGACCCCGTCCAGGCGCTGACCCTCCTGCGCGGCGACTGGCACACCGGATACGACCCGCGCGAACACCGCGTGGCTCCCCTGTGCACCCCGCTCGCCACCCAGCTCCCGCACGCCGTCGGCCTCGCACACGCGGCCCGCCTCAAGGGCGACGACGTGGTCGCGCTCGCCATGGTCGGCGACGGCGGCACCAGCGAGGGCGACTTCCACGAGGCGCTGAACTTCGCCGCCGTCTGGCAGGCCCCGGTGGTCTTCCTGGTCCAGAACAACGGCTTCGCGATCTCCGTCCCGCTCGCCAAGCAGACCGCGGCCCCGTCGCTGGCCCACAAGGCCGTCGGCTACGGCATGCCGGGGCGGCTGGTCGACGGCAACGACGCGGCCGCCGTGCACGAGGTCCTCAGCGCCGCCGTACGCCATGCGCGCGCGGGCGGCGGACCCACCCTGGTGGAGGCGATCACCTACCGTGTGGACGCCCACACCAACGCCGACGACGCGACCCGCTACCGCGGCGACGCCGAGGTCGAGACATGGCGCGGGCACGACCCGATCGCCCTCCTGGAGCACGAGCTGACCGAGCGCGGCCTGATCGACGGGGCCGGCATCGAGGCCGTGCGCCAGGACGCCGAGGAGTTCGCCGCCGGGCTGCGCGAGCGCATGAACCAGGACCCGGTCCTCGACCCCATGGACCTGTTCGCCCATGTGTATGCCGAGCCCACCCCGCAACTGCGTGAGCAGCAGGCCCAGTTGCGTGCAGAGCTCGAGGCCGAGCACGACTCTCACGGGGGTACGCACCGATGACCACCGTCGCCCTCAAGCCGGCCACCATGGCGCAGGCCCTCACGCGCGCGTTGCGCGACGCGATGGCGGCCGACCCCACCGTGCACGTCATGGGCGAGGACGTCGGCACCCTCGGCGGTGTCTTCCGGGTCACCGACGGGCTCGCCAAGGAGTTCGGCGAGGACCGCTGCACGGACACCCCGCTCGCCGAGGCGGGCATCCTCGGCACGGCCGTCGGTATGGCGATGTACGGGCTGCGGCCGGTCGTGGAGATGCAGTTCGACGCCTTCGCGTACCCGGCGTTCGAACAGCTGATCAGCCATGTGGCGAAGATGCGCAACCGCACGCGCGGCGCGATGCCGCTCCCCATCACCATCCGCGTCCCCTACGGCGGGGGCATCGGCGGGGTCGAGCACCACAGCGACTCCTCCGAGGCGTACTACATGGCGACGCCGGGGCTCCATGTCGTCACGCCCGCGACCGTCGCCGACGCCTACGGCCTGCTGCGCGCCGCCATCGCCTCCGACGACCCGGTCGTGGTCCTGGAGCCCAAGCGGCTGTACTGGTCGAAGGACTCCTGGAACCCGGACGATCCCCGGACCGTTGAACCGATAGGCCGCGCGGTGGTGCGGCGCTCGGGCGCGAGCGCCACACTCATCACGTACGGCCCGTCGGTGCCCGTGTGCCTCGAAGCCGCCGAGGCCGCGCGGGAGGAGGGGTGGGATCTCGAAGTGGTCGACCTGCGCTCACTGGTGCCGTTCGACGACGAGACGGTCTCGGCCTCGGTACGGCGGACCGGGCGCGCGGTCGTCGTGCACGAGTCGGGCGGGTTCGGCGGACCCGGCGGGGAGATCGCGGCCCGGGTCACGGAGCGCTGCTTCCATCATCTGGAGGCGCCGGTGCTGCGTGTGGCCGGGTTCGACATCCCCTATCCGCCGCCCATGCTGGAGCGTCATCACCTGCCCGGCGTGGACCGGATCCTGGACGCCGTGGGGCGTCTGCAGTGGGAGGCGGAGAGCTGATGGCGCAGGTGCTGGAGTTCAGGCTGCCGGACCTCGGCGAGGGCCTGACCGAGGCGGAGATCGTCCGCTGGCTGGTGGAGGTCGGCGACGTCGTCGCGGTCGACCAGCCGGTCGTCGAGGTCGAGACGGCCAAGGCGATGGTCGACGTCCCGTGCCCCTACGCCGGTGTCGTCACGGCCCGTTTCGGCGAGGAGGGCAGCGAACTCCCGGTGGGGGCCCCGCTGATCACGGTGGCGGTCGGAGCGGCGGCCCCCGGCGGTTCGACGGAGGCATCCACCGGTTCTACGGCGGACTCCGGTGGTTCGGCGGGGGGCTCGGGGAACGTCCTTGTCGGGTACGGCACCTCGGAGGCACCCGCGCGGCGGCGGAGGGTACGGCCGACACCCGCCGTGCCCGCGGCCGCGAACGGCCGGAGCGTCGCCGCCGGGCCGTTTGAGGAGCCGGACGACGGGCCCCGGGTACAGACGGCCGCCCAGGACGCGTCCGGGGCGGTGGCGACCGGAAGGGTGGACGGGCCCGTTCCCGTGATCTCACCCCTGGTGCGCCGGCTCGCGCGCGAGAACGGCCTCGACCTCAAGGAACTCACCGGCTCCGGCCCCGACGGACTGATCCTGCGGGCGGACGTCGAGTACGCC
Organism: Streptomyces sp. LUP47B; assembly: GCF_001746295.1. GTDB lineage: Bacteria > Actinomycetota > Actinomycetes > Streptomycetales > Streptomycetaceae > Streptomyces. The sequence continues at coordinate 697,667 of NZ_MJAH01000002.1, read as the reverse complement.
CTGCGGGCCGCCGCCGTACAGACGCGCACGGCACCCGTGCCGGCCGCCACCCCGGCGACAGCTGCTGCGACAACCCCCGGAGGGACCCGCGTCCCCCTCAAGGGAGTCCGGGGCGCCGTGGCCGACAAGCTCTCGCGGAGCCGGACCGAGATCCCCGACGCCACCTGCTGGGTGGACGCCGACGCGACGGAACTGATGCGCGCGCGTGCCGCGATGAACGCGACCGGCGCTCCGAAGATCTCCCTGCTCGCGCTGCTCGCCCGGATCTGCACCGCCGCCCTCGCCCGTTTCCCCGAGCTCAACTCCACCGTGGACATGGCGGCCAGGGAGATCGTCCGGCTGGACGCCGTGCATCTCGGGTTCGCCGCGCAGACCGAGCGCGGCCTGGTCGTGCCGGTCGTGAAGGACGCACACGCGCGTGACACCGAGGCCCTGTCCGTGGAGTTCGCCCGGCTGACCGAGGCGGCCCGCACCGGCACCCTCACCCCCGCGGAACTCACGGGTGGCAGCTTCACGTTGAACAACTACGGCGTGTTCGGCGTCGACGGCTCCACACCGATCATCAACCACCCCGAGGCCGCCATGCTCGGCGTCGGCCGCATCGTCCCCAAGCCGTGGGTGCACGAGGGCGAGCTGGCGGTGCGCCAGGTCGTCCAGCTCTCGCTCACCTTCGACCACCGGGTGTGCGACGGCGGCACCGCGGGCGGCTTCCTGCGGTATGTGGCGGACTGCGTGGAACAGCCGGCGGTCCTGCTGCGCACCCTGTGACCGCGGCGCCGGCACACGCGGGCGGGGTGCTCCGGCACACCGCAGTCGCGGCGCCGGCACCCGCACGGCGTGATCGCGGCGCCGCCGCACGTTCCCTGTGATCGCGGCGGCACGCATACTCGGGGGGTGACTCCGTACGAGCCCTCGCGCGATCCAGGCGCCGGTCCGGTGTACGACGTGGTCGTGCTCGCCGGGGGTGCCGCCCGGCGACTCGGCGGCGCGGACAAGCCCGGAGTGCGGGTGGGCGGACGCGCCCTGCTCGACCGCGTCCTCGCCGCCTGCGCCGACGCGGGCACCACCGTCGTCGTCGCCGACCCCCGCCCCACCGCCAGGCCGGTGACCTGGGCCCGCGAGGACCCGCCCGGCGGCGGCCCGCTGGCCGCCCTGGACGCCGGCCTGCGGCACACCACGGCGCGGTACGTCCTGGTGCTCTCCGCCGACCTGCCCTTCCTCCAGGAGGGCACCGCACGGCTGCTGCTCACCGTCCTGCGCACGGGCGGCGCCGGCGGTGTGCTGCTCACTGACGCCGACGGCCGCGACCAGCCGCTGGTGGCCGCGTACCGCTCGACCTCGCTGCGCCATGAGCTCGCCGCGCTCACCAAGGAGCACGGCGCTCTCACCGGCCTTCCGCTGCGGCGGCTGACCGCCGCCCTCGATCTCACCCGCGTCCCCGACCCCGTCGCGTCCTTCGACTGCGACACCTGGGACGACATCGCCACCGCCAGGGCACGCATCAGGGAGCATGGGCACGTGTTGGATGAATGGATTTCCGCAGTCAAGGACGAACTGGGCATCGACCTCGACGTCGACACCGGCGTGCTGCTCGACCTCGCCCGTGACGCCGCGCACGGCGTGGCCAGGCCGGCGGCACCGCTGACCACCTTCCTCGTCGGCTATGCCGCCGCACGGGCAGGCGGCGGTTCCGAGGCGGTCGCCGAGGCCTCGCGCAAGGCCGTGGCCCTGGCCCTGCGCTGGGCCGACGAGGCCGACGGCGAACCCGCCGCCACGCCCGACGGGGGCCCCGACACCCGCCCGGACGCCGGATGACGGCCCGGTCCCTGCGGAGCGGCGAGAACGCCGAGGACGCCGACGAGTTCGACGTCGAGGAGGCGCTGGCGCTGGTGAAGGAAGACAACGGCGCCGCCCACCGTGCCCCGGCACCCCCGCCCCAGGCCTCCGGCCGCGCGCCCGACCCGCACGCCCACCACAAGGCGACAGCCTGGGCCGAGGCCCGCGCCACGGCCGCCCGGGCCGCCCGTGCTGTGACCCGCAGCGCCCGCCGCGCCCCCGTCTCCGTACGGCTCGAGGACGCCCTCGGTCTCACCCTGGCCGCTCCCCTCGACGCCCTCACCGACCTCCCCTCCTTCAACACCTCGGCCATGGACGGCTGGGCGGTCGCGGGCCCCGGTCCCTGGGCGGTACGGGACGAGGGCGTCCTGGCAGGACACGCCGAGCCCGCGCCCCTCACCGACGGCGAGGCGGCCCGGATCGCCACCGGCGCCCGCATCCCCCCGGACACCACCGCCGTCCTGCGCAGCGAGCACGGACAGACCGACGAGAAGGGCAGGCTGCACGCCACCCGGGAGGTCGTCCACGGCCAGGACATCCGCCCGCGCGGACAGGAGTGCCGTAGCGGCGATCAACTCCTGCCGCCCGGCGCCCTCGTCACCCCGGCCGTCCTCGGCCTTGCCGCGGCCGCCGGATACGACACCCTCGCCGCTGTCCCCCGCCCCCGCGTCGACGTCCTCGTCCTCGGCGACGAGTTGCTCACCGAGGGTGCTCCGCGAGACGGCCTGATCCGGGACGCGCTCGGGCCGATGCTCCCGCCGTGGCTGCGCGCGCTCGGCGCCGAGGTCACCGCCGTACGCCGGCTCGGTGACTCCGCCGCGGCCTTGCGCAAGGCGATCACCGGCTCCGACGCCGACGTGATCGTCACGACCGGCGGCACCGCGGCCGGACCCGTCGACCACGTCCACCCCGTCCTCGGCCGTATCGGCGCCGAACTCCTGGTCGACGGCGTCAAGGTGCGTCCCGGCCACCCCATGCTGCTGGCCCGCACCAAGGGGAACCAGCACCTCGTCGGCCTGCCCGGCAATCCCCTGGCGGCGGTCTCCGGCCTGCTCACCCTCGCCGAGCCGCTGCTGCGCACCCTGGCCGCCCGCCCGGCCCCGGAGCCGTACACGCTGCCCTTGAGGGACGAGGCCCACGGTCATCCGTACGACACCCGGCTCGTCCCGGTCGTCCTGCGCGGTGACAGTGCGGTTCCGCTGCACTACAACGGCCCGGCCATGTTGCGGGGCATCGCTGCCGCGGACGCCCTCGCCGTCGTACCGCCCGGGGGTGCCCGGCGGGGGCAGGAGGCCGAACTGCTCGACCTGCCCTGGGCGTCCGCCGGCATCGGAGTGTGTTTCACGTGAAACTTCCGGGCCATGACGCGATCGCCCGCCAGGCGGACGAGCATCTCGTGACCCACAAGGTGAAGCTGCCGCGCAAGGTGGTGGAGCACCCCTTCCGACAGGTCGCCAAGCGGGTGCTGATGGCCCTGCTGGTTCTCGCGGCGACCGCCCTGATCGTCTACGCCGACCGGGACGGCTACAACGACAACTCCGACCAGTCCGTCGACTTCCTCGACGCCTGGTACTACGCGACCGTCACCCTCTCCACCACGGGATACGGCGACATCACCCCGGTCAGCGATGCCGCCCGGCTCACCAACATCTTCGTCATCACGCCCCTGCGTGTGCTGTTCCTGATCATCCTGGTCGGCACGACGCTCGAAGTCCTCACCGAACGCACCCGGGAGGAATGGCGGCTCAACCGCTGGAGGTCCACCTTGCGCGACCACACCGTCGTCGTCGGCTTCGGCACCAAGGGCCGCTCGGCGATCCAGACCGTCTGCGCGACGGGTCTGAAGAAGGAGCAGGTCGTGGTGGTCGACCCCAGCGGCAAGGCGATCGACGCGGCGACCGCCGACGGCTATGCGGGGATCGTCGGGGACGCCACCCGCAGTGAGGTGCTCAGGCGTGCCGAGGTGCACCGGGCACGGAAGATCATCATCGCCACCCAGCGCGACGACACGGCCGTGCTCGTGACCCTGACCGCCCGGCAGCTCAACAAGGGCGCCAAGATCGTGGCCGCCGTGCGCGAGGAGGAGAACGCGCCGCTGCTCAAGCAGTCCGGTGCCGACGCGGTCATCACCAGCGCCAGTGCGGCCGGCCGACTCCTCGGTCTTTCGGTGCTCAGTCCCGCCGCCGGCATGGTGATGGAGGACCTCATCCAGCAGGGCAGCGGGCTCGACATCGTCGAACGACCGGTCATAAAGGCCGAGGTGGGAAAGAAGCCGAGGGAGACGGACGACCTGGTGGTGAGCGTTCTGCGCGGGCACCGGGTGCTCGGCTACGACGATCCGGCCATCGGGACCCTGGAGCTGACGGACCGGCTGATCACGATCGTGCGCGCGACACCGGGCACCCAGGTGGCACCCGACGCACGCCTGCTGCCTCCGATGCCCTCGCAGTGATCACTTGCGGTTGTAGAGCCGCATGGTGACCGGCCCGAAGACCGCGATGAACAGGCCCGCCCACCCCAGCGACCAGGCGATCTCGTCGGCGGGCCAGTCGCCCGCCATCAACCCGCGCACGGCCGAGGACAGATGGGTGATCGGGCTGTTGTTGACGAAGGCCTGGAGCCAGCCCGGCATCGTGCGGGGGTCGACGAAGACGTTGGACAGGAAGGTCAGCGGGAAGATCACCATCATGCTGACGCCCATCACCGACTTCTCCGTGCGCAGCAGCAGCCCGAACATCGTCCAGATCCACGAGAAGGCGAACGAGAAGACGACGAGCAGGGCGATTCCGGCGACCACGCCACCGACGCCGCCGTCCGGGCGAAAGCCGAGGATCACACCGACGGTGAGCATCACGACGGACGCGATCGTGTAGCGCAGCGCATCGCCGAGCAGATAGCCGACCATCACCGACGGCCGCCAGATCGGCAGCGTGCGGAACCGGTCGAAGACGCCCTTCTCGATGTCGGTGTTCACCGAGACACCGGTGTACATCGTGATCATCACGACGGACATCACCAGGATGCCCGGCAGCAGGAACTGGATGTACTCCTTCGGGGACCCGGCCAGGGCGCCCCCGAACAGGTACGTGTACATCAGCACCATCATGATCGGGAACGCGGTGACGTCGAAGAGCTGCTCCGGCACATGCTTGATCTTGAGGATCGCCCGCCAGCCGAAGGTCAGCGAGGCCGACAGGGCGCTCGGGCGCGGCGGCCGCTCCCCGGTGACCAGCAGTGCGGCCAGCGACTCCGCGCTGACGGGGGCGAGGTCCTGGGCCTCGGTCTGCGTCGCGGTGCTCATGCCGCCACCTCGTCCTTGTCGTCGCGGGCGTCGTGCGTGTCATGTCCGGTGAGCGCGAGGAAGACCTCGTCGAGGCTGGGCTGGCCCAGCGAGAAGTTGTCGACGGTGATCCCGGTGCGGGCCAGTTCGGCGAGGGCGCGCGAGGCCTGTTCGGCGGCTGTGTCACCCGGCGCCGAGCCGAGCCGGGCCGTCAGTGCGACCGAGTCGGGTTCCAGCTGCACCTGGGCGTCCAGGGCCCGTCGTAGGATCTCCGCCGCCTCGGGCCGCCGCCCGCCGTCCCTGAGACGCAGATGTACGGTCCCGGCGCCCACCGAGGCCTTCAGCTCGCCCTTCGTGCCCTCGGCGATCACCCGGCCGTGGTCGATGACGGCGATCCGGGCGGCCAACTGGTCGGCCTCGTCCAGATACTGCGTGGTCAGCAGCACGGTGGTGCCCTGGGCGACGACCGCGCGCACGATGTCCCAGACCTGGTTGCGGCTGCGCGGATCGAGGCCGGTGGTCGGCTCGTCGAGGAAGAGCAGTTCGGGTGTGTTGAGGATGGACGCGGCGATGTCGATACGGCGCCGCATGCCGCCGGAGTAGTGCTTGACCTGCTTCGCGGCCGCCTCCGAAAGACCGAAGGCTTCCAGGAGCTGCCCGGCGCGCTCGCGAGCGGCCTTCTTGGGGTGGCCGAGGAGGCGGCCCAGCAGGACCAGGTTCTCGGTGCCGGTGAGGTCCTCGTCGACGGAGGCGTACTGGCCCGTGAGGCTGACCCGGCCGCGGACCTCGTCGGCCTCGCGGACCACGTCGTGGCCGAAGACGTGAGCCTCGCCGCCGTCGGGCCTGAGCAGGGTGGCGAGCATCTTCACGGTGGTGGTCTTGCCGGCGCCGTTCGGGCCGAGGACGCCGTAGACCGTGCCGGCCGGCACGGCGAGGTCGACTCCGTCGACGGCCCTGGTCTCGCCGAACGTCTTCACCAGGCCCGCCGTTTCGATGGCCGGGGCTGACGTGTGCTGGCTCATGCTGGGATGTCCTTCCGCGTACTTGGGCTACGCATGGGGGGACCTTTACCGTCGCGCAAACTCATCGGTGGTGCACAGCGAATTTCGGGGAGACCAGTCCAAGGACGGAGAGCGCGTGGGACCGCGGACCGAGCAGCGGCGGGTGCCGAGGGAGCGCGGGGCATGAGGAGTAGCGTCGGGCGCATGTATGCGATCACGATTCCCGAACCCGGTGGACCCGAGGCGCTGGTCTGGAGCGAGGTGCCCGATGCCGTGGCCGGCGAGGGCGAGGTGCTGGTCGAGGTGGTGGCCAGTGCCGTCAACCGCGCCGACATCCTGCAACGGCAGGGCTTCTACAACCCCCCGCCCGGCGCCTCCCCCTACCCCGGCCTGGAATGCTCCGGACGGATCGCCGAGATCGGCCCCGGTGTCTCCGGCTGGGCCGTGGGCGACGAGGTGTGCGCGCTGCTCGCGGGCGGCGGCTACGCGGAGAAGGTCGCCGTACCGGCCGGACAGCTGCTGCCCGTGCCCAAGGGCCTCGACGTGCGGCGGGCGGCCGCGCTGCCCGAGGTGGTCTGCACGGTCTGGTCGAACGTCTTCATGATCGCCCACCTGCGCCCCGGCGAGACCCTGCTGGTGCACGGCGGCTCCAGCGGCATCGGCACGATGGCGATCCAGCTCGCCAAGGCGGTCGGCGCCAAGGTCGCGGTGACCGCGGGCACGCCGGAGAAGCTGGACCGCTGTGCCGAGCTCGGCGCGGACATCCTGATCAACTACCGGGAACAGGACTTCGTCGAGGAGGTCAGGAAGGCCACCGACGGAGCGGGCGCCGACGTCATCCTCGACAACATGGGCGCGAAGTACCTCGACCGCAACATCCAGGCACTCGCCGTCAACGGACGGCTCGCGATCATCGGTATGCAGGGCGGCGTCAAGGGCGAGCTGAACATCGCCACGCTGCTGAACAAGCGTGCCGCGATCAGCGCGACCTCGCTGCGGGCGCGGCCGGTGGGGGAGAAGACGGCGATCGTGGCGGCCGTACGCGAGCACGTGTGGCCACTGGTGGACGCCGGGCACATCCGTCCCGTCGTCGACCGCGAGCTGCCGATGAGCGACGCGGCCGCCGCACACCGGATCGTCGAGGAGAGCGGCCACATCGGCAAGGTCCTGCTGGTCGGGCAGTAGGTGTTCCGGCGTTCCGGTACGGCCCTACCCGCGCCGTATCCGCAGCGCGAACAGGCCGAGCCCGAGCCCGAGGCCGACCAGTACCAGCCCGGTGCCGAGCGGCAGGATGAACACCTTGGGTGCGGCCGCGGGCCGCTGCGCGGGTCGTGACGGTGCCAGGGCGGTCCGCGGAGGCGGCTCCGACACGGGGGTCAGGTCACCGTCCCCGACATCGGCCTCCCCGGCGTCCGTCTCCCCGGAATCCGTGCCGTCGGCCTCCGCGTCCTCGTCCTCCGGCTCCTCCCGCCGCCCCGGGCGCTCCCGCCCCTCACCCGCACGGCTTCCGGCGCGGGACGGGGTGGCGGCGGAGGGGGAAGGAGCGAGGGAGGTAGAGGGCGAGGCGCGCTCCGGGCCGTGGCCCCGTGGCGAATCCGAGGGTTCCGCGGGCGGGGAGGGCGCCGGGTTCGTGTCAGGGTGCCGCGGTCCGTGAGCCTCGACCGTGCTCGACGGGTTGTCGGAGGGGGAGGCCGACGAGCCCGGGGCGGTGCGCGGCGGGGTGCCGGTGGCCAGGGACCAGTCGGTCCTGCGTAGCAGCCAGGCCGGCGACCGCGCATCGGTGAAGGAAGGCGACGCGCTCGCGGCGCCGCGAGCGCGTCCCGAGATCGTCGGGCCCGCTGAGGTGAGGGGCGGCAACTCGGCGCCGTAGGCCCGAGGTGTCCCGTACAGCCGGCCGCCCTGCGGCAGGACGACGGTGCTCGAGCCCACCACGATCGCCAGCACCGCCGCGCGTAGCCAGGGAGTCACGGGACAAGACTGGCATCAAGGACGGAGACCGGCATTCCGGGCAGGGCCATGGGAGCGATCCGCTCCCCGGGCGGTGGATCAGCGCGTAGCGGGGGCACCTCACTGGTGAGGTGTAGGAGTGCGAGAGAATGGCGGCATGGAGATGCCGAGGAACGAAGGTTCGCCGGAAAGTCCCCAGATCCTGGTCGTGGGCCAGGACGGGATGGCGCTGGGCGGCGGGGGTGACGACGACTCCCGCGAGGTTCCGGTCACGGAGATGGTCGAGCAGCCCGCGAAGGTCATGCGGATCGGCAGCATGATCAAGCAGCTGCTCGAAGAGGTGCGCGCGGCTCCTCTCGACGAGGCCAGCCGGGCGCGGCTCAAGGAGATCCACTCCAGCTCGGTGAAGGAGCTGGAGGACGGTCTGGCCCCCGAACTCGTGGAGGAGCTGGAGCGGCTCTCGCTGCCCTTCAACGACGACGTGACCCCGAGTGATGCGGAACTGCGTATCGCGCAGGCCCAGTTGGTGGGCTGGCTCGAGGGTCTCTTCCATGGGATCCAGACCACGCTGTTCGCCCAGCAGATGGCCGCGCGGGCCCAGCTGGAGCAGATGCGCCGTGCGCTGCCCCCGGGCGTCGGCGGCCATGAGGAAGGTGTCGACCCGCGTGCCGGTGGCCGTTCGGGCGGACCGTACCTGTAACCCCCGACCTGACAAGGGCCCGGCAGCCGACGCTGCCGGGCCCTTCATGTCGCCGGTGGAAGCGCTCGTTCGGGTTCTTCTTCGCGGGAGGTCCGTGCCCGGTCGGCGTGCCGGGGACCGGCGGCGTGACCTTGGCCACGGAATCCCGTTCCGGGCCGCCCGGGTCCCGCGGAAGCGAGGTGCCCGTTCCGTGACCGTACGCGAAAGAAAGGTTGCGCGGGCGTTACAGGTGCCCTACGGCCGGTACACAGGATTTGCACGCCGAGACGTAGTACAGGTTTGATGGCCGGTCCGTCTCGGGCCGGCCCCCGGGCTCATCCCGGACCGGTGGCTTGCGCGAAGGCTGTAGCGTGGCCGACGGAGACCGTGACAACACCGCGCGCACCGCGGGCAGAAACGACGGCGAGGACCGATGGCACAGCAGCAGCGCGCTCAGGGCCCGTCCGACCCCGAGGCGACTGGCGGCGGAATGTCAGATGCGCCGGAGCTGTGGGGTAACGGCGGACTGGTGGGGGACGGCCGATATCGGCTGACCCACAGACTCGGCCGGGGTGGTATGGCCGAGGTGTTCGCGGCCGAGGACGTGCGGCTCGGCCGCACCGTGGCGGTCAAGCTGCTGCGCGCCGACCTCGCCGAGGACCCGACCTCCAAGGCCCGCTTCACGCGCGAGGCCCAGTCCGTGGCCGGCCTCAACCACCACGCGATCGTCGCCGTGTACGACTCCGGCGAGGACTACGTCGGCGGCCAGTCGGTGCCGTACATCGTCATGGAGATCGTCGAGGGACGGACGATCCGGGATCTGCTGCTCAACGCCGAGGCGCCCGGTCCCGAGCAGGCCCTGATCATCGTCTCCGGGGTCCTGGAGGCCCTCGCCTACTCGCACCAGCACGGCATCGTGCACCGCGACATCAAGCCGGCGAACGTGATCATCACGCACAACGGCGCCGTCAAGGTCATGGACTTCGGCATCGCCCGCGCCCTGCACGGCGCGTCCACGACGATGACGCAGACCGGCATGGTCATGGGCACCCCGCAGTACCTCTCCCCGGAGCAGGCCCTCGGCAAGGCGGTCGACCACCGCTCCGACCTGTACGCCACGGGCTGTCTGCTGTACGAACTCCTCGCGCTGCGGCCGCCGTTCACGGGTGAGACCCCGCTCTCCGTCGTCTACCAGCACGTCCAGGACATCCCGACGCCTCCGTCGCAGGTCTCCGACGCCGTCCCGCCGGAGCTCGACGGCCTGGTCATGCGCTCGCTCGCCAAAGAGCCGGACGACCGTTTCCAGACGGCCGAGGAGATGCGCGGGCTCGTCCAGTACGGCCTGCAGATGCTGTACGACCAGGGCGGCCACACCGGTACCTGGAACACCGGCCCGGTGACGGCGCACGACGGCCGCGGCACGCCCTCCGCGGGCTTCGCGAGCACCAGCGTGCTGCCGCACCCCGGCGACTCCTCCGGCACCACCCAGATTCCCCAGCCGATCCTGCCGTCCGGTTACAGCGGCGGGGACGACGGCGGCTTCGAGGGACACGGCAACCGGGGCAGCGGCCGCGGCAAGCTGTGGATACTCGCCGTCCTCGCGGTGATCGCCGTCGCGGCGGGCGTCGCCCTGGCGCTCAACGGCGGCGGCGGTGGCGGGGGCGGTGGCGGCGCCGGCAGCTCCGTGACGCCGTCCACCTCGCAGTCCACCGACGACCAGACGGCCAGCGAGACGCCGAGCGACGAGCCGACCGAGGAAGAGACCGACACGTCCACGGACAACAGCGGCGACTCCGGCGGCTCCGGCTACACGCCGTCCTATACGCCGTCGTACACGCCCTCGTACACGCCTTCGCCCACGGAGACCCAGCCGTCCGAGACGGCGACGGAGCCGACGGACACGGCCGAGCCGACCGATACGGCGCCGGAACCGACGGAATCGCCGGACCCGACCGACCTGGTCGGGGGCACGCAAGGCGGCGACGGCGGGAACTCCTGACCGCCCGCAATCCTTCACGCGCGCGTGGCCCCGGGAACGGGCGCCACGCGCGCGTGCCGTTTCCGAGGCCGCCGCGTCATCCGACGAACGCGTCGCACACCGCCTCGTACTCCCGCGTCCACCACACCACCAGCGCCGACGCCGCCGGGAACTGGGAATCCGCGCGGGTGTCACCCCGCTCGTAGTGCCAGCGCAGCATCCAGAAGTCGTTGAGCCGCTCCCACCACACGCGATGCACGGCCGCCGCGAGTTCCGAGGGCGTGGCTCCCGCCGTACGCCGGTACGCGCGCGCGTACGCCCGCACCTTCGGCAGGTCGAGCGTCCCCGCGGGGCGTACGAAGAAGATCGCGGCGGCGCGTACGGCCTCCTCCGCGCGGGGCTGCACGCCGAGCCGGTCCCAGTCGACGATCGCGGCGGGCGCGTCGCCGCGGTAGAGCAGGTTGAAGGGATGGAAGTCCCCGTGCACCCAGCCCACCTGCCCGCCGTGCGGAGGCCGCCGTCCCACGTGCTGTTCGAGCAGTGACCGCCGTTCCAGGAGCCGGTGCCGGGCCAGCTCGTCGAAGGAGTCGGCCGGTCGGTGTCCGCGCACCCGTGCGAGGAGGTCGTCGATGAGCGCGAAGGTGGCGGCGGGGTCGGCGCCGGCGTCGACGGGGGGCGTGGTCTCGGCGTTCTGGGCGTGCGGCTTCCCGGCGCGGGCGCCGTCGGCACGCGCTGCGGGGCGGCGCATGGATACGGCGCGTTCCGCACCCGGTGCGCTCCGGCCCGCCCGCGCGCGGTGCCGGCCGTCCGGCACCCCTTCTCCTGGCCGTGCGAGGCGTCGGCCATTCGGTGTTCCCGCGCCCGACGACGTGCGCGGCTCGCTGTCCGGGGCGCCTTCGTCGGTTGGTGCTGCTCCGCCCGCCGACGCACTCGTCTCCCCCTGCTCGCGCCCCGCCATCGGCATCACCCGCTCCAGACTCGCGTGCACCACCCCCAGCAGCGCCCCGAGTCGGCCGCACTGTTCGGCGGTGAGCTGGGCGCCGTGGCGATGGCGGCCCTCGATCCACGGGTGGAGGGCGTAGGCGTGGCCGCCGACGACCGCGACCGTGCGGCCGTCGTGGGCCGGGAGGGGTGGGGCGACCGGGACGCCGAGGGCGGCCAGGCGCTGGGTCGCGCCGTGCTGGCGGGCGATCGCCTCGGGGGCGGCCGTCTCGGGGTCGAAGTGGTGCTTGAGGAAGTAGCGGCCGCGCGTCGTACGGAGCCGGTAGCCGCGGTTGAGGAGGCCTTGGTCGACGGGATCGCAGGCGAGGACGGATCCGGCGGCGTACTGGCGGAGGAGGGCGCCCAACGGGGGCGCATGAGGCATGAGGGGTGGTACAGGAGAGCGCGGCACGCGCCAGATGCTAGGGCACGATACAGCGCCGTGAGCTGGGCGTTGTCACGTAAAGTCACAGACCGACACAGTAAGTCGCTGCCGGTCTTCTTCGGTCACGGGACGTCCTCGAAGTGGCTGGGTTTGTACGCCGTGCAGGCACGGCCAGGAGAAATGGCCTGACTTTTACTTCTTCACGCCCTCGGCAAGTCGAACGCGGAAGCTCTTCCGGTGACCTGGGTCGACGGGATAACGTGCCGTTGCTCCGGCCTGCTGCAAGGCTGTGACCAGCGCCCCTTCACGGCTTTCCCGATTTACTTGGAAATCCAAGCAAAATCGCAGGTCAAAGGGGGTTTCACAGAAATGTGGCGCACTGGGTAACGTGATTCTTGCAGGGCGCTCGCCGGGGCACCTGTCACGCCTGTTCCGGCCAAGTGGCACCCACCCCGTGCACGGGTGTCGGAAACAGGTGAGCCGCTTCCCCAGGCTCTGAACGAGCTGGGGGGACCCCCAGCTCCCGGCAACCCCGAGGGCCGGACCGACGGAGGAGCACACGTGACCGTGGAGAGCACTGCCGCGCGCAAGCCGCGACGCAGCGCCGGGACGAGGAAGTCCCCGAGCACCAAGCCCGAACTGGTTCAGCTGCTGACGCCCGAGGGCAAGCGCGTCAAGAACGCCGAGTACGACAAGTACGTCGCCGACATCACCCCCGAAGAGCTCCGCGGCCTCTACCGCGACATGGTGCTCACCCGCCGCTTCGACGCCGAGGCCACCTCCCTGCAGCGCCAGGGCGAGCTGGGCCTGTGGGCCTCGCTGCTCGGCCAGGAGGCCGCCCAGATCGGATCGGGACGGGCGCTGCGCGACGACGACTACGTCTTCCCCACCTACCGCGAGCACGGCGTGGCCTGGTGCCGCGGGGTCGACCCGACCAACCTGCTCGGCATGTTCCGCGGGGTGAACAACGGCGGCTGGGACCCCAACGGGAACAACTTCCACCTCTATACGATCGTCATCGGCTCCCAGACGCTGCACGCCACGGGCTACGCGATGGGCGTCGCCAAGGACGGCGCCGACTCCGCGGTCATCGCCTACTTCGGCGACGGCGCCTCCAGCCAGGGTGACGTGGCCGAATCGTTCACCTTCTCCGCGGTCTACAACGCGCCGGTCGTGTTCTTCTGCCAGAACAACCAGTGGGCCATCTCCGAGCCGACCGAGAAGCAGACCCGCGTCCCGCTCTACCAGCGCGCGCAGGGCTTCGGCTTCCCCGGCGTACGGGTCGACGGCAACGACGTGCTCGCGTCGCTGGCCGTCACCAAGTGGGCCCTGGAGCGGGCGCGCGGCGGCGAGGGACCGACGCTCGTCGAGGCCTACACCTACCGCATGGGCGCCCACACCACCTCGGACGACCCCAGCAAGTACCGGGCCGACGAGGAGCGCGAGGCATGGGAGGCGAAGGACCCGATCCTGCGCCTTCGCCGGTACCTGGAGGCCTCAAACCACGCGGACGAGGGATTCTTCGCGGAACTGGAGACCGAGTCCGAGGCGTTGGGCAGGCGAGTGCGTGAGGCGGTGCGTGCGATGCCGGATCCGGACCGCTTCGCCCTCTTCGAGCACGCGTACGCGGACGGACACGCGCTCGTCGACGAGGAGCGGGCCGAGTTCGCCGCCTACCAGGCGTCGTTCACGGATGGGGAAGGGGCCTGATCATGGCAGCGGAACACGTGACATCCACGAACATGGCACTGGCCAAGGCGATCAACGAATCGCTCAGGCGCGCCCTGGACACCGACCCCAAGGTCCTCGTCATGGGCGAGGACGTCGGCAAGCTCGGCGGCGTCTTCCGCGTCACCGACGGCCTCCAGAAGGACTTCGGCGAGGACCGGGTCATCGACACCCCGCTCGCCGAGTCCGGGATCGTCGGCACCGCGATCGGCCTCGCCCTGCGCGGCTACCGACCGGTGGTGGAGATCCAGTTCGACGGCTTCGTCTTCCCGGCCTACGACCAGATCGTCACCCAGCTCGCGAAGATGCACGCGCGCTCGCTGGGCAAGGTCAAGATGCCCGTCGTCGTCCGCATCCCCTACGGCGGCGGCATCGGCGCCGTGGAGCACCACTCGGAGTCGCCCGAGGCGCTCTTCGCGCACGTGGCGGGCCTGAAGGTGGTCAGCCCCTCCAACCCCTCCGACGCGTACTGGATGATGCAGCAGGCCATCCAGAGCGACGACCCGGTGATCTTCTTCGAGCCCAAGCGCCGGTACTGGGACAAGGGTGAGGTCAACACCGAGGCGATCCCCGACCCCCTGCACAAGGCCAAGGTGGTCCGTGAGGGCACCGACCTGACCCTCGTCGCGTACGGCCCGATGGTGAAGCTCTGCAAGGAGGTCGCCGACGCGGCCGCCGAGGAGGGCAAGTCGCTGGAGATCCTGGACCTGCGCTCGGTCTCGCCCCTGGACTTCGACTCGATCCAGACCTCGGTGGAGAAGACCCGGCGCCTGGTCGTGGTCCACGAGGCCCCGGTGTTCTTCGGTTCGGGCGCGGAGATCGCGGCCCGGATCACCGAGCGCTGCTTCTATCACCTGGAGGCCCCGGTGCTCAGGGTCGGCGGCTATCACGCCCCCTACCCGCCGGCCCGCCTGGAGGAGGAGTACCTGCCGGGCCTGGACCGGGTACTCGACGCCGTCGACCGTGCCCTGGCGTACTGAGGAGAGGGTCGTGACGACGATGACGGAAGCGTCCGTGCGCGAGTTCAAGATGCCCGACGTGGGCGAGGGGCTCACCGAGGCCGAGATCCTCAAGTGGTACGTCAAGGCCGGGGACACGGTCACCGACGGCCAGGTGGTGTGCGAAGTGGAGACGGCCAAGGCGGCCGTCGAACTGCCCATCCCCTACGACGGGGTGGTGCGCGAGCTGCGCTTCCCCGAGGGCACCACGGTGGACGTGGGCACGGCGATCATCGCGGTGGACGTGGCGGGCGGGGCCCCCGCGGCCCCGGAGACGCAGGCCGAGGCTCCCGAAGGCTTGGCGGTTTCCGAGGCTCCCGAGGCTCCCGAGAAGAAGCCGGAGGGCCGTCAGCCGGTCCTGGTCGGCTACGGCGTGGCGGCCTCCTCGACCAAGCGCCGGCCCCGCAAGGGCCCGGAGGTTCCGGTCCAGCAGGCGTCGGTGGCGATCCAGACCGAACTGAACGGTCACGGCCCGGCCCCCGCGAGCCCGGCCGCCCCGGCCCCCGCGAGCCCCGCCACCACCGTGCAGTCCCGCCCGCTGGCCAAGCCCCCGGTGCGCAAGCTGGCCAAGGACCTGGGCGTCGACCTCACCACGGTGATCCCGTCCGGCCCGGACGGCATCATCACCCGCGAGGACGTCCACGCGGCGGCCGCCCCGGCCGAGGCGCCCGCGCCGGTGGTGACGCAGGCCCCGGTCACTGCCGCGGCGGCTCCCACCGCGTCGTACGACGCGGCCCGCGAGACCCGTGTCCCGGTCAAGGGCGTCCGCAAGGCGACGGCCGCGGCGATGGTCGGTTCGGCGTTCACGGCCCCGCACGTCACGGAGTTCGTGACGGTGGACGTGACCCGCACCCTCAAGCTGGTCGAGGAGCTCAAGCAGGACAAGGACCTGCAGGGCCTGCGGGTGAACCCGCTCCTGCTGATCGCCAAGGCCCTGCTGGTCGCGATCAGGCGGAACCCCGACATCAACGCCTCCTGGGACGAGGCGAACCAGGAGATCGTGCTCAAGCACTACGTCAACCTGGGCATCGCGGCGGCCACCCCCCGTGGCCTGATCGTCCCGAACATCAAGGACGCCCACACCAAGACGCTGCCGCAACTGGCCGAGTCGCTGGGCGAGCTGGTGGCCACGGCCAAGGAGGGCAGGACCAGCCCGGCCGCGATGCAGGGCGGCACCGTCACCATCACCAACGTCGGCGTCTTCGGCGTCGACACCGGCACGCCGATCCTCCCGCCGGGAGAGGCCGCGATCCTCGCCGTCGGCGCGATCAGGCTCCAGCCCTGGGTCCACAAGGGCAAGGTGAAGCCCCGCCAGGTCACCACCCTGGCGCTGAGCTTCGACCACCGCCTGGTGGACGGGGAGTTGGGCTCCAAGGTCCTGGCCGACGTGGCGGCGATCCTGGAGCAGCCGAAGAAGTTGATCACCTGGGCGTGATCTGCCCGCGGTGGACACGTCGTCCCACGCTGAAGGGGCCCGGCGCTTGCGCGACGGGCCCCTTCGTGGTCCGGCGTCAGCTGATCTTCGCGTAGCCGTAGTTGATGAGCTTCTTCACGTCGGCCGTGCGGTTGGCCGCGTCGGGGGCGGTCATGACCGCGCCGATGACGGACTCGCCGTTCTTCGTGGCGGCGAAGACGAGGCAGTACTTGGAGTCGGTGCCCGAGCCGGTCTTGATGCCGAGCGTGCCGTTCCAGCCGAGCAGGGTGTTGGTGTTCGTCCAGGCACCCATGGTGCGGGTGCTGCCGGTCTTGGTGATGGTCTTCGCCGTGTACGACTTGGTCTTCACCACGGACTTGAAGGTCGAGCTCTTCATCACGTTGCGGGCGAGCAGCGTGAGGTCTTTCGGCGTCGAGGCGTTCGAACCATTGCTTATTCCGTCGAACGAGTCGAACTTGGTGTTCGTCATGCCGAGGCTGCGGGCCGTCGTGTTCATCTTCGCGATGAACGACTTGGTCCGCGCGGAGACCGTCGAGCCCGTGCCGAACTTGTCGGCGAGGGCCATCGCGGCGTCACAGCCGGAAGGCAGCATCATCCCGTAGAGCAGCTGACGGACGGTCACCTTGTCGCCGACGATCAGGTGGGCGGACGAAGCGCCCTTGGAGACGATGTAGTCGCTGTACGCCTTCTTGATCGTGACCTTGGCGTCCAGGTTCAGGTTCGACTGCGACAGCACGACCTTCGCAGTCATGATCTTCGTGGTGGAAGCGGTGAGCCGCTTGGTGTTCGGCGCCTTGCTGTAGAGGGTCGAGCCGGTCGCGCTGTTCATCAGGAATCCGCCCTTGGCGGTGATGGTCGGCGTCGTCAGCGCCTGCGCGGGTGCCGCGGTGAGAGCTCCGGTGGCGAGCACTGCGCCGGTCGTGATCGCAACGGCTGCGGCTCTGCGGACACGGAGGCCCTTGATGGCGGTAATCAACTGAAATACCCCGAATACGTCGAATGCCCCTGGGTGCGGCCGAGTTGGAAGGGGAAGAAAGTGGGGCCGCACGTGTGTGACACGTAAGTAGCACACAAGGTTGTGCCCCGGCTGGGGCGGGTGGGGTTTTCACGGACGGGAGTTCCCGCCGAGGTCCGAATACTGGAACGGGACTCACCATGCGTACGTGTTGTATCTATGCTGTGGGCATGAGTCTGGCCGTGAAACAGCCTCCCGCCGCCGAGCGCGTCTACGCCCACGTCAAGCAGGGTGTCCTGGACCGCCGTTACGAGGGCGGCACCCTGCTCACCGAGGGCGAACTGGGGGAGGCCGTCGGGGTTTCCCGTACGCCCGTGCGAGAGGCGCTGCTGCGTCTCGAGGTCGAGGGGCTGATCAAGCTTTACCCGAAAAAGGGGGCGCTGGTCCTGCCGGTCTCCGCCCAGGAGATCGCCGACGTAGTCGAGACCCGGCAGCTCGTCGAGGGACACGCCGCCCGCAAGGCCGTACCGGCCTCCCCGCAGCTCATCGCGCGCCTCGAGGAACTGCTCGCCCGGCAGCAGGAACAGGCCGCCGCCGGGGACCTGGCCGGCGCCGCCGTCACCGACCGCTGCTTCCACGCCGAGATCGTCCGAAGCGGCGGCAACGAGATCCTCAGCCGGCTCTACGACCAGCTCCGCGACCGCCAGCTCAGGATGGGCGTCGCCGTGATGCACGCCCACCCGGACCGCATCACCAAGACCCTCGCCGAGCACGAGCAGATCCTCCAGGCCCTGCGCTCCGGCGACGCGGAGGCGGTCGTAGGCCTGATTCACGGGCATGTCGAGTGGTTCTCGCATCTGGCCCGGGGTGAGGTTCGATGAGGTCCACTCTTCCGGGTGACCCTCCGGGCGGCCGGCGCGCGATGGCCGTGTGGGGCATCGGCGTCTCCGTCTACTTCGTCGCGGTCATCTTCCGTACCTCTCTCGGGGTCGCCGGCCTCGACGCGGCCGACCGCTTCCATGTGAACGCCTCGGCGCTGTCGACCTTCTCGATCCTCCAGCTCCTCGTCTACGCCGGCATGCAGATACCCGTCGGCCTGCTCGTCGACCGGCTCGGCACCAAGAAGGTGCTGACGCTCGGCGTGGTGCTCTTCACGGCGGGGCAGCTCGGCTTCGCGTTCTCACCCTCGTACGGAACGGCCCTCGCCTCGCGCGCCCTG
Organism: Streptomyces sp. LUP47B; assembly: GCF_001746295.1. Taxonomy (GTDB): domain Bacteria; phylum Actinomycetota; class Actinomycetes; order Streptomycetales; family Streptomycetaceae; genus Streptomyces. The sequence continues at coordinate 679,245 of NZ_MJAH01000002.1, read as the reverse complement.
CTCGGCTGCGGTGACGCGATGACCTTCATCAGCGTGCTGCGCCTGGGCACCCGCTGGTTCCCGGCCCGGCGCGGGCCCCTGGTCGCGCAGCTCGCCGGGCTCGCCGGCATGGCGGGCAACCTGGTCTCCACGCTGGTCCTGGCCCGGCTCCTGCACGGCATCGGCTGGACCCCGGCGTTCGCGGGCAGCTCGCTCGCGGGTGTGGTGGTGCTGGTTCTGCTGGTCCTCTTCCTCAAGGACCACCCCGAGGGGCACGAGCCGGAGCCGTTCCCGCACCAGGGGGCGGCCTACGTACGGCGGCAGATCGCCGCGTCCTGGCGGGAGCCCGGCACCCGGCTCGGGCTGTGGGTGCACTTCACGACCCAGTTCCCGGCGATGGTGTTCCTGCTGCTGTGGGGCCTGCCATTCCTCGTCGAGGCGCAGGGGCTGTCCCGGGCGGTGGCGGGCGAACTGCTCACTCTCGTCGTGCTGTCCAACATGGTCGTCGGTCTGGTCTACGGCCAGGTCGTCGCCCGGCACCACGAGGCGCGGCTGCCGCTCGCGCTCGGGACCGTGGGGGCGACGGCGCTGCTGTGGGCGGCCACGCTGGCCTACCCCGGCGAACAAGCGCCGATGTGGCTGCTGATCGTGCTGTGCGTGGTGCTCGGCTCGTGCGGACCGGCCTCGATGCTCGGTTTCGACTTCGCGCGGCCGGCGAACCCGCCGGAGCGGCAGGGGACCGCGTCCGGCATCACGAACATGGGCGGGTTCGTCGCGTCGATGACCACCCTGTTCGCCGTCGGGGTGCTCCTCGACGCGACCGACGACAACTACAGCGTCGCCTTCTCCTCCGTCTTCGTGCTCCAGGCGCTCGGCGTCAGCCAGATCCTGCGGCTGCGCGGGCGGGCGGCCCGGCGGGAGCGGGAGCGGCTGGTGGCGAGCCGGGTGGAGACGGTCCACGTGCCCGCCTGACCGGACGTCAGAGCGCCGGGCCCGCCTCGTCCGCCGGGGGACGGACTCCGTCACCCGCTACGGCGTCACCGTGAAGTTCCTGAGGATCGCGGACGTCAGTTCCGGGTCGCCCTCCGCCTTCACCCGGTCCGCCGCCGCCTCCAGGCTCACGCGGCCGCAGGCCAGGCGGACGTAGGTCTCCCAGTCGAGGGTCAGGGTGGCGGCCGGACCGAGAGCGGGGGCGGTCTCCAGGGTGCCGCGGCCCTGGATGTCGACGCGTATGGTGCGCAGGAACTCGATGGGACCGTGCACGTCGAAGACGATCGCCGAGCTGCGGGGGGCGTCGGCCTTGACGGCCACTATGTCGGGGAGCGCTTCGAGCAGGACGTCTCGGGCGATGTGCGCGCCGGGGGAGTCGAGGTCGCCGGGCCGGCCGAGGGCGGTGCGCAGGTCCTGTTCGTGCACCCAGACGTTGAAGGCGTGCTGGCGCATGGAGTCCGCGAGGGTCAGTTCGGTGCCCAGCGGGCCGCGCACCTTCGTGCCGGGGTCGCGGGAGTCGTTCCGCAGCTGGCGGTTGCGGCGGATGACGACGTACTCCAGCTCGGAGGTCATCTCCGGTGCCGTGTGGTGGCGGCGGACGTCGACCTGCATCTCCATGTACCGCTGGTGGTCGTTGGTGACGTGGAAGAGGTCGCGCGGGAGGGTGTGGATGGGGCGCGGGTCGCCCAGCATCTCGCAGTCCAGACCGATGACATGGGACACCACGTCCCGCACCGACCAGCCCGGACAGGGAGTGCGGCGGTTCCACTCTCCCTCCACGAGGGGCGTCACCAGCTCGGATATCGCTTCGATGGAGTGGGTCCAGGCGTCGGCGTAGGGCTGGAGGGTGGGATGCAGACTCACGGAACGGGACCCCTCGGCGGTCGGAGCACGGGCTGGTGATGGCGGCGTTGCCAATGGAGGTGGTGGCTGTCGGCGGGTGTCTTGGAACGCTAAGTTACGCTGCTGCGAGGCACCCCGGCAGTGCTTTCGTGTGACGATCGTAGGCCCGTAAGGGACGGCTCGAATGCCAGGACGGTGGTAGTGTGCGCGCCTCTCTGATCCAGATCGACGTGGATGAGGACGAATCGGTCGAATCGCGTCGGCGCCGCGTGGCGTCGCTGGTACGGGATCAGGCCGGGGCCGACCTTGTCGTGCTCCCGGAGCTGTGGACCACCGGGGCGTTCGCCTTCGAGGAGTTCGGGAGCGAGGCCGAGCCGCTGGAAGGGCCGACCTACGAGGTCATGGCGAAGGCGGCGAGCGACGCGGGCGTGTGGCTGCACGCGGGCTCGGTCCCGGAGCGGGCCCCTGACGGCACCCTCTACAACACCTCCCTCTTCTTCTCACCCTCCGGTGAACTGGCCGCCTCCTACCGCAAGATCCACCGCTTCGGCTTCGACAAGGGCGAGGCCGTGCTGATGGGCCGCGGCGAGGACCTGGTGACGGTCCGTCTGCCGGAGACGACCGTCGGCCTCGCCACCTGTTACGACCTCCGTTTCCCCGAACTCTTCCGCGGTCTCGTCGACGCGGGCGCCGAGACCCTGGTGATCCCGGCGGGCTGGCCGGAGCGCCGCCGGGCGCACTGGACGCTGCTGGCCCGGGCGCGGGCGGTCGAGAACCAGGCGTTCGTGCTCGCTTGTGGAACGGCCGGGACGCACGCGCGAGTTCCGCAGGCCGGTCACTCGATCGTGGTGGATCCGTGGGGCGAGGTCCTCGCGGAGGCGGGCGCCGCCGAGGAGATCCTCACGGTGGAGTTCGACCCCGGGAAGGTGTCCGTGACCAGGGAGCAGTTCCCGGCCCTGAAGGACCGGGTGCTCTGAGACCTCACAGGTCAGTCGTCCTCCCGCTCCTTCTCGGCGAGGTGGATCACGCACACCGCCACCGCGATGAGCAGCGCCGGATCCGCGTCGTCCCGGACGATGTCGACGCCGTAGGTCTCCCGCACGTGCAGCCATCTGCGAGAGACCACCGCGAGCAGCTCACCGTCGTACTCGACGGCGAACTCCCGGTCGAGGATCTTGCCGCTGACGTCGAGTTCGGTACTGCCGTCGGCGAGGGCCACCCGGTAGTGGTTGCGCAGCAGCGACAGGCGTTTCCGCCTGATCGTCGCCAGCGGCTCGCCGTCGCGTTCGATCAGCATGGTGTCGCGCAGGGCGAGCATCTTCTGACGGATGTCGATCAGGACCCGCCCGCTGGTGTCCTTCAGCTCGAAGGTGTCCCTGAGGCGCATCGCCTTGCCGTCGACGAGGAAGACCTTGTTGCCCTGGTCGTCCTCGATCCAGTAGTCGTCACCGAAGCCGAGGAGCCGGTCGCGTACGAGGAATCTCATGTCCTTACCGCTTCCCCGGCGCCGGCTCCGCAACGCCGCCGGTAGGCCGACGGGCTGAGTCCCTCTCGCGCCGCACGCGCGTGTGGAGGTGTCCTGGCGTCCCCAGGGGGACACAGCGGTGCGCCCGCGAGGCCCGGTGACGGTCAGGGCTCCTCCGGCCGTTCTCGCGCCTGCGGGCAGCGGGCCCGGCGACTCGTCCGCACGGCGGGAACGGGCCGCTCCACGCACGGCCGCCGCACACCACCGCGATGGGCGTCGAAGACGAGCCCGCGGGACACCGCCTCCGCGACCTCGGCCGACAGGGTGACCCGCAGGGCCACCTGCTGCGGTCCCAGGACACGGTCGCGGGAGCGTTCGTTCCCCCTGGCAACGACGTCGACCGGGACGCCCACGAGCTGATCCGCACGACGATCCTCGACCCGTACGGGCGAGCCGGCCGCGCCGGGAACAGTCGGTCCGGTCGGCGCGGTTGCATCGACGAGGGACCGGCGGGATGCGGTCCCCGGAATCGCGGTACGCCCGCCGCACACTCGGACCGAGATGTATTTCCGCAGGAGGACTTCTTCATGACTGGCCGGCCCCTGACGCTCATGGCAGTACACGCCCACCCCGACGACGAGGCCACCGGAACCGGCGGAGTCCTCGCGCGGTACGCGGCGGAAGGCATCCGCACGGTTCTCGTGACCTGTACCGACGGCGCTTGCGGTGACGGGCCGGGGGGTGTCAAGCCGGGGGATCCCGGACACGATCCGGCGGCGGTCGCCCAGCTGCGCCGCCAGGAACTCGAGGCGAGCTGTGAGGTCCTGAAGATCAGCGATCTGGAGATGCTGGACTACGCCGACTCCGGGATGATGGGCTGGCCGAGCAACGACGCGCCGGGATCCTTCTGGCGGACCCCCGTGGAGGAAGGCGCGGCCCGACTCGCGGAACTCATGCGGCACTACCGACCTGATGTGGTCGTCACCTATGACGAGAACGGCTTCTACGGTCACCCCGACCACATCCAGGCCCACCGCATCACGATGGCGGCGCTGGAGATGACCGAGCTGACGCCGAAGGTGTACTGGACCACGATGCCCCGCTCGATGATGCAGCGGTTCGGCGAGATCATCCGCGAGTTTCATGAGGACATGCCCGAGCCGGACCCCGCCGAGACCGCCGCGCTGGCCGAGATCGGCCTCCCCGACGACGAGATCACCASATGGGTGGACACCACGGCGTTCAGCGGTCAGAAGTTCGACGCGTTGGCCGCGCACGCCAGCCAGGGCGACAACATCTTCTTCCTCAGGATGGGCAAGGAGAGGTTCGGCGAGTTCATGGGCGTGGAGACGTTCGTACGCGTCAAGGACGCCACCGGCGCGGCCGTACCCGAGAACGACCTCTTCGCCGGCCTGCGCTGATCTTTCCGACCGGCTGTGACGGAAGGGCGGGCCCGCTTTCCGGGCCCGCCCTCTCGTTCTGCTGCCGACCGCCCGGTGGAGTGCGGACTAGTCGGCGAAGAGCGCGCCGAACTGTGCGCTGCCCGAGGTGGAGACGCCCACCGCGGTCACGGAGAGGGCGCGGGAGCCGGTCGTGCCGATCTTCGTGCCGGTGGAGGGCAGGTAGGTCACCGCTCCGTCGCCGCCGTCCTCGTACGACCCGATGACCAGGTCCGCCTTGCCGTCGCCGTTGACGTCGTCGAGCTTGACGTCGGCGCCGAACAGGTCGCTCTTCTCGTCGGTGCCGGGGACGCCCGCCGTGCTCTGCGCGAAGGACTGGAGGCCGGTGGACGTGTTGACGCCGCTCGCCGAGCCGTACAGGACCGTGACCATGCCGGCGTTGGTGACGCTGCCGAGGTCCTCGTTCGGGGTGGAGACGACAAGGTCCTGGTACCCGTCGCCGTTGACGTCGCCCAGGTCCAGGTCCCAGCCGAAGGCGTCACCCTTCTCCGAACTGCCGGGGACGTTCCCGGTGTTCTGTGTGATGCCGGTGGTCGAGGCGGGGCCGGACGCGGAGCCGTAGGTGACGCTGACCTTGCCGCCGTTCGCGGAGTCCGGGATGGTCTGGCCGTCGCTGGTCGTGGCGTCCCATCCGGCGCCGGTGACGATGTCGCCGTAGCCGTCGCCGTTGATGTCACCGATGCCGGTGACGATGCCCGGCTTGAGCGTCTTGACGCCCGCGACGCTCAGACCGCTCGCGGTGCCGGGGACGAAGTAGTTGGTGTTCCAGCCGTTCTGGGTCTGCGTCTCGTAGCCGTCGACCACCAGGTCGGTACGGCCGTCGCCGTTCACGTCGCCGGCGGTGAGCTGCTCGGGGCCGTACGGGAAGCCGGCCGAGCCGGGCATGATCGGCGGCTTCACGGTGTAGCGGCCGCCGGGCAGGCCGGTGGAGCTGCTGAAGCCGCCCTTGTAGACGTAGAGGGTGGCGGCCGAGCTGCCGACGGCCAGGTCGGCCTTGCCGTCGCCGTCGAAGTCGCCGGCGGCCAGGGACAGGCCCCAGTTGTCGTGCGAGGAGACGGCCGGGTCCGGTACGTCACTGGCCTTGCCGGTGAGGCCGCTCGCCGAGCCCCACAGGATCGCGAGGGCGCCGCCGTCGGTGTCGGTGCCGACCTTCTCGTACGGCGAGGCCACGGCGAGGTCGTCGTAACCGTCGCCGTTGAAGTCGGCGTACGCCGTCGCGCCGCCGAACAGGTCGCCGGTCTCGGCACTGCCGGGCACGGTGCCGGAGTTCTGGCTCAGGACCGTGCGCTTGGCCGAGGTCACGCCGGTGGTGCGACTGCCGTAGAGGGCGACGACCTGGCCGGCGTTGGCGTGGCCGCTGACGGAGGCGGTGGCGGCCGTGGCGAGGACGTCGCCGACGCCGTCGCCGTTGAAGTCGGCCTTCGCGACCTTGAACGAGTCGGCGGCGGTGGCCGTCGTCACCGAGACCGTGAGCAGACCGCCCGTCAGCGCGGCCGCGGCGGCCGTCGCGAGGGCGAGTCGCACGTACGGATGGTGGTACTGGTGCATGCGGGTTCTCCTGCGGCATGCGGGGGATGCCTGGCGGGCATCCGCGTCAATGGGGTGCGAACCGTCCGTGTTTGCCACGTGTTCTCCTCTGGGACACGGCCAGTTGGCGATCAAGAGACCTCTGGCGGGACCCAAGGGTTGTACGTGATTCCGGCGCACCACCGAGACGAGGCCCGCCGCGTACGACGGGCCACCCGGTCTGCCTTCAGGAGTGCGGTCAGCGCCTCCGCGGAACCAGCTTGAACAGCGCGGCCCCGGCCGCCACCAACGTCGTGGCAGCCACCACCATCGCCATGCTGTTCAACCACAGCCCGGTCGCCGCGAGCGTGGCGCCCCCGGCACCGGTCGTTCCCGCGCCGATCACTCTTCCGTACATGTTGTTTCTCCTTCGAGGGACGTGAGGGTCACGTGGCCACCCACTTCTCCTCGCTGCGGCGCAACAGGCCCCACAGCGAGGTGAAGTAGACGGCGTGCTGGAAGAGGTCGTAGAGAATCTCGGGGATCATCAGCGCCGCCATCAGCACGGCACGCGGCCCCGCCCGGCGCACCGAGACCGTCTTCTCGACCACGAAGACGAGCCCGATCGCGGTCCAGAAGGGCGAGAAGCCGGGCCAGCCGTACAGCGCGGTGTACGTGACCATGTAGGTCAGATAGACCAGGAAGGACAGCGCGCCGAACCCCATGAGGAACTGCTGCATGAAGTAGCGGGCGGTGACACGTGTCCAGCCGTAGTCGCGCAGGTTCTCCAGCGCCCCGCGCTGCCAACGCAGCCGTTGGTGCCACAGCTTGCCCAGGCTGGGCATGACCTCGGTGGTGACCGCGCAGCCGGCCGGGGACATGGTCCGGTAGCCGAGGGTCTTGACCGCCTTGGTCATCTCGTCGTCCTCGGTGAGCGAGGCGAGGCTGTAGTAGGCGTGGCCGCCGCCGAGCACTCCGTCGCGGCGGGCGACGCGCACCTCGCGCAGGACGCGGGCACGGAACATGGTGCCGGTGCCGGTGAGCACCTGGGCCTTGCCGCCGGTGCGCTCCAGTTCCCAGGCGTAGCGGTGGAACTCCATGCGCTGGAGCAGTCCGAGCAGACCGCCGCCGTCCTCGCCGTAGAAGACCCCGCCGACGGCGCCGACCTTGCGGTTGAAGGTGCCCATGGCCGTCTCGCTGAACCAGGGGTTGAGCACGGTGTCGGCATCCTGCACCAACAGCAGGTCGCGGTCCTCGAGATGGGGCAGCACCCAGGCGATGGCCTGGTTGAGGGCGCCGGCCTTCTTGTGCGTGTTGCCCTGGGTGGCGAAGACCTGGGCGCCGTGCGCGACGGCGATCTCGGCGGTGGCGTCGGTGCAGTTGTCGGCCACCACGACGATCAGGTCGGGACGCCGGGTCTGCCGCCACAGGCCCTGGATCGCGTCGGCGATACGGTCCTGCTCGTTGTGGGCCGGTATCAGCGCCACCAGGCGCTGCGGGCCGTCGAAGTCGTCGGGGGCGGCGTGCGCGCGGCGAGCGGCATGCCGGTGAGGGCGCGGTGATCCCGGATGGGGGGCCGCGACGGTCGTCGTGGGGTGAAGCACGGGGAGCCCCCGGGTGTGCTGGTGGTTCACGCCCGGCACTGCTGACCCCCCGGGCTCTCAAGGATCCCGAGTCTTCACGACTTTCACACAAGCAGACAAGTCATCCCGGATCACAGATTGCTCAAGGTTGTCCTATGAATCCGACTTAAACGCCGTATCCGTCGGAGTATCCGTCCCGGCGCACATGTCGCTCCTCCTCGACGACTGTCGGCGTGGTGGGCGGTACCACCACGCGCCGCCGCCGGGCGATGCTGCTGAACGTCGTCACGCCGATCAGCCCCACGATCATCAGGATCACACCGACCAGGTCGAGGTTGACCCCCTGCATGTGCCAGTCGGTGGCGAACGTGAGGATTGCTCCCACGGCGATGAGGATGATGCACCCGCCGAGGCCCATGAGTGTCGCCTCCCTGTCAGGTCCGGTCGTTCCGGCCCGAACCTGCGGGTACCCCCACTTCCCGCGAACTACCCCTGCAGGAACGCCACCAGAGCATTGGCCAGCAGATGCGGGTCGTCCGCGCCGCACAACTCCCGGACGCTGTGCATCGACAGGATCGCCACACCGATGTCGACGGTCTTGATGCCGTGCCGGGCCGCGGTGATCGGACCGATGGTCGTGCCGCAGGGCATGGAGTTGTTGGAGACGAAGGACTGGAAGGGCACGCCGGCCTTCTCGCAGGCGGCGGCCCACACGGCGCGGCCCGAACCGTCCGTGGCGTAGCGGTTGTTGACGTTGACCTTGAGGATCGGGCCGCCGTTGACCCGCGGGTGGTGCGTCGGGTCGTGCCGCTCCGCGTAGTTGGGGTGCACGGCGTGCCCGGTGTCGGAGGACAGACAGACCGTCCCCGCGAAGGCCCGCGCCCGGTCCTCGTACGACCCGCCGCGCGCGAACACCGAGCGCTCCAGGATCCCGCCGAGCAGCGGCCCGTCGGCGCCCGTGTCCGACTGCGAACCGTTCTCCTCGTGGTCGAAGGCGGCGAGGACGGGGATGTACGGCGGCTCCGAGCCGGCCACCGCGGTCAGGGCCGCCACCCCGGCGTGCACCGACAGCAGGTTGTCCATGCGCGGGCCCGCCACCAACTCCTTGTCCCGGCCCAGGTAGGCGGGCGCCTCCACGGAGTGCGTCATCAGGTCCCAGCCGGTCACCTGGCCCGCGCCGAGCCCCGACTCCTCCTCCAGGAAGGCGATCAGGTCACCGTCGCGCACATCGTCGCCCAGACCCCAGATGGGCTGCAGATGCCGCTGCTTGTCGAGCTTGAGCCCCTCCGCCGACACCGCGCGGTCCAGGTGGATCGCCAACTGCGGCACTCTGAGCAGCGGCCGGTCCACGTTCACCAGCCGCGTCGAACCGTCCCGCAGGGTCAGCCGGCCGGCCAGCCCCAGGTCACGGTCCAGCCAGGAGTTCATCAGCGGCCCGCCGTAGATCTCCACGGCGACCTGGCGCCAGCCGTGCGCCCCGGTGTCCGGCAGCGGCTTGACCCGCAGGTTCGGGGAGTCGGTGTGCGCGCCGACGATGCGGTACGGCGTGTGGGGCGCCGCACCCTCGGGGACGTACCAGGCGATGATCGCGCCGCCGCGCAGCACGTACTTGCCGCCGCTCCCCGAGGCGGAGGCCCCCTCGGTCTCCGCGTCCCAGGCGTCCGTCTCCGAGACCTGGCGGAAGCCGGCCTTCTCCAGCCGCTCGGCGGCGTTCGCCACCGCGTGGTACGGCGTGGGGCTCGCCGCCAGGAAGGTCATGAGGTCGTCGGTGTGGCCGCGGTCGAGGCGGTGGGGTGCGCTCATGGGTTCACCTTAACGACGTACGAGGGCCCGCTCCCGGCGATGCGGAGCGGGCCCTCGTGAGGACGTGTGCAGCTGTACAGGTGTGTCCTAGAACGCGGCCTCGTCCAGCTCCATCAGGTCCAGCTCGACGCCCTCGGCGATCTTGCGGGCCAGCGTCACGCCGGGCAGCACGTTGGCCGCGAAGAACTTCGCCGCCGCGATCTTGCCGGTGTAGAACGCCTTGTCCTTCGCGGAAGCGGTCTCCAGCTTCTCGGCGGCGATCGCGGCACCCTTGAGGAGCAGATAGCCGACGACGACGTCACCGGAGGCCATCAGCAGGCGGCTGGTGTTGAGGCCCACCTTGTAGATGTTCTTGACGTCCTGCTCGGTGGCCGCGAGGTCGGTCAGCATCAGACCGACGATGGCCTCCAGCTCGACGGCCGCCTTGGCCAGGTGCTCACGGGCGCCCGCGAGGTCCTCGCCGCCGGTGCCCAGCGCCAGGAACTTCTTGATGTCCTCGGCGAGGGAGTTGAGGGCCGAGCCCTGGTTGCGGACGATCTTCCGGAAGAAGAAGTCCTGGCCCTGGATCGCCGTCGTTCCCTCGTACAGGGTGTCGATCTTGGCGTCGCGGATGTACTGCTCGATCGGGTACTCCTGGAGGAACCCGGAGCCGCCGAAGGTCTGCAGCGACTGGGCGAGCTGCTCGTAACCCTTCTCGGAGCCGTAGCCCTTGACGATCGGCAGGAGCAGGTCGTTGAGCGCCTCCAGCGCGGAGACGTCCTCGCCCGCGGCCTCCTTGACCTGGATCTCGTCCTGGATGGAGGCCGTGTGGAGCACCAGCGCGCGCATGCCCTCCGCGTACGCCTTCTGCGTGATCAGCGAGCGGCGCACATCGGGGTGGTGGGTGATGGTGACCTTGGGCGCGGTCTTGTCCATGAAGTTCGCGAGGTCGGGGCCCTGGACGCGCTCCTTGGCGTACTCCAGCGCGTTGAGGTAGCCCGTCGACAGTGTGGAGATGGCCTTCGTGCCGACCATCATCCGCGCGAACTCGATGATGCGGAACATCTGGCGGATGCCGTCGTGCTTGTCGCCGATCAGCCAGCCCTTGGCGGGGTGCCGGTCGCCGAACGTCATCTCGCAGGTGTTGGAGGCCTTGAGGCCCATCTTGTGCTCGACGTTCGTCGCGTACACGCCGTTGCGCTCGCCCAGCTCGCCGGTCTCGAAGTCGAACAGGTACTTCGGGACGAGGAAGAGGGACAGCCCCTTGGTGCCGGGACCGGCGCCTTCCGGGCGCGCGAGCACGTAGTGGAGGATGTTCTCCTCCATGTCGTGCTCACCGGAGGTGATGAAGCGCTTGACGCCCTCGATGTGCCAGGAGCCGTCCTCCTGCTGGACCGCCTTGGTGCGGCCGGCGCCGACGTCGGAGCCCGCGTCGGGCTCCGTGAGCACCATGGTCGAGCCCCAGGTCTTCTGCACGGCGATCTTGGCGATGTGCTTCTGGACGTCGTTGCCCTCGTCGTAGAGGATGCCGGCGAACGCCGGGCCCGAGGAGTACATCCACACGGCCGGGTTCGCGCCGAGCAGCAGCTCCGCGTAAGACCAGATCAGGGAGCGCGGGGCCGTGGTGCCGCCGATCTCCTCGGGCAGGCCGAGCCGCCAGTACTCGGAGTCCATGAAAGCCTTGTAGCTCTTCTTGAAGGACGCCGGAACCGGCGCGGTGTTCGTCTCTGGGTCAAAGACCGGCGGGTTGCGGTCGGCGTCCGCGAAGGACTCCGCGAGCTCGTTCTCCGAGAGTCGGGTCAGCTCCTCCAGGATGCTCTTCGCGGTCTCGACGTCCATCTCCGCGAACGGACCGGTGCCGTACACCTTGTCCCGCCCGAGTACTTCGAAGAGGTTGAACTCGATGTCGCGCAGATTCGACTTGTAGTGCCCCATGGCGACGGCTCCGTTAAGAGTTCGGCGAGGCACGTCGTTCCTCGCGCTAGTTCACATACCAACAAGTAGCTACGATGATGCTACCCGCCGGTAATAAGTCGCAACCCCAATCCGGCCATATGTGACAGTTCACACCGCGATGGTCAGCGTGGCGGTGTAACCCTGCGCCACGCTCCCCTTCACCGCCGCGAGCTGTTGGTCGTGGCCGTCCCTGAAGACGCTGTCCGACTCCAGCGAGAGCCGGCCCAGGTTGTCCACGCTGCTCTCGTAGCCCTCGGTGGCGTACACCGTGTCGCAGACGTCCTTCGGGAGCGCGAGCTGCGAGGTACTGGTGATCGCGGTGGCCGTCGTGGCGTCCGCGAGGCTGCCGTAGACCTCGAAGTGGATGTGCGGCCAACGGCCGGTGTAGCAGCCGGGGAAGACGCTGGTGAAGGTGACCCGTCCCCGGTCGTCGGTCTCCTGGACACCCCGCAGGTAGTTCTCGTCGGTGACGCCCTCGGTGTACAGCGAGTAGCCGCCCTCACGGTCGCAGTGCCACACGTAGACGGCCGCGCCCCGCTTCGGGGTTCCGCAGCCGGAGGCGGCGTCCACGACCGTGAGCGTCAAGGTGAGAGGGACGCCCTCGGCGGTGCCGCCCGCGGAGTCGCCGAAACTCCTGGTGATGTCGGCGCGGACGACCCCGCTCTCCTTCAGCACATTCACGCCGTTCGAGCCGTCACCGGGGTAGGGCCCGGCGGTCTCCTCGGGGACGGTGACGCATTCGGCGGAGCTCGCTGAACCCGCTGAACCCGCGGCGCTCGCCGAGGGCGAAGAGGTGTCGTCGGCGGTGCACCCCACCAGGGGCACCAGACCCGCCCCCACCCCCGCCATGAGCCGGATCATCCGCCGGCGGGCGAGCACGGGAAGGTCGTAGGAGAGCCCTCTGTCGTGCTCGTGGATCTCGAGCTCATGGACCTCGTCGTCGTGATGTCGGCGCATGGACCGACGCTACGAGCGGCGGCCGCCGGAAGCCCAGGGCCGGCGGCTGTCGGGTCGCTGTCGGTTTTCCGGGTGCCGGTGGCCGCCCACCGCCACCACCCCCTCGGTACTCTTACGCCCATGTACGGCTACGACCAGAGCGCTGGTGCCCAGCAGCAGTACGGCGTCCCGCCACAGCAGCCCATGGCCGGCGGTGTGGGCGGTTACGGCCAGCAGCCGCCGCTGTACCCCGAGCCGTCCCCGCCCTCCCTCGCGGACGCGGTGCGCGCCTTCACCACCGGGCAGATGTCGGCCGAGGACTTCCAGCAGGTGTTCGCCACGTCCAAGGTCTACTGCCCACGCGGCGACAACCCCGGATTCCTCGCCCTGCACAACACCCAGCAGCCGGTGATCCCCATGTTCACCACGCTCAAGGAGCTGCGGCGGTACGCGGGCAAGGAGTCCAAGTACTTCGTGATCACCGGCGCCGAGGTCCTCGACCTGCTGCCGACGGGCTACGGGTTCGTCCTCGACATGGAGGGCGAGCACCGGATCGTCTTCGACGCGAAGGCGGTGGAACAGATGGTCGAGTTCGCCATGCGGAGGATGTACGGGTAGCGCGCTCACCGCCCCGCGTGTTGAGGCGCCCGGGGCATCAGGAACCCGGTGTTCCGAGGCGCAGTGACAGGCCGTCCAGGACGATGTCCAGGGCGGCCTCGAACTTCGCGTCCCTCAGCGCCGCCGGGTCCGTGGTCACCGCCTCCTCCGTCTCGGCGTAGCCCTGGGACAAATGGCTGTGGGGGGCCGTGGCCTGTTGCACCGCGGGCAGGAGGCGGGCGATCAGGCCCGACTCGGAGTCGCCGGAGCGGGCGACCGTGGTCAGCCAGGCGGCCTCCGTGGTGCTCATGCCGATCACGTACGACAGCACCGCGTCGATCGCCGTGCCGGGATCGGGGAATCCGGCGGCCGTGAACAGGGCCGCCAGCCGCTCCGAGTAGGACATGAGGTTGGGACCGAGATAGGCGAGGCCCGCCTGGCCGAGCACCGGGGGCAGCCACGGGTGCCGCAGAGCCGTCGTACGGAAGGACCGGGCCGCCTCCGTGACGGCCGCGCGCCACTCGGGGCCGTCCGCCGACGCGACGTGGATCTCCGCGGCGACCTCGTCCACCGCCAGCTCCATCAGCTCGTCCTTCGTGGCCACATGCCGGTAGAGAGAGGCCGCACCGGCATTCAGCCGGGTGGCGAGCTTGCGCATGCTCAGCGCCTCGACGCCCTCCGCGTCCAGCATGACGATCGCCTCGCGCACGATCGCGGCACGGCTGAGCGCCGGCTGGTCGGACTCGCGCTGCGGGCGGGCCCAGACGGAGGGGATGGGGCTTGGCTTCGGCGTCATCGGTACTCCTTCTTCCGTGGCCCTTCTTCCGCGACCCGACCTGCTGCGTACGTCGTTCGCGGTGAGCGTACAGCAATCGAAGCTTGCGAACAGTGTTCCGGCGTGCGTACAGTGTTCGCAACGAAGGAACGGTGTTCACGAAGCCGGAGGGGAACTGTCATGGACGACGTCTTGAAGGCCCGCAATCCACGCCGCTGGTGGATCCTGGTCGTGCTCTGCCTCAGCAGCCTGGTGCTGGTCGTCGACAGCATGGCGCTGACCGTGGCGGTACCGGTCATGACCGAGGAGATCGGGGCGAGCGCCCAGGACACCCAATGGATCCTGGACTCCTACATCCTGGTCTTCGCCGGCCTCCTGCTCACCTCCGGCAGTCTGGGCGACCGGTTCGGCCGCCGGAAGGTGATGCTGATCGGGCTCCTTCTCTTCGGGGCCGCCTCACTCGCCGCGACCTGGTGCACCACACCCGGCGAAGTCATAGCCGCACGCGTCGCGATGGGCGTCGGCGGCGCCCTGATCATGCCGTCCACGCTCTCGATCCTCATCACCGTCTTCGACGAGGACGAGCGCGGCAAGGCCATGGCGGCCTGGAGCTCGGTGTCGATGCTCGGTCTGGTCGGCAGCCCGGTGCTCGGCGGCATCCTGATCGACCACTTCTCCTGGCAGTCGATCTTCTACCTGAACGTGCCGGTCGTGGCCCTGGCGATCGTCGCCGGTCTGACGCTGATGCCGGAGTCGAAGGCGCCCTGGCAGAAGGCCGACCCGCTGGGCGCCGTGCTGTCGGCGGCCGGCATGACCGCCCTCGTCTGGTGGATCATCGAGCTCCCGCAGCACGGGGTGTGGACGGCCGCCCTGCCCGTGGCCCTCGTGTCCCTGACCGGCTTCGTCGTCTGGGAGAACGTCACCAAGTCCCCCATGGTCCCGCTGGTCCTCTTCAAGCACCGCGACTTCAGCGGCGGTTCGCTCTCGCTGGCCCTGGTCCAGACAGGCAACGGCGGTCTGCTGCTGGTGCTCACCCAGTACCTCCAGTTCGTGCTCGGCTACTCACCGGTCAAGGCGGGCCTGGCCTTCCTGCCCCTGGCGGTCACGGCCCTGCTGGGCAACGGCGTAGGCGTGAAGCTCGCCGCGAAGTACGGCAACCGGTGGGTGATCCTCGCGGGCATGCTGGTGATGGTGGCCTGCTTCGCCCTGCTGACCACGGTCTCGGCGGACTCCGGCTTCACCGTCCCGGCAGTGGCGCTCGGGCTGCTCGGGCTCGGCGCGGGTCTGGCGATGCCGGCCGCGGTGGCGGCCCTGATGGATACGATCCCCGAGGACAAAGCAGGCGTCGGCTCGGCCCTGAACGACACTGTCCAGCAGGCCGGCACCGCGCTGGGCATCGCGATCCTGGGCTCGCTCCTGTCGAGCGGCTTCGCGGGCCGGATGCCCGAGGGGACGCCGGAGCAGGCGAGGCACTCGATAGCCGCGGCGGTGGCCCTGAAGGATCCGGGGCTGGCGGCGGCGGCCCGCGAGGCCTTCACCGCCTCCATGTCCATGACCTTCACGGTCAGCGCGATCGGTGTCCTGGCGGCGGCGCTGCTGGCGACGCTGGTGATGCGGGACGACCGCCGGACATCGGAGAAGACGGCTGATCGGGAACCGGAGCTCGCCACCTGACCTCTTCAGGGGGTGCGGGGTCTCGGAGAAGCCTGGAGGGAATGCCCTCCGGGCTTCTGCCGTTAGAGGTGGCAGAAAGTTCAACGCTCAACTAAACTCGAACCACAAGGAGGTACCGACATGCCTGCAGTGACTGTCGACAACCCGCTGACCCTGCCTCGCGTGGCCGCGACGGCGGACGCGGTGGCCCGTCCCGTCCTCGGCGTGACCACGGCGCCGAGTGGCTTCGAGGGCGAGGGCTTCCCGGTGCGACGGGCGTTCGCCGGGATCCATTACCGGCACCTGGACCCGTTCATCATGATGGATCAGATGGGCGAGGTGGACTACCCTGCCGGCGCCCCGAAGGGGACCCCCTGGCATCCACACCGTGGCTTCGAGACCGTCACCTACATCATTGACGGCACCTTCATCCACCAGGACTCCAACGGTGGTGGAGGCACCATCACCAACGGCGACACTCAGTGGATGACCGCCGGCTCGGGCCTCCTGCACATCGAGACTCCGCCCGAGTCGCTGGTGAAGTCCGGCGGGCTGTTCCACGGGCTTCAGCTCTGGGTCAACCTCCCGGCCAAGGACAAGATGAAAGACCCGCGCTACCAGGACATCCGCGGCGGCCAGGTTCAGTTGCTGACCTCGCCGGACGGCGGCGCACTGCTTCGGGTGATCGCGGGCGGGCTGGACGGCCACCAGGGCCCCGGCATCACACACACCCCGATCACGATGATCCACGCGACTTTGGCGCCGGGCGCGGAGATCACGCTGCCGTGGAGCAAGGAGTACAACGCTCTCGCGTATGTCCTGGCAGGACGCGGCAGCGTCGGTGCCGAGCGCCGCCCGATCCACCTGGGCCAGACCGCCGTCTTCGGCTCCGGTTCCTCTCTCACCGTCCGCGCGGACGAGAAGCAGGACTCCAACGCGCCGGACCTGGAAGTCGTGCTCCTGGGCGGACAGCCGATCCGCGAACCGATGGAGCACTACGGCCCGTTCGTGATGAACACCCGCGAGGAGTTGCAGCAGGCGTTCGACGACTTCCAGAAGGGACGGCTGGGGACGATCCCCGCCGTGCACGGGATGTCGGAGCACGGCCTGTAGAGGCTGCGAGGACGAGTACGGTACGACAAGGCCCGAAGCCGCAAGCTTGGATTGCGGCTTCGGGCCTCTTCTGCAGGGGCGCTGAGGGGCTACGGCAGCACGTAGAACGGTGCGCCGTCCGGAGCCCGGCCCACCTGCCGCACGCACCCCTGCTCGGACAGCAGCTCCAGGCAGTCGCGGACGCGGTCGGGTGTCAGCCCTGTGCAGACGGCGATCTCCGCCGTGCTGTAGTCGGCTCCGCCGTGCAGGAGGGCCGGGGCCAAGTGGGCAGCCACCTTGTGGATGTCCTCGGTGACGACGAGGTTCCTGGTCTTCCAGTTGATCAGGAGCTGTTCGGGCGTCAACTCCGGTGCCTGAACAGGGCGGGCTCGATCGGTGGGCCGTCGGAGGGTCTGGGCGATGTCTCGCAGCACCTCGACCATCACGGTCTGGCCGTTGTTGATCTGCCGCAGCAGCTCCTCCGTCCGGATGCTCCGCTGTTCGAGCGAAACGAGGGCATCGGCGATCTGCTGGGGCATGACGTAGGCCGAGCAGGCGGCGGGGGCGGGCTGCACGGCCGCTGGTTCCAGCGCGTAGGAGCCGTCGCGCTGGATGGTGGCGATGACCTCCGAGACCCACTCCTTGAAGTGCCGGGACGCCGGCTTCGTGCAGCCGTTGACCAATCGGATCAGACCCTGGAGATTCACCAGGTTCATGTCTCGTCGCCACTCCCGACCTGCGGGAATGCTGAGAGTGTGCCTTCCAGTCACACTCTCGAGAAAGTCCCGGTGTTCTTCGGGAACGTGGTCCAGCAGTGCCTTTCGGGTGGTGATGTACCCCAGCTCCTTGCACACGTCCACCGCCGGAAACCAGTGCGTCCCATCCGGCATCGTCAGCCTCCGCACTCGCGCGCCCGTCGCCGCGAACACGAAGTCGTTGATGTCGATCGCGTCATTTCGCTGTTCCGTGCTGTTCTGCTCGTCCATCGAGCATCACCTCCGCATCGGAAGCTAGGCACCGGTCCTTGCAACTGATGTCCGAAGGAAGATCGTTCACCCGATATCGCGAAAGAAGTATCGATTCAGTCGCCGTCGTGGAGCCGCGGATCCAGCCCCGTAGTCGCCTGAGCCGCAGGCGCGCTACTCCGAGCCCTCCCCCGACGACTCGTACAGCTCGAACCAGATGCTCTTGCCCTCGCCCTGGGGGTCCACCCCCCACCCGTCCGCGAGCAGCTCGATCAGCATCAGGCCGCGGCCCGAGGAGGCCAGTTCGCCGGGGCGGCGCTTGTGCGGGAGGTCGTCGCTGGTGTCGGTGACCTCGATGCGCATCCGGCGGTCGCCCGTCTCACCGCGGACCTCGGCGAGCAGCAGCGCGTCCGCGTCGGTGTGGACCAGGACGTTGGTCAGCATCTCGGACAGCAGCAGGACCGCCGAGTCGACCTGGTCGGTCGAGGACCAGTCGTGCAGCAGTTCGCGCAGTTGCTGGCGGGCCACCCCGACCCGTTCCGGTTCCGCCTGGGCGACCGAGAGCATCGTGCGGCGGACCGTCGGCGCGGTGAGGGCCGTGTCCCCGCAGCCGCAGCCTTCCCCCTGCCGGCACAGCAGCAGGACCGCGATGTCGTCCTCGCGGCGGTCGGCGAGGGGGCCGGTGGTGTGGTGGGAGGAAGGGCCGTGGACGGCTTGGACGAGGGCGTCGGCGAGTTCCTCCAGGTCGCCGTCGTGGCTTTCCAGGATGGTGCGGATGCGCTTCCAGCCGGTGTCGAAGTCGTGGCCGCCGGTCTCGATCAGCCCGTCGGTGCAGAGCATGAGCGTCTCGCCGGGTTCCAGGGCGATCCGGGTCGTGGGGTAGTCGGCGTCGGGGTCGATGCCCAGCGGGAGGCCGCCTTCGGTGTGGCGGGCCAGGACCGTGCCGTCGGCCATGCGGATCGCCGGGTCGGGATGCCCGGCCCGCGCCACCTCCAGGACGCCGGTCGCCGGATCGACCTCGACGTACAGGCAGGTCGCGAAGCGCATGTCGGAGGGGGCGTCGACGCCGTACGTCATGCCGTTCAGGAAGCGTGAGGCGCGGGAGAGGACCGCGTCGGGGCGGTGGCCCTCGGCGGCGTAGGCGCGCAGGGCGATCCGGAGCTGGCCCATGAGGCCCGCCGCCCGTACGTCATGGCCCTGGACGTCCCCGATGACCAGGGCGAACCGTCCTCCCCCGGACGTCGTCCGGGAGGTGCCGCCGGGCAGCGGGATCATGTCGTACCAGTCGCCGCCGACCTGGAGGCCGCCGCCGGTGGGGACATAGCGGGCGGCGACGGTCATGCCCGGTATCTGGGGGCCGAGGGTGGGGAGCATCGAGCGCTGGAGGCCGTCGGTCAGTTCGCGCTCCGACTCGGCGAGGCCCGCGCGGGACAGGGCCTGGGCCAGCATCCGTGCGACCGTCGTGAGGACCGAGCGCTCGTCCGGTGTGAACGCGACCGGGTAGGCGAAGGCCGCCATCCACGCGCCCATCGTGCGACCGGCCACCGTCAGTGGCAGGAACGCCCAGGACTGGCGGTCGAAGCGCTGGGCGAGCGGCCAGGTGACCGGATAGCGGGAGTGGTAGGCCTCGGGGCTGGAGAGATAGACGGCACGGCCGGTGCGCACGACCTCGGCGGCCGGGTAGTCCGTCTGCAGGGACATGTGGGAGAAGGGGCTCTCGTCTCCGGGCTGCTGTCCGTGGTGGCCGATGATCGTCAGGCGGTCGCCCTCGACGCCGAAGACGGCCAGGCCGTCGGGGCTGAAGCCCGGCATGGACAGGCCCGCGGCCACCCGTAGTACTTCGGCGGTGGAGCGGGCCTCGGCCAGGGCGCGGCCCGCGTCCAGGAGGAAGGCTTCGCGGGAGCGTCGCCAGTCGCCGGTGACGGCGGTGCGTCCGGCGGGGGTGCCGGGGGTCGGCTCGGTGACCTCCTGGAGGGTGCCGATCAGCTGGAACGACTTCTTTTCCTTGTCGTACGACGGCTTGGAGCGGCTGCGTACGGTACGGATCACCCGGCCCCGCTCGTCCATGATCCTGATCCGGACCTCGGCGAGCGTGTCCTCGGCGACGGCGAGTCCGACGACGCTGATGATCTCGTTCCAGTCGACCGGGTGGAGACGGGCCCGTGCCTGGGCCTCTGTGAGGGTGGTCAGCTGGGCGGGCAGCTCAAGCAGCCGAGCTGCCTCGGCATCGACCGTGACCAGCTCGGTGGCGGTGTCCCAGTGCCACAGGCCGGTCGCGAGGGCGGTGAGGACGTCCCCCACGGCGGGCAGGGGCTCACCAGTGCGCATTGCCCTACTTTAAGAACAGGAGTTCCCGGAGTGCCACTGTTGGCCAAGTCGTAATGGTGGGAGACGGTCCTGGGGGCCCCGGTAGGCTTGGGGGAGTTTCACGTGAAACAAACCCCGATCCGCGAAGGCTGGATGAACGACGATGCATCGGTACAGGTCCCACACCTGCGGCGAGCTCCGCTCCTCTGACGTCGGCACCGACGTCCGACTGAGTGGCTGGCTGCACAATCGGCGCGACCTGGGCGGCATCCTCTTCATCGATCTGCGCGATCACTACGGCATCACGCAGCTCGTCGCCCGTCCGGGCACGCCCGCGTACGAGGCTCTCGACAAGCTGACCAAGGAGTCCACGGTCCGCGTCGACGGCAAGGTCGTCTCCCGCGGCGCGGAGAACATCAACGCTGACCTGCCCACCGGTGAGATCGAGGTCGAGGTCGGCGAGGTGGAGCTGCTCGGCGCGGCCGCCCCGCTGCCGTTCACGATCAACACCGAGGACGGGGTCAACGAGGAGCGGCGCCTGGAGTACCGCTTCCTCGACCTGCGCCGCGAGCGCATGCACAAGAACATCATGCTGCGTACGGCGGTGATCTCCGCGATCCGTCACAAGATGACGGCGCTGGGCTTCAACGAGATGGCGACCCCGATCCTGTCGGCGACGTCCCCCGAGGGCGCCCGCGACTTCGTGGTCCCCTCCCGGCTGAACCCGGGCAAGTTCTACGCGCTCCCCCAGGCGCCGCAGCAGTTCAAGCAGCTGCTGATGATCTCGGGCTTCGACCGCTACTTCCAGATCGCGCCCTGTTTCCGTGACGAGGACGCGCGCGCGGACCGCTCGCCGGGCGAGTTCTATCAGCTCGACGTCGAGATGAGCTTCGTCGAGCAGGAGGACGTCTTCCAGCCGATCGAGAAGCTCATGACCGAGCTGTTCGAGGAGTTCGGCAACGGCCGTCACGTCACGTCTCCCTTCCCGCGGATCCCGTTCCGCGAGGCGATGCTGAAGTACGGCTCCGACAAGCCGGACCTGCGCGCCCAGCTGGAGCTCGTCGACATCACCGACGTCTTCGAGGGCTCGGAGTTCAAGGCGTTCGCCGGCAAGCACGTGCGTGCGCTGGCGGTGCCGGACGTCTCCGCGCAGCCGCGGAAGTTCTTCGACCAGCTCGGTGACTACGCCGTCTCCCAGGGGGCCAAGGGCCTGGCCTGGGTCCGGGTGGCCGAGGACGGCTCGCTGTCCGGTCCGATCGCGAAGTTCCTCACCGAGGAGAACGTCGCCGAGCTGACCAAGCGCCTGTCGCTGGCGGCCGGTCACGCGGTGTTCTTCGGCGCGGGCGAGTTCGACGAGGTCTCGAAGATCATGGGCGCGGTGCGGGTCGAGGCCGCCAAGCGTGCCGGGCACTTCGAGGAGGGCGTGTTCCGGTTCTGCTGGATCGTCGACTTCCCGATGTACGAGAAGGACGAGGAGACCGGCGCGATCGACTTCTCGCACAACCCGTTCTCCATGCCGCAGGGCGGTCTTGAGGCCTTGGAGAGCCAGGACCCGCTGGACATCCTGGGTTGGCAGTACGACATCGTCTGCAACGGCGTCGAGCTGTCCTCCGGCGCGATCCGGAACCACGAGCCCGAGATCATGCTGAAGGCGTTCGAGATCGCGGGCTACGACCGCGAGACCGTCGAGGAGAAGTTCGCCGGCATGCTGCGCGCGTTCCGCTTCGGCGCCCCGCCGCACGGCGGTATCGCCCCGGGTGTCGACCGCATCGTGATGCTCCTCGCGGACGAGCCGAACATCCGCGAGACCATCTCCTTCCCGCTCAACGGCAACGCCCAGGACCTGATGATGGGCGCGCCGACGGAGCTGGAGGAGGCCCGGCTGCGGGAACTGCACCTGTCGGTGCGCAAGCCGCAGCCGAAGTAGGGCTTTGCGGTTGTAGGTGGCTCGGAACCGAGGTCGGTTCCGAGCCACTTCGCTTTTCACCGGCCGGTTCTTCTTCGACGGGGAGTCGGTCCTGTCTTCACCAAGTTCACATACATGTCCACGCATCAGCCCATTGACCCGGAGGATGGCCCTCCGTATCGTCCTCCGGGCTCAGGTACGTGACACGTGGTCATGTATATGAACAGCAAGGGAGACAACGATGTCAGAGCCGCTCGTCCCCGAGGCGGAGAGTCGTGCCGTGGCCAAGTTCCTGCGCCGCATGATGCCGCTGCTGGTCCTGATGCTGCTGGTCAACAACCTGGACCGCACCAATGTCGGCTTCATCCAGGAGGACCTCCAGGCGGACGTCGGTGTCAGCGCGACGGCGTACGGCTTCGGGGCGGGGCTCTTCTTCATCGGGTACGCCTTGTTCGAGGTGCCCAGCAACATGCTGCTGGAACGATTCGGCGCCCGCGTCTGGCTGACCCGCATCATGATCACCTGGGGTCTGGTGATCGTGGCCATGTGCTTCATCCACAACGTCACGACGTTCTACGTCCTGCGCTTCCTGCTCGGCGTCGCGGAGGCGGGCTTCTTCCCCGGCGCGATGCTCTACATCACCCAGTGGCTGCCCGACGCCAGCCGCGGCCGGGCCACCGCGATCTTCCTGGGTGGTTCGGCCGCCGCCGGCATCGTGACCGGCCCGATCACCGGCGCCCTGCTGGAACTGCACGGCGCGGGCGGGATCGCCGGATGGCGCTGGATGTTCGGCCTGGAGGGCACCTTCTCGGTGCTCGTCGGCATCGCCGCCGGGTTCTTCCTGGTCTCCCGGATCGAGGACGCGCGCTGGCTCGACGCCGACGAGAAGGCGGCGCTGCGGGCCGCGGTCACCGAGGATCAGCAGGTCCGCAGCCGCGCGCCGAAGGTGTCCCGGCTCAAGCTGCTGGTCCACCCGCAGGTCCTGCTGCTGACCGGTGCCTTCTTCGCCATGACCCTCACCGGCTACGCGATCACCTTCTGGCTCCCCAGCCTGGTCGAGGAGATCGGCGGACTGTCCTCCTTCGAGGTCGGCGTCCTGTCGGCGATCCCCGCGGTCTGCTCCATGATCGCCATGTACTCCATGAGCCGTTTCACCGACCGCGCCCCGGATCGCCGCCCCTACCTCGCCATCACCCTGGTCCTGTCCGCGGTCGGCACCTATCTCGCCACCCTCGGCAGCCCCTGGTTCGGCCTCGCGGCGATCACCCTCGCCGGCGTCGGCTCGAAGTGCGCGGCCACGCTGTTCTGGCCCATGGCCCAGTCCGGGCTCGACCTGCGGATCGCCGCACCGGGCCTGGCCCTCGTCAACTCCATCGGCAATCTCGGCGGTTTCGTCTCCCCGTTCCTCTTCGGCTATCTCAAGGACACGACCGGCAGCACCAACGGCGGCCTCTACATCCTGACGGCGGCCTCGCTGCTCGCGGTGATCGCGGCGAAGTACCTGCGGGGCGCCCGGGCCGGTGCGGACCTGAAAGAGCCCACAGCAAGCCACAGCCCGCTCCCACGCTGAGGACAGTCTTCTTACCTAACTTCGCCTCTCATGACGGGAAACCAGCCGAAACACAAGAAGGACCTGACGCGGCGCAAGGTCGTCGTCGCCGGAGCGGGCGCGGCCGTGGCGGTGGGTGGGGGCGGCACCCTCGCCGCGTCGGGTGCGTTCGCGAGCGGGACGAGCACGACCGCCTCGGCGAGCAGCACCTCCACCGCTGCCGAGGCCTGCTACAAGCTCACCTCGGAGACCACCGAGGGGCCGTACTACATCGACGCCGACAAGATCCGCCAGGACATCACCGAGGACAAGGAGGGCATCCCCCTCACCCTCAGGCTCAAGGTGATCGACTCCGAGACCTGCAAGCCGATCGCCGACGCCGCCGTCGACATCTGGCACTGCGACGCGCTCGGCATCTACTCGGGCTACGAGTCCTCGTCGGCCGGCGGCGGCACCGCCCCGACCGACGCGCCCTCGGGCACGCCGAGCGGTACCCCGACGGGTGAACCGCCGACGGGCGCCCCGACCGGTGGCCCCAGTGGCGGCGTCCATCAGGAGCCCACCGACGACGAGCGCTATCTGCGCGGCACCTGGAAGACCGACAAGCACGGCCAGGTCACCTTCAGGACGGTCTTCCCGGGCTGGTACCGGGGCCGTTGTGTGCACATCCACACCAAGGTGCACGTCAACGGCGAGTGGACGGACGCCGGTTACGAGGGCGGCAACACCTGCCACACCGGCCAGTTCTTCTTCGACGAGGAGTCCGTGCTGGCCTCCGCCGAGGTCGAGCCGTACTCCACCAGCACCACCGAGCGCACCACGCTCACCGAGGACACGATCTACGACCAGAGCGGCACGACCGGCGGCCTGCTCAAGCTGAAGTACAACAAGAAGAACATCGCCAAGGGCGTCATCGGCTCCCTCACGATGGGCGTCGACCCGGAGGCGACGAACGACAACAATTGAGGTGACTCCGCGACCACGTACGCAGGCGCCCGGGACGGTGAAGACCCGGGCGCCTTCGGCTGTTTCAGATGATCCAGAGCAGCCCGTCACCGCCGAGCATCGTGCCGTACGGCTGGGCGAGGCCCACGGACGACGCCGTGAACAGCTTGCTGCCGGTGGCCGTCGGCCGGGTGGAGCCGCCGGGGAAGACCCGGACCGCACCGGTGCAGTTGTTCTCGCCGGACACGCCGGACACGCCGGGCGGCCCGGGGCTCGGAAATTTCTTTGCCCCTCGCGGCAACCCCCCTGATCCCGGCGACCACTTGAGGGCGAGTGAAGCGCCTTCACCGGGGCTTCACGAACCGCACATGTCCCACCACCGCTCGTAAGGAAATCCCCGTGGCCTCTGCCTCCCACCGCCGGTCCCTCCGCACCCGTCGCACCCTGGTGGTCTCCGCCGCCGTGGTGGCCGCGGGGGTCGGTGCCGGTGCCGTCGTGATGAACGCGAACGCCCAGGCCGTGGACCTGTACCACCAGACGCTCGCCGCGAAGGACGGCTGGGCCTCCTCCGGGACGGGCACGACCGGCGGCACGAAGGCCGACTCCGCGCACACCTTCACCGTCTCCACCCGGGCACAGCTGGTGAAGGCGCTGGGGTCGGTGTCCGAGACCACCCCGCGGATCATCAAGGTCAAGGGCTCGATCGACGCCAACACGGACGGCGCCGGCAAGAAGCTGACCTGCGCGAACTACGCGTCGGGGACGGGCTACTCGCTGGCCTCCTACCTGAAGGCGTTCGACCCGGCCACCTACGGCCGCTCGAAGCTGCCGTCGGGCAAGCAGGAGACCGCGCGGGTGGCCGCGCAGAAGAAGCAGGCCGCGAACATCGTCTTCAAGGTGCCCGCGAACACCACGATCGTGGGGGTGCCGGGCACCAAGGCCGGCATCTCCGGCGGGATGCTCCAGATCCAGAACGTGAACAACGTCGTGGTCCGCAACCTCACCTTCGCCGGCACCGAGGACTGCTTCCCGCAGTGGGACGCGACGGACGGCGACAAGGGCAACTGGAACTCGAACTACGACTCGGTGACGCTGCGGGGCGCGACCCATGTGTGGGCGGACCACAACACGTTCACGGACGCCCCGCACCTGGACTCCGCGAACCCGAAGTACTACGGCCGCGAGTACCAGATCCACGACGGGGAGCTGGACATCACCAAGAGCTCGGACCTGGTGACCGTCTCCCGCAACCAGTTCACCAACCACGACAAGACGATGCTGATCGGCAGCAGTGACAGCGAGCCGAGCGGCAAGCTGCGGGTCTCGATCCACCACAACGTGTGGAAGGGCATCGTCCAGCGGGCGCCCCTGGCCCGCGTCGGCCAGATCCACGTCTACAACAACTACTACGACGTCACGGCCCTGAACGGCTACGCGCTGCAGTACAGCATCAACTCCCGCGCCAAGGCCCAGGTCGTCGCCGCGGACAACTACTGGAAGGTCCCGTCCACGGTGAAGGTGTCGAAGCTGCTGAGCGGCGACGGCACGGGCGCGATCGCGGGCTCCGGCAACCTGGTCAACGGCACGGCGACGAACCTGGTCGCGGCCTACAACGCCGCGTCCTCGAAGGACCTGAAGACGAGCGTGAACTGGACCCCGACCCTGACGTCGGGCCTGGAGTCGTCGGCCTCCGCGGTGAAGAACCTGCCGATGTCGCTGGCCACGACGACGGGGGCCGGGGTGCTCTCCTAGCTCAGGTGTCGTACGTCCCGTCCCACGGTTCCGCGAAGGCGAGGCGGTCGGGGTAGAGCTCCGCCCACTGTTCGCCCTCGTCCTCGCGGATCACCAGGCCGAAACGGACGCCCTCGTGGGTGATGCTGAAGGGACGGATCGCGATGTCCGTGTAGGAGCGGCGGGGGAGGCTGCGCAGCAGGGTCCCCCGGTGGACCTGGGCGCGGGTCAGCGGGGAGGCGTCACCGCTCGGGTCGCGTTGCTGCTCCGCCCAGGTGCCGGCGCACCAGATGTCCGAGTCGCGGTAATTGCCCTCGGTGTCGAAGGTGTGCAGAACCGCGTACAGGCGCTTCTGCTCTTCCCAGCCCTCCTCGAGGTGGAACCCCTCGGGGAAGGCATATGTGATCGACGCCAGGAACTGACCCTCCGCATACCGCCCGATCGTCTCGGTGCGGTGCTTCGGCTCGTACGCGACAGGAATGACCCCGGGCACTGCCATGGCGCAAACCATACGGCTTGGCGCGGACACGGCGATGCCCGGGTCGGTATCCGGACTGCTCCGGGACTACTCCGGGGAGCCGCCGAAGCGCTCCTTGTACGTCTCCAGGTCCTCGTCGGTCAGCTTGGCGAACAGGACCGGGGGGACCGTGAAGGGGGTGCCGGGGGTGAGGGCGGTGAGGGTGCGGGCTTCGTCGGCGGTGATCCAGGTGGCCGTGTCGTCCTTGAGGGCGAAGGCCTGGCGCATGGCGGCCGAGGTCGCGGGGATGAACGGCTCCGAGACCACCGCGTACAGGTGGATCAGGTTCATCGCCGTGCGCAGGGTCAGTGCCGCGCCGTCCTTGTCCGTCTTGATCTCCAGCCAGGGGGCCTTCTCCTCCAGGTAGGAGTTGCCCGCCGACCACAGGGCGCGCAGCGCCGCCGCGGCCTTGCGGAACTGGAGCGCCTCCATCTGGGACTCGTACTCCGCGAGGAGGCGGGCGATCTCCTCGCCCAGCTTCGCCTCCGCCTCGCCCGGCTCGCCGCCGGCCGGGACCTCCTCGCCGAAGCGCTTCTTCGAGAAGGACAGGACGCGGTTGACGAAGTTGCCGAGGGTGTCGGCCAGGTCCTTGTTCACCGTCGCCGTGAAGTGCTCCCAGGTGAAGGACGAGTCGTCCGACTCGGGGGCGTTGGCGATCAGGAAGTAGCGCCAGTAGTCGGCCGGGAGGATGTCCAGGGCCTGGTCGGTGAAGACGCCCCGCTTCTGGGACGTGGAGAACTTCCCGCCGTAGTACGTCAGCCAGTTGAAGGCCTTGACGTAGTCGACCTTCTTCCACGGCTCGCGCACACCGAGCTCGGTGGCCGGGAACATCACCGTGTGGAAGGGGACGTTGTCCTTCGCCATGAACTCGGTGTAGCGGACGGTGGTGTCGACGTCGTACCACCACGACTTCCAGTCCCGGTTCTCCGGGTCCAGATCCGCCCACTCCTTCGTCGCGCCGATGTACTCGATCGGGGCGTCGAACCAGACGTAGAAGACCTTGCCCTCCGCGGCCAGCTCCGGCCAGGTGTCGGACGGGACGGGGACGCCCCAGTCCAGGTCACGGGTGATCGCGCGGTCGTGCAGGCCCTCGGTCAGCCACTTGCGGGCGATGGAGGAGGCCAGCTGCGGCCAGTCGTCCTCGTGCCGCGAGACCCACTCCTCGACCTCGTGCTGCAGCTTCGACTGGAGCAGGAAGAGGTGCTTGGTCTCCCGGACCTCGAGGTCCGTGGAGCCTGAGATCGCCGAGCGCGGGTTGATCAGGTCGGTCGGGTCCAGGACGCGCGTGCAGTTCTCGCACTGGTCGCCGCGGGCCTTGTCGTAGCCGCAGTGCGGGCAGGTGCCCTCGACGTAGCGGTCCGGGAGGAAACGGCCGTCGGTGGGCGAGTAGACCTGACGGATCGCGCGCTCTTCGATGAAGCCGTTCTCGTTCAGGCGGCGGGCGAAGTGCTGGGTGATCTCGACGTTCTGCTCGCTGGAGCTGCGGCCGAAGTAGTCGAAGGCCAGCGCGAAGCCGTCGTAGACCGCCTTCTGCGCGTCGTGCGCCTGCGCGCAGAACTCGGCGACCGGCAGGCCCTGCTCCTTCGCGGCCAGCTCGGCCGGGGTGCCGTGCTCGTCCGTCGCGCAGATGTAGAGGACCTCGTGGCCGCGCTGGCGCAGGTAACGGGAGTAGACGTCCGCCGGGAGCATGGACCCCACCATGTTGCCCAGGTGCTTGATCCCGTTGATGTACGGAAGGGCGCTGGTGATGAGGTGTCGAGCCATCGGGGGCTGCTCCCAGGTTGGTCGTGCGGGTGAGTCGCTTCGCGAGTCCTGAAATCGTATCCGACATGGGTGGGCCGCCCGCTTCCCGTTTTACGGGGTGGGAGGCGGGCGGCCCGGTGGTGAGCTGTGGTGATCTTCGGGGGTTACGGGCGCCAGTTCGCCAGGATGCCCTCGTAGATCTCCGCGTCCGTGAGTTCCTTCGGGGTCTCGCCCGCGAGGAAGTGGGACGTGTTGGGGAGCTTGAGCTTGCGGAGGTAGTCGAAGGCCTTGTTCTCCGGGTCACCGAAGGCGACGAAGGAGAAGAAGACGGCGGGGTGGGTCTTCGCCGCCTCCGTGAGGGCCTGGGTGGCGGGGGTCTTCGCGTCCGGGGCGCCGTCCGTCTGGAAGACGACCAGGGCGGGGGTGTCGGGGGAGTTCTTCCCGTGCTGCGCGAGGACTTCCTCGACGGCCGCGTGGTAGCTGGTACGGCCCATGCGGCCGAGCCCTGCGTGCAGGTCGTCGATCTTGTTCTCGTGCTCGGTGAGGGTGAGCTCGCCGGTGCCGTCGAGTTCGGTGGAGAAGAAGACGACGTGCACCTTGGACTCGGGGTCCAGGTGGGCGGCGAGGGCGAGGGTCTGCTCGCCGAGGGCCTGGGCGGAGCCGTCCTTGTAGTACGGCCGCATGCTCGCGGAGCGGTCGAGGACGAGGTAGGTCGTGGCGGCGGTGCCGGTGAGGCCGTGGGTGGTGAGGGCGGTGGCGGCGGCGGTGTAGGCGGTGCGGAGGGTGGCGGGTACGGCGTCGATGTTCCCACCCGCATCCGCTGCCGCGGGGGCCGGGGTTTCGGGGGCGACGGCCGGCTCCGGCTCCGGTGTCGGGGTGACCTCGGCGGTCGGCTGCGGCTCCGGTTCCACGACGGTCTCGGGCTCCGGGTCCGAAGCCGGCTCGGGCTCGGGCGTGACCTCGGCGACCGGCTGGTCGGCCCCGACAGCGACGGGCTCGGGCTCGGGCTCCTGGACGGAAGCCGGCTCGGGCTCGACGGCGGAGTCGGGCGTGACCTCGGCCGCCGGTTCGGGCTTCGGCTCGGGGGCGGCCTCTGCGGTGGGCGTCACCTCGGGTTCCGGGGCGGCTTCCGGCTCGGGTTCGACGACCGGCTCCGGTTCCGGTGCGACCTCCGCCACCGGCGGCTGCTCCTCCGCCGCAGCGACCGGCTCTTCAGCGGCGGGCTGCTCGGTAACCGGCTCTTCGGCAGGGGTCTCCGGTTCGGCCGCGTTCTTCGCCACCGGTTCCTCGGCGGGTGCTTCCTCCGCCACCGGCTCTTCAGCGGCGGGCTCCTCGGTGGCCGGCTCTTCGGCGGACGTTGCCTGGACGGCCACGTCCTCCGCCACCGGCTCCTCCGCGGACGCCCCGGCCTCAGCCGCTGGCTCCTCCGGCGTCGATTCCTCGGGTACCGGCTTCTCGGCCGCCGGCGTCTCGGGCGCCGCCTTGTCCGGGGCCGGCTGTGTCGGGATCTGTGCGGTCTTCGGGGTCCCTGCGTCCTCCGTCGCCGGGGTCTCCGCCGAAGGTGCCGGCTTGGCCGCTGCCGCCTTGTCGAAGGCCGCTGCGACCAGTTCGTGCTCGGAGGAGGTGGAGAGGGTGGAGGTACGAGGTTCGGGGACCGTCGCCGCCTTCGTAGGCGCCGGAGAGGGGACCGTCGGTGCCGCCTCCTGCGAAGGAGTCGTCTCCGCACCCTCTGCCTCGGTGGCAGCGCCCTTGCGTGATCGGCCGCCGAACGCGTTCCGCAGGAGAGTGAGAATGCCCATGTGCGCAACCCTTCGCATGAGTTGTAGCCCGTCAATCCCTGGCCAGGACGGACACGTAAGGTTAGCGGCCCCGGACGGCGATCTTGGGCAGGGGCTGGTGACCGGGGTCCCGGGCGTCAAGACCTACTTCCGGACTTCACCCGCGCGTGGCGTCAACTCCGCTACGTCCACCCCGGGTTCATGCACCGTTCACCACCCTGTCCCGTTCTCGCACGGACGCGCACCTACCGTCCGTCAAGCGAGCTTCAAGGGGAAGCAAGGGGAGAGCAAAGTGCGCGTACAGCTGCCATTGATCAACGCCGTCCATGGACGGTCCGCCCTGACCTGCCGTTTCCGGTGTGGTGACGCCTGTTTCCACCCGGCGCCCAACACCTCCTCCAACCCGTACGTCGGCGATGTCATCGCCACCGCGCTCAGCCGCCGTTCGATGATGCGTGCCGCCGCCGTCGTGACGGTCGCCGCCGCGGCCGGCACCACGGGCGCCGTGGTCACGGCCCCGTCGGCCGAAGCCGCCGCCCAGCAGGCCAAGCCCCAGCCCAAGGGCAGGGCCGCGCGCGGGCTCCGGTTCACCCCCGTCGCGCCCAACACCGCCGACACCGTGACCATCCCGGCGGGCTACTCCCAGAACGTCGTCGTCCGCTGGGGCGAGCCCATCCTGCGCGGCGCCCCCGCCTTCGACCCGGACCGGCAGACCGCCGCCGCCCAGGCCGGCCAGTTCGGGTACAACAACGACTTCCTCGCGCTGCTGCCCCTGCCGGGCGAGCGTGGCCGGCAGGTACTCGTCGCCAATCACGAGTACACCGACGAAGTGCTCATGTTCCGTGGCTACGACGCCGCCGACCCGACCCGTGAGCAGGTCGAGATCGCCTGGGCCGCGCACGGGCTGTCCGCCGTCGTGGTGGAGGAGAACAAGAGGAACGGCGCGCTCACCGTCGTACCCCGGCACCACCTCAACCGGCGCGTCACCGCCACCACCGAGTTCCGGCTGACCGGGCCCGCCGCGGGGTCCGACCTGCTCAGGACCTCCGCCGACGCCACCGGCCGGAAGGTCCTCGGCACGCTCAACAACTGCTCCGGCGGCACCACCCCCTGGGGCACCACCCTCCACGGCGAGGAGAACTTCAACCAGTACTTCGCCAACGCCGGCCGGGCGACGGACAAGCGTTACGGGATCGGGACCGGCGCCAGCGAGCGCAAGTGGGAGCGCTTCGACAAGCGGTTCGACGTCGCCCAGGAGCCCAACGAGGTGCACCGCTTCGGGTACGTCGTCGAGCTCGACCCGTACGACCCCTCCTCCGCGCCCCGCAAGCACACCGCGCTCGGCCGGTTCAAGCACGAGGGCGCGACCGTGCGGCTCACGCACGACGGGCGCCCCGTCGTGTACTCCGGGGACGACGAGCGGTTCGACTACTTCTACAAGTTCGTCGGCAGCAAGCGGATGAAGCACGGCGGCGGCAGGGCCGTGCGGGAGCACAATCTCTCCCTGCTCGACGAGGGGACCCTGTACGTCGCCCGCCTCACCGGTGACTCCCCCGCCCTCGAGATCGACGGGACCGGGAAGCTTCCCGCCGACGGGGAGTTCGACGGTGGCGGGGAGTGGATTCCGCTGGTCACCGCCACGGCCAAGGGTGCCGTGTCGCACGTCGAGGGGATGACCGCCGATGAGGTGTGCGTCTTCACCCGGCTCGCCGGCGACAAGGTCGGGGCGACCAGGATGGACCGGCCCGAGGACATCGAGCCCAACCCGCACTCGGGCAAGGTGTACGTCGCGCTCACCAACAACACCAACCGCGGTGTCGGCGCGAACGCGCCCGCCGACGAGGCGAACCCCCGCAACGCCAACAAGCACGGGCACATCCTCGAGCTCACCGAGCGGTGGAACCGGGCCGACAGTACCGAGTTCGCCTGGACGCTGTTCCTCGTCGCCGGGGACCCGGAGGACCCCGCCACCTACTTCGCGGGCTTCCCGAAGGACGACGTGAGCCCCATCTCCTGCCCGGACAACGTGGCCTTCGATCCGCACGGCAACCTGTGGATCTCCACGGACGGGAACCAGCTGGGCACGCACGACGGGCTGTTCGGTGTCGCCACGAAGGGGGAGCGGCGCGGTGAGCTCAAGCAGTTCCTGACCGTGCCGACGGGGGCCGAGACCTGCGGCCCGCTGGTGCAGGACCGGCGGGTGCTGGTGGCGGTGCAGCACCCGGGGGAGATCAGCGGGGCGACGGTGGAGAAGCCGGCGAGCACCTGGCCCGACGGCCCGGGGAAGATCGTGCGGCCGGCGGTCGTGGCGGTGTGGCGCAAGGACGGGAGTGACATCGGCGTATAGGCGGACGACCCCGCGCCGCTAGGTGGGTTGCGCGACCGCCCTGGCTGCCGCCACCTCCTGCCGCAGGGGCTCCAGTACGCTGCCCGCCGGTCCGGTCAGGTCCGTTCTGACCGCGTACAGCACGTCCACCTTCCGCAAGCCGTCCGCCAGCTCACGGAGTTGGAGCACCACTTGCTCCACCTCGGCGGCGGACGGCCGGGCCGCCCCGTGCCGTACTCGCACCCTCGCCGCCGTCGTCGCGTCCACGATCCGCTCGACCGCGACGACCAGCGGCCACCAGGCCGCCGCCCGGCGGCCGGTGGGCGGCGGCTCGGTCAGCGCGCGCTGGAACTCCGTGCGGATCACCGAGAGGTCGCGGTAGAGGCGGCGGCGCATACGGGCGCGGGCGGCGGGGTCGGGGGCGGACCCGAACGCCGACTCCACATAGCGGGCCGTGTCGGCGACCGCGTCGGCGAGCCGGTCGCCGACCCGCGTGTGCCAGCTCTCCGGCCACAGCAGGTACCCCGCGACCAGGGCGATTCCGCAGCCCATCAGGGAGTCCAGCAGGCGGGGCATCAGCAGGGCCGTGCCCTGGTGGTTGAGGACGTCCGACAGCAGGAGGATCACGGGGGTGATCGCCGCCGTCTGGTAGCCGTAGCCGCGAGGGGTGAGTGCCGGGATCAGCGGGGCCAGCAGGAGCATCACCAGGACGTCCCACCCGCCGCGCGGTACCTGCGAGAGCACCGCCGCCGCGACCACCAGCCCCGCCACCGTGCCCAGCGCCCGCAGCAGCGCCCGCGAGAACACCGAGCCGAAGTCCGGTTTCAGCACGAAGGTGATCGTCAGGGCCACCCAGTAGGAACGGGGGACGGGGATGATCGAGACCAGCGCCTGGGCCGACCCGATGCACAGCGCCAGCCGCAGCCCGTAGCGCCATGACGCCGCCGACAGGGCGACGTTGCGTGCGGCGCGGGCGGCCCGGACGCCGAGCGCGGCCGGGCGGCCGAGGCGGTCGTCGATGCCGCGCGGGTCCACATCCGGTACGGCGACGACCTCGGCCGCGTGGCGCAGCGCGTGGTCGACGGCTCGGGCGGTCTCCGACACCGGCACGGGGAGGCTCAGGCCTATCGGGCCCGTGTAGCCCGTCTCCACCGCCCGGGCGAGGTGGCGGACCGTCTCCGGGATCTCCGTTGCCAGCGGCTCACCGGACAGGTGGGCCGCGGGGGCCGCCTCCACCACCGGGGTGATCGCGTTCAACTGGGCCAGCAGGCGGGTCAGTTCGGCGCTGCGGCCGTGGTGGCGGGCGCGCCGGGCCAGGACGAGGTCGTACGACTGGTTCAGGGACTGGGTGACGGCGTGCCGTGCCTCGTCGTACTCCGCTCGACCGCAGGCGGCCATCAGGTCGGCCACCGTCCGGTACGTGGCCGCGACCGCCGTCCGCTCCGGCACCCCGGACCTGAGCGGCCAGGCGAGCAGGGCCAGCAGCAGGACGAGGAGGCCACCGCCGGTCATCAGCAGCGGGGCCAGCCACCAGTCGCCCGGCATCGGCAGGCCCGCGCCCACCACCGAGTTCAGCAGCAGGAGCAGGCCCGAGACCGAGGCCACCGCGCCGATCGTCGAGATCATCCCGGAGACGAGGGCGACGCAGGTGACCGCCACGACCGCGGTCCACCCATGGCCGTAGACCAGGGAACCGAGCGTGATGCCGAGCGCGCCGAACAGCTGGGGGACCGCGATGTTGAGGATCCGCATGCGGTACGCGTCGGCGGTGTCGCCGATGACCCCGGACAGGGCGCCCATGGAGGCGAGGGCGCCGTACTCCGGCTGATCGACCCAGAGGCCGATCGCCAGGGGGAGGGACATCGCGATCGACGCGCGGGCCACGGCGGCCCGGTTGACGGGTGAGTGCTGCGGTTGGAGGTTCCGGACCAGCCAGTCGGGCGGGGTGAGGCCGATGCGGGACATGCGGCCATTATGAACACCCAGGTCAACCGGGCCTGTGCAGGGCGATGTCCACCAGCAGGGCACGGTGGTCGGTGTCCGCCAGGTCCAGGAAGCGGGCGTCGCTCGCCGAGAAGTCCCTGGACACCAGCACGTGGTCGATCTGCGCGCCGATGGCCGGGGCGGTGCGGGCCGGCCAGGTGGGTGTGCGGTCGGAGCCGGCGAGGCGGGCCGCGTCGCGCAGCCCGGTGTCGAGGATCGCGCGGAAGGCCGCGTGGTCCTGGGAGGCGTTGAAGTCGCCGGCCAGGACGGCCGGGGTGCGGCCCGTGGCGGCGGCGAAGTCGCGCAGCCTGCCCAACTCCAGCCGCCACAGGCCCAGTTGGCCGGGCAGCGGGGGCATCGGGTGCGCGAGTTGCAGCCGTACGGCGTGACCGCGCACGTCGGCGACGGCCCCGGGCATGCCCATGGTGCTCCCCGGGATCCCGGCGGCGGGCTTCAGGGGGAAGCGGCTGAGGACGACGGACCCCGTCGAGCCGGCGCCCTCCACGGACCGCCGGTACGGATAGCTCTCGGACAGGGACCGCCGCAGTGCCGCCGAGCAGCCGTAGTCGCATTCCTCCACGAAGACGATGTCCGGTCCTTCCTCGCGGACGGCGGTGACGAGGGCGTCGGTGGCCCGTCCGAACTCGACGTTCGAGGTCAGGACGCGGAAGGAGGCGAGCACCCGGCCGTCGGGCTCGCCGCCCTGTCCGTACGGGGCGATGAACCACGCCAGCAGCCCGAGGAGCACGCCCGCCCAGATCGTCCCGGGCCACCACCGGGTGAGCAGGGTGAGGGCCAGCCCCGCTCCGGCGGGCGCGAGCAGCCAGGGGAGAAAGGCGAGGAACTGGGGGACGGGGGTGATGCCGTCCGTGTCGGCGAGCCGGCATCCCAGGATCACGCTCACGGCGGCGAAGAGCAGGGCGGCGGTCCAGATACCGAGCCTTCGGCGGGTCACCGTCCGAGCCTACGAGCGGGCGTCGACCTTCGCCAGGAACTCCCCGAGCACGGTGTTGAACTCCCCCGCCCGTTCCAGGTTGGGCAGGTGCGCCGCCCCCTCGAAGACGTGCAGCTCCGACTCCGGGAGCGCCGCGTGCATGGCCTGCGCGTCGGCGACCGGTGTGTAGGTGTCGTCGGCGCCCACGGCCACCAGCGCCGGGACGACGACGCGGGTCAGCAGCTCGCGGTGGTCGGGGCGGGCGGCGCGGGCGCGCAGGGCCGCCGCGGCGGACTCCGGCCGGGTGGCCGTCATCATGCCGTGGACGTGCGCCTTGACCTCGGGGGAGGCATACGGCGCGACCATCTTCTCCAGCACCTCGTCGGCGTACCCGCGCATGCCCTCGCGCAGCAGCCGGTCCGCCGTCGCGTGCCGGACCCGCGCGCCCTCGGGGCTGTCCGCCGCCGGGAAGGTGTCGGCGAGGACCAGGCCCCGGATCCGCTCGGGGAAG
Organism: Streptomyces sp. LUP47B; assembly: GCF_001746295.1. Classification (GTDB taxonomy): domain Bacteria; phylum Actinomycetota; class Actinomycetes; order Streptomycetales; family Streptomycetaceae; genus Streptomyces. The sequence continues at coordinate 643,433 of NZ_MJAH01000002.1, read as the reverse complement.
AGCCGGTAGCAGCCCATGGCGATCTGACCGCCCATGGACAGGCCTGCCAGCACGCACGCCGTCACATCCAGTTCGTCCAGCAGCGCCTCGATGTCCTCGGCGAACCGCTCGAAGCGCTCGACCGGCGCGGGCGGCACCGCGGTGCCGTAGCCGCGCAGGTCCGGGGCGATGACGCGGCGGGAGGCGGAGAACGTCTCGATCTGCGGGCGCCACATCGTGTGGTCGAAGGGGTGGCCGTGGACCAGCACCAGGGGGATCGCCGTCATGACGCCGACCCTAGGTCGGCCCCACATCTCGGTGCAATAAAATCTTTGCCCTCAGTGCAATCACAGGGGGCCTTGGTGCACGACTACCGCCGTATCGCCGACCGCATAGCCGCCGACATCACCACCGGACGGCTCCGGCCGGGCGAACGCCTGCCCCCGCAGCGGAAGTTCGCGCGCCGGCACGGGATCGCCGCGTCGACGGCGGAACGGGCGTACGGCGAACTCGTACGGCGGGGACTGGTCGTCGGGGAGGTGGGCCGCGGCACCTTCGTGAAAGCCACCGCGCCGGTGCGGCCCGGCCGGGGGCTCATCGAGGACACGGGGACACCCGTCAACCTGGAGCTCAACTACCCCTCCGCCGAAGGCCAGTCCGAGCTCCTCGCCGAAGCCCTCGCACCCCTGCTGCGCCCCGACGTCCTGACCGAGGCCCTCCGCCCGGCCGCCGCCACCGGCACACCGGCCGCCCGCGAGGCCGTCGCCGCCCTCCTCACCACCCCGGGCTGGCGCCCCGACCCGTCCCGGATCCTCTTCACGGGCAACGCCCGCCAGTCCGTCGCCGCCGCCCTCGCCTCCCTGGCGCGGTCGGGCGGCCGGGTCGGCGTGGAGGAGCTGACGTATCCCGTGGTCAAGGAGATCGCTGCCCGGCTCGGCATCACGCTGGTGCCGCTGGCCACGGACGAGGAGGGACTGCGCCCCGAGTCGGTGGCCGCCGCCCATCGCACGGCGCCCCTGTCGGCCCTCTATGTGCAGCCGACCCTGCACAATCCGACGTCCGTGACGACCAGTTACGAGCGCAGGCGTCAACTCGCGCTTACCGTCAATGACTTGCACCTTCCCGTCGTGGAGGACCGCATCTGGTCGTTCCTCGCGGAGGACGACGACCCGCTCGCCGCCCTCGCCCCCGCCCTCACCCATGTCGTCGACGGTCTCTCCAAGCGGGTCGCGCCCGGGCTCACCGTCGGCTTTCTCGTCGTACCGGAAAAGCGGGTGGACGCGGTGGCGGACGCCGTCCGCTCCGGTGGGTGGAGTGCGGGGCGGTTCGCGCTGGAGGCGGGGGTTCGGTGGACGGTGGACGGGACCGTGGCGCGGCTGGTCCAGGCGAAGCGGGCCGACGCGGCGCGCAGGCAGCGGGTGCTGGCCGAGTGCCTGGGCGGGTTCGCCGTACGGTCCGATCCGCGCGCGTACTACGCCTGGTGGCAACTCCCGGCCCCCTGGCGGGCGGACACCTTCACGGCCGCCGCCGCGGCGCTCGGGATCGCCCTCACGCCCGGGCCCTCCTTCGCCGTCGACCCGAACCGCACCCCGGACGCGGTCAGGCTCGGGCTCGCGTCGGCCGCTGTGCCGGATCTGGAACGGGCCCTGCGGGCCCTCGCCCGGCTCGCGGCCAGCCGTACCGACCACTGAGCCAGCAGGTCAGAGCCACCGCGAGACCGACGGCCACGAGCAGCCAGGAGACCGTGCGCAAGGTGGCGGTCAGGGCGTCGTAGACGGCGCCCACGGCCGGGCGGTGCACCGGGTCGGGCAGATCGGTGAGGGTGAGCCGGCGGCCCACGGCGACGGCGAGGCTGAGCAGCGCGCCGCCGAGTGCCGTGCCGAGGGCGGTCGCGGTGAGGGCGCGGCGGCGACAGGCGGCGACCGCGATCCCGGCGACGGCGAGGACGGCGGCCGAGACGGGCAGCCAGAAACCGGCGACTTCGAGCACGTCGTAACCCTTCCGGAGACGGTCCAGCTGGGAGGCCGGGAGCACGGCGATCTCGGTGGGGGGCAGGGTGACCCGGTGCTCCACCCGGGCGGCGATCGGGGCGATGTCGACGGTCACCTCGTGGTGGCCGCCGTCCCGGACTGCCCTCAACACGGCTTGGTGGACGGCTCTGTTGCCCTCGTCCCACGCGGTGCCGAAGGCCGGGGTCCGGGTGAAGGAGCGCACCAAGGGCCGTACCGGCTCGCCGACTTCGCCCTCCACCGCGTCCGCGACGCTGTCCCGCACGGCGGGGTCGGCGGCGAGCGGTGCCATCGTCGTGACGTACCGGCCCGTGTCGGTGAGGCCGTACGCCGCCCAGGCCGCCACCGCGCCGAAGGGCACGAGCAGACAGGCCAGGGCGATCAGGGCGGCCGACAGGGCGCCGCGGACACGAGAGGTCACCCTTCAAGGCAAGACGACGGCGGGCGGCCGCGCGAGCCGTGGAGCCGGCGATTCCGCCCTCCGGTGGAGGGTTCACCCGAACGGGTGTCTCATGGATCAGGGGAGATCAGGGGCGGATCGGGGGGAGACCCGGGGAGAAGGAGGCCGATCCATGCGCACCACTACGGGCCTGCGGACCCTGGCCGTGGCCATGCTCACCGGCGCCACGCTCACCGTCACGGCGGCGGGCGGCTTCGCGGCGGCAGCCCCGCCCACGTACGCCGAAGGCCATGGGCACGGCGGTCCGGTCCGGGGCACCATCGTCTCCCGCACCCCGGTCGACGTACGGGCCGCGCCCACCACGCACTCCGCCGCCGTCGACCGGCTCCCGCCGGGCAGCCACGACCGGGTGAGGTGCATGGTCCGCGGGCAGAGCGTCAACGGCAACCCGTACTGGTACTGGTTCACCGGGGCCCGGGGCTGGGTCAGTGCCGCGTTCGTCGACACCGGCCGGCGTTCCGTGCCGACCTGTGCGGATCCGTGTCCGCAGTGGAAGAACGTGGGATGAGGGAAGTCGTGGGCCCCGGCCATTTCCTGGCCGGGGTCCATGCGCGTCCGCTAACGGATCCGGTTCCCCTCGCCGTCCTCGTGCGTGTAGTAGCGGTAGAAGAACACGACGAAGATCCCCGCCGCGACCGCCAGCGCCAGCGCCGTCGAGCGCAGCACGCTCTCTCCCGTCTGGCTGTACAGGAACCCGACGGCCGCCCCGGCGAAGCCGGACTTCACGGCCGAGTGGAGCTCCCGCTTCAGCAGGGGCGCGAACGTCGCCACGGCGATGCACAGCACGATGAACGCGATGGCCGTGACACAGCCGAACAGCACGTTCCAGCCGGTGATCGGCCCGCCGTCACGGCGGTTCGCCGCGGCCCAGTAGCCGTAGACCAGCCCGAGCACGACCGGGATGCCGTACCTGGCGGCCGTGTGCACCTTGGCGTCGAAGACATCAGGTGTCCGGGCGAATCCGCCCGCGGGTGCCGCATGAGCCATGAGAGCACTCCTCTCTCTCCACCCCGATACACCCCCGGCTTCCAGAGCACACCTGGGAAGGGGCCCTGGCAAGTCGAATGCCGTGATTGCTGTGCGCGGGGCCGACGAGCGGGCAGGAAAGGGACGTTTGCCGCCCTGGGAACTCCCCTTCGCAGCCACAGCGGTTACCGTGCTGCCGTAAGTGATCGACGGGGGATGGGGAGGGACCGATGCCCGGAACCGTGCTGCTGCTCGCCGCCTCACCGGTGGGCAAGAGCCGTCTGGTGGACGCGGCGTCCGTGCTTCCCGTTCTCGCGGCCGTGCCGCCCGCCGTGCTCTCCGGCACCGACACGGCCAATGTCGTGGAACTCGCCGACCCCCTGGAGCCGCAGGCCGTCCTGACCCGGCTGCGCGCCGTCGCGGCCACGCCGGGCCCGCTCACCGTCTTCATCGCGGGCCAGCTCGCCCTGGACCGCCGCCAGCACCTCCCCCACCTCGCGCTGGCCCGCACCACCCCGGCCACCGTGCGCTACACCGCGCTGCCCTGGCAGTGGATCCGGGAGGAGTTCCGGCTGCGTTCCCCCGGGTCGACGACGCTCCTGGTCGACCTGCACGCCGACGCGGATGCGTGGGGCTGGCTGCGGACGCACGCCCTCGACTCCGGGCGCAACAACGCGGTGTTCGGGCGGATCGCGCCGCCGCCCTCCCGGCGTACGGTGGCCGGGCCGGCGTACATGAAGACGATCGCGACGATCCTGCGCAGCGGATGGCGTCCGCCGGTCGAGCAGCTGCATCAGCAGGCGTTCGGGCGGCTGGGCCCCGACGCCTACGGGGACGTCGTGTTGACGGTGCCGCCCGCTCCGGTGGCCGTCCCCGGGGGCTTCGCTCCCAGACCCGCCTATCGGCCTGAACAGCCTCGTCCTCACACGCCGGAAAGGCCGAAGACACCCGACCGTCCTCAAGAGGACCCCCACGTCCAGATCACCGCCGCCGTCCAGGCCGGCCGGCACCAGGACGCCGACGCGCTCGCCCTGGCGCACGAGCAGGCCGCCACGCGTGCGCACGGGGTGGCGTCCGAGCAGGCCCTGCACTGGTCCGAGGTGCGGGCGGACCTGGCGATGTTCGCGCGGGACTCGGCGCGCAGCTGCCGGATCTGGCTGACCGTGGCCGAGACGCGGCTGACCGCCCAACAGAGCCCGGACTCGCCGACCGTGGAGAAGGCCGTGGACCGTGCCCACCACCAGTGGGGGCAGGTCCGTGACAAGACCCAGGCGCAGGAACTCGGCGCCCTGCTCGCGCAGTTGCGCGCCCGCGTTCCCGGCCGTCGCCCGGGCGCCCTGGAGAACGTGGAGAAGCAGCTGCGGGAGCTGCAGGCGACACCGTTCTAGACGAGACAGGCCAGCGCCCCCGACACCAGGGTCCGCACCCCCGGCGCCACCGTCGACAGGTCCGGGGCGAAGTGCGGGCTGTGGTTGCTGGGGACGGCGTCGAACTTCTCCATCAGGTCCGCGCCCGGTGCCGCCTCCCAGGTCTCGGCGGGCGTGGAGGTCACGAACCAGTAGGAGTACGGGAGTTCGCCGAGCGCGAGCTTCGAGAAGTCCTCGCTGGCCATCGCCGGGCCGGAGTCGAAGACGGTGGCGGTGCCGAAGACCTCGCGGTGCACGGCGGCGATCCGGTGGTCGGTCTCCGGGTCGTTGACCGTGGCCGGGAACGAGCCGCCCAGGGTCACCTCGGGTTCGCGCGGGCAGCCCGCCGCATGGCACTCGCCCTCGGCGATCCGGCGGATCGCGGCGATCATCCGGTCCCGTACCGCCTCGGACTGGGTCCGCAGGTTGAGGGAGATACGGGCGGTGGCGGGAATGATGTTCGGGGCCGTGCCCGCCTCGATCCGGCCGACGGTCAGCACGGCCGACTCGCGCGGCTTGATCTCCCGGCTGACGATCGTCTGGAGCCGCGTGACGATGTAGGCGGCCGTGACGACCGGGTCGACCGTCGTCTCGGGGCGCGAGCCGTGGCCGCCCCGGCCGTGCACCACGATCTCCACGTCCGTCGTCGCCGACATGATCAGGCCCGGCACGTGCGCGTACAGGCCCGCCGGGCCCGGTACCACGTGCTGGCCGAGCAGGACGTCCGGGCGCGGGACCCGGTCGTAGAGCCCGTCGGCGACCATCGCGGCCGCCCCGCCGCCGGCCTCCTCGGCGGGCTGGCCCACCAGGAGCAGCGTCCCGGACCAGGCGTCCCGGCCGTCCGCGAGCGCCTTCGCCGCCCCCGCCAGCCAGGTCACGTGCAGGTCGTGCCCGCAGGCGTGCATCACCCCGGGCGACTCCGAGGCGTACGGCAGTCCGGTCAGCTCCTCGACCGGTAGCGCGTCCATGTCGGCGCGCAGCAGGACGGTGGGCCCGTCGCCGTTGCGCAACAGACCCGCGACGCCGGTGCCGGCGATGCCCTCGGCCGTCTCGAATCCGGCCGCCTTCAGCCGCTCGGCGAGCCGGGCCGCCGTGCGGTGCTCCTCGAACGACAGCTCGGGGTGACGGTGCAGGTCCCGGTAGAAGTCCTCGAGGTCGGGGACCGGGAGGTCCGCGGTGAGGTCCAGGGCGGTTCGGGCCGGGGCAGAGGTCATGGCGACCAGGGTGTCACCCGCGGGGAGGTCTCACCATGTCCCGGGTGCCCCGGATGCCGGGAAGCGGCCACCGACGCGAGGGGGGAGTGTGCGTCGGCGGCCGCGGTCGGGCAGGCCCGTGCGTCAGAACGCGGGGACCGCGGAGGGGCGGGCCTTGTTCACGTTGCTGAGGAAGTTCTTGCCGATCTGGAAGTTGGCGTTGCCCCAGTCGCCGTTCAGCTTGCCCTGGAGGCTGCTGTTCAGCCCGGAGAAGTTGACCAGGGCGGGGGTGTCCCAGCCGCCGTTGCCCCAGGCCACGGGCGTCTCGCCCCACTTCGCGAAGCGGAAGGCGTGGGTGCTCGCGCCGTCCTTGTGGTAGACGATCTCGACGTGGTTGCCGTTCATCGGCACCTCGTTGATCGGGTGGGTGCTGTAGCCGCCGTGCCGGGAGGCGGCCAGGTAGCGCGGCTTCTCCTCGCCCTGCTTCTGGAACACCACGACGGACTCCCAGTCGTGGCGGTGCCCGCACTCGCTGATGCCGGTGGGGTCGCACTGGTCCTTCTCGAAGTACAGCGTGTACGCGTACGCGCACCAGCCGTTCTTGCACAGCGACTGCGCGTAGGTGTTCGCCTTGCCGAGGTGTCCGGAGCGGCACTTGCCGGTGAGCGAGCCGGACGGGTTGAGACCGCCGTTGACGTTGCCGTTCGCGTCGACCGCCGCCGCCGGGAAGCAGCTGTCCGAGTCGTAGTCGAAGTACGGCTGGTACTTCGCCTGGAACGTGCTGCCGCTGTACGAGAGGGGGTTCAGGACGCCGGCGTTCGCGCTGCCCGTCAGGCCGACGGTGAGGGCGGCGACGCCGCCGGCGACGAGGGCGGCCTGGCCGAGGCGGGACTTTCTGCCGCTCTTGAGTGCCTTGAACATGCGGGGTGCTCTCCAGTCACGTGCTCTGCCGGGGGGATCCGGCGAGGTGGGGGCGGTGCGGCACCGAGCGTGGTCGGCGAGGGGTTGATCGGCACCCTGCTGTGTCAGGTCAATCAATCGGGGCCACTTCGACCTGGGGAAACGTGAGCGGCGAGGCGATCCGCCGATTCGGCGACACCCTTCGGTCACCTATGGGCAACCGTTCCGTTTCCCGGTGACTCGTATGGTCATCGCGCCTGATGTCGCTTTCGTCGGGTGTACGGAGGTGCGAGCGCGTGGGGCGTCCGGAAAGACCGCTGGACCCGGAGTCCGGGCCCGTCCAGCGGCTCGCGTGTGAACTGCGCGAGCTCAGGAGGGCGGCGGGCGGTCCGTCGTACCGGACGATGGCCGAGGCCGCGGGTTTCTCGGCGACGACCCTGTCCCAGGCCGCCGCGGGCGAACGGCTGCCCTCCCTCGCCGTCGTCGAGGGGTATGTGCGGGCCTGCGGGGGCGATCCCGGGGAGTGGGCGCCGCGCTGGAAGGAGGCGGAGGCCCGGCTCGCCGGGTCCCCGCCCGAGGAGGAACCGGAGGGACCCGCGCCGTACCGCGGCCTCGCCCGGTTCGAACCCGACCACCGGCACCTCTTCTTCGGCCGGGACCGGGTGCTCGCCGAGGTCGGCGAACTGGTCCGCGACCACCGGTTCGCGGTGCTCTTCGGCCCCTCCGGCAGCGGGAAGTCGTCCCTGCTGCGGGCCGGCCTGATCCCCCGCCTCCAGCAGGAGATCGCCGACCGCGACGACCCGGCGGTGCTGCGGATCCTCACTCCTGGCCCGACCCCCGCCACCAGCTACGGCCATCTCCTCGCCCCGGCCCGGGGCGAGCCGGAGAGCTGGGTGGTCGTGGACCAGTTCGAGGAGGTCTTCAGCCTCTGCCGCGACCCCCGTGAGCGCTCCCGCTTCATCGACCTGCTGCTCGCCGCCCGCGACCCGGAGCGCCGGCTGCGCGTCCTGGTCGCCGTACGCGCCGACTTCTACGCCCGCTGCGCCGAGCACCGCGACCTCGCGGACGCCCTGCGCGGTGCCGGGCTGCTGCTCGGCCCGATGACCGCCGAGGAACTGCGCGAGGCGGTGGTCGGACCGGCCCGGGCGGCCGGGTTCCTGGTCGAACGGACGCTGACCGCTCGCCTGGTGGAGGAGGTCCAGGGCGAGCCCGGCGGCCTGCCGATGCTCGCGCACGCCCTCCTGGAGACCTGGCGGCGCCGCAAGGGCCGCATGCTCACCCTCGCCGGATACGAGTCCGCCGGCGGGGTGCGCGGCGCGATCGCGGCGACCGCCGAGGAGATGTACGGCGCCCTGACCCCGGCCCAGGCCCGCGCCGCCCGCCATCTGCTGCTGCGCATGGTCGTCCCCGGCCAGGGCACCCCCGACACCCGGCGCCCCCTCACCCGGGCCGAACTGGCCGAGTGGGCGGACCCGGACGTGCCGGCCGTGGTGGAGCGCCTGACCGCGGCCCGGCTGCTGACCGCCGACGAGGACGGCGTCCAGCTCGCCCACGAGGCGCTCATCAGCTGTTGGCCCCGGCTGCACGGCTGGCTGGAGGAGGACCGCGCGCGCCTGCGCCACCACCGGATGCTCGCGGACGCGGCCCGCACCTGGGTGGAGCACGACCGTGACCCCGGCGATCTGTACCGGGGCACCCGGCTGGCCCGCGCCGAGGAACTCTTCCCGGACCACCGGACCGATCCCGCGCTGACCGTGACCGAGCGGACCTTCCTCGCCGCCGCCGTCGGGGCCCGCGAGAGCGAACGCCGGGCCGCCACCCGGATCAGCCGCAGACACCGCGCCCTGACCGTGTCCCTGTCCGCCGTCCTCGCGGTCGCCCTGCTGACGGCGTTCGCGGTCTACCGCGAGTACGACGACAACCGGCGCGGGCGCACCCAGAACGCGGCCCGCCGGGTCGCCGACGTCGCCGACGCGCTGCGCACCACCGACCCGCGCACCGCGCTGCTGCTCGGGGCCGCCGCCTGGCGGGTGGCCGAACTTCCCGAGACCCGCCGCGCCCTGCTCGGCTCCCTCGCCCAGGCGGAGACGGACACCTTCACCGACCCCACGCCCGGCGACGGAGTGCGGCGCATGCTCACCGCCGACGGCCGTGTCCTGCTCAGCGCCGACGGCGGCGAGTGGCGCACCTGGGACGTGACCACCCACCGGCGCACCGGCTCGGGAAAGGTGCCGCGGGGCACGGTGACCGGGGTCGGCCCGCAGACGCGGGTGCTCGCCGTCACCGGCAGCGACTACGCGACCGTCCGCCTGTGGGACACCGTCACCGGCCGCTGGACCGGCGGATCCGTGACCCTGCGGGACACCGGCGACGTCGACCTCACCGCCGACGGCCGCGCCGTCCTCACCACCGAGGGTTCCGCGGTACGGCTGCGCTCGGTCACCGACGGCCGGGTGCTGTTCGAGACCCCGGCCCCGGAGACCGCGGATCCCGAGGTGAGCGCCGACGGCACGCGCGTGGCCGTCTGCTCCTCGCAGGGGATCCCGCAGCTGTGGGACACCGCCACCGGCCGCGCCCTGCCCGGCGCCTGGCGGAAGGACCACGTCTGCGGCGCGGACACCTCCCTCCTCGCCCTCGGCACCGGCCGGCTGGCCGCCGTCACCGGCAGCGGAGTGCGCGTCTGGGACACCGGCACGGGCCGCCGGATCGCCGAGCTCGACGACACCGGCGTGCAGTACCTGTCCGTCAGCCCCGACGGCGCCTTCATGGCCACCGCCGACCACGAGGAGGTGCGCGTGTGGCGGCTCACCGACCCGGGCGCGCCCGTCCTGCGGCACACCCTCAGCAACCAGCACCTCTACGGCGGCCTGCGCTGGGACCGCGACGGCCGCACCCTGCGCTACGTCGAGGGCGGCACCGTCCACACCCTCGACCTCGGCGCGTCCGTCACCCACGGCTGGCGGACCGGCCCGGTGGACGAGGTCCGGCTGAGCCCGGACGGCCACCGCTACGCCACCGCGAGCCGCACCGGCGACCACTACGTCTTCCGGCTCCACGCGACCTCCGACGGCCGCGTCCTGCACACCTTCCCCCCGGTGCGGGTCCCCGCCTCCGCCGACCCGGCCCTGCCCACCGTCCCCGCCGACACCCTGCCCGTGGCGGCCTTCAGCACCGACGGCACCCGGTTCGCCTACGGCGTCTCGGCACCCGGCCGGGAGGCGGTGGCCCAGCCGATCGCCGTGTGGGACGTGCACCGCGCGCGGGCGGTGGCCACGCTGGACCTGCCGGGCGGGGCGGCGATCGGCCTGGCCCTCGGCGCGGGCGGCCGCACCCTGGTCGCCGCCCGTTTCACCGGCCTGGGCACGGTCGCCGACGAGGTGTGGGACGTCGCCCGCCGACGCCGTACGAAGCTGGTCACCGACGTGACCGCCGCCCACCTGGCCGTCCGCCCCGACGGCCGACTCCTGGTCGCCGACGGCCGCACCGCCGTCCTGCCCGCGGGCCGCGTCACCCGGCTCGACCTGGTCCAGGGCGACCAGATCGGCGCGCTCGCCTTCACCGCCGACGGTTCGCTGCTGGCGGCGGGCGACGGCACCGGACGGGTCGCCCTGTGGGCCCAGCACCTCACCCGCCGCGAGGGCGTCCTGCGCAACGTCTTCCCCGCGCCGCTCGCCGCCGACCCCGAGGGCGTGAGCGCGCTCGCCTTCAGCCCGGACGGCGGCACGCTGGCCGTCGCGGGCACCGCGGGCAGCCTCCAGCTGTGGGACGTCGCCACCCAGCAGCCGCTGGGCAGCCCATTGACCACGCCGGGCGAGGAGATCGACACGCTCGCCTTCGGCGCCGACGGTTCGACCCTGTACGCGGGGAGCGCGCACGTCCCGCTCCAGAAGTACCCCGTCGATCCGGGGCGGGTGCTGGAGAAGGTGTGCGCGCGGGCGGGCGGCGCGGGGCTGAGCCGGGCGCAGTGGCGGACCTACGTTCCGGAGGTGCCGTACCGGAGGGTGTGCGGCTGACCCTGCTGATCCGGTCGGCCCGGTCGGCCCGGTCGGCCCGGTCGGCTTGGGGGAACCTTTACCCGGGCTCGGCCGTTGCCGGGGTGAGATCACTCAGACGAGTACCGAGGTGACGTCAATGGCACTGTTCGACCGGCTCAAGGACCAGGCCAAGAACCTGCAGCAGCAGGCGCAGGGCGGGCGCGGCACGACGACCGGTGGCACGGCCGGACACGGCGCCTCGCGCGGCGCCTCTCGCGGTGGTTCGCGCGCCCAGCTCGTCGGTGTGCTGAAGACGCAGCTCGGCTCCCTCAAGACCGAGCTGAAGAGCGGCGCCTACCGCGACGCCAGCATGGCGATGTGCGCCCTGGTCGCTGCGGCGGACGGCCATGTGGACGCGGCCGAGATCCAGCAGATGGAGTCGCTGATCCTCGGTAACGAGGTGCTGCAGAACTTCCCGCCGGAGCAGCTGCGCACCCGCTTCCACAAGCATGTGGACCAGCTCACCCGCAACTTCGCGCAGGGCAAGGCGGAGGCGCTCCAGGACATCGCCAAGGCCGCCAAGAAGCCCACCGAGGCGCGCGCGGTGATCCAGACCGGCATCGTCATCGCCGGCGCCGACGGTCACTTCTCCCAGGCGGAGCAGTCGATCCTGCGGGAGGCCTGCGCGACCCTGGGCCTGCAGCCCGCGGAGTTCCAGCTCTGAGGACCGCTTCCGCAGCCGGTCTCACTCCGATGAGTGCCGGGTGACCTGCTGGACCTGATCCGCCTGCTCGGCCGGTCTCTCCCCCGACGCCTTCGCCGGCCCCGCGTTGGCGGCCAGGACCAGTGTGGCCACGGCCACGACCGCAGCGGCGAAACCCCTGGCGTAGCGCGCGGTGGTGCTGGTGCGTTCGAGCACGGCGACCTCGCAGCGGTGGCGGTGAGTACCCATGGCGGTGACGGCGTATTAAGCAGGGTTAATACGCCGTTTAACCTAGGGGCTGCGAGAGCCGAACGGCAAGAGGGGCTTGGGGAGTTGGCCATGTCGGAGCGGGACGACCCGGGCGTCATCGGGCGACGGGTGCAGCAGCTGCGGGTCGAACGCGGACTGACACAGAAACAGCTGGCCGAACCGGCGTACACACCGGCCTACATCTCCACTCTGGAGTCCGGGCGGGTGCGCCCCTCCGACGACGCGCTCCGGCATCTCGCCGACCGCCTCGGCGTCGGGTTCGAGGAACTGACGACCGGCCGTCCGGCCCGTCTCGTCACCGATCTGCGCCTGCGCCTCACCGAGGCCCAGCGCACCCTCGCCACCGGGGAGGCCGAGGAGTCCGCCGCGCAGTACGGCCGTCTGCTCGCCGAGGCCGACGCGCTCGACCTCGCCGAGGTGCGGGCCGCCGCCCTGCTCGGGCTCGGCGAGTGCGCCGTGGAGACGGGCGAGCTGGGCTTCGCACGCCAGTACTTCGAGCGGGCCGAGAAGGCCCTCGGCGACGACGTACCCCTGCCCGCCCGTGTCCCCGCCCTGCGCGGACGCGCCCTCGCGCACTACCTCACCGGTGAACTCCGCTACTCCGTCTACCTGTTGGAATCCACCATCGACGAGCTCAACCGCGGTGGCCTCCACGACCCCGACGCACTGCTCCTCCTCTACGCCAGCGTCATCGGCCCCTACATGGACATGGGCGCCCACGCCCGCGCCGCCCAGGCCGCCGAACTCGCCCTGGCGCTCGCCCCGCAGGCCGGCGACCCCGCCCTCGTCGCCCGGATGCACCGGTCCGTCGCCCGCACCCTGCTCGCCGAGGGCCGCCTCGCCGAGGCCGACGCCTCCCTCGCCAAGGCCGCTGAGCTCTACCGCCGGCTCCAGATCCGTACCGAGCTCGCCAACTGCCACTGGATGCGCGGATACGTCTACGCCCAGAACGGCGAACTGGAGCGCGCCGAGGACGAGTTGAGACAGGCCCTCGACATGCTCTCCGCCAAGCGGGCCGCCCTCTACTCCAGCCAGGCCGCCGTCGAGCTCGCCGATGTGCTGCACCGGCGCGGCAAGTCCGACGAGGCCGCCGCCCTGCTCCACGGCGTGCTCAGCGACCTCAGCTCCGAGCGCGGCGCCCTGCACTCCGCCGCCGCCCACCGCCTCCTCGGGATCATCGCCGAGGACGCCCGGGACACCGAGGCCGCCGAGGAGCACTACGTCCGCGCCCTGAGCCTCCTGGAGCGGGCCGGCGCCGTCGGTGACCTGGCCGACCTGTGCCGACTGCTGGGCGATCTGCTGCGCCGTACGGGACGGGTCGAGGCGGCACTGGACGCGTACCGGACGGGCCTCCGCCACCGCACGGCCCCCGGCACCACCACCCTCGGCCCGGCCCCCGCCCAGCCCCCTCTGTGAGGACCCCGGGCCCGCGACGGGGTGTTTCTGTACGCCGTCGGAACAGCGGGGAGTGCCGGTCCGCCATGTCCGTCCTGGGTGTTTCGGCCGGTGGACGAGGGGTAGCCGGGCGGTGCCCCTGGGTGGGTACGCCATGAGCGGCGCCCCCCGCCCCCGGCGAGCCCGCTTGGGGGCCGACGACGGACGAGCTCGGCGCTGACCGAAGGAGGCGGTGGTCGTGGGGCCCACCGACGACCGCGGCGACACCCACGGCGACGAGCCGGGTCCGTTCTCCGGAGCGGGCGGCGATTCCGGAGCGTACGCCGGACGGGACAACGTTTCCGGCTCGTGCGGAGCGCCGGGGGATGAAACGCGGCCGGCGGCGGAACGCGAGGGTCGGGGCGGTCGGGAGCGCCAGGTCGAGCGGGACCGGGCGGCCGGGCGCGAGCGGGGGGCCGGGCGCGGGCGGGACGTCGGGCGGGACCGTGACGCCGGCCGCGAGCGGGACCGTGAGGCCGGCTACGAACGCGACGTCGGACGCGGCCGTGAAGCCGGCCACCCCCACCAAGTGGGCCCGGACCGTGAAGCCGGCCACCCCCGCCAAGCCGGCCCCGACCGCGAGGCCAGCCATGCAGTGGAGCGGGATCACATGCGGGTCTCCGATGTGATCGCGGAGGGGGTGCGGGGCGCCGGCCCCGCGGAGATTCCGGGCAAGCTGTGCGTGGCCGCCGTCCGGCTACTGCCGGTGGCCGACGCGAGCGTGTCGCTGCGCAGCGACGGCATGCCCGTCCAGCTCAGCGCCAGCAGCCCCCGGGCCGAGCGTCTGTCGGAGCTCCAGGCCACCTTGGGAGACGGACCCTGCACGTCCGCCGCCAAGTCCCGCGCCGCCGTGCTCGCCACCGATCTGACGGCCGGCCGGGACGCCGACCGCTGGCCGGTCTTCGCCCAGCAGGCCACCGCCGCGGGGGTACGGGCGGTGTACTCGATGCCGCTCGGCAACGACACCGTGTGCGTGGGCACCCTCGACCTCTACCGGGACGTCCCCGGCGAGCTCACCCGGCGGGAGCTGCGCATCGCCGAACTCGTGGCCAACGTCATGACCGTGGCCCTGACGGCACTGCCCCGGGGACAGGAGAACGGTTCCGAGGGCGACGACCTCTGGCTCAGTGGCCTGGCCAAAGCGCACGACGAGGTGTACCAGGCCGTCGGCATGATCATGGTGCAGCTGGGCGTCGACTCGGACGAGGCGCTGGCCCGGCTGCGCGCGGACGCCTTCGCGGACAGCCGCACCGCGCTCGAGGTGGCGCACGACGTGGTCGGGCACGTGAAGCGGTTCGACGAGGACTGACCGCTCAGATCTCCACCCGCCCCTGCTTCCTGATCTCCGTCAGCCGCTGGGCTCCCAGCTGTACGGCGGCCTGCGTGGCCTCCGTCTGTACGTCGCCCAAGCCGCCGTTCGTCACACTGATCGCGTCGTCCCCCACGCGGACGGCGGCGACGTCCAGCGTGAGCGTGGTCGGTTGACCGTTCGGGGACTGTCCGGTCAGCCACACCCGCAGCCCCTGCCGGGCGTTCCCCGCCTCCGGCAACGGCGCCTCGGTGACCTGCACCCCGAAGACGGCCCCGGTGGTCGTGGTGGCCCCGAACTGCGCGCACGTCCGCGGAAGGCCCTTCAGCCAGGCCAGGGTCTTGTCGATCTCCGCCTGCGGACGCGCGAGCACCTGATACCGCATCTGCGCCTTGTTCCACTCGTCGTCCATGCCGACGACCGCACTGGGCTGGGCATCGGCCCCGAACAACTCGTCGGCGTACAGCGCGTCGAGCAGCCGCTGGCACTCCCGCCGGTCGGCCTTCGCCTTCAGGACGCCGTCGTGCCAGGTGGCCACCCCCTGGGTCGGCGTCCAGGGCTCCCCGAGGTCCACGTCGGTGACGAGAGCGGCCCGCGCCATGGCCTCGGTGAGGGCGGAGGAGGGAGCGGCGGACGTCTTCGGGGACGGCGGGGGCGCGCTGGTGGGGGGCGTGATCGGCGGCTTGGCAGCGGTGGGCGGGGTGGACAGAGCGGAACAGGCGGTGGCGGCGAGAAGCCCACAGAGGGCGAGAGCGCAGGCGGCGGCGCGGGGCGGGGTCATGCCTCCAGTGATCACCGGGTTCGCGGAGGTCACCAGTGGTCCGGGCCGTATGGGTTACGGGCTGCCGGTGCCGTCCAGGGAGCGGATCGCACGGTGGCCTGCGATCCGGGCGCCGGGTGCGCCATGCTGGTCCCGTGGATCTCGAGCCGTACCGGGGTGAGTTGGTGGCGTACTGCTACCGGATGCTGGGCTCGTTCCACGAGGCCGAGGACCTGGTGCAGGAGACGATGCTGCGCGCCTGGAAGGCCCGGGACCGGTACGACCCCACCCGTGCCTCGGTGCGGACCTGGTTGTACCGGATCGCGACCAACGTGTGTCTGACCGCGCTGGAGGGGCGTACGCGGCGGCCGTTGCCGTCCGGGCTCGGTGCGCCGAGTGAGGATCCCCGGGCGCCGCTCACTCCGGCCCTCGACGTTCCCTGGCTCCAGCCGTTCCCCGACGCACGGTTCGACCTGGAGGTACGGGCCGACATGCGGCTCGCGCTGGTGGCGGCGATGCAGGTCCTGCCACCGCGCCAGCGTGCCGTGCTGGTGCTGCGTGAGGTGCTGGAGTTCACCGCCGCCGAGGTCGCCGAGCAGCTGGGGACCACGGCCGCGGCCGTCAACAGCGCGCTCCAGCGGGCCCGCGGCGCCCTCGCGGAGGCAGGTGCCGCGGAGGAGGTCGTGGAGCCGGACGACGCCGGGGCCCGCGCGGTGATCCAGCGGTATGTGCGGGCGTTCGAGACGGCCGACGTCCCCGCGCTCGTCCGGCTGCTCACGGAGGAGGCCGTTCTGGAGATGCCGCCGGTGCCGCTGTGGTACCGGGGCAGCCGCGATTACGGCCGGTTCATGGACCGCGTGTTCGCGATGCGCGGTACGGGCTGGGTCACGACCCCCCTCACCGCCAACGGCCAGCCCGCGCTCGCCGCGTACGCACCCGAGCCCGACGGCTCGCATCGCCTGCACACGCTTCAGGTGTTCACGGTCACCGCCGGCCGGGTCGCGCACAACGTCGTGTTCGCCGATCCGCGGGTGTTCGAGGCGTTCGGCCTGCCCCGGCGGATTTCTTCCGAGGAGATTCGCCGGGAGCGATGAGTGGAGCGGGTGCCGCCGGTAGGTAGAGGCGGGCATCGACCGAAGGGACTCCCACCATGAGCGTCATCGTCATCGAGTTCGTCACCCTGGACGGGATCGTGTCCGACCCGGACGGCTCCGCCGAAACGCCGACCGGCGGCTGGGCCTTCCGGCACGGCCCGGAGACGGTCGCCGGGGACAAGTTCCGGCTCGGCCGCACCCTCGACGACGGGGTCATGCTGCTGGGTCGTACGACATGGCAGTTGTTCTCGCGGATCTGGCCCGGGCGGGACGACCCCTTCGCGGCGCGGATGAACGCCGCGCCGAAGCTGGTCGCCTCCCGCACGCTGACCGACACCTCGGCGTGGGGGAACTCCCGGGTCATGGACGGCGGTCTCGTCGACGTCGTCAACGGCGAGAAGCGCGACGTGATCGTCACCGGCAGTACGAGCGTCGTACATGCGCTGATGGCCGAGGACCTCGTCGACGAGTACCGCCTGCTGACCTTCCCCACGATCCTCGGCACCGGCGAGCGCCTCTTTCCCGCGGACAAGTCCCCCACCGACCTGGAGTGCCTCTCGGCGGAGCGGTCGGGCGGGGCGGTCCTGACGCGGTATCGGAGGACGAGGGGCTGACCACCCTTCCGGGCGTGCCGGCCACTGCTCTCCCGCCGGTCTGAACACGCTGTACCCGGCGTCGAGCCGCGTCTACGCACTCTGCCCGCCGACAAGCGCGGCCGCCTCCTCGCGGGCGGCCGCGATCGGGTCGGCGAAGACGCGCAGTCCGTGGGCGACCAGCGCGCCCTCGTGCAGCAGCATGAGCGTGCGAGCCTGCTCGGGGGCCAGATCGGTGAAGAGCCGGAGCATCCACCGCTTCTGCCCGGTGATGATCGCGTACGCCGGATGGGCCGGGTCGCTGATCTCGGCGTGGGCGTTGACCATGGCGCACCCCTTGGGGCTGTTGTCGTCCATCCACTCCCGGGAGGCGTCGAAGACCGCGCGGACCCGGTCGACGACCTCGGGTCCCGCCGCCTCCAGCCGCTCCATGACATACGTCCGCCAGCGTTCGTCCCGGTCGGCGAGGTACTCCACGACGATCTGCTCCTTGGAGCCGAACCGGTCGTAGAGCGTCTTCTTCGTCACCCCGGCCTCGGCGGCGATCAGGTCCACGCCGACCGCGTGGATGCCCCGCTCGTAGAACAGCCGGGACGCCGCCGCGAGGGCGCGCCGCGCACCCGGGGTCATGCTGATCCGCCGTACCTGCTGTGCACCGTTGTCTCCCACCTCACCCACTATACCGATCTGTATAGTGGGTGAGGCAAGGAGGTATACAGACCGGTATATTTTTGGGTGGTGACTCCCATGAACGTCCTGCTCTCCGCCGCCTTCATCGTGTGCTGGAGCTCGGGATTCGTCGGCGCCAAGCTCGGCACGCAGGACGCGGGTGCGATGACGCTCCTGATGTGGCGCTTCCTGCCGCTGGCAGCCGTCCTCACCGCGGTGGCCGTCCACCGGGGCCGCGCTCCCTGGCGTGCCCTGACACCCCGCGACCTGGCCCGCCAGGCCCTGATCGGACTGCTCTCCCAGAGCGGCTACCTGCTCACCGTCTACTACGCCATCCAGCTCGGCGTCTCCAGCGGTACGACGGCCCTGATCGACGGCACCCAGCCGCTGGTCGCCGGGGCGCTCGCCGGCCCGCTGCTGCGCGAGTACGTCTCGGCCCGGCAGTGGCTCGGACTGTGCCTGGGCCTCGCCGGGGTCGCCCTGGTCACGACGGCCGACGCGGCGGCGACCACGGGCGTGGCCTGGTGGACCTACCTCGTCCCGTTCGCCGGGATGCTCTCGCTGGTCGCGGCCACCTTCCTCGAACGGCGCTCCCGCATCCCGGTGACCCCGACCGTGTCACTGACCGTCCACTGCGCCACCAGCGCCCTGGTCTTCACGGCCGCCGCCCTCACGAC
This sequence comes from Streptomyces sp. LUP47B, assembly GCF_001746295.1. Lineage (GTDB taxonomy): Bacteria > Actinomycetota > Actinomycetes > Streptomycetales > Streptomycetaceae > Streptomyces. The sequence goes on along the minus strand of NZ_MJAH01000002.1, from coordinate 625,037 downwards.
CGGCACCGCGACCTTGCCCACCACCGGCCCCTTCTGGCTGGCCACGCTCTGGCTCGTAACCCTCTCCACCTTCGGCGGCTACGGCCTCTACTGGCTCGTCCTCCAGCGCTCCGGAGTCACGGAGGTCAACACCCTCATGTTCCTCATGGCCCCGGTCACGGCGGTCTGGGGAGCCCTGATGTTCGACGAGCCGTTCACCAGGCAGACCGGGGTGGGGCTGGCGGTCGCTTTGACGGCGGTGGGGGTGGTGCGGGGGGCGGGCTCGCGGGCGGGGGAGGCGGAGGCGAGCCGGCCCGGCTGACGGTCCCCGGAGAACACGGCCGCTCGGCTGGACCCGACCTTGGCAGGCGCCGCCGTTGGCGTCACCGCAAGGGCGAAGAGCTGTCCACCCCTCGGCTCGGTACGCTGCCGTCCGGAGGCGCGAATGTTCGACGCAGTGGCTTTCGGCGCTGGTGGTGCCATCTTCCTGCTTGTTGGCATGTGGTTCGTCCGGCGGTAACGCCGCAGGTACGGCAGCACTCTCGCGGGCTGGGGTGGACTGGCTCTCGGATTAGGGCTGTTGATACGCGCCGCAGGATCCTTGACCGGAGACCGCCAGCCGCTCGGCGTCATCCTCGCCACCTGCTTCGCAGTGATCAGTGTGGCCGGCTCCGTCCTGGTGGCGTGTGGCCGGGATACGCTCCGGAACGGTCGCGTCGGCCGGAAACGCTGGAAGCTGCCGCCGATCCATCCATGACGGGTTGCACTCCAACATGCTTTCCAACTGTGCTGGCGGGGTGTTGGGGCCCGTGCAGGGGCCCTCATCCACGTTCGTGGGCGGCTGGCCGTTAGGTGTGGGGACGGCTCCAGGTCTCGCCTGAACGGCCGTGAACGGGGCTGTCTGAGACGGAAAAGTGAGACGGCCGATGAGTGGCCCGCTCGTGAGACGGGGCCGCTCTCGGCCTCACGCGTTGTGACACGCGGAGTCGGGCGGGACGCGGTGCGGATAGGGGCCCTCCTGCGCCTGGCCGCGCAACCAGTCGGCGAGCCACTGCGCGAGTGATTGCCTGAGTGGTGCCGGGGCGTGCCGGATGCAGCACAGGTTGGGGTCCCAGTCCCACATCTGACCGTCGGACGTACGGAAATCGATCAGGGTCCACATCGCGCAGCCACGGTCCATGAGCGGAACGAGTCCCGACGGAAGGGCATCCCCATCGGGGCCGCCGAACGCGTGATAGGCCATGGTGATGTCGGCGCAGTCGCTGAACCAGTCGTCGGTCTCGGTCAGCGAGACCACCCGCCAGGGCCCGAAGCCACCATTGGCGACTTCGAGATACATCCGCTTCAACAAGCCGGGCATCGGACGGCCCACGACGCGCTCAAAGGCAGCGACGTCCTCGGTGGATGCGGGACCCGGCAGCCCCCGGCCCGCCACATGCGTACGGATCGCCAGGACGAGTTCGTCATCAGTCACCCCAGGATCCTCAGCGACGTGGTTCCCCTTGTCGATGCCACGACACAGCAGGGTGCAGGATCTGGAACGGGGAATGACACGACCGGTTGGCTCCGGAGGACTTTGGGGAGTGGGACCGTGCGCCCGTTGGTAGTCGCCGACGACTGCTCAGCGGCCTCGAGTGGCCCGGGGGGATCGGCGCAGCGGACGCGACCCGTCTGGAAGCTGCCGTCTACCGGCTGAGGAAGTAGATGCCGACCGTAACCGCGCCGCTGCCCGCGAGGATCTGCACGAGCGCGATCGCTTTGAGGTGCAACACCCCTGCTGGAGGACCGCCGTAGATGCGGGGCGGCTTGTTCCGTTGCGTGCTCATCGCCTTCGCGTAGAAACGGGTCGCCGCCTTCTTGTAGTCGGTGGCGATGACGCTCCCTGCGCACAGCAGGCCGGCTCCCACAAGGATGAGGAAGACGGCATCGGCCATGCCTGGACCAGCACTTGCCGGAGCGGATCCAGCAAGGTCAGCGGTGCTTGTCGACTATGGCAACCGATGCCGGGATGCTCGCTCTGTGGGATCCGCAGAGCTTTACAGGCATCGTGGACCACGACACGTGGGACCCGCAGCTCGGCGAGGACGAGGACGTTGAACGCCACATCCGTACGGGCTCCCTGGTCCCCATCAACATCCGAAGTGACGGCGCCTTCGGAGTGCTGGTCCGCGTCGGCGGCCCTGACCGGCCTGGCCGGCTGACGGAGCGGGAGAGCAGGCACCGGCTTGTCAGCTCGGAGGCCTACTCGTTCTGTTCGTCGGGACAGGTGTGGCTCAGTGGTATCGAGGCGGTGGGTGCCGAAGCGTGGCCGGGAACCGTCCAGTTCGATCTGCCCGTGGGCCGGTACGCAGTGGTGATCCACCTGATCGCGTGGGAGGACGAGGCGGGCAGCGTCAACGAGGACGGCACTCCCTCTGTGACTGCGCTGCCTGACTTCGTCGCGCTCGTCTCTCCCGCAAGTTCTGAACGGGACAGGTTCCGTACCGACGTGGAAACGTTCGACCGGCCCGGCGAGCCACGCTGATCGGCACGTACGTCCCCCGGCTCAGGACACCTGCCCCAACAACCCCCGCACCGCCTCGTCCACCACCCGGTACCGCACCACGCGCCCCTCCTTCTCCCCCGCCACCACCCCGGCCGCCCGGAGCAGCCGTAGCGCCTGGGAGACGGCGGGGTCGTTCATGCCCGTCGCGATCGCGAGGTCGGAGACCGCCAGGGGGCCGGTCCGGTGCAGGGCCAGGAGGAGGGAGAGGCGGTTCGGGTCGGCCAGGAGGGCGAAGCGGTCGGACCAGGTGCGGACGTGTCCCGGGTCGCCGATCGCGGCGATGGCGTCGCACACCCGGTGTCCGTCGATCGTGCGGCGGTCGGCTCGGTCGGCCGGGACGAGGTGCATGGGGCTCATCCTCGCAGGAGGCCCTGTGTGATCTTCCATACCTGCGCAGGTGTGCAGCTATGCAGGAGACCCCGCCCCCGCCTACGGTGGGCGGGCCGTGGTGCTCGGGAAGCCGGTGACGACCCCTCAAAGGTCCAGTCCGGTGCGGCCCTCGCCACTGTGATCGGGGAGTTTCCCTCCCACGTCCCTCGCGGGACAGCCACTGGCCGTCACCATCAGGCCGGGAAGGCGGGCAGGGAAACGCACGACCCGTAAGCCAGGAGACCGGCCACGGCAGCTCACGCGTTCATCCACGAGGTGCTGGAGTGACCACCGTATGACTGACCCTGCGCTGCCCGAGACCGCCGCCGCCTCCTTCCGCTGGCGACGCGAGGACACCGTCAAGACGGCCGGTCTGATGGCCGCGATAGCCGCCCTGCACGTCGTCGCCTTCGGCATCCTCTTCCTGCTGGTCGTCCCTGAGCACTACGAGGTGGGCGACAAGGCCTTCGGCATCGGGCTCGGCATCACCGCCTACACCCTCGGTATGCGGCACGCCTTCGACGCCGACCACATCGCCGCGATCGACAACACCACGCGCAAGCTGATGGCGGACGGCAAGCGGCCGGTGTCCGGAGGGTTCTGGTTCGCGCTCGGGCACTCCAGTGTCGTGGTCCTGCTCGCCGCGCTGATCGCCGGCGGCACCCAGCTGGCCGGCAAGGTCATGAACGAGGGGTCGAGTACCCACCAGGTGCTCGGATTTCTCGGTACGACGGTCTCCGGGTCGTTCCTCTATCTCATCGCCGCCCTCAACCTGGTCGCCCTCATGGGCATCCTGAAGGTCTTCCGGGCGATGCGGGAAGGGACGTACGACGAGAAGCAGTTGGAGCAGCATCTCGACTCGCGCGGCTTCATGAACCGGATCCTCGGGCGGCTCACCAAGTCCATCACCCGGCCGGGGCAGATGTTTCCGCTGGGCTTCCTGTTCGGGCTCGGCTTCGACACGGCGACGGAAGTGACCCTGATGGTGATGGCCGGGTCGGGTGCGGCCGCGGGTCTCCCCTGGTACGCCATCCTCTGTCTGCCGCTGCTCTTCGCCGCGGGCATGAGCCTGTTCGACACCCTCGACGGCACGTTCATGAACTTCGCCTACCAGTGGGCCTTCGCCAACCCCGTCCGCAAGGTCTTCTACAACCTCGCCATCACCGGCCTGTCCATCGCGGTCGCCTTCTTCATCGGCACGATCGAGCTCGTCGGCGTCCTGCACGACAAGTTCGACCTCACCGACGCCCTCACCACCTGGATCGCCGACATCGACCTCGACAACGTCGGCTACGTCATCGTCGGCCTGTTCGTGGTGGTGTGGGCGGCGGCGATCGCCTACTGGCGGCTCGCGAAGGTGGAGCAGCGGTGGGGCGTCAGCAGTTCTTGAGGGACCAGATGGGGCTCGCTGGCTAGGCCCCCTCCACCGCCGTCAGCCACAACTTCACGTACCGCTCCACGTCGACGCCCAACCCCACGTCCACGAGGGTCACTTCACGTTCGCCCTCGTGGATCTCGGACTCGCCGGGACGGCGGCGGCGGTCGACGACGGTCTGGCCGCGGGTCGGGCCCGGGGCCAGGCTCACCTCCACCGGCAGGAGTTCGGTGGTCAGTCCGCCCGGGTCGACGACCGCGCAGACCGCGCCCGCGTCACCGAGGCCGCCCGTGGGGGTGGGGTCACCCGAGGTGGCCGGGTCACGGTGGGCGAGGAGTTCGCCGGCCATGCGCAGGCTGGGCTCCGAACTCGCGCGCAGCCGCTGGACGTCGGCGGCGGGGACGACGACCCGCTCGAACACGTCCAGGCCGTACATCGTGATCGGCACGCCCGCGGTGAGCAGCACGGCGGCCGCCTCGGGATCGTGCCAGACGTTGAACTCCGCTACGGGCGTGGCGTTTCCGGTCGCCACCGCACCGCCCATGAACACGATCCGCTCGATGTTCCGCACCACGTCGGGGTGGGTGCGGAGCAGCAGGGCGATGTTGGTGAGCGGCGCGGTGGGGATGAGGGTGACCGGCGTCGGGGAGGCGAGGATCTCCCGCCTGAGCAGGGTCACCGCGTCCACGTCCACCGCCACCCGGGTCGGCGCGGGCAGCCCCAGGTCACCCATGCCGTCGAGGCCGTGCACGTGCTGCGCGGTGCGCACGGGCTCGATCAGCGGCCGCGCGGCACCCCGGGCGACGGGGATGTCCCCGGCGCCCGCCTGCTCCAGGACGGTCAGCGTGTTGCGGACGACGCCGTCGACGTCGGTGTTCCCGGCGACACAGGTGACCGCGCGCAGGTCGATCCCCGGATGCCGTACGGCGAACAGCAGGGCCAGGGCGTCGTCGACACCGGTGTCGCAGTCGATGATCACCGGGATGGGCTGACCGGTCACGGCGGGGGTCCTTTCGTCACTGGCGTACGGGTCCGACCTTACGCAGCCGCCCAGAGTTCGGCCCCGCGATCACCGGCCCGGGCACCGATCCGTTCCAGCAGCTCGTCGACCGGTACGGCTCCTGGCCTACGGCCGTCCCGCAGTCGTACGGCCGCACAGCCGGCGTCGGCCTCCCGCTCCCCGATCACCGCCTGGTACGGCACGAGGCGCGCGGCGCGGACGCGGGCGCCGAGGGTGCCGTGGCCGGGGCCCGAGAGTTCGGCCCGGATGCCGCGCGCTTCGGCCCGCCGTACGAGGTCAAGGGCCCGCTCCTCCTGGGCGTCGCCCACCGGCAGGACGACCAGCTGCACGGGCGCGAGCCACACCGGAAAGGCGCCGCCGTGCGCCTCGATGAGATGGGCGACGGCCCGTTCCACGCTGCCGATGATGCTGCGGTGGACCATCACCGGGCGGTGTTTGGTGCCGTCGGGGCCGATGTAGTGGAGGTCGAAGCGTTCGGGCTGGTGGAAGTCGATCTGGACGGTGGAGAGGGTGGACTCCCGGCCGGCGAGGTCGGTGATCTGAACGTCGATCTTGGGGCCGTAGAAGGCGGCCTCGCCCTCGACGGACTCGTACTCGATGCCGTCCAGGACCTCTTCGAGCAGGGCGGTGGCGCGGCGCCAGAGTTCCGGATCGGGGACGTACTTTCCGTCGCGGTCGCCGGGGAGGGAGAGCCGGTACCGGCTGGCACGGATGCCGAGGTCGTCGTAGGCACGCCGGATGAGTCCGAGGGCGGCGCGGGCCTCCGCCACGGCCTGCTCGGGGGTGCAGAAGATGTGGGCGTCGTTGAGCTGGATGGAACGGACGCGGGTGAGACCGCCGAGGACGCCCGACAGCTCGGAGCGGTACATGCCACCCAACTCGGCGACACGCAAGGGAAGTTCACGGTAACTGTGGGACCGCGACCGATAGATGAGGGCGTGATGGGGACAGAGGCTGGGCCGCAGCACCACCTCCTCGCCACCCAGTCGCATCGGCGGGAACATGTCGTCGCCGTAGTGCGACCAGTGCCCGGAGATCTCGTACAGCTCCCGCTTCCCGAGCACCGGCGAGTACACATGCCGGTACCCGGCGGCCCGCTCCACCTCCCTGACGTACTCCTCCAGGACGTGCCGTACGACGGCCCCGTCGGGCAGCCAGTACGGCAGCCCCGCGCCCATCAGCGGATCGGTGTCGAACAGGTCGAGCTCACGGCCGAGTCGGCGGTGGTCGTGCATGGGGTTCATGGGGTCCTCCCTCGCGGTGGGGGGCGAGGGACCGACGGGAACGACGAAGCCCCGGGGCACTCGCCCCGGGGCTTCGGACTGCGTCAGCTGTCAGCGCGCCGGGACCTGCTCCGGCGTCGTCGTGATGGAGGGGATGACTTGGGCGCGCTGCATGGGGTGAGGGTAGGGGGAGGGGCGGGGGTGGGGCGACGGGTTTTTTGGTGCGGTGAGGTGGGGTGACCTGTTGGGGACCTCCCCGCGTCCGCGTCTGCTGCCGTTGTCCGGAGTGGGTCAGGTCAGGGCCCGGTACTCGGGGGACGGGTCGGCCAGTTCGGGGTGCTCTACGGGGTAACGGTGCCCGTGGATCCGGCTCATCGCCCAGTGCCAGGCCGCGGTGGGGCTCGTCGGCGGGTTCGTACGGGTAGCAGTCGAGTGCCGCGGCCCAGGACTTCGGCAGTGACATGCCGCCGTGGTGACGCATGACCCAGGCGTAGGCGCGGCGCTCGGACCGGAGGAGGTCGAGGTATTCGGCTTCGGTCCAGGTCATGGGGGTGGTGGTCAGGGGCGGGCGTGGTGCAGGGACCGTATGAAGGTGGTCCAGGTGTCGGGGACGACGTGGAGTATCGGTCCGTGGGGGTTTTTGGAGTCACGGACGGCGATGACGCTGGGCAGATTGCGGGCGACTTCGACGCACTCGCCGTTGCCGCTGCTGTGGCTGGACTTGGCGAACTCGAAGTGCGGCACGGTCACAGCTCCTTGCGGATGCGTTCGATCAACTCGACGGAATCGTGAAGAGCGAGTCCGTTCCTTGCGATCCGCTCGAACTTGGTGTTGTGCCGTGCGGCGTCCGCCTCGCTCTCCAGCCACAGCGTAGACGAGGTCGTGTCCATGTAGACCACGTCCATCGCGCCGGGTTCGGCGAAGGAGACGACACTGAAGGCGCTGGTCATGCCGGGGTGGGAGCCCGCGAGGAACGGGACCACCTGAAGCTTTACGTTGGGGAGCCGGGACACCTCGACGAGGTGATCCAGCTGGGTCCGCATGACCTCACGGCCGCCGACCAGTTGACGCAGAGCTCCTTCGCCGACAACGGCCCACAGATCGAGCGGGCTGCTGTCCGTCAGCCGCCCCTGCCGGGCGACCTTCGCCTCAACGAACCGCTCGATCTCACCCGGCTCGTCCCAGTCGGCGTTGCCGATCGCCAGCGCCCTGGCGTAGTCCGGCGTCTGCAGCAAACCCGGGACGAAGGCCCCTTGCCAGGTCCGGATGCCGGTCGCGATGTCCTCCAGGGCGACGTACTCCACCAGGGAACGCAGCTCGGGGTACTGGTTCCACCACCCCTTGGCCTTGCGGCGCTCCCGGTCGGTCCTGGCGAGGCTCAACAGCCGTTCCACGGCCTTCGGATCGGTTACGCCGTACAGCTCGCACAGGATCTTGATGTCGGGATCACGGAACGGCACCCACCCGCGCTCCATCTTGGCCACCTTGGCGGCCGTCGCCGACAGCGCCTCCGCAGCCTGCGGCTGGGTCAGGCCGGCCCGGTCCCGCAACCTCAGCAGCTCACCGCCCAACTTGCGCGCGAGGACGGTGGATACGCGGGTTCCGCGCGTGAACTGGCCTGTGGACACCTCGGGTCACCTCCTGATCGTGGCCAGTGTGCGGTTCACCGGAGCCACAGCACAACCGAAACTGGAGACATATTTCCCCGGGACCGCTTGCGCGCAGGGTGAGCGCATCGCTACCTTCAGTACTCGATCGCTCACGTGGCGAAACCAGTTGGCGGAAGTGCACCGTGCTGCCCGCACGGCGGAGCCACCCCGACTCCCCGCTCCCCGGAGGAACCCATGACCGACTCCTGCCCTCCCGGTCCACCCAAGTCGTACGACCGCTACGACCAGGTCAGCTACACCCCGTACCCGCGCAGCATCCCCCTCGCCCGCAGACGCGTCGCCGGACTCGCAGTCGACTGGGGCCACCCCGACCTCGCCGGTGACGCAGCGCTCCTGGCAAGCGAGTTGTGCACGAACGCCCTGCTGCACGGCTGCCTACGAGACCGTCTCTTCCGCGTCGAGACGACCCTCACCGACACCGCCCTCCGCATCGCGGTGACCGACCCGAGAGGAGAACGCCTGCCCGGCACCCAACCGGCCCACGCTGAGGATCAGTTCGGCCGTGGGCTGCTCATCGTCCGCGTGCTGGCGGGCCGTTGGGCGGTGGAGAGGCTCACGGTCGGCAAGACGGTGTGGGCGGAACTGGACCTGCCGGAGAAGCAGAGTGCGTGTCACTCCGACAAGTAACCAGCCCCGCACATCGGCAAGCACGAGGTGTGACGCAGCGCACCTTCATCGACCGATGGTTCCGTTGCTGCCCCTCGGTCATACCAGCGACAACACCGAAGCAACACAACGGACAGACAGGACGGCTGACATGACCGCCACCGTGAAGGGCCCCGCCAGCTACTTCCCGTCCATCGAGAAGAAGTACGGTCGCCCGATTGCGGAGTGGAAGGGCCTCATCCACTCCTCGCCCCTGACCAAGCACATGGAGCTCGTGAACTGGCTCAAGGCCGAGCACGGGCTGGGCCACGGTCACGCCAATGCCCTCGTCGCGCACACCCTCGCCGAGCAGTCCGGCAACTGAGCTGCCACGCACGGGAGCAACCCTCAGGCCGCCATCAGCGCCGCCAGGGCGCGGTCCATCGCGGAGTTGAACTCTTCCGGCGTCAGCGGCAGACGGGACTTGATGTCCCGACTCCACTGGTCGGCGAGTACCTCGGCGGAGCCCGCCTCGACACCGTCGAGCGCCGCGTCTGCCAGGTCCGACGGAGCGAGCTTGTCCACGGGCCAGCCCGCCGCCATGTCGGTGTCGGCCAGGCCGAGGTGCACCGCTGTGACGAGCGTGCCCTGCTCGGCGAGCTCAAGGCGGACGCCGTTGGTCATGGCCCAGGCGGCGGCCTTGGTCAGGTGGTAAGCGTTGGCGCCCGCGCCCCCGAACCACGACATGGCGGAGAGGACGTTGACGATCGCGCCCCCGCCGTTCCTGGCGAGCGTCGGCGCGAACTCCCGGATCATTCCCAGGTGGCCGAACGTGTTGGTCTCCAGCTCGTGCCGCACCGCGTCCAGCGAACCGGTCACCAGGTCGGTCCCCGTATTGATTCCCGCGTTGTTGATGAGCAGCGAGACGTCCGGGGCGGCCTCGGCGGCGGCCCTCACGGACGCGGGGTCGGTGATGTCGAGGGGCAGCACCTCGACCCCGGGCAGGTCCACGGTCTCCGGTCGGCGGGCCGTCGCGTAGACCTTGCGGGCGCCCCTTTCGAGCAGGCGCTGGGCGAAGGCGCGGCCCAGGCCGCGGTTGGCTCCGGTGACAAGGGCGACGGAGTTGTTGATATCCATGGCCGTACGCTAAAACCTGACGCCGGCGTCAGAGGCAAGTGCTGGTCGTCAGGGCCACGGGTGAGAGGAATCACCCATGATCCCCATGACCGTCACAGTGGCCGCGGCCGAGCGATCGATCCGCATCGGCGAGGTGGCACGAGGTGCCGGCGTCTCAGTGCCCGCCGTGCGCCGGCCACTACGAGCAGCAAGGGCCGCTCATCGCGGAGCACAGCCCGCCGGCCGGCGCCCGCCTCGAAGACGGCCACCTCGCCGAACCCCCCGAGACAGGGCGACGCTCGCCGCGGGCCTGGAAGTGCTGCCGGTGACCACCCATTGCTGGCAGATATATTTCGCAGCTCGATATATGCTCGATGCATGACCAGACAGAATCCGCCCTTGACTGAACCGCAGTACTTCATCCTGGCTGCACTCATGGACGGTCCGTTGCACGGTTACGGCATCATCAAGGCTGCCGAGCGGGCCACCGACGGGCGGCTCCGGATCGCTGTCGGCACTCTCTACGGCGCGCTGGAGCGGATGGAGCGGGCCGGGCTGGTGGCCGCCGGTCATGAGGAGATCGTGGACGGGCGGGCGCGGCGCTACTACCGGCTGACCGAGGACGGCACCGAGGCGCTCGGCCGGGAGGCGCTGCGGATGCAGCAGGCGGCGGCCGTCGTCATCGGACACTCGCGGGACGCCGGAGCGGCCCCGGCATGAATCGTCTGCTGCTTGCGGCCTATCCCGAGCCCTACCGTTCCCGGCAGGGAGAGGAGGTGCTGGCCTGCCTGTCCGAGGCGTATCCCGGTCGCTCCTGGCCCCCGCCGCGGGAAGTCGCCGCCCTGGTGCGCGTCGGTGTGCAGGCCCGCGCCCGTGCCGTCGTCGACGACACGGCCCGGCCGTGGTGGCTGGACGGCATCCATCTGGCCGCCCTGGCCCTCGCCGCGCTGGCGCTGGTTCCGTACTTGCAGGATGTGTGGCACTGGGCACTGCACATCGACCCCGGACAGCACGCCATGGCCTTCCACTTCTCCGGCTGGTACCCGTGGGCCGAAGGCCCCACCCGGATACGGCTGCTGCCCTACGGGCTGCTCCCGCTGGGCTGCCTGATCGCCCTGCTGCGCGGCAGACCGTGGATCGCGCTGCCGGCCGCGGCAGCCATGATGTGGGCCGGCGCCACGTCCCCCGGCCGCACCCTCTTCGGCGACGAGGGCAAGGCGGGCCTGGGCTACTACGGTCTCGGCGCCCCGATAACGGCCCGTGACCTGGTGCTGTCGGGGGTACTGTGCGCCGCGTGCGCCGTGCTGGCGTTCTGCCGTCCCAGCCGTCTGCGACGCCGCTCGTACCGCTGGCTGGCCCCCGTCGTCCTCGCCATGTCCGTGGCCGGGGGCCTGCACATCATCTCCGTCAGTCCGGCTTTCCAGCGCGGCTTGTTCGTCCTCGAAGTCGCCGCGTTGATCGCCGCGTGGGTGGCGACGGCCGCCACCGGCGACCACCGGTGGCTGATCCCCGTCGCGGCGTTCGCGATCGTCCGCACGCAGGCGATCGTCGTCCGGCCGGACGCGTTCATGCAGTCCTTTCCGGACCTGGTCGTCCTCATCCTGCTGATCGCACCCCTCCCCGCCCTGGCGATCGCCGCCCAGCGCCGACAGGGGCAGGCACTCGCCGAATAGGAGCGGACCCCCGTGGGCCGGCCGAGCCCGGCGGCCCACGTGCCGCGTGCCGGAAGACGTGCGTGACCGAACTCCCCCCGACGGAAGAAACAGAGCGATGACTCAGCACGATTCTCAGCCCCTGCCCGCGCACCGCCCGGGGGCCTCTAGGCAGGCCCCCGAGGCTCCCCACGACCCCGGTCCGTCGCGTACGACACGGCTGTGGATGCCTGCTCTGCTGTACAGCCTGGGGTTCCTGACGGTCTATCTGCTCGCCATCTGCACCCCGTCGGGGCAACGAGCTGAGAACGCCCTGTTCGGTCTCGGTGAACAGGGCGGCGAAGAAGCCTGGCTCTACCCCCTGTCAGGAGCGGAATACGGCTCGACGCCCCTGCCGCCGCTGGAATTGAGCGCCAAGCCCACCCTGATGGTGGGCCTGGCCGTCATCGTGGTCCTCACCCTGGTGCGGCGGTGCTGGCGTCAGGGATGCGCGGCGCTCGCGGTCGTCATTCTCACGACCGGAAGCCAGGATGTGCTCAAGTCGACCATCCTGCCCCGCCCCGATCTGGTGGGCGCGCCGGAGAACCTCCTTGATCAGGGTTTCCCCAGCGGGCACACGGCCATCCCCGCCGCGCTGACCCTCGCCGCCGTCCTGGTGGTCTCCCCCCGCATCCGCCCCTACGTCGCCACGGCCGGTGTGCTGTGGCTCGCCTGCATCGCCGCCTACAGCGCGACCGCCGGCGGCCACCGGCCCAGCGAAGTGCTGGGAGCCACACTGTTGGCCTGTGCCTGCTACGGCCTCGCAACCTGGCTGCTGCCGCCCGCCGCCGTGCCAGGCGCCACGTGGAGCCCCCGTGCGCTGCCCGTCATCACCCTGACGTCGGCAATGGCCGTCGCCCTCGTTTCCGGCGCACGGAACGACACCCTCACAAGGTCACTGGTCTCCGCGGCGACGGCCTTCATATGTGCGGTCCTGGTCTGGTACGCCGCAGTCGGGCGGCCCGCACACACCGCACGCCGCACACGCCCCGCCCTGGACTGACCACCCGGCCGGCTCCGGGCGGGAACCGGCGCATCCCGGCAGCAGGGCAGCATGATCCGCCGCTGCATCATCCGCATCATCTGGCGAAACCGTTATGCCGACGACCGGCACCTACGCGCCGTCGTCGACAGGGCGAACGTTGCCTGATGCGGCACTATCGAGGTGCCGCGAGTACGTCCCGGAGTACGTTCTCGAGCGTGACGCGGGCCGGCTCGTGCCTCAGGGTCTCCTCGATGCCCTCGTAGATGCCCTGCATTGCCTGCTGGATGCCGTGACCCACCACGCATTCCTGGTCCGGGGTGGTGCGGTGCATCGCGAACAGCGGGCCGGGTTCGACTGCCTCGTACACGTCGAGCAGGGTCATCGACTCCAGCTCGCGTGCCAGCGACCAGTCGGCGCCCGCGCCCCGCCGGGACTCCACGAGCCCGGCCCTGCGCAGCTCGCCGAGCAGCCTCCTGATCACCACCGGGTTGGTGTTCGCGCTGGTCGCGATCTGCTCGGAGGTGGCGACCTCCCACGGCGGCTACAACGCCTGAACCCGAACCCCTGCCGCACGCCCCGAAGGACATCGCGCCTTCGGGGTCACCTCAGTAGCCTGCCCCGGCCATCAAGGCCCCACGGCGAAGCACCACTTGTCCGAGATCTGCACCAGTAGGAAGATCCTCTGACCATGCACCCGAGGAGGCCACATGCTGCGAGCCGTACGGCACGGCGACTACGCGCCACTGGCCTTCTACGCGGTGGCAGTCGTCTTCTGCTCCCGGTAAAGGTCCATAGACCCGTGAATGCTTCAGATCCGCACGTCAACGCCTTCGCCGAGATCTTCGGCGATCCGCCGGCCGACCACGCCGTACCTGTCGACTGGGCGGCAGTCGAGTCCTGGTTGGGGACGAGCCTGCCCGCCGACTACAAGGCCATCGTCGCCGTGTACGGACCACTCGACATCGGCGCCTGGCTCTGGCTTCACATGCCAGGTGTCAACCGCGGTTGGTTCGACTACGGGGCGTGGGTCCAGCAGGCTCGGCGTGACGCCCCCGGCGTCCTTCCGTTCGGCGCCACCCGTACCGCCGACACCCTCTACTGGGACACCACAGCATCCGACGACCCCGACCAGTGGCCGGTCGTCATGCACTGTCAGGACGACGAGAACGCGGGCCGCGACCCCTGGCGGCGCTTCGCGACCCCGCTCGTGCCGACGCTGGCCCGGCTCGTGGCCGACGGCATGCGCCCGGTGGCCACCCGAAGTGGCATGCAAAGCGACCTGGAGCACACCCCGTGGACACCGCCGCCTCGGCGACCGGAGCCAACTGCTCAGCAGCGGGCAGCGCTCACCACGGGCAGCGGGCTGGAGACTTTGACCGCACTCGTCCCGCCGCCGGAGACACCCTCGCTCGGTAAGCACAACTGGGACTGGCTCTACGAACGGCTTGGTACACGTCTGCCCGGCGAGTACGTACGACTGATGGAGCGGTACGGGGCCGGCACCTGGTGCGGCTGGCTCCGCTTCAACATCCCCTTCGGCGAGGACCAGTACGCGCTCACACCGTGGGCCGAGTGGTACGCCGAGACCTACCAGGGGCAGCGAGCCGAGTTCCCTGAGTATCACCCCCTGGCGGTCTATCCCGAGCCCGGGGGATTCCTGCCCTTCGCCGATTCCATCGACGGCGACCAACTGTGCTGGCTGACCGAAGGGGCCACGCCGGACGACTGGCCGTTGATCGTCGTGCCGCGCCATGCCGACCAAGGCCCACCGCTCAACGAAGACCTCACCACAACCGTGCTGGAGTGGCTGCGCGGCCGGTTCGCGACCGAGGGGCTGCCCCCGCTCGGACGCCGCGACGAGGACCCCCTCGACTACATCGAATTCGAGCCCTACGACGCAGAACCAGCCGCTGATGACCAATGATTCAGCACCACGTCGGTCGAGCTGCGGGAGCTGAGGCGTTCCATCATCCGCATCACCCACCCTGGTTCAGGCCGTCCTGACTTGCCTCTGGCCAGGTCGGACCGAGGATGTCCAGCCAACGCCGAGGATGCGCCGGTGGCGCGGTGCCCTGGACGCTTCCGACCAGTCGCCGGCCTCACGCCTCCGCCCCCCACCGCTCGGGCCCGCCCCCCTTCCACTCGATCCACGGCGACCGCGCCACCTCCGCCGCGTCGATCTCCAGGCCCGCCCGCCGGAGGAATTCCGCGACGTCGGTCAGGTTGTGGGCCAGGCCGAGGATCTCGCCGTCCACGCGTACGCGGCGGCCGCCGGTGGGGGACGGGGGGTGCACGATCACGCGGATCGGTCCGGACATGTCCTCAGGATCGTCCGGGGCGTACGGTCCCGCACTTCGGTCCGTCATCGTTCGAGCCGTTCGTTCATGGTGCCGATGTCCGACCGTCCCAGGTCACGCAGTTCCCGCCACTCGGCGGGGCGCGGGCGCCCGCGCTGCCAGTGGGGATGGAAGAACACCTGGGCCGACAGCCGGTGCAGTTGTCGGCGCAGTTCGGTGTGGCCGGGGCGCTCGGCGAGCTCGTGGTAGATGGCACTCCACTCGCGCTGTGCCCGGGCGAGGTCGTCGGGGAACGATCGCATGCCCGGATTCAATCATGTGTTCGATTTATTGGGCCATGGCGGGCACGGCGATGAGTTCCGGGGAGGTGCCGGGTCTACAGGGACGACGGAAGCCCATACAGCTCACCAGCCCATCCAGCCCGTCCAGACGACCGGAAAACGACATGACCGCCACCTACACCTTCGACGTCTTTTCCAGTCTCGACGGCTATGCCGCCGCCGGCGGTGACTGGACCGGCTACTGGGGCAAGCAGGGGCCCGAGTTGCTCGACCACCGCCTCGCCCTCTACCGCGAGGAGCAGCGGATGGTGTTCGGGGCCACCACGTACCGGGCGTTCGCGCAGATGCTGGCCGAGAGCACCGAGGACTCCGACGTGCGTGACCCGTGGGTCACCCGGATGAGGAACCTGCCGGCGACGGTCGTGTCGACGACGCTGGAAGGGCCCCTCGACTGGCCGGACGCGACCGTCGTGAGCGGCGACGCCGTCGATGTCGTGGCGCGGCTCAAGAAGGAGTCCGACGTGCCATTGCGTTCGCACGGCAGCCTGTCGATGAACCGGGCGCTGATGGCCGCCGGTCTGGTCGACCGAGTGCAGGTGACGCTCTTCCCCGTCATCACCGGCCGGACCGGCCTCGACCCGGTCTTCCGGGGTGCGGACGACTTCGATCTGGAGCTGCTGGAGAGCCGGACGCTCGACGGGCACATCCAGGAGCTCGTCTACCGGCCCACCCTGCACTGAGGGCCGCAGACAACCGAAAGGGCCGCCCGCACCGCGAACGGTGGGACGGCCCCGTCAGTTCAGAAGGGGTCAGGCGCGCGAGGCCTTACGGCGCCGCGTGGCCAGCACGATGCCCGCGCCACCCGCGAGCAGCACGGCCGCGCCGCCCGCGATCAGCGGGGTGTTGCTGCTGGCGCCCGTCTCGGCGAGGTTGTCGCCGCCGCCACCGTTGGGGGTGGGCGCACCCGGAGTCGTGGTGGACTCCGAGGCCGACGGGGTCGGGGTGGACGTCGACGGGGTCTCCGAGGCGGGAGGCGTGCTCTCGGAGGCCGGCGGGGTGGACTCCGAGGCAGGCGGGGTCGACTCCGAGGCCGGCGGCGTGCTCTCCGAGGCCGGCGGGGTGGCCGGAGGCGTCGACGGCGGGGTGGCCGTGCAGTCCTTCGTGCCGCCGTTCCAGGCCGCGATCAGCTTGTCCTTGATGACCGGGTGGTCCGGGCCCTTGGGGAGGTCGCCGTGCGTGAAGCCGTCGTTGGCGTCCAGCTTGCCGTCGAACTTCGTGTTGCCCCGGTAGAGGTCGATCTGCGCGTAGCAGCCGAGGTCCGGGATCGAGATGTCGAGGGAGTCGACGGCGCCGGCCTTGACGGTCACGGTGTCGAAGTCGTGGAAGACCTGCTCGCCGGAGGTGGCGAACGTCGGGCCGTGCGCGCGGTAGGACGCGAGAGAGGCCGTGCAGGTGGACGCGTCGCCCGCCGCGCGGACCTTGACGTGGACCTTGCCGTCGTCGGTCGGCTTCAGGTTCAGGTCGTCGACCTTGACCGAGGCGAAGAAGTTCTTGCCGTCGAGGGAGAACTCGCAGCGGTCGGTCTCGGTCTTCGAGCCGGCGCCCGTACCCGGCTTGTAGCTTCCGCCGTCCTCCCAGCCCTTGCCGCCGGGGCAGTCGGATGCCGAGGCGACGGAGGCGAGGGCAGCGGAGAAGGCGAGCGTCGCGGCGCCCGTCCCCAGCAGGCGCCGCAGGGTGACACGTCTCGCTATGGACATACGTATCCCGTCAGGATGAGAGTGAGTGGTCTCAGAAAACACTGGGCCCATTGGTCACATGCGCCACGGTGTTCACACATCGTGGATCTCCTTGCGGAACGCTGTCAACCTGCGGTGATACAACGCCCGTTCAGGGGTCATCACAATTTCGACACACCGGGAACGATCTACTCCGCATCACCCCGGGTTCACGTTTCCGGCGAGTGGGCAGATATCCCCTTTGTCGTCCCGCAGATCGACCGCATCGCAGAGGAGCCCGCGTGACCGTCCGCACCACCACGCCCGACCTCTCCGGCAAGGATCCCGACTGGTGGCGGCAGGCCGTCGTCTACCAGGTCTATCCCCGCAGTTTCGCCGACGCCGACGGTGACGGCCTCGGGGACATCAGGGGCGTCACCGAGCGCCTCACGCACCTGGCCGCCCTGGGCGCCGACGCACTGTGGCTGAGCCCCTTCTACCCCTCCGAGCTCGCCGACGGCGGCTACGACGTCGCCGACTACCGGGACGTCGACCCGCGTCTCGGGACACTCGACGACTTCGACGCGATGGTCACCGAAGCGCACCGGCTCGGGCTGAAGGTGATCGTCGACCTCGTCCCCAACCACACCTCCCGTCGGCACGTCTGGTTCCAGGAGGCCCTCGCCGCCGGCCCAGGATCCGCCGCGCGCGAGCGGTACGTGTTCCGGGACGGACGCGGCGCGCACGGCGAACTCCCGCCCACCGACTGGCAGTCGGTCTTCGGCGGCAGCGCCTGGCGGCGGGTGCCGGACGGGCAGTGGTACCTGCATCTGTTCGCCCCCGAGCAGCCCGACCTCAACTGGTCGCACGACGAGGTCCGTGAGGACTTCCGCACCACCCTGCGCTTCTGGTCCGACCGCGGGGTCGACGGCTTCCGCGTGGACGTGGCGCACGCGCTGGCCAAGGACCTGACCGAGCCGTTGCGCGACCTCGGTGACCTGCCCGGCGTCGCCGAGGAGGCCCTGGGGCAGCTGCCGCCGGGCGGCCACCCCTACTGGGACCGCGACGAGGTCCACGAGATCTACCGCGACTGGCGCACGATCCTCGACTCCTACACCCCGCCCCGCATGGCCGTCGCCGAGGCCTGGGTCCCGGGCCCGCGCCGCGCGCTGTACGCCCGCGCGGACGAACTCGGCCAGGCCTTCAACTTCGAGTACCTCCAGACCGCCTGGGATGTCGGCGAGCTGCGCCAGGTCATCACCGACTCCCTCACCACCGCCCGCGCGGCCCACGCCTCGGCCACCTGGGTGCTCTCCAACCACGACGTCGTACGGCACGCCTCCCGCCTCGTGCTGCCACCGGGCACCGACGAGAACGCCTGGCTGCTGTCCGGCGGCCACGCGCCCGCCGTGGACGCGCAGCAGGGCCTGCGACGCGCTCGCGCGGCCACGCTGCTCATGCTCGCGCTGCCGGGATCGTCGTACGTCTACCAGGGCGAGGAGCTCGGTCTGCCCGAGGTCGCCGACCTGCCCTTCGAGGTGCTCCAGGACCCGATCTGGGAGCAGACGGGCCGGGTCCGCAAGGGGCGCGACGGATGCCGGGTGCCGCTGCCGTGGACGACGAGCGGTCCGTCGTACGGCTTCGGGGCCGGCGGTGCCTGGCTGCCGCAGCCGGAGTCGTTCGCCGGGTACGCCGTCGAGGCCCAGGACGGTGTCGAGGGCTCCACGCTGGAGCTCTACCGCACCGCCCTGCGCCTGCGCCGAAAGCTTCTTCAGGGCGAGGACCTCACCTGGGGGGACGACTCACCGGCCGACGTGCTGGACTTCGTCCGGCACGAGGGCTGGCGGTGCGTCACCAATCTGTCGGAGCGGGCCGTCCCGCTCCCGGCGGGGGAGGTACTGCTCACCAGCAGCCCGCTGGAGGACGGGCTGCTGGGTCCCGACACGACCGCCTGGCTCGGCTAGACCTGAGGGCTAACCGATGGTCGGCGTCGGGGTCGCGCCCCCGGCCGGGGTGGCGCCGTTCGCGTTCTCGCCGGGGATCCCGAGCGGCGTCGACGTCGGGTTGGCCGGCGGGCTGAGCACGACCATCGGCGCGCCGGGCTGCGGGGCCGGCGGAGTGAGGTCGGTGCTGGGCAGCTTCGGCGGAGTGGTCTGCATGAAGAGGGCCTGGTCGAAGTTGACGAAGCCGGTCTTCTCCATGACCGTCATGTGGTCGAGCACCGTGTCGTTGGCCATGTCGGCCAGCGAGCGCACCAGTGAGTTCTTGGTGGTGGAGCGGATCTTCGAGATCGTGTTGAAGATCGAGCCGTGCGTCACCCGCAGGATGTTGGCGAAGTTCGTGTCGAACTGCTGGCCGCTGCTCGACTCGATCGTGTTCACGAAGCCCACCTGCTGCGGACTCGCCACGTTCGGGATGGTGATGTTGAGCATCGGGGCGATCTTGCGGCAGGCATCGTCCAGCGCCGCGTGCCCGTCGATCAGATGCTTTCCGGCTTCCTTCACCTCCGGGGTGGTGCCCTTCTGCAGGGCGACCTGCCCCAGCGGGTACTCCCACAGACCCGCCGCCCGCACCTTGACGACGAAGTCGCGGTCCTGCTCGGTCAGCGGGCCCCACTGCGTCTGGGCGATGATTCTGTCCTGAGCGGTCGTAGCCTGGCTGACACCCAGCATGGACGGGTACGCGAGAGCGCCCAAGGTCAGAGTGAGGGCTCCGCCCACGAACAGCGTTCCCATCGCGTTGCGCGAGAGTGGCACCGTGCCTCCTGCCCGGTAGGGGTTTCCCGCCGGGAGGCGGGTCGGACGCACAGGAGTACGCACGCGGGGCCGCAGTTGTTCATCACCACTTCCGGAGGATGACCGGGGTCACAGACGCACCGTCAGGACAGGCCGTCGGCCGCAGGTTGACCGTCCGTTGACCGGTTCGCGGCGAAGTCCTGGTGCAATCGCGGGAGAGCCGTGACGGGCCCCGGACCTAGATTCGCCGCATGTCCATGCCACAGCGGTCGCAGCGGCCCCTTCCCGTCCTCCCCTACCGCAAGCCCACAAAGGGCCGCGACTACTGGGTGATCGACGACGTGCTCCCGGACGTCGACGCCGTACGGGAACGCTGTCTCGCCAAGGACGACTGGGTGAAGGGATACCCGTACACCTCGGAGACCTGGCCCGGACTGCGCACCATGCCGGGGCTCGCACCCGCCGAGCTCGGGAGGGTCGAACGGCTGGTGAAGCAGGCGACCGGGGCCAGGGAGCTGTGGGTGCAGCGGGCGCCCGGCGGGGGCACCCTCAACCACAACTGCGTGCAGGTCGTGGGGAAGGGCGAGAGCGAGCCCCGGCCGCACACCGACTCGCGGGCGCTGTGCCGGTACGCCGCCGTGCTGTATCTCAACCCCGGCGTCCCCAAGGACTGCGGCACCAGCTTCTACCGGCAGGCCATGCCCGGCGGACGGCTCGGCGGCAACGTGGTGCAGGCCCCGCACAACAACCTCGTCGAGGCCCTCGGTACCCGGTTCGTCGCGCCGGACGCCTTCGAGGAGGACGTACGGGTGCCGCACCGGTACAACCGGCTGCTCCTCTACAACGCCAACCTCGTGCACAGCGCGACCGGTTACTCCGGCAGCACGCTGGAGGAGAAGCGGATGACGGCCGTCTTCTTCTGGATGGCGTGACCACGCCCAGCGCCTGCCCGGCGGACCGGCCCTAGTGACGGACCGCTCTGGGCACCTTCGCCCGCACGTCCCCCGACAGGTCGTGCGTGCTGCGCGCGGTGCCCTTGCCCGAACCACCCGCGGGCACGTCCGACACGGTCAGCACGACCGCGTCCAGCAGCTTGCCGTTCCGGTCGGTGAAGTCGACCTCGACGGTGAAGGACTTCGCCGAGTCCGCGGAGTTGGTGGCGGTGACCTCCACCGTCGTACGGCCGTCCGAAGCGGTGGTGGGGGTCCCGAGCCGTACGTCGTCCCTGGCGTCGACGCCGTTCCTGATGTCGTCGAACCGCCTGCCCGCCTCCGCCGTGGCCGACGACACCGCGTCCCCGGCGCGGGAGGCGGCCGACGCGACCTTGCTCGCCACCGACGACGGGCTGTCGTCGTCGGAGCAGGCGGTCAGGCCGGTGAGGGCCAGAGTCGTCAGCAGCGCGGCAGTCGTCCAGCGGGTCATCTCGCCTCCAGCGGGGTGTCCCTCCAGTGAAGGGCTCTCCCCCCGCGACCGCACGCCCGGCGTCACCCGAACGGCTCACTCCCGTGGTGGCCGCCCCCGCTCCGCCCGATGGTCGAAGCACATCGACCCCGAAAGGCGGGACACGGTCATGACGCAGCAACCGCACGCCACACAGCCGTCCGCGGGCACATCCCCGGCCCCGGCCCCGACCCCCGCGCCGGGCCTCGGCCCGACGCCCACCGAGGCCGCGTGGGCCACCGGCGGCGTCGTCTTCGCCGGTGTGCTGATGCTGATGAACGGCGTCCTGGCGATCTTCCAGGGCATCTCCCTGCTCGCGAAGGACGACGTCTGGAGCCGCGTCGGCGACTACGTCTACAAGATCAACCTCACCGGCTGGGGCGTGATCCTCCTCTGCCTGGGCGCGCTCGCGGTCGTCACCGGCGCGTTCGTCCTCAAGGGCGCCGCCTGGGCCCGGATGACCGGCATATTCCTGGCCTCGCTGAGCATGATCGCCCAGTTCCTCTTCCTGCCCTACGCCCCGTTCTGGTCGCTCATCATGGTCGGCGTCGACTTCTTCGTGATCTGGTCGCTGGCGGTGTACCGGCCGGAGACGCGGGTCTGATCCCGAACAGCGGGAGCCGTGTCGCAGGCCCGGTCACACGTGTCCGAGGCCGCCGCTGCCGAAGCCGCCACTGGAGCCGGGCAGCCAGCGTTTGCGGTCCTGGTCCTTTCCTCGTCTGCTTCCCGAGTGATGGAGCTGGTACGGCATCAGCCGTTCCTGCTCGTCCGCGGTGACCGGCAGCTCGTCCGGCTCGCGCATCTCCCGCATCTCACGGATCGGCCCGGTCTCCGGGAGGTGCGGCTGCTCCTTGCTGAGCGGCCGTGGAAGCTCCCGTTCCTGGACCCTCATGCCGAACACCACGGCACACACCAGTGCGCCGGCGATGAACAACCCACCGGCAAAGGCGGCGATCACGTTGACCACTTCGCTCGACGAGGCCGCCAGGACAAACGTCGCGGTACTCATAGTCCGATTATCGCCTAATCGGGACGAAAGGGGAGTCTCGGGGGACCACGGTGACCCGGTGGAAGTTGCATGCGGCAGGTCCGACAGGCCGGGACCCCGCCTGGTGGGCCTTCAGGGCCATGCTGACCAGGCTCATCAGCAGGTCGACGTCGGTCTCGCAGTCGAGGTGGACGGTGACCCAGCGGGAGCCCGGCAGCAGCCGGACCGCGGTCGATTCCTGGAGATCGTCGTGGAATCGGCGGATGGCCGGTTCGGTGAGGTGCAGATCCACGTCCCGCCCCGGGTGGAAGTGCACGATCTCACTGTGCCCGGAGCGCAGTGCCAGCCCCGCTCCGCAGCTGGGCAGGCCCGTGCTGAGGTCGGACCACGCCTCCAGGCGCTCCAGGGCGCGCTCGGCCAGAGTCATGCGCCCATCGTCGCCCGCTCACCGCCTCGCAACCAGAGGTTGAGCGAAACGTAACCGGGGCGTGAGGTGTCGCGGGGACCTCGCTCGAGGTCTGTTTCACGTGGTTCGTCCGCGTACGGCCCAGGCGCGTGCCGAGAGCGGGATCGAACCGTCGGGGGCGGTGGGGGCGGCCACGCGCAGGGCTTCACGCAGGTCGTCCCGGGCGGCCGGGGGGAGGGCGGTGACATAGCCCGGCGCGGGGCCCTGGCCGGCCAGGAAGGGACCCCACAGGTCGGCGAAGTCGGCGAAGACGGTGGGTACTTCGATCGCGCGCACGATCACGTCGGTGAGCCCCGCGGTCGTCCACAGGTCGTGCAGCGGCTGGGGACGACAGCCGGGGAACCGCAGACCCTCGTCCAACTCGGCCGCGGCCGGGTCGAGTTCGGCGGCGGTGTCCCAGAAGAGGCGCAACAGGCGCATCCCGTCGGCGTAGTCCCACACGTACCCGGCCACCAGAGCGCCGCCCGGCCGGACCGCGCGGGCCATCGCGCTGACCGCCGCCGCGGGGTCGGGCAGGAAGTTCAGGGTCAGACCGCTGACCGCCACATCGAAGGCGCCGTCCCGGACGGGAAGCGCCATGGCGTCCGCCACGACCCCGGCCCGGCCCGCGCGGACGAAGCCCTCGGAGCGGTCGCAGCCCACGACGAGGCCGGGCCGGCAGCGTTCCCGGACCACCGCCGACAGCACCCCGGTGCCGCACCCCACGTCCAGCCACCGCAGTCCGCCCGGCCGGCCGAGCCAGGCCGTGAACTCGCGCGCGACCGCCCGGCTCCAGCGGCCCATGTAACGGTCGTAGGCGGCGCCGGACGCCCACACGTCGTATCGCTGTCCGTCCATGGCCCCCACGATCCTCGCCCCGCGGGATTTCCTCTCGGCTTCTGGTCTTCGGGCCCGCCGGACATCCTGTCTCTGCGTGGGGGCCGTCGGGCTTGGTCCTCGCTCTTCTGCGAGGCCTGCCGGGCCTGCTCCCCTGCGGGGCCCGCCGGGCTTGTTCTCTGCCCTGTCGCGGGGCCTGCCGGGCCCGCTCCCCGCTCTTCCGCGGGGAAGCCGCTTCCCGCCTTTCCACCTGCCCGCCGTGCGCCGAGTTCCACGCGTCCTTCCACCGCCAGGGCCCGGGGCACCCTGTTTCCCCGCTCGGGCTCGCCAAGCACCCCATTTCTCCAACGGACCCCGGAGAACGTCCGCGTGAACCGATCGCCGGGTTCGCGACGATGAGGGGGTGAACCGATCGTTCCGAAGGGGGACTCCGTGAGTGAGAACACCGTCCGGCCCGCCGTGCGCTCGGCGCGTGGCTCCGCCCGCCTCGCCGTCGCCGGCCTCGGGCTCGCGGGTGCCGCCTACGCGCTGCGGGCCGTGTGGGACATCCGGCTCGCCGTCGCGGGGGAGCCCGCCTCCGGGCCGCCGGACCAGGGCGAGGGCCGGCACCGGCCGCTGAACGCCCTGGAGGACTCGTACCACCAGATCAGCTCGGCCGGAAGCATCCTCACGCTGGTGTGCGCGGCCCTGTTCATCGGCTGGCTGTGGCGGATGCGGGACAACGCGCGGGCCCTGTCCGGCGAGCGCCCGCGCTACGCCGGCATCTGGGTCTACGCCGCCTGGCTCGTGCCGATCGCCAACCTCTGGATCCCGCGCGGCATCGTCGCCGACATCCACCACAAGAGCGCCCCGGACCGGAAGCTGCCCGTCGTGGTGAACGTGTGGTGGGCGCTGTGGCTGGTCGGCATGGTCACCGGGCTCGGCCTCATGTACGACGGCGACACCGACGACCTCATCGCCCGCGCCTACCACGGCGTGACCACGCTGCTGGTCTCCGATCTCGCCGTCGTCGGCGCTGCCGTCGCCGGGATCCTCATGGTGCGCACGCTGACCGCAACGCAACTTGTGGACATCGGTGCTCAGTTGCGTACACCAAGTGGTGATCCCTTGAAGGAAACGGTCAGGGCGTTTGATCGGGATTGAGGGCACTTACTGTTGCGCCTACGTGACAGCCCCCCACCCACAGGATCGCCATGCGCCCCATCCCCTCCGTCATGGCCGTCTGTGTCTCGGCCCTTGTGCTCACCTCCTGCTCGGTGGGCAGCAGCGACACCGCGGTGAGCCCCAAGAAGGGCGACGACATCACGCTGGGCCTGCTGCTCCCCGACCGGGACACCAGCCGCTTCGACCGGTTCGACTACCCGCTCATCAAGAAGGAGGTCGCGACCCTCACCCGCGGCAAGGGCAAGGTCAGTTACGCCAACGCCGGGGCGAGCGAGAAGCGGCAGAGCCAACAGTTCCAGCAGATGGTCGCCGACAAGGTGGACGTGATCCTGGTGGACGCGGTGGACTCCAAGGCGATCGAGCCGGAAGTCCAGAAGGCGAAGGACGCGGGCATACCCGTCATCGCCTACGACCGGCTCGCCCAGGGCCCCATCGACGCCTACGTCTCGCACGACAACGAGCTCGTCGGCGAGGTGCAGGGCCGGGCCGTCGTCGAGGCGCTCGGCGACAAGGCCGAGAAAAGCAAGATCGTCATGATGAACGGCTCCCTCGCCGATCCCAACACCGCCCTCTTCAAGAAGGGCGCGCTGGACGAGCTCAACGGCAAGGTCGTCATCGCCAAGCAGTACGACACCAAGGACTGGCTGCCGTCGGTCGCCAAGGCCAACATGAAGGCGGCGATCGCCTCGTTCGGACTGAACAACATCGCCGCCGTCTACTCGGCCAACGACGACATGGCGGGCGCGGTCATCGACGAGCTCAAGGAGGCGGGGGCCACGAAGATCCCGCCGGTGACCGGGCAGGACGCGAGCCTCGCCGCGGTGCAGCGGGTCGTGTCGGGCGAGCAGTACATGACCGTGTACAAGTCCTTCCTGCTGGAGGCGACCAACGCGGCGCAGATCGCGGTGTACAAGATCCAGGGCCGCGACCTCCAGTTCGACGCGCTCATCCGCGACAAGGTCGACAGCCCCACCCAGAAGGACATCCCGTCCCTGCTGGTGCCGGTGGTCGCGCTGACCAGGGACAACATCCGGCAGACGGTGATCAAGGACGACGTGTACACCGTGAAGCAGATCTGCACCGCCCAGTACGCGGCGGACTGTGCGGCGATCGGCCTCAAGTAGCGGGTACAGCAGGCTGTACTTTCCGCCTTCCGGCCGTACTCCGAACTCCTTTTCCGCCTAGGGTCGTTGTCCTGCAGCCAGAGGGGGGGTTCGGATGGCCGGCGCCGACGTCAGGAGCCTTGCCCTGGGGACCGCCATGACCGCGGCCGCCGCGCTCGGCCAGCTGGTCTCCGGACTCGGTACGGCCGTCCTGGCGCCGTTCGTGCTGTTGTGGCTGGTGCTGGCGCCCGGCGGGGTGCGCGTGCTGCACGCCCTGGCCGGCATGGAACGCGTCCGGCTCGCGCGGTGGGGCCCCGAGGTCATCGCCCCCGCGCCCCCGCCGACGCGGCTGTGGGCCGCCCGCGCCGACCCCACGACCCGGCGTGAACTGCTGTGGCTGGTCCGCCATCTCGTCGTGGGCCTGCCGCTGGGGCTGCTCGGCTTCGTCCTGCCGGTGCTCGCCGTACGGGACATCGCCTTTCCGCTGTACTGGCGGCTCACCCCGAAGGACGCGACCGCCACGTCCATCGGGGTCGGTGTGGCGCACTCCTGGCCGGAGGCCCTGGCCGTGTGCCTGCTCGGCGTGGGCTGGATCGCCATCATGCTGGGGCTCACGCCCGGCATGGCACGGCTCCAGGCGAGCCCGGGGCGCCGGCTGCTGTCGGCCGGTCCCGACGCGGATCTGTCCCTGCGCGTCGCCGAGTTGACCGCCACCCGGGCCGCCGCGCTGGACGCCCACGCCACCGAACTGCGGCGCATCGAGCGCTCGTTGCACGACGGCACCCAGAACCGGATCGTCACGGTGACCGTGCTGCTCGGGGCCGCCCGCCGCATGGTCGCCCGCGATCCGGTCGGGGCCGACGAACTCCTGGAGCGGGCCCAGTCCGCGGCCGAACAGGCGCTGGCCGAGCTGCGGACCGTCTCCCGCAGCATCCTGCCGCCGGTGCTCGCGGACCGGGGGCTGGCCGGGGCGCTCACCGGGCTCGCGGCGGAGAGCGCGGTGCCGTGCACGGTCGACGTCGAGATGCCGCGGCGATGTGCGGCCTCCGTCGAGGCGACCGCGTACTTCGTCGCGGCCGAGGCGCTGACCAACATCGCCAAGCACAGCAGGGCGTCCCGGGCCACGATCACGGTCCGCGCCCCCGGCTCACGGCTCCTGCTGCGGATCACGGACGACGGCCGGGGCGGCGCCGACGAGCACGCCGGCTCCGGCCTCACCGGCATCCGCCACCGCCTCGCCGCCCACGACGGCACCCTCCACCTGACGAGCCCACCGGGCGGCCCGACGGTACTGGAGGCGGACCTGCCGTGCGGTGTGTGAGCGGCTGTGTGGGGTGGGGCGTGGCCGGGTGTGAGGGCGTTCTTCGTTCGGCGGGGCCGCCGGGCGTGCCCGTTGGCTGGGGTGGCGGACCTGCCGTGCGGTGTGTGAGTGGCTGTGTGGGGTGGGGCGTGGCCGGGTGTGAGGGCGTTCTTCGTTCGGCGGGGCCGCCGGGCGTGTCCGTTGGCGGCAGTGGCGGATCTGCCGGTAGGAGCGCCGAGCGGCTGTCTGTGACTGGGCGCTTCGTCGTGCGGGGTGGGGCCGTGGCCCTGTGTGAGGACGTTGCTCGTCCGGCGAGTTCGTCGGGCGGCCGGATGAACCTGGAGATGGACCTGCCATGCGGATCGTGATCGCCGAGGACGACGCCCTGCTGCGGGAGGGGCTCGCCCTCCTGTTGCGTGCCGAGGGGCTGGACGTGGTCGGCACCGCCGGCACCGCCGAGGGCGCGCTCGACGCCATCGACGCGCACCAGCCCGACGTGGCCATCCTCGACGTACGGATGCCGCCCACGCACACCGACGAGGGGATCCGCGCGGCCGTCGAGGCCCGGCGGCGCAGGCCCGGGCTCGCCGTCCTCGTGCTCTCCGCCTACGTCGAGCAGAGCTTCGCGACCGAGCTGCTGACCGGCGGGGTCGGCGGGCTGGGCTATCTGCTCAAGGAACGGGTCGGCCGGGTCGAGGAGTTCCTCGACGCGCTGCGCCGGGTGGCGTCCGGCGGCACCGCCATCGACCCCGAGGTCGTCGCGCAGTTGTTCACGCGGTCCCGTGAGGACACCCGACTGGAGCGGCTCAGCCCGCGCGAGAAGGACGTACTCGCCCTGATGGCCGAGGGGTTGGGCAACAGCGCCATCGCGGAGAAGCTGTTCGTGACCGACGGGGCCGTGCACAAGCACATCCGGAGCATCTTCGCGAAGCTGGACCTGGCGCCCACGGACCAGGTGGACCGGCGGGTGGCGGCGGTGTTGCGCTACCTGGAGGACGCGCGCCGGGCCCGCTGAGGTACAGCCTGCTGTACCGGGAGTCGGGGCGTGCGCGGCAATGATCCCAGGGCGCCGCGCTGGTGTGCTGGAGCCATCACATCAGCCCCCTCCGAAGGGATCCGCGGTGAGCGTCCAAGTCCCCGTGAGCACCGACACCGGCACCGAGAACCGACCCGCTCCGCAGGCGGACGGCGGGCTGCGCGGCAGCATCCGCCGCAACCCCCTGACCTGGTTCTTCACACTGGCCTTCGCACTGAGCTGGGCCGCCTGGACGCCGTACGTCCTCTCCGAGAACGGCCTCGGCGTCTGGCACTTCGCCTTCCCCGGCTCCGGCGGCACCACCCAGGTCACGGGCGTCCTGCCCGGCGCCTACCTCGGCCCGATCGCCTCGGCCCTGCTGGTCACCGGCATCACGGAGGGACGCGCGGGCCTGCGGACCTGGCGGGCCAGGATGACCAAGTTCAAGGTGAGCTGGCGCTGGTACCTGATCGTCCTGCTCGCGGTGCCGGCCACGCTGACCCTCGCCTCGGCCGCGCTGGCCGGCCGCGGTCCCGCCCTGCCGCCCGTGACGGTCCTCGCCGCCTTCCTTCCCGGACTGCTCATCCAGATGATCACCACCGGTCTCGCGGAGGAGCCCGGCTGGCGGGAGTTCGCGATGCCGCGGATGCAGCGCCGCTACGGCCCTCTGCACGCGACCCTCTTCGTCGGCGCGCTGTGGGGCTGCTGGCACCTGCCGCTGTTCCTCACGGAGTGGGGCGGCGGGCCGCACGTGGCGTGGACCGTGCCGGTGGAGTTCATCGCGATGACGATCACGTTCAGCTGCGTGATGACCTGGGTGTTCAACAAGTCCGGCGAGAGCATGCCGCTGGTCATGCTGCTGCACACCGGCGTCAACAACTTCTTCTCCATCGCCTGGTCGGACATGTTCCCCTCGCTGTCCGACCGCGACCTCGCCCACGCCCTCCTCCTCAGCACGACGGCGGCGGCCCTGATCCTGCTGGCCGCGACCCGGGGCCGGCTGGGCCTGTCCGAACGGTGACCCCGCCCCACCGCACACGAACGGGCGCCCGGTGCCTCCCTCGTCGCCCCGGGAGCCCGTTCCGGTGCTTCCCTGATGCTGTTCGTCGCTCGCGCCGGATCGGATGTCGATTCGCCGCGGGAATGTCGACGGGCTCGCGGCTAGTTCTGCGCGCCGCCCGCGAACTGGAGGGAGATGTGCCGCAGCACCTCCGCGGAGGTGTCGGTGCGGCCCTCGTCGTGGACCTCGGCCAGCCGTACGAAGGCGAACGCGAAACAGTTGGCGATGCTCGCGATGGCGGGCCCCAGCTCCTCGGCCACGGCGTCCGCCGCCGCGAGGCCACTGGCGTCCGCGGGCAGGTGGATCCGTGGGAGGGTCTCCACGAGAAGCGCGGAGATCGCCCCGGTCAGCGCGGCCTGCCGGTCGGGGTGTTCGCGGGCCTGCCGGCGCATCTCCAGTGCCTCGGTGAGGATGCCGACGACGTTCTGCATGACCTCTCGCTGCTCCATGGACGCAGCGTAAGCGCTGCGCGGGCAGGCTTGTGCGGGGCGATGTCGGCGGGGTGTGTGGCGCAGAGCACAGGAACTGCGGGTCGAGGTGCGGAGCGTTACGGGTGTGAGGGAAACAGAAGTGGCGGAACCGGACCGGGCACGGATCCGGGCCGGTGACCGGGCGGCGTTCGGGGAGCTGTACGACCGGTACGCGCGGGCGGTCTACAACCATGCCCTGCGGCTGACCGGGAACTGGGCGGAGGCCGAGGAGGCGATGTCCGAGACCTTCCTCGCCGCCTGGCGGACGAGACAGACGGTGGAGGCGGAGGGCGGCTCGCTCAAGCCCTGGCTGCTCGGCATCGCCACGCACAAGGCGTACAACGCCAACCGGGGTCTGCGGCGCAGGCTCGCCTTCCTGGCCCGCAGCCCCGAGCCGCGCCCGGTCGAGGACTTCGCCGAGGAGACCGCGGGCAGGATCGACGACGCCCGCCGACTGGCCGTCGTACACCGGGCGCTGGGCCGGATCGGACGGCAGGACCGTGAGGTGCTCGCGCTGTGCGTGTCCGCCGGGCTCGACTACCGGCAGGCCGCAGAAGCGCTCGGCGTCCCGGTCGGCACGGTGCGCTCCCGGCTGTCCCGCGCCCGGGCCCGGCTCGCGCGACTGAGCGCGGAGGAACAGGGGCGAACCAGGACGGAACCACCCCGGGCCCACGGAGAGATGGAGAGTGAGGCCGCGCTCGCGGCCCTGTTCCTGCGGGAGGAGACCCGATGAGCGAGGCCGAGGAACTGTTGTCGGCGGAGTGGGACCTCCCGCCGGAGTGCCACCGTCACTTCAAGGACGTACTGATGCAGCAGATCGATCACGACACAGCGGTCACGCCTCGGCGGAGCCGGTTCCTGCGGCCCGCCGTACTGGTTCCGCTGGCCTCCGCGGCCCTGGCCGGCGCCCTGCTCGTGACCCTCTCCGTGGACGGCCGCGGCCCGGCGACCGGGTCCGCCCCGTCGGTGACCACGGCCGGCGCCTCCGTCACCCTCAACCGGATCGCCACGGCCGCCATGGCCAGCGACACGGTCCGGGTGCGGGACGACCAGTTCGTGTACGTCAGGACGCTGGAGCGCGAGAACAAGGGCGACTTCAGTGGCCCCGTGCGGCTCGGCGCCCTGCACACCGAGGAGCGCTGGACCTCCCAGGACCCCGGCCCGCTCCGGGTCACCGGGTGGATCAAGGCCAGCGGCAAGGACGCGATCATGCCGGACCAGATGCTCCCCATCGAGTCCCCCGATCCCCGTCCGGCGGGCGTCGACCACCCCACCTACCGGTGGCTGGCCTCGCTGCCCACCGACCCCGACGCCCTGCTCGCCAGGCTCCGCAAGGAGGCCAGGCCGGTCGAGGGCGAATCGCGGGACCAGGCGGTCTTCTCCCTGATCGGCGATCTGATCGGCGGCACGATCATGCCGCCCGCGAACGCCGCCGCCTTCTACAAGGCGGCCGCGAAGCTGCCAGGTGTGCGGGAGATCCCCGACGCCGTCGACGCGGCCGGCCGGCACGGGATCGCCATCACCCTCGACGACACCGGCTTCGCCACCCGCGACGAGTGGATCTTCGACAAGGAGACCCTCGCCCTGCTCGGCTCCCGCTTCTACGTCACCGACCCGGACCGGGGCATCACGACCGAGACCCTGTTCGGCACCACCGCCGTGATGAAGACCGCCGTCGTCGGTGGGAAGGGCGAGGTGCCCGCCCGGGCCGCGGCACGCTGACGTCCCTCTGATGCCCGGTGGCGCACAATGGCCGTCATGAGCATCGTCAAGATCAACGTCCTCACGGTCCCCGAGGAGCAGCGCGAGACGCTGGAGAAGCGGTTCGCCTCTCGCGCGGGGACCGTCGAGAACTCGGACGGATTCGAGTGGTTCGAGCTGCTGCGCCCCGTCGAGGGCACCGACACCTACCTCGTCTACACGCGCTGGCGTGGCGAGGAGGACTTCCAGAAGTGGATGTCCGGGATGTCGCAGGCCTCGCACGGGGGCGGCGGCGAGCAGGGCCGTCCCAGGCCCGCCGCCTCCGGCTCGACGCTGTGGACCTTCGAGGTCGTCCAGCAGGCCGCGCCCAAGCAGTGAAGACGAGGGGACCCCGGGTACGGATCACGCGGCCCGGGGTCCCCGCGGTGTACTACAGCGTGACCGGCTTGCCGCCGAAGGTCACGACCAGGCTGCCGTCGGAGGCGTAGGACCAGCCCAGGGCGCCCGCGTAGGTGGAACAGCGGGAGCCGTTGGTGCCGGACCAGAACTGGTTGGAGCTGTCGGCGTCACCGGCGTACCGGTCGTTGCCTCCGCTGTTGCACGAGGTGTTGCTGCGGAAGACCGAGGTGCCGGTCTCGAAGTTGAAGTTGCGCTCGGTGTTGGCGATGGAGACGTTGCTCGTGATGGTCATCGAGCCGGGGTTGCTGTTGTAGGTGAACCCGTGGTGGCCGTTGCCGTAGGCGACGCTGTGCCGCACCACGTGGTTGACCGCGATGTCGTCGCCGCCGAGCTTGAAGCCGTTGCGGTCGCCGTTGCCGGCCTGGGAGCCGTCGGTGAGCGTGCCGTTGCCGTAGGACAGCGAGTACTCGATGGTCACCGGGCCGATCGCGCCGGTGTCGGTCTTGGTGTAGAGGTCCCAGCCGTCGTCGATGTTGTTGTGCGAGACGGTGTACCGGAACACGTTCCCGGTGCCGGTGGTGAGCTTCGCGGCGAAGCCGTCGGCGTCCTCGCCGTCGGAGTCGGCGTTGTCGTGGGATTCGGCGCTCAGGATCAGGTTGTTGGCCGGCCACTGGCTCGCCGGGGTGGAGGAGGCGATCCGGCCCAGCTGGAGGCCGGTGTCACGGTTGAAGCGGGTCACCGTGCGCTCGACGACGTTGTTGCTGCCGCCCACGTAGATGCCGTTGTCCCCGGCGCGTTCGACGACGAGGCCGTAGATCTTCCAGTAGTTGGCGTTGAGCTGGATTCCCCGGTTGGTGGAACTCTCGCTCTGTGCCGAGAAGTTGAGCACCGGTGTCTCGCCCGGGTAGGCGGAGAGCGTGGTGCGTGCGGACGAGGTGCCGTTGCTGCCGGCCGGGATGGTCACCGTCGAGGAGTAGGCGTACGTCCCACCGCGCATGTAGATCGTGCCGCCGGCCGAGATACGGCTGATCGCCGAGGTGAGGGTGGTCGGGGCGGTCACCGTGCCGGCCGCGCCGTCGGTGCCGCTCGGTGACACGTACAGGGCGCTGCTCGACGGCGGCGGGGTCGTCGTGCCGGACGTCTCGGCGTCCAGGTAGTCGACGTTGGGCAGGCCGTTCGCGGTGGTGGGGTTGAGCCGGATCGTGTTGCTGCCGGAGTTCACCGGGACGGTGAGGGTCTTGGTGGTCCAGCCGGTCCAGGCGCCGGTGGACTCGAAGGACGCCGAGGAGACCGTCGTGCCGTTCACGATGATGTCCGCGGGGCGGGCGGTGGTGGTGCCGTTGGCGAAGCGGACGCTCAGGGTCGCCGTGCCCGATGCGGGTGCGGACACGGTGAACTGGGCGTAGGCGCCGGTGGCGTTGGTGCCGTTGCAGAAGCCGCTGCCGGAGTAGCCGGCGTACTCGGTCTCGACGGCTCCGGTGCAGGTGGCGGGCGCGGACTCGGCCTCGTAGCGGGTGGTGGCGGCCTGCGCTGTGGTGCCGGACAGTGCGACGAGCGTGCCGGCGATGAGGCCGACGGATGTGATGACTGGTCTCAGGTGCATCGTTCGTCTCCATGGTGTGCGGCGACGGGGGCACGTATCGTTGGGAAGGTAAGCGCTTGCCATGGCCGCGTCAACGGTTATGTATGTGATCGTTGTTCATGGGCGTGAATTGGATACGGTGGCGGCATGACGCTCTTCGTGAAGATCTGCGGCCTGAGGACCGAGCAGGACGTCGACACGGCCGTCGAGGCCGGCGCCGACGCCATCGGGTTCGTCTTCTCCGACAGCCCGCGCCGCATCGACCCCGCGACGGCGGCGCGGCTGGCCGCCAGGGTGCCCGAGAGCGTCGTGACGGTGGGTGTGTTCCGCCGCGAACCCCTGGAGTACGTACGCTCCGTGGCCGCGGAGTCGGGCATCGGGGCCGTCCAGCTGCACGGCCCCGAGGACCGCGACTACTACGCCGAACTCGCGTCCGGCGGCTGGACCCTGATCCGCGCGGCCGCCTTCGGCGACTCCGTGCCGCGCTGCGGCGAACTGGGCGAGGACATGCTGCTCCTCGACGCCCCGGTGCCGGGGTCCGGCATCGCCTGGGACTGGTCCCGCAAACAGGTGGCCGGGGCCGGGGAGAAGTGGCTCCTGGCCGGGGGCCTCACGCCGGAGAACGTCCGGGAGGCCGTCGACGTCACCCGCCCCTGGGGCGTCGACGTCTCCAGCGGCGTGGAGGCAAGCCGGGGCGTCAAGGACCCGACCCTGATCACCGCGTTCGTCGAGGCGGCACGGGCGGGGGCCGCCACCTCGGGGTGAGTCTCGGGGCGTCGGTGCTCGGCAGGGGCAGCGCCGTGGGGGGACGGTCGTCGTTGCCGGGTGAGGGTTGGTCGTGGCTTGTTGCGCAGTTCCCCGCGCCCCTGGGGGTGTGCCGTGTTCGTCGGCTTCCCGTTGGGGGCTCCGAAAGTCGGTGCGGCCCGTTGTCGAGTGCGGGTTGGTCGTGGCTTGTCGCGCAGTTCCCCGCGCCCCTGGGGGTGTGCCGTGTTCGTCGGCTTCCCGTTGGGGGCTCCGAAAGTCGGTGCGGCCCGTTGTCGAGTGCGGGTTGGTCGTGGCTTGTCGCGCAGTTCCCCGCGCCCCTGGGGACGTGCCGTGTTCGTCGGCTTTCCGTTCGGGGCTGCCGTTGCCCGCGCCCCTGGGAGTGTGCCGCGTCCGCCGAACCGGTCGGCGGACGCGGCTACTTGGGTTACTTCGACGCCGACGGCGTCACCGCGTCCGCCGGTTCCCCCTTCTGGGGGACGAACGCCAGGGCGTCCCAGGCGATCGAGGCGTCGCCGGTGCCGTCCGCCGTGGCCGAGCTCAGTGAGACGCTCGGGGTGCCCTTGAACTCGTAGGAGCCCAGGGAGACCCAGGTGTTCCTGCCGCCGGTGTCCTGGGAGATCGTCTTCTCCACGACCGTGCCGTCACCGACGTCGATGCGGTACGTCGCCGACGGGGTGTTGGCCTCGTGGTCGGGCAGGTGCACCATGACCTCCGCCCGGCCGCCGAGCTTCCGGTCCGGCGTCCAGGTGCCGGTGACGACCGAGTCGGTGTAGCTCGGCACCCGGGTGTGGGTGAGCCAGAAGTGCCCGCCGAAGCCCGCGCCCAGCTGATGGAAGTCGATCTTCGAGGGATAGACGGTCGCGCCGTTCTGCTGCGCCGAGCCGAAGGTGAACGTCAACGTCCCCCGGCTGGTCCAGTTCTTCTCGCCCGCACAGGGGTTGGCGCCACCGACCCGGAACTTCACCGTGTTCGGCACGTCGTCCACGATCAGCGCGTTCGCCGGGAGGGTGGACGCGCAGGCCGCCGGGTGCGGAGCCGCGACCGCCGGCTCGGGGTCGGTCGCCTGGTACTTCAGCACCTCTGTGCCACAGGTGGTCGTGCAGTCCGTCCAGCTCACCGGCTGGTGCCACCAGCACTTGAAGTCGTCCCGCTGGCAGGGCCCCTCGGGCTGGGTCGACCCCTCGACCTTGCGCGGCTTGGTGATGTCGCAGTCGTTGAGCGTGGGCTTGCAGAACGTGTCGTGCGGCGGCTGGGCGTCGGGCGCGTTGCCGGTGGGCCAGTCGCCGACGGTGAACGCCCGCACGGTCGCTCCGGTCGTCGGGTCGGTCTTCTGTTGGGAGTAGGCCGCCCAGCCGAGCACCCGTTCCGGGTACGACCACAGGTTGGGGTTGCGGGCGTCGTCGTAGCCGGAGGAGAGGAACATCTTCCGGTCGGCCGGGTAGAGGCCGTTGGCCGGGTTGTTGAACCAGCCGAGGCCCCAGGGGGCGCTCGCGTCCGTCGAACTGGGCAGGTTGAAGCCGCTGTTGTAGGCCCACAGCGCGAGCCACCAGTTCTCCAGGTACTGCGGGTCGCCGCCGTTGACGAGCAGACCCTTGTCGTACAGCTGGTTCCACTTGTCCTGGAGGATCTGGAGCCCCGCGGCGATGTTGGCCGCGTAGTCCACGGTGATCGCCTGCTGCTGCTCGGCGGTGTAGGTGGTGTCCGCCGCGGCCATGCCGCTGGTCACCTGGGAGATGCCGTAACCGCAGTCGGCGGCCGCCCAGTTGACGGTGTGCACGCTGCCGGCGTTGCCGTAGTAGCCGCCCTGGATGAAGTTGCTGCTCTCGCCCGCGGCCGCCCGGGAGCTTGCCTGGAGCAGGTTGGACTCCTGGGAGAGCACTCCCAGCATGATCTGCGCGGGCACCCGGCCGCCGCCCTTGAGCTGGGTGGACGGGAACAGGCCCTGCGGGGTGTACGACGGGAGGTCGCTGCCGTTCCAGCCGCTGCGGCGCCGCACGTCGAGCTTGCCCTGCACGGCGAGGTCCGTCGCCCACTCGGCCTGCGCGGTCGAGGGCTGGAGCGACTGGAGCTTCGGGTCGTTGCGGGTGACGGCGCAGGCGCGGTCGGGGTCGGTGGTGGAGGTCGACGGGTCGTCGTCGCCGGGGGTGACGCTGTTGGTGTGGATCCCGTCCGTCAGGGCCGGGGACTGCTCCTCGCCCTGATTCCCCTTCGGCGCCCTGGGCTTCACCCGGAAGCCGAAGGCGGTGTCGGAGCCGGGCACCACCGCGTCGATGCCGACCGACTGGGCGATGTCCGCGGCGGCCTTCCTGCCGCCGGCCGCCTCGGTGCCGTTGCCGACGGAGGTCAGCGCGAGGTCGCCGGTGGTGGAGACCTCGGCCCAGGCCGGCACGTCCAGCGTCCGCCAGCTCTTCGGCAGGGCCGGCACGGCGTCCTCGGCGTCCTTGCCGGTCACGAAGACCCGGCCGCCGTTGCCGTGCACCGCGAGGGCGCCGAGCGCGCCGGAGCCGAGGAGCTTGTCGGAGCCCGCCGAGGTGACCCGTCGGACCTGCACCTTCTTTCCGGCCGGGACCTGGTAGGCGAGCCCGCTGTGCGCGTCAGGCACCAGCCGGAACGGTGTGCCGTCGGTCCTGGCCAGGGTGCTGGTCGCGCCCTTTGCGTCCACCGAGACCACGGAGTCGCCCCGAGCGGCCGCGATCTTGTTCCCGAGGGGCACGGCGGAGGTGAGCTGACCGGCGACGGTCTGCTGCCGGACCAGCTCTCCCTTTTGGGCGTCGACGGTGAGCAGTTGCGTGCCCTCGCCCTCGGAGCGGGTCAGGACGGCCTGTTCGCCGTCGCCGCAGCCGGGGTTGAAGTAGGCGAGGGAGACCAGCTCGGGCAGCTTGGTCACGGTGCCGTCGGCCAGGTCGACCACGGCCGCGAACGCGCCCTGCTGAAAGCCCTGTTGGTCGTTGACGGCCTGCCGGGGCGCGTACACCACGACGGCACGGTCGCCGGACCCGGTCACACAGGTCTGGCCGATCCACTGGTCGGTGTCGACGCCCGGCTCGGAAAGGGTGGCCGCGGTGTGCCACGTGTAGGCGTCGGCCGCGTCGGCGACCAGGACGTGCAGTCCGGTGCCGTCACCGTCGTAGGTGACGATCCGGTCGCCGGACTTCTGCCAGCCGGAGGGGAGTTGGGAGGTGTCGGTGACACGGTCGCCCGGTGTCGGAGTGGGCGGGTCGGAGGGGCTGGTCAGGGCCGCGGACGCGAGAGGGGCGACGAGGGCCAATGCCAGTACGGACATGCCCGAGGCCGCGAGTATTCTCCCGCGCCGGCTTTTCGGCACCCAGCGGTGCCTTCCTCCTGGATATTCACGAGTGGTGCGCAAGGAATTCCGCCTGGATTCATTTGTGAAGGTCGGGTACCGGCAACGTTCCCCCAGGCCGGTGACGCGGAAGTTATCAGTCCGCCATGAAGGCAACGGGCGTTCGAGGTGGGCTACCGGGCGGTATCCACGGAATGTCCACGAGATCCCGGCAACGTATTACTCCTCGTTGAGGTCTCATCTACAGGTAACCCCTGAAACCCCCCACGCATTACGAGGAACAGTGAACGTGTCGAAGAGCAGCAGACGTCTCAAGATCGCATTCGTTTCCGTCGCCGTGGCCCTCGCGGGTCTGGCAGCCGCCGGTCCCGCCGCCGCGGCCGCCCCGGCCAGGTCTGCCCCGGCCACCGCGCAGGCCCAGCAGACCGCCGTACCCGTCGACTTCGTGGACCTGCCCACCACGGCCCTCGTCGCCGACGGCGAGCGGCACGAGGTCACCGTCACCTACCGCAACGACTCCTCGGCGGACCGGACGGTCGCCCCGCAGCTCCTCGTGGAGTCGCCGGACGCCGGTCCGTTCCTTACCCCGTCGGACGTCGTGGTCGAGCAGCGCACCGCGCACGGCTGCTGGCGACCGGTGCAGACCGCGAGCCAGACCGGCACGCTCTTCACCGACCTGACGACCGCTCAGCGCACGCTCCACGCCGGTGAGACCCTCACCCAGGTCTACCGGATCACGGTCGTCGACCCCGACGCCCAGGGCACCGTGCAGCCGAGGATCGCGCTTTACTGACCGCTTGTTGTGACGCGAGAGGGCCCGGGCCTCCTTCCGGGACCCGGGCCCTCACGCCGCTATCGCAGCGAGCCGATCCGGTCGATCCGGTCGCTCACGCCGTTGCGGAGTTCCGTGAGCGTCGTACCGGGCGGTGCCACCGTCGGTGTGGCCGACGGCGGTTGGGTCTCGTCCGCGCAACTCGCGCCACGGGCCGGGACCTTGAGGTCCACCAGGTAGCCGGTGATCGCGTCCGACGCGCAGGCGCTGCGGCCGAAGGCGGTGTGCCCCTCGGCCCTGAAGGTGAGCAGGCGGCCGTTGTCGAGCTCACGGGAGAGGGCCACCGCGTCCTGGTACGGGGTGTCCGGGTCACCGGTGTTGCCGATGACGAGGATCGGTGCGGAGCCCTTGGCCCGGAAGGAGCCGCTGTAGCGGCTGACGTGCTCGCCCTTCCACTGCACGCACGCGGTGGCGTGCTGGTGGTCGTAGGTGGGCGGGCCGTAGGCCATGGCGGGGCCCAGCAGCGGGGCCAGCTTGGCGTTGGTGGTGACCTGGCTCCTCAGCAGGGCCCGGTCGGTCGGGTACTTCTTGTCGACGCACTCGACGACGACGTTCGGATTGAGGAAGTCGTAGCTGGCCGGGGACGGCGGCCGCAGCAGGAACGACGTGTTGTCGCGCTGCTGCGCCTTGCGCAGGGCCTCGCCGAAGGAGGGCCAGATGACCTTGCCCTCGTTGATGTTGAACATCAGCCGGTAGACGAGGGTGTAGCCGTTGGCCTGGCCCCCGTTGGCGGTGGGCACCGGGTTGGCGTCCAGGTCCGCCTTGAGCTTCTGGAACGCGGCCCGCGGATCGCCGTCGCCGAAACCGCAGGTCGCCTGGTCGGCCTTGCACCAGTCCAAGAAGCGGCCCATCGCGCCGTCCAGGGCGAGGTACTGCGGCCGGTCGTAGGCGTAGGGCCGGCTGGTGTAGTGCTCCGGGTCGTACGCCCCGTCGAGCGCCAGCGCGCGGACCCGGTCCGGGAACATCGCGGCGTAGACCGTACCGATGTAGGACCCGAACGAGCGGCCGTAGTAGGTGAGTTGGTCCTCACCGAGCGCCTGCCGCAGGAGGTCGATGTCCCGTGCCACGTACTGGGTGCCGACGTACGGCAGCAGGTCGCCGGCGTTGTCCTGGCAGGCCTGGTCGAAGTCGGCGGCCTGCTGGACGGCGGGCTTGTAGGCGCCGGGGCCCGGGACGCCCTTGGCGGCGGTGACGGCGTTCGTGTACGTCGCGTCGTCCCAGCACACCACCTGGGAGCTGCGGCCCACCCCGCGCACGTCGTACCCGAAGACGTCGAAATCGTCGCGCAGCGCGGCCGGCAGGTCGTCGTAGTTGCCGCGCACGAAGTCCACGCCGGAGTTTCCGGGGCCGCCGGGCTGCAGGAACAGCGTGCCCTTGCGCTTCGAGGGGTCGGCGGCCTTCTTGCGTATGACGGCCAGGGTGATGGTCCTGCCCTGCGGTTCCCGGTAGTCCAGGGGCACCTGTGCGTCGGCGCACTCGAAACCGCCCTGGCAGTCCGACCAGGTCAGGGTCGGTACCGGGGCGGTCTCGTGCTGCTCGGAGGCCCACACCTGCGGACCGGTGCAGGCCACGGCGAGCGCGCTCGCCGTGGCTCCGGCGAGTCTGAGTCGTCTGAACTTCACTGTGTTTGTTCCCCCTTGGGCTGGTCGAGCCTCAAAGAACTGGTGGTCTCACACAGAACACACAGGGGAACACGCGTTCCGGTTCCCGCCGGGCCGTGAGGGAACGGAAAAGGCCGTAGTCCCGGAGGTGGACCCGGGGGCGGCCGTGTACTGCGTTCTCAGTAGCGGGGATTGTCGGCAGGCGCACGACGACTTGGCGGGTCTCGTCCGGACAGTCTTGGTGGACCGTCCGGCACCAGATGTGGAGACCCCCGCCGTGGCTACTTTCCTTTACCGCGTGGGCCGCCTGGCCTTCCGGCGACGCTGGTACGTCGCCCTGGTCTGGGCGGCCGTCCTGGCCGCCGTCGGGCTGGGAGCGCTGAAGGCGCCCGGCGCCGCCGACGAGGGGTTCTCGATGCCGGGCATCGAGTCCCAGAAGGCGTTCGACCTGATGGAACAGCGCTTCCCGGGGGCCACGGCCGACGGCGCCACCGCGCGGGTCGTCTTCGTCGCGCCGAAGGGGCAGAAGGTCACCGCCGCCGACCACCGCAAGGCCGTCGAGGACACCGTCGCCGACCTGGCCGACGGCTCGCAGGTGGCGAGCGCCGTGAACCCGTTCCAGGCGAAGGCCGTGAGCAAGGACGGTACGACCGCGTACGCGACCGTCACCTACAAGGTCGCCGCGAACGACCTCACCGACGCGAGCAAGGAGCAGCTGGAGCACGCCATCGAGGAGGCCCGGGACACCGGGCTGACCGTCGACGCGGGCGGCTCCGCCATGGCCGACGGCGGTGGCGCGGGCGGTGCGGCCGAGCTGATCGGTGTCGCGATCGCCGCGGTCGTCCTCCTCGTCACCTTCGGCTCACTGGCCGCGGCCGGACTGCCTCTGCTGACCGCGCTCATCGGCGTCGGCGTCAGCATGGCCACGATCCTCGCCCTCTCCGACGCCCTCGGCCTGTCCACCACCACCGGCACCCTCGCGATGATGCTGGGGCTCGCCGTCGGCATCGACTACGCCCTGTTCGTCGTCTCCCGGTACCGGGAGGAACGCGCCAGGGGCAGGGCGCCCCAGGAGGCGACGGCCCTCGCGGTCGGTACGGCCGGTTCCGCGGTCGTCTTCGCGGGTCTCACCGTCGTCATCGCCCTGGCCGGGCTCGCGGTGGTCGGCATCCCGATGCTCACCAAGATGGGCCTGGCCGCGGCGGGCGCGGTCGTCGTCGCCGTACTGATTGCGCTGACCCTGGTTCCGGCGTTCCTCGGCTTCTGGCCGAACGCGGTGCTGCGCCGCAAGGACCGCGGGCCGCGCCATATCCGAGAAGAGGCCAGGGACAACGGCGGCACCCGCTGGGCCCGGTTCGTCCTGCGCCGCCCGCTGCCCGTACTGATCCTCGGCGTGGTCGGCCTCGGCGCCCTCGCCCTGCCGATGACCTCCCTCCAGCTGGGCATGCCCGGCGACGAGGCCAAGCCGACCTCCACCACCGAGCGCCGGGCCTACGACGCGCTCGCCGAGGGCTTCGGGCCGGGCTTCAACGGTCCGCTGACCGTCGTGGTGGACGCGAAGGGCGACGACGACGCGCAGGCGGCCGCGGCGGCGATCTCGAAGGACATCGGTGCGACGAAGGGGATCGTGTCCGTCTCCCCGGCCCGCTTCAACGAGGCCGGCGACACCGCCGTCTTCTCGGTCGTGCCGTCCACCGCGCCGACCGACGAGAAGACCAAGGACCTCGTCACGGCCATCCGCGGCGAGCGCCCCGGCATCGAGTCCGAGACCGGGGCGACCTACGAGGTCACCGGCACCACCGCGCTGAACATCGACATCTCGGAGAAGGTGCAGTCCGCGCTGGTGCCCTATCTGATCGTCGTGGTGGGCCTCGCGATCGTGCTGCTGCTGGTTGTCTTCCGGTCCCTGCTCGTCCCGCTCAAGGCGGCTCTCGGCTTCCTGCTCTCGGTCCTGGCCTCCCTCGGCGCGGTCGTCGTGGTCTTCCAGGAGGGGCACGGCGCCGGACTGCTGGGCGTGGAGACCACCGGCCCGATCATGAGCCTCATGCCGATCTTCCTGGTCGGCATCGTCTTCGGCCTCGCCATGGACTACGAGGTGTTCCTCCTCTCGCGGATGCGTGAGGCCTACGTCCACGGAGAGACGGCCCACCAGGCCGTCACCTCCGGATTCCGGCACAGCGCCCGGGTGGTCGTGGCCGCCGCGCTGATCATGATCGCGGTCTTCGCCGGGTTCATCGGCGAGAGCGACTCCATGATCAAGATGATCGGCTTCGGCCTCGCGTCCGCCGTCCTGCTCGACGCCTTCGTGGTCCGGATGGCCATCGTGCCGGCCGTGCTCGCCCTGCTCGGCGACAAGGCCTGGTGGCTGCCGAAGTGGCTGGACCGGATCCTGCCCCGGGTGGACGTGGAGGGCGAGGCGCTCACCAGGGGCACCGCCGACCCCGAGCCCGCCCCCGCCGACCGGGAGGCCGCACCCGTCTGACCGTTCCTGAAGACCGAGCAGGGTGAGCCTGATCAGCCGCACACCCGAACGGTCTTGGGCACTCCCCCACTGCCTGACGCAGGCCCTGCAAGCCGACGCCGTACCCGGCGTCCCGGATCGCACGATCACGTTGACCCGGTCGTCCCAGAGCTCCGCCGACCCCCACCCCCCACCAGGGGCCGCCCGTGTCGTACGGCACGGGCGGCCCCGTTCCCTCACCATGGGTCCCTGAGTCCACCCACCGGAGAACCCGATGACCACCAGCCCGGAGCGGCGCTACACGGACCGCCTGGAGGAGTTCGCGGACCGCCATCCGTTCCTCGTCGACCTGGCGCTGATCGCGGTACTGATGGGTTCCGCGACCCTCGGAGCCTCGCTCACCCTGCCCAACGCGGAGACGCCGGGCGACGACAGGACCGCCGTCCTGCTCCTGGGGATCTCCTGCCTCGCCCTGTTCCTGCACCGCACCCACCCGCGCGTCACCGTCGTGGTGAACGCCCTCTGCGCCACCGTCGTGATCGCCCAGGGCTATCTGCTCACCCCCCTCCTCCTCGCCCCGGTCATGTCGTCCCTGTACTGGCTGGCCACCCGCACCGAACGGGAGACGATCCGCCGCTACGGCATCGCCACGATGGCGGCGCTGACGATCGCGGCGGCCGTGTCCGACTCCATGGACCACCTGTCGCTGCTGCTCCGCACGATCGGCCCGTTCTTCTGGCTGCTGCTGCCGCTGGCGGCCGGCACCATGACCCGGCTGCGGCGGGCCTATCTCGAGGCCACCCAGGCCCGCGCCGAACACGCCGAACGCACCCGGGAGGAGGAGGCGCGACTCCGGGTCACCGAGGAACGCATGCGGATCGCCCGGGAGTTGCACGACGTCGTCGCCCACCACCTGGCCCTCGCCAACGCCCAGGCCGGTACCGCCGAGCACCTCGCGCTGGTCAACCCGCCGCAGACCAAGCAGATCCTGCACGACCTCACCGGCACGACCTCGTCCGCGCTGCGTGAGCTGA
Source organism: Streptomyces sp. LUP47B (assembly GCF_001746295.1). Classification (GTDB taxonomy): domain Bacteria; phylum Actinomycetota; class Actinomycetes; order Streptomycetales; family Streptomycetaceae; genus Streptomyces. The sequence goes on along the minus strand of NZ_MJAH01000002.1, from coordinate 581,949 downwards.
AGGCCACGCTGGGCCTGCTGCGGCAGACCGGCGACGAGGGCTCCGCACCGCCGGAACCGGCCCCCGGCCTCGCCCGGCTGCCCGAACTGGTCTCCTCGTGCGCCTCCGCGGGCATCACCGTCACCGTCGCCACGGAGGGGGAGCCGCAGGACCTGTCGCCGGGCGTGGACCTGACGGCCTTCCGGATCGTGCAGGAGGCGCTCACCAACGTCACCAAGCACGCGGCCACCCAGACCGCGCACGTCCGCTTCGTCTACTCCGGCACCCGTCTGATCATCACGGTCACCGACGAGGGGCCGCCCGCCGCGGCCGCCCACGAGCCCGTGAAGGGCTTCGGCGTCATGGGCATGCGCGAACGCGCCCACTCCATCGGTGGTGAACTCCGGGTCGGGCCGCGGCCCGAGGGTGGCTTCGAGGTGAGCACCGCGTTGCCGTTGCAGCCGACGGCGAGCGGGCAGGAGAGTGCGGGATGAGCGGCGGACAGGTGTCACTCCGGGTTCACCGGGAGGTTGCCGCCCGCGGGGCCCCGTGCCCGTTGTGCTGCTTTCCTGGGCAGTGGATTTCCTGCTGCACGCGATCATCGGCAAGTACGTGGAGGGACGGGTGACGAGCTGTGGCTGACGTGGATCTCGACCGGGCGCTGGAGGTCGCGACAGAACTCGCGGCCCGGGCGTCGGAGGCGATCCGGCGCCCACGTGACCCGGGGGCCGAGGTGCGGGAGAAGGACGGCCCCGCGGACATCGTGACCGCCACCGACGAGGCGGTGGAGACGCACACCCGCGAGGTGCTCGGGCGGGCCTTCCCGGACCACGGGATCGTCGGCGAGGAGTACGGCACGACGGAGGGCTCCGCCGGTGCCCCGCACTGGGTGATCGACCCGGTCGACGGCACCACCAACTACGCCCACGGACTGGGCTGGTGCTCCTTCTCGCTGGGCCTGGCCGCAGCCGACGGCACCCCGCTGCTCGGTGTGGTGGCGGACCCGTGGCGCGGTGAGACGTTCACCGCGGTCCGCGGCAGGGGGGCGTATCTGAACGGCACCCGGGTCCACGCGGCCGCCCACACCACCCTCACCGGCCATGTCTTCCTCACCGAGTGGGCGGCGCACGCCCACTGGCCCGGCATGGACGCCCTGCTCGCCGAACTCGCCGACCGGCACTGCACGGTTCGGGTGATGGGCTCCACGGCCCTGTCCCTCGCGCAGGTCGCGGCGGGCCGGGCGACCGCGGCCGCGATCGGCTCCTTCCACGCGGTCGACGGACTCCCTGCGCTGCTGATCGCCCAGGAGGCGGGAGCGGTGGCGCTGCCCGAACTGCCTTCCCACAATCAGCCGTTGCTGCTCGTGGCGCCGGGCGCCGCCGAGGAGATGACCGATCTCTGGCACAGGTCGGGGGCGGCGGCCGGCTGACGGCTCCTGGTCGAGATCTGACCAGGAGATAACCGTCAGTGAGGCGTCAAGAGGCTGATCGGAGCACATACTTCAGCAAGCGGGAGGGTCCCGGGGGAACTCTGACGGGGAGCGGTCTGATGCGTGCCGACGGTGTGGGACTTGGCAAGGTCCAGGTGCGGCTCAAGTGGGACCCGAGCCCCTACGGGGAGCCGGCCCGGCACCTCGACATCGTCGCCGCGACCTACGCGGTGGACGACCCGTACGGGCGGCCGGAGTACGTCGTGCACACCGAGAGCCGCTCGCCGGACGGCACCATCACCATGATCCGGCACAGCGAGACCGGCCTCGGCCTCGGGGTCGTCGAGGTGATGGAGCTGGAGTTCGAGCGCCTGTCGTCCGCCTACGGGCGGGTGGTGGTCGGCGTCGCCATCCACCAGACCGGCGGGCCCCGCACCTTCGGCGACCTCTCCCACGCCGGGGTGCTCGTCGTCGAGGGCTACCGCAGGCTGCTGGCCGACGACTTCGCGGGCGTCGCGGACGCCACCGCCGCGACCATCGCGGAGTTCACCAGGGACGCGTCCGGGGCGTGGCACGCCAAGGAGCTGATCCGGGGGTTCGACAGCAACCCGACGGGATTCATGGCGGAGATGGGGAACGTACGGGGATGAGGGGGACCGGCCGCGGGCCCGCCCCCCTCGCCGCCGTCAGGCGGACGGGTTGACGACCACCTTCGCCGAGTTGTTCCTGGTCCTCGGGTCGAAGGCGAAGGACGCGCTGCCGTCGTAGGGACGGACGACGACCCGGCCCCTGGCGTCGGGGACGACCTGGTCGACGCGCAGCCGGAACGGGAAGTCGACCTTCAGGTCGGGCCTGGTCCAGGTCGGCAGGGTGCACACGTAATGGGGGACGTCGGAGGCCGGGCCGGTCCGGCAGGTGCCGGGCACGGATGTGGCGGTGGTGCCCGGCGGGAGGTAGTAGTCGATCGCGGGGACCGGGTCTCCCGAGGCGACGTCAGCGACCCAGGCGGGGCCGCGGTTGACGAAGCGGAAACCGGCGGCGACGGTGTCGCCCTGCGCGCCGCTCACCTCCGTGCCGTGCACGGCGAAGTCGGCGGTGTTGTCGGCGTCGATGTGCCAGGCGCGGCCGTTGTCCGAGGTGTCGAGGTCGGGGACGTCACCGCCGGGCTCGACCTCGTAGTCGAACCGCTCGTACAGCGCGTGGCCGGTGACGGCGAGCCGCAGCGGCTCGGGCAGTTCCACGGTGGCGCCGGGCGCGACCTCGGTGTCGAAGGAGCAGGTCACGTACGTCATGGCCGGGTACTGGGCGTCGGTGTCGTCCGGGCCGGTGTAGGTGCACTGCGGGAAGCGGGTGGTGACGCCGAGGCCGTACGTCGCCCACAGCTTCACACTGAAGCCGTGGGCGGTCTCGTCGCCGGTGTTGGTGACGGAGAACGGCACGGTGAGGCCGGTGCCGGGCGCGACACCGGTGACGTCCTGCGGGGCGCTGACGCCGAGATCGGGGCCGGAGCCGACAGTGACGAAGGTCTCAGCGGAGTACTCGGGGGCGGTCAGTGTGCCGTCGGGGCCGCCGGTGGCCGTGGCGGAGTACTCGATCGCGCCCTGCGCGCCCACGGCGGCGCCCGCCGCGGCCCGCACCTTCAGCTGCAGCTGCGGGCTGTAGCGGACCGGCACGTCACCGGTGTCACACACGGCGACGGTGCCGGCGTCGTCCGGCGCGCAGTTGCCGGGCCAGGCGATCTCGGCGACCCCGGCGAGCCCGGAGGCGTCGACGGTCAGCCGCCCGTCGGTCACGGTGAAGTCGCTGTTGTAGTGCTGCAGGCCGAGCGCCAGCGACCGGTACTGCGCCGCACCGCCGTCACCGGGCGCGACGACGACCGCCTGCTCGTACGGCGCCTGGATCTCCAGCCCGTCGCTCTGCGCCGCGTCATCGGCGAACGCGACCCCACTCCCGAGCCCGGCGACGACCAGCGCCCCCACGACCCCGGCACGGACAAAAATCATGACATACCCCACATGGGACAAAAGGATCCCGGCGCGGTGATCCGGCACCGGGCGCGAGTTGGACGACACGGCTGGAGCGAAAGTTGTAGGTGGGGAGGGGTTCTTACCGACTTCTTGATCGGCTGGAGCGGAGGTTGTGACGCGCTCCACGGTCCGTAGCCCGTCCGTGTTCGAATCGGGACCTGGACAGACGGAGCGGGCGGGGCCCCCGTAGGCGCATACTGAGGAGGATGACAAAGCCTGCTGCACCGAAGCGTCATTTGCCCACCAGTCCCTTCAAGGCCCCGGTCGCCCCCGCGCCCAAGCACTTCGCCGTCGGCGACCAGGTCACCCACGACATGTACGGTCTCGGCCGGGTTATCGGCGTCGAGGACGGAATCGCCGTGCTCGTGGATTTCGGCTCGTCGCAGATGCGGATCCTGAGTCCGTACTCCAAGATGACCAAGCTGTAGGAGAAAGGACCCCCTCTCATCGATCTGACCTCGCTGTTCTCCGCTCCGGAAGGACAGCCCCAGCGCACCCCCGTGGCTCTGCCGCCTCCCACCACGAACCCGTTCCAGGCCCCGGACTTCGGGGAGGACGAGGACGAGGACTTCCCGCGACCCGAGGCGGCCTAGCTCGTTCGGACGCGCTTCCGGGTCGGGGCCGTCACCCTGGCCCGCGCCGTACGCGCCGGCCAGGGGCCCGGGCTCTTTTATAGCTATGGGCGCTTACTTGTCATGAACACGTCATCCAATCCGTTCTCACAGCCCACGCCCAGAGAGGCATGCGAGCGTGATTTCCGGTTAGGCGCACCGGGATTACTCGATTCAGCGGGCAGGTGAGAAGAGATCTCTTTCATGGCGAAGGCACCGGACTCGACGGCCGAGGCGGAACAGGAGCAGGAAGGAGCGGACACGGCGGTCGGCGTCCGCAGACCCCCAGCCCCGGTCGCACCCCGTGCGAGCCGGGGTTTTCCGTCCGCGGTCTCCCGCACCGGCCGGGTGAGCGGACTGGACGGACTGCGCACCCTCGCGGTCGCGCTGGTCATCGTCCACCACGTGGAGCCCGACGTGCTGCCGGGCGGCGCGGTCGCCGTGGACGTCTTCTTCACCATCAGCGGCTTCGTCATCACCCGCCTCCTGCTCGCCGAGTACGTCCGCCGCGGCGGCATCTCCCTGATGTCCTTCTACCGGCGCCGCTGGCTGCGGCTGGTCCCCGCGCTGCTGGCCCTGTGCGCGGTCTGCGTACTGCTGGCGTCGACGACGTCCCTGTGGGGCTTCGACGGCTCGATCCAGGCCGCGGGCCTGTCGGCCGTCTTCCTCACCAATGTCGTACGGGCCATGGAGTCCGGGCCCTACTCCGACCTCACCAGCCCGCTCGCGCACACCTGGTCGCTGGGCGTGGAGGAACAGTTCTACCTGCTGTGGCCGCTCGTTCTGCTCTTCGCCCTACGGCGGTTCCGGGCCCGTACGGTCCTCCTGTGCACGGCGGCCCTGTGCGTGCTGCCCCTGCTGTGGCGCTGCGTCCTGTGGAACCCGGAAGCGGCCCACCGCATCTACAACGGCACCGACACCCGCGCCGACCAGCTGCTGGCCGGCGCCCTGGTCGCCGTGGCCCTGGCCCGACTGCGGTCCGACGACCCTCGCCTGGCCCTCCTGCGCACCTGGTCCGGCCGCCTCGCGTGGCCGGCACTCGCCCTGCTGGGACTGGTCGCCTGGCAGGTCCCGGTGACGGAGGACCTCGGCGCCTGGACGGCCGCGTGGTACACGGTCGGCTTCCTCGCGGTGGCGGCCCTGTCCGCGACCCTGGTCACGGCGCTCGAACTACGCCCCGAGGCCCGCATGTCCCGGCTGCTGGCCCTGACCCCGCTGGCCTGGGTGGGCCGCAACCTGAGCTACGGCATCTATCTCTGGCACTACCCGGTCGTACGGCTCCTGGCCTCCCTCGGCGTGCAGGAGGGACGGCTCGCGGCGACGGTGGTGCTGACGCTGCTGATGGCGCTGCTGTCGTACTACGCCGTCGAGAAGCCGTTCCTGCGGAGGGCGCGGGTGGGGAGGGCGCCGACGCCTGCGCCTGCGCTGGCGGTGACGTAGGGCACCGTTTCCTACACTCGCACGATGAACAACTACACATGCACCCACTGCGGCACAGTCGGTCTGACGGACGGTTTCATCGAGGACGCCGGCGAGCACTCGCGCGGGTATGCGCGTTGGATCGAGGGCGCGTTGGAGCGGGGACTCTTCGGGGGCGCCAAGCGGATGGGCCGCCCCCGGCGGCAGATAGCGGCACTCCGCTGCCCCAAGTGCGGACACCTCGAACTGTTCGCCACGGACGAGGTGTAGCCGGTTCCCCTTGTGCAGCACCTCAGTTGAAGGGAACGGCGTCCGCGGGGTCGGTGTGCCAGTTGGTGACGACCGGTTCGTCGACGGTGATGGTGCCGACCGGCAGGGAGACCGGGTCGGGGTCGTCGTCACCGACGGCGACGATGATGCTGTCCAGCTCCTTGCCGCCGTCGGTGCCGGTGGTCTTCGGGTTCACCCCGGCGTAGGCGGCGGTGCTCCCGCTCAGCTTGATCTGCTGCCCGACGGACTGCTCCGCGGGACCCGCCTGGGTCCCGTCGGATCCGAACGCCACGGTCGGCAGCGCGGCGGGCAGGTAACAGGTGATCCCCGGCTTCGCCTTCGCGACGACCAGGATGTACCCGCCGGCCTGGCTCTCGGACCTGGTGCTCCAGGAGATGTCGTTGGCCCCGCAGCCCTGCTCGACGGGCTCGCGCTTGCCGTCACCGGTGTCGACGCCGGAACCGACGCCGTCCTCGGAGCCCTTGCCCTTGCTCGTCCCGGTGTTCGCCGCGTGAGAGCCCTGGCCGCCCCCGGTCGACGAACCGGACGGAGTGGCCGCGGTGGCGACCGGATTGCTGGACGAAGACCCCTGCGAGGCGCCGGAGTCCGTGACCGCGTCGGCGTTCTGGCACGCCGTCATCAACATGGCTCCACCCATCAGAGCGGCGGACACGAGGAAGGCCTTGCGACGGTTGTCGGACATGAAATCCCCCTGGGAATCGATTGGTTGCTCGATCCATATGAGGCGCCTACGAGCCGGAGGGATCCCGGAGCCATCATTTGAGGACAGCGTTGTCACAGGCCGGTGACATGATCACAAGAGCTGCTGAGCGGAGCGCGGGTCAGACCTGACCGAGGTCGATCTCCACCGGGAAGGGGGCCGCTGCCTTCAGTACGCCGGTGAACACGTCTCCGTCCCGGTAGGTCTTCGTCGCGGGGTCGAGTACGTAGGTGTACACGAGGGGGACGCCTGTCGCGGCCTGCTCGATCCGCCAGTAGAAGCCGATGCCTGCCTTGGCGTACTGGTCGACCTTCACGATCCGGTCGGTGGTCTCCGAGCCTGGTGACACCACCTCCGCGACCAGCAGAACGTGCTCGGGGCGGGTGGGCGCGATGTCGATCGTGTCCGCGCGGTACACGACGACGTCCGGGCGGCGATTGGTGAGCGGGACGTCCTGAAGCCGGACGTCGAAGTCCGTGTCGGCGTTCCACTCCGGGCCCGCGGCGGCATCCAGGGAGTTCGCCAGAATCCGTGCCAGCCGGTTGTGTCGCTTGGACGCGCTCGGAGTCACGACCACCATCCCGTCCACGATCTCGATGCCGGCGCACTGCTCCTCGGACCAGGACTCGTACTCCTCCGCCGTGATCTGCTCATGCATCCACGCCGGGGCCACCATCTCGGCCGTCACGAAGCACCTCCCGGACACTGAGTCGCGGGCGCGATCCCGCTGGTTTCAGCGTACTGTCTGCGGTCGTCACCAGGGATCGGGACAGGATCAGCGGCACGCGGCCGCCGTCTTTCTGAGCTGTCGCCGGAGGACACCCGGTGGAGGACGGCGTTGCTGGTGGACCGGCCGGCCATGGTCTGACGCACCCTCCTTCACCCGAGCCGCTCGACCATCACGCGTCCCCCTGCGGACGCCGTACCGCCCGTCAGGCAGCCGCCGACGCCCGCGCCCCCGCGTCGGCCCCCCGGCCTTCCCGCCACCAGGACGCGCCCCACGCCAGCGCCGCTCCTCCCACCGCGTACGCGCCCAGCACCCACAGCGCCGAACTCGTCGCATGGCCCGAGAAGTACACCGTGTTGCGGACCAGCGTCGTCCCCGCACCCGGCGGCAGCGCCTGGCCGATGGCGCTCCAGAAGTCGGGGAGCAGGGGGGCCGGGTAGACGCCGCCCGAGCTCGGGTTGCCGAGGACCACGAACAGCAGGACGACCAGTCCCGTGCCGAGCAGGCCCAGCAGGGTCTGCAACCCCAGCGCCGTCGCCGCCGAGGCCATGACCGTGAGGGCTCCGATCGCGCTCAGTGCCCAGAAGTGGCCGCCCAGCGCGTCGAACACCGGGCCCACGATCACCGCTCCGGCCACGCCCGACACCACCGCGTACGGGATCAGGACCGCGAGGCGGATCAGGGTGCGGGGACGGTTCGCCGGGCGGGAGCCCGACGCCATGCCCATGATCGTCGCGGTGAGATAGCCGCCGATCACCCAGCCCAGGACCAGGTAGAAGGACGTCATGCCGCGGCCGTCGCCGGGGTTGGGCGGGCGGATGTCCGTCACCGCGATCCCGCGTTTCTCCGACGCCTCGATCCGCTGGGCGATCTGGGTCGCCGTCTGGGAGACCGACGGGCCGCCCGCCGAGGCGACGAGCAGGGTGTCATGGGTGCCCGTCGCGTCGAAGAGGAAGGCCGCGTCCGTACGCCGGGTCAGGACCCACTCGCGCGCAACAGCCGTGCTGGAAGCCGCCGTCGCCTTCACCGGGTCGCCGTCCAGGGCGTTCAGCTGGGCGACGATCTTCGCGGACACCTGTTGGGGGGCCACCACGGCCACCGGGATCCGCTGCGGGGTGGGGGAGTGGAAGGCGCCCACGTACGAGACGATGAAGGCCAGTTGGACCAGCAGGCCGCCGAGCACCAGGCCGAAGGCCCTGAGCGTCACGGCGTCCTTGAACTCCGCCGCGAAACCAGGGAACTTGGAGGCGGGCGCCGTAGGGGATCCGCCTGAGGGAGGGCTGGAGGGTGCGTTCACGGGCGCATCGTCGCACAGGAGGGTGAAGTCACCGTTCCATTTGCAGTCCCTTGCACATCGGGCAACCCGGCCAACCTAATCGCCCGGTAACCCCAGTTCCGCCCAGATCGTCTTCCCCGTGGCCGTCTGCCGGCTCCCCCATCGCTCCGCCATCTGCGCGACCAGCAGCAGCCCCCGCCCACCCTCGTCGAACACCCTCGCCCGCCGCAGATGCGGAGCCGTGCTGCTGCCGTCGGACACCTCGCAGATCAGCGCCGTGTCCCGGATCAGCCGTAGGACGACCGGGTCGTCGCCGTAGCGGACGGCGTTGGTGACCAGCTCGCTGACGATCAGTTCCGTCGCGAAAGCCGTATCGCCCAGCCCCCACGCCGTCACCTGCTCGCTCGCCGACTTCCGTGCCCGCGCCACGGCCGCCGGGTCGCGCGGGAGCTGCCAGGTGCGGACCCTCGCGGTGTCCAGGGCCGACGTGCGGGCCAGCATCAGGACGATGTCGTCGGCGGGGCGGGCCGGCAGGACCGTCCGCAGGACCCGGTCGCAGGTCTCCTCCAGCGGGCCCGCCTTTTCGGCGAGCGCCCCGCGCAGCAGGTTCAGGCCGTCCTCGATGTCGCGGTCGGCCGCCTCGACCAGGCCGTCGGTGTAGAGGGCGAGCAGGCTGCCCTCCGCCAGTTCCACCTCGACGGACTCGAACGGCAGACCGCCCAGGCCGAGCGGGGGGCCGGTCGGGAGGTTCAGGAAGCGGACCTCGCCGTCGGGGGTGACCACGGCCGGCGGCGGGTGGCCGGCACGGGCCATCGTGCAGCGGCGGGAAACCGGGTCGTAGACCGCGTACAGGCAGGTGGCCCCCACCTCGCCCGGCGTCGGGGCCTGAGCCCGCCCGCCGGCCTGCGGCCCTTCCTCCCGGTCGAGCCTGACGACCAGGTCGTCGAGCTGGGTGAGGAGCTCGTCGGGGGCGAGGTCCACGTCCGCGAGTGTCCGTACGGCCGTCCGCAGGCGGCCCATCGTCGCCGAGGCGTGGATGCCGTGGCCCACCACGTCACCCACGACCAGGGCGACCCGGGCGCCGGACAGCGGGATGACGTCGAACCAGTCCCCGCCGACGTCCGCGCCGGAGCCCGCAGGGAGATAGCGGTACGCCACCTGCATCGCCGCCAGGTCCGGCGGGCGCTCGGGGAGGAGGCTGCGCTGGAGGGTGAGCGCGGTGCGGCGTTCATGGGTGTAGCGGCGGGCGTTGTCCACGCTCACCGCCGCCCTCGCGACGATCTCCTCCGCGAGCAGCACGTCGTCCTCGCTGAAGGGCTCCGCCGTACGGTGCCGCAGGAAGTGCACCAGGCCCAGGGTGACCCCACGGGCGCGCAGCGGCACCATCATCACCGAGTGGATCATGTGCCTGCTCACGGCTTCGGCGCGGCCCCGGGAGGCCTCGATCCACCGCTGCATCCCGGGGTCCGCGGCCGACGTCAGGGTGCCGCGGCCGGCGATCAGGGCCCGCATCGGGGGTGTGTCCACCGGGTAGAGCGTCGTCGCGCCGGTCGGGACCACCGACTCGGGGCAGCCGTCGAGGACCGACCGCTGGGCCGTACGGCGCAGGGTGACCGGCCGGTCCGGCGGCACCGGTTCCGGTTCCTCGCCGAGCGCCACCGACTCCAGCAGGTCCACGGTGACGAAGTCCGCGAAGCCCGTCACCGCCACCTCGGCGAGCTCGTCGGCGGTCCGGGTCACGTCCAGGGTGCTGCCGATGCGGATGCTGGCGTCGTTGAGGATGGCGAGGCGACGGCGGGCCCAGTACTGCTCCGTGGTGTCGAAGACGGCCGCGGACACGCCCCGCACCGCCCCGCTCTCGTCCTTCAGCGGCGAGAGGAACATCGACCAGGCGTGGTCCCGGACCTCGCCGGGCGCCTGTCCGAAGTTCTCGTGGAAGACCGGCTCGCCGGTGCGCAGGACCTGCCGCTGGAGGCGGTCGTACTCGTCGAAGGGCGGGTTCGGCTCTATGTCCCACAGGGTCAGGCCGCGCATCTCGGTCAGGCTGCGGCCCATCACCCGGGTCATGGCCTCGTTGGCCGACACCAGCCGGGCCTCACGGTCGTAGACCGCCACCGGCACGGGCAGCTGGGCGAGCGTGAGGTCCCACAGGGCCTCCGCGTCCGGTTCGACGGGTCCGGCCACATGCTCCGGGGCCGCGGGGGTCACCAGCCACGGCCGCCCGCCGTCGCCGTCCGCGAGCGGTGTCCCCGTCAGCCGTACGACGACCCGGCCGCCGTCCCGGTGCCGCAGCGCCACCTCGGTGGCCCAGCGCCGGCCGACGGCCACATGGCGCCGCGCGGACTCGGGCAGATCGGCCGCGAGCAGTCCGGCCGCAGGACGTCCTACGACCTCCTCGGCCTCGTATCCGAGCAGCTGCCGTGCCCCGGCGCTCCACACCGTGACCGTCCCGACCGCGTCGACGACGACCGCCAGGTCCTCGGGTACGCGTCCGTCCACGGTGCCTCCGGGTGTGCTGCCCCTGCTGTCCATGCCCCCAGCGTCGCGCCGCGCAGCTCCCCGCTCAAGCGATGACAGGAGGCACGCGAGGACAGGAGGCACACGGCGGCTCTGCCGTGCGGAGCCGCAGTCTTGCACGCTTGGCGGGGCTGGGAAACGGAACGGAGCGATCTGGGCACCCGGAGTGCGGAGTACAGGTGTGGAACCTGCTGACCGGCGAGCGGGTGGGGGCCGGGTGGGTGGACGCGAGCCGGACGGGGGTCGGGGGCCGGGTCGTACTCCTGTTCCCGCAGGCTCCACGGCGTCGGCCGTGGTGCCCGGCGGTTCAGCCCAGCGGGGTGTCGGCCCAGGGGAGGGACGCCGACGGGTCGTTGAAGGCCTCCGGGCGGGGCGGCTGGACCTCGTGGCAGGTGAAGCCGAGCCGGGTCAGGGCCCTGCTCACCTCGTTGGCGGTGAAGTCGCGGCGGTCCTGCCGGGTGATCACCTGGCCGACCTGCTTGACCGGGTAGACATGGCGGCCGACGGTCACACACGTGCCGGTGGCGGGTTCGGGCTGAACGCCCTCCATCGACCTCTCGACCTCGCTCATGGTCAGGTCGAAGGGAAAACGTGCGATGACGATGCGCATGGTGCCTCCACGGGGAGCGGTCGGGACGTGACGGTGAGAACGGCCAGGGTGCGGCCCTGTTCGTCTCCTTCTCGACGGGGACGCCGGTGGCGCGGCCACCGGACCCCGTCCGTGGGTCGTACGGCTATCGGCTGGTGGGGGTGGAGCGGCGGCGGCCCCGCGCGGGACGGCCGCTGCGGCTCCGCCCGGGGGCCCCGGAGCGCTTGGGCGGCTCGGCGGCGGCCGGGACCGGGAGGACGACGGGCACGCCGGAGGGAGTGCGGGCTCCGGTGATGCGGTTCAGTTCGGCCTCGCCCGGGCGGACCCGGGTGGTCTGCGCGGTGACGCCGGCGTCGGACATCAGACGGTCCACCGCGCGCCGCTGGTGCGGCAGGACCAGGGTGACGACGGTGCCGGACTCGCCGGCGCGGGCCGTACGGCCGCCGCGGTGCAGGTAGTCCTTGTGGTCGCCGGGCGGGTCGAAGTTGACGACGAGGTCGACGTCGTCGACGTGGATCCCGCGGGCCGCCACGTTGGTGGCCACCAGGACCGTCACCTGACCGTCCTTGAACTGGCCGAGGGTCCGGGTGCGCTGCGGCTGGGACTTGCCGCCGTGCAGCGCCGAGGCCCGTACACCCACCGACAGCAGGTGCTTGGCCAGCCGCTCCGCCGCGTGCTTGGTGTCCAGGAACATGATCACGCGGCCGTCGCGGGCGGCGATCTCGGTGGCGGTGGCGTGCTTGTCGTCGTCGCGGACGTGCAGGAGATGGTGCTCCATGGTGGTGACGGTGCCCGAGGACGGGTCGACCGAGTGGACCACCGGGTCGTGCAGATAGCGGCGCACCAGCAGGTCGATGTTGCGGTCGAGCGTGGCGGAGAACAGCATCCGCTGGCCGTCGGGACGGACCTGGTCGAGCAGGTAGGTGACCTGGGGCATGAAGCCCATGTCGGTCATCTGGTCGGCCTCGTCCAGGACGGTCATCGTCACCTGGCTCAGACTGCAGTCGCCGCGTTCGATGAGGTCCTTGAGCCGGCCGGGGGTCGCCACGAGGACCTCGGCGCCGGCCCGCAGCGCGGACGCCTGACGGCCGATCGACATGCCGCCGACGACGGTCGCCGCGCGCAGGCGCAGCGCCCGCGCGTAGGGGGTGAGCGCGTCGGTGACCTGCTGGGCCAGTTCGCGGGTCGGTACCAGGACCAGGGCGAGCGGATGCCGGGGCTCGGCACGCCGGCCGTCCAGGCGGGCCAGCAGGGGCAGACCGAAGGCGAGCGTCTTGCCCGAACCGGTGCGGCCACGGCCCAGGACGTCACGGCCGGCCAGGGAGTTCGGCAGGGTCGCCGCCTGGATCGGGAAGGGTGTGGTCACTCCCTCGGTGCGGAGCGCGGCCTGCAGGCGCTCGGGCAGGTCGAGGTCGGCGAACGCCTCCACCGCGGGCAGCGCCTCGGTGACGGTGGTGGGGAGCGTGAACTCGCCGCCGGGTGCGGCGGCCGGGCGTGAGCGCTGGTGGCTCGCGCCGCGGGAGGAGCGGAAACGGGACGTGTTGTTCCCGTTGTTTCCGGTGCTGTTCCCGGTGCGACGGGTGCGGTTCATGGGAGCGGAACCCTCCTCGATGCGTGCGGCACGTGTCGAGGAATTCCTCCGGGGCGCGGCGAAACCGCACGAGAATTCGCAAGAAAGAGCCGGGGAGAAACGAAGAATTCAGATTCTTCGGGACAATGGGACAGGGCCCGCACCCCAAGAGTGCGGGCCCCAGCCGTGAAGATACGCGTCAGCGTCAGGCGGGAACGATGTTCTCGGCCTGCGGGCCCTTCTGGCCCTGCGTGACGTCGAAGGTAACCTTCTGGCCTTCCTGAAGCTCGCGGAAGCCGGAGGTGGCGATGTTCGAGTAGTGCGCGAACACGTCGGCGCCGCCGCCGTCCTGCTCGATGAAGCCGAAGCCCTTTTCCGCGTTGAACCACTTCACGGTGCCAGATGCCATATTGAATCTCCCTAGGGGGCAGTGCCGGGACCCGCACTGTACGGACCCCGAGTCGCCGCGATGGACTCCCCTCCGGAAGACCGGAAAGACGCCGGGGAACTTCATAGAAATTCTCCGGAAACCAAAACTGCAACTTTTATCACGGTAACACACGGTAGGTAGGCGGATCTACGCCGCCCCGAATTCTGGTGGGGGCCGGGCTGAAAACTTCGACGCGCCCCGCACGTGAATCTGTTGCCGCCGTGACAGTTATTCGTCCGGCCGTCGACGCATCCGCTCGTTCAGACGGAGGGCCTCGGCGAGCCGGTCCTCCAGGGCGATGATGCGGCAGGCCGCCTCGACGGGGGTGCCCTGGTCGACGAGTTCACGGGCCCGGGCGGCGATACGCAACTGACCCTTGGAGTACCGGCGGTGACCGCCCTCCGAACGCAGCGGCGTGATCAGCTCCGCCTCACCGACGGCCCGGAGGAAGGCGGGGGTGATGCCGAGGATGTCGGCGGCCCGCCCCATCGTGTAGGCCGGGTAGTCGTCGTCATCGAGATTGCCGGCGGGAGAGGTCTCGGCGGGCATGGCACCTTCGTTTCGGGGGCGCGTCCAGGGGCCCGGCGGACTCGGCGCCGATGCGGTCCCCAGATGCTCACAGTGGTCACAACCCTAACGGCGGCGCACATGCATATGTGACGCCACCGGAGCAGACTTTTACGGCCCGCGGAAGACTTCGCGAGTGGCCTTGAGACGTGAGGTGATCCACAACGCATCTTCCGCAGGGGTGATCGCAGGTGCCTCCCTGTGTCCCCCGGCACCCGCGGAATGCCTACGCGCGCCTCCCGATGCGCGGCCGTCGGGGGCACGCACCGGGAGACGAGTGCCGCCGTCACGCCGTCACCGGCACGGCACCGTCCCGTACAGCCTCTGATCTGCTGGTTTCAGTACTCAGAGGTCACCGCAGACGGCTGAAACCGTAGTGAAGCCGTACTGAATCGCCTTGGCCCCACGCTCTGCGGCATGACGACGACGGACCATGAACTCGCGATCGCGGCCAACGGGCTGCGCAAGTCCTACGGGGACAAGACCGTCCTCGACGGCATCGACATCCGGGTGCCCGCCGGGACGGTCTTCGCGCTCCTCGGGCCGAACGGCGCGGGCAAGACCACGGTGGTCAACATCCTGTCCACGCTGATCTCGGCGGACGCCGGACAGGCCAGGGTCGGCGGCCACGACCTCACGGCCGAGGCCCAGGCGGTACGCGCCGCCATCGGGGTCACCGGACAGTTCTCCGCCGTGGACCGGCTGATCACCGGCGAGGAGAACATGCTCCTGATGGCGGACCTGCACCACCTCTCCAAGCGGGAGGGCCGAAGGGTCACCGCCGGACTGCTGGAACGCTTCGACCTCGCCGAGGCCGCGAAGAAGCCCGCGTCCACCTACTCCGGAGGCATGGCACGCCGTCTCGACATCGCCATGACCCTGGTCGGCGACCCGCGGATCATCTTCCTGGACGAGCCCACCACCGGCCTCGACCCGCGCAGCCGCCACACCATGTGGCAGATCATCCGCGAGCTGGTGTCGGGCGGTACGACCGTCCTCCTGACCACCCAGTACCTGGACGAGGCCGACCAGCTCGCCGACCGCATCGCGGTGCTCAACCACGGCAGACTCGTCGCCGAGGGCAGCGCCGAGGAGCTCAAGCGGCTCGTCCCCGGCGGTCACGTACGACTGCGCTTCTCCGACCCGCAGGCCTACGAACAGGCGGCGACCGCACTGCGTGAGGCCGGCCGCGACGACCAGGCCCTCGCCCTGCAGATCCCCAGCGACGGCAGCCAGCGCGAACTGCGGGCCGTACTCGACTGGCTGGACGCGGCCGGAGTCGAGGCCGACGAGCTGTCCGTGCACACCCCCGACCTGGACGACGTGTTCTTCGCCCTGACCGGCAGCGCCGACGTCACCGACCAGCCCAAGGAGACCGTCCGATGACCGCCCCCGCGGCTCCCGCCACCCACGCCCTGCGTGACCACGTCACGATGCTGCGGCGCAACCTCCTGCACGCCCGCCGCTACCCCTCCCTCACCCTGAACCTCCTGCTCACCCCGGTCATCCTGCTGCTGCTCTTCGTCTACGTCTTCGGTGACGTGATGAGCGCCGGCATCACCGGCGGCCCCGGGGACCGCTCCGAGTACATCGCCTACGTCGTCCCCGGCGTCCTGCTCATGACCGTCGGCGGGACCGCCATCGGCACCGCGGTGTCCGTGGCCTCCGACATGACCGAGGGCATCATCGCCCGGTTCCGCACCATGGCCATCTCCCGCGCCTCGGTGCTGATCGGGCATGTCGTCGGCAGTGTGATCCAGACCCTGATGGCGCTCGCGGTGGTGCTGGCCGTCGGGCTGGCCATCGGCTTCCGGCCCGACGCCACACCGGTGGAATGGCTCGCGGCGGCCGGACTGCTGACGCTGGTCAGTCTCGCGCTGATCTGGATCGCGGTCGGTATGGGACTGGTGAGCCCCAACGCCGAAGGGGCCAGCAACCTCGCCCTGCCCCTGATGGTGCTGCCGCTGCTGTCCAGCGCGTTCGTGCCGGTGGACGCCATGCCGGGGTGGTTCAGCTGGTTCGCCGAGTACCAGCCCTTCTCACCCGCCACCGAGACCCTGCGCGGACTGCTGCTGGGCAGCGCCATCGGCACGAAGAACGCGCTGCTCACCGTCGGCTGGTGTGTGGCCCTGACCGTGCTGGGCTACTTCTGGTCGAGGTCCCGCTTCACCCGCGAGCCGCGGACCTGACCAGTTCGCGCAGGGCCTCGGCCCGCAGCTCCTCCCGCCCCAGGGCGGCGTACGCCGTGCGGGCCTCGGCGTACGCCGCCCTGTCGGCGTTCTCCGCGGCCTGCCGGGACCGGGCGGCGGACAGGGTGGGGTACTCCCGCCCGACCAGCATCCGTTCCGCCAGCGCCACCAGCCGTACGGCCGCCGTGTCGCCCCGGGCCAGCCCGGCGAAGCCGAGGGCCAGCAGGACGGTGCCGTAGACCGGGAAGCCGGCCGGAGACCTGTCGTCGGAGTCGGCGGTCAGCATGACCAGCAGCCGTTCGCGCAGCTCGTCGGCGAGACCGGCCACCGGCTCCGGGCGGCCGTGCTGGACGTGGGCCGCGAGCGCGGCCGCGCACACCTCCAGGGACCACGGCTCCAGGAACGGGTCACCGGCGTGCAGCGGTACGGCCTCCCGGGTACGCGCCACCGCCTGGCGCCACAGCCCGAGCCCGGTCTCGGTCAGCCCCCGGGCCAGCGCGAGCTCCGCCCGGGAGGACAGGTCGGGGGTGTAGAGCTGCATGCCCTCCGGCTGCCGGTCCAGAGCGGCGAGCCCCAGCCAGTACTCGGCCTCGTCGACCTCCCCGCGCTGCAGACACGCCTGCACCAGACTCCAGCGCACGCCGATCGAGTCCCACCGGTCGCCGAACGCGTCGAGCGTGCCGAGCAGGGCGCGCAGATGGTCGTAGGCCTCCTCGGCCCGCCCGGACTGGAGACACAGCTGGCTGATCCGGCCGTGGGTGAGCAGCATCATGGACGGGTTGCGGAGCGGGCCCAGCGTGCCGGTCATCCGGCGGGCGCACTCCAGCGCGCGCTCCGGCTCGTGCTCGGACTCCCACACATAGCTGGCGACGCAGGTCGCGACGCCCGCCAGCAGGGGTTCCCCGGCGTCGCAGAGCTCCTGGAGCCGTGCGTAGTGCGGCGGATGCATGTCCGGTACCGCGTTCAGCACCACGTTCACCGCCCGCAGCAGGGTGTCGGGCGGGGCGGGCGGCAGTCGGCGCAGGGTCACGAACTGCCGTACGGCGCGGGTGCCCTGACCCATGACGAGACTGGCCGCGCACGCCGCCGCCGCGCTGCGGGCCGGCTCGACGTCCTCGGGGTTACCGGGGCCGGGGAGGAAGTGCGACAGCGGTCCGCCGGTCTCGGCGGCGAGGGCGGCGAGCCGGGCGTAGTGGGTCTCGGTGGCCCACAGGGAGGCGAGTACGGCGGTGACGGCCGCGGTGGCGGGACCGTCGGCGCGGGCCAGCGCGTGCCGCAGGGCCAGGACGAGGTTGTCCTGCTCGGCCCGGATGCGGATCCGGGCCGGCAACTGGTCGCCGGTGAACAGGACGTCGTGGTGGGCCCGGCCGAAGTCCCGTGCCCAGGCCAGGAACCGGCCGGTCACCGCCTCCGTCCCGCCGGCCTCGGCGAGGCGGGCGGCGCCGAACTCCCGCAGTGTCTCCAGCATCCCGAAGCGGACCCCGGACGGGCTGTCGTCCACCTTGAGCAGGGACTGACCGGCCAGTTGCTCCAGGAGGGCCAGCGCGTCGCCGGTGTCGCCGAGGACGTACCGCGCGGCCTCCTCGGTGAAGCCCCCGGGGAAGACGGACAGCGCCCGCAGCGCCGCCCGGCCCTCGGGTTCCAGCAGGTTCCAGCTCCACTCGACCACGGCCTGGAGCGTGCGGTGCCGCTCGGGCGTGTCCCGGGCCCCGCCCCGCAGCAGCGCGAAGCGGTCCCGGAGCCGGCGCGCGATGTCGGCCACGGACAGCACCCGCACCCGGGCCGCGGCCAGCTCCACGGCGAGCGGCAGTCCGTCCAGGTGCCGGCAGATCTCGGCCACCCGGTCGGCGGGCAGCTCCACACCGGGGCGGGCGGCCCGGGCCCGCTGCACGAAGAGCTCGGCCGAGGTGGCCGGGGACAGCTCCGGCAGGGCGTACACGGACTCGGAGGTGAGGCCGAGCGGGGCCCGGCCGGTGGCCAGGATCCGCAGCTCCTTCGACCGCGACACCAGTGCCTGTACGAGGTCGGCGGCGCCGGCGATCACCTGTTCGCAGTTGTCCAGCACCAGCAGCGCGGGCCCGGTGCCCAGCGCGGCGACGATGCCGCTCACCGCGTCCCCGGTGAACTGCCGCCCTTCCCCCGCCCCCACGGCGGAGGCCACCTCACCGGCCACGTCCTCGTCGGCGGTGACGCCGGCCAGCGCCACGAAGTGCACCACGGGCTGCTCGGCGGCCCGGCTCACCGCGTGGGACAGGCGGGTCTTGCCCAGCCCGCCGGCTCCGACGACGGTGACCACCCTGGCCTCCCGCAGCAGCCCGGCCACCGCGGCGACATCGCTGTCCCGGCCCAGCAGGGGGTTGGGTTCGTGCGGCACGCCATGGCGGACGCGGGGTGTGTCGGCGCTCAGCAACTCCCGGTGCAGGGCCCTCAGTTCATCCCCCGGATCAGTACCGAGTTCCTCGCGCACCCCTCGCCGGTAGGTGTCGTACCGGGCCAGCGCGGCGGCTCGCCCGGCGGTCGCGGCCTCGCAGCGCAGCAGCTCGGCGAGCACCTCCTCGTCCCGGGGCGCCTCGCGGGCCAGCTCGGCGAGCGGCGCGAGCGCCTCCTCCCGTCGTCCCAGCCGGGCGAGCGAGAGCGCGCGGGAACGCACCAGAGCCCGGAAGACCCGCACCCGACCGGTCCGCAGCGCCACCACCGGATCGTGCAGATCCTCGCCCGCTCCGGCGCCCACGCTCCCGTCCCACAGCTCCAGCCCCGCCTCGGCCTGTCTGAGAGCGCCCTCGTGATCCCCGCCCCGCGCCCGCTCGGCGCTCGCCACCTCGTGCAGCGCCAGCGCGGAACTGTCGACCTGCCGCTCCTCAAGCGCCAGCCGGTATCCCGTGGGCGTGCTCACGACCAGGTCGGCCCCGACCTGCGCCCTGAGCCGCGACACCAGCACCTGCACCGCCTTGGCGGGCCGCTCGGGGCGTTCCTCCGGCCACAGCCCCTCCGCCAGCCGCCCCGTGCTGCAGCCGGTCCGCAGATCCTGCGCGAGCAGGGCGAGCAGGCCGCGCAGTCGGGGTGCGGTGATCTCCCGCCCGCGATGGGCGACCCGGGACAGCAGGACCAACTCGGTCGTCACCCCCGAAGGTTAGCCAGCACGGTGTCACCGGCATGAATCGGAACGCCGCCGACCGGTGTTCGATTGTTGGCGTCATGCCATACCCTGCATCTTCGGTGAGCCGGGCTTCTCAGGGGGGACACAGGAACCCGGACCGCGATCCTTCCCTCTTCCTCAGTCGGGCGGGCGGTTTTCTGACGAGCATCTAGTGAAATTGGCCGAAATTGATACAAATGCCACCGCAGATTGATTCGCGGGCGAGACTCTGGGCCGTGGCGGCTGTCGTGGCCCTCGGGTTCTTCGTCGCGCTGGAACTCGCCGCGCGTCACTACGATCTGCCGGGACCGCTCACCACTCAGGCGCGAGAGCTGATATGCCCGCCCAAGTCAGGCCCCATGCTGTACGCCGGCCTGGCCCTGATGATGGTGGTGCTCACCTGGCGGCAACGGTTCGTCGTGACGGGTGCCGCGGTCGGTATCGACCTCGCCTTCGCGGTGGTCCGGTGGATCTTCGACGTCAAGGTGACCCACGGCCACCCCTTCGGCAACGGCGCGCTGTGGGTGCTCCTGGGCTGCGCGGTCTTCGCCGTCGTCCGCCGCACCGGCCGGGAACGCGTCCTGCTGCTGAAGGGCGTCGGGCTGGGCCTGCTGCTGGTGGCCGGCCGCAAGACCGGTGACACCTGGCTCCTCATCACCGCGAAGAGCCGGCCGGAGGTACTGGACCCGTATCTGGCGAACGCCGACCACGCCCTGGGCAACCCGTCGTGGCTCATGGGCCGGCTCGTCACGGCCACCGGAGCGATCGGGTTCAACTTCCTCGACACCATCTACGGCCAGCTCGCGGTGGCCGCGGTGGTCGTCGCGCTGTACCAACTGCGCAACGTGGCGGCGGAGCGCCGCTTCCCGCGCCACCACCTGGTGCGCACCTTCCTGCTGATCGGCCTGCTCGGACCGGCCATCTACATGATCTTCCCGGTGGTCGGCCCGGTCTTCGCGTACGGCACAGGCACCGACCACTGGGCGTCGATAGCCCTGTGGTCGCCGCAGATACCGAGCGACGGGCACTGGGCGGTGGCGAACCTGTGGCCGCAGACACCGCCACCGATATCCGCCCCGCACTCCATACCGTTCGACAAGGTCACCCCCCGCAACTGCATGCCCAGCCTGCACACGGCGTGGGCCACCGCGATCTTCATCCATTCCCGCACGGGCCCCCGCCTGCTGCGCTACGCGGGCACCTTCTGGCTGATCGCCACCCTCTGCGCCACGCTGGGCTTCGGCTACCACTACGGCGTGGACCTCGTCGCCGGCGTGGTGTTCACCCTCACCATCGAGGCGGGACTGCGCTCGTTCGACCGCGGCTGGGACCGGCCGGGGCTCCGGCTGACCGCCTACGGCGCGACGGTCTTCGTCGCACTCCTGCTGTCGTACCGCTTCCTTCCGGTACGCATGGCCGAGTACCCCTGGCTGGCCGGACCGCTTCTCCTGCTGGCGATGGCCTCGGTGATCTACGGCTATGTCCGCACCGTCGCCCGCCGGGAACCGGCGACCGCGCCGGCGCGCCAGCCACAGCCGCAGCCCGAACTGCTCTGAACCGCCGCGTGCGCCCGGGTCAGCCGCCCGATCAGCCGCCCACCCGCTCGATCCACTCGCTGCTGCCCAGCGGATAGTCGTAGCCCGGGCGGCCCGCATCGGCGCTGGTCCGAAACGGCCTGCCGGCGTTGTCCAGGTGGACGGTGCCGCTGCGGTCACCGCTGGACCAGTCCAGGCTGAGGTCCCAGCGGACGTCGTGCGCCTTGGTGTGGGCGGTGACGTAGAAGACCTCCGGGTCGGACTCGCTGACCTTGTACGGGAAGTCGCGCTGGCCGTTCTTGACGGTGACGGTGGGACTGCCGTTGTCCAGGTCGACGTCGAACGTCTTGGTGCCGACACCGCCGCCGCAGCCGACACCCATCGAGTAGTCGTTCCAGGCGAGCGGCGCACCCTTGGTGAGGACGCGGACGTGCAGGGAGTTCAGGACGACGGTGTCCTCACCGGTGCCCTGCACGGTGAGCGCGACCCGCTGCTCGCCGGAGGAGACCGCCCCGTAGGCGGCGGACCAGCGCGGCGCGTTCTCCTCGTTCGCCGGCGGGCCGACCTGCTCGGGGTCGCTGTCGACGAGGAAGTGCTGGCTGCACGGGTCCTCGTAGACATAGGGGCGGACGGCGACGGCGAGGGGGACGGCCGAGGTGGGCCGGTTCGCGCCCCGCGTGCCGTCGCCCTTCGAGGTGCCGGACCCGGCGTCTGCCGAAGCGGCCGTCCCGGTGGGGGAGGCGGAGGCCGATGCGGACGGCTTGTGTCCGCTTCCGCTCGGGGACGGGGTGGTGGAGGGCTGCGCGGGCTCGCCGACGTCCAGGGTGCCGGTGACCGTCGGCGCCGTGGTGTCCCCGGCGCGGACGTACGTCGGACGCAGGGCATAGGCGACGGTACCCAGCGCGGCGACCAGCGCGACGGCGGCGATCACCGCGGTACGGCGACGACGGAGCCACGAGGGACGACGAGCCTGCACGGCCACGCCCGTCGTATCGATGACAACCGGCTCAGTGTTCTCGCCCCCGGCCTCGCCCTGTCCGTCGTCCGCCGTACCGTCCGAACCGGCTTCCTGGACAGGCTCCCGCGTCGCGCCCTGATCCGCCTTGCGCCCACGTGCCGCGTCGGCCAGGATCCAGCGCCGGTGCAGCTCCACCAACTCCTGCGGTGTGGCCCGGCAGACCCTCGCGAGGCGCTCCACCGGGGCGTACTCGACCGGCACCGCGGTGCCGTTGCAGTAGCGGTGCAGCGTCGACGTACTCATGTGCAGACGTTTGGCGAGCGTCCCGTAACTCAGCCCCGACCGGTCCTTGAGTTCCCGCAGCAGCTGCGCGAACTCCTCCGTCCGCTCGGTCCCCGTTTCCTCCGACACCCGTTCCCCTCAACCCCCCGCGTCCCAGTCACGCATTCCAGGGTCACTGAATTCCCCCTGGTCAGAGCCCGTTTCGGCGTTCCAGTGTCCCCAACTGCCCGCTGAACGTGGCGGTCGGGACGGATCACCTCACAAGCTTCGGTCATCCAATCACCACCGCCACCGGAACACCGAAGGGGCACCACACATGTCCAGCCTCCGCACCTCCCGCACCCGTCTCGTCGCGGCCGCCGCCACCGCCGTCCTCGCCACGCTCTCGCTGAGCGCCTGCAACGACGGGACGGGCGCCCAGGACGAGGGCAGCGGGTCGAG
Organism: Streptomyces sp. LUP47B; assembly: GCF_001746295.1. GTDB lineage: Bacteria > Actinomycetota > Actinomycetes > Streptomycetales > Streptomycetaceae > Streptomyces. The sequence goes on along the minus strand of NZ_MJAH01000002.1, from coordinate 559,276 downwards.
CACGAGCCCTTCGTCCGCGACCTCCTCCCCGACCACGGCCTCCGACTCCCCCGCCTCCTCGGGTTCCTCGGGCTCCTCGGCCGGCAAGGCCCCCTCGGCCGCCACGGACTCCTCGGGCGGCGGGTCGGCAGGCGGCGCCGCGACGACGGCGGCGCACACCGCTGCTTCGAAGGCGCCCGTCTCCTCCGGCCGGCCGGTCACCTGCGAGGGCTCCACCACGAAGACGGTCGCGGCCCCGCTGACCCGTCCCGTGAACCACATGCTGCTCACGGTGACCAACACCGGCAGCAAGAGCTGCTACCTGTACGGCTACCCGGTCGTCCGCTTCGGCGAGGCCCAGTCGGTGCCCCCGGTCATCGAGGACTCGCAGCCGCAGGCGGTCGTCACGCTCAAGCCCGGCGAGTCCGGCTACGCCTCCGTGAACCTGTCCGCCACCGACGGCAGCGGCGCGAACGGCTACACCGCGAAGTCCCTGACCGTCTACTTCCAGGGCCGCTCCGGCAACGGGAGCGTCGGCGCGGGCGCCCACCCGCCGCTGCCCGCGAAGGGCATCTACGTCGACGACTCGCTCAAGGTCACCTACTGGCAGCAGTCGATGGACGACGCCGTGAGCTGGTGACACCACCCGGGCGCCCGGCCGCCCTGGATCTCTTACGAGAGTCTGACGCGGACCGCGTTCCCTACAGGCACACCGTTCCCGCTGGCCACTCTGGTGTCGTTCGCAGCCGCGGACGACACCGCACGGACACCGAGGAACGGACATGGGCATGGACTCCGGCAGGCACGGCGACATGGACAACGGCCACATCGAGCACCGCCGCACGAGCCGGTCCTCCGGCACCCGCAGGGGGCACCGCGGACGTTCCAGGACTCGGCGCGTCGTGATCGGCGGTGGCGCTCTCGCGCTCGCCGGGGCGGCCACCGTGGCCGTGTCCCTGGCCTCCGCCAGTCAGTACTCCGGGAAGGCCGCCGGGGCCGATCACGCTGTCTTCGTCCAGGGCAACGAGCTGGCCGGCAACACCATCCACGTGTTCAAACGGGGCGACGACGGCAAGCTCGAACGCGCGGCGGACTACACGACCGGCGGCAAGGGCGGCGACCAGGTGGACGCCCCCACCGACTCGCTCGCCTCCCAGGGCTCACTCGTCTACGACGACCGCTCGGGGATGCTGCTGGCGGTCAACGCCGGCAGCGGCACGGTGACCTCGTTCCGCGTCGAGGGACAGCGGCTCGGCGAGCGGAAGGTCGTGAGCTCCGGCGGACGGTTCCCGTCGAGCATCGCGGTGCACGGCAGGATCGCGTACGTCATGAACGCGGGCGGCGCGGGCAGCGTCCAGGGCTTCAGGATCACCGGCGGCGGACTTCAGCCGCTGCCCGGCTCCCACCGCTCACTGGGGCTGAACAACAAGGACATACCGCGCTTCGACACCTCTCCGGGCGAGGTCGAGTTCACCCCCGACGGACGGAACCTGGTGGTCACCACCAAGGGCAACAACACCGTCGAGGTGTTCCCGATGAAGCGGAACGGTCTCCCGGCCGTCGCCGCACCGGTGGTCAACAAGTCGGCAGGCGGTGTCCCGTTCGCGATCAGCTTCGACCGGAGCGGGAAGCGGATGCTGGTCGCCGAGGCCGAGAAGTCCACGGTCACCACCTACCAGGTGGGGCGCGACGGCAGGCTGAAGGTCCTTCAGCGGCCCCTGGCCAGCGGTCAGGAGGTGCTGTGCTGGCTGGAGCGGGCGGGCGACTTCTTCTACGGCGGCAACACCGGCAACTCCACCGTCACCGGCTACCGCATGGACGGACACGGCAAGCTCTCCCTGACCGACAAGGTGGGCATCGCCACCCCGCCGTCGAGCAAGTCGCAGGGGGTGATCGACCTGGCCGTCACCAGGGACGCGAGGTTCGTCTACGTCCAGAACGCCACCTCCGGCACCGTCGACGGCTTCCGCGTCGAGACCGACGGCGCCCTCACCAAGGTGACGACGGCAACGGGCCTGCCGGCCTTCGGCGAGTCGGGGATGGAGGGGATCGCCGCCTTCTGAACCGCGGTGCGCGGCGGGCCGTATCGCGTCCGTCGGTCAGCCCGAACCCGGCCCGGAACTGTCGGCCGCCGCGTTCGCGGCGCGGCGGTACTCGGCGTTGATGCGCTGAGCTTCCTCGAGCTGGTCCTCGAGGATGACGATGCGGCACGCGGCCTCGATCGGGGTTCCCCTGTCGACCAGCTCGCGGGCGCGGGCCGCGATCCGCAGCTGGTAGCGGGAGTACCGGCGGTGTCCGCCCTCCGAGCGCAGCGGAGTGATCAGACGGGCCTCGCCGATGGCTCGGAGGAAGCCTGGTGTGGTGCCGAGCATCTCGGCGGCCCGGCCCATGGTGTACGCCGGGTAGTCGTCGTCGTCCAGGCGGTTGCCCAGGGGAATATCTGCTGCCATGTCACCTCGTTGTACAACGCGTCGAGGGGCCCTGATGCCGTACGGCACCAGGGCCCCGAAGGGAATTCAACACCATCTGTCGGCCCTCATGCTGCGCCGACCTTCGGTTTCCGCTACCCGGCCCGATGACGGGAGGGGTGCGGGGATCGCGGCTGCGTGACCGGGGACCACCATCCAATCCGGGGTCTTGCGGTACCCGGACCGAGTCTTTCGGGCCGGGCGATCCTGATGGCGTCTGCTCCTCCGTCCTTGCTCCGAACCAATGCTGAACAGGTACTGCGTACTGCGGTACTGCTACCCGCCAGTTCATGTCTGCGGGTCTTGCTCGACCTTGGCTACGAGAAAAACAGTAACCGTGCCGACGGCCAATGTCTACTCTGACAAGAGGAGATTTTGGCGTTCGAGTGACGCAGACATCCTGAGGCAGGCGATACGACAGTGGGGCCCTTGCCGACACGTGTCGGCAAGGGCCCCACTGGGAGCTGAGAGAGAGGACGTCCTAGGCGGCGGAACCGAAGCCGGTCCGTCGCGGTCCGCCGCGGCGTGCCGCTTCGCCCGCGGGGCGGCCCTGGCCGGACTGGCTCCGGCGGCCGCGACGGCCCCGGGACGAGGACGCGGAGGACGCGCCGCGGGGGCGTTCCGGCTGCGGCGCGGCGATGACGACCGGGACCCCGGACGGGGCCTGGGCGCCGGTGATGCGGCTCAGCTCTGCCTCGCCCGAACGCACCTGGGCGATCTGCGGGGTGATCCCCGCCGAAGCCATCAGCCGGCTCATGTCGCGGCGCTGGTTCGGAGTGACCAGGGTGACGACGCTGCCGGACTCGCCGGCGCGGGCCGTACGGCCGCCGCGGTGCAGGTAGTCCTTGTGGTCGGTGGGCGGGTCGACGTTGACGACGAGGTCGAGGTTGTCGACGTGGATGCCGCGCGCCGCGACGTTGGTCGCCACCAGCACGTTGACGTGCCCGGACTTGAACTGCGTCAGGGTGCGGGTGCGCTGCGGCTGGGACTTGCCGCCGTGCAGGGCCGCCGCGCGGACACCGCTGCTGAGCAGGTGCTTGGTCAGCCGGTCCACCGCGTGCTTGGTGTCGAGGAACATGATCACCCGGCCGTCGCGTGCCGCGATCTCGGTGGTCGTCCGGTGCTTGTCCGCGTCGTGCACATGCAGGACGTGGTGCTCCATCGTGGTGACCGCGCCGGCCGAGGGGTCGACCGAGTGGACGACGGGGTCGTGCAGGTAGCTGCGCACCAGCCGGTCGACGTTGCGGTCCAGGGTGGCCGAGAAGAGCATGCGCTGGCCGCCGGGGCGGACCTGGTCGAGCAGGGCGGTGACCTGGGGCATGAAGCCCATGTCGGCCATCTGGTCGGCCTCGTCGAGGACCGTGATGGCCACCTGGTCAAGGCGGCAGTCGCCCCGGTCGATGAGGTCCTTCAGTCGCCCGGGCGTCGCGACGACCATCTCGGCCCCGGCCCGCAGCGCGCCGGCCTGCCTGCCGATGGACATCCCGCCGACGACGGTGGCCAGCCGCAGGCTCACGGAGCGGGCGTACGGAGTGAGCGCGTCGGTGACCTGCTGGGCGAGCTCGCGGGTGGGGACGAGGACCAGGGCGAGCGGCTGTCGCGGCTCGGCACGGCGTCCCGCCGTACGGGCCAGTGCGGCGAGGCCGAAGGCGAGGGTCTTGCCCGAGCCGGTGCGGCCGCGGCCGAGGACGTCACGGCCGGCCAGGGAGTTGGGCAGGGTCGCCGCCTGGATCGGGAACGGTACGGTCACGCCTTCCTGGGCCAGCGTGGCCAACAGCCGTGCGGGCATGTCGAGATCGGCGAACGCCTCGACGGGGGGCAGCCCGGGCGTGATCGTCCTGGGCGGCGCGAACTCGCCCGACACGGCCTGCCGATTTCCGTGCGGCTTGGAACGGCGCGGGCCGGCGGAGCGGCCACGGGTGGGAGTAGTGCGTGTGCGATTCATGCGAAACCTTCCTTGATACGGCGCGTATCAAGGAATTCCCGCAGCCGATGAGCGGCGCAGAGAATCGCGAGAACGAGCCGAAGGCGATGTGTGATGCGCCCTGAAAAATGCCGCGAGCTGGGGCCCGCACCGCACGGTGCGGGCCCCAGCTGCGAAGTATGCGCTGCGGTGCCGGTGTCAGGCGTTGACGATGTTCTCGGCCGTCGGGCCCTTCTGGCCCTGAGCGATGTCGAAGGACACCTTCTGGCCTTCCTGCAGCTCGCGGAAGCCCTGGGCGGAGATGTTCGAGTAGTGGGCGAAGACGTCGGGGCCGCCGCCGTCCTGCTCGATGAAGCCGAAGCCCTTTTCCGCGTTGAACCACTTCACGGTGCCAGTAGCCATGTCATTTCTCCTTCGGAGGCGGTTTCGGAAATTCACCCTGTGTGAATCTCCGTGTCGCCGTGCTGATTAGCCCGTCGGAAAAAACCTTCTGGCAACCACACCTGCAACTGAGATCGACACTAGCACGGGGGGTCGGACCTGCGGTTTCACTGATTCTGAATCCGACCGCTGTTCGAGGAATACTCGCCGGGCCCCGTCTCTATTTCTCACACCACGGGCACAGATATTGCTCTGCGTGCACGAGTGTTCCGGCCGTGCGCCTGTCTCCACAGCCCTGTGACCTCCTGGGACGCGAGATGCCCGGCCGTCACCGGCGTCGGCGGCCGGTGCGCCCGGCAGGACGAAAGTCACATCGGGTCGAGGCCGGTCAGGGCGTCCAGTTCGGCGGCGTAGAGCAGCGCGGGGTCGAATCCCATCCCGTTGAAGTGGCCGGCGAGTTCCAGCGACAGGGTGCCGTGCAGCCGGGTCCAGAAGGTCAGGGCCCGGTGGAGGGTGGCGGCGGGGGCGGGGTGGCCGTCCGCCCAGTCCCGGTGGTCATCCAGGTGGGTGTCGAACGGTGTCGCCGGGCCGTTCGACGGCAGCGCGGTGAAGGCGTCCAGGATCGTCGCCATGATCTCGGACGCGATCGCGGTGATGTCGTCCGGCGCGTGATAGCCCGGGACGGGCGTGCCGTAGATGAGGAAGTAGCGCTGGGGATCCTCCAGGGCCCATGCCCGCAGGGTGTGAGCCAGCACGGTCACGTCGGCGCCGGAGCGGGAGGCGGCGCGGAAGGTGTCGGCGAGGCTGCGGTACGCGTCCCTGACGAGCTCGGTGATCAGCTCGTCACGGCCCGCGTAGTACCGGTACAGCGCCGGTCCGCTCATGCCCAGCTGCTTGGCGATCGCGTTGAGGGAGAGCGCGGACGCGCCCGCCGTGGCGATCTGCTCCCACGCGCGGTCCTTGATCTCCGTACGCACCTGGGCGCGGTAGCGCTCGCGCGGTGTCTTCGCCTCCGTGTTCACCATGGTTAGAGGTTATCACTGAAGTTATTGACACTTCCAAGCTCGGGCGGTTATAACTTCTAACGAACGCGAAGCCGAGTAACCCAGCGTCTCTGTGGAGGTCGTCATGAACACCGAAGAACTCGTCGAGGTCGTCCTGCCGGGCAAGGTCGACCCCCAGGGGCTGCAGATCCGGCACGGAGCCGTCCCCACCGCCGGGCCCGGCCAGGTCGTGATCCGGATGGAGGCGACCGGTGTCTCCTTCGCCGAGCAGCAGATGCGGCGCGGCCGCTACTACGACCAGCCGCCGTTCCCGTTCGTGCCCGGCTACGACCTCGTCGGCACGGTCCTGGCGACCGGCGAGGGCGTGGCGCCGGACCTGGCCGGCACCCGGGTCGCCGCGCTGGTGAAGGTCGGCGGCTGGGCCAGCCATGTGCTCGTGGACGCGGCGGACGTGGTTCCGGTGCCCGAGGGGATCGGTGCGGCGGAGGCGGAGACCCTCGTCGTCAACGGCATCACCGCCTGGCAGATGCTGCACCGCAAGGCCCGCGTCCGCCCCGGGCAGACCGTCGTCGTGTACGGCGCCAACGGCGGTGTCGGATCGGTCCTGGTCCAGCTCGCCCGGGCCGCGGGCGCCCATGTGATCGGTACGGCGTCCCCGCGCCACCACGAGGCCCTGCGGGAACAGGGAGTCGTCCCGGTCGACTACCGCGCCCGCGACCTCGCCGCGCGGATCCGCGAACTCGCCCCGCACGGCGTACACGCCGTCTTCGACCACGTCGGCGGCCGCGGCCTCGTGGACTCCTGGCGGCTCCTGGCCCCCGGCGGCACGCTCGTCTCGTACGGCAGCGCGACCACCCTTGACGCCGAGGGCTCCAAGCAGTGGCCCGTACTGAAGCTCCTGGGCCGGGTGTGGCTGTGGAACGCGCTGCCCAACCGCCGGCGTGCCTACTTCTTCAACGTGTGGGCCGGCCGGGCCCTGGCCAGGAACCGGTTCCGGTCCCGGCTCCGCGCCGACCTCACCCAGGTCTTCGCCGCCCTCCAGCGCGGCGAGGTCACCGCCCGGATCGCGGCCCGACTGCCGCTCGCCGAGGCCGCCGACGCCCTGCGGCTGGCCGAGTCCGGCACCGTCGCCGGAAAGATCGTCCTCAACCCGTAGCGAGCAGGCGCATACCCGGACCGACCATCGCAACGAGGGGAACACCATGTCCATCAGGCTTCGCACGCTCGCGGTCTCGCTCGCCGTCGTCGGCGTCCTCACCAGCACCGTCCCGGTCGCGCAAGCGGCCCACCAGGGCGGGCCTCCCCGGTGCGGCGGACGCGGCGTCGACGCCGACGCCCGGATCCGCTACCGGTCCGACGTCGTGATCAAGGCGCCGCTGAGCACCGTGTGGAAGCTCCAGACGGACGTCGAACGCTGGCCGTCCTGGCAGCCCCCGGTGCTCACGGCCGAGCGTCTCGACCCCGGCCGGCTGGAGAAGGGGTCGCGGTTCCGGTGGACGACCCCGGTGCCGGCCACCCCCACGACCCCCGCCACCACACTCGGCATCACCTCCACGGTCCGCGAACTCCGGCACCACGACTGCATCCTGTGGAGCGGACCCGCGATCGGGGAGGGGCTGAGCATCGACGAGGGGGTGCACCTGTGGACCTTCAGGAAGGTCAGGGGCGGTGTGCACGTCCACACCGAGGAGACCTGGACCGGCACTCAGGTCGAAGCGGACGTCCCCACCGCGACCGCGGCCCTCGGCGCGGGTCTGGAGGCGTGGCTGCGCGACCTGAAGTCCACCGCGGAGGCCGGGCTCACGAGCCGGCCGTGACACGCCGTCGGATGGCTCATCCAGCATGTTCCCGACCTTTCGGGTCATAACGTACCGGATATGATGAGATTTCATATCTCCCGCCTGGCATGCGCCGCGGCGATCATCGGGGCCGTGTTCGGGGCCGCCCCGCCCGTCGCCGCCGACCAGATGACCCACGTGGTCTTTCCCGGACAGTCGATCCAGCGGGCGGTGGACGCCGCCGAGCCGGGAGACACCGTTCTCCTGGCCCCCGGCACCTATCGCGAGAGCGTCGTGGTGAGCACCCCCGGGATCACCCTGACCGGCTTGGGCCGCAGCACCGTCATCGAGCCGGACACGAAGCAGACCGGCAAGTGTGCCGAGGCCGGCAACGGCATCTGCGTGCTCGGGACGAAGGCCCGCGACGTCGAGGGCGTCACCATCGCCTCCCTCACCGTGACCGGCTTCACCGGGAGCGGCGTGTTCGCCATGGCGACCGACGGGCTGACCGTGCGGCACGTGACCGCGGTGAAGAACGGGGTGTGGGGCATCGCCCAGGAGCGTTCCACCCACGGGGTGTTCAAGAGGAACACCGCCCGGGACAACGGTGACGCCGGTCTGTTCCTCGCGAACACGATCAAGGAGGAGGCGGGCGCCGCGGACACCGGGGGAACCGTGGTCGAACACAACCGCCTGGAGGGCAACCGGATCGGCGTCACCGTCCGGCGCCTGAGGAACCTCACCGTCGCGGACAATTACCTCACCGGCAACTGCGCGGGTGTCTTCGTCGTGGGCGACGAGAACAAGCCGAAGGCCGGCGCACTGACCGTGCGCGACAACACCATCGAGAAAAACAACAAGTCCTGCCCGAAGACGGCACGCCTGGACGCGCTGCAGGGCTCCGGCATCGTGCTGACCGGTGCCGAGGACACCCTGGTGACGGGCAACCGCATCACCGGCAACGTCGGTACGTCCCCGCTGTCGGGCGGCATCGTCCTGTTCAAGAGCTTCGTGGGCACCACCAGCGAGCGGAACCGGATCGCCGACAACGTGCTCGAGGGCAACGCCCCGGCGGACCTCGTCAACACGGACACCACCGGCAAGGGCAACACCTTCGAAGGCAACACCTGTGGGGCGTCCCGGCCCGCGGGACTGTGCTGACCGGCCGTGGCCACTCATGAACTCGCAGAAGGAAGAGGGCACATGACAACCGCACAGACCGCCCCACCGCCGTCCATGCGGCTCAGGGAGCTCGTGTTCGGGGCGGCATGTGCGGCCGCCGTCCGCGCGGCCGCCCGGCTGGGTGTCGCCGACGCCCTCGACGACAGCCCATTGCCCGTGGAGGACCTCGCGGCCGCGGTGAAGACCGAGCCGAAGACCCTGCGACGGCTGCTGCGTGCGCTGTCCTGCTACGGCCTCTTCGCCGAGCAGCCGGACGGGACGTTCGCGCACACCGACATGTCCCGGCTGCTGCGCGAGGACGATCCGAACAGCCTGCGCGCCATCGCACTGTGGTGCACCGAGCCGTGGACCTGGGACGCGTGGCCGATGCTCGACGAGGCGGTGCGAACCGGCCGCAACGTCGTGCAGGACCTGTACGGCAAGGAGTTCTTCCAGTACCTCAACGAGGACGCCCCGGAATCGGCCGACGTCTTCAACCGCGCCATGACCACCTCCAGCGTGCAGTCCGCGCGGGACGTGGCACAGTTCCTCGACCTGTCGGGGAGCACCTCGGTCGCCGACATCGGGGGCGGTCAGGGGCATGTGGTGGCGAGCCTGCTGGAGAAGTATCCAGCGCTCCACGGCACCCTGCTCGACCTGCCGCGCGTGGTGGACAACGTCGACCCACGGCTGCGCGCGGGAGGGGCGCTCGCGGACCGGACGCGCCTGGTGCCCGGTGACTGCCGCGAGGCCGTCCCGGTCCGGGCCGACGTGTACATCATCAAGAACATCCTGGAGTGGGACGACGACAGCACGACCCGCGTCCTGCGCAACGTCATCGCGGCGGGCGGGCCGGGAGCGCGGGTGGTGGCCATCGAGAACCTCGTCGACGACTCGCCGTCGATGCGGTTCAGCACCGCGATGGACCTGTTGCTGCTCCTGAACGTCGGAGGGGCCAAGCACACCACCGAGAGCCTGACCGGCAGGCTGACGGAGGCGGGCCTGGTGATCGACGACATCCGCCCGGTCAACCCGTATCTGCACGCGTTCGACTGCACGATCCCCGCCTGACCCCGTCCCCGGACGGAACCGCCTGACCGACGCTCGCCGGGCACGCGAACAGTGCGTGCCCGGCGAGCGTCGTTCCGCGGTGCTCCGCGGCGGTTCAGGAGCCGGCGTCCCGCTCCCAGCGGTAGAAGCACCGCGCCATCGCGTCCTTCGGCGAACGCCAGGTCGCCGGGTCGTACGCGGTGACGTACGCCGACAGCCGTTCGCTGATGTCCCGGAACTCGGGGTGTCCGGCCGCCTTCGCGATGGCCGGCCCGGGGTCCCGCTCGGACTCGATGAGGTGCAGGTACACGTCGTCGAACTGGAAGAGACTGCGCCGGGCGACCCCGACGAGGTGCGGCAGTTCTCCCCGGTCCGACTCCTCGAACACCTTGGCGATGTCCAGGGCCGACTCCGGGGCCATCCGGGCGACGATCAGGGACTGATGCATCGTCATGTTCTCCGTCCCGCTCAGTCGGACATCATCGACACGGGCCGGCGCTCTCCGGCGGCCTGCTCGATGCGGTCCCGGATCAGCTCCATCTGCACCTTGGAGTTCCGGTTGATGTTGTCCGTCATCCAGGCGTCGTCGACCGGTGCGTCCGGCCTCATCGCGAAGTCCTGCGTCCACACCATCCGGGTGCCCTCGGGGACCTTCTCGTACTGCCACACGATGTTCATGTAGGCGAAGGGCCCGGTCTCGACACGGCGCGCCCGCACGGTGAGCGTGTCGCGGTCCGGTTCCCGCTCCGAGACCCAGCTCCACACCTTGCCGTCCTGGTCGGGATGCATGGTCAGCCGGAAGGTGGTCCGGTTGCCCTCCCGGGAGATGATCTCGGCCGAGGCGTACTCACTGAACAGCTGCGGCCAGCTCTCGACGTCGTTGGTCATGTCCCAGACGAGGTCCACCGGGGCCGCGATGGTGATGTCGTTCTGCGTGTGTCCTGCCATGTCAGGCTCCTGCCAGAAGCGCGCTGTTGACGAGTTCGAGGAACTGCCGGGGGCTCTTGCTCTTCTCCGCGTCGGGAGGCATCGGCGTGCCGTACCGGTTCTCCAGCTCGCCCACGATGCCGAGCAGACCGAGCGAGTCGAGGCCGAAGGTGTCGAAGCCGGACTCCTGCCGCTGCTGGAGCTCCTGCGGGGCGACGGTGATCCCGGCGGCCTTCTTCATGAGCTCGGCCAGCTCTTCCACGGTGATTCGGTCACTCATGCGGTTCCTCTCCTTGCTTGGTGTTGTGTGTGCGACGCCTCGCTAGGAGGCGTCGGCGGCGCCGCGCCGTAGCACCAGCGCCGCGTTCGACCCCATGAGTCCTCGGCTGAGGACCAGTGCCGTGCGCATCTCGCTGGCTCGCGCGCGGGCGGTGACGAGGTCGAGGTCGTGGCAGACGTCGAAGACGTTGGGGGTGGGCGGGATCAGACCGTGCTCCATCGCGAGCACCGCGGCGGCGACGTCCAGCAGGGGTGCCGCGCCGCAGGCCCGGCCGACGGCGGTCTTCGGCGCCGTGACGGGGACGCGGGTGCCGTGCCGGCCAAGCGCGTCCGCGATCGCCAGCGCCTCGGCACGGTCGGCCTCCGGGACACCGAGGGCGTCGGCGAAGACGACGTCGATCTCCTCGGGTGCGCACCCGGCCTCGTCGAGGGCGCCCCGGATCGCCTGGGCCAGTCCCTCCCGGGACTGCTCCCAGCGGGAGGCACCGGTGAACGTCGCCGCGTGTCCCGCCAGCGTGGCCCGCACCGGCACGCCCCGTTCCCGGGCCGAGCTCTCGGCCTCCACCACGACCATGGCACCGCCCTCGGCGGGCACGAATCCGCAGGCCGCGGTGGTGAACGGGCGGTAGGCGCGGTCCGGTTCGGCGACGGTGCTCAACTCGTCGTAGCCGAGCTGGCACACCATCGAGTAAGGGGCCAGCGGCGCCTCGGTCGCGCCGGCCACCATCACATCGGTGCCGCGCCGCACGGCCCGCGCCGCGTGCGCCAGGGCGTCCAGGCCGCCGGCCTCGTCGGAGGCGACCACCCCGCAGGGGCCCTTGAGGCCACGCCGGATGGAGATTTGCCCGGTGCTCGCGGCGTAGAACCAGGCGATGGACTGGTACGGCCCGACGAAGCGGCTGCCCTTGCCCCACAGTTGCTGCAGCTCGCGCTGGCCGAACTCGCCGCCGCCGGACCCGGCGGCGGTGACCACGCCCACGGAGAACGGCGCGGCGTCGGTGTCGGAGCGGCTGAGCCCGGCGTCCTCCAGCGCCATGTCGGCCGCGGCCATCGCGAAGTGCGTGAACCGGTCGGTCTGGACGAGGTAACGCTCCTCGATCGCCGCCGGCGGGTCGAAGTCCCGGATCTGTCCGGCCACCCGCAGCGGCAGGTGCTCGCACCCCTCGCGGGTGATCCGGTCCAGGACGACGACACCCTCACTGGTGGCCTTCCAGAAGGCCTCGGTGCTGTTTCCGTTGGGCGCGACCACGCCGATTCCGGTGACGGCCGCGCGCCGGGGATGCGCTGCGCTCATTCGGTCCTCCCTCTCGGCAGGGTCATGATCACCGCGGACTGGAAGCCGCCGAACCCACTGCCCACGGAGAGCACGCTGCGCAGTCTGCGCTCGCGAGCGACGCGCGGGACGTAGTCCAGGTCGCACTCGGGGTCCGGGGTCTCGTAGTTCGCGGTGGGCGGGACGACCTGGCGGGCCAGGGCCAGGGCGCAGGCGACGACCTCGATCGCCCCGATCGCGCCGAGGGAATGGCCCACCATGGACTTGATGGAGCTCATGGGCGTGTCATAGGCGTGCGAGCCCAGCGCCCGTTTGACCGCGGCCGTCTCGTGCCGGTCGTTCTGCTGGGTGCCCGACCCGTGCGCGTTGACGTAGTCGATCGCCGTGGCGTCGAGCCGGGCCTGGCCGAGGGTGTCCTCGATGGCCCGGGCCATTTCCAGGCCCTCACGGGTCAGACCGGTCATGTGGTAGGCGTTGCCGAAGGTGGCGTAGCCGCCTATCTCGCAGTACACGTGCGCGTCGCGGGCCCGGGCGTGTTCCAGCTCCTCCAGGACCAGTACCGCGCCGCCCTCGCCCATGACGAATCCGTTGCGGTGGGCGTCGAAGGGCCGTGAGGCGTGGGCCGGGTCGTCGTTGCTCGGGGAGGTGGCCTTGATCGCGTCGAAGCAGGCCATGGTGATCGGTGAGATCGGCGAGTCCGAGGCGCCGGCGATGCACACGTCGGCCCTGCCCTCCTCGATCGTGTGGAAGGCGTACCCGACCGCGTCGAGCCCCGAGGTGCAGCCCGTGGAGACGGTCTGCACCGGCCCGCGGGCCTCGAACCGCTCCGCCACCGCCGAGGCGAGGGTGCTGGGCGTGAACGCCCGGTGCAGATGCGGGCCGGCCTTGCGGTGATCCACGTCCCAGTGCTGCCCGCGGTCGCTGACCAGCACGTAGTCGTTCTCCAGCCGGGTGGTTCCGCCGACCGCGGTGCCGAGGGAGACGCCGACCCGCCACGGGTTCTCCCCGGCGAGGTCGAGACCGGAGTCACGTATCGCCTCGTCCCCGGCGACCAGGGCGAACTGGAGGTAGCGGTCGCTCCGGGCGATCTGCTCCGCGTCCAGCCCATGGGCCGCCGGGTCGAAGTCGCACTCGGCGGCGATCTGCGAACGCAACCCGGACGGGTCGAAGAACGTGATGCCGCGGGTCGCCGTACGACCGCTGGTCAGCAGATCCCAGAACGCCGGGACACCGATGCCGCCCGGGGCGACGATTCCTATGCCGGTGACCGCCACGCGCCTCCTCATGAGCGCATCCGGGATCGTTCGGCCGGCCCACCCGCACCCGCGTGGGCCGCTTCCGCCGGGATCGGCCTGCCCTCGGCGTCCTCGGTGTCGACGTGCCCGAGCGGCGGGCTCGGCGCCAGCGGGCCGAGGTGGAAGACCATGCGGGCCTCCACGTTGCCGACGTTGCGGAAGCGGTGCCGCATGTGGGACGGGATCAGGAGCCCCTGCTCGGGTTGGAGCGGGTGCGGCTCGCCGTCCAGGTCCACTTCGAGCTGTCCGCAGACGACGTAGATGAACTCCTCGGAGTACGGGTGGTAGTGCTCGGCGATGCGGTCGCCGGGCTGCACGATGGCCACGCCCATGAAACCGCTGGTGGAGCCGACCGTGGTGGGGGTGAGCATGGCGCGCAGATCGCCTCCGCGCCGGGTGTTGGGCTCGACCTCGCTGAGATCCACCACTCCGGGATGACGTTTGATCACGACGTTCCTCCGAACATGTGCTGCTTCGACATGAGGGCGTGGCCGGTCACGGCCCGATGGCGGCGAGTCAGGCGCCGGGCGCGCGGCGGTCGGTGACGAGATCCATGCGGGAGACCGCGAGGAGGTGAGCCGGGGTGCTGTCCTTCAGCGCCCGGCCGTCCAGTCCGAGGGGTTCGCCGTCGAGCAGAGCCGTCAGCTCGGCCGCCCGGCCGTGGTCCGTGAGACCGAGCACGGGACCGGGGTCGGAGTCGAGGGCGCCGCGTACGTCGACCAGTCGCATCACGACGTCGTCGCGCTGGAAGATCGTGCTGCGCAGCACCGGTCCCCGCGGGTCGTCCGCCGCCGCCTCGTCCTGCCGGGCGAGCAGCTCGGCCAGCCGCATACCGCACCCTTCACGGGCCGGGTAGTACAGCGCGTGCCGCTCGGCCTCCGGGCTCTCCTGACCGGTGGTCACATGGTGGACGGCGGGCAGCGCCGCGCGGGTGAAGAAGAGCCGGGCGGACTCGGGGTCGTCCAGGTCCCGGTCCTGCTCCAGATAGGGGTTGATGGCTTCCTCGACGGCCCGCACCTCGGGCTGCCGGGCGACGTGGCGCAGCGCGGCGAGCAGGTCGCCCCGCACCTCGATGGCCCGGACCACCCGGTTGCCGTGCATGAAGAGGGAGGTGCGGCACAGCCGGGTGGCGTCGTCGACCCGCGGCTCCGGTGAGGTGTAGCCGGCGAGGATCTTGGCGACGGTGTCCTCACTGCCCGGCTTGACCGTGAAGGTGAGGGCGTGACGGATCAGCCCGTCACCGATCCTGGGGGACGCCTGGAGCCGGCGCTCGCCGGGCCCGGTCGGCACCGCCGGGCCGCCCGTCTCGCGGACGATGTGGAAGCGCAGCGACCTGGTGTCCCGGACGCAACTGTGCAGCGGCTCCACCATCCGCACGTGCTCCTCGCTGTTCACCCAGGTGAGAAACGGTGGTGCGCTCTCCCACTCACTGGTGATGAGCCACTGGGAGGGGTTCTCGATGGACTGGCACAGCTGGTCGCTGACATGTCCGGGAACGGAGGCGACCTGGCTGCACAGGCTCTCGTACGCCTCGAGGAACTGCTGCTGGGCCCCGTCGTAGACGTCCACCAGCAGGACGACACGGAGCCTGGAGCCGTCGAACACGGACTGGGAGACCCGCTGTGACGCCTGCTGCTCAGGCGCTTTCGAAACACGGTCGGACGTGGTGGTCATCCTGGGTACATCTCCTTCGGGGGCAGAGGCGGACGAACGTCGTTCACGGGGGATGACGTCGGCGTTCCTCGATCGTCAGGCCGCCCCCGCAAGCGCGCGACTCGTATGCACCGTGGGGGTGACCGGCCGGCCCGGCGGCCGGTCGGGGCGGGCTCAGAGGAGGTGGGCGAAGACCACGAGGTTGTCCGTGTAGTCCCGGGCCGAACGGTCGTAGTCACCCGCACAGGTGATGAGCCGGACCTGGGCCGTGGCCGTGTCCTCGTAGACCCGCCGGCTGGGGAAGTGGCCCTTGTCGAACGTCTCCACGCTGTCGACCACGAAGGACGCTCTGCGCCCGTCGGCCCGGTCGACGTGGAAGACGTCGCCTTTCGCGAGTTCTCCGAGGTTCACGAAGACGGCCGCCGACGTCGCCGTGTCCACGTGCCCGGCGATGATCGCCGTGCCCGTCTCCCCGGGCGAGGCGCCCTTGGCGTGCCAGCCGACGAGGTTGGTGTCGTGGGCGGGCGGCGGCTCGAGACGGCCCGAGGGACCGATGGCGAGGTCCGTGAACGGCGCGTCGACCGAGATCTTCGGAATGAGCAGACGCACGGGCCTCGATCGCGGCAGATGCCGGCCGGCCGGCTGTCCGGCCGCCTGCCGGGGTGGCAGAGCCGAAGCGGAGACGGGTGCGGCCGGCGGCGGCGAGGCGTCGGACGACGACTCGTCGTGGCCGCCGAACAGTCCCGCGGCCAGCACCAGGATCGCCACGGCGCTCAGCATGATCCTGGTGTGGGATCCCTGCCCGGTCGGGGCGGGCTCCTCGTGGCCGGGATCGTCTGCGGGGGTAGGGGGAGGGGGAGGGACTGCCATCGGAGACCACCTCACCAGGGGACGGCAGCGGATCGGACGTACGGGGCACGGGGAGGGCCGGCCGGGCCGCCACGCGGCACGCGCGTGGCGGCCACAGCGGCTATCGCGTCCGGCATGGCTCAGGCCATGCTTCCGGCGACCTTCCTACGGCGTGTCGCGTACAGGCCGGTTCCGGCGACCGCCAGCACGGCGAGCCCGCCCGCGGTCATCGCCGGGGAGGCCAGCCCGCCGCCCCCGGTGTGCATGCCGCCGCTGGGCTTCTCGTGGCTGCCGCTCCAGCCGCCGCCGTCGTGCTTGCCGCCGGATTCCTGGCCGTGCTCGTCGCCCTTGTCCTTGTAGGTCTCCGGGTCGTACTTGGGGTCCTTGCTCTCCTTGCTGTAGGAGGAGTCCGACGAATCCCAGTCGTCCCCGGCCGCGTAGGCGCCGGAGGCGCCGAGAGCCAGGACGGCCGAGGCCGCCGCGGTGGTCAGGAGGATGCGAGCAGAGCGCATGTGACGTTCCTTCCGTCGGCGGCCGGGCAGCTGGTGCTTCGTCAGCTAAATGGGCCCTCCCCCGACGTGATCCACCGTCAGCCAGGTGCGTCCCCGCCACCACTCGGGGCGGTCACCCGGGTGAACGCGCCCGGATCGGACGGGAGTCAGACCGACCCCAGCAGCGTGGCCAGGACCTGGCGCAGCGCCGACTCGGCATCCGGGACAGGACCGGGCGACCGCCAGGCCACGAACCCGTCGGGCCTGACGAGTACGGCCCCCTCGGGCGTCGTTCCGTGGACGGCCGACCAGTCCGCGTCGCCCTCGGGAGTCAGCTCGGCACCGGAGCCGTCGCCCACCCGGTACGAGGTCAGCGGGACGGAGGTCTCCTCGGCGAGGCGGACGGCGGCCCGGTGCCAGCCACTTGGGTCGCCGGCAGCACTGAGCAGGACGAAGGACGTCTCGTAGAGGTCCAGGGTGGAGATCCGCTCACCCCGGTGCCGTACGGCCATGTGGGGCGCCCTGCTGCCGGGTGCGCCGGACAGGTCGAGGCGTTCGGGGACGACCGGAGTCGCCGGGTCGGCGCCGACGACGGCGCCCTGCGGATAGCGGTAGCCGAGGGCCACGTTGAGGATGCCGCGCTGTGGGCCACCGCCGCCGCCCGCGCCGGGCGAGGGGGCGAAACCGGGATGGCTGTGCTCGACCGACCGTGCGGCGGCGCGGGCGCTGGTCGCCTCCGCGACGGGGCGGCGCTCGGCGTCGTACGTGTCCAGCAGCGCCTCCCCGGCCCAGCCGCCGATCACCGCGGCGAGCTTCCAGGCGAGGTTGTGCGCGTCCTGGATACCGGTGTTGGAGCCGAACGCCCCGGTGGGGGACATCTCGTGGGCCGAGTCGCCGGCCAGGAAGACGCGTCCCGCGCGGTAGCTCCGGGCGACCCGTTGGGCGGCGTGCCAGGGGGCCCTGCCGGTGATCTGCACGTCGAGGTCGGCGACGCCGATCGCGCGGCGGATGTGTTCGACACACCGCTCGTCGGTGAAGTCCTCGAGCGTCTCGCCGCGTTCGGGGTGCCAGGGAGCGTGGAAGACCCAGTTCTCCCGGTTGTCCACGGGCAGCAGCGCACCGTCGGCCGCCGGGTCGGTCAGATAGCAGACGATGAAGCGGCGTTCGCCCACGACCTCGGCGAGGCCACGGGAGCGGAAGGTGATGCTGACGTTGCTGAACAGGTCGCCGGGACCGCTCTGGCCGATGCCCAGCTGCTCGCGGACGGGGCTGCGGGGACCGTCGGCGGCGACGAGGTAGTCCGCGAGGAAGGTGGTGTGCTCGCCGGTCTCCCGGCTCTTGACCACCGCGGTGACGCCGGAGGGCCCGCTCTCGAACGACAGCAGTTCGGTGGCGTACCGAAGGTCGCCGCCGAGCCGCCCGGCGTGTTCGAGCAGCACCGGCTCCAGGTCGTTCTGGCTGCACAGGCACCATGAGCTGGAGCTGAAGCGGGCCAGTCCGCCGCCCGGGTCGATGTCCCGGAAGAGCCACTCGCCCGCGTCGCCGACGAGGGTGGGTGTCTGCAGGATTCCGTGGTTGTCGGCCAGCGTGGCGGCGGCGTCCCGGATCCCCGTTTCCACGCCGGCCGTCCGGAACAGCTCCATCGTGCGGACGTTGTTGCCCCGTCCGCGGGGGTGGATGGAGGTGCCGGCGTGCCGTTCCACCAGTGTGTGCCGTACGCCCAATCGGCCCAGGAACAGCGAGGTCGACAGGCCGACGAGGGAACCGCCGACGATGAGGACCGGGACCCGGTGGGTCGTGTGGCCGGTCTGGACCTGTTTCTGGTTCATCACTCGCCTCCAGCGCGTCGTGTCCGCCGACTCGTCCGGATACGGCGGGGACCTTCATCCATGCCCCGCGACGCGCACGCGGGCCCAAGCTTCACCCGCTCAACACGCCGGGTTCGCCGACTCGGCAGAGTGCCGCTCGGCCGCTCGGCCCGCACCGGCGTACCGCCGCGTCAGTGTTTCGGCAGCACCGCCTCCGGATTGCCGTAGTAGGCGCCGGGCCCGTGTTTGCGGGTGTAGTGGCGCTCGAGCAGGTGGGCGGGTGGCGGTGCCGCCGGGGAGAGGGACAGGGTGTGGAGGGCGATGTCGGCGACGGCCTCGCAGATGATCGCGTGTTCCAGGGACTTGCGGGCGGTGGTGCCCCAGGTGAAGGGGCCGTGGTTCGCCACGAGGGCCGCGGGGACCTCGACTGCCTTCTGGTCCTCCTCCCCAAGGAGATCCACGATGACGACACCGGTGTTGTACTCGTAGTCCTTCGCGCATTGTTCGGGGGTGAGGTCGCGGGTGACGGGGATGGGGCCGTTGAAGGTGTCGGCGTGGGTGGTGCCGAGGACCGGTATGTCGCGGCGGGCCTGGGCGAAGGCGACCGCGTGGGTGGAGTGGGTGTGGGTGACGCCGCCGATGGAGGGGAAGGCGCGGTAGAGGCAGCGGTGGGTCTCGGTGTCGGTGGAGGGGCGTAGATCGCCGTCCACCACGGCGCCGTCGGACAGTCGGACCGTCACCAGGTCGTCGAGAGCGAGATCCTCGTAGGGAACCCCTGAGGGCTTGATGACGAAGACGCCCGCCTCGCGGTCGACTCCGCTCACGTTGCCCCAGGTCAGGGTCGCCAGGCCGACCTGGGGGATGGCGAGGTTCGCCTCCAGTACCTCCCGGCGCAGGCTCTCCGGGACAGTGGTGGTCATCGGTGTTCTCCTTCGTGCCGGTGAGAGGTCACAGGGCCTGGGCGAGGCGGTGGTAGGCGGCGTTCCAGCGGATTTCCTTGGCGAACTGGTCGGTGCTGGTGTGTTCGTCGATGGTGAGCAGTTCGACGCCGGTCATGGCGGCGTAGTCGGTCAGCGTCTCGACGTCGACGGCCGAGCTGAGCACGGTGTGGTGCGGGGCGCCGGCCAGCAGCCAGCTCTCGGCGGACTCCGCGAGTGAGGGGCGCGGTTTCCACACCGCCCGGGCCACGGGGAGGNAACTGGTCGGTGCTGGTGTGTTCGTCGATGGTGAGCAGTTCGACGCCGGTCATGGCGGCGTAGTCGGTCAGCGTCTCGACGTCGACGGCCGAGCTGAGCACGGTGTGGTGCGGGGCGCCGGCCAGCAGCCAGCTCTCGGCGGACTCCGCGAGTGAGGGGCGCGGTTTCCACACCGCCCGGGCCACGGGGAGGTGGGGCAGGGGTTCGCTGGGGCCGACGACGTCGACGGCGTTGGCGGTCAGTCGGAAGCGGTCGCCGAGGTCGCAGAGGCCGACGACCACGGCGGGGCCTTCGGCGGCGTCGAAGACCAGGCGGACCGGGTCCTCGCGGCCACCGATGGACAGCGGGTGGATCTCGCAGCGGGGCCGGGCGGCGGCCACCGAGGGGCAGACCTCCAGCATGTGCGCGCCGAGCACGCGCGGGGTGCCCGGGCCGAGGTGGTAGGTGTAGTCCTCCATGAACGTGGTGCCGCCGGGCCGGCCCTGGCCCATGACCTTCATCGTGCGCAGCAGTGCGGAGGTCTTCCAGTCGCCCTCGCCGCCGAAGCCGTAGCCGTCGGCCATCAGGCGCTGGACGGCCAGGCCGGGCAGCTGGCGCAGGCCGCCGAGGTCCTCGAAGTTGGTGGTGAAGGCGGTGAAGCCGCCCTCGGTGAGGAAGGTGCGCAGGCCCAGTTCCTGGCGGGCCGCGTACAGGAGGGAGTCGTGGCGGATCCCGCCGGGGCGCAGGGAGGGCACGACGTCGTACGACTCGACGTACTCGGCGGCGAGTTCGGCCGCCGCCTTGTCCTCCACGGCGTCCACGACGGCGACCAGGTCATTGACCGCGTAGGTGTTCACCGAGAAGCCGAACCGCAACTGCGCCTCGACCTTGTCGCCCTCGGTGACGGCGACGTCGCGCATGTTGTCGCCGAAGCGCGCCAGACGCAGCGTGCGCGCCGCCTGGCGGCCCGCGGCGGCTCTCGTCCAGGCGGCGACCCGCCGGATCACACGGGGATCGGTCGCGTGACCGGCGACGATCTTGCGGTCGATGCCGAGCCGGGACTCGATGTGGGCGAACTCGCGGTCGCCGTGGGCAGCCTGGTTGAGGTTCATGAAGTCCATGTCGATGCTCGACCAGGGCAGCGACAGGTTGTACTGGGTGTGCAGATGCAGCACGGGGCGGTCCAGCGCGCTCAGTCCCGCGATCCACATCTTGGCCGGGGAGAAGGTGTGCATCCACACGATCACGCCCACACACGTGTCCGAGGAGGAGGCCTCCTGGCACAGCCGGCGGATCGAGTCGGCGTCGGTGAGCACCGGTTTCCACACGATCCGCAGGGCGATCGGCTCTGCCGCGTCGAGTCGTTCGGCGATCTTCCGTGCCTGGTGGGCGACTTGGCTCAGGGTCTCCTCGCCGTACAGGCCCTGGCTTCCGGTGAGAAACCAGATCTCCTGGCCGGCGGACGGTATTTCGGGAGCGGTCATGACGGAGGTTCCTTTCGAAGGTGGCTACTGGGGAAGGGAGTTGGGGACGGTCATTCAGGCGGAGACCTCGGCTCGCAGACGCCGTAGCCGGTGCATGACCTCATTGGTGCCGCGGCCGAAGTAGTCGTGCAGGAGCCGGTATTCGGCGTAGAGGCGGTCGTAGGCCGCGGCGCGTTCCGGGTCCGGCTGGTAGACGCCGCGGTCGGCCTTGCCCATGGACCGGGCGGCCACCTGGATGTCGGGGTACGCCCCCGCAGCCACCGCGGCGTGCATCGCCGCACCGAGAGCGGGGCCCTGGGCGGAGCCGATGACGCCGAGGGGGCGGCGGGTGACGTCGGCGTAGATCTGCATGAGCAGGGCGTTCTTCGTCAGACCGCCGGCGATGATCAGCTCACCGACCGGCACCCCGGATGTCTCGAACGCCTCGATGATCGTGCGGGTGCCGAAGGCGGTGGCCTCCAGCAGCGCGCGGTAGACGTCCTCGGGCCGGGTCGACAGGGTCAGGCCGACCATCACACCGCTGAGGTCGTGGTCGACCAGGACGGAACGGTTGCCGCTGTGCCAGTCCAGCGCGATCAGCCCGTGCTCGCCCACCCGTTGTCCGGCCGCGAGAGCCGTCAGGTGTTCGTGCGCGTCACGGCCGAGGGCGGCGGCCTGTTCGGCGTACGCGGCGGGGAATCCGGTGCGTACGAACCAGCCGAAGATGTCGCCGACGCCGCTCTGTCCGGCCTCATAGCCCCACAGGCCCTTCAGGATGCCGCCGTCGACGACACCGCACATGCCGGGCACCGTCTCGTGGCGGTCGGAGCTCATCACATGGCAGGTCGAGGTGCCCATGATGGCGACCATCTGCCCCGGCTCCACCGCGCCCGCCGCGGGTGCCGTCACATGGGCGTCGACGTTGCCCACGCAGACCGCGATGCCCTCGGGCAGTCCGGTCCAGGCCGCCGCCTCGGCCGTCAACCCACCCGCCAGGCCGCCGAGTTGGCCGATCGGCTGCTCCAGTTTCTCCGTCACGAAGTCGGCGAAGCCGGGGTTGAGCGCCTCCAGGTAGGCGCGGGAGGGGTAGGCGCCGTCCTGGAGCTGACCCTTGTAGCCGGCGGTGCAGGCATTGCGGACGTACGTCCCGCACAGCCGCCAGACGATCCAGTCCGCCGCCTCCACCCACCGCTCCGTGCGGTCGTAGATCTCGGGGTCCTCCTCCAGCACCTGGAGGGCCTTGGCGAACTCCCACTCGGAGGAGATCTTCCCGCCGTACCGCGGGAGCCACGGCTCCTTCCGTTCGGCGGCCAGTGCGGTGATGCGGTCGGCCTGTGCCTGGGCCGCGTGGTGGCGCCACAGCTTGACGTAGGCGTGCGGGCGGGAGGCGTACCCGGGCAGCTCGCACAGGGGCGTGCCGTCGGCCAGGACCGGCAGCACCGTGC
Organism: Streptomyces sp. LUP47B; assembly: GCF_001746295.1. Classification (GTDB taxonomy): domain Bacteria; phylum Actinomycetota; class Actinomycetes; order Streptomycetales; family Streptomycetaceae; genus Streptomyces. The sequence continues at coordinate 536,873 of NZ_MJAH01000002.1, read as the reverse complement.
AGGCGGTGAAGTCCGTGCCGATGCCGATCACTTGATCAGGGCGTACACCGGCTGCCGCGAGCGCTGCCGGCACCGCGTGGCGGAGCACGTCGACGTAGTCCGACGGGACCTGGAGGGCCCAGTCCGGGGGCAGTCCCGTACCGTCCGGCAGTTCCCGGTCCAGGACCGCGTGCCGGTACGCGTGCTCGGCCGTCCCCAACTCCGCGCCGTCGCGCACACGGACCACCACGGCCCGTCCGGACAGCGTTCCGAAGTCGACTCCTACGACGCAGGGTTCGGGGTTCGTGGCTGTCTCTTGTCCGGCGTTCACCGGCGGCCTCCTCCACACTCAGGTGTTCGACATATCGATCTGCGTTCGGAGAAAAACGAGCGAAGGGTCCGCGAAGTCACCCACCGGCGCCCTAACTCCGGCTCCTGCCGAAGTAACGAGCGCGCGCCCGGTCGAGCAGGATGGCGACGCCGAGGACCGCTCCCTGGACGACCTGCTGGTCGTAGGGGCTGACCTTGAGGGCGAGCAGACCGTTGGTGATGAACTCCAGCAGGATCGCGCCCGCCGCGATCCCCGCGATACGGCCCTCACCGCCCGAGAGCGACATCCCGCCGACCACCGCGGCGGCGATCGCGGTCAGTTCCCAGCCGGCGCCGACCGAGGGGTCGGCCACGTTCATACGGCCGATCACCAGGATGCCGACCAGGCCGGCGAGGGCCGCGCTGGCGACGTAGGTGGAGGTGATCCGGCGGGCGGTCGGGATGCCGGCCAGCCGGGCGGCCTCCTTGTTGCCGCCGACCGCGTAGATCTGGCGGCCCACGTAGGTGCGCTCCAGGACGAACCAGGCGACGGCCGCCGCGCCGACGAAGAACAGGGCGGGGACCGGTATTTCGCCGAGGTAGTACTGGCTCAGGTTGCTGAACATCGGGTCGAGGTTGTTGATGGGCGAGCCGCTGGTGATCGCGAGTGCCGTGCCCTGCGCGACGGTGTAGGTGACCAGGGTGATCACGAAGGGCGGCACGTTGAGGCGGGTGACCATGATGCCGTGCCAGAGACCGACGCAGGCGGTGATCACCAGCGTGAGCAGGATCGCGAGGGGGGCGGGCAGGCCCTCGTTGACGTTCAGCCAGCCGGCCAGGATGCCGGCCAGACCGGCCAGCGCACCCACCGACAGGTCGATGCCACCGGTCAGGATGACCAGCGCCTCACCGATCGCGAGGATCCCGACCTGCGAGAGGTCACGGCCCATCACCTGGAGGTTGCCCACCGCGGTGTACGTCTCCGCGTTGGCGGCGATCGCCACGAACACCACCACGCAGGCGATGATCACGCCGGCCTCCGGGGAGGCGGCGAGTCTGCGGGCGAGGGTCGATGCGGCCGAACGGGAGCGCGGCGCGACCTCGTTCGGGGCGAGCGTGGTCTGCGCGCTCATGCTGTGGCTCCGTTCGTCACTTGGTGCTCATCGAGGGAATTCGCCGATCGGTGCTCATCGAGCGAGGTGGTGCCGGCCGCGGCCGTCATGATCCGCTCCTTGGTGGCGTCGGCCCGGTCGATGACCGTGACAACCCGCCCGTGGTTCATCACCGCGATGCGGTGGCAGATCCACAGCAGTTCCTCCAGCTCGGAGGAGGCGACCACGATCCCCATGCCCTGCTCGGCCGCGTGGTCGATCAGCTTGTAGATCTCCGCCTTCGCGCCCACGTCCACGCCACGGGTCGGCTCGTCGAGCAGCAGCAGGCGCGGTTCGGCGGCGAACGCCCGGCCGAAGATGGCGCGTTGCTGGTTGCCGCCGGACAGCGAGCCGATCGGCTGTTCCACCGACTGCATCCGCACGTTGACGTTCTCGGTGATCTTCCGTGCCTCGGCGCGTTCCCGGCCCGGTGCGAGCAGACCCCGGGTGCTGATCCGCTTGAGCACCGAGACGACGACGTTCGCCCGGATGGACGCGAACAGGACGAGCGACTGCTCCTTGCGGTCCTCGGGGATCAGCGCGATCCCGGCCGCCACGCCGTCGCCCGCGCCTCGCGGCCGGTAGGGCGTGCCGCCCAGCAGCATCCGGCCGCCGGTCGAGGGCTGTGCCCCGGCGATCGTGTGGACCAGGCGGCTGCGGCCCGAGCCCATCAGACCGGCCACGCCCAGGATCTCGCCCTCGCGTACGTCCAGGTCGACGGGTCCGAGGCCGTCCGCGGTCAGGCCCTCGGCCTGGAGCAGGACCGGGCTCGTCGCGGGCGGTGCCTTCGGTTCGCCCTGCGCGACCTCGCCGCCGACCATCTCCCGGATCAGTCGTTCCTCACTGGCCTCGGCGGGTTCGAGGTCGGCGACCAGCCTGCCGTTGCGCAGGACCAGGACACGGTCGCTGATCTCCCGCACCTCGTCGAGGCGGTGTCCGATGAACAGCACGGTGCCGCCGCGGTCGGCGAGTTGGCGGGCCAGGCCGAGCACCATCCGGGCCTCGACCGGCCCCAGTGAGGAGGTCGGCTCGTCCAGGATCAGCAGCTTGGGTTCGCGGCCCCAGGCCTTGGCGATCTCGATCATCTGGCGGGTCGGCACCGGAAGGGTGCGGACCTCCCGGTTCACCTCGATCGTCTCGGCGGACAGACCGATCTCCGCGAGCATCGCCTTCGCCTCGGCCCGCTGTGCCGTACGGTCCACCAGCAGCCGTCGCTTCGATTGCCGCGGGCGGCGGCCGAGGAGCAGGTTCTCGGCCACCGAGAGCTGTCCGACCAGCGGGAACTCCTGGGAGACCATGGCGATGCCGAGCTGTCCTGCGGCCTCGGTGGACCCGGCGGCGAGGGGCTCCCCGTCGATGAGGATCTCGCCGCCGTCCCGGTGCACCGATCCGGCGAGCGTGCCCATCAGCGTGGACTTCCCGGCGCCGTTCTCGCCGACCACACCGATCACCTGGCCGGCGTAGAGGTCGAGTTCGGGCAGGTCGAGGACGCGCACCGGTCCGTAGGACTTGTGCACCCCCCGCAGCCGCGCGGTGACCGCGCGGTCCGGGGTGATGTCCGGGACGTTCTTCGTGGCCGTCATGCTCAGCCGATCCCGAGCTGCGACTCGAGGGACTGGTACGCGCTCAGGTCGGACTTGGTGACCAGGCCCACGCCGGAGCTCAGGGTCGAACCGTCCTTCTCCAGGTACGGCTTGACGAGCGCCATCGTCTTGTCCTTGCCCAGCACCTTCTCCGCGGCCAGGATGTACGCCCCGGTGTAGCCCTGCTGGTACGGCATCTGCACGACGGTCCCGGAGATCACGCCGGACTTGATGAACTTCAGCGTCTGGGCGTCGGAGTCGTCGGAGACGATGTGCACGGTCGAGGTCTTTCCGGCCGAGGTGACGGCCTGGGCCAGCGCGGGACCGTCGTAGGAGTAGACGCCGTACAGGCCGTTGACGTCCGGGTTGTTGGCGAGGATGGTCTCCGCGTCCGAAGTCGCCGTGCTGGCCTGGAGGTTGTCGTTGACCTTCTGGGCTACCGTGATCTTGGTGCCCTTGAGCGCGGCCTCGAAGCCGGCGATGCGCTGGGTGGCGTTGGAGGCGGTGAGGGAGCCGACCAGGATCGCGACCTTGCCCTTGCCGCCGAGCACCTGCTTCATCGCGGTGCCCGCCTGGAAGCCGGCGGTGTAGTTCGGGGTGCCCAGGTAGAGCGAGGCGGCGTCGGTGCCCGGCAGCGGGGAGTCGATCGCGAGGACGCCGATGCCCTTCTGGACGTCGGTGTGGATGGTCCCCGCGGCCGACGTCGGGTCGATCGCCGAGATCGAGTAGCCGGTCACGCCCTGCGAACGCAGCGTCTCCAGCTCCGAGTTCTGCTCGGTCAGCTTGCCGCCGGGCGGGGCGAAGTAGGTGCACTTGCCCTTCGCGATGCCGAGGTCGGAGCAGCCCTTGAGGAAGCCGACCTGACCAGCCTTCCAGTAGTCGGCGGCCACGTTCACGACCATCGCGATGTCGACCTTGGACAGGTCCTTGCCGGCCAGCGCGGACTTCAGCGCCGCGTCGAGCTTGGCGAGGTTCGTCTGGTTGAAGGTGACCGAGCCGGCCAGCGTGACCGGGGCGGCGGCCTTGGTACCGGCCGAGCTGGACGCGTCGGAGCCGCCCGCGCTCTTGGAGCAGCCTGCGGCGGCGAGCGAGAGGAGCACGGCGGTCGCGGTGACCAGGGTGCGGGACCTTCTGGTGCGGAGCATGGGAATCAGCGCCCTTCTTGGCGTGTCTGGTTGGCGTGTCTGATTGATGTGTCTGATTGGCGTGTCTGGTTGGTGTCTTCGGGACGGGTGGGAACGCGGGGAACGCACACCTGTTCACGGGCATGCCGGTGCCGGGTGGGCGGAGCAGGTGGGGGCCACTTTGAAAGCGGTACGTGGCGGAGGGCGCCGTAGTCGCCGGGCGGGGGGCTCAGGGGGTGAGCGCGGCGAGGGCAGCGAGGGCGCCGGAATGCCTGAGGGAGCCTCAGGACCGGGGAGGAGCCGACCGCTCGGGGCGGTGGGCGGGGTGGAGCCGTCGTGCGTCGGGGACGTCAGGGCCGATCACTCATGGTCGGCACGGTGGCTGCCCGAACGGCACTCGGCTCACAACAGGGCTTGGTGATAAGCGTGTTAACACCGGAGCGGCGGCTAGCAGGGACGGGTCATGTGGGACTTTCCGTTCGGGGTCGCGGGCGGGTCGCCGAGGTCCGCACGACGAGGCTGGGCGGGATGACGATGTGGGGCCTCTCGCCGGATGCCGGGATCCCGGCGTCCGGATCACCGACGAGCTCGATCAGCGCCCGCAGGGCACGGCGGCCGAGTTCGTCGAAGTCCTGGCGGACGGTGGTAAGCGACGGGCCGAAGTACTCGGCCTCCGGCATGTCGTCGAAACCCACGACGCTGATGTCCTCGGGCACCCGGCGCCCTGCCTGCTGCAGGGCCCGCAGCAGACCGAGGGCCAGGTGGTCGTTGGCGCAGAACACCGCGGTGACCTCGGGGTCGGCGGCGATCCGACGGCCGTGCTCGTATCCGGTACGAGCCGTCCAGTCGGCGCCGGCCGACGGTTCGGGCACGGGAGCCCCGCGCTTCTCCAGGGTGGCGCGCCAGCCGGTCTCACGTTCCTGCGCGTCGAGCCAGGAACGCGGTCCGACCAGGTGGTGCACCGTGCGATGGCCGAGGTCGAGCAGGTAGGAGGTGGCCAGTTCGGCACCCGCCTCGTTGTCCACGGCGACCGAGACCAGCGCGGTGTGGGTGCCGCAGCCGACCGCGACGAGGGGCACGTCCGCCGGCACGTTGGCCAGTGCGCCCACCGCGGCGGTCTGCGGCGCGATGACGACGATCCCCGCCACGTTCTGGTCGCGCAGCCGGTCCACGGCGTCCAGCACCGAAGACCGGTCGAGTGAGCCAACTGCCGCCACGGTGACGAAGTACTCGTGCTCCCTGGCCGCCTGCTCGATGCCGTAGAGCATGCAAGCTGGGCCGTACAGCGTGGTGTTGAAGCTGATCACACCCAGGGTGCGGGTGCGGCGGGTCGCCAGGGTGCGGGCGGCGGCGTTGGGCCGGTAACCGAGCTCACGGACGGCGGCGAGCACGCGTTCCCGGGTGCGGGGCCGGACGTTGGGGTGGTCGTTGAGGACCCGGGAGACGGTCTGGTGCGAGACTCCCGCGATCCGGGCCACGTCCGCCATCACCGGTGCGCGATCGCCGTCCATGTCCCGCCTCCTCACACACCGTCGTGTTGTCGTCGATCAGCTGCTTCTCCGGTGGGAGCGGCAGCTGTTGAGCGAATTGTTAGCGCACACATTCTTCGGGGGCAAGGCAGCCCAGACCCCTCGATCACGGGTTTTCCGGTCTTCGACGCGCAGGCAAAGAGCCACGTGACCTGGAAGTTCCGTCCAGCCGGACGTCTCTTCCGGCATCACCGCCCGCCCGGGTAAACAGACGGCACAGCTTTTGTTTCCGCAGTCTTGACTGTTCGACCGTGTTGACCAGGTATTCATCGGGCCGTAAAAAGACGGTGCCACAAGAGCGGCCGTCCAGCTCGCCGACCGCGCGAGAACGGCACCCGCACCAGTCCCTCCACTCCGGACCGATGAACTGCCCTGACCAGCAGTGACACTCCCCACGACGCTGCTCGATCTGCAGATCTCCAGTCCGGCCCTCCCCCTCCCTCCCCCCTCCACCCTCCCCTCGCCCTCCGGTACGGCTGGCACGTGCGCCGATGAGGGCCCCGGATGTTAGCGCCCACATTTCTGTCTCCCGGAGCACATGGCGCCGGACGAGAGAAGAACCCACGACGGAAGAGGTTCACCGTGACAGGCCGAGTGAGTCGAGCGAGTCGAGTGACAGGCCGAGTGAGAAGTCGGGTGGGAAGCCGGGTGGGAAGTCGGCTGCGAAGCCCGCGCCGGAGAGGGCTCCTGCTGACACTGGGCGCGATCCTCACCCTCATCGGGGGCGTCCTGGCCGGGGTCGTAGGCACCGCGGGCACAGCGGCGGCCGCCACCTCCCTGCCCTGCGACATCTACGCCTCCGCGGGCACACCGTGCGCCGCGGCACACAGCACCACGCGGGCGCTCTACGCCTCCTACAGCGGCTCCCTCTACCAGGTCAAGCGCGCTTCGGACGGCGCGACCACCAACATCGGCGTCCTCAGCGCGGGCGGCTACGCCAACGCGGCGGCCCAGGACTCCTTCTGCTCCGGGACGACCTGCACCATCACCAAGATCTACGACCAGAGCTCGCACCACAACGACCTGACCATCGAGGGGCCGGGCGGCAACGGCGGCCAGGATGTGGGCGCGATCGCCGACGCCCTCCCCGTGACGGTCGGCGGCCACGCGGCGTACGGCGTCTTCGTGTCCGCCGGCGTCGGCTACCGCGACAACAGCACCACGGGCATCGCCACCGGCAGTTCCGCCGAGGGCGCGTACATGGTGACCAGCGGCCACCATGTGAACAACCGCTGCTGCTTCGACTACGGCAACGCCGAGACGTCCGGCAACGACACCGGCAACGGCCACATGGACGCGATCAACTTCGGTACGGAGTGCTGGTTCTCGTGTTCCGGCGCCGGATCGGGCCCCTGGGTCGAGGCGGACCTGGAGAACGGGCTCTTCTTCGGAGGGAACGGCGCGAACTCGAACAACAAGGGCAACTCCAGCGAGTACGTCACCGCCTTGGAGAAGAACAACGGCACGACCACCTACGCGATCAAGGGCGGCAACGCCCAATCGGGCTCACTGACCACCTGGTACAACGGGGCCTTGCCCAACCTCGGCGGATACACGCCGATGCACTTGGAGGGCGCCATCGTCCTCGGCACCGGCGGTGACAACAGCAACGGCTCCGACGGCTCCTTCTTCGAGGGCGTCATGACCTCCGGCTACCCGACCGACGCCGCCGACAACGCCGTACAGGCCAACATCACCTCGGTCGGCTACACCACCCCCGCCGCGAACTTCCCGGTCACCGGCACCGCGTACCGCCTGACCAACGCCAACTCCGGCAAGGTCCTGGACGCGGTCAACTGCGGCACGGGCAACGGCACTTCGATCGACATCTGGGCCTCACTCGGCAACACCTGCCAGCAGTGGAAGTTCGCGAGCGCGGGCAACGGCCACTACACGATCTCCAACGTCAACAGCGGCACGGTCCTGGACGACAAGAACTGCGGGCAGAGCAACGGCACGGCCGTCCAGCTGTGGGCCTCGCTCGGCAACACCTGCCAGCAGTGGGACGTCACCAAGGTCGGCAGCCACTACACGATCAGCAACGTCAACACCGGTATGACGCTGGACGTGGCGAACTGCGGAACGGCCAACGGCACGGCGGTCCGGCAGTGGCAGCAGCTCGACAACGCGTGCCAGCAGTGGAACATCGCGCCCTGACCTGACGGTCGGCGCCACCGCGGGCCCGTCGGCTCCCTCCCCGCCGACGGGCCCGCGCTTCACCGGTTCATCCGGGTTCACCTGGTTACCCCTGACACGAAGGAACTGCCGCATGCCCACAGAAGCCGCCGGACCGTCCCGCAGGACCGTCCTGACCGCCATCGGTGTCACGTCCCTGGCCGGTACCTTCGCCGGTTCCGTTCCAGCTGTCGCCGCTCCCGCAGCCGTGGCAGCTCCCGTCGACCTCCCTGCCGCGGCCGCGCACTGGAGCTTCGACGAAGGCTCCGGCACCACCGCCGCCGACGCGTCCGGCAACGCCCACACCGCCACGCTCCAGGGCGCGGCCGGCTGGGACACCGGCAAGGTAGGCGCCCACAGCATGAGCCTCACGGCGGGCGGCAACGCCACCGCGTCCGACCCGGTCGTCGACACCTCGAAGGCCTTCTCGGTGGCCGCCTGGGTCAACCTCGCCCAACTGGGCGGCTACCAGACCGCAGTCAGCATCGACGGCAAGGTCGTCAGCGCCTTCTACCTGGGCCTACGAGACGACACCGGCACCTTCGCCTTCGCCCGACTCGCGTCCGACGCCACCCAGGGAGCCGCCGTCGCAGCCGCCGCCTCCGCCCCGACCGCCGGTACCTGGACCCACCTGGTCGGCGTCAGCGACGCCGCGGAAGGCGTCACCCGCCTGTACGTCAACGGCGTACTGGAAGGGGAGGCGGCCTACACCGCGGGCTGGGCCGGCACAGGGGCGACCGCCATCGGCCGCGCGCTGTACGGCGGCGGACAGGTCGACCAGTGGCACGGCCTGATCGACGACGTACAGCTGTTCCCGACCGCCCTCACCTCGGACCAGGTGGCGACGCTGGCCGGCGTCCCGGTGGAATCGACGACACCGCTGCTGAGCGTGGACGTAGCGCATCCTGCGCACGCGGTCTCCCCCATCCTCCCGGGTCTGATGTTCGAGGACATCAACCACTCCGGCGAGGGCGGCATCTACGCCGAACTGGTCCAGAACCGCTCGATGATGGCCAGCGACACGTCACCGGTCCACTGGTCCGCGGTGGGCGGCACAACGCTGACGTTGGACACGGCGACGCCATTGAACGAGGCGCTGAACCGCTCCCTCAAGGTGGTGCTGCCGAGCGGTACAGGGGCCGGCAGCCGAGCGGGTGTTGCGAACGACGGCTTCTGGGGCATCCCGGTCCGCCCCCGAACCACGTACACGGCCCGCCTGTTCGCGAAGGCGTCGCGCAGGATCGGTCCCCTCACGGTGTCGATCGAGTCGGCGGACGGAGGGACGGTCTACGCCTCGGCGCGAATCCCGCACATCGGTACGGCCTTCCCTGACCGCCCCTTCGAACTGACCCTGCGCACAGGTGCGGGCGCCCCGGTGACGGGCGACGCAAGGCTGACCGTCACCACGGCCAACCCGACCGCCGCGGGCGAGACGCTGTGGCTCCAGCACGTCTCCCTCTTCCCGCCCACATACAACAACCGCCCCAACGGCCTGCGCATCGACCTGATGGAGAAGCTGGTCGCCCTGAAGCCGAAGTTCCTGCGCTTCCCCGGCGGCAACTTCCTCGAGGGCAACACGATCGCGACCCGCTTCAACTGGAAGAACACGATCGGCCCGGTCTGGGAACGCCCGGGCCACATGGACGACGCGTGGGGTTACTGGTCGACGGACGGACTGGGTCTCATGGAGTACCTGCACTGGGTAGAGGACATGAAGGCCCAGCCGGTCCTGGCGGTGTTCGCCGGATACACCCTGAGGGGCGACCACGTCACGGGCGACGCGCTCAAGCCGTACATCCAGGACGCCCTGGACGAGATCGAGTACGTGACGGGCCCGGTCACCAGCACCTGGGGCGCCCGGCGTGCGGCGGACGGCCACCCGAAGCCGTTCCCACTGGAGTACGTGGAGATAGGCAACGAGGACTGGTTCGACGGGTCGGGCTCGTACGACTCCCGCTTCACGGACTTCTACGACGCGATCAAGGCGAAGTACCCGCACCTGAAGCTGATCGCGACGACAACGGTGACAAGCCGCACCCCGGACCTCATAGACGAGCACTATTACCTGGCCCCGTCCGCAGCCCAGGCCGCCACCCACAAGTACGACAACCGCGACCGCGCCTCGACGAAGGTCTTCGTAGGCGAGTGGGCGGCACAGGAGGGCCGCCCGACCCCTGACCTCAACGCGGCCCTGGGCGACGCGTCCTGGCTGGCGGGCCTGATCCGCAACTCCGACCAGGTGTTGATGGAGTGCTACGCCCCGTTGTTCTCCCACGTGAAGAACAACGTCTGGGCGACGAACCTGATCGCCTACGACAACCTCACGAGCTACGTCTCCCCCAGCTACTGGGCCCAACAGATGCTGACGAGCAGGCTGGGCGAGACGGTCCTCCCGGCCACGGCACGCGCACTGCCGGGCTTGGCGACGGTGGCCACGCGCTCCGGGAAGCGGCTGTATCTCGCGGTGGTGAACTACGGGACGGTGAAGGTGGATGTGCCGGTGGAGCTGCGGGGCTTGGCGAAGGGGGTCAGGAAGACCGCCACGGCCACGGTCCTGACGGGCCCGTCACCGACGGCTACAAACACCCTGACCGACCCCGACGCACTCGTGCCCACGTCCAGGACGGTGACCGGCGCGGCGGCGACGTTCACGAGCACGCTGCCACCGCTGTCGGTGACGGTCCTGGAACTCACCTTGACCTGATACCTGTCACGCGTCAGCCCTGCTGGATGTCGGTGATCTCCACGGAGAGCTCCGTGCTGCTCGCCGAAGCGGTGCTGATCAGAGACGGTCTGTAGCTGAGGCTGGTCTGGTTCGTCAGCTCGGCGGTCTGGATGACCGGCCCGGACTCGTCGCCGTGGATCTCGTAGGTGATCTCGAAGACGGCGTCCAGGTCGAGGTCCCCACTGCTGCCCAGGTAGGTGAGCTCCGGTGCCACAGTCACGTTGCAGCCGGCTGATCCGAAGCACTGCCGCGCGGTGGTGCGCAGGTCGATCGAGAAGCTGTCGGCGTCGACGTCGGCGTACGTCGGTTCCGAGTCCGGCTCCCTGATCGGGCTGACGGCGTCCGTGTCCGGGACGCTCGATCCCGCGACGCCGGCTGGCTTGTCGTCGTCGTTCGTGGACTGCACGACGACAACGCCTGTGGTGACGATCGCGGCGATCACGGCGGCGGCCGAGCCGATGACGATCGCGCTGGTGCGGTGCCTCCGCGAGGGAGTCGACACCTCGGGCGGCGGGAAGGCGGGCGGCGGCGGAGTGGTGGTCGGATGCGGCGTGGTGGGTGGTGGCGGAGTGGTAGGCGGTGGCGGAGTGCTGTCGATCATCGTCAGTGCCACCCTCCCAGCAGACCCGGGCTGAGCTGGGCCATACAGATGTTGTAGTCGCCGGCCGCGTGGGCCTTCTTCGTCTTCCCGCCGACCGTGACGGAGCAGTGGATGTCCCCGGACCCCTGGAGCTGCGCGGTGACGTTGAAGTACAGGGCGTCGTCGTCGAGGGGCAAGGTGGCCTCGAACTCGCCGTTCTTGAAAGCGCCGTCGCGGTTGTCGGAGTCGGACCCGTAGGTGATGTTGAGCGGTCCGAGGGCGCCGGCGGGTGCGGTGCCCCACACCTTGAAGACGACGACCTTCTTGTCGGCCTTCGACTCGCTGTCGACCTTCTTGTCGCTGCTCTCGGAGTCGTCGGCCGCCTTGTCACTCTTCGGCGTCGAGCCGCTGGCCTTGGTGGTGTCGGCGCTCTTGGAGTCGTTCGAGGTTGAGCCGCCGCCCGCGACGGCGCTGATGAGGGCGATCAGAACGAAGAGACCGACGAGACCGAGACAGCCCAGGCCGATGACCTTCCCCGCGCCGGCCTTCTTCGGTGGCGGCGGAGCGAACGGCGGCTGCCCGTAGGGCTGTTGAGGGCCACCCGATCCTGGCTGCTGCGGCGGGTACTGCTGCTGGCTCATGGTCCCCCCTGGGGCATTTGTCGTGCAGTGCAAGGTGTGTGACTTGCACAGACCCCGAACGGTTTCCTCAAACCGGATGGATTCACCTGATCGAGGTGCACTCAACGCAAATCGAACATCTTTGGTGTCCGACAGGGAGGGGTCCTGTCGCCGCAGCTGATGGCGAAGCCAGTTGGAAGCTTGAGCAACTTCATCGAGCAAGTCGGCCGCAGACCGGATCACCGACCACCTCGGTCCGCTGCTGACCCTCCGGCAGCGCCCTTTGCAGCCCGGCGCCCTCCTCGCGCGGTCCAGGCCTCGCCCGTCGGCGTCGACGTGTCGGCCGACGGCAGGGACTGCCAGTCGACGATCACCGCCGTCGGCGTGCGGTTGCAGGCGTACACTTCTGAGCAAATAGGCCTTTAATTGCTTTATACGGGCACTTCAGGCAGAGGTGTCGTCAGAACTGTCGGATCCGGCGTCCGATCTGCCTGGGAGGTCTGCAGCGAGTGGCCGTCGGCAGCCTTGGGAGGCGCGGGCGGATCACACAGCGCCAGGAGGAAGATTTCTCGATGACCCGGCGCGATGACGTGCGCACCGCGGCGGCCCGGGTGTTCGCCGAGGGCGGCGCGTTCGGCGAACTGCTGTCCGGGATCGACTGGGCGGCGACGCCGCTCGGGCCCCCCGTCTCCTGGCCGGGGCCCCTGGTGGACACCCTGCGCCTCATGCTCACCTCTGAGCACGGGATGGCTCTGTACTGGGGGTCGGAATTCGCCACGCTGTACAACTCGGGCTCCATACCCATTGTCGGCGCCAAACACCCCTGGGCGCTCGGCAGGCCCTACAAGGAGGTGTTCCCCGAGGTCTGGGCCCACCCCGTGAGCTCCCACTTCCACTATGTGACCGACACCCGCAAGCCCCTGCTGGTCCCGGATGAGCTGCTCATCATGGAGCGCCACGGCTTTTTGGAGCAGTGCTACTTCGACTCCGCCTTCCAGCCCGTGCTCCTGGATGACGGCACCGCCGGCGGCGTACTGCAGATCCTCACCGAGACCACCGGCCGGGTACTGGGCGAGCGCCGGCTGCGCCTGCTGAGCGAGACCGGTACGCGCACGGCCGGGCTGCCCACTCCGGGCGAGGTCGCCCGCGTGGTCGCCGAGGTGGCGGGCTCCTACCCCGACGAGATCCCGTTTCTGGGCCTGTACCTGGCTTCCGAGTCAGGGATGCAGCGGCCGGCGGCCTCCACCGGGCTCCGGTCGGCCCCCGAGACCGTCTCGCTGAACGCGGCCGACGGGTCGGAGGCGGCGGCCCGGCTGGCGCAGGTGGTCGCCGACGGTGCCCCGGCCACGCTGCCGGCCGCCGCGTTCACCGGCGGCAGCATGGCCGGGCAGCACGCTGCGGCCTCCCTGCTCCCGGTCGAGCAGGCGCTGGCCCTTCCGCTGCACAGCGCGGGCCAGGTGGAGGGCGTGCTGGTGGTGGGCGTCAACCCCTGCTTCCCCCCGGCCGGGGCCTACCACGACTTCCTGGAGGTGCTCGCCTCGGCTGTGGCCGGGGCGCTGTCGGCCGCGCTCGCGCACGAGGAGCAGCGCAAGCGGGCGGAGGCGCTGACCGAGCTCGACCGGGCCAAGACCACCTTCTTCGCCAACGTCAGCCACGAGTTCCGCACCCCGCTCACCCTGCTCCTGGGCCCGCTCCAGCAGGCCCTGGCCGACGAGGACCGGCCCGAGCGGCGCGAGCAGCTGGAGCTGGCCGAGCGCGGCGCCCTGCGCCTGCTGAAGCAGGTCAACACCCTCCTGGACGTCGCCCGTGCCGAGGCCGGGCAGACGCGCCCCGCCCTCGAGCCGGTCGACCTCGCCGGTGCCACGGCCGAGCTGGCCGGGGTGTTCCGGTCCGCCTTCGAGGCGGCAGGGCTGACGCTGGAGGTGGACTGCCCGCCGCTGCCCAAGCCGGTGCCCCTGGACCGGGAGATGTGGGAGAAGATCATCCTCAACCTGCTCAGCAACGCCCTGAAGTTCACCTTCACCGGCGGCGCCGAGGTGCATGTGGCCGCGGCCCGCGACCGGGCCAGGCTGACCATTACCGACACCGGCACCGGCATCCCCGCGGACGAGCTGCCGCGCCTGTTCGAGCGTTTCCACAGGGTCCGCGGCGCCCGCTCCCGTTCCCACGAGGGCAGCGGCCTCGGCCTCGTGCTGGTCAAGGATCTGGTGGAAGCGCACGGCGGCACCGTCAGCGTGGACAGCAGCCTCGGCCAGGGCACCACCCTCACCGTGGACCTCCCCTTCGCCACCGCCCAGCGGCCCCGCCCGGCCCCGCCCGAGTCCGGCGCCGGATCCCCCGGCGAGATCCCCGGGGAAGGCGGAGGCGGCCGGCCCGGTCGCACGGCGGCCTACGTGGACGAGGCCCTGGGCTGGCTGGCGGCCGACCCCGCCCCCGCCGCGGCCACCTCCGCGGCACGCACCCCGCACGCCCCCGCGACCCACGACGCCCTCCACAGCCCCAGCCCGCACGAATCCGACCGCCCCCACCGGGCCCGCCTGCTGGTCGTCGACGACAACGCCGACATGCGCGCCTACCTCACCCAGCTCCTGCAGCCCGACTACGACGTGCTGCTCGCCGCCGACGGCCTGGCCGCCCTGGATATGGCCCTGGCGCAGCCGGTGGAATTGGTGCTCAGCGACGTGATGATGCCCCGCATGGACGGCTTCGAGCTGGTCCGGGCGCTGCGCGCCGATCCGCGCACCGCCCGCCTGCCCATCGTCCTGCTCACCGCCCGCGCCGGCGAGGAGGAATCCATGCAGGGCCGGCACGCCGGCGCCGACGACTACCTGGCCAAACCCTTCTCCGCGCGCCAGCTGCTGGCGCGTGTCCGCACCGGGTTGGAACTGTCCCGGCTGCGCGAACAGGCCCTGACCGAGACCCGCAACCAGCTGGCCGTGCTGGCCTCCCTGGCCGACGCGGGCCTGCGGCTGTCCGCGACCCTCGACCCGGACCGGATACTGCAGACCGCCGGTCAGGTCCTGCTGCCCGATTTCGCCGACCAGATCAGCATCCACCTCACCGCTGCGGCACCCGCCCCGGCGCAGTCGCCCCCGCCGTACATAGCCGGCACCCCCGTCCTTGCCCGCGAGGCCCTGGTCACCGCCGCCACCCGCGCGATCAACGGCACCGCCCCAGCCTCAGTCGGCCCGCACCCGGCGCCCGCCGCCGTGCTGGCCCTGCCGCTGCACGCCCACGACCAGACGCTGGGGGCCCTGGTACTGGTCCGGCAGACCGGCGGCTATTCCGCGGTCGAACGCAAGTATCTGGAGAACCTCGCCCACCGCCTGGCCCTGGCCTACGACAACGCCACCCGGTACCACAACGAGCGCCGCCTCGCCCTGACCCTGCAGCGCGCCCTGCTGCCCCACCACCTGCCCCAGCTGCCCGGAGTGCGCCTGGCCACCCACTACCGGGCCAGCAACCGCGGCGCCGAGATCGGCGGCGACTGGTACGACGTTCTCGCCCTGCCCGACGGCGCCGTGGGGCTGGCCATCGGCGACGTCATGGGCCACGACGTGGAAGCCGCCATCCTGATGGGCCAACTCCGCTCCGCCCTGCACAGCCTCGCCCTGGAGGGCGCCGGCCCGGCCCAGGTGCTGACCAGGCTGGACGCCTACCTGCAGTCGCTCACCACCGACCGCTTCGCCACCTGCCTCTACGCGGTCTACGACCCCAACCAGCACCGCCTGCGCTACGCCGCCAGCGGCCACCTGCCGCCCCTCCTGATAGCCGCCGACACCGCCTACCTGGAGCTGCCCCCGGCACTGCCCCTGGGTCTGGGCAGCACCCCGGCCGACCGCGAGGTGCCGTTCCCACCCGGCACCGGCCTGCTGCTGTACACCGACGGCCTGGTGGAAAACCGGGCCCTGTCCCTGGACGATGGCCTGACGGCCCTACGACAAACCTGCGCCGCGCTCCCCGCCACCGCCCGCTCCGACCCCCAGCGAATCACCGAACGGGCCCTGGAACTCCTGAACACCCCCGACCGGGTCGACGACGACGCGGCCCTGCTGGCAGCCACCGCCGAACCATCACGTTGAACCGGCGACTCGCAGACCGACTGAAGTGCCATACAACCGACTGCTACTGCTCGTAGTCGTCGCTGAGGAAGCTGCTGCGTGGAGCACACCACCGCCGGGTACAAGCGGTGGGGGTCCCTCCAGCGATTCACCCGACGGCGCGAGACCTACACCGAGACCCAACTCGCCATCGCCGGAGTCCTCTCCAACCGCTCCACCCGCACGGCGACCCACCGCAAGTTCAGCACCGAACTCGGGCTCGCCCGACAGGCCGCCTGCTGATCACCCAACAGCCGATGCGCCATGCCAGCGCGCCCCGAACCCAATCGCTCCCAAGGTCGCAAGCGTGCCGACGACTCCGGCCGTACGACGGCCATGCGCCGTAGTGAGATGTCGTCGGGTCGAGGCCCTCGGCGAGCTGCCAGAGCGCCTCGTACTGGCCTTCCGGTCAGCATGTCGCCTATGCACTGTGGTGCGAGTGTTGGGCGAAAACCGAAGCATTTCCGTGCCTGTAAGCGAGAGGCCCTATGGTCGTTCTCACGTGCCGCGAAGACATCAACTGCCAAGGGGGACCAGGTTGCAGGCCAAAGAGACGCTGTTCGCCGATCTCGTGCAGGGGAGGGCCCAGCAGTTCCAGGTGCCGCTCTACCAGCGGACCTACTCCTGGACGGATAAGCAGCTCAAACAGCTGTGGAGCGACATCCTGGAGCAGGCCCTGTTGATCGAGCGCGGGGAAACGGCGAACACGCACTTCCTGGGGTCCGTCGTCCTCGCGCCGTCGCCGCAGAACGATGCGACGTTCCCTCGCTGGCTTGTCGTCGACGGCCAGCAGAGGCTGACCACACTCTCCCTCGCCCTGGCCGCGATCCGCGATCACGTCAGGGACGCCCAACCGCGCGACGCCGAGCGCATCGACGAGCAATACCTGATCAACAAGTGGCAGAACGGCAGCGACCACTTCCGGCTGCTGCCGACCCAGGCGGACCGGTCGCAGTTCGCCGCGCACGTCCGCGGCCCGCTCACGGAACAGGCCGCCGGCGGCGGTGTCGCAGCTGCCTACACCTTCTTTCGCCGCAAGCTTGTCGAGGCAGCCGATCCCGCCGCCCCGCAGGATGTGTTCCGCATCGAGCAGGCCATCACCTCCCGGCTGACACTGGTTGCGGTAACCGCCGAACGCGGCGACAACGTGCACCGCATCTTCGAGTCCCTGAACAACACCGGACTCAAGCTCAGCCAGGCGGACCTGCTGCGCAACTACCTGTTCATGAAGCTGCCCACCCGCGGTGAGCAGGTCTACGAGGCCTACTGGCTGCCGCTGCAGGCCAGTCTGAGCAACGAAGAGCTGGAACAGCTCATGTGGCTCCAACTGGTCCTCGACGGCGATGACCGGGTACGCCGCCAGGACCTCTACGCAGCTCAGCAGTACCGCTTCGAGCACGGCAAGGCGAGCGAGGAGGACATCGAGGACTACATCAAGAAGTTGCACCGCAGCGCCGCTCTCTTCCGCCGCCTGCTGCACCCCGAGGAGGAGCCGGACCCATCGGTCCGCGCCCATCTGCACCGCTTGGACGCCTGGCAGGCCCAGGTCACCTATCCCCCGCTGATGCTGCTGCTCGACCGGCGCGAGCGGGGGGACCTGGACTCCTCGGACGCGGCCCGAGCGATGTCGTACATCGAGAGCTTCCTGGTACGCCGGATGATCTGCCGGGTGCCGCCCAACAACCTCAACAGGATCTTCCAGGCCGTGCCCGGGCAACTCCCTCTCGACGTGCCCGTCGCCGACGGACTGCACCAGTTGCTCTCCGCCGACAACCGGTTCTGGCCCACGGACGAGGAGCTCCGCGACAAGATCCGGAAGGCGCCCTTCTACCAGTTCGGACGGCCGCAGCAGCGCAAGATGGTGCTACAGCGGCTGGAGGAGAGCTACGAGCATCCGGAACCGGTGGACTTCGCCGCCGCGCAGCTCACCATCGAGCACGTCATGCCGCAGTCGCCCGGCGACGAGTGGCTACAGATGCTGGGCGAGGATGTGGCCGCCGGAGAGCGCGTGGAGGACCTGCACTCCGGGCTGCAGCACACCCTCGGCAACCTGACGCTCACCGCGGTCAACTCGGAGCTGTCGAACCACCCCTTCGAGCGCAAACAGGGCCTGCTCCAAGGCAGCCACCTGGAGATGAACCGCCGCATCGCCGCCACCGAACGGTGGGGCGCGAAGGAGATCCTCGCGCGCGCCGACGAACTCACTGACCGCGCGGTCGCGTTGTGGCCGGCCCCCCTGCGCGGAGTCGGCCGCGCGGAGCGCAGCCGGGACTGGCACCTGGCACACCAGGTGCTCGCGGCGCTCCCCCACGGCATGTGGACGTCGTACGGGGATCTCGCCGCGTTCCTCGGCTCCGGAGCCCAGGCCGTGGGCAACCACCTGGCAGGAACACCGGGGGTGGCCAACGCGCACCGGGTGCTCACCTCCGAGGGCAGGGTCTCCGAAGGATTCCGCTGGACATCTGAGGATGAGGGCGGCGACGTCCGTTCCCGGCTGACCGCCGACGGCATCCGGTTCACGGCGACCGGATCCGCCGATCCGGTCCAGCGCCTCACCGCCGACGACCTCGCCCTGCTGGTGACTGAGGACGACGACCGGACTGAGGGCGAGGACACCGCACAGCGGACGCCGGGCGGCAGCCAGGGCGAGGAGACGCGCGCCGACCGGTTCTTCCGCCAGCTCGCGGCGGACGACTCCCCCGAGACGGTCGAAGCGGTACGCGCGCTCTTCGCCCACTGGGAGAAGCTCGGCGGCTGGATCGGGCACGGGGCGGGCCAGGTCATGACGAGCGCGTTCCTCATGCTCGGGGAGGCGGGCGCGCCAGGCCGCGGTATCTGGCCGCTCACGCTGTACCCGGGCGGTGGCCGGGGCGGCACGGCGGAGGTGGTCTTCCAGTACCTGGCCGCACGTGACCCGTTCACCGACCGAGCACTGCGCGCCGAACTCCTCACCCGCCTCAACGAATTGGAGGGCGTCGACATCCCGGAGGGCAAGCTGGAGCTGCGCCCCAACTTCCGTCTGTCAGTGCTGGAGAAGGACCGCAACCGCGAACTGCTCGCCGAGACGCTGACTTGGTTCCGGGGCCGCTGGGAGGAGCGGGGCACGGTCTGAGCGCACGGGCTCCCGCTCCTGGTCCTCGTCCGATCAGGAGCGGGCAACGACACGAAAACGGATGCGGACAGTCAGAGCAGGTCGGAGATCGTCCGGGAGCAGCCGGAAGTCGGGGCGACCGGTCAGCGGCCGCATCACGCGGTAATGCCGGTCCGTCGTGAACATGCCCGCCGTCCCGTAGCCGACCTCCAGCGCCACGTTCATGGCGTCCGCGAGCCCCGCCCCCCACCGCGTACATCCGCATGACCGCCATGGCACTACGCAGATGAGGGCGGCGGGAACCGTGAAGCGACACGCTCCGATGAAGTCCAGAGCGTTCAGCGAGGTCCGAGGCACGACGGTCCTCATGGTGCTCGAAACACAACCCGTTGGGCGAGGTTAGAGGGGTCCGCTACGCGGCCAAATGGCGGATTCCCGCCCGGCTCGGAGTCACCGTCGCAGCCTGGATGCCGGTGACCTCGACTGCCACGCCCCACGCCTCAAGGAGCTTGGCCGTCTGTACGAGGGTGATCTGCGAAAACGGGAAGAGCGTGTCGGCGGTGAGGTCGATTCCGTTCTTCAGCAGGATCGCGAAAGTGACCTTCGAAGGCCGGAAGCCTTCCGCCAGCACCCTGCCGGGCCGGGCCATGGCCACCTTGCGAGCGAACCCGTCCATGGCCTCCGGCGAGTGCAACAGGGTCTGCACGGCGACCACGGCCTGGCCGAACAGATGGCTCAGCGCGTCGGACCCCTTGGCCCGCTTCACCATGACCAGGACGTCGTCCGGGCTCAGCAGGTCGCAGATCTCCACGCCGTTGCCCCGGTGCAGCGCGGTCCGGACGTTGTCACGGTCGAAGCAGACGTACCCGGGCCGCAGGTCGGGCACCGACTCGTTGTACGTCCGCTCCGTGTCCCCGAGCACCCAGGCCGGAAGGTCGACCGAGGGCGTGCCGGTGATGAGCCGCTCGACCTGCGAACGGATCGCCGCCAGGTACGCCTCGCCGATCTCGTACCACTGCCCATCCAGCAGGAAGAACCGGTGGCCGCCGAGCGCCACCTCCGCCTCGATCCAGCGCAGCACGTACGACGTCCAGATGACGTCGTCCTTCGCAGCCCGGGAGTGCGAGTAGAGGGTGACTGTGCCGTCCCGGAGCGCGGCGAAGCGCGTTCCCGGCCTCTGCACGCGGGCCCGGTTGAGGACGTACTCCAGGCTGAAGTCGTCGGTGAGGTAGGCGTCCTTACTGTGCACCTTGATGGCGAACGCCTGGGCGGCGGCGTAGTCGTCCCAGTGGTCGGACGGGACGGCGACCGCGATACGTCCGTCCGCCTGCTCGCCGAGCATGCCGTCGAGCCGCTCCTCCAGCCGTGTGACGAGGTCGTCGTCCTTGACCGGGACGATGTGCTCGACGAATTCCAGTGCCGGGCTCGGGGTCTCGTCCCGGAGGACACAGGCGATGGCCCGGATGTCCGCGACCAGGTCCGCGGCGTCGACGCCGAGCCGCATCCGCAGCCCGGTACCGCCCTCGACGCTGGAGATCTTCGTACGGTCGTCCAGGCCGATCGTGAGCCGCATCCCGTCCAGCCGGCCGCCCAGCCGACGCACGATCTGCGCGTGCTCCTGGACGCCCAGGCTCCAGACCGGGGTGCCGCCGGGCACAAGGGTGATGTCGGTCCGTCCGCCGCCCGGCGTATGGGCGACCAGGTCACGGATCTGGGCGGGGTCCACTCTGCGGATCACGAACCTCAGTCCGAACCGCCGGTCCTTGACGCGATCGGGCACCAGGCGGAATCCCTGGTCGTAGCCGATGGCGTACACCTCGCCGTCGACCGCGAGCATCAGCAGCCCGGCCGACCGGTTCACCGGCCGCGACACCTCGCATCCGGTCGTGCGGTTGATCTCGCCGCACCAACTCGCGACCGGCTGCTCGAAGCTGCCCGTGACCAGCAGCGCCGGAATCCCCAGCCGCTCCTCCGGGAACTGCAGTTCCGCGTCGACGGCTTCGAGTTGCTCAGGGGAAAGAACGTCGAACATCGCGTCGACCGTGGGAGCGACACCCGTGAGCCGGTACAGGGTGCGCTTGGAGGTACTGGTTGCCATGGCGCCGCTCCATCCAAAGGAGTTGTGGGCAGGGGGAGGCCTGGGAGTCCCGAGGAAGGCGGGAGGCCGAGTGAAAGCACACCCAGTACATCTCCAACTGAAAGCACTGTCAAACACTTTTCGTCAGTGAGGCGCTGGTATAGAGTGGGACCGTCCAGCCAGCCCGCCTCTACGTCACCGGCAGGAGCCCATGAACCAGCAGGCCAGTGCCCTCGTGACCGCCGCCGACATCTCCCGGCTGGCCGGGGTCACCCGCGCCACTGTGAGCAACTGGCGCCGTCGGCACCCGGATTTTCCCGCCCCGGCCGGAGGCACGGACACCAGCCCCACCTACGACGTCAACGCCGTACGCGCCTGGCTCTCCGCCCGGGGCCAACTCCCCGACGACACACCGGCGGACGAACTCCGCACCGCGCTGCGCAGCCACCCCGGCGGTGGCGAACTGGCCCTGCGCCTGCTCCCCGCGCTGCTCGCAGTCGCCCGACTGGACCGGAGAAAGCGCGATGCTCTCGCCGAACTACCCGACGACGCGCTGCTGCGATGGGCCCGGTCGGCCACGGCCGACGAAGCGGATGACATTCCCGGAATCGACGGCCCTGCATACAGCACCGACATGGCCGGACCCCTGAGAGCCTTGGTGCGATGCGTCGTCGTGGATGGCGCCGAGGCCGCGACGGACGTTCTGGCCGAACGCCTGCTTGAGGACACCGGGGGCACCGGCACCTACCGCACGCCACGCCCGTTGGCCGACCTCATGGCCCGACTTCTGACCGACAGCACGGGCGGCTTCCCCGTGAGCGTTCTCGACCCCGCGTGCGGCACCGGATCACTGCTCACCGCGGCGGCATCCGCAGGGGCGACCGAACTGCGCGGCCAGGACATCCTGATCGCCCAGGCCGCCCAGGCCGCCGTGCGGCTCCGGCTGAGCACCTCCGAGGCGGTGATCTCCGTACGTGCCGGGGACAGCCTGCGCTCCGACGCCTTCAAGGGCCTCACCACGTTCGCCGTCCTGTGCAATCCGCCGTACGGCGTCCGTGACTGGGGGCACGAGGATCTGGCGTACGACCAACGCTGGGCCTACGGTGTGCCGCCCAAGGGCGAGCCCGAACTCGCCTGGGTCCAGCACTCCCTGGCCCACCTTGCGCCCGGCGGCCGTTCCGTGCTCCTCATGCCGCCCGCCGTCGCGGAACGCACCGCCGGCCGGCGTATCCGGGCGCAGCTCGTACGTGACGGAGCCCTCCGCGCGGTCGTCTCACTTCCCCAGGGCGCGGCCACCCCGCTCCACGTCGGCCTGCACCTGTGGGTGCTCGAACGGCCCGATCCACAGGCCGAACCTCCGGGGACGGTCCTGCTCGTCGATGCCGCCGCTTCCAAGAACCGGGATCTCGACTGGGCCGCCATCGACGACACCGTGCTCTCGGCGTGGCGGCTGTACCTCGCCGACCGGGACGGCTTCACCGGAACCCCGGGCATTGCCAGTGCCGTGCCGATCACGGACCTCCTCAACGAGGCCGTCGACCTGACCCCGGCCCGCCACATTCGAACGGCTTCCCGGCAAGCTCTGCGCCCCGCCCTACTGGCCCAACAGGCATCGGAGCTGTACGACCAACTCCACCAAGCAGCAAGGGACCTGACCGCCCTCAGCGCCGAAGGCGACTGGCCACCGGCCGACGACCGCCCCCGCGACTGGCGCACAGCGACGGTCGCGGATCTGCTGCGCGGCGGCGCTCTCAGTCTGCTTCGCACCGCGCCCGCGGGCCGCCGGACTCGTAGCGGCGAACTGCTACCGCAGCCCGAACCAGAACTCGGCGGACGACCGACACTCACGGCAACCGACGTCGTGAAGCACCGACCCGCCTCCGGAACGGAGGACCTTCCCACCGGCGCCGCCCTCCCCTTGATCCAGGGAAGTGACGTGCTGCTCACAGAGACGCTCCGCGTGGGGCACAGCCCCGTGGCCCGGGTCGTCGAGCCGGGCGAGACAGGCTGCTTCCTGGGGCCCCATCTGCTGCTCTTCCGTCCTGATCAGCGTCGGCTCGACCCCTGGTTCCTGGCCGGGTTCCTCGCAGCGGAGCAGAACGTCAACGCTGCAGCCACCGGCACATCCATCATTCGGGTGGACCCCCGACGACTCCGTATTCCTTTGCTCCCACTCGCCGAACAGCAGCGCTACGGCGCCGCGTTCCGCCACCTGCACGAGCTGCGTACCGCCGCACGTCGTGCCGACCAGGCCGCCGAGGACGTCACACGTCTTCTCAGCATCGGCCTCACCGGCGGCGCGCTGTTGCCGCACGGTCACGGATCGGCGTGAAACCTGCGGCCCGGCACCGCGAACGGCCAGACTTGACCTCTCCGTCCCTCGGGGACGGCGAAACTCCGGAAGGACAGTGTTGAACAGCAGTAAGCACACGGAACTGGCGAACCACGCATGGTCGGTAGCCGACCTCCTGCGCGGCGACTACAAGCAGTCCGACTACGGCAAGGTGATCCTGCCGTTCACCGTGCTGCGGCGCCTGGAGTGCGTCCTCGCCCCGACTAAGGACAAGGTCCTAGAGGTCGCCGCCCGCTACGACGGCCAGGACATCAACCCCGACCGCTTCCTGCGCAAGGCGTCCGGCCACAGTTTCTACAACACCAGCACCTACACGCTGAAGGCCATCGCGGGCGACGCCTCGCACGCGGCGAAGTACCTCAACCAGTACTACGGCGCCTTCTCCCCCAACGCGCGGGAGGTCCTGGAGCGGTACGACTTCGCCCAGCAGATCAAACGGCTGGACGCGGCGGACCTGCTCTACCAGGTGGTCGGGCGGTTCGCCGACCTGGACCTGCGGCCGGTGAAGAGGGACGAAGACGGCAATGTCGTGCTCGGCGAGGACGGCAAGCCGGTCGAGATCGTCACCAACCACCAGATGGGCTACATCTTCGAGGAGCTGATCCGGCGCTTCGCCGAGCAGTCCAACGAGACGGCTGGAGAGCACTTCACGCCGCGGGAAGTCATCCGGCTGATGGTCAACCTGCTCGTCGCACCGGACAGCGATGCCCTCGCCCTGCCGGGCACCGTCCGCACGGTCATGGACCCGGCCTGCGGCACAGGCGGCATGCTCAGCGCGGCCGAAGAGCACATCACAGCTCACAACCCGGACGCCACCGTCAAGGTCTTCGGTCAGGAACTCAACCCCGAGTCCTGGGCCATCTGCCGGTCAGACATGATGATCAAGGGCCAGGACCCGGAGAACATCAAGTTCGGCAACTCCTTCAGCGACGACGGCCACGCCGGAGCCACCTTCGACTACCTGCTGGCCAACCCGCCGTTCGGCGTGGAGTGGAAGAAGGTCAAGGACGCGGTCGAGTACGAACACGAACACCTCGGTGAGAGCGGGCGGTTCGGGGCCGGCCTGCCGCGTATCAACGATGGCTCGCTGCTCTTCCTCCAGCACATGATCTCGAAGATGAAGCCGGTGGACGCGTCGGGGGCGGGCGGCAGCCGGATCGCGATCGTCTTCAACGGCTCCCCGCTGTTCACGGGGGCGGCGGAGTCAGGTGAGTCCAAGATCCGTCAGTGGATCCTGGAGAACGACTGGCTGGAGGGCATCGTCGCCCTGCCCGACCAGCTCTTCTACAACACCGGTATCTCCACGTACTTCTGGGTGCTCAGCAATCGCAAGGCCAGGGACCGGCGCGGCAAGGTCGTCCTGCTGGACGCGCGCGACTACTGGCGCAAGATGCGGAAGTCGCTCGGCGACAAGCGCAAGGAACTGGGCGAGCAGCACATCTCCGAGATCACCAGGCTCTACACGGAGGCGCTGGCGGTCCTCGACGCGGCGGAGAGGGGCGGCGGCCACGACCTGGCCGACCGGGCCGGGCAGATCAAGGTCTTCCGCAACGAGGACTTCGGGTATCACCGGATCACCGTCGAACGGCCGCTGAAGCTCCGTTTCGAGGTGACGGAGGAGACGCTGGTGGCCCTCACCGCGTCGAAGCCGATGGGAAGGGTCACAGACGTCGAGGCTTTCGCAGCGGCGCTGCGCCCGCTGGTCGGCAAGTCCTGGACGACGAAGTCCGACGCGTGGATCGACCTCAAGGACGCGGTCGTCGCGGCTGGCCTGCTGTGGCCGACGGGCGCGCCGTTCGGCAAGGCGCTGCGGGAGGCGGTGGGCGTCCGGGACCCGGGGGGCGAGGTACAGAAGGTCAAGGGCGAGCCGGAGCCTGATCCGGAGCTGCGGGACTACGAGAACGTGCCGCTGGAGGAGGACGTGGAGGAGTACTTGCGGCGGGAGGTGCTGCCGCATGTGCCGGACGCGTGGATCGACCATGGCAAGACGAAGGTGGGGTACGAGATTCCGTTCACGCGGCATTTCTACGTGTACAAGCCGCCGCGGCCGTTGGCGGAGATCGACGCGGAGTTGAAGGCTCTGGAGGGCGAGATTCAAGGGCTACTCGGAGAGGTAACTCAGTGAAAACACCTCTTGCCAATTGGTCCAATTCCCGCATCAAACACTTGGCTCAAGTCGATTACGGATTGGGCCAACCTCCCCGATTGAGCGAATCAGGCGTCCCCATTCTGCGAGCAACGAACATCAATCGGGGTAGCATTAGCGAGGCTGGATTGATCTACGCCTCGCTGAGGGACCTTCCTTTGGATCGCGCCCCCCTGCTTAAATCGGGCGAGATCCTGGTTGTTCGAAGCGGCGCGTATACCGGTGACTCTGCCCTCATTACAGACGAGTGGGCAGGGAGCGCACCCGGGTACGATCTACGCATCACTCCGGAGCGCGTGGAACCTCGATATCTTGCTTATTGCCTACTGAGTTCCGTCGCGATGCAGCAAATGGACATCGCCAAGAATAGAGCAGCTCAGCCGCATCTCAACGCAGAAGAGTTGGGAGAAGTGACTGTCGATCTACCGGAGCAGTCTGAGCAGCGCCGCATCGCCGAGTTCCTCGACGCCGAGACCGCCCGCATGGACAGGTTGCGTTCAACCTTGGCTCGGTTCGATGGGGATGTGCACGAAAGAGAGCAAGCCGTACTGGCGCAAATGCTTCACCCGGGCACCGAAAAGCCCGGTGACAGCCTTCCCAATAGCTGGAAGTGGACGCCGCTGGCACACCTGACGGATCAATTCCGGCAAATTATGTACGGCATTGTCTTGCCTGGTCCTAACGTGACAGAGGGCGTTCCCATCATCAAGGGCGGCGACGTGGCAGCCGACAGGTTGTCGCTACGTACCCTGAATCGCACGACTCGAGAGATTGAGTCGGGCTACGCTCGCTCTCGCGTCAAGGGCGGCGACATTGTCATCGCCATCCGTGGAAGCGTAGGCGAGATCGCTGTAGTGCCGGATGAATTGACTGGCGCGAACCTGACGCAAGATGCGGCTCGGATTTCAGTTGCTTCTGAAGTCTCTGCCGATTGGCTACGCCTCGTCTTGGAGTCACCCGCAGTAGTTCATCAAATTAAGCAGCGAGTCACAGGGGCAACAATCAAGGGCATCAACATTTGGGACCTGAAGCGCGTTCTAGTACCGACCCCCAGCTTGGCAGAGCAAGCTTCCCTTGCCGCTTCCGTCAGTCGATCACTGGGTACACATGAGGCGCTCCGCTCGCGAGTTGCACGACACTCCGCTCTCCTCACTGAGCGGCGCCAAGCTCTGATCACCGCCGCCGTCACCGGCGAGATCGACGTGTCCACCGCCAGTGGACGAGGGATCGAGGAATGATCGCACCATGAGTCCCGCCGCGCCTCACCTCCCGATGCCGCTCATCACCCGTCTCCGCGTCGACAACTACAAGTCTATCGCCCATTGCGATGTGGCTCTCGGCCCGTTCACCGTGCTGCTCGGACTTAACGCCGCAGGCAAGTCGAACTTCCTGGACGCCTTGCGCTTCGTCCGCGACGCGCTGTTGGACGGTCCGGCCGAGGCTGTGGCGGCGCGTGGCGGGTGGGAGGAGGTTGTGCGCCGGGTACCTGAGCCGACGACCTCCTGCACGATCGGTCTGGAGTTTTACCTGCCAGCGTTCCCTCCCCATGACAGGAAACCATGGGTGGGATCGTACGAGATCACCTTCGCGCCGACGGCCGCCACCCGGTCGGGCCGAGACACAGGATCTGGAATCCGTATCCAGCGTGAGTTCTGCGAAATGCGCAGCCCTGGCGACCAGAGCGGGACTGACGCCGAGCGATTCGAGGTGCGAGACCGCCCCGAAACGGGACATCGTAAGAGTCGGTTGGAGCTTGCCCGAGTGGCTGACACAGAGCCGTTCTTCAAACTTCACGGGACTCTCGCGGATATGTTCTTCTACAGCCCTGACCTGTCCAGCCTCCGTGCGGCCCGCCCCAACACGCCAATCGCCGGGATGCTGAAGGAGGACGGTAGCGGCCTCGGCCCGGCACTGGCCGCGCTCGGGGAGCGGCAGCGGGAGCGCATCTCGCAATACCTCGGGGCGATCGTGCCCGGAGTCGTGGAGGTCGGCCCCACTGACCCCTCCGCCGACTACATCGCGGCGCGGATCAGCTTCGCCTCTAACGGCGACACCGAACCGCACATCTTCCGGGCCGAGTCCATGTCGGAAGGGACCATCCGAGCCATCGGTCTATTGACCGCACTCTTCCAGCACGACGCCCGCGACGGCTGGATTCCGCTCATCGCCGTCGAAGAGCCCGAACTCGCCCTGCACCCACTCGCGGCCGGGGCCCTCTACGACGCGCTCACGGAAGCCAGTGAGCACGTACAGGTCCTCGCGACCACACAGAGTGCGGAGCTGTTCGACCGTAAGGAAGCCGACCTGTCGGCAATCCGCGTGGTCGCCGCCGAGCACGGAGTGACGGTGATCGGCGAAGTCGACCCGGTGAGTCGGTCGATCGTGGCCGACGGCCTGGCCACCACGGCCGAGCTGCTGCGCTCCGACCAGCTACGCCCGGTCGTCCAGCCCCCAACCCAACCGGACGAGCCGCCGGAGGGTGAGGAGTGAACCAGCCGAGAGTCACGATCGCCTCCGTCGTGGAGGGCGAGGGCGAGATCAGCGCGTTGCCCGTACTCCTCCGGCGGCTGATGTACAAGGCGGAGATCTGGGACGCCGACATCCAGCCGCCCTTCTTGGTCGACCGTGGGCGGCTCGTCCGGGAGGGCGGGCTGGAAGCCGCCGTGGAGGCCCAGGCCCGACGCGTACCCGCCAACCAGCCGGGCGGCATCCTTGTCGTGATCGACGCCGACGACGACTGCCCGGCCAGCCTCGGGCCGTCGCTGCTCGCGAGGGCCGAAGCCACCCGCCCGGACCGCCGAACGGCCGTCGTGCTGGCCAACCGGGAGTTCGAGGCGTGGTTCCTCGCGTCAGCGCCCTCCCTCGGCGGCCGGGCGGGGCTCGCCGAGCACCTGAAGGTCCCGGCCGACAGCGAGACGCGACGCGACTGCAAGGGCTGGCTGACCCACCACCGGCGCGACGGGGTGCGGTACCGCCCTCGCGTGGACCAACCTGCACTGACCCAGGACATGGATCTCGACCTGGCCCGCGCCAACTCACCGTCCTTCGACAAGTTCTGCCGCGACATCACCTACCTAGTCACCGGAAAGCGGGGGGAATAACCGCTCATGTCCGTCCACGACGAAGCAGCATTCGGAAACGCCATAGTCGCCGCCCTGTTGGAGCGCGGTTGGACCGAGGGAAACAAGCAGCACTACCAACCCCAACTCGGCCTGGACACCGCCCAGCTCTTGGAGTTCATCGGCAAGACCCAAGCCGACGACTGGGCCGAACTGGTCGCCCTCTACGGCGGGGATCCCAACACCGCCCAGGCTGGGTTCGCCAAGCGCGTGGATCAGGCGATCGGAACCGACGGTGTTCTGGACGTACTTCGCAAGGGCGTGAAGGACCACGGAGTCCTGATCAGGCTCGCGTACTTCAAGCCGTCACTCGTTGCCTCGGACACCGTCCTGGACGACTATCGGGCGAACCGGCTGACCTTCGTCAAGGAGTTGCAGTACGCGGCGAAGCAGGCCAGCAAGGGCAACGAGCTGGACCTCACCCTGTTCCTCAACGGAATTCCGCTCGCCACCGCCGAGTTGAAGAACGCCCTCACACGGCAGGGGGCGGAGCACGCCAAGGAGCAGTACCGCCTCAAGCGGGACCCCACTGAGCTGATCTTCGCGCGCCGCGTCATCGCGAACTTCGCCATCGACACCGACGTGGTCTACGTCGCGCCCGAACTGCGCGGCAAGCTGACGCGGTTCCTGCCGTTCAACACGGGATCGGAGGGCCCGGGGAAGCCCGGCGGTGCCGGGAATCCTGCGCCCACCGTCCCCGGGACGTACGCGACCTCCTACCTCTGGGAGCAGATCTGGGAGCGGGACGCCTGGCTGGACCTGATCGAGCGGTTCGTGCACCTCAGCAAGGAGAAGGGCCCGGACGGGCGGACGCGCAAGAAGCTGATCTTCCCGCGCTACCACCAGTGGGACATCGTCAAGAAACTCGCCGGCCACGCGGCCCGCCACGGCGCCGGTCACAACTACCTGGGTATGGCCTCCGCCGGTTCCGGCAAGTCGAACACCATCGGGTGGCTGGCGCACCGCCTGTCGTCGCTGCATACGCCCACGGACCCCGCCGAGATCGACTCCGACGCCCTGGCCGCCGGACTCAAGCCCGGTGCGCCCGTCTTCGACAAGGTCGTGATCATCACTGACCGCCGCAATCTCGACGCCCAACTGCGCGAGACCGTCGGCAGTTTCGAGAAGACGGCTGGCCTAGTCGTGAAGATCGACGAGAAGCACGGCGCGAAGTCCGACCAACTCGCCAAGGCGCTGTCCCGCGAGACCGGGAAGATCATCACCGTCACACTGCACACCTTCCCGGCCCTGATCGACTACCTGCGCCGCAACCCGACCGAGATACAGGGCCACAACTTCGCGATCATCGTGGACGAGGCGCACTCCTCGCAGTCCGGCGACGCGGCAACGGCCGTACGCGCGGCCCTGCGTGACCTCGGCCTGGACTCGGACTCCGACGAGGCCGGGGCGACTGAGGTGGAAGCGGCGGCTGCCACCACCGATGCCAAGCTCATCCGCAAGGCCACCCAGCGCAGCAAGGCATCCAACCTCTCCTACTTCGCGTTCACGGCCACGCCCAAGGCCAAGACGCTCGAACTCTTCGGCACCCTGGACACCATCAACGGCAAGCCGACGTACGTCCCCTTCCACACGTACTCGATGCGCCAGGCCATCGAGGAAGGCTTCATCCTCGATCCCCTGCGCACCTACGTCACGTACGACACGTACTGGAAGCTGGTGAACAAGAACCCGGCCGAGCGCGAGGTGGACCCATCCAAGGCGAATCCCCTGCTCGCCCGGTACGCGCTCACGCACGACTCCACGGTGACGCAGCAGGCGCAGGTGATCGTCGAGCACTTCCGCACGCACACCACCGGACGGCTCGGCGGGCGTGCCAAGGCCATGGTGGTGACGGCATCCCGGCACAGCGCCGTGCAGATGGCCCGTGCCATCAGGAAGTACGTCGGCGACAACGCGTACGTCGACCCCGGCGTCCTAGTCGCGTTCTCCGGCAGCCTGACGTACGACGGCGAGGAGACCACCGAGCCGAAGGAGAACGGCGGCCTCGCCGAGTCCGCGCTGCCGAAGGCGTTCGCGTACACGCGCAAGGACGACAAGGCCGTGCGCACCGGCGGGAAGGCGACGCAGCGCGAGTACCGCATCCTGGTCGTCGCCGAGAAGTACCAGACCGGCTTCGACCAGCCGCTGCTCACCACGATGTACGTGAACAAGAAGCTCGCGGGCATCAGCGCCGTCCAGACCCTCTCCCGGCTGAACCGCACCGCCGACCGCAAGTCGCAGGCGGACCTGGCCGTACTGGACTTCGTCAACGACGCCGAGGACATCAAGGAGTCCTTCCGCCCGTACTTCGAGGAGGCGAATACCCTTCCCTCCGACCCCAACCTCCTCTACACCGCGCAGAGCCAGGTCATGCAGCCCGACATCCTCGTCGAGGAGGAGATGCGGGAGTTCGCGGACGCCTATCTGACGGCCGAGGAGAAGGCGGCGGGCTCGGTCGCCCGCTGGGAGAAGCTCCACGCGGAGCTGTACCGACATCTGGCCCCCGCCGTCAAACGGTTCACCGAGCTGCTGGACCGCAAGGACGAGGCGGGCGACCCCGACGAGGAAGCAGCCGAGGCCGCCGAGGAGTTCCGCGCGGATCTCAACGACTACGTACGGAAGTACGGCTTCCTCTCGCAGATCGTGCCCTACCGCGACGCCGACCTCGAATGTCTCTACCTCTACGGCCGCCACCTGCTCAACCGCCTGCCACGACGCGGGGACGGCGGCGTGGACATAGGGGACGTCGACCTCAGCCACCTGCGCATCCAGAAGACCGGCGAGCACGACCTCGCGCTGACCGCCGAGGGAGCGGCGGAGCTGCGCGGCTTCGGCGAAGGTGCGGGCGGGGCCAAGGAGCCGGAGAAGTCGCTGCTGTCGGAGCTGATCGAAAAGTTCAACGACAAGTACGGCACCAGCTTCACCGACCAGGACGTGATCACGCCCTGGTTGGAGGCGAACGCGGACCCGAAGGTGCGTGCCGCCGCCGTCAATGACGAGGAGAACTTCGGTCTCGTCTACGACGAGGTCTTCGAGGACAAGATGGCCGAACACATCGACACCATCGCCGACTTGGGACGGCAGTACTTCAGCCACGACGACAGCTTCAAGCAGTCGCTCAACCAGAGTGCGCGCCGGGCTGCCTGGCGAATGATCCGCCGGGAGGAGAACATCGAAGACGAAGCGGCCTGACCCGCCCGGCCTTCCGTCCCCTCCCTGCCGGCCACTCCCCCTGGTCAGCCTCCGTGGTGGAACGAGAGCCCCGCGATCACGGACGTTCCGCGCGTGGGGCGGGGCCGGACAGTCCAGGCGGTGGCGAGGCTCTCGACGAGGATCAGGCCCCGACCGCTCTCGGAGTCGGCGCCCGGGTGGGCCCGTGCGGGCTTTCCGGCACCCGGGTCGGAGACGGCCAGCCAGTAGTGCCCGTCGGCCGGCCAGAGAACGAGTTCGACGAGGTCCCCGTCCTTCCCGCAGGCGCCGTGCCGGATTGCGTTGGTGAGCAGCTCCGAGGTCAACAGGCCCAGGTCTTCGCCGAGTTGTGGACGGAGGACGTCCGGCAGCGACTCGGCGACGGCGTGCCGGGCACGCCGCACGGAGGCGGGATGGGCGGGGAAGCGCCAGTGGGCAGGGACGAGGGGGATCTCAGGCATGGCGAACTCCACGACTCTGTGAGGGGTTTGGGATCGCCGGTGGCCTACCGCCCTGGTCGCGGGCACACCCGCCCCAGGGCGGACGGGCATGCTCGCGCGGTGCGCTTCCGGCATTGCGGTGTGTAGCGTGCGCGATACTCACAGTAGAACAACGGGGGTACATGTGCTACCAAGTTCCGAAGGTCCGTTGGAACGTACTTCGCTTCGCGGCAAACTGAGCCGCACCCGACGAGAGGGAACACATGCCGCCGAGGAGCAATCCGACCGCACGCCAGCAGCGTCTGGGCGCAGAGCTTCGCAAGCTACGGGAAGGGGCGGGACTATCCACCGAACAGGCCGCCGTGCTGCTGGACACGAAACGGACCGTGATCACCAGCACCGAGGCGGGGCGCCACGGCGTCAGCCCGGAGCGTGTCCGGCGCATCGCCTTCCGGTATGAGTGCACCGACCAGGCCCTGGTGGATGCACTGGTCGCCATGTGCGGCGACCGCACGATCGGCTGGTGGGAGGAGTATCGCGACCTCCTGCCCGCGACCTTCTTGGACATCGCCGAGTTGGAGTGGCACGCCCAGGGCTTGCGCGTCAGCACGATGACGCACATGCCGGGACAGTTGCAGACCGAGGCATACGCGCAAGCTCTCTTCCAAGCTGCCATCCCGACGCTGCCCGCCGACGAGTTCGAGGCCAGAGTCGCCCACCGAGTGCAAAGACACCAGGTCATCGACAGGCCAGGGGCTCCGGACTACGTTCTGGTCATCCACGAAGCCGCCCTACGGATCGAAGTAGGTGGACGCGCGGTGCTGCGAAACCAGCTTGGTCACCTCATGGCAGCCGCAGACCGCGACAACGTCACAATCCAGGCCATCCCCTTCTCCGCGGGGGCGTTCCCCGGTTCGGGCCAGGCGATCCTGTACGCCCTCGGCCAGATGCCCCCGCTCGACACCGTGCAACTGGATCGCACCACGGCAGGAGAATTCCTTTATTCAGACGCCCATTTGTGCAAGTACCGTCTGCAACTCGACGAGATGCAGAGGATCGCGCTCAAGCCTGAGGAGACCCTCGATCTCATGCACACCATTTCCCAGAGCCTTTAGGAGAGTTGGTCATGTCTGACATCAGCTGGGAAGCCCCCTTCTGCCAGGATGCGAGCAACTGCTTCCGCCTCGGCAGCGACGCCGATGGCAACGGCTACATAGCCATCAATGGCCAAGAGGACCGATACCTCACCGACTCCCTCGAAGCCCTGCGCACCCTCATCACCGACATCAAAGCCGGCAAGGCCGACCACCTGCTGTAACTCCTGCCGCGCGCCTCGCCAATAGGTACGGTGTACAGCGATCGACTGACGTGGCATCAGGACGACGGGGGCGCAACGCGTGTCGCAGACAAGGAGAATCGGCGAGCAGGGCCGCTATGAGCTGATCGAGGAGATCGAGTCCGGCGGTATGGGCACGGTCTGGCGGGGCTACGACGCCGTTCTCGACCGAGAGATCGCGGTCAAGCTCATCCGGCCCGACGTCGTCGCATCTCCCGCGCAGGCGCAAGAGTTCGCCCGCCGCTTCGAACGCGAGGCGCGCGTCACCGCTCGGATCGGGCATCACGGGGTACCGCAGGTGTTCGACGCGGTACTCGACGAGGCGTCGTACGACCGGTTGTACCTGGTGATGGAGTACGTGCGCGGGATCTCCCTGCGCAGAGTGCTGGCCGGCTCGGAGGACGGAGCGGTGGCGCTGCTCCCTGTGAGCTGGGCCGCGTCGATCGCGGCACAGATCTGCACCGTCCTGTCGTACGCGCACGCCA
Source organism: Streptomyces sp. LUP47B (assembly GCF_001746295.1). GTDB lineage: Bacteria > Actinomycetota > Actinomycetes > Streptomycetales > Streptomycetaceae > Streptomyces. The sequence continues at coordinate 502,762 of NZ_MJAH01000002.1, read as the reverse complement.
TCCCGGTCGTGCACCGCGACCTGAAGCCGGACAACCTCCTGATCGCCTCGGACGGCACGGTCAAGGTGCTGGATTTCGGCATCGCGAAGCTGCTGCACACGGACGTCACCCGGCTCACGGCCACCGGCAGCCGGATCGGGACCAGCCGGTACATGCCGCCCGAGCAGATCGACGGCGCGCAGATCACACCGCTGAGTGACCTTTACGCGCTCGGCTGCGTGCTGCACGAACTCCTCGCCGGAGAGCCTGTCTTCAGCGGCGACAACGACTACCAGCTCCTGCACCAGCACATGGACGTGCCGCCGAAGCCGCTGCGCACCCTGCGGCCCGAGGTGCCGGAGGGCCTGGAGGCGCTGGCCCTGGACCTGCTGGCCAAGGTGCCCGAGCAGCGTCCCACCGACGCGTACGCGGTGTACGAGCGTCTGTCGCCGCACCTGCCGCAGCCAGGGTCGGCGGCTGTCCCTGTGACGCTCACCGAGGCTGGCTCCCCTTCGGCGGTTCCCGACCCGACGGTGGTCTACCGACAGCCGAACGCACCCCTGCGGCGGACCACGCCGCCCACGCCCCCGCTCGGGCCGGTGGCTCCCGTACCGATCCCGGCGCGCGTTGACACCGCGCTGCGGGACGCGATCCGGGACGCCTACGCCCGGTCCGCTGACCTCGCCGAGAGCGGGCGGTTTGCCCAGGCCGCGGACGTCCTCAAGGCAGTGATCGCCACGGCGGCCACCACCCTTGGCGCACACAACCCCCGTGTGCTCGGTCTGCGACGGCAACGCGCGGCAGTCCTCATGGCCGGCGAGGACTTCCGGCGTGCCTTACCGGAGTTCGACGCTCTGGCCGCCGTCTACGCCCGTACGGCGGGACCATCCGACGAAAGCACGCTGGAGTGCCGTCGGCACGCCGCACACTGCCGGGCCAACCTCGGTGAGGCCACCGTCGCCCTGCGGGAGTTCCAGGAGGTCCTGGAAGTCGTGTCCGATGCGGCCGGGGATGCCTCTGAAACCGCTCTCGACTTGCGCCGCAGTATCGGCGTGCTCCTCTTCTCCGAAGGCCGCCGCACCGAGGCCGAGGGGGTTCTCGACGCCCTCCACGAGGACATGTGCGTCCTCCTCGGCGAGGACGACGAGGAGACCCGCGAGATCGGCGATCTTCTCGCCCGGCTGCGTGGCCCGGAGGGAACACGATCTTATTGACGCCCTGCCGGTACGGTGCACACGCCGTCAGGCCTCGTCCTCCGCCTCGGCCCCTTCGCTGTGGAGGCGTTGGGCCAGATCCCACAGGCTCAGGCCATCCACCTGCAACCAGCGAGCCGTTTATTACCTCAGCTCCGGAGACTTGTACACCCGTCGCACACCTCTGTGTCCAGGGCAGAGTGACGGTAAGTTAGGTGCCCAGCACAGCGAGGGGCGCATCGGCGAGGGGGCGGCGTGCAGGGCAGCTTGATTCAGGCTCAGGCAATGACCATCGAGGATGTCTTCACCGGGCACCGCTACCGTCTGGACAGCTACCAACGGGACTACACGTGGGGGCGAGACGACGTACGTAGGCTTATCGATGACTTGCGCAACAAGTTCATGGCGAACTGGCGCTTCGAACACGATCGGGAGGAGGTCGCCAGGTATCAGCCGTACTTTCTCGGACCGTACGTCTACCACGAGGCCGCCCCAGTCACGTACCTCGTGGACGGTCAGCAGCGCATCACGACCCTTCACTTGATGCTGATCTACCTGCGCGAGCTTCTCCGTGCGCAAGACCTTGAGGATCAAGCTGCAAGACTCAGTAGTCTGATTCTGTCCCACAAGTTCGGGAAGTCGGTGTATGCGCTCGATATCCCGGAACGCGACCAATTCCTTGAAGTGGCATTCCAGGAAGCTGAGTTCACGCTTCCCGACAACTCATCGGGTGCCCTGCGCCGACTCTGGGAGGCGGCGCTCGTCCTTCAGGAGGAGTTTCCCGAGGAACTGCGTAGTGATGCGCTCCCGTACTTCGTCGACTGGTTGCTCGACGGTGTCAGCATGGTGGGAATCCGTGCGGCCACACCGGAACAGGGATGGGAGATCTATGAGTCGATGAACGACCGCGGGGTGCGCCTCGGGCCCATCGATCTCCTCAAGAGCTTCTTGCTGTCGAAGATCGGCCCCGAGACTTCGGGCGCAGACAACGTGTGGCGCCAGATGGTCTCCGGCCTGGCCAGCATCGACGTGAACGCTCCCAGCGACTTCATCAAGACCTTCTTGATCGGCCGCTACGCAGACGTCAACATGGACTCGAATGATTCCTCGCCGGACGTCAAGCGCATCAACGGACCATTCCACACTTGGGTGAAGGACAGCGTCGGCCAAATCGGCCTGGTTAGACCGCAGGACTACCGAAGCCTAATCGATGACCTCTCCGCGTACGCAGAGCGCTATCGCACGTTGGCGGCAGCAGCGCACACGTACAACAGCGAACTCAAGAGTGTCTTCTTCAACGCCTACAACGGCATCACCTCCCAGGCCGCACCGATCCTCGCGGCGGTCGACCCTCAAGACGACTCCAGCACGTTCAAAACGAAGGCCAAGCTCATCGCCGACTATCTCGACCTCGTCTTCGCTCGGCGCATCGTCAACGACCTGCCATCGTCAAGCATCCACCTCGACCGCGAGGCCGTCCGACTTGTAGAGCGGCTGCGCGACGGTGTCAGCATCAACAGACTCCGTGCCATTCTCGCTGAAGAAGTCGCCGCCCTTGACTACGACTTCACCGGCATGAAGACCTACGGACTACGCTCGAACAACAGCCGCCAGGTCCGCTACCTCCTCGCCCGCCTCACCGGATTCGTCGAGACCGCGTGTGAGCGAGGCGATGAGATGGACAGATACCTCGATACCCAACGCCCATTCGAGATCGAGCACATATGGGCCAACCACTTCGAGAGGTACCAACCGGAGACTGGCACGCGAGCCCTGTTCGACTCCTACCGCAACCGCCTCGGCGCACTGTTGCTCCTGAAGAAATCGGACAACGCCAGCTACCAAGATCTGCCCTACGAGGAAAAGGTCGGGTTCTATCAACGCCAGAACCACCTCGCGGGCTCTCTTCACGTCAACCACAGAGAGCGGAACTCGGCCTTCAACAGATTTGTGAAGACGCACAGACTCGACCGGCTACTCCGGCCCTTCCCGAAGTTCGACAAGAAGGCAATCGGGACACGCCAGGACCTCTACCAGCGTCTGTGCGAGCTCATCTGGAATCCTACGATCTTCGGAAGCCTACTGGCGGCCTCCCCCCAGAGCACTGACCGCTCACGCACCCGAACGCGCGCTCGCTACGACGTCGCGATCACCGACCTCATCGCTAAGGGGGTGCTTCCGACCAACGCAATCATCATTGGCCGACGCCGTGGCGAGCTCTTCCAAGCCGAAATTCTGGATGACGGACGAATCCGAGTCACCTCTGGCGAGACGTTCCGGTCTCTCTCGGCGGCAGGTGAGTTCGTTCTACAGACCAGATCATGCCCCGGTTGGAACTTCTGGCACGCACAACTTAATGACCGGGAGGTGCGTCTCGCCGACATTCGACGGGATGCTTTGGAGAGGGGCATCGTCTGATCTGGCGATGCCATTGCTGAAAATTAGCGAGATCACCTCAACCACATCAGGGAAATCCGCAAACATGGCGGCAGAAAACGTAAAGCGCCACTCTGCTTGGCCACTCACAAATTACGCATTGCGACGACCAGGGGCAAGAATGCCTGCAATATAGGCTCATTTTCCACAAAGGGTTGCGCACGTACTCTTACCGGCAATACCGCGGACGGCCTTCATGGGCCTAATTGTGGTTCGACTGGGTTTCGCCAAGCGGGAACCGTAATGGCAGACGAGTCGGGCTGTACGCCGGGTTCTGTCGCCCGGCCGCCTCGCGGCGGTCGGGGAGACGGCCATCCATCTAGGACCGGCGTTGCCGCCGGTCTCGTGCGGTCTACCCGGGGACTCGGGCGGGCAGCCCTCGAACGTCCCCGCAGGAGCACCGGGGTGCTCCCTTTTGACCTTGCTCCGGGTGGGGTTTACCTAGCTGCTCAGGTCGCCCTGGGCACTGGTGGTCTCTTACACCGCCGTTTCACCCTTACCGAGGACCGAAGTCCCCGGCGGTTTGTTTTCTGTGGCACTTTCCCGCGGGTCACCCCGGGTGGCCGTTAGCCATCACCCTGCCCTGTGGAGCCCGGACGTTCCTCGGGAAGCCCTCCAAGAAGGGACTTCACGCGGCCGTCCGCCCGGCTCGTCTGCCGTGTCGACCATGTTACCGGGCGCGCGCCTCGCCTTTGTCCGGCCGGGGTTCCGGCCCGCGGCCAAGTCCGGAGTCGCTGTGCACGGCCTCGCCCTCCGGGTGGCCCAGCACCGGGCGGGCGGCGGCCCGCTGACCGGACGCGGTCGCCAGTACCGAGCCCGCCAGGATCAGGGTGAAGGCCGCCAGGATGGTCGCCGTCAGTGGCTCGGACAGGAAGATCGCGCCCGCTGCCACCGCTACCGCCGGATTGACGTACGTGAAGACGGTTGCCCTGGTCGGGCCCGCCTCCTTGATCAGCTCCAGGAAAGCCACGAAGGCGGCCGCTGTGCAGACCACACCCAGGGTGGCCAGCGCGATCAGGACCGAGGCGGAGGGCATCGCAGACGGCCAGGTCATCGCCGCCGCCGGGGCGTAGACCAGGGCCGCGAGGGCCAGGCAGGGGGCGATGAGCTGGAGGGTCGGGACAGCCTTGAGGTAGCGCGCGGCGATCAACGGGGCCGTTGCGTAGCCGATCACCGTGATCAGCACCTCGGCCAGGGAGCGGGCGTCGCCGCCCGTCAGGTGCGGGATCGTGAGGACTCCTACGCCGGCCAGGCCCAGGCCGAGCCCGACGACGCGCCGCACTCCCAGCCTCTCCGTTTCGCCGAAGAAGCGGGCCAGGGCCACTCCTACGATCGGGACGCCCGCGATCAGCAGGCCCGCTGTCGAGCTGGACAGGTGGCGTTCCGCGTCGGTCAGGGTCCACCAGGGGCCGATGATCTCGATGCACGCGAAGGCCAGCATCGGGCGCCAGTGGGTTCGAACGGTGGCGGGCAGGCCGCCCTGCCGTATCGCGAAGGGCAGGAGCAGGGCCGCGCCCAGCGCGCAGCGCGTGAACACCACCATGGACGGGGACAGGGGGGCGTCCACCGCCACCTTGATCAGCAGGTAGGGGATGCCCCAGACCACTCCCATCAGGGAGAACAGGAACCAGCCGCGTGCAGTCATGCGGCCATCCTCGGCGCGTCAGCGGCCCGCGTCTTGAACGCTGTTGCGGTATGCCGCCGGGGTCACCCCGAGCACCCTGCGGAACCAGCGCGTCAGGTGTGCCTGGTCCGCGAAGCCCACCAGGCCCGCGACCTCGGCCGGCTTCAGGCCGGAGTCCAGTAGTCCGCGGGCCCGGTGTACCCGGTGCTGCGCCAGCCAGGCGTACGGGGGTATCCCCATCGTCGTACGGAAGGCTCGGAGGAGTTGGTAGCGGGACAGGCCCAGAACGGTGGCGAGTTCGGCGAGGGAGGGGGGCTCCAGGAGGTCGTCGGCCAGGCGGTCCCGTACTGCGTGGGCGATGTGGGCGGCGCCCGACACCGTGTCGCTCGTCGCGCGGGCCGTGGAGTGGCGGCGGGCGAGGGCCGTCAGCAGCCACGGGAGGCGGGACTCCGCCTCCAACGGGTCGGGACAGGCGCTCAGTTCCGTGTGGGCGCGGCTGAGGGCGGTGGCGAGTTCGGGGTCGTCCAGGAGCGGCTCGCGGAAGTACGGGAGGCCGCCGCCGAGGGTGCCTTCGGTGAGGAGGAAAGGGTCGGGGTACAGGGCGCGGTAGGCGTAGCCGCCGTCGGAGGCTGCGGGGCGGCCGGTGTGCATTTCGCCTGGGGCCAGTACGACGATGGAGCCCGGGCCGGGGCGGAGGTGGTCGCCTCGGTAGTCGATGACCTCGGAGCCGCCGACGCAGATGCCGATGCTGAACTGCTCGTGCGTGTGCGAGGCGTAGACGTGGCGGTCGAAGCGGGCGGTCAGGAGGTCCAGCGGGGGGCCGCAGCGGCCCAGCCGTGCCCTGGTCCACATTGCCTGTTCCGCCACGGTCCGTCCCCCTGTCTGTCTAGCTCAGAGGATGCAACGCCGTGGCGGTCAGAGAAAGTCCGCGGTCTCCAGGTCGAAGGAGAAGGGGGCGGGCAGGGCGAGGGGCTTGCCGAAGGGGCGGGTGCAGTGTTCCCGGTAGTCGTCCTTCTCCGGGTCACTGAACAGGGTGACCGACGACGTCTCCCGGTCGACGAGCAGGTAGAGAGGGATGCCGCCGCGGGCGTAGCAGCGCCGTTTGGCCTCGCGGTCGGCCTTGGGCTTCGTGGACGTCACCTCGAGGACCATGGCAACACCGTCGCAGGGCATCCAGGAGTCGGCGCCGCGATAGAGGCGCAGTTCCATGGGGGCGAACGTGCCGTCCGGAATCACGTGGTTCTTCGGACAGCCGCCTCCGCTCTTCAGCTTCAGCCCCTTGTTCCCGGAGAACTGCATATCGGTCCCCGACCGCCTGTACACCTGGCCCACGATCAGCCCGATGTAGTCCTCGTGATCCCCGTCCGGCGGCGGCGTCACAACGATCTCCCCCTCGATCAGCTCCGCCCGGAAACCCTCCGGGGTATCGAGGGCCAGGAAGATCTCCAGCAGTCCCTCAGCCGGCGTGGGCGGCTCATGAGTCACGGCAGTCATGTCACGCCCCTCCTTCTGTCCTTCGCCAGACTGGGACATCGGAAGATCACCTGTCCGAGAGATCGGGAACCGTTCCCTCGATCGTGGCACACGATCATGAGCGACGACGAGCCATCCACTCAGGCAGGCGCGAACCGCACCTTCGCCCCACCGGCACTCGCCGGATCCGCCTGCGTCAGCCGCACCCTCAACCGCTCCCCCAACTCGAGCCCCGCCCCCTCCACCCGCCCGATCACCGCCGGTGTCTCCAACTGCACGGTCCCCACGGTCGGTCGGCGTTCCTCCACGTCCACCACGCAGCCGTCGAACACCTCCCCCACCCGGTCCTTCAGCAGCGCCGCCTCGACGATGTCGACGCACTGCCGTTCGGCGGTCGCGGCGAGGCGGCCGCCCTCGGCCATCTCGCGGGGCAGCGCCTCGAAGGCCGCGAGCACCCAGTCCGGTACGGCCGTCCCCGCCACCGCCGCCAGGCAGATCTCCGACGCGTACCGGTCGGCCAACCGCCGCAGCGGGGCCGTGCAGTGGGCGTATGGGGACGCCACGGCCGCGTGGGTGGTTATGGCCGGCAGGACCCCGTCCCGGAAGACCGTGTAGCCCGCGCCGCGCAGCAGGGTCGTGCACTCCTGGAGGAAGGCAGCGTGGTGGGGGATCCGTGGGTCCAGGGAACGCACCAGCGCCGCGTACGACACATGGTGCGGCCAGTCGATGTGCAGGGCGTGGGCGGTGCGGCGCAGCCGTCCCACCGCGCCGTCCGGGGCGGCGGGCAGGGTGCGGAGGACGCCCGTGCCGTACGAGAGCATCAGGTCGGCTGCCGCCATGCCGGTGAGCAGGGAGATCTGGGCGTTCCAGCCGTCGGCGGGAAGGCCGGCGCGGTACGTCAGTTCGTAGGTGCCGTTCCGCTGGACTATCTCCTGCTCCGGCACGTTCAGCGAGATGCCGCCGCGCTCCACCTCCAGCCGTTCGCGGAGCTCACCGATCTCCTTGAGCAGGAAAAGTGGCTCCTCGGCGACGCCCGAGTCGATCCCCTTCTGCACGCCCTCGTAGTCGAGCCTGGCCCGGCTGCGGACGAGGGCGCGGCGGACGTCGGCGGCGGTCGTACGGCCGTCCGCGTCGAGGTCGATCGTCCAGAGCGCGGCCGGACGGACCTGGTCCGGGAGGAGGCTCGCGGCGCCCTCACTCAGTACCGGCGGATGCAACGCAATCCGCGTGTCCGGGAAGTACAAGGTCAGTACACGCCGGTGGGTCTCCGCGTCCAGCGCCGATCCGGGTACGACGAAGGCGGCGACGTCGGCGATGGCGTACCGGACGCGGTAGCCGGTGCCCCGTCGGGTCAGGTGCATCGCCTGGTCGAGGTCGGTGGAGCCGGGTGGGTCGATGGTGAAGAGGGGGATGTCGGTGGCGTCGTCGTACGTCGTGAGGAGAGGCGGCTGTTCCGCCTCCGCCGTCACCTGGGGAGGGAAGTCCGACGGCACGCCGAGTTCGGTGCGCAGGGCCGTGAAGGCACTCCTGAAGGCGGCGTCGGTCACACGTATGCGGCGGCGGGGCATACAGCGAGCGTAGGACCGGGACCACCGAGGAGCACGCCGTACCCTGTCTCGGAGCTCAACCGAAGGAGATCGATCCCGTGCTTGTCCTGCTGCCTCCCTCCGAAGGCAAGGCGTCCTCCGGTCGTGGCGCCCCGCTGAAGCTGGAGACGCTGTCGCTGCCGGGGCTCACCGAGGCCCGTGCGGCGATCCTCGAGGAACTCGTCGAGCTGTGCGCCGGGGACGAGGAGAAGGCGCGCGACGTGCTCGGGCTGAGCGAGGGACTGCGCGGCGAGATCGCGAAGAACGCCGGGCTCAAGACCGCGGGGGCCCGGCCGGCCGGGCAGATCTACACAGGCGTGCTCTACGACGCCCTCGACCTGGCCTCCCTGGACGCCGCCGCGAAGAAGCGTGCCGGGCGTTCGCTGCTCGTGTTCTCGGGGCTTTGGGGAGCGGTCCGGGTGACGGACCGGATTCCGTCGTACCGCTGCTCGATGGGGGTCAAGCTGCCGGGGCTCGGGGCGCTGGGCGCGCACTGGCGTGCACCGATGGCCTCCGTGCTCACCGAGGCCGCAGGCGACGGGCTCGTGCTCGACCTGCGGTCCTCCGCGTACGCGGCCGCGTGGAAGCCGAAGGGCGAGGTCGCGGGGCGGACGGCGACCGTACGGGTGCTGCACGCGCCGACGCGGAAGGTCGTCAGCCACTTCAACAAGGCGACCAAGGGGCGGATGGTGCGCAGTCTGCTGTCGGCGGGGATCGCACCCAAGGACCCTGCCGAGCTGGTGGAGGTGCTGCGGGGGCTCGGGTACGTGGTGGAGGCGTCGGCGCCCGCGAAGGCCGGACAGGCGTGGGCGCTGGATGTGGTGGTGGACGAGATCCACTAGCCAGACGCCGCCATTGCGGAGGATGCAACGACCTTTGCGCCCTGCGCACCGCTTCGGCAGGATGACGCCATGGCCTCCTCCTCGCCGCACTCCTCGCTGCTCGACATCGCCCCCGTCGTCCCCGTCGTCGTCCTCCAAGACGCCTCCGACGCCGTACCGCTCGCGCGCGCCCTGGTCGCCGGAGGGCTGCCCGCGATCGAGGTGACCTTGCGGACGCCGGTCGCCCTGGACGCGATCCGGGCTATCGCCGGGGAGGTGCCGGAGGCCGTGGTGGGCGCGGGGACCGTCATCACGCCGGATCAGGTGACGGAGACGGTGGCCGCCGGTGCGCGCTTTCTCGTCAGCCCGGGCTGGACGGACGTACTCCTGGAGGCGATGCGGGCGTCCGGGGTGCCGTTCCTGCCCGGGGTGTCGACCACGTCGGAGGTCGTGGCGCTGCTGGAGCGGGGCGTCACGGAGATGAAGTTCTTCCCGGCCGAGGCCGCCGGCGGTACGGCGTATCTGAGGTCGCTCGCCGGGCCGTTGCCGCAGGCACGGTTCTGCCCGACGGGGGGCATAGGTTCCGCCAACGCGCCCGACTACCTGGCCCTCCCCAACGTCAGCTGTGTCGGCGGCACTTGGATGCTTCCGGCGGATGCGATCGCCGCGCGGGACTGGGGACGGGTGGAAGCGCTGGCCCGCGAGGCCGCCGGGCTGAAGACGCTACGGGCGCAGGTGTGACGTGTCGTTGAGCAGCCGTACGCTCGCGTTGCCGTCGGCGTAGTACGCGACCGCCGACAGGGAGGCCGCCGAGAGTTCCATGCGGAACAGGGACTCGGGCGGGGCGCCGAGGGCGAGACGTACGAACGTCTTGATCGGGGTGACGTGGGTGACGAGCAGAACCGTGCGGCCCGCGTACGCCGCCACGAGCTTGTCCCTGGTCGCCGCGATCCGGGTCGCCGTGGCCGCGAAGCTCTCACCGCCGCCGGTGGGTTCGGCCTCCGGGTCGGACAGCCAGGTGTTCAGGTCGTCCGGGTAGCGTTCGCGCACCTCGCCGAAGGTCAGGCCCTCCCAGGCGCCGAAGTCGGTCTCGATCAGGCCGTCCTCGACGGTGACCTCAAGGCCCAGACGCTCCGCCACGGCGGCGGCGGTCTGCCGGGTCCGGGTCAGTGGCGAGGCGAGGATGTGCTGGATCGTGCCCCGGTCGGCCAGGGCTTCGGCGGCCCTCGCGGCCTGTTCCCTGCCGACGTCGGAGAGGGCGGGATCGGTACCGCCGCTGCCCGAGAACCGCTTCTGGGGGGTCAGGGGCGTCTCACCGTGGCGCAGGAGCACGAAGGTAGCCGGCGCCCCCATGTCGGCGGGCCCCCAGCCGGAACCGGCGACAGCTGTGGCAGCCCGTACATCGGCCTCAGCCTTGGCGGGAGACAGTTTCCGTACCGAACTCGCCGACGCCCCCGAGTCCATCGCCTCGTTCGCCAGCCGATCGGCCCGCTTGTTCTGCTCCCTCGGGATCCACTCGTACGTCACCCGCCCCGGCGGGAACACCCGTCCCGCCTCCAGAGCGAGCGGCTTCATGTCCGGATGCTTGATCTTCCAGCGTCCCGACATCTGCTCGACGACGAGCTTGGAGTCCATGCGGACGTGCACGGAGGCGGACGGGTCCAGGTCGTGCGCGGCGCGCAGGCCGGCCAGCAGGCCCCGGTACTCGGCGACGTTGTTCGTGACGACGCCGAGGTACTCGTACGTCTCGACCAGGGTCTCCCCCGTCGCCGCGTCCAGCACCACGCAGCCGTAGCCGGCGGGGCCGGGGTTGCCCCGCGAGCCTCCGTCGGCCTCGACGATGAACTCCCGCACGCCCATGCTCCTCAGAGGCCGGACTCGGACGTGCGCACCAGGATGCGGCGGCAGTTCTCGCAGCGGACCACGGTGTCGGGCGCGGCCGCGCGGATCTCGTTGATGTCGGTGATGGCCAGCTCCTGGCGGCAGCCCTGGCAGGTGCGCTGGTACAGCTTGGCCGCACCGATGCCGCCCTGCTGCTCGCGGAGCTTGTCGTAGAGCTTGAGCAGGTCGGCGGGGACGGTGGCGGAGATGACCTCGCGCTCCTTGGTCACCGAGGCGATCTCGCCGTCCAGCGTTTCGAGGGCCGCGTCCCGGCGGGCGGTGGCGTCCTCGATCTTCGACTGGACGGAGGCGACCCGCTCGGTCAGCTCGGCCGCCCGCTCCTGCGCGGACTCCAGACGCTCCATGACCTCCAGGACGATGTCCTCGAGGTCGCCCTGGCGCTTGGCGAGGGAGGTGATCTCGCGCTGGAGGTTCTCCAGGTCCTTGGGCGAGGTCACGGCTCCGGAGTCAAGGCGCTGCTGGTCGCGGGTGGCGCGCTGGCGCACCTGGTCCACGTCCTGCTCGGCCTTGGTCTGCTCGCGGGCGGTGTCGCTCTGCTCGGTCTGGGCGGCCACGAGGAGGTCGCGCAGCTGGGTGGCGTCCTTGGTGAGCGACTCGATCTCGGCGTGCTCGGGCAGCGACCTGCGCTTGTGGGCGAGCTGCTGGAGGCGGACGTCGAGGTCCTGGACGTCGAGAAGTCGGATCTGGTCGGCGGGCGCGGCGTTCAGTTGGGGGCTCCAGGTGAAGGGGAGTGGCTGGTCCAGGGGTCGGTGACCGTCCTGGAGACGTGCACGCGCAGGTCCCAGCCGTGGCGGTCGGAGATCTCGTCGAGCTGGGCGGCGGCCAGCTCGCACCAGGGCCACTCGGTGGCCCAGTGCGCCGCGTCGAGCAGCGCGAGAGGACTGTGGGCGCGATCCGCGATGAACTCCGACACGGGGTGGTGGCGGAGGTCCGCGGTGAGGAAGGCGTCGACGCCGGCCGCGCGGACCTGGTCGAAGAGGCTGTCGCCGGAGCCGCCGCTGACGGCGATCGTGCGGACCACAGCCGCGGGGTCGCCGGCCACGCGGATGCCCTGCGCGGTGGCGGGCAGGCGCTCGGCGGCCCGCGCGGCGAGCTCGCGGACGGTCATCGGGGGGTCGACCTCGCACACCCGCCCCAGGCCCCGGCACCCCGACGGGTCCGTCGGGTCCGGCACCAGCGGCCGTACGACCCGCAGGTCGAGCGCGCCCGCGAGCGCGTCCGAGACGCCCGGGTCGGCGGTGTCCGCGTTGGTGTGGGCGACGTGCAGCGCGATGTCGTTCTTGATGAGGGTGTGGACGACCCGGCCCTTGAAGTGCGAGGCCGCCACGGTCGTCGTACCGCGCAGATAGAGGGGGTGGTGGGTGACCAGCAGGTCCGCGCCCAGCTTCACCGCCTCGTCGACGATCTCCTGGACCGGGTCGACGGCGAAGAGGACCCGCGTGACCTCCTGGTCGGGTTCGCCCACGACGGTGCCGACCGCGTCCCAGGACTCGGCCCGCTCGGCGGGCCACAGGTTCTCCAGCGCGGTGATGACTTCAGACAGACGGGGCACGGGGAAAGGCTACCTGCCTGGTCTGTCCCGCCGAACCCGAGCTGCCCACGGGTGTCCCGCTCAGCACAGTCGCCCCGGTTTCCTCAGGCGAATCGTTCCTGGGCCACCCCTTTGTGTGAAGGGGAAGCGCGGCCGTCCCACGCCTGTGCGTGCGAAAACTACCTTCGTGGCCGGAGGTGACCGGACGATGACGGCCTGTGCCATCGAACCCGCGGCGGCGAACGAGAAGAACGAGGACGGGGAGACCCCGCGGACCGAGTACGCGATCACCGAGGACGGGGAGCCCCCGCGGACGGAGTGCGCGATCGCCGTGAACGGGAACGAGAACGGGAAGACGCCGCGGACCGAGTACGCGATCGCCGAGAACGGGCAGACACCGCGGGCCGGGAATGGGGAGACCCCGCGGCCGGAGTGTGTGATCACCGTCGACGGCTCCTATGCGGCCCGTCTCGCCCAGGACGGCGGCTCCTGGTTCCCGGAGCGCTGGACGCTGGACGGCCCGGAGCCCTACGCGGTGCCGCTGCCGGGCAACCAGCCCGAGGAGCCCGGCACCGAGGTGCAGCCGATGGGCGACGGGCGGGTGCTGATCAGGCGGTTCGCGGACGGGCGGCACAACTTCTCGCTGCTCTACCCGACCGGCCCGGCCACCGGCGAACTGCCGATGGGCGCGGTCGAGTGCCCGGAGGAAGGGGCGGCCCTGTGGCTGCTGCCGCCGGCGCCGGGTGGTGAGAAGGCGTACGCCCTCGCCGTGGGCCCGCGCTCCAGTGCCGTGTGGCTGGTGGCGGGCGGTGCCTTCGGGCCCGAGCACCTCGCGGAGATCCCGGGGCGCTGCTCGGGCGGGGTGTGGCTGGACCGGACCGGGCGGATGCTGGCCCTGGACCGGGAGGTGGGCGGGCGGACCAAGGCGGTCGTGGTCGATCTGGCGCGCGCCGGGGAGGTGTCGCCGCTGCTGCAGATCGCCGACGGCAGCGATGACCGGCTGCTGCTGGCCGACCCGGACAGCGGGCTGCTGCTGATCTCCTCGGACGCGCCCTCTCCGGGGCGCGCGCGGCTGGGCTGGGGGGTGCTGGGCAGCACGTTGCCGGTGCGGTTCCCGGAGTGCCTGCGGGTGCCGGACTGCGCGGTGACACCGTTCGCGATCCAGCCCGGGCAGGTGCTGACGCCGGAGTGCTGCGGGGTGGCCTTGTGGATCAACGGCCCGATGGGCGGCTGGGTGGGGGTGTGGCGGCCCGCCGCACGGCAGGTCCAGCATCTGCAAGGGCCCGAGGGGTGGTTGGCGGGTTCCGGGCTGTGGACCGAGGCCGGTGAACTGCTCCTGCCGTACGCGACGGCGGACGCGCCGTGCGGGGTGGCGCGGTGGGCGGCGGCACCGAGGAGCGGGGCCCTCACCGGGGAGGCGGAGGGCCCGGGGGGAACGGGGGGAACGGGGGCGGGGGACGCGGGCCCGGAGGATCCCCAGGGCGGCGGCGGTACGGCCCCGCAGGCGCCCGAATCGGGTCCTCCGGAGCCTGTCGTGGCACGTCCTGTGCCCTTGCAGCAAGCCCCGTTGGGCAATCTTGTAACGAAGTAGTGCCGGTTGGCCCGGCCGCCTGGATTCGGCCCGTGGTGCGCCGGTTAAACTCGCCCCGCTGTAAAGAAAGATCATGTTGACGGGGTGAATTTCTTCCATGAGCGACGCCAGCACGAACCAGTCGACTGCAGACGTCCAGGAGTCCACGGGCCACGGTAAGCACCGGGGTCCGGTATCGGTCCAGGACGGCGAGACGGCCCCGCGTGGCCGTCACCGCAAGTCGGTCGAGCAGACCGAGGCCGCGGCCTGAGGACAGACGACGACACACGGCCCGCTCCTTGTTCTGGGAGCGGGCCGTTGCGCGTCTACTCTCTGCTCTACTCCCTTTTGAGTCCCAGCACTTCGGCCGCCGCGAACGTCTCCTCCGCCGGCCGCCGCGCGTAGTGCGGGGTGAGCAGGGCGTCCAGTTCGTCGTAGGTGAAGGTGTCCTGCTTGCTGTCGAACTTGGCCTGCACCCGCGGTCGTTCGACGACCACGACCATCCCTCCGTGGACGACCAGCAGCTGGCCGTTCACACGCTCGGCCGCCGGTGAGGCCAAGTAGCCGACGAGCGGGGCGACATGCTCGGGGGCGAGCGGATCGAGTCCCGACTCGGGCTGCTCGAACCCCGCTCCCGAGAAGACGTCCTCGGTCATCCGGGTGCGGGCGCGCGGGCAGATGGCGTTGGCCGTCACGCCGTACTTGGCGAGCGCGAGGGCCGTCGAGGTGGTGAGCCCGACGATTCCGCCCTTGGCTGCCGCGTAGTTGGGCTGTCCCGCGGACCCGGCGAGGAACGCCTCCGAGGAGGTGTTCACGATACGGCCGTACACCGGCCCGCCCGCCGCCTTGGACCGCTCCCGCCAGTGGGCGGCCGCGAACCGGGTCGTGTTGAAGTGGCCCTTGAGGTGGACCCGGATCACCGCGTCCCACTCGCCCTCGGTCATGGAGAAGACCATGCGGTCGCGCAGGATGCCGGCGTTGTTGACGAGGATGTCGAGCTTGCCGAACTCGTCGATCGCCAACTCGACGAGCCGAGCGGCCTGTTGGTGGTCGGCCACGTCCCCGGTGTGGGCGACGGCCTGTCCGCCCGCGGCCCGGATCTCCTCGGCGACCTGCTCGGCCGGGCCCGCGGAGGCCTCGCCGGAACCGTCCCGGCCCGGCTGTCCGTAGTCGTTGACGACCACGGCCGCGCCGAGCCGGGCCAGCTCCAGCGCCTCGGCCCGGCCCAGCCCCCGGCCGGCGCCGGTGACGATCGCCGCGAGCCCTTCGAGTGGCAGTGGCACGGTCATCGCCGCCCTCAGATCTCGATGCAGGTACGGAGCGAGGCCCCCGTACGCATCTGGTCGAGCGCCTCGTTGATCTCGCTCAGCGGCACCCGGTGGGTGATCAGACGGTCCAGGTCGACGCGGCCGGCCCGCCACAGGGCGATGGTCCGCTCGTAGGAACGCAGGACGTCACCGCCGCCGTACATGGACGGCAGGATGCGCTTCTCGTCGAAGAACAGCTCGAACATGTTGAGCTGGAGGAAGTCGTCCATGGCGCCCGCGCCGACGACGACGAGGGTGCCGCCGCGCCGGGTGGTCTCGTACGCCGTCCTGGCGGTCGCCGACTTGCCGACGACCTCGAAGACATAGTCGAAGCCCTCGCCCGCGGTCACCTGCTGTTTGGCGTCGGCCAGTTCGTCCGGGGAGACGGCCCGGGTGGCGCCGAATTCGAGGGCGGCCTCGCGGCGCGAGGCGACCGGGTCGACCGCGACGATCTCGGCGGCGCCCTTGAGACGGGCCCCCTGGATGGCGGAGATGCCGACGCCTCCGCAGCCGATGACGGCGACCGACGAACCGGCCTCCACGTCCGCGGTGTTGAGGGCGGCGCCGAGTCCGGTGGTGACCCCGCAGCCGATCAGTGCCGCGATGTCGAAGGGCACGTCGTCGGGGATCGGCACCGCGCAGCCCGCGTCGACGACGACCTCCTCGGTGAAGGTGCCGGTGCCCGCGAAGCCGAACACATCGCCGCCGGGCCGCCTGAAGTTGGGGGTGCCCGCGTTCATGAACCCGGCCAGGCACAGCTCGGTCTGGCCGCGCTTGCAGGCTGGACAGGCTCCGCAGGCGGGCAGCCAGCAGACGACGACCCGGTCGCCGGCCTTCAAGTGGCTGACGCCTTCCCCGACTTCGAGGATCTCGCCCGCGCCCTCGTGACCGGGGACGAAGGGCGCCGGCTGCGGGAGGACCCCGGCCATGGCGGACAGGTCCGAGTGGCACAGTCCGGTGGCCCGGACCCGGATCCGTACCCTGCCGGGGCCGAAGCCCACCGCCTCGACGTCGTCGAGGACTTCGAGCTTTTCCTGGCCGATCTCGTGCAGTACGGCTGCGCGCATGGTGCGGCTCCCCTCGTACGGCGTTCTGGGTTCAGGAGTGTTCGACGATGGTGTCGGCGAGGACGGGCGCGTCGTCCCGCTCGACCGCGCCGACGGCAACCCGGGTGGAGTGCGGGCTGTGCCACATACGGATCCGCAGGGTCTCCCCCGGGTACACGACCCCGGCAAACCGGGTGACATACGACCGCACCCGGGTCACGTCGCCGCCGAGCAGCGTGTCGACGACCGCCTTCAGCGTGATGCCGTAGGTGCACAGCCCGTGCAGGATGGGCCGTTCGAACCCGGCGACCTTGGCGAACTCCGGGTCGGCGTGCAGCGGGTTCCAGTCGCCGGAGAGGCGGTAGAGCAGCGCCTGGTCCTCGCGGATGGGTCGCTGCACGGTCCGGTCGGGTTCGCCGGCCGGGGGGTCGAGGCGTGCGGAGGGGCCTCGGTCGCCGCCCCAGCCGCCCTCTCCGCGGACGAAGATCTGGGCGTCGTTGGTCCACAACGGGCCCTCGTCGTCCGCGACGTCGGTCCGCATCACCAGGACGGCCGCCTTGCCCTTGTCGTACACGGCGGCGATGCGGTTCGTGGCGGTCGCGGTGCCCTGGGCGGGGAGGGGACGGTGGATGGTCAGTGACTGGCCGCCGTGCAGGACCTTGGCGAGATCGACGTCGATGCCGGGCATGGACAGACCGCTGATCACTCCCGGCGACCCCGAGCCCGCGACCGTGGCGAAGCTCGGCAGGACGTGCAGCCGGGATTCGAGGGTGTAGCGCAGTTCGTCGGGGTCGGTGGCGGGGCTGGGTTTGTCAGGATGCGAGCCCGCCCCGATGCCGAGGTGGTAGAGCTGGACGTCCTTGGTGTTCCAGGAGATCTCGCCGGTCCGGGGCTCGGCGGCGAGTGCCTTGGCTGCGTCGATGGGCATACGGCTCCTGACAGTGGCGGATCCGACCGTGGCGGAGTCAAGACCTCGGTACGGCCGTCCGCACCGTCGGCCGCACCGAGGTCGTCGCGGGCCGATCTAGAACGCGTTCCAGTCCGGCGCCCTCTGTATAGCCGAGCCAACCGCAGTTGTGAAGACTCCTGACGGAGTGTCAGATGGGGTCGTCGGGTGGGTCCCGCCCGGGTTCCGGCACCGTGACATTTGTACTGCCCAAGTCCGTACACGCACATCTGCCGGGCGGAGTCCGCGATCCGTAGCGTCGTCGGTATGACAACAGGAGACACGAGCGGGTTCGTACGCTGTTCTGGCGTACCGGCAGCACGCCGGGAACCTCTGGGGGGAGGAACGGTCATGTTCTGGTCGCGCAAGCTCTCGTGCCGCGTGGACGAGATCCGCGAGGGGGTCCGCGAGGCCCAGAAACACCAGCGGTACTACAAGGCGAACAAGAAGCGCCTCAACGCCGAGTACAAGGCCGCACAGAAGGCAGGCGAGGTCCCCGCGAACGCGGGCCTGGGCAGCGGCTTCGGTCTGCTGCCGTGGCTGCTGCTGGGGATGGGCGCCTTCTCCAACCTCTTCCAGGGCAACGCCTCCAACCCGTGGATCGGCGGCCTGGGGCTGCTCACCTTCAACTCGCTCTACATCTACGTCGCCTTCCGCGCCTTCCACAAGCAGACCCGGGACGCGCTCTCCACTCGGGTGGCCCTGGTGCTGATGGGCCTGGTCACCTGCGGTCTGGCGCTGGCCTACGGCGGCAACTGGCTGCTGTTCTTCCCGCTGTTCGGCCTCGCGACGGGCGCGGTCGTACGGCTGCCGCACCTGCGGTGGGTGGGTGCGGTGGTGGCCGTGGTCGCCGGCGCTGTCTCCGTCTTCCGTGACGGCTGGGGCGGACTCGACACCGCGTACGCCACGTGGATCTCGACGATGGTGACGGCCGCGATCATGTCCCTCTCGGAGGCGGTACGGCAGTTGCGGGAGGCCCGCGAGGAACTGGCCCGGCGTGCGGTCGAGGAGGAGCGGCTGCGGTTCTCCCGCGATCTGCACGACCTGCTCGGGCACACCCTGTCGGTGATCGTGGTGAAGTCGGAGGCGGCCCGGCGCCTCGCCCCCCGCGACCTGGACGCGGCGCTCGTCCAGGTCTCCGACATCGAGTCGGTGGGCCGCCAGGCGCTCACCGAGATCCGTGAGGCGGTGACCGGCTACCGCGAGGGCAGCCTCAGCACCGACCTCGACCGGGCCGCCTCGGCCCTGCGCGCCGCGGGCATCGAGCCGGTCGTCCACCGCTCCGGCAACCCGCTCGCCGCCCAGACCGAGGCCCTGCTGGGCTGGGTGGTCCGCGAGGCGGTTACCAACGCGGTACGGCACAGCGGGGCGCAGCGCTGCGAGATCTCCGTGCGGGGCTCGGCGGAACGGGTACGGCTGCGGGTCTGGGACGACGGCCGGGGGATGGCGGCGGGCACGGGGCCGACCGTGCGTGAGCGCGGGGGTGAGTGTGGCGGTGAGTGCGGGGTTGAGACCTCCGGCGCGGTGTCCATCCCGGTCGTCGGCGGCACCGGTCTCAAGGGGCTCGCCGAGCGGCTGGCCGCGGCCGGCGGGTGGTTGGAGGCCGGCCCGGGGTCACGGGGCGGCTTCGTGGTGCGGGCCGAGCTGCCGGTCGAGTCGGTGGCGCCGGAGCGGCCCGGGGAGCCGGCGGGGGCGGTGCGCGGGGCCCGGATCGGCGAGGTGGCCGGGTGACGCCGTACGGGTCCGTCCCGTCTTCTGTCCTTTCAGCTCTCAAAGATCCTTCGGTTCTCAAGGAGTCTTCTGTTCTCAAGGATCCTGCGCGTCGGCGCAACGACGTCACACCCCCACCGCTCCCGCCGACGCGCCCTACTCTTGGGCCGTGAACGAGATGCCCCGGGAGCACCGGGCCGCCAAGTCCATCCGCGTGCTGCTCGCCGAGGACCAGGGCATGATGCGCGGGGCGCTCGCGCTGCTGCTCGGAATGGAGGCGGACATCGAGGTCGTGGCCCAGGTCGCGGCCGGGGACGCGATCGTGGACGCGGCGCTCCTCCATCGCCCCGACGTGGCGCTGCTCGACATCGAGCTGCCGGGGATGAGCGGTCTGGACGCCGCCGCCGAACTGCGCGACCAGGCGCCGGACTGCCGCGTGCTGATCCTGACCACCTTCGGACGACCCGGCTACCTCCGCCGGGCCATGGAGGCGGGTGCAGCCGGTTTCCTCGTCAAGGACGGTCCCGTGGAGGAGCTGGCGGTCTCGATCCGCCGGGTGCTGACCGGCGAGACCGTGATCGACCCGGCCCTCGCCGCGGCTGCCCTGAGCGCCGGCCCGAACCCCCTCACCGCCCGCGAGTGCGATGTCCTCAAGGCGTCCACGGACGGCGCGACGGTCGCCGACATCGCCGGCAAGCTCCACCTCTCCGAGTCCACCGTCCGCAACTACCTCTCCTCCGCCATCGGCAAGACGGGCACCCGCAACCGGATGGAGGCGGTACGGGCGGCCCGGCAACAGGGGTGGTTGTGAGCCCGGCCGCCGCTCCCTACCCGATCACCTCCGCCGTCTTGTACTCGGTGCCCTTCGGTGCCAGGCACACGAACCAGTTGTAGGGGGAGCCCTCCGCCGACCGGATCGCCGGGCCGCCGCTGCCGGTCGCGGAGCCGGCCTTCTCCACCACCGTCGCCGTGTCGTTCGTCCAGGTGCAGTTGACGCGCTGGGCGGTCTTGGCGATGTAGCCGACGACGAGACGGACGTCCGCCTTGGCGTCGGGCTGGAGCGGGAGCGAGCCGGAGATGAGGTCCGTGCCGGTCATGGTGTCCGACTTCGGGACCGTGTTCTCCATGATCTTCGTCGTCCTGTCGCCGTAGCCGCGGTACACGAAGTACGTGATCTTGCCGATGAGGTCGGAGGCATCGTGGGCGACCGGCGGGGTCTCACCGCGCAAGGCCATGGCGGCGCGCTGGGCCTCGGCCTGCTCCTCGTCGCGCGGGGCTGACCACACGTCGATCAGGACCCGCCACCGGGTGCCCTGGTCGGTGCCGGTGGCCAGGGTGGTCTGCAGGACCCTGGACGGGTCGGCGTCGGCCGGGACGGACGGCTGGGTCGCCACCTGGCCCCCGTCCCGACCCGGCAGACCCGCCACCGCGAGGGTCGCCGAGGACCCCGCGAGCACCAGTGCCGTCGCCGCGGCCACCGCCCAGCGACGGGCCCGGCGCCTGCGGCCACCGCGGAGCACCGCCTGGTAGGGGGCTATGCCGATCTCCACCTCGTCGGCGGCGTCGGCCAGCAGGAGGGCGATGTCACTGTCGCTCATGTCGTGGTTCCTCTCCCGGTCCGCGCTCATCACTTCCGCCCTCCCTGCGTCACCATGTCGGCCAGTCCTGGTATGGCGCGAAGTTTCGCGATCCCCTTGGCCGCGTTGCTCTTCACCGAGCCGACCGAGCAGCCCATCGCCTCGGCCGTCTGCGTCTCGGTCAGGTCCTCCCAGTACCGCAGCACCACCGCCTCCCGCTGCCGGGGCGGCAGTTGGGCCAGCGCCGTCAGCAGGGCGCCGCGGTCGTCGGCCTGGGCGATGCGGTCACCGGTGTCGGCGATCTCGCGCACCAGGCCCGAGTCGTCCCCCCGTGCCAGGAACTCCCTGAGCTTCCTGCGGTGCTTGCGTGCGTGCGCGTTGATCATCACGCGCCGTACATACGCCTCCGGATCGTCCGCCGAGCCGACCCTGCGCCAGGCCACATAGGCCTGTTCGAGCGTCGACTGGACCAGGTCCTCCGCGGCGTGCTGCTCCCCCGTGAGGAGAAATGCCGTCCGCATCAGCCGCGGCCAGCGGCCGATGACAAAGCTCTGGAACTCCTCGTCCCGAGCCTGTTTCCGATCCCCCATGGGCACCTCCTAGATGATTGAAGGAGTCCATGAGCCGCCCGGACCGTTGCCTCAGTTCGCGGAGATCTTTCTCGGCAGCCAGGCCAGCATCAGCACCACCCCGCCGAGCAGCACCCCCGTCCCCACCCGGAACGCCAGCGCATACCCCTCCGTCAGCGCCTCCGGCGACGCCACATCCCCCGTCCGCGCAGCCGCCAGCGTCGACAGGACGGCGAGTCCCAGTGAGCCGCCCATCGTGCGCGAGGTGTTGACCAGTCCCGACACCAGCCCGGCCTCCCCCGGCGCCGCCCCGGACGTGGCCAGCGAGGCGAGCGGGGTCGTGGCGAGGCCGGCGCCCAGCATCATCAGGATCCCGGGGCACATGATCGCCGTCACATATGCGCCGTCCGCGGTCATCGTCGACTGCCAGGCGAACCCGGAGACCGCCACCGTCGTGCCGAGCACCGCCACCCACCGGGCCCCGAGCCGGCGCATGAAGCGCGGGGCGAGTTTCGAGCCGACCACGATCGCCAGCGAGGTCGGGATCAGGGCGGCTCCGGCGGCCAGGGGTGAGTAGCCGAGGACGTTCTGGGCGTAGAGCGTCATGAAGTACCACATGGAGAACATCGCGGAGCCGCTCAGGAACATCGCCGCGTTCGCCGACGCCACCGCCCGCACCCTCAGCAGCCCGAGGGGCATCAGCGGGGCGGCCGTACGGGACTCGACGAGGAGGAAGCCCCCTACCAGCGCGAGCCCGGCGGCCAGCGGGAGCAGGGTGGCGGCCGCCGTCCAGCCCTCGGCCTCGGTCTGCGAGATGCCGTACGCCAATACCGCCAGTCCCCCGGTGACCAGCAGCGCTCCCGGCAGGTCGAGGCGCCGCCCGTCCCCGCTGCGGCTCTCGGTCAGCCACAGCAGCGAGCCCAGCAGGACCAGCGCGCCGACGGGAACATTGATCAGCAGCACCCAGCGCCAGGACAGGGTGTCCACCAGAAGTCCGCCGACGAATCCGCCCGCGGCGCCGCCACCCGCGCCCACCGCCGTCCAGGTGGCGATGGCCCGGGCCCGCGCGGCCCCCTCCGGGACGGCCGACGTGACAATGGTCAGCGTCGCGGGCGCCAGCACCGCCGCGCCCAGCCCCTGCACGGCCCGCGCGACCAGCAGCTGGGCGTCCCCCTGGGCCAGCCCGCCGGCCAGCGAGGCCGCCGTGAACAGGCCGAGGCCCACCAGGAACATCCGCTTGCGGCCGTAGAGGTCACCGGCCCGGCCGCCGAGGAGCATGAAACCGGCGAAGGCGATGGAGTAGGCGTTCACCACCCACTGCAGGCCGGACTCGCTCATGCCCAGGTCGGCGCGCATGGACGGCAGCGCCACATTGACGACGGACACGTCGAGGACGACCAGGAACTGGCCCGCGCACGCCAGCGCCACCACCAGCCAGGCGGGCGGGACCGACCGGGGACGACGGGGTCTGCGGGCGATTTCAGCGGCTTCGAGCATGGCGGTCATGCTCTCAACCCGGCTCCACTTCCCCAAGAGAATATAAAGAAATCGTTAGTACGCCGAAGCATCGGAATAGTTGCCCATGCATACGTAGTTCAAGCCACACGTAACCCGATCTTCCAGGCCCGGAGGCCTCCCTCACATGACGCACACGCCGACCGACCAGCCCAACCGGAGAGCGTCCGGCGCTGTCGTCCCGGTGCTCGCCTTCGCGGGCATCGTGGTCGCGGTGATGCAGACCCTGCTCGTCCCGGTCATCAAGGACCTGCCGCAACTGCTGGACACCGCGCCGAGCAACGCCACCTGGGTCCTGACGTCCACCCTGCTCTCGGGCGCCGTCGCCACCCCGATCATGGGCCGCCTCGGCGACCTGTACGGCAAGCGCCGCATGCTGATCTTCAGCCTCTCCGTGATGGTCGTCGGCGCCCTGGTCAGCGCCCTCACCAGCGACCTGCTCACGATGATCGCCGGCCGCACCCTCCAGGGCTTCGCGATGGGCGCGATCCCCCTCGGCATCGGCCTGATGCGGGACATGCTGCCCCGCGAGAAGCTCGGCTCGGCCATGGCCCTCATGAGCTCCTCGATCGGCGTCGGCGGCGGTCTCGCACTGCCCCTCGCGGCACTGATCGCCCAGCACGCCGACTGGCACGCCCTCTTCTACGGCGCCGCCGGCATCGGCGCCGTCGCCATCGCCCTCACCCTGATCGTCGTCCCCGAATCCCCGGCGCGCGCCGAGGGCACCTTCGACGTCCTGGGCGCGATCGGCCTCTCCGTCGGCCTGGTCCTCTTCCTCCTGCCGATCACCAAGGGCAGCGACTGGGGCTGGTCCTCCGGCACCACGCTCGGCCTGTTCGCCGCGTCAGCCGTCGTCCTCCTCCTGTGGGGCGTCATGGAACTACGCGTGAAGGCCCCCCTGGTCGACCTGCGCACCACGGCCCGCCCGGCGGTCCTCTTCACCAACCTGGCGTCGATCATGGTCGGTGTCTCCTTCTACGTCGTCTCCCTCGTCCTTCCCCAGCTGCTCCAGCTCCCGAAGGCGACCGGCTACGGCCTCGGCCAGTCGATGGTCGTCGCCGGCCTGCTGGTCGCTCCGCTGGGCCTGACGATGATGTTCACCGCGCCCGTCTACGCCCGGCTGTCCGCGAAGTACGGCCCCAAGTTCACCCTCATCCTCGGCATGCTGATCATCGCGATCGGCTACGGCGCCGGACTGGGCCTCATGAGCGCGGCCTGGCAGAGCCTCGTCATCGCGGTGATCCTCGGCGCGGGCATCGGACTCGCCTACTCCTCCCTGCCCGCGCTGATCGTGGGCGCGGTCCCGGCCTCGGAGACGGGGGCGGCGAACGGGCTCAACACGCTGATGCGGTCCATCGGTACGTCCGTGTCGAGCGCCGTGATCGGCATGGTGCTGGCGAACACGGCGAACAACGTCGGGGGCGTCGCGGTACCGACCATGCACGGGTTCCGGGTGTCCTTCCTGATCGCGACCGGTGCGGTGGCGGTCGGACTGCTGATGGCACTGTTCCTGCCGAAGCCGAACCGGGCACCGCAGCTGCGGGCGAGCAGCGAGGAGGAGACGAACCTGGAGTTGGCCGAGGAGGCGCTGCGGGGCTTCCGTGGCCGTGTCCTCGACGCGTCCGGCGCGCCGGTCGCCCGTGCCAAGGTCACCCTGATCGACCGGCGGGGCCGGCAGGCGGGCGCGACGCTCTCCGGTGACGACGGCACGTACGTCCTCACCGTCCCCACCCAGGGCGCCTACGTCCTCGCCGCCCGCGCCATAGGCCACGGCCCCCTGGCCTCCTCGGCCACCCACGCGGGCGACGACCGCGCGATCGACCTCGACCTGGCCCTGCCGGGCGAGACGGTCACGGCCTGACCAACACGAAGCCGGATCACATCCCCGCCCCATCCCGGGGCGGGGATGTGTTGCGTCGGGGGCGCCCGGAAGGACGTAGGCCCGAGGACGCCCACTCCGATCGAACCCCCGCCCGTCCCGACACCGCGCTCGCGCTCATCGAACCCACAGCCGCAGGCGCCCCCATCCGACCTACGGCCCCCGCCACCCGGCGCCGAGACGCACCGGAACAGACACAGCACGCCCATCGGGCCCGCCCCGCCACCGCGTTCACGCTCATCGAACCCACAGCCGCAGGCCCCCCACCTGGCCGACGGCCCCCGCCACCCGGCGCCGAGGGCCACCGGAACACGCACAGCACGCCCGTCCCGACGCCGCGCTCGTCGAACCCACAGCCGCAGGCCCCACCTGCCCCCGAGTGCCACCGGAACACTCACGGCACGCCCAGCGCGCCCCTCCCTCGCGGCGACCAGCAGCATGCCCTCGCCGCGCCTTCCCCACCCCCTGTCCCCCGCGCGGCGGCGAGTGCGGCAGCATGGGGCGTCCGGAGAGGCGTGCGGCGGGATGGCGGTCGTACGACGTCTGACCCCCACGTACGACCGAGAGGAACCGCATGGCCGCGGCCGCACCCAAGCCCGAGATCCTCGCCGCCTTCGAGGCTGCCAAGGGGTTCATGCCCCTGGGTGAGGGGCTGGCCCTCCATGAAGCCGCTCTGGACGCCGGGCGGCTCGGGCTGCCGCTGCTGGAGGTCGGTACGTACTGTGGCCGGTCCGCGATCCTGCTGGCCGACGCGGCCCGGGAGGCCGGCGTCACCGCGCTCACCGTCGATCATCACCGCGGCAGCGAGGAGCAGCAGCCGGGGTGGGAGTACCACGATCCGGAGACGGTGGACGCCGAGCTCGGGCTGATGGACACGTTGCCCACCTTCCGCAGGACCCTGCACCGGGCCGGGCTGGAGGAGCACGTGGTCGCCCTGGTCGGCCGTTCTCCGCAGATCGCGAAGGTCTGGGGCGCCCCGCTCGGTCTGGTCTTCATCGACGGCGGTCACACCGACGAGCACGCGAACGCCGACTACGAGGGCTGGGCCCCCCATGTCGCCGAGGGCGGGCTGCTCGTCATCCACGACGTGTTCCCCGACCCGGAGGACGAGTTCACCGGGCAGGCGCCCTACCGGGTGTACCTCAGGGCCCTCGACTCCGGCGCGTTCACCGAGGTCTCGGCGACCGACTCGCTGCGGGTGTTGCGGCGGGTGCGGGCGGGGATCTGAGAGCGCGGTTAGAGTCGCAGACGTGTCGTACGAAGGCCCTGAATTCGAGTCCCCCCAGCCCCGCCGCCCCCGGCGCCGGCCACTGACCCTCGCCCTCGCCGTGCTCGTGCCGGGCGCGCTGCTCGGGTGGCTGGTGTACGCGGGGGTGAGCGGGGCTGCCGACGGCGGCGTGACAACGGCCGCGGCGAGTCCGCGGGCGAGCGCTCCACCGACCGTCTCCTCCACCACCATCGAGGACAAGAAGCCGCTCGGCTCGCTACGGGGCAAGGTCGTCGTCATCGACCCCGGGCACAACCTCACCAACTTCCGCCACACGGCCGAGATCAACCGCAAGGTGGACATCGGTACGAACCGCAAGGAGTGCGATACGACGGGGACGTCGACCAACTCCGGTTACGCGGAGGCGAAGTTCACCCTCGACGTCGCCCACCGGCTGCGCACGCTGCTGGAGAGGCAGGGCGCGACGGTGAAACTGACCCAGGACGGCAACCGGCCCTACGGCCCCTGTGTGGACGAGCGGGCCAGGATCGGCAACACGGCACACGCGGACGCCGTCGTATCCATCCACGCGGACGGCGCGAGCGCCGGGCAGCGCGGCTACCACGTGATCCTTCCGGGCCGTGTCCACAAGGGCATCGCCGACACCCGCCGGATCGTCGCCCCCTCCGCCCAGCTCGGCGAGCGCATCGCGCACGACTTCGGACGCGTGACGCGCACCGCCCCCTCCAACTACATCGGCGACGGCACCGGACTGGACACCCGCACCGACCTGGGCGGCCTCAACCTCTCAACGGTGCCCAAGGTGTTCATCGAGTGCGCCAACATGCGCGACAGCAAGGACGCGGCCCTGCTCACGAGCGGGGCCTGGCGGCAGAAGGCCGCGCAGGGAATCTCTGAGGGTTTGGTGAGTTTCCTGCGCGGGTGAGGATCAGCGGGCGGATCCCCTCGTACGCTCCGCCGGGCGGACGATAGGGTCTACCGACGACGAGACGACCTACGAAGGACTTGAAGTGAATATCCGCTCCCTCACTCGAGGCGACGGCGTGGTGATCGGTGCAGCGGTGTTGCTGTTCATCGCGTCGTTCCTTGATCTCTACTCGGTCGACGGAGCCCCCGACGACGCCGACCTCCCCAGCGCCTGGGCGAGCGGTCCGGTCGTGATGGGGGTTGTCCTCGCGGGCATCATCGGTGCCGTTCTTGTCGTTCTGTCGCGCGGCCTGTCGCAGCTTCCCAAGGTGGCGGGGCTCGACCTCGGTCAAGTCGGCGTCGCGTTCACGGTGTTCGCCGCCTGGAGCGCGCTCGGGAACGTCTTCGACCCGCTGAGCGCCGCGGACTACGGCTCCAGTTCGAACTCGGTCAGCGCCGGTATCGGTCTGATCCTCGCTCTCGTCGCCACGCTGGTCATGGCCGCGGCCGCCGTCGCCACCCCGCTCGTTCCCGCCCTCCAGGCCGGTCTCGTCCCGGCTCCGAAGCCGCCCCAGCCGCAGCCCTACGGTGCCCAGCCGCCCGGTGGTTACGGCTACCCGGGTGCCCAGCAGCCGGGGCAGCAGGCCGGGCCGCAGGGTCAGCCCTACGGCGGTCAGCCGCAGCCGGGGCAGCCGTTCGGCGCGCAGCCTCAGCCGCAGCCGCAGGCGCAGGCCCCGCAGCCGCCGGCCGCGGAGTTCTCGCCGTTCTGGTTCGCCGTGCCGGTGCCGCGCCCGCTGTTCGCGGAGGACGGTTCGCCGACGCCGATCGCCGAACTCGCGCCGGGTACCTGGTACCTGGCCGTCGAGCAGCGTGGTCCGGGTCTGGTCGCCCAGACGCAGGACGGCCGTCGTGGTGTGCTGCAGGACACGAGCGGCATCCAGCGCGGCTGAGCCCAGCCTCGCGGTCCTCAAGGTCGTAGGACGGCCCCTCGCCCCTTCCGGGCGGGGGGCCGTTGCCGTACATTCGCGAGCGCTCCCGAAGAGCTGACATATCGTCAGGAGGCGTCGTGCGACTCGGTCTTGCGCTCGGCTACTGGGGCCGCGGCCCCGACCCCCGCCATGTGCCGCTGGCCCAGGAGGCCGAGCGGCTCGGCTATCACTCGGTGTGGACGGCCGAGTCATGGGGGTCGGACGCTTTCACACCGCTCACCTGGATCGCGGCGCGGACGTCGACGATCAGGCTGGGTACGGCCGTTGCCCAGATGGCCGCCCGCTCCCCCACCACGACCGCCATGCACGCCCTGACCCTGGACCATCTCTCCGGCGGGCGGGTCATGCTGGGCCTCGGGCTGTCCGGGCCGCAGGTCGTCGAGGGCTGGTACGGCCGTCCGTTCCCCAAGTCGCCGCTGACCGCGACCCGGGAGTACGTCGACGTCGTACGTCAGGTCCTCAGGAGGCAGGCGCCGGTCGAGCTGGACGGCCGCTTCCACTCCCACCCCTACCGGGGCCCGGACGGCACCGGGCTCGGCAAGGCGCTCAAGCCGATCACCCATCCCCTGCGTGCCGAACTGCCCGTCCTCCTGGGTGCCGAGGGGCCGAAGAACATCGCGCAGACGACCCGGATCGCGGACGGCTGGCTGCCGTTGTACTGGTCGCCGAACCGGCCCGAGGTCTACGAGGCCTCGCTGGCCGAGGCTCCGGAGGGCTTCCTCGTGGCCCCCATGGCCCAGGTGCGGGTCTGTGACGACGTGGCCGAAGGGCTGCTGCCGGTCAAGACGATGCTGGGCTTCTACATCGGCGGGATGGGCCACGCGGCCCGCAACTTCCACGCCGATCTGATGGCCCGCATGGGGTACGAGGAGCAGGCGCGCAGGATCCAGCGGCTGTTCCTGGAGGGCCGCCGCGAGGAGGCCGTGCTCGCCGTGCCGGACGCGTTCGCCGACGAGATCTCCCTGGTCGGGCCGCGCGAACGTATCGCGGAGCGGCTGGAGTCGTGGCGCAAGGGCCCGGTGACGGACCTGCTGGCGCTGGCTCCGGACCGGGAGTCGCTGCGGGTGCTGGCGGAGCTCAACGTGTGACGCAAGCCATGACGCCAGGTTTCGTCAAGGAATTCGCGGCCATTCGAACAACATGTCCACTCATACGCGCCGTGGTGCCAACTCAGCCGGGACGGTCATAGCGGTCGTCGCCGACATCATGGCCCTCATCCTGGGCCTGTGGATCCTGATGTACCTGCTGGACGCCAACCGGGCGAACGACTTCGTGCAGTTCATCCACGATGCCGCCCGCTGGCTCGCCGGCTGGTCCTACGACCTGTTCACCTTCGACGAGGCCTGGGCCCGGGTGGTCGCGGGCTACGGTCTGGCAGCGGTCGTCTACCTGTTCGTGGGCCACGCCATCGCCAACCGCGCCCACCGTCACTGAGACCGGACCGAGCGCTCAGGCGCAGCAGTCCGGGTCGAGCCCCAGCGGCAGGCGCTCGCCGCCGAACACCGCGCAGGTGGCCTCATGGCCACCGAGCGCGGCGACGGCCAGCAGCAGCGATCCCGCCGTCCACGTGGTCAGCTCCTGCGGCCACACCGCCCCGTCCTCGAACACGTAGCCGGTCCAGTACAGCCCGCTCTCCGGGTCCCGCAGATGCTGGATCGACTGGAGGATGTCCAGCGCCCGGTCGGACTCGCCCGTCACCCACAGGGCCAGCGCGAGTTCGGCCGACTCCCCGCCCGTGACCCACGGGTTGGGGACGACGCAGCGCACCCCGAGAGCGGGCACGACGAACCGCTCCCAGCCCTCCTCGATACGGGACTTGGCCTCCACGCCGGTCAACGCCCCGCCCAGGACCGGGTAGTACCAGTCCATCGAGTAGCGGTCCTTGTCGAGGAAGCGTTCGGGGTGCCTGCGGATCGCGTGTCGCAGTGCCCCGACCGCCAACTCCCAGTCCGGCTGGGCCTCTTCGCGCTGTTCGGCGATCGCGAGGGCGCACCGCAGGGCGTGGTGGATCGAGGAGGAGCCGGTGAGCAGCCCATCGGTGAGGTCTCTGCCGTCGTCCTCCCTCTTCCACCCGATCTGCCCGCCCGGCTGCTGGAGTTCGAGCACGAACTCGATCGCCGCGTACACCGTCGGCCACATCCGGTCGAGGAACATGTCGTCACCGGTGGACAGATAGTGGTGCCACACGCCTACGGCTATGTAGGCGACGAAGTTCGTCTCGCGCCCCCGGTCGGTGACCTGCGCGAAGTCGCCGTCCTGGTAGGCCGCGTACCAGGAACCGTCCTCGTTCTGGTGCCGTGCGAGCCATTCGTAGGCCCGCTCGGCCGCCTCGTGCTCGCCCGCCGCGTCCAGTGCCATCGCGGCCTCGGTGTGGTCCCACGGGTCGAGGTGGTGCCCGCGGAACCACGGGATCGCCCCGTCCTCCCGCTGCGCGGCCAGGATCCCGGCGACGGTCGCGGCGGCCTGCTCGGCGGTGAGGACCCCGGGCAGGACGAGGTGTTCTGTCCGGGGAGTGGTCACGACGTGGCCACCCGCGGAAGGTGCGGCTTGGTCGCGTAGGCCACGAAGCTCTTGCCGATCAGCGGGTTCAGTGCCTGCTCGGCGACCCGGGTGGCCAGCGGCTTCTTCATGATGTCCCAGACCAGCAGCTTGTGGTACGCCTGCACCGGCAGCGCCTTGTCGTTGTCGACGCCGAAGGCGCACTTGAGCCACCAGTACGGGGAGTGCAGGGCGTGCGCGTGGTGGGAGCCGTAGGGCTTGAGGCCGGCCTCGCGGATCTTCGCGAGCAGTTCGTCCGCCTTGTAGATGCGGATGTGGCCGCCCTCGACCTCGTGGTAGGCGTCGGACAGTGCCCAGCAGACCTTTTCGGGGCCATAGCGCGGGACGGTGACGGCGATCCGCCCGCCCGGCTTGAGCACCCGGACCATCTCGGCGAGTACGCCCTTGTCGTCCGGGATGTGTTCCATCACCTCGGAGATGATCACGACGTCGAAGGACTCGTCGGGGAAGGGAAGGGCCAGGGCGTCGCCCTCCATCGCGGTGGCGGTGGCCCCTTCCGGTGCCTCGCCCGCCTCCTTCATCGCCGTGAACCACTTCGCGACCTCGCGGATCTCCTCGGCGTTCTGGTCCAGCGCCACGACCTGCGCGCCGCGCCGGTAGCACTCGAACGCGTGCCGGCCGGCCCCGCAGCCGAGGTCCAGGACGCGGTCGCCCGGCGCGAGCGGGAACCGGGAGAAGTCGACGGTCAGCACGTGGCCCTGCTTTCGGGATAGACACCGGTGTCTGTGGTCAGGGGTGCGACACCCCGGGAGGCCGCGGAGCGGCCGGGAAGCGTGGTGGCGGGGCCGGCGATCGCCTCGCGGTAGCGGGCAACCGTGCCCTCCGCGGCTTTCGCCCAGGTGAACTTCGCCAGTACCCGCTCACGTCCGGCCCGGCCGAGTCGCGCCCTCAGCTCCGGGTCGCCCAGCAGACGGCTCAGGGCGGTCGCCAGTGCGCCCGGGTCCCCCGGCGGTACCGCCAGGCAGGTCTCGCCGTCGCGCCCGGCGACCTCGGGGATCGCGCCGCCCGTCGTGGCGACCAGCGGGGTGCCCGTCGCCATCGCCTCCGCCGCCGGGAGGGAGAAGCCCTCGTAGAGCGAGGGCACGCAGGCGACCTCCGCCGAGCGGACGAGGTCGACCAGTTCGGCGTCCGAGATGCCCTTGACGAACTCGACGGCGCCTTCGAGGCCGTAGCGCTCCATGGCCTGGGCGATCGGGCCCTCGGCCGGCCGCTTGCCGACAACTATCAGGTGCGCCCCGGGGTGTTCGGTGCGGACCTTCGCCAGCGCCTCGACGAGGAAGACGAGGCCCTTGAGGGGGACGTCCGCGCTGGAGGTCGTGACGATCCGGCCCGGCACCACCCGCACCGACGGATCCGGCGCGAACTGGTCGGTGTCCGCGCCGATGTGGACGACGTGGATCCGGTCCTCGCGTACGCCCAGGTGCTCGACGATCTCCTGGCGGGAGGTGCCGGAGACGGTGAGCACGGACGGCAGGCGGCGGGCCACCCGCTTCTGCATACGGGTGAAGGCGTACCAGCGGCGCTTGGACAGCCGCTGCCACCGGCCCTCGGCCGCGTCCAGCTCCAACTGCCGGTCCACGGTGATGGGGTGGTGGATGGTGGTCACCAGCGGGGCGCCGACATCGCCCAACAGGCCGTAGCCGAGGGTCTGGTTGTCGTGGACCACGTCGAACTCACCGCTGCGGGCCCGGAGATGACGTCGGGCCCGCAGGGAGAAGGTGAGCGGCTCCGGGAAGCCGCCGGTCCACATCGTGGCGACTTCCAGGGCGTCGATCCAGTCGCGGTACTCGTCGCGTTTCGGGGTGCGGAAGGGATCCGGGGAGCGGTAGAGGTCCAGGCTGGGCAGCTCGGTCAGGCTCAGGCCGTCGTAACCGGGATCGAGTACGGGGTACGGCTGGGAGCCGATGACCTCGACGCGGTGGCCGAGGCGGGCCAGTTCGCGGGAGAGGTGGCGTACATAGACACCTTGGCCGCCGCAGAACGGGTTCCCTTTGTAGGTGAGGAGCGCGATACGGAGCGGTCGCTCGCCGTCGGCGGCCGGGTCCTCAAAGGCCCCTGCCTGACTGGCCTCAGCGGTCACTCTGGGCCCCCTTCTGCCTGCACTGTCCCGCGAGATTACGACGAGAAGGTAATCTAGAACAAGTTTCAGACTTGATCGTTCAGGAGGCTCTGAATCTACCGGCAGGTAGGGGTCCTGTGAGCGGTGGATCAGGTGATTCACGCCACGACCGGCACCCTGGCATGCTGAGTGATCACACATCCTCACGGACTGTCACGGAACCCAAGGTGGACAAGGTGGCCAAGCCCGCCAGAGTGGAAGCCGGCACCGCACGGCCCGACGCACCGCCGCTGACCGAGCGGCAGGAGGCGCGGCGCCGCCGCATCCTGCACGCGAGCGCGCAGTTGGCGAGCCGCGGCGGGTTCGACGCGGTGCAGATGCGGGAGGTCGCGGAGTCCTCACAGGTGGCGCTCGGCACCCTCTACCGCTACTTCCCCTCCAAGATCCATCTGCTGGTCGCCACCATGCAGGACCAGCTGGAACACATGCACGGCACGCTCCGCAAGAAGCCGCCGCAGGGCAACACGGCGGCCGAGCGGGTCGCGGAGACCCTGATGCGGGCCTTCCGGGCGCTCCAGCGCGAGCCGCACCTCGCGGACGCGATGGTCCGCGCGCTGACCTTCGCGGACCGCAGTGTGAGCCCCGAGGTCGACCAGGTCTCCCACCAGACCACGCTGATCATCCTGGACGCCATGGGGCTCGACGACCCGACGCCCGAGCAGCTCTCCGCGGTCCGCGTCATCGAGCACACCTGGCACTCGGCCCTGATCACCTGGCTCTCGGGCCGGGCCTCCATCGCCCAGGTGAAGATCGACATCGAGACGGTGTGCCGCCTGATCGACCTCACGGAACCCCGGGCCCAGCGCCCCGGCACGTGACGGCTGCCCGTTGACGTGCGGCGTCCGGCCCCTGCTCTGAGGGTCCCCCCGGCCGACGGCTGGGGGGAGTGCCGGCCGGAAGTTCTCGTAGGGGATGCGCTTGGGCAATCGCACGAGACGACCCACGAGACGGGTTCCCTTCGCCGGCATGGTCCGGATCAGGTTCTTGGGGTCGCCGTCGAGCCATCCCGCTGCTCTTCGGCCTCTCAGCCCTACCGTCGACGTCGGCCCCGGCGGAAGCCTGCGCCTCTCGCCCAAGTCGGCTACTTCGGTCGGACTCCCTCACTCGCCTCGTAGGCCTATGTCCACAATAGAACGCTCGTGCTGGAATGAACCCATTCACTCCATGATTTTCCCGGCCCCTACTCCTCCGGCGGGAACACCGGCTCCCCGCTCTCCAGCAGTGTGATCATGATGGCCTCCACCGGGCAGTTCTCCGCCGCCGCCAGGACCCGCTCGTTGGCGTCGCTCTCCGGGTCGGCGGGGTGGGACTGGCGGGCGGTGTCCAGGCGGAAGCCGTCGGGGGCGGTGTGCACGCACTGCGCGGAGCCGATGCACAAGGAGCGGTCGACCTCGACGTGCCAGCGGTCTCCCATCGCCGCTCACCCCTCCCAGCCGGCCGGCAGATGGATCATCTTGTGCTCCAGGAACTCGCCGTAGCCCTCCGGGCCGAACTCCCTTCCCAGACCGGAGTTCTTGTAGCCGCCGAAGGGGCCGAGCATGTCGAGGCTGAAGGTGTTGACGTTGTAGGTGCCGGTACGGACCTGGCGTGCGACCTCGATGCCGCGCTCGACGTCGGCCGTCCACACGCTGCCGGACAGGCCGTAGTCGGAGTCGTTGGCGATCTTGACCGCCTCGGACTCGTCGCCGTAGGGAAGGAGACAGATCACCGGTCCGAAGATCTCCTCGCGCGCGATCCGCATCGAGTTGTCGACGTCCCCGAAGAGCGTCGGCTCGACGTACCAGCCGCGGTCCCGGCCCGCCGGGCGCCCGCCGCCGGTGAGGATCTTGGCGCCCTCCTCCTGACCGATTCGGATGTAGTCGAGGTTGCGGCGCTGCTGGCGTTCGGCGACCAGCGGGCCGACCTGGGTGGCCGGGTCGAGCGGGTCGCCGACGACCAGTGAACTCGCCGCCGCGGCAAGGGCCTCGGCGAACTCGTCGTAGCGGGAGCGGGGCAGCAGGATGCGGGTCTGGGCCACGCAGGCCTGGCCGTTGTTCATCCAGGCGGACGGGACGATCCCGGCGACGGCCGCCTCGACGTCCGCGTCCGGGAGGACCACGGCCGCCGACTTGCCGCCCAGCTCCAGGGTCACGCGGGTGAGATTGCGGGCGGCGACCTCCATCACGCGCTTGCCCGCGCCCACCGAGCCGGTGAAGGAGACCTTGTCGATCCCCGGGTGCCCGACCAGGTACTCGCTCACCTCCCGGTCGGCCGGGAGGATGGACAGGACGCCCTCAGGCAGCCCCGCCTCCTTGGTGATCTCGGCCAGGATGTACGCGTCCAGCGGCGACTCGGGCGACGGCTTGAGCACCACCGTGCAGCCGGTGAGCAGCGCGGGCGCGAGCTTGGCGGCGGCGACGAACTGCGGGACGTTCCAGGGCACCACGGCCGCCACGACGCCGACCGGCTCGCGGCGCACGAGGATGCGGCCGAGGACTCCGTCGCGGGTCTCCTCGTACGTGAAGTTCCGCGCGACCGTGATCGCCGAGTCCCACACCATCATCGCGCCGAGGGCCTGTGCGAGGACGCTCCAGGAGTACGGGGAACCGTTCTCGGAGGAGATCACGCGGGCGATCTCCTCGTGCCGGACCGCGATGCCGTCCTTGATCCTGGTGACGACCTCGATGCGCTCGTCGAGCGTCATCCGCGGCCAGGGCCCCTCGTCGAAGGCGGTGCGTGCGGCGGCGACCGCCGCGTCCACGTCCGCACGCGAGGCGTGCGGGACCCGTCCGATGACCTCCTCGGTGTGCGGGGAGATCACCTCGATGACGTCCTCGCCCAGGGGGTCGGTCAACTCCCCGCCGATGAACAGCTGTCCGTGTTCCACGAGCTCGGTCATGGCGACTGCCTCCCCGGGGCGGCTTACTGACGATCCATCAGATACGGAACTGATACCAGTTCCACTCCGAGGAGTCCACGGGCCGCACACCACGGCCGTTGGTGACCTCGGGCTACCGTCGAAACTCGTTCTAGTTATAGTGACTTGAACGCGGTGATTGGGGAGCTCATGGCGCAGGCGTACGACCATGGCGGTGGCGTCCGGTCCGTTCAGGTGCCCATCCCCGACAATCCGCTCGGCCACACCCTCGTGTACGTCGTCGAGACCGACCGGGGACCGGTGCTGGTCGACACCGGCTGGGACGACCCGGACTCCTGGGACACCCTCGCCGAGGGGCTGACCGCGTGCGGGACCGACGTGGGCCAGATCCACGGCGTGGTCATCACCCACCACCACCCCGACCACCACGGCCTCTCCGGCAAGGTGCGGGAGGCGTCCGGCGCCTGGATCGCGATGCACGCCGCGGACTCCGCGATCGTGCGGCGCACCCGCGAGACCCGTGCCGAGCGCTGGTTCACCTATATGACAGCCAAGTTGGAGGCGGCGGGCGCCCCCGAGGACCACGTGGCCCCGCTGCGCACCGCGCGCCGCCGCGAGCTGCCCGGCTTCTCGCCCGCCCTGCCCGACCGCGAGATCGTCCCCGGCGAACTCCTCGACCTCCCCGGCCGCAGGCTCCGGGCCATCTGGACCCCGGGACACACACCGGGCCATGTCTGCCTGCACCTGGAGGAGGAGCACCCCTCCGGACTGCCGGGCCACGGACGGCTGTTCTCCGGCGATCACCTGCTCCCCGAGATCACCCCGCACATCGGCCTGTACGAGGACCCGGACGACGCCACCGTCACCGACCCCCTCGGCGACTACCTCGACTCCCTGGAACGCGTCGGGCGGCTCGCCCCCGCCGAGGTCCTCCCCGCCCACCAGCACGTCTTCACCGACGCGAGCGCCCGCGTAGGGCAGTTGCTCGCCCACCACGAGGAACGCCTCACCGACCTGCAGTCCCTCCTCGCCGAGCCGCTCACCCCCTGGCAGCTCGCCGTGCGCATGGAGTGGAACCGGCCCTGGGACCAGATCCCCTACGGATCACGCAACATCGCGGTCTCGGAGGCCGAGGCGCATCTGCGGCGGCTGGTGAAGCTGGGCCGCGCGGAGGCGGTGACGGGGAGCGATCCGGTGACGTACGTGGCTGTCTAGCCCGGACCCAGGCCCCTGGGCGGCTCTCGGTCGTACGTGGCTGTCCAGCCCGGAACCGGGGCCCCTGGGCGGCTCTCTGCCGCTTTCCTACGGGCGAGTACAGTAGCCAGGTCGTCATCACATGCCGTACAGGGGGAAGCCGGTGCAATTCCGGCGTTTCCCCTGCCCCAGTGCCTCACGGGCCTGGGAGACCGGCCGGTGCGCGGCACCGTCGAGGTATACGGAGCCGAGCCGGTGCCTCACGGGCCTGGGAGACCGGCCGGTGCGCGGCACCGTCGAGGTATACGGAGCCGAGCCGCCCGGGGTCCTCCCGCGCTGCCCGGCTCCCCGCAGGGAGAAGGGCATCCGCCGATCATGAACGTCCGCCGCAGCGCCGCGGTCCTGGCCGCCACCGTCGCCTTCGGCACGGCCGCACCCGCCATGGCCGCCTCGCCGTCTCCGTCGCCGTCCCTGCCCTCGGGGCTGTACGGCAGCGGCGACCCCACGTACGACGGGGTCTGGCGGCAGTCGCTCGCGATCGTCGCCCTGCACCGGGTGGACGTAGAGCCCGCCGACGCTGCCGTCGCCTGGCTGGCCGGGCAACAGTGCGCGAGCGGGGCGTTCCCGGCGTTCCGCGCGAACCCGGCCAAGGCCTGCGACGCCAAGTTGATGGTCGACACCAACAGCACGGCCGCCGCCGCGCAGGCCCTGTCCGCGGTCGGCGGGCACGGCACCGCGGTCACGAAGGCGGTGACCTGGCTGAAGTCCGTCCAGAACAAGGACGGCGGCTGGGGCTACACCCCCGGCGGCCCAAGTGACGCCAATTCGACGTCCGTGGCGATCGGCGCGCTGAAGGCCTCCGGCGACGACCCCGCCAAGGCCCTCAAAGGCGGCAACTCGCCCTACGACGCCCTGCTGAAGCTGTCCCTGCCGTGCGCCGACGGGGGCGCCTTCGCCTACCAGCCGGACAAGAAGGGCAAGCTCACGGCCAACGCGGACGCGACCGCGGCGGCCGTCGTCGGTGCGCTGGGCCAGGGCATGGTCTCGGTGAAGGCCGGCGACAAGAAGAACGCCGCCTGCACCGACGCGGCCCGCCCCACCCCGGCGGGCGCGGCGGCCAACGGCTCGGCCTACCTGGCGAAGGCCGTCGCGAAGGACGGCCACCTGACCTCCGCTCTCCCCGGCTCCGAGAACCAGCCCGACTACGGCAACACGGCTGACGCGGTCGTGGCACTCGCCGTCCAGGGCGGTCCCGCAAAGGCGCGCGAGCCCCTGGCGTGGCTGGAGCGGAACTCCGCGAAGTGGGCCGAGCAGAACGGTCCGGCGGCATACGCCCAGTTGATCCTCGCCGCCGAGGCGGGTGGCGCCGACCCGAGCGACTTCGGCGGCACGGACCTGGTCAAGCAGCTGACCGCGACGGGACCGGGGCCGGTCAAAAGGCACGCAATCACGTCCCAGGACGACTCCGACACGTCCGTGTGGTGGATGGTCGGCGCGGGTCTCGCCGCCGGCGCGGGCATCGGCTTCCTGCTCAGCAGCCGCAACAAGAGGAAGCAGCCGTGACCCGGCGGGCCCTCCTCCTCTCCCTCCTGGCGGGCCTCCTCCTGGCCTCCGCGAGCCCGGCGCACGCCGCCGGGTACCGCTACTGGTCCTTCTGGGACCGCACCGGCTCGACCTGGACCTACGCCACCGAGGGCCCCTCGACGGCCGTCCCCTCGGACGGTGACGTTCAAGGCTTCCGCTTCGCGGTGAGCGAGGACTCGGCGGACGCGGACACGCCCCGCGGGACGGCGTCGTTCACCGCGATCTGCGGGGACACGGCGGCGCGGGACGGCCGTAAGCGCGTGGCGCTGGTCCTCGACTTCGGTACGGCTTCGGACGCCCCGTCCGGCGAGGCGCCCCCGGCCCGGCGCACCGAGTGCGCGGTGGTACCCCGCGACGCGACGACGGCGGAGGCCCTGGCAACGGCCGCCAAACCGCTCCGCTACAACACCAACGCCCTGCTGTGCGCGATCGCGGGGTATCCGGAGACGGGGTGCGGGGAGCAGGTGACGGGGGCGGCGAAGGCGGCGCCCGCCGGGGGAAAGCAGGACGGCGGCCCGTCGGTGGGCCTGTGGGCGGGAGCAGCGGGCGTGGTGGCGTTGGGCGCGGCGGCGGTATGGCAGGCGAGGCGCCGCCGGCATGCGTGACGCACCCGCGCGGCCCGCGGACGGTCGGGCCGCCGCCCCGAGGACGGGCGCCTCCCGGCCGGCGTCGCCGAGCGCACCCACCCGCCCCGCGCCCCTGCACCCCGGCGCCTGGTGGCTGTGGTCCCTCTCCCTCGGGATAGCGGCGACCCGCACCACCAACCCTCTCCTCCTCGCCCTCCTCATCACCACCTCCGGATACGTGGTGGCGACCTGCCGCCGCCCCACGCCCTGGTCCCGCTCCTACGCCGCGTTCGTCCAACTCGCCCTCGCCGTCATCCTGGTCCGTCTCCTCTTCGCGATCACCCTGGGCTCCCCCATTCCCGGCACGCATGTGCTCGTCACCCTCCCCGAACTCCCGCTCCCCCACTGGGCGCAGGGCATCCGGCTGGGCGGCAGGGTCACCGCGGAGTCCCTCGTCTTCGCCCTCTACGACGGCCTGAAACTGGCCACCCTCCTCATCTGCGTGGGCGCGGCGAACGCCCTCGCCAACCCGCACCGCCTCCTCAAGTCCCTCCCCGGCGCCCTCTACGAACTCGGCGTCGCCGTGGTGGTGGCCCTGACCTTCGCCCCCCATCTCATCGCCGACGTCCACCGCCTCCGCGCCGCCCGCCGCCTCCGGGGCCGCCCGGACACCGGCATCCGCGGTCTCCTCCAGGTCGGACTCCCGGTGCTGGAGAGCGCGTTGGAGCGCTCGGTCGCCCTCGCCGCGGCGATGGACGCCCGCGGCTACGGCCGTACGGCCGAGGTCCCGCCCGGAGTCCGCCGTACGACCACCGCGCTCACCCTGGGCGGCCTGCTCGGTGTCTGCGCGGGAACGTACGGACTCCTCACCGCCGAGGGCGGCACATACGGCATCCCCGTCCTGCTCGCCGGCCTGACCGCCGCCCTCGCGGGTCTGCGTCTCGGGGGCCGCCGCACGCCGCGTACCCGTTACCGCCCGGACCGCTGGGACGTCCGGTCCTTCCTGGTCGCCGGTTCCGGCGCGGCCGTGGCGGCGTCGATGTTCCTCGCGGGCGCGACCGATCCGGCGGCCCTGCACCCGGGCGTGGTGCCGCTCGTCGCCCCCACCCTGCCCCTCCTGCCGGCCGCGGCCGTCCTGCTCGGCCTGCTGCCGGCCTTCCTCGCCCCCACGCCCAAGGAGCCGTCGTCGTGATCCGCTTCGAGGATGTCTCCGTGACGTACGACGGTGCGTCCGAACCCACCGTCCGAGGCGTCGACTTCGAGGTGCCGGAAGGTGAACTCGTGCTGCTCGTGGGCCCGTCGGGGGTCGGCAAGTCCACGATCCTCGGCGCCGTCAGCGGGCTCGTCCCGCACTTCACCGGCGGCACCCTGCGCGGCCGGGTCACGGTGGCCGGCCGCGACACCCGTACCCACAAGCCGCGCGAACTGGCGGATGTGGTCGGCACGGTGGGCCAGGATCCGCTGTCCCACTTCGTGACGGACACCGTGGAGGACGAACTCGCCTACGGCATGGAGTCGTTGGGCCTACCGCCGACGGTGATGCGCCGTCGGGTGGAGGAGACCCTGGACCTGCTGGGCCTGGCTCCCCTGCGCGACCGTCCCCTGGCCACGCTCTCCGGGGGCCAGCAGCAACGCGTGGCCATCGGCTCGGTCCTCACCCCGCATCCCCGGGTCCTGGTCCTGGACGAACCGACGTCGGCCCTGGACCCCGCGGCGGCGGAGGAGGTCCTCGCCGTCCTCCAACGGCTGGTCCACGATCTCGGCACCACGGTCCTCATGGCCGAACACCGCCTGGAACGCGTCATCCAGTACGCCGACCAGGTCGCCCTCCTGCCCGCCCCCGGGGAAGCACTGCTCCTCGGCACCCCGGCCGAGATGATGGCCGTATCCCCGGTGTATCCGCCGGTGGTGGACCTGGGCCGGCTGGCGGGCTGGGCTCCGTTGCCGCTGACGGTGCGGGACGCGCGGCGGCGGGCGGGGGAACTGCGGGAGCGGCTGTCCGGGCGCACGCCTGTGGACGACGCACCCGCAGCCGCCGACGGCGAGACCGCCTCACAGGGGCCACCCGCACCCGACGACGAAAGTTGTACGAGTGGTGCGGGTGGGAACAGCATCCCGGCCGAAGGC
This sequence comes from Streptomyces sp. LUP47B, assembly GCF_001746295.1. GTDB lineage: Bacteria > Actinomycetota > Actinomycetes > Streptomycetales > Streptomycetaceae > Streptomyces. The sequence goes on along the minus strand of NZ_MJAH01000002.1, from coordinate 461,969 downwards.
CGGGCATTCCGCCGTTGGCGTCCCCGCCGCAGTCGCCCCACCCCCGGCACGACCCACCTCACCGCCGAAGTCCAGGCCCTCTCCGTCCGCCGCGCCCGCATCCAGGCCCTGAACCACATCGACCTCACCATCCGCCCCGGCGAGACCATCGCCCTCATGGGCCGCAACGGCGCCGGAAAGTCCACGCTCCTCAACACCCTGGTAGGCCTCGTCGAACCCTCCACCGGCACCGTCCACGTAGGCGGCGCCCAGCCCCACCGCACCGCCCCGCAGGGCCTCGTACGACGCGTGGGCCTCGTACCCCAGGAACCCCGCGACCTCCTGTACGCCGACACGGTCGCCGCAGAATGCCGAGCCGCGGACACCGACGCCCAGACAACACCGGGCACCTGCCGCGCACTGGTCGACGACCTCCTCCCCGGCGTGACCGACGACACCCACCCCCGCGATCTCTCCGAAGGGCAGCGGCTCGCCCTCGCCCTCGCCGTGGTCCTGGCCGCCCGCCCGCCCCTCCTGCTCCTCGACGAACCGACCCGCGGCCTGGACTACGCCGCGAAGGCCCGCCTCGTCCATCTGCTGAGGGAACTCGCCGCCACCGGCCACGCGATCATGTTGGCCACCCACGACGTGGAACTCGCCGCCGAGCTCGCCCACCGGGTGATCCTGCTGGCCGAGGGCGAGGTGATCGCCGACGGACCGGCGGCGGACGTCATCACGTCCTCCCCCTCCTTCGCCCCGCAGGTCAGCAAGATCCTCGCCCCGCAGCGGTGGCTCACGGTGACCCAGGTGAGGAAGGCCCTGCCATGACCCGAGCCGTACGCCTCGGTCCCCGCTCCCTCCTCACCCTCGCCCTGGTCAGCGCCGTGGGCGTCGTCGCGTTCGGCTGGCCCTTCCTCGCCCCGCCCACCTCCCGGGTCGGCACCCACACCCAGGACGCCCCCTGGCTCTTCGCGGGACTCCTCGTCCTGCTCGTCGCGGTGGTCGCGGCGGCGATCGCGGAGTCGGGGCTCGGCCCCAAGGCCGTGGCCATGCTCGGGGTACTCGCCGCCACCGGCGCCGCACTCAGACCGATCGGCGCGGGGACCGCCGGCATCGAGCCGATGTTCTTCCTGATGGTGCTCAGCGGCCGGGTTCTCGGTCCCGGCTTCGGCTTCGTGCTCGGCAACGTCACGATGTTCGCGTCCGCCCTCCTCACCGGTGGAGTGGGCCCGTGGATGCCGTTCCAGATGCTGGCGATGGGCTGGTTCACGATGGGCGCGGGCCTGCTGCCGGGCCCCGAGCGGACCAGGGGCCGTGCCGAGGTCCGCCTTCTCGCGGCGTACGGCTTCCTCGCCGCCTTCGCCTATGGCACCGCCATGAACATGGCCGGCTGGCCCTTCATGGGCGCCCTCGCCTCGAACATCGCCTTCGACCCGCACGCCGGCGTCCCCGCCAACCTGGCCCGGTTCGTCGCGTACTGCCTGGCCACCTCCCTCGGCTGGGACCTCGGCCGGGCCGTGGTGACCGTCGTCCTGACGCTCACCCTCGGTCCAGCCCTCCTCAGGGCGCTCCGCCGGGCCACCCGCCGCGCCGCCTTCGAGGCCCAGGTCACATTCGAGGCGTCGGAGCGGTGAAGCGCCCCACATGACCCAGCTCACCTACTAACGGGAACAGTAGGAACATTTCCGACATAACGCCCACGCGGCACCCCCTCCGACCTGCGCTTTGAGAGCCGGATCACAGAGATGCCCTTTCCCGGCGATTCGACCACAACTAGTAAAAGGGGTCATTGCGGACGCCTTCCGAGCCTGTTTCTGTAGACGACGTCGCACGGCGCCGACAAGCCCACGGGCCTCGGCGCCGCCGCATGTCCCCCGGGTCTGCGAGCGGCACCCACGTCCCCGAAGAAAAGGTTCTCCGTGTCCGTCTCCCGCATCGCCCGCCGCATCTCCTCCCCCAAGAAGGCCATCACCACCGTCGCGATGGCCGCCGCCACCGCCGGCCTGGTCCTGACCGCGGCACCGGCGCATGCGGCCACCACGAACTCGTCCGCCCAGGCCAGGGCCATCGCGCACAAGATGATCCCGAACGCCGCGCAGTACGCCGCGTTCAGCAAGATCGTCGAGCACGAGAGCGGCTGGGACGTCGACGCCATGAACTCCTCCTCCGGCGCCTACGGCCTGGTCCAGGCCCTGCCCGGCTCGAAGATGGCCGCCGCCGGCTCGGACTGGAAGACCAACGCCAAGACCCAGATCAAGTGGGGCCTTGACTACATGAACTCCCGCTACGGCAGCCCGACCGCCGCCTGGTCCTTCTGGCAGTCCAACGGCTGGTACTGAGCCACCGCGCATCACCCCCGGACGCCGTCGAAGAACCGCACCACCTGCGGTGCCGACACGGCGAGGGAGCCGAAGTGATCCACGGCTCCCTGATCGACCACCCGCACCCTCGCTCCCTGACCTGCGAGGGTGCGGGCGCATGTCCGGGTGTTGCCGATGGGCACGTCGGTGTCGCCGGCACCGGCGTACAGCCGCACCGGCACCTGCGGCTTCCAGTCGCAGGTGTGGTCGGCGGCGCGCATCGCGTCCAGCACGGCGCCGGACGGATGCCGCAGACGCTCGTAGAAGGCGGGCGTGAGCAGCTGCTTCACCGAGGGCGCGAGTGCCCTGACGACGTCCTCCTCCTCGTGGCGGCCGTCGAAGAGGCCCTCGACCCGGTTCGCGTACGGCGCGCGGAAGACCTCGGACGGGTCCTGGTAGAGGGGGTGCAGACGGTTCTGCGCGACCAGCCAGTAGGAGAGGTAGAGGACCCCGCTGATGTCGTTTACCCGGCCGTCGAACAGCGCGGGCATCTCCTGGCCCTCGCCATCGTACGGGCCGCTGACCGGCGCCAGCGCCTTCAGCCGGAAGTGCCGGTCGGCGCCCCCGTCCAGCGCGTCGCCGAGCGCCATCGCGACCTGGCCGCCCTGTGAGAAGCCCGTCACGTACACGTCCCCGGTGAGTGGACGCGCGAGCCGGTCCGCGGCCGTCCGGGCGGCGCGCAGCATGTCGAGGGAGGCGGTCAGCGACGAGGCGGTGTCCATGTACGGATGCCGGCCCGGTCCGCTGCCGAGGCCGAGGTAGTCGGGCGCGGCCACGGCACGGCCCGCGCTCGCGTTCAGATACGACGGCACCCGCCCGAAGTCCTCGCTCGCCGAGGGCGCGTAGTCGCGGTGGACCATCGTGCCGTGGGTGTCGGAGACCAGGTCGAGGCGGTGGCCACCGCCCTTGGGCAGCGTCAGCAGCCCGGTCGCGGTGGTGGGTGCGCCCTGCGGGTCGACGGTCCGGTACGTCAGCCGGTAGGCCCGTACGCCGTACCGCACGGAGCCGGTGGCCACGTCCCGCCCGTCCAGGAACGCCCGGACGGCCCCCGCGTCCCGGTCGGCGACCGGGGTGACGGAGATCAGCTCCCCGCGCCCCGTCCGGTGCGCCTGCTCACCGGTGGCAGCCGCGACCGGGGCCGCGGCGAGCGTGGCGAGCAACAGGGCCGCCGCCGCGGCGAGCCTCCGCCGGGTGCGCCAACTCGCCCGTGTCTCATGGGATGTGCGCGTCTCATCACTCATGTGCTCGACGCTAGGGACGCACAGGTCGCGCCGACATCCGAGAGTCCCCCGCATCCGTGGTGGACTTGAGTGCACCCTGCCCGTCGGCCGCCCGGAGACTCGATGAGCGAACAGAGCAGCACCGACCAGAGGACGGCCGGCGATCCCGAGGCGCGCGGACTGCGCCTGGTGGCCGTGCTGTTGGGGCTGACGGTGGTCAGCGGACTGATCGACGCGGTCAGCTATCTGGGCCTGGAGCACGTCTTCACCGCGAACATGACCGGCAACGTGGTCGTGCTCGGGTTCGCCGCGGCCGGGGCACCCGGCTTCTCGGTGCCGCACACGCTGACCTCGCTGGGGTCCTTCGTCGTGGGCGCGGCGGCGGGCGGCCGGGTCGCCGTACGGCTCGGCGGTGGTTCCCGGCGCACCTGGGCCCGGCTCACGCTCGCCGCCGAGGCGGTGCTGCTGGGGATCTCGGCGGTGGCCGCCTTCGCCGCGCCAGGCGCCACGGCCACCGCCTACACCCTCATCGCCGTCACGGCCTTCGCCATGGGCCTGCGCAACGCCACGGTCCGCAAGCTCGGCGTCCCTGACCTGACGACGACCGTGCTGACCATGACGCTGACCGGCCTCGCCGCCGACTCCCGGGCCGGCGGCGGCCCCGGCACCCGCTCCCCCCGCCGTACGGCGTCCGTGATCGCGATGGTCGCCGGGGCCACGCTGGGCGCCTGGCTGGTGCTCCATCACGGCCTCGGGATTCCGCTGGCGATCGCGGCGGGGCTGGTGGCGGTGCTGGCGGTGGTCGCCTCGGGGCGCGAGTGATCCCCTTTTTGAAGAGCCGCCCGAAGCGCTACTTGGCCAGGAAGGACAGCAGCGCCGCGTTGACCTCCTCCGCGTACGTCCACAGCAGACCGTGCGGCGCGCCCTCGATCTCGACGTACTCGGCGGAGGGCAGCAGCGCGTGGAAGGGCCGCCCGGTCGAGTCGATCGGCAGGATGCGGTCACCCGTGCCGTGCACGATCAGCGACGGCACGTCTATCTTCGCCACGTCGGCCCGGAAGTCGGTGATCCAGGTCGGTACGCAGGCCACCGAGGCGTGCGCCGAGGCACCCGCGGCCACGTTCCAGCTGTTGCGCACGGCCGCCTCGCTGATCCGGCTGCCCAGCGTCTCGTCCAGGTTGTAGAAGTCCTGGTAGAACGCGTCGAAGTAGGCGTACCGGTCCTTGGTGACCGCGTCCAGGATCCCGTCGAACACCGCCTGGTCCACGCCGGTCGGGTTGTCGTCGGTCTTCAGCAGGAAGGGCTCGAGCGAGGCCAGGAAGACGGCCTTGGCGACCCGCCCCGAGCCGTACGTGCCCAGGTAGCGGCCCACTTCACCGGTGCCCATCGAGAAGCCGACGAGGACCGCGTCGGTCAGGTCCAGACTGGTGAGCACCTTGTCGAGGTCGGCGGCGAAGGTGTCGTAGTCGTAGCCCGTGGTCGGCTGCGAGGAACGGCCGAAGCCGCGGCGGTCGTAGGTGATGACGCGGTGGCCGGCCTCCAGCAGGACCGGGACCTGCTTCTCCCAGGAGTGGCCGTCGAGCGGGTAGCCGTGGATCAGGACGACGGGCTGTCCGGTGCCGTGGTCCTCGTAGTAGAGCTCGATCGGCGCGCTGTTCTCTTCGCCAACTGCGATGTACGGCATGTCGGTTCGTCCTCTCGTAGCGGAGCTCCCAGCTCACCAGGAGTGACCGCGCGGCACCAGGCAGAAGGACAGGCGAAACTAAGTGGGGGGCGCTTGTTCTAATTGTCGTGATGACCAGACACCCTTCTGAAGTCCCGCAGACCGAGGCGCCCCGCGGCGGCACAGCCTTCGGCGTGATGCTGCGTTCCCTGCGCCGGACCGCCCGGCTCACCCTGGAGGACCTGGCCGGGGCGTCCGGGGTCAGCGTCCGCGCGCTCGGTGACCTGGAGCGCGGCCGCAGCCGGGGACCGCAGCGCCGTACCGTCGACGCTCTCGCCGCCGCCCTCCGGCTCGACGCCGAACAGCGCGAGCGCCTCCAGCGGCTCGCCGACGCCGGCCGGGAACGCGGGGGCCCGCCGAACCCGCCGTATCTCCTGCGCACCGTCCCGGACTTCACCGGCCGGGAACACGAGCTGGCGGAACTGCAGGCCCTCGCCACCGGCACCCGCACGCGTGCAGCGGTGCTCTTCGGGCCGGGCGGACAGGGCAAGACGACGCTCGCGGCGGAAGCGGTACGACGCCTGTCCGGCTCCTTCCCGGACGGCAGCGTCTGCGTCCAGCTGCACGGCATGAGCGACTCCCCGCTGCCGGCCGCCGAGGCGCTGGTCCTCCTGCTCGTGGCGCTCGGCCACCCGCCCGACCGGATCCCGGTCGACCCGGTGGCCCGGGAGGCCGTCTACCGGGCCATGCTCGCCACCCGGCGGACGCTGGTCGTCCTCGACGACGCGGCCGACGAGATCCACACAAGACCGCTGCTGCCGGACGCCGAGGGCAGTTTCGTGCTGGTCACCAGCAGACGGCCGCTGGCCGGTCTGGAAGGCGTACGGCGGATCAGGCTCGGCGGGCTCAGCGGCGGGGAGTCGGCGACCCTCCTGAAGCGGATCCTCGGCGCCCCGCGCACCGACGGACAGTCCGAGGCGATCACCCGCCTGACAGAACTGTGCGGACACCTCCCGCTGGCCCTGCGCATCGTCGGCAACCGCCTCTCCAGCCGCCCGAGCTGGACCCCGGCCCGCCTGGTGAGCCAACTCGCGGACGAAGAAAGCCGGTTGAGCGGACTGATCGCGGGCGACCTCGCCGTACGCGGCGCGCTCGCCCTCTCCTACGATCAACTCACGCCGCCGCACCGGCTGTTGCTGCGCCGCCTCGCCCTGCTCCCCGGCCATGACACCGGCCCCGACCTCGCCGCGGTCCTGACCGGCGAGGACCCGTTCACCACCGGGGACTCTCTCGACCTCCTGGTCGACCGGGGCCTGCTGGAGGAGACGGCACCCGGCCGGTACGCCCTCCACGATCTGGTACGGCTCTTCGCGCGCGAACGACTCGACGGCGAGGAGCCCGAGTCGGTGGCGCGGGAGGTCCAACTGCGCATGGCGGACTGGTTGTTGCGGTCGGCCTCGGCGGCGGGCCGGATGTTCGAGGCACCGGGCGCGCCGGAGCCGTGGCCGGGGGCGACCGCCGCCTTTGCCCCCGAGTCCGCGGCGGAGGCGGAGGAGTGGCTGACCACCGAACGCTCCAACTGGGCGGGCGCCCTGCCCCTGATGTACGCGGCGGGCCGGCACGCGGAGGTCCTCCACACCTCGCGCACCCTGTACTGGTTCTCCGACCGCTGGAGCCAGTGGCCCGAGTGGCGGACCCTCTTCTCTTACGGCGCCCGGTCCGCGGCCGCCGTCGGGGACCGGGCGGCCGAGGCCCACCAGCTGAACTGTCTGGCCTGGGCCCACGGGGTCGGCGCGTACCAGTACGAACAGGCGGAACAACTCGCCCGCAGAGCCCTGGAGTTGGCGATCGAGGTCGGCGACGAGGGCCAGCAGGCCTGGGCGTGGTCCTACATCAGCGGTGCCTGTCTGGGCCTGCGGCCCGCGGAGGCCGCGGAGGCCGCCGCGAAGGCCACCCGGCTCTTCGAGGCCGTCGGCGACGCCGCCGGGAAGGCGGTCTCCCAGCGGGTCCTCGGCAAGGCGCTGCGCCAATCCGGCCGAGCCGAGGAGGCGCTGACCCTCCACCGAACCCTGCTCGACACCTCCGCCGGGGATGTTCCCGGCCTGAACGAGTACATCCAGGCCCTGCTCCGCCACGAGATCGCGAACGACCTGCTGGCCCTCGAACGATGGCCCGAGGCGGCGGCGGCCTACCGCACCGTCACCGCCCCCCTCGCCCACGGCAACCTCGACCGCTTCCACGCCCAGTCCCTCACCGGCCTGGCGACGGCCCTACGCCACTGCGGCGAACTCCGCGAGGCCCGCGAACACCTCACGCGGGCGTACGAACTGTTCACGGCGGTCGGCGACACGGAGTCTGCGGCGGAGACGGCGGGGGCGATCGAGGCCGTCGGGTAAACCGGTTGGTGTCTGACGCCTGTCGTCCCGTCCGCCAGCTCGCGCAGGATGTCGAGGTGACCGTTGTGCCGGGCCGTTTCTTCGACCGGGTGCAGCATCACCCAGCGAAGGGTGACGTGTGTGCCGGAGCCGTTGGGCTGCTTGGCCGTCGAGTCCAGGTCGAGGGCGTTCAGAAGAGTCTCGTAACGGGCGCTCTGCTGCTCATATGGAGCAATCAGTTGGGCCAACGGCGTCTCCATGGCGATGCGCGTGTCCCGGTCAGGGTCCTCCTCCGTCCAGGGCGCCTCATCCGCCTCGCCGAGGAACATCACTTGGATCCGCACGGGGCGCGACCCACGCAAGGGACTGGGGTCCCACGATGCCAAGGCATGGGTACTGAGCAAACCACGGGTGCGCTGGCACCACTTGCCGTGACAGCAGCGCACCCGATGGGTGGCCTGAGGGGGGTGTTCGCCCGTCGGGTCAGCCGAACAGCTGGCCCAACCAACACACCTACCTCGGCGTCGGCATCGACGACACCAATACGGGCCTGACCCACATGGGGGCCCGCGAGTACGACCAGAACACGGGCCGCTTCGTCTCGGCCGACCCGGTGTTCGACATCGCGGATCCGCTGCAGATGAACGGGTACGCCTAAGCGAACAACAGCCCCATCACCACGAGCGACCCCACCGGGCTGTGCCCGAAGGACATCTGCCAGGGGTACGGACAGAACACGGCCGAGACACCGTTCAACACGCCGGGTGATGACGGCTCGGACGACACCACGGGCAAAGGCAAGCAAGGGACGACGATCGTCCGCAACAACGGGCAGACCAACCTCGGCAACTGCCTGGCCTTCCAGGGCTCCGCGCACAACGCGGCAGTGTGCGCGAGTGGCTTCGCTGCTGCTACCTGGGCCAAGCAGCACAATATCGACGCGTACGTCACCGTCGACATCGGTACCGGCGGTCACGAGGCCAATGCTGTTCCGGGAGCCAGTGACGGTAAGAACAACAAGAACAAGGGGTATGCCGACGTGGTCCTCTGGACCAAGGACACGGTCTACATCTGGGAGGTCAAGCCGAACGGCGCGGAGAGCGAGTATGGAAGGAAGGAGGGACCGGTGGACCTCACACGATATGTCACCAAACTTCAGGCTCACTTCGACAAGATGGGCGACGATCGCGACGTGGAGCGTGGCCCCTACCTGCCTGCCCAGGTGTTCAACTCGGGTCAAGGCAAGGGGCGAGTGTGATCTGAGGAGCGCTCACCAGGGATGAGGGGTACTACGGGACAGACCGCAGACGCACCAGAACTCCCACGCCGGGTCCCTCGTCTGAACCAAGTCCCGGGACTCCGGTGACAGAACCCACGCGTACACCGACGGCGACCCCCAGCCCGTACCCGGGTCCGCCTGTCAATGGTTATTCGCCACAGAGGGATCCAAAGACTTACGGCGTATCGGCAGCTGTCATCGTCATAGTTTCGGGGTTGGGGAAGATTTTCTCGCAGGGGCCGGCTTGCATCTTTGGTGGTGCGTGTTCCTGAGATCCATAGGAAATGTCTGAAGGGTATCTGAGATGGATGTCTATCTGGAGGCCACATTCGATCTCGATGCGGCCGTCGAGCCGGGTGAATCACTGATTCAATGGTTCAGGGCTGCCCGGTCCCATCTTTTTGTCGACTTGGAGGCGGCAGAGCCGAAAGGCGACTCGAGAGTGGTCTCTCGCGCTCTGGTCACGCAGGACATCGACGGCTCGTCTGAGCTCTTTACCAAGGTCGGCGACAAGTGGGGGCATTTCGAGCAGTGCCTCGCTACGTTTCCCTGGTGGGCCGACGTCGACTACTCGACCGGCAACACTGAATTGGTTGGGGCGCGCACCAACCACGTACTCACCGATGGGTCCCTCTGGCTGGCCTCGGCGCGCGTCGCCCTGAATTCTCTGAACGACGCCAGTGAATGTGCCGGACTGGTGGCGTTCCTGCAGGAAGCACTGCAAGGCAGCAATCCAGCTTTTGCCCGTATCGAACTCAACGACTTCAACGATTCCACCAATCTCGATGCCGGGCTCCGTCGAAAGAGGCGCACGTCTCTGCGAGCTGGCCGTCAGGTCCTTCGAGGCTATGCCTGGGTGATGGTGTGTCCTCAGGAACTGTCGGTGCGCCTCGGTGGGAGCACAGCTTTGGAGGCGTCAGGGGCCTTTCACAAAGTGATTCCGCTACGGTCGGGCGGGGTGCTGCTGCAGGCTTCGGAGACATTGGCCGGATACACGGAGCAGGTGATGGAACGGGTGTTCCTGGCGCTCGCCCCGGTGCTGCCGGAGGGCGAACCCCTCCCGGATCCGGCCCACCCCAACCTCCGCTTCGTGCTACGAGATGCTGGTCAGGTGCGCTGAATCCCGGTCCCAGACAGAGAAAGAAATCGGGCTTGCTGCAGGCGGAGGAGCAGGGAGGCCAAGTTTCTTCTCTTGCGTCTACGCAAAGGGATGAATCGGATCATGCCCTTCCCACTCTGAGACGGGTAGTTCAGCTGTGATGCCGAACCTGTTGTCGTATGCGTCGAGGAGGCCCGCTTCATGGGCCTGCTGCCATTCGTCGAGGGAGGCAGCTGCGATCGGCGTCAGTTCAGGGCCCTGGAGCTCGATCTGCCGGGTCACCCAGCCTTCGGCGTTCACCTCGAAGTAGAACCAGACGTCTTCCTCTTCCCAGTAGCAGCGCATCCACGTAGTCACGAGTCCATGATGAGGTCTCAGGTGCGGCACTCCTTCGCCGGTCCCACGCACTGTTCTGACCTTGCGCCCGGCCCGTGCTTCACCAGGTTCAGTTCTTCGGCATTGAGTCGCCCGACGGCTTTCACTCTGAGAGTGCTGGGCTCTGCGCGGGGGTGGTCAGCAGTGCGATCACGGCGCAGAGCATCAGGAGGGCGCGTCTGAGACGCGTACGTCTTCACCACCTGTGCCCGTGGCGTCCAGAAGGTCTAACACTTACGCGCACATGACCAATTGGTCAGCTTTCAACACACTCGAACCAGACCCTCTTTCCGCCACCCGATCTCGGCCCCACACCCCACTTGTCCACGACGGCGTCCAGCAGCACCAGTCCACGACCATGTTCGGCCTCCGCGTCCAACTCGGCCGGAGAAAGCGGGAGTTCGGGCACCCCGTCCGCGACCTCCACCCGAACACCGGTCTCCAGTCGCAGCACCAGCACCACACACCGACGGTCCGGCACATGGCGTACGACATTGGCGACCAGCTCCGTCACGCCGAGCTCGACGGCGTCGCACAGCGGGGACAGCCCCCACTCGTCCAGCAGCGAGCGGACGATCCGGCGGATGTGGCGGGCGGAGTGTTCGCCCGCGGTGAGGGACAGGCGCCACTGGGGAATGTAGGAGTTCACGGGACGAGCGTGACCTCGCATGACTACGCTGGGCTATCGAACGGACACAACTGGTTGAGCCGTGGACCCAGTTACCCGAGAGGGGACCCCGCGTGACCGGCATTCACTCCCTCGACCCCGGCGCCTCGCCCGGCGACTACTACGGTTTCGAGCTGCGCCGCCTCCGAGAAGCCGCCCACCTGACCCAGCGTCAACTCGGCGACATCCTCAGCTACACCGGCTCACTGGTCGGGCAGATCGAGACGGCGAGGAAGGTCCCGACACCGGAGTTCAGCGAACGGGCGGACGCGGCGCTGGGGTCGGACGGGTTGCTGACCCGGCTCGTCGACCTGGTGCTGCGCAGTCAACTGCCCGCCTGGTTCAGGCAGGTTGCGGAACTCCAGGCGCGGGCCACCGAGATCTACTCCTTCGAGACCCACATGATCCACGGCCTACTGCAGACCGAGGCCTACGCCCGTGCCGTACTCGGCGTGCTGGATCAGAGCAACCTCGACGACCGCACCGCCGTACGCCTGGCCCGCCGGAGCATCTTCGAGAAGGAGGAACCACCGGTCTTCTGGGCCGTCATCAGTGAGGCGGCGCTGCATCAGGAGATCGGCGGCCCGGAAACCATGAAGGGCCAACTGGCTCATCTGTTGGCCTTCGAGGACAGCCCCCGGATCAACATCCAGGTCCTGCCCTTCTCGGCCGGAGCGCACACAGGACTACAAGGCTCGTTCGACCTCTACCGTTTCCTGACCGACCCGAGCATCGTCTACACCGAGGGGTACGGCAGCGGGCATCCGACCGCGAACCCGGACACCGTCAGGGACTGCTCGCTCCGTTACGATCATCTTCAGGCCGCCGCGCTCTCCCTCAGGGAATCTGCGGGGCTGATCCGGCGAGTGATGGAGGAGCGCTATGGAGACCACCTGGCGTAAGTCGTCGTACAGCGGCGACCAGGGCGGCAACTGCGTAGAGATCGCCGAGACTCCTGCCACCGTGGCCGTCCGCGACTCCAAGACCCCGGCGGGACCGATGCTCACGATCGACCCCGCCGCCTTCGCCACCTTCGTCAACTGGACGTCTACAAACGCTGAATGATCGTGCCGGTGGCCAAGCCGCCCCCCGCACACATCGTGATCAGCGCGAACTCCTTGTCCACGCGCTCCAGTTCGTGAAGCGCCGTCGTGATGAGCCGGGCGCCGGTGGATCCCACCGGGTGCCCGAGCGCGATCGCGCCGCCGTTGACGTTGACCTTCTCCAGGTCCTGTTCGAAGACCTGGGCCCAGCTGAGCACCACCGAGGCGAAGGCCTCGTTGATCTCGACGAGGTCGATGTCCTTCAGGGACATGCCCGCCTTGCCGAGCACCGCGCGGGTCGCGTCGATCGGACCGTCGAGGTGGAAGTGCGGGTCGGCCCCGACCAGCGCCTGTGCCACGATCCGGGCCCGCGGCTTCAGCTTCAGCGCCCGCGCCATCCGCTTCGACGCCCACATGATCGCCGCGGCGCCGTCGCTGATCTGGGAGGAGTTGCCCGCCGTGTGGATCGCGGTCGGCATGACCGGCTTGAGGCCCGCCAGTGCCTCCATGGACGTGTCGCGCAGGCCCTCGTCCCGGTCGACCAGACGCCACATGCCCTGCCCGGCACGCTGTTCGTCCTCGGTGGTCGGCACCTGCACCGCGAACGTCTCCCGCTTGAAGCGCTCCTCGGACCAGGCGACGGCCGCCCGCTCCTGTGAGATCAGACCGAGCGAGTCGACGTTCTCGCGGGTCAGCCCCCGGTGGCGGGCGATGCGTTCGGCCGCCTCGAACTGGTTCGGCAGGTCGACGTTCCACTCGTCCGGGAACGGCTTCCCGGGCCCGTGCTTCGACCCCGACCCCAGCGGCACCCGGGACATCGCCTCGACACCGCAGCTGATGCCGACGTCGATGACCCCGGCCGCGACCATGTTGGCGACCATGTGGGAGGCCTGCTGGGACGAGCCGCACTGGCAGTCGACCGTCGTCGCCGCCGTCTCGTACGGCAGCCCGACGGTCAGCCAGGCGGTGCGCGCGGGGTTCATGGACTGTTCGCCGGCGTGGGTGACCGTGCCGCCGACGATCTGTTCCACCGCGTCGGCGGGGATGCCGGTGCGGCCGAGGAGTTCACGGTAGGTCTCGCCCAGCAGATAGGCGGGATGCAGATTGGCGAGCGCGCCGCCGCGCCTGCCGATGGGAGTGCGGACGGCTTCGACGATCACGGGTTCGGCGGCCATGGGTGCGGGTCCTCTCCTCCGAACGGATCCATGGAAGTTCCGTAGAACACAGACAGAACCACGCAGAACTAGTACGTGTTCTACTTCGCGCTGCCTTGCAGTCTGCGGACGAGCCGCCCGCCACCGCAAGGGTCGTGCACACAATTGAGGGCTCCGTGCCCCTTGCCACTTGTAGAACCCGTTATTACCTTCACGGCAGCTCTGTTCCTGATGGGCCGTCAGAAAGCTGTCGAACGGCTGGAGTGAGTTGCCGATGTCGTGTCCAGCGCTTCCCGACGGGTTCGACTTCACCGACCCCGACCTGCTGCAAAGTCGCGTACCGCTGCCGGAGTTCGCCGAACTGCGCCGGGCCGAACCGGTGCGCTGGATCCCCCAGCCGGGGAACGTCGCCGGCTTCCAGGACGAGGGGTACTGGGCGGTCACCCGGCACGCGGACGTCAAGTACGTCTCCACCCACCCGGAGATCTTCTCGTCGTACCTCAACACGGCGATCATCCGCTTCAACGAACGCATCGATCGCGACGCCATCGACGCGCAACGGCTGATCCTGCTCAACATGGACCCGCCCGAGCACACCCGCGTCCGCGGAATCGTCCAGCGCGTGTTCACCCCGAGGGCCATCCGCGCCCTGGAGGAACGTCTCCGCAACCGCGCCCTCGCGATCGTCGAGGCCGCGCGCGCCCAGCCCGGCGGCTCCTTCGACTTCGTCACCCAGGTCGCCTGCGAACTGCCCCTCCAGGCCATCGCCGAGCTCATCGGCATCCCGCAGGACGACCGGGCGAAGATCTTCGACTGGTCCAACAAGATGATCTCGTACGACGATCCGGAGTACGCGATCAGCGAGGAGGTCGGCCAGCAGTCGGCCATGGAGGTCATCGCCTACGCGATGAACATGGCGGCCGACCGCAAGCAGTGCCCGGCGAAGGACATCGTCACGACCCTGGTGGCGGCGGAGGACGAAGGCAACCTGGGCTCCGACGAGTTCGGCTTCTTCGTGCTGATGCTGGCGGTCGCGGGAAACGAGACGACCCGCAACGCCATCACCCACGGGATGCACGCCTTCCTCACCCACCCCGACCAGTGGGAGCTCTACAAGGCCGAGCGCCCCTCGACGGCGGCGGAGGAGATCGTCCGCTGGGCCACGCCGGTCAACTCCTTCCAGCGCACGGCCACCCAGGACACGGAGCTGGGCGGCAAGCAGATCAAGAAGGGCGACCGCGTGGGCATCTTTTACGCCGCCGCCAACCACGACCCCGACGTCTTCGAGAACCCGGACGTCTTCGACATCACCCGCGACCCCAATCCGCACCTAGGCTTCGGCGGCGGAGGCCCGCACTACTGCCTCGGCAAGTCCCTGGCGGTGCTGGAGATCGACCTGATCTTCAACGCGATCGCCGACGCCATGCCGAACCTCCGCGCGGCCGGCGACCCCCGCCGTCTGCGCTCGGCGTGGATCAACGGAGTCAAGGAACTTCAGGTCACCCTGGGTTGACCCTTGTCCCGGCGCCCCGGGCCGACGGCTCCACGAGGCCGTCGGCCCGTTCTTCGGCATGCCGCGCCGCCACCGCGAGCACCCGGGCCCGCGGCCCCTGGAACACATACGACAACCCGAACCCGCCGGCGACCACAACCGCACCCCCGACCGCGTCCAGCACCCAGTGGTTACCGGTGGCCACGATCGCCGAGACGGTGAACAGCGGGTGGAGCAGCCCGAGTCCCTTCATCCACCACCGGGGCGCGATGATCGCGATGACGACCCCGCACCACAGCGACCACCCGAAGTGCAGCGAGGGCATCGCCGCGTACTGGTTGGTCAGGGCGGTGAGCGTGCCGTAGTCCGGCTTGGAGAAGTCCTGCACGCCGTGCACGGTGTCGATGACCCCCAGCCCCGGCATGAGCCGTGGTGGTGCCAGCGGGTAGAGCCAGAATCCGACGAGGGCCAGCAGGGTCGCGAACCCGAGCGAGGCCCGGGCCCACCGGTAGTCCCCCGGCCGCCGCCAGTACAGAACGGCCAGCACGCTCAGCGGCACCACGAAGTGGAAGGACTCGTAGTAGAAGTCGAAGAAGTCCCGCAGCCAGTCGACCTTGACGACCGCGTGGTTGGCCCAGTGCTCGATGTCGAGGTGCAGCCAGCGCTCGATGTCGAGGACCTGCCGGCCGTGCTCCTCGGCGGTGGCCCGCCCCGCGGAGTTGGTTCCGCCGGTGGCCGCGAGTCTGACCTGCTGGTAGGCGGCGTAGGTGACACGAATCAGCAGCAGTTCGAGCAGCAGGTTCGGCCGGGTCAGCACCCGCCGCAGGAACGGCAGCAGCGGCACGTGCCGCAACCGCGCGGGCACCGGTGCGGCGTACGCCGTGGGGATCGGCACCTGGTAGTACGGCGAGGTCCGCGACAGGAAGGGGATCACCGTGGCGGCGGCGAGCGCGGCCAGCAGCACCACGTTGTCCCGCAGGGTGTACAGCGCTGAGATGTGCGGCAGCATCATCGACGCCGGGAGGGTCATCACCACGACGACGGCCACGGGCCACACGTACCGGTCGGAGGCGCGCTTGCCGACCCGCCCGACGACCGCGAGCAGCACCCACAGCAGCTGGTGCTGCCAGGTGGTCGGCGAGACGGCGATCGCCGCGCAGCCGGTGATCGCGACGGCGAGCAGCAGCTGGCCGTCGCGGGCGTAGCGCACGGCCCGCCGCACGCCCAGCGCGGCCACGGCCACGCCGAGGACCAGGAAGAGGGAGACCTCCAGCGGTCCGGTCGCCCCCAGACGCAGCAGCAGGCCGTGCAGGGACTGGTTGGAGAGGTCGTCGGCGGGCCCGCCGAGTCCGGTGCCCGCGATGTGGTGCACCCAGTAGGTGTACGAGTCGTGCGGCAGCGCGGCCCAGGCCAGCGCGGTGCCGGCGGCGAAGGTCGCGGCCGTGGTGAGGGCGGCCCGGCGGCGGCCGGTGAACCAGAGCAGGGGCGCGAAGAGCAGGACGGTGGGCTGGAGGGCGGCGGCGAGACCGATGAGCAGGCCGCTGAGCCGCTCACCCCGTACGACGAAGCAGGCGACCAGGACCAGCAGGACCGGCATGATGCTGGTCTGCCCGAGGTAGAGCGTGTTGCGCACGGGCAGCGACAGCATGAGCAGGCTGATCGCGACCGGCGCGGCGAGCAGGGAGGTGCGGCGGTCGACCGGCTGAGGGAGGGCGCGGGCGGCGACGAGGCCGAGGGCGACGACCAGGAGCAGGGTGCCGAAGGTCCAGCCCCAGCCGAGAGCCTGTTCGGCGGCGCGGGTGAGCGGCTTCAGGACGAGTCCCCCGAACGGGGTACCGGTGAACTGCGTCGAGTCGTACAGCGAACCCTTCACATGCAGGACACCGTCCGGACCGACCCAGGTCTCCAGGTCCGTCAGCCGCTCGCCTCTGGGGGTACTGAGGACGACGGCCACCTGTCTGACGGCGAGAACGGCGGCCACCAGCCACAGGGCCAGCCTGGCCGCGCGCAGCCGCGCCTGGACTTCCGTGGTCCCACTGTGCTCCGCATTCGCCACGCCTCGCGGCCTCTCAATTCCGGTCGTGCCATGCGTCCGAGAGGAAGGACGCAGGCAACCCCCGCTTCACCTGACGTCTCCCTCCATTTGTCCGAATGACGATAGTCCGCGGCGAGTTCCGTTGCTCGACCAGGGCGCGAGATGGATCACACGGGCCGTGGGAAGACGCGTCCCTGATCAGGCACGGGATACCTGCATACAGCACATTTATGCACGCTCCGCGACCGGACCTGAGCATTACGTAAACCCGGCAAGTCCACCTATGGTCGCTTTTTGCCCTTGTCCCCGTCGAAAGGCAGGCGAGCGAAGTTTTGCCGAGTGCCGCAGCTGTCACCCATCCTGTCCACGCCCCTCGCGACCCCGAGACCCCCGATGCCCTCGTGGTCGACCCGGCCCTCGTGAAGCGTGCCGTCAAGGCCGCCGCGCTGGGCAACGCCATGGAGTGGTTCGACTTCGGCGTCTACAGCTACATCGCCGTCACCCTGGGCAAGGTCTTCTTCCCGTCCGGCAATCCGACCGCCCAGCTCCTGTCGACGTTCGGCGCCTTCGCCGCGGCCTTCCTGGTCCGCCCGCTCGGCGGCCTGGTCTTCGGCCCGCTGGGCGACCGCGTGGGCCGCCAGAAGGTCCTCGCCGTGACCATGATCATGATGGCGGCCGGCACCTTCGCCATCGGCCTGATCCCGTCGTACGCCACGATCGGCGTCGGCGCCCCGCTGCTGCTCCTGGCCGCCCGTCTGGTCCAGGGCTTCTCCACCGGCGGTGAGTACGCGGGCGCGTCCACCTTCATCGCCGAGTACGCGCCCGACAAGAAGCGCGGCTTCCTCGGCAGCTGGCTGGAGTTCGGCACGCTGGCCGGTTACATCGCCGGCGCCGGTCTGGTCACGGTGCTGACGGCCCTGCTGTCCACCGAGGACCTGGTGTCCTGGGGCTGGCGCATCCCGTTCCTGATCGCGGGCCCGATGGGCGTCATCGGCCTCTATCTGCGGCTGCGCCTGGAGGAGACCCCGGCGTTCGCGGCCGAGGCCGAGAAGGCCGAGTCGAGCCGCCCGAAGGTCCCGCTGCGGGAGATGATCACCGGCCAGTGGCGGGCGCTGCTGCTCTGCGTGGGCCTGGTCCTGGTCTTCAACGTCACCGACTACATGCTGCTGTCGTACATGCCGAGCTATCTGACCAGCGAGCTCAAGTACGACGAGACGCACGGCCTGCTCGTCGTCCTCGCCGTGATGGCGCTGATGATGATCGTCCAGCCCTTCGCGGGCGCCCTGAGCGACCGGGTCGGCCGCCGCCCGGTGATCGCCGCGGGCTGCGCGGGCTTCCTGCTGCTCTCGATACCGGCCCTGCTGCTGATCCGTCAGGGCAGCCTGTTCGCCATCGCGCTCGGCATGGGCGCGCTGGGCCTGCTCCTGGTCTGCTTCACGGCGGCGATGCCCTCGGCCCTCCCGGCCCTCTTCCCGACCCGGGTGCGCTACGGCTCCCTCTCGGTCGGCTTCAACATCTCGGTGTCCCTCTTCGGCGGCACGACCCCGCTGGTGGTGACGGCCCTGATCGGCGTGACCGGGAACATGATGATGCCCGCCTACTACATGATGGCCGCGGCCGTGATCGGCGGCGTGGCGGTGTGGTTCATGACGGAGTCGGCCGGCCGGCCGCTGCCGGGCTCGCCGCCGCAGCGGTAATCCCCTGACAGGGACCGGGTGCCGGACTATATTCGTTAGCGCAACTAGTTAGCTGCTCTAACTAGACATATGAAAGGCACAGGTGCATGAGCCAGTCGAAGCTCTGGGACGACGTCGACGACTACTTCACCACCCATCTGGCGCCGGAGGACGACGTCCTCCGGGCGGCCCAGCGCGACAGCGAGGCCGCCGGGCTGCCGTCCATCGCCGTGACGGCACCACAGGGCAAGCTCCTGCAGCTCCTGGCCCAGATCCAGGGCGCCCGTACGATCCTGGAGCTCGGCACGCTCGGCGGCTACAGCACGATCTGGCTGGCCCGCGCCCTGCCCGCCGACGGCCGTCTGGTCTCACTGGAGTACAGCCCGGTCAACGCCGAGGTCGCGACCCGCAACATCGCCCGCGCGGGCCTCGACAAGATCGCCGAGGTGCGGGTCGGCCCCGCCCTGGAGTCGCTGCCCCAGCTCGCCGACGAGAATCCGCCCCCCTTCGACCTGGTCTTCATCGACGCCGACAAGGGCAACAACCCGCACTACGTGGAGTGGGCGCTCAAGCTCACCAGCGCGGGCAGCCTGATCGTGGTGGACAACGTCGTACGGGGCGGCCGGGTGGCCGATCCCGGCAACCCCGCCGCCGACGTCCAGGGCACCCGCACCGCGCTCGAACTGATCGGGCGGCACCCGAGGCTGAGCGCCACCGCGATCCAGACGGTGGGCACCAAGGGCTACGACGGCTTCGCGCTGGCCCGCGTGCTGCCGTGACCCGGCACCCTCACACCTCGTGGTAGAAGCCGACGTTGACGCTGCGCGGGGCGGTGCGGTCCCGGATCACGATCTCGCCGTTGCCGCCCCGGGGCAGTGTCACCGAGCCGCCGTAGACCAGCGGCTGCGCGTAGGCGCCGGCCACCAGCTGTACCTCGGACGAGGGATCGGGCTGCGAGCCCTGGAGCCAGGTCACCTGCCAGACGCCCTCGGGCCCGCACAGGAACTCCAGGTGCACCCGGGAGACGAACAGCCAGTCGTCGGGTGTCGCGAGCCGGCACACGGACTTGTCCCGGCCCACCCGCAGCACGGTGCCCGGGTCACTGGGCGCCTCGGCCATCTGCATCCCGGCCGTGGCACCCTCCTCCGCCGCGGTGACGACGGCCATGGTGAGTTCGAGCACGTGCGCTCCTCCTGAAGGGTCCTTGCGCGGCAGCCCCGTTGGCCCACCGCCGCCGCATGATAAATCGCCCGGCACGGCCGTGTCCGGTGCAAGGCAACCCAAGACCGGCCTGCCACCCGACTTCGGGCGACAGGCCGGTCGTACACATGGACGATGCTCTCAGCTGTGCAGCAGCCGCTCCGTCAGCTCGCGGTAGTCCCGAAGCGCCAGCCGGAGTTGCTCGGTGTCGCCGGCGCCGGCCGCCTTGTCGTCCCGGCCGCCCTCGCCGGTCTGCCAGGAGTTGCGCAGCGTGCGCCGACGCTGCTTCACCGCATCGGTGAACCGGGCGGCGACCTCCTCCAGCACGTGGTCGGCCTCCTCGACGGCGGACCGGGGCTCGTCCACGAACCCGGCGACGGCGTGCTGGAGGCGCGTGCTGAGCTTGTCGCACTCCTCGTGCGGCAGCAGCCGGGCCTCGTGGCTCGCGGGGCTCGAGGACCCGCCCACACCGGTTCCGAGGCCGCCGACGGTGTCGGAACCGGCGTCCCGCCCCCGCTCGGTCCCACGACCGAGGCCGGAGGCCTTGTCGCGGCCGGGGACCGAGTCGGCGCCGAAGCCGCCCTCGTCACCCCGCCCCGGAGGCGTCATCGCACCCGGTATGGACTCACGACGCTCCCCACGGCCCCCACGGTCCTCTTCCGCACCACGAGGCACACCCGCCGGGCGTCCCGTCACGGACCCCCGGGCGTCCGGTGCCTCGGTCTCGGTGGGAGCCACTATCGGGCTGCGAGCACCCGAGGGCTCGCCTGCGGTCCGGCCCTTGCGTTCCTCGCCCGCCCCGCTCACGGCATCCGTCATGTCGCTCAACTCCCCTTCGCGTGACGCCTGTTGAATGCCCACGGCAGGTGCCCCCGGCCGTCGTTGCGACCGTCGCGGGGCTGACCCGCGCGCAGGTGGGACTCGTCGGTGGACGTACGGGACTCCTCGCGGCTCCGCGGCGGGCCGACGAGGTCCTCGAAGAGGGCCCGCGCCTCCACCATGGCGGCGCGCATCTCCTCGGTGTCGGTCCGGCCGTCGCCGTCCTGCCGGGCGTTGGTGCCGGCACCGGCCACCGCGTGCACCCGCCGATAGCCGTGCACATGGTGCGCGTGGTGCACGGACAGCGCGTTGAACTGTTCCTCGTACTGCCCGCCGTCCGGGAAGCCCCGGGCCTTGGCGAGCTCGGCGAGCAGCCGGTCCGCCTCGGCGACGGCCTCACGAGGAGAGTCGACGAAGCGTTCCTGGGCGGCCGTCCAGCGGTCCTCGTACCGCTGACGCTCCGCCGGTTCCAGTGGCTGCTCGCGCAGGGATCCGTGCCGCTCCACGCGCTCGGTGAGTTCGCGCTCGGCGGCCTTCTCGTCCCCGTCGTGCCGGGCCACGGCGCGGTCGTACTCGGGCCCGAAGCGTCGCTTCAGGCCCCGGCCGTGCTGCGGTCCCCGGCCACGCCGGGTCAGGACGGCCGCCACTATCAGGACGGCCGCCACGATCACGATCAGTGCGATGATCAGGCCTGTTGACATGTGTGTCGGGTTGCCCTGAACGGTTTGTTCAAACCGTCTCCGCATGTGTGCAGGCGGCGATCGGGCCTTGACCAGGCAGGCGCCGCCTCACATCCGCGCCGCGGGCCCCTCGCGCGGCTGTTCCCGGTCGGAGCCGCACAACTCGTCGTTCAGATCCCTCACCAGCTGGGTCAGATCAGTGGGCCGATCGGGCCCCCACCAGTCCCCCAGCAGCTCCCCCAACGACGCCTCCCGGGCCCCCGCGAGCCGCGCGGCGACCTCCTCGCCGGTCTCGGTGAGCGCCAGATCGAGCCCCTGCCGCGACGCCAGCCCCCGCCCCTCCACCTGCCGCGCCGCCTCGATGATCGCGCTCAGCGGCACGGACGTGCGCTCGGCGAGCAGCGCCGGCTCCACCCATCCGTACCTCCGCATCCGCAGCACCAGCCAGCTCGACGCGGGCAACAGGTCGTACCCGGCCCGCGTGGTGATGTCCCGGTAGACCTCCCGCCGCCCCTCCCGGGTCCCCAGCACCGACAAGGCCCGGCACACCTCGTCGTACGACGACCGTTCCACGGGGTTGCTGGCCAGCGTCTCCGTGACGTCGGGTGCGGTGACCGACCCCCGCAGCGGGTCCTCCTTGAGGAACCACGCGAGCACGAAGCCGAGAAACGCGACGGGTGCGGCGTAGAGGAAGACGTCGGTGATCGACGAGGCGTACGCGTGCAGTGCCTCGGACCGCAGCGAGCCCGGCAGCTCCGCGAGCCCCCGGGAATCGGCCTCGATCCCCGACACCGAGACCCCGGGCGGCAGTTGAGCCCCGCGCAGGGCCTCGGCCAGCTTGTCCCCGAGCCGGTTCGCGAAGACCGTCCCGAAGATGGCGACTCCGAAGGACGCCCCGATGGACCGGAAGAAGGTCGCGCCGGACGTGGCGACGCCGAGGTCCTCGTACGACACGGCGTTCTGCACGATCAGCACGAGCACCTGCATGACCAGCCCGAGCCCCAGCCCGAACACGCAGAAGCAGACGCTCATCACCCAGGTGGAACTGTGCTCGTCGAGCCGGTGCAGAAGCAGCAGCCCGAGCGTGGTGACCCCGGTCCCGGCCACCGGGAACACCTTCCACCGCCCTGTTCGGCTGACGATCTGCCCGGACACGGTCGAGGACACCAGCAGCCCGAGCACCATGGGCAGCATGTGCACCCCGGACATCGTCGGTGAGACACCGTGCACCACCTGGAGGAAGGTGGGCAGATAGGTCAGGGCCCCGAACATCGCGAACCCGACGATGAAGCTGATGACGGCGGACAGGGTGAAGGTCCGCACCCGGAACAGTTTCAGGGGCAGCACGGGCTCGGCGGCCCGCCGCTCGACCCCCACGAACACGACCGCCAGCAGCACCCCCAGCACCGCGAGCCCGACGATCTGGGGCGATCCCCACGCCCAGGTGTTCCCGCCCAGCGAGGCCACCAGCACCAGACACGTGGCGACGGCGGCGATGAGGAAGGTCCCCAGGTAGTCGATGACGTGCTTCCTCGACTTACGGGGAATCCGCAGCACCACGGCGATCACGGTCAGCGCGACCACGCCCACCGGAAGGTTGACGTAGAACACCCACCGCCAGCTCAGATGCTCGGTGAACAGCCCGCCCAGCAGCGGCCCGAGCACACTCGTCGCCCCGAACACCGCCCCGAACAGCCCCTGATAGCGCCCTCGTTCACGCGGCGGGACGAGGTCGCCGACGATCGCCATCGACAACACCATCAACCCACCGCCGCCCAGCCCCTGCAGGGCCCGGAAGCCGATCAGCTGGGGCATGTTCTGGGCCATGCCGCACAGGGCGGATCCGATCAGGAAGATCACGATCGCGGTCTGGAACAGCCGCTTGCGCCCGTACTGGTCCCCGAGCTTGCCCCACAACGGCGTAGCGGCCGTGGACGCCAGCAGATACGCGGTCACCACCCACGACAGATGCTCCATACCGCCGAGATCGCTGACGATCGTGGGCAGCGCGGTGGACACGATCGTCTGGTCGAGCGCGGCGAGCAGCATCCCGAGGAGCAGGGCCCCGATCGAGACGAGGACGTTGCCGGAGACGTGTTGTTCCTGCCCGTCTCTCACATTCCCCGTCATACCGTGCGCGTGCGCGGCCATGAAACCTCCTGGGGCTCTCGTTTCCTCTCCATCGTGATCGGTGTGACCGGTTATGGCCTGTTGAGTCCTATTGGAAGCCGGTATTCCGGGGGCTTCCCAAAGGCGGCTGTGGAGGGGTTATGCATAATCGCTGGAGTTTGTGAGGGGAGGGACGAACACATGGCGGAGTCGAACGGTCATCGGTGCCCGGAGTGCGGGGCACCGAGAGGGGCCGACAACACCCCGTCCTGCGGGTGCACCCAGCGCGCGTCGGACGCACTGCGGGACGCACGCACGGCGGATGCGGCCGCGGCGGAGGACTTCGATCCGCTGCGCATACGGCCGTACGTGGAGCTGGACGACGAGACCGCACCGGTGCCGAAGGCCACCGCGCCGGACGCCACGATGCCGCTGCGCGTGCCGGCACCGCCGCCGGCCACCCCGAGCCGCACCGACCTGAACCTGTTCGACGTGGACGCCGGCCCCTCCGCGCCCGGCCGGACCCCCGACGGGCCGACGCACCGCACCCGACGCCGTACCGTCCTCCTCGCCACCGCCGGGGCGGTCGTGACGGTGGCCGCCGCGGCCGCCTTCGCCGGCGGGCTGTTCACATACGAGTCGCCGGTGCGGGACGAGGCGGCTGGGGGTGACGTACGGCCGGCGGTCCCCGATGCGACGACGACCGCGGCGACGGCGTCCCCGTCCACGGCCACCCCGTCCGTACGGCCGTCCTCCGCACCCCCGTCCGCCACGGCGAGCGCGAGCCCGTCGGCCTCCCCGTCCCCGTCGAGGTCCAGCGCCTCGCCCAGCCCGTCACTGTCCGCCGCGCCCTCGGCGACCCCGACGGCCTCCGCCCCGACGGATTCGGCGGCCGGGTCCGACGCGGGGCGCGAGGCGGCTCCGCAGGTTCTGCGGCGCGGGTCCGAGGGCCCGGAGGTCGTCGAGCTCGAGCTGCGGCTCACCCAGGTCGGGCTGTACTCGCGCAAGGCGAGCGGGCACTACAACGAGGGGGTCGAGGACGCGGTCTCCGCGTATCAGTGGCAGCGGGGGATGCAGGTGGCGGAGCACGGGGTGTACGACCTGGTGACCCGGCAGCGGCTGGAGTCGGAGACGACTGAGCCGTAGGTGGTTCTTCGGGTGCGGGCGGGCGCGGGGGCCGGCTGGGGATCTGCCGGACGGAGTCCCGGGGGGATGCAGGTGGCGGAGCACGGGGTGTACGACCTGGTGACCCGGCAGCGGCCGGAGTCGGAGACCACTGAGCCGTAGATGGTTCTTCGGGTGCGGGCCCGGCGGGGGTCGGCAGGGGATCTGCCGGACGGAGTCCCCGGGGGATGCAGGTGGCGGAGCACCGGGTGTACGACCCGGTGACCCGGCAGCGGCCGGAGTCGGAGACCACTGAGCCGTAGGCCGTTCTCCGGGTGCGGGCCCGGCGGGGGCCGGCTGGGGGCCTGCCGGACGGAGTCCCCGGGGGATGCAGGTGGCGGAGCACCGGGTGTACGACCCGGTGACCCGGCAGCGGCCGGAGTCGGAGACCACTGAGCCGTAGGCCGTTCTCCGGGTACGGGCCCGGCGGGGGCCGGCTGGGGATCTGCCGGACGGAGTCCCGGGGGGATTCACACGACGGTGAGCCGGAAGGAGTCCACCCGGCCGGGACCGGCGGTCACCCGACGGAGACCCGGGTCAATCCACCCGAGGGGGAATCCGCCCCCCACAGGGACCCGGGAGGGGGACTCACCCGACGGTGAGCCGGGAGGAGTCCACCTGGCCGGGACCGGGGACCACCCGACGGAGACCCAGGAGGGGACTCACCCGACGGTGAGCCGAATCGTGCCGTCCTCCCCCGCCTCGATCCGCACCTGCGTCAGATCCGCCACCACCACGTCCGGCCCGTGCACCGCGGCTCGCTCGCCGACTCCCACTACCCTCATCCCGGCGGCCTTCCCGGCGGCGATTCCCGCCCCGGAGTCCTCGAAGACGATGCAGTCGGCGGGCGCGACGCCCAGTTCCGCCGCACCCTTCAGAAAGCCCTCGGGGTCCGGCTTGCTCGCCCCCACGGACTCGGCGGTGACCCGGACATCGGGCAGTCCCAGTCCCGCGGCGGCCATCCGGGCCGTGGACAGCGGGACGTCGGCCGAGGTCACCAGCGCGTGGGGCAGCCCCCGCAGCGCGGCCAGGAACTCGGGCGCCCCCGGTATCGCCACGACACCGTCCATGTCGGCGGTCTCCTCCGCGAGCATGCGCGCGTTGTCCGCGAGGTTCTGCTCCATGGGCCGGTCGGGCAGCAGGACCGCCATCGACGCGTGCCCCTGGCGGCCGTGGACGACCTTCATGACCTCGTCGGCGTCCAGCCCGTGGTGTTCGGCCCAGCGGCGCCAGATGCGCTCAACGACGGCGTCGGAGTTGACGAGGGTGCCGTCCATGTCGAGCAGGAGGGCGCGGGCGTTGAGCACGGTGGGGGCGGCGGTGGCCGTCATCGGCAGCTCCAGGACGCGGGACGTGGGGCTTCGGAGGGGTCTCCCCCGCACCCCCGAAGGAACAAGGCGGCCCCGCCCGCCGGTCAGGGAAAACGAGCGGGAGCCACTTTGTTTCTCCACGGTACAAAATCGGGCCGGTTCCCGCCACCATCCCCGGGAATCCGCCCGAACAGTTCACCCACCGTTCAGCTCATCCGGCCACGGCCTCCCACAGGCTCCACAGCCCGAGCGCCAGCATCAGCAGCGCCGCGACCTTGGTGATGAGCTTGAGCGGGACCCGCTTCATCAGGGCCTTTCCGCCGACGATGCCGAGACCGGCCACCGCCCACAGCGCGAGCACCGCGCCGAGACCGACGGAGAGCGGGTCGTCGTAACGGGCCGCGAGGTTCGCCGTCATGATCTGGGTCAGGTCACCGAACTCGGCGACCAGGATGAGCATGAACCCGGCCCCGGCGACCTTCCAGAACGACTGGTCCTCGGGGTTGCGGATCTCCTCGTCGCCGTCGTCCTTCTTGAACAGCAGCACGGCCGCGCCGCCGAGGAAGAGCACGCCGGTCACCGCCTGCACGATCTGCTGCGGCAGCAGGGTCAGCACGCTGCCGGCCGCCACGGCGAGCGCGACATGCAGCGCGAAGGCGGCGGCGACGCCCGCGAAGACGTAGGAGGCACGGTAACGGGTGCCGAGGACCAGGCCGGCGAGCGCGGTCTTGTCCGGCAGTTCGGCGAGGAAGACGACGCCGAACACGACGGCCGTCACGGTGAAGCTGATCAAGGTTCCTCAATCGGTCGGGGCCGCCCCACCGAGAGTGTTCGCGAAACGACGCCTCGGCACGGCAGCACACAGTCAGTGCACTACTGGCCGAAGGTCTCGCTGGCGGGCCGCACGCGGCCTGCCTCCGGGCGCCGGCTCAGACGAGCTGAGCAGTATGTCGACGGTCCGGCGAAGAGCTACTCCCCTTCAACGCCATCCATCGTACGTGATCGTTTCGCCGTAAAGCTTGTCGTGTCATGTACACGTCACTAACTTCTTACCGAACGCACACCTCCCCGCAACGCGGAGCCGCGAGCATTCGATCGCTCGCGCTTCAACATCCCCGTCCCCCAAGGGAGTTCGCATGTCGAAGTTCTACGCGCGTCGACGGCTCAGCATACTCGGGGCGCTCACCGCCCTCATAGCCTCCGTCGCGGTCCTCAACGGCCCGACCGCCTCCGCCGCCCTCCCCACCCCGGTCAGCGCGGCCACCGCCCGCACCTACCTCGCCTCGCTCACCGTGGCCACCGAGAACCGCACCGGCTACAACCGCGACCTGTTCCCGACGTGGATCACCATCAGCGGCACCTGCAACACCCGCGAGTACATCCTCAAGCGGGACGGCTCGAACGTCGTCACCAACTCCGCCTGCACCGCCACCAGCGGCAGTTGGTACTCCCCGTACGACGGTGCCACCTGGACCGCCGCCTCCGACCTCGACATCGACCACCTGGTCCCGCTCGCCGAGGCCTGGGACTCCGGCGCGAGCGCCTGGACCACCGCCCAGCGTCAGGGCTTCGCCAACGACGTCACCCGCCCGCAGCTGATCGCCGTCACGGACAACGTGAACCAGTCCAAGAGCGACCAGGACCCGGCCGAGTGGATGCCGTCGGTCACCTCGTACCGCTGCACCTACGTCCGCGCCTGGGTCCAGGTGAAGTACTACTACGACCTCTCCGTCGACTCCGCGGAGAAGAGCGCGCTCACGAGCTACCTCGCCAACTGCTGACGATTACGTAACGGAACCTCCCCGCGGACCTCCGCCGTTCCGTACCGTACGGGGCGACGGAGGAGGATCACGTGGCCGAACTGCGGCTGGGACCACTGCTCAGGTACGTCGACGGCTCGTCCGCGACCGTGTGGGTCGAGACGAGCCGTCCGTGCACCGCCGAGGTGCGCTGCTCGGACGGCACCGGCGGCGAGGCGCCCACCTTCCAGATCGCGGGCCACTACTACGCGCTCGTCCCGGTCGACGGCCTGGCTCCGGACACCGAGCGGTCGTACGAGGTGTTCCTGGACGACACGCGCGTGTGGCCCCTGTCCGACGCCCCCTACTCGGGGTTTCCGCCGTCCGTCATCCACACGCCCGCCGACACCGACACCGTCCGCGTCGCCTTCGGTTCCTGCCGCTGGGCCGCGCCCCCGAAGGGCGAGAAGGACCCCGTGGGCCCCGACGCCCTGGACACCCTCGCGGCCCGTATCGCCGCCGAGCCGGAGGGCGAACGGCCGGACGTCCTCCTGCTGCTGGGCGACCAGGTCTACGCCGACGAGACCTCCCGGGCCACCCAGAGCTGGCTGGCCGCACGCCGCGATCCGAGCGACCCGCCGGGCAACCAGGTGGCGGACTACGAGGAGTACACCCACCTCTACTACGAGTCCTGGCTCGACCCCGAGGTGCGCTGGCTGCTGTCCACCGTGCCCAGCTGCATGATCTTCGACGACCACGACGTCATCGACGACTGGAACACCTCCGCCTCCTGGGTCGAGGACATGCGCACCGTCTCGTGGTGGCGGGAGCGGCTGCTGAGCGGCCTGATGTCGTACTGGGTCTACCAGCACCTGGGCAACCTCTCCCCGGCCGCGCTGGACACCGACCCGCTCTACTCCGTCGTACGCCGATCCGCGGACGGCACCGACGAGTTGCGCGCCTTCGCCTGCAGGGCGGAGGCCGACGCGGCCACCGTGCGCTGGAGTTACCGGCGCGACTTCGGCCGGACGCGGCTGCTCATGGTGGACTCCCGCGCGGCCCGCGTCCTCGACGAGGAGAACCGCTCGATGCTGGACCCCGGCGAGGCCGAGTGGCTGCGCGACCAGGTGCTGGAGGAGCGCGCCTCCTACGACCACCTCCTGATCGGCACGTCGCTGCCCTGGCTGCTGCCGCATCTGGTGCACGACGCCGAGGCGTGGGACGCCGCGCTGTGCCGGGGGGACCGCGGGGCGCGGTGGGCCCGGTTCGGGGAGGATCTGCGGCGGAAGGCGGACCTGGAGCACTGGGCGGCGTTCCCGGCGTCCTTCGCGGCGCTGGCGGACCTGATCGCCGAGGTGGGCTCGGGGCCCGAGGCGCCGGCGACGGTGCTGGTGCTGTCGGGGGACGTGCACCACGCGTACGTGGCCGAGCCGAAGTGGCACTCCGGCGGCCCGGAGGCCCGCGTCCTCCAGCTCACCTGCTCCCCCGTGCACAACTCCGTCCCCAGCTATATCCGGTTCGGCTTCCGCTTCGGCTGGAGCGCGACCGCGCGGGCGCTCGGGCGGCTGCTCGCCCGGCACGGCGGCTGCGAGCAACCGCCGGTCTCCTGGCGGCACACGGGAGGACCGTGGTTCGGCAACCAGCTCATGACGCTGACCCTGAGCGGGCGTTCGGCGCGGCTGCGGCTGGACCAGGCGCGGGAGTCGGGCCAGGGGCGGACGCGGCTGGTGACGGTCTCGGAGTCCGAACTCACCGGGGGGAGCGGGCGCGAGGCGTCCCGGCTCGCCCGGTAATCGGCTCCTTCCGGCCGTTTGCTGCGCCTGTGGCACGGGATGCTCGTGATGCATCCCACAGTCCAGGCCCTCCGGGCTCGGCACCCCGTACTCCCGACGGCATGATGAGGCGGACCGTCCGCTTCCGGTGGAGCTCCACGGCTCCGCCACGCGCCCCACACGCCCGGGAGTCCCGCTCTTGCCCGCACCGACCACGGACCACGCGCCCGTCTCCGTCGCCCTGGTCGGCGCGGGGCCCCGCGGCACCAGCGTCCTGGAACGCCTCTGCGCCTCCGCCCCCGAACTCCTCCCGCCCGGCGCCCACTTGACGGTCCACGTCATCGACCCGTCCCCACCGGGCCCCGGCCGCGTATGGCGCCCCACCCAGTCCCCGGACCTCCTGATGAACACGGTGGCCTCCCAGGTCACCCTGTTCACCGACGAGAGCGTGGACTGCGCGGGGCCGATACGCCCGGGG
This sequence comes from Streptomyces sp. LUP47B, assembly GCF_001746295.1. GTDB lineage: Bacteria > Actinomycetota > Actinomycetes > Streptomycetales > Streptomycetaceae > Streptomyces. The sequence goes on along the minus strand of NZ_MJAH01000002.1, from coordinate 432,281 downwards.
CCGAGCCTGCACGAGTGGGCGTGCGGGGGGTGGGGGGCGAAGGAGGAGGCAGGGTGCAGTGCCGAGGAGGAGCCACGACGGGACGACGGGCCGGAAACCGGTGCCGAACGGGCGGGATTCGACGGGATGCTCGACCCCGGACCCGCGGAGCTTGGCGGGATCCCCGACCCCGGACCGGCGGAGCCCCACGGGTCCCCCCACGCCGGACGGGCACGGACCGGCGGAGCGCCCGACCTCCGCCACGTGCCGTGGTCCGGCGGGGATTCGGGGGTCGGCGCGGGTTCGACCCCGGGCGACCCGCTCGGGCCCGACGACTATCCGAGCCGTGTTCAGTACGGGCGTTATCTGGAGTGGGTGTTCGCGCGGACCGTGCGGCAGGCACCCGAGGCCGTGCGCGTGGAGGTGCACGCGGCGCGGGCCGTGCGGGTCGATGACGCCGTCGACGGGCGGCAGACGGTGACGCTGGACGACGGGACCGCGCTGCACGGACTGTCGGCCGTGGTCCTCGCCCAGGGGCATCTGCCGGTCGTCGCCGACGCCCCCCGGCGCGGCCACAGCGCCCACGCCGAACGCCACGGTCTGCACCACGTCCCGCCCGCCAACCCTGCCGACGTGGACCTGTCCCGCATCCGGCCGCACGAGCTGGTGCTGCTGCGCGGCCTGGGCCTGAACTTCTTCGACCACATGGCCCTTCTGACCACCGGCCGCGGTGGCCGTTTCGTCCGCTCGGGCACCGGTACCCTGCGCTATCTCTCCTCCGGCAACGAGCCGCGCCTGTACGCCGGTTCGCGCCGCGGCATCCCGTACCAGGCACGCGGCGACAACGCCAAGGGCCCCTACGGCCGCCACCTCCCCCTCGTCCTCACCGACGAGACGATCGCCCGCTTCCGCAAACGCGCCGACTCCGGCGAGGCCCCCGACTTCCTCACGGAGATATGGCCGCTGGTGGCAAAGGAGGTGGAGACGGTCTACTACGAAGCCCTCCTCGATAACAGGGAGTTCAGGGACCGCTTCCTCGCGACGGAGCACCGCGGCCCCGAAGAGGCCGCCGTACTGGACGAGTTCGGCGTCCCGCACGCCGACCGCTGGTCCTGGGACCGCATTTCACGGCCGTACACCGGACAGACCTTCACGGACCCCGGCAGCTGGCGGCACTGGCTCCTGGACCATCTGCGCCAGGACGCCGCCCAGGCCGCGCTCGGCAACGTCGCCGGCCCTCTGAAGGCGGCCCTCGACGTCCTGCGTGACCTGCGCAACGAACTGCGGCAAATCGTCGACCACGGCGGCCTGTCGGGCCCGTCGCGCCGGGACCACCTGGACCGCTGGTACACCCCTCTCAACGCCTTTCTCTCCATCGGCCCGCCCCGCCGCCGCATCGAGGAACTGACCGCGCTGATCGAAGCGGGCACCGTGGAGGTGCTTGGCCCCCGCCTGGAGGTCCGCGAGGCGGACGGCACTTGGGTGGCCCGCTCGCCCGAGGTGCCGGGGTCCGCCGTACACGTGACGACCCTCATAGAGGCGCGTCTTCCGGAGCCCGATCTGCGACGCACCGCCGACGAACTGCTCGCCCGGATGCTGAAGACGGGCCAGTGCCGGCCGCACACCGTCGACGGCTACGAAACCGGCGGCCTGGACGTCACCCGGCGGCCGTATCACCTGATTGACCGTCAAGGACAGGCTCATGCAAGGCGGTTCGCCTTCGGTGTGCCCACGGAAGGGGTGCACTGGGTGACCGCGGCGGGCGCCCGGCCAGGGGTGGATTCGGTCACGCTTTCGGACGCCGATGCGGTGGCCAGAGCCGTTCTACGTGCGACGGCGAGCGAAACAGGAGGGACCAAAGGGGCAAACGAGTGGCCAAATGTTGAACTAGCAAGCATTGATTAGGGGCCCCTACCGTGGATGGCTGACTCGGTTCCATCCCCCTGGGGCAACCCCCTGTGGGACCGACCCGACCGAAGGAGTCCCCCACAATGACCGGACGCCTGAACAGCGCCCAGCCATACGCCCTCGGCCTCTACCGCATCGTCGTCGGCCTGCTCTTCCTCTGTCACGGCGCCGCCTCCCTCTTCGGTGTCTTCGGCGGTGTTCCGGGCACCGACGGGGGCACCCTCGAAGCGGGCACCTGGCCGGGTTGGTACGCGGCCGTGATCCAGCTCGTCGGCGGCGGCCTCGTACTGCTCGGCCTGGGCACGCGATTCGCCGCGTTCGTCGCCGCGGGATCCATGGCGTACGCGTACTTCAAGGTGCACCAGCCCATGGCCCTGTGGCCCATGGAGAACGGCGGCGAGGCCGCGGCGATGTTCAGCTGGGCCTTCCTGCTGCTGGTCTTCACCGGGTCCGGCGCGTTCGGCCTTGACCGGCTGTTCGCGAAGCGCTCGGCCGAGGAGCGGAAGCCGGCGGCGGAGCCCGTCGCCGTCTGAGGCGATCGCGTACGGTGCCCTCTCCCGCGTCCGTGGGGGAGGGCACCGGTGCGTTCGGGAGGGCATCGGTACGTCCGGGAGGACACCGACGCGGTTCGGGCGCGGCAGCCGGGTGAACATGCCGTACCCATCTCATGAGCCCCCCGTGAATCTCCTGCCCCAGCCCCCGCGTACGCTGTATGGCTGTCTACGGGGGAATCACGGGGAGTCGCGGTGCTGGAGAATCTGGGGTCACTGACCGGCAGTCCATGGATCTACGCCATGGTCGCGCTGTCGGTGCTCCTCGACGTGTTCGTGCCGTTGCTGCCCAGCGGGGTGCTGGTCATCACGGCCGCGACGGCCGCGGCCGCGGGCAGCGCGGCGACCGGCAAGGTCCCGGACGTGATGGCCCTCATCCTCTGCGCGACCACCGCCTCCGTCCTGGGCGACCTGGCGGCGTACCGCCTCGCCTTCCGGGGCGGTGAGCGCCTCGACCGCGCGATCGCCCGCTCGCGTCGCCTCACCACGGCGCAGGAACGTCTCGGCGACGCGCTTTCCGCGGGCGGCGGGGCCCTGGTGGTCCTCGCCCGCTTCGCCCCGGCCGGCCGCTCGGTGGTCTCCCTCCTCGCCGGCACCGCCCACCGCCGAGCCCGTGACTTCCTCCCCTGGTCCGCCCTCGCGGGCCTGTCCTGGGCCGCGTACAGCGTCGCCCTCGGCTACTTCGGCGCGCACTGGCTGGGGGCGACCTGGCTGGCGACGGGGGTCTCGGTGGCGGCACTGTTCGGTGCGGGAGCGGCGGCGGCGTACGTGATGCGCCGACGCCCGGAGCCGGCGCAAGCGCGATAGCGGCCGAGGACGGCAGCGGGATCTACGTCGGCTGCGGGCCGGTGAGTGCTGGTCGGCGGGGCTGGCCGCGCCCACGCTGCGGCGCAGTAAATGCACGCCGCCCCGGGCCCCAGGGTCCGGCTGAAGCTGCACCGGTGGGCCCGGCCGCGACCATGGCGAAGCCACGCACACGGCCCCGCCCCGGGGCAGGTCAAGCTGTGGCCGCACAGGGCGTACGTACGTCGGCCCCAAGCCGGTGGGGCCGGCCGCGAACACTCGGCGAAGCCGCACACGCACACAGCCCCGCGTCCCCCAGGCAGGTCCAGCTGAGGCCGACGGCTGCGGGCGGGTGGGGGGTAGTCACGCCCACCCAGCGGAGCCGCACATGCACACCGCCCCGCGCCCCAAGGCAGGTCCAGTTGCAGCGGCACAGCGCGTACGTACCTCCGCCGCGGACCGGTGAGTCCGGCCGCGACCACTCGGCGAAGCCACGCACCCGCACGGCCCCGCGCCCAGGCAGGTCCAGCTGACGCCGTCGGCTACGGGCCGGTGGGGGCTCGTAGCGCCCGCTCGGGGGAGCCGCACATGCACACCGCCCCGGGCGCCCAGGCAGGTCCACGCGAAGCCGCCCACGTCCGGCGGCGAGTACGAGCTATCCCGGTCGACCCCCGCGCCCCACGCCGGCGCAGGTCACCCCGCCTCGCGGCGAGCCGCTCCGCGGATCTCCAGCCCCGCCAGCAATTCCGCCGTGGCCTCCGCGATCACCTCCACGGCCCGGTCGAAGACCTCCTGGTTGTGGGCGGCGGGGGCCCGGAAGCCCGACACCTTGCGCACGTACTGAAGCGCGGCGGCGCGGATCTCCTCCTCCGTCGCTTCCTCGGGCAACACCGGCGGACGAAGCGTCTTGATACTGCGGCACATACCGACAGTCTCCCTCCCCGAGCGGATCGGCGCTTCCGTCCGCCCGTTCCGAATGTCATGATCCTCGACGAGGCGGCCACCGGTTCCGGGGCCGACCGACGAGAGGAACAATCCGACATGGCGCACGACTCCGCGCACCGGAAACTCACCCTGGCCGTCCTGGGCCCCGGCGGCACCGGCGGCCTTCTCGCCGCTCTCCTCGCCCGTGCCGGACACCGCGTGATCTGCCTGGCGGGCGACGACACGGCGAACACCCTGCGCACGGCCGGTCTCCAGGTCCGCAGCGGCACCTTCGGAGACTTCACCAGCCCCGTGGAGGCCAACACCGAACTGCGCGAACCGGTCGACGCCTGCCTGATCGCCGTCAAGCACACCTCCCTCCACTCCGCCCTCGGCCGCGTCCCGCCCACCGTCCTGGGCGACAGCCTGGTCGTCCCCCTCCTGAACGGCGTGGAGCACCCGGCGACCCTGCGCACCCGCTACCGCCCGGACCGAGTCGCCCCCGCGGTGATCCGCGTCGAGTCGACACGGATCGCGCCGGGCGTCATCGAGCACGGCAGCCCTTTCGCCGAGCTCGACCTGACCGGCGACGGCGTCCCCCGCGAGCGCCTCGAGGCACTGGCCTCCGCCCTGGCCGAAGCCGGACCCAGGACCCGTGTCGTGGACGACGAGTCGGCCGCCCTGTGGGCCAAGATGTCCTTCCTCGCTCCCTTCGCCCTCCTCACCACCCTGCACGGCCTCCCCCTCGGCGAGGTCCGCACCCGCCACCGCGAGGAGCTGACCACCCTGGTCGAGGAGACCGCCGCGGTCAGCGCGGCCTGCGGCGGCCCCGCCGACCCGGCCCAGGCCCTCGCCCGCTACGACGCCTTCCCGCCCCGCACGAAGTCCTCGATGCAGCGCGACGCAGAGGCGGGCCGCCCCCTCGAACTGGACGCGATCGGCGGGGCCTTGCTGCGCGCGGCGGACCGGCACGGGCTGAAGGTGCCCGTCGCGACCCGGGTGGTACGGGAGTTGGCGGACGCCGCCCGCTGACGGCCCGCCCCGACCGCCACCGCCAGCCCTCACGCGCCCCCTCAGCCGCCGTCGCCGCCCGTCAGGTCGAACCGCCAGTCGTTCGACGTGAGCCAGTGCCCCTTCGGGTACTCGAACTCGGCCTGTCCGAGCAGCGTGAAACCCGCACGGCGACAAACACCGTTCGACGCGGTGTGCTCCACGCTCGGGAACGCGTGCAGATACCGGTGCTCTCCGGCGGCCCGTGCCTCCCCCACGACGGCGCGGGCCGCCTGCGCGGCCAGTCCCCGTCCCTGGAACTCCGGCAGGGTCCCCCATCCTGTCTCCCATATCAGGGAGTCCCGCCACTCACGCTGCCAGAATCCCACCGAGCCCACGGTCTCCCCGCTGTCCGCGAGCGTGACGCGGTACATCTGCCCCGGCGACAGCTCGACGTACCGCCGATGCCGTGCGACGAGCTTCTCCTCGCTCTCGGGACCGCCCAAATGGGCGGTCATCTCCGGGCTGTTGGTCCGCTCCAGCAGCCAGAAGTCGCCCTCCGCCCAGGGCACCAGCCGCACCTGTTCCGTCTCCATGCCAGCCACCTTAGGCGCCGGGTCTGACAACGCCTCCGGCCTGCGGTTTTGCCGAACCGGCAACAGACCTCGCGCCCCCGCGCCGTACGTTGGCAGGATCGCCGTGAGCCGCAGTCCGTGAGCCGTCACCGCCGTACCCACGGAGGACACATGCCGCACCGCACCCACCGTCTGGTCCCCGGTCCCGCCGGCCGGATCCACCTCGTGGAGCAGGGCACCGGGCCCCTGGTCCTGCTGCTGCACGGCTTCCCGGAGTCCTGGTACTCGTGGCGCCACCAGCTGCCGGTGCTGGCCGCGGCCGGATACCGCGCGGTCGCCGTGGACGTACGCGGATACGGCCGCTCCTCGAAGCCGGAGGCGGTGGCGGCGTACCGGATGACCGAGCTGGTGGCGGACAACGCGGCCGTGGTGGAGGCACTCGGCGAGCGTTCCGCGGTGGTCGTCGGGCACGACTGGGGCGCGACGATCGCCGCGCACTCGGCGCTGCTCAGGCCGGACGTCTTCCACGCGGTCGCCCTGCTGAGCGTGCCGTACACCCCGCCCGGCGGCCCCCGCCCCAGCGAGGTGTTCGCGCGGCTCGGCGGGGCGGAGGAGTTCTACGTCTCCTACTTCCAGGAGCCCGGCCGGGCCGAGCGCGAGATCGAACCGGACGTCCGCGGCTGGCTGGCCGGCTTCTACGCCGCGCTCTCCGCCGACACCATGCCCCTGGCCGCCGACCCCCACTTCGTCGCACCCGGCGGCCGACTCCGCGACCGCTTCCCCACCGACCGCCTCCCGGCCTGGCTCACCGAGGACGATCTCGACGTCTACGCAGGGGAGTTCGAGCGCACGGGCCTGACCGGTGCCCTGAACCGCTACCGCGCGATGGACCGGGACTGGAAGGATCTGGCGGCCCACGCGGGCGCGGCGATCCGTCAGCCCTCTCTCTTCCTGGGCGGCACCCTGGACGCCTCCACCACCTGGCTCTCCGACGCCATCGACGCCTTCCCCACCACTCTGCCGGGTCTGCGCGGCGCTCATCTCCTCGACGGTTGCGGACACTGGATCCAGCAGGAACGCCCCGAGGAGGTCGGCCGTCACCTGACCGACTGGCTGGGATCGCTCGCGGCCGGTCGGTAGCGCACGTTCACCGTGGCCGTGCGGTCGCCGCCGTCGAGGAGTTCGAGGCGGAGGGGAGCGCCGCCGGGGTTGTCGAACAGCCGGATCCCGTCGCCCAGCAGGACGGGCGCGATGTGTAGGTCGATCTCGTCGATCAGTCCGCGGTCGAGGAGTTGGCGGCCGATCGTGGGTGAGAAAACCTCGACGTTCTTGCCGTCGGCGGCCTTGAGCGCGATCCGGACCGCCTCGGCGACGTCACAGCTCAGGAAGGTCACGCCCTCGGCGCTCGGCGCGTCCTCGGGGTGATGTGTGAGGACGAACACCGCTCCCTGCCACGCCCCGCCGTAGATGCCACCGGCGTCGGGAAAGGCGTCCCAGCCGTCCCGGCCGCCCAGCACGGCCCCGGTCGTCCCGGCGTACTCCTCGACGAGGCCGGGCCGGAACGAGAATCCCGTCATCCAGTCCATGCCGTGTCCGGGGCCCGCCACGAACCCGTCCAGCGACATCGTGAAGTGCCAGAGCACCTTGCCCGCGGCGGTCTGCGGCTCCATGCCCGCCGCCGGCCTCGTGTCCACGTGCTGCGGGTTCTCCATGGCTGGTCCTCTCTCAGGGCGCTCCTCGTCCTTCCTTGAGACCGGCCCCGCGCGCGAAAGTCATCGCCGGACCGCCGCCGCGCGGGCCCGCCTTCCCGCCGACCTCGCTCGATGCGCGGCGACGGTCATGACGAGGACGGAGATCAGGACGATGCCGGCGCCGACGTAGAGGGGTGCGGTGTAGCCGAGGCCCGCCGTGATCGCGAGGCCTCCGGCCCAGGCGCCCAGCGCGTTGCCGAGGTTGGACGCGGACACGTTGGCGCCGGCGGCCAGGGCTGCCCCGTGCGCGTAGTCGGTGACGCGGGTGATCAGGCCGGGCACACCGGCGAACCCGAACGCCCCCATCAGGAACGCCAGCACCACCGACGCCGTGGCGCTGGAGGCGAGCAGCCCGAACGCGGCCAGGGTGAAGGTGAGCCCGGCCAGGGCGAGGATCAGCGCGCGGTCACGGTCCTGGTCGGCGGCGCGCCCACCGATCAGGTTCCCGACGACCAGGCCGACGCCATACACCATCAGCAGCCAGGGGACAGCCGCCGAGGAGAAGCCCCCGACCTCGGTGAAGGTGTAGGCGATATAGCTGAACGCGCCGAACATCCCGCCGTAGCCGAGCGCGGTGGCCACCAGGGTCAGCCAGACCTGCCCGGACCGGAATGCGCCGAATTGGGCGCGCACGCCGGTGGGGACCGTCGGCGGTGTCCGTCCGGCGCGGCTCGGCACGAACGCGACGATTCCCGCGAGCGCGAGCAGGCCGATCACCGTGACCGCCCAGAACGCGGCCCGCCAGCCCCAGCGCTCCCCGACCAGCGCGCCGAACGGCACACCCAGCACGTTCGCGACGGTCAGCCCGGCGAACATGACGGCCACCGCGCGGGACGCGCGCTCCGGTGCGACCATGCCGCGCGCGACCAGCGAGCCGATGCCGAAGAACGAGCCGTGGCACAGCGCCGCGACGATCCGCCCGAGCAGCATCACCGGATAGCTCGGCGCGATCGCGGACAGCAGGTTGCCGAGGACGAACAGGACCACCAGGCCGACCAGGACGTGCTTGCGGGGCAGCCGCGCGGTCGCCGCGGTCAGGGCGATCGCACCGACCGCCACACTCAACGCATATCCGGAGATGAGCCGCCCCGCGGCCGCCTCGGACACCGCGAAACTCGCCGCCACCTGGGGCAGCAGCCCCGCGATCAGGAACTCGGTCAGCCCGATCCCGAACCCGCCGACGGCCAACGCCACGAGCCCACTTGGCACCCGTGACCGTCCGATCACCGGGCTATGCACGACAATCCCCAAGATCCGCGCTCATGGACCGACCCTCGCGTCCCGACCGCGGACCGGTCCATGGACAAAGAAGCCACGACGCTTGGACGAAAGCGGGGACGATGTTCACAGTCGAGGAACGGGACCGCCTCCGGGAGCGGTTGCTCGCGCGCGCGGAGGCCGACGACAGCGTCGTGGGCGCCGCCTTCACCGGCTCGTACGCCGTCGGGGAGGGCGACCGCTGGTCGGACACCGACCTGGTACTGGCCGTGCGCGGGGAGCTGACGGCGACGCTGGAGCGGTGGACGGGCTGGCTCTACGACGATCTCGGCGCGCGGCACCACTGGGACCTGTCCGTCGGGTCCGGCGTCATCCGGGTGTTCCTCCTGCCGGGCTGGCTGGAGATCGACCTGACCTTCGCCCCGGAGGCCGAGTTCGGCCCGCGGGGCCCGCAGTGGCGGACGGTCTTCGGCCGGACCCGCCCCCTCGAACCCTTCGCTCCCCCGGACGGCGACACCCTCGTCGGCCTCCTGTGGCACCACGCACTCCACGCGCGCGTGTGCGTCGAGCGTGCCCGCTGGTGGCAGGCCGAGCACTGGATCAGTGCCCTGCGCGAGCACGTGATCACGACGGCCTGTCTGCGACTCGGCCACCCGGCCGCGCATGCGAAGGGCGCCCACCTGCTCCCCGACGGCCTCTCGACCGCGCTGGAGACGACCCTCGTCCGCACGCTCACCGCCGCGGAACTCCACCGTGCCCTGAGCGCCACGATCGGCGTCGTCACGGCCGAACTCGAACGCTTCCGTCCCGAACTCGCCGCGCGTCTGGTCCCGATGTTCGCGGAGCTGACGAACACGCCGCCGGACGAAATGCCGTTGAGATGACGTCGCCCGTGGACAAGGCTCCGTGGTCATGGAGTTCTTCTGTTACCACCGTGACCGGCCCGGCTCCCTGCCGCTGCGTGAGCAGCTGACGGAAGCGCACTGGTCCTACATGGACCGGTACGCGGCCGAACTGATCGCCCGTGGCCCGACGTTCGCCGCCGACGGCGAGACGCCGACGGGAAGCGTGCACATCGTCGACCTGCCCGATCCGGCGGCGGCCCGCGCGTTCGCGTTCGACGAGCCCAACTACCAGGCGGGCGCGTACCGGGACGTAATGCTGCGCCGTTGGCGCAACCTGCTCGGCCGCACCATGTGGGACTTCCCCGGCGGCCGGACCGGTGGCGACCGGTATCTGGTGCTCGGTCTCGGCACGGGAGAGGCCGCCGACCTCGCCGTACCGCCCGACAGGGACGATCTGATCGCCTACGGTCCTCTCCTGTCCGACGACGCCGGCGCCTGGCTGGGAACGGCGGCCCTGGTCCGCGCCCCGGACCCGGAGCGGGCACGAGCCGTGCTGACCGCGGACCGGTACGCGGCCGTGGAGGTCCACGAGTGGGAGTTCGGCGGACGACGCTGACAACCCTGGTTCTCGGGGCAACCGCACAGGGACCGGCCGTCCGAGCAAGGAGCGTCCACGCCATGGGTACCGCCGTCCGCGTCCCGCAGACCAGGGACATGATCGGGGACGAGCTCTCCGGAGACGAGGCCTTCACCGCCCTGCGCCACTACGGCGGGCTGCGGCTGCTGACCGACTCCTTCGCCCGGTTCCGTTACGCCGACGGCTTCACCAACGCCCGCGCCCTCGCCTTCCAGGTGGTGCTCGGCCTGGTGCCGTGCACCGTGGCGCTGGTCGGCCTCGCCACGTCGGTGCACACGGAGGGCGTGGGCCGGATCATCGAGCTCACGCTCGGCCGGATCGTGCCGGGCGCGAGCGCAGACATCGTGAAGGACGCCTTCGACGGGACGCGGCGCACCGCGCACGGCGATGTCTGGAGCACGCTCGCCCTGTGGCTCGGTCTGGGCTTCGCGCTGCTGAACCTCGCCTCGGCCATGGGCCAGATCGAACGCGGCGCGAACCGGATCTACGGCATCGAGCGCGACCGGCCCTTCCCGCGCAAGTACGCGCGCGGGCTGGTGCTCGCGCTCGCCGCCGGTCTGCCCCTGGTGCTGGGGTTCGTCGTGCTGGTGGCCGGAGAGGCCGTGGGGGACGCGGTGGCCGAGTCCGCGGGCCGGGACGGCGGCGGGCCGCGCTGGTGGGGTGTGCTCGACCTGCCCGTGGGGCTCGCGCTGGCCTGGGTGGCCTCCGCTGTGATCTTCCGCTGGTCGCCGCGCCGGGTGCAGCCCGGCTACACCTGGCTGGCCTTCGGCTCGGCCGTGCATCTGCTGCTGTGGGTGGCGGCCACCTGGCTGCTCGCCCTGTACGTCGAGGAGAGCGGTGCCTTCGGCGCCGTGTACGGGCCGCTCACCGCCTTCATCGCCCTGCTGCTGTGGGCCAACCTGACCGCCGTCGCGCTCTTCCTCGGCATCGCCTTCGCCGCCCAGCTGGAAGCGGCCCGCGCCGGCCTCGAGTCCGCCGTACACCCGGACCCCGGCCCGGGTGTGTGAGGCGACGCGAGCGCCGGCCACCGTGCGAGCGCGCCGCCGCCCGCGCAGCGGCCGGGCCTCCGAGCCGATGCGCGCCGCCGGACTCGTCCGCCCGCTGCCGAGACGGCCGTCTCGCGGTCAGCCGTGTGCGGCGGCGGTGACCGTCGCGGGGTCAACGCCGGTCAGTTCGACGATGCGATGCGGCGGCACACCCGCAGCCGCGCAGGCGTGCGAGGCCGGGCGGCGGTCTCGTCGTCAGCCCTCCGCGGCAGGGGTGACCGTCGCGGGGTCCACACCGGTCAGCTCGACAAGGCGATGCGACGGCACGCCCGCAGCCGCGCAAGCGTGCGAGGCCGGCCGGCGGTCTCGTCGTCAGCCCTCCGCGGCAACGGTGACCGTCGCGGGGCCCACCCCGGTCAGCTCGACGATGGCGATGCGACGGCACACCCGCAGCCGCGTAAGCGTGCGAGGCCGGGCGGCGGTCTCGTCGTCAGCCCTCCGCGGCAGCGGTGACCGTCGCGGGGTCAACGCCCGTCAGTTCGACGATGCGGTGCGGGGGCACGCCCGCGGCCAGTGCGCGTCCGATCAGACCGTCCCGGCCGTCCGCGCAGTCGCGGTAGGCGAGCAGCTCGTCCTCGACCCCGGCGAGCGGCTCCGGTGCCAGGTGGTGGCGGAGCCGGCTCAGTTCCTCGTCGCTCAGCGGCACGGGCAGCCGCTCGGCCCCCTCGGGCACGGCGGCGGTCTCCTCCGGCGGCAGCAGCCGCAGACGCGGGGAGGTCGCCGTGCTGCCCTGGGCGTCCAGCCACGCGCGCACCGCGGGAGTATCCATGCACGCGAGGTCGCCGACGGCGGCGGGGGCCACGCCGAGTTGCGCGGACGCGTCGTCGAGCAGAAACAAATAGGCGTCGTCGGTCATCGTCGGCTCCTTCTCGACACTGACTCCTCCACAGGGGCTGATCGACCTCCCATTACCCGGCCTCGCCCGGCTAATGTTCTGGTTCGGCGAGTGACCGAAGAGGAGCGAGGACATGGTCGGTCTTCCGAGCGCGCGTTGACGTCGTGGGCCGTCCGGCCCGTCATCGCGTGCTGCCCGTGAAGGTGTGGCACAGCAAGCCTTCGATACGAGGTTCTCCGTGCCGTCCGCTTCCTCCGCCATGTCCGATTCCGGTCGCCCCGCCCCGTCGAGCCTGTGGCGAAACGGCGACTTCCGTAGCCTCTGGGTGGGCCAGACGGTCTCCCAACTCGGCGAACAGACAAGTCTGTTGGTATTGCCGCTCTTCGCCGTCCTGACCCTCGACGCCAGTGCCGGCCAGCTGGGTGTCCTGCGAGCGGTGGGGCAGGCGCCGATCCTGTTGCTCTCGCTCCTCGTCGGCGCGTGGGTGGACGGATGGCGGACCCGCACGGTGATGGTGCTGACGGACGTCGGCCGGACGCTCGCGCTGGGCGCAGCCGCCCTGGGCGGTCTCCTCGGTCTGCTCGGCCTGCCCGCGCTGCTCGTGGTCGCCTTCACCGTGGGAGCCCTGTCCGTGTTCTTCGACGTGGCCTACCAGGCGTCTCTCGTACGGCTGGTGAGGCGCGATCAGCTGGTGCGGGGCAACAGCGCGCTCGAGGGCAGCCGGTCCGCGGCGCAGATCGGCGGACCCGCCCTCGGCGGCGCGTTGGTGTCCCTGCTGTCGGCGCCGATCGCCGCCGCCGCCGGCGCACTGTTCTTCGCTGTGTCGTTCCTGTCGATCCGGCGGATCCGTCGCCGCGAACCGATCCCGGAGCGCCAGCGCTCGGAACGCCCCTCTCGCACAGGGCGGCGCATTCACGAGGGCCTCCGTTTCGTCGTCGGCGACACCTCGCTGCGGACCGTGTGCCTGGCCTCGGCCGCCTTCCAGTTCTGCTTCGCGGCCATGATGACCGTCTATCTGCTCTTCCTGCCGCGGGAGCTGCACCTGTCGGGCACCGCCGTAGGGCTGGCGCTCGCGGCGACGGGGCCGGGCGCGCTCCTGGGCTCGGTGCTGGCCGCCCGGCTGCCGGGCCGGTTCGGTTACGGCGTGGTGCTCATGTCAGCGGCGGCACTCGGCGACGGCGCGTTCCTGTGCGTGCCCGCGCTGCACGGCTCCGCCGCGGTGACGGTTCCCGTGCTCGTCGCGGTCGGCTTCGTGTTCGGGACGGGCGGCCAGTTGGTGAACGTCATGGTCATGGCCGTCCGGCAGACCGCCACCCCGGACGGGATGCAGGGCCGCGCGGCCGCCACGATCACGTTCGTCGGCATGGGGATGACCCCGCTCGGCTCCCTGCTCGGCGGATTCCTCGCACAGGAATGGGGGTTGCGCACCAGCCTCCTGGTGACGGCCGCGGGCATGCTGCTGTCGCCCGTGGTGATGGCCCTGTCCCCGCTCGCCCGCCTGGGACGGACGCTTCCTGCGGGCGCGGGACACACCGATCCGTCGTCGCCCTGATTCCGGTGGGGTCCGGCCGCTCGTTCGCATGAACCTCCCGAAGCCACTCGCAACCCAAAATCGAACAGGCGTAGCATTGTGCCGTGGCTACGACCTATGACTTTCCGAGTGACCTCCTCGCCGGTCAGGAGGAGCTGCATCAGGTCCGGGCCGAGCTGTCGGCCCTGCTCAAGCGGCTTCCTTGGTCGGTCACGCCGCTGGACGGCTTCAGCGACAGCAACGGCTGGCGGAAGGTGGAGCGCCCCGCCTCCCCGGGCTGGACCCCGGACGAACAGGCCGAGGTGGAAAAGCTCCGGCAGCGCGAACACGAACTCGCGGTCTTCGTCACCACCCACCGTTTCTGGACGGAAGTGGCGACTCCGGAACGCGTGGACGCCCGCACCAGGCTGAAGCACGCGTCCCGCGGGCCGGAAACCGGCTGAACGACGAAGGACCCCGGCCGAGATCGGCCGGGGTCCTCTTCCGGTGTGGGCGCGGACGGTTTCGAACCGCCGACATCCTGCTTGTAAGGCAGGCGCTCTACCCCTGAGCTACGCACCCGAGACGAGTCGACAGCCTACCCTGCCCGGCACCCTGTCCTGCAAACCTTTAGCCGGGGGGCCGGCGGCGTCAGAGCAGGAGTCAGGGTTGATCAGGGCAGGAGTCAGGGTCGATACGGGGGAAAACCCCACCCTCGATCCGGGAGCGACCCGGATCCCCCGCGTGAGCCCCGGTCCCTAGGGTCGAAGCAGGGTCGCGGACTGCCCGCGACCGCCCGTCCAGGGCTACCAGGGGGAGATCGTCATGGTCCGTTCCGTTCCCGTACGTGCCGCCGCCGCGGCCGGAGTCGTCGCGCTCGTCGTCGCGGGGGCCACCGCCTGCGGCGCCTCCGCCGGGGACGACAAGACCCCCGACCACAAGTCCTTCGCCCTCCAGGGCCGCACCCTCACCGTCGACTCCGACGACTCGGCGCTGGAGATCGTCGCCGCCGATTCGAACAAGGCGGGCACGGTCGAGGTCACCCGCTGGTTCCAGGGGACCGTCGCCATCGGCAAGGACCCCGAGGTGACCTGGTCGATGAAGGACGACCGGCTGGTGCTGCGCATGAAGTGCAGCGGTGTCGTGGCCGACTGCGCGGCCAAGCACCGCATCGAGGTGCCCCGGGACATCAGCGTGAAGGTCCAGGACGGCGACGGCAGTGTGCGGGCCCGGGGGTTCACCCGGCCGCTGAGCATCAGCACCGGCGACGGGTCCGTGCGGGTCTCCGACTCCAGCGGGCCGCTGGAGCTGCACACCGGCGACGGCTCCATGAAGGCGGACGTCACCTCCCGCCGCATCAGCGCCCGTACCGGGGACGGCTCGCTCCACCTCGAACTCGGCGCCGTACCGGACCGGGTGGAGACCCGCAGCGGTGACGGCTCCGTGACCGTCGAGCTGCCGAAGGCCACCTACCGCGTGGACACGAAATCAGGCGACGGAGGGGTCGATGTGTCCGTGCCCCGGTCCGACTCCAGTGACCATGTGGTGTCCGCCCAGAGCGGAGACGGGAAGATCACGGTGCGAACCGCGAACTAACCGGCCCGTGTGTTCGTCCCTTACCGGTGGGAGAATGACACCGGGCACCGCCAGGACGGAACACAGCACGGGAGAGGGATGTGACGGCGACACCATCGCAGCCGTACTCGTCGTCGTCGGTGCCGCGCGCACACCGCCAGGCGCTCAGGGACACCCTCACCCTCATCGGTCTGCCCCTGCTCGCCGCCCTCGCGCTGCCGGCCTCGTTCGCCGGCGGCGGCACCCGGCGCTGGTTCGGCGGACGGGCGGAGAGCCAGCGGGCCGAGGCGCAGGCCGCGAAGGACGCCGCCGCGGCCGCGTTCTACGAACTGGACACCGCCCAGCGGGATCTGCGGATCTCGATCGAGACCATCACGGCCGTCGACGACTCACCCGCTGCCCGGCGGGCGGTCGCCGACTTCCAGGCGATCAGCGGACGGATCGACGAGGCCAGTCAGCGCTACATCGAGGCCGTCGACGCCCATGACCTCGACCGGGACGACCTGGAGGCCTCGGTCGCCGCACACGCGCGTACCGAGCTCACCCGGGCCAAGGACGACCTCGGCAACGTCAAGCGGGAGCTGGACCGTTTCGGCGACAGTCTCGGACCGCTGCTCGGCAAGGCCGAGACCCAGCTCGCCCGCCTCGCCCCGGCCGTCGAGCGGGCCCGGCAGGGGCTGCTGGCCGCCTCCAACGCCCTGGACGCCGTACGGGAATCGGGGCTGAAGGCGGACGACCTCGCCGCCCGGCTCGCCGCTCTGGGAACGGAACTGACCAAGCTCAACCAGGGCGCGGGACAGCACGGCGTGCCGCAGACCCTGGAGCGGGCCGAACGGGTCGCGCGGGAGGCCGAGTCGATCCGGGTGGAGGCCGAGCGGCTGCCGGAGCGGGCCGCGGAGATCGACCACCGGCTCGTCTCCCTGCGCACCCGCGCCGAGGCCCTCACCACCCGCGCGGGCCAGGTCGACCCGGTGCTCAGCGAACTGCGCCGCCGGTTCACGGCCGCCTGCTGGCAGGACCTCCAGCACGTCCCGGACCAGGCCACGGAGAACGTACGGCAGGCCGAGCAGAAACTCCGCGAGGCCCGCGCCGCGCGGGACGAACAGCGCTGGCCGGACGCGACGTCCCTGCTCTCCACGGTCCGCGCCCTGCTCAACACCACCGACGAGTCCGTCTCCGCCGCCGGCGACCGGCTGCACCGGCTGAACGCCGTGCAGAAGGACCCCCAGCAGGAGATCGACCGCACGCGCTTCGCCATCCGCGACGCCCAGCGCCTCGCCATGAGCGGCCGCAACACCCCCGACCCCAGGCACGCACGCCCGTTGGACGACTCCGTGGCCCGCCTGGACCGGGCGATCGCCACCCTGGAGGGCCGCCACCCCGACTACTGGCACTTCCTCACCGAGACGGAAGCGGTGCGGCAGACCGTGGCACGGGTCGTGTCCCAGATCCGCGAGGAGCGCGGGGGCTCGCACTGACTGCGTCGCTCGTCAACTACTCGCGAGCGGGCGATTGAATCTCGCACGAACTAGACAAATCACCTCTTTTTGCATAGATCGCTCCGATGGGGTGACATGTAATAAGACCCGCATATCTCTCATAAAGGAGATGGTGGTATGTCTTCCACCGAGTTCCTGCTCGACGACCTCACCGATGCCCCCGGCATCGACGTAGAAGCGGCTCTCGACCCCGTCGAGGCCGACGGCTACTACCGCGACAGCCGCCAGTGCGCGGCGCTCGCTCTGGTGTCGGCGTCGAGCCAACTCCTGCTCTCGCCTCCGACGCCACGGCCGAAGAAGGGCTGACGGGAGAACCCGAATGGAGCAGTCAGGCACTTCGACCCGCCTCGCGGGCGCGGTGCAGGGCCTCATGTCGGAACTGGTCTCCGCTCTTCGGAGCGGAGACCAGTTCCGGCTGGCAGGCACGGTCGCGCGGGGGAACGGCCCCGAGGCGACCGCCGACCCGGCTCTCGCCGCCGTACGGGTGGTCGGAGCCGATGTCGTCCTGCCGAGCGTCCTGCTGCGCTGCGCGCTTCCCGCACCGGACGATCTCACCGTGTTCAGCAGGGCCGCACACGCCTACCCACCACCCGCCGGAGCCCCTCCCACCTCGGTGTGGAGCCATTGGGCCATGCGGCGGGCGCTCCTGCGGCTGGACGCGTCCCTCGACGGCGCGTGGGACGACGACACCGAGCCCGACGCGGCCTGGCTCGAGGACGCGCCGTGGCAGTTCCTCACCCACCAACTCGCGGTGCTCGCGCCGCTCGCGCTCCCCGGCGAGGACTGCGCGGTGGCCCGTGTGGCGCGCCGCCGCCCGGTCGACGTCGCCCGGGGATTCGTCCGCGCGGTCCGCCGCCGCGACTGGCTCCAGGCAGCCGGAGCGGGACGCTGGCTGGTCCTCCTCGACGAGGTGCCGCAGACGCTCGGCCTGGACACCGGGCTGGAGTTCGTGGCCCAGATGGGCGGCGAGGACGCCCGCGTGGCGTTCCAGGTCGAGGCCGCTCAACTGATGCGCGCCGGGGTGCCGGTGTGACGGCGCACGAGGTCCGGGCTCTGGGCGCGGCCGCCTTGGCCTGGGTGTCCGCCCACCGCGAGGGATTCGCGCTCGGCGACGACGCGCTCGCCGAGCACGGCAACGTGAACACCACCTGGAAGCCCCTCGGCGAGCTGGCCCAGGTGTGCGTCTGTGTACGCCGGCACACCGATCCGACCGACCCGCTCCACGTGCTGGCGTCCGACCTGCTGTCGTTCGCGTGGCAGCAGACCGAACGGGGCGCCCTCTTCGTGGAGTTGCAGCGCCTCGAACCCTTCGCGACCTATCCGCTGGAGATCTACGCGGCGTTCGCGTCGGCGGGCCTGCGCCACGCCGGCTACGAGAGCGCCACCGCGACGGTGGCCCGCACCCGCGGCTGGCACCTGACGGAGCAGGAACCGAACCGACGCCTGAGCGTGCTCAACTCCGAGCGCCGCAGCGGCCTCCCGGAACACGAGGACATGCCGCGGGCGCTGCACCGCACCTGGCTCGCCGGTCTGCCGGAGCCGTGGACGTTCGAGCTGGCCGCCGGCTACACGCTCACCCATGTGATCTTCCATCTCACCGACTGGGGTCTGACCCCGCAGGCCGTGCCCCCGCCGGTCGCGGCCTATCTCCGGAACTGGCTCGCGCCCTGGCTCGACACCTGTCTGGAGGACGAGCAGTGGGACCTGAGCTGTGAACTGCTGGCCGTGGCGAGCAGTCTGCCCGGCACACCGGACCGCGCCCTGCTCCAGGACGCCTGGGCGAGACTCTCGGTGGCGCAGAACGACTCGGGCGCCGTCCCGGAGGTGGGCGGCCGGGGCAGCCGTACGACCGCACCCGACTTCATCGACTGTTACCACTCGACACTGATGACGGTCTTCGCCGCCGTGCTGACCGTCAACCGGCTGCGCGAGACGGCCGGGGACGCGGAGACGGCCGCGGCGTACGGCGGACAGGGAGTGCCGGGATGAACAACACGCGTCTCATCCACAACGTCGGCGTCGGCGCCCTTGAGTGGCTGCACGCCCACCGCGACGGATTCCGGCTGGAGGTGGACGTCGACCCGGAGGTCGGCTTCCTGGAGCGCTTCAAACCGGTCGGCGAACTGGCGCTCATCTGCAAGGTGTTGTTCCGCGAGGGCGTGGCCGGCTCCCGACAGGCCACACTGGCACGGCAGTTGATCGACCACGCCTGGTGCCACACGCTGGACGGCGGCCGGATGCTGGTGCGCGGCCAGCGCACCGAGCCCATCTCGCCCATCCCCTTCGAGGTGTACCTGCCCTTCAGGGAGCTGGGCTACAGCAGCCCCGAGGCCGAGCGGGCCTTCCGGCTCAACCAGCGGCTGGACAGCTACGCCGCCCTGGAGATGTCGCCGGTCCGGCGCCTGGGCCTGTCCGCCTTCCAGCGCCGCTACGGCCTGCCGCCCCGGGTGCCGGAGGCCGACATCGCCGGCGCGACCTGGCTGGGACGTTCGCCCGAACCCTGGACCGTGGAAGGGCACATCGCCTACGACATCACCCACACCGTCTTCCACCTCACCGACTGGGGAGAGAACCCCGACGGGCTGCCGGCCGAGATCGCCTGCTACCTCGCTGACTGGCTGCCGGCCTGGCTGGACGACTGGCTCGACCTGCAACGCTGGGACCTGCTCGGTGAACTGCTCGTCGTCGACGCCTGTCTGCCCCGCCCCACGTTCGACGAGCGGGCGTGGGAAGGCTTCGCCGCCGCCCAACAGCCCGACGGCGCTATGCCCGCCGTACGCACGATGCCGCAGGGCGCACCCGACGAGGTCTTCGACGTCGTCTACCACCCGACGCTGGTCGCCGCCTTCGCCTCCGTCCTGGCCACGTCCCGCGCCCTGACGCAACTGGCGCACAGCCCGTCATGACAGTCGGCGCACGCCCCACGCGTCCCGCCCCCTGGCCGGGCGTCCTGCCCGACGTCACCGGCGTGACGCGGACAGAGATATCCGGCGACGAGGAGGCGGTGTGGCGGCGGCTCGACGAGGCCATCGACGCCGTGGACGCGCCCGACGTCGTCTTCGCCCTCTCCCGGTACGGCCGCCGGACCGTGCGCACCGGGGGCACCGCGCCGCCCCCGTCCGTCCCCCGCGATCAGCTGCGCTACGAAATGGGCTCGGCCTCCAAGACGTTCACCGGACTGCTGCTCGCCCATCTGACGCAGACCGGCCTGCTGTCCGCGGGCGAGCCGGCCGCCGCCCTGCTGGATCCGGCCAGGCGGCCCGGCGAGGATCCCGTGACCCTCGCCCATCTGATCACCCACACCTCCGGACTGCCCGCCCTGCCCGCCGACTTCTTCGTCCGGGCGCTGCCGGCCTGGCGCACCAACCCCTACGCCCGCTATCCGGCCGAGCGCGTGGTCGACGCCTTTCTGCGCCACCGGCAACGCCACCGGCCCGGCACCCGCTGGCACTACTCCAACTTCGGTGTCTCCGTCCTCGGTCACGCCCTGGCGGCGGCGACCGCCACCCCGTGGGACGAGCTGCTCACCGGTCAGGTGCTGGGTCCGCTCCGGCTGAGCGGCGCCACCCTCGCCCCCGGCGGCCCGGACACCGACGCCACCGGACACCGCAAAGACGGCACCACGCCCGTTCCGCCGCTGACCGTCGGCGGCTTCCAGGCGGCCGGCGCCGTCCGGGGCACCCCGCACGACCTGCTCACCTTCCTGGAAGCACATCTGGATCCGGCGGGCAGCCCGCTGACCGGTGCGTTGCGCGCGGTACGCCGCCCCGTGCTCCGGCGCGGTCTCGGGCACCGGCATGTGCACACGGTGGCCTGGTTCCAGCACCCCACGCAGTGCGGTCCGATGTACTTCCACGGCGGGGCGACACTCGGTCAGCAGGCCTTCCTGGGCTTCAGACCCGACATCGGAACGGCGTTGGCCGCCATGTGCACCCGCCGCTTCCGCGCCGGCGACGCCTTCGTGCCGACCGCGTACACCCTGCTGGCAGAGATGTAGCGACCGACGAGCTCGGGCATCGCCGGCGTCACCGCGTCCTCAGACGCGCTGCCACAGGGCCGGAGCGAGGGCGGGCTGCCAAGCGGACTGCGCCTGATGGGACTGCAGGCACTCGTACGAGACGCCGTCGAGGGTCACCCGCGCGCCCACCTCGTACACCCGACCCGGGGTCCAACCACCCGTCTGACCGTCCTCGGGGGCGGTGGTGCCGCTCCCGCTCGTGCTGGTGCTGAGAGTGAGGCCGTAGGTGCTGAGCAGCGGGTTGATCGGCTGGTAGAAGGTCGTTCCGCCGCTCGTGCAGTCGCCGGAACCCCCGGACGTGACGCCCTGGGCCTGGGTTCCCGAGATGTACGAGCCACCGGAGTCGCCCGGCTCCGCGCACACCGTCGTACGGGTCACGCCGTCGATGGTGCCCTCGGCGTAGGTGACGCTCGTGTCGTGCTGCTCGATCGTGCCGCAGTGCCAGCCGGTGGTGGAACCGGACCGGCACACCGCGGCGCCCGTCAGGGCCTGCACCGAGCCGGCGGTCTGAACGTCCTGGCCGCCCTCCCCCTTGACGGCGGGCGTGGCGGTCCAGTCACTGTTGACGCCCACCCAGGCCATGTCCTTCCCGGGGAAGACGGATGCCTGGAAGGTGCCCTGGGCGACCTGGTTGTACCCAGTGGTCTTCGCCCCCGCCTTGCCGCAGTGGCCGGCTGTCGCGAACCCCTGCTGGGTGCCCTTGGTGACCCCGAACCCCACGGAACAGCGGGCCGAGCCGTCGATGTAGAAGGCGTCGCCGCCCCGGATGTCGTACAGGGCGCGCGGCTGGTCGGCCGACACCTTGACGTCCACGATCGCGCTGTCGACGCGGGCTGCCGCGATGAGCTTGTCGGCGGCGGCACGGCTCTTCGCCTGCACCGTCACCCGGTTGGTCCGTACGTCGATGTACCGGACCGGCGTGTCCAGCGCCTCGCCGGCCGCGGAAGCGTCCAACTTCGCCTTGGCGGTCCGCAGGTCCTGCAGCGGGGTCCTGACGACGACGGCCCGCGCTCCACCGGCCTCGATGGCGGGGCTGTCCGCGGCGTCGGTGGTGGCGACCGTGAGGTCCGCGGAGGTGGCGCCGCTCACCCACGCTCCCGCGAAGCGCTTGCCCAGCGCGTTCTGCAGGCGGCCCGCACGCGTGCCCGCCTCGGCCTCGTTGACCAGGCGCGTCCTGGCCTGACCCTCGGTCAGGCGCAGATCACGCTTCAGCGCCCGCAGGACCGCGGGCGAGGGACGGTTCGCGCCGAGCGTCTCGGCGGCGGAGGGCGCCGACGTCGGCGCGGGGGGCTCGACGGCCGCGGCCGCGGGCAGCCCCGTGAGCACGAGCGCACTGAGCAGCGTCAACGCGGCGCAGCCGGCCGACGCGTGTCTGTGGACCATCAGGCAATCTCCTCGGATGTGAGTACAAAGGGCCTCGAATCCTTAGGTTTTGCCGAGAACCAAGCGGACGATGTCCGCTTCCTGACCGTTCCACGCATCGGACGACACGAGAGGGCCGCCCGGCGGAGCACGGGATGCCGACGGGCCGTCACACCGGGTACCGACGCGTTCCTCAGGCGGGCTGGAGGCCCGGGTTGCCCGCCTCCGTCACGAAGGACGCGGCGGTGGTGATCGGCGCACCCTTCGTGGTCACGGCGGACACGGTCCTGAAGTCGGCCCGCGCCTGCTGCCGGTCGAGTGTGACCCGCACATAGCCGCGGCGCCCGTTGTAGAACCTGAGATGCGGGTTGGCCTTGAGGTACGTGTCCCAGGTGGGGGGCCGCTCGGCGCCGTCCCGTCCGCTCGTGACCGACGTGGCCGTGAACTCCGTGCCCAGCGTCCTGGAGGCCGGGTCGTCGAAGTCGTCCTTGATGTCGAAGGCGTAGCCGGCGTGCACGTCCCCGGTCATCACCACCAGGTTCTCGACCCCGGCCGATTTCGCGCCGTCGAGGATCCTGCGCCGGGAGGCCCGGTAGCCGTCCCAGGCGTCCATGGACATCAGGGGTTCCGACGTGAGGTCGAGTTTGCGCTGGGAGAAGCAGACCTGTTGCGGCATCACGTTCCACAGGGCCTGCGAGGCCCGCCAGCCGTCGATCAGCCAGCTCTCCTGCGCCGCCCCGGTCATGGTGCGCGACGGGTCGTCCTGGAGGGGACCGCCGGAGTGCTTGGTGGACGCGTACACCTGGTCGGAGCGGTACTGCCGGGTGTCGAGGATGTCGAACTGGGCGAGGGTGCCCCACTGGAGCCGGCGGTAGAGCCGCGCGTCGGGACCGTTCGGCAACTGCGCGCCGCGCAGCGGCTGGTTCTCCCAGTACGCCCGGTAGGCGGCGGCGCGGCGCAGCAGGAACACCTCCGGCGGGTCGTCGTTCTCGCTGATGGCGCCCGCGTAGTTGTTCTCGGTCTCGTGGTCGTCCCAGGTGACGACGAAGGGGTGCGCCGCGTGGGCCGCCCGCAGGTCCGGGTCGCTCTTGTAGAGCGCGTAGCGCAGACGGTAGTCCTCCAGGGTCATGGTCTCGCGGTTGAAGAGGGCGGGCAGCTTGCGGTCGGTGTAGGCGCGCTGACCGCCCGCGGCGTTCACGGCGTACTCGTACAGGTAGTCGCCGAGGTGGAAGACCACGTCGACGTCGTCCTGGGAGAGATGGCGGTGCGCCGTGTAGTACCCGTCGTGGTAGGCCTGGCAGGAGACAGCGGCGTAGGAGAGCGACGCGGCGGCGGCGGTGGTGGCCGGCGCCGTGCGCGTACGGCCCGTCTCGCTGATCCAGGTTCCGGTCTTGAACCGGTAGTAGTAGACACGGTCGGGTTCGAGGCCCGTCACGTCGACGTGCAGGGTGTGGTGGTACTCGGGGTAGGCGATGTCGACGCCGCTGCGGACAGGCGCGCCGAAGCGCTCGTCGAGGGCCATCTCCCACTGGACGGTGACGTACTGCTGGGGAAGACCGCCGTCCGGCTCGAACGGGGCGGGGGCGAGCCGGGTCCACAGCAGCACGGAGTCGGGCAACGGGTCCCCGGAGGCGACGCCGAGGGTGAACGGATCGACGGCGATCCTCGCCGCGTCGAGTTCGGTGGAGCCCGCCGCGCCCCGGGCCGGCAGCTGGGTGCCGAACGCGAGAGCGGCGGCCGCCGCGGTGACCGTGAGAAAGCGGCGCCGCCCGAAGTACCGGGCGGCGGCGAGCAGTTCGGGGTCGTGTCGCACAGCCAAGGGGTCCCCCCACTGTTGATCGACGGCAGAGAACCCCCGTATGCTAACCGGACAAAGATCATAATTCGGGCACCCCGCCGGGACGCCGGTTAACCTGTGCTCATGCCTCGCTACGAGTACCGCTGCCGGACCTGCGGCGACACCTTCGAACTGAGCCGTCCCATGGCCGAGTCCTCCGCCCCCGCCGACTGCCCGGCGGGCCACGACGACACGGTGAAGCTGCTGTCGACGGTGGCGGTGGGCGGCTCGGCGTCCGCGTCGGCCCCTGCGCCCCAGGCGGGTGGCGGCGGTGGGGGCGGCTGCTGCGGCGGAGGCTGCTGCGGCTGACCGCCGTACCTCTTCAGGCAGCCTTCAGGTCGGCCTTCCTAGCGTGGGCCCATGTCAGCCATCGACCGGGTCAACGGCCTCATGGACACGCTCGGCGCGCCCGGTGCCGGGATCGCCATCGCCCTGGAGAACCTCTTCCCGCCCATCCCGAGCGAGGCGATCCTGCCGCTGGCGGGCTTCGCGGCGAGCACCGGCCGGATGAGCCTGGTCGCCGTGCTGCTGTGGACGACGGCGGGCTCGGTGATCGGCGCCCTCGCGCTCTACGGCGTCGGCGCGCTCCTCGGCCGGGACCGCACGATGGCGCTCGCGGCCCGGCTGCCCCTGGTCAAGGTCTCGGACATCGAGCGGACCGAGGCCTGGTTCCTGCGGCACGGCACCAAGGCGGTCTTCTTCGGCCGGATGATCCCGGTCTTCCGCAGCCTCGTCTCCGTCCCGGCCGGCGTCGAACGCATGCCGCTGCCCGTGTTCCTGACGCTGACCACCTTGGGCAGCGCCCTGTGGAACACGGCGTTCGTCCTCGCGGGCCACGCCCTGGGCGCCAACTGGACCCAGGTCACCGACGTGGTGTCCGCGTACTCGAAGGTCGTCCTCGCGGTCGCCGCGCTCGCGGCCGTGGCCTTCACAGCCGTACGACTGCTGCGGCGAGGCCGGCCGAGCCCTACTGAGGTGTCCGGACCGTCCTGAGGAACTCGCGCAGGATCCGCTCCCCCGCCGCGACACCCCGCTCCGGCAGCGCGGTGATCGCCGGAGCCGTCCAGCCCACGTCCGCCAGCTCCCCGTGTCCGGGCCGCCAGCCCCGGTCGGCCGCGAGGAGCAGGTCGGCGTCCAGCAGGGAGTCACCCGCGGCCAGCGTCAGAGCGGCCCCGGTGCGCCGGGCCACCTCGCGCATGGCCGCGCTCTTGGTGAGCGGCTTGGGAACGGCGTAGATCTTGCGGCCCTGGAGGGAGACCGTCCAGCCGCGGTTCTCGGCCCACACCGCGAGCTCCTTCACCCAGTCCTCGGGCAGCAGTTCACGCTCGACGACGAGGTAGACGAAGAGATCCTCGGCGATCCGGTGCTTGCGGACCCACAGCGGATCGGCCGTCTCCTGGAGGTGCGCGCGGATCTCCTCCAGGGGCGCGCACTCGTCGGCGAGGCGGGCCGTGACCCGGGCGTGCCAGTCGACGTCGGTGACGCCGTCGACCAGCAGGTGGCCACCGTTCGCGCAGATCGCGTAAGTGGGCGCGGGGCCCGGCAGGTTGATGCGCTGGTACTGCTTGCGGGTGCGGGTCGTCGTCGGCACGAAGACCGCCGCGTCCCCGAGCTCGGAGAGCAGCCCGGCCGCGGTCTCCGTCATGTACGACAGCGGCCTGCTCTCGTGCACCTCGACACAAAGCAGCCGGGGCGCCCGCGCGTCCGGCATGGTGAGCGCCAGGGCGGCGGCGGAGTAGATGAGCGTGCGGTCGAGGTCGCTCGCCACGAGCACCGGAGCCTGAGCCTGAGCCGGCATCAGAGGGTCACCGCCCTGCCGTCGGCGCCCGTCGCGCCCCGCGTGTACTTGGGGTGGATCAACCCCACGCAGGTGTACGGGAGTTCGGCGACCTCTTCCACCGGGACACCTCTCTGCTCGGCCAACAGGCGTACGTGGTCCAGGTCGGCGCCCGCCCCGGCCCGCGCCAGGATCTTCCAGGGCACCCGGCGCAGCAGCACCCGGGTGGTCTCGCCGACGCCCGGCTTGACGAGGTTGACGTCGTGGATGCCGTACTCCTCGCTGATGCGTTCGACGGCCGCCCAGCCCTCCCAGGTGGGCTCCCGGTCGCCGGCGAGGAGCTCCTTGACCTGTGCGCCGACCGCCTCGGCGACCTCGGGGAAGCGGGCGGCGACGGCGTCCAGGAAGTCCACCGACACGTCCGCGCCGGCGAGTTCGCGGTAGAACTTCGCGCCGTGGAAGTCGTCCGGGCCGACCAGGTCCGCGCGCAGGACCGTGCGCGAAATCAGGCCGGACACCGTGGAGTTGAGACACGCGGAGGGGATGAGGAAGTCCTCACGGGTGCCGTACGTCTTCACGCACGATCCCGGGTCGGCGAGTACGGCGATCTCCGGGTCGAAGCCGGCGGAACCGCCCTCGGCCTCGAACTGCTTTATCGCTTCCGTCAGTTCACGCGTGATCGCGCCCTTGCCGGTCCAGCCGTCGACGAACACGACGTCGGCCGGGTCGTGGTGTGCGGCCAGCCACCGCAGGGCGTTGGCGTCGATGCCGCGGCCCCGGACGATCGAGACGGCGTAGTGCGGCAGTTCGAGGCCGTGCCGGAACTGGGCCCAGCGGCGCATCAGGACACCTATGGGGGTGCCGGCACGGGCGAGGGAGACCAGGACCGGACGGGGCGAGCGCTCCTGGAGCACGATCTCCGTGACCGCGCCGACCGCCTGGGCGAGCCTCGCGGAGGACTCCTTCAGGGCCGTGCGGAACAGCTCCTGGTACTGGTCGCTCGGCTGGTACTCCACCGGCAGCGACTCCGCATAGTGCGCGCCGCCGCTCTGGATGGCCTCCTCGCGCTCCTCGGTCGGCGCCTCCAGCGTGACGTCCGAGAGGTCCTGGAGCAGCCAGCCGACCTCCTCGGGGGCGTACGAGGAGAAGGCGGGGCCGCGGAGGGGCTCGGAGAGCATGGGGGGCCTTTCGGGGGTGTAACTGGGGACGACGGCGAGGACGACCTGCCGGGTGTGCGCGGCGAGCTGGGCCAGGAGGCCGTCGGGGGCGTGCAGTTCGGGGGTGTCGGCGGTGGAGTCGATCACGGCGACTATCGCGTCGAAGCCGGCGCCGGCGACGTTGTACGCGTAGCGGTCGCCGGGGCCGTCGGCGGGGGTGTCGTGGGCGGGGAAGACGATCCGGCTGCGGATGGCGTAGCCGGGGTCGTCGACGGCGAGCACCGGGGAGCGGGTGGTGGTGGAGTAGGTCACCTCGACGCCTGCGGCGACCTGTTCGAGTTCCCGGGCGAGTCGCAGGGGGGCGTACATGAGCTCTTCGAAGCCGAGGATGTGCACGTGGTGCGCGTCTTGAGGCAGCGCCTCGGCGAGCCTTGCGGTCATTGCGGGGAGGGCGTTGTCCAGGCGTATTCGGTGCGCCGGGGTGAAACCGTGACGGCCGCCGTCGGGGAGGTCTCGGGGCCACGAGAGGTCTGTGCGGTTGATTGCCGGGTGCGGGTCCGTGGGGGCTTGTCGCGCCCACGCGGCGGTAGCCGCAGATTCAACACAGCCCCGCGCCCCTGGGGAGTTGGACTCGAACCTCGCTACAAGGTCCTGCCCCTTCTCCAGGACTCCTTCAGGCAGCTTTACGGTGCCCGAAGCCGCTGCCACCAGGTCCACCCGCGCGTCGATCTCCCGCGCGAAAGCCGCCAGTCGGCCCGCATCCTCCTCCGACCGCATGTCCACCAGGGCGACCACCACGTACCGGTCCCTCGGATAGCGCTCGTGCAGATCCCTGATCGTGTTCAGGACCGTGTTGCCCGTCGAGAACTCGTCGTCCACGAGGACCAGGGGGCCGTCCCCGGCCAGCAGGGCCGGGTCCTCCGGCAGCAGAAGATGGCTCGTGGCGTGGGAGTGGGACTCCTCGAAGCCGCCCGCGGGGGCCACACCGGGGACCGGGCGGCGGGTGGAGTGGAGGTAGGGGGCGAGGGCGATGCCGTCGGCGACGGCGTGGCCAAGACCTGTCGCCGTCTCCGCGTAGCCGAGGACGACCGCGCGGGCCGCCTCCTCGTCACCCAGCAGGTCGCGGACCCTGCGGCCCAGTGCGAAGCCCTGGCCGTAGACCACCGACGGCGACTGCGGGACGTGCTTGCCCAGCACGTTGGAGACCAGCAGATGGGCCCGCTTGGGGTTGCGGCGCAGCGCCAGTCCCAGCAGGTCGGTCAGCCGGCTGTCGCCCACGAGTTCGACGCCGAGCCGGTCGGCGACCCATGTCCCCGACCAGACCTCGCCCGGCGTCCCGTCGTTCACTGCCTTGTTCATGCGTCCCTTGGTGTCCACGAATGATCAGCCGGAGATTCCGGCGGCGAGCAGCTCCACGAAGCCGATGTCCTCGTTGGCCACCCCGAAGACCTCGGCGCGCAGCAGCGTCCGCTCGGCCCAGGCGCGATGCGGCTTCACTTCATTCATTTTGTTCGTGTACTGCGACCTCAGCACCCCGCCGCCGCCGCGCTCGGGCCGCAGGATGTCCTGCGCGTCACTGAATTCCTCATGGCTGACCACGGACAGTGCGTGCACGGGCAGCACATGGGAGGGGTGGATGCAGGTCTTGCCGAGCAGGCCGTTGGCCTGGTCGAGGGTGATCTCGCGCAGCAGGCCGTCCATGGCGTGCTCGATGAGCGCCTCGCGCAGTTCCTCGGCCTGTCCCTCCAGGAAGGGGCTGCGGCGCAGCTGCGGCTTGAACATGCGCTCCTGGACCCGGAAGTACTCCCAGACCGGTCCGGTCACGGTGAAGCCGGTGCCGTCGGCGCGGCCCAGCATGTTCACCACGTCGGCGATCACGGAGGCGACGATCTGGACGTCCCAGGCGGTCATGTCGGGGGCGCGGCGCAGGCCGTAGGAGGAGCAGAAGTCGGTGACGCCGAGGCGCAGCGCCAGGACCCGGTCGCGGTACTTGTCTACCGCGCGCGCGATGCCCTCCAGGGTCTCTACGCGCGTCTCCCGGTAGAGCAGCTCCGGAGACTCCAGCACGGGCATGGCGAACAGCCGGTGGCCGCTCGCGACCTCGGCGCCGGAGAGGGCCTCCAGGAACGGTATGCCGCGTTCCTCGGTGAACTTCGGGAGCACGAATCCGGACAGCAGCCGGACGGCGGAACCGAGCCGTCGTACGAGATCGGGGATCTGCTCGGGGTGGCGGACCCGGATGAACAGCAGTGGCGGGTCCACCTGCCGGTCCGCGAGGTCCGCGAACTGCCGGACGAGGTTCTCCTCGCCCTCCGCGACGTCGTCGTCACCGATCGAGTCTTCCAGGCACAGCACCATCGAGACCACGCCGCGTCCGGTCTGCTTGACGATGTCGTCGGCGAGCCGCGGCCGCGTGGCCGGACTGTAGAGCGTGGCGCCCAGCGCCGCGGAGAGCAGCCGGGCCGAGGAATCCGCGGTGAACTCGCAGGGCTCCTGGTGGAAGAGGCGCTGACGCACCTCAGGGGTGATGTGCCCGAAATGCCGCATATGACTCCCCCGTGGTAGCTGTGCCACCCGTGAAGGGTTCACAGGTGGCCGGTAATAGTACGTAGGTACCCGTGTCCGAGGTTCCCACCGGGCATGAATTTCAGGTAACGCAGACAAACACGGCCATGTCGACACCGGTACGACATGAACCGGTATCCCGCACCCCCGCGTTGTCGTGATCAGGACCGAGAGGGCAGGATGACCGCATGACGCACGCCATGCTGAAGGGATCGAACGTCCCGCTGGAAGCCACCACGGTACGCGCCGTGCTGCGCTGGGCGCCCGGGCAGGGGGTCCCGGTCGTCGATGCCTCGGCGCTCCTCCTCGGCCCCGACGGTCGTGTGCGATCCGACGAGGACTTCGTCTTCTACAACCAGCCCCGGCACCCCTCCGGGAAGGTCTGGCTCCTCGGCAAGAAGCGCGTCGCCGAGGGCCCCACCGACACGATCCAGACGGATCTGGCCGGTGTCGAGCCCGACGTCAGCCAGATCCTCCTGGTCGCGTCGGTGGACGAAGCGTCGGTGGACAACGCCACGTTCGGCCGCGTGCAGGGCTTGCGCATCCTGTTGTACGACGCCTCGGTCGCCGACGGCAAGCCGCTGCTCTACTTCGACATCAAGCCGGAGACGGGCGAGGAGACCGCCCTGATCTGCGGCGAGCTGTACCGCCGCGGCGAGGGCTGGAAGTTCCGCGCCCTGGGCGAGGGCTATGTGGAGGGCCTCCAGGGCCTGGCCACTGACTTCGGCATCGTCGTGGACGAGTCCGACTCCCCGGAGACACCGGCCCAGCCCGAGGCCACGTCGTTCCCCCTGCCTCCCGAGCAGGCGGCCCAGTCGGCCACCTCGGTCCCCACCCAGCCGGCCTACGGCTACCCGCAGCAGGCGACTCCGGCGACAGCCCCCGTGGCGGCGTCGGGTTACGGCTACCCGCCGCCGGCTGCTCCGGTACCGGCCGCCGCGGAGTTCCGGATGCCTCCCCAGGGGCCGCAGTTCATCGGACGGTAGCGGCCCTCACTTGTCCGCCTTCGCCTTGTACCCGCGCCCCCACTGAAGCCCCCACCCGTACAGCCGGTCCAGCTCGCCCTGGAACCCGTACACGAACTGCACCTCACGCCGCACGATGAGCTCGCCCTTGACGTTCTCGATCATCACGACCGCGCAGGACCGGGCCTGAGGGTGCCGCTCGTCGAGACCTATCTCGATCCGCGGCCCGTTGCTCGGGTACAGCGTCACGATGGCGTGCGTACGGTCGAACGCCGGCGTCTGGTCGTAGATGTACACGAAGACCAGCAGCCGCTTGATCTGGTCGCGGTGATCGAGGTTGACGTACATCGTCTCGCCGGACGCCGACCCGAACCGGTCGTCCCCGCTGAGCTTCACGTACGGCGGCGCGTTGACGTCCCCCAGGAGGCCGCCGAGGGGCTGGACGACACCCTTCGTGCCGTCGGCCAGCTCGTACAGGCACCCCAGGTCGAGGTCGACGTTGACCATGCTCTGGCTGTGTCCGAGGACCTCCGGCGGCTTGAGCGCCTTGAAGGGGTGCCGCAGCAGCGACTCCCGCTGTGAGCCCCCGATGTCGGAGGTCCGCATCCGCCAGGTCAGGTTGACGCGGAGGTTCCCGGTCGCCGCGCCCTGCTTGGTGAGCGAGACCCGGTTGTGCCGCTTGGTCAGTTCGATCGCGTTGCTGGCCGCGCTGCCCGAGTCGAAGTCGACCTCGCGGCCGCCCCGGAGTCCGTCCAAGAAGCCCATTCCCGCCCCCATGTTCAATTTGGAGAAAACCGGCGGGGCGGCCGGAGGCCGGCCGCCCCGCCCAGAGCGTTCCTCACCAGGGAGGGTGTCACACCCCGGACGAGACCTCAGTCTTCTCGTCCGAGCCCTGGGCTTTTCCCTCGGCGGCCGCCAGTGCCCTGTTGCGGCGCACGGAGGACAGGAAGGACCAGCCGATCAGGAGCACACCGACGAGACCGGTGATGATCTCGTGGATCTCGTACTGGATGGTGACCATCAGGATCACCGCGAGGGCGCCGATCGCGTAGTGGGCGCCGTGCTCCAGGTAGACGTAGTCGTCGAGGGTGCCCTGGCGGACGAGGTACACGGTCAGCGACCGGACGTACATCGCGCCGATGCCGAGGCCCAGCGCCATCAGGACGATGTCGTTGGTGATGGCGAACGCGCCGATCACGCCGTCGAAGGAGAACGAGGCGTCGAGGACCTCGAGGTAGAGGAACATGAAGAACGCGGCCTGGCCGGCCATCAGGACCGCCGACTTGGGCTTGCCCTCCCGCTCGGCCTGTTCCTCCTCCTCGTGCTCGCGTTCCTCGTCCTCCTCGAGCTTGTCCTCGAAGTAGCCGGAGAGACCGCCGACGACCATGTAGGTGATCAGGCCCGCGATACCGGAGATCAGGACGGTCTGCGCCTTGTCGACATGCGCGCCGCCGTGCTGGTGGGCGTGGGTCGCGAAGGTGAACGCGGTGACCAGCAGGACGACCAGCGCGATGCAGACCGACAGCATGTCGACCTTGCCGAGCTTGGCCAGCGGCCGCTCCAGCCAGGCCAGCCACTTGATGTCCCGGTCCTCGAAGATGAAGTCCAGGAAGATCATCAACAGGAACATGCCACCGAACGCGGCGATCGCCGGGTGCGCGTCGGTGACCAGCTGCTGGTAGTGGTCCTTGTTGTTGAGGGCGAGGTCGACCGCCTCGATGGGCCCCATCTTGGCGCTGATCGCGACGATCACGACGGGGAAGACCAGCCGCATGCCGAACACGGCGATCAGGACACCGACCGTGAGGAAGATGCGCTGCCAGAAGGCGTTCATCTTCTTCAGGATTCCGGCGTTGACCACCGCGTTGTCGAACGACAGGGAGATCTCGAGGATGGAGAGGATCGCCACCACACCGAAGCCCTCCCACCCCCCGTAGAGGACCGCAGCGACCAAGCCGAGCGCGGTGACCGCGAACGACCAGCCGAAGGTTTTGAGAACCACTGGCTACCCAATCCGTACGTGTACGGGATTCCCCCGTGCCGCACTCGGCTTTACGAAACTTTGAAGCGAAGTGTAGTCGGGCGCCCTCGAAGCCCCACCCGGCCCCGGTTTTTGCTCATAACGCGTTATGAGACGTTGACCCCGAAGTCGAGGGCGATGCCCCTGAGGCCCGACGCGTACCCCTGCCCCACCGCCCTGAACTTCCACTCGCCCTGGTAGCGGTAGAGCTCGCCGAAGATCATCGCGGTTTCGGTGGAGGCGTCCTCGGAGAGGTCGTAGCGGGCCAGTTCCTGGCCGTCGGCCTGGTTGACCACGCGGATGAAGGCATTGCTGACCTGGCCGAAGGTCTGGCCGCGGTTGTCGGCGTCATGGATCGACACCGGGAAGACGATCTTGTCGCACCGGTCCGGCACCTTGGAGAGGTCGACCAGGATCGACTCGTCGTCGCCCTCGCCCTCACCGGTGAGGTTGTCGCCGGTGTGCTCGACCGAGCCGTCCGGGCTCTTGAGCTGGTTGTAGAAGACGAAGTATTCGTCACCCAGGACCCGTCCGCTGCTGCACATCAGGGCGCTGGCGTCGAGGTCGAAGTCGGCTCCGGTGGTGGAGCGCGCGTCCCAGCCGAGTCCGACCATCACCTGGGTGAGGTTGGGGGCGGCCTTGGACAGGGAGACGTTCCCTCCCTTGGCGAGCGTGACGCCCATGTGCTGTTCCCTCCCCGAGAGTGTGCTTGTGTGCTTGTCCTGCGCGTCCGGCGCCGCACGTAAACGGTGCGGCGCCGGACGAAGAGACCGGGGCGGGTCCGAGGGCCTGCCCATGGGACGGGTACTAGACGTTGACGCCGAAGTCCTGGGCGATCCCGCGCAGACCCGAGGCGTAGCCCTGGCCGATGGCGCGGAACTTCCACTCGGCGCCGTTGCGATAGAGCTCGCCGAAGACCATGGCGGTCTCGGTGGAGGCGTCCTCGGAGAGGTCGTAGCGGGCGATCTCCGCCTCGCCGGCCTGGTTCACGACGCGGATGAACGCGTTGCGCACCTGGCCGAAGGACTGCTGGCGGTTCTCGGCGTCGTAGATCGAGACCGGGAAGACGATCTTGTCGACGTCGGCCGGGACCGCGGCGAGGTTGACCTTGATCTGCTCGTCGTCGCCCTCGCCCTCACCGGTGATGTTGTCGCCGGTGTGCTCGACGGAGCCGTCCGCGCTCTTGAGGTTGTTGAAGAAGACGAAGTTGGCGTCGCTGGCGACCTTGCCGGCCGCGTTCAGCAGCAGCGCGCTGGCGTCAAGGTCGAAGTCGGTGCCGGTTGTGGTGCGGA
Organism: Streptomyces sp. LUP47B; assembly: GCF_001746295.1. Taxonomy (GTDB): domain Bacteria; phylum Actinomycetota; class Actinomycetes; order Streptomycetales; family Streptomycetaceae; genus Streptomyces. The sequence continues at coordinate 398,662 of NZ_MJAH01000002.1, read as the reverse complement.
CGTCCCACCCCAGACCGACGATGACCGCGGTCAGGCCCGGGGCCTCCTTGGTCAGCGATACGTTGCCGCCCTTGCTGAGGCTGACTCCCACGAGTCCTCCATAGGTTTGCAGTTTCTGATGCCGTCGGATCAACGATTCGATCCTAGTGACGGGTTCCCGTACCACGCAGTCCCTGGAGGCGAACAATCACAGGGTGTCGAGCGCCTTCACGTACTCGTTGAGGTCGCGGGCGTCCGGCAGAGCGTTGACGACGGTCCAGCGGACCACGCCCTCCTTGTCGATGACGAAGGTGCCGCGCACCGCGCAGCCCTTGTCCTCGGCGAAGACGCCGTAGGCGCGGGAGACCTCGCCGTGCGGCCAGAAGTCACTCAGCAGCGGGTACTCCAGGCCCTCCTGCTCGGCGAAGACGCGCAGGGTGTGGATGGAGTCGTTGGAGACGGCGAGCAGCTGGGTGTCGCGGTCGGAGAACTGCGGCAGGTTGTCACGCAGCTCGCAGAGCTCACCGGTGCACACGCCGGTGAAGGCGAAGGGGTAGAAGAGCAGCACGACGTTCTTGCTGCCGCGGAAGTCGGACAGCTTCACGGCCCGGCCGTGGTTGTCCTTGAGCTCGAAGTCGGGGGCCTTTTCGCCGACCTGGATCGCCATCGCGTGGATGTCCCTTCGGGGGGCTGTTCGAGTGACGCAACCACCCTACGCAGCGATCACCACGGGGAAGCGGACGGGCCGGTCGCGCCGGCCCGTCCGGTCCCACAGGGCTACTTCTTGGACTTGGCCGCCTTGGGCGTCACCAGCCGGCTGCCGCTCCAGTCCTTGCCCACACTGACGCTCTTGGAGGCGGACAGGCCTGCCGTCGTCGCGGCTTCGGAGATGTCGCTCGGCTCCACGTAGCCGTCCCGGCCGGTCTTCGGCGTCAGCAGCAGGATCGAGCCACCCTCCTCGATGTACGTGGTGGCGTCCACCAGCACATCGGTCAGGTCTCCGTCCTCGTCACGGAACCAGAGCACCACGGCATCGGCGACGTCGTCGTAATCCTCGTCCACAAGGTCGCTGCCGATGACTTGCTCGATGGCCTCGCGGAGTTCCTGGTCTACGTCGTCGTCGTAGCCGATCTCCTGGACCACCTGCTCGGGCTGGAACCCCAGCCTCACGGCAGGGCTCGTCTCCGCGTGGTCCGCGGTCGCGCTCACGGGTTGCCTCCTGATCATGTCTTGATGATTGTCTCAGCCACGCGCGTGCGCGAAGCATTGGCCGTAGTCCACACGGGCGGGGCGGATCGCGCAAGTACCCGGCGTTTCAGACCGCCGAAACGGTGACGTTCCGGAACGTGTCGACGCAACTCCAGGCACATCATCGCGGTCACGTCGTGACACATGCCACACCTTTCTGCCCTCTTTGCGTGTTTGGGAACCATACCCGGGCCCGGAGCCCCGGGTTACCACGGAGTAGAGATGACGTTTGGCCCCCCGAGGTACACGATGGGGAGCGGTGCAGACATAGAGAAATACGGCCCTCTGACAGGTAAGGAACAGCGTGGCTTCCGGATCCGATCGCAACCCGATCATCATTGGCGGCCTTCCGAGTCAGGTTCCTGACTTCGATCCCGAGGAAACCCAGGAGTGGCTCGACTCCCTCGACGCCGCCGTGGACGAGCGCGGCCGGGAGCGGGCCCGTTATCTGATGCTGCGGCTCATCGAGCGGGCCCGCGAGAAGCGCGTGGCCGTGCCGGAGATGCGCAGCACGGACTACGTCAACACGATCCCCACCAGGGCGGAGCCGTTCTTCCCTGGCAACGAGGAGATCGAGCGGAAGATCCTGAACGCCACCCGGTGGAACGCGGCCGTGATGGTCTCGCGTGCCCAGCGTCCCGGGATCGGCGTGGGCGGCCACATCGCCACCTTCGCGTCCTCCGCGTCCCTCTATGACGTCGGCTTCAACCACTTCTTCCGCGGCAAGGACGAGGGCGACGGCGGCGACCAGGTCTTCTTCCAGGGCCACGCCTCCCCGGGCATCTACGCGCGCGCGTTCCTGCTGGACCGCCTCAGCGAGGCCAACCTGGACGGATTCCGCCAGGAGAAGTCGAAGGCACCGCACGGACTGTCCTCGTACCCGCACCCGCGGCTGATGCCGGACTTCTGGGAGTTCCCGACCGTGTCGATGGGCCTCGGCCCGATCGGCGCGATCTACCAGGCGCGGATGAACCGTTACATGCACGCGCGCGAGATCGCCGACACCTCCAAGTCGCATGTGTGGGCGTTCCTCGGCGACGGCGAGATGGACGAGCCGGAGTCGCTCGGCCAGCTGACCATCGCCGCGCGCGAGGGCCTGGACAACCTGACCTTCGTCGTCAACTGCAACCTGCAGCGCCTCGACGGCCCGGTGCGCGGCAACGGCAAGGTCATCCAGGAGCTGGAGTCGGTCTTCCGGGGCGCCGGCTGGAACGTGATCAAGCTGATCTGGGACCGCACCTGGGACCCGCTGCTCGCGCAGGACCGCGACGGCATCCTCGTCAACCGGATGAACACCACCCCGGACGGCCAGTTCCAGACCTACGCCACCGAGTCCGGCGCCTACATCCGCGATCACTTCTTCGGCGACGACCAGCGCCTGCGCGCGATGGTCGAGGGCATGACCGACGACCAGATCCTGCACCTGGGCCGCGGCGGTCACGACCACAGGAAGATCTACGCGGCGTTCAAGGCGGCCGTGGAGCACAAGGGCCAGCCGACGGTCATCCTCGCCAAGACCGTCAAGGGCTGGACGCTGGGGCCCAACTTCGAGGGCCGCAACGCCACGCACCAGATGAAGAAGCTCACGGTCGACGACCTCAAGGGCTTCCGCGACCGGCTGCACCTGCCGATCTCCGACAAGGAGCTGGAGTCGGGCGCGCCGCCCTACTACCACCCGGGCCGGGACTCGGAGGAGATCCAGTACATGCACGACCGCCGACTGGGTCTCGGCGGTTACGTCCCGACGCGTGTCGTGCGCTCCAAGCCGCTCGCGCTGCCGGAGGACAAGACGTACGCGAGTGTGAAGAAGGGCTCGGGTCAGCAGTCGATCGCCACGACCATGGCGTTCGTACGGCTACTCAAGGACCTCATGCGGGACAAGGAGCTCGGCAAGCGGTTCGTGCTGATCGCGCCGGACGAGTACCGCACCTTCGGCATGGACTCGTTCTTCCCGAGTGCGAAGATCTACAACCCGCTCGGGCAGCAGTACGAGTCGGTCGACCGTGAACTGCTGCTCGCGTACAAGGAGTCGCCGACCGGGCAGATGCTGCACGACGGCATCTCGGAGGCGGGCTGCACGGCGTCGCTGATCGCGGCGGGTTCGGCCTACGCGACACACGGCGAGCCGCTGATCCCTGTGTACGTCTTCTACTCGATGTTCGGTTTCCAGCGCACCGGTGACCAGTTCTGGCAGATGTCGGACCAGCTGGCGCGCGGCTTCGTGCTGGGCGCGACCGCGGGCCGTACGACTCTGACCGGTGAGGGTCTGCAGCACGCGGACGGGCACTCGCAGCTGCTCGCCTCGACCAACCCGGGCTGTGTGGCCTACGACCCGGCGTTCGGGTTCGAGATCGCGCACATCGTGCAGGACGGCCTGCGCCGGATGTACGGCCCGGACAGCGAGGACGTCTTCTACTACCTCACGGTCTACAACGAGCCCATCCGGCACCCGGCCGAGCCCGCGAACGTGGACGCCGAGGGCATCGTCAAGGGCATCTACCGGTTCTCCGAGGGCACGTCGGGGTCGACCCCGGCGCAGATCATGGCGTCCGGTGTGGCCGTGCCGTGGGCGGTCGAGGCGCAGAAGATCCTCGCCGAGGACTGGAACGTCAAGGCTGACGTCTGGTCGGCGACCTCCTGGAACGAACTGCGGCGTGAGGCCGTGGCCTGCGAGGAGCACAACCTGCTGCACCCGGAGGAGGAGCAGCGGGTGCCGTACGTGACGCGGAAGCTGGCCGGGGCGCAGGGGCCGTTCGTGGCGGTGTCCGACTGGATGCGGGCGGTTCCCGACCAGATCGCGCGGTGGGTGCCGGGCACGTACCAGTCGCTGGGAGCGGACGGGTTCGGCTTCGCGGACACCCGGGGTGCGGCGCGGCGGTTCTTCCACATCGACGCCCAGTCGATCGTGGTGGGTGTGCTGACGGAGCTGGCGCGGGAGGGCAAGGTGGACCGTTCGGTGCTGAAGCAGGCGATCGACCGGTACCAGCTGCTGGACGTCACGGCGGCGGACCCGGGGGCGGCGGGCGGCGACGCGTAGCCGCCGCGCTCGGCAGGAACGGACGAAGGGCGGTGGGGCTGCGGCTCTGCCGCCCTTTACCGTTTCCTTACGATGCGGTCATGAAAGAACAGTCAGCGCAGGTCCGTTGGGAACAGCACACCCAGCGGCCCCTTCTGGCGCTCGCGGTGCTGTTCGCCGTCGCCTATGCCGTGCCGATCGTGGACACCTCGGCGGGACGGTCGCTCACGGAAGTGTGCACGGTGGCCGAGTGGGTGGTGTGGGGGGTCTTCGCCGTCGACTACCTCGTGCGACTGTCGCTGGCGCGGGACCGGCGCGGATTCGTACGGCAGCACTGGATGGACCTGGGTGCCGTGGTGCTGCCGCTCATACAGCCGCTGCGGCTGCTGCGGCTGGTCTCCACGCTGCTGCTGGTGGGGCAGCGGGCGCGGATGGCCTCGCAGATCCGGGTGACGACGTATGTGGCCGGGGCGGTCGTGGGGCTGCTGATGTTCGGGTCGCTGGCGGTGCTGTCGGTGGAACGGGACGCGCCGGACGGGAACATCCGCACGTTGGGTGACGCGGTGTGGTGGTCCTTCACGACCATGACGACCGTGGGCTACGGCGACCACGCCCCGACCACCGGACTGGGCCGGATGGTCGCGGTCGGGCTGATGCTCTCCGGGATCGCCCTGCTGGGTGTGGTGACCGCGAACATCGCCGCGTGGTTCATCGAGCGGTTCGAGAAGGACGACGTGGAGGAACGCCGGCAGACGGAGGCGATCCAGGCCCTGACGGAGGAAGTACGGGCCCTGCGCGCGGAGGTCGCGGCTCTACGGAAGACATCCGTCGGCGGCTGACGGAGCCCCTGGTTCACGGACGCGGGCGGGCGCCGGGCCGGCACCATGCGCAGACCGGCACGCTCCGGAGGCGTCCCCGGCGGGTACGTTCCGCCACCACGGCCGCGGACCGCCGCCCCCGAGCGCACGACATCGCCCCGGCGCACCCGGCGCGCTGCCCCACCGCCACGACCCGAACGTCCGCACGCGGGCTTGCGGGATCGGCGTGAACACCTGGGCCACCGCGCCCACGGCCGCCGACCCCCGCCCGACCACGAAGCCGCGCGAGACCGCCCGAACAAACAACATCCCCCCGGCGCGCCCCCACGACGCGAACCTCCGCACGCGAGCTTGCCGGGTCAGGTGGACAACCGCACAGACCTGGGCCACCGCAACACACGGCCGCCGACCCCCGCCCGACCACGAAGCCGCGCGAGGCCGACCGAGCGTGGGGCGTCGTTCGCGTGGACGCCGGCGATGGTTCTCGGCGCCGCGCACCTCCGTCGGCAGCGCGAGAGCGGGCCCCCGGTCGTCCCACCGGGGGCCCTTCCCTCACGCGCCCCGGGTCAGAACAACCCGCTGCCCGGGGTGGCCGCTCCGACGAGCCAGATGATCGCCAGGAGCGTGTCGATGGCGCCCAGTACGAAGGCGACCAGAGCAGGCCAGGCACGGTTGCCGCCCGACCAGGTGCGGCCCATGGCGAGCCAGCCGCAGACGATCGCCACCGGGCCGAGGATGATCCCCAGCACGAAGAATCCCGCGATCGCGCAGATGACTCCGATGATTCCGAGCGTCGCGCGATCCGGCCCGCTCCGTGACCACGTCCGGCCACGTGATCGGGGGTACTTGCGCGTTCCGTGTCCGTAGCCCGCCATCATCAACTCCCTGACACCCTTGGTTGGTTGGGTTCGTCTCGGGTTCAACGATGCGAGTACCCCCGGCACAGCGGTTAATCCTCCGGCCTTGCGGCGCGCCGCCCCCCTCCGGCAGCGCGCCGCAGCGCCGTCCGTCCTCCCATGCCGTGCGGAGGACTTGACCCACTGTGACCTGCGGCGCGTACCGAGGGCGAGAAATCTTTAGCCTCTTCACCCTGATAGGGGAAGAACGCTGAAGTCCCGTCAGATGTGACCCACGCCCGCGCCCGCCTCCGCGTTCTCGCCGCGCTTGGTGAGCAGGGCGACGAAGACCGCCACGACCGCGACCCCGGCGGCGACCAGGGACGCCAGGCTCATGCCGGAGATGAAGGTGTCGTGGGCGACGTCGGTGATCTTCGCGACGATCGCCTCCGGGGTCCCCTTCGCGACGGGGGCCACGCCCACCTGGACCGCCTCGGACGCCTGGTCCAACTGGGCCGGTGTGAGCGCCGGAAGACCCGCGTCCTTCCAGTTCGCCGCGAGGTCACCGTCCACCTTGGAGGCCATCACGGCACCGAGGACGGCCGTACCGAGGCTGCCGCCGATCTGCATCGCGGCCTGCTGGAGACCGCCGGCCACACCGGAGAGCTCCATCGGCGCGTTGCCCACGATGACCTCGGTGGCGCCCACCATCACGGGCGCGAGGCCGAGACCCAGCAGGGCGAACCAGAGCGACATCACGGCGCTGCCGGTGTCCGTCTCCAGCGTCGACATCCCGAACATGGCGATCGCGACGGACGCCATGCCGCCGGCCAGGGGTATCCGCGGGCCGAGCTTGGTGATCATGGCGCCCGCGAGCGGGGAGCCCACGATCATCATCCCGGTGAGCGGGAGCAGGTGGAGACCGGCGTCGATCGGGCTCATACCGTGCACGTTCTGCAGATAGAAGGTCACGAAGAACAGGCCGCCCATGAACGCGATCGCCATGAGGACCATGAGGACCACACCCGCCGACAGCGCCACCGAGCGGAACAGCGCGAGCGGGATCAGCGGTTCCTTGACCTTCGTCTCCCAGACGGCGAACAGGACGAAGCCCACGAGGGACACGGCGATGAAGGACCAGGTCAGTCCGTCGCCCCAGCCCCAGGTCGGGGCCTTGATGAGCGCCCACACCAGGCAGAACATGGCGGCGGACAGCAGGGCTATGCCCAGGATGTCGAAGGAGCGCGGGGCGTTCTCGGCGCGGTGGTCGAGCAGGATCAGCACGCCGAGGACGAGGGCGAGGACACCCACCGGCACGTTGATGAAGAACACCGACTGCCAGTTGACGTGCTCGACGAGGACACCGCCGAGGATCGGGCCGCCGGCGGTGGAGGCGCCGATGACCATGCCCCAGATGCCGATGGCCATGTTGAGCTTCTCGGCCGGGAAGGTGGCCCGCAGCAGACCGAGCGCGGCCGGCATCAGCAGGGCACCGAACAGTCCCTGGCAGACGCGGAAGGTGACGACCGCGGCGATGCTGCTGGACAGCCCGATCGCGCCCGAGGCGGCGGCGAAGCCGACGACGCCGATCAGGAAGGTCTGGCGGTGGCCGAAGCGGTCACCGAGCTTGCCCGCGGTGATCAGGGCCACCGCGAGCGCGAGGAAGTAACCGTTGGTGATCCACTGGACGTCCGCGAAGCTCGCCTTGAGGTCGGCCTGGATGGCCGGGTTGGCGATGGCCACGATGGTGCCGTCGAGAGCCACCATCATGACCCCGACGGCCACGGTCAGCAGGGTGAGCCACGGGTGGCCGCGCAGTCCGGATGCGGGCGGCTGATCCGACGGGGACCGCGACGCGCCGTCCCCCGCCCCCGTCGTATCGATGGTCTGACTAGTCATACGATGGAGGCTAATGACAGCCACTGACAATTGACAAACCAATTCACAAGTCGGTAACTGACACCAATGGAAACACTGCGCGAACGCAAGAAGCAGCGCACCCGAGAGGCACTGCTGCGGGTCGCCATCGAGCTCTTCACCACCGAGGGCTACGAGCGGACGACCGTCGACGACATCGCCGACGCCGTCGGGGTCTCGCAGCGCACCTTCTTCCGGTACTTCGCCGGCAAGGAGGACGCGGCGCTGGCGCTCGACGCGATGACGGTGACGCGCTTCGTCGACGCCGTACGCGCGCGGCCGGCGCACGAACCCCCGCTGGAGGCGCTGCGCCTGGCCGTGCTGGAGAGCTGGGACACCCTGCACGAGGTCGTCGAGTCGGTCGTGCCGGTGGAGCGGTTCCTGGCCATGTACCGGGTGATCGAGTCGACACCCGTCCTGCTCGCCGCCCATCTGCGGCGCTCGGCGGAGGTCGAGGAGGTGCTCACGCGCGTGCTCGCCGAACGCGAGGGCCTCGACGCGGCCGGCGACCCGCGGCCCAGGCTGCTGGTGGCCGTCTTCAGCGGGGTGATGCGGGTGACGGAACGGCAGTGGATGACCGACGGGGAGTTCAGCCTGGAGGCCATGCGCGAGCTGACGGTCTCGCACCTGGAGCTGCTCGGCCCCGCGCTGACCGGCAAGTGGCTCCCTTACACCAAAACGTGATCCCGGTCACTGGATTAACCCGAGACCGTCCCGTTCTCCTAGTGTGTCCTTTCAGTGACTTCCTTCGACACCTCCCCGCAACTCAACGTCTGGCGCGCACTGCTCGCGCTGGCCGTGGTGTTCGTGATGCTGGCGACCACCGGCTGGACCGCGCTGCGCAACCAGAGGGAGGCCACTCCGCTCCAGGCCTCGCTCCAGTCCTGGGCGCACGGCCGCCTTCAGGGCCACTCGCTGCCCGACCCGGACACCGCCCCCGACCGGCTCACGCGATTCTTCGCCTCGCTCACCTCGCAGGAGCGGGTCCGCCTCGTCCAGCGCTACCCACTCGCGGTCGGCAACATGAACGGCGCCCCCGTCACCCTGCGCTACCAGGCCAACCGCCTCGCACTGCTCCAGGCCCGAGCCGTCGAGCGCAAACGCATGCACGACCCCCGGCTCACGCCGGCCGGTCAGCAGGAGGCGGGCCGCCGTATGCACCGCTTCGAGTCGCTGACGGCCCCGGAGCGCCACATCCTCGCCTTCGACCCCGACGGCTCCGGCCGGGTCGCCGAGGTCTTCGGCGATCTCGGCACGGCGGAGCGGATCTCCCTCGTCGTGCCCGGCGTCGACACCGACCTGCTCACCTTCCAGCGCACCAGCCGCAGTTACTCCGCGCCGGTCGGCATGGCCAAGGCCCTCTACCGGGCCGAACGCGAGGCGAGCCCCGCCACGCGTACGGCGGTGATCGCCTGGGCCGACTACACCGCACCCGCCGGACTCGGCATCGACTCGGCCACCGCGATGCGCGCCGAGACCGGCGCCGTCCGGCTGAACGCGCTGGTGCGCGCACTGCCGGGCGCCGCGCCGGTCTCCCTGTTCTGTCACAGCTACGGCTCCGTGGTGTGCGGGGTGGCCGCGCACACGCTGCCCGGCCGGGTGGCCGACATCGCGGTGGCCGGCAGCCCCGGGATGCGGGTCGCCAACGCCTCCCATCTGCGGACCACCGCCCATGTGTGGGCGATGCGGGACGCCGACGACTGGATCCAGGACGTGCCGTACATGGAGGTCGGCGGGCTCGGCCACGGCGCCGACCCGGTGTCCTCCGCGTTCGGCGCGCGTGTGCTGTCCGCGCGGGGTGCGGACGGTCACGCCGGTTACTTCGAACCCGGAACGGAGAGCCTGCTCAACTTCGCCGAGATCGGCATTGGCGCGTACCGCTCGGTGCAGTGCGCCCACGAGGACGAAGCCTGTCGCGCCGGTTTGTCCGGCACGGCCACGGCCGGACGCGCGTAGAGACTGCAGGAACTGCGGTCTGCGCGAGGAGGGACGAAGAAGCTCGTGCCGAATACGATGACCCGCATGGGTGACGTACTGGCCGGATTTCATGCCGCCTGGGAGTTCGAGTCCGACTCCGTGCTCATCCGCTACGAACGGGGGATTCGAACACCGAAGCTCTTCCAGGCGCTGGGTGAGCGGCGGATCCCCCTGGAGGCGATCTCCGGGGTGACGCTGACTCCCGGCAAGCGGGGCACGGTGGTGTTGCATGCCGAGCCGCGACCGGGGGCGGACCCGCTCATGGAGGCGGCGGCGGGGCAGTTGAAGGAAGGGTGCGATCCGTACCGGCTGGTGCTGCCGGGCGACAAGGGGACACTCGCCGAGTACTACGCGGACGAGTTGCGCACGCTCCTGAAGGAGGACGACGAGCCGGCGGAACGATTCCTGGTGCCGGCGCCCGAGGTGCCGTTGCAGTTCAAGGCGTACGACGGGAAGGCGTCCTTCGACGGCCGTACCGTGCACTTCCGGTGGTTCTGGACGGGAGCGTCCTCGGCCAAGTGGAAGGCCGGCGACCAGAGTTTCCCGGTGTCCGAACTGACCGGGGTGGAGTGGCGGTCGCCGGAGGTCTTCGAGGGCCATCTGCGGCTGCTGCGGGGGGAGCCGGGGCCGGTGCAGGCGGATCAGGATCCGGCGGCGGTGGTGTTCGGACTGGGGTACGGGCCGGTCCACGAGTCGCTGCCGTTCGCGGCGGCGGTCCTGTCGGCCGTACGCCAACGGAGGCCCGCGGCGGTGGTCCCGGCCGCGACCGCGCCGCGCCGGGACCCCGCGGACATCGCCGAACGGATTCGCCATCTCGGGGAGTTGCATCAGGCCGGACTGGTCACCGACGAGGAGTTCTCCGTGAAGAAGGCGGAGTTGTTGGCGGAGTTGTAGGTGTGATGTCGGCTTTCCGCCGGTGGGGACTTCTCGCGCCCACGCGGCGGTAGCCGCACATCAGCACAGCCCCGCGCCCCTGGGTGGGTTCACTCCCGGCCCGCTGAAGAGAACCGCATGTCCGCGTACCGGTCGCCCGCGACCTGTGCCGCGATCGGCTCCAGGAGCTCCAGTTCCTCCTTGGTGAGCTCGATGGTCGTCGCCGCCGCGTTCTCCGCCACCCTGCCGGGCTTGCGGGTGCCCGGGATCGGGATCACCGGGAGGTCGTGCACCGTCCTCTGCTGCTGGACCCAGGCCAGGGCGATCTGGCCCAGGGAGGCTCCGTGGGCCTCGGCGACCGCACGGATCGGCTCCAGCAGGGCCGCGTTCGCCGCCGCGTTCTCGCCCGTGAAGCGGGGCTGCTGGCGGCGGAAGTCGTCGGCGGTGAGGTCCTTGTCGGCGTTGGTGAAGGACCCGGTGAGGAAGCCGCGCCCGAGCGGCGAGTACGGCACGAGCGCCACGCCCAGGTCGCGGGCCGCCGGGACCACCTTGGCCTCGATGTCACGGCTGAACAGGGACCACTCCGACTGCACGGCGGCGATGGGGTGCACCGCCTGCGCCGCACGCAGCTCCGAGGCGGTGACCTCGCTCAGGCCCAGGTGCTTGACCTTGCCCTCGCGCACCAGCTCGGCCATGGTGCCGACGGACTCCACGATCGGCACGTGCACATCGCGCCGGTGCATGTAGTAGAGGTCGATCGCGTCGACGTCGAGGCGCTTCAGGCTCGCCTCGACGGCCTGGCGGATGTACGGCGGGTCGTTGCGGATGATCCGCCGGGTGGGGTCCTCCGGCGGGATCGACAGGGCGAATTTGGTGGCGATCACGACCTCGTCGCGGTGGGCCTTGAAGAACGGGGACAGGAACTTCTCGTTCTCCCCGTTGCCGTAGGCGTCCGCCGTGTCGTAGAGCGTGATGCCGAGTTCCAGGGCCCGCTCCAGGGTCGCCCGGGACTCCTTCGCGTCCGTGGGGCCGTACGCGAAACTCATGCCCATGCAGCCGAGTCCCTGGGTGCCGACCTCGGGACCGGTGTCGCCGAGCCGTGCGGTCGGGATCGTGCTGTCCGTCATCCTGCCTTCTCCGTTTCGTAGGTGCGACCGGCGTCGGCGTAGAAGCTGATCTTCCGGTCGAGCACGGCGAGCGTGTCCTGGAGCTCCGCGATCCGGGACAGAACGTCGCGGCGGGTCGTTTCCAGGAGCTCGAACCGTTCGGTGAACGTGTGGTCGCCCTCCCGCACCAGTTCCGCGTACCGCACCATGTCGGCGACCGGCATGCCGGTGAGCCGGAGCTTGCCGACGAGGTCGAGCCAGTCGAGGTCGCGGTTGCTGTAGCGACGCTGGCCGGTGTGCGAGCGGTCGATGTGCGGCATCAGGCCGATGCGCTCGTACCAGCGCAGGGTGTGCGCGGTCAGGCCGGTGAAGGCGACGACCTCGCTGATCGTGTAGCTGTCCTGTCCCGCCGGACGCCGGTGGGGGTGCGGCGGAGCCGCGCAGCTGTCGGTCCTGGTACCCGTGGTCTCCATCACCGTCATGACCCCAACGCTAGGGCCTTGGAGTGCACTCGAAGCAAGCGGAACCGGTAAGAAATCGGCAGGACGGCCCTCGGGTGCGATCGCTAACGTGCGGTCCATGAGTCTCGTACGCCGTGCCACGACCGAGGACGCCGAAGAAGTACTGCGACTGCGCCAGGTGATGATCGACGCGCTGCCGGACGGGGACGACTCCACAGCGTGGCACACGGAGGCGCTGCCGTCGCTGCGGGGGAAGCTGGCCGAGGCGGACGGGGATTTCGCGGCCTTCGTGGTCGACCACCCGGACCGGCCGGGGACACTCGCGGCACTGGTGGTCGGGACGGTCGACTACCGGATCGGCAAGGCGTCCAATCCGCACGGCCTGGCCGGGTACGTCTTCAGCGTCGCCACCGACCCGGACGCGCGCCGGCGCGGGTACGCACGCGCGTGCATGGACGAACTGCTGGCGTGGTTCCGCGAGCGGGGCGCCGGACAGGTCATGCTGACCGCGTCCGCGGAGGCCGAGTCGCTCTACGTCTCCCTCGGCTTCGTCCACAAGCCGGACCCCATGATGATGCTGAAGCTCTGAGCGGCTTAGGGTCGACGGCATGTCCTTGCAGAGCCTCGCGTTGATCGAAAACTGGCCGGTTCCCACCGCTGCGGCGGGGGTGGTGCGCGGTGACGGCACGGTCCTCGGTACCCACGGTCCCGTCGACCGGCGCTTCGCGCTCGCCTCGGTCACCAAGCCGCTCGCCGCGTACGCCGTTCTCGTCGCGTACGAGGAGGGGGCGATCGAGCTCGACGAGCCGGCCGGGCCGAGCGGATCGACGGTGCGTCACCTGCTCGCGCACACCTCGGGGCTGGCCTTCGACGAGCACCGGGTGACGGCCGCTCCCGGGGAGCGGCGCCTGTACTCGAACGCGGGGTTCGAGCAGCTCGGCGACCATGTCGCCAAGGCGACGGACATCCCGTTCGGGGAGTATCTGCGGCAGGCGGTGCTCGAGCCGCTGGGCATGGCGTCCACGTCCCTGGAGGGCTCCCCCGCAAAGGACGGCGTGTCGACGGTCGAGGATCTCCTCCGGTTCGCGGCGGAGGTGCAGGCGCCACGGCTGCTGGACCCGCGCACGGTCGCGGAGGCGATGACGGTCCAGTACCCGGGCACGAAGGGCGTGCTCCCCGGCTACGGCCACCAGAACCCCAACGACTGGGGCCTCGGTTTCGAGATCCGCGACGGCAAGTCCCCCCACTGGACGGGCTCTTCGTCCTCGCCGCGCGCCTTCGGGCACTTCGGCCAGTCCGGCACGTTCCTGTGGATCGACCCGGACGCGGGGGCGGCCTGTGCGGCGCTGACGGACCGCGCGTTCGGACCGTGGGCGGTCGAGGCGTGGCCGGCGTTCACCGACGCCGTTCTGGCCGAGCTCTAGGACATCTCCCACACCAGCAGCTCGGCCGGGGTCACCGCCACCACGTCCAGTTCCTTGGCGTCCGTGACCCGGGCCGCGTCGCCCGGCCCCAACTCCTCGCCGTCCAGCCGCACTTCGCCCCGCACGACATGGAGGTACAGGTACCGCCCGTCCGGCACCGCGGTCCGCTCCCCCGCGACCAGCCGCCGCACGTGGAGCATCGTGCTCGCCTCCGGGACGGCGTACGGCGTCGAGTCGGCGATCCCGCGGACGATCTCGTACGACGGCTCACCGCCCGGCTCCAGGGGCGCCAGCCAGGTCTGCACGAAGGTCAGCGGGGCCTCGGCGTCGTTGCGCTCGACGTGCCGGACGCCCGCGGCGGCGCTGAGCCGCTGGACGTCACCGGCGCGTACGACCGTCTCGTGCCCCGTCGAGTCCCGGTGCGTCAGCTCCCCCTCGACCACCCACGTCACGATCTCGGTGTGGCTGTGCGGATGCTCGTCGAACCCGGCGCCGGGCACGAGCCGTTCCTCGTTGCAGGCGATCAACGCGCCGAAGCGGAGGTTGTCGGGGTCGTAGTGCGGCCCGAACGAGAAGGCGTGCCACGACTCGATCCCGGCTCCCGGATCCCCGCCTGGGTAGCGCTCCGTCGCGCGCCGTACGTCCGTCACGGGACCACGGTAGTCCTCGGGCCGGCCGCAGTCGGTACCCGGCGGCGCGCGTTGACGTCCGGATAAGGCAGTCTTGTCCCGTGCCCGAACCCGAACACCGCAAGTCCGACCCCGACGCGCCCGGCGTCCACGCCCATGTCGCGACCCTGAAGCGGCTGGAGAAGTCGTCCGGGTCTCTCGCGCAGCAGGCCATCGCGCGCATGGACGAGACGCTGCCGTGGTACCGGGCCATGCCTCCGGAGAACCGTTCCTGGATCGGGCTGGTCGCTCAGGCCGGTATCGCGGCCTTCACCGAGTGGTTCCGGCATCCGGACGCCCCGCAGGCCATCTCCACCGACGTGTTCGGGACCGCTCCCCGTGAGCTGACCCGGGCCATCACGCTTCGGCAGACCGTGGAGATGGTCAGGACGACCATCGAGGTCATGGAGAGCGCGATCGACGAGGTCGCCGCGCCCGGTGACGAGTCCGTGCTGCGTGAGGCCCTGCTCGTGTACGCCCGCGAGATCGCCTTCGCCACCGCCCAGGTCTACGCCCAGGCCGCCGAGGCACGCGGTGCCTGGGACGCCCGGCTGGAGTCGCTCGTCGTGAACGCCGTGCTCAGCGGTGAGGCCGACGAGGGGGCCGTGAGCCGGGCCGCCGCGCTGGGCTGGAACGCTCCCGAGCATGTGTGCGTCCTCCTCGGCACCGCTCCCGACGGTGACTCCGAGCTGACCGTCGAGGCCATCCGGCGGGCCGCCCGGCACGCCAAGCTCCAGGTGCTGACCGGGGTGCTCGGCTCCCGGCTGGTCGTCATCGCGGGCGGCAGCGACAACCCCCTCGCGGTGGCCAAGTCGCTGATCGGGCCCTATGCGGCCGGACCCGTCGTGGCGGGGCCCGTCGTACCCGATCTGCTCGCCGCGACCCGGTCCGCGCAGGCCGCCGCCGCCGGGCTCAAGGCGTGTTCCGCCTGGCAGGACGCCCCGCGCCCGGTCCTGGCGGACGACCTGCTTCCGGAGCGCGCGATGGCCGGGGATCCCGCTGCGCGCCAGCAGTTGGTGGAGGAGATCTACAGACCACTGGAGGAGGCCGGTTCCGCGCTCCTGGAGACGCTTGCCGTCTACCTCGAACAGGCGTCCAGTCTGGAGGGGGCGGCGCGGATGCTCTTCGTGCACCCCAACACCGTGCGCTACCGGCTTCGACGTGTGACTGATGTCACCGGTTGGTCGCCCTCCGATGTACGGTCGGCGTTCACCTTGCGGATCGCGCTCATCCTGGGGCGTCTGGCCGACGGGGATCCCCAGCCCTAGGCTTTTGTCGGGGGTCCACAAAACCCCTCCATGTTCTTCGTCCCTGTCCCCACGGGCGGCTTGGGCCGCCCTCAAGAGAGAGTGTGAGAGTGCTCGTACTCGTCGCTCCCGGCCAGGGCGCCCAGACGCCCGGCTTCCTGACCCCCTGGCTCGAACTCCCCGGTGCCGCGGACCGCGTCGCCGCGTGGTCCGACGCCGTCGGCCTGGACCTCGCCCACTACGGCACACAGGCCGACGCGGACGCCATCCGTGACACCTCGGTGGCCCAGCCGCTGCTGGTCGCGGCCGGGATCCTGTCCGCCTCGGCACTCGGTGCCATCACCGACATCGCCCCCGGTGCGGTCGCCGGGCACAGTGTCGGTGAGATCACCGCCGCCGCCTTCGCGGGCGTCCTGGACGACACCGCGGCCCTCACCCTCGTACGCAAGCGGGGTCTGGCCATGGCCGACGCCGCCGCGATCACCGAGACCGGCATGTCGGCGCTGCTCGGCGGCGACCCCGAGGTCTCCGTCGCGCACCTGGAGAAGCTGGGTCTGACTCCGGCGAACGTCAACGGCGCGGGGCAGATCGTCGCCGCCGGCACGCTGGAGCAGCTCGCCGTGCTGAACGACGACAAGCCCGAGGGCGTCCGCAAGGTCGTCCCGCTCAAGGTCGCCGGCGCCTTCCACACGCACCACATGGCCCCCGCGGTCGACGCGCTCGCCAAGGCCGCCGCCGATCTGACGCCGGCCGACCCGACGGTCACCTACGTCTCCAACAGGGACGGCCAGGCCGTCGCCACCGGCACCGAGGTGCTGGAGCGACTGGTCGGGCAGGTCGCCAACCCGGTGCGCTGGGACCTGTGCATGGAGACGTTCAAGCAGCTCGGCGCCACCGCGTTCATCGAGGTCTCCCCCGGCGGCACGCTGGTCGGCCTCGCCAAGCGCGCGCTGCCCGGCGTCAGGACGCTGGCCCTGAAGACCCCCGACGACCTCGACGCTGCTCGCGAGCTCATCGCCGAGCACGGTGCCTGAGAAGGAGCACGAGAGCATGTCGAAGATCAAGCCCAGCAAGGGCGCCCCGTACGCGCGCATCCTCGGTGTCGGCGGCTACCGCCCGACCCGGGTCGTGCCGAACGAGGTGATCCTCGAGACGATCGACTCGTCCGACGAGTGGATCCGCTCGCGCTCCGGCATCGAGACCCGGCACTGGGCGAACGCCGAGGAGACCGTCGCCGCGATGTCGATCGAGGCGTCCGGCAAGGCGATCGCCGACGCCGGGATCTCCGCCGAGCAGATCGGCGGTGTGATCGTCTCGACCGTCTCGCACTTCAAGCAGACCCCGGCCGTGGCGACGGAGATCGCCGACAAGCTGGGCACGAACAAGGCCGCAGCCTTCGACATCTCGGCGGGCTGCGCGGGCTTCGGCTACGGCCTCACCCTCGCCAAGGGCATGATCGTCGAGGGCTCGGCAGAGTACGTACTTGTCATCGGTGTCGAGCGGCTGTCCGACCTGACCGACCTGGAGGACCGCGCCACGGCCTTCCTGTTCGGCGACGGTGCCGGCGCGGTCGTCGTGGGCCCCTCCCAGGACCCGGGCATCGGCCCCACCGTGTGGGGCTCCGAGGGCGACAAGTCCGAGACGATCAAGCAGACCGTGGCGTGGACCGAGTACGACTCCACGGGCAAGTTCCCTGCGATCACGCAGGAGGGCCAGGCGGTGTTCCGCTGGGCCGTGTTCGAGATGGCGAAGGTCGCCCAGCAGGCGCTGGACGCGGCCGGGATCAGCTCGGACGACCTGGACGTCTTCATTCCCCACCAGGCCAACGAGCGGATCATCGACTCGATGGTGAAGACGCTGAAGCTGCCGGAGCACGTCACGGTCGCGCGTGACGTGCGCACCACCGGCAACACCTCGGCCGCCTCGATCCCGCTCGCCATGGAGCGGCTCCTGGCGACCGGCGAGGCGAAGAGCGGCGACACCGCGCTCGTCATCGGATTCGGGGCGGGTCTCGTCTACGCCGCCACTGTCGTTACCCTCCCCTAGGCACTCCGTGCCGGATCAACCGGTCCGGGACGGGAAGCACTGCCAACCCTCTGGATAAGAAAACGAAGGAGCGCCCAATGGCCGCCACTCAGGAAGAGATCGTCGCCGGTCTTGCCGACATCGTGAACGAGATCGCCGGCATCCCGGTTGAGGACGTCCAGCTGGACAAGTCCTTCACCGACGACCTGGACGTCGACTCGCTGTCCATGGTCGAGGTCGTCGTCGCCGCTGAAGAGCGCTTCGACGTCAAGATCCCGGACGACGACGTCAAGAACCTCAAGACCGTCGGCGACGCGACCAGCTACATCCTCAAGCACCAGGCCTGAGTCTCCCGGGCTCCCTCCGGAGCCCTCCAGGCCGGACGTGCCGGCCCCGCCACCCGGCGGTGGCGCCGCTTAATCCTCGTAACGTTGGAGAAAGATTTCCCGTGAGCCCGACCAATCGCACCGTGGTCGTCACCGGTATCGGCGCAACCACACCGCTGGGTGGCGACGCAGCCTCTACCTGGGAGGGTCTGGTCGCCGGCAAGTCCGGCGTCAAGCCCCTGGAGCAGGAGTGGGCCGCTGAGCAGGCGGTCCGCATCGCCGCGCAGATCGCGGTGGAGCCGACCGAGGTGATTCCCCGGCCGCAGGCCCGCCGTCTCGACCGCTCGGCGCAGTTCGCGCTGATCGCGGCCAAGGAGGCGTGGGCCGACGCGGGCTTCGAGGCCAAGGCCGGCGAGGACGACAAGGTCGACCCCGACCGTCTCGGCGCCGTCATCGCCTCCGGCATCGGTGGGGTGACGACCCTTCTCGACCAGTACGACGTGCTCAAGGAGAAGGGCGTCCGCCGCGTCTCCCCGCACACCGTGCCGATGCTGATGCCCAACGGCCCGTCCGCCAACGTGGGTCTGCTGGTGGGCGCCCGCGCGGGCGTGCACACGCCGGTCTCCGCCTGTGCGTCGGGCGCCGAGGCCATCGGCTACGGCATCGAGATGATCCGTACCGGACGCGCCGACGTCGTCGTCGCCGGTGGCACGGAGGCGGCGATCCACCCGCTGCCCATCGCCGCGTTCGGCAACATGATGGCGATGTCCAAGAACAACGAGAACCCCGAGGGCGCCTCGCGTCCCTACGACGTCGCCCGGGACGGCTTCGTCCTCGGCGAGGGCGCCGGTGTCGTCGTCCTGGAGTCCGCCGAGCACGCCGCCGCGCGCGGTGCGCGGGTGTACGCCGAGGCGGTGGGTCAGGGCGTCTCCGCCGACGCCCACGACATCGTGCAGCCGGAGCCCGAGGGGCGCGGCATCTCGCGCGCGCTGCAGAACCTGCTGGACAGCACCGACCTGGACCCGGCCGAGATCGTGCACGTGAACGCGCACGCGACGTCGACTCCGGCCGGTGACATCGCCGAGCTCAAGGCGCTGCGGAAGGTGTTCGGCGACGACGCCGACCACATGGCCGTGTCCGCCACCAAGTCGATGACCGGTCACCTGCTGGGTGGCGCGGGCGGCGTGGAGACGGTCGCGACCGTGCTCGCCCTGTACCACCGGGTGGCTCCGCCGACCATCAACGTCGAGAACCTCGACCCGGAGGCGGAGGCCAACGCCGACGTCGTCCGCGGCGAGGCCCGCAAGCTGCCCGTGGAGGGCCGTATCGCCGCGCTGAACGACTCGTTCGGGTTCGGCGGGCACAACGTGGTGCTGGCGTTCCGTACGGTTTGAGAACCGTCTGTACGCAACTGAAGGGCCCCCACCGGTGTGGGGGCCCTTCACGTGTGCGGAGAGCTCAGACGACCTGGTGCAGCCAGCGGACCGGGGCGCCTTCGCCGGCGTACCTGAAGGGCTCCAGTTCGTCGTCCCAGGGCTTGCCGAGGAGCTTGGACAGTTCGGCCTCCAGGTCCGTCTCCCCGCGCTGCGAGCGGGTCAGGGCCGCGCGCAGGCGGTCCTCCGGGATCAGGATGTCGCCGTGGATGCCGGTGACGGCGTGGAAGATACCCAGTTCCGGGGTGCAGCTGTAGCGCTCGCCCTCGGCGGTGGGGCAGGGCTCGGCCGTGACCTCGAAGCGCAGCAGGTGCCAGCCTCTGAGGGCCGACGCGAGCTTGGAGGCCGTGCCCACCTCGCCCTGCCAGGAGAACTCCGAGCGCCAGGTGCCCGGTGCGGCCGGCTGCCGGATCCAGTCGAGGTTGACGCGCGTGCCGAGCACCCCGGCGACGGCCCACTCGACGTGCGGGCACAGCGCGCGCGGCGCGGAGTGCACGTACAGAACTCCACGTGTCGTCACCGGGACCTCCGGGCAGAGCGGGACAAGTCTTGCTGGCCGGCATGGCGGCGATGCCTGCCGGCCACGTTGATGGCGAGGCTACCGTGCGGCGGGGCAAGGAGTGTGACGTACCGTCGGTCCCGGTGCCCCGAAACGCCCGCCATTCACCCGGCAGGACGCTAGTACGGGTGTCGATCGTTCCCTCGCGGCCACCGGGAACTCTTGTGCGTTGTTATGAGAGGACCATCTTTTTCACGAGGGGAACTCCACGGATGCGCAAGCAGGGCCCCCGTTCACGGGCCGTCGTCGCCGTCCTGACGGCGGCTCTCCTGGGCGTCGCCGGGTGTGACGCGGTGGGGGGCGACTCGGCGGGCCCCACCCAGAAGGCGAAACCCTCGCCGAAGCCCACTCCGGCGTGGGACAGCAGCCCGGCCTCGATAGCCGCTGTCGGCGACTCCATCACGCGCGGCTTCGACGCCTGCGGAATCCTGAAGGACTGCCCCGACGTGTCCTGGGCCACCGGCGCCAGCACCCAGGTCGACTCTCTCGCCGTACGGCTGCTGGGGCGGGCGAGGGCGGCCGAGCGCAGCTGGAACTACGCGGTGTCCGGGGCGCGGATGGCCGATCTGTCGGGGCAGATGGCACAGGCGGCGGCGCGGCGGCCCGGCCTGGTGACGGTGATGGTGGGCGCCAACGACGCCTGCCGTGACTCCACGGCGGCGATGACCTCGGTGTCCGCGTTCCGGTCCGGCTTCGAGGACGCGCTGAGCGTGCTGCGCAAGCAGGCGCCCAAGGCGCAGGTATACGTGGCGAGCGTGCCCAACCTCAAGCGGCTGTGGTCCGAGGGCCGTACCAATCCGCTGGGCAAGCAGGTGTGGAAGCTGGGCGTGTGCCCGTCGATGCTGGCCGACGCGGACGCGCTGGACGCGGCGGCGACCGAGCGGCGGGACACCGTGCAGGAGCGGGTGGAGTCCTACAACTCCGTACTGAAGAAGGTGTGCGCCAAGGACGAGCACTGCCGGTACGACGGGGGCGCGGTGTACGACTACCGGTTCGGCACCGATCAGGTCAGCCACTGGGACTGGTTCCACCCGAGTGTGAACGGACAGGCGCGTCTGGCGGAGATCGCATACCGGAAGGTCAGGTCCGTGACCTAAAGTTCCGCACATGAACGAACTCTTCGCCACACTTTCCGACGGCACCCCGGTGCACCGCTGGACCCTGGAGCGCGCGGGCGTCCGCGTGCGGATCCTGTCGTACGGCGGGATCGTGCAGTCGGTCGAGGTTCCGGACCGGGACGGGCGGACGGCGGACGTGGTGCTGGGGTTCGCCGAGCTGGACGGATACCTGGAGCACTCCGGTCCGTATCTCGGCGCCTTCGTCGGGCGGTACGCGAACCGGATCGCGGGCGGCCGCTTCGAGCTCGACGGGCTGACCTACGCCCTCGCCCCCAACAACGCGCCCAACTCCCTGCACGGCGGCGAGCGCGGCTTCGACAAACGGGTCTGGGACATGGAGCCGGCCGGTGAGCACGGGGTGCGGCTGAGCCGGGTCAGCGCGCACGGCGAGGAGGGCTTCCCGGGGCGCCTCGAGGTCTCGGGGACGTACAGCCTGGACGAGTCGGGCGCGCTGCGGATCTCGTACGAGGCGGTCACCGACGCGCCGACCGTCGTCAACCTGACCAACCACAGCTACTTCAACCTGGCCGGCTCCGGGAACGCGGGCGGGCACGAGCTGCGGATCGACGCCTCACGGTTCACCCCGGTGGACGCCGATCTGATCCCGACCGGGATCGAGGAGGTCGCGGACACCCGCTTCGACTTCCGTCGCACGCGCAAGGTCGGGGCGGGCTACGACCACAACTTCGTGCTCGACAAGGGGATCACCGAAGAGGCCGTCGAGGTCGCCGAGTTGTACGAGCCCTCGTCCGGCCGGGTGCTGACGGTGGCGACCACCGAGCCGGGGCTCCAGCTGTACACCGCGGACCATCTGCCCGAGCCCTTCACACCCGGCGACGGCATCGCGCTGGAGACCCAGCACTTCCCCGACTCCCCGAACCGGCCGGAGTTCCCGAGCACGGTGCTGCGGCCGGGAGAGACCTACCGCTCGGAGACCGTCTACGGGTTCACGACCCGGTAGACACAGACGAGCCCCGGCCCAGGGGTCAGGTCCCGGGCCGGGGCTGCTTGTGTGAGGGCTGTGCCCCCTCGGATCAGACGTTAATCGTCGCGGTGACCCGGCGGTCGCCGATCGAGCGCCCCACCTGGATTTCGTACGAACCCTTCACATACGACCACGATGAGGTCTTCTCGTCCCAGATCTCGAAGGCCCGGCGCGGGATCTCCACGGTGACCTCGACGCTCTCGCCGGGACCGGCCGCGGCCCCCGCGAATCCGGCGAGCCGGCGGGCCGGGCGCTCGGCGTCGGGTCCGGCGGGCGCCAGATAGACCTGGACGACCTCACGGCCCGCGCGGGAACCGGAGTTGCGCAGCCGGACCCGGACGGTGGTGCCGCGGACCTCGACTGACTCGTAGGTCCAGTCGGTGTAGCCGAAACCGTGGCCGAACGGGTAGGCGGGGGTGCGGCCCTCCTTCTCCCAGGCCGCGTATCCGATGAACACACCCTCGTCGTAAGGGAGTTCGCCGGCCTCCGGGGCGACCCGGGTGACCGGGGCGTGGGCCAGGCTGCCCCAGGTGGTGGGGAGCCGGCCGCCGGGCTCGTGGGCGCCGGTCAGCACGTCGGCGAGGGCCGCGCCCCCTTCCTGGCCGGGGAACCAGCCGAGCAGGACGGCGGCGACGTCCTCGCGCCACGGCAGCTCCACCGGGGAGCCGGAGTTGACGACCACGACGGTGTTCGGGTTGGCGGCGGCGACCGCGCGGACCAGCTCGTCCTGGCGGCCCGGGAGGGTGAGGTCCTTGCGGTCGTAGCCTTCGGACTCGACGCGCTCGGTGGTGGCGACCACGACGACGGCCGTGTCGGCGTTCCGCGCCGCTTCGACGGCCTCGGCGATCAGTTCGTCGGGGTCGCGCCGTGGGTCCTGGTGGGCGAGGGCGAAGGTGACGACCTTCATCGGGATCTCTTCGGGGAGGACGACGACGTAGGTGAGGGAGACCTCGACCGGCTCGCCGGCGGTCAGTTCGACCTGGGCGCGGGGCTCGGGGGCGCCGAAGAAGGAGATGAAGGGGTCGTCCGTGTCGGCGCGCTGGACGTCGTCGTAGTACGTCGTGCCGTCGACGAGCAGTTTGAAGGCGCCGAGTCCCTTGATGCCGAAGGTGTGGGTGCCGCTCTCGCGCGGGGTGAAGGTGCCCTTCAGCTCGACGGTGTGCAGCCGGTCGTGGGTGACGCCGTCGGGGAGGTCCGAACCCATCCACTGGATCTGGCCGTTGGGCACGGAGGTCGTGCCGATGACCGCGCCGTCCGCGTCCCGGCAGACCGCTTCGAGGCTGAACCCCTTGTCGGCGGCGGCGAGTTCGGTGTTGGGGTCGGCGCCGACGGCGTAGCTGAGGGTGCCCTCGGGGAGGGCTGCGGTGAGGCCGTCGAGCGGGGAGACGATCCGGTCCGGGAAGACGGTGGCGGAGCCGCCGCCGAGGACCCGGGCGTCGCGGGCGGCGGCGCCGATGAGGGCGACCGTGCCGGACCTCAGCGGGAGCGCGCCTTCGTTGCGCACCAGCACGAAGGCGCGGCGGGCGATCTCGCGGGCCAGTTCGATGCCGTCGACGGTCGCCGGAAGCTCGGTGACCACGGGTTCGGCACCGTCCAGGATGCCGACGCGGGCGGCGAGCCGCAGCACATTGCGTACGGCGGTGTCGACCGCGCTCTCCTCGACCTCCCCGTCCCGCACGGCCTGGGCGAGGGCCTCGCCGTAGACGGTCGTCGGACCGGGCATGGCGACGTCGAGGCCGCCCTCGATGGCGGCCTTGGTGGAGCGGGCGGCCATCCAGTCGGAGACGTTGTAGCCGTCGAATCCCCATTCGCCGCGCAGGACTTCGTTGACCAGGTAATGGTGCTCGGTCATCGTCGTGCCGTTGACCGTGTTGTAGGCGGTCATGATGCCCCACGGGTGGGCGTTCTCGACGATGAGCTCGAAGGGAGCCAGGTACAGCTCGCGCAGGGCGCGTTCGGAGACCAGGTTGTTCACCGTGAAGCGGTCGGTCTCGGCGTCGTTGGCGACGAAGTGCTTGACGGTGGTGCCGACACCGCCCTCCTGAACGCCGGTGACGTACCCGGCGCCGATCCGTCCGGTCAGATACGGGTCCTCGCTGTAGGCCTCGAAGTGGCGGCCGCCGAGCGGGGAGCGGTGGAGGTTGACGGTGGGGGCGAGGAGGACGTGGACGCCCTTGCGCCGGGCCTCCTGGGCGAGCAGCACGCCTGCGCGGCGGGCGAGTTCCGGGTCCCAGGTGGCGGCCAGCGCGGTCGGCGAGGGCAGGGCGATCGACGGGTCGTCGGCGCTCCAGCGCACGCCCCTGACACCGATCGGGCCGTCCGACATGACGAGGGAGTCCAGGCCGATCTCGGGGAGCGCGGGCAGGGTCCACATGTCCTGGCCTGCCAGGAGCCGTGCCTTGGCATCGAGATCGAGTCCGGCCAGCGCCGCCTCGACGGCCGCCTCGCGGGCCTGGTCGGCGGGTGCCTCGGGTGCCGCCATGGCGGTGCCTCCTCGTTGAAGTCCGTGCGGGTCCTCTCATCGTGCATCGATTACCTGGTGAGTGGTAGGTTTCGTTATGTTGCTGTTATATTCGACTTCTCGGGATGCCGTACGGTGACGCCATGAACGCCAGGACCAGAAGCGAGGAGCGCCGGGCCGAGATCGTCCGGGCGGCCCTGGAGGTCATCGCCGAGCGCGGCTACCGGGGCGCGAGCCTGGCCGCGGTGGCCGAGCGGGTCGGGCTGACCCAGCAGGGGCTGCTGCACCACTTCCCGACGAAGGACGCGCTGCTGGTCGCGGTGCTGGAGGAGCGGGACAAGTGGGACGCGGTGCCCAACGGCAGCTGGCGGGTCGACCTGCTCGCCTCGCTCGTCGAGTACAACGCGATGCGGCCGGGGATCATCCAGACCTTCTCGGCGCTGCTCGGCGAGAGCGTGACGGAAGGGCATCCGGCACGGGAGTACTTCACCGACCGCTACACCCGCGTGCGCGCGTCGATGACGGTGGCCCTCCGCGCCGAGTACGGCGACCGGCTCCCCAACGGACTGAGCCCTGAACGCACCGCGCCGCTGCTGGTCGCGGTCATGGACGGCCTGCAGTACCAGTGGCTGCTGGACCCCGAGTCGGTGGACATGCCCGGGGCGTTCCGGGACTTTCTGCGGCTGCTGGGCGAGCCGGCGGGGTGAGGATCACTGACTCCAGGCGACGACAAGTGTCTTGCTCACCACGCAGACGACGGCGAGGGCGAACGCCCACAGGTGAGCTCCGGCGGCGAAAAGGGCGAGCGCGCCCGCCCCGAACCAGAGCACCTCGAAGCCCACGCGACCGGCGCCCCTCGCCTTGTACTTCGCGCGCGGTGAGCCGAACAGCGCCCACACGGCGACGAGTACGGCGGGTGCGGCGAGGCCGAGCAGCCAGGACGCGCCGACGTCCCGGGTGAAACCCCAGTACGCGGCACCCGCCAGGGCGCCGAGCTCGATCAGGAAGAGAACGCCCAGGTTGGCTGCCTTCATGGGCGGCAGTATCACCCGCCCGCCGGCACCGCCGCCACGATTTCGATCTCGATCCGCGCCTCCGGCCGGAAGAGCCGGGACACCTCGAAGGTCATGCTGGTGGGCGGGGTGCCGGTGAGGAACTCCCTTCGTACCGCGCCGTATTGCTCCAGTTCCGTGATGTCCGTGAGGTAGGTGCGGATGTTGATCACGTCCGCCAGGCTCGCCCCGTGTGCCTCCAGCAGCGCGGCGAGGGTCTCGAAGACGCCCCGGGACTGTTCCGCGAGCGTGGCACCCTCGGCGATCTGGCCGGAGACGAACAACAGGGCGCTGCCGTCGGCCTGTTCGACGCGGGCGACCTGGGAGTAGTAGGGGCTCAGCGGCTGGGGTGCGCCGGCGGGGTTGTCGAGGGTGATCTGCATGCCGTCGACGCTAGGTCCGCACTTGTGATGCGACAAGCGAATGTCCAGCATGGCTGCCATGCCGAACCCGCATCGCAGCGCTCTTCCTCCCGACCTCGCCACCGTCTGGCTGCGGGTCTTCCTGGAGGTCGCCCGGCACGAGTCGTTCACCGTGGCCGCGCGCACCCTGGGCTGGACGCAGTCGGCGGTGTCCCGGCAGATCTCCTCGCTTGAGGCGGCGCTGGGCGGGGCGCCGCTGTTCGACCGGCTGCCGCGGGGCGTACGGCTGACGGAGGCCGGGAGGGCGCTCGTGCCCTACGCGCAGACCGTCACCGAGGCGCTGCACGCGGCCGCGCGCGAACTGGCCGCGCTGCGTGAAGTGGCGGGCGGGCGACTGCGGTTCGGGGCGTTCCCGACGGCGGACGCGGCGCTGATCCCGCACGCCCTCGGCACCTTCCGCACCCGTCATCCCGGGGTGCGGGTCTCCCGCGAGGAGGGACTCACGCCGTCACTCCTGGATGGGCTCACCGAGGGGCGGCTGGATCTCGCGGTCGTCTCCACGACGGGCGGCGCACCGCTGTCGGCGTACGAACTGCGCCATCTGCTCGACGAGTCGCTGTACGTCGCCGTCCCGGCCGGCCATCCGCTGGTGGACGAGGGCGGCGGCCCGGTGCGACTGGGGCGGCTCGCGGACGCCGACTGGATCTCCGGGAGCCCGCGCCCCGAGGGGACGCTTCTCGACGCCGCTCTGCGGCAGGGCTTCCGGCCGCGGATCGCGCATGTCGTCGGCGAGTGGACCGCCAAGCAGGGGTACGTCGCCGCCGGGCTCGGCGTGACCCTGGTCCCGGCGCTCGCCGCGGAGTCCGTGCGGCCGGACGTCGTGCTGCTGCCGGTGCTCGACGAGGGGGCTCCGGCGCGGGCCGTGTACGCGGCGCTGCTGCGGGGGCGGTCGCCCTCGCCGGCCGTGGAGGCGTTCGTCGCGACGCTGCGGGAGGCGGCGGGGCGGATACCCCGTGCGTCGGGCCCCATGGCGTAGACCACTTCCGTCACGCGATACTTCCGTCGTCCGGCACCACTCGCGCCCCACAGCGACCGGAAGGCATGAACTCCCTTGACATCCCTACGTGTTCGGATCGGCATCCTCGGACTGGCCCTGCTGGCGGGGTCGGCAGCCCCCGCGAGCCCGGCGTCGGCCGCGACCGCGCCCTCGCCCACGGTGGAGGAGCAGCGGCTCGACCAGGCCGTGCCGCGGGAGATCCTCGAACGGTCCGGATTCGACGCCGTGCCCCTCCGCTTCACGCGGGCGCTCGGAACGGCGCGTTCCTACGCGGAGGCGCGGAAGGTCGTCCTACGGCAGGGGTCCGCGCTGTGGAAGCGGGCCGTCGACCGGGCGCAGGGGCGGGGGGCGGCCGGTGGGGATTTGAGCCGCGACGACGATCGGCCTCTGTACTGGGCCCGGTTGGGGATGGCCCGTGAAGTGCGGACCTGGGAGCCGTCTTTCGGACTCTCCGAGGGACAACGTGCCGCTCTGCTGAATGACTTGGAACGGACCTCGCGGGGGCAGACCGCTGTGCGGTATCCGGGCGGGGACCGGCTGAAGCGGGTCCTTGTGACCGGGTTCGATCCGTTCACGCTGGACCGGGACATACGGATCTCGAATCCGTCCGGGGCGAGTGCGCTCGCGCTCGACGGGACGGTGATCGAGACGGCGGAGGGTCCTGCGCGGGTGGAGACCGTGGTCTTTCCCGTGCGTTGGCAGGACTTCACGGACCAGGCCGTGGAGCGGGCGCTGCGGCCGTATCTGAAGAAGGTGGATCTCTTCACGACCGTGAGCCAGGGGCGGGTGGGACGGTTCGACGTCGAGCGGACCAACGGGGCCTGGCGGGGCGGCTTTCCGGACAACGACAACGTCGGGGTGACGGGGACGGTGCCGGTTTCCGATCCGGCTTCGCAACCGCAGTGGACGACGACGACCTTGCCGTACAAGGCGATCGTGGATGCGGACACCGGGCGTTTTCCCGTCTATGACAACACGAGCGTGACCGAGATCCCGGTGGGCGGGACGGTGCCTGTCGTACGGGCGGACGGGCCGACCGAGGGCTCCACGGCGCGGGCCGGGGGTGGCGGGAACTACCTCTCCAACGAGATCGCCTACCGGGTCACGCTGCTGCGGGACCGGCTCGGACTGCACGACGAGCTGCCGGGTGGGCATGTGCACACGCCTGTGCTGGAGTTCGGGGCCGGGAACACGGACCCCGCGACGGGGGCGGTGACCGATCCGGGGTTCGTGAGGAACCGGCTGGACATCATCGCGCAGGTGCGGGCGATTCTGGTGGTGGCGGTGGAGAAGGCCACTTGAGGTAGGTCGCCGTCTCGGTGAAGTCCAGGCGGCGATAGAAATCGGCGGCCCTGCGCGTCGGGACGGTGATCTCCACGTCCTGGGCGTGCCGGGCGCGCTCCTGTATGGCCCGGACGAGCCGGGAGCCCGTACCGCGGCCGCGCAGGGGCGTGTCCACGGCGAGTTCGAGGAGTTCGAGGACCGTGCCGCCCGCGAAGAGGGTCGGCATGCGGGCCGCATAGGCGTAACCGACGACCTGGGCCTCCTGGTCGGCCACCAGGAACTCGGCGCGGCCCTCGGCGGCGGCGCGCAGGACCTCGGGCAAGGTGACGGTCGTGAAGCGGGCGCGGTCGGGGCGGTACGTGGTCGCTAAGTCGGCGAGGAGGCGGAAGACGGCGTCCGCGTCCGAGGCGGTCGCCGGGCGGACCGTCGGCTCAGGTGCCGAGCCCACCGGACACCGACTCCCCGTCGGACTCGTCGGACCCCTCGGACTCGTCCTCCCCGTCCCCCGTCTCCTCCCCCAGCAGCTCCCGTGCCATCAGCGTCGCCCCCGCCACCGCGCCCGGCATCAAGAACACCGCGACGAAGGGAACCACGAAGGCCAGGGCGAGCGGGGTGCCGAAGCCCCAGATGAGGGTCTTGCGGGAGCGGAGCAGGGTGAGGCGGGCCCGGAGGTCCACGCCTCGGCGCTGGAGGGCCACCGCGGTGAGCTCCTCGGTGAGGAAGAAGCCCGTCACGAAGAAGCCGAGCACCGGGATCAGGGTCTGGCCGACCAAGGGGACGAAGCCCAGCGCGAAGAGCAGGACCGCCCACAGGGCGGCCCGGACGACGATACGGAGGCTGTCCCTCGCCGAGATCCACAGCTCGCGCCAGAGCGGTAGGCCGGACTCGGGGGCCGTGCCGTCCGGGGAGACGTCCCGGTCGACCTTCTCGGAGAGGTTCTCGTAGAAGGGCTGGCCTATCAGGAGGGTGACCGCCGTGAAGGTCAGGACCGCGAGGAGGAGGGCCAGCGCGAACAGGACCACCGCGAGGAAGCCCCGGAACAGGCCCTGCCACGGGCTCGACCAGTCGTCGGCGAACGGCGTGGACCAGGACACGAAGTCCTCGCCCCAGGTGGCCAGGGCGACCAGTGCCGCCACATACAGCACCAGGGTGATCAGGCCCGGGATCAGACCGAAGCCGTACTGCTTGCCGTGCCGGGCCACCCACCGCTGGCCCTTCAGGAGATAGTGGAAGCCCGCCCCGAGATCACGCATGTCCCGAACCCTATCGGGTGCCCGTCAGGCCGGGGATACGGCCACCACCACCCCCTGCTCCGCCGCCGGGGACACCGCCGCCGACACCCTGACCGCCACCGCCCGTGCCACGCCGCCCGCGCGGGAGGCCGCGGCCATCAGCGTGGGCTGGAGCCGCTCCAGGCCGGACACGAACATTTCCTCACCGGCGATCAGCACCGGCCGGGCCGCCTTCGCCGTGGCCGCCGCCGCGTCCGTGAGGTCGGCGAGGGGCGGCAGGGTGGCCCGTACGGCCCCCGCACCGGCGGCCGCCGCGCGTTCGGCCAGGGTCACCTGCAAGGGCATCAGCGGGGCCAGCGCCGCCGTCAAAGCGTCGGCGATCCGCCGGAGTTCGGGGGTCGAGTCGCGCAGGACCCCGGTCGCCGCGCGGATCACGGGAGTCAGCGCCAGGAGTGTCCCCGCGGCCAGGCCCGCCGCCGCGGGGAGCAACGGGGAGGTCGCCTCGACCAGTTCGCCCAGCGCAGTCGCGAACTCCTCCACCGCCGGCTCCACCGCGTCCAGGACGGGCAGCAGACTGTCGCCCAGCGCCGCCAGCAGCACCCGCGCCGGCTCGCTGACCGGGTGCACGGCCAGCGGGGCGCCGGTGGTGCCGAGCCGGGTGAGGGTGTCGACGATCCGGTAGAACGCCTCCTGGGCCTGCGGGGACGCGCTCGCCTCGGCCAGTTCCGCCGTCGTCCGGCGCAGGACGCGCAGCACCTCGGGGCCCGAACCGTCCCTGGAGTCGAAGGTGTTGATCGCGATCCTGGTGATGTTCTGGGCCGTGTCCAGGAGCTGGCCGGTGATGTCGGTGGTGTTCCGTGCCATGCGCAGTACTTCGTCCCTGCTGGGGAGCGAAGGGATCGTCGCCATGGGCCTCTCCTGTGGACTCGCTCGCCGCGCGCTTCCGCCGCCCTCAGCATGCCCCGTCCGGGCACCCGAGTTGCGCCATCCGTGGCATCCGCGCCACGAACTCCTGCTTGTTGCGGTTGAGTCGAACAGGTACATCTCGCCGTACCGATCTCAGGAAGCCCCTCAGGAGGTGCGCGTGCACACCACGAGAACCGTTCCTGCGAGACCAGTCCTGTTCCTGGATCACCCGAAGAGGGAGTTCGCCCAGCTCGGGCGGGCATTGTTCACCATGGCACACGCGAGCAGCGGCTGAGGTTGAGGAGAGCGGATGACGCAGGAGATCCACGGCACCGTCGCGGACGGCTTCGAGGCGGTGCGCGAGCAGTTCGCCGCCTTCGTGGCGGGCGAACGGCCCGACTACGAGGGACAGCTGAGCGCGTACGTGCACGGTCGGCGGGTCGTCGACCTGTGGGCGGGCGAGGGCGTCGGACCGGACTCCCTCTACGGCGTGTTCTCGTCGACCAAGGGTGCCGCCCATCTGGTGGCCGCCCTCCTGGTCCAGGAGGGCACGCTGGAGCTGGACCGCAAAGTGACCTACTACTGGCCGGAGTTCGGGACCGAGGGCAAGGGCCAGCTGACCCTGCGCGATCTGCTGGCGCACCGGGCCGGGGTGATCGGTCTGGACGCCGGGTTCAGCGCACAGGAGCTGACGGACGACCGGGCGGTGGCGGAACGGCTCGCGGACCAGAAGCCGTTCTGGCGCCCCGGCACGGCCTTCGGGTATCACGCTCTGGTGATCGGCGCGCTCAGCGGTGAGATCGTGCGCCGGGCGACCGGCCGGTCGCTCCAGGAGGTGTACGAGGAGCGGATCCGGGCGCCGTACGGGCTGGACTTCCATCTGGGGCTGCCCGAGGCGCTGGAACCCCGTTACCGCTCCGTGCAGCCGATGGCCCCGACCGCCGAGCAGCAGACCCTGATGGACGCGGCGCCGACAGGTCCGCACACCCTGGCCGCGATCGCCTTCAACCAGCAGGTGCCAAACCCGGGTGACCTGGTGGGCTACGCCAACTCCCGTGCCGTACGGGCGAAGGGACCGGCGTCGGCGGGCGGGGTGGCGGCCGCGCGCGGGCTGGCCGGGATGTACGCGGCGGCGATCAGCGAAGTGGGCGACCGGCCGCCCCTGTTGAAGCCGGACACCATCGCGGAGGTGGGCCAGATCCAATCCGTGGGCTACGACCTGGTGGCCCGCGCCCAGAAGTCGTACGGCCTGGGCTTCCAGGCCACGGCCGACATGTGGCACCCCTTCCTGGGCGCCGGTTCCTTCGGCCACAGCGGCGCCGGCGGCTCCCAGGCCTTCGCCGATCCCCGCAGTGGCCTGGCCTACGGCTACACCCGCCGCCGGATGGCGTTCCCGGGAGGGGCGGCGCCGGAGAACGAGCGGTTCGTGCGGGCCGTACACCAGGCGGCCCTGGCCGTATGAGCCGTAGGGCATGAGCGGAGGCGGCACCCCACGTCCAGGGGTGCCGCCTCCGCCCTGTACGACCAACGAGCTCCGTCAGGCGAGCGTCACGGAGATGTTCCCGCGGGTCGCCTTCGAGTACGGGCAGACCTGGTGGGCCTTCTCAAGGAGGGCCCGGGCCGTGGCCGGGTCGAGGTTCGGGAGGGTCGCCGAGATCTCGACGATCAGCCCGAAGCCGTCGGTGTTCCTGCCGATGCCGACCTTCGCGGTGACCGTCGAGCCGGAGATGTCGGCCTTCTCCTGGCGGGCGACGACGCCGAGGGCGCCCTGGAAGCAGGCGCTGTACCCGGCGGCGAAGAGCTGTTCGGGGTTGGTGCCGTTGCCGCTGCCGCCCATCTCCTTGGGCGGGTCGACGACCACGTCGAGCCTGCCGTCGTCGGTGGCGACACGGCCGTCGCGGCCGTTCTCGGCGGTGGCGACGGCCGTGTAGAGGACATCGGTCTGCTGGATGGACATGCGGTTGTCTTCCTCCTCGGTCCACCGCGACTCGCGCCCACGATCGACGGTGGAATTCGGAAAGAAGTTACCGCATGCCGGAAATCCAGCACAGGGCTACAGCTTGACGATCATCTTTCCGGTGTTGTCGCCGCGCAGGACCCCGAGGAACGCCTCCAGGTTGTTCTCGATGCCCTCGACGACCGTCTCGCGGTACTTGAGCTGCCCGGACGCCACCAACGGGCCGATCTCGGAGACGAACTCCGACTGGAGGTCGTAGTGGTCGCCGACCAGGAAGCCCTCGATACGGCCGCGGGTCTGGATCAGACGGGCGAGGTTGCGCGGACCGGGGGCTGCCTCGGTGTTGTTGTAGACGGAGATCATGCCGCAGACCGCGATCCGGCCGCCCTGGTTGAGGGAGCCGATGGCTGCCTCCAGGTGGTCGCCGCCGACGTTGTCGAAGTAGACGTCGACGCCGTCCGGGGCAGCCTCGCGCAGCTGGTCGCTGACCTTGCCGTTCTTGTAGTTGAAGGCCGCGTCGAAGCCGTACTCCTCGACGAGCAGCTTGACCTTCTCGTCCGAGCCGGCGGAGCCGATGACCCGGGAGGCGCCCTTGAGCTTGGCGATCTGGCCGACCTGGCTGCCGACGGCACCCGCGGCGCCGGAGACGAAGACCGAGTCGCCCTCCTTGAAGGAGGCGGTGCGCAGGAGGCCGGCGTAGGCGGTGAGGCCGGTCATGCCGAGGACGCCGAGGTACGTCGACAGGGGCGCGGCGCCCGCGTCCACCTTGACGGCGTTCTCTGCGCGTACGACCGCGTACTCGCGCCAGCCGAAGAAGTGCAGGACGTGGTCCCCCACGGCGAAGCCCTCGGCGTTGGACTCCACGACCTCGCCGACCGCGCCGCCCTGCATGACCTTGCCGAGCTCGAAGGGCGCGGTGTACGACTTCGCGGCGCTCATGCGGCCGCGCATGTACGGGTCGACGGAGAGGTACTTGTTCCGGACCAGCACCTGGCCTTCTCCGGGGGTCGGGACCTCGGCTTCGACCAGGGCGAAGTCCTCCGGCTTGGGCCAGCCGACCGGGCGGGAGAGGAGGTGCCATTCGCGGTTGATCATGATGCCTGAACCCTTCCATTTACTTCAGTACCTGAAACAACCATGCCTCTGAATATTTCAGGTTGTCAAGTAACGGGGTACCCTGGATCCCATGCCGACACCTCACAAGACCCGGCCCGACGCGCTGACCATGGAAGTCGTGGAGCTCATCGGGGACGTGGTGGCCCGCTTCTACTCGGACTACGAGGATGCCGCCGCGGAGCACCTCCTCACCGGGGCGCAGGCGCGGCTTTTGAGTCTGCTGTCCCTCGAGCCGCTGCCCATGCGCAAGCTGGCCCAGAAACTGAAGTGCGAGCCGTCGAACGTCACCGGGATAGTCGACCGGCTGGAGGCACGCGGACTGGTGGAGCGGCGGCCCGACCCCGCGGACCGGCGCGTCAAGGTGGCGGCGGCGACGGAGGCGGGGGTCCAGGTGGCCCGGGAACTGCGGGAGGGGCTGCGGTTCGCACGGGAGCCGCTGGCGGGGTTGTCGCAGGGGGAACGGGAGTCCCTTCGGGACCTGCTGCGACGGATGCGGGACGCGTAGGCGCGGCTTCCGGAGCCTTCGCTTCACATGAGCGAAGGCGTCACGTGCACCACCACAGGAAACGGTTGCACTCCGACGGGGACGGGCTCGGGGCCGCGGTGGTGGGGGTGGCGGTGGGGGCCGAGCCGCCGCTCGTGGACGTGGCCGTTGCTGTGGGGGTCGACGCACCGGACGTTTTGGTGGGCGCCGACTGATTGTCGGGGCTCTTGCTCGCGTCGGCGTCCTCGCTCTTGGACGCGGAGGCCGACGGGGACTCGGAGACCTTCGGGGAGGGTGACCCCGAGGGAACGGTTGCTCCGGAGCCGGCCGCCTTCGACGCCGACTCGCTCGCCTCCGGGGAGGCGCCGCCCTCGGCCGACTCCCCGCCCGCCGCGGCCGGCTTGGGGGAGGAACCGGGGGCGTCCATGCCCAGCTCCGCGAGGCTCAGACCGCCGGCCGCGAGCACGAACCCGGCGGCGATCAGCAGGGTCCGGCGGCGGCGCCTGCGGTGAGCCGCTGCTTTGCGATCGCGACGACTGGCTCCGCCGGTGGGGTCGTCCTCGTCGTCCTCGTCGTCCTCGTCGTACTCGTCGGGTTGGGCATCCTCGGGTTCCACGGAGGGGGCGGGACTGTCCACACTCTCCGCACTCCGGCCACGCGCGCGCCGCCGCGAGGCCCGGCCACCGACGGGGCCGCTGCTCACGTCGGCATCCGAGTCGGCACCTTCCCCGAGGCTGGGGTCGGAGCCGGTGTCGGCCTCGGCCGAGCCGTAGCCCGCCCCGCTCTCCCCCGGCCCACCACCTGCGGCCGCGCCACCGTCCCCGCCGTACGCCATGCCACCGTGACCCCCGGCGTCGTGCGCCACGCCACCCTGCGCATCGCCGCCATATCCCGCCCCGCCATCCGGGCCGTACGAGGGGGTGCCGTGCCCGTCCACGCCGTACGCCACGCCACCGTGGCCCCCGGCGTCGCCACCCGGGCCGTACGAGGTGGTGCCGCGCCCCTCCACGCCGTACGGCGTGGACTCGTTGCCGCCTGCGCCGTACGAGGAGGTCGCGCCCGTGCCGTATACCGCGGCCGCCCCCTGATCGCCGCCCGGACCGTACGCCCCAGCCAGTCCCTGGCCGCCGTACCCGCCCGTCCCGCCCGCGTCCCCGTGGCCGCCGAAGCCCCCGGCCGTCGCCTCATGGCCCGCGTGGGCGTCCCCCGCGAGGGAAGGGGCGCCGTACTGCTCCTCGGCTGCATACGTCGCGTACGCCGGGACCGCCGGGGGGTCCTGCGGTCCGCCCTGGGCCGGTACGCGGGCAGCGTATGCGCGGAGCTCTTCGATCGCGGTGCCGCACCCCGGGCAGGCGAGGGCGCCGTTGAGGTGCCGTCGGCACGGGTTGCAGTAGTCCATGACGCGGGAAGACTAAGTTCCTCTCACCTGGCTTTCATAGTCACGCCTGTGAAGGTTGTGTGTTGAACTACCCATTTCGGCGTGGCGAGTTGAGAGGCCCGTCAGGGACCGTTCGGGCATCCTTCCCGATCTCACCGAAAGCGACTTCGAAAGCCGTGTCGAAAGCGGTGTCGAAACCGTTATGCGTTCGACCCATTGACACTCCCCTCACCCCCTCCTTACTGTCACGTCAGCATTTCGAACGTGTGACGAAATTTCGAACAACGTCACTGAGCCGACGAAGCAACGAGGGGCAACCGCCGTGCGCATCACCGGAATCAGCACACACGTGGTCGGGACGCCGTGGCGCAACCTGACCTACGTCCAGGTGCACACCGACGAAGGCATCACCGGAGTCGGCGAGACCCGGATGCTGGGACACACCGACGCGCTGATCGGCTATTTGCGGGAGGCCGAGAACAACCACATTCTCGGCTCCGACCCGTTCGCTGTCGAGGACCTCGTCAAGAGGATGAAGTACGGCGACTACGGTCGGGCCGGCGAGATCGTCATGTCCGGTATCGCCGTGATCGAGATGGCCTGCTGGGACATCAAGGGCAAGGCCCTCGGGGTGCCGGTCTGGCAGCTGCTGGGCGGCAAGGTCACCGACAAGGTCAAGGCGTACGCCAACGGCTGGTACACCACGGAGCGGACTCCCGAGGCGTACCACAAGGCCGCGCAGACGGTCATGGAGCGCGGCTACAAGGCGCTCAAGATCGACCCGTTCGGCACCGGCCACTTCGAGCTGGACCACGAGCAGAGCCTGTACGCCGTCTCGCTGATCGAGGCCGTACGGGACGCCATCGGTCCCGACGCCGAACTGATGCTGGAGATGCACGGCCGGTTCTCGCCGTCGACGGCGATCCGGCTGGCCAAGGACCTGGCGCCCTTCAAGCCCGCGTGGCTGGAGGAGCCGGTGCCGCCGGAGAACCTGAAGGCGCTGGAGAAGGTCGCCGCCAAGGTCGACATCCCGGTGGCCACCGGTGAGCGGATCCACGACCGCATCGAGTTCCGCGAGCTCTTCGAGAGCCAGGCCGTGGACATCATCCAGCCTGACGTCGGCCACATCGGCGGTATCTGGGAGACCCGGAAGCTGGCCGCCACCGCCGAGACCCACTACATGCTGGTCGCCCCCCACAACGTGGGCGGCCCGGTGCTGACCGCCGCCTCGCTGCAGGTCGGCTTCACCTCCCCCAACTTCAAGATCCTCGAGCACTTCAACGACTTCGCCGACGCGGAGATCAAGAAGGTGGTCAAGGGCGCCCCGCAGGTCGTGGACGGCTACTTCCACCTCTCCGACGCGCCGGGTCTCGGTGTCGAGCTGGACGTCGACGCGGCCGCGGAGTTCCCGCAGCAGCAGGCCCGCTTCGATCTGTGGGCCGAGGGCTGGGAGCAGCGCAAGCCCAAGGGCACCAAGTGAGCGCGCAGGTCGTCATCGAGGGGCCCGGCGAGCACCGGCTCGACGAGCACACCCCTCGTGAGCCCGCCGCCGGCGAGGCGCTGGTACGCGTCCACGCCGTCGGCATCTGTGGCAGCGACCGCGAGGTGTACCAGGGCAACCGGCCCGAGGCGTACGTCCGTTACCCCCTCACTCCGGGCCACGAGTGGTCCGGGACGGTCGAGGCGGTAGGGGCGGGTGTTCCTTCAACTCTTGTCGGCCGCAAGGTCGTCGGCGAGGGCTTCCGCAACTGCCAGGTCTGCGACCGCTGTCACGCGGGCGAGACGACGCTGTGCACGGCCGGGTACGAGGAGACCGGGTTCACCCAGCCGGGTGCGATGGCCACCACGCTCACCCTGCCTGCACGCCTGCTCCATGTCCTGCCGGACGACGCCGACCTGACGGCCGCCGCCCTGCTGGAGCCGGCCGCCTGTATCGCGGCCGCCGCGATCAAGGCGAACGCCCTGCCCGGCGAGCGCGTGGCCGTGGTGGGGACCGGGACGCTCGGGATGTTCGCCGTTCAGTTCCTGAAGGCGGGCTCGCCCGCCGAGTTGCTCGTGGTAGGGACCCGGCCCGACCGGGCGGAGCTTTCGAAAGCTTTCGGTGCCACGGACTTCCGCACCAGGGACCAGGAGCTCCCCGACGACTACGACGTCGTCATCGAGACCGCCGGGTCCGCGACCGCCGCCGGCACCGCCGCCGGTCTGCTCAGGCGCGGCGGACGCCTGGTCCTGACGGGCATCCCGGCGCCGGGCGCCGAGGGTCTCGATCCGACCGACCTGGTCGTACGGCAGCTGGAGGTGCACACCGTCTTCGGAGCCCCGCCGGACGCCTGGGCGCACACCGTGCGGGTCTTCGGGGCCGGTCTGCTGGATCCGCTGCCGCTGGTCACCCACGAGCTCCCGCTCGACGGGTTCCCGGAGGCGATCGAGCTGGTCGGGTCCGGTGATCCGAAGGTCGGGAAGGTGCTGCTCCGCCCCTAGACGTACGCCGGTACGGGGTGACCTGACCACTCCGTACCGGCGTACCCCACGCCCCGCACGACTTGAGCCGCGAACCTCGTCCGACATATCGAACACAAAGGACAGCTTGTGACGACCGACGCTTCCGCCCCGGCGGCCCGCCGCCCCGGTGAACAGGCGCTCACCGCGCTCGGCCTGGGCGCGCCCGCCCTGGATCCCGCCGATGCCTCGCCGCACACCTTCCCCGGCGGTGGCCGCTGGCGCACCGAGATCCCCTCGTGCGAGGGGCCGGAAGCGCTGGCCGTCGTCCTGAAGGAAGCCTCGCGGCTCGATGTGCCGATCCACCGGATCAGCCAGGGCAGCGGTGTGTGGATGCTGACCGACGCCGAGATCACCGAGATGGTCGAGGCGACGGGCGAACGCGACATCGAGCTCTGTCTGTTCACCGGCCCGCGCGGCACCTGGGACATCGGCGGCTCGACGCGCTCCGACTCGCGCGGCGCGGGCCTCCGGGCCCGCGGCCACGACGCCGTGGCCGGCTGCGTCGAAGACGCCGTCCGGGCAACGGAGTTGGGCGTCCAGTGCCTCCTCGTCGCCGACGAGGGCGTGCTGTGGACGCTGCACCGGGCGCGTGCCGCCGGGATCATCCCGGCCGACACCACGCTGAAGCTGAGCGCGCTCGTCGGCCCTGTCAACCCGGCCGCCTACGCGGTGTACGAGAACCTGGGCGCCGACTCCATCAACGTGCCCAGCGATCTGACGCTCGATCACCTCACGGAGATCCGGCGGGTTTCCGCCGCCCCGATGGACATGTACATCGAGGCGCCGGACGATCTCGGCGGTTACGTGCGGATGTACGAGGTCGCCGAACTGATCCGGCGCGGCGCGCCGCTCTACCTGAAGTTCGGCCTGTCCAAGGCCCCGGGGATCTACCCGTACGGCCACCACATGCGCGACCTGACCCTGAACACGGCCCGGGAACGGGTACGGCGGGGGCGGCTCGCCCTGGACCTGCTCGCACGGCACGGAGCGGACGGCGACATGGCGCCGCTCGGTTCGCGGCTGCCGGGGGCGCTGAAGCGTTTCGAAACACCCTCATAACGTTTCGGACCGAGTCCCTTCACAAAAGCAGACGCAGCCGCACACAATCCCACACGCACCTTCCTCGGTCAGAGCCCGCACCTCCTTGCCAGAGCGTCCCGCACCGCCAGACCGAACCCCTCCCGACATCAAGGATGATGATCATGCGTACTCGTCGAGCCGCACTCACCGCCATAGCCGGCGCCGCCTCCCTCGCCCTGACCCTCTCGGCCTGTGGCCAGGACAGCAAAGGCGGCAGCGAGGAGTCGACCGGCAGCTCCAAGGGAGGCACGATCGGCATCGCGATGCCGACCAAGTCCTCCGAGCGCTGGATCGCCGACGGCAACAACGTCGTCAAGAACCTCCAGTCCAAGGGCTACAAGACCAAGCTGGTCTACGGCGAGGACGACCCCGACCAGCAGGTGTCGCAGATCGAGAACCTGATCACCCAGGGCGTCAAGGGCCTGATCGTCGCGGCGATCGACAACAAGTCGCTGAACAACGTGCTCCAGCAGGCCAAGGACGCCAAGATCCCGGTCATCGCCTACGACCGGCTGATCCTCGGCACGCCGAACGTCGACTACTACGCGTCGTTCGACAACACCAAGGTCGGTGAGCTGCAGGCCAGTTACATCGTCGACAAGCTGGGTCTCAAGAGCGGCAAGGGCCCCTTCAACATCGAGCTGTTCGCCGGCTCCAACGACGACAACAACACCAAGTACTTCTTCAACGGCGCGATGAGCGTGCTCCAGCCGTACATCGACAGCAAGAAGCTCGTCGTCAAGTCCAAGCAGACCAAGATCACCCAGGTCACCACGCTGCGCTGGGACGGCGCCACGGCGCAGAAGCGCATGGAGGACATCCTCACCTCCACGTACGGCAGCGGCAAGGTCGACGCGGTCCTGTCGCCGTACGACGGCATCTCCATCGGTATCCTCGCCGCGCTGAAGTCGGACGGCTACGGCTCCGCCAGCAAGCCGCTGCCGGTCATCACCGGCCAGGACGCCGAGCTCGCCTCGGTGAAGTCGATCA
This sequence comes from Streptomyces sp. LUP47B, assembly GCF_001746295.1. Lineage (GTDB taxonomy): Bacteria > Actinomycetota > Actinomycetes > Streptomycetales > Streptomycetaceae > Streptomyces. The sequence continues at coordinate 358,785 of NZ_MJAH01000002.1, read as the reverse complement.
TCTCGGGCCAGCAGACGCAGACCGTCTACAAGGACACCCGCAAGCTCGCCGAGGTCGCCTCGGCCATGGTGGACGACGTCCTCAAGGGCAAGAAGCCCGAGGTCAACGACACCAAGACGTACGACAACGGCAGCAAGGTCGTCCCGGCCTACCTGCTGCAGCCGGTGAGCGTCGACAAGAGCAACTACACCAAGGAACTGGTCGACACGGGCTACTACAAGGCGAGCGAGCTCAACTAGTCAGCCCCTCCCTGTCGGCCCATCCCCCTGATTGAAAGGCACGACCATGGCGGGACCCGTCCTGGAAATGCGCTCGATCGTCAAGACCTTTCCCGGCGTCAAAGCGCTGTCGGACGTCACTCTGACCGTCCGTCAGGGCGAGGTCCATGCCATCTGCGGTGAGAACGGCGCCGGGAAGTCCACCTTGATGAAGGTGCTCTCCGGCGTCCATCCGCACGGCACGTACGAGGGCGACATCCTCTTCGAGGGAGAGGTCGTCTCCTTCAAGGACATCCGGGCGAGCGAGCAGCACGGCATCGTGATCATCCATCAGGAACTGGCCCTGGTGCCGTTCCTGTCGATCGCGGAGAACATCTTCCTCGGCAACGAACACGCCTCGGGCGGGTTCATCAACTGGAACGAGACGCTGAAGCACGCCACCGAGCTGCTGCGCCGGGTGGGTCTGAGCGACCACCCGGAGACCCGGATCACCGACATCGGTGTGGGCAAGCAGCAGCTGGTGGAGATCGCCAAGGCACTCTCCAAGAAGGTGAAGCTGCTCATCCTCGACGAGCCGACCGCGGCTCTGAACGACGAGGACAGCGGCAAACTCCTGGATCTCATCCTGGAGTTGAAGAAGCAGGGCATCACCTCGATCATCATCTCCCACAAGCTCAACGAGATCCGCAAGGTCGCCGACTCGGTGACGATCCTCCGCGACGGGAAGTCCATCGAGACGCTCGACGTGAAGGACCCGGAGACCACCGAGGACCGGATCATCTCGGGCATGGTCGGCCGCGACCTCGACCACCGCTTCCCCGACCGCACCCTCTACAAGGGCGAGGCGGACGCGGCCCCGGCGCTGGAGATCCGCAACTGGACCGTCCACCACCCGATCGACCAGCAGCGCAAGGTGGTCGACGACGTGTCGATCCATGTGCGGCGCGGGGAGATCGTCGGTATCGCGGGCCTGATGGGCGCGGGGCGTACCGAGCTCGCGATGAGCGTGTTCGGGCGCACCTACGGCCGGCACGCGGGCGGCCAGGTCTTCAAGGACGGCCAGGAGATCCGTACGAAGACCGTCGCCGAGGCGGTCGAGCACGGCATCGCGTACGTCACCGAGGACCGCAAGCACTACGGCCTCAACCTCATCGACAACATCAACCGCAACATCTCGCTGACCGCCCTGAACAAGGTCGCGAAGCGCGGTGTGGTCGACGAGCACGAGGAGCGGAAGGTCGCCGAGCGCTTCCGCAAGTCGATGAACATCAAGGCGCCGACCGTCTTCGAGACGGTGGGCAGACTGTCCGGCGGCAACCAGCAGAAGGTCGTCCTCAGCAAGTGGATCTTCGCGGGTCCCGAGGTGCTGATCCTGGACGAGCCCACGCGCGGTATCGACGTGGGCGCCAAGTACGAGATCTACACGGTCATCGACCAGCTGGCCGCCGAGGGCAAGGCGGTCGTCTTCATCTCCTCCGAGCTGCCGGAGCTGCTCGGGATGTGCGACCGCATCTACACCATGGCCGCCGGACGGCTCACGGGTGAGGTTCCGCGGGCCGAGGCCACGCAGGAAGTGCTGATGCGCCAGATGACGAAGGACAAAGAGGTAACGCGATGAGCACCGATGTGACGAAGGTTCCGGCCGCGGCGCCGCCGGGCAAGGGCGGGGGGTCGTCCTCCGGCGAGGGCCTGCTCCAGCTGATGCTGAACGGGCTGCGCCGCAACATGCGCCAGTACGGCATGCTGATCGCGCTCGGTCTGATCGTCGCGCTGTTCGCGGTGTGGACCGACGGCGACCTGCTGCTGCCGCGCAACGTCTCCAACCTGGTGCTCCAGAACAGCTACATCCTGATCCTCGCGATCGGCATGATGCTGGTGATCATCGCGGGACACATCGACCTATCGGTCGGTTCGCTGACCGCGTTCGTGGGCGCCTTCGCGGCCGTGCTGACCGTGCAGCACGACGTGGCCTGGCCCGTCGCGCTGGTGCTGACCCTGGTGGTGGGCGCGGTCGCGGGCTCGGTCCAGGGCTATCTGATCGCGTATCTCGGCATACCGTCGTTCATCGTCACCCTGGCGGGCATGCTCCTCTTCCGCGGTCTGACGGAGATCCTGCTCGAGGGCCAGACCCTCGGCCCGTTCCCGAACGGTCTGCAGAAGCTCGGCAACGGCTTCCTGCCCGAGGTCGGCCCGGACACCAACTACCACAACCTCACCCTGCTGCTCGGCTTCGCGCTGCTGGCCTTCGTGGTCTACCAGGAGGTCCGCGACCGCAAGCGCGAGCAGGAGTTCGCGCTGGACGTGCTGCCCAGGAACGCCTTCCTGCTCAAGCTCGTCGCGATCGCCGCCGCGGTCCTCGCGGTCACGATGCTGCTCGCCAGCTACCAGGGCGCGCCGATCATCCTGCTCGTCCTCGGTGTGCTGGTGGTCGGCTACGGCTACGTCATGCGCAACGCGGTCTTCGGCCGGCACATCTACGCGATCGGCGGCAACCTGCCGGCCGCGAAGCTGTCCGGCGTCAAGGACAAGAAGGTCACCTTCCTTGTCTTCCTGAACATGGGCGTGCTCGCGGCCCTGGCGGGTCTGGTGGTCGCAGCCCGCCTGAACGCGGCCTCCCCGAAGGCGGGCCTGAACTTCGAACTCGAGGCGATCGCCTCGTCGTTCATCGGTGGCGCCTCCATGAGCGGCGGTGTGGGAACCGTCCTCGGCGCGATCATCGGTGGTCTCGTCCTCGGTGTGCTGAACAACGGCATGAACCTCCTCAGTGTCGGCACCGACTGGCAACAGGTCATCAAGGGCCTCGCCCTGCTGGCCGCGGTCGGGTTCGACGTGTGGAACAAGCGCAAGTCCGGTTCGTAAGTCATCTCGGGCCCCGTCGGAGAGATCCGGCGGGGCCCGCTTCCTTCACAGGAGCCGCTAGATGGAACTGAACAGACGAACGGTCATCGCCGGTGCCGCGGCCGCGGGAATCGCCGCGACGACGCTCGGGGGCACCGCTGAGGCGTCCAGCAGCAAGAAGCCGACCAAGAAGCTCTTCGGCACCCTCGCCGACGGGACCAAGGTCCACATCTGGTCGCTGGCCAACGGCGGCACGAGGATGAAGGTCCTCTCCTGGGGCGGCGTCGTGCAGTCCCTGGAGATCCCGGACCGGCACGGCCACTACGCCAACGTCTCGGCGGGCTTCGACAACATCGAGGACTACGTCGCCAAGACCCCGTACTTCGGCGCGCTGATCGGGCGCTACGGCAACCGCATCGCCAAGGGTCAGTTCACCCTCGACGGCAAGAGCTACCAGCTCTCCGTCAACGACGGCGTCAACAGCCTGCACGGCGGCACCCAGGGCTTCGACAAGCGGGTGTGGGACGTCGAGCCGTTCACCAAGGGCTCGGACGTCGGCCTGCACCTGCACTACACGTCCGTCGACGGCGAGATGGGCTACCCCGGCACCCTCAAGGTGAAGGTGACGTACACCCTCACCCGGCACGGCGAGTGGCGGATCGACTACGAGGCCACCACCGACAAGGCCACCGTCGTCAACCTCACCAGCCACGTGTACTGGAACCTCGGCGGCGAGGGCACCGGCACCATCGAGGACCACGAGCTGCGGATCGCCGCCTCCCGCTACACGCCCACCGACTCGGGTCTGATCCCCACCGGTGAGCTGGCGAAGGTCGCGGGCACCCCCTTCGACTTCCGCAAGGGCAAGCACATCGGCCGGGACATCCGCGCCGGTCACGAGCAGCAGGTCCTCGCCAAGGGCTACGACCACAACTGGGTGCTCGACAAGGGCATCACGGCCAAGCCCGAGCACGTGGCGACCCTGCGCGACCCGTCGTCGGGCCGCACCCTGAAGATCTCCACCGTCGAGCCGGGGCTGCAGTTCTACTCGGGCAACTTCCTCGACGGCACCCTCACCGGCACCGGCGGTCACACCTACCGCCAGGGCGACGCGCTGTGCCTGGAGACACAGCACTTCCCCGACTCGCCGAACCACCCGTCGTTCCCCTCGACGGTGCTGCGCCCGGGCCAGACATACCGGACGACGACGCTTCACTCGTTCGGCGCGTAGACGCTCCGCTGAGAAGGCCGTGGGGAGCTGCGGGCCGGCTGTGGCCGGCCCGCAGTTCCCCGCGCCGCTTTGGGGCGCGCTCACGGTCCCTGACATGGGAAGATGCGAGAAGTGGGCCCTCCGTTCCCGGACTCACACTTCTTTCACACCGGTTGAACAGCGCCACGCAGGCATCCGTATGTAAGGGCGGCCCGTGCTCCCCCGCGCGGGCCACCCAATGACGACGGACCCGGTCGTCCCCGCCGGGTCCGCCCCATACGGAGGTTCGATGGCCGACAACGTCACCTCGTTGTTCCGCAGCACGGCTGCGCACAGCCCGTCCATGGCGGCGCTGGCGCGTGAGGGCGGCGACGGGACGGGGCCGGTGGACTTCTGTATCCCCTGCAATCCCTACTTTCCCACTCCGGCGATGATGGACACCATGGCCTCGCGGCTGAAGGACATCATCACGTACTACCCCAGCAGCGCCGACACGATCACCGCCGAGCTGTGCAACCTGCTCCAACTCCCGCCGCAGGCCGTGGCGATGGGCAACGGCTCGACCGAACTGATCACCTGGATCGACCACCTGCTGGTCCGCGAGTCCCTCGCCATCCCCGTCCCCACCTTCGGCCGCTGGACCGACCAGCCGATGGAGACCGGCAAGCGGGTCGACATGTTCCCGCTCCAGGAGTCCAGCGGATTCGCCCTGGACCTCGCGCAGTACGCCGAGTTCATACGCACCCGGGGCACGCGGGTCGCGGTCATCTGCAACCCGAACAACCCCGACGGCGGCTTCCTCCACAAGCACGCGCTCGTGCAGTTCATGGACGCCATGGCTGACCTGGACCTCATCATCATCGACGAGTCGTTCCTGGAGTTCGCGGACGCCGAACAGGAACCGAGCGTCGTCCAGGAGGCGATGATCCGGCCGAACGTCATCGTCCTGCGCAGCCTCGGCAAGAACTTCGGCCTGCACGGCATCCGCTTCGGCTACATGGTCGCCAACCCCTCCCTCGCCGGCCGGGTCCGCTCGATGCTGCCGAAGTGGAACCTCAACGCCTTCGCCGAGTACGTGGTGTTCATGCTCAAGGAGCACGGCGCCGAGTACGCGCAGAGTCTCCATCAGGTCCGCCGGGACCGCCTCGACATGGCGAGCCAGCTCGCCGCGCTGCCCGGCCTGACCGTCTACCCCTCCCAGGGGAACTTCCTCTTCGTGCGCCTGCCCGTGGGCGCCGAAGGCACCGTGGTCCGGGACCGGATGCTCACCGAGCACCGGATCCTCGTCCGCGAGTGCGGCAACAAGATCGGCTCCTCAAGCCGCTTCCTGCGACTCGTGGTGCGCCCCCAGGTGGACGTGCGACGCCTGGTGTCCGGCCTGGAACAGGTGCTCTACGGGACCAGGAGGGGAGCCGCCGTGCCCGAGCTCGCTCAAGGGACCAGCTACAGCTCGGGTACGGCGGCAGTGGACCGCCTGGTCGGCCAGACCAACGGGGCGGGCATGCAGGACCTGGCCGCCATGGCCGTCGGCGGTGGGGGGATGGGCGGAGGCGTCGGCATGCCGATGCCGGTCGCCCAGCCGGTGGCGGTGGCCGCGGCGGCGCCGATGGGGGCGGTGGCCTCCATGGGGCCGGCCGCTTCCATGGGCTCGGGGATGCCGATGCCGGCCCAGATGCCGGCGCCGGCCCAGATGCCTGCCCCTGCCCCTGCCCCTGCGCCCGCCCCGATGCCGACGCCCCCGCCGGCTCCTGCCGCTCCGGCGCCCTTCGCACAGCCCAGCGGGCCGACTCCGGTGGGAGTTCCCGCCCGTGGTGGGCTCACGGCCGCGCAGGTGCGGGGCATGACCGCGCCGGCGCCCGGGGCTCCGCAGGAGCTGTCCCAGGCGCCCGCCACCGGGTGGCCCAACGCTCAGAGCTGGCCGAACGCTGCGGGGATGGGGCAGACCGGCTGAGCGGTGTCCGCGGGTTCGGCTTGATCAGTAGGCGACGGGCCATCCGCTGCCCCAGTTCAGCAGGTTGATGCCGAGCTTGGGCGTGCCGTTGTCGTTGCCGTCGTAGTAGTGGTAGACGATCAGGTCGCCGTCGGAGTCGTTCATGATCGACTGTCCGCCGGGGCCGATGACGCTGCCGTGGGACTCCAGAACCGGGGTGCCGCCGTTGTTCATCATCGAGACGCCGTTCTTGTCGACGTACGGTCCGGTGACGCTGGTGGCGCGGCCGACCTTGACCTTGTAGGTCGAACTGGTGCCGGCGCAGCAGGTGTCGTAGGACGCGAAGAGGTAGTAGTAGCCGTTCCGCTTGACGATGTACGGCGCCTCGACGGCCTTGGTCCCGGTCGGGCGGGAGGCGAGGGAGTACCGGGTCGTGTTGGTGGAGAGCTGCTTGCCGGTGGCCGGGTTGATCTGGATCATCTTCAGGCCGGTCCACCAACTGCCGAAGGACAGCCACCACTTGCCGTCGCCGTCGACGAACAGGTTCGGGTCGATGGCGTTGTAGTCACTGGCGGTGGTGGAGGTGTACACGGTGCCCTGGTCGCTCCAGGAGCCGGGCAGACCGGTGCTCGAAGTCGCCAGGCCTATCGCGGACTTGTTGGAGCCGAAGGTCGAGACGGCGTAGTACATCAGGTACTTGCCGCCCTGGTAGGAGATGTCGGGCGCCCATGCCTCGGTGGCGTACGACGACCACCAGCTCGGCTTGGTGGAGAAGGCGTCACTGCCGGCCGTGAACGCGATCCGGTCGGTGGAGGTGCGGTAGCCGAGTCCGCCGCCGGTGCCGTACAGCAGGTAACGGCCCGCCGACGTACGGAGCATCGTCGGGTCGTGGATGGTGGTGGCGCCGGTGACGGTCCCGGGGTTGGGGTAGGCGGATGCCGTCCCCGGGATCAGGGCCAGCAGGAAGGCGGCGGGAACGGCCAGAAGTGAGGTGCGGCGCACGCTGACGCTCCTTGGGAGGATGCGAGTGGGGGGATGTTCGACATACCGATCGCCGATCAGAGCTTCGGACGGGACCGTAGAATCGAACCCATTGCGCGTCAATGGTCCGCGCACGCCTCAGTGGTGGTAGGGCATGAGCGCCGTAGGACTCAGCCGACCTGTTCGAAGACCATCGACCACCAGCTGTCCGGCTGTGCGAACGCGTACGGGTCGCGGGCCTTGAGGTATTCGACGAGCTTGTCGGTGTACGGGGCGCGGTCCTGGGGTGCGGCCTGTTCCAGGTGCCTGGTGCGCAGCGCGAAGCGGTACAGGAACTCGACGAGGTCGGCGAGGGTGCGGTTCACGATCTCGGCGCGCGGCTCCGCGTCGAAGGACATGAGGATGACGTAGCCGCGGTCCATGTCGAGGCAGTACCGCATCGCCGGGTCGTCGGTGGGGCCGCCCAGGACGAGGATGTGGGTCTCCTCGCCGCCCGCGGCCACCGGCACCACGGTGAAGGGGTCGGGTCCCTCCTCGGCGGTGTCCAGGGTGAACAGCACGTCGACGAAGACGGGGACACCGACCTCGCACAGCACCTCGGCGTCGGCCTCGGACAGTCCGCGCTCCTCGGCGACGGCACGGTCCAGCGTGACCACGCGGTCCGCGCCGAACAGCTCCGTCATCTCGTCATGGGTGGCCATGCGTCCTCTGCTTTCCCTTCGTCTTGCCTCAGCCGGTGAGACCGGCCCGTCGCAACAGTTTCAGCCAGTCGTCGTACTCGACCAGTTCGTCGTCGATCAACGCCAACCGCTTGTACTCGTCGAACGTGGCCAGCCGCTCCAGGAAGTACGCCTCGACGCTGGGCGCGAGCTGGTCGAAGCGCTCCGCGTCGACCCACTCCCAGTGCTCGTCCGGGATACCGAGGACGGCGCCACCCGCGCGATCGAGGAAGACCGGCGTCTGGTTGGTCATCCCGATACAGAACAGCTTCTGCGGGGACAGGTCCAACGGGGAGTCGACCACCGGCTCGCAGTAGAACTGGTGCTCCTCCGCCTCGTCCAGGCCGAAGAGCTGCACGGACGGCCCGCAGCTTGCGCCGTCGAGCACCCGGCAGAAGTCCAGGAACTCCCGCGGCACCCCGTCGGCCTCCGCGGCAGCGGCCGTCTCGTCGTCGATCGTCCCGCCGAGCGTGAACGAGAGCACGTCCGGACTTTCCGCCAGCGCCGTCCGCAGGGCGTCCACCGTCGCGATCAGACGGGACGACGCCGGGCTCGCGCTAGTCATCTGGCCACCACTTTATGTCGATGTTGATGGGATTGCCGTCCGGAAGATCCTTGATCTGTTGACGTATCTGAGCGTTGCCGATGTCCTGGTTCGTGAACCGGTCGAGCATCCGCAGGTTACGCCACGCGTCCGGACCACCGGTCTGGAGTTCATTGGTGTGGTCGGGCTCCATCTTACGGGCGGCCTCCGCCGCCTCCCTGGCGAAGTCAGGGTCGTCCTTGTGGTTCCTGTGGATCAGTGCGGTCAGCGCGCCCTTGTAGTCCGCTGTGATCTTCGAGTCACGATAATCCGTGGTCCTGCCCTTGAACTTGAAGAGCTTCCCTTCCTCGCCCAGCCGTTGCAGAGCCCGGGCCTTCCGCTCGAAGGCCTGCTTGGGCATCCCGGGCTTCCACTCCAGGGTGACGGTGTGCGGGTCCTTCGTCGTGTCCGGCCGGTCCTTGCCGATCCCGCCGCCGTCCCGGACGGTGTCCTGGTCGCGGGAGCGTTTGACGATGCTCTGCAGCATCGTCTCGATGTTCTTGTCGTTGCGCGCGTGGTTGTCCCCCATCGCCCGCACGCCCTTGGACACGTCCTGGAGGTGCTTGTGGAGCTGGTCCTCGGCCTCCTCGATGGCCTTGAGGATCTTCTCGGCCCCGGTCTCGACGGCCGCCGCGAGGGCGCCCTTGCCGCGGGTCCGGTTCAGCCCGGCCCGGCTGCGGCGCAGGTGGGGGCGGGCGCCGGACTCGTGCTCGTCGGCCTGGGAGGTGATCCGGTCGGCGAGCCGTTCGTGGAGTTCCGGGTCGCTGCGTACGGTGTCGCTCACGCGGCGCCTCCCTTGCCGGTGAAGGTCCCTGTGGTGCCGTCGGCTCCCGTGACGGCGTCCAGCCCGTCGGAGAAGCCCTCGCTGCCCGCGTGCAGGGTCTTGCCGGGGCTGTAACCGTCCTGCAGTCCCACGGCGTTGGCGCCGAGCTGGAGGACGAGGTCGGTGGCCATGTTGCCGAGCGCGGAGTAGACCGGGCCCATGGCGACCGACATGAGTTCCTCGACGAGGAGTTGCTCGGCCTCCTTCAGCAGCCGCCGCACGATGAGGCGGGTGGCCTGGGTGGCACCGAGCGCGCCGACCTCGGAGAGCCCGAGGGTGAACGGTGCGGCGGCCTGGGCGGCGATGATCTCGGCGGCGAGGATGCCCAGTTGGACGATGGCGGCGACCTTGGCACCGGCCACGGCGACGGCGGCACCGTCCAGGGCCATCGCCCCGAGGTCGGCCGCTTCACCGAGCCGTTCCAGGTGTACGTCGCTGACCTTGCCCCAGTGCTGCTGGAAGGCGGCGGTCGCGATGCCCTCGTTCCCTTCCAGGAACTCCCGGACGACGCTCGCCGTGGCGTCCTTGCCCTCCCGCATCTGCGAGGCGAAGGACCGCAGACCGTCGGCCATGTCCCGGTAGTCGTCCTCGTCGACGTTGGGCCACTCGACGCCGATGAGGTCCAGCACCCAGGCCGCCTCGTCGGGCAGCACGACCCCCATGTCCGTTCCCCCTTTGTCTTGGCAGGACCATTTCAGGTCACGCGTACGACGGCCGAACTTTACTACGGGGGGCGGGATTTGCCGGGGGTGTGGGAGGGAGTGGGTGGGGTGAAGTTGTTGGGGCGGCGGGGCTTGCCGGTGGCGCGGGATGAGAGCGGTTCGTGTCTGGCGAGGTGGGGGTGGGTTCGTGTTCGGCGGCTGGAATTCGATGGTGGAGGGAGTGGGGAGGGGGTTCGGGGCGGGCGCGGTGGTCGCGGTGACCGAGGGATTGGGGCCGGGAAAGCGCTCGACGAGGACCGATGTGCCCCGGGGCAGGCACGGTACTCAGCGGTGGCCAACAGGCCCGAGCCCGGAGATACACAGGTCCAGCGCTCGACGGGGCCCTCAGCGGGGGCCGAACGGGCCTCCCGGGCGAGAGCCGCCCAGGCCGCCCGGCCCGCCCACGCCGGAGTGCTGCCAGGGCCCGGCGGACTGCTGCCCCGGAGCCGTACGGGACGCCGTGTCGGAGTGTGACGTGCCCTGGTCCTCGCGCTCGTCCTCGGTGCGACGCGCCTGCTGCCACTCCCCGAAACGCTCGCCGGCCTCGCGGGCCTCGGCGTCGGTACGCCGCTCCCCCGCGCGGCGGACCTTGTCGGCGCCGGAGAACAGGGCGGCGGTGTACTCCGGGTCGGTGAAGGCCTGTTCGGCGGTGAGGTCACCGCGCAGCACCCCGCGCGCCATCTCCCGCAGTTTCGGATCGGGCCCGGTGCTCAGGGTGCGCAGCGCGCGGAGCAGGCTACGAGCCCGGTCCTCGTCCTTGGCGACGTCCAGCAACTCCGCCTGGTCCACCTCACGTCCGTCCGGCACTCGAACCTCCCCCTTCCGTACGCCAGTCGCCCCAGTATCCAACAGCCCCGGGTGCCACGGGAGTCGGTTCGCCCGCTCACGAAACGAGCGCGTCCCGCATCGCCTTCGCGGTGACCGCCGGGTCGTAACCGTCGGGCACGCCCTCGACGAGGATGATGTCGCCCGCGATGTGCCGCGAACGCAGCGGCGCGATCTCCTGGTACGCGGCGGAGTCCCACCAGGCCCGCGCCTCGGCGATCCCGGGGAAGCCGATCACCACGACGTGTCCCGGCCAGCCGCCCTCCTTCACCTCGTGCCCCACGCCATGCACGAGGAAGCGCCCGCCGTACGGCGCGAAGGTGGCGGTGATGCGCTCGATGTACTCGGCGATCTCCGGATGCGGCGCGGCTTCCCGCAGGTGGGCTATGGCGTAGGCGGTCATGGTGTCCTCCCGGTCGGTAGGGCTCCGTACGCCGACGAGCCTGGCATGCGGGGAGAACCGGGGTCGATTACCCGGGAGGTAAGCCGGTCGGGGAAGCCGGAGTCGTTCAGTCGGGCGTCTCGGCCGGACCGGCCGGCTCGGAGTCGCTGTCCGGGGCGGACCGCTCGATGTCGTCGTTGGTCGCGGCCCAGCTGGCCAGCAGGTTCAGGGCGTCCTGCGAGGGGGACGCGGGTTCGGCGGTGTAGGTGAGGAGGAACTGGCTGGGGCCGTCGCCGAGCGGGAAGGTCTCGAAGGGCAGGTCGAGGTCGCCGACGACCGGGTGGTGGAGGAGTTTCACGCCGGTGGTGTGCATCCGGACGTTGTGGGCGGCCCAGCGGCGCCGGAACTCCTCGCTGCGGGTGGACAGTTCCCCGATCAGGTCCGTGAGCCGCCGGTCGTAGAGGTCGCGGCCGGCCTCGGCGCGCAGCATGGCGACGGCGTCATTGGCGACTTCGTCCCAGTGGCGGAAGAACTCGGTCGCGTGCGGGCTGAGGAAGACGAACCGGGCGTTGTTCGGCGGCCGTACCGGGTCGGCGTAGACGGGGGAGAACAGGGCCCGCCCGAGGTGGTTGGCGGCCAGGATGTCCCCGCGTCCGCTGAGGACGAACGCGGGTGTGCCGGCCATCGAGTCGAGGACGCGCTGCACCGCGGGCCGGACGCGCTGCTGGGCCGGGCGGCGGCGTGGTGGACGGGTCGTGCCGGCGCCGCGCAGGAGGTCGTTCAGGTGGACGCGTTCGGCCTCGTCGAGCTGAAGTGCCTGCGCGATGCCTTCGATGACGCTCTCGGAGACGCCGGTGGCGTTGCCGCGCTCCAGCCGCGTGTAGTACTCGCTGGAAATGCCCGCGAGGAGGGCGACCTCCTCCCGGCGCAGCCCGGTGACCCGTCGGCGCTCTCCGCCGTACAGGGGCAGTCCGGCCTGCTCGGGGGTGACCCTGGCCCGTCGTGTACCGAGGAATTCCCGGATCGCCGCGCGGAAATCATCACGGATGTCGCGGTTGCCGCCTTGTGGGTCGTTTCTGCCTGCCATGCGCCTCACTTTACGAGCGCTTCCGCCGGGGAGGGGGTCCCTGTCAGTGACCCCCTCATCAGGGACTCCCACCAGCGCGTGACGGCGGGTTTTGTTGCACGTACACCCCCGCACACAGCAGGTGCCGGATCACGGCGTCTGAAAGGAAATCCCTCATGAGCAAGGTCATTCTCGTCACCGGTGCCGGACGCGGCCTGGGCACCGACATCGCCCGCGAGGCCCTCGCCGTCGGCCACCGGGTCGTCGCCACCGGCCGCCGCCCCGAGGAGGTCGAGAAGGTCCTGGGCGGGCCGCAGGACAACCTGCTGGTCACCAAGCTCGACGTCACCAGCCTCGAGGACGCCGAGGCCGCCGCGCAGGCCGCCGTCGACCGCTTCGGGCGCATCGACGTACTGATCAACAACGCCGGGAATCTGTTCACCGGCTACTTCGAGGAGATCTCGCCTGCGCAGATGCGCCGGCAGTTCGACACGAACCTCTTCGGCCCGATGAACGTCACCCGCGCCGTCCTGCCGATCATGCGCAAGCAGCGCGCCGGCCACGTCATCACCATCACGTCGACCGCCGGCCTGGTCGGCATGGAATTCACCTCCGCCTACGCGGCCTCCAAGTTCGCGGAGGAGGGCTGGATGGAGTCCCTGCGCCACGACGTCGAGCCGTACGACATCCACACCACGGTCGTGGAGCCCGGCTACTTCCGCACCGAACTGCTCGTGGACGGCTCCACCATCTGGCCCGAGCTGTCCATCGAGGACTACGCACCCCGCACCGCCCCGCGGATCGAGGGCATGAAGAGCATGAACGGCCGGCAGCCCGGCGACCCCGCCAAGCTCGCCCGCGCCCTGCTCACCATCGCCGGCCAGGACAAGCCCCTGGAACGCTTCGTCGCCGGCGCGGACGCCATCGAGGCCGCCGAGGCCAAGGCGAAGGAGCTCCTCGCCCAGGCCGAGGCCTCACGCGAGCTGGGCGACAACCTCGCCCACGACGACACCACCGCCTGAGGGGGACACCGTGCCACTGAATGGCGAGTACGAGCCGAGCACGGCGCAGTTCGTACGTGACCAGGTGGAGCTGTACGAAAGCTCCGGCGGCACGCAAGGAACGACGCTGGGTGTCCTGGTCACACGTGAAGAAGACGAGGAACTGGAGGACGTGCCCGTCGTCATCCTGACCACCCTGGGCGCCAAGAGCGGCAAGATCCGCAAGTCCCCGCTCATCCGGGTGGAGCACGACGGCTCCTACGCCGTGGTCGCCTCCGCCGGAGGAGCCCCCAAGCACCCGGTCTGGTACCACAACGCGCTGGCCGACCCCCGGGTCGAGCTGCAGGACGGCCCGGTGCGCCGGGACATGCTGGCACGCGAGGTGACCGGGGACGAGAAGGCCGTGTGGTGGGCCCGAGCCGTCGAGGCGTTCCCGGCCTACGCGGAGTACCAGAAGAACACGGACCGTGAGATCCCGGTCCTCGTCCTGGAGCCGGCGCCCGAGGCGCACTGATACGCGCTGACACGCACGTCCGCCCCTCCCGGGCGGGCCACCTGACAACAACTTACTTACGGAGTACCTGATGAAGCACGTATCCCTGGGCGGGCTCGATGTCTCCCGCATCGGCCTGGGAGCCATGACCATGGCCGGCGTCTACACCACGGGCGGAGGGCTCGACGACGCCGAGTCGATCCGCACCATCCACCGGGCGCTGGACCTCGGGGTCACCCACATCGACACCGCGGAGATCTACGGCCCCTTCCACAGCGAGAACCTCGTCGGCAAGGCCATCAAGGGCCGGCGCGACGACGTCGTCATCGCGACGAAGTTCGGCCTCGTCTCCCACGCCGGCGACGGCCCCGGCGTCATCGACAGCAGCCCCGCCAACGTGAAGACCGCCGTCGAAGGCTCGCTCAAGCGGCTGGGCACCGACCACATCGACCTCTACTACCAGCACCGCGTGGACCCGAACACGCCCATCGAGGAAACGGTTGGCGCGCTGGCCGAGCTGGTCGCCGAGGGCAAGGTGCGCCACGTCGGCCTCTCCGAGGCCGGCCCCGAGACGATCCGCCGCGCCCACGCCGTACATCCGGTGGCCGCGCTGCAGACCGAGTACTCGCTGTGGACCCGTGATGTAGAGGCCGACATCCTTCCTTTGCTGCGCGAGCTCGGCATCGGATTCGTTCCCTACTCCCCGCTCGGCCACGGCCTGCTCACCGGACAGATCCGCACCGTCGACGACTTCACCGACGACGACTGGCGCAAGACCAACCCGCGCTTCACCGGCGAGAACTTCCAGCGCAACCTGGCCATCGTCGACGAGGTGCGGGCCATCGGCGCCGAGATCGGAGCCACTCCGGCCCAGACCGCACTGGCGTGGCTGCTGACCCGCGGCGACGACATCGCCCCCATCCCCGGCACCCGCCGCGTCACCCGCGTCGAGGAGAACACCGCCGCCGACGCCGTCGAACTCAGCGCCGCGCAGCTCGACCGCCTGAACAACCTCACACCCGCCGCCGGCGAGCGTCACGACGAGGCCAACATGGCCAGCATCGACCGCTGACCGCACCTCAATGCGGTTGGTCCCACAGCACATCCACCTCGGCCCGGACCGTCTTGCCGGGCAGCGGCTCCCGGTCCAACACCTCCCAACGGTCGGCGAGAGCCTCGACGAGGAGCAGACCGCGGCCGCCTTCGTCGAGGGGACCTGGTGGTCGTACGGCAGCAGGGAGCTCACCGCGGGTGTCGGTGACCTCGACGCGGACACTGCCGGTGACGAGGGAGAGCCGCAGCTCGAAGTCCCGCCCCGGCACCCGACCGTGGGTCACCGCGTTCGCGGCGAGTTCGGCGACGATCACGGCGACGGCGTCCGCGGCCGGGCTGTCGTACGGGATGCCCCAGTCGTGCAGTTGGTTCAGGGCGAGGTGGCGGGCGAGACGGGCGCCGCGTGGAGTCGCGCTGAGGCGCTGGGTGAACGTACGTACGGTGACCGTGGGTTGGGGTGGGGGAAGTGCTGTCATGGGCCCAATCTGGTGCCCCCGAGGGGGACTTCTCCAGGTGGGCGCCGCGTACGCTGCGGCAGCGTACGCGGTCACGGGCTGGACAGTACGCGTGACGGAACGTGACCATGGGCGCGGGAGGTGGCCGACTGTGGTCGATGGTGGCGGTGAGCCGGAGTCGTCGGACAGCATGCGGACGTTCGGGGCGGTTCTGCAAGCCCTGCGGGAGCATTCGGGGTTGAGCCGGGAGGAGTTCGGGGATCTGGTGGGCTTCTCCAAACACACGGTGGCGTCCGTGGAGTTGGGGCGCCGGATGCCGGATCTGGTGCTGGTGGAGCGGGGCGAGGAGGCGACGGGAAACACGGGGGCGTTGCGGAAGTCGTTTCCGAAGCTGGCTCGGCAGGCGGGGTTGGCGGCGTGGTTTCGCCAGTGGGCGGGGCTGGAGGCGACCGCGATCACGCTGTACACGTATGAATGCCGGTTGATTCCGGGGCTGTTGCAGACGGAGGCGTATGCGCGGACGCTGTTCACGAATCAGCTCCCGCCGCTGGACGACGAACAGATCGAGGCGCAGTGGGTCGCCCGAGCAGAGCGCCAACGGCTGCTACGGGAAAGGCCGAACACGGCGTTCGGCTTCATCCTGGAGGAGCACCTGTTCCGGCGGTGCACAGGCGGCGTGAATGTCACTCGCGAACTCGTCGATCACGTACTGGAAATCGCGGATCTGCGGAATGTGGAGATCCAGATCATGCCGACGGTGCAGACGACTCACGCCGGCCTGGATGGGCCCATGCAACTGCTGGAAACACCGGCGAACCGGTGGTTCGCCTACTGCGAGGGACAGCGAGCCGGTCTGCTCGTCTCCGAAGCGCAGGAGATCAGCGTCCTCCAACGACGGTATGCCAGGATGCGGTCACAGGCTCTCACTCTCACGGATTCCGTGAGCCTGCTGCAGCGGATGCGAGGAGACCTATGACCACCGACGAACTGTTCTGGTTCAAGTCGAGCTACAGCAGTGGCGGCGACGGCGACTGCGTTGAAGTAGCCCTCACCCCCGCCACCATCCACATCCGCGACTCCAAGAACCGCGAGGGCTCTCGGCTCACCCTCTCCCCCGCCCCCTGGGCCGACTTTCTCACCCATCTCACAGGGACAGCCATTTCATCGTAATTCCGCTGGCGGAACCGGCCGGGATGGAACTCAGAGACCTGTGACCTCCTCGGGTACTCCGACGTCCGCGAAGACGGCGTGGGCCTGTTGGCCCAGCAGTTCGGCGGTGGTCGTGTTGGTGCTCCGGTGGAGGCCGGCGAGTGCCACGAGGGTGCGGGCCTCGCCGAGGCGGTGACCGGTTTCCCGGTGGACGGTAAGGGCCTGCTCGGCGAGTGCGACAGCGGTCGCGCGGTCCTGCCCGGACTCGGCTGTCTTGGAGAGGGCGGTCAGGGCCTGGCCCTCCACCACGCGGAAGGAATGGGCGCGGGCCAGGCGCAGGGCCTGTTCGCCGTGGGTGCGGGCCTCGTCAGGGCGGCCCAGCAGCTGGTGGGTGAGGGCTAGGCTCACGAGGGTGTCGGCCTCGGCGCGGCTGAAACCCGCCTCGCGAGCCAGGGCGAGAGCCTGCCGATCGGCCCGCAGGGCATGGTCCGGACGCCCCAGTCTCCGGTGGGCGGCGGCGACCGTGTTGAGGATTCCGGGTTGGATCCAGTACCGCTTGGTGTCCCTGTCCATCGCCAGCGCTCGCTCGGCCAATGCCAACCCCTCGTCATGGCGGCCGAGTTCAAGGTAGATCTTCGCCACGGCGTCGAGCATCATCGCGCGGCCGTCTCGATAACCGGCCCTCTCATCGGAGGCCACCCGCGGTCCGAGGAGGGCGAGCCCGTCGGCGAGGCGGCCGAGTTCCCAATACACCCCGCCCAGCACCTGCACGGCCGGGCCGTTGTCCCACCGGCTGTGTTCCGCGTCGAGGCCGAAGGCACGCTCGAGGTGATCGGCGGCCTCGCGCAGCCGGCCCAGATCTCGGCTGGCCATACCGAGGCCGACCAGCCCGAACCCTACGAAGTGGGGGTTGCCGACCGCGCTGAAGAGGCGCAACCCGGTGGTCAGGTCGTCGTACGCGCTGTCGAGCCGCGCCATGCTCCATTTCGCGAAGGCCCTCAGGCCGAGGGCCGACGCCTCGCCGGCCGTCCAGCCGAGTTCCCGGCTGATGTCCAGGGCGCGGGTGGCGTGCTCCATCGCCTGCCGGACGTGCCCGCGATCCCATCGGGCCGCGGCGAGACTGGAATGCGTCGCGGACTGGCCGAACAGGTCCCCTTCGGCTTCGGCCGCCTCCAGTACCCTCTGTGCGGTGGTCTGCCAGGTCTTCCGGGACACGTGGATCCAGAACTGGCTGAACAGGGTGGACGTCAGGTACCAGGCGACGGGGCGGGGGCCGTGACGGCCGGCGTGGTCGATGACGGCGAGGAGATTCGCCCGTTCCGCGTCCAGCCATCGTCCGGGCTCGGCCGAGGGCGCGCCCGGGTACTCGCCGGCCCTGAGGCTGCTGGGCAGCTCCGGGAAGAGTCCGGTCCCCGCGGTGGCACGAGCGGCGTGCAGATACCAGAGCAGGAGCCGCTCCAGCGCGGCCTCACGCTCCGACGTCGTCTCCTCGACCAGTGCGCGCTCCCCGGCGTACTCGCGAACGAGGTCGTGGAACCGGTACCGGCCCGCCGTCACCGGCTCGACCAGATGCGCCGCGGCCAGCGTGCCGAGCAGGCGGCGGGCCCGGGACAACGGCGTGTCGAGGAAGGCCGCGGCGGCCTCCGCGGTGAAGTCCGCTCCCGGGAACAGGCCGAGCAGCCGGAACAACCGTCGCGCGTCCGGCGTCAGAGCGCCGTACGACACCGAGAAGGCCGTACGCAGCGGAGAGCCTGCGTCGCCGTCCGTCTCCAGCGCGTCCAGTCGGCTGCCCTCCGCCATCTCGGCGACAAGGTCGGCCGTGCGCAGCGCCGGGTCGCCGGCCAGCCTCGCGGCGGCGACGCGCAGGGCCAAGGGGAGGCTGCCGCACAGGCGGATCAGGTCGTCGACCGCGTGTCTGTCGTCGTCGACCCGGTGCGCGCCGAGGACCCGGCTGAGCAGGGCGCGGGCCTCGTCCGGCTGGAGGAGGCCCAGCGGCAGGGCGTGGGCGCCGTCGCGGGCGACCAGGTCGCCGAGGCGGTTGCGGCTGGTGACGACGACACAGCAGGTAGGGCTGGACGGCAGCAGCGGACGTACCTGCTCGGCGGAGGCCGCGTTGTCCAGGAGGACGAGTACGCGCCGGCCGGCCAGCAGGGTACGGAAGAGGCGGCCCTGGGCCTCGTGGTCCGGGGGAATCTCCGAGGCCGCCAGGCCCAGGCCGCTCAGCAGCAGTTCGAGGGCCTCGCGGGGTTCGAGGGGGCGGCGGTCGTGGTCGAAGCCGTGCAGGTTGACGTAGAGCTGGCCGTCCGGGAAGCGGTCGTGGACTTGATGTGCCCAGTGCACGGCCAGCGCGGTCTTGCCGATGCCGGCGGCGCCACCGATGGCCGAGATGACGACGGTGTTGGCCGGGCTGCTATCGGTGGGCAGCAGCGCCTGGAGGCGGGCCAGTTCACCGGTACGGCCCGCGAACCCCGCTGCGTCGTGCGGGAGTTCGGCGGGGACGATGTTCGCTCGCGGCGCAGCGGGCGGCGGGGGCAGCACTACGGCGTCATCCTGGCGCAGCACCGCCTCGTGCACCCGGCGCAGTTCCTCACCCGGGTCGGCGCCGAGCTCGTCGCGCAGGCGTATGCGCAGCTCCTCGTAGGCGGTGAGCGCCTCCGCCTGGCGTCCGCGGCCGTACAGGGCCCGGATGCGCAGGGCCGTCAGCGACTCGTCGTAGCGGTCGGCCTCCGAGGATGCGGACGGCCCGCCGAGCTCGTCGAGGGCCTCCGCGAACCGGCCCAGCAGAACCAGGCACTTGAGCCGCTCCAGCCGGAGGCTCCGTCGGCGTTCCTCCAGCCGCTCGCGCTCCGCCCGCGCGAAGGGTCCCGGCACGTTGGCCAGCGGTTCGCCCCTGAACAGCCCGACGGCAGCCGCCAGTCGGTCCGCTGCGGCGGCCGGATCCCGGGAGGCGAGAACCCTGAGCGCCGTACGGCCCCGCTCCTCCAGCTCCACTGTGTCGAGCCGGACATCCTCGACGACGAAGCGGTACCAGCCCTTGCCGCTGCGGATCACCGACTCCGCAGGCGAAGTTCCCTTCGGATCGAGCGTCCTGCGCAGGGAGTTGACGTGCGTGGGAAGCACCTTTGAACCGCCGGCAGGCGGCTCCGGGCCCCACACCGCGTCGAGCAGCCGCTCGTGACTCATCACGGCGCCTTGTCGCAGCAGCAGTGCGGCCAGCACGGCCTGTCGCTTGAGCGGTCCCAGCTCCAGTCGCACCGGGCCACGCCACGCCCGTAACGGCCCGAGCACCTCGAATCGGAGCAGGTCAGGGGGTCCCCCGTCCACAGCCGTGCCTCCCGTCCCGTGCATCACCGGCAAACTCACCAGCATTGCAGCACCCCCGGCCGTGCCGAGGGACGGCCATCGCACAACCCGCACAATCCGGGAGCGGAAGAGCAGGCGGCCCCACCGCCACGTCGAGACCAGCGGTGGGGCTCTCACACCCGTGTGTCAGCCGGCGGCGACCGCCGGCCCGAAGTCCGCCTCCAGCCGCTCCCTCCACCCGGCGTCCGCCAGCCCCGCTCCCACGAGCACGTCCCGCCAGTCCTCCTTGGCCAGCTGGACGGCGTCGAGGAGCCGGTCCACCCGGCCCTGTCCGCACAGCAGCGTCGCTGCGGCGATCCGTTCCTTGTCCTCCCGGTCGCCGCGGTCGGTCAGGTGGTTGACCAGTTCGGTGAGGAGATCTCCCACCACCTCGCCGTCCCGGCCGGGGAAGTCCTCCGCGATGCGCCGTTCGACCCGCACGGTAAGCCCCATTTACCCTCCTTGTCGGCATACGCCCCGGTACGGTACCGCGTCCACCCCTCCGAACACCGCAACCTGACTCGCAAGAAACTTGACGGTCCCTCATTTTGCCGAACTGACAGCCCATCAACAGGGACCACTCCTACGGTGCCGTGTTCATGACAGACACCCCCATGAACGAGACCCCCATGAGCGAGACCGCGACGAGAGACACCGTCGCCCGCCGCACCGTCCTTGTCGCCACGGGCGCCACCGCCGCCACCTTCGCCCTCGGCGCCGCCGCGCCCGGCACACCCACCGCGCGAACAGCCGACACCGCCCCCGTGGCCGCCGCGGCGGTCTGCACCCTCACCAAGGAGATGACCGAAGGCCCCTACTACCTCGACGGCCAGTACGTCCGCGCCGACATCACCGAGGGCAAGACCGGCTTCCCGCTGACGCTCGCCCTCACCGTCGTCGACGACGACACCTGCGCCACGATCAGCAACGCCCTCGTGGAGATCTGGCACTGCGACGCGCTCGGCGAGTACTCGGGCTACGTCGGCAACAACGGCCACAACGAGCCCGACAGCGGCACCTTCCTGCGCGGCGGCGTCCTCACCGACTCCGGTGGCGTCGCCCGCATCACCACGGTCTACCCGGGCTGGTACCGGGGCCGCTGCGTCCACATCCACGTGAAGGTGCACGTCGGCGTCACGCTCACCTCCGACGGCTCCTTCACCGGCGGCACCGAGMTCYACACCGGCCAGCTCTTCTTCGACGAGACGGTCACCGCCAAGGTCGGCGCGCTCTCGCCGTACTCGGCCAACACGGTCCCGCGCACCACCCTCGCCCAGGACTCGGTCTACGACGACGGCGGCGCCGAGTCCGGCCTGCTGACCCTCACCGCCCTGGGCGGCAGCCCCGCCGTCGGCTACTCAGGCACCCTGACACTCGGCGTCGAACGCTGATCACGCGTCGCCCGCCGCCCACAAGAGCGGCGGGCGACACCCGCTCACTTGCCCGGGCACTCCTTCCACGCCATGTGGTACACGGTGCTGATGTCGCCGTCGGTCGAGTCCATCGTCATGAAACTGACCTTGGACGGCGAGGAGGTGCCCGCGTTCACGCGGACCTCCGTGTTGATGTTGAAGTTGCGCTGAACCCCGCAGGGCGCCCACACCAGCTGGGCCCAGTCCGTGGTGTCGGTCGCCTGCCAGTTGTCGTTGTAGGCGCCGGGGAAGGTGTGCGTCTTGGCGGCCGTCTGCGAGGAGCCCTGGAAGTAGTACGAGGCCCGCTGGACGCCGCTCGCGCCGGCCTGGAGCGAGGCGAAGCCCCGGTAGTCGGCCTCCGCGATGGCGTACGTGAAGCCCTGTGGGACATGGACGATCAGGTTGAGCTGGCAGTTCTTGCGGAACGCCGTGGGGTCGGAGTTGCCGCCGACCTGGGCGAGGTAGTCGCTGTAGGTCACCGTGAACGCGGTGTTGTCCTCGGAGACGGCGACGGCCGCCGTGCCCGCGGGACAGCCGGAGCCGTTCACCGTGGCGACGTTGATGACGATCTTGTCCGGGGGCGGGTCGACGAACCCGCCGGACGGGTTGTGCGCGGGTACCGCCGCGGCGACGAGGGCGGCGACGGCGCCGCCCAGAAGCAGTCCACTTGCCATGGGGGGTCTCTCCTCTGCGCTGAAGTTGAAGCGTGGAGAACCTGTGTGGTTTCTGTGAAGCACCGCGGCGATCGAATCGTAGGGAGCGCTCTGTGACACCGCCAGAGCGAACTCCAGCCATTCCGGTGATGGCCGAACTCACCTGTGAACAGCGTCAGTTGGATGGCTGTCGTCTGGGACCGGCGACGGCGTACGCCGTGCTGCCGACGACCGTGAGGACCAGGGCCGTCCAGGTGCCCGCCGCCGTGCCGGGAGGCAGCAGCATCCACATCGCCACGTGCATCGGCGCACTCGTCGGGGGCGGGGCGAAGAACACCAACGAGAGCCAGGCGAACGGCAGCGTCCATGCGTACTGGCCGCCCGAGAGCGCCGCACCGAGGGCGACCAGGCCCATCAGGCCCGCGGTGTCCCGGACGACGAACGCGGTGGTGGCCATGGACACGCCCATGGTCTGCACCGTCAGCAGCGACGCGGCGACCAACACACCGGCGAGCAGCACGTGCGCCGCCCTGCGGGGAATCCAGCGGATCGCGGCCGTCCGGTCCAGCGCGGGGTCCTGCCCGCCGAGCCCGACCGAGACCGCCATCGCCCCCGTGGTGAGGACGAGCGCGGGCATGCGCGGATCACCGGGCCCCGCGTTCCCGTCCCGAGCGAGTGCCCACAGCGTCACCGCCCCGATCAGCACCTCGGCGAGCGCCGCGGGTACCTGGCGCGAACGCGCGTACAACGTCAGCCATCTCACCGGGACGCACCGCCGGACAGTACGTCGAACGGGTCGCCCTTGCAGGAGAGCGCGGCGGCGCGCATCGCGTTGATCCGCGAGAGCTGCTCGGCCCGTGGAAGTGCCATGAGCTCCTTCCACACCGTGCGGGTCTCGGCTTCGGCCGCGGCGGGCAACCGTGCCGACGGGCCGCCGAGCGGCTTGAGGTCCCCGAGGACCCAGCCCAGCGCGACGGTCCGCGCGTATTCGTCTCCGCCCATGCCGCTCCAGCCGACGGGGATGCACCCCGGCACCATGCCCTTGGCGATCAGGGCCCAGGTCAGCTCCTCGCCCTTCGCGGTGGCGATGAGGTCCTCGTCGAAGTCGAAGAGCACGGTCCTGCGGGACCACCGCGGCGTGGAGCCCTCCGGCAGTACGGCGGTGTTCTCCCGGACCGAGTCCGGCCCCTGATCACCAAGGGCACCGTGCAGCCGGCGCAGCGCCTCCTTGCCGGGGCCCGCGAGGTCCGCGAGCCGTCCCTGCTGCGTCGTCGTCACGCACACCGGGCCGTCGCACACCAGCTCCGCGGCGGCCTTGTCGACGACGTACATCCGGCGCGGGTCGGAAGGGAGGACGAGCAGGGCGATCACCGCACCCGCCAGGACGGGCGTCAGGGCGGTGAGCCGGGCGCGCGGGGTCGCGGCGACGAGCAGTGCGAAGCCGGTCGCGGCCATGCCGAGCAGCCAGATCGTCTGGCCGACGTGCACGGGGGCGGACAGCGTGACGAACGCCTCGCGCACGTCCTCCACCGTCGGTGACAGCAGCGAGACCCGGTTCGGCTCCGTGCTCGTCAATCCGTCCGCCGTGCGCGTCTCCGTCCGGCCCAGGGACATGTGCATGAGGGCGGTGAACACGAAGGCGCCCATGGCCAGCGCGGGCGGGGTGAGCGGCGACGGCAGGGCCCTCGCGGCCCCCATGCCCAGCACGGCCCCCGCGACGAGGAAGAGCACGCCCACCAGTGAGATGGGCAGCCATCCGAGGTGTGTGTACTCGGTGTGGGCGAGCACCTGGACCCCGCCGACGAGGACGAGGAACGCGAAAGCGGAGGCCAGCGTGATCGCCGTCGCGACCGCCAGGGTGGCCGCGCGGTGCCGGGCGGGCCGCGGGGTGCTCGTCAACAGCTCGGACATCTTCGAGCGGTGGTCGCGCAGTCCCTGCAGCGCCCCGAGCCCTATGGTGAGCGGCCACAGGTAGAACAGCAGGGAGCGGGTCTTCATGGCCAGCGGCGTCCACTGGGCCGTCCACGCCGTGGTGCCGCTCCGCCAGGTGTCGTCCAGTAGGTACAGGAACGCCAGCGCCGGTACCAGGACCACGACGCCGGCCCACGGGGCGACCGAACGCCTCAACTCGATACGCAGAACGCGGCCGTTCACCAAGTCCCCCTTCCCTGACCAGGGTTGAGCAGCATGGCCGAATAGCCGCGCTCCAGCGGGCTGTCGCCCTCGTGCTCCGGTCCGCCCGCCGAGGCCAGTTCGTCCGGAGGCCCCTTGAAGACCAGCCGCCCCTCTGCGAAGAGCACCACGTCGGTGCAGGCGGCGGCGACGTCCTCCACCAGATGGGTCGAGACGAGCACGCAGGTGTCCGTACCCAACTCCTGCAGCAGCTCGCGGAAGCGCAGCCGCTGCGCCGGGTCCAGGCCGACCGTCGGCTCGTCGAGGAGCAGGATCGTCGGGTCGTTGACGATGGCCTGGGCGATACCGACCCGGCGCACCATGCCGCCCGACAGGGCCTTCATCCTCTCGTCGGCGCGGTCCGCCAGACCCACGCGCTCCACGGCGCGCTGCACCGCCGCGGGGATGCTCGCGCTGGGCACCTCCTTCAGCCACGCCATGTACTCGACGAACTCGCGCACGGTGAAGCGCTTGTAGTAGCCGAACTCCTGCGGCAGATAGCCGATTCGGCGGCGCACCGCTCGGTGCTCGCCCATGCCGCCCACGGACTCGCCGAGCAGTTCCAGGCTGCCCTCGGTGGGGCGCAGCACGGTGGCCAGCGTCCGGATGAGAGTGGTCTTGCCCGCCCCGTTGGGCCCGAGGAGTCCGTGGACGCCGACGCCCAGCGAGAGGTCGAGGCCGTCGACGGCCATCCGTTTCCTGCCGACCCTGACCTTCAGCCCGGTGGCCTGGATCTCCCAGGCGTAGGCCGTCGGTGCGATGTCGGCCGCGCTCACGGCGGACGTCATGCGGTGTTCCTTTCCCGAGTTCTTCCCGATGGTCATCGATGGGCTCCCAGCAGGGTGTACGCGCCTCTGCGGGCGATCACGACACCGATGCCGAGCGCGAGGATCAGTCCCCACACGGGCAGACCGCCCGTCTGCAGGGCGAAGGTCGTACGGCTGGTGGCCAGGGTCGGCGCCACGACCACTCCGGCCCACACAGCGGCCAGCGCGAAGGCGGCGCGGGTCACACCGATGACACCGCCGAGCGCCAGGGTCGTCGAGGTGAAGGCCAGACAGGGCAGCAACCACTGCACCACCATCACTCCCGTCGCCCAGCCGCCCACCAGCAGCGCGGGGACCACCACACCGAGCACGGACACGGTGCGCCGCAGCACCAGATGGAGCCCGCTCCTGGGCACCGACGCCGTCAGCTCGTAGGCCGGGTCCAGGCCGCGCGACCAGGACGCCGCGACGCCGAGCACGGGCAGCACCGGGGCGAGCAGCAGCACCAGCGAGACCTCGCCGGAGCCGGTGTAGGCCAGGTCGAGCAGCAGGGTCAGCAGCGTCATGCCCACGGCCATGGCCAGCCACGGCACCATCGTGGGGGTCATCCATCTCGACAGCCGTGCCGACCAGCGCCGTCGGCGCGGCATCGTGGCGGTGACCGCGAGTCGGGGTTCGAGGCCGGACCACACGGTGTCGACGAGCCGCGCCACGTCGGGCGCCCCGGCACCGACCGCGGCGGACAGCCGGTCACGGCACACCCGGCACAACTCCAGATGCGCCTCAACGGCCCAGACCTCGTCGGCGGAGAGGTCCGCGCCGCCGCGTACGTATCCCTCGATGATTCGCTTCGACGCGTGTTCGACACTCATGCCAGCGCCCTCCGCATCTCGATACGGGCCCGGCGGGCACGGGTCTTGACCGTGCCCTCGGGCAGCCCGAGCAGGACCGCGGTCTCCCGGACGGACAGCCCGTCGAGCACCATCGCCTGCAGTACCTGTCTCAGCTCCGGTGCGAGGCTCCGCAGCGCGTCCCCGACGTCACCGCCGACGGTCTCCGCAAGCGCCAACTCCTCGGCGGCGGGCGCCACTTCGGGAGGGGCGGCGGTCGGCGGGGGCTCCGCGTGGTGGGCTCTGCGCCGGAACGCGT
The DNA here is from genome assembly GCF_001746295.1 of Streptomyces sp. LUP47B. GTDB lineage: Bacteria > Actinomycetota > Actinomycetes > Streptomycetales > Streptomycetaceae > Streptomyces. The sequence goes on along the minus strand of NZ_MJAH01000002.1, from coordinate 332,863 downwards.
CGACCAGGCGGCGTGCCGCGATCGTCCACAGCCAGCCGGTGGCCGTCCCCCCGACAGCGGTCCCGGCGAACGCACCTGCCGCGCGCCACACCGCCAGGTAGGTCTCCTGCATGACCTCCGCGACGATCTGCTCGTCCACGCACCGGCGGCGCAGCCGCACCACCATCCACGGCGACGTACGCCGGTACAGCTCCTCGAACGCGGCACGGTCGCCTTTGGCCACCAGCCGGACGAGACGCTCCTCGTCCATCTCGTGCAGCGCTGCTCTGACTGATCTCACACCTGCTAGACGCCCGGCCCCGGCGACAGGTTTTCCCCTCGCCGTGATCCACGTCACACAGTCAGGGGTTCTCCCACGCGGCCGGTTCGGCGGCGAGCCGCTGCACCGGCTCCGGGAGCGCGTCGCCCGCGATGTCGGCGATGGAGACGCCCTCCAGGATCTTGCGGACGTTGGCCCGCAGGGCGATCCACAGCGGGAGCAGCGGCTGTGCGGAGCCGGTGTACTCCAGACCGGTGGGGCGCTCGCCGCGCACCGAGACGATCGGCCCGTCGACCGCGCGGATCACGTCCGCGACCGTGATGGCCGAGGCCTCCCGGGCGAGCCGGTAACCGCCGCCCCCGCCACGCCTGCTGTCGACGATCCCACCGCGCCTGAGGTCGCCGAGAATCCCCTCAAGGAACTTGTGCGGAATGTCCTGGACCGCGGCGATGGCCTCGGCCTTCACCGGCTCCGCGCCCTGCCTCACGGCAAGCTCCAGCACCGCCCGTACCGCGTAGTCCGCCCGTGCAGAGATCCTCATACGACAATTGTGCGGCGTTGGGGCGTAGACAATGGCCACGCCACAATAGGCACACCACTCACACCCACGAACGGACTGGCGCTAGCGCGGCACCACCAGGAGGCGCTCCCTTGGAGCTGAGCAGACGTACATTCAGCGCCCTCGCCGGCACCACGGCGCTCGGCTTCGCGCTGAGCGGCAGTGGTGGGGAGACCACCAGGGCGTACGCCTCCCACAGCGTGCCCACCGGGCCCGCACCGGGCGCGCCCGCGGCCGACCGGGTGCGGCACAAGGTCGGCTACGACAAGTACTCGCTGCTGGTCGACGGCCGGCGGCTGGTGCTGCGGTCGGGCGAGATGCACCCCTTCCGGCTGCCGAGTCCTTCCCTGTGGCGGGACGTCCTGCAGAAGATGCGCGCCCACGGCTTCAACGCGGTGAGTGCGTACGTGGCCTGGAACTACCACTCCCCCGCCCCCGGCCAGTACGACTTCACCGGCGTCCGCGATCTCGACCTGTTCCTGCGCACGGCCACCGAGACCGGGCTGTACGTGATCCTGCGCCCCGGCCCGTACATCAACGCCGAGGTCGACGGCGGCGGCTTCCCGGGCTGGCTCGCGGCGACCGCGGGCCGGGCCCGCACCTCCGACCCGGCCTATCTGTCGCACGTCGACCAGTGGCTGAGCGAGGTCAACGCCATCGCCGCCCGGCATCTGTTCACCAGGGGCACGGGCACGGTCCTGCTCTACCAGATCGAGAACGAGTACGACGCCTTCGTCGACGAGCCCCTCGGTCGCGACTACATGTCCCACCTGTACAAGAAGGTGCGCGCCGACGGGATCGACGTACCGCTGTTCCACAACGACAAGGGCAGGAACGGCTACTGGACCCCGGGCTCCTTCAACACCGGGGGCGAGGAGCGCGGTTGGCTGTACGGCTTCGACGGGTATCCCGATCCGGCGCAGGTGCCGCCGGACTGGGGGGACTTCGGGGAGGGCGGCCTCAAGGGCGGGGCGACGGCCAGCCCCAGTACCCCGGGGTTCATTCCGGAGTTCGGCGGCGGCTGGTTCGACCCGTGGGGCGGGGCCACCTTCGACGGCAAGGGGTACGCCGAGGCGCGGTACACCCGGGACGCGGCCTACGAGCGGCGCTTCCAGCTCACCAACCTCGCCAACGGCATCACCGTGCACAACGTCTACATGACCTTCGGCGGCACCTCGTGGGGCTGGCTTCCCGCGCCGCAGGTCTACACGTCGTACGACTACGGGGCGGCGATCGACGAGGCACGCCGGCAGACACCGAAACTCGCTCCGCTCCACCAGCTCGGCCATCTCCTGGGGACCGTCCCGGACTTCGCCAAGCTGGACCGGGCGGACGCGGTGCGGGCCGAGGACGAGCGGCTGAAGGTGTACCACCTGACCAACCCGGACACCGGCTCCCAGGTGTACGTCGTGCGCAACGACACCGACACGCCGATCACGACGACCATCCCGGCCGCCGGGATCGACGTGGCGTTCACCATCGCCGCCCATGACGCCCGACTGCTCACCGCCAACCTGCAGTTGGGCGGCCGCATCCTCAAGTACGCCACCGCGCAGCCCATGATGTCCCTCAAGGTCGGGCGGATGGACGTCGCCGTCTTCACGGCCCCGCACGGCGAGATGGCGCAGGTCCTGCTGGAGTGCCCGGAGGAGCCGCTGGTCACCCGGGGCGACGCGGAACCCGCGTGGAACTACGACCTGGGCGTCCTCAGGATCACCGCGCCGATGGGCGTCGGCGGCCTTGCCCGGGTGCGGGTCGAGGCCGGCGGCAGCGACACCCCGCTGCTGCTGGTCCTCGCCGACGACGCGGCCGCGCTCCGGCTGTTCCCGGTGGACACCCCGACCGGCCCGGTGCTGGTGTACGGGCCCTCGCTGGTGCGCGGGGCCACCCTGGACGGTGTGACCGCCCATCTCACCGGCGACACCGTCGAGGGAACGGGCATGGAGGTGTGGGCCCCGCGCGGCATCGGCCGGATCACCTGGAACGGACGTCCGCTGCCCACCTCCGTCACCCCCATGGGCAGCCTGCGGGCCGACATGCCGGCCACGCCCGGACAGCTCCCCGTGCCCGCCGTGGGCGCGGTTCGGCTGCCCGCGCTGGGCGGCTGGCGGCGCCGTACCGAGAACTTCGAGTCCGCCCCGGACTACGACGACTCCGGCTGGACGCCGGCCGACCGCAGCAGTTCCTACAGCGTCACGCCGGTCCCGAAGGGCGGGCCGGTCCTCTTCGCCGACGACTACGGCTTCCACTACGGCGACGTCTGGTACCGGGCACACCTGACGGACGCGGACGACCTGGAGTCGGTGTCCCTCGCCTACAGCACCGGCACGCAGGGGCTGCTGATGGCGTGGCTGGACGGTGAGCCGCTGGGCACGCACCGGATGCCGGTGCCGGACAAGAGCACGGCCCGCAAGGGGAGTTGGACGGCGACGGCCACCTTCGAGGTGCCACCGGCCGCCGGGGATTCGCCTCGCGTCCTGTCCGTCCTCGTACGGCGGATGGCGCACGACATGGACGGCGGATCCGCGGACTCGCACAAGGCGGCCCGGGGGCTGACCCAGGTCACCTTCAAGGGCGGTACGCCGAAGGCGAGTTGGCGCATCCGGGGCGAGACGGCACCCGACCCGGTGCGCGGTCCGCTCAACAACGGCGGACTCTACGGGGAACGCAAGGGCTGGCACCTGCCGGGCTTCGCCGAGGCCGGCTGGGAGGCCACGGAGCTGCCGCGCGCCGACCGGCGCCAGGGGGTCACCTGGTACCGGACGACGTTCCGGCTCGCGGTCGACGCCGGCATCGACGCCTCGATCGGCCTCACCCTCGACGACGATCCGAAGCGCGCCTACCGCGTCCAGATCTTCCTCAACGGCTGGAACATGGGCCAGTACGTCAACGACGTGGGCCCGCAGCACACCTTCGTCCTGCCGAACGGCATCCTGCGCACCCGCGGCACCAACACCCTGGCGCTGGCGGTGCTGTCCGACGGGACGACGGAGTCGGGGCCCGGGAACGTACGGCTGACGGCGATGGGCGCCTCGGCCGGAGGAGTGCCGGTGACACCGGTGGACTCCCCCGGCCGCTGAACCGTCAGGCCAGCCGGATCACGTTCCAGGACAGCGGCTCAAGTACGGCGGTGAGGGTGCCGTCCTTCAGCGCGGTGCCCTCGGCCGCGTGCGGGGCGACCCGCTCGGGGGCGTCGAGGGTGTTGCGGGCGTCCGGGTCGGCGTCCGCGAGGACGCTGTGCTCGACGACACTCGTCAAGTCGAGCCCGTTCAGGGCGACCTCGAGCGGCAGCGGGTCGTTCTGGCTGCGGTTGACGGCGAAGACGGTGACCGTGCCGTCCTCGGCGCGCACGGCCGTGGCGTGCAGGAGGTCGGTCTCGCCGAACTTCTTCGTCTCGTACGTCGGTGAGTCGACCCGTACGTCGAGGACCTCGCCGCGGCCGTACTGCGAGGCCTGGGCGAACGGGAAGAACGTCGTCTGGCGCCAGGCCGGGCCGCCCGGCTCGGTCATGATCGGGGCGATCACGTTGACCAGCTGGGCGAGACAGGCGACGGTGACGCGGTCGGCGTGCCGCAGCAGGGCGATGAGAAGCGAGCCGAAGACGACCGCGTCGAGGACGCTGTAGTTGTCCTCCAAGAGGCGGGGGGCCTCCGCCCAGTCCCGCGCGCCGGAGTTCTCGATCTCGTGCCACTCCGACATGTACCAGACGTTCCACTCGTCGAAGGAGAGGTTGATCTTCTTCTTCGACTTCAGCTTCGCGCCGATGTGGTCGGCGGTGGCGACCACGTTCTCGATGAAGGACTCCATGTCGACGGCGGAGGCCAGGAAGGAGTCGAGGTCGCCGTTCTCGGGCTGGTAGTAGGCGTGCAGGGAGATGTAGTCGACGAGGTCGTACGTCTCGGCGAGGACCGTTGCCTCCCACTCGGCGAACGTGGGCATGGACTGGCTGGAGGAGCCGCAGGCGACGAGTTCGACGCCCGGGTCGATCTGGCGCATCGCGCGGGCCGTCTCGGCGGCGATCCGGCCGTACTCCGTCGCCGTCTTGTGGCCGGTCTGCCAGGGGCCGTCCATCTCGTTGCCCAGGCACCAGAGGTTGATGGCGAAGGGGTCCTTGTCGCCGTGGGCGCCGCGGAGGTCGGAGAGGGCGGTGCCGGAAGGGTGGTTGGCGTACTCCTGGAGTTCCAGGGCCTCGGCGACACCGCGAGTGCCGAGGTTGAGGGCCATCATCGGCTCGGCCTGGGGGCCGACCTTCTTCAGGAAGGCGATGTACTCGGAGAGGCCGAAGCGGTTGGTCTCGGTGGAGCGCCAGGCGAGGTCGAGGCGGCGGGGGCGGTCCTCCACCGGGCCGACGCTGTCCTCCCACTTGTAGCCCGAGACGAAGTTGCCGCCGGGGTAGCGGATGGCGGTGACGCCGAGTTCGCGGACGAGGTCCAGGACGTCGGTGCGGATTCCGTCCTCGTCCGCGGAGGGGTGGCCGGGTTCGAAGATGCCGGTGTAGACGCAGCGCCCGAGGTGTTCCACGAAGGAGCCGAAGATACGGGGGTTGACTTCGCCGACCTTGAAGGCGGGGTCGAGGGTGAAGCGGGCGGTGGGCTTGCTCATGGGGACCTTTCAGGAACGGAGTTACTTGACAACGGGCCAGTCACGCACCCAGCCGAGCCTGTTCAGACCCAGCTTCGGTGTGCCGTTGTCCTCTGCGTCGTAGTAGTGGTACGCCAGCCAGTCCTGGCCGCGGGTGCGGAAGACCGACTCGCCTCCGGTGCCGATGTACCTCCCGTGCCCCGCCAGCAGCAGGTCGCCGCCGCCCTCGAGGAGCGGCTTGCCGGTGCTGTCGACGTACGGGCCCGTGATCGAAGTGGATCTCCCGACTCTGATCTTGTACGTGGAGTTCGCTCCCGCACAACAGGCGTCGTAGGACGCGAAGAGGTAGTAGAAGCGGCCGTGCTTCACGACGGACGGGCCCTCGACCGCGTACGGGGCGTCGGGGCGGGTGGCCAGGTGGTGGACGGTGGCACCGGGGAGGGCCTTCCCGGTGACCGGGCTCAGCTCGACCATGCGGATGCCCGTCCAGTACGAGCCGAACGACATCCACAGCCTGCCGTCCGCCCCGACGACCGCCGGGTCGATGGCGTTCCAGGAGTCGGTGGTCTCGGAGGCAAAGACCTTGCCGTGGTCGGTCCAGGTGCCGGGCAGGCCGGAGGGGGAGGTGGCCACGCCGATCGCGGAGTGGTTGGTGCCCCAGGACGAGACGGCGTAGTAGAGCCAGTAACGGCCCGCGCGGTAGGAGATGTCCGGGGCCCAGGGGTCACCGGTGTCGTTGTACTCGTACCACCAACTCGGCGGCTCCGCGAAGGCGTTGCCGGCGTCGGTCCAGTGCCTGAGGTCCTTGGACAGCCGGGCGCCGATCACACCGCCGGTCGAATAGGCCGCGTAGCCACCGGACTTGAGCTGGATGACCGTCGGGTCGTGGATGATCTGCTGGCCGCTGACCGGGAGCGGGTCGGGGTAGGTGACGTCCGCCTGTGCCGTGGTCGGGAGCAGGGCGATGAGGGCGGCGGTCAGAAGGGTCACGTATCTCAGGCGCTTCAAATCGGGCTCCTTACTGACCGGCCAGCCCCGTGTGGGCGACGCCCGCCACGATCTGGCGCTGGAAGAAGACGAACACGATGATCAGCGGCAGGCCCGCCATGAGGCCGCCGGCCATGAGCTGGGCCCACTGGATGCCGTAGGAGTTCATGACGGTCGCGATGCCGTTCGGCATGGTCATCAGGTCGGGGTTGTTGGTCACCATGTAGGGCCACAGGAAGTTGTTCCAGGAGGCGATGAAGGTGAAGATGCCGACCGCCGCCAGGGACGGCCTCGCGAGCGGGACGACGATCGTGAAGAAGACCCGCCAGCGGCCCGCGCCGTCGATGAAGGCCGCCTCCTCAAGCTCGCGCGGGACGCCCTGGAAGAACTTGTAGAGGATGTAGACCATCGCGGCCGGCGCGCACTGCGGCAGGATCATGCCCCAGTACGTGTCGACCATCCCCATCTGCTGGACCGTGGTGAACAGCGGGACGCCGAGCACCGCCGGGGAGATCATCAGGCCCGACATCACGATGCCCATGAGCACGCTCTTGCCGCGGAACTCGGTGCGGGCGAAGCCGTATCCGGCCAGCGCGCTGACCGTCAGCACGACGGAGGTGACGCAGACCGACACCACCAGCGAGTTGATGAACCAGTTGGTGATGTTTCCGGTCTCCCACAGCGCCTTCCACGCCTGGACCGTCCAGACCTTCGGCAGCCAGTGCGGCGGGATCTCGGCCGCCTCCGCCTCGGACTTGAGGGAGGTGAACAGGGCCGCGGCGATCGGCGCCACGAACACGGCGGAGACGGCGACGCCGAGCAGCGTGAGGATGATCTGGCTGGGCGTCCAGGGCTTGCGGGGACTCTTGCGGACCTGTACGGCGGTGGTCATCGGCCGCCCTCCTCACGGGTGCGCAGCAGCCACATCCGAGCCAGGGCGACGACTGCGATGATCACGAAGAAGATGATGGACATCGCGGAGGCGTAGCCCACGCGGTAGCTGGTGAAGCCCTGTTCGAGGGTGTACTGGACGAAGGAGCGGGTGCTGACCTCCGGACCCGGCCCGAAGTCCATCATCACGACGGCCTGGTCGAAGAGCTGGAGCGAGGCGAGGACCTGGAGCGCGATCACCAGGCCGGTGATGTTGCGCAGCATCGGCAGCGTGATGTGGACCATGCGATGCCAGGCGTTCGCGCCGTCCAGCTTCGCGGCCTCGTAGAGGTGGCCGGGGATGCCCTGGAGGGCGGCGAGATAGAGCAGGAAGCTGAAGCCGACGGTCCACCACAGGGTCTCGATGACGATGGCGAGCATCGCGTACGACTTGTCGGTCAGCCAGGGCGTGCCGAGCCCGAAGGTCTCGTTGATCAGGCCGATGCCCTGGGTGAACAGCCACTGGAACATGTTGGCGGCGACCGTCGAGGGCAGCAGGAACGGCACGAAGAAGCACAGCCGCCACAGCCACTTGCCGCGCTCGATGTGGTGGGCGAGCATCGCGAGCAGGAAGGCGAGGACCGTGATGCACGGGACGACCAGCAGCGTGAAGTACGCGCTGTGGCCGAGCGCGTCCCACATCGCCGAGTCGCCCAGGGCCTCGCGGTAGTTGTCGAGGCCGACGAAGCTCGCTGCGTCGCCGGAGATGTTGGCGTCCGTGAAGCTGAGGTAGACCCCGCGCAGCAGCGGCCAGATCACGAACAGCGCGAAGAGCGCGAGGAACGGGGCGACGAACCAGCCGCCGTGCTGGAAGCCCTGCTTGCGGCGGAGAGTGGCGCTCGCCACGGCGGTCTTCGCGCGCGCCGGTGCGACGACGGTCTGAGCGCTGGTCGTCATGCGACCGCACCTCCCTGCGCGGCGGTCCTGCCGTCCATCGGGTTCTTCGAGGCGAGGAGCTTGGTGAGATGGTTCTTCATCGTCTGCGCGACCTTGTCCGGCTTGGCGGAACCCATCGTCGAGGAGACGACGACCGGGCCGAGGTCCTGGGCGAGCACGCCGGTGGAACCCGCGAACCACACCTTCGGCTCGGTGGCCTGGTGGTCCATGGCGCTGACGTACTCGTTCTGCGGGGTGAGCTTCTGGTACGCGGCCGTGGAGAGCGTCGGCGTGTACGCGGGGATGTGCCCGCCGGCCGCCCACTGGAGGGCGTGCGTCACGACGTACGCGGCGAGTTCGTGCGCGGCCTCGTTGGTGGCGCCGCCGCGGCCCGCCTGATGCGGCAGGACGAAGGCGTGCGACTCGGCGTGGGTGGCCCGGCGGCCGAAGACGGGCGGCAGCGGGGTCGCGCCGTAGTCCAGCTTCGCGCCGGAGAAGACCGGCACGGACCAGTTGCCCTCCCAGGTGAAGGGGGCGCCGTTGATGAACTGTTCACCGGTGGGGGCGCCGGGGATGACGTACCCGTCGGTGACGTGCCTGCGGAGGAACTCCAGTACCCGGGTGGCCTTGTCGGGGTCGAAGAGGACCTCGGTGTTGGTTTCGTTGAACCACTTGCCGCCGAGCTGGGTGTAGAAGGCGACGAAGAACCACCACTGGAAGTTCTGGTCGTTGGTCCACAGACCGATCGTCTGAAGCCCCTTCTTCTGGGCGGCCTTGGCCTTCTTCAGGACGTCGAACCACTCGTCGGTGGAGGTGACCGGGATCATCCGGCCGTCGTCGCCGAGCAGGCCCGCCTTGCCCAGTACGTCCTTGCGGTAGAAGCAGAGCTGGACGTGGATGTCGAGCGGGAGGGCGTAGAGCTTGCCGTCGATGACGCCGCGCTTCCACAGCGCGGGGTTGTAGTCCTGCTCCCGTACGCCGTACTTGGCGAGCAGGCCGACGTCCCACGGGTCGAGGAGGCGGCCGGGCGAGAAGCCGGTGACCCGGCCCATGTGCATGACGCCGAGGTCGGGTGCGCGGTTGCCCGCGGCCGCCATGGCGAGCTTGGTGTAGAAGGGGTTGCCCCACTGGAGCGTGGAGTCCTTCACGTCGATGTCCGGGTTGGCCTTGCGGAAGGCGTCCAGCATCGTGATCATGTTGGCGCCGTCGCCGCCGCTGAAGAGGTTCCAGTAGCGCACCCGGGTGTCCGCGCCGGAGGCGAGCGCGTCGGCGCCGGTACCGAGGGCCGCGAAGCCGAGACTCGCGGCGACGCTCAGTCCGCCCGCCGCGGCGAGAAGTTGCCTGCGGCTCAGGTCAGGTCGTCCCATTCCCTGCCCCATCTGTTCGATATCTCGAATTGCGCTCGTAACTTCGAACGGGACCGTAGGCAGGAAGCGCTTTCCAGTCAATGGCCCGAGCAGCAAAATCGGATCGCGTGACGGGACAGGGCCGGGCGCGTAGTCTCGAACAGCCCGTCCTACGGCGGCGGGAGAGCTCAGGGGGTGGGATGGACATCGCGGGCGCGCGCAGGAGTGCGGCCCGGATCGCCTCGGCGCTACGACGCACCCGTGCGACCTCGGCCATGCGCGATCTGGTCTCCCACCTCACCGCCGCGGTTCGGGCCAGACCCCGTCCCCCGGCCGACGTGCCCGAGCTGTGCCGGGCCCTGTGCCAGGAGATGAGCGCGCGCCGCGGCGGGCGGCCCGTGGACCTGCGCTTCGAGCGGTTCCCCGACGAGATCGCGGTGACCGGACTGTGGGTGGAGTTCCAGGACTTCGACCTCGTCATCGTGGAGGAGCGGGCCGAGGAGATGCAGCAACTGGTCATACTGGGCCATGAGTTGTGGCACCTGCACGCGGGCCACTCGCACCATCACGCGGCCGCGGCGGACGCGCTGGCCGGCCGGCCAGGCTGGGACTCCGTCGCCCTGACCGTGGCGGCCCGCAACGGCTCCCGCGAGGCGGACGAGGCCGAGGCCGACGACTTCGGGCACCGGCTGGCAGCGGCGTTCTGGCCCTACGCGTCGGGGCGGGGCGGCGACCGTGCCGCCGCCGACCCGGTCCAGAGGTCCCTCGGCTACCGAGGCCGCGGAGGCGGGACCCGGTGACCGCTCCACAACTGGCCGACGGACCGGCCGCGTTCCTCACCGGCCTGTCCATCTCCTTCTGGCTGCCGGGCCTGGTCCTGGGCGCGGCCCTGGCGATCAAGCTGCCCAGCATCGTCAAGCTGTGGCGGGACCCTCTGCTGCGTGCCGTAGGCGGTGTGCTGCTGCTCGCCTGCGCGGTGTTCGTCTTCGCGGCCCCGAGCACCATCGCCTGGACCAACCGGGTCACCGGTGTACCCAACATCGCGGCACCCTGGGTGTACTCCCTGATCACCGCGCTGTCCGCGTCCTGGCTGCTGCTGGTGGTGCACTGGCGCAACGGCCACACCGACCGCCGGGAGCAGACGCGCCGTGCGACCCGGTGGGTGGTCTCCGTCTACACGGCCGTGGTGGTCGCGCTGTGGGTCCTGTTCGCGCTCGCCGACGTACCGGTGGAACAGATCCGGGACCTGGACACGTACTACGCCACCACCCCCTTCATGCGCGAGGAGATCCTCCTCTACCTGACCGTGCACACGGCAGCCTGCCTGATCACCGCCCGGCTCATCTGGACGTGGATACGCACCGACGGACTCGACGGGTGGCTGCGCTGGGGGCTGAGGTTCCTGAGCGTCGGATACGTCACCAACCTCCTCTTCAGCGCCGCCAAGTTCACCGCCATCACGGCCCGGTGGACCGGGCACGACCTGGACTGGCTCAACACCAACATCGCGCCGTCCGCCGCCTGCGTGGGCGCCACCATGGTCGCGACCGGCGTCATCGTCCCGCACGCCGGACAGTACCTCCAGGGGCGCTGGCTGATCCGCCGCCGGTGCCGGACCCTCAAGCCGCTGGCCCGGCTGCTGCGAACCGTCACCGGCCGCCGTGAGCCGCTCGCCCTGTGGGCCGCCCCCGAGATCCGCCTGATCCGCCGCGAGACCTACATCCGCGACGCGCTCCTCCAGCTCTCCCGCCGCCTCGACGAAGACCTGCGGCGGCAGGCCCACGACGCCGCCCTCGCTCTCGGCGCCGCGCCCGACCGGGCCCAGGCCCTCGCCGCCGCCGTGACGATCCTGGAGGCCGTCGAGACCGGTCGGCACGCCACGGACGGCGACGACACGACGGCTTTCGACACCACCTACCTGTTGCAGGAGATCCACGCCGTCTCCGAGGCCCTGCGCAGTCCCGACGAGATCACGGCGGTGCGCAGCCGCGCCACCGTCCCGGCAGAGAGCATGTCCACGCATGAGTACAGCGTCTTCCCGGGGGACACCCCCCGGGCCCCCGGCAGGAAAGCAGGCCGGCGAGGATGACCGGCGTGACCGCCGGGAGGCGAACCTGACCGAGCGTCCCCGCTCCGCCACGGTCGCCGTCGTCCTCGGGGGGTCACACAGCGGCATGCTCGCGGCCGCCGCCCTGGCCGGGCTCGCCGACCGGGTGATCCTCGTGGAGCGCGACGTCCTGCCCTCCGGGCCGGCCTCCCGCAAGGGGCTTCCGCAGGCCCGCCACGTCCACCAGCTGTGGTCCGGCGGGGCGATCGCGTTGGAGGAACTGCTGCCGGGTGTGACGCGGCGACTGCGGGCAGCGGGGGCACACCGGCTGCCGGTGACCACGGACATGGTGGCGCTGTCGCCGAGGGGCTGGTTCCGCCGCTGGCACGAGTCGCACTTCATGCTGCTGTGCAGCAGGGACCTGCTGGACGCCACGGTGCGGGCCCAGGTGCTGGCCGACGACCGGATCGAGCTGCTCGAAGGCGCCGAGGTGCTCGGGCTCGACGGCACGGGCACGGCCGTGACCGGCGTCCGGGTGCGGGTGGCCGGCGCCGAACGCACCCTGCGCGCCGACCTGGTGGTCGACGCGACGGGCCGCTCCTCACGGACCCCGCGCTGGCTCACCGAGCTCGGCCTGCCCACCCCCCGCAGCCGCACCGTGGACCCCGGTCTCACCTACGCCAGCCGCCGCTACCGCGCCCCCGAACTCGCCCGCGACGGCTACCCCGTCATCAGCGTCCAGCCCGACGCGCGCTCCGGGCGGCCGGGACACGGCGGTGTGCTGCTGCCGATCGAGGACGGGCAGTGGCTGGTCACGCTGTACGGCACGCGCGGCGGCGAACCCTCCGCCGACGCCGCCGACTTCGCCCGGTACGCCCGTGCGGAGCTGCGCCACCCGATCGTCGCCGACCTCGTCGAACGGGCCGAGCCGCTGACGGACGTGGCGCTGACCAGGACGACCGCCAATCACCGCCATTACTACGAGCGGATGCCGGTGTGGCCCGAGAACTTCGCCGTGCTGGGCGACGCCGTCGCCGCGTTCAACCCGGTCTACGGGCACGGCATGTCGGTGGCGGCCCAGGGCGCGGTGGCCCTGCGGGCGGTGATACGACGGCATGGCTGGGGCGCGCCCGGTCTGTCCCGTCGTATCCAGAAGGCGATCGCCCGGCCGGTCGCGGCCGCGTGGGATCTGGCGATAGGGCAGGACGTGTTCTACCCGGGCGCCACGGAGGAGGGGCCGACGGCGCGGGACCGCCTGGTGGCCGCGTACGTCGACCGGCTGATGTACACGGCCACCGGCAACGGCCGTATCGCCCGCCGCGTCACCGACGTGACGTCGCTGGAGCGGCGGGCCGAGGTGTTGCTCGCGCCGAGTGTCCTGTTGGCGGCGGCGGTCGGCCCGTTGAAGCCGACTCTGACCGAACCGCCCTTGACCGCCGAGGAGTTGAAGAAGGCGGACCTGCAGTAGTCAGCCCGCGAACGGCTGTTGCGCCACGCCCTTCCCGGCCCCCGGTACCACCAGCAGTGAGCCCGCCACGGGGTGCGGGGCGTCCAGTCCCACCCGTGCGGTCGTGATGTACAGGTCGGTCAGGTCCGGGCCGCCGAACGCGCACGCGGTGACCCGCGGGGTCGGCAGGGTGATCACGTGGTCGAGGGTGCCGTCGGGGGTGTAGCGGCGGACCGCTCCCCCGTCCCACAGGGCGACCCAGACGCAGCCGTCGGCGTCGACCGTGAGCCCGTCGGGGAAGCCGGCGCCGTCCTCGATCACGACGAAGGGCCGGCGGTCGGAGAGCCGCCCGCCCTCGTGGTCGAGGACGTCGACGCGGCGGGTGGGTGAGTCGATGTAGTACATGAGCCGGCCGTCCGGGCTCCACCCGGTGCCGTTGCTGACGGCCACGTCGTCGAGGACGGTGCGGTGCGTGCCGTCACCCGTGATCCGGGACAGGGTGCCGCCGCCCGGTGCCTCGTCGTAGCGCATGGTGCCGGCCCACAGAGAGCCGTCGGGGGCCACGGCGGCGTCGTTGGCCCGGCGGCCGGGGACGGGCTCGTGGTGGAGCCAGCGGAAGGAGTCGTCGGGGTCCAGCAGGGCCACGCCGTCCCGGAGGTTGAGGACGAGTCCACCGCCCGCGCGCGGCTTGACGGCACCGATGTGCTGGTCCAGGACGCGGACCGTGCGGTGGCCGGAGACGGGGTCGTAGGTGTGGAGCCGGGCGCCGAGGATGTCGATCCACAGCAGCCGCTCGCCGTCCCACGTGGGCCCCTCGCCGAGGGTGGCCTCGGCGCGTACGGCGACGTCGTACTTCGTGAAGCGGGTCATCCCACGCTCCGGTAGCCGAGGCGCTCGGACAGCTCGGCGGCGCCCTTGGCGGCGAGCTGCTCCAGCTCGCCGCGGCGGTCGTCGCTCCAGCGGATCATCGGCACGGAGATGGAGAGCGCGGCGACGACCTGCCCGGTGCGGTCGCGGACCGGGGCGGCCACGCAGGACACGTCCGGGTTGGACTCACGGTTCTCGACGGCGACCCCGCGCCGGCGGATCTCGTCGAGGGCCTCGCGCAGGGCGGCGGGGTCGGTGATGCTGTTGGGCGTCATACCGGTGAGCGGGGCGCCCTCCGGGATACGGGAGGCGAGCTGCGGCTCCGGGAGGGAGGCGAGGAGCATCTTGCCGACGGAGGTGCAGTGGGCGGGCAGGCGCCGGCCGGCGGCCGACACCATACGCACCGCGTGCGTCGAGTCGACCTTGGCGATGTAGATGACGTCGGTGCCCTCGAGGATCGCCACGTGTACGGTCTCGTCGCAGGTCTCGGCGACGGACCGGGCGACCTGCTGGCCCTCGGCGGCGAGGTCGAGCTGCTCGGCGTACCGGCTGCCGAGCTGATAGGGCCGCACGCCGAGCCGGTAGCGTCCCGGCTGGCCCGGGACCTGGACGATGTACGACCGGGCGGCGAGAGTGGTCACCAGCTCGTGCACGGTGGTGCGCGGCAGCTGGAGCCTGCGCACGATGTCGGGGGCGGAGAGCGTCCCGTCTCCGTCGAGGAAGAGCTCGAGAATATCGAGAGCCCGGGTCACGGCAGGTACGAGGCGTCCCACAACCGGTCCCTCCCTTTGCGTCTAAGGCGTCTGCGTTCGAAATTTCAACAGACGATCGGCATGACGAACACAGGCTAGCGACAGGCTGTTTCCTCGGGCAATGGTCATGCGGGTGACGAAGTCGCCATCGGGCGCGTTTCCGCAGGAAGGGCAGGGGTGCGAGCTGCCCGTTCCCGGGTGTTCGTGTGCGACACGTCACATTGCGTGGTGGCCTCACGGTTGGCCGGGACGGCCGCCGGTCACGCCAGCTCTCCCCGCAACCGCCGGGCCCGCAGCACCAGCTCCAGCTCGAACCGCCGGTCCGGGTCGTCGATCTCGTCGCCCCACAGTTCCCGGATCTGGCGGAGGCGGTAGCGGACGGTCTGCGGGTGGACGCCGAGGCGGGCCGCCACTTCCGGGGCTCCGCCCCTTGTCTCCAGCCAGGCGAGCAGGGTTTCCGCGAGGCGGCGGCCGTGGGTGGGGCCGCAGTGCCGGAGGGGGGCCAGGCAGCGCAGGGCCAGGTCGTCGATCAGTTCCTCCGGCTGGAGCAGGACCAGGGCCTCGGTGTGTTCGGTGCAGTACAGGACGTCCCCGGCGGGGAGCAGGTCGCGTTCCATCAGGCGTACGGCGGCCTCGGCCCAGCGCAGCGACTTCGCCGCGCCGGCGAGCGGGACCGGGGGTCCTATCGCGCCGGCCCAGCCGGTCAGGGCCCGGTGCAGGAGCTCGGGGCGGCCCGCCGCGCCCGGTTCCGGGACGACCATGCGGGGCTGTTCGTAGTCCATGTCCAGGAGGACGCCCTGGCCCACCGCGGGGGGCACCGCCTCACGGGCCGGACGGAGCAGGACGCCGACCGCCACCTTCTTCGGCAGGGGCCAGCCGATGCGGGCCGCGCGTTCCGTCAGCGCGTCCGCCGGATCGCCCCGGTGGCGTTCGGCCAGGAGTAACTCCATCAGGCGGCGCTGCAGGCGCAGGCGCTCGCCCGCCTGGCGGGCCGCCGCCTCCGCGTAGCCCCGGACCGACTGGTCGACCAGTCCGTCCAGGTACTCGTAGCCCGCGTCCACCAGCTCGTACATCGCCGGCGGCGGGATCTCCACGCGCTGGCCGATGTCGGCGAACCGGCGCCAGGCCAGACGTACGCCCATGCGGTAGATCGCCTGGAGGGAGTCGAGGCTGCGGCCGTTCAGGCCCTCACCGCGGCCGAACTCCTGGAAGACGCCAGGGGGGACCGTGGGACGGCCCTCCGCCGTTTCCAGGTGCTGGACGAAGACCTCGATCGCGCGGCGGATGCCGACCAGCGCCATCGGTTCGCCGGACTCGTCGAGCACCACCGGCAGATGCGGGTACTCGCGGCGGATCTCGCGCAGGATCTCCTCCGCGAGGGCCGGCGCCTCGGCCATGGCGATGGCCGCGAAACGGCGGACCTGGAGGCGGGGGACGTCGTGCCAGGCCGAGCGGGTGTGCACGGTTGCCGGGCGGGCGGCCACGGGTCAACTCCCCTGGTCCGTCTGCTCGTAGGTGATCAAGGGGGTGTTGGGCTGCTCGGGTGTCGCCTCCAAGAGCGCGACGATGCCGAGCGCGGCACCGACGGCGAGCAAAGCGGAGACCACGACGGTCAGTGCGGCGGCGAGCAGTCTGGACATCGCAGGGGCAGCCTCTCTCGAGCGGCTCGATCCGGCGTACGTCCCCACCCGGAACCCGTCCGGTACCCACCCTGCCTGAAGCCCCAGTGTCGACAGCACATTGACAATCCGTCAAGACATTGACACCCCGCGCCAAGACGCCTACGGTCTCCGGCCCATAGAGCGGCCCGAACTCCGTCAACTCACGCCACTGGAGTGTCCGGATGCGCCGTACAGCCTCTCCAATCTCCCTGATCCTGCTGGGACTCGGCACGTTTCTGCTGGTACTGGCGCCACTGCTCGCCTGGTACGTGACTCCACGGGCCGCCCTGAATCCGATCAACATCGACCAGACCGCCGTCTACCGCGGCACGGGCAGCGTCTTCGACACCGAGCAGGTGAAGACCGTCCGCGACCAGCGGATCACCGTCACCCAGCGGGTGCGCGGCGACGTCGAGGACAGTGAGCGCAGCGACGGAGCCGCGGTGTGGGACGTCACCACCACCGTCGACACCGACAAGTCGCTGCCGGCCGCCGACCCGCACGACGCCCTGGAGTTCGTCCCGCACCGCTGGGTCATGGACCGCAAGACCACCAAGCCGGTGCACTGCTGCGGCGAGAAGCCGTACATCGAGGGCGAGGCCTATCTGAAGTTCCCCTTCGACGTGCAGCGACGCTCCTACCAGTGGTGGGACAACTCCCTGGGCTCGACGGTGACTTTGCGTTACCAGGGTACGAAGAAGGTTCAGGGGTACACGGGTTACCGGTTCACCGGCACGGTCGCCCCGGCGAAGGTCGGGACACGGCTGGTGCCGGGCACGATCGTGGACCAGCCCGGCCGGCCGCAGGTGCTGGCCGAGGAGTGGTACTCCAACCACGGCATCGAGCTGGTCGTCGACCAGCGCACCGGCCGGGTGGTCTACGCACAGGTGGGCCCGAAGCGCACCCTGCGCGCTCCCGGCGCGAAGAAGGACGCCGTGGTCCTACTGGACAGCCCGAAGATCGCGTTCACCACCGCGACCCAGAAGGACGCGGTGCGGCTGGCCAAGCGGGACAGCGGCCAACTGCGCGCGGTGGGCGAGACGTTGCCGATCGGGGCGGCTGTGGCTGGATTCGTACTGGCTGCCGTGGGGGGCGTTTTGGTGGTACGGGGACGCAGACGCCCCGAGTCCACCGATATGAGGGATACGCCCGAGCCCGTCCTCACGATGTGACTGGACGTCAGCTCTAATAAGCCCGGAAATTGTCACGTGGGTGAGTAGCCACGGCGTACCGGTGGGCGAAAACTGTGCCACCCCACCTGAACACAGCCCGTCCACATCCTCCCCCTGAGAAGCGCTCAGTCCCCCCACAACCAGCCGGAAAGACACTGCTGAGTTCCGCACCCTGAGACGAGTTGGAGCACCCATGCCCCAGCACGTGCCCCATCCGCTGCACACGCCTCCCCAGGCGTCGCAGCGGCAACCCTCATCGCACAGCCCGCACCACTCCTCGGCGCTCCCCCCACCTCCGCGCCGAATCGTTTTTCTCGCCCATCGTGACCTGGACAATCCCGCGGCCGGCGGCTCGGAGCTGCTGGTCGACCGCCTCGCCGACGGACTGACCCGGCTCGGCCACCAGGTGACCCTCCTGTGCGGCGGCCCGGCCTCCTACCGGGACTACCGCGTCGTGTCGGCGGGCGGCGAGTTCGGCCACTACCTGCGCGCCCGTACGGCCTTCGCCCGCCAGGTCGGCGAGACCGACCTGCTGGTCGAGGTGTGCAACGGCATGCCGTACCTCGCGCCCCTGTGGCACCACGGACCCACCCTGTGTCTGGTCAACCATGTGCACACCGACCTGTGGAAGATGCGGTTCGGCGGGCCCCTGGCGCCGGCCGCCCGGATCGGCCGAAGACTCGAACACTGGGCCCTGGCCGGTGCGGCGGCCAGACACCGGAGCCTGCTGGTCGCCGTGTCCCCGTCGACGGCCCACGCCCTGCGGGCGATCGGAGTAGAGCGGGACCGTATCCGCGTCGTGCACAACGGCGTCGAGGAGCCGGAGCCCCTCGTCCGCCGCTCGCCCGAACCACTCTTCGTGGCCGTGGGCCGGCTGGTCGAGTACAAGCGGATCGATCTGCTGCTGAGGCTCTGGGAGCGGGTCCGGCCGGTGACCGGTGGTCGGCTGGTGATCGTCGGAGACGGCCCCGAGCGGTCCCAGCTGGAGCAACTCGCCGGTCCCGGCGTGGAGTTCACCGGGCATGTCTCCGAGGCCGAGAAGCACCGGCTGCTGTGCGAGGCGTGGCTGCTGCTCCATCCCTCGGCCGTGGAGGGCTGGGGGCTGGTCGTCACCGAGGCCGCGACCCGGGAGACACCGACCATCGCCTTCGACGTGCCCGGACTGCGGGACTCAGTCGTGGACGGGGAGACGGGGGTGCTCGCGCGGGGCGAGTCCTCGTTCGCCGCCGCGTGGTGCACGTTGGCTCTGTCGTCCCATCAGCGGGAGTTGATGGGCAAGGCTGCTCGCGATCGGGCTGCCCGATTCCGTTGGCATCGGACCGTCAGACAGTTTCGCGCGGTTGCCTCCGAGGCGGTGAGGGGCTGGGGACCGTGACACGGCCTCGGGCGAAGGACCCCTCCCTTCGGCGTTCCCTCACTCTCTTCCGGGCCTTCCTCCATGAGCAGGACGACCCCGAGTCCTGCTACGCGCTGCTCGCCCGCGACGCCGTGGACCAGGTCGAGGCCTACGACGGTCCCGTCGCCGGCCGTACCGTCGTGGACGTCGGCGGCGGCAGCGGGTACTTCACCGAGGAGTTCCGCAGACGCGGTGCCGACGCGTTCCTCTTCGAGCCCGATCCGACCGAACTGGGAGCGAAGCCACCCGACTCCACCGTGATCGCCGACGGCTATCTGCTCCCCCTGCGGGACGCGGCCGCCGACGTCACCTTCTCCTCCAACGTGCTGGAGCACGTGGCCGACCCGGAGACCTTCCTCAGTGAGCTCGTACGGGTCACCCGGCCCGGTGGGCTGATCTACGTGTCGTTCACCAACTGGCTGTCCCCGTGGGGCGGTCACGAGTGGGCGCCCTGGCACTACCTGGGCGCCGAACGGGCCCGTGCCCGCTATCGGCGCCGTACCGGAAAGGCCGCGAAACACACCCTCGGCGAGAACCTGTTCGCCGTGCACATCGGCCCGACCCTGCGGCAGGTGCGTGCCCGGGACGACGTCACGGTCGTCTCGGCGCGCTCCCGCTACTGGCCCTTCCTCGCGGAGACCGTCGTCCGGGCTCCCGGGATCCGCGAGGTGGCCACCTGGAACCTCCTCCTCATCCTCCGGCGGTGTCCACCATGACGACGTCCACGGTCCAGGCCCCTCCTCCGGCAGCCGTCCCCACCACCGCGAGCATGTCGGGCCCCCCGGAGGGCCCGCGGTCGCGGCGCTGGCTGCTGGGGTTCTGGGCCGTGGTCTTCGTGCTGTTCCTCGTGGCGCACCCGGGCCGGCAGACCTTCGACACCAAGCTGGGCGTCACCACGGACCCGGGGCGCTTCCTCGCCGACCTCGGGCAGTTGTGGCACGACCAGGGCTCCTTCGGCGGCATCCAGGACCAGTACGTCGGCTATCTGTGGCCGATGCTGCCGTTCTACTGGCTGGGCCACGCCCTCCAACTGCCGGTGTGGCTGGTGGAGCGGCTGTGGCTGTCGCTGATCGTGTCGGTCGCCTTCTGGGGCGCGCTCAGGCTGGCCGAGCGGCTGCGCATCGGCAACGGGCCGGGAAGGCTGCTCGCCGCCGTCGCGTACGCGCTGTGGCCGACCTTCACCATCGTCATCGGCTCGACCTCCGCCGCCGCGCTGCCCGGCGCCTTCCTGCCGTGGGTGCTGCTGCCGCTGACGAACGAGCGCTACAGCGCCCGGATCGCCGCCCTGCGCTCGGCGCTGATCATCCCGTTCATGGGCGGGGTGAACGCGGCCTCCACGCTGGCCTGTCTGCTGCCCGTCGGCCTGTATCTCCTCTCCCGGCCACCCGGGCCCCGGCAGCGAAAACTGATCGCCTGGTGGGTACCGGGCGTGATCCTGGCGACGGCCTGGTGGGTGATCCCCCTGCTGCTGCTCGGCCTCTACGGCGAGAACTTCCTGCCGTACGTCGAGAGCGCGCGGACCACGACCGAGACGATGTCGGCGACGGAGTCCCTGCGCGGGGCCGGGAACTGGGTCGCCTATCTGCACCTCGGGGAGGCGTGGCTGCCGGCCGGCTGGACCGTGGCCTCCTCGGTGGTCGTGATCCTCTGCTCGGCGCTCGCGGCCGGCCTCGGACTCGCGGGCCTGGCGCGGCGGGACATGCCGGAGCGCCGGTGGCTGGTGCTGACCGTGCTGACGGCCGTCCTGGTGCTGCTCGCGGGATACGGCGGCGCGTTCGGCGCACCCTTCCACGGGCTCGTGCAGGACTGGCTGAACGGCGGCCTCGCGCCCTTCCGCAACATCTACAAGTTCCAGCCGGGGCTGGCGCTCGCGCTGGTGCTGGGACTCGCCCATCTGGTGGGCGTGGCGACCGAACCGCGCGGCGCGCGTGAGATGAGAGGACGCCGGTACGCCCCGCTGATCGCGGCGGTCCTCGTCCTGCCCGGGCTGATGTGGCCGTATCTCAACGGCACGATCCTGAACCCGGGCTCCTTCCAGCAACTGCCCAAGTACTGGCAGTCCACGTCCGACTGGCTGGAGAAGTACTCCCCCGACTCGCGCGCCCTCGTCGTCCCCGCGACCGCGCACGGCATCTACACCTGGGGCTCCCCCATCGACCAGCCGCTCGACGTGCTCGCCGAGTCCCGGTGGGCGCAACGGGACTACATCCCCTTCGGCACCCCCGGCAACCGGCGTACGACGGACGCGGTCGAGCAGGCCCTGCTGACCGGCGGCGAGATCCCGGGCCTCGCCGACTACCTGAGCCGGGCCGGGGTCTACTACGTCGTCGTCCGCAACGACCTCGACCCCGACCAGATCGGCACCGTGTCGTCCTCGGTCGTCAAGCGGGCCCTCGAACAGTCCGGCTACGAGCGGGTGACGGGCCTCGGGCCGCTCATGACGGGCGGGAAGATCGCGAACGACACCCCGCTCCAGATCGAGGGGCTGTACCCGAGGCAGCGGGCGGTGGAGATCTACCGTCCGGCGAGCGAGGACGTGCCACGGCCCGGTCAGGCGGGGCTGCTGCCGGTCGCCGACACCGTGCAGGTGTCCGGCGGACCCGAGTCGCTGCTGCCGCTGGCAACCGAACTGCGGGGCCGCGCAACGGTGTTGACCGGGGACAACCACCCCGGTCTCGGCACCCCGCCGCTCCAGGTCGTCGGCGACGGGCTGCGGCGCGCGGACACCCGGTTCGGGCTCGTCAACGCGAACACCTCGTACACGTACACCGACGACGAACGGAACGCCTCCGGGGCCGCCCAGGACGCCGGCGAGAAACCGCACCAGATCCTGCCGACCACGGGACTCTCGCACCAGACGGTGGCCGAACTGCGCGGCGCCCGCACGGTGACGGCGTCGTCGTACGGCAACTGGCTGTTCCATCTCCCGCAGTTCGACCCGGTCAACGCCTTCGACGGCAACCCGGACACCGCCTGGGCGGAGGGCGTGGCGGGCTCGCCGGACGGGCAGTGGCTGCGGATCGGGTTCTCCGACCCCGCGTACGACATGCCCTCGTCGTTCAAGGTCACGCCGTTGCCGCAGGACAGCGTGCGGTCGGCGGCGACCAAGGTGCGGGTGGAGACGGAGAACGGCTCGCGCACCAGTTTCCTGCGGGCCGACGGGTCGACACAGAGCGTCAAGGCCCCTCCGGGTACGACGGGTTGGATGAAGCTGACGATCGTCGACTCGGTCGCGCGCCGGACCGGTCTCGCCGGGGCCGGGTTCTCCGAGATCGACCTGCCGGGCGTGCAGGTGACCCGGCTGCTGCGGCTGCCGGCCGACGCGGACTCCTCCGACGCGCCCGCCGAGATCGTCTCCCTGCACCGGGTCCCCGACCCGGCCGGGATCTCCCCGACCGGCACCGAGGCCGGCCTGCACCGCCGCTTCGACACGGCGGCCTCGGGAACGTACTCGGTGAAAGCGAGCGCGGTACCGGTGAGCGGGGAGGAACTCGACAAGCTGCTGTACGAGGTGGCCCCCGACCAGCGCAACCGCATCACCGCGACCGCCGACTCCACGGCCGCTCTCGGCACGGGTCTGTCCGCCCGCAACCTCACCGACGGCGACCTCACCACGGCCTGGATCGCGGGCGACCGGCCCACCGTCCACCTCAGCTGGAACGGCAAACAGCCCATCGGGGAAGTGGTGCTGGCGCCCGCCGGCGGACTCTCCGCCCGCCCCACCGAGGTGGACATCACCTCGCCCGACGGCGCGACGGTCGCCGGTGTCGACGAGAACGGCGCGGTGCGCTTCCCGTCGATCACGACCGACCGCCTCGACATCACGATCACCAAGACAGCCCCGCTGACCCTGCACAACCCGGTCGCGGACGAGGATCTCCAACTCCCGGTGGGCCTCACGGAGGCCTACATCCCGGCCCTCGACCAGTACCGGACCCCGCAGCCGAAGGCCACGCGGAAGTTCTCCCTGCCGTGCGGCAAGGGGCCGGTGCTGGCGGTCGACGGGAAGCTGTACCAGACCGGCGTGTCGGGCCGGATCCGGGACCTGACCGACCGGCGGGAGCTGACGGTGACGCTCTGTCAGTCCGGTCGCTCGGACGCCGAGTTGTCCCTCGCTTCCGGTGAGCATGTCGTCGAGGGCGGGGACGCCGGGCCGCTCGCCCTGACCGGCGTCACGCTGACCCGCGGCACCGTCGCCGAACCGACCGCGCTCGCACGGGAGTTGCGGATACGGGACTGGCTCGGCGACAAACGCGAGGTGACCGTGGGGTCGGGCGCCGCCTCGTACCTCACGACGTACGAGAACTACAACGACGGCTGGAAGGCCACCCTGAACGGGAAGTCGCTGTCCCCGCTGCGGCTCGACGGCTGGCAGCAGGGCTGGCGCGTCCCCGCGGGCGCGGGCGGCACGGTCAAGCTGTCGTACGAGCCCGCGACGACCTACGACGGCGCGCTGATCGGCAGCGGGGTCGCACTGGCGGCGCTGGTGGGCCTGATCCTGTGGCGCAGGCGCTCACCGAACCCCGACGAGCCGCAGCGGGTGCCCCCGGCGCCGGGCGTATGGCTCGGGGTGGTGGCGCTCACGGTGGTGGGCGTGGTCATCGCGGGCTGGTTCGCGCTGCTGGTCCCGGCGTTGGCGCTGCTCGCGTCCCGACGCCACGGACTCCTGGTGCCGATCGCCTTCGTGGCACTGGCGGGGGCGGGGATCGCCGCGGCGGTGGGAGCCGGTGAACCGGTGGGCGCAGCGGACGGGGCATTCGGCCACGTGGCCCAACTCCTCGCACTGATCGGGCTGTTCGCGGCTCTGGTGAGTGTGCGTGAGCGTGAGACACCCCCCGAGTCCGAGGCACCGACACAGCAACTGCCGCCGGTCGAGGTGAGCAAGGGGAGGACGGAACCGACATGACCCCACCGACACGCATCCCGTTCCCGGTGGTCGACGAGGTCTCCCGCCACTGCCTCCAGGAGGAGGAACCGGAGACGGTCCACATCGAGGTGCATCTGCCGGGCCGGCTGGATCCGGCTCGCCTCCGAAAGGCGTTCACGGAGGCGCTGCACCGACACCCCCGGATCCTGATGCGAGAGGCTCCAGGGGGCCGCTACCGCCGCCGCTACGAGTGGGAACTGACGGCGGAGCCGGATGTGGAGGTGGTGACCTTTCCGAGGCCGCGGCGAGATGCGTTGCGGAATGCGCGGACAAGGGCTTTGGAGGAGGCGCCTCCCCTCTCCCTGTCCCCACCGATCCGGCTGGAGGTGGTGGAGGGAGCGGGCCCAGCAGAAGGCAGCGAGGCCACAGACCTGGTTGGCCTGCAACCCCCTGAGGGGCGCGGGGAACTGCGCGACCAGCCCCCACTCAGCCGCACCCAGAAGACGACCGTCCTCTTCCTCACCATCAACCACACAGCCCTGGACGGCCCCGCCTGCCTCCGCATCCTCGCCACGGCGGCCGAAATCTACGGCGGCAAGGACAACTCCCCGGCCCCGGCACCCACCCGCGCACCGGAAACCCCACAGCACACCCCGGACACGGCCTCCAACTGGACCCGCCCCGCCCGCGTAGCGCAAGGCACCCCCGAGAACTCCCCCGGCAACGGCCTCCTCGTCACCGAACTCCCCCTCCCCCACCGCCCCAAGGGCTCCCCCTACACGGTCAACGACCAGCTCATGGTCACCACGGCCCTGACAATCGCCCACTGGAACAGGGAACACGGCGCCGGCCCCCGCCCCCTCCGCATCACGATGCCCGTCGACGACCGCCCGAGGGACACGACGATGCCGATAGGAAACGGCACCCGCCTGGTGGAAGTCCCCTTCTCGCCCGACGAGTTGAAACACACCGCCGACGACATGCCCGCGTTCCTGCGCCGCACGGCACAACGCACCCGCGCACTCAAATCCCTCACCCGCCCCCAACTGGGCCACGGCGCGAGCCTGCTCACCGCCCCGGTCACCCCGGTGACCTGGCGGGCGGCCCTCACCCGCGGTCTGCGCAGAGCCGCCGCCCCCTGGACCTCGACCACGCTGCTCAGCAACATCGGCCGCATCCCGTACCCCTTGGACTTCGGCGAGGAGGCGGGCCGCGCGCACGCCGTGTGGTTCTCGGCGCCCGCGAGGATGCCCCGCGGCCTCACGGTCACGACCGCCTCCACCGCGGGCCGGCTGCACCTCGCGCTGCGCTGGTCCCGCGCCCTGCTCAGCCACGGCGACGGCACCCACCTGCGGGACCTGTTCGAGCACTACCTGCACGCCACGGAGGTGGCCCCGTGAACACCACCGCACCCCCGCGCCGCGGCGGCCTCAGGGACTTCTACGAGGATCCCGCCGTCCCCGTCGCCTCCGGCACCCCCCGCTCACTGCGCCAGGCCCGCATGCTGGCCACGGCCCTCGGAGCCCCCGGAGAGACCGGGCGCACCGTCCTGGACATCGGCTGCGGCGACGGCACCGCGGCCGCCACGGCGGCACCGCTCCTCACCGGCCACACGATCGTCGGCGTCGACTGGTCCCAGGACGCCCTGAAACGCGCCCGCACCCGGCTGCCGTACGCCGTCCGGGGCGACCTCACCGGTCCCGGGCTGCCGTTCGGGTCCGCGTCCGTCGACGCCGTGCTGTTCAGCGAGGTCGTCGAGCATCTCGTCGACCCGGACGCCGCGCTCGACGAGATCCGCCGCATCCTGCGCCCGGGAGGTCACCTCATGCTGTCCACACCGAACCTGGCCGCCTGGTACAACCGCGGACTGCTGCTGGCCGGCGTCCAGCCGGTGTTCTCGGAGGTGAGCCTGCGGGCGATCCACGGCAGGCCGGGACGCGAGGTCGTAGGGCATCTGCGGCTGTACACGGCCCGTGCGCTGCGGGAGTTCGTCGCGGCGGCCGGCTTCGAGGTCGTACGGCTGGAGGGGGCGCCCTTCCACGGTGTGCCGCGTCCGCTGCGCGCACTGGACCGGCTGGCGTGTGCCAGACCGTCGCTCGCGTCGATCCTGCTGCTGCACGCGCGCAAGACGTAGGGGGCGGGACGATGTGGTGGGGAGTGGCGGCGGCCCTGTTGGCGAACACCCTGTACAGCGTCGGATTCGTGCTGGAGAAACGGGCGCTCACCTCCCTGCCCGAGGTGTCGATCCGGCAACCGGTCAAGCTGCTGGGGCTGGTGCTCCGCAGCCCCCTGTGGATCGGCGGCTCGCTCTCGCTGGCGGCCGGGTTCGGGGCGCAGCTCGCGGTCTACCGGACGCTGCCGATCGCGGCCGCGCAGGGCATCTTCGTCTCCGGTCTGGTGCTGCTCGTCCTGCTGTCGGCCCGGCTGCTCGGCGAGGAGACGACCGGCCGGGAGCGGTACGCGCTGGGCGCCATCCTCGCCGCGCTCCTCATGGTCGTACTGTCGCTGAAGGAGGGTTCGGACCGGGTCAGCCGGGACGCCCCGTACCAGCTGATCCTGCTGGTGTGCGTGCCGTCGCTGGCGGCGGGCGTGTGGCTGTACGGGTCCGCCGAGCGGCGCACGCGACACCGGCACCGCATGCCGACGACCGGTGTCGAGTACGGCGTGGCGGTGGGTCTGCTGTACGGGGTCAGCTCGCTCGCGATCAAGGGCGTGTCGAGCTATCTGCCGTCAAGTGGACTCGGCAGCGCGATAGTTGAGCTGTTGGGCTCCCCGTATCCGTATCTCCTGTTGTTCACCGGGGCGTTCGGCCTGGTGATGTCGCAGGCGGCGCTGCAACGCTGCCGGGCCTCGCTGATCGTGCCGGTGTGCACGACGGTGACCTGCCTGTACACGGCGGTGCTCGGCACGCTCTCGTTCGGCGAGTCCCTGCCCCACGACCCGCTGCGGCTCGCGCTGCGCCTCGCGGGCACGGTGCTCGCCGTCGCCGTACTGCTCAGCATGCCCAAGCACGATCCGGCGCCCAAACCCCCCATCGGTGCCAAGGAGTTGACGCCCCCATGAACCCCGACGACCCGCTGCTGCAGATCCTGGCCTGTCCGCTCGACAAGGGCCCGCTGCATCTCGTACCGCCGAACGAGGCCCTGTACAACCCGCGGCTGCGCCGCCGCTATCCGATCGTCGACGGCATCCCGCAGTTGCTGCCCGCCTCCGGCGAGCAGGTGACGGACGACGAGCACGAAGACCTTCTGAAACGGATGACTCCATGACCGGAACGGCCCGTACCTGGGCGGCGAGAGTGGCCCCCCATCTGCCCACCCGCCTCGTCGCGGCGGTCGCCCGGGCCGTGTACCCGCGCTTCGAGCCGGAGTTGGCGCGCCTTGCCGACCTGTGCCCGGCGGACTGCGGGACGGCGGTGGACGTGGGCGGCTGGTACGGGCCGTGGACACGGCGGCTGGCCGGGCGGGCGCGGCGGGTGGTGACCGTCGAGCCGGTGCCCCATCTGGCCCGGCTGCTGACCTCGGCCGCCCCGGCGAACGTACAGGTCGTGCAGGCCGCCGCCGCGGACCGGCCGGGCACCGCGCGATTGTGGCTGCCACCCGGCGACAAGGGCGACCGGGGGGTGTCCTCCCTGGTCCGGCGGGACATCCACGGCCGGGCGGTGGACGTCCGGTGCGTCACGCTGGACGAACTGGACCTCAAGGACGTCGGCTTCGTCAAGATCGACGTGGACGGGAGCGAGCTCGCGGTGCTGCGCGGGGCCACGGGAATCCTCGCGCGCGACCGGCCCGCGCTCTTCGTCGAACTGGAGTCCCGGATCCAGCCGATCGCCCCGGTGGTGACGTACTTGTCCCTCCTCGGCTACGACGGCTGGGTACTCCCCCGCGCCACCTGGGTCCCGCTGTCCGGCTTCCCCCTGGAGGCCCACCAGGAGACGGCGTCGTACGTCGTCAACCAGGGGCTTCTCCGTCGCGTCCTGCCCTTCCTCCACCGCCCGCGATACATCAACTCGGTGCTGTTCCTCCCCGACGGCCGGCGGCCCGGTGTCAGTGCGGTGGGGGACGATGGGGCACATGCCCTCCGGAAAGCAGGCGGCTAGCGCGCCCTTCACCCCGCTCGACTTCCAGCTGGTCCTGTTGCGCCGCATGGCCGACCACAACCCCGGCCTGGTGGAGGACGCCCGGCACACGCTGGGCGTCTCGATCGCGGACATGCGGGAGGCCAACAAACGCTGGCAGGCGATGGTCCGTTCTCCCCGGGCCCGCACCCCCGCGTCCCGCTACCGCTCGGTCCTCGGCGCCCCGGAGACGGTCCTCACCCGTAAGGTCGGCGACCTGGAGTGCGAGGCCTGGCTCTGGCCCGTCCCCCTCTGGCCCGACCTCCGCTTCGAGGCGCTCCTGGCGCCGAACGGCTCGACGGTGTGGAACGAGTGGCTGATCAGGGCACCGCAAGCCAAGGGCCCTGACCTGCGCACCCTCGAAGACCTCACCCCATGGTCCTGCACCGTGGACGAGGCGGCCCGGGCCTTTCCCCCGGCCCGCCCCCTGGAGGGCACGGCCCCGACGCGCTGGGGCCTGACGTTCACGGCCCCGGACGAGAAGGGCGTACCCCGGGAGGTGGTGGCCGAGTTCACGTGGGGCCTGCTGCAAAGGCTCACGACGCGCTGATCGCGCCCTTCCGCCCGGCGCTCCGACGCCGCGTCCCCACCAGCGTGGCCAGGTCCTCGGCCAGGGGGAGTTCGACCGTGTCCAGGGCGGGGTGCTCCAGCCAGAAGACGCGGGGGCGGTCCACTGAACCGCCGTGCCCGGGCGGCCAGTCGGACGCCGGGGTGAAGTCGTCGATCACGATCCTGCCGCCCGGAGTGAGGAGACGGGCCGGGTCGGCCGGGGTGTCCTCGGGGGTCTTGCCTGTGCCGCCGCCGTCGAGGACGAGGAGGTCGTAGGGGCCGTGGGCCTCGATGCGCCGCCAGTCGCCCTGGAGGATCCGCACATCGGGACGGTCGGCGAACACCTCGGCGGCGACACGGGCGCGCTCCGGATCGCGCTCGACGCTGAGGAGCCGTACGCCTTCCCGCGCCCCCGAGGCCAGCCAGGCCAGGCCCACCCCGCAGCCCGTGCCGGTCTCCCCGACGAGGGTCCGGGCTCCGCCCGCCAGGGCCTGCAGCAGACGGCCCTGTTCCGGGCGGCAGGAGTAGGGGAAGCCGTGGGTGCGGGCCGCGGCGAGGGCTCGTTCCACGAGCGGGGGGAGGTGGGGTTCCCTGTCGTACGCGTCGGTTCCGGACATCGACATGGCCGTCATGATGCAGGGGATCGGGCCACCGTCTCCACCACGTCCGCCACCACACAGCTGACGTTGTCCGGGCCGCCCGCGGAGTTCGCCGCGTCGACCAGGCAGTGGACGGCCGTGTCGGGGGCGGGGACGGTGGTGAGCAGGTCACGGATGGTGCTGTCGGGGACGACGGCCGAGAGGCCGTCGGAGCACAGCAGATAGCGGTCGCCGGGTTCGGCGTCGTGCAGTTTCAGGTCCGGGGTGCCCCTCGTGAGGGCCTTGACGAGCAGGGCCCGCTGCGGGTGGCTGACCGCCTCCTCCACCGTCAGCCGGCCCTCGTCGACCAGCGACTGGACCATCGTGTGGTCGTGGGTGATACGGAAGAGGGCGCCGCCGCGCAGGAGATAGGCGCGGGAGTCGCCGATGTGCACCAGGGCGAGGCGGGAGCCGGTCCACAGCAGGGCGGTCAGGGTCGTGCCGTTCTCGTCGGTGCCCGCGGCCACGTCCCGCACCGCCTCGGTCGCCCCGTGCACGGCGTCCGCCAGGAGGTTGAGGACGTTGCCGGCCGGGATGTCGGCGGTGTCCAGGAACCGCAGTGCCGCCACGGCCGCGCTGCTGGCGGGGGCGCCCGCCGGGCCGTATCCGTCGGCGACCGCGAGGAGGCGGGCGCCCGCGTGGGCGGTGTCCTGGTTGGCGGGGCGGACCAGACCCGGGTCCGAGTGGGCGGAGTAACGCAGTTCGAGCACGGTGGTGTCCTTCCTCGGTGTCGCCGTCAGCTCGTCGACGAGGAACGCGGCGAGATCCCGCCGTACGGCCGTCTCCGCCTCGACCTGCGCCCAGTACGCGCGGATCTCGTCGGCGGCGGCAGCGGGCGGGAGCGCGCACACCGTACGGATCCGGGCCAGCGGCATGCCCAGCCGCCGTAGCCACGCCACCAGCCGGGCCTGTTCCAGCTGGGCCGGCGTGTAGTAGCGGTAGCCCGTCGCCGCGTCGACGCGGGCCGGACGCAGCAGCTCCAGCTCGTCGTAGAGCCGCAACGCCTTCGGCGACAGACGGCAAGCCCGCGCGAAGGCCCCGATCGTCAGCCACTCCATACGGCCTCCCCCGTTCCTCGCCCTCGATGGTGGGGCTTCACCAAGGGGGAAGGTAAACGGTTTGCCGCGCGTTCCCCTCCCGCCGTTAGCCTGCGGGACGAGCCCCATGGGAAAGGAACCCGCCGTGCCCCGAATAGCCCTCGTCACCTACGACCCACACCCGGAACCCAGCAAGGACGCCGACCTGCCCGTGCTGGTCGCCGCGCTGCGCGAGGCCGGGGCCGAGGCGGAGGCCGTGTTCTGGGACGACGCCGACGTCGACTGGGCCGGGTACGACCTGGCCGTCATCCGCTCCACCTGGGACTACAGCTGGCGGGCGGCCGAGTTCGTGGCGTGGGCGGAACGGTGCGCCAAGGTGACGCGGCTCGCCAATCCGGCGGAGGTCGTGCGCTGGAACACCGACAAGCGGTACCTCGGGGAGCTCGCGGAGGCGGGGGTGCCGGTGGTGCCGACCCGGTATCTCGCGCCCGGCGACCCGGCCGACCTGCCCCGCGACCACGAGTACGTGATCAAGCCCACGTCCGGGGCGGGCGCGCGGTATGCCGCGCGGTACACGCCCGAACAGGACGCCGGTGCCGTACGGCAGCTGGAGCGCATGCACGCCGAGGGGCTGACCGCGATGGTGCAGCCGTACATGCGGGGCATCGACGCGGGCGGTGAGCGGGCGCTGCAGTTCTTCGGGGGCCGGCTGCTGCACGCCAGCCGCAAGCGGGCGGTCCTCGCTCCCGGTACGGCCTTCGACGCGGCCAAGACCGCCCACCCGGGCCTGGAGCCCTGGAGGCCGACCCCGGCCGAACTCGCGGTCGCCGAGCGCGCCCTGGCCGCCGTACCGGATGCGCCGGAGCTGCTGTACGCGCGCGTGGACCTCGTCGACGGGGAGGACGGGCAGCCACGGGTGATGGAACTGGAGCTGGTCGAGCCGAACCTCTTCCTCTTCCTGCACCCGACGTCGGTGCCGACGGTGGTCGAAGCGGTGCTGCGGGCCGCACGGTAGACCCGATCCCGGGTCACCCTCGACGCATGGCGGTCGCCGCTACTCGCCTTCCTCCGGCTCCCAGTCCAGCAGCCGTACCTTCGCCACCGTACGGACATGGCGGCGCATCGCCGAGGCCGCCTGGCCCGGGCGCTGGAGGGCGATCGCGTCGAGGATCGCCCGGTGCTGGGCGAGGGAACGCTCGGGGCGGTGCGGCTGGCGCAGCGACTCGGTGCGGCTCTCGGCGATCTGGTCGGCGATGGAGCGCATGAACTCAGCGAGCAGGCTGCTGTGCGCGGCGGCGGTGACGGCCGCGTGGAACAGCCGGTCGCCCTCGATGCCGTGACCGCCGTCCTCGATCTCCCCTGCCATCCTGGCGAGGGCCATGCGCATGGCGACGAGGTCCTCGTCCGTGCGGCGTTCAGCGGCCAGTTCGGCGAGCTTGGTCTCCAGGGCCTCGCGGGCGTCGAGGACGTCGGGCAGGCGCCGGCGCCGCTCGACCATCTTCTCGACGGGCTCGACGTCGAGGCTGTCCCGGACGAGGTACGTTCCGCCGCCGTGCCGTGCCTCGACCAGTCCCTGGACC
This sequence comes from Streptomyces sp. LUP47B, assembly GCF_001746295.1. Classification (GTDB taxonomy): domain Bacteria; phylum Actinomycetota; class Actinomycetes; order Streptomycetales; family Streptomycetaceae; genus Streptomyces. The sequence continues at coordinate 301,195 of NZ_MJAH01000002.1, read as the reverse complement.
TCCAGCACGACGATCGCCTGCTTCACGGAGGCCCGGCTGACGCCGAGGCGGGTGGCCAGGTCGCGCTCGGGCGGGAGCCGGTCGCCGGCCCGGAGCCCGCCCTCGGCGACGTACTGGCGCAGTCGGTCGAGCACCTGCTCGTAGAGCCGCGGCTTGGTCATGGGGCGCAGGGCGTCGTTCACGGGTCCCCCTCTCGTTCGTCGGGAGAGTAACACCCAAGGAACACCCCATAGGTGGCCAATTGGTCAAGTGGCTGAGCCAATTTCGCACGCCCCCTTGACGGGCCGCGCGGTCCGCACCACGCTAACCAGCCATCCCCCCATATGGCTGAGTGGCTCAGCCAATTGTCCACTGAGCCAGTCGGCCACGCCACCGCTCCGGGGCCCAACGACGGGAGCCCGTATGTCCCCAGAACTCATCTCGATCCTCGTCCTGGTCGTGGTGTTCGTCATCGCCACCACCCGTTCCGTGAACATGGGCGCCCTCGCCTTCGCCGCCGCGTTCGCCGTGGGCGAGCTGGTCGCCGACCTGGACGCGGACGGCATCTTCGCCGGTTTCCCCGGCGACCTGTTCGTCGTCCTCGTCGGCGTGACGTATCTGTTCGCGATCGCGCGGGCCAACGGCACCACGGACTGGCTGGTCCACGCGTCCATCCGGCTGGTGCGCGGGCGCGTGGCGCTGATCCCGTGGGTGATGTTCGCGATCACCGGCGCGCTGACGGCGATCGGCGCGGTCAGTCCGGCCGCGGTCGCGATCGTCGCGCCGATCGCGCTGAGTTTCGCCGCGCGGTACGGGATCAGCCCGTTGCTGATGGGCGCGATGGTCGTGCACGGCGCCCAGGGCGGCGGTTTCTCACCGATCAGCATCTACGGCACGATCGTCAACGGCATCGTCGAGCGCGAGCACCTCCCGGGCAACGAGGTGTTCCTCTTCCTGGCCTCGCTCATCGTCAACGTCGTCATCGCGGGCGTGATGTTCGTGCTGTTCGGCGGGCTGAAGCTGTGGGCGCAGGGTGCGGTCCCGTTGGACGAGGCCGCCGGGGCCGGGGGTGCTCCCGACAAGCGGGACGCGCCGGACGGCGGCGCCGCCCCAGCCCCCGCCCCCTCCTCAGGCAGCGGCCCCGCCACCGCCGTGGCCACCCGCACCGAGGCCCCCGACACCACCCGTCTCTCCCCCGCCCGGATCGCGACCCTCACCGCTCTGGTCGCCCTCGTGGTCGCCGTTCTCGCCTTCGACCTCGACGCCGGGCTCATGTCCATCACTCTCGCGGTGATCCTGAGCGCCGCCTGGCCGGAGGACAGCCGCAAGGCCGTCGGGCAGATCGCCTGGTCCACGGTGCTGCTGATCTGCGGTGTCCTCACCTACGTCGGCGTGCTGGAGGAGATCGGCACGATCAAGTGGGCCGGTGAGGGCGTCGGCGGCATCGGCGTCCCGCTGCTGGCCGCCGTACTGCTGTGCTACATCGGCGCGATCGTCTCCGCGTTCGCCTCGTCCGTGGGGATCATGGGCGCGCTGATCCCGCTGGCGGTGCCGTTCCTCGCGCAGGGCGAGATCGGGGCGGTCGGGATGGTGGCGGCGCTGGCGGTGTCGGCGACGGTCGTGGACGTGAGCCCGTTCTCGACGAACGGCGCGCTGGTGCTGGCCGCGGCACCGGACGTGGACCGCGAGCGTTTCTTCCGGCAGTTGATGATCTACGGGGGCATCGTGGTGGCGGTGGTACCCGCGGTGGTGTGGCTGGTGTTGGTGGTTCCGGGCTTCGGGTAGGACCGACAGGCGACAACAGTTTGGAGTTGTGAAGCGTGACCTCTCTCTTCCCGGCCCTCAGGGGCGACACGGCGGACCGTCCCGCCCTGCGGTTCGGCGACCGCTCACTCACCTACGCGCAACTCGCGGCCGCGACCGGCGCCCTGGCGGGCCGTCTCGCGCGGCACGACCGCGTGGCCGTCTGGGCGACCGCGGAACTGGAGACCGCGGTGGCCGTGGTGGCGGCCCTGGAGGCCGGTGTCGCCGCGGTGCCGCTCAACCCGAAGTCCGGGGAGAAGGAGCTCGGGCACATCCTGAACGACAGCACGCCGGGCCTGCTGCTCGCCCCACCGGGCATCGAACTGCCCGCGGCTGTCGGGCATTTGCAGCGCGTCGACATCGACGTGCACGCCACTGGCGGCACCGCCCCCGACAGTGCGGTGCGGGACGGCGACCCCGCCCTGGTCGTCTACACCTCCGGCACCACCGGCCCGCCGAAGGGCGCCGTGCTCCCCCGCCGGGCGATCGCCACCACCCTGGACGCCCTCGCCGACGCCTGGCAGTGGACGTCGGAGGACATCCTGGTGCACGGCCTGCCCCTCTTCCATGTGCACGGCCTGGTCCTCGGCATCCTCGGCCCGCTCCGCCGCGGCGGCTCGGTGCGTCACCTCGGCCGTTTCAGCACCGACGGCGTGGCCCGCGAGCTGAACGCCGGCGCGACGATGCTCTTCGGCGTCCCGACGATGTACCACCGAATCGCCGAAACCCTGGCGGGGGACCCCGAGTTGGTGAAGGCACTGGCCGGGGCCCGGCTGCTCGTCTCCGGTTCGGCGGCGCTCCCCGTGCACGACCACGAGCGCATCACGGCCACGACCGGCCGCCGGGTCATCGAGCGCTACGGCATGACGGAGACCCTCATGAACACCAGCGTGCGCGCGGACGGCGAGCCACGCGCCGGGACCGTGGGCGTACCGCTGCCGGGCGTGGAGCTGCGGCTCGTGGAGGAGGACGGGTCGGCGATCACGTCGTACGACGGCGAGACGGTCGGCGAGATCCAGGTGCGCGGGCCGAACCTGTTCACCGAGTACCTCAACCGGCCGGATGCGACGACGGCGGCGTTCACGGCGGACGGCTGGTTCCGCACGGGGGACATGGCGGTGCGGGACGCGGACGGATACGTCCGGATCGTCGGCCGGAAGGCCACCGACCTGATCAAGAGCGGGGGTTACAAGATCGGGGCGGGCGAGATCGAGAACGCGCTGCTGGAACACCCGGGGGTACGGGAGGCCGCCGTGACCGGGGAGCCGGACCCGGATCTGGGTGAGCGGATCGTGGCGTGGATCGTCCCGGAGGATCCCCAGTCCCCGCCCGCGCTGGGCGAGTTGGCGGACCACGTGGCCGCCCGCCTCGCGCCCCACAAGCGCCCGCGGGTCGTCCACCATCTCACCGCCCTCCCCCGCAACGACATGGGGAAGATCATGAAGCGGGCGCTGCATGACTGAGCGTCCGTCAGCGCGAGAGATCGTGGCCCTGGTGGCCGACGACTTCTCCGAAATCCCGTATCCCGAACGGCAGTCGAAGCCCGACGGACCGCTCGCCTGGCAGGGCTACGACGCCTCGCGCGCCCGCGCCGCCGAACGCACCGGTGAGCAGGAGTCGGTCATCTGCGGCACCGCGCGCGTCGAGGGCACCCGAGCCGTACTGATCGCCTTCGAGTTCGGCTTCCTCGGCGGCTCGCTGGGCGAACGCACCGGCGACCGTCTGGAGGCGGCGTACACGTACGCCCGCGCACACCGGCTTCCGGTCGTCCCGTTGGTGGCCACGGGCGGCAGCCGGATGCAGGAGGGCATGCTCGCCCTGACCCAACTCCAGCGCGTGGCACGCCAGTCGGCCCTCACCCGGGAGGCCGGTCTCCCCCAGATCGCGGTACTGCGTGACCCCACCACGGGCGGCGGCTGGGCTACCCTGGGCGCCGGCGCGGACGTGATCCTCGCCCTCCCGGGCGCCCAGGTCGGCTTCGCGGGCTCCCGGGTCCGCCCGCCGGACGCCGACCCGGCGGCGTACACGGCGGAGGCCCAGGTGGCGGCGGGCGCGGCGGACGCGGTCGTACGACCGGAGGACCTGCGGCGGACGCTGGGGAGGTGGCTGAGGTTGCTGTCGAGGCCGTCGGACAGCGCCGCCGCCATGACCGCGGACGATCACACCCCCGAAGCGGCGCCAGCCCCCCGCCACACGGCACCCGGCAGCACCGACTCCACGCCCCCGGACCCGACCGGCGAGGCCCACCCCACACCACGCACCGAACCCGCAGGACCCGCCGCAACCGGCAGCACCAACACCACTCCCCGGGACCCAACCGACACAGCCCACACCACGCATCGCACCGAACCCGCCCCCGTCCCGGCCCCGCTCGGGGCCACCGATCTCCCCGCCACCGGGTGGGACGCGGTCCGGCGTGCCCGTTCCGTGGGGAGGCCTCGCGCGGTCGCCTACCTGGACGCGTACTTCACCCACCGCGCGGCCATCTCCGGTGACCGTTGTGGCGGCACCGACCCGGGCATGCTGTGCGGCTTCGGCGAGCGCGGGGGCCGTACCATCGCCTACGCCGCCCAGACCGGTACGGCGACCCGTCCCGCCGGCTACCGCACCGCCACCCGTCTGATCCGCCTCGCGGACCGGTTCGGCATCCCGGTGCTCACCCTGGTGGACACGCCGGGCGCGGCCAACGACGCGGAGGCCGAACGCCAGGGCGCGGGCGCGGCCATCGCCGACCTGTTCACCACGGTCGCCTCCGCCCGCACCCCGATCACCACCCTGCTCATCGGCGAGGGCGGCTCCGGCGGCGCGCTGGCCCTGGCGGCCCCCGGCGCCACGTACGCCACCCCGGACAGCTACTTCTCCGTGATCGCACCCGAACTGGCGGCGGCGATCCTCAAGCGACCGCAGGAGGAGGTCGAGGCGACGGCGGACCAACTGCGCATCCGGCCACAGGACTTGGTGAAGCTCGGGGTGATCGCCCACCCCGATGGGCGAACGCTGCCATAACTTCACAAAACACTCACATCAGGCATAAATGACAAAACCGCCCATTTAGCCGCACCCCACCCGGCCCCTCAATGAGGGCCCCTCCTCCCTCACCGCCGCACAATGCCACTAAGCCCGCCACCCGGCGCGGCCCACGGTCTGTGCTCTCGGGAGGACCTGCGATGACCGCCAGTCTGGAGCAGCTGCGCCGCTGCCACTTCGCCGTCGACCTGGGTGCGGCGAGGACGCGGGTGTACGTGAAGGGGGCCGGGCTCGTCGTCGACCAGCCGTCGGCCGCCGCCGTGAACACCAAGACCGGCGCGCTGATCGCGGTCGGTGAGTTCGCCGAGAAGATGACGGGCCGCACCCCCGACTACATCCGTGTCGTACGGCCCGTCTCCGGCGGCACCGTCGTCGACATCGAGATGGCCCAGCGCATGCTGCGCCATCTGCTAGGCGACAAGATCCGCCGCAATCTGCGCCGCAAGCCCCGCCTGCGGGCCGCCGCCTGCACCCCGCACGACGCCGACCCGTTGGCCCGGCGCGCGGCGATCGAGACCCTCGTGGGACTCGGGGCGCGGCGCGTGGAACTCGTGGACACCCTCATCGCCGCCGCCGTCGGCTGCGGACTGCCCGTCGAGCGGGCCGAGGCCACCATGATCATGGTGTGCGGGGCCGCCGCCACCCAGGTGGCCGTGCTCTCGCTCGGGTCGATCGTGACCGCCGAGCGCGTCCCCGTCGGCGGCGAGGCCGTCGACCACGCGATCGTGCAGCACCTGCGTCACGAGCACGAGCTGATGCTGCCCAGTCAGTCCGTACGACCGCTGCAGCTCGCCCTCTCCGGCAACGGCCTCACCCCGCAGGGCCCCGCCTCCACCGAGATCCACGGCCGGGACGTCGCCACCGGCCTCGCACGTTCCGTGCGGGTCGACACCGCCGCCGTGCGGGACGCAATCGAGACCCCGCTGACCGCCGTCCTGGACGGAATCGGCAGGGTGCTGCGCAACTGCCCGCCCGACCTGGTGGCCGACCTCGCCGACCGCGGGATCATGATGGTCGGCGGTTCCGCCCTGCTCCCCGGGCTGGACCAGATGCTGCGGCAGGCGACCGGAATGCCGGTGCACATCGCCGAGCGGCCGGACGTCTGCGCCGTACAGGGACTGGGATACATGCTGGAGGGCCGGATCCAGCCGCTGTCGCTCGACCCGCTGTCCACCTGAGGCACGGCAGGCCCACGAGGCCGCCGTCGCCGTCCCTGTGAGGCCCCGTCAGGCCATCTCGGGCACCAGCGCCGTGCCCTCGGGGTGGAACCGCTCCAGCCGCCGCGGCGGCACGATGCTCGGCAGCAGCATCTCCCACATGAGGGTGGTCTCCTCGGTCAGGTCGGCCCGTCCGCTGAGGACCTGGGAGCTGAGCTGCAGCCCGGTCCAGGAGCCGACGATCAGCCGGGCCACCCGTCCGGGATCGAGGTCCGCCTTGACGTCGCCGCGCTGCTGCGCCTGGACCAGGCACTCCCGGAAGAGCTCGATCCACCGGGTGTACGGCTCACTGACGATGCCCGTCTTGGAGCTCTGGTCGATGACCAGACGGATGCCGGCCCGCACCCTGACGTCCGCCACCAGCAGCCGGGCCATGGTGTGCACGATGTCGATGACGGTCTGCACGCCGGGCTTGCCCGTGTCCGTGACCGACTCCAGGGCGGAGAACTGCTCGTCGACAAGGGCCTGGGCGAGCTCCTCCTTCGAGCCGAAGTGGAAGTAGAGCGCGCCCTTCGTCACCCCGGCCTCCTTGACGATGTCCCCGAGAGACGTCCCGTGGTAGCCCTCGGCGTCGAAGGCGCGGGCCGCCCCGTCGAGAATGGCCGACCGGGTGACCTCCGCGCGTTCCTGCCTGACCATGCGTCCAACCCCTGCCTGTGTCGCGACGAGCTCTCGGGATCAGTCTGCCTTCCCGACCCACAAAAAAACCAACCGACTGGTACTTTTATCGACGGACCAGGGAACCGCCCTGGAAAACGAGGGGAGTTGGCGTGGCGGACAGGATCCGGGTGGGAGTCGTCGGCGCGCACGCCGAGCGGGGATGGGGTCGCAACATCCATCTCCCGGCACTCAGCGCGCTAAACGACTTTCAGGTCACGGCGGTTGCCGGTACGACCGCCGCGTCGGCGCGGGCCGCCGCGGAGGTGTGGGGCGCACCGAAGTCGTACGACGACGCCCGGGCACTGATGGCCGACCCGGACGTCGACCTGGTCACGGTCGCCGTCCAACTCCCTTCCCGAGACGGGCTGGTGGAGGCGGCGATCGCCGCGGGCCGGCATGTGTACAGCGAGTGGCCGCTGGCCCCGGACGCGGCGACCGCCGAGCGCTTCGAGTCGGCGGCGCGGGCGGCGGGCGTACGGCACGCGGTGGGGCTGCAGAGCCGGCACCACCCCGAAGTACGGCTGCTGCGGGAGGTGTTGGCGCAGGGACTGATCGGGGAGGTGCTGTCGGCGTCCCTGCTGTACTCGCTCGCGACGCCCGAGGTGTGGTCCACACGGTACGCGGCGCTGTTCGACGAGACGAAGGGCGTCAACCATCTCGCCGTGGTGGGCGGTCACTCGCTGGACATGTTCCAGTACGCCGTCGGGGACTTCACCGAGGTCTCGGCGACCCTGGCGACCCGGATCGACCGGATCACGATGGAGGAGACCGGTGAGCCGATCGAGGTGACCTCCCCGGACCAGATCGTGCTGAGCGGTCTGCTGGAGTCGGGCGCGGCGGCCTCGGCGCACTTCATGACGGGCGGTCCCCGTGGCGACGGCTTCCGGATCGAGGTGCACGGGCGGAGCGGCCGACTGGTCCTGGTGTCGTCGGACGACTCACTGGTGGGCCCCCGCTTCACCCTCACCCACGCACCGGCCGACGGCTCCCCCGCCCGGCAGCTCACCGTCCCCGACGCACACCGCCCGCTGCTGGGCAGCCCGTCCCCGGTCAGCAACGTCGCCCAGGTCTACGCGGACCTGGCCCGGGCGATCCGCACGGGCGACGACTTCGGCCCGGACTTCACCACCGCCGTGCGGGTGCACCGGCTGCTGGACGCGGTCAGGTCCTCGGCCGGGAGCGGCCGTCGGGTGCGGCTGGGCTGAGGGGCTGGGCCGAGGGGACGTCGGCCCACGAGCCCGGTGTGAGCAGGTGCGCCCCTGTGTGCTCCCCGCCGACGGAGTTACGGTGTAGTTCCGACGGCTGTGGGAGGCTCTCTCGTGACGAGCGGAACCGCGACGACCCGGCAGGCCGGAACCGATTCCACCGCGAGCGCACCGGCTTTCACCTCCGTCACCCGGATCGGTGTGACGGGGCACCGCTCCATCCCGGGCTCCGTCCTGCCGGGTGTGCGGGCGGAGATGCGCAGGCACCTCAGTGGGGGCGCCGCCCTGGAGGCCTTCACCTGCCTCGCGGCCGGCGCCGACCAGCTGTTCGCGGACATCGCCCTGGACGGCGGCGTCCCGGTGACGGCGGTGATCCCGGGCATGGACTACGAGGCCCACCTCGACGACGAGGCGGCGCGCGCCGGGTACCGCAGGATCCTGCGGGCCTGTGCGAACCGCGTCCAGCTGCCGCCCGAGCCGACGCACGAGGAGGCGTACTTCGCGGCGGGCCGCTGGATCGTCGACCACTGCGACCGCCTGATCGCCGTCTGGGACGGCCGCCCGGCCCGGGGTCTGGGGGGCACCGGAGATGTAGTGACCTACGCACGCAGGACGGGGGTGCCGGTGACCGTGCTGTGGGAGCCGGACGTGCGCCGCGCGCCGTGACACCCGGCTCGTGACCGGCCGTCAGCCACCGAACCTGCCGAGCCAGTCCGAGTGCTGCGGCGACACCAGCCGCTCCGCCTCCGCCACCGCGAGGGCCCATCGGTCCTCGGTCACGGTCGTGCTCATCTCGACCCGCAGGGTCTCCAGATCCTGCTCGACGAGCGAGTGCGCGTAGGTCAGGGGCCGGTGCCGGCGTACCTCCTGCCAGGCGACGCCGGCCGCCGCGGCCGCGCTGAGCACCCCGGTCAGGTCCCAGGCACCGAGCATCCCGGCCGCCCTGAGCACGGCCGCGAGCAGGGCCAGCAGGGTCAGTACGGCGGTCACGGACGACCACTGCACGGAGGCGCGGTGGGCCTGGGCGGCGCGCCGCCGGTACCAGGCGTGCTGCTCGAGTAATCGCTCACGCAGATAGATGTCCCGGCGTACCGAGAAGGCCTTCGCGCGCACCTGACGCATCGCCGGGGTGATCTGCCCCTCACCGCGGGCGTGGACCCCGTTCCTTGAGTCCTCCCAGCCCACCTTGCGCATCTCCCTGAGCCGTTCCTCGACCCGCTCCGCGAACAGCGCGTCCGCGTTGGCCACCTGGGAGTGGAAGATCCCGCCGTGCACCATGTACTGCCACGCCAGGGACTTCAGCAGCTCGGCGACGGCACGGTGGGCCTGCCAGCGTGCGCGGGCACGACGGCGTGTGGTGCGCAGTCCGATGCCGATGGTCAGGGCGTACAGCAGCGCGGCCAGGAGCGCGGGGACGTGGCTGCCGAGCCGTTCGGCCAGCATGGCCGAGGTGGTGGCCGCCAGCAGGACGATCAACTGGGCGCGGACGGCGCGGAAGGACTCACTCTGATGGGTGATCGCGAGTTGATCGTTAACGCGGAAGAGCGGAGGGAGGTCGTCGTCGTTCCATGTGACGCCCGGCCCCGGAATACCGACCCTCATGGCCCACCCCCGACAACAGGCTCCCCCGGACATCCGAGTATGAGGGCGCACGCGCCCCCTAGCCATGCTCCGGAGCCCGTCGGCTGAGGTATCGTCCGCCTAAAACCGGGTTGTCTCTGTCTCATGGTGCGCATTCCGACACCGGGCCTCTGGTCCCCTTGGGCCGGGGACATGCCGGCCCCCATGGAAGGAGACATCAGACAGATGAAGGCTCAGACGGTCACGGAACGTGCGACGGCCGCCGGTTCCGCCCCCCACGGTCAGCACATCCCGCTGGGTGCGATCGACTCCACTGCCACGACGAAGGCCGCCGACCGGGTCACGGGTGGCCCGGGAAGGCGTCCCGCGCCCTTCAACTCTGCGCTGTAGGGCGGACAGTCCGGCCGCGACCGCGCAGGCCGTCGTGGACGGCGTGCGCGGTCGATCCGCCGGGGGGGTCGATACCGCAACACACGTGTGCGGTAGCCCAATTGGCCGATACAGGGCGTGCGGGGGTGACGGCGCGCGGTAGCGTGTGCTATGTGACCGTTTCTCCGGGGGACCACCCACTCCAGCAACTCGTCCTGAAGATCCACAGTCGCTGTGATCTGGCGTGCGACCACTGCTATGTGTACGAGCACGCGGACAAGAGCTGGAAGACCCGCCCGGTGGTGATCGACCAGGAGACGGTCCGTCAGACCGCGGCACGGTTCGCCACGTACGCGCGCGAGCGCGACCTCGCCTCCGTCACCGTCATCCTGCACGGCGGTGAGCCCCTGCTGGCCGGTCCGGCCCGACTGCGGTCCATCTGCGCCGAGTTCACCTCCGCGCTGGCGGGCGTCACCGAGCTCGAGCTGAAGATCCACACCAATGGCATGCAGCTGAGCCGCCGCCATCTGGACGTCTTCCGGGAATACGGCGTCCTCGTGAGCGTCTCGCTCGACGGCGACCAGGCCGCGAACGACCGGCACCGGCTCGACCGCAGGTACCGGAGCAGCTACCACCGCGTCCTGCGCGCGATCGACCTGCTGCGCACCGAGGAGTACCGGCATCTCTTCGGCGGACTGCTGTGCACGGTGGACGTGGCGAACGATCCGGTCGTCGTGCACGACACCCTGTCGGCCCTCTCACCGCCCCGGATCGACTACCTGCTGCCGCACTCCACCTGGGACACCCCGCCGCCGCGCGGCTCCTCCGGCTCGCCGACCCCGTACGCCGACTGGCTGCTCGCCGTGTTCGACCGCTGGACGGAACAGGGCCGCAAGGTGCGTGTGCGGACCTTCGACTCGGTGCTCAGCACCCTGCGGGGCGGGCCCAGCCTGACCGAGGCCATGGGCCTGGCCCCCTCCGATCTGGCGGTCGTGGAGACGGACGGCTCCTTCGAGCAGGTGGACTCGCTCAAGACGGCCTACGACGGCGCACCCGCCACGGGATACCACGTCGACGAGCACACCTTCGAGCAGGTGGCCCGGCATCCTGGCGTACAGGCCCGGCAACGCGGCCTGCTCGGGCTGTCGAAGAAATGCCGCGAGTGCCCGGTGGTCCAGTCCTGCGGTGGCGGTCTCTACGCCCACCGCTACAGCAGCGAACGCGAGTTCGATAACCCATCGGTGTTCTGCCACGATCTTCGCGCCCTGGTCGACGGGATCGCCGAGCGGATCACCGACCGCTCCCTCTCACCCGCCGTCCTCGACCCCGAGGCCCTGCGGTTCGCCCGGCAGGACCTGGACCGGACCCTCCTCGCCTACGCCAACGAGCGGCTGGCCGGAGACCCCGACTGGGACGCGACCTGGCTGGCGCTGCTCCGGCTGGACGCGGACCGGACCACCGCGGAGCACCTCAACCGGGTCCTGTCCCACCCCTACCTGCGTGCCGCCCTGCGTCACGCCGAGGCGGCCCACGTCACCGCCGCCCGCTTCGCTCGCGTCGCCGTGGCGGCAGCCGTCCACGCGCACGCCCCGCTGCGACTGACCTGGGACCAGCCGGACCGCGAGCTGCACCTGCCGACCCTTGGCACCCTGACCCTGCCCGCGCCGGGGCGAGTGGAGGCCGTGGTGAGCGCACGGGGTCTCGACGTCCGCACCGCCGACGGAACCCTCTTCACGGTCGGCGACCAACCCACCCAAGCCTGGCGGCCGTTGACAGTACTGAAGGTGGCGGCCACCGAGCCGCTGCTCATCGACGACGCCGACCCCCGCCGTGCGGTCTACCCGGCCCCCGTCACCGCTCCGCTGGCCCCGGACGAGCTCGCCGCGTTCCGTGAGCGGTTGCGGACGGCCTACGAGCTCCGCGCGGAGCAGGTATCCGCGGCCGACGACGAGCGCAACGCACTGCGCGTCGACGCCGTCACCCCGCTCGTGGCCGGAGCCGGGGTGCGGCTCGCCGAAGATGGTCTGGGTGGGCTCGGTGTGGCCGTCGACTTCGAACCCGCCGCGTTCGTCAGGGAGTTGCCGCGCCTCGGACGCCGGGCCCGGCTGGCCGCCCTGTGTGCGACGACCGATCTGCACGTGCCGGGCAACCAGGCCGGCCGACTGCTCACCGAGGCCGTCGACGCCCTGGGTGACGTGGCCTACTGGGGCCCTGAGACCCCCGAGGGCCTCCAGTCCCTGGCCCGAGCCGGACGCGCCCTGGCCGCCCTGACCGACCTGCCCGACCGGGACCTCACCGAGAGCGGCGAGGTACTGGCCGCGGAGCTACGCGAGGAGTGGACCACGATCGCGGGGCGACCGTGACGAACGCTGCTCCCCCGGCGGCCACACCGAACACCGGACACCACGACACCCGCCCCGCGGCCCACACCCGCGTCGACCAACTAGCGCTCATGCTGGCCGAGTTACCCATCCGCCCCGGAACCCCCCTCATGGTGCACGCCTCTCTGAGCGGTACCGGTCTGTCCCCCACCCAGGTCCGCAACGCGCTGCTCGACGCACTCGGGCCGCGCGGCACGCTCGTCGTGCCCGCCTTCACCCCCGAGAACTCGGACGGCTCCCGCGCTCACCGGGCCCTCGTCGCGCACCTGAGCGCGGAGGAGGCCGAGGCGTTCCGTGCGTCGATGCCCCCGTTCGAGCCGGACGCCACCCCCTGCCCGTCGATGGGCGCGCTGGCCGAGTGTGTGCGGACCACTCCGGGAGCCGTGCGCAGTGACCATCCGCAGACCTCGCTGGCCGCGATCGGCCCCCGGGCGGGTGAGCTGCTCGCCGGGCACGACCCGCTCTGTCACCTCGGCGAGCGTTCGCCCCTCGCCCGGCTGTACGCCGCGAACGCGCAAGTCCTGTTGCTGCGCGTGGGGTTCGAGGCATGCAGCGCCTTCCATCTCGCCGAGTACCGCATGACCCCGAGACCGCCCCAACGGCTGTACCGCTGTGTGGTGGGCGAAAAGGGGAACTGGTTCACGTACGAGGATCTGGCCCTGTACGACGGTGATTTCGCGGAGGCGGGCGCACGGCTCCCGGATGAACTCCTCGTACGGCGGGAATGGGCCGGAAAACCGGTCACGCTCTTCGACATGAGGGCCGCCGTCGACGACGTACGCGATCAATTGTCCAGATATCGCTCCCGGAATGACCTGAATTAAGTGAACCGTCCAGGCACTTGGTCAGGCACATTGTTCTTCCGGTTCCAGGTGGCTCCGGCCACGGGGGCATCGACGCGCAGGGGGGCGTGTTGGACACACCTGACGGAGAGTGGGGGCAGGTCCCGGCCGAGGGGCAGCCCTATTTCTTCCTCAGCTACGCCCACACCCCTCCGTGGGGGTCGGGCGGCGGCGACCCCGATCACTGGGTGCACCAGCTCTACCGGGACCTGTGCAACCACATCATGGCGCTCACCGATCTGCCCGCCGGCGCCGAAGTCGGCTTCATAGACCGGGAGATGGGCTCCGGCGTGGGGTGGCCGAGGAAGCTCAGCGAGAACCTGGCCCGCTGCCGGGTCTTCGTACCTCTGCTGTCACCGCGCTACTTCACCAGCGAGATGTGCGGCCGGGAACTGTTCGCGTTCAACGAGCGCCTCCTGCATGCCAGGGCCGCCGGCGGACGCGAGGTGTCCGCCATCGTCCCGGCCCTGTGGACGCGCGTCGACTTCCACCAACTGCCGGACTCCATACGGCACATACACCTCGACCGCACGACCTTCGGCGACCGTTACGCGACCAACGGCTTCTACGGGCTCATCAAACTCAGCAGGCTGCGCGACGAGTACGAGGAGACCGTCCTCACCCTCGCACAGCGGATCGTCCAGGTGGCCGAGGAGTGGCCGCTACCGCCCGGCCGGCTGCGTGACTACGAGACGACACCGAGCGCGTTCCGGCCGCGCGGCGAGGAACCGCGGCACATCCATCTGACGGTGGCCGCGCCCAGCCGAGACAGCGTCCCCGAGGACCGGGATCCGCGCCCCTACGGCGAGGACGCGCTGGACTGGAACCCGTACCACTCCGAGTCGACGCGCCCGCTGCCCGCCCTCGCGGAGGAGCTGATCCGCTCGCTGGACTACCGGCCCACGGTCTCCTCCTTCGACGACGAGGACACCGACGGCCCCCTCTCGCCCGGCACCGGCGAGGAGAGCGGCAAGACCGGCCGGCCGCGCATCCTGCTCGTCGACCGGTGGACGCTGACCGACGAGGAACGGCGGCGCAGACTGAAGGCGTTCGACGCGCAGGCCCAGCCGTGGGTGAGCGCGGTCGTCCCCTGGAACCGGGCCGACCTGCAGTGTCACGGCGACGAGGGACAGCGCCTGACCACGGAGTTCGAGCGCACGCTTCCGCTGCTGCTGGAGCGCGGCAGACGCACCGACTGCCGTACCGCGGTCAACGGCGTCCCCACCCTCAAGGCGTTCACCGACGTGCTGCCCGCCGTCGTGGCGCACACCACCCGGCAGTACCTCAAACACGCGGAGGCCCATCCGCCGCCGGGTCCGCACGTGCCCAGGCCCCGTCTGCTGGGCCCCATCCAGCCGCCGTACCCGGAAGGCGGACCCGACCACGGAGGAGAAGCATGACGGGCCCGCGCGACGGACGTGTCATCACTTTCTACTCGTACAAGGGCGGTACGGGCCGCACCATGGCCCTGGCCAACACCGCGTGGATCCTCGCGGCCAACGGCAAACGCGTGCTCGCCGTGGACTGGGACCTCGAGGCCCCCGGCCTGCACCGCTTCTTCCACCCGTTCCTGGACCCCAAGGCGCTGTCGGCCACCCCGGGGGTCATCAACATCATCCAGGACTACGCCTGGGCCGCGACCACGGGCACCCAGCGCCCCGACGACTGGCACCTGGCCTACGCCCAGGTCGAGCAGCACGCCGTGTCCATCCGACCCGAGCGCTTCGACCTGCACTTCCCCGAGGGCGGCTCCCTCGACTTCCTCTCCGCGGGCCGCCAGGACCGGGCCTACTCGGCGGCGGTCACCTCGTTCGAGTGGGACAACTTCTACGAACGCCTCGGCGGCGGCACCTTCCTCAGGGCGCTCAGGGCCAGCATGAAGGGGACGTACGACTACGTCCTGATCGACAGCCGCACCGGTCTTTCGGACAACGCCGACATCTGCACCATGGAGATGCCCGACGTCCTGGTGGACTGCTTCACCCTCAGTGACCAGGCGCTGGAGGGGGCGGCGGTCGTCGCCCGCAGTGTCGAGGAGGGCTACCGGCCGCGCCGGATACGGGTCCTGCCGGTGCCGATGCGCATCGACGAGGGCGAGAAGGAGAAGGTCGACGCCGGCCGCGCGCTGGCCCGGATGCGGTTCGAGGGGCTGCCCAAGGGGGCGGACGGCCGGCCGCTGACCCAGGAGGAGCTCAGCGCCTACTGGGGCAACGTCGAGATCCCCTACCGCCCGTACTACGCCTACGAGGAGACCCTGGCCACCGTCGGCGACGAGAGCGGCATCGCCAACTCGCTGCTGTCCGCCTTCGAGCGGCTCACAGCCGTCATCTCCGACCGCGAGGTCACCTCGCTGCCGCAGATCCCCGAACCGGTCCGGCTGCGCTGCCGGGACGCCTACCTCAGGCGCCGGCCGCTGACCAGCGTGGCCGATGTCGTGGTCGCGTACGCGGCGGAGAAGCGGATGTGGGCCGACTGGGTCGAGTACCTCCTCAAGCGGGCCGGCTGCGAGGTCACGCTGCACGAGATCTCCACCGGTCCGGTCGAGCCGGCGGAGACGACCGCCCACACCGTGGTGCTGCTGTCGAAGACCTTCCAGGAGTCCCGGTACGCCGACTCCGTCTGGCGTGCCCTCGGCGAGCGGACCGCCCCGGACGGCGCCCGCAACTCGGTGGTGCCGCTGCGTGTCGAGGAGGTCCCGCTCCCGGAGCCGTGCACCGACCTGCACCGGCTCGACGAGACGGAGTGCGTGGCCGCGCTCCAACGCGCGCTGGACCTCCCGTTGCAGCAGGCGGAGAACAGCCCGTCGGCCCCCCGTTTCCCCGGCATCACCCCCGGCATCTGGAACGCGCCCCAGCGCAACACCACCTTCACCGGCCGGGCCCCGATCATGGAGCGGATCCGCACCCAGCTGGGCGACCTGTCCGGCCCCCCGCAGCCGCAGGCGCTGTTCGGGCTGGGCGGCGTGGGCAAGACCCAGCTCGCCATCGAGTACGTGCACCGCTTCATGGCCGACTACGACCTGGTCTGGTGGATATCCGCCGAACACATCGACGACGTGGTCGCCTCGCTGGCCGAACTCGCCCCGCTGATCGGCGCGACGGGCCCCGAGGAGGACATGACGAAGGCCAGCCAGGAAGCCGTGCAGCGGCTGTCCCGGGGGCTGCCGACCAAGCGCTGGATCCTGGTCTTCGACAACGCCGGCGACCCCGCGGAGCTGGCCCGCTACTTCCCCACCGGGGACGGCGGGCACATCCTCGTCACCTCCCGCAACCAGGCCTGGTCGCAGCACGGGGCGTCCCAGCAGATCGACGTCTTCGAGCGCAAGGAGAGCATCGAGCACCTGACCCGGCGCCGCGAGGACGGCCTGACGGCCCAGGACGCCGACCGGGTGGCGGAGGCCCTCGGAGATCTGCCGCTGGCGGTCGAACAGGCGGCGGCCTGGCTGGCCGAGACCGCCACCCCGATAGAGGACTATCTGCGACAGCTGGCCCGGCAGACCACCGAGGTGCTGGACCTCAACCAGCCGCCCGACTACCCGCGGACGGTCGCCGCCACCTGGAACGTGTCGATCGAGCAGTTGGAGAAGCGATCACCCGCGGCCGTACGGCTGCTGCAGCTGTGCGCCTTCCTCGCACCCGAGCCGATCTCCCAGCAGCTGCTCTACAGCAAGGAGATGATCACGGCGCTCAAGCCGTACGACCCCTCGCTCCAGGAGAGCCTGCTGCTCGGCCGGGTCATCCGCGAGATCGGCCGGTTCGCGCTCGCCAAGGTCGACCAGAAGACCAACAGCCTCCAGGTGCACCGGCTGGTGCAGGCGGTGATCCGCGCCCAGATGCCCGAGGAGAAGCAGCAGGAGGCCCGGCACGTCGTGCACACCGTCCTGGCGGGCGCCCGGCCCGACGGCGACGAACCCATCGACGACCCGGCCACGTGGCCCCGCTTCGCCGTCATCTGGCCGCACCTGGCCGCCTCCGACGCCCGCAACTGCCGTGAGGCAAACACCCGCCGGCTGCTCATCGACCGGGTCCGCTACCAGTGGAAACGCGGTGACTTCCTGGCCGCGCGGCGCCTCGCGGAGGACCTGCTCCAGCACTGGAGGCCGGTGCTCGGGGAGGACGACGTCTACTACCTCTACCTGCGCTTCCATCTCGCCAACGTGCTGCGCTCCCAAGGGCGTTACGTGGAGGCCCGGGACATCGGCGAGGACCTGCTGGAGCGCCAGCGCCGGGAACTGGGCGAGCAGCACCCGCACACGTACGCCACCATGTCCGGGCTCTCCAGCGACCTGGCGGCGCTCGGCGAGTACACGAAGGCGGTCGAGCTGGCCAAGGAGGCGCACACCGGCTTCAGCGAGATCTTCCACGAGTCGCACCGGCGCACCCTCAGCGCGGCCAACAACCTCGCCCTCGCCCTGCAGATGGTGGGCAACTACGGCCAGGCACGCGACATCAACCAGGCCACGCTCGACCGGCGCACGGCCGTCCTCGGCCCCGATCATCCCTACACGCTGGCCTCGGCCGAGCGCCTCGGCCGAGACCTCCGGGAGGTCGGGCGGTACGCGGAGTCGGTGTCCATCCTGTCGCGGGCGTACGCGGCCCACAAACGGATCCTGGGCAGGGAGTTCCCCGGCACCCTGCGCTGCGCCAAGTCCCTGGCGGTGTCGCTGCGCCGCAACGGCCAGCTGGAGGACGCCCGTCGGCTGACCGAGGCAACCCGCAAGCAGTACAAGGAGCAGTACGCGGCCCCGACCCCCGACTCGCTCGCCTGCGACCTGAACCTGGCGGCGGACCTGTTCGCGGCCGACGAACGGGACCGCGCCCGCGAGGTGGCCAGGGAGGTGCTCGCCGAGTACATGAAGGTGCCGGGCGAGGCACACCCGTACACCCAGGCGGCGTTGAACAACCTGGGGATCTTCCACTGGGGCTGCGGAGACCTGGACGAGGCGGAGGCGGTGTTCCTGAAAGTGCTGCCCCGCATGGCAGAGGTGCTGGGCGAGCACCATCCGCACGCCGTGTTCAGCAGCGTGAACTACGCCAATGTCCTCTCCGACCTGGGCCGT
Source organism: Streptomyces sp. LUP47B (assembly GCF_001746295.1). Classification (GTDB taxonomy): domain Bacteria; phylum Actinomycetota; class Actinomycetes; order Streptomycetales; family Streptomycetaceae; genus Streptomyces. The sequence goes on along the minus strand of NZ_MJAH01000002.1, from coordinate 283,072 downwards.
TTCGAGGAGGCCCGGGAACGGGACGAGGCGGCGCTGCCGGCGCTGCGCGAGGCCCTCGGCGGGCATCACCCCGAGACCCTCGCCGTGGTCACCAACCTGGGGCTCACCCTGCGGGCCCTGGGCCGGGAGAGCGAGGCCCGTGCCCTGCGCGAGGAGGCGATGGCGGAGCTGCGCCTGCTGCTCGGCGAGGACAACGGCATCACCCTGCTGGCGAGCCGTGGGCGGCGCATCTACCGGGACCTGGAGCCCCTGTCCGTGTGATCCGGGGCGCGGCGACGCCGCCGACTGGAGCGGCGCCGTCCGTCACACGTCTGCCCCGTCCGTCCGCCCATGCGCTCCTCTGCGAGCCCGGCCGCGCGCCCACCAGTCTGCCGGCCCATCCGCCCGCGCCTCGGCCGGCCCGCCCTTTCGTCCGCGCGTCCGCCAGTCCGCGCGGCTGCGTGCGTCAGTTCTTCCGCGCTTCGGCGAGCAGCCAGTCCAGTACGGCGGGTAGGGCGCGCAGGGCGGCGAAGTGCGCTGCCGTGGGTTCCAGGACGGCCGTGGCACGCGGGATGCGGTCGGCGAGCCAGGAGGCGTGCGAGGCCGGGGAGAAGGCGTCGTCCTTGCCGTGCCACAGCAGCACCGGCACCTTGATCCGCGCCGGGTCGAAGCCCCAGGACGCGGTGAGGGCCAGAGCGTCATCGATCCAGCCGTACGGTGAAGTCCGCAGCGCCTCGCGGTAGTTGCGCAGCAGCATCGAGCGGATGGTGTTGTCCGAGACGATCAGCCGGTCGTCGGCGGTGAGGTCCTCGCGCAGCTCCTCCAGCAGGCGCGCCGGATCACTGCGGATGGCGGCGGAGCGCGGAATGATCCCGGCGGCGAAACGCTCGGGGTCGGTGGCGGCCGCGCTCAGGGCGGCGACGTTGGACGGCGCCATCCCCGCGTACCAGTCCAGGCCCTCCGCGTCGCGCGGGGCCCAGCCCACCATCGCCGCCGCCCTGGTCACCCGGTCGGGCAGCAGCGCGGCGCAGGCCAGGGCGTGCGGGGCTCCGGCAGAGCGGCCCGCCACTGCGAACCGATCCAGTTCCAGGGCGTCGGCCACATCGGCGACGTCCTGGGCCACGTCCGCCACCCGGCGGCGCGGCATACGGTCCGAACCGCCGTACCCCGGGCGGTCGTAGCTGATGAGGCGGGCGCCGCGCTGGTGGAGGAACATCGAGCGGGGTTTCGGCCCCACCCGGCTGCCGGGCATGCCGTGCAGGAGGAACACGGGGCGTCCATGCGGATCCCCCGAGACCTCCACCCGTAACCGTCGTCCGTCCGCCGTACGCACATGGTCGGGCACCGCCGCGCTCCCCCCACCCGAGGCCTTGACCGGGCCACGCTGCCCGAACCCTGCCCACGCGGGGGTACGGCGAAACGAATACGCAGGTCAAACGGGGCCGGGGCCGCGTGGACCGGCGCAGTTCGGCCATCAGGGCGAGGACTCGCCTCAACCGGCGCCCGTGGCTCGCGGGTCACGCCCTCTCAGAGGGCGAACCAGCAGCGGACCGTGGAGCCCCCCGGCCCGGTGTGCACCCGCACGAGGTCGGCGACGAGGTTGACCATGAGCAGGCCACGGCCGCCGTGCTGGTCCCGCGAGGGCGGCCGGCGGCCCGCCAGCAGGTCGGTGAGGTGTCCCCGGTCGCGGACCTCGCACACCACGCGCCCGTCCTCGGTCCACATCCGCAGCAGGCCCGAACCGCCGCCGTGCACCACGCTGTTGGTGGTCAGTTCGGCGACGGCCAGCGCCAGGTCGTCGAGCCGGGGCCGCGCGAGCCCGAACCGCGCGGCCGCGTCGGTGGCGAAGTGCCGGATCTCGCCGAGCACATCGGCGACGAAGGCGTGGGCCGGCACGTCCGGGGCCGGCGGCAGCGGTGCGTTGTAGCGGGCGTGCACGGCCTCGAAGTCGTACCGTCCGCTCTGCTCCTCCCGGCCGGAGCCGGCGTCGAGGACCACGGGGTGGGTGGCGTAGGCGTCGGCGACGGCCTGCGGGGCGAGGCGCCGGGTGTCGTACGGGCACAGGATGGTGACCTCGCGGCCCTGGAAGGCGGCGTTGATCAGCGCCTCGTGCTGGACGCAGGCGGGGTATTCGGTGGCCGAGCGGCCGGCCCAGATCGGTTCGCCGACGATCCGCACCCGGGTACCCGGCGGCTGGGCGTCGGCGAAGGCGCGCAGCACCCCCGGGATGATCCGGCCGGGGTTGCGCCCGGCCTCCCGCATGTCGAGGAACCGTACGGGCTCCCCGGGGCCGATCTCCGCCTTCAGCAGCCGCAGGTTCTCGGTGGGCACGGCCACGGCCACCGGTTCCCCGGCGGCGAGCGCCTTGCGTACGAACGGCACCACACCGGCGAGGTACTCCCGCTCGTCGCGGTAGAAGAGCGCGGGATGCGCGAACGGCCCCGCGGTCCCGGCCACGGCGTTCACGGCGTCGTCACCGCGCTCCCGCTCACCGGAAGGCGGCGCCGGGGCGTCTCGGGCCATATGTCCACACCTGCTTTCCACTCTCCCGACCGGGCTGTCTTCCCTTCGATACGTCTCCCCGCCAGAAACGTCTCTCCGCCACTACCTGGACGAGACCGCGTTTACCCCGGGGAAGCGCCTGTCACTCCCCGATGCGCCGGGTGTACTCCCCGACGCGCCGGGCAGGCGCATTCCAGCACCGCCGGGTCCCGCGCGGCCACACCCTCGGACCGGGCCGGGAGCCGGTGGCGATCGGTGACTCAACGTCGTGACGACTGTGGGGAGCAGCGAGGCGGACATGAGCTCAGCGGCACACACATCGCTCGCAGGGCGACTGGACAACCTGACCATCGACGTCGGCGTGGAGGGGGGCAGGGCCGTGCTCGTCCTCCGCGGCGACCTGATCCACGGCTCTGCAGACACCCTGGCCGGGGCCCTGGCGCGGCTGCCGGACGGCACCGAACGCGTCGACCTGGACATGACCGGCGTCGCCTTCATGGACACGACTGGACTGCAGCTCCTGGAGGTCCTCGACACCTACGGCCGCCGCCGTCGGATACAGGTGACGGCAACCGGCTGGAACGACCAGCCGCGCCGCATTCTGGAGATGGCCGGTCTGGATCCCGACGATCCGCTGCACGGCCCCGGGACCCATCGCGAGCCCGTCCCCGCCGCGGTGGTCATGGAGCGCGCGGAACAACTGGACCTGCTGCGCACGGAGGTCGAGCAGCTTCGGCACGCGATCGTCACCCGCCCGGTCATCGACCAGGCGCGAGGGGTTCTGATGGCCGCCTGTTCCTGCTCCCCGGACCAGGCGTGGGACGTCCTGCGGGAGGCCTCCCAGCTCTCCAACACCAAGCTGCGCGAGGTCGCGGCCGTGGTCACGGCAGAGGCCGGGGGCGGGGGCGGTGGCCCGCTGCCGTCGCCGGAGCTGCGGCAGGCGCTGCGGACGGCGATCGAGCGGTGTCTGAACTGAGCGCCGAGGAGCGGGCCGACGAGCCGGGAGCGTGGGCGCACCGCTGCCGGGCGTGGAGCTGCGGCCGGTGGAGAAGGACGGGGCGCCGATCACGTCGTACGGCGTGATCGGCGCGACGGTCGGCGGGATCCAGGTCGGGAGTCGGCCGGACCGGTGTCAGTACGGCAGCAGGCGTCCCGACGGTGTCCTGCGGTCGCCGGTCGGCGGGATCCAGGTCGGGAGTCGGCCGGACCGGTGCCAATACGGCAGCAGCCGTCCCGACGGTGTCCTGCGGTCGCCGGTCGGCGGGATCCAGGTCGGGAGTCGGCCGGACCGGTGTCAGTACGGCAGCAGGCGTCCCGACGGTGTCCTGCGGTCGATCTCGGGCTGCCGGGTGTCACGGGAGGACGAGGGCCGACGGCTGACGCGAACGCGGATCTGGCGGTTCATGGCGCCCTCCTCGGGCATTGTTTCCTGTTCCCCGACACGAACCAGCCTCGTCCCCGAGACCCGCCCGCACATCGTGCCCACGGAGGCACCTGCCCTGCCTCCCCGGGACGACCGCACCGCCTTCCGCTACTCCCGGGGGAGGACAACTACCCCTGAGAACACCCGATCAAGCCTTGCCCGACGGGACGCACGGAGACACCCGGCCGCGCACAGGCGCACACTGGAGGGGCGCGACGGTCGGGGCCCGGTTCTCCGCGGCCGCGAGACCCTGCCGACGGGGCCCGTTCCGCGGTGGCGCAGGCCTCATCGGCCGCGCTGGGAACGTCGCGTTCACGGGACCCGCAGCCTGGGTCCCACGGTCGAGCAGGCCCCACCGACCGAGCCCGCAACCTCGCGGTCACGGGACCTGCCGCCCACGGCATACACCGGCGCCGGGACCACCACGGCGTCGCCAATTCCGCGGCCCGGGGCTGCCGCGGGCGACGGGCGGGGCCCGGTCTCCGCGCCCGCGAGAACCTGGCGACGGGCCCGGGCGGCGGTGACACAGACCCCACCGGCCAGGCGCGGAAGGTCGCGGTCGCAGGGCCCCGCCGCCCGCGGCACACCGGCGTCGGGACCACCCGGTCGCGACGGGCCGCGGCCCCAGCCGGGGGAGCCGCCACAGACGCCACGGACGCCAGGAGGGGCCATGCGCACAGGCACAACTACGGATGCGCCCGCGCCACGGCGGCTCGGTGCCCCACGGTGGCGCGCGGTCATAGGGCGGCTCGGGGGCCGACGGCGGCTCGGGGTCATGCGACGGAGCGCGGGCCGACGGTGGCTCGCTGCCGTACGGCGGCTCGGCGCCCCGGGTTGGCTCGCTCCCGTGCAACTGCTCGCTGCGGTACGACCACTCCCGCGCACGCGCCGCCGCCCGGCCCCCGTCCGCCCCTCGCGGTCGGACCAGTTGCGGGCGCTCGTCGCGGTTCTGGACGAGGCCGTGGCCGCACAGACTCCGGCCGACGAGGCGGTGGCCGCGTGCGGCGAACCCGGTCCGGTGTCACGCGGCACGGCACGGGACTGCGGGCAGCAGAGCATCGCCCTGCACCGGCTGCGCACCCGGCTTCAGGATCTGGGGTCCACCGACCCGGACCTGGTGGCGGCGCAGGCGCACGCGGCCCGGCTGCTCGCCTACGACCTGTGGATGCTGCGCGCCTCGATGAACCTGGCCTTCACCGTCCGCCCCGTCGACCGCACCGAGGCGGCCCGGCTGCGCCTCAACGGACTGGGCCGCCCCGCGGACGACCTGCGCCGGCTGCGCGACTTTCTGCGCGCGGAGCTCCGCGACACCTGAAGCGCACTCTCTTCACAGCCGACGTATTCCTGTCGTTTTCGGCAATACCCGGTCAAGAGTTCCCAATGAACGCTTGTGAGCATGTGCGGCGGCGTCGATCATTGGCCGAATTCCGCCTGTACCGCTCATCGGCAGGAGCCCCTGGTGACCGCTGGCCCCATAACCTCAGAGCCCGCGGACGCGCCGCCGGCAGCCCACTCGGAACGCCAGAAGCTGCGCAAGCACTTCGGCCGCTTCGACATCCTCTTCTTCCTGCTGTGCACCATCGTGGGCGTGGACACCATCGGCACGGTGGCCTCCTCCGGCGCTGAGGCGTTCACCTGGCTCATCGTGCTGGCCGCCGTGTTCTTCGTCCCCTCGGCCCTGCTGACGGCCGAGCTCGGCGCCGCGTTCCCCGAGGAGGGCGGCCCCTACATCTGGACCAGCCGCGCCTTCGGCCGCCTGGCCGGCGCGGTCAACAACTTCCTCTACTGGATCACCAATCCGGTCTGGCTCGGCGGCACCCTCTCCGTCTCCGCGGTCACCGCGTACACGACCTTCTTCAACGACGGCAAGGACCTGGGCACCGCGGCCTTCTACGTCTTCACCCTGGCCTTCGTCTGGATCGGGGTCCTCGCCGCGATCCTCTCCTTCGACGTCGGCAAGTGGATCCCCACCGTAGGCGCGTGGAGCCGCTTCCTCCTGCTCGGCCTGTTCACCGCCACGGTCGTCGTCTACGGCGTCCGGCACGGTCTGCACGGATTCGGACTCGGTGACTTCTCCCCCACGTACGCGGGCTTCGTCGGCCTGGTGCCCGTCCTGATGTTCAACTACGTGGGCTTCGAACTGCCCAGCACCGCGGGCGACGAGATGACCGACGCCCAGAAGGACGTGCCGTACGCCGTCTTCCGCAGCGCCGCCCTCTCCGTGCTCCTCTACGCCCTGCCGATCCTCGGCATCCTGCTCGTGCTGCCCGTCAACGCCATCAGCGGTCTCGGCGGGTTCATCGACGCCATCCGCCAGGTCTTCACGGTCTACGGCGGCCATGTCGCCGGCGACGGCACCGCCACCCTCAGCGGCGCCGGGAGCGTGCTCGGGGACCTGGCCGCGGTCCTGTTCATCCTCACCGTGCTGTCCTCGGGCGTGACCTGGGTGATGGGCTCCGACCGCGCCCTCGCCGTCTCCGGCTACGACGGCGCGGCCCCGCGCTTCCTCGGCGTGATCTCCAGCCGCTTCGGCACCCCGGTCCGCGTCAACGTCCTCAGCGGGGTGGTCTCCACGGCCGTCCTGGTCCTGGCCCACGAACTCACCAACGGCAGCGCGGCGAAACTCTTCGGCGCGGTCCTGGGTCTGGCCGTCTCCACCACCCTGGTCAGCTACCTGGGCATCTTCCCGGCGCTCGCGGTACTGCGCCGGAAGGCGCCGGGGGTGCCGCGCCCCTACAGGGCGCCCGCCCCGCTCGCCATCAGCATCGTCCTGACCGCGCTCGTCCTGTTCGCCTGCATCCAGTTGGTCGCCCCGGGCGCCGGTGACGGGTGGTTCGGCCCGGACTACGCACCGGACGGCTGGAGCCACCACGAACGCGTCAAGTACCTCCTGACGGAGGGGCTCCCGCTGCTCGGATTCATCCTCCTCGGCGTCCTGTTCTGGGCGCTGGGCGCACCGACGCGCAGGGCGGAGGCCGAGGCGGCCGCGGCGCGGACGTGACGAACGCCGGCGGATGACGCATGCCATGGACGACCGTGATCCGCCAAGTCGTCATGAACATCCGGCCCGCCAAGCGGGGATCAGGGCAGGCCGGACGTGAAGGTGGGCGATGAGGTGCCGGGGCTGGTCGGCGCGCCCTCGCCCTCCCCCACCCGGATCTGGTTGAGCGGCTACGCTCTGACGCGCCGCTGAACACCCCCGACCCGGCGACCTTCTACGGCGGCGGAGTGGCCGGCTACACCGACTACCCCACCCACACCGTCCGAGGAACCGCATCATGCCCGCCCCCACACACCGCACCCCCTCCACGGCCGGCGAGGGGCCGATGAGCTACGCGATCTTCCAGCTCGCCCGCGCACATCGAGCCCGCGCCGCCGCCATGCTCCGCGAGATGGACCTGCATCCCGGACAGGAACTGCTGCTGATGCAACTCCTCGACCGGGACGGCCAGACCCAGTCCGAGCTGCTCGAAAGCGTCGGCCTGGACCACTCCACCGTCTCCAAGTCCCTGCGCCGCATGCAGGACGCCGGCCTGCTGGTGCGCGAGCCGGCCGCACACGACCGGCGTGTCATGGTCGTCCACCTCACCGACAAGGGCCGTGCCCTGCGCGAGCCCATCGCGGCCATGTGGCAGGCCCTGGAGGAGACCTCGGCACAGAACCTGTCTGCGCAGGAGGCGGAGTCCTTCGTCCGCACCGCCTACGCCATCACCGACGCGATCAACAGCCGCGAGCTACCGCAGGAAGAGTCCGAGTAACTCCCCCGGTGCTGCCGTCCCGGTCAGGTGGTGAGGCCGGCGTCGCGGGCCACCAGTGCTGCCTGGACGCGGTTGGTGACCGCCAGCGCGGTCAGGATGCGGCTCACGTGAGCCTTGACGGTGCTCTCGCGCATGGTGAGGCGGGTGGCGATGTCGGCGTTGGTGTCGCCCTGGGCGAGCAGGGCGAGTACGTCCCGTTCGCGGGGGGTGAGCCGCTCCAACCGGGCCTGGGCCGCTGTGACTTGGGGCTGGTTCGTGGCGTGGTAGCGGTCGATGAGGCGGCGGGCCGCGGTGGGGTGGAGCATGGCGGACCCGGCGGCCACCAGGTGGACGGCACGCAGCATTTCGGCGGGGTCGGTGTCCTTGAGGAGGAACCCGTCGGCTCCGGCGGCAAGGGCGTCGTAGACGTATTCGTCGAGGTCGAACGTGGTGAGGGTGATCACCTTCGGGGGATGCGGCAGGGCCCGCAGCCGGGCCGTGGCGGTGATGCCGTCCATGCGTGGCATGCGAACGTCGACGAGGGCGACGTCGATGCGGTGAGCGGTGGCCTGCTCGACGGCCTGCAGACCGTCGGCCGCCTGGGCTACGACCTTGATGCCGGGGTCGCCTTCAAGGAGGTCCGTCAGGCCGAGGCGGACCAGGGCGTCATCGTCGACGATCATGGCGCGGATCATGTGGGGGTGCCGTTCTGTTCGATGACGAGGGGGTGGGGGATGCGGGCGGCCACGCGCCACGCGCCCGCGCCGGCCGGTCCGGCGTTCAGGCGGCCGCCGAGGGTGGTGACGCGTTCGCGCAGGCCGACAAGTCCGTAACCACTGCCGACGGTGTCCGTGCGGGGAGTGCCGGCAGGGTTGGTGACCTCGACGAGGGTGGCGGGCGGCCGGTAGTCGATGCGTACGGTCACCGGAGCACCGTCGGCGTGCTTGCGGGCGTTGGTCAGTGCCTCCTGGACGACGCGGTGCACGGCCAAGCGGTGGGTGGTGGGAGCCTGCTCGGGATGGCCGTCGGTGATCAGCTCGACGTGCTGGCCGGCGGCGCGGGCCTCGTCCGCCAGTTCCCCCACGTCCCTCATCACCGGCGTGGGCGCGGCGCCGGCCGGCGTGGCGTCGGAGTCGCGCAGCACACCGAGTACGTCGCGCAGATCGGTGAGGGCTTCGACGGACGCCGTGCGCAGCAGGCCGAGTCGTTCGACCACCGGTGCAGGCAGCGTGTCGCCCTTCGTGGCCAGCACGCCGGTGTGCAGGGCGATCAGGCTCAGGCGGTGGGCCAGGACGTCGTGCATCTCGGCGGCGATACGGGACCGTTCCGCGATGCGGGCCGCTTCCTCACGCAGCTGCGACTCGACACGCAGGTGCTCGACGTCCGCCGCCAGTGCCTGGACCAGACGGCGCCGGCCACCCCACCACAGCCCGACGAGCACGGCCAGCACCGGTAGCAGCAGCGTGGACGCGTAGGACTGCGCCGTCCACAGGGAGGTGGCCCGGTAACCGATCAGGTTGGCGCCCAGGGCGGCGACGGCACATCCCACCGCCACCCGCGCCCGGCGATCCACGGCCAGGTCGAACAGGGCGACCGCGAGCAGCGGCAGTAACGGCCATCCCCACCACGCCGTGGCCACGGTGACCAGCAGCGGCGCGACCGGCCATCGCAGCCGGGGCACGAGCAGGGCCGCTCCGCACACCAGCGCCGCCGTGATGACGGCAGCCGGGTGGCGCCCTTCGAACGACATGTCGTTCAGCGCAGCGGCCACTACGCACAGCGCCACGAGTGCGCCCCGTCCGTAGGCCGGCCACCTGCGGCCTCCTCTGCTGCTCACCGGGCCCATGCTAGGCAGACCGGTGTGCGGTTCCGTCCGGCGATCGACGACGCTCACCCCCTACTTTCGTAGGGGCACGCCGTCACAGAACGACGGATCCGATACTGAACGCGGCTTTCTAGCGTCGATTCCATGAACGACTGGACCACCTCCCACGACCGTGTCCTGGCGCAGCGCAACGCCGAAGGCTGGATGTTCCTGATCGAAGCGGCCCGTGATCTGCGCACCACGGGTGCCATAGCCCCCAGCGGCACGGCCCTGGCCCGCGCGCTCACCGAACCGGTACGGACTCAGGCGCCCCGCCCGCTGGCGGTCCTGGAAGCCGGGGCCGGCACCGGTCCCGTCACCCGGGCCCTGATCCCCCAGCTGTCCCGCGGCAGCCGCCTGGACATCGTCGAGGCCAACCCCCGTTTCGCCGCGCGACTGCGCCACCTCGTCACCACGCACCCACACCTGGCGGCCAGGCCTGCACAAGTGACCGTGCATCAGACCTACGTCGAGCAGCTCGACACCGACCAGCGCTACGACGTCATCGTCTCGGGGCTGCCGCTGACCAACTTCACGCCCGTGCAGGTCGAGCGCATCATGGACCGCTACCTGGAGCTCCTCCACCCCGGCGGCACGCTGACCTACTTCGCCTACCTCGGCACCCGCAGGGCCCGCGCCCTGGCGGCATCGCGAGCCGAGGCCCGCCGGCACGCCGCCGTCGACGAGATCATGGCCGCCTACCAGCGAACGTACGCCACGGGCCGCTGGACGGTATGGGCCAACCTGCCCCCAGCCTGCGTCTGGCACCTGCAACGTCCCCTCCTCTCCGCGGAGCACCCCCGCCCCGAGCCGCAGTTCGACGGGACGAGGCCGTGAACGCGCTGTCCGACATCCTCGGCCACCTCTCGCCGACCGCGGCGTACGCGGTGGTGGCCGCCGCCGTCCTGGCCGAGTCGATCCTTCTCGTCGGCGCTTTCATCCCCACGCTGACCCTGCTCCTGACCGCCGGCGCACTGGCCCGCACCGGCCCCCTTAGCCTTCTTCTCGTCATCGCCGCCGCGGCCGGAGCGGTGGTGGCGGGCGACTTCCTCGCCCACCGCACCGGCAGGTTCCTCGGTGACCGGCTGCGCCAAGGCCGGATGGGCCGTCGGATACCGGGCGCCGCCTGGCACCAGGCCGAGACGCTGATGACGCGCCACGGCGGCCGGGCGGTCTTCCTGGCCCGCTTCCTGCCCGTGGTGCGCACCCTCGCCCCGCACTCCGCGGGCGCCACCCGGCTGCCCTACCGCCGCATCGCCCCGTACAGCGCCGTCGCCGCCTGTGTATGGGCCACCGCGGAAGCAGGTGTCGGATATGCCGCCGCGACCTCTCTCCAGCGCGTCCTCACCCTGGGCGGCCCGGCCCTCGCCCTGGCCGCGCTGGTGGTGATCGGGGGCGCCCTGCTGTGGCGAGCATGGTCAGGCAGGTCGGACGAGGCCGGTGTCGAAGGCGAAGATCACCGCTTGGACCCGGTCCCGGACCCCGATCTTGGTGAGGATGCTGCTCACGTGTGACTTGACGGTGGACTCGGCGAGGGAGAGGCGTTCGGCGATCTCGGTGTTGCTCCAGCCGGTCGCCATGGCGGTGAGTACCTCGCGTTCGCGGTTGGTGAGGCGGGCCAGCTGACGTTGCTGTTCGGGCGTGTGGCCCGGCAGACGGCTGCCGAAGGCATCGATGAGCTTGCGGGTCAGACCGGGCGAGATGACGGCGTCCCCGGCGGCCACGGCGCGGATTCCGGCGACGAGCTCGTCGGGCATGGCGTCCTTCAGCAGGAACCCGGAGGCTCCGGCCCGCAGGGCGTCGTAGGCGTATTCGTCGAGGTCGAAGGTGGTCAGGACCAGGATGCGGGAGCGGCCGCCGGACTCGACGATGCGTCTGGTGGCCTCGATGCCGTCCATGCCGGGCATGCGGACGTCCATGAGGACGACATCGGGCTTGAGCTCGGCGGTCTTGCGGACGGCTTCGGCGCCATGGGTGGCCTCACCGATGAGGGTGAGATCGGGGTGCTGTTCCAGGAGCATGCTGAAGCCGAGGCGTTGCAGAGCCTGGTCGTCGACGATGAGCACGGTGGTCATGTGCGCGGGTTCTCCGTTGTGGTCGTTCTGACGGGCGGGGCGGTCAGGAGACGGGCGTGGACGCTCCAGCCGCCCTCGCGGTTGGGCCCGGCGGTGACCCGGCCCTGGTAGATGGCCGCACGCTCGCGCATACCGACCAGACCGCGGCCGCTTCCGATGCCCCGTCTGCGGGCCCGGGGTGTGCGCGGGGGGCCGGTGTCCTCGACATCGACCTGGACCGTGTCGGAACCGACGGACACCCGGACGCTGACCAAGGTGTCGGAGGCGGCGTACTTGAGGGTGTTGGTGAGGGCTTCCTGGACGATGCGGTAGACGGCGAGCTGGAGACCCGGGGCCGGTGCGGTGAGGTCGCCGTCGGTGCTGAGAGTGACGGCCGTGCCTGCCGCGCGGACCCGTTCGATCAGCGGATCGAGGTCGGCCAGGCCGGGCTGCGGGGCGAGCGGGGCATCGTGCGGCCGGTCGGTCTCGTCGCCGATGACGGCGAGGAGGCGGCGCAGTTCGGCGAGGGCGCTGCGGCCGCTGCCGGCGATGATCCGCAGGGTCTCGGCACCGCGGTGCGGCTTCGCCTCGGTCAGGCCCGCGGCGCCGTCGGCGAGGCCGACGATCACGGCGAGGGTGTGGCCGAGGATGTCGTGCATCTCCTGGGAGACGCGTGCGCGTTCCTGGGCGACGGCGAGGCGGGCCTGCTGGTCCTTCTCTTTCTGCAGGGCGGCGATGACGACGTTGACCAGGCGGGTGGCGAGGCCGAGGCCGGCGATGGCCGTCACCGTCACCACCCCCAGCAGTATGAGGATTTCGGGCCGTGTGGCGTACTGCAGCTGACCGTTGCTCCAGAGTGTGGCGGCCCAGGCGACCAGCTCCATGAGGGAGATGACGACGGCGATGAGCAGCTGGCCGGGGGTGGCGAAGCGGCCGACGTTGAACAGGGCCACGATGCGGGAGACGTCGGCACTGGCGTTGGCGCCGTGGAGGGACCCGGTGGACTCCATCAGCACGGCGGTGGCGGTGATGAGCGCGAAGACCAGCATGGGTCTGCGCTCCCGCCACAGAAGCGGAACGGCCACGGCGACGGTGAGGACCAGCTCGTCGGCGATCCCGGATCCGCCGACGGGATGGAGTACCGACGGCAGTCCCAGAGCGGCGCACAACAGCGGTACGCCCCACCTCCGGACCCGGGGGTGAGTCCGGTCCGCCCACCGCCAGGACGACAGCCGCGCGATGATCGACACGATCACGCGCTGCTCGGCGTCGTTCGTCAGTGCCTCGGGCAGCTCGGGCCGCGAATCGGGTGGCGGTGTGGGGGTCAAGGTCGTGCCCTTCGCGGTGCGGGCGGGCGGCGCCTGGGACAGAGCGCCGACCGGGACCGATCGCTCTTCCGTGATCGTAAGAGGTCTCGCGTGGACGGGCCTGCCGGGCCCGGACTTCAGTAGTGGGTTCATCATCCTCGCGACTGCTATGAGGCGATCGTGCGGAGCACGGCATCGGCCATGCCCTGCTCGCCGTGCGCGTTCGGGTGGACGGCGGCGGCCGGGCTGCTGGGCTGGAGGGGCTCTATCCAGCGGGTTTTCTGCGCGGAGCAGGCGTCGTGGCCGACGGACGGGGAGTAGGTGTCGACGTACGTCGCTCCGGCGGCCTCGGCCTGCTCGTGCAGCATGGTGTTGAGCTGCTCCCCCTTGTCGTGCAGGTAGCTCGCGTCGCCGGGTGCGAGGGGCAGCTCCCCGCCGCAGCCCTTCCCTTCGGCGGGCAGGATCGCCGGATAGCCGACGACGTAGACCCGGGCCTTCGGCGCGCGCCGTTCGATCTCGGTCAGCGTCGCGGAAATTTTCCGGACGGTTGCCTGGATCTTCTGTGTCACTTCGTCGGTGCCGCCGTCGACGTACTGCTTCTCGCAGGGCGCGTCGTCGGAGAAGAGGCGGCCGCTGCCGGTCGCGCGGTACATCGCACCCATCGTGACGCACTTGGTGACCGTCGAGCCGAAGCCGATGTCGTTGCCGCCGATGCCGAGGGTGACCAGGCGCGTCCGCTTCGAGAGGGCCGCGAGCTGGGCGGGGTTGGTGCCGTTGGACGTCTTCTGCGGCGCGGTGAGGGCGGTGATGGTGGCCCCGCTGCAACTGACGTCACGGAAGTCGGCAGTCGCTACGCCGAGCCGGCGTGCCACCAGTGCGGGGTAGTTGTGGTCGGAGCGGTCGCAGCCGGGTGGTGTCCCGGTCTGCCGGGGGATCTTCGGGCCAGAGGTGTAGGAGTCGCCGAGAGCGACGTAGGGCCCCGGCTGCGGTCGCTCGTCCCGGGAGCTGTCGTGGTTGCCGTCCGGTCGTCCGATGAGGACGGCGGTGAGCAGAACGCCGCAGCTCACGATCCCGGCCAGAGCTGCGCGTGCATACGGTCCCATGGGTTTTCTCCTGTCGTCGTGGCGGTGCTCGCCGTGCGCGGGGAGTTGGCCGGCGCGTCGGGGATGAGGACGGCGTGGACGGTCCAGCCGCCGTGCGGGTTGGGGCCGGCGGTGACCTCGCCCCGGTAGAGGGCGGCGCGCTCGCGCATGCCGACCAGGCCCAGGCCGCCGCCGGTCGGGCCACGGCGGGCACGTGGGGTGCGGGGCGGGCCGGTGTCCTCGACGGTGAGGCGCACGGTGTCGGGCTCGGCGGCGATGGAGACGTGGACCGAGGTGTCGTGGGCGGCGTACTTGACGGTGTTGGTCAGGGCCTCCTGGATGATGCGGTAGACGGACAGCTGGAGTCCGGGCGCCAGGCCGGTGAGGTCGCCGTGCGCGTGCAGGGCGACGGTGGGACCGGCGGCACGGACCCGGTCGAGCAGCGCGTCGAGGTCGGCGAGGCCGGGCTGCGGGGCGAGTGGGACGTGGGGCGCGCCGTGCCTGCCGTCGTGGTCGTCGCCGATGACGGCGAGCAGGCGGCGCAGTTCGGACAGGGCGTCGCGGCCGCTGGCGCTGATGATGCGGAGGGTCTGGGCGCCGCGTTCGGGCTTGGCCTCGGTGAGGGCGGCGGCGCCGTCGGCGAGGCCGACGATGACGGCGAGGGTGTGGCCGAGGATGTCGTGTATCTCGCGGGAGACGCGGGCGCGTTCCCGCGCGGTGGCGAGCCGGGCCTGCTGGTCACGCTGTTTCCTCAGTGCGTCGATGTAGGTGTAGGCCAGCCGCAGGAGCAGCCCGAGTGCCGCGAACGCCGCCACGGTGACCATCACCATCAATGTCATGGGTTCCGGACGCGTGACGTACTCCAGTTGCCGGCCGCGCCAGAAGAAGTAGGCCCATGCGACGAGTTGCACGAGAGTGACGCCGGTGGCGACCGCCAGCCGGCGCGGGGTGCAGTGGCGGCCGACGTTGAAGAGGGCGATCACCCGGGCGAACTCGGCGCCTGTCAGAACGCCGAGAGGAAGAGACACGATCGAGACGGCCGTGGTGAGGGCGAAGACCAGCATGGGGCGTCGTTCCCGCCACAGCAGCGGGATGCAGAAGGCGAGGACGATCGGCAACTGGGGGTCGCCGACGTTGTGGGGATTGGCGTAGGCGTCGCTGCCGACCGCGAGGCAGAACACCGGGACCCCCCACCGCCTCGCCCACGGGCGGGCCCGGTCGGCCCGCCGCCACGAGGCGAGCCGGGAGATGACCGAGACGACCACCCGCTGCTCGGGATCGCTCGTCAGGGCCTGGAGGAACTGGCGTTCGCCCGGGTGTGGGGCGGGCGCGGGGGCGCTGGGTGCGGGCACGGTGGTAGGCCCTTCGCAGGGTCGGGCCGCCCGCCGGCCCGGGGGGATCGGGCCGACGGGCGGGGCGGGGACGACGGCCGGTGAGAGTCGGCCGCCACGTCAGGAGCCGGTGCGGAAGCCGGTGCTGCGGCCGGCTCTCGTCAACTCCTGCGCAACGGGTTCCTCAGCGGCTTCCTGCGGGCCGACGCCTGCGACTTCTGCGAGTCGGCAGGGGCGGTGGCGTCGCCGCCCAGTGCGAGACGTTGCTTGAGCCTGGACAGCCCTCGTGTCTTCTCCGGGGCGGCCTGCCGGGCCGGTACCGGCGTGTCCGTGGCGCCAGACGAGTGGGGCTCGCCGAAGGTGTGGGGGATTCTGTGTCCGTCCGATCCTGCGGTGACACCGGCGAGCACGGGTTCGGGCGCGGAGTCCGGCTGCCCGGCCTCGAGCGCGTGGCGCAGTTTCTCACCCTCCACATCCACGTCGGGCAGGATGCGGTCCAGCCACTTCGGCAGGGTCCAGGAACGATGGCCGAGCAGGGCCATCACCGCCGGGACGATGGTCATCCGGACGACGAAGGCGTCGAAGAACACGGCGGCGGCGAGCCCCAGGCCGATCGACTTGATCAGCGCCTCGTCGTCGAGGAGGAATCCGGAGAAGACGGAGACCATGATGACCGCGGCCGCGGTGACCACCCTCCCGCTGTGCCGGAATCCCCCCACGATGGCCTGCGTGGGTTCAGCGCCGTGGACGTACTCCTCCCGCATCCGGGAGACGAGGAAGACCTCGTAGTCCATGGCGAGTCCGAACACCACGCCGATCAGCACGATGGGCAGCAGGCTGACGATGGGCCCGGTCTGGTCGACGCCGAAGACGTCCTTGAGCCAGCCCCACTGGAAGACCGCGACCAGGACCCCGAGGGTCGAGACGACGCTGAGCAGGAAGCCCAGGGCAGCCTTGAGCGGGATCACGATCGACCGGAAGACCAGCAGGAGCAGGATCAGGGCCAGGCCGACGACGATGGCCAGGTAGGGGATGAGAGCGTCGGAGAGTTTGGTGCTGACGTCGATGTTGACGGCGGTCAGGCCGGTGACCATCAGGTCGGCACCGGATTCCTGGTGCAGGGCGGTGCCGTGGTCGCGGATCTCGCCCACGAGGTCCTTGGTGGCCTCGCTGGTGGGGGCGCTCTTGGGGACGGCGCCGAGCAGGGCCACGTCGCCGGCCTGGTTGAAGGAGGGGGGACGGACGGCCGCGACGTCGTCCAGCTTGCTCAGCATGGTGTACGTGTCCTGGGCGGCCGCCTTGGGATCGTCGCTGCCGCGGGCGTCGACGACCACGGTGAGCGGTCCGTTGAAGCCCGGCCCGAAGCCCTTGCTGAGGGTGTCGTAGGCGATGCGCTGGGTGCTGCCGGGGGGCTTTCCGGAGTCGTCGTTCAGGGCCATCTTCAGGGACATCGTGGGGATGGCCAGCAGGGCGAGGCCGGCCACCGAAACCGCGAGCACCTTGACCGGGTTGCGGGTGACGAACCTCGCCCAGCGCACGCCCATCGACTCGCCCTCGCCGCGCTCCAGCGCCTTCATACGGCGGGTGTGCAGCGTGCCGTTCATGATCCGCGGGCCGGCGAAGCCGACGACGGCGGGCAACAGGGTCAGCGCGATGATCACGGCGACGGCGACGGCGAAGGCGGAGGCCAGCCCCATGGAGGTGAGCATGCCGATGCCGATGACGCTCAGGCCGCTCAGCGCGACGATCACGGTCAGGCCGGCGAAGACGACCGCCGACCCGGCGGTGCCCAGGGCACGTCCGCACGCTTCCTCGGGGTCGTGGCCGTCGCGGATCTCGTTGCGGTAGCGGGAGACGATGAACAGGGCGTAGTCGAT
Organism: Streptomyces sp. LUP47B; assembly: GCF_001746295.1. Lineage (GTDB taxonomy): Bacteria > Actinomycetota > Actinomycetes > Streptomycetales > Streptomycetaceae > Streptomyces. The sequence continues at coordinate 265,916 of NZ_MJAH01000002.1, read as the reverse complement.
GGCGACGGCCAGGCCCAGCATCAGCGCGAGGGTCGTGGAGGACGAGGCCAGGTCGAAGAAGTGCGTGGCGAGCGTGACGGACAGGACGGCCGCGGCCACCCCGAGGATCGCGGTGAGCAGGGGCAGTCCGGCCGCGATCATCGAGCCGAAGGTGATCACGAGGACGACGGCGGCGACCCCGACGCCGATCAGCTCGGCCGCCTTGCTGGTGGCCTTGTTCTCGACGGCGTTGCCGCCCAGGCTCACCTTCAGGCCCGCCTTCTCGCCCTGGGCGACGACCTCGGTCTGGACGGCGTGGGCCGCGCCGCTGACGTCGGCCTGGGCGACCTTGTAGGACACCTGGGTGTAGGCGATGGTGCCGGACCTGCTGACCAGGCCGCTGCTGAAGGGATCGGTGACGCCGGACACCTGCGGCGACTTCTCCAGCTTCGCCACCAGGGACTCGACCTCGGCCTTGTTGGCGGCGGAGGTGAGCTGCTGTCCGCTGGGCGCCTCGAATACCACCCGTGCGGTGGCGCCGTCGGCGGAGGCCTGCGGGAACTCCTTCTGGAGCAGGTCGATCGCCCGCTGCGACTGGGTGCCCGGAACGCTCAGGGCCCCGGAGGAGGTGCCGGGCGCAGTCATGGCGCCGATGCCGATGGCGGCCAGGACGGCGACCCACAGCATCACGACGACCCGTCGTCGCCGGAACGCCAGCCGGCCGAGCCGATAGAGGAAGGTGGCCACGGAGTACTCCCACCAGGAGAAGAGATCATTGGGTGAGCCGGTCCTGACTGACCCGCGATCTCAACCTAGGAGCGGTACCGGGCGACCACCCCGTACCGCGGAACCGAATCCGGTGGGGCCCGCTAGTACCCCGGGACTAGGGCCTGTCCGGCGGATCAGGCCGACTGCAAGCAACGGCGCCTGATCAGCGCAGGTGAGCGGGGTCAAGGGGGCCCTGCTTGAGCGAAGCCGAGAGTGACGGCAACGCCGCCGGCCCCTCTGGGGAGTGCGTGCCAGACCCCGCGACGTCGGCACGATCCACCGGAGAGGCCCTGAGGCCGTCCTCCACCCAGCACGCCGACCGTCCTTCGCTCAGCCCTTGACCGCGGAGCCGGCGACCCCCTGGACGAACCAGCGCTGGAAGAACGCGAAGATCACCAGGACGGGCAGGACGAGAAGGACGCCGAAGGCGAGGATCTGGCCCCAGTCCGGCGGCTGCTGGCCCTGGAAGACGCTCATCTCCAGCGGGAGCGGGCGGACGGAGGGGTCGGAGACCATCAGGACCGGCCACAGGAAGGAGCCCCACTGGGTGAGGAAGGTCAGGATCGCGACGGAGGCGAAGACCGGTTTGCTCATCGGGACGATGATCGCGAAGAAGGTGCGCCACGGACCCGCGCCGTCCAGCCGGGCCGCCTCCTCGATGCTCGGCGGGATCGAGCGGAAGAACGTGTGGAACTGGTAGACCGAGAAGGCGTTGGCCACGAACGGGATCGCCTGGATGTAGATCGTGTTGCGCTGCTCGTTGAACATGTAGAACAGCGGCACGGCCACCGACTCGAACGGGACCAGCATCAGCAGCAGGACGAGCGTGAAGACCGCCTCCCTGCCCCGCCACTTCAGCCGTGACATTCCGTACGCGGCCGTCGAGTTGACGAACAGGCCGCCCGTGACCACCACGAACGCGACCAGCAGCGAGACGCCCATGAAGCGCCAGAAGTAGCCGGTGCTGTCGGAGTTCAGGGCGTCGAGGACGTGTGCGTAGTTGTCGAAGGACAGGTGGGTGGGGAGGAAGCCGCTCAGGCCGTTCAGTACTTCGTCGGAGGGCTTGAGACTGCCGAGGAGCAGATACAGGACGGGCAGCACGAAGATGAACGCCAGGACGCCCAGGACGGTGTAGTCGGCGAAGCGGCGCAGGGGCACGCGGGTCGTGGCCATGGTGGGGTCAGTCCTCGTTGTCGGGCCGGACGACGCGGCGCTGGATGAGGGTCAGGGCGACGACGATCAGGAAGAACACGACGGTGATCGCGGACGCCTGGCCGATGTTGTTCTGGTCGAAGGCGGTGGTGACGGCCTGGTACATGACCGTCCGGGTGGCGTCCTCGTCGAGACCGCCGCCGTGGATGAGGACGTACACCTGGTCGAAGACCCGGAAGGACAGCACCGAGGTGAGCATGGCGACGAAGACGAGCGTGCCGCGGATGCCGGGCAGCGTGACATGCCGGAACTGCTGCCAGGCCGTGGCCCGGTCGAGTTCGGCGGCCTCGTAGAGCTCGCCGGGGATCTGCTGGAGGCCGGCCAGCAGGATGACCATCTGGAAGCCGACGCCCTGCCATACCGACAGCACGATCACCGAGGCCATGGCGGTGGCGGAGTCGCCGAGCCAGTCGAAGGCGCCCCAGTTGCCGAAACTCACCGCGTGCAGCGCGGAGTTGAGCAGGCCCTGGTCGCTGCGGGCGAGGATGAGCCGCCAGATCACGGCGACCAGCGTCATGGGGAAGACGACCGGCATGAAGAAGAGGGAACGGAAGAAGCCGATGGCCTTGAGCTTGCGGTTGAGCAGGATCGCCAGCGCCAGCGCCAGGCCCGTCTGAAGCGGTACGACGACGACGGCGAACGTCAGGTTGTTCAGCAGGGCCCGCAGGAACGGGCCCGACAGGTCAGGGTCGGTGAACAGCCGCCGGTACTGCTCCAGGCCGAAGAACGAGGGGGCCAGGGGCGACCCGAGGCGCACGTTGTAGAAGGAGAGGACGACGGCGTAGCCGAACGGGATGCCGACGAAGGCGACGAGCCCGGCGACGGCGGGCGCGGACATCAGCAGTCCGTGCAGCCAGTCGCGGTTCCTTGGCCTTTTCTGGGGCCCGGATCGTGTCGACCGGGTTGTCGACCGGGCGGTTTGCACGGAGGTCATGGGCGGGCTGTGCTCCCGGTCGGGGGCCGCGGCGGGCGCGGGGTCCAAGGGGTCCACTGGTTCCACTGTCTTCACGGGTGGGTCCTGTTCCCGGCGCGGCGGGCAGCGTCTGCGCGTGCCCGCCGCGGCCGACACGGTCCTACGGGATCTTGTATCCGGCGTTGTCGGAGAAGTCCTGGTCGATGGAGCGGGCCGCCTTGGCCAGCGCGCTCTTCGGGTCGGCGCCGCCGTAGATCGAGTTCAGGGCGTCGCTGAACTTGGCGGTGACCGTCGGGTATCCGGCCGTGACCGGGCGGGTGACGGCGACGCAGGACCGGGTGATGTCGCTGTCCCCGCAGGGCTTGGCGAGCTGGTCGGCGAAGAGCTGGAGCGGGCCGCCCGGCTTGTACAGGGGGCTGGCGGCGAGGGCGGTCTTCGTCGCGGGCGGGGCTCCGTTGGCCGTCGTCATGGCGGTGACGTTGGTGTCGTTCATGAGGTAGTCGAGGAAGGCGCCGGCCGCCTTGGCGTTCTTGGTGCCGGCCCCTATGCCCCAGGCCCACGAACCCTGGCCCGACTTGGGGCCGTTGCCGAAGTCCGGCAGGGGAAGGACGACGAGGTCGCTGCCGAGTGCCTTGCTGTAGGCGGGGTACATCCAGTGGCCGACCCAGCTGAGGGCGACGCGGCCCTTGGCGAAGGCGTTGCCGTCGGTGTTGGGGTCGGTGTACGTCTTCCAGGACTGGAAGGTCTTCATGGCCGAGACCACGGCCGGGGCGTCGAGGGCGCCCTCCGCCTTGCCGTCCTTGAGCAGGGAGCCGCCGGCCGACCAGACGATCGGGGAGAAGCCGTACGTACCCCACTCGGTGGCGAGGCCGTTGTTCTCCTGGAAGTCGACGACCTTGCCGTCGGAGTCCTTGGCCTTCAGCGCCTTGAGCGCGGCGGTGAACCGGTCCGCGGTCCAGTCGTCGGACAGGCCCGTCGGGTACTTCACGCCGGCCGCGTCCAGCAGCTTCTTGTTGCCGTAGACGCCGAGCCCGGAGTCGTACATGCCCAGGCCGTAGTGCTTGCCGTCGATCTCGCCCTGCGCCTTGCTCGCGTCGGTGGCGTTGCCCAGGGTCTTGGCGGAGACGTACGAGTCGATCGCGGCGAGCTTCTTGTTGTAGACGAAGTTCGCCATGGTCGGCCCGTCGAACTCCATCACGTCCGGCAGCTGGGAAGCGTCGGTGGCGGTGATGGTCTTGGTGTAGTCGTTGCCGGGGACGAGCTTCAGCTCGACCTTGATCCTGCTCTGTGAGGAGTTGAAGGACTTCACCGCGTTCTGCAGGGCGGTGTCCTCGCTCTTCTGGCCCTGGTGGGCCCAGACACTGATCGTGCCCGTGCCGCTGCCCGCGTCGGCGGAGGCGCCACCGCTGCCGCCGCCGCAGGCGGCCAGGGCGGCGAGGGGCAGGACGAGGGCGAGGCTCGTACAGGCCGTGCGGCGGTACCTTCTGCTGGTCGAGCTCATGGATGTGCCTCCGTGCGGTGCGAGGGTTTCGAAGTGCGCCGGCGCTTTCCGGCGTGGGGCGTGGGGGCCTCGGGGCCTGACGGCCGCGGAGGGGTCACTGAGGTCCGCGCGGGCGCGGCGGGGCGGTCGTCTCGCGCAGGACGAGACGGATGGGCATCTGCACGTGCCCGGGTGCGCCGGTGCCCGGCTCGTCGAGCTGCCGCAGCAGCAGCCGGGCGGCCTCGGCGCCCTGGCCGGCCACCGGCTGGGCGACGGTGGTCAGTCCGATCACGTCGGCGAGCTCGTGATCGTCGAAGCCGACGACGGACACGTCGTCCGGCACCTTCAGCCGGTGCCGCCGCAGGGCGCGCAGCGCGCCCATCGCCATCTCGTCGGACTGGGCGAACACCGCCGTCGGCGGCCGGGAGGCGGCCAGCAGTTCGGTCATGGCCCGCTCGCCGCCCTCGACGGTGTAGTCGCCGTCCGCCTCCAGGGCCGGATCGTGCTCGATCCCGGCCTCGGCCAGCACGTCCAGGTACGCCTGGCGTCGCGCGATGGGCGTGGTCCAGTGCTGCGGCCCGCTGGACCCGCTGATCATGCCGATCCGGCGGTGGCCGAGGTTCACCAGATGCCGTACGGCGCTCTCCGTACCGGCCCGGTCGTCGATGCCGACCACGGTGAAGCCGGGCCGGGCGCCGCCGACCGTGCTGGCCAGCGGCACCCCAAGGGAGCGCAGTGCGGCCGACTCCTCGTCGTCGGGAATGACCAGCGACAGCAGCGCGTCCACCCGCTTGCGGACCGGCATCCTGGTGAAGAAGCGCTTGCGTGTCTCGGGCGAGCCCAGGTTGTACAGCAGGACGTCGTACCCGGCGGCGCTGAACACGTGCTCGGCGGAGTCCAGCACGGTGCCGAAGAACCAGCGGCCCACATACGGGACCAGCACGCCGATGGTGAAGGTGCGCCCGCTGGCCAGGCTGGACGCCGAACGGGACGCCGTATATCCGAGCTGCGCGGCGACGGCCGTGATCTGGGCGCGCACCTCGTCGGACACCCCCTGTCGGCCGCGCAGTGCGCGGGACACGGTGGACGCCGAGACTCCGGCGGCGCGGGCGACATCGGTGATGCTGACGGTCACAGCGCATTTCTCCCGTCGGTTTCACGTCGGTGTGATCTGGAGGTGACGCGACCGTAAACCCGGCCTCCTTGTTGCGCAAGCGTTTGCGTTCAGTTTTACTGGGCCCGATTCTCAAGCGAGACCTTCTGGGTCAATGGTCAGCGCACGCGTTTGCGCGCTGCGAGCCGACAGGAACTGTGCATGCGATACGCCCCGCCCGGCCTCTGCGTGAACGACTTCGCCCTGCTCCGCGACGACGACGGCACCTACGCGGTGCTGCACCTGCAGGGCCCGTGGACGGCCGAGTTCGACCACCTGAGGATGGAGACGTCGTACGGCAGGGCCACGTCCACCGACCTGGTCCGCTGGAAGCCGGAGGGCACCGCCTTCGGCAACGGTCTGCCCGGCCGCTTCGACCAGCAGGCGGTGTGGACCATGCACCCCGTCCGCCACGGCAACGGCATGGCGATGTTCTACACGGGCGTCTCCGCTCTCACCCCCGGCGGCTGGCCACTGCAGTCGGTCGGGCTGGCGTACTCGGACCGCACGGACGGCACCGGCTGGCGGCGCCACGGCACCGGGCCGGTCGTCGAGGCGGACGCGCGGTGGTACCGCACCGGCGAACGCATGGGCTGGCGCGACCCGTTCGTCGTACGCGACGACGAGTCGGACGGCTGGGTCATGGTGGTCTGCGCCGCCGACGCCGCCCTGCCGGTCGAGTCCAGCGGCTGTGTGGCGTGGGCGACTTCGGACGACCTGGAGCACTGGAACGTGCGGCCCCCGCTCATCTCACCTGGCGACGTGGACGAGTTGGAGTGCCCGGTCCTGGAACGCCTCGACGACGGCAGCTGGTTGCTGATCGGTTCGATCGGCTCGACGCGCCGCTTCGAGGCATGGACGGCCCCCCGGCTCCGCGGTCCCTGGACCCGCCGCGGCCCGCTGAGCCCGACCGGTTCGTACGCCCCCCGGGTCATCGCCGGCCCCGACGGCTCCCGTGTCGTGCTGCACACCACCCCGCGCCGAGTCGGCCTCACCGACTCCGGTGAGCGCTGCCGGGGGATGCTCGCGCAGCCCAAGTCCCTTGTCATACCCGGGGATTCGGCGCCTCGTCTGGAGTGGTGGCCGGGCCTGGACGGCTGGCTGGGTGAGGAGACGGAGGAGCCGGTGCTGCATGCGGTGGGCGACGTGGGTGTCTCCGGGCGGATCCAGATCACCCTGCGGACCGGAGACGACGGCCGCCCCGCCCTGGCCGTCGGGTGCGACGGCAAGAACCTCTGGCTCACCGGCCCCGAGGGCACGCGGCTCGGCGAGTCCGACCTGCCCGAGCCGGCCGCCACGCTGCGCATCCTCACCATCGGTGAGTACGTCGAGGTGTACGCCGACGGCGTCTTCGCCCTGACCGGCCTGTGCTACTCGGGTCACCCCGCCGCCTGGACGGCGGTGGCGGAAGGACGTACGCGCACGCTCCCCGTCCGCCCGGTACGCCTGCCCGACCCGGGCCGCGACGACGCGTCGGCCGTCTGGCCCGGACCGATGCCGGGCTGAAAGGCCCAGCCGTGAACACCCCTGGGTGCGGATACTCGGCAGACGATCCCTTTTCCGAACCGGGCGGAGCTCCCCCTTGACAGACCGCGCCGTACGCCGACGTCGTCAGGCTTTGTTCCTGTTGTTCTTTCTTCCCGGCATCGCCCTGTCGTCCTGGGTCACGCGCACCCCGGACGTCCGCGACCGACTGGGCCTGTCCACCGGACAGATGGGCCTGGTCCTGTTCGGCCTGTCCGTCGGTTCCATGATCGGCATCCTGTGTTCCGGCCGTTTCGTATCCCGGTTCGGCACCCGGCCGGTCATCGCGCTCGGCACCCTCCTGATCGTCGTGGGCACGGCCGTCATCGGTGCGGGCAGCGCCGTGCCGTCGGCATCGCTGGTCACCGCGGGGCTGTGCCTGTTCGGGGCGGGCATGGGCGGGGGCGAGGTGGCGGTCAACGTGGACGGCGCCGACGTCGAGCGGATCACCGGGACCGCGGTGCTGCCCACGCTGCACGGCTGCTTCAGCCTGGGCACGGTCATCGGGGGTGCGGCCGGAATGGCGGCCACCGCGGCCGCGGTCCCCGTCTCCTGGCATCTGGCAGTGGTCACCCTGGTCGCCTTGGGGATGCTGGTCCACGCCATGCGTGCCGTTCCCGCCGATATCGGCATCAGCACCGCGCCGTCGACACCGGCCCCCGGTCCCGGTCCGGCGCGACGACCCGGGCCGCAGGTGTGGAGGGACCGGAAGCTGCTGCTCATCGGTGCCATCGTGCTGGCCATGGCGCTGGCCGAGGGCGCCGCCAACGACTGGCTGCCGCTGCTCATGGTCGACGGCCACGGCCTTGACGCCGCGATGGGCTCGCTCGTCTACGTGGGGTTCGCGGCGGCGATGACCCTGGGACGCTTCAGCGGCAGCTACTTCCTCGGCCGTTTCGGGCGGGCCGCCGTCGTGCGCGCGAGTGCCGTCTCCGGTGCCGTCGGACTCCTCTTGGTCATCTTCTCCGACAACGCCTTCGTCGCCGCAACAGCCGTACTTTTCTGGGGACTCGGCGCCTCCCTCGGTTTCCCGGTGGCACTGTCGGCGGCGGGCGACTCAGGCCCCGACCAGACCGCCCGCGTCTCGCTGGTCGCCATCATCGGCTACGTCGCCTTCCTCGTGGGGCCGCCCGCCCTCGGATTCCTCGGCGACCACTACGGGCTGCGCTCGGCCATGGTGGCGGTTCTGGTGTTCGTCGCCTCCGCCATCCTCATCGCTCCCGCCGCCGACACCCGCGGCCGCACCACCGCCGCGGTGGACGTACCTCACCAGTCGCCGCCCGGCGCGAATCCCGCGGGACAGCGCCGAGAAGACCGCGCATGAGCCTGCGGGAAGCGTCCGCGGTCCCGGGATCTCCCTCGGCGGGGCGAGTGGAGTGCGCTCTGGTCTATCGTGCGGCGACTGCCCTTGGAGCAAGCGGCGCGGCCCGCGCACGGCGAGCGACCGCCTGGGGTGCGGGAACCTGTGGCGGCTGCACCAGCCCGACGCCGTTTGAAGCGGCGGTTTCGGCCCCCGCGTCGGCAAACCCGGAGGATCGGCGTCGCACCGTTCCCGGGAGCCGCCCGGAGGCTGAGGGACTCGGCATGGCCGGGGATTGTGCAAACGTTTTGGATCCTTGACGTCCGGTTCGGACGGAAGGATCCGCACGATGCGCCGGCTGATCGTGACGTCCTGCTCGGTGCTTCTCGTGCCACGGGGCCGTCGGGCGCCGGCAGGGAGGGGCAGCCGGGCAGGTCAGGCCCGGGGTGTCCGCGAGGTCGGCCGCTGCTGACAAGGCGTGCACGGCCGACCGGGGAGCGGTCCGAGTGAGCCGGTCAGAACTGGCAGGTGTCCATCCACCGCGTGACCAGGGAGGTGTTGTTCTTGTCGGCGTCACGTACGGGACCGCACAGGAACGGGCTGAAGCGGGTGTCGCCGCGCAGCCAGAGGCTGAGGAACGAGACGATCCACTTGCCCTGCTTGGCCTTGTCGCCGTAGCCGGTCATCGGGCACAGATGGTCGCCCGGAACCTCGATGTAGAGCTTCTCCGCCTGGGACATGGAGTTGTACCAGGGCACCGCGTAAGTGTCGCCGTGGGCGACGGGGTCGCTCTGACAGGTCAGGAAGAACGTGGGCTCGGTGACTGCGGAGAAGTTCACGTTCGGGTAGTACGGGGCCGTGGGCACGCCCGCCCGGAAGCGCGGGTCGTCCCGGAGGGCCGCCATGACGCCGCCACCGCCCATCGAGTGACCGACCGCGCCGAGCGTGCCGTTGAGCTTCCCGGACAGCTGGTTGCCGGGAGCGTTGCCGAGCGCGAGCAACTGAGTACCGGCGGCGGTGATCTGACGGCCCCGCGCGGCGGGATCGTCGGTGAGCGTGTTGGTTCCGACGTTGATGACGACGAAGCCCCAGGAAGCGAGGCGCGGTGCGAGCCATCGCAGGTTCTCCTGCGTGCCCTGATAGCCCGGCATCAGTACGACGCCCGGGTACGAGCCACCGGTCGTCGGGTACGTCACCGTGCCGGAGCCGAACCCGCTCGGGCCGGGAACGGTGTAGGTCGCCGTGGTGAGCGGCCCGTCCGTGGCCTCCAGGGAAGCGGTCGTCGGGTCGGGGATCCCGTTGCCCGGAGAGGTCCCGCCGCCGGAGCCGTACACCTGGAACTCCCACAGCGAGTAGCCGTAGGCGGTGCCCCGCTGGGTGCCGTGGACGCGGACGTACCGGCCTTTGCCGTCCACGTCGAGGGTCTGCGCGCCGCCGGTGCCTTTCGTGGTCGAGTAGATGGTGGTCCAGGCGGTGCCGTTGTCCGAGGTCTGGATCTGGAACGCGCGGGCGTACGCGGCCTCCCAGCGCAGCCCCACTCGGCTGATGGTGGCGATGGAGCCCAGATCCACTGTCAGCCACTGCGGATCACTGAAGGTGCTCGACCAGCGCGTCCCGGTGTTCCCGTCCACCGCCGCCGACGCGGGGGTGGCCGCGTTCTCGGTGGACGAGGAGGTCGCGGGCCTGCCCTGGGACAGCAGGTCGGCGGCGGCCGCCGGCGGGGCGGCGGCGGTCAGCAGAGTCAGCGCCAGGCCGAGGGCGGTGGCCAGCGCGATCAGTGCCGTCATGGCACGCGGTCGGGTCCGTAACGGCACGGTCGTGTCGGTCGAGCGACGGGATGAACTCATGATCTACCTCCGGAATACGGGGAGAGCGCGGTGACCGGACAGCGAGGCCCGGGCTATCGGGACTGTTCGAAGAGCCAGTCGATGACCACGTCGTTCTCGTACGTCTGGGCCCATGCGAAATGTGGGTTCGGCGGTGTCGTTCCGGCCGTGTAGCTCGTGAACAGCACGTGGCTGCGCGTGGCCCGGGCCTGCCTCAGCAGCGCCCGGGACCGGGCCTCGAACTGGTCCTTCGGCAGATCGTTGGCCCACTCCCCCCGGCTGACCCGTGCGCCGGCGGTCTCCAGGTCGTTCATCAGGGTCCAGGTGCCGGGCTTGCCGAACCGGCCCTCCCGGTAGGGGACGACCGGGTCGTCGATGGAGTGGTCGGCCCACATCGGGATGTGCGTGATCCTCTCCATGACGGCCGGGTCGCCCCAGCCGGCCGTGGGCAGGGCGGCCGCGAACACGTCGGGTCGCTTCGACAGCAGGCTGTAGATACCGCGACCGCCTGAGGACAGTCCGACCAGATAGAGCCGGTCCGTGTCCACGACTCGGGAGTGCTCGCTCACGAAGGTGTCGATGAGCTCGATCAGCGCGGCCTGGACCTTGGCGTCGGTCCAGTCCGTGCCGTCGGGTCCGTCCATGGGGCGCGGCAGGGGGATCTGCGGAGAGAGGACGAACGCGGGGTCGCGGCGCTGTCGTTCGGGCTTGGCGAACGTGACCGCGATCCGGTTGGACGTCAGCTGGGTCATGTTGTTGTCCGCGACCTCGCCACCGCCGTGCAGGGTGATGACGAGCGGGTACCGCGTGCGCGTCCGAGGGTTCCGTACGAAGTCCGCGGGCTGGTGCAGCCGGAAGTCCAGTTCGAACCCCGCGGAGTCGGTGAAGGAACCGGCGGTGAAGTCGTCGACCACGGGAGTGATGACGCCGTCGTTCCGGTGCGCGAACGGACCGGCCCTGAGCACCGTTTCGCCTCCCGGGGTACGTACGTCCGCCACCTGTCTGACGGAGTACGCGCGGTCGAGCGGCAGGGGATCGGTGCCGGCGGCCCGCGCGTTGGAGTCGTTCGGGTCGAGCTCGACGATCAGGTGCTCCCCCGGTCGTCCGGGGTGAGGGCGCTCGTCCACTTCGGCGGCGGTGTTGGAGTAGACCCGGGTCACCGTGCGAGCCGCCGTCTGCCCGCCGACCGTGGCCGTCACCTGGAAGGCGGAGGGTGGGATCACCCCACCGCGGAGGTCGATGCGCTGCGCGTACTGGACGGCGACGGCTGTCACCAGCCAGTTGTTCCTCGGCGTCACCTGCGTGATGAGGTCCGCACGGAGGACCGGATGGGGTCCGGAGGCCGCTTGTCGCCCTTCGGATGTGGCTGTCGTGGGGGCGGCCGCCGCGGCGGTCGCCGTGCTCACCGCCGGCGCCGTGACCGCACCCGCGGTGGCGGCGAGCACCGTGCGTCTGGTGATCCGTCTCATGGGTCCTCGTCTCAGTCGGTGGGGGCACCCGGGGCCGGGTGCCTCTGTGCGTTACTCCGGTCGCCCGGCTCCGGCTCGGGAAGCGGGCGGCACGTCGCATGGCTGAGCGGCAGGCGCGGCGGCTGCCGGGAGCAGGCAGCCGGCGGGACACCTGTCATGGGGAGCAGGCAGCCGGCGGAGACACCGCTCACAGGGGGAAGGCGCCGGTCACCAGGGCGCCCGCGGTCATGACGAGGGTGGTGGCGAAGGCCCAGCGGAAGATGAAGCGCTGGTGTTCGCCGAGCGACACACCGCTCATGCCGACCAGGATGAACGTGGACGCGGTGAGCGGACTGAGCGGGAACCCCGTGGTCATCTGGCCGAGAATGGCGGCCCGGGCGACCTCGGCCGGGTCGGTGCCGAACCCGTTCGCGGTCTCGGCGAGCACGGGCAGTACCCCGAAGTAGTAGGCGTCCGGTGTGAAGACCAGACTCAGCGGCATGCCGGTGACGGCCACCGCGACGGGCAGGTGCGACCCGAACGAGTCGGGGACGACGGAGACGAACGCCTCGGCCATCTCGTCGATCATCTTGGTGCCGCTGAGGATCCCGGTGAGGACGCCGGCCGCGAAGATCATCGTGGTGACCAGGACCACGCTCTTGGCGTGCTTGTCGAGCAGCGCCTGCTGCTGCTCCCAGGTGGGGTGGTTGACCAGCACCGCGATCGCGAACCCGAGGACGAACAGCACCGGAAGCGGCAGCACTTCCTGGATCAGGCAGACCACGAGGGTGACGGTGAGCACGAGATTGAAGATGTTCAACCAGGTCCGGGGCAGCGGCGGAACCCGGACGGCGCCCGGCCCGTCCCCGGGGGACCGGGTGGCCCGCGGCTCCTGCCCGTCGACCGTCGTGGCCTGCAGGCTCGGATCGGCAGTCGCGAGGGTCGCGGCAGCCGTAGAAGCGAGGGGTTCACGGCCGTCCCTCTTGTCCTCGCCGATGCCCACGTCCGGGGCCGGACCCGGCGGGGTCAGCGCGCCGAGACGGTTGCGCTCCCGGCGGCCGAGCAGGTACGAGGCCACCAGCACCCAGGCGACGCCGAAGCCCATAGCGGGCAGCACGGGGTTGAAGACCTCGGAACTGTCCAGCTTCAGCGCCGCCATGGCGCGTACGGTCGGACCGCCCCAGGGGACCATGTTCATCACGCCCGCGCCCAGGCAGACCACTCCGGACAGCACCAGGGGGTTCATACCGAGCCGCTTGTAGACCGGCAGCAGCGCGGAGACGGTGATGAGGAAGGTGGAGGCGCCGTCGCCGTCCAGTGCCACGCACAGCGTGAGGACGGCCGTGGCGACGGTGATCCGCAACGGGTCGCCCCGCGCCGCGCGCAACAGAGCGCGGATCAGGGGGTCGAAGAGCCCGGCGTCCACCATCAGGCTGAAGTACAGGACCGCGAAGGCGATCATGATGCCGGTGGGGGCCACCTTGGACAGTCCACCGAGAGTCAACTCGCCCAGATCGCTCGCGAATCCGCCGATGAGCGCCGCCAGCACCGGAAGCAGGATCAGAGCGACCAGTACCGAGGCGCGTTTGCTCATGGTGACCAGCAGGAGGACGGCGATCGTGGCGAAGCCCAGGGCTGCCAGCATGGCGGCGCTCGCTTTCTCGGGGACGGCCCTCGGCGGCGGTGGGCGGAGTCGGGCGAGGCCGAGCCGAGGTGTTACGCGAGAGTTTCGGAGCACCACCGGATCGGTGTCCAGCATCAAACGGAGATCTGTCCATGCGATAAGCGCATCAATGGACGCGGTGGCGCCCTATGCTCGTCGGCCATGGAGGCCACCACCCTGCGACAACTGACGGCGTACACGGCCGTCGCACGGGCCGCGAGCTTCACCGCGGCTGCCGCGGAGATGCACGTGTCCCAGTCCTCGCTCAGCCGCGCCGTCGCGGACCTGGAACGGCAGCTCGGCGTCCAGCTCCTCGAACGGGACACGCGCAACGTGCAGTTGACCGCGGCGGGCGTCGAGGCCCTGCGGATCGCCGAGCAGATCGTCACCGCTCACCGTGCGGGCATGAAGGAGCTCAGACGATTCCTGCTCGGCGAGTCGGGAACGGTCGCCGTGGCCACCCTGCCCTCGGTCGCCGCGGTGCTCCTGCCGCAGGTGATCTCCGACTTCCGTGAGCGGCGGCCGCAGGTGGCGGTACGCCTCCTCGACGGGCTGGAGCGGCTGGTACTGGACCGGGTCCTGTCCGGTGACGCCGATTTCGCGATCACCACCGTCGGGGACCCGCCCGAGCAGTTGGAGCACCGCCCCCTGGTCAGGGACCGCTTCGTCGCGGTGCTGCCGGAAGGCCACCCGCTCGCCGACCGCGACGAAGTCACCTGGGACGACCTGGCTCGTCAGCCGTTCCTGGCCGTCGGGCGCGACTCGAGCGTGCGCCGGCTCACCGACGCGGCGTTCGCCCAGATCGACGCGCACGCGGCACCGGCGGCCGAGGCGGGCAGTGTCGCGACCGTGGGCGGACTGGTGACCGCCGGCCTCGGGGTGTCGGCGATGCCCGCCCTCGTGCTCCCGCTCATGGGCTCCGGTCGGATCGTCTGCCGCCCGTTGGTGGACCCCGTCGTGGACCGGCGCCTGGACATCGCGCTGCGTGCCCGTCGAACGCTCCCCGTCGTGACCCAGCGGTTCCTGGAGACGCTTGAAGAGTTCCGTCTCCAGCGCCGCCCCCTCCCGCCCGGCGTTTCCTGGGCGTGAACGCCGCGACCGTTCGGCGATTCATGCGTTCTTCGCATTGATTGATGGCCTTCTGTTGCTCGACAAGCATTTCTCCGCTCCTGCAGTCTGAAGACCCGAACAGCAGGGCGAGGGAGCACATCGGTGTCGGACGACGAGCGGAACACCAGCGGCCACGGGCAGTTGCGCGGGCTGAAAGTGGTCGAGTTCGCCCATGTGGTGGCCGGGCCGCTGGCGGGCTCGATGCTCGCCGACCAAGGGGCCGACGTCGTACACGTGGAGCCCCCCGGCGCCGGAGACGCGGCCCGCGCCATGGGGCCTCAACGAGACGGTGTCCCCCTGTGGTTCAAGGTCGCCGGCCGCAACAAGCGCTCGGTCACCCTCGATCTGCACCATGAGGCCGGCCGGGCCGTCGCCCGCCGACTCGTCGCCTGGGCGGACGTCGTCATCGTCACCCTGCGCGCCGGACGCCTACGCGCCTGGGGACTCGACTGGGACTCCGTGCACCGGATCAACCCCCGGGCCGTACTGCTTCAGATCTCCGGATTCGGCGCCACCTCGTCGCAGGCGGACGCCCCCGGCTTCGGCAAGATGGGCGAGGCACGCAGCGGAGTCGTCCACCTGACCGGGTTTCCCGACGGCCCGCCCGTCCACACCGGCTTCTCCCACGGCGACGCCGTGACCGGCCTGATGGGCGCCTACGCCGTCCTCGCCGCCCTGCACCGACGTGACAACGACCCCGATTTCGACGGCGAGTGGATCGACCTCGCCCTCTTCGAGTCCCTGTTCCGTCTCGTCGAGTGGCAGGTCATCGTCCACGACCAGTTGGGCCGCGTCCCCGAACGCTCCGGCAACCAGCTGGCGGTCGCCCCCGCGGCCGTGATCAACACCTACCGCTCCCGCGACGGCGAGTGGATCACGGTGACCTCCGCGACGTTGCGCTCGGTCCGCAACATCGCCCGCCTGCTGGGACTCCCCGAGAAGGACTTCGCCACGGCACGGCAACAGCACGCCCGGCGCGAGGAGTTGGACGAGGGCCTGCGGAACTGGGTCGCGGAGCGCGGCACCGGCCAGTGCCTGGAGGAGTTCGCCCGTGCCGAAGTCGTGGCCTCACGGGTGTTCGACGCCGCGGACATCGCCGCCGACCCCGTGTACGCCGAACGCGAGGACATCGTCACCGTCGACGACCCCGACCTCGGCCCGGTGCGTATGCAGGCGGTGATCCCGCACTTCCGGCAGCGGCCCGGCCGGGTCTGGCGCACGGGACCCGCCCTCGGACAGGACAACCACCTCGTCTACGGGCAGTGGCTCGGACTCAGCGCGGAGGAACTGGCCCACCTGGAGAAGAGCGATGTCATCTGAGAGGTCTTCGGAGAGGCTCGCCGAGGTGGACGTGGCAGCGGTCGACCGGCCCCCGCTGCGCTCCCTGCTCTTCGTCCCCGGCAGCAGGACCGACTGGCTGCCCAAGGCCCGGGCGGCCGGCGCCGACGCGGCGATCCTCGACCTGGAGGACGCGGTGCCCGCCGCCGACAAGCTCGCCGCCCGCGCCCAGGTGACCGACGCCCTCGCCCAGGCCGCCACCGAGCCGGCCGGTCAGGCGGGAGGGATGGCACTGTTCGTCCGTGTCAACCCGCTGGACGGCTGGGCGGGGGCCGAGGAACTGCGGGCGGTCGTACGGCCCGGGCTCGCCGGCATCGTGCTCCCCAAGGTCGGCTCAGCCCAGGACGTGAGGCTCGCCGACCGGCTGCTGGGCTGGTGCGAACAGGAACAGGGCCTGCCGCCGGGGCAGGTCGCCCTGGTGCCCCTGCTGGAGACAGCACGTGCCCTGCGCGAGGCCTACGACATCGCCCGAGCCGCCTCCCGCATCGCCTACTTGGGCGCACTCACCGCCCCCGGAGGCGACGTGGAACGCGCCGTCGGCTACCGCTGGAGCCCCGAGGGAACCGAAACGCTGCCCCTGCGTTCCCGCGTGCTGCTGGACGCCAGGGCAGCCGGAGTACCGCGCCCGGTCAGCGGATTGTGGACGCGCATCACCGACCTGCCGGGGCTGCGCGCCTTCGCCGAACAGAACCGCTCCCTCGGCTACGAAGGGATGATGGCGATCCACCCCTCCCATGTCCCGGTGATCAACGAGGTGTTCTCCCCCGGCCCCGACGAACTCGCCCGCTGCGCAGAGCTGATCGCGGCGGTCGAGGCGGCACAGCGGGCGGGGACGGGCGCGGTGGCGTTCCACGGTGAGATGGTCGACGAGGCCATGGCCGCCACGGCACGTCTTGTCCTCGAACGACACCGAAGCGCTGGTTCGCGCGGCTGAGGAAACTGCCGCCGTCCGCCCCGTGATGGCCCGCAACTGCCGGAGCTACAAGGGCCGTTGTCAGTGCCTCCCGATAAAATGAGGACATCATTCGGGGAGCCTCGGAGGGGGAACGCAAACGTGTCCGCAAACAGGATCCAGCACAAGGTGAATCACGTCGCGCTGGTAGTGGACTGTTCGGGTTCGATGCGTCCGCACCAGAGTCAGCTCATTCAGGTCGTGGACGAGTTCGTGGCGGGACTGAAGGCGGAGTCGGACAGCCTCGGCCACGAGACACGGATCAGCCTCTATTCCTTCGATCACAGGGTGGAGAACCTGGTCTGGGACATGGACGTGAAGCATCTGCCGTCCATGCGGGGGCTGTACCAGGTCAACAATGGCGCTACGGCCCTCATAGAGGCTTCTCTGAAGTCCCTGGACGACCTGGGCCATATCTGGGAGGAATACGGCGAGCACAGCTTCCTCCAGATCGTCGTCACGGACGGTGAGGAGAACGCCTCCGGCGGCGACAGGCGGCACGACGGGGACATGACCATCCTCGGCCCCTGGCTCGACAGGATCACGGCGAAGATGCGCGGGCTTCCGGGTCACTGGACCTCCGCGATCCTCGTCCCGAACTCCCTGGCCAAGCGCACCGCCCAGAACTACGGCTTCCCGGCGGGCAACATCGCCATCTGGGACGCGGACTCCCAGAAGGGCGTCGAGGAGGCGATCGGCACCGTGCGCGCCGCCGCCACCAGCTTCCTCCGCGGGCGGGAGCAGGGGGTGCGCGGCACGAAGAACCTGTTCGCCGTCGGCCAGGACATATCGGTCGACGACGTGCGGGCGAACCTCGAACCGATTCCGGCCGACAAATACCGGCTCCTGAAAGTCGACAAGGAGGTCGAGATTCGCTCCTTCGTCAACTCGCATCCGGGAGTGACGTACGAACGTGGCTCCTGTTACTACCAGCTGGGCGCCCGGGCTCAGGTTCAGCAGAACAAGGAAGTCATCGTGGTCGAAAAGGACACCGACCGCGCCTATACCGGCGACGCGGCACGCAGTCTTTTGTTCGGTACGAATGTCCATGGGACGGTCTCCGTGAAGGCGGGGAACAATCCCAAGTTGGAGGTCTACGTACAGAGTCGTTCGGTGAACAGGAAACTCAAGCCGAAGACGCGTCTGCTTATCATGCTGTGAATTCAATGAGCCGAGCGCGGCCCGTCCGGTCGTACACCGGATGGGCCGCCCACCGGGTTTCCGACGTGCGCCGGGCCGTCAGTCCGTCGAGTCGAGGTCGGCCTTCCGCCAGCGGGCGCGGAGGCTGAACGCCGCGCTCTTCGGGCGGCGTTCGCGGGTGAACACGCCCTTCTTGTTGCCGTCGACGCGGAAGACACCGGGCGCGGTGGCGAAGTCGGCGAAGTTCCAGACCTGCTCGCCTACGACCGCGTCGACACGGTCGAACACGCGGTGATACACGTCGAGCAGTTCGGTCTGGTACTCCTCGGTCCACGGGCTGGGTACGACGCCGCGCAGTCCGGGGTAGGCGTCCGATCCGTACTCGGTGATGACGATGGGCTTGTCGTTCTCGGCCCACTGCCGCAGTTCCGCCTCCAGCTCCGTCTCGGCCGCCGCCAGGTCGTCGGGGCCGAAGTACCAGCCGTAGTAACGGTTGAGGAGCACGACGTCGAACAGGTCGGTGACCACGCACTCGTCCGGTTTCCCCATGAGCGCGTTGACGTAGGCGACGGGCCGGGAGGGATCCAGCCGACGTGCCTCGGCCGCCAGCGGCGCGAAGTAGTCGCGCGCCTCGGGCTGGATGTTGTCCGGTTCGTTGGCGATGGACCACAGCACGACACTCGGGTGGTTCTTGTCGCGCTCCACGAGTTCCCGCACCGCCTGCAGGTGCGTGCGGAGGGTGTTCTCCCCCACGGTGTCGGGCGAGAACGTGGACACCTTCCGGCCGGAGCCGAAGACACCTCCCGCGATGTTCAGGTTCAGGCCGACGGCCGCCGTCTCGTCGATGACCACCACACCCTGTCGGTCCGCGTAGTCCAGCACCTCCTCGGCGTAGGGGTAGTGCGAGGTGCGGAACGAGTTCGCGCCGGTCCAGTCCAGCAGGGCGAAGTCATGCACCATCAGGGTGTCGTCGTGAGCCCTGCCGCGCACGGCGGCGTCCTCGTGTTTGCCGAAGCCCTTGAAGTAGAAGGGGATTCCGTTGATCAGGAACTCCTTGCCCCGTACCTCCACCGTGCGCACGCCCACGGACTGCCGGTAACTGTCGACGAGGTCGCCGGAGGCGCTCCACACCGTGGCCTCGAGTTCGTACAGGTAGCCGTCTCCGGGCGCCCAGGGGTGCACGTCGGCGATCCTGAGGGTGCCCACCGCTCCGGTGCCGGCCTGGACCTCGGTCCCGGAGGCGTCGCGCAGAGAGACACGTACGACGTGCTCTTCGGCTTGTGCGGTGCTGTCCACGCGGTAGGCGACGAGACCGGTCGTGTCCTTGAGGTCGGTGGTCACGGTGATGTCGGTGATGTGGACGAGGGGCGTGGTGTACAGCCACACGGGCCGGTGCAGTCCCGCGTAGTTGAAGAAGTCGTGGAAGTAGCGCTGCACCCGGCGGCCGTCCTCACGTTCCTCCACTCGGCCGGGCGGTATCGACTCCCAGGTCAGCTCGTTGTTGACGACGACGGTGACCCGGTTCTCGGCACCCGGCCGCAGGTGCGCCGTGACGTCGGCCTCGAAGGGGGTGTAGCCGCCTTCGTGCCGAACGACCTCGACATCGTTGACCCAGGCCGTGGCGCGGTGCGTCGCGGAGTCGAAGCGGAGTACCGTCCGTTGCCCCGCCCACCCGGCGGGAACCCATACCTGCGTCTGGTACCAGACGTCGCCGACGTGGTCACGGACGGTCGTGTCCGGGAAGATGTCGTTGTAGCTGGCCGGCACGGGCATGTCCACGGCGCCCGCGAGCTGCGAGCGCCACCATCCCTCGGCACGGCCGGCTCCCTCCGCGTCCAGGCGGAAGCTCCACAGGCCGCCGAGTGAGCGGCGTTCGCGAGTGGGGCCGTCCTGGGGACGAAGCATGGTTGGTTCTCCTGTTCGTTGTGCGTGTGTCGACTCGGTGGTCGAGAAGGCAGGTCCGCGGCGGTCGGAAGAGGGCTATTTGATGCCGGTGTTGGCGATGCCCTGGATGAAGTGCCGTTGCAGGGCGAGGAAGAGCAGGATGATCGGTGTGACGACCGTGACCGCCCCGGCCAGCAGCAGGCCGTAGTTGGTGCCGTTGGCTCCCGTGGAGAAGAGCGCGAGGGCGACGGGCAGCGTGTAGTGGTCCTCGGTCTGCGCGACGACGAGCGGCCACAGGAAGTTGTTCCACTGCGCGAGGAAGGTGAGGATCGCCAGTGTCGCCAGCGCCGGCCGTGTCAACGGCAGGATCACCCTGAGGAAGATCCGGGCTTCGCCCGCACCGTCGAGACGCGCAGCCTCGACGAGGGCGTCCGGGATGTCCCGGATGAACTGCCGCATGATGAACACGCCGAACGGTGTCACGAGGAAGGGCAGGATGAGCCCGAGGTAGGAGTTGCCCAGGCCCATGTTGCTGACGAGCACGAACAGCGGGACGAAGGTGGTGACACCGGGGATGATCAGCATGGTGAGGACGAGGCCGAAGAGCAGACGCTTCCCCGCGAACTCGATCTTCGCGAAGGCGTATCCGGCCATCGAGCAGAACAGCAGGTTTCCCAGCACACAAGCCACCGCGACGACTGTGCTGTTCAGGAAGTACAGTCCGAAGTTCTGCTTCGACAACAGGTCTTCGAAGTTGGCGAAGGTCGGGGACCGGGGCAGCCAGGAACTCGGATGGGCGACGATCTCACCCGTCGGTTTCACCGAGCCGAGGAACATCCAGGCGAAAGGTGCCAGCGTCGCGAGCAGTCCGAGCACGAGGGCGCCGTAGAGAACGAGACGAGCGGTGGGGACTCGCCGGGACGGGCGCCGGTCACGGACGGCTGGTCCCGTCGTTGTCGTGGTGGCGGTCATGTCAGGCCCTCGCTCGGAAGATGCGGAACTGGAGAAGGCTCAGCAGGGCGATCGCGGTGACCAGCACATAGGACGCGGCCGATGCCAGTCCGTAGTTTCCGAAGCCGAATTGCTGGTAGGCGTAGTAGCTGATCGACGTCGTGCTGTCCAAGGGGCCGCCGCTCGTCATGACGAACGGTTCCTCGAAGAACTGGAGGTAGCTGATGCTGAGCAGGACGGCGACCACCAGCGTGGTGGGCCGCAGCAGCGGCAGGGTCACGCTGCGGAAGGCCCGCCAGCGGGACGCGCCGTCCACGACGGCCGCCTCGTGCAGTTCGGGCGGTATCGACTGCAGCCCCGCCAGGAAGATCACCATGGGGATGCCGAAGTGCCGCCAGACGGCCATCAGTATCAGGGCGGGCATGGACCAGTTCGGGTCGTTCAGCCAGTCCGGCCCGGAGATGCCCACTGCGGACAGCAGCGAGTTGATCATCCCGTCCGGCTTGTAGAGGTACCTCCATACGACCGCCACCGCCACGATGCTCGTCACGACCGGGGCGAAGTAGGCGACCCGGAAGAAGCCCTTCGCACGCTGGATCCCGGAGTTGAGCGCGACGGCGACGGCGAGGGAGAGCACCATCGTCAGGGGGATGCCCACCGCGACGAAGTAGAGCGTGTTCAAGGCGGCGCGGACGAAGGTGGGATCGTCGAAGAGCGCGGTGTAGTTCTCCAGGCCGACGAAGTTGACGCTGAAGGGCGTCCGCACGTCCCTGCTGGTGATGTCGGTGACGCTCATCGACAGTGACGAGAAGACCGGCCAGATGCCGAACGTGCCGAACAGCAGGACGAATGGCGAGCAGAAGGCCCAGGCGACCACGGTGCGCCGCAGGTGTCCGGAACCGCGCCTCGACCGCTGAGCCGGCTGCCTGGTGGAAGACACCTCGCGTGCGGGTTTCAGGGGGGTGGCCGTGGTCATCGGGGCTGCCCCGTTCCGATCGCGGACGCTTTCGCCTGGATCCGTTCCAGGGCCGCCTTCGGTGACGAGACTCCCTTGGCCACCTTCTCGATCTCGGCGTCGAGAACCGCTGCGACCTGCTTCCACGTGGTGACGGTCGGGCCGGGCAGCGCGGTCCGGAGCTGGGACCGGAAGACGGCCAGCGTCGGGTCCGACTTGAGCTTCCCCTCGTTCCAGGCCGCCTGCACGGCGGGAAGGTCTCCGGACTGCTCGTACCAGTCCTGCTGGACGTCGGGCCGGGCGAGCCACCGGATGAACTTCCAGGCACCGTCGCGGTTCTTCGCGTTCTTGAACACCGCCCAGTGCCCTCCCCCGATGAAGCTGGCGTTGGACGCCGACCCCTTCGGGAGCGTGGCGACCCCCACCTTGTCCTTGACGAAGTCCGCTCCGCCCGCCCCCTTCAGCAGTGCCGTTTCCCAGGGGCCCGAGATGAGTGCGGCGGTGGAACCGGCGACGAACTGCGGCTCGATCTCCCCCAGACTCACCGCCCCGTTGCGGGTCGAGGTCTTCGACGTGAAGAACGACTGGTAGTACTCCAGCCCCTTGAGCGCCTCGGGTGTGTCGAAGGTGAACTCGGTGTTGTCCTCGTTCATGAGACGCGCGCCGGCCTCCCACATGAGGGGCAGCACGCCCTGCCAGCTCGCCGCCACGCCGGTGGGCAGAGCCAGGCCCCACTTCGCTCCCTGCTTCTGGAGGGCCTTGAGGAACGGGCCGTACTCCTTCCAGGTCTTCGGCGCGGAGACTCCGGCGGCCTGTGCCAGGTCCTTGCGGTAGAAGAGGACGCGGGTGTCCACGTACCAGGGGACGCCGTACGTGCCCCCGTCGTAGGTGGTGCTCTGAGCGGCGCCTCGGTAGAAGGACGAGGTGTCGACGAGATCGGCCGGCACCTGCTCGAGTCCGCCCGTCGAGGCGAAGTTCGTCAGGTCGGCGGATCCCACGAGCGTGGCGTCCGGCGTGTCCTGGGAGGCGATCGCCGTTTCGACCTTCTTGGCGTAGTCCTGCCACGGGATGGCCGTGACCTTCACCTTCGCGTCCGGATTGGCCTTCCGGAAGCGCGCGGCCAACTCGGGCAGGCGCTCGCCCTCGGTGCCCATGGCCCAAACGTTGATCCCGCCCTTGGCGGGTGAGTCGCTGACGGGAGCGCCCTTGGCGCCCCCGCTGCCCTGTGTCTCGGACCGGCCGCAACCGGCCAGAACCAGTGTGGCGGCCAGACCGCCGATGATCGCTTTCGACAAATGCGAGGTGGACATCCTTGTCCGTCTCCTCTCCACCCGGTGGATGCGTGAGCGGCTCTACCGCACGTCGTGGTGTGGGTCAGCGAGACCGTACAGCGAAAACCGAACAGGTGCCATACTTTCGGCGAGGGTGATGTTGGCGGATTATCGGCCGGACACTCCCCCGCACCGCCCGCTTAGGGTTGGGGGTATGACCGAGAAGACGGCGGCCCGTCCGGCCACTCGCCGAGGCCCGTATGCGAAGAGCGCACAGCGCAGGGCCGAGATCGTCGCCTCGGCGACCGCCGTGTTCGCGGCTCGCGGTTACCGCGGAGGGTCCCTGAGGGAGATCGCCAAGCAGCTCGACCTCAGCCTGACCAGCGTCGTGCACCACTTTCCGAGCAAGAGCGCGCTCCTCGTGGCCGTCCTCGAGAACGCCGATCACGCAAGCATCGACTCCTTCGAGGCGGACAGCCGGGGAAAGGGTGTCGCCTACGCGGTCCTGCGGTACGTCCGCCGCAACCTGGAAAGGCAGGAGATGCTGCGGCTCCTGGCCCTGATGGCCGCGGAGGCCTCGGCTCCCGACCACCCGGCGCACGAGTGGTTCCGTGACAGGTACGAGCGGGTCGTCACCGCTTTCACGACCGCGGTGCGCAGGGACCAGGAGCTGGGTCGTATCTCGAACCGGAGGAATCCCGAGCTGATCGCGGCGGCCCTTGTCGCGATGTGGGACGGCCTCCAACTCCAGTGGCTCATCGACCCGCGGCGTGATCTGCTGGCCGGGATGTCGGCCGGCCTGGAGGATCTGCTGGGCGATCCCGCCGTCGGTGACCAGCGCCCGTAGCAACGCCTCGCGCTCCTCCCGAACAACTGGCCGCGCCGCCCGTCTCGGTGCGTTGTCGAGGTCCTGTTTCGGGCGTCAGGAGCCTCGGGCGAGACTGTGGCGCCGCCGTTCAGCATCGTGGCCGGTCGCGGTGGGACACCGTCCGGCGCGATCTCCCGCTGGGGTTCGAAGAGGCAGCCGAGTCGACTCCCCCCTCGCGCGGTCTTCCCGGTCGCGTTCACGGCCTCCGGGTGGCCCGGTTCGCGGTCCTCGCTCACACCGACCCGCCCACGGCCACGACCTCCGCATGACCCGGATCGCCGTCCCCGCTCACGCCGGCCCGTCCGCGGCCACGGCCTCCGCATAGCGCGGATCGCCGTCCCCGCTCACGCCAATCCGCTCGCCGTCACGACCTTTGGATGGCCCGGTGCGCGATCCCCGCTCACACCGCTCCGCCCGCCGTCACGTCCTCCGCATGGCCCGGCCCGGGGCCCCCGCTCACACCGCTCCGCTCACCGTCACGGCCTCCGGGTCGCCCGGTGCACGAAAGCCGGCGGGAGGTTCGACCACACCGTCCTCGAACGCTCCAACCGGTCGAAACGGCAGGCCAGTTCGGCGGCGAAACGACGGGCGGGCGGGGTCCAGGCCGCGTGCAGGTAGGCGAAGGTGGTGAAACGGCCGCCGGGCGCGAGGACTTCGGTCACGGCGTCCAGGATGTACCCGCGCCGGCTCTGCGGCATGACCGTCCACGGCAGCCCGGAGACCACCGCGTCGACCGGTTCGCCCACCGCGGCGGCGAGCCCGGCGGCCGTGCCCTGGACGACGGTCAGCCGGGGGTCGCGCCGGGTGGCCGACAGGCGGGAGGCGAGCACCGGGTTGAGCTCGACGGCGACGAGTCGTGCGTCGGGTGCCAGCCGGGCGAGGATCGCGTCGGTGAACACCCCGGTCCCCGGGCCCAGTTCGGCAACGACCCGGGCGCTCTCCAGGCCTGTGCCCTCGGTCATCGCGTGCCCCAGCCGTCGTGAACTGGCGGCCACGGCCCCGGTCATGAGGGGCCGCCTGAGGAACTCGGTGGTGATCGACATGCCGCCATGCTGGAAGCGCGCCGCGTAGCCGGACGTCGTATCCCCGGCCGGTGCGGGTACGACCGGGGGAGGACCCCGCGACGCCCGACAGGACGATGTGGGGGAGCCGGGCCCGGCCGTAGCGTGAGGCGGTGCATCGGCTGATGGAGACCCTGCCTCGCTTACGGCGCGGACATCCGTGGTTGACGGACGTCCTGCTGGTCGTGCTGGTGGCCGTGCCCCCGGTGATCCGCCCGCAGCCGGGCTGGCGGCCGGTCTGGGTGCAGTCGGTCGTGTACGCCGCCCTGGTGCTGCCCCTGCTGTGGCGGCGTCGCCGGCCGGTCCTCGTCGCGGCCCTGGTGACGGGCGGGTTCTGGGCGCAGTATCTCTGGCAGGTGTGGGGCCAGGAGCCGGGGCGCGGCGCCGTCGCCCTGGCCGCGGTCCTGGCCACCCTCACGGTGCGCGGTCTGCGCCGCGCCGCCGCGGCGACGGCGCTCTGTGCCGCCGGCTGCGTACTGCTGTGGATTCCGAACTGGCAGCGGGACTACGGGGGTTCGGGCGCCCGCGGTGCCTGGCTCACCCCGCTCGCGGTGGGACTGCTGCTGACCGGGGCGTGGGTGTTCGGCGAGTACGTCCGTGCCCGGCGCGCCTATGTCGCCGAGTTCGAGCGGCGGGCCGCGCTCGCCGAGTCGGAGCGCCTCGCCCTGGCCCGGGTCGCCGTCGCCCAGGAGCGGGCCCGCATCGCCCGCGAGATCCACGACGTCCTCGCGCACAGCGTGAGCGTGATGGTGCTGAACGCCGAGGGCGGCAGGCTGATGCGGCACGCCGACCCCACGGTCGTCGACCGTACTTTCGGTGTCATCAGCGCGACCGGCCGCGACGCCCTGGACGAGCTGCGCCGGCTGCTGGAGGTGCTGCGCACTCCCGAGGCGGACGCCTCATCCGGCGACCCCTGGCGCGGACCCGGCGACGGTGGGGTCGGCGAGTCCCTCTCGGCCGATCTGCGGCGCCTGGTCGGGCGCCTCAACACGAACGGCGCGCGCGCCCGGCTGGACCTTCGCGGAGAGCCGGGCGGCCTTCCGGCGGACCTCACCGTGCAGACGTACCGCATCGTGCAGGAGGCACTCACCAACGTCGTCAAGCACGCGCCGCCGGACGCCACCATCCACGTAGGGGTGGACACCGGTACCAAGGGGCCCGGGCGGCTGGTCCGCGTCCAGGTGCGGAACTCGGCCGGAGCCGAAGCCGCCCCGGAGCACCCCACCGCGCTGCTCTCCTCCGGTCACGGGCTCACCGGCATGCGCGAACGCACCGCCCTGTACGGCGGCAGCGTCGACGCCGGACCCACCCCCGACGGGGGCTACCAGGTCGCCGCCACCCTGCGCCCCACCGAGCCCGAGCCCAGCACGGCGACCCCATGACCGGCCCGACGCCCACCCCGGCTGCCACCCCGACGTCGTCCCGGGTGCTGATCTGCGACGACCAGGAACTGATCCGGATGGGGCTGCGCATGGTCATCGACAGCCAGCCCGACCTCACCGTGGTGGGCGAGGCCGCCGACGGCGACGCGGCGATCGCGGGCGTGGCCGCCCTGGAGCCGGACCTCGTCCTGATGGACGTACGCATGCCCGGCCGGGACGGGCTCGCCGCGACCGAACACCTCTGCGCGCAGCCCGGTGGGCCCCGGATCCTCGTCGTCACCACCTTCGACCTCGACGAGTACGCCTACGCGGCCCTGCGCGCCGGCGCGAACGGCTTCCTCGTCAAGGACGCCCCCGCCGAGGAGATCCTGGTGACCGTGCGGGCGGTACTGCGGGGCGAGGTCATGGTGGCGCCCTCGCTGACCCGGCGTCTCGTCGAACGCTTCGTCCTGAACGCCCCCGCCTCCGCGGCCGCCGAGCGCAGCCGACTGGCCGCGCTCACCGACCGGGAACGGGAAGTCCTCGCCCTGGTCGCCCGGGGACTGGCCAACGGCGAGATCGCCGACCGCCTCTTCGTCGGGGAGACGACCGTCAAGACCCACCTCGGCCGGATCCTGACCAAGCTCGGCCTCCGCGACCGTATCCACGCAGTGATCTTCGCCTACGAGAGCGGGCTGATACGGGCCGGCGGCTGAACAGCGACCGGCACGGCGCCAGGCTGGACGCATCGCCGTGGTTCCACGACTACCTGCGTCGAGCCCCACGGTCCTGCCCTGCGCCGGGGTCCAGCAGCCGCCGGATGCGCTCGTACTCGGCCGCCATCTGCGGTGTGGCAAGGAAGTCGTCGAGATCCGCGGACACCTCGTGGTCGATGTCCTCGATGGAACGGATGGCGAGTTCGTAGAGCTCGCCGCGCCGGTTCTGCTCCAGGTAGCTCTTCCAGTGCGCCAACGCGCTGATGGCGGTGAGGAGTCCGGGGTCCAGATCGTCGTCGACCAGGATGCCGTCGTAGATCGTCGCAAGCCGGTCGTGCAGCTCGGCGGCGCTGATCGTCAGGACGTTCGCGCACGCGGTGGTCAGTGCCGACCGGGCCTCCTCCGTGAGTTCGTCCTCGGCCGCACCGCTCAGCAACTCCGGCCGCACCAGACGGGTGACCGTCTCCTCACCGAAGGCACGAACGCTGCCCTCGGTCGCCCCGACGATCAACCGGAGGACGTCCGCCTCGAGTTCGCTGTAATCCACGATCCGCAGCTTAAGCGGGGTGGGACCGAGATCCTCGCCAACACCCCAGCCGGAAAAGGCCGGTTAGTCTGCCGGGATGGAGATCGTCGAGCGGTCGGCCGCCGTCGGCGTGGGGCAGTGAACGGCTTCGTGGGGCACGTCTGGGTCCTCTCCCTCGTCGCGGCGGTCTGCGCGCTGATCACGGTCCATGTGTTGGCCGTACGCAGGACCGCCGGTTCCTCCCTCACGGGAGCCGTCGTGCTGACGCTGACCGTCGCCGCGATCCCCGCCGTACGCGGTGAACCGCCGCACTACGTAGCGGGGGTCGCGCTGACGGCCGGTGGGGTGGTGGCGGTCGTCTGGGCGACGGGCCGCTCCCGCCGTCACCGGTCGGCCCGCCGGTCGGCGCTGGCGGACTACGAGGCCGGCACGGCGGCGGTCCCGCTGTTCGCGGCGTTGGCGGAACGGGACCGGCTGGCGGCGGAGTTGCACGACGTGGCCGCGCATCGGCTGACCGGGATCGTGGTGGCCGCGGGCGCCGCGCTCAGACTCGCCGACCGGGTACGGACCGGTGACGCGCTGCGTCACGCCGACGAGGCGGGCCGGGAGGCCGTCCGCGAACTGGAACGCCTCACCGAACTGGACGCGACCGCGGCCGGCTTCAGCGAGGTCGACGCGCTGGCCGGCGCGCACGCGGTGGACTACCGGCGCACGGTCGACAAGGCCCCGGCGAGCAGTACCGAAGCGGCGTACCGGGTCGTCCGGGAGGCCTTGACCAACGCGGCCCGGTACGCCGAGGGCGCGACAGTGCGCGTCCGGATCGAGCCGACACACGACCAGGACGGGGCCGTACGGGCCGGTGGCGATCACCTGTTCACCGTCACCGTCACGGACGACGGCGGTACGGTCGTCGAGCCGGGCCTCGGGACCGGGCGCGGTCTCGCGGGGCTGGCGGCCACGGTCACCGCGACGGGCGGGACGTTCCGCGCGGGGCCCGTGAGGCAGGGCCGTCGGGAGGGCTGGCGCGTGAGGGCCTCGCTGCCTGCGGCGACGGCTCTTCCCCTCCGCCGGTGGCCCCGGTGGCGTGGGACGGCCGCGCTCGACTACGCGCTGGTGGCCCTGGCGATCGCGCTGTCGCTCGGGGCGAGCCTGCTGTCGGCCGACGTACCGGCTCCGTTCGGCGGTCTGCTGCCCGCCCTGGTGACCGTCGTGCTGTCGGGCCTGCACGCCGTGCCGCTGGCCTGGCGCTCACGGGCGCCCGGCTGCGCGCTCGCGGCGGTGCTGTCGGCGCTGCTGCTGTGGTGGGCCTGCGACCGGGCGG
Organism: Streptomyces sp. LUP47B; assembly: GCF_001746295.1. Taxonomy (GTDB): domain Bacteria; phylum Actinomycetota; class Actinomycetes; order Streptomycetales; family Streptomycetaceae; genus Streptomyces. Next base: position 237,196 of record NZ_MJAH01000002.1, on the reverse strand, counting down.
GCTTGACCCAGCCGCCGGTGAGCGACATCTTCCTGGTGTACGGGTGGGTCGAACTGACGCTCGTCCACAGCGTCGGGGTGCGTCTGCCGTGGCGCCGAGGCCTGGTCGCGCCGCTCGCCGTGGCCGCCGTGGGCGGGCTCGCGCTGGCGAGCGGCAGCGGCATCACCGGCAGCCGTACGGCTGCCTGGGCCGTACTGGCGGGCGGGCTGGCCCTGCCCGCCCTCGCCGTCTGGTCGTGGGGGCGCCGGACCGCCCACCGGCATGAGCGGCTGCGGGCCGCGGACGCACGGCGGCGGTTCCTGCTCGACGGGGACGCCGACGCGGCGGTGTCCGCGCAGCGTCTGCTGTTCGCCACCGGACTGCGGGACACGGCGCTCCGGCACGCGCGGGCGGTCGTCGCCGCGGCGCAGGAGGGGGACCTGCGGGCCGTGCGGGAAGAGGCCCGCGCCGGACTGACCGCTCTGCGGGACCTGCTGTCCGGCCTGCGCGCGGGGGACGACGCCGACGACGCCCCTCCGCCCACCGTCTCCGGGATCACCGCGCAGGCCGCGCGCTACGGCGCCGTCGTCCGGTACGTCGGAGCACGCCGTCCGCTGCCCGCCGCCGTGGAGGTGTTCGCGTACCGGACCGCCTCCGCGCTCCTGGCCGTGGGCGTCACCCTCACCGTGCGCACGCTCCCCGACGGCGTGGAGGTCTCCGGTCCGGCACCCGCAGTTCCCGCGGTGGAGCGGCGGCTGCGCGCCCTCGCGGACGCCGCCGGCGGTACCCTCTCGACGACCGACCGCGGCGCGGTACGCGTGTGGCTCCCGGAGGCCTTCCCATGGCGATCAGAGTGACCGTCGCGGACGATCAGGCCGTCGTACGGGCCGGGATCGCGGCGATCCTCGACGCGGAACCCGACCTGTGCGTCGTCGGGCAGGCGGCGGACGGCGACACGGCGGTCGAACTCGCGCTGTCGGCGCGGCCGGACGTCGCGCTGATGGATGTCCGCATGCCGGGGATCGGCGGGCTCGCGGCGACCGCCGCGATCACCGAACGCAGCCCCGCGACCCGAGTTCTGGTGCTGACCACCTTCGGTCTCGACGAGTACCTGTTCGCCGCGCTGCGCGCCGGGGCCGCCGGTTTCCTGCTCAAGGACACCGAGCCGGAGCGGGTGATCGACGCGGTACGGGTGGTCCACGGGGGCGCCGCGCTGCTCGATCCGGCGGTGACCCGCAGGCTGATCGACCGGTTCGCGGCCGGGCCCGGTCCGCTCGACAGGGCCCGGCTCGACCTGCTCACCCCGCGCGAGACGGACGTGCTGCTGCAGGTCGCGCGGGGGCTGTCCAACGCTGAGATCGCGGCGGTCCTGGGGGTGAGTCCGCCCACCGTGAAGGACCACGTCTCCGTCCTCCTCGGCAAGCTCGGCGTACGCGACCGGGTGCAGGCGACGATCGCCGCGTACGAGACGGGGCTGGTCCGGCCCGGCGGCGGGCCGTGAGGTGAAGCGGCCCCCCGCCGTGAGGTGGGGGTGACACCCCGCCGCAGGGCGGCCCTCGGACGCTGCGGGACCGTCCCTGAGCTGGACGAATCGTCCGCGTCGGCTTCCTAGCCTCGAAGGCATGTCACGCATACTTCTCCACCGTGTCGCCGGCGGTCTCCTGCTGTTCCTGGCGCTCTTGCTGACCCCTGCCGTGGCGGTGGCCGGTTTTCTCGCCGCGGCGTTCGTCACCGCGAGCGTGCCGGTCCTGGTCGTCGTCGGTCTCGTCTGCGGCGCCCTGGTCGGCGGGCTGCCGGGCAGGGCTGCGTTCGCCCTGTTCGGCCTCGACCGCCGCCCGGCCCTGCGGGCCTCCGCGTTCCTCTCGGTCGGCCTGACCGCGGCCGTCGCCGTCCTCGCCGCCGTCACCGTCCTCCGTCCGATGCCCACCACGACGGCCGCCTCCGCCCCGCCCGGCGTGCGGTTCTGGGATCTGCCGACCGGTTCACGCATCGCCTATGTCCACGCCCCCGCCACTGGCAAGGCCCGACCGACTCCGGTGATCTTCCTGCACGGCGGTCCGGGCACCCCCGGCGAGGGCGTCCCCACCGGGGGCCGTGAACTCGCGGCGGACGGCTTCGACGTCTACTCCTACGACCAGCTCGGCGCCGGCCGCTCCACCCGGCTGCGGGACGTCACCGGATACACCGTCGCCCGCCAGGTCGCCGACCTGGAAGCGATCCGGCGCGCTCTCGGCGCCGACCGGATCATTCTGGTCGGCCAGTCCTGGGGCGGATCACTCACCGCGCAGTACCTGGCCGCCCATGGCGAGCACGTCGCCAAAGCGGTCTTCACCTCGCCGGGCGCGCTGTGGGGCCGTCAATACCCCGGCTCCAAGGCCGGAGAACCCTGGAACCGCCTCTCCCCCGCGCAGAAGGCCCGGCTCGACCGGCTGAACAGCGCTCCCCGCATCATCGCGGCGAGCCTGCTCCTCCAGATCAACCCCGGCGCCGCGCACGCGCTGGTGGGCGACCGCGAGGTCGACCACTGGATGCACGAAGTCGCCCTCCAGGGAAAGGACAGCACCTCGTGCGAGGACGCTCCGCCCACCACGGCACACGACAACCCTCAGGGCTTCTACAGCAACCAGATGACGGTCAAGGACTTCGAGCAGCTGCCCGACCCCCGGCCCCGTCTGCGCACCCTGCGCGTCCCCTCCCTGATCATGCGAGGGGAGTGCGACTTCATCAGGCCCGCCGTGACCGCCGAGTACCAACACACCCTCGAAGGCTCCGAGTTGGTGACCGTCAAGGGAGCCGGACACTCCATCTCAGGCGAACAGCCCGGCCGCTACAAGGCACTGCTGCGGGCCTTCCTCCTGGACGAACTGGACGAACCGCTGCCGACGGGCACCGGCTGAGCCCGAAGCGGTCGACCGGTGTTCAGCCGGGGAGGCAGGGAAAGCGGCCGAGAGCGCGGGCAGGGCGGTGAGCGCCTCGGCGCGGGTGAGGGCGCCGAGGAACTGGCACGGGCGTGGAGTTTTCAGCCGTGCCGGGTCCCACGTGCCGGCTGATCTTGTCGGCGCCACCGGGCTGACCAACGCCCTCACCGACGCACTGCGCCTGCTGCGGATCTGGCTCAGCCGCGTGGTCCCGCGCCGTGCAGGAGTGTCTCGATGACGAGTGCGGCCTGTGCGTCCGGGTCCTGCGCGGCTGGATCCTGGTCCGCGCCGGGCCTGTTGAGGGCCTCGCCGAGGAGGGCGTAGTACACCTGCCGCGTCCACTCCAGGTCCGCGTCCGGGGCGAGGAGCCCCTCCTGCTGCGCGCGCTCCAGGAGTTGGACGGTGTGGGCGTCGATCTCCTCCCAGAGTTCGGCCGCGGCGGCGGTGTGGGCCGTGGCGTGGCTGAGGGTGTACCGCCAACTGTTCTTGACCCGCATCACGTTCACGGTCACCCGGTACAGCGCCACGAGCGCGGGAGCGGAGTCGGGCCGGGCTTCCTCGATGGCGTCGATGAGCTGCTGCTTCGCGGAGACGGCGAGCGCCTCCAACAGAGCCTGCCGGTTCGCGAACCGGCGGTGCACCGTGATCCTTGTCAGCCCCGCCGCCTCGGCGATCTGCTCCATGGAAGCGCCGGCGTCCTGGGCGAGGACCCGCTCGGCCGCCTCCAGAATCGCGCGCACACTGCGCTCGGCATCTGCCCGCAGTGCTCGGCCCATGTCTGTCTCCTGTCCGGTCGTTCGCTGTCTGGCCCCATGTAGAGGATACGTGAACGCTACGGGTATCCCATTAATTGATGCTCTCATGTTGCCCCTACGAGAGGAACTGATACATTGGTGAAACTGATACAGGGTCGCCGGAAGCGACCCCTCCACGGCATCGCACACGCGATTCCCTGAGCCAGGAGTACGAAATGGCGACGACAACACGACCGGTGGCCCTTGTGACGGGCGCGTCCTCCGGCATCGGAAAGGCGGCCGCGCTCGCGCTGGTCGCAGCGGGCCACGACGTGGTCGGCACCAGCCGCAACACCGCGCACGTCACCCCCGTGAAGGGCGTGACCTTCCTCGAGCTCGACGTGACCAGCGACGATTCGGTGACCGAGGTGGTCGGAGAGGTGATCGACCGGTTCGGGCGGATCGACGTCCTGGTCAACAACGCGGGTATCGGCTCGGCGGGCGCCGCCGAAGAGAGCTCCGCCGCGCAGGCCCAGGGCCTCTTCGACATCAACGTCTTCGGCGTCATCCGCATGACCAACGCCGTCCTGCCGCACATGCGCGCCCGGCGCAGCGGACGGATCATCAACATCTCGTCCATCGTCGGGTTCATGCCGCAGCCCTACATGGCGGTCTACGCCGCCTCCAAGCACGCCGTCGAGGGCTACTCGGAGTCCGTCGACCACGAGGTACGCGAGTACGGCGTACGGTCACTGCTCGTCGAACCCGCCTGGACGAACACCGCGTTCGACGCGGCCAGCGTGCGGCCGGACCGGCCCCTGGACGTCTACGCCAAGCAGCGGCACGTCTTCGAGGAGTACATGGCCGGTGCGGTCAAGGCCGGCGACGACCCGGCCGTCGTCGCCAAGGAGATCATCGCGGCGGCGACCGACGCCAAGCCCAAGGTGCGCTACACCGCGGGTGCCATGACCGGGCGCGTCCGCACCATGCGCCGCATCGTCCCCACCCGCGTGTTCGACCAGCAGCTGCGCAAGCTCAACCAGCTGCCCGCCTGACCACCCCCGGAAGACGCCCACGAGACACATCGACAGGAAAGCGAAGCCCGCCATGAGCACCTATCTGGCAGACGCGGCCGAGGACCTCACCGTGGAAGGTCCGTCCGCGACGTTCACCTACCGGCGCTTCGGCCCGCGGGGCGGGATCCCGCTGGTCCTGCTGAACCGGGTCCGGGGAACCCTCGACTGGTGGGACCCGGAGCTCCTGGACCACCTCGCCGCCGGACATGACGTGATCGTGTTCGACAACGTCGGGACCGGCTACACCAACGGCACCCCGCGCGACTCGGTCGAGGGGCTGGCCGACGGCACCGTCGAGTTCATCGAGGCCCTCGGCCTGCCGCAGGTGGACCTGCTCGGCTGGACGCTGGGCGGCACCGTCGCCCAGCAAATCACCCACACCCGACCCGACCTGGTGCGCAGGCTGGTCGTGGCGGCCGCCAACCCCGGCGGCACGGTGCCCGGCGCTCCGGCCCCGGACCCGAAGGTGCGGGCCACCATGACCAAGCCCGAGATCACCGGGGACGACCTGGTGTTCCTGTTCTTCCCCGAGACGGACACCGGACGGGCCGCCGGGTACGAGCATCTCGCCAGGGTGGCCACCCGGCTGGCCACCGGGCTCCCCGACGTGTCCGAGGCGGCGGCCATGGGCCAGATCGCCGCGATCGCGAAGGACGCGTCGATCCCCTTCGAGCAGGTGCGAGCGGACCTGGCGAGCATCAAGCAGCCCGTCCTGTACGCGACCGGCATGCGGGACGCGATGATCCCGGCCCTGGCCTCGTACACCGCCGTCCAGCACGTCACCGACGCCACCCTCGTCGCCTACAGCGACGCCGGCCACGCCTTCCTCTTCCAACACGCCAAGGAGTTCGCCGCCCAGGTGACGGCCTTCCTCGCCGACCGAGCAACGCCGTGAAACCGTCCGACCAGGAGTTATGTCGTGGAGTTGACCACTGCTCCGGCGCGCCGTGAGGTCACCCCGCTGGAGTTGTTCTTCGATCTGGTCTACGTCTTCGCCATCGGTCAGCTGTCGCATCAGCTGCTGGCCCACCCGACGTGGACCGGCGCCGCCCAGACGCTCGTGCTCTACCTGGCCGTCTACGCGGCGTGGGCTTACACCACCTGGGCGGTCACCCTCGTACCGGCCGAGGATCCGCGGACCCGGCGCATGCTGCTGGCGGTCATGCTCGCGGGGCTGTTCATGAACGCCGCGATCCCGCGGGCCTTCGGCGACGCCGGGTGGGTCTTCATCGCCACGTTCCTGCTGATTCACATCGGCCGGACGGTATGGCTGCTCACGGTCGGCCTCGATCCTGTCAACCAGGAGCATTTCCGCCGCGTCCTGGTCTGGTTCGTCGGCCCCACCCCCCTGTGGGTGACCGGGGCCGCGGTCGGCGGCAGCGCGCGGCTGGCGTGGTGGGCCGCGGCGATCCTGGTCGAGCTGGTGGGCACCTGGGCGGCGCATCCACTGCCCGGCCGCCGACTGGACTCCCGCGAGGTCACCTTCGCCGGGGGCCACCTGCTGGAGCGCGGACGCCTGTTCGTGATCGTCGCGTTCGGCGAGACGGTCATGACCACCGGCACCGCACTCACCACCGCGCCGTACCAGCCGATGACCCTGCTGACCAGCGGTGTCGCGCTCACCGGCACGGTCGCGCTGTTCTGGCTGTTCTTCAGTCACTCCGAGCGTGTCGTACGGCACTACCTGAGGACCGAGGATCCGATGCGGGCCGGACGCAGCGGAGTCATCAGCCTCATGGCCTCTGTCGCCGGGTTGATCGCCGTGGCCGTGGCCGACGAACGCGTCATCGCACATCCGGCGGAACATGCCGGCATCACCACCGACCTGCTGTTGTTCGGCGGCCCTGCCCTCTACATCGGCGCGCAGACCTGGCACAGGGCAACCCTGTTCGACGACCTGCTCCGGTCACGGCTGCTCGCGCTGTCCGCTCTGGTCATCGGCTGCGCCGTCACCACGACGGCCCCGGCGTACCTGGCGGCCGTCATCGCCGCCGCGATCGTCGTCGCCCTGGTCATGTTCGAAGAGCGCCGTCCGGCGGGCGACACGCGTACGAGGCCGAGCTCATCAGGCCCTCGGCTCGCAGACGGGAACACCTGACCCACGGCGCCCGCGGCGGGCCTGCCCGTCGGCAGGGAACGGCGGCAGGCCGTTCGGTGAGGCCGGCGCGCCTTTCTCATTCACCCTGTTCCACTCCATTCGCCGGAAGGATTTTCATGGGCATGCACGCCAGTTCCGTCATCGTCACCGGAGCCGACCCGGGCGTTCGCCGGGCGCTCACCACTGAGCCGCCAAGCCGTGGCGTGCGGGAGTGGGTGGCCCGGCCCTGGGACGGAACGCCATGACGGAAGCCGGCGTATTGGTCTGTGAGGCCCAGGAGTTGATGCGGGCCGGACTGCGCACGGTGGTCGACGGCCAGCCGGATCTCACGGTCCTCGGCGAAGCCGGGGACGGCGAGACGGCTGTGGCCCAGGCACTCACACTGCGCCCGGACCTCGTCCTCATGGATGTACGGCTGCCACGCCTGGACGGCATCTCGGCCACCGCACAATTGCGCGCCGCCCTGCCCGACACCCGAGTGCTTGTCCTCACCGCCTGTGACCGGGACGAGTACGCCTACGCGGCCCTGCGCGCGGGGGCGAGCGGCTTCCTCGTCAAGGACACACCGACCGCCGAACTGCTCCTCGCCGTACGCGGCGTGCTGCGCGGCGACGCGGTGATCGCCCCCTCGGTGACACGGCGGCTGATCGACCGCTACGTCACCGGCGCCGTCGCTCCCCTCGCCGACCAGCGCCTCGACGGGCTCTCCGGCCGGGAGCGTGAGGTGCTGGGCCTGGTCGCCCGCGGGCTGAACAACGCGGAGATCGCCGGGAAGCTGTTCCTCGGCGAGACCACGGTCAAGACCCACGTGGCCCGCATCCTCGCCAAACTCCGCGCCCGCGACCGGATCGAGGCCGTCGTCGTGGCCTACGAGAGCGGACTGGTTCGTCCTGGCGGATGACCCCCTCGGGCGCTCGGGATGGTTTCCGACGACACAGCCGATACCTAGGTTCTGGACATGTCGATCAAGTGGGAGTTCCTTCGCCGCCCCGCTGACCGGCGTCATCACGTTCAACGCGCCGGGGAGTCATCCGGCCGACTCAAGGAATTGGCATGTCTACGATCAATCGACGTACCCGTATCTCCCGGCGGACCGCGATGACGCTGGCCGGCGCGTCGGTCGTCGCGGCTGTCGCGGCCACGGCCCCGAGCATGGCCAACGCCGTGAGCGACAGTCCCGGTGGCACACGGCACTCGGTCGCCCGGACCCAGAACGCGGAGAGCGCGAGCACCGCCCCCAACCTGCGTGTCAAAGGCGCAGGCGGCGTCACCTACCAGTACCGCCGCTTCGGCCACCCCCGCGCCGGCAGTGTCCCCCTGGTCTTCCTGCAGCACTTCCGCGGCACTCTCGACAGCTGGGACCCCGAGCTCGTCGACACCATCGCCGCCAAGCGCGAGGTCATCCTCGTGGACAACGCCGGCGTCGGCGGCTCCACCGGCAGCACCGCCAGCACCGTCCAGCAAACGGCCCTCGACGCCATCGACTTCATCGACGCCCTCAAGCTGCCCCGCTACGACGTGTTCGGCTTCTCCCTCGGCGGCGAGGTCGCCCAGGAGGTCGCGCTACGCCGCCCCTGGCAGGTCCGCCGCGTCGTCCTGGCCGCCACCGGCCCCCAGGGCGGAGTGGACCAGCGCGCATCCGACCCCGCCATCCTGCAGCGGACCCTGAAGGACAACCCCGGCCCCGAGGACTACCTCTTCCTGTTCTTCAAGAACACCGCCGCCAGCCAGGCCGCGGGAACCGAGTTCCTGCAGCGCCTCGGGCAGCGCACCACCGACCACGACGCCCCCTCCACCCTCGCCACCCGCGACCGCCAGCTCACCGCCTGGTCCGAGTGGGGCATCCCCGACAAGTCCAAGTTCGTCCGGCTCCACGCCCTCTTCCAGCCCACCCTGGTCGCCGACGGCGAGAGCGACATCCTCATGCCCGCCAAGAACTCCCACCTGCTGGCCAAGTACCTCCCCGACGCCCAGCTGCACATCTATCCGGATGCCGGCCACGGCTTCCTCTACCAGTACGCCGTCGCGTTCGGCACCGAGGTGAACACCTTCCTCGACCGCTGACGTATCCCCTCAGCACTGGAGCCCAGCATGACCCAGCACAGCATGTTCAAGATCGAGACCGTGGCGCCGAAGATCCGCAGGGTCACCTTCACCAATCCGCCGGTGAACGTCGTCGGTGCCGACACGGTCGTCCAACTCCTGGACATTGTCGACGAGTTGAGCAGGGACGAACGGGTTCAGGTCGTCGTCTTCGACAGCGGCACGCCCGGGTACTTCCTCAACCACGCCGATCTGGGCCAGGTGCCCGAACTCCTGGCCCTGAACGCCGCGGACGGGACCCCGAGGTGGGTCGAACTCGTCACCCGCCTCACCAGCGCCCCCTTCATCAGCATCGCCTCCATACGCGGACGCACGCGGGGCGGCGGGGACGAGATCGCCCTGGCCTTCGACCTGCGCTACGCCAGCCGCGAGGAAGCCTTCTTCTGTCAGCCCGAGGTCGCGATCGGCATCGTTCCGGGCGGTGGCGGCAGCGACCGTCTGGCCCGGCTGCTCGGACGGGACCGCGCGCTCGAAGCGATCCTCACCAGCGAGGACTACGACGCCGAGCGCGCCGAACAGTACGGCTGGGTGACCCGGGCCGTCCCCGACGCCGAACTCGACGCCTTCGTCGACGGAGTCGCGGCGCGCATCGCGTCCTTCGACAGGGCGTCCGTCCTGGGCGCCAAGGCGCAGATCAACCGGTCGACCCTGCCGCCCGTGGCCGACCTGCGCGCGTCCTGGGCGGAGTTCGCGGAGTCCGTCAACTGGCCGGGATTCCAGGCCCGCGTGCCGCGACTCGGCAAGGCCATCGCAGAGGTCGGTCTCGACGAGATCGAGCGGAACCTGGGGTACTACGCCGGCCTCATCAACGAGCAGCCGTAGGTAGCGAGGACGTGGCCGACGCCCGGGCGCAGGCTGACGCACAGCACGGCCCCTCCATCACCCGTCGAGCCGGTCGTCACCTCCAGGACGACCAACACCACTCCCCCGCCCGGCGCGGCCCGCGCGGCGTTCCCATCTGATCCGCAGGCTGCTCTCCCCCCACTCAGCGTCGTTTTCCCATGCACCAGGAGCTTCTCCATGGACCTCTCCACCAGCGCCGTGCTCATCACCGGAGCCAACCGCGGTCTCGGCCGCGCCCTCGCCGCAGAACTGCTCGGCCGCGGCGCCACCGTCTACGCCGCTGCCCGCAACCCCGACCAGGTCGACCTGCCCGGTGCCACGCCGATCGCGCTGGACATCACCGACCCCGCCTCCGTGGCGGCCGCCGCCAAGGCCACCGGTGACGTCACCGTCCTGATCAACAACGCCGGCATATCCAGCGGCAGCGACCTGCTCACCGGCGACCCGGACGACATCCGCCGGGACATGGACACCAACTTCTTCGGCACCCTCTCGGTGACCAGGGCCTTCGCCCCGCAGATCGCGGCGGGCGGCGGCGGTGCCGTCCTGAACATCCTGTCCGCCCTGTCCTGGTTCAGCTTTCCGGACGTCGGCGCCTACTGCGCCGCCAAGTCCGCGCAGTGGTCGCTCACCAACGCCCTGCGCCTCCAGCTCGCCGACCAGGGCATCCGGGTGACCGGACTGCACGTCGCCTACATGGACACCGACATGACCAGCACGGTCACCGCCCCCAAGACCGCCCCCTCCGACGTCGCCCGCCTCGCCGCCGACGGCCTCGCCGAGGGCGCCTCGAGATCGTCGTGGACGACATCAGCCGCCAGGTGCAGGCCGGACTGGCCGGAGGCGTCACCGCTCTGTACCCGCAGCTGCCCTGACGACCGGCCGACCAGCACGCCGGTGAGTGCGACCACCGCGATCCTCGACTGGGTCCAGACTGGAGCAAGCCCTCAGCGACCCAGGTCGCCTGGGGTTCGTGGCTCTGCCCTGCCAACCGGCGGACGAGTTCGATGTTCTCCCGCTGCCTGGCGATGACGGCATCAACCGTGCCGGACGGTGCGGGAAGGCCGTAGGCGGTGCAGAGCAGTTCCAGGCGCCCACGGCGGTCGGGCGGTTCCGGGAAGCGCAGCCAGGCCGTCGCGGACCGGCTCTGGCGTCCCCGGCGGTGACCGGTGAGTGTCCCCGAACCGGCCACCGCGGTCTCGACCGGGAAGCTGCCTACCTCACGTCGACGAAGTCGCCGGGCGCCGTCGCCGAACCGGTCGTCGTGGTGCCGGCGAAGACGAAGCGGTAGTAGCCGTCGGAGCCGGCCTTGGTGGTGGTGCTCAGGGCGCCGGTGTTGCTCGTCTTGACCGTCTTGAGGGTGGTGTAGGTGTTGCTGCCCTTCTTGCGGAACTGCAGCTTCACCGGCTGGCTCGCGTATCCCGCGTACTTGCCCGTGGTCCAGTTGGCGCGGCTCAGCTTGCCGGTGACCGTGATGGTCTTGCCCTTCTTCACCGGCTCCGGGGAGGCGTTGGCGGTCAGCTTGGCGGCACGCTTGATCTTGGTCCTGGCGACGTCGTCGTCGTAACTGGCGTTCGCGTAGAGGTCGTAGGCGCCCAGGAAGAGTTTCCAGGTCCCCGCGGTGCCGTTGCCGTCCTTGAAGGCGACCGCGGGGTCGATGGTGAAGACCGTCTTGCAGCTGTAGCTGTAGCCGTTCTGGACCGGCGTCTCCGTGCAGGTGGGGTAGTCGTCCGACTCGAGGCCGCCGGTGATGGTGTCCGTGCTCGAACTGTCGGTGCCCTGCCACAGGAACGCCTGGGTGATGGCTACGCCTTCCTCGTCGAAGGCGGTGAACGTGACGGGAACGGCCTTCTTGCCCGTTACGCCGAGAACGATGTCCTTGCCCTTGTTGACGACTCCGTCCTTGAAGGTGGTGCCGCCCAGCGCGTCCTGCGGCCGGACGCTCTGCGAGGCGAGGGCTCTGAGATCCGTCGCGGCCCCAGGGTGCTCGGCTGCCTGGGCGGCGCCCGGAAGAACGAGCGCCGAGAGTACGACGGCGCCGGAAAGGGCGGTGGCCGCAGTGCGTATACGCATGTGATTCCCCCAAGTGAGGTCGGGTGGCCCTGCCGAACTGGCCTCAGGGCAGATCCCGTTGATGTGGTGAAGAGGTCGGTGCACGCCCGGATCCCGCGGAAGGGGCTCAGGGCGTGGGAGAGCGGAGGACGTCACCGATGTCGAAACTGCGGTCGGGCGTCGGGTAGAGGTCCGTCGGGTAAAGATCCGTCGGGTAGAGGTCCGTCGGCTGGGAGCCCGGTGTGGGTACGTCGGCCGGGTCGGCGGTGGGCTTGCCGTCCGGGCTGCACACCTGCGGTGCCGAGGGCTCGGACAGTTCGTGGTCGGCGACCCGCTTCGACCGGAAGTCCACAGTGGCGCGACCCCAGAGGTCCTCGCCGCCGCCGACCTCGACCTCCTTGGGCAGTTCCTTGCTCGTCAGCGGCTTGCCCACGGTGATCGAGAGGAGGGCGCCCTCACAGGGGCTGCGGTCCGTCGCGTAGAGGGACGCGGGCAGGGCGATCTTCTGCTCGACGCTCGCGTCCGTGTGGAGTTCGACGCGCTTCACCCGGCGGATGTCGAAGTAGTAGTCGGGTCGGGTCCCGTCCGAGAGCCGATCGCCGTCGGCGCCGTTCGCGACTCCGTACACCAGTTTCCAGAACTCGACCTGCACGGTGATCTTCCGGCAGAGCGGACCGTCGTACCCCGGCAGGCTGACGATCTTCACCTCGTCGTCCTCGTAGTTCTCCTTGGGCGTGTCGACGACGAGCCGGACCCAGTCCCTGGATTCCTCGGCCGTCCACCCCTCGTTGTCGTGGCAGCCGGACGCCCCGGTCGGATACGGCGGAGTGAGAGAGGGGGTCGGCGAAGGGCTCGGCGACCCGGACACCCCTGTCGCGCTCCCGGACGGATCCCCGGAAAGGGAGGTGTCCCGGGCGCTCGAACAACCCCCGGTGAACAGGACGGCCACGGCGAGGGCGGCGACGACCGGCACGACGGGGTCTTTCGGCCCGGGTACGCGCCTCGGTAGGTACCTCACCGGGCGAGCCGGTTCCTGGCTTGCGCGGAGCTGAAGCCCCGCAGCACGGCGGGGGCGAAGGCCATGCCCGGGAGAACCGATATGCCGCCCCCCTGGAGCCGGCCCAGCACGCCGCTCAGCAGGCTCAGCGCCTCGATGCCGATGACCGTGACACGTATGCCGTACGACCGCTTGCCCGCGAAAACGCCACACAGCGGAGGCGCCCCGGCGATCGGCGACGTCAGCACTGCCACCAACCTGAGCAGCCCGGCCCCTTGCCCCGACCGTGGTCGGCCGAGTCGTCCACCACGGCCGACAACAGGCCGCCCGCCGCCAGGTTCAGCGCGGCCTGGACCCGTACCCCCACCAACTCCGGTCTGACACTCTTCGGCATCCGCGCTTTCACGCTCGGTGTCGTCATGAATGCAAGAAAACGGCATATGTGTCAGGGACACATCGGTAGGAGTACGTAGTCCATGTACGTATGTGCCATCGCCACCCGACCGCCGCGCCGTCGGCCTGCTGCTCCCCGCGAGCGGCGGGTCCCTCGCCAAGCTGCGGGCCGGCGGCTTCGCGGGGCTGGTGTTCGGCTGCAGCCCGGGTCAGGACCTTGATCCTGCTGATCCGCCCCCTCGTGGGCGTACCGGTCACACTCGTCGTGGCGGCCCGCGCGGCCCGTCAGACCCCCTCGGTCACCGTCATCCAGCGCCACTGGGTGAACTGCTCCAGATTGGCGGTGCCACCGATGCGGGAGCCGTTGCCCGATGCTCCCATCCCGCCGAAGGGGGCGTTCGCGGCGTCCTTGGCGGAGACGTCGTTGAGGTGCACCATGCCGGTGCGCAACTGCTCGGCGACGACCGCGGCCCGCGGCACCGAACGGGAGTGCACGGCCGCCGTGAGGCCGTACGCGGTGTCGTTGGCGATCTCGACGGCCTCCGCGTCGGTACGGAAGGCGACGACAGGGGCGACCGGCCCGAAGATCTCCTCGGTGAAGGCGGGCATGGTCCGCTCCACGTGGTCCAGGACGGTGGGCGGGTAGAACAGCCCGTCGCGGCCTCCGCCGGCCAGCACCCGTGCCCCGGCGGCCACGCTCTCCTTCACGATGCGTTCGATGTTCGCGGCCTGGCGCTCGCTGATCACGGGACCGAGGGCCACACCCTCCTCGCGGGGGTCGCCGACCCGCAGCGCGGTGGCCTGTCCGATCAGCGCCTCGGTGTACGGCTCCACGATGTCGGCGTGCACCAGATGACGTCCGGCGGCGACGCAGGCCTGCCCCTGATAGCCGAAGGAACTCATCGCCCCGGCCGCCGCGGCGGCGTCGATGTCCGCGTCGTCGAGCACGACGATCGAGTTCTTGCCGCCCAGTTCCAGGGCCACCCGCTTGAGCCCGTCGCCCGCGGCCCGGGCCACCGCCCGTCCCGCCTCGGTGGAGCCGGTGAACACGACCATGGCGACATGCGGATCGGCCACTACCGCCGCACCGGTGCCGGGGCCTCCGGGCAGGACGTGCAGCAGCCCCTCGGGCAGTCCGGCCTCCTCGAACAGCCGAGCCACGACGACGCCGCCGGACACCGGCGTGTGGGGATCGGGTTTGAGCAGGACGGCGTTGCCCAGCACAAGGGCGGGCGCGAGGGCCCGCATGGCGAACAGCAGGGGGGCGTTCCAGGGGTTGATGACGCCGACGACACCCAGCGGTACCCGCCACGCGTAACTGGTCTGGCCGGGTGCCGGCGGGCTCAGGATCTCGCCGCGGGGCAACGAGGCGAGCCCGGCGGCCTGTGCCAGCTGACTGAGTCCGGCCGCGATCTCGTAGTCGCCCTTCGCCGGGACGCCTCCGGACTCCCTGACGATCCACTCGCGGACGGCCCCGCTGTGGTCGCGCAGTGCCCGGGCGGCATGCAGCAGGACCTCGGCGCGCTCCTGGGGTGCCGTCTCGGCCCAGGCCCGCTGAGCCCGGGCGGCCAGGGCACCGGCCCGGGCGACATCCGCGGGCGCCGCCACACCCACCTCCGCCAGCCGCTCTCCCGTGGCGGGTTCGTTCACCGGCTGAGTCCCGCCCCCGGACTGCCGCCAGCCGCCGCTGTAGATCTTCCCGGTCCAGTCGGCCGCGTCCGGCCACGTCCCCTCGCTGGTGGCAGTCATGGCAGGACCCCCATCATCGATACATTGGTAGCCTTTTGGGACTTATGACCTCGTTAAGCTTATATGTTCAACCACTTCCCCGTCGGTTGCTCGCGGCCGGGCCGGGACGCACGGTGGAGAGACCGAGGTGAGGGCGGATGAACGTGATGGCGGGTTCTGAGGCCGCCGACGACGACCGGGCCGCGTGGCGGCCGGAGGACCCCGTCGACGAGTCGGCCACGGCCAGAGCCACGGTGGATCCCCACGGCATCGTGACCGGGTGGAGCGAGGGCGCACGGCGGCTGCTCGGACACCGGTCCACGGAGGTCATCGGCCGGCCCGCGGCGCCGTTGCTCGCCGGGGAGCCGCCCTCCGAGGCGCTGCGCTCCCTGCACACGCTGCCGAGGTGGAACGGGGCGGCGACTCTCCTGCACCGGGACGGCCACCACCTCACAGTGAACCTGCTGGCCCACCGCCGGGAACCCCACTCCGAGGACGACGGGGGCGGCGAGTGGCTCCTGGTCTCCCCCCTGGCCCGGCCGTCGTCGCCCCTCCAGGACGACCCGCTGCTGAGGTGGGCGTTCACCCAGTCCCCGGCCACGTCGGCGCTCTACGACACCGGCCTGCGGCTGCGTCGGGCGAACGCGGACATGGAGCGGGTGATCGGCCTGCCCGAAGCGGCGATGCAGGGGCTGCGGGTGTCGGAGATCGTGGTCGACTCGGAGGGCGACCGCACGGAACAGTGCATGCGGCGGGCGCTGGAGACCGGAGAACAGCAGCATCTGCAGCAGGTCCTGCGCCTGGCGGGCCACGCGAGCGAGAGCATCTGGTCGACGTCGCTCACCCCCGTGAGGGACGCCGGGGGAACGGTACGTGGCGTGCTCCTTTCCGCCTCCAACGTCACCGAGGAGCACCTGGCCCGACGGCGTCTGGCGCTGCTCAACGAGGCCAGTATCCGCATCGGCAGCACCCTGGACCTGGCCCGTACCGCGCAGGAACTGGCCGACGTCGCCATCCCGCACCTCGCGGACTTCGTCACCGTCGACCTGCTGCCCGCCATCGAAGGCGGCGACGACCCACTCGCCAGCTCGCCGCCCAGCCCGGTCATGCTGCGCCGTGTCGCCTACCAGTCGGTCCTGGAGGGCTGCCCCGAGGTCGTGGTGGTCCGCGGAACAGTGGCCGCCTACCCGGACGAGTCGACCGCGGCCAGGTGCCTGAGCACCGGCCGACCGCTGATCGAGAACGTGACCGCTTCTTCGATGGACCGGGTGGCGAGCCAGACGCCGGACCGTGCCGAACGGATGCGGCGCTACGGCTTCCACTCGGTGCTGGCGGTGCCGATGCGCGCCCGCGGCATCACCCTCGGCGTGGCGACGTTCTCCCGCCACCGGCGCCCGGAACCCTTCGAACAGGACGACCTGCTCCTCGGCGAGGAGATCACCGCCAGGGCCGCCGTCTGCATCGACAACGCCCGCCGCTACGACCGTGAGCGCCGCACCTCCCTCACCCTGCAGAGCAGTCTCCTGCCGCAACGGCTGCCCCCGCAGGCCGCCGTCGACGTCGCCTCCCGCTACTTGCCCACCAGTGCGCAGTCCGGCGTCGGCGGCGACTGGTTCGACGTGATCCCGTTGTCCGGCGCCCGGGTCGCACTCGTCGTCGGCGACGTCGTCGGCCACGGCATCCAGGCCTCGGCCACCATGGGACGGCTGCGCACCGCCGTACGCACCCTCGCCGATGTCGACCTCCCGCCCGACGAGTTGCTGACCCATCTGGACGACCTGGTCATCCACCTGTCCGCCGAGGCCGAACCCAGCGCCGACACCGTCGGCGACATCGGCGCGACCTGTCTGTACGCCGTCTACGACCCGGTCTCCCGGCGCTGCACCCTGGCTCGCGCGGGCCACCCCGCACCCGCGGTGGCGAACCCGGACGGCACCGTGGAGTTTCCCGACATCCCCGCGGGTCCGCCGCTGGGGCTCGGCGGCCTGCCCTTCGAAGCCACCGAGATCGAACTGCCCGAAGGCAGCCTCCTCGCGCTGTACACCGACGGTCTCGTCGAGGACCGTGGCCGCGACATCGACGAAGGCCTCGACGTGCTGCGCGAGGTGCTGGCCCGGCCGGCCGCGTCCCTGGAGGCCACCTGCGACACCGTGATCCAGAGGCTTCTCCCCGACCGCCCCGCCGACGACGTGGCGCTGCTGATAGCCCGCACCCGCGCCCTGGACGCGGCACATGTCGCCACCTGGGACGTGCCGGCCGATCCCGCAGCGGTCGCCGAGACCCGTAAGAACACCCGACGGCAGCTGGCCACTTGGGGCCTCGACGAGGCCGCCTTCGTCACCGAACTGGTCGTCAGCGAACTCGTCACCAACGCCATCCGCTACGGCGGCGCCCCCATCCAGCTCCGGCTCATCCGGGACCGCAACCTCATCTGCGAAGTCTCCGACGCCAGCAGCACCGCCCCGCACCTGCGCCGTGCCCGCACCTTCGACGAAGGCGGCCGCGGCCTGCTCCTCGTCGCCCAGCTCACCCAGGGCTGGGGCACCCGCCAGACGTACGACGGCAAGACGATCTGGGCCGAACAGACCCTCCCCACGGCCTGAAAGCACCGTGCAATCTTCTGTTGAATTCTGTCCGGAACATTGCCCGACCGCGTGGCCTCCTGTAGCACGGTGTGCGGAGTTGTTCCCTCCGCCACCCCTGTAACACCGGGAGCACGTATGTCCCAGTCCACACGGAGCCGTGCACCCAGACTGGGCGCCGTGGTCCTCACCGCACTCGCGCTGCTGATGTCGCCCACGGCGAAGGCCGGGGCCGCCGACACGGCCGCCACCGCCACCACCGTCACAGTGGACGACTCCGTCCAGGGAAGCGGCCGGGACCAGTTCGACTACCACGGCTCCGGCTGGGGCCACGCGAGCGGAGAGGGCGCACCCGCCAACCCGTACGAGGGCACCAACAGTTGGACCGAGACCACCGGCGAGTCGGTCGACTTCGCCTTCACCGGCACCCAGCTCACCTTGCACGCGATCACCGACCCGGGCCACGGCATCGGCGCCGTCTCCGTTGACGGCGGCACCCCCGTCGACGTCGACCTCTACAGCGCCGCCCGCACCGGCGACGTCCCCGTGTGGACCAGCCCGACCCTCGCCGACGGCCCGCACACCTTCACGCTCACGTCGACCGGACGGAAGAACGCCGCTTCCAGTGGCACCGCGTTGGCCGTCGACCGCATCGACTTCGTCGGTGAGGCACCCGACCCGGGCAGGACCGACGTCACCGTGGACGGAGCCGGCACCGGCCGCACCTTCGACGGCATCGGCGCCATCAGCGGCGGCGGAGGCAACTCACGGCTGCTCATCAACTACCCCGAGCCGCAGCGCAGCCGGATCCTGGACTACCTCTTCAAGCCGGGCTACGGCGCCGCCCTGCAGATGCTCAAGGTGGAGATCGGCGGCGACACCAACTCCACCGACGGGTCCGAGCCCAGCATCGAGCACATCAAGGGAACCGTGCACTGCGACAGCGGCTACGAGTGGTGGCTGATGGAGCAGGCCAAGAAGCGCAACCCGCACATCAAGCTGTACGGCCTCGCCTGGGGCGCCCCCGGCTGGATCGGCAACGCGGACAACTCCCCCGGCGGCGGCGACTTCTGGTCCCAGGACACGATCGACTACCTGACCACCTGGCTGGGCTGCGCCCGCCAACACGGCCTGGACATCGACTACCTGGGCGGCTGGAACGAGCGCGGCTACGACATCGGCTGGTACGAGAAGCTGCACGCGACGCTCGCCGCCAAGCACCTCCCCATCCAGATCGTCGGGGCCGACTCGGGCCTGGACATCGCGGACGACATCGTCTCCGACCCGGACCTCGCCAAGTCGGTCGACGTCGTCGGCGTCCACTACCCCTGCGAGGGCGGCGACGGCGGCAGCGCCAACACCTGCAACAGCTCGGCCAACGCCCAGGCCACCGGCAAACCCCTGTGGGCCAGCGAGAACGGCTCCCTGGACGAGAACACCGGCGCCGGCGCCCTGATCCGCTCCATCACCCGCGGCTACCTCGACGGCAAGTTCACCGCCTATCTCAACTGGCCGCTGCTGGCCGCGATCTACCCCAACCTGCCGTACGACACGGTCGGCCTCGCGGTGGCGAACCAGCCGTGGTCCGGGGCGTACGACATCGGCACCAGCCTCTGGACGACGGCCCAGGTCACCCAAGTCACCAAGCCCGGCTGGAAGTTCGTCGACAAGGCGAGCGGCTACCTCGGCGGGGACCGCGTCAACGGCAGCTACGTCACCCTGAAGTCGCCGGACAACTCGGCGTACAGCACGATCCTGGAGACCTCCACCGCGAGCGCCTCACAGACCGCCGACTTCACGGTCACCGGCGGACTGCCGACCGGCACGGTGCACATCTGGGCCACGGACCTCAAGTCCGGCAGCGCGTCCGGCTCTTTCGTGCACACCGATGACGTGACCCCGACGGACGGGCACTTCTCCGTCACCCTCAAGCCCGGTTACGTCTACTCCCTGACCACCACCACCGGCCAGGGCAAGGGCAGCGCCGTCAGCCCGAAGCAGGGCCACCTCGCGCTCCCCTACACCGACTCCTTCGAGCAGAAGACCCCCGGTCGGGAGGCCAAGTACCTGTCCGACATGCAGGGTTCCTTCGAGACCGCGCCGTGCAAGGGCGGACGCTCCGGCCAGTGCGTCCGGCAGATGGCCGCGCAGCAGCCCATCGAGTGGCAGGACGACAGCGACGCGTTCGCCCTCCTCGGCGACGTCGACTGGAAGAACTACACGGTCGGTTCGGACGTCTACCTCGAGCAGTCCGGCACGGTCGAACTCATGGGACGGGCGGGCGACCAGCAGCGGCCGCAGTCCCACCAGGCGGGCTACTTCCTGCGGGTCGCCGACACCGGCAAGTGGTCAGTGGTCAAGAGCGACACCAGCGGCCGGCTGACCACACTCGCCGACGGCACCACCCGACCACTCGGCACCCGCAGCTGGCACAAACTGGCCCTGACCTTCAGCGGCACCACGATCACCGCGAGCGTCGACGGCAAGCCGGTAGGCGCGGTGGACGACTCCGCGTACGCCTCCGGGCAGGTCGGCATCGGCGTGGTCGGCTACCAGACCGACGAGTTCGACAACCTCAGCGTCACCCCCGTGAAGCAGGCCGCCCAAGCACCGGCCACACTGGCCGCGGACCTCCCGGCGACGATCCACCGGGGCGAGTCGGCCACCCTCAAGACCACCTTCACCGTCCCGGCGTCGGGCGACGCTGCCACCAGCCTCACTCTGCGGCCAGGCGCCCCGGACGGCTGGACGGTCACCGCCACCACACCGACGACCTTCTCGAAGGTCACCCCGGGCCACTCGGTCACTGCGAGCTGGACCGTCACCGCCCCCACGGCCGCCGCGACGCCCGTGTCCGTCACCTTCTCGCCGCTGGCCACCTACGTCCGCGGCGGCGTGCAGCACTGGACGTACGGCACCGCGAAGACCGAGGTGCCGATCCCGCCGCCCACCGGAAGCCCCTACCTGAGCGACCTGTCGTTCGTCTCCAGCAGCAACGGCTGGGGCCCGGTGGAACGCGACACCTCCAACGGCGAGCAGGCGGCAGGCGACGGACTGCCGATCACGATCCGCGGCACCGTCCACGCAAAGGGTCTCGGCACCCACACGGACAGCGACGTGGCGTTCTTCCTCGGCGGCAACTGCAGCCGGTTCACCGCCACCGTCGGCATCGACGACGAGGTCGCCCCGTACGGCTCGGTCACCTTCTCCGTCACCGCGGACGGCCGGACGCTGACCACGACCCCCGTCCTCACCGGCACCTCACAGCCCCTGCCCCTGGACCTCGACGTCACCGGCGCCCAGGAGCTGCACCTCGTGATCGCGGACGGCGGCGACGGCAACGCCCACGACCACGCGGACTGGGCCGATGCCCGGCTCGACTGCGCGGGGTAGGGCGGCCAGCACGGTGTCCTCGTACGGGATCCCGTCCGTCTGCCTGCTCCTGTCGATCCGACGTATCGCCGTCCGAAGTCAACGGAACCCGCGCCGTACGCCGACGCCGTCAGACCGTTTCGTCTGAGGGCGACCGGTCGGTGACGGGGACCTGGCGGGACGCGACCGAGGCCGATCACACGGCCTACCACTACTGGCGGCGCCTTGATCCCCGCGGTCCGCGGGTCGACGGGGACACATGGAGCCAAGAGGGCTCCCATCTGCAGCAGTTCTACGTCTACGCGAAGCGCAAGCAGTGGGTGTCGGAGGTGCGACCGGGCGGCGTCGTCGCGCGCCCTCGTCGCCGAGATCGGTCACCATCGATCTGAACCGGCCGAGTCATCCAGCGGCACCCGCCGCGAGCTGGATCGGCTCGCTGCCCGGAACGCCAAGCTCCGCCGCAGGAACCAGGAGCTGAACGATCAGCTCAAGCTCGCCGTCGCACAGATCCAGTTCCTTGCCCTCCGCGCCGCTCAGCGCGGAGGCGTGGGAGGCCTGGGACGAAGGTCGCCCACATCAACAACGACCGTCGTCGGGGTTGACAGACAAGACCTTCCGAATGGCAAGGCTCCGCCGTCAGCGGGCCGTTTGGGGCTGACGCTTCACAGCGGCACGGAGCGTTGCGCCGAACATCTCTGGTGCTTCCAGCGGGCGCATCGGCGGGGCGCCGGTGGTGTAGAGGTTCGCGGCCTCGGCTGCTGGCCCGGCCGCGTAGACGGCGCGTGCGGCGGCCTCCGGGCTCAGGCCGGGTTCGCAGGCGTCCAGCCAGAAGTTGCCCACGCCCAGCGAACGACCGGGTCAGCGGTCGGTCACCGTGCGGCGAAGCGGATCGCGGTGGGCAGCGGCGTGTCGAGACCGCCGGACGTGACGTGGACGCCCTCCGGTCCCGATTCGGCCTTGACGGGTTGGCCGTCCAGGCGTTCTGCCGTGTCCGGATCCAGCAGGCCCGGACGCGCGTTCAGCACGATAGGCCCGTCGGCCCCGTCAGGAACGTCGGCCACGAAGGCGTAGACGTGGCGCTCGTCGCGGGTCCAACGCACCCAGGGGCCGCCGTCCTGCGGGTCGGCGGAACCTGGTTCCAGTGGCCTGGTGGCGTGCACGGCCCCGGAGTGGCAGGCCATCCATGACGCCATGCCCTCCAGAACGGCGCGTTGCTCCTGCGGGAGGGTGCCGTCGGCCTTCGGACCGACGTTGAGCAGCAGGTTCCCGCCGCGTGAGACGACGTCGACCAGCAGGCGGACGGCGCCTGCCGGATCCAGCATGTGCTCGGGGCCTTCCACTTGGTTGTAGCCGAAGGAGAATCCGATTCCCCGGGTGTTCTCCCAGCAGGATGCCCCCTCGTTGGCCCGGTCCAGCTCGTACTCGCTGGTGAGGTAGTCGGCGTGGGCGCTGTCCCAGCGGTCGTTCACCACGCCTTCCGGCACGGTGGCGTAATAGTGCGAGAACAAGTCCGGCAGTTCGGCCCGGCCCGCTCGGGGCCAGCCCATGTCGTTCCACAGCACCGCGGGGTGATACCGCTCGATCAGGTCGAGGACCTGCCGGTGCGCGTAGGCGGCGTAGGCGGCCTCATGGGGCCTCCCATCGTCCATCCGGTCCTCGTGGAGAACGGGGTCCCGGCGTCCGGCGTACCAGTCGATGCCGCCGGAGTAGTACACGCCGAACCGCAGGTCGCGGGCCCGGACGGCGTCGGCGAGGTCGGCGATCAGGTCGCGGCGTGGACCGCGGTGGACGGTGTTGCGGGTGCCGGTGCCCGGGGCGTCCCACAGGGCTATCCCATCGTGGTGCTTGGTCGTGGGGACGACGTAGCGCGCACCCGCCCGGGCGAACAGCTCCACCCAGTCCGCGGGGTCGAAGAGCTCGGCCTTCCAGGCGTCGAGGAACTCGTCGTAGGGGCGTCCGGCGTGCATGGTGCGATGGTGTTCCTGGGCGGGGCTGCCCTCGATCTGGATGGTGCTCCAGTACCACTCGGCGTACGGGTTGTGCTTGAACCACACGTCGGGGTCGACGTCGCCGAGTGCGCCGATGGGCTCGGCCCAGGCCGGCACCGAGTACGCGCCCCAGTGGATGAAGATGCCGAATTTGGCGTCGGTGAACCACTCAGGGACCAGCCGACCGCTCAGAGGGAACTCGTTCATGCTTGAAACTCCCGATACATCGGATTTGTTAGGCGAGGAACCGTGAAACGCTGGGGGCGAGGAGGCGCCGGATGCGGCGACCTGGGACATCGACAGGTTGGAGGTATTGCGGTGTGTGTGAACCTCTCGGTGCTTCCCCTTGAGCAGGCAGTCCTCGACTGCGCCTGGCAGGCCCTGTGGCCGAGGAGCCCTCGGGCGGGCCGGGCGAGCCGGCCCGCCCGAGGGAGGGGTTTTTCCTGGTGAGCCGGTGACGGTCAGGAGAGCTTGATCAGCGTGTAGTCGTCGCAGTATCCGGCGGAGGTGCCGGAGTTCTTGTAGCAGTAGACGGTGGCGGAGGTGTTGCCGCTTCCCGTGGTGAGGAAGATCGGCTGCTGGGCGTAGGCGGTACCGGTGGTCTTCGAGAAGCTTTCGGTGCCGCCGAAGTTCTTCACGCCGACGGCGACCTGCTCGCTGCCGCCTGCGGCCTTGGCCCAGCCGGCCAGCAGGTAGGTGGCGCTGGACGACAGACCGCCGGTGGCCTGGTCCACGCCGCTGCTGGAGGCTCCGGTCTGCAGGGAGTGAGTGCCGGTGCGGGCGTTGGAGGTGACCACGGAGGATCCGCTGCCGCTGAGGGTCCACGGGCTGAGCGAGCCGGATTCGAAGCCGGCGTTCGTCAGGAGGTTTGCAGGGGTGGACACGCGTTCCACCGCGATGTCGTCGCAGTTCCCTGCAGCGGTGCCGCCGGTGTTCTTCCAGCAGTACAGCGTGGCCGTGGTGTTGGTGGAGCCGGTGGTGAACAGAACGGCGGCCTCGGAGTACGAGGTTGTGGCGACGTTGGTGAAGGTCTCGGTGCCGCCGTAGTTCTTGACGCCTATGGCGAGGGTCTCCCCGGCGTTCGCCACCTTGGCCCAGCCGGTGAGCAGGTAGGTGGTGTTGGGGGTCAGCCCGGTCAGGTTCTGGTTGGCGCCGTTGCCGGAGGCTCCGGTCTGCAGGGAGTGAGTGCCGGTGCGGGCGTTGGAGGTAACCACGGAGGATCCGCTGCCGCTGAGGGTCCACGGGCTGAGCGAGCCGGATTCGAAGCCGGCGTTGGCCACGAGGTTGCCGCCGGTGCCGTTGTAGGCGCCGATGTTGGGCGCGGCCGTGGCGGAGACCGGGTTGCCGAAGGCGTCCTGGCCGCCGTTGTTGCTGATGACCGCCCCTGCCCGGACCACGGGGGAAGAGGGGTGGACCTGGTAGGCGTCCATTCCCGCGTACGAGGAGTTGGTGTTCGCGTTGCCCGGGTTGCGGAACTCGGGGTCGGTGACGACCTTCGCGGCGTCCGCGGGCTCGGAGGAGGGGTGCCGGCCGTAGAAGAGGTTGTTCGAGTAGACGGAGCCTGCGCCGGTGGCGAGGTAGCCGCCCGAGCCGTAGTTGAAGACCGCGTTGTTCTCGAAGGACCAGATCCCGGAGACGCTGGTCCTGCCGCGGCCACCCGTGATCCACGTGCCCAGGCCGTCCCTGACGTAGAACGTGTTGTTGTAGAACAGCGGGGCCATGCCGCTGCTGCCGCTCCTGTTCGGGATGTTGCCGGGCATGTCGATGAGGGAGTCGGTGTGGTTGGAGGTGCCGGACTCCGGGCATCCCGAGTTGGAGCCGTCGTTCTCGCTGACGTTGTAGCGCACCACCGTGCCGTCGCTGGGCACGCTCGCGGTGGGCTCGGTGGGGCTGGAGGAGGAGGCCGGCATCACCAGCAGGAAGCCACCGAGGTTCTGGTGGCTGTAGTTGTACTGGATCGTGGTGTTGTGGTTGCCCCAGTCGACGTCGTACGCCTGGCCGTCCTGGAAGTTGGCGTGGCAGTACACCTCGTTGCCCTGGATCACGCTGTCCTGACTGCCTGCCACCCAGATGCCCGCGGACGCTCGGTTGCAGATCTGGCCCGAGGGCGGGCAGGTGCTCTTCAGCCCGCCGTGGCCGGCCTTGTTGTTCTCGATGAGGGCGCCACTGCCCTTGACCACGAGGACGTCGTCGGCGCCGTCGTAGGTCATCGTGTTGCCGCGGATGACCGTGCCCGTGGTCAGGCCGGTGCCCTGGCCGTTCCCGTCCGGGGTGACGGCGACGGCGATGCGGTCGACGTGGTCGAAGGTGTTGTTCTCGACGACGACGTCGTCGAAGGTGGAGACGGGAGTGGTGTGGTCGGTCTGGACGCCCACGCCGGCGTTGGTGGAGTACCACCCGCCCGGCCAGCCGCTGATGCTGTGGATGTACATGTCGTGCACCCGGATGTAGTGCAGGATCCCGCCGGAGCTGTTCTCGGCGAGGACGCCGGAGCGGTAGTCGGGGGAGGCCGCGGGGTTGGTGAGTTCGAGGCCGCCGATCTCCCAGTACTGCTGGTTGAGGAGGTGGATGACGGGGCCGGTGGCGCCGTTCGCGTTGATGACCGGCTTGGCGCCGGTGCCGTAGGAGCCCATGGTGACGGGGCTGCCGGAGGTGCCCGAGCCCTGGGGGGTGAGCTGGCCGGTGCAGGTGGTGCCGGCGGCGAAGAGGATGCTGTCGCCCGCGCCGAAGGTGGTGTTGTTGACGCTGGTGACGGAGTTCCAGGGGCTGGCCTGGGCGCCGTTGCCGTTGGAGGCGGCCGAGCAGTCCACGTAGTACGTGGTGCCTGCGGCCATGGCGGCCTGGGCGGGCAGCACGAGGACGCCCGCCAGGGTGGCGAGCAGGGTGAGGACGCGGGATGCCCGGCGTATCGGGCGGTTTGCTCTGCGACGCTTCATTGCGACGCTCCTTGCTGGGTGCCGGTGTCCTCCGCGCCGCGGGCTGCGACGCGGATCTTCCTACGCCGGGCGGGCGCCGAAGCGGCCCGCCCGCAATCCGTGGCGACGCTCAGGTCGCTGACAGTGATGTCGGGAGGGATGTGGCGAGGACGGAGGCGTGGCGCATGCCAGGCGGTGGCGCGAAGGGGACGGGCTCCCAGTCCACGCCGTCCTTGCTGCGGACCGCCCCGTACCTCCCCTCCAGGAAATGGTCGAAGATCATGACCCACTCGTCTCCGCGGCGGAAGAGACACGGTCCTTCCACGAGTGAGGGGGTGACCGGCCCCGTCGGGGCGGAGTACGGACCGCCGGGGGTGTCGAACGTGGTCACATTGATGTCCTTGTGGGCGGTGGCGGGGTCGTTGGTGCCGCGTTCGTCCTTGAAGGCCATGAGGAATCCGCCCTCGGCCAGCTCTTGCACGGTGGCGTCGATGACCGAGTGACCCGGGTCGAAGAAGACCGCCGGGTCCGAGAACGTCCTGAAGTCCTCGGTGGTGCAGTGCCAGATGCGGTGGTCCTGGCTGACGTACTCGAAGTTGCGGCCCTCGGCCGTGCTGCCCGCCTCGACGACCGACGACCAGATGAGGTGGTACAGCCCCGTCGCGCGGTCCCGGAAGAACTCCGGAGCCCAGGCGTTGTGAGCCCCCTGCACACCGGCCATGACCGGGATGAGTCGCTGCTCCGACCAGGTGCGGAGGTCCGTCGAGGTGGCGTGGACGATGGAAGGGCTCGTCCAGCCGTCGGTGGCCAGCAGATGAAACAGGCCGTCGGGGCCCACCCCGATGAACGGGTCCCGCAGCCGGCCGGTGCCTACCGTGCCCCGCAGAACGGGCCGGCCGCCGTTCACCGTCCTGAACTCCTCGCCGTCGTGGCTGTAGGCCAGGTGCAGGGCCTCGTCGGCGCTGGTGAAGTAGGAGACCACGTACATCGGTGGGAGGGTCCTTCCGGAACGTCGGAGCGAAGGTGGTTCACGACTTGACCGCGCCGGCGGACATGCCGGCGACCACCTGGCGCTGCAAGAAGACGAAGATGAACAGCAGCGGCAGCACTCCGAGCAGGGCGGCCGGGAACAGGGTGGTCGGCTGCACGGTGTGCGGGTCGATGAAGGAGTAGGCGTTCACCATGACCGTCCGCTTGCCGGGGTCCTGCAGGAACACCAGCGGGACGAGCAGGTCGTTCCAGATCTGCAGGGAGATGAACGTCAGCAGGGTGCTGGTGACCGGCCGGAGCAGCGGCAGGATGATCGTGAAGAACGTGCGCAGGGCGCCGCAGCCGTCGAGCGCGGCCGCCTCCTCCAGGTCGCCGGGGATCGAGCGGATGAAGCTGGTGTAGAAGAACACCGCGACCGGGAGGTTCAGGGCCGTGTAGATGAACACCACGCCCGCGTAGGTGTCCAGCAGGTTGAGGTCGCGCATCAGCAGGTACAGCGGCGCTACGACGACGAACACCGGAACGGACGTACCGAGGATGAACAGCCGGTACACGGTGGTGGACCAGTGCTGGGTGATCCGGGCCAGCGGATAGGCGGCGAGCGAGCCGATCACGGTGACGGCCACGCATGACAGTCCGGTGATGAGCAGGGTGTTGAGGGTGCTGGAGCCGTAGTGGATCTGGCTGAAGGCATTCGTGAAGTTCTTCAGGGTCAGCGAGTGCGGGATGCCGAGCGGGGAGCGGGCCACGTCCGCTGCGGTGCGCAGCGAGGTGACGACCGTGAAGAGGAACGGCAGGACGAACAGGACGGTGCCCAGGCACAGCAGGACGGTTCCGAGGCCGCGGGCCAGGCGGCGCAGCGTGATGCGCGGCGTTCCCGACGGTGTCCTACGGGGGCGAGGTGAGGGCCGGTCCGAGCTCCTGCGGGCGTGCGCGGGGGGCCGGGGTCCGGTCGGGGGCGCGGAGATGTTGGAAGTCATGGTGGCGATCCGTCAGTTCCTGGGGGCGACCCCGTCAGATACGTCGCTCGCGGAGGCGGAGCAGGGAGGAGGTGGCGCTGGAGAGGACGACCACGGTCACGAGGAGCACGACTGACAGCGCGACGCCGTAGGCGAACTTCCCGCCGCCGAAGACGTTGCGGTACACGAGCAGGGTCAGCGTGTCCGTGGCGCCGGCCGGGCCGCCGTTGGTCAGCACGAGCGGGAACTCGAAGACCTTCAGCGAGCCGATGAGGCTGAGGGTCACATTGACGGTGAGCGCCGGGGCGAGCAGTGGCCACTCCACACTGTGAAAGCGCTGCCAGCCGCTCGCTCCGTCGAGTGAAGCCGCCTCCAGCAGTTCGGCCGGCATGCTCATATAGCTGGCGAGGAAGATCGCGCAGGAGTAACCGGTGAACATCCAGACGTTGACGGCGGCCACCGCGTACAGCGCGGTGGAGGTGTCGCCGAGCCACACATGGGTGAGGCCGTGCAGGCCCACCAGGTCGAGGAGCGCGTTGATGCCGCCGCTCGGGGCGAGCAGGTACGACCAGATGAAGGCGGCCATCACCGGCGAGATCAGCGTCGGCGTGAGCAGCACGACGTTGAGCACCTTGCGGACCCTGGGACGGCGGAACAACATGCTCGCGAAGAGCAGCCCGAGGCCGTTCTGCACGACCACGACCACCGCGGCGTACAGCACGGTGTGCCACAGGGCCGCGAGGACGGTCGGGTCGTCGGCCATGGCGCGGTACTGCTGGGTGCCGACGAATTGCGCGATCGGGCCGCCGAGGCTGTCGGTCATGCTCAGATAGATCCCGCGGACCAGCGGGTACAGCATGAACACGCCGTACACGGTGATCGCCGGGAGCAGGAAGGCGGCCATGGTGGCGCGCCGGCGGTGAAACACGGGGGTCCTCCTCTTGCCCGGGTGGGCCGTGGCGGGGGCGTCAGGAGCCGCCTACCGCCCCTCACCACGGCCGGCTTCGGGATGTGTTACTTGGCGGACGCCGCGGCCTGAATGTCCTTCAGGGTCTGAGCGGCGGACGCCTTGCCCAGCAGGTACGCCTGGATCTTGGAGCCGGTCGCGGTCTCGGCCGCGCTGCCGTACCAGGTGTTGGACGGCATGATCCGGTAACGGCCTTCCGTGAAGGCCGTGGTGAAGGCCGTCGTCTCGGTGCTCTCCGGGGTCGTGCCACCGGTGAACGGCGACTCCGCGTGCTCGGCCTCGAGATACTTGGCCAGGTTCTCGCTCTGCGACCAGAACTTCACGTACTCGCGTGCCGCGTCGGCCTGCTGGGACTGGGAGTTGACCGCCCACATCGTGCCGGAGAAGACCATGCCGTTGGGCTTGGTGCCTTCGGCGCCGCCCGGCCACGGTGCGAAGGAGACCGGGAAGCCGGCCTTCTTGACGTTGGAGACCTGCCACGCGCCTTGGTACCAGAAGGCGCTCTTGCCGGCGCTGAAGTCCTGCGGGCCCTGGGACCAGTCGTCGACGCCGAGTTCGTTCTTCCAGTTGACGTACCCCTTGTCCTCAAGGGTCTTCAACTGCTGCAGGGGTGCCTTCCAGTCCGGGTCGAAGCCGGTCTTGCCGCCGAGGAAGTCGGCGTCCCACTGCTTGTTCTTCTGGTAGACGAGGGTCGAGCCGCTCGCCTGGAAGACGGACTCGCCGGTCCAGCCGGACTTGTCGGGCAGTGCGATGGGGTTGATGCCGGCCTTCTTGACCTTGGCGAGGTCGTTCAGGAACGTCGGCCAGTCGGCGGGCACTTCGGTGATGCCGGCCTTCTTCAGCAGGTCCGTGTTGGCGTACAGGCCGATGCCGATCAGCTCCATCGGCATGGCGAGCGTCTTGCCGTCCGCTTGCGTGAACTGCTTGGCGTCCGGGGCTATGCGGCTCGCCCAGGCCTCCTTGGACAGGTCGGCGAGGTAGCCGGAGGCACCCCACTTCCCCATCTTGTCCGTGTCGGCCATGATGACGTCGCCGGCTTTGCCGCCCAGCAGTTCGGTCTGGAGCTTCTGCGTGTAGGTGTCGCCGGCCGTGATGTACTCGAAGTCGACCTTGATCTTCGGGTGGGTCTTCTCGAACGCCTTGTTGATCTCCGCGACGTTCGCCGGCTCCGCGCCGCCGCCCTTCCACGCCTCAACATGGAGGGTCACCGTGCCGTCTCCGGAGGCACCGGACGACCCACCCCCGCACGCGGCCAGCGACATCGCCAGGGCGGCGACCGTGGTGGCGACCGCGAGAGATCTCCCGGAACGCTTCATTGCACACCTCACTCATCGTCGGCGAAGAACCGACTCGTCATGATCAGAAGGATGTGGACCGGTCAGCCTGCTTCCGTGTAGGTGCAGCTGACATGTCCGCAAAGGGCCGGTCGACCCGGAATACGGCGAACGGTGCTCGCCGATGGCCGGGACTGTAACGCAAAACTTGGGTGACATCTATACGTAACTTTCCGTGCTCGACCTGATGGTCCAAATCGCCCGGTCCGCCTGGCGTGCAGGCTGGGTTTCGTTGACGATCAGCCAGCCTTATCGTTACAGTAGCCAGACTCGGAAAGCGGGTTGGGAGTCCGACAGCGGTCGGCGGACAGAAGGGGGCAAGGGGTGGCAGGGCGGGTGACTATCGCGCAGGTGGCCGAGGAGGCCGGCGTCTCCGCGATGACGGTGTCCAACGTCATGAACGGCAAGCCGGGGGCCTCCGAGGACACCCGACGCCGCGTCCTGGAGGTGGCCGACCGGCTCGGATACCGGCCGAATGTCGCGGCCCGCAACCTCAAGGGCGGACGCAGCGGGCTCGTCGGACTGATAGCGCTGGACCTGACCAGCCAGTACGGGCTGGAGATCCTCCGCGGTGTCGCCGACGAGCTGGCCAGTGCCGAACAGGAGCTGCTCGTCAACGCCTCCTACCACGACGCGGTGCGGGAGAAGGACCGGATCGAGTTCCTGGGACGTGGCCTCGTCGACGGGATGCTCATGATCGCGCCGGTCCTGGAGGACGAGACGGTCGCGCTGCTGCGCCGGCAGACCGTGCCCTGCGTCATCATCGACCCGCGGCGCATGGACGTACCGCTGCCCCGTCTCAGCGTCGACAACTACCACGGCATGCGCCTGGGCACCCAGCACCTGATCGACCTGGGGCACACCCGGATCGCCTACCTCCGCGGCCTGGACGAACTCGAGAGCACGTCCATCCGCTTCCAGGGTTTCCAGGACGCGATGCGGCTCGCCGGGCTGGACGTCGACGAACGGCTCGTCGACTCGTGCGACTTCTCCTATGCCAGCGGCTTCCGCGCCGCCATGCGCCTGATCGTCGATCACCAGCCGACGGCGATCGTCGCCGGCGCCGATCTGCTGGCGCTCGGCGCCGTCGACGCCGCACGGGCGCGCGGCCTCAGCGTGCCCGCCGACTTCTCGGTCGTCGGCTTCGACGACCTCCCGCAGGCGGCGCAGAGCTTCCCCGGCCTGACCACCGTGCGTCAGCCGCTGCACGACATGGGCCAGAAGGCGGCCCGCGCGCTGCTGTCCCTCATCGACGGGCAGAGGCTACTCATGGAGCACATGGAGGTGGGCACCGAACTCGTGGTGCGCAACTCCACCGCCCCGCCGGCGGCGGCACGGCGTGACCCTGCGATGCCGCACCGGCTCGCCGCGAACCAGGCAGAGCGTGAGGGCGGCGCCCGAACGGCGTCCGCGAACGGGTGACGGCCCTCCGCTCCAAACTGTCACCCGGCCGTGGCATCGGGAACGAAGGGCTCGTCCGGGCTCGTGGGCGAAGGGCGCCCCACGCGTAGGAAGTTGCCGCGCCGGCCCCAGGTGCGGCCCTTGGGCGGACGGCCGGTCACGTCCGCTTCGTCTTCGAAGCAGATGAACGCGCCGGTCGTCGCCCGGAGGGTTTACCTCCTGCCAGGTCACATCCCGCCATGCGGTGATCGCGTCTTCGTCGCGTTCGGCGACGGGCCGGGCGGGCTTCTGCGCCTCTCGTCCACGGAGGCGCGCCGCTCGAGACATTCTGGGTGTGAGCCACCCATACAGGTCACATAACACCATAATCGACGGCCCGCCCGTAGGAGCGGCGAACCGCCCCTTCCCGACATCCAAGGAACGTCATGCCACTGACAGACATGCCACTCGACGAACTCGTCGGCTACCGCCCGCAGTGCCGAGCCCCGGAGGACTTCGACGCCTTCTGGGCGGACACCCTCGCCGAGGCCCGTCGCCACGGCGAGGCCGTCAAAGCCGAACCGGTGACGGACCGGTACCTGCTGCGCACCGTCGAGGTGGACGACGTACGCTTCCCCGGCTGGCAGGGTGAGCCGGTGGCCGCCTGGCTGATCCGGCCGCGCGGCGCCCAGGGGCCGCTGCCGGTCGTCGTCACCTACATCGGCTACAGCGGTGGTCGGGGCCTTCCCACCGACCACCTGCTCTGGTCCGCCGCCGGCTATGCAGAACTCGTCGTCGACACCCGCGGCCAGGGCCACGACACCCCCGACCGCGGTGAAGGCCACGGAACGCAGTGGGCCGCAGGCTTCATGACCCGCGGCATCGACTCGCCCCAGCACTACTATTACCGGCGGCTGATGACCGACTGCGTCCGCGCGGTGGACGCGGTGGCCGAACTGCCCGGCCTCGACCCCGAGCGCGTGATCGTCACCGGCGGCAGCCAAGGTGGTGGCCTTTCCCTCTCCGTGGCGGGGCTGGCGCCGGACCGGGTGGCGGCCGTCCTGCCGGACGTACCCTTCCTGTGCCACTACCGCCGGGCCGCCGAATGCGCCGGGGACGGGCCGTACGAGGAGATCGCCGCGTATCTGCGCTGGCACAGCCCCCACCGGGTCACGGACGCTTTCGCCACCCTCGCCTACTTCGACGGCGTCCACTTCGCCCAGCGGGCCACGGCTCCCGCCCTGTTCAGCGTCGGCCTGATGGACCCCGTCTGCCCGCCCTCCACCGTCTACGCGGCCTTCAACCACTACGCGGGCCAGGACCGTTCCATCACCGTCTGGCCGTTCGCGGACCACGGCGGCGGCTACAGCTCCACCCCGCCCGTCCAACTGGCCTGGCTCCGCGAGCGCGGCCTCACTCCTGGGTAGTGGCCCTTTGTCCGCCGGCTGCCCATGAGCTGGTCCTCGCCACGACTTCCCACAGACCTATGAGGTATCCCAGATGAGTTCCCCGCCCTTCCCGGTAATGCCCGCCGGGTTCCGTTTGGCCGCCGCCACCGCGGCCTACCAGATCGAGGGTGCCCACGACGAGGACGGGCGTGGCCCGTCCATCTGGGACACCTTCAGCCACACCCCCGGACGTACGCTCGGCGGCGCCACGGGCGACACCGCCTGCGACCACTACCACCGCTACCGCGAGGACGTCGCCCTGCTGCGCGGACTCGGCGTCGACAGCTACCGCTTCTCGATCGCCGGCGCCGCCTGCTGCCCCAGGGCACCGGTCCGGTCAACCACAAGGGCCTGGACTTCTACGACCGTCTGATCGACGAACTGCTGGCCGCCGGGATCTCACCAGCGGTCACCCTCTACCACTGGGACCTGCCACCGGCCCTGGAGGACCGGGGAGGCTGGCGCGTACGCGACACCGCCGAGGCGTTCGCGCGGTACGCGGCCCTTGCCGCCGAACGCTACGGTGACCCGCCGCGAGCTGGATCGGCTCGCTGCCCGGAACGCCAAGCTCCGCCGCAGGGACCAGGAGCTGAACGATCAGCTCAAGCTCGCCGTCGCACAGATCCAGTTCCTCGCCCTCCGAGCCGCTCAGCTTGAGGAGGCGTCGGAGGCTGGGACGAAGGTCGCCCACATCAACCACGACCGTCGTCGGGGTTGACGGACAAGACCTTCCGAATGCCAAGGCTCCGCCGGTCAGCGGGCCGTTTGGGGCTGACGCTTCACAGCGGCACGGAGCCTTGCGCCGAACATCTCTGGTGCTTCCAGCCAAGGATCATGCCCAGCGTCCGGGATGATGACCTCGCAGTTGATCTGTGCTCCGAGACGCCGCAGGGCAGCCGCGGCGACGCCATCGTCCCCTTCGAGGAGGCCGTCCAGGCCGGCGACCTCGACCAGGCCCCTCACCCTCGGGCTGGGGAACTTCCTGGCGGGGTGTCACCAGAGCGGTTTCCTGCTCGCACGCGGCTTCACCACCACCGAAGCCGCCTGGGCCCTCGACCTCGGCGACACCGGACAAGCCCTCGGACGAACGTTGCACGCCAGCCTCGCCCGACACACCGGAACCACCGCGCGCAGTGTCACCCTTATGGCTCTTGGCGGCGCCGGCCGCCGCACTCGCGCTCGTTCCCGGCCCACCATTTCTGTATGGGCCGCTTCTCGCGCATCGCGGCCAGGCACGGTCATCTTCGGGACGCACATCCTTGGCGTGCTCGGCACCGACTGGGCCACGATCACGCAGACCCGGGCCCTGCCCGCACCGATCCCGGCCGGCGGCGAGATCGAGCACACGTGGACGATGTGCGTGGAGCCCTGGCGGGTGCCGCCCGGCTGGCTCATCGACACCCTGGACGTCACCGCAGTGCTGAACTAGCAGGGCGCTCGAGGGAAGTCGTGCCGCCCTGGCCTCAGATGGCCAGCCGTACCCCCAACTAGACCGTCGGAGTCGGTGATTGCACGTCGGGCGAGCGACGGGCGAGCTAACGATCTTGACGTATGCAAAAAGGCCCCCACCTCAGCGGGGGCCTGGTCGTCATCGCAGGTAGAAACGGTTCTGCCCACGTAGTGAAGAGTGGGGCGGGTGGGACTCGAACCCACGGCCGACGGATTATGAGTCCGCTGCTCTAACCGGCTGAGCTACCGCCCCATAGCGGCGTGTCGCGTACATGCGTGCGCGCCGTCTGCCGCAGCATAGCCGCTCATACGATCTCCTGCCTCGCAGGGGCGACTTCGCATGCCCTTGAGGACTACGCCGTGACCTGCACGGTTGCGGGCGGACATGAAAAAGGACCCCGTCGGGGCCCTCCTTCTGCTTGCTCTCCCGACTGGACTCGAACCAGTAACCTGCCGGTTAACAGCCGGCTGCTCTGCCAATTGAGCTACGGAAGATCGAAGCTCCCCCGACTGGACTCGAACCAGTAACCTGCCGGTTAACAGCCGGCTGCTCTGCCAATTGAGCTACGGAGGATCGCTTCGTT
Source organism: Streptomyces sp. LUP47B (assembly GCF_001746295.1). Taxonomy (GTDB): domain Bacteria; phylum Actinomycetota; class Actinomycetes; order Streptomycetales; family Streptomycetaceae; genus Streptomyces. The sequence continues at coordinate 202,307 of NZ_MJAH01000002.1, read as the reverse complement.
GCATCGAACGTACCTCCCTGGGTATTCGCCAGTGGGCGGGCGCTCGCTGCGACACATACATTAGCGCAAGCAGGGGGGTGCTCCGCCAATCGGTTCCCCCGACACCGACATCGCACCGGAGACCTACACAAGGGAAGGGTGGCCGCCATGCGCTACAAGCTCACGTTCGTGGTCGGACTGACTCTGGGTTACGTGCTGGGCACCCGTGCCGGGCGCGAGCGCTACGAACAGTTGAAGAAGTCCGCTCGCCAGGTGGCCCAGAACCCCGCCGTCCGCAACACCGCCGAGACGGCGGCCCAGCAGGGCCGTCAGTACGCCGGCAAGGCCTACCACGCGGTCAGCGACAAGGTCGGCGACCGGGTGCCTGAGTCCGTGACCCAGCGGGTGCGCTCGCTCCGGGACCACAACACGCACGGTGCGCCGGAGGACGACTGGGGCACCAGCACCACTTGAAGCCGGCAGTGACGCACACCACCCGCGGACGCGGGGCCGTGACCGTCCGGGCCTCCGCCGCGGGGCGCGGACGGCCACGGCGGGCCGGCGCCCGCCACATCGTGCGCGCCGCCACGACGCTACGCCCATAGAATTTGCGCCATGGGGATAGTCGCCGGGTTGGACAGCTCACCCGATTTCACTCGCATCGTCGTCTGCGACGCAGACACCGGTGCCGTGCTCAAGCAGGGGTATGCCCCGCACCCGGTGGAAGGCGGCGGCCGCGCATCCGACGTCGATCCGCAGGCGTGGCTCCTCTCCCTCGGTGAAGCCGCCGGCGGCGGTCTTCTCGAGGGCGTGCAGGCCATCGGCGTGTCGTCGCAGCAGAACGCCGTCGTACCTCTCGACGCCCAGGGCAACACCGTCCGCCCCGCCATGGTCGGCGGCGACAAGCGCGCGCAGGTCGCCGCGGCCGACCTCGTCGACGCGCTCGGCGGGCGCGAGGTGTGGGCCCAGGCGGTGGGATGTGTCCCGCAGGCGGCGCAGCCCGTCACCAAGCTGCGCTGGCTGAACAAGACCGAGCCCGACGCCGCTCTGCGCACCGCCGTGCTGCTCCAGGCGCACGACTGGCTGGTCTGGCAGCTCCTCGGCCGGCCGGTCAGAAGGACCACCGACCGCGGCGGCGCCTCCGGCACCGGCTACTGGTCCGCGGCCACCGGCGCCTACCGCGCCGACCTGGTCGAGCTGGCCCTCGGCCACCAGGCGATGCTCCCCGAAGTGATCGGCCCCTCGGAGGCGGCCGGTACGACCCCGGAGGGGCTGCTGATCTCCGCCGGGACCGGCGAGACCATGGCCGCCGCCTTCGGCCTCGGGATCGGACTCGGCGACGCCGTGGTGTCGCTGGGCGCCTCCGGGTCCGTGATGGCGGTGCACCCCGAGGCCCTCGTCGACAACGGCGGGATGATCACCTCCCTGGCCGACGCGACCGGCATGCACCTGCCCGTCGTCACCACCCTGAACGCCGTACGGACCCTGCGCGGGGCCGCCGAGATGCTCGGGCTGAACGACCTGGAGAGCCTGTCCGAGCTGGCGATGAAGTCGACTCCGGGCTCCCACGGCCTCGTACTGCTGCCCTATCTGGAAGGTGAGCGGACGCCGAACCTGCCGCACACCGCGGGGACGCTGAGCGGGCTGCGGCGGGAGTCGATGAAGCCGGAGCATCTCGCGCGGGCCGCGTTCGAGGGCATGCTGTGCGGGCTCGCCGACGCGCTCGACGTGCTGCGCGGCCGGGGTGTCGAGGTGCGGCGGGTCTTCCTGCTGGGGGCCGCCGCCGAGCTGTCCGCCGTACAGGCCGCCGCGCCCGCGCTGTTCGGGGCGCAGGTCGTCGTGCCGCAGCCCGCGGACTACGCGGCGATCGGTGCCGCCCGGCAGGCGGCCTGGGCGCTCGGGGTCTCGCAGGGCACGCTCGATCCGCGCACCCCGCCGATGTGGCAGGGCCCGGCCGCGCAGGTCCTGGAGCCCGGCGAGGAGCTGGCGGTGGGACAGGCGGTGCGGCAGCAGTACGTGTCGGTGCGGGAGCAGACGTACCCGGGAGCGTTCCGCTAGGCAAGGGGCGGAACGTAAGAGTCCGGTAGGAGTCCGGGCGCTCGGGGACCCGTAAGACCGTACGAAGCACTGCTGTCGGCTTAATCGGTTGAGGTAACACCGGTGGAGTGTCCGACGATAGGGGCCAGGGGCAACCACCCGCCCCGTCGCCGACTCCGAGAGACGTAGCGTGCTCATACGACTTCTGCGGACCTATCTCAGGCCCTACGAGAAACCGATCGCCATCCTGGTGCTGCTGCAGTTCCTGCAGACCTGCGCCACCCTCTACCTGCCCACGCTGAACGCGGGCATCATCGACAACGGCGTCGTGAACGGAGACACCGGCTACATCCTGAGCTTCGGCGCTCTGATGATCGGCATCTCGCTGGTGCAGGTGGTCTGCAACATCGGGGCCGTGTTCTACGGCGCCCGGACCGCCTCCGCGCTCGGCCGGGACCTGCGGGCGGCGGTGTTCGACCGGGTGCAGTCGTTCTCGGCGCGCGAGGTCGGCCAGTTCGGTGCGCCCACGCTGATCACCCGTACGACCAATGACGTGCAGCAGGTCCAGATGCTGGCCCTGATGACGTTCACCCTGCTGGTGTCGGCGCCCATCATGTGCGTGGGCGGCATCGTGCTGGCGCTCGGCCTGGACGTGCCGCTGTCCGGCGTGCTGGTGGCCGTGGTGCCGACGCTGGGCATCTGCGTGACGTTGATCGTACGGCGGCTGCGGCCGCTGTTCCGGTCCATGCAGGTGCGTCTCGACACGGTGAACCGGGTGCTGCGCGAGCAGATCACCGGCAACCGGGTCATCCGGGCTTTCGTGCGCGACACCTACGAGGAGGACCGTTTCCGGAAGGCGAACGGCGACCTGACGGAGATCTCCCTCAAGACCGGCAACCTGCTCGCGCTGATGTTCCCCGTGGTCATGACGACGGTGAACCTGTCCTCGATCGCGGTGGTGTGGTTCGGCGCCCACCGGATCGACAGCGGCGGGATGCAGATCGGTGATCTGACCGCGTTCCTCGCCTATCTGATGCAGATCGTCATGTCCGTGATGATGGCCACCTTCATGTTCATGATGGTGCCGCGCGCGGAGGTGTGCGCCGAGCGCGTCCAGGAGGTCCTCGACACCTCCTCCAGCGTGGTGCCTCCCCTGGCGCCCGTCCGCGAGCTGCGGCGACACGGACATCTGGAGATCCGGGGCGCGGGCTTCCGCTACCCGGGCGCCGAGGAGCCGGTGCTCAAGGGGATCGACCTGGTGGCCCGGCCCGGCGAGGTGACCGCCGTGATCGGCTCGACCGGCAGCGGCAAGTCCACGCTGCTCGGGCTCGTCCCGCGGCTGTTCGACGTGACCGACGGCGAGGTGCTCGTCGACGGGGTGGCCGTCGCCGAGGTCGACCCGGTGCTGCTGGCCAAGACCGTCGGGCTCGTGCCGCAGAAGCCGTATCTCTTCGCGGGCACGGTCGCCACGAACCTTCGCTACGGCAATCCCGACGCCACGGACGAGGAGCTGTGGCACGCGCTGGAGGTGGCGCAGGCCAAGGACTTCGTCTCCGGGCTGGAGAACGGCCTCGACTCCCCCATCGCGCAGGGCGGCACCAACGTCTCCGGTGGTCAGCGCCAGCGGCTCGCCATCGCGCGCACGCTCGTGCAGCGGCCGGAGATCTACCTCTTCGACGACTCCTTCTCCGCCCTCGACTACGCGACCGACGCGGCCCTTCGCGCGGCGCTCGCCGAGGAGACCTCGGAGGCGACCGTCGTGATCGTCGCCCAGCGGGTGGCCACCATCCGCGACGCCGACCGGATCGTCGTCCTCGACGAGGGCCGGGTCGTCGGCACCGGCACCCACAGCGAGCTGATGACGGACAACGAGACCTACCGGGAGATCGTGCTCTCCCAGCTCACGGAAGCGGAGGCTGCCTGATGGCCGGGCCCATGGGGCGCATGATGGCCGGCACCGGTCCCGAGAACCGGTCGATCGACTTCAAGGTGTCCGGCAGGCGGCTGCTCGCCCAGTTCAAGCCGGAGCGGCTGACCCTCTACGCGATGCTGTTCTGCGTCGTGCTGAGCGTCGGCCTGAACGTGGTCGGGCCGAAGATCCTCGGCCAGGCCACCGACCTGGTCTTCGCGGGCATCATCGGACGCCAGATGCCCGCCGGCGCCAGTAAGGAGGAGGTCCTCGCGGGGATGCGGGAACGCGGCGACGGTCAGGTCGCCGACATGCTCCGCAGCACCGACTTCACGCCCGGCGAGGGCATCGACTTCACCGCCGTAGGACATGTGCTGCTGTTCGCGGTCGGGGTGTTCCTCGTCGCCGGTCTGCTGATGGCGGTGGCGACGCGGCTGGTCAACCGGACCGTCAACCGCACGATGTTCCGGATGCGCGAGGACGTGCAGACGAAGCTGTCGCGGCTGCCGCTGTCGTACTTCGACAAGCGCCAGCGCGGCGAGGTCCTGTCCCGGGCCACGAACGACATCGACAACATCGGGCAGACCCTCCAGCAGTCGATGGGCCAGCTCATCAACTCGCTGCTCACCATCATCGGTGTGCTCGCGATGATGTTCTGGGTGTCCTGGCTGCTGGCCCTGGTCGCGCTGGTCACCGTGCCGCTGTCGTTCGTCGTCGCCACGCGCGTGGGCAAGCGCTCGCAGCCGCACTTCGTGCAGCAGTGGCGCACCACGGGCAAGCTCAACGCCCACATCGAGGAGATGTACACCGGGCACACCCTGGTGAAGGTGTTCGGCCGCCAGGACGAGTCGGCCGCGCAGTTCGCCGAGCAGAACGACGCGCTGTACGAGGCCGGGTTCAAGGCGCAGTTCAACAGCGGGGTCATGCAGCCGCTGATGATGTTCGTCTCGAACATCAACTACGTGCTGGTGGCGGTCGTCGGCGGGCTGCGGGTCGCGTCCGGCTCGCTGTCCATCGGTGATGTGCAGGCCTTCATCCAGTACTCCCGGCAGTTCTCGATGCCGCTCACTCAGGTCGCGTCGATGGCGAACCTCGTGCAGTCGGGTGTCGCCTCGGCCGAGCGGATCTTCGAACTCCTGGACGCGGAGGAGCAGGAGGCGGACCCGGTGTCGAGCGCGAGGCCCGAGGAACTGCGCGGGCGGGTCGCTCTGGAGCACGTCTCCTTCCGCTACGACCCCGAGAAGCCCCTCATCGAGGACCTCTCGCTGAAGGTCGAACCCGGACACACGGTCGCGATCGTCGGGCCGACGGGAGCCGGAAAGACCACCCTGGTCAACCTCCTCATGCGGTTCTACGACGTCTCGGGCGGGCGCATCACCCTGGACGGCGTGGACATCGCCCGTATGTCCCGGGACGACCTGCGCGCCGGGATCGGCATGGTGCTCCAGGACACCTGGCTGTTCGGGGGCACGATCGCGGAGAACATCGCGTACGGCGCCTCGCGGGACGTCACGCGAGGGGAGATCGAGGAGGCGGCCCGGGCGGCCCACGCGGACCGGTTCATCCGCACCCTGCCCGAGGGCTACGACACCGTGATCGACGACGAGGGCAGCGGGGTGAGCGCGGGTGAGAAGCAGCTCATCACCATCGCCCGGGCGTTCCTGTCGGACCCGGTGATCCTGGTGCTGGACGAGGCGACCTCGTCGGTGGACACCCGCACGGAGGTCCTGATCCAGAAGGCGATGGCGAAACTGGCGCACGGCCGGACGTCGTTCGTGATCGCCCACCGCCTGTCGACGATCCGGGACGCGGACACGATCCTGGTGATGGAGAACGGCTCGATCGTCGAACAGGGCACCCACACGGACCTGCTGGAGGCCGCCGGGGCGTACGCGCGGCTGTACAAGGCGCAGTTCGCGCAGGCGGTGGCCGAGGTCGACTAGCTGAAGGGGGCCGTTGGGAAACGGCCCCCTTTCCTCAGTCCAGGTAGCCCCGGAGCTGATCCGCGAAAGCGTGATCCCGCAGCTTGTTCAGCGTCTTCGACTCGATCTGGCGTATCCGCTCCCGGGTCACGCCGAAGATCCGGCCGATCTCCTCCAGCGTGCGCGGCCGTCCGTCGGCCAGGCCGTACCGGAGTTGGACGACCTTCCGCTCACGCTCGCCCAGCGTCGACAGCACCGCCTCCAGGTGCTCCCGCAGCAGCAGGAACGCCGCCGACTCGACCGGCGAGGCCGCGTCGCCGTCCTCGATGAGGTCGCCGAGGGCGACGTCGTCCTCCTCGCCCACCGGGGCGTGCAGGGACACCGGTTCCTGGGCCAGGCGCAGGACCTCGCTGACGCGTTCGGGGGTGAGGTCGAGGTGGATGGCGACCTCTTCCGGGGTCGGTTCGTAGCCGCGTTCCTGGAGCATGCGGCGTTGGACGCGGACGACCCGGTTGATCAACTCGACGACGTGGACGGGGACTCGGATGGTCCGGGCCTGGTCGGCGAGGGCCCGGGACATGGCCTGGCGGATCCACCAGGTGGCGTAGGTGGAGAACTTGTAGCCGCGGGCGTAGTCGAACTTCTCGACCGCCCGGATCAGGCCCAGGTTGCCTTCCTGGACGAGGTCGAGCATGGTCAGGCCGCGGCCGACGTACCGTTTCGCGACGGACACGACCAGACGCAGGTTCGCCTCGATGAGGCGGCGCTTGGCCATGCGGCCCAGCACGACCAGGCGGTCCAGGTCGAGCGCCAACTGGCTGTCCAGGTCGGTGGCGTTGCTCAGTTTCTCCTCGGCGAACAGGCCGGCCTCGACCCGGCGGGCGAGGTCGACCTCCTCGGCCGCGGTGAGCAGCGGGATACGGCCGATCTCCCGCAGGTACTGGCGGAACAGGTCCGAGGACGGGCCGCCGGTGTCGACGCGGCCGCGGGGCGGCTCGGGCGGTTCGACCGGCTCGGTCTCCACGTTCTCGAGGGCTTCCGCGGGCGGGGTGTCCGGCTCCGCCTCGGGGTGGTGCGCGACACGGCTCTGCGGGGGCACCGCGACGAGTACGTCGGTCTCGGCGTCCTGCTCTGTCGTGTCGTCGGTACTGCTCTCGGTCTGTGTGAGGGTCTGGGTCTGCACGGGGGCGACCTCCAGGATGATCGCTGCCAAGGAGGGCGGCAGCGGTACTTCGGGGGCGGAGTCGGCGGCCTCGCCGCTGTCCGTCCCGTACGCGATGAGCGGAACCGCGGGGGTCTGGGACCCGCTGGGTACGGATCGGCCGCGCTCCGAGGACTCAGGCACCGGAACCCAGTGTGGAGTACGACACATCGCTGCCACGAGGGGCGTGCGGGCACTTTTTGAGTCCGGTCCGTGATCGGGTGGTTACTTTGCCTTAGGACCGGACTGTCAGAGCGCGGCCACGCCCTGCTCGCGCAGTGCCTGTCCGTACTGCTGGAGGACCCACACCTCGTTCTGCACGGCGGCCAGGTGGGCCGGGTCGCCGCCGGAGCCGAGGCGGATCAGGGTGCCCTGGATCTCCTGGATGCGGCGGTCGACGGCGCGGCGGCGGACGGTGACGAGCTGGTCGCCCGCGTAGTTCTCGTCGACCGTCTTGCGCATGATCGCCTCGACGGCCAGCTCCGTGACCATGGCGCGGACCGCGTCGTCGGGGGCGGCCTCGCGGACCCGGACGAGGTAGTCCTGGGAGTCCTGGACGCCGTACTCCGCGCCGCCCGCGTCCATGATGGCCTGGCGTACGGCGGCGTACGGCGGGGCGGTGAACTCGTCGATGCCGTACGCGTCGAAGGCCGGGGAGACCAGCTCGGGGCGCTGCAGGGCGAGCTTGAGCAGCTCGCGCTCGGTGGCGTAGACGGGGTTGCGCAGGGTGAGGGCGGGGCCGGAGACGGCGGGGCGGTGGGCTCCGTCGTACGACGGCTGCTGCGGGCCGCGTCCCGACGGGGCCGGTCCCCTGCCGCCGCGGTCGCGGGACCACCGGGCCAGCTGGGCCACCCGCTTGACCACGAACTGGGTATCGAGGATGCCGAGCATGCCGGCGAGCTGGACGGCGACCTCGTGCTGGGCGCCGCTGTTCTTGATGCGGGCGACGATCGGCGCGGCCTCGTCGAGGGCCGCGGCGCGGCCGGCGGGGGTGTCGAGGTCGTAGCGGACGACGATCTGGCGCAGGGCGAACTCGAAGAGCGGGGTGCGGGGTTCGGCCAGGTCAGCGACCGCCTCGTCGCCCTTGGCGAGGCGCAGCTCGCAGGGATCCATGCCGTCGGGCGCGATCGCGATGTAGGTCTCGGCGGCGAACTTCTGGTCGTCCTCGAAGGCGCGCAGGGCGGCCTTCTGGCCGGCCGAGTCGCCGTCGAAGGTGAAGATCACGCGGGCCGAGCCGTTGTCCATCAGCAGTCGGCGCAGGATCTTGATGTGGTCGCCGCCGAAGGCCGTGCCGCAGGTCGCGATCGCGGTCGTCACGCCGGCGAGGTGGCAGGCCATGACGTCCGTGTAGCCCTCGACGACGACCGCGCGGGAGGCCTTGGCGATGTCCTTCTTGGCGAGGTCGATGCCGTAGAGGACCTGGGACTTCCGGTAGATCGCCGTGTCGGGCGTGTTGAGGTACTTCGGGCCGTTGTCCGCCTCGTAGAGCTTGCGGGCGCCGAAACCGACGACGTCTCCGCCGATGTCGCGGATGGGCCACATCAGCCGGCCGCGGAAGCGGTCGATGGGGCCGCGGCGGCCCTCCTGGGAGAGACCGGAGAGCAGGAGCTCCTTGTCGGTGAAACCCTTGCCGCGCAGGAAGCGGGTGAGGTGGTCCCAGCCCTGGGGGCTGTAGCCGACGGAGAAGTGCGCGGCCGCGGCCTGGTCGAAGCCGCGCTCGGCGAGGAACTGGCGGCCGGTGTCGGCCTCCGGGCTGGAGGCCAGCTGCTCCATGTACCAGTCGGCGGCGATCTTGTGGGCCTCGACCAGGCGGATGCGCTCGCCGCGCTGGTGGGAGGGGTTGTAGCCGCCCTCCTCGTACCGCAGGGTGATACCGGCCTGGCCCGCCAGGCGCTCGACCGCCTCGGAGAACGAGAGGTGGTCGACCTTCATCACGAACGTGATGGTGTCGCCGCCCTCCTGGCAGCCGAAGCAGTGGAAGAGACCCTTGCTCGGACTGACCTGGAAGGACGGCGACTTCTCGTCATGGAAGGGACACAGGCCCTTGAGGTTGCCACCGCCCGCGTTGCGCAGCTGGAGGTACTCGGACACCACGGCGTCGATCGGGACCGCGTCCCGTACCGCCTTCACGTCCTCGTCGTTGATCCGTCCTGCCACGCGTGAAGTCTACGGGGAGGTTCTGACACCTACGGGACGAGGCTGACGAGTGGAACGTGCGGGTCCGCCAGTGCCTCCGTGTCCACCTGAGCCCTGGATCGGATCAGTCCCTGAATCGGCTCCGTGACGTCCCACACGTTGACGTTCATCCCGGCCAGCACACGGCCCTGCTTCAGCCAGAAGGCGATGAACTCCCGCTTCCCGGCGTCTCCCCGGATCACCACTTCGTCGTACGAGCCCGGGGGCGCCCAGCCGCTGTACTCCATTCCCAGGTCGTACTGGTCGGAGAAGAAGTAGGGCACCCGGTCGTACGTCACCTGGCGGCCCAGCATCGCTCGCGCCGCCGCCGGGCCGCCGTTGAGCGCGTTGGCCCAGTGCTCGACGCGCAGCCGGTTGCCGAAGAGGGCGTGGTGGAAGGAGGCCACGTCGCCCGCCGCGTAGATGTCCGGGTCGGACGTGCGCAGTTGTTCGTCCACGGCGACGCCGCCGCCGTGCGCCCGGTCCGCCAGTTCGAGCCCGGCCGCCTCCGCGAGACCCACGCGCGGGGCCGCGCCGACCGCCGCGAGGACGTCGTGCGCGGGATGCTCCTCGCCGTCGTCGGTACGGGCCGCGAGGACCATGCCGTCCTGCCCCACGATCTCCGTCAGTCTGGCCCCGAAGTGGAAGCGGACACCACGCTCGCGGTGCAGCTCGGCGAAGAGGTTGCCGAGCTCGGGGCCGAGGACCGAGTGCAGCGGGGTCGACAGGGGCTCGACGACGGTGACCTCGGCGCCGTACTCCCGGGCCGCAGCCGCGACCTCCAGGCCGATCCAGCCGGCGCCGGCGATCACGATGTGGCCGTTGTCCCTGCCCAGGGTGGCCAGGACGCCCTTGAGGCGCTCGGCGTGGGCGAGGCGGCGCAGGTGATGGACGCCCGCGAGGTCGGTCCCCGGAATGTCCAGGCGGCGCGGCTCCGCGCCCGTCGCCAGCAGCAGCTTGTCGTAGCGGACGACGGTGCCGTCCTCACCGAAGCGGACCGTCTTCGCCGCGCGGTTGATGGCGTCCACGGTCTCGCCGAGGTGCAGCTCGATGTCGTTCTGCGCGTACCAGGCGGGTTCGTGGACGAACACGCTGTCGCGCTCCTCCTTGCCGAGGAGGTAGCCCTTGGAGAGCGGCGGGCGCTCGTACGGGTGGTCGCGTTCGTCGCAGATCAGTATCACGCGGCCGGTGAAGCCCTCCGTGCGGAGCGTCTCGGCCGCCTTCGCGCCGGCAAGACCTCCTCCGACGATGACAAATGTCTGATCCGCGTCGACCACTTGATGCCTCCTACGGGGGGTCTGGGGGGCGTCCCCCCAGAAAACACTGCGGGTGCCGCCACATGGGAGCGTCCCGCACGGAGTGTGATGGGGGAAGAGGGAGTGGCCCGATCAGGCCACGGAGGGTCACATTCGGTCTCGATTCAAGTCACTCCAGTCCCCTCCACACAACTTGTGTCCCGCAAGCATCACAGGTGACCCGTGAGACGGGCGTGAAGCGAACGGGCTGACGCGTCGGTGAGGGACGCGATCTGGTCGACGATCACCCGCTTGCGCGCACGGTCGTCGGGCGCGTCGTCGAACAGCGCGCGGAACTGGGGGTCGAGGCCGTCCGGGGCGCGGACGGTGAGCACGTCGGCGAGTTCGGCGACGACGATCCGCTGATCGGCCCGCAGCCGCTCCTGCTCGGCGCGCTGCATGACGTACCGGTCGGCGACGGACTTGAGGACCGCGCACTCCAGGCGGGTCTCGTGCGGTACGACGAGTTCGGCGTCGTATCTCGTGAGTCTCCCGGTGCCGTACCGCTCGCGCGTGGCGGCCTCCGCGGACAGGCAGAAGCGGCCGATGAGCTGGCTGGTGGCGTCCTTGAGGCGGGCCTGCGCGACGGCCGAGCCGTCGTAGCCGTGCGGCCACCACGGCTGGTCCTGGAGGCGGTCGAGCGCTTCCGCGAGTTCCGCCGGGTCGGTGTCCGCGGGGACGTACCTGCCGAGGGCCACCTCGAAGACGGCCCGGCGTTCCGGTTCGGCGTGCAGGTAGTTGGGGTCGATGTGGCCCGCGTGCAGGCCGTCCTCGACGTCGTGGACCGAGTAGGCCACGTCGTCGGCCCAGTCCATCACCTGGGCCTCGAAGGTGGTGCGGGTGCCCGGGGCGTCCTTGCGGATCCAGTCGAAGACGGGGCGGTCGTCCTCGTAGACGCCGAATTTTCGGGACGGGTGCGCTCCGCGAGGCCAGGGGTACTTGGTGGCGGCGTCGAGGGTGGCTCGGGTGAGGTTCAGTCCGACCGATCCCTCGTCGGTGAAGCGTTTGGGCTCGATGCGGGTCAGGAGTCTCAGGGACTGGGCGTTGCCCTCGAAGCCGCCGCAGTCGTCGGCGAACTCGTTCAGCGCCTGTTCGCCGTTGTGACCGAAGGGAGGGTGGCCGAGGTCGTGGGCCAGACAGGCGGCCTCGACCAGGTCCGGGTCACAGCCGAGGGCCGCGCCGAGCTCACGGCCGACCTGGGCGCATTCCAGGGAGTGGGTGAGCCGGGTGCGGGGGCTGGCGTCCCAGGCGTGGATGGGGGTCCCCGCGCTCGAACGCGATGGGGAGTGAGGGAGGGTTCCCGGTGTGACGACCTGGGTCTTGCCGGCGAGCCTTCTGAGCGCGGCGGAGTGGAGGATGCGGGCGCGGTCGCGCTGGAAGGCGGTGCGGCCGGGGCGCTTGTCGGGTTCCGGTGCCCAGCGTTCGGTTGACTGCAGGTCGTACGGCATGACTCGACAGTACGGGCAGGGGCTGACAATTCACCTGTACGTCTGCCGGGTGGCGGTTATACGGCGAGTGCGGGCAGTTGGTGGCTGGTCGCGGCCCTTCGGCGGGTGGCCTGGTCGTAGCGGTGCAGGATCAGGTCCGCCATCGCGGGGTGGGTGCCCAGGGGGGCCGAGGCGATCCACGGGGCCTTCTGTGCGCACTGGGTCGCGAACAGACCCGGCGCCGTGAAGTACGACGCCACTGCCACCCTGTCGCGCCCTCGTGCCGCCAGTGCGCGGATCGCCGTGTCGACCGTCGGGGTCGCCGCGGAGGCGTAGGCCGGTACCACCGGGACGCCCAGGCGGTCCGACAGGAGGTGAGCCGTGCGGCGGGTGTCCACCGCCGAGTCGGGGTCGCGGGAGCCCGCCGCCGCGAGGACCACCGCGCCGGTCCGGCGAGTCTCCTCGTCCGTGCCCCAGCCCGCCTCGATCAGACGGGCGTGCAGGGTCTCCACGAGCAGCGGGTGCGGTCCCAGCGGGGCGGCCACACGGGTGCGTGCCGCGGAGGCCGCCGCCATCTCCGGGATGTCGCGCTTCACGTGGTAGCCGCGGCTGAGCAACAGCGGGACCAGGACCGCCTCCGCCGTACCCAGGGAGGCCAGCGTGTCCGGCAGCAGGGGTTCGTTCAGCTCGATGTGCCCCAGGTGGACCGGCAGGTCGGGGCGCTGCTCGCGGACCTGGTCCAGGAGCCTGTGGACCGTGTTCAGGGTGCGCGGGTCGCGGCTGCCGTGGGCCACCAGGACGAGCGCGGGCGGCTCGGGGCGGCGCCTGTCGTCGAGGGAGACGAGGCCGGGCTGGCTGCTGATCCGGTTCATGGAACGATGGTGACGGCCTGAGGTTGCCACCCCGTTTCACGGCAATAACGCGTCCTTTCCGACGGTTCACCATCCGGGGCGCGCGGGTGTGAGGCTGCGTGACCTGCGCATTCTCGTCCGGCAGTGAGGCCGGTCACGCACCGGCGGGCGAACCGACCGGCCTGACGGCACGTCTCTCGTTGTCGAGAGGCCGACCGGGGAGGGACCGTCCATGCGACTGCCGAGGGTGCGCAGACCGCGTCTGCCACGCACGCGTGCCGGGCGGCGCAGGCTCGTGCAGGCCGTGATGGCGGGGTGTGTGCTCGCGCTGCTGCCGTCGACCTGGATGTACGTCGTGACGGGTGACCGGCTGCGGACGACGGCCGACGTGCCGCGCACCGAGGTGGCCGTCGTCTTCGGTGCCGGGCTGTGGGACGGCGAGCCGTCGCCGTATCTCGCCCACCGGCTCGACGCGGCGGCGAAGCTGTACCGGGAGAACCGGATCGAGGTCGTCCTCGTCACCGGCGACAACAGCCGCGAGGACTACGACGAGCCCGACGCCATGCGCGCGTACCTGACACGGCACGGCGTCCCGGACACGCGGATCGTCAGCGACTACGCCGGTTTCGACACCTGGGACTCCTGCGTCCGCGCCAGGAAGATCTTCGGCGTCCACAAGGCGGTGCTCATCAGCCAGGGCTTCCACATCCGGCGCGCGGTCGCGCTGTGCCAGGCGGCGGGTGTCACGTCGTACGGCATCGGTGTCGACGCCAAGCATGACGCCACCTGGTACTACGGCGGCACCAGGGAGCTCTTCGCGGCGGGCAAGGCGGCTGCCGACGTGGTGTTCCGGCCGGATCCGCGGTTCCTGGGGCCGAAGGAGCCGGGTGTCACGGACGCGCTGGCCTCGGCCCGCCGTTGAGGTGACCTGGGGGCGGGGCGCCGCGCCCCGCCCCCAGGCGCGCTTCACCGCCCGGTGAAGCGCGGGGCGCGTTTCTCCAGGAACGCGGTCATGCCCTCCTTCTGGTCGGCCGTCGCGAACAGGGCGTGGAAGACCCGGCGTTCGAAGCGGATGCCGTCGCGCAGGCCGGTCTCCAGGGCCTGGTGCACGCACTCACGGGCCGCCCTGACCGCCGTACGCCCGTACGAGGCGATGGTCGCGGCCGCCTCCAGGGCCTCCGGGAGGACCCGGTCGTCCGGTACGACCCGGGAGACGAGACCGCAGCGTCCCGCCTCCCGCGCGTCCATCGTGCGGCCGGTGAGGACCAGGTCCATCGCCTTCGCGTGGCCGACCAGGCGGGTCAGGCGCTGGGTGCCGCCGATGCCCGGGATCACGCCCAGCTTGATCTCCGGCTGTCCGAAGACGGCCGACTCCCCCGCGATGACGAGGTCGCACATCATCGCCAGTTCGCAGCCTCCGCCCAGCGCATGGCCGTTGACGGCGGCGATCTTCGGGGTGCGCAGGTCCGCGAACTCCTCCCACGCGGCGAAGTAGTCCTCGGCCGCCATGTCCACGGCCGACTTACCGGCCATTTCCCTGATGTCGGCTCCCGCCGCGAAGACGCGTTCCGAGCCGGTGACGACGTAGCAGCCGACCTCGGGGTCCGCGTCCAACGGGCGCAGGACGTCGAGGAGTTCGGACAGCAACTCGGAGCTGAGCGCGTTGCGGACGTGCGGGCGGTGCAGACGTACGGTCACGACCCCGCCGTGCCGTTCGAGCTTCAGGTTGTTCATCGACGTCCCCTTCTAGGAGTCCCAGATCGCGCCGTACGCCGGAATCCCCCGCCGCTCCAGGCCGTGCACCACCTGCCAGGTCAGCCTCTTGTTGGAGATGCAGATGACCGCCTCGGCGCCGAAGTCCCGGTAGGCCTCGTACGCGAGGCGCACCATGTCGGGCTTGCCGCGCCGTGAGGTGTCCCAGACCAGGGCGTGCGGCTGGACGGCGAGGATCTCGTCGACGAGGGCGTCGCCGTAGGTGGCGCGGGGGTCGCGGGTCGCCCAGACCAGTCGGGAGGGGACCTCGGCGGCGAGGAGGTGGGGCAGGCAGGGGCCGATGCCGCTGCCGGTCGCCACGTAGACCACCTTCGTGAACAGGGTCTCGATGTTGGCGACTCCGGCCGTGGTGATGCCCTTCACCCAGACCTTCGCCGGCAGGTCGTCGATGAAGGCGCCCGTCCAGTCGCCGGCCCGGGAGATGGTGAGCCGGAAGCCGGGCTCGCCGGGTGCGGGGACGTTGGCGAAGGAGTGCCACTCCCTCAGCGGGCTGCGGCTGATCGCGGTGGAGGAGCCCGCGAAGGGGGTCTCGCCGTGGTCGAAGCGGGCCAGCACGACGTGAGAGGAGGGCCGTTCGAGGCGTACGGCCACCTTGCGCAGCCGTAGCCAGGGCAGCGCCACGCTGAAGGTGACCAGCGCGAGCACCGCCAGTGACGCCGGTCCCGCGGACGACAGCAGGGTGTGCGTCCAGAACAGGGCGAGGGCCGTCCAGCCGCCGATGCGGTGGATCTTCTCGAAGTGGTCATGGTGGCGGGAGCGGAACGGGGGCAGGGCGGTGGCGATGATGAGCGCGAGGAGGGCCAGCAGGGTCCAGCCGACCGCCATCAGGGGGCCGTTGGGTGTCGTGACCGTCAGCGCCAGGAACCAGGCCGTCCCGGCCAGTGCTCCGCCGACGTGCAGTCCGCCGAAGTGGTAGACCTTTCCGAGCGTCCAGCGGATCTTCAGCGGCCAGGTCGGCGGGGGCCAGGTGGCCAGCCGGAAGAGGAGGTTGACGACGTACTGCTGGCGGACGATCACGGCGAGGGCGAGGTTGGCGAGCGCCGCGTGGCCGAGGGTCCGCGTCGACAGGGGCCAAGCCGCCCACACAAAGGCCAGGTTGGCCGCGATCACCAGTGCGGCCAGCCGGTTGTAGTGCATCAGCCGCGGGTGCTTCAGGAGCCGCCTCGCCGCGGAGGTGAGGGGCGGGAGGTCGGTCGTCTCGCGCACGGGTGCGGTCGTCATCGGGCCACCGCCAAGCGCTCGTCGGCCATCCGCAGCAGGGCCTGCTTGTCGATCTTGCCGCGGTCGGTCTCCGGCAGGTGTGTCAGGGCCATGACACGCTCGGGCACGCAGTAATACGGCAACGCCTCCGCCACCGCCCGCCTCGCCGCGTCGGGGTCCACGTCCGCCGGACTGACGAACGACACCAGGGTCCGCGCATCGCGCTTCAGGGTCACCGCGCGGGCGCAGCCCTCGACCGATTCCAGGACCGAGGAGACGGAGTCGAGTTCGACCCGGAAGCCGCGGACCTTGACCTGGTCGTCGGTACGGCCGAGGTGTTCGAGCTCGCCGTCGGGGGTCCAGCGGCCGAGGTCGCGGGTGCGGAACATACGGTGGTCGCCGCCGAGGAAGGGGTCGGGGGCATAGCGCTCGGCGTTCAGCGCGGGGTTGTCCAGGTAGCCCGCCGAGACCCCGTCACCGCCCGCCCACATCTCGCCGACCGCCCCGATGGGCAGCGGGCGACGGTCGGCGTCCAGGACGTAGACCGTGTTGTTGGGGGTGGGGCGGCCGATGGTCAGCAGGGGGGCCGCCGGGTCATGGCGGCTCATCGTGTTGACGATGGTCGTCTCGGTCGGTCCGCAGCAGTTGTGGAAGGCGGCCTGGCGGGCCCAGCGGTCGGCGAGGGGGCGCGGGCAGGGCTCTCCGGCGACGGCCACCGTGCGGACGCGCGGGCAGACGGCCGGGTCGATGCCGGACAGGACGGTCGGGGTGGCGATCAGCACGTCGGCCGTACGGGCCGTCGCGGTGATGTCCCGGCCGCGGATGACGAGGGTGCCGCCGTGGGTGAGGCAGCCGAGGATCTCCCAGGCCGCCATGTCGAAGGCCACGTTGAGCAGGTGGGCCACGCGGTCGCCGGGGCGGATGCCGAGACCGCCGGGTTCGGTGAGGAGGAGGCCCGCGACGTTGCGGTGGGTGACCTTCACGCCGTTGGGGCTTCCGGTGGTGCCGGAGGTGAACAGGACGTAGCAGCCGTCGTCGGGACGCACGGTCGGCGGGGGCGCGCTCGCCGGCTCGTACGGCAGCGGTTCGTCGAGGGTGATCACGTGGGGGCCCCGCGGGACGCGGGCCGCGTGCTCGGCGAGGGTCAGGACGATCCGGGTGCGGGCGGTGCGGATCACGTGGGCGAGCTGGGCCGGGGGCGCGAGGCCGATGTCCTGGGGGACGTAGGCGGCGCCCGCCTTCAGGATGCCGAGCAGGCCGACGAGCATCGGGATGGAGCGGCGTACGAAGAGTCCGACGTGGTCGCCGGGCCGTACGCCCTCGCGGATCAGACGGGTGGCGAGAGCGTCGGCGTACCGGTCGAGCTCGCCGTAGGTGATCGTCGCGCCGGCGTGCTCGGCGGCCACGGCGCGCGGGGTGGCCGCCGCACGGCGTTCGACGGCGCGGTGGACGAGCGGGTCGGGGACGGGGACGGCGGGGCCGTGGCCGTAGACCCGGAAGAGGTACCGGTCGCGGGGGGCTAAATGGCGCAGAGGCATGCTGGGGGAACCTCCTGGCTGGCTTCTCGCATGACGGTTTGCCTGGCGCCAAGCTGGATCCGCGCTCGACTGTAGCCGCGGTTTTTCAATGCTCAACAATGCGTGCTCGGCCAAACACGCAACGGAATGCGCCACATGTGGCGTCTTTCACATCGCAGGCAACCTCCGCACCGCCCTGCGACGACTCTCAGGTGGGCGCGTATGCGCCTCACGGCTCCCGGGCGCCGATCGGGAGGTCGCCGTCTTGGCCGCGTAACACGGAGCCGTCATCGGCGTAACACGGCCGAAGCACGCTGAAGGACATGCCGAACTCCGCGACGCCCACGCACTGCCCGTACTGCGCCCTGCAGTGCGGCATGAACCTGACCCCCGCTCCGGACGGGACCGTCGAGGTGAGCGAGCGCGCGGACTTCCCGGTGAACCGGGGGGCGCTGTGCGGCAAGGGCCGTACGGCACCCGCGGTGCTCTCGTCCCGGGTGCGCCTGACCTCCCCGTTGGTGCGCTCCGGTGGCACGCTCGTGCCCGCCACGTGGGACGAGGCCCTGGACCGGATCGCCGAGGCGCTGTCCCGCACGCGATCGGAGCATGGCCCGGACGCGTGCGGGGTCTTCGGCGGGGGCGGCCTGACGAACGAGAAGGCGTACACGCTGGGCAAGTTCGCGCGGGTCGTCCTCGGTACCTCGCAGATCGACTACAACGGGCGTTTCTGCATGTCGTCCGCGGCGGCCGGCGGTATGAAGGCCTTCGGCCTGGACCGGGGGCTGCCCTTCCCGCTTGAGGACATCCCGAAGTCGGGCTGTGTGATCCTCGTCGGCTCGAACCTCGCCGAGACCATGCCGCCGTCCTTGCGGTTCTTCACCGAACTGAGGGAGAACGGCGGCACGCTGATCGTGATCGACCCGCGCCGCACCAAGACCGCCGAACAGGCCGACCTGCATCTGATGCCCCGGCCGGGGACGGACCTCGCGCTGGCGCTCGGTCTGCTGCACCTGGTCGTCGCCGAGGGGCTGGTCGACGAGGAGTACGTCCGTGAGCGCACGGCCGGCTGGGAGGACGCGCGGGCCGCCGCGATGGCCCACTGGCCGGAGTACGTGGAGCGGATCACCGGCGTTTCGGTGCCCCAGCTCCGGGAGACCGTACGGCTGTTCTGCGAGCCCGAGTCCGCGATGGTGCTCACCGCGCGCGGGCCCGAGCAGCAGTCCAAGGGCACCGACACCGTGAGCGCGTGGATCAACCTGTGCCTGGCGACCGGGCGGGCCGGGCGGCCGTTCAGCGGCTACGGCTGTCTGACCGGCCAGGGCAACGGTCAGGGCGGGCGCGAACACGGTCAGAAGGCCGACCAGTTGCCCGGCTACCGCAAGCTGGACGACCCGGCGGCACGGGCCCACGTCGCCGAGGTGTGGGGCGTGGACCCCGACTCGCTCCCCGGACCGGGGCGCAGCGCCTACGAGTTGCTCGACGCGCTCGGCACGGACATCAGGTCGCTGCTGCTGATGGGCTCCAACCCGGTGGTGTCGGCGCCGCACGCCGCGCACGTCGAGGAGCGCATCAAGTCCCTTGACTTCCTTGCCGTGTGCGACGTGGTCCTCTCGGAGACCGCCGCCCTCGCGGACGTGGTCCTGCCGGTCACGCAGTGGGCCGAGGAGACGGGCACGACGACCAACCTGGAGGGGCGGGTGCTGCTGCGCCGGCAGGCGATCACGCCGCCGGACGGCATCCGCAGCGACCTGGAGGTCATGCACGAACTCGCCGACCGCCTCGGGGTGGAGAAGGGCTTCCCGACCGACCCCGAGGAGGTCTTCGAGGAGCTGCGCCGGGCGAGCGCGGGCGGCCCTGCCGACTACTCCGGGATCACCTACCGGCGGCTGGCCGAGGAGAACGGGGTGTTCTGGCCGTGTCCGACGGAGGACACGGTGGTGCACCCGGGTACCCCGCGTCTCTTCCTGGACCGCTTCGCCACCCCGGACGGCCGGGCCCGCTTCGTGCCCGTCTCGCACCGGGCGATCGCGGAGGAGCCCGACGAGGAATACCCGGTGCTGCTGACGACCGGCCGGGTCGTGGCGCAGTACCAGTCCGGGGCGCAGACCCGCCGGGTGGACGAGCTGAACGCCGCCGCGCCGGGACCGTTCGTGGAGCTGCACCCGCGGCTCGCGGAGCGGCTGGGGGCGGCCGAGGGCGACCCGGTCGCCGTGGTCTCGCGGCGCGGGCGGGCCGTGGCACCGGCCCGCATCACGCTCGGCATCCGCCCGGACACCGTCTTCATGCCCTTCCACTGGTACGGCGAGGGCCGCGCCAACACCCTCACCAACCCGGCGCTGGACCCGACGTCACGGATGCCGGAGTTCAAGGCGTGCGCGGTGCGGGTGGAGACGGTGGAGCGGTAGCTCGCCCGAGCCGCCAGTCGCCGCTCTCGATGAGCTTGCCGCGGGTGCGCAGCCGGGCGGCGACGGGGTCAGCCGCCACATAGACCCAGGCCTGCACGGACGTGCTGTCGGCCGTGCGGATCACCTGGCGGGTGACCCGTTCGTACAGGTTGCGCGGGTCTCCCGGGGTGTACTCCTCCAACTCGTCGAGGGTGACGAGCAGTTCGGCGTAGGCGTCGGCCCGCGGGGTGACCAGTTCCCCCATGACCTCTCCCCCGGTCGCCTCGACGGCGTACGGATAGCCGGGGCCGTCGTAGAGCAGCGCGCCGGTGAGCCGGCCCGGCTCCTCGGAGCGGATACGGCCGCGCAGGAAGAGGTCGTGGTTGGCCTCGCCGGGGCGGAGGGTGCCGTAGACGAAGAACGGGAGTCTCGCAGGGGTCACAGAAACGATTCTCTCCCCTCACAAACCTGCACGTGACGCGGTATGGACACGGCTTGTCATGACCTCTTAAATCTTGGTCAACGTCCGCGCCACCCCCCCCACGCGCCCCATTGGCGTCTTTCAGAGGAGACCGATGAGTCGGATACGGCCGTACGTCCGAGGTGCTCGTTCCCGCCGTCTCGCCACCGCCGGAGTCGCCGCCACCGCCGCCACCCTGCTGGCCGCGGCCCTCTCCCCCGCCGCCGGTGCGGCCGACCGGCCGACCAGGGCCACCGCGCTCGAGAACGCCGCCTCCGTCCTGGCCGACCGGGCCTCGACGCTGGGCCTCACCTCCGCCCAGGACACGAAGGTCCGTGACGTGATCGTCGACGCCGACGGCACCCAGCACGTCCGCTACGACCGCACCTACCACCAACTGCCTGTACTGGGCGGCGACTTCGTGGTCCACCTGGCGCCGAACGGGGCGTACAAGAGCTCCTCGCGCGCCACGAGGAGCGCGATATCCCTCGCTGGCGTCACCCCGGTGCTATCCGCCCCGAAGGCGGCCGACCTCGCGGCGAACGCCCTCAAGGCGGCCAACCTCGGCGAGACGCTGAGGAAGCTGACCGCCAAGCCGCAGCTGGTCGTCGACGCCCTGCACGGGGCGCCGAAGCTGGCCTGGCAGACCGACGCGGCGGCACAGGACTCGCTCGGCAACCCGGTGGCGCGGACGGTGCTGACGGACGCGCGGACGGGCGCGCAGATCGACGCGTGGGACAGCATCGAGCAGGCGGCCGGCGACGGCAAGTCGCTGTACAGCGGGACGGTTTCGCTGCAGACGACGCAGTCGGGGTCGACGTACCAGCTGAAGGACGCGACCCGTGGGAACACCTACACCGGCGACGCGGCCAACAAGACCGACCTGTGCTTCCTGACCATCTGCATCAGCCGCGCGCCGTCGACCGTGTTCACCGACGCCGACAACCACTGGGGCACGGGGGCGGGTTCGGACCGTTCCACCGCCGCGGTGGACGCGCAGTACGGTACCGACGTCACGTGGGACTACTACAAGAACGTCCACGGCAGGAACGGCATCGGCGGGGACGGCAAGGGCTCCTACAACCGGGTCCACTACGGCACGAACTACAACAACGCCTTCTGGGACGACAGTTGCTTCTGCATGACGTACGGCGACGGTGACGGGACGCAGCTCGGTCCGCTGGTGTCGCTGGACGTGGCGGGCCACGAGATGTCCCACGGCGTGACCTCGAAGACGGCGGCGCTGACGTACTCGGGCGAGTCCGGCGGGCTCAACGAGGCGACCTCCGACATCTTCGGCACGCTGGTGGAGTTCTACGCGGGCAACTCCTCGGACACCGGCGACTATCTGATCGGCGAGAAGATCGTCCGCTCCGGCTTCGGCCGCGACGCCCTGCGCTACATGGACAAGCCCTCCAAGGACGGCAGCTCCGCCGACTCCTGGAGCAGTTCGGTCGGCAACCTCGACGTCCACTACTCCTCCGGCGTCGCGAACCACTTCGCGTATCTGCTGGCGGAGGGCAGCGGCGCCAAGACGATCAACGGCGTCAGCTACAACTCCCCCACCTCCAACGGTTCCACGGTCACCGGCATCGGCCGCGACAAGCTGGGCGCCATCTGGTACCGGGCGCTGACGGTCTACATGACGTCGTCGACGAACTACGCGGGAGCGCGGACCGCCACACTGAACGCGGCGAAGGACCTGTACGGCGCGGGCAGTACGGAGTACAACGCGGTGGCGGCGGCGTGGAGCGCGGTGAACGTGAACTGAGGGCCCATGAGTGCGACACGGCCGCTCCGGGATCCGGGGCGGCCGTACCCATAGGAGGAGGTGGGTAGTTGGGCGAGGACGACCCGCACATCCATGTCGAGGTGAAGGTGGTCCGTGGCGAGGCCGCCGTCCGCAATATGCTCGCGGCCACGTTCGGCCTGGCCGGGGACCTGCCGAGCGTCGTCGCCACCGGGTGCGGACTGCGGGTGCCGTACGCCATGACCTCGCCGCGACCGGACCACGTGACGTGCCTGCCCTGCCGGGAGCACGCCCGCTCGGAGCATTTGCGCTTCGCCGACGAGATCGAGCGTCTCGGCCGGCTGCCGGGCTCGTCCGTCACCCCCGCCGAGGCCCAGCAGGTCGCGGCGCGGCATCGGGCGCTCGCGGAGAGGTTCTCCGGCCTGGAGGGCTGACGAAAACTGTTCGGCGCGGAGAGCCGTCCGGTGTGCCGGACGGCGGCCGAGGCCGACGACGACGCCCGGGAACGGGGCGCGGGTGGGCCCTGCACTTCGGGGCGGGCGCGGTGCACTACTGCCGGGACGGGAAGAAGCCCATGCTCGCGGCGGTAGGAATGCGGGCCGTATCGGAAGTGCTCGCCGCGGTCCGGACCAGGTCCGTCCGGGTCCTGGCCTCCGGACCGGGCCGACGTCTTGGGGGCACGGGCCCGGCACGCGCCCGGGCGACCGGCTAGGACCGGCAGGAACCGGCGGAGACGGCGACGGCGGCGACGACGACGGAGACGCCATCGGAGCGCCCCTCCAGATCGGAAAGCCCTTCGTGGGCCCTAGCCGAAGTCCGGAAGCGTGAGCGTGCCGTCCTCCGCCAGGGGGAAGCCCGGGTTGTACGCCAGCTCCCAGGCGTGGCCGTCCGGGTCCGTGAAGGCGCTGGAGTAGAAGCCGATCTCGTTCACCGCGGCCGGTTTGGTGATGGTGCCGCCCGCCTCCGCCACCTTCGCGAGGAGGGCGTCGACTTCTGTCTCCGAGCGGACGTTGTGGGCGAGGGCGATACCGCCGAAGCCGTACGCCGGGCCCGGTTCGAGGCCGCAGTCCGCCGCCAGTTTCTCCCGGCTCCACAGGACCAGGCCCAGCCCTCCGGCCTGGAAGAAGACGGTCTCCGCGACCTCCTGGCCCCGCCAGCCCAGAGCCTCGTAGAAGGCCTTGGAGCGGGCCAGGTCCGAGACGCCCAGGGTGATCAGGGTGATGCGCTGTTCCATGCCCATCGCCTCACCGTAGCGCCGACACGGGAGCCCGGCCCACATCCCCGACCGCCCGCCCGCTCACCCTCCGTACGGACGGGCGGCCCGCCCCTCCCTCAGCACCCGCCCCCACCAGACCAGCTGGTCCAGCATCGTCTTCGCCGCGGCGTCCGGACCCGACGGATCCTTCGGGCGACCGTCGGCGAAGGAGCCCCCGGCGTTGTGGAAGCTCACCGTGTCCCTGACCGTCACCGCGTGGAGTTCCGCGAAGACCTGGCGGAGGTGTTCCACCGCTCGCAGGCCGCCCGAGATGCCGCCGTACGAGACGAGGGCCACCGGCTTGGCCTGCCATTCCGTGAAGTGCCAGTCGATCAGGTTCTTCAGGCCGGCCGGGTAGGAGTGGTTGTACTCGGGCGTGAGGACCACGAAGGCGTCCGCCGACGCGAGTTTCGGGGTCACCGAGGCGAGGGCGGCGGTCGCCTCGGGGCTCGGTGCCATGGTCATGGGCAGGTCGGTCCCGGCCACGTCCACGATCTCGGGGACCAGGTCGTCGCGGTCGCGGAGGCGGTCGAGGAGCCAGTCGGCGACGACGGGGCCGAAGCGGCCGTGGCGGTTGCTGCCGATGACCAGGGCGACATGAAGAGGAGCGGTGTCTGTCTGCATGCGGACCAGCCTGATACCTCGACCAAAGTTGAGGTCAAGCGCGGATCGCGGACGAGGGGTCACCCGTTCACACGCGCGCCCCGCACTCTTCGGTACGTCTTCGCCGGCCTGCTCGCAGTACGGCGATGACCTGCTGAAACTCCACCCGAACCGACGCGGGGCGCAGGGAACTGACACCCATTCACCACATTTCTGACGAACTCTCAGGAAGCGGGCTCGGCCCACTGCCACTTACCTCGAAGGCACAGGGATCCACTCGAGAGCTCGAAGGAGCAACATGCGCCCCACCGCCCGGCTGCTGACCGGCAGCGCGCTCGTCGTCGCCGCGGGTCTCGTCTGTGCGCCCGCGTACGCCGGGAACTCGGACGGTCTCGAGGTGTTCCCGTCGTCCGCGGTGCCGGGCGGCCAGGTCACGGTGAACACGGCCGCGTGCGGGGACGGCGGTACCGCGCAGGGGGACGCCGGCGCGGTGGGCGCGGACTCCTTCACGCTGGCGCCCAGCACGCACGAGGGTGACGCGATCGGACAGTTCCGAGTGCCGCCGAGCGCGCAGCCGGGGACGTACGAGATCGCCGCGACCTGTGCGCGGGGCGGCCGGCGGGTGACCGGTGACCTGGTGGTCACGCTGACCTCGCAAGGTCAGCCGGTGCGTCCCAGAGGAAGTGTGAAGACGGGGGTCGGTGGCGCTCTTGGCCCCGATCCCGTGCAGACCGCGGCCGGTGTGGCGGCTCTCGCCGTCGCCGCCGCGGGCGGTACCTGGCTCCTGCATCGCCGGGCGAGAGGCGACGGGATCTGACGGACACCCTCCGCTGTCCGTCCGCCGGTACCGCATGTCCCCTCCCCCTCCGTGTCCGACGCCCCTCGCGGCCCGGAGGGGGACGGGCAGGCCGTAGAGGAGGTCTTGTGCGCAACCGAAGCTTCGGCAACGGCGTCATAGCGGGCGTCACCGTGGTGGCCCTGTGCACCGGCGCGTGGCTGCTGCGCAGCGGCGCCGAGACGCACGCCCCGCCGCAGCCGTCCGCCGCTCAGGCGCACTCCCGCACAGGGGGCACCGCCGGCCGAGCCGGGGTACCCGCGCTGCCGCCGTCCCCACCGGACCGCGTGCGCATCCCCGCGATCGGCGTGGACGCGCCGCTGATGGGCCTCGCCCTCACCCGGAGCGGCAGTCTCGACGTCCCGCCGGCCGGCCGGAAGAACCTCGCCGGCTGGTACGAGGCCGGCACCACCCCGGGCGAGACGGGCACCGCGATTCTCGCCGGGCACGTCGACAACGCCGAAGGACCCGCCGTCTTCTACGACCTCGGCGCCCTCCGGAAGGGCAGTGCGATCGAGGTGGACCGGCGCGACGGAAGCGTCGCGGTGTTCACGGTGGACGCCGTCGAGGTGTACGACGCGAAGAACTTCCCGGACGAGAAGGTGTACGGGGCCGCGAACAGGCCCGAGCTGCGGGTGATCACCTGCGGCGGGGGCTACTCACGCTCGACCGGATACCGGGGGAACGTGGTGGTGTTCGCGCACCTCACCGGGAACCGCTGACGACGGCCTCGGCGATGGTGCGCGCGCAGTCCAGGGCCTCGGTATGGGTGGTGTCGACCTCGATGTCGTAGACCACGCCCTGGTGGACGAGTTCCGCCTGCTTCTCGGCCATCCCCCGCGACCGGTCGCCCCGGACGATCTCCCGCCCGGCGGCCACCTGCGCGTCGCACCGGACGCCGACCCACAGCACGTCCAGTCCGTCCAGCGCCTTCCGCCACCGTTCCTGCGAGTGCGCGCCGCCCAGGAACACGTCGTCGACGATCACCCGGGCGCCCGCCCAGGCCGTCGCGACGACTCCGGCCCGCCAGGCCGCCTCCAGCCGCGTGAACTCCTCGCCCACGCTCACTCCGCCGTCCGCCGCGAACTCGATGCCCGTGCCGGAGGACTGGAGCGAGGCGGGCATCGACTCGACGAACCCGTCGATCCCGAAGGCCAGCCACGGCTCCGGCAGAACCGCCTGCAGACAGCGCACGATCCCGGACTTGCCGGAGCTGGAACCGCCGTTGAGCACGATCACCTGAGTCGTCACGGCGTTACGTTAGCGTCGGGCGAGCGCTTGTTCGTACGCAATAAACGCCGAGGAAGGCGCAGGCGACCGGGGGCCGTGCGGCACAGGGCACCCGTGGACGCCCCGGACCGCCTGATCGCGGCGGCGGAACGTGCGTCCCGTCACACCGCGGCGGAGCGGGGGCGCTGTCGAGGAGGCTGACGGAGACCGGGTCGTAGACCACGCCGGACGTCCTCACCGGCACCGACGCCCGCACCGCGGCCCTCCTCACAGTGCGCACCAGCCGTCAGCGCCGAACCCTCACATCCGGTCCCGGCACCTGTTGAGGGCAGCGTTCCCCGCGGGAAACAGACGTGATGCGGTCGGGTAACACCCGCAACGCACGCTCCTGAACATGACCTCGAATACGCGTGTGGTGGTGATCGGCGCCGGGCTCGCGGGCGTCCGGCTCGCCCGGCGGCTCGGAGAGCTCGGCACGCCCGTGACGCTCGTCGGCGAGGAGGAGCACCCCCCGTACAACCGGGTGCTCCTCGCCGAGGTGCTGGCGGGACGGTACACCCCGGACGTGATCGCGCTTCCGGCACCGGCCGCGCTGACCCGTGCCCGGGTCCTGGGCATCGACCGCGAGGCGCGGACCGTCGAGTGCGCGGACGGTTCGAAGATCGCATACGACCGGCTGGTTCTGGCCACCGGCTCGAACCCGGTACTGCCGCCGCTGCGCGGTCTGTTCACCCCCGACCACGAACTGCCGGAGGGCGTCCACGCCTTCCGCACCATGGACGACTGCCTGGGTCTGTCCAAGGCGGTCCGGCCGGGAGTGAAGGCGGTCGTGATCGGCGGCGGGCTCCTCGGGGTCTCGGCGGCCCGCGCGCTCGCCCAGCGTGGCGCCCAGGTCATGCTGGCCCAGCAGTCCGAGCGGCTGATGGAGCGCCAGCTCGACCCGAGCGCGTCCAAGCTGGTCCGGCGTCACCTTGTGGACCTCGGTGTCGAGGTCCACACCGATCTGCGCGTCCGTGACGTGCGCTGTGTCGGTGGCGCGGTCCGCTCGGTCGAGATGGCCGACGGATACGCGCTCGACGCCGAGATCGTGGTCCTGGCCTGCGGGGTCCATCCCCGTGTCGGCCTGGCGCAGACCGCGGGCCTTCAGGTCCGCAAGGGAGTCGTCGTCGACGACGAACTGCGTACGTCCGACCCGTACATCCACGCCATCGGCGACTGCGCCCAGCACGACGGCAACGTCTACGGCCTCGCCACCCCGGCCCTCGAACAGGCCGATGTGCTCGCCGAGTTGCTGGCGGGCCGGGCGAACGCCCGCTACACCGGCACCCGTTCGCTGACCAGGCTCACGCTCCCCGGGCAGAGCGCCTTCGACCTGGCGGCGTTCGGCGAGACCGAGGCGCTCCCGGGCGACGACGTCGTCCAGCTCGCGGACGCCACCCGCGGCACCTACCGCAAGGTCGTCGTCCGCGACGACCGCCTGGTCGGCGGGGTCCTCGTCGGCGAACTCGGCACCGTCGGCGCGCTCGCCCGCGCCTGGGAGGGAGCAGAGCCGCTCCCCTCCGCCGGCGGCCCGCTGCTCCACCTGCTCACCAACGATGGAGGCTCCTGATGACCGCCACCCCGGAGGCCACGGAGGCCACCCCCACGATCGTGCTCGTCGGCCACGGCATGGTCGGGCAGCGCTTCCTCGAAGCCCTCGCCGAGCGCGGCATGACCGCCACCCACCGCGTGGTCGTGCTGTGCGAGGAGCCGCGTCCCGCGTACGACCGGGTCGCGCTCACCTCGTACTTCTCGGGCAAGACACCCGAGGACCTCTCCATGACGGACATGGAGTTCATCGAGACGCACGGCATCGAGCTGTACGTCGGCGACCCGGCCGTCGCCGTCGACCGGGAGGCGAAGAAGGTCACCGCGAGGTCCGGGCAGGTCTTCGATTACGAGACCCTCGTCCTCGCCACCGGCTCCTATCCGTTCGTGCCGCCGGTCCCCAACAAGGACGCCCAGGGCTGTTTCGTCTACCGCACGATCGAGGACCTCCTCGCCATCGAGGAGTACGCGAAGACCCGCACCACCGGTGCCGTGGTCGGCGGCGGTCTGCTCGGTCTGGAGGCGGCCGGCGCGCTGAAGGGTCTCGGACTGACCTCCCACATCGTGGAGTTCGCGCCGCGGCTGATGCCGGTGCAGGTCGACGAGGGCGGTGGCGCGGCGCTGCTGCGCACCATCGAGGAGATGGGCCTGAGCGTGCACACCGGGGTGGGCACGCAGGAGATCGTGGTCGACGCCGAGGGTGCCGTCACCGGTATGAAGCTCTCCGACGGCAGTGAACTCGCCACCGATCTGGTGGTGTTCAGCGCCGGTGTCCGCCCGCGTGACCAGCTGGCCCGCGACTGCGGTCTGACGGTCGGCGAGCGCGGCGGGATCACGGTCGACGAGCAGTGCCGTACGGTCTCCGACCCGCATGTCTTCGCGATCGGCGAGTGCGCGCTGGCCTCCGACGGCCGGGTGTACGGCCTGGTGGCCCCCGGTTACGAGCAGGCCGAGACGGCCGCGGCGACCATCGCCTCCGACGAGGCCGCCTTCCTGGGCGCCGACCTGTCCACCAAGCTGAAGCTGCTGGGCGTGGACGTCGCCTCCTTCGGTGACGCGCACGGCGCGACCGCGGACTGCCTCGACGTCGTCTACTCCGACTCGCGTGCGGGTCTGTACAAGAAACTCGTCATCGGCCGCGACGGCACGCTGCTCGGCGGCATCCTGGTCGGCGACGCGGAGGCGTACGGCACGCTGAAGGCGTTCACCGGTTCGGTCCCGCCGGTCAAGCCCGAGTCGCTGGTGCTGCCCGCCGGCGCCGGGGAGTCCGTCCAGCTCGGCCCGACCGCGCTGCCGGACGACGCGATCATCTGCTCCTGCAACAACGTCCGCAAGGGCACGATCCGCGCCGCGGTCACCGACCACCAGTGCACGACCGTGCCCGAGGTGAAGAAGTGCACCAAGGCCGGTACGACGTGCGGCAGTTGCGTCAAGGTGCTGGGCCAGCTGGTCACCGCGGAGCTGGAGGCGTCCGGCGTCGAGGTCGACAAGGGCCTGTGCGGCTGCTTCTCGCAGACCCGCGAGGAGCTCTACGAGATCGTCCTCGCCCTGCGCATCAACACCTACCAGGACCTGCTGGACCGCTACGGCCGGGACGGCGCCAAGGGCGGCGACGGCTGCGAGATCTGCAAGCCGGCGGTCGGCTCGATCATCGCCTCCCTCGCCCCGACCATCGGCGCGAGCAACTACGTCCTGGACGGCGAGCAGGCCTCCCTCCAGGACTCCAACGACCACTTCCTGGCCAACATCCAGAAGAACGGCTCCTACTCGGTCGTCCCGCGCATCCCCGGCGGTGAAATCACCCCGGAGGGCCTCATCGTGATCGGCGAGATCGCCCGCGACTTCGGTCTCTACACGAAGATCACCGGTGGTCAGCGGATCGACATGTTCGGCGCCCGCGTCGAGCAACTCCCGCTGATCTGGACCCGGTTGGTGGACGCCGGCTTCGAGTCCGGCCACGCCTACGGCAAGTCCCTGCGCACGGTGAAGTCCTGCGTCGGCCAGACCTGGTGCCGCTACGGCGTCCAGGACTCGGTCCGCATGGCGATCGACCTGGAGCTGCGCTACCGGGGCCTGAGGTCGCCGCACAAGCTCAAGTCGGCGGTGTCGGGCTGTGCCCGCGAGTGCGCGGAGGCCCAGTCGAAGGACTTCGGCGTGATCGCCACGGCGAGCGGCTGGAACCTCTACGTCGGCGGCAACGGCGGCGCGACCCCCCGCCACGCGGACCTGCTGGCCCAGGACCTCTCGGACGCCGAACTGATCAAGCTGATCGACCGGTTCCTGATGTTCTACATCCGCACCGCGGACCGTCTGGAGCGCACCTCGACCTGGCTGGAGCGCATCCCCGGCGGCCTGGACCACGTCCGTGACGTGGTCGTGGAGGACTCCCTCGGCATCTGCGAGGAGCTGGAGTCCCTGATGACGGCCCACGTGGCGCACTACGCCGACGAGTGGGCGACCACCATCAACGACCCCGAGAAGCTCGCCCGGTTCGTGTCCTTCGTGAACGCCCCCGACACCCCCGACCCGGTCGTCGGATTCGTCCCCGAGCGCGAGCAGATCAAGCCCGACCTGCCGCTGCTGACCATCGGCCACCGTCCCCTGGAAGGAAGCGCCCAGCGATGACCCTGGCACCCGAGACCACCGACCTGAAGGTCGAACTCCGGCTGAACGACGACTGGTTCGCGATCTGTGAGCTGGCCCGGCTGCTCCCCGGCCGGGGCGTGGCGGCCCTGCTGCCCGACGGCCGTCAGGCCGCCCTGTTCCGCGACCGCGCCGGCAACCTGTACGCCGTCGACAACCGCGACCCCTTCGGCGGCGCGGCGGTCCTCTCCCGCGGCCTGACCGGCACCCACCAGGGACGGCCGTTCGTGGCCTCGCCCCTGCTGAAGCAGCGCTTCGACCTGGAGACCGGGCAGTGCCTGGACGACGAGTCGGTACGGATCACGACGTACGCGGTGCGGGCGGCGTAGGAACCTTTCTTGACCGACCGTTCTCGATAAGCCTAGGCTGCGATACGTGGCCAGGACCAAGGAGTTCGATCCCGAGGCCGCGCTGCAGGCAGCTCTGGAGCTGTTCTGGCGGCGCGGCTACGAGGCGACGTCGATGTCCGACCTCGTGGAGCACCTCGGTATCGGGCGGGCCAGCATCTACTCCACCTTCGGCAGCAAGCACGAGCTGTATCTGAGGGCGCTGGACCGCTACGACCGGGCGGGGCTCCCGCCGATCGTGCGGGAGCTGTCCCAGCCGGGGCCCGCACTGCCCGCCGTGCGGGCGGTCGTACGGCGATACGCCACGGAGGCCGCCGACGAGCAACTGCGCCGGAACGGCTGCATGGTCACCAACGCGGCGGCCGAACTGGCCCCGCACGACCCGGCGGCCGCGCGGCACGTCGAGCGCAACTGGGACCAGTTGGAGACCGTGCTGCACTCGGCGCTGGTCCGTGCGCAGGCGCAGGGCGAACTCCCGGCGGACCGGGACCCGTTGACCCTCGCCAGGATGCTGCTGGTGCTGCTCCAGGGACTGCGTGTCGTCGGCAAGGCCTCGGCGGACCCGGCCCGGGTGCGGGACGCGGCGGAACAGGCATTGGCGCTGCTCGACTGAACCCTTTTTCAGGGCGGGCGGCGCCCCTTTTTTTACCGCCATACTGAACCGATCGGTCAAGAATCAGGGGAGATCATGACGCGCTTCATCGACAGGACCGCTCTCGTCACCGGCGCGGGCTCGGGAATCGGCCGAGCCATCGCCCTGGCGTTCGCCGCGGCGGGTGCACAGGTGGTCGTCGCCGGACGCGGGCGGGAGCCGCTGGCGGAAACGGTCCGACTGATCGAGGAGGCGGGCGGCAAGGCACTCATGGTGACGGGGGACGTCGCACGGGACACCGAGATCCGGGCCGTCGTGCACGCCGCGGTGGACCGCTTCGGCTCGCTCGACGTGGCCGTCAACAACGCGGGGGTGTTCCGGGGCGGACAGCCCTTGGCCGAACTGTCGTCGGCGGACTGGCAGGAGCAGCTCGACATCAACCTCACCGGGATGTTCCTGGCGCTCCGGGCCGAGATCCGCCAGATGCGCTCGCAGCCCTCCGGCGGCGCGATCGTGAACATCGCCTCCACGTTCGGCGCCCACACCCGCGCCCCCGGCGCCGCCGCGTACGCCGCCACCAAGGCGGCCGTCTCCGCCCTCACCCGGGGCGCGGCCCTGGACCACATCCACGACGGCGTCCGCATCAACGCGGTCAGCCCCGGCCCGGTGGACACCCCGATGTCCCTGCGCCCCGGCGAGACGGAGGCGGACCGCGCCGAGCGTGTGAAGGCCGCCCTCCCCCTGGGCCGTGTCTCGACCACGTCCGAGATCGCCGCCGCCGTCCTGTACCTGGCCTCGGACGACGCCTCGTCGGTGGTGGGCACCGACCTGGTGGTGGACAGCGGCGCGACGGCCTGAGAATCCACCGGCGAGAACCGGCAGGAGAAAAATCCGCTGGAGGGCGCGGATCCCCCGTGCTTGCATGGCGGCATGGTGCCCACCGACCGTCTTCTCGCCTTCGCGGCCATGTCGTTCCTGCTGATCGTGGTCCCCGGACCCAGCGTGCTGTTCGTGATCGGCCGGGCGCTCGCTCAGGGCCGGCGCGCCGCTCTGACCACGGTGGCGGGGAACACGGTCGGCGCCTACGTGCTGGTCCTGGCCGTCGCGTTCGGGGTCGGCTCGATCGTGGAGCGCTCGGTCCTGGTCTTCACCACGCTCAAGCTCGCCGGTGCCGCCTACCTCGTGTACCTGGGCGTCAAGGCGTGGCGCGGGCGCGGGTCACTGCGTGCGGCGTTCGCCGAGGACGTGACGGCTGCGGCGGCGGGGCACGGCGGACTGCGGACGTTCTGGGAGGGGTTCGCGGTCGGCGTGACCAACCCCAAGACCATCGTGTTCTTCGCCGCCGTACTGCCGCAGTTCGTGGACCGCGGCCAGGGTCGGGTGGCCGCGCAGATGCTGCTGCTCGGGCTGGTGTTCAACGTCATCGCACTGGTCTCCGACGCCGTGTGGGGGCTGGTCGCGGCGACCGCGCGGGGCTGGTTCGCCCGCTCGCCGCGCCGGCTGTCCCTGGTGGGCGGGGTCGGCGGACTGACCATGATCGGGCTGGGTGTGACGGTGGCGGTGACGGGGCGGAAGGACTGAGGGTTCTCAGACCTTCAGGGGGTCGTATGCCACCCCGGTGAGCCCTTCCGAAGCTGTCCAAAGCCGCTCGGACGCCCGGTCGTCGCGGGTCCAGGGGGCCCGCCAGGAGGGGGCCGGGGAACCGCGCCACCCCGCCAGGGACGGGCCGGTGAAGGAGTCGGGCGGTACGTCGGGGACCGTGGCCGCGTAGAGGGTGGGGAGGGCGCCGGCGTCGGCGGACTGGGCGAAGAAACGGTTGCCGACCCGCATGAAGCGTTCCGCCGCCCTGCGGCCCGACATCTTCGGGCCCGCCGTCTGGAGGTTGGTGGCCGCGTAACCCGGGTGCGCCGCCGCCGCGACCACGTCCGAGCCGTGGGCCGACAGCCTGCGGGCCAGTTCGTGCACGAAGAGGAGGTTGGCGGTCTTGGAGCGGGCGTAGGCGACCCAACGGCGGTAGTGGCGCTCGCTGTTGAGGTCGTCGATGTCGATGTTGGCCAGCGCGTGCGCCGTGCTGGAGACGGTCACGACGCGCGCGGCGGGTGTCTCGAGAAGCGTGGGCAGCAGCAGACCGGTCAGCGCGAAGTGGCCCAGGTGGTTCGTGCCGAACTGCGTCTCGAAGCCGTCCGCCGTGGTGCCGTACGGCAGTGCCATCACGCCCGCGTTGTTGACCAGCAGGTCGAGGCGGTCGTAGGGATACGCCGTCGCGAACTCCCGTACGGAGGCCAGGTCCCCGAGATCCAGACGGGCCAACTCGACCTCCGCGCCCGGCACTTCGGCGACCAGCCGTTCCCGGGCCCCGGCGCCACGCACCTCGCTGCGACAGGCGAGCAGCAATCGGGCGCCCCTGCGGGCCAGCTCCCGCGCGGTGACGTACCCGATCCCGCTGTTGGCCCCGGTGACGACGGCGACACGTCCACTCTGATCCGGGACGGCCCTCGCACTCCAACCTGACATGGCCGGGCTCCCTCCGCAGACGGTGGGACTCAGCCTACGAGCGGAGGGCGCGGCGCGCAGTCATCGCAGCTCCGGACGCCACCTGACATGTCTTGGTCACGGAATGAACACTTCACCTCCACAACTGCGACGGCAGCAATACGGTCATCCCCTCACGTAACACCTCCAGGGGGAC
The DNA here is from genome assembly GCF_001746295.1 of Streptomyces sp. LUP47B. Lineage (GTDB taxonomy): Bacteria > Actinomycetota > Actinomycetes > Streptomycetales > Streptomycetaceae > Streptomyces. The sequence continues at coordinate 168,646 of NZ_MJAH01000002.1, read as the reverse complement.
GACATGGCCAACCCGTACAACAATCAGCCCGCGCCGCCGTGGCAGCCGACACCGACACCCGCTCCCCGGCCCACCCCCAAGTGGGCCCGGAAGCGGTACGTCCTGCCCGCCCTCGCGCTCGCGCTCTTCCTCGGCGTCGGCATAGGCAGCGGCGACCCGGACAAGACGACGAGCGACGCGAAGCCGGCCGCCGCCAAGCCACAGCCGACGGTGACCGTGACAGCGACGGCCACGGCCACGGCGACGGCTGAACCGGCACCGGCGCCCACGGTGACCACCACGAAGACGGTCAAGGTCACCAGGACGGTCACGGCACAGGCCGCGGCGGACACCGGCTCCGGGTCCGATCCGGACCCCGCCGGCGTCTCTTACGCAAACTGCTCGGAGGCCCGCGCCGCCGGCGCCGCACCGATCCACCGAGGCGAGCCGGGCTACGCCTCCCACCTGGACCGGGACAACGACGGGGTGGCCTGCGACAGCTGAGAGCCGCAGACGAGAGGGCGGCACCCCCGCACAAGGGTGCCGCCCTCTCTTCGTGGACCGGAGCCGTCGCCCATCGGGTGAGGGTCGGGGACGGGCGGCGGATCCGGGGTCGCGGGGGCCGTCAGGGGCCTACCGGTGGTCGCTGCCGTTCGCCGTGATCGCCGCGCGCCCCGCCTCCAGGCGGGCCACGGGGATGCGGAACGGGGAGCAGGAGACGTAGTCCAGACCCACCTCGTGGAAGAAGTGGACCGACTCCGGGTCGCCGCCGTGCTCACCGCAGACGCCGAGCTTGAGGTCGGGGCGGGTGTTGCGGCCCGCCTCGGCGGCCAGCTTCACCAGGGAGCCCACGCCGTCCTTGTCGATCGTCTCGAACGGGGAGACCCCGAAGATGCCCTTCTCCAGGTAGGCGGTGAAGAAGCTCGCCTCCACGTCGTCCCGGCTGAAGCCCCACACCGTCTGGGTGAGGTCGTTGGTGCCGAAGGAGAAGAACTCCGCGGCCTCCGCGATCTGGCCGGCGGTCAGCGCGGCGCGCGGGAGTTCGATCATCGTGCCGATCGACAGCTTCAGCTCCACACCCGTCGCCGCCTCGACCTCCGCGACGACCTGGTCGGCCTCCTCGCGGACGATCTCCAGCTCCTGGACCGTGCCCACCAGCGGGATCATGATCTCCGCGCGCGGGTCGCCCTTGGCGTTCTTGCGTTCGGCCGCCGCCTCCGCGATCGCGCGGACCTGCATGGTGAACAGGCCGGGGATGACCAGGCCGAGGCGCACTCCGCGCAGGCCCAGCATGGGGTTCTGCTCGTGCAGCCGGTGCACGGCCTGGAGCAGCCGCAGTTCGTTCTCGTGCGGCTCCTGACGGGACTCCGCGAGCGCCACACGGACCGACAGTTCGGTGATGTCGGGCAGGAACTCGTGCAGCGGCGGGTCCAGCAGCCGTACCGTCACCGGCAGCCCGTCCATCGCCGAGAACAGTTCCACGAAGTCCTGCTTCTGCAGCGGGAGCAGCGCCTTCAGCGACTCCTCGCGCTCGGTCTCCGTGTCGGCCAGGATCAGCCGCTCGACCAGCTCGCGGCGGTCACCGAGGAACATGTGCTCGGTACGGCACAGGCCGATGCCCTGGGCGCCGAAGCGACGGGCGCGCAGCGCGTCCTCGGCGTTGTCCGCGTTGGCCCGCACCCGCAGGCGCCGCTTGCGGTCCGCGAACGCCATGATCCGGTGCACGGCCTCGACCAGCTCGTCGGCGTCGTTGGCGCCCGCGTGCATCCGGCCCTCGAAGTACTCGACGACGGGAGAGGGCACGACCGGGACCTCGCCCAGGTAGACCTTGCCGGACGAGCCGTCGATGGAGATGACGTCGCCCTCCTCGACCACATGGCCGCCCGGAACCGTCATCCGGCGGCGCTTGGTGTCGACCTCCAGCTCCTCCGCGCCGCAGACACAGGTCTTGCCCATGCCGCGCGCGACCACGGCCGCGTGGGAGGTCTTGCCGCCGCGCGAGGTCAGGATGCCCTCGGCCGCGATCATGCCGTCGAGGTCGTCCGGGTTGGTCTCCCGGCGGACCAGGATGACCTTCTCGCCCGAACGCGACCACTTCACCGCGGTGTACGAGTCGAAGACCGCCTTGCCGACGGCCGCGCCCGGCGAGGCCGCGATGCCCCGGCCGACCTGCGCGACCTTGGTGTTCTCGTCGAAGCGGGGGAACATCAGCTGGGCGAGCTGGGCGCCGGTGACGCGCTGGAGCGCCTCCGCCTCGTCGATCAGGCCCTGGTCCACCAGCTGGGTCGCGATCCGGAAGGCCGCACCCGCCGTGCGCTTGCCGACCCGGGTCTGGAGCATCCACAGCTGACCGCGCTCGATGGTGAACTCGATGTCGCAGAGGTCCTTGTAGTGGTTCTCCAGCGTCTCCATGATCTGCATCAGCTGGTCGTACGACTTCTTGTCGATCTGCTCCAGCTCCGCGAGCGGGACGGTGTTGCGGATGCCCGCGACGACGTCCTCGCCCTGGGCGTTCTGGAGGTAGTCGCCGTATACGCCCTGGTGGCCGGAGGCGGGGTCACGGGTGAACGCGACGCCGGTGCCGGAGTCGGGGCCGAGGTTGCCGAAGACCATCGAGCAGACGTTGACCGCGGTGCCCAGGTCGCCGGGGATGCGCTCCTGGCGGCGGTAGAGCTTGGCGCGGTCGGTGTTCCAGGAGTCGAAGACCGCGTGGATGGCGAGGTCCATCTGCTCGCGCGGGTCCTGCGGGAAGTCCCGGCCCGCCTCCTTCTTGACGATCTTCTTGAAGGCGGTGACGAGCTTCTTGAGGTCGGCGGCCTCCAGGTCGGTGTCGACCGTGACCTTCTTGGCCTCCTTGGCCTTCTCGAGGGCCTCCTCGAAGAGGTCGCCGTCGACGCCGAGGACGGTCTTGCCGAACATCTGGATGAGCCGTCGGTAGGAGTCCCAGGCGAAACGGTCGTCGCCGGCCTGCTTGGCGAGCCCCTGGACCGACTTGTCGGAGAGACCGATGTTCAGGACCGTGTCCATCATTCCCGGCATGGAGAACTTCGCGCCGGAGCGGACCGAGACGAGCAGCGGGTCGTCGGCCTGGCCGAGCTTCTTGCCCATGCGCTGCTCCAGCGCGTCGAGGTGCGCACTCACCTCGTCACGCAGTGCCGCGGGCTCCTCGCCGCTGTCCAGGTAGACCTTGCAGGCTTCCGTCGTGATGGTGAAGCCAGGGGGAACGGGGAGTCCCAGGTTGGTCATCTCGGCGAGGTTCGCGCCCTTGCCACCCAGGAGGTCCTTGAGGTCCTTGTTTCCCTCGGTGAAGTCGTAAACGAACTTCGCTACGTGGGGTTCTTTGTTTTCCGACACGGGTCCGACTCCCTCGAGGACGCGGTGGCTGCCCTGACGGCGAGGAACATACCCAGATCGAAGGCGTCTGGGTACGTCTACTCGGGCGTCATACGCCCGTAACCAGTCGTCCGCCAGCGGATCGAAAGTCAAAGCTTGGCAAGCGACACGCGACGGATGTTTTCACTTCTTGAACGCGGCAACCCTCCACAGGCCTCCCAGTTGCTCATTCGAGCGGCTATTCGCACGCCTGATTTCGATCGATGAACGATCACGGGGTGGCACTCAGTGCCACCCCTTGGAGAAGTGCAGTCGCCCAAGATCCGCTCATCCGAGCGGCACCCCTCTCAAGGGTGGCGAGAATCACGCTGCCACAGGGAGACGGATTTCACCATGCGGACGGGCATTCGGACGGAAAGGGAGGAGAAACACGGGCGTCATACGCCCATGGCCAGCAGCCTCTCCTCGACCCGCGCGGGCGCGTACAGATGCTCCACGACCAGCGCACCCGCCCCTATCAGCCCGGCCCGCTCCCCCAGCCGCGAGGTCACGACCTCGAGCCGGGCGGTGGAGCGGGGCAGCGCCCGCTGGTACAGCAGCTCCCGGACGCCCGTGAGGAAGGGAGTGCCGGCCAGATCCCCGGCGATCATCAGAACCCCCGGGTTCAGCAGGGTCACGACGGTCGCCAGCACGTCCCCGACCTGCCGCCCCGCCTCGCGTGCGAGCGCCGCCGCCTCCGGATGCCCGGACGCGAGCAGGTCCCGCACATCCGAGCCCGACGCCGCCGGCACCCCGGCAGCCGCCAGCCGGCGCGCCACGGCACCGCCGCTCGCGACGGCGGCGAGACAGCCGTAGGAACCGCAGCGGCACAGCGCCTCCGCTCCCGCGGGGACCCGGATATGGCCGAGGTCGCCCGCGCCGCCGTCGATGCCCCGGTAGACCGAGCCGTCGACCACGACTCCGGCGCCGATGCCCGTCGAGACCTTGACCAGGACGAACGCCGAGCAGTCGGGGTAGGCCGTGCGCTGTTCGCCGTACGCCATGAGGTTGGCGTCGTTGTCGACGAGCACGGGGACCGGACCGGTCCCGGTGTGCTCGGTGAAGGCTCCGGACAGACGGCCTCTTATGTCGTAGCCGTCCCAGCCGGGCATGATCGGCGGCTGGACCACCCGGCCGCTCTCCAGGTCGACCGGGCCCGGCACGGCGAGCCCGATCCCGCAGACCTCCTCCGCCCGGTGTCCCGCCTTCTCCAGCAGCTCGGCGAACCAGCGGCCCAGCTCACCGAGCACGGCGTCCGGGCCGTCCTCGATCGCCAGGGCGCCGCTGTGCTCGGCGAGGATCTCGCCGGTCAGGGACAGCACGCACGCGCGCGCGTGCCGGGTCTCCAGGTCGGCGGCGAGGACGACGGCGTGGGCGTCGTCGAACTCCAGGGTGATGGAGGGGCGGCCGCCCAGCGGGGAGTCGACGGGCCCCCCGGCGCCCTCGCGCAGCCAGCCCGCGCGAAAGAGCCGGTCGAGGCGCTGGCCGACGGTCGCCCGGGACAGTCCCGTGGCCTGCTGGAGCGCCCCGCGCGTGACGGCTCGCCCGCTGCGGACCAGTTCGAGCAGATCTCCGGCGCCGGTCTGACTCCGTCCGGTCATGCGCACCCCCTTGTGTTTCTCAACTCTGCATTACATTCTGAGTTTTGCGTGTTAAATAGACGTAACCCTACGGTAGCCCTGACCGAACCGGTCGGTCACACGTCTTCGGGGAGCCCCGAGTGGATCGCACTGCCCAGCTCATCACCCCTTCCGCGGCGCGCTCGATCGCATACGATCCGCCGCGTTCGTCACATTCCCTGCATGTCAGGGCGGCGAGGGTGCTGGAAGGCAACTGGACCGGCGCCTCCACGGTGCCCTCGCGCAGTCTGTACCCGCACCAGTGGTCCTGGGACTCCGCGTTCATCGCGATCGGCCTGCGCCACCTCTCCCCACTGCGGGCCCAGACCGAGCTGGAGACGCTGCTGGCGGCCCAGTGGGGCGACGGGCGCGTCCCGCACATCGTCTTCAACCCCTCCGTACCGCTCGACGCGTACTTCCCGAGCCCCGACTTCTGGCGCTCCTCGACCGCGGGGCACGGCGCGGGCGCCCCGCGCACCGTACAGACGTCCGGCATCGTGCAGCCACCGGTCCACGCCCTCGCGGTGTGGCTGGTCCACCGCGCCGACCCCGGTCTGTCCCGTGCGCGCGGCTTCCTCGCCCGCATGTACCCCCGCCTGGCCGCCTGGCACCGCTACCTCCTGCACCGCCGCGACCTGGGCGGCGGCGGCCTCGCGTCCGTCGTGCACCCCTGGGAACAGGGTATGGACAACAGCCCCGCCTGGGACCTCCCGCTCTCCCGCGTCACACCGGCACCGGCCCGCTCCTTCCGCCGCGCCGACCTCGACCACGGGTCCGCGGAGGACCGGCCGACGGATCTGGACTACGGCCGGTATGTGCGGCTCGCGACGGACTACCGGGACGCCGGGTACGCCGACGGCGGCGGGGAGTTCGCCGTCGAGGACCCCGCCTTCAACGCCCTGCTCATCGCCTCCGAACACGCCCTCGCCCGGATCGCCGAGGAGCTGGGGGCGCCCGGCACGGCCCGGCACGCGCGCGCTGAGCGGCTGACGGCGGCGCTGGTGGAGCGGTTGTGGGATCCGGCGAGCGGGATGTTCCTGTGCCGGGATCTGCGAGGACCCGCCCAGGACAGGCGCGGCACCCTGATCCCCGAGCGCGGAGTCTCCGGCCTGCTCCCCCTGCTGCTCCCCGGCCTGCCGCGGGACATCGTCACGGAGGTCGTGCGGACCGCCTCCGGCCCCCACTTCGGCCTCGGCACCACCACCCGCCTCGTGCCCAGCTACGACCTCCTCGGCGAGGCCTTCGATCCGCACCGCTACTGGCGCGGCCCGGCCTGGTTCAACACCGCCTGGCTGCTGGAGCGCGGGCTGCGCACCCAGGGCGAGCACCGACGGGCCGACGCGCTGCGGGAGTCGGCCCTCGAACTCGCCGGGACCACCGACTTCGCGGAGTACGTCGACCCGTACACCTCAGAGGCCTGCGGGGCGACCGGCTTCAGCTGGACCGCCGCGCTCGCGCTCGACCTGCTGCACAGCGACACCACAGTCACGGCGGACATGGGACTCAAGGGAGGGAACCGGCGATGACGGACCGGCAACATCTGCTCGTGCACGGCGGGACGTTCGCTGCCGTGGGTGACGGCGGGGACATCAGCGGCGTCCGGGGCGGCGGCAGCTCCCCCGACGGATTGTTCGTACGCGACGCCCGGCACCTGAGCCGCTGGCAGCTCACGGTCGACGGCGCGGTACCGGAGGCCCTGTCGCCGGTGGCCGACGGCGACACCGCGCGCTGTGTCCTCGTCCCGCGCGGCGGCCGCCAGGAGCCGCCCGCCTGCACGCTCTTCCGCGAACAGGCCGTGGGGGACGGCTCGTTCGTCGAATCCCTGCGGGTCACCAGCAACCGCCCGGTGCCGACCACGGTCCGCCTCGCGGTCACCGCGGACGCCGACTTCACCGACCAGTTCGAACTCCGCTCCGACTACCGCACATACACGAAGACGGGCGCGATCCGCCGCCGCGAAATCCTCGACGACGGCGTGGAGTTCACCTACCAACGCGCCGAATGGCGTTCCTGTACGACGGTGACGGCCGACCCCGCCCCGGACGCCGTCGAGGAGACGGGCACCGGAGCCAGGCGCCTGGTCTGGACGCTGGACCTGGAGCCGCACGGCACGGCCGAGCTGACGCTGCGGGTGATGGCCCGCCCGCACGGCGACAAGCGGGCCCGCCGGGTGCCGAGCTCTCCGGCCGCGCTGAACCGCCAACTCCTTACACTGGAAGGCGAGTTCGTGGAGGGCGTCGCCTTCCCGACCGGTTGGCCGGAGCTCGCCGCCGCCTGCGCCCGCGGTCTCGCCGACCTCGCCTCGCTGCAGGTCCCGGCGACCGGCCCCGACGGCGAGGACCTGCGTGTCCCGGCCGCCGGAGCCCCCTGGTTCCTGACCCTGCTGGGCCGGGACGCCCTCCTGACCTCGCTCTTCGCCCTCCCCTACCGCCCCCAGCTGGCCGCCGCGACGCTCCCCGCGCTCGCCGCGACCCAGGCCACCGAGACCGGCGCGGCCTCCGTGGCCCAGCCAGGCAAGATCGTGCACGAGGTACGGCACGGAGAGCTGGCCCACTTCGGCCAGGTGCCGTACGGCCGCTACTACGGCTCGGTCGACGCCACCCCACTCTTCCTCATCCTGCTGGGCGCATACGTGGAGCACACCGGCGACCTGCCGCTCGCCCGGCGCCTGGAGCCCCACGCCCGTGCCGCGATCGGCTGGATGCTCGACCACGGCGGACTCACCTCGCGCGGCTACCTCGTCTACCGCGCCGACCAGGGCGGCCTCGCCAACCAGAACTGGAAGGACTCCCCCGGCGCGATCTGCGGCGCCGACGGAGCACGGGCGAGCGGACCGGTCATGGCCGCGGGCGCCCAGGGCTACGCGTACGACGCGCTGCGCCGGACCGCGTGGGTCGCGCGCACGGTGTGGGAGGACGAGACCTACGCGGCGCTCCTCGAGCAGGCCTCGGCGGATCTCAGGGACCGCTTCCAGCGGGACTTCTGGATGCCGGACCGCACCTTTCCCGCGCTCGCGCTGGACGGCGAGGGCCGGCAGGTCGACGCGCTGGCCTCCGACGCCGGGCATCTGCTGTGGTCCGGGCTGCTCGACAAGGAGTACGGAGAACTGGTGGGGCGGCGGCTGCTGGAGCCGGACTTCTTCTCCGGGTGGGGGGTCAGGACACTGGCGGCCGGACAGGCGGCGTATCACCCGCTCTCGTATCACCGGGGCTCGGTGTGGCCGCACGACAACGCGTTGATCACGCTGGGACTGGCCCGGTACGGGCTGCATGACGAGGCGCGGGCAGTGGCGCACGGGCTGGTGGACGCGGCGACGGCCGCCGGGCACCGCTTGCCGGAAGTCCTCGCGGGATACGGGCGGGAGACCCATGGAGAGCCGGTGCCGTATCCGCACGCGTGTGTGCGGGAGGCGCGGTCCGCTGCGGCGCCGCTCGCTCTGTTGACGGCGGTGGGAGGCGCCTAGTCGTGGGGGCGAGCAGGTCGTACGGCGAGTGCGGAACAAGCCGGAGTCTGACCGTTGACCAAGGGTTGGGCCGGTGTTTGCCCTAGGGCGTGAACTGAGGCCCTGAGCGCTCCGTACGGGAAGGTGGCGGATCCGAGACCCCATATCGGGTCCGCCTCCTACCAGGACCCGTACGGAAGGACCCTCGGGTGTCCGAGACCCTTGCAGAGAGCACGTCACCCGAGGCCGAGGCGACGGGTGCGGACGGTACGCCGGCGGAAAAGCCGTCCTGGCGGGACGCGCACCCCACCGCCGTACGCAACACGTGCTGGACTCTCAACGTCCTCGCCGCCCTGCTGGTCCTCGGCGCCCTGCTCCTGCCGAACAAGGTCGTCTACCTGCACCCGCGGGCGTTCGTGCGGATTCCGGCGGAGGCGATCATCGGGGCGGCCGTGGCGCTTGCGCTGCCGCGCCGGCCGCGCTTGGCGGTGGCCCTGGTGTCCGGGGTGGGACTCGGCGTGATGACGATCCTGAACCTGCTCGACATGGGATTCAACGACTACCTCGGGCGGCCCTTCAATCTCGTCCTCGACTGGGAGCTGCTCGACGACGCGCAGTCGTATGTCGCGGACTCGATGGGCAGGGGTGTGGCGGTCGGTGCCGCGGTCGGCGCGGTGGTCCTGGTCCTTCTCCTGCTGGCCGTCATGGCGCTGGCGATGGTCCGGCTGAGCGGTCTGCTGGCCCGATACCGGCAGACCGCCACCCGGGGCACCCTCATCGCGGCCACCGTCTGGGTCACCTGCTCCGCGCTCGGTCTGCAGATCTTCGGCATTCCGCTGTCCTCCGAGCACACCGCCGCGCTCGCCGCCACCCAGGCCAAGCGGGTGGTGTCCACCGTGCGGGACGAGGCGGAGTTCCAGAAGGTGGCCAAGGTCGACGCCTTCGGGAACACGCCCGGCTCCCAGCTGGTGCCCGACCTGCGCGGCAAGGACATGATCTTCACCTTCATCGAGAGCTACGGGCGCAGTGCCGTCGAGGACCCGGGCATCGCGCCCGGCGTGGACAAGACCCTCGACACCAGCACCGCGGCCCTCGCGAAGGCCGGCTTCCACGCGAAGAGCGGCTGGCTGACCTCGGCGACGTACGGCGGCAGCAGCTGGCTGGGCCACTCGACGACCCTCACCGGCCTCTGGATCGACAACCAGCAGCGCTACCGGACGGTCATGGCCAGTGACCACCTCAGCCTCACCAAGGCCTTCAAGAAGACCGGCGCCTGGGACACGGTCGGGGTGATGCCAGGCGTCCAGAAGGGCTGGCCCGAGCAGAAGTACTACGACCTCGACAAGGTCTACAACGCCTTCCAACTCGGCTACAAGGGACCCAAGTTCAGCTGGTCGACGATGCCCGACCAATACGCCCTGGAGGCCTACCAGCGCCAGGTCCACGGCAAGAAGCGCGACAAGCCGCTGATGTCCGAGATCATCCTGACCTCCAGCCACCAGCCCTGGGCGCCCATCCCGAAGATGGTCGACTGGAACGACCTGGGCGACGGCTCGATCTTCAAGGGCATCCAGAAGGCGGGCAACAAGCCGTCCGAGATCATCGCCGACTCCACCCGCTCCAAGCAGGAGTACGGCAAGTCCATCTCGTATTCGGTCACGTCACTGACCCAGTGGCTGGAGCGCTACGGCAGCGACGACACGGTCCTCGTCTTCCTCGGCGACCACCAGCCGATCGCCCGGGTCAGCGGGGAGAAGGCCAGCCGTGACGTGCCGATCTCCATCGTCGCCAAGGACCCGAAGGTCCTGGACAAGATCGCGTCCTGGAACTGGACGGACGGCCTGAAGCCGGCGCACAACGCCCCGGTCTGGAAAATGAGCTCCTTCCGAGACCGCTTCCTGACGGCATACGGCTCGACTCCACACCCGTCGAACGGGTGACGCTGCGCCTACGGGGGTGCCGGGTCGGGTAGTCGGGCGACCGCGGCCCGGTGGGGGCTGGTCGCGCAGTTCCCCGCGGGCAGCTGCGCTGGGCCTGGGCGGGCGCCTATGGGGGTGCCACGTGATGTCGTAGGGCGGCTGCGGGTCCGTTGTGGCTGGTCGCGCAGTTCCCCGCGGGCAGCTGCGCTGGGCTTGGGCGGGCGCCTATGGGGGTGCCACGTGATGTCGTAGGGCGGCTGCGGGTCCGTTGTGGCTGGTCGCGCAGTTCCCCGCGCCCCTGGGGAGTTGCAGTCACCTGCGCCAGGACGGACCGTTCGTCACCTCACTCCCCGGGACCGTTCGCCGTACCGTGCGCCACGACGTGCCGTTGGCCGCGTACGGCGCGAAGGGGACGGGGTGGGGGGTGTCCGCCCGCAGCGGCCGGCGTCCGTCACCGAGCACTGTTGAAGCAGCCGAACCGCCGGACCGAGGACGGACACCCCCCACCCCGGCCCCGACCCACAACACACCCGCACGCGCTACAAAGACCCCCACCGAACCGAAACAGGCCGCCGCAGGCACCCAGGGGCGCGGGGAACTGCGCAAAACGCCCACCCCCACCGACCCCGTACAGGCCGCCGCAGGCATCAGCCCCCAGACGTCTCCAACTCCGCATCCTCCCCGACCCCCGCACAGTCGTACGGGTCCTTCAGCCACCCATCCGGCAGCACCACCCGGTTGTTGCCGGACGTACGACCCCGCGGCCCGTCGGCGCCCGTCGGCCAGGGCTGGTCCAGGTCCAGCTCGTCCAGACCGGACCGCAGTTCCGACAGCGACGACGTGATGGCCAGCCGCTTGCGCATCTCGCTGCCGACCGCGAACCCCTTCAGATACCAGGCCACATGCTTACGGAAGTCGATGACCCCGCGGGACTCGTCCCCGATCCACTCACCCAGCAGCGTGGCGTGCCGGACCATGACATCGGCCACCTCCCGCAGCGAAGGCCGCGCGATGTCCTCCGGACGCCCTTCGAACGCCGCCACCAGATCCGCGAACAGCCACGGCCGCCCCAGACACCCCCGCCCGACGACCACCCCGTCGCACCCGGTGGACGCCACCATCCGCAGCGCGTCCGACGCCGACCAGATGTCCCCGTTGCCGAGCACGGGAATCTCCGGCACGTGGTCCTTGAGGCGGGCGATCGCGTCCCAGTCCGCCGTGCCGCCGTAGTGCTGGGCGGCGGTACGACCGTGCAGCGCGATGGAGGTGATCCCCTCCTCGACCGCGATCCGCCCCGCGTCGAGATACGTGATGTGGTCGTCGTCGATCCCCTTGCGCATCTTCATCGTGACCGGCAGATCCCCCGCCCCGCTCACGGCCTCCCGCAGGATCGCCCGGAGCAGCGGACGCTTGTACGGCAGCGCCGAGCCGCCGCCCTTGCGCGTGACCTTGGGGACCGGACAGCCGAAGTTCAGGTCGATGTGATCGGCCAGGTCCTCCTCCGCGATCATGCGGACGGCCTTGCCGACGGTGGCGGGGTCGACGCCGTACAACTGGATGGAGCGCGGCTTCTCGGTCGCGTCGAAGTGGATCAGCTGCATGGTCTTCTCGTTGCGCTCGACCAGCGCCCGAGTCGTGATCATCTCGCTGACGAACAGGCCCTTGCCGCCACTGAACTCCCTGCACAGGGTGCGGAAGGGCGCGTTGGTGATACCGGCCATGGGGGCCAGGACGACGGGGGGCTGGACGAGGTGAGGGCCGATCTGCATTCCCCCATTGTCACGCATCCCTCCCGCCGCTCGGGCACCGATCATGCATGGACCATTAGTTAGACGCACTATCGAAATCGGCGTACGATGACACGCATGCCCGAGCTCAGCCACCGCCGACGCATGCTGGTACTCGCGATCTGCTGTATGAGCCTGCTGATCGTGAGTCTCGACACCACCGCCCTCAACGTCGCCCTGCCCGCCATGCAGCGAGGCCTGGACGCGAGCACGGCGGGCCTCCAGTGGACGATCGACGCGTACACCCTGGTCCTCGCCTCGCTGCTGATGCTGGCCGGCTCCACAGGTGACCGGATCGGCCGCAAACGCGTCTTCATGGCGGGCCTGGTCGTCTTCACGATCGGCTCCGCGCTGTGTTCCGCCGCGCCGAACCTGGAGGCACTGATCGCCTTCCGCATGGTGCAGGCGGTCGGCGGTTCGATGCTCAACCCGGTCGCGATGTCGATCATCACCAACACCTTCACGGACCCACGCGAGCGCGCCCGGGCGATCGGGGTGTGGGGCGCGGTCGTCGGCATCTCCATGGCCGCGGGACCGCTGGTCGGCGGCGTGCTCGTGGACTCGGTCGGCTGGCGATCGATCTTCTGGGTCAACCTGCCGGTCGGCCTCGCGGCCCTGCTGCTCACCCTGCGGTACGTCCCCGAGTCCCGGGCGCCCAAGGCCCGCCGCCCCGACCCGGTCGGACAGGTCCTGGTGATCGCGCTGTTCGGCTCGCTGACGTACGCGATCATCGAGGCGCCGGCCTCGGGGTTCTCCTACGTCCTGCCCTTCGCCGTCGTGGCCGTCGTCGCCCTGGCCGGACTGCTCTGGTACGAGCCCCGGCGCGACGAGCCCCTCATCGACCTGCGCTTCTTCCGGTCCGCGCCGTTCAGCGGGGCCACGGTGATAGCGATCAGCGCGTTCGCGGGGCTCGGCGGATTCCTCTTCCTGTCGACGCTGTATCTGCAGAACGTCCGCGGGTTGGACGCGCTGCACGCCGGTCTGTGGATGCTGCCGATGGCGGTGCCGATGTTCCTGTGCGCGCCGCTGGCCGGGCGGCTGGTGGGGAGCCGGGGGCCGCGGCTGCCGCTGGTGATCGCGGGGGTCGCCATGACGGTGAGCGGGGTGCTCTTCGCGGCTTTCGACGCGGAGACGTCCGACTTGACGCTGTTCCTCGGGTACGTGTTGTTCGGGATCGGGTTCGGGTTCGTCAACGCGCCGATCACCAACACGGCGGTATCGGGGATGCCGCGCGCCCAGGCCGGGGTCGCCGCCGCCGTCGCCTCCACGAGCCGGCAACTCGGGCAGACGCTGGGTGTCGCGGTGATCGGGGCGGTGCTGGCCTCCGGGGTGAGCTCCTCGTCGTACAAGGAGAAGTTCGTGTCGGCCGCGGTGCCGGGGTGGTGGATCCTGGCCGGGTGCGGGGTCGCGGTGCTGGTGCTCGGGGCGGTGACCACTGGGCCGTGGGCCCGGCGTTCCGCTGAGCGGACGGCTGAGCGGCTGGAGTCCGTGGAGGTTCGCGAGGCGGCGGGGGTCAGCGCGTAGTTCGGCGGCTGCGGGTCGGTGGGGTGGTCGCGCCCACGCGGCGGTAGCCGCACATCGATACGGCCCCGCGCCCCTCAGTGCGTCCACTCAGCGCAGTTGATTCAGTACCGTTCGCTCCAGTGCAGGCACAAACCTCTGACCCGCCAACGCCAGCACGATCGCCGCCGCCACCCCCGCCCACGCGAGTGGCCCCAGCGGTGTGCAGCCGAACAACTGGCTCACGCCCGGGATCTCCACCACGGCGAACAACGCCACCGCCGAGCCCAGGGACGTGAAGCGGACCAAGGGGCTCTCCCGGCGGTCCGCCAGTGTCTGGGCGAGCTGCGTGCCCACCACCGCGCACAGTGCCATCGTCGTCGAGCGGCGGGCCGTGCCCGGGGTGAAGCGGCCGATCAGCCAGGCCACGGTGGCGCCCAGGCAGGTGGTGATCGCGCGGTTGCGGATCTGGCGGGTCAGAGCGGCGCCCAGGATCGAGTCGACCGAGGGCTCGTCCTCCGTCGGTTTCTCCGTCGGCGTCACCGCCACCGCCATCGCCGGGAACAGGTCGGTGAAGAGGTTCACCAGGAGCATCTGGCGGGTGGACAGGGGTGCGGCGCCGGACAGGAGCGTGCCGAGGATGCCGAAGCCCACCTCGCCCGCGTTGCCGCCGATCAGGATGGCGATGGCGTCGGCGACGCTGTGCCACAGGGCGCGGCCCTCGCGGACGGCTTCGATGAGGACGGTGAGGTCGTCGCCGGTCAGGACGAGGTCGGCGGCGTTGCGGGCGGCGGCCGAGCCGCGGGCGCTGATGCCGACGCCGATGTCGGCGGCGCGGATGGCGGCCGCGTCGTTGGCGCCGTCGCCGACCATGCCGACGACCCGGCCCGCGTCCCTGAGGGCCTCGACGACCTGAAGTTTCTGCTCGGGCGCGACCCGGGCCACGACATCGGCGTCGCGCAGCATCCGGGAGCGGGCCGAGCGGTCGGCGGCGGCCAGTTCGTCGCCGGTGACGACCGTGGCGTCCTCGGGCCAGCCGAGGTCGGTGGCGATGGCGTGGGCGGTCTGCGGGTGGTCGCCGGTCAGCACGACAGGCCGTACACCCGCCTCGCGCAGTCCGTGGACCAGGTCCGGGGAGGTCTCCCGGGCGACGTCGGCGAGGGCCAGCAGGCCCACGAACTCAAGGTCCCGCAAAGGCTCTTCGAGTACGGCCTTCTCGTCGCCCGCACCGTCGCCGTCGAGCGGACGGCGGGCCACAGCCAGGACGCGCAGGCCGTCGCGGGCCAGCGACTGGGCCCGGTCGGAGGCCTCGGCGGGGAGGTCGGCGCAGGCGGGCAGGACGGTCTCCGGGGCGCCCTTGAGGACCAGGACCGGGGAGCCGTCGCCCGGGTGTCCGACGGCGGCCGCGTAACCTCGGGCGGCCTCGAAGGGCTGGCCCTCCAGCTGGGTCCACTCCTCGTCGGGGGGAGCCGCGTCCAGGACGGCCTCGTCGGTGGCGTGGGCCGGGCGCTGCCCGGAGTCGCCGTCGAGCTGGGGACAGGCGCGGGCCGCGACCCGCAGCGGGCCGTCCGCGCCGGGCTCGTCGAGGGTGTGGACCGTGCCGTCCGCGTCGGTGACCCGGACCAGCCGCAGCCGGTTCTCGGTGAGCGTGCCGGTCTTGTCGAAGCAGATGGTGTCCATGCGCCCCAGGGCCTCCAGGGTGCGCGGGGCGCGGACCAGGACGCCGTGCGCGCTGAGCCGGCGGGCCGCCGCCAGTTGCGCGACGGTGGCCACCAGCGGCAGCCCTTCCGGTACGGCGGCCACGGCGACCGCGACCCCGCCGCTGACCGCCTGCCGCAGCGGGGTGCCGCGTACCAGGGCGAGCCCGGTGACCGCGGCACCGCCCGCCATCGTCAACGGCATTGCCTTGCGGGTGATTTCCTGGAGCCGGGCCTGGACTCCGGCGGCGGCCGGGGTGCGGGCGGCGAGTGCGACGGCGCGGGCGGCCTCGGTGCGGTCGCCGGTGTCCACGACGACCGCACGGGCCTGTCCGGCCACCACGGTCGTCCCCTCGAAGACCATGCAGTGCCGTTCGGCGACGGGGGCGTGAGGGCTCGGGTCGGTGGACTTGTCGACCGGGAGGGACTCGCCGGTCAGCGCGGACTCGTCGACCTCCAGGCCGTCCTCCCACAGCAGACGGGCGTCGGCGGGCACGACGTCGTCCAGCGTGAGCTCGATGACGTCCCCCGGGCGCAGCTTGGCGGCGTCGACGACATGCGGTTCCGCGTCCTCCTCCGTGACCCGGGCCTTCTGCTTCTGCTGGGCGAGCAGCCCGGACAGGGCCCGCTCGGCGCGCAGCCGCTGGAGTCCGCCGACGAGGGCGTTCAGGTCGAGGGCGCCGACCACCAGCAGGGCGTCCATCGCGGACCCGAGGATCGCGGACGCGGCCGAGCCGACCGCCAGGACGGGGGTCAGCGGGTCGTCCAGCTCGTTGCGCACGGCCCGGGCGAGCTGTGCCGACCACCTGACGGGGGCCAGCACGGGCAGTCGTACGACGGTGTCGGCGGCCGTACGGACCCGTGCGGTCGTCTGCTCCACGAGCGTCGGCTCCGGGGGTGCCTCCTTTTCCAGACGGTCGCGTACGGCGTCCGGGTCCAGGGCGTGCCAGGCCACCCGGGGACGCGGGTGCGGGGGGCTCGCGGTGGCCACGCGGAGGGCGGCGCGGGTGCCGGTGAAAAGGGCGGCGGCCGCGGCCGCGTCGACGGGTGCGTGCCGGAGGCCGGGGAGTGCCGTACGGCGTCGGCCGCGGCCCGAGTCGCCGACGGCGACGAGGAGTCCGGACAGGGCGGCGCCCGAGCGGGCCAGGGTCTGGGAGCGGTGGCCGACCGCACGGGCCGCCGGCACGGCCGTCAACAGCCGCCAGACGTCGGGCAGTCCGTGCGGGGCGAGGAGGTCGGCACCCCAGGCGACCGCGCAGCCGCCGTCGGTGAGGGAGACGGCCACGTCGCCCCGGAGGAGCCCGGCGACGACGTCGGCGTCCTGGGGGCGGGCGACGGTGAGGACACCACCGCCGCCGTTCCCCTCGTCCTCGCCATCGCTGTCGTCGTGGAGTTGGTCGACGATGTCCTTCAACGGGCGTTCGGCGTCCACGACTTGATCCGCGAGGCCGGTGAACTCGGCCAGTGCGGGGTCGTCCACGACGACGACACGGAGTCCGGCGCGCCGGGCCGCGTCCAGCACGGGTTCCGCCCATGGGTCCGCGCCCGCGCCCGGGGTGCGCAGGGCGCTCGGGTGCAGGAGGACGGTGCCGACGGTCTCCAGCTGTCGCAGCCGGTCCGGGTCGCGCACCAGGACGCCGGAACGGGACAGCGCTGTGCTCAGTACGGCGTGGAAGGCGGCAGGGC
This sequence comes from Streptomyces sp. LUP47B, assembly GCF_001746295.1. Classification (GTDB taxonomy): domain Bacteria; phylum Actinomycetota; class Actinomycetes; order Streptomycetales; family Streptomycetaceae; genus Streptomyces. The sequence continues at coordinate 151,645 of NZ_MJAH01000002.1, read as the reverse complement.
CGTAGCGCGCGGCCTTCGGGGAGCCCGCGAGGACCGCCTCCGCGGCCTCGGTCACGTTGTGTTTGACGAGCATCGCGGCGACGGCGCCGGCGATGCTGCCTGCCGAGGCGTGGCCCGCGTACTCCTGGGCGGGCGAGGGCCCCGGCGGCGGGCGCAGGGCCAGATCCGCGGGCACGCTGTCCCGGTCCGGGACGCACAGGTCGTCGTGGACGGCTTCGAAGGTGGCCGTCCGTACGACTGCCTCCGCCAGCTGGCAGGTGCGCAGCGTTCCGTCGAGCAGCAGGGAGGTGGGACTGTGACCGGCACCGTGCACGGCGGCGTTCACGACGGCCAGCGCCACGTCCATCCGCGCGCTCCCGAGCCGCCCTCCCAGCCAGCCCCTGAAGCGGGGGTTCTCCCGCAGCAGCGTCACCACCGCCGTCACCGGCCGCGGCGACGCCGGCAGCCGCAGCGCGGACCCGGCGAACGCGGCGGCGGCTCCGACGCCGTCGGCGACGAGCGCCACGCCCGCGGTCCGTATGGAGCCGGGGTCACCGGGGTGGGCGAGCTCCTCGACATCCTGGTCGGCCGCCACCAGCCCGTACCGCTCGGCAAGCACCGAGACCCGCTCCACGACCCGCTCGGTGGCCACTCCCTCGGCCGCGGTCACGACGAGCCGCCCGAGGCCCTGGTCCCAGTAGGCCAGAGCGATGTCGGGGTGCTCGGCGAGGGCGGTGACGAGACGCCGGGCACGGTGTTCGGTGCGGGTGGCGCGGGGCGGTGGAGACGAGGGGCCGGCACCTGCCTCCGCGTCGGCCCGCTGTTCTGCGTACTCTCCGTCCGCGTCCGCGTCCGCCTCCGCGCGCAGCGCCAGATGGGCCCGCCGGCCCGCTCGCCAGTCCGGGGATGCTCCCGGGAGGGCCGCGCGGGCGGCCCTCGTCGCCCGGGCCGCGAAGTCCGCCGTGCGGACGCCGGCCCGGGCCGTTCCGGCCACCGCTCCCGCGGCCGCGCCGACCGCGGCGGGCGTACCCCTGGCCAGCAGACGGGGGCCGGCCAGGACGAGACCCGCGGCTGCCGTCGTGAGTCCTCGGTTCATCACTGGTCCTCAGTCGTCGGATCGGGTACGGCCCGCGGTGGCGCCGCCGGGGCCGCCTCGGTCGGACGGCGACGCCGTCTCGTGCGGAGGGAGTTTGTCGGAGGGTGTGCGGAGGGACGGGGAGGGAGACGAACCGTGCGACGAGTGGGACGGCCTGCCGTGTGACGACGCCAGTACCCGGGGCGTGGGCCGGCTCTCGTCCCCCGGCTCCCCGTCTTCCCCGCGCTCCCCCGGCCTCGGTTGCGTCAGCCACGCCACCGCCGCCCCGGTGACCGCGACGGGCCACTCGACGACGCCCGCGACGCCGAGCACCCCGGCCCCGGCGTACACCGCGAGCCGTCGGCCGCGCGGCGACACCGCTCCGACCCGGTCCAGTGCTCCACCGGCCACCCGGCCCACCGTCCCGGCCCCGGGAACCCTCCCCAGTGCCGAAACGGCCGCCCGCAGCGGCTGCGGAAGCCCCTGCGCCGGTGACGGTGATTCTGACTCTGCTATCTGCTGCGACGATTTCTGCTCGGCCATGACTCGCCTCGCCTGTGGGGGGGGTCTTCTCTTCGGACCGACCGGGTTCCCGCACTGCGGGCGATCATCCCCACCTGCGACAACCGGTCAGGCGCGGGGGCCGACGGCGTCGCAGGAGAGGGCGCGCTGTGACGCCGTGCGGGCCGGGGTCCGCTCCAGGGCGATCGCGTGCAGCTTCTCCAGCCGCAGCCGGGACTCCTCGTCGGCGGGGGCGTAGGTCACCATGCGCGGCCCCGCCTCGGGGCCGAGCCACAGGTCGGTGTGGTCGACGGAGACATGGCCGACGTAGCGGTTCATGAACTCCTTGCGGCGGCCCCGGTGTTCGATGACCTCGTGCCGGTCCCAGACCTCGCGGAACTCCGGGGACTCCGTGCGCAGCCGCTTCAGGAGCATCTTCCAGCCGGGCTCGGCGAGGTGTCCGGCCATGGTGGCCCGGAAGCGGGCTGCCATCAGGCGCTGCGCCTCCGCCAGGTGGACGATCGAGGAGCGCCAGTCGTCGTCGGTGTAGGAGAGGATCATGCAGTTGCGGTCCTCGGGCGGCACCGCGTCCAGGTCGCACAGCAGCAGGCCGTAGGTCCGGTTGTAGGCGAGGATGTCGTAGCGGCTGTTCTGCACGCAGGCCGGGACCGGCTCCAGCTGTTCGAGCACCTGCTGGATGGCCGGGGTGACCGACGGGCAGACGGTGGCCGGTGTCGGGTCGACCGCGCCGGCGAGCTGGAAGAGGTGCGAGCGCTCGCTCGGGTCCAGCAGCAGTGCGCGGGCGAGGGCGTCCAGGACCTGCACGGACACCTGGATGTCCCGGGCCTGCTCCAACCAGGTGTACCAGGTGACACCGACCGCGGAGAGCTGGGCGACCTCCTCCCGGCGCAGGCCCGGGGTGCGGCGCCGGCGGCCGCGGGGCAGACCGACCTGTTCGGGGGCGATGTGCTCGCGGCGGTGGCGCAGGAAGGCGGCGAGTTCGTGGCGCCGGATCGACGAGAGGGACGAGTGGGACGCGGTCGCCGGTACGGCTGTCTCCTGGGCCATGGTGGTCATGTCTCCAGCCTGCCTCCACCCGGACCCTGTTGCCAGGTGGTTCTTCTACCAGGATAAGAAGACTCTGGTACCCCTCTGGCGGGAGGCGCAGGCTCGTTGCCGTGACGACCGAAACCACGACTCCACGCCCCGTCCGCGCCGCCGCGCCACCCGAGCTGAGCGGCCTCGGACTCTTCACGGTGCTGCTCGCCGCGGCACTCCCCCTCATCGACTTCTTCATCGTCAACGTCGCACTGCCCACCATCGGCGCGGACCTGTCCGCGAGCGAGTCGGTCCTCGAACTCGTCGTGGCGGGCTACGGGTTGGCGTACGCCGTCCTTCTCGTCCTCGGCGGCCGCCTCGGCGATCTCTTCGGGCGGCGCCGGCTGTTCCTGGGCGGCATGCTGGCCTTCGGGCTGACCTCGCTGGCGTGCGGGCTCGCGCCGACGGCGTGGACGCTGGTCGCGGCGCGGGTCGCCCAGGGCGCCGCGTCGGCGGCGATGCTGCCGCAGGTCCTCGCCACGATCCAGTCGGCGACGGCCGGACCCCGCCGGGCGCGGGCGATGGGCCTGTACGGCGCCACGGCTGGCCTCGCCATGGTGGCGGGCCAGATCCTCGGCGGGGTCCTGGTGGCGGCCGACATCGCGGGCACGAGCTGGCGGGCGACGTTCCTGGTGAACGTGCCGGTCGTCCTGCTCGGCCTGTTCCTCGCGGCCCGTACGGTCCCCGAGACCCGTTCCCCCCGTCCGGAGCCGGTGGACGGCCCGGGCACGGTCCTGCTGGCGGCGACGCTGCTGGCGCTGCTGGCCCCGCTGACCGAGGGCAGGGCGGCGGGCTGGCCGTTGTGGACGTGGCTGTCGCTGGCGGCGTTCCCGTTCCTGGCGTGGGCGTTCTTCGCGGTGGAGCTCAGGGCGGACCGCGGGGGCCGCACTCCGCTGGTCCCGCCGAGCCTCTTCCAGTTGGTGTCCCTGCGCCGCGGTCTGCTGCTCATCCTGCCGTTCTCGATGGGCTTCGCGGGCTTCATGTTCGTGATCGCGGTGGCGCTTCAGGAGGGAGCGGGCCGCAGCCCCGTCCAGGCGGGTCTCGCGCTGGTCCCGCTGGCGGTGACGTTCCTGTTCACGTCGGTCGCCGGACCGCGGCTGATCGCCCGCCACGGCACCCGGGTGGTGACCGCGGGCGCGCTGATCCAGGGGGTCGGCCTGGGCCTGATGATCCTGGCCGCGCACTCCTCCTGGCCGGACCTCGGGCTGCTTCCCCTGCTCCCCGGCGGCGCGATCGCCGGAGTCGGCCAGGCACTCCAACTGCCCGTGGTCTTCCGGATCGTCCTGTCCGAGGTGCCGCCCGCCCGGGCCGGCGTCGGCAGCGGCGTGATGGTCACCACCCAGCAGGTCTCCCTGGCCCTCGGCGTGGCCACGCTGGGCAGTCTCTTCCTCGCCCTGGCGCCGGGCATGGGCATGCGGGACGCCCTGGTGACCACGCTCCTCGTCCAGTTGGCGGGGGTGGCCCTGACGGGCGTACTGAGTCTGCGTCTGCCACGCACGATCGACTGACCGGGCCGCAGGCCACGCTCAAGTCCTGGCGAACGCCCCGTGAAGATACTGCTGTTGATGTTGTTCTTGCTGCACACTCCTAGCCGGAGGCGAGGCACATGTTGCAGATCAACACGAGCAGGGTGAGCCGCTGGGACCAGCACGGCCGCGAACACGTGGTCCAAGTGCAGCGCAAGGGCGCGCAACGCACGATCAGATGTGACACCTGCGGCTGGCGCAAGGGAGCGCAGTTCCTGCCCTGGCTGAAGGCGGAGGAACACCTGGCGGAGGCGCATCAGGCGACGGTGGATCCGTCGCAGACGTAGCGGCGGGGTTGGCGGCGGTCAGGCCTTGAGGCCCCGTACCAGCAGGTCCACCAGCGCCGTGAACTCCCTTTCTGCGCCCGGCTTCTCCCACTCACGGGCATAGCCGGGGTCGTGGAAGATGGCCGTGCCCTGGAAGACCGCCTGGGCCGTGGTGTCCGGGGCGGTGACGGTGAAGGTGCCCGCGTCGATGCCGTCCTGGACGATACGGGTCAGCTGGTCGGTCAGCTCGGTGAGGTGCTCGATCACCGCCTCGACGTTCTCGCCGGTCAGGACCGTGTACGTAGCGAACAGTTCCGGATCGTCGCCCGCCTTGCGGCGCTTGACCTCGAAGAGCGCGGCGAGCCAGTCCCGCAGCCGGGCCTCCGGGTCGCGGTCCGCGTCGGTGATCGCGGCCAGGACGCCCGTCGCCCGGTCCAGCCACCGTTTCGTCACGGCCTCCCGCAGCGCCGCCTTCGTCCGGAAGTGCCGGTAGACGCTGCCATGGCTGACGCCGAGCGCGCGCGCCACGTCGACCACGGTGGCCTTGGCCGGGCCGTGGCGGCGCAGCACCTCCTCGGTGGCTTCGAGGATGCGCTCGGCGGTCAGGGTCTCGGTGCTCGGTGGCATGCCTAGACCGTACCTGGCACGGTGTTCACCGTTCGCCGCTCATCGTTCGCTGTCGAGCATGGCCATCTGGTGCGTCGGGTACCGCTCTCCGGCCGCCGCGTCCGCGGGTACGGCGTCCTCGACGGCCGCGAGGTCGGCGGCGTCCAGGGTGACGTCCAGGGCGCCCAGTGCCTCGTCGAGCCGCTCGCGGGTCCGCGCGCCGATCAGCGGCACGAGGTCGTCACCTCGTGAGAGCACCCAGGCGATGGCGATCTGCGCGACCGTGACGCCCTTCTGTTCGGCGATCTTGCGCAGGGCCTCGACCAGCGTGAGGTTGTGCTGAAGGTTCTCGCCCTGGAAGCGGGGCGAGTGGGCGCGGAAGTCGTCGGCGGCCAGTGACCGCCCTGCCGTGAGGTGGCCGGAGATCAGCCCGCGGGAGAGCACTCCGTACGCGGTGACGGAGATGCCGAGCTCGCGCAGGACGGGGAGGATCTCCCGCTCGGGGCCGCGGGAGATGAGGGAGTACTCGATCTGGAGGTCGGCGATCGGGGCGGTGGCGGCGGCCCGGCGAATGGTCTCCGGACCGACCTCGCTCAGCCCGATGTGGCGGACGTACCCCTTCTCGACGAGTTCCGCGATCGCGCCGACCGTCTCCTCGATCGGTACCTGGGGGTCGAGCCGGGCCGGGCGGTAGACGTCGATGTGGTCGACGCCGAGGCGCTGGAGCGAGTACGTGGCCCAGGTCTTCACGGCGGCCGGGCGGGCGTCGTAGCCGAGCCACGCGCCGTCCGGGTCGCGCTGGGCGCCGAACTTCACACTGACCAGCGCGTTCTCGCGCAGGGCGGCCGGAGCGGTGCGCAGTGCCTCGCTGATCAGCAGTTCGTTGTGGCCCATGCCGTAGAAGTCGCCGGTGTCCAGCAGGGTCACGCCGGCCTCCAGGGCGGCGTGGATGGTGGCGATCGACTCCGCGCGGTCCGTCTCGCCGTACATGCCGGACATGCCCATGCAGCCGAGGCCGAGGGCGGAGACCTGGGGGCCGGTGGTTCCGAGGTTTCGGGTTCGCATCGTCATGCCGTCCACCCTGCCATGACAGCTGACAGATATCAATATCTGTCAGCTGTCATGGACGGTCACGCGTCGGTCGTGGCCAGCTTGGCTCCGAGCAGCACGAAGGACGCCGCGAAACTCCGCCGCAGCCAGGCCATGACCCGGGGCCGGGAGATCACATGGCTGCGGACCGAGGCCGCGAGCACCCCGTAGGCGGCGAAGACCACGAAGGTCGCGAGCATGAAGACCCCGCTCAGCACGAGCATGCGCGGCAGGGCGTGCGGCTCGGTCGGACTGACGAACTGCGGCAGGAACGCGAAGAAGAAGATCGTCAGCTTCGGGTTGAGGAGGTTGATCAGAACGCCCCGGGCGATCACACGTCCCGCGGACAGGGGCGCGCCGCCCTGGTCGACCTCGATGACCTCCTTGTCCCGCACGGCCGCCCAGGCCATGTACAGGAGGTAGCCGACCCCGGCGTACTTGACCGCCTGGAACGCCACCGCACTCGCGTTCAGCAGTGCGGCGAGCCCGGTGACGGTGGCCAGGACGTGCGGCACGATCCCGAGCGTGCAGGCGAACGCGGCGACGACGCTCGCGCGAGGACCACGGGAGAGTCCGGCGGCGAGCGTGTAGACGACCCCGGTACCGGGAGTGGCGACCACGACGAGGGTGGTGAGGAGAAAGGCGAGGCTCATGGGGCCAGCCTGGACAGGGAACGGCCCCCGACACAGGGCCAAAGCGAGACCTGTATCGGGGGCCAAAGACGAACGGGTGGAGCTAGCAGCCGACGAGCCGGCCGGCCAGGTAACCCTCGATCTGGTCGAGAGACACCCGCTCCTGCTTCATCGTGTCCCGCTCGCGGACCGTCACCGCGTTGTCCTCGAGCGTGTCGAAGTCGACCGTCACGCAGTACGGCGTACCGATCTCGTCCTGGCGCCGGTAACGGCGGCCGATGGCGCCGGCGTCGTCGAACTCGATGTTCCAGTTCTGGCGCAGCGCCTGGGCGAGGCCCTTGGCCTTCGGGGACAGCTCCGCGTTGCGGGAGAGCGGGAGGACCGCGACCTTGACCGGGGCCAGGCGGTGGTCGAGGCGCAGCACGGTGCGCTTTTCCAGCTTGCCCTTGGCGTTGGGCGCCTCGTCCTCGACGTACGCGTCGAGCAGGAACGCCAGCATCGCGCGGCCGACACCCGCCGCGGGCTCGATGACGTACGGCGTCCAGCGCTCGCCGGCCTCCTGGTCGTAGTAGGCGAGGTCCTGGCCGGAGGCCTTGGAGTGGGCGGTGAGGTCGTAGTCGGTGCGGTTGGCCACACCCTCGAGCTCACCCCACTCGTTGCCGCCGAACTGGAAGCGGTACTCGATGTCGGCGGTGCGCTTGGAGTAGTGGGAGAGCTTCTCCGCCGGGTGGTCGTACCAGCGCATGTTCTCCTCGCGGAGACCCAGGCCCGTGTACCAGTTCCAGCGCTGCTCCATCCAGTACTCCTGCCACTTCTCGTCCTCGCCCGGCTTGACGAAGAACTCCATCTCCATCTGCTCGAACTCGCGGGTGCGGAAGATGAAGTTGCCGGGCGTGATCTCGTTGCGGAAGGACTTGCCCATCTGCGCGATGCCGAACGGCGGCTTCTTGCGCGAAGCGACCTGCACCTGGGCGAAGTTGGTGAAGATGCCCTGCGCGGTCTCGGGGCGCAGGTAGGCGATGGAGCCGGTGTCCTGCGTGGGGCCGAGGTGGGTGGAGAGCAGACCCGAGAACTGCTTCGGCTCGGTGAACTGACCCTTGTTGCCGCAGTTGGGGCAGTTGATGTCCGCCAGGCCGTTCTCCGGCTCGCGCTTGTGCTTGGCCTCGTAGGCCTCGATCAGGTGGTCCGCGCGGAACCGCTTGTGGCACGAGGTGCACTCGGTGAGCGGGTCGGAGAAGGTGGCGACGTGACCGGACGCGACCCAGACCTCGGGGGCAAGGATCACGGACGAGTCGATACCGACCACGTCCTCGCGGGACGTCACCATGTAACGCCACCACTGGCGCTTCAGGTTCTCCTTGAGCTCGACACCCAGCGGTCCGTAGTCCCAGGCGGCCTTCTGGCCACCGTAGATCTCACTGCAGGGGAATACGAAGCCACGGCGCTTGCTCAGGCTGACGATGGTGTCGATCTTGTCGGCGGCCACGGTGCTCTCTTCATTACGACGACGGGCGACGAAGCAATCTCTACGGAGCAGTGCTTCAGAGCGAATGCTTCAGGTTACCGGCGGAGGCTGCCCCCCAATCAAATCGGTACCGCTCAGCCAGCTTGTTGACAACGGTTTCCATATTTGATGAAAATGACTGTCATGAACGTACGACGTCACCTCATACCCGCGGTCGCCGTGGCCGCCGCCCTCTCCGCCCTCTCCGCCTGCTCCACCGACAGCGCCGCCGCAGGGGGCACGGGCAAGTTCGACGTCGTCGCGTCCTTCTACCCGATGGCCTTCCTCGCCGAGCAGATCGGCGGCGACCATGTGAGCGTCACCAGCCTGACCGAGCCCGGTCAGGAGCCGCACGACCTGGAGATCAGCGCCAAACAGACCGCGCAGCTCCAGGAGTCCGACGCGGTGCTCTACCTCAAGAACCTCCAGCCCTCCGTCGACGACGCGGTGAGCCAGTCCGAGATCAAGACCAAGATCGACGCCGCCTCCCTCACCGAGCTGGAGAAGCACGGCAACGAGGTCGGCGGCCACGCGGCCGAACACGACGACCACGCGAACGGCGAACTCAAGGGCCTCGACCCCCACATCTGGCTCGACCCGGTGCGCTACGCCCAGGTCGCCGAGGGCGTCGGCAAGGCCTTCGAGAAGGCCGACCCGGACCACGCGGCGGACTACAAGGCCAACACCGCGGCCCTGGTGAAGAAGCTCGACGCCCTGAACACCGAGTTCGAGACCGGGCTCAAGAACACCGCCACCAAGGTCTTCATCACCACGCACGCCGCCTTCGGCTACCTCGCCGAGCGCTACGGCCTCACCGAGGAGGCCATCAACGGCCTGGACCCCGAGTCCGAGCCCAGCGCCGACCGCGTCAAGGACCTTGAGAAGATGGCGAAGGCCGACGGCGTCACGACCGTGTTCTACGAGACGCTCGTCAGCGACAAGACCGCGAAGACCATCGCCTCCGACGCCGGGCTGAAGACGGACGTCCTCGACCCCATCGAGGGCATCACCGCCAAGTCCCGCGGCAAGGACTACTTCGCGGTCCAGGAAGCCAACCTCAAGGCGCTGCAGAGCGCCCTGGGAACGAAATGACACCGGAGGACGGCATGACCGAGCCCGTCATCGCCCTGCGCGGAGTCCGCGCCGACCTGGGCTCGCGGCCCGTCCTGCGCGGCATCGACCTCACCGTGCGCCGCGGTGAGGTCGTCGCGCTGCTCGGCGCCAACGGCTCCGGCAAGTCCACCGCGATCCGCACGATCATCGGCCAGGTGCCCCTGTCCGCAGGGCGGATCGAGCTCTTCGGCACCCCGCGCGGGCAGTTCAGGGACTGGGCGCGGGTCGGATACGTCCCGCAGCGCACCACCGCCGCGGGCGGCGTCCCCGCGACCGTCACCGAGATCGTCTCCTCCGGGCGCCTGTCCCGCGCCCGCTTCGGCGTGCTCCGCAGGGCCGACAAGGAAGCCGTGCGCCGGGCCCTGGAGCTGGTCGGCATGGCGGACCGCGCGAAGGACTCCGTCGACGCCCTCTCCGGTGGCCAGCACCAGCGGGTGCTGATCGCCCGCGCGCTCGCCGCCGAACCCGAACTGCTGATCATGGACGAGCCGATGGCGGGCGTGGACCTGGCCAGCCAGGAGGTGCTCGCGCGCACGCTCGGGGACCAGGTCGCCCAGGGCGCCACGGTCCTGCTCGTGCTGCACGAACTCGGCCCGCTGGAGCCCCTGATCGACCGGGCGGTCGTCCTGCGCGACGGCTGCGTCCAGCACGACGGCCCACCCCCGCGCGCGGTCGGCCAGCATGCCCTGCCGGGCCACGACCACGTCCACCCCCACGACCACGCGCCGATCCGCACGGGACTGCTGAGCTGATGGACTTCCTCGACTACGCCTTCATGCAGCGGGCGCTGCTCGCCGCCGTCCTGGTCGGCATCACCGCCCCCGCCGTCGGCATCTACCTCGTCCAGCGCCGCCAGGCCCTCATGGGCGACGGCATCGGCCATGTCGCGATGACCGGCGTCGGTCTCGGCTTCCTGCTCTCCTGGTCGCCGGTGTGGATGGCGACCCTGGTCTCGGTCCTCGGCGCGGTCCTCATGGAACTGATCCGCTGGTACGGCAGGACCCGCGGCGACATCGCCCTCGCGATGCTGTTCTACGGCGGTATGGCCGGCGGCGTGATGTTCATCAACCTGGCGCCCGGCGGCTCGAACGCCAACCTGACGTCGTATCTCTTCGGCTCCCTGTCGACCGTGAGTCAGTCCGACGTGACCGCGATCTGTCTGCTCGCCGCGTTCGTGGTGCTCGTCACCCTCGGTCTGCGCCGGCAGCTCTTCGCGGTCAGCCAGGACGAGGAGTTCGCGCGGGTCACCGGTCTGCCCGTGCGGGCGCTCAACCTGCTGACGGCGGTCACGGCCGCGGTGACGGTGACCGTCGCGATGCGCGTGGTCGGGCTGCTGCTGGTGAGCGCGCTGATGGTGGTGCCGGTGGCGGCGGCGCAGCAGCTCAGCCGGAGCTTCGCGGCGACCTTCGCGATCGCGGTGGCGATCGGCGTGACGGTGACGATCGGCGGCACCGTGACCTCGTACTACCAGGACGTGCCGCCCGGCGCGACGATCGTGCTGCTGACCATCGCGGCCTTCGTCGTGCTGACGGGTCTGGCCACCCCGCTGGCCAGGCGACGGGCCCGGGCGGCCGCCGCCGCGCGCCCCGCCGCGGACCCCGCGGAGTGTGCGATTCCGGCCGGCCGGGAGGCGGACGGCCCCGTCGGCGTCTGACCCGGCACAGGCCGGGCTGGCACAATGGCCCGGCAGGGGCCGATCGAAGGAGGAACCCGTGACGACCGCAGGACCGCCCGTGAAGGGCCGCGCGACCCGGCAGCGGGCCGCCGTGGCGGCGGCCCTCGACGAGGTCGACGAGTTCCGCAGCGCCCAGGAACTGCACGACATGCTCAAGCACAAGGGCGACGCCGTCGGCCTGACCACGGTCTACCGCACCCTCCAGAACCTCGCCGACGCGGGCGAGGTCGACGTCCTGCGCACCTCCGACGGCGAGTCCGTCTACCGCCGCTGCTCCTCCGGCGAGCACCACCACCACCTGGTCTGCCGGATCTGCGGCAAGGCGGTGGAGGTCGAGGGACCGGCCGTCGAGAAGTGGGCCGACGCGATCGCCGCCGAGCACGGATACGTCAACGTGGCGCACACCGTGGAGATCTTCGGCACCTGCGCGGACTGCGCGGCCGCCCAGGCCTGACCCCACAGGGAAATCACAGCCGAGTCGAGGGTTAACCCTTGTCTCGGCCTCCTTTGCATGACATGGACGGGTCAACGGTGCGACGCTCCCCCCAGCTCTCACGCAGTTCCCGCACGGCACCTCCACCCCGTCGTAGCAGTAGGAGTACGAGTGAGACCCTCCCCACGAAGATCAGCCGTCGCCGCGTCCCTGGTGGCCGCCGCGTCCCTCCTCGCCGTAGGCGTCCAGACGGTCCCGGCCGCCGCCGGGCCGGCCTCCCCCCACCCCAGCCCCCTGCGCGCCGGAGGCCTGGAAGCCAAGCTCTCCCCCGCCCAGCGCACCGCACTGATCAAGAGCGCGTCCGGAAAGGCCGGGGCGACCGCCGACTCCCTCGGCCTCGGCTCCAAGGAGAAGCTGGTCGTCAAGGACGTCGTCAAGGACAACGACGGCACCCTCCACACCCGCTACGAGCGCACCTACGACGGTCTCCCCGTCCTCGGCGGCGACCTGGTCGTGCACACGCCCCCGGCCGCACAGGCGACGGGCACGCTGAGCACCACCTTCAACAACAACCGCCGTACCGTCTCGGTCAGGTCCACGACCGCCACGTTCGGCAAGGCGTCCGCCGAGACCAAGGCGCTCAGGACGGCCAAGGCGCTCGACGCCGACAAGCCCGCCGCGCAGGGCGCCCGCAAGGTGATCTGGGCGGGCTCGGGCACCCCGAAGCTCGCCTGGGAGACCGTGGTCTCCGGCTTCCAGGACGACGGCACGCCCAGCAAGCTGCACGTCGTCACCGACGCCACCACCGGCGCCGAACTCTCCCGCTTCGAGGGCATCGAGACCGGCACCGGCAACAGCCAATACAGCGGCACGGTCACCATGGGCACCACGCTGTCCGGTTCGACGTACCAGCTGTACGACACCTCGCGCGGCGGCCACAAGACGTACAGCCTCAACAACGGCACGTCGGGCACCGGCACCCTGATGACCGACGCCGACGACGTCTGGGGCACCGGCTCCGGCTCCAACACCCAGACCGCCGGTGTGGACGCCCACTACGGCGCCCAGGAGACCTGGGACTTCTACAAGAACACCTTCGGCCGCAGCGGCATCAAGAACGACGGTGTCGCCGCCTACAGCCGCGTCCACTACAGCTCGGCGTACGTCAACGCCTTCTGGGACGACTCCTGCTTCTGCATGACCTACGGCGACGGCACCAGCAGCACCCACGCGCTGACCTCGCTGGACGTGGCCGGTCACGAGATGAGCCACGGCGTCACCTCCAACACGGCGGGCCTCGACTACAGCGGCGAGTCGGGGGGCCTCAACGAAGCCACCTCCGACATCTTCGGCACCGGCGTCGAGTTCTACGCCAACAACTCCACCGACGTCGGCGACTACCTCATCGGCGAGAAGATCGACATCAACGGCGACGGCACGCCGCTGCGGTACATGGACAAGCCCAGCAAGGACGGCGGCTCGGCCGACAGCTGGTACTCGGGCGTCGGCAACCTCGACGTGCACTACTCGTCCGGGCCCGCGAACCACATGTTCTACCTGCTCTCCGAGGGCAGCGGCACCAAGACCATCAACGGGGTCACCTACAACAGCACGACCTCCGACGGTGTCGCCGTCGCCGGGATCGGCCGGGCCGCAGCCCTGCAGATCTGGTACAAGGCGCTGACGACGTACATGACGTCCAGCACCAACTACGCCGGCGCCCGCACCGCCGCCCTGAACGCGGCCGCCGCCCTCTACGGCACCAGCTCCGCGCAGTACGCCGGGGTCGGCAACGCCTTCGCGGGCATCAACGTCGGCAGCCACATCACCGTGCCGTCGACCGGCGTGACCGTGACCAACCCGGGCAGCCAGTCCACCACCGTCGGTACGGCCGTGAGCCTTCAGGTCTCGGCCAGTTCCACCAACAGCGGCTCACTGACCTACGCCGCCACCGGACTGCCGACCGGTCTGTCGATCAGCTCCACGGGGCTGATCTCCGGGACCCCGACCACGGCCGGCAGCTACAGCACCACGGTCACGGTGACCGACAGCACCGGAGCCACCGGTACGGCGTCCTTCACCTGGACGGTGAGCTCGTCGGGCGGCGGCAGCTGCACCTCCACCCAGCTGCTGGGCAACCAGGGCTTCGAGTCGGGCAGCACCACCTGGACCGCGAGCAGCGGAGTGATCACCAACTCCAGCAGCCAGGCCGCCCGCACCGGCTCGTACAAGGCCTGGCTGGACGGCTACGGCTCCACCCACACCGACACGCTCTCCCAGTCGGTGACGGTCCCGAGCGGCTGCACGGGAACGACGTTCACCTTCTACCTGCACGTCGACACCGCGGAGACCACCACCAGCTCGCAGTACGACAAGCTGACGGTGACCGCCGGGTCGACGACCCTGGCCACGTACTCCAACCTGAACGCGGCCTCCGGGTACGTCCAGAAGTCCTTCAGCCTGTCGGCCTTCGCCGGTCAGACGGTCACCCTGAAGTTCACCGGTGTCGAGGACTCCTCGCTCCAGACGAGCTTCGTGATCGACGACACGGCGGTGACGACGAGCTGATTCCCTGAACGACGACGGGGCGGGTCGGAGGTCAGTCCTCCGGCTCGCCCTTCATCGCTTCCTCCATCTTGAGGAGCTCCTCGTTCGGGACGGCTCCGCCGAAGCGCCGGTCCCGGGACGCGAACTCGACGCACGCCCGCCACAGGTCACGGCGGTCGAAGTCGGGCCACAGGACGTCCTGGAAAACCATCTCGGCGTAGGCGCTCTGCCAGAGCAGGTAGTTCGAGGTGCGCTGTTCCCCGCTGGGCCGCAGGAAGAGGTCCACGTCGGGCATGTCCGGGTAGTACAGGTACTTCGCGAGGGTCTTCTCGTTGACCTTGGACGGGTCGAGGCGGCCCGCCTTCACGTCCTCGGCGAGGGCCTGCGCGGCATCGGCGATCTCGGCCCGGCCGCCGTAGTTCATGCAGAAGTACAGCGTGAGCTTGTCGTTGCCCTTGGTCTGCTCCTGGGCGACCTGGAGCTCCTTGGCGACGGACTTCCACAGCTTGGGCATCCGCCCCACCCAGCGGACGCGAACGCCCAGCTCGTCGAGCTGATCACGCGTCTTGCGGATGAAGTCGCGGTTGAAGTTCATGAGGAAGCGGACCTCGTCGGGCGAGCGCTTCCAGTTCTCGGTGGAGAAGGCGTAGAGCGAGATGTTCTTCACGCCGGCCTCGATCGCGCCCTGGAGCACGTCGAGGACCCGCTCGGCGCCGACCTTGTGCCCTTCCGTCCTGGGCAGCCCGCGCTCCTTGGCCCACCGGCCGTTCCCGTCCATGACGATCGCCACATGCTCGGGGATCAGCTCACCGGGGAGCTTCGGCGCGCGGGCGCCGGAGGGGTGCGGCTCGGGCGCCCTGTACTCACGGCGCTGACGACCGAGGATCCCGCGTACGACCATGGTGGTTCTCGTCTCCCTCTCAGGGTTGCTTCTCTACGTAACGCAGCGATCTGAGCCCGCGTTCCAGATGCCAGTGCAGGTAGGCGGACACCAGCCCGCTGCCCTCCCGGACGTGCCGCGGCTCACTCGCGTCCGCGGTCTCCCAGTCTCCCGTAAGCAGCGCGGCGAGGAGTTCCAGGGTCTGCGGCGACGGTACGACGCTGCCGGGCACCCGGCAGTCCACGCAGACCGAGCCTCCGGCGGCCACGGAGAAGAACCGGTTCGGCCCGGTCATTCCGCACTTCGCGCAGTCGCTGAAGCTGGGCGCGTAGCCGTTGACGGCGAGGGAGCGCAGCAGGAACGCGTCGAGGACGAGGTGGGGGGCGTGTTCGCCCCGGGCGAGGGTGCGCAGGGCGCCGACGAGCAGCAGGTACTGCTGCACAGCCGGCTCGCCCTCGTGGTCGGTGAACCGCTCGGCGGTCTCCAGCATGGCCGTACCGGCGGTGTACCGGGCGTAGTCGGAGACGATCCCGCCACCGTACGGAGCGATGGTCTCGCTCTGTGTGCACAGCGGCAGCCCGCGCCCGACGAGCTCGCTCCCCCGCGAGAAGAACTGCACGTCGACATGCGAGAACGGCTCCAGCCGTGCCCCGAACTTCGACTTGGTCCGCCGCACCCCCCTGGCCACGGCCCGCACCCGCCCGTGCCCGCGCGTGAGCAGCGTGATGATCCGGTCCGCCTCCCCCAGCTTCTGCGTCCGCAGCACGACCCCGTCGTCCCGGAAGAGGCTCATCGCGCGCCTCCGCGCCGGGTGCGCGGCGCGATGCCGTCGTAGCGGAACAGACTCATGAGCCCATTCTCGCCTACGCGGGGACCGTGGTCGTCGGTGTGCCCGATCACGGTCGGCGGCCGACCCTGAAGGTCCCGGGCCCCATGGGGTAAACCCCCCTGTGGATACGGCAGTTGACCGGATGGGGTCATGGCGCTCGATCCGCGAGGCTCCTGCCATGAAGCAGATGACGAAAAGCCTCGCCCTGATCGCCGCCGCCTCGGGCGTCGTCTTCGGTGTCGTGACCCCGCTGTCCGCCTCCGCCGACTCCGGCACCCCGGCGCTGAAGTGGACGAAGTGCGAGGGCAGCGGTCTCGATCCGCGTCAGCGGTGCGCGACCGTCTCCGTGCCCATGGACTACGCCGACCCGGACGGCCCGCAGATCGAGATCGCCGTCTCCCGTATCCGCAGCGAGAATCCGGACGCCCGGCGCGGTGCCCTGCTGCTGATCCCCGGCGGACCCGGCGGTGACAGCATGAACGACCCGTCCGAGAAGGGGCAGAAACTGCCGCGGTCCGTGCGGGACGCCTACGACCTGATCGGGTTCGCGCCGCGCGGGATGGCACCCTCGACGGCCGTCGACTGCGGGCTCGAACAGCGGGACCTGGCCCGGACGACCCTGCTGCCCTGGCCCGCCCCGGACGGCTCGGTCGACGCGAACATGGCCGCGGGGAAGCGCGTCGCCGAGGCCTGCGCGCGCAACGGCGGCGAGCTCATCCGGCACATCAGCACCCTCAACGAGGCCCGCGACCTCGACCGCGTGCGCGCCGCGCTCGGCGAGCGCAAGGTGTCCGCGTGGGGCGTGTCCTACGGCACCTATGTCACCGACGCCTATCTCCAGTTGTTCCCGCAGCGCACCGACCGCGTCGTCCTGGACAGCAACGACAACCCGGATCCCGTCCTGGCGGAGCGGGCCTGGCTCGCCGCGTTCGAGCGGGGTGCCGAGGACAACTTCCCGGAGTTCGCCGAGTGGGCCTCCGCGCCCGGTAATCCGGACCGCCTCGCCGACACGGCCGCCGAGGTGCGGCCCCTCTTCCTGAAGCTCGCCGCCCGTCTCGACCGCGAGCCGATGCCCTGGCCGGGCGCCAACCCGGCGGAGCTCAACGGCAACGTCCTGCGCCAGACGATGCTCGACTCCTTCTACGACCCCGACGACTACCCGGTCCTCGCCCGGCTGATCCTCGCCGCCCAGCGGGGCACGGTGCCGCCCGCGCCGGCCGGCCCGCCCGAGGCCGTCCTCCAGAACGTCACCGCGGTCGCCGCCGCCACCATCTGCAACGACGCCGACTGGCCCAGCGACCCTGCGGTCTACCGGGAGGGCGTGGCGAAGAGCCGTGCCGAGTTCCCGCTGACCGGGGGCATGCCGAGGAACGCGATGCCGTGCGCCGACTGGACCTGGGAGCCCAAGGAGGCGCCGGTGCACATCACCGACCGCGGCCCCTCCAACATCCTGATGGTCCAGAACGAACGGGACCCGGCCACCCCGCTCAGCGGTGCCCTCAAGCTCCGCGCGGCGCTCGGCCGGCGTGCCGTCATGGTCACCAACGACTCCACCGGCCACGATGCCTACCTCGACAACGGCACCGCGTGCGGAGACGCGACCGTGTCCCGCTTCCTGGCCACGGGCAGGCGACCGGCCGCGGACCTCTACTGCGAGTGAGCGCACCGTCCGTACCGGCGGGCCAGCGCGTGGAACGCCTCCTTCGGTTCCCAGTGCCAGTCCGAACGCGGGTCGTCGGGGCGGTCCTTGACCGCCTTGGCGATGCCGTAGCTCGCCATGTCGAGGTCGTGGCGGGGGTCGTCGGGGCGGTGCGGGGCGTCGGCGGTGAGGAACTCGAAGGCCATCGCCGCGTAGAGGCCCATCGACTCGAAGACGTCCAGGAGGTCGGTCAGGTAGACGGCCTGGGTGTGCTCGCTGCGGACGACGTTCCCCTTGATCTCCGGCGGGTTCTTGTCGTAGTCGACGATGTCCCAGCCCATACCGCCCGCCTCGGGGGCTCCGACGAACGTGCAGGTGCCGAACTCAGTGACGGCGACCGGCTTGCCCCAGCGCAGGTACTGCCGCAACTCCCGCACGTACTGCCGTGGTTGACGGAAGTAGGAGTAGTAGTCGATGCCGACCACGTCGAACAGGTTCCAGTCGACCTCGTCGTCCTGGGCGGCGGCGTAGCTGAGGCGGCCGTGGAAGACCGAGCGGCCCACCTCGGCCGCCTTCGCGGTGAAGCGGTCCAGCTCGCGCTGCATCCTCACCGGGTCGTAGTCGCCCTTCATCCGGTTCTCGACGCGCTCCAGGACCGTGTCCCCCGGCAGGATGCCCGGCACGAACAGCCAGAACTCGCAGCCCACGCTGAGCTCGACGCTCGCGCCCTGCCGGCGCAGCCGCTCCGCGAACCGGCCGCACTCGGCGAGGTGGTCGAGGATGTCCCGCCGCGGGACGTCCCCGAGGGTGGGCTGGAGCCAGACGTGCAGCCCGCGTTCGGCGGCCTCGGCGGCGGTGGCGGTGAGGCGTTCGACACCGTCGCCGGTGACGTCGAGGGTGTCGGCGTGCAGGTCGTCGCGGATGGCGCGGACGTCGGCGCGCATGCGGGCGGCGTTCCAGGCGGTGGCGGGGGTCTCGCCCTCGCCGACGGTGTAGACGACGCCGTGGCGGGTGAGTCCGCGCCGTCGTCCCTGCGCGTCGGCCCGTCCCGCGGACAGCAGCGCCGCGGCCCCCACGGCAGCGGCCCCGGCGAGAAACTGTGCCCGGTTGATCCCCGTTGTCTTCTCCATGCCGCCACTGTGTCGGCCGCGGACGGGTCTGTCCGTCCGCCGATGGTCTACGGAGGCGCAACCAAGGGATGACCGTCGACGTCGATCACTGAAGAGATCGGCATACGTCCCCGAGCGAAGGAGAGAAAGATCTTAGGCTCCGGAAAACTGTCCCGCCGCGCCCTCCTGGCCGCCGGCACGGCCACCGTCCTGACCGGCACGACCGCGCAGGCCGCCGCCGACGACATCACCGCCCGCCTCCGCGCGCTGGAAGAGCGGTACGACGCCCGCCTCGGCGTCTTCGCCCACCACCTCGCCACCGAGCGGTCCGTCCGCTTCCGCGCCGGTGAGCGCTTCCCGATGTGCTCCGTGTTCAAGGCCCTCGCGGCCGCCGCCGTCCTGCGCGACCTGGACCGCGACGGCGAGGTCCTCGCCCGCCGGATCCACTACACCGAGGACGACCTGGTGATCCCGGGCTCGGACCAGACGGCCGCGCATCTCGCGGAGGGCATGACGATCGCCGAGCTCGCCGAGGTGGCCATCACCTACAGCGACAACGCGGCCGGCAACCTCCTCCTGCGCGAACTCGGCGGCCCCACCGCGATCACCCGCTTCGCCCGCTCGCTCGGCGACGGGGTGACCCGCCTCGACCGCTGGGAGCCCGAGCTCAACACCGCCGAGCCGTGGCGGCACACGGACACGACGACCCCGTACGCCATCGGTCGCACCTACGGCCGGCTGGTCCTGGGCGACGCGTTGAACCGCCGGGACCGTGAGCTGCTCACACACTGGCTGCTCAACAACACGACCAGCGTGAACCGCTTCCACGCGGGACTGCCGAAGACGTGGGCGATCGCCGACAAGACGGGCAGCGGCTCCTACGGCACCGCCAACGACGTGGGCGTGGTCTGGACCGACGACGGCGACCCGATCGTCCTGGCCGTGCTGTCGACGATGCCCGCGCAGGACGCCGTACGGGACGACGCACTGATCGCCGACGCGGCGCGGGCGGTCGCCGACACCCTCACCCGACCGGCCGGAACCGCCTGACGTACCGGCGCTGCCACGGCGTCTCCACCGCCCGCCGGTCATAGTGCTCCCGGACGTAGGCCACCGCCCTCTCCGGGGGCACGCCGTCCACAACCGCCAGGCAGGCCAGGGCCGTTCCGGTGCGGCCGCGACCGCCTCCGCAGGCGATCTCGACGCGTTCGGCGGCCGACCGTTCCCAGGCGTCGATCAAGACGCCGCGGGCCTCCCGGTGGTCCGCAGGCAGCCGGAAGTCCGGCCAGCGGAGCCAGTGGGAGGTCCAGGGAACCTCCGGCGGGCCGGCGCCGAGCAGATAGATTCCGTACGACGGTCTCGGCGCGTCCGGGTCCAGCGCGTGCCGGAGACCACGCCCCCGTACCAGGCGCCCGGACGGCAACCGGAGGACGCCGGGGCCCTGTTCGTCCCACCCGTTCATGAAGCCCATTCGAACCTGTCATCGACTCCCGGGCAACCGAATCCGCTCCCACCGTGGTCTGGTGGGCGAGGGAGGGTGCTTGATGCAGGCCGAACAAGAGGATCGGTTTCAGGAATTCGTCAGAGCCAGGTGGTCGCACCTCGTGCGGACCGCCTATCTGCTCACCGGCGACGCCCATCACGCCGAGGACCTGACGCAGACGGCGCTGGCGAAGGCGTACCGCTCCTGGCGGCGCGTGTCGGGCAGCGACAACCCGGAGGCGTACGTCCGGCGGATGCTCGTCACCTGCAACAGTGACCGCTTCCGCAAGCGGCGCGTGAAGGAGTCGCTGACCGACGCGCCGCCGGAGCGGGCGGGGCGGGACGAGGCCGTGGCGCGGATCGAGGAGCGCGGGGTGCTGATGGGCGCGTTGGCCGGGCTGCCGCCCCGGCAGCGGGCGGTGGTCGTGATGCGGTACTGGGAGGACCTGTCGGAGGCGGAGGTCGCCGAGGTGCTCGGCTGCTCGCCGGGCACGGTCAAGAGCCAGGCGTCCAAGGGGCTGGCGAAGTTGCGTACGTATCCGGGGCTCGCGCAGGTCATGGACCGCGCTCCGCAGGGAGGCACGAAATGAGCGAAGAGGAGCGGGATTTCGAGGAGCAACTGCGGGAGCTGCTCGCCGAGGACGCGTACACGATCCGGCCGTCGCCGGTGCCGTATCCGCAGATCCGCCGCAAGGGCGTGGTCGAGCGGCGCCGCCAGGTGGCGGTGGCCGGGGCGGTCCTGGTGACCCTGGCCGCGGTGCCGGTGGGGGCGTTCGCGGTGGGCGGCGGGGGCCCGGGGACGGCCGACACGGCGACGACGACACCCACGGCGTCCGCGAGCGCCACGCCGACACCCACCCCGACCCCCTCGCCCACGCCCAGTGGTCCGGCGGGACCGGCCACGGCGGGGCAGCTCCGGGACGGGATCACGCTGGAGCAGGCCGCGGAGGGGCTGGACAAGTGCCTCGCCTACGACCGTGACCACGTGGACCACGGCGGCGGCGTCGCCTCCCCGGATCTGGGCAAGGCCGACGAGTACCGGATCATCCTGGCGCTCAACAGCACCGGTGACTCCAACGCGCCCGGTGACGGCATCTTCGTGGTCGCCGTGAAGGAGAAGCCGAAGGAGACCCGGCTGATCTGCAACATCAAGAACGGCGAGGCCTCCGGGCTCAACTCCAGTGTCGGCAGCGACCGACTGCCGGACTCCCCGCCCGTCCTGGCCGACACCAACGGCGGCAAGCTCTACCAGCAGTCCTTCCTGGACAAGGGCAGGTGGAAGCTGCCGTTCGGCTGGGGCTTCATCGGCACGGTCGAACCGACGGTGGCCAAGGTGACCGTCTCCTACGGCGGCGCCGACAGCGAGGCGGTGCTCGACCACGGCTGGTTCGTCGCCTCCGGCACTCTGACCCAGCAGGTCACCAGGAACCCGCACCTCAAGGGCTACGACAAGGACGGCAAGCTGATCTACGACTCCGCCGAGGACAAGTCGTACCAGCAGGTGCAGTAGCGAGGCGGCTCGGGACGAGGGGGCGCCGTACAGGGGTCGGCGCCCCCTCGCCCTGTGCGGGATGATCAGTGGGACGGCCGATCCCGAGGAGCCCCGATGACCCTGCCCGCCCCGCTGACCGGTGTCGTCCCGCCCGTCTGCACGCCCCTGACACCGGACCGCGAGGTCGACGTCCCCTCACTGCTCGGGCTCGTCGACCATCTGGTCGCGGGCGGGGTGCACGGGCTGTTCGTGCTCGGTACGTCGTCCGAAGCGGCCTTCCTGACGGACGCCCAGCGCAGGCTGGTGGTGGAGACGGTGACCGGGCACGTCGGGGGCCGGCTGCCCGTGCTGGCCGGGGTGATCGACATGACGACGGCCCGGGTCCTGGACCATGTGCGGGCGGTGACGGCCGCGGGCGCCGACGCGGTGGTCGTCACCGCCCCGTTCTACGCCAGTACCCACCCGGCGGAGATCGCCCGCCACTACCGGCTGGTCGCGGCCGGCAGCCCGGTCCCGGTCATCGCCTACGACCTGCCGAGCGGTGTCCACACCAAGCTCCCCGCGGACGTGGTCCTGGACCTGGCCGCCGAGGGCGTCCTGGCCGGCCTCAAGGACTCCAGCGGAGACCTCGCCGGCTTCCGCACGGTCGTCTCCGGCGCCCGCGCCCACCCCGGCATCACCGGCTTCAGTGTCCTCACCGGCTCCGAACTCCTCGTCGACGCGGCCCTGGCCGTCGGCGCGGACGGGGCGGTGCCCGGTCTCGCCAACGTCGACCCCGAGGGATACGTCCGTCTCGACCGCCTGTTCCGCGCGGGTGACCTGGAGGCCGCCCGCGCCGAACAGGAGCGGCTGTGCGCCCTGTTCGGCATGGTGGGCGTGGGCGACCGGGCCCGCATGGGCGCATCGTCGTCGGCGCTCGGCGCCTTCAAGGCGGCGCTGTACCTGCGGGGCGTGATCGCATGCCCGGCGACGGCGGAGCCGCAGGTGCCGCTGTCGGAGGCGGAGGTCGCGCGGGTGGGCGAATTCCTGTCCGGGGCCGGGCTGCTCTGAGCTCTACAGGGTCCCCGGAGTCACCGTCCCCGACTCGTACGCCACGATGACCAGTTGCGCCCGGTCCCGCGCCCCAAGCTTCCCCATGATCCGGCTGACGTGGGTCTTCGCGGTGAGCGGACTGAGGCCCAGAGCCTCGGCGATCTCGGTGTTGTTCAGGCCCCGCGCGACCAGCGCCAGCACCTCGCGCTCCCGGTCGGAGAGGCACTCGGGCCCACCGCCCGGCACCGGCAGCGACGGGCTGCGCAGGAACCGTTCGATCAACCGGGCCGTCGGCCCCGGCGACAGCAGGGCCTCGCCCGCCGCCACCGTGCGGATGGCGTCGAGGAGTTCGGCCGGGCGGGTGTCCTTCACCAGGAAACCGGAGGCCCCCGCGCGCAGCGCCTCGACGATGTTCTCGTCGGTGTCGTAGGTGGTCAGGACCAGCACCCGCACCCCGGCGAGCTCCTCGTCAGCCGCGATCAGCCGGGTCGCCTCGATGCCGTCCAGGTCGGGCATGCGGATGTCCATCACCACCAGGTCGGGCCGCACTTCGCGGGCCGCCCCCACGGCCTCCCGTCCGCTGCCCGCCTCCCCTACGACCTCCATGTCCCGCGCCGACTCGACGAGCATGGCGAACGCGGCCCGCACCAGGGTCTGGTCGTCGGCGAGCAGCACGCGGATGGTCATACGGTTCCCTCCCCCATGGTGAGCGGCAGCGCCGCCGTCACCTCGAACCCGCCGTCCGGGCGTGGTCCGGCGTTGAGTGTGCCACCGACGCTGCGGGCCCGCTCCCGCATGCCGACGAGCCCGAAGCCGGGGGTGCCGCCGGGGGTGGGCCCGGTGCCGTCGTCGGTCACCGACACCCGCAGGGCGCCCGGTTCGTCGTACAGCCTCAGGCGTACGGCGGGTTCGGGTCCCGCGTGCCGGACCGCGTTGGTGAGCGCCTCCTGGACGATCCGGTAGGCGGCGGCGCCGACGGCGGGCGGCGGATCGGTGCGGACGCGCAGGTCCTGTTCGACGCGGGCGCCCGAGAGCCGGGCCGCCGCGACGAGGTCGGGCAGGCCGTCGAGGCCGGGCAGCGGGCCGCGGGTGTCGGACGGGCCGTGTTCGCGCAGTACCTCCAGGGTCGTACGGAGTTCGCCGCGCGCGGTCCGGCAGGTGTCGGCGATGTCGTCGAGGGACTTGGCGACCGTCTCCCGGTCGAGGCGTTCGGGGTCGGCCGCCAGGACGTGTGCGGCGACGGAGGTCTGGACGCCGATCAGGGTGATGCTGTGGGCGAGCAGGTCGTGCAGGTCCCGGGCGATACGCAGCCGTTCCTCGGCGACCCGGCGGCGGGCCTCCTCCTCACGGGTGCGTTCGGCGCGGACGGCGCGCTCGACGATGGAGGCGACGTACTGGCGGTAGTAGCGGACATCGATGCCGCAGAAGAGGACCGCGATGATCCAGCCGGAGGTCCGCAGCAGTTCGACGGCCTGATGGGCGCTGACGGTGAGCATGACGCTCGTGGAGACAGCGAGGACGGTGGCGCCCGTCAGGACCGTCCGCAGGGGGCGGCCGGTGACGGCGACCGTGTAGAGGGCGACGTAGGCGGCCGGGGTGGGCGCGAGGTGGTTGTACTCGAGGGCGTGGTACGGCACGACCAGCGCCACCAGTGCGGCCAGCACGAGCAACGGGCGGCGCCGCCGCCACACGATCGGCACATGGACGGCCAGCAGCAGCGTCCAACCGAGGGCGTCCGGGCGTCCGGCCTCGTCGGTGAACAGCGCGGCGCACACGGCCGCCACCGCCAGCACGACGGCGAGCAGTGCGTCGTTGCGGGTGCCGTGCGGGGCGGTCCGCGGGTCGCGGTTGACCGCCGCCATGATCCGGTCCCCCAGTCGGGGCCTCGTGGTCTCGTGCACGGTGTCATCCTCGGCCAGGAAGGCGCCCTTCCGGGAGGGAAGGGCGCCCAGGAGTGACCTCGTCACACGCGTTCCGGCTGACGCTCGGCCTGGACCGGCGGCTCGGGCGCCCGGGACAGCGGGCCCGGCCACCACACCTTCCGCCGCAGCGCGACGGCCGCGCTGGTGACGAGATAGGTCCGCACGAGGAAGGTGTCGAGCAGCACCCCCACCGCGATCACGAAGCCCAGCTCGACGAGTTGGACCAGCGGCATGTTGGTGAGCACCGCGAAGGTGGCCGCGAGGACCAGGCCCGCCGAGGCGATGACCCCGCCGGTCGTGCGCAGCGCGGTGAGGGCGGCGGTGACCGGTTCGGCGCCGGCCAGGGACTCCTCGCGCATGCGGTGCATCAGGAAGATGCCGTAGTCGACGCCGAGGGCTACCAGGAACACGAAGGACAGCAGCCCGAGTCCGGGATCAGTGCCCTCGAACCCGAACACCGGCCCGAAGACGAGTCCGCCGATGCCGAGGGCGGCGCCCCACACGGCGACCACGGCGGCCACGAGGATCAGCGGCGCGACGAGGGAACGCAGCAGGGCGATGAGGATGAGCAGCACGGAGACGAGGACGATCGGCACGACGATCCTCCGGTCCCGCGCGTTGGTGTCCTTAAGGTCGAGCTGCTCGGCGCTGGGCCCGCCGACGTAGGAGCCGTCGAGTCGGTCCCGCAGTGCCTTGATGGTCGCGGTCTCCCCGGCGGACTGGGGAGCGTTCCTGGCGGTGACGGAGATCTCGGTCCAGCCGTCTCCGGTACGGCCCTTCTGCGCGCTGTCGACGCCCTGGGTGCCACGGATCGCGGCGAGGGTCGTGTCGGCGCGGTCGGCCGGGGTGATGACGCCGATGGGCTGCGTGCCCCGCTCCGGATAGGCCCGGGCGAGCGTCCCCATGGCGGCGACGGCGTCGGGCTTGGTGGTGAAGGAGTCCTCCTGCTTGATGCTGCCGGGCAGGTTCAGCACGCCCAGCGCGAGCACCCCGAGCAGCACGGCCCCGCCGGCCAGTACGGTGAGCGGCCGCCGCCCTGCCGAGCTGCCCATCGCGGCGAACAGCGACCGGCGGACCTTGGGGGTGCTGCCGTACCGGGGCACCAGCGGCCAGAACACCCGGCGGCCGAGCAGCACGAGGACCGCGGGCAGCAGCGTCATCATCGCGGCGAGCGCGACCAGCACCCCGACCGTCCCCAACGGGCCCATTCCACGACTGCTGTTGAGGTCGGCGGCGAGCAGACACAGCAGGCCCGCGGCCACGGTCCCGGAGGAGGCGAGCACGGCGGGCCCGCAGCCCTTGAGCGCGGCCGCCATGGCGTCGTACGGCCGCTCGGTCCGCCGTAGCTCCTCCCGGTAGCGGGAGACGAGCAGCAGCGCGTAGTCGGTCCCGGCGCCGAACACGAGGATCGTCATGATGCCGGAGCTCTGACCGGTGACGGAGGTCCCGAATCCCTGGTTGAGCCCGTAGGCGACGGCCCGCGCCAGGAACTCCGACATGCCCGCGACCCCGAGCGGCACCAGCCACAGCAGTGGGCTGCGGTAGATGACGATCAGCAGGATGGCGACCACCGCGGCGGTGGTGTAGAGCAACGGCCCGCCGAGCGAGTCGTAGACCTCGCCGGCATCGGTGGCGAGGGCGCCTTCCCCGCCGACCTCGACGCCGAGACCGTCCTCGCCCTTCGCGATGTCCCGGACCTCGTTGACGAGGCGGTCGCGGGCCTTCTCGTCCGTGCCCGGCTCGGTGCTGGCGACGGGATACATCACGGTGGTCCCGTCCTTGGACGGAATGCCCCGCGGCTCGGCGGTGAGCGTGTGCGCGTCCGCGATCCGCCCGATCTGCCCGGCGGCGGTCGCCTTGTCGGCCGCCGTCAGCCCGCCGTCCCGGTGGTAGACGACGACCATCTGCGTGGCCTCGCCGCCGGGCAGCCGGTCCTGGATCTTCGCGACCTGCGTCGAGTCCGCGCTCGCCGGCAGATAGTCCACGGCCCGGTCCCGCTGCACGTCCGCGAGCTTCGACGCGAACGGCGACACCGCCGCCAGCACGACGATCCACAACCCCAGCACCAGCCAGGGCACGGCACGTCGTCGCCGTGCGCTCATCTTTGCGGCCCCCATCGACGGGCCTCCCTCCGGTCGGACGTCTGGTTCGGTTCCAGACTCCCGGCGCAGGGGCCTGCGTTCGTCGGGCGGGAGGGCGAGTCGGAGGGTACTGCCAGGGGTGGCCCGGAGCGCGGACTACTCCCCGGGGAGTATCAGGACGGCGTCCGGGCGGCCACCACCACCCCCGGGGACCAAAGCCTCAGGACGGCGTCCGGGCCGCCGCGAGCAGTCGGGTCACGTCGTCCGCGCAGATCGTCAGGGCCGTGCCCACCGTCGTGAGGACGTCCCGCTCCGCCGGGGTGTACGGGCCGTCCGCGA
This sequence comes from Streptomyces sp. LUP47B, assembly GCF_001746295.1. Lineage (GTDB taxonomy): Bacteria > Actinomycetota > Actinomycetes > Streptomycetales > Streptomycetaceae > Streptomyces. Next base: position 124,796 of record NZ_MJAH01000002.1, on the reverse strand, counting down.
GGGCGACGCGGGCGGCCTGGAGGAGGATCGACTCGCGGCCCGCCGGGGCGAGGTGGGGGGCGAGCGGGTCGAGGGCCTCGTGGAGCTCTATGGCGAGGCCGGCTCCGCAGGGGCGGTCGTAGACCCGGCCGGTGTCCTCGGCGAGGGCCTCGACCAGGGCCTCCAGCTGGTCCTCCGTGCAGTCGTCGAAGCCCGCCGCGCGGACCGTGGCGGCCGCGGTCTCCAGGGAGGTGCGTGAGCAGGTGCCGCCCGCCGCCAGGACCGCGAGCGCGACGGTGTGGACGGCGTCGCGCAGCATCGCGGAGAACCGGGTCGTGGTCGGGTGGTCGAGGACGTCCGTGCCGAAGTGGCGTCGGCAGGCCGCGCATTCCACCACCGGGCCGGTGTCACCGCGCGGCAGGACCGGAACGCCCAGCAGGACGAGGCGGCGACGGCCCGTCAAGCGCTGGAAGTTGCGGTCGCCCCCGCACCCGGGGCAGAAGAACTCGCCGTCGCCGACGGTCGTCCACGCGGTACGGGTGCCCAGGAGGCGCGCAGGCCTGGCGGCACCGGTTCGTCCCCGTCCTGGCAGCACGTCGCACCTCCGCGTAACGCCGCGGCAACATCGCCGCGTCTGCGTGATGTTAGCCACATCAGTGAGGCGGAGTCAGCACCCGTGACGAGACCTGCTCGTGACCTCCACGGTCCGATGGCCGATAAACGACGGGGCCTTGATCGCCGTATACAGCGATCAAGGCCCCAAAACCCCCGGTCAGAGGGATTATCGAGCGGCTCGGTTGACGGCGGAGACGACCGCCTTCAGCGACGCACGCGTCGTGTTCGCGTCGATGCCGATTCCCCACAGAACCTTGCCGTCGATCGCGCATTCGATGTAGGAGGCGGCCTGCGCGGAGGCGCCCTCGCTCATCGTGTGCTCCTGGTAGTCCAGCAGCCGGGCGTCGATGCCGACCTTGGCCAGTGCGTCGAAGAAGGCCGAGATCGGCCCGTTGCCGCTGCCGGTGAGGACGGTGTCCTCGCCGTCTACCGTCGCCTCGACCCGCAGCGTGTCCACGCCGTCGGTGTCCGTCGTCGACTGGCCGTTCCTGACCTGGATCCGGCCCCACGGGTTCTCGGGGTTGGGCAGGTACTCGTCCTGGAAGGTCGCCCAGATGTCGGAGCCGGTGACCTCGCCGCCCTCGGCGTCCGTCTTGGCCTGGATGAGCTTCGAGAACTCGATCTGCATCCGGCGGGGCAGGTCCAGCTTGTGGTCGTTCTTCAGGACGTAGGCGATGCCGCCCTTGCCGGACTGCGAGTTGACCCGGATGACCGCCTCGTAGGAGCGGCCGACGTCCTTGGGGTCGATGGGCAGGTACGGGACCGCCCACTCGATGTCGTCGACGGTGACGCCCTTCGCGGCCGCGTCGGCCTCCATGGCGTCGAAGCCCTTCTTGATGGCGTCCTGGTGGGAGCCGGAGAAGGACGTGTAGACCAGGTCGCCCACGTACGGGTGGCGCGGGTGGACCTCCATCTGGTTGCAGTACTCCCACGTACGACGGATCTCGTCGATGTCGGAGAAGTCGATCTGCGGGTCGACGCCCTGCGAGAACAGGTTCATGCCCAGGGTGACCAGGTCGACGTTGCCGGTGCGCTCGCCCTGCCCGAACAGACAGCCCTCGACGCGGTCGGCGCCGGCCATCAGGGCCAGCTCGGCGGCGGCGACGGCCGTACCGCGGTCGTTGTGCGGGTGGATCGAGATGCACACGTACTCGCGGCGGGACAGGTTGCGGTGCATCCACTCGAAGCGGTCCGCGTGCGTGGAGGGGGTCGAACGCTCCACCGTGGCGGGCAGGTTGAGGATGATCTCGCGGCCCGGACCGGGCTGGTAGACGTCCATCACCGCCTCGCAGACCTCCAGCGCGAAGTCCAGCTCGGTGTCGGTGAAGATCTCGGGGCTGTACTGATAGCCGAACTCGGTCTCGGGGCCCAGCAGCTTCTCCGCGTACTCCATCACCAGACGGGTGCCGTCGACGGCGATCTGCTTGATGTCGTCCTTGGAGCCGCGGAAGACCACGCGGCGGAAGACGGGAGCCGTGGCGTTGTACAGATGGACGGTCGCGCGCTTGGCGCCCTTCAGCGACTCGACGGTCCGCTCGATCAGGTCCTCGCGGGCCTGGGTCAGTACGGAGATGGTGACATCGTCCGGGATCGCGCCCGGCTCCTCGACGATCGACCGTACGAAATCGAAGTCCGTCTGCCCGGACGCCGGGAAACCGACCTCGATCTCCTTGTAGCCCATCTTGACCAGCTGGTCGAACATCCGGCGCTTGCGCTCGGGCGACATCGGGTCGATCAGGGCCTGGTTGCCGTCACGCAGGTCGGTGGAGAGCCAGCGGGGGGCGACGGTGATCCGGTTGTTCGGCCAGGTGCGGTCCGGGATGTCGACCTGCTCGAACTGGCCGTACTTGTGGATCGGCATGGTGCTGGGCTGCTGGCGGTTCGCCATGATTGCGGGGCTCCTCAGGATGTCCGGGAAGGACGGCCGACACGCAACGCGAAGCTCCGCGGGGAGGGAGTCGACCTGGACTACAGGCCCTCGCCGCGGCAGCTAAGAAGAAGCAGCCCGAAACGCATGATGCGCAGAATGCTAGCGGAGCCGCTCCCCGTGCGGGGCGCCGTATCAGTATGCGGGACCGGGGAATCGAAAGGGAGAGAAGCGGACAAAAAGTGCGCCATACCACTTCGTCACGGAGCGTGCGCACCCCTGTCCGTATATTTCACCAATCATGGTTGCGGGTAGTGACACGGTCATGACTCAGTGCAAGGGTGCCGGGCATGACGACTCACGGGGGCTTCGAGCCCGTCTTCTGCACCGTCATTCCGCCGCATGTCCTCGACAAGCTGGCCAGGAACGACGACCCCTCGCTCTCCGGTCCCGCCCGGCGCACGTTGATGCGCGACAGCGAGCTGCGCGGCCGCCGCCGCGTGACGACCGAGTTCGGCCTCGCGGCCGCGCCGACGGCGAAGGCACCGTCGGACCAGCCGCTGCGCACCCTCTACGACGCCGGGCACAAGACGGACCTGCCCGGCCGGAAGGTCCGCGCCGAGGGCTCCGAGCCCGGCCAGGACGCCACGGTCAACCGCGCCTACGCCGGTCTCGGCGCCACCTTCGACCTCTATCTGAAGGCCTACGCGCGCCACTCGATCGACGGCGACGGCCTCCCGCTCGACGCGACCGTCCACTTCGACGAGAACTACAACAACGCCTTCTGGAACGGCGAGCAGATGGTGTTCGGCGACGGTGACGGCGAGATCTTCCTCGACTTCACCATCCCGATCGACGTCATCGGCCACGAACTCACCCACGGCGTCACGCAGTACACGGCGAACCTCACCTACTACGGCCAGCCGGGCGCCCTCAACGAGTCGATGTCCGATGTCTTCGGCTCGCTCATCAAGCAGTACACGCTCGGCCAGACCGCCGCCGAGGCCGACTGGCTGATCGGCGCGGGCCTGCTCGCGCCCAGCGTCTCCGGCAAGGCCCTACGGTCGATGAAGGAGCCGGGCAGCGCGTACGACGACGACGTCCTCGGCAAGGACCCGCAGCCCGCGACCATGGACGACTACGTCCGCACCGGTCGCGACAACGGCGGCGTGCACATCAACTCCGGTATCCCCAACCACGCGTTCTACCTGGTGGCCAACGCACTCGGTGGCCATGCCTGGGAGCGGGCGGGACAGATCTGGTACGACGTCCTGACCGGCGGCGAACTCTCGGACCGGGCCCTGTTCACCGACTTCGCGAAGCTCACGGTCGCGGCGGCGAAGGCCCGCTTCAACGAGGGCGACGAACTCCAGGCCGTGTCCAAGGCCTGGGAGCAGGTCGGGGTGCGGATCCTGTGAGTCCGTACTAGACAGGGACCCATGCGTATTCAGGTGCGGCGCACGGGCGGGTTCGCGGGCATCGAGCGGCACAAGGAGGTCGACACCTCCGGGCGGCCCGATGCCCACGAATGGCGGGCCCTGGCCGAGAAGGCTCTCGCCGCCGGCCGGGGCACCAGGCCCGTCGGGGTTCCGGACGGCTTCAGTTACGAGATCACCGTGGACGGCAGGACGGTGTACGCGGCCGACCCCCGGCTGACGGAGGAGCAGCGGGAACTGATTTCGAAAGTGCTCAAAGAGGGCGCGTAACTGCTTGTTCACGCCTGCCCGTTGACTTCCTTACCCACCGGTAAGGATGATCCGGCGCATGGCGACTCAAGAGCATCCCCTCCCCCAGTTCCCGGCCGGCTTCCTGTGGGGCGTCTCGACCTCGGCCCATCAGATCGAGGGCGCGGTGGACGAGCGTGAGCAGTCCGTGTGGGACACCTTCACGGCCGAACCGGGACGGGTGAAGGACGGCTCGACGGCGGCGGTGGCCTGCGACCACTACCACCGCTACCGCGAGGACGTCGCCCTGCTGGCCGGCCTGGGCGTGGACGCGTACCGCTTCTCGATCTCCTGGCCGCGGGTGCGCTCCGAGGGCGGTCTCGACTTCTACGACCGGCTCGTGGACGAACTGGTCGCGGCGGGCGTACGTCCGGTCCCGACGCTCTTCCACTGGGACCTGCCGGTGGCGTTGCACGAGAAGGGCGGCTGGCTGGAGCGGGACACCGCGTCCCGGTTCGCCGAGTACGTGTCCCTGGTGGCCGACCGTCTCGGCGACCGCGTCAAGAAGTGGATCACTCTCAACGAGCCCGCCGAACACACCCTGTTCGGCCACGCGCTCGGTGCCCACGCCCCGGGCAAGAAGCTGATGTTCGACGCGCTGCCCGTCGCCCACCACCAACTCCTGGGCCATGGCCTGGCCGTGCAGGCACTGCGCGCGTCCGGTGCCACGGACATCGGGATCGCCAACTCGCACGGGCCCACGTGGCCGGCCTCCCAGGAGCAACCGGACCTGGAGGCGGCGGACTTCTACGACCTGCTGCTGAACCGGCTGTTCGCCGACCCGGTCCTGCTGGGTGAATACCCTTCGGGACTGGGCGAGTTGATGCCGGGTGACGTCGCCGCCGACCTCAAACTCATCAGTGAGCCGCTGGACTTCTACGGCGTCAACTACTACGCCCCGACCCGCGTGGGCGCCCCGCAGGGCGAGGACATCGAGTTCGGCGGTCTGACGATTCCCGCCGAACTCCCCTTCTCCGTCCAGGAGATCGAGAACGTACCGGTGACGGACTTCGGCTGGCCGGTGGTCCCGGAGGGGCTCACGGAACTCCTCACCGCCTTCCACGATCGCTATGGCGACCGGCTCCCGCCCGTCGTCATCACGGAGAACGGCTGCTCCTACGAGGGGGTCGACGACCAGGCCCGGATCGCCTACCTGGACGGCCACATCCGCGCGCTGCACCAGGCGGTCGAGGCAGGCGTGGACGTGCGCGGGTACTTCGTGTGGTCGCTGATGGACAACTTCGAGTGGGCGGAGGGGTACGCCCGCCGGTTCGGGCTGGTGCACGTCGACTTCGAGACGCTGGCCAGGACCCCGAAGGCGTCGTACGCGTGGTTTCAGGAGCTGCTCCGGGCTCAGAGGTGAGCACGGCTCTCTCGGAGCCCGTCGAGCGCGTCGGCAAGGGCTGGGCGGCGTCCCTCTCCCTCGCCAACGTGGCGATCTGGGTGGGCTGGTACGGCCCGCTGCAGATCCTGCTGGCCCGGCAGGCGGAGGACTTCGCCCCCGGCACCGGCATGTCGAAGGAGACGCTGCTGGCCTGGGTGACCGGGGTGGGCGCGGTGGTGTCGCTGGCGGCGAACCCGTTCTTCGGCGCGCTGTCGGACCGGACCACCGCCCGCCAGGGTCGCCGTAGCCCCTGGATCGTGGCCGGTGCGGCGGGCGGCGCGCTGTCGTTGCTGGTGCTCGGCGGGGCGGGTGGCCTGTGGGTCATGACGCTCGGTTGGTGTCTGGTCCAGCTGACCCTGAACGCGGCCTTCGCTGCGGTCACGGCGGCCGTGCCGGACCGGGTGCCGCGGCTCCAGCGGGGCGCGGTGGGCGGCTGGATCGGGGCGGCGCAGATCCTGGGCGCGGTCGTCGGCACGGGGCTGGCGACAGCGGCGGGCGGGATCGCGGCGGGCTATGCCGCGTGCGCGGTGTTCACGCTGGCGGGGGTGCTGCCGTACGTGCTGCGCCACCGGGATCTCCGGCTGGCTGCGGCGGACCGCCCCGCCTGGTCGTGGCGGTCGTTCGCGCGCGGCTTCTGGCTGAGTCCCCGCCGCCACCCCGACTTCGCCTGGGCCTGGCTGACCCGCTTCCTGATCAACCTCAGCAACGCGCTGGTGCTTCTGTATTTGCTGTACTACCTGCGGGACCGCCTGCACTACGACGACCCCGAGCGGGGCGTGCTGATCCTGACCGCGGTGGACAGCGTGGCGCTGCTGGCCACGGTCGTGGTGGGCGGCGTCTGGTCGGACCGGGTGGGGCGCCGCAAGCCTTTCGTGCGCTGGTCCGGGGTGCTGATGGCGGTGGCCACGGGAGTGCTCGCGGTGTGGCAGACCTGGCCGAGCGCGATCGTCGTGGCGGCGCTGCTGGGGGTGGGCCTCGGGGTGTTCATGTCGGTCGACTTCGCCCTGATGACGGACGTCCTGCCGACGGCTCTCGACCGGGGCAAGGACCTGGGCGTCATCAACGTGGCCAACGCCCTCCCCCAGGTGGCCGCCCCCGCCATCGCCGCACCGATCGTCACGCACCTGGGGGGATACCGGGTGCTGTACGGGGTGGCGGCGGTGGTGGGTCTGGCGGGAGCGGTGCTGGTGGGCCGTATAAGGGGCGTTGACTAGGTTTCCCCAGGGGCGCGGGACTGTGTCGATGTGCGGCTCCGCCGCGTGGGCGCGACCAGCCACAACGGACCCGCAGACGACAACCGGCCGAGAGTTACAGCGCCCCGGCCTCCCGAGCCGCATAAACCGACGGATACACCGGCCGATACCCCAGCTCCCGCCGAATCCGCCCCGTGGACATGATCACCAGCCACGGATCGGGATCCACCCGCTCGTACAACTCGCCCGGGATCTCGGCCCCGTTGAGCTGATGCAACTCCACCGCCGTCACAGGCGCGTCGTCGGCGATGTTGTACACCCGCCCCGAGATCCCCGGCGCATGCAGGATCCGCAACAACCCCTGGGCCACATCCACATGGTGCCCCACGTGCAGCCGCTGGGCCGACGCCCAGTTCTTCGCCCACATCAGGGACTGGGCGAGATGCGGATCTCCCTCGCCGTAGACGAAGGGAAGCCGCCCGACCCGCACGTCGAGCCCCTCCAGCGCGAACAGCTCCCGTTCGGCCTCCGCCTTGGACGCGGGATAGGCACCCCACATGGAACCGCCGGGCCGACTCTCGTCCTCCTCCGTCACCGGGCGCCCCCGCCCCTCGCCGTACACCAGACCGGTGCTGACCTGCACGAACCGCCGAACACCGGAGGCCACCGCGGCACGGCCCAGCTCCACGGCCGCGTCGCGGTTGACGGCCCAGGCCTCCTCGTCCGGCACTCCGCGGAAGGCCGCGGCCACGTTCACGACCGCGTCGGCGCCCGCGACGGCCTTGCCGAGGACGTCGGTGTCGCGCAGATCTCCCACGACGACCTCGGCGCCCAGTTCGGCGAACGGCTCACCGCGGGCCGTGTCCCGCACCAGCACCCGTACCCGCTCCCCCGGCCGGGACTGCGCCAGCAGCCTCGGCACGAAGCGCCGGCCGACCTGTCCCGTCGTACCTGTCACCAAAGTCAGCATGTTGTGCTCCTCTCGTCCGGACCAGCGTGGAACGACCGCGCGGGCACCGGGAGAGACCTCTTGATCGGGGGATCGGCAGACCCTGGATAAGCCGGACGCGGTGCCGCACGCTGGAGGGGTGAACCGAGCCGAACTCGCCGACTTCCTGCGCCGTGGCCGCGCCCGGCTGAACCCGTCCGACGTGGGTCTGGCGCCGGGCGCCCGGCGCCGCACGCCCGGTCTGCGCCGCGAGGAGGTGGCGCAGCTGGCGGGGATGTCGGTGGACTACTACACGCGTCTCGAGCAGTCCCGTGGCCCGCGCCCGTCCCGTCAGATGCTGAGCGCGCTGGCCCGGGCGCTGCGCCTGACCGACGTGGAGCAGGACCATCTGTTCCACCTGACCGGCGAGGAGCCCCCGCGCCGCGAGACGGCGTCCGCGCACGTCCGTCCGGGGCTGCTGCTGATCCTGGACCGGCTGCACGACACCCCGGCGCAGGTGGTGAACGACTGCGGCGAGGTGCTGGCGCAGAACGCGATGGCCAGGGCCCTGGTGGGCGACGCGATGTCCCGCCCGCGCCGCGAACGCAACCTGGTCCGGCGTTTCTTCCTGGACCCGACCGCGCGCACGCTCTTCCCCGAGGAGGACCTAGCGGACCACGCGCGCACCCAGGTCGCCACCCTGCGCGCGGTGGCCGCGGCCCGCCCCGACGATCCGGAACCGACCGCGCTGGTGGCCGAACTCCGTGCGGCCAGCGAGGAGTTCGCGCGCCTGTGGGACGAACACGAGGTGTCCCAGCGCGACAAGGCGACGAAACGCTTCGTGCACCCCGTGGTCGGCCTACTGGAACTCGACTGCGAGGTCATGGTCAGCCACGAACACCGCCACCTCCTGGTGGTCCACACGGCCCGCCCGGGGACGGAGGCGTACGAGCGGCTGCAGCTGCTGCGGGTGGTGGGCTTGCAGGATCTGACCCCGCACGAACCGATCCACGAGATCTGACGAGGAGTCTTCCTCGCCTACGCCGCCGATTTCAGCCCGTCCGGCATGTGAGGACGGGGCCCTTCGGGCCGATGGGGGTCTGGGGGCGCAGCCCCCAGGGACGGGACGGGTAAGGGCGGCGGGGGCGAAGACCCTAGAACCCCAGCTTCCGCAACTGCCGGGGATCCCGCTGCCAGTCCTTGGCCACCTTGACGTGCAGGTCCAGGAAGACCGGCGTGCCGAGGAGTGCCTCGATCTGTTTGCGTGACTTGATGCCGACCTCCTTCAGGCGCTTGCCCTTGGGGCCGATGATGATGCCCTTCTGGCTGGGGCGCTCGATGTAGACGAAGGCATGGATGTCGAGGAGGGGCTTGTCGGCGGGACGGTCCTCGCGGGGAAGCATCTCCTCGACGACCACCGCGATGGAGTGCGGGAGCTCGTCGCGGACGCCCTCCAGCGCGGCCTCGCGGATCAGTTCCGCGATCATGACCTGCTCGGGCTCGTCGGTGAGGTCGCCCTCGGGGTAGAGCGCGGGCCCCTCGGGAAGCATCGGGATCAGCAGGTCCGCCAGCAGGTCGACCTGCTTGTTCGCGGTCGCCGAGACCGGGACGATCTCTGCCCACTCGATGCCCAGCTCCTTGCCGAGCAGGTCGACGGCGATCAGCTGCTCGGCGAGGGTCTTGGAGTCGACCAGGTCCGTCTTGGTGATGATCGCGACCTTCGGGGACTTCTTGATCCCCGCCAGTTCCTTCGCGATGAAACGGTCACCGGGCCCGAGCTTCTCGTTCGCCGGCAGACAGAAGCCGATCACGTCGACCTCGGCCCACGTGGTGCGTACGACGTCGTTCAGACGCTCCCCCAGCAGCGTGCGCGGCTTGTGCAGTCCGGGGGTGTCCACCAGGATCAGCTGGGCCTCGGGCCGGTGCACGATTCCGCGTACCGTGTGCCGCGTGGTCTGCGGCTGGTTCGCGGTGATCGCCACCTTCTGGCCGACCAGAGCGTTCGTAAGGGTGGACTTGCCCGCGTTGGGGCGGCCCACGAAGCAGGCGAAGCCGGCGCGGTGGGGTGCCGGCGACGACGCCGGCGGCTCGGATGACTGACTGCGAACGCTCATGCGCCCCATTCTCCCTGATCCACAGAGCCCCGCCGCACAGGCGCCCGCACACCGGCCCGACCGTGAGCTTCCGGAAACCCAAGCGCAATGAAACACGACGGAAACACCCTCGTACACAACAGGAAACGCGCGCCGGTGACCCTCTGACGAGCCCCCACCTCGTTGGAGACCCCCATGTCCCTCGCCGCGCAAGGCATCGACACCGGTGACACCGCCTGGCTGCTCGCCGCCACCGCCCTCGTCCTGCTGATGACCCCGGGCCTCGCCCTGTTCTACGGCGGCATGGTCCGCACGAAGAGCGTCCTCAACATGCTGATGATGAGCTTCGTGTCGATCGCCCTGGTCACGGTGGTGTGGCTGGCCGCCGGCTACTCCCTCGCCTTCGGCGACGACACGTTCGGCGGCCTGATCGGCAACCTGAAGCATGCCGGCATGAGCGGCCTCGGCCCCGACAGCGTCCACGGCACCGTCCCCACCCTCCTCTTCGCCACCTTCCAGCTCACCTTCGCGATCATCACGGCCGCGCTGATCAGCGGCGCGATCGCGGACCGCGCGAAGTTCGGGGCCTGGCTGGTGTTCGTCCCGGTCTGGGCGCTGCTCGTATACGTTCCCGTCGCCCACTGGGTGTGGGGGCCCGGTGGCTGGGTCCTGGACAAGCTCGGCGCGCTCGATTTCGCGGGTGGTTTGCCCGTCGAGATCACCTCCGGAGCCTCAGGTCTCGCCCTCGCGCTCGTCCTCGGCCCGCGTCTCGGCTTCAAGAAGGACGCGATGCGGCCGCACAACCTCCCCATGGTCGTCCTGGGCGCGGGCCTGCTCTGGTTCGGCTGGTTCGGCTTCAACGCGGGCTCGGCCCTCGGCGCCAACGGCCTCGCGGCCACGGCCTTCCTCAACACCCTCGCCGCCGGCTGCACCGGCCTGCTCGGCTGGCTCTTCGTCGAGCAGAAGCGCGACGGCCACCCCACCACCCTGGGCGCGGCCTCCGGTGCGGTCGCGGGCCTGGTCGCGATCACCCCGTCCTGCGGCTCGGTCTCCCTCCTCGGCGCGCTCGTCGTCGGGCTCGCCGCCGGTGTCGTCTGCTCCTACGCGGTGGGCTGGAAGTTCAGGCTGAACTACGACGACTCGCTCGACGTGGTCGGCGTCCACCTGGTCGGCGGGGTCATCGGCACGCTTCTGATCGGCGTGTTCGCCGTGAAGGAGATGACCGGCGGCACGGAGGGACTGCTGTACGGCGGCGGGCTCGCCCAGCTCGGCAAGCAGCTGGTGGGCGTGGTCGCCGTGGGGGCGTACGCCTTCCTGGTGACGTACGGCATCGGGAAGCTGATCGACAAGGTGCTGGGCTTCCGGGCCGACGAGGAGCACGAGCACACCGGTCTGGACCTTACGGTGCACGCCGAGACCGCATACGATCACGGCGTCCTGGGCCACGGTGCCCCGGTCGGCGCGTCCTCCGTCCCCTCCGCCCAGAAGGTCAAGACCCAGGCATGAAGCTCATCACCGCGATCGTCAAGCCGTACCGCCTCGACGAGGTCAAGACCGCGCTCCAGGAGATCGGCATCCATGGCCTGACCGCGACGGAGGCCAGTGGGTACGGCCGTCAGCGCGGCCACACCGAGGTGTACCGCGGCGCCGAGTACCAGGTCGACCTGGTCCCCAAGGTCCGCATCGAGGTCGTCGTCGACGACGCCGACGCGGACGCGGTGATCGACGCCGTCGTCAAGGCCGCCCGGACGGGCAAGATCGGTGACGGCAAGGTGTGGGCGCTGCCGGTGGAGACGGTCGTACGGGTACGGACGGGCGAGCGCGGGCCGGACGCGCTTTAGAGCGAGGGACGCGGGAGGGCTTAGGGGCGCGGGGCTGCATCGATGTGCGGCTCCGCCGCGGGGCGCGACCAGCCCCCACCGGCCCGCACCCGCAAACGAACCCACACCCCCCCGCCCACCATCAACGCCACCAACACAACAACGGCAACCAACCACGGCAAGGCAAAGAAACTCGCGCTCGCCGACTCCCGCGTGTCCTTCGCGCTGGCCGTCAGCTTCACGTCGCCCCAGTCGAGTTGCGGCGAGCCCCGCCACGGCTCACTCAGCCGGACCCGCTGCCCGGGCAGCAACTCCCCTGGGATCCGCGCGAGTTCACGGGCGAGCAGCGTGCGCCCGAACAACCCCGTCGCCCGCAGCTCCACCTTCGGGTTCAGGGTCACGTTGCCGGTGTTGCGCAGGGTGTACGAGATCGTCGCACCGCTGTCCCCCAACCCCGGTACCAGCGGCTGGTGATGGCTGACGCGGACGTCCTCGACGGCGATCGCGGGCACGGTCGGTCCGCCCACCCGCAGATAGATCCTCGCGGCGACGGCCCGCTGCACACCGAGCGCCACCGCGCCGTCGCCCTTGTCGATCCGCTCGTCCAGCGCCACCAACGCGCCGGGATGGTCGCCCGGTTCGGCGCCCTCGGGCACCGACAGCGTGAAGGGCACGGTGACCTTGCCGTGCGCCGGGACGGTCACCCGGGTCTTCGCGGGCTTCGCCCAGACGCCCACCCCGCGCTGCTTCTCCGCGACCGTACGCACGGCGAAACCGCCGTCGCGGGCGGTGTTGTAGGCGTCGGCGGCGTAGAGCCGGAACGTCAGCGGCCGACCGGTCTTGTTGGTGACGACCACCTTGTCGTCGATGGTCTGCCCGGGGTCGGCGGAGAGGTAGAAGTAGGGCCGCGCCGCGATCCGGGAGGCGGCGGGGTACACGGACCAGCTGCCGTTGTCGGCGGCGTGCGCGGGTGCGGCGGCCGTGACCAGGAAGAGGCTCAGGAAGAGGACGTACAGCTTGCGCATGGGTGCGGACCCCCAAGAGGCGGCGGACGGGCGGGTGCGGGCGCCCGTACGGTCAGCTGAGCGTGAGGGTGAGAACGCCTGAGTACGTGCCGGGAGGCGTGAACGCCGGTACGTTCAGGGAGAGTCCGGCGTCCACGGTGAACTCACCGCCGGTGAGCGTGCCGTTGGGCGTGGACGCGAGCGTCGCTCCCGAGGATCCGACCGCGCCGGCGGAACCGGCCTGGCAGGTGCTCGGGCTGCCCGCCTTGGTGGCGCAGGCGGGACTCCAGTTCAGCGCACCGGCGTCGATCTTGGCGCCGGGTCCGGTGAAGTCGGTGACCTTGCCGGTGAGGGACCAGCCGGCGGGTCCGCCGCGGAAGTCCTGAACGGTCACCTTGTTCAGGTCACCGGTCGAGGCCCCGCCCTTGCCGTAGTCCACCGCCGAGAGGCTGACGGCGTCCCCGGCCTGGGACATGGACAGCGTGCCCGCCTTCACCGTGGTGGTGACCTTCTGACTGCCGGCGGGAACGGGCGTGTCGTCGATGACGACGTACGCCTTCGGCCCCGCCCCCTTGGCGTCGCTGTACGCGCTGCCCTCGTACGCCACGACCCCGGTCGTCGTCTTGTCGTTGACGACGAGCGAGCCGCTGAACGCGCCCGAGGAGTCCGCCGTCGCGGTGGCGGTGTCCGCGGTCTGGGCGGCACCGGCCCGCCCGGCCAGGGTGACCGTCGCGCCCGGGCTGAACTTGCTGCCGGTGACGGTGACGCTGTCACCGGGCTTCCCGGAGGCCGAACCCAGCGCGATGTCCCGCTCGTTGACGGGGTTCGAGTCCGTCGCGGTGACCGTCTCGGAGACCGGGGCGGGCGGGGTGATCACCGTGCAGGGCGTGTCCAGTTCGAGGATGTAGCTGGTGTGGATGTTGTAGTCGCCGGGCGAGAGCGTGATCGCGCCGGGTGCGGTGACCTTGAAGGTGCCGGTCATCGAGAACGACGGGAAGGCGCCGTTGCCCGGCACCGGGTCGTTCTTCTTCGGTCCGGCGACCGTCACGGCACCGGTCTGGGCGCCGCCCAGGGTGACCTTGCCGGTCGGCGTCATGATGTCGGCCGGCAGTGCGAGGGCCGTCGGGTTGCTGGCGGCCGGTTTGACCACCGTGTACGTCACGGTGACGGTGTCGCCCACCTTGGGGCTGGTGTTGTCCACGGCGATGGCGGCCGTCGTGGTGCCGTCGATCGGCGGGATGCCCGCGACCGCGGGCGGGATGCAGTGCGTGGCGAAGTCCACGTTCGTGGCGGCCCCGGCCGGACAGGCCAGTGCGCCGCCCGCGGTGACCGCGAGCGCGGTCGCCCCGAGAAAGGACGCCAGACGGCGTCTTCGAGTCGTCGAACCCATGGATGTTGCCCCCTCCGGAAGCTCCTGAAGTCCTGCGCCGACAGGGGGCATTGATGTGTGGATGGCGTGAGAAGTCAATGGAGTTGCCGCAGAAACCTGACGAACTGTCAGTTCCTGCGGCAACCGGGGGACTTGCCCAGAGGTGCTTGCCCTGAGATCAGTCGAACACGAACGGTCCGGGCGCCTGCGGACCGGTCGCCGTGCAGGTGACGGTGATCCCGAAGACGACGATCTGGAGCGAACCGCCGTACGACTCCAGGCTGTCGCCGGACGCCACGGTGCCGCCCAGCGGGCCGACGGTGACGGGATCGCCGGCCGCGATGGCGGGGTTCTCCGTACCGGTGAAGGTGGTGGCGCCGCCGTTCGCGTTCACGAAGGTGAGGGTCGAGGCGATCGTGTCCTCGTCGAGCGCGAGCGGGGCGTTGATCGCCGAGGTGACGGTGACGGTGGCGGCGGTGCCGTCCTGGGTGGCGGTGAGGGTGGCCTCGCCGCTGCCGTAGAGGCCACAGTCCGCGTCGATGGTCGCGGTGTCCGGGGTGACGGCCAGGGCGGCGGGCGCGAACGCGAGCCCGAGGGCCGCGAGCGTGCCGACGGCCAGTGCCGCACCAGTGCCTGTGCGCTTGCCTTTCATGGAATCCGGTTCCCTTCCCGTGGTGGGGACTGCCATGTGGGGATGGACGGGGGGTGCGTCCCGACGGACGGCCGGGCTCACGGGCGTGGTGCGGGACGCCGCGCGAGCTGAATCTGACGGTCCGTCGGAATCTCCGGTTCCATTGATGCGCGTGGGACGGGGAAGGGCAAGCCGGAATTCCGGCCATGTGTTACCGGGGGTATCAGCCTGCGGTCACGGTGCTCCGCACGGTGCCGTCGACCCCTGCCACCAGCACCGGCGTCTGCGGTCCGCCCAGATCCCGGACGGCGGCCCGGTCCTCGTCGGAGGCCGATTCGGCGTCCGTCACCACGGCCGCCGCCTCCAGGGACTTCGCCCCCGACGCCACGGCCATCGCCACCGCCGTCTGCAAAGCACTCAACCGCAACGAGGGAAGAGCCACCGTCCCGGCGACATAGGTCCGCCCGGTGTCGTCCCGTACGGCCGCCCCCTCGGGCACCCCGTTACGAGCCCGCGCCGAACGGGCCAGGGTGACGATCTTGCGGTCCTCGGGGTCAAGCGCGCTGTTGTCGGTCATGACAGGAGCATACGAAGCACGCCCGTCGCCGGGTGCGTCACCCCGCCACCGGGTACATCGCCCCCCGTCGCCCCTCCGGTGAGGCCAGCCACCCCAGCTTGGCCGCTGTGTTCGCCTCGTCCAGGGGGGTGTGCAGCACGACCGTCAGATCGGGCCGGGCCGGCACCCGCATCGCCGTGGACTCCACGCACAGCAGCCCGACCAGCGGATGGTCGAGCTCCTTGCGGATCACTCCGGCGTCCTCGATGTCCCGCCGCTCCCACAGCTCGGTGAACTCCGCGCTCGCCGACCGCACCCGGGCCAGCACGTCCTGGAAGCCCTCGTCGTCCGACCGCGCCGAGGCGGCCGCCCGGAACTGGGCGACGACCGTGCGGGCGTTCTGTTCCCAGCTGTGCGATCGCGACCGGTACAGCGGATCGGTGAAGAAGTCGACGAGACAGTTCTGGGTGTTCTCCGGCCGCATACCGAGCACCCAGCCGGCGGCCTCATTGTACAGCACGCAGTTGTAGTACGCGTCCATGATGTGCGCCGGATACGGCATCCACGCGTCGATCAGCCGCCGCAGGCCCTCGCAGCCGTGGTCGGCGGCCGGTTCGGGCGCGGGCGGGTTCAGCCCGGCGAGGACGTACAGATGCCGCCGCTCGGCGTTGCTCAGCCGCAGCACCCGGCCGACGGAGTCGAGGACCTGCGGGGAGACGGAGATGTCCCGCCCCTGCTCCAGCCACTGATACCAGGAGGCACCCACCCCGGCGAGCACCGCGACCTCCTCGCGCCGCAGTCCGGGCGTGCGCCGCCGCGCGCCGCCGTCCGGCAGCCCGGCGTCGGTGGGCGAGACCCGGGCCCGCCGGCTCATCAGGAACTCGCGCAGCTCACGGTGCCGCTCGCTCTTGGGTACGACCTCGGGCACGAACGCTTCCCCCTCGCCTCTGCCTGGTGGTGCCACCACCAGCACAACTTGCCGCTCCCCAAGGCTATTCCGAGGCGCGCAGGCTCTTAACCATGGCGATCGACACCACAAATCCCGTCCCCGATTCGCTCGACACCCCCCGGCTGTCGACGCGCGACAAGCTCGTCCTGTTCGTCCTGTGCGCCGCCCAGTTCATGGTCGCGCTGGACTTCTCCGTCCTCAACGTCGCCCTGCCCGTCCTCGGCGCTGACCTCGGTATGAGCCAGTCCGCATTGCAGTGGGGGGTCACGGCGTTCGCGCTGCCGTCCGGCGGCTTCCTGCTCCTGTTCGGCCGGATCGGCGACCTGTACGGCCGCCGGAAGCTGTTCCTCGCCGGCCTCGCCCTGTTCGGCGCCGCCTCCGTGCTCGCGACCTTCGCCTGGGACCCGGCGTCCTTCCTCGCCGGACGCGCGCTGCAGGGCCTCGGCGCGGCGGCGATCGTGCCGACCGGCATGTCCCTGCTGACCACGACCTTCCCCGAGGGCCCCGCCCGCGACCGTGCGCTGGGCATCTCCGGCACCCTGCTCTCGCTCGGCTTCACCGTCGGCATGGTGGCCGGTGGCACCCTCACCGACACCTTCGGCTGGCGCTCCACGATGGGCCTGCTCTCCCTGTTCGCCCTGATCGTGCTCCCGCTGGCCCCCGGCCTGCTCCCCGAGTCCCGCACCCCGTACCGCCCCCGCCTGGACGTACCCGGCGCGATCACGGTCACCGGCGGCCTGCTCTCCCTGATCTACGCCCTCTCGACGGCCGCCGACCACGGCTTCGGCCGCGCGGACGTCATCGTCACCCTGATCGCGGGCCTGCTGCTCCTCGCCGCCTTCGTCAAGATCGAGTCCCGTACCGCACAGCCCCTGGTGTCCCTTCCCATGCTGCGCCGCCGCACGGTGGCGTGGGGCAACATCGGCGGTCTGGTCACCTTCTCGATGATGTCGACCGTGGTCTTCGTGCTGACCCTCTACCTCCAGGAGGTCCTGCACCTGTCGGCCTTCGAGACCGGCCTGGTCTTCGGGGTCCAGGGCGTCCTGTCGGCGGTCGCCGGCACCTACGCCCCCAGGGTCATCGGCCGCTTCGGCCCACGCCGCACACTGGTCGGCTCGCTCGTCGGCCAGGGCATCCTGATCGCCGCCCTGCTGGGCCTGGGCACCGGGAGCTGGTCCGTCTGGCTCGCCACGGCCGCCGTCTCCCTGGCCAGCATGTGCCACCTCGGCGCGATCATCTCGTACGGCATCACCGTGACCTCCGGTGTCCCGGACGAGGAGCAGGGCCTGGCCACCGGCCTGGTCACCTCCACCCAGCAGGTCGGCATCACCGTGGGCATCCCGCTGCTGGGCGTCCTCGCCACCACCTCGGACGACCTGCTCTCCGGCGTCCACACGGTCCTCGCCCTGGACGCGGTGATCGTCCTGGCGGCCGCGGTACTGGTCGCGACGGGACTGCGGGTGCGCTCAGGGGCGGTCGAGGCGGAGCCGGTCGGCGCGCGGTAGACCGGCCACCACCAGGTCGTACGAGTCCTCGACGAGCTCCCGGACCAGACGGTCCGGGAGTTCGGCGTCGACGGTGACGGTGTTCCAGTGGCGCTTGTTCATGTGGTAGCCGGGGGCGATCAGCCCGGGGTGATCGGCACGCAGCCGGATCGCGTCCTCCGGGTCGCACTTGAGGTTGACCTTCAGGGGCCGCGCCTCCAGGTTCGTCAGGGCGAAGAGCTTGCCCAGCACCTTGAAGACCGAGGTCTCGGGGTTGAACGGGAAGTCCTCCACCACCGCGTTGAACGACAGACAGAGGGCGCGCAGCTCCTGAGGGCTCACTCGGACTCCTTCTCCTCCACGGCCGGTTCGAGGGCCCCCACCGGCTCCACCAGGACCGTCACGATCTTGTTGCGGCGACCGGCGGCGGCCTCCGCGGTCAGCCGCAGTTCGCGCCCGTCCGGGAGCTCGACGACCGCGGACGCCCCGGCGATGGGCACACGGCCCAGTGCCTTCGCCAGCAGCCCCCCGACGGTCTCCACGTCCTCGTCGTCGTACTCGTCGAGCCCGTACAGCTCGCCCAGGTCGGTGATGTCGAGGCGGGCGGTGACCCGGTGCCGGTCGTCGCCGAGATCCTCCACCGGCGGCAGCTCGCGGTCGTACTCGTCGGTGATCTCACCGACGATCTCCTCGAGGATGTCCTCGATGGTGACGATGCCGGCCGTGCCGCCGTACTCGTCGATGACGACGGCGACATGGTTGCGGTCCTGCTGCATCTCGCGCAGCAGGTCGCCGGCGTTCTTGGTGTCGGGCACGAAGGCCGCGGGCCGCATGGCGGTGGAGACCAGCTCGGACTCGGCGTCCCGGCTGATGTGCGTCTTGCGGACCAGGTCCTTCAGATACACGATCCCGACGATGTCGTCCTCGCTCTCCCCGGACACGGGGATGCGCGAGAAGCCCGAGCGCAGAGCGAGGGTCAGCGCCTGGCGGATGGTCTTGTAGCGCTCGATGACGACGAGATCGGTCCGCGGGACCATCACCTCCCGCACCAGCGTGTCGCCCAGCTCGAAGACCGAGTGCACCATCCGGCGCTCCTCGTCCTCGATCAGCGACTCCTTCTCGGCGAGGTCGACCAGCGCGCGCAGCTCCGCCTCGGAGGCGAAGGGGCCACGGCGGAAGCCCTTGCCGGGGGTGAGCGCGTTGCCGATGAGAATCAGCAACGACGGGATCGGGCCCATGATCCGGGCCAGCGGGAGCAGGATGTACGCGGCCGCGGTCGCCGTGTTGAGCGGGTGCTGACGCCCGATGGTGCGCGGGGAGACGCCGACGGCGACGTACGACACGAGCACCATGACCCCGATCGCGACCAGCAGGGCGCGGGTGGTGCCCGGCAACTCCTGGAGACAGGCGTAGGTGACCAGGGCGGCCGCCGCCATCTCGCACGCGACCCGCACCAGCAGCGCCACGTTGAGATAGCGGGTCGGGTCGGCGGCGATCTGCGCGAGCTTGGCGCTGCCGCGCCGGCCGTTGCGTACGGCTTCCTCGGCGCGGAAGCTGGAGACGCGCGCGAGGCCCGCCTCCGCGCAGGCGGCGAGCCAGGCGACGACGACCAGGGCGATCGCGCCGGAGACGAGGGGCAGGCTCATGAGACGGTCGGCGCGGGGGACGGGCCGGTGAGCCCCTTCTCCTGCCGCCACCCGTCCACGATGGCCGCCTGCAGACCGAACATCTCGGCCTTCTCGTCCGGCTCCTCGTGGTCGTATCCGAGCAGGTGCAGCACACCGTGGACGGTGAGGAGTTGGAGCTCCTCGTCCATGGAGTGCTGCGTCTCGGCCTCCTCGCCCTGCCGCTTGGCGACCTCGGGACACAGCACGATGTCGCCGAGGAGGCCCTGCGGGGGTTCGTCGTCGTCCTTGCTGGGCGGCCTGAGCTCGTCCATCGGGAAGGACATGACGTCGGTGGGCCCCGGCAGGTCCATCCACTGGATGTGCAGCTGCTCCATGGCGTCGGTGTCCACGACGATCACCGAGAGCTCGGAGAGCGGGTGGATGCGCATCCGCGCGAGCGCGTAGCGGGCGATGTCGAGGATCGCCTGCTCGTCGACCTCGGTTCCGGACTCGTTGTTGACGTCGATCGACATGGTGCTGGCTTGTCTACTTCCGCTTGTTCCGGCCGCCCTTGTGGGTGCCGTTCTCCGTACCGTTCTCGTTGTCGTACTTCTCGTACGCGTCGACGATACGGCCGACCAGCTTGTGCCGTACGACGTCCTGGGACGACAGGCGGGAGAAGTGCACGTCGTCGAGCCCCTCCAGGATGTCCTGGACCTGGCGCAGACCCGACTTGGTGCCGCTGGGCAGGTCGACCTGCGTCACATCACCCGTGATCACGATCTTCGAGTCGAAGCCGAGGCGGGTGAGGAACATCTTCATCTGCTCGGGGCTCGTGTTCTGGGCCTCGTCCAGGATGATAAAAGCATCATTAAGCGTGCGCCCCCTCATGTACGCCAGCGGCGCGACCTCGATCGTTCCGGCCGCCATCAGGCGTGGGATGGAGTCCGGGTCGAGCATGTCGTGCAGGGCGTCGTACAGCGGGCGCAGGTACGGGTCGATCTTCTCGTAGAGGGTGCCGGGCAGGAAGCCCAGCCGCTCTCCCGCCTCGACCGCGGGGCGGGTCAGGATGATGCGGTTGACCTGCTTGGACTGCAGAGCCTGCACCGCCTTGGCCATGGCGAGGTAGGTCTTGCCGGTACCGGCGGGGCCGATGCCGAAGACGATCGTGTGCTTGTCGATCGCGTCGACGTACCGCTTCTGGTTGAGGGTCTTGGGGCGGATGGTGCGGCCGCGCGAGGACAGGATGTTCTGTGTGAGCACTTCGGCCGGGGTCTCCTGGCCGTCGCTCGTCCCGTTCTCGCTCGCTCGCAGCATGGCGATCGAGCGTTCCACTGCGTCCTCCGTCATCGGCTGTCCGGTGCGGAGCACCAGCATCATCTCGTCGAACAGACGCTGGACGAGGGCGACGTCCGCCGCCTCGCCCGTCGCGCTGATCTCGTTGCCCCGGACATGGATGTCGGCCGCCGGGAAGGCCTTCTCGATCACGCGCAGGAGGGAGTCGCCGGATCCCAGGACCGTGACCATGGGGTGCTGGGCGGGGACCGTGAACTGTGCTCTCGCCTGCCCCTGCGCGGGGCTGTGACCTGTGGGTGTCTGAGTCATGGGCCGGCGCTCAACGCCTGCGGTTCCTCCTCGTCATGGCCGCGCAGTGGAAGGCGGCCTCGCGGTTTCAAGGGTACGACGGTGCACCGACAACGCCGTAGGGCTTTTCGAGGGTCGGGGCGCCCTGTATGCAGCGGTGAGCCCTGCATGCTCCCCCGGGCCCCCGGCAAGAATGCGCTCACTGCCATGTGTGTTCGACGTTCTCGACCGTTCGAGGAAGGAAGACCGTGCTGCTGCGTCTGCCCACGTCCCTGCCCGAGGCACAGGAGTGTCTGACCGACGGGGCGATCCCCGTCGGCGGTGCCACGCTGGTGTGGGCCGCCTGGCAACGCGACGGCTTTCCGCAGCAGGCCGTGTCGCTGCGCGAGGTGCCGGAGGCGAACGTGCTCGGGGCCGGGGAGGTGGGGGCGGCGGTTCTGCTGCACCGGATCGACGAGCGGGTGCCGGAGGTGCTGCACCGGGCCGCGGCCGGCATCGGTACGGGGGCCGTGCGCCGGGCCGCCACGGTCGGCGGGAACATCGTCGGCAGCACCCTGCGCTGTCTGCTGCCCGCGGCGCTCGTTCTGGACGCCCGCGCGCAGGTGCTGGCGGCGGAGGGGCCGTTCGATGCGGACCTCGCCGAACTGATCGCCAAGAAGCCGCTGCTGCTGAGCCTGCGCTGGCGCGATCCGCTCGTCAGCGGCTATCGCAAGGTGGCCGAGGCCCCGGGTGGCCCGCCGCCCCTGGTCGTCGCCACGGCCGTCCACGCGGACGACCGCCCGGTCCTGCGCGTCGCCGTCCGCGACGGCTACGAGTTCCTGAGCGAGAGCGTGCCGTGCGACGCGGGCGCGGACAGCGTGCTCGACATGTTGAGCGGTACGACGATCGCGGCGCTGCCCGCCGCGGCCCGCGAGGTGGTCGGGGAGCAGGTGCTGTCGGTACTGGAGCGGGCGGCCGGACACTGACGAGCCGCGAGTCAGACACCCCGGCGGCGACACGGTCCGGCCCCGACCTACCGCGGCACCGGCCGACCTCCCGACGAGCCGCAGGGACGGGTCGACCGGTGGCGATGTCACCCGGCCCGACCTCGCCCACCCCCGAACCGACCCCGCGACCCGGAGACGGGCCCCAGCTACAACCCCCACGGCCCCGACCTCCCACGGCTTCGACGGGCCGACCCCCTGGACAAGCCGTAGGAACAGACCCGCCCAGCGGCCACACCACCCGGCCCCACCTCGCCCACCCCCCGAAACCGACCCCGCCGAACACGGAGACGGGCCCCCAGCTACAACACCCGCGGCGCCCACGGGCCGACCCCCTCGACGAACCGCGGGAACAGACCCGCCCGGCGGCCACACCACCCGTCCCACCCTCAGGCCGACCGGCCGAACCCGATCGTCGGGACCGCTCGTCGTAGCGGCCAGCCCGGGGACTCCTCCTCGGGGACCAGGTCCGCCAGGAACGCGTACCGTCGCAGCGCGGTCGGGTCCTGGGAGTCGACGGACTGGACCTTGCGCCACCAGGCGCCGATCTCGGACCAGCCCGGTGCGGACAGGGAGCCGCCGAACTCCTGGACGGAGAGCGCGGCGGTCAGGCCCGCGAAGGCCAGGCGGTCCGCCAGCGGCCAGCCCGCGAGGGTGCCGGTGACGAAGCCGGCCACGAAGACGTCCCCGGCGCCGGTCGGGTCGAGCGCCGCGACCTCGATCGCCGGGACCTCGGCGGTCTCCCCGGTCCGCCGGTCCACGGCGTACGCGCCCTCCGCGCCGAGGGTGACCACGGCGAGCGGTACGTGGTCGGTGAGCGCGTGCGCGGCCTCCCGGGGGCAGCCGGCGCCGGTGTAGCGCATCGCCTCCTGCGCGTTTGGCAGGAACGCCTCGCAGTGTTCGAGGTCGGCGAGGCCCGCCAGGTCCCACGCCCCGGTCTCGTCCCAGCCGACGTCGGCGAAGATGCGGGTGCCCTCGTGTGCCGCCTGAGCGATCCAGGGGGCCCGCTTTCCCGGCTCGAGGGACGCCACCGCCGCCCGCGCGCGTGGGGGGCAGCCGGGCGCGCCCTCCTGGATGAGCACGGCCTCCGGGGGCGGCTCGTGGCCGTGGGAGACCATGGTGCGCTCGCCCTCGTAGGCCATCGACACGGTGACCGGGGAGTGCCAGCCGGGGACCGTGCGGGACGGAGTGAGGTCGATGCCCTCGCCCTGTTCCAGGGCGTCCCAGCAGTACTCGCCGTAGTGGTCGTCGCCGAAGGCCGCGGCCAGCGAGGTGCGCAGCCCGAGCCGGGCCAGGGCGGTGGCCATGTTCGCCACACCGCCGGGGCTGGACCCCATCCCGCGAGCCCAGGACTCGGTCCCGCGCACCGGGGCGGACTCGAGCCCGGTGAAGATGATGTCGAGGAACACGGTGCCGGTGAGATAGACGTCCCAGGGCGGATCGTCGGGTACCCGCAGAGCTGCGAGAGGGTCGACGCGGGCCTGGCCCTGCCCGGTCCCTCCGAAGTGCGACGGTCCCTTTCCGGTGGACGCGTTGGACGCGATCACGGTGCGCTCCCTGGACGTGGTGCGGATCAGGCCAGTCTGCACCACACCGCCGACAACGCGTCGGCGCTCACCCGCGACCCGCCCGCCACGTCAGGCCCGTCGCAGGTCCCGGGCGCGCCGTCCGGGCCGTGTCACGGCCCGCCTCCGCAGACCGGCAGAACAGCAGACGCGGCGAGAGGGGCCGTACGTCCAAGCGCCGTCACTACCAGCGAGGCACGTCCGGCGTGACCCAGCCCGGCTCGGCCACCCGCATGGCCGCGGCGTCGTCCCGCTCCCGCAGTGAACCGTCGTCATCGAGCCACCGCCGATGCAGGAACTCCACCTTCTCCCGGTCGAGTTCGACGCCGAGGCCGGGCGCGTCGGAGACCTTCACGGCCCCGTCCTCGAAGCTGAGGCGCTCGGTGAGCACGTCCTCCGACTGCCACGGGTAGTGCGAGTCACAGGCGTGGTGGAGGTTGGGCACGGTGGACGCGACATGCGTCATCGCAGCCAGCGAGATCCCCAGATGTGTGTTGGAGTGCATGGACACTCCCACCCCGAACGTCCGGCAGATCGCGGCGAGTTGCTGGGTGTTCCGCAACCCGCCCCAGTAGTGGTGGTCCGAGAGCACCACCTGGACCGCGTTCTTGGCGAACGCCTCCTTGATCTCCGCGAAGGTCGTCACGCACATGTTGGTGGCCAGCGGGACATCGGTCTTGGCGGAGACCTCGGCCATGGCCGCCGTCCCCAGCGCGGGATCCTCCAGGTACTCCAGAACATCGCCGAGCTCCGCGGCCACCTTCAGCGAGGTCGACACGCTCCAGGCCCCGTTGGGATCGAGCCGCAGCGGGTGCCCGGGAAACGCCTCGGCCAGCGCCCTCATCGCCGCGATCTCCTCGTCCGGCGGGAAGACCCCGCCCTTGAGCTTGAAGGACGTGAAGCCGTAGCGCTCCGTGAACAACCGGGCCTGCTCCACCACCCCCGCGGGGTCGACAGCCGCTCCCCAGTCGTCCTTCTCCGAGACGACGCCCTCAGGATGCGAGGCCCACTTGTAGAACAGGTACGCGCTGTACTCGACCGCGTCCCGCACCTTGCCCCCGAGCAGCGCGTGCACCGGCAGCCCGAGCGCCTTGCCCAGCGCGTCGAGACAGGCCACCTCGAAGCCGGAGACGACGGACAGACGCAGCTTGTCGGCGGTCTGCACTCCCCGCAGCCCGCCGACGTCCACCTGCCCGGAGACCCGGGAGGAATCGACCGCCACCTGGTCCGCGACCGTGAACAGTCCGTTCAGATCCCCGACCTGACGTCCGATCAGCTTCGCGGCGAAGGGGCGGGCCAGCTCCAGGTACTTGGTGTCGCCGTACGTCTCCCCGACGCCCGTGACCCCGTCCGCGGTCTCGACCTCGACGATCAGCCGGGGCGTGTACGGCTGGTGGACGCCCTGTGTGTTCAGCAGCGGCGGATCGGCGACGAGGATCGGCGTCAGCCGGACATCGGTGATCGTGAGGTTCACAGTGCGGCTCCTACGAGGTCGAGACCGGCGGTCAGCAGCAGGCGGAGGTCGGCCAGGTCGGCGTCCGACGGATCGGTGAGCGGCGCGCGCACCGGCCCGACCGGACGTCCCCGCAGTCGTGCCGCCGCCTTCACCAGCGAGACGGCGTATCCGGGCACGCGGTCGCGGAGTTCGACGAGCGGGACGTAGAAGTCGCGCAGCAGTTTCTCGACCGTGCCGTCGCCCTTGTCGCCGTCGCGCAGGGCGGTGAAGAAGGCGTTCGCGATCTCGGGGGCGAAGGCGTGGACGGCGGAGGAGTAGGCGGGGACACCGACGGTGGCGTAGGCGCGGGCCTGGATCTCGGCGGTGGAGGCGCCGTTGAAGAACAGGAAGCCTTCGGGGGCGGCGAGCGTGAGGCGCTGGAGCCGGTCGAGGTCGCTGTGTCCGTCCTTGAGCCCGATGACACCGGGGATCGCGGCGACCCGCCTGAACGCGCTCACGCCGAAGGCGACTTGACCACGCTGGTAGGCGATGAGCGGCAGCCGCGTCCGCGCCGCGATCTGCTCCAGCTGCGCGACCAGCCCGTCCTGCGGGGCGGCGACCAGGTAGTGCGGGAGGACCAGCAGCGCGTCCGCGCCCGCCTCCTCGGCGATCCGGGCGAAACGAACGGCCTGCGCCCAGCCGTAGCCGATTCCGGCGACGACGGGCAGCCGGCCGCCGGCCTCCTCGACCGCGATGGTGACGACCTGCCGGTACTCGTCCTCGTCCAGCGAGAAGAACTCACCGGTGCCGCAGGCGGGGAAGAGCGCGCCGGGGCCGGTGGCGATCTGGGCGGCGACATGGGCGCGGAAGCCGTCCGGGTCGAGGGTGCCGTCGTCGTGGAAGCTCGTGAGCGGGAACGACAGCACACCGCGTGCCATGCCGTCCCGCAGTCGTCGGGCCGTGTCCGGGTCGAGGGTCACCCTCATTCATCTCCCCATGTAGACCATATCTACGTATGGAGATGAAGGTTAGATATGCGAATCCCGTCCGTCAATGGGTCGGCACGGGGTTCGGGGGGCCTATTACCATCGGCGCATGTCAGAGACAGGTGGCGTCCGCGAGGTGAAGTCGGCGGCCCGCACGGTCGAGCTCCTCGAACTGCTGGCCGCGCGCGGCGACCGCCCGGCCCGGCTCCAGGAGCTCGCGGACGCGCTGGCGGTGCCGCGCAGTTCGATGTACGCGCTGCTCCAGACCCTGATCTCGCGCGGCTGGGTCCGCACCGACATCACCGGCTCCCTCTACGGCATCGGCATCCACGCCCTGCTCACCGGCACCAGCTATCTGGACTCCGACCCGCGGGTGCGGGTCGTACGGCCGTATCTCGACGAGGCGTCCCAGGCGCTGGGCGAGACGATCCACATGGGCCGGCTCGACGGCCGGGACGTGGCCTATCTGGCGACGCGCGAGTCGCACGAATACCTGAGGACGATCAGCAGGGTGGGCCGCCGGCTGCCCGCGCACGTCGGCGCCCTGGGCAAGGCGCTGCTGGCCGAGTGGCCCGACGAGAGGCTCCCCGAGGGGCCGTACGAGGCACTCACCCCGAACTCCCACACCACCCGCGAGTCCCTGCTGACCGACCTCGCCGCGGTCCGCGCACGCGGCTACTCGATCGACCGCGAGGAAGGCGTCCTCGGCATCGTCGGCTTCGGGTTCTGTCTGCGCTACGACTCCCCCGCACAGGACGCCATCAGCTGCTCGGTCCCGGTCGCGCGTCTGACGCCGGAACACGAGCAGCAGATCATCGCGGTGATGCGCGAGATCAGGGGCAAGATCGAGGCGACGGCGCCGGGCGCGGGCGGCGCGTCCAGCTGGCGTTAGCGGGCCCCCGGGGCGCTCGCTTTTACCCGGCTTCCCTCATCCCAAACGAAACGTGAGCCACATCACGCACCCTGGGCTTCTTCCGCAACCGCGTGCTTGATACAAATTCTTCGCGCGTTCCTGTCCGTCGACGGCCTGCGCTCCACCCCCTTTTGAGCCGCTTCTTTCGCATGCCCTGGGAACGCCCGTGTCCGCCCCACGCACCACCCTGCCCTGGCCCCTCATTGCCCTTTTCACGGCCGGGTACCTCGCCCCCTACCTCCTCCCGACCACCGTCGGCAGGCTCGACTCCGGGCTTGCCCTCACCGCCACCGAGGCGGGCGCCGTCGGCAGCGCGCTGCTGCTGAGTTCGGCGGCGGCAGGCTTCCTGCTCGCCTCCCGCGTCGACCGCTTCGGGCCCCGCACCCTCGCCCGCATCGGCCTCACCC
The DNA here is from genome assembly GCF_001746295.1 of Streptomyces sp. LUP47B. GTDB lineage: Bacteria > Actinomycetota > Actinomycetes > Streptomycetales > Streptomycetaceae > Streptomyces. Next base: position 97,720 of record NZ_MJAH01000002.1, on the reverse strand, counting down.
TCGCCGGTCTCGGCTACGGCGGCGCCGCCCTCGCCCACGCCGTCCCGGCCGTCGTCGTGGGCGCGCTGATCGGCGGCTTCGGATCCGGTACGTCGACGGCGGTGGCCGCCACCGGCATCGCCGCCCAGCCGGACCCGCACCGCACCACCACGGTCGGCCTCCTCGGCGTCTCCGCACTCGCGGGCGCCGTCTACCTGACCGTCCCCCACCTGGGCCCCGGCCACGGCCAGCCGTTGGCCGCGATCGCCCTCACCGCGCTGGCGGTCTGGCCCCTGACGGGCCGTCTCCCCCTCGCCACGGCCCCCGCCCGAACCCGGGAGACACCCGCCCCGCTCCCCCACCCCCGGGCCGGCCTCCTCCTCGCCGGCACCCTGCTCTGCTGGTCCCTCGCCCAGAACGCCCTCTGGGGCGTCAGCGGCCGCATCGGCCTCACCCAGGCCCACCTCTCCGAGGCGACCGTCGGCGCGGTCTTCGCGATCGCCCTCGGCGCGGGCCTGCTGGGCGTCGTCGGCGCGGGCGCCCTGGGCCCACGCCTCGGCCGCGCGCTCCCCGTCGGCGGCGGCACCGTCCTCATCGCCGCCTGCATCGCCCTCAGCGCCTCCGCGACCGACCTGCCGTCCTTCGCGTCCGGCGAGATCGCGTGGAACACGCTCTACCCGATCGTCCTGTCGTACGTCATCGGCCTGGCCGCGTCCCTGGATCCCCGCGGCCGCTGGGCGGTCCTGGTCGGCTCGGCCTCGTCATTGGGTACGGCAGCGGGTCCCCTGACGGGAAGCCTGCTCGCATCCGAGGCCGGCTTCACCGTGATGGGCACGGTCCTGGCAGCGGGCCTGCTGCTGATAGCCGTACCGATGACGGCGGTGGCGATGGGCGCGGGCAGGCGCGCGCTGCCGGTGGTGGAGATCCCGGTGGAGACCCAGGCCTACGACAAGGCGACGGCGGCGTGAGGCGCCCCTTCAGGGGCGCGGGGCTGTGTCAATATGCGGCTCCGCCGCGTGGGCGCGACCAGCCCCCACCGGCCCGCACCCCGACAAAGCACCTCAGAACTCGTACGTATCAACTTCCGCAAGATACCGGGCCCGCAGCTCCTCATCATGCTCCAGGAAGGACGCGAGGAAGGAGTTGCGGGCCAGCTCCCGCAACGTCTCCTCGCCCAGGCCCAGCGCCGAGCGCACCGCGTCGAAGTTGTCCCCCGCATACCCCCCGAAGTACGCCGGGTCGTCGGAGTTCACCGTGCAGAGCAAGCCGGCGTCCAGCATCGCGGGCAACGGATGGTCGGCGAGCACGTCGACCGTACGAAGCCGCACGTTGGACAACGGACACATCGTCAGCGGTATCCGGTCCCGCACAAGACGAGCCACCAGTTCCGGGGACTCCATGCACCGCAGGCCGTGGTCTATTCGCTCCACCCCGAGCACGTCCAGTGCCTCGACGATGTACTCCGGCGGGCCCTCCTCCCCGGCGTGAGCCACCCGCCGCAGCCCCAGCTCCGCCGCGGCCTCGTACACCTCGCGGAACTTCACCGGAGGATGCCCCACCTCGGCGGAGTCGAGCCCCACACCGACGATCCGGTCGAGATACGGCTTGGCGGCCGCGAGGGTCTCGAGAGCGGACTCGGCGGACTCGTCCCGCAGGAAGCACATGATCAGCTGCGTGGAGACGCCGTGCACGGCCTCGCTGCGGGCCAGCGCCCGCCACAGCCCCTCGACGACCGTCCCCATCTCCACGCCCCGCGCGATGTGCGCCTGCGGGTCGAAGAAGATCTCCGCGTGCCGCACCCCCTGCGCGGCGGCCCGGGCGAGATAGGCGTTCGCCAGGTCCTCGAAGTCCCGCTCGGTGCGCAGGACGGCCATGAGCTCGTAGTACAGGTTCAGAAAGGACTGGAGGTCCTCGAACCGGTACGCCTCGCGGAGCGTGTCCGTGTCGGCGTACGGCAGCTCGACGCCGTTGCGCGCGGCCAGCTCGAAAGCCAGCTCCGGCTCCAGGGTGCCTTCGATGTGCAGGTGCAGTTCAGCTTTGGGGAGGGACATCAAAGCATCGTACGGCTGCTTTATCGCCGTTTCGGAACCGGGACCCGCAGGAGGTCGTGGGCCACGGTCAGCTCGCCCTCGTAGCCGGCCGCCCGCGCCTGCCGCTCGAACTCCTCCGGTTCGGAGTAGCGCTGACTGAAGTGCGTGAGCACGAGATGCCGTACGCCGGCGTCCCGGGCGACCCTCGCGGCCTGACCGGCGGTCAGATGGCCGTGCTCCACGGCTAGTTGCTCGTCCTCGTCAAGGAAGGTCGACTCGATGACGAGCAGGTCGCAGCCCTCCGCGAGGGCGTGGACGCCGTCGCAGAGGCGGGTGTCCATGACGAACGCGAAGCGCTGACCCCGGCGGATCTCGCTGACGTCGTCGAGAAGGACGCCGTTCAGAGAGCCCTCCCTCTGGATCCGTCCGACGTCGGGCCCCTTGATGCCGTGCGCGGCGAGGCGGTCGGGAAGCATGCGGCGGCCGTCGGCTTCGCTGAGGAGATAGCCGTAGGACTCGACGGGATGGGAGAGCTTGCGGGCCTGGAGGGTGTAGCCGCCGGTGCGCGCGATGACCCCGTCCTCGCTGACCGGTGCCTCGGTGAGCCGGACGGTCTCCCGGTACGCCGTCGCGTATCGCAGCCGGTCGAAGAAGCGCTGCCCCGACTTCGGGTAGTGGGCGGTGACCTCGTGCGGGACCCGGTCGAGGTTGATGCGCTGGATCACGCCCGCGAGGCCGAGGGAGTGGTCGCCGTGGAAGTGGGTGACACAGATACGGTTGAGGTCGTGGGCGGCGACCCCGGCGCGCAGCATCTGACGCTGGGTGCCCTCTCCGGGGTCGAGGAGGATGCCCTCGCCGTCCCACCGCAGCAGATAGCCGTTGTGGTTGCGGTGCCTTGTGGGGACCTGGCTGGCTGTGCCGAGGACGACCAATTCACGTACGGACACCGTGGGTTATCCGGGCGGCCAGTGCAGACCGCGGCCGCCGATCACGTGGGCGTGGGCGTGCCAGACGGTCTGGCCGGCGCCGCTGCCGGTGTTGAAGACCGTGCGGTAGCTCTCCAGCTTCTCGTCGTCGGCGACGGCCTGGGTCTCGCGCAGGACGTCGGCGGCGAGCTCGGGCGCGGCGGCGGCGAGCACCGCGGCGGTCTCGTAGTGGGCCTTGGGGATCACCAGGACGTGGGTGGGTGCCTGGGGGTTGATGTCCCGGAAGGCGACGGTGGTGTCCGTCTCCCGGACGATCGTCGCCGGGATGTGGCCTTCGACGATCTTGCAGAACAGGCAGTCGTCCTGGGGTTCCCCTGGCATGGTGTTCCTTTCGCCTCGGATCTCGGGGGCATCTTAGTCAGGCAGGGTCGGCGGAATCTTGGCAGGACTGCTCTCCAGTGCCTCCAGGGCGATCCGCACCGCCTCGTCCAGCTGTGCGTCCCGGCCGGCCGCGTGGTCCTGCGGCCTCTGCACCACCTCCACGTCCGGGTCCACCCCGTGGTTCTCCACGCCCCACTCGTAACCCTCCAGCCAGAACGCGTACTTGGGCTGGGTGATCAGCGTGCCGTCGACCAGGCGGTAGCGGCTGTCGATGCCGATGACACCGCCCCAGGTGCGCGTTCCGACCACCGGGCCGATGCCCAGCGCCTTGATCGCCGCGTTGACGATGTCGCCGTCGGATCCCGAGAACTCGTTCGCCACCGCCACGACGGGACCGCGTGGCGCGTCCCTCGGGTAGCTGTAGGCGCGCATCCCGCGCGGCAGCGCCCAGCCGACGATCCGGCGGGCCAGCTTCTCGACGACCAGCTGGGAGGTGTGGCCGCCGCGGTTCTCACGGACGTCCACCACGAGCCCCTCACGGGCCACCTCGACCCGCAGGTCGCGGTGGATCTGGGCCCAGCCCGGGGCCTGCATGTCCGGGACGTGCAGATACCCCAGCCGCCCGCCGGACTTCTCGTGGACGTGGGCGCGGCGGTCGGCGACCCAGGCGTGGTAGCGCAGGGGCTCCTCGTCGGAGATCGGGACGACGACCGCGTGCCGCAGCTCGCCGCCGCCGGACGGGGAGATGGTGAGCTCGATCGGTTTGCCCGCCGTGCCGACCAGGAGCGGGCCGGGGCCCGTGACCGGGTCGACCGGGTGGCCGCCGACCGCGACGATCGCGTCCCCGGCGCGGACCGCGACGCCGGGCGCGGCGAGCGGGGAGCGGGCGTCGGGGTCGGAGGTCTCGGTCGGCAGGATGCGGTCGATGCGCCACTGTGCCGACCCCTGGGGGCCGTCCTCGTGGCGGGAGATGTCGGCGCCGAGCAGGCCCTGACGGGGGCCGTGACCGTGGCCGCCGCGGGGGGTGACGTAGGCGTGGGAGGTGCCGAGTTCGCCGTGCACCTCCCAGAGGAGGTCGACGAGGTCGTCGTGGGTGGCCAGCCGGTCCAGGACGGGGCGGTAGCGGTCGAGCACGCCGTCCCAGTCGACACCGCTCATGTCCGGACGCCAGAAGTGGTCGCGCATGATGCGGCCGGTCTCCGCGTACATCTGGCGCCACTCGGCCGACGGGTCGACGGTCTGGCGGATGCGGCCGAGGTCGACGCTGATGTTCGTGTCGCTGTCGTCGTCGTTCGAGGCACGGCGGTCGCTCGGTACGACCTTCAGGCGGCCGTCGGTCCACAGCAGGACCCGCTTGCCGTCGCCGCTGACGGCGAAGTGGTCGGCGTCGACGGCGAGGTGCTCGAGGCGCTGCTGGGCGAGGTCGTAGCGCTGGAGGTCGGTCTTGGGGTCGGGGTCGTCCGGGGTGGCCCGGGAGGAGCCGAGCACGCCTTGGACGGGGTGCCGGAGCCACAGGACGCCGTCCTTGGCCGCGCGGAGGTTGGAGTAGCGGCCTGCCTCCACCGGGAACGGCACGATCCGGTCGGCCAGGCCCTCCAGGTCGATACGGGTGGCCGGGGTGCCCTCGCTGTCGGGGGTCTCGTCCTTGTCGGGGGCCTCGAAGGGGCGGCCGTGGCGCTGCGGGCCGAACGGGGACGGCGTGGTCGCGGCCAGGGTGATCAGGTGCGGGCGGTCACCGACCACGAAGGCGAGGTCGAAGACGTGCTCGTCGTAGACCGGGTCGAAGGAGCGGTTGGACAGGAAGGCCAGGTGCTTGCCGTCGAGGGTGAAGGCGGGGGCGTAGTCCTGGAAGCGCAGCGGGGTCGCCTCGGTGACCGACAGGTCGGTGGTGTTGGCGAGGCGGAGCTGGCAGAGCGGGGCGGGGCCGGGGTGCGACCAGGCGAGCCAGGCCGAGTCGGGCGAGAACGTCAGCCCCCGTACGTCGCCGTCCTCGCTGCGGTCGACCTCGCGGACCTCACCGGTCTCCCGCTCGACGAGCAGCACGCGGCCGTCGTGCGCGGCGACCGCGGCCCGGCTGCCGTCGGGGGCCATGGCGAGACCCAGGACGCGGCCGAGCTGTCCGGCGGCGAGACGGCGCGGGGTGGCGCCGGGGGCGAGTCCGGTGGCGGGCGCGAACTCCAGGGCGTCGTCGCCCTCCGCGTCCGTCACCCACACCACCCACTCCTCGCCCTCCGTGCGGAAGGTGCGCGGCAGCCGGGCCCGGACGCCGGGTTCGGCGGCGAGGGCGCGGGCCGGGCCCGAGCGGTGGGTGACCCAGTGGACGGCACCGCGCACCGCGACCGCGCTGCCGCGCGCGGTGTGGTCGGGGGCGGCCGAGCCGAACCAGCGGGAGGCGTCCACCGGGAACGGCTGCCGGTCGGCACGCTGTCCGCCGAGCCGGACCTCCAGGCGGCGCGGTTCGGCCCCGTCGAGGTCGTCGAGGATCCACAGCTCGCCTGCGGAGGTGTAGACGACCCGGGTGCCGTCGCCTGCCGCGTGCCGGGCGTAGTAACCGTCGAGGGGCGTGTGCCGTCGCAGGTCGGAGCCGTCGGCGAGGGAGGAGTAGACGGCCCCGGTGCCCTCGTGGTCCGAGAGGAAGGCGATCCGGTCGCCCGCCCACACGGGGTACTCCAGGTTCCCGTCCAGCTCTTCATGCAGCCGTACGAACTCGCCGTCGCCCTCGGGATCGATCCACAGCTTGCCCGCCGTACCGCCCCGGTAGCGCTTCCACCAGGCGGCCTCCCGGCCCATGGGCGCGGAGAGGATCACGGTCGCCGGTCCGTACGCGACCTGGCCGACCGGCCCGTACGGCAGGGTGGTGCCGGGGCCGCCGTCGAGCGGGACGGTGTGCGCCCAGCTGCGGCGCAGGCTGGCCTGGCCGTGGGTGGTGATCGCGAGGACCTCGCCGTCCGGGGTCCAGCCGCGCACCTGGGTGCGCGCACTGCCCCAGTGGGTCAGCCTTCTGGACGGTCCGCCGTCGACCGGGGCGATGTGCACCTCGGGGGCGCCGTCGCGGGCGGAGGTCCAGGCGACGGTCGTGCCGTCGGGCGAGATACGGGGGTGGGTGACCGGCACGTTGTCCGCGCTGACCCGCCAGGCACGCCCGCCGTCGAGCGGCGCGAGCCACACGTCGTCCTCGGCGGTGAAGGCCACCAACTCGCCCTGCAGGTGCGGAAACCGGAGATATGCAGACGTCGCAGGCTGTGTCACCCGATCACCCTATGCAAGGGCGGTCCCCGTGCACAGAGGTTTCGATCACTTGCCGTCGGGCCAGCACTGCGGGTCCTTCTGGCACCAGATCGTCTTGGTGACGGTCACGGTGACGGTCGCGCCGGGCTGTCGGGGGTTGTCGACGGGCGGGGTGGGTGTGGCGCTGCAGTCGCCGAGACCCTCCACGTGGAACCACTGCTTACCGCCGACGGTGGCGGTGAGGTCCCCGCGCACACACGCGCCGCTGACGGTCCGCGTCACCTTGCCCTTGACGGTGATGTCCTTGCCGTCCCTCGTCTTCCCGTCGCAGTTGACGGTGGCGACGGTGTTCACACTCGCGCTCGGTGTCCGGTCGCCGTTGTCGTACGAGGCCGTGCAGGTCAGCCAACTCACGTCGGCCTTCTGCCGGTTCAGCTCCTTGGTGACCAGCTGGTCGGTGGTGTACGACACGGTCGCGGAGCTGACCACCCCGGTCGGATCACACGCGGCGACCCCGCCCACGGCCAGCACGGCACCCCCGATCACACCCGCTGCTCGCACCCCGCGCGGCCGACGCCAGTTCCGTCTCAACGCCACCATGCAGGGCAGCCTGCCACTGTCCCGCCCGGGACGGTAGGGCGCATACGGCCACCTGTGCGCCGGTCGGGCTACGGTGGGCGGATGCGCAAGGACCGTGCGGCGAGAACGCTCGTCGTGGACGACCGGACGACCTACCTGTGGAGCGTCCGGCACAAGCACCGCGACAGCGACGTCTGCCGGGATGTGCTCCACCTGGTCCTCGACGGGGTCCGCACCCGGATCGTCTTCCGGGAGGGCGAGCGAGGGGCCATCTCCGGCGGCTACTCGTACGTCGGCTGCGTGGCGACCGGCCCCGGGAAGCTGCTCAACCTCAACGAACCCGGTGTCGTACGCCATCTGATCGACGAGGCGACGGACCGCGGACTCCTGCCCGGTGCGGCCGAGTTGGACGGCTGGGATCTCTTCGACGCGGTGCTCAGGTACGCAGCAGCAGCCACTCCTGGAGCTCCACCAGGTTGCCCTCCGGGTCCTTGAGGTGGGCGACGCGCATGCGGTCCGTCATCGGGGACGGGCCGTGCAGGAGGGTGGCGCCGCGGGACGCGATCTGCTCGCAGTAGGTGTCCAGGTCGTCGACGCGAAGCACGACCAGGGAGCGGTGGCCGGTGGCCGTGTCGCCCAGTTCGCCGAGGACCGCCGCCATCATCGACCGGTCCTGCAGGGCGATGCCCGCCGAGCCGGTGGCGGGGCTGAACTTCTCGTACGGCCCGCCCGTCGACCCCGACTGGGGCTTGAGGCCGAGGACCTCGGCGTAGAAGCGGTAGCAAGCGGCGAAGTCGGTGACGAGCAGGCGTACTTGGGCGAGTTCCACAGCCGTCCTTCTTGGGGTCAGGACCAGCGGCCGGTGCGGCCGAGGAGCAGAGCGGTCGCCGCGGTTCCGGCGGTCGAGGTGCGCAGCACGGTGGGCCCGAGGACGTAGGCGCGCGCACCGGCCTCCTCGAAGAGCGCCAACTCGTCCTTGGCGACGCCTCCTTCGGGGCCGACGACCAGCACGATCTCCCCCTCGTCGGGGAGTTCGGCGGTGGCCAGCGGCTCGCTGCCGCGGTCGAAGTCGGAGTGGAGAACGGCGGCGAAGTCGGCTTTGGCGAGAAGTGCGGCAACCTGTTTGGTCGTCGCCGCGTCCGCGATATCCGGGAAGCGGACCCGGCGGGACTGCTTGCCGGCCTCGCGGGCGGTGGCCCGCCACTTGGCGAGCGCCTTCAGGCCCCGGTCGCCCTTCCACTGGGTGATGCAGCGGGCCGCCTGCCAGGGGACGACGGCGTCGACGCCGACCTCGGTCATGGTCTCGACGGCGAGTTCACCGCGGTCGCCCTTGGGGAGGGCCTGGACGACGGTGATGCGGGGCTGTGCCCGGGGTTCCTCGGCCACCGAGTCCAGCTGGACGATCAGCCGGTCCTTGCCCTCGGCGGCGAGCACCACGCAGTCGGCCCAGCGTCCGGCCCCGTCGGTGAGGATGACGTCCTCGCCGGCCTTGAGCCGCTTCACGGAGACGGCGTGGCGCCCTTCGGGGCCGTCGAGGACGTAGCGTCCGCCGCCGTCCGCGTCGAAGTGCTCGACCACGAACACCGGTGCGGTCATCGCAGGTCCCCCGTGCCTGACAACGCTGTCCTGGCGGCGTCGAGTTCGGCGGCGAGTATCTCCACCAGCTGCCCCGCGGGCAGCTCGCGTGCCATCCGGTGCCCCTGCCCCGCCCACAGCGCCATGCCCTGGGCGTCCTTGGCCTTGGCGGCGGCCTTCCGGAGCGGGGCGGTGAGGTGGTGGACCTCGGGGTAGGCGGCGGGCGCGTACGGTCCGTGCTCGCGCAGGAAACGGTTGACCAGGCCACGAGCCGGTCTGCCGGAGAAGGCGCGGGTCAACTCGGTGCGGACGTAGAGGGGATTGGTCAGCGCCTGCTTGTGCACGTCGTGGGCGCCGGACTCGTGCGTGGCGAGGAACGCCGTGCCGAGCTGGGCCGCGCTCGCGCCCGCGGCGAGGACGGCGGCGATCTGGCTGCCGCGCATGATGCCGCCGGCGGCGACGATCGGGATGGTCACCGTCTCCCGGATCTGGGCGACGAGGGAGAGGAGTCCGAGGCCGGAGCCGTCCTGCTCGGGCAGGTCCCGGTGGGTGCCCTGGTGCCCGCCGGCCTCCACGCCCTGCGCGATGACGGCGTCGGCGCCCGCGTACTGCACGGCGAGCGCCTCTTCGGGGGTGGTCGCGGTGACGAGGGTGTAGATGCCGGCGCGGCGCAGCGACTCCAAGGTCTCACTGCTCGGGATGCCGAAGTGGAAGGAGACCGCCGGCACGGGGTTGTCGAGGAGTACGGCGAGCTTGGCGTCGTATCCGTCGTCACGGCCGCTGTCGGGGTCGCCGAGCTCGGTCTCGTACCAGGTGGCCTCGCCGGCGAGCTGATGGGCGTAGACCTCGACGGCCGCCGGGTCGGCATACTCGGGTTGCGGCATGAAGAGGTTGACCCCGAAGGGCAGCCCGGTCAGGCCGCGCAGCTGCTTGATCTCCTGGTACAACCCGTCGGCCGTCTTGTACCCGGCGGCGAGGAACCCGAGCCCGCCCGCCTCGGACACGGCGGCGGCGAGCCGCGGCACGGAGACGCCGCCCGCCATGGGGGCCTGCACGATCGGATGACGGAAGAGACCGGTCAGCGCGGAGGACATGACGGCATGTTGTCACGTCCTCCGAACAAGTCCGAATCGGCCCTTCGACAGCTCACGTACGACCGCTGAAGGCGTCCTTCAACCGGGAGAACAGCCCCTGCTGACCAGGCTGACTGTGTCTGCCCGGGGGACGACCCCCGGACCCCCGGCAGTCGTCCCACAGCTCACGTGCGACCGTTGAACGCGTCCTTCAACCGGGAGAACAGCCCCTGCTGACCAGGCTGGAACTGCCCCGTGGGCCGTTCCTCGCCGCGCAGCTTGGCCAGCTCGCGCAGGAGGCGCTCCTGCTCGGGGTCCAGCTTGGTCGGGGTCTGGACCTCGACGTGGACGATGAGGTCGCCCCGGCCGCCGCCGCGCAGGTGGGTGACGCCCCGGCTGTGCAGCGGGATCGACTGGCCGGACTGGGTACCGGGCCGGATGTCGACCTCCTCCATGCCGTCCAGCGTCTCCAGCGGCACCTTCGTGCCGAGCGACGCCGCCGTCATCGGGAGCGTGACCGTGCAGTGCAGGTCGTCGCCGCGCCGCTGGAACTGCGAGTGCGGGAGCTCGTGGATCTCGACGTAGAGGTCACCGGCGGGACCGCCACCGGGACCGACCTCGCCCTCACCCGCGAGCTGGATCCGCGTGCCGTTGTCCACACCGGCCGGGATCTTCACGGTCAGCGTGCGGCGCGAGCGGACCCGGCCGTCGCCGGCGCACTCCGGGCACGGGGTCGGGACCACGGTGCCGAAGCCCTGGCACTGCGGGCACGGCCGGGACGTCATGACCTGGCCCAGGAAGGACCGCGTCACCTGCGACACCTCACCGCGGCCGCGGCACATGTCACACGTCTGGGCCGAGGTACCGGGCGCCGCGCCCTCACCGCTGCAGGTGGTGCAGACGATCGCCGTGTCGACCTGGATGTCCTTCGTGGTGCCGAAGGCCGCCTCGTCGAGCTCGATCTCGAGACGGATCATCGCGTCCTGACCGCGCCGGGTGCGCGAACGCGGACCCCGCTGCGACGCCGTACCGAAGAACGCGTCCATGATGTCCGAGAAGTTCCCGAACCCACCGGCCCCGAAGCCGCCCGCGCCACCGCCGCCGGCCTGCGAGAGCGGGTCGCCGCCGAGGTCGTAGACCTGCTTCTTCTGCGGGTCCGACAACACCTCGTAAGCGGCGTTGATCTCCTTGAACCGCTCCTGGGTCTTCGGATCCGGGTTGACGTCCGGGTGCAGCTCGCGCGCGAGCCGACGGAACGCCTTCTTGATCTCATCCTGCGACGCGTCGCGGCGCACGCCGAGAACGGCGTAGTAGTCCGTGGCCACTTACGACTCCGCCAGGATCTGTCCGACGTACCGTGCCACTGCGCGTACCGCTCCCATCGTTCCCGGGTAATCCATGCGGGTCGGTCCGACCACGCCGAGCTTGGCGACTGCCTCGTTGCCCGAACCGTAGCCGACCGACACCACTGAAGTGGAGTTGAGTCCCTCATAGGCGTTCTCGTGACCGATGCGTACGGTCATGCCCGAATCCCCCGCCTCGCCAAGGAGCTTGAGGAGGACGACCTGCTCCTCCAGGGCTTCCAGGACGGGCCGGATGGTGAGGGGAAAGTCATGTCCGAAGCGGGTGAGATTGGCGGTGCCGCCGATCATCAGCCGCTCCTCGTTCTCCTCGACGAGTGTCTCCAGGAGGGTGGAGAGCACTGTCGTGACCGTACCCCGGTCCTCGACGTCGAAGCCTTCGGGCAGGTCCTCGACCAGTCGCGGCACATCGGCGAACCGCCGACCGGCGACCCTGCTGTTGAGCCGGGCCCGCAGATCGGCGAGCGAGGCCTCCCCGAAGGGCGCCGGACAGTCGACCATGCGCTGCTCGACCCGGCCGGTGTCCGTGATCAGCACGAGCATCACGCGGGCCGGGGCGAGCGAGAGCAGTTCCACATGCCGCACGGTCGAGCGGGTGAGGGACGGGTACTGCACGACGGCGACCTGCCGGGTCAGCTGCGCGAGCAGCCGCACGGTCCGGGCCACGACGTCGTCGAGGTCGACCGCGCCGTCGAGGAAGTTCTGGATGGCGCGCCGCTCGGGCGCGGTCATCGGCTTGACGCCCGCCAGCTTGTCGACGAACAGCCGATAGCCCTTGTCGGTCGGGATCCGCCCGGCGCTGGTGTGCGGCTGGGCGATGAACCCCTCGTCCTCCAGGGCCGCCATGTCGTTGCGCACGGTCGCCGGGGAGACGCCGAGGTTGTGCCGCTCGGTCAGGGCCTTCGAGCCGACCGGCTCCTCGGTGCCGACATAGTCCTGGACGATGGCGCGCAGCACCTGGAGCCTGCGTTCACTCAGCATCGCGCACACCTCCAGAAGTCGTTCCCTTGACGCCTCGCCTGGCACTCTGTCCGTCCGAGTGCCAGCGCTCCCCGGCCAGTGTACGGCGGTGGGGCAGTCCCTGGGCAAGGCTGGTCCCGGCGTGACGGGTTGTACGGATAGCGTCGCTGTATGACGGTGACTTGGGAAGAGCTCGGGTGGGAGCGGGTCGCGACCGGGGTGGGGCGGTGCCGGCTGCCCGGCTGGGACTGTACGGCGGGCCTGGTGATCGGCGAGGGAACGGCCCTGCTGATCGATTCCGGCTCCGGCCTCGCGGAGGGCGCCCGACTGCGCGCGCAGGCCGAGGAACTCGCCGGCCATCGTGTGACCCATCTCGCGCTCACCCACCCCCACTTCGACCATGTCTTCGGGGCGGCGGCGTTCGCGGGGGCGGAGGTGTTCGGCGCGGTGGGTGTGGAGACGGTGCTGAGGGGACGGCTGGGCCGTGCGGAGCTGCGCGCGGACGCGGTGCGCAACGGACTGGACGCGGCGGTGGCCGACGAGGCGGTGGACGCCCTCGTCTCTCCCCGGCATCACGTCTCCGGCGAGTGGACGCTCGACCTCGGCGGCGGCCGCCAGGCGCTGCTGGCGAACGTCGGTCCCGGCCACACCGCCCACGACCTCGCCGTGCTCGTCCCGGGTTCCCCGGAGGTCGTCTTCTGCGGCGACCTGGTCGAGGAGTCGGGCGAACCGCAGGCGGGCCCGGACGCCGTACCGCCGCACTGGCCCGCCGCGCTGGACCGGCTGCTGGAGCTGGGCGGCGCGGACGCGCTGTACGTGCCCGGTCACGGAGCGGTGGTGGACGCGGCGTTCGTCCGGGCGCAACGGGACGCGCTGGCGGCCCGCTTCGGCGTGTCGTAACCACTCCTGGGCCGCTTCTCCTATCGTCATCCGAATGCGCCAGTACTCCGCCGACCTGACCCCTCCGTGGAAGAAGCCCAAGCCGGTGCCGGAGGTCCCCGCCGAGCCCGGTCTGGTGGTCGAGGAGCCGGGGACGGGTTTCTGCGGCGCGGTGATCCGCTGCGAGGCGGGCACGGTGACGCTGGAGGACCGCTTCGGCAAGCACCGGGTGTTCCCGCTGGAGCCGCGCGGTTTCCTCCTGGAGGGCCGGGTGGTGACGCTGGTGAGGCCTTCGGGCGCTTCAGGCGCTTCCGTACGACCCACCCGTACCGCGTCCGGCTCGGTGGCCGTCCCCGGCGCACGCGCCCGCGTGGCCCGCGCGGGCCGTATCTACGTCGAGGGCCGTCACGACGCGGAACTGGTGGAGAAGGTCTGGGGCGACGACCTGCGTATCGAGGGCGTGGTCGTGGAGTACCTGGAGGGCGTGGACGACCTCCCGTCGATCGTGGCCGAGTTCGCGCCGGGCCCGGACGCCCGCCTCGGCGTCCTGGTCGACCATCTGCTGCCCGGCACGAAGGAGTGGCGCATCGCACAGGAGGTGACGAGCGAACACGCCCTGGTCGTCGGCCATCCGTACATCGACATCTGGGAGGCGGTGAAGCCGTCGTCCCTGGGCATCGAGGCGTGGCCCCGGGTACCGCGCGGCCAGGACTGGAAGACGGGCGTCTGCCGGGCACTGGGCTGGCCGTCGGAGAACACGGGCGCGGTGTGGCAGGCGATCCTGAAGCGCGTGGGCTCCTACAAGGACCTGGAACCGGAGCTGCTGGGCCGGGTAGAGGAACTGATCGACTTCGTCACGGCGCCGTAGCGGATACGCGCGGCGGGTCTGCTGGCGGGTGGTACGGCCGCGGGCCGGTGGGGGCTGGTCGCGCCCACGCGGCGGTAGCCGCACATCGATACAGCCCCGCGCCCCTGAGCAGGTTGCGGCTGCGGTCAGTCAGCGAAGCACGCCGGGCCGCGCGCCGGCGCAGGGCGCGGTACGCGGAGCGCCCGGACGCCGACGCAGCTGCACCCACCCAAGGGGCGCGGGGCGGTATCGATATGCGGCTCCGCCGCGTAGGCGCGACCAGCCACGACGAACCCGCAGCCGCCGCACAACCGACGCGTCACCCCACCAGGCGCCTAATCCACCAGATCCCGCACCACCGCGTCCGCCAGCAACCGCCCCCGCAGCGTCAGCACAGCCCGGCCCTCCTCGTAGGGCGCCCCCTCGAGCAGCCCCTCCGCCAGCGCGCGGCGAGAAGCGGCCAGGCCCTCCTCGCGCAGCAGCGACAGCGGCGCACCCTCCCGCAGCCGCAGCTCCAGCAGAATCCGCTCGACCCGCCGGTCCTCGTCCGACAGCAGCTCACGCCCCGCTCCCGGGGACTTCCCGGAAGCCAGCGCCGCCGCGTACGCCCCGGGGTGCTTCACGTTCCACCAGCGCACCCCGCCCACGTGCGAGTGCGCCCCGGGCCCGGCTCCCCACCAGTCCGCGCCCCGCCAGTACAGCTCGTTGTGCAGACACCGGCCCGCCTCGGAGGTGGCCCAGTTCGACACCTCGTACCAGTCGAATCCGGCCTCGGCCAGCACCGAGTCCGCGATCAGGTACCGGTCCGCGTGCACGTCGTCGTCCGTCATCGGCACCTCGCCCCGGCGGATACGGCGGGCCAGCTGGGTGCCCTCCTCGACGATCAGCGCGTACGCCGACACATGGTCCGGTCCGGCCCCGATCGCCGCCTCCAGGGACGCCCGCCAGTCGTCGTCCGACTCCCCGGGCGTGCCGTAGATCAGATCCAGGTTGACATGAGAGAACCCCGCCGCCCGCGCCTCCGCCACGCAGGCCTCCGGGCGTCCCGGGGTGTGCGTACGGTCCAGCACCTTCAGCACATGCTGCCGCGCGCTCTGCATGCCGAAGGACACCCGGTTGAAGCCGCCCTCCCGCAGCTCGGCCAGATACGCCGGGTCCACCGACTCCGGGTTCGCCTCGGTCGTCACCTCCGCGTCCGCGGCCAGCCCGAACTCGTCACGGATCGCCCCCAGCATCCGTACCAGGTCCCCGGCGGCCAGCAGCGTGGGCGTACCGCCGCCGACGAACACCGTACGGACCGGGCGCGGGTCGTCGCCGAGGACCTTCCGCGCAAGGCGGATCTCGTCGATCAGCGTCTCCGCGTAGTTGTCGCGGGAGGCCAGCACCCCGCCGGAACCGCGCAGCTCGGTCACGGTGTAGGTGTTGAAGTCGCAGTAGCCGCAGCGGGTCGCGCAGTACGGGACGTGCAGATAGAAACCGAGCGGGCGGTCGGCGGACCCGGTGAGCGCGGACGCGGGCAGTGAACCGTCATCGGGGACGGGTTCGCCGTCGGGGAGTGCGGAAGGCATGTCCTCCATTGTCCCGCACCACGGCGGACACCTACTCCGCCTGCAGCACCAGCAGCGCCAGATCGTCCTCCGGCGGCCGCGCCCCGAACTCGTGGACCAGCCGCTTGATCCGCTCCGCGATCAGCTGGGCGTCCAGCCCCGCGCACCCGGCCAGCACGTCCGCGAGCCCGTCCTCGTCGTCGAACTGCCGGGAGCCGCTGCGCCGCTCCGTCACCCCGTCGGTGACACACAGCAGGCTGTCGCCGGGCCGCAGCTCGAAGGTCTCGCTGGTGTACGTCTCGTCCTCGACGACCCCGAGCAGGGTCTGCGGCCGCGCGGCCGTGCGGACCTCGCCGTCCGATCCGAGCAGCAGCGGCAGCGGATGTCCGGCGGAGGCGAGGGTGCAGCGCACTCCGCCGTCGAAGGGCGCGAGCTCGCCGTAGAGGAGCGACAGGAAGCGGGTCTGCGGGCCGTCGCCGGGGCGCATGGGGCGGCCGCCCGCGGAGACAAGGGCCCGCGCCGCCGCGTCCGCGGCCTCCGTCGCGTCGTCGAGGAGCAACTGGTTGAGGCGGTCGAGGACGTCGGCGACGCGGTAGCCCTCGCGGGCCAGCAGCCGGAGCCAGGGCCGGGCGAGACCGATGACCACGGCGGCCTCGGGGCCCTTGCCCTGCACGTCACCGACGGCGAAGCACCAGCGGCCGTCGCCGGCCGGGAAGAGGTCGTAGAAGTCGCCGCTGGGCCCGCCCTTGTCGCACGGCTCGTACACCAGGGCGCTGCGCACCCCGGGGATCTCGGCGACCGCGCCGGGCAGCAGACCGCGCTGGAGCACCGCGCTGATGGTGGCCTGGCGCGCGTACTGGCGGGCCGCGCCGATGGCGAGCGCCACCCGGCGGCTGAGGTCCTCGACGAGCCCGGTGATCTCGTCGGGGAAGGAGACAAGCCCGGCCCGGCCGATGACCAGGGTGCCCAGCGGACGGCCGCCGGCCGTGAGGCGGTAGGCGAGCGCGGAGCCGTGCGTGCCGTGCGGGCCCAGTGCCTCGCCGGGCCAGGGGAACGGCACCGGCCCGGGGTGGTCCGTCCCCGGGGTGCCCGGCGGCTCCTTCTCCAGCGCCTGCCGCAGATCCTCGATCCGGGTCTCGGAGCAGTGCCAGACCCGGGCCAGCCGGGGCCCGGACACCCCGCCCTCGCCCCAGCCGCTGTCGGCCTCTCCCGGACGAGGGGAGCCCCAGCGCCCGGCGACCTCGTCCTCCAGCCACACCGCGCACCAGTCGGCCAGCCGCGGCACGATCAGCTGCCCGGCGAGCGCGGCCACCAGGTTCTCGTCGAGCTGGCCGGCGAGCAGGTCGGAGGCCTCGGCGAGGAAGGAAAGGGCACCTCGGTTCAGCCAGTCCCGGTCCTCACCGCGCGAGACGGGCGCGGGCGGGGCCGGGGCCCGGGACGGGGACGGGGGTGACTCCGGGGCGAGTATCCCGGCGACCCGCAGCGCCCGGTCACGTGCGCGGTCCCCGGCGTACGCCTGGAGCCCGTCGAGGGCCTCCTTGCCTCCGGCCGGCAGCTGCGCCCACACGGTCTTGGCGCCCGTGCGGTAGGTGATGCCCCAGGTCTCGGCGAGCGCGGCGACCAGGCGCAGCCCGCGCCCGTACTCCGGGGTGCCGTACGACGGTTCGGGGTCGCCGTCGCGAGGGGCGCGCGAGGGATGGTGGTCGAGGACCTCGACGACGAGGGCACCGGAACACGCCTCCAGGCGGCAGTCGAGCTCGACGTCGGTGCCCGCGTGGATGACGGCGTTGGTGACGAGTTCGCTGGCCACGACCACGGCGTCGTCCGACTGCCGGTCGGTGAGGAACTCGGTGCCGGGCAGGGCGAGTTCGGCCCATTCGGCGAACGCGGCCCGTAACAGGGCCCGCGCCGCGCCCGGCGCGAGCGGACCGCCGGGAAAGGTGGCGTGGGCGTGCGCCGGGGCGTGCGGGAGCGCGTCGCCGTCGCGCGTCGACACGTCGGACGCGCGGGCAACAGACTCCCGTTGCGCAGGAATGGCCCCCATGTCCGTCTCCCGAACCAGTTCGGACGAATACACCTCGGTCGATGCGGACAGAGTGACAGACTGGCCACGCCCATAAGCGCCGAGTTACCGAAGTGGGCCGCCATGAGTGAGAACAGTGGTACGGCTGTGCTCGAAGACGGACAGAATGCCGACCGGATCCGAGCATCGGATCTGCGCCCCCTGCTCGCCGCGATGACCGCGGCGCGGGACGGCGACTTCCGCCGGATGCCGGAGTCCGGGGACGGGATCGTGGCCGCACTGACGGCCGTCTTCAACCAGCTGGTGGACCGCAACATCCACTTCACCGGCGAGGTCAACCGGGTGAAGCGGGAGCTCGTGCGGCACGGCCGGCTCGACGAGCGGCTCTCCCCCAGCCCGGGGCAGGGGACGTGGGCCTCCCGGGTCAACGACGTGAACCAGCTCCTCGACGCCCTGGTGGCCCCGGCCGCCAACGCGACCCGGGTCCTGGACGCGGTGGCCGGCGGCGATCTGACCCAGCGGGTCGATCTGCACGACGGCAACCGGCAGTTGCGCGGTGATCTACGACGTCTCGGCCGGGCCGTGAACAAGATGGTCGACCAGCTCTCCCTGTTCACCGGCGAGGTGACCCGGGTGGCCCGCGAGGTCGGCACCGAGGGGCGGCTGGGCGGGCGGGCCAAGGTGACGGGCCTGTCGGGCAGTTGGCGGGACGTGACCGAGGCGGTCAACACCATGGCGTCCCGGCTGACCGCGCAGGTCCGGGACATCGCCCTGGTGACCACGGCGGTGGCCCGCGGCGACCTGACCCGTACGGTCACGGTCGAGGCGACGGGCGAGCTCCTCGAACTGAAGCTGACCGTGAACACGATGGTCGACCAGCTCTCCGCCTTCGCCGACGAGGTCACCCGGGTGGCCCGCGAGGTCGGCACCGAGGGGCAGTTGGGCGGCCGGGCCCAGGTACGCGGGGTGTCCGGAGTCTGGAAGGACCTCACGGACAACGTCAACTTCATGGCGTCGAACCTGACCTCGCAGGTCCGCAACATCGCCCAGGTGACGACGGCCGTGGCCAACGGCGACCTGTCCCAGAAGATCACCGTCGACGCGCAGGGCGAGATCCTGGAGCTGAAGTCCACCATCAACACGATGGTCGACCAGCTCTCCGCCTTCGCCGACGAGGTGACGAGGGTCGCGCGCGAGGTCGGCACCGAGGGCAATCTCGGTGGGCGGGCTCAGGTGCGGGGTGTCAGTGGCGTCTGGAAGGACCTCACCGACAACGTCAACTTCATGGCCGACAACCTGACCTCGCAGGTCCGCAACATCGCGCTGGTGTCGACGGCCGTGGCCCAGGGCGACCTCGGCAAGAAGATCACGGTCGAGGCCAAGGGCGAGATCCTGGAGCTGAAGTCGACCATCAACACGATGGTCGACCAGCTGTCCGCCTTCGCCGACGAGGTCACCCGCGTGGCCCGCGAGGTCGGCACCGAGGGAAACCTGGGCGGTCAGGCGCAGGTGCGGGGCGTGTCGGGTGTCTGGAAGGACCTGACGGACAACGTCAACTTCATGGCCCTCAACCTGACGTCGCAGGTGCGGAACATCGCCCAGGTGACGACGGCCGTGGCCAACGGCGACCTGTCGAAGAAGATCACGGTCGACGCCCGCGGCGAGATCCTCGAACTGAAGGACACCGTCAACACGATGGTGGAGCAGCTGCGGGCCTTCGCCGACGAGGTCACCCGGGTGGCCCGCGAGGTCGGCACCGACGGCCGGCTCGGCGGGCGGGCCCAGGTGCTGGGGGTCTCCGGGGTCTGGCGGGATCTGACCGACAACGTCAACTACATGGCCGACAACCTGACGTCACAGGTGCGGAACATCGCCCAGGTGACGACCGCGGTGGCCAACGGCGACCTCTCCAAGAAGATCGACGTGGACGCGCGCGGCGAGATCCTGGAGCTGAAGACCGCCATCAACACCATGGTCGACACGCTCTCCTCCTTCTCCTCCGAGGTCACCCGCGTGGCCCGCGAGGTGGGTTCCGAGGGCCAACTCGGCGGCCAGGCACGGGTCGAGGGCGTGTACGGCACCTGGAAGCGGCTGACGACCAACGTGAACGAGCTGGCGTCCAACCTGACCACCCAGGTCCGGGCGATCGCCGAGGTCGCCTCCGCGGTGGCCCAGGGAGACATGTCCCGCGCCATCACCGTGGAGACCCAGGGCGAGGTCACCGAGCTCAAGGACAACATCAACCTGATGGTGGCCAACCTCCGCGAGACCACCCGGGCCAAGGACTGGCTGGAGTCGAACCTCGCTCGCCTGGCCGCCCTGATGCAGGGACACCGGGACCTGATGGAGGTCGCCGACCTGATCCTGCGCGAGCTGACCCCGCTGGTGAACGCCCAGTACGGGGCGTTCTTCCTGGCCGACCCGGACGAGGACGGCGCCTCCCTGCACACCGCCGTTCCCGCGAAGGGACTCGCGTTCATCGCGGGCTACGGCTCGGCGCAGGGCGCGACCGTCGACACCGGCGGCATGCCGGTCCACGGCCTGGTGCGGCAGGCGGCCCGCGAGAAGAAGCGCATCCTGGTGGAGGAGGCCCCACCGGACTACATCAAGATCAACAGCGGGCTCGGAGAGGCGGCCCCGAGCAGCGTCGTCATCATCCCGATCCTCTTCGAGGACAAACTCCTCGGCGTGATCGAGCTGGCGTCCTTCTCCCGCTTCTCCGATGTCCACCTGGCCTTCTTCGACCAGTTCGTGAACACCATCGGCGTCGCCATCAACACGATCATCGCCAACTCCCGCACCGAGTCCCTGCTGGGCGAGTCCCAGCGCCTGGCGATGCAGCTCCAGGAGCGCTCGGACGAACTCCAGAAGCAGCAGGCGGAGTTGCAGCGCTCGAACGCGGAACTGGAGGAGAAGGCGGCCCTGTTGGCCACCTCATCGCAGTACAAGTCGGAGTTCCTGGCGAACATGTCGCACGAACTGCGCACACCGCTGAACTCCCTGCTGATCCTGGCGAGGCTCCTCTCCGACAACCCCGACGGCCACCTCTCCGACCAGGAGGTGCAGTTCGCGACGACGATCCACCGGTCGGGCTCGGATCTGCTCCAACTGATCAACGACATCCTGGACCTGTCGAAGATCGAGGCCGGCCGGATGGACGTACGCCCGAAGAAGCTGCCGCTCATCAAGCTCCTCGACTACGTCCACGCGACCTTCCGCCCGCTCACCCTGGACCGGGGGCTCGCCTTCGAGGTGGCGGTGGGCGAGGACGTGCCGCGCGAGATGTACTCGGACGAGCAGCGCCTCCAGCAGATCCTGCGCAACCTGCTCTCCAACGCGATCAAGTTCACCGCCGGCGGCCGGGTCGAGCTGCGCGTGAACCGCATCAAGGACCCCGACCACGTGCACGTCCGCGACAGCGACGACGTGGTCGCCTTCGCGGTCTCCGACACCGGCATCGGCATCGCGCGGGAGAAACTCCCGGTGATCTTCGAGGCGTTCCAGCAGGCCGACGGCACGACCAACCGCAAGTACGGTGGCACGGGGCTCGGTCTGTCCATCAGCCGGGAGATCGCGGGCCTGCTGGGCGGCCGTATCGTCGCGGAGAGCGAGCCCGGCAAGGGCTCCACCTTCACGCTCTACGTCCCCGTCGTCAGCCCCGGCCACCCGGCGACCGGCCCGACCACCGAGGACCGTCTCCTGCCGGCCCCGGAGGACCTGTCCACCGAGCCCTACCCGACCGCCCACGACGCCGAGGACTCATGGCCGGCCCCCACCAAGCTGGAGGCGTGGACGGCGGGCCGGGCGGGACAGGTGCTGTCGGGACGGCGGGTGCTGATCGTCGACGACGACATCCGCAACGTCTTCGCCCTCACCCATGTGCTGGGCCGGGTCGGCATGCCGGTCCTGTACGCGGAGAACGGCCGCGAGGGCATCGAGACCCTGGAGCGCAACCCGGATGTGGAACTCGTCCTGATGGACATCATGATGCCGGAGATGGACGGCTACGAGACCATCGCCGCGATCCGCCGCACCTCGCGCTGGTCCGGTCTGCCCATCGTCGCGCTCACCGCGAAGGCGATGCCCGGAGACCGCGAGAAGTCGATCGCGCGCGGCGCCAACGACTACGTGCCCAAGCCGGTGGACGTCGACCAGTTGCTGACCGTCGTCTGGGCGCTCCTGGACCCCGAGGGCGCTCCGACGCAGGAGCGGACCGACGCAGAGGAGGCGGTGGTCCCGCCCACCGACGACTGAATGAGGCAGTCACATGAGCAGCGCTGAGGCAAGGACCGACGAGAGCGCGGGCATCCTTCTGGTCGACGACATGGAGGACAACCTGATCGCACTGGAGGCCGTCCTGGGATCCCTCAACGAACCACTGTTCCGCGCCCGTTCGGGCGAGGAGGCGATGAAGGCCCTGCTCCGCCGCCAGTTCGCCCTGGTCCTGCTGGACGTCCGGATGCCGGGCATGGACGGCTTCGAGACGGCGGCGCACATCAAACGTCTGGACCAGACGAAGGACGTCCCCATCATCTTCCTCACGGGCGCGGAGGACGACTCCGGTTACGCCTTCCGCGGCTACGCGACGGGCGCGGCGGACTATCTGACCAAGCCGTTCGACCCCTGGGTGCTCCGCGCGAAGGTCAGCGTCTTCCTGGAACTGCACCGGAAGAACCAGCAGCTGGAAAGTCTGCTGGCGCGACAACGGGCGGACTACGAGGAGGTGAGCAAACAACTGGCCGCGCTGGAGATCGAGTTGGCCGATCCCCAGCGCACCCAGGTGAGAGAACTACGTCAGCTTCTGGGGCGACGGTGACTCGATGCTTTCAGGGGCGCGGGGCTGTATCAATATGCGGCTTCGCCGCGTGGGCGCGACCAGCCCCGCCACCCCTCACGCCTCCCGGGACCCCGCGTACATCTCCTCGATGAGCCCCTTGTACTCCCGCTCCACCACAGGCCGCTTCAGCTTCAGGCTCGGCGTGATCTCACCGTGCTCCACGTCCAGGTCCCTCGGCAGCAGCCGGAACTTCTTGATCGTCTGCCACCGCTGAAGCCCCTCGTTGAGCTGCTTCACATAGCCCTCGACCATGGAGACGGTGACAGGCGCTGCGACGACCTCCGCGTACGACTTCCCTTCAAGGCCGTTCTCCTTGGCCCACTCCAGGATCGACACCTCGTCCAGCGCGATGAGCGCCGTGCAGAAGTTCCGGTCCGCCCCGTGGACCAGGATGTTGGACACGTACGGGCACACCGCCTTGAACTGTCCCTCGACCTCGGCGGGCGCGATGTACTTGCCGCCGGACGTCTTGATGAGGTCCTTCTTGCGGTCGGTGATCCGCAGGTACCCGTCGGGCGACAGCTCACCGATGTCCCCGGTGTGGAACCACCCGTCGGCCTCGAGAACCTCGGCGGTCTTCTCGGGCAGCCCGTGGTAGCCCTGCATGATCCCCGGGCCGCGCAGCAGGATCTCCCCGTCGTCCGCGATACGGACCTCCGTGCCGGGCAGCGGCTTGCCGACCGTACCGGTGCGGTAGGCCTCGCCCGGGTTCACGAAGGAGGCCGCCGAGGACTCGGTGAGGCCGTAGCCCTCGAGGATGTGGATGCCGGCGCCGGCGAAGAAGTACCCGATCTCGGGTGCGAGCGCGGCGGACCCGGAGACACACGCCCGCAGGTTCCCGCCGAACGCCTCCCGGATCTTCGAGAAGACGAGCGCGTCGGCCACCTTGTGCTTGGCGCTCAGCCCGAAGGACGCACCCGCGGTGCCGGTGCGCCGGAAGTTGTCCTGGCTCTCCTTGGCGTAGGCGCGGCCGACCTCGGCGGCCCACTGGAAGATCTTGTACTTGGCGCCGCCGCCCGCACGGGCCTTGGCGGCGACCCCGTTGTAGACCTTCTCGAAGATGCGCGGGACGGCCGCCATGTACGTCGGCTGCACGACCGGCAGATTCTCGATGATCTTGTCGACGCGGCCGTCGACGGCGGTGACGTGACCGACCTCGATCTGCCCGGAGGTGAGCACCTTGCCGAAGACATGGGCGAGCGGCAGCCACAGGTACTGCACGTCCTCGCTGCTGATCAGCCCGGTCGCGGCGGTCGCCTTCGCCATGTAGGCCCAGTTGTCGTGCGGCAGCCGTACACCCTTGGGACGGCCGGTGGTGCCCGAGGTGTAGATCAGCGTCGCGAGCTGGTCCTTGGTGATCGCGCCGACCCGCTCCTTGATCAGCTCGGGGTCCTTCTCGAGGCGGGCGGCGCCACGGGCCTCCAGCTCGGAGAGGGTCATGATCCAGTCGGTGGTCTCGACACCGGCCGGGTCGATCACCACGACATGGGTGAGGGCGGGGAGTTCGCCGCGCTTCTCGACCGCCTTGGCGAGCTGGGCCGCGTCCTCCGCGATCAGCACCCGGCTCTCGGAGTCGGAGAGGATGAACGCCGACTCGTCGGCGTTGGTCTGCGGGTAGATCGTGGTCGTGGCGGCGCCGGCGCACATGATGCCGAGGTCCGCGAGGATCCACTCGATCCGGGTGGAGGAGGCGAGGGCGATTCGCTGCTCCGGCTGCACTCCCAGTTCGATCAGTCCGGCCGCGATGGCGTAGACCCGCTCCGCAGCCTGCGCCCAGCTGAGCGACTTCCAGTCGTCCGGGCCCTGCCCGGAGGCGGCCGGCACCGGGTACCGGTATGCCTCGGCGTCCGGCGTGGCCGTAACACGCTCCAGGAAGACGGTCGCCACACTCGGCGGACGGTTCTCGATCAGTGTCTGTGTGTCGCTCACGACATCCTCCGGGCCCGCGACAATGCGGCTGGCTCACGTTGCGGCTGTTATTTAACTCGCGAGTAACTATCGAGCAGGGATCAGAGTAAAGCGCGGCCGACCCATTCGTAAGAGGCGACGGCCTGTCATTTCCTACAGAGCGCGACCCTACGCACGCGTAGGGGTCCACCGCACTTTCGCACGACGGACCCCTTTCCGTCCGATTCGACGGGTAACCGTGTGTAACCCGCGGTTACTTCTTGCCCTTGCCCGACCCCGCGCTGTCATCGCTGGAGAGCACCGCGATGAAGGCCTCCTGCGGAACCTCCACGGAACCCACCATCTTCATCCGCTTCTTGCCTTCCTTCTGCTTCTCAAGGAGCTTCCGCTTACGGGAGATGTCACCGCCGTAGCACTTGGCGAGGACGTCCTTGCGGATGGCGCGGATGGTCTCGCGGGCGATGACCCGGGAGCCGATGGCGGCCTGGATGGGCACCTCGAAGGCCTGCCGCGGGATGAGCTCGCGCAGCTTGGCGACGAGCCGCACACCGTAGGCATAGGCCGCGTCCTTGTGGGTGACCGCCGAGAACGCGTCCACCTTGTCGCCGTGCAGCAGGATGTCGACCTTGACCAGGCTGGAGGCCTGCTCGCCGGTGGGCTCGTAGTCCAGGGATGCATAGCCGCGCGTCTTGGACTTCAACTGGTCGAAGAAGTCGAAGACGATCTCCGCGAGCGGAAGCGTGTAGCGGATCTCGACCCGGTCCTCGGAGAGGTAGTCCATGCCGAGCAGGGTGCCGCGCCGGGTCTGGCACAGCTCCATGATCGACCCGATGAACTCGGAGGGCGCGAGGATCGTGGCGCGTACGACGGGCTCGTACACGTCGTCGATCTTCCCCTCGGGGAACTCGCTCGGGTTGGTGACGGTGTGCTCGGAACCGTCCTCCATCACGACGCGGTAGACCACGTTCGGCGCGGTGGCGATGAGGTCGAGCCCGAACTCGCGCTCCAGCCGCTCGCGGATCACGTCGAGGTGCAGCAGGCCCAGGAAACCGACGCGGAAGCCGAAGCCGAGGGCGGCGGAGGTCTCCGGTTCGTAGACCAGCGCTGCGTCGTTGAGCTGGAGCTTGTCGAGGGCGTCGCGCAGCTCGGGGTAGTCGGAGCCGTCCAGCGGATACAGGCCCGAGAAGACCATCGGCTTCGGGTCCTTGTAGCCGCCGAGCGCCTCGGTCGCACCCTTGTGCAGGGTGGTGATCGTGTCACCGACCTTGGACTGACGGACGTCCTTCACGCCGGTGATGATGTAGCCCACCTCGCCGACACCCAGACCGTCTGCGGAGAGCATCTCCGGCGAGTTGGTCCCGATCTCCAGCAGTTCGTGCGTGGCGTTCGTGGACATCATCCGGATGCGCTCGCGCTTGTTGAGCTGTCCGTCGATGACTCGTACGTACGTCACCACGCCCCGGTAGGAGTCGTAGACGGAGTCGAAGATCATCGCGCGGGCCGGAGCGTCCTGGACGCCGACCGGGGCGGGAACCTCCGCCACCACCTTGTCGAGCAGCGCCTCGACGCCGAGCCCGGTCTTGGCGGAGACCTTGAGGACGTCCTCGGGGTCGCAGCCGATGAGGTTGGCGAGTTCCTCGGAGAACTTCTCCGGCTGGGCGGCCGGCAGGTCGATCTTGTTCAGCACGGGGATGATCTTGAGGTCGTTCTCCATCGCCAGGTAGAGGTTGGCGAGGGTCTGGGCCTCGATGCCCTGAGCGGCGTCGACGAGGAGGACGGTGCCCTCACAGGCGGCGAGCGACCGCGAGACCTCGTAGGTGAAGTCGACGTGCCCCGGGGTGTCGATCATGTTGAGAATGTGCGTGTCGTTCTTGTCATGGGTCGGGGCCCACGGCAGACGCACCGCCTGCGACTTGATCGTGATTCCGCGCTCACGCTCGATGTCCATGCGGTCGAGATACTGAGCACGCATCTGGCGCTGGTCGACCACACCGGTCAGCTGGAGCATCCGGTCGGCGAGCGTGGACTTGCCGTGGTCGATGTGCGCGATGATGCAGAAGTTGCGGATCTGAGCCGGGTCGGTACGGCTCGGCTCGGGCACGTGGCTGGGGATCGCGGGCACGCAGGGTCCTGATTCTTGAGGCGTCCGCAGTGTCTGCGGTCTCGGGTCGGATCTATACGTAGCCTCCATGGTCCCACGGGCGGGGACCGGCGACCGGTTTGGGCCACTCACGGAGCCGCTGGTACTCTGAGTGGCTGTGTCCTCATGCCCTCTCAGCGCGAGGCACAACTCCGAGAAATCACCTGGTACGGGACCCTGGGTTTCCTTCGTGGGAATCCTCCTGGCCCCGTGCCTGAACCTGTAGAGGCTCATTCGTGGCGAACATCAAGTCCCAGATCAAGCGGATCAAGACCAACGAGAAGGCCCGGCTGCGCAACAAGGCCGTCAAGTCCTCCCTGAAGACCGCGATCCGCAAGGCCCGTGAGGCCGCTGCCGCGGGTGACGCCGAGAAGGCCACCGAGTACCAGCGCGCTGCTGCGCGTGCGCTCGACAAGGCCGTCGCCAAGGGCGTCATCCACAAGAACCAGGCCGCCAACAAGAAGTCGGCGCTTGCTTCGAAGGTCGCCGGCCTCTAAGCCTGACTCTTTCTGATCTGACCGGTCCCGTTCCCACGGGACCGAACCGCCGGAAGGACCAGAGCGGGCCCTCTCTCATCCGCTCCCGACCGGCTCCCAGGAGCCACGCGCGGCCTGCGTTCGCCACGCGGGCGTGACTCCGACAGCTTGGACCGAAGGCCCCGGTGCCGTGTCCTTCCCCAGGGCAGGGTGACCGGGGCCTTCGTCATGACGTGCGTGGAGTCCTGTCTGCCGGGTGGCTCAGTCCGACCAGAACTCATTGCTCTTGTCGATGTCCTCGACGCACTCGTCGATGTCGGTGACCTTGTCCCCGACGATCCGGAACACGATGCACCCGGTGTCGTCCAGCCGCCGGCCCTTCCGCTCGGCCGTGACCCGGCTCATCCCGACGGCGTGACCACGCCCGTCCACGGCGATCCCGAGCATCTCCAGACGCATCGATCCGCCGGTCTCCTGCCCGAGCCGCTGATACATGTCGATGATCGCGTCCTGCCCCTTGAAGTCCCCCGAGAGCGGGTGACTACCGGGCACGTGATGCGTGGCGTCCTTCGCGATCAACTCCCGCAGGGTGTCCATATCCCCCCGCATGAACGCCTCGAACCCCTTGCGAACGAGCGCTGTGTGCGGATGCTCAGCCATGACGACCGCCACCTCTCCGTTGTCCGGCGATGTTGGCTGACACGACGATTCTCCTCCCGAGCACCGGGGGGAGCCACAGCAGGAGGAGGGTGCCCAATGGGCGGTGGGGCACGGCGCGGGGGCCAGATCGGTGCGGGGGCCTGGGCCTGGTCCTGGGCCTGGGCATGGTGCCGCTGACCGCCGACCGCCGAGCAGACGGGCCCGATGGGGCCAGGTCAGCGCCCGAAGGGGCGCAGGGAACTGCGCGGCCGACCACAGCGCATGCCGCAGACGCGCTACGGCAATGCGGGGCACCCTCGATGGCGTGACGGCTCCCGCACCACGGGACGTAATGCGGACTAACCCCGTCCCCGAGACCGCGCCGCACGGGCAATCGCCACAACCGCCTTCTCCAGGGCGTACCCGGGATCGTCCCCCCCGCCCTTCACCCCCGCATCCGCCTCGGCCACGGCCCGCAGCGCAATGGCGACCCCGTCCGGCGTCCACCCCCGCATCTGCTGCCGCACCCGATCGATCTTCCAGGGCGGCATCCCCAGCTCACGCGCGAGATCGGCGGGCCGTCCGCCCCGTGCGGACGACAGCTTCCCGATCGCCCGCACGCCCTGGGCCAGCGCACTGGTGATCATGACCGGCGCGACCCCGGTCGACAACGACCACCGCAACGCCTCCAGCGCCTCCGCGGCCCGCCCCTCCACGGCCCGGTCGGCAACGGTGAAACTGGAAGCCTCGGCCCGCCCCGTGTAGTACCGCCCCACGACGGCCTCGTCGATCGTCCCCTCGACATCCGCGACCAGCTGAGACACGGCGGACGCCAGCTCCCGCAGATCACTTCCGATGGCATCGACCAGAGCCTGGCACGCCTCGGGGGTGGCCGACCGACCCGTCCCCCGGAACTCCTGCCGCACGAAGGCCAGCCGGTCCGCCGGCTTGGTCATCTTCGGACAGAGGACCTCTCGCGCCCCCGCCTTCCGCGCGGCGTCGAGCAGTGTCTTGCCCTTGGCTCCCCCCGCGTGCAGCAGCACGAGGGTGATCTCCTCGGCGGGCGCCCCGAGATACGCCTTCACATCCTTGACGGTGTCGGCGGAGAGATCCTGCGCATTGCGCACGACCACGACCTTGCGCTCCGCGAACAACGACGGACTGGTCAACTCGGCGAGCGTCCCCGGCTGCAGCTGCTCCGGATTCAGATCCCGCACATCCGTATCCGCATCGGCGGCCCGAGCGGCAGCGACCACCGCCCGCACGGCCCGGTCGAGCAGGAGCTCCTCCTGCCCCACGGCAAGGGTCACAGGGGCGAGGAGGTCGTCATGAGCAGTCTTCTTGGCCATCGCGTACAGCATGGCACGGGGCACTGACAGCGCAGTAGCTGCGGCCGATGGGCGGAACGGCAGGGGGATGCCCGAGACCTGGTGGCGCGCTGGTGGGGCGCTGGTGGGGCGCTGGTGCGGGTTGGCCGCGCAGTTCCTCGCGCTCCGGGACGGGTGCGGTCACGCCGGCCCAACAGCGCTGCCTGCGCAGCACCCCGCCGACGCGGGCGAGCGAAAACTCATCCCCCCACCGGGCCTCACCTGACGAACCAGGCGTCACCTCACCCGGCCAAGCCGCGCCGCAGGCTCACGGCTCCTCCCGCCACCCCTCCCACTCCCCCACGAACTCATTCAGCTCCCCGGCGTCCAGCCGCCCCGCCGCATCCCGCAGCACCACGAGCCACTGCGCGTCCTCCGCGTCGTCCTCCCCCGCCAGCGCGTCCCGAACGACCAGCGGCTCCTCATCCATCCCGAACCGCTCCGAGAGCGCCTCGACGACCTCCTCCGCGGCATCCCGATCGGGCAGCACCAGCACATGTCTCACATCGCTCACGGCACCATTTTCCAGCTCGGCCCCGGTGCCCCGAGCGCTCACCCCTTGGACACGGCCTGCACACCGCCGTTCCCGTCGGGGTGACGCACGGCCGGCACCCGGTCGAGCTCGACACCGAATCTCTCCCGGTACACCTCCAGCACCTCCTCGTCCGTCTCCAACTCCCGTTCCTCCCGCGCCCCGTCGGCCGCCGTCACCTTGAAGGTACGACCGCTGAGCGTGATCCGTCCGCCGTCCTCCGTCACCCTCGAACACACCAGTGACCGGGTGAAGTGCGAGGCCGACGAGGTGCTGTGCCACCAGGCCCCGGCCACGAAATCACCGAGCACCCGGGGCCGCACCTCCAGCCGGTACTGGCTCCTGCCGCCCATGAGGACGTCCAGGTCCGCGGCGTCACCCCCTGCCTTCATCACCGCACCGTCCCCGCTCCGCACCCCGGCGGCATCCGGCCCCGCCTCGACGATCCGAAAGGTGCCGCCGGGATCCTCCTGCTCACCCCGCGCCCCGAACGCCAGCGGATAGTGGCTGTGCGCCCCGAACCCGACATCGGCCAGCCACTCGCCCCCGTCCACCGTCCGCACCCGCAGCGCGAGATGGTCGTACGGGATACCGAGCCGCCCCTCGTCCCCGTACACCCGGCCGGCGAGCAGCGTGACGTCGAAGCCGAGCGCGGCCAGCAACGCCCCGAACACCCCGTTCAGTTCGTAGCAGAACCCTCCCCTCCGGGCACCCACCACCTTCTCCACCAGCCGCTCCTCCTCCAGCACGATCTCCTCGCCGAGGTGGACCGACAGGTTCTCGAAGGGGACGGTTTGCAGATGGCGCAGATGCAGTTCGCGCAGGACCTCCACGGTGGGCCACGCCGGGTGCTGGACTCCCAGTCGGCGGAGGTATGCGTCAACCTGTGTGGGATTCATGCCTCCAGTCTCGCGCCACCCGCAGCTCCGCACCGCTCGCGCCACCGCCTTCACCGCCACCTCGACCCGCACCACCTCCGTCTCCGTCTCCGTTTCCGCCGCCCGCCCCGGCGACCGCCAGCGCCCCGTCCCGGTCCGTCCGCAGCACCACCGCGCCCCCGGCCCGCAGCGCGGCGACCGTATTGGGAGCCGGATGGCCATACGAGTTGTCGGCGCCGACTGAGATGAGCGCGAGCCGCGGGGCGGCCCGGCGTATCAGCTCCGGGTCCTGGTAAGCCGAACCATGATGAGCGACCTTGAGGACGTCCACCCCGGCCAGCCGCGCACCCGCCGGTGACCTCAACAGCTCCTGCTGGGCCGGTGGTTCGAGGTCCCCGAGGAGGAGGAAGCGCAGCCCGGCGGACCGTACGAGCATCGTGACGCTGGCGTCGTTCGGCCCGTCTGTCGCCGCCATCGTCGCCGGGTCTGCCGGCGGCCACAGCACCTCCCAGGTCAGCGGCCCCGTACGCCGCTCCTCGCCGGCCACGGCACGCGTCACCGGAATGCGCCGAGCGGCCGCCTCCCGCCGTACCGCCTCGGCCTGGTCCAGCGGCTCCTCGAACCCCGTCGTCTCGATCGCCCCCACCGACCGTCCCCGCAGCACCCCGGCCAGCCCCGCCACATGGTCGGCGTGGAAATGGGTCAGTACCACGAGCGGGACCTTGGTGATGCCGAGCGTGCGCAGACAGTCGTCGACGAGCCCCGGATCGGGTCCGGCGTCCACGACCACTCCCGTGCCCTCGCCCGCCGCCAGCACTGTCGCGTCGCCCTGGCCCACGTCGCACATCGCCAGCCGCCAGCCCGGCGGTGGCCAGCCCGTGATCACCCGGGTCAGCGGTGGCGGCTGCACGACCGCCAGCACGAACGCCAGGGCGCAGACGGCACACCACCAGGGATGTCTCAGCAGCCGTCGCCCGACGAGCAGCAGGAGCCCGGTGACGAGAGCGAGCAGCCCCGCCCCTGTCCAGCTGCCCGGCCAGTCCACTCCCCCGCCGGGCAAAGACGCCCCGGTCCGGGCGACGTCCGCGATCCACCCGGCGGGCCAACTCGCGCACCAGGCAAGCGCCTTGGCCACCGGCATCGCCACGGGTGCCGTCGCCAGCGCCGCGAAGCCGAGCACCGTGGCCGGGGCGACCGCGAACTCCACGAGCAGATTGCACGGCACCGCCACCAGGCTCACCCGCGCCGACAGCACGGCGACCACCGGCGCGCACAGGGCCTGCGCGGCGGCCGCGGCGGCCAACGCCTCCGCCAGCGGCGGCGGCACCCGGCGCCGGCGCAACGCCAGGCTCCAGCGCGGCGCGAGCGTGAGCAGGGCTCCGGTGGCCAGCACGGAGAGCAGAAAGCCGTAACTGCGGGCCAGCCACGGGTCGTACAGCACCAGCAGCAGTACGGCCGTCGCCAGCGCCGGGATCAGTGATCTGCGGCGTCCGGTCGCGAGGGCGAGCAACGCGACTGCCCCGCAGGCCGCGGCCCGCAGCACGCTCGGGTCCGGCCGGCACACGACGACGAATCCCAGCGTGAGCCCGCCGCCGAGCAACGCGGTCGTCCGCAGCGACACCCCGAGGCGGGGCGCCAGTCCCCGTCGCTCGACGAGTTGGGCGAGTCCGGGCGGCCCGATGAGCAGGGCGAGCAGGATCGTCAGGTTGCTGCCGGACACGGCGAGCGTGTGTGCGAGGTCGGTCTCCTTGAAGGCCTCGTCCAACTCTGGCGTGATCCGCGAGGTGTCCCCGACGACCAGCCCCGGCAACAGCGCCCGGGCGTCCGCCGGCAGCCCGTCGGTGGCTTTGCGAAGCCCTTCCCGCAACCGCCCCGCGAACCGCTGCGTCCCCGACGCCTCCCCCACCACCTCGGGCCCTCCCCGGTCCCGCACCCGCAGTACGGCCGCGACCCGGTCACCCCCGGTCAACGTCGGCGCGGCACGCGCGGTGACCCGCACCCGCGTGGACGGCAACAACCCGAGCCAGGGAGACCGAGCCGGACCTTCCACGGCCGACGGCGCACTACGGGGCCCCTGTGCACCCGAGCCGACCCCCGCACGCGCATCGACGATCAACAGCACCGGCGCCCGCGTCGCCACCGCCCGCCCGTCCGCCGTCTCCACCCGCCGGACATCGGCGCCGATGACGACGGCGGTCGGGGCCGCATGGTCCCCTGTGATCCGGGGCCGAGTCAGCCGGGGGTCGGAGGTCACCTCGACCTCGGCGGTCACGGTGGCGTACTGCCGGGCCAGCGCGGGCACCGGTCCCCGTCGCAGATCGGCCCCGTGCAGCCCGGCGGACGCGGCGGCCGCCGCGACACAGAGCAGCACAGCCGCGACCGCCACCCGGCCGCCCCTTCCCGGGCCCCGCACTCCGTGCCACCGTCCCGACAACAACACGCAGGCGAGGACCAGGCACCCCGCCACCACTCCCGTGACCCACCCCGACGATGCGTTCAGGGTCACGGCGGCCGTGCCCCAGGCCGCGAGCGCCGCCGGGACCAGCCGCAGATCCGTAGGCCCTTCCTGGCGGGGGTGGGCGTCCCCGAGCCGCTTCCCCGAGGCAGCGTGCACAGCCGCCCGTACCGACGACTCACTTTCCTGCTCTCGCCGCATCCTGGAGCCGTGCCTCATGGCTGTACGAGATTCCGCAGATCGGCGAAACGGCGGTCGCCGAGTGTTCTATGGGTATCTAGCAAAGCGCAAAGTCCGCACCCCAGAACGTGCGGCGGCCCCAACTCGGTGCGGGAACACCGTGAAGGGGCCTAACGGATCACCTGACTCAACCAGGAGACCGCCATGGCACATTCTGCCATCGCCATGCTCAAGCCGTCCGTCGATCACCTGATGGACGCACCTCTGTCCGTGCTCATCAACGAGCTGGGCGTCACGCTCATCGACTCCGAGATCACCGACCGCGAGTTCTTCGGGGCGGTCGTGCAGCGGAAGACGGGCGAGCTGCTGCTCACCATGCCGCTCAACCGCTCCGAGCTGGAGCACGACACCGTGGCCCGCTACCTCCTCGCCCAGGTCTTCGGGGTGCCGGTGCCGGACATGCCGGCGCCCATCAAGACGACCCGCGTCGAGGGTGGTGAGTGATGCCGCGCCGCAACCACAACGTCGACCGGACCCGCGACGACTTCTCGCCGGAACGGCTGTCTAAGAGGGACGCCCGCCGTCTCGCCACCAAGTCCCGCCGTCGGCGGTGGTCCGCGTGAACGAGCGCGACGCGCTGGCCCTGGTTCAGCGTCTCCTCGCGGGGGCGCTGGGCCAGCCGGCCAAGTCCACCATCTACATCCGCGACCTGGCCGCCCAGAACGGCGAGCTGCGCGCCACGATGCGCGCGGCCCTCACCGTCATCGAGCAGGCGGACGCTCAGGCGTCTGTGGAGCGGGCGTTCCCGAAGGTTGCCGAGTTCCTCGCCGAGGAGCGGGAGCGGGGTGACGAAGGTGAGTGATCCCCGCACGGTCACCTTGGACACCATCGACTTCGGACCGGTCACTATCGACGAGCCCGCCTGGTGCATCGGTCACGGCTGGCAGGTCGGGCAGGGCATCGGCCGCAACGACATCACCCACAATTCGGTTCGCGTGAAGGCGTCGGCTGACACGTTCTCCTACGGCGTCCAGTCGCTGATGCGGACGTGGATGTCGTGGGCGCCGTTCGTCGAGCTGGTGCCGCGGGTCGTCGTCGAGCTGGACCTGTCGGCCGAGTACGAGGCCGAAGAAGTCACGCACATCGCCGGCGTGCTGCGCACCGCTGCCGTCCGCCTGGAGAAGGTCGCCGCCGAAGCGATCCGCCTGCGGGGTGACGTGCTGTGACCTCCAAGTGGCCCATCCCGCGCCCGACCGAGCACGCCGCGATCCGTGCGTGCGAGCGGTCGCCGCGTCCCATCCCGTCCGTTCCGGCGATCCTCGCCGACCTGATCACCGCAAACCGAACCGGCGACCGGCACGGCGTGAATCTCTGCGCCCACAAGGTCGCCCGCGTCGGAGGAGAGGTAGGGGAATGATCCCCGCGAAGTGGCTTGCCCACGTGTCGTTGGCGGCCGGCGTCGTCTTCACCGCGACCGCCGAATACAGCCTTGCTCGCCGTCTCGGCGCGCAAGAGGCCGTAGCCGTGATGCTGCCGGTCGCCATCGACGCCTACGCCATCGCCGCACTGAAGCGGTTCCGGGCGTTCGACATCGCCCTGTCGCTGCTGCTGATGTGTGCGGCTCAGGTCTCGGCGCACCTGCTCGACTCGCACGTGATGCCCGTCAACGGCTGGCTCGTCGTCGTGGTGTCGCTGCTCGTACCCGCGGCGATCTGGCGTACCCACGCCCTCGCCCGAGACGAGCAACCGGCACCCGCCGAGCCGAACCTCTTGGATGTTATCCAAGAGGTTCCGGCCGCCACGGTCGAGCGTGTACCCGAGACGGCCCGGGAGCTTGCGGCGCCCGTACTCGCCGCCGACGAGCCGCGTACTCGCGTATCCGTCGCTGTACCCGATGACGACGACGAGCTCATCGCGGATGTCCGCGTCGACTTCAACGGCCAGATCCCGACGTACCGCGATCTCAAGGACAGGTACGGGATCGGGCAGGCCCGCGCGAAGCGTATCCGCGCCGTACTCGAAGGCGAGCTGTCATGAGCGACGCCCTCGACAAGGCGGAGGCCGCGGTGAAGGAGGCATCCGTCGACACGGCCGCCGTACAGCTGGCGTTCGCCGCGATGGAGGTCGCCAAGATGGCGCAGCAGTCCGTCCCGGCACCCGCCTGCGACCACCAGCACAAGCAGGGCCGCAGCACCGGCGAGTGGCTGGCCATCGGCTGCGCCGTGTGCGTCGGCAGCGTCGGCATCGCGATCGGGTTCATCGCCTTCGCCATCGGCGGGATCTCCGTCGCGATCCTCGCCCTCGTCCTGCGCGCCATGTGGCGCGACTTCCAGAAGACCCACTGACCAGGAGGAATCCCGTGAACCGTCAGCAGGCCCTCAACGAGGCCATCAACGCCGCCCGCCTCGCCAAGGTGTACGCCGGGAAGGCCGAGAACGCCGCCGACAACAGCGACCGCCAGGGAAGGGTGCCGCAGCTCGCTGCAGCCTCCGCCGCGTGGGCGGACGTCTCCCGCTCCTACACCGCCATCGCCAACGCCCTGCCCGAGATGCAGACGGGGGTCTGACCCATGGCCGACGACCTCAGCTTCAGGGACTTCACCCGCGGCGAGAAGGCCCGCCTCATCGCCCTGCACGCCCGGATGGCGAAGCGCAGCGTGGCCGGCGACACCGTCGACCTGAGCGACCTGCAGCGCCGCGTCGAGCGCATCGAGAAGCAGGCGGAGCGCCGCAAGAGCGGCAAGTAGGTACGCCACGGGGCGGCCGTACCCGGCCAGGTACACCGGCCGCCCCATGTCCCCGATCACCCATCGAGCAACCAGGAGAGACCAGCATGACGGACAGTCTCGTATCTGCGGCACAGGCCGCACTGGATGCGGCCGTACTCGACACCACCAAGGCGGGTACGCCTGTACCTGACGTACCCGCGAGCAAGGAGTCCCGCGCCCGGCGTCGGGTACGTATCGACTCGCTGCGCCGGGTCGTCGTCGAGACCCGCACGAACCCCGCGTACCGCTTCACCGTCCGCCATACCTCGTATGTCGTCGGCGGTACCCGCATCCTCACCCGCCGTACCTGGGACGCCCGCACGACGGCCCGGCACGAGCGGATGATGCGGATCGCCGAGGCTTCCGGCAATGAGGAGGTCGCCCGCGACTGGGAGCAGCGTGCGTACATCTACCGCATGTCCCGGCACCGCAGGCGGATGGAGCTGCTGCAGCTGGCCCTCAACGCCCCCAAGGCTGTAGCCACGGGCACCGCGGCCGGCACCGGCATCCTGCTGATCCTCGGCATCATGCTTGCCTGGGCCAACCACGACGTCCACGACGTCCTCACGCCGTTGAACACGGTCGTCGAGCTGATCGGGTGGGCCGCGTTCATCGCCGGAATCGTGTGGGATCCGCTGCTGACCTCCCTGCCGTTTATCGCCCTGGCCGCAGTGTGGGCGGTCGGACGCAACCAGCAGGCCGCCCCGACCTGGGCACTGCCCGTCGACGGCGACGAGCGGGGCGTCGTACCAGACGAGAACGCCATCATGCGCGCCCTGGGCAAGCTCGGCATCCCCCCGCTGAACGCGGCCATCAAGGAGGGCTGGAAGCCTCGCTGGGTACAGCCGTCCACCCGCTCCGGGAACGGCTGGCACGCGCAGCTGCAGCTCCCCGAGGGCGTACCCGTCGAGATGATCGCCGACAAGAAGCAGATCCTCGCCCACAACCTGATGCGTAAGGCGATCGAGGTCTGGCCGACCGAGCCGCGCGACCAGGCCGGCGTCCTCGACCTGTGGGTCGCCGACCCCGGCGTCCTCACCAAGCCGGTACCGCCCTGGCCGCTCCTGACCGAGGGCACCACCGACTTCTTCCGGGGCGTACCCGTCGCACTCAACGCCCGCGGCGAGCAGGTCATCGGGCGGCTGATGGCAGCTAACTACCTGATCGCCGGAATCATGGGTTCGGGTAAGTCGTCGCTGGTCGTCTCGCTGCTCCTCGGCGCGATGCTCGACCCGCTGGTCGAGATCGACGTGCACGTTCTGGCGTACAACAACGACTACGACCCGATGCGGCCCCGCCTGCGGAGCCTGGTCAAGGGCGACGACGCCGAGCATGTGGTTGCGGCCATGGACACGCTGCGCGCCCTGGCCAGCGAGGTGTCCCGCCGCGGGCAGGAGCTCGAGCGCATCGGCACGGACACCAAGGTCACGCGCGAGATGGCGGAGCGCGACCCGTCCATGCGGCCCCGGATTGTCGTGTTCGACGAGGTCCACGAGCTGTTCACCCACAAGGAGTACGGCAAGGAGGCCAAGGAGCTGGCGCTGAAGGTCACCAAGAAGGCCAGGAAGACGGCCATCATGCTGCTGTGGATCACCCCGGATGCGGATGCGGCGAGCCTGCCGCGCGGGATCTCCAAGACCGTCTCGCATCGGGTCGCGTTCGCGATCAACGACCACCAGGGCAACGACGCCATCCTCGGCACCGGCATGCACAAGAACGGCTACTCGGCGACGACCCTCGTCGCAGGTGAAGACGTCGGGACCGCCATGGCCGCGGGCTTCGGGAAGACTCCCGGGCTGATCCGCTCCTACTACGTGCGGAAAGAGGCCGGCATCGACGAGGTGACGCCGGTCGTCGAGCGGGCCATGGCCCTGTACGACGGGAGTGCCGCCCCCGAGGCTCCGACGTTCGCCCCCGTCGACCATCTCGCCGACATCGCGGCCGTCCTCGGCCACGAGACGAAGATGCTCACCCTCGACGTGCTGCACGGGCTGAAGGATCGCAACCCCGTCGAGTACGGCTCGTGGTCGCCCCGGGACCTGAAGGCCGTCCTGGACGGCGCCGGACACGGCGAGTACAAGACCAACGGCGGCAAGATGCACGTCAGCCTCGACCGGATTCTTGACGCCATCGCGGCCCGGGACGACGACGTCGACGACGAGGGAGACACCGAAGAGTAGGGGAGTTCTCCCTACCCGCCTCCCTACCCTGCCTCCCTGTACATGACCTGCAGAAATGGCCAGTCAGGGAGGCGAGGGAGGCGACGCTACGGACTGCTCCGTACCCCTGAAACGGGGTGCTGGCCTCCCCTCCGTCGCCTCCCTCCCCAACATCACCCATTTACGTAGCCGATCACCCGTAGTACGCTGCCCGGCAATTCGACATGAGAATGTCGAGCTGCTAGCCCCAGGCGGCAGGCAGGTTCACCCCGGTGGAGAACCCCTGTCGAGTAAGGCCAGCGGTGCCACCCAGGAGGTTCCAAAGGCGCCGGGCAGTGCGTGACTCAAGACGAGTCGCCCACGTGCTCGGCGTTCGTGTTTTCCAAGGGACCTTCCATGGCACGGAACTTCTCCGGCCGTCGACTCCGCGAAGCCCGCAAGTCGGCAGGCATCTCCCCCGAGCAACTCGCCGTGAGCGTAGGCCGATCTGCCTACAGCATCCACGAGTACGAGATGGGGCGCGTCACCCCGAGCGTCACCGTCCTGGCTGCCATCGCCGACACCCTCGGCCGGCCAGTCGACGACCTTCTCACTGAAGCCGAACTGACCGGACGGGCCGCATGAACAACCCGCTGGCCGACGCGATCGGCGAACCCACAGACGAACAACTCCGGCGCATCGTCGCCCTCATGAGGCTGCGACAGCTTCCCGAGCAAGCCCCTGAAGAAGGGCAACAAGCAGCATGATCCAGAACGCAGAGAAGGCCCTGTTGCAGTCAGGGCCTTCTCATGAAAACGCGGTGGGCGCAGAAGGAACTGTAGAGCAGATCGCCCGCCCTGTCCCCGTCCAGACCTCTGGCCGCACCGAGTTCGCGGCCCGCTGCCCCAAGTGTCGTGACTGGCATCGACATGTGGCGCTCGGTCGGAAGACCGCGCCGTGCGGAGCCGTCTACACCCTTGAGTTCAAGGGGGCGGCATGACCGACGACGCCCCCGACCTCGACGCGTTCGTGCAGCTGTGGGCCGACGCCCGGATCTCGTACTTCGCCAAGGATCACCCCAAGTACGGGTCCGCCGAGTGGCAGGCCCTGCACCCCGACGACCCTCGTCGCCTTGCTGCCGCTCTTTCCGCCGCCGAACTCTGGCGGAAGTACGGCGACGAGGAGGCGCTCCTCGCCTGGTTCCGTGAGGCGTCCCGCAGTCGGCCCTCCCTGGCTGAGCGGCGGACCCGCGCCGAGCTCGACGCCGCGGCCAGGCCGAAGCCCCCGCACGTCCTCAAGGCCACCCCCGGATGGCCACCGATCCGTATCCCGGGCCAGCCCGGACGGTACATCGACTGCGCCAGGAAGGAGGCAGCGTGACTGACGAACGCGATATGCCGCCGCCCACCAACCCGATGGCTGTTGCTCGCCAGCTGGCGCCTGCCTGGCACCACAAAGAGACGGGCCTGCAGACTCGCCGCTACTGGCGGGGAACGTGGATGCGTTGGGAGGGCTCGTACTGGCGCGAGATGGACGACCAGGAGGTCCGGGCCAGCCTGTACAAGAAGCTGGAACACGCTGAGTACGTCGCCGGCCTCGACAAGCACGGCGTACCGGTCGTCAAGCCGTGGTCGCCGACGAAGCGGAAGATCTCCGATCTGATGGAGGCGATCTCCGCCGTCACCCACCTGCGGCCGTCCGTCGACGCACCGGAATGGATCTCCCGAGACGGGCTGAGTCGGGACTCTGAGCATTCTTATACGCACGGAGTTGAAAGCCCCATCGTGGCATGCACCAACGGCCTGTTGAGGGTCCAGGACCGCGAACTACTGCCGCTCACCCCAGGGTTCTTCAACCTCGTCTCGGTGCCGTTCGACTTCGACCCGGATGCGACCGCCCCCACTTGGGAGCAGTTCCTCAAGGGCGTATGGCCGGACAGCCCCGAGTCCATCGCTGCCCTTCAAGAGTGGTTCGGCTACGTCCTCTCAGGGCGCACCGACCAGCAGAAGATCGTGCTCATCGTCGGCCCGACCCGATCGGGCAAGGGCACGATCGCCCGCATCCTGACCAACCTGGTCGGCAAGGGCAACATGGCAGGCCCGACGCTCGCCGGACTGGCCACGAACTTCGGACTGTCGCCGCTGCTCGGCAAGTCCCTCGCAGTCATCTCCGACGCGCGTCTCGCCGGCCGTGACGGTCACCAGGTCGTCGAGCGTCTCCTCACCATCTCCGGTGAGGACACCATCGACGTCGACCGGAAGTTCCGCGACCCGTGGACCGGCAAGATGCCGACCCGGCTCATGATCCTCTCGAATGAGCTGCCGAACTTCGGCGACGCGTCCGGAGTGATCGCCCGCCGATTCATCGTCCTCAACATGGAGGTCTCGTGGCTCGGCAAGGAGGACACCGACCTCACGGACAAGCTCTCCGCGGAGATGCCCGGCATCCTCAACTGGGCCCTCGACGGGCTCGCCCGTCTGGAGAAGAACGGCCACATCACGGAACCCCCCGGCTCCGCAGATGCCGTCACCACCATGCAGGACACCGCGTCGCCTACATCGGCGTTCGTGAGGGAGTGCTGCGACAAGGGCCCGACGCACGAGGTCGTCGTCGATGACCTGTGGGACGCCTGGAAGGACTGGGCAGAGGATCAGGGCATCCGACCCGGCAGTAAGGCGATGCTCGGCCGGAACCTTCAGTCGGTCGTTCCGCAGGCGAAGCGGACCCGGCCGCGAGACGACTCCGGTCGGCAGATCCCGACGTACTCCGGAATCGGTCTGAAAACTACGGCCCGCAATGGCGAGAGTCCCGACTCAGCCCGTCTCAAGGGCTACGGGAGCTCTCTGAGTCGGGCTGAGTCGGGACTCAGCCCATTGTGGGCCCAGCATTCGGAAGCCCCGAAGTGCTCGGTCTGCAACTTCCCCTTCGAACCCCTCGAACCCGACCAGACCAAGCACCCCGGATGTGATGCCGCGTGAGCACCGAGATCCAGTTCGTGCGGACGGCCGCCCTCGTCACTGCGGCGGCCCTCCGCGGGGACGACACGGCCGTCCGTCTCCTCCTCCACACCTTGCCCGCCGAGCAGGTCGCCGCGACCTGTGAGGGCGCCGTGCTCGCCATGGCCGGGCTCCTCGCCGAGTTCCTGCCCCCGGACGCCATCGCCCGCGCCGTCACCGAAGCCCAGAACCTGGCCCAGCAGGCCGCCACCGAAAGGAACCATCCGTGACCACACCCGCCGAGTTCCAGCGCCTGTTCAACCTCTCCGGCGAACAGCACACGTCCGACTTCCAGAAGGCCATGGACGCCCACCGTGCGAAGGCGGACGCCGTCCGCGACCGCGCCACCGACGCCATCAAGCGGATCGGGGAGCGCAAGGATCTGACCCCCGAAGCCAAGCGCGCCGCCGCCGCCAAGGTGTACAAGCCGGCCGCCGAGCAGATCCAGCAGGCCCTCGACAACCACATCGCCATGGTCAAGCAGCACAAGCAGGAGCTCGCCCGGAAGGCATTCGGTGCTGGCACCGCCGCCGACCCCATGACCGCCATGGCCCGCCGCCAGGCCCGCCAGCAGGCCGCCACCGTCACCGACGCCGACCAGGCCGAGTCGCTCATCCGGGACGCCCACTTCAGCGGCGACCGCGAACTCGCCCGAGCCGTCGCCGCCGTCGCCTTCGAACGCGGCTGGCACGGAGCCGTCGACGCGTGGAACGAGGACGGCAGCAACGACGCCTTCATGAAGCACGTCATCGAGCTGGCACAGATGCCCGACACCAACGACGTCGTCTGGCGGATGAACGTCGCCCAGTCCTACAGCCAGCCCATGCCCGGCATCCTCGACGGCCTGAAGCCGCACGAGATCTCCCGGGCCGCCGACACCGACTTCGGCGACGGCGGTGAAGCCGCGTGATCACCTTCAACGCCGACACCGGCAAGGCGCAGAACGCTGTCGCCGTAGCCAGGCGCCGCAACCTCGGCGTACCCGCCGAGATCGACCAGGTCGCCGGCATGTGGCAGGTCGCCGTCGACGCCTCCCACATGAAGACGCCCGAGCGGCCCACCGTCGACGACATCCCCGCCACAGCCGAGGAACTACGGACGCTGATCGCCGACCGGGCCCACGCCCACCGCGTGGCCCTCGCCCACAACCAGGTCG
Source organism: Streptomyces sp. LUP47B (assembly GCF_001746295.1). Lineage (GTDB taxonomy): Bacteria > Actinomycetota > Actinomycetes > Streptomycetales > Streptomycetaceae > Streptomyces. The sequence continues at coordinate 55,863 of NZ_MJAH01000002.1, read as the reverse complement.
GGACCGACTTCCTCGAACCGATCGCCCGCCGCTACAACACCCTCGTCCGCGACCACGTCGACGGCTGGATCCGGGCACTCCAGCCCGACTTCCTCGCCCTCATCAAGGTGCTGGCCAAGCAGGAGAAGAAGCTGCCCGCCAACCTCGACCAGCAGCACATCGACCTCCGCAACCCAGCGATCAGCGCACCGTGGGAGACCGCATCCAACGCGGCCGTCAAGCTCGACCAGCTGGTGAACGACAGGCAGATCCTCGCTCGCGCGTCAGGCCAGGACCTCGGACGCGACGCCGAACTGTGGGCGGTCGCCGAGATCACGGCACCGAGCAGCGAGGACGTGTTCGCCCACAAGCTGCGCGACGAGGTCGGGCCAGCACTGCGTGAGTGGCGAGACCTCAAGGCGACACCCATCGCACGCTGGCTGTACCTGAGTCGCTCACCTCACTTCACCTTGCAGCTCGCCACACCGGGTGAGGTCACGCAACGGCAGTCGACCATGGAGCGCTGGCAGCAGGCAGTCGCAGTGGTCATGGGATCAGGACTGTCACACCAGCAGGCTCAGCACGCGGTCGCAACCGCACTGCGAGGCTGACCATGAGACGTCGACGCTCCGCGAGTGGGTCGGGCATGACGAGCTCGCGTAGCAGCGTCGACACGTGCGGTCCGGCCGGTGCCTCGCTTCGCCGGCCGGGCCGCGCAAACCAGGAGCAAAGGGGTGGGGACGGGGGCTCCCGGGCGATCTTCCAGCCATCGAAGACGTATAGCACCTCCCTTTCTGTACGGGTTTCCCTGGTGTTTTTCGGATCGAGTAAGCAGACGGTTACGGAACGTGGCGAAACTCCCAAACCCGGGGGCGATGTCAGCTGCATTACGTCTTCGATCGCTGAGAGATCCACGGGGGCCCCAACCCCCCAGGTGTATTCGTCCCGAAAGGAGTAGATCAATGGCCAGCAACTGGCACACGTCGACCCGGGCGAGCCGGCTGCCGAAGGACTGGGCGAAGCGCCGTAAGGCGGTGCTCGAGGCTCAGCCGACGTGCATGATCTGTGGCGTTCGTCCGTCGACGGTCGCTGACCACATCGTCCCGATGACCGATCGGCACGAACCGGAAGACCTTCAGGGTGTGTGCGATCCGTGCCATCGGCAGAAGACTGCCAAGGAGGCTGCCGCGTTCCGTGCTGCTGCGCCTCGACCGACTCGGTTCCGCGGTGACGAGCCGCATCCCGGTCTGCTGTAGCTGTACCTGTCCTTGACCTCTAAGGCCCGCGCCACGGACTGCCTAGGAGGGCAGCGTGTCGCCAGCTATCTCGGTCGGCTCGGTTGAAGTCGACGTTCTACCCAATGCGACAGGCGTGCGGCAACGCATGCAGAACCAGCTCGTTCCTGCCGCGAACGAGGTGGGCGACGAGGTGGGCCGTGTCATCGGCCGCTACATGACGTCGCATATCGCCGACGCGTTCGTGCAGGGCATCAGGAACGGCGGCCGTCAAGCTCAGGCGCCGGCGACCCGTCAGGGGAACGCTACGGGCGGCGCGTTCGCCCGCTCGTTCAAGGGCCGTGTCGAGGCGGCGCTCCGGGATCTGCCGGACGTCGAGCTGCGGGCGGACGCGTCTGCTGCGGAACGTGAGATCCATGCGATCCGGGCGCAGCTGCTGACGCTGCGGGATACCGAGATCGGCGTCGACATCGACGCGACGGAAGCTCAGGCCCGCATCGCCCGCCTTCAGGAGCGCCTGACGCGCCTGTCGACGTCGAGCGCGGACGTGAATGTACGGCTCGACGCGGGGGCGGCTCAGGCTCAGCTGGCCGCGTTCCAGGCGGAGATCAACCGGCTCGACGGGCAGGACATCAATGTCGACGTCGACACCCGCTCCGCCGCGGCGAACTTCAACCTGCTGACGACGTCCGCGATCGCGTTTGGTCCCGCGATCCTGCCGGTGCTGCCGGTCGTCGCGGCCGGGCTCGGAGCGATCGCCGCGGCCGGCATCGCGGCTGCCGCGGGTGTGGGCGCGGTCGGCCTGGTCGCCGTACCGGCCTTCAAGCAGATCGGCGGTGTCCTCCAGGCGCAGAAGGCGGCTCAGGATGCGGCGACGCAGTCGACGAACACCGGGGGCCAGGCCGCGGCTGCAGCGTCGTCGAAGGCCCTGCAGCTGGCTTCCGCTCAGCAGGCGGTTGCGACCGCGGAGCGCAACGGGGCGAGGCAGATCGCTCAGGCGCAGGCTGCGGTGACTCAGGCTCGCCGTACAGCGGCCCAGGCGGCTGCGAGGGCGGCTCAGGCCGTCGAGGACGCGGAAGACGCTCTGGCGGACTCTCAGCGGGCCGCACGGAAGGCTCAGGAGGATCTGACGGCCGCGCGCCGGACCGCGGCGCAGGAGCTCGAGGACCTCAACACGCGACTGACGGACTCGGTTCTGTCGCAGCGGGACGCCGAGATCGGCCTGAAGGAGGCGACTCTCGAGCGGGACGCGGTCCTGAAGGACGCGAAGTCGACGGAGCTCGACAAGCAGAAGGCGCTTCTCCAGTACGACCAGGCCGTCCAGCGCCTGAAGGAGCAGACCACCGAGACCGGGCGCCTGAAGAAGGAGACGGCCGCCGCGAACAAGGCGGGGGTTGAGGGCTCACAGACGGTCAAGTCGGCGCAGGAGCAGGTTGCTCAGGCTCAGGACACGGTTGCCGACCGGACGAAGGCGCTGCAGCAGGCGCAGGCCGCGCAGGCGCAGACGGCTCAGGACAACGCGACGAAGATCGCGCAGGCTCAGGAGAATGTGGCGGTCGCTCAGCAGTCCGCGGCGGATGCTGCCGCTTCGGCGGCCCGCCAGCTGCAGCAGGCCCAGCAGGCGCAGGCGTCGGGGGCCACGACAGCGGATGCCGCGGCCACGGCTCAGGCCAAGTACCGGGCCGAGTTGGCGAAGCTGACGCCTTCGGCTCGCGGCACCCTGAATGCGTTCGTCGGCCTGCAGACCGCGTTCAACGCCTGGTCGCGTTCCCTGCAGCCGGCCGTGATGCCGCTGTTCACCAGGGCGCTGATCGGGATCCGGAACACCCTCCCCACTCTCACGCCGTTCGTGCTGGGGGCCGCGGATGCGATCGGCGTCCTCCAGGACAAGGCGTCGAAGGAGCTGAAGCGGCCGTTCTGGCAGGGCTTCAAGCAGGATCTGCAGGGCAACGTGAAGCCCGCGATCATCGGGCTCGGGGTCGCCTTCGGGAACGTGTTCAAGGGGATCGCCGGCATCATCGACGCGTTCCTGCCGCACATGGATTCGATCTCGTCGACCATGCAGCGCATCACCGGCAAGTTCGCGACGTGGGCGACCGGACTGCGCGGCTCCCCCGAGTTCGAACGCTTCTTGTCGTACAGCGCCGACAAGGCGCCGCTGATCGCCGACACGCTCGGGAAGATCGCGACGGCGTTCCTGAACATCGGCACCGCGCTATCGCCGCTTTCGGGACCGCTGCTGCAGCTGCTCGGCACAACGGCGTCGATCCTCAGCAACATCGCGACCTACCTGCCTGAGCTGGTCATCGGTATCTACGGCGTGTTCGTGGCGACGAAGTTGTGGGCCGCTGCTCAGGTCGTCGCGAACGGCGCCATGGTCGCCTTCGACGTCATTTCGATGGCTGGCCCGTGGGGCTGGATCGTCCTCGGGATCACCGCGGTCGTCCTCGCCGTGGTGTACATGTACCGGCGCTTCACCTGGTTCCGTGAGGGCATTCAGGCTGTCTGGTCGGCGATCAAGACGGCGTCGATGTGGCTGTGGACGAACGTCCTGCAGCCGGTGTTCGCGTACATCTGGACCGGACTCAAGCAGTTGGGCACCGCGGCCATGTGGCTGTGGACCAACGCCATCAAGCCCGCCTGGGACGCCATCTCACTCGCCGCCCGGATCCTGCTCACGGTCATCACCGTCGCCGTCATCCTCCCGATCATCGTTGCCGTGAAGGTGCTGGGCGCCATCATCGGCTGGCTGTGGGAGAAGGCGTTCAAGCCCGCACTGCAGCAGATCGGCGACCAGGCGACGTGGCTGTGGAAGAACGCCATCAAGCCCGCCTGGGCGGCGATCCAGGTCGCGGCGACCTTCATGTGGGAGAAGATCCTCCGCCCGATCTTCCGGAACTTCGTGGAGGGCATGCGGCAGGTCGGCCGTGGCGCTTCGGCCCTGTACACGGGGGCGATCAAACCTGCGTGGGACAGCATCGTCTCCGTCGGCAAGTACGCCTGGGAGAAGGGCATCAAGCCCGTCTTCGACAGCTGGAAGACCATCATCAAGGGCCTTGGAGGTGTCTTCGGGGACGCAGTCGACTCGATCAAAACCCAGTGGGACAAGCTCAAGAGCATTGCGCGGCGGCCCATTCAGTACGTCGTGGACACCGTCTACAACCGGGGCATCGTCGGCGTGTGGTCGAAGGTGGCCGACGCGTTCGGTGCGCCCCCGCTGAAGGAGTTCCACTTCGCCCGCGGCGGCGTGATGCCCGGCTACACGCCTGGCAAGGATGTGCACCGGTTCGTGTCGCCGACGGGCGGCCGACTGGAGCTCAGCGGCGGCGAGGCCATCATGCGACCGGAGTTCACCCGTGCGGTCGGCTCGGGGTTCGTGAACTCCATGAACGCGCTGGCGCGTTCTCGAGGTGCCCAGGGCGTGAAGGCGGCGCTGGCCCCGGTGTTCGGCGGGAACCCGACGGCGGCGACGGACACGACGCTGCGCTACGCCGACGGCGGGATCTTCGGCTGGATCGGCAAGGGCCTCAACAAGGTCGCGGGTGCCGGGTCGGCAGCATGGAACAAGGTGAAGGAGGGCGTGTCGTGGCTGGGCGACACGATCCTCGGCTCGGCGAAGGCCGGGGTGAAGGCGGCCGTCAATCCGCTCCTGAAGGGCTTCCCGGGGCTGGACACCCGCTTCGGCCAGATGGCCCGGGGCATTCCGACGAAGCTCATCAACGCTCTGTTCGGGTTCTCCAAGGATGCCGACAAGAAGGGCGGCGCTGGCGGGGTCGGCGGCCCGCGTATCCAGGCCGCCCTGAAGTGGGCGAAGGAGCAGGCCGGTAAGCCGTACATCTGGGGCGGGGTCGGCCCGAAGGGATTCGACTGCTCCGGGTTCATGGGCGCGATCGAGAACGTGATCCGCGGCCTGAAACCGAACAGCCGCCGTTGGGCGACCGGGGCGTTCTCCGGGAACACGGCCCCGGCCGGCTGGGTGAAGAACGGCAGCTCCGCCTTCCGCGTCGGCATCACCAACGCCGGCGTCGGCCACACCGCGGGAACGTTGGGCAAGACGAACGTGGAGTCGAGGGGCGGGCAGGGTGTTGTCGTGGGCAAGTCGGCCCGCGGCTACAACAACCCGCTGTTCACGTCGTGGTACGGCTTCCAGCCCGGCAAGTACGACAGCGGCGGCTACCTCCAGCCGGGCATGAACTTGGCGTTCAACGGGACGGGGCGCCCGGAGCCGGTGTTCACCAGTTCGCAGGCCAACGCGTTGATGTCCATGGCGTCGCACGGTTCGGTGCCGGACCTGTCCAACGCGAGCATCAGCGTGTGGATCGGCGACGAGCAGATGCACAACATCGCCCGCGCCGAGATCCGCGACAGTCAGCAGCAGCTCATCAGTAGTCTCAACGCCAGCTGAAACGAAAGGGCCCCGTCCTCACGGACGGGGCCCTTTTTCATGTCACGGCTTGATCGGTACGAGCCGATCGGGGTTGAACTTGTTGCCGTACTTCCGATCGTGCGGCATCACGTCGTACCCGGGGATCAGGGCCAGGATCACCTCACGCTTGTCGGCTGGCGCCAAGCGCTTCCAGCCGGCCTGTACGTCGCCGGCGAGCAGGCCACGGAGGATCCGCGGTGTGGCAGACACGACCAGGGCCCGCGACGCCTTCACACGCTCGTCGATGACGGACCGGGCCTCCCTGTACTCGGAAAACGTGATCTCTCGCTTAGCCCACATGCGGGCGAGTTCCTTCAGCTGCTCCTCGTCCTCGGCGAGTTCCTGGCGTGCGCCCTCCGATACCTCGGTCGTGGCGACCCGCTGCAACCGGTGCAGGATCTTCGGGCGGGACAGCAGGTCGAGGACCTGGCGCTCGACCTCGTCCTCGACGAACGACGCCTTTACGGCGATCTTGCCGCAGCCGCCTCGAGGGCTAGCGCACCAGTACCGGGGGCCGCCGTTGCCGTGAGAACCCTCGAGCATGCGCCCGCACTTGGAGCAGCGCAGCACTCCGTTCAGCCAACGCTGCAGCGAGAGGTCTGCTGTACCGGCACGCTGTGCGAGACGCAGGCAGATCTCTTCCCAGCGGTCCTTGGGAATGATGGCGTCCCAGACGGCTGGTCCCACGATCTCGCCCTTGTGTGAGCGCAGGCCGGCGACAGACGCCTTGGAGACGACGGAACCGACGCTCCGGCCGGACCAGGGCGCTCCTGTAGCCGTCGGCACCTGTCGCTGTTCGAGGTCGTCCGCGATGGAGTTCAGGCTCTCGCCGAGCTCCGGGTCGATGCGGGCCTTCTGCTGATCTGTCCAGCCGTCCCAGTCGCCGAGGATGCGAGCGCCTATCTCCCGAAGGATCTCGGCCTCATCGTCGAGGACCTCGTGCCCCTTCTCGGTGAAGCCGTAGCCGCGGAACCCTCCCCCGCCCGGCTTTCCTTCGGCCGCGAGTGCCTCATGCTTCCGGGCGACTCGGCGGGCGGTGTCTCGGCTCGACTTGTTGGCGACGGCGACCAGGACGCGGGCCATGGTGATGTCGCCGTCGGTGTCGAGCCTGAGTGAGCCGGATACGGACTGGACCGGGATGCGGGGGTTCTTGGACTCGACGATGTCGATGAGGTCTTCAAGGTCTCGGGGATCACGGGCCGTGCGGTCGAGGTCGTAGGCGAGCAGGCCGTCACGCTCACCCGATGCCAGCTTGTCGAGCGCACTTCGGAATCCGGGGCGCACGGTACGCAGAGCTGTCGTACCGTCGGCCAGGCGCACCTTTCGCCGCTTGTACGCGCTTGTGTCGTTCTCAACGATGACCTCGGCGATGTTCCATCCGAGCCGATCAGCAAGGGTGCGGCCGTCATCTTCCTGCCGCCCAACCCCAGCAGCATCACCAGCTTTGTCGTCGGAGATCCGCACGAGGAGGATCGCGGCTCTTGGCTTCATGGTCTGTAGATTAGCATTGACATCTCGGATCGCCGATGCCATTGACCTCGCGCAGTTCGTCCACCGAGCGGAAGCCGCCGTGCCGGGTGCGGTAGTCGACGATGTGCTGGGCCAGCACGGGGCCGACGCCGGGCAGGGTGTCGAGCTGGTCCACGGTGGCGGTGTTCAAGGAGACGGGAGCCGCCGGGCCGGCCTGGCCGCCGGAGACGGGGCCGCCCGTGCCGGGCGCGGGTGCGGCCGGGCCGCCGACGATCACCTGCTCGCCGTCCATGAGGAACCGCGCTCGGTTGAGTGCGTCGGTGTTCGTGCCCGGCCGCACTCCGCCGGCCGCCTTCAACGCGTCGGCGACCCTTGAGCCGGCCGGCAGCCGCTGGATGCCGGGTTCACGGACCTTGCCACCGACATCCACGACGATCTCGGCCCCGGCCGGTCCCGACGTGTTCGGGACCCCGCCCGAGACGGCGGGCCCGGCCGCGCCTCGCCGTCCACCCGCGCTGCTTGCCCCGCTCCCCCCACTCTCCGCGAACGGCGCTGCCGCGCGCACCACTTCGGGCGCCTGGACGGACTGCGTCCGGCCCGTCCAGAAGTGCTGCACGGCGAATACCGCGGCCACGACGAGCAGCACCGAGAGCGCGACCACGTTCCGCCGCTCCAGCCCGCACCGCGCCTGCAGCCACACCGGCATCCGCTCCCGCAGAGCCGACCCGGCGCGCTCCCGCCAGTGCCTGTCCCCGTACTCGTTCCCGTTCCCGTTCCCGTTCCCGTTTCCGGTCCCGGAGTCGGTGTCTCGCCAGGCCCCGCTCCCGGTTTCGGCGTCCCGCCAAATCCCCTCCGGAGAACCAGCGTCCCGCCGGGCTCCCTCCGCCCAACCACCGTCCCGCCATTCCTCTTCGGCAGCCCCCGCCTCCCATCGAGCCCGCTCCACGAACCCGACCGCGTCGGCGGCCGAACCGGCCTCGGCGACATCGACGGCACCGGCAGCCTCAAGGCGCTCCGGGTCGCTCCCCACCGCCTCGTCGTCCACGCCCGGCCCACCCGGCGGCGGCCCCTTCCCCGAGTCCCTCCGCTGCCCCGCCCGTTCGGCGAAGAGCACCTCCGCCCGCCGCTGGAGTTCGTCCGCCGAGGCGGCATGCCGATGCCGGACCCGGCCCTGGGTGCCGGGTGGTCGGCGATGCCGAGAGCGCCCGTCGGAATGGGGGCCGCGGCCCGGCCCGCTGGTCGTCGTCGCTGTACGTGAGCGTGATCGAAGTGCCATGCGCCGAGGATCGGCCACATCCGCCCACTCGCGATGATCTTGGTCAATTCCCGGGGATTACCCACCGGTTGTGGAAAACTCCGCCACCCGGACGAGTGACTTCAGGCGCCTCGTGCGGGTCCGTCACCGGGGCGAGACCACGACCCCCAGCAACCCGGGCCCCGTATGCGCCCCGATCACCGCACCGACCTCGCTCACATGCAGGTCGGCAAGTCCCGTCACCCGCGCCCGCAGACGGTCCGCGAGTGCCGCCGCCCGGTCGGGGGCGGACAGATGATGGACCGCGATGTCGACCGGCGCGCTGCCGGCCCGGTCGGCCGCGATCTCCTCCAGACGGGCGATGGCCTTCGACGCCGTCCGTACCTTTTCCAGCGGCTCGATCCGTCCGCCGACCAGCTTCAACAGCGGCTTGACGGCGAGCGCGGATCCGAGGAGTGCCTGCGCGGCCCCGATCCGGCCGCCACGGCGCAGATAGTCGAGGGTGTCGACGTAGAAGTAGGCGGACGTGCCCGCCGCCCGCTTCTCCGCCGCCATGACCGCTTCGTCGACCGTGCCGCCCGTCTCCGCGGCCTCGGCGGCGGCCAACGCGCAGAACCCGAGAGCCATGGCGATCATGCCGGTGTCGACCACGCGCACCGGCACCGGCGCCTCGCGCGCCGCCATGACCGCCGCGTCGTAGGTGCCGGAGAGCTCGGCGGACAGGTGCAGCGACACGATGCCGGTGGCGCCGGACTCGGCGACCTTGCGGTAGTGCTCCGCGAACACCTGGGGGCTGGGCCGCGAGGTGGTGACGGAGCGTCGCTTCTGAAGTGCCTGGGCCAGTGACCGGGTGGAGATCTCGGTGCCCTCTTCCAGCGCGCGGTCGCCGAGGACCACGGTCAGGGGTACCGCTGTGATGCCGTGCCGCTCCATCGTCCCCTGCGGCAGGTAGGCCGTTGAATCTGTGACGATCGCGACATGGCGGGACATGAGCTGGAGGTTACCTGCCGTAGCGCCCGGGTGGCAGCCCGGCCCCTGTCACCCGGGGCCGCCGTTTCCGGATCAAGTCGTGCTCTCGGGACGGGTTTTCTTCTGCCAGGGGTAGGCGGGGCGAGGGCCCGGCGGGGTGATCGCGGGCCGCGTCGGCTCCTCGGCGGTGCGGGAGCGTGGCGTCTCGGGCCAGGTCTGCTGCTCGGCGCTGCCGCCGACGGTGGGGGTCTCGGGCCATGGGGGCGGTGTCTCGGTGGGCTCGGTCTTCGTCCAGTGCCGCAGGGCGCCGGACTCGACATCGATCTGCGCGCTCAGCGTGTCCAGGTCGTCGTCGGCGAAGCGGCGCGCACGGTCGCGTGCCGCCCAGCGCAGGGAGTCCGCCGACTGCGTGATGCGCTCGGTGCGCTCCCGCAGTCCGGGCAGGCGCTCCGCGAGCGTCCTGCGGTCGGGTTCGGACTCCAGGCGCTTGAGTTCGCCGTCCAGTTCGTGGGCGTGGGCGCTGAGCCGCTGGAAGAGGCCGAGGGACTCCTTGAGGGATTCGTCCTCGGCCACGCCCGCGTGCAGCGCGTCCTGGGTGGCCCGCATCGAGGTGCGCAGCTTCAGCCGCAGCTGGGCCAGCTCGCCCGCCGGGCCGAGCTGGGCGAAGGACTTGGCGCGCAGGGTGTGGTCCTCGACCGTGCGCCGGGCCTGGGTGATGGTGCGGTCCACACCGCGCTTGGCGGCGCCGACCGCCTTCACCGTCGCGTACACGCCGAGCGCGACGAAGAGCACGAAGAGCAGGGCCACGATCGCGATCACTGCTTCCACGAAACTCCTCCTCCGCCCGGCAGGCGATCGCCGTGCCGCTCTTCAAAGGTAAACGCCACGGGCAGGTCCTGAGTTCCGGAGGAACCCCGAACCTGCCCGCACGCAACCCCTAGGGGCCAGTGGTCCTGACCGGCGGATCACGCCGGTCGGGCCCTACGCCGGAACGATGTTCACCAGCTTCGGCGCCCGCACGATCACCTTGCGGATGTCCGCCCCGTCCAGCGCCGCCACGACCTTCTCGTCGGCCAGCGCGACCTTCTCCAGCTCGTCGTCGGAGATGGCGGGCGAGACCTCCAGGCGGGCCTTGACCTTGCCCTTGACCTGAACCACGCAGGTCACGGTCTCGTCCACGACGTACCGCGGGTCGGCGACCGGGAAGTCCTGGTGGACGACCGAGTCGGTGTGGCCCAGCTTGCGCCACAGCTCCTCGGCGATGTGCGGGGCCAGCGGCGCGATCAGCAGCACCAGCGACTCGGCGACCGGACGGGAAACCGCGGCGCCCGCCTTGGTCAGGTGGTTGTTCAGCTCGGTGACCTTGGCGATGGCGGTGTTGAAGCGCAGGCCCTCCAGGTCCTGGCGCACCCCGTCGATCGCCTTGTGCAGGGCACGCAGCGTCGCCTCGTCGGGCTCGGTGTCGACGACGGTCACCTCGCCGGTGGCCTCGTCGACGACGTTGCGCCACAGCCGCTGCAGCAGGCGGTACTGGCCGACCACCGCGCGCGTGTCCCACGGACGCGAGACGTCCAGCGGCCCCATCGCCATCTCGTACAGGCGCAGGGTGTCGGCGCCGTACTCCTCGCAGATCGCCTCGGGGGTGACGGCGTTCTTCAGGGACTTGCCCATCTTGCCCAGCTCGCGCTTGACCTGCTCGCCGTTGTGGAAGAAGGCGCCGTCGCGCTCCTCGATCTCGGTGGCGGGCACCGGGAAGCCCCGGCTGTCGCGGTAGACGAAGGCCTGGATCATGCCCTGGTTGTACAGCTTGTGGAACGGCTCGGGCGACGAGATGTGCCCCAGGTCGAACAGGACCTTGGACCAGAAGCGCGCGTACAGCAGGTGCAGCACGGCGTGCTCGGCGCCGCCGACGTACAGGTCGACACCGCCGTGCGGCTGTCCCGCGCGCGGGCCCATCCAGTACTGCTCGATCTCCGGGTCGACCAGCTTCTCGCTGTTGTGCGGGTCCAGGTAGCGCAGCTCGTACCAGCAGGAGCCGGCCCAGTTGGGCATGGTGTTGGTCTCGCGGCGGTACGGGCGGGGACCGCGTCCGTCGCCCAGGTCCAGGACGACGTCGACCCAGTCCTGGTTGCGGGACAGCGGGGTCTCCGGGGAGGTGTCCGCGTCGTCCGGGTCGAAGGTGCGCGGCGAGTAGTCCTCGACCTCGGGCAGCTCCAGCGGCAGCATCGACTCGGGCAGGGAGTGGGCGATGCCGTCCTCGTCGTAGACGATCGGGAAGGGCTCGCCCCAGTAGCGCTGGCGGCTGAACAGCCAGTCGCGCAGCCGGAAGTTGACGGTGCCCTCGCCGATGCCCTTGCGCTGCAGCCACTCGGTGATGCGCGCCTTGGCGTCGGTCACGCCCAGGCCGTCCAGAGAGACGTCCTCGCCGTGCGAGTTCACGATCTTGGCGTCGTACGAGACGAAGGCGTCGTCCCACGTCGAGGCGTCCGTGCCCCGGTCGTCGCTCGGCTCGACCACGCAGCGCATGGGCAGCTCGAAGGCGCGCGCGAAGGCGAAGTCACGCGTGTCGTGCGCCGGTACGGCCATGATCGCGCCGGTGCCGTAGCCCATCAGGACGTAGTCGGCGATGAAGACGGGGATCTGCTCGCCGTTGACCGGGTTGGTGGCGAACGCGCCGGTGAAGACACCGGTCTTGTCCTTGGCCTCGGCCTGGCGCTCGACGTCCGACTTGGAGGCGGCCTGGGCGCGGTAGGCGGCGACGGCCTCGCCCGGAGTGGCGTGGCCGCCGGTCCACGCGTCGTGCGTGCCCTCGGGCCAGGCGGCCGGCGTGAACTTCTCGACCAGCGGGTGTTCGGGGGCCAGCACCATGTAGGTCGCGCCGAACAGGGTGTCCTGGCGCGTGGTGAAGACGGTGATCGCCTCGCCGTCGATCGGGAAGTCGACGCGGGCGCCCTCGGAGCGGCCGATCCAGTTGCGCTGCTGCAGCTTGATGGCCTCAGGCCAGTCCAGCTCGTTCAGGTCGTCCAGCAGGCGGTCGGCGTACGCGGTGATCCGCATGTTCCACTGGCGCAGCTTGGCCTTGAAGACGGGGAAATTGCCGCGCTCGCTGCGGCCGTCGGCGGTGACCTCCTCGTTGGCCAGCACGGTGCCCAGACCCGGGCACCAGTTGACCGGCGCGTCGGACGCGTAGGCCAGGCGGTACTCGCTCAGGACGTCCGCACGCTCGGCGGCGGACAGGGCGTCCCAGGAACGGCCACCGGGAACCGCGCGCTCACCGGACTCGAACCGGGCGACCAGCTCGGAGATCGGGCGGGCCTGGTTCGCCTCGTTGTCGTACCAGGAGTTGAAGATCTGGATGAAGATCCACTGGGTCCACTTGTAGTACTCCGGGTCGATCGTGGCGAACGATCGGCGCTTGTCGTGACCCAGGCCCAGCCGGCGCAGCTGGGACTTCATGTTGTTGATGGCGGCCTCGGTGGTGATCCGAGGGTGTTCGCCGGTCTGCACGGCGTGCTGCTCGGCGGGCAGGCCGAAGGCGTCGAAGCCCAGGGTGTGCAGGACGTTGTGGCCGGTCATCCGCTGGAAGCGGGCGGAGACGTCGGTGGCGATGTAGCCCAGCGGGTGGCCAACGTGCAGGCCCGCTCCGGAGGGGTACGGGAACATGTCCATGATGTACTTCTTGGGCTTGGCGACCAGCTCGGGGTCGCCCGCCAGGTCACCCTTGGGGTTCGGCGCCGCGTAGGTGCCGTCGGCGTCCCAGAAGTCCTGCCAGCGTGCCTCGATCTCGGCCGCGACGGCGGCCGTGTAGCGGTGCGGCGCGGCCACCTCGGCGGCAGCGGGGTTCGTCTCGCTCATGGTCCTCAAAGCTCCATCGATCGTCTCTGCCGGCGGCTGTGTCGTCCGGAAACGAAAAATCCCCTCGCACAGGAGGGGACGCCGCGCCGATTCCGACCACGTCTTCACCGGTGGTCGGGACTGATCAGCGCGGCTCGCTAAGCAGAAGGCGTACGGCACGCATGGCGTCAGAGTACCGCAGCCGTTGAGCAAGCCGCGACGAACTTACGTATGCCTCTTTGGCACCGGGTGCCGCACTCGCCGCCGCAGTCGAGCGCAATCGTCCGATCCGACCCAGGAACAGAGCCATGGCCAATGGTTACTTCGCGTAACAGCTACTAAGGGACATCACAACGGCCCCGCAGTCGTTTGATAACAACGCAATAACTCAAATGCCGTACCCGCCGGTATGGCGCCACTTAGAGTGCGGCAGCGGGACCGCCTTCCCGAACCGCTCGGAGTTGCCCCCATGAACCCTCGTAGTACTAGCAACACGCTCCCCAGGACCGGCCGGTCGGCCTACGGGGTGGCGACGGCCGTCTTTCTGCTGGCCATCCCTCTGGTCGTGGTGTACGGAGGTGTCCCGCTCCAGGACTTCCTCAACTTCGGAGCGGGCGTGGTGACGCTCGTCCTGCTCACCTGCTCCGTGATCTGGGGGCTCGTCGCACAGGACCGGCTGATCCTCAACACCCGGCAGCGGATCGTCGCGCAGGGGATCCACCGCATCACCGCCGTGGGCTCGATCGCGTTCCTTCTGCTGCACATCGGAATCAAACTGACCCTCGACCACACGACCTGGATCGCCGCGTTCATCCCGTTCGGGCTCGGCTTCAGCAGCAGCGGAGGCCTCATAGGCCTCGGCACCCTGGCCGGCCAGCTCATGATCTTCGTCGGCATCACCGGCGCCCTGCGCAACCGGTTCGCGTCCCCGGCCCCGGTCGCGGCACGGTGGCGCGCGATGCACATGCTGGCCTACCCGGCCTGGTGCGCCGGACTGGTCCACGGCCTCTACGCGGGACGCGCGGTGAAGGCCCCGATCTTCACGTACATGTACGCGCTCTGCCTGCTCGGCGTCATCGCGGCTCTCGCCCTGCGCGCGGCACCCCGCCCCTTCAAGCGCAAGGTCACCGACCGGATCGCCATGCTCCTCGGCGCCGAGGAGCGGCCGGGCCGCGAGGAACTGGAAGCCAGCCGCGCCAGGCGGGCAGCGGAAACCGCCGCGCCGGGACGCGAGAGCCGTAGGCCCGCCGAGTCGGCCGGCCGGCGTTCGGAGTCCTCCCTGCCCGGCTACGAGGGCCTGACCCAGCAGACCGGCGGCATGCCCCTCTACCAGGCCCCGCCGACCCCGGAGCCCGCCGACAGCGGATTCGCCGCCGCCTATCGCGCCGTGTCACCCAACACACAGCAGCCCTTCGACACCGGCCAGACCGCGCGCATGGACATGCCGATGGACATGCAGGCCGCCACCGACCCCATCGCGCGCATGGACACCGGCGGCAGTACCTCCGGCAGCTGGCCCATCCCGTCCCCGCCGCCGGTCGGCGAAGCGCCCCCCTCCGCCTACGACCCGCTCCAGGACACGGGGTACAACATCCCGACCTATGGCGGTAATTCGGGCACCGCCAGCTATCTCTCGGGTGATGTGCGCGACACCGGTGAGACGAACACCCTTTACGGCACGTACAACCCGAATGACACGTACAACAGCGGTCCCGCCACGGATACAACGCCCGGTCAGTCGTACGACTTCGACGCACCGGGCTCGGGCGAACCTTGGAACACGCCTTCCGGAGGCTATAGGTGAACGAGGCCCTGCCCGACGTACCAGAAGTCCGCGTGGTCGGCCTTCCTCAGCTCACGTCGGGTTTCGACCTTGTCGAACGACTTGACCTGCCCATGCACCTGAAGGTGCACGGGCCGCTCGAACCCATGGGCGGGGAGCAACTCGCGAAGCTCTCCGAAGCCATCAACCTGAAGGGACGCGGCGGCGCCGGCTTCCCCTTCCACAAGAAGCTGCGCTCGGTCGCCGAGGCGGCGATCAAGCGTGGCGTCCGCCCGGTGGTCGTCGTCAACGGCAGCGAGGACGAACCGGCCTGCCGCAAGGACACGGTGCTCATCAACCGTGCCCCGCACCTCATCCTGGACGGCGCCCTCCTGGCCGCCGAAGCCCTGGGCGCCCGCACGCTCGTGATCGGGGTCACCCGAGAGTCCACCCAGCGGTCCATGGAGGCCGCCCTCGCCGAACGCGGTCTCAGCAACGGCCGCAGATCGGCTCTACGCGCACGCGTGCAGCGCAATCCCGTCCGTATGGTCACCGGAGCGGCGGCTTCGCTGATCCGTTCTATCGACGGCGGCCCGGCCATCCCGCCCGGCCGCAAGATCAGCGCCTCCCAGAGCGGCGTCGGCGGGGCGCCGACCCTGCTGTCCAACGCCGAGACCTTCGCGCAGCTCGCGATCGCCGCCCGCATCGGCCCGGAGCGCTACGGCAACACCGGGCTGTACGACGAGCCTGGCACCGTCCTGCTCACGGTCTCCGGCGCCGTCGCCCGCCCGATGGTGATCGAGGTCCCCACGGGTGTACCGCTGCGCTACGTCCTGCAGTTGGCCGGCGCCCCGCCGGTCCCGCAGGGTGTGCTGACCGGCGGTTACCACGGCAAGTGGATCGACGCGGCGACGGTCAACGAGGCGATCGTCTCCCGCAACTCCCTGGACGCCGTGGGCGGCGCGCTCGGCGCCGGCGCGATTCTGCCGATCACTCAGGAGACCTGCCCGCTGGGCGAGTCGCTGCGGGTGGCGCAGTGGCTGGCCGAGGAGAGCGCGGGCCAGTGCGGCCCCTGCTATCTCGGTCTGCCGGCCGCCGCGCGCGGCATGGAGGACATCCTCAACGGCGGTGGCCCTGCCGCTCTGGAAGCCCTCAAGCAGGTCGCCAAGAACGTGAAGCGGCGCGGTGCCTGCTCGCACCCGGACGGCTCCGCGATGTTCCTGGAGTCGACCATCAAAGCGTTCACGGACGACCTGGCCGCCCATGTCCTCGGGAACGGCTGCGGACGGCCCGTGGAGGGCGTTCTGCCGCTCTTCGAGGGCGGCAGGACGCCCGCCGGCATCTCGGGTGGCGCCGAGGACGAGGAGAGCGGTCCCAGCCGTCAGAAGATCTACGTCGACTGGACGCTCTGCCGGGGCCACGGCCTGTGCGCCGACATCCTGCCCGAGGTCTTCGAGCTCGGCGCCGACGGCTTCCCGACCGTCGCCCAGGCGCAGGTGCCGCGCTACGCCGAGGCGAAGGCGCTGCGTGCGGTGCGTCGCTGCCCCGCGCTCGCCCTGCGCCTCGAGGAGGAGACAGCGCGCGACAAGGGTCCTTCCCGCAACCTGCCGGTCCTGTCCCAGGGCCGCGGGAGGCGTGCGCTGGGCCGCTGAGCCGACGTCACGAAGGGGCCGCCCGGATTCGGGCGGCCCCTTCGTCGTATGCGAACAACTCCCCCTGGAAACGCAGCAATCCCGCCGGATCAAATGATCCGGCGGGATCTTTCTGTGGAGCTAAGGAGATTTGAACTCCTGACCCCCTGCATGCCATGCAGGTGCTCTACCAACTGAGCTATAGCCCCGTGCTGCGATCCGCCGGTTTCCCTGGCGGCGACGCCAACATTACACGGTCCACCGGGTGGAACACCAAATCGTTTCGCTGGGGGCGGGAGGGACGACGTCAAGCGGTCACGAACGAGTAGAACCGCTTCAGCGTGCAGTGTTCTTCGAGGAGACGGCCGTAGATCGGTTCACCCTCGAGTTCGCGGTACGTCTCGATGGGGTCGCCTTTTATGATCAGCGCCCGCGCGCACTCCTCACACCAGTACTGGTAGTCGGGATTGACCGGCTCCATGTCCCGCACGATCGGCGTCCCACTGCCGCACCAGTCGCACTTTCGCCTGTGTGCACCCATCGTTCAGCTCCAGCTGTGGCCGCAGGCCGTGCACACGTAGGAGATTCCGCCGTTGTCGCCGAGTACCTGGGCGACATGGACAGAACCGCAGGAAGGGCAGATGAGGCGGACCGTCGTGTCCCTTGTCGACGCCGCTTCGCGGAGGTGGCCGACCTCCACGATGATGCTCGCAGGCATCACTGCTCCCTCCCGTCGGGTCGCGCCCCCTTCCGGCCGTTTGATTCTGCCACGGCCGGACCAATACGGTCAGCGACGCCTGCGTACCAGTCCGGACACGGCGCCCACCGCGGCGGTCCCGGCCAGCGCGAACATGCACGTCCAAAGCGCCTCCGCAGAGGTATACGCCTCAGAGGGGCCGAGTGACTCAAGTCGGTTCAAGAACAGTGTGCCGAAGCCCGCGACGCCGATCAGCTGGCCGAGCTGGGTGACCGTGGCGAGCAGGCCGCTGGCGTCCGCCGCGTGCCGGGGCGGCACCGTTGCCAGGGCCCCGGTGAGTGTGGGGCTGAAGGCGAGCGCGAGCCCCACGCCCACGCCGGCGTACGCCGCGTACAGCGCGACGCCGCCGTCGCCGCCGTCCTTGAGCGCCAGGCCCACGCCCAGCGAGGCCAGCGCGGTGATCACGAACCCGGCGGGCGTCAAGAGCCGCTGCCAGGAGGCCGGCCAGGCGCGCCAGGTCATCCCGACGATGCCGAAGATCACCGCGGTCGGCGCGAAGGAGAGCCCGGCCCGCAGCGCGCTGTAGCCGAGGCCGCCCTGCACGTAGAGGGTGAGAACGAAGAGGAAGCCGCCGTTGACGGCCATGACCGCCATGATCCGGAGGACGGCGAGGCCCATGCCGGGATGGCGCAGCACGCTGGGTGTGATCAGCGGGGCGCCGCCGTGCCGCGCCAGCCGGGTCTCGTAGCCGCAGAAAGCGGTGAACAGGATCGCGGCGGCGGCCAGGGACAGCCAGGACCACAGTGGCCAGTCCTCCTCCTGCCCGAGGACCAGCGGCACCGTGCACAGCGACACGGCTGCACCGAGCAGCACCAGGCCGGGCAGGTCGAGACCGCGCGCCCGGTCCCGGGGCGTCGGACGGTCCCCGGGCAGCAGGACCCGCGTGCCCACGGCGAGCAGGACGAGGCCCACCGGCACGTTCACGAGGAACACCGGCCGCCAGCCCGTGCCGAACAGGTCGGCGCTGACCAGGACTCCACCGACGACCTGCCCGGCGGCGGCGCCGACCGCGAGGACCGCCGAGTACACGCCGAGCGCCTTCATCCGGGCCTCGCCGGTGAAGTTGCGCTGGATCAGGCTGAGCACCTGCGGGATCATCACCGCCGAACCGGCGCCCTGCACCAGCCGGAAGACGATCAGTTCGGTGGCTCCCTGCGCCAGCCCGCAGGCGAGCGAGGCCGCCGTGAACAGGACGAGCCCGGCGAGGTGGACCCGGCCGTGCCCGAACCGTTCGCCGAGCCGGGCACCGGTGATCAGCAGCACCGAGTACGTGATGGCGTATCCGGCGACGACCAGCTGGAGTTGGGCGCCCGAGGCGTGCAGTTCCGTGCCGATCGTCGGGGCCGCGACGTTCACGATGAACACGTCGAGCAGCGCCATGAACTGGGCGGCGAGCACGAGCGCGAGCAGCGGCCGGGGCCGGTTGTCAGTGGCGGGTGCTTCACTTTTGGCAGGTGGGAAAACGGGTGCGGGATTCCGTCCCGTCCGGGGCGTTGTCGTCATGCCGTCGAGCCTGAGGACATCCCGGTACGGGTGCCGAGAGCCCGCCGATGCTGGTACTGCCAGCACCTGGCAAGCGCCGGGGGCGGCACCGAGGATGGTCGTGACGAGGGGGACGTGACGATGAGGACGACACAGCGACGACGGCCCGAGCTGGCTTCGTTCCTGCGCAGCAGGCGGGCCCGGGTGACTCCGGCCGACGTGGGCATGCCGCCGGGCCTCAGGCGGCGCACCCCGGGACTGCGCCGCGAGGAGGTCGCCCAGCTCTCCGGCGTCGGTGTGACCTGGTACACGTGGCTGGAGCAGGGCCGGCCGATCAACGCGTCCGCGCAGGTCCTGGACGCCGTGGCCCGCACGCTGCGGCTCGACCCTCCGGAGCGGGAGCACCTGTACCGCCTGGCGCGGGTGCCGTTCGCCCCGGACCCGGAGGGCCTGACCCGATCGACGGGCCCGGAGGTGCAGGGCATCATCGACGCCCTCGACCCGCTCCCGGCGGTCGTTTACAACTCGCGCTACGACATCCTGGCCACCAATTCCGGCTACCGGGACCTGTTCCTGATCCCGGAGATCGTCGACATCGGGGTGGCGAACGCGCTGTGGACGCTGTTCACGGTGTCCGACCGGGCGTGTCCGCTGCTGCACCGGGAGCGCGAGCTGCCCGTCATGGTGGCGACGCTGCGGTCCTCGTACGGCAGACATGTGGGCGAGCCGGCCTGGGAGAGCTTCATAGCCGCGCTGGCGGCGGCCAGCCCGTACTTCGCCGAACTCTGGGCGAGCGGAGAGGTGGTACAACCGGGGCCACGGGTCAAGACGTTCCGTCACAAGGCGGTGGGCGAACTGCGGATGACGTCCCAGTCGCTGTCGATCGACGGGATGCCGGAGTGCCGGATCGTGGTCTACACACCTGAGGACGAGGAGACCCGGGAGAAAACGGCGCGACTGCGGGAGCACACAAAAAGTCCCGCCTCCTGAGAGAGGCGGGACCTGATGATCACCGATCTTTGACAACTCAACAGAGTGTCGATCTGTGGAGCTAAGGAGAATTGAACTCCTGACCTCCTGCATGCCATGCAGGCGCTCTACCAACTGAGCTATAGCCCCTTGTGTTCTTCCCGCTCGGCGGGCGAACAAGAAGAACTTTAGCCTGCGACCTGCCGGAAGTGAAATCCGGTCCTGAGCCCTCAGTCGTCGTCGCCGAGCACCGGCTCCGGGAGGGTGCCGGCGTTGTGCTCCATGAGGCGCCAGCCACGGGCGCCCTGGCCGAGAACGGACCAGCAGCAGTTGGAGAGGCCGCCGAGGCTCTCCCAGTGCCGGGCGTCCAGACCGAGCAGCCGGCCGATGGTGGTGCGGATCGTGCCGCCGTGGCTGACCACGACAAGGGTGCCGTCCTCGGGGAGCTTCTCGACGTGCCGCAGCACGACGGGAGCGGCGCGGTCGGCGACCTCGGTCTCCAGTTCGCCACCGCCGCGGCGCACCGGCTCACCGCGCTTCCACGCGGCGTACTCCTCGCCGTGCCGGGCGATGATCTCCTCGTGCGTCAGCCCCTGCCACACGCCCGCGTAGGTCTCGCGCAGGCCCTCGTCGTGGGCCACCTCCAGGCCGGTGAGCGCGGCGAGCTCGGCCGCGGTGTTCGCGGCCCGCTGGAGGTCGGAGGCGACGATGGCGTCGGGCTGGAGGGAGGCGAGCAGCCGGGCGGCGCGGCGGGCCTGGCCGACACCGGTCTCGGTGAGCTCGACGTCGGTGGTGCCCTGGAAGCGGCGCTCCACGTTCCAGGCGGTCTGGCCGTGCCGCCACAGGATGACGCGACGGCCCCGGCCCTTCCGGTCGGCGGGAGCGGTCACCGCGGCTCCCCGAACTCGTCGGCGTCCTCCTCGGCGCGGAGCTTGGTGTGCTCCTCCGCCTTGCCGCGGGTCGCCTTGGCGTCGGCCGGCAGCTCCAGCTCGGGGCAGTCCTTCCACAGCCGCTCCAGAGCGTAGAAGACCCGCTCCTCGCTGTGCTGGACATGGACCACGATGTCCACGTAGTCGAGCAGGATCCAGCGGGCCTCGCGGTCGCCCTCGCGGCGCACCGGCTTGGCGCCGAGCTCCTTCGAGAGCCGCTCCTCGATCTCGTCGACGATGGACTTGACCTGGCGGTCGTTGGGTGCGGACGCCAGCAGGAAGGCGTCGGTGATCGACAGGACGTCGCTGACGTCGTAGGCGATCACATCATGGGCGAGCTTGTCGGCGGCCGCCTGCGCGGCGGCGTTGATGAGCTCGAGGGAACGGTCAGTGGCGGTCACTACAAGGCTTTCGGTCGGCGGTCGATTGACATCAAGGGTCTCACGGACCGCCGACGGCACCCCACGTGATCGTGGAGATCACGCGGGGTGCCGCTCCGGAGCCGAGCCCGGGTCTAGGACGAGGAGGACGGCTTGTAGTCCTGGCCCAGGACCACGGAGACGTTCGCGCTCGACGGCAGGGTGCCCTTGGCGACTGCGCCGGCGGGCAGGCCCAGGGTCTTGGCGACCTCGGTGGCGTTCGCCTTGTCGGCGGTGTCGGAGTAGACGACCTTGGAGGTGGCCTGCACCGAGGAGGGCGTGCCGCCGTCGACGAAGGTGAAGCCGCCGTTGAGGAGGACGACGCGGGCCTTCTCGGTGTTGTCCTTGGTGCCGGTGGCGTTCTGGACGGAGACGCTCACGGCCGCGTCCTTGTCGGGGCTCTTCGCCTTGCCGCCGAGGACGTCCTTGACCACGCTCGCGCCGGCCGCCGCGCTCAGCGTGCCGTCCTGCTGGACGGGCAGCAGCGCGGTCTTGTAGTCGCCGCCCTTGGCGAGGTCGGCGAGCTTGGCGAGGAAGGTGCCGAGATCCTTGTCGGTCAGGGACGGGTCCAGGATCTGGGCCAGTGTCTGCACGGTGGTGGTCGCGGCCGTCGGGTCTGAGGACAGCTTGCGCAGCACGCCCTGCATGACCTGGCCGAAGCGCTCCAGCTGGGCGTTCTGGGCCTCGCCGGAGGCGCGGTAGGTGGCGTAGGCGACGGCCATCTTGCCGCTGAGGGTCTGGCCCTTCCCCTTGTTCACCAGGGGCGCCTGGCCCTTTTTCTTGGCGGCCGGGTCGGGCACGGCGGTGTTGGTGTCGACGTCGATGTTGCCGACGAGGTCGACCAGGTTCTGCAGATAGGGGGTGTCCAGACGCCAGGTGCCCTCGATGTCGGTGCCGAGGGCGGTGTCGAGGGAGTCGACGGTCCCGGAGGAGCCGTCGTCGTCGACCGACTTGGCGAGGGTCGTCGTGGTGCCGTCGTCCGCCGTCAGGGCGAGGGAGTTGGGGATCAGGACGGTGGTGCCCTGTTGGGTGGTGGTGTTGTCGACGAGCAGCGCCGTGGAGGTGCCGCCCTTCGCGGTGTTGTGCAGATGGACGACGATCACGTCGCGGTTCTGGGCGCTCGCCGCGATCGAGGTGCCCTTCTTGCTCTCCGGGTCCGACGCACCGGGCAGCTTTCCGGCGTACCAGAGGTAGCCGACGCCGCCCACCGCGACCAGGGCGAGGACGACGACGAGGGCGACGAGCCGGCTGCGGGCGCGGCGCTTGGCCTCCTCACGGCGCTCGGTGCGGTTCTCGGTGAAGTTGAGCCAGTCGATGACGTCCTCGGAGTCAGTGTCGGGCTCCTCGACGAACGCGAACTGTGCGGTGTGGTACTGCCGTTCGTCCCCCTCGGCGGGGTCCGCACCGGGACGGACGGCGCCGGGACGCCCCGTGCCGGCGAGGTCCTCCTCGACCGCGGGACGGTAGCCCTGGCCGGCCTGAGGACCCGCAGCGTGCCCCTGGGCGGCCTGAATGCCCTGCGCGTGGCTCCGGCCGGCCTGCGTCCCCTGCGCGTGGCCCCGGTCGGTCTGCGCGTCCCGGGCCGGGCCGGCCTGCTGCGGGATGTAGGCGGTCTGCTCGGCCACTCGGGGCTGCTGCCCGCTCGCGGCGGCCTGGCCGTAAGGGTCGTACGCCGCCGAACCGCCGCCCTGCTGGGCCCCGTTGGCGTAGGGGTCGTAGGGCGGCACGGGCGCCTGCTGACCGGTGTCGCCGGCGCCGTAGGGGTCGTACGGGGGGACGGGGTTCTGGGTGCCCGTGTCGTACGGCGCGGCCTGTCGGTTGTCCGTGGCGTACGGGTCGTAGCCGTAGCCCTGCTGCGTGTAGGGGTCGTACTGCTGCTGCGGGGCCTGTTGCGGCGGGACCTGCTGGTACACCGGCCGGCCGTACTCGTCGTAGCCGACGAGTGCGTACTGGTTCTCCTGATCGTCGCCGTAGCCCGCGTCGTATCGGTCGTTCACCGGTGCCCCTCTCGGCTCACTCGCCGCGGTACAGCGCGCGCTTGTCGATGTAACGCACGACTCCGTCCGGCACCAGGTACCAGACGGGGTCGCCCTTGGCGACTCTCGCCCGGCAGTCGGTGGAGGAGATGGCCAGGGCGGGGACCTCGACGAGGGAGACGCCTCCCTCGGGCAGCCCGGGGTCGGCCAGGGTGTGTCCGGGCCGGGTGACTCCGATGAAGTGCGCGAGGGAGAAGAGTTCCTCCGCGTCCCGCCAGGTGAGAATCTGGCCGAGGGCGTCGGCGCCCGTGATGAAGAAGAGGTCGGTGTCGGGGTTCAGGGACTTGAGGTCGCGCAGCGTGTCCGTGGTGTAGGTCGCGCCACCCCGGTCGATGTCGATGCGGCTGACCGAGAACTGCGGGTTCTCGGCGGTCGCGATGACCGTCATCAGATAGCGGTCCTCGGCCGGGGAGACCCGGCGGTGGGTCTTCTGCCACGGCTGGCCGGTCGGTACGAACACCACCTCGTCCAGGTGGAACTGCGCGACGGCCTCGCTGGCCGCCACGAGGTGCCCGTGGTGGATCGGGTCGAACGTTCCGCCCATGACGCCGAGGCGGCGCTTGCCGGGGTTCGACGGGCTGTTGCCCGGGCCGGTAGGCATGTCCTGCTCTCCCATGCGGCAGACCCTACCGGCCCCATCTGAGGACACCGGCCGGTGGAGGCCCCAAGTGCCCCGCTTTGGGCACTCGGCGCCTCAGCGGTCGCGGTTGAAACGGGTGGTGATCCACAGCAGGAGCAGCAGGATGATGAACGCGGCGCCACCGGTCACCAAGGGGTCGAGGCTCTCGTGGTTGCCGCCGTGCTCCTCGCCCTCTGCGGCGAGGGTGACCAACTGGGCAGCGGTGCTGTGGATGCTCATCTTCGGCAGGACCTATCCGGTGGGCGGGATAAAGATGTCGGCCCATGGTAAGCGGGCGCGGTGAGGGCGATCACTCCGACTCCACCGTTGGGGGACGGCGGGGAACCTTCGCCCTTTCTCAGTCGTCCTTCCGCTTGTACCCCCGCAGCAGGAACCACGCGGTGAAGGCACAGCCCAGGAACATCACGACCAGTACCACCCGGAGCAGATTTCCGGACCCCTGCTGCTCGGCGGCGCTCGCGGCCTCGGTGAGCCAGGCGGCCCGGGTGTGCTCCATGACGTGGACTCCTTCGCTGTACTGCCCGTCCACGCTATCTCCGCTTAGGCTGGGCTCTGCTTCGGGGGGCGCAAAGGGCCGCACAAGGGTCCGCAAAGGATCACAGTGGTCAAAGGGCACAGCCACAGACGCACATGGGGGAAGACATGTCCGACGACGGCCATCAGAGCAACGGGCACGAGAACGTGCCGAGCAGGCAGCGCAAGCGTTTCCCGGGAATCTCCTCCCGTGCGTACGAGCACCCCGCCGACCGTTCCGCCCTGGTGGCGCTGCGCAAGCTGAGCGGTTTCGACACGGTGTTCAAGGCGCTCAGCGGTCTGCTCCCCGAGCGGAGTCTGAGGCTGCTGTTCCTGTCCGACTCGGTGCGCGTCTCCGACCAGCAGTTCGCGTACCTCAACGACATGCTGCGGGACGCGTGTTACATCCTGGACCTCGAGAAGGTCCCGCCGATGTACGTCAACCAGGACCCGCAGCCGAACGCGATGTGCATCGGCCTGGACGAGCCGATCATCGTCGTCACCACGGGTCTGGTCGACCTGCTCGACGAGGAGGAGATGCGGGCGGTCGTCGGCCACGAGGTGGGCCACGCCCTGTCCGGCCACTCGGTCTACCGGACCATACTGCTGTTCCTGACCAGCCTAGCCCTGAGGGTGGCGTGGATCCCGCTGGGCAATCTCGCGATCATGGCGATCGTGACCGCGCTGCGCGAGTGGTTCCGCAAGTCGGAGCTGTCGGCGGACCGGGCGGGCCTGCTGGTCGGCCAGGATCTGAAGGCCTCGATGCGCGGCCTGATGAAGCTGGCCGGCGGTCACCATCTGCACGAGATGAACGTGGACGCGTTCCTGAAGCAGGCCGAGGAGTACGAGGCCGGCGGCGACCTGCGCGACTCCGTGCTGAAGATCCTGAACGTCCTGCCGCGCTCCCACCCCTTCACCACCGTGCGGGCGGCCGAGCTGAAGAAGTGGGCCGAGTCCCGCGACTACCAGCGGATCATGGACGGCCACTACCCGCGCCGCACCGAGGACAAGGACACCTCGGTCACGGACTCCTTCCGTGAGTCGGCGGCGAGCTACGCGACCAACGTCAAGGGCTCAAAGGACCCCCTGATGAAGCTGGTCAGCGACATCGCGGGCGGTGCGGGCGATCTGGGCGGCAGGGTGCGCAGGGGCTTCGGCGGCTTCTCGAACTCGGCCCCACGGGACGACGAGCCGCCGACGGACACGTCCCGCGCCAACCCCGCGGAGGACTGAGACTGCAGGGGTGCGGGGGCTTCTCGCTGTGCGGCGCCGCCGCGCGGGCGGGACCGGACCCCCGCAGCCCCTCCGGCCCCACCGGCCCCACCGGCCCGCACTGTAGTGGAGGAACCGACCCCGCGCCCCGGTCACACCTTGGGCTGCGCACCGGTCGCCAACGACCCGCACAACGCCGGGGCACTCCCCGTCGCATACGGGTCCGTCCCCGCCGGGCCGCCCGCCTTCGCCGTCTCCCCGGCCAGCAGGGGATGCAACCGGTTCGTGGAGTCCTCCGCACATGACAGCGGCCCGGCCTGGACGTAGGACACGACCAGCTGAGCCGTGTGCATCCGCAGATCGTCCCGGTCGAACCGGAAGTGCAGCTCACGCCGGACGGTGAACAGCGACACCGCGGCGCCGGCGTCCGCGGCCGCTGAACGCAGCGCGTACACGAAGGTGTGGTCCGACGTGACCTCCAGCGTCGACGAGTCGGTCTCGGCGGCCTGCAGGCTCCCCTGCACCCGGATCCGGTGGTCGGCCAGCCGCGTCTGCGCGGGGTCGAAGCGAACCAGCCACCCGGTCGGCGCGTGCCGCCCGTCCGCGGCGGGGTGGGCGAAACTCTCGTCGAACTGGTCGAGTTGGTCCGTGTCGAGGAGCACCCGCACAGCACGGACCTGGTCGCCGACGAGGACGTCCGGGTCGAGCGAGGACCGCACGATGTAGTCCTTGGCGGTGGTCAGCGCGGACACGACCTGGCTGTCGGAGAAGTGCGCGGTGCGGCGGGAGGCCGGCAGCGGGATGCCCTCGGCGCCGACGCGGTACTGCGCGGCCGGGCTGTGCCCGTACAGGTACTCGGCGTCGGCGTGCCCCGGGACCTTGCCCGCCGGGGCCAGCGGTATGACGGTCATCCGCAGGGGCTCGGCGGGCCGGCGGACCGCGGAGGTCTGGTAGGGGTGCCGTACCCCCATGTAGATGGCGGTCCCGAAGGCGAGAGCGATCAGCAGGAAAAGGATCAGCGCCTGCCGGGACAGTCCCCGGCGCAGCGGTGGGCGGCGGCGTACGGCGGGCGCGTGGTCGGCCATGCGCTCCTGCGCGGAGTACTCCTGAAGGCGGGCAGCGCGAACGAACGACTCGTCGAAGACGACGGATCGGTACTCGTCCTCACCACCCACGGGGCCGCCCTCGGGTGTCCCCTCAGGTGGGTCTCCTGACCCTCCCATATCTTCAGGGTAGGTCTCGGGGAGCTCAGGTAAACGCCCTGCTGTGCGACAAGTTCTGACAGGTTCTCACCAGGAGTGTCAGGGCGTTCGCGGGACCGCGGAGACGGCTGGCTGGGAGTAGTCGGCGGATGCCGAGGGCGTCACCGTGCCCGCCTGTTCCAGACCGGTCGAGGCCGGCGGCGGAACCCGGTCGCGGCTGCCCGAGGAAGCGCCCCGGTAGACCGCCGTGAAGGCCAGCGCGACCATGCCGATGCCCATGACGAGGGCGAGCATCCAGGCGACGGGGCGGTGCCAGCGGACCTGTTTGCCGTACGTCCCCGGGGCGCCGTAGCGGCCTTCGAGGATCTCGGTGTCGTCCAGGTCGTCGAGCTCGGGATCATGGCCGAAACCGCCGGGTCCGTAGCCGCCCTCGTACCGCTCGCGTCCGGGGCGCGCGCGGCGGGCCTCGGTCTCGGAGGCCTCCGCTCTCGCCTGGGCTGCGGCCAGGAGGCGCTCGACGGCGGTCGGCTCGTGCACCACGGCCGCCCGTACGAAGGCCTCGTCGAAGACCACGG
The DNA here is from genome assembly GCF_001746295.1 of Streptomyces sp. LUP47B. Lineage (GTDB taxonomy): Bacteria > Actinomycetota > Actinomycetes > Streptomycetales > Streptomycetaceae > Streptomyces. The sequence continues at coordinate 28,568 of NZ_MJAH01000002.1, read as the reverse complement.
AGGCGAACTCTTCGTCCGACACCCCGCGGTCGTGGTCGTCGTCGGGCTCCCAGCCGTCAGGGAACGGCGTGCCCCCCACGTCCTCCGGCACGGATCCAGAGTAGACCTGGGGGGTCAATTTGGGCAGACGGTATGGAAATTCATCCGCCTGGTGAGACGCCGCTCATGCGCCACGGAAGCGGGGTGAAGGCGCGTGACGGACGCATATGCGCAGGTGCGCGCCCCTGTGCGCGAAGGCCGTCAGCGCCGGATGTGACCGTCCCCGGTCACGATGTACTTCGTGCTCGTCAGCTCGGGCAGGCCCATCGGGCCGCGCGCGTGCAGCTTCTGGGTGGAGATGCCGATCTCCGCGCCGAAGCCGAACTGGCCGCCGTCGGTGAAGCGGGTGGAGGCGTTGACCGCGACCGTCGTGGAGTCCACCAGCTGGGTGAAGCGGCGGGCGGCCTGCTGGGAGGTGGTGACGATGGCCTCGGTGTGGCCGGAGGTCCACAGCCGGATGTGCTCGACGGCCTTGTCGAGCGAGTCGACGACGGCGGCAGCGATGTCGTAGGAGAGGTACTCGGTGTCCCAGTCGTCGAGCGTGGCCTCGACGACGGTCGCCTTGGTGTCCTTCGCGTACGCCAGCACCCGCTGGTCGGCGTGGACGGTCACCCCGGCCTCGGCGAGGGCGTCCAGGGCGCGCGGCAGGAACTCGGGGGCGACGTCCTGGTGGACCAGGAGGGTCTCGGCGGCGTTGCAGACGCTGACCCGCTGGGCCTTGGAGTTGATCAGGATGTCGATGGCCATGTCGAGGTCGGCGTGGGCGTCGACGTAGACGTGGCAGTTTCCGGTGCCGGTCTCGATGACGGGGACGATCGACTCCGTGACGACGGTCTGGATCAGCGAGGCACCGCCGCGCGGGATGAGCACGTCGACCAGGCCGCGGGCGCGCATCAGCTCGCGCACGCTCTCGCGGCTCTCGCCCGGGACGAGCTGGATGGCGTCGGCGGGCAGGCCGGCGCCGCCCACGGCGTCGCGCAGGACCCGTACGAGGGCGGCGTTCGACTCATAGGCGGAGGCCGAGCCGCGCAGCAGGACGGCGTTGCCGGACTTCAGGCAGAGGGCGGCGGCGTCGACCGTGACGTTCGGGCGGGCCTCGTAGATGATCCCGACCACGCCGAGCGGGACGCGGACCTGGCGCAGGTCGATGCCGTTGGGGAGGGTCGAGCCGCGCACGACCTCGCCCACCGGGTCGGGCAGGGCGACGACGTCCCGGACGTCGGAGGCGATCGCGCGCACCCGCTCCGGGGTGAGCGTCAACCGGTCGATGATCGACTCGCTGGTCCCGGCCTCGCGGGCCTTGGCGATGTCCTTGGCGTTGGCCTCGACGATCTCGCTCGTACGGACCTCCAGGGCGTCCGCGATGGCGAGCAGCGCGTCGTCCTTCTCGGCCCTGGGCAGCGGGGCGAGGTCGGCGGCGGCGGCCTTGGCCCGGTAGGCGGCCTGGGTGACCGGGGTCATGGAGTCGTACGGCGAGAGCGAGGTCATACCGGAAGGGTAGTGCGCCGGACGGGGCCGTCCACCCGTTGTTCCACAGCGCGAGACGGGATCAAAGGGGCACCGGCGCCACGATCAGAACGGGTGTGCTCCGACCGGTGAGGCCGGCGGCGGACCGTACCCCTCGGCGATGCGCTGGTGGTAGGTCTGGCGGTCGATGACCTCCAGGCCGACGATCTCCCACGGCGGCAGTCCCGCGGTCTGGCGGTGCTCCCCCCACAGGCGCAGGGCGACGGCGGCCGCGTCGTGCAGGTCGCGGGCCTCCTCCCAGTACCGGATCTCCGCGTGGTCGTTGGCGTAGCGGCTGGTCAGCAGGAAGGGGTGGTCGTGGGCGAGCTGTTCGAGGGCGCGCCGGACCTCCTTGAGCGGGGCCTCCTCGCCGGAGACGCTGAGGGTGACATGCCACAGGCGCGGCAGATCCCGGGGCTCCTCGACCTCGAACCGGTCCCCGGCCGCGACACTCGTCAGGGCCCGCTCCTCACCGGGCGCCCGCGCGCCAGAACCACCGGCCTCGCCCGCGGCCCGCACCGCAGAACCACCGGCCTCATTCACCGCCCGCGCCAACGAACCACCGGCCTCACCCACCGCGCGCGCGCCAGAACCACCGGCCTCGCCCGCGGCCCGCACCGCAGAACCACCGGCCTCATTCACCGCCCGCGCCAACGAACCACCGGCCTCACCCACCGCGCGCGCGCCAGAACCTCCGGCCTCGCCCGCGGCTCGCACCGCCGAGCCACCAGCCTCACCCGCCGCCCGCGCCGACGAACCACCGACCCCATTCACCGCCCGCACCGACGAACCACCGACCTCACCCACCGCCCGCGCGCCAGAACCTCCGGCCTCGCCCGCGGCCCGCGCCACCGAGCCACCAGCCTCACCCGCCGCCCGCGCCAACGAACCACCGGGCGCCCGCACGACGGGCCCGCCGGGCGGACCGGACCCGCCGCGGGAAGCCGCCGCACCATCGCGGGACGCACCATCGCGGGACGCCGCCGCCCCAGGGCGCACTCGTCTCACGACGGCCTCCTTAATGCACGATCGACCCCTCGGGCCGAGCGGAATGTGTCCCTGGGACAAAGTTGAGCAGGCATCAACGGCTCATGGGGCGATTTTGCGGAACGTCCACCTCAGGGCGACGCCCTTGGCAGGGCGTTCACCCCGTTTTCGGGCACGCGGGGCACCGGAAGACGCCGCAGGACGCCGACGGCCGACCCTCAGGGGTGCAGGATCACCAGATCGTCCCGGTGGACGACCTCCCGCTCGTAGGCCGGCCCCAGATCCCGTGCCAGCTCCCGGGTCGAGCGGCCGATCAGCTGCGGGATCTCCTTGGCGTCGAAGTTGACGAGCCCGCGGGCCACCGCGTGGCCCGTGCCGTCCCGCAGCTCGACGGGGTCGCCCGCGACGAACTCGCCCTCGACGGAGGCGATCCCGGCCGGCAGCAGCGACTTACGGCGGTCGACGACGGCCTTCACCGCGCCGTCGTCCAGGGTCAGCGAGCCCTGCGGGGTGGACGCATGCTGGAGCCACAGCAGCCGGTCGGCGGAGCGCTTGCCCGCGGGGTGGAAGTACGTGCCGGTGTCACCGCCGGACAGCGCCTCGGCCGCGTGGATCGTGCTGGTCAGCACGACGGGGATGCCGGCGGCGGCCGCGATCCGGGCGGCCTCGACCTTGGTGACCATGCCGCCGGTGCCGACACCCGCCTTCCCCGCGCTGCCGATCTCGACGCCCGCCAGGTCACCGGGCTCCCGCACCTCAGCTATCCGCGAGGTCCCCGGCCTGCTGGGGTCGCCGTCGTAGACGCCGTCGATGTCGGAGAGCAGGACCAGTAGATCGGCGTGGACCAGATGGGCCACCAGGGCCGCGAGCCGGTCGTTGTCGCCGAAGCGGATCTCGTCGGTGGCGACGGTGTCGTTCTCGTTGACGATCGGGAAGGCACCCATCGCGAGGAGCTTGTCGAGGGTGCGGGAGGCGTTGCGGTGGTGGGCGCGGCGGCTCATGTCGTCGCTGGTCAGCAGCACCTGGCCGACGCGGACGCCGTACCGCGCGAAGGAGGCGGTGTAGCGGGCGACGAGCAGACCCTGGCCGACGCTGGCGGCGGCCTGCTGGCGGGCGAGGTCGCGGGGACGGCGGCGCAGCCCCAGCGGGGCGAGTCCGGCGGCGATGGCTCCCGAGGAGACGAGGACGATCTCGCGCTCTCCGCCGCTGCGGCTCTTGGCGAGGACGTCGACGAGCGCGTCGACCCGGTCGGCGTCGAGGCCGCCGGCGGCGGTGGTCAGCGACGAGGAACCCACCTTGACGACGATCCTGCGGGCCTCGCCCACAGCCTGCCTTGCCCCTGCCACCTTGTGTCCTGTCCCCTCGCGCCACTTCGGGTACCTCGTCCGCAATGTACGCGAAGGGGACGCGGCGACGCGCGTCCGTCCAGTCCCCGGACCCCGTTCCGGACGCGTCCCGGGGCCGGTTCGGTTCCCCATTCCGAGAAGATCCAAGGAAAGCGGAACAACACCCTCCCGTTAATCGAAAGTGAATTCTTTCCGACGCCAAGATGTACAACCATTCACCTCCGGCTCGCGTCGAACTGCCGACAACAAGGTCATTGCCGTAGCTCGAGAAAGCCCCGCCCATGACGATCCGTCGGTTGTGCACCGCCCTGCGCGTTCCCGGGAAGACCGAACTTCTCCTGGTGATCCTTTTCGGTGCCGGTTTCGCGGCGCTGCCCGTTCTGGCACTGCTGCCCTCACTGTGGGGCTTCACGGCGGCGTGGGCCGTGACGTACCTGGCGGACGAGGCCCTGCACGTCAAGGCCCCGGGATTCGTCCGCCGCCTGGCGACCCTGCAGCTCAGCCGCACGATGCGGTTCGCCGTGCGCACGGCGATGCTGCTCGCCCTGGCCGACCGGACGGACGCGCCGGGCGCGGTGCTGATCACCGGGCTCGCCGTCCTCAGCGCCCATTTCCTGCTCGTGATGATGTATTCGGCACTGCATCACGCGATCCGCAGGCGCCGGATACTCCCGGTGATCGTGCGCAATCTCGACATGAGCGGGATCGACATACCGGAACGCCCGCCCGCCTATCTCTACCGGCGTTTCCTGCGCAAGCTGCTCCACCTCGATCTTCCGGCCCACCTGGGTCTGATCGTCGCGCTGGCGACGGGAACGTGGTATTCCGCCTACGTCGGCTACGCACTGACGGTCGGCGCCGCCTCGGCCGCCCTCCTGGCCCTGCTGGGACAGTTCCGCGCGGTCCGCCGCATGCCCCGCCGGGACGCGGTGATCGGCGAGGTCAACCGCCAACTCGCCGCATACCGGCCCGAGGTGGCCCTGTACTTCAGCTTCGCGGCCGTGTCCCGGGACTTCATGTACCAGGTCAACATGTGGATCGAGACGCTGGAGCAGCTCGACCGGCGCCCGGTGATCGTCTTGCGCGAGCGGGCCTCCTTCCGCTTCCTCGGCCGCACCCGGATCCCCGTGGTCTGCGTGCCCAAGGCCGACGACCTGGCCGAGCTGGAGCTGTCCGGCGTCCGGGTCGTCCTCTACCCGGGCAACGCCGGCAAGAACGTCCACATGCTGCGCGTCGCCGAGGCCAAGCACGTCTTCATCGGCCATGGCGACAGCGACAAGCTCGCCAGCAGCAACCGTGTCAGCAAGGTGTACGACGAGATCTGGGTGGCCGGACGGGCGGGCCGGGACCGCTACCGGCGGGTGCGGCACGCCATCAGCGACAGCGCCATCGTCGAGGTGGGCCGCCCGCAGCTGGCCCCGGTCCGGTCGCACGCCGAGCACATCGCGGGCCCGGTGCCCGTCGTCCTCTACGCGCCCACCTGGGAGGGCTGGAGCGATGACGACTGCCACACCTCCCTGATCCCGATGGGCGTGCCCCTGGTCGAGAAGCTCCTCGCGGAGAACGTCCGGATCATCTACAAGCCGCACCCCCTCACCGGCAAGCGCTCGCCCGAGGCGGCCGCCGCGGACCGGGCCATCAGGGAACTGCTGAAGGCCGAAGACGAGAAGGAAACCGAGGCCGCGAGACCGAGGCTCCAGGAGATCCGGGCCCGGCTCGACGAGATGTCCGGGCGTCACGAGGGCGACGACGCCCAGCAGTTGAGGGACGCGCGGATCCCCGACCGGGAGGGCGCGGCCGAGTGGCAGGAGCTGCGGGAGGAGTGGCACCGGCTCTTCTGGGCGAGCCGGAGCACCGCGCGGCATCACGTGATCCTCGAACAACTCCCCACACTGTACGAGTGCTTCAACCAGGCGGACCTGCTCATCAGCGATGTCTCCTCGGTGGTCGCCGACTTCGTGGCCAGCCTCAAGCCGTACGTCCTGACCAACGCCCAGGACCTGCCCGACGAGGAGTTCCGGGCCGCCTACACCACCGCGGGCGGCGCGTATCTGCTCGACCGCGCCTGCACCGGGCTCCCGGAGATCCTGCGCTCGGTCCGCGAACCCGGCCACGACCCGATGGCCGCCCAGCGCCGCTCCCTCAAGGAGTACGTGCTGGGGCCCGACCGGCCCACGTCGATGGAGCGGTTCAACATCGCCGTGAACGACCTGGCCGACAAGGCGGTGGCGGAGCGGGCCGAGGATCTCGTCGCGCCGGTCGCACCCGTCGCACACCACGAACCCGTCGCCTAGCACTTTCCCGCCCCGCAGGGGAGAGGTCACTCGCGTGTCGTCCGGAGGTCGGCACCCGTTAACCAAGGCGTCCGTCTCGCGACGACCTTGGAGTGACACCCGTGCGAAAACCCCTCCCCCGCCTCCGGTCCGCGCTGCGGCTGCCGGGCCGGCAGACGGCGACGAGAGTCCTCGTCGCCGTCGTCCTGGCGGCCGCCGTCGTCGCCCAGGCCGTCGCCGCCCTGCGTCCGCACATCCCGCTGCTGCTCGCGGCGACGGCCGCCTCCCTGGCCGTCGAGGGCGTCCTGCACCGGTGGCAGCGCGGCATGGTCTCGCTGTTCGCCAAATCCCACGCGGACATCACCGTGCGGTACGTCCTGCGCGACCTGCTGCTGGTCCTCGGCCTGCTGCGGCTGACCCCGGAGGACGAGGAGACGGCGTACACCGTGCTGGTGGCCGGCCTGCTCGCCTTCTACGCGCTGCACTGCGCGATCCAGACGGCCTCCGTCCTGGTCCGCCGCACCCGCACCCTCCCGGTGGTCACCCGGAACATCGACGCCTCCGCGCTCCGCCTGACTCCGGCCCCGCCCGCCCTGCTGCGCCGCCCCGGCCCCCGCCTCTTGGTCCACGGCCTGCCCGCCACGGCAGGCCTGCTGGTCACGGCTGCCACCGGCGAGCCCCGGTGCGCGGCCTTCGGCATCGCGATGTCCCTCGGGCTCGCCCTCATGGGCCTGTACGACCTTCTCGTACGACTGCTGCCGAGCCGGCGTCCGGCGGGCGAGCAGGAGGTGCTGGACTGGTTCGACGCATGGCTCGCCGAGTACCGGCCGACCGTCGGCCTGTACTTCTCCGGCGGGGCCTCCTCCGCCTACCAGGCCAACATGTGGCTGGACCCGCTCGCGAAGCTCGACGGGAGACCGGTCATCGTCCTGCGCGAGCGGTTCATGATGCAGAAGATCGCCGCGACCGACGTCCCGATCGTCTGCCTGCCGAAGGTGTCCACGCTGCTGCGCCTGGAGCAGTCCACGCTCCAGGTCCTCATCCACCCGTCGAACTCGGGCAAGACCTCCCAGGTCCTGCGCATCCCCACCATCAAGCACACCTTCGTCAACCACGGCGAGAGCGACAAGCTGTCCTCCTGCAACCCGTACGCGAAGGCCTACGACGAGGTGTGGGTGGCGGGTCCCGCGGCCCGCGAGCGGTACGCGGCGGCCGAGGTGGGCGTCGAGGACAAGGACGTGGTGGAGATCGGCCGCCCCCAGCTGGACGCCGTACGGCCGTACGAGGGACCGCCGGCCGGAACGTACACGACGGTGCTGTACGCGCCCACCTGGGAGGGCTGGGACGGCAACCCCGGCAACACGTCGGTGGTCGAGGCGGGCGAGAACATCGTGCGGGCGCTGCTGGCCGACCCCGGGTTGCGGCTGCTGTACAAGCCGCATCCGCTGACCGGGTCGGTGGACGCGCGGGCCGGCGCGGCGGACCTGAGGATCCGTGAGCTGGTGCGGGCGGCGAACCGGGAGCGGACGGGGGAACGACCTGCCGACGACGGTGAACTCTCGCGCAGGACACGCGACTTGGACCGGCTCACCATCGCGTCGTTCCGGGCCGCCGCGGACTCGGTCGAGCGGATGCTGCTTCAGTCCACGCCGGAGCCGGGCCGCGCGGAGGCGGTGGCGCGGGCGACCGCCGCCTGGGAGCGGGCGTACTGGGCCTCGCTGCCGGAGTGGGAGCACCAGGTAGTGACCGACGCCCGACCCGCACTGTACGCCTGCTTCAACCAGGCCGACCTGCTGATCAGCGATGTGTCCAGCGTGGTCAGCGACTTCCTGGCGAGCGGGAAACCGTACGCCGTCGCGAACACCAGCGGGCTGAGCGAGGCCGCGTTCCGTGCGGCGTTTCCCACGGCGGGGGCGGCGACCGTGCTCACGCCGGACGCGGTGGGGGTGCGAGGGCTGCTGGATGCCGTACGACAGCCCAGGCCGGACGAACTCGCCGAGGCGCGGGCCGAGTTGAAGCGGCGGTTACTGGGGGCGGATGAGCCTTCCGCGCAGGCACGGTTCGACATGGCCGTTCAGGCGTTGTGTGCGGTGGCCCGGAAGCGGCGGGTTCCCGGGCCGCGGCTGGACGAGGAGACCGGGTCCGTCTCCGGGACGCTCATCCTGCCGGGGTGAGGACCCTTCGCGCCTTGCGCACGGCCCGGCGCAGCAACTGGTCGACGCCTACTTCCCTGTAGCCCGGCACCTCGCGGGCCTCCCGCGGCTCGGCCAGGTAGAGCGCGTCGGGGAGGCCCGTCGACGGTTCACGGAAGAACGGGTAGGCGAAATACACCCGGCGGCCGCCCTTCTCCAGCAGGGTCTTCGGGGTCTTCTTCGCCTTCAGGAACTCCAGGACCTCCACCAGGAGATCCGGGCGGCCCATCGCCACCAGCTGGAGCCGCAGACGTTCGTGCACCCGGAGGCGGTGGGCCACCTCACCGGTCCAGTACGCGTCCATGAGCGGCTTCGCCAGCTCCAGCTTCTCCCGGCGTATCGCCTCGCCGTCCTTCAGGAACTTCGGGCCGAACTGCGGGAGCAGGGTGACGAGGAAGGGGCGGACCATCAGCGCGTCGCGTCTCGCGCCCGCCGGGACCATGTCGGCGATCAGGTTCATCAGGGCGCGCGCGGAGTCGAAGCGCAGGGTGTGGCTGCCGGTCCTGGTGACGTGCTTGCCGTCCTCGCGGCCCACCAGGTAGTAGCAGGTGTGGTCGGCGATCACGGAGACGCCGTCGGCCCGCAGATAGGCCTCCATGGTGAACAGCGCGTCCTCGCCGGTCCACAGGGACTCGTCGAAACGCATGCTGTGCTGCTCGAGGAAGGCGCGGCGGAACAGCTTCTGCGCGCTCAGCGTGAACTTGATGTTGGAGGAGAAGACGTCGGTGCGCTCCAGGGTCTGCCCCCACATCGACGTCGGCGGCTTGCGGTTGACGCCCTCGACCCTGCCGAGGACGACGTCCGTGCCGTTGCGGTCGGCCATCGCGACCATCCGCCCCAGGGCCTCGGGGCCGAGCCGGTCGTCGGCGTCGAGGAAGAAGACGTAACGCCCGGTCGCCTTGCCCAGACCGACGTTGCGCGGGCCGCTGGGGCCGCCGGAGTTGTCCTGCCGGATCACCGTGACGTCGAGGGGGGTCCGCTCGGCGAACTCCTCCAAGTACTCCCCGGTGCCGTCCGCCGAGCCGTCGTCGACCGCGATGACCTCGATGCGCGCGTGGCCGATGGTCTGTGCCTCGACGGAGGCCAGACAGTCGACCAGATACGGCATCGCTTCGTACGCCCCGATGACCACGGTCACATCAGGCTGCGCAACGGTCACGTCTCCCCCAGTCACGGTCTGTTTCCCCCCAGATCCGCTCAGGGGCAATCCCCTAGACGGCCGAACGGGGGCATGGGTTGCATCCGGCACTGGGACATACGCAGGAAGGGCCCGGATTTCGGGATCACTCCGAAATCCGGGCCCTTTCTTTACGAAGGGGAGGTCAGGCCTTGGTCGTGGCCTCCGCCGCCGATGCCGCCGCCCGTGACTCCTGGCCGACATTGCGTGCTTCGGCCTTGATCGCGAGGTTCGCCACCGCGGTGTTGAACTGCTCGATGGACGTGGGCTCGTCCGGTCCGAGCAGGTACTGCTTGAGCTCCACCCGGTCCTCGGCCAGCGGGTCGGCCGCCGGGTCCCGGACCGCCTCGAGCAGCTCGCCCAGCTCGGCGGCGCTGTTGGACAGGATCGTGGCGGCCCGCACGGCGGTGTTCTGCCGCTTGAACTCCTCCGCACCCACCGCGGCGGAGTCCGTCACCGCGTACGGCTTGCCGCTCGCGATGAAGTCGGAGACCACGCTGGAGATGTCGGACACCATCGCGTCGGCGACGTTGAAGCAGTCGTACAGCCGCGGCTCGGCGCCTGTGACCACCCGGTGCTCCCACACCGGGAAGGAGCGCCAGTACGCGTCGTTCCACTCGCCGCGCAGCCGGGCGATCTCCTCGTACTTGGCCACGTCGACCACGCCGTCACGGCTCGCCTCGGCCTCGTCGCCCTTGTCGCCGCCGCCGTTGCCGACGAGGACGGCGAGCCGGGCCTCGATACGGGCGAGCTCGGCCTTGGCGGCGGCCTGGGCGGCGGCGTCGGCCTGGAAGCGGGGGTCGGCGGCGCGCTCGGTGGCGGCCTTCTCGATCAGCGCGGTGACCTTCTGGTGCGCGGCGCCCGCCTTGGCGAGGACCGTGCCGGTGAAGGGGTGCGGCTTGTAGAGGACACGCACCGGCGGGTCGGCCTTCAGCAGCTTCTTCACGATGTTCTCGCCGGCCAGCATGAGCGAGGTGTTGCCCGGGTCGCCGTCCCAGCCTTCCCAGGTGGGGGCGTAGAGCACGGTCGGGCAGTATCCGTCAGCGGGTGCGCCCAGGGGGCCTTCCGGCGTCCCCTGCCTCGTCTGGATCGGCGCCAGCTGCGGGCGGCCCACCTCGACGATGTCCTCGTCGCGGACACCCACGTCGGCGATGGCGTAGCGGTCGCGGCCTGCCCGGCCCGCGGTCCACACCTCGTCGTACGCCTTGCTGAACGGGTTGACGCTCGCCAGCTTGTCGCTGTCCCCGTGGCCGATGAAGACGTGCTTCATGGTGGGCACGCGCAGCAGGTGGATGTTCTTGCCGACGTTCGCCGCGTACAGCGCGACGCGCACCGTGGACAGGTCCATGTTCATCAGGTGCACCCCTCCGGGCACGCAGATGACGGGGACCGTGGTGGGCGCGAGGTTCTGCAGGATGACGCGCTCACGCAGGAGGATCAGCGGCCTGGAGTCCAGCTGCTCCATGGTCTCCAGCCACATGTTGACCTGGTAGACGGAGTCCTTGGAGCCGGAGAAGTACAGCACGGTCTCCGGCCGGTAGTCGCGCAGCCAGTCGTCGACCTTGGCGAGGATCTTGTCGGCGCTCGGCGGGACCTTCTTGCCGCGTACGTACGGCATCAGCGCCAGGACGTACAGGGTGCCCAGGACTATCGTCACGCCGATGCCGATGAAGCCCGGCAGCGCCCAGTCCATCGCGGCGGCCACGAGTATGCCGACCACGGCCGCGAGGTCGAGGTGCAGCATCTTCTCGGCCGACCGGTTCAGCAGACCCATCCGCGGGGCGTCCGGGATGCGGACCCGGGAGGCCAGGTCGACGTTGCGGGTGGCGACCGGCAGCCGGCGGCGGTTGCGGATCAGGGTGACGAGCGCGCCGTGCGGGGCCTGGAGGCCGTAGAACGCGATGAAGCAGGCGGTGGCGCCGTAGAAGATCAGGTTGTCGGAGAGGTCGAGCCGGGCCAGCAGCAGGATCAGCAGGAGCTGTCTGATCAGGAAGCGGATCGACAGTCCGGCGCGCACCTTGCTGAGGCGGTTGATCAGATAACTGCCCTGGCGGTGCAGATAGTGGTCCGCAAGGTACGTGACGGCGGTCGCGGCCGCGAAGGCGGGGACGCTCGGGATGAGCGCGGCCACCATTATGGCGGGGTACCCCGCCAGCATGAGGACCGCCGCGGCCAGCTCGGCCGCGCTGCCCACCCGGGCGACGCGAATAGCGGTGCTTATCACTGAAAACCTGCTCTGGGAGGGATGCCGGTTGTTTACGAATTCACGGTGCTTAAGGCTTCAGGCCCCTGTGAATGCACCAGGAACGGGCAGCCACAGAGGCCTGAATTTACCGAAAACTAATTGTGGCTGATTATGCCACGCCGTCCTGACGGTCCAGGACACTGGCCAGCGCGGCGTCGAAGCCGGAGGCCTGGCCCGCGGAGGCAGTCGGGTCCTGCTGGCGGACGTCGATGACATGCCCGGTCAGCTCGGAGAGCAGCACGTCGAGCGAGGTGCGGGCCACCGCCTCGGAGGACAGCAGGCTGCCCGCGGGCTCCTGGCCGAAGGCCTTGGTGCGCATGGGCGTGGCGGTGCGCTCGGGGTTGATGCAGTTCACCCGGACGCCGTCACCCGCCCATTCGTCGGACAGCGCCTGCGTCAGGTTGACCATCGCCGCCTTGGTCGAGGAGTACAGGCTGTACTCGGCGCGGCCGCGGGTGTAGCTGCTGGAGGTGTACAGCAGCAGCTGGCCCTTGGTCTCCGCCAGGTACTTGTACGAGGAGCGCGCGATCTGCACCGGGGCCAGGTAGTTGACCTTCAGCGCCTCCTCGATGGTGGCGTTGTCGGTCTCCGCCAGCTTGCCGATGCGCAGCACGCCCGCGGTGTTGACGACGTAGTCGATGCGCCCGGTCTCGGCGTACGCCTTGGACAGCGCGTCGTCGACCTCCTCCGGGTTCTCCACGTGGGTGCCGGTGGTGGAGCGGCCCAGCGCGTACACCTTGGCGCCGTAGGACTCGGCGAGTTCGCCGATGTCCTTGCCGATGCCGTAGGAGCCGCCGAAGACGACAATGGTCTTGCCGGTGAGCAGCTCGCGGTAGGCCTCGTCGCTCACCTGCTCGGGAGCCGCGGTCGAGGCGAGCTGGAAGAGCTTGTCGGCGATGAAGACGTCGACGGGCTGGGTGACCTTCATGTTGTACTCGTCACCCGCGACGACGTGGATCGGCACGTCCGGCAGGTACTTGAGCACGACCGAACAGTCGTCCGTGGCCTGGAAGTTGGGGTCCCCGGCGGCGACCTCGTAGGCGCGCTTGATGGTGGACAGCTTGAAGGCCTGCGGGGTCTGGCCGCGGCGCAGCCGGGAGCGGTCCGGGATCTCGGTGATGAACTCGCCGTCCAGGCCGTGGGTGCGCGTCACGATGATGGTGTCCGCGGACGGGATGGCGACGTCGACGGCCTGGAAGCGCTCCAGGGCGACCACGCAGTCGTCGATCACACGGCGCGAGAGCAGCGGGCGCACGGCGTCGTGGAACAGGACGTTGAGGTCCTCGCCCTCGGCCAGGCCCTCGCCGAGGGCCGCGATGGCGCGCTCGGTGGTCTCGTTCCGGGTGGCGCCACCCTCGATGATCTTCTTGACCTTCGTGAACCCGGCCTTGGCGACGATCTTCTCTATGTCCGGAACGTAGCCCGGCGCCATCAGGACGATGATGTCGTCGATGGAGTCGGCCTTCTCAAAGGTGGTCAGAGTGTGCTCGATGACTGCCTTGCCGGCGATCTTCAGCAGCTGCTTGGGGATCGAGAGACCCACGCGCTGACCGGTACCACCGGCCAGGATCACTGCGGTGGTACGGGGCTTGGCGATGTGCTGGGACACAGAAGACCTACCTCGGGGCGACAGGGAACGGGGAAATGGTCCCACTTGCGGTTACCGCTGTGCAAGGTGACCGCCGTTCACTGCATATGTACGCGCTACCTGTCATTCATCTTGTACTGCCCGTGACGACGGCCGTACGGGAGTTCAGCGGCGGCGCAGCTTCTTCAGGCACCGGTGTCCGAGTACCCGCATCAGTTCCCTCGACGACGTCTGGTGCACCGTGCGCGCCTTGGCCGGCGAGGTGTGCCGCACCGGCGACTCGGCGGCCGCGGCGAGCGCCCCGTACAGCGCCCGGGCCGCCACCTCGGGCGAGATCCGCGGGGCGGGGATCCCGTCCAGGGCGGGCGCCTTCGGTACGGCGGACAGGAGCCGGGGGTCGCCGACGACCCGCACACCCAGGTCCCCGATATGCCCCGCCATCTCGGCGCCGATCTCGGCGGCGGCCGTCACGGCCCACTCGGGAGTGAGGATCTTCACGTCTTCGGGCGACGGACTGCACGCGTTCTTCATATGCATGACCGCGCCGTTGCGGACGAGTTTGGAATACAACTCGTCCGGCAGTCCATTGCCGCGGAATTCCTTGTTAAGATTCCGCAGCATTTCGGTCTCGGCGAGGGTAAGAGAGCGATTCGCCGTGTCCGGAACGGGCTGGAGGAGATTCTCGGGCAGCCCGAGGAGTTGTTCGAAAGTGCGCATCAGACCCTCGCGGTCGCGGTCGTCGACCACGACGACGGTGATCCGCTCCGCACCGACCGCCCGGGCCCAGCGCTCGACGAGCCGGTCGTGCCGGTGGCGGCGCCAGAAGCTGGGGTTGGGCTGCTCGTACGGCGCCTTCCTCAGCATGTGGGTGAGCCAGTCGTCGTAGCCCATGCGCAGACCGTTCTGCACGTACTGCTGCCACTGCGAGGGCATGATCCTCACCAGCGGGCGCAGGGTGACCAGCACGTGAACCCTCCCCCACTCTCGGCTTCGCTCGAGTGGGGGGACCCCCATCCCGCCCAGTTGCTCGACGATCCGCGCGATCGTGTCGTCGTCCTCGGCGTCGGCGAAGAACTCGCTGCTGACCACCGAGGTCCTCCCGCCGGTGGCCTCGACCTGTTCCAGCAGCCGCGTCCAGTGCTTCTCGGTGGGCGCGGTGTCGCCGATCATCGCGGGCCTCGCGCATGCGGCCAGCGCGGCTTCCATGGGGTGTCTGCTGTGCGCCGGGAACACGACGCCGTGCTCGGGCAGCAGGTCCTTCGCCGCGAACAGCGCGCCCTGGATGGCGGTCGTGCCGGTCTTGTGGGGGCCGATGTGCAGCAGGCGCGTCCCGGCGGGCAGTGGAGCGATCACGCCGTTCACCGGAAGGTCGTTACTCGTACAGTCCGTCTCCATAGTCAGAGGACGGTAAGAGAAGTGCCTGAGTGTTACCTGAGAGGAGCGTGGGACTGTGATGAGGACCACGCCCCTCTCGGGCAACGTCCTCACACCAAACGGACTCCGGGCCTGCCCGCGTCCACCCGGAGCTGCGCCAGCGTGCTGGGCGTCGCCTGTGGCCTGACCACCGTGTCCACGACCCGGACCTGGGCGTCGATGCCGTGCCGGTCGATGTCGAACAGGTGGTAGCCGCGGTGGGCGTCGATGAACTTCCAGTGAGGGTTGTCGCCCATCAGCGGGTCCCACTGGGCGTGGAAGGCGGCCTGGTCCTGGTCGCCGTTGCTCGAGATGGACGTCCCGACGAACTCGGCGCCGACCACCCGGGAGGACGGGTCGGCGTAGTCCACCCTGAGGTCGCTGATCATCGTGAGGTGGCGGTCGCCCGAGAGCACGACCGGGTTGCGCACGCTGGTGAACTCCTCCAGGAGCGCGTTGCGTTCGACCTGGTAGCCGTCCCAGGCGTCGTAGTACCAGAGCTTGCCCTCGCCCAGCAGGATGTCGGTCTCGGCCATCATGATCTGCGAGGCGATGAGGTTCCAGCGGGCCGGTGAGTCGTGCAGCCCCTCCAGGAGCCACCGCTTCTGCTCGGCGCCGAGCATGGTGAGCGAGGGATCCTGGGCGGCCGCCTGACCGGTGACCTGGTCGCTGCGGAACTGCCGGGTGTCGAGCACGTTCAGCCGGGCCAGACGGCCGAACTCCAGACGCCGGTACATCTGGATGTGCGGGCCGTCCGGGAAGGCGGTGGCACGGACCGGCATGTGCTCGTAGTACGCCTGGAAGGCCGCGGTCATCCGGGCCACGAACGCGTCGTGCGGCTGCTTGTCGGGGTCCTGCGGGATCTCGCCGGCCCAGTCGTTGTCGACCTCGTGGTCGTCGAAGGTGACCACCCAGGGCACGCTCGCGTGGATCTCGGCGAGGTCCGGGTCGGTGCGGTACTGGGCGTACCGGTTGCGGTACTGGACGAGCGTGTACGGCTCCCCCGTGCCCTCGTGCCGGCGCGGCCCGGCCGACGACGGCGCCGACTCGTAGATGTAGTCGCCGACGAACAGCACGACGTCGGGGTCCTGGTCCAGCATGTCGGCGTACGGCGTGAAGTAGCCGTGCTGCCAGTTCTGGCAGGAGGCGAGCGCGACACGCAGGGTGCCCTGGGAGGTGTGCCGGGCGGGGGCGGTGCGGGTGCGGCCGGTGCGCGAGAGCTGGCCGTCGGCTCGGAAGCGGTACCAGTAGGTGCGGCCCGCGCGCAGCCCCCGCACATCGACGTGAACGCTGTGTCCGAACGCGGGCATGGCCTGGGCGGTGCCGCGGCGGACGACCTTTCTGAAACGCTGGTCCTCGGCGAGCTCCCAGTCCACCGGCACCACCCTGTCGGGCATGCCTCCGCCGTTCAGCGGGTCCGGGGCGAGCCGGGTCCACAGCACGATGCCGTCCGGCAACGGGTCGCCGGAGGACACACCGAGGCTGAACACACCGTCGGGCAGCGGGGTCTCCGCCGCTCGCGCGGTGCCCGGCAGCCACAGCTGGGCGGAGGCGGCGGCGCCGAGCACGGCGGCGCCTGTGGTCAGAAAGCGGCGTCGGCCGGGTGATGCTGCTCCGTACATGGGCGAACTCCCTTGCGTCGCTGACCTCTTGGACACCCTGGAAGCTCACGCTTCGGGGGGATCCGCGCGTTGAACCAGAGTGTTCGCGTGCATGACAAATAGGTAGACAACAGAAGAGCCGTTGCGACTCGGGTATCACATGATGAACGTGATCCCGGCGCAACGGCCTTCAGGACACTGCCGGCTGACGATCTTTTAGGTTTAGTTGGCGAAGCCCGAGCCCAGACGGGCCTTCGCGGCGGTCGTACCGAGGAAGGTGTGGCCGAAGGTGAACGTTGCGTGCGGGGCCAGGACGGTGGCCGGAAGCGGCACACCGGCAGGCGCCACGACGTGCTCCTGTCAGGAGCGGAAGGACCACCCGGACCCCGCGCCCCCCGGTCTCGCCGCGCGCGACGTCGGCCGGTCCGTCGCCGTTCACGTCACCCGCATGGACGACCCTGCCGACGGACACGGCTGTCCTACTCGCGGGTGAAGGACCCGCCGATCGCCGACAGGTCGTGCTGAGCGACCACGGGCTGGCCGCGGTGGGGCAGGCGCTGGGGCTGCCGGCGCCGCCCCTGCACATGGCCGTGGCGTATCTGGCAGCGACCTGCGCGGTGGCGCTGGTGCCCACACCCCGCGGGGTCGGCTCGGTGGAGGCGGCTCTGGTGGTGGGGTCAGCAGGTCGCTCGCGCCGCCCGCGGTATGGCGGGGGTGSCYCCCCCCGCCATACCGCGGGTGCGTCGCCCCGGACGCCCTGCGCCGGACCGGGGCCGCCGTTCGCTCAGAACGGCTCGAAGTCGTCGAACTCCTGGGTCGCCTCGTCCCGTTCCGCCTGCTTGTCGCGGCGGCGCTGGGCGGCCGGCCGGGGTTCCTCGAAGCGGTGGTCCTCGCCACGCCGGCCGAGCATCTCGGCGCCGGCCATGACGGTCGGCTCCCAGTCGAAGACGACCGCGTTGTCCTCGGGGCCGATGGCCACGCCGTCGCCCGAGCGGGCGCCCGCCTTCATCAACTGATCTTCCACACCGAGGCGGTTGAGGCGGTCGGCGAGGTAGCCGACGGCCTCGTCGTTGCTGAAGTCGGTCTGCCGCACCCAGCGCTCCGGCTTCTCGCCGCGCACCCGGTACAGCCCGTCCTCCTCGCGGACCACGGTGAAGCCCGCGTCGTCCACGGCCTTGGGCCGGATGACGATCCGGGTCGCCTCCTCCTTGGGCTTGGCGGCCCGCGCCTTGCCGACCAGCTCGGCGAGGCCGAAGGACAGCTCCTTCAGCCCCATGTGCGCGACGGCGGACACCTCGAAGACGCGGTAGCCGCGCGCCTCCAGATCCGGCCGCACCATCTCGGCGAGGTCCTTGCCGTCCGGTACGTCGATCTTGTTGAGGACGACGATGCGGGGACGGTTGTCGAGGCCGCCGTACTCCCTGAGCTCCGCCTCGATGATGTCGAGGTCGGAGACCGGGTCGCGGTCGGACTCCAGCGTGGCGGTGTCCAGCACGTGCACGAGGACACTGCAGCGCTCCACGTGCCGCAGGAACTCCAGGCCCAGGCCCTTGCCCTGGCTGGCGCCCGGGATCAGGCCCGGCACGTCGGCGATCGTGTAGACGGTCGAGCCGGCGGTCACCACACCCAGGTTCGGGACCAGCGTGGTGAACGGGTAGTCGGCGATCTTCGGCTTGGCCGCGCTCAGCACCGAGATCAGCGAGGACTTGCCCGCGCTCGGGTAGCCGACCAGCGCCACGTCGGCGACGGTCTTGAGCTCCAGGACGATGTCCTGGAGGTCTCCCGGCACGCCGAGCAGCGCGAACCCGGGGGCCTTGCGGCGGGCGGAGGCCAGCGCCGCGTTGCCGAGGCCGCCGCGGCCGCCCTGGGCGGCGACGAACGAGGTGCCGTGCCCGACCATGTCGGCGAGGACGTTGCCCTCCCGGTCCAGGACCACGGTGCCGTCCGGCACCGGCAGGACCAGGTCCTGGCCGTCCTTGCCGGAGCGGTTGCCGCCCTCACCGGGCTTGCCGTTGGTGGCCTTGCGGTGCGGGGAGTGGTGGTAGTCGAGCAGCGTGGTGACGGACTGGTCGACGGTGAGGATCACGTCACCGCCACGACCGCCGTTCCCGCCGTCCGGGCCGCCGAGCGGCTTGAACTTCTCACGGTGGACGGAGGCACAGCCGTGGCCTCCGTTACCCGCGGCGACATGCAGTTCGACGCGGTCCACGAAGGTGGTCATGGTTCGGTGCCTCCAAAAACGTCACGAGTACTACTGGCTTAACACGCGAAAGGCGGACCCGCCTTCCCACCAGGGAAGTGAGGTCCGCCTCGCGAAAGTTTCCGATCAGGCGACCGGAACGATGTTCACGACCTTGCGGCCACGGCTGGTGCCGAACTGCACCGAACCGGCCTCGAGGGCGAACAGCGTGTCGTCGCCGCCACGGCCGACGCCCGCGCCGGGGTGGAAGTGGGTGCCGCGCTGGCGGACCAGGATCTCGCCCGCGTTGACGACCTGACCACCGAAACGCTTCACGCCGAGGCGCTGAGCGTTGGAGTCACGACCGTTACGGGTGGACGATGCGCCCTTCTTGTGTGCCATCTCTCCTCAGTCCCTTACTTCGCAGCCGCGGGGATCTCAGTGACCTTGATCGCCGTGTACTGCTGGCGGTGGCCCTGACGACGGCGGTAGCCGGTCTTGTTCTTGTAGCGAAGGATGTCGATCTTGACGCCCTTGTGGTGGTCCACGACCTCGGCCTGGACCTTGATGCCGGCCAGCACCCACGGGTCGCTGGTGACAGCTTCGCCGTCGACAACGAGCAGGGTCGAGAGCTCGACCGTGTCGCCAACCTTGGCAGTGGAAATCTTGTCAACCTCAACGATGTCGCCGACAGCAACCTTGTGCTGGCGACCACCGCTGCGCACGATGGCGTACACGCGGATCTCACTCTCTCGCTCGGGACGGCACCCCCGCAGTCCAGCCGCCCGGCAGAGCGAGCGGCCTCTCCCGGCCAGAACAGAGACCCGAGAGGAAGAGGTTTACGGGGATGTGGCGTGTCACCAGTGGACACGCCGACGGTCTAGGTTACGGGGCCACAGCCGAACGGGTCAAACCGGGCCCCGCCTCGTTCAAACCTGTGGGTCAGGAGCCGAGGCTCTCCCGGTAGGCCAGGCACGCCTCGTAGGAGGGCAGCAGCCCCTGCTCGCGGGCCTCGGCCAGGGTGGGCGCCTGCTCGTCCTTGGGAGAGAGCAGCGGGGCGATCCCCTCGGGCCACTCGATGCCGATCTCCGGGTCGAGCGGGTGGACGCCGTGCTCGCGCTCGGGTGCGTACCCCTCCGAGCAGAGGTAGACCACGGTGGCGTCGTCGGTCAGCGCCATGAATCCGTGGCCGAGTCCCTCGGAGAGGTAGACGGCGTGGTGGTCCTGGTCGTCCAGGCGGACGATCTCCCACTGGCCGAAGGTCGGCGAGCCGGTCCGGATGTCCACGATCACGTCGAGGACCGCGCCGCGCACGCACTTGACGTACTTGGCCTGTCCGGGCGGCACGTCGGCGAAGTGGATGCCGCGCAGGGTGCCCCGGCTGGAGACGGACATGTTGGCCTGGGCCAGGCCGAGCGGGTGGCCGGCGGCCTCCGCGAAGGCCGGGGCCTTGAACCACTCGTGGAAGCTGCCCCGGCCGTCGGGGAAGACCTTCGGCTCGAACACCCAGGCACCGGAGATGGAAAGGGGTCGCATCGCGGGTCTCAGCCCTTCTTCTGGTTGGTCAGGGCGCGCTTGATACGCCCGGCGGCCCGGCGCCACAGCGGGCGCGGCGCGGCCGCCTTCTTCTTGGGGGCGCCGGCAGCGGCCTTCTTCGTGGCCGACGGGGTGTGCCGGTCGATCACCTTGGCGGTGCCGTCGGCGGCGATCACCACGTCGACCGGGAGCCGGGTCCACTTGCGCTCACCGCGGGCGGCGGACGGTACGCCGACGCGGACCGCCCAGCGCATGCCGGTGAGCTGCTCCAGCGGCAGTTCGGCGGTGAGGACACCGTCGGCGACCGTGGCGTCGGCGGGGTACTTGCCGACGTTCTTGCGCTCGAAGCGGAGCTGGACCGGGTCCCCGCCGGTCGCGGCGACGTGCAGCGGCAGGGGCAGCCGTACGACGGGACCCTCGACCGTGGCCCCGGCGGGCGGCATGACGGCGACCGCCTCGCCCTCCAGCTTGTTCGTGTGCTGGTCGACGTCGAGCGAGAGGTTGCCCGGTCCGTCGGTCCAGTACGGCAGGACGAGCCGCTTGGACTCGCCCGTGAGGGCGGCCAGGCGACCGGCCTCGACGTCCGCGCCGCGCACCGCGCCGAGCCGGGTCTCCTTGCTCCAGCCGCAGGACTTGATCCTGAGGTGCAGATCCCAGATGCCCTTGTCGAGCGGGGCCCCGGAGGCCGCGGTCTCGGGGTCGAGCTCGGCGCGGGCGGAGATCCGCTGCCGGAAGACACCGTCCCCGGCCGCGACCTCGTGCAGCTCGCTCGTGACGGGCAGGTAGAACTGCCGGGCGTCCTCGCGGTGCCGGACCACGAGGTCCACGTCGCTCTTGGCCAGCGGGGCGTCCAGCGCGATGCCCTGGTCGTCGAGCGCCTTGAGGGCCTCGTCGGACAGCGGCAGACCGAGCAGCCGGCGCTCACCCTCGCGGCGGAAGGTCATCGGCTCGTCGCCGAAGTGCAGTTCGGAGTCGAAGCCGACGCGCAGGGTGCCGTCCTGCCACTCCAGCGAGGTGAGCTCGCCGGTGGGCTTGATCCCGGCCTCCCACTCGGCGAGCGTCCGGATGTCCTCGTAGCGGTCGGCGAAGATCAGCCCGGCGACGACCTTCTGGGTGAGGCCGAGACGGGCGACGACACCCGGTCCGAAGCGCTCGGTGACCACCTTGTGGATCTCGGTGTACAGCTCCTCGGCGTAGTCCTCGGGGAGCTTGAGGAGGCGCTTGCCGCGCAGCCGCTCGACCATCTCGTTGCGCAGCCAGCGGCTGAACAGCTTGTCGCGCAGCGCGCCGGGCTCGGTGAGCTCCTCGACCACGTCGAGAGCCTCGCGCAGGTTGCCGAAGTAGCCGACCGGGTCGAAGCGCTGGAAGCCGGCGTTGGAGCCGTCGTCACGGGTGATGTGGTAGTAGCACAGGTAGTCGCCGAGGACGGAGACGTTCTTCGCGCGCAGGTAGGTCTCGACGACGAAGACGTGGTCCTCGAGCCGGCGGCGACCCTCCTTGAAGCGGATCCCGTGCTCGTTCAGGAACTCCCGCCGGAACATCTTGTGCGGGGTGAGGCTGTCGATCAGCGGCGCGTTCGACACGGTGGCACGCGGCCGGTTGACCCGGAACAGCTCCTGCGGGACCGGCCGTCCGATGCCCGCCATCTTTCCCACGACGACGTCGGCCTCGTTGGCCTTGCCGTAGTCGTACATCCGCTCCAGGGCCTCGTCGCCGAGCCAGTCGTCGTGGTCGACGAACATGACGTACTCGCCCTGGGCGGCCTCGATGCCGGTGTTGCGGGGCCTGCCCGACCAGCCGGAGGACTCCTGGTGGATGACGTGGAAGTGCGGGTGCTCGGCGGCGAGCTGGTCCAGCCGGGCCGGGGTCTCGTCGGTGGAGCCGTCGTTGACGAAGAAGACCTCGAACTCGTCCGGGGTGAGGCTCTGCCGCAGCAGGCCCGTGATGCAGTCCTCGACGTATTTGCCGGGGTTGTAGACCGCGATGACGACGCTGACCTTGACCGTCACGCCGTGTTCTCCTTCAGATGGACCCGGTGGATCTCCGGGAAGGCCTCGGTGAGAGCCGTGCGCCAGTCGCGCAGCGGCTCGATGCCGGCCTCGGCGAACCGGCCGTGACCGAGGACGCTGTAGGCGGGACGGGGGGCGGGGCGGACGAACGCGTCGCTGGTGGTGGGGCGGACCCGGTCCGGGTCGGTGCCGAGCAGGCGGAAGATCTCCTGGGTGAAGCCGTGCCAGGTGGTCTCGCCGGAGTTGGTGCCGTGGTAGACGCCGGCCGGGGCGGTGCCGGCCAGGGCTCCGCGGCCCAACTCGACCAGCAGACCTGCCAGATCGGCGCTCCAGGTGGGCTGACCGCGCTGGTCGTCGACGACGTCGAGGGTGTCCTTGACGCCCTCGAGCTTGATCATCGTGCGGACGAAGTTCGGCCCGCCGGTGCCGTAGAGCCAGGCGGTGCGGACGACGTACCCGCGCTCGATCCCGAGCACGGCCTTCTCGCCGGCCAGCTTGGTGCGGCCGTAGGCGCTGCGGGGCGCGGTGGGGGCGTCCTCCGCGTACGGCTCCTTGGCGTCCCCGGCGAAGACGTAGTCCGTGGAGACGTGCAGCAGGACGGCGCAGGTGCGGGCGCAGGCGGCGGCCAGGTTGGCCGGACCGTCGCCGTTGATCGCGAGCGCCTCGGCCTCACGGGTCTCGGCGTCGTCGACGGCGGTCCAGGCGGCGCAGTTGACGACCACGGCGGGCCGGTGCTCGTCCAGTGCCGCGCTCACGGCGTCGGCGTCGGTGAGGTCCAGCGCCGCGCGGTCGAGGGCGACATACCGCTCCCCCGCCCGGTCCAGCCGGGCCAGGACGTCCTGGCCCAGCATGCCGCCCGCGCCCGTGACCAGCCAGGTGCGGTTGTCGGTCACAGCGCGGCCCGCTCCTTCAGCGGCTCCCACCAGGCGCGGTTGTCGCGGTACCACTGAACGGTCTCGGCGAGGCCCTGCTCGAAGCTCTTGCGGGGCTCGTAGCCGAGCTCCTCGCGGATCTTGGTGCAGTCGACGGAGTAGCGGCGGTCGTGGCCCTTGCGGTCCTCGACGTACTCGACGCTGGTCTCCCAGTCGGCGCCGCACGCCTTCAGCAGCAGCCCGGTGAGCTCCTTGTTGGAGAGTTCGGTGCCGCCGCCGATGTTGTAGACCTCGCCGGCCCGGCCCTTGGTGCGGACCAGCTCGATGCCCTGGACGTGGTCGTCGATGTGCAGCCAGTCGCGGACGTTGCCGCCGTCGCCGTACAGCGGAACCTTCTTGCCGTCGAGAAGGTTGGTCACGAAGAGCGGGATGACCTTCTCGGGGAAGTGGTGGTGCCCGTAGTTGTTGGAGCAGCGGGTCACCCGCACGTCCAGGCCGTGGGTGCGGTGGTACGACAGCGCGATCAGGTCGCTGGACGCCTTCGCCGAGGAGTACGGCGAGTTGGGCTCCAGCGGGTGCGTCTCGGGCCAGGAACCCTCGTCGATCGAGCCGTAGACCTCGTCGGTGGAGATGTGCACGAAGGTCTTGATGCCCGCGCGGTGGGCCGCGTCGATGAGGGTGTGGGTGCCGACCACGTTGGTGCGCACGAACTCCGCGCCGCCGTCGATGGAACGGTCGACGTGCGACTCGGCGGCGAAGTGGACGACCTGGTCGTGCTCGGCCATCAGCTTGCCGACCAGCTCGGGGTCGCAGATGTCGCCCTGCACGAAGGCGAAGCCCGGGTGCTCGCGCACCTCGTCGAGGTTGGCCGGGTTGCCCGCGTAGGTCAGCTTGTCGAGGACGGTGACGGCGATGTCACCGGGGCCCTCGGGGCCGAGCACGGTACGGACGTAGTGCGAGCCGATGAAGCCGGCACCGCCGGTCACCAGAATCCGAGTGGTCATGAAGAGATCTGCACCTTGCTGTGATCACCGAGCACGAGTCGGTGTGCCTTGGGGTTACGGGGCGCGGGCGTGACCTCGACGTCACGTCCGATGAGCGAGGCCTCCACGCGGCGCACGCCGGTCACGGACGAGCCGCGCAGCACGATGGAGTACTCGATTTCACTGTCCTCGATCCGGCAGTCCTCGGACACGGACGTGAACGGACCGATGTAGGCGTCGTTGACCACCGTGCCGGCACCGATGATGGCGGGACCGACGATACGGCTGCCACGGACGCTGGCGCCCGCCTCGACCCGGACCCGGCCGATGATCTCGCTGCTCTCGTCGACCGTGCCCTCGTTCACCGGGTCGACGGTCTCCAGGACCGACCGGTTGACCTCCAGCATGTCGGTGACGTTGCCGGTGTCCTTCCAGTACCCGGAGATGGTCGTGGAACGCACGTCACGCTTCTGGTCGATCAGCCACTGGATCGCGTGGGTGATCTCCAGCTCGCCGCGCCAGGACGGCTCGATGGAGCGGACGGCCTCGTGCACGGCCGGGGTGAAGAGGTAGACGCCGACGAGGGCCAGGTCGCTCTTGGGCTGCTTCGGCTTCTCCTCCAGGCCCACCACCCGGCCGTCGCGGTCGAGTTCGGCGACACCGAAGGAGGTGGGGTTGGGGACCCGGGTCAGCAGGATCTGCGCCTCGGGCCGCTCGGCGCGGAACTCGTCCACCAGACCGGTGATGCCACCGACGATGAAGTTGTCGCCGAGGTACATGACGAAGTCCTCGTCACCGAGGAACTCCTGCGCGATGAGGACGGCGTGGGCGAGGCCCAGCGGTGCTTCCTGCGGGATGTAGGTGACCTTGATCCCGAACTGGGAGCCGTCACCGACCGCCTCACGGATCTCGTCCGCGGTGTCGCCGACGACGATGCCGACCTCGCTGATCCCGGCGTCGGCGATCGCCTCCAGGCCGTAGAACAGCACCGGCTTGTTGGCGACCGGCACCAACTGCTTGGCGGACGTGTGGGTGATCGGGCGGAGGCGGGTGCCCGCTCCCCCGGAGAGCACGAGAGCCTTCACGAAAATCCCTATTTGTCTAAATTAAGCGTCAATCTCGGCTCACATCATAACCCTGTGGACAGGCCGGGGATTCACCAGCCATTCACACGATCGATCACCGGTTGACAACTTTCCGTCGGACGCAATACCTACAGAATCACGAAATCCGCCCCCGGCGAACCAGGAGCGGATTTCGATCTTCAGACGGCCGAAACTATGCGGTGACCGTCCGTCAGGCCTCGTCGGCCGGGGTCGAGACGGACCGCGGCGACTGCTGCTCGGCCGCCACCGTCTTCTTCGACGCCGCCTTCTTCGCGGTCGTCTTCTTGGCCACGGTCTTCTTCGCGGCCGTCTTCTTGGCGGTGGTGGCCTTCTTGGTCGCGGCCTTCTTCGCCGTGGCCTTCTTGGCCGTCTTACGGGCCGTCTTCTTCGCCGGAGCCGCCTCCTCGACGGGCGCCTCCGCCTCGGCCGGTGCCTCCGCCGAGGGCACGACCACGACGGCCGCCTCCTCGGACGCGGTGGGCGCGGTGGCCTTGCGGACGGCACGACGACGCGGACGGGCCGGGGCGGCGCTCTCTGCCACCACCTCGGGCTCGGCCGACACGGCCGGGGCCGCCTCGGGCTGCGGCTCGGCCACCGGCGCGGTCTCGGCGACCGTCACCACGGCGGCCTCGGCACCGGTCGGGGAACCGGCCGGGGCCGATGCCCTCCGGGTGGCCCGGCGGCGCGTACGGCCCCTGGGCGCGGCCTCGTCGGCGGCGGGCTCGCTCGCGGACACGGCCTCCACGACCGGGTCCTCCGCGGCGACCGGCTCGGCCTGCGCCTCGGCGGCCGTCTCCGGCTGCACGGGCCGCTCGGCCTCCACCTCGGCCGGCACGGTCTGAGCGGTCGGCACCTCGACGTCCTCGGAGACCGGGCTCTCCTGGTCGGCCGGCGCCTCGAAGCCGCCGGACCTCCTCGACCCGCCACCCCTCGGCGCGCCGGCCGGGGCGGACGCCCGACGGCTCGACCTACGGCGGCCACGCCCGCGCGTGGCCGCGGCCTCCGCCTCGGCGACGCTGCTGTACAGCTCCTCGTCGGGAGCGAACTCGGCCGGGGTGAGCGCGATCGGCTCGGCCACCTCGGCGGCGAGCTCGGCCTCGGTCTCGACCTCTTCGGGCGCCTCGGGAGCCTCTACCGCGGCCACGGCCTCGTGGACGTGCTCCTGCCCGTCACCACCGCGCCCGCGCTTCTTGCGCTTGCCGCCGCCACCGGCGGAGGTCGGCGTCTCCATGTGCACGATGACACCGCGGCCGTTGCAGTGGACGCAGGTCTCGGAGAAGGACTCCAGCAGGCCCTGGCCCACCCGCTTGCGGGTCATCTGGACCAGGCCCAGCGAGGTGACCTCGGCGACCTGGTGCTTGGTCCGGTCCCGGCCCAGGCACTCGAGCAGGCGCCGCAGCACCAGGTCCCGGTTGGACTCCAGGACCATGTCGATGAAGTCGATGACGATGATGCCGCCGAGGTCGCGCAGCCTGAGCTGGCGCACGATCTCCTCGGCCGCCTCCAGGTTGTTCCTGGTGACCGTCTCCTCGAGGTTGCCGCCCTGGCCGGTGAACTTGCCGGTGTTGACGTCGACGACGACCATCGCCTCGGTCCGGTCGATCACCAGCGAACCGCCGCTGGGCAGCCAGACCTTGCGGTCCAGCGCCTTGGCGAGCTGCTCGTCGATCCGGTACGTGGCGAAGACGTCGACCTCGGAGGTCCACTTCGACAGCCGGTCGGCCAGGTCGGGCGCGACGTGCGAGACGTATCCGTGGATGGTCTCCCATCCCTCGTCACCGCTGACGATGACCTTGGAGAAGTCCTCGTTGAAGATGTCGCGGACGACGCGGACGGTCATGTCCGGCTCGCCGTAGAGCAGCGTCGGGGCGTTGCCGCTCTTCGCCTTCTTCTGGATGTCCTCCCACTGCGCCTGCAGCCGCTCGACATCGCGGCGCAGCTCGTCCTCGCTCGCGCCCTCGGCGGCGGTGCGCACGATGACGCCCGCGTCCTCGGGGACGATCTTCTTGAGGATGGTCTTCAGACGCGCGCGCTCGGTGTCGGGCAGCTTGCGGCTGATGCCGGTCATGGAGCCCTCGGGGACGTACACGAGGTAGCGCCCGGGGAGGGAGACCTGGCTGGTGAGCCGCGCGCCCTTGTGGCCGATCGGGTCCTTGGTCACCTGGACCAGCACCGACTGACCGGACTTCAGCGCGCTCTCGATGCGGCGCGGCCCGTTGGCCATGCCGAGCGCCTCGAAGTTGACCTCACCGGCGTAGAGCACCGCGTTGCGGCCCTTGCCGATGTCGATGAAGGCGGCCTCCATCGACGGCAGCACGTTCTGGACCTTGCCCAGGTAGACGTTGCCGACGTACGAGGTGGCCTGCTCCTTGTTGACGTAGTGCTCGACGAGCACACCGTCCTCGAGCACGCCGATCTGGGTGCGCTCACCGCTCTGGCGGACGACCATCACCCGCTCGACGGCCTCGCGGCGGGCGAGGAACTCGGCCTCGGTGATGATCGGGACCCGGCGGCGGCCCTGCTCACGGCCCTCGCGGCGGCGCTGCTTCTTGGCCTCCAGACGGGTCGAGCCCTTGATGGACTGCACCTCGTCGGACGGCTCCGAGACCCTTTCCCGCACGGGACGGGGCTCGCGCACCTTGACGACGGTCCGCTCGGGGTCGCCGTCATCGGGCTCGGTGTCCGCGGAGGAGTCCCCGGCCCGACGCCGACGGCGACGGCGGCGACGGCTGGAGCTGGAGCCGCCGGACTCGTCGGAACGGGCGTCCTCGTCGTCCTCGTCGTCCTGCTCGGCACCCTCGTCGTCCTGGGACTGACCGGCGGCGGGCTCGTCGGAGTCCTCCGAGTCCTCGTCACCGGACGCCTCGGCGGACTCGCCCCGGCGCCTGCGTCGGCCACCGCGGCGACGGCGACGCCGCGACCCGGTCTCCTCGGCGTCGTCCGCGTCCGCGGAGTCCTCGTCGCCGGCCTCGTCCGTCTCTTCTTCCTCTACGACGGTCTCTGCGGCGGTCTCCTGCGCCTCGGGCTCGTCACCGGCACCCCGGCGACGGCGGCGGCGCCGCGGCCCGCTCTGCTCCTCGGCGATCTCCTCGACCGGCTCGGCGGACTCGACCGGCTCTTCGCTCTGCTCGGTCTCCGCCTCCGCGGCGGCCTCGGCGGCGGCCCGCTGCGGGGTCTGGAACTGCGGCTCGGTGAAGACGGGCGCCTGGAACACGGCGACCGCGGGGCGGGCCGGCCGACGCACCGACTCGTCCTCGGCCTCGGTCTCGGCCTCGGCAACGCGAGCGCGTCGCGCGGGCTCGGAGAACCCGGTGGCGGCCTGGCGAACGGCCCGGCGACGGGCACGGCGCGGGGCGGCGTCCTCGCCGGGAGTCTCGGCGACGGGTGCGGCGGCCTCGGTGGCGGGCTCCTGCACGGCGGGGGCCTCGGCGACCGGCTCGGACGGCGTGGCCTCGGCGGCCTCGCCCTCGGGAGCACCGGCAGGCGTGGAGACGCGGCGCGGGGCACGGCGGCGGG
>NZ_MJAH01000019.1 GCF_001746295.1 Streptomyces sp. LUP47B | reverse complement strand
CGCTCCGACGCGGACGCGGCCCAGGCCGCCAAGCTGCGGGCCGACGCGGCCGTCAGTACGGCGACCAGCGCGGCCGCCGACGCCATCAAGGCGTCCGAGGCGTCCGCCTCAGCCGCCCGTACGGCCGTGAAGCTGGCCGACGAGGCCGAGAAGCACGCCGCCGACGCCATGAAGCAGGCCGACGCGGCGAAGGCCGAGGCCGCCAAGGCGGTCGCCGGCGCGGCCGATGCGGCCGGCCACGCCTACACCACCGCGCAGGCGGCGGAGGACGCCGGCAACGCGGCCCAGCAGGTCGCCGCTCCGGCCAACGACGCGATCCAGCTGGGCGCGCCGTACGTCACCACCGACTCGGCGGCGGGGCTCGCCGTCCTGTCGGGCCAGTCGTCCAAGACGATCGCCGAGCAGCAGCGGGCGGTCGCCGAGGCGCACGCGGTCAACGCGCAGAAGAACGCGGCCCAGGCGGCGAGCCTCGCGGCGGCGGCGACGGGCGATGCGAAGGCGGCGTACACGCTGGCGGCGGAGGCCGCCGGGTTCGCGGCCGACGCCCGCAAGTCGGCGAAGGAGGCGCTGGGTTACGCCGCCGAGGCGGCCCAGTACGCGGCGGACGCCCAAGCCTCCCTGGCCCGCGCCAAGGAGTACGACCGTCAGGCCACGGAGGACGCGGCCGCCGCCGACCAGGCGGCCGACCACGCCGAGACCTACGCGGCCGACGCCCGCTCCTCCGCCGACCAGGCGGCCCTGGACGCGGAGGCCGCACGCGCGGCGGCGTCGGAGGCCGAACAGGCCGCGAAGGACGCTCGCGCGGCAGCCGACCGGGCGGACGCGGAGGCGACGGCGGCGGAGGCTGCCGCGAAGGAGGCTCAGAAGGCCGCGGAGGACGCACAGAAGGCCGCCACCCTGGCCGAGAGCAAGGGGGCCAACGACCAGATCAAGAGCGGGGCCGGCACCGGCATCGGCAACACCTTCTACACGGTCGACAGCACCCACGAGACCGGCCGTGAGGCCAAGGGCTGCGATGACATCATCATGCCCAACGGCTGCACGCTGACCATCACCGTGCACTTCGACGCCACCGTCTCCTTCTACCTGTGCACCGCGGACGTGGACCCGGAGAAGTTCGGCTGTCCGGCACCGGACACGGAGTACCTCACCACCAAGACGTTCCGGGGCCTCACGGCCGACATCACCCGCGACCTCTCGAACCTGGAGGTCAACCAGGGCATCGCCGACAGCCTGCGCAAGCAGGGCCTGAACCTGCTCTTCGGTGACTTCACCGGCTGCTATCACAAGCTCACCGGCACGGGTGGCGGCTGGGGCGACTGCGCCTGGGCCGCGTCCAACTTCATCCCTGGCAAGCTGATCGAGAAGGCGATCGAGCCCCTCCTACGGCTGCGGCTCGCGGTCAAGTCCGGCGACGACATCGCGGATGCCTGGAAGGCCCTCAAGGAGTCCGGCCTGGAGGACGACGTCCTCGCCGGCATCGGCAAGAAGGAGGCCGAGAAGCTCAAGAACACGGGCTGCCCGACCAACAGCTTCCCGGCGGGGACGCAGGTCCTGATGGCCGACGGCTCGCACAAGGCCATCGACGCGATCACCGAGGGCGACCGGCTGCTGGCGACCGACCCGAAGACCGGGGCCACCCTCCCGGCGCCGGTCACCGCGACCTTCTCGCACCGGGCCGGCGAGCTCGTCGAGCTGACCGTCGCGGACGGCGGACGCCTGCTCACCACCCCGGGGCACCGGATCTACGTGCAGGGCAGTGGCTGGACCACCGTGGCGGATCTGCGCGCGGGCGATCGCCTGCGCACCCGTGACGGTGCGTCGGACGTCGTGACCGGTCTCAGGACGGTGGCGGCGCCGCGCACGGTGTGGGACCTCACCGTCGCCGAACTGCACACCTTCTACGTCCTCGCCGGCGCGACACCGGTACTCGTCCACAACTGCGACGGCACGCTGCCCGACGCCCTGTACGACGAGATCGAGGCACGCTACGGCACGGACATCGCAGACGGCGTGGACTACAACGCCCGCCGGATGCACGACGGTTCGGCGAACTCCCTCGACCACGCGATTCCGGGCATCGGACACGACCTGAAGGCGCTCGGCGACTACCTCGCGAGCTGGCGCGGGAAGTTCACGTACCGTGACACCACGAAGGGGTCGGAGGTCGTCTACGACGTGGCCAAGAAGGTGCTGGTGGTGAAGACGCCGTACAACATCCACGCCTTCCAGTACACCGCCCAGCAGTGGGAGGACGGCCTGCAGGCGGGACGGTACGTCCTGAAGAACCCGGGAGGCGGCACACCGTGAGGGACAGGCCGTTCGTACGGCGGGAAGGAACGGGTTTCTCCGTTCGGTTCGCCGGGGCGCAACGCCCGCTCCTCCAGGGGGCGTTGCTGTGGCTCGCCCACCGGCGCGAGGGCGAACCCGCGCTCACGGTGTGGGCCGGGTGCGGCAGACAGCGGCTGGAGCGGCTCGCCGAGATGCTCGACGCCGGTGAGCAGACGCTGCTGACCGTGGCGGACCTGCACGTCCTGCATGCCGTGCTGCTGTCCGTGCCCAGCATGTTCGCCTCGGAGGAGGCCTTTCACACGCAGCTCGGCTTCTACCGCGAGAACGCGCTCGCTCTGGCGGGCGGTCTCGTGAGGGCTGTCCAGGAGGTGGCCGACGCGGAGGGCTGACCGGCTGTCTCCACGGTGCCCCTTTCCTGCTCGGCGGGTGAGGGGCACCGGCGTCGCGTGGTGTCACTTGTGGATGCGGAACACCGGATGGTCCGCCGGGGCCGGCAGTGCGTCCAGGGCTCCCGCGACCGTTGGCATGCCGCCGTAGCGTTCGCGATAGGCGGCGAGCAGGGGCGGGCGGTCCGCCTCCGGGACCTCCTCCACGGTGATGGCCTCGGCGCGGCCCCGGTTGGTCAGCCGGCCCTCGGAGGTCGCGCGCAGATTCAGTGCCCAGTCGCTGAGACCACGGTAGGAGACGAGATAGCGCTCGCCCTCGTGGTCCAGGACGGCCACCGGGACCGTGCGCTCGCGACCGGAGCGGCGGCCCTTGACGGTGAGGCGGGAGATCATCGACCGCTGGAACAACGGGACCAGCCGGTTGGCTATGTGGCGCTGCATCCAGGGCGGCTTCAAATAGACGCGGGCGGTCATAATTCCCACGATAGGGCGACCCCGAGATTCTGGAAGCGAACCCCGGCATGACCTCGAAGCGAACCCCGGCATGACCTCGATGCGCACGCCACGCCATCTGCTCGTCCGTGCGCGGGGCGACGACTCACCGCTGTATCTCGCGGACGAGGAGGGCGTCGACGACCTCTCCCGGTTCACCCGTTCCCTGCCGCTCGACGACCTCGGGCTCGGGCTGACCGAGTCCCTGGCCGAGCAGCTGACATCGTGGTCGCGGGCCCGCCCCGGGGGAGGGGCGACGTCCCGTCAGAAACTGCGCCGGTACGCGAAGCAGGGGCTCGACGTCGCCCAGTCGCTGGCCCGGTACCTCGGGCCGCAGTGGATGGTGCGGTACTGGGACGACGCGTACGCCACCGATAAGTTCGTCTGCTGGGGATGCGGGCGGCTGCACTGGTCCCTCGACGAGCACGACACGCCGCCGTATCCGCTCCGCATCACCGTCGAGGGCGAGTACAAGTGGCACGCGCTCCGTGCGGAGGGGTTCGGGGACTTCGCTCCCGACGACCCCGCCGCCGGACTGGACCTGTCCGACGAACTGGTCGCGGACCTGTACAGGTGGGCGGCCGACTTCAACGCCGGCATGGAGCAGTACCTGAACGACCGTGACGACGCGAAGGACGACGCGAGGCGCAGGGAACTGGACCTGCGGGGCCGTGACCTGGCCGCGCGCGTGGCCCGTGAAGCGGGTCCGGCCAGGACCGTCACCTTATGGCGGACTCGCCTAGCCGTTCTGTCCACGGAGGTTGGTGACGGTCAGTGCGCAGTGTCGATGAGTCCGACTTCGGTGTGACCTGGCTGATGAGTATGTTCCACGCGGACTGGACCCATAACGGGCCCACGGCCGCCGATGCGGTCGGCTACCACCTCTGGGACGAGCTGGACCCGGAGAACGTCGTCGCGGTCCGGCGGGACGCGGCGCTGCTGCTGCGCCTGCCCCCGGCGACGATCGAGGTGCTGTGGCTGGCCGGTACGGAGACCGGTCCGTCCTTCTTCTCCGGAGGGCGTACCGGTGTCACCTCGGGAACGCGGTGGATGGAGACGCTCACCGGCCTGTGCGACTCCTGGCTGTCCAGGCACGCCGGAGTCGAGGTGGCCGCTGCCGTCCCCGCCGAGTGGGACGGAGTGGAACTGACCGACACGGTCCTTGCCGAGATCTCGGCGGCGGACTTCCTGCCGGACGAGGTCGGGCGGGCGCTGACCGAGTGCGTCCGCCGCTGCACACCGGACCTCGCGTTCCGGCTGCTGCTGCGGGCCATGGAGGAGATCGGCACCGCGGTCGGCGCGGTCCTCTCGCCTGAGCACTACGCGCGGCTGGCCGCACTGGGGTCGGCGATGGAGTACGGCGAGTTCGTGGTCCCGCAGGTGCAGCACCTGGTGGCGTGACGGACGGTGCCCCTGGCGCCCCGGGCGTGCCGCCAGGGGCACCGTCTTCTCATGCGCGGATGCGGAACACCGGATGGTCGGCCGGGTCCGGCAGTGCGTCCAGGACGCCCGTGACGGTCGGCATGGAGCCGTAGGCGTCGCGGTACTCGGCGAGCAGCGGTGGGCGGTCGGCTTCCGGGACCTCCTCCACCGTGATCGTCTCGGTACGCCCGCCGCTGGTGAGGCGGGCCTCGGGCGTGGCACGCAGGTTGAGGGCCCAGTCGCTGAGACCGCGGTAGGAGACGAGGTAGCGCTCGCCCCCCTGCTTCAGGACGGCCACCGGGACCGTGCGCTCGCGACCGGAGCGGCGGCCCTTAACGGTGAGGCGGGAGATCATCGACCGCTGGAACAAGGGGACCAGCCGGTTGGCCACGTGGCGCTGCATCCAGGGCGGCTTCAGATAGACGCGCATCGCGATCGGCTCCCCACGGAGAGCGTGCTGTCAGGCTCTCCACGGTAGAAGAACCCCGACATACCGGTAACCCCGACGGTCAGGCAACCGTCCGCCGCCCCGTACTCGCCCGCTCCGTCATCTTCGGTGCCAGCAGGGTCGAATCCGGTACGGCCGTCCCGTTCAGCTTCTTCATCAGGAGCTCGACCGCTCGCGCGCCCACCTCCGTCGACGGCAGCGCCACCGACGTGATCGGGACGTGGACCGACTCGGCCAGTTCGTCGGGGCAGATGGCGGTGACCGAGAGGTCGGCCGGGACGCGTAGGCCCAGTTGCCCGAAGGCGTCGACCAGGGGCTGCAGCAGGGGTTCGTTGTGGACGACCACTCCCGTCAAGGCGGGTTGCTCGCGCAGGAGTTGTTCGGCCACCTCGCGGGCGGCACCCGGCTCGCAGGGGTGGACCGTCGACGACATCCCGCAGCGGTCCGCGGCGGTCGTGAAGCCCTGGACCACCCGTTGGGCGAAGGCCGTCCGGCGCATGTACACCTCCGGTGGGGAGCCGACCAGGGCCACCGACCGGTGGCCCAGTCGCGCCAGATGCTCCACGCACGCCTCGCCCGCCGCCTTGAAGTCGAGGTCGACGCAGGTCAGGCCCTCCGGGGCGGCCGGGAAGCCGATCAGCACGGACGGCAGGTCCAGCGATCGCAGCAACGGCAGCCGCAGGTCGTCCAGTGCGACGTCCATCACGATCAGCGCGTCGACCAACCCAGTGTCCGCGATCCGGGTCAGGCCGTCCTCGCCCTCCTCCTGGGTCAGCAGCAGCACGTCGTGGTCGTACCGCCGGGCCGTCGTCACCACCGACACCGCGAACCGCATCACGGTCGGGACGTGTAGCCCGGACCGCAGGGGTACGACCAGTGCCAGGACGTTGGACCGTCTGCCTGCCAGGGCACGGGCGCCCGCGTGCGGGCGGTAGCCCAGCTCGCGGACGGCTTCCTCGACTCGCTGCCGGGTCTCCTCGGAGATCGGGCGCTTGCCGCTGAGGGCGTAGGAGACGGTGCTGGGGGAGACCCCGGCCCGCCGCGCCACATCGGTGATCTTCACCATCAGCCCAGCTCCAGGGAGAGAAAGCCGGTCCCGGCCCGCGCCCGCGCCTCCCGGTCGCCCGCGGCCAGCCCCCAGGGCGCCGAGGGGTCGGAGCAGGACGCCCGCAGCGTGTCTCCCTCGCGTACGACGGTGAAGGCGACCTCGCCCACCCGCACCGTGACCTGCTCGCCCCGCCCGAGGCCGTACGCCCGCAGGGTCACCCCGTCGGCGTGGTCGTAGTCGGGTCGGTCGTCCACCGCGCCGACCGGGAGCACCGCGCCCGGCCTGACCAGCAGCGGAACGCTCAGGAAGTCGTGCTTCTCGCGTACCCAGCGCGGCCCGGTGACCGTCTCGCCGGTCACGAAGTGGGTCCAGGTGCCCTCGGGGACGTAGTAGGAGACCGCGCCCTCGTCGTTGAACACCGGCGCCACCATCAGGTCGGGGCCGAGCATGTACTGCCGCTCCAGATGCGCGCACCCGGGATCGTCCGGGAACTCCAGCACCATCGCCCGCATCACCGGCACGCCCTCGGCGTGGGCGGTGCGCGCGGCCTCGTAGAGGTACGGCATGAGCCTCAGCTTGAGGCGGGTGAAGTGCCGTAGGACATCCACGGACTCCTCGTCGAACAGCCACGGCACCCGGTAGGAGGAACTGCCGTGCAGACGGCTGTGGGAGGAGAGAAGTCCGAAGGCCAGCCAGCGCTTGAACAGCGCCGGTGTCGGGGTGCCCTCGAAGCCGCCGATGTCGTGGCTCCAGAAGCCGAAGCCGGACAGGCCCAACGACAACCCGCCCCGCAGGGACTCGGCCATCGACTCGTAGGTCGCCTCGCAGTCGCCGCCCCAGTGCACCGGGAACTGCTGGCTGCCCGCGGTCGCCGAGCGGGCGAAGACCACCGCCTCCTCCTCGCCGCGGTGCTTGCGCAGCACGTCGAAGACGGTCCGGTTGTAGAGGTAGCTGTAGTAGTTGTGCATCCGCTCCGGGTCGGAGCCGTCGGACCACTCCACGTCCAGCGGCACCCGTTCGCCGAAGTCGGTCTTGAAGCAGTCGACGCCCTGCGCGAGGAGCGCCTCCAGCTTGGCGGCGTACCAGTCGCGGGCGGCCTCACTGGTGAAGTCGACCAGGGCCATGCCGGGCTGCCACAGGTCCCACTGCCACACACTGCCGTCGGGACGCCTGAGGAGATGACCGAGCGCCTTGCCCTCCGCGAACAGGGGTGACCTCTGGGCGATGTACGGATTGATCCATGCGGAGACCCTGAGGCCCCGCGCGTGCAGTCGCGCGAGCATGCCCTCCGGGTCGGGGAAGACCCGCGGGTCCCACTGGAAGTCGCACCAGTTGAACTCGCGCATCCAGAAGCAGTCGAAGTGGAAGACGGAGAGGGGGAGTTCGCGCTCCCGCATGCCCTCGATGAACGACGTCACGGTCTCCTCGTCGTACGACGTCGTGAAGGACGTCGACAGCCACAGGCCGAAGGACCAGGCGGGCGGGAGGGCCGGGCGGCCGGTGAGGGCCGTGTACTTGCGGATGATCTCCTTCGGGCTCGGGCCGTAGATGACGTAGTACGTCAACTCCTGGGTCTCGGCGCTGAACTGCACCCGCGAGACCGCTTCCGAGCCCACCTCGAAGGAGACCGTGCCCGGGTGGTCGACGAAGACGCCGTAGCCCCCGTCCGTGAGGTAGAACGGGACGTTCTTGTAGGCCTGTTCGGTGGCCGTGCCGCCGTCGGCGTTCCAGATGTCGACGACCTGGCCGTTCTTCACCAGCGGTCCGAAGCGTTCGCCGAGGCCGTACACCGAGGTGCCCACGCCGAGACCCAGCTGCTCGCGCAGATAGTGGGCGCCCGACGCGTCCCGCATGATGCCCATGCCCTTGGGGCCGCTGCCGGTCAGCAACCGGCCGCCGGCGAGGAAGTCGACCTGCCAGGTGTCCGTGCGGGCCACCCGGACCGACAGCGCACCGGAGGTGAGGGTGGCGTGCTCCTCGTCGTACTCCGTGTGAGCCGTGAAGTCCTTTGTGCGGACCTCGAATCGAGGCCCCTGCGGTTGCTCGCCCTCGAAGTGGGTAAAGGTGACGCCGATGACGTCGGGTATCGGGGCGTGGGCGCTGATCGTCACGACCGGTCCCTTCAGCAGGTCGCCGCGGCGGCGGATGGGCTGGGTCGGCGCGAGGATGTCCAGCCGGCCGTCCGTTGCGGCGACCTCGTGGACCTGGGCCGGATGAGCCGCGGTGACGCCCTCGCGCAGCAGCCAGTAGCCGTCGGTGAACTTCACGTGGGGGGTCCTTACTTCACGGCACCCACGGCGATACCGCGGGTGAGGGTTCGCTGGAAGACGAGGAAGAACACGATCGCGGGCAGCACGCCGAGCAGGGCGGCCGCGTTGGTCATCGTGGCGTCCATCAGGCGCTGGCCCTGGAGGACACCGAGGGCCACCGACACCGTCTGGTTGTCGTTGGAGATCAGCATGACCAGGGGGAGCAGGAACTCGTTCCAGGTCCAGATGAAGAAGAAGACCAGCAGCACACCGAGGGTGGGGCGGCTGACGGGGACCACGATCCGCCACAGGACCTGCCACCTGTTGGCGCCGTCGATGCGGGCCGCCTCCAGGATCTCGCGGGGGAACTGGCCGAGCACCGCGGAGAGCAGATACGTGCCGAAGGCCGCCTGGATCACCGTGAACACGATGATCACGCTCAACCTCGTGTCGTAGAGGCCCACTTCCTTGCTCAGGTAGTAGACCGGGTAGACCAGCGCCTCCTGCGGCAGCATGTTCGCGAGGACGAAGAAGGCGAGGACCCAGGTCCGGCCCTTGATGCGGCCGATGCCGATCGCGTAGGCGTTCAGGACGGACAGGATCACGGCCAGCACCGCCACCGAGCCGCTGATCAGGACGGAGTTGACGAGCTTCTGCCCGAAGTCGACGCGCTCCCAGAAGTCCTTGACGCCCTGCGTGTAGAGGCCGTCGGGCAGGCTGAGGGGGCCGTTCTGGGCGTACTCCGTGGGGGACTTGAAGGCGTTGACCGTGACGATGAGGAACGGCACGATCATGAACAGGGCCGCGACGCACAGGGCGATCAGGACCGGGTAGCGGCGCAGGGCGGTGGTCATGGGTCGGTCCTCTCCTGGAGCCTCAGACCGATCAGGGAGAGCGCGAGGATGAGCACCGTCAGCACGGTGGAGATCGCGGCGCCGTAGCCGACCTGCGTCTTCTCGAAGAACGTGGTGAAGGAGAAGTATGAGGGCACGTCGGTGGCGCCGCCGGGCCCGCCTTTCGTGAGCACGTACACCGCGCCGAACACCTTGAGCGCGGCGATCGAGCACCAGGTGAGGACGACGTAGATCTCCGGCCGGATCTGGGGCAGCGTGATGTGCCAGAAGCGGCGCCACCAGCCGGCGCCGTCCAGTTCGGCGGCCTCGTACAGCTGGGGGTCGACGCGCTGCAGGCCCGCCATGAAGACGACCAGCGGGAAGCCCAGTTGGACCCAGATCATGACGCCCATGACGCTGTAGAGCGCGAGGTCGGGATCGCCCAGCCAGTCCTGCTGCCAGGAGCCGAGGCCGATCGCCTTCAGGAGCGCGTTGAGCGAGCCGTTGTCCGGGGCGAGGATCCAGCTCCAGACGATGCCGGCGACCGCGATCGGCAGCACCTGGGGGAGGTAGAAGCAGGCGCGGAGAACGGCGGCCGTTCTGGATCCGAAGTGCTTGCCGACGTAGTCGAACAGGGCGGCGGCGAGGACCAGTCCGAGGGCCGTGGGGATCGCGGCCATCGCCACGACCATGAACAGGCTGTGCCGGAAGGACGCCCAGAACTCGGAATCGTCCATCAGCTCGCGGTAGTTGGCGAGCCCCGACCACTCGGGGGAGCCCACGCCCTGCCAGTCCGTGAAGCTCACGTACGTGTTCATCACGAACGGCAGGACGATGACCGCGAGGAAGGCGAGGGCGCCCGGCAGGAGGAAGAGGGCGTAGGAGTCGCGGGGGCGGCGCGGGGGCCGGGCGGTGGCGCCCTTGCCGGCCGCCCGCGCACTCCGTTCGACGGTCACCGTCATTGCTTCGGCGCGCCCTTGTCGTAGGCCTCCTGGAGATCGCTGAGGTAGCCGCCGGGCTTCTCACTGCCGGTGATCAGCTTCTGGGTCCCGGAGACCAGGACGTCGTAGAAGCCGGGGACCGGCCAGTCGGGGTAGAAGGCCAGGCCGTCGTTCTTGGAGAGGGTGTTGAAGTCGTCGATCAGGGTCTTCGACTGGGGGTCGGTGATGGCGGAGGCGTCGGCCGCGACCGGGACACCGCCTGAGTTGCCGAGCAGGTTCTGGATCTTCTTCGACATGGTGATGTCGATGAAGTCGTAGGCGAGGTCCTTGTTCTTCGAACCCTTCGGTACGACCCAGAGGTTGCCGCCGGAGCCGAGGGTGAGGTTCGAGTCGGGCCACCGGAAGGTGCCCCAGTCGAACTTGTTGTCCGTCTTGAAGCGGCCGTACCACCAGCTGCCGGAGAACAGGATCGGCGCCTTGCCGGAGGTGAAGGAGACGCCGGCGGCCTCTTCGTTCTGACCGCTGGAGGACTTGCTGAAGTAGCCCTTCTTCACCCAGTCGGCGAAGGTCTCGGCGCCGTAGGTCCAGGCCGCGTCGTGGAAGTCGGTCTTGCCCTTGTAGAGCTGGTACGAGTCGACCCACGCGCGGTCGGCCTTCGACAGCGCCAGCTGGTAGAGGTACTGCTGGGCCGGGTAGGCGGCGCCGCCGTTGGCGAGGGGGGTGACTCCCTCGTCCACGAACTTGTCCATGGCGGCAGTCAGTTCGGCGAACGTCTTCGGCTCGGCGATGCCGTACTTCTTGAAGAGGTCCTTGTTGTAGTAGACCAGCGTGTACTCGGCGTAGTTGGGGACGCCGTACCACTTGCCGGAGCCCATCACGCCGTTGGTGTCATAGAGGCTCGTCGTGCGGACGCTCGGGCTGAGCTTCTTGTCCCAGCCGCGCTTGGTCGCCTCTTCCGTCAGGTCGGTGAGGAGACCCTGCTTGGAGAGCAGGCCCGCGGTCGCGTTGCCCTTGTTGTACTCCATGAGGTCGGGCGCGTCCGAGGAGTTGAGGACCATCGGGGCGGTCTTCTGCACCTGGTCGAAGCTCTTCTCCTCGAACTCCACCTTGACACCGGGGTGCTTGGCCTCGAACTCCTTGATCGCCTCCTTCCAGGCGATGCCCATCGCGCTGGTCGGACCCTCGTAGTGCCAGAGCCTGAGTGTCTTGCCGTCGGAGGACCCGCTGTCCGAGTCCCCGCAGGAGGTCACCAGCAGTGATCCGGTGAGGATCACAGCCGCCGCCACCACACGCCTTCGTGCCGTCAACATCCCGTACCTCCGGGGAGTCGGATGGTGCTTCGGGCCGGGCGCCACGCAGGGGTCGTCGAATCGACTCGATTCGACGACCCCTGTCGAAGCGCTTCGACGAAGGAACGTATGCGGCGCCTTTGAAGGTCGTCAATGGGTTATGCAGGATCAGGTGAAGCGATTCGACGATCGGGGTCGGAGGTGAGGGGAGTTGTCAGGGCTGCGGCGGTTGGGGTGGCGGGGGTGCTGTGGTGGGTCGTGGGGGAGAGCTGGTGTGGGTGGTCCGGCCGGCGTGAAGGCGGTCGTCGGGGCTGCTACGGCTGTAGTGGCTGCGATGCCCTGGCGGGCCGTGGGCGGGAGGCGCTCGCCTGTCCTGGGGTCGGCCGTGTCGCTGGGGGTGGCGGGCGGCCGGGCCGAGGTGAGGGGGTTGTCAGGGCTGTGGCGGCTGCGGTGCTCGGGGCGCTGTGGCGCACCGTCGGCGAGGGGTGGGCGGCTGTCCTGCCGTCGGCCGTGGTGCTGCGGGCGGTCCGGTCGGTGTGAGGGTGGTCGTCAGGGCTGTCGCGGCTGTGGTGGTCGGGGTGCTGTTGTGGGTTGTGGGTGGGGCGTGCTTGACCGTCGGGTTGACGTGAGGGTGGTTGTCAGGGCTGTCGCGGCTGTGGTGGTCGGGGTGCTGTTGTGGGTCGTCGGCGGGGCGTGCTTGGCCGTTGGGCTGGGCGCGAGGGTGGTCGTCAGGGCTGTCGCGGCTGTGGTGGTTGGGGTGCTGTCGTGGGTCGTGGGCGGGGCGTGCTCGGCCGTTGGGCTGAGATGAGGGCGATCATCAGGGCCGTTGCCGCCGCGGTGATCGGGACGCCGTAGCCCGCCGTCGGCGAGACGTGTTCCACCGTCCAGCCGCCCGCCGCGCTGCCGCAGGCGATTCCGCCGAGCAGGCCGGTCACCGCGAGGGTCATGCCCTCGTTGAGGCGGCCGGGCGGGGTGCGCCGCTGGATCAGGGTCATCCCGGTGACCATCGTCGGGGCGGTCGCCATCCCGGCGAGCAGTAGCGCGGCCGCCAGGGCGAGCAGGGAGCCGGTGAGGGAGGCGGCCAGCAGAGGGAGCGTCAGCAGGGTCGTCATGGCGGCGATGCACCACACGTACCGGTCCTCGGCTGATCCAGTCCGTCGTATCGCCCCGTAGACCAGCCCCGCCGCGCACGAACCGGCCGCCTGGACCGCGAGCACGATCCCGGCCGCCGAGCGGTGTCCCTGCGCGTCGGCGAAGGCGATCGTGACGACCTCCATGGAGCCGAAGACGCCACCCATGGCAAGGCAGACGGCGAGCAGGGGCGGGATGCCGGGGGCGCGGAAGGGCGCCAGCGAAAGGCCGCGCTCCCGCACCGGCGGTTCCGTCGAACGCTGCGCGGCGAACACCAGCACGCCCGTCACCAGCAGCACCACCCCGACCAGCGTGCCCGCCTCCGGGAAGAACGTCGTGCACAGGAAGGCCGCCAGAACCGGGCCCAGCATGAAGCACGCCTCGTCCACGGCCTGCTCGAAGGAGTTCGCCACATGGAGGGACTTCTCGTCGCCGGCAAGGAGGTGGGCCCAACGCGCACGGGACATGCCGCCGAGATTGGGGGTGGTGGCGGTGGCGGCGTACGACACGAAGAGCGTCCACGCCGGCGCGCCGAGGCGGACGCACAACAGCAGCGCCAGCGAACCCAGTGCGGCGAGTGCCGTCGCCGGTACGGCGATCTTGACCTGTCCCTGTCGGTCGACGAGCCGCGCGGTCCACGGGGCGACCACCGCCGTCGCCGCGAGGCCCGCCGCGGTGACGGCGCCGGCGAGGGCGTACGACCCACGCGTCCCGGCGATCATGACGACCGCGCTGACGCTGAACATGCCCATGGGCAGGCGGGCGAGAAGGTTCCCGATGGTGAAGGCGCGGGCCCCGGGGGTGGCGAGAAGACGGCGGTAGGGACCGGGCGGGCGCGGGGCGCGCGGGCTTCCTGTGCTCCCTGTGCTGTGTGCGCTTCGTGCACTTCGGGGGCTGAAGTCGACGATGACGAGGGCGTCGGCGGTCGTGGTGAACATCGGTCCGTCCGGTTGCGGCATGCGCCCACCGTCGCGTGGAGGTGATCGAGGGGTCCAACACCTTCGCCGTACCGATTCACGCACCTGTGTTGTAAGTTCGCCCGATGTCCGTGCCCAGCCCGAGCCCCGGCCCCCGATCCCACCACCTCGACCCGCGTCTCCTGCGCGCCTTCCTCACCGTCGCCGACGAGCTCCACTTCACGCGCGCGGCGGCCCGGCTCTACGTCGCCCAACAGGCGCTCAGCCGTGATGTGCGCCGACTGGAGCGGGAGTTGGGCGCGGAGCTGTTCGTGCGCACGACCCGGCAGGTGACACTGACCGGCGACGGCGAGCGGTTGGTGCCGTACGCCCGCCGGGTCCTGGACGCCCAGGACGAGCTGCTCGCCGCCTTCGCGCAGGCCCGCCCGCTGCTCGTGGACCTGAACTTCCCCGACCAGGCCACCGCCCGCGCCGTACTGCTGCGAGCCCGGGAACTCGCCCCCGACCAGGAGCTGATGGCCCGCTACGAGAGCGGGCTGACCGGCGCCGCGGGGGAGTTGCTGGCCGGTCGCCTCGACGCGTCCTTCGGCCGGTTCACCGGTCTCGACCCGGCGTTGCGGGCGAGCCTGGACCACCAGCCCGTGCGCCTCGAGCCCATGGCCGTCGTCCTGCCCGAGGACCACCCGCTGGCCTCCCTGGAGCGGGTGCCGCTAGCCGCACTGGAGGGCGAGACCGTGTACGCGGGGGCCGGAAATCCGCGTACTCCGGAATGGACCGATCTCGCTCGTCGGCTGTTCGAAGGACGGGGCATCGCAATCGCCCCGCCGGTTCCGCTCGCGGTCGGCGAAGAGGAGTTCCGGCGGATCATGGCGAAGACCCGGAACCCCATTCTCGCGGTCGTGGATTTTCCGGCCATGCCCGCCACGGTGCTGCGTCCGCTGGTCGAACCGGTACCGCTGTCGCCCGTGTCGCTGGTGTGGCGCAGGGGTCTGACGCATCCCGCGTTCGACGCCCTTCGGCGCGCCGCAATCGAACTTTCCGTCGAACTTGACTGGCTTCACCGGCCCGTCGATGGATGGGTTCCAGCCACCGATGAGCTCGATATGAACATCCACAAATGACACGTGGCAAACACACTTCCTCCGTGTGCGCTACATTCGTGGCCTGAGCACGGTGTGGTAAAGGGGGCGCTTGGACCAGGTGGGGGCCTGGTTCAGCCGACGTGTGCTCAAGGTCGACAGCGCGCCCAGAACAGCCCGTGGGGGGATGTGCGTGCGCGTGAAGAACGTAAAAAAGTGGCGGGAAGACGCCCAACCGGAATGGCCCGAGGCTGCATCAGGCACCCAGGACATACCGACAGCTGGGGGCACTACCCAGACGTTTTCGGAAACCGGCGAAACCGGCACAACCGGAGTCCCGGCCGAGGACGGGAACCGGGACTTCCCCGGGGCCCCGAGGGCGGACCGCGGCCAGGGTGCCCCGGAGCCGGCCGGCCGCAGAGCCGTGGTTCGCGATCCGTGGGACGAGTCCGGCAGCGGTGCCGGTCACGCACACGATCCGCACGAGGTGACCGTCCAGCTCGACGGGGTCGGCGTGAACGGCGACGACCGTATCGAGGGTCGTCCCGGAGGTGAGGGCGGGGCCGAGAGCTCCGACGCCCCGGTCTTCGTCGACGAGTCGGGCCGGCGCAGCCGCCGCTTCCGCCGTATCGGCATCGCCGTCGGTCTGGCCTGCGCGGTCTACGCCGTCGTCATCGTCGTCACCCTGCT
Organism: Streptomyces sp. LUP47B; assembly: GCF_001746295.1. Lineage (GTDB taxonomy): Bacteria > Actinomycetota > Actinomycetes > Streptomycetales > Streptomycetaceae > Streptomyces. Next base: position 153,058 of record NZ_MJAH01000019.1, on the reverse strand, counting down.
GTCCGGCAACTCCAACGCGCCCTGGCTTCCCATGACGGGCCCGAAGGACGACGCCCCGGCCGGCAAGGTCGACACCAGTCCGATGCCGGCGCAGTCCGCCGAACCCTCCGTCCCGGTGGGCGTGATCCCCGGGATCACTCCGACGGTCAGCGGCGGGGTGACACTGGCTCCCGGGGCCGGTGTGTCCGCGTCGCCCGGCGCCACCGTGAGCCCGGGCAAGCCGGGGACGTCCGCCGATCCGTCGGCGACCGCGACCCGGCCCGGCGGCAACCCGTCGGTCAGCGCCGATCCCTCGACGCAGCCGACCCAGTCGGTCACCCCGCCGCCCAGCCCCTCGGTCACCCCGCCCGTCACCACCAGCCCCGACCCCTCGGTCGCCCCGACCGAGACCACGGGCGCCGGCAGCGCAGGCCCCGGCACGGTGGCCGACGGCCCGCCCTCGCCCGTGCCCGTGGCGTCGGAGACCTCCGGAGCGCCGGCTCCGGCGCCTTCCGGCGCTCCGCTGTCGTCGCCGTCTCCGGAGCGCCTGCTGTGATGCTGTCGCGCAGGTCCGGGCCTGGTGGCCGACGGTTCGCCCTCGCCTGTACCCGTGGCGTCGGAGACCTCGGGTGTGCCGGTTTCGGAGCCTTCCGGCGGTCCGTTGTCGTCGCCGTCTCCGGAGCGCCTGCTGTGGTGGCATCCGGCACCCGCCGCCCGGGGGCCGCGTCTGGGGCCTCCGCGGCCTCGGCCGCCACCTCGGCCGTCTCCTCGCCCGTCGCGACGGAGACCGCCACCACCCCGCCCGTCGCGTCGGGGTCCGTCGCCACCTCGGTCGTCTCCTCGCCCGTCGCGCCGGGGTCCGTCGCCACCTCGGTCGTCTCCTCGCCCGTCGCGTCGGAGTCCGCCGCCACCTCGGCCGTCTCCTCGCCCGTCGCGTCGGAGTCCGCCGCCACCTCGGCTCCCGTGCCTTCCGGCGCCCCGATTTCCTCCCCGTCCCCGGAGTACACCCTCTGATGGCATCCCGAACCCGCCGCCCGGGGGCCGCACCAGGAGCCACCGACGGCTCCAGGCGCCGTCGCCTGCCCATGCGCCTGCTGCTGCCCGTGCTCGTCCTCGTCGCCCTGATGGCGATGCTGATGCTGCGTGGCTACGTCCACAGCGAGATCCTCGCCGACCACCGCGTCCGGTCAGAGGCCTCCACCGACAAGGTGCCGGAGAAGATCCTCGACGGCGGCCCGGTGATCGACACCCGCAGCGGTCGCGCCACCAGCCTGCGGATGCCGGACCGCCGGCTCGTCCTCACGTTCGACGACGGTCCCGACCCGACCTGGACCCCCAAGGTCCTGGACGTCCTCAAGAAGCACCACGCACACGCGGTCTTCTTCGTCACCGGCACCATGGCCTCCCGCTATCCGGACCTGGTCAAGCGCATCGTGGACGAGGGCCACGAGGTCGGGCTGCACACCTTCAACCACCCCGACCTGTCCTTCCAGTCCAAGAAACGCATCGACTGGGAGCTGTCCCAGAACCAGCTCGCCCTCGCCGGCGCGGCCGGCATCCGCACCTCGCTCTTCCGCCCGCCGTACTCCTCCTTCGCCGACGCCATGGACGACAGGTCCTGGCCGGTCACCGAGTACATCGGCACCCGCGGCTACATCACCGTCGTCAACAACACCGACAGCGAGGACTGGCAGAAGCCCGGCGTACGCCAGATCATCCGCAACGCCACGCCGAAGAACGGCAAGGGCGCGATCGTGCTGATGCACGACTCCGGCGGCGACCGCCACCAGACGGTCCAGGCGCTCGACCGGTTCCTGCCCGACATGCAGGGCAAGGGCTACGTGTTCGACAACCTCACCGAGGCACTCGACGCGCCCACGGCCCACACCGCCGTCGCCGGCCCCGAGCTGTGGAAGGGCAAGGCGTGGATCTTCCTGGTCCAGGCCTCCGAGCACATCACCGACGTCCTCGTCGTCGGCCTCTCGATCATCGGCTCGCTCGTCATCGGCCGCTTCGTCCTCATGCTGCTGCTCTCGGGCATCCACGCCCGCCGGGTGCGCCGCAAGGACTTCCGCTGGGGAGAGCCGGTCACCCAGCCGGTGTCGGTGCTGGTCCCGGCGTACAACGAGGCCAAGTGCATCGAGAGCACCGTCCGTTCACTGATGGCGAGCGAGCACCCCGTCGAGGTGCTCGTCATCGACGACGGTTCGAGCGACGGCACCGCCCGGATCGTCGAGGCGATGGGCCTGCCGAACGTCCGGGTCGTACGCCAGCTGAACGCGGGCAAGCCCGCGGCGCTGAACCGCGGTCTGGCCAACGCCCGTCACGACCTCATCGTGATGATGGACGGCGACACCGTCTTCGAACCGTCCACGGTCCGCGAGCTCGTGCAGCCCTTCGGCGACCCGCGCGTGGGAGCCGTGGCCGGCAACGCCAAGGTCGGCAACCGGGACTCCATGATCGGCGCCTGGCAGCACATCGAGTACGTGATGGGCTTCAACCTCGACCGCCGGATGTACGACGTCCTGCGCTGCATGCCGACGATTCCCGGCGCGGTCGGGGCCTTCCGCCGCTCCGCCCTGGAACGCGTCGGCGGCATGAGCGACGACACGCTCGCCGAGGACACCGACATCACGATGGCCATGCACCGGGACGGCTGGCGTGTGGTGTACGCGGAGAAGGCGCGCGCCTGGACGGAGGCACCGGAATCGGTGCAACAGCTCTGGTCCCAGCGCTACCGGTGGTCGTACGGCACGATGCAGGCGATCTGGAAGCACCGCAAGGCACTGGTGGAACGGGGCCCGTCGGGCCGCTTCGGCCGCGTCGGCCTGCCGCTGGTGTCGCTGTTCATGGTGGTGGCCCCGCTGCTGGCCCCCCTGATCGACGTATTCCTGCTCTACGGCGTCGTGTTCGGTCCGACCGAGAAGACGATCGTGGCCTGGCTGGGCGTCCTCGCGATCCAACTGGTCTGCGCCGCCTACGCGTTCCGGCTGGACCGGGAACGCATGACACACCTGATCTCGCTGCCGTTGCAGCAGATCCTCTACCGCCAGCTCATGTACGTCGTGCTGCTCCAGTCCTGGATCACGGCCCTCACCGGAGGCCGCCTGCGCTGGCAGAAGCTACGTCGCACGGGGGTCGTCGAGGCGCCGGGCGGACCGGTGGCGAAGCAGCGGACGCGCAAGGACAGTGACGAGCGGAGGCCGGTCGGATGACGCAGGAGTACACGGCGGGTCAGCGGGAGCAGCACGGGGTGGTTCCTCCGCCCAAGGCGCCCGGCCGGGACCGCTATCTGGACCTCCTCCGCTCGCTGGCGCTGGTCCGCGTGGTCCTCTACCACCTCTTCGGCTGGGCATGGCTGACCGTGCTGTTCCCGTCGATGGGCGTGATGTTCGCGCTGGCGGGCTCGCTGATGGCCCGTTCCCTGAACAGGCCGACGCTGAGCGTGATCAGGGGCCGTATCCGCCGACTCCTGCCTCCCCTCTGGGCGTTCAGCGCGGTGGTGCTGCCGCTGATGTTCGTAGGCGGCTGGAAGTTGTCCGAGGACCCGGACCACAGCGGCACCTGGGGCCTGTTGGAGCTGGTCAACTACGTCATCCCGATCGGGGCGCCGCCGTACCCCTGGGAGGTCGGCTTCCCGAAGGACCTGCTGGAGAGCACGTGGGCGGACCAGGCGGTGGGCCCGCTGTGGTACCTCCGCGCGTATCTGTGGTTCGTGCTGGCCTCCCCGCTGCTGCTGTGGGCGTTCCGCAGGGTGCCGTGGGCGACACTGCTGGCACCGCTGGCCCTGACGGCCGTGGTGGGCACGGGACTGGTGACGATCCCCGGCGAACTGGGCAACGCGGTCACCGACTTCGCGGTCTACGGCAGCTGCTGGGTACTCGGTTTCGCGCACCACGAGGGGGTGCTGGCGAAGGTCCCGCGCTACCTCGCCGTCTCCGGTTCGGTCATGGTGATGGCCTTCGCCCTGTGGTGGACGTCCGGACATCTGGGCCCCGAGGGCTGGGACCTGAACGACATCCCGCTGGCCCAGGCTGCCTGGTCCTTCGGTTTCGTGGTGATCCTGCTCCAGTACTCGCCGTCCTGGCAGGAGTTGCCGGGCCGGCTGGCCCGCTGGGACAAACTGGTGACCCTCTCCAACAACCGGGCCGTCACCATCTACCTCTGGCACAACCTGCTGATCATGGCCACGGTCCCGATCATCGACCTGGCGTACCGCCTCCCCTTCATGCAGAGCGACCGCGCGGTCGCCGCCCTCGACGCGACGGACATGCTCTGGATGTTCTTCCTGGTGTGGCCGCTGATCGGACTCGCGATCCTGGCGTTCGGCTGGATCGAGGACCTGGCGGCGAAGCGCAGGCCGAGGCTGTGGCCGAACGGGGTGAAGCGGGGGCGCGCGCAGCCGACGACGCCTGCAGGGCACGGGACCTGACAGGGCGACGGCGGTGCGCTTCGACTCGGGCTTGCCGACGGCCGTACCCGGCGAGCAGCCGGAGCCGGGATGCTGTTCGTTCGGTGTGGACACCGTCCCCCACCGCGGGCGTGTCGAGGGCCGTTCGCAGGGCTGCGCAAAGCTGCCATGCCGACGACGACGCCCGTGGAATCTCAAATCCGAGTAAAGCGATAACAGCGTCCACATCGTTGAACGGCCTCATGCCTGTCTGAAACTCGACGTCCGCAACGCGGCTGATGTCCGCATCTGGGCTCACTTGAAAGCGAAGCAAAGGACTAGCTATTCATCCCAGTCCGACACTTGGGACATGTGGCTGGAGTCGCCCCATGCGTCTCAGGGTGCTATTTCCGCCCTGGGGAACTGACCCTTGACGTGCTCAAGTAAGGAAAGGTTAAGGTCCTCTCACTTTTGAGGATCTTGTGACTCTGGGGTGGGGATCCTGTGGGTCGGGGGGCGGGGGACATGGGCACGTCCAAAGGGTGGAGCAGTGCTGGCAGGTCATTGACCGCGGTGATCGCGGTTGCGGTCGTGGCGAGCGTTGTCCCATCGCTGGGTGCCGGCAGTCGAGCCCACGCGAGGGAGGGTTCAGCAGAAGTCACGAGCACTCATGGCACCAAGGCAGCGACAACGCTCGCCGCCGCCAAGGAGACGGCTGAGTCCGTCGGTACGAACGTCGAGGTCACGTCTTTGCGGACCGAGTCGAGTGAGGCGTACGCGACTCCGACCGGCCAACTGGAATCTGTTCAGCACCTCAAGCCCGTAAGGACCCGGATCGACGGCCAGTGGAAGGCGATCGACAGCACGCTGGTCAAGCAATCTGACGGTTCGGTGAGTCCGAAGGCGACGGCGGTAGGTATAACTCTTTCCGGCGGCGGCACGGGTCCGCTGGTCGCCCTGGAGCGAACAGGCAGGAAGCTCGCGTTCCGGTGGCCGACAGCACTGCCGACGCCGACGCTCGACGGAGACACGGCAATCTACGCGAACGTGCTTCCCGACGTGGACCTGAAGATGCGAGCGACCACGGATGGCTTCTCCGAGCTGCTGGTGGTCAACACCTCGGAAGCGGCCAAGAATCCGGCGCTCGCCGAGCTGAAGCTGGGAGTCGATTCACCGGGACTGGATCTTCAGGCCACGGGCTCTGGTGGCCTGGAGGCGGTCGATGAAGCCGTGGGCGGCGTGGTATTTCAGGCCGCCAAGCCGCTGATGTGGGATTCCACGAAGGCCCCCTTGGTGTCGGCAGGGGCTCAGGGCAGCACTGTAAAGAGGGCCGATTTCGTTGCACCTGCCGAGGCCTCAGAAGATTCGGGCGACGCGGATGGTCCGGGGGACGCAGCAAATGTGGCGCCAATCGCCGTCGACGTGGCTTCGGATGGCAGCGAGCTGAAACTGACGCCAGATCAGGGCATGTTGACCGACTCTGACACAACGTTCCCGGTCTACATCGATCCGCAGACGTACACCCCCAAAGCTGGAGAATGGACGATGGTCTCGCGTTACTGGGCATCCTCGCCGCAGTGGCGCTTCAACGGAGACTCGGATGCGGGTGTGGGGTATTGCGGCTGGGATTACTGTGCGCCTTACGACGTGAAGCGGCTGTTCTTCAAGTTCCCGACCTCGCGGTTCAGCGGTAAGTCGATCCTCTCGGCGACCTTTGTGGGGCATGAGACGTGGTCCGGTTCGTGTGATGCGCGTCCGGTGCAGCTGTGGCGAACGAAGGCGTTCGACTCGGAGACGACGTGGAACAGCTCGGCCAACAACTGGCTGGAGTTGATGGATTCGAAGAGCGTCGCCAAGGGAGGCAGCGCAAGTTGCCCGTCCGGGGACGTGGAGTTCGATGCCACGGCGGGGGTGAGGTACGCGGCCTCGCACGACTCGTCATACACGTCATTCGGTCTGAGGGCTCCGGAGTCCGACGAGAATGACAAGTACAGCTGGAAGCGTTTCTCGGACGACGCGTATTTGCGGGTGAAGTATAACGAGCCGCCCAAGCAGCTGACCATGAGTCAGCTGACCATGAACCCGGGGGCCACCTGTAAGAAGCCGGAGAACAAGGTCCGTATCCGGTCGCTGCCGACGATCACGGCGAATGATGTGAAGGACCCTGATGGCGATCAGGTGAGCGTGCAGTTTCAGCTGTGGTGGGATTCGGGAACGGGCTTTGAGGCTCAGTGGACCTCGGCGATGATCGGTCCGAAGAAGTCCGGTTCAGTCTTCAGTACCAGACTGGTCGAGCAGATCACCTCCACCAAGAAGATTCCGAAGAACAAAAAGCTGGCTTGGTTTGCCAGGGTCGGTGACTACGACGAAGGCAAGTACTACAGTTATTCGCCCTGGTCGGCGGCGGGATCAGCGACGGGCTGCTATTTCGAGTGGGACACGAGTGTGCCCGCTGGGCCGTCGATAACTTCTGGAGACTATCCGGCGGCCGATGACGGCAACCCGGACGACTCGGTGTACGACGGAGTGGGCCGCTATGGCACGTTCACGATCGATGCTTCTGACACGGACGTGGTCAAGTACCAGTTCGGGGTGAACGAGGAGCCATCGTCAGACAATGAGGTGACGACGTCTGGTGGTGCGGCGAAGACGGTCAGCTTCCGCCCCACTCGCGCAGGCACGAACTTCGTGTATGCGCAGGCCTTCGATTCGTCGGGCAACGGCAGTGAGCCGACTCGTCACATGTTCCGGGTGAAGTCCGGACAGCCGACGCGGGCGGAGTGGAAACTGGACGAGGCCGCCGGGGCGAGCCAGGCCGAGGGCAGCGCCGGGCAGCGCACCGTCGACCTCAAGGGTGGCCCCACTCTTGGTGTCCCAGGTGTGAGGGGCACGGCGGTTTCTCTGGACGGGGTGGACGACTACCTTGTGTCCGACATCCCGACGGCGGATACGTCGCTCAGCTTCTCGGTGGCGGCGTGGGTAAAGCTCGACAAGCTGCCGGACGGCCCTGCGGTAATCGCAGCTCAGCCCGGCAACAGCGCCCCCGGCTTCGAGCTCTACTACTCAAAGGCCCGCGACCGGTGGGCGTTCAACCAGTACACGGCCGACACCGCGTCCGCCACGCCGGTGCGTGCCGAGCAGTCGGTTGCGGGCGGCGTCAAGCCAGGTGAGTGGGTGCACTTGGTCGGTACCTACGGCGCGGGCGCCGATCAACTGTCGCTCTATGTGAATGGGACGTTGGCCGGGACAGCGGCTTATTCCACACCATGGGATGCACGGCGTGGCCTGCAGATCGGTGCTGGTTCTTACAGCGGCCGGCCGGCTTCCTTCTTCCCCGGCACGATCGACGAAGTACGCGTCTTCGAGAAGCCCCTGTCAGCCACGGAGGTCAGCGACCTCTACAGCAAGAACTCCATCGGCAACGGTCGTCCGGCCCGTGCGGTCTTCCCGCTGGATGAGTCAGCCGCCGACGCCGACGGCAAGGCGACGACCCAGGTGACTGGCCGTGCGGACGTCAACCCGGCGATCCTCAAGGGCGGCGCGAAGCTCGGCCAGGCGGGCCGCGCGGGCACAGCGCTGAGCCTGGACGGGGTGGACGACTACGCCGCAACTCCGGGTCCACACCTGAACAACCAGACCAGTTTCTCCGTCGCGGCCTGGGCAAAGCTGCCCAAAACCAAGCCCACACACGGAGCGGTGATAGCGACGCAGGCCGGCTCCGTGATGCCTGGCTTCGAGCTGTACTACTCGGCCTCCTCTGGTTGGACGTTCAACCAGTATTCCCAGGACAGCACCAGCGGCACGCCGATCCGGGCAACTCAGGGGGATGCGTCTTTGGCTCCGGGTGGCGAGTGGACGTACGTGGTGGGCTCCTATGACGCCGTCACCGATGACCTGCGGTTGTATGTGCAGGGCAAGTGGGTGGCGACGGCGAAGGTGACCGCGCCGTTCTACGCAGGGGGCCCGGTGTTGATCGGGGCCAGCAGATTCAGTGGAACCGTCTCCAGCTTCTTCCCGGGCCAGATTTCGGGAGTGCAGTTGTACGACCGGGCGCTGTCCGCGCCGGAGATAGCCGAAACGTTCGACCGCCAGGCCACGGTGGAGGGCCGCTGGAGGCTGGACTCGATCTCGGGCAGCGCTTCGCCGGACGACCTGATCCGTGAGGACCACACGGCTCAACCGCTGACCATGGGCAGTGGGGCGGGGATAGACGTGACGGGTAGCAGCAACATGGTCGGCGGGGGCGGCCTGTTGCTGAACGGCACAAGCAGTGGTTACGCCGCCACCAGTACCTCGCCCGTTGACACCAGCAAGAGCTTCACCGTCTCGGCCTGGGTGACTGCACCCAGCCGTCCGACCAAACCGGTCACCGTGATGAGCATGGCCGGGGCGAACACCAACGGGTTCGCAGTACGGTACGTTCCCGACAAATCAGATCCTACGAATGCCGGTCGGTGGCAGCTGGTGATGGCCAACGCGGACAGCGGCGCTGCGGTCACGTCGACGGCGGAACACACCAACTTCCAGAACAACACATCCTGGAACAACATCGTCGTCGTCTACGACGCCTTTGCCGGCCAGATGATCCTCTACGTTGATGGCCAGGTGCAGGTCAGGCCCTGTAGGGACGCCGATGACAACGGCGAACCCGACGATCCCACATGCACCGAGCAAGTCTCGTGGAACACCTCAGTACTGCCGTTCGCCGCCACCAAAGGCTTGCAGCTAGGTCGGGGCAAGACCATCACCAGCACTGGTGCCAGCACATGGGGCGAGTACTGGAGCGGAGCCATCGACGACGTCTGGGTCCTCCAGGGCGCGGCTGTCGAGGCTCAGATCAACAGTCTCCGTAGCGGTGTCGACCTGGACACCACGGCCGGGCCCTGACCTGTGCCCTGGTGTGGTAGCCGTTGTTGCACAGGCGGCCGCGCCGGGCGACGAGCAGTGAGCACCGAAGCATCAAGGTCATCTTCGAAGTGGCACCCCGTCGCACGGGGTGAGGCCGGTCTGCGGCCACGGACGACGGGCAGATTGATGAAGCGAACGATGACAGCGAGAGCACGGACGGGCATTCTGCGAAGAGTTGCCCTGACAGTCTCCGCCGTACTGGTCGGCACCCTGATCCAGGCAACCGTCGCAGAACCTGCCGTAGCCGAGGTCAAGTTGCCTACCTCGGAGAAGCAGCTGTCCGGGCACGGCGTGAAGCCGACGCCCCGCCGTACAGATGGCAAACCGCGCGTGCCGAAGACGGCACCCAAACGCGCCTGGCCGAAGGCCGGTTCCGCGACCGTGACTTTGCTCGACGGCGCGCGAGCCACGACCCTCCAGGCTGGAGATCTGCCGGTATCCCTCACGGCTCCTCAGGCGAAAACTTCAAAGCTCTCTGCAGGCAGGGCGCTGACGGGCAAGGCCACGGTGCGCGTGCTGGATCGCAAGACCACCGAACTCGCGGGTGTGGACGGCCTGTTGTTCTCCATCAGGACTCAGGCTGGAGCCGATGGCGACGCACTTGCTGTCAGCGTGGATTACTCGAAGTTCGCGCAGGCCTACGGCGGTGCGTATGCGGCGCGGCTGAAGCTGGTCCGTCTCCCCGCCTGCGCGGCGACTCACCCCGGGACCGCGAAGTGTTCCAAGGCGGAGACAGTCCCGTCGCACAACGATGTGGAGGCGAAGACCCTCACCGCCGATGCGGTGGCATTGTCCACCGCCGGTAGCAGCTCTGCCACGACGTTGCTGGCAGCGACCACGGGTACGTCCAGTGATCAGGGTGACTACAAGGCCAGCCAGCTCTCGGCCTCCTCCGCATGGCAGACCAACCTCAACACTGGCGACTTCACTTGGTCGTACGACATGCCTGTGCCTGATGTGCCGGGCTCCTTCACCCCCCAGGTGGGTTTGTCGTACTCCTCGGGCAGCCTTGACGGGCGGACGTCCAACACCAACAACCAGGGATCCTGGGCGGGTGACGGATTCGATCTGTGGCCCGGTTTCATTGAGCGCAGCTACAAGGGATGTGCCGACGACGGCGTGAAGAACGCCGATGGCACCAAGCCGGGCGATCTGTGCTGGGCGTACGACAACGCCACCCTGTCGTTCAACGGGCACTCCGGTGAGCTGATCGCGACCGGCACCAACAGTTTCAGAATCAAGGGCGACGACGGAACGAAGGTCGATCGCATCTACGGCGCCGACACCTCCGGTGACGTGCGCGGCAATGGGGCCCGGAAAGACGAGTACTGGCGCGTCACGACTACTGACGGGACCCGCTACTACTTCGGATACAACCGACTGCCGGGGTGGGCCTCGGGCAACTCGGCGACGAACTCGGCCTGGTCAGCTCCGGTCTTCGGCAACGACGACGGAGAAGCTTGCCACGCGGCCACGTTCGCGGACTCGTGGTGTCAGCAGGGCTGGCGATGGAACCTCGACTACGCGGTCGACACCCATGGCAACGCGATCGCCTACTACTACAACAAGGAAACCAACTACTACGCCCGGAACCTGAAGTCGGCCGACAAGACGGTTTACGACCGTGGCGGTTACCTCGACCACATCGAGTACGGGCTGAAGTCATCCTCTGTGTACTCGGCCAAAGCGCTGGCGAGGGTTGACTTCACCTCAGCTGAGCGATGCCTGCCCGAGACAGGGGTGACCTGCGACGCCTCGACGATCGACGACAAGAAGTTCTACTGGTACGACACACCCTGGGACTTGAACTGCAAGTCTGGCGCTGACTGCTACAACGCCAGCCCGTCGTTCTGGACCCGCAAGCGGCTGACCGGTCTTACGACCAGTGTGGTGAAGTCGGACGGCAGCTACGCCCCTGTCGACTCCTGGACGTTCGGCCATCGCTGGGGCACGGCCGACATCGACTACCAGTTGCTGCTGACCTCCATCCAGCACACCGGGAAGTCCACCACCCCCGAGATCACCCTGCCAAAGGTCACTTTCGACTACGACCAGCGCACCAACCGGCTCAAGATCGACGGCGACAACACGTCCCCCTTCATCAAGGAACGCCTGTCGACAATCGCCGACGAGACCGGAGGCCAGACTGACGTCACCTACTCCACGGCTGTCTGCGACGCCTCCAACCTGCCGACGCCGGAAACGAACAAGACCCGCTGCTTCCCCACCTACTTCACCAAGGAGGGTGATGCGGACCCGACGCTGCAGTGGTTCAACAAGTACGTCGTCGATGCCGTCACCCAGACCGACCGTACGAAGTCGTCCCCGGACATGGTCACCCGCTACGACTACCTCGACGGCGCGGCCTGGCACTACGACGACGATGACGGCCTGACCAAGCAGAAATACAAGACCTGGTCCACCTGGCGCGGCTATGCCCATGTCCGAGTTCGGACCGGCGGCCAGGACCCGGTCGGCATGAAGTCGCAGACAGACCACTACTTCCTGCGCGGCATGGACGGCGACCGCGCGGCCCCGTCCGGTGGCACCAAGTCCGCCAGCGTCTCCGACGACAACGGCGGCACCATCACCGACCATGACTCCGCCGCCGGCTTCGAGTACAAGGCGGAGAGCTACAGCGGACCGGACGGCAAGGTCCTGGGGAAGACCGTCAATACGCCCTGGCACCACCAGACGGCCTCCCGCACACGCAACTGGGGTACGACGACGGCCAACCTGACCGGCACGGCGAACACTCGCACCTGGACTTCCCTCGACGACGGTGCGGGCAGCAAGTGGCGCACCACGTACCAGACCAACACGTTCGAGGACACCGCCGGGCGTATCGTTCGGACCGACGACTTCGGCGACGAGTCCACCTCGACGGACAATCAGTGCACGCGCACCACCTACGTCGACAACACCACCGATTGGATTCTCGACCCGCCTTCCCGGGTGGAGACGGTCGCGGTCAAGTGCGCGGACACCCCTGACCGGTCCAAGGACGTCATCGTCGACATCCGCACCGCGTACGACGGACAGAACTACGGTTCCGCCCCCACCGTGGGCGACGCCACCAGCACGGCGACACTGAAGTCGCATGACGGAACCACCGCTACCTACATCGAAGCGGGCGCGAAGTACGACACGTACGGCCGCCAGACTTCCGGGACGGACATCACCGGCACGGTCACTGCGGCAGAGTCCACCGCACCGGTACGTGCGGACCGCACCGGCGGACTCGTGACCACGACTGCTTACGCCCCGACGACCGGCTTCCCCACCAGTTCCACCATCACCGTCACGCCGGCTTCAGTAACCGGCAACACGGCCACCGCGCAGACCACGAAGACCACATACGACACGGTCAGGGGCCTGCCCCTCGCCGTGTCGGACACCAACACCAAGTCCACCGAGACCACCTACGACGCGCTGGGCCGCAAGCTGAAGGTCTGGCTGCCCAACCGCTCCAAGGCCAACAACGACACACCGAACTACCAGTTCTCCTACACGATCACCGACGGCAAGCCGGTCGCGGTCGGTACCACCACCCTGTACGGGACGGGCCGCAAGACCGCCTACACCCTCTACGACGGTTTCCTGCGGCCACGCCAGGTTCAGGCCCCAGGTCCCGACGGCGGACGGCTGATCAGCGACACCTTCTACGACGAACGCGGCCTGACGGCCAAGGCGTTCACCTCGTACTACAACACCCAGGCTCCCTCTACCGACCTGCTGGCACTGGACGACGCGCTGGCGGTGGAGACGCAGACCTGGAACTCCTACGACGGTCTCGGTCGCGTCACCAAGTCGCAGCAGATCGCAGGCAACGGCGACGGGGGAGCGGTCCTGTCGACGACAGTCTCCGCCTACGGCGGTGACCGGGTCACGGTGACCCCCCCCAAGGGAGCAACCCCCACTACCACGGTCACAGATGCCCGTGGCCGCACCACCGAACTGTGGCAGTACCACGGCGCCACCCCCACGGGCTTCGTCGACAAGACGCTCTACAGCTACAACCCGGCAGGCAAGCTGACAAAGCTCACCGATCCGGCCGGCAGCACCTGGACGTATGACTACGACCAGCGCGGCAACCAGAAGCTCGCTATCGACCCCGATAAGGGCACCGTCACATCGGGGTACGACGACCGCAACCAACTGGTCCTCACCACCGACAATCGTGGCAAGAAGATCACTCACCTTTACGACGGCCTCGGGCGAGAGACCGAAACCCATGAGGGCGACGCTTCTGGTCCTCTGATGACCAAGCGAGTCTGGGATCCCAGCGGCTTCAAGGGGCAACGGGCCTCTGCCACCCGCTACATCGGCGGAGAGAGTGGCTCCGCCTACACCACGACGTACAGCATGTACGACACCCTTTACCGGCCGCACCGGACCACGATCACGATCCCCGACTCCGAAGGCACCGGGCTCAAGGGCTCGTACCAGACCAACGTTCAGTACAACGTTGATGACACTGTGCAGTCGGTCGGCTATCCGGCCGCGGGCAGCCTTACGGCTGAGGCCGTAACGCCCACCTACGATGACGTGCTGCGTCCCAAGACCTTGTCTGGCAGCGGCGGCCTCACCTACGTCACCGACACCGTCTACAGCTACACGGGCAAACCGCTGCAGTACAGCTACCAGGCGGCCGGGGCGAAGAAGACCCAGGTAACCAACACCTACCAATGGGGCACGCAGCGGCTGCAGAATTCGCGCGTCGACCGCCAGGACGTCTCCGGTACCGACAAGTCGGCAACCTACGGCTACGACGAGGCAGGCAACATCACCTCCCTCTCGGATGTCTCCCGGGACGGCACCGACAACCAGTGCTTCACCTATGACTACCTCGGCCGCCTCAGTGATGCCTGGGCGCAAAACACCACGACCTGCGCCGCGACACCGTCGGCGTCGGTGCTCGGGGGACCGGCCCCCTATTGGCAGTCCTACACCTACGACCTAAGTGGCAACCGTCTTACGGAAACCCAGCACGACGCCACCGGCGACACGAGCAAGGACATCAAGCGCGGCTACACCTACCCGCCCGCAGGCGGCAAGCGGCCCCACGGTCTGACCCAGGTCGACACCACCGGTCCCAACGGCATCTCCCAAGACACCTACTCCTACGACGACGCCGGCAACACACAGACGCGCACGCTCAGCGGTGACAAGCAGACCCTCCTCTGGGATGCGGAAGGCCACCTCGTACAGGTGACCAAGCCCGACGGCAGCGGCGGTACCAAATCGACCTCGTATGTCTACGACGCCGACGGCAACCGCCTGATCACCCGCACCGACGCGGACACCACGCTCTACCTCGGCGGCACCCAGATCGTCCTGGCCAATGGCTCCACCACGCCGAAGGCGACGCGTTACTACGACCTCGGCGGCGGCAACCAGGCCATCCGCACCGACGACAACAAGCTGTCGTTCCTCATCGGCGACCACCACGGCACATCCGAACTCGCCATCAACGGCACAGACCTGACTCTGCAGCAGCGCCGCTCCACCCCCTTCGGCGCCGCCCGCGGCAAGGCACCGACGAGTTGGCCGGGCGACAAGGGCTTCATCGGCGGCATCAAGGACACCAGCACCGGCCTGACCCACCTGGGCGCTCGCGACTACGACCCGACGACCGGCCGCTTCCTGTCCGCTGACCCAGTGCTGAACGCAGGGGACCCGCAGCAGATCAACGGCTACAGCTACAGCAACAACAGTCCTGTTACCCGATCCGACCCCACCGGGCTCGAGAGCTGTGGTGCGAGCAACCCCGGCTGTTCGCAGGACAACATCGACAGCATCAACCACACGGGGCCGTACAAGGACACCAACGGAAGCAACAACACGACGAACACCGGCGGGCACGGCAAGCCCGGTGTGAAGACAGCCAAGGACGGTCAGCCGATCATCCAGGGGATCAGACTCCCCACCAAGAAAGAACTCGTAGCCCGCTACGCCGTTCTCGATCCTCGCCGTACCAGCTACAGCCAGTATCTCGCCCGTTTCGCCACGGACCAGTGCCACACGAGGAATGACAAGAACGCGGGTTTCTGTGACACGGCGGCCAGGGCAGGACTGCTGCCCGGGCCTCAGAACGACCCGTGGGGTGTCAAGGCCACTATCCACTGCGTCACGGGACGCGGCGACTGTGGCGAGGCAGCCGTCTCAGGTGTGATCACCTTGGTGACGCTGGCCTGGGGATCCTTTGGTAAGGGGCTCCTGGCACGCGGGGCGTCGCGAGCGGTTGTGGCGGAGGCCGAAGAAGGCACCGTGGCGACGCTGGCGAGGCTGGCGTGTAGTTTTACACCGTCCACACCTGTCTTGCTGAAGGACGGCAAGACCAAGCCCATTGGCAAGGTCAAACCCGGCGATCAAGTCGCGGCAGCCGATCCTCGGACCGGCAAACGCAGGGGATCGCGGACGGTCACGGCGCGCATCGTCCACAATGACAACGACCTCGTCGAGGTGACGGTCCGCGGAACCGATGGCCAGAGCGCCACCCTCCACGCCACCGCCAACCATCCCTTCTGGGACGAAACTGACCAGTCCTGGATCCCCGCCGGCAACCTCGAACCCGGCCACGTACTCAACACCGCCACCAACCGGCATGTCCTGGTCATCGGCGTTGAGACCCGGCCAGGTCGGGCCGACATGTACAACCTCACCGTCGAGCAACTGCATACGTACTATGTACTCGCCGGTGTCACGCCAGTCCTCGTTCACAACAGCAACAACAACTGCAATCTCTTCAATGGGGGCGGTTGGCAACACGTGCTGGATGAGCACGTAGATGGAAGTCCAGGAGTGGTGCAAGGAAACACAACTTTCTCCAATTATGCGGATCTGGATGAAATTGGAGAGTTGATTGAGGACACTGCAAAAACGCCAGGGCGGCCAAATACTCCCGATGCAGTCGGGCGTCCTCGCGACGGAACAATTCACACACACGATTTCGGCTACCCTGTTGGATCTCGAGGTGAAACTAGCGTCGAAGTTGTCCTCAATCCAGACGGATCCCTACGTACCGCCTATCCAAGGTGATGGCAATGGAACAACTTTCTCTGCATTGGACGATGGTGCGGGCCGGCTCGGCCGACCTCGTTCTACGCTTTCCGCGAGAGACCATCGAAGTACACACCACATACATTGGAGATGGTCTCGGTTCTGTGGTGCAAGCGGCCATCGACCTCCGACTGGGGTCAAGCTCGGCAACAGCCTTCCTTCCTGCCGAGCCCGCGGGTACCTTCCTGTTTTTTACGGGAGCAGACGAAGAGGCGTACTTGCAGGTCGTTCAATTCGCGGACATGGAATCAGAGTCCCGCCGCTGGAGCGGTGGCAGTCTGCGATGGTGCGGTCGGGTTGACGTCCGTGCATTTATTCGCAGCGTGGTGGTCATGGCTGACGACGTGCTAGTTCGATGTGGCAGCACTGTCGAATATTCAAAGGTGTGGGGTGGAATCACCTTCCCGATTCATGAACTGGAGACCCTCCGGCAAGGGTCGTGATCCTTGTACGCTCAGCAGCTAGGTCCGAGAAGGGTCTCTGAGTGGGTGTTCTGAGAGAGTTCGGCATGCAATTGGCGCTGCGGTAGCGCTGCCCAGTTCTAGTCTAGAGCGTCTAAACCCTTGGCTGACGGCGCGACGAGCGTCACGGTGAAGCGTCGTTCTGAAGCGGAAGAGCTTTTCCTTCGGACGTATCAAGGAGATAGCTACAGAAACGCGTCTGGAATGGACGGCGTTAGAACGAAGCAGTACTACGGAACTAAGCGCGGAACGTATCACTGGGATGACCAGCTCGGGGAGGACGGTCGAGTCCTCGGACGCGGCGCCGGAAACCGCGATGGGGATCTTCCGTACCTTCAAGTCCACACCTCTGACGGTCCGATCGTTCGAATCTTCTGGGAGTCCTAACATGCAGATTCAGGCGGTGAACAGGCTCCTCATGTCAAAATCTGAGGTCGCTGCCCGCAGGACGTCTAGTTCCGCAGAGAGCGAGTCTTGGATCTGGGTTATCCCACTCCGATCCGGAGAATTCAGAGTTCGGGCATTTGAAGTTCTTCGCGATCTATCGGCCGACGACAATGACATCTATGATGGGAATATGTCCATCGTCCATGACGAGACCGTCTCGTCGATTGACGATGTTGATGAGTCGGTCATCCGGGCGGGTGTTGACCCCGAAGAACTGGATGTGCCTTGGAAATATAAATTTCCGCTTTAGCCGACTCGTGAGATTTTGCAGCCCCGTGGAGCGGCCCTGATGAGAGGTTTTCATCCGGGTTCCACGGGGCTTCTGTGGTGCATGACGGCAACGTCAGCGGACGATGCCTGCGGTGGGTGGGGCATCGTGGGCGTCGGTCGGGCCGAGGGCGTTGCCGAGGTTGTCGATGGCCTGGCACTGGACGCGGAGGCGTACGTAGGTACGTCGGAACCTGTCAGCGGCAGGACCAGATGAGGCCCCACGTCGGCGATGTGGGAGAGGCCGTGTGGGAAAGGAAGTGAGTCCAAGCGACGAATGGGAAGGCGAGGTGAGGGCCTTCCGCGTTCTTTGAGTCGCGGATATGGATGACGGCCGGGGTCGCGGCTATCTCGACGCAGTTCGAGCTGTCGCCGCTATAGGTGGACTTTCGCCACTGGAGGTTCTGCACAGTGCGGCCCTTTCACGTGTCCTGGATGAGGCGGTGGATGAAGTCCCGCGACTTGGTGGTGTCGAAGGCGCAAGTCTCCATGTGATCAAGTACGGCACGGTACTTGCTCAACCATGCCTCCGTGTCGAGGAAGCCGCAGCCCCCGTGGTGTGTGTCCAGCTGAACTGTGTCGAGCTGTGGGACGGCGCCCTCTACGTAGTCGAAGGACTGGCCTGTGCTCGGGAAGAACTCCGTGCCGAAGGGGATCACGCGGACGGTGACGTGGGCCAGTTCGCTCATGTCCAGCAGATGCTTGAGCTGGCCGCGTACGACGTCGGGGCCGCCGAAGCCCATGCGTAGGGCCGTCTCGTGGATGAATGCCGAGTACAGGGGCGGTTCTTCCCGGTGCAGGATGCCCTGCCGCTTCATGCGGTGCGTGAGGCGGTGTTCGATCTCGTACTGCCGCATGGGCGGAACGACCGCCCGGAAGAGAGAACGGGCATGGTCGGTGGTCTGCAGCAGAGCGGGGATGTGAATCACGAGGGCCACCCGCAACCCCGTTGCGTGGTGCTCCAGTTCGGCCAGGTCGACCAGCGCTGCGGGTAGGTGATCGCGGTACGTCTCCCACCAGCCGGGAGTCCGCCGCCCCGTCATGTCGGCCAGGGCGTCGACCAGAGCTTCGTCGGAGCAGGCGTAGGCAGACGCCATGGCTCGGACGCGGTCGGCGCTGAGGGCGCTGCGGCCGGTCTCGATCATGCTGATGCGCCCTTGGTTGACGCCGAACATCGAGGCGGCACCGGTTGTGGTGAAGCCGGCTTGCTCGCGGAGTTTGCGCAGTTCGGCCCCGAGTCGGCGCTGGCGCAGGGTGGGGTTGCTGGTGGGTGGCAAAGCGCGTCCTTCCGGGCTGCGGCACGGCGGTCGTGTAACCCACACGAAGTAATAACGGGTGCATCTCTTCAATTCGGGAGATGTATCTCCCATGTGACCTCTACTGTACTTCTTGTCGCCCAACTCCCCCCGCCTATAAGCCGGAAGCGCACCCACCCAGCTTTCTCTTCCGCCGGAGGTATCCGATGGTCACCGTAGCCCTGCCCGACACCTGGGTGTACGCCCTTCGCCTGCCGCATGACCCCAGAGCCGCACGTGTCGCACGTACGACCGTGCGGGCCGCGCTGAACAGCCATGGCATGGCCGAAGTCCTCGACGTTGTCGAGCTGTTGACGTCCGAACTCGTCACCAACGCCTACCTGCACGCCAAGGGGCCCGCCTCGCTGAGGCTGACGGCTCTGGGGGAGGGGCGGCTGCGGGTCGGGGTGTGGGACAGCCACCCATATATCCCCGCTCCCTTTGCCCGGCCTCCCGGCGATCGCGTTCCGCCCGCCTCGCTGGGCACGGTCGGAGGGCGTGGTCTGTTCCTTGTGCAGGAGTTCGCCGATGCGTGGGGTGGGTGGTCGCTCGGGGACGGACTTCTCGACCGGGGCGCGGGGAAGCTGTTGTGGTTCGAGGTGGGTGGGAGGTGCTGAGTGGCGGCATGCTCAAAGGGGTCCCGGCGCACTATCGCCCACGAACCGTGTCAGGGATTCTTCCAGCAGCTCCAGAAAATGCCGTAGGTCATCAGCCACCTTGGCGAGTTCCGGCTCGTCCAGTGTTGCTGTCCGGGTCCTGTAGACCATCCCGTCGAGACCGGCGACGTAACACAGCCCGCCCCCATTCGAGCCGATGACCAGACCACTGGTGTTCTGGTGCGGGCCGACTTCAACGGCGCCGTACTCCTTGAACCGCAGAAGGACGTCACACACTGGGTCTATGAAGTAGCCGATGCCGACGTCCGCCCAAGTGACGTGGCCGATGCTGCCGTAAAACACGACCAAGTCAGGATGGACGAGGCCGAGGCGGGTCAGGGCGCGAGCCGCGTCCTGATCGTCCAGGTCGGCAGGCTGGACCTGATTGATGCCAGGGGGAAAGCCGTTCCGCCGCTCGAAATCGTCTGCCATTAGCTTCAGGACACCTGAGACCCTGGTCATCCACGAGGCCAGCCAGGCGGGCGACAGCGCGCGTTCGTTCATGAAGGCGGATCATGGCACGCGGCAGCGGACATCCATCGGAGCAGGACGCGAGCTTGAGGGATCCGAGGCCGGCGACGGATGCCCCGCTTCCCATGGTTCTGCGCGCCCTCATCGACCGCGGCCTGCCCCAGGACCTGATCGGCGTCTACGCGGCCTGCCCGTACTACTCAGTGATCGAGCTCGAGCAGCTGGGTGACTTCGACCTCCTCGAGCTGCGCGACCGGCTCGAGAGCGTCGTATGGGTCAGTGATGAGGAGTTCGCGGCCTACGGGCTCAGCCCCGAGGAGATCGCTGAGCTGCGGCGATGGGCCCTGGAGTGGGAGTCCGACCTAGGGCTCCGGCTGGCCGAGGACTACGACGACCCCGAGGATGCCGACGACTGAAGTGGTCGAGCGGTCCTCACACCACGGCCTCACGACGCGCGGAGCTCTTCGTAACACAAAGCCCCCACGACCTCTCATCCCGCCCCTCGCCGGGGTGAGAGCAACGTTCCCTTCCGGTCACCCGGTGCCACAGGCAGGAAACGCGTCCTCCCTACCTTCGGGACTTATCACCGCTCAGCACCCCCGAAAAGCACCACCGAGCCCCGTCGCACCGTGGAGGCGTCATGACAGCCCCTAGTACAGCCCCCGCACCCCCGAGCAGGGGCGGCCGCTGGATCCAGCAGTGGGATCCGGAGGACGAGACCTTCTGGAAGGAGACCGGCGAGAAGGTCGCCAAGCGGAACCTGCTCTTCTCCGTTCTCTCCGAGCACATCGGGTTCTCGATCTGGACCCTGTGGTCGGTGCTCGTGCTCTTCATGGGCCCGGAGTACGGCCTCACCCCGGCCGACAAGTTCATGCTGACCTCCATGGTCACCCTGGTCGGAGCCGTCGTCCGGGTGCCCTACACCTTCGCCGTGGCCATCTTCGGCGGGCGGAACTGGACGATCATCTCGGCCAGCCTGCTCCTCATCCCCAGCATCGCCGCGTTCGCCGTGATGAAGCCGGGGACCTCGTTCAACACCTTCCTGCTGGTCGGCCTGCTGGCCGGTATCGGTGGCGGTAACTTCGCCTCCAGCATGACCAACATCAACGCCTTCTTCCCGCTGCGGAAGAAGGGCTGGGCGCTCGGTCTGAACGCCGGCGGCGGCAACATCGGTGTGGCCGCGATCCAGCTGGTGGCCCTGGCCGTCATCGGGGCCAGCGGTGGCCCGCGTGTGCTGCTCGGGATCTACATCCCGCTCATCGCCGTGGCCGCCGTCCTCGCGGCTCTCTTCATGGACAACATCGCGTCCGTGAAGAACGACACCGGCGCCGCCAAGGACGCCGCGCGGGACGGCCACACCTGGATCATGTCCTTCCTCTACATCGGCACGTTCGGCTCGTTCATCGGTTACAGCTTCGCCTTCGGGCAGGTGCTGACGAACCAGTTCGGCCGTACGCCGCTGCAGGCCACGTACCTCACCTTCATCGGACCGCTGCTCGGCTCCCTGATCCGGCCCGTGGGCGGCTGGCTCGCCGACAAGTACGGCGGCGCGAAGATCACCCTCTGGAACTACGTCGCCATGGGTGCCGCCACCGCCGTCCTGGTCGTCGCCAGCATGCAGAAGTCGCTGCCCCTGTTCGTCGTCGCCTTCGTCGTACTGTTCTCGCTCACCGGCATCGGCAACGGATCGACGTTCAAGATGATCCCCGGCATCTTCCAGACCAAGGCCGTCGCCAAGGGTCTCGAAGGGGAGGCGGCCGTACTGTACGGACGTCGCCTCTCCGGAGCCTCGATGGGTCTCATCGGCGCGGCGGGAGCACTCGGCGGCGTCGGCATCAACCTCGCCTTCCGTCAGTCCTTCCTCTCCTACGGCTCCGGAACCGGCGCGTTCGTCGCCTTCCTGGCCTACTACGCCGCCTGCTTCGGGGTCACCTGGGCCGTATACCTTCGCCGCCCGGCCGCCCAGGGCCAGGCCGCGACCGCCTCCGAGGCGAAGCCGCAGCTCAGCTACGCCGAGGTGTGACGTAACACTGGCGACATAAAGCGGAACCGAGCCTGTCACGAGCCGTTGACAGGCTCGGTCGGCATGTAGGTCAGACGACAGACTGCGGGACGACAGCCATGTACGACGAACAGCAGGCAGCAGAGCAACACGGTCCCCTCGCGGGGTTCACCGTGGGCGTCACGGCCGCGCGCCGAGCGGACGAGCTCGGTGCGCTGCTCCAGCGCCGTGGAGCCGCCGTACTGCACGCGCCCGCTCTGCGGATCGTGCCCCTCTCCGACGACAGTGAACTGCTGGCGGCGACGAAGGATCTGATCGACCAGGCGCCCGACGTCGTGATCGCCACGACCGCCATCGGCTTCCGGGGGTGGGTCGAGGCCGCCGACGGATGGGGGCTCGGTGAGGCGCTCCTCGACCGGCTGCGTGAGGTGGAACTCCTCGCGCGCGGGCCGAAGGTCAAGGGGTCGATACGGGCCGCCGGGCTGACGGAGGACTGGTCGCCGTCGTCGGAGTCCATGGCCGAGGTACTGGACCGGCTGCTGGAGGAGGGCGTTGAGGGGCGCCGGGTCGCCATTCAGCTGCACGGGGAGCCGTTGCCGGGGTTCGTGGAGGCTTTGCGGGCCGCGGGAGCGGAGGTCGTGGGGGTGCCGGTGTACCGGTGGATGCCGCCGGAGGACATCGGGCCGGTGGACCGGCTGCTGGACGCGGCTGTCTCGCGGGGGTTGGACGCGGTGACCTTCACGAGCGCGCCCGCCGCGGCCTCGCTTCTCTCCCGGGCCGAGGACCGGAGTCTGCTGCCCGAGCTGCTCGCCGCCCTCCACCACGATGTGCTGCCGGCGTGTGTCGGGCCGGTCACCGCGTTGCCGTTGCAGGCGCGGGGGGTGGACACGGTGTCGCCCGAGCGTTTCCGGCTCGGGCCGCTCGTGCAGCTGCTGTGCCAGGAGCTTCCCGGGCGGGCCCGGTCGTTGCCCATCGCCGGCCACCGGGTGGAGATCCGGGGGCACGCGGTGCTGGTCGACGGGGTGCTGCGGCCGGTGCCACCGGCGGGGATGTCCTTGCTGCGGGCGCTGTCCCGGCGGCCTGGCTGGGTGGTGTCACGGGCGGAGCTGCTGCGGGCGCTGCCCGGCGCCGGCCGGGACGAGCACGCGGTGGAGACGGCGATGGCCCGTCTCCGTACGGCCCTGGGGGCGCCGAAGCTGATCCAGACGGTGGTGAAGCGGGGGTACCGGCTGGCACTGGACCCGTCCGCCGACACCAAGTACGCGGACGTCTAGTGCTCTGACCGCATAGGTTCGCCGGGCTGGTGGTCGTGGCGGTTGGATCTGCGGTGACGTCCGATCCGACTTGGGGGCGCGGTGGCTGAGCCTGTCCGTGGGCGCAGACTGACCGACCAGGAGGGGCAGAAGCTGCAGCAGATCGTGCGCCGCGGCAGCACCAGCACGGTGCGCTGCACAAAGAGCCCCGCCTCCGCGATGACGGAGTGGAACGCGTGCACCACCGTCGTCCCCCCATGACCTGGTCGCCGCGTTCGCCTTCACGCTCGCGTCACCGGATCACCTCCTGCGCTGGACGTCGGTGCAGTAGACGTTCTTGCCCGGCAGGTGGCCGGTGGTCAGGAAGTCGACGGTCGCCTTGTCGGCGCAGGCGGAGCCTTCGTTGTAGACGTAGTGCCCGCCGTTGTCCACGCCGACGAAGGCAGAACTGTCGCCGAGGGCCTTGTGCAGCCCTGTGCCGCCCTCCCACGGAGTGGCGTTGTCCCGGCGGTTCTGGAGGATCAGGGTGTTGCGCGGGCCTTCGCCGGTCACGGTGACGGGCCGCTCGGCCGGCTTCTTCCAGTAGGCGCACGCCCAGATGTTGCCCGGCATTCCCGCGGTGAGGGGCCACGCCTTGCGGTCGGCGGCGCTGCGAGTGGCGTAACCGTCGGTGTCGTGGGGCCATTCGGCGTCGCCGCAGACGAGAGCCAGGAACATGGTGGCCTGGTTGTCCGCGGGGACACCCGGAGGCCGCGGGCTGTCGGCGAGGATCTGCTGGAGAACCTCGTTGTCGGCGTCGGTGGCGCTGCCGTCGGCCAGGTCGGCGGCGGCTTTCCAGAAACCGACCAGCGGTGGAAGCGTGTCGTTGTGCAGAAGCATGCCGTAGGTGATGTTCCGCAGCAGCGGTCCGTCCAACGACAGCTGCATACCGGGCACGGGGACGGGCTTGCGGTCGAGCCGGTCGGCGAGGGCGAGGTAGCTCTGGGTCACCTGCTTGACGCTGTCGCCCAGCCCGAGGGTGCCGTCCTGGGCCGCGGCGACGGCGGC
This sequence comes from Streptomyces sp. LUP47B, assembly GCF_001746295.1. Lineage (GTDB taxonomy): Bacteria > Actinomycetota > Actinomycetes > Streptomycetales > Streptomycetaceae > Streptomyces. Next base: position 128,820 of record NZ_MJAH01000019.1, on the reverse strand, counting down.
CGCGTCGGGGAACCGGTCGGCCATGCCCTTGCCCCAGCGGTCCGCCACTTCGTCGGCCCACGCGTTGGTGGCGTCGATGTTGCCTTCCAGGATCATCCGGTCGGTCCGGTCCTGGAACAGGGCCCTGTAGACGGCGCCGAGGTAGGTGCCGTAGGACTGGCCCCAGTAGGAGATCTTCCGCTCACCGAGTGCCTGGCGGATGCGGTCCATGTCGCGGGCGGTGTTGGCGGTGGTGAAGTACTGCAGGGTGTCGCCCACCGTGTCTGCGCACTTCTCGGCGTTGGTCTTGGCGAAGGCCACGTTCTTGGTGATCGAGCCGTCCGCGGCGGGATAGGGGAAGAGCCCGAACACACTGGGGTCCTTCAGACCGCAGCTCTGCGGAGTGCTGTGCTCGACGCCGCGCGGGTCGAAGCCGATCAGGTCGTAGCTGTCCAGCACGGACTTCGGCAGCGTGGACGCCATGGTTGCGGGCATGTCGAGACCACCCACGGCCGGTCCGCCGGGGTTCAGCAGCAGGACGCCACGCTTCTTCCCGGGTTTGGCGGTGGCCAGCCGCGAGACCGCCACCTCGATCTTCTTGCCGCCCGGATCTCGGTAGTGCAGCGGGACCTTCAACGTCCCGCAGGTCAGACGAGGATTTCGGCTCGTTCCCTCGGCCGGCTCCGGGCACGTGCCCCAGGTGATCTCCGGCTTGTCCGCGGCGTGCTCGGCCGCCGCGGTCTGCTTGGCGGCCTTGGCCTGCGGCGTGTCCTCGGCGTCGCCGCCGCATGCGGCCAGCCCGGCTCCGGCCAGCGTCGAAACCACCAGGGCCGTGGCGAACCGACGGCCGCCGGGGAACCCCGACCTCCCGGAACTGCGCGTCCCTCTCATGGTGTTGCCCTCCTGCTGCTCGGCGCGGTCGGACCGCTGGTCCGATCGCTGCGTTGACAGTCACAGAGTCAACAAGAGAGCACCGGTGCCGCACTTCACCCCTGGGTGGACACATCGTGTAGCTCGCTCGGGGGACAACGCTTTCGAGGACAACGAGGTTCGAGTCGGGCTCAGTCCCCGCGCCCCGCCAACCCCGCCCGATACGCCAGGACCACCGCCTGGACGCGGTCGCGGAGGTTCAGTTTGGTGAGGATGCGGGAGACGTAGGTCTTCACGGTCTCAGGGCTGAGGACCAACTCGGTGGCTATCTCGGCGTTGGACAGGCCCTCACTGATGAGGAGGAGGACCTCGTGCTCGCGGGGGGCGAGGACCTTGAGGCGGTCGCGTTCGGGGGACGCGGAGGCGGCGGAGGGGCGTAGGCGTTCGGCGAAGCGGCCGATCAGTGCGCGGGTGACGGCGGGGGCCAGGAGGGACTCACCGCGGGCAACGGTGCGTACCGCGTTGATCAGTTCGGGCGGTGCGGCGTCCTTCAGCATGAAGCCGCTGGCACCGGCGCGGAGGGCCTCGTACACGTACTCGTCGACGTTGAAGGTGGTGACGACCAGGATCTTCGCGGGGCTGAGGGAATCGGGGCCCGCCAGGTGGCGGGTGGCCTCGATTCCGTCGAGCAGGGGCATGCGAATGTCCATGACGACGACGTCCGGCTTCAGCTCCTCCGCGCTCCGGATCGCCGCTCGGCCGTCCACGGCCTCCCCCACGACCTCCATGTCGGGCTGGGCGGAGAGGATCGTGACGAAGCCGGTGCGTACGAGGGCCTGGTCCTCGCAGACCAGCACCCTGATCACGGCGGGCGGAACACTCACGCGGTACCTCCCGTGGGGATGCGTGCGTACACGCGGAACCCGCCCTCGGGGCGGGGCCCTGCCGCGAACTCGCCGCCCACCATCTCCACCCGTTCCCGCAGCCCGGTCAGGCCCCGGCCTCCCGAGACCTGCGGGGCGTCGTTGCGGAGGGCGGCGAACGAGGGCGCGCCGTCGGCCGTCCCGGCGGTGGTGACCTCGACGTCCGTCCAGCCGGGGGTGTGCGCGAGCCGTACCAGCGTTCGTTGGCCCGCGGCGTACTTCACAGCGTTCGTCAGGGATTCCTGCACGACGCGATACGCCGTGAGGTGGGCACCTATGGCCATGTCCGGCTGTTCTCCGTCCTCGACCAGCCGGATCGGCTGGCCGCCCGCTCGTGTCTGCTCCACCAGGTCGGGCACCCGGCCCGGCAGCGGCGTCCGGGACGCCGAATCGCCGGTCGCCTCCAGCACGCCGAGCAGGAACCGGAGTTCGGCCAGCGCGCGGCGGCCGGTGCCGTTGATGGCGACGAGGGCCTCGTTGACGCGGTCCGGCGACTCGGTGACGTACTGCGCCGCGCCGGCCTGCACCACCATCGCGGTCACATGGTGGGTTACCACGTCGTGCAACTCCCGGGCCATGCGGCTGCGCTCCACGGCGATGGCCGCCTGCGCGGACAGGAGCCGGCGCTCGGCCTCGCGTACCCGCCGCTCGCGGACCAGGACGCCCAGGGCCCACATCGCCGTCAGAGCCACGTAGTAGACCAGATAGTCGGTCAAGCCGTTGGGCGAATCCAACGTGTACAGGACGGCGCAGAGGACCGCGTATCCGCCCGTCGCCATCAGTGGTACGACCCGCGGGAGGGGTTCCTGGTGGGCACCCACCGAGTACAGCGCGATGTACAGCCCGAGGCTGCCGAAGGTCGGCGGGTAGCCGAGGGACTGGTGGACCGCGAACGAGATCCCCACCACCGCGAGACAGGCGGTCGGCCACCGGGTGCGCACCGCGAGCGGCAGGGTCTGCCCCAAGGTCACCAGCACGCTTCCGCCGGACGCGCCGTGGGCGGTAAGGGCGCCGAGTTCTGCCCCGATCCGCGACAGCGGCGCCGCGAACGACAGCACCGTGAAGACGAGCGCGAACTCGCGGTCCCTGGTGGCGGTGGGGCGTGATTCCCACCACCGCGACAGCCGGCGGAGCCGGGCGGTCGCAGCGGACACCGGACTCGTGCGTGCGAGGTCCGTCGGGGTGGGGGATGCAGAGCCCGATGGTGCACGGGCTGCTTGGTCTTCCATCATCCCCCACGATTCGGCGGGTCCAGCGCTGAGCGACTTGAGGACCGGGCCACGGCCCGCGGGCCGCCGGCCCGTTCGCTACGACCCGTCCGGCATCCGCACCACACGGCACGGCAGGGCAGGGCCGGACAGTGTAGCCCGGTGAATGTGGCGCCCGGTGGCAGAGGGTTCCTCGAAAGCCCAAGGACTTCCAGTACGAGGGTCGTCGGCCGGTACGCGCAGTCCTCGGCCAGTACTCCCAGCACCGGGCCGGGGACCCGCAGCCCTCAGCGGGCACTCTCGGCCTGGGCCGTACTCCCGGCCCCTAGGCCGGTACTCCCGGCCCCGGGCGGGGCACTCCCGGCCCCTGGGCCGGTACGCCCAGCCCCGGGCCGGGCGCTCCCAGCCCCTCGGCCAGTACTCCGCAGCCCCCGGCCGGGCACTCCCGGCCCCGGGCCGGGCACTCCCAGCCCCTCGGCCAGTACTCCGCAGCCCCCGGCCGGCGGACCACCACAACACGCACCGGACCCCGCTCCTCAGCCGGCGAACGCTGCCCGCCGAGGCGCTGGCCGGCTAGTCGACCCTCGCGGCACGGCTGCCCGTGGCCTTCACCAGGAGGCCCAGCGCCACCGTCAGCAGCAGCGCCCGCACCACGTTCCATGCCACCCAGGGATCTTCGAACTCGTCGCGCAGTGCGCCGGGGTCGCCGTCCCGCGCGAGGTGGTCGTTGAGGGGGACGTTGAAGACGACGGTGACCAGGAACGCCAGGGCGGAGGCCGCCAGGGCCGCCCACACCCACCGCCGGTGCCGGCTTCCCCGGGCCTGCCAGGCCGCCACCGCCGTGAGGGCCGGTGCGCCCAGGAAGCTCAGGAAGAACACCGGGTTCTGGATGACCTCGTTGATGTCGCGCATCACGGTGACGTAGACGCGGTCGTCGCTGCGCGCCAGGCCCGGCATGACGGCGCACGCGAAGACGTAGAAGGCACCGGCGATCAGGCCCGTGGTCACCGTGGCCGCGCCCAGTACGAATCGGCTGAGGCCGAATCCGTCGCTCCTGCTGCTCTGTGTCATGTCTTCAGTCAAGGGCCCCGCCCCTCGCGCCGACATGGCCGAGACGCGCCGCCGCATACGTGCGCGTCCAGGCACCGGGTCCAGGCACCGCGCCCGGTACGAGGGGTTCCGGCGGCGAGAACGGGAGGGCACTGTAAGAGGGAGCCCCGGAACAGCCGCGAAGCACCTCACCGACCCCTTACGACCGGGGCACCCTAGGCGGTGACAGGCACATGGCACTGGGTATGGCCACGGTCGCGTACGAACTGCGGTTCGACGCCGGACGGATCAGCCTCGACCTCCTCGCGACCACCCACCCCGAGGAACGCCTCGACTCGACGGAGGTGCTGTGCGCCTGGATCGTCGGTTCGGGGCTGGTGCCGGACGGGACCGACCTGACGCACGCCGACCCCTCCTGGCTCGTCGGCTTCCGGGAACTGCGCGGCAGCATCGGCCAGTTGGTGCGAGGAGCGCCCGGACACGGCTACGGCCTCGCGCCGGGACACGGATACGACCTCGCGTCCGGACACGGCTACGACCTCGCGCTCGCCCACGTCAACGACGTGGCCCGGGCCGCACCTCCGGCCCCGCGCGCGGTGCGGGACGAGGACGGCGCGCTGGTGCGCGAGTTGGACGGTCCGCCCGGCTGCGCGGCACTGCTCGGGGCCATCGCCAGGGACGCCGTAGGGCTGCTGACGGACCCCGTCGCAAGGGCGGCGATCAGAGAGTGCGAAGGGGACAACTGCCCCATCGTCTATCTGGATACGTCACGGGGGCGCAGGAGGCGCTGGTGCTCCAGTGAGGTCTGTGGGAACCGCGAAAGAGTGGCCCGGCATCGGAGGCGAGCGGCTCTCTCGCGCACCTGACTGTTCGTTATGTCCCTTCTGTGGAGGGCCTGTCGAAGTGATTTCGATTACACGTCGTTTACTCGCTCAACCTCACGGGCGGTAGTCGTGATCTTGCCTGTGTGGTGGAAATGTAAAGATCGCGCGGCGGGAATGTGCGCGCATGTCCTGTCTCGTCACGTCACTCAGAAGAAAACTGTCGTCGCACTTTGAACACCCCACCCCTCCCGTCCGTACCCGTAGTCGAGCGACCGACTGGGGGAACCCCGGGACTTCGGAGGTGGGCGTGCGCAAGGATTCCGTCGTGGCCAATGAACGTGGATCGAGGGCCCGACATCGCATGTCCCAGCCCTCGGAACCTGATGAGGAGCTGATGCGTGCCCTTTACAGGGAGCACGCCGGGCCTCTCCTTGCGTATGTCCTTCGGTTGGTTGCGGGTGACCGCCAGAGAGCCGAGGACGTGGTGCAGGAGACGCTCATCCGTGCCTGGAAGAACGCCGGACAGCTCAATCGAGCGACCGGATCGGTACGCCCCTGGCTGGTGACGGTCGCCCGGCGCATCGTCATCGACGGCCACCGCAGCCGGCAGGCCCGGCCGCAGGAGGTCGATCCGTCGCCGCTGGAGGTCATCCCCGCGGAGGACGAGATCGACAAGGCGCTGTGGTTGATGACGCTGTCGGATGCGTTGGACGACCTGACCCCCGCCCACCGGGAGGTACTCGTCGAGACGTATTTCAAGGGGCGTACGGTCAACGAGGCGGCCGAGACCCTGGGCATTCCCAGCGGAACCGTCCGCTCGCGGGTGTTCTACGCCCTGCGGTCGATGAAGCTCGCACTGGAGGAGCGGGGGGTGACGGCGTGATGAGTGTGTACGGGGGTAACCAGGGATTCGGCACAGGTGGTTCGGGTATGTCAGGTTCCATGATGGGATCTCCGGTGCCGAACGAGCATGAGACCGTCGGCGCCTACGCCCTCGGGATCCTCGACGACGCCGAGGCAACCGCTTTCGAGGCCCATCTCGCGACCTGCGAGTGGTGCGCCCAGCAGCTCGACGAGCTCGCCGGCATGGAGCCGATGCTCGCCGCCCTCGCGGACCTGCCGGGCTCCGGCACCCCCGCGATCGGTGAGTCGCTCTCCGCCAAGCCCAGCCCGCGGATCGTGAACAAGCTGGTGGACGAGGTCGCGGAGCGCCGTGCGCAGAAGCGGCGCCGCAGCTTCTACATGGTCGCGGCCGCGGCCGCGCTGATCATCGGCGGTCCGTTCGTCGCGATGGCGGCGAGCGGCGGCGACTCGGGCGGCGGGGCCAAGCAGAACCAGGTCCTCGCGGCCACCCCGAAGGAACTCTTCGATTCCATGAGCGACAAGGTGTCCGCGACGGACTCCTCCACCGGCGTCAGCGCCACCGTCGCCATGCAGGAGAAGAACTGGGGCACCTCGCTCGGCCTGGAGCTCAAGGGCGTCAAGGGACCGCTCAAGTGCTCCTTGATCGCGGTCGGCACCAACGGCGAGCGCTGGACGGCCTCCACCTGGTCCGTCGGCAAGTGGGGCTACGGCATTCCGAACGGCAAGACCGCGGAATCCAAGCAGCCGCTCTACATCGGCGGCGCGGTCGCACCGGCCCAGAACACGATCGACCACTTCGAGGTCGTCACCTCCGACGGCAAGAAGCTCGTCCAGGTCGACGCGTAACTTCCCGCCGGGGCCCCCTTCGCGTACGGTTGACGGCTGCCCAGCACGTCAGAAGGGGGCCCGGTGGCCGCTCAGGCTCAACCATCCGCGGTCGACTCGGTTCAGGACTCGGTTCGGGACCACGAGATCGGCGTCGAACAGGAACATCTGGACCGGGTCTACCGGCGCCTCGAGGAGAAGATCCACGAGGCGGAGTTCCTGATGAACGACGCGGCCAAGCGCGGCCAGGTCGGCACACCGGGCGCTCTCGCCGAGCGGGACGCCCAGGTTTTCCGGGCCGGTGTGCACCTCAACCGGCTCAACAACGAGTTCGAGGACTTCCTGTTCGGCCGGATCGACCTGCTCCTCGGCAAGGACGGCAAGAAGGGGCCCGACGGCGCCTACACCGCCGTGGAACCCGCCGAAGGAGCTGTCCGGGAGGACGGCACCGCCGACATCGCGGAGACCCTGCACATCGGCCGGATCGGAGTCCTGGACTCCGAGTACGCGCCGCTGGTCATCGACTGGCGCGCGCCGGCCGCAGCCCCCTTCTACAGGTCCACTCCGGTGGACCCAGGGCGTGTCGTACGACGCCGGGTGATCCGCTCCAAGGGACGCAAGGTCCTCGGCGTCGAGGACGACCTGATGCGCCCCGAGCTCAGGGCCTTCCTCGACGGCCACGAGCTGCCCGTCATCGGCGACGGCGCCCTGATGGCCGCGCTGGGACAGGCCCGCAGCCACACCATGCGGGACATCGTCGCCTCCATCCAGGCCGAGCAGGACATGGTCATTCGCGCCCCCGCCGCGTCCGTGACGTACGTCGAGGGCGGCCCCGGCACCGGCAAGACCGCCGTGGCCCTGCACCGGGCCGCGTATCTGCTCTACCAGGACCGGCGCCGCTACGCGGGCGGCATCCTCATCGTCTCGCCCACCCCGCTGCTCGTGGCGTACACCGAGGGTGTCCTGCCGTCCCTCGGCGAGGAGGGCCAGGTCGCCATCCGCGCCATCGGCTCGCTGGTCGACGGCGTCGAGGCCACCCTGTACGACTCCCCGGCCGTGGCCCGCGCCAAGGGGTCGTACCGGATGCTGAAGGTGCTGCGGAAGGCGGCGCGGGGGGCGCTGGAGGTGGGAGGCCACAGCGCGGGCAGCGGTTCCGGGCAGCTCGCCTTCGGCGAGGACGACACCTCCACCGCATCCCCCACCACACCCCTCACCCGCCTTCGCGTCGTCGCCTTCGGGCGCCGGCTCGAGCTGGCGGCGAACGAGCTGGAGAACATCCGCCGGAACGCCCTCAGCGGCACCGCACCCGTCAACCTGCTGCGTCCCCGGGCCCGCAAGCTGCTCCTGGACGCCCTGTGGGCGCGGTCCGGGGCGGGCACCCGGCACACCGATCCCGAACTGGCGGCCGAGCTGCGGTCCTCGTTCGACGAGGACATCACCTCCGAGGACAGCTTCATCGAGTTCCTCGACGCCTGGTGGCCGGAGCTCACCCCGAAGGCCGTCCTCGCCGCCATGGCCGACGAGCGGCGCCTGGGCCGCTGGGCCCGCCGCATCCTCAACCCCGGCGAGGTCCGCAGGGTCGCCCGCTCACTCAGACGTGACGGACTCTCCGTGCACGACATCGCCATGCTCGACGAGCTCCAGGCGGTCCTCGGCACCCCGGCCCGCCCGAGGAAGAGGCGCGAACTGGATCCGCTCGACCACCTCACCGGCCTGGAGGAGCTGATGCCGGTCCGCGAGGAGTCGCAGCGCGAGCGGGCCGAGCGGCTCGCCCAGGAACGCGTCGAGTACGCCCACGTCATCGTCGACGAGGCCCAGGACCTCACGCCGATGCAGTGGCGCATGGTCGGCCGCCGTGGCCGGCACGCCACCTGGACGGTCGTAGGAGACCCGGCGCAGTCCTCCTGGTCCGACCCCGACGAGGCCGCCGAGGCCCGCGACGAGGCTCTCGGCACGCGACCCCGGCGCCGCTTCCAGCTCACCGTGAACTACCGCAACCCCTCCGAGATCGCCGACCTCGCGGCCAAGGTGCTGGCCCTCGCCATGCCCGGCTCCACGGCCCCTTCGGCCGTACGGTCCACCGGCGTCCAACCGCGTTTCGTGACGACGAACAACGGACGCGGCACGGTCGCACGCAAGTCGCCGGGAGAGACCGTCCGGGAGGAGGCGGCCCGCCTCCTCGACCTCGTCGACGGGACGGTGGGCGTCGTCGTCGCCATGAACCGCCGGGAGGAAGCCGCCCGCTGGCTCACCGGACTCGGCGACCGGGTGGTGGCGCTCGGCAGCCTGGAGGCCAAGGGCCTGGAGTACGACGCGACGGTCGTCGTCTCCCCGGCCGAGATCGCCGACGAGTCGCCGGCCGGACTGCGGGTGCTCTACGTCGCCCTGACCCGTGCCACCCAGCAGCTGACGGTCGTCTCGGCGGAGCGCGACCAGCCGGACCGCGACGGGGTGCCCGATCTGCTGAGAGATTGAACTCTCGGGACGGGAATGGTCTTTCGGGATCCGTTTGTTAGCCTTGACGTGACACCGGCCCGATCCAAGCCCCCGGGCCCAACCTTCGTCGCTACGAGCGACCACTTGCCGCGAGGCGAGCATGGCGGGTCGGTGTCATTGACCTGGTGAGAGGCCCACGTCCATGTGACGTGGGCCTCTCTCGTCATGAACAAAAAGTCCGCAATCCAGTGTGGCTAACGCCTACTCATCAGTAGGTGCGACCATCGGACGGCATCAGCGTCACAGGTGAAAGCAGAGGAAGTCGGCCATGGCAACGGCGCCCAGCGTCTCCTACTCGATTACGGTCCGGCTGGAGGTGCCCGCGGGTGGTACCGCGGTCTCCCAGATCACCACGGCCGTAGAGTCCCACGGAGGCTCGGTGACCGGCCTCGACGTGACCGCCTCGGGCCACGAGAAGCTCCGGATGGACGTCACCATCGCGGCGAGCTCCACGGCCCACGCCGACGAGATCGTCCAGCAGCTGCGCGGCATCGAGGGCGTCACACTCGGCAAGGTCTCCGACCGTACGTTCCTGATGCACCTCGGCGGCAAGATCGAGATGCAGTCCAAGCACCCCATCCGCAACCGTGACGATCTCTCGATGATCTACACGCCGGGTGTGGCCCGCGTCTGCATGGCGATCGCCGAGAACCCCGAGGACGCCCGCCGCCTCACCATCAAGCGCAACTCCGTTGCGGTCGTGACGGACGGCTCGGCCGTGCTGGGTCTGGGCAACATCGGCCCCAAGGCCGCCCTCCCGGTCATGGAGGGCAAGGCGGCCCTCTTCAAGCGGTTCGCCGGCATCGACGCCTGGCCGCTGTGCCTCGACACCCAGGACACCGACGCGATCGTCGAGATCGTCAAGGCAATCGCCCCCGGGTTCGCCGGCATCAACCTCGAGGACATCTCCGCGCCGCGCTGCTTCGAGATCGAGGCCCGGCTGCGCGAGGCCCTCGACATCCCCGTCTTCCACGACGACCAGCACGGCACCGCGATCGTCGTCCTCGCCGCCCTGACGAACGCACTTCGCGTCACCGGCAAGGCAATTGAGAACATCCGGGTCGTCATGTCCGGGGCCGGCGCGGCCGGTACGGCCATCCTCAAGCTGCTGCTCGCCGCGGGCCTCAAGAACGCCGTCGTCGCCGACATCCACGGCGTCGTGCACGCCGGCCGTGAGGACCTCGTCGACGCCGCTCCGGGCTCGGCGCTGCGCTGGATCGCCGACAACACCAACCCCGAGAACCTGACCGGAACGCTGAAGGAGGCCGTGCGCGGCGCGGACGTCTTCATCGGCGTGTCCGCCCCGAACGTCCTGGACGGCACCGACGTCGCCGCCATGGCCGAGGGTGCGATTGTGTTCGCGCTCGCGAACCCCGACCCCGAGGTCGACCCGGCGGTCGCCCGTCAGACGGCGGCCGTCGTGGCCACCGGCCGCTCCGACTTCCCGAACCAGATCAACAACGTGCTGGTCTTCCCGGGTGTCTTCCGCGGTCTGCTGGACGCCCAGTCCCGCACGGTCAACACGGACATGATGCTCGCGGCCGCGAAGGCCCTCGCGGACGTCGTCACCGAGGACGAGCTGAACCCGAACTACATCATCCCGAGCGTCTTCAACGACAAGGTCGCGGGCGCGGTCGCGGGTGCGGTGCGGGACGCGGCGAAGGCCGCCGGGGCGACGGTGTAGGGCCTGCGTCTACAGTGGACGTCGGCTTTTCTGCTGTGAGGATTGCCACGGTGGTCCTCCGGCCCGGCGCGTCGCGGAACCGGGCGCTTCGGGGCACCCTCTAGGGTGGCGCCACGCCCAGGCCTCTGTTCGTGTGACCCCCTAGGGTGGTCATACGAGTCCTACGGGTGCCGGATTGGCTTTCCCGCAGCAGGTAGGGGCAGGATGCGTCCCTGGGCGCGAGCGCATCGGCTTCGCTGTGCCTCGTGTGCGGCCCCGCCGCGTGGCACACCCCAACGGCAAGAAGAACACGGGAGTAACAACATGAACCGCAGTGAGCTGGTGGCCGCGCTGGCCGACCGCGCCGAGGTGACCCGCAAGGACGCCGACGCCGTTCTGGCCGCGTTCGCCGAGACCGTCGGCGAGATCGTCGCCAAGGGTGACGAGAAGGTCACCATCCCCGGCTTCCTGACCTTCGAGCGCACCCACCGTGCCGCTCGTACCGCGCGCAACCCGCAGACCGGTGACCCGATCCAGATCCCGGCCGGCTACAGCGTCAAGGTTTCGGCGGGCTCCAAGCTCAAGGAAGCCGCCAAGGGCAAGTAAGCGCTCCGCTTCGAGCGCCGGGTGACTGCGGGCCGTCCTTCGGCTGTCGGGACGTCCGTGGCCGGCCGCGCAGTTCCCCGCGCCCCTTGAGGGCGCTCAGCACAACGCCGATGGGGCGGTCACCCGAGTCCGGGTGACCGCCCCATCGGCGTACGTACGACCGGACCCCCGCCCAAAGCGGCTGCCCCCGGCCGGCGTCGGGCGGCGGGGTCAGCCGAGGGGCTTGCCCGGGAGTTCGACCTTGGCGCCCGGTTCCACGAGCTTCTCCATGCTGTGTCTGCCCCGGGGGTGCCGCCCCGGACCCCCAGCAGATGCCGGGCGCGGTCCGGGGACGGAGGGGCGGGGCGGCGGGGTCAGCCGAGGGGCTTGCCCGGGAGTTCGACCTTGGCGCCCGGTTCCACGAGCTTCTCCATGCTGTGTCTGCCCGGGGGATGACCCCCGGACCCCCAGCAGATGCCGGGCGCGGTCCGGGGACGGAGGGGCGGGGCGGCGGTCAGCCGAGGGGCTTGCCCGGGAGTTCGACCTTGGCGCCCAGTTCCACGAGCTTCTCCATGAAGTTCTCGTAGCCGCGGTTGATGAGGTCGATGCCGTGGACCCGGGACGTGCCCTGGGCCGCCAGCGCCGCGATCAGGTACGAGAAGCCGCCGCGGAGGTCGGGGATGACCAGGTCGGCGCCCTGGAGCCGGGTGGGGCCGGAGACGACCGCCGAGTGCAGGAAGTTGCGCTGGCCGAAGCGGCAGTTCGAGCCGCCCAGGCACTCGCGGTAGAGCTGGATGTGAGCACCCATCTGGTTCAGCGCCGAGGTGAATCCCAGACGGGACTCGTAGACCGTCTCGTGGATGATCGACAGGCCGGTGGCCTGGGTGAGCGCGACCACCAGAGGCTGCTGCCAGTCCGTCTGGAAGCCCGGGTGCACGTCGGTCTCGAGCGCGATGGACTTCAACTGGCCGCCGGGGTGCCAGAAGCGGATGCCCTCGTCGTCGATCTCGAAGGCACCGCCCACCTTCCGGTAGGTGTTCAGGAACGTCATCATCGAGCGCTGCTGGGCGCCGCGGACGTAGATGTTGCCCTCGGTCGCCAGCGCGGCGGACGCCCAGGAGGCGGCCTCCAGGCGGTCCGGCAGGGCGCGGTGGTTGTAGCCGCCGAGCCGGTCCACACCCGTGACGCGGATGGTCCGGTCGGTGTCCATCGCGATGATGGCGCCCATCTTCTGCAGGACGCAGATCAGGTCCTCGATCTCCGGCTCCACCGCGGCGTTCGAGAGCTCGGTGACACCTTCGGCGAGGACGGCCGTCAGCAGGACCTGCTCGGTCGCGCCGACGGACGGGTACGGCAGCGTGATCTTTGTACCCCGAAGCCGCCGCGGCGCCTCCAGGTACTGCCCGTCCGCCCGCTTCTCGATCGTCGCGCCGAACTGCCGGAGCACCTCGAAGTGGAAGTCGATCGGCCGGCCGCCGATGTCGCAGCCGCCGAGGCCGGGGATGAAGGCGTGCCCGAGGCGGTGCAGCAGCGGACCGCACAGCAGGATCGGGATACGGCTGGAACCCGCGTGGGCATCGATGTCGGCGACGTTCGCGCTCTCGACGTGGGTCGGGTCCATCACCAGCTCGCCCGGTTCCTCACCCGGACGGACCGTCACCCCGTGCAGTTGCAGCAGTCCGCGTACGACCCGCACGTCACGGATGTCCGGAACGTTGCGCAGTCGACTCGGCTCGCTGCCCAGCAGGGCGGCGACCATGGCCTTCGGTACGAGGTTCTTCGCACCGCGGACCCGGATCTCGCCCTCCAGCGGGGTTCCGCCGTGGACAATCAGTACGTCGTCAGAGCCGTTGACGGTCATGTATCTCGCGTTCCGATGAGTCGGGCAGGGGGCAGAAGGGAAAGGGTAATCGCCGCCTACCCCCCTTCAGTAAGCCCAAGTGCCGCCCAGACACGTCATAGCTCTGTCACAACACGAACGGTTCCCTGCCGGGCACATGCGGTCACGGGCTCGGGTTGTGCGCGTGGGGCGCATCGTTGCGCTCTGAGCTGCATCCACTGCCGTAGAGGCATTGCCTCCCCACGCGGAGGGAAGATGCGGGATCATGTCTGGCATGACCGAGGTGTCCTCGCTCACAGGGCGGTTGCTCGTGGCAACGCCCGCCCTGGCGGACCCGAACTTCGACCGTGCGGTGGTGCTCCTTCTCGACCACGACGAGGAGGGCTCCCTCGGTGTCGTCCTCAACCGGCCCACCCCCGTGGATGTCGGCGACATCCTGGAGGGCTGGGCCGACCTCGCCGGTGAACCCGGTGTCGTCTTCCAGGGCGGCCCGGTCTCCCTGGACTCGGCCCTGGGGGTCGCCGTCATCCCCGGCGGCGGGGCCGTCGACGGGGCCCCGCTGGGCTGGCGCAGAGTGCACGGCGCGATCGGACTGGTCGACCTGGAGGCACCGCCGGAACTGCTCGCCTCGGCCCTCGGCAGCCTGCGCATCTTCGCCGGTTACGCCGGCTGGGGCCCCGGCCAGCTGGAGGACGAGCTGGTGGAGGGCGCCTGGTACGTCGTCGAGTCGGAACCGGGCGACGTCTCCTGCCCGTTTCCCGAGAGACTCTGGCGCGAGGTGCTGCGCCGCCAGCGCAGCGAGCTCGCGATGGTGGCCACGTACGCGGACGACCCTTCGCTCAACTGATCGAGCGTGGTGGATCACGCGCAGGCGTGCCTGGGACGGGGCTCGCACGGGCAGCGCGGCCGCGCGGGAGATCGGTCGTGGTCGCGTCCGCGCGCGCGTGCGGCTGCAATGCTCCGACGGTCCACCCGCTCCCGCTGCTCGCGACATTCGCGTCCGTGCGGGGGAGTTGTGGCGAGGCGGGGCCGGACTCGAGCACGGCGTCACCACCCGCGCCGCTCGTTGTACAAGCCAGGGATCCATAGTGCCCGGCGGTTGATTACTCTTGGCCGTATGAGCACTCTCGAGCCCGAGCGCGGGACTGGTACGGGGACCCTCGTAGAGCCGACGCCGCAGGTGTCCCACGGCGACGGCGACCACGAGCGCTTCGCCCACTACGTCCAGAAGGACAAGATCATGGCGAGCGCCCTCGACGGGACCCCCGTCGTGGCGCTGTGCGGCAAGGTGTGGGTGCCCGGCCGCGATCCCAAGAAGTACCCCGTGTGCCCCATGTGCAAGGAGATCTACGAGTCCATGGGCTCCGGGGACGACGACAAGGGCGGCGACAAGTAGGTCCGCTGCCCGGCTGAGCTTCACGAGGCCCCTGAGGCGTGTTCCACGCGCCTCAGGGGCCTCTTGCGTGTCACGAATTGGTTGAGACCTCTTGTGGGCGTGTTCATGCAAGCCATAGCCTCCGTTGCGTTGAGCGAAACCGTCATTGCATATGTTGCAACGCACGTCCGGAGGATCACTCCATGAAGCTCTCCCCCCGCCTGCCTGCCCTGCTTCTGACGGCCCTGGTCGTCACGGCCTGCGCCCCCCAGACCTCCTCCAACTCCTCCTCCGACAAGGACGACAAGACCGGCACCCTGCGCGTCTGGCTCTTCCAGGAAGTCGGCAACCAGCCGAAGAAGAAGGTCGTCGACGCCGCCGTCGCCGCCTTCGAGAAGGCCCACGAGGGCACCAAGGTCGCCGTCGAGTACATCCCGATCGAGACCCGCGCCCAGCGCGTCAAGGCCGCCTTCAACGACCCGTCCTCCGCGCCGGATGTGATGGAGTACGGCAACACCGACACCGCCGGCTATGTGAAGGACGGCGGACTCCTCGACGTCACCAAGGAGTTCGGCGCCTGGAGCGAGTCCAAGGACACCGACCCCACCGCTAGGACGTCGGTCACCGTGGACGGGAAGATGTACGGCTCGCCCTTCTACGTCGGCGTCCGCGCGCTGTACTACCGGACCGACGTCTTCAAGGAACTCGGTCTGCAAGTACCCAGAACGATGGCCGAGTTGGCCGAGACCGCCCGCAGGATCCGCGCCGCCGAGCCCGAGTTGTACGGCCTGGTCGTCGGCGGCGCCTACACGTACGGCGCGATGCCCTTCATCTGGGCCAACGGCGGCGAACTCGCCACCGGCAAGGGCGGCTCGTACGCCTCCGCGATCTCCGGTGCGGCCGCTCAGAAGGGCATCAAGGAGTACACCTCGCTCTTCACCGACGACAACTGCCCGGCCGCGAAGTGCGCCGGCATGGGCGGCAACGACACGATCACCGCCTTCGCGGCGGGCAAGGCCGGAATGGCGATCGGCGGTGACTTCAGCCATACGGCGGTGGAGGCCGGGAAGGTCAAGGGCAAGTACGCGGTGGTGCCCCTGCCCGGAGTCTCCGCGGGGTCGATCGCTCCCGCGTTCGCCGGTGGCAACAACATCGGGGTGCTGAAGAGCACGTCCCACCGGACGCTGGCGGTCGAGCTGATGGAACAGCTCACGTCGAAGAAGACGCAGGCGTCGATGTTCGACGCGATGGGCTTCCTGCCGACCTTCGCGGACGTCCGGCAGCGGGTCGCGGCCCGGCAGCCGTATGTGAAGCCGTTCGCGCAGACCCTCGCGGCCGGAACGAAGTTCGTGCCCGCGTCGCCCGCGTGGTCGCAGATCGACTCCTCGCTGGTGCTGCCGACGATGTTCCAGGAGGTCATCAGCGGCAAGAAGAGCGTGGCGGCGGCCTCCGGGGAAGCGGCGAAGAAGATGAACGACGCGTTCGGATCCGTCGGGTGACCTCGGCGACCCACCGCGCCACCCGGGCGCCCTGGCTGTATCTCGCCCCCGCCCTGGTCGTCCTCGGCGCACTGCTCGTCTACCCCATCTACCAGCTCGGCCTGATCTCCTTCTTCCAGTACACCCAGGCTCAGGTCAGCGGCGGTGCACCGACCACCTTCCAGGGCTTCGGGAACTACTCGGCGCTGTTCTCCGACCCGGAGTTCTGGCAGGTGCTGCTGGCCACCGTGCTGTTCGCGGCGGCCTGTGTCGTCTCGACGCTCGCCGTCGGGTGTGCGCTGGCGGTGCTGCTCACGCGCGTGCGTGCCGTGCCGCGGCTGGCGTTGATGCTGGCCGCGCTCGGGGCGTGGGCGACACCGGCCGTGACCGGATCGACGGTCTGGCTGTTCCTCTTCGACCCCGACTTCGGCCCGGTGAACCGGGTCCTGGGGCTCGGCGACCACTCCTGGACGTACGGGCGGCTCAGCGCCTTCTTCCTCGTCCTGCTCGAAGTCGTCTGGTGCTCCTTCCCGTTCGTGATGGTCACGGTCTACGCCGGGATCCGCGCCGTACCGGCCGAGGTGCTGGAGGCCGCCGCGCTGGACGGCGCCTCGCAGTGGCGGATCTGGCGGTCGGTGCTCGCGCCGATGCTGCGGCCGATCCTGACCGTCGTCACCATCCAGTCGGTCATCTGGGACTTCAAGGTCTTCACACAGATCTACGTCATGACGAACGGCGGCGGCATCGCGGGCCAGAACCTGGTCCTGAACGTCTACGCCTACCAGCAGGCGTTCGCCTCCTCGCAGTACAGCCTCGGCTCGGCGATCGGAGTCGTGATGCTGCTGATCCTGCTCGCCGTGACGCTCGGGTACCTGCGGCTGCTCCACCGCCAGGGGGAGGAGCTGTGAACCTGCTACGGCGTCCCTGGCGGCTGGCCGCGGAGGCCTCGGCGTTGCTCATCGCCCTGGTGGTCGCCTTCCCCCTCTACTGGATGGTGCTCAGCGCCTTCAAACCGGCCGGAGAGATCGAGTCGAGCGAGCCCCGGCCCTGGACCCTCGCGCCCTCGCTGGATTCCTTCCGGCGCGTGTTCGGACAGCAGGATTTCGGTCGGTATTTCGTCAACAGCCTTGTCGTCGCGTGCAGCGTCGTGATCGTCTCGGCGTTGATCGCGTTTCTCGCGGCGACCGCCGTGACACGATTCCGCTTCCGCTTCCGGACCACCTTGCTGATCATGTTTCTGGTGGCCCAGATGGTGCCCGTGGAGGCCCTCACCATCCCCTTGTTCTTCCAGATGCGGGACTTCGGTCTGCTGAACACGCTGGGCTCGCTGATCCTGCCCCACATCGCCTTCTCGCTGCCCTTCGCGATCTGGATGCTGAGGGGGTTCGTGAAGGCCGTACCGGAGGCTTTGGAGGAGGCCGCGTACATCGACGGGGCGAGCCGTGCGCGATTCCTGTGGCAGATTCTCTTCCCCCTCGTCCTCCCCGGCCTGGTGGCCACGAGCGTGTTCTCGTTCATCTCGGCCTGGAACGATTTCCTCTTCGCCAAGTCGTTCATCATCAGCGACACTTCGCAGTCGACCCTGCCGATGGCCCTGCTGGTCTTCTACAAGCCGGACGAGCCGGACTGGGGCGGGGTCATGGCCGCGTCGACGGTGATGACGATTCCGGTGCTGGTGTTCTTCGTACTCGTACAGCGACGTCTGGTCTCGGGGCTGGGCGGAGCGGTTAAGGACTGACGTGACTTCACTGATTCCGGCGCCGTCGAGCGTCGGCGGCGCCGACGGGCGGCCGTTCGTCCTCGACGAGGACACCGAGATCGAGTCCGGCCGGGGCGCCGCAGGCGTGGCCCGCTGGCTGCGCACCACGGTCGGCGCGGCGACGGGCCTCCCGCTGGAGCCGTACGCCTCGGGCAGGAGCCGCATCCTGCTGCGGATCACGCCGACCCTCGCCGACGAACTCGGCAGCCCCGAGGCGTACCGCCTCACCGTGGACGAGCACGCCGTCGTCATCGACGGAGCCGGCCCGGAGGGCTTGTTCTACGGCGCCCAGACCTTCCGTCAACTGCTCGGCCCCGCCGCCTTCCGCCGCGCCCCCGTCACCTCCGAGCGCGCCTGGGAGGTGACCCCGGTCACCATCAGCGACGCTCCCCGATTCCGCTGGCGCGGCCTCATGCTCGACGTGGCGCGGCACTTCATGCCCAAGGACGGCGTCCTGCGCTACCTCGATCTGATGGCCGCGCACAAACTCAACGTCTTCCACTTCCACTTGACGGACGACCAGGGCTGGCGGGTCGAGATCAAGAGGTACCCCCGGCTCACCGAGGTGGGCTCATGGCGGGCGCGTACCAAATTCGGCCACGGGGCCTCACCGCTGTGGGAGGAGAAGCCGCACGGTGGCTTCTACACCCAGGACGACATCCGGGAGATCGTCGCCTACGCCGCCGAGCGGCATATCACCGTCGTCCCCGAAATCGACGTACCCGGACACTCGCAGGCCGCCATCACCGCGTACCCGGAACTCGGCAACACCGACGTCATCGACACGACCTCCCTCACGGTCTGGGACAGCTGGGGCATCTCTCTGAACGTACTCGCCCCCACTGACAACACCCTGCGCTTCTACGAGGGGGTGTTCGAGGAACTGCTCGAGCTGTTCCCTTCCGAGTTCATTCACATCGGCGGCGACGAATGCGCCAAGGAGCAGTGGCGGGAGTCGCCCCTCGTCCAGGCCCGGATCGAGGAACTCGGGCTCGCGGACGAGGACGAGTTGCAGTCCTGGTTCATCGGACACTTCGACAAGTGGCTCTCGGCGCGCGGGCGCAGGCTCATCGGCTGGGACGAGATCCTGGAGGGCGGGCTGGCCGAAGGCGCGGCGGTCTCGTCCTGGCGCGGCTACGCGGCCGGCATCGCGGCCGCCCGCGCGGGCCACGATGTCGTCATGTGCCCCGAGCAGCAGGTGTACCTGGACTACCGGCAGGATCCGGGCGCGGACGAGCCCGTCCCCATCGCCTACGTCCGCACCCTGGAGGACGTCTATCGGTTCGAGCCCGTTCCACCGGAGTTGACGCCCGAGGAGACCACGCACGTCCTCGGCGCGCAGGCCAATGTGTGGACCGAGGTGATGGAGGACCAGGGACGCGTCGACTACCAGACCTTCCCCCGGCTGGCGGCCTTCGCCGAAGTGGCCTGGAGCGCTCTGCCCGCCCCCGCGGAACGCGACTTCGCCGACTTCGAGCGGCGGATGACCACCCACTACGAGCTGCTCGACGCCCTGGGCGTCGGCTACCGGCCGCCCAAGGGACCGCTGCCGTGGCAGAAGCGGCCCGGTGTGCTCGGCCGGCCCATCGAGGGAGCGCCTCCGAACAGGTAAGGGAAAAAGAGCCCCAAGAGTCACCGAAGAGTGTCAATCAGCACGTGTCGGTGATCCCGTGCGAAAACGGACCATCTCCCTGGTGGGGCGGGCGAATGCCGCCGAACGCCTCCTGACGGACCCCTGTCTTCGCGAGTTGCGAAGATGTGCCAGAGTTGCCACGTCCGCCCTGTCAGGACGTACCGTACGGCAGCAACAGGGCAGGACCAGGTGGGGCAGCGGGAAGGGGCAGCCGGTTTGACCACGCACACACCGCAGGCGGCGCAGGCCGTCACGCTGCCCACGACGCTGGACGAGGCCGTGGCGGCCCTCGCCGCGATGCCCGCCGCCGTTCCCGTCGCCGGCGGCACCGACCTGATGGCCGCCGTCAACTCCGGGCAGCTCAGGCCCGCCGCTCTCGTCGGCCTCGGCCGGATCAGCGAGATCCGCGGCTGGCAGTACCAGGACGGCCACGCGCTCCTCGGCGCCGGACTCACCCACGCGCGGATGGGCCGTCCCGACTTCGCCGCACTCATCCCCGCGCTGGCGGCCGCCGCCCGCGCCGCCGGGCCGCCGCAGATCCGCAACGCGGGCACCCTGGGCGGCAACATCGCCTCGGCGGCCCCGACGGGCGACGCGCTGCCCGTCCTCGCCGCCCTCGAAGCCACGCTGATCATCGCGGGCCCGGACGGAGCCCGTCGGGAGATGCCGGTCTCGCACCTGCTGGCCGGCATGGAGATGCTGCGCGCGGGCGAGCTCATCGGCTACGTGCGCGTGCCTCTGCTGCACGCCCCGCAGGTCTTCCTCAAGGTCACCGGCCGCACCGGCCCGGGCCGCGCGATGGCCTCGGTCTCGCTGGTCCTCGACCCGGCCCGGCGCGGGGTCAGATGCGCCGTCGGCGCCATAGCGCCGATGCCGCTGCGGCCCCTGGACGCCGAGCAGTGGGTCGCCCGGCTCATCGACTGGGACAACAACCGCGCGATCGTCCCGGAGGCACTGGAGGCCTTCGGCGAGTACGTGTCCGCGGCCTGCATCCCCGACCCGGCACCGGCCGCGGACGGCTCCGTGCCGCAGCATCCGCCCGCCGTACTGCATCTGCGGCGCACAGTCGCCGCGCTGGCCCGACGAGCACTGGGGAGGGCACTTTCGTGACCGACGACCAGCACGGAGAGGGCACGCCCCGGGCCGCGGGCCGCTGGGACCCGCTGCCCCAGGGTGACTACGACGACGGCGCGACCGCCTTCGTGAAGCTCCCCGAAGGGGGCATCGACGCCCTCCTGGCCTCCGCCGACAGCCCGCTCGCCGCGCCCGGTCACGGCTATGTGCCGCCGCAGATAACGGCCGCGCAGGGCGACGGGACCGACCCGGCGGCCACGGGGAACTGGGCCGTGCCGGCCGAGGGCGCGCAGTGGCCCGACCCGAGCACCCTGCCGCAGAACCAGACCGGGCAGTTCACGTACAACCCCTCGACCACGCAGCAGTGGAACGTCGAGGACACCGCGCCCGCGCCGGGCCACGACGTCACCGGCCAGTGGTCGATCCCCGTCGCCGGCGGCGACCTCCCGGACGAATCGGGCGAGTTCACCACGTCGTCCCTGGTCGAGCAGTGGGGCGGCACCCCTCCGGCGACCCTGCCGGGCGGCGCGGCCGCGCCCTGGGCGACGCAGCCGGCGCAGCCGTGGGGGGACCAGGACCAGGGCGACCCGGGAGCGGGACCCGAGCACGGCGGACCGGCCGGGGAACGACACACGCACGTGCCGCAGGGCGACCGTCACGGTGGCGGCTTCGACAACGGTCACGGTGGGACAGCGGGCGACGGCCACGCGCACATGCCCGCCGGTGACGTCGACGAGCGGCACGGTGGCCCGGCCGGTGACGCGCACGCCGTCCCGGGGGACGACACGCACCTGCCGTCCGCCGCGCACCTCGGAAGTCACGCGGTCGCCGACGCGCCGCACCGGCCCGAGCCGGACGAGGCGTCCCACGAGCCGGCCCAGGACTCCGCACAGCCGCACGCCGACAGCAACGGCCACGGCATCGGTCTCGCCGAGCCGCACGACACCGTCCAGCCCCACCACCCCGCCGAGCGCTACGGGGACAGCTCCTTCGCAACCGCCTCACAGCCCTCTCCCGGCCTCGGTGAGGCCTCGGCGCCCCCAAGGGTCTCCGAGGGTGCCGAAGAGGCCGTGGAAGCCGCTGACGGTCCCGCCGAGCCCGGTGCGGAGCACGCCCCGGCCGACGGCGGCGACGAACCGGGTCCGGAGGCCGCGGAGGAGCACGCGAGCGACTCCGACGAGAACCCCGACGACCAGGCCCCCGCGCCCCCCGGCGAGGAACACCCCCTCGCCTCCTACGTCCTGCGCGTCAACGGCGTCGACCGCCCCGTCCCCGACGCCTGGATCGGCGAGTCGCTGCTGTACGTGCTGCGCGAGCGGCTCGGACTCGCCGGCGCCAAGGACGGCTGCTCGCAGGGCGAGTGCGGGGCGTGCAACGTCCAGGTCGACGGGCGGCTCGTCGCCTCCTGCCTGGTGCCCGCGGTCACCGCCGCCGGCAGCGAGGTCCGTACCGTCGAGGGCCTCGCCGAGGACGGCCGGCCCTCCGACGTGCAGCGGGCGCTCGCCCGGTGCGGCGCCGTGCAGTGCGGGTTCTGCGTGCCCGGCATGGCGATGACCGTGCACGACCTGCTGGAGGGCAACCCCGCGCCCACCGAGCTGGAGACCCGCCAGGCGCTGTGCGGCAACCTCTGCCGCTGCTCCGGCTACCGGGGCGTCGTCGACGCCGTCAAGGAGGTCGTCGCCGAGCGCGAGGCACACGCGACGGGCGACGCTGAGACGGACGGCGACGAGGCACGTATCCCGCATCAGGCGGGCCCCGGGGGCGGAAGCGTCCACCCGTCGGCGTTCGACTCCCCGGGTTTCCCCGGCGCCGCCGGACCGCATGAGCAGACATACGGACAGGGACAGGACGGAGGCCAGGCGTGAGCAACGAAGCCGCCACCGCGACCACCGCCGCGGAGGCAGCACCCGCCCCGGAGCCGATTCCGCACGGCATCGGCGTCTCCCTGCCGCCCGCCGACGCCCGGGCGAAGACCGAGGGCACCTTCCCGTACGCGGCCGACCTGTGGGCCGAGGGCCTGCTGTGGGCGGCCGTCCTGCGCTCGCCCCACGCGCACGCGCGCATCGTGTCCATCGACACCTCCCACGCGCGTGAGATGCCCGGAGTCCGCGCGGTCGTCACCCACGAGGACGTGCCCGGCAGCCCGGTGCACGGCCGCGGCAAGGCCGACCGTCCGGTCTTCGCCTCCGAGGTCGTACGCCATCACGGCGAGCCCATCGCGGCCGTCGCCGCCGACCACCCCGACACCGCGCGCATGGCCGCGGCCGCCGTCATCGTCGAGTACGAGGTCCTCGACCCGGTCACCGACCCGGAGCAGGCATTCGAGGCCGAACCCCTGCACCCCGACGGCAACCTGGTCCGGCACATCCCGCTGCAGCACGGCGACCCTTCCGCGACCGGTGAGATCGTCGTCGAGGGCCAGTACCGCATCGGCCGCCAGGACCCCGCCCCCATCGGCGCCGAGGCCGGCCTCGCCGTGCCCCGCCCCGACGGCGGCGTCGAGCTGTACCTCGCCTCCACCGACCCGCACGCCGACCGCGACACGGCCGCCGCCTGCTACGGACTCGAGCCCGAGCGCGTCAAGGTCGTCGTCACCGGTGTCCCCGGCGCCACCGCCGACCGCGAGGACCAGGGCTTCCAGCTCCCGCTGGGCCTGCTCGCGCTCAAGACGCAGTGCCCGGTGAAGCTGACGGCCACGCGCGAGGAGTCCTTCCTGGGCCACGTGCACCGGCACCCCACCCTGCTGAGATACCGCCACCACGCCGACGCCGAGGGCAAGCTCGTCAAGGTCGAGGCGCAGATCCTGCTCGACGCGGGCGCCTACGCCGACACCTCCTCGGAGGCCCTGGCCGCCGCAGTGGGCTTCGCCTGCGGGCCGTACGTCGTCCCGAACGCCTTCATCGAGGGCTGGGCCGTCCGCACCAACAACCCGCCCTCCGGCCATGTCCGCGGTGAGGGCGCGATGCAGGTGTGCGCCGCCTACGAGGCGCAGATGGACAAGCTGGCCAAGAAGCTGGGCGTCGACCCGGCCGAACTGCGCCTGCGCAACGCCCTCGCCACCGGCGACATACTCCCGACCGGCCAGACGGTCACCTGCCCCGCTCCGGTCGCCGAACTGCTCCAGGCCGTACGGGACTTCCCGCTGCCCGCCCTCCCCAAGGACACCCCCGAGGACGAGTGGCTGCTGCCCGGCGGCCCCGAGGGCGCGGGCGAACCGGGCGCGATCCGCAGGGGCGTCGGCTACGGCCTCGGCATGGTGCACATGCTCGGCACGGAGGGCGCGGACGAGGTCTCCACGGCGACCGTACGGGTCCAGGACGGCGTCGCCACAGTGCTCTGCGCGGCCGTCGAGACCGGCCAGGGATTCACCACCCTGGCCCGCCAGATCGTCCAGGAGACCCTCGGCATCGACGAGGTGCACGTCGCTCCCGTGGACACGGACCAGCCCCCCGCCGGACCGGGCTGCCGCGGCCGTCACACCTGGGTCTCGGGCGGCGCGGTGGAGCGCGCGGCGAAGATGGTCCGCACCCAGCTGCTCCAGCCCCTGGCGCACAAGTTCGGCATGTCCACCGAACTGCTCCAGATCACCGACGGCAAGATCACCTCGTACGACGGAGTCCTGTCGACGACCGTCACCGAGGCCATGGACGGCAAGGAACTGTGGGCCACCGCCCAGTGCCGGCCGCACCCGACGGAACCCCTCGACGAAGCCGGCCAGGGCGACGCCTTCGTCGGCATGGCGTTCTGCGCGATCCGCGCGGTGGTCGACGTCGACATCGAACTCGGCTCCGTCCGCGTGGTCGAGCTGGCGCTCGCCCAGGACGTCGGCCGGATCCTCAACCCCGCCCAGCTCGAGGCCCGTATCGAAGCGGGCGTCACCCAGGGCGTCGGAATAGCGCTCACGGAGAACCTGCGCAGCGCGCGCGGGCTGATCCGCCACCCGGACCTCACGGGGTACGCGCTGCCTACGGCCCTGGACGCGCCGGAGATCCGGATCGTCAAGCTGGTCGAGGAGCGGGACGTGGTCGCCCCGTTCGGGGCGAAGGCGGCCAGCGCGGTGCCGGTGGTCACGTCCCCGGCGGCCGTCGCGTCGGCCGTACGAGCCGCGACGGGCCGTCCCGTGAACCGGCTCCCGATACGACCGCAGGCCGCCGTGGTGACGGACCGATGAGTTCCCCCGGTCAGGAGCCCCGCGAGTACGAACCGCCGCCCGGCCTGGGCAAGCTGGCCCTGTGGATCCTGCTGTTCGTGGTGGCGGCGATCGTGGTCGTGGTGGGCGGCGTGTACTTCGCGTGATGCGCGGGGTCGTGTTGGTCACCGGTGATGGGGGCACCTCCCGCGCCCTTTAGGCAGCGGGGGAGGCGGCCGGGAAGTCGACGGTGGCTCAGGCCCTGGCCGAGCGGTTGCCGAGGGCGGCGCACGTCCGGGGGGATGTGTTCCGGCGGATGATCGTGTCCGGGCGTGCGGAGTACGTGCCCGGCGCCTCCGGCGAGGCTTCGGCCCAACTCCGTCTGCGGTACCGCTTGTCGGCCGCGACGGCGGACGCGTACGCCGAGGCCGGGTTCACGGCCGTCGTACAGGACGTGGTGCTGGGCGAGGACCTGACGGCGTACGTCGGTCTTGTCCGGACCCGGCCGCTGTACGTCGTCGTCCTGGCACCGGACCCCGCAACGGTGGCCGCCCGGGAGGCCGGCCGGTCGAAGACGGGCTACGACGGCGAGGCCTGGACGATCCCCGCGCTGGACGAGGCGCTGCGGACGTCGACTCCGCGGATCGGACTGTGGCTGGACACCTCCGCACTGACCCCGGCGCGGACGGTGGAGGCGATTCTCGCGGGGCGGGAACGCGCGAGGGTGCTCTGACGTCTCCTTGGTACGGGGGCGTTGTCAGTGGTGGCGCGTAGTGTTTCGAGCAGTGGGGGACGAGCGCAGGCCCGACGGGTTAGCCGTGCCGTGCCCGGCCAGGGGACTGCGTACGAAGCACACGGGGGAGCCATGAGTACGACCGATGCCGCTGTAGCGGCGATCAGACTGACCGAGGACGAACTGCAGCCGTACATCTCACATGTGTCGACCCGCCGCTGGCTCAGCGGCCCCGGACTGCCCGGCGACAGCGACCTGTTCACCTTCGAGGAGCTGCGCCGCGAGGGCCTGCGGACGGTGGCGGACGCGACGGCCGACGCGGGCGGACGCGTCAACGAGGCTTTGTGCGACCAGCTGGTGATAGGCGGTCTGACGGATCTGCACGGCAGGGAGCGGGAGTCGGTCCTGCTCGACGGCGTCACGGGCGAGGTCTCGACGACGGCGTTCTTCCACGCCCGCCCGGACCTGATGGACCGCACCCCGCTGGCCCCCTCGCTCCCCACCCTGGTCCGCTTCGCGACCGCGACGGACGAACTGACGGAGGTGCGCGGCCAGTTCGCGGCGTACGCCGGCCGCTTCGGTCCTTCGGCCGTGGAGGAGGCGACGCGTCAGCTGCTGACGGTGTTCGAGGAGGGCACGGGCGGTGAGGTGCCGACGTTCTGGAAGATCGCTGCCCTGATCCGCCCCCTGGCCCTGGTGGCGGGTCCGGGCACGGCGTCCGGCCTGGCCGTGGACCTCCCGCCGCGCCTCCTCGACCAGGAGTTCGGCCGCAGTCACGTCGTCCGCTTCGAGGACATCGACTTCCCGTCCACGCTCACGCACGCCCCGACCCGCCGCTTCCTGGCGGAGACGGGCCTGCCCGAGGACGCCGTCCTCTTCCACACCGACCCGGACGCCCCGCTGCCGACGCTCGCGGAGCACCGGGCAGGCCAGCTGGTCGCCCTCCCGCCCCGCGCCGAACACCTGATCGTCCTGGGCCATCTGATCGAGGACAACACCCTGGTGGTCGACGGCGAGACGGGCGCGGTCCTGAACTGGAGCGAGCGGGAAGCGACCCTCCACCCGCTCAACACCGACATCTCCACCCTCGCCTTCACCCTCTGGCTCCTGCACCGGGAGCGTCAGATAGACGAGTCGCTCGCCCACGAGCTGACGAACACGCTGTACGTCCAGGTCGCCAAGACGATGGTCCGGGCGCTGTCCACCATCGACCCGACGGGCACGACGACGGACGCCGACTGGCACTACTGGACCGAGCTGTTCCAGGACGAGGTGGGCGGGGTGCTCTGACCGACCTCTCGGCGCAGGGTCGCCGAGAGGTGGTGCTGCAGGGGCTGCCCGACGGCCGCGAGGTCGTGGACGAAGTCGAGAGTGTCGGCGTCGGCGAGGGTGTAGCGGCGACGGGTGGCGGTCACGTCCTTGGCGGTGGGCGTCAGCGCCACGGAGTGCGTGGAGAGATCGACCGCGCCCTCTTGTGCATGTCCGACCAGGACCTCCGTGATGCCGGTGGGCTGGCTGACCAGCGCCTCCACCCGGCCGTCCGTCTGAAGCCGCCACCACCCGCTCTCCCGCGCCGCGGGCCGCAACGGCGCGCCATCACCGTCGATCAGCCAGGCCCGTGCCTCGTACCGGAGGAAGGGACGTCCATCGTGCCGAAAACTGACCTCCTGCGCATACGCGAAGTCATCGTCGAGCGTCGGATACCCACCTCGTCCCTGCCCCCGCCACACCCCCAGGAACCCGAGCACGGGCTCGAGCAGCACATGCGGACCAGGCGCGTCGTCCGCCCGCAGGGCATCTGCAAAGGGAGGCTCCGCCACACTCTCGACCACGCCCGCACTCCTCACTCACGACCACTACCGCCCGCAAGCCTAGAACGCGGCACAGCCGAAGGGGCGGCACCCTGAACAGGATGCCGCCCCTTCCCACAACAGAGGCCGTGGCGGGAATCGAACCCGCGTAACTCGCTTTGCAGGTTTGTCTGTGCTGGTCAGAGGTCGATCCGGACGGGTTCGGTGGCGTTCAGGCCCGTACGGATGCTGTGATCACCGAGACACAGTGAACGACTCTGGACAGCCTCGGACGGGGATGAACGAGACGGAAACTGAGACGGGCGCGACCGGCTCCAGGAAGCCGAGTGCGCTCTCCGGCCGGCAGCACGGGCGCGCCTTCACCTGCTGGCGCAGCGCGTCGAGCGTCTGCGCGCGGGTCGCTGTGCGGCACCGCTCGCTCTGGCATGCCACCCAACAGTCCCCGGTGTGCACGGCGTCGACGTTCTGCCGGTTGAGGCCGTACTGGACGAGCAATTGGTGCGGGGATGGGCGCCTTTCCTGACTTCGCCGGCGCTCCGCCTCCCGGCGCTCCTCGTCCAGCGATCCAGCGGTCGAGCTTAGCCACGGCCGCTGTCGCTTGGTGGACCAATACCGCTTGCTGCAGGGGTTCTCGATGGTTCCTTGCGAACGGCTGCAGAAGGCGATGCAATGAGGTGCATTCCTACGACGTGCGGACGAGGCTCCGGGATGGGCGGGGGTACGACTTCAGTGCTGGCGCACGTGTTCGCAGGGCCGGTCTGGCCTATGGAAAGTTCGGTGACCTCTAGGGAGTTTGATTGGCATGGTGCCTCCTCCCTGAAGTGCACATAGCGGGAGGTGTCATGGCAGCCGAAGGTGTGGATGGGCCGGGCGGCCGGGGAGCGTTCGGACGCCGACTTCTGCTGGCGGTCGACGTGCACGGGTACGGCCGTGTCGACAAGACGATGCAGCGCCAGTTCCGCGAGCAGATGACACGGTTGCTTGACGAAGCAGCCGACGGCGCCGGGCTGAACCGCGCACGATGGTCGATGCAGGAAGGTGGGGACTCGTTGTTCGCTGTCCTACCCGAGACCGTCTCCTATCCCGCGCTGCTCGGCGACTTCATGGTCATGCTGTACGCCGGTCTACGCGCCCTCAACCGCGACCGAACGGCGCAGGCCAGGCTGCGGCTCAGGGTGGCCGTCCACGTCGGTTCGGTCTCGCTGGGCGCCAACGGTTTTAACGGACTGGCTCTGGTCGAGATTGGTCGCATCCTCAACTGCGCAGCCCTGCGAAACGCCATGGCGGTGGCACCGGATGCCTCCCTGGCCGTCGCCGTGTCGGCGACCGTCTTCCGTGATGCCGTGCAGGGCGGGTCCACGGTCATTGGGCCGGAGGAGTTCCGGCAGGTCCCTGTCGAGGAAAAGGAGTACCGAGGGGAGGCTTGGGTCTGGGTCCCTGGTGTCAGTCGTACCTATTTGGCCGAGGAAGCCCGCACGGTCAGTTCGCCGCCGGTTGACGAGCACCCGGCTCAGCCCGCCGGGGCCGATCGGAGCGCCCGGGAAGAAGAGGAGCCCCTCACGCGGGATGAGGCGGCCGTTGTAGCCATTGATTCTAGGAAGACCATCGACCACGCCTTGGCACGCCTCTTCCTTAGTCTCGGCCCACCGCCGAACCCCATCGAGCTCGACAAAGAACCCGTCTCCAGCGGCGATGGAGGTGCTAGGCAGTGAGCCTCGACGACAGCGGCACTCTGCCAACCCCGCAGCCCGCGACGCGCCAGGACCCCGTTCTGTCGGCGGGTATGGACATCGCTATGAAGTGGGGTGAGGTCCTCGGCCCGGAGAAACTGGAGATCGCTCTCAAAGCCCTTGAGCCGCAGCTAAAGCGTGACCACCTGACCTTAATGAAGCGGCTAGACATGCAGCGCGAAGCAGCTGAGCGCGCAGATACGGCCGCTGCAGCAGCAGCCGAGCGTGAGGCCCACGAAAGGGCGGCAGCAGCTGAGCGTGCGGCCCGAGACAGGCAGGAGCAGCTTAGGCACAGCCGGCACATGGCCGGACTCGTTGTTGGTGCTGTCGTGGCCATTGCGATGCTGGGTGCCGGCGTTTACGTCGCGCAAGAGGCTTGGTGGCTCGCCACCCTCCTGTGCGGGCCCAGTCTCCTTGCTCTGGCCAAGATCTTTGTACTGCGGCGCAGCGACCCCGATGACATGAAGTTCGTCTCCAATACGGCCCGCACTTCGACGAATTCGGCTTCTCAAGCCCAGCCGCCCGCGCCCTAACACTGGGGCGGCGGCCTTGCGCCTAGCCCCACCGCCGCGCCACGCTTCCTGCGCCGGACCGGATGCCACAGGCCCCAAGCCTGGCCTCTCAATCGTGACTTGACCAGCATGGCCGTCAACGCCCCATCGCTCAGGGTGAGTCGGCAGGGGAGGGCCTAGTGTCAGTGGGGCCACATACGATCCTCGACATGACGCTACGCGAGTACTTCCACGAGGTTGGCACTACGTACGACCGGACGGCTGGGACAGGATCGTCCGCCGCGAGGCTACTGAGGTCAGCGCCCGTGGTCTTCGAGCCGTACGTACCCGCGAGCTACATCATCAAAGGAAGCGCGGGGAACGGCGCGGGGGCTTTCTGTCCTTGGGCGGCGTTCTTCGATCCCGACGAGACGAACACGGCGACGCGCGGCATGTACCTCGTCTACCTCTTCGCTGAGGACATGCAGACCGTCTCGCTCAGTCTGAACCAGGGCGTCACGGAGTTGCGCGAGACGTTTGGCGCCCGCGAGGCAGAACAGCGTCTCCGGAGCGAGGCCGAGGCCATTCGAGGTGCCTTCCCAGAAGATCTGAGCAGTGGGCTGGAAGATGTAATCAACCTGGGTGGTCGGTCCGGTCTGCCGCGAGCTTACGAGGCAGGCAACATCCTCGCCCGTGTCTACGAGGTTGATGCTCTGCCGACGGAAGAGGGATTGAAGCTCGATCTTCGAAAGATGATCCAGCTGTACCAGGACGCGTTGGTCCTGCGCGAGGACCTGCGAAGCACCACGCGAGACGTGATTACCACAATCAAGCCGAAGGACGAGGGCGAGCAAGACCCGCTCCTCTACTTTGCCCCCAAGAACGATGACGAGTACATCCAAAAGATCACCGCCCGAGAGCTCACCAAGAGCCGAAAGCACGAGACGCTCGTCAAGCGCTACGGGACGTTCCTTGCCGAGGCCGGTTTCACTGCCGGGACGAACGTCCACCCTCGCGACCTGGTTGCCAGGCGCGATGGTGACGATTGGCTGATCGAAGCCAAGGTGGTCCGCCGTGGCAACGTCAGCCACGCCGTGCGGGAGGCAATTGGCCAACTCGCCACGTATGCCTTCCTGCTGTACTCAGCGGATGCTCAGCCGCGCCGTATGGCTCTGTTCACCGAGCCCATCGGTGATGTGTACGTGCGCCTGCTTGACCATCAGGGGATCGCGTCTGTTTGGCCAACGGAGGATGGCTGGGCCGGATCATCGGAGGCCGTGGATGCCGGCCTTGCCCAGAAGGAGGCCTAAGCACCCACTCGGGCGGAGCCGGCATGTGGCTCGGCAGCGCCCCACAGGTACCCCGGACGACAGACACAACGACCGACGCCCAGGGCCTGGCCGCTTGATGCGGTCCAGCCCTGGGGTGGCTGCATACGAGATTCGAAGTCTTGAGAGGTTGCCTCCAACACGCTTTCCAACTGTCCGCGCGGCCATCCGGGGGCGTTCGTAGACGTTCGCGGTGCAGGTCAGAGGGGATGCGCGTACGGCAGCGAACGGTGGCGGCCGTACGGGCGCTGGACAAAGACCAGGACAACGAACGGTTGCCGAACGGGCCTGGCGAGACGAGATCCTGGCCAGTGACGGCCGTACATCCCGATGCGAACTACGGACAGTGCGGTCACTGAAGTCCGACTTTGCGTAAATCGGGATGTTCCGCCTGAATTTCTACTGGCGCGTAACTTCTAACGCGACGTCACCAGATTCAGGCATGAAGGGCTAGACTGCTCAACTGTGCCAGTAGCGAAAGCTTTACTGCTGCACACGATTGCCTGCACTGGTCAATTGAACGGGGTGGCCCTGTTGAGCGCCGCGAATGATAGCGAGCTCGAAAGCGCAATTAGTCGTGCGTTGGTTGAATTCCAGGAAGGGCTAAAGAGGCATGATGGCCCTCTCCCCGTAGTGCGTGAGTTTTTGACTCATGGGTCTTGTGTAGCCATTGATCGCGCAACGCATGCAATGCTTCGCGAGGCCGTGGCTAGCGCACTCGGCGTTCACCCTAACCGAGATGTGTACACCGTAGGATCGGCGAAGCTGGGTTTTAGCATTAAGCCGAAAGCGCGATACCGCCCCTTTAGTGACACGTCCGACGTTGACATCGCGGTAGTTTCTCCAGAAATTTACACAAGTCTTTGGCGTCAAGTTCGCTCATTCCAGTCAGAAAAGGGGATATGGAAGGCTGACCAGGAGCGAATGTTCAAGCTACGCCATTTTTGGGGTTCGATTCACCTGTCTGATATTCCTCGCTCACCGCTTATTCCAACCCAGGAAAAGCTATGGGAGCTTGGGCGATCTCTTCAGCGCGCCAGAGTTGCCGGGCCGTACCGGGTTACCTTTGCTATTTGGAATGAAATGGAATCTCTGGAGAACTACCAGTGTCGCGCGGTGGCGGCATGTCAGGAGACGAGCCAACTGTGAAGACGACTGCTACTAACAAGAAGATCCGCCAGCTTTTGACTGCGGTGAGTGATGGAAGTCTGATCCTTAAGCCCGAGTTTCAGCGGCGACTCGTATGGACCGATAAGCATAAGCAGGAATTTATTCGGACGGTCCTCGAAGGGCTTCCTTTTCCTGAGATCTTCTTGTGTGATGGGGATGTCGACCTGACCACTGGGCGGGGTAATCAGCAGGTCGTTGATGGTCAGCAGCGACTCACAACCCTGTATCAGTATTTCACTGCGTCTAAGGATTTGAAGCTGGGGCCCATCGATTCCTATGAAAGCCTTGATGACGGCGTAAAGCTTGCTTTTCTCAACTATGACGTCGTAGTTCGAGACCTTGGCGAACTAACTGATCAAGATGTTCGCAACGTCTTCACGCGGATGAATTCCACCAATTACGGTCTAAATGCGATGGAGGTTAATCACGCTCGATTTGATGGCGCGCTTAAGCGTGCTGCGGAGGGCGTGAGTGAATGGCAGTTCTTTGACACTCATCGAGTCTTCAATGCTGTTGATATCCGGCGAATGAATGACATTAAGTGGTGCTTGACTCTTATCATCACTATGATCTCCGGGTACTTTAGCCGGGATGTTGAACACGAGACCTATCTTGAGCAATACAATGACGAATTCCCGGAATGGGGTGAAGTGGAAGATAAATTGGATCGAACGTCCAAGCTGATCGAAGGTCTGAGTGTAGACGGTTCGAGTCGAATGTGGCAGAAGAATGACCTGTTCACTCTAATGGTAGAGCTGTCAGATCTTGGCCCAGAGAACTGCAGTGACGTGGAAGCGTTTGGTAAGCAGCTGAGCACTTTCTATGCGGAAGTCGACGGTATCTCCGAGGGGGCGCAGCCGAAGGTATTTGGCCAGACTGCTGAGCAGTATCGAGTGGACGTTATCTCGGGAACAAATGAGCGAGCTCGCAGGATCAGGCGAGGCGACATTATTCGAGACATTGCCAAGCCGTTCTTCTCGTCGACTGACAGCTAGGCCAGTCGCTAGGCGTTGATGTCAGGGCCCTGCGGCGAGCTGGGGAAAGCGAAACGGACACGGTGCGACCTCGAAGTGGGGTTCCGTCCGTGTCCGTTCTATCTGATCAGGAAGGCAGGAATCCCGGCTTATCCCTGCCGAGTTCTTGCAGGCGGTTTAGGTATCCCTGTGCAGCCGGTTCGGTGCTGTAGCGCTTCCTCACGACAGCCGCGAGTTCTCGACTGGTCATAATCAGGGATGGCACAGACTGACGCTCGCCCTGTAGGGCGCGCTCGCCGTGGATGAGGGCTTGTTCGAGGTCGCCCTCTCGCGCTGCGGTGACCCCCAAAGTGACCCGCGCTTCGGCATTCCGCATGGGAGACCGCTCCGTACCGTCGAAGTCCGTTCCCGCACGCAGAACCTCTTCCGCGAGTGTCCGCGCAAGTCGGTCCTCCCCCACCAGTCGGTAGCAGTCCATCGCGTAGAAGTCGAACTTGGCGGGGTCGACGACGAAATGGTTGTCGAGGTTCTCGGGATACGGCATGCCCTCAAGTAGCCGGCGCCCCTTGTCGAGGGCCACCTCAACCTGTCGACGGTCCCCGAGTCGTGCCCATGCCTTGGCTTCCTGGCCGGCGAGCTGCACGGCGACGCCGTGGTGTGCTGCGGTCTCTGCCCCGGCTTGCGCGGCTGCGATGACCCCGCGATAGTCGCCGGTCGTGAGGGCGAACCATGCCCGCATCTCGTGTGCCCACCCGGCCACTTCGGCGTGGTCAGACTCCGTCGCGAGCGACAGAGCGGCACGCCGCGTTGATTCGGCCGCATGGCGGTCCCCCGTGTCGTACTCAACGCAGCCGACCAGCAAGGCGAGCCAACCGGACAGGGCGAGTACCTCGCGATGCTGGGCAAGGGTGAGGCTCTTCGTGTGCAGGTCAACCACGCGGCGGAGCCACTGCCGTCCTTCGATGAGGAGCTGTTCGCTCGGCATGAACGGGTACTCAGAGCAGAGACGATCCGCGGTGATCCGGAGAGCATCGAGCGTCGCGCTGTCAACGTCGGAACGGTTCAGACGACTCACGATCTCCAGGGTCTCCATGCCGCTCGCCGCCAAGATCTCCTTGTCTCCATCCCGGCGAGACGGCGCAGGGAAGAGGGCGTGCGTCACCGTCCCGAACACGGCCGCGATGATCGGTTGATAGAAGTCGTTCGGTGCTTGGCCAGACTCCCAGCGCTTCCACTGGCGAATCATGCTGTCCTCTGCTGGCAGCTCCGTCGGCGCATGCGCACGCAGGGCCCTGACCGCGTCACGCTGTGACCAGTCGCGCGCCTGTCGTTCGGCAGCGATGCGTCGCGCCCATGCGGGCCTGTCGTCAGTCATGCGCCCTCCTCCGAGTGCCTACTCCGAGTCTCGCGCGCGGGCAGGGGGGACAGGGAAGGGGACAGGGGGGTGTCACTGGACATGTCCCCGCCTCCCCCTCGCCGTCCCCTGGCTGTCACTTACCTCACACACTCCGTTACTCCCATGCTGGTTGCAGATCAAGCGCCACCCGGTGCGGAGCGGCTTTCCAGCGCTTCGAGTCGTTCGGTCAACGTCTGGAGTTGGGAGCGGATTTCCTTGATGTCATCACGTACGTCGCCGCTGGGGGCAGACCCATCGCTGACGAAATTGCCCAGGTTCCCCGCGGACACGATCAACCCTTCGGCCCTGAGCGCGGCTAGCCCGTTCTGGATGGTCTGGCTGGCGTACCCGAAGCGGTCCATCAGCTCGCGCTGAGAGGGGAGTTTCTCCCCCGGCTTCATCTTCTTGATGTCGTCGCGCAGCGCGTCTGCGACCTGCACCGCCTTCGGCTTGGGCCCTCCTGTGACAGTCATGCCTTGAGGGTACCCACCACAGCGAACTAGTGCGCATCACCTCTTGAGGGTTGTGCACCACAGCAGACTAGTGCAAGCTAGCTAGCGAGGGGTCGTCCCGGACCAAGGGGACAACTGCTTGACCTGCACCAATAGCGCCCGGATGCACGGCCCGGAGCAAGCGCTACCAAGAACTCAACAGGGTGCCGACCCAGCCACCTGGACATGGGTGGTCGATGGGTGCGGGTCACCATCCCGACCGCCCATGTCGGGCCGGGTGACCTGCCCGGATCCGCCCTACGGGGCGGTGACGGCATTGATTGATCTGACATGCACAGCACCTTCGCGAGGGCCTGTTCCTCGCTTAAGCCCCGATGGTCTTCGGGCCGGGTTCGACTCCCGGCCGGGGCGCTTGGCCTGCCGCTTCTTGCGGCGTTGGCCTGCGTACCGAGCGCGCTGGCACTCCCGGACAGGACAGCCCGCCGTGCTCGGTCTCCTTTCCCGACGTAGCACTGAGGAGAGACCCCATCATGCGTATGCGCACTTTCGTCGCC
The DNA here is from genome assembly GCF_001746295.1 of Streptomyces sp. LUP47B. Lineage (GTDB taxonomy): Bacteria > Actinomycetota > Actinomycetes > Streptomycetales > Streptomycetaceae > Streptomyces. Next base: position 93,606 of record NZ_MJAH01000019.1, on the reverse strand, counting down.
GGCCAAGAGGCGCACGGCGACATCGAGTTCGCGGAACTGGCGCTCGGTATCGACGTCGACCTGTTCCGGGGCCCGCTGGAGTTCGAGACGGACGGCGAGCGTGCCGCCCGCGAGGACGCGGCCCGTGACGTCCTTGCCGACCTGGTCGCGGAGGCGGAGGCCGGTGACGAGATCGCCGGTTGGGACGCCCTGTACGCCGACGCGCTGACCCGTACCGTGCCGTTCCTGCGTTCCGTGCGCGGCCACCGGGCCGGGACGGGGGAAGCGGCATGAGGGCCAAGACCGTACTGCCCGCGGTCGCGATGACGGCGGTGTCCATGGTCCTCACCCTGGCCGTGGTCATTATGTGGCTGGGCACGGCCGTGCCGTGGCCGGTCGCCCTGGTCGTCGGACTCGGCATCGACGGGGGATGGCTGGCCACCCTCGCCTACGAACGCCGCCTTGCCGCGCAGGGCGACCACAGCCGGATCGTCACCGGGGTCGGCTGGTTCTTTGGTCTGATCGCGGCCGGTGTCCTGGTCGCCCACGCGCTGACCGCCGAACAGTCGGCCGGCGCGTGGCTGGCCGTGGCGTGGCTGCCGATCGCCGCGAAGGCCCTGTGGCTAGTTCACGGACTGTGGGAGCGCACCGCGCTCACCACCGCCGCCCTGGACGCGATCCGGGGCATTCAGCAGGAGGCGCGGGATGAGGCGGCCGTGGCGCGTGCCCGGCTGCGGGCGGACGCCGCGACCGAGGAGACCCGGCTGACGGCCGTGACGGGGGCCGGTGCCCGCGTCGCACGCGTGCAGGCCAAGACCGCCAAAACCCTCTCCCGGGCGTGGTCCACATTGGAGGAGACGCGGCAGGGCGAGGACACCGGCAGGGCGCTGACCAGCGTGACGAGCCGCGTCACAGCCGACGTCACGCCCCGCTGGGAGCTCCCCGTGTGGGGTCCCACCGAACCGGTCCCCGCCCTCTCTCTGGAGTCGGGTCCCGCGCTCACCGACGCGGCCCTTGACGCCCTGGTTGACGAGATCACGCACAGCGAGACGCCTGCCCTGTCGTATCGCGAGATGGCTGCCCGGTTTCGCCAGGCTGGTCATTCCGCGTCCGAGGTCCGCCTTCGGGCCGCGTGGAAGCGCGTGGCGTGAGCGCGCGGTTTTGGGACCCGGACGGCACCACGTTCGGTATCCCTACCTACCCGTGGCGCTTGGCGCCGGACGGCTTCGCCACCCGCCGCCAACTCCGCCTCCGCGGGTTGCGCCCGGGTGGTCAGGAGATCGCGGCTCAGGTCTTGCGCCGGCGTCGACGGCGAGGGCCGCTGACGGCGTACCTGTACCGCGTCGACCTCGCTCTGCCGGTGCGGCCGATGACCCCGGCGAGGTGGGCGGCCCTGGCCAAGGCCAATGCCGCTCGCCGTCGTTGCCCCGAGTGTCGCCGCGATGCCGGATACGTCATCCCGACCACGCTCGGCATGTGTGTGACCTGCGCCTTTCCCGAGGAACAGCGCGCCGCTTGAACCACCTCGAATCCCGGGTCCGGCCGCCCACCTTCCACAGCAAGTCGGCCGGACCCTTCGACTCCCGAAGGAGCACGTACATCGTGACGGAAAACCCTGAGTTCCCGCCCCGGGACGACCCGGAGGCTACCGATGATCGGACGGCTGAGGTACTGCCGTTCCCGCTGAAGAAGACCACCCCCGCCGCGGACGTGCCGGTCGGCGAGGGTGTGGTGAAGCCGGGGGAGTGGGAGGCCGAACTCCCCGACACCGACGACCCGGAGGCCGAAGGGCTGACCGACGGGGCGCCGGTGGACCCGCCGCGTGAGGTCTACCCGCCGTCGGTCGCGGAGTGGATGGAGGCCAAGGACAAGGCCCGCATGCCGGTCCTGCCGGACTGGGTGAAGCTGCCTGACCAGCGAACGGCCGTGCGCAAGTGGGCCGTGCGGCACTACTCGGCTGTGATCGGCTACCACGCCGTTCGCCTGCCCTGCATCTACACCCCGATGATCCTGTGGTACTCGCCGCGCGGGGCGTGGCGCTGGTCAACGGCCATCGGCCGGTGGGTCTTCGACGCCGAAGGCAAGGGCCTGCGCCTGGCGTCGGTGGCGAACGAGGACGCGGCGGAGTACCTGAAGCTGTCGCGGCAGCGCAACGACCGCGTCCGCCTGCGGGGCATCGTCGCCACGATCGCCTCCCTGATCGGCCTCGCCGCCGCCCTGACCCTGTACGTCATGGCCCCGTCCTGGCTGCTTCTGTTGGCCATGGCCACGCTGACCACCACGCTCGGGGCGGTCGGGGCGCCGGCCGATCGGCCGCTGATCGACATGGCCAAGGTGACGTTCCGCAAGCGGCGGCTGTCCAGTGACATCGTCATCCGCGCCCACGAGGCGTCCGGGCTGACCACCAAGGATCAGACCATCGCCTTCCCGCGGCCGATCGGCCGGGACGGCGACGGCTGGCGCGTGGTGGTGGATCTGCCGTACGGCAAGACGTTCGAGGACGCGGTGAAGGCTCACGCCCGGCTCGCCTCCGGTATGGACATCGCCCCCACTCAGCTCTTCCTCGACAAGGACGAGACGAGCGGGCGGCGGGTCTCCTACTGGATCGCCGACCGTGACCCGCTCGCCGTTCCCTCGGGCAAGTCCCCGCTGTTGGGGGCAACTCGGGTGGACTTCTGGAAGCCGTTCCCGTGGGGCGTGGACGAGCGGGGCAACCCGGTCATGGCGACCATGCTGTGGCTGTCGTTGCTGGTCGGTGCCGTGCCGCGGCAGGGCAAGACGTTCTCTGCCCGCACGATCGCGCTGGCCGCCGCGCTGGACCCGTACGTGCGCCTGTACGTGTTCGACGGGAAGGCGTCGCCGGACTGGCGTAAGTTCGCGCTGGTCGCGCACCGCATCGGGTTCGGGATCGTGCCCAAGAACGGGTTCGACCCGGTTCAGCACCTGCTGACCTCGCTGCGGGAACTCAAGGCGGATGTCGAGGACCGCTACCACCGGCTGTCCGAACTGCCGTTGCATGTCTGCCCGGAGGGCAAGCTCACCCCGGAGATCAGCCGGGACAAGAAGCTGAACATGCCGCTCACGCTGTTCGTGGTGGACGAGGTGCAGGAGTACCTGACCCACCCCGAGCACGGCAAGGAGATCCTGTCCCTGATGGTCTACCTCGCCCGGGTCGCGCCGGCCGTGGGTGTGTCGGTGATGACGTCGACGCAGAAGCCGGACGACAAGGCGTGCCCCTCGGAGCTGCGTGACCAGCACCAGGCCCGGTTCGCGCTGCGGGTGGGCGCCTACCAGGTCTCCGACGTCATCCTTGGCGCCGGCTCCTACAGCGAGGGTCTGGACGCGTCCAAGCTGCTGAAGTCCCACAAGGGCGTGGGCCTGCTCAAGGGCATGTCGGACGACTCCGGGATCGTGCGCACCTACCTCGCCGACGGCCGCGACGCCGAACGCATCCTCACCCGTGCCGCCGCGCTGCGGGAGGCGGAGGGAACGCTGTCCGGCGACGCGGTCGGCGAGGCCCCGGCCCCGGAGGTGTCCGCGACGATCCTGGACGACGTCGCTCAGGTGCTGGGCAAGGGCGAGGCCAAGGTGTGGTCCGAGACCATCGTCGACCGCCTCGCCGACCTGCGCCCCGACGTCTACGGCCCGTGGGCCGAACTGGACGCCAAGCCCAAGGCCGAAGCACTCACCGCAGCGCTCAAGCCGTTCGGCATCGGCACGATGCAGATCAGCCGACGCATCGACGGCGAACAGGTCAACAAGCGCGGCATCAAGCGCGACGACATCGCCACCGCGATTACGCAGCGCAACGAAAAGCGGGACGCCGGATAGGTCTCACAGCCTGCTACCGGTAGCGGCGACCGTCGCTACCGGTAGCAACCCTGCTAGCAATCAAAACCGCCTCTGATCAGGTCGCTAGCAGATAGCGGCCTACCTGCGGAAACCCCCGAGAACCCGTCTGAGAGGCCCCTGATGAGCCTTCCCCTCCTTGCTATCGCCTGCCTACTCGCCATCACGCTCGGTTACGGCGGTAAGTGCTGGCTGAGCCCGTTCGGCGACTGCCGCAAGTGCCACGGCATGGGCCACGAACTCAAGACCGACCGCAAGGGACACCTCAAGCGCGGCCGTGACTGCCGCCGCTGTGACGCCACCGGCAAGCGCATACGCGTCGGCCGCTGGATCTACAACCGCGCCGCCCGCACGTACCGCGCCGGCACCCGCTGACCGCCCGAAGGAGCCCCGCCATGCGCAAAGCCCTCGCGGCCGTCGCCGCGACCATCGGCGCCGTCCTGGCCCTGACCGCGTGCAGCCCCGACTACGCCCCCGGGCCGGCCGGGACCGTGAGCGACCGCAGTGCCACCTACCGCAAGGCCGACGGCTGGCACTACCAGCTGACCGTCACCACCAACGACGGCCGCCACCACGGCTTCCGTGTCACCCGCGACGAGTACAACCACTGCTTCCGCGGCTCCGCCTACCCCACCTGCACCCACCGCTGACCCCCGGAGGACCCGTGGCCATCACCATCCCGCTCGTTCTGCTCCTCGCCGCCGCGCTCGCCGCGCTGCTGCGCTTCCGCGCGCTCGGTGCCGGTGCGGCCGTCGTCGCCGCGCTGTTCGGCTTCTACCTCGCCGCCACCGACGCGAGCGACACCGTCAACCAGCTCGTCACCGCCGTCACCGGCGCCCTCGCCGACATCGGCCGCTAGAAGGGAAACCACCGTGAACGAACCCACCACGTATGGCCGTTCGGCCGGGGGCGAGGTGGCGGCCGTTGAGGTTCACCACCCCACGCCCCTCGCACCGATACCGCACGCCGCGCCGCTCGTGCCCGTACAACCCGGCAGCATCCCGGCCGTGACGAGCATCGTCCTTCCCGACGGCCGCGTGGTCACCGGGTACGCCATGGAGCCCGCCAAGCCCGAACCGGTCGCGACCAAACCGGCCGTCTCCCGCGCGGCGGTGAACATCGCCCTCGGGGGCATCGGCTTCGCGGCCGTGTGCGGCGGACTCGTGCTGCTGACCACCTTCATTGCCGCGCTCGCCGCGCTCATTCACCAGCTCATCATCCTCGCCGCCGTCATCTTCGGCGGCTGGGTCGCCGTGCAGGTCTTCAGCGCGAGCGGCCACGGCGGCGGGACGACGGTCAACATCCGCAAAGCCGTCATCAAGCGGAACAAGTTCTACGGCTGACAGGAGCCTTCGTGTTCGAGATTCGCGCCATCTGCGACCCCGACGACACCGACCGCGTCACCACCGCGTTCATGGCGGGTGACGTGCGCACGTACCCGACCCGGGACGGCAAGCGCACCCGCCTCTACCTCACCGCCGACCACCGCCCCACCCCGCAGGACTGGCCCACCCCCGAACAGGCGTACGCGAACGCCCCCAGCATCAACAGCGAGATCGGCTGGACGGCACGCTTCCTGGCTGAAGCCGTGTGCTTCACCGAGCTGGGTCGGGAGTTCTACCTGCGCAAGGCCGCCCTGTTGGACCGCATCGCGCTCCTGGGTGAGAGCGACGGCTTTCACGATGACGATGGCGAGACGGCTCTCGCGGCGGCGCAGTACCTGCTCGACCTGGACCAGCCGGGCGTGATCTGCGACCCGCGCGCCTACGTCCGTCAGCAGTACGCCCGCTCACTCGCCAACGACCAGTAGCTACGCCCGTGGGCGGCGGTCACTCCCGGACAAGGACAGCCCGCCGCCCACGGTCTCCGAATCCCGACGTAGCAGAACAGGAGACCTTCAGCATGACACCTGACTGCACGACCCGGCTTCCCCTCGCTGAGAATCACCCGGCCGGGAGCCACCTGTACACCGCTCTCGCCCTCGCGGCGGCCGGTGTCCCGGTGCTGCCGCTGCGACGCGGCAAGGTTCCGTTCGGCAACTGCCCCTCCTGCAAGGACGGCGCCTGCGGCGGCCGACCCAACATGAAGGCCGCGGGCCCCTGCCGGTGCCCCGCGCCGTGCCACGCATGGGCGGCGGCGACCATCGACCCGCACGTCCTCACCTCGCCCGCGTGGGCGCAGGCGTGGCGGGAAGCGGTAGCGATCGCCTACCACCCGGGAGGGGCCGGACTGACCGTCGTCGACCTCGACAACGCGGCGGCCGTCGACTGGGCCCGCGCCACGCTCCCCGAAACGCGGACCGTGCCGACGACACGCGGTCAGCACTGGCTTTACCAGGGCGCCATGCCGTCGGCGAACGCCGTGCGGCCCGGCGTCGACATCAAGTCGCTTACGCAGTACGCCCGTTGGCTGGGACCCGGCTCCGGCCGCATGGTGCCCCTGCCATCGGCCGTCTGCGCCCTGGTCGTGAAGGAAGACACCACCCCCGCCCGGCGCGGGGTGGCCTCTTCTCTCCCCGCCCGCGCCCCGTGGTCGCGGGAGGTCGCCACCGGGTGCCGCCACACCGAGCGTTACGTCCGCACCGGACTGGAACGCGGCCTCGCCCTCGTACGAGCCCGCACCGAATCAGGCGCCGGATCACAGGCGTTCGGCGTCGCCCGGTTCGTCGCCGCCCAACACACTGACTGCCCCGGACCCTGCGGCCTCGCGGTGATCGGTGAGGAGATTGTGACCGCCGCCGTCACCGTCGGCGTCCCGGAGGCCTATGCCCGACGCGCGGTCGGCAACGGCCTTGAGGCGGCTGTGGAGCGCACGGAATGAACAAAGCATCCCGAACCCCCACGAACAGCCCTCAGGGCGCCGTACAGGGCGCGCCACGGCCGCGCGTGGGCGTGCCGAAGGTCGCCGCCCGCAAGGGCGTCCTTTCTGCCGTTGGCTCGGACCCGCAGACGGTCACCGTCACCGGCATCACTCCGGGTCTTCAGATCCAGTGCGAGGGCGTCCCCGTCGCGGACTGGCTCTGTGCCTGCGGGCAGCACGAACGCGCCCGGGGCCGTGCCGCCGTCGCCCGGCTGACCGCCCGCTTCCTCGTGGGCGTCTGCCTGCACACCACCACCGAAGGGAGGGCTGTCTCATGACTCCACAGCCTGTGGACAGCCCCGACCTATGGGCCGGACTGGCCACCCTGCAAGACCCGCCCGGCGAGGACGACAGTGCTCCGGAGGTGTGGGAGGACCCCATTCCTCTCACCGGCCGCCGCGAGCGTCCGCCGTTCCCCGCCCACGTCTTCCCTGCCTGGTTGGGGGAGTTCGTGGCGGCCGTTGCGGAGGAGACGCAGACTCCGGTGGACCTTGGCGGCTCGGTCGCCCTCGCCGTGCTCGCCACGGCCGCGGGCGGCCGGTCGGTGGTCCATGTGCGCGGCAACTGGCGTGAGCCGACCAACCTGTACACGGTGGTCGCGCTTCCTCCCGGCAACCGCAAGTCCGCCGTCTTCTCCCTGCTGACCGACCCGCTGTATGAGGCGGAGAAGCAGCTCAAGGCCGCCATGAAGCCCGTGATCGTGGAAGCGGAGTTGACTGCGCGGTTGGCCAAGGAAGCGGCGGACAAGGCTGCCACCAAGGCCGCGTCCGCCGACGGCGACCAGCGCGACGAGATGCGGGCCACCGCTATCGGTCTCGCGCAGACTGCCGACACGCTCACCGTGCCGGCCGAACCCCTGTTGCTCGCCGACGACTGCACACCCGAGACGGTCACCTCGCTGATCGCGGAACAGGGCGGCCGGTTGTCGGTGATGAGTGATGAGGGCGGGATCTTCGACATCATCGCGGGCCGCTACTCGGGCAGTCCCAACATGGAGGTCTTCCTCAAAGGGCATGCCGGGGGCCGGTTGAGGGTGAACCGGCAGACCCGCCGCGAGTACGTGGACGCGCCCGCTCTGACCATGGGCTTGGCTGTTCAGCCCGATGTGCTGGTCGACATGGGGAAGATCAAGGGCGGGAAGGGGCGCGGGCTGTTGGGCCGCTTCCTGTACTCGCTGCCGGTGTCGACGGTCGGCGAACGGAAGGTCATCACCGATCCGGTCCCCGAGCAGACCGCCGCCACCTACGCCGCGCGGGTCATCGACCTCACCCTGTCCCTCGCGGACTGGACCGACCCGGCCGTCATCCAGCTCACCCCCGAGGCGGACGCGGCCCTGATCGCCTATCAGCAACGGGTCGAACCGCGGCTCAAGGAACGCGGCGGGACGCTGGGTCACATCAACGACTGGGCCGGGAAACTGGTCGGAGCGACCGCCCGCATGGCCGCGCTGCTGCACCTCGCCGAACACGGCGGCAACGGCTACGCCCGCCCCGTCACCGAGGCGACCATGAACGCGGCAATCGAGCTGGGGGAGTACTACACCGCCCACGCCCTCGCCGTGTTCGACGCCATGGGCGCCGATCCGGTCATGGCCCGCGCCCGCAGCGTGTTGGACGCGCTGAGGGACAACCAGTGGGAGGACGTCAGCCGACGGGACGTCTTCAGCGTCCTGTCCCGCAGCGAGGTCCCCACCATCGCCGATCTCGAACCCGCCCTCGCGCTCCTGGAAGACCACGGATACCTGCGGTCCTACCAACCCGAGCGCACCGGCAAGCGTGGACGCCCCCCGGCACCCCGCCTACAGGCCCACCCCGCCCTGCGCCACGGCGGCCGGTGACCCGGCCTCGCCCCAACCCCTCCCGCACAAACCGCAAAATCCGCAATAACCCCCGGACGCCCCGCTGACCTGCGACGGGACCCCCGCCACACCCTGGTCGGGGGCTCGCCGCACAATCCCGCGAAATTCCGCAAAAAAGCCGAGCACCACCCCCGCCACGGGGGCCGCCCGTCGGCCGCCCCTGATTTTTGCGGAATATCGCGGATTTTTGCGGGGCGCCGTCCCTCACCGCTCGCACGCTGCATCACCGCAGGTCAACGACCTACCCCTGTATTTCTGCGGATTTTGCGGTTTGTGCGGCGGCATCTGCCCATGAACTCAGCCTCACAGGAGTGAGCCGTGGACGAGCCACACACCCTCACGACCCCCGCCGACGACACGACCCTCGTACTCCTCAAGGTCGAGGAGGCTGCCCGGCGCCTCCGCATCGGCCGCACAACCTGCTTCGCCCTCATCCGCACCGGCGAACTGGAGTCCGTCATGGTCGGTGGCCTCCGCCGCGTCCCCGTCGACGCGCCGGCCGCGTACGTGACCCGACTCCGCACCGCCCGCCAAGCCGCTTGACGACGCCCGGGGCGGCGGCACTCCCGGACAGGACAGCCCGCCGCCCCGGTCTCCATCCCGACACGCAAGAAACAGGAGCCTGCCTGTGGCAGAGGACAAGAAGAAGCGCACCCGACAGCCGAACGGCCGAAGCTCGATCTACTTCGGAAAAGACGGCAAATGGCACGGCCGCGTCACCGTCGGCGTCCGCGACGGCGGCACGCCGGACCGCCGTCACGTCGAACGCAAGACTCGCGCCGAAGTGACGACCGCCGTAGCCGAGTTGGAGAAGCAGCGAGACGCCAAGACCGTGCGTAAGCCCGGCAAGGCATGGACGGTCAAGGCCTGGCTAACCCACTGGATTGAGAACGTCGCGCCCCTCGCCGTCAACGACAACACGATGGTCGGGTACGGCGTTGCCGTGCGGAAGCACCTCATTCCAGGCTTGGGCGCTCACCGTCTCGACAGGTTGAAGCCCGAGCACATCGAGGTGTTCTACGCCAAGATGCAGGCCAACGGCAGCAAGCCCGCGACCGCTCACCAGGTGCACCGGACCTTCCGCGCCGCGCTCAACGAGGCTGTACGGCGGGGGCATCTCGGCAAGAACCCGGTGCTGTTGGCCAAGGCGCCGAAAACGGGGGATCACGAGGTAGAGCCCTACACCGTCCAAGAGGTGCAGCGGCTGTTGAAGGCCGCTGACCAGCACCGCAACTCCGCACGGTGGGCCGTCGCGCTCGCGCTCGGTCTGCGTCAAGGCGAGGTGCTGGGATTGCAGTGGGTGGACGTGGACCTTGACGGTGGCTTTCTTGTGGTCCGCCGTAGCCGCCACCGGCCGCAATACGCCCACGGGTGCACCGAGCCCTGCGGACGTAAGGCCGCCGGGTACTGCCCGCAGAAGCGACGGACGAACCCGGAGTTGACCGTCACCAAGTCGCGCGCCGGCCGCCGCGCCGTCGGTCTCCCTGAACAGCTTGTTGACCTACTCCGTGCGCACCTCAAGGCGCAGGAAGCGGAGAGGGAAGCGGCCGGGAAGCGCTGGGAGGAGAACGGCTTGGTCTTCCCCGATGAGCACGGCCGTAGCCCGTCCCACCGCCGGGACTGGACCGAGTGGAAGGCACTCCTTACGGAGGCGAACGTTCGAGACGGGCGCCTTCACGACGCCCGCCACACGGCCGCGACGGTTCTGCTGATCCTTGGTGTCCCGGAACGGGCCGTCATGGGCCTTATGGGGTGGTCGACGACCGCCATGGCCGCGAGATATCAGCACATGGTGGATTCGGTTCGCAGCCACGTGGCCGAGCAGGTCGACACGCTGATCTGGAAATCTGATCAGGGAGACTGCCGTCCGTAGGACAGTCACGGGGAGTGTCGAGAAGGTCCTGGTCAGGAACTCAGAAATCACGATCTCCACAACATGTAGTGCCCTAACAGGCCCTGACCTACTAGATGTTGTGGTTCAACGGCCTTAGGGGCTCGGCTGATCGCGGTATGCTCAGCGGGACCTCAACGGCCACCCTGGTCGACGGGAGGCACCTCAGTCATGCCGGCAAGCTAAGTGCTGAGGTTCCCCCCGCCGTGAGGTCACGTACCCAGACAGGTAAGCGATGACATCTCTCCATGACCGTACCCGAAATATGTTTCCGGGCGGTAGCGCGCTCCCCTTCCCGGCGGCCCTGACGCTGCCGGTTTTGAACGGCCCGCCCTTCGCTCGCGCGGTCGACGTCACGTTCGTGATCGTGGTGCTGCTCGCGGCGGTCGCCAATAGGTGGGACATCGTGGCGGCGCTCGTCACGCTCGGCGGAGGCTCGGTGTGCTGCCGGAAGTGATCATGAGTGTTCTCGTCTGCAGCGACCTCAACTGAGACGGGAACTGAGACGGACTGCCGAAAGGGCGGCATCCCGATGGGAAGCCGCCCTTTTGTTCTGCCTGATCAGGCAGTTGAGGCCGTGGCGGGAATCGAACCCGCGTAACTCGCTTTGCAGGCGAGTCCCTGAGCCACTCGGGCACACGGCCGGGTCGGGTTGAGCGAGGTGCTCGTTCCGAACGCTGTGATGCGACCGTATGGCGAGGGTGCGGGGAGGCTCAAGGGTTTCCTGGGTGCTGCAACGGGACTGCCATACGCCGTTCATGAACCGGGCCCGGCCGGCCGTGGTCGTACGACCAAGGTCTCAGGGGCAGGCGGGCTTTTGACAGGGGTCAACGGGGGCTGTGGGCCTTACTCTGACGGGCATGGCAGTCCTGGAACCGCGTGACGCCGGTGTCACCGAAGACTCTGAGGTCCTGTCCGTCAACGAGGTGGAGGAAGGGGTACTGGGGCGTTCGTACCGGGCGCTGAGTATCGGCATCGTGTCCGTGGTGCTGCTCATCGCGTTCGAGGCCACGGCTGTCGGGACGGCCATGCCGGTTGCCGCACGGGAGTTGGACGGGGTGGCGCTCTACGCGTTCGCGTTCTCCGGGTACTTCACCACCAGCCTGTTCGGGATGGTGCTCGCCGGGCAGTGGGCGGATCGGCGGGGGCCGCTCGGGGCGTTGGCCACCGGGATCGCCGGGTTCGGTGCCGGGCTGCTGTTGTCCGGGACGGCCGGGGCGATGTGGCAGTTCATTCTCGGGCGGGCCGTGCAGGGATTCGGCGGCGGGCTCGTCATCGTGGCGCTGTATGTCGTCGTCGGGCGGGCCTACCCGGAGCGGCTGCGGCCGGCGATCATGGCGGCGTTCGCCGCGGGCTGGGTCGTGCCCTCGATCGTGGGGCCGCTCGCGGCCGGGGCCGTGACCGAGCAGCTCGGGTGGCGGTGGGTGTTCGTCGGGATTCCGGTGCTGGTGGTCTTTCCGCTGGTGCTCGCCCTGCCGCAGATACGGCGGCGGGCGTCCGGGCCGGTCGACGACAACCACGGACAGGCCTCCTTCGACCGTCGCCGCATCCGGCTCGCCCTCGGGATCTCCCTGGGCGCCGGGCTCCTCCAGTACGCCGCCCAGGATCTGCGTCCCCTCTCCCTGCTCCCCGGCCTCGCGGGCGTCGCACTGCTCGTGCCGGCCGTGCTCGGGCTGCTCCCGCGGGGCACGTACCGGGCGGCGCGCGGGCTGCCCTCCGTCGTGCTGCTGCGCGGGGTCTCCGCGGGCTCCTTCGTCGCCGCCGAGTCCTTCGTGCCGTTGATGCTGGTCACCCAGCGGGGGCTGTCGCCGACGCTGGCCGGGTTCTCGCTCGCGGCGGGCGGCGGTACATGGGCCCTGGGGTCGTGGGTGCAGTCGCGGGCGCGGGTGGAGCCGTACCGGGAACGGCTGATGACCGGGGGGATGGTCCTGGTCGCGGCCGCGATCGCCGCCGCGCCGAGCGTGCTGATCCACTCCGTCCCCGTCTGGACCGTCGCCGTCGCCTGGGGCTTCGGCTGCTTCGGTATGGGGCTGGTGATCTCCTCGACCAGTGTGCTTCTGCTGCATCTCTCCGCCCCCGAGGAGGCCGGCACCAACTCCGCCTCCCTCCAGATCTCCGACGGCCTCTCCAACGCCGTCCTGCTGGCGGCGGGGGGTGCGGCCTTCGCGGCGCTGGGCGGCGGCACGGTGAGTCATACGGCGACGGAGGCGTCCGGCTCCCATCCGGCCGCGTTCGCCGTGGTGTTCCTGCCGATGGCGGGGGTGGCGTTGGTGGGGGCGTGGGTGACTACGCGGTTGCGGACGCATGCCTGACTTCGGTACGAGGCGTACGAGCTGGTCATCGAAGTGGCGGCCGGAAGTCTGGAGGACGTGGGGCTGATCGCCCCGCGCCTGCGGGCGCTGCACGATGCGATGTGACCTCGGTCCCACCCGCGGCCGCCCCGGCCCCGTGTGCGCGTCGATACCGCCGGGCCGCCGGTAGGGTGACCCGGTCGTCATACACGCCGAAGACACCGCCGAGCCGCCCGACCCCACCTACGGAGACCGTGACTACCACCGCCGCCTCCTCCCACCACCTTTCACCCGCCTTCCCCGGCCGGGCCCCCTGGGGTACCGCCAGCAAGCTGCGTGCCTGGCAGCAGGGTGCGTTGGACAAGTACGTCCAGGAGCAGCCGCGTGACTTCCTGGCCGTCGCGACCCCCGGCGCGGGCAAGACGACCTTCGCCCTCACCCTCGCCTCCTGGCTGCTGCACCACCATGTCGTGCAGCAGGTGACGGTCGTCGCGCCCACCGAGCATCTGAAGAAGCAGTGGGCCGAGGCGGCGGCACGGATAGGGATCAAGCTCGATCCCGAGTACAGCGCCGGGCCGCTCGGTAAGGACTACGACGGTGTCGCCGTCACCTATGCGGGTGTGGGCGTACGGCCCATGCTCCATCGCAACCGGGTCGAGCAGCGCAAGACCCTCGTCATCCTCGACGAGATCCACCACGCCGGTGACTCCAAGTCCTGGGGCGAGGCGTGCCTGGAGGCCTTCGAGCCCGCCACCCGCCGGCTCGCGCTCACCGGTACGCCCTTCCGGTCCGACACCAACCCCATCCCCTTCGTGGCGTACGAGGAGGGCAACGACGGCATCCGGCGGTCGGCCGCCGACTACACCTACGGGTACGGGAACGCGCTGGCCGACCATGTCGTGCGGCCCGTCATCTTCCTCTCCTACAGCGGCCAGATGCGGTGGCGGACCAAGGCGGGCGACGAGATCGCCGCCCGGCTCGGCGAACCCATGACCAAGGACGCGATCAGCCAGGCCTGGCGTACGGCCCTGGATCCGCGCGGTGAGTGGATGCCGAGCGTCCTGCGCGCCGCCGACCAGCGGCTGACCGAGGTCAGGAAGGCCATCCCGGACGCCGGCGCCCTCGTCATCGCCTCCGACCAGGACTCCGCGCGCGCGTACGCCAAGCTGATCCGCGAGATCACGGGCAACAAGGCGACCCTCGTCCTGTCCGACGACGCCGGCGCGTCCAAGCGGATCGACGACTTCAGCGCGAGCAACGACCGGTGGATGGTCGCCGTCCGCATGGTGTCCGAGGGCGTCGACGTGCCCCGCCTCGCCGTGGGCGTCTACGCCACCACCATCTCCACGCCGCTCTTCTTCGCCCAGGCCGTCGGTCGTTTCGTACGGTCCCGGCGGCGCGGTGAGACCGCCTCCGTGTTCCTCCCGACCGTCCCGGACCTCCTGACCTTCGCCAACGAGATGGAGGTGGAACGGGACCACGCCCTCGACAAGCCGAAGAAGGAGGGCGAGGAGGACCCCTACGCCGAGTCCGAGAAGGAGATGGAGGAGGCGAACAAGGAGGAGGACGAGGACACCGGCGAGCAGGAGCAGTTCGCCTTCGAGGCGCTGGAGTCCGAGGCCGTCTTCGACCGTGTCCTCTACGACGGTGCCGAGTTCGGCATGCAGGCGCACCCGGGGAGCGAGGAGGAACAGGACTACCTCGGGATCCCCGGTCTCCTGGAGCCGGATCAGGTGCAGCTGCTGCTCCAGAAGCGGCAGGCCCGCCAGATCGCGCACAGCCGTAAGAAGCCGGACAGCGAGGCGGACCTCCTCGAGCTGCCCGCCGAGCGGCGGCCCGTCGTCTCGCACAAGGAGATGATGGAGCTGCGCAAGCAGCTCAACACGATGGTGAGTGCCTACGTCCACCAGAGCGGCAAGCCGCACGGGGTGATCCACACCGAGCTGCGCCGGGTGTGCGGTGGGCCGCCGAGTGCCGAGGCCACGGCCGGGCAGCTGCGGCAGCGGATCGCCAAGGTGCAGGAGTGGGCCACCCGGATGCGGTGACGCGGGGCGCCGGTCGTCTCGCGGCGACGGGTCGTACGTGTCTGACCGCACGCATCCGGCCGCACACGTCTCTGGCCGCGCGCATCGGACCGTACGTATCAGGACAAACGGAGTGGTCCGTACCGGCGTCTGCCCGGATTCTGGACGGAGGCTTCCGCTGAGCGAACCCGCTTCGCTACTGTCCCGCTACGCACACGCCCCGTGGCAGCGCCGCCGCGGAGCGCAGCCGTGAAGCGACGCGGCCCGGAAACAGACCGGGCCGCCGGCCGATCGGCGGCCTCTGAAGCGCGTTGCCGACGGGACTCGGTGACGCATCTGCCGTGAGAGGCCCGCCGACCTCACCACTTGGAGGAGTGGGCGTCGTGACCGCGGAGACCTCTCAGACGCTTGACCGGGGACTGCGTGTCCTCAAGCTCCTGGCCGACACGGACCACGGGCTCACCGTCACCGAGCTTTCCAACAAACTGGGTGTGAACCGGACCGTGGTGTACCGGTTGCTGGCCACGCTGGAGCAGCACGCCCTCGTCCGGCGTGACCTGGGCGGGCGTGCCCGGGTGGGCCTGGGCGTACTGCGACTCGGGCGGCAGGTGCATCCTCTGGTACGGGAGGCCGCGCTGCCCGCGCTGCGCTCGCTCGCGGAGGACATCGGGGCGACGGCACACCTCACCCTGGTGGACGGGGCCGAGGCACTGGCCGTGGCCGTCGTGGAGCCCACGTGGACGGACTATCACGTGGCGTATCGGGCGGGGTTCCGGCATCCGTTGGACCGTGGGGCGGCGGGGCGGGCGATTCTCGCGGCGCGGCAACAGGGGTTCGGGGAGCCGGGGTACATGCTGACGCACGGCGAGCTGGAGGCCGGGGCCAGTGGGGCGGCCGCTCCTCTGCTCGGGGTCACCGGGGTGGAGGGCAGCGTGGGGGTCGTGATGCTGGCCGACGCGGTGCCGGAGCGGGTGGGGCCGCGGGTGGTGGACGCGGCGCGGGAGGTTGCGGAGGCGTTGCGCTGAGCGGTGCGGTGCGAGTTCGTCGGCGACCGCGGGTCCGGTGGGGGCTGGTCGCGCAGTTCCCCGCGCCCCTGGGTGGGTGCGGTCGCCGTGGGTCGACATGCCCACGTGCTTGAACATCAAGCCCGCGCGCACGGCGTGCCGGTGTGGTGCGGCGGCATGCTGGAGACGGGAATCGGCCGCGCCCCTCCGCCCGCTACTTCGCGGAGGACATCACCGCGGACGCCCGGCATCGGCGTCGAACCGCTGCCGGACGTCCTGCGGTGCTTCACGCGCGCGAGACGGGATCTGTACGGGGCTGACCGGCTCATGGCCGGAAGTGACCGCCACGTTAGATTGATCCCGTGCTCTCTCGCCTCACGCGCCCCCAGGCCGTCGCCGTCTGTGCCCTGCCCGTCGTGGCACTGGTCGCCACGGCCCTCTTCGCGCCGCTGCCGTTCGCACTGGCGCAGCCCGGGATGACGGCGAACGTCCTCGGCGAGAACAAGGGCGCGGAGGTGATCACGATCTCCGGGGCGAAGACGCGTACGACGAGCGGGCAGCTGCGGATGACGACCATCGAGGCGACCGGGCCCGACACCCATGTCGCGCTCGGTGACATCTTCGACAGCTGGTTCCGCACCGACCGGGCGGTCATGCCCCACGACGCGGTCTACCCGAGCGGGCAGAGTGTCCAGGAGATCGAGAAGCACAACACCGCGCAGATGAAGGAGTCCCAGGACGCGGCGACCGAGGCGGCGCTGAACTATCTGAAGCTCGGCGACGACAAGGTCAAGGTCACGCTGAAGCTCGCGGACGTCGGCGGGCCGAGCGCCGGCCTGCTGTTCACCCTGGGGATCATCGACAAGCTGAACGGCAACGGCGCCGGGGGCGACCTCACGGGCGGCCGCACCATCGCCGGGACGGGGACGATCGACGCGGACGGGACGGTCGGCGCGGTGGGCGGCGTGGCTCTGAAGACGCAGGCCGCGAAGCGGGACGGGGCGACGGTGTTCCTGGTCCCCGAGGAGGAGTGCTCCGACGCGAAGGCGGAGCTGCCTAAGGGGCTGCGGCTGATCCCGGTGACGTCCCTGAAGGGGGCGGTGAATGCGCTGACCGCACTGGAGTCGGGTAAGGGATCCGTCCCCGCCTGCTAGTGCGCGAGGACCGGCCGGGGCGAGGCCAGCCGGAGTCCCACTTCCACCAGGGTCCAGCCGAGCCGGGTCCTGATGGCGTACGGCCGCTTGGCCTGAGCGGCGAGGCGGTGGGCGTCGGCCTCGGCACGGAGGTCGGTGGCACGGAGGTGGTGCTGGGCGAGGTGGGTCTCGGGGTGCATGGCGGGGCCCTTTCAGTCCGTGGTGATCGGGAAGGCGTGCGTGTGGATGCGTACCTGGGCCGCGTTGTCTCCGGTGGTGGGCCGGTCGCGATAGGTGTCGACCAGGGCATGCATCTTCTCGATGAGTTCTTTGGTCAGCTCGGGGGTCAGCCGTAGCGTCGCGCTGCTCATGTCCCAGACGCGGTTCCAGTCCTCGGGCCAGGTGGCGCGGTCGCCCAGCCAGTTGGAGAGGTTCTGGATCTGGGCGGTCGCGACCTCATGGAGGTACATGTCGGCGGCTCCGCGCACGGCCGGATCGCTGTCCGTGAGCAGGGCGTCGTCGAAGCTCAGACCCTTGTGGACCGCCTTCCACCAGCGCTCCCGCCCCTTGCCGCGCTCCGGGGCGTCTTCCACGAAGCCGTGCGCGGCCAGCTGGCGCAGGTGGTAGCTGGTTGCGCCGCTCGACTCGCCCAGTTTCTCGGCGAGTTGGGACGCGGTGGCGGGACCGCCGTGGCGGAGGGCGTCCAGCAGCTGCATCCGCAGAGGATGCGCCAGCCCGCGCAGTGAACGGGCGTCGAGTTTCCGTACGTTGGGCTCTTCCGGCATGCATACAAAGATAGCGTTGCAAAGACTCCTTTGCAACAGGTTCTTTGTAACCCCGTACCGGCGACGGCCAACCCCTACCTCACGAACGTTCCGCTTCTCCTCCCCGCCCCCAACCCCCGTGGCCCGAGCATCAGTTCGGCCAACGAGGCCAGCCAGTCGACCAGCAGGGCCAGTGTCACCGTGAGGATCGAGCCGAGCATCAGCACCGGCATCCGCTGGGTGGTGATGCCGGTGGTGATCAGGACACCCAGCCCGCCGCCCCCGCCGAAGGTCGCGAGGGTCGCCGTACCGACGTTGAGGACCAGGGCCGTGCGGACGCCTGCGAGGATCAGCGGGACGGCCAGCGGGAGTTCGACATGTGACAGCACTCCCATGGACGACATTCCGATGCCCCGCGCCGCCTCCAGCAGGGTCGGATCGTTCGCCTTCAGGCCCGCGATGGTGTTCGACAGGACCGGCAGGACGGCGTAGGCGACCATGCCGATCAGGGCTGCCTTCATGCCCGTGCCCAGCCAGATCACCAGCAGGGCCAGCAGGCCGATCGCCGGGGTCGCCTGGCCCGTGTGGGCGAGCGCCGTCGTCACCGGGCGCGCCTTCCGGAAGGCCTTGCGGGTCAGCACGATGCCCAGCGGGATCGCGGTGATCAGCACGAAGAACGTCGAGATCGCCGTCAGCTCCACCTGCTGCCACAGGGCCTTGGACACCTGCCCGTCGGACAGCGCGTTCGCGGAGACCGGGTCCAGGTCGGCCTGCTCGAACCACAGCCAGGTCGCGAGCAGGACGGCGATGAGGAACGCGGGCAGAAAGGTCAGCTTCTGCCAGGTCACCCGCCCCTCGGGCCACTTCGGCGAGGGAGGGGCGGCCTCGGTCTCTTCCGGTTCGACGGTCCTTACCGGTTCGACGGTCTCCGGCGTCTCCAGCTCGGGGGCCGTCACGCCGTCTTCTCCTCTCCGTCGGCACCCTCCTGCTCGGCGTGCGTCCGGGCGGCCCGGATCTCCTCCAGCGTGTGCTGGTGCTCCCCGGCCTTCAGCCGGTCGGCCTGCAGAAGCTGGCGCACGGAGTTCATGAGCGTCTCCATGTCGACGACACCCGCGTACTCACCGCTCGGCCCGGTCACCGCGACCCGCCCCGCGTCGTCGGTCAGCACGGCCTCCAGCGCGTCCCGCAGCGTCGCGTCCATGGACACCGTGTCGCTCACCGGCGTCCCGGCCCGGGCCGGTGACCCCTTGGCGCGCATCATGTCGCCGCGCCGCAGCCACTTGTACGGCCGTCCGCGCCTGTCGAGCAGCAGGATCTCGTTCGTGCCGCTGCCCCGGAGTTTGTGGAGGATCTCCTGGACGGGGTCGTCGACGGTCACGGTCGGACAGTCGGTGATCCCCACTTCCCGTACGCGGGTGAGGTTCAGCCGCTTCAGCGCCGCCCCCGCCCCGACGAAACCGGACACATAGTCGTCCGCCGGGTTGGTCAGGATGGCCTCGGGGGAGTCGAACTGGGCGATGTGGGACCGTTCGCGCAGGACGGCGATCCGGTCACCGAGCTTGATCGCCTCGTCGAAGTCATGGGTGACGAAGACGATCGTCTTGCGCAGCTCGTGCTGGAGCCTGATCAGCTCGTCCTGGAGGTGGTCGCGTGTGATCGGGTCGAGCCCACCGAACGGCTCGTCCATCAGCAGGACGGGCGGATCGGCCGCCAACGCCCTCGCCACCCCCACCCGCTGCTGCTGGCCGCCGGAGAGCCCGCGCGGATAGCGGTCGTGGAACTCCCCGGGGTCAAGCCCGACGAGGTCGAGCAGTTCCTCCACGCGGTCCTTGATCCGGCCCTTTCCCCAGCCGATCATCTTCGGCACGAGCGCGATGTTCTGCGCGACCGTCATGTGCGGGAAGAGACCGGCCGACTGGATCGCGTAGCCCACCCTGCGGCGCAGCTTGACCGGATCGACGTCGGTCACGTCCTCACCGTTGATCCGGATGCGTCCACCGGTCGGCTCGATCAACCTGTTGATCATCTTGAGGGTCGTCGACTTGCCGCAGCCGGACGGCCCGACGAGGACGACGAGCTCGCCCTCCTTGATCTCCATGGTGACGTTGTGGACGGCGGGCCGCGCAGCGCCCGGATACCTCTTGGTCAGGTTCTCCAGCTCGATGGACGCACCTGAGGTGCCGGACGTCTCAGGCACGGATCCCCCTCGCGATGGTCAGCCGTCCGACGACGACGTACGCGGCATCGAACAGCAGGGCGAGGACGATGATCCCGAGCGTGCCGGCGAGCACCTGGTTGAGCGCGTTCCTGCTGCCCAGCGAGGCGATGCCGCGGAAGATCTCGTTGCCGAGGCCGGGCCCGGAGGCGTAGGCGGCGATCGCGGCGATGCCCATCAGCATCTGGGTCGAGACCCGGATCCCGCTCAGGACCGGCGGCCAGGCGAGCGGCAGCTCGACCCGTACCAGCCGCGTCACCCGGGACATCCCGATGCCCTTGGCCGCGTCCACCAGCGAGGGATCGACCCCGCGCAGCCCCACGATCGCGTTCCGCGCGACCGGCAGCAGCCCGTACAGCGTCAGGGCGATCACCGTGGGCGGTACGCCCAGGCCCACGGCCGGAATGAGCAGACCGATCATGGCGAGCGAGGGCACGGTCAGCATCGTCGAGGTGGCCGTGGTGGCGAGGTTGCCCGCCCACCCGCTCCCATAGGTCACGACCCCGATCAGCACCCCGATCACCGTCGCCACCACCATGCACTGGAAGACGACGCTCGCGTGCTGGCAGGCGTCCGCGAGCAGCTGCTGGTGGCGGTTGCCGAGGTACTCCCAGAAGCTCACACGGCTCACCCCACGGTCGCGGTCAGGTCCTCGCCGAGTCCTCCGCCGCCTGCTCCACCAGCGGGATGATCCGCAGCGGAACGGGGTTCTCCATCACGATCGCGGTGGCGGCCCGGACGATCCCATCGAAGCCGACAACCCGGTCGATCACACGTTGGAGATCGGCGTTGGAGCGGGCCACCAGGCGGCACAGCATGTCCCCGCTGCCGGTGGTGGTGTGCAGCTCCAGGACCTCCGGCACGGTCGCCAAGTGCGCCCGTACGTCGGCCCCTTGGCCCTGCCGGATCTGGAGCGTGGCGAACGCGGTCACCGGGTAACCGAGCGCCGCCGGATCGACCTGCGGACCGAATCCCCGGATGACTCCGTTCGACTGAAGCCGGTCGAGCCGCGCCTGCACGGTCCCCCGCGCCACCCCCAGCCGCCGGGACATCTCCAGCACCCCGATCCGCGGCTCGCGCGCGAGGAGCACGATGATCCGCCCGTCCAGCTCGTCGATCCCCACGCAGACCTCCCGGAACAGTGGTCATCCTGTACAGAAAGGCCGCCGAAGCGGCCGTATCGCTGAACAGATTGCCCAGTGAATACGCAAACTATTGCGCACCTTGCAGACCGGGGCCAGGCTTCGGACATGACGCAGACCACACACCACACTCCCGACACCGCCCGGCAGGCCGACCCCTTCCCGGTCAAGGGAATGGACGCGGTCGTCTTCGCCGTCGGCAACGCCAAGCAGGCGGCGCACTACTACTCGACCGCCTTCGGCATGCGGCTCGTGGCCTACTCCGGACCGGAGAACGGCAGCCGCGAGACCGCCTCGTACGTGCTGGAGAACGGCTCCGCCCGTTTCGTGTTCACCTCGGTCATCAAGCCCGCCACCCCCTGGGGCCACTTCCTCGCCCAGCACGTGGCCGAGCACGGCGACGGCGTGATCGACCTCGCCATCGAGGTCCCCGACGCCCGCCGCGCCTACAGCTACGCCCTCGAGCACGGCGCCCGCTCGGTCGCCGAGCCGTACGAGCTGAAGGACGAGCACGGCACGGTCGTCCTCGCCGCCATCGCCACCTACGGCGAGACCCGCCACACCCTGGTCGAGCGCACGGGCTACGACGGCCCCTACCTCCCGGGCTTCGCCGCGGCCGCCCCGATCGTCGAACCGCCCGCCCACCGCACCTTCCAGGCCGTCGACCACTGCGTCGGCAACGTCGAACTCGGCCGGATGAACGAGTGGGTCGGCTTCTACAACAAGGTCATGGGCTTCACGAACATGAAGGAGTTCGTGGGCGACGACATCGCCACCGAGTACAGCGCGCTGATGTCGAAGGTCGTGGCCGACGGCACGCTCAAGGTGAAGTTCCCGATCAACGAGCCCGCCGTCGCCAAGAAGAAGTCCCAGATCGACGAGTACCTGGAGTTCTACGGCGGCGCGGGCGTCCAGCACATCGCGCTGAACACCAACGACATCGTGCAGACCGTGCGGACCATGCGGGCGGCGGGAGTTCAGTTCCTCGACACCCCCGACTCGTACTACGACACCCTCGGCGAGTGGGTCGGCGACACCCGGGTCCCGGTCGACACGCTCAGGGAGCTGAAGATCCTCGCCGACCGCGACGAGGACGGCTATCTGCTGCAGATCTTCACCAAGCCGGTCCAGGACAAGCCGACCGTGTTCTTCGAACTCATCGAGCGGCACGGCTCGATGGGCTTCGGAAAGGGCAACTTCAAGGCCCTGTTCGAGGCCATCGAACGAGAGCAGGAGAAGCGGGGCAACCTCTAGCCCCGGATTAGCCCCGGTCCCCCCGGCGCTCCGGGGGGACTGTCACCGCCTTCGCGTCCGTCACGGCCTTCGCGTCCGCCGCCGGCAGGCCCTGGTCCGGCACGTCCCCCAGCGCCGCCAACGCCTCCCGCGCCGACCGCACCCGGGCTGGCGAGAAGTAGGGGTTGATCCGCAGGGCCTCCTGCAGATGCCGGCGCGCGGAGGCGGGTTGCTCCAGTTCCCGCTCGATCATGCCCAGGTGATAGGCGTACAGCGCGCTGCGCACCCCGCCCCCGTGTGCCCTGTCCGTCGCGATCCGGGCGTACCGCAGGGCTTCCCGGTCTGCGCCCGCCCGGTGCAGCGCCCACCCCAGCGCGTCCGCCACCGCGATCCCCGGCTGCCGTCGCCACTCGGCCCTGAGCCGCCGTACGGCGGAAGCCGGGTCACCGTGGTCCGCCTCGAACTGCCCGAGAACCAGCTCCTCGTCGGCCCCGGACGCCGCGGCGCTCCGCACCCTCGCCAGCAGCAGGTCGTACTGCACCCGGGCCGCCTGCCCGAGCCCCAGCGACTCGTACAACTCGCCCAGTTCCAGGGCGTACTGCGGCAGCGGCTGCTTCGCGAGGGCCATCCGGTAGGCGTTCAGGGCCTCCGTCGTGCGGCCCAGTGCCGCAAGGGCCCGCCCCTGCCCGGCCTGCGCGGCCCGCTGGTCGGGGTCGATACGGACCGCCTCCTGGAAGTGCCGCAGCGCGTCCTCGCGGTCGCCCCGCTCCCAGGCGAGCTGCCCGGCCCGCTCCAGATACTCGGCCCGCTCGGCCGGCGTCCGCGCCCCCGCCGCCGCGTCGGCCAGCTGGGCCGCCGCGTCCTCGCGCCAGCCCCGGTCCCGGTACACGGCCGCCGCCAGCGCCCGCACCGCCGGCCCCGACCGCAGCTCCATCAGCCGCTCCAGCGCCGCATGAGCCGCCTTGTAGTCCCCGAGCCCCGTGTACGCGTCGATCAGCGCCGGATACGTCGTCCACCGCTTCGGCTCCAGGCTCCGCGCCGCCTCACCCCAGGTCAGCGCCGTCCGGAAGTCCCGGCGCGCGTTCGCGAGGGCGGCCAGACCACCGAGGGCCGCCGCGTTCCTGCGGACCTGCAAGGACGTCCGCAGCGAGCCGTCGGCCTTCGCGTAGAACGCCGTGTCGGCCGTCCGCCGCGCCTGCTCGACGTACGCCGTCCCGAGCACCGCCCACGACTCGGCGTCCTCGGGATGCCGGCGCAGATGGCTCTCCCGATCGCCGATCAGCGTCGCCAGGTCGGGCAGCGCGACCGGCACCCCGGCGGCGACCGCCGACAGCGCCTGGGCACCCGGGGCCGGGGCCGGCGAGCGGGTCGCCGTCCGCTCCGGGGGCAGCAGCATCAGCGCCGTACCGAGCACCGCGCAGCCCGCGACCGCGGCCGCCACCACACGCCCGTGCAGCCGGGCCCGGCGGTTCTCCGTGGCTTGGTTCTCCATGGCGCTCACTGTGCGTCAGTACGACGACCACACCCCGGCGCTCGGCAGTCGGCGCTGGTGGGGTTCACACCGATGGCCCCCGGTGCGACGCTGTGATCATGAGCCGTATCGAAGCCCCCCGCGACGAGGTCACCGGCAACCTCGTCGACCGTCTGCTGAGCGGTCTGCCCGCCGAGGCCGTCCTCGCCGACCCGGACGTCACGGTCTCCTACGCCAACGACATGGCGAGCTTCTGCCCGGCCGGCACCCCCGCCGTGGTCGTCCTGCCGCGCACGGTCGAGCAGGTCCGGCACGTCATGCGCATCGCCACCGAACTGCGCGTCCCGGTCGTCCCCCAGGGCGCCCGCACGGGCCTGTCGGGCGCGGCCAACGCCTCCGACGGCTGCATCGTGCTGTCCCTGACGAAGATGGACCGGATCCTGGAGATCAACCCGGTCGACCGCATCGCCGTCGTCGAACCCGGCGTCGTCAACGCGACCCTGTCCCGCGCGGTGAACGAACTCGGTCTCTACTACCCGCCGGACCCCTCCAGCTGGGAGATGTGCACGATCGGCGGCAACATCGGCACCGCGTCCGGCGGGCTGTGCTGTGTGAAGTACGGGGTGACGGCGGAGTACGTCCTCGGACTGGACGTCGTCCTCGCCGACGGGCGGCTCATGTCCACGGGCCGCCGTACCGCCAAGGGGGTCGCCGGATACGACATGACCCGCCTCTTCGTCGGCTCCGAGGGCTCGCTCGGCATCGTCGTACAGGCGGTCCTGGCGCTCAGGCCGAAGCCGCCCGAGCAGCTGGTGCTGGCCGCCGAGTTCGCCTCCGGGGCCGCCGCCTGCGACGCGGTGTGCCGGATCATGGAGGGCGGACACGTGCCGTCCCTCCTCGAACTGATGGACCGTACGACGGTCAAGGCCGTCAACGACCTGGCGCACATGGGACTCCCGGAGGCCACCGAGGCCCTTCTCCTCGCGGCCTTCGACACCACGGACCCGGCGGCCGACCTCGCGGCGGTCGGCGCGCTGTGCGAGGCGGCGGGCGCGACGCAGGTGGTCCCGGCCGAGGACGCCGCCGAGTCCGAACTCCTGCTCCAGGCCCGCAGGCTGTCCCTCACCGCCCTCGAAGCCGTCAAGGGCACCACGATGATCGACGACGTGTGCGTGCCCCGCTCCCGGCTCGCCGAGATGCTCGAAGGGACCGAGCGGATCGGCGAGAAGTACCAGCTCACCATCGGTGTGGTCGCCCACGCGGGCGACGGCAACACCCACCCCACGGTCTGCTTCGACGCGGCCGACCCCGACGAGTCCCGGCGCGCCCGCGAGTCCTTCGACGAGATCATGGCCCTCGGGCTGGAACTCGGCGGCACGATCACCGGGGAGCACGGCGTGGGCGTGCTGAAGAAGGAGTGGCTGGCGCGTGAGATCGGCCCGGTGGGGGTGGAGATGCAGCGGGCGGTGAAGGGCGTCTTCGACCCGCTGGGGATCCTGAACCCGGGCAAGCTCTTCTGACTGTTCTTTGCGGCTGAACCGCCGCCGCTCTCGCGGACCTGGCTGGTCGCCGTTGTGGTTCCTCAATTGATGGTTGCGGTCGCTCACTCCCCCTCGTCCGCCGATGCGTCGCCCGGCCACGGATCGCCCAGCCACAGGTCGTCGGCCGGGGTCGGGGCCAGCAGCTCGGCGAGGCCGTCGTCGATCCCGAGCTGCTCCGCCTCGGAGCCCGGGGGGACCACCCTCAGCGTGCGCTCCAGCCAGGACGAGACCTGCGCGGCCGGGGCCTCCAGAAGGGCGTCGCCGCCGGGGGAGCTCAGCGCCATCAGGACGACACTGCGGCCCGCGACCTTCGTCGGCCACACCCGCACGTCTCCGTGCCCGCACGGACGGAACACCCCCTCCACGAGGAGTTCGCGGGCGAAGGTCCAGTGGACGGGGTGGTCCGTACCGATGTGGAAGGTGACGTGGACGGCGAAGGGGTCGTCGCTGCGGTAGTCCAGCCGGGCCGGGACCGGGATGCTGCGCTCGGGCGACAGGATGAGTCTGAGCTCCAGTTCGCGCTCTACCACCGTGCGGTGCATGGCGTTCGTTCCTCTCTCGGCTCTCGTCCGGGCCCTGCGGCGGGCCCGTACGAGTGGAGAGGGGGGAGGGCCGGGATCATTACGCGGGTTCGGCGAACTTTTTTCCGGCCGTGTCGCGGTGGGCGTCACGGCCGGTGGCGCGACCGCTGTCGAGGCCGGTATCACGGCCGGTGTCAGGTCGTGCTCAAAAGGAGTGGGTCCGGTGGGACTGGCGGTGGGTCTTGCGCCGGTCTGATAGATGTGGAGCCCCCTCTATTGACCCCCGAGCAGATACGGGACGACGGACATGAGCGCCCCAACCCCGGCACCCGGTGACGACAGGCCCCGCGAGGGCTATTACCCGGACCCGTCCATTCCTGGATATGTCCGTTACTGGAACGGTTCCTCCTGGGTACCGGGCACCAGCCGTCCCGCCCCCGCGGCCGGCGAACCGCTCGGGCCACCGGCGGGCGGCGGCCCCGCATCCGCTCCGGTGGAGGAGACGGGCCCGCACTTCTTCGACGAGGACCCGGCCGAGGAAGCACCGCACCCCGACACCCAGCACGGCAGCCGACCCGAACCCGCGTCCGCGTGGGGCGCCGACCGGACCCACCAGGGCGGCTTCGGCGGCGACCAGGACCGCCGGGTGTCGTGGGGGTCCCCGCAGACGGCCGCGCAGGCTCAGCAGGGGTCGCCTCCGGGCGTTCCGCAGCAAGGGGGACCTCAGCAGGGCGGGGCGGGCGGGCCCCAGGGTGCGCGGCACGGCGTACCGCAGCAGGGTGCTCCGCAGGGCGCCGTCGACCCGAGGGTGGCCGGCGCCGGACGGCCCGCCGACGGTTCCTCCCCGGACCGGCCGGACGGGCACGCGGCCCGTGCCGACGGCACCGCGACGATCCCGCCCGCCGAGCCGGACGAGGACGGCGGCACCCGTGTCTTCCGCCGGCCCACGGCCGGGTCCGGGGGAGCGGGAGCGGCCCAGCAGTCCGACGACGGGACCATGAAGTTCCGCGCGCTCTCCCCGCGCACGGCGCAGCAGGGCGGGGGTTCCGGGGCGCAGAGCGGAAGCACACCGGGCCCCGCGTACTCGGGCCCGACCGGCGCTGCGGGCGGCCGGCCCGCAGCAGACGGTGCTGTCGCCCCCACCGGCCCTCAGGGCCCCGGCTTCGGTGCCGGCAAGGCCGCCGCCGAGCGCGCCGGGGCGACCGGTGCCGCAGGGCCTCAGGGCCCCGCTGCCGCCCCCCTCTCCGGGCCCCAGCAGTCCGCCCCCGCCTCCGGCCCGCAGACGGCCCCTCCGGGTGTGCCCCAGCAGGGCGCCGGACAGCAGGGCGTACCCCAGCAAGGCGTCCCCCAGCAGAACGGCCCTCAGCAGACCGCGGGAGCCCAGCCCCCCGCCACCCCGATGAGCGCGGGCCCCGGTGGCGGTCAGCCCTCCTGGGCCCAGCAGGTGCACCGTCTGGCCGGGCCCGACGAGGAGCAGCCCGCCCCCTGGAAGCCGCCGGTCGAGGACATCTTCCAGGCGGCCGCCCGCCGCCAGGCCTCCGCCAGACCCGCCGGCCTCGGCAAGCGCCTGGCCGCACGCCTTCTCGACACCCTCGTCGTCGGCGCGGTGACCGCCGTCGCCGCCGTTCCTCTCGGCACCAAGGCGGCCGACCACATCAACGACAAGGTCGACGCGGCCAAGCTGTCCGGCGAGACCGTGACGGTCTGGCTGCTGGACGGCACCACGTCGGTGTACCTCGGCATCGTGGTCGCCGTGCTCCTCGTCGCCGGTGCGCTGTACGAGGCGCTGCCCACCGCCAAATGGGGCCGCACCCTCGGCAAGAAGCTGCTCGGCCTGGAGGTGCGGGACATCGAGGGCCACGAGCCCCCGTCCTTCGCCGGTGCCCTGCGCCGCTGGCTGGTCTACAGCGTGCCGGGCCTGCTCGGTATCGGGCTCGTGGGCGTCGCCTGGTGTCTGTTCGACCGGCCGTGGCGCCAGTGCTGGCACGACAAGGCGGCGCATACGTTCGTGGCGGGCTGAGCCGGTCCCGCGAACGGCGTACGGGATTCGGTACTCCGGACGGCCGCTCGCCGGATGCGGAGCCGGGGGGTTCGCGGTCGACTCGGGCCATGAGCAGTGAACCGCCCCCCGGCTCCGGACAGCAGCCGCCGGATGACGACCCGTTCAGGAAACAGCCCCCGCCCGCCGAGGGCTCGGGATCGCCGTACAGCACGCCGCCGCCGTACGGCGGGGGTCCCCAAGGCGGCGGTGACCCGTACGGCGGTGGCCCTGCCGACCCGCTGGCCGGCATGCCACCGCTGGCACCCAGCGGCCGGCGTACACTCGCCCGGATCATCGACATGATCATGGTGGGCGTCGTCGTGTGGCTGATCACCCTGGGCGTCGGGGTCAGCGAGTTCGACGTGAACAGCGACGACATGCAGTACGGCAAGTCGCTCGCCCAGTCGGCGCTCGCCGCGGTGCTCTACATCGCCTACGACACGATCATGATCAGCCGGTCCGGGCAGACGCTCGGCAAGAAGTGGCTCGGCATGCGGGTGGCCGACCTCGACAACGGCTCCACGCCCTCCACCCAGACCACGCTGATCCGCTCGGCGGTGCTGTGGATCCCGTTCGCCTTCTGCTGCGCCTGCATCTGGACCGCCATCGCGGGCGGCTGGAGCTACTTCGACAAGCCCTACAAACAGGGCCTGCACGACAAGGCGGCGAAGACGGTGGTGGTCAGCACCACCTGATCCGGGCGAGCGGCCGGGATGTGACGGCGGGGCCTGGGCCATGCCTTGGGGACCCGTACGACTCGGACCGGCGAGCCGCCGGCGAACCGGACCGCGAACGCGACGGGCGCCCTGCCTCGCCCGGGCGAACCCGGGGGCGACTGGCGCGCCCGTGCCGGGGCGTGAGGGCGGGGCCTGGGCCGTGTCTTGGGGCCCCGCAGGGCCTGGACCGCCGAGCCGCCGACGAACCTACGCCGAACACGACGGGCGCCCACCCCGGCGAACCCGGGGGACGACCGGCGCGCCCATGTCGGGACGTGACGGCGGGACTTGAGCCGTGCCTTGGGGCCCCCGCAGGGCCTGGACCGGCGAGCCGGACGGCGAACGCGACGGGTGCCCTGCCTCGCCTGGGCGAACCCGGGGACGACCGGCGCGCCCGTGCCGGGGCGTGAGGGCGGGGCCTGGGCCGTTTCTTGAGGCCCTGCACGGCCTGGACCGACGAGCCGCCCGTCGAAGCGGATGGCGAACGTTACGGGTGCCCTGCCTCGCCCCGGCGACCCGCGGACGACTGGCGCGCCCGTGTCGCGACGTGACGGCAGGGTCTGTGGCGTGCCTTGGGGCCCCGCACGGCCGGGACCGCCGAGCCGCCGACGACCGCCGGCGAACGTGACGGGCGCCCCGCCTCGCCCCGGCGGACCGGGGGACGAACCGGCGCGCCCGGCTCGGTGAACGCGGGGTTCAGGCCGCGGTCTTGGAGCTCGTGGCCACGGCAGGTACGGGCGCTTCCGCTGGGTGCTCGGCGGGCCTGTTCACCGCCACGACCCGGGGCTTGGGCTTCGGCACCGTCAGGGCGACCAACAGGCCGAGGGCGAGCGCCGAGACGGCGATGACCGCGGTCCCCACGGCCGAACTCGTCTGTGACAGCAGCAGCATGGCGAGCGTCGAGAAGATGACGGTCATCGAACCGTAGGTGATCTGTGCGGCGGTCGGACGCGGCATGTCAATCGTGTCCTCGGAATTGGGGGTCCACGGGGGGCGTCGGCCTGGCATTCCGCCGACACCCGGGCGTTCCGCCAATCGACTCTAATCGCCTGTGTGCCCGAGTGGAACGAACAGTAAGCGTGACCTAACCAACAGTGCCGGAGCACAGGGGGCGCACGGAGTCATGACGTCCATCAAGTGGACGGCTGTGCGCGCCTGTCGTGTTGCGGTCACGTGTCCGCAATACGAACACCGGCTCCCAATAATGCAATTGACGGGTCCAAGTCAAGATCTGTCTTTTCTCCCCAACCTTTAGTCAAATATCGGTCACTGCCTGATAGCAGAGGGGCTCAAGTGACTGACAGATCCTGGACGTTCAGAACGGCGGCGACGATCGTCGCCCTCGCGGCCGCCTCGGCCACGTTCTCGACATTCGCCGTGGCACAGGCCGCGGACACCACGTCCACCAAGGCTTCCGCGGTCGACCGGAACGACCCGCAGCCGGCGAAGGCCAGGGAGCACGACTTCGACGGCCCGCTGACCAAGACCAGGGAAGCGCAGCGCCAGGAGGCGCTCGACCAGGTCATATCCGGGAACGCCACGGTGAAGAACCGCAACGGCTCCCAGGTGGTCGAGCTCAAGAGCCGCAAGGGCGACAGCAAGTACGTCGAACTCGGCCGTGAGAAGACCGACAAGATCTTCACCATCCTGGTGGAGTTCGGCGACCAGGTCGACCCCCGCTACGGCGGCACGGTCGGCCCGCTGCACAACCAGATAGCGCAGCCGGACCGCAAGCAGGACAACAGCACGGCCTGGCAGGCGGACTACAACCAGGCACACTTCCAGGACCTCTACTTCGGCACCGGCAAGAAGACCGAGTCGCTGAAGAAGTACTACGAGAAGCAGTCCTCGGGCCGCTACTCGGTCGAGGGCGAAGTGACCGACTGGGTCAAGGTCCCCTACAACGAGGCCCGTTACGGCTCCAACGACGCCGCCACCGGCGCCTGGTACGCCGTCCAGGACGGCGTCAACGCCTGGGTCGCCGAGCGCGAGGCCGCCGGTGACACGGCCGCCGAAATCAGGGCGGAACTGGCCGAGTTCGACCAGTGGGACCGCTACGACTTCGACGGCGACGGCAACTTCAACGAGCCCGACGGCTACATCGACCACTTCCAGATCGTGCACGCCGGCGAGGACGAGTCCGCGGGCGGCGGCGCCCAGGGCGAGGACGCCATCTGGGCCCACCGCTGGTACGCCTTCGGTACCGACGCCGGCTCCACCGGCCCGGACACCAACAAGCTCGGCGGCACCCAGATCGGCGACACCGGCATCTGGGTCGGCGACTACACCATCCAGCCGGAGAACGGCGGACTCGGCGTCTTCGCCCACGAGTACGGCCACGACCTCGGCCTGCCCGACGAGTACGACACCTCCGGCGCCGGCGAGAACTCCACCGGTTTCTGGACGTTGATGTCCTCCGGCTCCTGGCTCGGCACCGGCAAGGACTCCATCGGTGACCTGCCCGGCGACATGAACGCCTGGGACAAGCTCCAACTGGGCTGGCTCGACTACGACGTGGCCAACGCCGGCAAGCGTTCCAGCCACAAGCTGGGCGTCGCGGAGTACAACACCAAGAACCCGCAGGCGCTCGTGGTCCAGCTGCCGCAGAAGACGGTCACCACCCCGGTGGTCACCCCGGCCCAGGGCGCCACCCAGTGGTGGAGCGGCAGCGGCAACGACCTGCGCAACACCCTGACCCGCCCGCTCGACCTGACCGGCAAGTCCTCGGCGGCGCTGACCCTCGACGGCTGGTGGGACATCGAGCAGGACTACGACTACCTCTACACCGAGGTCTCCACCGACGGCGCCAACTGGACGCCGATCGACGGCACTCTGGCCGACGGCACCGCCATCCCGAAGGACGGCAGCGGCAAGCCCGCCCTCACCGGCACGGTCGACGCCCACCAGAAGCTGACCTTCCCGCTGAACGCCTACGCGGGCCAGAAGATCCAGCTGCGCTTCCGCTACCAGACCGACGGCGGAGTCGCCCAGAAGGGCTTCACGGCCGACGAGATCACGGTGACCGCCGACGGCGCGACCCTGCTCTCCGACAACGCCGAGACGGCGGACACCGCCTGGACCGCGAACGGCTTCTCGCGCATCGGCGCCTCGATCACGGACGACTACGCGCAGTACTACCTCGCCGAGAACCGCCAATACGTGTCGTACGACAAGGTGTTGAAGGTCGGCCCGTACAACTACGGCTTCTCGACGACCCGTCCGGCCTGGGTGGAGCACTACGCCTACCAGAACGGCCTGTTGATCTGGAAGTGGGACACCTCCCAGGCCGACGACAACACCAGCCAGCACCCCGGCGAGGGCCTGATCCTGCCGGTCGACTCCCACCCGACCGCGCTGAAGTGGTCCGACGGCACGCTGATGCGCAACCGCATCCAGGCCTACGACTCCACCTTCAGCTGGTACCCGACGGACGCGGTCACGCTCCACCTGGCCGACGTCCCGACGAAGATCAAGTCCAAGCCGGGCGTCCCGGTCTTCGACGACGGCACGTCGAGCTACTACGACACGTCGAACCCGTTCGCCGGCGTCAAAATCACTGACACCGACACCCGGATCAAGATCGTCAAGGAGCCCCTGAGCGGCTCGACGATCACGCTCCAGGTCGGACCTTCGGCCAAGAAGAAGTAAAACTGCAGGTCAGAAGCGTATCGGCGGCAACCCCTGGCGGGTTGCCGCCGATCGTGTTTAGGTGCGTCCTGTGGCTCCCTTATTGACACCGACGCACACGGGGGTGTGACCGCATGGCCGCAGGAGGTTTCTGCAAGCTGCCGAACGGCAGGGTGGTGGTGGCGCTGAACCTGCCCCGCCCGCCGACCGACGGCTGCGGCAGCGTGCGGGTACTCGTCCACGCCCAGAACCGGGCGCGCGCCCTGACCAGGCTGCGCAACCTGGGCCTGCGCGCGGTGTACCTGCGCGGCAACGGCGCGCCCCCCACTCCGGACGAGATCACGGCCGTACTGCACCACCCGGACGGCCTGATATGGCGTACGGCCCCTGACAACGCTGTCCTGGGCGGTCCCGAGCTGGCCCAGGAGCTGTGGCATCCGATCAGGTCACTGCTGAGGAGGCCGACGGCACCGGCCTGACCGCCTGTGCCCGGGGCCGGCAGGGCCTAGACGACCGGCTTCCCGGACAGCTCCACGCCCGCCTCCCGCATCTCCTCGATCGCCCGCTCGGTCGTCGCCTCGGCGACTCCGGCGGTGAGGTCGAGGAGGACGTGCGTACGGAAACCCTCCCGGGCCGCGTCCAGCGCGGTGGCCCGTACGCAGTGGTCTGTGGCGATCCCGACGACGTCGACCTCGGAGACCTCCCGGGCCCGCAGCCAGTCGGTCAGCGTCACGCCGTTCTCGTCGGCCCCCTCGAACCCGCTGTAGGCCGCGGCGTACGCGCCCTTGTCGAAGACCGCGTCGATCGCCCCGGAGGCGACGGCCGGCGCGAAGTTCGGGTGGAACCCCACCCCCTCGGTCCCGGCGACGCAGTGCGCGGGCCAGGAGTGCACGAAGTCGGGGTTGTCCGCGAAGTGGCCGCCGGGTGCGATGTGGTGGTCGCGGGTGGCCACCACATGCTGGTAGCCGGAGCCCGCCGCCTGCCCGATCAGCTCGGTGACGGCGGCGGCCACGTCGGCACCGCCGGCCACCGCGAGGCTGCCTCCCTCGCAGAAGTCGTTCTGTACGTCAACGACGATCAAGGCGCGGCGCATGTGGGTGTCCTTCGACTGTTGGTGAACTTACGAGCCTAGAGACTTCGGCGGCACCGCGGGAGGGCGCACCCGCATTAGCTACCCGAGCGCCCCTGGACATACTCCGTCGGAAGGACCGGTTCCCCGCGCGACAGCTGGGTCGCGGACAGCGGCAGGTTGGCCCGGGCGGCGGCATGCCGGTCCCGTACGACGTCCAGCGGCTCCCGCGCGAGGACCTCGCCGCCCTTGACCAGCTCCACCAGCAGCTGCCGGTCC
The DNA here is from genome assembly GCF_001746295.1 of Streptomyces sp. LUP47B. Taxonomy (GTDB): domain Bacteria; phylum Actinomycetota; class Actinomycetes; order Streptomycetales; family Streptomycetaceae; genus Streptomyces. The sequence continues at coordinate 60,099 of NZ_MJAH01000019.1, read as the reverse complement.
GCGAGCGCCGGCGGAACCGCTCCCGTGCCCACGACCTCGGCCTCCGCGATCCCCTCCGCGTCCAGCCGCCGGGCCGCCCACTTGCGGCCGCCGATCGAGGTCTTGCCCCCGGACGACTTCTTCGCGACCGGGATCAGCGGCGCCTTCGGATCGTCCGACTCGGCGCGCGCGACCAGCTTGTAGACCATCGAGGCGGTCGGATGCCCGGACCCGGTCACCAGCTGGGTGCCGACGCCGTACGCGTCCACCGGGGCCACGGCCAGCGAGGCGATGGCGTACTCGTCGAGGTCGGAGGTGACGATGATCCGGGTGCCCTTCGCGCCCAGCTCGTCCAGCTGCTGGCGCACCCGGTGCGCGACGAGGAGCAGATCGCCGGAGTCGATGCGCACGGCCCCCAGCTCGGGCCCGGCGACCTCGACGGCCGTACGGACGGCCTCGGTGACGTCGTAGGTGTCGACGAGCAGGGTGGTGCCCCGGCCCAGCGAGTCCACCTGGGCCCGGAAGGCGTCCCGCTCGTGGTCGTGCAGCAGGGTGAAGGCGTGGGCGGAGGTGCCCACGGTGGGGATGCCGTAGCGGAAGCCGGCCGCGAGGTCGGAGGTGGTGGCGAAGCCGCCGACGTAGGCGGCCCGGGCGGCTGCCACGGCGGACAGCTCGTGGGTGCGGCGGGCACCCATCTCGATCAGCGGCCGGTCGCCCGCGGCCGAGGACATCCGGGAGGCGGCCGCGGCTATCGCGGAGTCGTGGTTGAGGATCGACAGGATGACGGTCTCCAGGAGCACGCACTCGGCGAAGGAGCCCTCCACCCGCATGATCGGCGAGCCCGGGAAGTACACCTCGCCCTCCGGGTAGCCCCAGATGTCGCCGCCGAAGCGATAGGAGGCGAGCCAGTCCAGGGTCTCCTCGTCCACGATGTTCCGCTCCCGCAGGAAGCCGAGGACGTCCGCGTCGAAACGGAAGTTCTCCACCGCGTCCAGCACCCGGCCGGTGCCCGCGACGACGCCGTAGCGCCGCCCTTCCGGCAGTCGCCGGGTGAAGACCTCGAAGACGCTGCGCCGCTCGGCGGTACCCGCCTTCAGTGCGGCCTGCAGCATCGTGAGCTCGTACTGGTCCGTGAAGAGCGCCGTCGAGGGAACGTCCACCGGCAGCCCAAGGTCCGCTGTGTTCATGACGAGGATGGTACCCCCATTCGCGTCAGTGTGACGATTTATGCTGTGCGTGGCAGCATGGGGCGTGTGACGTCACCCGCTCCCGTAGAGATCGAACGCACCGAGTCGGCGGAAGAGGTCTTCGCCGTCCCCGAGCCGGACGTCCCCTGGGTCACGATCGTCCACAACGACCCGGTCAACCTCATGAGCTACGTGACCTACGTCTTCCAGTCGTACTTCGGCTACTCGAAGGACAAGGCCACGAAGCTGATGATGGACGTCCACCACAAGGGCCGGGCGGTTGTCTCCAGCGGATCCCGCGAGGAGATGGAGCGCGATGTGCAGGCCATGCACGGCTACGGCCTGTGGGCCACGCTCCAGCAGGACCGGAAATGACCCACCCCCGCCCGCAGGACCGGAAATAGCCCGCCCCCGCCCGCAGGACCGGAAGTAGCGATAGCCCCTGATGCCAGGAACCTTCGAACCGCTCCCCGGCGGCGGCGCGGCCGTCGCGCTCGACGACGTCGAGATCTCCATCATCCGGTCGCTGGCCGTCCAGCTCCTGGAACTCATCGGCCCGGGCCCCGCCGAGGACGCCCCCGACGACCCCCTCGCCGAGCTCTTCGCGGACGGCCCGAGCGAGCCGCCGTCCGACCCGGTACTCAAGCGGCTGTTCCCGGACGCCTACAGCGACCCCGAGGGCACGCCCCAGGCCGAGGAGGCCGAGGAGCAGCGGGCGTACTCCTCGGAGTTCCGCCGCTACACCGAGAACGACCTGCGGACCGGCAAGCGCGAGAACGCCCTCGCGGTGGTGCGCTCCCTGGACGCGCTGAACTCCGCGGGCGAGGGCGGGGCGGTCCTCAAGCTGTCGACCGGTGAGTCCCAGCAGTGGCTCGGCGCCCTCAACGACCTGCGGCTCGCGATCGGCTCCCGTCTCGACATCACCGACGAGGAGGACACCGACCTCCTCTACCGGCTCCCGGACGAGGACCCCCGTAAGCCGATGGTGATGGCATATCTGTGGCTGGGCGGTCTCCAGGAGACCCTCGTGACCACCCTTATGCCGTGAGATGTGACGGTTTCGTGCCCGTTCTTGAGGGTGATGTGTTCGCTCAGAGGACGCTCAAATCCGAATAACGATCACGTCACCGCGCTGACGGCTTTCGCTCATTCCGGGCGCGGTTTGTCCGCTTCTTCCTGTGACCTGCGCCATATGTCGCGCAGGTGATCAACCTTGCGGTCGTGATAAATCTTCACGACCGCCCGGCGAACACCACCCGTATGTTCCGCCGGGTGCGCCACCGAGCCGGCAACCGCCGGCCAGGCACCACTCCATCAATCCGGGGGGATCGAGATCCGGTCCGCGGCCGACGAAGGCCCGGGTCGGTATGGAGAAAGGCGCACCACAGACATGACCTCCGCTCAGGTCGACACAGGCACGGACCCAGGCTCGGGGAAGACCTCCGAAGAGGGGTACGAGCGCGGACTCGGCAGCCGCCAGGTCCAGATGATCGCGATCGGCGGCGCCATCGGCGTCGGCCTCTTCCTCAACGCCGGGGCGAACATCGCCAAGGCCGGTCCGAGCCTCATCCTGATGTACGCCGTCGCCGGCGTGATCATCTTCTTCATCATGCGGGCACTCGGCGAGCTGCTCCTCTACCGCCCGGTCTCCGGTTCCTTCGCGGAGTACTCCCGGGAATTCCTCGGCCCGTTCTTCGGCTACTTCACCGGCTGGACGTACTGGCTGCTGTGGGTCGTCACCGGCATGGCCGAACTCACCGCCGCCGCGATCTACGTCAACTACTGGTTCCCCGCCATCCCCCAGTGGACGACGGCCCTGGTCTTCCTGGTCGTGCTGTTCGTGGCCAACCTGATCTCGGTGAAGCTGTTCGGCGAGATCGAGTTCTGGTTCTCGATGATCAAGGTCACCGCCCTCATCGGCATGATCGTGATCGGCCTCGGCGTCCTCACCTTCGGCTTCAGCGCGGCCGGCGACACCGCCGCGGTCTCCAACCTCTGGGCCTTCGACGGCTTCTTCCCCAAGGGCGTCGGCTCCTCCCTGATGACCCTGCAGGGAGTGATGTTCGCCTACCTCGCCGTCGAACTGGTCGGCGTGACCGCCGGTGAGTCCGAGAACCCCGAGAAGACCCTCCCCAAGGCGATCAACACCCTGCCCTGGCGCATCGGTCTCTTCTACGTCGGCGCCCTCACCGTCATCCTGTGCGTGGTGAAGTGGACCGAGTTCGCGGCCGGCGTCAGCCCCTTCGTCAAGGCATTCGCCGTCATCGGCATCCCGGCGGGCGCCGGCATCGTGAACTTCGTCGTCCTCACCGCGGCGCTGTCCTCCTGCAACTCCGGCATGTACTCCACGGGCCGCATGCTGCGCACCCTGGCCGACAGCGGCGAGGCACCGAAGGCCTTCAACAAGCTCTCCGTCACCCGCACGCCGGCGCTGGCCATCACGGTCTCGGTGCTCTTCATGGGCATCGGCGTGGTGCTGAACTACGTCGTGCCGGAGAAGGCCTTCGGTTACGTCGTCTCCGTCGCGACCGCGGCGGGCATCTGGACCTGGCTGATGATCCTGGTCAGCCATGTGCGCTACCGCCGCGAGGTCGTGGCCGGCCGGCTGCCCGCCTCCTCCTTCCCGGCGCCGGGCGGCTCGGTCGGCAGCTGGATCGCCATCGTGTTCCTGCTCTTCGTGACCTGCCTGATCGCCTACGACGCCGACTCCCGCGTCTGTCTGTACGTGATGGCCGGATGGGCCGCCGCGCTGGGGATCGGCTGGGCCGTACTCAAGACCCGGAACCCGGAGATCACCAACCGGCGGAAGCCGGAGTTCGAGAAGGCCGCGGGCTAGTCCGAGAAGGCCGCGGGCCAGGAAGTCCGGCACCTGTCCGGCATGTGGGCCGCTCCGTACCGATCCCCGGTACGGAGCGGCCCTCTGCTTATCCTTTCCGACATGCTGACCATCACCCAGGCCCTCGTCGACCAGATCGTCGCGCACGCGCGCAAGGACCACCCCGACGAGGCGTGCGGAGTCGTCGCGGGACCGGCCGGATCGGACCGGCCCGAGCGGTTCATCCCGATGCTGAACGCGGCCATGTCGCCCACGTTCTACGAGTTCGACTCCGGCGACCTGCTCAAGCTCTACCGCGAGATGGACGACCGCGACGAGGAGCCGGTGGTCATCTACCACTCCCACACCGCGACCGAGGCCTACCCGTCCCGCACGGACATCTCCTACGCCAACGAACCCGGCGCCCACTACGTCCTGGTCTCGACGGCGGACACCGACGGCCTCGGCGACTTCCAGTTCCGCTCCTACCGGATCGTCGACGGCGAGGTCACCGAGGAGGACGTGGAGATCGTCACGGCGTACCAGGTGTCGTGACCCGCGGGGTGGTCGCGAGGCCGCCCCTGGTGGTCGCATCGACCCGACGGATCCGCAGACAGTCCGCCTGAGCTGCCGTATCTCAGCCAATGGCCCCATTTCGTCCACATGGTGGGATCACACTCCGGGACCCGGACCGGGAATCGATACGATGACCCCATGGTTTCTTACGACGTGAGCGAGAAGACGCCGGGCAGCCTGCTCGTGGCGCGGCTGCACGTCGACCTGTGCAGGCTCGCCAGCGCCATCTGTTGACGCTGCCTCTGCCGCCGTACGGCTGTGGGCCGCGGCGCTCCACACCCGCCAGACCTGCTGTACCAGCGCTGCCGCGCGCCCACCGACCCGCCACCATCCGACAGGAGCCCTGAGCCATGGCCATCGAGGTCCGCATCCCGACCATCCTTCGCACCTACACCGACGGTCAGAAGGCGGTGGAGGGCAACGGGAACACCCTCGCCGAGCTCTTCGCCGACCTCGAGACCCGGCACGCGGGCGTCCAGGCCCGCATCGTGGACGGCGGTGAGCTGCGCCGCTTCGTCAACGTCTACCTGAACGACGAGGACGTCCGCTTCCTCGACGGCATCAACACCAAGCTCACCGACGGCGACAACGTCACGATCCTGCCGGCCGTGGCCGGCGGCATGGCCTGATCGTCGATGCGTTACGACTCCCCGCTGGCCGCGGTGGGCAACACCCCTCTGGTGCGCCTGCCGCGGCTCTCGCCGTCCGCCGACGTCCGCATCTGGGCGAAGCTCGAGGACCGCAACCCGACCGGCTCGGTCAAGGACCGCCCCGCCCTGCACATGATCGAGCAGGCGGAGAAGGACGGCCGTCTCACGCCGGGCTGCACCATCCTCGAGCCGACCTCCGGCAACACCGGCATCTCCCTCGCCATGGCCGCCAAGCTCAAGGGCTACCGGATCGTGTGCGTGATGCCCGAGAACACCTCGCAGGAGCGCCGGGACCTGCTCGCCATGTGGGGCGCCGAGATCATCTCGTCCCCCGCCGCGGGCGGCTCCAACACCGCCGTACGGGTCGCCAAGGAACTGTCCGCCGAGCACCCCGACTGGGTGATGCTCTATCAGTACGGCAACCCCGACAACGCGGGCGCCCACTACGCGACCACCGGCCCGGAGATCCTCGCCGACCTCCCCTCCGTCACCCACTTCGTCGCGGGCCTCGGCACCACCGGCACCCTGATGGGCGTCGGCCGCTACCTGCGCGAGCACCGGCCGGACGTGAAGATCGTCGCCGCCGAACCGCGCTACGACGACCTGGTGTACGGGCTCAGGAACCTGGACGAGGGCTTCGTACCCGAGCTGTACGACGCGTCGGTGCTGACGACCCGCTTCTCCGTCGGCTCGGCGGACGCGGTCACCCGCACCCGTGAGCTCCTCCAGCAGGAGGGCATCTTCGCGGGCGTCTCCACGGGCGCCGCCCTGCACGCGGCGATCGGCGTCGGCAACAAGGCGCTGAAGGCGGGCGAGTCCGCCGACATCGTCTTCGTCGTGGCCGACGGCGGCTGGAAGTACCTCTCGACGGGCGTCTACACGGCGGCCACGACCGAGGAAGCGATCGAGACGCTGCAGGGTCAGCTCTGGGCGTGACGTTCTACGTCGCCAGGTGACGGACCTGGTCCCACAGGACCGGGTCCACCACCCCCACCTTCCGCCGGAAGTCCCCCACCGGCACCGCGCGCAGCTCGTCGGTCTCCAGGAAACTCGCGCGCCCCTGCGCGTCCCCGACGGCACCCGGCGGCAGCGGGATCACCCCGGACCGCTCGTCGTGGTACTTGCTGGTGATCTTCGCGACGGTCGCCCGCCTCCCGTGCACCGCGAGCACCAGACAGGGCCGGTCCTTGCCCCCGGGCCCGTCCTCGTACGGCACGTTCGCCCACCAGATCTCCGCGGGCCGCGGCCGGACCACGGTTCGCCCGGACGGACGGCCGACCCGGTCCGCGCGCCCCTTCGGCCGACGCCCGCGACCCCAGCCGTCCACGAGCGTGGCGACCAGCGCGAGCAGTATCACCGCCGCGAGCGCGAGCCACCAGGACGTGTCCATGAGGACGACGTTACCGGCGCGCGATCAGGCTTGCGCGCCCTCTGCGCAAGCCGTAAGCGCGGTCACACTCCCCCCGCGCCCCGGGTCCAGCCGAACCGGTGACAGCACAGGTGAGTTCGCCCACAACAGCCCTTGGCGGAGGAGCGACCGGAGGTTTTGCGCCTTACGCTCGACGCACCGCACGACCCCCGTCTCCATCCCAGAAAAGTTCCCGCCAGCGGAGGTTTCTGTTTTATGAAGCTCACCGTCGTCGGCTGCTCGGGGTCGTTCCCGTCCGCGGAATCGGCCTGCTCGAGCTACCTCGTCGAGGCCGACGGCTTCCGGCTGCTTCTCGACATGGGCAACGGTGCCCTTGGCGAGCTGCAGCGCCACTGCGGTCTCTACGACCTCGACGCGATCTTCCTCAGCCACCTGCACGCCGACCACTGCATCGACATGTGCGCGTACTTCGTCGCGCGCTACTACCGCCACGACGGCGGCCGCTGCGACCCCATCCCGGTCTACGGCCCCGAGGGCACCGAGCACCGCCTCACCACGGCCTACGCCGACACCCCCACCGCCTCCTCCATGAGCGAGGTCTTCGACTTCCACACGGTCAAGCCGTCCACCTTCGACATCGGCCCGTTCACGATCCACACGGAGCGAGTGGCGCACCCGGTGGAGGCGTACGGCATCCGCGTCGAGCACGGCGGGAAGTCCCTGACGTACTCCGGCGACACGGGTCTGAGCACCGCCCTGACCGAACTCGCCCGCGACACCGACCTGTTCCTGTGCGAGGCGGCCTTCACGCACGGCAAGGAGAACATCCCCGACCTGCACCTCAACGGCCGCGAGGCGGGTGAGACAGCGACCCGCGCAGGAGCCCGCCGCCTGGTCCTCACCCACATCCCCCCGTGGACCGACCCGCAGGTCAACCTCGCCGACGCCCAAGCGGCGTTCGACGGTCCGGTCTCCCTGGCGGTGCCGAGACTGTCGTACGACATCTAGCCCCTACGGCATGAGGAAGGCCCCAGGAGAGGTTCAGGACTCCGGGGGCCTTCGTCATACTCCAGCCGGCTGTCAGGCCTTCGTGAGGTCCTCGACCTCCTCCTCGGGCTCACGGCCGGGGGTGGGGAGGTTCCACTTGATGATGGCGAAGCGGAAGACGGCGTAGTAGATCGCGCCGAAGACCAGGCCGATCGGGATCAGCAGCCAGGGCTTGGTGGAGATGCCCCAGTTGATGAAGACGTCGATGAAGCCGGCCGAGAAGCTGAAGCCCATGTGCATGCCCAGTGCCCACGTCACCGCCATCGAGACCGCGGTGAGGACCGCGTGGATGGCGTAGAGCACCGGGGCGATGAACATGAAGGTGAACTCGATCGGCTCGGTGACACCCGTGATGAACGAGGTCAGCGCCATCGACATCATCATGCCCATCACGGCCTTGCGGCGCTCCGGACGGGCCGAGTGGGCGATCGCGAGCGCCGCGGCGGGCAGGCCGAACATCATGATCGGGAAGAAGCCGGTCATGAACATACCGGCGCTCGGGTCGCCACCGAAGAAGCGCGGCAGGTCGCCGTGGAAGACGGTGCCGGAGGAGTTGGTGAACTCGCCGATCTGGAACCACGCGACAGAGTTGACGAACTGGTGCATGCCGATCGGGATCAGCGCGCGGTTGATGAGACCGAAGAGGGCGGCGCCGAAGGAGCCGAGGCCCGTCATCCACTCGCCGAAGTTGGTGATCACGTTGCCGATGGGCTCCCAGCCCAGGACGACCAGGACACCGAGAGCCGTACCGACGGCGGCCGTGACGATCGGGACGAGCCGACGGCCGTTGAAGAAGCCGAGCCAGTCGACGAGCCTCTTGCGGTGGTAGCGCTGCCACAGCACGGCGGTCAGCAGACCGAGGATGATGCCACCCAGCACGCCCGGGTTCTGGAAGCTCGCGGTCTGCGCGGCCTCCGTGCCCTTCTGCCAGAAGCCGCCACCGAGGCCGGTCGCCGTGTAGGTGGCGCCCTCGTGGCCGTCCTTGATCGGGTACTGGTGGATCACCGCGTAATAGGCGAGGAAGCCGACCACGGCGGCCAGCGCCGTCGAGCCGTCGGCCTTCTTCGCGAAGCCGATGGCCACACCTATGCAGAACAGCAGGGGCAGACCGAAGGAGCTGTCCAGCAGCGCGCCGCCGGCACCGGCGAACACCTTCGCCACGTCGGCGGGTATGTGAAAGCGCTGTTGGGAGTCCGCTTGGCCCAAGCGGAGCAGCAGCCCGGCCGCCGGCAACACGGCGATGGGCAACTGCAGGCTGCGGCCGACCTTCTGCAGGCCCTGGAAAAGACCGGAACCCCGCTTCTTCGCTGCGGGGGCCGCCGTGTCGGTGGCGGTGCTCATAACTCCTCCATCGGGTGGTGGTCTACACCACTCAGTGGTGTAGACCTGTTGTACACGATGAGGGCGTTATAAGGAACCCGTCAATTCCGCAACCGGAGGACTACGCCCCGCTGGGTTGGCGACCACCCTCCAGGTGGTGTAGACCAGCTACGGACGATTGGGTTGCTGTGACGTCATCTTCGGTACGTACGGCGCAATCGCTCGCGAAACTGAGCCCACCGTGCGTGAGGAGACCGACATGGCCACCAAGGCAGAGAAGATCGTCGCCGGACTCGGCGGCATCGAGAACATCGAAGAGGTCGAGGGCTGCATCACCCGCCTCCGCACCGAGGTCGTCGACGCGAGCAAGGTCGACGACGCCGCCCTCAAGGCCGCAGGCGCCCACGGCGTCGTCAAGATGGGCACCGCCATCCAGGTCGTCATCGGCACCGACGCCGACCCGATCGCCGCGGAAATCGAAGACATGATGTAAGGCCCGCACATCGTCCCGGCCAAGGGGCCCCACCCATCACGGGAGGGGCCCCTTCCGCATCCCCGTATCCCGCTAGGCTCAACGCCATGTCTCGAATCGACGGCCGCACCCCCGAACAACTCCGCCCGATCACCATCGAACGCGGCTGGAGCAAGCACGCCGAGGGCTCCGTCCTCGTCTCCTTCGGCGACACGAAGGTCTTCTGCACCGCCACCGTCAGCGAAGGCGTCCCCCGCTGGCGCAAGGGCAGCGGCGAAGGCTGGGTCACCGCCGAGTACTCCATGCTGCCCCGCGCCACCAACACCCGCGGCGACCGCGAGTCCGTCCGCGGCAAGATCGGCGGCCGTACGCACGAGATCAGCCGCCTCATCGGCCGCTCCCTGCGCGCGGTCATCGACTACAAGGCACTCGGCGAGAACACCATCGTCCTCGACTGCGACGTCCTCCAGGCCGACGGCGGCACCCGCACCGCGGCCATCACCGGCGCCTACGTCGCCCTGGCCGACGCCGTCGCCTGGGCCCAGGGCAAGAAGCTGATCAAGGCCGGCCGCCAGCCACTCACGGGAACCGTGAGCGCGGTCTCCGTCGGCATCGTCGGCGGAGTACCCCTCCTCGACCTCTGCTACGAGGAGGACGTACGCGCCGACACCGACATGAACATCGTCTGCACCGGCGACGGCCGCTTCGTCGAGGTCCAGGGCACCGCCGAGGCCGAGCCCTTCGCCCGCGACGAACTCAACTCCCTCCTCGACCTCGCCGTGTCGGGCTGCTCGGAACTCGCCGTCCTGCAGAGCAAGGCGCTTGATACGGTCCTCGAAAGGTAAAGGGACCGCCAAGAACGGTGGCGGGCGCGCGCAACCCGACCGGCCGCCCCGGCGTCTTCGGGAGTACGGGCGCCCGCTGTACACAACGGGCGCCCGGCCAGTCAACGGGGGCCTCCTGAGGCCTGCCACAGGGAGGGAACAGATCCATGGCCGCGAGCCGACGCCGCCGTAGTCGCCATATCACCATCGCCGCCGCGGTGGCCGCCGTAGGACTCACGGTCGGCCTCACCACCGGCTGCGACGCCGTCAGCAAGGCACTGGACTGCGTCCAGACCGCCGAGGCGGTCGCCGACAGCGTCACCGACCTCCAGCAGGCCGTGGAGAACGCGTCGAACGACCCGACCCAGATCGACGAGGCCCTCACCTCCATCGACCAGAACCTCGACGAGATCGGCGACAAGACCGACAACACCGACGTCAACCAGGCGGTCGACAACCTCAACGAGGCCGTGACCAACGTCCGTACGGCCGTCAAGAACGGCGACGAGACACCGGACCTGAGCCCCATCACCGACGCGGCCGGCGAGTTGACGAAGGTCTGCACCCCCTGACACCGGCTGGATACTGGTGGGCATGACCCGCCTGATCCTCGCCACCCGCAACGCCGGGAAAATCACCGAACTCCACGCGATCCTCGCCGACGCAGGTCTGCCCTTCGACCTCGTCGGCGCGGACGCGTACCCCGAGATCCCCGACGTCAAGGAAACCGGCGTCACCTTCGCCGAGAACGCCCTGCTGAAGGCCCACGCCCTCGCCCAGGCAACGGGCCTGCCCGCCGTGGCCGACGACTCGGGCCTGTGCGTGGACGTCCTGAACGGCGCCCCGGGAATCTTCTCGGCCCGCTGGGCAGGCAAGCACGGAGACGACCGCGCGAACCTCAACCTCCTCCTGGCCCAACTGTCGGACATCGCCGACGAACACCGCGGCGCCCACTTCGCCTGCGCGGCGGCCCTGGCACTGCCGGACGGCACGGAGAGGGTGGTAGAGGGCCAGCTGCGGGGCGTCCTCCGCCACACCCCTGTCGGCACGAACGGCTTCGGCTACGACCCGATCCTCCAGCCGGAGGGCGAGACGCGGACGTGCGCCGAGCTGACGGCTGAGGAGAAGAACGCGATCAGCCACCGGGGGAAGGCGTTTCGGGCGTTGGTGCCGGTGGTGCGGGAGTTGTTGGGCTGAGTTGCAGGCCAGGCCAGAACACGGATGGGGCGCGGCCCCCACTGGGAGCCGCGCCCGAACGTGGGGCCGACGAGACTCGAACTCGCACTGTCCACTACCTAAAAGTGGTGCCTCCTGCCGAAATTGGGCTACGGCCCCACGCACAGTTTACTGGTACTCGACGACCGGTTGCGGCGGGGTGGAAGATCCGTGCGATCGTTTAGAGAACGTGCTCGTCTGGCTGTGACAGGACGGGCACAGGTACCGCAGGTTCTCCTGGCGGTTGTCCAGACAGTCGCCGTTGACGTGATCAATCTCCAGGACGAGTCGTCTGTCCTGCCAGGTGTCTCCGATACCGCACTCATCACAGACATGCGGTACGCCGAGGTCGTCAAGCGCCCGCCTGAGCAGGACGGTCTTGGTGCGTAGGCAGTCGGGAGCGAGCCGGACCAAGATCTCGGACGCCGACTTTCGGTTCAGGGAGCGGGTGCCGCGATAGTGTCCCTGCCCCGTGAAATGAGCGGTCGACAGGCCGTGGGCTTCGACGCTGCGCTTCACGAGCGCCCGAGCTGTACCGCTGTTCATTCGGCCAAGGGCAGCCAGGACTCCGGCTACGCTCGTGGAGGCCTGAACCGCTGCCGCCAGTTCGTGGCGGGGAAGAAGCCGCGGACCATATCGCCGTCCGCTGGTGAAGTGCGAGGTGTCGATCCCGAACTTGTCCAACTTCTTTCTGATGTGGCCGTATGGAGCGTCACGTGGAGGAAGGCCCATGTACTCAACCATCTCCCTGATGCTGTGCGAATGAGCGGCGGCTTCTCTGAGTAGTTCCTCCGGGTAGCTGCGCCGTTCGCGTTCTGGCAGGGGCTCTTCCTGAAAGTGCGAGGTGTCGATGCCGTAGTGCTGGAGCCGCTTACTGAGGTAGTGGCGAGGGCCGCTACCCATCGGTGCTCCCAGCGTTCGCATTAGGTCGACCATGCTGGTGGCTTTGGCGGCAGCTCGAGTCAGCAGGTCGCATGTGTACGTCGGCCTGCTCATGCACTTGCCCTTCGCCTGCGGCCGCGGTATGTGTCCGTCACTGCATGGCAGTTGGGGCAGAGCAGTTGGAGGTTCTCCGGACGGTTGTCCCACCAGTCGCCGTTGACATGGTCGACCTCCAAGCGGAGGGGCTTTCCGTTCCACTGGGGTCCTGTGCCGCACATTGCGCAGATCTCCGGGACCCCGCGACGGAGTAGGTGCTGAAGCAGGCGACTTCCCGGGACCCGGCCGTCCTGTGGTGACCTGAGGCTCAGTAGATCGCCGCGTGAGCCCTTCGCGCCGCCCGATCGCGCCACGAAGTGGGATGTGTCGATGCCCAGCGTCGCGATACGGCGGCTGATGTGCGTGTGGTTGCCGCCCACTGGGCTGATACCCAGGCGGCGAACCACTTCTTTGACGCTGGTCGACACGGCCACGATCTCTCGAAGCGTCTCCTCGGTATGGCGCGCCCACCGGACAGGGAAGTGTGAGACGTCTACGGCCGCCTCCGCCATTTTCTGTCGCAGGTAGCGTCTGCTGCCAGGTGTGGGCGAACCTCCGCACCACCGTACGGCGTCGTCCCAGTTCGTTGTTGCCCGTGCCGCCTCTTCGAGCAATTCGCGGGTGTACCGGAACCCCATCGTTCTCCTCCGATCTCGGCCACGCGTTCGTGGCCTCGTACGGAGTAACGAACCGTCTATCGGACAGTCACGCTGGAAACGTCAAGGCAGTTGATATGCTGTAGCTCACAGCGAGGCCTTCCGGCGCGGACTCTTGTTCGCTCGGGAGGCTTTTTTCATGACCTCAGCAGAGTTGGAAATTCGCTCGGCGACCCCCGCCGATCGCCCCGCCGTCGAACGCCTCTGGCTGCTCTTCCGGCATGACCTGTCCGAGTTCGGGGGGCAACTGCCCAACCCGGACGGGACGTTCCGCAGTGAGCGGCTGGAGGCTGCATTCTCGGGAGACGAGGACTGGGCGCCGTATCTCTTCCGCCTCGGCGGGCATCCCGTCGGGTTCGCGTTCGTGCGAGGGCTCGACACGCCCACCCGGGTGCTCAACAGTTTCTTCGTCGTGCGGGCCGTGCGGAGGAGTCGGGTGGGACTGCGGGGTATACGGGACGTCGTCGCCCGGCATCCGGGGGAGTGGGAGATTTCCTTTCAGGACGTGGACACCGGTGCCGTGCGGTTCTGGCGGCGCGTTGCGTCCGAGCTCGCCGGGGACGCGTGGAGCGAGGAAGCCAGGCCGTGCCCGAGCGGCCCGACCTGGCTCCTGACTGCTGGATCTCGCTCAGATACCCAAGTCCTTGATGATCTTCGCCACGTGCCCCGTCGCGCGGACGTTGTACAGGGCCCGTTCGACCTTGCCCTCCTCGTCCACGATGATCGTGGAGCGGATGACGCCCATGTAGGTCTTGCCGTAGTTCTTCTTCTCGCCGTAGGCGCCGTAGGCCTCGGTCACGGTCTTCTCCGGGTCGGCCAGCAGCGTGACCTTCAGGGACTCCTTCTCGCGGAACTTCGCCAGCTTCTCCGGGGCGTCCGGGGAGATGCCGAGGACGTCGTACCCCGCGCCGGCCAGCACCTCCAGGTTGTCGGTGAAGTCGCAGGCCTGCTTCGTGCAGCCCGGGGTCAGGGCGGCCGGGTAGAAGTAGACGATGACCTTGCGGCCCTTGTGGGCGGAGAGGGACACGTCGTTGCCGTCGGCGTCGGGCAGGGTGAAGGCGGGGGCCACGTCCCCGGGCTGGAGTCGCTCGCTCATTGGGTCAGCGTAACCGGGGGTCCCGACAGTGCGGTCGCGGTCGGAACTGACAGACTGTCCAGGACATGTAGCAGCGACCCCGGAGGCCCCACCGTGGCGGACACGTCGGACATCAGAACCCCGGCGCAGATCGAGGCGGACATCAAGCGCCGCCGCGAGTTGCTGGCCGATACGCTCGACGAGATCGGGGTGCGGGTGCACCCGAAGACGATCGTCGGCGACGCCAAGGCCAAAGTCGTCTCCAACATCGACCACACGCTCGGGCGGGCGTACGTCTCCGTCAACAAGGCCGTCACGGATGTGAAGGCCCAGTTCGTGGACGAGGAGGGCGCACCCCGGCTGGAGCGCGTCGTGCCCGTGGCCCTCGTCGCCGTGGGGCTCGTGGGGCTGCTCGCCCTGGGAACCCGGCGCCGCAAGGGCTGACCCGGCCGCGTGCACGGGTGCCGAGGACAGGTAGGTTCAGTGGCGTGAGCGCGAAGAGAAACGACACCCCGGACGACAAGCTGCCCATCCGGATGCTGCACGACCGTGTACTCGTGCGGCAGGAGAACGGTGAGGGCGAGCGGCGGTCGGGCGGCGGCATCCTCATTCCCGCCACCGCGGCCGTCGGACGCCGGCTGGCCTGGGCGGAGGTGGTCGCGGTGGGGCAGAACGTACGGACCGTGGAGCCCGGTGACCGGGTGCTGTACGACCCCGAGGACCGCGCCGAGGTCGAGGTGCGCGGGACCGGTTACGTGCTCATGCGTGAGCGTGATCTGCACGCCGTGGCGGCCGACCGGTTCGAGGGTTCCGAGGACTCGACGGGCCTGTATCTGTAGACAGCGGTCCGAAAGGGGCCGGTGACCGACGTCACCGGCCCCTTTCGCCGTCCTCGCGGGACGTCAGTCCCATCTGTACGGGCTCACCAGGCCCGCGCCTTCCGTCGTCGCCCCGCCGCTCGGTGTGTCTCCGGTGGTTCCGCCGGTCGTGTCACCCGTCGTGCCGCCGCCGTTCGTGGTGCCGCCGTTGGTGGTGCCCCCGCCCCCCGTGGTCCCGCCGGTCGTCGTGCCGCCGTCGGTCGTGCCGCCGCCGGTGGTCGCGCCGCCGTCGGTCGTGCCGCCCGTCGTGGTGTCGCCGCCGGTCGTGGTCGTGCCGCCGTTGTCCTGGCCCTGGGTCTGCCCCTCGGTCTGGCCCGGGGTCTGCTCGCCGCCGGTGGTGTCGCCGGTGGTGCCGCCGTCGTCCTGGCCGCCCGTGGTCGGGTCGACCGGGGCCTGGCTGCTCGGGGCCCGGGTCTCGGCGCCCGGCTGGAGCTCGAGGTCGAAGTCGGTGACCGGCTTCCCCTTGAGGGCGGCCTTGGTGTACTGCGCCCAGATCTGGGCGGGCGGGCCGCCGCCGTTGACGCGCTGCAGCCCGATGGCGCCGTACAGCGACTTGTGGGCGGCGGTCACCGGGTCCTGGCCCATGACGGAGACGACCGTGGCGAGGTCCGGGGTGTAGCCCGCGAACCAGGCCGCGGTGTCCTCCTCGGCGGTGCCGGTCTTGCCCGCGGCGGGGCGGTCCGCGCCCTGGGCGGCGGTGGCGGTGCCGTTCTCGACGACGCTCTGCAGGATCGAGGTGGTGGTGTCGGCGGCCTCGCGGCTGACGGCCTGCTGGGTCTTCTTCTGAGGCAGTTCGACGGTCTCCGCGCCGTCCTTGGTGATCTTGTCGATCATCGTGTACGTGCCGTGCCGGCCGTGGTTGGCGAGGGTGGCGTAGGCCTCCGCCATGTCGAGGACGCTCGCGGTGTTCACGCCGAGCGCGATCGAGGGCGTGCCGGTCAGGTCCGGGGTGTCGGAGGGGATGCCCAGGTCGATCGCGGTCTGCTTGACCTTGTCGGCGCCGACGTCGACGGCCATCTGCGCGTACACCGAGTTGACGGACTTGTCGGTGGCCGCGCGCACGGTGATCTCGCCGTAGGAGCCCTGGTCCTCGTTCTCGGGGGCGTAGCTGCCGCCGTTCCAGCCGACGACGGGGCGCTTGTTGGTGCCGTCGTAGTAGGTGTTGGGGGTGATGGTCTGGCCGTCCTGCGTCTCGGAGTCGTTCTGGACGGCCGAGGCGAACACGAAGGGCTTGAAGATGGAGCCGACCTGGAAGTCGCCGCGGGTCGCGCCGTTCGTGTACTGCTTGACGTAGTCGATGCCGCCGTACATCGCGACGACCTTGCCGGTCTTCGGGTCGACGGAGGCGCCGCCCGCGCGGACGTAGTTGTCGGCCTTGTTGTTCTTCTTGTCGAGCTTCTTCATCACCTGGTCGTCGACGGCCTTCACGAAGGCGTTCTGCTTGCTCTTGTCCAGGGTGGTGGTGATGCGGTAGCCGCCGGCCTCCAGCTGCTCCGCGGTGATGATCTTGTTGGTGGTGAGGTAGTCCTTGATGGCCTGCACGATGTAGCCGCGCTGCCCGGACAGGCCGGTGGAGACGGTCTGCTCTTTGGGCATCGGGAACTTCAGGCCGGTGCGCTCGGACTGGGCCAGCCAGCCCTTCTTGACCATGCCGTCCAGGACGTAGTTCCAGCGGGCCTCGGCCGCCGCCTTGTTCTCGGGGTGCGCGACGACGTCGTACTCGCTCGGCGCGTTGACCAGCGCGGCGAGGTAGGCGGCGTGGGCCGGGTCGAGGTCGTCGGCGTCGGTGCCGTAGTAGGCCTGGGCGGCGGACTGGATGCCGTAGGCGTTGCGGCCGAAGTAGCTGGTGTTGAGGTAGCCCTCGAGGATCTGGTCCTTGGACTGGGTGCGGTCCAGCTTGATCGAGATGAAGAACTCCCTGGCCTTGCGGGTGACGGTCTGCTCCTGGGCCAGGTAGTAGTTCTTCACGTACTGCTGGGTGATCGTCGAGCCGGACTGCTTGCCCTTGCCGGTGGCGGTGTTCCAGCCGGCGCGGAGCATGGCCTTGGGGTCGATCGCGGACTCGCTGTAGAAGTCGCGGTCCTCGGCGGCCAGTACGGCGTGCTGGGCGTCCTTGGAGATCTGTGCGAGGGAGACGTTCTCGCGGTTGACCTCGCCGTCGCGGGCGAGCTGGCTGCCGTCGGCGTAGAGGTAGACGTTGGACTGCTTGGTGGCGAGCGCGTTGGCCGGCGGGATGTTGACCATGGAGTAGCCGAGGAAGAACAGGCCGGCCAGGGCGATCAGCCCGAGGACGAAGGTCCCCAGCACCATGCGCCAGGTCGGGATCACCCGTCGCCAGCCGGTGCGCTTGGGCCGCTTGGCCTTCTTCTGCCCGCCGGGCCCTTCAGCCGCTTGCGGGTCTGTCGGTGCCCAGCCCTCGGTCGGCTGCTGCGGCTGGTCGCTCATCTCGTGCACGGACTCCTGTTTCGCCTCGTACGTTCCCGTACGACCTCGTTACGCCTTCTGCGTCCCCTGTTGAAGACTCTCGCACCATGCGTTCCGTTCCCGGATATGGCGCGCGTCTCCCCGGGAAAATGGGTGGCCCGCCTCGTCACCTGCGCACTAGGCTCCTGCGCTTTGGTGTCGCGGGCGGAGGAGGGCTGTGGATGTGGGTTCCTGGCGGTTGTACGCCGCCGTCGCGGCGGGTGGATTCAGACGGTACGCGACATATCGTGCGGCCACGCTCGCAGGTGTGTTCACCAACACCGTCTTCGGTGTGATCCTCGTCTACACCTATCTCGCGTTGTGGGACGAGAAGCCCCATCTCGGGGGCTACGACCAGGCGCAGGCGGTCACCTACGTATGGCTGGGGCAGTGCCTGTACTCGACGCTGGCCATCCAGGGCGGCGGTGCCGAGAAGGACGTGACCGAGCGGATCCGCACGGGTGAGATCGCGGTCGACCTGTACCGGCCGGCCGATCTCCAACTGTGGTGGCTGGCGAGCGACTTGGGCCGCTCGCTGTTCCAGCTGCTGGGACGCGGAGTGGTCCCCTTCGTCTTCGGCGCGCTGTTCTTCCGGATGGCGCTGCCCACGGACGTCACCTCGTGGGCGGCGCTGTTCGTGGCGCTGCTGCTCGCGATGGTCGTGAGCTTCGGGATCCGCTATCTGGCGGCGCTGAGCGTGTTCTGGCTGATGGACGGCATGGGCATCATGCAGGCCGTGATGATCACGGGCGTCTTCTGCTCGGGCATCGTTTTCCCGCTCAACGCCTTCCCGGGGGTGCTGGGGGACATCGTGCGGGCGCTGCCGTGGGCGGCGCAGCTCCAGATGCCGGCGGACGTGCTGATGGGGGAGGCGGATCCGCTGGGGGCGTACGCCTTCCAGGCGACGTGGGCGGTGGTGCTGCTGGCGGCCGGGCGGATGCTGCAGTCGGCGGCGACGCGGCGGGTGGTGGTGCAGGGTGGCTGAGACGTCGCGTCTGGGTGAGGGTGTGCGGGCCTACTGGTTGATCGCGGGCATGTGGGTCCGCTCCTCCATGACCTACCGCACTTCGTTCGTCGTCACCATGTTCGGCAACCTTTTGATGACCGGCCTGGACTTCGTCGGGATTCTGCTGATGTTCTCGCAGGTGGACTCGCTGGGTGGCTGGGGCCTGCCCGAGATCGCCTTCCTCTACGGCCTCTCGGTGACCGCCTTCGGGATCGCCGACCTGGTGCTCGGCTCGATGGATGTGCTGGGCGCCCGGATCCGGGACGGCTCCTTCGACATACTGCTGGTGCGGCCGGCACCGGTGCTCGCGCAGATCGGCGCGGACCGTTTCGCGGTGCGCCGCCTGGGCCGGATCACCCAGGGCACGGTGGTGCTGGTGTGGGCGCTGGCTTCGGTCGACGTCGACTGGAGTGCGGCGAAGGTGCTGCTGGTGCCGTTGATGGTGGTCAGCGGTGCGGCGATCTTCTGCGCGGTGTTCGTGGCGGGCGCGGCCTTCCAGATCTTCGCGCAGGACGCCTCCGAGGTGCAGAACGCGTTCACGTACGGCGGTACGACGCTGCTTCAGTATCCGCCGACGGTGTTCGGGAAGGACTTCGTGCGCGGGGTGACGTTCATGCTGCCCCTCGCCTTCGTCAACTGGGTGCCGGCCTCCTATGTGTTGGGTCGGCCGTATCCGCTGGATCTGCCGCAGTGGGCGGCCTTCGCGTCGCCGCTGGTGGCGGTGGCGTGCGGTGCGCTGGCCGGGCTCGCGTGGCGGGCGGGCCTCGGTTCGTATCGGAGTACGGGGAGTTAGAGGTGGACCAAGTGGTGGACGTGGTGGCGGACTTGGCGGTAGACGCTTTCATCGAACTCGACCGCGTCGAGAAGGTCTTCGACGTGCGCAAGAAGACGGGTTTCCTCAGGCGGGAGCGGCGCCAGGTGCGGGCGGTCGACTCGATCTCCTTCACCGTGGCGCGCGGCGAGATGGTCGGGTACATCGGCCCGAACGGCGCCGGCAAGTCGACGACGATCAAGATGCTGACGGGCATCCTGACGCCGAGCGGTGGTCGGCTGCGGGTGGCGGGTATCGACCCGTCCCGGGAGCGGACAAGGCTCGCCCACCGCATCGGCGTGGTCTTCGGCCAGCGCACGACCCTGTGGTGGGACCTTCCGCTGATCGACTCCTACAAGCTGATGCACCGCATGTACCGCATCCCGGACGCCCGTTACCGCGAGAACCTCGACCGCTGCGTCGAACTCCTCGAACTGGCCGACCTGTTGGACGTGCCGGTACGGCAGCTGTCGCTGGGCCAGCGGATGCGGGGTGACATCGCGGCGGCCCTGCTGCACGACCCCGAGGTGCTGTACCTGGACGAGCCGACCATCGGACTCGACGTCATCTCCAAGGCCAAGGTGCGGGGGTTTCTACGGGAGTTGAACACCGAGCGCGGTACGACGGTCCTGCTGACCACTCATGACCTCCAGGACATCGAACAGCTCTGCTCGCGCGTGATGGTCATCGACCACGGGCGCCTGATGTACGACGGTCCCCTCGTCGGACTCCACGAGGTGGGCGAGAGCGAACGCACTCTGGTGGTGGACCTGGAGCGGGAGTTGCCGCCGATCGAGGCGCCGCCCGCGCGCGTGGTGAAGGTGGAGGGGCCGCGGCAGTGGCTGGCGTTCCCCGCGTCCGAGTCGGCGGCGGCGCTGGTGGCGCGGGTCGCGGCGGAGTATCCGCTGCTGGATCTGTCGGTGCGGGAGCCGGACATCGAGGCGGTGATCGCGAAGATGTACGCCGGAGAAGCGGAGAAAGCGGTGTCGTAGCCGTGGGGTGCGGTAACTCGTAGGCTGCTGTACATGACCGACGCTGTGTCTTCCGGGGGGACATCCCCCAGGCCCCCCGGCCCGGAACTGCGGGCTGCCGACGCCGATCGTGAGCGAGTCGCCGAGGTCCTGCGGGACGCCCTCGCGGAGGGGCGGCTCGACATGGAGGAGTTCGAGGAACGGCTGGACGCGACGTACAAGGCACGGACGTACGGCGAACTCGCGCCGATCACCCGGGATCTTCCGGTCGGCCAGGTGGCCGTCCCCAGGGTCGACATGCTGAAGCGGCCCGAGCCGGACGGGAGTTGGGCGTCCCGGATCGTCGGCGGTGAGGGCTCGTCCACGTGGGCCGTCGCCGTGATGTCCGGGTTCCAGCGCAGGGGGCGGTGGACCGTGCCCCGGCGGTTCAACTGCTTCGCCTTCTGGGGTGGTGGTGAGCTCGATCTGCGGGAGGCGAACTTCGCCGACGGCGAGGTCGAGATCAACTGTGTCGCGATCATGGGCGGGGTGCAGGTGATCGTGCCGCCCGGGGTCGAGGTCGTGGTGCGCGGGATCGGGATCATGGGCGGGTTCGACCACGCTGAGCAGGGTGTCCCAGGGGAGCCGGGCGCGCCTCGGGTGGTCGTGACCGGGTTCGCGTTCTGGGGCGGGGTCGGGGTCGAACGGAAGGTGACGAGGGCCGAGCGGCAGCGGCTCCGCGAGGAGCGGCGGCAGGAGCGGCTCGATCGCCGGGAGGCGGTCCGGGAGCTCCGACGGGGCGAGGACTGAGCGGTCGGTGGGCGGGTGCGGGTCCGTTGTGGCTGGTCGCGCCCCGCGGCGGAGCCGCTGATGTCACGGCCCCGCGCCCCCAGACGAGTGGGTGCAGCTAAGCATGCTGCGACTGCACCCACCCAGGGGCGCGGGGCTGTATCGATGTGCGGCTCCGCCGCGTGGGCGCGACAAGCCCCTACCGGCCCGCAGCTACAGCCGTGCCGCCGTCGACCCCTTCAGGTACGCCAGGTCGAAGGTGTCCGCCATCCGCTCGTACCCCTTGTCGTTGGGGTGCAGCCGGTCCCCGGAGTCGTACATCGTGCGGAGCGCGCGGGGGTCGTAGGGATCCCTCAGCGCCTTGTCGAAGTCGACCACCGCGTCGTAGACCCTGCCCGAGCGGATCTCCGCGTTGATCGTCTGGCGGACGACCTCGCGGGCCTCGGTCCAGGTGGCGCGCTTGCCGACGGGCATGAGGGTCGCGCCGACGACCTTGATGCCGCGCGCGTGGGCCTGGCGGACCAGGTCGCGCAGGCCGGTGAGGATCTTCTGTGGGTCGGCGGTGCCCGGGGTGCGCAGGAGGTCGTTGATGCCGAGGTCGACGACCACGATCTTGACGTTGGGGCGGTCGAGCACGTCCCGTCGGAAGCGGCGGATGCCCGCCTGGTTCTCCAGGGGGCGGCCACGGGCGTCCGAGAGGACCCGGTTGCCGCCGATCCCCGCGTTGACGACGCTGTAGCGGGGCAGGTCCCGCCCGGCGGCGATCGCGGTACGCAGGCGCCGGTTCAGGTAGTCGGGCCAGCGGTCGTTCGCGTCGGCGGTGGAGTTCTTGCCGTCGGTCAGCGAGTCGCCGAAGGCGACCACCGTGCCGTCGGCCTCGCCGCTGAGCACGTCCAGCGCGGTGAGATACCGCCAGTGGTCGACCTGTTCGGTGTACGCCGTCCCGGTCTCGTCCTCGGTGAGGTCGCCCTCGCCTGCGTACGACGTCTGCCGTGCCGTCGGGTGGTAGGTGACCGGCCCGGACAGGCTGGGGGAGTAGGTGGTGACGAGGACGTCGCCGCCCGCCGGGACGGCCAGGGCGACGGCGTCGCTGAGTACCTGTCCGCCCGCCGCGATGACGACCGTGGTGTTGCCGGCGAACGTGAGCGGCCGCATGGTTCCCGCGCTCGCGGCGGCGGTCCGGGTGCCGGCGGCGAGGGCGATCGAGGCGTGCGTGATGGTCAGCGTGGTCCGGCCGTAGAGATTGGACAGCGTGACGCGGGCACTCGTACCGCCGACGGCGGCGTGCACGACGTTGCGCACGGAGCGGCCGGTCATGCCCTCGGCCTGGGTGCCGGGTTCGGCGCCGACCGGGGAGGCGGACCAGGTGCCGACCCAGACTCCGGCGGAGGCGGGTGCGGCGGAGGGGCGTGCGGGCCGGGGGCCGGACAGCGAGGTGCGGTCCCTGGTGCCGGTGTCGGCCGCCACTCCGACGTAGATGGCGGTGGACATGGCCACGATCACGGCGATGATCGCGGCGAGAAGGGCGTAACCATGACGCCGAGTCATGTGGTGCTGTTCTCCTAGGGCGATGGGAGCCCGGGGCTCCGATCTGATCACCTCATGATGAGGCATGAACCTGGGGGTAGGTGACGAGACCCCCTCCGGTTCGCTCGTCCGGAAAGACGCCGGGAACTCTTGTTCTGTTCCGGGAGTCGGTCAGGAAGGGACAATGTGTGAGGGATCACCGAACGGGTGGAGCGGATGGATCGTACGAAACCTCAGGAAACGGGACCATCTGACGTGGAGCAGCATGCCCGGCCGGACGGGGCCGTGAACCGTGCCGTCCCCGCTTCGGCCGTACGTGCGATGAACACCTTCAGCGAAGCGGACCTGGAGAAACAGCGCGGCGTGCGGCGCATGAAGCTCACCGCCACCGGACTGCTGCTCCTCGTGGCCGTGGTGTACGTGCTGGCCAAGTGGGCGCACAACTCCGGGGCCGGTCCCTGGGCCGGCTATGTCGCCGCGGCCGCCGAGGCCGGCATGGTGGGCGCGCTCGCCGACTGGTTCGCGGTCACCGCCCTCTTCCGCCACCCGCTCGGCCTGCCCATCCCGCACACCGCGATCATCCCCACCAAGAAGGACCAGTTGGGGGTGTCACTCGGCGAGTTCGTCGGCGAGAACTTCCTCTCGCAGGACGTCGTACGACAGCGGCTGCGTGCCGTGGGGATCGGTAGCCGGCTGGGGACGTGGCTGGCCGAGCCCGAGCACGCCGACCGGGTCACGGCGGAGCTGTCGGCCGCGCTCAGGGGTGCCTTGACCGTCCTGCGGGACTCCGATGTCCAGGCCGTGGTCGGTGAGGCGATCACCCGGCGGGCCGACGCCCAGGAGATCGCGCCCGGCATCGGGAAGATGCTGGACAAGGTCGTCGCCGACGGCGGGCACCGGCGGGTCGTCGACCTGGTGGTGGCCCGGGCCCACGACTGGCTCGTGCTGCACGACGACCAGGTCATGGACGCGGTGCAGGGGGGCGCCCCGGGCTGGACCCCGCGTTTCGTCGACAAGAAGGTCGGCGAGCGGGTCTACAAGGAGCTGCTGCGCTTCGTCACCGAGATGCGGGACATGCCGTCCCATCCGGCGCGGGGCGCGCTGGACCGGTTCCTGACGGACTTCGCCTC
Organism: Streptomyces sp. LUP47B; assembly: GCF_001746295.1. Classification (GTDB taxonomy): domain Bacteria; phylum Actinomycetota; class Actinomycetes; order Streptomycetales; family Streptomycetaceae; genus Streptomyces. The sequence continues at coordinate 36,382 of NZ_MJAH01000019.1, read as the reverse complement.
GGACCTCCAGTCCGACACTGACACCCGCGCGCGTGTCGAGCGGCTCAAGGGCGAGGTGCTGGGCCGCGGCGAGGTCCAGGACCTGATCGCGTCCGCCTGGACCGCCGTACGGTCGATGATCGTCTCCGCCGCCGAGGACGAGCGCAGTGAGCTGCGGCTGCGGGTGCGGGCGTCGCTGCTGTCGCTGGGGCAGCGGATGGCCGTCGACCCGAAGGTGCAGTCGAAGGTCGACGGGTGGGTGGAGGGGGCCGCGGTGTACGTGGTCACCACCTACCGGCGGGAGATCACCTCCCTGATCACGGACACGGTGGCCGGCTGGGACGCCGAGCACACGACGCGGAAGATCGAGGCGCACATCGGCCGTGACCTTCAGTTCATCCGGATCAACGGCACGGTCGTGGGGTCGCTCGCGGGGTTGTTGATCTACACGGTGTCGCGGGTGCTGGGGGCGTAGGCGGGGCGTAGGCAGGGCGTAGGCGGGCTGGTCGGGGGCACCCGGGTGACGTTCGCCCGCCGATCGCCCGCCGATCGCCTGACGGGGAGGGAGCCCTTCCGTGACCACAGCCCAGGCCGATACCGGCCGTACCGTGACGACCAACATCCCCGCCAGACTCGACCGGCTTCCCTGGTCGCGTTGGCACTGGACGATCGTCATCGGACTCGGCACCGTGTGGATCCTCGACGGCCTGGAGGTCACGGTCGTCGGCAACATCGCGAGCCGGCTCTCGGAGCCGGGGAGCGGGCTGTCCATCTCCTCCGGGCAGGTCACCGGGATCGCGGCGGCGCTGTATGTGGCCGGGGCGTGTGTGGGGGCGCTGTTCTGGGGCCGGTTGACGGACAAATGGGGCCGTAAAAAGCTGTTCATGATCACTCTGGCGGTGTATCTCGCCGCCACGGCGCTCACGTCGGTCGCCTTCGAGTCCTGGTGGTTCTTCGCGTTCCGCTTCCTGACCGGGTTCGGGATCGGCGGGGAGTACGCGGCGATCAACTCCGCGATCGACGAGCTGATCCCGGCGCAGTACCGGGGCCGGGTCGACCTGATGATCAACGGGAGTTTCTGGCTGGGAGCGGTGGGCGGCTCGCTGCTGTCGATCGTCGCGCTGAACACCGACATCTTCGCGAAGGACGTGGGGTGGCGGCTGACGTTCGCGCTCGGGGCTGTGCTGGCGTTCGTGATCCTTCTCGTACGGCGGCATGTGCCGGAGAGTCCGCGGTGGTTGCTGATCCATGGGCGGGACGAGGAGGCCGAGCGGATCGTCACGTCGATCGAGCAGCGGGTGGAGGCGGAGCGGGGGTCCGCTCTGCCGGCGCCCGAGGGCGAGATCACGATCCATCAGCGGCGGAGTGTGACGTTCGTGGAGATCGCGCGAACGGTGTTCTCGGACTACCGGCGCCGTTCGGTGCTGGGGTTTTCGTTGTTCATCGGCCAGGCCTTCCTCTACAACGCGATCACGTTCGGGTTCGGGGCGATCCTCACGAAGTTCTTCGACGTGCCGACGGGGGACACCGGGTACTACTTCGCGGTCATCGCGATCGGTAACTTCTGTGGGCCGCTGTTGCTGGGGAAGCTGTTCGACACGGTGGGGCGGCGGGTGATGATCTCGTCGACGTATCTGCTGTCGGGGCTGCTGCTGTTCGGGACGGCGTGGCTGTTCGACCAGGGGTCGTTGAGCGCGGGCACGTTGACGGCGTGCTGGTGCGCGGTTCTGTTCTTCGCGTCGGCGGGGGCGTCGAGCGCCTACCTCACGGTGTCCGAGGTGTTCCCGATGGAGACGCGGGCGATGTCGATCGCGTTCTTCTACGCGCTGGGTACGGCGGCGGGCGGTATCAGCGGGCCGCTGCTGTTCGCCGACCTGACGAACACGGGGAAGGTCGGTGACACGGTGCTTGCCTTCCAGATCGGCGCGGGGCTGATGTGCGCGGCGGGGTTGGTGGCGGCGTTCCTTGCGGTGCGGGCGGAGCGGCGGTCGCTGGAGGACATCGCGAAGCCGCTGACTGCGACGTGAGCGGTTGGTGGGGGCGGGCGTTTTTGCGCAGTTCCCCGCGCCCCTGGATGCCTGCGGCGGCCCGTTTCGGCTTCGGTGGGGGCGGGTGTAGCGCGTGGGGTTCGGTGGGTGGGTCGGGGCCGGGGTGGGGGGTGTCCGTCCTCGGTCCGGCGGCTCGGCTGCTTCAACAGTGCCCTGTAACGGACGCCGGCCGCTGCGGGCGGACACCCCCCACCCCGTCCCCTGCGCGCCGTACGCGGCCAACGGCCCGTCGCGGCGCGCGGTACGGCGAACAGTCCGTCGTGGCGCGCGGTGGGGCCGGCGGTCCGCCGGGCGCGCGAGGTGGTGCGGGGGGGGGTGAGGATCGGTCCGTCGTGGCGCCGGTGACTGCAACTCCCCAGGGGCGCGGGGAACTGCGCGACCAGCCCCCACCGGCCCGCACTCGCCCGACAACCTGACCCGGCACCCCCATAGGCGCCCCACCCAAGCCCAGCGCAGCTGTCCGCGGGGAACCGCGCGAGCAGCCTCCACCGGCCCGCACTCGCCCGACAACCTGACCCGGCACCCCCATAGGCGCCCCACCCAAGCCCAGCGCAGCTGCCCGCGGGGAACTGCGCGACCAGCCCCCACCGGCCCGCACTCGCCCGACAACCTGACCCGGCACCCCCTACTCGGTACCCCCATGCCGCACTCGATCCCGCCGCCGCAGCAAAAGCAGTCCCCCCGCCACCGCGGTGACCCCCGCGGCCGCGGACCAGCCGACGATGTCGTTGGAGCCGCTGGCCGCGAGGTCGTCGCCCGCGGCGGGGGACGCCGTACCCCCCGTCTGGGGCCGGGCGCCGGAGGTCGGAGGAGCGCTCGCGCCGGCCGCTGGGACAGGGGAGGCCCCCGTATCCGAGGCCCGGTCCCGCGTGAACGCCAGCGTGCCGAAGCCCAGTTGGTCGTAGCCCCCGCTGTTGGGGCCGTAGTCCCCGCCCCCACCCTCCGGCGAGGACTTCGCCGCGATCCGGGTGACGTACGACGCCGAAAGCCCCCGCCGCTTCGTGTAGTGGTTGGCGATCATCGCCCAGATGGGGCGGGTCATCGCGGGGTCGACGCCGGCCACCGCGGACGCCGTCTCCCGACCGGACCACCCCCCGATCGCCCCCTTCGCGCGAGTGTTCGCGGTGTAGGAGACCTCCCCTCCCATGCCCCACTTCGCCACGTACTGGGCGCCCTTGAGGAACCGGCTGTCGTCGTAGCCGTACAGGTCGTACCCCTGGTTCCACGCCATCTCGCAGAACGTGCCCATCAGGCCGACCCCGAGAAGCGCGTGCCCCTGATCCCGGCCCGCCTCCAGCCACTCGGCGAGGCCGTCGTCGTACACGACGGGGATGGCGTGCTTGAGGGAGCCGAGGCCTTCGCCGTGCTTGAAGTAGTCGATCGCGCGGGCGACTTGGGAGGCGTCGTCGCAGAAGATGCCCGTGGCCAGGACGCAGGCCATGGCGCACAGGTCCCAGTTGGTCCAGTAGTTGGTGACGACGGCACCGTTGTGCCGGACCAGGAAGTCGTCGCTGAGCGGGGCGAAGACCTTGGTGAGCATCTCCTGGAAGCGGGAGAGGTCGAAGTCCGGGTGATCCCGGACCAGTTCGGCGGCGTTGGCGAACTGGTAGCCGTAGAGTCCGGCGGCGAGGAAACGGTCCGCGCTGCCTTCGACGGAAGTCAGCTTCGCCGACCAGGCGTTGAGGATCGCCACGGCCGTGTCGGCGTACGCGCTGTCGCCGCTGACGTGGTGGCGCAGGCCGTTCTGGTACGCGGCGTGGATGTCGTTGTAGAGCGTCGTGTAGTTCTGCGGGCTGCCCGCGCCCCGGTACACCGTCGCCTGCGGGTTGGGCGTCCAGCCGCTCTGCGCATGGCGGTTGGCGGTCAGCCTGGCGAAGCCGGCCGTGTAGGGCGCGGCGCCCGCCTTCACCTTCGCGGCCATGCGGGCGAGGTCGGCCCGCGTGTGCAGCAGACCCGGGTGCGCAAACGCGGATTCGGCGGCGGTGGCGGGCGCGGCCGTCGCGGCGGTCACCGCGACACCCGCGGCTCCCGCCGCCTTGAGCATGCTGCGACGGCTGATCTGTGAAGTCACGAACGTCATTCCTCGCGTGCCGGTGGCTGGGGACGCTCAGGAGACGCGAGGGTGGAAGGGCGATAACAGAAAGAGGCCCGCCGGCCGCCGATGACAGCGAAGGAGCCGTGCCATGAGTATCCGCAGGATCATGCCCGACATCCATGTCGAGTCCGGTGAGGCCCTGACAGCCAACTGTGCCTTCTACGGCCTGCTCGGCTTCGAGGAGGTCATGGACATGGGGTGGGTCGTCACGATGGCGTCGCCCGCCAACCCGACCGCCCAGATCAGCTTCCTCACCGAGGAGCGCACCGCCCCCGTCGTCCCCGACCTGAGCGTGGAGGTCGAGGACGTCGACGCCGTGTACGCGCAGGTCGTGGCGTCGGGCGCCGAGGTCGTACGGGAGCTGCGGGACGAGGAGTGGGGCGTACGGCGCTTCTTCGTCCGGGATCCGAACGGCCGGGTGGTCAATGTGCTGACCCACCGGGACGGGGGAGGCCGGTGACCTCTCAGGCGTTGCGGTCCGCCACCGCCCACGACGCCAGGGCCACCGCTCCCGCCACGCCGAACACCGCCGGCCACGCGCCCACCTTCTTGGCCAGCGGGTGGGACCCGGCGAAGGCGGCGACATACGCGGCCGTCAGCGCTCCGGCGGCCTTCCCGCCGGCCCGCTCCCGCCACTGCTGGGCCGCCGCGGCCCCGGCGACGGCCAGCACCGCCCCGCCCAGCTGCCGCTTCCTCGTCCAGCGGGCCACGCCGTACCCGCCGACGATCCCGCCCGCCGCTACGACCGCACTCGGAACCTTCGCCATGTCTGCCTCCTGAACGATCACGATCGACGCGGTCACGATCGACACCGCCGATGAGGCCGAGGCTAACTCCGAGCCGGTTCCGGAAAACGGACCTGAGTCGGGGCTTGTCAAGTTTCCTGGCTCCGAGCTATATAAGAAGGCGTAGGGCATCGCACCGCAGAGTCTGTGGAAAGGAGATGGACTGTGATGCTCATGCGTACCGACCCCTTCCGTGAGTTCGACCGGCTCGCGCAGCAGGTCTTCGGTTCCACCGCCCGTCCCGCCGCGATGGCGATGGACGCGTACCGGTCCGGGGACGACTTCGTCGTCCACTTCGACCTTCCCGGTGTCGACCCCGAGACGATCGAACTGGACGTCGAACGCAACGTCCTGAACGTCCGCGCCGAGCGCCGCGTCCCCGCCCCCGAGGGCGCGGAGATGATCGTCGCCGAACGCCCCACGGGCTCCTTCACCCGTCAGCTCTTCCTCGGCGACACCCTCGACACGGAACGCATCGACGCCTCGTACGACGCCGGCGTCCTCACCCTGCGCATCCCGGTGGCCGAGCAGGCCAAGCCGCGCCGCATCCAGATCACGGGCGGCGACAGCGAACGCAGGCAGATCAGCGGCTGAGTCCCGCAGTCGCGGAGACAGCGGCTGACCCCCGCCCACGCAACAGACAGCGGCGTCCCGCGGGCCGGTGTGTCGGTCCGCGGGGCGCCCGGCGCGACAACCCCCAGGAGACCCGTACATGAGCGCGAACCGACCCAGTTGGACCGACCTCGCCGAGGCGGTGCAGGACGCCGGACAGTACGTGACCACGGCGGAGGCGGAACACGTCCTGCGCGTCGTCCTGTCCGCCCTCGGCGACCACGTCACCGGCGAGGAACGCGTCGACCTCGCCCGGGCCCTGCCCGAGGAAGCGGCCAGGATCATCGCCTCCCGCATCCCGCTCAACAGACCTCTGTCGGCACCGGAGTTCGTGGACACGGTGGCCGCCCGTATCGAGGGCGCGACCCCGGCGACGGCCCGCTGGCACGTCAGCTCGGTCCTGAGCGTGCTGCCGGAACTGGTGGGCGACGAGCTCGTGGACCGCGTCCTGACCCAGCTGCCCTCCGGCTACGCCCTGTTGTTCGGCAAGGCGGAGCTGGTCCCCATGGGCTGAAGCCCCGCCTGCCGTGCCTGGATGATCAATTCCGCAGGGGCGCGTATCCGCCCCCGGCACGTCGGACGCGGCTCCTCCGGACGCCGCGTCCGGCGCCACTGACCGAACCGGGCCGGATGAGAGGCGCCACTGACCGGTGGACGTGGGGTGATCTGAGGTCACTGGTTGTGCCGTGCGTCGAAGTGGGCCGTGGCCAGGACGGAGCCGTCCGCGGCCAGCAGCCGGGCACCGGACACCGTGGCCGGGTCGACAGGCGTGGGGGCTCCCCAGTAGCCCCGGCCGGTGTCGTCGAGGGAGAACGCCCCGAGGTGGACCGACGTGCCGTCCGTACGCTCCAGGCGGCATCCGACCTTTCCGGCCTCCGGGTATCCGTCGCGCGAGCCTGCGGCCTCGGACTCGCCACCGGCCCGGGAGCCGGGTCCGGACCCGTCCCGGCCGAGGTGGACCGACAGGTAGACCCAGCCCGGAGATCCGCTATAGGCGAAGATCCGGCCCACCGGGCGGTGGCCGGGGGCCAGCAGGGACGCTGCGAGCAGGCCGTCCTCCGAGCCGGGTGGCTGCGAACTCCGCGAGGAGGGAGCCGACGCTCCCTTGATGGCCGTACCGACGGCCCAGCCACCGAAGCCGAACCCGAGGGCGGTCGCGACGGCGGCCGCGACCGCCACGCCGGCCCGTGGTCGCCGCCTGCGCGCCGGCCGGTTCAGGCCCAGCCTGTCCGTCACCCGTGTCTCGAAGCCGACGGGCGGCTCGCTGTCCGGCAGGAGGGAGAGCAGTCCGTCTCCGACGAACGTCAGGTGCTCCACGTGCTTCCGGCAGGTGGGGCAGCGGTCCAGGTGGGCGATGGCCTCGGCGCGCTCCTGACCGGGGAGGATACCCAGCGCCGACTCGTCGGCGACGGCCCTCAGCCACTCGCATTCCCTGTCAGTCATGATCTGTTCGCCCCGATTGCTACGATTTGTGAGTCTCCTGGCGTGATCCATCCGTATCTCTGGTCAGTAACGATTTCTCACGGAGGGCCGAGACATGGCGACGACGCTCATGACGTTCGTACGCAGGAACGTCGGGCCCGGGCTGGCCGCCGGAGCACTGGCAGCCATCCTCATGGCGTGCGGAGGCGGAAACGGCAACGGTGGCGGCTCGTCATCGTCAGCCCCGGAACAGAGTGGCAAGCAGGGAACCACCCAGGTGGACGTGAAACTGGTCGACTACAAGATGGAGCTGTCCCAGAAGACCTTGAAGGCCGGGAACTACACGTTCGCCGTCAAGAACGACGGCCAACACGACCACGCCATGGAGATCGACGGCTCCGGAACGGAACACAAGACGCGGACGCTGGCACCCGGAGAGTCGGCGAACCTCACCGTCTCGCTGAAGGACGGCAAGTACCAGGTCTACTGCCCCGTCGACGGCCACAAGGACCTGGGCATGAAGACCGAAGTCACCGTGGGCGGCACCGCCTCAACGGGCAGCGGCACCCATTCGACCGGCGGTAATGGCTATTGAGCGCACAGTTGCGCGCATCGCCGTCCCGCTGCGCGGCGGGGAACGGTCGCGTCCATGTGCGTGGTCCATCTGTGATCGCCCGTGTCATGCCGCGCATCCTGGCGCCACCGCCGCGATCTGGCGCAACGACCGCACCGGGCAGCTTGGCCCGCGCTCACTGACCGCCTACGACCACTAACGCCTTCGAATCGATCATCTAGGTGGCCTCGCCCTTGCGTGCCCCGGCCCGCAGCCGCAGCTCCGTCACATACGCGGCGGAGACGGCACAGCCGACGGCGGCGAGGGCGAGGCCTACGGCGGCGGGGGTGACGTAGGCGGGGATCACGTCGGCGGTGTAGCTGCCGCCGCCCGTAATCTCGCAGTCGAAGGAGAGGGGGAGGTAGCTCACCGAGTAGTCGATGACATGGACGGCCCGATCGTCCGAACGGCACGGCATGATCGGTGACGAGTTCGCTCCGCCGTCCTCTGCCTCCAGGACCGCGCCGACGACGTACAGCAGGCCCCACGCGTAGACGGCTGCCCCCATGGCTCCCGCCAGAGCGGCGAGCCCGCGGAGCGCGGTGGGGAGTTGCGCACGACGGGCGAGCCAGTCGGCGATTCGGCCGCCGCCGTAGCCGAGGAGCCCGAAGGCGGTGACCACGAGCACAAGGATGAGCAGCGGTACCAGCAAGAGCACTCTGGACTCCTGACCACTCGTTTCCGGCTGACCACTCGTTTCCGGGTCCGCAGAGTCCAGCAGCACACCAGGCGTACGGCTGTGGCGGAGCCCACAGTTCCGGCAACAGGGCTGTCACAGCCGGGACCTGGAAAACAGCTGGCGCCCGGCGCGCGGGCGGGCGAGTCTTCCCCCACGTACGCAACCCACGGGAGGGGGAAGAAACTTGACGCGCCCCGCCAAGTACCTCACCGTCGGCGACAGCACCCGCATCGCCTACCGCGACCGCCCCGGTCCCGGACCATCGGTGCTGCTCCTGCACGGGCTCGCGGGCCATCTGGGCGAATGGGACGACCTGGCGCGGCGGTTGGAGGCGTCCGGGCACCGCGTGGTGTCGTACGACGCCCGTGGCCACGGTGAGAGCACCCGCCGCCCGCCGTCGGTGAGCCGCGCCGCCCACGTCGAGGACGCCGTGACCCTGCTGCGGGAACTGGATCTCACCCCCGCGCTCCTCGTAGGCCAGTCCCTGGGCGGCCATACGGCGATGCTGCTCGCCGCGGACCATCCCGCACTGGTGCACTCCCTGGTCCTGGTCGAGGCGGGCCCGGCGGGCCGGAGCCCGGAGCTGCCCGGTGAGATCGCGGGCTGGCTGGACAGCTGGCCCCTCCCCTTCAGCTCCCTGCAGGAGGCGACGGCCTTCCTCGGCCACGAGGCTTGGGCACGGGGGCTCGAGGAGCGGGCGGACGGCCTTCGTCCACGCTTCGACCGTGACACGCTGGTCCGCACGATGACGGAACTGGCCGAGGACGGTTACTGGCCGCAGTGGTCGCGGATCCGCTGCCCCACGCTCCTCGTGCGCGGCGCGTCCGGCACCATGCAGACCGCGGAGGCGGCCGAGATGCTGGCCCGTCGCCCGGACACCCGTACGGCCGTCGTCCCGGGCGCCGCCCACGACGTACACCTGGACCGGCCGGAACCGCTCCACCGGGAGATCGAGAAGTTCCTGGCCGGCGAGTCGACGAGGAGAAGCCCGTGACGTACGTCTTCCTGGAGACCGAAAGGCTGCGGCTGCGGGCGTTCACCGAGGCCGACGCCGGGCATCTCGTCGCCCTGGACGGCGACCCCGAGGTGATGCGCTTCCTCACTGGCGGCGCGCCCACGCCCCCCGAGACGATCCGCACCCGCACCCTGCCCCGCGTCCTCCACGACCACCCCGGTCTCGGCACCCGCGGCTACTGGGCGGCCGAGGAGAAGTCCACCGGCACCTTCCTCGGCTGGTTCGAGTTCCGCCCCCTCGACGACGACAGCCCGGCCGTCGTGGAACTCGGCTATCGCCTCAACAAGGCCGCCTGGGGCCGCGGTTACGCCACCGAGGGCTCCCGCGCCCTCATCGACAAGGGCTTCACCGAGCTCGGCGTCGAACGCGTCACCGCCAACACCATGACCGTCAACAAGGGCTCGCGCCGCGTGATGGAGAAGTCAGGACTGACCTTCCTGCGCACCTTCTTCGGCGACTGGCCGGAGGCGATCGAGGGCTCCGAGCAGGGCGAGGTGGAGTACGAACTCCTGCGCACCGACTGGGAACGACGCCGACGAGAGCGCTCATGAACACCGGCCGCCCCCTCCTCTACCTCGACGTCGACGGCCCCCTGAACCCGTACGCCGCCAAGCCCCAGCACCGCCCCGAGGGCTACACCACCCACCGCATGAAGCCCGACGGCTGGATCGCCCAGCACCCCGGCCTGCCCCCCTCCCGCGTCAAGCCCCTCCGGGTCTGGCTCAACCCCGCCCACGGCCAGGCCCTGCTGAAGCTGACGGACCGCTACGACCTGGTCTGGGCGACCACTTGGCGCGAGGAGGCGAACACCTTCATCGCCCCCGTCCTCGGCCTCCCACCCCTCCCGGTCGTCGACTGGCCCACGACCCTGGCCCCCGGCCCGAACGGCACCTTCTGGAAGACCCGCCACCTCGTCACCCACGCCGAGGGCCGCCCCTTCGTCTGGCTGGACGACGAACTTGACGAAAAGGACCGCGAGTTCGTGGCTTCCCACCATGACGGCCCGGCTCTGCTGCATTGGGTCGATCCCCGGGTGGGGCTGCGGGATACGGACTTCGAGGTGGTGGCGGACTTCGCGCGGGGGGTGTGATGTGACCGAGACCGCATTCGACCTGCGCGAGCCAGGAGCCCACACCCGAGCCCGCCGCAGAACCCTCCCCCTGGAACTTCCGCCCACCGTAAGGGAGTTGAATCGACGCACGCACAACTGACGCGGTCAGGCGCCCGCCGCCGCCCGAGAGGAGCCCCCGTGAGAGAGAACGGCTTCCGTGCCGAGGAGATCGACACCACCAAGCCGCACCCCGCACGGATCTACGACTACCTGCTGGGCGGCAAGGACAACTACGAGGTCGACCGCCAGGCCGGCGAACGGCTCGTCGCCGCGGCCCCGGAGGCGCGGATCGGCGTACGGGCCAACCGGGCCTTCCTGCGCCGGGCCGTCCGTCACGTCGTAGGCACCGGCGTCCGCCAGATCCTGGACATCGGCACCGGCCTGCCCACCTCACCGAACGTTCACGAGACGGCCCTGGAGGTGGCACCGGACATCCGCGTCGTCTACGTCGACAACGACCCGATCGTGCACACCCACGCCGGCGCCCTGCTCAACGCGGCCGGCACGACCGGCATCGTCCTGGCCGACCTGCGCGACCCGCGGGCGATCCTGGACGACCCCGACGTACGCGCCGTCATCGACTTCGACGAGCCGGTGGCCCTGCTCCTGGTCGCCGTCGTCCACTTCCTCACGGAGGCGGACAAGCCCGAGGAGATCATCGCCACCCTCCGCGACGCCCTCGCCCCCGGCAGCCACCTGATCCTCTCCCACGCCACGGGCGACTTCGCCGACCGCAGCGGGGCGGCGGCCGTCTACAGCAAGGCGACGGCCTCCATGAACCTCCGCACCCGTACCGAGATCGAGCGCCTCTTCGACGGCTTCGAGCTGATCGAACCGGGCGTGGCCCAGGTCCCGTTCTGGCGCCCGGACACACCCCCGCCGCCCCGCTCGCGGGAGATCGGCTTCTACGGCGGGGTGGCCCGCAAGCTCACCTGACCGTTACTGGTGGTACGGCTGCTGCGGGGCCTGTCCGCCCTGCATCTGACCCCCGGCCGCGCCACCGGCGGCGGCCTGCGTCTGCAGCTGCTCCGCTTCCTCCGCGCTCACCTTGCTCTCCGCACCGCAGAACGTGCACTGCGTCGCGTACTTCGTGGAGATCGGGAACAGCGGCACGAAGAACAGCGTGAACTTCGTGACGCGCTTGCGCAGGGTGTGCGCGGCCGGGTTCCCGCAGCGCCCGCACACCAGGGTGAGTATCGCGAGCTGGTACAGGTATCCCTTGGTGCCAAAGAGGATGAGCATGATGTCGTCGCCTTCCAGGATCGGTGCTTGAGGGGCAGTATCCCCGCGACCGGCGTCGGACCGGGTGCCCGCCGGTGCCGCTCAGTATGAGCGAGCCCTCGGTCCCACGGCCGCCCCGTGTGTCGGTGACCGTCACCCGGGCTCCTGGCCGGTGCCGGCGTCGGCACCGGTTCCGGCACCGATGCGGCCGGCCGCGCGGGCCGACGCCCACCAGCCGGCCACGACCAGCGGGAGTACGGCCAGCAGGGGCAGCAGCGGGAAGTGGCCATCGGCGCCGTCGGAGGAGAAGGCGGCACGGACGGCCGCGTTCGCCGGTGAGGCGGAGACCACCAGCAGCAGCACCGAACCGATGACCAGCGTTCCGGCCGCGGCCGCCGTCGTGCGCACCAGCGGCGGACTACCGGCCGCTCCCAGCGCACTGCCCGTCAACGCGCAGACCAGGCCGGTGGTCAGCCCGTTGCCGAGGACCAGGGAAAGGTTCTCGGGCACCCCGCAGACCAGCAGGGACACCGCTGCCGCGAGTGTCACGAGCAGCAGACCTACGGCCAGGGGGATGACGAGCGCGGCGTACTGGGGCCGACGGGTGCCGGTCGCGGCGGCGAGGCAGGCACGGGCCGCCGGGGGTTCCGCGGCCAGCAGGGAGCGGGTGAGCCAGGCCAGGGCGGGCACCAGCACGGCGGCGTTCCAGCCGAGCTGACTGCCGAGCCGGGACTGACCGTCCAGCGAGATCGCCACCAGCCCGACGTAGAACAGCACGGGCGGCAGCCAGCGCTGCGAGCGGAGGAGGAGGGCGCCGTAGTAGCGAAGCAGCGCGGTCACGGTCGGCCTCCGCTCGGGTGGAGGGTGTGGGCTCGGGGCGCCGGGGCGTCGTAGGGCTGAAGCAGTGCTCTCACCGTGGTGCCGCGCTCGGGTGGAGGGTGTGGGCTCGGGGCGCCGGGGCGTCGTAGGGCTGAAGCAGTGCTCTCACCGTGGTGCCCCGCTCGGGTGGAGGGTGTGGGCTCGGGGCGTCGGGATGTCGTAGGGCTGAGGCAGTGCTCTCACCGTGGTGCCCCGCTCGGGTGGAGGGCGTGGGCCCAAGCCACCGAGGCGCCGCCGCGCGGAAGCAGCGCTCTCACCGCTGTCCCCCGCTCACGCCACGCACATGGGCCCCCGGCTCGGCGAGCAGCGCGCGCAGCACCGCGTCCGAGTGGGCCTCATCCGTCTCCAACCGCACGCTCCCGTCCGCGAGCGTGCGGACCGCCCGTACGCCGGGCAGCGCGGACAGCTCCGCCACCTCGCCAGTCAGGCCCGCGCAGTCGATCCGTACCGGAGCGGCGGCGGCCTGCCGCGTCACGGCCACCGTGCCCCCACCGACGACCCACCGCAGATCTGTGCGCTCCGTGAGCCGTTCCGGATCATGATCGACGAAGACCACGGTCGCGCCCTCGGCCACCCGCCGCTCCACCTCCTCGTCCAGGGCGATCCGGGAATCGGCGTCCAGTCCGGTCCACGCCTCGTCCAGCACCAGCAGCTCGGGCTCGGCGAGGAGCGCCTGTACGACCGCCACCTTCTGGCACGTCCCCTTGGACAGCTTGGCCAACGGCCGCCCCGCGTGCTCCTCTGCCCCGAACCGGGCCAGCAGCCGCGCCCCGCGCCGCTCCGCCTCCGCGCCCGGCAGACCGTGCACCCGCCCCATGAGCCGCAGATACTCCGACGCGCTGAAGGGCAGCGCGGGCGGGAACCGCTCCGGCACGTACGCGGTACGCGCCGGACGCCCGAGCACCCGCCCCCGGTCCGGCCGAGCCGACCCGGCGACCACCCGCAACAACGTCGACTTCCCGCACCCGTTGGCACCCTGGGCCCGGATCAGCCGACCGGCCGGCAGGTCCAGATCCACCTCACGCACCACCCACGGCCCACGCCACCCGTAGCGCAGCCCGACCCCCTCAAGTCTCACCTGGCCAGGATAGGAGGCTGCGGGGGGTGGGAGGCAGGAAAGCGCGACGACGGTCTGTGCCGTCCAGGCGAGGTGTGGCGCGAGGCCGCCGATTCCTGGGGGTGGGGCGCCTCGAGCAGGTCAGAGTGGTGGACACCCCGCTGGCCACGCACCTGAAGTACCGCGTGGGCTTCTGGCCCGGGCCTCGATTCAGGACTGCAGACGGCTCAGCGCCTCCATGGCCTCGCGTTCGATGCGTGCGAGCTCGTGGAGGGCGTTGCCCGCCCGTACGAGGTACTGCTCATCGCCCGACTCACCGGCTCGGGTGATCAGCGCGGCGACCTCGGTCCACAGCGCAGCGGCCTCGGCGTACAACTGGTGGCCGGTGCGCAAGTGAGGGCTGGACTCCAGAACTTGGGAGCATTCGGCGAGGAAGTCACGGTAGAGGTTACGGAACAGGGCACCGCCGGTACCGGCCTTCTCCATCAGGAGGGCGGCCTGCGGAAGGTCCCGCCGCGGGTCGTCGGTCCGCCCGAGCCAGGTGCGTACCAGCTTGCTGCTCTTCTCGATGCCGCGATGACCCAGGTTGGCGATGGGCGGGTCGAGAAAGGCGTCCGCACAGGCGGTGATGGCGGGAACGATCCTCGTGTGAGCAGCGGGCAGGCACTGGGGAGCGGCGAAGGTGAAGGACCGGTGCCTGGCGGTCATCGGCCCACGCGCGGCCCGAGCCTGAGCGAGACCACCGAGACTCGTGGCCACCGCTCCGCCCTGCTGCTCTGTGTCCACCAGATAGGCGACCTGGTCGTCGTAGCCGTACATGGCGACGACATGACCACCGAAGTGCACCTTCGACCCGAAGTAGTCCAGGTGGTAACTGTCGAGCTGCAGCCCCACGGGCCGGCCGCCATCAATGGCCTCCACGACGTTCGCCCAGCCCTTCCGAGGCGAGGCGGTCTCCTGCACCACGAGCTCCAGCCCGAGCGTCTCGGCCAGATTCCGGGTGAGCTCGAAGGGCTTGACCCGTCCGCCGAGGAACGGGAAGCCCATGCTCTTGCTGTCCCAGTAGACGAAGGAGAGGCCGCGGCCGAGACCGAAGAGCATGGGCTCGGAGAGATCGAGTCCTTGGTGGCGGAGGAGTACGCCGAGGGTTGATGTCTCGCAGTGCTGTGTGCCGCGGGCGGTGATGCCGTTGACGGTGGTCACGCGATGCTCTCGTGGTCGGTCCTGCCTCGGTGCACGTTGGAGGTCCGTTGCAGCGAGTTCGGTCCGCTCACGATCGCCTGCTCCTAGAAGTCCTCGGGACGACGTACTCCAGCCAGGAAGCTGCCCCACGCCCCCACTGACACGACGAGGTATGGGCGTTCAGGTGCTTTGGAATCCCGTACGAGAACTCCGGGCTGTACGAAAGCGGCCTCCACGCACTCGGTTCCGCTGCCTCCGCTATAGGAGGACTTGAACCACTCGTGCGTCGGTGCCTTCGTCATCAAAGCTCCTTGCTTATACGGCGGATGACCGCCGCAGAGGACTCAAGGTCGAGCGCTTGTGCGCTGAGGTACTCGAACGCCAACCTATAACGCTCCAGTTCGGGCCGCTTCTCCATGAAGAGGCCGCCGCCGAGCAAGTCCACGTACACCACGTCCAGTTCGGGAGACGGACCTCGCATGACCGCGAAACTGCCTACCGTGGCTGCGTGTGCGCCAGATGAGAAGGGGAGCACCTGGACGGTGACGTGCGGTCGTTGCGCCACGGTGAGTAGGTGCTGGAGCTGGTCCTGCATGACCTCGCTGCCGCCCACCCTGCGCCGCAGTGCCGCCTCGTCGATCACGCACCAGAGCAGCGGGGGCTCATCGCGTTCGAGAAGCTCTTGCCTCTTCATGCGGATGTCGACCATGTGCTGAACTTCGCGCTCGGGACAATGCACTTCTGATGCTCGGTGGACGGCTTCCGCGTAGGCGCGGGTCTGAAGAAGACCGGGGACGTACATGCAGGCGTAGTGGTCTTCGCGTACGACCTCGTCCTCAAGCGTGAGCATGAGGTTCATCGACTCAGGGATGGGGTCGGCGAGGGATCGCCACCAGCCCTGGATCTTGGCGCCCTTCGCGAGCTCCACGAGGGCGAGGCGTTCCGCATCGGAGGCGCCGTACTCGCGGCAGAGGGCATCAACGGCCGGCCACTTGACCGTCCCTTCCTTCGTTTCATAGCGGCTCAAAGTCGCCTTCGAGATGCCGACGCGGGTGCCTGCCTCTTCGAGGGTCAGCCCATTTCGCTCCCGGAGACGACGGAGGTCGGCACCGAGTTGGCGCCTTCGTGTCGTGGGTCCAACTGCCATTCCTACGGCCCTTCGTGTCGATCCAGCAGATCGTCCTGGTTGTCCCAAGGGGACGGCAAGGTGGCGCGCGCCGGGGGCGCTCGCCGTGCACTCGCACCACCAGTCGCAGGAAATGAGAGTTCCATTTTGAGAGTTCCAATGCAACTCTCTGTATGTGGGTGAATGCACCCCGCAACTCGGCTCGAAGGTAGAGGTGTTGATGGATGGACTGCATCGCTGGTGTCTCAAGGAAGCCCTGGAGCCTTCCCTTCACGGCAGAACCGCAGGAGGTCGCGGCGCTCCGGCGGATCATGCGGCTTCATTTGGGGCTCTGGGGGCTTCACGGTGTCATCGATGCCGCTCAGCTCTGTGTCAGCGAGCTCGTGTCGAACGTCATCAGCCACGTCGGCATCGGTACGCCCGCCACCCTCGTCGTGTCCATGAGCGGAACTCGTGTACGGATCGAGGTCCACGATTCCGACGCCCGCGCTCTGCCGGTGTTCCTCGATGCCGGTCTGGATGCCGAGTCCGGCAGAGGAATGGCACTGGTCACTGCTGTTACCGACCGTTGGGGTGTTCAGCTCCAGGCTGACCGGAAGGTGACTTGGTGTGAGCTGCCGACGGGGTTGCCTTCGGCCGAGGGGCACTCTGGGGGCGCTCGGGTGAATCGAGTGGAGGCATTGCTGGGCGGCTACGGTGGCGAACAGGATCGCCTATGGCTGGCGGGGGCCGGAGCGGTGGCGGTGGTTGAGGAAGCGGCGATCGATGTGATGGTCGACGTCCTTCACTGGTTGAGGGCACACGGACGCGATGCCGATGAGGCCTTGGACCGCGCACAGACCCGCTTCGAGGTGGAGGCTGAAGACGCTGAAGTCCTGGCCACCTGAGGGAACGAGAAGGGCTCGGGCCACAGACGGCGCTGAAACGCCTGAGCGCGTCTGCCGATGGTGGCTTTAATCCTCCGTGGCTATCCTGCTGCAATGGTCGAGTACGTCCAGACATCGGCCGGGAGCTCGTGATGGAGGTCCCATGTGATCGCCATCGGCTTGCTGCCGGCGTGATCCACGTAGGTGGCCGGGCCCAGGAACATCCACGGTTCCGACTTGCCGATGGCGTTGCGCTTGTAGCGGCGGAGGAAGAGCAGGATGTGGCTTCCTTGCTGCTTGTGGCGCTGGTAGCGGAGACCTGTCGGGGAATTCTCCGGTGTGTTGCCCTGCGACTCCCAGTGGAAGCGGGTGGGGCTGATGGCGTAGTCCTTGTAACGGACGCTGGGAGAGAAGTCCCGCTCGTTCTTCTCCAGGGTGATCAGCAGGGCGTCCGTCTGGATCTCCTCGATCCAGCTCACGCCTTGGCTGAAGACTCCGGGCATTTGTCCACCCAGGCGTGCAACCCCCAATGCGGCCAAGACCTCGGAACGGTTGTACGCGCTGTGGATCTTCAGGGGGAGGTGGCTGAGCAGCCCTTCAAGGGCGATGGGGAAGTGGTCGGTGCGGTCGAGGACATACGACAGCACCTGCTGGAGTTCGTCCCGGAGAAGTCGCTGAGCTCGCAGGGATTCGAGGCCGTCCCGGTAGCCGGAGAAGCCGCCCGCCTTGTCCCACAAGTTGAAGAAGAGCATGCGGGCGTATGCCTGTTCGGCGTGGGTGAGGGAGTCGTAATCGGGGGCGTCGTCGGCGAGTAGGCGCAGATACATCTGGGCCCGTTCGGGATCGTCGACGTGGAGAAAAGCGTGGACGCGCTTGAGGAGGTCCTCTTCGCCGGGCAGCGGGGCCTCCTTCACGACGCCCGCCTTACGCAGGACCTTGGTCCACGAGTTGTCGCTCTTGTAGAGCTCCTTGATGTCCCGCCTGCTCTCGCGCAGATAGGCATCGAGCGTGGGCGTGCTGTAGTCCCTGACTTCCTTGGCGAGCGTGTTGATGGTGGCGTTGAGCTGCGTGCGGATGTTGTCGAGCACGAGTTTCTTGGACTTCCCCTCCAAGATGATCTGGCAGCCGGAGGGGAGGTGGGGGAAGTCGCGCTCGATGCTGTCGACCAGTCGGTTGCGAGACAGGTTCGTCAGCGCGCGGAACTGCTCCTCGAAGCGGAACTCGGCCCGGTGCTGGCCGATGAAGTCAAGAACCGTCAGCACTGGTTTGTTCGGCGTACGGCGAAGACCGCGCCCTAGTTGCTGCAAGAAGACGGTTGCGCTGTTCGTGGGGCGCAGAAGAAGGAGGGTGTCGACGTCGGGGATGTCCAGGCCCTCGTTGAACAAGTCCACCGAGAAGATGACTTGGATCTTGCCGTCCTTGAGATCCTTCAGTGTCCGCTCCCGCTCTGCGGCAGTCGAGTCACTGTCGAGAGCCGCAGCCTGGAATCCGACCTTCTCGAACTGCCTCGCCATGAAGTGCGCGTGCGCTTTGGTCACGCAGAAACCCAAGGCCCGCATGGCCGCAGGGTTGGCGATCTTGTCTTTGACCTGCTTGATGACGATGAGAGCCCGAGCGTCACTAGCCGTGTAGACATTGCTGAGCTCGTCCCGATCGTAGGAACCCGCACGCCAATTCAGCTGAGCCAGATCCGTGCCATCCGGGATTCCGAAGTAGTGGAAAGGGCACAATAGGTCGGCTTCGAGCGCCTCCCATAGTCGCATTTCGGCAGCGATCCGGCCGTCAAAGAATTCGTCTTGGACGTTGAGCCCGTCCATCCTCTCCGGCGTCGCGGTGAGACCGAGCAACTCCGTCGGCTTGAAGTGGTCCAGGACGCGGCGGTATGTGCCCGCCGTGGCGTGGTGGAATTCGTCGATGACGATCACGTCGAAGTGGTCTGGTGCGAGCTGTTCCAGGCGCTGGAGGTTGAGGGACTGGACGCTGGCGAAGACGTGAGTCCATTCGCTGGGTTCCTGGCCGTTGAAGAGCAACTCGCCGAAGGAAGCGTTGGCGAGTACCTCTTGGTAGGTGCGCAGAGATTGCTTCAGGATCTCCTTGCGATGTGCGACGAAAAGTAGCCGGGGGAGTTCTCCCGCCTGCTGGTCACGCATGGTGCGGTAGTCCAAAGCCGCCATGACGGTCTTGCCGGTGCCGGTCGCCGCGACCAGGAGGTTCTCGTGGTGGTCGCGAATCGCGCGTTCGACGCGAAGGCGTTCCAGCATGTCCCGCTGGTGCGGGAACGGCTGTACTTCGAGTCCGGAAAGGTTGATCTTGAGGTCGTCGCCTGACCCGCCTCCGCCTGCCCGGGCCAGCGCATCCGTCAGTCTCTCGCCGTCCTCATCGGGGTCGTACGACTCGAAGGAGGAGTCATTCCAGTACGCGTCGAATGTCGCCTCGAACTTGTCGAGCACTCGGGGGGTGGCGACCGACGACAGCCTTACGTTCCACTCCAGACCGTCCAGCAGCGCGGCCTTGGACAGGTTGGAGCTGCCAACGTAGGCCGTATTGAAGCCGGTATTACGACGGAACAACCAGGCCTTCGCATGAAGTCGCGTCGATCGGATCTCGTAATTGACCTTGACCTCGGCGCCGAATTCTCGCACCAGGCGGTCCACGGCGTGGCGGTCTGTGGCTCCGATATAGGTGGTCGTGATGACCCGGATTTTGGCTCCCCGCTCCGTCGCCGCGCGGAGGGAATCTTCGAGCACCCTTATGCCGTGCCACTTGACGAATGCGCACAACAAGTCGATGCGGTTGGCCGTCGCAAGTTCCGCCCGCAGTTCGGCGCCCAGATTGGGGTCGTCAGGAGCGTTGGTGATCAGAGCCGTCTCGGAGAGGGGCGTCAGTGGGCGGATCGCGTATACGCCAGGGGCCTCTGGTTCGGCGACGGCTAGCAACTGGCGAGGACCATCGGCGATGGTGCTGCTGATCCCGTCCTCGTCCGGGTCGGGTGCGCTGGCTGCCAACGACTGCATGATGTGGTTGGCGACGGCCACCTGCTCCTTCTGGGGGAGTTGGGCCAACCTGCGTCCCACAGCCTCACCGATGTGTCGGGCCAGTACGTGGGGCGTGGATTCCTTGCTCACCTCCGCGTCGATGGCCTTCCACCCTGCGGCTTCGAGGCCCACCATTTGGTCGTGAAGATCCTGTGTGACGAGCTTTTCGTAGACGCCCTCGCCCAACTGCGTCGGGTCCCCCGCATCCGCCACGACTGCTCCTTCGATCTCTCCCACCGATAGGGATCAGTTCTAACAGCAACCACTGACAATCGAAGGCGTCGCGCAGAAAAGTGATCATTTTCAGGCGGTGGACGGTGAGATCGCGCCACGGCCTGGCAGGCCCCAACGGGGGACGACCTGCAGGAGAGGCGCCACGAACTGCCATCGTCGGTGTCCGCGCGAATCCTAAGGGTGTGCTCCAACGAGGCCGCTTCGAGTTGGCGTTCGCGGATGGGTCGTGGATCGCGTTGGTGGCGTCGGTGCCGACGCATGCCGAGCCGTTTGCGGCACAGGTGGGTTGCTGACAGATCGCCGAGTAAGGGGAAGAGGCTTGCGGGAAGGGGATGCTTACCCGCCACGGCTATGTTTCCGCCATGACTCGGATCTCCGAAAGTGATCAGCAGGCCCAGCGGTTGGCCGGCAAGGTCGTCGTTGTTACCGGAGCGGCTCGCGGGCAGGGGGCTGCCGAGGCTGCCGCCTTGGCCCTGGCGGGGGCCACCGTGATCGGAACCGATGCGCGGCCGGAGGGCAGTGAGTGCCGTCGGCTTGATGTCAGCCGTGAGGGTGACTGGGCTGAGCTCGCCGCCGAGCTCAAGGAGGCCCACGGCCAGGTGCATGGGCTGGTCAACAACGCCGGGATCATTCAGCGGGATCGGATCGACAGTGTTCGGGCCGAGGACTTCGCGCAGGTGCAGGCCGTGAATACCGTAGGGCCGTTGCTCGGGATCCAGTACCTGTCCCCGCTGATGACGAGGGGGGCGTCCATCGTGAATGTCGGGTCGTCCGCTGCGCTTACCGGGTACTACCCGGTCGCCTACACCGCCAGCAAGTGGGCCTTGCGCGGGGTGTCGAAGGTTGCCGCCATGGAGCTGGGGCCTCGGGGGATTCGGGTCAATACCGTGCATCCCGGGTACATCGAGACCGAGATGACCGCCGGGGCTACGGACGCTTTCCGGGACGCGACCATCGGGGAGACGCCGTTGGGGCGGAGCGGGACCGTTGACGACATCGCTCCGCTTGTGGTGTTCCTGCTGAGTGACGAGTCGTCGTTCATCACCGGTGCGGAGATTCCCGTGGACGGGGGGCTCACCGTGCACGGTGGGGTCAAGTCCATCTCGGATGCGATGAGGGCTGGTTGATCGGCGAGGTGGAGGCGTCCGTTCGTCGGTCCGATACGGCGGAGATTTCGTGAAAAGCCGGGTGTTGGCGCCGCGACAAGCGGAGCATTTCGAGTGCCATCTGTCATGTACCGGATTAGCGACATCTCACCACAGGAGTTGCGGATGAAGCGTTTACGGAGAACACAGCTGCTCGGCCTCGGTGTCATGGCTCTGATGCTCGGTCTGGTCGCCGCGCCGACCGCGCAGGCGGCACCGGGCGGGGCGACAACTGCCGCCGCTCCCGCGGCCGTTGAGTGCAGCGGCAGCTGGGACGGCAAGTCCTACTGGGCCAAGAGCCCTTCGGGGAGCAACGGGGGCGGGTACGCGCGCACCTACTGGAACGCCTCGACCAAGCGGAACTGCGCGAAGTTCTTCTCCAGCCCTTACGACGGTCTGGCGTCCAACATCACGCTGTACCTCCACGACGAGAGCGGTGACTACGTCGCCGACCCGCCGCCGGAGCACCCGCAGAACTACCACTACTACGCCGGGCCGCTCTACACCTGGTTCGATGCGACCAACGAGTGCATCCACCTGAGCGGGTCGCTGGTCCGGGGCGGGGTGAAGTACACCCTCAGCACGCCGGACATCCGGTGCGGCTGATCCGACGTCGTTGAACCGAACCGAACCGAACCTCCCGGCCCCGAGGCCCATGCGCTGAGCGGTGTCTCACTCGGTGGCGCCGCTCAGTACATCCACACGCCGATCGCGCCGATCGCCAGGCCCACCGCCACGAAGAGCCCTGTCGTGGCGAACAGCGCACCCCGCAGGCTCCTTGCGCCGGGCCGCTGCGCGCCACGCCATGCGGTGATCCCCGCGACCGCACCCGCGAGCACGAACGCACCCCCGGCGATCACGATCAACGCCGCGAAGAAGCTCCTCCAGCCGGAGGTGTGGTCCGGATTGTTGTGCGCGACCCCCGCGAGGATCATGTCCCCGAGCCCACCGTGCACTGTTCACTCGCTCTCGTTGTCGATGTCCTTGGCCAGACCCTGGACATCCGACTCGATGCCGGCGCCCGCCGCGTAGACCGCCGTGTTGAGGCCGGTGGCGGAGGAGTTCCGATACGCCGAGTCGGCGAGGCGCCCCTGGTCGCTGAGGTGCTCGCCCCCGAGGCCACCGTGCTCCTCCAGATGACGCAAGCGGGCATCGTTGGAGGCGTTCCCCGTGGCCCCGGTCACCGCGTTGGTCAGCGCGTCGTCCGCCACGGTCGCACCGCTCACGTGGTTCCACAGGTCGGCCGTGAGGCCGCCGCTGATGTTGCCGAGCGCGCCGTTGGCGGCGTTGCCGGCCCGGCCTTCGCCGCTCAGCACCTTGCCGACCGCGCCCGTCAGGTGGGCGCCTTCCGCCAGTGACGCGCCCCCTGCGGTGAACGCGGCTGTGCCCAAGGCCTCCTTGCTGCTCGTGGAGAGGTCCTGGCCCACGGTGACCGGCTGGCCGCTGAGCGCCTGGCTGCCCATCATGCTGGCCGAGTCGGCGACGAAGTTCGTGGCGAAGCCTTGGAGTCCCTTCTTGGAGAGGTCTCCGAGGAATTCGGCCCCGGTCGTGAGCATCTTCTCCACGAAGGCGGCCGACTCCTCGGTGAGAACGCAGAACCTCTCGATCAGGGCGGCCACCTTCTCCGCCGCTGAGGAGAAGAGCTTCACCAGGTCGACGACCCGGGCGACCCGTGCTGCCACGGCGGTGTTCGCGACGAGGTCGGAGACGAATCCGGTGAAGAACGACAGGGCGACCCCGGCGATCTCCATCTCGGCGATCTCGACGCAGATGTCGATGATCTCCTTGTTGATCCCGTCGATCTCGTCGGCGTAGGACCGCAGCCCGTCGGCCACGTGATGGAAGTTGCCCGCGATCTCCTGGATGACCTGCTTCTGTTCACCCCAGTGCTTCTCGAAGGCGTTCCGCGCGGCCCCGTGCCAGCCCTGCCGGTCGACCCCCGCGATCGCGGAGTCCACGGCCCGTACGACGTCCGCCAGTTCGGTGCCCATGGCGTCCCAGGAACGGGCTATGGAGCGGAGCGTGTCGCCGTCGCCGCCCGGCAGTTTCACGCCGGACGCCTGGAGGATGTCCAGGACCTTGCCGTCGATCCAGCCGTTGACGCTCACGCGGGGCCGCCCAAGGTGCGGGCCGCGGTATGCAGATAACCGAGCGCGGTCTGGTCCGAGTGCGCGTAGTGGGTGGCGTTCAGCCGCAGCCGGTCGGCGTCGCTGCTCAGGACGTCCGGAAGGTGTCCGAGCGCCTTGGCCGTGTTCTCCAGGAGTTGGCGGTACTTCTCCGCTGCCCCGTCACAGGCTCCGAGCAGTCCGAACGCGTCCCCGATCTCCGCGGTGCTCCCCGAGAACGTCCGGATCGGCCCGGCAAGGCCCGAAGCTTCCCTGTCGAGCCTGCTCGCCAGGTCCGTCAGTGTGTCGGGGTCCACCCCGAACTGCCCGCCCATCCCACTCCCCGTTCGAAAAGACGCCGCGACGGCCAGCATCCTTGGAGGAGAGCCCCCCAGAAAGGAACTTTTACGTTTGCGAAGCAAGGGGTGACGCACACTTTGCGCCGCTCTGGTCTGGGCAATGCCTACGGTGGGGTGGTTCGGGCGTTGGCGGTCCCGATTGTCGGGTCGTTGCCGTCGGGCCGCCCGCTTCTTGGTCAGTGTCGTGCTTCCGCACACTGCCTCAAGGGCGCTCCCTGCGGCGATCGGCCTGCGGCCGACCCTTGACCCAGTCGGCTCCAGCACGGGGGAGAAGCGAGCGGGCGGCCCGGAGGGATGGGTGGCCCAGGTGAGTTGGAGGACCCGTTGGCTGCCATGTGGTCCGGTGTGGAGGTGCGCGGTCGCGTCTCGGTGGCACGCACGCCGGGTTTGCTCAGCGACTGGCCACCGGTGGGGGCGCGCCTGTGCCTCGGGTGGTGGTGCTTCGCCCAACTCAGACAGCAGGGGGCCGAGGAATCAACCCGGCCCCCTCACCACGTCACTCCCCGTGGCACTCCCCATAAACCCGCCCCGACCCGCACCAGCAAGCCGTCCCCCGCTGTGGCGGCCACTCCACCGCGCGGCCCCGGGCCGCCAGGGTCGTCGCGTACTGGGGGAGCAGTGTCGCCTCCGCCGGGGACATGAGCTCCGATGCCGCGAAGGCCTCGTACGACGGGACCGTGCCCGTCACGATGCCGAGGTTCGGCGTGCCGGAGGCGGACAGTTCGCGCAGGGAGGCCTCTATCGTCGCCAGGTGCTCCTCGTGGGAGGGGTACTCCGAGGAGAGGGACGGGTAGGCGTCCACCAGCTCCGCCAGTTCGGAGGCGGGCCAGTGCAGGACCGCCACCGGGAACGGGCGGGACAGCGCCTCCCTGAACGTGCCGAGTTCCGCGCGCAGGCGGGAGATCTCCGCCTCCAGTTCCGCCGGGTTCTCCGAGCCGAGCGACCAGACGCGCTTCGGGTCGTGCAGCTCGTCAAGGGAGACCGGGGAGGTGTGGAGGGTGTCCGCCAGCACGTCCCAGTCGTCGTGGGCCAGGCCCAGCATGCGGCGGACGCGGTGACGGCCGAACAGCAGCGGATGCGTGGAGTACGGGGGCTCCGCCACGTCCGTCAGGAGCACGCGGGCCCCGTCCGTGAACGTCTCCTGCGCCTGCTCCAGCTCGTCGTGGGACTCCAGGGCCTCCGCGACGATCACCCAGGGGGCCGGGTCCCGGGGGGCCGCCACGCGGACGCCCTCGATGATGGCGCGGGCCTCGGCCTCGTGGCCGTACTCCCAGAGGTTCGCGGCCTTGAGGGCTCGTACCAGGTGGGGGTTCTCCAGGCTCTGGGACGAGGACAGCAACCGGTCGTAGAGGGAGGACGCGGCGGGGCGGTCGCCGGCCAGTTCCAGATGGGCCGCGGCCTGCAGGAGCAGGGCTTCGGCGTCCTCGGGATACCGGTCGGCGGTCCGCTCCAGGCGCGCCGCTTCGGCGTTGTGGTCGACGTTCTCGGCAGGCGTGTCGGGGCGCATGGGTGACACCGTACTGCCGATCAGTGGCAAAGAAGAGGGAGGTGCAGGCCAGGGCCCGGTTAACGGGAGAAGAGGCCAGGGCCCGGCCCGCACCACCGCCTCAGATCGTCACGCCGTCGATCTGCAGGGTCTGCACAGCCTTCGCCGCGAACGGCACGGCCACCGTCTTTCCGCTCAGGAAGGTGTTGGAGTACGACACGTACTTGTCGCCGCCCGTCGTCACCGTGTTCCAGCGCGGGACCAGGCCGCCGGAGCCGCCCGTGACCGTCGTGAACTTCGACAGGTCGAACGTCAGGGTCTGGGCCGACGTGGAGGTGTTGAGGGCCACGATGACCAGGCGCTTGGCCGAGGAGTCGTAGGCCGCGACCGCGTTGCTCACGCCCGTGTCGATGATCTTCATCCCGGGGCGGATGTGCCGGGCGAACTGGGCCATGACGTAGTACTTCGTCTGGACCGCGGCCGGCTGGAGGGTGCTCTCGTCGTACGCGATCATCGCCCAGCCCGTCGACGGGTCCATGACCTGCCAGTAGACCCAGGCCGTGGGGTGCAGCCAGCGGAAGTCGTAGAGGAGGTTGAAGGCCATGGTGTAGCCGGTGCCGTCGCTGTCGCCGGTCTCGGAGTTCCACAGGGCCTTGCCGGCCGTGGTCACCACGTCCGTGTAGAGGAGGTCCCGGCGGCCGCCCGAGCCCTGGTAGCCGTGGACGTTGACCCGGTTCACGTACCCCTTCGTCGTCGAGCTGAAGGAGTTCCAGGTGGTGCGGGCGAGGTCGTAACTCGTCTCGTCGGAGGCCGAGATCTTCACGCCGGTCAGGCCGCGGTTGTTCAACTCGCTGCGCAGGTACGGCAGTACGGCCGACTGGACCGTCGCGTCCATGTGGCAGCCCTCCTGCGTGCCGGTCGCCGTCCACCAGGACGAGGAGGGCTCGTTGAAGGCGTCGACCGTCGAGAAGTTCACGCCCCAGTTGTTCTTGGCGTACAGCGCCGTGGCCGCCAGGTGAGAGGCGTGCTGGCGGTAGTTCCAGGACTGGAGGTTGTTGCCGCCGTCGGAGGCGCCGGAGGGGTTGTGGTTCAGGCACATCCACCACATGGGGGAGTTCGCGAAGAGCTCCGAGGTCGCACCTCGCGCCGTCGCCTTCACCAGCATCGCCCGCTGGTTCGCGTCCGCCGTCCAGTCCCACGCCGACGACGTCGGGTCCTCGTTGTTCCAGTCCTGCCAGAAGCCCTCGATCTGCTTGAAGGCGGGGATGTTCGGCGAGGCGGTCATCGACGTGCCGCCCACGGAGTTCCAGCTGGAGGCGCCCAGGTTGTAGCGGGCGATGTTGAGGCCGAGGCCGGGGAGTGAAGTGCCGTTGTAGGACGTCGACTTGGTGGTGAAGAAGATGTCGGCGAAGTCGTCCCGGGCGCCGAACACGTTGGCCCACCAGGCCAGGGAGGTGCCCCAGCCCTCCCAAGTGCCGTACGACGTCCCCGGGCTGACCGCGATCGTTGCGTCCGCACGGGCGGTACCGGTGGCCAGCGCGCTGCCGAGGAGGGTGCCTCCTGCGGCTGTCAGCAGCGTTCTGCGTCGGATCATGGCTACTCCGAACTCCGATGGATCGACGCGGCCTTCTGACCCGCGTCGTGGCCTGCCCCGTTCATGCCACGACGAAGCATCGGGTGTGGCCAGTGGGGTTGTCGAGAGTTCTGACAGCCCTTCCTAAAACCTGTGGAGGAAGTTCTGCGGGGAGGTTCGGTATGCCGGACGCGTCGACTGCTCCGCCGGCTCTATGAGGCGTTCGGCACTGGTGAGTTGAAGGCCCGGCCCTTATCGTGCGGGCGGCCCCGTCCGAGGAGGTGTGCCGAGGAGGCGTGAGGTATGCGGCAGCGCGTCATGCACCACGGAGCCCGGCGCCGGCGCGAGCGTCGCCGCCGCGCGGTGTGGACCGGCGGCGAACTCCTGGTCACCGCGGGCGTCGTCCTGCTGCTGCTCGTCGTGCACCAGCTGTGGTGGACCAACCGGGAGGCCAAGGAGGGCGCTCGGCACGGGGTCGAGGCGCTGGAGCGGGAGTGGGGGCGGGGCGGGGGAGCGGATTCGGGTACGGCCGCCGGCTCCGGGTCCCCGTCCGCGTCCTCTTCTACGGCGCCTACGGCGTCCCCGGGCGCCCGCGCCGGGCGGGATCTCCGCGCCGCCGTGCCGGACCCCGCCGACCTGACCTCGGGCCGGTCCCAGGCGTACGCCATCCTCACCGTCCCCCGTCTCCACCTCCGCGTCCCCGTCGCCGAGGGCGTCGGCAAGCGGAGCGTGCTCAACAAGGGGTACGTCGGCCACTACCCCGGCGCCGGACAGCCGGGCCGGGCCGGGAACTTCGCGCTCGCCGGGCACCGCAACACCCACGGCGAGCCCTTCCGGTACATCAACCGCCTCGCGCCCGGGGACACCGTCCGGGTGGAGACGCGGAGCGCGGTCTTCACGTACGCCGTGGACAAGACCCTCCGCCAGACCTCGGCCCGCGACTCGGGAGTGATCCGCCCGGTCCCGCGCTCGACGGTCCACCCCACCTACGGCTACACCGCGCCCGGTTACTACCTCACCCTCACCACGTGCACCCCGGAGTACACGTCCCGGTACCGGCTGGTGGTGTGGGGCAAGCTGGTGTCGATGCGGCCGCGTTGAGGCGCTCCTCATTGCTCTCGCAGCGCCATCACGTGCTGGCACTGGCGGCGGCGATCGCGATCGTCAGGGCGACTCCGGCGCACGAGCCGATGTGGCGGAAGGTCTGCTGGGCGCTCGAGCCCGTCGCGGCCCGGGCGGCGGGGATGGGCTGCACGGCGAGCAGCGGGGCGGCCGCGTTGAGGGGGTTCACTGCTCTCGCAGTGCCACCACGCTCGCCGCCGCCACCAGGGCCAGTACTGCCGACACCACCATCGCGATGTCCGCGCCGTGGGCGAGGCCGCTGCCGGAGGACGTGGCGATGGCGATCGTCAGGGCGACTCCGGCGCACGAGCCGATGTAGCGGAAGGTCTGCTGGGCGCCCGATCCCATCGCCGCCCGTGCGGCCGGGACGGACTCCACCGCGAGCAGGGGGCTCACTGCTCCCGCAGTGCCACCACGCTCGCCGCCGCCACCAGGGCCAGTACCGCCGACACCACCATCGCGATGTCCGCGCCGTGGGCGAGGCCGCTGCCGGAGGAGGTGGCGATGGCGATGGTCAGGGCGACTCCGGCGCAGGAGCCGATGTAGCGGAAGGTCTGCTGGGCGCCCGATCCCATCGCCGCCCGTGCGGCCGGGACGGACTCCACGGCGAGCAGCGGGAGTGCCGCGTTCAGCAGGCCGCTGCCGATGCCGGCCACCACGAGGCCGGGGAGCAGCCGCACCCAGGAACCGGCGTCCAGCGAGCCCAGCATGGTCAGGACGCCCGCCGCGTGCAGCAGGAAGCCGATCGCGAGCTGCCATCGCGGCGGCACGCGGCCGGCCAGGCGCCGGGCCTGGAGGGCCACCGCGAAGGACAGGCCGGACCACAGGAGGAAGAGCCAGGCGGTGTCCATCGCGGACAGGCCGACCGTCTGCTGGAGGAGGGCGGGGAGGAAGCTGAACAGGCCGATCACCGCGAGGCCCGTGAACAGGCCACTGGAGGAGGACGCGAGGAACCGGCGGTGGCGCAGCAGGCCGAGGTCGATCATGGGGGTCCGGGAGCGCCGCTCCACCGCGACGAATGCGGCCAGCAGGACCACGGACGCCAGCAGCAACAGCTCGACCGGTGCCCGCAGCCAGCCGTCCCGGCCCAGGGTCAGTGCCGCCACCAGGGCGACCAGGGCGAGCCCGAAGGTCACGGCGCCGGCGAGGTCGGGGCGGCCGCCGCGCGGGGCCCGGGACTCCGTCAGGAACCGTGCGGACAGGGCGGCCACGAGCACGGCCGCGGCGCCGAGAACGCCGTAGGACACCCGCCAGCTCGGCAGCGCGCCGCTCAGAAGGGGACCGACCGCGATGCCGCCGCTCACGAACGCGCCCCACACCCCGGTCGCGTGCAGGCGACCCCTTGGTGACGGGAACGCGTGGACGATCAGGCCCAGGCTGCTCGCGAGGAGCGCCGCGCTGGCCGCGCCCTGGGCGATCCGGGCCAGGGTGAACAGCCAGGTGGACGAGGTGAGGGCGCCGAGGGCCGTGGTGAGGCCCAGCGCAAGAGTGCCCGCGACGAAGATCCGGCGGCGTCCGTAGTCGTCGGCGAGGCTGCCGGCGACCAGGAGGAGGGCGGCGAGGCCGAGCGGGGTGCCGTTCAGGAGCCAGGCCTGGGCGGACAGCGGGGTGTGCAGGTCGGCGACGACGTCGGGCAGCGTGACCACCGGAGCCGTGTACGTCATCAGGGCCACGGCGGTGGCGGCGCTGGTCAGGGCCAGCGTCGCGGAAGGGCGCGGGGACGCCGGGGCCGGGGCGGCCGACACCTTCGTCTCCATGAGAGTTCGTTCACTGAACCTAGTCATGTCGAGAACCGTAGCAGAGTGAGTTCAGTCATTGAACCTATAGCCGGAAAATGGTTACAGTGGCGTCATGGCACTGGGCAAGGACTACGCGACACAGGAATGCTCGATCGCCAGCGCGCTGGAGATCGTCGGCGAACGCTGGACCCTCCTCGTCATCCGCGACGCCCTCTACGGCGTCCGGCGCTACAACGACTTCCTCGCCCACCTCGGCATCCCGCGCGCAGTCCTCGCCGCCCGCCTCCAGATGCTCACCGAGGAGGGGATCCTCGAGAAGCGCCGGTACCAGGAGTCCCCGCCGCGCGACGAGTACGTCGTCACCGACCGCGCCATCGCCCTGTGGCCCGCCCTGCGTGCCCTGGGTCGCTGGGGCCGCGAGCACAAAGGCGACACCGTGCTGCGCACCTTCCAGCACACCGAGTGCGGCACCGAGATCGGCTCCTACGGCGAATGCCCCGCCTGCGCCAGGGTCGTACCGCTCGACGAGGTCCTGATGCTGCCGGGCCCCGGACTCGATCCCCACCCGGCGGATCCGGTCAGCCGGGCCCTGCTCAAGCCGAAGAGGCTGTTGCAGCCGATCGTGGTCGATCAGGTATAACCGGAGGAGGACCGACGACAGGGAGAGGGGGGAGTGCCGTGATCCGCGGCTGGACAAGCATGCGGCCCGCCGCCGTGCTCGTGCTCCTCGTCCTCGACGTCGTCCTGCTCGACACCGGCAGCCTCTCCGCCGCCGTCGCGCTCGCCGCCACCGCCGCGGCCGGCTCCGCCTTCGCCGCCTGTTCGCTGATCGCCTCGCGCTCGGCGCCCGCCGTACCGCCCACCCGGGTCCGTACGGCCATCCGCGACCGCGCCCGCCGCACGGCCTTCCTCCCGCAACGCGACCCCGACGCCAAGGGCCGCCCCCGCCCCCGAGCGCCCGGCCACGCCCTCCCGGCGACCGTCGCGTAGGGGCCCACTCCTGCAAGGACACCCCGCGCGGGTCGTCATGCCGCCTCGCACCACTCCCGGCACGACGAGACCCCCGGAGGGCTCACCCATGTCCGTCTTCGCTGATCTGGTCAAGCATCTCGCCGACCTGCTCCACCCCCTCTTCGGCGCCACCGCGGCCGCCGCCGCGATCGTCCTGTTCACCGCTTTCGTACGACTGCTCGTGCACCCCCTGTCCCGCGCCGCCGCCCGCGGCCAGAAGGCCCGCACCAGGCTCCAGCCGAAGATCGCCGAGCTCCGCAAGGAACACAAGGGCAACCCCGACAAGCTCCAGAAGGCGGTGCTGGAACTGCACGCCGAGGAGAAGGTCTCACCGCTGACCGGCTGCCTGCCCGTGATGTTCCAGATGCCGGCGTTCTTCCTGCTCTACCACCTCTTCTCCAACACGACGATCGGCGGAAAGGCGAACGAACTGCTCGGCCACGAGCTGTTCGCCGCGCCGCTCGGCGGGCGCTGGGCCGATGCGCTCGGGGACGGCGGGATGTTCCAGGGAGCGGGGCTCGTGTACGTCTGCCTGTTCGCGTTCGTGATCGTGGTGGCGACCTTCAACTACCGCCGCACCAAGCGGATGATGGCCGCGAACCCGGTCATGCCGGTGACGGACGGGCAGCCGGTGCCCGGAGCGGGCGCGATGAGCAAGGTCATGCCGTTCATGTCCTTCTTCACGCTCTTCACCGTGGCGGTCGTGCCGCTGGCGGCCGCGCTGTACGTGGTGACCAGTTCGACGTGGGCCGCGGTCGAGCGGGCAGTCCTCTACCGCTGACCGGTCCAGTCCGTGAACCGGGTATTGCGGAGTGGACACTCAGCTTGGAGGATCGACCAGTCATCCGATGGCTGCACCCGTCGGCGGGCGCCCCGCAATCGAGGGAGATAGTGATCATGAAGCTGCTGCGAGTCGGTACGGCGGGAACGGAGACGCCCGCGCTGCTCGACGCCGACGGGGTCCTGCGGGACCTCTCCGGTGTCGTGGACGACATCGACGGGACGCTGCTCGCCGACGACGCGGCACTGGGCCGGGTCCGCGCGGCCGCGGAGGCCGGGGAACTGGCCGCGCTGGACGCCACGGGGCTCCGCGTCGGGCCGCCGATCGCCCGGATCGGGAAGATCGTCTGCATCGGGCTCAACTACCACGACCACGCGCGCGAGACGGGGGCCGAGCCGCCCGCCGAGCCGGTGATCTTCTTCAAGGCCGCGGACACCGTGGTGGGCCCCTACGACACGGTGCTGGTGCCCCGGCGGTCGGTGAAGACCGACTGGGAGGTCGAGCTGGCGGTCGTCATCGGACGTACGGCGCGCTACCTGGAGTCCGTGGAGGAGGGGCTCGCCCATGTCGCCGGGTACGCGGTGGCGCACGACGTGTCCGAGCGGGAGTTCCAGATCGAGCGCGGCGGCACGTGGGACAAGGGGAAGAACTGCGAGACGTTCAATCCCCTGGGCCCCTGGCTGGTGACCGCGGACGAGGTTCCCGATCCGCAGGATCTGTCCCTGAAGCTGTGGGTCAACGGCGAGCAGAAGCAGAACGGCACGACCGCCGAGCAGATCTTCCCCGTCGGTGAAGTGGTGCGCTACGTCAGCCAGTTCATGACCCTGTACCCGGGTGACGTGATCAACACGGGTACGCCGGCCGGGGTCGCGATGGGGGAGCCCGAGCCCAAGCCCTATCTCCGTTCCGGGGACGTGGTGGAACTGGAGATCTCGGGGCTCGGGCGTCAGCGCCAGGAGTTCAAGGACGCGTAGGCACTTCACTCACGCCAGCAGCGACGCCAGCCTGCGCCAGGCCTCCCTCGGGAGTTCGTGGCGCGGGCGTCCGTCCACGATCTGCAGGGCCACGTGGTCCGCGCCCGCCTCGATGAACTCGTCGATGCGGGCGCGGATCTGCTCGTCCGTGCCCCAGGCGTAGACCGCGTCGACCAGGCGGTCGCTGCCGCCGTCCAACAGGTCGTCCTCCGTGAAGCCGTTGCGGAGGAAGTTGTTGGTGTAGTTGGGCAGGCCCAGGTAGATGGCGAGGTAGTCGCGGGCCACGCTCCGGGCCTTCACGGGGTCGGATTCGAGGACGACCTTCAGCTCCGGGGCCAGCACGGGCGCCTCGCCCAGGAGCTCGCGGGACCGTGCCGTCTGCTCCGCGGTGATCAGATACGGAATCGAGCCGGCCGCGCGGTCCCGGGCCAGCTCGATGGTTTTGGGCCCCAACGCGGCCAGCACGCGGCCCTCGGCGGGGACTCCCGCCTCGTCCAGGGCGTCCAGGTGGGCCACCAGGGCCGAGTACGGGCGGTGGTACTGGTCGGCGATCTTGGCGTGGCTGACGCCCAGGCCCAGGACGAAACGGCCCGGGTGGGCGGCGTTCAGGTCGGTGAAGCTCGCGGCGGCGGCCTCGGGTTCGTGTTCCCAGATGCTCTGGATGCTGGTGCCGACGGCGATTCGGGCGGTCGCCTCGAGCAGCGGGGCGGCGTTGGCGGCCGAACTGTTGCCGCCCAGCCAGATCGCGCCGAACCCGAGTTCCTCCAGCTCGGCGGCGGCGTCGGCGCGTTCGCCCCGGTGGGACGGGTCCTCCGAACGCAGGCCGCCGCCGTTCCAGATGCCGTACTTTCCGATGGTCTCCTTCATGGCAGGTGCCAACGTGCCGGGCCCCGGCGATAATTCCTGTCCCGGGCTAACGGTCCTTGCTCAGGAACTCCTCCAGCGCCTCGACCACGAAACGGTGGTCCTGGAGCTGGGGCAGGCCCGAGACCGTCACCGTGCCGACGACGCCCACGCCCTCCACCGTGATGGGGAAGGAGCCGCCGTGGGCCGCGTACTCGTCCGGGTCCAGGCGCGAGGACTCCTCGAAGGTGCTGCCCTTGGCGCGGAAGCGGGCACCGACCAGGTAGGAGGCGGAGCCGTAGCGCTCCACGACCCGGCGCTTGCGGTCGATCCAGGCGTCGTTGTCCGGGGCCGAGCCCGGCAGGGCGGCGTGGAAGAGCTGCTGGCCGCCGCGGTGGATGTCGATGGCCACCGGCGCCTGCCGCTCCCGGGCCAGTTCGACCAGCAGGGAGCCAAGGGCCCACGCGTCCTCGTACGTGAACTGCCGGAAGACCAGGCGGCGTTCCTGCGCCTCCAGCTCCTCCAGCGGCGGGGTCAGTTCCGGCTGGAACTTCGGGGTCAGCTCGGTGTTGTGCGTCACAGCTCCACCGCCACTCCGTCGTGGGCCGAACGGCGCGCCGCCTCCAGTACGTCGAGGGCGGCGGCCGCCTCCAGCGCGGTCACCGGGTTGGTGCCGTCGCCGGTAAGGGCCCTGGCCACGGCCGCATAGTAAGCGGGGTAGTCGCCGGAAAGGGTGGGGACGGGGCTGCCGCCGCCCGTCACGGGGGACTCGCCCGAGCCGAGCCGGCCCCACAGCGACTCCGGCTCCCGGCCCCAGTCGGCCGCCGTGCCGGGGCGCTCGCCCTCCCGCAGTGCGGCCTCCTGCGGGTCGAGGCCGTACTTCACATAGCCCGCCTTGGAGCCCAGCACCCGGAAACGGGGGCCGAGTTGGGCGGTGGTGGCGGAGACGTAGAGGTGGGAGCGGACGCCGCTCGCGTGGGTGATCGCGATGAACGTGTCGTCGTCGACCTCGGCGCCCGGGCGGCGGACGTCCGCCTCGGCGTACACGGAGGCGGCGGGCCCGAAGAGGGTCAGCGCCTGGTCGACGACGTGGCTGCCGAGGTCGTAGAGCAGACCTCCGACCTCTGCGGGATCGCCGGACTCGCGCCAGCCGCCCTTGGGCTGCGGCCGCCACCGCTCGAAACGGGACTCGAAGCGCCATACGTCGCCCAGTTCGCCCTCGTCGAGGAGCCGACGGAGGGTCAGGAAGTCGTTGTCCCAGCGCCGGTTCTGGAAGACGGAGAGCAGCAGCCCGCGCTCCTCGGCCAGCGCCGCCAGCTGCCGTGCCTCGGCCGCGGTCCCCGCGATCGGCTTGTCGACCACGACCGGCAGGCCCGCCTTCAGGGCGGTGGTGGCGAGCGGGACGTGCGTCTTGTTGGGGGACGCGATGACGATCAGGTCCAGGTCGGCGGCGCGAGCGAACAACTCGTCGGCGCCCGCGACCGTACGCACGTCCGGGAACTCGGCGCGGGCCTGTTCCTGCCGCTCGGGGTTCGAGGTGACCACCGTGTCGAGGGTGAGGCCCTCGGTGGCGGCGATCAGTGGGGCGTGGAAGACGGAGCCCGCGAGGCCGTAACCGACGAGGCCCACGCGGAGGTCAGCAGCAGTCATGCCTCCCACTTTCGCAACGCTGTTGCCAAAGTGCAAGCGTGGCGGAGAATGGGACACGTGAACAGGACGAACGGCGGCGCCAACCTCCTGGCCCTGCGCAGCCACAACACCGCGCTCGTGCTCGACCTGCTGCGGGGCGCGGGCGCCGAGGGAATCAGCCGACTCGAACTCGCCGAACGCACGGGCCTCACCCCCCAGGCCGTCAGCAAGATCACCGCCCGGCTCCGCGAGGAGGGCCTCGCGGTGGAGGCGGGACACCGCGCCTCGACGGGCGGCAAGCGGCGGACCGTACTGCGACTCGTGCCGGGAGCCGGCCACGCGGTGGGCGTCCACCTGGACCGGGACGCCCTGCGAGCCGTGCTGGTGGATCTGGCGGGAACGGTGGTGGCCGAGCGCTGCGCCGCGCTGGACCTGGGCGCGGGGGCGGACGCGGTGGTGGCGGCGGTCGCGGGGGAGATCGAGACGCTGGCGAAGGGGGTGTGGGGCGGGGCGTGGGAGGTGGGTCCGGGCACGGGTTCGTTCACCGGTGCCCGAGAGGGCGAGGATGCCAGGGGCGTGAGGCCTGACGAAGGTTCGTCCACCGGTGCCCAGGAGGGCGGGGCAGGGGACGCGAGGCCGGATGCAGGTCCATCCGCCAGTGCCCAGGAGGGCGGGGCGGGGGCCGCGGGTCCGGGCACAGGGCCAGCCACCGGCACCGCGGGGCCCCTCTCCGACCAGTCCCTCCCCGCCCTCCTCGGTGTCGGCGTCGCCCTCCCCGGTCCGCTCGACCACACCCGCGGTGTACTGCACCGCGTCACCGGCTTTCCCGAGTGGGACGGGTTTCCGCTGCGGGACGCGCTCGGGCGGCGGCTCGGGGTGCCCGTGGTGGTCGACAAGGACACCAACGCGGCCGCGCTGGGGCTCGCGGTCGCGGGGGAGCGCGGGTCGTTCGCGTATCTCCACCTCGGTACGGGCCTCGGCGCCGGGCTCGTCATCGACGGGTCCGTGCACCGGGGCGCGCGGACCGGCGCCGGGGAGTTCGGACACCAGGTCGTCCAGCTCGACGGGCCGCCCTGCGACTGCGGTGACCGCGGTTGCGTGGAGGCGCTGTGCCTGGCGGCGGTGGCCCGCGGTGACCTCGCCGAAGCGGCACGCGTCCTCGGCATCGCGGCCGGCAACCTCATCGCCCTGCTCGACATCGACCTGGTCCTGCTGGGCGGCCGTACCGTGGCCACCGCCCCGGACGCGTTCCTACGAGGGGTCGCGGCCGTCCTCGACGAGCGCGCCCGGCGCGCGGGCGAGGAGCCGGTCCCCGTACGCGCCGCGCCCGGCGAGGTCGCCGACGGGGCGGCGCAGCTCGTGCTGGGCCCGCTGTTCGGACGAGCCGACGCCTGACGTCCGCTGATCGAGGGGACTTCCCGGGCCTCCCGGAGCGGCATCCCCGGCCGACCGCCCGCGCCCGACAGGGTCATGTGTTTATGCGACGGTATGTGTACGCCTATACGCCAGCCCTCCTCGGCCTCGCGGCGGCAGCCGCCCTCTTTTCCGCACCCCCGGCGGCAGCCGCGCTGTCCCCTGCGCCGCTGACGGCGGCAGCCGAGCCCGCGCGTGCGGCCGCTCTGTTCCTGGCGCCCGCGTCGGCGGCCGCCCGGTCCC
>NZ_MJAH01000018.1 GCF_001746295.1 Streptomyces sp. LUP47B | reverse complement strand
GGCGGCGGCCAGAGCGCGTTCGGCGTCGCGCCAGGTGGCCTGGTCGCGCAACCGCCGGACCAGCAGCCGCAGCGCCCGCCGGTAGCCCAGCCAGGCACGAACGGGTTTCGCGAACGCGTGGGCCGTGACGGCCAGTTCGCGCCGCAGACGCGCCCGGGCGGCCCGCCAGCCGCCCCACCGCATGGCCCACACGCGCAGGAGCAGGAACAGAAGCAGCGCCATGCCGGCGATGCCCAGCCACCGGAAGATGACATCACTGTTCTGACGGAACCAGACGAAGGGGTCGACGTTCCTCACTCGGTGTTCCTCACGCCTTTCCTGCCGATTGTGCCGTTTCCGCTGTGTCTCATGCCGCCGGAATCTCGCGCCGTATGGCTTCCAGCGCGTAATGGTTGCGCGACTTCACCGTGCCTTGCGGCACACCGATCAAGCGGGCGGCCTCGGCCCGGGTGCGATCGCGCAGGTGGACGTGGAAAAGCACCTCGCGGTGCTCGTGCGACAGCTGTGCCAGAGCCCGCCGGACCACCTGCCGGTTGACCACGGTGTCGGCCGGATCCCCGGCGCCGTCGGGACGGTGCAGCATGTCCTCGGGCATGGTGCCGACCGGCACGGCCCGGTCACGCCTGCGGGCGTCCACGACCAGATTGCGGGCGACCCTCATGAGCCAGGCGAGTCGGTGCTCCTCGTCGTATCCGTCGAGGTCCGTGAGCCAGGCCCGCAGCATCGTCTCCTGGACGACGTCCTCGGCGCGGTGCAGGTCACCGGAGGTGAGCCTGCTCGCGTACCGCAGCAGGCGGGCCCGGTGGCGTTCCGCAGCGGGCGGGACGGGTAAGCCGACAGGGGGGTCTTGGGACATGGTGCGCTCCAGGACGTGAGTCTCTGAAGGGAGACGCTATTTCACGTGCGACCGCTCTTCCTCCGCCAGATTCCGTAAAAAACCCGGCAAAGACAAGCAGAAAGAGCACAGATAAACCCCAGAATTCACCTTCCATACAATTAGCAATACGGGCGAGTTTCCCAAAGCAACCAAACGTCACCAGCGCCGGACACCGATGTGCCTCGAGGGCCGAGTCAGTGCGCGTCGCCGTCATCCGCCCCCAGCTCACCGAGCAAGGCCGGCAGGCCGCCCGAAAGGCCGTCACGCAAATCCGCCGCGGCGAACCGCCCCGGAGACCCACCGCACTCCCCCGGACCGGGTGGCTTTCATCCCGCGAGCGGAACTGGCACCACGAGTCAGGGCAGGCCATGCCGCCAAGATCACCGGCGGACTCACAGAAGGTTGGCCGGACGACAGCGCCCGCGACCACGGCGCGAGTGGATCGGCGGGATGCCCCGCATCAGCGACACCCATGCCCGGCCCACTGGCCAACACCGCCTTCACCGACGACGAGCACCTTGAACGCACCCTCCGGCGAGGGACTGTGCCAGATTCAGCTCCGTCCCGACCTGACCGACGGCTGCATGCCAACACCGGACTCGTCCTCACCCAGCACCCAACGACAGTGTCCGGGTTCGCTCGGGCGAGCGATTCGTCTGCCTGTCGTGGTCACTGCCGACACAACCCGACACCAACTCGTCCGGGCGTGGCCGGATCCGTGGTCCCGAGGAGGGCCGGCACAGGTGTGCCGGTGATCAGAGTGCCAGGCGGCGGATGGCGACTACCGCCGCGTCGTCGTCGAGGTGTCCGTGGACGTGGGCCAGCAGGTCGTCATGCAGGAGGCGCAGGAGTTGGTCGGGGTCGTCCTTGGTCCATTCTGGCGCGCGTTCGGTGAAGGGGTAGAAGAGTCCGTCGGCATCACGTGCTTCGATGACGCCGTCTGTGTAGAGGAGGAGCAGGTCGCCGACCTCGAACGGGAATGTCTGGACGTCGTAGGCGGCAACGCCGAAGATCCCGCCGAATCCGATCGGGAGGTGGCTGGCCTCGGGCATGAGTGGGGTGAGGTGATTTCCTCGCAGGAGGAGCGGTGGTGGGTGGCCGCAGGCGATGAGGTGGACGACCGGATCGTGGTCGGGGATGTCGAGCAGGATGGCGGTGGCGAAGTCTTCGTCGGCGTCCTGTTCTGCCTCTGGCCGCCACTGGCTGGTGTCCCAGCGAAGTGCGGCGTCCAGGTGGACGGCGAGGCGGGAAAGGGTGGCCTGCCGATGGGCGGCCGCGCGAAAGGCGCCGAGGAGCAGGGCGGCGTTGTTGATCGCGGCCAGGCCGTTGCCGCGTACATCGCCGATGAGGAGCCGTGTGCTGTGGTGGTCGGTCCGTGCGGCCGCGTACAGGTCCCCGCCCAGGTCGGCTTCTTCCTCGGCGGGGATGTACAGGCCGGCGATCCGCAGCGGGCCGGCACGGGTGGGCAGTGGCCGCAGCAGCACGCTCTGCGCCGCTTCGGCCACCGAGCGCACGCGTTGCAGCTTCTGCTCACGCCGGTCCCGGACCACGCAGAGGGTGACGCAGACGAGGGAGACGACGATCAGGGCAGCGATCTGGGCCTGGATGTTGGCGGTGGGAAGGACTCCCCTAAGGATGCCGATCAGTACCTGGGCCGTGACCGCGAGCACTCCCATCAGCGCGGTCACGCGGGCGCCGGCGAAGGCCACCGTGATCGCAGGTGCCGCCACCAGCAGCGGACCGAGGTGAATGTGCGGAGGAGCCAGCACATCGACCACGCAGACCGCGACGATCAGCCCCAGGGGGATCACTACCAGCGCGGGCGCGTGACCCGGCTGCCAGGAACGCCACACGTCCAGCCGTGATCGAAGGGCCATGACTCAAGCCTTCCACCTACCTACGAGTACGGGGATGCGCCGCTCGGAGACCGTGGACGGGGGCCATGGCTGTGCAACACGTAGTGACCGGGAACCGGGACCGGCCCCGTCAGGCCTGCTGGGGCGGCGGGTTGCCCATGGGTTGTGCGTTCTGCTCCTGTCCGGTCGTGGCGGACCAACTGGCGAGTAGCTTCAGGCCGTCCTCCGCGGCGGTTTTGGGGGGCGCGCTGTAGACGACGACGCTCAGGCCGCTTGCGTCCGGCAGGCTCATGGTCTCCTGATCGAGTTCCAGTTCGCCGACGAGCGGATGGTTGAGGCGTTTGGTGCTGTCGCGGAAGACATGCACGTCGTGCGAGCCCCACATCACGCGGAAGGCGTCGCTGCGGGTGGACAGTTCACCGATCAGGTTCGACAGCTCCCGGTCGTAGGGGTTTTTCCCCGCCTCGATGCGCAGCGCGCCCACGGCGAAGCGGGCCATGCGCTCCCAGTCGGTGTAGAACCGCCTGGCTGCGGAGTTGAAGAACGCGAACCGGGCGACGTTCGCCCCGCATGTCGGGTCGGCATACATCTCCGAGTACAGGGCCCGGCCCAACGGGTTGGCGGCCAGCGCGTCGAGGCGGTTGTTCATCACGTACGCCGGCAGCTCCGGCATGCCCTCGACGATCCGCGCCACGCTCGGCCGCACCGTCGGTCGGCTTTCCCGCCTCGGTGCCCGCGCCCCCGGCGCCGGTCCGGCAGCGCGGGCGAGGTCGTACAGGTACATGCGCTCGGTGTCGTCGAGCCGCAGGGCGTGTGCGAGGGCGTCGAGCACACTGTCGGAAACCCCTTGGAGGTTGCCGCGCTCCAGGCGCGTGTAGTACTCGACGCTCACGCCGGCGAGTGCGGCGACCTCTCCCCGGCGCAGTCCGGGCACCCGGCGCTGACCGTACGTCGGCAGACCGGCCTGCTCTGGAGTGATCTTGTCGCGTCGGGAGCGGAGGAATGCGCTGACTGCGTCCGGGGTGTCCATGAGGCCAGGGTAGGCAGGCCGCGCGACAGGTGAGGGACTCTGCCAGTACCCCTCACAGCAGGGACTCCCCCGTCACGGCCGTCTCGCGTTGCATGGTGCGT
Organism: Streptomyces sp. LUP47B; assembly: GCF_001746295.1. Taxonomy (GTDB): domain Bacteria; phylum Actinomycetota; class Actinomycetes; order Streptomycetales; family Streptomycetaceae; genus Streptomyces. The sequence continues at coordinate 170,142 of NZ_MJAH01000018.1, read as the reverse complement.
GCCCCGATCCCCCGGGGCCGACCGGTGCGAGGACGCGAGCCCCGGTCTGCAGCAGCTGAACTCTGACAGGAGACACCAGATGAGCAACCGGATCGAGACGGTGACGGAGAGCCCCGCTGATGTCGTGCGAGGGCTGTATGACGCGTTGGGCAAGGGCGATGTGCCGGGTGTGCTGGCCAAGCTCGCCCCCCAGGTGATCGTCGATGAGCCGAGCCAACTCCCCTACGGCGGCGTGCACCAGGGCCGCGAGGTGTTCGTGCAGTCGATCCTCGGCGCGATGATGGGCTACGCCGACGTCGCCATCACCGATGCCGAGGTTTTCGAGGGCCCGGCCGGCGTCGTCGGAACGCTTACCGGAACGCTCACAGCCCACACCACCGGTGAGAGGTTCCCGCTGACCATGGTCGAGATCCACCAGGTCGAGGACGGCATGGTCCGCAAGATCGACGTCTTCACCAAGAACCCCCACGAACTCGCCGCGTTCTATACGCGCGCCGAGGCGGGCACCCGCTGACCACGTCGCTCGTCGGGTCTTCCAGTGATGCCCGCTCATGTCCCGCCGCCAGAGCGAGGCGCCGACGGTCATTCTTGCAAGCGCATGAGGACCAGCGCGCTGCTGCTGCCGTTCGGAGCTCGCCGTCGACGCCCAACCGAACGGCCAGCGGGATCACTGCCACCCTTCGTGCCTTGTGACCTGCGAAAAGGAGGATGTGATACCGCTTCTCAGCCGAAGCGGCCCGCCACATAGTCCGCCGTCCGCGTGTCCTTCGGGGAGCCGAAGATGCTGTCGGTGGGGCCTGCCTCGACGATGCCTCCGGGGGTGCCTTCCTCGGCGAGGAAGAAGGCGCACTGCTGGGAGACGCGGGCGGCCTGCTGCATGTTGTGGGTGACGATCACGACCGTCACCGCCCCGGCCAGTTCCTGGATCGTCTCCTCCACCCGGCGTGTGGAGGTGGGGTCGAGCGCCGAGCACGGTTCGTCCATCAGCAGCACCCGGGGCCGTACGGCCAGCGCGCGGGCTATGCACAGGCGCTGCTGCTGGCCGCCGGAGAGTGCGCCGCCGGGCTGGCGGAGGCGGTCCCTGACTTCCTTCCACAGTCCGGCCCGGGACAGGGACTCCTCGACCAGGGCGTCTTTCTGGTGCCGGTTCGCGCGTGTTCCCGTCAGGCGCAGGCCCGCGATCACGTTGTCGTAGATCGACATGGCGGGGAACGGGTTCGGCTTCTGGAAGACCATGCCGATCCGCCGCCGGGCGTCCGTGAGCCGCCAGGTCGGGTCGTAGACGTCCTCGCCCTCGAAGAGGACCTCGCCGCCGAACCGTGCGGCCGGGATCAGCTCGTGCATGCGGTTCAGGGTGCGCAGGAACGTCGACTTGCCGCAGCCCGAGGGGCCGATGAGAGCGGTCACCCGGCCGGCGGGCATCGTCAGCGACACCCGGCTGAGCACCTGGTGGGTGCCGAACCAGGCCGACACGGAGCGGGCCTCCAGGGTGGCGGGGACGGTCGCGGGGCCGGTCGTCGGGGAGACGGGCGGCAGGGCGACCGTGTCGGTCAGGGGCTCGGCTACTTCGGTCACGTCGGACACCTCACGGGAAGCGGTCACAGCAGGTTGGGCAGGAGTTCGGTGGTGCGGGTGGCGACCTGGAGGCCCAGGACGGCGACGACCGGGGCGAACACGATCCAGGTCTGATGGCGGCCCCACCGGTGCCAGGCCCCTACGGCGGCGATGGCGGTCAGGAGGAGCGCCTGGAGCCACATGACCAGCGGCCATGGCACTCCGGAGGGTCGGGCCAGGGGTTCCTCGGAGTCCGGGAGCGTGCCGGAGCGGATGACCGCCGCGGGCGTCTGGAAGGGCGCGGAGATCAGGTCGGCGTCGACGCGCAGGACACCGGAGGGGGCGAAGCGGGGTCCGGTGGAGGTGACCAGGACGAGCCGTCCTTTCCCGGAGGCGAGCGGTGCGGGTGCGGGGTCGCCGGCCCGTCGTATGTCGCTGACCCGGTACGTCGCCTTGCCCTGGCCGGTGGTCACGGAGAACGTGTCGCCCGTGGTGAGCGAGGCGAGTCGGCCGAAGGGGCCTCCGTAGGCGGCGGCGCGGCCCATCAGGACGCTGGTGCCGGCCTGTCCGGGCAGCGGGGTGTCGCGGCGGTGGCCGGGGCCGTCGGTGAGGACGGCCGAGTCGGTGCCCTCGAGGACGACCTGGCTCATGTTCAGGCTGGGTACGTCGACCAGTCCGACCGGTGTGCCGGGGGCGAGCAGCCGGCCCTGTTGGTCGGCCTGGGCCACCGGGGCGGTGCCCAGGGCGAGTTGGTTGCGCAGTTCGTCGAACGCGGCGTGCTGTGCGGAGCGTTCCTGGGCGGCGCTGACCACCAGCAGTTGTGCGGTGATGCCGAGTAGCAGGGCGGCGAGGGCGAGCAGGCCGCCTCGGGCGAGGTGGCGGACGGCGGTGACGCTGCGGACGCGCGGAAGCGTCAGGGGTACGGCGACCGTCACGGCGGCCCGCCTCCTTCTCAGATGGTCGTGGCGGCCGGTCGGCCGGGGAGACACTGCCTCAGCTCTCTCCCCGGCCGCCGGTATCGGGGGTCAGGTGGACTTGATGGTGAAGGCGGCGCCGTTCCTGGCGTTCACCGTCGAGGAGCCCGCGTAGGAGGCGTGCAGGGTGTGGCGTCCCTTGGGGAGCTTGGGGAGGGTGATGGTCACCTTGCCGCCGCTGAGGGTGGCGGTGGCGATCACTCTGGTGCCCTCGTAGATCCGCACGGTGCCGGTGGGCGTGGTGCCGGGCGCGGTGACCTTGACGGTGACCTTGGCGTGGGCGGTGTGGCTGATGGACGTCGGCGCGGTGGTCGCGACCGACGGCGTCGCCTTGGTGATCTTCAGGGTGGCCGTTGCCGAGGACCCGTACAGCTTGGCGCTGCCGCCGTAGGACACGGTCAGGGTGTGCGTGGCGACCTTGAGGTGGTTCGACAGGCCGATGGTGACCTTGCCGGAGGCGTCCAGGTTGCCGGTGCCGAGGATGGTGGCGCCCTCCTTCACCGTGACCTTGCCGCCGGGGGCGACCGCGTGCGAGTCGGTGACGGTGACGGTGACCTTCGGGGTCTTGCCGTAGGCGGTCGTCGCCGTCGTCGCCTTGGTGCTGCTGGTGTACTTGACCGCGCCGGTCCAGATGGCCGCCGTGCCCGGGCCGTTGAGGTTGGCGGCGGTGACCTCGGCGGTGTAGGTGCCGAGGGCGAGTCCGGTGAAGGAGTACGTCGTGGTGGACGCCGGGAGGTCCTTGGTGGCGACGAGGGCGCCGTCCGCGTCCTTGAGGGTGACGCGGTAGTCGGTGACGGCCTGGGCGGGGGCGGGGCTGGGCGCCGTCCAGTTCAGCTTGAGGCTCGCGTCGCCCCGGGTGGCCTTGAGGGTGGGTGCGGCGGGCGTGCTGGTGTCCAGGCCCGAGATCTCCAGGCCGCCGACCTTGGCGTGCTTGGCCAGGTTGACGGAGCCGTTGTACGCCTCGTTCAGGAAACCGAAGTCCGCGATGACCTTCTCGGCGTTGTCCGAGGCCAGGGCCGCCTCGTGGGTGCCGCTGGTGACGAAGACGTCGTAGAGGTCCTTGTCGAAGAAGATGCCGCTCGTGTCGATCGCCCGGCTCGGGACGACGTTGTAGACGTCGCGGCCGAACGTGGAGTTCTCGTAGTAGTGGGAGACCGGGGCGAGTTCGCCGTCGACGGTGGTGACCGGGCTGGTGACGCCCCCGGTGTCGCCGGGCAGCTTGACGCCGGCCAGGTGCGCGCCGGCGGCGACTGCGGTGTCGCTGTAGTCGGGGGCGATTCCGTTGTTCTGCGCGATCCAGCTGCCCACGGAGAACGGGACGAGTGTGCCGTCCTGGGTGAGGGCGGCGTTCGCCTGGTTCTCCTGGACGGTCGGCAGGCTGGTGTCGACGGTGTTCTCGTTCAGGCCGATCGCCGCGAGGAAGAACTTGCGGGTGCCGGAGCCGCTCTGCGGGAGGACCGGGTGCACGGTCTGCCCGTTGATCTGGTGGGTGCTGCCGGCGGCGTAGACGTCGTGCAGCTGGTCGGCCGTCAGCGAGTCCAGGCCGGAGCCGCGGACCGCGATGCCGACCGCGTCCCGCGCGAACGGGATGTAGGTGAGGGCCGTGCCGGACACGCTGGGGCCGCTGGAGGAACGGGCGAAGTCGACCTGGCCCGGGATGGCCACGCCGGCGGAGTTGGGGAACTTGTCGCCGGTCAGCGACATGCTGAGCGCGGCGCGGCCGTTGCCGGAGCCGTTGGGGCGGGTGAAGGTGGGGCCGGCCGGGCGGGTCTGGACGGTGGCGGTGCCGATCGCGTCGTAGGAGGCGATGCCCGCACCGGACGTCGACTTCACGGCGGTGCCGGCGTAGCTCGTGCCGTTGACGGTGTCGCCGGCCAGGGCGTTCAGCACGTCCTGAGTGGTGTCGGAGCCCACGCCGACCAGCTGGCGGAAGGTCCCCGCGGGGGTGGGGTCGGCGTATGCCGGGCTCGCGAGAGCCATGCCGCCGGCGACCACTGCGGCGGCGACCAGGGTCGCCGTGGAGCGCGTTCTGCGCATCGAGAGTCTCCTGATGAGAGCGTGCGTGAGGTGGAGAGCAGAGTGATCTGGCAGGGTGGTACGGGCCGCCCGCCCCGACTGTCCTTCGGGGCGGGCGGCCGTCTGTGGGAAGCGCCGCCGGCTGGGGCCGGCGCTCAGGGCCGCAGCAGCTTGCGCAGCCGTTCCGGCAGGGCGAGGGCCGGTACGACGGTCACCGTGCGGCCGCCCGGGAGCGGCACCCGCAGGGGCAGACGCAGCCGGCTGCCGCCCGCGAAGGGCGCGCCCGCCGCGGCCGCCGCACCGAGGGCGGCGCCCACCGGGACGGCGTAGCGCAGGGCGTTCGCGGGGTCGGCGGGTGTCGTGCCCAGGGCGGTGGTGTGCACAGCGTCGCCTCCGTCGTACGACGCCGAGGCGGCGGGTGAGGCACTGGCACCCCCTGCCGCCGCGCCAGTGCCGCCGACGGTCGAGTCACCGCCCGAGGAACCTCCCGCGTCGCCTCCGGCGGACGAACTGTCCGAGGAGCCGCCCGAACCACCACCTGCGGACGAACTGTTCGACGAGCCGCCGCCGCTGGACTTGCCGCCCTTGTAGGCCACCAGGGCGTGCGCGGCGGCCGTGGCGCGGGCCCGCAGTTTCTCCGGCAGCGGGGCGTAGCCGGTGGGCAGCCGGCCCGGGTCGGCGCCGGTGATCTGACCGTCGCCGGCCGCGTATCGCAGCAGGGCCGCGTAGTCCTTGCGGGCGGCCGCGTCGAGGTCGGCGGGGCGGGCGGCCGCGTAGACCAGCTGGGCCAGCGGGTAGGCGGTCTTCGCCTTCGCCCCGGTGGGAGTGATCTCGGCGAGGCCCTTGCCGGAGGCGCTCGCGGCGTCGGCGGTCAGTGAGCCGGCGCTGGGCGCGGTGTACCGGCCGGCCGCGTTGCGCAGCCGGGCTGTCTGGAGGCCGTACCGGCTGGCCGAGGCCGCGTCGGTGACGGTGATGAGGAAGCGCGAGCCGACGGTCTGCGGGCCCGGGCTCTTGTATGCGGGCGGGCTGGCCAGCGGGTCCCAGGTCGACTTCCACAGGCCGTCCGCGCGGCGGGTGTGCAGTGCGCCGGAGTGCATGTCGTCGACGTACGGATGAAAGTCGATCATGCACTGCTTCTGGGTGGCACCGGTGCCCGGCGGGATCGTGCACCAGGGGTCGCTCTTCGGGAAGTCGTCCGTGCGGGACGGATCGAAGGCCGCGCCGGTCGGGTTCAGGTCCGCGTTGGTGGCGTAGTACGGGTTGACCCGCATGCCCCAGTCGTCGGACACCCCGGCGAGGAACTGCCGGGCGTCCTTGTCGGACAGGACCCACTGCCACAGCGCGCGGGCCGAGTCGGAGTGGCCCAGCGAGGTGAGCAGGTCGGTGTCGGTGGCCGGGGTCTCGGCGACCGACAGGTACGCGAACTGCGGGTTCAGCGCGATGAACTCGGGATCGGTCGCAAGGCCGGCCGGGTTGTTCTTCGCCCAGCCGTAGCCCTTGGCGGCCGTGCCGCTGAGCACGGCTCCCCAGGGGGAGTTGCGGTAGGACTCGGTGAGCAGCTTGGCGACCAGACGGGGGGTGAGATCGATGGACTCGACTTTCGTACCGGCGAGTCTCGCCACCGCGTCGGGTGCCCCGGCCCGGGGTCTGCGTTCGATGGTGAAGCCGATGACGGTTCCCGACAGGGCGACCGGGGCGTACGACGTGCTGCCCGAGGGAGCGGTGGTGCCCTCGTCGGCACCCAGCGCGCGGGTGGTGAAGGCGAGGCCGGAGGAGCCGTCGTTGGTGAGTCGGGCGCGGGCGTCGGGCTCACCGAGCTCGGTGTAGCCGTAGACCCTGCCGGACGGGCACAGCGCAGCCTGCCAGCTCGTCATGGCGTCGGCCGCCAACTCGCTGCCGGTGGTGGGGCGTTCGGCGGAGCCCAGGGCGCAGTTGGTGCCGACCGGGTTGAAGCCCAGCGGGATCGCGATCCGGTTCGCCCAGTTGGTGGAGGAGACCGGGGAGCCGGCGCTGACCTGGCTCTGGTCCGCGTACGGCTTGCCGTCGAGGTCGAGGTGGCCCTGGGGGACGATGACCAGCCAGCACCCGCGCGGCCTTGTCGTGCCGCCCGCCGTGACCGGGAGGCCGCAGCCCAGATGAGGTGCCTCGTTGGCGGTCTGCACCTCGAAGAACTCCTGGCCGGTGCCGTCGGCGCCGGTGCGGGCGAAGTCGACCTCGTTGGTGGTGTTGCGGTTGAAGTAGGGGTTGTTCTGGGTGTTGGTGGTGACGGTGGCACCGCTGACCGGCTTGAAGGGGACCTCGCCGGGGGCGTTGGGATTGCCCGCCCCGTAGCGGTTGTCCTGGCCGTAGTTGGTGGGGTCGGCGCTGTAGAAGACGCGGCGGGTGTCGTCGTAGTCGTTGCCGGGCCAGCTGCCCCGGTCGGTGGTCGGGGAGGCGCCGTACTGGCACTGGGTGCGCGAGGGGCCGGGGTTGGCCGGGACCGTGCCGTCGTCGTCGCCCCAGCACTGCATGATCTGCACGAAGTCGGTGTTGAACAAGGTGCCCGCGAAGGTGGTCGGGGTGCCTCCGGTCCAGGAGACGGTCACCGCCTGACTGGTGAGGTGAGTGGTCTGATCGACCGTGAACCTCATGTCCTTGAACTCTCCCCGCCCGGAGACGGTGACGGAGGAGGAAGCCGCGGCCGTCGCGGACGGTGCGGCCTGGGCCACCGCGAGACCGGCCAGAGCGCCCACGGCTGCGCCGGCGACCAGACGGGCCAGAACCCGGCGCATGGACTTCATCGCGACTCTCCGTCCGAGGAACGCCTGCCGGACAGGAGGCGGGACACCACGGTGGGCAGCAGGATCAGCCCGAGCACCAGGAACGCGGCGAGCAGCATCAGCGTCTGCGTACCCGTCCAGCCGGTGCGCCCCGCGACCGCGACCGGCTGCGCCAGGGCGATCGTGCCCTCGGCGGTCGTATCGCCGCCCGAAGCGCCGACGGACGTGCCGCCTGATGCGCCACCGGGGCTCAATGTCTGCCCGGTGTCGGGATCGACGGACGCTTGCGTGCCGGAGCCGGCCCCGCCGGTCGCCGTGCCGCCGCCGGTGGAACCACCGGACGTACCGGACCCGCCACCGGCCGAACCGCCGGACGTGCCCCCGGAACCGCCGTTCGAACCGGCCGACTTGGCGCCCCCGCTGCCCGTCGAACAGGGCGCTGCGCCCTTCTTGTCGCACGCCTTCGGGTACGGCGCGGTCTCGGCGAGCCTGTTGTGGCCGTCGGTGGTGAAGGTCGGGTTGTTGCACTTGCTGATGTTGATGTTCTGGGCCCGCACGCCCGGGATCCGGCGGATCTGGTCGAAGCCCGCCTGCACCAGGTTGATCGGCAGCGGCGAGTAGCCCAGGTCGGGCGCCTGCTGCTGGCCCTGGCACATGAAGTAGTAGGCGAACGCGCCGAGCGTCTTGCCCTTGGCCTCGGTGAAGGTGCCCTGCACCTTCAGCGGCAGGACCATGTACGAGTAGCTGGACAGCGGGTAGTTGCGCCGGTCGCTGTCGCGGTAGACGCCGTCGAGTTGCTGGGTGAGGTAGTCCGGCGAGCTCTTGTCCGTGTTGATCCTCGCCTTGAGCAGCGACACCGCCACGTTCTGCGGGGTCGGCTCGGTGTAGTAGCCGGCGTGGTTGAGGACCTTGGCGACGGGATAGTGCGCGTTGAGGGCGTAGGAGTAGTTGACGTAACCGATCGCGCCCTCGCCGTAGTTCTGGGCGACGTAACCCGCCACGCCCAGGTCGCCGGACTGGGCGATCATGCCGGAGACCGTCGGGTAGTACGAGGTCTGTCCGCACGCCCCCGAGCGGCCGACCTTGGCGCAGTACGCCTGCCACAGCGACTTGTGCTGGTTGGCCATCCACATCGTGAACTGGGCGGTGGAACCGGAGCCGTCGGAGCGGACCACGGGCACGATGGTGCGGTGCGGAAGCTGGAGCCCGGGGTTGTCGGCCTTGATGACGGGGTCGTCCCACGTCTTCACGGCCCCGGTGAAGATCCTGGTGACCACGTCACCGGAGAGGCGAAGGTTGGTGACCCGCTTGCCGTTGACGGTCAGGTGGTACATGAACACCGTGCCGCCGGCCACGATCGGCATGTAGGCGTACGACCCGGAGGCCGGCCGCTCCGCCGCGCTGCCGTCGGTCGGGTGGGTCTGGAACGGGATGTCCGACACCGCGAAGTCGACCGTGCCGCTGAGGAACTGGCGGCGGCCGTCGGACGATCCGGTACCGGCGTAGGAGATCCGCATCCCGTACTGGTTGACGGCCCGGCGCCACTCGTCGACGGCGTTCTCCGCCCAGGTGGACCCGGCCCCGGCGATCGGTGTGTAACTGTCGGCTGCGGCGGGACCGGCCCCTGTCCCGGCGAGGACGCCGAGCAACGCGGCCAGGATGCCCAGCCGGTGCAGGCTGGTCCTGAGGTGGCTGAGCATCAGTCGCTCTCTCCTGTGACGGGCTGGGGCGCCCCGCCGGTGGCCGGGGCGGGGTGCCCGCCACTGCCGTCCGTGCGGGATGCCTGGTCAGGTGCGGGTGGCTGCGGAGGTGTCGTCTCGTCGTCGGCGGTCGCGCCCGCGCTCGACCGGTCGGCGAGTCCGGGGCCGGAGAGCTCTCTCACCGGCTCGGGTGCGGTGTTCGGGACGGCTTCCCTGTCGGGGGCCGTCGTCGGATCGGGCTCGGGAGCGCTGTGCGGTTCGGTTTCGAACAGGGACAGCCCCGGAGCGTGCGACTCCGCGAAGCGGGCCGCGTCCCGGCGGGAGGCTCGGGCTGTTCGGCGGGACTGGCGGCGGCTCTGGTGGCCGGGGCCGTGACCGCCGATGACCCGGGCGATCGCGAAGAGGATCAGGACCAGGGCCATCAGGACCGACGCGGCGCCGAAGCCACGGGCGATCATCGTGGGCTCCGGCGACTTGACGAAGTTGAAGACGGCCAGAGGCAGGGAGACCATCGGGCCGCTGGTCGGGTCGGCGTTGAGGGCGGCCGTGAAGCCGGCGGTGAGCAGCACGGGTGAGGTCTCGCCGATGCCGCGCGCCGTGCCGAGGATGACCGCGGTGGCGAGGCCGGAGCGCGCCGTCGGCAGGACCACGTGCCACACCGTCCGCCAGCGCGGGGCTCCGAGGGCCTCCGCGGCCTCGGTCAGACTGCCGGGCACCAGGCGCAGAACCACGTCGGACGCCCGGATCACGATCGGCAGCATCATCACACTGATCGCGAAGCCCGCCGCGAGGCCCGACTTCTGCAGCCCGAGGCCGAGGATCCAGGTGGCGTACACCATGAGCCCCGCCACGATCGACGGCAGTGCGGTCATCGCCTCGACGATGGTCCGTACGAAGCGTGAGAAGCGGCCGGGAATCTGGTTGAGGTACACCGCGCAGGCCAGGCCGAGCGGGACGGTGATGGCGAGCGCGATGGCGATCATGATCAGCGTGCCGAGCATCGCGTGCGCGATGCCGCCGTGGGTGAGCGGGTCCAGCGGGCCCGCGGCCTGCATGTCCTGAGTGAAGAAGTTGCCGTGCGGCAGCGCTTCCCGGCCACGCAACGCGGTGAAGCCGACGACGAGTGCCAGCGCGCTGAAGAGCAGGCCGGCCGCGGTCCACAGGATCACCGTCATCACACGGTCGCGCACCGCCTGGCCGTTCTCCTCCAGACCGGTCAGGACGGCGTACACGATGAGGAAGGCACCGTACGCGGTGACGGCGAAGCCCAGGCCGCCGGAGAACGGCGCGATCTGCCCGAACAGCAGCACCGCGACGCACAGTCCGGACGCGGCGGCGCCGAACAGGGACAGCACCCCCGAGCGGGTGGGGCCGCCGATTCGACGCCACTGGTCAGGGAGTTGGGCGGCGGGGACGGCTTCGGACACCGGGGCGGGCGCGGCCGCGCGGTCCGCTACTGCTTCTTCTACTTCTTCTACTTCTTCTACTTCTTCTACGACAGTCATCTCATGCCTCGCTCTGCGCGCCGGACCGGGAGCGGGCCACGACGGTGGAGGCGGTGAAGTTGACCGCCAGGGTGAGCAGGAACAGCGCCAGACCGGCAGCCATCAGCGCCGACATGCCGAACGTGGAGGCGTCGCCGTAGTGCAGGGCGATGAGGGAGGAGACCGAGTTCGAGCCGGTCTGCAGGATGTGCGGCTGGATGGCGAAGACCGGCGAGATGATCAGGTAGACGGCGATCGTCTCGCCGAGCGCCCGGCCGAGCCCCAGCATCGTGCCGCCGATGATGCCCCCCTTGCCGTACGGCAGGACGACCGCGCGGATCATGCCCCACCGCGTGGCGCCGAGAGCGTAGGCGCCCTCGCGCTCGCCCGCCGGGGCCTGTGCGAAGACTTCCCGCATGACCGAGCACTGGATCGGTGCGACCATCAGCGCGACGACGATCCCGGCGACGAACGTGGAGGCGGTGTAGACGCTGTCCGAGGCGAGGGGATCACCGGGCCGGGTGCCGTCGACGGCGAACAGCGGGATCCAGCCAAGCCAGGTGGACAGCCAGCGCGACAGCCCGATCACGTGCTGCTGGAGGAAGAAGAGGCCCCAGAGTCCGTACACCACCGAGGGGACGGCCGCCATCAGGTCGACCATGGTGATGAGGGTGCGGCGCAGCCTGCGCGGGGCCACGTCGGAGATGAACAACGCGGTGGCGACCGCCAGCGGCACGGAGATCGTCACCGCCACGGCGGCGATCAGCAGGGTGCCGGTGAGTACGGCCGCGATGCCGAAGTTGTGCACATCCGGCTGCCAGGCAGCGGTCGTCAGGAAGCCGAGGCCTTTGGCACGCAGCGCCTGACCGGCCCTCAGGAGCAGGAACAGTCCAACGGCCGCCATGATGGCGAGGACCGCGATGCCCGTGGCCGTCAGCTGGTACCGGAAGATCCTGTCGCCCAAACCCCGTGCCGCGTACGGCCGCCGCGGAACCGGTCTGTCAGACTCCGGTTCGCCGGGAAACTCCACTGCGGACACCACTGCGAACCCCCAAAGAAGGACTCTCCGTGCGACTTCATGATCGAGGCACGCAGGGAGAGTCAATGGCTGGATCTTGTCGAGCCAACCCGTCGAATGCTGGACGCGGCATGAACAGTCGACGACTTTTTCGTGGGGTAGCTGTGGAGTGGGTGCGGGCGGGAGCGAGACCCTGTGTCTCATTCCCGTCGCCCGAGGGATGAAGGCCGAGTCCACCACGGATCAAAGTCCTCGCAGTCGGCGGTTGAGCCAGCCTGTGAATGGGCGACTGCCGGCTGTTCCGCCGACCGGGCCGGCAGTTCGCATTGACTGCCGTCCACGGCCGCTTGACACCACGCCGTAAAGCACCTCTTCGCCACGGCGGACGGACCTACACACGACGACGCATCAACGAGGCATGGTGGTCACTTCGCCTGAGCGAGCCAGACCGCGTCGGGACCGGCCGGGAATCGCAGCTGGCCGGTCGTGTCGTGCGCGGCTCGCCACACCGTCTCGGCGACGTCGCTCTCCTTGGTGAACAGGTCCTGGCCCGTGAAGTCGCCCATGGCCTTGTTCGCCCACGGTGCGTAGGGCGCCGGGACCAGTTCGTCCAGTGAGACGCCGTTCGTCGCGTTGGCCGCGAAGTTCGTCGTCAGGCAGGCGCCCGGCTGGACCGTCTTCGCCTGCACGCCGAAGGGCGCGAGCTCGAGCGCGAGAGAGGCGGTGAACCCCTCGATGGCCATCTTGCTCGCCTTGTAGACGGCCGAGAGCGGCATGTGGCCCAGCACCACGCTGGAGGTCACGTTGACCACCACGCCGGAGCCGCGCTCGCGGAACTGGGGCAGTACCGCCTGCGTCGTCGCCATCACGCCGAACGTGTTGGTTTCGAAGACCTCCCGCACACGGGCCATGGGAGTGCCCTCGAACACGCCGATCGATGGGACACCCGCGTTGTTGACCAGGACGTCGATGGGCCCGGCCGCCTCGAACGCGGCGGTGATGGTCTCGGGCACGGTCACGTCGAGCGCGACGACGCGGAGCCGGTCCGACTCGGGCAGGATGCCGACACGCGGCGTGCGCATCGTGGCGATGACGTTCCACCCCTGCGAGTGGAAGTAAAGAGCAGTTGCCCGCCCGTATCCGGAGGAGGCACCAGTGATCAGAACTGTCTTCATGCTGTGGCCTTTGCGATGAGGTGGGATCCGCCGACGGGCAGGCACTTTCCTGCTTCACGGAAGAGCTGTTGCTCCCATTGAATCGCTCTGACCTGCGGAGACAGTAGAACTATCCTCGCTTCCTCTTGCACGATCCTCCTCATCAGGCGCCAACCCGTTCAGGGCAGGACGCCCGCGGGGGTGCGTGCGGTGTCCCGCAGGCGGACCGCGGCCCGGCTCGGGGGTGCGCCGAACTGACGGCGGTACTCGCGGCTGAACTGCGACGGGTTGTCGTAGCCGACACGCTGGCCGACCCCGGTGACGTCTCCCGGATGGGTGGCGAGCAGCAACCGGGCCTCCTGGAGCCGGATCTGCTTCTGGAACTGGATGGGGCTCATGGCGGTCACCGCCTGAAAGTTGCGGTAGAACGCCGAGACGCTCATGCCGGACAGGCGTGCCACGTCCTCGACCCGGAAGGGCTCGGCGTAATGCTCGCGGATCCAGCGGACGGCCCGGGAGACATGGCTGAGGCCGCTGTCGGCGAGACCGAGCTGGCGCACCGACGCGCCCTGCTCGCCGGTGATCAGGCGCCACAGGATCTCGCGTTTGACCAGCGGGGCCAGTACGGCACGGTCGCGGGGTTCGTCGAGCAGGCGCAGCAGCCGGACCACCGCGTCGAGCAGCGCGGGCTCAGCGTCGCTGACGACGATCCCTGACGGCGCGCCCGCGCCGGCGCGGGGGGTGTCGCCGGGACCGGCCTGCAGCAGCAGTTCGGCGACGGCGGACGGTTCCAGCGTGAGTCCGAAGCCGAGGGCGGGCCGCTCGGGGTCGGCCCGGGTGAACTGCCCGGTGACGGGCAGGTCGACGGATGCGACCAGGTACTGCCCGGCGCCGTACTCGTAGACCCGGTCTCCCAGCGCGAGGCGTTTGGCGCCCTGGGCGATGACGGCGAGCACCGTGCCGGACATGGAGGGCGCCGGCGGATCGGACCGGTCGACCTTCGAGATCAGGACGCCGTCGATGGCCGTGGTCCAGTCCGGGCGGGCATGCCGGTCCAGCAGGGTGCGGAGCTCATCGAGGTGCATGCGTCCATTGCAGCACCATTCGCCGTTCCGGCTCCCTTAGTCGCGAGGATTGTGCAAGTGCCAGCGAGCATCGTTCTAACGTTTCCGCTGGTCAAGCCGTTTGAATGGAATCAGCCCACTCCATCAACGCAGAAGAAGGTCTTCGATGATTGCCCAGTACGGATTCAACGCCGCCCTGACCGCCAGGCCCGGCATGGGCGACCGGCTGGTCGACCTGCTGCTGACCGGCCTGGACGAGGGCAGCCCCGGCGCGAGCGAACACTGCGTCGTCTACCTCGTCTCCCGGTCCACGTCCGCCCCCGACGTCGTCCACGTCACCGAGGGCTGGACCAGCGAGGAGGACCACCACCGGATCTTCGCCGGCGAGGCCGCCCAGGCCATCGTGACGCAGATCGAGGGACTGCTGGCCAAGGAGTCGCAGTACACCGACTACGTCCCGGTCCGTGGCAAAGCCGCCTTCTGAACCGCCGAACTCCCCGCACCCCAGCCGCTGCCGCTTCGGTGCCCGCCGAGGGGCGCCCTCCTCGCCCGACCGTCCCGCCACCACCCACGAAAGGCAACGCCGATGGCTACAGCACGACCCGCCCTCGACCCCGAACTGCGTGAACTACTGGCCGACATGCCGCTGATGTCCCAGCTCAGCCCCGAAGTGCTGGCGCAGGTACGCCCCTTCTCCTCGATGCCCGTCGAACCCCTCCTCGAAGGTCGCGCGATCCACCGGCGCGAGGTCACCGCTGCGAGTCCGGACGGCACCACTATCCCCTTGTCCGTCTTCAGCCCCGCGAACACCGATCGCACCACCACCGCACCCTGCGTCTACTGGATCCACGGCGGCGGGATGATCATGGGCGACCGCTTCTCACAGATCGACATCCCACTCGAGTGGCTCGACGCGTTCGGCGCCGTCGTCGTCTCCGTCGACTACCGGCTCGCGCCCGAGGCCTCAGGCATGATCCCGGTCGACGACTGCTACCAGGGACTGCTCTGGATTGCCGAACACGCCGCAGAACTGGGCATCGACCCCGCCCGGATCATCGTCGCAGGCGCCAGCGCGGGCGGCGGCCTCGCCGCCGGCGTCACCCTGCTCGCCCGCGACCTCGGCACCCCGACGATCGCCGCCCAAGTCCTGATCGGCCCCATGCTCGACCACCGCAACACCACCGCCTCCAGCCTCCAGTACTCGAACGAGCCCGGCGTCTGGACCCGCGAGATGAACGACTTCGGATGGCGCTGCCTCCTGGGCGACCTCACAGACGGCGAGGTACCCGCATACGTCTCCCCGGCCCTGGCCGACGACCTCGCAGGCCTTCCCACCACCTACATCGACACCGGCTCCGCCGAAGTCTTCCGCGACGAGGACACCGACTACGCCACCCGCATCTGGACGGCCGGCGGCCAGGCCGAACTCCACGTCTGGGCGGGCGGCTTCCACGGATTCGACGCTCTGTACCCGCAGGCACACATCTCGACCACGTCCCGCCGAACCCGCACCGACTGGCTCGCCCGAGTCCTGCGCACGGACCCCGCCGCATAGAGCTCGTAACGCGATCTCACTGAATTGCCCTCGTGCCGCATGACCGATGTGACGATTCAGCTGTTCGACGGGGGTGAGTTCTCGGCCGTGGATCGTGGACGACGAAGATATGGAAGGTGCGAGTCAGCGCCGCCTCAGCGACATGGAGTGGTCGCACTACATCGATGCGAGGTACGAACGGCGCGCAGGAGATGTCAGCGGTCGGCGATGTCCTCGCGGAGACCGTCGGAGAACTCCCACCATGACAGAGGAAGCCAGTCGCCGTTGACGAAGGCATCGACAGTCGCGCCTCGACCACGGACCGTGACGGTCGTTCCTGGCGGATAGATTGTGCCGGACAGACCTGGCACGGGGACAAGCAGGGTTCCCAGTCGCTGTGCTGACACTTCTCGCCCCTCCTCTCCATTCCTCGCGCGGCACGAGCAGTTTTTCACCTTGAGATTACCGACTTGCCCAATCGCGTAGGCCGGAGAAGCATGAGAGATGGGTCACGCGGAGAAGGGGTCAAGCGGGGCCGGAAATTTCCATCTCGATCAGAGGTGACAGCCATGAAGGCCGTCGTTTACAAGGGACCGTTCACTGTTGCGGTCGAAGATGTTGAAAAGCCCACCATCCAGCACCCGAACGACGTGATCGTACGGGTTACCTCCACCGCGATATGTGGCTCCGATCTACACATGTACGAGGGCCGCACTGCTGCGGAGCCCGGCATCGTCTTCGGCCACGAGAACATGGGAGTAATCGAAGACCTCGGACAGGGCGTCACCACGCTCAAGGAGGGCGACCGCGTGGTCATGCCCTTCAATGTCGCCTGCGGTTTCTGCATGAACTGCGTCGAGGGATATACCGGATTCTGCATCACCGTCAATCCCGGTTTCGCAGGCGGCGCTTACGGCTATGTGGCCATGGGGCCCTGGAAGGGCGGCCAGGCAGAGTACATACGCGTTCCGTACGCTGACTTCAACTGCCTGAAGCTTCCTCAGGGAAACGAGCACGAGACCGATTTCATCCTGCTCGCTGACATCTTTCCCACTGGCTATCACGGTTGTGAACTCGCGCAGGTCCGACCGGGCGAGAGTGTCGCGGTGTACGGCGCTGGTCCAGTTGGACTCATGGCCGCCTACTCGGCCCTGCTGCGCGGCGCGAGAAAGGTGTTCGTCGTGGACCGAGTCCCCGAGCGCCTACAGAAGGCCGAGGAAATCGGCGCAATCCCGATCAACTTCGCCGAGGGTGACCCGGTCGAGCAGATCGAGGAGCAGACCGACGGTATCGGCACGGACAAGGGCGTGGACGCCGTCGGCTACCAGGCGACGGCGCAGGGGACTGACAACGAGGAACCGGCGACCGTTCTGAACTCGCTAATCCGCACCGTCCGACCCACCGGAGCGCTCGGCGTGCCCGGACTCTATGTCCCGTCCGATCCTGGAGGCCCGGACGAGCAGGCCAAGCAAGGCATGCTCCTCGTCGCGATCGGCAGGCTCTTCGAGAAGGGCCTGCGGATGGGTACGGGCCAGTGCAACGTGAAGCGTTACAACCGGTTCCTGCGAGACATGATCATCGATGGCAGGGCGAAGCCCAGTTTCGTCGTCTCCCACGAACTTCCCCTGGACCAGGCATCGTCGGCCTACAACAAGTTCGACAAGCGGATCGAGGGCTTCACGAAGGTGGTGCTGCACCCGTAGCACTGCGGATCGGCGCCAGCCTCGCGCACGGATGCGGTGACGTCGTGCCTGAAGACACTGCAGGCCAGGCGGCGAGAGGAGAACGAACTGGCCGGCGTGCTGCCCGCACCCGATGCCACCCTGCACACCGCGGAACTGGCCGACGGCGCCTCCGCTGCCGTCATCGTCTCCCGCGCCGCCGACCGGGCCGCCTTCGTAGCCGCGGACCTGCCCGCTCTGAGCGCAGACAAGATCTACGAACTCTGGTAGGCGGCCCCCTCGGGCGACCTCCGCCCAGTCGGCCTCCTGCAGGGGACGGCGATCAAGCCTCGCGGCGATCTGGAGCGGCCCGGAGCAGGACAGGTCGGGGCAGGGCCTGCTTACGCCGCACACGGAAGAGACTGTCGTGCTCTACGTCAGCCGGGCCCAGCCGGAGGTGACCGTCCAAGGCAGGAGGATGTCCTCTCAGCGAATCTCCGCGGCGAGCGTCGCGATCAGTTCGCGGGTCCGGTGCTTGGAGGCAATCAGTTCCTCGCGGTTGTCCCCGATCGGAAGCAGGCGCACCGAGAGGTCGGTGGCGCCCGCGTCGGCGAAGCGGCGCAGACGGGACAGAATCGCCTTCTCGTCGCCCACCGCGCACAGGTCGCCGATGTCGCGGGCCTCGCCCTGCTCGAGAAGGCGCTGGTAGTTGGGGGAAATCTCGGCCTCGCCGAGAATGCGGTTCGCGCGCTCGCGGGCTTCGTCGACCCGCGAGGGCTCGCACAGACAGACGGGGACACCGGCCACGATACGCGGGGCGGGGCGGCCGGCGGCTTCGGCGGCCTTCGTGATGCGGGGAACGACGTGGTCGGCGATGGCGCGCTCGTCGGCCATCCAGAGGACTGTGCCGTCCGCGCGTTCGCCGGCGAGACGCAGCATGACCGGCCCCAGTGCGGCGACGAGGACGGGCAGTGGGGTCACCGGCCCGAAGTCGAGCGGGTTGTGGACGTTGAAGGTGGGGTTCTCGACGTCGACCGGACCGGGGGCCGCGCGTGCCGCGTCGAGGACGTCGAGGTAGTCGCGGGTGAGGCCGGCAGGCTTCTCGTACGGCAGGCCGAGCATGTCGCGGATCACCCAGTGGTGCGAGGGGCCGACGCCAAGGGCGAGCCGGCCGCCGGTGGCCGCGTGGGCGGAAAGCGCCTGGCGGGCCAGGGCGATCGGGTGCTGTGCCTGCAACGGCACCACAGCGGTGCCCAATTCGATCCGGGTGGTACGCGTGCCCATGAGGGTCACAGCGGTCAGCGCGTCGAAGTCGGTGGGGATCTGCGGGACCCACACCGTGTCGAGTCCCGCCGCTTCGGCCCACGCGACATCGTCGAGCATCCGGGCGGCTTTGCGGGCGCTGTCACCGCGCTCGGGGCCGATCATCACGCCTGTGCGCACGGTATGTCCTCCTGCTGGTTCGGAGCCGTCGCCGCGGACCTGTGCCGCGCGCAGGGGGCGGCTCACACGGCCCGGTCGGACGGGGCGGGTGACGCGGCACCCCCGAGGCCCAGAGCCGCCGCGTCCGCCTGGGCTGCCAACTTGCGCATCTTGTGGACGAGTTCGTCCAGTGGCACGCCCGTCGGGAACACCGCGGCCGCCCCCGCGTCAAGGAGCCGGGGTACGTCGCCCGCCGGGACGGTGCCGCCCACGACGACCGCGATGTCCTCGGCGCCCGCGGCACGCAGTGCTTGCACCGTGCGGCGGGTCAGGGCCAGATGGGCGCCGGACAGGATGCTCAGTCCGATCACCGCAACGTCCTCCTGGACCGCGGTGGCGACGATGTCGTCGATGCGCTGACGGATGCCGGTGAAGATGACCTCGAAGCCTGCGTCGCGCAGCGCACGGGCGACGATCTTCGCCCCTCGGTCGTGTCCGTCGAGTCCGGGTTTGGCGACGAGGATGCGGGCGCCGGCCATCAGTACACCACCGGCTGCCGGAACTCGCCCCACACGTCCTTCAGCGCGGTCACCATCTCTCCGACGGTGCAGTACGCGAGGGCACAGTCGACGAGCAGGGGCATGAGGTTGTCCGTCCCTTCGGCAGCGCGGGCCAGCGCGGCGAGTGAGCCCCGTACGGCGGAGGGGTCGCGTTCCGTCTTGACCCTGGCGAGCCGGTCGAGCTGCAATTGGCGCCCCTTGGCGTCGAGTTCGTAGGTGGCGATTTCCGGCGCGGGTTCGTCGGAGACGAAACGGTTGACGCCCACGACCGGCCGCTCGCCCGACTCGGTCGCCTGGTGGATGCGGTACGCCTCGTCCGCGATGAGGCCTTGCAGATAGCCGTCCTCGATGGCGCGGACCATGCCGCCGTGGGCGTCGAGGTCGTCCATGATCTCGACGATGCGGTCCTCGGTGGCGTCGGTGAGGGCTTCGACGAAGTACGAGCCGCCGAGCGGGTCGGCGACGCGCGTGACACCGGTCTCGTGGGCGAGGATCTGCTGGGTGCGTAGGGCCAGGGTGGCCGACTCCTCGCTGGGCAGGGCGAACGGCTCGTCCCAGGCCGCCGTGAACATCGACTGCACGCCGCCGAGCACGGAAGCGAGCGCCTCGTAGGCGACGCGCACGGTGTTGTTGCGGGCCTGCGGCGCGTACAGGGAGGCTCCTCCCGCCACGCAGCCGAAGCGGAACATCGCGGCCTTGTCGCTTTCCGCCCCGTAGCGCTCGCGCACGATCGTGGCCCAACGTCTGCGTCCGGCGCGGTACTTGGCGATCTCCTCGAAGAAGTCGCCGTGCGTGTAGAAGAAGAAGGAGACCTGCGGCGCGAACTGGTCGATGGTCATCCGGCCGCGCGCGAGGACCGTGTCGCAGTACGTGACGCCGTCGGCCAGCGTGAACGCCATTTCCTGCACAGCGTTGGCTCCCGCGTCGCGGAAGTGCGCTCCGGCGACCGAGATCGCGTTGAATCTCGGCACCTCGGCGGCGCAGAACTCGATGGTGTCCGCGATCAGGCGCAGGGACGGATCTGCGGGCCAGATCCAGGTGCCGCGCGAGGCGTACTCCTTGAGAATGTCGTTCTGGATGGTGCCGGTGAGCTTCTCCCGCGGCACGCCCTTGCGTTCTGCCGCCGCCACGTAGAAGGCGAGGAGGATCGCGGCGGTGCCGTTGATCGTGAAGCTGGTGCTGATCCGGTCGAGCGGTATCCCGTCGAAGAGCACCTCGGCGTCCGCGAGGGTGTCGACGGCGACACCGACCCGGCCCACTTCCTCGGCCACCTCGGGGTCGTCGGAGTCGTATCCGCACTGGGTGGGCAGGTCCAGGGCCACGGACAGACCGGTGCCTCCCTGGTCGAGGAGGTAGCGATAACGCCGGTTGGACTCTTCGGCGGTGCCGAATCCCGAGTACTGGCGCAGAGTCCACAGGCGGCCCCGGTAACCGGTCGCGTAATTGCCGCGGGTGAAGGGATAGCTGCCCGGCGGGGGCGGCTCGGCACCACGGTCCTGCGGTCCGTAGACCGGCTTGAGCGGGATGCCCGACAAGGTGTGCGAGGAGGCGTCCATCGGTGGATACGTTACTTGCGACATACGAGAATGCCAATACCGTTATCGAGAATAAGAGAACAGATCAGCGAGTGACAGCTTCACGCAGAGGGCTGTCGGCGGCCTCAGCACTCGCTCTACCCTTGCCGGATGAACTGGGAGAACGCAGGTTTCCTCGACTGGGAGGGCACGACCCTGTCAGCGGCACGGGTGGCCGCCGCCGACGCCGGTCTGCTGCCGGGCCCGGAGGGAGTGCCAGGTCGGGTGCTGCACCTTCTGGATCTCGATCGGTGGCACGCCGCCGGTGACACGGAGATCGCCCGGTGCGCCACGGCTGTACGGGGGATGCTGCCGATGGTCGTCGGCGTGGCCCGGCACACGCCGCCGCAGCGCCTCGCCCCGCTGCTCGACGCCCTGACCCTGACCTTGGCCGGGCCCGATGTCGTCGCCGAACGTCCGGAGTTGGTACCGGTTGCGCACGTCGGGGAGGCGCACGACCAGCTCGAGGAGGCTGTCGCGCACCGGCTCGGGGCGGCCCTGGCCCTCGGGCACCTGCTGCGGCAGACGGCCTGCCTCGACACGGTGCGGGGTCTCGCGGCGGAGGCCGCCGTGTACTCCATGCTGCTCGGCGGACCTGAGTTCGCGCGTTGGATCGCCGAGCGCCCGGCTCCGCGCCCCGCCGCTCCGGTGCGGCCACTCGTACGGGCGACGCGCGACGGCGGAGTGCTCACGATCGAGCTGGACCATGCGGAGCGGCGCAACGCGCTGTCGACCCTGATGCGCGAGGAGTTGTACGCGGCGTTGGAAGCGGCGGTGTGGGATGCCGGCATCGAGCGGGTCGAACTCCAGGGCGCGGGGCCGGCGTTCTGCAGCGGCGGCGATCTGGCCGAGTTCGGCTCCGCTCGCGACCCCGTGGCGGCGTACGTCGTCCGGCTCGATCGTGCGCCGTGGCGCCTCCTGGACGCGGTGCGCGACCGGGTCCGGGTGCGGGTGCACGGGCCCGTGATCGGTGCGGGCCTCGAACTCGCCGCGTTCGCGGGCCTGGTGACGGCGGCGGCCGGTACGCGCTTCCGCCTCCCCGAGCTGTCGATGGGGCTGATTCCAGGAGCCGGAGGCACGGTCAGCGTCACCCGCCGGGTGGGCCGGTGGCGGGCGGCGTGGCTGATGCTGACCGGGCAGGAAATCGGCGCGGGGACGGCATTGCGGTGGGGATTGGTGGACGAGGTGGCGGGGCTCGACGCGGCCACAGTACGAGTAAGCCGGATGGTCCACGGTGCGCCGCATGGCTGAACTCCCGGGCGGCTCCGTCCTTTTCCGATCCGTGGAAGTGGCGCCCGGTCACCAGGGCGACTGCCGCGTACGGGGCGGGCGCATCGTCGCCCTCGCGCCCCGCCTGCGGGCCGCACCGGGTGAGAACGTGGTGGACGGCGGCGATGGCGCCCTGCTCCCGGGCCTCGCCGATCACCATCTGCATCTGACCGCGATGGCCGCGCAGGCCGCGTCCGTCGATCTGTCGGGCCGAACGGCCCCCACACTCGGCCCGACAATCCGCGGCGCGGCCCCCGGTCCGGACGGCTGGATCCGAGCGACTGGCTACGACGACGGCGCACACGGCCCACTGGACAGGGAGATTCTCGACACCTGGGCCGCCGGGCGGCCAGTGCGGGTGCAGCACCGTTCGGGCGCCCTGTGGGTGGTCAACTCCGCAGCTCTGCAACGCCTCGGCGCCGACTCGGCCGCCGCGCCACCCGGGGTCGAGCGGGACGGCTCCGGCCGTGCGACGGGACGGCTCTGGCGTGTGGACGGCTGGCTGCGCGAACGCATCGGCGCCCGTCCGCCCTCCCTCACCGCCATCGGCGCCCGGCTGGCCGCCTTCGGGATCACCCACGTCACGGACGCGACCCCCGATTCAGCCGCCGTGCCCGTACTGGCCGGTGCACTGCACCGGGGCGAGCTGCCCCAGTACGTCACGTCCTTGGCCGCGCACCGACCTACAGCTGTCAGCCACCCACGGCTGCGGCTCGGCGCCCGCAAGCTGGTGGTCGCCGACCATGAGCTGCCGGAACTCGCCGCCCTCGTAAGGGAGATATCCGCATCCCATGCCGCGCGCCGCCCCGTCGCCGTGCACTGCGTGACGCCCGCCGCGCTCGCCCTCACACTCGCCGCACTCGACGAAGCCGGACATCACGCCGGCGACCGCATCGAGCACTGCGCCCTCGCGGATACCGCGGCCGTCCGCGAACTCGCCGCACGCCGGCTGCGCGTGATCACACAACCGACGTTCATCACCCGGCGGGGCGACGCCTACCTGGAACGCACCCCGCCCGCGGAACACGGCGACCTTTGGCGATACGGAAGCCTGCTGCGCGCCGGCGTCACCACGGCCCCCGGCAGCGACGCCCCGTACGGCGATCCTGATCCGTGGGCCTGTCTGCGAGCGGCCAGGGACCGGACGACACCCTCAGGACGAGTCCTGGCACCGGGCGAACGGACTTCACCGGCACGGGTGCTGCGCGGCATGCTGTCCCGTCCCTGCGACCCCGGCGGCCCGCCTCGCCGACTCACCACGGGGGCGCGCGCCGATCTCGTCCTGCTGCACGTACCCCTCGATGAGGCCCTGCGTCACCTGGACCCGGCTCTGGTGCGGGCCACATATGTCGGAGGCCGGGCGGTGTACGGCCCCGTGCCCCCGCGTTGACGTGGTCCTGCGCTCACCGTTCACCGGCGTGACGCCGCCACCTCGTCAAGGACCCTCACGGTGTCCGCCCCCAACTCCGGCGCAGTCCCCCGTGGTCGAGGTGGCAGCGGTGACCATACGGCGTGTGTCTGCCGCAGCCGTGGGCAGTGGACGCTCCAGGCACCGTTGTCGCCGTGCAGTGAGTGAGCCGCCGGCGGTGGGCCGCCGGTGAAGGCCGCGACGACCTCCCTCATCGCCACGTCGATCAGGTGACCGCCACCGGCCGCGAGGGAGGCGAGTGCTCCGAGCCCAGCCACAAGACCGGTGAGCGGGTCGGCGACGGCGTCGGCGCAGAACACCGGCTCGCCGCCCGTCCAGCCGACGAGGCCGCCCGCCACTGCGGCGTCGTCCCCGAAAGCCACCCGGTCGGGGTGGGCACGGCCGTAACCGGTGATGGCGAGCCAGACCTTGCCCGGGCGGTGTTTCCGTTGTTCCGGGGCCACCCCCAGCTGCTGCAGTGCGCGTGGGCGGGAGGCCTCGATGACCACGTCGGCGGCGTCGATCAGGGCCGCCAGGGCGGTGCGGCCCTCGCGGGTGGTGAAGTCGACGGCGACGCTTTCGTGCCCGGCGTGCAGCCAGTCGTAGAAGAGGCGCTTGCCGTTCCGCGTGCCGTCGGGGCGACGGGTGCTCTCCACCTTGATCACGCGCGCACCGGCCTGGTGCAGCAGGTCTGCACACAAGGGTCCGGCCCAGAGCGAGGAGAGGTCGACGACCAGTGGGCGGCGGCCGGGCACCGGGCCTGCCGAGGGCGCTATACGTTTGACCTGCCAGGGAGTTGGAGGGACCGATGGTGCGGGCGGGAGCCCCGCGGCCGGGATACCGAGCATCTGGGCGCGCTCCGCGAGGTCCCCCGCCGGCATGCGCCGCACGGCCCGGGTGAGTGCTCGCCAGGAGTCGTCCACGTCGGTGCGTCCCAGGAGTGCCGGGAGCAGTTCGAGGTCGTCGGCGCGGCTGAGGGAGACAACGCACCATCCGTCCGCCGCCCGCAGCAGCCGGGTCGCCCCACCCGCGGACAGGCGACCGTGCCGGGTCAGCCCCAGTGCGCCCGCGCGCCCGGTGAGCAGGGCCAGGGGGTCCACACGGACCGGGTGGGCGAGGGCGGCTCCCAGAGGCTGGAGTGCGCAAGCGGCGGCCCGCAGCAACGGGACGGCGCTCGCCGGGGAGAGCACGGGCGGGCCGGAGGCGTGACCGGTCAGGGACATGGCGCCGGACGCGGCCCAGTCCCGGCAGGGGCAGTCGACCGTCCCGGTCGGGATCGGCGGAGCGGCCAGGGTCGACGGACGGGGCGATATCGTCGGACGGGTCGGGGCCGGCGGCCCGGGTGCGTCGTCGATCGTGGCCAGCCAGCGCCGTACGGTCGACGGCCCGTCGCCGCCGGCCCGCGTGTGGTCGTTCACAGCCCCAGCGACTTCGCGACGATCACCTTCATGACCTCGCTGGTACCCCCGTAGATCCGCGTGATCCGGGCGTCGGTGTACAGCCGGGCAATCGCCTGCTCCTGCATATAGCCGTATCCGCCGAAGAGTTGGAGGCACCGGTCGACCGCCCGCGCCTGCACCTCGGTGCAGAACAGCTTCGTCTTCGCCGCGTCCGGACCGGACAGGTCACCCGCGACCAGGGCGAGGACAGCCCGGTCGAGCATCGCCTGGGCGGCCTCGATCTCCGTGGCCACGGCGGCGAGTTCGAACTTCGTGTTCTGGAAGGACGCGACCGGCTTCCCGAAGGCCGTGCGTTCCTTGACGTAGGCGATGGTCGTCTCCAGGGCGGCGGCGGCTTGTGCGACCGAACCGACGGCGACCGTGAGGCGCTCCTGAGGCAGGTTGTGGCCGAGGTAGCCGAATGCGGCGCCCTCTTCGCCCAGCCGGTTCGCCACGGGCACGCGGACGTCGCCGAAGGCCAGCTCGACGGTGTCCTGCGCTTTGATGCCGATCTTCTCCAGGGTGCGGCCGCGGGTGAAGCCGGGCATGCCGTCCTCGACGACGAGCAGGGTGAGGCCGGCCCGCCGGTCGTCGGGGTCGGTCGACGTACGTGCCACGACGATCACCAGGTCGGCGAGGAGACCGCCCGTGATGAAGGTCTTGGCACCGTTGACGAGGTAGTGGTCTGCGTCGCGTACGGCGGTGGTGCGGATGCCGGCAAGGTCGGAGCCGGTGCCGGGTTCGGTCATGGCGATGGCGGTGAGGAGACTTCCGGTGGCCAGGCCCGGGAACCAGCGCTCGCGCTGTTCGTGGTTCGCGTACGCGAGGAAGTACGGGAGGATGACGTCGAGTTGGGTGCGTACGGTGCCCAGCGTCACCAGGACACGGGCGGCCTCCTCCTGGAGCACCACGTTGTAGCGGTAGTCGGCGACGCCCCCTCCCCCGCATTCCTCGGGGATCGCGAAGCCGAGCAGCCCCAGTGAGCCGAGCTTGTGGAACACCTCGCGCGGCAGCTGCCCGGCCTTCTCCCAGTCGGAGTAGTGCGGGACGACCTCCTTGGCGATGAAGTCGCGGGCAAGTTCGCGGAACGCTTCGTGGTCGGGGGTGAAGAGGTCGCGGCGCATGGTTCCGGTCCCCTTCAGTGGGCGGCGAGTTCGACGACGGTGGCGTTGGCGGTGCCGCCGCCTTCGCACATGGTCTGCAGTCCGTAGCGGATGCCGTTCTCGCGCATGTGGTGGATCATCCGGGTCATCAACACGGCGCCGGATGCGCCGAGCGGATGGCCCAGGGCGATGGCGCCGCCGAGCGGATTGAGCAGGCGGGGGTCGGCGCCGGTCTCGGCGAGCCAGGCGAGAGGTACGGGCGCGAAGGCCTCGTTCACCTCGTACACCCCGATGTCGGTGAGGGCGAGGCCCGCCTTGCGGAGCACCTTCTCCGTGGCGGGGATCGGACCGGTGAGCATCAGTACGGGGTCGGCGCCGACGACCGCACCCGCCCGGTACCGGACCAACGGGGTCAGGCCCAGCTCACGGGCCTTGTCCGGTGTCGTCACCAGGAGTGCAGCCGCGCCGTCCGAGATCTGGGAGGCGTTGCCCGCGTGAATCAGGCCGCCCTCGCTGAAGGACGGCCTGAGGGAGGCGAGCTTTTCGACGCTGGTGGTGCGGCGTACGCCTTCGTCCGCGCTCACCGTCGCGCCCTGCGCGGCCACCGGGACGATCTGGCGGTCGAACGCGCCGGCGTCCTGCGCGGTCGCGGCACGCGCATGCGACAGGGCGGCGAACTCATCGGCCTGGGCACGCGTGATGCCCCACTTCTGCGCGATCTTCTCCGCGGATACACCTTGGTTGAAGTCGAATCCGTCGTAGCGGGCCAGTACTTGCGGGCCGTACGGCTGCCCACCCGCCCTCGCGGCGCCCAGCGGCACCCGGCTCATGACCTCCACGCCGCCGGCGACGACCACGTCCATCTGCCCGGACAGGACGGCCTGCACGGCGAAGTCCAGAGCCTGCTGACTGGAGCCGCACGCACGGTTGACCGTGGTGCCGGGCACGGACTCGGGCCACCCCGCCGCAAGGACCGAATAGCGGGCGATGTTGGCCGACTGGTCGCCGATCTGTCCCACGCAGCCCCACACCACGTCGTCCACCACGGCCGGATCGATACCGGTGCGGTCGACGAGTGCGCCCAGGACCACGGCGGAGAGGTCGGCGGCGTGGACGGCGGACAGGCCTCCGCCCCGCTTGCCCGCGGGGGTGCGGACCGCCTCGACGATCACTGCTTCAGGCATCGCGGGCTTCCTCCGTTGACTTGGTGACGGGCGCGACGGCGGACGCGGGTACGGCCCAGGCCCCCGTGAAGACAGGTGCGCGTTTCTCGGCGAAGGCCGCGTAGGCCTCGGGGGCGTCCGCCGTCGCGAAGTTGACCGCCTGCGCGCGTGCCTCCGCGGAGAGGGCCTCGCGCAAGGTGTGGCCCATGCCCTCGTTGAGTAGGGCCTTGCTCTGGGCGAGTGCGATCGCGGGTCCCTGGGCGAGGCGGACGGCGAGCTCCTCGACGTAGCCGTCGATCTCCTCCTCGGGCACCACCCACGTCACGAGCCCCAGGGCATGGGCCTCTTCCGCGTCTATCGTCTCCGCGAGCAGCGCGAGCCGCTTGGCCTGCTGCAATCCGACGTGCCGGGGCAGCAGCCAGGAGCCGCCGAGGTCGAGGGAGAGGCCGCGCCGCGCGAAGATCTGCGAGAACCGGGCACCCGGAGAGGCCACGACGAGGTCGCAGCCGAGAGCGAGGTTCCAGCCCGCTCCGACGGCGACCCCGGTGACCTTGGCGATGGTGGGCACAGGCAAATCGTGCAGCAGCAACGCCACATCGGTCAGGGTCCGCATCCGGTGCAGGGGGTGGGTGTCGGGACGGGCGCTGCTGAGATCGGCGCCCGAACAGAACGCTCCCCCGGCACCCGTGAGCACCAGGGCCCCTACGGACCGGTCCTCGCCGACCGCCACGAGCGCGTCGTGCAGCGCGGACCAGAGGACGGTGTCCAGGGCGTTCTTGCGGTGCGGGCGGTTGAGGGTGAGGGTGCGGATGCCCTCGGGGGTGTCGTGGGTCAGCAGAACGGGGGTGGTTCCGTTCCGGGCCTCGTACGCCGTCACGCAGGCCCCCTGACCTCGGGGGCTCCCCCGATCACCCCGGCCTCCCGCAGCGCGGCGATCTCCCCCGCACTCAGGCCGAGTTCGCCGAGCACCGACTCCGTGTGCTCGCCGAGTCCCGGTACCGCGCCCATCCGCGCCTCGTAGCCGGAGATGACCGGTGGCGGCAGCAACGCCGGGATCTCGCCCGCCGGGGTGGCCACGCCGCGCCAGCGGTCGCGGGCGGCGAGCTGCGGGTGGGCGTTGACGTAACTCGGGGTGTTGTAGCGGGAGTTGCCTATACCGGCCCGGTCGGCGCGGTCCTGGACCGTGCTCAGGTCGTGGCGGGCGCACCAGACTGCGATCTCCTTGTCGAGGAGTTCACGGTGGGCGCACCGGCCGGTGTTGGTTCGGAAGCGGTCGTCGGCGGCGAGGTCGGGCCGCTGGATCAACTCCGTGGCCAGACGCTGCCACTCACGGTCGTTGGTCGTGCCGAGGACGACGGTCTGGCCGTCGGCGGTGCGGTACGCCCCGTACGGCGCGACGGCCGGGGAACTCATGCCGAGCGGGTCGGGTTCCAGGCCCGAGTGCCGGGTGTACGTGAGCGCGTAGCCCATGAGCTCGGTCATCGTGTCGAAGAGGCTGACGGCCACCGAAGGCGCGGGGTCACAGCCGGCTCCGCGTGCCCCGTCGAGCCCGGGCCCCCGTTCCCCGTCGAGCCCGGATCCGCGCCCCTCGTACAGCAGCGCCACGATGCTCAGCGCCGCGTACAGGCCGGTCGTGGTGTCGGCGACCGGCGGTCCCGGCTTCGCGGGGGCGCCGGGATGCCCGGTGATCGAGCAGGCGCCGGACTCGGCCTGGACGAGAAGGTCGTACGCGCGTTTGTGGGAGAGCGGGCCGCCGGGGCCGTAGCCGTCGATCTCCACACCGATGACGCCGGGATGGCGGGCGGCGAGGTCGCCGGGCGCCACACCGAGACGGGCCGTGGTGCCCGGGGTGAGGTTGGAGACCAGGACGTCGGCCCGGCCGAGCAGCCGGTGCAACAGGTCCAGGCCCGGCTCGGTCTTCAGGTCGAGGGTGACCGACTCCTTGCCTCGGTTGGCCCACACGAAATGCGCGCCGAGTCCGCCCACCACGTCGTCGTAGTGACGGGCGAAGTCACCGCCGCGCGGGTTCTCGACCTTGATGACACGGGCCCCGAGGTCGGCGAGCGTGCGGGTGCACATGGGGGCGGAGACCGCCTGTTCCAGAGCGACGACGGTGACGTCCGCAAGCGGTCCCCGCCCTCCCTGTCCCCGCCTCCCGGTTCCGGGCATCAGATCACCAGGCCGCCGTCGACAGGCAGGACCTGCCCGGTGACGAACGACGCGGCGTCGGAGGCGAGGAAGACGAAGGCCGGGGCGACTTCCTCCGGCTCGGCCCACCGGCCCATGGGGATTCGGGCGAGCATGGGCCCGGCGAACTTCTCGTGCGTGCGGATGGTTTCCGTCATCGGCGTGGCGGCCAGCGGTGCCACGGCGTTGACCGTGATCTGCTTCCGCGCCAGCTCGCGGGCGAGCGACTTGGTCATCCCGATGATCCCGGCCTTCGCGGCCGAGTAGTTGACCTGGCCGAGCGTGCCGGTGAGCCCGGCGGACGAGGTCACGTTGATGACGCGTCCGCCACCGCCCACGGGCAGGAACGGCAGCGCGGCCTGCGCGCACCGGAACGCGCCCATCACATGGATGTCGACGAGCCGCGTGACGCTGTCCTCGGTGAGGTCCGCGAACATGGCCGGCGCGGTGACACCGGCGTTGTTCACGAGGATGTGGAGCCGGCCGTCGGCGAGTTGGGCGGCCCGCGCGCAGGCGGCGTCGGCGGCTGCCCGGTCCCGTACGTCGAGAACCGCGCTCTCCGCCTTTCCGCCTCCGGCGCGGATCCTCTCGGCCCTCGCCTCGGCCGCCACGCCGTCGAGGTCCGTGACCAGCACGGTGGCGCCGGCCCGGGCGAGTGCCTGCGCCACGGCGGCTCCGATGCCCGCCGCGGCGCCGGTGACGAGAGCTGAACGGCCGGTGAGGGCAAAGGGGTTGGCGGCGTCCGCCACGGTGCGACCTCCTGGGTGCGGCGAGGAAAGTGCTACGACGGGCTGCTGGCCGATCGGCCGGTCGACGGCGTGTGAGCCGATCGGGCTACTTCGACGCGGCGGCGACCGCCCGCTGCGCCCGCTCCCGGTACCCGGCGAGCTTCTCGGCGGGCGCGACGACCCGGTGGCTGCGCGACTGGACGCTCACGTCGTGCCCGGCCGCCGCCGCCCGCAGCGCACCCACCGTCGCCTGCTCGCGCGGCACATGCGAGAAGGGGTCGAAGGAGAACCAGCGCATGGCGTTCGCGTACGTCATCTTGTTGATCTCGTCGTCCGGCACCTGACAGGCCTCCATGACCCCGCCCAGCTCCTCGGGCGCGCCGGGCCACATGGAGTCGCTGTGCGGGTAGTCGGCCTCCCAGCAGATGTTGTCGATGCCGATGTCGTGCCGCAGCCGCACGCCCAGCGGGTCGCTGATGAAGCAGGTCAGGAAGTGCTCGCGGAAGACCTCGCTCGGCAGCTTTCCGCCGAAGTCCTGCAACGTCCAGGTGGAGTGCATCTCGAACGTCCGGTCGACACGCTCGAGGAAGTACGGGATCCATCCGGTGCCGCCCTCGGACAGTGCGATCTTCAGGTCCGGGTAGTCCTTGACGGGCTTGGACCAGAGCAGGTCGGCCGCGGCGGTGACGATGTTCATCGGCTGCAGCGTGATCATCACGTCCGGCGGGGAGTCGGCGGCCGGGATGGTGAGCCGGCCCGAGGAGCCGATGTGCACGGACATCACGGTGTCGGTGTCGACGAGGGCCTTCCACAACGGGTTCCAGTACGGGTCGTGGAAACTGGGATACCCGAGGGCGGCCGGGTTCTCGGTGAAGGTGAGCGAGTGGCAGCCCTTGGCGGCGACCCTCCGCACCTCGGCCGCGCACAGCTCCGCGTCCCAGATCGCCGGCAGCGCCATCGGGATGAAGCGGCCAGGGTAGGCGCCGCACCACTCGTCGATGTGCCAGTCGTTGTACGCGCGCACCAGGGCGAGGGAGAAATCGGGGTCCTCGGTGGCGAACAGGCGGGCTGCGAAGCCGGGGAACGAGGGGAAGTTCATCGAGGCGAGCATGCCGCCCGCGTTCATGTCCTTGATGCGTTCCTGCACGTCGTAACAGCCGGGCCGGATCTCGTCGAGACCCTGCGGCTCCATGCCGTACTCCTCCTTCGGCCGCCCGGCCACCGCGTTGAGCGCGGCGTTCGGGATGACCGTGTCGCGGAAGGTCCACACGTCGGTGCCGTCGTCCCGGTGCACCAGGCGCGGGGCGTCGTCGCGGTACTTCTTCGGCAGGTGGTTCACGAACATGTCGGGCGGCTCGATGATGTGGTCGTCGACGCTGATCAGGATCATGTCGTCCCGGTGCATGACGGGCCTCCAAGCGCGTGCATACGCATGAGTACGAAGGTGTACGGGGCGGGCTCAGTCGGACGCGGGCAGCGGCTTGGCCGCCTTGATCTCCATCACCGTGCCGTCGCAGGCGAGCGGCCCCCTGCCCGCGGCGGTGCACAGCAGCTCCAGGGAGCCGGCGGCGTCGACATAGCGCTTGCCGATGAGAGTGCCGGCGTTCTGGGTCGCGGGCGCGGCTGTGGCCGCGGCCGCCGCTTCGGCCGCCGGCACCATCGGCTCACCTCCGCAGGTGAGCCGCGGACGGGCGTCGGCCTGCGCCTTCACCACGACCACACGGGTACCGCAGACGGTGCTGGCCAGTTGCGCTCCGGGGCGCAGCCCCAGGGCCGGTGACGTCATGCCGACTTCCCTTCCCCTGCCGGACAGGATTCCCCTCTCAGCAAACGGAAACTATCTTCTCCTCATCCGCGAATCAACCATTCGGACGCAACATTGCGCGATACGCCGGGCGTTTCCGCCACGCACACCCGACTCGGCCCCCGGTTTGCGCGTTGACGCCACACCACCCACGTGGAACCCTGAAGAGGACCGCCGAGAACAGCATTCTCACGTTCGAGAACGGAGCGAACAGGTGACCTCACCCCGCCAGACCGACGACCTCATGGAGATCCACCAGCTCCTGGCCCGCTACGCGGTGACGATCACCCAGGGTGATATCGACGGCCTGCTCGAGGTGTTCACCGAGGACGGGACGTACAGCGCCTTCGGCGAAACCTACCCGCTCTCCGACTTCCCCGCGCTGGTCGCCGCCGCACCCAAGGGGCTGTTCCTCACCGGCACCGCACTGGTGGAGCCGGCCGGGGACAGCGCCACGGGCACCCAGCCGCTCTGCTTCGTCGATCACGCCACCCACGAGTTGCGCATCGGCTACTACAACGACACCTACCGGCGCACGGAACGCGGCTGGCGGCTGCGCACCCGCGCGATGACCTTCATCCGCCGCAGCGGCGCCCACGACTCCGGGCGTCCGCACGCGTTCGACCCGGCGGGCGCGTGAACGCCCGCGAAAGCCGCGCGACCGAACAGCGCCGGACGGCCGCGGAGATCCACACGGCCGCCGAGGAGCGCACGACCGCTCAGTTCCGCGCCGACCTGACCGCTTGGCTCGACGCACACGACCTGACACCGGATCCCTCCGACCGCTCCCTGGACGCCCAGGTGGCTCAACTGGCCCGCGTGCGAAGGGCGTTGTACGAGGCCGACTGGATGCGCCACGGCTGGCCCGCGTCCGTCGGCGGGCTCGGCGGACCCGCCGTCCTGCGGGCCGTGCTCGGCGAGGAGGTGGCCACCCGCGGCCTCGCGGAGCCCGGCATCTACTCCATGGTCGAAGTGCTCGCCCCGACGATGATCTCGTACGCCTCGCCCCAACTGGCCGCCCAAATGGTCCCGTTGCTGCTCAGCGGCCGCGAGCAGTGGTGTCAGGGCTTCTCCGAACCGGGCTCCGGCAGCGATCTCGCCTCGCTCGCCACCCGCGCCCGGCCGCTCGGCGACGACTGGGTGGTCTCCGGCCAGAAGGTGTGGACGAGCCTCGCCCAGTACGCCGCCCGATGCGTACTGCTCACGCGGACGGGAGAGCCCGGCCACGGCGGCATCACCGCCTTCTTCGTCGACATGGACTCCCCGGGCATCACGGTCCGTCCCCTCCGCACGATGCACGGCGTCGACGAGTTCGCCGAGGTCTTCTTCGACGAAGTGGTGGTGCCCGGCGCACGGATGCTCGGCCGGCCGGGCGACGGCTGGCGCCTGGCGATGGACCTGCTGCCGCACGAGCGTTCCACCTGCTTCTGGCACCGCATCGCCCACCTGTACACGCGCCTGGACCGTCTCATCGAGGAGTGCCGCACCCCCGACGACGCGGCCGTCGGCGAGGCCTATCTGGCCCTGCACACCACGCGCTGCCGGTCCCACGCCACGCAGCGGCGGCTCGCGGGAGGTGCGGCGCTCGGTCCGGAGACCTCGGTCGACAAGGTCCTTCTTGCCACCGCCGAACAGCAACTGTTCGACACCGCACGGGACTTGCTCCCGGGTACCGTCGAGCTCACGGACGCGGACGACACCTGGCGCACCGAGTTCCTGTACTCGCGCGCCGCCACCATCTACGGCGGCACCGCCGAGGTGCAGCGCAACATCGTCGCCCGGCGGCTGCTCGACCTCGGCAAGGAGTGAACCCGGGATGAGCACTGCCACAACCGAGTTGGACCTGCTCGCCGAGGCCCTGCGCAAGACGATGACCGACCACACGGGCGCGGCCCTGGATGCCGCACTCGACGGCATGGACTGGCGGGACATGCTCACCGAACTGCCGTATGAGACGGTTCCGCTGGTCTTCCGTCTGCTCGGCGAGACGGGCGCGCACGCCTCCGTGCTCAACGACGTGGTGCTCCACGAGGCGGGCCGCCCGCTGGGCGGCAGCGTGCCCCTTCCCTACGCCGGCGGTTCCCAGGTGGTCTGGGAGCGCGGCACCGATCTCACGCCCGCCGATGCACTGGACCAGGAGCTGCCCTGGCGTCTCACCCCCACAGGGACCGACGCGCCGCCTCTCGCCGCGGGCCGCCGAGCCCTGGCCTGGTGGCTGACCGGGACGGCCCGCGCGATGCTCGCCCTGGCCCGTCAACACGCCGTGCACCGAGCGCAGTTCGGTCGCCCGATCGCCTCCTTCCAGGCCGTACGCCACCGTCTGGCGGAAACCCTGATCGCGATCGAGGGCGCCGAAGCGGCTCTGACCGTGGCGGACGACGACCACGGCGACCTGAGCTCCCTGCTCGCCAAGGCCGCCGCGGGCCGCGCGGCCCTGGCCGCCGCCCGCCATTGCCAGCAGGTCCTCGGCGGCATCGGCTTCACCGCCGAGCACGCCCTGCACCGGCACGTACGGCGGGCGTACGCGCTGGACGGACTGCTCGGCAGCGCACGGGAGCTGACCCGCGAGGCGGGCGCCAGGATCCGAAGCGAAGGCAGGGCCACGCGGATCGCGCAGCTGTGAGAATCTCGCCGATCGCCCCATTGCCGGGAGCCACTCGGATCGCCCGTGTGCAAGGACGACCCGCGCGGCCCGCCCCGCTCAGGCGTTGAAGCGACAGGCCCCTGCCTTCGCACGGTACACGTTGTACGCCGCACCGCCCGAGCTGTCGTCCCGTACACACCGCTCGCCGTCCGGGACGCTCACCGGCTTGCCCTGCGTCGGCACCCCGATGTCGGCGTCGGTGTTGTACGGCACGGTCACCGCCGGGATGTCGGGCCCGAGTGCAGCGCACCGCTCACGACGACCACATTTCCGCGCGCTTTAAGGCGGTTGACTTCACCCATCCCCCATGCTTCGATTCTCGTCGTACGGAAATGTCATTCTCACAGCACGCAACAACCCTCTCGCACGGGTGGTGTCGTGGTGCAACTTTCCGTGAAGGAGCGGATCCTGCTGGCCGCGGAGCGTCTTTTCGCCGAGCGCGGCCTCGACGGGGCCTCCCTGCGACAGATCAGCGCGGCCGCCCACAACGGCAACAACACGGCGGTGCAGTACCACTTCGGCTCGAAGGAGCGCCTGATCCAGGCGATCTTCGAATACCGCCTACGGGATCTCAACGAACGCCGCGCCGCCCTGATCGCCGGCCGGCGTCCGCAGGATCTGCGCACCTGGGTGGAGTGCCACATCGTCCCGGTGCTCGAACAGGGCGAACGGGAGGGCAGCCACTACCTCAGCTTCGTGGCGAAACTCCAGCAGCACGGCCGGCGGGACGTCCTCGACCGGCTC
This sequence comes from Streptomyces sp. LUP47B, assembly GCF_001746295.1. Lineage (GTDB taxonomy): Bacteria > Actinomycetota > Actinomycetes > Streptomycetales > Streptomycetaceae > Streptomyces. Next base: position 135,179 of record NZ_MJAH01000018.1, on the reverse strand, counting down.
GCACCCGAACTGCTCGCGCCGACGCACGTCTTCCGCGAGCGGGCCGGGGCGCTGCTGCCGCACCTGCCGGAGCCGCTGCGCGGCCACCGCATCGCCCACGCGATGGCGTTCAGCGTGTACGCCGGGGCCGAGCGCGAGCAGAGCCGGGCCCGTGACGAGGAGGTACTGCCGTACGCCGTCCACGTCGGCGATCTCCTCGACGGCCTGGTCGGGTTCCTGCAGGCGCCGGTGTCCTCGGTCACCGCGTCGGCCCTGGCGGCGGCCGGGGCGCGTGAGATCGCGCTACCCGTCCACCCCTAGGCCCTCGCACCACTTCACCCAGTTCCACCCAACCGCCCGTACATCAGAAGGAGTTGGATGACGATGGAGCTACGGGACGCCGTGACGGTCGTGACCGGCGCGGGCAGCGGGATCGGGCGGGCCGCCGCGCATGCCTTCGCCCGCCGGGGCGCGCGGGTAGTGGTCACCGACCTCGACGCCGCACGGGCAAAGACGGTCGCCGCCGAGCTGGCCGAGCTGGGGCCGGACGGTGCGCGTGCTGTCGCCGCCGCGTGCGATGTCACCAGCCTCGACGACCTGCGTGCCGTAAGGGACCTCGCACTGGAGCGGTTCGGGCAGGTCGACCTGGTGATGAACAACGTCGGCATCCTGGCCGTCGGCCCCGTCGAGGACATCCCGCTCGAAGCGTGGCAGCGCGTCATCGACGTGAACCTGCTGAGCGTCGTACGCAGCAACCTCGTGTTCCTGCCGCCGCTCCTGGAGCAGGGGTCCGGACACGTGGTCAACACCGCCTCCACGGCAGGCCTGTTGCCCTACGGACACGACCGTCTTCCGTACACGGCGACGAAGCACGCCGTCGTCGGACTCTCCCAGGCCCTCGCGCTCTCCCTGCGGCCGCGCGGCATCGGTGTCTCCTGCCTGTGCCCGGCCGGAGTGGCCACCAACATCGTCGAGCAGATCACCTTCTACGGGGAGCCGGCACCCCCCAAGGGACCCCAATTCCCTGTTTTGGACGCCGAGTCGGTCGGCGAACTTGTCGCCGACGGCGTCAGCGAGGACCGGTTCCTCATCCTCACCGCTCCCGAAGCCGCCGAGGAACTGCGCGAACTCGGAGCCGACGTCGACCTCTACCTGTCCCGACTGATCAAGGACGCCACATGAACGCACCGAGCAGCACCCTCGACCGGATGAGCCTGGACGGCAAGGTCGCCTTGATCACCGGCGGCGCCGGCGCCATCGGCCAGGTCTACGCCCGCGCCCTCGCAGAGGCCGGGGCGCGGGTCGTCCTCGCGGACCTCGACGCCGAGGGCGCCGAACGGGCCGCCAAGTCCCTGTCCGCCGACGGGCTGCACGCGCTCGGCGTACGGGTGGACATCACCGACCGGGACTCCGCGGCGGAGATGGCACAGCAGGCCGTCGACGCCTTCGGCGGGATCGACATCCTCGTCAACAACGCCGCGCTGATGGCCGACATACCCCAGGTCGACCTCCTCGACCTGCCGGGCGAGTGGTTCGAGCGCGTCATGCGGGTCAACGTGTTCGGCGCCATCGTGTGCGCGAAGGCGGTCAAGGCCTCGATGGTCGAGCGCGGCGGCGGGCGGATCATCAACCAGGTGTCGGCCGGCGCGTTCATGGGCGGCGGGATCTACGGGGTGAGCAAGCTCGCGCTCGTCAACGTCACGGTCGGGCTTGCCCGTTCACTCGGTCCGCACGGCATCAACGTCAACGCCATCGCGCCGGGACTCGTGGAGAACGAGCCCGGCTTCAAGAGCCTGCCCGCCGACCACCCGGCGCGCGCCGCGCTCGCCTCGGCCATCCCGGGCAAGAAATCCGCGCCGGCCGACGACCTGCTCGGCACTCTCCTGCTGCTCGCCTCGGACGCCGGCGTGTGGATCAACGGACAGACCATCAGCGTCGACGGTGGCTGGGTCACCCGGCTGTGAGCCGGGTTCACGACGGTTCCGTAGACGGTTTCGTAGGAGGAGAGGGGCACACACCTTGAGCGACGAACTCGGCGTCACCGGGCCGCTGGTGAACGGCAGCTGGCTCGAGAAGACATCCATCGGCACGATCGACCATGTCAATCCGGCGACGGCGCGCGTCAACGGCTCCGTGCTGTCGTGCGGCCCGCAGGAGGTCGACGCGGCCGTAGCCGCCGCGAAGGACGCGTATCCCCAGTGGCGGGCCATGTCCCCGGACAAGCGCCGCCGCATCCTGCAGCGCATCGAAGAGCTGATGCTCGCCCGCGTGGCCGAACTCGGCCGCCTCACCACGCTCGAACTCGGCGTGCCCATCGCCGTGTCGTCGGCGCTCGCGTATCTGTGCTCCGGCTGGTTCGGGTACTACGCCGGCTGGGCGGACAAGATCGAGGGGGCGACGATCCCGCCGAGTCCGGTCATGGCCCCGGGCCTCGACTACACCGTCCCGGAGCCGTACGGCGTCGTGGGGATCATCCTCACCTGGAACGGCCCGATCATGTCGGTCGGGATGAAGATCGCCCCGGCGCTCGCCGCCGGGAACTGTGTGGTCGTCAAGTCGCCCGATCTCGCGCCCTTCACGGTGGCGAAGTTCGCGGAGATCGCGCTGGAGGCCGGGCTGCCGCCCGGTGTGCTGCACCTCCTGCCCGGTGGTCCCGAGGCCGGTGAGCACCTCGTGCGTCATCCGGACGTCGGCATGATCTCCTTCACCGGCGGCATACCGACCGCCAAGAAGATCCTCGACTCCGCCCGTCACACCCTCAAGCCGGTGCTGCTCGAACTCGGCGGGAAGACGGCGAGTGTGGTCTTCCCCGACGCCGACATCGACGCGGCCGTCACGGAGACCGTCCGCTCCTGCTTCAACCTGTCCGGTCAGGGCTGCAACCTCACCACCCGGATGCTGGTCCACCGCGAGGTGTACGAGCGGGTCGTCGAGGCCGCGGGGGTTGCCGCGAAGGCCCTGACCGTCGGGGATCCGTTCGCACCGACGACGGCGCTGGGTCCGGTGGCCGGTGCTCAGGCGCGGGAGAGGATCCTCGGTGTGATCGAGAAGGCGGCGGCCGACAGCCGGCTCGTCGCCGGCGGTCACGCCGTCGACAAGGCGTCGCTCCCGCCGCAGGTGCAGGGGGGTTTCTTCGTCGAGCCGACCGTGCTCGCCGATGTGGACCCGGGCAGCGAGGTCGCCGTGCACGAGGTGTTCGGCCCGGTGCTGTCGATCATCCCGTTCGACACGGAGGAGCAGGCCGTCGAGCTGGCCAACTCCACCCCGTACGGCCTCGGCGCGGTCCTGTTCACCCACGACGTGGCGCGGGTGCAGCGCATCGTGCCGCAGCTGCAAGCAGGCACGGTGCATGTCAACGGGCCGTCAGGGCAACCGCCGGGGGCTCCGTTCGGCGGGTACAAGCAGAGCGGTCACGGCCGTGAGGGCGGCAAGGAAGGGCTGTACGAGTTCCTGCAGACCAAGAACGTCTTCATTCGCGCCTAGGGAGTCAGGGAGTCCTGATGGACGTATCGTCGGAGATGTCGGTGGATGCATCGGCACAAGAGGGCCGTGGGGAGCAGACCGCGGCCGAGGTTCTCGGATCGGCTGAAGTCCCTTCCCCACAGACGCCGTTCGGCCGTGCGTCCCGTGACTTCCTGTACGGGCAGGTGTGGTCGCGTCCGGGTCTGAGCCGGCGGGACCGGCGCTTTGTCACACTCACCTGTGTGGCGGCCGCCGACGCGCCGGAGCCGATCGAGGAGCAGGTGCACGCGGCGCTCGCGAGCGGGGACATCTCGCTCGACGAGATGCTCGAACTCGTCCTGCACTTCGCGGTGTACTGCGGCTGGCCCAAGGCCTCCCATCTGGAGGGCGCCATCGCACGCCAATGGGACCGCATCCACCGCGAACGCGGTGAACCCGCTCCTGCCTGGCCCGAGCTGGACAACCTCACGCTCGGACCGGGCGACATGGAGAAGCGCATCGCGCGCGGCGTGGAGGAGTTCATCGACGTGAACCGCACGCCCGCGCCACCGGTCAATTCGCCCTACCGGCACGCCGGCATCCTGAACTTCGTGTTCGGCCATGTCTGGCAGCGCCCCGGTCTCACCCGCAGGGAGCGCCGGATCATCACGGTCGCCAGCGTCGCGCTCGACGACTCACCCGTTCCCCTGCGCACGCATGTCGCGGCGGCCCTGCACTCCGGCGACATCACCAAGGAGGAGATGGACGAGATCGTCCTGCAGTTCGCGGCCTACTACGGCTTCGCGAAAGGCGATGCGCTCGCGGACTCGGTGGAGGCGGCGTGGGCCGGGCGGCCCGCGTGACGCGTCACGGCCATGCGTGAGATCGCCGCGCGGCTCACGGCCTGGGACCGGGCGGGCACCCGCTTCGCCCTGGCGACCGTCGTCTCGACGAGCGGCAGCGCGCCCCGCGCACCGGGCGCCACCATGGCGGTGTCCGAGACCGGGGAGGTGCTCGGGAGCGTGTCCGGCGGGTGCGTCGAGGGCACCGTCCACGAGCTGTGCCAGGAGGTGCTCTCGACGGGCGCGGCCATGCGGGAGAGCTTTGGTTACTCGGCCGACACGGCGTTCGCGGTGGGCCTGAGCTGCGGCGGCACGATCGAGGTGTGCGTGCAGCCGCAGCCGCCGTCCGCCGTGCTCGGTGCCGTGGCCGACTGGACATCCGTCGCCGTGGCGCAACTCCTCGACGGCAGCGGCGCGATCCTGGCCGTCGGCCCCGAGCAGGTCCGCGGATCCACGGGGGCGGCGGAGGTGGACGCCCTGATCGCCGCCGAGGCGCGCGCCATGCTGGACGTCGCGGCGAGCGGCATCCGCACGGTGCGCTGCCGCCCGGGTACGGAGGTGTTCATCGCCTCGTACGCTCCGCGTCCACGGCTCCTCGTGTTCGGTGCGACGGACCACGCCGGGGCGGTCGCGTCGTTGGGCGCTTTCCTCGGATACGAGGTCACGGTCTGCGACGCCCGCTCGGTGTTCGCCACGCCGGCGCGCTTCCCGGACGCGGATCAGGTGGTGGTCGACTGGCCGCACCGTTTCCTCGCCCGCACACCGGTCGATGGCCGCACGGTCGTCGTGGTCCTCACCCACGACGCCAAGTTCGACGTGCCGTTGCTCGAAGTGGCGCTGCGGCTGCCGGTCGCGTACGTGGGGGTGATGGGCTCCCGGCGCACGCATCACGAGCGGCTCGACCGGCTGCGCGAGGCGGGCCTCACCGAGCGGGAACTCGCCCGGCTGCGTTCGCCGATCGGCCTGGACCTGGGGGGACGTACGCCCGAGGAGACCGCGGTGGCCATCGGGGCGGAGATCGTCGCGGTGCGGCGGGGCGGTGGCGGGCTGCCGCTCCGGGACACGGACGGGCCCTTGCACCACGCTCCGTACCCGCCCTGGGGGACGCACCAGTCCGCTGGATCCAAGCGCGTTGAAAGGCAGGGGAGTTGAAGGATGGCGTCATCCACTGCGTCGAACAGTCGACCGCTGTCCCCGCCCGGTCTGCCGATCGCACTGGACCGCGCCGCGTCCTTCTACGGCGGCGGCCGGGTGGTGACCGGCGGCTCACCCTGGGGCGTCGCGCGCATCAAGGCGGCCGCGCTGCCCCAGCTCGCCGCCCTCCGGCGGGCGGGCCGGCACGGCCTGACACCGGACACGACGGTGGGGCGCGCCCTGGCCCGGCAGCTGCTCGACCGCGGCCTCGCCCACCCCGTGCCCCCGACGCGCGGCGGACCCCACCCGGTCACCGTGATCGTCCCCGCATACGGACGCACAGCCGAACTGTCCCGCTGCCTGGACGCGTTGCCCGGTCTGGAGGTGATCGTCGTCGACGACTGCTCACCGGATCCCGAGGCCGTGCGGGCGACCGCCGAGGCGCACGGGACCCGTCTGGTCCGGCACGCGGTCAACCGAGGGCCCGCGGCGGCGCGTACCACCGGCGCCGCACTCACGACCACGCCACTCATCGCGTTCGTCGACTCGGACTGCCGCCCCGAGGAGGGCTGGCTCGACCTGCTCGTCCCGGCCTTCGACGATCCTCAGGTCGCGGCCGTCGCACCGCGGATCCTGCCGGATGTTCCGTATCCCCCGAAGGGTCTGCTCGCCCGCTACGAGGCCGCGCGTTCCGCACTCGACCTGGGCGGTGAGCAGGCCGTGGTGCGCCCCGGCGCACGGGTCGGCTTCGTGCCCACGGCCACACTGGTCGTACGCACGGACGTCCTGTCCAAGGTCACGTTCGACGAGGAGCTGCGGCTCGGCGAGGACGTCGACTTCGTCTGGCGGCTGCACGACCATGGGCTGCACGTGCGCTACCAGCCGCGCGCCCTCGTCCTGCACACGCCCCGGCTCGCATGGCGAGAGGCGCTCAAACGCCGTCACGAGTACGGGACTTCGGCGGCCGCACTGGCCGAGCGCCACCCCGGCCGGGTCGCACCGGCCCGCCCGTCCGCGTGGAATCTGCTGACGCTCGGCCTCCTGACCCATGGCCGCCCGGGCGCCGCGGCGCTCAGCACGCTCACGTCCGCGGCGCTCCTTCGTCGCCATCTGTCGGGCACCCCCGCCGCGACGGAACTGAGCGCATCCGTGGTGGCGCAGGGCCTGCTCGCAGACTCCATGGCGCTCGGACTCGCCCTGCGCCGCGAGTGGTGGCCCGTGGGCCTGCTGTGCCTGTGCGCGGCGCCCAGCAGCCGCACCGCCCGGGCGGCCACGGCGGCCATGCTCGCCCCGGTCCTCGCGGAGTGGGTGGCGCGCCGGCCGCCCCTGGACCCCGTGCGCTGGACGGCCCTGCGCTGCCTGGACGACCTGGCGTACGGCACGGGCGTGACGGCCTCGGCCTGGCGCCATCGCGCCCTCGCGCCGCTACTGCCGAAGCTGAGCCTGCCCTTTGTGCGCCGGTCCGCCGCGAGGCGCGCCAAGGACTCACGAGCCGTGTAGCCGCGCCTCCCCACGTGGGGCCCGGGCGCCGCTGGGCAGGCAACGGCCGGACTCGACGGATGCCGCGGTGTCAGGGTTGTCAGTGGTGCGGGGGATAGTGGTCCTCACAACCGATGAGCAGTAATCACGGCCGGCTGCCCGGCACCTTGCCGGCGAACTCGCCCTGCGCCGGACAGCGCTCCTGCGCCCGTGCGTGCGCCTTCGTCGGGCCATGGACGGCGAGCAGGCCGTGGCCTCTCTCGGTGGTAACCCGCAGCTTCCGGGGTCGGCGCCCAGGTCCTGTACCTGCCGCAGAACACCCCGGTGCTCCCGACGCCGGCACCCCCGGACCTAAAACCGTAACCCCGCGTGGACCTCACCGCCGAGACGGAGCAAAGTGTCCCCGACCTGCTGCTCCCACAGGCCCGGCAGGCCCTGCTCGGCGACGGCCGGGACTGGCCGGACCACCCCTGTGAAACCCCGGCCGAGCTCAAGCCGTTCGTCCGTGCCTTCGGCCGCCTGCGCACGGGATGGGCCACCAGGTCGGGGGCCACGCCGTCCCCATTCAGGGCCCGGTCGAGTACGGGGTCACGAGTGGGGCATGCGGCAGCATGCACGCGTGGGGCGGCGTGGGTGCGCTCTACTGGCTCGTCCGCCCCGAGGAACTCGCCGCCCACCGCTTCGGCCAGGTCCGGCTGACCATGCAGTGCAGGTGAGCCGGCTCTGAGCAGGTCGCTCACCTCGTGCGCCGCTTCTCGTTTGCGCCCAATCCTCGGCAGCGACGATGGTCCGCCAGGGGCTTGATCAAACCAGGGCGGCACGAAGCACCACGCCTCGCAGCCGCCCTGGTTTCCTCAGTCGTCAGGCGGAAAGACCGCCTTCCCGGACTCCGCGTCCGTGATCGAGATGGCCTCGATGGGGCAGGACTCGGCGACCTCGAGGACCTCTTCCGATGCCGACAGGACCTCGGCGGTGGCGCGGCCCTGCCCGGTCCTCTCGTCGAGCTGGAACTCCTGCGGCGCGGAGGCCGCGCACAGCCCCGTACGGACGCACATGCGCGGGTCGACCCTGACTCTCCAGTGCTCGGTCACGAGCTGGCTCCCCTCCTCAACTCCGTTTCCTCCTCAGGGCTTCTGGATGACGAGCGGCAGTGTCTTCCAGCCCCGTACGGTCGAGGTCTGGGCGAGCTCCGCGCCCTCCCAGTCGACGTCCCAGGCGGGAAAGCGCCGCAGGATCTCCTCGGCCGCCACCTTTCCCTCCAGGCGGGCGAGTGCGGCGCCCAGGCAGTAGTGCGCGCCGACGCCGAACGACATGTGCTGCGACACCCGGTGGATGTCGAAGACATCCGGGTCGGGGAAGCGGTCCGGGTCGCGGTTGGCGGCGGCCTGGATGAAGAGGATGGCGCTGCCGGCCGGAACAGTGGAGCCGTGCAGCTCCACGTCCCGGGTCACGTACCGGGCTGTGAACGGTCCTGTGGGCTCGAAGCGCAGGATCTCCTCGACGGCGTTGGGGATGAGGGCGGGCTCGGCCACCAACTCCCGGCGGGCCTCGGGGTAGCGGGCCATCAGCGCGCCGAACCAGCCGATCAGCCGGCCGGTCGTCTCATTGCCCGCGCCCGCGACCACGGTGCAGTACGTGAGGACTTCCTCGTCGGTGAGAGTGCGCCGGGTGCCGTTCTCGTCCTCGAACTCGGCGGTCATCAGCTCGGTCATGAGGTCGTCGGACGGGTGCTTCTTGCGCCAGTCGATGTAGTCCTGGAATCCCTCGGCGTTGAGGATCTCGCCGGAGTCGATGCGACCGCCGTCCCCGGTCTCCAGGGTCGCGTCGGTACGGTCCCGGTAGCGCACCTGGTCGGCCTCGGGGATGCCGAGGAGCATCCCGATCACCCGCATCGGCATCTCGGCGCCGACGGCCGCCACGAGGTCGAAGCGGTCGACTCCGGTGACCGGTTCGAGAACGCGCTCGCAGTACGCCCGGATCTTCGGTTCGAGTTGGGCGATACGGCGTGGAGTGAAGACGCGGGCGAGCAGGCGCCGGTGGATGTCGTGGACGGGCGGGTCCTCGAAGATCAGGGTGCCCGGCGGCAGTTCGATGTCCGCCTGAATGATCTCCAGGATGTCGCCGCGCGCAGAGGAGTACGTCTGCCAGTCGGCGAGGCCGCGTTGGCAGTCGGCGTAGCGGCTGACCGCGTAGAAGGCGTGCCGCTCGTTGTAGTAGAGCGGGGCCTCTTCGCGCAGGCGTGCGTAGACGAGATACGGGTCGCGGGCCAGGGCCGCGTCGAAGGGGTCCCAGTAGACGGGCTCGGTGGTGGCGTCGGCGACGGTCATTTCAGCATGGCTCCCGCGTCGATGACGGTGGTGGTCCCGGTGACGAAGCGCCCGTCGTCCGAGGCGAGGTAGAGCACGGCGCCGCTGATGTCGCGCGGCTCGACCCAGGGGGTGGGCAGCAGGTGCATGCTCTGCGAGACGGCGGCGAAGTCGTCGACCGTGGGGTTCTCCAGGTCCGGACGGAACATCCGGTACGTGTCCTCGTGCATGACCATCGGTGTGTTGACCTGGGAGGGGTGGATGGAGTTGACCCGGATGCCGTGCTCGCCGAGCTCCCAGGCAAGGGTGCGCATCAGGCCCACGACGCCGTGCTTGGCGGCGATGTAGTGACCGATGTTGGCGTGCCCGCGCAGGCCGCCGACGGAGCTGGTCAGGATGATCGAGCCGCCGCGTCCGCCGGCAATGATGTGCGGGATGGCGACCTTGGCGGTCAGCCAGACGCCGGTCAGGTTGACGTCGATCATGTCGCGCCAGGTCTTCTCGTCCATGGCGTCCAGGCGGGCGCCGTCGCTGCCGAGGCCCGCGTTGGCACAGACGATGTCGAGCCTGCCGAACTGGGCGACGCCCTCATCGACGGCGGCCTTGAGCGCGTCGTGGTCGCGTACGTCCGCCTGCACGGCGTGGATGCGCCGCCCCAGCTTCTGCACCTGGTTGACCGTCTCGTCGAGATCCTCAGGCGTCGACATGGGGAACTTGACGCCGTCGAGCTGCTTGCAGACGTCGATCGCGATGATGTCGGCGCCTTCTTCGGCGAGACGGATCGCATGGCTGCGGCCCTGTCCTCGCGCCGCGCCGGTGATGAAGGCGACCTTTCCTTCTACGCGTCCGGGCATGGGAACCTCGTTTCTGGGTGGACGTGCTCGGGTGAAGGACGTGCGGCTGGTGTGCCTTGGCGTTACGCGGCGTGGCGGCGCCGGGCGCGCAGGCGGCCGAGCGTGAGGATCAGCAAGGCCGCGGCAACGAGCGGCGCCATCCGCTTGAGAGCCGTGGCCCCGGTGGCCTCGATCAGGTCCAGTGGTGCGGCGGAGTGCGCCGGAGCGGGTGAATGCCCGGCCGGTTCGGGTGAGTTGACCGCGAGTTCGGCGGCGAGGTTCTCGGCGAACCGTTCCATGAGGGCGCCGGACACCTCGGCGAGGGTGCCACGGCCGAACTGGGCCGGCTTTCCGGTGATGCTGAGGTCGGTCTCCACGTGCACGGTGGTACGGCCACCACCGGCGTCGCTGAGGCGGCAGGTGACGAGGGCCTTCGCGGTGCCGTTGCCGCGCGCCTCGCGACCGCGTGCCTCCAGGACGACGACCTTCGCCTGCTCGTCGCGCTCGATGAAGGTGACCGTGCCGCTGTAAGTGAGCGCGATGGGGCCCAGCTTCACTTTGATCCGGCCGCGGTGTTCGTCGCCGTCGCTCGCGGTGAGCGTCGCACCGGGCACACAGGGCGCGACGCGCTCGACGTCGAGCAGGACATGCCAGGCGTCGTCGACGGCGACGGGGATGCCGAGGGCGTTCTCCAGCTTCACAGCGCCTCCTCCCCCGTCATGCCATGTCCGGTGCCGCGGCCCGGACGGCGTTGACGATCCCCTGGTAGCCGGTGCAGCGGCACAGGTTCCCGGTGAGTGCCTCGCGGATCTCCTCGTCGGTGGGTTTGGGGTTCTCCGCCAGGAACGCGGTCACCGAGACGACGAATCCGGGGGTGCAGAAACCGCACTGCAACCCGTGATGCTCCGTAAACGCAGCCTGCACCTTGGACAGCTCGCCGTCCGGCCCCGCGAGACCCTCGACGGTGGTCACCTCGCCGCCGTCGGCCTGCACGGCGAACACCAGGCAGGCGCGGACGGGTTCGCCGTCGAGCAGCACGGTGCACGCGCCGCAGACGCCGTGCTCGCAGCCGAGGTGGGTTCCGGTAAGGGAGCAGGTGACGCGCAGGAAGTCGGCGAGGGTGAGCCGGGGCGCGACGGCCGCCCGGCGGCCGGCGCCGTTGACCCGTATGTCGATCTCGATGGTCTCGGCGTCAGTCATGGAGTGCCTCCTGTACGGCGCCGTGCCAGGCGCGGGCGACCATCGCGGCGCCCACGCGGATGCGGTAGGGGGCCGATCCGTGCAGATCGGAGGGGACGGAGTCGAGGTCTTCGGTCGCGAGCCGGCCGATGTCCTCGGCGTCCGTCCCCAGCGGGTCCGTGCCCAGCTGAGCGGTCTCGGCGACTGTGGCCCGTCGCGCGGTCGGGCCGAGCCCGAACAGGCTGATGGCGCACCGGTCGAGACGGCCCGCAGGGTCAACGCGGAGGGCGACCGTGGCACCGGCGATGGCGAAGTCCCCGCGCCTGCGGGCGAACTCCTCGACGGCGAACCCGCACCGCCCGCTCCACACCGGGAACCTGACACCGGTGAGCAGCTCGTCCTCGGCGAGGGCCGTGGTCCAGACACCGTTGAGGAAGTTCGCCGCCGGGATGGTGCGCCGGCCACGCGGCGACATCGCTTCCAGCTCGGCGTCCAAGGTCAGGGCCACCGCCGGATACTCGGCCGCGGCATCGGCGTGCGCCAGCGAGCCGCCGACGGTGCCCCGGCTGCGAATCTGGAAGTGACCGATCAACGGGGTGGCACGGGCAAGGAGTGGAACCGCGGCGCGCACCTCCTCCGACCGCTGCACGGCGGCCTGAGTGGTGGCCGCCCCGACCCACACGGTGTCGTCGTCCCGGCGCTCGATCCCGCGCAGTTCGTCGAGGCGGCGCAGGTCGACGAGGTGGCCGAAGGACGCCAGGCGCAGGGCCAGCATGGGGACGAGGCTCTGCCCTCCCGCGATGACCTTCGCCTCGTCCCCCCACTCCCCCAGCAGACCGACGACCTCGCCGGGAGTCTCGGGGGCGTGGTACCTGAAGGGCGCCGGCTTCATGACCGGGCCCCCTGCGCCTGCCCCTGCCGCTGTCTGTCGATGAGTCCCACGATCGAGGCGGGGGTCAGCGGCAGTCGCTCGATCCGTACGCCGAGCGGGGCGAGCGCGTCGGCGACCGCGTTGACGACGGCGGGCGCGGAGCCGATCGCGCCGCCCTCGCCGACCCCCTTGTAGCCCCCGGGCCCGGGGCTCGGCGTCTCGACATGGCCCACTTCGATGACCGGCACCTCGGTGGCCGTGGGCATCAGATAGTCCATGAACGTGGTCGACACGGGGTTGCCGTCCGTGTCATAGGCGAGCTCCTCGTAGAGCGCGCCGCCGATGCCCTGAACGGTGCCGCCGTGGATCTGGCCCTCCACCACACTGGGGTTGATCATCGGGCCGCAGTCCTCGCTGACGATGTACCGCAGGAGTTTCACCTCTCCGGTGACCACGTCGACCTCGCAGGTGCAGACGTGGGTGGCGTTGGCCCAGATCATCAGGTGCGGGGTGTGGTAGCGCCCGCTCGCTTCGAGCCCGGCGGGCACTCCGGGCGGCAGGGCGTGCACCTGGTAGTACGCGATGTCGGCAATCTCCGCGAGGGACAGTGACCCGTCCGTGCCCTTGGCTGCCGCCTGCCCTCGCTCGAACTCGACGTCCGCCGGCGGTACTTGCAGCCGGTGCGCCGCGATGGCCCGGATGCGCTCCCGCAGCGCCGCGGCCGTCTCCTCGATGGCCCCCGCCGTCATGGGCCCCGAGCGGCTGCCGCCGGTGCCGGCTCCGTACGGTGTGATGGCCGTGTCGCCCTGCACGGTGCTGACGTCCTCGATGGCGACGCCGAGCGCGTCGGCGGTGAGCTGGACGACCGTGGTCTCCAGGCTGTTGCCGCAGGACCCGCCGGCGACGTAGACATTGACCTTGCCGGAGGGCTCGACGCGGATCGTCGCCCCCTCGGTGGCGTGGAACGGCGTGGCGCCGGCGGTCGGTTCGACGTAGGTGCACGTTCCTACGCCGAGGTAGCGGCCCTGTTGCCGTGCCTGTTCCTGCTCCTTGCGGAAGGCCTCGTAGTCGAGCATCTGCAGGGCCTGCTCGAAGGTCTCCCGCGGGGAGATGTGGTCGTACGGCATCCCGTTGAAGTTCGCCGTGGGCAGCTCGTCGCGGGTGAGCATGTTCCGGCGGCGTAACTCCACCGGGTCGAGACCGAGTTGGCGGGCGGCGGTGTCCAGGAGCGTTTCGCGGGCCATGGACTCGTACTGCCACGGGCCGCGGTAGGCGACGCGGCCGCTGGTGTTGGAGTAGACGAAGCGCGACGAGAACGTGCCTTCCGGGATGCGGTACGGGCCGGGGAAGAGCATCCCGACCGCGATGCCGCTCTGCACGGGGGACGGCGTGGGGTAGGCGCCGGCGTCCTGGACGTGGTCGAGCGTCGCGGCCAGGATGCGGCCGTCCTCGTCGAGGGCGATGCGCGCCTCCCCGTGTTCGTGGCGCGCCTGGCCTGCCGCGAGGAGGTGCTCCTGGCGGTCCTCGATCCACTTGAGCGCGGCGGGCAGCTTGCGGGCCGCGAGCATCACGCACATGTCCTCGCGCTGCGGCAGGACCTTCTGCCCGAAGCCGCCGCCGGTGTCCCGCATCACGACCCGCACCCGGTGTTCGGCGATGCCGAGCAGCCGCGCGCAGAAGGACCGTACCTCGTGCGGGGACTGGGTGGAGGCCCAGATGCTCATCTCCCCGCCGGCCGCGGCCCATTCGGCGACGATCCCGCGGGTCTCCATCGGGACCGGACCGTGCGACTGCTGGTACAGGGTCTGGCCGACGACGTGCGGCGCGCTCGCGAAGACGGGATCGAGGTCGGCCATCGGGCGTCCGCCGAGCTGACCGACGAGGTTGCCGGGATGCTCCGCGTGCACGGACTCCGGAGAGTCGAGGGCTGTCGCGTAGTCGACGACCGGCACGAGCGGGTCGTAGTCGACGATCACCAACTCCGCGGCGTCCTCCGCGAGGTAGCGGTCGTCGGCCACGATCATCGCGACCGGGTCGCCGACGAAGCGCACCTCGCCCTCGGCGAGCGGCGGACGCGGGGTGTCCGGGTCGTCGCGTCCGTTGAGCGTGTACCACTGCTCGTGGACGCCGGGGTTGAGGTCGGCTGCGACGAACACGGCGTGCACGCCGGGGAGTTCGCGGGCCTCCGAGGCATCGATGCCGAGGATGCGAGCGCGCGCCATCGGGCTGCGCACGAAGCACACATGGAGCATGCCGGGGCGTACGACGTCATCGACGTAGGTGCCCGTGCCGGTCAGGAGTCGCGCGTCCTCGACGCGGGGGGTGCGGGTGCCGGCGTATGCGGCGGCGCGCCCGGTTGGTGCCATCGGTCCGTTCCTCCGTTCACGTGCGGAACTCAGGAGCTGAACTCAGGGGCCGAACTCATGTGCCGTACTCATGTGCTGAACGAGTGTTCAACCTAGGTGCTGAACGACTGTTTAACACCCGCCGATCGAGGGCGTCAAGCACAATGACGGGCATGACTGCCACGCCTCGCCGGATGGGTGCCGAGAACTCCAAGACGCGTCTGCTGCTGCTCGACACCGCACAGCGCCTGATGCTGGAGGAGGGGTACGCGGCCGTCGGCGTACGGCGCGTTGCACGCGAGGCCGAGGTGGCACCGGCCCTGGTCCTCTACTACTTCCGAACGCTCGACGACCTGTTCCTCGCCATGCTGCGACGGCGGGCGGACAAGGAGCTGGAGCGCGCCGAGCGACTGCTGAGCGGACCGCAGCCACTGCGGGCGCTGTGGCGGCTCAGCAGCCATCCGGGCAACGCCCTGACCACGGAGTTCGCGGCCCTCGCCAACCACCGCAAGGACATCCGCGCCGAGCTGGCCGCGATCTCGGAGCGCTATCGCGAAGTCCAGCTCGAAGCCCTCACACGCGGCCTCGAACAGGCGGGCACCCAGCTGCCGGCCGGGATGTCCCCGGCCGTGCTGCTCGTGCTCACCAACGCTGTCGGCCGCAACCTGATGATGGAGCGGGCCCTGGGCATGACGACCGGGCACGAGGAGGCCCTCGCCTTCGTGGAGCAGGTGCTCCGCGACTACGAGGGCGACCCCGCGCGGGCCGCCGAGGGGTGAGGCTCAGTCAGCTCTCTGCACTCGAGGGCCTGCGGCGGCCGAGCCCCCGCCGGCGTCGCCGCGGTTCGTGCGCCGCCACCTTGGGGGGTCAGTTGGGAGTGGTCGGTCACTATCTCCGCCGCGTCGCGCACCTGCGGTGTGCCGGACGCCTTCGGGCGCACCAGGCCCGAGAAGTCGAAGTCCGCCGGCAGGAGCGGCGCGGGCCGTACGGTGCGGGCCTCGGCGGACCGGCTCACGTTCGCCGTGGCATGGCGTGGGTTCACCGGCGCCGTACAGCTCCGCCCCGGTACCTGGAACCTGACGCTCCAGCCCCGTCAGATCGTCGAGTCCTTCCGCGAGCACCTCCACGTCGCCCCGTCGAACCCGATGCCATGCCGCTGATGACGACCAGCCCGGCCCGGCGCATCGGCACCCCGGACGACATCGCCCGCGTCACCTGCTTCTGCGTCAGCGACCTGTCGACGTCCATGACCGGCAGCACCCTCCGCGCGGATGGCGGCACGACCTCACCGCCCCGTACGTCAAGCGGGCAGGGTCGCTCTCAGCGGGGGCCTGCCCCGTTGGGCGCGTCGGCTTCGGGTGCCGGGACGACCGAGTCGGGGGGCTCCGGCTGGGCGGCAGGTGCGAGCCGGTCACCCAGTTCGGAGAGGTCGTACGCCTGACGCGCCAGCCAGAAGCGCAGGAAGCCGGTGAGCGAGTAGCGCAGGTACAGCACCCCGCCCACCACCGCGCACACCACTGCGGTCAGGCCGATGGCCAGGGCGTCGCGTTGGGCCAGTGGATCCTCGCTCGCATGGGCGAGAGGGTAGGTCAGCGCGCCGAGGACCAGGCCGGCCAGGAGCAGCAGCCCTCCGATGCGCAGCCACAGGGTGTGGCGTGCGGCGGCTGGGTCGGGGATCTTCATGGCGGTCAGGTCGCGGGCGAACCGTTCGGCGCGGGTGGGGACTTGGGGCTGGTCTGCGCGCGTGAGGGTGTGCGGTCCTGTCGTGGTCTCGGTGGTCGGCGTCATGCCGCGCTCCCCAGGTAGTAGGAGGACAGTTCGGCGTGCAGGGAGCTGTCGGGGTGGCCCTGCCACTGGATGCGGCCGCGTACGAGGACGGCCGCATGGTCGGCGATCTTCAGCACGGCGGCGGCGAACTGCTCGACTACGAGCACTGCCACGCCCTGGCGGGCCAGTTCGGCGACGTGCTCGTACAACTCGGCGACCACTACCGGCGCAAGGCCCATGGACAGTTCGTCGAGGAGCAGGACGGCTGGGTCAGTGGCCAGGCCGCGGGCAAGCGCGAGCATCTGCTGCTGCCCGCCGGACAGGGTGCCCGCGGCTTGCCGGGCGCGTTCGCCGAGGATCGGGAAACGGCTGTAGGCGAGCTCCTCGATCTCCGCCAGGCCGCGCCCGCTGAAGGTCATCATGCGGAGGTTGTCGCGTACGGAGAGGTTGGGGAAGATGCCCCGGCCCTCCGGGATGAGGCAGACGCCGGCCCGGGCGAGGTCGCGCGGTCGCGCGCCGGTGGCGTCGCGGCCGCCGAGGTGCAGGGTGCCCGCCGAGGGATGGTGCGCCCCGGCGGCGACGTTGAGCGTCGTGGTCTTGCCGGCACCGTTCGGGCCGAGCAGCGCCACCACCTGGCCGGCGGCGACGGTGAGGTCCACGCCGTGCAGGACGGTGATGCGGTCGTAGGACGCCTGGATGCCGCGTAGTTCGAGCAGCGGGGGCCGGGGGCCGTGTGCTGCTGGGCGCAAGGCAGGGTTCTCGGACATGTGCTTACGCCTCCCCGAGGTAGGCCGCGAGGACTGTCTGGTCCTGCTGTATTTCCTCGGGCGTGCCGTGCGCGACGACTTTGCCGAGGTCGAGTACGTACATCTCGTCGCAGACGCTCATCACGAGGCTCATGTCGTGCTCGACGAGGACCACGGCGCGCCCCTCGCCCGCGACTTCGCGCAGCAGCGACGCGAAGCGCCGGGTCTCCTCGGTGTCCTGGCCCGCGGCCGGTTCGTCGAGGAGCAGCACCCGCGGCCGGCCGACCAGCGCCCGGCCGACTTCGAGGAGCCGCGCGGCCCCGGTGGGCAGGGCGTCGGAGAGGGTGGCGGCGTCCGCGGTGAGGCCTATGCGTTCCAGGATCTGGTCGGCGATGCGATCGGCATCCCGGCGTCGGGGGCCGATTTCGGCCGCGACGCGCAGATTGTCGCGGACGCTGAGCCGACCGAAGAGTTCGAGGCGCTGGAAGGTGCGGGCCATGCCATTTCGGGCCCGCTGCGCCGGGGTGCGCCGGGTGATGTTCCGGCCGTCGAGGCGGACCTGGCCCGTCTGGGGTCGGCGCAGTCCGGAGACGACGTCGAACAGGGTTGATTTGCCGGCCCCGTTGGGCCCGATGAGCCCGGTTATCCGGCCCGCCTCGGCGGCGAATCCCGCGCCGTCGAGCGCCCGTTTCCCGCCGAACGCGACGGTCACGTCACTTGCTTCCAGCAAGGCCACGCGCGATCACCTCCCGGTCCTCGGTCCGCCACGGTCGGCGCAGGCCCCACCACTCCACGGGGTCGGGCACGGGCCGTGGGCCCTCGAGCCGTGCGGTGGCGCGGATGCGCAGCGCGGTGCCGGCCGCCACGGCGGTGAGCAGGAACAACGCGCCGCCGATCAGGTCGCTCGCGTACAGGGCCCAGAGCACGGCGAGTACGCCACCGGTGACCGGCAGGAGCAGCCGGTCGCGCGCGAGCGGTGTCCACTCGGCCCGGAAGCGCGGGGCGATGCCACCCGGATTGTGTGCGAGCCCCATTCCGGCCAGGGCGATCATGAGCGTGGAGACGTCCTGCGCCCAGTCCCCGAAGTGGCCGAGCAGATGCGGCGGCGCCACGAAGGCGATGCCTGTGAACAGTCCGGTGCCGACCGCGCCGAGGCCGCCGATCACCGCGACCAGGAAGATGGGCAGGTTGGCGACGAGGTTGAACTGCTCGGCGGTGACGGTGCGTTGCTGCATCCCGTAGAGCGCGCCACCGAGACCGGCGATCGCCGCGGACAGGGCGAACACCAGAACTTTCGAGGCGAGCGGACGCCCGCCGAGGGTGGCGTACGCGGCTTCGCTGTCGCGCAGCGCGATCAGGCTCCGGCCGAAGCTGCCGCGCCGCAGCCACGCCACGGCCAGGGAAGCAAGCGCGAGGAACACGGCGGCGAGCAGCAGGAGTTCGGTGTCCGAATCGAGGCGCCACCCGAACACGTTCGGTCCCGCCACTTCCACGGACCCTTGGTCGAACAGCGCTACACGGACGCCGAGGATCTCGAACGACGGGAGGGTGAACACCCAGCGGTCGAGGATCACGGCGAAGGCGGCGGTGCCGAGGGCCAGATAGATGCCGGACAGGCGCAGTGCCGGTATGGCGATCAGCGCCCCGACGAGGCCGGCGACGAGGACGGCGACGGGCAGCGCCCACAACTGCCCCTGTGCTCCCAGGTGTCCCCACACCACGGCCCCGATCCCCGCGATGCTCAGCTGACAGAGGGAGATCTGGCCCGCGTACCCGGCGAGCGGCACGTAGGAGAGAGCGACGATGCCGAGCGAGAAGATCGGCCCGTACGAGATGAGGCCCTCGTCGTCCAGGACGGTCACCAGGAACACCGCGAACAGCACGACGCTCGCCGCGAAGACGCCACTGCCGCGCGCTGTCGGCAGCGGCACACGGACCAGGCGCCGGTCGCGGCCGCGCAGCCGGCGGTGCGGGAACAGCAGGAGCGCGAGGAAGAGCAGCAGGGCGGGGGCGGCGAGCCGCAGGCCGGGGAGGTAGTCGTTCTGCGGCAGGTAGCCCGTCAGATAGCTCTCCAGGCAGCCGACGACCAGTGCCCCGAAGAAGGTGAGCGGGAGGCTGCGCAGCCGGCCGAAGACCGCGGCGGTGTACGCGCTGACGATGAGGAGCGACAGCTGCGCGGCGTCGAGGGCGACGGTCGGGGCGATCAGGATGCCGCCGAGGGCGGCGAGTTGGGTGCTGAGGATCCAGGCCAGGCGGCCGGCACGCTGCGGGGAGGCGCCGGCCAGGGAGGCGAGCGCGCGGTCGTCGACGCAGGCGCGCATCTCGGTACCGGCGCGGGTGCGGTTGAGGAGCAGCCACAGACCGACGGCGACCAGTGCGGCCACGGCCAGGGTGAGCAGCTGGTGCCTGGTGATCACGGCGAGGCCCAGCTTGATGGCGGGTTCGTCCGCGAAGAACGGGCGCAGCGGCCGTGCGGTGTTGGGGTCCCAGACCCAGCGGGCCAGTGCGATCGCCCCGGTGAGCAGGGCAACCGTCATCACCAGGCGCTCCGCCTCGCCCAGCGCCTGCACCGGTCGCATCAGGACCCGCTCGACGAACAGGCCGAAGGCGGGCGCCAGGACGAGCAGGACGACGGCCAGAGCGAGGGGTACCGGCCAGCCCCAGCCGAACGCGAGCTGCCAGTAGGCGAACGCGGAGAGCATGCCGGATGCGCCGTGCGCGAAGTTGAAGACTCCGGCGGTGGTGTAGGTGAGGACCAGGCCGCTGCCGACGACCGCGTAGATCGCGGCCGTCGTCAGGCCGACCACACCGAAGGTGAGGAACTGTTCCATCACGCGCCCGTCCGAGTCCGGGCACCCGGCGGTGAAGGTGTCGGTGTCACGGAGTCTCCTCTTCGCAGATCCCAGCGGGCGGGGCGCCTGCTCGGCGGCGCCACGCGGATGACCAGCGGCCAGTACGGGTGTACGAGCCAGGTCCAGTGGCGCCGTAGGCCGGTCACTTCAGGTCGTCCATCGACTTGCCGACATCGGCGAGCCGCGCCGGCGCGCCGTAGTGGCCCTTGTACTTCACGACGGGCGCGTCACAGCGGTAGGGACCGTTGTCCGGCTTGAAGTCGGCGGGCTTCCATCCCCCGGGCGTGGCCTCGACGATCGTGTAGCACTTGGACGGGACGTCCTGTTTGCTCACGTCGAACGGGGCCTGGATGCCGCCGGCGGTCCATTCGGTCTGCTTCAGCGCGTTGTCGTAGACGCACCTGCGCGTGAGCTCCGCGCAGTCGCGGGCCGCGACGGCGAAGAGCAGCCAGGCGGAGAAGGCCCGCAGCGCGGGGTAGGTGACGGGCTTGCCCGGAGCGTACTTCTCGAAGAGTGCCTTGACCTGCTTGATGGCCTCGCTGTCGGAGCCCGTCTCCAGCGGGTGCGTGGCGAACAGCTCCGCGTAGTTGTGCTGGGTCCCGAGTGCCGAGCCGGCCAGATCGACGAAGTTCCGGTTGTACGAGTTGCTGTTGGAGTCGATCCAGTCGGGGGCGTAGTCGATGCTGGTCAGCGCCTGCTCCAACTTGGCGAGCTGGTCGAACTGCCCCAGGAAGACGAGGCCCTTGACCTTCTTGTTCTTGATGGCCTGGGCGTACGGAGTCCAGTCGGCGACTCCGGCGGTCGGGTAGAGGTCTGAGTAGGAGACCTTGCCGCCGAGCGTGGCGATGGACTCCTCGAACTGCGCTCCGATGACCTTGGTCACCGGGCTGTCGCCGGAGATGATGCCGACGTCCTGGGCCGAGGAGGGGAACCTCTCCTTCAGCAGCCAGTTGTAGAACCCGCCGTACTGAAAGTACGCCGAGTACGGTCCGGCGGACATCACCTGCAGGTCGGAACCGATGCCGGGGGCGAGGGACGACTGGGCGGGGAAGGCGGGGAGCAGACAGGCGAGGCGGTCTTTGACGGCCATGCCGTCGAGGGCGGCGCTGCCGCCGACCAGGGCGAAGTCCTCCTTGCATGCCTGCTGCATGCGCTGGCGGACTTCCATGAGCTTCGCGTCGTGGATGACGGGGACGAGCTTGCGGCCGTTGATGCCGCCCAGTTCGTTGCACCAGGAGGTGAACGCCTTGGCCGCGTCGGGCATTTCGGAGTTCTTGTTGAAGCCCATGTCGGTGAAGACGCCGACCTTGATCTCCTTGTCGGTCACGCCCTGGGCGGTGCCGGGCTTGGCATCGCCCTTGCCGCACACGTCCTTCAGGGTGCCGAAGTCGGCGCCTTGGGCCGACGGTGCGTTCTGGGTGGCGTCGCGGGTCTCCTCGGGATCACTGCCGGTCGAGCCCGAGCGGGTGGAACAGCCGGCGAGCAGCACCGCGACCACGGTGACCACGCCTATGAGCAACCTTCTCAAGGGGTCCTCCTCGGGGAATCGGACGCCGGTGTCCGATGGAGCACGGCCGGATGGCACGAGGGGTCAGCCGCGACGGAAACTACATTCTCGAATTAGGTAAGGCAACTAGTCGCACACGAGAACCTGAGGTGAGTTCCGACGGTTGTACATCGGTCGCGAGGCGCCCCGGACGCCTGCAGTATTACCGTTCTCCATCATTGAGAGTACCGTTCTCATCATGAGCGAACCGAAGAGCACGGCCGCGTACCGCGTGGTGCAGTGGGCGACCGGGAACATCGGGAGCCGCACCCTGCGCGCGGCGGTTGAGCACCCCCGCCTCGATGTCGTCGGCGTCCTCGTGCACAGCGCCGCCAAGTCCGGTCGCGACGCCGGCGAGTTGTGCGGCCTCGCGCCGCTCGGAGTGCGCGCCACCACCGATCTGGACGACGTACTCGCGCTGAAGCCGGACTGCGTGCTGTACACACCGCGAGAGCTGGACCCGGACGCCGTGTGCACGTTGCTCGCGGCGGGGATCAACATCGTCGCCACACGCACCGACTTCCACTACCCGGACGCGATGGAGGAGCCGCTGCGTCGCAGCGTCGAGGCTGCCTGCGACGAGGGCGGCGCCAGCATCCACAGCACCGGCAGCAGCCCCGGCTTCGTCACGGAGGCGCTGCCGTTCGTCCTCGCGTCGCTGCAACGGCGCCTCGACGGGCTGCTCATCGAGGAGTTCGCCGACCTGTCGCGGCGCGACTCCCCCGGGCTGCTCTTCGAGGTGATGGGGTTCGGCGGCCGCGAGGGGACGTTCGACGAGCAGCGGCTCGCGTCGTTGCGCGCGAGCTTCGGACCGTCGTTGCGCCTGGTGGCCGACACCCTCGGGCTACCTGTCGAACAAACCGAGGTCCAGGGCGAGTTCGCGTACGCACGGGAGCGCACCTCGATCGCCGCAGGGATTCTGGAGGCGGGCACGGTCGCGGCGCAGCGGATCACGATCGCCTGGCTGACCCGCGGACAGCCCGTCCTCCAGTTCCGGGCCACCTGGTACTGCACCACCGACCTCGACCGGTCGTGGGACCTACGGGACACGGGCTGGCGCCTGACGGTCGACGGCGACGCCCCGCTCGACGTGACCATCCGCTTCCCCGTGGCCGCCGAGAACGCGGCCGCCACCTACCCCTCGTACACCGCCAACCGCGCGGTCAACGCGGTGCCGTGGGTGTGCGAGGCACCGGCGGGCATACGGACCACGGCGGATCTGCCACAGATCGTGCCGCTGCTGACCGGCCCTGGCCTCACCTGATCCGTCAGCGCGCCGGCCGTTCAGCCGCCCGCGGCCAAATCCGAGAGCAGACCTCTGGTGCGGTGGGCCGAGGCCCGGCGGCTGTCGCGGTCGTGGCCGACGGGCACGATGTGTGCCCACAGGTCGGTCGCGCCCGCGTCGGCCAGGGAGGCCAACTGTCCTCGTACGGAATCCTCGTCACCGATCACAGCCGCCTCGGCCGGTGACGCCTTGCCGCCGATCTCCAGGATCCGGCGGTAATTGGGCAGGCCGTCGTAAGCCACCGCCGTGGCCGCCGCTGCGGTGCGCGCCTCGTCAAGGTCATCGTGCACGGCCACCGGAAGCCCGGCGACGATGCGCGAGGACGGGCGGCCCGCGGCCGTCGCCGCTTTGTGCAGGCGCGGCGCGACATGGGCGTCGATGGCCTCGGCCGTGGCCATCCACAGCACCACTCCGTCCGCGCACTCTCCCGCCACGCGCAGCAGCCGCGGGCCGAGCGCCGCGAGCAGGACCGGCACACCCCCGGCGGGCAGCGAGGGCGGCGCCGAGGTGTGCGCGGACCAGTGCTCGCCGGTGACGTCGGCCCGCTCGCCGCGCAGCAGCGCCGTGAGGATGCGCAGATACTCCTCGGTGGCCGCCCCCGCCCCGTCGTACGACAGGCCGAGCTCCCCCTCCACGTACGGGCGGTGCGACGGGCCGATGCCGAGCGTGAAGCCCGGCCTGCCCATGGCGTACCGGACGGAGACCGCGCGGCCCGCCTGCAGGACCGGGTGGCAGGGGTAGGTCTGGACGACCGCCGTGCCGAGCTCGATGCCGGTGGTGGCGCGCCCGGCGACCGCCATGGCGGCCAGCGGGTCGCCCGCCACAGCGCTGGCGTACCACAGCGCGTGGAAGCCGTCACGTTCCGCTTCCTCGGCCTGGCGCACGACGCCGTCAACGGTGGCGGCGCCTCCGGTCAGACCGATCCGCATGGCCGTGCCCCCTTCACCATCGTGTCACCGGTGTCTGTCCCGGGTCGTCCTCGGCGGTCAGCGGTCTGCGGTAGGACAGGTCGTCGTGGTCGCGGGTGCCTTTGACGAAGCCTTGCTCCCTGAAGAAGGGCGTACGCAGGACGGACGCGTCGGCGGACAGCGCGAGGTCGACCGTGCAGCGGCGCACGGCGATGCGCCAGGTGCCGTCGCGGCGCTCCAGGCGGTCGAGGTAGCGGCCACTCATCAACTGCGCGGTCCTGCCGTCGTGCGACAGGAGTCCCACAAGCACGTAGCTCTCGCAGTGCGCCGTGTCACCGTCCTCGTCGATCTCGCAGAGGTGCGTGGTGATGTTGTGGGTGTGCAGCTCGGCCGACTTGGCGTGGATCATGTTGGCCCACTGTGCGTACGCGGGCCCGAAGTTGACCGTGGCACCGTGCTCGTCGACACCGTCCTGGTGGTAGGCGGCCGTGAGCAGATCGGCGTCGAACCGGTCGTGTCCGCGCGCGTGCCGGGCGACGCAGTCCAGGATCTCCTGCCGGTCGTTCAAGTATCGGACCTGGCGCTCGAGCCGCGCCAGGAGCTCCTCGTCGCCGCTCATGCCGTCACCGGCTCCTCGCCCGCGAAGGTGATGCGCCGCAGTAGTCGCAGCGAGGCCGGCTCGTAGGGCAGGGCACGGTGCAGCAGGCCGGTGTTGTCCCAGAGCACGAGGTCGCCGGGGCGCCAGCTGTGGCGCAGGGTGAAGCGCTCTTGGGTCGCGTAGCCGAGAAGGCGGTCGAGGAGTTCACGGCTCTCCTTCTCGGCCATGCCGACGATCCGCTCGGCCGTGGCGCCGATCAGGAGCGACGTGCGGCCGTCGCGGTGCGTCCACAGCAGGGGGTGCTCGCGGCTGGGGATCCGGTCCCAGGCGGCTCGCTCCTTCGGCGAGGGATCGGGGTTCACCAGGAGCTGAGCGGCGGTGAAGCTGTGCACCACCCGCAGGTCCGCCAGCTGCTTGCGCTCGTCGTCGGGCAGGGCCCGCCAGGCGGCGTAGGTGGTGGCGAACTCGGTGTCGCCGCCCTCGTCGGCGACCTGCCGGGCGAGCAGGACGGTGGCCTTCTGCGGGGTCTCGTCGCGGGTGCCGTCGATGTGCCAGAAGAAGGTGCCGCGGCGCACCTCGGCCAGTTGGCTCTTGGCCGGATCGAGGGTGATGGTGTCGATCTCCGGATGGGCCGCGTCACCGCCCATCGGCGGAACGACGGCCTCACCCAACTGCCGCCCCAGCGCGGAGAATTCGGCGTCGCTCAGATCGGCTCCGCGACAGACGACCACGCCGCGTTCGGCCAGGGCGGTACGCAGCGCGGCCACCGCGTCGGGTTCGAGGAGACGGGTGCCGGACAGACCGGTGGTCTGCGCGCCGATCTCGGGGGCGATGGGGGTGAAGGCGACGGTCACGTTTCCTCCGGGCTGCGGGGAGCGTGCGGGATGGCTGTGGTGGGCAGGTCGTCGTCCAGATCCAGGGCGAAGGACCGCATGAGGTAGGCGATCGTCTCGTACGCGCCGACGGTGAAGATGAGGTCGATCAACTGCTGCGTGCCGAGGGTCGAACCGAGTTCGCCCCAGGTCTTCTCTCCGATCGCACCGTCCACGACGAGTTCGTCGGCCGCGCGCAGCAGGGCGGCGTCGTGCGGAGGCCAGCCGGGTTCGTCGGGGCCGAGGCCGATGCGGTGCACCTCCTCCGCGGTCAGGCCCACGTCTCCGGCCTGGACGACGTGCTGGGACCACTCGTAGGCGCAGTCACGCAGTGCCGATACGCGCAGGACCAGGAGCTCGCGCTGGCGCGGGGTGAGCGTGGTGGCGCGCATGATGTGGCCGTTGAACGTGAGGAAGGCGTGGGCGAGTTCGGGGTGGTGCGCGTAAGTGCCGAGCACGTTCAGGGCCTTGGGGCGTCCCTCGGAGACGGGCGCGGGGTGGCGCGGGTTCGGCGGGGTCAGGGAGGCGAGGGCGGCGCGCATCTCGGGGGGCCAGGAACGGACGGGCAGGGGTTCGATGCGGGGCACGGGTGGGGCTCCTTCGCGGGCGTACGGGGACCGGTCCGGTTCTCAGCGCAGCTTCTGCTTCATTTCCTCGAGCCGAGCGAGAATCGGGTATCCGGTGACGCTCAACGCGTTTCCGTGTCCGGTCTGGTGGATGTCGAAGACGGACTGGACGGCGGCATGGAAGCCCTGCACGTCGAGCGTCTGGTTCACGGCCCGCTTGGCCTGCCGCAGCCCGAACGACGGCATCGCGGCGATCCGCTCGGCCAGCTCCCGTGTCTCCGTGTCCAGTTGATCGCGCGGCACGACCTTGTTCACCATGCCGATCCGTTCCGCCTCCTCGGCGGTCATCGGACGCCCGGTGAACAGGATCTCCTTGGCCTTGCGCGGACCCAGCTCCCACGTGTGGCCGTGGTACTCGACGCCGCCGATCCCCATCGTGACCACCGGGTCCGAGAACAGCGCGTCCTCGGCCGCCACGATCAGGTCGCAGGGCCAGCAGAGCATCAGACCGCCCGCGATGCAGCGGCCCTGCACCGCGGCGATGGAGGGCTTGGGCACATTGCGCCAGCGCAGTGTGTAGTCGAGATAGCGGCGGCTCTCGGCGCTGTAGATCCACTCCAGGGTGATCTCGTCCGGCGAGGGCCAGCGGTCGTTGAGGTCGTGCCCGGCGGAGAAGTGCTTGCCCTCGGCGCGTACGACGATCACCGCCACCTCGTCGTCCTCGGCGGCCCGGGTCCAGGCGGCGTCGAGTTCGTCGAGCAGTTCGGCGTTCTGTGCGTTGGCCACCTCGGGGCGGTTGAGGGTGAGGGTCGCGATGCGGTCCTTCACCTCGTACAGGATGTTCACGTATCGGCTCCTCAACCTCGGGGCAGGCCGAGCACGCGCTCGGCGACGATGGTGCGCTGGATCTCGGAGGTGCCGCCGGCGATGGTGCCGGCGAAGGTGCGGGCGTAGCGCTGGAACCAGCTGCCGGCGAAGTCCTCCCAGTGCATGTACGCGTCGGGGGCGGTGGTGGCGGGGTGCGCGAGACCGTCCGGTCCTGCCGCTTCGAGGGCGCGTTCGGCGGCCTTCTGCACCGCCTCCGAGCCGAGCAGCTTCAGTACGGACAGAGCCGGTACGTCCTGATCGCCGCGGGCGGCGCGCGCCAGGGCCCGCAGGCCGAGCAGCCGCAGGGCCTGGGCGTCCATCGCGAGGGTGGCGTACCAGTCCTTGTCGAGGTCGGTGAGCGGGCGGAAGTCCCGCAGGAGTTCGTCCATGCGGTCGCTGAAGCTGAGCCAGAGCAGGGTGCGTTCATGCCCGAGCGAGCCGCCCGCGACGCGCCAGCCCTCGTTCAGCGGGCCGACGAGGTTCTGTGCCGGGACGCGGACGTCGTCGAAGTAGACCTCGTTGAAGTCGAGGTCGTCGGGGGCGGTGAGGGAGCCGAAGGGGCGTCGGGTCACGCCGGGGGTGTCGGTGGGGATGACAAGGCAGCTGATCCCCTTGTGCTTGGGCGCGTCGGGGTCGGTGCGGACGAAGGTGAGCAGCAGGTCGGCGTCGTGGGCGCCGGACGTCCACACCTTCTGCCCGTTGACGACGAACTGGCTTTCGTCTGCTGCGAGTTCGGCCCTGGTGCTCAGGGAGGCGAGATCGCTGCCTGCTCCCGGTTCACTCATTCCCAGGGCCGCGGTCATCTCCGCGCGCAGGATCGGCACGGCCCAGCGCCGCTTCTGCTCGTCGGAGCCGAAGGTGAGCAGGG
Source organism: Streptomyces sp. LUP47B (assembly GCF_001746295.1). Taxonomy (GTDB): domain Bacteria; phylum Actinomycetota; class Actinomycetes; order Streptomycetales; family Streptomycetaceae; genus Streptomyces. The sequence continues at coordinate 107,895 of NZ_MJAH01000018.1, read as the reverse complement.
AGGCGGCGATGATGCCGAGGCCCTGAGGGTTGAAGCTGTGATAGATGCGGCGCCGGGAGAGCTCCTCCAGGTGCACGTAACTCTGCATCAGTGTCGCGTTCCGGCCGCCGAACTCCGGCGGATTCCCGGGCAGCAGCCAGCCCTCGTCGAAGAGCAGCCGCTGCCAGCGCCGGGCCCATACGGGGACGTCCGCGGTGGAGTGCGAACGCTCGGCCGTATCCGCCTCGGCGGGCAGATGCGTGTCGAGGAAGGCCGTGAACTCGGTCCGGAACGCCTCCACTTCGGCGTCGAAGGTCAGCTGCATGATGCGCCTGTGCCTCCCGCGTCGCGATGATTCGAGGTGATGAGTTCGGCGATTCGGGCCCGGTGCGCCGCCGCACCTCCGAGCATCAGCTCCCCCGCCTTGGCCCGCTTGAGCGCGAACTGCAGGTCGTTCTCCCAGGTGAAGCCCATCGCGCCGAACAGCTGGATGCCGTGCCGGAAGACGAGCGCCTGGCACTCGCCCGCCGCCGCCTTCGCCATGGCCGCCGCGAGCGGCCGGTCCGGGTCGTCGGCTGCGATGGTCAGTGCGGCGTGGTAGGCGAGTGCGTGGGCTCGCTCGATCGCCACATGCATGTCGGCGGCTTTGTGCTGTACGGCCTGGAAGGAGCCGATGGGTGCGCCGAACTGGCACCTTGTTCGGGCGTGTTCGAGTACCAGGTCGAGCACGCGGCGGCACGCGCCGACCATGGTGACGGCCATGGCAGTGAGGCCCACGTCGTGGGCGTGCGGTGGGGGCTCGGCACCGACCCGGGCCTCCTGGGTGACGCGCACCTGCGAGAAGGTCACGTCCGCGAGGTGCAGGACCGGATCCAGCGCCGGTGTCCGTACGGCCCGCACCTCGTCGGCGGACACGAGGAAGACTCCCTCATCGGCGACCACGGCGAACCAGTCCGCCCGGTCGCCGTCGAGGACATGGAGGACGCGGCCGTCGAGGAACCAGACCCGGCCCTCACGCCGGGCCCGCACGCCCTTGACGACCGCGGCGCCCGACTCCCGGGGGGCGATCAGGCCTACGGGAACGAGGGGGGCGAACTGGGTGAGCGTGGCGAGATAGGGCGTCGGGTCGGTCGCGCGGCCCAACTCCTCCAGCACGATGGCGAGTTCCACCATCTGTGCCGGATCCACGAGTTCGGTCCAGCCGAGGTCCGCGTACGTGTGCCACAGGGGCTCGTGGTCACCGTCCGCGTCGACGACAGCGCGCACCAGCGCCGGCGTGCACTCCTTGGCGAGGACCTCGCGGACGGACTTCTGCCACATCCGCTGGTCATCGTCGAACTCGAAGAGCATCGTCGCCTCCTGGTCCGGATGTCCCGTGAACGACCGAGCCCGGCGGGCCGCTCCGACAAGGGTGATAATAACGTTCTCTCGATGGGAAAGTAATAGTCTCATCATCGCAGAGCGGGGTAGCCTCCCGTCATGAAACCGGAGATCTCCCTCGACACGGGCCCGGCGGACAGCGAACCGACGTGGAAGCAGCGCGCGGTCGAGCGCTCCACCCGGGTGGCCAAACAGCGCGCCGAGCAGCGGGTGCAGCGTTTCCTGGACGCGGCTCAGGAGCTCATGGCCGACAAGGGCACCACGGACTTCACGGTGCAGGAGGTGGTCGACCGCTCGGGCCAGTCGCTGCGCAGCTTCTACCAGCACTTCGACGGCAAGCACGAACTGCTGCTCGCCCTTTTCGAGGACGCTCTGCGCCGGACCGGCGACGCATTGCGCGCGGCCACTTCGGGGCCCGGAGCCGCCGAAGCGCCCGTGGCCCGCCTGGAGGCGGCCACCCGGCTGCTGTTCGCCATGTGCCGCCCGGGCCCCGGTGACCTGCACCCCCTGTTCAGCGAGTTCGCCCCGCAGCTACTGCTCACGCACCCCGACGAGGTACGGCTCGCGCACGCTCCGGTGCTGGGAATCCTGGCCGCACTGATGGAAGGGGTCGACGCGGCCGGCGGGCTGCGTTCCGGCATGCGACCCCGGCGCGCGGCGGCGATGCTGATGCAGACGACCATGTTCCTGTCGCAGTCGGCCATCGGCGTCAATCCGGACGGCCCCGCGCCCCGGCCGCTCGACGCCGACGAAGTGTGGGCGTTCTGCTCCGGCGGCTTCGGAACGAGGACCTGAAGCACCACGCCCACCCAACGGCGAGAACGGCATTCTCATCTTCGCGCAGCTCCCCTACACTCGCCGCATGTCGGATCTGTGGAGCGACCTTCTCGCCTGCCTCGACCTGCGCCCTCTGCCGCACGCCGCCGCACCGGTCTTCGAAGGCACCAACCAGCGGCTTGCTTATCACCGCCTGTTCGGCGGCCAGCTCCTGGCCCAGTTCGTCCGGGCCGCCCAGCGGCTCGGTCCGGACAAGGCCGTGAAGTCCCTGCATGTGCTCTTCCCGCGCGCAGGCCGGAGCGACGAGCCCGTCCACTACGAGGCGGTCCGCGTCCAGGAGGGCAACACCTTCGCCACGTGGTCCCTCACCGCGCGCCAGAGCGCGGGCGTCATCGCCACCGCGGCCGTGTCCCTGCACCGGGTGGAGCCCGGCATGGAGCAACAGTTCACGGCGCCCGTGCCGGTGGTCCTCGGGCCGGAACATCGCGTGGAGTTCGAACTGTTGCCCTGGGAGACCCGGGCGAGCGCCGACCTCGACTCCCCAGGCGTGGCGCCTGCCGAGCTGGACCTGTGGATGCGCACCCCCCATGTGGAGGCGGACCTCGGCCCCTCGCTGCTCGCGTACGTCACCGACCTGACCCTGATCGGCACCGCACTGCGCACGGTCGACGGCATCGGCCAGCAGGACGCCGGCAAGGCGTTCACCTCGGCCGTCACCTCGCACACCGTGTGGTTCCACCGCCCGGTCCGCGTCGACGACTGGCTCCTGCTGCGCCAGCACGCGCCGCTCCTCGCCCACGGCCGCTGCCACGGGCGAGGCGACGTCTTCACCACGGACGGCTCCCTCGTGGCGTCCTACGCACAGGACGCGCTGTTGCGCCTTCCGCACTCACCCTGACGGGCAGGCCCCGCCGACGTCGTCGCGACCTCGGCGGGGGCCTGCTTTACTCCCGCTCAGGAACCGGCCACACAGACGTGGGCCGAGGCGCATGTCGAGGCGGTCCAGGCCGCCCGTACGGACTCGACCGAGGCATGTCGGCGGATGCGCCCGCCGCCGGCGGCGCGTGCTTCGTGCGCTTCAAGGCCCGATCCTCGAAGCCTTCTCCTCCGCCTCGATGTCGGCCAGCAAGGCATCGACGCGTGTCCGCGCGCGAGCCGCGACACCGGTGCCCGGCGCCGTGTGCACTCGGTTGGCCTCCACCGCGTGCAGTGCCGCCGCTGCGACCTCGCGTGGGCTGAGGATGCCGTCCGGGGCGAGGTCGCGCATCGAGGCGGTTCCGCTGGGCATCGGGATGGCGCCGAGAGCTGCGGAGTTCTGCCCGAGCGGGGTGTCCACAAGACCCGGGCAGACCACCGTCGCGCCCAGCGTCGGCGCCACCTGTTTCAGTTCCGCGTCGAGCGTCTCGGTCAGGCCGACGACCGCGTGCATGGTGCCGGCGTACGGGGTGCGACCGGGCAGCGGTGCGAGGCCGCCGGCAGAGGCGGTGTTGAGGAAGTGACCGGCCCCCTGCTCGATCAGCAAAGGCGCGAAGGCACGTACCCCATGGACGACGCCGAGCAGTTTGACGCCGATCATTCGCTGCCAGGTGTGGTCGTCCTGCTGCCACATCGGTGCGCCCGGACAGACGACTCCGGCGTTGTTGCACACCAGGTCCACCCGCCCGTACGCGCTCATCGACCGGTCGGCGAGCCGTGCGACCGCCGCCGCGTCGCTCACGTCGGTCACGACGGCGGTGACCTCCGCCCCGGCCTCGCGGAGCGCTTCGCACGCCGCGGCCAGTCCGTCCTCGCGGATGTCGGCGATCACCAGCCGTACCCCGCGCGCCGCCAGTTCCTCGGCGAGGCCGTAGCCGATGCCGCTGGCCCCGCCGGTGACCACCGCGACCTGCCAGTTCTCGATGCGCACCTTCGCCCCCCTCAGTCCCGTGCCATCTCGAGCCGCGCTTTGGCCCACAGCCACTCGGCGTACGAGTGCATCGCCTCGCCGGTCGCCCGGTCCCGGCGGCCCTCCACGGCGGCGTACCAGCTGCCTTCGAGGAGAGCGGCGAGCCGGAAGCAGGCGAGGACCTCGAACCAGCGGAAGGCGGAGGTGTCGCGGCCGGTGGACTCGGCGTAGTACGCGAGGAGTTCGGCGCGCGACGGCATGCCGTCCCAGGGGGTGAGGTAGGGCTCGGCGCCGGGGGGATCGCCTTCCTCCCGCCAGGCGGTGAGGATCCAGGCGAGGTCGAGCAGCGGGTCGCCGAGGGAGGCCATCTCCCAGTCGACGACCGCCGCCAGGCTCGGGGCGTCGTGCGACAGCATCACGTTGGCGAACTGCAGATCGCCGTGGACGATGGCGGTCCGGCCCTGCTTCGGGGTGTGCCCCGTCAGCCACTCGGCCACCGCGTCGACGTGCGGGGACTCGGTCTCCCGGTAGGCGGCGCTGCGACGGTAGCCGTGCAGCATCCGCAGGTACCGGGCCGGCTGGCGCTCCACCCACCCGTCGGGGCGGCCGAGCTGGTCGGCGCCCACCGCGTACGGGTCGACCGAGGCGAGCTTCGCCGCCCCGTCGACCAGGGCGAAGGCGGCGCGGCGGCGCCAGTCGGCGTCCTCGGCATAACGGCCGGGGAACCGGCCCTGCGGGGTGAACCCGTCGATCTTCTCCAGGATGGAGAAGGGGCCGCCGAGCGGTGAGTCCTGGTCGAGGCTGAACGCGTACTGGCGCGGGTGCGGTACGTCCGTGTCCGCGAGCGCCGCGAGCGCGCCGCTCTCGCGACGGAAGGCGTCGGCGGCACGGTCCTCGAGGTGGCGGCCCGGCAGGCGGAGGACGAGCTCGGTGCCGTCGGCGCGGCGGACGAGGGAGAGGATGTTCTGCGCTCCGCCGGCGAGCGGCGACAGCTCGATCACCGGACCGTCGCCGGGCAGGTCCGTGAGGCCCGGCCAAGTGTTGAGGAGTGCGAGGGTGTCGGTCATCGGGCGCCCGCTTCCTCGGGCTGAAGCAGATCCGCGTACTTCTCACGGGCAGCGGCCAGTCGGGCGGGCAGGTGCGCGGAACCGAACAGCCGGTCCTCGGGCGGTTCCACGCCCTTGAGCAGCATGCGGGCCACGACGTCCTTGTGCGCCTCGGTCGGACCGTCGGCGATACCGAGCACCGGTCCTGCCTGCCACATCCGGGCCAGCGGCAGTTCGTTGGAGACGCCGAGCGCCCCGTGCAGGTGCATGGCCCGGTAGGTGATGTCGACGAGCGTCTTCGGGGTGGCCACCTTGACGGCGGAGATGTGCAGGCGTGCCGTACGGGCGTCCTCCGGCGAGCCGCTGCGGGCGGCCCGGTCCGCTTGCCAGGCGGCGTGCAGGACTTGGAGGCGGAACTGCTCCAGCTGGATCCAGCTGTCCGCGAACGCGTGCCGCACCGCCTGCTGGTCGGCGAGCGGGCGGCCGCGGGTGCGGCGGCCGGCGATCCGCTCCCCCATCATGTCGAGCGCGCGCCGGCACTGTCCGACGGAGCGCATCGCATGGTGCAGGCGTCCGCCGCCGAGGCGGGTCTGGGCGATGGCGAACCCGCTGCCCGGCTCGCCCAGGAGGTTCTCGGCGGGCACGCGGCAGCCGGTGAAGCGCAGGTACGCGTGCACCCCTTCCCCGAGCGGTTCGCCCGCGAGTCCGGTGCCGCGCACCATCTCCATGCCGCCGGTGCCCGCCGGAATGACGAACATCGAGGAGCCCTGGTGGACCGGCACCTCCGGGTCGGTGATGACCATGGCGATGACGAACGCGGCGTGCGGGTAGTTGGAGGCGAACCACTTCTCACCGTCGATCACCCACTCGTCGCCGTCGCGTACCGCCCGGCAGGTGAAGCCCCCTGGGTCGGCGCCGCCGGTCGGCTCGGTCATGGCGAAGGTGGAGACGATCCGTCCGTCGAGGAGCGGTTCGAGGAATTCCTTGCGCTGCTCATCGGTGCCGTAGTGGGCGAGGATCTCGGCGTTGCCGGAGTCGGGGGCCTGGGTGCCGAAGACCATCGGGGCCCAGGAGGAGCGGCCCAGAATCTCGTTCAGCAGGGCCAGTTGGACCTGTCCCATGCCCATGCCGCCGAGTTCGGGCGGCAGGTGGGCGGCCCACAGGCCCTGTTCGCGCACCTGGCGCTGGAGCGGGCGGACGGCGTCGAGGTAGACGCGGCTGGAGCGGTCGTACGGTTCCGCGTTGCCCGGGAAGAGGACGTCGAGCGGCTCGACCTCATCCCGTACGAAGGTGTCGGCCCAGTCGAGGCGGGCCTGGAACGCGGCGTCGGTGCTGAAGTCCCACATGTGGCGGTCCCCTTCAGGGCGACAGAACGTTGTTCGGACGCTAGCAGAACGACATTCTCGCGTCCAGGAACAGTATTCTTGATGCCGCTGCGGAGCAGCCTGCCGACCCCCTCGATCAGGAGCGGGCCCCTGCCACCAGGAAGCGCTTCAGCTGCTCGACATCCGCCTCGTCCGGCGCGTGGCCGGACAACAGCCAGTGCTGCAGCGCGGCGACGGCCGCCCCGGCGATCGTCCGCCCGGCGCGGACCGAGTCGGCGGCCCCCAACTCTCGTGCCGGGCCGGCGAAGAGCGAACCCAGGCCGTCCACCAGGACCACCATGGCGTGCCCCGCGTGCGGCACCGGGGTGACGGCGGCAGCGAGGACCGCCCGCACGCCCGCCGCGAGTCGCGGGTCGGCGGCCTGCCGTACGACGGCGGCGATGCCGGCCCGCAGCCGGTCCTCGGCGCTGTCACCCACGGCCCGTTCCATCCGGCGCCTGACCTGTCCGGCGAGTTCGCGCGCGCCACGCTCGACGATCGCCTCCATCAGGGCGTCCCGGCCGGAGAACGCGCGGTAGAAGGCATCGTTGGAGAGCCCCGCGGCAGCCACGATGTCGGCGACGCGAGGCGCACGTGGCGCACCCTCGGTCATCAGCTTCAGCCCGGCGTCGAGCAGGGCGTCCACCTCGGCGCGGGCGCTCTGTTCGGCACCTGCCATCCGGCGGCTCACGGCCCGTTCGGCGAGCGACGGCCGGTGGGGATCGGTCGGAGTCAACGCTCTACCTCCTGCGCAAGAGTTTCATTCTTCATTGCGAGAATGCTAATTTCGCATGCACTTGCCGGACCTGTCATCGGGGGTGCGACGCACATGGGACACAGGGCACACGCGGGACGCGGGGGATACGCAGACGGCCTGTTCGACCTCAGCGGCCGCGTGGTCGTGGTCACGGGCGGCAGCCGCGGGCTGGGACGGGAGATGGCGTTCGGGGCGGCCCGCTGCGGCGCGGACGTCGTGATCGCCTCGCGGACATATGAGGCGTGCCTGACCACGGCAAGTGAGATCGAGAAGGAGACGGGCCGCGCCGCCCTGCCGTACGCGGTCCACATGGGCCGCTGGGACCAGCTGCCGGGGCTCGTGGACGCGGTGCACGAGCGCTTCGGCCGCCTGGACGTGCTGGTCAACAACGCCGGAATGTCGCCGGTGTACGAGGACTTGGGCGAGGTGACGGAGAAGATGTTCGACGCCGTCGTCGCCCTGAACCTCAAGGGGCCGTTCCGCCTCTCCGTGCTCACCGGGCAGCGGATGGCCGCGGCGGGCGGCGGAGCCATCGTCAATGTCAGCTCCACCGGCTCACTGCGCCCGCGCGCCCCGATCGTGCCGTACGCGGCGGCGAAGGCGGGACTCAACGCGATGACGGAGGGCCTGGCGCACGCGTTCGGACCGACGGTCCGCGTCAACACCCTGATGTGCGGGCCGTTCGCCACCTGGGCCACCCGCCGCTGGCAGGACGACCCCGAGGCGCTCGCGGACGGCGTCCGCGACCACGCGCTACAGCGCATCGGCGACCCCCGCGAGGTCGTCGGCGCCGCCCTGTACCTGATGTCGGACGCCGCCTCGTACACGACGGGGGCGATGTTGCGGGTCGACGGGGGAATGCCCTGAGAGTCCTTCGGGGCATCCCCCGCCCTTTGCCGTGGTGCGTGACGAGGCGTGGTGCCTCATCGCGATCCGCGCACCGACTTCCCCAGCCACACCGACGTTCGCGCATCGACGTCATCGTCGTCCGTCAGTGCGGAGACGCTCACGCAGCCGTCCGAGACAGCGGCGACATCGGTTCCAGGACCGGCGGAGGGAGCCGCCCCGCGAGGTCCCAGGCGGTACGTGCCGCCGCCGGCGCCGCTGAGCCCGTTCACCCCATTGCAGTCCGGAGCGAGCAGCGCGCCGCCCGCGACATCGGTGGCGCGGGTCCCCTTCGGGGGAAGCGGACCGCCCGCCGCAGTCCGTATTCAACCCGGGCTCACCGCCCCGCCACCTCGACCACCATCGCCGACGCCATTCCCCCGCCCGCGCACATGGCGGTGACGCCCACTCCCCCACCCCGGCGCCGCAGTTCATGCACCAGCGTCACCAGCATCCGGGCGCCGGTGGCGGCCACCGGGTGGCCCAGGGAGATGCCGCTGCCGTTGACGTTGACCCGGTCGGGGTCGAGGGCGAGGCGGCGTACGACGGCCACGCACATCGACGCGAAGGCCTCGTTGATCTCGAAGAGGTCGACGTCATCGAGGGAAAGCCCTGCCCTGGCCAGGGATTTGGGGATGGCCAGGGCGGGAGCCATGCCGGTCTCGGCGGGGTCGACACCCACGGAAGCCCACGCGCGCACCGTGGCGAGTGCGGGCAGGCCCAGGCGGTCGCTCGCGACGACGAGGGCCGCGGCCGCGTCGTTGCCGCCGCAGGCGTTGCCTGCGGTGATGCTGAAGCCTTCGATCTCCGGGTGCAGCGGCTTGAGCGCGGCGAGTTTCTCCAACGAGGTGTCCCGGCGGGGGTGTTCATCGACCGAGAACAGTCCGTGCGGCGTCCCGATCGGTACTGTCTCGGCCTCGAAACGCCCCTCGTCGATGGCGCGAACGGCGTTCCGGTGCGAGCGCAGGGCCCAGGCGTCCATGTCCTCGCGGCTGATCTTCTCGGCGACAGCCGTGTTCCAGCCGATGGTGTACGACATGTCGAAGTTGGGCGCGTCCGGCCGGTCGGGGTGGGTCGGCGGATACCAGTCGCTCCACTCGCCGTCCGTGCGGCGCCGCGAACGGGGCCCCGTCGAAGACGAGTTGACGCCTCCCGCGATGACCAGTTCGTCCATGCCGGACCGGATGGACGCGGCGGCGTGTTCGACGGCGGCGAGACCCGCCGCGCAGTGCCGGTTGACGGCCGCTCCGGGTATCGAGGTCAGGCCGGCGGTCAGCGCGGCGTGCCGGGCGATGACCCCGCCGCCGTACAGGCCCTCCCCGAGAACCACGTCGTCGACGCCGGCCGGGTCGAGGCCCTTCGCCGCGGCGGACACGATGTGGTCCGCGAGGTCGTAGGCGCTGGTGTCCCGCAAGGCGCCCTTGCCCGCGGTACCGATGGGGGTGCGCAGCGCACGGACGATGACGGCTTCAGGCATGGGTGGCCTCTCGGTCTGGGTGGTCGCCCGGCTGAGCGGGGGCTTCGGCCGGCTCTGCAGGGTCGGCGGGAGGGGCGCTCTCCGACTCGGTGAACTCCGCGACCAGCACGCGGCGCAGCAGTTTTCCGGTGTCGGTGCGCGGCAGTCCGGGGCGGAAGACGATCTTGTCGGGCGTCTTGGAGGTACGCAGCCGCTCGCGCACCCAGCCTCGCAGGACATCGGGCTCGCCCTCGCCGACCACGAAGGCGACGATCCGCTGGCCCCACTCCTCGTCCGGGACACCGATCACCGCCGCCTCGTTGATCCCGGGGTGGGCGAGCAGCACGTCCTCGATCTCCTCGGGCGCGATGTTCTCGCCGCCCCGGATGATGGTGTCGTCGGCGCGCCCCTCGATGAACAGATAGCCGTCGGCGTCGAGTCGTCCCCGGTCCCGCGTCGGGAACCAGCCACCCTCATCAAGCGCGCTGCGCCCCTGGTACTCGCCGGAGATCTGCTCCCCGCGCACGTGCACGAGCCCGGTCACCCCGGGGCCGAGCACCTTTCCCGCACTGTCACGGATCTCGATCTCGACGCCAGGCAGAGCGCGTCCCACCGACGACAGCCGTTCGCGTACGGAGGGGTCGGCGGCGGCGAGGGCCGCGCGGTGGTCGTCGGGGCCGAGAACCGCGACGGACGAGGCGGTCTCGGTCAGCCCGTACGCGTTGACGAAACCGGTCTCCGGGAAGAGCGCGAGGGCCCGCTCCACAACGGCGCGCGGGGTGCGCGCACCCCCGTACGCGAGGTGCCTCAGTGTCGGCGTGCCCGCGTCGGAACCCTCCACGGCCTCGACGACGCGGGCGAGCATGGTCGGCACGAGCATGGCGTGGGTGACGCCTTCGCGGCGTACGGTGGCCAGCCACTTACCCGCGTCGAAGCCGGACAGGTAGACGACCCGGCGGCCGGTGTAGAGGTTCGAGAGCAGGTTGGTCAGGCCTGCCACGTGGTACGGCGGGACCGCGACCAGCGCGGCGTCGCCCGGCTCGGCCGACCCGAACTCCTGGGTGCCGAGGATGTACGCAAGCAGATGCCGGTGGCGTAGCAGCGCCGCCTTGGGTGCCGCGCTCGTGCCGCTGGTGTAGAGGATGACCGCCACCGCGTCCGGGTCCCACTCGGGTTCCTGGGCGATGTCGGAAACCTCGTTCTCGGATGGCGCGGTGAGCGTGACGAGGTCTTCGGAGCTCAGCAGCAAGGCGCCCGGATGCCGACTTTCGATCTCCGCCAACTGCTCGTGACCCAGACGGTAGTTGAGCGGGACGAACGGCACGCCTGCCAGCGCCGCACCGAACAGCGCCACGGGATAGGCCAGTTGGTTGACACCGCGGTAGAGAACGGCCGGCCTGCCCCGGAAGCGGCCGGCCGCGCGGCGCGCCTGCTCCAGGAGTTGTCCGGCGGTCAGGGTGCGGCCGTCCGCCGTCACCGCAGGCCGCTCAGCGTCGGCCGAAGCCGCCATTTCGATGATCATGGTGATATTCATGAGAGTGATATTCTCGCGATTCAAGAGCCGCACTTTCAAGAGTGGGGAGCACGTATGCGCATCAGCGGGAGTTCCGCGGTCGTGGTGGGTGGTGCGGGCGGCCTTGGTGAAGCCACCGTCCGACGGCTGCACGAAGCGGGCGCCAAAGTCGTCGTGGCCGACCTCGCCGACGAGAAGGGCAAGGCCCTCGAACAGGAGCTGGGGGTGCGGTACATACGCACCGACGCGACCAGTGAGGCGGACGTGCAGTCAGCACTGGCCGAGGCCGAGGCACTGGGAGAACTGCGCATCTCGGTCGACGCGCACGGCGGCCCGGCCTCCGGCGGCCGCCTGGTCGGCAAGGACGGCACCCCACTCGACCTGGACGGCTTCCGCCGCACCGTCGACATCTACCTGACCGGCGTCTTCAACGTGATGCGGCTCGCCGCCGCCGTGATCGCGCGCCAGGAACCGCAGGACGGACAGTCGGGGCGCGGCGTCATCGTCAACACCGCGTCCATCGCCGCGTACGAGGGGCAGATCGGCCAACTCCCTTACGCCGCCGCGAAAGGTGGCGTCGTCGCCATGACCTTGGTCGCGGCCCGCGACCTGTCCCCGCTGGGCGTCCGTGTCGTCACCGTGGCTCCCGGCACGTTCCTCACACCCGCGTACGGGCAGGCAGGCGACAAGCTGGAGGCGTACTGGGGACCGCAGGTCCCGCATCCGAGGCGGATGGGCCGCCCGGCCGAGTACGCCCAGTTGGTGCAGCAGATCGCCGAGAACGACTACCTCAACGGCGAGGTGATCCGGCTGGACGGGGCGCTGCGCTTCCCGCCCAAGTAGGCCGGACAGGCCATACTGCCCGGCTCGGACATGGAAGCAAGGGGGCAACTAGCTCTGGGTTCCACCCTCATGGGCGGCGAACCCATCCCCCAGCGCCCCGAGCGCCTCGTCGAGCCAGGCCGTCAGGTCGCTCTCCGGTTCCGCCAGCCAGCAGTCGTACGCGGCGCGGCAGGCGGCCACAGTGGTACGGCCCACGGCCAGCGGTATGAGCGCGTCGGCCGGTACGCCGAGCCGGCGCGCGGCGTACTCGCTGATCGCCCGGCCCCACGCCTCGTAGTGCGGAGCCGCACTGGCCATCAGCGCCTCGGAGGCGGTCAGCAGCGTCATGCGGGTGCGCAGTTCGGCGGGGTCGCCGCCGCGCGTGCGGTTGGCGTCCACGACGGCCTGCCGCACCGCCCGCATCAGCGGGACCTCGTCATCGATCCGGTCCAACGCCCGCTGCAGCCGGGCCACTTCGGTGTCCCAGCCGTGCCACAGGACGGCCGCCTTGGACTCGAAGTAGCGGAAGAACGTGCGCCGGGTCACGCCCGCCTCGGCGGCGATGTCGTCGACCGTGACCCGGTCGAAGCCGCGTTCGCTGAACAGGCGCAGCGCGATCAGGTCGAGGGCGCGTGCGCTGGTGCCGCGCGGACGCCCACGGGGCCTCTCCCCGTCGGCGCCAACTGCTGCTTCCCTGCCGCGACTTCGCTCCACCGTATTGATTATGTCACAGGGTGACGTTACGGTTCCGAGCATTCGTCACAGTGTGCCAAAAAGACTGCGCGCATCCTCCTGAGGAGCACGGACATGGCCTACGAACCCGAGACGCTCACCCGCGACGAGCGCCCCGCACAGACCGAACCGGCAGGCCCCGCAGCCGCCGGGGACACCGAAGCCCTGGCCGAGGACGTCCTGGTCGAAGAGATCTCGATCGACGGCATGTGCGGTGTCTACTGACCTGGCGGGCGCCGGCAAAGGCCCCGCCTTCGACCTCGACGCCCCCTGGCGGCTGCACCCCCGGGCGGCCATCCGTCCCGAGCGGTTCGGCGCGCTGCTCTACCACTTCGGGACGCGGCGGCTCTCCTTCCTGAAGAACCGCACTCTGCTCGACGTGCTCCGCGCACTCGACCAGGAGATCAGCGCCCGCTCGGCCTGTCTCGCCGCGGGAGTGAGAGAGCAGGACCTGCCGCTGTTCGCCCGTGCCTTGGACGGCCTGGCGGCCTCGGACATGATCTGCCCCCGCAGCGAAGGGAGGTCCCCCGCATGAGCCTCGCATCGGCGTCCCTCATCGAGCACTTCGAGGACGGTCTCGCGGCCCCGATCTGTCTGACCTGGGAGCTGACCTACGCCTGCAACCTGGCGTGTGTGCACTGCCTGTCCAGCTCCGGACGCCGCGACCCGCGCGAGCTGACCACCGCCGAGTGCAAAGCGGTGATCGACGAGCTGGAGCGGATGCAGGTCTTCTACGTCAACATCGGCGGCGGAGAGCCGACCGTGCGCCCTGACTTCTTCGAGCTGATCGACTACGCGACGCGGCACCACGTCGGCGTCAAGTTCTCCACCAACGGCGTCAGGATCACCCCCGAGGCCGCCCGCCGGCTCGCAGCGAGCGACTACATCGACGTGCAGATCTCGCTCGACGGGGCCACCGCCGAGGTCAATGACGCGGTGCGCGGGTCCGGTTCGTACGACACCGCGCTGCGTGCGATGACCAACCTCCGCGACGCCGGATTCGGGGGCTTCAAGCTGTCGGTGGTGATGACCCGTCACAACATCGGCCAGCTGGACGCGTTCGAGGAGTTGGCCGACCGGTACGGCGCCCAGTTGCGCATCACCCGGCTGCGGCCCGCGGGCCGTGGCGCGGACACCTGGGGCGAGCTGCACCCGCTGCCGGAGCAGCAGCGCGAGCTGTACGAGTGGCTGCTGAGCCACGGCGAGTCGGTGCTCACCGGGGACTCGTTCTTCCACCTTTCCGGCTACGGCGACGGGGCCCTGCCCGGCCTGAACCTGTGCGGGGCGGGCCGCGTGGTGTGCCTGATCGATCCGGTCGGCGACGTGTACGCCTGCCCGTTCGCGATCCACGAGAACTTCCTCGCGGGCAACGTCCGCTCTCCCGGCGGCTTCCAACAGGTCTGGCAGCACTCCGAGTTGTTCGAGGAACTGCGCAGCCCACAGTCCGGCGGGGCGTGCACGTCCTGCTCCGCGTACGACTCCTGCCGCGGCGGCTGTATGGCGGCGAAGTTCTTCACGGGGCTGCCCCTTGACGGGCCGGATCCCGAGTGCGTCAAGGGGCAGGGGCAGGTGGCGCTGGCGAGCGCGGTGGGCACGGCACCCCGCCCTTCCCAGGACCATTCGCACCGTTCGCGTCCGGTCCCGGTGACGATCGGCCGTCGCCCCGAGCGGCTGAGCGCCCCCGACCGGGCCTGTGACGAGAGCCCGCTCGCCGGGTTCGTACCGGAGCCGTGAGTCATGTCCGGACGGCGGCTGTCGGACCTGACCTGGCCCGAGGTGCAGCGGCACGTCGACGAGGGCGCTCTGCTTGCCGTGCCGGTCGGATCCACCGAACAGCACGGCCCGCATCTGCCGCTGTCGACGGACACGGATATCGCGCTCGCCCTGTGCGAACGCCTGGCTCGGGCGCGGGATGACGTGCTGGTGGCGCCTTGCGTCCCCTACGGCTCCAGCGGCGAGCACGCGGGGTTCCCCGGAACGCTGTCCATCGGGCAGGAGGCGCTCGAACTGCTCCTGGTCGAGCTGGTTCGCAGCGCCACCGACACCTTCGAGCACGTGCTGCTTGTCTCGGCGCACGGCGGCAACGCCGAACCGGTGGGCCGGGCCGTGGCCCGATTGCGGGCCGAATCGCGTGATGTCACCGTCTTCCTGCCGTCATGGCGCGGCGGTGACGCACACGCCGGGCGCACGGAGACGTCGCTGCAACTCGCCCTGCGCCCAGGCCGCTTGCGGATGCGTGAGGCCGTCGCGGGCAACACCCGTCCGTTGGCGGAGCTGATGCCGACGCTGCGGGCGGGAGGCGTGCGCGCGGCGAGCGAGAACGGGGTTCTGGGCGATCCGACAGGTGCCGGCGCGGCTGAAGGCACAGCGCTGCTGCGGGAGTTGACCGACGAACTCGTCGCTCAGGTCTCGCACTGGCGCGCCGGGCGGCAGGCGGTGGCGCCGTGAACCGGACACACAAAACGAGCGATACGGGTACGAGGCCCCGCGTCGCACTCGTCACCGGAGCCGGCCGCGGGATCGGCGCCGCCACGGTGGCGGCGCTCGCCGCCCGCGGCTGGAGCGTACTCGCGGTCGATCTGGCCTGCGACGACCCGGATCTGCCGTATCCGATGGCCACCAAGGCGGAACTCGACGCGGTGGTGGCGCGGGCGGGCGCACCCGCACGCGTGCGGCCCTTCGTCGCCGACGTACGTGATCCCGCGGCTCTGGCCGAGGCCGTGTCCCAGGCCGAGACGTACTGGGGCGGCCTGGACGCGGCGATCGCCTGCGCGGGTGTCATCGCGGGCGGCGTGCCGCTGTGGGAGGTGCCGCCGGCGGAGGAACAGGCGGTGCTCGACATCGACCTGGGCGGCGTCCTGAACCTCGCCCGGGCCGCGCTGCCCGCGCTGCTGCGCAGACCCGAGCCCCGGCAGGGCCGCTTCCTCGCGGTGGCGTCGGCCGCGGCCACGCGAGGTCTGCCGATGCTGGCCGCCTACTGCGCGGCCAAGGCCGGCGTGGCGGGTCTGATCCGTGCCCTGGGCGTGGAGTTGGGCGGCACCGGCGTGACCGCCAACGCCGTCAGCCCGGGTTCCACGGCCACTCCGATCCTCACCGAAAGCGCTCGCTTGTACGACCTGCCGGACCGTGAGGCGTTCGCCGCCCAGCAACCCATGGGCCGGCTGCTCGAGCCGGCCGAAGTCGCCGAGGTCCTCGCGTTCCTCGCCGGGCCCGGCAGCAGCGGCATGACCGGGGCAGTCGTCCCGGTCGACGCGGGGCTCGCCCTCTGAGAACCGGTCATCTCCCACCCCCGCACACCCTGCATGCTTAGAAAGGGATCCTCATGGCCCTGCTCGGCAACCCCTGGTTCGAGACGGTCGCCGAGGCGCAGCGACGCGCCCGGCGCAGGCTGCCGCCCGCCGTGTACGGCGCGCTGATAGGAGGCTCTGAAGGCGGCCTCACCCTCAAGGACAACCAGGCGGCCTTCGGGGACCTGGGCTTCGCCCCGCACGTGGCGGGCCTCGCCGCGCAGCGCGATCTCACGACCACGGTCATGGGACAGGAGCTCGCCCTGCCGATCATCTGCTCGCCCACGGGAGTCCAGGCCGTGCACCCCGACGGGGAGCTGGCCGTCGCCCGCGCGGCGGCGGCTCGCGGCACGGCGCTCGGGCTGAGCTCGTTCGCATCGCAGCCCGTCGAGGACGTGGTGGCGGCGAACCCGCGGACGTTCTTCCAGATCTACTGGTCCGGCACCCGCGAGCAGATCCTGCACCGCGTGGAGCGCGCCCGCGCCGCCGGTGCGGCGGGCCTGATCCTCACCCTGGACTGGTCGTTCTCGCAGGGCCGCGACTGGGGCAGCCCGGCGATCCCCGAGCGGATCGACGTACGCACGATGATCCGGTACGCGCCCCAGGCCCTCACCCGCCCACGCTGGCTGGCCGCCTACGCGAAGGCCCGCCGGCTGCCGGAACTGTCCGTGCCGAACATGACGCAGGGCCCGGGCGCCGAAGTGCCGGGTTTCTTCGGCGCGTACGGCGAGTGGATGCAGACCCCGCCGCCGACCTGGGAGGACGTGGCCTGGCTGGTCAAGCAGTGGGACGCCCCCTTCCTGCTCAAGGGCATCGCCCGGATCGACGACGCCAAGCGCGCCGTCGACGCGGGCGTCACCGCCCTGTCCGTCTCCAACCACGGCGGCAACAACCTCGACGGCACCCCTGCCGCGATCCGCGCTCTGCCGGCGGTGGCCGAAGCGGTCGGCGACGAGGTGGAGATCGTGCTCGACGGGGGTGTGCGGCGCGGCGCCGACGTGGTCAAGGCGCTCGCGCTCGGCGCGCGGGCGGTGATGATCGGCCGCGCGTATCTGTGGGGCCTCGCGGCGAACGGTCAGGCCGGCGTGGAGAACGTGCTCGACATCCTGCGCTCCGGCGTCGACTCGGCGCTGCTCGGGCTCGGGCGCGCGTCGGTACGGGAACTCGGGCCCGACGATGTGCTCGTACCGGAGGGGTTTGTGCGCAGGCTCGGCGCAGAGCAGTGACCAGCGGTGCTCCGCCCCTCAGCCCTGCGCCTCGTCCCGCTCGAGCAGGCCCGCCGGGACGTGGTTCGCCCAGCCCTGCCCCGGCCAGTGGCCAGTTGAACCACCCCGACGACGCGTACGTCCCGCCGTCGGGGTGCAGGGTCGTGCCGGGGACGTACGAGGACAGGCGTGAGGCGAGGAAGGGGACGCATCCCGAGACGTCGTCCGCTTTGCCACCGCCCGTGGGCGATCGCCGCCCGCGCACCGGCGGTCTCGGCCAACGCACCGCCAACCGAGGCTAGTTGGGGTAGCCGCGGGGTGGGCGCAGCTCGCATGCCGTTCGCAGCATGCTGCTCAGCTCGCATGCGATGTGCCCCGCTCAGGCGTCCTTCGCCAGGAGCCCGGCGAGCGTCTGCCGGAAGTCCTCGGTCTGGAAGGACTGGTACTCGGCGGTGGTCGCGAAGTCGAGGGTGGCCAGGACCGCGCGTTCCAGGTGCAGGTTGAGCAGCCGCTTCGTGGCCTCGACTGCCTGCCGCGGCAGGCCCGCGATGCGCTTGGCGCAGTCGAGGGCGTCGGTGAGCGGGTCCGCGCTGACGTGGTTCGCGAGGCCTAGGGCGACGGCCTTGTCGGCGCGGATCCGGGCGCCGGTGAGGGCGTACTCCTTGGCGAACATCAGGCTCGTGTGCAGCGGCCAGGTGAGCGGGCCGCCGTCGGCGGCGACCAGTCCGATCTGGACGTGCGGGTCGGCCAGGTAGGCGTTCTCGTGGATGTAGGCGATGTCGCTGAGCGCGATCAGGCTGCACCCGAGCCCGACCGCGGGGCCGTTGACGGCGGCGACCACCGGGACGCGGCAGCGCGCCATGCCGAGGACGAGGTCGCGGCCGTGGGCGATGGTGCGCGTGCGCAGTTCGGGGTCCTTGCTCAGCTGGTCCAGGTAGGTGAGGTCGCCGCCGGCGGAGAACGCGCGTCCGCTGCCGGTGAGCACGGCGGCGCGCGCCTCGTGGTCCTCGCTCAACCGCGGCCACAGTCGGGCGAGTCCGGTGTGCAGGGCATCGTTGACGGCATTGAGGGCGTCGGGCCTGTTGAGGGTGATCACACGCAGCGGGCCTTCGGGGCGTACGTCGATCTCTGGCGGCAGGTCGTACAGCGGGCCGGTCATGTCAACCTCCGGGTCCAACAGGTCATGTCACCCTCCAGGCCACGCCGGCCATGTCAGCCCCCGAGTCCCAGGATCCGGCGGGCGATGATGTTCTTCTGGATCTGCGAGGTGCCGCCCATGACGCTCTGGGAGCGGCTGTAGAGGTACTCGGCGAACAGCTCCGGGTCGCGGGTGCCGCCGACGGCGAGCGCGGCGTGGCCGACATCCTGTTCGACCCAGGTCATCAGGAGTTTGTCGAGGGAGCCCTCGGGTCCGTGGTGAACGCCGTCGAGTCGTTCGGACAGGCGGCGGCGCAGGTGGAGCCGGAGCATCTCGGCCTGGACGGCCGCCCAGCGCAGTTCGTCGGACGGTTCGGCCTCCGGTGCGCGCCGGGCGAGGTCGCGCACGAGCTTGCCGTAGCGGGCGGTGAAGCCGAGTTCGGCAGGTTCGCGCTCATGGCCGACCACAGTCATGGCGAGGGCCCAACCTTCACCGGGGGCGCCGACCATGCGGTCCGCGGGGACTCGCGCGCCGTCGATGACGAGCTGTCCGAATTCGCTCGTGACCCCGTTGACCATCTTCAATGGCCGCTGCTGGATGCCTTCTTGGTGCATGTCGACGACGAACGCCGAGATGCCCTTGTGGCGCGGCACGTCCGGATCGGTGCGAGCCAGCATCAGGCACCAGTCGGCGACGTCCGAGTAGCTGGTCCAGATCTTGTGGCCGTTGAGGAGGTACGTGTCGCCCTCGCGTGTGGCCGTGGTGGTGAGGGAGGCGAGGTCGGAGCCTGCTCCGGGTTCGCTGAAGCCCTGGCACCAGCGTTCCGTTCCGTCGATCATGCCGGGCAGGAACCGGCGGCGCAGCTCCTCGCTGCCGTGCCGCCCCAGGCCCTGGACGAGATAGCCGAGGCTGGGGCGCGGGCGGGCTCCGGCGCGGGCGAGTTCCTCGTCGAGGATCACGTCGTACACCGGGGGCAGCTCGTGGCCGCCGTACGCGCGCGGCCAGGTGAGGCCGAAGAACCCGGCGGCGTACAGGGCCTGGTGCCAGTCGCCCTGCCGTGCCCAGTAGTCCTCGCCGGAGCCCGAGGCGGGGAACCTCGCAGCGTTGTCCGCCAGCCAGGTCCACAACCGGCCGCGGAACGCGGCCTCTTCGGGTGCGTCACGATAGTCCAAGGTCGATCTCCTCCAGGCGTACGGGGAACAGCTCGCTCGACGTGAGCACGCGCCGCAGATACACATGGGCCAGGCACTCCCAGGTATTGCCGATGCCGCCGTGCACCTGGATCGCGGTCTCGCACACGGTGCGCGCGGCGCGTGCGCAGTAGACCTTCGCGACACGGGCGGATCGCAGCGCCTCCTCCGGGCCGGTCGCGTCTACGGTCCAGGCCGCGTACCGCAGCACGCTGGTGGAGCCCTCGATCAGGGCGAGGCCCTCGGCGAGCGGGTGCGACACGGCCTGGTAGGAGCCGACGGCCTGTCCGTACTGTTCGCGGATCTTGGCGTATTCGCAGGCCAGCGCGTGTGCTCCGCGGGCGGCTCCGAGCAGGTCGGCGGAGGTCGCGACGAGTGCGAGGGCGTGGAAGCGGGCGGCTCGCTCTTCAGTGAGCGCGGGCAGCGGCTCCGGTGCGCCCACAAGTTCGCTGTGCGAGCGCGTGAGATCAGCGGTGCGTACGGCGTCCCCCAAAGTCCCTGCGAAGGGGATGGTGTCCCGCAGCTCGACCGCGCGTCGCATGCCACGCGCGTCAACGGCCTCGCCGTGCACCGCGAGCGTCCAGGCGGTGCGGTCCTCCACGGCGGCCGGGAGCAGTTCGTCCGCGAGCACCGGACCGAGATACGGCACGTCGATCAGGCCGCGCCCGAACTCCTCGGCGACCAGGGCGACTTCGACTCCGGAGGCGCCGTCGGAGCGCAGCCGGCGCCAGCCCGTGTCGGCGACGGCCTTCTCCAGGCGGGCGAGGCGCGCTTCGCCGTCCAGGTCGAGGACCGAGCCCGGTCCGAGGTCCGCGGACAGCTTCTCGGCCGCCTCCCTCAGCCACTGCTGCTCACTGGTCAGCCGTGCGTCCATGACGCTCCCTCAGCACTCGGCGCAGGACCTTCCCTGACGGAAGGCGGGGTATCTCGTCCACGAACACGACCTCGTGCGGCCGTTTGTAGGTGGCCAGGCGTTCGCCGACGTAGGCGATCAGGTCGCCCTGCGTCACCGGTGCGCGCGTGGAGACGGCGGCGATCACGGACTCCGAACCCTCATCGCCGGATACGCCGTAGACGGCGCAGTCGGCCACGGCCTGATGGCCGAGGAGCACGCCTTCGACCTCGGCCGGCGCAACCTGGAAGCCTTGGACTTTGATCATCTCCTTGGAGCGGTCCGTGAGGTACAGCCAGCCGTCGGCGTCGACGCGCCCGACGTCACCGGTGCGGTACCAGCCGCCCCGGAAGGCCTCGCGGGTCGCTTCGGCGGGCAGGTAACCCGCCATCAGGGACGGCGATTTGAGCTCGATCTCGCCGGTCTCGCCGACCCCGAGGACGCGTCCCGTCTCCAGGTCGGTGACCCGCACCCGCACGCCGGGCACCGCCCGCCCCACGCTGTCGAGCCGCGCGCCCTGAAGGGGATTGCAGGCGATGACGGGCAGTTCGCTCGCCCCGTAGGCGGGCACCCAGCCGACCCCCGTACGGCGGGTGACCTCCTCGGCTATGCCGGCCGTCACGGGTGTCGCGCCCCACATGATGAACCGCAGCGAGGACAGGTCGTAAGACTCCAGGTCCGGGTGCCTCGCCATGGCCAGGACGATCGGCGCGACGGCCATCTCGACGGTGATCCGGTCCTTCTCGATCCGTTCGAGGACCCGGTTCAGATCGAAGCGGCGATGCAGCCGCACCCATGCACCGGCGGCGAGCGCCGTCTCGATGTTGAGCAGGCCGAGGATGTGCGAGGGCGGGGTGGTCACCTGGAGGCGGTCCTGCCCGGTGAGTTGGAGGGCGTCCGTCCAGTGCCTTGTCGCCGCGGCGAACGACGCATGGGTGTGGCGTACGGCCTTCGGCAGTCCGGTCGTGCCCGAGCTGAAGACGAGGATGGCATCGGCTGCTGGATCGGGCGGGGAGAACGTCCCCGCGCCGTCACCGGTAAGGGTCACCTCGTCCAGGTGCAGCATGGGCATCAGGTCGGCGAGCACCTGCTGGTCGCCGAGCGCGTCGGCGGGGCGGGTGACCGCCAGGACATGCTCGACCTCGGTCCTCTTCCACGCCGGGCTGATGAGGACGACCGCGGCTCCCGCCTTCCACACGGCATGGACGGCCACCACGAACTCCGGCCGGTTCGAGGACATGAGTGCCACCCGCTCCCCCGCGCGCACCCCTCGGCGTACCAGGGTCGCGGCGAGTGAGCCGGCGAGGGACTCGAGCCGGCCGCGGCTGTACGTCTCCTCCTCGAAGGCCAGGGCCGCCTCATCCTGCGCGCCGGACGTCTGCATGTGAGAGGCTCCCATCTCGACTGCGAGAACGTTATTCTCGAAGAGATAGAACTTTCATACCAGAAGGAGGCCGCCCGTGCCGACCCCCTCGCCCGCGCCTGCTGCCTTCCACCGCGCGACGATCACCCGGATCGTCCGGGAAACCGCCGACACCACCACGTACACGCTCCGTCCGCACAGTGGCGATTTCTCCTACCGCGCAGGGCAGTTCTGCACGTTCCGCGTGCGGGTGGACGGGCGGCACCTGCTGCGCTCGTACTCGATGTCGAGTGCGCCGGAGACGGACGGCGAGCTGATGACCACGGTGAAGCGGGTGCCGGGCGGCAAGGTCTCGAACTGGCTGCGCGACCACGCACGCGAAGGCGACAAGCTCGAACTCACCCAGCCCCGGGGGCGGTTCTGCCTGCGCGAGACCGAGGTTCCGCTGCTCGGATTCGCCGGCGGCAGCGGCCTCACGCCCGTGTTCTCGCTGGCCAAGAGCGCACTCGCCGGTACGCGGCGCAAAGTCAGGCTGCTGTGCGCCGACCGTACGCGGTCCGCGATGATCTTCGCCTCGGCCCTCGACGAGCTGGTGCTGCGCTATCCTGGAAGGCTCACAGTCGTACGTCATCTGGACGCGGATCAGGGCCTGTTGGATCAGGCCCGGGTCAAGGAGTTCGTGGGTGCGGACGGGGACGCGGACGTGTACGTGTGCGGCCCCGAGCCCTTCATGGAACTCGTCGAGTCGGCGCTTCCGGGCGGCGGAAAGTTGTTCAGCGAACGGTTCGGCGCGGCAGCTCCTGCCGCCGCTCCGACCGCGACGGCCACCCCGCCCGCCCCGCCCGCTCCGACGGCCGCGGCGCCGGGGACCATATCGATCCGTCTGGGCAACCAACGGGTCGCGGTGCCCGCCCACCCCGGCGAGACGCTGCTGCAGACCGCCCGCCGAGCGGGCCTGACCCCACCGTTCTCCTGCGAGGCCGGAAACTGTGCCACGTGCATGGCAAAGGTCACCGAAGGGTCGGTGCGCATGCGAGTGAATGACGTACTGGAGGACGACGAGGTGGCGGAGGGCTATGTGCTCACCTGCCAGGGGGTACCCGAAACGCCGTCGGTGACGGTCGAGTACGATTGAATCCTCCCCTCCCTGATGGGAAGGGGATTCCTGGCTCAGGCTGCCTCCTGGAGCTGCGCTCCAGGAGGTCTTGCGCCATCAGCACCAGCCGGGTTGAGACCAGCCCGGACGAGCATCACGCGGGCGGAGTTCTTGTCCCGTGGGGACACGGCTCCGCACGCGGTGCAGGTGTAGGTGCGCTCACCCAGCGGCAGGCGATGCTTGGCTCTCGCATCACAATGCGCGCAGTCCATCGTGGTGTGCGCGGGATGGACCAGGCGGATGTCCCGCCCGTGCTTGCGACCCATCTCGATCAGAGCGGCCTTGGTGGCGCCGATGGCGGCGTCCGCGGCCTTGCGGGCCATCGTCGTCTTGGCCAGGAACTTCGGACGGAAGTCCTCGACCGCGATGGCGTCGTGGTCGCGGACCACCTTCTTGGCCCACTTGCGGCCGGTGTCCGCACGCTGCCTGGCGACCTTCTTGTACGCCTTCGCCCGCAGTCTCTTCGCCTCGCGGTAGGCCTTCGATGCCGGTTGTCCCTTCTTCGGCTTGCGGCGGGCCATCATCCGGTCGTACCGCGTCAGCCTGGTCTGAGCCTTCTTGCCGTACTCGGCGTGCGGCAGGTCGTGCGCGTCGGACGTGGTGGTCGCGGTCTCCTTCACGCCCCAGTCGACGCCGACCGTGTGGCCGGTCTGCGGCAGGGGCTGGACCTGGGCGGGTACGACGAACGAGCCGTACCAGTGCCCGAGACTGTCCTGGTACACGCGCACCGAGGACGGCTCAGCCGGCAGTTCCCGCGACCACACCACCGCCACGACGATGCCGCCCGCCAGATGCAGCCGGCCGTCCTTCAACCGGAAACCGCGCCGCGTGTAGTTGAGCGTCGGCAGCGCTTCGTGCTTCTTCATGTACGTGGGCATCCCGGCCCGGCGCGCCATCGGCAGGCGCTCTTGGATGTCCTTGTGCGCCTTGGCGCGGGAACGGCCGAAGTCACGGATGACCTGCTGCTGGACAACCGACGAGCCCGCACGCAGCCACGGCGTACGGGCACGGGCCTCGGTCAGCATCCGGTCGAGCTGAGCCGGGCCGCACGTGGCCTTCTGGCCGGTGGCCTTGTTGTGCAGGTGTACGGCCGTGGACTTGGCAGCACATTCGTTCCACACCCAGCGGCATCGGCCCCACTCCGCCGCCAGGGCGGTGCGGGCTGTGGCCGACACGCGCAGCCGGTAGGTGTATCGGGCATGCCCGGCCTCCGCAGCCGCCTTCGCCTCCGCCATCTCGCCCCCTCATGGCTCCGGCCGGAACCCCGTGCCGTCCCCTACCTTCCGAAGGGCCATACGTACGACAGCCGCACAAACGCACCCCCATCCCGCAACCACCACCCCCACCAGCGATCACAGGCACACGCGTTCGCATCACCTCGGTGATGTCGGCAGCGGTACGGGCGCTCCGCGCCCTGAACCGGATGCAGCGACGCTCCGCGTCGCGCCCCCTCGGATGCAATTCCTCCCCGGCGTGAACGCCGGGGCCTCCTCGCAAGAGGTGAACGTCGCCCGGGCGTCAGCGCGTGCGCCACCTCGAACACATCGGTCTGTACGACGATGAAGGATCGCCCGATGTGCAGAGGGCGGGCCACTGCCTCAACTCGACGGTCGAAGTGTCGGCACCCTGCGGCAGATTCAGGTAGGCGCACACGGCGCCGACCGTGTCCGCGAGAGTCATCAGCACACCGCCGGGGAGCGGCGCGCCGGACGTGCACTGGTCGGAGGACCAGGACAGGGTGCCGCTCGCGCGCTCGACGGTCGCCCCCGTGATGTCGATTCCCAGTCCGTTGGCGAACGGCATGGCGGCCAGGAAGTCGGCGGGGCGGGTTGGGTCCCAGGCCATGACACCACGGTGGCCGGGACCGACTCCGTGGTCGATTGCCCCGAGAGTCATTGACGCCGGTGGCAGATGGACACCGGCGACAGATGCGAGTCCGGGCCTGACCCTCAGTACGACCGGGGCAGCCCCATCACGTGCTGGGACACGTAGTTGAGCACCATCTCCTGGCTCACGGGCGCGAGGCGCAGCAGCCGGGACTCCCGGAAGTAGCGCTCGACGTGGTATTCGCGGGCGTATCCCATGCCGCCCAGCGTCTGCACGGCACGGTCCGCGGCCTGGAAGCCGGCGTCCGCGCACAGGAACTTGGCCATGTTGGCCTCGCGTCCGCAGTCCAGGCCTCGGTCGTAGCGCCAGGCGGCGTTGCGGGCCATGAGCCGGGCCGCGTCGAGGCGGGTCAGGGCCTCGGCCAGCGGGAAGGCGATGCCCTGGTTCTGGCCGATCGGCCGCTCGAAGACGATCCGTTCGCTCGCGTAACGGGTCGCCGCGTCGAGGGCGGCCCGGCCGAGGCCCAGGGCCTCGTGGGCGAGGAGGATCCGTTCGGGGTTGAGGCCGTCAAGGAGATACCTGAATCCCTGCCCTTCCTCGCCGATCCGTGCGCTGACCGGCACCTTCAGACCGTCGATCACGATCTCGTTCGACGCCACGGCGTTGCGGCCCATCTTCGGGATGGGCCGGATGTCCATGGCGTTGCGGTCGACGTCCGCGAGGAACACCGACAGGCCGTGGGTGGGCTTGGCCACCTCATCGCGCGGGGTCGTACGGGCGAGCAGCACCATCTTCTGTGAGTCGCCCGCCTTGGTGATCCACACCTTGCGGCCGTGGACGATGTAGTGGTCGCCTTCGCGGCGCGCGAAGGTGGAGATGCGAGTGGTGTCGGTGCCCGCATCGGGTTCCGTGACGCCGAAGCACACATGCAGTTCGCCCGTGGCCGCGTGCGGCAGTACGGCACGGCGGAGTGCCTCGCTGCCGTGCTTGGCCAGGACGTTGAGGCCGAAGATGGTCAGGTGCATCGTGGAGCAGCCGTTCATGCCGGCGCCCGATGCCGCGACCTCCTCCAGGAGCAGTGAGGCCTCCAGGACGCCGAGTCCGCCGCCCCCGTACTCCTCGGGGACGGCGATGCCGAGCCAGCCGGCCTTGGCGAAGGCGTCGTAGAACTCCCAGGGAAATTCGCCGTGTTCGTCGCGGTCCGCCCAGTAGTCCGGAGCGTAGGTGCGGGCCAGATCGCGGACGGCCGCCTGGATGTCCCGTTGCTGTTCGCCGAGTTCGAAGTCCATCAGTCCCGCTCGCCGTCCGGATGGCACAGCACGAGCACGGACCGGGCCACGAGTTCGCCTCCGCTGCCGAGCCCGTCGACATAGCGCAGGGTCGTGTCGCGTACGGCGCCGGTGTAGCCGGGGTCGACGGCGCGCGGGCCCGGGGGCATGGGCAGTGCCTGGGCGAGCTCGCGGCGCCGGGCGAGCAGCGCGATGATCTGGTCGTCGAGAGCGGCGAGCTCGGCGCAGGCATTGCCGCGCCCGGTCGTCCCGACCACGTGTGTCGTCACTGCGGTCCTCCCTTGGCGATGTGCAGTTGGTCCTTCATGACCTTCCCGGTCCCGTTCAACGGCAGCTCGGTCCGGAACTCAACGGATCTGGGCACCTTGTACCCGGCCATCCGCCCCCGGCTCCAGGTGAGCAGGTCCTCCTGCGATACGGGGGAACGCGTGACGACGAACGCCTTGCCCACCTGGCCGAGGCGCTCGTCCGGCACCCCGATGACAGCGGCCTGCGCGACCGCGGGATGCTCGAGGAGGAAGCCTTCGATCTCGGCCGGGTAGGCGTTGAATCCGCCGACGATGAACATGTCCTTCTTGCGGCCGACGATCCGCAGCCGTCCGTCCGCGTCGAGCGTGCCGAGGTCGCCGGTGTGCAGCCAGCCGTCGGCGTCGACGGCCTCGGCGGTGGCCGCCGGGTCGTCGAGGTAGCCCTGCATGACGCTGTAGCCGCGCACCAGGACCTCGCAGTCCTCGGCGATGCGCACTTCGACGCCGTCGCACGGGGCGCCGACGGTGGTGGCGATGGACTCGAAGGAGTCGCCGGGGCGTGAGGCGGTGACGGTCCCGGCCTCGGTCAGCCCGTACCCGGTCATGATCGACCGGAAGGGCAGCTGCGTACCCACGCGCCGGATGAGCTCCACGGGAATGTCGGCGGCTCCCGTCACGGCGGCCCGCAGCGAGGACAAGTCGTTTCCTTTGCCGACCGCTTCGAGGAGCGAGTGGTAGAGGGTCGGCGGCCCGGGCAGCATCGTGATCTTCTCCCGCTGGACCAGCTCCACCACCCGGTCCATGTCGAAGACCGGCACGGGGAGGATCGTGGCGCCGCGGATCAGCGAGGCGATGATGCCGGCCTTGTAGCCGAACGTGTGGAAGAACGGGTTGACGACCAGATACCGGTCGCCCTCGCGCAGATCGGCGAGGTGGCACCACTCCTCGTACAGGCGCAGCGTCTGCCGGTGCGTCATCAGCACGCCCTTGGGGCGGCCCGTGGTGCCGG
Source organism: Streptomyces sp. LUP47B (assembly GCF_001746295.1). Classification (GTDB taxonomy): domain Bacteria; phylum Actinomycetota; class Actinomycetes; order Streptomycetales; family Streptomycetaceae; genus Streptomyces. The sequence goes on along the minus strand of NZ_MJAH01000018.1, from coordinate 80,695 downwards.
AGGTGTAGATGACGTCGGCGATGTCATCGGGACGGGATGCGCGGTCGTACGGCGATCCGCTCGCCAGGAAGTCCGAGCGGAGGTCGATCACCGGGATGCCGTCCGGCGCGGTGAACTCGCGCCCGAGAAAGCCCTGTTGGACAAGAACGAGCTTCGCTCCGCTGCGCCCGATGATGTCGGCGGCCTCCTGCTCCTGCAGCCGGGTGTTGACCGGCACCAGGACGCCGCCCGCGGTGACCGCACCGAGCGCGGCCACGATCCACGCGGCCGAGTTGGGCGCCCAGACGGCCACGCGGTCGCCCTTGCCGATGCCCGCCGAGGCATACGCCCCGGCGGCCCCGCGGATGCGCTCGGCGAGCTCGGTGAAGGTCAGGCGCGTGGAGCCGTCCACGACCGCCTCGGCGTCACCGAAGCGTTCGGCGGCGCTGAGCGCCATCCGCGGGATGGTGCCCCACCTCGCCCATCCCGCCGCGCTCGCGGTGTTCATACGCCGAGCAGGCGGGCCAGGTTGCCGCCCATGACCTTGGCCTTGTCCTCGTCGCTCAGCTTCGCCAGGTGGTCGACGTAGGTCACCGGGTCGGCGAGGCCCTCCGGGTGCGGGTAGTCGGACCCGAACAGGACCCGCTCGATGCCGATGAGGTCGCCGAGCGCGGCCATGTCCTCCTCCCAGAAGGGGCTGATGTGGATGTGGCGCTTGAAGACGTCGACCGGGTTCTCCGGGAACTCGTGCGGCATCTTCTTGTACACGTCGGCCAGGCGGTCGAGCAGCGGTTCGACCCAGGACGCGCCGTTCTCGATGACGGCGACCTTGAGCGCCGGGAAGCGGCTCAGCGCGCCGTGGCAGATCAGGGACGAGACGGCGTCCTCGATCGGCCGCCACTCGTTGATCTGCCGGAAGGCGTTGGGCTTGAAGGGCAGGAACTCCCGTTGGTTGCCCTCCCAGTCGTTGGCATAGTCCGAGTAGCCGCTGTCGGAGGAGTGCAGGGTGACGAGCAGGTCGTGGTGGACCACCCGCTCCCAGAACGGGTCGAACTCCGGCAGGGCGAACGAGCGGGTGATGCCGCCGGGGCCGGGCACGGGCGCGGGACGGACCAGGATGGCCCGGGCACCTCGCTCCACCACCCATTCCAGCTCCTCGATCGCCTTGTCGACGATCGGGAGTGTGATGACCGGGACGGTGAAGATGCGGTCCTCGTAGTTGAAGGACCAGGTCTCGTGCAGCCACTGGTTGAGCGCGTGGATGACCGTGTGGATCAGCTCCGGGTCGTCCTTCATCCGCTCCTCGATCAGGCTCGCGAGGGTCGGGAACATCAGGCTGCGCTGGATGCCGAGTTCGTCCATCAGCTCCAGGCGCGGGCCGGGTTCGCGGAAGGCCGGGATCGCACGCATGGGTTCGCCGAATATCTCGCGGCGGGTCTTGCCGGTGGGGTTGCCGACCTTGAAGTACTCCTCCATGGCACCGGGCCGCGCGACGACCTCGAAGGTGGGGTTGGGGATGTACTCGCTGATCTGACCCCGGACGGCGATCTTCGTCCGGCCGTCGACCTGGACGTACCGGATCGCCCCCGCGTACTGCTCGGGCAGGTGCTTGGTGAGGGCCTCCTCGGTCTCGTAGAGGTGGTTGTCCGCGTCGAAGAGCGGATACGGCAGCTCGCGCGAGGGCATGAGATCCTCCTTCACTGATTACGAGAATGCTATTCTCATCAACCTTCCGCCGCAATGTCCGCGCGCGCCTTCGCCGAGAGTTCGCCGCGGAGCACGAACTTCTTGACCTTGCCGCTCGCCGTGCGCGGGAACTCCTCGACGGCGTGCAGTTCCTCGGGCCACTTCTGCCGTGCCAGACCGGCACGTTGGAGGTGAGCGCGCACCTCGTCGAGTGAAGGGGGCGCATGGCCGGGGCGCAGGCGCACGAACGCGGCGGCGTGCTCGCCCAGGCGTGCGTCGGGCGCGGCGACGACGGCGGTTTCGGCGACGGCCGCGAGGCCGAGGAGCACTTCCTCGACCTCGACGGCGCTGATGTTCTCGCCACCGCGGATGATGACATCCGCCTTGCGGTCGACGATGGTGAGGTAGCCGTCGTCGTCGATCACGCCGATGTCGCCGGTGCGGTACCAGCCCTCCGCGTCGAACACGGCCGCCGTCAGGTCCGGGTCGGTGTACCCGAGGCAGAGGTCGGGGCCGCGGGTGAGGATCTCCCCGTCGTCGGCCAGGCGCACCTCCACACCCGGCATCGGATCGCCGTCCGTGTGCAGACGCTTGGCGGCCGGCGCGCTGACCCGGGTGGCGGTGGCCGAGGGGTGTTCGGTGGATCCGTACGAGCGGAACACCGTGATGCCGAGGGCCTCCAGGCGCGTGGTGAGGGGTGAGGGGACCGCGGCGCCGCCAAGGCCCGCGTAAGGCAGGCGGGCGGCGTCGGCGGCGGTGAAGTCCGGGTGGTCGAGCAGGCTCGACATGTAGTACGCGGCTCCCCCGCCGACCGCGAGTCCTTCCTCGCGGATCAGGCGCAGCGCCTGCCCCGGGTCCCAGACGTCGGTCATGTTGACCGGCATTCCGTCGAGCACCTGGATGAGCAGCGCGTTGATCATGCCGATGAAGTGCCCGAGGGGTGCGGCGGTCAGCTGGTCGCCGCGGTCGGCCGGATACAGGTCGGCCAGCTGTCGCGTCTCGAAGCCGAGCGTGCGGTGGCTGTGGACAACCCCCTTGGGATCACGGGTGGTTCCCGAGGTGAAGGCGATCAGTGCGGGCGCGTCCGGGTCCACGGGGGCGGTGCCCGTCAGGGGTTCGCCGGACAGCAGGTCGTCGAAGTCACGCCCCACCACACCCACGACGGGCACGTCCGTGCAGACCTCCGGGTCGAAGCTCAGATGGCGGAACTTCTCGGCGGTCACGAAGACCTTGGGGCGGGTGGCGTCGAGGATGTAGCTCAGTTCCTTGCGCCCGTAGAAGTGGACGACGGGGACCACGACGGCACCCAGGAACGCGGAGGCCCAGAAAACGGCCGCGGTCTCCATCCAGTTCGGTAGCTGCAGCACGATCCGGTCGCCGGGGAGGACTCCCCGAGCGCGCAGCCCCGCCGCCAACCTCCGCGCGACACGCTCGACTTCGGCGAACGTGCCCTCGTACGGCCGGACTTGCGAATGCACGCGGAAGGCGACGTCGGGAGCGAAGGCGAGCCCTCGACTCAGGAGGTCGCCGATGGTGTCGCGGGTCCACCAGCCCTCCGCCTCGTAGCGGGCGACCAGCTCCGGCGGGATCTCACGGAAGGTGTACGACAGCTCTGACGGCACCGTGGCAGGCATGGCGAACGCTCCCCTGACGACTTGGCGGCCGGATCTCGGGCCGGGTCACGATGGGCGGGCGGTGCGGGAGTGCGGGCAGGGCGCCGCCCGCGTGGCCCAGGCGGTCGGATCTTCCCCTGGACCGGTCCGCCCCGGCGCCGGATATGCTATTTCCGCTTACTGAGAATGCCAATATCCTCGACGCCACAGGTACGGAGGTTCCGCATGGTCGAGCTGGACGGCGCGGTCGCGACGGTCGAGCTGGAGCTGTACGGCGCGGTCGCGGTCGTCACCATCAACCGCCCGCACGCCCGCAACGCCATCTCCCTGGACACCATGGGCGAGTTGGAGAAGACCCTGGATGCAGCACAAGGGGCGCGGGCGCTGGTCATCACGGGGGCGGGAGACCGCGCGTTCGTCTCCGGCGGCGACCTCAAGGAGCTCGCGGCCCTGCGCACTCATGAGGAGGCCGCCGAGATGGCCCGGCGGATGCGCGACGTCTGCGATCGGATCGCGGACTTCCCCGCACCGGTGATCGCCGCGCTCAACGGGCACGCCCTCGGCGGCGGCGCCGAGATCGCGGTGGCGGCCGACATCCGGGTGGCCGCGGAGGGCATACGGATCGGGTTCAACCAGGTCAGCCTGGAGATCATGCCGGCGTGGGGCGGCGCGGAACGGCTGGCGACGCTCGTCGGGCCGGGACGAGCGCTGCTGCTGGCCGGGACGGGGCGGATCCTGGATGTGGGCGAGGCCGAGCGGCTGGGGCTCGTCGACTTGGTGCTACCGCGAGCCGAATTCGCCGACAGCTGGCGTCAGTTGGCGGCCTCGCTGGCCAACCGTCCCGCGGCGAGCATCAAGCGCGTGGTCCGCGGAGTCTCCGCCCAGGAGGCCGTGGACGCGTTCGCCGAGCTGTGGGTGGCGGACGAGCACTGGGAGGCCGCGGAACAGGTGCTGCGCCGCCGCCCCTGAGCGCGGCACGCCATCGCCCTGGCCGGGGACCATGCGCGGGGGCAGGGCGACGCGGCAGGGTCAGCCCTGGCGCGGCGGCATCTCGAACCCCGCGAGCAGCACGCCGTTGCAGTCGGCCGCGGCCAGCCGCAGCACTTTCGCCTCGGCATACGCGGCGGACTCGTACCAGGCCTGGGCAGCCTCCACGGAAGGGAACTCCAGGAGAACGGTGCGCCCTTCGTGCCACTGGCCCTCCAGGACCTGCGGGCTCGCGTCGACCGCGAGGACGCGTGCGCCCGCCTCGGCCATGGACGGCGCAGCCGCGCGGCCGTAGGCCTCCATGCCGGCCTGGTCCTTGATGGCCTCAGTGACGATGACATAGCCCTTGGGCATACGGACCTCTCTTGGTACGGGGGAAGGTAAGGGAATTACAGGCGGACCGTCAGGTCACCGTGATGGCGCGCTCGGGGCAGGACCCGGCCGCCATCTTCACGCCCGCCTCCGTCCCGGCCGGCAGCTCGCCCTCACGCGCCTCGGCATAGCCGTCATCGGTGAGGGTGAACACCTCCGGGCAGGCGAGCTCACAGATGCCGTGGCCCCGGCAGCGCTCGTCGTCGACGCTCGCCTTCACGCGGCCTCCTGCGGGGGCGCGAGCGTGAACTCCAGGAACAGCCTGGTCAGTCCGCGCAACATGAAGGTCGGTACGTAGTGGAAGCGGCGCGCGCCCTCGGGGCCGTGATGGTTCTCGGAGAGCCGGATGTCGGTGGTGCGGTCGAGGAGCCGTTCGATGGCCACCCGGGCTTCCGCGCGGGCCAGCGGTGCTCCCGGGCAGGTGTGCGGTCCGCGCCCGAAGGCGATGTGGCGGCGGACTCCGGGGCGCGCGGGATCGAACGCAGCGGGGTCGTCGAACTGGCGTGGGTCGCGGTTCGCCGCGCTGTTGAGGAGCATCACCGTGGTGCCCGCGGGCAGACCGACGCCGCCGACCGTGACGGGTACGCGGGTGAGCCGGAAGTCGCCCTTCACCGGGCTCTCGGTGCGCAGCACCTCCTCGACGAAGAGCGGCACCCGGTCACGGTGCTCTCTCAACTCGGCCTGCAGCTCTGGCTGTTCGGCGATGAGCTTGAGTGCGGAGCCGAGCAGGCGCACCGTGGTCTCCTGACCCGCCGCGAACAGGTTCGCGGCGACCCGCACGACATCCGTGACCTCGGGCAGCCTGCCGTCGGGAAAGGTGGCGGTGGCCAGGCCCGTGAGGACGTCCTCGCGCGGCGCACGGCGCCGGTCCTCGATGTAGCGCGCGACGCGCTCGTACAGATGCCCCAGCGGGTTGCGGTCGAGGGTGTCCTCTCCGGTACTGCCGATACCGCCGCCCGCCGGACCGTGCCGCAGCAGGGCGGCGATCTCCGCCCGGTCGCCTTCCGGTACGCCGAGCAGATCCGCGATGACGAGAAAGGTGAAGGGCCCGGCGAACCCGCTGACGAACTCACCCGGGACTGCAACGCCCTCGCCCTCCAGGAAATCGTCGAGCAGGCCGTCGGCGAGGCGCCACATGGCCTCCTCGTTCTCCTTCAGCCGCTTCGGCGTGATCAGCCGCATGAGGAGCGCCCGGTGGTCGGTGTGCACCGGCGGGTCGAGAGTCGGCAGCTGGTCGCTCATCGGCAGCTCGTCGCGGTGCGCCTCGATGAGCCCGCCGACGTCGTCGCCCTCGAGCGGCACCGGGAATCCGGGGAACGGCCCACTCACCGCGTTGCACGCGGAGAACGCCTCGGTGTCGTTGTAGATCCGTACGGCCTCGTCGTAGCCGGTCACCATGACCACGTCGTGGTGACTCTCGCGCTGCACCGGACAGCGCGCGCGGAGTGCGTCGAAATAGGGGTACGGGTCCGCGACGACGCTCTCGTCGCGGAAGAAGTCCACTGCCTCGAAGTCCGTCTCATCGTCCGTCACTGCCGGCACGGCTCCCTTCATCGGCGTTATCCGGTAGGGAAGTTACCAACACCGGACAGCGGTGAGAAGGGCGTTTTCACACACGGCAATGACAATCCCAGTCTGGTGCGGCCATGGCGGTCCTGGTGCACGCCGCCGACAACGCGAAAGCCCCGCGCGGACGCTGGTGCGTACACGCGGGGCTGATGTGATGCGCCGTGGTGATAACGAGGTCAGTCGGCCGTTCGCTCGGCTGTGCGCGCGGTCGTCGGCTTCTTGGCCGGTGCCTTCTTCACGGCGGTCTTCGTGGTCGTGGCCGTCTTCTTCGCCGGGGCCTTCTTGGCCGCGGGCGCCCGCTTCGCAGGCGCCGTGCTCTTCGCGGTGGCCTTGGCCGGCGCCTTCACCGCGCTGCGGCCCTCGGCCGTGAGCCCGCCGAACAGCAGCTCCCACAGCGCCTCGGCCTCGGCGGCTGTGTCGTCCCCGGCGTGCAGGCCGCCGATGGTCACGGCGAAGGAGCTGAACATGGTCGCCTGCAGCACCGTCCCGGCGACGCGACGGAGGTCCAGGTCCTGACGCACGGCACCGGAGGCGGCCGCCGCCTCGAGCAGTTCGACGAGGAGGGCGTTGATGGGCCCGAAGGCGCGCGCCGCCTCCTTGGGGTGCTCGGTCATCAACTGCTGGGCGAACTCGGCCATGCCGAGTGTCGCCGCCCTGCGCTCCTTGGGGGCCGTGGCGATCGGCCGGCACAGCCGGTAGTAATCGACGGTGAAGCGGTGCAGACGCTCCAGAGGATCGTCGATCTCCTCCAGCGCGTCCCGCAGCCGGACCGTTGTGGAGGAAACCGACTCCTCGAACAGGGCGAGCAACAGCTCGTGCTTACCGGCGAAGTACTGGTAGAAACTCCGCAGGGACTGGCCGGACTTCTTGACCACTTCCTGCACCGTGAAGTCCTTGCCGGACTCCCCGCTCAGCAGCTCGAGGGCCGCGTCGAGAAAGCGCTGCACGCGCTTCTCGGCCCGCACCCGCGCGGGATCGACGGACCGCGCGACGGCCAGCTCACGCCAGCTGGCGGTGGTCTCGGTGGAAAAGGGCTCCGGCGCCGGATCGCTCGTGGTCATGGCCCAAGCCTAGCGCACGGGCGAGATCGCGCCTCTCCCTCACCAGTACACTCGCCCACAGTGTGCAGAAACTAGGTTCTCCCTTATGTCCGGGCTGTCTTCGCGGTGGGGGCCGCGCATCAGTCCCGGTACACCTGCCCGCCTTTCATCACGAACCGGACGTCACCGGTCACCGCGATGTCGGAGAGCGGGTCACCCGCGACAGCCACGATGTCGGCGAGCAGTCCGGGTTCGAGCCGTCCGCGGTCCCCGGCGTCGATGAGATCGGCGGCTACGACCGTGGCCGCCCGTAGCGCCTGGAGCGGCGTCATCCCCCGGTCCACCAGGGCGATCAGCTCCTTCGATCCGCGGCCGTGCGGGATGGCGGGAGCGTCGGTGCCCAGGGCCACGCGCACCCCTCGGGCGATGGCACGCGAGGTGGTGGCGCGGGCGAGCGGAAAGACCTCGGCGGCCTTGGCCTGCAGTTCGGGAGCGGCGTGCGTCAGATCCATGGCCTCGGTCAGGCAGGTGGTGGCGACGAGGAACGTGCCCCGTGCCGCCATCAGGTCCAAGGTCTCGTCGCTCGCGAGGAAGCCGTGCTCGATGCAGTCGATGCCCGCGTCCAGGGCGGCGCGGATGGCCCGGTCACCCATGCAGTGGGCGGCGACCTTGACGCCAGCGCGGTGGGCCTCGTCCACGATGGCGCGCAGTTCCTCGTCGGAGTACTGCTGGGCGCCGGCCGGTCCGGTGTGCGACATCACGCCGTTGGAAGCGCAGACCTTGATGACGCGGGCGCCGTACTTGAGCTGGTAGCGGACGGCCTTGCGGACCTCGTCGACGCCGTTGGCGATTCCCTCCTCGACGGTGAGCGGCATGACGTGCGGGGCCAGGGCCTGGAACATGGTGGGGTCGAGGTGGCCGCCGGTGGGCGTGATCGCATGCCCGGCAGGCACGATCCGCGGGCCCTCCACCCACCCCAGGTCGATGGCCTTCTTCAGGGCCACGTCGAGGAGGATGCCGCCGGTCTGCACGAACAGTCCGAGGTTGCGGACGGTGGTGAAACCGGAGCGCAGGGTCCGGCGGGCGTTGGCCGCGGCGCGCAGGGTCCGCACGGCCGGGTCCTCCTGGACCGGGATGAGCGGGCTGCGGTGGTCGGCCCCGCCCAGGACCAGGTCCACCTCCATGTCCATCAGACCTGGCAGCAAGGTCACATCGCCGAGGTCGCGTACGACCGTGTTCTCCGGCAGGGAGTCGGCGCCGATCGCGGTGATCCGTTCACCCTCGACGAGGACCGAGCCCTCGGTGACGTACTCCCCCTTCTCGATGTCGAGCAGCCGGGCTGCGCGCAGGAGCACGGGAGGCGACGGCGTGCGGGGCCGGTCCATGCCTACACCGCCGGTTCGAGGACGGCGTCGATACTGGAGGCGCCCGAGTCGGGAACCCTCGGCTGGCGCCAGGCCTCCACGGGGAAGGCGACGGTCACCAGCGCGCAGAACGCCCACAGCAGGTGCTTGTCCTGTTCGGAGAGATTCTCCGGCTCGGTCATGTCGACCTGCTCCAGGTAGGCCGTGCCGTCCCGCAGGAGCGGGAACGCCACGCTGTAGAAGGCGTCGAGCTCCTCCATGGTGGAGGCGATGCGCTTGGCGTAACGGGCGCGCTCGGTCGGGATCGCCCAGTCGGCGAAGGGCTCGAGCGCGGCGAATTCGGGCGGGAAGGTCTGCGCCATGATCGGTGTCTCCCGGGGGGTCGTCGGCTGCTGTCAGGACGCGTCGGCCGTGCTCGCCTCGTGATCGTTCACGTACCGCATCGCCGTGTGGTGCAGATGCCGTAGGAGTACTTCCTGGTCGTTGAGCGGGAAGTCGAGGGCCGCCCGGGACTGCAGCATCGTCTGGGTCGCTTCGAGGGTGTTGCCGTCCTGCAGCCCGTACTCCTTGAAGGAGACGACGGCCAGCTCCTGCTGCAGCCGCTCGAAAGCGTTCTTCGGCGGTACGAAGTAGGCGGTGCCCTCGAAGATGTGCGTGTTGTACGAGGTCGGCCAGTAGTGGTACGTGAGAACCCAGTTGGGACGCCAGATCAGCAGCATGAAGTTGGGGAAGAAGACGAAGGAGTCCATGCCCCAGCGCTTGTCGCGGGTCGGGTTGACCGCGGGCGGCAGGTCCTCGGTGGCCACGCCGATGTCCGGTGCGTCCCAGGGCCCGAACAGACCGCTGTGCAGCGCCGCTTCGATGGGCTTGACCATCTTGCGGTCCAGCGGCGGCGCGATGCCTCCCCAGGAGGAGACCATGCTGTGCGGGCCGTCGATGTCGTACGCGAGTGCCTCGTACCCGTACTTCTGGATCTTGGCGCGTTCCTCGGCCATGTACTGGCCGCCGTGCAGGATCGGCGCGTGATAGAACTCGGCGAACGCGTCGATGAACAGTTTCCAGTTGGAGCCGATCTCGGCGCGGTACTTGTGCACCTGGGTCAGCCTGTCGAACGGGTAGCCCTCGATGCCGGATCCGAACTTACCGAGAAAGTCCCGCAGTTCGGTGGTGTTCTCCGGGTCGAGGTTGACGAAGACGAAACCCTCCCACACCTCGCACTGGACGCCGACGAGTCCGTAGTCGCCCTTGTCGAGGTCGAAGAACTCGCCTTCCTGCTGCACGAAGGCCAGCTTGCCGTCGAGGCCGTAGCGCCAGGCGTGGTACTTGCAGGTGAACTGACGGCAGGTGCCGCTGGTCTCCTCGCGCGGGAAGTCGTTCCACACCAGCTTGTTGCCGCGGTGGCGGCAGACGTTGTGGAACGCGCGGATCTCCTCGTCCGTGCCGCGCACGATGATGACCGAGGCGCCGGCGGCGTCCAGCTCCTTGGTGAAGTAGCTGCCCTTCTTCGGCAGCTGCTCGACCCGGCCGACGTTCAGCCAGGTCTTCTTGAAGATCGCCTCACGCTCCTGCTCGTAGAACTCCGGCGAGATCGAGTCCTCGAACGAGAGCGGCTCGGTGCCGATCTTGAAGTGCTCGGTCCAGCTGCCCGCCTCGGGCTTGGGGAAGTGCGGCATGGGGTTCCGTCCTCACGCTCGTCGTTCCGACAGGCCGACGATAACAGAGCTACCGCCTGAAGAGAATGTCGTTCTCATTTTCCGCGATCACCTCTGGTCTGTCACTCGCAGCCGGGCCCGGAGACCACACCGGTCCGCGCCCACGCAGTCAACTCCGTCTGCCGGTAGCCCACTTCGGTCAGGACGTCCCGGGTGTGGGCGCCCACCTGCGCTCCCGCCCACCGGATCCGGCCCGGCGTGCGGGTCAGGCGCGGCACCACGCCGGCCATGGCGACCTCGCGGCCGAGGTCGGTGTCGTGGACGCGCTGGATCATCTGCCGAGCCAGGTACTGGGGGTCGGTGACCATGTCCGGAGCCCGGTAGACCAAGCCGTGCGGCACGGCGGCCGCGGTGAGCAGCTCGTCCAGGTCACCATGGTCGAGGGTGCCGGTCCACGCGCCGATCAGCTCGTCGAGCTCGGCCATGTGCGCGCCGCGCGCCACGTGCGTGGAGTAGCGCTCGTCGTCAGCAAGTTCAGGCCGTTCCATGGCCTTCGCCAGACGTACGAAGATGGGGTCGGCGTTGGCCGCCACGATCATCAGACGGCCGTCGGCCGTGGGGTAGGCGTTGGACGGGGCCGAGCCCGGGAGGGTGCCGCCCGAGCGGGTACGGACCTGGCCGGAGAGTTCGTAGTCGGCGATCAGGGATTCCGACAGCGCGAACACCGCCTCGTACAGGGCGACATCGACCACCTGGCCCCGGCCGTCGCGTTCGGCCTGCCGCAGCGCGGCAAGGGTGCCGAACGCAGCGAACATTCCGGAGAGCTGGTCGCCCATCGACAGCGCGGCGCGGGCCGGCGGGCGGTCGGGCGATCCGGTCAGTTCGCGCAGTCCGCCCATCGCCTCGCCGATACTTCCGAAGCCGGGATCGCCCGCGCGCGGCCCCGTCTGGCCGAATCCGGAGACCCGGGTCATGACCAGGGCGGGCCGCTCCCGGCTCAACTCCTCGTATCCCAGACCCCATTCCTCCATCCGGCCGGGCGTGAAGTTCTCCAGGACCACATCGCAGGTGAGAGCGACACGGCGGGCCGCCTCCCGGCCCTCCGGACGCCTCAGGTCGAGGGCGACCAGACGCTTGTTGCGCGCGAGCGCCGACCACCAGATGCTGCGGCCCTCCAGCAGGACTCCCCAGCGGCGCATCGGGTCACCGGCACCGGGGGCCTCGATCTTGATGACCTCGGCCCCGAGGTCCGCGAGGAGCTGCCCCGCGAAGGGTCCTGCGACGAAGCTGCCGAGTTCGAGAACACGCACGCCGGTGAGAGGTCCGTCCGTCACGGGCGGGGGGTGCCCGCCGTCTGTCGCGGACGTGGTACCCAGGCCCTCTGTCACCTGCGCGGCGCCCCGGTCGCCTGCTGCGGATGTCGTCATGGGCATTCCTCCGCGCTGTCGTGGAGAGCTTCCTGGTGGGCCCGTGCGGTGTACGGATAGATCCGGGTGAAGTCGGCGCCCGGCTCGGCGGTCGCGAAGTCGTCCCACACCCGGCCGGTGACCGGGCCGATCCGCCCGGCACCCCCGCCGCCCTGACCGGTGACGGCCTCCAGGTAGAGCGCCACGTCCTTCGCCATCAGCGTGTTGGCGAACCCGGAGGCATATCCCCCGGTCAGCACGTGGTGCGGGAATTTGTCGGCGGTGGCCGCCGACCGACCGCTCGACGTGTTGAGGACCTCGAGGACCGTGGCCATGTCGAGTCCGACCGAGCAGGCGAAGGCGACGGCCTCGCTGGTCGCACACAGGGCGGTCGCGGAGAGGAAGTTGTTCGCGAGCTTCAGCGCCTGCGCCAGCCCCGGGCGGTCCCCCACCCGTCGGCGCCGGTCGCTCAGACCGTCCAGGACCGGCTCGACGCGGGCGCACGCCTCGTCGCCGCCCGCGTACATGACCATGAGGGTGCGGGCGCGGGCCCCCGCTACGCCGCCCGAGACCGGTGCGTCCACATAGCCGACACCGGCCTCGGCGAGCAGGTCGGCGACGCTGCGGGCGGCCGCGACACCGATGGTGGACGTGTCGACGACGTGGGTGGCGCGCCGCCCGGCGGCCGTCGCGATCTCACGAGCGACCTTCTCGCAGGCCGCCCCGTCGGGGAGGCTGAGCACCATCACGTCGCAGCGGCGGGCCACCTCCTCGACACCGGACGTCATCGCCGCGCCGGACGGCAGTCCGCCGGCTCCGGCGGTGTCGTACGCCACGACGCCGTGACCCCGTTGCACCAGGTTGGCGGCGAGGGCGCCGCCCATGTTGCCCAGCCCGATGAACCCGACCGTGCTCATACCCCGGGCGCCTCTCGCCCGTCCTGCACGTCCCGTACATCTTTGAGGGCACGCCGTGCGGCCAGTCCTGCGGGCGCCCCACAGTAGCCCGCGATCTGGAAGAGCAGTTCGTCCAGCTCCTCGTCCGTGACACCGGTCCGCTCCCGTACGGAGGCGTGCAGACGGAACTCCTCCATGCGCCCCGTCGCAGCCGTCATGGCGAGCACCAGCAGGCTGCGGTCGCGCGGGCTCAGCGCACCGCCTCTGGCCCATGCGCCCCAGGCGACGGTGGTGATGTAGTCCTGGAAATCCGCGGCGACGGTGCCCGCGGGGGCCGCGTTGGCATCGACGTACGCGTCGCCGAGCATGGCCCGGCGCAACGCTCGGGCGGCCTCCAGAAGCGGGGCCGCCGGTGGCGAAGGAGTGGGCTGGTCAGCCTGTGGCATGAGATCTCCCGGGTCGGTGACGGTTCGGTTCATGAACTGCCCAGCGCGAGGCTGACCGTCTTGACCTGCGCGTACTCGTGCAGTGCTTCGAGACCCTTCTCCCGGCCGTAGCCGCTCTGCTTGTAGCCGCCGAAGGGGGTCTCGATGGTCAACGGTCCGCCGTTGACGGTGACTTGGCCCGCCTGGATCCGCTCGGCGAGGCGCAGTCCGCGGGCGGTGTCGCCGCTCCATATGGAGGCGACCAGCCCGTACGCGGTGTCGTCGGCCAGAGCCAGTGCGTGGGCCTCGTCGGTGAACGGCATGGTGACGAGGACCGGTCCGAAGATCTCTTCGCGGGCGAGCGGCAGATCGCGGGGCACGTGGGCGTAGAGGGTCGGCCGGATGTACAGACCGCCGGCGGGCGGCCCGTCCTCGTACGCTCCGCCGCCTGTCAGTGGACGGCAGTCCGCCTCGCGGGCGCGGTCGAAGTGGTCGAGGACCTTGGCGTACTGGGCCTCGGTGATGATCGGGCCGAAGTCCCTTGCCGGTTCGAGGCGTTCGAGCCGTGCGGCGACCTCACGTACGAAGGGGTCGTGTACGGAGGACTCGACGAGCAGCCGCGTCGTGGCCGAACACACTTGTCCGGCGTTCGCGGCGACGGCATTCACGGCGGCGGCAGCCGCGCGCTCCAGGTCGGCGTCGGCGAAGACCACCAGTGGTGACTTGCCGCCGAGTTCGAGGGTGAGCGGGATCAGGCGGTCGGCGGCCACGGTCGCCAGCTGCCGACCGGTGGGCACGGAGCCGGTGAACGCGACGCGGCGCACCTCGGGGTGCAGCGCCAGCGGGGTGCCCACCTCGTGGCCTGTCCCGGTCACCACGTTGAGCAGCCCGTCGGGCAGGCCCGCCTCGCTCGCGATCCGCGCCAGGCACACCGTCGAGGCCGACGTCAGCTCCGACGGTTTGACCACCACGGCGTTGCCCGCCGCGAGGGCCGGGGCGAGCGCGCGGCAGGCCTGGTTGAGCGGCAGGTTCCAGGGAGTGATGACCGCGATGACGCCGTACGGTTCGAGCCGGGTGTACGTGAGGGCGCCCGCGCCCTGATCGATGGTCCGGCCGTGGTGGGCGTGCAGCGCCCCCGCGTAGTAGCGGAAGTACGCCGCCGACATCTCGGTCTCCAGACGCAGTTGAGCGTCCGTCTTGCCCGTACAGGCCCGTTCCAGGGCGGTCAGCTCGCCGGTGTGTGCCGCGATCGCGTCCGCGACGCCGTGCAGGGCCGAGGAGCGGTCGGCTGCGGGCAGGGCGGCCCACGCGCGGTACGCGGCGCGGGCCGCGGCCACGGCGCGGTCCACGTCGTCGGGGCCGCCGGCCGCGACCTCGTCACCCGGCTCGCGGGTGGCCGGCCGGAGTGTCGGCAGGTATCTGCCGCTGGAGGGTCCGCGCGGTTTCCCGTCGATCCAGTGGTCGTGACGGACCGTCGCCCGCGGGGGCGCGGATGCACTCATGTCAGGTGTTCCGCCCGCCGTTGACGCCTATGACCTGACCGGTGACGTACCCCGCCTCCTCGCTCACCAGGTACGCGCAGGCCGCCGCGATGTCCTCGGGCAGACCCGCACGTCGCACCGGGGTGCGGGCCGCGTGGCTCTCGATGGTGTCGCCGAGCAGCCCCTTCTCCTCACTGCGCCGCGACATCGGGGTGTCGATGAAGCCGGGCGGGATGGTGTTGACGGTGATGCCCTCGGGGCCGAGTTCGAGCGCGAGGGCCTTGGTGAAGCCGATGACGCCGGCCTTCGACGCCACGTAGTGGGTCATGAGCGGCTGGCCGCCCTGGGCGCTGGAGGAGGAGATGTTCACGATCCGGCCCCAGCCGGCGTCGAGCATGTCGGGAACCGCAGCCTGGCAGCAGTGGAAGGTGCCGGTGAGGTTGACCGCGAGGATCCGTTCCCACTGCTCGGCGGTGATGTTCAGGAACCGCTTGAAGCCGTCGATCCCGGCCGAGTTGACGAGGATCGCGATCGGGCCGAGCTGTTCGCGGACCTGCGCGTACGCGGCGTCGATGCTTGCACGGACGGCTACGTCCACCCGTACCGCGAGCGCCGTTCCGCCGTCGGCGCGCACCTTGGCCGCAGCCGCTTCGACCGCTTCGGCGTCGAGGTCGAGCAGGGCCACGGCAGCCCCGTCGCGGGCGAGGCGCTGGGCGACGGCCAGGCCGATCCCCGAGGCGGCGCCCGTAACGACCGCCACCTTGTGTCGAGTTGCTGCGTGCACGCGGGCTCCTTGGTGTGTCGTGGGCGTCGACCCTCAGGCGGTACGAACGCTTCCTCGTTGCGAGAATACGATTCTCTGGGGTCGGCAGCAATGACTCCGATCACCCGAAACAACCCAACCGCAGAGTCCAGTGAAGAATCCGATGACCGAGGGGTTCCGCGTCGACAAGCGGCGAGATTACGATTCTCGTCACCGGAAGGGAGATTCTTGTGCGCCTGGGATTCATCGGTGCCGGACGCGTGGGGCTGCCGATGGTGCAGCCCCTCACGGCGACCGGGCACGAGGTGAGGGCACTGGGGCGCACGCCTGCGGAGCGCAGCCGCATCGCCCGGGCCGCACCCGGAGTCCCAAGCGGCATCCGAGAGGCCGCCGAGAACTCCGAAGCGGTCCTGGCGTGCGTGTTCAGTGACGATCAGGTCCGCGAAGTGTGCCTCGCGACGCCCCTGCTCGACGCCCTGGCGCCGACGCGGTCGTCGTGCACACCGCGGGCAGTCCCGCCACGGTCGAGGCGATCGCCGCCCAAGGTGCCAGGGTGGTGGACCCCCCTGAGCGGCAGCACGCACGACATCGCGGCGGGATGCCGCACGCTCTTCTCCGGCGGCGCGGACGGCACCGTAGGCCACGCACTGCCCGCGCTGGAGGCATACACGGATCCGGTGCTTCACGTGGGTCCGCTCGACAACGCGCTGTCCGCTGCCCAGTTGGGCCCGCTCGCCGAGACCGTACGGCTCGGGGTGGACTAAACGGCACTGGCGTTCGGCAACGATCCGGGCCTGTTGGACGTGGCCATCCGTACGACTCACAGCAAGCAGTCACTACGACACCAAAGGGACACCGCTCATGGGACGTGTTGAGGGCAAGGTCGCGTTCATCACCGGAGCGGCCCGCGGCCAGGGCCGCAGCCACGCCGTGCGGCTCGCCGAAGAGGGCGCCGACATCATCGCGGTGGACCTGTGCCGCGACTACGAGACCGTCGGCTACAAGATGGCCGCGCCCGACGACCTCAAGGAGACCGTGCGCCTGGTCGAGGCGCAGGGCCGCCGGGTCGTCGCGCTCCAGTCGGACGTGCGCAGCATGGCCGACATGCGCGAGGCCGTGCAGCGCGGGGTGGCCGAGTTGGGCGGACTCGACATCGTGGTCGCCCAGGCCGGTATCGCGCCGCTGCGCGGGGAGCCGAAGCTCCAAGCCTGGTGCGACGCCGTCGACGTCGACCTCATCGGCACGATCAACGCCATCCAGGCCGCCCTGCCCCAGCTGCGCGAGGGCGCCTCCGTCATCGCCACCGGCTCGACCGCGGCCCTGATGGACCACGGCATCGTCGCCGAGCCGGGATCGAATCCGGGCGGCGCCGGCTACGCGTTCGCCAAGCGGGCGCTGTCGGAGTACATCCACGAACTCGCCCGCAACCTGGCCCCCTTGAAGCAGCGGGCCAATGTGGTCCACCCGACGAACTGCGACACTCCGATGCTGCAGAGCGAGCCCATGTACCGCTCGTTCCGCCCGGATCTGGAGAACCCCACGCGGGCGGACGCCGAGCCCTCCTTCGCGGTGCAGCAGGCGATGCCCGTCCCGTACGTGGAGCCGCTCGACATCAGCAACGCGGTGCTGTTCCTCGCCTCCGACGAGGCGCGCTACATCACCGGCACGCAGCTGCGCGTGGACGCCGGCGGCTACCTCAAGTGGCACGACTGGCGCCGCTGAACCCCCGGGCCCGCCCCGCACCCGTACGACTCCCATGTACCCGTACGAAAGGAGAGAGGCCGTGAAGGTGCGCGTGGATCCCGAGCGCTGCCAGGGCCACACCCTGTGCGCCATGGTCGCGCCCAAGGTGTTCCGGCTCGATGAGGTGGACGGCCACTCGTCGGCCGTCCACGAGGACGTACCGGCCGACCAGGAGGAGCCGGCGAGCGAGGCCGCGCACTCCTGCCCCGAGCGCGCCATCACGGTATGGGGAGACCGATGAGCGAGGAACGCGAGGAACGCAAGAAGCCCGTCTACGCCTTCGACCGCCACGCCCCGAGCTACCGCGAGCGGTTCGAGGCGATCACCGAGGAGATGCAGAGCCGCTGTCCGGTGGCCTGGTCCGACACCCACGGCGGGCACTGGGTGGTCAGCGGCAACAACGAACTGTTCGAGTTCGCACGGGCGGCCGAGTATCTCTCCAACGACCATGACGTCACGGGCGACGGCACCGGCTACCAGGGCATCAGCATTCCCGCCCCGACGCGCGCCCGGGGCTTTCGCGGCGGCTTCCTGGAGATGGACCCGCCCGAGCAGCGCCACTACCGCCAGGCCCTCAACCCGTACCTCTCCCCCGCCGCCGTCCAGCGCTGGATCCCCTTCCTCGACGAGGTGGTGCGCGCCTGCCTGGACGAGCAGATCGAGCAGGGCCGAATCGACCTGATCGACGACCTGGCCAACGTCGTGCCGGCGGTGCTCACGCTGGCCATGCTGGGCATTCCGCTCAAACACTGGACCATCTACAACGAGCCCGCCCACGCCGGCGTCTACACGCCGCCCGACTCCCCGGACATGCCGCGGGTCATCGAACTGCACATGGCGATGATGCGGGACATCGCGCAGCAGATCGCGTCCGTACGCGAGCAGCCGCGACCGGGCCTGATCGACGCCCTGGTGAAGGCGGAGATCAACGGCAAGAAGCCGGACGAGATGGAACTCATCGGGGTGGTCGCGCTGTTGATCGGCGGCGGCTTCGACACGACGACCGCACTGACCGCCCACGCGCTGGAGTGGCTGTCACAGAACCCGAAGGAACGCGAGCGGCTCAGCGCCGAGCGCGCGACGCTGCTCGACCCGGCGACCGAGGAATTCCTGCGCTTCTTCACACCGGCGGTCGGGGACGGCCGCACCGTCTCGCAGGACTGTGCGCTCGCGGGCACCGAGTTCAAGGAGAGCGACCGGGTGTGGCTGTCCTGGTCGATGGCCAACCGCGACCCGGCCCAGTTCCCCGACCCGCACCACATCGACCTGGCCCGCAAGCACAACCGGCACAACAGCTTCGGACTCGGGATCCACCGCTGCATCGGATCGAACGTGGCACGGACGGTGTTCAAGCGGATGCTGCTCGCCGTGCTCGACCGCATGCCCGACTACGTATGCGACCCGGACGGCACCGTGCACTACGAGACGATCGGGGTCATCAACGGGATGCGGCATCTGCCCGCCACCTTCGCACCGGGCGAGCGGCTCGGTCCGGGGCTCGACGAGACACTGGAACGGCTGCAGAAGGCGTGCGACGAGCAGCGGCTCGCGGAGCCGGTCACCGGACGCAATTCCCGTGCGGAACTGGGCGGTTGAGGACCGTGCCCGAGGAGAACGGCGCGGGCGTGCGTCCGCTGCCCTCACTCACCGACGACTCCGCGTTCTTCTGGACGTCCGGAGCGGACGGGCGGCTGCGCTTCCAGGAGTGCGGGGCGTGTGCCGCACTCGTCCATCCGCCTCAGCCGGTGTGCTCGTACTGCCGCAGTCATGACACCCGCGTCACGGCGGTCTCGGGGTACGGCACACTGGTCGGCTTCACCGTCAACCAGCGCTTCGGCCTGCCGGGCCTGCCCGCCCCGTACGTCGTGGCGCAGGTGGCGATCGAGGAGGACCCGCGGGTCCGTCTGACCACGAACGCGGTCCAGTGCGATCCGCAGGACCTGAGGCTCGGGATGCGGATGGAGGTCGTCTTCGAGCAGGTCGAGGATGTGTGGCTGCCGCTGTTCCGGCCCGTCCCGGAGCAGGGCGAGCCCACCGAACTGCCTGCCGACGAGACGGGCCCCGCCGAGATCGCCCGGCTCATCCGGCCTCCGGTCCGGACCGTGGGCAAGTTCGAGGAACAGGCGGCGCTCACCGGGGCCGGCGCCTCGCGGATCGGGCGCCGCCTCATGGTGCCGCCGCTGGCCCTGACCGTCGAGGCCTGCGAACAGGCGGTCGCGGACGCCGGGTTGACGTTCGACGACATCGACGGGCTCGCCACCTACCCTGGCGCCGGCCCGTTTGGCGGCTTCGGGGAGGGCGGGACGACAGCCCTCGAATCGGCGCTTCGGATCCGCCCCACCTGGCACAACGGCGGTGGTGAGACCTTCGGCCCGGGCGGTTCGCTGATCGCGGCGATGCTGGCGGTGGCGGGCGGGCTCGCCCGGCATGTGCTGTGTTTCCGTACGGTGTGGGAGGCCACGCACGGCGCACTCGTGCGCCAGGGCCGTCTCACGGCGGCGCTTCCCGCCAGGGTGGAGGGAACGGCCGCGTGGCGGATGCCGTTCGGTGCCACCTCCGCCGCGCACCTGCTCGCGCAGAACGCCCAGCGCCATATGCACCGTTACGGCACGACCCGGGAAACGCTCGGCTGGATCGCCCTCAACCAGCGCGCGAACGCCGCGCTCAACCCTGCGGCGGTGTACCGCGAACCGATGTCCATGGACGACTACCTCACCGCCCGTCCCGTCACCAGCCCGTTCGGTCTCTACGACTGCGACGTGCCGTGCGACGGCGCGGTCGCCGTCGTGGTCTCCGCCGTCGACGCGGCCCGCGAGCTACGCAAGCCGCCCGTCCTCGTCGAGGCGGTCGGTACGCAGATCGTCGAGCGCCTCGACTGGGACCAGTCCACCTCCACCCACGAGCCGCAGGTCCTGGGCCAGGCGGCCCATCTGTGGACCCGTACGGACCTGCGTCCCGAGGACGTCGACGTGGCGCTGCTCTACGACGGCTTCACCTTCAACTGCCTGTCCTGGATCGAGGCTCTCGGTTTCTGCGGCATCGGCGAGGCGAAGGATTTCCTCGACGGCGGCAAGAACATCGCCCGCGACGGGATCCTGCCGCTCAACACGCACGGCGGCCAGCTTTCGCACGGCCGCACCCACGGCATGGGCCTCGTCCACGAGGCGGTCACCCAGCTGCGCGGCGACGGCGGAGCACGGCAGATCGCGAACGCCCGGGTGGCCGTGGTGAGTTCGGGTGGCCTCACCCCCAGCGGCGTACTCCTGTTGAGGACGGACACGTGACCCCTTGCGACACCGAGTCCCCCGCGCAGCCTCACGGGGACGTCGTCGACGCCGACGGCATCCCCCTGTCGGCGCTGGTGTGCGAGGTGCCCCGGCCGCGTGCCGTGGTGCTCGCCCTGCACGGCGGCGGCACCACCGCGACGTACTTCGACTGCCCCGGCCGTCCCGACCTGTCCTTGCTGCGCCTGGGCGCCGCGCTCGGGTTCACGGTCATCGCGCTCGACCGGCCCGGATACGGAGCTTCGGAGGCGTACGCCGACAAGGTCCGCGATCCGGCGCTCCGCGTGGACCTGGGCTTCGCGGCCCTCGATGCGCTCCTCGCGCACCGGCCCGGCGGCGCCGGAGTCTTCCTGCTCGCACACTCGGCCGGCTGCGAACTGGCCATGCGGATGGCCGCGGACGAGCGCGGCCGTGACCTCATCGGCCTGGAGATCGCGGGTACCGGCCTCGAACACAACCGGTCCGCCATCGACACGCTCGACACGGCCGAGCGCGACGCCTACGGACGGCCTCTGCGCCCGCGCGGGTTGCGCGAGGTGCTGTGGGGTCCCAGCCGACTGTACGCCCCCGAGGTGTATGACGACGCGGCGATCGCGGGACCGTCTCCGCTGTACGAGGCGGAAGCGCGCCACTGGGTGGACGAGTTCCCTCAGCTGGCTGCCCTGGTCGGGGTGCCGGTCCAGGTGAGCCTCGGTGATCACGAGACGGTGTGGCGCTCGGGGCCCGCCGAACTCGACCGCCTCGCGGACCTGTTCACCGGTTCGCCTCGCGCCCGCGGGCACGAACAGACGGGTGCGGGCCACAACTTGAGCCTTGGGCTCACCGCTCGCGCCTACCACCTGCGGGTGTTGTCGTTCGCGGAGGAGTGCGCGGTGCTGCGCGAGTCGGAAGAAGGACGGCGATGACCGGGGCCGAGTCGACGGCGGTGCTGTTGCTGCGGGCGGTCCTCGGCGTGACGATGATCGTCCATGGCCTCAACCACTGGCGGGGCGGCGGGAGGATCGCCGGGACGGCCCGCTGGTTCACCGGGCTCGGGCTGCGGCACGGGCGGTTGCAGGCCTGGCTGAGCGTGGTCACCGAGGTGGGCGCAGGGGCCCTGCTCGTGCTCGGGTTGCTCACGCCGCTGGCCGGCGCGGCCGTGATCTCGGTGATGCTCGTCGCCGGGTTGCTCGCGCACCGCCGCAACGGCTTCTTCGTGTTCAAGGACGGATACGAGTATGTACTCGTGCTCGCCGTGGCCTGCGTGGCGCTGGCGATGCTCGGTCCCGGAGACGTGTCGCTGGACGCCGCGGCCGGGATCGACATCGACGGCTGGGCGGGCGGGGGGCTCGCGGCGGGGGTCGGAGCGGCGGGGACGGCGGGGCTGCTCGCGGCCTTCTGGCGGCCGGGCGCACAGCTGCCGGAGGCGACAGCCGGCGAGGCACCGAACGGGCCACGCGCCGAGACACCCCATGTGACTCCCGCCGAGACACCCGATACGCCGCCCGCCAAGTCCCCTGCAGCGAACCGGGTCGAGACACCGCAAGAGTCACCGGACGAAGGGCAGCAACCATCGTGACGCACGTCGGATTCATCGGTCTGGGCAGTCAGGGCGCCCCCATGGCCCGCCGCATCATCGACGCCGGTTATCCCACGACGTTGTGGGCGCGCCGCTCGGCGACGCTCGCACCGTTCGGGGACACCCCGGCGAAGAGGGCCGCATCGCCCGTCGAACTCGCCGCCGACTGCGACCTGGTGTGCGTGTGCGTCGTCGACGACGCCGACGTGGAGCACGTGGTCCTCGGCGAGCACGGGGTACTGGCCGGACTCCGCAAGGGCGGGGTGATCGCGGTGCACAGCACGGTGCATCCCGACACCTGCCGCCGCCTGGCGGAACAGGCGCGTACGCACGGTGTCGAGGTGATCGACGCACCGGTCAGCGGTGGCGGACCGGCCGCCGAGGCAGGCAGGCTCCTCGTCATGGTGGGCGGGCAGAATCCGACGTTCGCGTTCTGCCGCCCGGTGTTCGAGACGTTCGGCGATCCGGTGGTCCATGTCGGTCCGCTGGGTTCGGGACAGACGGCGAAACTGCTCAACAACGCACTGTTCACGGCGCACTTGGCCACGGCCGCCGACACGCTCGCGCTCGGGAACGAGCTGGGCCTGGACGCGGGTCGACTCGCGGAGGTGCTCGGCCATGGCAGCGGCGCGAGCTTCGCGCTGGGGCGGGTGGCCGCGGCGGGCGGCACCCTGACGGCGCTGGCGGGCCGCGCCGGCCCGTTGCTGCGCAAGGACGTCCGGCTCCTGGCACAGCTCGTCGGGCGAGTCGAAAGCGCCACGCTCACGGCCGCAGACGACGCCTTGGGCCGCATGGAACATCCTCGTTGACATCGAAAGACGGTACGTCATGCACGAAACCGAGGCCGACCGCGACGACGCCCGGACGGCCGCGTATCTCCGACTGCTCGCGGGCCGTACGCCGTTGCCGGCGGTCGGAACCGCGACGGGCATCATCTCGGGCAGCGGTCTCGAACTCCTCTCAACTGCGACGTCATCGTGGCGTCCACAGCCGCACGGCTTTCCTGTCCGCAGCTGCGCCAAGGCGTGATTCCCGTACAAGGCAGGGCCCTTCTGGGCGCACGGGTACCGATGTGTGATCGCCGAAGGCTCCGTCCACGGACTTGCCGCCGCCAAGGATCTCGTACGCCTCGCCGCCACCGCCCCTTCACCGGAGGCGGCCCGGCGCGAGGACCGGCGGGAGCGTGGAGCCGCTCCTGAGCGGAACCCCGATTCACGTCGGGACTCTGGAGTTCCATCCAGGCGGGTATTAGATTTCCTATTTAGAGAATTGCATTTTCATCGAGTACACGACGCAGGAGGCGGGATGCCTGTCCAGGGAAACGATCCAGGCGAGCCGGGCCGCGCACGGCGACGCCTGTTGATCGACGGACGACTCGTCGACACCAAGGAGCACTTCGAGAGCCTCAACCCGGCCACCGGCGCCATACTCGGCCATGCGCCCGACGCCACCCCCGCCGACGCCGAGGCCGCGATATCCGCCGCACACCGCGCGTTCCACACCACCGACTGGGCCACGGACCGGGACCTGCGCATCCGCTGCCTCGACCAGCTGCACCAGGCTCTGCTCGACCAGGTGGAGGAACTGCGCGAGCTGACCATCGCCGAGGCCGGTGCCACGCGCATGCTTACCCATGGCGCTCAACTCGAGGACCCCATCGGCATCGTGCGCTACTACGCGGACCTGTTGCGCACCTACTCCTTCACCGAGGACCTGGGCGAGGTCGAAAAGCACGGTCAGCGCCACCACCGCTGGCTGGAGAAGGAGGCGGTGGGCGTGGTGGCGGCGATCCTGCCGTACAACTACCCCAACCAGCTGGCCCTCGCCAAGCTCGCCCCCGCCCTCGCGGCCGGCTGCACGATCGTCCTCAAGGCCGCGCCCGACACCCCGCTGATCACCCTGGCGCTCGGCGAGTTGATCGCCGAGCACACTGACATCCCGCCCGGCGTGGTCAACGTCCTGTCCTCGTCCCGCGCGGACGTCGGTGAGATACTCACCACGCACGCGGACGTCGACGCGGTCAGCTTCACCGGATCCACCGTGACCGGCCGCCGCATCATGGCCGCCGCGAGTGAGACGGTGAAGAAGGTCTTCCTCGAGCTCGGTGGCAAGTCCGCGATGGTGGTCCTGGACGACGCCGACTTTGCGGTGAGCGCCCAGTTCGCCGCGTACATGATCTGCGTGAACGCGGGCCAGGGCTGCGCGCTGACCTCCCGTCTCCTTGTTCCGCGCTCCCGCCACGACGAGATCGTCGAGCTGGTCGCGGCCCACTTCGCCCGTATCCGCCCCGGCGATCCGTCGCATCCGAAGACGTATCTGGGCCCGCTGATCAGCGCCAAACAGCGCGACAAGGTGGACGGCATGGTGCAGCGGGCCGTCGCCGACGGCGCGAAGCTCATCACCGGCGGCGAACGCGTCGACCCCGGCTTCTTCTACGCGCCGACGCTGCTCGCCGGGGTCGACCCGGACAGCGAGATCGCGCAGGAGGAGGTGTTCGGACCGGTGCTCGCCGTCATCCCGTACGACGACACACAGGGCGACGACGACGCCGTACGGATCGCGAACAACTCGGTGTACGGCCTGTCGGGCGCCGTGCACAGCCGCGATCAGGAGCGGGCGGTGCGAGTGGCGCGCCGCATCCGCAGCGGCACGTTCAGCATCAACGGCGGCAACTACTTCCACCCGGACGTGCCCTTCGGCGGCTACCGCCAGTCCGGCATCGGCCGCGAGAGCGGAGTGGCGGGCATGGAGGAGTTCCTGGAGACCAAGGCGTTCGGCGCGCCCGTGGTCGCGGGGGTGGACGCATGAGCGCCACAGGACCCCTGGAAGGGATCCGAGTCGTCGAGGTCGCCATGTACGGCTTCGTTCCGTCCGCGGGGGCGGTGCTCTCTGACTGGGGCGCCGACGTCGTCAAGGTCGAGCACGCGGTGACCGGCGATCCTCAGCGCGGACTGCGCCAGACCGGCGCGATGCGCGTCGAGGGCGACCCGAACCCGAACGTCGAGCACGCCAACCGCGGCAAGCGCAGCATCGGCCTCGACATCGCGCGCCCCGAGGGCATGGACGTCCTGCGCCAACTCATCGCACGGGCCGACGTGTTCCTCACCAGTCTGCTGCCCGCCGCCCGCCGCAAGCTCGGCATCGAGGTGGCCGACGTACGCGCGATCAATCCGGAGATCGTGTACGCGCGGGGCAGCGCACTGGGCCCGCGCGGCCCGGAGGCCGAGCGCGGCGGCTACGACATGACGGCGTTCTGGGCCCGCGCGTCCACTGCGGCGAGCATCACCCCGGCCGGCATGGAAGGCATCGTGTCCGCGCCGGTGCCCGCGTACGGGGACACCATCTCGGGCACGAACCTGGCCGGCGGCATCGCGGCGGCGCTGCTCAAGCGTGAGCGAACGGGCGAACCCTCGGTCGTGGACGTGTCGTTGCTCGGCAGCGGGGTGTGGGCGATGGGCCACGGCATCGCACTGTCCCTGCACCTGAAGCAGGCATGGGAGATGGCACCGCCAGGCGTGCACAGCTCACCGGTCAACCCGCTGACCGGCCTGTACCGCACGGCCGACGACCGCTACCTGTCCCTGGTGATGCTGCAGCCCGCGAAGTACTGGGCCGAGATGTGCCGCCATGTCGACCGTCCCGAGCTGGCCGACGATCCGCGCTTCGCCACGTCCCAGGCCATCGCCGAGCACACGGCCGAGGCCGTGGCACTCCTGCGAGAGGTCATCGCGACGCGCACCCTGGCCGAGTGGTCCGAACGGTTCGCCACCCTGACCGGGCCCTGGGCGCCGGTCCAGGACTCACTCCAGGTCGGCGACGACGCACAAGTACGGGCGAACGAGTACCTCGTACAGGCCGGCGAGCTGCAACTCGCGGCAAATCCCGTGCAGTTCGACGTCGCGGCCCCCGCACTGCGCCCGGCCCCGGAGTTCGCCGCACAGACGGAGGAGATCCTGCTCGAACTGGGCCTGGACTGGGAGCGGATCGCCGCGCTCAAGGAGGCTTCGGCGGTCACGTGAGACCGCGCAGGGGCTCACCCTCCCGTTCCCGGAGGACTCTGTCGTGCCCTCATCTGCGCTGTCCGCTGCCGAACCAAGACGGCCGCACCGAGCCGGTGAACATCTACCGGTAGCGGACTGCACGAGTACGACCGAATCGACGGAGCCGGCCGCATCCTGTCCGGGGACGGTGAGTGGCCATTGGAGGTGACGGACAGCCATGTGGTTCTTTGACGCCGTCGCCTCCGGCTTCCAGCGCCCGAGCGACCCCGGGCGGGTGCAGCTGTTCCGGATTGCCTTCGGCGTGGTCTGCACCCTGCGCTGTGCGCGGGCGGAGCAACGGTTCGCCCTCGTCGGGCCCACCGCCTCGCCGGTGTGTACCGGCCCGCGTCGCTGCTCCGTACGTGCGCCGCCCTCGCACTGGCGGCCAGGCTCCTCCCCCAACCTTCGCTGTTGCTGGTGCTGGCCGGGGGCCGCCATGGAGCTGCTCTACCTCAAGAGTCCCAACTCGGTACGGTACACACTGCTCACCGGCAGCTTCCTCCTGATTGCCGGTGACCTCGGGCAGGGCCTCACGATTGAACACGCGCCGAGCACCGCCAACACCTTGTTGTGAACCAGGGCTCCGATACCCAGGCGAGTGACAAGTGCCTCCCGCCGTGGGGGCGCAGCGCGGACAGCAAGCGTGTCCGGTATGGGAGCGGCCGAGGTGCCCTCGCCTCGCTGGGCGAAGACTTCCGCCCCACTCAACACGCTCGGTTGCTCTTCTGTTCAAGGGTCAGTTCGGCGACCAGCCCGACGATCTGTGCGGGGCTGCGTACGGGGTGGGACACCAGTTGCTCTCTCACCTGACGGTGACGTCGACCGGTTCGCATCCCGGCGCGGTGGCGGTGAGGCGATCCCTCCCGGTCCGATCAGTCGCAGGACAGTCAGGGCACAGCCCGTGATAGGGGTGCCAGCGCGGACGAAGGGACGAGGCAGTCGGGACGGCCTTGTCCGCTCAGTAGGTGTAAAGACGGACGCGGACGATCCCGGTGGAGGCGAGCGGGAGAGGGATCGGGAAGAAGGCCGGCTGGGAAGCGTCAAGGCTGTGCAGCCGCACTGAGGCGCCCGACGAGGTCTCATCGCCCCCCAGTCGGCGGGTGACGGTCCATCGGCCGTCGAAGTCCAGTTCCTCGACGGACAGGGTGCCGACCCTGGCGTCCTGCGCTGCCGCGAAGCTCGTCGTGAAACCGCGGCCCACCAGGAGGAACTGGTCCCGCTCCTCCTGCAGGACCAGCCCGTAGGCGGGGCCGCCGGACTGCCTGAACGGACCTGGGGCGTCGAAGGCCAGGGTGTACGGGTCGGCCGAGTGCTGCGTAGTGGGGCGCTCGTGGTCGAGCATGAATCCCGTGACTCTCCTCGCTCCGGCGCGGGTGCGGTCGGTCGCCGCGGTCAGCAGGCGGTAGGCGTCGGCGAGGGCCACGCCGTCCGGGGTGTCGCCAGGCAGGGAGTCGACGCCGAACGGGGCGACACCGAGCGCGCCGTACTCACCGATTGCCGTGAACATCAGGCCGATGCCCGCCGGGCTGCGGCGCATTTCGGGAATGAAGAGCCGACCGGTCGCCTGGGTGTAGTCGCGGCAGATCGCGTTGGTGTCGCCGAAGTAGATGTCCGGGGCCAGGAAGTCGAGTGTGGGGGCGGCAGTCTGCCAGATCGGGGCGACGCGTGGGAGCGGTCCGCCGCTGGGGTAAGTGCCGGGCTGCCGGCCGCCGGCGAGGGCGACGGTGCCGGCCGTCTCGGGCGCGGTGCCCTGCGCGGGTTGCTCGCGGCTCAGGCCTGTGGGCAGGTCAAGTTCCAGTGGGGCGTCGAGCCAGGCGTTGACGTACAGCGGCACGTCGTTGGCCTTCCGCCCGGCGGAGGCGACGTGCTCGATGTAGGCGGCGTAGGCGTGGGCCATGAACGCCTCGTCGGTGTTGGGCCCCTGGCCGAGCAGCTCGGGCCAGCTCCCCTCGCGGCGGGATCCCGCCGCGAGCCAGTCCTGGTGCACCGGCAGGTGCTCAGAGCGTGCGATGGCTTCGACGACGGCAGGCGGGACCGTGGAGTGGAATGCCTTCTCGGCCAGCGGGCTGCGATCGCGGGAGTCGCCGAGGAGTCCCACCTCATTCTCCACCTGGACCATTACCGCGGTCTGTTGCCGGTCGACGTCCCGCAGGTGGTCCATGAGTGCGTGGAAGGCGCGGGCATCGGCATCGCGTGACTCGGCGGCGAACGGTGACAGGTGTTCGATCCGGCCGCTCGTCGCAGTGTGGGCCCGGGGGAAGCGGTCGGTGTCCTGCTTGACCCATGCCGGGACGTACGAGGACATGGCGTTCTTCCACGATCCGAACCACAGCGGCACCAGCTTCAGGCCGCGCTCACGGGCCGCGGTGATCATGCTGTCGAGCAGGGCGGTGTCGAAGGTTCCCTCCGACGGCTCCCACAGGTCCCAGGCCACGGGCGCGAGGACCGTGTTCGCGCCCAGAGCGCTGACCTTGTCGAAGGCCGTGCTTATGGCTTGCGGGGTACTGGAGCTGGAGTTGTGTACTTCGGCGCCGAGGAGAACGAAGGGAGCACCGTCGATGAGCAGGTCCAGCCCTTCCAGTCGCACTCGGTTGGGCCGTCCTGGGATAGCTGCAGTCATGGTCTTTCTCTCAGTCGCTGGACTCGGAGCGGGGCATCGGGGTCGGCCATGAGGTGCTCGCTCATGTGGCTCTGACAGTGGTCTGGGCCACGTCGCAGCCCGGCGCCGTAGCGGTGATCCGGATCTCCCCGACGCCGGTGGGGCGTATGACGGCGATCGCGCGCCCCTGGTAGGTGCGGCGGTCCTTGGCGTCGAAGCGCTCTTCGGTGCAGGGATCCGCGCTGCCGAACGCCAGCAGGGTGCCGGCGCCGGTGACTTCGAGGTTCACCATCCGGTCGGCGGCAGCATGCAGGGTGCCGTCCGCGTCGGTCAGGGTGAGGGTGACGTAGACGAGGTCGTCGCCGTGCGCGGTGGCCGTCGGCCGGTCGGCCTCGGCGCGCAACTGGACCGGACCGGTGGCGGATCGCAACGAGATGCGGCCGGCCGGTTCGCCGCCGCGGTAGGCGATGGCTTCCAGTTCGCCCGGCTGGTAGGTGGTCTCGAAGGCGGTGCGGAAGCGGTGCCCCTCACCCACCGGCTGCCGACCCAGGGAGCGGCCGTTGACCAAGAGTTCGACTTCGTCGGCGTCGCTGTAGACCTCGACGGTGACCGGCGCGTCCTCGAAGCCGGGCCAGGTCCAGCCGGCGACGGTGTCGCTCCAGGCCCACGGGGTGGCCGCGAACGTCTTTCCGTGGTGCTGCGGTTGCTGAACGGCCAGGTAGGGCTGGTCGCGCAGGCCGAAGACGATCTCGCGGTAGTAGGACGCGGGGCGGCGATGCCCCGTGATGTCGATGTCGCCGCAGCCCGCCACCAGGTACGGATAGGGCGCCATGAAGGCAGGGCGCGGGGTCTCGGCGGTGAGGTACTGCGGGCGGCCGATGCCGACCTCGCCCAGATAGTCCCAGCCTGTCCAGGTGAAGTCGCCGATGACGTGGGCGTGCTCCTTGACCAGCTTCCAGTTGCCGTCGATGCGGGTGGGGAACGTCTCGGTACCGACGATGACCCGGTTCGGGAACAGCTCCCGGTCGAGCGCGTAGCGGCTCTCGGCGTAGTTCATGCCGGCCACGTCCAGGACGCCGAAGGACTCGGCCGTGCGCTGGGTGACCAGCTCGGAGGAGCTGATCGCGTTCATCGCCGCTCCCGGGTCGGCCATCAGGGTGTTGATGCCCTCGCCCTCATCGACCCGCTGCCCTGCCTGTTGCCGCATGGCGGCCAGGTCGGACATGACGGCCAGCATCCCGTTGATTCCGTTGGTCACGTAGCGGGTGCTGTCGAGAGAGCGGACCTTCTCTGCGAGTGCGCGTCCTTGTGCGGCGCCGACGGGAGATCCGGTCTCGGGGATCTCGTTGCCAATGGAGTACATGATCACGCTGGGGTGATTGACGTCCTTGGCGACCATGGCCTCGATGTCGCGCTCCCACCATTCGGGGAAGTTCAGGCTGTAGTCGAAGTCGCTCTTGGCCGAGGTCCACATGTCGAAGGCCTCGTCCACGACCAGCATGCCCAGGCGGTCGCAGGAGTCCAGCATTGCCTTGCTCGCCGGGTGGTGGGACATCCGGATGGCGTTGAATCCGGCGTCCTTGAGGAGGCGTACCCGGCGCTCCTCCGCGCGAGCGAAGGT
Source organism: Streptomyces sp. LUP47B (assembly GCF_001746295.1). Taxonomy (GTDB): domain Bacteria; phylum Actinomycetota; class Actinomycetes; order Streptomycetales; family Streptomycetaceae; genus Streptomyces. The sequence continues at coordinate 50,617 of NZ_MJAH01000018.1, read as the reverse complement.
CGCCGCACCGAGGGGGCCGTTGTCGTGGTGGATGCACGCCCCGCGCAGTTTCACGCTCTCACCGTTGATCCTCAGCCCTCGGCGGGGGTCCAGCCGCAGCGAGCGGATGCCGAAGGTGACGGACTCGGCGTCCACCTGGCCGTCTGCGTCCTTGAGGGTCACCGCGGCGGTGTACAGGTCCGGGGCGTCCGGGCTCCACAGTGACGGGTTGGGTACGTAGAGGCGCTGACGCGCCGTCGCGGGTTCGCCCGGTAGCACGGTGATCCTGGTGGCGTCGGTGGCCACCACAGTCCCGTCCGCGTCGCGGACCGCGGTGACCAGGTCGAGCGTCCGGATGGCTATCGAGTCGTTCTCGACCCGGGTGGTGACCTCCGCCACCGCCAGCTCCGCCTCGATCTCGGGGGTGGTCACCTGGACGCCCTCGGGGGCGATCCGGGCCAGGGGGCCCACCAGCATCCAGGTGTCCCGGTAGATTCCCGCACCGGTGTACCAGCGGGAGTCGTGGTGGCTGCGGGCCACCACGCGGATCTCGTTGTCCTCGCCGAAGCGCAGGAACCGGTCGGCATCGATGTGGAACTGGGAGTAGCCGTACGGGCGTTGCCCGGCGTAGTCGCCGTTGATGTGCACCGTGGCGTCGCGGTAGACGCCCTCGAACTCGAACAGGATCCGTTTGCCCAGGAGTTCCTCGGGGACGTGAAACGTCTTGCGGTACTCGAAGGTCCCTCCGGGGAAGTAGGCGCCCGCGCCACCCTCGGCTCCGGTCGACTCGACCGGGACGACCCGTTCCTGCCCGATCATCGCGTCGTGCGGCACGGTCACCGGCTGGAACGGGACGGATATCCCGGACAGTTCGGCGAACGGGTTCACCTTGGGGCGGGCCTGCCAGTTGTCGTTGAATGCGGAGCGGAGCACGGGATCCTCTTTGTTCGGCAATCGTCGGGCGAATGGTGCGGCCGGGCCGGCTTCGAGGCACCGGAGCCGGCCCGGGGACTTCGGGTCAGGCGACTGCCTGACCCGCGTCGACCTCGTCGATCCGCTTAGCCCTCGGGACCAGCAGAGCGAGCGCGGCCCCCACCAGGCAGACGCCGCAGATCAGCCAGTAGCCGTGGGTGAAGCCGGAGTCGCGGTAGAACTGGGCGCTGGCCGCGTAGTTGCTCGCGGTGGTGTGGGACAGAGGCCGTGCTGTCGAGCTCAGTCGGCCGTGTAGGCGCTCTGCGGCTCCCGCACCAGCGGCTGCTGCGGGTGTACCGGGTCGTCCAGCGGGCCTTCCCAATCCGGCCTCCCGTCGGCCCGCGCTGCTTACAGTCAGAGAATGGAGACGAGAATGGTGTGGCGGCAGTGGCTGGCCCGTCATGACCGGGTCAGGGACGCGCTCCCGGCGGTGCCGCTGATCGTGATCGCTATGGCGACGACCGCGGTCGGCAACTCCGCATGGCACGAGCCCCATTGGGACGAAGTGGTGTGGTCGGCCCTGTCCTGCGTCCCCCTGGTCGTCCGGAGCCGCTGGCCGCTGCAGGTCGCCCTTTTCACGTTGGCCGGCGACCTCACACTCATGTCCGTCGTCTCGCACACCTCCCCGACCCCGGCCGCGTGCCTTGTCGCCCTGTACACGCTCGCCCTACTCGGCGACCGGCGCACCGCGTGGATCGTCGGCTTCGTCGCGGCCGTGGCGATCGCCGGTGTCTACTCCGCCACCCACGCGGACTCCGTGGTGGGGGGAGCCGGCCTGGTGCGGTTCGACTTCGTGCTCGGCGCCACCGTGCTGGGCCGCACCGTCCGTAGCCGCCGCGACAACCTCGCGGCGGCCAGGGCGCGCGCGGAGCGCGCCGAGCACACCCGGGAGGAGGAGGCCCGGCGTCGGGTCACCGAGGAACGCGTACGCATCGCGCGCGATCTGCACGATATCGTCGCCCACCACATCACCCTGGTCAACGCCCAGGCAGGAGTGGCCCACCACCTCATGCGCGCAAACCCCGAGCAGGCGTACCAGGCGCTGGCCCACATCAAAGACAACAGCCGCGCCGCTTTGGATGAACTGCGCGCGACAGTGGGGCTGTTGCGACAGCCCGACGACACACCCGGATCCCGGGCCCCCGTTCCCCGCCTGGACGATCTCGAGAATCTCGCCGATGGATTCCGTGCGAGCGGGCTCGACGTGAGGGTGACCCGTACCGGCATCCCCTCGTCGGTGGCACCCTCCACCGAGCTCACGGCCTACCGCATCGTCCAGGAAGCCCTCACCAACACCCACAAACACGCGTCCGCGACCCGGGCCGCCGTGATATTGGACTACGGTGCGCACGGCCTTCGGGTCACCGTGACGGACGACGGACGTCCGGGCGTGCCCAAAGGGGCGGGCACCGGCCATGGGCTGATCGGTATGCACGAGCGGGCCGCCGCCGTGGGCGGTACCGTCTCTGCCGGCCAGCGCCCCGAGGGCGGCTTCCAGGTCGTCGCCGAACTGCCGATCTCGCCCCGCAGCCGTCTGACACACGCGTGAGGAAAAGCCGCACATGACCATTCGAGTCCTGCTCGCCGACGACCAGGCTTTGCTCCGCGGCACTTTCCGGCTGCTCATCGACGCGCAGCCGGACATGGAGGTCGTCGCGGAGGCCTCCAACGGCCGGGAAGCGGCGCAGCTGGCCCGGTCCGAGCGCGCCGACGTGGTGGTGATGGACATCCGGATGCCGGAGGTCGACGGTATCGAGGCCACCCGGCTGATCGGTCAGGACGAGGACATGGCCGGAGTCAAGGTCCTCGTCCTGACCACCTTCGAGGAGGACGAGTTCGTCATCGAGGCGCTCCGGGCCGGCGCGAGCGGCTTCCTGGGCAAGGGGGTCGAGCCGGCTCAGCTTCTCGATGCCATCCGCCTTGTCGCAGCCGACGAGGCGTTGCTCTCCCCCACAGCCACCAAGGGCCTCATCGCCCGCGTCCTCGCCCAGCCCTCCCCCAGCGACCTCGTCGACCCCCGCAGGCTGGCCACGCTGACTCCCCGGGAACGCGAGGTGATGGCCCTGGTGGCCACCGGCCAGTCCAACGACGACATCGCCGAACGCCTCTTCGTCACCCCGGTCACCGTCAAGACCCACGCCAACCGGGCCATGGCCAAACTGGGTGCACGCGACCGCGCCCAACTCGTCGTCATCGCGTACGAGACCGGCCTGGTCCGCGCCGGAGAACCGCAAGACTGAGACGGGCCGTCCGCCCTCGGCACGGGTGGGCCTGCTCCGAGCGCCGACAGATCGCGGGACATGTGCCCGTCCTTGGCCGTTACGGCCGCCCCGCTGTGCTGCAGCGAGCGCCGCGTCTGCCTTCACCGCGACCTACTTCTTCCTGCACGGTCGCGTAGACCCCGCTCCTTCATGAGCGCGACTTCCTCCTCGGTCCGCAGGCTCTTGCCCAGCCACGGTGCGGGGCCGTCTGCGTTGCAGAAGTCGTGGAACAGCACGGTGACCACGTAGTCCAGGTCCTCGAACTCCTCCGACCGCAGCCAGACATCGCGCTGTCACGACGGACTCGCAAGGGCGAGAACCGCCGGCACAACATGAAGTCGGAAGACCAGGAACTCAATGCCGTGATCCGTCAAGACTCGAATCCACTGACAGGGCGAGAGACACCCACTGACCAGTGCGCTGTTCACGGAACTGCGGACAGAGGTGTTTGTCTTCTTCCGGTGGTCGGCCTGGCTATGTCGGTGAGTAGGGGCTCTGGTCCACTTCGTGTGGTCGCGTACGCAGGGTGACTGTTGGCCTTCGCCTGATGGTGGTTGAGTTCGCCCGAAAATCGCTGGGCTGGATGGTGGTGTGGTCGACAGTCCTTCGCCGTGAACACAGTGCGACCGCGGCTGGATGAGCTGCTGTTCTCCTCGGTGGAGGGCGTGTTGGTGGAATCGGTTGAGGTGACCGACACGCTCCGGACCATCATCGAGGTCGCGATGGGCCACGGCCTCGACGAGCGCTCCGGCTTTGTCGTCAGGGTCGATGCCCATACAACCGCAGGGTGGGCACCCTGCCCGGGAGAGGGACCGGACAGCTCACCGTGCCGGACCGGTAGGATCGTGCGCCGCCGACGAGCGCGGTCGCCATGCCCGTCCCACCGTTCGCGGGCTGCACCGCGACGTGTTCCCCGACCGGGGTGCGGATCCACTCGTACCCGGATGCCGGCAGGTGTGATCCGGCTGAGACGTCGTCAGGCCCCGTTTATGTTGGCCTCGGTGTGCCGGCTTTCGAGGCCGCCGTTCAGGGACCGCGCGAGTTCTGGCATCGGACGGTTTGGACGTCGTGTGGTCGTGTGGTCGTGTGGTGCTTTTTGGTCAGGGGGTGGGGTTGGAGTAGAAGGCGTTGATCTCGGCCAGGACGCGGTCGGGTGCTTCGTGGAGGAGGAAGTGTCCGGCCCCGGGGACGGCGGCGGAGGTGGCGTGGGGGGCGGCGTCCTGGAGGGGCGGCAGGAACGCGTCGGCGAGGCCGGCCTGGGTGATCAGGTGGACCGGGATGGTCAGCGGGGTGTCCTGGAGTTTGGTGTTGTCGGCCTCGTCCTGGGTCAGGGTTCGGTAGAGCCCGAAGCCGGCGTACAGGACCTGGGGGCGGGAGTACACCCGGACGAACTCGGCGAGTTCGTCGTCGGAGACGTTCTCGCCGGCGGTCTTCACACTCTGGAAGAAGTAGGTGAGGAAGGTTTCGACCCGGCCGGTGACCAGTTCCTCGGCGAGCGGATTCTGCAGGAAGAAGGAGAAGTGCCAGAACATCGATTCGAGGGTGGCGAACTTCAGGTTCTTGCCGACGAGGGCGGCGTCCATGAGGAACAGGCCCGCCACCTGGTCGCGGTACTGGGCGGCCAGTGAGTAGGCGACGTTGAGGCCGTGGTCGTGGGCGACGACCTGTACGTTCTCGTGGTGGCCGAGGTGGTTGAGCAGCTTGTGGACGTAGGTGGCCAGGACCGTCTTGGTCATGGAGGGCGGGTTTCCGGTCGAGTCGCCCATGCCCGGCAGGTCGATGGCGATGACGGTGCGGCCGGGCAGCAGCGAGGGCATGATCGGGCGGTACTCGTACCAGCTCTGCGGCCAGCCGTGCAGCAGCACCATGACCTGCGGGCCGTCGCCGCCGATGACGTAGTGCATCTGCACGTCGTCGATGGTGGTGAAGCCGTGCCGGAAGAGCTTGTTGAACTCGGCGTCGTCCTTGGTCGCCGTGTCGTAGCCGGGGCTGAGCGGCTCCTCCGACCCGACGGCTGCGGCGGTGGTGGTGAAAGCGTTCATGGCGGTGTTACGTCCTTTTTTAGGGGTCCTTGCAGGAAGATCGTGTTGTGGCACGGTGGAGATGTACGTAATCCCGTGTTTTCTGGGGGGGTGTGACCAGCCGCGGCGGAAGCCGTGGGAGGTCGGTGACGGGCTGCGGGCCGGGGTCCCTCTGCCTCGTGCAGGTGCCGGCTCAGCCGCAGCAGTCGCGGCCGGGGTGGCGGCCGCAGGCGTCTGTCTCCCCGCCGGCGGCCGGAACCCCCACGCTGGGTCGGTGTGCGGACCCGGGCAGGAGTTCCGGTTCCACCTCTTCCGCGATGCTCTCCACTCACCTCCAGTCGGCGATCGAGAAGCTGTCGCCCGCGGGCCGGACAACCGTGGCGGTCAGTTCCCTCACGCGGTCGGCAGGTGTCGGAACGCCCGGGGCCTGGAAGATCCATTCCATCGTCTTGTCCAAGCTCACGTCCGTGGGCACTTCCCCGAAGTAGGGCTTGCAGTAGACGGGCGTGCCTGGTTCGCTACGCCAGCTGTCGGCGAGCGTGCCGATGTCCACCGCGTCGTAGCCGAGGAGGTCGAGCAACTCCACGACCTCCGCCTTGGCGGCGGCGTCGTCGCCGGCGATCGGCATGGCACTGCGGTCCGGCGCACCCGAGGGGCGGGCCAGGCTGAACAGCTGGCTGACGACGATGTTGCTGGCCGCCTTGACCACACGGGAGTCGGCCAGGTGGCGCTGCACCAGCTCGCTGCTCGTCAGCTCGTTCGCGTCCAGCTCGGCGATGCGGCCGTCGCGCTCCGGGTAATAGTTCAGCGTGTCGATCACGATCTTGCCCGCCAGCGGCTGTGCCGGGATCTGCTCATAGGCGCTCAGCGGGATGGACACCACTACCAGGTCCCCGGCCTCGGCGGCCTCGGCGGGAGTGGCCGCCCGGGCGCGGGGGCCGAGCTCGGCGACGAGACCGGCGAGGGACTCGGGGCCGCGGGAGTTGCTCAGGACGACGTCCAGGCCTGCGGCGACAGCAAGGCGGGCCAAGGTGCCGCCGACGTTGCCACTGCCGATGAAGGCGAGTGTCTTGTTCATGGTGCTTTGTTCTCCAATGGGATGAGGAAATGCGGAACCGGCCACAGCCGCGAACCATAACCGGACCGGCTGGTCACTTTAACTACCGTACCACCTAACCGGACCGCTCGGTCATGTTGCGTAGAGTGGACCCATGAGCACTGAAGAAGAAGCCGTTGCAGCGCCGCCCGCGCGACGGATGAGAGCCGACGCGGTGCGGACGCGCAAGGCGCTGTTGAAGGCTGCCGCGGAGGTGTTCGCCGAGCACGGCGCGGAAGCGTCCATTGCACAGATCGCGGCACGGGCGGGGATCGGAAAGGGAACCGTCTTCCGGCACTTCCCCACCAAGGAGGACCTGTTCGCCGCGATCATCAGCGAGGCAATCGACGGGCTGGTGACAGTGGGCCGCCAGCAGGCCGAGCAGGCCGACGCCGACGCCGCCCTGCTGCAGTTCATGAGCGCGGGCGTCGATCTCTACGCAAACAACCGGGCGCTCGCGGAGGCAGTCCGTATGGTGTCGGATGTTCGGCACCCGGAGATACAGGCCGGACAGGAGCAGCTGATCGCAACAGCCGAGTCACTGGCGCGGCGGGCGCAACGCGACGGCTCACTCCGAGCGGACATAAACGGGCAGGACGTGATGCTGCTGATCTGCGGCGTCTACTACACCGCCGCACCCCTGCTGGCTGCCGATCCGACGGCCTGGCGGCGCTACCTGCAGCTCACCTTCGACGGCATGTGCGCCACCGACACCGGGCCCCTACCCCCGGCACTCGTCCACAACTCCTTGCTGCCGACGATCCGGTAGGGCGACGGCGATGCTCCCCAAGGCCGATCCTCACAGGACATCACCCACCGACGGGATATTGCACAGCTTCTTGAGGGACTTCAAATCTCGGCTCCGGCACAGATCTTGGGGAGCCGTCGCGGAGCGTTACCGCGATGTTCGAGTGAGACCGCGTACGCCTTGCCGTCGGAGGGTTGGAAGTGACGCTCCCTCAGGTGCCCCCTGGCCGCTGCTGTGGTCGGTTGTGGGCGGTGATGGTGCTGGTCGTGCAGACCGATGCACCGTCCTGGGACTCCCGGGTGTTCGAGGGGATCGGCGATGTGGATGTCGAGGCGGTTTCGACCGCGTTCGGCACGGTCGAGGTGGTGGCGACAGGCCGCGAGGCCGGGGCGGTGTGTCCGCTGCGAGCCGACGGAGGCTGACGTGCCGTGTCGCCCGAAAAAGTTTGTGCGGGCCGACACCGATGATCACCGTTGGCCGCATCCGTCCCGCATGCCGCCGATCACAGGCAACAACGAGCGCGCAACGGATCAACGGCTACTGAGGTTTTCGGCCTAGGGTGGCGGTGATGTCGCGGTCGGGCAGCCGCCGCCGGCGCACCAGTTGCCACCCGCTCCGGATCCGCGACAGGTGCGCGCAGCGCCGTGACCACGGTGTAGAGCAGCACGTCGTAGGCGTCGAGCCCGGTCAAAGCGTAGTGGCAGCCCTGGCGTTCCTCCCAGTCGAGCCGGATGCCGCCGCGGCCGCTGGTGCGGGTGACGTCCCAGGCGAGGAGACCCAGACCTCCATTACCAACGCCGTCTGCGACCTGCTGACCAAAATGCGGGTCGCACTCGCGCTCGTCGACGAGATCCACAACCAATACCCATCTCGCGGCGTTCCCCGAGATCGTGGTGCTGACGCACCTGATCCTGGGCCCGCCCACATCCGCCCTCGACCCCAAGGCGCTCTACCTGGCAACGACCGCCGTGCTGAGCCGACGATTCGCGCGGATCTACACCATCCGCGGTCGCCAGGACCCGCTCTGTCAGCGCTTCTGCCGAGCTCACACAGGCCGGAACCCGCCTGATCAACCTTCGGACTCGTGCCGGGCCCGCTGCCACGCTTCCTGAAAGTCACCAGAGCCGATCTCCATGGACGCATATTGCGGATCATGAAGGTCGAACGGCGGGTTGAACGGCCAGTCCTCGATGCCCGTCCTGACCGAACCACCGTCCGGACCGATCTCAACCTGCCGCAACCGCCGTCCGTCCGGGCCGAGTTCCATCAAGAAGACCTCTCCTTCATCGCCCTCCGGCCAGCGCAAGCACACACGCTCCCGTCCCACCAGGGCACCGAATCCCGGCTGGCCACGCTGGGCATCCCGCTGAGCGCGAAGGCTGGACAGCGGATTCGGATCCGGATCGTCAAGACAGACCTCCTCCAAGGTCCATGTCTCGGCACGGCTCACGGCATCCGGGTCCGAGACCACCTCAACCTCGGCGCAGGCACCGATGATCTCCTCGGCCGAGCCCGCCCACACCCACCACCGCAGACCCCCCATCCCATAGTCATGAAGGACCAGATAGCGCGTCCTACCGACCTCACCCTGTTGGTTCACAACCCGTGAGCCTACGTCGCGCGAGATCTGCTCCACACTCGTCCGAGCGGTCCCGCCGTGACTCGGCTCGCACCCACCCCGGATTCCACAGAAGCCAGCTGCACTGAAAACTCCGACCTGAGTGTTCTCATCCGACCTGGCAACCCCGCAGCTCAGCACAAGATCCATAAGCAGGCTCAAGGCAACAGGACAGCCGCAGCACCTCCTACCTTGTCTGGGGCCACGCCTCCCTAGCCGTCTCGCTCTCCGCGCGCGGACCATGGGTGAGCTAACCTGCCTGCATGCGCGGACAGTTCACCGGCTGGCCGGAGCAGGCCATGGACGTGTTGTGGCAGCTCCAGGGCGAACCGACCCACGCGACCCGCGAGCGCTACCGCGCGGACCGCGAACGCCTGGTCCGACAGCCGATGATCGCCCTGCTCAACGAGGTCGCGGACGCCGACTCCCGGTACCAGGACTTCTCCGTCTGGCACTACCGCACCAACTCCTGGTGGTGGCAGCACCAGGGCGCGGTGATCCGACTCGGCCGCAAGATCGAGATCAATCTCCGGTTCTCCCTGGACGGCCTGCGGATCCAGGGCGCCTGGTGGTACCCCGATCCCGGCCAGGTGGACACGTTCCGCAAAGCCGTGGCCTCCGAGAGGAGCGGCCGCGAACTGTCCGCCATCGTCGAGGACGTACGGAACAAGGGCTACGACATCTCCGGGGACGTGATGAAACGCCCCCCGCGCGGCTACCCGACCAACCACTCCCGTACGAACCTTCTGCGCCACCGGTCGCTGATCGCCGCCCGCCCTCTCGGCTGCGAGGAGTGGCTTCACACCCCTGAGGCGGTCGACCGGGTCCTCTCGGCCGCCGCCGACCTGGACGCCCTGCTGATGTGGCTGGTCCGCCACGTGAAGCGCGCCGCCTGACGTCACGAGGGCGCCGCGTGGCACTGCGGAGCGCCTGGACATCGAGCGCGCCCATATACGCCCACCAGGCCCGTGAAGGCCGGTCGAACTGAGCGACGGACCGCAGGAATTGCCGCTGCTGCTCGAACGAGGCCGGGGCCACGGAAGTTGTGGCAGCGGTGACCTCCAGCAGCCACCGCACGGGGTGGGGGTTGGGAGTCGACGTCATGGTGCGGACCGTAGCGGCCGACACTGACAACGGGGAGCACCGAGGCGAACTCCCGGCAGGTGGCTCGATCTCGGCTCTAGGCAACGAACTTCGTCCGAGTCGCCTGTAAGAAGCAGCAGCCAGGCGGACAAGAAGAGGACATGCCCCGTTTAGAGGAGTGCCCGTGCAGAATCCGCAGGCGTTCAGCGTGCTGTATGCGAACCACTATGGCTCTGTACTGCAGTACGCGTATCGGCGCGTAGGTGCGGATGATGCACCGGACATCACCGCGGAGGTCTTCGCCGTCGCGTGGCGGCGGATGGATGACATCCCACCCAAGGTGCTGCCTTGGCTGTATGGGGTGGCTCGAAGAATCGTGGCCAACCATCTGCGGTCCTCGGAGCGAGCGGATCGTCTCATGGCTCGACATGCCGGCGAGGCCTCTCGGACGCCGATGGTCCGAGACGTCGGGGACCAGGTGGCGGAGGCGAACGCGGTCCAGCGGGCGTGGTCTCGGCTGAGCGCAGACGATCGTGAACTTCTGGCGCTGATCGGCTGGGAGCGGTTAGGCGTGGGGGATGCTGCCCGCGTACTTGGCTGCAGCGCTGCCGTGTGCTCCGTTCGGCTGCACCGGGCGCGGCGTCGTCTTCAGAGCCAGCTGTCACGAGAAGAGGTCACGGATCGGGGCCTTCATGGCGAGATGAAACCGGAGGTCAGAACATGAGGCTGACTGCGCAGATTCGACGGACGATGGCACCGGCTGATCCTGCGGAGCATTGCGTCGTTGACCAACAGCGCGCCGATGCGGATCTGCGGCAGATCCTCTCCACCTCTCCGCCCTCTTCCCGAGAGGCGGTCCCTCGCGTCGGCTTACGCCGCCGGCCTCTGAGGATCGCTGTGGCCGGCGTCGCCATCACTGCCGCGATGATCGCCACGGTGGTCTTCGGCTTCGGTATCGGCAATTCCTCGACCTCGGCTTACGCCGTTACACCACCGCCGCTGCGGTATGCGCGAGCTACGGACGCCGCGCCCGCCGCGGTACTCCTGCAGCAGATCGAGGGGCAGATCACTGATGGCCGGCCCTCCAGCCCTTCCCCCGCAGGTGGGCGGATTCATTGGAAGAGCTGGTCGCTGTTCACCCGCGAGGACACCGGCGGCGATGCGGAGTCGACACTGGTGCCCCAGGACTATGTGGTGACGGTTCACGCGGACGGCACAGGCACTGAGCAGCAGACCACCCACGGTCGCTCGGAGACCTACCCGTTGGGCCGATCCAGGCTGGGCGGCGCAGTTCCGGGAGATGCCGGGGAATTCAGGGCATGGCTGCAGTCCCGGTCCAACGTTTCGCTGTCCGACCCGAAGGGCGCCGCGCGGGCCGCAGGCGACCTGCTGCAGAGGCAGGTCCTTGGGCCGCAGCAGCGTGCCGCGTTGCTGCACGTCATCGGAGAGCTGCCGGGCCTTACCTTCGACGGAAAGGTTGTGGACCGCGCCGGCCGTGATGGAGAAGCGTTCTCCGCGACTTCTGCAGGCAGCGGCCTGCCCACCCGCTACACCTTCATCGTCGATCCCGCATCAGGGCAAGTGCTGGGGGTGGAGGAGACGTTGACCAAGACGGCAGGCAAGCTGAACGTCAAGGGCCCCGCAGTGATCAACTACCGCACCTACCTCAGTGCCACGCCAACCAGATGACCCCGGCACGCACCACACGCGGGCAGTGAAACCAGCTGCGCACGCCGACGGCCCTAACGGGCCGTCGGTCGCTGGATTCGCCCCCGCGCGACGGCGGTCCGACCCGAGTTCCGGCCGGACGGCAGGCTTTCCGTGGTTGTTCACCACCGGGCAGGGTGGGGCCACATCCGCCAGTCGAGGGTTCGGCCTGCTCCTCCCCCTCAAGGCCGCCTGCGACGCCATTCCACTTTGATACCGGTACGGAGTGGCATTGCCGCTCTACCGCTCGGCGGTGCCGTCCTCACCGTCAATCTCGTAGATCCGCCCTTGAAGCCGCTCACCGGCCCAGTCCAAGTCGACGCCAAGGTCGAACCAGTGCCGATCCTTGCGGACTTCGGGCGGTGCCAGGTTCACCGCCGCCCACGAGAACACCCCCAGGAGGATGGAACGACCATGCTGCGTTGTGCGCACGGACAACGCAAACGGCGCGGCGAGTGCCGCGCGGGTGACCAACATGACCTCCTCGTCCTCAGAATGTCGACGCCCGCCCGTGAGAAAACGGGGCGTTTCAAGGATCTTGACCCACTCGACCGCTGCGTCTGCCACCTGCGCACGCAAGGACTCTTCGATGCCCTCCCGGACGGCGGTCGCGGGGTCATCGCCAAGCCAACCAAGCCAGTGATCAGGATCAGTGAGCTTGCTGAAGTCGTCCTGTGGCACACCGTGACGAAGATTCTCCTGGTACTCACCTGTCAGTTTCCCGCTGCTATCCACCAACCACGCACCGCGGATGGCCTCGGGAGGTACGTAGCCGTTCGGGTCGTCGATATACGCCGGGTCGATCTCGGCGACGCTGCCACCGGGATTCTCAGCAGCCGCAGCCAAGAGCGCCGGCTCGTTCGGTATGCCCTTACGTCGGCCTCGCGACCCAAAACGCCACACGTTCCCACCCTCACCGTTGTGCCCGCCCAGTTGACCGCGATTGTGCCGTACTGATCAGGGCTGCATGAGGGGGACGCGCGTGACGGCGACGGGTGGTTCGGGAATCTCAGCGAACGTGTCTCTCCCATCCCCGAGCAAGGCCAGCCGCTCGTGGAGAAGGCGAGCCGGAGCCTACTCGTATCGGTCCTTGCCATCACTGCCATCAAGCACTTCTGGCCAACAAGGATCCTGCGCAGACTCAGACCCTCACTTAGCCAAGGTCGCCGCGAAGATCGGCCCATTCCACGATGGAGTCGCGCAGGCCCCTTTAACAGTTGTCCGGTCACGTGGAATTGCACTCTTGAAGGTGAAGCGTCGTCCGGCTTGTTCCGCCCGTGGCATCCGGTTGGAAGCGGAAGACGTAGCAGCGGTAGGCCCTTGAGGGTGAGGTACCGAAAAAACTGGTGTCCTCATACGTCGCAAAGAACTCGACGACGGTAGTCAGAGACTGGGCCGACTGCCCGTACGAGATGAGGCTGCTGCGGTTCCGCTGGGCGATGGCACGTGTCCGGTCCTCGCTCGGGTAGCCGTTGCGCGCCACGTTCAGCACATCGTCCTCGTACGACTGCACATGCCTCGTTATCTGTTCCAGCGCCTCGTTCTCATGGCGTTCGTTGGCGTCATTCTGGCGGCGAGACATGATCATGAGTGTCCCCACGGCGAACAGCACGAGGATGACGGGCACCATGAGTGCCAGCATGCAGCCGGGGGCCGGTACCCCGCCGCGGTCGGACCGCGACGGGGTACCGGCGGAGGAAAGAGACGGGTTCACTCGTCCTCTTGTCTGATCGCTGCGGGGCCCAGCGTCATGAACGCCTGCGTGTAGGCGGTGGTGCCTGTCTTGCTGGGGTGGTAGCTCTCCCGTCTGAGGCCGCTGTCTCCCCAGAACCACCAGCACAGTTGAGTCGCGTCGTCGTCATGGTGGAAGTCGCCGTCGCCATTCGGTCCGGCCACTACTCCGTTGATGCCTTCCGGCGTGTCGCAGATCCGCTTGCCCTCGAACACCGTCTGCGGGGACCGGTAGCGCACACCCGCCGAGGCCTTGGAGACGGCGAGATCGCGCTGCTTGTCCTCGAAGTACTGGGCCATGATGTTTGGGCAGCCGGGACCCGGCCGGGGTGTCCGAGGGGCATCGACGGCCGTGGCGTCCGCACTCGCCATCAACTGACGAGGAATCGGAAGGCCCTCCTGGCTGGTATCGGTTGGCACGGCAGCCCTTTCAGTTCTTACGGCTGCGGTGGGCCTTCGCAACGAGTCTTCGAGGCAGCTGCGGCCCTGCACATGCGTAGTCGATCAGCAGGTTCCGGTAGGTGGTGTTCGCGAGCTCCGGCGCGAGGGCGATCAGGGCCATCAAGTCGTCTGACGAGCCGTAGACGCGTGTGCGGTAGGCGGCGCCCGCCGCGCGCAGGGAGACTTCGTGAGGTTCGTATTCCAGGCCCTGTTCGACGAGACTTGCGGCTGCGGCGAAGTCGCCCTGCTCGGCACGCACGTCCGCCAGGTCCAGGTAGAGGGACCAGTTGGCGGGGTCTAGAAGCAGGGCGCCTTCGAAGGCCGCAGCAGCCTGGTCCAGGTCGCCCATCGCGCGCCAGGTGGCCGCTCGTGCGACTGCGGTCCACATGACCCGATTGACGGCATCGGCGCGGTCGCACAGGGCGAAGGACAGTTCGTACCGGCCGCAGGCCCGTGGGAGCCGGGCCATGGCGGCCAGCGACTCCGGTACGGGATTCCGTTCGGACACCACGTCGAGGGCATGGAACCAGGGCGCGAAGCGCTCCCGCATTTCGTCAGTGTCCAGGTCGTGGCCGTAGTCCAACGCCCGCAGACACGCCTCTGCCAGCGCCCCGGCACCCACCGCGTCGAGAAAGCGCGCATCGCCGAACCAGGGTGCGGCGCCCCATGCCACGTCGGGCCGCACACCGGTGACCGAACCAAGGGCCATCACCGCGTCGTCCATGTCCCCGTCAAGGAACAAGAAGTACGCCTGCGCCAGCACAGCGCTCAGGGAGCCGTCCTCTTCGAGGCTCTCCTTCAGTTCCGAGCGTCGGTCCCGCCACAACTCGGCGAGGGCCGTATAAGGCTGCGGAGCCGCGGGTGCCGAGGCTATCGCCCCCACCAAGAGCTTCACCGCGCCTACTGGGCTTCCGCCGCAGTGCGCCATCACACCAGCGAGACTGACTCCCGCTGCCACCGACTGATTGGACATCGCCAGAGAATACTCTTGGCCAAAGGTGCAGTGTCTGATCCTCCGCAACCCCACCAGCCGGATCAAGGTCGGGCAGAACGAGTACGCCGTGCTGCACCCGCTCCTCCCCGAGTAGATCGAACGCTCCGTCGCGACTGCGACGACCCCCGCAGCGCGGCCCGTTCTCGCCCTCGCGGCGGTCCACGCCGCCCGGGACGCCCATATCGCCGCCCTCATGCTCGACGACGTCGACCTCGGCAACCGCCGGTGACCATCGCCGGACGCACCCGGCCTCTCGACGACCTCACCCTGAAGCTCACGGCGGAGTGGCTGGACTACCGGCGCCATCAGTGGCCCAGCACCGCGAACCTCCACCTGCTGATCAACAACCTGACCGCCAACACGACCAGCCGGGCCCGCAACCACTGCCATCAGTGCTCCGCTGCGGGGACACCACGCCACCGTGGAACGGCTCCGCGTTGACCGGCAGCTCGAAGAGGCCCTGCCCCACGAGCCTGACCCACTACATCTCGCCGAAGTCTTCGGGCTCGACAAGAAGACCGCGATGCGCTACGCGGACTCCGCACGAGCCCGGCTGGAACAGGCCTGAACGGCACCTTCGATGAAATCTGCTCGACCCGGACGCACCATGAAGGGAATCATGGACGAGTGACGTCGGCAGAAGCAGCAGCAATCGCTCTACAGGACCATCCCGCCCTCTGGGGCATGGGGGAAATCCGCGCGAGCGAGGTCGTGGATGCCGCCTGTGATGCGCTCGTTGCCGGACTCGGCTCCCCCGGCCTTCGGATCCTCGCCGCCTGCACGCGCGCCGAGGCGGACTACGACATCCACGACCTGCTTCCCGCAGCACTCGACGAACTCCGCCTCACCTTCTTTCCGGTCGCCGGCGAGGCCGGCCAGGAAGCCGCTGTCCGAGCCCTCGCGCGCCACATGCTCGCGGGCAAGCTCACGCCTGGGGAGTTCACTTTCCGGATCCATCAGCGCTACGGACATGAGCTGTCCCTGACTGAGTGGCTCGCCGAACTCGACGACGAGTACGACATCCTCGAATACAGCGACACAACCGTGGACCAGGTCGATGCCGAGGTCACAGCCGAAGCCCGCCGCCTCGCTAACCACCCCACAATTCCCGCCGAACCCACGGCTACGCCCAGCTGATGGGCGTGGAATCGACCCGCGAGCGGTTTCTCTGAACCCGCGGGCCTCGACGGGCCGGCGATGCGCTTCGGATGGAAGGACACAAGCTTGAGCGAGGCGGAGTTCGACCGTCGGCTGAGGTCGGCGGTTCGGGCGGGGGACGCTGAGATGGTGCGGGATCTGTTGGATCGGGGCGCGGATCCGGACACGGTCGACACGGGCGGGCTGCCGATGCTGTACGGGGCCGTAGCGGCTTACGACGCGTCGGTGGCTCAGGCGCTGGTAGAGGGCGGTGCGGATCCTGACCAGGTGTTGCCGGACGGGACCACGCCGCTGTGGCGCGCCATCGACGGTGGCTCCCCCGCGGTGTTCTCAGCCGTGCTGGGCAAAGAGCCCCGCCTGCGACTTTCGCAAGCCATTCGTGAACGGATGCTCGCCGTGGCACGGGACTGGTACGAGACGGGCGCGGTCGAGCAACTGCGGCGCAGGACGGGCGTACCGGGTCCGGCCACGACGGTCCGCGTTCAGGACGACGAATACGACTGGGTCGATCTGGTCTCACTCGGCGACCTGAACGTACGAGATGGGCACGGGGCCATCCTGACCTCGCTGGAGTGGGCCTTTCGCATCCTGACCCCCGTCGACGAACTGATCACCCGCGCTGTCGACCGGAATGACGAGCACCATGTGAACTGGTCGACGGTCTGCTGGATCCTCACCCAGCGCCGCAGCCTTGAGACCTGGTCGGCCGTGGTGGCCCATCGCCACGACCGTGACCCGGCGCATCGCCGGTTCGTGGTGGATTACCTGCGGATGTGGGAGTTTCTCGAAACCAGCCCCCGCTTCGAGAAGAAGGAGAGCGAACTCCTGGCCGCCTGGTCGGCCGAAGAAACGGACGGCGAGATACTCGCGAAGGTGCTCGACGCCTTCACCGACCACGACCACCCGGGCCAGGAAGCCATCGGCCTGCGCTACTGCGACCACCCCGACCCGCGCGTACGCCGCGAAGTGCCCTATGCCCTCTCCGCAGACTCCGCTCCCCGCACTCCGGCAGCCAGGGCCGCCCTGCGCACCCTCATGCGCGACCCGGACGCCGAGGTGCGGCTCAGAGCGTGTACGGCGAGCATGCGAGACGACGACCTCCTCTCGGAGACCACCCGAGCGCTGCTCCTACTGATCGAGGACCCGGATGCCGTCCCACGGGGTGCGGCCGTGGCGGCACTGGCCGGCTCCCGAGACCGTACGCCCGCCGTCGCCGACGCCCTGGCAGGACTGCTCGACGAGGACAACCAACTCGTGCGTCTGGAGGCCGCCTACGGTCTCGCCCTGCGCGACGACCCGCGCACCGCCACGGCCATCGAGCGGGTAGGACCTCTCGGTGACGGCCTGGAGCACCACCACCGGGCCAGCGCGCTCTGGCAGTGGAGGTGGCAGAAGGAGAACTCGGCTGCCGAGTGACGACCGGTCAGAGCGAACACCGATCGCTCCCCGACCCCATGGACGCGGAGGAACCCGAGACGCAGGCTGGCTCCGTCACCACGGGGGGGGAGCGACGGAGCCAGCCTGGCTCTACGGTGCCATACCTGAATAGGACAGGCTCGCTCCCCGAGCACAAGTCGCCTCCACAGGAGTTACCTGACTCAGCAGGCCCAGCCTCGTGCGGCAGAAGTGATCGACCTGTCGGTGTGTGCGACCGCGGTCCATCACAGGCACATCATCCTCCGAGTGGAATGACTTCGCGACGGTGGCCGAAGGGCTCAAGGAAATTCAGCAGCGAGACAAACGGACCTGATCTCCATGGCCCGTCCGCGTTGTCCGCCTGCTGAGCCTCCGCCAGCCGGGTCGGTAGCGCGGCGCTGAACGGGCATCACGTCCTCCTCATGCCGGATGCATGCCTCGCGTTGATCCGGCAGCCGTGGAGCTCAACTCCGCAGCCCGCTGATGAGCAGGAACGGCGGCAGTCCGGCCCGCAGCGGCTGCTCGGCGATCACCAGGGCGTCGGGAGCCGGCTCCGCGAGCCTGCCGATGACGAACCCTGCTCAACCAGGCTGGTCACATAAGTGGAGAGCATGCGTGCTGGTTGCCGGCCCGACAGGCGCCGTCGGGGTTGGCCGAGCGCCAGAATCCCTCCGCGAAGTAGCTCCCCACCACACGGCCCGGCGGCTCGTCCGCGCCTTCGTTCCACCGCGCATGCGGCGCCTCGAAACGCTGGTGGGGAACGGTGAAGACCAGATGCCCTGCGGGAGACCGGACTGACCTGCGGGTCCCTCACTCACGCAGCGCTGGACCTGGACTGCCCAAGCGGCACCGCCTGGACCTTCAGGCCTCCCGCCGACCCGTCCATTCGGACCATGGTCATCACCGAACTCTACCGGCACAGTGTCGGCGACAACCCGGTGTGGAAGCTGCGGGCCCTGGGCCAGGACTGGGCGGATGGGCTCGACAGCCTCGCTCGGGCCTACGGAGTCGACGTCGAATGATCAGACATCGAACAGGTGGGACCGATGGATTCTCCCCGACGCTTTGTCCGCAACCGTCCGGGGGGGGCTGCCGATCTGACCGTCGGCAGCGACCGATGGCTGCCGGGCTCGGCTCGGTCACAGCAGGCCGGGCTGCTGCCATTCGGTGCCGAGGACGTGGTGGTCGAGGAAGTTGAGGAACGTCTCGTACCAAAGGCGTGTGTGGTTCGGCTTCAGGATCCAGTGGTTCTCGTCCGGGAAGTAGAGGTACTTCGCGGGGACTTCGTGGCGCTGCAGTTCCTGGAAGAGCGTGGCGCCTTGCCCGACGGGCACGCGGTAGTCCTTGGCGCCGTGGATGACCAGCATCGGGGTGCGGATCTTCGCGACGTCCAGGTGCGGCGAGTCGGCCTCGTACCGCTCGGGGCGGGTCAGCGGGTCGCCGAAGATCCGCTGGAAGTACCAGGACGCATCGGTGTCGCCCTGGAACATTCGCAGGTCCCACAGGCCCGCGTGGCTGATGATCGCCTTGAACCGGTCCGTGGTGGTGGCGACCCGGTTCGCCATGTATCCGCCGTACGAGCCGCCGGCGAGCGCCGTACGTGAGGCATCGATGTCGTTGCGGGCCTCGGTCGCGTCGGTCAGCGCGATCACATCCGTGTAGGGGCGTCCGCCCCACTGCCCCCAGCCGCGCCGGTGGTTGAGCTGCCCGTAGCCGGTCGACAGGGCCGGATCCGGCAGCAGTACGGCATAGCCGCGCGCGGCGAACGGCCACGGGTTCCACCGCCAGGTCCAGCCGTTCCAGCTGAACTGCGGTCCGCCGTGGACTGCGACGAGCAGCGGAGCGGGCCGCTGGTCGGACGCGCCCTCGGGCAGCACGAGCCAGCCGCGCAGCACGAACCCGTCGTCGGCCTCCGGGTGCACCTCGGTGAGCGTGCCGGGCAGTTCCCCGATGCCGCCCGGGGCGGGCAGCGCGGTGGGAGTCTGGTCGACGATGTGGGCGTCGATCCGGATGGGCGTCGGCGGCGCGTCGACCGCGTGGCACAGGGCGTAGAGCGTCCGCCCGTCGGGGGCCACGGCCAGCGAGCCGTACGCGCCCGAAGCGGTGAGACGTGTGACGCCACCGTCCGGGTCGCGCCGGAAGACGGGCGCGTGCCCCTGCTCGTCGGACGTGAAGAAGAGCGTGTCGTCCACCGGTGAACAGGCCGCGCCGCCGGGCCAGTTGTCGAACCCGGGCAGCAGGTCCCGCACCGTGCCGTCGGTCAGGTCGATCCGGACGAGAGTCACATCCCAGGGGTCGTTGTATGTCGGGTAGCGCATCCGGCAGCACACGACGGCCGAGCCGTCGTGGGTGAAGCGCGGCGCCTCGTAGAGGTGCTCCAGATCGCCGACGACGAGGACCTCCTCACCGCTTACCGCGTCGGCCACCACCACGGCGGTGCGATGCTCGTCCGGGACCCGCCCGGGCACGAACCGGCGGTACGCGACCCGTGTGCCGTCCGGCGACAACGCCGCGTCCCCCGGGTCCTCCAGACCGATTCCCTGCCCGCCGGCGACGACCGGCTCCGCATCGGCACCGGCACGGACGAAGGTGTGTGGCTCTGCCGGGCCGAGGTCGTGGTCCCAGGCGCGGGTCGGCCCGGCCTCATACAAGATCGCGGTGACCTTCGCGTCTTTTCGTGCCGCGCGCAGCTTGCCGTGCGCCTCGGCGTCGGCGGCCCCCGGCAGCAGTCCCGCGGTGTGGCACAGCGCGCCGGAGTTGCGGGCGACGGTGACCGCGGCGATCCCGCCCGGGTGCCGGGCCACGACGACGGCCTCCCCGCACGGCGGCAGCGCCCACAGCGCGGCGCCCTCGCCCTCGTCGCCGTCCGCGGCGGCGCGTTCGGACAGGAAGTACAGCGTCCCGTCCGGACCGAACACCGGCCCCGACTCACCCTTGTCGGACCGGGTCAGCCGCAGCGCGTCGCGCTCCCCGGTCGGATCGATCTCCCACAGACCGGACACGAACCGTGTCCCGTCCCCGGACAGCACCTGCACGGCGGCGACGAGACGAGTGCCGTCGACTGACAGGGCAAGGGAGTTGACGCGGGGGCAGGCGACGAGGGCGGACAGGTCACGGAAGGTGGACGGGCCACCGGAGGACTCGGTCATGCGGGCGATTGTCACCCGTGCACGATACGGACGGCCAGAGAGCATGCTGTGGGGCGCCCGTCTGTCAGCCGCCCTTCCCGCATAGCCCCACTTCCGTCGTGGGGCTTCTGGGGCTGGAGTGGCCGTTCCGCGAAAGCGTCTCGGTAATGGCGACAGCGAACGGCGTTGCATCCGTGAATGTACAGCGGCGCCTCTCAGACTTTCGCCGTGCCCTGACCGGGGCCCGCCCGGGAAGCCTGCTGAAGCGTGGTCCGCCAGGACCGCCTCACGGCTGAGTCACGCGACCCCGCGGTGCGACCGGCCGCTGCCCGCGTCCGCAGCGCCGTCAGCTGGCCGAACCTGCTGCGCAGCAGGTAGGCCGCAGTACGGCGACAGGCACCGTCCGCGGCAGCCTGGGCGCCCCGTGATCTCGGGGCCGCTGGCGCAGCGCCGCCTCGTACAAACGTCCTCTTGGAGTGCGGTTCGTGCTCTTACGGCGCCACAGTGCCGTCCGGTGTCGCCGTGGTCCCGGCCACGCTCGCCGCCGGCACGATCTCTGCGGTGGTCGGATGCGTCGTAGGCGCGGCGGTGGCCACCGGCGACTCATCGGTGGGCGTCTGGCTCGGCGTGGGGGAGGCGGCGGAGGAGTCGGGGGTTTTGGGGTCGGTACTGGCGGCATCGGACGGCTGCGGTGTGGCAGGCGCGGGCGAGCGGTCGGCGGGGGGTGTCGACGAGCTCGTCGAGATGGGCGGGGCCTGCGGGACCGTAGGGGAGCGGGGGCTGTGGGACGTCGTCAGGTTGAGCGGAAGGGCGATGAGGCCGGCGACGGCGCAGACCATGCCCACTCCCGCCGCCGTGCGGATGCGACGACGGCGCACCGCAGTGCGGCGGATCTCCTCGTAGCGGCCCGGGGGCGCGCCCAGATAGGCCGGAGCCGGGCCCAGGAGAACCAGGAGGGGGTCGTCGGGGTCGTGGCCCGGGGTGGTGGGGTCAATCGATCCGAATTCCGGGTCGTCGTCTTCGTCAAAGCGTGTGGTCAAGGCTTTTCCTCAGGTGGGCTCGGAGTTGTTCACGGGCCGCGTGGAGGTCGGCCTTGATGGTTCCTTCCTTACGTCCGGTCAGTGCGGACACTTCCCGGATGGGCATGTCAGCGTAGTAGTGGAGAATGATCGGCACGCGCAGTCGCTCCGGCAGCGACTGCACCAGCAGGCGGACGGACGGGTCCGACGCCTCGGTGTGGGTGCGCAGCGCCGTTTCCGTCGTCACATGCCGCATGGCCCTGCGTTCGCGTTCCATCTTGCGCCAGTGGTCCCGGACGATGTTGGCCGCCGTCACATAGAGGAAGCCGCGCGGCTCTTCCACCGACGTCCAGCGGGCCCACAGGCGGGTGAACGCCTCCGAGGCGATCTCGTGGGCCGTCTCGTCGTCGTCGACAAGACGGCGGCACCAGCCGGCCAGGCGCGGGTAGAAGGCTGCGAACAGCTCGGACGCTGCCTTGTCGCGGGACCGTTTCAACGCTCTCCATGGTGCTGTCGCCACCGGTGTGGCACTCGTGGGGGAGGACGGCGGGCCGGCGGCGTACGTTCCGGCGGCCCACCGTCCGGTGTGTTTCCGTGTGCTTATGGGGCGTTCACGGAGTCGTGGACGACGTCAGCGCGGCGAAGACGATCACGTTGTCGAGGTAGCCGGTCTCGTCCTTGGGGCCTCCGCACGTGATGAGCCGAAGCTCCGGACGGTCCACGTTCCCGTAGACGTCGTCCGTCGGGAAGTCGGCCTTGGCCACCGTCCGCAGGGACGTGACCGTGAACTCCGCCTCCGTGCCGTTCTCCAGACGCGCCACGATCTTCTCGCCCCGGCGCAGCCGCGAGAGGCCGCGGAAGACGCCGTCCCCGTACGCGCCGACCGTGACATGGCCGAGGATCACCGACGGGCCGGTCTGGCCCGGCGTCGGCGAGTGCTCGTACCAGCCGGCCTGGTCGTGGTCGGTGATCGGAGGGACCTGCACCGTGCCGTCGGACGCCAGCCCCAGCCGCATCACCGGGGTGTCGACCCCGAGAGCCGGTATCCGCAGCCGGACCGGGGCCGAACGGCCCACCGCCCGCGCGGACTTGGCGGAGGTGCGCTTGCCGGCCGTCGATCCCGGCGGCAGGGATGAGGCGTCGGGGCTCGCGGTCCCCGTCGTCCGTACGCCCGTGCCGCCAGAGGAACAGGCCACGAGCAGCGAGGCCGCGGCAGCCGTGGCCCCGGTGCCGAACGCGCGCCTGGAGAGCACGGTCACGCCCCGGTCGCCCGCCGACGGCGTACGACGAACACTGCGGCGCCGCCCACGGCGAACGCGGCGGCAGCGCCCCCGCCGATCAGCGCCCCCGGGGTTCCGGAGTCCGTCGACGTCGGTGTCACCCCGGTGTCGGGCGCGCCGGCCGGAACCGCGGCGACCTGGGAAGCATCCGAGTTGGGGTCGGTGGTGCCGGCCGCGGTCGCTGACGGGGTGGCCTGGTCGGCCGGTGCCGCGGTCGCTGACGGGGGGGCCTCGGTCGGCGCGGCGGTGGCGGTCGGGCTCGTCCCGTCGGCGAACGCGGGGGCGGTGCCCGCCAGTACGGCGGTGGCCGCGAGTGCCACGGCACTGAGGACGGTACGGCACACGGTACGTCGCATGGAATCGCTCTCTTTCGTCGGTCCGCCGGAGGAAAGCCCGGCCCGATGGTCGGTCTGATGACCGGGCTGTGCGGGCGGGCTGCGTGACGGATCGTGCGAAGAGACGAGTCGACGGAGGGGTCGGTTGTAAAGAGATGGCAAAGTCATCGAGGGGGCTCCGACGTGGCTCACCGCTCCAGCCACCACGCCCCTCAAATCCTGTCCCTCAACTCCTCCAGGAACGGGATCAGTGCCGCGCCGACCTCGTCCGGCCGCTCCTGCTGCGTCCACTGGCCGCAGCCCTCCGGCAGTACCAGAGCGTGCCGCAGGTCCCGGCACTCAACCCACTGGCCCAAACCCACTCCCCCTCACTACGTCATCAGTAGCTCCGAACCCCGTAACGCTCCGCATCTCACCCCGGAGCTCCTGTGCTCTGCGACACACACGCCCTAGGACACACGCTGTAGGTGGTCCTCCCAACCGTGCTCGGCGGGCCCGAGGACCAACTCCTTCTCCAGCTCGGCGAATCGTCGGATATTTTGGGCAGTTTCGGCGGCCCGGCGGTGGCAAGGGCGTCCATCCCGCCCTTCCGCCAGGCACGCCGCCAGCGTTCCACCGACCGCTCACTCACCCGCAGATCCCTCGCGATCACCGCGGTCCTCTCGCCGCGGACGAACCGCTGACCCGCCTCGTACCGGATCTATTCGCGAAACTGTCGCCGCTCCGCGGTCAGTCCGATCGTCCATCTCCCAGGAACAGGAAAGGCGGACGGGTTTGCGAGGCAGTTGGTGATCTTTCGTCACACGGATGTCGATAAGAAATACTGCTCGGTAGGGCTAGTGGCACCGGAGACTGGCGCGGGGTGACGACGGTCAACGCGGAGGAGGCTGTTCGATCGCGCCGCCTCGATGAGGTGTGGGGGTAGCCCCTTCGCCTCAGGGCTCCTCGCGGCTGGCGATACGGCCGTGGACCTCGAGGGGAGGTCTTCCCGCCAACGTGACGGTTGCGATGCGTGACGTAGTGGCGTCGATGCGGCTCCGAGCCGGGTGACCTGGCATCAGATATGAGTGAAGCCCCAGTAGGGACAGTTCTGCGAAGATCAAGTTCCGTACGGCCAGAGGCTTCATGCGTTGACCAGCATCACCTACACCGCCGTGCTCGATGTCGGCAGGAGACCGCCGAGGCTCTGGACCCGGCTCCTGCGCGAGCACCGCGACCGGCTCGGCACCCGAAGCACACCCGGGCCCTGGGCGTCGTCAAGCCGAGAATCCTCGTCCTGCGGTGGTTCGTCGACGGGACCCGGTTGGCCCAACTCGCCCGGGATAACCAGATCTCGGTGCCCCCGCCTACCGCTATCTGCACGAGGGACTGACCGTGCTCGCCAGCCCTGCTTCGGACCTGTCCACCGCGCTGGAGTGGGCAGCCTCCTCCCTCCACCGGCGCTCTGGACGACGGTTCGCTGCGCGAGCGGGACGACGCGGCGGCGATGCGGGTCGCCGAGCCGGGGTGGGAGACGCCAGCCGTGCCGCCCTGGTAGCACCAGGAGGAAGTTACGGCCCCGACAGCTGCCGAGTGCGGGCATCCGTCGGGGCGCACGGTCGTGACGAAGAACGTCAAGGTGGGGCGGAAAGCCCCCTCGGCCGTCTGTTCGGTTACAGGCCCCAGCCCCAACGCAGTTGTGCCACGCCCGAGGAGTTGTTCACCGTCAGCCCGCTGCCGCTCTGCCGGGTAATCGAATAGCTGTCGCCCGAGCGCAGGCCGGGCCAGTAGACGACGCCCATCTGACGGGACCTCGTCAGGTCCGTGGTGGCGGCGAAGTACGCGGTGAAGGTGTTGCCGTCCTGGTTACCGCCGTAGTAGTTCAGCCCGGTCGTCATCGGGGCACCGGCCTCGTCGATGATGGTGCGGGATGAGTACGAGCCGAGCCGGTTGCTCAGGTTGGTGGTCCACGCCGAGCGGGTCGTGTCCGAGGCCCAGTATCCGTAGAAGTGCAGCGACAGCAGCGTGCCGTTCAGGGCGCCGGCCGCTCCGACGCCCGTGACGTTGTCGTTGTAACCGGTGCCGCTGATGAGAACCCGCCCGCGGGGGGTGCTCGAATGCCGGGACAGCCACGACGAGCAGAGCGACACCCAGTCGTTCAGGCTGTAACCGAACGGCTCGTTCATCGGTTCGAAGTAGACGTTGCCGTTGCTGCCGTAGTCGCTGATGACCTTGTCCCACATGGTGTTCCACGCGTTCATGTCATCGACTTTGCCGTCCTTGTTCGCTTCCCAGTAGCCGAAGATGACCTTCATGCCGTGGGACAGGGCCGAGTCGGCGGCTCCCTTGTACCGCCCCCACCAGTCCGAGTTGACGCTCTGCGGGTTGATCGGCAGCCGCACGGTGTTCGCGCCGAGCTGCTGCTGGAAGCCGCTGATGATGCCGTCGGCCTTGGAGCGGACGCTGTCGTAGCTGTCCCCGGCCGTGAGGCCGGTCGGGATCACCCAGCCGTCCACGTAATTGTCGCGGCTGTCCGCCCAGTTGACTCCGCGGAAGGAGTTGGTGGCGGCGGATGCGCCATGGGAAACCGTCAACAGTGGCGCGAGAAGTGCTGCGATCAGGAAGGCGCGCAGACGGGCGCGAGAGCGGAGGCGATTCACACGAACTCCATTGTTCGATTGCACGATGTTTACGTAAACATCCGTCCTGACGTGGGGCTACCGAGTCGAAGACGGGGAGGTTTCTGCATGCTGATCCTCCATCGATTAAGTGTCAAGAGCCTGCCAGGATCCGTACCCCGTGTGACAGCGGCGAGTTGGGGCCGGCGACCAATGGGTGCTCACCAGCGCATGGCGTCTGAGCTCAGCTCACTGGCATGGGGACGTCCCTGGTACGACGGCCTCACACAGTTCTTCGAGGCTGCTGCCATGAGCGGACTACGCGATGCTCATCTGCTTGGACTGACGGGCCCGGACAGCTGTGAGACCTCAACTCGGGGCGCTGATCGGGCCTTCCACGATTGCTGCCCTCCGTCCCGGGCTACCGGCGGACGGCTACGGGCGCCGGGCGCGGGTGCGGTCGGGCAGGCGATCGCCGGGACAGCCGGCCATGGAGCGCGCCCGCGGCGGTCGGCATCGACCAGTTCCAACGGCGGATCGCCCTCCTTAAACAGGACCTCGCTGAGTAGCGGGGCGAGCTCGAAGAGCGGACGGAGGAACTTGGTGCCGCGCGGGCAGCGAACCGGGTGTTGACCCGCGCGTTGAACCAGGGATCATGACGTCTTTGCTCGTCTTCGCCTGCAGGAGCATTGTTCCCGCATCTGCGGTCGGTGACGACAGAAGGATCTCGGCCAACCCTCTTTTCCGCGTACATCGTTGGCACCTTGAAACGTCAGGAATTCCGCGCGGCGGTCCGCTGAAGCGGATGCCTGACCAGACGGGCCCACCGGCCTCGTCTGGCGAGTTTGTTCAGTAGGGCTGCCGTTACCTGCGATGTCGACTCCCCCGTTCGCGGCCGCGTACCGGCAGACGCTGTTCAGTGCCCCCTGAGATCGGTCTACCGTTTCACCCCTTGACTTCCTCCCCCGCCTAAACGCGGTGGATTCCAGCGGTCGCCCGCTGGGGTTCCTGCTTCACCGACGACTGCCCCGTCCGGGAAGACTCCCGTTGAGGTCTTACACCGTCTCCACAGGCAGACGCCGCCAGCCCGGCGGCCAGAATGTTGCGCGCCGCGTTCACGTCGCGGTCATGCACCGCGCCGCAATCACACGTCCACACGCGGACGTTCAGCGGCAGCTTCGCCGCGATCGTCCCGCAGGTTCCACACAGCTTCGAGCTGGGAAACCATCGGTCGATCACGACGAGTTCCCGCCCGTACCAGGCGCACTTGTACTCCAGCATGGAGCGCAGTTCCGTCCAAGCCGCGTCACTGATTGCGCGCGCGAGCTTGCCGTTCTTCAGCAGGTTGCGGACGGTGAGGTCCTCGATCACGACCGTTTGGTTCTCACGGACGAGACGAGTCGACAGCTTGTGCAGAAAGTCGCGGCGCCGGTCGGCGATCCGCGCATGCACGCGGGCGACCTTGCGGCGGGCCTTCTCCCGGTTCGCGGAACCTTTGGCCTTGCGGGACAGCTCTCGCTGCGCGTGGGCCAGCCGGGCGCGATCCCGCCGCTCGTGCTTGGGGTTGGCGACCCTTTCGCCGGTGGACAGCGTCACCAGAGAGGTGATCCCGGCGTCCAGGCCGACGGCCGTTGTGGCGGCGGCGGCCGGGGCGATGGTGTCCTGGCACAGCAGGGACACGAACCAGCGACCCGCCGCATCCCGGGACACCGTCACAGTGGTCGGCTCCGCCCCCTTGGGTAGGGGACGCGACCAGCGGATATCCAGAGGGTCTGCCATCTTCGCCAGGGTCAGGTGCCCGTCGCGCCACGCGAAGGCGCTGCGCGTGTACTCGGCCGACGCCCGCGACTTCTTGCGAGACTTGTAGCGCGGGTACTTCGCGCGCTTGGCGAAGAAGTTCCCGAACGCCGTCTGCAGATGACGCAGCGCCTGCTGCAGCGGAACCGAGGACACCTCCGCCAGAAAGGCCAGTTCCTCGGTCTTCTTCCACTCGGTCAGAGCGGCCGAGGACTGCACGTAGGAGATGCGGCGCTGCTCGCCGTACCAGGCCCGTGTGCGCTCTTGGAGCGCCTTGTTGTAGACGAGGCGGACGCAGCCGAACGTGCGCGACAGCTCAGCCGCCTGCTCGCCGGTGGGGTAAAAGCGATACTGGAATGCCCGCTTGACCTGCTCCGCCACACCTCACAACCTATCAGCTCCCGTGTGGGCGGCGGGTGTCGGCCGGTGGACGGCGCACGCCGGTCCGCCCTGGCGGCGAACCGGCCTCCCCTGCCCAGCTCCGCAGGAGCTTCGCTTCCTCCCCGGCTGAAGGCCGGGGTTTCCACGAAGGAGATCCGATGACCACTTTGATCATCGGTGGCAGCGGCTTCCTGGGCGCCGAGCTGATCCGGCAGGCGACCACAGCCGAGCAGGCCACGGCAGCGACGTACGCCACCAGGCCTGGCGACGCCGCCCAAGCCCTCTGGTATCCCCTTGATCTGCGGGACGCCAGCCGCCTGGACGCCGTCATGAGCGAGGTGCGCCCGCGTCTTGTCATCAACGCATCGAGCGGTGGGGCCGATTGGGCCGTGACGGCACAGTCCCCCATCCGGCTCGCCATGGCTGCGGCAAGTCACGGTGCCCGCCTCGTCCACGTGTCCAGTGATGCCGTGTTCTCCGGGTCCCGGGTGCACTACGACGAGTCCAGCCTGCCTGACCCCGTTACCCCGTACGGGGCGGCGAAAGCTGCGGCGGAGACGGGAGTCCTCGCCGTGCACCCGGAAGCGGTGGTCGCCCGCACGTCGCTGATCATCGGCGACGGGGGGTCGGTCCATGAGCGCCTCGTACACGAACTCGCCGCCGGCACCCGCGACGGCGCCCTGTTCACCGACGATATCCGCTGCCCGGTGCACGTCGCCGACCTGGCCGCCGCCCTCCTGGAGCTGGCTTCGGGCAACAGCTCCGGCATCCACCACGTCGCCGGGCCCGACGCGGTGAGCCGCCACGAACTCGGCATCCTCATCGCCAGGCGGGACGGCCTCGACGCCTCCAGACTCCCGACCGGCCTGCGAAGCGACAGCCCGCTGCCGGGAGCCCTGGACGTACGCCTCGACAGCCGGGAAACCCAGCGCAAACTGAGCACCACGCTGCGCGGTGCTCGGGTAGTACTGCACGGCGCCATCTCTGGGCCGCCAGGCGCCAACTGAGGGAGCGCCGGGGTCCGCGGTCCCTGCGCCTGGCCCGCCCGAATGAAGGACTTCACGCCGTCGGCAGGCTGCCGGCGCCTTGCCGCTGCCTGCGGTACCAGAAGGCGTCCTGGAGGGCGAGACTCCACCAGTACAGCCATGTCGCGGACAGCGGCTGGCGCGGGTGTGCGAAGCGATGGTCCACGAGCGGGACGCCGTTCCCACTTCGCGAGTGTTCGCAGGCAGGCGATCGCCAGCAGCGCTTGAGCACACGCACGGTGCCGCCGAAAGGGCAAGGGCGGCGCGCCTCGTCATCGCTGAGCAGGTCATTCATGTGGACCTCGGTGAGCCGATCGGGCTCCCTGTCCCACGAGCACTGCCGCTCTCATGACGCGCGGCGCGCGGGCACATGTGGGTGGGAGGCCGAGCCAAGACCGTCACAACCGTAAGAACCCCTCCCCCGCAGGCACATGCGCCGCCACACTCGGCCTGCCCGTTCGGAGGAATCACGCATTCCACCCCGAACAGGCAGGCCGACGACCGGCACGTTACGTGTCAGCCGGCGTAGACCTCGAACTCTCTGAGTGCCCAGCCGTACCCATTGGCCGGTGCGCCCGTCTTGGCGGAGGCCCAGCTGTTGACGCTCAGCTGCACATAGCGGGCATTCGTCGGCGTGAAGGTGTAGGTGTGAAGCTGACCGCATGTCGTGACGCCGTAAGCGGAGCAGGTAGCTGTGCCGCCGGCGGCGGTTTCCGCGGCCACGGTGGTCCACGTGGTGCCGTCGTCGGAGACCTTGATGGCGTAGTTCACTGGGTAGTTCTCCCAGTCGGGGTTGACCACCACGCGTCCCACGGTGGTGGCGGCGCCCAGGTCCACTCGTAGACTCCACGGCTCGCCGCTGGTCGACTGCGCCTCGGTCGAGGGGTCTCCGTCAACGGCGTTGTCGGTGGGCTTGCCCCAGTCGATCGCCGGAGTTCCGTCGATCATCTCCACCGGCTTGGACCGGGCAAGGTTCTGGGCCGCCGGGGGCGGCGTCGTCGACGCGCTCCAGGCCTGCGGTGCGGCGTTCATGGTGAAGTCGAGATGGCCGCCGCCCGTGAGGTCTGTCTGGCTGAGGAAGGGCTTGGTGATGCTCTTGCCGTTCAGGCTCAGCGCCTGCACGTACGGCCGGGACGCCGCGTGCGGTGACGAGATGACGAGCGGGCGGTGTGCCCCGGGGAGTTCGAGGGTGACCTTGTCGAAGAAGGGGCTGCCCACGGCGTATTGGCCCGAGGCCGGGTTCACCGGGTAGAAGCCCATGGCGGAGAGCAGGTACCAGGCCGACATCTGGCCGGCGTCCTCGTTGCCGCTGAGTCCGTCGGGAGTGTTTTGGTAGTTGGCGTCGGCGATCTGTCGTACCAGTTGCTGGGTCTGCCACGGCCGGCCGGCGTAGTCGTACAGGTAGGGGATGTGGTGGCTGGGCTCGTTGGTGTGGTTGTTGTGTCCCCCGGCGAAGTAGGTGTCGAGCCAGGAGGCGAAGGCGGTGTCTCCTCCCTTGAGCGCGATCAGGCCGGGGACGTCGTGAAGGACGTCGTTCGTGTAGACCCACTGGTCACCCTCGGTCCACGCACCGCCGGCCCAGCTGCCGTCGAGGTTGCGGGCCTGCATGAAACCGGTCGCGGCGTTGTACTGGTTCCGGTAGTTCTTGCTGCGCTTGAGGAAGTACGCGGCGTCGGAGGTCTTGCCCGCTGCTCTGGCGACCTGTGCGACGGCCCAGTCCTCGTAGGCGTAGTCCATGGTCCGCGCGCCCGCCTCGGCAGTGTGGTCGGCGGCGACCCAGCCGTTCTTCAGATAGGTCGTCAGGCCCGCCCGGGCCTCGACAGGTGTGCCTTCCTGACGGTCGCCGTACCAGAGCGTGGTGTCGTCGTCGGGTGGTGTCATCGCGTCCTTGCGGACGGCCTGGTAGGCGAGGTTCAGATCGAAGCCGTGGAAGCCCTTGGCGATGTCCTCGGCGATCACCGAGTCGGCGTTCGTGCCCTCCATGATGTTGGTCTCGGTGAGGTTCTTCCACAACGGCAGCCAGCCGCCCTGCTGGTAGTCCTGCAGCATGGAGGTGACCATGCCGTTGATGCGCTCCGGCGCGAAGAGGGTGAGGATGGCGTTCTCGGCGCGGAAGGTGTCCCACAGCGAGTATCCGGTGTAGCTGACTCCCTTGTGCACCTTGTCGTCGTACGCGCTGTAGTAGTGGCCGTACTCGGACATCTCCGAGGGGTACTGCAGGGCGTGGTACATCGCGGTGTAGAAGACGGCCCGCTGGTCGGGCGTCGCGCCGTCGATGTCGACCCGGTCGAGCTTGTCCGCCCAGGCGGCCCTGGTCCTGGCCACCGTGGCGTCGAAGCTCTGCCGGTCGGGTACCTCCTTGTCGAGGTTGGCCCGGGCCTGGTCGACCGAGATGAACGAGGTCGCGATCCGTACGGTGACGTTCGCGGTGCCGGACGGGAACCGCACGTAGCCCGAGACGTCCTGATCCGTGCGGTCGCTCTGCCGGTCGTACTGTGTGGCGCCGGTCGCGGTGCCGTAGCCGGCGAAGGAGGTGTCGAAGCGCGCTACGAAGTAGCCCTTGAAGCCGGCCGCTTTGAAGGGCCCGAGGTTACTGTCCTGGCGGTCGGGGTTGTAACCACTGATCTCCCGCCGAGCTGGATCGATGTGCACGTTGCCGGTGATGCCGGATCGTGTCGCCTGCACCACGTAATTCGGGGCCGTGTGCTGAGGGTAGGTCAGTCGCTGAACGCCGACCCGGGAGGTCGCGGTGAGTTCGGCGCGGAGCGTCTGCTCGGGCGACGGGTGCATGTGCACGGTGTACAGCTCGGGGGAGGCAGTCTCATCGCTGTGGCTGTACGGCAGTCCGCGGTCTGCTTCAGCGGTCTTGACGGCGCCGACCCCGGGCATTCCGACCACGTAGCCGGAGTCGCCCATCCAGATCGCCGGCTGGTGGGTGCCGATGAAGCCCGTGATCTTCGGGTCGCCGAGGTGGTAGGGCAGGCGGCTGACGTAGTTCTCGCGCGTCATCGGCGACCACCGCGTCATCCCGAAGGGCGGCGCGGTACTTGGGATCATCCCCCCGTACTCGGTGCTACTGCTGCCGGTCGTCCCTATGAACGGGTTGACTTGGCTCACGTTCGACCGGGAAGCGGTCTCGGGCCGGGCTGCTGCTGCCGCAAGGTTCGTAATGCCGAGCGGCGGGATGAGCGCGGCCAGCAGGGCGATGAGGATGAGGACAGTCCGTGTCGGCGGAGTTGGCCGCGTCCGTATCCGGTGCGACAACAAGGCCTGCGCTCTGGTCCGGGCGGGGCCCGTCGTGGCGTGCATGGTGTCTCCAAGGAAGTGCGCGCGGAGAGGGATGACAACGTTGCCATCCCTCGAGGCACCCATCTTGCTCGTGGTGGAGACGAGACGAAAGAGGCGGTAGGGCAGATTCTCAAAAGGCGAGACGCCGGTTGAAGTGGAACTGAACAGCTCGGCGCCAAGGGGCCGTTGACACCGCTTTTCTGCAACGAGTGAGAAGTTTCCGCATCGCATTCGAGTTGTATTGGCCCGGCATCGCTGTGATGGATCAGCCCGTCACTGACACGGCGTCAGGCGTCATCGCGCCGCCACAGCGCCATCTTCAACGATTCACGCGTGTCCACACTGATTTTTGTCTCACTCCCGTGTTTACTTCCCGGCAGGTTGTTGCCCCACGTCATGGTCCGCTGACTAGTACGGCTGATGGCGGTGGACTATCCGTTGTGTGCTTCGAGCTCGGTCGCCAACGTCTGTTGGGTGGCCGCCCACGACGCCAGGAGCGCCAAATTGTCAGCGGTCGGTGTGCCCGCGGGTGCGGTGTAGACGTTGAGGTGCAGGCCGGGTTCGGCGGGCAGTTCCAGGGACTCGACGTCCAAGTCGAGCTGACCCACGATCGGGTGGTGCACACGCTTGCGGCCGGACCGGTGCAGCCGCACGTCCTGAGATGCCCACCGCTGCCGAAACAGCTCACTGCACGTCGACAGTTCACCGACCAGGGCGATCAGCTCCTCGTCGTGCGGATTGCGGCCGGCTTCCATGCGTAGCTTCGCGGCCGCGGCGCCGGCAACTTGGTCGTAATCGACAAAGAAATCTCTGGCCGCCTCAGAGTTTAGATAGACGAAGCGCGCTGTGTTCGCGGGCCGTCGCGGATCGGCCAGCACCGGTGAATACAGCGCGCGAGCGAGTTGGTTCATGGCGAGCACGTCATAGCGGCCGTTACCGATCCAGGCCGGCGCATCGGAGATCGCGTCGAGCACCTGCTGCAGCGTCGAGCGCACCGTCACGGCAGGCTTACGCCGGCGTGGGCCGCTGGGTGCCCTGGATTGGCGCGCGAGGTGAAACAGGTGATCGCGCTCGGCCTCGTCGAGTTGCAAAGCAGAGGCCAACGCGTCGAGCACGCCATCAGAGGCACCGGCGAGGCTGCCGCGCTCCATGCGCACGTAATAGTCGACCGACACCCCCGCCAGCAGCGCTACCTCCTCGCGGCGCAGACCTTTGACCCGACGGTTGCCGCCGTATGCGGGCAGGCCCGCCTGCTGGGGTGTGATGCGCGCGCGACGCGAGCTGAGAAACTCCCGGATCTCGGTGCGTGGATCCATCGTGGCCATCCCCTTACCGTAAGCCCGTGCCGCAAACTAGGGGGTGCCCGTTGCGGTCGTGGCGGTGCCGCCGTCTACCGGGATGATGGTGCCCGTGAGGTAGGACCCAGCCCGGCTGGCGAGAAACACGGCGATACCCGCCATGTCGTCGTCGCGGCCGAGCCGGCGCAGAGGGGCCGCCGCCGAGATCTTGTCGCCGATGGCATCGAGCGTGGCCTCCATCATCTGCGACGGGAACACTCCCGGTGCTACCGCGTTCACCGTGACGTGCTGTGGGCCCAGCTCCCTGGCAAGCACGCGGGTGAGTTGATGGAGTGCCGCTTTGCTGCTGGCGTACGAGTAGTTGGGCGCCTGGGCGACGTGGATGGCGGCGATACTGCCGATGTTGATGATCCGCGCGGGATCATCGGCGGTACCCGCCCTGCGAAGTGCGGGGAGCAGCGCCTGTACCAGCCAGAACGGCGACTTGAGGTTTAGGTCGATCACTGAGTCCCAGGCCTCGTCCGGGAACGTCTCCAGCGGCTCGCGCCACATCGCTCCCGCGTTGTTGACAAGGATGTCCAGGCGTTCCGAGTCGGCCATGACAAGGTCAGCGAGGCGCTGGCACTCGTCGTGCCTGGACAGGTCGGCGGGGATTGCTTGAACGTCGCCGAATTCGGACAGTAGATGCTGGGCCTCCGCGCACGCGTCTGCCTTGCGTGAGCTGATGACGACGCGGGCGCCCGCCTGGAGAAGGCCGCGCGCGATCATCATCCCAATGCCCCTGGTGCCGCCAGTGACAAGTGCGCACTTCCCACTCAGATCGAAAAGTTCTGTCTGAGTGGTGAATTCGTTGTTCGCCATTGGTCTCCGTTCCTTCTGTCGCGGAAGAATGCGCCGACAGGGTCGCGCATTCGCGGCAGCTGAATTGAACTGATGGGAGTAAAGCGGCAGTCCGTGTCCATGGAGTGTCGTCGGCGCCTTCGACTCAACCAGGTTGACAGGCGTTTGGGACGTCCGGGAGACCCTGGTGATACAGGTACTGTGAGAGCCCCCCTTGCTTGGTGCGCTGACTCACTCAAAGACGCTCGGGACAACAACGAGTGGAATTGGCAAAACTGGCTTAAACAGGCATGAGTCACCTACTACGAGAAGCCCGAGGCTGTTCTGGCGCTGACAGAAGCGTGGTCGTGGCTGCTGAACCGCGGACTCATGGTCTGGAACGTCAGACAGGACACATCGGGCTCGTTCCTCGTCACCCGCCAGGGACACGCCGCACCCGACCAAGGCCTGCCCTGGATCAGAGCAGTTCAACGGCTCGACATCGAACTCGTGCCCGGTTCTGGAGGCGAAGGCACGGCCCCAATTCCTGCGAGGAGACTTCGAGGCCACCGCGCTGCTGCGATGAAGGAGGTCGAACTCCGCGTCCGGACGACGGCCGGCCTCCCGAACTCCCTCACAGGCGCGGCCAGGACGGCGTCATTCAGGAGATCTGTCCGTGTTGATGCAGGTTCAGGTCTGGACGGTGACCAAGACCTTCTCCCCGTGTACGGCCAGGGACCCTCCGCTCACGGTCCCCATTGGTGGCCAGTCGCACTCCCAAGCAGCGAACGCCGGACACGAGCAGTGACTCTTGTCCCCGTGCGTCCCGGCGCCCGGCGCCACTTCCTTCATCGATTGCTGTTCTTCGCCAGAGCGCGGTGAAGGCACAATTTGATCGTGAACTCCGATCTCTATCCCGACCTGGCCGCCGCCGGCAGTCTGGCCGCCGCCCTGGACCAGGTGGCGGCCGAACTTGGTGTCGATCTCGTGACCCTGCCCGGGGACTGGGGTCCAGTCGTTTCGGCGAGCATCGCGGCCTTGGTTCCTGAACGTCTGCCGCTATCCGTTCACATCGGAGCCGAGAGGCGCTGGTTCGGTGTTTCCGGTTGGAGCCAGGGAGTCGAACTCATCACCGGAGCAACCCCCGATCTCGCTGACGTCGTCCGGGCAGGCGTGGCGTGGGGGGGGAAGGTAAGAGCCTGCGGGAACTGCACGCTCAACTGCCGTTTCTGCACTTCAGCGAACTTGCCGAGGCTCACGAACGCGGGCCTGCCGCAGCGGTTGACGTGAGCTGGCGTCTGCTCCGGGAACAGGCCGCCGATGCGCCGGACTTCCCTGAATTCGGTCTGCTTGTGGAAGCTGCCCAGACCGAACCGCGCCTGCGGCAGCTCTCCCCGATCTCCAGCCACTGGACGCTCGGCTTCAGGACCTACACCGGGCGCAGATCCCCCGTGGTAGTGGCCATTGTCCCGTCCCACGCCGGACGCCCGTACCGTGTTCAGCGGTTTCTTCACGAGGGTGTCCTCGGCGAAGCTGCCACAGCCGAAGAGGCTGCCGCCCTGGCAGTGGCCCACCTCCCACCGGGCCTCGGCCCGGCCACCGCCGGAACCGGCGAGTCACCTGTGTGATGTCCGCATCAGAAATCAGCAATCTGAACCGAGTTACTGATGGTGACCACTTTCATGGCCACATGACTCCTCACCAGACGGGCGCAAGTGGAGATATCTACTGGTGCCAGGTCGTCAGCGTGGCTGCGCGATTCGGAGATCCGGTGAGACGAAGGACAGGCACGAAGCGCGGGACTTCGCTCGGTGGATGCAGATAGGTGACAGGCCGATTCGCGTTCACTGGCGGCTCAAGCAGCGCGGGATCACCACGCCCAGCCCTGCGCCGCCCACGAGGGCAGAACCTGGTACACCGAATCTCGTCACGGGCAAGCCGTCAGCCGGAACGAAGTACGCGCCCACCACTTCTACAACTTCCACCTGGACGAGGGCACCGGCCCGATCATCAATCCCTTCCCGCGGGATCGCCCGTTCCGGGCACGTCGAGCCCATCCCCATCACCATCCGAGGGAGCCGTTCCGGGGCGAGCTCGGCGTCAGCCGCGACAAGATCCGCGACGCCAGCCTCCGCCTCTTCGACTACCTCTCCGAACTCGCGCACGAGAGTCGTGTCTTCTCCGGCGAGGCCCGAGCGGCTCCGGCCGGCGCCGAGCAACTGGCCACCGAACGGACCCCGACCCGCGCACCGGTCGCTGTCACCACGCCGCAACTGATGACCGTGATCGCCACCAACCCCGGCTCCCGCGCCCGCCATGTCCTCAAGGGCCGCAGGGTTGACGCCGCCGACGCTATGAGCAGGGCCCGCAGGTCGTCGGGGTCTTCCGGGTGGGGATGGAGCCAGGCGTCGTAGAGGGGCGGGGCCGGGGCGAGTGGCATGCAGGGGTGGACGCGGCCCGGCGCGATGGTCGTGCAGTTCATCAGCCAGGTGGCCGGGCCGTGGTCGTTCTTGATCTCCGGGCTGACCGTACTCGTACAGTCCGGCGAGCATCTTGACCTGCCCGTCGACGGGGTGGATGAAGGACGGCGAGCTCACTGATCATCTGGGGCACGAGCCCGGTGATCAGTGAGCTCGCCCTCCAGCGCGGACTCCAGCAACCGCCTGGTCAGTTGCTGCAGGAAGCCGCCCCCGGCCTGAGCCCGGGCCACCAAAAGTCGACCCCACCGAGGAACTCGGCCACCTCCGGGGACGCCGCACAGTGGCCTTGCCGGCCTCGGTGCCACTCGTCGCGTCAGTCAACGCAGCCGGTCGACCAGAGTGAAGGCATCCTCGGTTTTGGGGTGGGTCCGGCCCAGCCGGGTCTGCAGGATCTGTGCACCCCGGCGCGCGAAACCCACGGCGGTCGGGTTGTTCATCGCGTGCAGGACCTTGGCCTGGAAGATGAGGACGTAGCCGATGTACAGATGGTCCGGCGCATAGACGGCCTCGCGGATCTGCAGTGCCCGTGAGATCAGTGGCAGGGCCGCCTCGTGGTCGCCGAGGTCGACATGGACATTCGCCAGTGCAATCAGGTCGAAGCTCACGTATGGGTCGTTCGGCCCGAGCGCCGCCTCGTCGATCTGCAGCGCCCGCTCGGCCAGTGGCAGCGCCGCACGGTGTTCACCGAGGAGGCACAGCGTGCGCGCGAGCGTGGCCAGGTCCGTTGCGATGGCGGGATCGTTCGCCGGCAGGCAGGACTCGTGCAGCCGCAGCGCGCGTTCCACGAGTGGGCGGGCCCTCTCCGGCGCGTGGAGCTCCCGGTGGATCTGCGCCAGAGTGATCAGATCGAAGCCAGTCTCCGCATCCCGGTCCTCGATCGACTCGTCGATCGCGAGGGCACGCTCACACAGAGGCAGCGCCATCTGGTAGTCCCCGATCTGGATGAGGAATTCCGACGCCAGCCTGAGCAGCACCGCCGTCTCCGCAGCGCACTCGACCGGTGGATCGTCCTTGGTCACCGCCAGGACATGCGAGAGCAACTCCTGCCAGCGCGGCCGCGCGTCCGGGTCGCCGTGGACGTCGTGCGGTACGGCCGCGACCAGCGCCCGGCACAGCTGGACCCGGGCGTCGGCATGCGCCTCCTCCGGCATATCGGCCCGGACGGCGGCCTGCACCAGCCGGTGCACCACCAGCGACGCGTTCCCGCGCCGCGCGAGTCCCAGACCGGCCAGAGCACCGAGCGTCCTGTCCCACACCAGCGGATCGGAGGCGCCCACGTTCAGGATCTCGGGACTACGGGTGAACAGGTCCAGCGGGATCGGTTCCGGCGCCAGTAGGGCACACAGCCTCAGCATCCGCACTGCCTGCGGCCGCTCCGCCTCCAGCCTTCGCACACTGAGCTGCCACAAGGCCCCGACCATCACCGCCGACCGGTCGCCCGGCGCGCCCAGCGAGATCATCTCCTCCAGCCGGGACGTCAGCAGACTCACGTAGTCATCGGGCGCCGTCTGGTTGTACTCCATGTACCCGGCTGCCTGCTCCAACGCCAGCGGCAGATCCCCCAGTTCCTCGGCGATCCGGTCCGCCACCGCCGCGGTCATGCCGGGCACCCGACGCGTCAGCAGGCTCACCGACTCCTGCCTGGCGAACACGTCCAGGCCGATGACACCGGCACTGCTCGACCAGTTCCTCACCCTGGTGGTGACGATGACATGGCCGTTGCTCGCCAGGCCACCCGATGGCAGCGCGTGCGTGAGAGTGTTCTGTTCCTCCCCGTTGTCGAAGATGATCAGCCAGGGCCTGCGGTCCGCCAACTTGCCGTACACCCGCGGGATGACCTGGTCGAAGCTTGCTTCCGCCAGCCCCAGCTCCCCGGCCAGGGACACGAACTGCGACGCCACCCGGTCGGCGTCCCCGGCATGCACGAACGCGACGAACCGGTACTTCTCGAGGTGCCGGTAGGCGTATTCGACCGCGAGTTGGGTCTTGCCGACACCGCCCATCCCGCGCACGACCAGCATCGCGACACCGTT
Source organism: Streptomyces sp. LUP47B (assembly GCF_001746295.1). Lineage (GTDB taxonomy): Bacteria > Actinomycetota > Actinomycetes > Streptomycetales > Streptomycetaceae > Streptomyces. Next base: position 11,912 of record NZ_MJAH01000018.1, on the reverse strand, counting down.
CGTCGAGGTGAGGCGCTGCCGCAGTTCCCGCAGCGTGGCGTCGCGGGCAGTGAAGTCAGTGTTGCGTGGCGGCAGTTGGTACGTCATGGGCGCGGGCGGGCTCTGCCCGCGGTCGCGGCGCGGCGCCTGCCACAGCCCGATCAGCGACACAGGTATCAGGAGGAGGAGAACCAGCCACGGGTGGACCCGCACGAGGTCGAGCGGTCCTGGCCAATGGCTTTGCCCGGACGCCGCGTTGAAGGCGAGACTGCCGACGAACAGCACGAGCAGACCGGACACCACACCGGCCAGCGTTCGCCACATGGCTCCCTCTTCGGTATCACGGCTGCCGCGACGATCAACAGCCTGCGTGATGTTATCCCAGGAGCCGCTGACTAAACCGATGAAAGGGCCTGCCGAAGAGACAGAAACTGAGCTTGTCCTACCGTTTTGGCGCGGGCCAACTCCGGTCGTTCGTAGGATCAGTGGGCCCGAGGGCTCCGGGTATGGCAGTGAGCTTGTCGCCGCTTGATGGCCGAAATGACTTGGCCGCCCGGAGCCCGCGACGGTCACAACCGCTCATTGGGATAAGCGACTTGATCGCTGTGTAGGACAATGGACAATGCCTGCAAAGAGCACCACCACTGCGTGACACTCGACGTCGGCGGGGAACGGCGGCTGTCTCGCCGCGTCGGCAACGACGAGCTGGAGCTGCTGGAACTCACCCGTCACGTGCCCCTCGCTGCATCGTGCCGAGCGACCAGGCCACCGCGTCCCCTTGCTCATCCTCATCCAGGCACTGGTGGACGCCCGCAGCCTACTGCTCAAAACGCACTCGGCCACCGCGGGACCGCCCACGCGCTCACGCGCCAACGCCTTGCTGGACTACGCCCTCGACGTGCAACGCCAGAGGTGGCAGGCGTCCGCCGAGCGTCAGAGGCTGCCCCACGACCCGGTCCTGCTCGAACGGATCGTCGCCGTCTCGAGTCTGGCGGTGGCCGACGGCGAGACGGACGGGGAGCGGGAGACCGAGGCGGCGCGCCGGCTGCGGCTCGTCCCCGACCTCGCCGACGAACCGGAGTGGCTCACGCGTGCATTCGCCCGATGGCAGCACGCGGAGCTCACCGGAGACGGCTACCTGCGGTCGCTCCAGCCGCTGAGGCTCGCCGAACGGCTCGGCGCGAAGGTCATCGCCGCGTTTCCCGATATCGCCCCGCGACTGCTCGACGTCGGCGGCGACGGCCCGGGGATCCCCCAGGCCTCGACCGACCAGGCACGCCAGATACTCAATGTGCTGCACGTCCTTCAGCTCACCGCCGGCTCCGACGGCTGGCGGGCCGACGGGACGAGTGAGCCGTCGGCCCAGCAGCGGGCCCGCGAGGCGCTGGACGCCGCGCTGCGCGATCACGCCCGCCCCCTCGTCAGGCTGGTCAAACAGGTCGCGGCCACCGATCAGGACCAGTTCGCGCGCGCCATCGGCACCTCGCTGGCCTGCGCGCTGAACTCCACGCTGCGCAAGGAGTCGGCGCAGGAGGTCGCCGCCCAGGTCCTCGGGGAAACTCGACCTCGCCTGCCCGGACGTCCTGTTGGAGCTGGCCACGGCCGTCGCGGAACACGCCGTGCAGCACTACCGCCAGGGCAGCGGAGCGCCCGCCCAGGACCACCGGGAAGAGCTGGCCCAGGCCCTTCAGCGCTGGTCGCTGTACCTGGCCAGTTCGGGTCTGCGCATCCAGGCGCATGAGGTCGCCGGGCAGGCGGTGGACATATACCACGCGCTGCACCAGTTCAGTCCGTCCGAGGAGCACGAGTTCGCCTTGGCGGAGGCCCTCAAGGACCTGGCCGACCGGCTCGTCGACGTGGGGCGGTTCGAGGACGCGGACCTCTGTGCCCGGGACTCCATACGGCGTCTGGAACCGCTGTTCCAGCGCAACCCCAGCCGCGGGAACGCCTTCGGTCTGGTGAAGTCCTTGTGCACGCTGGCCACGGCCACTCACCGCATCGGCCGCCAGCGCGAGGCCCTGCAGGCGGCAACCGAGGCGTGCGAGCTGATCGAGCGGTTGCCGCACGCCCAAGAGAGCGACGAGCACGCGCCGGACGAGATCCAGGGCATGCGGGCGTTCGCGCTGCGCGGTCTGGCGTGGCAGCTCGGTGCGAGCGGACGCGTCGACCATGCGGTGGCCAGGGCCTCGGAGAGCGTCGAGATCTACGAGGCGCTGCGCGAGAGGTGTCCGGGCCTGTGGAAACGGGACATCGCCGAAGCCCTGTCCATCCTGGGCGTCCAGCACGCCGCCCGGCAGGAGTGGGACGAGAGCGTCGAGCGGCACACCGAAGCCTTGAACCGTCATTACAACGCCCTGGAGCGGGAGTACCGCGAGGCCGTACGGCCGCAGCACGCCCTCGCGCTGGGCCGACTGGCGGAGGCGCACCTGGGCAGGGCGCGTGCCCGTCCGGCGGAGAGCCGCCAGGAGGACTTGCTCGAGGCGCTGGAACACGTCGAGCAGGCGCTGGAACAGTACGAAGGGATGCGCGAGGAGGACCGGTGGGCCAATCGCATCCACGAGGCCTGGACGAACTGTCTGGAGGCGGAGGTTCTGCTCGCGCTGGACGCGACCGGCCGGCCGCAGCGTGCCGCACCCGCGACCCGGCAGACCTGCGGACGGGCCGAGGCCGCCGCCCGCCGGGCACTGACGCTGTACGACGAGTTGGACGTACGTGCCTGGCGACTCAGGTTCAACAGGGCCCGGGCGCAGGAAGTGCTGGCCCAGTCGTACGGAGGCCGGGGCCGCCCCCGGGCCAAGGTGCTGCGCGCGCACGAGCAGGCGCATTACGCATTCGCCCGGCTCGACGCGGAGGAACCGGGGCGTGCCGAGGCGGAGTTGCACGACATTGAGGACACGATCGAGAGCCTGCGGCAAACCGGCCCGCCCGCCCAGGCGCGTGCTCAGACGGCCGTGAACCGGTCGGGCAAGCGGCGCAAGCGACACCAGCCGAAGCCCGGCCTCCGCGGCCGTCAAAGCCGTCAGGGCGCGGCCGGGCACAGAAGACACCGGTGACACGGCACCGGTCCGGTCCTTGAGGTGCAGGTGAGCGGCAGGCGGCTCTCATAGAGGTTGTCCCGTATGGGGCGTGGGTTAGCTTGTGAGGGCCAGGTCGTGGACCCGGAGAATGCCGAGCATGGCCTGCAGATGGGGCAAGCAGCCCACCGGCTGGACCGCAGTCAGACTGGATGCCCCCTGGCAGGACACTCCCTCCTCGGAACGGCCAGGCTGCAGGGAGCGCGCAGCGAACCTCGCCGACGCTGCGGGGTTCGCCGTCGGCTACCGGGCTTTGACGGCCGATTCCTTCGCCGGTCTCAGCGCGCGCAGGTCGGCGGCCGGGCCCTCGCCCGTCTTGGGCGTGCCGACGGCGCGTCGATCGGGCTGGTCGACCTCGACGACCTGCATTTCTCCCGGCTCAGGAACCATTCCGGGGCAGCTCCATAGGAACCGGTGCGCTCCTCCCCCGCGCGATGCAGGAGGGTGATCGTCATTCCAAAAGCAACGTGGGGACTCGACTCAAGGTTCAGCCATGACGGACGCTGGTCCTTCGTCACCTGTGCGGTGCATTCTTCCAATCTCTCCCTCAAAGCCGCTCACCTGCGTAAATGATCAAAGGACTGCGGTCGCTGGGTGTGGCCGGATGACCCATCCGTCCGTATGCCGTGTTGCGGCCCTGACGGTCTGTCGGTTTTCTCATGAGCGGAGCACAACAACGGGGCTGCGCAATCGGGCCGGCCACTGCTTCCCCGGAGGAACTTCATGCGTATCAAATGTGCAGGCGCCGGCATCGGTCTGGTTCTCGGTGCCGTCGGACTGTCGAGCACAGCCGCAGCAGCCGCGAGCGGCCCCAGCAGCGAATCAGGTATCCACATCAGCACGAGACACGCCGCCCCAGGTTCCACCGTCCGCGTGAGCACCACAGCCTGTGGCTCGGAGACCTATGGGAAGGGCGAGGCCGAGGCAGGAGGCATGTTCCACCTCTTCCCAGGCGCCCGCACGGGCGTACTGACCGGCGAATTCCAGGTGCCGAGCGGAACCGAGCCCGGTGCTTACACCGTCACCCTGAAGTGCCCGCCGCGAGTCAAAATCACGGGCACATACCTGGTCGGCACCGGCAACCCCAACGGTCCAGTCGACGCTGGTTTCGGAACGGGCAACGACAAGGGCACACAGCTTGCCCTGGGGGCGGTGCTGTTCGCCGGAGCCGCCGCCGGAGGCGCGATCAAGATGCGCCGCCGCCAGGCCGGTGCCCGCACCTGACGCTCTGCTCCATCGGCCCAGCCCCCGGGCCTTCGTCGGTCCCGGGGCTCGAGTCGCTCCCGTCACTCATTTCGGCCGCACAGCAAAGGCGCTAGAGCGATGGCACCCAGCGACGAGCCCGTCGAACCTTCCCCCCTGTTCACCCCCTCCACCAAGTGGCTCGCCTGCACCCTGCTGACGGGCTTGATGCTGATGACCACGGCACTCCGGGACGGACAGCCTCCGCAGCCTTCGACCACGCAGTCCTTCTCCCCCTCCCTGCAGCCCAGTCCCAGCAACACCGCCTCGGCCCACCACCCTTCAGTGTCGGCGCTGCCTCCCTCTGATCCGGTCCGGCTGCGGGCCCCCGCCATCGGCGTGAACGCCCCCATGACGGAACTGACCCTCGATGAGACAGGAGCACTGCGCCCACCACCGGCAGATATGCCGGCCTTCGCCGGGTGGTACGGCGAAGGCCCAACTCCCGGCTCGCAGGGCACAGCCATCACGACGGGACATGTCGACACGCAGGAAGGACCGGGGGTTTTCTACCGGCTCGGGGCACTGGCCAAGGGCGACACCATCGAGATCACCCGGGCAGACCGGCACACAGCAGTCTTCACGGTCGACGCCGTCGAGCTCTACGACAAGAAGGCATTTCCGGACGAGAAGGTCTACGGCAGTTCCCCCCGGCCCGAATTACGCGTGATCACCTGTGGGGGTGAATACGCCGCAGGAACCGGCTACCGAGGCAATGTCGTGGTATTTGCGACGCTGACCGCGGTGACGTGACCACCGAGCCGGCCTGCCACGCCCCAGAGCTCGCCCTCTGCGAGGGTTTCTTCGGATGCCCGCACGACCGCCTCCAGGACGGTCACCGACTACAAGACACTGAGCCCGAGGGTCCCATCCGTCGTTGTCAGTTCCGTAAACGGGTCGGCCACATCCTCCATGGTCGAAGGCCGACGTCACGTCAGCCCCCAGAAGCAACCAAACAGCATCCGGGCGAACCGTCCGGGGCCACACCCCGTCCGCACCTGCAGCACCACCTCATGCCGCAGGTGCGGGACGACGCATCAGTGGTGGCGGTTGCCGCCGTGGTGGTGACCGCCGTGGCCGCGGTGGTGGCGGCCCCAGGATTCGTCGTCGACGAAGCGGTCGTGGTCGTTGCGCAGGGTGGCGGTGTCGGAGCGGTTGTCCCACACCTCGTTGTGGCGGTCCATGTAGAGGTCGCTGTCGGTGTCGTGGCCCCAGCCGGTGTGGATACGGACCGTGGCGCGGCCCTCGAGACGGTAGTGGTCGAAGGTGTAGGTGTCGCCGTCCTCGTTCTTCAGGGTCCAGCCGTCGAGGTTGACGGTGCGGCGGGAGGGGTTGGACAGCTCCACCCACTCCTTGTTCAGCGAGCGCCGCGAGCGGTCGTCCCATCCGGGCGCGTCGTACTGGACCGCGCTGATCTCCACCTTCGTCCGGTCGGGCCGGGCGTGGTCGGCCGCCGACGCCGGCAGCGCCGCCGCCCCGACGATCGCGGCGGCCGACAGCACGGCGGCGGAGAGACGACGGGCGGTCACCGTGGAAGAAGACACAAAGCCCCCAGGCTGTACGAGCACCCGCCCTGTCCCGACGGCCCCTTGCAGCGGGGCCGGTGGAACGGGCTGGTGCGGTGTGCGGGTGGCGGCCGGTTGGCCGCACATCCACACCATGGCCGTGCCGTGCAGGTTGTGAACGCAATACGGACGGTCCGTTACTGGTCATCCACATTGCTGTGACTCTTGGATGCATTGTCCATTTATGCCGCGAACGCACCATGTTGACGCCACGTCAGATCATCGAGCGGTATGCGCCTTGGTCCCTCGCCCGTGTTTGCCGGAATGCGCCACCCCAGTCCCTGGCGGGCCGTCACCCGAAAGTGCGTAACAGGCTCTCCGTCCGGGCGCCACGCACCCTCACGTGCGGGAACCCGACCGCGCACGGCAGGTCACCACGAGGAGCCGCTTCGTTGAATGAGCTCCACCGGGGTGTGGGGCCCACAGGTATCGGCGGGTCCCCGCGCTCGGGGGCCCGCCGACCTGTCATCCGGTCATGAGCAGGAAGCGCGCCAGCGGTGGGAGCGGATCTTGGTGTTGAATTCTGATCCGAAGCCACCGTTCTGCGCCCAGCAATAGTGGTCGCCGGTGTAGTTGGCGCCGGTGTAGAGAACGACCCAGTTGTACGAGGACGACGTGCCGCGGTTGTAGATCGACCTGACTACCTGGTTGTCGGCCCACGAGCACTGGACGTCACCGCTGTACCAGTCGGGGTCGGCGTTGCTCCATGAACATCGGCTGCCCGTGCCGTTGTTGCCGCTGTAGACGCACACGCTGCCGCTGTTGCACTCCCACGCCTGCGCCGTGGCACTCGCGGCACTCGGTGCGATCAGGCCCAGGGCGGCCGTGGCGAGGGTGAGCGCCGCGGCGACGAGACCCCGGCGGCCCCGACGGCGGGTGCGGCTGGACTTCCGGTCGTGCTCCTGCTCGTACGGGAACATTTCGTACCCTTCTAGTGGACTGCCCCAACGGGCCTACGGCTGGCGGGATACATGCTTCCCGGCCCCGCGTATCGCTGTCATGCTCATGCGAGTCCACTGACACTTCGCAGGTCGGCACCAGTACCCCACGGGGAAAGGGATGCTCCGCTTTCACTTCACGTCCGAGGACCTCACCAGGGTCAGAGTGGCGACCGAACCGCACGCGCTCTGGGAGATCGCGGTCAGTCTGCACCGGCTCCAGACCCGCGAAGGCCGCTGGGCCTACGCACCCTGGTTCCGCACCGCACGTGACTCGTTGCGTCTGGCCGGGCTCGAACGGACGGTGAAGAACTTCCTGCTGCCGCTCTTCCCCCGCGCCAGCTACTTCCCCGACTTCCTGACACCACTGGAGGGCACCCAAGGACTGGACGCCGGGCTGGAGGCAATTCGGGACACGCCGGGCCAGAGGGTCGCGCGCGAGGTCGACGCGCTCAACCGGGTCGTCGGAGCCCCGGCCTGGACACGCCGGCTCACCGAGCCGGACCTGCGCGAACAACTCGTGGGCGCCCTGCGCGCCTACCACCGTGCCGCGATCGCCCCGCACGAGGAGTGCATCCAGGAACACCTGCACGCCGAACGGGCCCGGCACGCCCACACCCTGTTCCACGCGGGAACCGAAGGCCTGCTCTCCGGACTGGGCCCCGCGATTCACTGGCGGCCACCGGTACTGGAGATCGATCCGTATCCGGACCACCGCGACGTCCACCTCGACGGGCGGGGGCTGCTCCTGATCCCCTCCCACTTCTGCTGGCAGGCGCCTATCGCTCTGGCCGACCCCGGGCTCCCGCCCGTTCTCCTCTATCCCCTCCATCACCTGCCGACGACGACCTCGCACGCAGACTCCCCACCACTGCACGTGCTGCTCGGCCCCACCCGCGCCGCCATCCTGAGAGCCAGCGCGACCGGCTCCACCACCACCGAGGCCGCCCGCCGGGCCGGCGTGACCCCCACGACGGCCAGCCATCACACCGCCGTACTGCGCGACGCCGGCCTGATCAACAGCCACCGCCACGCCAACACGGTCCTGCACACCCTGACCCCACTCGGAGCCGCCCTGCTGCGGGCGCCGGCCCGCTAACGTCGTGCCGAGGCGACGGGATCGCAGCCGGCTCATGGCCCGGGACCGTCCTGAGGATGTGTGAGAACACATCTGCCTCGGCGCCGGACGGAGCAGCGCGGGCTGCGCCTGTGGCGGGTCGTCACCGTCCTGGTCTTTGCAAGGGGCTCGGAAGCGCCCAGTGAGTTGAGAGATTCCCGCGAGGGACTCGGACCACGAACATCATCGGGATCGCGTGATCACTAGGCTCTGACCGCGTTGGTTCGCCGGGTTGGTGGTCGTGGCGGTTGGATGCCCGGTGACGTCCGAGCCCCCTGCTGGAGGTGCGGTGGCCGAGCCTGCCCGTGTGCACCTTTCCTTCTTTGCCGCTCCGGTCGCACTGGGTGAAGCGGCCGAGGCTGGGGTCGTAGTAGCAGGCGCCCGTCTTGTAGAAGCCTGAGGGGTCGAGGTAGACACCTGCGGCGGTTGGTGTCATCGGAGGCACGCATTTCCCGCCTTTCTGGGGTGCTTCGTCCCAGAAAGGCGGGAAAAGCCGACAGAGCGAGTCCTCCACCGTCGCGCTACGGGCTTTCCTAGTACTCCAGCTGCAGATCGCGATCTTCACGGCTGAGCGGATACTTGCCGTCGGTAATGGGAGGCGTCGACACACACTCGAAGTACTGGTCAATGAGGCTTACTACGCCGAACACCAACGGACAGGGTGTCACTCCTGATGGGCATTTAAGAGCACTAATTAGCAATCACCCCTAATACACCCCATGGGGCATTTAATGAACCCATAGACCGAATCATCCGGTCTATCGATGGAGGTGTGTATGCGCAAGTGGGCGAAGATCGCTCTTGTGGCAGCCATGGCCTTGGGGGGTATATCGGGACCGAGCGCAGGAGTCAGTTCCGCCGCGACGAGCTGCTATGGGGGCGCCCAGTCGGCGACCATCAGGCTGCCGTACGGCTCCACCGCGGTAGGGCCCTACTACACAACCAACCGCTGCGCGGATATCAACGTGCAGCTTACGCACGTCCGATACCAGACGGACGCCCGCTCTTGCCTGGAGCGTGCCAACGGATCGACGATCAGCTGTAGCCCTTGGAAGCTGCTGCCATACCCGGGATGGGCGACGTTGTCCACCAACGTGCGGGACAACACCCGCTTCCGCCTGGAGTTCAAGACACAACCCGGTGAGAGCATCAGCTACCTCGTAGCTGCGTAAGGCACGTACGTGGGTAGGTGGTGCCGGGCATTACGTCCGGTGTCACCTACCTGGTCGAGGAAACTGGAGTGTTGCCGGAACATCAGCAGTGGTCCATCTGCTGATGCGGATGCAGGGAGCCATGCTCGCCTACGCCTTCCTCGCCGTCGTCCGTGCCGACAAACACGCCCGCTAGCCCGCGGCCCCCGACGGACTGATCCCGCTGTCCTGCAACGAGATCCAGGGCCTGTTCATCACGCTCGTCATCCGACCGGCCCATGGCGCAGCGCACGACCTCAGCTGGTCTGACTGGCGACGCCGCCATCAAGTCCAGTCCCGCACCAGCCACTACCGGCGACAAGCCGTATCCCAGACATGAAGATCACGATCTGCGACTGGAGTACTACCTGGCGCGAACGTCGACTCGCCAAATTTAGCACCATGGTCAAGAGCGATTTTTCCGATGGGCCAGCACGGAAAAAGCCGCCAGAAGCGCTCCGCATGCTGCACCGGCCGCACCCATCACTATCGGCGGCACGTCTCCAGCAATCAGTCCAACAACGCACCCGCAGAGTCCCCCTACGATCAAAATTGCAGAGAAGACTAGAGTTTTCCTTACCGCGTCATTCATCGATGCACCCTTCTCCGCATTTAGCAGCGCAGCACCCGTCTGAATTCAGGAAATGATTGTTGGTCCGGGAATTCATTCCCGAACCAACAGAGATTTCCCACATTAACGGTTACCCATAGCCGCACGCCTACCCCGACCTCTCCCCCGCCGACGTCCCGGACGTCGCCGCCGAGCTAACGGCGGCACGGGCGTGGAGACCGCTCGATGTGCAACACGAACGAGCCCGCCCCGATCCCCGGGGCGTCCGCGCCACCCATCCCGCCCTCCCTCCTCCTCAACTCCAGCCAGGGCGAGCACGGCGGCGAAGCCCTTCGTGACGGTCGGCAGGCCTCCGTCTGCGATCGAGCCGAGTTTGGCGAGGACGGCGACGTTGCATGCCAGCAGCAGGGAGGCGTTGCCGTCGGTGCGGGCGGAAGCGCGGGTTCGTGACTTCCTGGACGTGTACGGGCAGGAACTCGGGCGTGGTCTGGTGCTGGCCAGTCGCTCTCGTACGACCGCATCTTCGACGGGTGTAGCCCTTGAGGAACGTCCCTGATCACGCGGTTGAGTCAGCGGTGCAAGACTTCCTGTGCCTCTCGTCCGCAGCGGATGTCCCTGAACAGGACGTGGCCCGAGCCCGCTGGCTGCGCGCAGTGCGGACCGTGCAGGTCGAGGTTCTCAAGTTCCGTGGGGAGAACGAAGTGCGGCCCGACATATGCCGGGTCGAAGGTGAAGCTCACCCTCGTGCCGCTGCCTTGTGGTGGACGAAACTCTCGGGGAGCGGTGCGGGGCCGGATGCCAGTGTGGACTTGACGCAACCCGCGCCCCGCGCCCCACATCTCAACAGTCACCTGCCCGGAGAGCGCGGCAGCAGCGGCCAATAGCCACCATTCGGGCCCGAGGAGAGAGCCGTAGTATCCGAGGACGGGAGTACCGGGGTCATGCCAGGCGTGCGGTTGGTCCATGGATATCGTGAAGCTGCTGTCGCTGGTGATCTCGAGGAGACCACGCAGGGTGTGGTTCTCGGCAACGCTTGTCGCCGGATGAAGCACATGACGACCCACCGCGCAGAGCAAGTTGGCCGGCAGCTTCGGATTTTCAGGTTCCACCCCGAAGTGCATGCCCGGCCGTCTGCGCACGGCGGCATCGAACTCGATCACCTCGATGTCGGCCGCGTCATACGCATGGTCCGTCACGACCACACGCTATCGCCCTGGAAGGCCCGTCTGAAGGTGCACTGGAAGACGGACGTGTTTCGGGAGTCCTGCAGGTGGGACAGGAGTATCGGCTACTTTGGCGGGTCGGTCCGTTCGCTAAGCGCCATGTCAGGCCGTGAGTTCGTAGTGGTGCTGGTCGGGGGTTGGGCAGAGGCGTTCGTGCTCGCGTGCGAGGTCGTATCGCCAGTAGGCGTCGAAGTCGCCATTGTCGATGAGAGCGCGGAGCTGGAGGACGGCTTCGGCGCCGTCCAGGCCCCAGCGGCTGCCGGTGATGTCGAGGCGGTCACCGATTATCGTTCCGCTAGTTCGCCGATTCCCCGCCCGGCGCCGGGTGAGCCGGGGCGAACCGTCCGGGCTGATCCTCGATCAGCCAGCCGTGTTCCACCAGCCGTTTCAGCTTCCCCCGCGTCCCCTCGATCTTCGCGGTCACGGCGGGAAGCCCGGTCCTGGGCGCGATCTGCTTGGCATGCATCGGTCCCGGCGCATCCGCGATCACCTCGACGATGTCCCGGTACGCATCCGGCAGGACGTCCGTCGTGAAACCTTCCCGCCAGTGCGGCACCGTGACCGCCCCCACCACCCGCACTTCGGGCTTCACCGGTTCTTCCGCCGCCACCGGCTCCCGCAACGACGCAGTCTGGGCAACGTCCTGTCCGGGCAGCTCGGAGAGCACCTGGGCCACTGTCTCGCGCATCACCCGCAGCCGCGACCACACCTCACGCTCGCCCTCCAGCCGAGCGGTCAACTCAGCTGACTTCGCCTCCAGTTCCGGGTGTGTCAATTTAACGGCTGATCTTGGTTGTTGAGTGGTCAGCTGTTGCTCGGGGTCAGGCGACCCTCGAAGGCGATCTGGAACGCGTTGAGAGGTGCTTTCCAGCGCATGGTCCACCGCCTGCGGCCCTTCCCGGTCGGGTCCAGGCTCATCAAGGCCATGTAGATGCACTTGAGGGCGGCGGCCTCGTTGGGGAAGTGGCCGCGGGCGCGGACGGACCTGCGGATGCGGGCGTTGACGCTCTCGA
>NZ_MJAH01000017.1 GCF_001746295.1 Streptomyces sp. LUP47B | reverse complement strand
ATCTGGAAGCCCAGTAATGGGTGGAGGTGACCGGTACTAATAGGCCGAGGGCTTGTCCATATTTGCTCGCGTCCACTGTGTTAGTTCTGAGGCAACGACCGTGTCATGTTTCCGGTCGTAACTTCATAGTGTTTCGGTGGTCATAGCGTGAGGGAAACGCCCGGTTACATTCCGAACCCGGAAGCTAAGCCTTACAGCGCCGATGGTACTGCAGGGGGGACCCTGTGGGAGAGTAGGACACCGCCGAACAAATTTTAGACAGAAAGGCCTACACCTTATGGTGTGGGCCTTTCTGCATTTCAGGTACTACTCTGGCCGGCATGGGTTATGTGATCCGGTCCATACGTGCCGATGAATGGCCCGCGGTGAAGGAGCTCAGGCTCGACTCGCTGCGGGATCCGGTGGCGCACCTGGCCTTTCTGGAGACCTACGAAGAGGCTGTCGCCCGCCCGGACTCCTTCTGGGAGGACAGGGCGGCCGGGGCCGCCGAAGGGGAGACCGGGGCGCAGCACTTCATCGCCGAGCGGTCGGACGGGCGGTGGCTCGGGCAGTTGGTCGTACTGCTGGAAGAGGCGGGGACCACGGACTGGGCCGGGTTTCCGGTCGAACGGCGGCAGGGGCACGTCGTCGGGGTGTACGTACGGCCCGAGGCGCGTGGCGGCGAGCTGACCAAGGCGCTCTTCGCGGCGGGCCTCGAGTGGGCCTGGGGGGCCGGAGCCGAACGCGTGCGGCTCATCGTGCACGAGGACAACGGGCGGGCGCAGGGCCTCTACCGCAAGGTGGGGTTTGTGCCGAGCGGGGTGCGGGTGCCGCTGCCACAGGCTGCGGGGGAGTCCGAGCTGGAGTTCGTGCTGGAGCGCGGCGGAGTTCATCAGGGATCATGAAGCATGCGCCCGGACGACTGGCATCTCACCGAAGACATCGACGACTTCCTCGCTCGCGCCGGGGAGTTTCTGCGCTCACGTCCTGTCCCGCACGTCATGCAGCTGACGTGGACCGCGAGACTGCGTGCACGCGGGGCGGCCGCGTACGGTGCCGAAGCCGCCGTCTTCGGTTGGTTGGAGCGGGCCGGTGAGGTGCACGGCGCCTTCTACCGCCTGTCGCCCGGCCGTGGTCTGAGCCTCACTCCTCTCACCGCCGAGCAGGCCGACGCCCTCGCCGCTCGTCTGGTCGCCCTCGGGCACTCCGTTCCGTCCGTCAGCGCGGACGAGGCTACCGCCGCTGCTTTCGCCGAGGCCTGGCAGCGGCACACCGGGGCGACGCCGAGCGTGCGCGTCCGGCTGTGTCTGCACCGCCTGGGCACGCTCGTCCCGCCGGCGCAGCTCCCGGCGGGACGCGGCCGGGCCGTGGAGGAGCGGGATCTTGAGCAACTCATGGCCCTGTGCCGCGGGTTCGCCGCGGACGTGGGGGAAGCCGTCACCATCGACGCCGACTCCTGGGCCGGCACCCGCTTCGCGGACAAGCACTACACGTTCTGGGAGGCTCCGGACGGTACGCCCGTCTCCCTGGCGGGCGCGAACCCCATGGTCGCCGGGCTGGTCCAGGTGGACCCCGTCTACACCCCGGCCCCTCTGCGCGGTCGCGGATACGCGGGTGCTGTGACGGCGGAGGTGAGCCGGGCCGCGCTGACCGCGGGCGCCGAGGATGTCGTGCTGTTCACGGACGCGGCCAACCCCACCAGCAACGCGCTCTACCGGCGCCTCGGGTATGTGCCGGTCGTCGACTGGGCCGCGTACGACTTGTGAGCTCTACGCCGGGAGGTCAGCGTCCGGCCAGCGGGTGCGGGCCTGTTCGCGGGACCGGAGCAGGGCCAGGGTCGGTAGCCCCCGGTCCGCTCCGGCGGCCAGCAGCTCGGGGAGCTGGGGAAGCGGAGCCACGGCTGCGACGTCGTCCAGGACGAGCGTCAGTGGTGGGTCGAGGCGACCGGAGGATGACCGTTCGGCCATGCGCCGGCCACGCTCGACCACGCTTGAGGTGAGGGCCGTCAGAAGGGGCATCGCGCCCGGGCTGGTCCTGGGGTCCTCGATGGATTCACCCACCACATAAAGCGTGCCCCCTTCGTCGACGAAGGAATCCAAGGCGAGGGCATCATTTCGGTTGGGAGTGCATGCCTCGCGGATGTTGACCGTGAAGAGGGCGGAGAGGGCCCGGCTGGTCAACTCCTGGGCGATGTCGCGGCGTTCCGGGTGTGCGGTGAGGGCGGCTTCGAGTTCGCCCGCGGAGCCGGGGGCCGCCTTGGGGTTGGTGCGGAGGGTTCTCACGGCGTCCTGGACCTGGGTGCCCTGGCACCAGCGGTGGACGTGGCGGATCGTGCGGGCTTCTATCGCCGCGGCGTGGAGGTAGCTGCGCAGGAGCGTTTCGGCCACGTCCGCCACGGCTTGGTCGATCTTGGCGGTGGGACGGACGGGGGCGAGGAGGGCCTGTGCCCTTGCCGTGGCTGTTTCCTTGGTCTCGCAGCCCGTGGTGGGGGACCAGTGGAGGCGGGCCGGGGTGTCGCAGAGGTGGGTGGGGTCGTAGACGTGGACCGGGCCCAGTTTGGCTCTGGCGTCTTTGGTGTCCTGCCAGATCGCCGGGTTCGAGGTGACGATGAGCGTGGGGCCCTCCGCGTCCCTGATGGCCTGGGTCGCGGTGGGGTGGCGGGATTCTCTCGGGGCGTAGAGCACCGCGCCTTCGGAGCGGGGTGTTTCCCACCCGGCCGCCCGTTCACCCTGGGACAGGGAAGTGGGTACCTTGAGTGGCTCGGTGGGGAGGGGAGCCATGGCCGGTTGCGGTTGCAGCTGGGGCTCTGGTGTCGGCCTCGGGATCGGTACCTCGTGGACCGGTTCGGGGTGCGAACGTCTTTCCCGTGCCGCCAGTTTCTCGGCTCTCGTCCTCGCCCGTACCGCCCTCCAGCGGGCCAGTGTGCCCATCACGAAGATCGTCAGGACGCCCAGGATCAGCAGCTGGCCGATGAACAGGCCCCAGACCAGGCCGTAGCCGGAGAGCTGGCCGGCGGGGGTGTCGGGCCAGGCGCCGGGGATGTCCTCGGGGTGGCCGATGAGATGGCGCATGGCCTGGGGGGTGCGCGTGAAGCTGACGTTTCTGGGCCAGTCGCCGTGGGCGAACAGGCCCGCGAGGCCCGTCGCCGTCCAGACCAGCAGGGTCATGCCGAGGAGGAAGGCGAGTATGCCGACCAACAGCCCGTCAGGCACGCCTCCCTGGCCTCCGTGACCGCCCTGGTGGCGGTCGTCCGGTCTCACCACTTGCCCGCCCCTCCTACGCCACCGTCGACTCGGAGTCGCCCAGGTGCTGCTCCACGAAGGCAGCCGCCCGCTCCTCCGCCTCCAGCTCCGCGGCGCGCAGGGCTTCGTCGGCGAGATCGCTGGAGGACTCCGTCATCGCGCGGTCGGTGAAGACCAGGGGGCGTTCGGTCTCGGTGACCAGGTGTTTGACCACCTGGACGTTGCCGTTGACGTCCCAGACGGCGATGCCTGGGGTGAGGGAGGGGATGATCTCGACCGCCCATCGGGGCAGGCCGAGGACCCGGCCCGTCGCGCGTGCCTCGTCCGCCTTCTGGGCGTAGATCGTCCTCGTCGACGCCATCTTCAGGATCGCCGCGGCCTCCTTGGCCGCCGCTCCGTCCACGACGTCGGACAGGTGGTGGACGACCGCGACGAAGGACAGGCCGAGCCGTCGACCGAACTTCAGCAGCCGCTGGAAGAGCTGGGCCACGAAGGGGCTGGCGATGATGTGCCAGGCCTCCTCGACCAGGAAGATGCGCTTCTTCCGGTCGGGGCGGATCCAGGTGTGTTCCAGCCAAACTCCGACGATCGCCATGAGGATGGGCATGGCGATGGAGTTGCGGTCGATGTGGGACAAATCGAAGACGATCAGCGGCGCGTCCAGGTCGATGCCGACCGTTGTGGGGCCGTCGAACATGCCCCGCAGGTCACCGTCGACCAGGCGGTCGATGACCAGGGCGACATCCAGCCCCCACGCGCGGACGTCCTCTATGTCGACGTTCATCGCCTCGGCCGACTCGGGCTCGGGGTGGCGTAGCTGCTCCACGATGTCCGTGAGGATCGGCTGGCGGTCGACGATCGTCTCGTTGACGTAGGCGTGCGCGACCTTCAGTGCGAAGCCGGAGCGCTCGTCGAGGCCGTGGCCCATCGCGACCTCGATGATGGTCCGGAGCAGGGCGAGCTGGCCGGTCGTCGTGATCGCGGGGTCGAGCGGGTTGAGGCGGATCCCCATGTCCAGGGCGGCCATCGGGTCCAGGCGGATGGGAGTTATGCCCAGCTCCTGCGCGATGAGGTTCCATTCACCGACGCCGTCCTCGCCCTGGGCGTCCAGGACGACGACCTGGCGGTCGCGGAAGCGCAGCTGCCGTAGGACGTACGTCTTCTCGAGCGCTGACTTGCCGTTGCCTGACTCGCCCAGGACCAGCCAGTGCGGTGCCGGGAGCTGCTGGCCGTAGAGCTGGAAGGGGTCGTAGATGTAGCCCTTGCCGGAGTAGACCTCGCGGCCGATGATCACCCCCGAGTCGCCGAGGCCCGGCGCCGCGGTCGGGAGGTAGACCGCCTGCGCCTGGCCGGTGGAGGTGCGGACCGGCAGGCGGGTCGTCTCGACCTTTCCGAAGAGGAAGGACGTGAAGGCGTCGGTGAGGATGGACATCGGATCCCGCATGCGGCAGCCCCTACCTTCGAATGCCGGTGGCGAACGGAAGGGTGTTCACGAAGGCGCGATGGTGCTCGCGGTCGCACCACTCCAGTTTCAGGTACGACTTTCCGGCCGAGGCCCGGATGGTCCGCTTGTCGCGGGCCAGGGCCTCGGGGTTACGGGAGGAGACGGTGATGTAGCCGACCAGGTTGACGCCGGCCGCGCCGCTCGCGAGGTCCTCGCCGCGCTGGTCCAGGCGGTTGTGGGAGGCGACGTCACGGGGGTCGACGGTGCGGTTCATCTTGGCGGCGCGGGAGGCCTCGGCCTCGTCGTTGGTCTTCTCGGTCAACATGCGTTCGATGGCTACCTCGGTGGGCTCGAGATCCATCGTCACTGCGACCGTTCGGATGACGTCCGGGGTGTGGACGAGGAGCGGCGCGAGGAAGTTGACGCCCACCGGGGTCATCGGCCACTCCTTCACCCAGGCCGTGGCGTGGCACCAGGGCGCGCGGGTGCTGGACTCCCGGGTCTTCGCCTGGAGGAACGTCGGTTCCATGGCGTCGAGTTCGGCCGGCCAGGCGTTGCGCTTGGTCATCGCCTGGATGTGGTCGATGGGGTGGTCGGGGTCGTACATGGAGTGGATCAGCGAGGCCAGCCGGCCCTGGCCGAGGGGCTGGCGGACCCGGATGTCGGCCTCCTGGAGGCGCGAGCAGATGTCGGTCAGCTCGCGCGCCATGACGACCGCGAGGCCGGCGTCCCGGTCGAGCTTGCGGCCGTTGTGGGGGCGTGCGACGCGGGCCATCGCGTGGGCCTCGGCGGCCAGTTCCCGGCTGTACTGCATGCACGCGACGAGGTAGGCGCGGTGCTGCTCGCTGCTGGTCGACACCATGGACTGGAGTTGGTCGTACGACGTCTGCAGCCAGGGCAGGGCCCTGCCGTCCCCGCGCATCGCGACGTCCTTGGCGTGGGCGTCGGGGTCGGCGGGGAGGGTGCGGGCGAGCATCTGGATGCGGGTGACGAAGCCGTCGCCGTTGGCCACGTGCTTGAGGAGGGTGCCGAAGCGGTCGACGAGGGCTTCCTGGTCCTCGGAGTCGCGCAGGCCGACGCCGGGGCCCTCGATCTCGATGGCGGCCGTCACCGTGCGGCGGTCCGCGTGGAGCAGTACGGCGATCTCGTCGGGGCCGAACGGGGCGGCGAGCCAGTTGATCCGGCCGATGCCCGGGGGCGGGCCGACCTCGACCTCGCGGCCGTCGACGTGGGTGCCGGCCTCCATCACGGAGGAGCGGTAGGTCGTGCCCTGGCGCAGGGTCCGCTTGTAACTGCGGTTGATCTCGAACCACCTGTAGAACGTGCGGCGCTTGTACGGCACGTAGACCGCGGCGAGGGCGACGAGAGGGAAGCCCATCAGGAGCACGATGCGCAGGGAGAGCACCGGGACGAGGAGCCCGCACATCATGCCGAGGAACGCGCCCACGATGATGAGCGCGATCTCGCCCGTCTCGCGGTTGCGGCCGACGATCGCGTTCGGCCGGGCGCGGCCGATCAGATATGTACGGCGGGGCGTGACCGTATGCGACACGTGGGACTCGGTCGTCAACGCCCGTCACCTCCTGTGCTGTTGCTGCCTGCGTTGCGGTTGCCGGCGTGCGGGGTGTTCACCGCGTTGCCCGCGCGGGGAGCGGGAGCGGCGGAGGGGACAGATCCGCCGCCTCCGTTCGGGGTGCGCGAGCTGTGGGCGGCGACTCCGCCGGACGCCGGGTTGCTCGGGCGGGCGCCCGATCCTCCGGAGGCCTGACCGTTGTTGTCGGCCCGGGAGCTGTGGGTCTTGATGCCCTGGGCGACCAGGGTGGCCGGGGAGCTGATCACGGCGGCGGCCTTGCCCTCGGCGTTCTGCATGATGCGGTTGTTGCGGGAGCCGGCGATCTCGTCGCCGAAGCCGGGGACGAAGCGGTAGATCATCGCGCTGGCGAAGATGGCGAGCAGGATGATGGCGAGGCCGGAGACGACGGCGGAGAAGGCGTCGGGGCCGTCGTCGGAGGAGAGCGCGCCGGCGAGGCCGAGGACGATGACGATCACCGGTTTGACCAGGATGACGGCGATCATGATGCCGGCCCAGCGGCGGACGTGGCCCCAGAGGTTCTTGTCGACGAGGCCGGCGTAGACGACGGTGCCGAGGAGGGCGCCGACGTAGAGGAGGGCGGCTCTGATGACGAGCTCCAGCCACAGGACGCCGGCGGCGAGGATGCTGACGAGGGAGACGACGATCAGCATGATGGGGCCGCCGCCGATGTCGTTGCCCTTCTCCAGGGCGCCGGAGAAGGTGCCGAAGAACGTGTCGGTCTGGTCGCCGGTGGCCTTCGCGAGGACCTCTGAGACACCGTCGGTGGCGGAGACGACGGTGTAGAGGATGAGGGGGGTGAAGGCGGACGCGAGCACGGTCAGCCACAGGAAGCCGATCGCCTCGCTGATGGCGGTGGTGAGGGGGACGCCTCGCACCGCGCGCTTGGCCACGGCCAGCAGCCACAGGAGAAGGGTGAGGATGGTCGATGCCGCGAAGACGACGGCGTACTGCTGGAGGAACTTCTGGTTGGTGAAGTCGACGTTCGCGGTGTTCTCGACGGCGTCGCTGAGCTTGTCGATGGTCCAGGCGGCGGCCTTCGCGCAGCTCTTGGCCAGGGAGGACATGGGGTCGAGGGTGGAAGTGGGGTCCAGGGAGGGGGATCCACCGGAGGATCCGCCCGAGGAGTCACCTTCGCAGATCTGTTTGGCCTGGCCCGACAGGAGGCTGCAGTTGTCGGCGGTCTCGGTGGGGGTCGGCGTGGGTGTAGGTGCGGCTGCGGCGCGGGCGGCGAGCAGCACGACGGCGGTCTGTACGGTGGCGAACGCGGCGGTGACCTTGAGTGCGAGGCGCTGGCTACCGGGCATAAGTGAAGCCTCCGTACTCCTCGACGGCCTTTGCCATGTCGTCAGCGCTCGACGCCTTGTCGTCCCCAGGAACGGGAGCGGGGCCGTCCTTCTGGGAGAAGCTGTCGACCTTCCAGTCGCTGTCCGCCCAGCGCATTTGGAGGGTCATGGTGAACCAGTCGCTTGTCACCGGGTCGGTCGAGTCGGCGCCCGCCGTGCCGTACAAGCCGGTGCACCAGACCTCGACGGCTGCTGAGGTGGCCGATGCGCTGGTGACCTTGGTGCCGATCGGGACAGTGCGAGAGACATAGGTATCGCCTGGGGCCGCGTCACCGTTCTGGTCGAGGCCGAGCTTGCTCAGGAACTCCGCGGAGTATGCCTTGTTGAACTTGGCAGTCAGGGCGGCCTGCTTGTCCGTCACGAAGACCTGCTGGACGAGCTCGGCTCGCCGGGCCGGCTTCAGGATATCGGCGGAGACCAAGACCGTCGCATAGTTCGCCGCCGCGCTCTGCGCTCCCTGTGCGTCATGCGCGTAGCCCGTCGGGATGACGCCCGGTGTGGACTGCACCGGCTTGGTTCCGCTGGGGGCCGTCGATGCGACGTCCGGCTGGCCGCCCGTCCCCTTCGCTGAGGAAGAGGCATCGTCCCCCCCACGGTTCGCGAAGGCGATCGCGGCGATCAGGAGGACGACGACGCCGACCACGGTGACCAGGCTTCGGGAGGACGAGCGGTTGCCCCGGCGGGCGCCGCCGTAGACGTCGCTGCCGCCCTCCGGGTACCGGGTGCGGGTCTGGCCCGTGCCGCCGTAACCGCCGGAGTCCTCTGGGTCGTCTCCGAGACTCATGCCGCTCACGTCCCCTCGACGTCGTACGAAAACGCGTAGGAGTACGACGGTAGCCGCGCGGGTGCGGTGTGGTGACTCGACATCAGGGAACGCAACCTCAGCCGGTGGGCACTGCGGACGGGTGGGGTGGAGGGGCTGTACCGGACGCGGCGGCTATACGGCCATGCCGTACACGATGGTGAAGAGCGTGCCCAGGGAGCCGATGATGAAGACTCCCGTCAGTCCCGCGATGATGAGGCCCTTGCCCTGTTCCGCGCTGAAGGTGTCCCGCAGTGCGGTGGCGCCGATGCGCTGTTTGGCGGCGCCCCAGATGGCGATCCCGAGGCAGAGCAGGATGGCGACCGCCATGACGACCTGGATCATCGTCTTCGCCTCGGTCCCCAGCGCCCCGAAGGGGCCCCAGTCCGGAGCGATCCCGCCGATGATGGTGTTGATGTCTCCCTTGTCGGCCGCAAAGAGCATGTAAGTCACCGCCCCTGGTGGGTAGTTCCGTCTCCCCTGCGAGTGCGCAGAGGTCAGGCCTCATTGTCGCCGACAATTCCGCCGTCGTATGTCGACTTGGCGGCATTGGTTGGCGGGTTTCGTACGAATGAATGTCTGGTCACTCTGTGTATCACGGGAGGTAACGCCGGGCAATGAGGCCTGAGCGGAACCTGTCGTGTGGTTCCGTCGTTGACCCCTCTTACGACCTGCGGCGCTTCTGGCACCGATGTTCTGCGGGTGAAGGCTAACCCGGAGGGCCACCGGCATGGCGAACGGGCCGCGGTAGGGGAGCCCGCGGCCCGTTCGTTGACGGAGAGTCAGCCGGTGAAGGCGCTCACTCCGTTGGGGGTGCCCCACCCGGTCGGGCCGTCGTAGCCCGAGGTGGCGGTGCAGAAGTAGCTCGTCGAGCAGCTGCCGTTGTTGCCCGAGGTCACGTCGTTGAGGGAGGACGTGCGCTTGTAGGGGTACTGGGCCGGATAGTCGCTGCTGCCGGGCGTACCGGCCAGCGCGTAGACGGCCGCGATGATCGGGGACGAGGCGCTGGTGCCGCCGAACGTGTACCAGCCGGCGGTGACGCCGTAGGAGTCGTAGACGGAGACGCCGGTCGCCGGGTCGGCCACGGCGGAGACGTCGGCGATCATGCGCTTGGTGCAGCCGGTGTCGGTCTGCCAGCTCGGCTTGGCGTCGTACGAGGAGCAGCCCGAGCCCGTGCCCTCGGTGCTGCTGGTCTTCCAGACGGTCTCGGTCCAGCCGCGGCTGTTGGAGGAGGTGGAGAGCGCGGTGCCGCCCACCGACGTCACGTACTTGGAGGCGGCGGGGTATTCGGCGCCGTAGCCTTCGTCGCCGGCGGAGACGGTGATGGCGACGCCGGGGTGGTTGAAGTACGAGGAGTCGTAGGAGGTGTCGGAGGAGGACTCGGAGCCGCCGTAGGAGTTGGAGACGAACTTGGCGCCCAGGGTGACGGCCTCGTTCACCGCCTTGCCCAGGTTGGCCATGGTGGCCGACTTGGCCTCGACGAGAAGGATCTTGGCGTTCGGGGCGATGGCGGAGACCATGTCGAGGTCGAGGGAGATCTCCTCGGACCAGCCGGCGTCGCTTGAGGGCAGGGAGGTCGTGGAGCCGGTCTGGGAGACCTTCTTGAAGCAGCCGTTGGCGGTCGTGCAGGCCGACAGGCCGTCGTACGAGCGGTACTTGGCGAGGTCCGCCTCGGCGTTGGGGTCGTTGTAGGCGTCGACGATGGCGATGGTCTCGCCTGAGCCGTTGGCTGCGGCCGCCGCGGTCAGGCCGTACGCCGACTGGAGGTCGCTCGGGCCGTAGCCGGAGGGGGTGGCGGCGTCGGCGGCCTTGTGGGTGATGCCCCGGGCTTTCTGGAAGGCGGTGGTGCCGCCCGTCACGCGGAGGGAGTTGCAGGCGAGTTCGCCGGTCTTCTTGGGGGTGGCGCAGGGGGTCGCGGCCCAGGTGACCTTGGACGAGGTCGTCGCGTCCGCGTGGACCGCGGTGCCGAAGCCGGCGAGGACGAGGGCGGCGGTGACGGCCGCGGCGGAGCCGACGCGGTGCCATCTCAGGCGTATGTGGGGGAAGTCGGTACGCAAGGTGCAGCCTCCTGATGGTGAGGGACAGGGGCGGTGCGGGTGCGTGCCGTCGGTGCGGTTTCCCCGGCGGCGGGCGGCGGCCTGTGACGACGGTCCACCTTGTTCCGTACGCGACAACAGAGAATGGCTTGAATTCTGACCTCCGCCATACCGAAAGTTGTCCCGGGCTTACTCGTGCATGGCCGCTCGATGGACCGCGGGCGGTGGTGACTTGACTCGCGCGGACACGGCGAACGGGCCGCGACCGGATGTCGCGACCCGTTGCCGTTGTGCCGCCGGAGGGGACCCCACGTCCCCCTCTCGAGGGCGGCGCTCCGTTGACCCGACGGGGACACTCAGGGACCGGATCAGCCGGTGAAGGCGTCCAGGCCTTCCGGGGTGCCGAGGCCGGTCGGGCCGTCGTAGCCCGACTTGGCGGTGCAGAAGTAGCTCGTGGAGCAGGAGCCGTTGTTGCCGGAGGTCACGTCGTTGAGGGCGGTGGTGTCCTCGTAGGGGTACTGGGCCGGGTAGTCGCTGCTGCCCGGGGTGCCCGCGAGGGCGTACACCGACGCGATGATGGGGGACGAGGCGCTGGTGCCGCCGTAGGTGTTCCAGCCCGTGCCGTCGGAGCCGTAGGAGTCGTAGACGGAGACACCGGTGGCGGGGTCGGCCACGGCGGAGACGTCCGAGATCATGCGCTTGGTGCAGCCGGTGTCGGTCTGCCAGCTCGGCTTGGCGTCGTACGAGGAGCAGCCCGAGCCCGTGCCCTCGGTGCTGCTGGTCTTCCAGACGGTCTCGGTCCAGCCGCGGGAGTTGGAGGACGTGGACAGCTTGGTGCCGCCGACCGCGGTGACGTACTTGGAGGCGGCCGGGTATTCGGCGCCGTAGCCCTCGTCGCCGGCGGAGACGGTGATGGCGACGCCGGGGTGGTTGAAGTACGAGGAGTCGTAGGAGGTGTCGGAGGAGGACTCGGAGCCGCCGTAGGAGTTGGAGACGAACTTGGCGCCCAGGGTGACGGCCTCGTTGACCGCCTTGCCCAGGTTGGCCATGCTCGACGAACTCGCCTCGACCAGCAGGATCTTGGCGTTCGGGGCGATGGCGGAGACCATGTCGAGGTCGAGGGAGATCTCACCGGCCCAGCCGCTGTCGGCGGTGGGCAGGGAGGTCGTGGAGCCGGTCTGCGAGACCTTCTTGAAGCAGCCGTTGGCGGTCGTGCAGGCCGACAGGCCGTAGTAGCTGCGGTAGGTGGCCAGGTCCGCGGCGGCGTTGGGGTCGTCGTAGGCGTCGACGATGGCGATGGTCTCGCCGGAGCCGTTGGCTGCGGATGCGTCGGTCAGGCCGTAGGCGTCCTGGAGGTCGCTCGGGCCGTAGCCGGTCGGGCTCGCGGAGGAGGCGTTCGGCTTGAGCGTCTTGGCGGTCATGCCCTTCAGTGCGGCCTGCTTCTCCATGAACGCGGTGGTGCCACCGGTGACGCGCAGGGCGTTGCAGGCGGCGTAGCCCTTCTTGGGGGTGGCGTCACACGCGCTCTGGTACTGCACATGGGCCTTGGCGACGGCGGTGGCGACGGCCTTGGCGCTCACGTGGTCGGGCGTGGCAGCGGTCGCGTGGACGGCGGTGCCGAGTCCGGCGAGGACGAGGGCGGAGGTGGCCACGGCGGTGGAGCCGGCCCGGCGCCATCTGCCGGATATGTGGGGGGAACGGGAAGTACGCAACGTACAGCCTCCTGAGAGTGGTTGCAGAGGCCTGCGGTGGGGGACCACCGGTGAGGTTCCCGGTGGGGGCGGCGACCCGTGTAGACCATCGCCTTGTTGAGTACGTGACAACAAGGCGGGCGGTGGAATCCTGACTTCCGCCATACCCAAGGGCGTTGGGGGATTGCTGATCAATGGCGGGCGGATGGGCGGGGGATGGTCACGGCTTGACCATCTACACGCGTCGCACACAACTCCCGGGCACGTGACGGCGGTTCGGGTTTCCGGTCAGCGGGGCTCGAGGCCGTGCATCAGGTGGTGGACCAGTTCCGGCACGGCCTGCATGGCGGCCTCGGTGGTGAACATGCCGGTGGCGGCGAAGGACGCGAGGCCGTGCAGGGAGGTGCCCACGACGAGGGTGAGCTGCTCGGGGTCGCCGTCGACGATCTCGCCGCGCTGCTGGGCGGCGGCGACGGCCCGGGCCAGGGCGCCCACCGTGCGGTCGATCCCGGCGGCCATCTGTTCGGCGGCCTCGGGCTTGTGCTTGCGGGCGTACATCAGCTCCAGCAGCTCGGCGTTGTCGATGGCGAATCCGAGGTAGGTCCTGGCGAGGACGGTGAGGCGGTCCCGGAGGGCGAGCCCCGGTTCGTCGGCGGCCTCGAGGGCCTCGGCCATGCGGTCGTATCCGACCAGGGCGAGT
Organism: Streptomyces sp. LUP47B; assembly: GCF_001746295.1. Lineage (GTDB taxonomy): Bacteria > Actinomycetota > Actinomycetes > Streptomycetales > Streptomycetaceae > Streptomyces. The sequence continues at coordinate 185,054 of NZ_MJAH01000017.1, read as the reverse complement.
GCGTTGAGCAGGGCCTGCTTGTCCTTGAAGTGCCGGCCGGGGGCGGCGTGGCTGACGCCGAGGTCGCGGGCGAGTTCCCGCAGGGAGAGGGAGGCGGTGCCCTTGTCGCGGAGGGTGCGCTCGGCGGCGTCGAGGAGGGCGGAGCGCAGGTCTCCGTGGTGGTAGGGGCGGCTCGCGGGCTTCTCGGCTGGCATGGGTGCCATCGTATCCGGATGTAGGCGGCGCCAGCATTGTTGTCGTTGTCATCATTGTTGTCGTTGACAGCATTGTTGGCGGCGTCTACATTCGGGCCATGGCTACCGACAAGCAGCAGAAGTGGAACGCGACCCGCCTCCCCGACCAGACCGGCCGCACGGCCGTGGTCACGGGGGCGAACAGCGGTATCGGACTCCGGGCCGCGCAGGCCCTGGCCGGGGCGGGCGCGCACGTCGTGTTCGCCGTACGGGACCCGGAGCGCGGCGAGGCGGCGGCGAGGACCGTGAACGGCAGCACGGAGGTCCGGCGGCTGGACCTGGCGGACCTGTCGTCGGTGCGGGAGTTCGCGGCCGGGTGGGACCGCCCGCTGGATCTGCTGATCAACAACGCGGGCGTGATGATGATCCCGCAGCAGCGGACGGCGGACGGCTTCGAGATGCAGTTCGGCACGAACCATCTGGGCCACTTCGCGCTGACGAACCTGCTGTTGCCGTACGTCACCGACCGGGTCGTGACGGTGTCCTCGGGCGCACACCGCTGGGGCGACCAGCGGATCGACTTCGACGACCTGAACAGGACGTCGGCCTACGACCCGAGGGGCGTGTACGGCCAGTCGAAGCTCGCGAACCTGCTGTTCGTGCTGGAGCTCCAGCGCCGGCTGACGGAGTCGGGTTCCAAGGTCCGCGCCCTGGCGGCCCACCCCGGCTACTCGGCCACCAACCTCCAGAGCCACGCGGCGAGTCCGGCGGCCCGGGTGTTCATGAGGTTCGGCAACAGGTTCCTGGCGCAGGACGACCGCGCGGGCGCACTGCCCACGCTGTACGCGGCGACGCAGGAGCTGCCGGGGGCGAGCTATGTCGGGCCGGACGGGCTCGGCGAGATGAGGGGTGCGCCGACTCTGGTGGGCCGGAGCGCGGCCGCGAGTGACCCTGCCGTCGCCCGGCGCCTGTGGACGGCGTCGGAGGAGCTGACGGGGACACGTTTTCCACAGGGTGTGGGGACGCGGGGCTGAGTCACGGGCGCGTGCTCCCGGTCAGGTGTCCGGCGTTCGCCCAGAAGGCGCGCAGCGCGCCTGCGAGTGCCTCCGGGGCCTCCTCGGCCATGTGGTGGCCGGAGTCGATCGGACCGCCCTCCAGCCGGTCGCCGGCCCAGTCGCGCCAGACGTCCAGGACGTCGCCGTAGAGGTCGGTCATGTCGTCCCGCGTGGCCCACAGGATCTGGAGCGGGCTGTCGATGCGCCGGTCGGCCCGGCGGTCGGCGTCGTCGTGCTCCCGGTCGACACCGAGGCCGGCCCGGTAGTCCTCGCACATGGCGTGCACGGTGGCCGGGTCGTGGATCGCCTGCCGGTAGTCCTCGTACGCCTCGGCGCCCATCTGCTCGGCCGTGGCCGTGTACCAGGCGTCGGGGTCGGCGTTGATGACGCGTTCGGCGGGCTTGTCCGTCTGGCCGAGGAAGAACCAGTGCCACCAGCTCGCGGCGAAGCCGGCGTCGCAGCGGCGCAGGGCCTCCCCGATGGGGACGGCGTCCAGCACGCTGACGGCGGACACGGCCTCGGGGTGGTCGAGGGCGAGGCGGGTGGCCACGTACGCGCCCCGGTCGTGCCCGACGACCGCGAACCGCTCGTGCCCGAGCCGGCGCATGACCGCGAGGCAGTCGCCGGCCATCACCCGTTTGGAGTAGGGGCGGTGTTCCGGGTCGGTGGCGGGCTTGTCCGAGCGGCCGTAGCCGCGCAGATCGGGGCAGACGACGGTGTGACCGGCCGCGGCCAGCAGCGGGGCGACGCGGTGCCAGGTGGCGTGCGTACGGGGATGTCCGTGCAGGAACAGCACGGCGGGGCCGCTGCCGCCGTGCCGTACCCGCAGCCGGACGCCGTCGTCGCCCTCGCACCGCGTCAGTTCGAAACCGTCGAACACACAGGCCTCCCGGGTTCGGTCGTCGGGACCCGGTTGCCCCGGAGCGCGCGATCCACACGGTGACCAGGGCCGCGCTCGCTCCTTGATGCTTTTCTCACCTTCGTACGGAATGCTGCCTTCCGTGAAGTGCACGCCACGTCTCGCTCTCCACGCCGCAGCCGTCCTGCTCACCGTCACCTCGGCCTCCGAGGCGGCCGCCGACGACGGGGCGGGGCCCTTCGGCGTGACGACGGTCGCCGCGGCGACCTCGCAGAGCGCCCGCGTGGGGGCTCTCTTCGCCGGCAAGAAGCACTTCTGCACCGCCTCTGTCGTCCGCAGCCCGCACCGGGACCTTCTCGTCACCGCCGCGCACTGTCTCGACAACGGCGACGACGGTCTCGTGTTCGTGCCCGGCTACCGGGACGGGGCAGCGCCGTACGGGAAGTGGAAGGTGCTCGAGCGGTACCTGCCCGAGGGGTGGTCCAAGGGGCAGGACGAGGACAGTGACGTCGCCTTCGCCACGGTCGAGGGGGACATCCAGGACGCCGTCGGCGGGAACCGGTTCGTGACCGGCACCGCCACCGGGTCCACCGCCGTCACCGTCACCGGGTATCCCGCCTCCCGTGAGCTGCCGATCAGCTGCACCAACAAGCCGACCTCGCACAGCCGTACGCAACAGCGCATCGACTGCCCGAAGTTCACCGGCGGGACCAGCGGCAGCCCGTGGGTGAACGGGAACGGGCAGGTCGTGGGGGTGCTCGGCGGGCACGAGAACGGCGGGGCGACGCCCGACGTGTCGTACAGCGTGGCCCTCGGGGCGGAGGCCGCCGCGCTCTACCGGGACGTGGTCCGCTGATCTTCGCGCCGACCCGGCCGAGTACCCCGGTTTCCTTCGGGGAAGCTCCTAGACTGACGCGGGCGGACTCCCAGTGGCCGAGGGGCGGTTGACGGTGCGTAAGGCGTGGCTCGTGACGGGCGCCGTTCTCGGGGCGGGGCTCAGCTTCGTGATGCTGCTCGTCGTGGGGGTCTACGTCGTCGCGGGCAACCTCACCAACGGGGTGGGCGGAGCCACCAGGGCCCTGGCCAAGGGCGCCGTTCCGGCCGCCTACCAGAACCTCGTGCAGAAGTGGGGCAACCTCTGCCCCGCCATCAACCCGGCCCTGCTCGCCGCCCAGCTCTACCAGGAGAGCGGCTTCAACCCGAAGGCCCAGAGCGCCGCGGCGGCGCAGGGAATAGCGCAGTTCATTCCGGGGACCTGGGCCACGCACGGGGTCGACGGGGACGGCGACGGCGACAAGGACGTATGGGATCCCAACGACGCGATCCCCTCGGCGGCTTCCTACGACTGCTCGCTCGCGTCCTATGTGAAGGACGTCCCGGGGAACATCACCGAGAACATGCTCGCCTCCTACAACGCGGGCGCCTACGCCGTCATCAAGTACGGGGGCGTGCCGCCGTACAGGGAAACCCAGAACTACGTGAAGACCATCACGACCCTGGAGGAGAGCTTCGCGGCGCCGGTGAGCCGGGTCGATCCCTCCAAGCAGGCCGCCGGGGCCATCTACTACGCGCAGAAGAAACTCGGGACCCCTTATCTGTGGGGCGGGACCGGTACCGCCGAGCAGGGCGGCCGCTTCGACTGTTCCGGGCTGACGCAGGCCTCGTACGAGAGCGTGGGCATCACCCTGCCGCGCGTCGCGAACGACCAGTACAACGCCGGCCCGCATCCGGCCAGAAGTGAACTGCTGCCGGGGGACCTGGTGTTCTTCTCCACGGACCTCACCAACTCGCGCGCCATCCACCATGTGGGGATTTATGTGGGCGGCGGGTACATGATCGACGCACCGAGAACAGGTGCTGTGATCCGGTTCGACCCGATCGACACTTCTGAGTACTTCGGTGCCACCCGAGTCACCGAAGATGGCGCGAAAGCGTTGCCCACGACGGTGTGACCGAATGTGAAACCCACCCCTGAGCTGCGGCGATGTGTCTCTCTTCGATAACGTCTGCGTGATCATTCAGTGGAGTGTGGAACGTATTAACGGGAGCCGTGCGTTCCTGGGGGCGTAGCCGAGCGCACATGGGTACGCCGGGAAAGACGACGAAGGGGCCGCAGCACCATGGCTGTTCTCGCCGAATCCGGGTCGAACCCCGACGTCGACCTGCTCTACGACATCAACGGCCTGGCCAAGGACGCCCCGCAGTGGTTCGACCGGGTCATGGAGTACGTCGGGGAGTACGGCATCCTGCTCGGGATGGTGCTGCTCGTCCTGTGGTGCTGGTGGGCGGGCCGCCGGCGCGGGGGTGAGGACGCGGCTTCCTCCGTGGCCGCGTTGGTGTGGGCGCCGCTCGCCGCCGCGCTGGCTGTACTGGTGAACGTGCCCATAAGGGGATTCGTCGAGCGGCCCCGGCCGTTCCGGACCCATGAGGGGCTCGAGGTCCTCGTTTCCGGGAAGACCGACTACTCCTTCGTGAGCGACCACGCGACGATCACCATGGCGTTGGCCGCCGGGTTGTTCGTGGCCAACCGGAAGTTCGGGCTCATCGGCATCGTGCTCGCCCTGCTCGAAGGGTTCTGCCGGGTGTACATGGGCGTGCACTACCCGACGGACGTCATCGGCGGGTTCGCGCTCGGGACGGCGGTGGCCCTGTTGTTGTCGCCCCTCGCGATGGCTCTTCTCACGCCGGTGATGAAGGCGGTCGAGACGTCCTCGAAGGGGGCGTGGATCGTCCGCGCGCGAGGGGTCGAGCGGGGGACCTCGGTGATTCCGGGGGCCCGGCAGGAGGCCGCGGCCTCCGAGAGGGACCTTGCCGCGTAGCGAAGGACGGCTACGGCTACAGCGACTGCGGGTAGGTGAAGAACCCCTGCGGGTCGTACTGCTTCTTCACCTTGGTCAGCTTGGTCGCCGCGTCGCCGTAATACGCCTTCCGCCAGTCCTTCAGCGTCGGGTCCGTGTAGTTCTGGTAGGCCGCGCCCGAGGCGTACGGCTTCATCGCGTCGTGGGCTCCCGTCAGCCAGGACCGGGCCGTCGTGCCCGTCGTGCCCGCCTTCCAGGACGCTATGTACTGGGCCAGCATGCGGGAGCGGCGGTGGACGAACGCCGTCGCGGTGGGGGAGACGCGGTTGACCGCTCCGCCGAGGGCGGTCAGGGCGATGCTGCCCGCGCCGCCCCGGACCGAGGCGATCTGCCTCAGGAGGGTCTGGATTCCGGCCGCCGAGAGCGAGCGGTCGAAGAAGTCCGAGTGCGCCGCGTAGGTCTCGCGCCCCAGGGCGCCCTGGGCGGAGCGGCCCGGAGTGGAGCCGGGCAGGTGGCACCTGGCGTCCGTGGAGAAGGACGAGCAGCCCGCGTACGCCTCCATCGCGCTCTCGTAGGAGTGCCGCCTGAGCGTCACGCTGCGGGCCGGTGAGCCGATCCTGTCGGCCAGGCGGTCCAGGGCGTTCTGCAGCTCGCCGTAGGTGCCCAGGGAGAACGCCGCGACCGCCACGGAGGGCGAGCCGCCGTTCTCCAGGTGGCAGGAGGACCAGATCTCGTCGGGCTGGGCGGGGCCCCACTCCTGCCATGCCTTCAGCACGGCGGCCGCCCTGGACCACGGCCAGGTCGCGTACGCGGTGACGCCCTGCGGGGCGGGGTGGGTCCTGAAGTGCAGTTCGGTCACCACGCCGAAGTTGCCGTTGCCCGCGCCGCGCAGCGCCCAGAAGAGGTCCTTGTTGGTGGACGCGTCGGCGGTCAGTTCCTTGCCGTCGGCCGTGATCAGCGTGGCCCGGGTGAGGCTGTCGCAGGTCAGTCCGTAGGCCCGGGAGACCACGCCGTGACCGCCGCCCAGCGTGAGACCGGAGATGCCGACCGTCGGGCACGAGCCGCCCGGGATGGTCACGCCCTTGGCGGTGAGGGACCGGTATACGTCGATCAGTTTGGCGCCGGCGCCTATCACCGCGGTGCCGCCGGCGGCGCGGACGCGGTTCAGCTTGGAGACGTCGACGATCAGCCTGTTGTTTCCCGAGGACCAGCCGGCGTAGGAGTGGCCGCCGTTGCGGATCGCCACCCGGATGCGATGAGCACGGGCATAAGTGACAATAGTGCGGATATCGTCCGTGTTCGCCACGTACGCGACGGCCGCGGGCTTCAGTGTGTCGAAGCGGGTGTTGTAGAGCTGCCGGGCCGTCGCCCAGTCGGCGTCGCCGGGGCGGACCAGAGAGCCGTCCAGGTCGCGGGCGAGGGCCGACCAGTTCGCGGCGGCCGCGGCGGGCGTACGGGAGGAGAGGGACTGGCCGATGGTGCTCTGCGCCGCGCCGGCGCTTCCCCCGCCATCGCAGGCCGCCGTGGCCACCGCGGCGACCGCGGCCGCGCCGCCCCCGATGAACGTACGCCGTTCCATGTGTCCGTGCCTTTCGTCCGCCTCGCAGGCTTCCGTGGTACGAGACGGGACTGAGGGGGTGAGGGTTCCCTGAAGGGTTCCGGAATCACACTGTGGCCTCGACGTAAGCGTTCCGTGACCTCACCGCACCTTCTGCAGGGGTTCACCCGCAGTTCACTTCCGGCCATCAACGCCTTCACCTGATCTGCCTAATTTCGGCCTTACGCGATGCGTGGTGCGTCACGAATGCGCATCCGTATCTCTCAGACTTCGCGCACGCCGCCGGATTCAGGACGGCGGCTCCCGGAAGGAACTCAAGTGAAGCTTCAGCGCAAGAACCGGCGGGCCCTCGCCTTCGGTGCTCTCGCCGTCTCCGGCGCCCTGGCCCTCACGGCGTGCGGCTCGGACGACACCAGCGACGGTGGTGGCAGCAGCGCGTCCTCGACCGCCAACGCCAGCAGCATCAAGTGCGACGACGCCAAGGGCCAGCTGCTCGCCGACGGCTCTTCCGCGCAGAAGAACGCGATCGACGCCTGGGTGAAGCAGTTCACGCAGGCCTGTGGTGTTCAGATCAACTACAAGGGCGGCGGTTCCGGCGCGGGCGTCACCGCGTTCAACAACGGCCAGGTCGCCTTCGCGGGTTCCGACTCGGCGCTGAAGCCCGAAGAGGTCACGGCCTCCAAGAAGGTCTGCTCCGGCGGCCAGGGCATCGACCTCCCGATGGTCGGCGGCCCGATCGCCCTCGGCATCAACATCTCCGGTGTCGACAAGCTCACGCTGGACGCGCCCACCATCGCCAAGATCTTCAACGCCAAGATCAGCAACTGGAACGACCCGGCGATCGCCAAGCTGAACCCGGGCGTGAAGCTCCCCGACCTGAAGATCCAGGCGTTCCACCGCTCGGACGACTCCGGCACCACGGACAACTTCAGCAAGTACCTGATCGCCACCGCCAAGAGCGACTGGCCCTACGAGCACGGCAAGACCTGGGTGGCCAAGGGCGGCCAGTCCGCCGCGCAATCCTCCGGTGTCGCCCAGCAGGTGAAGCAGACCAACGGCGCCATCGGCTACTTCGAGCTCTCCTACGCCAAGGACGGCATCACGCCGGTCAGCATCGACACCGGCGCCTCCGCCGCGGTCGTGCCCACCGTCGACAACGCCACCAAGGCCATCGCGGACGCCAAGGTCGTCGGCACCGGCTCGGACCTCGCGCTGGAGCTCAACTACGGGACCAAGGCCGAGGGTGCCTACCCGATGGTCCTCGTCACGTACGAGATCGTCTGCGACAAGGGCAACAAGTCCGACACCCTGGCCGCCACCAAGGCGTTCCTGCGCTACACCGCCTCCGAGGACGGCCAGAAGATCCTCGCGGACAACGACTACGCCCCGATCCCCGCGGACATCATCGCCAAGGTCCGCACCACCATCGAGGGCCTGAGCTGACCTGAGCGTGTGGTCGGCCCGGGGCCCGCTTCGAGGGACCCGGGCCGACCACACCGTCCGGTGCACCGCCGCCAGGAGCCGTACGACATGTGCGGCTCAGCAGACCGGAGAACCCGATGGACACCACACAGATAACAGACGCACCTCCCCCGACCCCCCAGCCCACCGAGGCCGAGCAGAAGCGCGCGGCCCGTGGCGCCACTCGGCCCGGCGACCGGATCTTCCTCGCCCTCTCCCGCGGGTCGGGCATCCTGCTGCTGGTGATCATGGCCGCGATAGCCGGCTTCCTCACCTACCGCGCGTCGATCGCGATCAGCAAGGACGACGCCAACTTCTTCACCACCTTCGAGTGGAACACCCAGCTCATCCCGCCGAAGTTCGGCATCGCCGTCCTCGTCTTCGGCACGATCGTCTCCTCGATCATCGCCATGGCCATCGCGGTCCCGATCGCGGTCGCCATCGCACTGTTCCTCACCCACTACGCCCCACGCAGGCTGAGCGGTCCCATCGCCTATGTGATCGACCTGCTCGCCGCCGTGCCGTCCATCGTCTACGGCCTCTGGGGCGCCCTGATCCTCGTCCCGCACATGAACGGCCTCTACGGCTGGCTCGACGACTACCTCGGCTGGACCGGCATCTTCGAGTGGCAGGGCGGCGCGCCCCGCTCGATGCTCACCGTCGGCATCCTGCTCGCGATCATGATCCTGCCGATCATCACCAACGTGAGCCGTGAGGTCTTCCGCCAGGCCCCGCAGATGATCGAAGAGGCCGCCCTCGCCCTCGGCGCCACCCGCTGGGAGGTCATCCGCATGGCGGTGATCCCCTTCGGCCGCTCCGGTGTGATCTCCGCCTCGATGCTCGGCCTCGGCCGCGCGCTCGGCGAGACGATGGCCGTGGCCACCGTGCTCTCGCCGACCTTCGACATCCAGGCCAGCCTGCTCGACCCGGGCGGCGGCACCTTCGCCCAGAACATCGCCAGCAAGTTCGGTGAGGCCAGCGAGACGGGCCGGGACGCGCTGATCGCGTCCGGCCTGGTGCTGTTCGTCATCACCCTGCTGGTCAACGGCGCGGCGCGCATGATCATCGCCCGCCGCAAGGAGTACTCGGGGGCCAACGCATGAGCACCGCAATTGCCGACAAGCGCCCCAGCACCCTGCGCGGCGCCAGCCTCCCCAAGTGGTCCCCGTACGCCATCGCCGTCGGCTCCGTCGCCCTCGGTCTCGGTATCAGCGCGGCCGCCGGCCTGCACAGCAGCATCCAGTGGGCGCTGATCGCCGGGCTCCTGTTCATCCTCGGCACGTATGTCATCGCGGCCCGCGTGGAGGGCCGCCGCCAGGCCAAGGACCGGATCGCGACCGCGCTGGTCTGGGTCGCCTTCCTGCTCGCCGTCGTCCCGTTGGTCTCCCTGGTGTGGTCGACGGTCTCGCGCGGGGTCAAGGTCCTCGACTTCTACTTCCTGACCCACTCGATGGGTCTGATCGCCGACTCCGAGCCGGGCGGCGGCATCTACCACGCCATCATCGGCAGCCTGGAGCAGGTCGGCCTCGCCACCGTGATCGCGGCGCCGATCGGTGTGCTCACCGCGATCTATCTGGTCGAGTACGGGCGCGGGAAGCTCGCCAAGGCCGTCACGTTCTTCGTCGACGTCATGACGGGCATCCCGTCGATCGTCGCGGGTCTGTTCATCCTGTCGATCATGCTGATGTTCGACATGCAGCCCTTCGGCTTCGCCGGCTCGCTCGCCCTGGCCATCCTGATGATGCCGGTCGTGGTCCGCTCCACGGAGGAGATGCTCAAGCTCGTCCCGAACGAGCTGCGCGAGGCGTCCCTGGCGCTCGGCATCCCGAAGTGGCGCACCATCCTGAAGGTGGTCATCCCGACCTCCATCGGCGGCATCACCACCGGCATCATGCTGGCGGTGGCCCGTATCGCGGGTGAGACCGCGCCGGTGCTGCTGCTGGTCTGGGGCAACTCGCTCATCAACTCCAACCCCTTCGAGGGTGCGCAGCAGTCGTTGCCGCTGTACATCTATCAGCAGTACGCGAACAGCGCGGGATCCGGTGCGGCGTACGACCGTGCGTGGGCGGCGTCCCTCACGCTGATCGCCTTCGTGATGATCCTCAACCTGGTGGCTCGCGGCATCGCCCGCTGGAAGGCCCCGAAGACCGGTCGCTGACGCGACCCCCCAGCGACTGATCTGGAAGTGAAGTAGTCATGGCCAAGCGAATCGACGTAAGCGGGCTCACCGCCTACTACGGCTCCCACAAGGCGATCGAGGACATCTCGATGACGGTCGAGCCGCGCTCGGTGACGGCCTTCATCGGCCCCTCCGGCTGCGGCAAGTCGACCTTCCTGCGCACGCTCAACCGGATGCACGAGGTCACCTCGGGCGGCCGGGTCGAGGGCAAGGTGCTCCTCGACGACGAGGACCTGTACGGCCAGGGCATCGACCCGGTGTCCGTCCGCCGTGAGGTGGGCATGGTCTTCCAGCGCCCGAACCCGTTCCCCACGATGTCGATCTTCGACAACGTGGCGGCGGGCCTGCGCCTGAACGGCTCGTACAAGAAGAGCGAGCTGTCGGACGTCGTCGAGAAGTCCCTCAAGGGCGCGAACCTCTGGAACGAGGTCAAGGACCGTCTGAACAAGCCGGGTTCGGGTCTCTCCGGCGGTCAGCAGCAGCGACTGTGCATCGCCCGCGCGATCGCGGTGGAGCCCAAGGTCCTCCTCATGGACGAGCCCTGCTCGGCCCTGGACCCGATCTCCACCCTCGCCATCGAGGACCTGATCGGTGAGCTGAAGGAGCGCTTCACGATCGTCATCGTGACGCACAACATGCAGCAGGCGGCGCGTGTCTCCGACCGTACGGCCTTCTTCAACCTGGCCGCCGTCGGCCAGCCCGGCAAGCTGATCGAGATCGACGAGACGGAGCGGATCTTCTCCAACCCGTCGGTCCAGGCCACGGAGGACTACATCTCCGGCCGCTTCGGCTGAGCCGACACAAACCCCTCGCGGTGCTGCATGGCGGTGCCACCGCGAGGACACAGAGGGCCCGCCCCCGGATTCCGGGGGCGGGCCCGTTGTACGTGCACGGTTCCTACAGGAACGCCAGGTCCACGATCCAGAAGGCGCAGGCGGCCACGATCGCCGCCGCCGGCATGGTGATGAACCAGCCGAGGACGATGTTCTTGGCGACGCCCCAGCGGACCGCGTTGACGCGCTTGGTGGCGCCGACGCCCATGATCGCCGAGGTGATGACGTGGGTCGTGGAGACCGGCGCCTTGAACAGGTAGGCGGTGGTGAACATGATCGCCGCACCGGTCGTCTCCGCGGCGAAACCCTGCGGCGGATCGAGCTCGATGATCTTCCGGCCCAGGGTGCGCATGATGCGCCAGCCGCCCGCGTACGTGCCCAGCGACAGCATCACCGCGCAGGCGATCTTCACCCACACCGGGATCGGGTCGCCGTACGTCTCGTGGCCGGAGATCACCAGGGCCATCACCACGACACCCATGGTCTTCTGGGCGTCCTGGAGACCGTGACCGAGGGCCATGCCGGCCGCGGACACGGTCTGCGCGATGCGGAAACCCCGCTTCGCCTTGTGCGGGTTGGCCCGCCGGAATATCCACATGATCGCGGTCATCACCAGGTAACCGACGACCAGACCGACGACCGGCGAGAGGAACATCGGGATGACGACCTTGTCGAGCACACCGTTCCAGATCACCTCGGTGCCGCCCGCCAGCGCGGCCCCCACCATGCCGCCGAACAGCGCGTGCGAGGACGAGGAGGGCAGCCCGAAGTACCAGGTGATGAGGTTCCACACGATCGCGCCGACCAGGGCGGCGAAGAGGATCGCCATCCCCTTCGAGCCCTGTGGCGTGTCGATCAGGCCCTCACTGACGGTCTTGGCGACCCCGGAGCCGAGAAAGGCTCCTGCCAGGTTCATGACCGCTGCCATGGCGAGTGCGGCCCGGGGGGTCAGTGCCCGCGTCGACACGGAGGTCGCGATCGCGTTCGCCGAGTCGTGGAAGCCGTTGGTGTACGTGAAGAAGAGCGCGACCAGGATGGTCACGACCAGAGCGAAGGTGTCCATGGAAAGGTTCAGGACTCCTTGACGGCGATGGTCTCCACCGTGTTCGCCACATGCTCGAACGCGTCCGCGGCCTCTTCGAGGACGTCCACGATCTGCTTGAGCTTGAGGACCTCGATGGCCTCGTACTTGCCGTTGAAGAGCATGGCGAGCAGCTTGCGGTGGATCTGGTCCGCCTGGTTCTCCAGCCGGTTGACCTCGATCCAGTACTCGGTGAGGTTGTCCATGGTCCGCAGGTTCGGCATGGCCTCGGCCGTGAGCTCGGCGGCCCGGGCGAGCACCTCGATCTGCTGCTCGACGCCCTTGGGGAGCTCCTCGACGTTGTAGAGGACGACCAGGTCGACGGCCTCCTCCATGAAGTCCATGATGTCGTCGAGGGAGGACGCCAGGTTGTAGATGTCCTCGCGGTCGAACGGCGTGATGAAGGAGGAGTTCAACTGGTGGAAGATCGCGTGGGTGGCGTCGTCACCGGCGTGTTCAGCGGCCCGCATACGCTCTGCGATCTCGGCCCGGCCGGCGGTGTCCGCGCCGAGCAGTTCCATCAGGAGCTTCGAGCCTGTGACGATGTTGTCCGCGGAGGCGGCGAACATGTCGTAGAAGCTCGTCTCCCTGGGGGTCAGACGAAAGCGCACAAGGGGTCCTCGGGGTGCATCGGTTTCGGTCAGGCTGATGCTAGGTGCATCATCCGGCCACGGCTAATGGGCCGTCCCCCAGTGTCGCCCATGATGCACAGTGGTTGGCACGGGGGCCGTCCGCAGGCCCTATACCCGGGAAACTTCGGTACGATATACCCAGGAGGGGTATAGGAATGCCCCTTGTTGTGGAGGACGCGATGACGACCACCGACACCGGCGCCACGGCGCCCTCCGAGCCAGTGGCCGAAAACGTCACGCACGGCTACCACAAGCAGAAGGACGAGCACCTCAAGCGACTGCGCCGGATCGAGGGCCAGATCCGGGGCCTGCAGCGGATGGTCGACGAGGACGTCTACTGCATCGACATACTCACGCAGGTGTCGGCCTCCACCAAGGCCCTGCAGTCCTTCGCCCTGCAGCTCCTGGAGGAACACCTGCGGCACTGCGTCGCGGACGCTGCCGTCAAGGGTGGCGCCGAGATCGACGCGAAGGTCGAGGAGGCGACGAAGGCCATCGGCCGGCTGCTGCGGACCTGATCCGGCCCTCCCCACGACGGGACGGGCGCCCCCGGCTCACTCGCCGGGGGCGCTCGCGCGTTCTTCGGCCACTTTCAGCACCTCGTCGATGCTCTCCAGGCTGAGCCGGTCGTCCGCGGCCGACGCCGCGATGATCAGCTCTCCGCACAGTTCGATCTCGGCGAGGGCCACGTGGTCCTGCACCGCCGTACCGCCGACCGGAGCCACGCGCATCACCTCTTCTCTGCCGTTACCGACTTCCTAGAGTAGGGAGCGGCACACACACCGCGCATGGCACGGACGGGCTAGTTCTTGACGCCCGTCACGACCGCTCAGCCCTCGGCGATCTCACCGGCGTAGATGTCCCGGGCGGCCGGCAGACGTACGTCCGTGGCGATCCCGAAGTCGTACAGCAGGGTCGTCGAGGCGACCGCGACGGTGCCCTGCCGCTGTCCGTTGGTGAAGCTGAAGCGGTGCCGGATCTTGCGGATGCGGCCCTGGTCGTCGAGGTAGACGTCGAAGGGCACCGCGGCCGTGGCGAACCCTTTCGCCGCCGCTGCCAGGACACCCTTGTTGGCGTCGGAGGCGCTCTTCGCCGCGGCGGCGAGGTCCGCCGTACCCCGGTAGTGCCGCACCTCGGTCCCCGCGAGCTCGGTCGTGCCGACGTACGTCGCCGTCATGGTCCCGCGCAGCACCTCGGCGGCGGCGAACGGATCGGTGGCCCCGCCGGTGACGAGGTTGCCGTCGGAGAGGGTCGCGGTGTCGACGCGCACCCACTTGTCGGCGGGCACACCCGCGCCCCGGTTCTTCATGAACAGGGCACCGGGGGCGAGGAGTTCGGTGATCGGCAGGTGCTCGCTGGTGCCGGCCGGGTCCTGCGGCAGCAGCACCTTCAGCCGGCCGAGCCGCCCGCGGTAGTCGTACACGCCCTCGCCGCGGATGGTGACCCGGGTGCCGCCGGTGGCCATCTCCATCGAGGTGCTCGCCTTCGAACTCCCCGCGTCCACCAGGGCGTCGGCGGCCCGGCGCAGCGTCCCGACCGCGTCGGCCGCGCGCGCGTCGTCGAGCGTGGCGCCGCTGCCCGAGCAACTGGTGGCGCAGGCGCAGGCGATGAGCACCGCCGCGACGACGACCGACCCGCCGGCCTGCCTGTGCTGCCGCTCCGTCATCGCCGCGTACCCCCAGCCGATACGTCCGTGAAGGACCCCCTGTCGCTTCGACTAACGACGGGCAGCAGGGGGTCGTCACGCGCATACGTGGCCTTTACCCGCGGTGGGTAACGTTGTCGGCGTGGCGCAGCAGGACAGGATCCCCCCACCCCCCTCCGACCGACCGGCCCACCACACGCAGATGGTCGAACAAGGCCGCTTCTGTCTGGCCCGGTGCACCTGCGGCTGGCGCGGACCGGCGCGCAGAGCCCGCAGCCAGGCGCGGGCGGACGCGGAGGGGCACGCGCCGGTCTGACAGCGGCTCCTCGCCCAGGGCCCTACCTGTGTTCCAGTACCCGCACCAGGAGCTCGTCGACGAGTGTCCTGTCCCGGGGCTGGGTCAGCCGGTTCCGCGCGGCCGTCGGGGGGAGCCAGAGGATGCGGTCGACCTCGTCGTTCGGGGTGAAGGCGCCGGTGGTGGCCTCGGCCGCCCAGTAACGGACCTGCTTGGGGCGGCCGTTGGCGTAGTACTTCGTGGTGGAGAGCCGGGCGCCGGGTGCGGCCCGGTACCCGGTCTCCTCCTCCACCTCGCGCAGCGCGCCGGCGACGGCGTCCTCGCCGCGCTTCAGCTTGCCCTTGGGGTGCGACCAGTCATCGTATTTCGGCCTGTGGACCAGGCAGATCTCCAGCTCCCCGTCGATCGGGGAGCGGCGCCACAGCACACAGCCGGCCGCCTGGACGGGGGTTTGCGGGGTGTCGGTCACTGGAGTCGCTGCCTCCTTCAGGTGCTGACGGCCTGCTTCTGCCAGCACTGCTGGAACGCGAACCTGGCCGCCTCCACCTCGTGGCGCTGATCGGCGTGCAGCACGCCGAGGGCGTAGGCGGTGGCCGGCGCGATGCGGGGGGTGCGGGCCGCCGCGGCGGCCGCGGCGGCGGCCTCCGAGGCGTCCCGGTGGCGGTCCAGGGCCTGACCTGCCGTCAGGAGCCGTAGCTCCACCGCGGGGTTGGTGCCGCAGACCACCTCCCTCGCGTACCTGTGCAGGCGAAGGAGGAGACGGACCTGGTGCCAGGGGGCGTCCTGGGGGTGGGGGGAGGGGTCAGGGGACAGTCCGTGGATGAGGGCCTCGGCGTTGTAGGGATGGCCCGCGGTGACCAGGGGGAGGGCGGTCACCGCGTCGTCGAGGCGTTCCTGGGCCGCGGTGGCCATGGGGTGGAGGTCGGTGGTGACGGCCGTTTTCGTCAGCGGAACCTCGCTCGCCAGTACGGCGATGTTGTCCGCGACCGCGTGGAAGCGGGACGAGCCGAGGGCCTGGAGGGCGGTGCTGTGGGCCCGGGTACGGGCGAGGGTGAGCTGGCGGTCGAGGAGGGCGCCTGCTTTCGCGGCACCCACGGTCAGGTTGGCGCGGTCCGGGGTGGGCACGGCCGCGGCAGGTGAAGCGGCACCCACGGCCGCAGCCGCCGTCTGCGGGGGAAACACCGCGCCCGACAGCCTGTGCAGGGCCAGCAACAGCCGTTCCAGCCGGGACTCGTACGCGTGCTCCATGCCCAAGGTCCCTGACAACCAGGCCAGTTCCGGGCGCAGGGCCTCCGACCAGTCGGCGTCGAGAAGGGGGCGGAAGGTGTGGAGGCTGGCGCTGATGCGGCGGACCGAGCGGCGCAGGGCCCGGGCCGCGTCGACGGGGTCCTCCGCGCCCGCCGCCGAGGCACCGCCGGACTCCCGGTGCTGGCGCAGGGCGCGGAGGAACTCCGTGGCCTGGGATCGCAGATAGTCCGCGAGGGCGTCCCCGGTGGGGGACGGCCCGATGTGCCCGGCCAGGGGCTCCGTCGGTTCAAGGTGTTGCTGTGCCACGCCGGCGCCTCCGGGCGTCTATGAGCATCTCCTGGACGTTGCGCAGGGGCTGGCCGTCCGCATCCATGGCGTGCCGGGTCCACTCGCCGTCCGGGCCGAGATGCCAGGACGCGGTGGTGTCGGACATGCCGGTCTCCAGCAGCCGGTTGAGGGCCGCCCGGTGGGCCGGGTCGGTGACCCGGACCAGGGCCTCTATCCGGCGGTCGAGGTTGCGGTGCATCATGTCGGCGCTGCCGATCCACATCTCGGGTTCGCCGCCGTTGCCGAAGCCGAACACCCGGGAGTGTTCGAGGAACCGGCCGAGGATCGAGCGGACCCGGATGTTCTCGGACATGCCGGCGACGCCGGGGCGGATCGCGCAGATGCCGCGCACCCAGACGTCGACCGGGACACCCGCCTGGGAGGCGCGGTAGAGCGAGTCGATGAGCGCCTCGTCCACCATGGAGTTGACCTTGATGCGGATGAAGGCGGGACGCCCTGCGCGGTGGTGCTGGACTTCCTTGTTCACGCGGGAAATCAGGCCGTCGCGAAGGGACTTGGGCGCCACGAGGAGGCGGCGGTAGGTCTCGCGACGGGAGTAGCCGGACAGGCGGTTGAAGAGGTCGGAGAGGTCCGCGCCCACCTGCGGGTCGGCGGTGAGCAGGCCCAGGTCCTCGTAGAGGCGCGCGGTCTTCGGGTGGTAGTTGCCGGTGCCGACGTGGCTGTACCGCCGCAGCGTGTCGCCCTCCTGACGGACCACCAGGGACAGCTTGCAGTGGGTCTTCAGACCGACCAGGCCGTAGACGACATGGCAGCCCGCCTCCTCCAGCTTGCGCGCCCACTTGATGTTGGCGTGCTCGTCGAAGCGGGCCTTGATCTCGACCAGGACGAGGACCTGCTTGCCGGCCTCGGCGGCGTCGATGAGGGCGTCGACGATCGGGGAGTCGCCCGAAGTGCGGTACAGGGTCTGCTTGATGGCGAGGACGTCGTCGTCCTCGGCCGCCTGCTGGAGGAAGGCCTGCACCGACGTCGAGAAGGAGTCGTAGGGGTGGTGCAGCAGCACGTCCCGGGCACGCAGGGCGGCGAAGATGTCCGGCGAGGACGCCGACTCGACCTCGGCCAGGTCGCGGTGCACGCCGGCGACGAACTTGCGGTACTTCAGCTCGGGGCGGTCGAGGCCCGCGATGCGGAAGAGGCCGGTGAGGTCGAGGGGGCCGGGCAACGGGTAGACCTCCGCCTCGGAGATCTTCAGCTCGCGCACCAGCAGGTCCAGGACCTCGCGGTCGATGGACTCCTCGACCTCCAGGCGCACCGGCGGGCCGAAGCGGCGCCGCATGAGCTCCTTCTCCAGGGCCTTGAGGAGGTTCTCGGCGTCGTCCTCCTCGACCTCCAGGTCCTCATTGCGGGTGACCCGGAAGGTGTGGTGCTCCAGCACCTCCATGCCCGGGAACAGCTCCTCCAGGTGGGCCGCGATGACGTCCTCGATGGGGACGTAGCGGCCGGGGGAGGACTCCAGGAAGCGGGACAGCAGCGGCGGGACCTTGACCCGAGCGAAGTGGCGCTTGGCGTTGACCGGGTTGCGCACGATCACGGCCAGGTTCAGCGACAGGCCGGAGATGTACGGGAAGGGGTGCGCCGGGTCGACCGCGAGGGGGGTCAGGACCGGGAAGATCTGGTGCCGGAACAGGGTGAAGAGGCGGGCCTGCTCCTTCTCCTGGAGTTCGTTCCAGCGGACCAGGTGGATGCCCTCCTCGGCCAGGGCGGGGGCGACGTCCTCGTGGTAGCAGGCGGCGTGCCGGGCCATCAGCTCGCGGGAGCGGGCCCAGATCATCTCCAGGACCTCGCGCGGCTGGAGGCCGGAGGCGGAGCGGGTGGCGACGCCGGTGGCGATACGGCGCTTCAGTCCGGCCACCCGGACCATGAAGAACTCGTCCAGGTTGCTGGCGAAGATCGCGAGGAAGTTCGCGCGCTCCAGCATGGGGGTGTTCGGGTCCTCGGCGAGTTCGAGGACCCGTTCGTTGAACGCGAGCCAGCTGCGCTCCCGGTCGAGGAAACGACCCTGCGGGAGCTGGGCGGCCCCGTCGACCGGGATCTCCTCGTAGGCGTCGAGATCGGCGTCGAGGTCGGGTTCCAGATCGGAGACGGTGGCCGACACGGTGTGCGGGCGGTGCGCGGCTATGGAGCCCACGGAGGGCTGCACGTGCTGGACCTCTGCCTGGCTGTTCGACTGGCTCATGGCCCCATTCTTCCGCGCCGGAAGCGAAACGGGCGCGTCGGAGGCTGCGAGCGGGAGCACGACGGCGACCGGGGCGTCCCCGTTCCCCGCGGATCCCTCGGGCGGCGGCGAAGGCTCTGGCACGGCGGGCTTCATTCGGTGAGGGTCGCAAGCCCGTCTGAACCAATGGTTACGGCGACATGGCGTTCGGGATATCGGAGGACGGCCCCCGGGCGTCCGCACACCTGAACCGCACGTCGTGGCCCGTTGCCGGGGACGTGCGGTTCTGGGGGCGTTCTCAGGCGGTACGGCGGCGAGGGACGGGGGTGGCAGCCGTGCGGTACCGCTCGACGTACCGGTGGAGCACGGTCCTCACGGTGACCGTGACCGCGAGGGCGGGCAGGGAGCGTCGTAGCGGGAGCGCGGCGAGCGTGCCGACCGCCGGTGCGCGGGGGCCGTACGCCGCTACGGCCGGGCCGGCGGCTGTCGTACATGAACGTACTGATCCAGCCCACGGGCTCAGGTGCAGTCGCGCCAGGCCCCGACGCCGCGCAGGCCCGGGCCGTCGTCGGGGGAGGCGGCCGGGGATGCGTGGGCCGAGTCGGCGGTGGCCCCGGTCAGTCGGAGCAGGCGGCCGACGGTGGCGAGGACGCCGTACTCATCCGATGGCTGTCCGCCTGCGCAGGATGCCGAACGCGAGGGCGACGGCCACGGCGGTGAGGGCGAGCAGGACACCGGTCTCAAGGAGCTGGCGGGGCCAGTAGTCGGAGGACGGCAGGTACTCGCGGGTGAAGCGGACGACGTCGTGCTTGGCGAGGCAGGCCTTGTCGTCGTAGCAGCCCGGGTCACGGATCTCGCGGCCTGCGGAGGTGAACGCCCGGCTGCGCGAGCTGAGCTCGGGCTGCTGGTAGCGGCCCTGGAAGGGCCAGTGATTGCCGCGGAAGGCGTAGACCAGGAAGTACGCGAACCCGCTGAAGGCGAGGGCGGGCAGGGTGCGGCGGACGGTGAGGCCGATCAGGGCGCCGAGGGCCAGACCGAGCAGGGGTGCGGCGACGGTGGCCGGGCCGAGGGAGAAGTAGAGGGAGCGGGGACCGATGCCGGCGATGAGCAGCTCGCTGCGGCTGGACCACAGCTGGTGGTACAGCACGGTCAGCAGGGTGGAGCCCAGGACGATGAGGGCCGCGGGGACGGCGAGCGCGGTGGCGAGCCAGCGGGCCGGGGAGACCGACTGGGTCCAGGCGAGCTGAGCGGTGCCGCTCTCCAGTTCGCGGGCGATCAGCGGGCCGCCGGCGAACAGGGCGACGGCGAAGGAGGCCACGGTGAGCAGGGTGTCCGGGTAGTAGAAGAGGTCGTTGTACCCGGTCGCGGGGCCGTCGTACATGATCAGCGCGGCGTACCCGTAGACGTCGAACTTCCGCTGCGCGGCCTCGGCGCCGGGCCCCAGGAGCCAGAGCAGGAAGCCCGCGGTGGCGGTCACGAAGGCGAGCCAGATCCACAGGGCGCCGCGGTGCAGACGCAGGACGGTGCGGACCAGGCCGCGCGGTGTGCGCGCCGGAGCGGCGGGCGCTTCGAGTACGGCGGCGCTCATGCGGTCACCGCCTCGGGTGCCCTGGTGCCCGGGGTGAGCAGGGCCGGGGCCTCGGGGGCGCGGAGATGGGCGAGCAACAGTTCCTCCAGTGAGGGTTCCTCGGTCGCCCAGCCCTCGCCGACCGGGCCGTCGCGGCGGATCAGGGCGGTCAGACCGCGGCCGGCGGTACGGGACTCGATCACGGTGTGCGGGGCCAGGTCGGCGAGTGTGCCGCGGCCGGTGACCAGGGTGTGGGCGGCGAGCAGGTCGTCGATGCCGCCGCCGAGCCGGACCCGGCCGCCGCCCAGGAGCAGCAGGTGGTCGCAGGCGTCGGCGAGTTCGGCGACGATGTGCGAGGACATCAGCACGGTGGTGCCGCGCTCGGCGGCGTCCGCCATCAGGGTGCCCATCAGCTCGTGCCGGGCGAGCGGGTCGAGGTCGGCCATCGGCTCGTCGAGGAGCATCAGGTCGGGCCGCTTGCCGAGGGCGAGGGCGAGCGCGACCCGGGTGCGCTGACCGCCGGAGAGCCCGCGGATGCGGGACTTCGGGTCCAGGTCGCCCTGTTCCACGATCCGGGCGGCGCGGGCGGCGTCCCAGCGGGCCGGGTTGAGCTCGGCGCCCATGCGCAGGGTCTCGGCGATGGTCAGCTGGGGGTACAGCGGCTTGTTCTGGGCGAGGTAGGCGACCCGGTCGCGGGCCTCGCCGGGCGCCCCGCCGAGGACGGTGAGCGTGCCGGCGGTGTGGTGCAGCAGGCCGGCGGCTGTCGCGAGGAGGGTGGACTTCCCGGCGCCGTTGGGGCCGACCAGCGCGCTGATGCGGCCGGTGGGCAGCCGGAAGGAGCAGCCGTCGAGGGCGGCGGACCGCCTGCCGTACCGCTTGCCCAGGCCGGACGCCTCCAGGGCGACGGCCGGGGTGGTGCTGGTGGAACTCACTGGTCCCCCTTCGGGAAGTGCTCATCGAGTACGGCGGTGAAGAACGCGTCGACGTCCTCGCGGCCGAGGCCCGCGGACCGGGCGCGCTTCGCCCAGTCGTCGAGTTCGGTGCGCAGGGGTGTGTCGGCCGTGTGGGTGCCGAGCGTCCTGCGGACGAAGGTGCCGAGGCCGCGGCGGGCCTCGACCAGGCCCTCGCGCTCAAGTTCGCGGTATGCCTTGAGCACGGTGTTCGGGTTGATGGCGGTGGCCTCCACGACCTCGCGGGCGGTGGGGAGCCTGTCGCCGGGTTCGAGGAGGCCCAGTCGTAGGGCCTGCTTGGTCTGCTGGACGATCTGCACGTAGGTGGCGACGCCGGAGCGCCGGTCGATGCGGTACTCGACCACGCGGACAACCACCCTTTCACTAATTGAGTAGTGAAAGGGTGGTGGAAGGTGATCGGGAAAGTCAAGCGTGGTTTTTTTATGGCCGGGTGAACCGATCGGCGGGGACCGTCCGATGGAGGGTCGTGAGGGAAACGAGAAGCGACGGGGATCTGCTGCGGGCCATCGCTGCGGACGGGGACCGGCGTGCCTTCGAAGAGCTGTACCGGCGGTACGCGCCCTGGCTGCTCGCGCGGCTGCGGGGGCGGTGTGCGGACGCGGCCCTGGTCGACGACGTCGTGCAGGAGACGTTCCTCGCGGTGTGGCGGGGGACCGCGCGTTACCGCGAGGAAGGCGATGTGGCCGGCTGGCTGTGGCGGATCGGCTCGCGCCGGCTGATCGACGCGCTGCGCGGTGAAGGGGCGCGGGGGCGGCTCAGGCAGGCCCTGTCCCGTCTGCGGCACCGGGACGAGGCGTCCGCGGAGGAACGCGTGCTCGCGGGGGTGGAGCACGGGGACCTCGCGGGTGCCCTCATCCGGCTGTCGCCGGAGCTGCGGGCGGTCCTCCAGGCCACGGTCATCGACGGCCTGACCACCCGCGAGGCCGCCGTCCTGCTGGGCATCCCACCCGGCACGGTCAAGACCCGCGCGATGCGGGCCCGCAAGCAGCTGAGGGAGGCACTGACGTGAGCACGCAGGAACGACCGGGGGCCGCCGCGTGGCGCCTGGGTCGGCGGATTGTTGCTGGGGCCGAAGTGCGGTGTCTGGGGCGGCGGACGGTGTCTGGGGCCGGAGTGCGGAGTTCGGGACAGCGGACGGTGTCTGGGGCCGGAGCGCTGGTTCCGGGACTGCGGACGGTGCCGCGGGGCGCTGCGCGGGATCTGGGGCGGCAGAGGATGCCTGAGGTCGCTGCGCGGGTCCTGGTACCGGGGTCGGTGCCTGGGACAGGAGTGCGGGTCCCCAGAACGCAGACGGTCCCGCGGGCCGCCGCGCGGGGTCTGGAGCGGCGGACGGTGTGTGGGGCCGAAACGCAGGGCCCGGGACCGCAGGCGATGACCAGGGCCGGAGTGCAAGGACCCGTGCAGGTGCGAGTCAAGGAGGTGGCGGCATGAGTTGGCATGTGGCCGAAGGTGATCTGCGGGCTTATGCCCAGGGCGAGTTGGCCGCCCCTCTGCTCTGGTCCGCCGACACCCACCTGGCGGCCTGCGCCGAGTGCCGGGGGCTGCTCGCCGACGTGAGCGACCCGGTCGCGCTGGACGCCGGGTGGGAGCGGCTGGACGCCGAGCTGGACGCGCCCCGGCCGGGATGGCTCGAGTCGCTGCTGACCCGGGCCGGGATCGCCGACCACACCGCGCGGCTGCTCGCGGCCACGCCGGTGCTCAGGCGCTCCTGGCTGGCGGCCGTCGTGTTCCTGCTGCTGACGACCGTCGGCGCGGTGCGCACGACCGAGTCTCCGACCCTGTTCCTCGCCCTCGCCCCGCTGCTGCCGCTGGCCGGCGTGGCCCTGTCCTACGGCCCGGTGCTCGACCCGACCTACGAGATGACGGTCGTCGCGCCCACCCACGGCTTCCGGCTGCTGATGATCCGCACGCTCGCCGTGCTGGTCGCGGGCCTCGGCCTCAACGGGCTCGCCACCCTCGCCCTGCCCGGCTACGGCCTGCGTGCCCTCGCCTGGCTGCTGCCCGCCCTCGCGCTCACCGCGACCGGCCTCGCGCTCACCCCACGGCTCGGCCCGGTGCTCGCGCCGTCCCTGGTGGGCGGCGCCTGGGTCGCCGTACTCCTCGCCGCGCAGGCCGCGCAGCAGACGGCCGCCGATCCGCTCGCGCCCTTCACCGCGGCCGGGCAGGGCGTGGCCGGGACCGTCGCCGCGCTCGCCGCCGGGCTGCTCTTCCTCCTCCGTGACCGCTTCGACCTCTTCAACGGGAGCGCCGAATGACCACCGCCGTCTCCGCCTCCGGGCTCCATCTCCGCTACGGCGGCACCCGCGCCCTCGACGACGTGTCGCTGCGGCTGACACCGGGCGTGACCGGGCTGCTCGGGCCCAACGGGGCCGGAAAGACCACCCTGTTGAGGGTGCTCGCCACCGCCGTGCCCGCCGACCGGGGCTCCTTCACCGTCCTCGGCCACGACCCCGGCACCTCGCGCGGCCGTCAGCAGGTCCGCCGCTCGCTCGGCTATCTGCCGCAGACCCCGGGGTTCCACCCGGACTTCAGCGCCTTCGAGTTCGTCGACTACGTGGCGATCCTCAAGGAACTCACCGACCGCACCGCACGCCACCGCGAGGTGCGGCGCGTGCTGGAGGAGGTCGACCTCGGGGACGTACGCGCGAAGCGCATCAAGAAGCTGTCTGGCGGGATGCGCCAGCGGGTCGCGCTGGCCGCCGCCCTGGTCGGCGACCCCGGCTTCCTCGTCCTCGACGAGCCGACCGTCGGCCTCGACCCCGAACAGCGCATGCGGTTCCGGGAGTTGATTGCCCAGGCCGGAGAGGGCCGGACCGTGCTGCTGTCCACCCACCAGACCGAGGACGTGGCGATGCTCTGCCACCGCGTCCTCGTCATGGCCCGCGGCCGCATCCTCTTCGAGGGCACCCCCGCCGACCTGACCGCCCGCGCCGCCGGCCGGGTGTGGAGCAGCACGGAACGCGCCCCGGACGCGAAGGCGGGCTGGCGCACCGGCACCGGCTCCTTCCGCAACGTAGGCGATCCGCCCGCCGGTGCCGACCTCCTCGAACCCACCCTGGAGGACGGTTACCTGCTCACCCTGGACGACGCGGGCACGGACACGGAGGTGGCGGCCGCATGAGCCTGGCGACCGAGACGGCGGCCGAGTCCGCCGCCGTGCACGAGGACGATCCGCGGCACTCCTGGGCGGCCGTGTTCGCCCTCGCCCGCTTCGAGGCACGCGACCTGCTGCGGTACATCCCGGTGCTGGCGACGCTGCTGCTGTACGTCGGCTACACCGCCTGGACGCTGTTCGACGAGAAGGAGGGCATGGACGCCTTCCCGGCCCTCCAGGACGCCGACCGCGCCACCCAGACCGGGCCCCTGCTGTTCGGGATCGCCCTGTTCGTGTGCGTCAACCGGTGCACGCTGCGCTCCCGCAGGCGCGGTACCGACCGGCAGTTCGACGTGCTGGTCATGGAACCGTGGCGGCGGACGGTCGCGCATGTGCTGTCGGTGGTGCCTTTCGCCGCCGTCACCGCGCTGGTCGTGCTGGGCGAGTTCACCCGGCAGGCCCTCAGGCCGGGCGCGGTGGGCCACGGCTCACTCGCCGAACTGGCCGTCGGCCCCCTGTACGTCCTGCTGTGCGGCGCGTTCGGAGTGCTGCTCGCGCGGCTGGTCCCCTCCAGGTTCGCGGCGCCGGTCGGCGTGGTCGGACTCTTCGTCTTCAGCGTGTTCATCTCCGCGGGCACCGGCGGCGCGGAGTGGTCGCGCTGGCTGTCCCCGATCGTCGGCGAGAACGGCGGCAACACGGTCCTGCCGTCGGACCTCATCGGCCGTCCCGCCGCCTGGCACGCCCTGTATCTGACCGGGCTGATCCTGCTCCTGGCCCTCTGCGCGGTCCTGGCGAGCGGCGGGCGCACGGCGTATCTGAAGGCCGGTGCGGTTGGCGCGCTCGCGCTGACGCTGGCCGGCGCGGTGGGCCAGTCCGGGGACGTGCCGGCGGAGTTGGCCGCCGCCCGCGAACGGGCCACGGTGTCCCCGCAGCGGGACCAGACCTGCGTGAAACAGGGCGGCTCGACGTACTGCGCGTTCCCCGAGTGGACCGGCCGCGCGGGCACCTGGGCGGGGGTCGTGGACCGCGTCCAGGCGCTGGCCGGCGGTACGGCCGCCCGGCAGCCCCTTCTCGTACGGCAGCGGGTCGAGGCCCGTTACGGACTGACCGGAGACGGGGCGATCGATCCGCTCACCGCGCCGGGCCAGGTGACCGTCGGCACGCGCTGGGGCGGCAACCGGGTCCCCGAGTTCGCGGTCGGCGTCGCCTATGTGCTGGTCGCCGGTGACGAGTCGAAGGGCGGTGAGCTGTGCGACGGGCGGGTGGTCACGACGATGTGGCTGGCGCTGGGCGGAGCCTCCCACCCGATGACCGACCTCGCGAACGTCCGCCTCGACGACAGTGTCACCGGGTCGGCGTACGTCCTCGGCCTGACCAGCGGGCTGTCGATGACGGCCGGACAGACCGCTGTCCTGCGGGAGTTGCTGGACCGACCGCGCGGTGAGGTGACGGCTTCCGTGAAGCAGCACTGGACGGAGCTGACCGCGCCCGGGGTCTCGACGGCCCAGGTGGCGCGGGTGCTGGGGACCGAGGTTCCGAAGGGGGCGAAGGACTGTGCGGAGGAGTGACGGGGGTGCCGGGCCGGGGAGCTCGGCGTTGGTCGTGGCCGTGGCGCGGACCGTGCCGTGGCGGGCGGTCGCTGCCGGGGCGGTCGTGGGGCTGCTGGTGGTCGGTCTGCCGCGGCTGCTGTCCGGGACGCTCGACGCGTGGCTCGGTCTCACCCTCCTCCGGGCGGCCGCGCTCGTCTTCGCCCTGGGGCTGACCTTCCTCCTGGACGATCCGGCCCGGGAGCTCACCACCCCCGTCCCCACCCGGCGTTGGGTCCGTACGGGACTGCGGGTCGCGCTGGTGGTGCCGGTCGCCGCGCTGTGGTGGACGGTCGCACTGAGCCTCCTGCCGGCACCTGCCCGCCCTCCGGTCGGCGCCATCACCCTGGAGGCCGCGGCGACGGCCGCCCTCGCCCTGGCCGTCGCGGCGGTCGCGGTCCGCTTCACCGAAGAGCCCCGCCCCGGCCCGTCGGTGGCAGCGGGCCTGCTGACCCTCGCCCTCCTCGCCCCCCACCTGCTCCCGGCCCGCTGGGACCTGTTCGTCCTGGTGGGAGACCCCGGCTGGGCGGCGGCGCACGTGCGGTGGGCCGCGGTGCTGGCGGGCGCGGTGCTGCTGGGCGCGGCCTGCGCAGTGGAGCCGCTGCGCGGCCTCAGATCACGCCGGGCGTCCTGACCGTACGGCGTCGCCGTACCGTCCACCGGGCAGCACCACGGCCCGCCCGCCGGGCCCGCCCAGACCGCGACCCCGCCCACCACGTCCACCCGGGCGGGCCGCCGGGTGCCGGGCACGACCAGCAGGCCCTCACGTCTCCGTGCGGTACATCAGGTCGGTCTCGTACGTCGTGAAGCCGAGCCGTTCGTAGACCGACACCGCCGCCTTGTTGTCGGCGTCGACGTACAGCATCGCCGTCGGCAGGCCCTGGGCGGCGAGGTGGCGCAGGCCGATCGTGGTGAGGGCCTTGCCGAGGCCGCCGCCCTGGGTGCCGGGGCGGACGCCGAGGACGTAGACCTCGCCGAGCCGTTCGGCCGCGTGCACCTTGGTCCAGTGGAAGCCGACCAGTTCGCCGTCGCGGAAGGCCAGGAAGAAGCCCTCGGGGTCGAACCAGGACTGGGCCTTGCGGTCGTCGAGGTCGCGCTGGGTCAGGGAGCCCTGTTCGGGGTGGTGGGCGAAGGCGGCCGCGTTCACCGCGAGCCAGGCGGCGTCGTCCTCGCCGGGGACGAAGGCACGGACCGTCACGTCCGCCGGGAGCACCGGGTCGGGCAGTTCCAGGCCGGTCAGGGGGCGCCGCATCTGTCGTAGCTCACGGAAGAGGGTGAGGCCCAGGACCTGGGCGAGGTGGCGGGCGGCGCTGTGGCCGCCGTGCGCCCACACCCGCAGCCGCTTGCCGGAGGCGGCGAGCAGGGCCGAGCCCAGGGCGCGGCCGTGGCCGTGGCCGCGGTGGGCCGGGTGGACGACCAGCTCCGCGGCCGGGGCCTCCACCGGATCGGTGTCCTCCAGCTGGGCGTAGCCGACCAGTTCGTCACCGACCTGCAGCAGCAGATGGGACACGCCCTCGCGGGCACCGCCCCGCAGCTGCAACCTGCCCTGTTCGGACACCGCCTGCTGGCCGTCGTCGTGCGCGGCCTCGGCGAGGAGCTCGAGGACCGCCTCGGTCTGTTCCGGCGAGAGCGCCGAAAGAGTCTCGATGGAACGGGAGATGCCGGGGCGTGCGATGTCGTCGCTGGTCATGGCTACGAGGGTAAGGGGAGGTCCGGGCAAAGCGGCGGCAAAGAAGCAACCAGGATGTAACCGCGAAACCACTGTCGCGCTACGCGCGTTGACCCTAGGCTGCGCCCGGACGGGGGCACTTCCTCATCCGGAATCACCGGAACCACCGGATTCAGCAGAAGCTCAGGGGGGCGTATGCCAGCCATATCCCAGTCGCACCAGTCGGACGCCGTTCGGCGCAGACGTCGTACGTACCGTCTGGTCGCCGCGGCCGCCGGTCTCGCCACCGTCGGCGCCCTCGCCGCCGCGCTGCCCGCGGGTGCGCACGACAACAAGCACGGCAAGCCGCTGCCGAGCCGCTACCAGGACGTCCAGCTGCTGTCCTTCAACGACCTGCACGGCAACCTGGAGCCGCCGTCCGGCTCCTCCGGCCGGGTCACCGAGTTGCAGGCCGACGGGACCACGAAGACGATCGACGCCGGTGGTGTCGAGTACCTCGCCACCCATCTGCGGGAGGCGCGCAAGGGGAACGCGTACTCCGTCACCGCCGCCGGTGGTGACATGGTCGGCGCGTCTCCGCTGATCTCGGGTCTCTTCCACGACGAGCCCACCATCGAGGCGCTGAACAAGCTCGACCTGGACGTCACGTCCGTCGGCAACCACGAGTTCGACGAGGGTGCCAAGGAACTGGCCCGTCTGCAGAACGGCGGTTGTCACCCCACCGCCGGCTGCTACACCGACAAGGAGTTCGAGGGCGCCGACTTCCCCTACCTCGCGGCCAACGTCCTGGACGAGAAGACCGGCAAGCCGATCCTCAAGCCG
This sequence comes from Streptomyces sp. LUP47B, assembly GCF_001746295.1. Taxonomy (GTDB): domain Bacteria; phylum Actinomycetota; class Actinomycetes; order Streptomycetales; family Streptomycetaceae; genus Streptomyces. The sequence continues at coordinate 157,028 of NZ_MJAH01000017.1, read as the reverse complement.
TACTGGGTGTGGAAGAAGAAGGACGTCAAGATCGGCTTCATCGGCGTCACCCTGGAGGACACCCCGGGTGTCGTCTCCGCCGAGGGCGTCAAGGGCCTGAAGTTCAAGGACGAGGTCGAGACGATCAACAAGTACGCCAAGGTGCTGCAGAAGCAGGGCGTCAAGTCGATCGTGGCCCTCATCCACGAGGGCGGGCAGCCGGCCTCGGGCTCGTACAACTACAACTGTGACTCCCCGGGCGCCGGCGACGGCATCTCCGGCCCGATCGTCGACATCGCCAAGAACATCTCGCCCTCGGTGGACGCCCTGGTCACCGGCCACACGCACGCCGCGTACGTGTGCACGATCCCCGACCCGTCGGGCAAGCCCCGCATGGTCACCTCGGCCGCCTCCTTCGGCCGGCTCTACACGGACACGACGCTGACGTACGACCGGTTCACCGGCGACATCGCCCGTACGGCCGTGAAGTCGGCGAACCACGTGGTCACCCGGACCGTCGCCAAGGCGCCCGACATGACCCAGCTGATCAGCAAGTGGAACACCCTCGCGGCGCCCGTCGGCGACCGCGCGGTCGGCTACATCTCCGCCGACGTCCCGAACACCGGCACCGAGTCGCCGATGGGTGACCTGATCGCCGACGCGCAACTCGCGTACGGCAAGGAACTCGACCCCGAAACCGACCTCGCGCTGATGAACCCGGGCGGGGTCCGGGCGGGCCTGACCTACGCGGCCAAGGGGGCCGAGGGCGACGGAGTGGTGACGTACGCCGAGGGCTTCACCGTGCAGCCCTTCTCCAACACCGTGAACCTCCAGGACTTCACCGGGACGCAGCTGATCAAGGTGCTCCAGGAGCAGGTGAGCGGGTCGAACGCGGCCTCGCCGAAGATCCTGCAGCCGTCGGCGAACCTCACCTACACGCTGGACCTGACGAAGACCGGCGTGGACCGGATCGTCGTCGGCTCGGTGAAGCTGAACGGCACGGCCGTCGACCCGGCGGCCACCTACCGCGTCGCCACCAACAGCTTCCTCGCGGGCGGCGGCGACGGCTTCACCACGCTGGGCCAGGGCACGGGCGACCTCGTCGGCGGCGACGACCTCGCCGCTCTCGTGGAGTACCTGACGGCCAACTCGTCGGCGAGCAGCCCGATCGCGCCGCCGACCGCGAACCGGATCACGGTCGTCCAGTAGATCGTGAGCTGAGTCGCACGGGCCGGAGCGGGTTGCGGGTGGGGGGTGTTCGCATGATCGGATGGATCGATGCCTTCCCCCCACCCCATACCCACGCATCCCCGCCCGTATGACGTCCCGCACGAAGAACCCCCGGCCCCGCCGACCACCCACCGCCGTACCGGGCGGAGGCGTCGGCGGGGCCGTTTCACGGGCCTGCCGTTCGCGCTGAAGACGGTCGCCTCGCTGCTGGTGCTTGCCGCGTTCCTCACGCTCGCGGACCGCTGGGCGGTCCTGTACGCCGAGCACCGGGCCGCGGACACCCTCAAGGACCGGCTGCGGCTGACCGCGGCGCCCGAGGTGGAGATCGACGGATTCCCCTTCCTGCCGCAACTCGTGGGCAGGCGCCTGGACTCCGTCAAGGTGACCGTCCCGGACGTGGCGGCCGACCGGGTCACGCTGGCCGCGGTGTCGGCGACGGCCCATGACATACGGCTCGACGGCGACGGGCCGACCTCCGTGCGCGGGGCGCGAGTTCCCCGGCTGGACGGTGACGTCCTGCTCTCCTTCGCCGACATGAACCGCGAACTCGGCGCGTCCCAGGTGACGTTCACGGGAGCGGGCCGGGACCGGGTCGCCGTGCGCGGCACTCTTCCGGTCGCCGGACACGATCTGCGGCTGCGGGCCGACGTGCGGGTGGCGCGCGACGGGGAGCGGGGCGTCGACACCCGGATCGGCGGGATGCGCCTGGACATCGGGGAGCTGGCGACCTACCGGCCGGGCACGCGCGCCTCGCAGGGCCTGCATCTGACCCGTGCGTCCGCGGCGGCCGTCGCCCGGGAGACACGTAGGGCGAGGGCCCTGCTGGCGGTCCCGTCCGTCGTGCGCGCGCTGGGCGTGCCCGATGCCACCGTGCGGGAGGCGCAGCGCTCCGACGCCGCGCTGTCCCGGCTGACCGGGCGCCCGGAGTTCGTACGGCAGGCCATGCGTCTGAACCTCCTCGACCTGGCCCTGGCCCACCCCGAGCTCCTGGACCGTCTGGGCCTGGACCCGGCGCTGCTCGACGCCCTCTCCCGGCTCACCCGCCCGGTCCTCGCCGACCGCCTCTCCCTCGGCTTCCGCCTGCCCGAGCCGCCGAGCGGGGAACTGCGCCTGCGGGACGTGCGCGTGGCGAAGGACGGCATCAGGGTGCGCGTCGAGGGTTCCGCACTGGCGGTCGGTCCGTAGATGTCCGCCCTTAAATTCTGTGTCAGCCTTTCGATTCTCAGGGAATGCACAACCAATCTTATTGAGGTCTAAGGCGGAATGGCTTTTTCGGCCGCAGGAATGCCGTAGTGTTTTCCATGTCGAAAGCGAACGACATAAACGAATTCGCCAAGTAAATCAAATTCATTCATAGGCAGAGAAGGATGCAGACATGAGCTTCCACAAGATCGCCCCCGTCAAGAAGGCCGCCAAGCCCGTTCCGGCCCCGAAGAAGAAGACCCCGAAGAAGCACGCGCCGAAGCGCCGCCCCATCGCCCACAAGGGCTGACGGAGCAGGCCGCGAGGCGGGGCCACCGGTCGGCGAGCGAGTCTCGCGCCGGGGGCCCCGCCTCGGCCGTCTCCGCCACCGCGACCGCCGCACACGAAAGGGAGTCGTCATGAGGGAAGTCCGCGAGGCCTTCCGCCGTTTCTGGCCGCTGACCCGCGGCGACCGCAGATGGCTGGCGGCGATCGTCGCGTGCGTGGTGGTCTCCGCGCTCGCCGAGACCGCCGCGATCCTGCTGTTCGCGGAACTCACCGACACCGCCCTGAAGGCCGGTTCGCTCGCCGCCTTCTGGGGCCCGGCCGGCGCCTGGCTCGGGGTTGCCGCGCTCGGCGCGCTCGTCGGCTACTTCGGCAATTCGCTCGCGACCTGGACCGCGGAGAGATTCGTGCTGCGCCTGCGCGCGAAGGTCTTCCGGCACATCCAGGACCTGCCCCCGCACTTCTTCCAGAAGCACCGCCAGGGCGATCTGGTCGAACGCCTCACTGGTGACGTCGAGGCCATCGAGCAGATGGTCGTGTCCGGCGTCGTCGGCACCGTCGCCGCCGCCTTCTCGGCCGTCTTCTACTCGGCCGCCGCCCTGTACCTGCGCTGGGACCTCGCCCTTGCCACCTTCGTCCTCGCGCCCCTGTTCCTGATCGCCGCCCGCCGCTTCTCCGGCCGCATCAAGGAGGCCTCGCAGGACGAGCGGGTCGCGGACGGCGCGATCACCTCCGTGGTGGAGGAGTCACTCGGCAATGTGGTCCTCACGCAGGCCTACAACCGCCGCCGCGACGAGGAGAGACGCCTCGACCGCGAGGCCCGCGCCTGGATGAAAGCCTCCGTGCGCGGGGCCCGGCTGAGTGAGATGTACGAGCAGTTCGTCGAGGTCGTCGAGACGCTGTGTGTGCTGGCCGTGATCGGTCTGGGCGTCTGGGAGATCTCGGCCGGCCGGATGACCCTGGGCCAGCTCCTCGCCTTCGCCGCCTTCATCGGCTACCTGTACCCGCCAATCCGCAACCTCGGCCAACTGGGTCTGACCCTCACGGCCGCCACCGCCGGCGCCCAGCGCCTGAACGAGATCCTGGACGCGCAACCGTCGGTCGGCGACCCGGCCGAACCCGTCCCGGTCTGGCCGGTCCGCGGCTGGGTCGGCTTCCACGGCGTCCACTTCCGCTACCCCACCGCCCGCCGCGACTCCCTCACCGACGTGTCCTTCTCGGCCGCGCCCGGCGAACTGGTGATCATCACGGGCCCGAGCGGCGCCGGCAAGTCCACCCTGTCCAAGCTCCTCACCCGCTTCTACGACCCCTCCGCGGGCGTGATCACCCTGGACGGCGTCCCGCTCACCCACATGGGCCTGGAGTTCCTGCGGGAGCAGGTCGCCCTGCTCCCGCAGGAGACCCTGATCCTCAACGGAACGATCCGCGAGAACATCGGGACGGGCCGGCCGGGCGCGAGCGACGAGGAGGTCGAGCAGGCGGCCCGGTCGGCGGCGGCCCACGACTTCATCTCCTCGCTCCCCGAGGGCTACGACACCCGGATCGCCCCCGGTACGGCGGCACTGTCCGGCGGCCAGCTCAAGCGGATCACCATCGCCCGCGCGATGCTCCGGGCCGCGCCCGTCCTGATCCTCGACGAACCCACCGCCGGCCTCGACTCGGTCGCCGCGCGCCAGGTCGTGCACCCCCTGCGCCGGCTGATGTCCGGCCGTACGACCATCATGATCACCCATGATCTGAGCCTGGCCCCGGACGCGGACCGGATCCTGGTGGTGGACGGCGGACGCCTGGTGGAAGCGGGCACGCACGCCGAACTGGTGGCCCGGCGAGGCGCCTACGCCCGTCTGCTGGGCCCGCTCCCCGAGGACACGATGGTCCTGCGGAAACTGCCGTACGCCACGATGCCCCTGCGCCGCTGACCGCACCCCGGTATCCATCGGCCCTGCCAGGACCCCGTGATCACCCCACCGATCACGAAGCCCCCCGCGGGGCCTTCGCCCGTGGGTCACGACGACCGGTGGGCCCGGCCCTCGACGGCGTCCCGCAGGCCGTCAGAACGGCTCCGCCGCCCCCACTATCCGGGCCGGCAGATACGGCGACCGCACCCTGATCTCCCAGCCCCGCCGCCGGGCGTGGCAGACGAGGGCCAGGATGTCGAGGCTGAGGGCGGCGTCGGGGTCGGTGGGGCGGTCGGCGACGGCGTAGTGGTCGCGGTGGGCCGTGAGAGCGTCCAGGAGGGCCAGGTTGAAGCTCTCCTCGTCGCCCTCGACGAGCTGGGAGAACAGCACCGCGGGCGGCGGCAGGACACCCTGGTCACGGGCCTTCCCGGCGTCCCGCAGCGCCAGGTCCGTGGCGGACTCGGGGTCCTCGCCGCGCAGATAGGCGTGCAGGGCCCGCCGGTAGGAGGCCGGCACCGAACGGTCGGGGCCGACGCGCTCCGGCCCCGCCAGGACCAGCGGCGCCAGATGCTCGCGCCGGCCCGTGATCAGCGCGAGGTGCACCGCCCGGTGCCAGGCCCCCGGCCCGGCGTCCTCGTCCCGGCAGGCGGGGAAGGTCACGGTCCTGCCGTCGATCGTCACCGGCACGTCGGTACCGGGCTCCGCCAGTGTCGTACGGAACAACGCGGCCCCCAGCTCCGCGGCCAGCCGCAGGTTCTCCAGCTGGGCGTCGCTCGCGTCGGGCGTGTGCGAGGCGCGTGTCCGGAAGAGGAGCTCCTGGTAGGTGACGGCGTAGGCCAGCTCGAAAGTGGTGAGCGACTTGCCGGGCATCGGGGTGATGGCGTCCCGGGTGTACCGCTCGAACTGCTCCTCACTGTCCGGGTCCAGCGGACGCGGCTCCAGAAGCCGCCCGAACTCCACCACCCCCGCGGCGAGTTCGGCCACCGCGTCCGGGCGGCGGTCCCGGCCGTAGGGCCCCACCCGCGGCGGCGTGGCCTTGAAGCCGGTGACCAGCGCGTCCGGCAGATAGTCGCTGTCGGCGGCCGGCGGCCAGCCCTCCTCGCGGTACGCCAGTGCCGTCAGGGCGATCGGGAGGAGGGGGAGAAGGCTGCCCGGACGCGCTCCGGGACCGGGGGTGCGGGTCAGCGGCTTCAGCAGTCGTACGACCGCCTCGTCGAACCCCTCCCGGTCACCCGCGGTCAGCGCGCGCAGCGCCCGCAGCCCGATGGCGTACGGCTGGTCGGCGAGGTGCTCGCCGGTCTCCGTCTCCCGTGCCCGGATCCGGTCGAGCGCCGCGTCGAGCGCGGTGAGCTTCTGCTTGCGGGAGGGCGGATAGGTGACGTCGTCGTCTCCGGTGTCGCCGATGACGCAGGCCATGAAGCCGTTGATCAGTTCGGCGTCGGGGTGGCCGGAGCGGCCCTGCTGGGGGGCCTCGCGCGCGAAGTGGAAGGCCTCGCTGTGCCATTGGGCCTTTTCGGCGAGGATCGCCAGGCAGAAGGCGTCCAGCCACTTGGCGGCCGTGACCGGTTCCGGAGTGCCGCCGGGCTCGCGGTCGTAGACCAGGCCCCAGTTCGGGTAGGTGAGGAAGACCTCGAAGTGGTCGCGGGGGAAGTACGCCGCGTACGCCACCGCGCCGGCGGCCGCCTCGGCGGCGTCCTCCAGGACCACCTTCGCCTCGGGGGTGTGCAGATCGGGGGTCTCCACGGAGAGCGCCCCGAGATACTCGACGAACTCCTTGGCGATCAGCCACCACTCCCACGCCGTCACCGGGCCGGCCTTGGACATGGAGTGGACCTGCGAACCGATCCTGTTCGCGAAGTCCTTCCGCACCGCCGAAACGGCCGCCTCGCCGACCCGATGCCTTTCGATACGTACCACTTTCCGCTCCCCCGTCCGACTTCCCGATCTACCGAACCACCCTAGATCGAGGGTCTGACACTGGACCGGAAAGCCGGTGAATCACCAGGTCAGGAGCTGCTCGGCGTCCAGTCGCCCAGCCAGTCGGCGACCTCCTGGCCGGTGGCCTGCGCGTCGGTCAGTTGCGGCCGGTCGCCGCTCGCCGCACCCGAGCCCGCGCCGGTGTTCTTGTACTCCGCGAACCGGTCGTCCTTCCAGGAGAAGCCGCTCATGTCGGTCCACGGCGTGGACTTGACCGCGGCGCTCAACGAGGTGTTGCGGACCGTGGTCTGCGGGTCGAGGCTCGCGTCACCGCCGGCGTGCCAGGGGCGGCCCAGGTAGAAGCTCGCGGAGGAGACGTCCCCGTTCACGGTCGAGTTGGCGACGAGGATGCCCTTGCGGCCGGCGGCGGTGCTGGGCGCGGTGACGTAACCGGCCGAGGTGCCGTTCCAGCGCTTCTTCAGCGTGATGACGGACTTGTCGATCACGGCGGTGGCGCGGCCGAAGATGAAGTCGACGTTGCCGACGACGTAGGAGTTGGTCATGTAGACCCGGCCCAGCTTCTCCTTGGCCGCGGTGTCCACGAGGAGCGTGTCCTGGTCGCCGCTGACGATGACCCCGTCGAGGAACACCTTGTCGGCGGCGGTGCGCAGGGCGACCGCCTGGTTTGCGATGTCCTGGTGACTGGCCTCGTCGAAGTCGTTGGAGATCGTCAGGTTGCGGGCCTGGAAGTCGTCGGCCTCGACGGCGACGGTGGCGCTGCCGCCGGTGCCGTAGGTGCCCGAGCCGTCGGGCTTGGGCGTGCCGGACGCGTTGTTGTAGACGATCACCGTGTCGCTACGGCTGCCGCCCGACCCCTGGATGGTGACGTGCGGCTTGTTGGACGGCACCTTGACCAGCTCACGGTAGGTCCCCGGCTTCACCGAGATCWCCACACGGGAGGGGTTGTTCGCCGGTACGGCGTTCACCGCGGCCTGCACGGTCGAGTACTGCCCGCTGCCGTCCTTGGCGACGGTGAGCGTCGTGGCCGCCGCCGCTTTGGTGGTGGTGGCCGTCGTACCGATGGAACCGCGCGGCCCCGCGCCGGACTTGAGCAGGGCGGGCACGTCGGCGGTCTTGTCGGGCGTGTAGGCGTAGTACGTCTTCGGATCGAAGGCGGTGCCCCCGCTCTCGTTCCGGCCGCTCGTCCCCACGAAGGTGTTGCCCTTCTGGACGATGCTCGCGGTGGCGTCCTTGATGACGGGGTTCTTGAAGCCCTGGAACCAGGAGTTCTCCAGAACCATCCTGGTCGCGCCGCGCGAGTAGTTGCCGTAGGAGGAGTTGATGTCCGTCCCGGCCACGTCCTCCAGGAAGTTGTTGTAGAGGTGCGCGTGGGCGGCGTTGTCCGTGGACGGGTTGCGCTGCTCGGTCTCGCGGATCCAGTTGTGGTGGATGGTGATGTCGGTGACGACGTTCTCCGTCCAGCCGATGCCGAACGCCTTGTTGTCCTGGCTGAGTTTGTTCCAGGAGACCGTCACATAGGTGCTGTCCTTGCGGACGTCGATGAGTCCGTCGGCCATGTGCCGCAGGTCGTTGTGGTCGATCCACACGTGGTGGGCGCCGTCCATCTGGATGGCGTCGAAGTCGTGTTCCTTGTCGTTCCACACGCCCTGGTAGGCGTCCCGGATGGTGAGGTTGCGGATGATCACGTTGTGCACGCCGGAACCGAGGAAGAAGCCACCGCCGACGATCTGCCCGGAGGTCCCGGACCCGACGATGGTCTTGTTGCTCTGGACCTTGATCTCTTTCCCGACCGGGTCCATGGTGATCGTCGCGGCGACGACGATGACGTACGGCTCGCTCGCCGTCGCGTACTTCTCCAGGTCGGCGAGCGTCTTCACGGTGACGATCTGACCGTCCCGGCCGCCGTACGTCCCGTTCTGGCCGAGCGCGTCGACGGAGGCGAAGCCGTCCGCGGTGGCGGTGGCCCAGGCGGGGGCGGCGGTCGTGGTGGCGGCGGAGGCCTGGGGCTGGGCGCCCGGGAGCAGACCGTAGGCCAGCCCTCCGGCGGTCGTCAGGATGAGCGGAACACCGAGGGCGAAGGCGGTTGTCCGGCGTCGGCGATGCAGGGCCATGGGGGGCATCCGTTCCGTGCGGGGGCAGGGACCGCAGAGCAGTCGCCGCCCCCGCACGGAAGGTTGCCGCGTGAACGCGCCTACTTGGCGCAGGACTTCGGGTCGAGGTTTTCCTGCCACTTGTCCTCACGGCCGTCGGGCTGGCCGTTGGGCAGGAGCTTGTCGGAGATGCCGTCGATGTAGTAGCCGTACGAGTAGATCGTCTTCCAACTCGCGTCCCGGCCGCGCCAGGTGTGCGTGGTGACGTCGCCGTCGCCCTTGTTCCACTGGTAGTCCTCGACGTAGAACACCGGGTTCACGCGGACCACCCGCTGGTACGGCGTCCAGGTGGTCGCCACCTGGGTGCACGGCGGTATGGACTTCTCGCTGCGCCGCTCGAAGGACGAGGTCTTCTCCCAGCCCCACTCGTAGCCGGCGCTGCCGCCCAGGGTGCCGGAGAAGATGCTCTTGGCCAGGGAGAGGCTGATGTTGGCGCCGACGCTCTTCTTGGCGAACGTCTTGGTGCTGTATCCGCTGACGAAGGTCACCTTGTCCTCGGTCGTGCCGTGGTTGCCGGTCCACTCGGAGGTGCGCACGGGCTCGCCCTTCACGGACCAGGTCGAGGCCTGCGCGTACCCGCACCAGCCGCGGAACAGCTCCCACGGCCCGGCGGGCACCCACAGCCCGACCACGTCCCGCAGGTACTCGTCCTGTGTCTTGAACTCGCCGGTGTCGACGTTGAGCGCGCCGTAGACGCCGGTCAGGCTGGTCTCCTGGCCGCACAGCCGGTCCAGCATGACGTCGGTGTTCCCGGGGTCCACGCCCCGGACGTTCTGGGCACCGCCGGGACCGGCGGCCTGAGCGGTCCCCGAGCCGGCCAGCAGCCCGGTGACGGCGAGGGCCGCGGACGCGGCGGCGAGGACGCTCTTCTTCAGAGTCGATGTACGGAACAGACGCATGGGGGGTTCTTCACTCCTGAGTGCTGAGGACAGATGCGTGGGGCACCTGTTCGACAACTCAGGAAGCTGGCAGAGAACCCGTGAGTAGGGTCGAGAACGCGTGAGGGTTGACAGGACATCGACAGCTTGGCGTTCACTGTACGGCGGCTGGCGTCTCCGGTGGCGGAATCGGCGCCCCCGGCAGTCGTACGGTCGCGATCGTGCCGCCGTCGCCGGCAGGGCCGAGGGTGACCTCGCCGCCGGCCTGCTGGACCGTGCGGGCCACGATGGAGAGGCCGAGACCGGAGCCGGGCAGGGCGCGGGCGTCCGGGGAGCGCCAGAAGCGGTCGAAGACATAGGGGAGTTCGTCGGCGGGGATGCCGGGGCCGTGGTCGCGGACGGTGAGGACTCCCTCCGTCAGCCGGACCTCGATCGTGCCGCCCTCGGGGCTGAACTTCACGGCGTTGTCGAGGATGTTGACCACGGCGCGTTCCAGCGCGGCGGGTTCGGCCCGGGTGTACCAGGGCTCCAGCGAGGCGTCGATGGTCAGCTCCGGGCCCCGCAGCCGTGCCCTGCGCAGGGCCGACTCGACGGTGTCCTCCAGCGAGACGACCTGTACCCGCTCACCGCGCTGGCCTTCCGAGCGCGACAGCTCCTGCAAGTCGCCTATCAGGGACGCCAGTTCGGTCATCTGCGCCTTCACGGACGCGAGCAGCGCCTTGCGGTCGGCCTCGGGGATCGGGCGGCCGGTCTCCTCGCTGCGGGTGAGGAGTTCGATGTTGGTGCGCAGGGAGGTGAGGGGAGTGCGCAGTTCGTGCCCCGCGTCGGCGATGAGCTGCTGCTGGAGCTCGCGGGAGCTGGCGAGCGAGCTCGTCATCGAGTTGAACGAGCGGGACAGACGGGCGACCTCGTCCTCGGCGTCCTCCTCGACGGGGATGCGGATGTTCAGGTCCTCGGTGCGTGCCACCCGCTCGACGGCCTCGGTGAGCTCGTCGACGGGACGGAGACCGGCCCGTGCCACGAAGAGGCCTGCGGCACCGGCGCCGAGGACTCCGATGCCGGAGACGAGGAGGAGGATGAGGGCGAGTTCGTTGAGGGTGGACTGCGTGGTCTTCAGAGGAACGGCGACGGTGAGTGCGGCCTCGCTGTACAGCTGGGGCCGTGAGCCCGGGCCCTGGCTGACGTACAAGGGTGTCGTCAGCACTCGTACGGGATTGCCGTCCGAGTCGGTGCCGTTGCGAAGGATCCCCCCCTTTCTTGTCGCGTCCTTGACCACGTTCTCGTCGGCACCGGTGGTCCTGACCCTGCCCAGCGAATTCGACGAGACGCAGGCCTTGCCGTCCGCCTGCACCAGCTGGAGGTAGACCTCGGCCCGGGTCCGGACATCGCCATAGGTCACCACCGGCGTCTGAGGGCACTCGGCGAGGGTGGCCACGACTGCCTGCACCTGCTGCGGCTGCGCAGCGTTCTGCAGATCCTCGTCGAGCTGGTCGTACAGCTTCCCCTGCACGATGAACCAGCAGGTCACCGACACCGCCGCCACCGCGAACGCCACCGCCGCCGCCACGAGCAGCGCCAGCCGTGACCGGATGGGCAGGGACCGATAACGCCGTACGACCCTCTTCACTCCGCGCCACCCTGCCGCAGCACATACCCCACGCCACGAACCGTGTGCACGAGCCGCGGCTCACCGCCCGCCTCCGTCTTGCGGCGCAGGTACATCACGTACACGTCCAGCGAGTTGGACGACGGCTCGAAGTCGAAGCCCCACACCGCCTTCAGGATCTGTTCCCTGGTCAGCACCTGGCGCGGGTGCGCCATGAACATCTCGAGCAGGGTGAACTCGGTACGGGTCAGCTCCACCGGCCGCCCCGCACGCGTGACCTCACGGGTCGCGAGATCCATCCGCAGGTCGGCGAAGGTGAGCGCCTCGTCGTCCTCGGCGGACCCCGCACCGGCCGCCGCGGCGTACGAACTGCGCCGCAGCAGCGCACGGACCCGGGCGAACAGCTCGTCCAGCTCGAACGGCTTGACCAGATAGTCGTCGGCGCCCGCGTCGAGCCCGGTGACCCGGTCCCCGACCGTGTCGCGGGCCGTGAGCATCAGGATGGGGGTCGTGTCGCCCGCGCCGCGGATGCGCCGGGCCGCGGTGAGCCCGTCCATGCGGGGCATCTGGATGTCGAGGACGACCAGGTCGGGCCGGTACGCGGTCGCCTTGTCCAACGCGTCCGCGCCGTCCACGGCGACCTCGGTGTCGTAGCCCTCGAAGGCGAGGCTGCGCTGGAGTGCTTCGCGCACCGCCGGCTCGTCGTCGACGATCAGGATGCGCTGGGGGTCACGGTCGCCTTCGGCGGGGCTCATGGCTGGGGATTCCTCGGGTGCGGTGGGACGGCAGGGGGCTGGGACAGTGAACGCTTTCAGCCTCGCATGGTTCCCGGCCGGCGCGTCATGGGCGGGGTTCAGCCGCGTGCGGGGCTGCGGCGGCGGCTGCGGGCGGCGCTCACCCCGCGGCGGGCCACCGCCACGGATGCCACCTCGGGCGCCCGCGTCACCGGCGGGTGCAACTCGTACGCCACGTCGAGGGCCAGGGCGAATGCGGCCGGCCCGGAGCCGGCCACCGGGTGCGAAACCTGCTGGATCATGACGTACTCCTCGCGGTCAGGTGATGTCAGTTGTCGGCGCCGCCGGCCCGCAGCGTGGCCAGGTCGGACTTGACGGTGTTGATCGGGATGGAGAAGCCGAGGCCCGCGCTACCGGCCGTCGAGGAGTCCGAACTGGCGGAGTACATCGCGGAGTTGATGCCGATGATGTTGCCGTTCATGTCGATGAGCGCGCCGCCGGAGTTGCCCGGGTTCAAGGACGCGTCCGTCTGGATCGCCTTGTACGTCGTCGTCGACGAACCGGTGTCGCCGTTGAACTGCCGGCCGCCGAACTCGAACGGCCACTGGCCGTTGCCGCCGCTCTGGCCCTGACCCTGGCCCTGGCTCTGGCCCTCCTCCGTCGCGACGGTCACGTCGCGGTTCAGGGCGGAGACGATGCCGCTGGTGACGGTGCCGGTGAGACCCTCGGGGGAGCCGATCGCCACGACCTGGTCGCCGACCTGGACGCCGGCGGAGTTGCCGAGGGTGGCCACGGTCAGACCGGAGGCGTTCTCCAGCTTGATGAGGGCGAGGTCCTTCTTGCTGTCGGTGCCGACGACCTTCGCGGTGTAGGTCTTGCCGTCGCTGGTGCTCACCTTGACAGAGGTGGCGCCGGAGACGACGTGGTTGTTGGTGATGATCTCACCGTCGCTGGTGATGATCACGCCGGAGCCGGTGGACTCACCGGCGTTCGAGGTGGCGTTGATCTCGACGATGCTCGGGCTGACCGCCTTCGCGACCCCGGAGACCGTGCCCTTGGCGGAGGACGGCACCACATTGGTGCTGGTGCTGCTGCTGGAGGCGACCGTGTCGTTGCCGGTCAGCTCCTGGATGCCATAGGCGGTGCCGCCTCCTATCGCCGCGGCGACGATCGCGACGGCGGCGAGGAGGGCGAGGGGGCCGCGGGTGCGCTTCCTCGGGGCGGGCGCCGCGGGCTCGGCCGGGGGCGCGCTGAGCAGAGCGGTCCCGCCGCCGTTGCCGTCACCGCCGTAGGAACCGGCGCCCTCGGAGGCGAAGGCGGCGGGCTGGTCCTGCCGGCCGCCCGGCCACACGGTCGTCGGCTCGACGACCGGCTGCTGAACCGGCGCCGCGGGCGGCTGGGTCGGCGGGGGCGGCCACTCGGGGTTCACGGGCGAGGAAGCGTGCTGCTGCTGGGCGCCCTGGTAGGGAGTGTCGTACTGCTCGTACTCGCCGTCGCGGCGGAAGCTCTCGGTCATGACACTGAGCTTGTCGCCCCACCATGAGAGCTCCCTGAGTGCTCCCTGAGAAGCCCGGCAGAACCTCGTATGCCCGATATAAAGCCGCCCCTGGCCTCCGGCGCCGCGTCCTCAGGCGCCGTTAAGGGAACTCACTCGCACCCGCAGGACCGCCGCACGACCAGCTTCGACGGGAACACCTTCAGCCGCTCCCGGCGGGAGCCCGCGACCCGGAGTCCGTCGTCCAGCACCAGATCCACCGCGGCCCGGGCCATCGCCGACCGGTCCGACCCCATCGTCGTCATCGGCGGATCCGCGAGCGCGGCTTCCTTGATGTCGTCGAACCCGATGACCCCCAGCTCGCCCGGCACGTCGATGCGCAGCTCGCGCGCGGCCCGCAGCAGACCGATCGCCTGGTCGTCGGTGGAGCAGAAGATCGCCGGGGGTCGATCGGGCCCCGAGAGCACCCCGAGCGCCACCTGATACGCGTCGTAGCGGTTGTACGGCGCCTCGAAGACCCGTCCCTCGGTGGGGAGCCCGGCCTCGTCCATGGCCTGTCGCCAGCCCTCGACGTGATCGGAGACCGGGTCGCCCACGGCGGGAGTGTCGGCGGTACCGCCCATACAGGCGACGTAGGGGTAGCCGTGCCCCAGCAGATGCTCGACGGCGGTCTTCGCGCCGGAGAGGTCGTCGAGGACGACGGCGACGTCGTCGATCGCCTCCGGCCGCTCGTGCAGCAGCACGACCCGGGCGTCCCACGCCTCGATCTCGGCGGCGGCGTTGTCGTTCAGCGCGTGGGAGACCAGGATCAGCCCGGACACCCGCATCCCGAGGAACGCCCGCAGATAGTGGGTCTCACGCTCGCCGATGTAGTCGGAGTTCCCGACGAGCACCATCTTCCCGCGCTCGGAAGCGGCCTGTTCGACCGCGTGCGCCATCTCCGCGAAGAACGGCTGGCGCGCGTCCGGCACGATCAGGCCTATGAGATCCGTACGCCGGGACGCCATCGCCTGGGCGACCCGGTCGGGCCGGTAGCCCAGTTCCTTGATCGCGGCGAGGACACGCTCGCGCGTGGCCGGGGCAACCGGCCGGGGTCCGTTGTTGATGACATAACTGACGACGGCAGTGGACGTCCCTGCCAGCCGCGCGACATCATCCCTGGTTACCTTGGCCACGCGCGGAGTCTACGCGGATGGACCCGCTCTGGGCAGGGCGTGAAGGAGGCACTGTGCCCCCGCAAAGGCCTACCGGGAAGTAGTCGGTGCGGGAGCCATGCCCAGGCGCAGAACCCGCTATGCCTCGGCCGGTACCTCGGAGGCGTCCAGGGCGGCGCTCTCGTCCGCATCCTCCGTGTTTGCCTGGCCGGGAGCACCGGTCACGGCGCCCTTGGCCTTGGCGTCGTCGCTCACGCCGACGCTGCCCTTCTCCGGAGTAACGAATCGATAACCGACGTTCCGGACGGTCCCGATCAGCGACTCGTGCTCGGGTCCGAGCTTCGCGCGCAGCCGTCGTACGTGGACATCGACCGTTCGGGTGCCGCCGAAGTAGTCGTAGCCCCAGACCTCCTGCAGCAGCTGCGCCCGCGTGAAGACGCGGCCGGGGTGCTGGGCGAGGTACTTGAGGAGCTCGAACTCCTTGAAGGTGAGGTCGAGGACCCGGCCCTTGAGCTTCGCGGAGTAGGTCGCCTCGTCGACCGACAGGTCGCCGTTGCGGATCTCCATCGGGGAGTCGTCGTTGACGATCTGCTGGCGGCCCATGGCCAGCCGCAGACGCGCCTCGACCTCCGCCGGTCCCGCGGTGTCGAGAAGGACGTCGTCGATGCCCCAGTCGGCGGTGACGGCGGCGAGGCCGCCCTCGGTCACGACGAGGATGAGCGGACAGCCGGGCCCGGTCGAGCGCAGGAGCTGGCACAGGCTGCGGACCTGCGGCAGATCACGGCGTCCGTCGATGAGGATGACGTCGGCGCCTGGGGTGTCGACGAGGGCGGGGCCTTCCGCCGGAGCCACACGCACGTTGTGCAGAAGCAGGCCGAGGGCAGGCAGCACCTCCGTCGATGGCTGGAGGGCATTGGTCAGGAGCAGCAGAGAACTCATATGTCTGGTTCCTCCTCGGTCCCGCGAGGTCATGGCCTTCGTATACAGGGGTATCCGAAAGCACAAAAGGACCCGGGGGCTGCGTTGCCCGAGTCCTCTTCCGACGAGAATAGCCCACATGAGCATTGATCCGGCAGGTCGTGTGGTGCGTTCCACGGGTAGTCCGCACTCTGAGACGCGCAGACATGTACCTAT
Organism: Streptomyces sp. LUP47B; assembly: GCF_001746295.1. Taxonomy (GTDB): domain Bacteria; phylum Actinomycetota; class Actinomycetes; order Streptomycetales; family Streptomycetaceae; genus Streptomyces. Next base: position 141,365 of record NZ_MJAH01000017.1, on the reverse strand, counting down.
ACGGACGTTTCTGCACACCGACGACGGTGTGACGATCGATTCCGTATACGATCCGCCCTCCCTCGTATACGACGCCTCCCGGCCACCTGCGCGTGACCTGGTGTTCGTGATCGCGCACGGCTTCACCGGCGATGTGGATCGTCCTCACGTTCGCCGGGTGGTGAACGTGTTCACGCGGTACGGCGCCGTGGTCACCTTCTCCTTCCGCGGCCACGGAGCCTCCGGCGGGCGCTCGACGGTCGGCGACCGCGAGGTGCTGGATCTGGCCGCCGCGGTGGCCTGGGCACGCGAACTCGGCCACGCGCGCGTGGTGACCGTCGGCTTCTCCATGGGCGGCTCGGTGGCCCTGCGGCACGCGGCGCTGTACCGGCCCGGCGGCGGTCCGGACGGGCCGGCACGTAAAGAACTCGCGGGGCTCACGGGGCGCGAGGGGCACCCGGACGCGTATCCGGACGCGGTGGTCTCGGTGAGTGCGCCCGCCCGCTGGTACTACCGCGGCACGGCCCCCATGCGAAGACTCCACTGGCTGGTGACCCGGCCCGAGGGCCGCCTGGTGAGCCGCTACGGATTCCGTACGAGGATCCATGACCGCGAGTGGGACCCCGTCCCGCTCTCCCCGGTCGAGGCCGTCCCGAAGATCGCCCCCACCCCGCTCCTGATCGTCCACGGCGACCGTGACGGCTACTTCCCCCTCGACCACCCGCGGATGCTGGCGCAGGCCGCCGGCGACCACGGCGAGCTGTGGATCGAGCCCATGGGTCACGCCGAGCACGCGGCCGACGACGAGCTGCTGGGCCGTATCGGGGACTGGGCTGTCACAGCGGGCGGCTAGCGTCTCTGGTCAGCATCGAAAAACCCCTGCCCGGCGGATCGTCGGGCACGGGATCTGCCCACTTCGGGGGAGTCGCATGGGCATGCAGGTGGAAGCCCGCGCCCAGTGCCGCTCCTCGTGGCCGATGGCTGAGGGCGGGGGTGCTGATCGCGTTCACGTCCTGGTTTCGGTGAGCCGCGCGCAGCGGCCGTATCCGATCCGTGTGAGCGTGTCCCTCCGGACGCCGACCCGCCGGACCCGTGAGGCCGGTGGGGGAGGGTGCCCTGCGTCGCCTGGGCGCGGGGCGTGTTGTCCTTCGGCGGGTGGGGCCGGTCTTGGAGCGGTCGTTCCGGTTGATCTGCCCGGTGGCCGTGGCCGGGGTGATGACGGCACGCACGTCGAGGCTGTCCACCACGCTGCGGATGGCCATGGTCCTTCTGGAACCGACCAGGACCGTCCTGGCCTGATGAGTGAGGCCACGCGCGGCGATGCGCCGCCAGGCGCCCTGGTCCCGGTCGCCCTGCCAACCACACTCGAAGTCGGGGCAGACCGCCCATTTCCACCCGGCCACCGTGGGCCGGTCGGGAGCCTTTCGATGCCGTAGGGGGGTGAGGCACTGGGGACAGCGCCGAGAGGTGCCGCGTGCCGGGACTGTGACGACGGCGATACCTGCCTCGGCGGCGAGGTGGCGCAAGCGGTCCACGATCTGTCCGCGCACCTGCTGGGAGAAGCGGGTGTTCATGGTGCGGCCCATGCCGGACGCTTCCATCGAGCGCAGATCCTCGATGTAGATCACGCTCGCTCCGGCAGCCACGGCCTGATCCACGGCCCAACGTGCGGCAGCCCAGGAGAGAGCGCTGTTGAGGTTCGAGCGACGGCTGGACACCTGCCCAATCTCATGGGAATGAGCCTCGAGTTTTGCCGCCAGAGGATGCGTCTCGTCTCCGCACGCCAGCTGTCGGTAGCGATCCGCCTTGGCGTGCAGATGTTCGGACAGGCGGCGCAACCGGTGCTGCTTGGCGAGGACGCCGGCGGCTCGGAACTGAGCTCCGGCTCCGGGGGCCGTGATGCGGCCGTCGTCGCACAGACGAGCCGCGCCCGCGCTGAGGAGAGTGTTGAGGCCCCAGTCCACGCCGAGGGCGATGGTGTGCCCGGAGCGGGCGGCCTTGGGGACCGCGTGAGTGTAGGCGAGATCCACTCGCACTCGGCCCTGGTGGATCCGCAGGGTGGGCAGGTGCAGTACGGCCGAGTCGGGGACGGTGGGCGGCAGAAGGACGGGGCAGGCCACCCAGACCCAGTCCCGGTGCGAGGACGGATCGGGGCGGGTAGGCAGTTGGAGGCGCAGTATTGCGTGTCCGGGCGAATCGGTGCGTTCGATGGTGGCCTGCTGCCCGTCACACGCGGACAGCAGCAGTGTGCGGGCCATTCGGGGTGGGGGCTCCAGTTCGAACACGTTGACCGGCATCCGGTGGTTCTTCCGGGCGAACGTGGTGATCTGCCGGGTGCGGGACTTGACCACATTGGACGGCAGGAGCTGGCCGTCGGCCACGGCCGCACGCATCGCGTCCCACTCTTGCGCGGTGCGCTTGCCCGGATCACCCGGCCAAGTCCTCAGGACAGCGGCGATCAGGTCGGCCCGCCACTTCGCCGAGCGAAGCGTGCGGCCGGACTGTTCCTGAGCCATGCGCACGATGCGGTCGTTGACGCGAACACCGTGCGGCGGCCCGGTGGTCCAGCCCAGACGACGCAGCGCCATCCACGCATTCGATGGGAGGGAACGGCCGCCGGCGTCCTGGCCCGATGCGAGTACGTCCACATCTACGTCGTTCCAATGCTCGGCGAGCAGCGCGGTGGCCATCCCCGACACCAGGTCGGCAGCCCAGCTCACTCGTTCTGTCAGTGCTGCCGGGGCCAGGACCTCCCCGCTCTTCTCAACCACTCCGGTGCGCAACAGGCCAGGGGCACAGGCGGTGCGCGGTGCCTGGGACTTGGCGAGCGGCAGTTTCCGGCCCACAGCCCCTCCCCGTTATTCGTCCGCGGTGCTGTCATCAGATCAACGACGCGAGGTCGCAGAGGTCACGGATTCGATCGACGCACGCATGCGCGACGCCTGTACTGCAGACTGCAGGGACCGCCGGGGCGGGGCGGCGGCTGGTGCATCGCTACCATTCCCGAGGGAAAGCGCGCGCCCGGCGTGCGTCAGCAACGCGGATTGAGGAAGCGGATGCCAAAGGTCACGGTGCGCTACTGGGCGGCCGCGAAGGCCGCGGCCGGGATCGCCGAGGAGCCCTTCGACGCGGGCACGCTCGCCGAGGCGCTGGACGCGGCGCGCGAGCGACACCCCGGTGAACTGGTGCGCGTCCTGCGGCGATGCTCGTTCCTCGTCGACGGTGACCCCGTGGGCACCCGCGGACATGAGACGGTACGGCTGGCCGACGGCGGCACGGTCGAGGTGCTCCCGCCGTTCGCAGGAGGGTGACGATGACGAACCAGCCGTACGAGGACTACGAGCAGTATCCGCAGCAGGGCTGGCCGGCCCAGCAGGGGTATGACGACGACGCCCAGGCAGCCCAGCAGCACACCCAGCAGTGGCAGGGCCAGACCTGGGACACCCAGGTGCACAGACCGGTCCGGTCCGCGCCGGAGACGGCGTATCGGCCGCAGCAGGACTACGAGGCCGAGCCTCAGGGCTACGGCCCCGGGCAGGGGGCTCCGGGGTCCGGCGCGTACGGCTCCGCAGCGGCTCCCGACCCGGCGTACGGGCCCCCACCGACTTCCGGCCCCCCGGCGTACGGCCCCGCGCCGACCTCTCCGGACCCCGCGGGTCGTGGCCATGCCGCGGCGGCTCCCGGTCCCGCCGGGTATGGCCCCGCGCCGACTTCTTCCGACCGTGCCGGTCATGGTCGTCATGCCGCGGCGGCTCCCGGTTCCGCGGCGTACGGTTCCACGCCGACCTCTCCGGACCCTGCGGGTCATGGCCATGCCGCGGCGGCTCCCGGTCCCGCCGTTCACGGGTCGGGCCCGATGGCCCCTGGTCCTGCCGGCCACGGAACCGCACCGACGGCTCCCGGCCACGCCGGTCACGCTCACGCCGCTGCCGCGCACGGGTCCGCGTCCGACCCCTCCGGCTACGGCCCCGCCACCGTCGCCGGCAATCCCCGCGTCACCGACGCCCAGCGGGCCCGTCTCGAAGGCCGCTCCCCGATCATCGAACCCGGCATCCAGCCCGCCGCCCTCACCGCACTGCTCGGCCTGCTGCTCTCCGGAACGGCGGCCGTCGGGTCGTACGCCCTCCTCGTGCCCCTCGTCGTCCTCCAGGCCGTCACCGCGGCCGGCTGGTTCCGGCTGAACGGCATGTGGCCCGCCCGGCAGGGCATCGCGCTGGCGTTCCTCGGGGCGCTGGTGGCGGACGCGGCACTCCTGACGGCCGGCCGGGAGAACGCGCCCGCCGCGATTCTCGGCACCCTCGGCGTCTGGGTCCTGCTCAGCCTGGTGATGCAGCTCCGCTCGCACGCCGACCCCGACGAGCGGATGTACGGCCTGATGGCGACCGTCGCCTCGGCGGCCCTGGCGATCGTGGCGACCGGCCACCTCGCGGCGGACCCCGACGCGGTGACCGTCGGCGCGGCCGCGGTGGCCGTCGCGGTCCTGGCCCGCGCGCTGCCCCTGCCCACCCCGGCCTCGGTGGTCGTCTCCGTGCTCGCCGCGGCGGGCGCGGGTATCGCGGTCGGTGGGATGACGGGGCTCGGCGCGAAGGGCGCGTTCCTCGGCGCGGGCGCCGCGGTGTGCGCGCTGATCGGCCACCGGGTCGCGAGCTACGACTACCCGTCCCGCTTCGTGCACTTCACGGCGGGCGTGGCCCTGCCGCTGGCCGCGGCGGCTCCGGCGGTGTACGTGCTGGGCCGGGCCATCGGCTAAAGCGTGTTGCAGAGGGTCGTGTTCGGGCAGGTCAAGCCGGGGCTTCTGCTGCTGTGATCATGCTGTCAAGGCGAGGTTGTGCATGTGGGCGACCGCCTGGACCGCATGGTGGAGACCGTCACCGCGCTGGCGGCAGTCACGCAGGATCTTGTAGTTCTTCATCCGGGCGAAGGCATGCTCGACGCGGGCACGGACCCGACGATGCTCGGCGTTGTCTTCCTCCTCACCCGCGAGGAGTGGCCGGCCGGGCCGTTTTCGGTGCGGGACGACCAGGCCTGTGTTGATGTAGGCGCCGTCGCCCAGCACCGTGACCCCGTCGCAGTGCCGGGCAAGACCGGAGTTCCGCCAGACCTGGGCATCGGCCCGGTTGCCCGGGGCCGGCCGGGCGGTGGCCACGACCAGCCTGGTGTCGGCATCGATGATGACCTGCACATTTGCCGAGAACCGGTAGTTGCGGCTCGAGGCACCGATCTTCCGGTCGCGGACCGGGACAAGCGTGCCGTCCACGATCCACAGCCGATCCGAAGTGTCGGCGGGCCGGGAAATCGGCTCAAGGGCGAGGAGGGGCCGCAGCCGCTGGATGACCCGGCACACCGTCGCCGGCGAGACGGCGAACAGCGGCGCGAGCTGTCGCATGGTCAGGTTGGTGCGGTAGTAGACCGCCACCAGCAGCACCCGATCTGCCAACGGCAGACACCACGGCCGCCCGCCGCCAGGACCGTTGCCGCCCCGCTCCCGCACCACCCGTAACAAGCCTTCGAACTGCCGCATCCGCAGGCCCGTGAACGTCTCGACCCACAACGGATCAGCCCTCAACACCCCAGCCATACAAGGGAAATGCCCTGATCACGGCCCTTTGGAACACGCTTTAGGGCCTGTTGCGAAAGTGGCCTCGTCGCCCGGAGGGCGGCCGCGCGGCGTTCGGTGCGTGCTCTCGGCGTGCCGCCCGGAGGCCCTCGTACTGGGCGTACTCGGGCTTTCGGGCGGTGCGGCGAGAGTGCGTGCCGGGCGTCGCGCGGCAGAGGCCACTTTCGCAACAGGCCCTAGGTCGCCGGAGGCGTCTCCGTCCACAGGCAGAAGGGGTGCCCGGACGGGTCGAACAGGACCCGGACGTCGTCCTGCGGCTGGTACTCGGCGAGCCGCGCCCCTTCCGCCACCGCTCGCGCGGTCTCGGCCGCCAAGGCGTCCGGGCCGCCGTCGACCTCGATGTCCAGGTGCAGCATCATCTGCTGCTCGCCCGGCTTGCGGGTGGGCCAGACGGGCGGGACGTATTCGGGTTCGGTCTGGAAGGCCAGGGACGTGCCCGCGGTGCCGGGCGGCGGCCCGGTGAGGACCCAGTCCGGTTCCTCGGCGCGCACCACGTACCCGAGGAGGCGCTGGTAGAAGGCGGCGAGTTCGTGGGCGTCATGCGCGTCGAGGACGACTGTGGACAGCGACAGTCTCGCGGAAGAAGACATGCGGGCCTTCCTACTGCCGCCGCTTCTTCCCGTCCAGCTCGTCCCACCACTCGTCGGACTTCGGGTCGCCGGAGGGGTCGTCCCACCAGCGGTCGTCGGGCCCGCGCCGGTTCGCGGCCACCGCGGCGAGCGGCGGGATCACCATCGCCACCACGCACATTCCCACGGCCACCGGTACCGACCAGAGCCGCACGACTCCCCATGCCAGGACGAACAGCCCGATGCACGTGCCCATCATGGCGAAATAGACATGCCGTCGTCGCGCCAACATACGTCCAGGGTAGGCCCGGAGAGGCCGGAGGGCCGTCCCCCTGGGGGACGGCCCTCCGGTGTCGGTCAGGTGCCTCAGACCGCGATCGCGACCTCGGCCAGCCCGCCCTGCTGGGCGACGACCGTGCGGTCGGCGGTGGCGCCGGGGACCAGGGCGCGGACGGTCCAGGTGCCCTCGGCCGCGTAGAAGCGGAACTGGCCCGTCGCGGAGGTCGGCACCTCCGCCGTGAACTCGCCGGTCGAGTCCAGGAGGCGGACGTAACCCACCACAGGCTCGCCGTCACGCGTCACCTGACCTTGGATCGTGGTCTCACCGGGCTTGATCGTCGAGGCGTCCGGGCCGCCGGCCTTCGCTCCACACATGTCTTTCTCCAAAGAGGGGTCTGACCGGAAGGAAGGCCGGTCGGGTTGGACGGGTGTCTTACTTGTTGGCGCCGAGCTCGATCGGAACGCCGACCAGGGAGCCGTACTCGGTCCAGGAGCCGTCGTAGTTCTTGACGTTCTCGACACCCAGCAGCTCGTGCAGCACGAACCAGGTCAGGGCCGAGCGCTCACCGATGCGGCAGTACGCGATGGTGTCCTTGGCGAGGTCGACCTGCTCCTCGGCGTAGAGCTCCTTGAGCTCCTCGTCCGACTTGAAGGTGCCGTCGTCGTTGGCGTTCTTCGACCACGGGATGTTGCGCGCGGACGGGACGTGGCCCGGACGCTGCGACTGCTCCTGCGGCAGGTGGGCCGGGGCGAGGAGCTTGCCGGAGAACTCGTCGGGGGAACGGACGTCGACCAGGTTCTGCGAACCGATGGCCGCCACCACGTCGTCGCGGAAGGCGCGGATGGACTTGTTCTGCGGCTTGGCCGTGTAGGTCGTCTCGGTCCGCTCCGGGACCTCCTCGACCAGCTCGCGGGCGTCCAGCTCCCACTTCTTGCGGCCGCCGTCGAGAAGCTTGACGTTGTCGTGGCCGTACAGCTTGAAGTACCAGTAGGCGTAGGACGCGAACCAGTTGTTGTTGCCGCCGTAGAGGATCACCAGGGTGTCGTTGGCGATGCCCTTCGCCGACAGGAGCTTCTCGAAGCCCTCCTGGTCGACGAAGTCGCGGCGGACCGGGTCCTGCAGGTCCTTGGTCCAGTCGATGCGGATCGCGTTGCGGATGTGGTTCTTCTCGTAGGCGGACGTGTCCTCGTCCACCTCCACGATCGCGATGTTCGGGTTGTCGAGGTTGGCCTCGACCCAGTCTGCATCGACCAGGACGTCGCTGCGGCTCATGCTCTTTCTCCTCCGGGGCAGTTGCGGCGGGGCGTGCGGAAGGGTGTGCGGGACGCACGGATGCCCTGGGACGCCAGGGCAAGGGGATGCGGAGGTCGATGCCGTCCGCTCAGAAGGGGCGACAGAGCATGGCGGCGACGCGGCACAGGTCTACTGCCCGCCGCTTCGTGAGATCCGCCTGTCGCTTCATAAGGCTCGATCGTAGGGACGGACATACCGGCATGTCACCGGTGTGTCGCATGCTGAGATGCGATCGTCCGGAATGTGGGACCAGAAAGCCGCCCGGGCCGTGGTCCCACGGTTCCCGGGCGGATGCGGTCGTCATCACATCTACGGTACGGACATCACCGTCTCGCCTGTCGGACGCGCGGCGTCCGGCTTGTCGTGTCCGGCCCGACGCTCGTCCTACCCGGCGAGCTTGACGTCCGAACCCTTCACCGCGATCTCCACACCGTCCGCACCCGCTTCGACCCTGTCGAGCTTGATACCGCCCGGCAGGCCCTCGATCTTCTGGTCGAAGTCGGCGATCGAACGGACGTCGGAGTCGGCGAGGGTGACGTTGCCGAAGCTCGGGATCGAGTCGGCGTGCACCCGCACAGTGTTCCCGTCCACGACGCTGACGGTGCTGAGCACGGAGACGGGCTGCTCCAGGGCGCTGACCTTGATGTCGACCTTGATCTTGCCGTTGCCGCCGTCGGAGAGGCCGACGACCTTGGCGGTGATGCCCAGCGGGAGCTGGGTCTCCTGCGACTTGGCCGCCTTCAGCAGCTGGTCGTAGGCGATCGTCGCCGTGCCGGCGGCCGTGGAGGCGGTGGCGGAGCTGTAGTCGCCGGAGAACGCGACGCCCTTCATGGCGGCGTTCAGGTCGTCGATGCGGACCGTGCCGCCGCTGGTCCCGGTGTCCGCGTCGTAGTCCTTCATCCCGACCTCGACGTCGTCGAGCTCACCGCCGGCCACCTGGGTCAGGAACGGGAACCCCTTGATGTCCACGCTCGGTGTCGTGGTCAGCCCCTCCTGCGTCTTCAGCCGGTCCGCCACCTCGCCCTCCGCGAAGTGGACCGCCAGACGATCGGCGGCGACGAACAGCCCGCCGAGAATCACGACGATGATCAGAAGTATTCGCAGGGCGCGCATGCGGTGGGTCCCCCCGGGGTGGCGGTCTTGTCGACGGACGGGTGGCCGTCGAGCGTGAGACTAACCCCGCCGGGTAAGGCGCCCGGCACATTGTCGATCACCTGTGACAGGGCGCCCGCGGTCCGGCTCGGTGTCCGCTCAGTAGACGAGCGCCTGCGTCCCGTCCGCGAGCGCCTCCTGGACGAACACCTGCGCCCCCGCGATGCGTACGCCCTCGATGACGTCCTTCTCCGAGATGTCCCGGCGGGCCGCGCACTGCGTGCACAGGGTGAGCCGCCCGCCCGCGAGGATCGAGTCCAGCAGGTCGGGCAGCGGGGCCGCGTGCGGCAGCTCGAACTCGGCGGCCCGCCCCGGCAGCGCGAACCACGCCGACTCCCCGGTCAGCCACAGCGAGACGTCCACCCCACTGGCCACGGCCACCGCCGCCACGGTGAACGCCTGCGAACAGCGCTCGGGGGCATCGGCCCCGGCGGTCACCTTGATCACGAGCTTCTTCGCCATGTCCAAATCGTAACCAGGGCGGCTGCAACTCCGGCCGCTGACCATGAGTCACCTGTGCGCGTGCATATGGCATGCGCGCTTCAGGGTCGGTAGGTGAGGGATGTCTTGCAAGTGCCCGAAGTAGCAGAAGAAACAGGGGAAGCGGTCCGTGCCGAGGGTCAGCCGGTAGAGCCGGCTGCCCCGGCCACGGAGCCCCCCTCGGCCGAGAACCGGTCGCCGCGCCGTCGTGGCCGGACCACGACACTGATCGCCGGCGCCGCCGTACTCGGTGTCGTCGCCGGTGCCTGCGCGGGATACCTGATCCAGGCCGACCGGGAGCCGACTCCGCTGCCGCCGCTGTCCCAGCCGGTGCTGCCGCAGGCGAAAGGGGACGGCCCCGAGCCGCTGTCGGCCGCGCAGGACCGCCGGGTGAAGACCGAGGGCGATCTGCGGAAGCTGCTGCTGAAGAAGCCGGCGGGGGCACGGAACGCCGAGTGGACGGCTGGGGACGGCTGGCTGGACATCGCCGAGTACGCGAACGACTTCACCGATCCGGCCGAGAAGTTCACCGACCTCGTCGGCGACGAGTTCCGCAGGGCGGCCGTCGTCGGCTGGAAGGTCGGCAGTTCGTACAGCGTGGAGATCCGGCTCGTCCAGTTCCGGCAGGAGGACTCCATGGCGGCTGTGGATTCCAGCCTCAACCACCAGGGCTGGGCCGAGGAGGAGAGCGGTACCGACAGCTGGGCGATCCCGGGCACCGGGGACGGCATGGCGTATGTGCACGCCCGGCCGGACACCGAGCCGGGGTATCTGCCGCAGTACTCGGCCGAGGCGCACGCGTGGCGCGGGGACGTCTCGATGGAGATCTGGGTGTACGGGTCCAAGCGGATCGCCAAGAAGACGATCATGGACCTGGCCGAGCGGCAGATGGAGCGGCTGTGACGGAACACGAGACACAGGAGACGGAACCGGCGACGGAACCGGCGACCGAACCGTCCACTGAACAGGTCGCACAGGTCGCACAGGTCCGCGGACCCGCGCGCCGGCGCCGCATCGCGGCCGTCGCCGGTTCGGTTCTGCTGGTCGCGGCGCTGGTGGCCGGGGTGGGCGGCACGGCAGTGACCGTGCGCGACGCCGACCGGGACGCGGGAGCTCCGACCTGGAAGTTCCCCAGCGCCACGGTCGAGGCGAAGAAGGCGGTGGCCCAGCGCGGGCTCGCCGGCATGCTCGTGCCGTACGGCACTGATGGCTGGGTCCGGGGTCCCGACCTGGCGGAGTTCGGCTCCGACGCGCAACTCAGCGGCGCCCAGGCCACGGCGCTGCGGAAGGAGGCGCTCAGAGGTCTGCCCCGAAGCCAGCGCAAGCAGTTGGAGCGGCAGATCGACCGGCAGCGCCTCTCGGGCATGGCGATGCGCAGCTACTTCAGCGGGGAGTCCTACGCCTCCTCCCAGAACAGCGGCATCTACTCGGTGAGCGTCGTGCTCGCCCAGATGGCGAACAGGACGGCGGTCCGCAACAGTTCCGAGGCACAGAACGAGTTCCTCGCGTCCCTGGACCTCTTCAAGGAGGGCCCGAAGATCAAGGGCCACGACGACGCCCGGTGCTTCCGGCTGTCCGGGAGTACCGACGAGGACCTCGACATGATGCTCTGCTCTGCCTACGTGGGGGACGTTCTGGTCTCCGTCACGGCGTACGGCGCCCGGCCACTCGACACCAAGGGGGTCGCGATGCTCCTGCGTACCCAGCTCGACCGCATCGCCGAGCCGGGGGAGGCGGTATGACCGAGTCACAGCAGGTCGTCGTACCGCCCCTGCCCGACGTACCGCCGCAACCCGTACCGGTCGAGGTGAGGAAGGACCGCCGGGTCCTGCGAGCCGTCCTGCGCTGGACCGCCGCCGCGGTCGTTCTCGCCACGGCCGGGACGGCGACGGCGTACGGGATCTCAGGGATGGAGCGCACGGACGTACCGGGGCTGGCCACCCGTTCCGACGGGCGCTGGGACTTCCCCCGGCTCACCAAGCCGCCGTTGCCGTCCGGCAGTCCCGGTCCCTTCGCCGCGGGCAACGCGGCCGAGGCCCACTACGCCGATCTGCGTGCCCTCCTCCTGCCCGCGCCCGAGGGGGCGAAGGAGGACAAGGCGTTGCGCGGCTCGGAAGGCTGGCTGGCGACGAAGGACTTCCTGGCGGAGTACGAGCTGAAGGAAGAACGGGAGGAGCTCGGGCAGAAGCTCGTCGACAGCGGCCTGCGCCACATCGCGGCCCGCGGCTGGATCACCCCCGACGGCACCCGGACCCGGGTCTACCTGCTCCAGTTCGGTACGGCGAACGTCGTCGAGGCCAAGCTGCAGAGTGACGTCCAGGCGTACACCAGCCCGACCTACCGGGTGCGCGGTGCCGCCGAGGCCGTCTACGACGAGGCCTTCCCGGAGCCGGCAGCCGTCGCGGGAATCTCCCGCACAGCCTTCACCGAGCCGAAGCCGTACGGTGCTGAGCAGGTTCGGCAGGGCTACCTCTCGGCGGGGGACGTCTTCGCGGTGATCCTCCAGTCCCGCAAGGGCGCCGCGAACCCCGTCCCCTTCCAGCAGACCGTGACCCTCCAGGCCCAGCTCCTCGGCTGAGGAGGCCGCCACGGTCCCCCGGGCCCCGGCCGCGTAAGCTGGGGTCCGGCCCGTGTACATGCACCGCACCACGCTCATCCGAGGAGCACCCCGTGGAGATCTTCTTCGAAGCCCTGCTGGTCCTGGTCTGCGTCGGCGTTCTCGCCTTCGCCGGGCTGACCGTGAAGAAGCTGTACCAGGGCCAGCGCTGACCCCCCTCTAGGAACCGCCACTCATGATCGAGATCCCGTCCGACCTCCACAAGGACCTCGTCCCGCTCGCCTTCCTGCTCGGCAACTGGGCGGGCGCGGGCGTGCACGACTTCCCGGGTTCGGAGAAGTGCAACTTCGGCCAGGAGGTGACCTTCGGCCATGACGGCCGGGACTTCCTGGAGTACGCGTCCCACACCTGGGTGCTGGACAACGACGGCAACAAGGTCCGCCCGCTGGAGTCCGAGCACGGCTTCTGGCGCATCGACGCCGACCGCAAGGTCGAGGTGACGATGGTCCGCGACGACGGCGTCGTCGAGATCTGGTACGGCGAGATGGCCGCCCAGAAGCCGCAGATCGACCTGGTGACCGATGCCGTCGCGCGTACGGCCGCCTCGGGGCCGTACAACGGCGGCAAGCGCCTGTACGGCTACGTCAAGAGCGACCTGATGTGGGTCGGCGAGAAGCAGACCCCCGAGGTCGAGCTGCGCCCCTACATGTCGGCTCACCTGAAGAAGGTCGTCACCCCGGAGGAGGTCGAGCGCTGGGCCAAGGCCCTGCCCGACGACCTTCCGGACGACGGGATCGCCTTCTTCAAGTAAGCCTTCCGCCGAGTGGTCATAGACTTTCCGGTGTGGTGAGCACCGATTGGAAGAGCGACCTCAGGCAGCGCGGCTACCGGCTGACCCCGCAGCGCCAGCTTGTCCTCGAAGCTGTGGACACCCTGGAGCACGCGACCCCCGACGACATCCTCACGGAAGTGAAGAAGACGGCGTCGGGGGTCAACATTTCCACGGTCTACCGGACCCTGGAGCTGCTGGAGGAGCTCGGTCTGGTCAGCCACGCCCATCTCGGGCACGGGGCGCCGACGTATCACCTCGCCGACCGCCACCACCACATCCACCTGGTCTGCCGCGACTGCCAGAACGTCATCGAGGCGGACATCAAGGTGGCCGCCGACTTCACCGCGAAGCTCCGGCAGGAGTTCGGCTTCGAGACGGACATGAAGCACTTCGCGATCTTCGGCCGTTGCAAGGACTGTTCTCTCAAGGCTTCAACTACCGAGTCGTAGGCTTAGTCATATGAAGAGCCCTCTGCTGTCCCTGCCCGGTGCCGTCCCCGCCGAGGGTGTGGACGAAGGTGTCGCGGCGCACTACGGCGACCTGTTCCGCGAGCAGCGCGCCCTCGCCGAAGGCACCGGATTCGTCGATCTCTCGCACCGCGGGGTCGTGTCCGTCACCGGCGAAGACCGCCTCAGCTGGCTGCACCTGCTGCTCACCCAGCACGTCAGCGACCTCCCGACGGGCGAGGCCACCGAGGCGCTCATCCTCTCCGCGCACGGACACATCGAGCACGCCCTGTACCTCGTCGACGACGGCACGACCGTCTGGGCGCACGTCGAACCCGGCACCCAGGAGGCGCTGATCGCCTACCTGGAGTCGATGAAGTTCTTCAACCGGGTCGAGGTCGCCGACCGCACGGACGAGTTCGCCGTCGTCCACCTTCCCGCCGGTTCCATCGCCGAGGTGCCGGAGGGTGTGGTCGTACGCGAGACGCCGTACGGCCGCGACCTGTTCCTGCCGCGCGCCGACCTGGAGTCGTACGCCGAGAAGTCCGGTCCCGCGGTCGGCCTGCTCGCCTACGAGGCGCTGCGGGTCGAGCACCACCGCCCGCGCCTCGGTTTCGAGACCGACCACCGCACCATCCCGCACGAGCTGGGCTGGATCGGTACGGCCGTGCATCTGCAGAAGGGCTGCTACCGCGGGCAGGAGACCGTCGCCCGGGTGCAGAACCTCGGCAAGCCCCCGCGGCGCCTGGTCTTCCTGCACCTGGACGGCAGCGAGGTGCACCTGCCGCCCGCCGGGACCGACATCCGGCTCGCGGACGAGGGGCCCGACGGCCGCAAGATCGGTTTCGTGACCACGTCCGTACGGCATCACGAGCTCGGCCCGGTCGCGCTCGCCCTGGTCAAGCGGAACGTCCCCCTGGACGCGCGCCTCCTCGCCGACACGACGGCCGCGGCCCAGGAAGTCGTCGTGGAGCCGTAGGACCGCTGCGAAGGGTCACATTTCCAGCAGGACCGTGAACGGGCCGTCGTTCGTCAGGGACACCCGCATCCGCGCACCGAAGCGGCCGGTGGCCACCGTCGCTCCCAGGGCGCGCAGCTGTGCGACGACCTCGTCGACGAGCGGCTCGGCGATGTCGCCGGGGGCGGCGGCGTTCCAGGTGGGGCGGCGGCCCTTGCGGGCGTCGCCGTATAGGGTGAACTGGCTGATCACGAGCAGCGGGGCGTCGATGTCGCTGCACGACTTCTCGTCGTGCAGCATGCGCACCGACCAGAGTTTGCGGGCGAGTTGGGCCGCCTTCTCCTTGGTGTCCTCGTGGGTGACCCCGACGAGGACGCACAGTCCCTCGCCGCTGATCTCCCCGACCGTCTCACCGTCGACGACGACGCTCGCGCCGTCCACCCTTTGCACCACTGCACGCATGTGCCCATCATGCCGGTCGCGCGGGAAGTACCCGTGTTCGGGTTTATTTTTGATCCTTAACCCCCCATCTGGGGCCGTTCGGGGGCACTCGGTCACATAGCGGCCACTTGGGGTGGCACGATGCTTCCACACGCCGGTCGAGGGGACGGTAGAGGCGCATGAGCACACCGAGTACCGGGCAGCAGGGGCTCGTCCGCGTTGCCCACAGGGCGGAGCCGGAGACACCCCGGCCGCCCGCGCAGCGTACGGACAGCCACCTGCTGCCCCCAGAGCCGATCGAACATGATCTCGCCACGCTGAGTCTGCCCGAACTGCGCACACTGCGCCGGGACGCCCAGCGGGACGAGGCCGACCTCAGTTATGTCCGACGGCTGCTGCAGGGCCGTATCGACATCCTCCGCGCGGAACTGCTGCGCCGGTCCCCGACAGGCGCGGGCTCGCTGCTCGAACGCCTCCCCGAGGCCTCGGTGGTCGACCGGCTCCCGGAGATCCTCACCGACGCCCCGGCCCGCCACCGGTCCTCGGCCCGCCATGTCACGCTGGGCACCCCGCACAGCGAGGAGTACCGGCTGCTGGCTGCCGAGACCCTCGCCGAGGTCGAACTGTCGGACCTCTCCGCGCGGACCGACCTGGAACTGAGCACCGCGATGGGCCGGCTCGTGCGGTACGAGCAGCAGGTGTCCGGGCGACGCCAGCGGTTGCAGCGGACGGCGGACGAGTGCAGCGGGGAGATCGCGCGCCGGTACCGGGAGGGCGAGGCGCGGGTGGCGGATCTGCTGACCTAGGGGACTTCGCGGCGGGCCCGGGTTGAATGACCCAGGGAAGGCCGCGGCGGACTGGGCAGGGAAATCGACGCGACACCTCATCCCCGCCCGCCTACCGTGGCCCCATGAGCGCCCCAGTCGACATAGACGTCCGTCCGGTCACCGAGGCCGAGTATCCCGAGTGGCTGCGTGCCGTGCATGCCGGGTTTCTGCGGGAGCCGGTCGTGTCGGAGGCTGAACTGGAGGCCCGCGAGCGCCAGTTCGAGCCGGGGCGGCTGCTCGGTGCCTTCGACGGGGACCGTTGCGTGGCCACCTTCCGGTCGTTCGCGCAGGAGGTGACGGCCGTCGGTGGCGAGTCCGTGGCCGCCGACGCGATCAGCGCCGTCACCGTGACCGCCACCCACCGCCGGCGCGGGCTCCTGACCCGCATGATGAGCCGGGACCTCGCCGCCGCGAAGGAGCGCGGAGACGTCCTGGCGACGCTGATCGCCGCCGAGTACCCGATCTACGGCCGCTACGGCTTCGGCCCCGCCACCTCGGCCGCCGAGTGGACGATCGACGTCCCGCGCGCCGGCCTCGACCTCCGTGGCCCCGATCTGGACGGCGGCCGTATCGACCTGGTGGAACCCGGCGACGTACGCAAGCTCGGTCCGGAACTGCACGACCGGATGCGCCGTGCCACGCCGGGGGCGATCAGCCGGGACGACTGGTTGTGGCAGCTCACGACGGGGGCCGTACGCACCGACCCGAAGTGGACCGAGCCGTTCTTCGCCGTGTACCGGGCGGCGGACGGCACGGTCGAGGGGCTGATGGCGTACGAGGTGGACGACAAGTGGGCCGACACCATGCAGCCGTTGAACACGGCGAGCGTGCGGAGTCTGATCGCCTCGACCCCGGCCGCCGAGCGTGCCCTGTGGCACTACCTGTGCTCGATCGACTGGGTCATGCGGATCAAGAGCGGCTGGCGGGCCCCCGACGACCTGCTCCCGCACCTCCTGCCCAACCCCCGGGCGGCCGGGATCACCACGCAGTCGGACTGGCTGTGGGTGCGGATCCTGGATGTCGTACGAGCCCTGGAGGCGCGGACGTACGAGGGTGAGGGCGCGCTGGTGCTGGAGGTCGTGGACGGGTCCGGGATGGCAGGCGGCCGGTACCTTCTGGAGGCATCGCCCGCCGGGGCCGGCTGTACGGCGACGACTCGGAGCGCCGATCTCACGCTGGACGTACGGGAGTTGGCGACGCTGTGGCTCGGTGACGAGTCGGTGGAGCGGCTCGTGGCGCTCGGGCGAGTGCGGGAAGAACAAGCGGGCGCCGGCCGGGGGGCCGACGCCCTGCTGCGTACATCCAGGCGTCCTTGGTGCCCGGACATGTTCTGACGTTCCCTTCTGGCGGGGACGGGTGGGCGGTTGCTTCGCATCCGTAGCGAGCTGTTCAGTTGTGGCTGTGCGGTCGTGCCCGTGTTCTGTTGTGACTGTTCTGTTGTGGCTGTGCGGTGTGTGCAACTGTCGCTGCTGTTCAGTTGTCAGTGTTCAGTTGTGACTGTGCAGACCGACCGGGCTCCCGGCTCCCCTCCGGAAGGGAGCCCGATCAGCCGGATCCTGGGCCCGGCGGGCGGGCGTCATCCGGACTGGGCGAGCAGCATCACGAGGATGACCGCTCCGATGCCACCGATCGCGAGGTTCTTGGACTTGACGCCGATGGTCAGCGCGACGAACGCCACGATGCCCATCGCACCCCACTTCCACTGCACGAGTGCTTCGAAGCCGACGGCGAGGGCGGCGATGGCGACTGCGATGAACGGCATGACGGGTCCCCCCTTCGGGACGGTGGCCCCTGTCGACCGCCGAGTTGGCCAACCCTGTGAAGCTTTGACCATGTTTCTCAAGATTGCTCAAGTTGGCGACCAACTTCACTGTACTTATCTCCGCTTGGATGCGGCTCATAACCACCTTCCAGTGAACTGCCCAAAGATGGCGGGAAGTTGTAGTGTTTGGTCGTGGACCCGAAACACGCCTCCGTCAATGGACGGAAGAGGTCACAGCGGCCACACACGTCACCTCGCGAGGTGGCCGACGAGCTCCGCGCCCGGATCCGGTCCGGCACGCTGCGGGCAGGTCAGCGCATGCCCACACAGGCGCGGCTGGCAGAGGAGTTCGGCGTCGAGCGCGGGGTCGTACGGCAGGCGCTGTACCTGCTGCAGACGGAACGCCTGCTCACCAACGTCTCCAAGGGAAGCCCGGCGACCGTCGCCCCCGACCTGGGGCTCAGCGCGGCGCTCACCGGCCCGGGAGCGGCCCCGCAGCCCACGATGGTCGCCCTCGGCCCCCGGATCGCCACCGCCTTCGAGGCCCCGCACGTCGAGGTGGACGCGCTGTGCCTGACGTCGGTGTCCCTCAACCTCGCCTTCGGCGAGGGGCTGCGCCAGATCCACGCCGGACGGCTGAATCCGGCCAAGATCGACGTACGCGTGCTGCTGCCGGGCCGGGACATCGACCTCGCCTTCCCGGTGTCCGTCGAGGACCGTGGCGACGACGACCCGGTCCACGAGCGCTGGCTGGCCCAGCGCAACGCGCAGGGGCAGGTCCTGCGGCACAACCTCCTGGCCCTGCGTGCCACGCACGGCATCGACGTCCACGTCTCCTTCCGTGCCCTGCCCTTCACGCCACCGGTGAAGCTGTACCTTCTCAACGGCATGGAGGCGCTGTTCGCGTACTACACGCTGACGCGCCGCAAGGAGGAGATCGACCACGAGCACCTGGAGCTCTACGACTCCGAGGGCACCCAGTCGATGCTGTTCGCCTTCGAACAGGGCGCCGGCCTGCGGGACACGGCCTTCGTGGAGCAGTCCCATCTGTGGTTCAACGCACTGTGGGAGACGATCAGTTCGGAGCTGGCGCTCACGGGCTGACGTCTCCCACAGTGGCGGAGCAGGGCGCGTTCGGATCATAGGGCGGGCCCCGCGACCAGCAGAGCGAGAACCACGGCCCCGGTCGAACTGATCGCGGGGTTCTTGGCCTTGATGCCGATGGTGAGCAGCAGCATCCCGATGATGCCGCTGGCGCCGTACTTCCACTGCAGGGTCTGCTCGACGCCGACGACGAAGACGGCGGAGAGGAGGGCGAGGGCCGGCATGTTGGTTCCCCCTTCGGACTTGCGGGCGGTGAGGCGGGCGGTGAGGCGGGCGAGGAGGTAAAACTTCCGCCAACTCATCCAAGTTGGCAACCAACTCTGACTATGTTGTCCCCACTTGGTTGGGGTTGATAAACAACTTTCAGACAACTCCCCTTAGATGGATCGGAGTTGTAACGTTTGGTCGTGACTCAGGAGAACGTGGCAGTGAACGGCAGCAGAAGGCTCTCGCCCCAGGAAATCGCCGACACCCTGCGGGAACGCATCCGCGGGGGCGACCTCAGGGCCGGCGACCGCCTCCCCACGCAGGCCGAACTCGCGGAGGAGTTCGGCGTGGAACGGGGCGCGGTCCGCCAGGCGCTGCGCGCACTGCAACAGGACGGGTTGCTCAGCAATGTGAGCAAGGGGAGTCCGCCGCGGATCGCGGAGCGGGTGCCCGGGCTGTCGGGGGAGCCGCAGCCGACCATGGTCGGCCTCGCCCCCCGCCTCACGGAGGCCTTCTCCGGTCCGCACGTCCGCATCGACGCGGCGTGCCTGACCTCGGAGACCCTGATGGTGGCCCTGAGCGAGCCGGTCCGCCTCATCCATGAGGGCCGGATACGCCCCGAGTCCATCGACGTCCGCATCCTGCTGCCGTCCCGGGACATCAACCTGGCCTTCCCGGTGCCGGTCGAGGCCCCTGAAGACGACAACCCGGTCCACCAGCGCTGGCTGGAGATGCGCAACGCCCAGGGTCACGTCCTGCGCCACAACCTCCGTTCCCTGCGCTCCTCCCACGGGATCGACGTCAAGGTCAGATTCCGCGCGCTGCCGTTCACCCCACCGGTGAAGCTGTACCTGCTCAACGAGTCGGAGGCGTTGATCGCCTACTACATGGTCGCGCGCCGGGAGGAGGCCACGGATGCCGGGATTCTCGACATGTACGACGTCCTCGGCACGGAGTCGCTGCTCTTCTCCTTCGCGAAGAACACCGGCGAGCGGGACGCGGCGTTCGTCGTCCAATCGCAGAAGTGGTTCGACGCCCTCTGGGAAACCATCACGACGGACCTGACACTCTCCTAGTGACTCCTGAGACGACGCACACTGAACCGGTGACAGCAGAGACAGCACGACTCGCATCACTGGTCGCCTCCGCTCGGTACGTGCTCTGGGACATGGACGGGCCGATGTGCCAGTTGTTCGCGGGGTATCCGGCGCATGAGATAGCCGGGCAACTGGTCGCCATGATCGACGGGTTGGGCATGGGCGCCCTCCTGACCGCGCAGGAACGATCCGGCGACGATCCCCACGTAGCGCTGCGTGGCGTCCATGAACGGCACCGCGGCAGCGATCTGGTTCTCGCGCTGGAGGAGTGGCTCACCCGGCGCGAACTGGAGGCCGTCTCGAAGGCGATGCCCACCCCGCATGCCGACCCGCTGATCAGGACGTGGTCGTCGCTCGGTGTCAAGTTCGCGATCACCACGAACAACGCCGCCCTCGCGGCAGCGGCATACGTCGAGAGCCGCGGACTGGCGGACTGCTTCCCTCACGTCTACGGCCGCACGGCGAACCTCGATCTGATGAAACCGGACCCGCATTGCCTGGAAGAGGCCATCAAGGCCATGGGCGCCGTTCCGTCCGCCACGCTGATGATCGGCGACACGGCGACGGACCTCCAGGCCGCCCAACGGGCCGGAGTGTCGTTTCTTGGCTACGCGCGTAATGCGGGCAAGGAGCAAGTCCTCAGGGATGCGGGTGCCGAGGTCGTGGTGGGCTCGTTGGAGCAGGTGCTGGACGTCCTGCGCAGCCCTTCCTGAGCTGTCGGGCGCACCCTCATCCGCGCGTAACCGGTCCGCCATGCCGTCCACCTCCCGTCCACTTTGATGAGACTGATCAATTGGCGGTCCAATTGGACTGGTTGCCTTGGGTTTGGTTGTGCCCTGACCGCTTGATCGACTAACCCGCTTGTAAATATTGGGCTGTTGACTGGGCCAAGTTGACTGCCTGTGGACTGAAAGCGGTTTGAGTGGCCGGTGAGGGAGGTACGGTCGCGGTGTGAGCGAAGAACGCGGCAAGGGGGCCACCATCCTGGCGACGCTGCGGTCGCGTATCTCCGGCGGCGAGTACCGGCCGGGTTACCACCTGCCCGCGCAGCGCGCTCTCGCCGAAGAGTTCGAGGTCTCGCGCGACACGATCCAGCGCGTCCTGGAGGAGCTGAAGACCGAGGGCTGGATCGAGTCCCGTCGGGGCAGTGGCTCGAAGGTTCGGGTGACGCTCCCCATCCACGTGACGACGCAGCCGAAGGCGTCTCCCGGTCGTATAGCGCTCGGACCCTTCGTCGCCCGTGTGTTCGCCCAGCCGGTTGTGGAGCTGGATGTCTTCACGTTCACGTCGGAGAGCCTTGACACCCAGGTGCGGGTGCAGGCCGATGCCATCCGCAATGGCCAGATCGCCGCCCCCGAGCGCATCGAGCTCCGGATACTGCTCCCTTCCGAGTCGATCGAGCTGCCCTATCCGCGGGCCAGAGGGGTGAAGGGCGCGGCCGGCGACGATGTGGAGGAATTGGACCGCATTCTGCAGGCCCGAACGCGGGAGCTCATTCGGCGCCATACCTCCTCGTTGCGTGATGCTCTGCGCAACCTCAAGACGGACAAGCTGGTACCCGACGTGGATGTGACAGTCCGTGAGGTGCCGCTCGTGCCCACGCACAAGCTGTATCTGCGGCGCGGTGTCGAAGGACTGCTCGGTCCGTACAAGATCGTGGAGCGCAGGATCCTGATGGACGACGACTCCGTGATCGATGCCTGGGATGTCCTGGGGCTGGGCTCGACCTTGATACGGCACGTCAAGGACGACGGTGACCCCAACGCGACCGGATCGGTGTTCATGCAGAGCTGGCAGGACTGGTTCGACTCGTGCTGGCACCGCTATGAACCGTCTTGACCGAGGTGGCTGTTCGTTACATTTCTCGAACGGTATGAAGCCCAGGAGTGAATCCTGTTTCGTCTGGGTAGCAAGTCCCGAATAAGCCCCGTCGGGGTCGCTTGGGCACTACAGTGTGGTCCCTCTCGTGCTGCGCATGAAAATCGGAGGCGCTGCATAGTTGCTCAGGAGTGCCCGTGGGTGTTCCATCCGGGCCTGCCACCGCGTTTGCGGGGCAGGCGGCCCGCGAGGCGCTCGGTGAGTTGGTCTCCCACGCCAGGTCCGCGGGGAGACTCACCCGCGGTCACCACAACCTGAACTACATTGTTCCGCCACCGCCCTCGCTTGATCAGCTGACGGATCACAAGTTCATCATGGTGCGTGAGCGCCAGCGCTCCGCGTTGCCGGTGGTGATCCGGACCTGGCAGGACGAAGCGGAGATCCTCAAGGCGATCGGCGGCGTTCTCCCCCATGTGCCGCGGTGCCTGTTGAAGTACGGCGACATCGCGGTCATGAGTTACGTGGACGGCGTCCCCCTGTCGAGCGTCTGCCCCAACGGCAAGCCGGTGGACCAGCATCTGGTCCGGGCTCTCGCCGAACTGCTGGCGGACATGACACAGGTCGGCAGGAAAGAGCTACCCCCCCTGCCACAGTCCTGGCCCCGGTCCAGCCGGGACAGCCGGGCCTTTCTGCGCACGCTGGCCCTGGCCACGGAGACGCAGGTCCGTCAGCGCAACTGGGACAGGTTCGGCGGTCTGTTCGCGATGCTCGGCATCCCCGAGGATGCCATGGTGCGGTTCGCTGAGCGCGTGCCCGCGATGATCAGTCGTCCTTTCAGCCTTCTCCACACGGACCTGCACCGCGACAACGTCATCGTGTCGTACGAGGCCGGTCCCCCATTGATCTGCGTGGACTGGGAGCTGTCGAGCTACGGCGACCCACTGCACGATCTGGCCACCCATCTGGTGCGCATGGGCTACCCCACGGAGCAGTGGGACGAGGCGGTCGACGCGTGGCGCTCGGCGATGGCGGTGCGGCGCCCCAAGGCCGTCAACGGCCTGGAGCGCGACCTGCGGCACTACGTCGCTTTCGAACACGCCCAGTCGGTCTATCCGGACGTGATGCGCGCGGCGACGTCCTTGGGGGAATCGTTTGACCAGAAGGACTTGGAGGCAGCGACCGAGGCGGTGTTCTGGGCGCTGCAAGCAGCCGAGGAGCCGCTCCGGCTGAAGAACGTCCCGGACGAGAAGGCCATCGAGCGCATTCTCTTCCGCTGGAACGTGTCCCACGGCAAGCGGCACAGCCGCGACCGAGCAGTGTCGTCGATCTCCTGGGTGCGTGACGAGAGGGTCCCGGTACGACCGAGGTTCCCTGAGGCGGCAGTGCAGGAAGCTCTCTTCGAGGAGGGGGCGGCCTCGGCCGACCGGGTTTTCAAGGGGACGGCCCACCTCAGTACGGCTGTGCGGGTGGATGGGGTGCCGTTTCCCGTGATGGTGCGGCGCAAGGTGGGAGCTGGAGAATCCCGGGAGCGCCGGTTCCTGAATGAGCACGCGGTGCTACGGGCGATCGAGGATTCGGGCGTGGCCGTGCGCGCGCCGCGCGTGCTGGCCCTGGGGACCAGCGAACTGGGTGACCAGTTCACCATCCATTCCTTCGAAGGACCGGAGGGGGAGCTCCGGTCTCCCGACCACCCTGAAGGTGGCCTCCTGCCGCATGAGGCGGACGATCTGGTGAACCAGCTCCATGCCCTCACACAGGTCGACTGCGCGAAGCTGACGAAGGACTCCGACAGGCCGGCCGCGGTGTTCCACGAGCAACTGTGCAAGGAACTGATCCGGATGGTGTCGGACCTGCCGAAGGAGACCCTTCAACTGGCGGGTCAACTCGGGCTGCCCACCACTGGTTTCCGTCTTGAGCAGATCCTCCGCCGACACAAGGTGACTTCTCGACGTGACGTGCTTCTGCACGGAGACCTCAATCCGTGGAACATGATCCGTCGCGAGGACGGCACGGGCCTGACCCTGATCGACTGGGAGATGGCGATGGTGGGTGACCCCCTCTACGACCTCGTTCGCCACATGCACCTGACGCCGACCCTCCCCGAGATCCGAGCACGGATGTTCGACCGCTGGTCACAGCTGTTGTCGGAGGACTGCACAAGGGGCTGGCGTCTCGACTGGCACGTGTACCGCTGGATCGAGACCGTTCGCTCCGCCTATGTGGACCTGGACCGGCTGGTGACCCGGGACAGCCTCGAAGCCCCCAATGTCAGCCGGGCGGTGGACACCTATGCCATGACCCTGACCGCGGCGACCGCGACGCTGGGCATCAGGGCGAAGTTGTCGACCAATCCCTACCTGGCGCTCGCTCTGCCGCATGTGGGGAGCGAGAAGGCGTCGGCAGGCGTGTGTTCAGGGGCGACTCCACGCTGATCGACTGGGCTGCGCAGGCGTGTCGTGCCGAAGGCGCCCGCCTCGCTCAGGGCGTCCTGACTCCTGGCCCCAGTGCGTAGGCTCACGGCCATGAATGACCTCGGCCTGCGCCAGCGCAAGAAGCAGCGGATGTACGAGACCCTGTCGGAGATCGCCATCCGGCTGTTTCTCGAGAAGGGCTTCGACGCCGTCTCCGTGGCCGAGATCGCCGCCGCCGCCGAGGTCTCCAAGCCCACCCTCTTCCGGTACTTCCCGGCCAAGGAGGACCTCGTCCTTCACCGGATCGCCGATCACGAGGACGAGGCGGCGCGGGTCGTGGCCGAGTCCGACGAGCCGCCCCTTGCCGCCCTGCGGCGGCATTTCCTCGAAGGGCTGGAGCGGGACGATCCCGTCACGGGGCTCAATGATCACCCCGCTGTTCTCGCCTTTCATTCGCTGCTCTACGGCACCCCCGCCCTCGTCGCCCGAGCCCACGGGCACCTGGAGCGGCAGGAGGCCGCGCTCGCCGAGGTGCTCGGAGGGGATCTCGACGCGCGGTTGGCCGCCGGGCAGATCATCGCCGTGCGGCGGATTCTCGCCCTGGAGAACTGGCGGCGGATCGCCAAGGGGGAGACGGTCGAGGACGTGCGCGGGGACGCCGTGGCCGCGGCCGAGCGGGCCTTCGGGGTGCTGGCGGACGGGCTGCCGTGGCTCAGCTGAGTAAGACCGGGTAAATAAATTAACCGAGTCTCATTTTCTCGCGTACGCTCGTCCCCATGACGTCAGCCGGCCCCTCTCCGCATCCCGCCCTGAAAGAGGCCCTCCACCGCGAGCGCATCCACCACGACCGTTGCCGCACCGCCCTCGCCGCCATGATCGATGGCGCTCAGGAGCAGGTCGTCGTCGGCGAGGACGTGTCCGCCTCCGGGGCCGACGCCGAAGTCCTCGGGTATCAGTTGCGCAGTCAGGCCAAGGAGATGCGGGAGCTGCCCGAAGGGCCTCTGTTCTTCGGGCAGCTGGATTTCGATCACGGCGACCATGCCGGGCAGGCGTATCACCTGGGCCGGCTGCGGATCACCGAGCATCCCGCCGCCCCGCCCCTCGTCGTCGACTGGCGCGCGCCCGTCTCCCGCGCCTTCTATCAGGCGAGCGCCCGCGACCCGCAGGGTGTCGCCGTGCGGCGGCGGTTCGGGTGGGCGCCGGGGAGCAAGGGGGAGTCCGCCGATCTCACCGGGCTGGAGGACGAGCACCTCCGGGACGGCGGGCCGCCGCAGGTCAGCGACATCGTCACCCGCGAGATCGAACGGCCCCGGGTCGGGCCCATGCGGGACATCGCGGCCACCATCCAGCCCGAGCAGGACGATCTCGTACGAGGGGACCTCGCCGTTTCCGTGTGTGTGCAGGGCGCCCCGGGAACCGGCAAGACCGCCGTCGGGCTGCACCGGGCCGCCTATCTCCTCTACACCCACCCGCAGCGGATGCGGCGCGGCGGGCTCCTCGTCCTCGGGCCCAACCGGACCTTCCTCTCCTACATCGCGCAGGTGCTGCCCGCGCTCGGCGAGACCGGCGTACGGCAGTCCACGCTCCAGGACGAGATCGCCCGCCACCCGGTCACCGCCACCGACGCCCACCCCACCGCGGTCCTCAAGCACGACCCCCGGATGGCGGAGGTGCTGCGCCGGGCGCTGTACGCACGTGTGTCGACCGCGCAGGTCGACTCCCTGGAGATCAAGGACGGTTCGTACCAGTGGCGGGTCGGGGCCGGTGAACTCGCGCGGATCGTGGCGGACGTACGGGAGGAGGAACCGCCGTACTCGACCGGGCGGGAGCGGGTGCGCAGCCGGGTGGTACGAAGTGTGCAGTTGCAGGCCGAGCGGCGGGCCGGGCCGCAGAGCGGTGCCTGGGTGCAGCGGGTCTCGCGGTCCCGGGTGCTCGGGGCGTTCCTCGACACCGTGTGGCCCAAGGCGCGGCCCGAGGAGGTCCTGGCCGAACTGCTCGGAGACCGAGAGGAGTTGGCGGCCGCCGCCGACGGGATCCTCGACTCCGAGGAGCAGAAGAACCTGCTGTGGAGCAAGCCGCCGCGGTCGTGGAAGTCGGCGCGCTGGTCGGCGGCCGATCTGGTGCTGCTCGACGAGGTCGCCGGGCTCGTGGAGCATCCTGAGGGCTACGGCCATCTCGTCGTGGACGAGGCGCAGGACCTGTCTCCCATGGAGTGCCGGGCGATCGCCCGCCGGGCCCGTTTCGGGTCGATCACCGTGCTCGGTGACCTGGCACAGGGGACCACGCCCTGGGCGGCCCGCTCGTGGCACACCGTCCTGCGCCATCTCGGCAAACCGGACGCGGCCGTCGTACCGCTGACCATCGGCTTCCGTGTCCCGCAGGCCGTCGTCCAGCTCGCCAACCGGCTCCTCGCCCAGCTGGATGTGGCCGTGCCGGAGGGGCGGTCCCTGCGCGGGGACGGGGAGTTGAGGATGCGTCCCGCCTCCCCGGACGCCGTGCCGGGCGCGGTCGTGGACGCCGTACGGGAATCGCTCGCGCACGAGGGGTCCGTGGGGGTCGTCACCGCCGACGCCGATGTGGAACGCGTACGGCAGGCCCTCGACGCGGCCGGGATCGCCACCGCCGGACCGGACGAGCTCGGTGCGCGGGTGAGCGTCGTACCGGCCGGGGTGGTCAAGGGACTTGAGTACGACCATGTCGTGGCCGTCGAGCCGGCCGCGATCGCGGAGGCGGAGGAGCGCGGGCTGCACCGGCTGTATGTCGTGCTGACCCGGGCGGTGTCGCGGCTGGTGGTGGTGCACGGGCGGCCGCTGCCGTTCTAGCTCGGTGGCGGCAGCCCATGCGTGGCCCGTCCAGTGGCGGTGGGGTCAGACGTGTTCGAGGAGGGGGATCAACTGCTCCTCCTCGTACGCCAGATGGGCCTCCAGCTCCGCCGTCAGGCGGTCGACCTCCGTGCGGACGGTGTCGAGGTCGGTGCCGGAGAGCGCCTCGCGCAACTGTTCGACCAGGGCCGCGATGTGCTCGTGCTCGGTGCGCAGGCGGTCGATGGCCGGAGCCGCCTCCGGGTGGCGGCCGGCCAGGAACGGGAACATCGCCACGTCCTCGCCGGTGTGGTGGTTGTGCAGCCCCTGGCAGAACGTCAGGCAGTTGACGCGGAGTTGGGCGCCGAGGGTACCGGCACCGGAGGCCAACTCCTTCCGGATCAAGGTGAGTTCGCGGCGGAAGGCGTCGTGGACGAGCCTGATGGCCTCGCCCAGGGAGGAGGCGTTGATGTTCGGCGGGCCCGGGCGGGCGATCTCGTGCAGGGCGACCACCGGAAGGAGACGGTCGGTCTTCTCCTGGTACGTGGCCCAGCCGCGGTCCGACTCCACGGCCCGCGCGAAGGCCCGGTCCCGCTCCTCGCCCGCCAGGACGACCGCTTTCGCCTCGTAAGTGAACACCCCGCTCTCAACGGTGACTTGGGGGTGCGCGACGAGGTTGCGGTACCAGTCGGGGTGGCGGGGCGAGCCGCCCGCCGAGGCGATCACGAGGATGCGGTCGCCGCCGTCGGGCAGGTAGCCGACGGGGGTGGTGTGCGGGGTGCCGGTGCGGGCGCCGGTGGTGGTGAGGAGGATCAGTCGGCCGCCCTCGAAGGGGCCGCCGACCCGGCCGTGGTGGGCGCGGAACTCGTCGATGATCCGCTGGTTGAAGTCCTGGATGGGGTTGGTCACTCTCTCTGCTTTCTCTGGTCTCCGGTCATGTCCTGGACGACTCAGAGAAAGCGGAGGGCCTCTCGCCCTCCCCGGCCTCACTCAGAGGCCGGGCACCCAACTCGCTCACGGCACAAGGCCGACCCGGCAGTCATGCACGCACGGTAACGTCCGGGGCATGACCGAGACCACCGAGTTTGCGGACATTCCCACGACCACCCTGGCCGATCTGCTCGGTCGGGACCAGGTCATGGACAGCGGGATCCGGCCACTGTGGGGGCCGGTGCCGAGGGTGGCGGGGCCGGCATTCACCGTACGGTGCCCTCCCGGCGACAACCTCATGCTGCACGCCGCGATCCACCGGGCGCCGGCCGGCTCGGTCATCGTGGTCGAGTCGGGGGACCTCGACTACGCCCTGGCCGGCGGGAACGTGTGCGCGGTCGCGCAGCGGCGGGGGATCGCAGGGTTCGTCGCCGACGGGCTGATCCGCGACCTCGCCGAGGTGCGGGAGGCCGGTTTCCCGGTGTTCGCCCGAGGGGTCATCCCGATCCCGGGCGCGAAGAAGGCCGTGGCGCCGCTGGGCGGGCGGGTGCGGTGCGGCGGGGTGCGGGTCGAGGCCGGGGACGTGGTGGTCGCCGACGAGGAGGGGGTCGTGGCGGTCCCCGCCGCGCGCCGGTCCGACGTCCTCGCCGCCGCCCGCGCCAAGCTGGCGAAGGAGGCGGCCGAGACGCTCGACGCGTGGGAGGCGGCGCATCGGGCGCGTATCGACGAGATCCTCGCGGAGGCCGGGTTCGAGGAGTGACGGTGGGGGCTGGAGGTTGAGGGTGCTTCTCTTCCTGGATGTCGACGGGACACTGCTGCCCTTCGGGGCGGCGGGGCCGTATCCGCTGTACGAGCCGGCCTTTCCGCCGGCCGGGGCCGTCACCGACCATCCGCTGCTGACCCGTGTCGATCCCGCGCTCGGCGCGCGTCTGACGTCGCTGGGCTGTGAGCTGGTGTGGGCCACGACCTGGGGGGACGACGCCAACACCGGTCTGGCGCCCTGGCTCGGACTGCCCCGGCTGCCGCTCGTGGACTGGCCGGACTCGGACGACGACGAGATGGCCCACCTGCACTGGAAGACCCGCCCGCTCGTTTCCTGGGCGGCCGGGCGACCGTTCGTCTGGGTCGACGACGAGATCACCGACGCCGACCGGGCCTGGGTGGCCTCCCATCATCCCGAACGGGCTCTTCTGCACCGAGTGGATCACCAGGTGGGGCTCACCGAAGGGGACTTCGTGGTGCTGGAGGAGTGGCTGACGAGAAGAGGGCGGTGACCGGACGATATCGAGTGGTCGGCCGGGCCCCGTTCCCCCTACGTTCGCTCGCATGGCTGACGAAGGCTTCACGCATCCACGGCTCGCTGCGATCCATGACGCGCTCGAACCCGATCGCGGCGACCTCGACGCGTATGTCCGGATGGTGGAGGAGTTCGGGGCGCGGCGGGCGCTGGACATCGGCTGCGGGACGGGGGTGTTCGCGCTGTTGCTGGCCGGGCGGGGGATCGATGTGGTCGGGGTCGACCCCGCCCTCGCCTCGCTCGACGTGGCCCGGGGGAAGCCGGGGAGTGAGCGGGTCCGCTGGATCCACGGGGACGCGTCCGGACTTCCGCCGCTGCGCGTCGACTTGGCGACCATGACCGCCAACGTCGCCCAGCAGATCGTGGAGGCGGATGCCTGGCGGGAGACGCTGCGGGGTGCGTACAGGGCGCTACGGCCCGGTGGGCGGCTGGTGTTCGAGACGCGGGACCCTGCGTGGCGGGCCTGGGAGGAGTGGAACCGGGAGGCGTCCTACGCCGTGACGGACGTGCCCGGTGTCGGGGTGGTGGAGAGCTGGGTCGACGTCATCGGGGTGGACGGGCAGTTGGTGTCGTTCCGGTGGAGCTATCTGTTCGCCTCGGACGGGCGGACACTGACCTCCGACTCGACCTTGCGCTTCCGGGAGCGGGGGGAGGTCGAGGCGGAGCTCGTCGCGCGGGGGTTCGTGGTGGAGGACGTACGGGATGCGCCGGACCGGCCGGGCAAGGAGCTGGTCTTCGTGGCGCGGCGCCCCTGAACAGGCCTACCGCTGAAGTCGCGTCGGCAGGGGCACCCAGCGGTGGGCGGCGTGGCGGTCGACCGCGTCCCGCCCGTCGCTGATCCGCAGACCCGCCGCGGCGCAGCAGTAGGCGAGGACGTCGGCGCCGTAGGGGAACGCGTGCTTGCGCTGCCAGAAACGGAAGGTCCAGTAGGCGTCCGGGTCCGAGTCGTGCGGCCCGATGTGGATCTCGTCGCCGGCGACGATCTCGCCGTCACGGGCCAGGGTGCCGAACGTGCCGCCCTTCGGGTTGAAGTACACCCCGTAGGCGGTGGTGCCCGCCGATATCGCCCGCAGTACGGCGTCATCGCTCGGCATGTACCCGTCCTGTGTGATCACACAGCCGCCGGGGGCACCGTCGACGCCCCTGACGCCCACGTAACGCAGGGACTCGTCGTAGTCCATCGGGTCGAAAGGTGCGTTGTCGGGATCGGCCCTCGGGCACTGCGCGGGATCGGCACCGAGCCGCCGTATCAGCTCGTCCTCGTCAAGGCCCTGTACGAAGCAGACACCGAGGCCCTCGGTCCACATCGGCTCCGTACCGAAGGCCGCGATGAGCGCGTCCGCGGCCTGCTGGGCGGCGACCTCCTCCCGGGGCAACTCCACCGCGCCCGGCAGGTGTCGGACGAGCGGAGCGAGCGGCGTGGTCAGCAGCAGCCGCCCCGGCGACCAGGCTTCCGCCTGCGGTGTCCACACGTCCGCCCCGGCGTCGATCAGCGCGCGCACGGTGGCCTCGTCCATGCTGTGCACGGCGTACCAGAGCGGGGTGTGCTCCTCGTCGTCGCGTACGTCGACGTCCGCGACGTGGGGCAGGAGCGCGGCCACCGCCTGTGCCGAGCCCTGTTCCGCCGTGAGGTGCAACGGGGTGGTGCCACGCCATCCCACCCGGGCGTCGGGCGGGGCGCCTGCCTCCAACCGGGCCCTGACCAGGGCGGCGTCGCCCCAGTCGCCGTAGCCGATGCGTTGCCAGTCGGCCTGCGGTACGTAGCGCTGCCGGGCCTCCTCCGCACGCCGTAGCGCCTCGCGTTGGCGTCGGTTGAGGGGTGGCGCCAGGAAGGTCGGCGGTCCGCTGATCGACAGCGTCGTGAACGAACTCGGCAGCCCCTCCTGTTCCGCCGGCTCGAGGCCGGGCCAGACCTCGACCGCCCGGCGTGCGGCGGCATGGAGCGCGTCCACGTCCACCGGAGTACGCGTCTCGGGCACGCCTTCGTCCGGCCACTCGACGACCAACTGCGTCTGCCCGGGCGGGGGGAGCTCCGCCAGATACAGGTCGACGTCCGTCTTGAACAGGGATCTGTGGGAGTGGTGCAGGCCCGGATCCAACGGGATCAGCCCGATCGCCTGCTCGGTCGCCGCCTCCTGCGTCCGTCCCTGCGGTCCGGTGAAGGAGATGCCCCGCATCACGGTGCCGTCCAGCGAGGTCATCCGCCGTCCGTCGGAGAGCAGCAGCCCCACCCGCAGCCCGGACTGCCGGCGCTCGTCCCCGCCCTGCCGACGGGTCCTGCGGTACACCGCCAGATGCAGGGTGACCGACCGCGGCCACACGGACCACCCCGTCACCAGGACCCGCGTCTCGGCCCCCACGCCGACCACTTCCAGCTGCGGCGACAGCGCTGGCGCGAACCGGTCGACGGGCGGCGCATACCGTCCGTCGTCCTCTCCCGGTGGTTGTAACCGGGCCAACACGGCCTGCTCGGCGGCCGGTTCCTCAGCAAGCACCAGATCGTCAAAGAACCCCATGCGCCGAGCGTCGCACACGGCACTGACAATGCCCCGGGGCGAGGAATCGACCGACGTGGAGGGCTCGGGGCGGGCTCGGCGTCCAGCTCAGGGACGCCGACGCCCTACCACCGCGACCACCGTGCCCCGGGCCTTCACCGCATCCGTCACCGGGGTCGCCCGACCGATGCGGCTCCGCGTCAGGACAGGGCGAGGAGGCAGAACTCGTGGCCCTCGGGGTCGGACAGGCACGTCCAGGGGACGTTGCCCTGGCCGAGGTCGAGGTCGGTGGCGCCGAGGGCACGCAGCCGGGCCACCTCCGCCGCCTGGTCGTCACCGGGGTAGGGCAGCAGATCGAGGTGGACGCGGTCCGGCACGCTCTTCACGTCGGGCGTGCGCAGGAACTCGAGATACGGGCCGACCCCCTCGGCGGAGCGCAACACCGCCTGATCGTCGGTCACTTCGTGCAGGCTCCAGTCCGTCGCCGTGCCCCAGAAGCTAGCCATGGCCCGCGGGTCCGCGCAGTCGACCACCACCGCGGCGATCGGCCCGGTGTCCCGGTAGACCTCGCGAGGCTCCAGCACGCAGAACTCGTTGCCCTCCGGGTCCGCGAGGACCACCCAGGGCACCTCGCCCTGGCCCACGTCGACGGGCGTCGCGCCAAGAGCCTCCAGGCGCGCCACCAGCTCCGCCTGATGGGCCGCGGAGGTGGTGGCGAGATCGAGGTGCAGACGGTTCTTCGTGGCCGTCTTGGCTTCCGGGACGGGAACGACGTCGATGCCGACACCGACCGGGTCCGGCCATACGAGACCGCCCGGGGGGCCGACGTAGGTGGTCACACCGGGGCTGTAGGCATGCCAGCCGAGCGCCTCCGCCCAGAACCGGCCGACCGCCGGCCCGTCAAGAGCCTTGATGTTCACCTGAACAGGTCGCAGGGGCATACCGGTGATCCTATGCACCCGTTTCGCAGCGCAAGCGTCATCACGCTCGCTACTGGTGTTGACGGGCGAGGGCGACGAACCCGAGTAACAAAGGGCGTGAACGCATCGCAGGCGAGGCCGGGTTGGCCGTCCGGCCGCGCGTTCTCCCGGCGGGCGGCGGCGCCGCGGAGACGGAGGGCGGCGGCGCCGCGGAGACGGTGGGTCGGCTGCCCCGGAATTCGCCGCGTGATCACGGCTCCGAGCGTCACTTCGGCCACGGCAGCACGGTGAGCTCCGGCCATTCCTCCCGCCAGCGCGCCGCCTTGGCCTCATAGACCTCCCGCGGGGCAAGGACCGGGTTGGGCCGGACCACCAGGTTGAACACGTCGGAGAGCCCGTGGGGCGCATAGACGCGCCACCCACCGTCAGGATCCAGCCGTACCCCCAGACAGCAAGTCGTCGCGGCGAACGAGTCGATCGCCGCCTCGGTGGACTCGTGAGGAGGGCAGGGCACGCCGAATTTCTGCTCGTACCAGAGATGCACGCGGGCCTCGTTGCGGATCTCCACCTCGGCCGGCAGGCCGGCGAACACCTCCTGCCCTGCCTTGATCACGGCATCCTCCGCCTCCCAGGAGAGGTCGGTGCCGTCGAAGTAGAAGATGTCGTAGTCCTTGATGCCGCCGGCCGGAGGCCTGTCGGTGACCACGTTCCACACCGTCTGGAACAGGCAGCCCGCCGTGACGTACCAGCCGGGCAGCTCCAGCGTCGCCGCCCTGGTCAGCACGTCGGTCAGGACCTCGTTCCGGGAGAGCACGGACCGCAGGCCATCGAGCTGCTCAACGAGCGGGAGTCGACCAAGCATCCGTACTCCCTACCACGGACAGCCGCTCTCGCAGGGCGCGTTGGCCGCAAGCAGGCGTCCCAGCCCGTGAGTCGGGCGAGGTCAGGAGCGGGCGGTCCGGAACGCCAGATACCGGCTGAAGGCCTCGTGGCTGTCGGGGGTGAAGCGCCACTCCAGCAGGGCCGACCGCAGCTCCGGCTCGGTCAGCCAGCCGTGCCAGGCGACCTCATCGGCATCGGCGGCCATGGCGTCCGGCACCACGGCTTCGTGCACGCCGAGCCAGTGAGGGCTCAAACCGCTGCGGTTGAGGAACGTGAACAGCAGGCGCGGCAGCACACGAATGCCCAGCTCTTCGGCCAGCTCCCGCGCGGCGGCCTGTACGTAGGACTCGCCGACGTTCACGGCGCCACCGACCATGACCTCGTAGAGCCCGGGGAAC
Source organism: Streptomyces sp. LUP47B (assembly GCF_001746295.1). GTDB lineage: Bacteria > Actinomycetota > Actinomycetes > Streptomycetales > Streptomycetaceae > Streptomyces. Next base: position 107,812 of record NZ_MJAH01000017.1, on the reverse strand, counting down.
CGCGACAGCTGCTCCGACCGCCGGTGAACGAGGATCCGCCCACGCTCGTCACGACACACCGTCACGGCGACCCGGTGCAGCCAACCTTCCCGGATGGCCTGCCGGCGTCCGACCACCACCCCCAGCACGCGATCTTGATCGTCGACACGCTCCACCAGTTCATCCACGAGGCACACCCTGGCAGAGCCCACCGACACCTACCCTGCTCAGGCACGGGGCTCCGCCCCCGCGTGGCATGGCACACTTTTGCAAGCGGGTGCTTGCAATAGTTAGCGTGGGTGGTGCAGGGTGGAGACATGGCATCGCTCAACGTCGGCAATCTCGGTGAATACCTGCGTGAACAGCGGCGCACCGCGCAGCTGTCGCTCAGGCAGCTCGCCGATGCCGCCGGGGTGTCCAATCCGTATCTGAGCCAGATCGAGCGCGGGCTGCGCAAGCCGAGCGCGGAGGTGTTGCAGCAGGTCGCCAAGGCCCTGCGGATCTCCGCCGAGACCTTGTATGTGCGGGCCGGCATCCTCGACGCGGAGCGGGACCGGGACGACGTGGAGACACGTGCGGCCATCCTCGCCGATCCCACGCTCAACGAGCGGCAGAAGCAGGTGCTGATCCAGATCTACGAATCCTTCCGCAAGGAGAACGGGTTCGAGATAGCCCCGCCGGACGCGGTACCCGCCGCGCAGGGCGACGGTGCGGCCCTTCGGGGCAGCGACGTCCAGGACAGTGACGTACTGGACGACGACACCGCCGTAGAAGACCCCCGTAAGACCGACGGCAGCGACGCCGACCCGCACCGGACGGCCAGTTGAGACCCCACCGGAGACTCACTGGCACCGCGGGACCCAAAACCCTCATCAGAAAGCGACCCGGGAGGACCACCACCATGGCCATCACCGACGACATCCGCAAGGCCGTCAAGGACCCGACCCCGCTCTACTTCCTCGCCGGCGCCGGTGACCTCGCCCTTCAGGAGGCCAAGAAGGTGCCCGGCCTGGTGGAGCAGCTGCGCGCCGAGGCGCCGGCCCGTATCGAGGCCGTGCGCGGCACCGACCCGAAGGCCGTCCAGGAGAAGGCCCAGGCCCGTGCCAAGGAGGCCGGCGCCAAGGTCAAGGAGACGCAGGAGACCCTTCAGAGCAAGGTCGGTGAGTTCATCACCAGCCTGGACGGGGACATCAAGAAGCTCGGCACCACCCTCGACGCGGACCTGAAGAAGCTCGGCGAGTCCGCCCAGGACTTCGCCCTGCGCGGTGTCGGCGTCGCCGCCGAGTACGCCGTCAAGGCCCGGGAGACCTACGAGAAGGTCGCCGAGCACGGCGAGCAGGCCGTCAAGACCTGGCGTGGCGAGGCCGCCGAGGAGATCGAGGAACTGGCGATCGCCGTCGAGCCGAACGCCGAGCCGGGCGAGGTCAAGCAGCCGGCGACCGCGACTCCGGCCGCGAAGCCCGCCCCGGCCACGGCCACCGCCGCCGTCCCGGCCCCGGCGAAGAAGACGACCACCACCACCGCCAAGAAGACCACGCCGGCGCGCAAGACCACGACGGCGAAGAAGGCCCCGCCCGCCAAGTAAGGCGCCGCGGGACACTTCAGGACTCAGGGCCGGGCACTTACCGAGTGCCCGGCCCGTTCTGCGGGTAGCGGACACGCGGGAGCGGGTACGGTGACCGCGTAATCGCGAAATGACGAGCCGAGTCGGGTGGTGGACGTTGTGCTGATGCAGGGGTTCGCAGGCTTCATGTGGCTGCTGAGCATGGCCCTGATCGTTTTCAGCGGCTTCGCGCTGTTCGACGCTGCCATTCGCCGTGAGGACGCCTACCGCGCGGCCGACAAGAAGACCAAGCCCTTCTGGCTGATCATCCTCGGGCTCGCCTTCGTGGTGAACCTGATCTTCAACATCCTGTCGTTCCTGCCGATCATCGGTCTCATCGCGACGATCGTCTACATGGTCGACGTACGCCCGGCTATCCGCGCCCTCCCGGGCGGCGGCCGCAGCGGCCGGGGCAGGGGTTCGAGCAGCGACGGTCCCTACGGGCCGTACAACGGCGGCAGGTGATCACGCGGGCCGAGCGCAGCGCCCCTCAAGGGGCGCGGGCCGTGTCGACATGCGGCTCCGCCGCGTGGGTGCGACCAGCCGCAACGCATCCGCAGCCGGCACCCGGCCAACACCCCTGCGGCGCGAGCCGCTAACCCTCCCGGTCCAGCAGCAGTACCGCCACGTCGTCCGCCAGTTCGCCCCCGTTGAGCGAACGCACCTCGTTCACCGCGGCCCGCAGCAACGCCTCGCCCCGCAGCCCTTCGGAGAGCTGGCGACGGATCATGGCGACCATCCTGTCCTGCCCCAGGCGCTCCCGGCCCTCCCCGATCCGCCCCTCGATCAGCCCGTCGGTGTAGAGCATCAGACTCCACTCGGCCCCCAGCTCCACCTGCATCCGAGGCCACCGAGCCCCCGGCAGCAGGCCCAGCGCGGGCCCGTTGTTGTCGTACGGCAGCAGCCGCGCGGGCCGACCCGGCCGGGCCACCAGCGGCGACGGGTGCCCGGCGAGACACAGCCCCGCCCGCCGCCCGTCCGGCGCGATGTCGACCGTGCACAGCGTCGCGAAGATCTCGTCGTCGGAGCGCTCGTGCTCCAGTACCTCCTGCAGCGTGCCGAGCAGTTCGTCCCCGCACAGCCCCGCCAGGGTCAGCGCGCGCCAGGCGATGCGCAGCTCCACACCGAGCGCCGCCTCGTCGGGGCCGTGCCCGCAGACGTCGCCGATCATCGCGTGCACGGTCCCGTCGGGAGTCCGTACGACGTCGTAGAAGTCACCGCCGAGCAGCGCACGCGACCGGCCCGGCCGGTACCGCGCGGCGAACCGCAGCGACGACCCCTCCAGCAGCGGCGTGGGCAGCAGCCCGCGCTCCAGGCGCCGGTTCTCCTGCGCCCGCACCCGGCCCTCGGCGAGCCTGCGCTCCGCCGTGTCGGAACGTTTCCGCTCCACCGCGTACCGGATCGCCCGGCTCAGCAGCCGTCCGTCCAGCTCGTCCCGGAAGAGATAGTCCTGGGCGCCCACCCGCACCGCCTCCGCACCGCGCTCGGCGTCGCCGGAGGCGGTGAGCGCGAGGACGGCGTGCCGGGGTGCGAGCTCCAGGACATGACGCAGTACGGCGAGCTCGTCGTCGTCAGCGGAGCGGCCGGGCGCGGGCAGCGCGAGGTCGAGCAGGATGCAGTGGACGTCGTCCGTGAGCAGCCGCTCCGCCTCGGTGAGGTTGCGGGCGGTGCGGACGCGGATCGGCCTGCCGGCCGAGTCAATGAGTTCGGGGACGACTGTGGACCCGCCGGGATCGTCCTCGATCACCAGCAGGCTCAGTTGGGTGGTGGCGTTGTTGTCGACCGTGGCTTCCTTGCGCGGGGCTTCCGTGGAGGGGGCGTCCTTCGGTGCGGCCGGCGCCTGACCACTTTCCACGGCCGGGATCGCTCGCTGCCGCGGTATGGGTACGGGCATGGTCTCGGATTCCTTCCCTCCCCCCGAGGGCATGGTGGAGCGAGGGACCTCGATCCACCGACGGGGACCATAGCGGGTGCCGGGCCGGGAAAGGAATGGCGTGAGACACGCCGCTTGGCCGGTGGCCACTGTCATATGCCGCGTTATCCACCGCAGTTGGACAGTTGGGGGGTGTCGCGGGGATGACGAACGTCACGTCTGCGCAAGGTTTGCGGGGCCTTCACGCGTGCCCCGCATCACATGGTCCAGGTCTCATTCGCCTGCCCGGCGGCGCTCACGCGTCCGGCCGCACCACCCCGAGTATCGGCATCGACCCCGCCCCGGCCATCGTCACCGTGCGCCCCGGCCGCGGTGCGTGCACGATCGCGCCCTCGCCGAGGTACATCGCCACATGGCTGGCGTCGTCGAAGTAGATGATCAGGTCGCCGGGCCGCATGTCCTTGACGTCGATGTGCTTGAGCTGTTTCCACTGCTCCTGCGAGGTGCGCGGAATCGGCTTGCCGGCGCTCGCCCAGGCCTGTGAGGTCAGCCCTGAACAGTCGTACGAGTCAGGGCCCTCGGCGCCCCATTCGTACGGTTTGCCCATCTGGGTCGTCGCGAAGGCGACCGCGATCTTCCCGGCCGCGCTCGCCTTGCCGTCGATCTCGTCGAGGATGCCGGAGTCCAGCCAGGCGGTCTGCGCCTGATGCGCGGCCTGCTCCTCCAGTTCGGCGAGGCGCTTCTTCTCCTTCTGCTCCAGCTGGGACTCGAGCTTCTCGGCCGCCGCGATCTGCCGCTGGACCTTCTTCTTGGCCGTCGCCTTGGCCTTGCGGTTCGCCTCCAGCTTCGTCCACTGCGCCGAGGCGTCGTCGGCGTACTGCCTCAAGTCCTGCTGGGTGCGCGTCAGTTCCGCGATCAGTGTCTTGGTGGCGCGCTGGCCCTGCAGAACGCGGCCGGTGTTGTCCAGGAACTCCTGCGGATCGTCGCTCAGCATCAGCTGCGCCTCGTCCGACAGCCCGTAGCTGCGGTACTGGGCGGCGGCCGCGGCACCCGCGCGGGCCTTCAGCTTCGCCAGCTTCTCCTGGCCCTTGACGATCTTCTGGGCCAGCGCGACGATCTCCGCCGACTGCTGCTCGGCCTTCTCCTCGGCGGCGTTGTAGGCGTCGGTGGCCACGGCCGCGTCGTGATAGAGCGCGTCGAGCTGCTCGCGTACGGCTTCGATGTCCCTGTTGGTCACGGTGGTCGGCGAGGCCGTGGGACTGGGGGTCGGACTCGGGGCGGCGAAGGCGGTACCCGGTGCCGCCAGCACGGCCACCGCGCCGATCACGGTCACGGCCGTGGCGATCAGACCGCGCTTGCCCGTTCCCATACCCCTGCCCCCAAATCTGATTTACCGTCAGTAACTTACGGTGCTCGGGGGATCGTGCCACGTCATGGCCGAAAGCGACAGAGGCAGGCCTTGCCGGCACAGCCCTTCGCGACCCGGCGCTTGCCGGGTGCATCCCCCTCTCCCCGCCGCCCGAAGACGATCTCCCAGCCTTTGTGACGAACGACTCACGGAGATCGTTCCCCGCAGGTCACCACCGGAGCGGGTTCACCCGCAAGGCGCGCCGGAGTTCGCGCGTGCGGCACTCCGCCCGGTCCACCGGAGTTCACGCCTGCCGCCCTCCGCGCGGGGTCAACGCCCCCCACGCCACCGTCACTTCCCCCTGCCGCCACCGCGAAGGCCCGTCCACCACCGGCCAGTCGGCCGTCAGGTCCCGTACCGTCCGGATCCACCGCTGCCGGGCGCCGTACGACGCGTAGGGCGCGGCGGCCGCCCACGCGCGGTCGAAGTCGCGCAGGAAGGAGTGCACCGGCTCACCCGGGACGTTGCGGTGGATCAACGCCTTCGGCAGCCGCTCGGCGAGGTCGGAGGGCCGCTCCAGCGAGCCCAGCCGGGTCGCGAAGGTGACCGTCCGCGGCCCCTCCGGACCGAGCGCGACCCACACGTGCCGACGCCCGATCTCGTCGCAGGTGCCCTCGACGAGCAGCCCGCCGCGCGACCCCCGCGCCGGATCGGCCGGCGCCAGCCTGGCACACAGCCGCTCCCATACGGCGGCCACCTCGGCCTCGTCGTACTGGCGCAGCACATTGGCCGCCCGGACGAGCAGCGGTCGCTGGGGGACCGGGATCTCGAACCCGCCGTGCCGGAAGACGAGCCCGTCGCGCTCGTACGGCTTCGCCGCCGCCACCCGGGCCGGTTCGATCTCGACACCGACCACGCGCGTGCGTGGAGCTTCCTCGCGGAGCCGGGCGAGCAACTCGACGGCGGTCCAGGGGGCGGCGCCGTACCCGAGGTCGACGGCGACCGGATCGGCGGCGCGGCGCAGCTCGGCGCCGTGTGCGGCCGCGATCCAGCGGTCCATGCGGCGCAGCCGGTTGGGGTTGGTCGTCCCGCGCGTGACCGTGCCCACAGGGCGCGAGGCGGCGCGGGATGTCATGCCTATGAGGGTATGCGGAGGGCGACGGGCCACCGCGTGCCGTCCCGCCCGCCCGACGCACCCCACCCTCGAACGGTTGAGCGAAATCCGGTAATACCTCGGCAAAAACCGCCCCCGCACGGAATGGGAATGCCTACTTCCGTGTTGCCTCCGTCGGAGGGTCCCCACGCCCTCCGTCAGGCATGTCCGCAGCAAGGAGGAACGCCACGTGAGCCAGTACGTCAGCAGGCTCCAGCGTCGCTCCCAGGCCGCACCCCACCGGTTGCGCCTGCACCGCCGCCCCCGCCGCGTCGCCATGCTCTCCGTGCACACCTCACCGCTCCACCAGCCCGGCACCGGCGACGCGGGCGGCATGAACGTCTACATCGTCGAGCTCGCCCAGCGCCTCGCCGCGATCAACATCGAGGTCGAGATCTTCACGCGCGCGACGACGAGCGGTCTTCCCCCGACCGTCGAGATGGCCCCCGGCGTCCTGGTCCGCCACATCGACGCGGGCCCCTACGAGGGACTCAACAAGGAGGACCTCCCCGCCCAGCTGTGCGCCTTCACGCACGGTGTGATGCAGGCGTGGGCCGGCCACCGCCCCGGCTACTACGACCTGGTCCACTCGCACTACTGGCTCTCCGGTCACGTCGGCTGGCTCGCCGCCCAGCGCTGGGGCACTCCGCTCGTGCACGCCATGCACACCATGGCCAAGGTCAAGAACGCCAGCCTCGCCGACGGCGACACCCCCGAGCCCGCCGCCCGGGTCATCGGCGAGACCCAGATCGTCGCCGCCGCCGACCGCCTCATCGCGAACACCGCCGAGGAGCGCGAGGAACTCGTACGGCACTACGCCGCCGACCCCGCCAAGGTCGCCGTCGTCCACCCCGGCGTGAACCTCGAGCGCTTCTGCCCGGCGGACGGCCGAGCGGCGGCCCGAGCCCGTCTCGGTCTGCCCCAGGACGCCCTGATCCCCCTGTTCGCGGGCCGCATCCAGCCCCTGAAGGCCCCGGACATCCTCCTGCGGGCCGTGGCGGTGTTGCTCGACCAGCGCCCCGACCTGCGCTCCCGCATCCTCGTCCCGGTCGTCGGCGGCCTCAGCGGCAGCGGCCTCGCCAAACCCGAGGGCCTGCAGAAACTGGCCTCCCGCCTCGGCATCGCGGATGTCGTACGGTTCCAGCCGCCCGTCGGCCAGGAGCAGCTCGCCGACTGGTTCCGGGCCGCGTCCGTGCTGGTCATGCCCTCCTACAGCGAGTCCTTCGGACTGGTCGCCATAGAGGCCCAGGCGGCCGGCACCCCGGTGCTCGCGGCGGCGGTCGGCGGGCTGCCGGTGGCCGTGGCCGACGAACGCACCGGTTTCCTCGTACGCGGACACGATCCGGCCGCCTACGCGCGCGTGCTGTGCGATTTCGCCGACGACCCGGCGCTCACGCCCCGCATGGGCGAGGCGGCCGCGCGGCACGCCCAGTCCTTCGGCTGGGACACCGCGGCCGCAGCGACGGCGGACGTGTATGTGGCCGCGGCACAGTCGTACCGGCGTCACGTACGCTCCCACCATGGCTGAGGCAGAGAAGGCAGCGCAGGTCATCGAGGGCGTCCTCAAGGACGCCGAGGTCGAGTGGGAGAGCCCCGCACCCGGAAACTACGTGGTGCAGCTCCCCGGCACCCGCAAGCTGAAGACGACCGTCTCGCTCATCGTCGGCCGCCACTCCCTGTCGCTGAACGCCTTCGTCATCCGCCACCCCGACGAGAACGAGTCAGGCGTCCACCGCTGGCTCCTGGAGCGCAACCTCAAGCTGTACGGCGTGAGTTACGCCGTCGACCGGCTCGGTGACGTCTACGTCGCCGGCAAGCTCCCCCTCGCCGCGGTCACCGCCGACGAGGTCGACCGCCTCCTGGGCCAGGTCCTGGAGGCGGCCGACGGCAGCTTCAACACCCTGCTGGAACTGGGTTTCGCCACCGCGATCCGCAAGGAGTACGAGTGGCGGGTGGCCCGGGGCGAGTCGACGCGCAACCTGGACGCGTTCGCGCATCTGACCCAGCGCTCGCAGGACTGACTTCGGGCTTTCCGCGGTCCTGGGCCTAGTTGGGCGGAAGTGAGTCGGTGGGCTGCGGCTCGGTGGTCGGCTCTTCGGTCCCGCCGGGATCCCCGGGCGCGGTCGGCTTGTCCAGCTGGTCCGCGAAGGCCCGCAGCGCGTCGGCGAGTTCCTTCTTGGTGGGCAGCTCGTCGACCTTCCTGTCCGGCTCGGCGATCCGGCGGTTGAGCTCCTCCAGCTCGCTGGGCGTGGAGGGTTCGTCGGGGGACGTGGAGGTCGGACTGGGATCGGAACCGCCGGTGGTGCTCTCGTCGCCGCCACCGCTGACACCGACCGTGCCCTCGCCCGGCGGGAGGCTGGTCGACATGCTCGGCTCGGCGCTGCTGGGCTCGTCGTCCGAGTTCGCGGCGATGGCACCACCGACGCTGAGGGCGCCCAGGGCGGCCGCACCCGCGACGGCCACGGAGAGACGTCTGAACGGTAAGGAGTTCTGTCTGTCATCCATGCCGGCGACGCTGATCGGTGCCGATCGCCGGACGGACGCCTTCCGTCGAACTCCTGTCTGATCCGGTCCATGAGCTGTTGCGATAGCGCCCCGGCGTCACCCCCACCAGCCGCTTGAAGTGCCGGGTGAGATGGGCCTGGTCGTGGAAACCGGTGAGCGCGGCGACCTCGGCGGGACCCTGCCCCGCGAGCAGCAGACGCCGGGCCCGGCCGACCCGGCGGGAGGTGAGGTACTGGTGCGGCGCGATGCCGTAAGCGGCACTGAACGCCCGTACGAGATGCGCCGGATGAGCCTGGACGACCCCTGCCGCCTCCTCCAGCGACAGCCCCTCCACGACCCGCTCGTCGAGGAGTTCGCGCAGCCGGCGGGCGAGGGCGGGATCGCGGCGCGCGGGCCCCTCGTGCAGCGGCGGCCGTAGGAGCATCCTGAGCCGGTCGCCGATGAGCGTCAGCCGGCTCTCCGCCTCGAACTCCTCACCTGGCCTGGTCAGCGCCGTGTGCAACTGCCCCACCCGCTGCCGCAGTACGGGATCGCGCAGATCGGGGCCGTCGACGGCGGGCCCGATGAGCTCGTCGCCGAGATGGGTGCCGTCGAGATAGACGACCCGCTTGCGGAAGCCGTCCGGCGACACGGGCGAGCCGTTGTGCGGGACGTGCGGCGGCAGCAGCGACACGGTGTCGTCCGGCGTGCCGTGCTCGTGCCGGTCGAGGTCGTACCGTACGGCCCCGTCGTCCACGATGAGCAGCGTCCACGCCTCGTGCACATGCATCGGATAGGCGTACTCGGTGAAGTGGGCGTGGAAGACCTCGGTGACGCCCGGAACGGCGGGGCGCCACGCGGTGACCTCCTGCGCGGGCATGGTTGTGGCCGCCATGCAAAGAACGTACAAGACGAGGCCGTACGACGCCCGCGAGTCTCATTCCATGAGTACTGAACCCATCCGCTTCGACACCAAGATCGCCGTCCTGCTGCGTGAGGACCTGGAGACCTGGCAGCGCCTGAACGTCACCGCGTTCCTCGTCAGTGGCCTGGGCACCCAGGCCCCGGAGGTGGTCGGCGAGCCGTACGAGGACGCCGACGGCGTGCCCTACATGCCGATGTTCCGGCAGCCGGTGCTGGTCTTCGAGGGCACCAAGGAGACGTTGAAAACGGCCCACGCGCGCGTGCTGTCCCGTTCGCTCCCGCGCGCGCTCTTCACGAGCGACCTGTTCGCGACGGGCAACGACCGCGACAACCGGGCGGCGGTCCGGGCGGTCGCGACGGGAGAGCTGGACCTGGTGGGCCTCGCGGTGTACGGGCCGCGCAACGCCGTGGACAAGGTGCTCAAGGGCGCGCGGATGCATCCTTGAATCCTCCCCCTCGTAAAGCGAGGGGGATTCCTGGCTCAGGCTGCCTGGCGGAACTGCGTCCCGCCGGGTCTTGCGCCATCAGCACCAGCCGGGTTGAGACCAGCCCGGGCCAGCATCACGCGGGCGGAGTTCTTGTCTCTGGGCGAGACGGTTCCACACGCGGCGCAGGCATAGGTTCGTTCGGACAGCGGTAGCGCGTGCTTGGTTCTCGCTCCGCACCGGGCGCAGTCCATCGTGGTGTGCGCGGGATGGACCAGGTGCACGATCCTGCCGTGCTTGCGGGCCATCTCCAGCAGCGCCTTCTTGGTGGCACCGATGGCGGCATCGGCGGCCTTCCTCGCCACGGTCGACTTCGCGAGGAACTTCGGCCGGAAGTCCTCCACGGCGATGGCGTCGTGGTCGGCCACCACGCGCTTGGCCCACTTGCGGCCGGTGTCCTGGCGTTGCCGGGACACCTTCTTGTAGGCCTTGGCCCGCAGCTTCTTCGCCTCACGGTAGCCCTTGGAGGCTGCCTGTCCTGTGGCGGGTTTGCGGCGGGCCATCATGCGGTCGTACCGCGACAGCTTCGCCTGGGCCTTCTTCCCGTGCCCGGCGTGAGGGAGGTCGTGGGTGTCGCTGGTGGTGGTCGCGGTCTGACTGACGCCCCAGTCGACCCCGATCACCTGGCCGGTCCCGGGCAGCGGCTGGGCTTCGGCGGGCACGACGAACGAGGCGTACCAGTGCCCGAGGCTGTCGCGGTATACGCGCACCGAGGACGGTTCGGCGGGAAGATCCCGCGACCACACGACCGTCAGGGCTATGGTGCCTGCGAGGTGCAGACGGCCGTCCTTCAGCCGGAAGCCGCGCCTGGTGTAGTTCAGGCTCGGGTCGGCCTCACGCTTCTTCTTGTACTTCGGCATCCCGGCCCGGCGATGCTGCGGCAGACGTTCGCGGATGTCCTTGTGCGCCTTCGCGCGGGACTTGCCGAAGTCCCGGATGATCTGCTGCTGGGGAACCGATGACCCCTCACGCAGCCACGGCGTCTTCGCGCGGGCTTCGGTCAGCATCGTGTCGAGCCGGGCCGGACCGCACATCGCCTTGTCGGCGCCTTTAGGGCGATTCTTGTTCCACAGGTCGGTCTGCTGGGACTTGGCGACGCACTCGTTCCAGATCCACCGGCACCGGTCCCACTCCGCCAGCAGCGCACGCTCAGCGGTCGACGACACACGCAGCCGGAACGTCCACCGGGCATGGACGGCGTCGCCGGCCCCCTTCACCACCGACACGACATGCCCCTCCCACACCCCGCCCGATCGCCGCAGCTTCCACGAAGAGACCGTACGTGCGACACGCGCACACCCGTACCCCACTACGGCGAAGCCACCCCCACCAGCGAACACGGGCACACCCCTTCGCTTCCCGGCTCCGCCGGCGGCCTTGCGGGCGCTCCGCGTCGCCATCCACGGGATGCGATTCCTCCCCGGCGTGAACGCCGGGGCATCCTCGCAAGAATCAGGTGACGGATCTCAGGCCGGGGTGGCCTCGGGATCAGGCCGGGCTGGCCTCGGTGGCGGCGGACTTCTCGGCTACGGCGGTCTCGGCGGCCGTATCCCCGGGCAGGCGGCGCATGAGGGCGGCGTACCCCGTCGCCGCCACCGTCCCGACGACCGCGCACAGCCCCCACAGCCACTCCGCACCGAACCGGTCGATGACGAAACCGGACATGAGCGGTGCCACGAGGGCGGCGAGGGACCAGGACAGGGTGTACATGCCCTGGTAGCGGCCGCGGCCGTGGGCGGGGGAGAGACGGACGACGAGCCCGGTCTGGGTGGGTGCGTTGATCATCTCGCCCAGGGTCCACACGCAGACGGTGAGGGCGAAGAGGCCGACGGACCCGGCGAAGGCGGTGAGCCCGAAGCCGTAACCCGCCAGCAGGGACGAGACCACCAGGAGTCGCTGCGGGTCCCGGTCCTGGATGAACCGGGTCACCGGGATCTGCAGCGCGACGATCAGGACGCCGTTCAGGGCGATGGCCAGGCCGTAGTCCGCGGGCGTGAACCCGGCCTCGCCCATCGCGACGGGCAGTCCGATGGAACCCTGCTGGAAGATCACGGCGACCAGGAAGGACAGCCCCACGACGCTCATGAACCGCCGGTCGCGCAGGACGGTGCCGAGGCCGACGTCGTTGCGCGCCTGCGCCGCCTGCGGTGCGGCGGGCCGGGACTCGGGCAGCTTGAGGAAGACGAGGACCGCGCAGACGGCCGTCATCCCGGCCTCGATCAGGAAGCCCGCGAGATAGCTGTACTCGGCGATGAACCCGGCGGCCATGGAGGAGACGGCGAAACCGAGGTTGATGGCCCAGTAGTTGAGCGAGAAGGCCCTGACCCGGTCCTCGGGCCGCACGATGTCGGCCATCATCGCCTGCACGGCCGGCCGGGAGGCGTTCGAGGCCATGCCGACCAGGAACGCGACGGCGGCGATGGCGACGGGGTGGTGCATGAAGCCGAGCAGCACGACGGAGGCGGCGGTGGCGGACTGCGCGACGAGCAGGGTGGGCCGCCGTCCGAGCCGGTCGGTCATCACCCCCGCCCCGATCGACGAGACGACCCCGCCAAGACCGTGCAGTGAGGCGACGAGGCCGGCGTAGGAGGCGGAGTAGCCGCGGTCGAGGGTGAGGTACAGGGCCATGAAGGTGGCGACGAAGGCGCCCAGCCGGTTGACGAGGGTGCTGGTCCACAGCCACCAGAACTCGCGGGGGAGCCCGGAGACGGTCTCGCGGGTGGCGCGTCTCAGGGTGGCGAGTGGCATGGATGGTCCCCCATGTGTGTAAGCGGCTCAGGAAGTGAGCACAACTTACGAAGACCAGCTGACCACGGGCCACTCAATTAACAGATCCCGTCAACCGTCCGTCTGTCGAGCGGGCACCACCCGGACCGAAGGCGTGGATTACGCTCATACGCATGGCCGACGCACCGTACAAGCTGATCCTCCTCCGCCACGGCGAGAGCGAATGGAACGCGAAGAACCTGTTCACCGGCTGGGTGGACGTCAACCTCAACGAGAAGGGCGAGAAGGAGGCAGTCCGCGGCGGCGAACTCCTGAAGGACGCCGACCTCCTGCCCGACGTGGTCCACACGTCCCTCCAGAAGCGCGCGATCCGCACCGCCCAGCTGGCGCTGGAGTCCTCGGACCGCCACTGGATCCCGGTCCACCGCTCCTGGCGCCTGAACGAGCGCCACTACGGCGCCCTCCAGGGCAAGGACAAGGCCCAGACCCTCGCGGAGTTCGGCGAGGAGCAGTTCATGCTGTGGCGCCGCTCCTACGACACCCCGCCGCCCCCGCTGTCCGACGACTCCGAGTTCTCCCAGGCGTCGGACCCGCGCTACGCCACGATCCCCCCGGAGCTCCGCCCCCGCACGGAGTGCCTGAAGGACGTCGTCGTCCGCATGCTCCCGTACTGGTACGACGGCATCGTCCCGGACCTCCTGACGGGCCGCACGGTCCTGGTCGCGGCCCACGGCAACAGCCTCCGCGCCCTGGTCAAGCACCTGGACGGCATCTCCGACGCCGACATCGCGGGCCTGAACATCCCGACGGGCATCCCCCTGTACTACGAACTCGACGCGTCCTTCAACCCGGTCACCCCGGGCGGCAAGTACCTGGACCCGGAGGCGGCCGCGGCGGCCATCGAGGCGGTCAAGAACCAGGGCAAGAAGAAGTAGGGGTTGTGATCACGCCCCTGACCTGCGCATATAGCGCGGCTCAGGGGCGTTTTCATGCCCTGGGCCCACCAATTTCAACCGTGCTGTGGAACGGCATCGCTTGCCTGCTGCCACATTTCGTAGTTCCCGCATTCCGCTGTGATCTCGGCGGTCGTCTGGGCCGCGGTGATGAAGTCGTCGATCACTGGTGAGGTGTGCGATGCCGCTGTCGCGAGGCACACCTGGTCGGGTGTCAGGTCCGGGACGGGCACGTAGACGACGTCCGGATGTGAGTAGAAGACGGATGCCGAGCGGGCCAGGAAGGAGATGCCCCGGCCGGCCGCGACGTGCTCGAGGGTCTCGTCCACTCCGCGTACCAGGTACCCGGCGTTGGGGTGCGGGCGTCGGGTGGGCTGTGTGTTGGGGTCGGCGTGCCAGAGCAGGGGTTCGCCGGCCAGGTCGGCCTCGGTGAGCTCCTCCTTGCCGGCCAGCCGGTGGCCGGCGGGCAGTACCGCCACCCGCGGCTCGGTGTACAGCGGGAGGACGCGCAGGCCCACCTCGTCGAGGGGCAGCCGCACATAGGCGACGTCGATACGGCCGTCGAGGAGCATCGCGGCCTGGTCGTCCCCCTCGATGCGCTGTACGTCCACGACCACGTCCGGGTGCCGGGCCTCGAAGGCCCGCGCCGCCGGGATGACCGGGATGCCGGCCCGGAAACCGACCATCAGCCGCCGACCGCCCCGGGCCGCCGCGGACACCCGGCGGCGGGCCGCGTGCGCGGACGCGAGCAGCGGACCGGCGTCGGCCAGCAGCTGGCGGCCCGCGTCGGTCAACGCCACGCCGTGACGGTCCCTGGTGAACAGCGAGACACCGAGATCCTGCTCGAGCGCGCGGATCTGCCGGCTGAGCACCGGCTGCGCGATATGCAGCTCATCGGCGGCGCGGCCGAAGTGCAACCGGTCGGCCACGGCGACGAAGTAGCGCAGTTTACGCAGGTCCATATCCTCCATGGCATCTCCCAATCCGGTGATGCCTCCAGGGTATCACCGCGCCTAAAAGAGGTCTTGGACACCCGTTCAGATGGATGGCAGCCTTAATAAGTACCTATTGGGGCCGAATCGAATTCGGCAGAAGAATTCGGCATCGGAATTTTTTCGGATACCCATCAATTCAACGGAGTGATCGTGGGAAAGCTCGATGGCAAGGTAGCGGTGATCACCGGCGCATCCACCGGCATGGCACTGGCCGGCGCCAAACTGTTCGTCGAGGAAGGAGCACACGTCTTCATCCAGGCCCGGCGGCAGGAAGCACTGGACGACGCCGTCAAGCTGATCGGCCGCAACGTCACCGCCGTCCAGGGTGACGCGAGCGACCTGGACGACCTGGACCGCTTGTACGACACCGTCAAGCGGGAGAAGGGCTCGATCGACGTGCTGTGGGCCAGCGCCGGGATGGGCGAGCCCGCCGTCCTCGGCGAGATCACCGAGGAGCAGTTCGACCGCGCCTTCCTGCTCAACGCGCGCGGCACCCTGTTCACCGTGCAGAAGGCACTGCCGCTGATCAATGACAACGGCTCGATCTTCATGACCGGATCCAACGCCTCGCTCGGCGCCTTCCCCGGCTGGAGCCTCTACGCGGGAAGCAAGGCCGTCCAGCAGGCCTGGGCCCGCGTCTGGCTCAACGAACTGCGCGACCGCAAGATCCGGGTCAACGTTCTGACCCCCGGCCAGGTCGCCACCGCCAAGCAGGAGGAACTGTTCGACGAGGCGACCAGGGCCCAATTCGAATCCCTCATTCCTCGCGGAAAGATGGGCCGCCCCGAAGAAATCGCCACGGTCGCCCTGTTCCTCGCCTCCGACGACTCCAGCTATGTCAACGGCCTGGAACTGGTCACCGACGGCGGCACCACTGCTATCTGAATCACACCAGAAGTTCCGCGGGCACATCCCACAAAGGAAGAGAGCACACCTCATGAGCAGCATCACCCTCATCGGTACGGGCAACATGGCCCGCGCCATCGGCACGCTCGCGGTGGCGGGCGGCAACACCGTCGAGGTCATGGGACGCGATCAGTCCAAGGCCGACGACCTGGCCAAGGCTCTGGGCGGCGGCGCGACGACGGGCAAGTGGGGCGCCGTCCCGGCCGGGGACATCGTCATCACGGCCCTGTTGTACGACGGTGTCGTTCCGGTCGTCGCCGAGTACGGAGACGCCCTCGCGGGCAAGGTCATCGTCGACATCAGCAACCCGTTCAACGCCACGTTCGACGGACTGGCCCACAGCGAGGAGACCTCGGTCGCGCAGGAAGCCGCCAAGGTGGCCCCGGCCGGCGCCAGTGTGGTGAAGGCGTTCAACACCATCTTCCGCAATGTCCTGGAGAAGGGCCGGCCCACTGTCTTCATGGCCGGCGACAACGCGCAGTCCAAGGCGGACGTGGCGGCGTTCGTCGAGAGCCTCGGGCTGCGCCCGCTGGACGTCGGCGGCCTGAAGATGGCGCACTGGCTGGAAGGTATGGGCCTGGTCACGGTGAGCCTCGCCAACAACGGGGTCGGCCACTGGGACTTCGCCCTCGGCGTCGACGAGTTCACCGGCTGAGCCCGGGAGCGCGCAGATGCGTGCACGCGTCACCACGAGGGGCCCCGGTGTCACCCGGGGCCCCTCGTCGTCGTACAAGATCCAGCCGTACGAGATCCAGCCGTACGAGATCCAGTCGTACCGGATTCAGCCGCACTGGCACGGATTGCCCGACTGGCACCCGCACCCGCAGCCCGATCCGCAGCCGCACGCGCCGATGACCGTCAGGGTCCTGATCGCGGCGGGCTGCTCGGTCGGGCGTTCCTGCGTGGGGTCCGGCTGGGGAGTGCTGGGGGATTCGGCCATGGGTCCCTCCTCGAGGCGAGGGCCAGAACGTCCCGACGGTCGGACCAGGCCCTGTACCCATTGCATGCCCGCCCCGCTGGGCGCATCAACGGCGCACAGAGGCTCGCCCACGCCTCGAACATCCCCAAGGCGCCGGGTTCAGGCCCCCTCCACCCCTGTCACCGGCTGGATGTCCTGCTGGATCTCGTCCGCGTGCTCACCCGTCACCAGGTACACCACCCGCTTGGCGACCGACACCGCGTGGTCGGCGAACCGCTCGTAGTAGCGGCCGAGCAGCGTCACGTCGACCGCCGTCTCGATGCCGTGCTTCCACTTGTCGTCCAGCAGGTGCTGGAAGAGCGTGCGGTGCAGCAGGTCCATCTCGTCGTCGTCCTGCTCCAGCTGGAGCGCCAGGTCGACGTCCTTGGTGACGATGACCTCGGCGGCCTTCGCCATCAGGCGCTGGGCGAGCTGGCCCATCTCCAGGATGGTCGCGTGCAGGTCGTGCGGGATGGCCTTCTCGGGGAAGCGCAGGCGGGCCAGCTTCGCCACGTGCTGGGCCAGGTCGCCGGAGCGCTCCAGGTCGGCCGACATGCGCAGCGAGGTCACGACGATCCGCAGGTCCGTCGCCACCGGCTGCTGCCGGGCGAGCAGCGCTATCGCCCGGGCCTCCAGGTCGTGCTGGAGGTCGTCCACCTTCTGGTCGGCCTCGATCACACTCTCGGCCAGCTTCAGGTCGGAGTCGAGGATGGCCGTCGTGGCGCGTCCGATCGCCGAGCCGACCAGCCGGGCCATCTCCACCAGACCGTCGCCGATCGAATCAAGTTCCTCGTGGTACGCGTCCCGCATCAGGGTTCCCTCTCGTACGTCATTCCTGTGGGTTCCAGGGGCCAAAACCGGCCGCGAAACCGGTGCTGCGTACCCCACGCTCCCACGTTCGGCCCTGTACGCGTCCGTTTCCGCCCTCCCAAATGAACCAATACTGGCTCCAAGGTGAACTCTGGGCGACGAGTGTTCGAGCTCGCACTCGGACGGCTGTGGCCAGGACCGATCCCATGCCTAACCTGGAGGCATGGACGTGAACGCGGCGGTCGCCGCAGCGGCAGCGATCGCCGGTGTGCTCACCGGTGTCATCGCCATGCTGGCGTTCCGCTGGAGCGAGCGGGAGCAGAAACGCCCCACCCGCACCTCCCTGCACACGGACCCGGTGCTTCCGCCGGGCGTGGACACCGTCCTCTCCGTGCTCCGCTCCTCGGCCGTGGTCCTCGACGAGGCCGACGCCGTGGTCAAGGCCAGCTCCGCCGCGTACGCCCTCGGGCTGGTCCGCGGCGGCAAGCTCTCCGTGGAGCCGATGCTCCAGATGGCCCGGGACACCAGGAGGGACGGGGAGATACGGCAGGTCGAGCTGGATCTGCCCAGGCGGGGGACCGGACGCGGGGAGGCACTCGCGGTCTCCGCGCGTGTCGCGCCCCTCGGCTCCCGGCTGGTGCTGCTCCTCGTGGAGGACCTCACCGAGGCCCGGCGGATCGAAGCAGTACGACGCGACTTCGTCGCGAATGTCAGCCATGAGCTCAAGACCCCCGTCGGCGCGCTCTCCCTCCTTTCCGAGGCCGTCATGGACGCCTCGGAGGACCCGGAGGCCGTGGAGCGCTTCGCCGGCCGGATGCAGATCGAGGCCACTCGCCTGACCAGCCTGGTCCAGGAACTCATCGACCTCTCCCGGGTGCAGAACGACGACCCGCTGGAGGACGCCGAGCCGGTCCGGGTGGACGAGCTGGTCGCCGAGGCCATCGACCGGTGCCGGCACCAGGCGGGCACCAAGCAGATCACCATGGCCGCCGCCGGCGCGGCCGAGCTGCGGGTCTGGGGCAACCGCGGCCAGCTCGCCGCCGCTCTCGGCAACCTCGTCGAGAACGCCGTCAACTACTCGCCCGCCCGCACCCGGGTCGGCATAGCCGCCCGCCGGGTGTCCGTGCCGAGCGGCGACCTGATCGAGGTCGCCGTCACCGACCAGGGCATCGGTATCTCCGACAAGGACAAGGAGCGCATCTTCGAGCGCTTCTACCGCGTCGACCCGGCCCGCTCCCGCCAGACCGGCGGTACCGGACTCGGTCTCGCGATCGTCAAGCACGTGGCCGCCTCGCACGGCGGGGAGGTCACGGTGTGGAGTTCTGAGGGACAGGGCTCCACGTTCACTCTCAGGCTGCCGGAGGCGGGCGCGGCCCGCGACCGCGCGCTCCAGCACCCCGACCTCGACGACGAGGACGGGCCCACTCCCGAGTCGGCTTCTTACGACCCGCTTCCCGCCCCGGAGGTCCTTCCGTGACCCGAGTGCTCGTCGTCGAGGACGAGGAGTCCTTCTCCGACGCCCTTTCCTACATGCTCCGCAAGGAGGGCTTCGAGGTCGCTGTCGCGACCACGGGCCCCGACGGACTCGACGAGTTCGAGCGCAACGGCGCCGACCTCGTTCTCCTCGACCTGATGCTGCCGGGCCTGCCCGGCACGGAGGTCTGCCGCCAGCTGCGCGGCCGCTCCAATGTCCCCGTCATCATGGTGACCGCCAAGGACAGCGAGATCGACAAGGTCGTCGGCCTGGAAATAGGAGCCGATGACTATGTCACCAAGCCGTTCTCCTCGCGCGAGCTGGTCGCCCGCATCCGCGCCGTCCTGCGCCGCCGCGGCGAGCCCGAGGAAGTCACCCCGGCCGCCCTGGAGGCCGGTCCGGTCCGTATGGACGTGGACCGCCACGTGGTCACGGTCTCCGGCTCCAAGGTCGACCTGCCCCTCAAGGAGTTCGACCTGCTGGAGATGCTGCTGCGCAACGCCGGCCGCGTCCTGACCCGCATGCAGCTCATCGACCGCGTCTGGGGCGCCGACTACGTCGGCGACACCAAGACCCTCGACGTCCACGTCAAGCGCCTGCGCGCCAAGATCGAGCCGGACCCGGGTGCGCCGAGATACCTGGTGACGGTGCGGGGTCTCGGCTACAAGTTCGAGCCGTAAAGAAGAACGCCTCACGAACGCCGAAGGGCGGGACCTCCTCGGAGGTTCCGCCCTTCGGCGTACGACGATCCGGTACGGCCGCTCAGTGGCTCGCTGCCGACTCGGTCGCGGTCGCGCTCGCGGAGGCCGCGTCGGTCGGCGTGCCGGAGCCGCTCGGCGTGGCCGTGCCGGTCGGGGTCGCGGGGCCGGTCGGCTTCGGCGAGGTCTGCGGCGCCGACGGGACGGCGCTCGGGCCCCACTTGGTGTAGTAGCTGTCGGCCGGGACCACGAAGGCGCGCAGGCTCACGTCACCGGTCGTGCTGAAGGTGAAGGTGACCTTCTGCGCGTTGCCGTCCTGGACGTTCTCGCCGATCTCGGTCACCACGGCGGAGGCGTTGCCCTTGCCGCCCAGGAGCACGGAGCCGTGGGCCGGGACGGTCACCCTGCCCTTGCCCTTGGCGGGCGTGATCTCGGCGCTGCCGCCGCCCTCGATGCGCACGGCGTCCAGCGTCTGGGCGGTGCCGGTGTTGTTGAAGACGCTGGCCGAGACCACGGCGGGACCCTTGGTCTCGCCCGAGGCCTGAGTGGTGGGCTGGGTGATGACCACGACGTTCTGGAGCCTGATGCCGCCGACGCTGGTCTCCGCGTTGTCCGGCTTGACCTCCAGCGTCTGGGCGTTGGTCCCGGCCGCGCACGCGGAGAGCGCGGTGACCGAGAACGCGATGGCGGCGGCGGCGAGGACGCCGCGTCGAAGGCTGCTGCTCACGGCGGCGGCAACTCCTTGACTTGAGCGAGGCGGCCGTAAAGCCGCGCTAAGTGTCTGTCAGCGGCCTCAGGTTACCGAGCCGTTCCCGCCGGGCCGCACCCGACCCTCCCCAAGGGGCGTATCTCTCCGGTCACTCCGGTCCACAAGTGACTCGTGAGTCACTTCCGCCCGCACTCCGGCGCTCGTCCGGCATTCACATAAGAGCCTTCGGTATCCAGTAGCAAAACTTCCGTGAAGGAATGCGCGATCATCCTCGGAATTGATCACCGGCTGATCCGCCCGGCTCGTGTGATCAATTCCCGAATCGGCGTGGAGCCGACTCCGGACTCCGAACGGAGTAGCGTAAGTCGCACACCTGGAACCGGACATTTGTGGACGTTTGCCCGTCCGGAAGGGCTTCCGGATGTGTGTAACGTACGCGTTTCACCTCGCCCGGAGAGCCGCTCCGACCTGCGAATACCTTCTTCCGCTCGGCCCGCGCAGCACGTTCCTGTTGCTGTTGTCAAGCCCCGAGATATGCCCTGACCTGCGAAAACGCCATTCAGAACCCGCAGTTTCCGTGTTACCCTGGATAGCCACGGAAGGGGTACCTGTCACATGACGTTCAAGGTTGGCGACACCGTGGTCTATCCCCATCACGGGGCCGCGCTGATCGAGGCTATCGAAACTCGCCAGATCAAAGGCGTGGACAAGACCTACTTGGTTCTGAAGGTCGCCCAGGGTGACCTGACGGTGCGTGTGCCAGCGGACAATGCGGAGTTCGTCGGCGTGCGTGATGTGGTCGGTCAGGATGGGCTGGACCGGGTCTTCGAGGTGCTGCGCGCACCGTACGCCGAGGAGCCCACGAACTGGTCCCGTCGATACAAGGCAAACCTGGAGAAGCTCGCCTCCGGCGATGTCATCAAGGTCGCGGAAGTTGTGCGCGACCTGTGGCGTCGTGAGCGCGAGCGCGGACTCTCCGCAGGTGAGAAGCGCATGCTCGCCAAGGCTCGGCAGATCCTGGTGAGCGAACTCGCCCTCGCGGAGAACACGAACGAGGACAAGGCCGAGGCGCTGCTCGACGAGGTTCTCGCGTCCTGAGCGGTTCCTGTGCAGGCACCTTGCCCGCTCAGCTCAGCACACACTGAATCCGAATTGCCGCACTGAAATGCCGCGGTGCCCGATGACGCAACAGCTGTCGCCGGGCGCTGCGGCATGTCCGTCTCCGGATGCCGGGCCTACGACGCCCCGTATCGACGTGCGCGTGTTCCTCTCGGAGAGAGATCCCCCGATACTTGGCGTGCCGGGCCCGGGCAGCTGGCTCGACCGGTGTCACGGAAGGGTCCGGTCAAGGCGTCGCGCCCGGCACGCTGTGTCCGTACCCACGTTGGCCGAGCACACAAACCTGACAGGAACCGATGTCTGACGTTTCGCGCCCTTCGCCCGCCGAAGCACGTGCGGAAGCCCGCACCGCGGTGGTGATTCCCGCCGCCGGAAGGGGCGTACGCCTCGGTCCGGGCGCCCCCAAAGCACTCCGCGCGCTGAACGGCACCCCCATGCTGATCCACGCGGTCCGTGCGATGGCCGCGTCCCGCGCCGTCTCCCTGGTCGTCGTCGTGGCCCCGCCCGACGGCGCCGGCGAGGTCAAGTCGCTCCTCGACGCCCACGCGCTGCCCGAGCGGACGGACTTCCTCGTGGTCCCTGGCGGGGACTCCCGCCAGGAGTCGGTCAGGCTCGGCCTGGATGCCCTGCCCCCCGACTTCGGCATCGTCCTGGTCCACGACGCGGCTCGCCCGCTCGTCCCGGTCGACACGGTCGACACGGTCATCGAGGCCGTACGGGAGGGCGCGCCCGCCGTCGTCCCGGCGCTGCCCCTCGCGGACACCGTGAAGGAGGTCGAGCCGGCGACCGCTCCCGGTGCGCCGGAGCCGGTGGTGGCGACCCCGGTCCGCGCGCGCCTGCGTGCCGTACAGACACCGCAGGGCTTCGACCGGTCGACCCTGATCCGCGCCCACGAGACGGTCACCGAGGACGTCACCGACGACGCGAGCATGGTCGAGCAGCTCGGGCTCACGGTCATGGTCGTGCCCGGCCACGAGGAGGCCTTCAAGGTGACCCGCCCGCTGGACCTGGTCCTCGCGGAGGCGGTTCTGGCCCGCAGGAGGCTCAACGATGGCTTCTGAGTCCGTGTTGCCGCAGGTCGGCATCGGCACCGACATCCACGCCTTCGAGGAGGGCCGCGAGCTGTGGTGCGCGGGCCTGAAGTGGGAGGGCGAGGGCACGGGTCTGGCCGGCCACTCCGACGCGGACGTCGTCGCCCACGCCGCGTGCAACGCGCTCTTCTCCGCGGCCGGCCTCGGTGACCTGGGACAGCACTTCGGCACCGGCCGTCCCGAGTGGTCGGGTGCGTCGGGCGTCACGCTGCTGACGGAGGCGGCCCGCATCGTGCGTGCGGCGGGCTTCCGCATCGGCAACATCGCCGTACAGGTGGTGGGTCCCCGGCCCAAGATCGGCAAGCGCAGGGACGAGGCGCAGAAAATCCTGTCGGAGGCGGCGGGAGCCCCCGTGTCGGTGTCGGGGGCGACCACGGACGGCCTCGGCTTCCCGGGGCGCGGCGAGGGTCTGATGGCGGTGGCGACGGCCCTGGTCGTCAGGGGAGGGTGACAATCGGCCGTAAGGGAAGGGTGACAAAAGGACTGCTCCACGCACCCCCTTCGGCCCACTACCCTAGGTCCCGTGACTATTCGCCTGTACGACACCAGCGCCCGGCAGATCCGTGACTTCGCCCCGCTCACGCCGGGCTGTGTCTCGATCTACCTGTGTGGTGCCACCGTGCAGGCCGCCCCGCACATCGGTCACATCCGCTCCTACCTGAACTTCGACATCATGCGCCGCTGGTTCCGGTACCGCGGCTACGACGTCACGTTCATCCGCAACGTCACCGACATCGACGACAAGATCATCGCCAAGGCGGCCGACCAGAACCGCCCCTGGTGGTCCATCGGCTACGACAACGAGCGCGCCTTCAACGACGGCTACAACGCCCTCGGTTGCCTCCCGCCGACCTACGAACCGCGCGCCACCGGGCACGTCCCCGAGATGATCGAGATGATGCGCGGCCTCATCGAGCGCGGACACGCCTACGAGGCTGACGGGAGCATCTACTTCGACGTGCGGTCCTGGCCCGCCTACCTGGAGCTGTCCCGGCAGGACCTGGACGAGATGCGCCAGCCCGCCGAGGAGGGCATCACCGGCAAGCGGGACCCGCGGGACTTCGCCATGTGGAAGGCCGCCAAGCCCGGCGAGCCCGACTGGGAGACCCCGTGGGGCCGCGGCCGCCCCGGCTGGCACCTGGAGTGCTCGGCGATGGCCCACAAGTACCTCGGCTCCGTCTTCGACATCCACGGCGGCGGCCTGGACCTGATCTTCCCGCACCACGAGAACGAGATCGCCCAGGCCAAGGCCTACGGCGACGAGTTCGCCCGCTATTGGGTGCACAACGCCTGGGTCACCATGAGCGGCGAGAAGATGTCCAAGTCGCTCGGCAACTCGGTCCTCGTCTCCGAGATGGTCAAGACGTGGCGGCCGATCGTGCTGCGCTACTACCTCGGCACCCCGCACTACCGCTCGATGATCGAGTACAGCGAGGACGCCCTGCGCGAGGCCGAGTCGGCGTTCGCGCGGATCGAGGGCTTCGTGCAGCGGGTCACCGAGATGACCGGGAAGGCCGTGGAGCCCGCAGCGGAGGTGCCGCCCGCCTTCGCCGAGGCCATGGACGACGACCTGGGCGTCCCCCAGGCGCTCGCCGTCGTGCACACCACCGTCCGGCAGGGCAACAGCGCCCTCGCGGCCGACGACAAGGAGGCCGCGGTGGCCCGCCTCGCCGAGGTGCGCGCCATGCTCGGCGTCCTCGGCCTCGACCCGCTCGACGCGCACTGGGCCGGTGAGTCCGACCGGGGCGAGGACCTGCACGGCGTGGTCGACAGCCTCGTACGCCTGGTCCTCGACCAGCGGGAGGCGGCCCGCGCCCGCAAGGACTGGGCCACCGCGGACGCCATCCGCGACCAGCTGGGCCAGTCGGGACTGACCATCGAGGACGGTCCGCAGGGGCCGCGCTGGTCGCTGGGTCCCCGCTAGCCGCTTTCTTGATCGATTGTGCCGCCCGGCCCTCCGGGCGGCACACTGCATAGACGTACGAACATTTCACCGACGCAGACACTCACGTAGAACAGGTAGGTCATGGCAGCCAACAACCGCCGCATGTCCGGCAAGAAGGGCGCGCAGGTCGGCAGTGGCGGCCAGCGGCGCAGGGGCCTGGAGGGCAAGGGACCCACCCCGCCCGCCGAGATGCGCAAGGGCCACAAGAAGAACCGCGTCGCCAACGCCAAGGCGAAGCAGGCGGTACGCCGGCCCGTGGCGCGCGGCCGGGGCGGCAAGGGCACCTCGGAGATGGTCGTCGGCCGCAACCCCGTCGTCGAGGCGCTGCGCGAGGGCGTGCCCGCGGTGACGCTCTACGTCCAGCAGTTCATCGACAACGACGAGCGAGTGCGCGAGGCGCTCCAGCTCGTCGCCGACCGGGGCGGCGTCCACCTCATGGAGGCCCCCCGCCCCGAGCTCGACCGCATGACCAACGGGCTCAACCACCAGGGCCTGGTCCTCCAGGTCCCGCCGTACGAGTACGCCCACCCCGAGGACCTCGCCGGCGCCGCCTACGACGAGGGACAGGATCCGCTGATCGTGGCCCTCGACGGCGTGACCGACCCGCGCAACCTCGGTGCCGCCGTGCGCTCCGTCTCCGCCTTCGGCGGCCACGGCGTCCTCGTGCCCGAGCGGCGCGCGGCCGGCATGACCGCCGGTGCGTGGAAGTCGTCCGCCGGTACGGCCGCCCGCACCCCTGTCGCCCGCTGCACCAACCTGACGCGCGCGCTGGAGGCGTACAAGAAGCAGGGCATCGCGGTCGTCGGCCTCGCCGCCGACGGCGAGCACGAGGTCGGCGAGCTGGAGGCCCTCGGCGGCCCCGTCGTCATCGTGGTCGGCAGCGAGGGCAAGGGCCTGTCCCGCCTGGTCGGCGAGACCTGCGACTTCCGGGTGCGGATCCCGATGCCGGGCGGTGCCGAGTCGCTGAACGCCGGTGTGGCGGCGGGAATCGTGCTGTACGAGGCGGCTCGCCGACGGGCCTGAACGGCCGTTCGGCGCCGTCACCCACACGGGGTGTTCCTGGCGTACGGGGCAAGCTTGACGGAGTCCGGACAGATCCGGCGAGTCAAAGCAGTGTCCTAAGCACACGTCACTCGGTTAGATGAGTGTGGACACCAGAACACCCCGCACACCCACGGGGGGCCGCTCGTCGGGATTCGATACCGGGCTCGATGACGCTCCCGCGCTGAGCATGGTGAAGGTGCCGAGCGATCCGGCGCAGATCATCGTCAACCACGCCAGTTTCCGCGTCCAGTTGGGCGCGTCGACGCGGCGTGCCGCTCAATCCCCGCGGATCGCACGGCACTTGAGCGCCACCGAGGACACCGCACGTATCCCGGCCGGCGCCGCCGCGCCCGCCGCGGGGCGCCGCCGGCCCGTCGTGTGGAGCGGCAGGTCCGCCCCCGACGACACCGGCGCCCACCGCCTGCTGCAGGCCGTGCGAGGCGGCAGCGTCGGCCATGCCGAGCCGCCCGCCGCCGACGCCGGAGCCACCCAGGTCATCCCCCGCATCGACGTCGACCACGGCTACCACGCCGACTACGGCGGCGAGTTGGCCCAGACCATGGAGACCCCGCTCGTCGGCGCCCAGCGCACGGGCGACGGCACCCGACTCCTGCCCCACATGCGCACGGCCGGCAGCGCGTACGACGAACCGGCCTACGAAGGCGAGGAGTTCGACGAGGGCCTCGACGAGACCCCCGCCGAGCGCGCCACGAGACGACAGAACGACGAAGCCGCGCGGCACGCCTACTACCCGGGCCGCCGGATGAACCTGGGCGTCGTCCTCCTCCCGCTCCGGATCTTCCTCGGCTTCATCTCCATCTACGCCGGCATGGGCAAGCTCTGCGACCCCGTCTACTTCGACGGCGGCAAACGCGGCTCCATGGTCAAGTGGCTCAACACCCTGCACCCGTGGGAAGTGGCCGAACCACTGCGCCAGTTCGCCCTCCAGCACCCCGTCGGCTCCGGCCTCGTCATCGCCTTCTTCCAGGTCATCGTGGGCGTCCTCACGATCCTGGGCTGCTGGCAGCGCGTCGCCGCGGTCGTCGGAGCAGGCCTGTCCGCCGCGCTCCTCGTCACCGTCAGCTGGAAGAGCGTCCCCGCCTACGACACCCCCGACATCATCTACCTCGCCGCCTGGTCCCCGCTGATCATCGCCGGCGCCCCCGTCTACTCCATCGACGGCCGCCTCGCGGGCAGCGCCTGGCGCCGCCTCGGACCCCTCTCCGACATCTGGGAGCTGCGCCGCTACGTCCTGCGCCGCGGCGCCCTCATCACCGCCATCGCCACCGGCCTCACCCTCCTGATCGGCTCCGTCCTCGGCGGTGCCGTCCGGGACGCCGACCGGGTGATCGTGCCCGGCCCCGGCGAGGCCCCGCGCAACGAACTGCCCGGCTCCCCGCTCCCGCAGGACTCCCCCAAGGCCCACAAGAAGAGCCCGTCGGCGTCCACCTCGCCCAGCCAGGGCGCCACCAGCGGACCGTCCGCCGGCACCTCGGCCGCCCCCGGCGCCACCCGCGACACCGGCGCCACCGCCGGCGGCTCGCCCAGCCAGACCCAGGGCACCACGGGCCGGACCTCACCCCAGCAGTCCTCCCCGGTCCAGCAGGCCCCCAGCACCACTTCGGGCCCCACCGGAGGCACGAGCGCCTCCGGCGGCTCAACAGGCGGCTCCGACACGGGAGGCTCCTCCTCCGGCGAACCGGGCCTGGTGGGCGGCCTGTTGGGGTAGGCGGGCCGGTGGGCGACATACTGGGCGACCCCACCGGCTGAGAGACACGGGCCCACCAAAAGGTCCCGCACCCATGGAGGTGCGGGACCTTCTCGGCGTACGACGCCTCGCTCGACGACGCCTCTATGACGACGCCGCTATCGACCGAGCGCTGCCAGCTCCTTAGCCGCCTCGCTCAGGTCCTTCGCCGTGTCGATGGCCCGCCAGTACGCCCCCTGAGGGATCGGGAACCCGGCCAGCCGCAGCTCACGCGCAAGCGTGGGAAACGTCGTCCGCTCATGGTCCCCCCGCTCCGGCAGCAGATCGGCGAACCCGGGCGAGAAGACGTACACACCCGCGTTGATCTCGAACGTCGACGGCGGCGCCTCTATGAAGTCCGTGATGTGCCCGAACCCGTCGGTCTGCACCGCCCCCCACGGAATCCGCGGCCGCGCCAGAGCGAGGGTCGCCACCGCGTCGCGCTCGGCGTGGAAGTCCGCCATGTCGCGCAGCGAGAAACGGGTCCAGATGTCACCGTTCGTCGCGTACCACGCCCGCTCCGGATGCGGCAGATGCGCGGCCGCGTACTTCAGACCACCACCCCGCCCCAGCGGCTCCGTCTCGATGACGGTCTGCACGCGCACCGGCAGCTCGGCCGTCTTCAGCCAGTCCTGCAGCACCTCGGCGAGATGCCCACAGCTGACCACGACGTCCGTCACACCCTCCTCGGCGAGCCAGACAAGCTGATGGCCGATGATCGGAGTCCCCGTGCCGGGGATCTCGACCATCGGCTTGGGCCGGTCGTCGGTGTAGGGACGCAGCCGGGAACCCTGGCCGCCGGCCAGGATCACGGCCTGGGTGGGACGGGACGCGCCGTTCGGATCGGTCATGACCGGAACTCTACGGCGCGCCCCTTCCCCGACCTCGGTCGGTGTCCTCTCTCACGGAGTCAGCTGTGCGCGGCCGCCACACCCGTCGCGAAGGACGTGTCGCAGACGGGGCGGGCATAGGACTGCGCGCGCGTGGGGCCGTACACACGGACCGCCGCGCGGCCCAGGGCCTTCGCGATGGACACGCAGTGCCTGGCGAGCGACGGACGGTCGTTCACGGCCTCCTGGAGGTGCGTGAGGGCGGTGCCCGGGTCCTTCTCCTGGAGCTCGGTCAGGAGCTGCTCGCGCAGGACGTCCTGCGGCGCCATGGGCGCGCTGTGCGGCTTGCTGTCCGAGACCGAGGCGTCCGCGGCGGTGAGCACCGAGGAGCTCGAGGGATCCCCCGACCAGTTGACTCGGGTGACCGCGAGGGTCCCGGAGAGCACCAGGACGACGGGCAGGACAAGGGCGAGGGAGCGGCCGATACGGCGGGCGGGGCCCCGGCCGCGTCGCGTCTGTTGGTTAGTGGTGTGCTTCACGCGTGTGAGGGTAGCGTGCGGTAATGATTTGGCGACATTTAGTCACCGGTTCGGGGGATGAGACGGTGCCGATTTTTGGGTAGGGCGTTGACGCACACTGCTCGAAATGACCGGTGTGCCGGGGTATTTGTCGACACCCTCCGGACGCGAGAAGGGCCCCGCGGACGCTCCGCGGGGCCCTCTTCGTCAACCAGGGTGAATTGCTGCCGTACGTCCTCAGTCGGTGAGGCGCTCGCCCGTGGAGGTCGAGAACACGTGGGTCTCGCCCGGACGCGGCACCACGTGCAGCGTGGCGCCCTTCTCCGGGACCGCGCGGCCGCTGACGCGGACGACCAGGTCCTTCAGGTCGCCGTCGACCTTGGCGGAGCCGTAGACGTAACCGTCGGCGCCGAGCTCCTCGACCACGTTCACGGAGACCGCGAGACCGGCCGGGGCGTCCTCGGTGTCCTTGGACAGGGCCGAGGCGGCGGCGCCGTTGTGCTCGACGATGTCGAAGTGCTCGGGGCGGACACCCACGGTCACCGTGGTGTCACCCTTGTCGGAGGCGGCCTTGAGAGCCTCGCGGTTGACGGGCACCACGCTGTTGCCGAACTTCACACCGCCGTCGGTGATCGGGACCTCGACGAGGTTCATCGCCGGGGAGCCGATGAAGCCGGCGACGAAGAGGTTCGCCGGGCGGTCGTACATGTTGCGCGGGGAGTCGACCTGCTGGAGCAGACCGTCCTTGAGCACGGCCACGCGGTCGCCCATCGTCATGGCCTCGACCTGGTCGTGGGTGACGTAGACGGTGGTGATGCCGAGACGGCGCTGGAGCGAGGCGATCTGCGTACGCGTCGACACACGGAGCTTGGCGTCCAGGTTGGACAGCGGCTCGTCCATGAGGAAGACCTGCGGCTCACGGACGATCGCGCGACCCATCGCGACACGCTGGCGCTGACCACCGGAGAGCGCCTTCGGCTTGCGGTCCAGGTACTCGGTGAGGTCGAGGATCTTCGCGGCCTCCTCGACCTTCTGCCGGATCTCCGCCTTGTTGATGCCGGCGATCTTGAGCGCGAAGCCCATGTTGTCGGCGACCGTCATGTGCGGGTAGAGCGCGTAGTTCTGGAACACCATGGCGATGTCCCGGTCCTTCGGCGGCAGGTGCGTCACGTCGCGGTCACCGATGCGAATGGCACCGCCGTTGACGTCCTCGAGCCCCGCCAGCATGCGGAGCGAGGTGGACTTGCCACAGCCGGACGGGCCGACCAGGACGAGGAACTCGCCGTCCTCGATGTGGATGTCGAGACCGTCGACGGCGGGCTTCGTGGAACCCGGGTAAATGCGGGTCGCCTTGTCGAACGAAACAGTGGCCATGGCTCAGAGGCCCCCTTCTACCGGCAGGAACGTGCCGGACGATCCGTTGTAGGAAGGTGGTGGTGTAGTCCACACGAGTGGACTGGCTTGGACGGTACCCGGCGTTCACGCGTATGTCAGTACCTGGAGGACTGTGAACTTCGCGGAAACTTTCGAACGGGGCAGAGCGACGCACTTTTGACCTTGCTCTTCGGCTTCCTGCTTCATCACCCACAGCCGACCACGCCCAGCCCTGGTGAGCTGCGTCTGACCGGTCTTACACGGACTCCACAGGCATTCCGGCCGACGGCCCGTCGGTCCGTACTGCAACGGCCGCGCTCTACGCGGCCAGCAAACGCAAACCCTCGTCTCGGAGGTTCACGGCGGCGTTCACATCGCGATCATGCAGGATCCCGCACCCGGCACACGTCCACTGCCGAACCGAGACATCCATCCTCGGACCCATGACGTGACAGGCGGAGCACCGCCTCGTCGAAGGGAAGAACCGGTCCACGACCACAAGCGTCCGGCCGTACCACTCGCACTTGTAGCGCAACTGCCGAAGCAACTCGCCCCACGAAGCGTCGACGATCGCCTGGTTCAGCTTCGCCTTCCGCCGCCGCCCCTTGCCGCGCACCGCAGACATCAAGGTCGCCACCGACAGGTCTTCCACCACGAGCACTTGGTTCTCGCGCACGAGACGGGCGGTGAGCTGGTTCAGCATGTCCCTGCGTACGTCACTGATCAGGGCGTACAACCGCGCGATCTTCTCCCGGACCTTCTGCCGGTTCTTCGACCCCCGCACCTTGCGGTGCAGATCCCGCTGCAACCGCGCCAACTTCTCCGCGTACCGCTTCAACAGCCGTGGATGAGCGAACTTCGTCCCGTCGTCCAGGATCACCAGTGACGCCAGCCCGACATCCACCCCCACTGCCTTCGGCTCCCGCGTCCCCGGCACGAACACCACAGGCAGCGGAGCTATCCGCTCCTCCACCAGCACGGACACGAAGTACCGGCCAGCCCGGTCCCGCGTCACCGACAACCGCACGGGAACCTCCCCAGCAGGCAGCGCCCGAGACCACCTGATGTCCAGCGGCTCAGACTGCTTGGCCAACGTGATCAGCCCAGTTCCCGGCCGCGCCGGATCCTCCACCCACTTGAACCCTGTACGCACATACGTCGCCGTATCCCGCGAACGACCCTTCTTCTTCCGCCTCGGAGACCTGGCCTCACCCTTGAAGAAACGGCCGTACGCCTGATCCAGGTGACGCAGCGACTGCTGAAGCACCGTCGACGACACATCTCTCAACCACGCCGTCTCCTCCTTCCGCTTCCACCCCGTCAGCGCCCGACAGGTCTCCGCAAACCCCACGTTCACTCGGTGCCGTTCCCAGGCCCCCGAACGCAGCGCCAGTCCCTCGTTGTAGACCCACCGACATGCTCCGAACGTCCGCTCCAACTGCTCGGCCTGCTCCGCGGTCGGGTAGAAGCGAAACCGATAGAGGCGGTGATGCGTGTCGTGCGCCTTGGCGTGGGCCTTCAGCGGAGTCGCCTTGCGTGTGTGGTGCTTTTGGCGGTCGCCGATGCCGAGGTCCTCGCGTTTGACGCGCTCGGTCTCTGTCTCCCCCACGACCCCTCCCTGACGATCCGATCTTCGGAACAGCACGTCAGCTCGATCAACGAACGGGTGCACGGATGGTTACGCACGGTTTTGGAAGCGCGTGGTGTGCGGAACTTCGTGGCTAGAGGAAACGGGCGCTGTGTACAGTGGAGGCGCCTTCGCGTACGGCGTTCTGGTACGCGGCGCCTCCTTAGCTCAGCTGGAACGAGCAGCTCACTTGTAATGAGCAGGTCGTCGGTTCGAATCCGACAGGGGGCTCTGTCGAAGCCCAGCTCAGACCCTGTCTGAGCTGGGCTTTTTTGCTCAGAGGAGGCGGCGACGGGCGCGTGCCGCGAGGCTGTCCGTGCTCTCGGTCCTGGGAGAATGTGATCTGCCCTTCACGTACCTGCGGGTCTGGCTGATCTGGGTGTGCCGGAGGATCTCCATGATGGTTGGCATATCCACCCCGAGTTCGTTCAGCATCGTGCCGGTGGTGTGGGGGCTGCCGTCGTAGAGGCGGCGGTCGTCGATCCCGGCTTCTTCGAGCAGTTCCTTGAACTCTTCCCAGTCCTGGCGGGTGAAGACCAGCCTGTGTTCCTGCCACTTGTCTCCAGCCGCCACTTGCTCAACGGCGGCGGATGGGCACGGCGTTCCTGCTCTTCTTGGTCTTCGGGCGAGTGAAGACCAGGCCCCCCGCCCTTGCGTTCCGGGCAGGCGCTCGCGTGCTTTGTGCAGTCCTTCGGGCACGGCTTGGGGCACCCGCGCTTGTAGTTCTTGTGCGTCTGGCAGTCCGGCGGGCACGGATCGAACCGGTGAAGGCGCTCACCGCAGGCGTGGCTACGTTCCCGGCGACCTGCCGGTGGAGGTCCGAGCGGCGCCCCAGAGCGCGGCAACCACCGCGAACCGCAGGAGCGCCCGCAATGGCGGTCAGGGGTTTCTCCTGACCGCCGCCGAGCGCGGGGCCATCGAGGAGCGCAGTGTCCTGCTCGCCGCAGAGCACTTCGAGACCCAGGGTAGCCACTCGGTCCACCACCATCCGCTGTCGTCCGATGGGTCCGTCGATCCTTCTGACCTGGTTGGGAGTGTCTTTCGCGAACACCCCTGGACGCCCCCGGAACAAGTTCGGACAACTTGTAATGCGTAGGTCGTCGGTTCGAATCCGACAGGGGGCTCTGTCAATCCCCAGGTCAGACCTCGTCTGAACTGGGGATTTGTGTTGGCAGCTCCACGCTGATCCGGAGGCCGCCGGCCGGGCGCGGGGCGAGGGTGAGCATTCCGTCGTGGGCGTGGGCGATGGTCTTGACGATGGCCAGGCCGAGGCCGACGCCCGCGTGGTCGGTGTGGATGCGTTCGGTGCCGCGCTGGAAGGGTTCGGTGAGGGTCGAGACCAGTGCCGGGGTGAGTCGCTCACCGGTGTTCTCGACGGTGAGCACCGCCGTCCCGGGGCGGGCGTCGGTATGGACCCACACGGTGCCCCCGTCGGGCAGGTTGTGGACGATCGCGTTGTGCACGAGGTTCGTGGTCAGCTGGAGCAGAAGTGCCCGCGATCCGGTCGTGATGGTGATCTCGCCGCCGGTTTCGAGGGTGACGCCGTGCTTCTCCGCGAGGGGGAGGAGTGTTTCGGTGGCCTCCTCCGCCAGGAGGGACAGGTCGACGCGTTGTCGGGTGAAGGATCGCTGTTCGGCGCGGCTGACCAGGAGCAGTGCCTCGGTGAGGTCGATCGCCCGGGTGTTGACGGTGTGGAGGCGGTCGATGAGTTCGGCGGTGTCGTGGTGGGGGTCGGTGCGGGCCACGTCGAGAAGTGACTTCGAGATGGCGAGCGGGGTGCGTAGCTCGTGGGAGGCGTTGGCCGCGAATCTGCGCTGTTCGGCGACGTGTGCTTCGAGGCGGGCGAGCATCGCGTCGAAGGCGTCGGCGAGTTCGCGGAACTCGTCGTTGTGGCCCGGGAGCTTGATCCGGTGGGAGAGGGATCCGTGTGTGGCCCTGCGTGTGGCGTCGGCGATGCGCGTCAGGGGGGCGAGCATGCGGCCGGCGAGGATCCAGCCCCCGACGAGGCCGAACACGAGCAGGAAGGCGAGTACGGCGGCCGCCCTCGGAGCGAATACGGCGAGGAGGGCGGAGCGGATCGGGAAGACGCCGCCCGTGGGACCGTCGTCGGGGTTGTAGAGCATCCCGCGGTCGGGGACGTAACGCAGGAGGAAGAGCCATACCGCGGCAAGCAGCAGGACCCCGGCCAGCATGAGGAATCCGGCGTAGCTGAGGGTGAGTTTGAGGCGGACGCTCATGCCTGGTGCCCTATCCACGCTCGTCTCCCCCGAGGCAGTGGCCGGTGTCCGGCCGGGCGTCGATGCGGTATCCGGCGCCGGGCACGGTGGCGATGACCCAGGGTTCGCCGAGCCGTTTGCGCAGGGCCGAGACGGTGATGCGTACGGCGTTGGTGAACGGGTCGGCGTTCTCGTCCCACGCGCGTTCCAGGAGTTGTTCGGCGCTGACGACTCCGCCTTCGGCGGCGACGAGGACTTCGAGGACGGCGAACTGTTTCCTGGTCAGTGCGACGTAGCGGCCGTTGCGGTAGACCTCTCGGCGGAACGGGTCGAGGCGCAGATCCGCGATCTGCCGTACGGGGGGCCTGCTGTGGGCGCGTCGGCGGTCGAGTGCTCTGAGTCTGAGTGCGAGTTCCTGGAGCTCGAAGGGTTTGGTGAGGTAGTCGTCGGCGCCGAGTTCGAAGCCGGTGGCCTTGTCGTCGAGGCGGTCGGCGGCGGTGAGCATGAGGATCGGCATGCCGCTGCCGGAGTCGATGATGCGTTTGGCGATCTCGTCTCCGGAGGGGCCGGGGATGTCCCGGTCGAGGATGGCGATGTCGTAGGGGTTGATGCTCAGCAGTTCCAGTGCGGTGTCGCCGTCGCCCGCGATGTCGGCGGCGATGGCTTCCAGGCGTAGGCCATCGCGGATGGCTTCTGCCATGTAGAGCTCGTCCTCGACGATCAACACACGCATGCCTTCGATGCTACGAGCGGGTGCATATCGTCGGCGTATCGAAAACCGCATACGGGCCGGCAACACCGTGCTGTCTTGACTGGTCGTATGACGAGAAACCCGCCCTCGGTCCGGACTGCGACCCGCCGGACCCACCCGTCTTCACAGGGTGGCTCCGGTGTCCGGTGGGCCGGCCTCCGTCGGGTGGTCCGCGCCTGCTCCGGGCCGGGTCCCTGGAAGCGCGGCCCGGTGCTCGCGGCGCTGGCGCTGCTGCTGGGCCTGCTGATGCTGCTGCACGCGGAGATCACTGACTACGGGGGTCTCGGCAGTCTGGTGGAGACTTTCCTGCCGTGGTTCGGGCTGTTCGTGCCGGTGCTGCTGGCCGGGGCGCTGTGGCGCCGCTCCGCCTCCGCGGTGGTCGCGTTGCTGCTGCCGGTCATGGTGTGGCTGAGTCTCTTCGGCGGGCTGCTCGGCGACAGGTCCCACTCGGGCGGTGAACTCGTCGTGGCCGGCCACAACGTCGGTGCCGACAACCCCGACCCGGCCGGCACGGCCCGCGACCTGGCGGCCTCGGGGGCGGACGTGTTGGGCGTGGAGGAGATCACCGCGCAGGCGAAGCCGGTGTACGAGAAGGCGCTGGCGAAGGCGTATCCGTACCACGCGGTGCTCGGCACGGTCGGGCTGTGGAGCAGGCTGCCGCTGTCGGACGTCCGGCCGGTGGACACCGAGATGGACGCCGGGCCGCTGGGGGACACCAAGCCGGCCGCCGTCAAGCTGTCCTACAACCGTGCTTTGCGCGCGACGGTGGCGACGAGCCGGGGTCCGCTGGCGGTGTACGTGGCCCACCTGGGGTCCGTACGCGTGATGCCCAGGATGGGCTTCTGGACGGACAGCCGGGACCGTAATGCGAAGGCGCTCGCCAAGGCCGTGGCCGCAGAGCCGAGCGGGCGGGTGGTGCTGCTCGGCGATTTGAACGGCACGACGGACGACCGCGCGTTCGCCGGCCTGACCTCACGGCTGCAATCGGTCCAGGACACGGCGGGGGAGGGCTTCGGTTTCACCTGGCCGGCGAAGTTCCCGGTGGCGCGGATCGACCAGATCCTGGTGCGCGGTGTGAAGCCGGAGAGCTCCTGGGTACTGCCGGCCACGGGCAGCGACCACCGACCGGTGGCGGCAGGGATCAGCTGGTGACGCCCGCGCGAGGGCTCTCTATGTGCCGGACGCCTCGACGAGGGCCTCGTCCGTCAGGCGGTACACCGTCCACTCGTTCTGGGGGCGGGCGCCTAGGGCCTCGTAGAAGTCGATCGCGGGGGTGTTCCAGTTCAGGACGGACCATTCGAGGCGCTGGTAGCCGCGCTCGACGCAGATGCGGGCGAGCTCGGTGAGCAGGGCCTTGCCGTGGCCGCCGCCGCGGGCCGTGGGGCGGACGTAGAGGTCCTCCAGGTAGATGCCGTGGACTCCGCGCCAGGTGGAGAAGTTGAGGAACCAGATCGCGTAGCCGATCACCGAATCCGTGGAGTCGGTCGCCACGTGCGCGTAGGTGGCGGGACGGGGGCCGAAGAGGGCCTCGTGGAGTTGCTCCTCGGTCGCCTTCGCCTCCTCCAGCGCCCTTTCGTATTCGGCGAGTTCGCGGATGAGGGCGTGGATCGCGGGGAGGTCGGCGGGGGTGGCGGGACGGATCACGGCTGTCGGCTCCGGTGGGTGCGCAGGCGGTGGGCGATCTCGAGTTGGCGGGGTTCTGTGGGGCGGCCGTCCTCGATGTCCCAGAGGCTGTTCTGGAGCAGCCGTCCCAGCGTCCAGGCACGCGCGCGTGCGCGATCCAGGCCGAGGACGTCGGTCATGGCGTCGAAGCGCCAGGTGATCTCGTCGGCTTCGAAGCGGTTGTCGAGGGCGGGCCAGAGTTCGAAGCCGGGGTCGCCGGCGAGGGGTTTGGGGTCGATGGCGAGCCAGGGTGCGCGCTCGGCGGCGAGGACGTTCTCGTCGTGCAGGTCCCAGTGCAGGAGCCGGTCGCCGGGTTCGTCGGCGACTTCGCGTACGGCGGCCGCGCAGTCGGCGAGGGTGCGCCGGACCTCGGGGTCGGGGACGCGCTTGAGGGCCTCGGGGGTCCGGTCCAGCATGGCTCGCGCGATGTCACCGAGCCGGCGCATCCCGGCGGGGGCGGGCTCCGCGGTCAGATGGGCGAGCAGATGGGCGATGACGAGGACCGCGTCACGGGTGCCGGGCAGCGTGGACAGCATGCGGTCGGAGTCGAGGCGCTCCAGGAGCATGGAGTGGGTGACCGGGTCGTGGTCGAGGAGGCGGACCGCGCCGTCGCCGTCCCACAGGCGCAGGGCGACGGGTTCGCCGACACTCTCCTCGTCGAGGAGCTGGAGTTTGAGGGCGGCCGGGGTGCCGTCGGTCCGGCGGACGACGGGCAGGACCAGCGCGGCGACGCCGTGCATGGGGGAGCCGTCAGGTCTGAGCTGCCAGCGCTCCAGGAAGTCCTCGATCAGGGCCGGCAGTCCGGCGATGAACTCCCGGCCCTTGTCGCCGTTGTAGAGCTCCTGTGTCGCCGCCAGTTCCTCCGGGATGTCGATCACGTGCCGGACCCTACCGGCGTGGGTGAATCGCCTCATGCGAATTAACCGGGGTGCCCACCGGGTGTGGGCCTACATCCGCAGCGCCCCCGGCACCTATGTGTGGCTGGCGGTTCTTTTCGTGACGACGGTGGCGCTGCACCACATGTCGCCGGAGTTCGAGGAGGAGTTCCTGCGGCAGCGTTCGACCAACATCCATGAGCTGTCGAGCAATCCGGTGCGGGTGCTGATCGCCAGCGCGATGTGGATCGACGGCGGGCACTGGCTGCCGTACGTCGTCCTCTATTCCGTCTTCCACGCGCCGGCGGAGCGCTGGCTGGGGACCGCGCGCTGGCTGGCCGTGTGCGCGGCGGCGCACGTGCTGGCCACGCTGATCAGCGAGGGGGCGCTGCTGTGGGGGATCCGGCAGGGGATGGCGCCCGCGTCCGCGGTCGACACGCTGGACATCGGGGTGAGTTACGCGCTGGCCGGGGTGGTCGGCGTGTTGGTGTACCGGATTCCGGCGCCTTGGCGGTACGTCTACGGGTTCGCGGTTCTCGTCGTGTACGGGGTGCCGCTGGTGACCGGGCGGACCTTCACCGATCTCGGCCACTTCACCTCCGTACTGATCGGATTCGCGTGCTGTTCCCTGGTGAGAGTGCGGAATCCGAAGGAGACAGCGGGCGCGCCGGCGGGTTAACGTCCCAGGCCATGAGCAGCACTGCCGTGAACGGCGGCATCTCCTTCTGGTACGCGGACGACGGCTTTCCCGAGGCGCGGGAGCCCCTAGGCGGTGACGCGTCGGCGGATGTGG
Organism: Streptomyces sp. LUP47B; assembly: GCF_001746295.1. Lineage (GTDB taxonomy): Bacteria > Actinomycetota > Actinomycetes > Streptomycetales > Streptomycetaceae > Streptomyces. The sequence goes on along the minus strand of NZ_MJAH01000017.1, from coordinate 70,141 downwards.
TGATCGTCGGCGGCGGGTACACGGGACTGTGGACGGCGTATTACCTGAAGAAGGCCGTGCCCTTCCTGCGGATCACCGTCCTGGAGCAGAAGTTCTGCGGCTACGGCGCCTCCGGGCGCAATGGTGGCTGGCTCTACAACGGCATCGCGGGCCGCGACCGGTACGCCAAGGTGCACGGCCACGAGGCCGCCGTACGCCTGCAGAAGGCCATGAACGACACCGTCGACGAGGTCGTCCGGGCCGTCGGCGAGGAGGGCTTCGACGCCGGGCTCCACAAGGGGGGCGTCCTCGAAGTCGCGCGTACGCCAGCGCAGTTGGCGCGGCTGAGGGCCTTCCACGAGCACGAGCTGGCGTACGGCGAGAAGGACCGTGAGCTGTACGGCGCACGGGAGACGGCCGAGCGGATCCGGGTCGCGGACGCGGTGGGGTCGTCGTGGACGCCGCACGGGGCGCGGGTGCACCCGGTGAAGCTGGTGAAGGGGCTCGCGGCGGCCGTCGAGGCGCTGGGCGTGACCGTCCACGAGCAGACGCCGGTGACGGAGATCCGGCCCAAGCACGCGGTCACGCCGTACGGCACCGTCCGCGCGCCCTATGTCCTGCGCTGCACCGAGGGCTTCACCGCCGCTCTGAAGGGCCAGAGGCGGACCTGGTTGCCCATGAACTCCTCCATGATCGCCACCGAGCCGCTGACCGAGGCGCAGTGGGCGGCGATCGGCTGGGAGGGGCGCCAGACGCTTGGGGACATGGCGCACGCCTACATGTACGCGCAGCGCACCGCCGACGGGCGGATCGCGCTGGGCGGGCGGGGGGTGCCGTACCGCTTCGGTTCGCGCACCGACAACGACGGGCGGACGCAGGCGGCGACGGTCGAGGCGCTGCGGGAGATTCTCGTGGGGTTCTTCCCGATGCTGGCCGGGACGCGGATCGCGCACGCCTGGTCGGGGGTGCTCGGGGTGCCGCGCGACTGGTGCGCGTCGGTGACGCTGGACCGTTCGACGGGTATCGGCTGGGCGGGCGGTTACGTCGGTTCGGGCGTCGCCACCGCCAACCTGGCCGCCCGGACCCTGCGCGACCTGGTCCAGCGGGACTCCGGGCAGGGCGGCCGGACCGAGCTCACCGAACTGCCCTGGGTCGGTCACAAGGTGCGCAAGTGGGAGCCGGAGCCGCTGCGGTGGCTGGGCGTGCAGGGCATGTACGCCACGTACCGCACGGCGGACCGGCGCGAACTCACGAGCCACCGCGCGGAGTCGTCCCGGCTGGCGCGGTGGGCGGACCGGGTCGCCGGACGGCACTGACCTTCCCGAGGCCGGGGTCTCATGGCTCCAGGACCACCTTTCCGGTCGTGCCGCGGGTTTCCAGCGCCCGGTGTGCGGCGGCTGCCTCGGCGAGCGGGAAGCGCTGTACGGCGGGGGTGAGACGGCCCGCGGCGGCTTCGGCGAGGGCGCGCAGTTCGAGGGTGCGGATCGGATTGGGCCCGCCGGCCTTCTGCGCCATGACGGGTCCGAGGACCTGCTGGGAGACGCCTTCGACGAGGTACGGCTGTCCGTTGTGGATGCCCTCGCCTGACCAGCCGAAGACGATGTGCCGGCGCTGGTGGCCGAGAAGGGCGACGCACTCTCGGGCGACTTGGCCGCCCACGCCGTCGAAGACCACGGTGGCGGGCCGGCCGCCGAGGAAGGCGCGGACCTTCCCGGGCCACGCGGAGTCCTGGTAGTCGATGGCGAGGTCGGCGCCGTTGGCGTGCACCTGTGCCGTCTTCGACGGTCCGCCCGCGAGGCCGATGACGGTCGCTCCGGCGTTCTTCGCGTACTGCACGAGCAGCGTGCCGATGCCTCCGGCGGCCGCCGGGATCACGGCCACCGAGTCCGGGCCGAGCTCGGCGAACTGCAGGATCCCCATCGCCGTACGGCCCGTGCCGATCATGGCGACGGCCTGGGCGAAGTCGAGGTTGTCGGGGATCTCGTGGACGCGGTCGACATCGGTGACGGCGAGTTCCGCGTAGCCTCCGGGGGCGAAGCCGAGGTGGGCGGCCACGCGCTTGCCGAGCCACAGCTCGGCGACGCCGTCACCGAGGGACTCGACGACTCCGGCGACCTCCCGGCCGGGGACGGTGGGCAGCGTGGTCGGCCTGGGCAGCGGGCCCTGATGCCCCTCGCGCAGGGCGGTGTCCAGGAGGTGGACACCGGCCGCCCGTACGGCGATACGGACCTGGCCGGGGGCCGGTGCCGGGTCGTCGGTCTGCTCGTAGGTGAGGTTCTCGGCGGGGCCGAAGGTGTGCAGGCGGATGGCGTGCATGGAGGGACTCCCTCTGTGGGCAGGAGCTCCGCGGGCTGGGGCGGGGCTCTGTCGGCAGGACACCCACCCTCCGACCTCAAGCATGCTTGAGGTCAAGGGCGTTCCGGCCGAGTGCCAGCGATACGGCGGTGAGCGCGCTGTTGAAGGAGACCTCCGAGAGCACCCCGGGCGCCGCGACCTGGTCGCCCGCGAGATAGACGCCGTCGCCCCGGTCGACGGCCGGCCGGTCGCGCCAGTTCGTGCCGGGCAGGTCGACGGCTCCCGTACGGCCGTTCGCGACGGACTCGCGCCGCCAGGTGACGCGTTCGCGCCAGCCGTCGAAGGCGAGATCGAGCAACTGCTCCGCGCGCGCGACCCCGTCCGCCCTGGTCTCGTGCGGGGCGATCGGGATCTGCCCCTGCAGGAGCTGCTCGCCCGCGGGTGCCAGGGTGCGGTCCTGGGCGGTGAACCGTTCGATCCAGCCGGGGGAGTCGAGGTCGGAGACGGCGAAGGCGTCACCCCGCCGAGTGCGCAGGGCGAGGTCGAGAAGTGCCGTACGGCCGCTCGGCCAGGTCAGCGAGTCGTCGCCGAGGAGCCGGCGGGCCGCGTGGAGGGAGGTGGCGACGACGACCGGGGTGTCGGTGGGCAGGGTGTCGACGCGGGAGAGGGTCTCCATGCGGACGCCCAGGTTCCAGGCGCGGGCGGCCATCCGGTCGACGACGCCGGCCCAGCCGCCGCGCGGGTAGTGCGCCTCGGGCGGCAGCTTGGTGGCCCGCCGCAGCCGCTCCTGCACGAACGCGGCGGACAGGGCGCCCGGGTCGTGATGGAACAGGGCGACGGCCGAGTAGTGGGCGGCGGCACGGGCGCCCTCCTCCCCGGCCTGCCCGGTGGCCCAGGACAAGAAGTCCACGTCGACCGGGGCCTGTTGGGCACTGTGGCGCAGCAGCTTGAGCATCGCGAAGGGCGGGGTGCGGCGCAGTGCGCCCTTGTGCCGCAGCCGCAGCCGGGCCGCCTCCAGAGGGGGGAGCGGTGCGAGCGGTCCGATGAGGTCGCGCTGCCGGAGCCAGGACCAGTGCGGGCCGCCGTTGTACAGAGCGTGCGGGCCGTCGTTCGTGCGGTACGGCCCGTCGGCTGTCCGGGCCCGGCCGCCGAGCGTGTGATGGGCCTCGTGCACGGTGACCTTGGCGCCCGCCTCGGCTGCGGAGATCGCCGCGGTCAGCCCGGCGAGGCCGCCGCCGATGACGGTGATGCGGTGCATGGCTGGGGGTCTCCCTCTTCTCGGGGTGGGGTCCGTCGTCGGTATGACTGATTGAGGGCACCGGAATGTGACATGGGGAGTGTCCGTGCAGGTCAGGGGGATTGTCAGTGGTGGGGTGCAGGATGGGGGCATGGCGAGGAGAGCGACGGCTGGGGCGAGCGGGTCCGGTAGTGCCGGCGGGGGCGGCGGTGCGGGTGGCTCGCGGGTGAAGGGGGCACGGCGGCCGGAGGTGCGGCTGCCGGCGCTGGAGCCGCACGGCGGAGGGGAGCTGGAGCCGGACGGGGACTACGACGGGCTGGAGTTCCTGGAGGCGGACTTCGCGGGGCAGGACGGGGCGGGGGCCCGTTTCATGGACTGCGCGCTGAGAAGCTGCGCGCTGGACGAGACCCGGCTGCACCACGCCCGCTTCCTCGACTCGGTCCTCACCGGCATACGGGGCGTGGGCACCGACCTGGCGGAGTCGACCCTGCGTGACGTCGAGCTGATCGACGCCCGCCTGGGCGGAGTGCAGTTGCACGGCGCGGTCCTGGAGCGCGTCGTGATCCGAGGCGGCAAGATCGACTATCTGAACCTGCGCACGGCCGTCCTGAAGGACGTCGTCTTCGAGAGCTGCGTCCTGGTGGAGCCGGACTTCGGCGGCGCGCGGCTGGAGCGCGTGGAGTTCGTGGACTGCACCCTCAAGGGCGCGGACCTCACGGCGGTGACCCTGAAGGACGTGGACCTGCGAGGCGCCGCGGTACTGGAGATCGCCCGGGGAATCGACCGGCTGGCCGGAGCCGTGATCAGCCCGTCACAACTACTGGATCTGGCACCGGTGTTGGCGGCGGAGGTGGGGATCCGGGTGGAGGGGTGACGGGGGCGCGGGCGGGCCCGCACGTTCTCTTATGAGCTGCCGGAAGTGGGGCCGGGCCTTGGGTTCCGGGCGCAGCTCTCCATGATCACTTCACCCTGGGGAACCGTGCCTGGAGCGTCCAGATCGCCGGGTTCTCGCCCAGGTCTTCGTGGAGGTCGATCAGGTCGGCGATGAGGTCGTGCAGGAAGTCGCGGGCCTCGCGGCGCAGGTCCCCGTGGGAGAAGGTGAGCGGGGGCTCCTCCACCGGCATCCAGTCGGCCTCGATGTCCACCCAGCCGAAGCGGCGCTCGAAGAGCATGCGATCGGTGGACTCGGTGAAGTCGAGTTCGGCGTGCTGGGGGCGGGAGGCGCGGGAGCCCGCGGGGTCGCGGTCGAGGCGTTCCGCGATGTCGCACAGCGCCCACGCGAAGTCGAGCACCGGCACCCATCCCCAGGCTGTGGACAGTTCCCTGTCCTCCTTGGTGTCCGCGAGATAGACGTCTCCGCAGAACAGGTCGTGCCGCAGCGCGTGGACGTCCGCGCGGCGGTAGTCGGTCTGCGGCGGGTCCGGGAAGCGGTTGGAGAGGGCGTAGCCGATGTCGAGCACGTACGAGATGGTGCCACGCGGCCTCTCATAGGATCACCACGTGTCCCGATCCGCCCTGCTCGTCCCCACCGCCCTGCTCCTCGCGAGCGCCCTCACCGCGTGCGGCGGCGGAGTGCACGGCACCCCCGGCGGCCCCGGTCTGCGCGACCCGTACTTCCCGAAGGCCGGCAACGGCGGCTACGACGTCACCCACTACGATCTCGACCTCGCCTACGACCCGGACACCGCGAAGCTCTCCGGTACCGCGACCCTCACCGCCCGCGCCACCCAGGACCTGTCCGCCTTCGACCTGGACCTCGACGGCCTGGACATCAAGACGGTCACCGTAGGAGGCGACAAGGCCCGCTGGAACCGCGCCGGCCAGGAGCTGACCGTACGCCCGCACGACGACCTCGACGAGGGCAGCGCCTTCCGCGTGACCGTCGCCTACTCCGGCACCCCGAAGACGATCACCGACCCGGACGGCTCCGAGGAGGGCTGGCTGCCCACCGAGGACGGCGCGGTGGCCCTCGGCGAACCGAACGGCTCGGTGGCCTGGTTCCCCGGCAACCACCACCCCTCCGACAAGGCGTCCTACGACCTCACGATCACCGTCCCCGAGGGCCTCCAGGCCGTCTCAAACGGCGAGTTGACGGCGAGCAGGACCAGCGGCGGCCGTACGACCACCACCTGGCACACCGCCGAACCCATGGCGAGCTACCTCGCCACGCTCGCGATCGGCCACTACGACGTCCACCGCAGCACCACCTCCGATGGGCTGCCCGTGTTCACCGCGGTCGACCCGGCGGAGGCGGCTGCGAGCCGGAAAGTACTGGCGCAGATCCCCTCTGTGATGAAGTGGGAGCAGGCCACCTTCGGCCCGTACCCCTTCTCCTCCACCGGCGCGATCGTGGACCGCGAGGGCGACGCCGGTTACGCCCTGGAGACCCAGAACCGCCCCTTCTTCCCCGGCGCCCCCGACACCGGGACCCTCGTCCACGAACTCGCCCACCAGTGGTACGGCGACTCGGTCACCCCGAAGACCTGGCGCGACGTGTGGCTCAACGAGGGCTTCGCGACCTACGCCGAGTGGCTGTGGGCCGAGGACCACGGCGGCGACAGCGCCCAGAAGACCTTCGACGAGCTGTACACACACGGCGAGGACGTCTACAAGGACCTCTGGGACTTCCCTCCGGGCAAGCCGTCGAGCGCCGCGCACCTCTCCGACAGCCCCGTCTACCAGCGCGGCGCGATGGTCCTCCACAAGATCCGCCAACGGCTCGGCGACACCGCCTTCCGTGCCCTCCTCCGCGACTGGCCCACCACCCACCGCCACGCCACCGCGGACACCGACGACTTCACGGCATACGTCGAGGACCTCGCCCCCGACGAGGACTTCGGCCCGATCTGGAAGGAGTGGCTGTACGGCGACGGGAAGCCGGAACGGGCGTAGCCGCCGGTCCCGTGGTCCTTGTCAGCCCTCGGTCAGCGGCTTGCGCAACACCGAGCAGGGGCGCCCGTGCTGCAGGTCCGAGCGGTGGTCGATGACCTCGTAGCCGAGGTCCGTCCAGAAGGCGAGGGCGCGGTCGTTGCCGTCGAGGACGGCGAGACGTACGGCGGTCCGGCCCTCGGTGCGGAAGCGGTCCTCGACGAGGGCGGCGAGCCGACGCCCGTAGCCCTGCCGGTGTACCTCGGCGGCCACCATCAGTAGCCCGATCCACGGGTCCGGGTCGGCCGGGTCCGGGTGCCGGGCGAGCGTGATGGCCACCCCGACCAGCCGGCCCTCACTGCGCGCCAGCAACACCTCCGCGTCCGGATGCGCGAGTTCCTCGGCCAGCGCCGCCGCCACCTGCTCCGGCCGGATGTCGTCCGGATCCGGGAAGTCCCCGCTGAGAGCCATGAAGTCACGGTTGGCGGCGTACAGGGCGGTGAGTTCGGTCAGGAGGGGGCCGGGGATGTCGTGGTCGGGGGTGAGGTGGAGGGGGGTGAGGAGCATGCGGGGCAGAGTAGTTGAGGCTACGTTCGAACCTATGACGCACGCCGTGACATCCCGGCCGGTGGCCCATTGAGCGGCTGGTGGGCTTACCTCGAGGAACGGACCTGTCAGCAGGTCGACGCCGACGTGCTGCGGGATCGCCGGCTGTCGGCGGTCAGGACCGTCTGGGAGGCGTTGCGTCCGCTGGGGGTGGGCCTGCACGAGGCCGAGCGGGTGGTTCACGCGCGATACGAGGCCCTCGGCGACCGAGTGCAGCGCACACCGCCCGATCCGCTCGACCTCGCGTCACTTGCAGCGCGCGTCGCAGCCCTCCCGGGCCGTGTGGCGGCGGTGGAGGCCTATTGGGACGGCGACACCGTGCACGACTGGTTCGTACTTCTGGTCGCGGTCACGGACTCCCCGGACGGGGAGAGCCACCTGGCTACCGTGTACCACCGCCCCGACGGCTCTCCGCCGGCCGCTGCCGCCGCCAAGGCGGGCCGGGAACTGGCCGGCCATCTTGGCGTGCCGTTTCACTTCGCTTCCCCGGACGTCCCGGATGACGAGGCACCACGCTGGCGGACGGGGCGGCGGCCGGAGGAGGGGCCGTGCGTCCGGAGCGAGGGCTGAATCCCTGTGCCTCAACGAGGGCGGGCGTCTACAAACGGCTGCCGATGCGGGCCCTCGACGGCACCCGCGAGCGGGTGTTCACCGCTCTGATGGCGCAGGCCGATGCCAACGAAGAGCCGGAGTGGGTCGTCTCACCAGACTCCACGTCACGTGCGATCCGCGAGCTCCTTGTAGCGCGGCAGGTCGTCCGTGGAGATTGTCCAGTCGCCGATGGTGACATCCTCGCCGTAGACGAAGTCCTTGCGGGTGGCGTAGCGGGGGCCGTCGGGGGTGGGGTGGATGTCGGTGAGGACGGCTCCGGTGCCGGTTCGGGGATCGAAGATCGCGTAGATGGGGATGCCGATCAGTGGGTAGTCGCGCATCTTGCCCACCCAGTCGTTGTCTGGATTTGAACGGGAGACCACCTCGATGGCGGCGACGAGGGCGCAGGGAACGAAGGAACCCGGGATGTCCATGTCCGCCCAGGCGATCACAATCACGTCGGGCCGCCGCATGATGCCCCCGAACTCGTCTTCGACGTCGGGTCTTCCGGTGTGGGCGACGATCTCCACCGGCATGGCCTTCTCCAGCCGCTTCCGGAGCACAAGCCTCGTCAGCTCGTGAGGGCTGTTGGGCGAGATCATGTCGTGGACGATCCCTTCCCTGGTGATCTCGAACTTGCCGGGGAGGACGTCGTCCAATGCCTGAACGACCTCCCGCATGGCTCGGTAGACCTGGATCGCCACATTCATGGTCAGAACCCTAGATAGGAACGCTGATGGTCTCGACCACTCCGGAAGTCGTGGCCACGGTGGGTGGAGTGAGCCTCTTTGAGCTGGCTGCTTGAACGTATGCTCTTCCTCGTTGCAGACAAAGAAGGAAAACGCTGGAGTGAGGCGGGGGCATGGTTCTCTTCATAAGCGCATCTCTGGACACATTGACTGCGGGCGGAATCGGGAATTCCGTAGCAGGGTGGTACAGGGCTGCTCTTGCCGGGCCACTGTCGGGCCTGCGGCAGGTGGAGGAACAGGGTGGCCAAGTGTCTTCTATCGCGTGTACGCAAAGGGATGAATCGAGCCGCGAGTTGGATTATTCGCCGGTTTCGCAGAAATGGTCACTCATGGAGCGGGAGCTTTCGGATGCCCCCGAATCGGGGGACTTGCTCTTCTTTAGAGGGGGCGGAGACGGGCCTACGGCGCATGTCAAGAACTCCAGTATTACAGTTCGCCATCCCAAAATGTCTCTCTCGGTATTGCTCGAAGTTGGCGATGGCGAGATGGCGGACCCGGGCTACTGTTCAGGTATTACAGATTTCCTTGTCGTAAGTCTGAATGGTGTGAATCCTGCATTCGCTCGTGTTGATGTGACAGGTCCGTGGGGAGATGGCACAAATCTCGACGTGGTTCTGGAGCGACGGCCGCGTTATTCCGTTGATGAAGCAAGGGAATTTCTGCGCGGCTATTCATGGATCACGGTGTGTCCGGACGAACTGTGCGGGAGGCTGGGCGGGGCTTCCGGGCTTGCTGCCAGTGGCGCTTTCTGCAGGGTGATCCCACTTGCGGCCGGCGGCGCCGTACTGCAGGCCACCGAGACGCTATCGGGTTTTTCCGACGACGCCATGCGGGACGTATTTCGTGTCCTGGCCCCGGTGCTTCCTGCGGGCATGCCTCGTTTCGATCCCGCCCATCCAAAAGTGCGCTATGTCCCGGAAGACGCCAGCGCCATGTGAGTGAACCTCTTTCATCACGGACTGTCGGGGGTGAGCAGTGTTGGTCAAGGGCAGTGACGGGGCGAAGCCCCTCGTCTTTGGGTGGTGATCTCACAACACGCCGACGGCCGGGGGGTAGGGCTTCGTCGTTCTCGGGTTCGGATGGGAATGATCACGTGAGTCCGAGGTCGCCAGCGGCCGGGTCATGTTCCGATCGCGAGAACTGCAGAGCCCTGCTCGCGAACTGCCTTCAGCGCTTCCTCCAGGACTGCGCTCAGCTCTCGGATGGCCGCCTGCGCAATGGCTGGATCCTCGTGGTCCAGGTTGTTCTCCGCCTGGGTGTAGCGGCTGGACAGGTCCGGTCGCCGGGCGATCTTGATGTCCCTGGCCCAGATGAGGACCCAGCTCTGCACCGGGCTGAGGGATTGCCACTCGACGGCTTTGGCGAAGGCATCGTCCTTCATGTTCTGCATTTCGTCGAGACGACCCGGAGCGACCACGGCAAGGCCTGCACGCAGGGCGTCCGGCGTCAGCCCAGGACGGGGGATCACCTCGTGCCCATGGTCGGCCTGACTACGGGACGGAGCGGTCTCAGGTGGTGGTGATGGGAGTGCGGCAGTCACGGCAGAGTCCTGGAGTCGGTGAGCGGAAGACGCGGGTGCAGCCGTCGCAGTTCTGGAACGGGTGCCGTACAACCGGGGGTGGGGCCGGAGGCCGGTATGGCGGCAGGGGTGGCAGCTGGGCGGCGAGGCGGTGGGCCAGGAGGGCCGCCGGGCGGTGCAGGGGCTCAGTGGGGAGGCGGGCGGTCAGGGCGTCTCGTACGGCGGTGGGGGTGAGGTCCCGTTCCAGCCAGGCGGCGACTCCGGGGGCAAGGTGTTCCGCGTCGGTGGCCGAGAGGAGCAGGCGGGGGTCGTGGCGGCGGAGGCCCGCCAGGACGTCGGTGGCCTGCTGGAGGAGGGCGGGGGCGGGATAGCCCGGCTGCGGTACGGCCGGGAGGAGCCTCTTGCGGGGCGGTTGCCGTTTCTTCGGTGGTCCGGGGGCCTGGTCTTCGCCGGCCCGGCCGCGATGACCAGGCCGGTTGCAGGAGACCGTGCGGGTGACGATACGACCGCCGGGGACGCGTTCGCGGGTGCGGCGGAGATAGCCATGGGTCTCCAGATCCCGCAGGGCCGCGGCGATACGGTCCCTGCCCTCGGGGAAGCGGGCCGCGAGGGTCTTGATGTCCACCGGAGCGCCTGTGGGGAGGGACTGGATGTACAGGGCCAGCCCTCTGGCGACGAGCGAGAGGTCGGGGTGTTGGGCGAGGTGGTTGCCGATCACCGTGAAGCGGGTGGTGTGGCGGGCGTTGTCGTGGAGCAGGCCACCCACGCGGGAGTGGTTTTTGTCCGCGGTACGGGACTGGGCGCGCGTCGGCGCGCTAGGGTTTTGGGTGTCCATCGGGAAGGTCCTGACTTCCTTGGTGGTCAGGCCCTCGCATCGGGATGCCAGTCCCGGCGAGGGCCGTTGCATGTCTGCGGTTGTGTTGCGCCGACTGTAGGGCAGGCAACCGGGGCGAAATCCAGCTGAGTTGGCGATGTTCACTCGGGCGAGTGAGCTGCAACTTCGCGGCGGGAGGAGGGGTGGGGCTTGGTTGGTTTCTTTCAGCCCGGAGTTCTTTGGGAAAGGCCGCCCGCGCCACCGAAGTACGGGTTCTCGGGATGCGGTGAAGGGTCGAGTTCCGCCCACACCGTCTTGCGGGGGCGGGGCCCCGGCGCCACGCCCCAACGGTCGGCGAGCGCGTCCACGAGCACGAGACCTCGGCCCGACTCGGCTTCCAGCGCGGGGAGTTCGGCGCGCGACTTCCGCCTCACCCTTTACGTCGTCGGCGACACCCTGCGCCGCGACTCCAGGAACGCCCCCACCGGCCCCGCCTCGTTCGTGTCGCAGGCGTAAAGACAGAACGCCGAAGCCCCCGGCCGACACGACCAGGGGCTCCAACGGCACAGCTCAGCGCAGCTGACGTCAGACGTTCACGCCGAAGTCCGTCGCGATGCCCACCAGGCCGGACGCGTAGCCCTGGCCCACCGCGCGGAACTTCCACTCCGCGCCGTTGCGGTACAGCTCGCCGAAGACCATCGCCGTCTCCGTGGCCGCGTCCTCGGAGAGGTCGTAGCGGGCGATCTCGGCGCCGCCGGCCTGGTTGACGATGCGGATGTAGGCGTTGCGGACCTGGCCGAAGTTCTGCGAGCGGTTCTCCGCGTCGTAGATCGAGACCGGGAAGACGATCTTGTCGATGTCGGCGGGGAGGCCGGCCAGGTTGACGTTGATCGCCTCGTCGTCGCCCGCGCCCTCGCCGGTGCGGTTGTCACCGGTGTGGACGATGGTCTTGTCCGGGGTCTCCTTGTTGTTGAAGAAGACGAAGTGGCCGTCGGAGTAGACCTTGCCCTGCGGGTTGACCGCGATCGCCGAGGCGTCGAGGTCGAAGTCCGTGCCGGTGGTGGTGCGGACGTCCCAGCCGAGGCCCACGGTGACGGCGGTCAGGCCCGGAGCCTCCTTGGTGAGCGAGACGTTGCCACCCTTGGACAGGCTTACAGCCATGGTTTGGGAGTCCTTCCCTCGTTTTTGTACGGCAAGTACGGGCTTGAAGTTACAGCTACCCCTATGAACGCCGCGAGGGGCGTCGAAGGTTCCCCGTGTCTTTACTTTCTTTACCAAAGAGAGGGCGGCCACCGGGCGATATTCGGGTGACGTGGACCGGACAGAGCCGGGAACATGGAGTCCATGTCCGGTCCCCACGTCATCCGCGGCTCCGTCTCGCTCCCCGAGGCCGAGCTCATGTGGCGTTTCTCGCGCTCCTCCGGCCCCGGTGGCCAGCACGTCAACACCAGTGACTCCCAGGTGGAGCTGCGCTTCGACCTGGCCCGCACCGAGTCCCTGCCCGACGTGTGGAAGCAGCGTGCGCTGGACAGGCTGGCCGGGCGGCTCGTCGACGGCGTCGTCACCGTCCGCTCCTCCGAGCACCGTTCACAGTGGCGCAACCGCGAGACCGCCGCCGTACGGCTCGCGGCGCTGCTCGCCGAAGCCACCGCTCCGCCGCCCAAGCCGCGGCGGGCGACGCGCATCCCGCGCGGGATCAATGAGCGGCGGTTGAGGGAGAAGAAGCAGCGCTCGGACACCAAGCGGGGGCGGCAGGGGCGGGACTGGGGATAACTCCGGCCCCGTAAACGACCCGCAACCGCCCCGCGTGTGTCACATCTCCACCGTCCCGTCCGTCAACTCACCGACGGCGGACGACGACGAGAGCGGTGACCCATGGGCGACGACGACTTCCTTGCCGAACGGTTCGAGGCGCACCGGGGGCAGCTGCGGGCGGTGGCGCGGCGGATGCTCGGGTCGGGGGCCGAGGCCGAGGACGCGGTGCAGGAGACGTGGGTGCGGATGAGCCGGTCGGACACCACGCACGTCGACAACCTCGGTGGCTGGCTGACGACCGTCGTGGGCCGGGTCTGCCTCGACATGCTCCGCTCCCGCAGGTCCCGTGCCGAACAGCCCCTGGAGCCAGAGGTGCCGGTCCCGGCCGTAACCCCAGACCCCGAGCAGGACGCCGTCCTCGCCGACTCCGTCGGCAGCGCCCTCCTCGTCGTCCTCGACACCCTCAGCCCCGCCGAACGGCTCGCCTTCGTCCTCCACGACCTCTTCGCCGTCCCCTACGACGAGATCGCCGGCGTCATCGGCAAGTCCCCGGCGGCCACCCGCCAGCTCGCCAGCCGGGCCCGGCGCCGGGTGCGGGGCGCCCAGGTCAGCGACACCGATCGAACGCGCCGGCGTGAACTCGTCGACGCCTTCCTCGCCGCCGCGCGCGAAGGTGACTTCGACGGGCTGCTGAAGGTCCTCGACCCGGATGTCGTGGTGCGCACGGAGGTCGGGGTGACGACGGGCGCCCTGGCCGTGGCCAAGGGGGCGACGAGCTACTCGCGGCACATCGTCGGCGTCGCGGTGCCCGTTCTCGTCGAGGGCCGTATCGGCATCGCGCTCCTGCGGGACGGCCGCGTGGAGCGGACGCTCGCGTTCACGTTCGTACACGACCGGATCGCGGTGATCGACATCACCACGGACCCGGTCCGGGCGGCCCGGCTGGAGATCACCTTCGTCTAGTCGAGGCTCAGCACTCCGACGGTCTCGCCCCCGCTCAGCTCCCCGGTCCGGCGGAAACCGAGCCTCAGGTAGAACTCCGCCGGGCCGTCGTCGCCCTCGTGCCAGGTGACGTACAACTCCTTCGTGCCCCGGCGGCGCAGCTCCGCGGCGACGGACTCGACGGCGAACCGGCCGTAGCCCCTGCCCTGGGCGTCGGCCGCGATGTTCAGCCGCCACAGGCCGGAGCGGACGACGGTGCCGCCGTCGCCGCGCCAGTCGATGTCGAGGAAGGCCATCAGGAAGCCGACCGTGCGGTCACCGTCGACGATCAGACGGGGCCAGGCGACGCCCGCGGGATGCACGTAGGCCTCGGCGAGGGACTGCATGACCGGGGAGGCGGCGAATTCCTGCTCGGGACGGACCCGTATAGCGGTCGCCGTTTCGAAATTCCCGGGTGTGACCTCTTCGAGGCGGGGTGCGAATGTCATCCGGGGACCTTATGCCGGAGTGCTGGCGCGCGGCCACGGAATTCATCCCAGCTGGCGGTACCTGCCCCGGAAATAGGTCAGCGGCCCTCCGTCCGCGCTCGGCACGTCGGCCGTCAGGACGCGGCCGATCACCAGGGTGTGGTCGCCGGCCTCCACGCGCTGTTCGGTGCGGCACTCCAGGGTGGCGAGGGCGCCGCCCACCAGTGCGGCGCCGGTGGTCGCGCCGCGGACGTAGGGGATGTCCTCGAACAACAGGCGGTCGCTGATGCGGCCCTTCATGGCGAAGCGGCCGGCGATGTGGCGCTGGCTCTCGGACAGGACGGAGACCGCCCAGTGGGGCTGCTCGTCGAGCAGGTCGTCCATCCGGGAGCCCGTACGCAGGCTGACCAGCACGAGAGGTGGATCCAGGGAGACCGAGAGGAACGCCGTGGCCGTCATGCCGACGTCCTCGCCGCCCGGTCCCTCGGCGTCGAGCGGGGGCTCGAACGCGGTCACCAGGACCACGCCCGCGGCCAGCCGGGACATGGCGGCGCGGAACTCGTCGTTGCTCACCCCCACAGCATGCCCGGAAGCGGGCGGAGGGATCATCGGGGCGGTGGCGGGGGGAGTGTTCGGCACGCGGGAAACGCTAATGTCCGGTCCGGGCGCTCCGCATCGGGCCTTCGTCCGAGGCGGGACCTAGGTCCACCGGCGGAGATGGACAGGGTGTCCACAAACGCCCAAAGTTTGCGTTCAGTAAACGCACAGGGAAAGCGCAGAAACTCCACTCAATTGTTCATCTTCCGCTGTGACTTGAGTCACAAGGGGCGGTATTTGTTGACCCTGTGTACCGAGTGGGCAGCGCGCTGTGATTCAGTGGCGGGGAAGTACCGACGAAGCCGCACCAACGAAGCCGCACTGAAGATACGCCGAAGAGAACCCTTGATTCGCTGCGAGGTCTCGGGGGGAGGGCGAGCAATGGAGAGCGAGTCGGAGCCGTACGTCCGTCTTGCGTCCCTGCGACAGCTGCATCAGGTCATGGCCGACATGAACACGGCCCGCAGCCTGGCCGACACACTGCAGACCGTCGCGAACGGCGTGGTCACCGCACTCGGTTACGAACTGGCGTGCGTCAATCTCGTGCGCCCCGACGGCGACCTCGTGGTCGCCGCCTTCTCCGGGAACCAGGCCGCCGAGTCGCTGATCACCGGCCGGGTGGGCTCCCGTGAGTCCTGGGAGCGCCGGCTGAGCATGGGGGAGACCTGGGGCGACCTGGTCTTCATCCCGCACACCGAGGGCTGGGTCCTCGACGACGACGACGTCCCGCAGTGGTACACCGACGGCCCCGCGCCCCGCTTCGAGGACGAGTGGCACCCCTCGGACCGGCTGTTCGCGCCGATGTACACGCCGGGTGTGCAGGGCGGCCAGTGCGGCGAACTGATCGGCGTGCTCTCCGTGGACCGGCCGCGCAACGGCCGCAGGCCGGGGGCATGGGGACGCGAAGCGCTCCAGATGTACGCGTTCCAGGCCGCCATCGCGATCAGCAACGCGCGTCTGCGGTCGAACATGCAGCGTGCACTGGTCAGGCTCGAAAGGGAGCAGCAGGCTCTCAGGGCCAGCGAAGAGAGCTTTCGGCAGGCCTTCGAGTACGCCCCCTCCGGCATGGCCATCGCCGAGATGGGCGGCGACCAGCACGGCCGGATCCTGCGCACCAACGACGCCCTGTGCCGTCTCCTCGGCCGCCCCGCGTCCGCGATGCGCCGCTACTCCTTCTCCGACCTGGTCCACCCCGAGGACATAGGCACCCTGCTGCGGACCTCCGCGGAAGGCGGGCGCGCGGAGCTCCGCCTCGGGCGCCGGGACGGCACGTACCTCTGGGTGTCCCTGCGCAACTCGGTGGTCGCCGACGCCGCTGACGGGCCGCGCTTCCTGCTCACCCACGTCGAGGACATCGAGGAGCGCAAGCGCCGCGAGCTCCAGCTCGCCCACCGCGCCTCCCACGACTCCCTGACCGGCCTGCCGAACTCCGCCGAGCTGCGCTCGCGGCTGTCCTCCCGGCTCTGTCAGCAGCGCTCCACCCACACGGGCGCCGCGCTGGAGCCGGTCGACGCGGCCTTCGGGCACCCGGCCTTCGACGCGAACGGCCACGGTTTCGACTTCCGGCCGGGCGGCGCGGAGGCCTTCGAATCCTTCGACCACCATGTGCACACCGTCGCCCCCGAGGGGGAGCGCGACGACGGCACCAAGGGGCTCGCGGTGCTCTTCTGCGACCTCGACGGCTTCAAGTCGATCAACGACCGGTTCGGGCACAACGCGGGTGACGCGGTGCTCATCGAGGTCGCCCGGCGGCTGTCCCAGTGCGTGCGCGACGGCGACACCGTGGCCCGGCTCGGCGGCGACGAGTTCGTGATCCTCGCCGACGGGCTCGGCAAGGCCGACGCCGCCGACCTCGCCGTACGGCTGCGCAGCGAGATCATCCAGCCGATCCGTGCCGAGGGGCGGGCCGTGCGGGTCGGTGCCAGCTTCGGCATCGGCTGGGCGCACTGCGGCATGACGGCGGACGAAGTGTTGAAGTCCGCCGACGAACGGATGTACGTCGAGAAACGATCTCGTCCCAAACAACACAGACGCGCGGGATGATCCCCAGGTCAGCGAGCTGATGCGATCCGAGTCACCCGTTTGGGCCATCAGGAGCGGGTAGGCTCGCCATTCTGACCATCCGTATCGCATCCGATGCAGACCTGTTTGAGGAGTACCTGGGATGACGTCCGGCAACAACGGGGCGAGCGTGCCCGAGGACGACGACCCGTTCGGCTACCTCTACGCCGACGGTCAGGCCAACGGCGCCCAGCCGCCGTCCGGCGGCGGCTACGGCTACGGCTACCCGAACTCCGTCAACCGGACGCGCTCGGTCGGCCAGCGGCAGTACGGCCAGCAGCAGGCACCGGCCGCGCCGAACGGCCCGTACGGCCAGGTCCCGCAGCAGCAGGGCCAGAACGGCTACACCCAGCCCAGCGCCCACTACGCCGCCCCCGAGACCTTCCCGGGCGGCGCCCCCACCAGCCAGCAGGCAATGCCCGGCTACAGCGGCGGTGGCGGCGGCGGCCGGGGCGGTGGCCCCAACACCAAGGGCCTGCTGATCGGCGCGATCGCGGTGGTCGCCGCGGTGGTCATAGGCATTGGCATCGCGATGGCGGGCGGCGACGACAACGACAAGGCGGGCGACAGCGGGGCGTCCACGACGCCGTCCACATCGCAGAGCTCGGAGCCGAGCCCGTCGGCCTCCTCGTCCGAGGCGGCCGAGCTTCCCAAGGCCGACACGAAGACGATGCGCCTGGAGGGCGGCACCAGCGTCGCGTCCGACGTGAAGGGCGCCCAGTCCGACGGCGGCGTCTATGTCCAGGGCTTCAACCAGGTCGGTGCCTCGGTCACCTGGACCGTCAACGGCATCAAGAAGGCCGGCACCTACCGGGTCTACGTCCGCTACGGCCTCCCCGCCGAGGATGCCGACGCGACGGTGACCGTCAACGGGAAGTCCGCCTCCCGGCCGCTGAACATGAAGAACTTCGGTGGGCTTCCCGCGAACGGATGGCAGGAGACCTGGGCCCAGGTCTCCCTGACCAAGGGCACCAACACGATTCAGCTCTCGTGCCAGCAGGGCAACAAGTGCAACGCGCTGCTGGACCAGTTCCGCGTCACGGAGAACGTCGACCAGTAGGAGTTACGCCGCGCTGACCTCACCCGTGACCGTGACGCGGCCCAGCAGGTCCTCGTAAGCCGCGCGGTCGAACTCGCCCGCCACCGGGGCCAGTACCGTCGCCGCGGACAACGCGACCGCGCGAATCAGGCGGTCCGGCCAGGGGAGTTGGTCGACCAGGCCCGACAGGAGGCCTGCCACCAGTGAGTCGCCGGCGCCTGTCGGGTTGCCGTGGACGCGGGTCGGGGGCGTGGCGCTCCAGCGGCCTTCCGGGGTTGCCGCCAGCAGGCCCCGCGTGCCAAGGGAGGCGACCACCGCGAGTGCGCCCCGGCGGCGGGCGTCCTGGGCCGCGCGGAGCGGTTCGTGGGAGCCTGTCAGTTCGGAGAGTTCGTCGGCGTTCGGCTTGAGGATGTCCGGGCGGGCGGCGACCCCGCGGCGCAGTGCCTCTCCGCTGGTGTCCAGGAGGACCGGCACCCCGGCCGCCTTCGCCGTGCGGATCAGGCCCGCGTACGCCCCCACCGGCACCCCCGGCGGCAGGCTCCCGCACAGGGCCACCGCGGAGACGGACGGGACGAGATCCTCGTACGCCTCCTGGAAGGCCGACCACTCCGCCGGCGTCACCGTCGGACCCGGTTCGTTGAGTTGGGTGGTGTCGCCGGACTCCTCGTCCACCACGGCGATCGTGCGCCGGGTCGGGTCCCCGACCGGGACGAGCGCGTCCACCAGACCCGGCACGTCGGTGAGCCGGTCCTGGACCATGCGGCCCGTGGCGCCACCCGTGAAGCCGGTGACCGTCACCTCGTGGCCGAGCGCCGCCAGCACCCGGGCCACGTTCAGGCCCTTGCCGCCGGGGCGCTCGGTGACCTCGGTGACCCGGTGACTGGTGTGCGGCCGCAGTGACCGTACGCGATAGGTGATGTCGAGAGCGGTGTTCAGCGTGACCGTGAGGATCACCTGGGCCGACCTCCCCCGAAAGACAGAATGTGCCCGTCCAGTCTCCCAGGATCCCACCGACCCCAACAGCGGGACACATCAGCCCAGTTGGGGATCGACCACCCATTCCCCCCGGCGCATGACGCCCTTGAGGTCGAATTGATGGTCGAGGAGGACCAGGTCGGCGTCCTTGCCGGGCTCCAGGGAACCGATGCGGTCGGACATGCCCAGCAGCCGGGCCGGGTTGGCGGAGATCGCCGCGACCACGTCCTCGACCGGCAACCGGTCGACGGTCACCGCCCGCTTGAACGCGCGGTCCAGGGTGAGCGTCGATCCCGCGATCGAACCGCCCTCCACGAGCCGGGCGACTCCCTCGCTGACCTCGACCTCCAGAGGGCCGAGCAGGTAACGGCCGTCGCCGAAGCCGGCCGCGTCCATGGCGTCCGTGATGAACGCGACGCGGGGCGCTGCCGCATGGTGGAACGCGAGTTGCAGCGCGGCCGGGTGCAGATGCGTGCCGTCGTTGATCAGCTCGACCGTGATCCGCTCGTCCTCCAGGAGGGCGGCGATGGGGCCCGGCGCCCGGTGCCCGATCTGCGGCATCGCGTTGAAGAGGTGGGTGGCGACCGTGGCGCCCGCGTCGATGGCCTCGACGGTCTGCTCGTACGTCGCGTCCGTGTGCCCGATCGCCGCGATGACGCCCTGCTCGGTGAGGAGCCGTACGGAGTCGATGCCGCCGGGGAGTTCGGTGGCGAGCGTGACCATCCTCGCCTGTCCGCGCGCCGCGTCGACCAGCTTGCGGACCTCTGCCGGGTCGGGGTGACGCAGCAGGTTCTCCGCGTGCGCGCCCTTGCGGCAGGGGGAGATGAACGGGCCCTCGAAGTGGATGCCGGCGATGTCGCCCTGCTCGGCGAGTTCGCTCAGCAGGCCGGCCCGCTGGGCGAGGAAGTCCATGTCGCCGGTGACGGTGGAGGCGACGAGGGTGGTGGTGCCGTGGTTCAGGTGGGTGCGGATGCCCTTGAGGACGTCTTCGACCGTGCCCGAGGTGAACGAGGCTCCGCCGCCGCCGTGGTTGTGGATGTCGACGAAGCCGGGGACGAGCCAGTGGTTGGTTACGTCGATGACCTGGGCGTTCTCCGGGGCGCTGCCGACGATGCGGGTGCCGTCGACGATGACTCGGCCGTCTTTGACGGTTCCTGTGGGGAGGACGACCGTTGCGCCGGACAGGATGAGGGGGGACTGGTCCGTCGCGGGGTGCGGACTCGTCGCGGCTGGTCGCGCTTCCGCGGCGGTAGCCGCAAATTCAGCGCCGTCCCGCGCCCCTGGGTGGGCTGCCATCAGCTTGTTGCCTCCGTACCGTCGGTCTTGTCTAGGAGATCCCAGGCCAGTAGGCCTGCACCGAGGCAACCCGCCGTGTCGCCCAGGGCCGCCGGGACGATGGTCGGGAGCTTCTGGAAGGTGACGCGGCGTCGGACCGCCTCCCGCAGTGGTGTGAACAAGGTCTGCCCCGCCTCTGCCAGGCCGCCACCGATGATCAGGGTGCGGGGGTCCAGCAGGGTGAGGGCGGTGACCAGGCCGTCGGCCAGGGCGTCCACGGCGTGCTGCCAGACCTCCCGGGCCTTCGGGTCCCCGCCGTCGACCGCCTTCGCGCAGTCCGCCGCGTCCGCCTCCGGGTTCCCGGTGACCGAGGCCCAGGCCTCGCTGACGGCCGCCGCGGAGGCGTACCGCTCCAGGCAGCCCCGCTGGCCGCACGGGCAGGGTGTGCCGCCCGGCCGTACGACGATGTGGCCGATCTCGCCCGCGAAGCCGTGGGCGCCCGACTCCACCCGCCCCGCGATGCCGATGGCGCCCGCGATGCCGGTGCCCAGGGGGACGAAGAGGAAGCGGTCGGCGCCCTTGCCCGCGCCGATGCGGCCCTCCGCGAGGCCGCCGGTGCGGACGTCGTGGCCGAGGGCGACCGGAACGCCCCCGAGGCGGTCGGTGAGCAGCCCGCGCAGCGGGAGGTCCCGCCAGCCCAGGTTGGCGGAGTAGGCCGCGACGCCCCGCTCCTCGTCGACGATGCCGGGCACGGCGACGCCGGCCGCGAGCGCGGGGGTGCCGAGGTGCTCGGTGCCGTACGCGCGCAGTTCGGCGGCGAAGTCGAGGATGCCGTCGACGACCGCGTCGGGGCCGCGCTCGCGGCCGGTCGACCGGCGGGCCTGGTGCAGGAGCTCGCCGCCCGCGCCGACCAAGGCCGCCTTCATCCCGGTGCCGCCCACGTCGAGGGCGATGACATGTCTCACAGGGGACAGTGTGGCCCTTCGACCCGCAAGAGGTCTAGTCCACTCACGTGGTGTAGACCTACTTCTGAGTATGTATGACTTTTCGAAAGTTTCGAACGTGACTGTGGGGCGGTTGTCGGTGCGGCGGCGTAGGACGGGAACGATCGCGGCGGTGTCCGCGCTGGGCATGACGGCGGTCCTCGGAGGCTGCGGCCTGGGGGGCGGATCGGACGAGGTGACGCTGAGGCTGGTCGCCGCCGACTACGGCGACAGCTCGGCCAACGGCTCCCAGAAGTACTGGGACAAGCTCGTCAAGGAGTACGAGGCCGAGCACTCCGGCGTGAAGATCGACGTCAGCGTGTACTCCTGGACCGACGTGGACCGCAAGGTCAAGGAGCTGGTCGACGCCGGGAAGGCACCCGACATGGCGCAGATCGGCGCGTACGCCGACTACGCGCACAAGGGGCTGCTGTACAAGGCCGACGACCTGATCGGGATCCGGGAACAGGCGGACTTCGTCGCGCAGCTGGCCTCGGCGGGGCGGATCAACGGGATGCAGTACGGCATGCCGTTCGCCGCGTCCACCCGGCTGCTCTTCTACAACAAGACCCTCTTCGCCGACGCCGGACTCACCCCGCCGACGACCTGGAAGCAGCTGGCCGCCGATGCCGCGGTGCTCAAGGCGGACGGGGTGAAGTACCCGTACGCGCTGCCGCTCGGTCCTGAGGAGGCGCAGGCCGAGACCATGCAGTGGCTGCTCAGCGGAGGCGGCGGGTACATCGACTCCGTCGGCACGTACGGCATCGACTCCGGCGAGAACGTCACGACGCTGACCTGGCTCAAGGACGACCTCGTCGGCAAGGGACTGACCGGGCCGGTCGCGCCCGAGAACCTCAACCGGGCCGCCGCGTTCTCCGCGTTCGCCGCCGGGGACGTCGGCATGCTCAACGGACATCCCTCGCTGATGAAGATCGCCGCCGCCAAGGGCGTGAAGTTCGGGATGGTGCCCATGCCCGGGGCCCACGGGAAGTCCAAGAACTCCATGGGCGTCGCCGACTGGATGATGGCCTTCAAGCAGAACGGGCATGCCGAGCAGGTCGGCGACTTCCTCGACTTCGTGTACAGCGAGAAGAACGTGCTCGCGTTCTCCCGGGAGTACGACCTGCTGCCGGTGACCAACTCCGCGTCCGCGGTCATGAGCGGCGCCTCCCGGGACGCCGACCTCAAGCCCTTCCTCGACGCGCTGCCCGACTCCGAGCTGCCTCCGGTGGGCAAGACGTCCTGGGCCTCGGTCAGCGCGGCCGTGAAGAAGCGGATCGGGTCGGCGGTGAGTCCGGGCGGGAGCCCTGCGGAGGTGCTGCGCGAGCTGCAGCTGACCGCGCAGAAGGCGGAGTAGTCGCTGTCAGTGGCGGGCGTTACGGTTCCGGGCATGGAGCATCCGGAGCTGGACCGCAGGGAGCGGGACATCCTCGCCCTGGAGCGCCGTGGCTTCCCCGGGCCCGGCGCGAAGGAGCGGGCGATACGTGAGGAGCTGGGGCTGGCGCCGGTCCGCTACTACCAGCTGCTCAACGCCCTGCTGGACGACGAGCGTGCCCTGGTCCTCGACCCGGTGACGGTGAATCGCCTGCGCCGGGTCCGGGAGGCGCGGCGGCAGGAACGCTGAGGGGCGGGCGGGGGTCAGCTGAGCCGTTCGGCCAGGGCGCGCAGCAGGCTCACCACGCCGCCGGGACCGTCCACCACCAGGTCCGCGCGTTTACGCAGTTCCGTCACCTCGTCGCTGCCGCTGCAGACCAGGAGGCCGGGGGTGCCGCTGGCGCGGAGGTCGTCGACCGCGGAGAAGGCCGGCAGGTCGCCCAGGTCGTCACCGCCGTAGAGGACCGACGTGGCGGACAGCTCGCGGACATGGGTCAGCAGGGCCACGCCCTTGTCCATGCCTGGTGGGCGCAGCTCCAGGACCAGGCGGCCCGGCTCGACGATCAGGCCGTGCCGGGTGGCCAGGTCGGTGAGGGGAGTGCGCAGCGTGTCGAAGACGGACTGGGGGTCCGGGGCCCGGCGGGTGTGGACTGCCACCGCCCGGCCGCCCTTCTCCTCGATCCAGGCGCCGGTTCCGTCGAGGAGGGCCGGCAGTTCGGCACGGACCGCGGCCACGCCCGGGTGCGGTTCGGGCGCCGTGACCTCGCCCGTCACCGCGTCCCAGCGTTCCGCGCCGTAGTGGCCGAGGACCGTCAGGTGTTCCAGGCCGGGGACGCCGGCGAAGCCGCCGTAGCGGACCGCGATCTCGGCCGGCCGGCCGGTGATCACCGCGACGGAGGCCACCTTCGGTGCCAGGGCGGCGAGGACGGCCACCGCCTCGGGATGCGCCCGCGCCTGCTCCGGGTCCGCCACGATCGGCGCCAGCGTTCCGTCGAAGTCGAGCCCGATGACCGCCCCGGCCGGGTCCGCCAGCAGGGCTTCGAGACCATCCCGCCCGGCGGGCGTCGCCGGGCTCGGCAGGGCGCCGGGGTCGGTGTGGCTGCTCATGGGTACCTCAGCGCGTTCAACTGGTCCAGGAACCACTGGGCCGGTGGTAGTGCCGTCGCCGCCGCGGCGAGTCTCTTCGCTCGTTCGGCCCGTTCGTGCGCCGGCATCGTCAGGGCCTCGTGCAGGGCCTCCGCCGTCTGCTCCACGTCGTACGGGTTCACCACGATCGCGTCGTCGCCGAGCTCCTCGTACGCCCCGGCCTCCCGCGACAGCACCAGCGCGCAGCCCTCGTCGGACACCAGCGGCACCTCCTTCGCGACCAGGTTCATGCCGTCCCGGATGGGGTTGACCAGCGCTACGTCGGCCAGCCGGTACGCGGCGAGGGACCGCGCGAAGTCGTCCTTCAGATTCAGCAGGACCGGCGTCCAGCCCGGCGTCCCGTACTGGGAGTTGATCTCCTCCGCCAGCCGCTGCACCTCGGCCGTGTAGTCCCGGTACACCGCCAGGTCCTGCCGCGACGGATACGCGAACGCCACGTGCACGACCCGTTCCCGCCATTCGGGCCGCGACTCGAGGAGCCGCCGGTAGGCGAGCAGGCCGCGCACGATGTTCTTCGACAGTTCGGTGCGGTCGACCCGGACGATCGTCTTGCGGCCCGCGCCGATCTCCTCGCGCAGGGCGACGATGCGCTCCTCGACGTCGGCCTCGTGGGAGCGGGCGCGCAGGAAGTCCGCGTCCGCGCCCAGCCCGTGCACCCCGATCCGGGTGTCGCCGAGGCCATCGGCGAACTGCTCCGCGCACGCGGTGAACGCGTCCGCCCAGCGGCGGGTGAGGAAGCCGAGCCGGTCGGCGCCGAGCATGCCCCGAAGGACCTGGCCGGCGATGTCGTCCGGCAGCATCCGGAAGTAGTCCACCGGCGCCCACGGCGTGTGCGAGAAGTGGGCGATGCGCAGGTCGGGACGGAGCTCGCGGAGCATCCCCGGCACCAGGCACAGGTGGTAGTCCTGGACCAGGACCGCCGCCCCCTCGGCCGCCTCCTCGGCGAGCGCCTCCGCGAAGGCGCGGTTGTACGTCTCGTACGACCCCCACTGCCGCCGGAACTCCGCGTCGAAGGCCGGCTCAAGTGGGGTCTGGTAGAGGAGATGGTGGACGAACCAGAGGACCGAGTTCGCGATGCCGTTGTACGCGTCCGCGTGCACGTCGGCCGGGATGGCGAGCATGCGGACGCCGTCCTCGCCCACCCCCTGCCGTACCGCCTCGCGGTCGCCGTCGGACAGCGCCGAGCACACCCACAGCGCGCCCGCCTCAGGACCGATCGCCGAAAGACCCGAGACCAGTCCGCCGCCACCCCGTTTGGGGCGCAGCGAACCGTCCTCCTGGACCTCGTACGAGACCGGGCCGCGGTTGGACGCGACCAGCACCTGGGCAGCACCCTGCACGGAAGACGTGGAAGCCATACGCCTCAACCTAGCCCGGCCCGGAAACGCTCAAACGTACGGTTGCGCTCAGTGCGCGGGCGTATACGGAACGCCCCGTTCTGTCACCCGGCCCGTCACGCGACCTTACGCTCCGCGTACTCGGCGATCTCCACCATCGGCGGCCGCTCCTCCGTGTCCACGGAGTACGTACGCGGCTCGAAACCGTCCCGGCCCCGCTCGAACTGGGTGAGGGAGGGCCGGATCATATGGCCGCGGGCCAGCCTCAGCTGGGCGGTGCGGTAGATCGCGGCGGACATCCGGCCCAGGGCCTGCCCGTCCTGGTGACGGTGCTTGCGCACACCGACGTCGACCTGGGCGAGCGCGTCCAGGCCCACCAGGTGCAGGGCGTCGACCAGCATGCCCAGCTCGACGCCGTAGCCGACGGGGAACGGGAGCTGTTCCAGCAACGAGCGCCGGGCCGCGTACTCGCCGCCCAGCGGCTGCACGAAACCGGCCAGCTGCGGCCAGTGCATGTTCAGCAGCGGGCGGGCCATGAGCTCGGTGACCCGGCCCCCCTGCCCGGCGGCGCCGCCCAGGGGACGGTCGTACATGCCCTTGACCAGGTCGACCTCGGGGTCGGTGAGCAGCGGGCCGACGATGCCGGAGACGAAGTCCGAGGAGAACTCCTTCAGGTCGGCGTCGATGAAACAGACGATGTCCCCCGAGGTGGCGAGCAGGGAGCGCCACAGGACCTCGCCCTTGCCGGGCACGGCGGGTATGCGCGGGAGGATGTCGTCGCGGTGGACGACCCGCGCACCGGCCGCGGCGGCGACCTCGGAGGTGCGGTCGGTCGATCCCGAGTCGACGACGACTATCTCGTCGACGAGCGGGACCTGCTGCATGAGGTCATGACGGATCACGGCGACGATGTCACCGACCGTCTCCTCCTCGTTGAGCGCGGGCAGGACAACACTGACCGTGCGGCCCGTGCCCCGCTTCGCCGCCATGATCCTGTGCAGCGGGCGATCGGTCACGGACCAGGAACGCGTGGCCAGCCAGCGCTCGACTTCGTTCAGCACAGTGCGCGGCTCCTCTGCCTTTGATCCATCTCGCGGTTCGGACGTCTCTCTCAACTGTCCTGGCCGTCGGTTACAGTCTTGAACAACGCGCATGACCATCGCATGTCCTGGGTGGTCCACCGTTCACAACTTCATACCGCTCATCCAGAGGGGCAGAGGGATACGGCCCGATGAAGCCCCGGCAACCCTCCAGTCGGTTCTCGTAGCGATCGCTGATGATCGTTTCCGCGAGGCTCCCGGCTCGGGAAGGTGCCAAATCCGTCTCACGGCGAGATGCGTCGTGAGGAAGATGAGGAGAAAGGGCCTCGCCTCCATGGCTGCGCAGACTGTTGCAAGCACCACGAACTCCGTCGATCTGGGTCCCGCCGCGGCGCTGAGCTGCCGCGAATGCGGCCACCGCGTCCCGCTCGGCCCGGTCTTCGCCTGCGAGGAGTGTTTCGGCCCCCTCGAGATCGCGTACGACTTCTCGGCCTACGACACCGAGGAGCTCCGCAAGCGGATCGAGGCGGGACCCGCGAACATCTGGCGCTATGCCCCGCTGCTGCCCGTCCCCGCGGACGTGGCGGACAAGCCCAACATCAACCCCGGCTGGACCAAGCTCGTCAAGGCCGACAACCTCGCCCGCGAGCTGGGTGTCGACGCCGGCAAGCTCTTCGTGAAGGACGACTCCGGCAACCCGACGCACTCCTTCAAGGACCGGGTCGTCGCGCAGGCCATCGAGGCCGCGCGTGCCTTCGACTTCACCACCCTCTCCTGCTCCTCCACCGGCAACCTCGCCGGCGCCGTGGGTGCCGCCGCGGCCCGGGCCGGCTTCCGTTCCTGCGTGTTCATCCCGCACGACCTGGAGCAGGGCAAGGTCGTCATGGCCGCGATCTACGGCGGCGAGCTCGTTGGCATCGAGGGCAACTACGACGACGTGAACCGCTTCTGCTCCGAGCTGATCGGCGACCCGGCCGGCGAGGGCTGGGGCTTCGTCAACGTCAACCTGCGGCCGTACTACGCGGAGGGGTCCAAGACCCTGGCGTACGAGATCTGCGAGCAGCTGGGCTGGCAGCTCCCCGACCAGCTGGTCGTGCCGATCGCCTCCGGCTCGCAGCTCACGAAGATCGACAAGGGTCTGCAGGAGCTGATCAAGCTCGGGCTCGTCGAGGACAAGCCGTACAAGATCTTCGGCGCGCAGGCCGAGGGCTGCTCGCCGGTGTCCGTCGCGTACAAGGCGGGCCATGACGTGGTCCGGCCCCAGAAGCCGAACACCATCGCCAAGTCCCTCGCGATCGGGAACCCGGCGGACGGTCCGTACGTGCTGGACATCGCGCGTCGTACCGGCGGTGCGGTGGAGGACGTGAACGACGAGCAGATCGTCGACGCGATCAAGCTGCTCGCGCGGACCGAGGGGATCTTCGCGGAGACCGCCGGTGGCGTGACCGTCGGCGTGGCGAGGAAGCTGATCGAGAACGGTCTGCTGGATCCCTCGCTGACGACCGTCGTGCTGAACACCGGTGATGGTCTGAAGACGCTGGACGCGGTGGCGGGTACGGGTCTCACCGCCACGATCCGTCCCAACCTGGACTCGTTCCGCGAGGCCGGCCTCGCGTAGCCGCCGCGCCCCTGAAAGCCCTCACCCGACCGGAGGTCCCGAAACATGAGCGTTTCCGTCCGTATCCCCACCATCCTGCGCACCTACACCGGCGGGCAGGCCGAGGTGCAGGCAGAGGGTTCGACCCTCGCCGATGTCATCGCCGACCTGGAGAAGAACCACACCGGTATCGCCGCGCGCGTTCTCGACGACCAGGGCAAGCTGCGGCGGTTCGTCAATGTGTACGTCAATGACGACGATGTGCGGTTCGAGCAGGGGCTGGAGACGGCGACGCCCGACGGGGCCGGCGTCTCGATCATTCCGGCCGTCGCCGGCGGGTGACCGTATGACTGGTCATTACCTTCGGTAACGGAAATTACCGAGTGTTCATCCGATTGCCCTCTCCGCAGAGAAGCGGAGGGGGCAATTCTCTATGGTTGAGCGCGGTACAGTTGGGGAAGCAGCGGCTTTCTTCTTGCCGCGTGCATATGAGTTCTCGCTCCACATGCGATGAGAAGTAGCCAAAGTGTGCGCGCCTTAAGTGCGTTATGTGTCTTTTATGGGGCCCGACTTGCCCCGAATTCAGGCGAATTCTCACTACATTCCGGACCCCTTCCGTCCAGAATTCTCGTCCGATTGACCTGTTGCAGACGGCAGTTGGACAGATACATTCAGCCGCGGTCGACGCGTTCCGGCGCACGCCCCCAACCATGTGGGGGGTGAGGTCTGACCCGGATCCACGAAGTGTGGATCCGTGCAAGGGCCAGTAATAGGGGAGTTAGGCATGGCTCAGGGCACCGTCAAGTGGTTCAACGCGGAGAAGGGGTACGGCTTCATCGCGGTCGACGGTGGTGCGGATGTATTCGTCCACTACAGCGCGATTCAGATGGACGGCTACCGCACCCTTGAAGAGGGCCAGCGGGTCGAGTTCGAGATCTCGCAAGGTCAGAAGGGGCCGCAGGCGGACATGGTTCGCCTCGCGACTGGCTGAAGCACGCGCCGGGTAACAACAGCGTCGTTCTTCTGTTCTTCTTCGAAGGGCTCGTACCCCATAGGGAGTCATGGGGTACGAGCCCTTCGGCATGCCCGGAGCCCCGCCGACCGCTTTCGCCGGCGCCGGGCGGCCCGGTCCGCGTTCGCCGGCTTGCGCGGCGGTCCGGGGTGGCCGATCGCGCCGGTCGAACAGGGGTCATGCGGACGGGAGGCAGCCGGGCCGTCCGTACGGCACCCGTACGGCCCCGTGGTGCCGGAGTGCAATGGCGTCGGGCCGGCCGTACGGCCGGTAAGCGCCCCGAGCGGCCGGGGCGGCGGGGCTCCCGCATCGGTCGGCGGGCGCCTGGGAGAGTGCCCCGGCTGCGGCCCGGTCGTCGTGTACGGCGTCGGTATGGCCCCGTGGTGCCCGGGTGCCGGGTCGTCAGTGTGCGCGTACCGGCCGGTGCCGAGCCGCCGTAGTCGCTCGGCACCCTGTGTGGACGGGGGCGGTCGGGATTCCCGTATCGCTCGGCTGGGCCCCAGGGGGGGGACCCCGGGTGGGCCGGCCGGGCTGTCGGGTACGGCGCCGACGTGGCCCTGTGGTGCCCGGGTGCCGGGTCGTCAGTGTGCGCGTACCGGCCGGTGCCGAGCCGCCGTAGTCGCTCGGCGCCCCAGTGCGGGCGGGGGCGGTCGGGATTCCCGCATCGCTCGGTTGGGTTCCAGGAGGGGACCCCGGGTGGGCCGGCCGGGCTGTCGTGTACGGCGCCGACGTGGCCCTGTGGTGCCCGGGTGCCGGGTCGTCAGCGTGCGCCTACGGGCTGGTGCCGGGAAGTGTGGACGCGGGTGGTCGGGACTCCCGCATCGCTCGACGGGGTGCCCTCCCGGGCGGGCCCGGCCGGGCCGTCGTGTACGGCGCGGACAGGGCCCGTGGTGCGCGGACGCCGGGCCGTCGGCCGGTCCGTACGGGCCGGTAACGAGGCGTCGCTGTTGCTTCCCGCTCTGCCCGATCGCCGAGAGGCGCTTGCACTCGACCATGCCGAGTGCTAATCATTGGCGTTAGCACTCTGAAGGTGAGAGTGACAAAAGATGGACCGGGTCGGTGAGGCCCGCAGGCCCTGTGGGGCAAGGATCCACAGGCCGGCGAGCCGTCCGTCGCGGGCGCGGGCGCGGTCCGAAGGAATCACCCCCAGTCCTGGAGGGACCACTTCACATGGCCAAGATCATCGCGTTCGACGAGGAGGCGCGGCGCGGCCTCGAGCGCGGCATGAACCAGCTCGCGGACGCCGTCAAGGTGACGCTCGGCCCCAAGGGCCGCAACGTCGTCCTCGAGAAGAAGTGGGGCGCCCCCACGATCACCAACGATGGTGTCTCCATCGCCAAGGAGATCGAGCTCGAGGACCCGTACGAGAAGATCGGCGCCGAGCTGGTCAAGGAAGTCGCCAAGAAGACGGACGACGTCGCCGGTGACGGTACGACCACCGCGACCGTGCTCGCCCAGGCCCTGGTCAAGGAAGGCCTGCGCAACGTAGCCGCCGGCGCCAACCCCATGGCCCTCAAGCGCGGTATCGAGAAGGCCGTCGAGGCCGTCTCCGCCGCCCTGCTCGAGCAGGCCAAGGATGTCGAGACCAAGGAGCAGATCGCCTCCACGGCCTCCATCTCCGCCGCCGACACCCAGATCGGCGAGCTCATCGCCGAGGCGATGGACAAGGTCGGCAAGGAAGGCGTCATCACCGTCGAGGAGTCCCAGACCTTCGGTCTGGAGCTCGAGCTCACCGAGGGTATGCGCTTCGACAAGGGCTACATCTCGGCGTACTTCGCCACCGACATGGAGCGGATGGAGGCGTCGCTCGACGACCCCTACATCCTCATCGCCAACTCCAAGATCGGCTCCGTCAAGGACCTGCTCCCGCTCCTGGAGAAGGTCATGCAGTCGGGCAAGCCGCTGCTGATCATCGCCGAGGACGTCGAGGGCGAGGCCCTGTCGACCCTGGTCGTCAACAAGATCCGCGGCACCTTCAAGTCCGTCGCCGTCAAGGCCCCGGGCTTCGGTGACCGCCGCAAGGCCATGCTCGGCGACATCGCCATCCTCACGGGCGGCGAGGTCATCTCCGAGGAGGTCGGCCTCAAGCTGGAGAACGCGACCCTGGACCTCCTGGGCCGCGCCCGCAAGGTCGTCATCACCAAGGACGAGACCACCATCGTCGACGGTGCCGGTTCGTCCGACCAGGTCAACGGTCGCGTCAACCAGATCCGCGCCGAGATCGAGAACAGCGACTCGGACTACGACCGCGAGAAGCTCCAGGAGCGCCTGGCGAAGCTCGCCGGTGGCGTCGCCGTCATCAAGGCCGGTGCCGCGACCGAGGTCGAGCTCAAGGAGCGCAAGCACCGCATCGAGGACGCCGTTCGCAACGCGAAGGCGGCCGTCGAGGAGGGCATCGTCGCCGGTGGTGGCGTGGCCCTCATCCAGGCCTCCTCGGTCTTCGAGAAGCTGGACCTGCAGGGTGACGAGCTGACCGGCGCCAACGCCGTGAAGCTGGCCCTGGAGGCCCCGCTCAAGCAGATCGCCGTCAACGGTGGTCTCGAGGGTGGCGTCATCGTCGAGAAGGTGCGCAACCTGCCCGTCGGCCACGGCCTGAACGCCGCGACCGGTGAGTACGTCGACATGATCGCCGAAGGCATCATCGACCCGGCGAAGGTCACGCGCTCTGCCCTGCAGAACGCCGCCTCCATCGCCGCGCTGTTCCTCACCACCGAGGCCGTCATCGCCGACAAGCCGGAGAAGGCGGGCGCTGCGCCGGCCGGCGGCGGCATGCCGGGCGGTGACATGGACTTCTGATCGACCCCCGGCCGCCAGGCCTGACGGTTGATCAACGTCCTTCCCGGGGGCGGCACTTCCTGGAAACAGGGAGTGGCCGCCCCCGGTCTTTTCCTGCGCTATGCTTGATCACGAGCCGCTCGACGTGAACTCCCGTCGGTCGACTACGCGTTGGTGGTCCAAGGAAAGACGCCCCGCTTCCTGCGGGGAGATGCAGGTGCAAGGCCTGCCCGGCGCTCGACATGAAGCCCGTCCCACGATGGTGGGGCGGGCTTCTTCCATGCGCGGCTTCTGTGCGCGGCCTCCATGCGTGGGCGGAGTCACAGCGCAACGGGAAATCCCGAGCCGGATGAGGCAGTTGGCACCTGAGTAGTGTCCATGCGCATGCACATACCGAGGAGTACCGCCACGTGACCGCCCCCGCCCCCTCCCGCGCCGCCGAGATCCTCTCCCGCCCGGCCCACATCAACGGCCTGACCGTCCCGAACCGCATCGTGATGGCGCCCATGACCCGGAACTTCTCCCCGGGCGGCGTCCCCGGCGCGGACGTGGCGTCGTACTACTCGCGCCGCGCGGCCGCCGGAGTCGGTCTGATCGTCACCGAGGGCACGTACGTCGGCCACGAGTCGGCCGGGAGCAGCGACAGCGTCCCGCGTTTCCACGGCGAGGAGCAGCTGGCGGGCTGGGCGAAGGTCGCCGAGCAGGTGCACGCGGCGGGCGGCACCATCGTCCCGCAGCTGTGGCACATCGGCATGGTCCGCGAGCAGGGCGAGCCGCCCTACGCCGACGCCCCCGCCGTCGGCCCCTCCGGCATCCGCCTCGGCACCGACGAGCCCACCGGCAGGGCGATGACCCAGCGCGACCTGGACGACGTCATCGGTGCCTTCGCCGAGGCCGCGGCGGCCGCCGAGCGCATCGGCTTCGACGGTGTGGAGCTGCACGGCGCCCACGGCTACCTCCTCGACCAGTTCCTGTGGTCGGGCACCAACCGCCGCACCGACGCCTACGGCGGTGACCCCGTCGCCCGTACGAAGTTCGCGGCGGAGATCGTGGCGGCCGTACGGGAGACGGTGTCGGCGGAGTTCCCGATCATCTTCCGCTACTCGCAGTGGAAGCAGGAGGCCTACAGGGCGCGGCTCGCCGAGACGCCGGAGGAGCTGGAGGCGATCCTCGCGCCGCTCGCCGCGGCCGGAGTCGACGCCTTCCACGCCTCCACGCGCCGCTACTGGCTCCCCGAGTTCGACGGCTCCGACCTCAACCTCGCCGGCTGGACCAAGAAGCTCACCGGCAGGACCACCATCACCGTGGGCTCGGTCGGTCTCGACGGCGACTTCATCCGCGGTTTCATGGGCGAAGGCTCCCCGGTCAAGGCCATCGACGACCTGCTCGACGCCCTGGAGCGCGAGGAGTACGACCTGGTCGCCGTCGGGCGGGCGCTGCTTCAGGACCCGCAGTGGGCCGCGAAGGTGCTGGCGGGCCGTTTCGACGAGCTTGCGCCGTACGACGCGTCCGCGCTGAAGTCGTTGAGCTGACGCCACAGGGTCCCCGACTTGGTTGACTCAGGCAAGGGAAGTGGGCTGAAGTGAATCGGACAGCCCCTTACCCGTGAGGAGTTCGACGATGACGTCAGCCGAGGGTCTCGAAGTACGCACCGCGGCCGGTACCGTGCGCGGGCGCGCCGAGAGCGGACTGGTGGTCTTCCGGGGCATCCCGTTCGCCGAACCGCCGGTCGGGGAGGCCCGGTTCCAGGCGCCGCGGCCCGTGCAGGGCTGGGAGGGGACCCGGGAGGCGTACGACTTCGGGCCCCCGCCCCCGCAGGAGTCGGGCTTCCAGGGCCGTGCCGCCGAACTGCCGGTACCCACCGGCGACGACTGGCTGACGGTCAACGTCTGGTCGCCCGGCACGGACCCGTCGGCCCGTCGCCCGGTCATGGTGTGGATCTACGGCGGCGCCTACAAACTGGGTCACGCCGGCAGCCCCGGCTACGACGCCCAACATCTCGCGCGCGCCGGTGACGTGGTCGTCGTGACCTTCAACTACCGCGTCGGGATCGAGGGGTTCGCCCTGCTGGAGGGGGCGCCCGCGAACCGGGGGCTGCTGGACCAGGTCGCCGCGCTGGAGTGGGTGCGGGACAACATCACGGCGTTCGGCGGGGACCCCGGGCAGGTCACGGTGTTCGGGGAGTCGGCGGGGGCCGGGTCGGTGGCCTCACTGCTGGCGATGCCGAGCGCGCGCGGACTGTTCGGGCGGGCCGTCGCGCAGAGCGTGCCCGGCACATACTTCTCCGCCGAACTCGCCCGGGACATCGCGGTGGAGATCGGCAAGGAGGCGGGTCTGGCTCCCACGGCCGCCGCGCTGTCCGCCGTGGACCCGCTCGAACTCCCCTCGGCGGGAGAGCGGTTGAGCCTTCGGATGCGTGACTACGACGACCGTTGGGGGCAGGCGGCGCCGACCGTCACACCGTTCTCGCCGGTCG
The DNA here is from genome assembly GCF_001746295.1 of Streptomyces sp. LUP47B. GTDB lineage: Bacteria > Actinomycetota > Actinomycetes > Streptomycetales > Streptomycetaceae > Streptomyces. The sequence continues at coordinate 36,632 of NZ_MJAH01000017.1, read as the reverse complement.
TCGACGGCGAGGTGCTGCCGACCACCCCCTGGGAGGCGCTGGCGGCAGGCGCGGCCCGGGACGTGGAGCTGCTGGTCGGGCACAACCGGGACGAGTACCGGCTCTTCCTCGCCCTCGCCGACCGGCTCGGCCGGATCACCGAGGAGCAGGCGGCCGCGGCCCTGCGGACGTTCGCGCCGGGCCCGGACGGCGAGCGCGCCTACCGCGAGGCCTTCCCGGACGCCACACCGACCGAACTCTACGAACGCGTGCAGACGGACTGGCTGTTCAACATGCCCTCCCTGCGGCTGGCCGAGGCTCAGGTCGCGGGCGGCGGGCGCGCCCACCTCTACGAACTGGCCTGGCCGGCACCGGGGCTCGGCGGCGTGCTCGGAGCGTGCCACGGGCTGGACATCCCGCTGCTCTTCGGCACGTACGAGGCCGACCTCGGGAATCTGCTGTTCGCCGGGAGCGGGGTGCCGGACGAGGCGAGGGCACTGACCGCGCGCTTCCAGGCGGCGTGGACGGGGTTCGCGCGGACCGGGGATCCCGGGTGGCCGGCGTATGACGTGGCGGGCGGCCGGCTGACCCAGGTCCTGGACGCGGAGCCGGAGGTGCGGCCGTATCCGGAGGAGGTCTCCCGGCGGCTGTGGGAGACGTACGACTTCCGGACGCTCCCCCTGCTGAAGTAGCGCTCTCGGGCGCTAGAGATTGCCGAGCGGCTCGATGTCCACCTTCACCGGGGTGCCCCACACCCGCAGCACCTCGTAGTCGGTGAACTCGTGCACGAGCCGGTACGCCATCGCGGCGCGCGGGCCACGGCGCTGGGCGTTGATGTAGAGCTCGGCCTCGTGCCGGTCCCGCCTCGGCGTCCCGCACAGCTGCCACTCCTGGCCGGTCCACTGCTCCGGCAGCCAGCGCTGCTGGGGCTGCGGCCGGTCCTCCCGCACCCCGTACCTGGAGGGGGTGGGCCCGGCGGACCTCGGGCGCGCGCCGGGGCCGTTGATCTCGGCACGGCGGGCCGCACGGCGCCGCGTCTCGCACAGCAGGCACAGGTCGGGGGCGTTCTCGTCGACCGGGCCGTTGGGGTGCTCGGCGCAGCGGGTGGTGGGGGCGGCGCCGGTGACGCTGTCCTCCAGGAGGTCCAGGGCCCGCTTGATGTCCGCCTTCACTTCGTGCAGCTTGGCGTCGCGGGTGTCACCGGTGAGCGACTCACCGTGCTCACCGAGGAGGCGGAGGGCGCGGCCCAGGGCGGTGAGCTGGGCGTGGTTCATGGGATGGCTCCGGGAATCTCGGGGCGGTCGCGGTCCTCGGCCGCCAGCAGCGCCATGAATTCGTCGTGGGACAAGGCCGGTCCGGCCGGAGCCGCCATACGAGCCTGCGCTTCGGCGATGTCGGCTTCGTCACGCGATCGCTGCGGCTCTTCCGGCTCGCTCACGACTGTACACACACGGGGGTCCGGTGACGACGGACCGTAGGAGCGGTCATACGAGCGTCCCTTCTTCTCGTCTCAGGGACATCGCGGCCCGGATCTCGTTTGCGCGGGCGTGGATCTCGGGGGCGGGCAGGAGTGAGGCGGGGCGCGCGGGGGCGTATCCGTCTCGGCAACCGCGGCAGAAGCCCCCCGGCAGGGCCTCGGGAGGCCCGGGCACTCTGCACTCCGCGCACTCCAGGATCCGGTGGGGTGGCTGGTCAGGCGGGGGCTCCGGTGGGAGCTTGTCGGTCAGGCGGCGGCGGAGGAGGGCGGCCGGGTGGTGGACCGGGGTCGGCAGGCCGCTGGTCAGGGCGTGGCGTACGACCTCCTCGGTGGCTCCTCGGGTGAACCACTCCGTCACCAGCGGGGCGAGGGCCGCGCAGTCGACGGCGGAGAGGGACAGCGAGGGGACTTCGCGGCCGAGGGCGGCGAGGAGGATGTGGGCGCGGGAACGGGTGGGCGGGGGCGGAGTGTCTTCCGGTACGTCGCCCCGCGTGAAGGCGGCCCACCAGTCGTCGTCGCGTGCGGTACGGGACCACCACGATCGGGTGATCCAGCGGTGTCCTCCGGAAGCGGAGTCCAGGCGTTCGCGCCCCCGGCGCAAGTGGCCTGCCCGTTGGAGGCGGTTGAGGGCCGTGCCGAGCGCACACTGCCCGTACGGCAGCGTCTTGGCCAGCGTCTTTACAGAGATGTCGGCGCCGTCGGGGACGCGGTCGAGGTACGCGGCGATGGCGGCTTCGCGAGGTGGGAGGTGGGCGAAGTCGTGCGCGGTGCGGGGGCGTTGGTCCGGGGCGGAGCGTTTGCCGTATCCCGGATTCGCCATGGGGTGCGGGGATGCGTGCGCGGGCAGGGAGGCAGGACTAAGCTTGGCGTCAGCCATGGGGATCGAACTTGTCCTTCGATCTCGTAGGTCAAGCCCCCGCAGGTGTTGCTAGCACCTGGCGGGGGCTGTTCTGTCTGTTATCCGGGCACGCTAGACGATCGTGACTCTGCGTGGCAAGCCGAACGCGTCAAGTCAACACGCGGGGTGGGAGGGCGGGTTGGGGCCCTCCACCCATTCCTTGAAAAGAGAGCTCGGAGCTGGGGACTTGAGCTTCGGGACCGGTCAGCCCATGCTCTTGGCGCCGTCCAGGGACTCGCGGATGATGTCGGCGTGGCCCGCGTGCTGGGCGGTCTCGGCGGCGATGTGCAGCAGGACCCTGCGGGCCGACCATCGACCCCCGGGCTCGTTCCATGGCGCCTCGGGCAGCGGATGGGTGGCGCTCAGGTCCGGCAGGGCCAGGACGAGTTCGTCGGTCCGGCGGGCCGCCTCCTCGTAGTCGGCCAGCACGCCGGCCAGCGTCTCGCCGGGGTGCATCCGGAACTCGTCGGCCCGCTTGGCGAAGTCCGCCTCGGTCATGGCCGTGAAGTCGGGCATGGCCGAGGGGCCGTTGACGATGAAGCCCGCCCAGCTCCGCTCCACCGACGTGACGTGTTTGATCAGTCCGCCCAGGCACAGCTCACTGGCGGTGGTCCGCTGCCCGGCCTGCTCGTCGGTGAGGTCACGAGTCGTGAAGCGCAGGAAGCGCCGGCTGTGGGCCAGCGCCTCCAGCAGGTCGGTGCGCTCGTCGGTGGTGATGGTGTGTGTGGTGTCGGTCATGGGGCCACGCTAGGAGCCGTATAGGTCAGATCCTGACCTCTACGACCGCCTCGACGAAGGCGGACCATGACTCGGGCCGGAGCATGAGCTTCGGGCCGTGGGGGGTCTTGGAGTCGCGGACGGGGACGGCGGTGGGGTGGCCGTCCGCTACTTCCAGGCAGTTGTCGCCGCCACCGCCGCTGTACGTCGACTTGCGCCAAGTCTCAGGGTTGTTCCTCATGGGCGTAATCCTGCGCCAACGACTCGATCAGGGCCAGGGAGTTCTCCCGCGAGAGCGCGGACGCCACGAGGAGATCGAACGTGAACCTCAGGTCGGCGACCGTAGCCGGGTCGTCCTCCATCCGTCCCGTGCGTACCCCCTCGTAGTAGATCAGCGGAGGGGCATCCTCGAACTCCATCAGTTTCATGGCGCCTTGCATTGCCGCGTGTGCTCCCGCACTGAGCGGCAGCACCTGCATCATGACCCGGCTCCGGCGCGCCAGATCGGCGATGTGGCGCAGAGCCTCGGCCATCACCGTCCGGCCACCGGTCTCCCGCCGTAATGCGGCCTCGTCAAGAACCGCCCACAACAAAGGCTTTGTTGGATAGTCGAGCAGTCGGGTCCGCTCCAACCGGCCGGCCACCCACCCTTCGATGGTTTCCTTCGGTGCTGTCGGGTCGTACGCACAGTTCACCGCTCGTGCGTAAGCGGGAGTCTGCAGCAGTCCGGGGATCAGGAGTGGCGTGTACTCCCTGATCGCCGTGGCTTGGGCCTCAGCCTCCGCCACCTCCGAAAAGTGCTTCGGGTACTTGGACTTGGCCGCCGCCGCGCAGTTCCGCTGGAAGAAACCGTCGGTTCCGAGCACCTCGTCCAGCTGTCGCGCGACATCCGGTTGCATCCTGCGCGTGCCCGCCTCCAGCTGCCCCACGAACGACCCGCTCACGAACAGCCGCTGCCCCAGCTCCTCCTGGCTCAGCCCGGCCTTCTCTCTCGCGTGCCGCAGCTCCGCGCCCAGCAGCGCCCTCGGTGACGACGACGGGTCCAGATCCTTCGGTCCTGCCATGCCCAGCTCCCGATCCAGCAGACGAGGTTGTTGGGACGCCCTGTCTGGCCAGGTTAGGGCCGTGACCGACACGCTGTGTTGCGAACAGTGAACTCACCGTGCCCATGGAGGAAAAGCGTGCGGTCCACCCAAGAAGTCCTGGAGTCCCTGCGACAGGCCCTCACCGGCGTCGGTGTCGTGCTGCCGTCCCTCGCCGTCGACCCCCTCACCGGTGCCGGTGACGAACCCTTCCCCCTGGTCGACCTCGGCCGGTGCAACGTACGCACGGCCGAGCGGCTGGCGTCCGTACTGCGCGGGGAGCGGCCGCCGGTGGGGTCGTACGTCGTCGACGAGCGGGACGGGCGCGTGGGGGAGGTGATGGCGCACCTGGGCGGAAGGGTGCAGCTCAGGCCGCTCGGCGGGGGCCGGGAGTGGGACTGCGAGCCCGGGTCCACCCGGCCCGCCCCGCAGGGCGACGTGCTGCGGGCCAGGGTGCGCAAGGCCAACAACGAGGGCCGCATGCCCTGTTGAATCGAACCCATGGCTCTCCTGGACGCCCTCGCTCGCTTCAACGACGCCCATCCGTGGTCCCACAACGCCCACTTCCACTCGTGGCTCATGCGTCAACTGCCCCGGCGCTACGACCGCGCCCTCGACGTCGGCTGCGGTTCCGGAGATCTCGTGCGGCTGCTGGCGACCCGTGCGACACACGTGGACGGCATCGACAGTGACGAGCGAATCATCGGCACGGCACGGGAGTTGAGCGATCCCGACCTCCCCGTCACCTTCTCCGTCGCGGACGCGCTGTCGTACGACGAGGGTGGCCGTTACGACGTCATCACCTGCGTCGCCGTACTCCACCACCTGCCCCTGGCCGAGACCCTCACCCGCTTCCGACGACAGCTGGCCCCCGGCGGAACCCTGGTGATCGTCGGGCTGACGCGCGAAGACACCCGCGTTCAGACACTCCTCGGCCTCGCGTCCGTGCCGCTCAACCTGGTCACCGGTTGGGTCAAGAACAGGGGACGTACGGCATCACAGCGTCCCGTCGCGATGACCGCGCCGACCCGTCCGGCGGACGTCCCCTACACCGAGTTCGCGCGCGAGGTCCGCCGTGTGCTGCCCGGTGCACGGTTGAGGCGGCGGCTCTTCTGGCGCTACACGCTCGTCTGGAAAAAGGTGCGCGGGGATGTCGATCCAGGCAGGCTCTGAACGACGTAGGGGTGAGAGCACGCCACCACACGAGAGGTGCAGGCCATGCCCAAGGTCCGAGTCCACAACGTGACGATCTCCCTCGACGGCTTCATGGCCGGTCCGAACCAGCGACTGGACGCCCCCTTCGGTGACGGCGTCGGCTGGGGCGACGAGCTGCACAGCTGGTTCATGTCCGCGTCGCAGGACGCGGCCGCGGGGAAGCCCGGGATCGACGTCGACTACTTCGTCCGCGGTGATCAGAACATCGGCGCCACGATCATGGGGCGGAACATGTTCGGTCCGCAGCGCGGGCCGTGGGAGGACGAGTCCTGGCAGGGCTGGTGGGGCGACAACCCGCCGTACCACCACGACGTCTTCGTCCACACCCACCATCTGCGCCCGGCACTGGAGATGGCCGGCGGAACCACCTTCCACTTCACCGACGAGCCGCCGGAGGCGGTCCTGCGACGCGCCTTCGAGGCCGCGGGCGGCAAGGACGTCCGGGTCGGCGGCGGGGCGGCGGTCATCCGGCAGTATCTGCGCGCCGGGTTGATCGACGAAGTACACCTGGCGATCGCGCCGCTCCTCATCGGACGCGGGGAGCGGCTGCTCGACGACCTGGGCGACGGGATCGCCGGCTACCGGGTGTCCGAGCTGGTCAGCTCACCGAACGTCACGCACGCGATCCTCGTCCGCAGCTGAGCCCGCTAGCGGGTGGTCGCCGCCAGTGCCGCGCGCAGGTGGCCGTCGGAGTCCTCCAGGAGCCGGGCCGCCGTGGGGCCGTCCACGTCGGCCAGGATGGTCAGGATCGCGTTCTTCACCTCGCCGTCGGTGGCGGCCAGGGCGCGCTCGACCTCCTCGTCGTCGGCGCCGGTGGCGAGGGCGACGATACGGCGGGAGCGGGCGCGCAGCTTCTCGTTGGAGGCGCGGACGTCGACCATGAGGTTTCCGTAGGTCTTGCCGAGGCGGATCATCGTGATCGTCGACAGCATGTTGAGGACGAGCTTCTGGGCCGTGCCCGCCTTGAGGCGGGTCGAGCCGGTCAGCAGCTCGGGGCCGACGACCACCTCGATGCCGTGATCGGCGGCCGCGGCGAGCGCGCTGTCCGCGTTGCAGGACAGGCCGACCGTCAACGCTCCCTGTGCGCGGGCGTGTTCCACGGCGCCCACGGCGTAAGGGGTACGACCGGACGCGGACACCCCGACCACCGTGTCCACGTCCGTCACCGCGAGCGTGTCGAGGTCGGCCCGGGCCAGCTCCGCCGAGTCCTCCGCCCCCTCGACGGAGGTGACCACGGCCTGCGGGCCGCCCGCGATCAGGCCCACGACCTGGGCGGGGTCGGTGTTGAAGGTCGGTGGACACTCGGAGGCGTCCAGCACGCCGAGGCGTCCGGCGGTGCCCGCACCGGCGTAGATGAGCCGTCCGCCCCGGGCCATCCGGTCGGCGATCGCGTCGATGGCGGCGGCGATCTCGGGCAGGCGTCGCGCGACGGCCGGGGGGACGGTGGCGTCCTCGCCGTTCATCAGCCGGGCGATGTCGAGGGTCGGCAACTGATCGATGTCGGCGAGCTCGGGCCGAAAGGCCTCGGTGGTGAGCGACTCCAACTGGGATTGCAGATCACGGGGGTTGGAGGTGGAGGTCATGGGCGGTCGGCTCTTTCGAAGTCGCGGTCGGATGTCCTACCCAGGGGCGCGAGGAACTGCGCGACCAGCCACAACGGACCCGCAGATACCCACGCACCTCCGAAGCTACGGTCTATCGTCGATGCCGATGCGCCAGCGCCTCGTACGACGCGGCCAGCGCCGGCGCCGCCGTCTCGTACGTCCGCTGCGCCACCCCCACGAACAGACAGTCCACCACCAGCAGCTGGCTCGTCCGTGAGGACATCGCCGCCGGCCGCAGCTCGCTCTCCCGGGCCGTGGACGTCGTCAGCACATGGTCGGCGTACTGCGCCACAGCGCCGCCCGGTCGCCCGGTGATGGCGACGGTCGTGGCCCCATGTTCGAAGGCGACCCGCAGCGGTTCGATGACGTCCCCGGTCGCCCCGGAGTGCGTGATCGCGATCGCCACGTCGCCCGACCGCAACTGCACGGCGTTCGTCACGGCGAGGTGGGGATCGCTGTGCGCCTGGGCTATGAGCCCTATCCGCAGCAGCTTCTGCGTGAGGTCCTGGGCGACGAGACCGGAGGCCCCCACCCCGTACACGTCGATGCGCCGGGCCGAGGCCGTCGCGGTAACCGCCGCTCCCAGCTGCACGGTGTCCAGCCCGGCCGCCGTGTCCGCGAGGGTCTGCTGCTCGTCGTAGGCGAGTTTGGCGACCACGTCGGCGAGGGAGTCGTCCACCGCGATGTCCGTGGTGATCGCGGGCGACCGCCCGGACTGCTGCTGGGCGGCCAGCCCGGCGAGGGCGAGCCGCAGGTCGCGGTACCCGGGATACCCCAGCAGCCGCGCCGTCCGCACGACGGTCGCCTCGCTGGTCCCGGTCAGTTCCGCGAGGCCCGTGACGGTGAGCGCCGCGCACCCGGCCGGGTCCTTGGCGACGGCCTCGGCGACCCGCTGCATGGAGCGCGTCATGGACGGACCCAGCGTGCGCACCTTCGAGGCGAGAGCGCTGCCGAAAATTTCCTTCACTTCCTGGGGCACGTATGAAAGATATTTTCGGCTCGGGTCGTGGTCAAGAGCGCGCACAATGGCACCATGGAGTCCATCGGTCCACTTGAACAGAGCCTGCATACGGCACGCGCCCTCGTACTCGCCGACCTGGCCGCGGACGAGGTAGCCGCCGCGGACGTGGTGTCGTTGGTGGAGGAATCGCTCGTGCAGCGGCGCTGGTGGGTGGAGCAGTGGCCCGAGGGCGCCGAGTTCGTGGCGGGCCTGGTCGCCCAGGACGTCCAGGACGCCCTTCTCGAGCGGTACGGCCGCTGGCCCCTGTGCCCGGTGTGCGGCTCGGGCGACCCGCACGCCCTGGACGTGGAGCCGGAGCTCGGCCCCGACCCGCACTGGGTGTGCCACAAGGCGGGCGTGAAGATCGCGGCGGTCGGCTCGCTCGGGACCGCGGCGGGCGGGACCTCATCCTCGTGACCGTCTACATCGACCCGCCCACCTGGCCGGGGCACGGCCGCATGTGGTCCCACCTCGTCAGCGACGTCTCCTTCGACGAACTGCACGCGTTCGCCGACGAGTTGGGCGTCCCGAGGCGCGCCTTCGAGCGCGACCACTACGACATACCGTCGCACCGGTACGCGGACGTCGTGGCGGCCGGCGCGGTGGAGGTCAGCAGCCGCGAGGTGGTGCGGCTGCTCACGGGTGCGGGACTGCGGCGGCCCAAGGGTCGTTAGGGCGCCGGGTGCCTGCCCTTCGGGGCCCTGTGTCAGACCACGGCGAGCCGGTCAACCACCAGCTCCAGCCTTTCCTCGGCGTCCTCGGGCAGTAGGCGGCCCGCGCGGGTCAGGGTCGCGAGGCCGTGCAGGGCCGCCCAGAACACCTCGGTGAACAGGCCCGGCTGGACGCCGTCGCCGGCGACCTCGCCGAGAGTCTCCAGCAGGGCGGCGAAGGCGTCCTTCAGTGGCGCGGGGGTGTCCTCCTGCGCGTACGCCAGGCCGCCGTCGAGCTGGAACAAGGCGTCGTAGACCGCCGGGTTGTCTGCGGCGAAGTCGAGGTAGGTGCGGGCCAGGGCGGCGACCCGGGCGCGCGGGCCGTCCGCGGCGGAGGTCGCGGCCCGTACCGCCGTGGCCAGTTCGGTGGCCCCCTGAAGGGCGACGGCGCCGATGATCTCGCGCTTGCCGCGGAAGTGGCTGTAGAGAACCGGCTGACTGTATTCGATCCGCTCGGCGAGCCGGCGGGTGGTGACCGCGTCCCAGCCCTGCTGCTCGGCGAGTTCGCGGGCCGTCGCCACGATGAGGCGCTCGCGGTCCGCCCGTTCGCGCTGCTTGCGTTCCTGTACCGACATACTTCGATCCTAGCACCGCTAGACAATCGAGCGTTAGCAGTACTAGCGTTGCCTCGACAGCTAGCAACGCTAGTTCAACGGAGGGATCGTCATGCTCAACGCACTCGAGGTCGTCACCACCGTCGTCGTCGGCCTGATGGTGGGGGTGGAGTTCTCCGTCGCCTTCATCATGAACCGGATCCTGGACGCGCTTCCCGAGGACAGCGGCCAGCTCGGCCACGCCCACGGCGGCCGGATGCTCGGCACCCTGATGCCGTTCTGGTACATCGGCTCGCTCGTCCTCAGCGCGATCTGGGCCATCGCGGGATGGCACCACCACGGCGCCGGACTCGTCGTCACCGCCGCCGGACTGCTGATCGTCAGCGTGGTCATGTCGGTGCTGCTGCTCGTCCCGATCAACAACCGGAACAGGACCTGGACCCCCGAGAACCGGCCCGCCGACTGGAAGGAGCAGCTGAACCGCTGGCAGCGCTACCACTACGTCCGCGTCGCCGTCCTCATCGCCGCCTTCGCCCTGCTCGCCGCCGCTCTCGTCTGACACCGCTGCTGCCCGACCTCGCGAGGAGAAGAACGATGTCGCTGAAGAAGATCAACACTGTGCTGACCGCCGCCTTCGTCCTCTTCATCCTCTGGTTCGGGATGGAGTTCATCTTGAGCCCGGAGACGACGGCGCCGACATTCGGATTGCCGACCTGGCCGTCCGGCGACGGCGGCGGCTTCCTGATCATCAAGGGAATCCGCGATGTCGTCCTGGCCCTGGTCCTGGGCGTCCTGCTGGTGACGGGCCACCGCCGGGCGCTGGGCTGGGTGCTGCTGGTGGAGGCTTTCGCCGCGTACGGCGACATGACCACCGTGCTGGCCCACCACGGCTCCGTGGCCACCGCACTCGGCGTCCACGGCCTGACCGCGACAGTGATGGTGGTCAACGGCCTGCTGATGCTGCGCGAGACCCGCGAGGTCGCGGCCGCTCCGGCGACACCCGGGGCGACACCTGTCCTGCAGCGGTGATCGCTCCCGCTGATCGCGACCCGATGCGGGCCCTAGTCGGCCCGGCCGGGCAGCACGTACAGCCGAAGGCCCGGTTCCGCCTCCCCGTACGCCTGCTCCTCCTCCACCGTCGCCCGGAGGTACCCGGCCCGGGCGATCACCCGCTGCGAGGCGGCGTTGTCGGGCTCGATGGTGGCGCAGAGGCTGCGCACGTCGTCGCGGGCCAGGGCCCAGTCGCCGAGGGCGCGCAGGGCCTCCGTGGCGTAACCCTGGCCGCGGGCGCTCTCGGCGAGGTCGTAACCGACCTCCGCGCGGCCGTCCTCGTCGGGGGCGCCGTGGAAGCCCATGCCGCCGATCGCGCGGCCGTCCTCCCGTCGTACGAGGGCGAAGAGGCCGAACTCCGGGCGGTGAACGCCCGCTTCGTAGGCCTTGATGGTCATGCCGGCGGCCTCGCGGGTGCCCTCGAAGGGGCCGTCCTCGACCCACTCGAAGTCACCGTCGCCGCCCGCGGCCAGTTCGGCGGCGGACGCGGGGGTGACGCCCTGGAGGGTGAGGCGCTCCGTGGGCAGGACGAGGTTGTTGCTCCAGCGCCACTGTGTGCGCGGGGCGCGGTCGGGCAGGTCGCCGCGGCCGGTGGCCCACAGGAGGGTGCGCCAGGGGTCGGGGCCCGGCTGGACCTCGGGGAAGATCCGCGTCAGGACGTGTTCGGGGAGGTGGGCGGGGGGCTCGTACGGCAGGCCCAGGCCCTCCGCGATGTCGTACGTGTGCAGCAGCACCTCGGCGATGCCCATCGCGGCGAAGCCCGTGCGGTTCGCGCTGCGGAAGGGGTACGGGTGGAAGGCGCGGACCTCGCGCGGGGTGGCGCGGATCGTCGCGGCCAAGAGGGTGCCGCCCGTCTCGATCACCTGGAGGGCGCCCTCGGCGTCCGTGTCGTCCTCGAGGTGGATCTCGAAGGGGACGTACCTGTCCTGCGGCCGGCCCGCCAACTGTCCCGCGTAGGCGATCAGATCGCTCGCGATGTGCTCGGCCGTCTTCAGACAGCTCCACTCCGTCCGGCCGGCCCGTACCGTCTCCCAGTTCCGGTCCACCGCCGCCCGCAGCACCGCCACCGCGTCCGCGACGGCCTCCGTCACCCGTTCCCCGCCCATGTCTGCCATGCGGGCAGGCTAAGGTGCCGGGCGACTCAGAGCGACAGCATTTCCAGCTCCGAGGTGAGGTTGTAACGGGCCGTGGCCTCCCACTCCCGTTCCCCGTACGGCGTCCTGAACAGCCGCGGCAGATCCAGCAGTTGGCGCAGGATCGCGGACCGGCCCTCGCGGAAGGCGTCGGTCGGGACGAAGCCGTACTCCTCGCGGACGGCGGCCGTGTAGGCGGCGTAGGCGGAGGGCGGGGCGGCGAGGATCGCGAGGTCGGCGTCGCAGAGGACCTGGCCGTTGCGGTCGGCGTCGGCGGGGTCGTGGGCGGTGGTGAGGCGGACGAGGCGGGCGACCTCGGCCGTGCCTTCCTGGGTGAGTCCGGCTTCGGGGAGGGCGCGTTCGGCCAGCCGGGCGGAGCGTTCCTCATTCTCCGAGCGGTCCGGGAGGTAGACGGCGTCGTGGAACCAGGCCGCGAGACGCACCAGGTGCGGGTCGTCCGCGTACTCCTCCAGCACGTCGACGTGGTCCAGGACCGCCGTCAGATGGTGGACGGTGTGGTACCGCCGCTGCGGCTCCTGCCAGCGGACGAGCAGGTTGTCGGCGTACGGCGCCGGGTCGGGGCCGGCCCCGGGACGGGCGCTCTCCAGGGCACGGGTGAAACGGTCGCGAAGGTCGTCGAGATCGGCCATGGCCTCATTGTCCCGCGCGGTGGTGCCTGGCAGGTTGGCCCCATGACTGCTGACGCCCTTCATGACCGTGACCCCGAGCTCCCCGGCCGTCTCCTGACGACCGAACGCGATGCCCTGATCCCCTTCCTGCGCTCCCGCCCGGACGGCGACTTCGCGCTGCCGACGCGGGCGTGTCCGGGGTGGAGCGTGCGCGATGTGCTGGCGCACTGTTCGTCCGCGCTGACGCGGGTGGTGGAGGGCCGGTTCGAGAAGGGGGTCTTCTCGCCCGCGTCGAACGACCGGGACATCGCCGAGCGCGCCGACTGGCCGAACCGGCAGGTCGTGGACGAGCTGGAGCGCGGGATGACGGAGGCGGGGCCGGTGATCGCGGGGGCGGGCGGGGTGCTGGACATCCTCGCGTTGGGAGAGTGGGTGCATGCGGGGGACGTACGGGACGTCCTCGGGGAGCCGGGGGCGTACGCGGGCGCCGGTCTTCTGGACGCCCTGGCCCTGCTGACCCGCACGACCCGGGAACGCGGCCACCTCCCGCTCCACGCCGACGTCGACGACCTGGACGAGCCGCTCCGCTTGGGCGATGTGGCCGGTGACCGTACTCCGGCGCGGTACATCGGGGACGCGGCGACCCTCGTACGGCTGTACTCGGGGCGTCCGGTGGAGGGGCGGGCGTACGAGCTCGCGGGGGCGGAGGCCAAGGAGTTGAACATCTTCGGCTGAGACGCGCCGGTGAGGGGGGCTCCGTCGCGGCGTATTCTGGAATTGGACTAGACCTGTAGCCGCCCGAGATCGTCGACGAATGGGGTCCCATGAGCAAGCGAGCAGTCCTGGAGGTGATCGCCCTTGACGCCGAGGACGCGATCGCCGCCCAGGCCGGAGGCGCGGACCGGCTGGAACTGGTGACCGACATGGCGGCGGACGGTCTGACGCCGACGGTCTCGACGGTCGCCGCGGTCCGGGCCGCCGTGGACATCTCGCTGCGGGTGATGCTGCGGCTGTCGGACGGGTTCGGGGCCGGGGACGTCTCGCGGGTGGTCCGGGCGGCACGGGAGGTGCGGGGCGCCGGGGCCGAAGAGTTCGTGCTGGGCTTCCTGGACGCGGACGGCGAGGTCGATCTGGCCGCCGTGGAGCAGGTCGCCGAGGCGCTGGACGGGTGCCGCTGGACGTTCCACCGGGCGATCGACCACGCCGCCGACCGGGACGCGCTGCGCAAGCAGCTGGCCGATCTGCCGGGGCTGGACACCTACCTCACGGCGGGCTCGGCGGCGGGCGTCGACGAGGGGCTGCCGGTGCTCCTCGCGGAGGCGTCGAGGGCGGGGGAGCCGGGGTACGAACAGCAGCTTCTGGTGGGTGGCGGTCTACGACTTGACCATGTGCCGAGGCTGCGGGCGGCGGGAATCGACGCGTTCCACATCGGTGGGGCGGCGAGGCCGGGGGGCTGGCAGGCACCGGTTTCGGTGGATGCGGTGCGGCAGTGGCGGCGCGTCCTGGACGTGTGCGACCAGCCCCCCTCACCTGCGCTCGGCTGGCGACAGGACGTGGCGTCCTAGTCGGCGAGGTGCGGGGGGCGGGGATCGACGGGTTCCACATCGGTGGGGCGGCGAGGCCGGGGGGTTGGCAGGGACCGGTTTCGGTGGATGCGGTGCGGCAGTGGCGGCGAGTTCTGGACGTGTGCGACCAGCCCCCCACGCCTGCACTCGGCGGTGGTGTCCTAGTCGGCGAGGTGCGGCGGCAGCGGTGCCGCGTGCGTCACGATCAGGCCCGACACCGCTCGGGTCAGTGCCACGTACAGGCGCCGCAGGCCCGTGCGTTCGTCCGGTTCGCCGTCCACCACCGCCTGCGGCTCGTCCAGGACGACGTAGTCGTACTCGAGGCCCTTGGCCAGGGACGCCGGGACCAGGGTCAGCCGGGTCTCGGCCGTCGTCTCCTCACCGGGGGCCAGGTGGCCGATACCGGCCGCGGTCAGCGCCTCCGCCAGCTCCGGGACACGAGCGTCGGCGGCGATCAGGCCGGTCGAGCCCTCGTTGCGCAGCAACTCCTCGCACGCGGCCACTACTTGATCCGCGGTCTCCACCGGGCGGACATCGAAGAAACCCGGGTTCTCCCGGACCGACGCGACCGGGGTCAGGCCCGGCGCGATGTGCGGGAGGAGGCGGGACGCGTAGGTGATGACGTCCGTCGGTACGCGGAAACCCGCCGTCAACTCCTCGATCAGACCGTCGGATTTGCCCAGGTGGGCCAGCGCCTCGTCCCAACTCCGCGTCGCCCAGGGTGTGGTGCCCTGCGCGAGGTCGCCCAGGACGGTCGCCGAACCGGTGGAGCAGCGGCGGCCGACCGCGCGGTACTGCATGGGGGACAGGTCCTGCGCCTCGTCGAGGACCACATGCCCGAGGGAGTGCGTGCGCTCCACGATGTCCGTCGCCTCGTCGATCAGCACCGCGTCCGCGGCGGACCACTTGGCCGACTTCACCGACCGGACCGGCTTCGCCCACAGAATCGTCTTCAGCTCGTCCTCGTCGAGGATCCCCTCCGCGTGTGCGGCCAGGAAGTCCGCGTCCGTCAGCAGCCGGAGCACCAGCTTCGCCGGATCAACCGGCGGCCAGATCGCCTTGACCGCCGCCTTGACCGCCGCGTTGCGGGCCACCGCGTCCTGCACCCGGTCGTCCGGCGCCTCCCCGGACCGCTCCATCTGCACCAGCACGGCGTGCGCGATGCGCTGCGGGAGCGCCTCGCGGGCGGCGCCGTAACGGATGCCCCGGTCGAGCAACTCCCGGACGATCTCCTCGATCTCGTACGCCGGTACCCGCCACCTGCGCGACCCGCGGACGACCATCACCGGCTCGGTGGGCATGGTCACATGCGCGTACACGGCCCGCTTGAGCACCTCCGCCATCCTCGCGTCGCCCTTGAGGACGGCGGCGGCCGCGTCATCGGTCCCGTGCACCTCGAGGCCCGCCGCCACCAGGTCGTCGACGGTCGCCTGCTTCACCGTCAACTCGCCCAGCGCGGGCAGCACTTGCTCGATGTAGTGCAGGAAGGACCGGTTCGGTCCGATGACGAGGGTGCCGGTGCGGGCGAGCCGCTCGCGATGGGCGTAGAGGAGGTAGGCGACCCGGTGCAGGCCGACGGCGGTCTTCCCGGTGCCGGGGCCTCCCTGGACGCAGACCGTGCCGCCGAGCCCGGACCGTACGATCTCGTCCTGCTCGGGCTGGATGGTCGCGACGATGTCGCGCATCGGGCCGACGCGCGGGCGCTCGATCTCCTGCTGGAGCAGCTTGCTGGTGGTCGCGGCCTCGGCGGGGTCGGAGAGGTGTTCGTCCTCGTAGGCGGTGATGTCGCCGCGGGTGTACCCGAAACGGCGGCGCAGCCCGACGTCCATCGGGTCCTTCTTGGACGCCCGGTAGAACGGCTGCGAGACCGGCGCACGCCAGTCGATCACCATCGGGTCGCCGTCGTGGTCGTGGACGTGCCGGCGGCCGATGTAGAAGCGCTCGCCGTCCGCGCCTTCGGCCCGGTCGGCGCCGGGGGAGTGCAGGTAGTCGAGGCGGCCGAAGAAGAGGGGGGTGTCGCTGAGGTCGGCCAGCGACTTGATGCGCTCGCCGATCTGGCGGGCCAGGACCTCGGCGTTGACCCAGTTGGCGGTGACGTCCTTGATGTCCAGCGACTCGGCGTCCTCCCGCATGGCGCGCAGTGCGGCACGGGAGCCGGCGAGGTGGGAGCGTTCGCGGGCGAGGGGGTCGTCGGCTACGGGCACGGGCGTGGGCGGCCTGGACAAGGGGGTGCCTCCGAAGGTGCTGCGGGCTGGGCGGCTGCAGTGTGCCGACCGGTTTCCGTCCGGTCGGCGGCGCTCCGGGAGGGAGGCGGGCAAGAGCGGAGAGCTTAGAGCAGGCCCCCGGCGGGACGCCAACCGTTTTTCCGTCCTCCGGCCGTCCCCAGGGCCGTCCCCCGGCCGTCCCCCGGCCGTCCTCGAGCCGTCCGTCCCCTAGGGGGTCACCCCTCCACCGGCTAGGGGAGGCTCCACCCCTGGGCTGTACTCAGGTAGCACAGCAAGTGGCTACCTGGGACCGATGCCCTGCTTATGCCTCGAAAGCCACTATGGAGACATGAGCGCAGCGACCTTCACCCCAGCCCCCGGTCGCCCGTCCGGGGCGACCCCCCTCTCCGATCACCACAACACCCACCGCCTGGGCAACGCCCTCCGGGCGATCCGCGTCCTCGCCGGCGCCGCCTTCGACGTCGTCATACTCGGCGAGTACGGCGAGGAGGCCGGCGTCCGCCGCAGGTAGCCGCCGGTCAGCTCTCCGCGAGCAACTCGTCCGCGTCCACGATCCGGTAGGCGTACCCCTGCTCCGCGAGGAACCGCTGGCGGTGGGCGGCGAAGTCCTGGTCGATCGTGTCCCGGGCGACGACGGAGTAGAAGTGCGCCTGGTGACCGTCCGCCTTCGGGCGCAGTACCCGCCCCAGCCGCTGCGCCTCCTCCTGCCGTGATCCGAACGTCCCCGAGACCTGGATGGCGACCGTCGCCTCCGGCAGGTCGATGGAGAAGTTCGCGACCTTCGACACCACCAGCACGCTGATCTCGCCCTGCCGGAACGCCTCGAAGAGCTTCTCGCGCTGGGCGTTGGAGGTCTCGCCCTTGATGACGGGAGCGTTCAGATGCTCGCCGAGTTCGTCGAGCTGGTCGATGTACTGGCCGATCACCAAAATCTGCTGACCCGCGAACCGTCGTACCAGAGCCTCCGTGACCTTCCGCTTCGTCGCGGTCGTGGCACAGAAGCGGTACTTCTCCTCCTGCTCGGCGGTGGCGTAGGCGAGCCGCTCGGAGTCGGTGAGGTTCACCCGGACCTCGACACAGTCGGCCGGCGCGATGTACCCCTGCGCCTCGATCTCCTTCCACGGCGCGTCGAACCGCTTGGGCCCGATGAGCGAGAAGACGTCCGACTCCCGCCCGTCCTCGCGCACGAGGGTCGCGGTCAGCCCGAGTCTGCGCCGGGCCTGGAGGTCGGCGGTGAACTTGAAGACGGGCGCCGGCAGCAGGTGCACCTCGTCGTAGACGATGAGCCCCCAGTCCCGGGAGTCGAAGAGCTCCAGGTGCGGGTAGACGCCCTTCCGCCGGGTCGTCAGCACCTGGTAGGTGGCGATGGTGACGGGCCGGATCTCCTTGCGCGTCCCGCTGTACTCGCCGATCTCGTCCTCGGTCAGGGAGGTCCGCTTCACCAGCTCGTGCTTCCACTGCCGGGCCGAGACGGTGTTGGTGACGAGGATCAGCGTGGTCGACTTGGCCTGCGCCATGGACCCGGCGCCGACGAGGGTCTTCCCCGCACCGCAGGGAAGCACCACGACCCCGCTCCCGCCGTGCCAGAAGTTCTCCACGGCCTGCTTCTGGTAGGGCCTGAGCGCCCATCCGTCCTCGGCCAGCTCGATCGGGTGCGCCTCGCCGTCGACGTACCCCGCGAGGTCCTCGGCGGGCCAGCCCAGCTTCAGCAGCGTCTGCTTGATCTGCCCGCGCTCGGAGGGGTGCACGGCCACGGTGTCCGGGTCGAGCCGCGCCCCCACCAGCGGGATGATCCGCTTCGAGCGCAGGATCTCCTCCAGCACCGGCCGGTCGGTGGTGGTGAGCACCAACCCGTGCGTGGGGTGCTTGCTCAGGGTGAGCCGTCCGTACCGGTCCATCGTCTCGGCGACGTCGACGAGCAGGGCGTGCGGCACCGGATACCGGCTGTACTGCACCAGCGCGTCGACCACCTGCTCGGCGTCGTGCCCGGCGGCCCGCGCGTTCCACAGCCCCAGTGGCGTGACCCGGTAGGTGTGGATGTGCTCGGGCGCCCGCTCCAGTTCCGCGAACGGCGCGATGGCCCGACGGCACGCGTCGGCCTGCTCGTGATCGACCTCGAGCAGCAGTGTCTTGTCGGACTGGACGATGAGAGGACCGTTCACGTACATGCATCCTTCCGCACGGGCCAAACGTCCAGTGTGCCTCACCCAGGGACGATCAGGGGAGCTCGGCGGCGTGCAACCCCGGCCCCCGCTCGTGTGTCTTTCCTGACGGGAGCGGGGCGGGGAGGGCGTATGGGGATGTCTGCGGGCAGATGGGTGGTCGGCGGGGGAGCCGTCGTGGTGCTGGTGGCGACGGGTGCCTACGTGATGTGGCCGGGGGCCGAGGTCGACACGCGGCTGTGGGGCGAGGTCCGGCCGGTGATCGAGGCCGGCCTCACGTCCGAGGCGCGGGGCAGCGGTTACGGCGAGACGTTGCCCGCCCTCAAGGCACGCTGGTTCTGCCGGGCGGAGGCGCTCGGTCTCCAGGAGCAAGGGGCCGCCGTGCGGGCGGACGTCACCACGCTGTGCGTGGAGTACGGCGTGCACGACGACACCCTGGTGGAGTGCAGCGCCGGGCAGGTCCCGCAGGTGGTGCGGCTGGAGCGGGACGACGCGGCCGCGGGCGGCTACCGGATCGTGTCCCGGGAGGAGGCCCCCGACGGCGCCGGGAACGCCCGATGGACGAGGGACCACTTCGGGATCGTCGGTGCCTCGCTCGCGCAGGACTCGATGTCCTCCGGCGCCCTGGAGGCCGCGGCCCGCACCCACTTCGGCCTGCCCGCGGGCGCCGCCGTCGTGGACTGCTGACCGTCAGGGCCGGTCCTCGGTGAGCTCGGCCAGCCGGCGCAGATGGGGGCCGTACTCCGGGTCGGCGAGTGCGTGGGCGAACTGGGCGGTGAGGTAGGCCAGCGGATTGCCGGTGTCGTACCAGCGACCCTGGATGACCTGGCCGTAGACGGCCTTGCTGCTCGCGTAGGCGTTGATGGCGTCCGTCAGGTAGATCTCGCCCGTCCGGTGCTCGTACCAGCGCTCCGTCTGGCGGCGCAGCTCCTCGATGATGCCGGGGGTGATGACATAGCCGCCGATGGCCGCGTAGGCGGAGGGCGCGTCCTGCGGCTTCGGCTTCTCGACCAGGCCGGTGATGCGCAGCAGCCCGTCGCCGAGGTCCTCCTTGACCCGGGGCACGCCGTAGCGCTGCGAGTCGGCCGGGTCCATCGGCAGCAGGGCGAGGACCGGGCAGCTGGTCGCCTCGTAGGCGCGGATCAGCTGCTGGGCGCGCGGGACGTCGGCCACGAAGACGTCGTCCGGCCACAGGACCAGGACCGGCTCGTCGCCGATGTTGCGCGCGGCGTTGAGGACGGGAGTGCCGTTGCCGTACGGGCCGTGCTGGTCGAGGTAGGTGATGTGCCCGAGCCGGGAGAGCTCGCCGACCTCCTCCACGGCGTCCGCGTAGGCCGTCTTGCCGTCCGTCCGCAGCTGCGCGACGAGGGTCGGATTGGGGCGGAAGTGGTCCTGGATCAGGCCCTTGCCGCCGGAGACGACGATGGTGATGTCGGTGATGCCGGACGCCACCAGTTCCCGCACGGTGTGCTCGATGACCGGCTTGTCGCCGACCGGCAGCATCTCCTTGGGGATCGCCTTCGTCAGGGGCAGGAGGCGGGATCCCAGCCCCGCCGCGGGGATGACCGCCCTGCGGATCGTCGTTGCCATGAAAGCCCCTTCGCCGAAGACACCGGATGCGCGAACACGCGGTCCTGTCCAAGAGAGCGTTTCCCCTCCGCCCGGTCTCGGAAGCGCCGGTTTCGAGCCCTACGCCTCGTCCGCCAGCTCCGCCACCCCGGTCACCCGGTGCAGCGGATACGTGCGGACCTCGTCCGCGGTGTGGTCGTAGGCCGTCACGAAGCCGCCCTCGACGCGGACGGGGGCGATGAGGCGTTGGCTGGCGGCGCCCTCGGCGTTGACGTAACCGATCCACAGGGCCTCGCCGGTCAGGACGGCGGCCTGCATGGTGGCGAGGGTCTCGGCGGAGTTGGTGCGGGGGAGCTCGCCGGTGCCGGGCAGGGGCTGGTCGGTCTGTCTGCGCGGGGTCGTCGAGGCCAGGTCACCGGCCCGGATCGCCCGGATCGCGGCCGACAGGAGCGTCGCGTCGGGGACCGGGGGGCCGTCCGGGACGGGTTCGGGGGCCGTGCGGGGCGGGGTGCGGTGGGCGTGGGCGCGGGTGATCAGGACGTCGCCCTCCGCGGACTCGGCGGCCGGGGCGAAGCCCATCGCGCGCAGGCCGTCCAGCAGTGCCGCCGGGTCGGCCTGCGCGGCCAGCACGGTCGGGGCCAGACGGCGCAGGCGCAGGCCCGCGGCGCGCTTGTCGGCGAGGATCTCGTTGAGGACGGCGTCGTCGTCGCAGCGCACGTAGGCGGAGGCCGCGCCGATCCTGAGGTGGCCGTGCCTGCGCGCCACGTCGTCGATGAGGTACGTCAGCGGCTGCGGCACCGGCGTCCGCGCGTGCGCGGCGAGGAAGGCGTGCAGGTCGGAGGCGGACTGGCCGGCGTCCAGAGCACGGCGTACCGAGCCGGGGGTGAAGCGGTAGACCGTCGCCCCGCCCTTCGACTCCACGTCGGCCAGCACGTCGAGCACCTCGGCCAACGACCGCTGCAACGGACCGGGGGCCACCGCGGTCAGGTCGGCCTGCAGCAGGACGTGGTCCAGCGGCTCGGGCAGCAGCGGCGCGAGCAGCCGGGCGGCCGTGGCGGACGCGGTGGCCTGCTCGGCGGGGGAGAGGGGTTCCGCGACGGTGGGGCGATGGTGCACGGGCAGCTTGTCGCCGGGGCCCTGCGGCACCTGGTCCGGCGTCTTCCTGGTCGCGCCGAGCAACGCCCGCCCGTGCCCCGACAGCGCCCCGCGTCCCGTCACTCCCAGCAGCTCCGCCTCCGCCAGCGTCCACTCGGCGAGCCGTGACCGCAGGTCGTCCTCGCGCTGCGGTCCCCGCAGCGGACGTTCCCAGCGCAGCCGGGCCAGCACCGACTCCTTCGACGGCGACGCGCCTTCCGGGAGCCCCGCCAGCAGCGTCAGCACCCGGTGCCGTACCTCTGGCGCCGCGCTGCGGTCGAGTCCCGGGCCCAGCGTCGACAGCGCGCGTTCCTTCGCGTCCCGGCCGCCCACCAGGCCGGACACCCGTGTCGCCGCCAGCCACGCCTCGGCCAGGCGGGCCCAGCGCTGTGCCGCGGGCTGCTCCAGCCATTCGTCGTGGGCCGGGGTCGCCGCGTACCGTTCGTCCGCCTCGCCGTCGGAGGCGAGCAGGCCCGCCGCGTACGCCAGCTCGACCCAGAACGCGGCGACCGGTTCCGCCACGTCCAGGGCGACGGCCGTGCGCTTGAGGTCGCGGACGCTGAGGCCGCCCGCCCGCAGCACCGCGGGCCCGCCCTCGTCCCAGTCCTTCAGCAGCTCCTCGACGGTCGCGAGCGCGGTGTACGCCTGCCCGGCCGCCGTCGCGTCCACAACCTGTGGACTGTGTGTCGCCGCGGGCTCCACGGCCGGCGGCAGCGGCTCCACCGCGCGGTGCGCACGGCCGCCACGCAGATGCAGGGCCACCTCCCGCGGCAGGACGACCGTCCCGGGCGCCGTCGGCACCAGCAGCCCCAGGTCCAGCAGGCGCCGCAGATGGGCCGCCGGATCGGCGGTGACCTGGCCGTACGGCGGGCCCCACACCAGCCTGGTGAGCACCTCCCGCGACTCCTCCGGGAGCCCGGCGAGCAGCGCGGACATCCGCTTGCGGTCCTTGAACAGGGCCGTCAGCGACGCCACCGCCGACACCGCGTCATGGGTCGAGCCGAGCCCCGTCGCCGTCACGATGTCCTGGATGCGGCCCGGCGACATCCCCGCCGTGGCCTCCTGCACGGTCGGCCCGAGCCCGGTGGGCGACGGATGCTGCGGCGAGGGCGCGAGCAACTCACGGGCGGTGCGCACCAGCCGCAGCCGGTCGTCGTCCCCCCACACCAGCGCCTGTTCCCGCAGGGTCGCAAGGGCGCGGGGCAGCGCCGCCGAGACGGCCGGGTCGCCGCCGTCACCGGTCAGCAGCGCCCGCAGTTCCTCGTACGGCGCCGGGTCCGCGGCCACGGCCAGCGCCTCCGCCGTCTGCAGCGCGAAACGGTCCAGCCGCTCCAGCGCCCGCACCACCGACGCCCGCGTCCCGGCCCGGGTCGCGAGCTGGGTCAGGTCCGTGGGAACGGGCGTGATGAGGTCGGGGCGGGCACGCAGAAGCGCGGCCAGGGAGGCGTCGTCCCTGGCCCGGAGCGCTTCCGCGAGGGAGCGCGGCGGTACGGCCGGGTTGCTCATCCGACCAACGGTAGCGGGTTGCCTCCGGCGGCAGGACCGAGCAGGTGCGGTCGGCGGGGGTGCGCGTCCCCGGGGGCGGTGCGCTAGTTTCGTCCCACAGGGGAGCCAACGCACCAACCCCGGAGGGGACTTCGTGGGTATCGAGAGCGACCAGGTCGTCTACGAGTATCTGAGCCGCGTCGGAGACGTCGCGCAGCAGCGCCAGTTGCCGTCGTCCACCCGGATGAGACTCGTCTCGGAGCTGCGCAACGAGATCGACCGGCGGCGCGCCAAGGTCACCGTGGACTCGCCCGCCGCCGTCCGCCGGATCATCGCCAGGCTGGGCAGCCCCGACGAGGTGGTCACCGCCGCCGGAGGCACGGCGGGCAGTGCCCCGCAGACGCCGGTCGTCTCCATGCCCGTACAGCGGGACCGGGAGACCGAGGAGACCGAGCGGCCCAAGGGCCTGCGCAAGGTCGTCCCCCGGCCGCGCCCCGGGACCCCGCCGCAGCCCGCCCCGGCCGCCGACCGCGACACGTCCCAGGGGCCCCATCTGGCCGGCCTGGACGAGCTCGGCGACAGCGCGGCGCAGCCCGACTGGTGGCGGGTGGACAGCAGTCCCTTCGGTGTCGGCGACAGCGTGCCGGGTTTCGTGGGCGGAGTGGAGATCCCGGAGCTGCTGAGGCCCCCGCCGCCCAAGGAGGAGAAGAAACCCGAGCCCCCGCCGGCCGTGGAGCAGGTGACGCAGGCGCCGGTGGTGCGGACCCGTACGGCCTGGTGGAGGCCGAAGAAGGTCACCGCGGAACCGGTCGTCGAGGCCGCCCCCGTCCGCCGGCGCCCCTTCTCCCGGGCCGTGGGCTCCGGAGGCGGAGGCTGGAGCAACCCCCTCCTCCTGCTCGCCGCCGCCCTGCTCGCCGCCGGTGCCGTGCTCGGCAACCTGCTCGTCCTGGTCGTCGGCTGGCTCATCGCCTGGGCCTCGCGCCGGCTGACCGACACCGAGACCAAATGGGCCGTCGTGTTCCTGCCCGGCCTCTCGCTCACCGCGGGGCTCGTCTGGCTGTGGGGCAGGAACGAGGGCCGCTGGGGCGAGCCCATCGCCCAGGGCCACATGAACGACGCGATCGCCGAGACCTGGCCCTGGGTGGTGCGGGGCGCGGCCGTGGCGTCGGCGCTGTTCCTGGTGTGGCGCTCGCAGCGGCAGCGGTAGGCCCCGGAAATCCGGTGTCTGCGCGCCCCGCCGCCCGGGCACAATGGCCCATATGGCCTCTACAAGCATCACCGCCCCGACCGTCGGCTTCGACCTCGACATGACGCTCATCGACTCCCGCCCCGGCATCCACGCCTGCTGGGTGGAGCTGTCGGAGCGGACGGGGACGTACGTCGACGCCGACCTGGTGGTCACGCGGCTCGGGCCTCCGCTGGAGGAGGAGATGGCGTACTGGTTCCCGGCGGACCGCATCCCGGCGATGTCGGGCCTGTACCGCGAGCTCTACCCGTCGTACGCCATCACCGGCACCTTGGCGATGCCCGGCGCCCGCGAGGCCATAGGCGCCGTACAGGCGGCCGGCGGGCGGGCGATCGTCGTGACGGCCAAGTGGGAGCCCAACGCCAAGCTGCACATGGAGCACCTGGGCCTGGAGCCGGACGCGGTGATCGGCAACCTGTGGGCCGAGCAGAAGGGCGTGGCGCTGCGCGAGCACGGCGCGCAGGTGTACGTCGGCGACCACACCGGCGACGTGCGCGGGGCGCGGATCGCCGAGGCGCTCTCCGTCGCGGTGCCCACCGGCCCGTGCACCGCCGAGGAACTGAGCGAGGCCGGAGCCGATGTCGTCCTCGCGGACCTCACCGAGTTCCCGGGGTGGTTTTCGGACTACCGTCCGGGCTATCTGCCGGCCCGCGCCTGACGCCTTCCCGCCGCGACCGATTGCAGTACGCCCGCACCGGCGACCACGAACCCGACGGCCATGAGCATGCTCAATCCGAACATGTACGTCGGAAAAGGCGTCGTTCCGAGCAGGAACGGGGCCACGGTGACCAGAGTGGCCACCGCACCGATGAAGAAGACGATGGCTCCGGCACGGATCAGTCGGTCACCGGGAGCGGCGGAATTCGGTTGGGTTTTGTCACGCACCGGACCAGGGTAGTTCCCTGCGCGAAGGAACAACCGGGCGACGTCTTGTCACCGGCCTGAAGACCATTAGCCTTGGTACCGGCGGGTCCCGACGACCCGCCCAAGTGCTATCAAGAGCCGTTTCCGCAAGCAGTTTTCCGACGAGTACGAGGACGAGGACAGACATGCCCACCGGCAAGGTCAAATGGTTCAACGGTGAGAAGGGTTTCGGCTTTCTCTCCCGCGACGACGGCGGTGACGTCTTCGTCCATTCCTCGGTCCTCCCTGCCGGAGTCGAGACGCTGAAGCCCGGACAGCGGGTGGAGTTCGGAGTGGTCGCCGGGCAGCGCGGTGACCAGGCCCTTTCGGTGGCCATCCTCGACCCGACCCCCTCCGTCGCGGCGGCGACCCGCAAGAAGCCGGACGAACTGGCCTCCATCGTCCAGGACCTGACGACCCTTCTGGAGAACATCACACCGATGCTGGAGCGCGGCCGCTACCCCGACAAGGCGGCGGGCAGCAAGATCGCCGGTCTCCTGCGAGCGGTCGCCGACCAACTCGACGTGTAATGAGCGAGACACGGGCCGAGGCGCCGTCCCCACAGCTGCTGGAGCGCATCCGGCGGCAGCGGCGCCACACCCTGGAACTGCTCACGGTCTGCGCCGTGGGCCTCGTCCCGTGGACGATCCTGCTGGCGTTCACGCTGCCCAGCGGCTACACGGTCCGCCAGTGGCGCACCACGTGGGTGGGCTTCGACGTGCTGCTCCTGCTGGCGATGGCCGCCACGGCCCTGCTCGGCTGGCGCCGCCACCGCGGGGTCGTGGTGGCGGCCGTGTCGACGGGTGCCCTGCTGGTCTGCGACGCGTGGTTCGACGTGTCGCTGGCCCTGGGCAGCCCGGATGTCTGGTGGTCGGCGGCATTGGCGGTGTGCGTGGAACTGCCGCTCGCCGGCTTCCTGATCCACCGGGTGCTGGGAATGCTGAAACTGGCTCAATGGCCGAGCGCCCCGCAGGGACGCATCAGATGAACGACAACGCGTCCGGCCCCAAAGCGGGCACAAGACCTTCCGCGGCCGCCCGGGTCAGCAGCCCTCGAATCGCCGCATATCCGTCTTCCCCGAGGTCCGCGGTGAACTCGTTGACGTACAAACCAATGTGCTGATCGGCGACGGCGGGATCCATCTCCTGCGCGTGTTCCATGACATAAGGCCGGGAAATCTCGGGCTCGTCCCAAGCGGCCCGCACGGACGTACGGATGGACTCCGCGAGCGACTTCAGCCTTCCGGCACCGAGGGCGCGCTTGGCGATGATCGCGCCCAACGGAATCGGCAGCCCCGTCGTCGACTCCCAGTGCTCGCCCATGTCCGCGAGCTTGTGCAGTCCGTAGTTCTGATACGTGAAGCGCGCCTCGTGAATGACGAGCCCCGCGTCCACCCGACCGTCCCGCACGGCCGGCATGATCTCGTGGAACGGCATCACGACGATCTCCCCGACCCCGCCCTCGACGACGTCCGCCGCCCACAGCCGGAACAGCAGATACGCCGTCGACCTCTCGGACGGCACGGCGACGGTACGGCCGGCCAGGTCCACGTCCGCCTCCCGCGTCAGCACCAGCGGCCCGCACCCCCGCCCCAGCGCACCCCCGCAGGGCAGCAGCACGTACTCGTCCAGGACGTACGGCAGCACGGCGTACGACACCTTCAGCACATCGAACTCACCGCGCTCCGCCATCCCGTTGGTGATGTCGATGTCGGCGAAGGTCACGTCCAGCGAAGGCGCCCCCGGCACCCGGCCGTGGGCCAGCGCGTCGAAGACGAACGTGTCGTTGGGGCAGGGGGAGTACGCGATCTGCAGCGGCTCAGTCGTCATGGTGTTTCCAACCCTCCAGTACGGGCGTCAGCTTCCCGAACCCCTCGGTCAGGGCCGCGAGCGCGTCGCCGATCCGCCAGGCGGCCCGGTCGCGCGGACCGACCGGGTTGGAGACGGCGCGGATCTCCAGCACGGGCACCCCGTGCGCCCCGGCCGCCTCGGCGACCCCGAAGCCCTCCATGGCCTCGGCGAGGGCGGTGGGATGGCGTTCTCTCAGCGCGGTCGCGCGGGCGGCCGTACCGGTCACCGTGGAGACGGTGAGCACGGCTCCGGCCCGGCCGCCGGTCGCGGCCACGGCGGCCCGTACGAGTGTTTCGGGCGGACGGTGGGTGACGACCCCGAACCCCAGCTCGGTCACCGGCACGAACCCCTCGGCGGTCTCCGCCCCGAGGTCGGCCGCGGTGATCTCGTCGGCGACGACGAGCGACCCGAGTGGCGCGTGCGGCAGGAACCCGCCGGCGATCCCGGCGGAGACGACGAGGCCGTAGGGAGCACCCTCCACGCCGGCCATGGTGAGCGCGGTGGCGGTGCGGGCGGCGGCGAGAGCGGGCCCGACCCCCACGGCGACGACGTCGACGGACGATGCCGTGCCCTCGAACGCGCGCGCCACCGCGTCCCGTTCGACCGGGACGGCGGTGGCCACGAGGATGCGCATCAGCTACGGCTCCGACGGATCAGTAGTCGGAGTTCTCCAGCTTGAAGTTCCACACGCCCTTGTAGTCCTTGCTCTGGCCCGAGGTCGTCTTGTCCTGCTCGACGATGCTGATGTACAGGGTCTTCTGCGGGGCCTGGCCCTGCTGCTGGGCGAAGAGGTCGACGCCGTCGAAGGCGTAGTACGACTTCTTGTAGACGTAGGTCATCTGCTGGCCGTTGATCCACAGGGCCCAGCCGGTGTCCGCGATCTTCTGGTCGACGCCGACGCGCAGGGTCTCGCTCTGCTTGACCTTGATCGTCTTGGCGTCGCCCTTCTTGAGGGCGCACTTGGCGGCCTTGGCCTGGCCGAGGTCGTTGCCGTCGTCGTAGCAGACGGCCTCGGAGCTCACCGAGGTCGAACCGACCGTGACGGTGACGCGCGGCGTCGGCTTGTCGCAGGCCGACAGGACGAGCAGTCCGGCGGAAACGAGGCCGGCGGCGGCGACTGCACGGCGGCGTCGCACATCGGATTGCAGCGTGGTCATGACGGAAGGCTATCTGGCACGTCCTACGGTCCCCTTATGCGGGGTACGGCGTGCCGTGCGCCGGCGGCGGGTTACGCCACTCGCGCCTTGGGCGCGCTGCCGTGCCGGGCCGAGCTGAGCAGCCCCTTCGCGGTGGCCAGCCAGCCCGCGGCGACGACCGCGGCGGCCACCGACAGGCCCAGATAGCCGTTGAGCGGCATCACGATGCCGACCGCGCCGCCGAACACCCAGGACACCTGGAGCAGCGTCTCGGAGCGGGCGAACGCCGAGGTGCGGACGAGTTCGGGCACGTCCCGCTGGATCAGCGCGTCCAGGGACAGCTTCGACAGGGCCTGTGAGAATCCGGCGACCGCCGTCAGACACGCCACCAGGAACGCCCCGAAGAAGATCGCCGCCGTGATCGCCGCGCCCAGCACGAACGCCACGACCGTCACGATGATGATCTCCGGCGCCCTGGAGTGCAGCCAGGCGCCGACCGCCGTACCGAGCGCGTTGCCCGCGCCCGCCGACACGGCCACCAGGCCCAGGGAGACCGCCGCGCTCTCGCCGGTCAGCGGATGCTCGCGCAGCAGGAAGGCGAGGAAGAAGGTGAGGAAGCCGGAGAGCCAGCGCAGGGCGGCGTTCGCGCCGAGGGCGTGGGTGACGGCGGTGCCGACCGTGCGCAGCCCCGGCCGTTTGGCGGCCTTGCGATGTGGTCCGTGCAGATGTTCCTCGTCGGCGGCGAGCAGCGCCACGTCCTCGCCCTTGGCCGAGTCGACCTTCGGCGGCAGGGAGAAGGACAGGAACGTACCCGCGACGAAGATCACGAAGGCGCCGTACAGCGGCCAGCGCGGTCCGACGGCCTGGAGCCCGGCGCCGATGGGGGCCGCGATACCGGTGGCGAGGAGGCCGCCGAGGGTGACGCGGGAGTTGGCCTTGACGAGGGAGAAGCGGGGCGGGAGCAGACGGGGCACGACCGCGCTTCTGACGACGCCGTACGCCTTGGAGGCCACCAGTACGCCCAGAGCCGCCGGATACAGCTCCAGGCTGCCCGTGGCGACCGCCCCGGCGATGATGAGCGCGAGCATCGCCCGGGCGAACATCGCGCCCGCCATGGCGGCGCGGCGGCCGTGCGGGAGACGGTCCAGGAGCGGGCCGATCACGGGCGCGAGGACCGTGAAGGGCGCCATGGTGATGGCGAGGTACAGGGCGACGCGCCCACGGGCCTCGTCGGTCGGCACGGAGAAGAACACCGTCGAGGCGAGCGCGACGGTGATCATCACGTCCCCCGCGCCGTTGACGGCGTGCAGTTCGATCAGCTTGCCGAGGCCGGACTCGCCCGCCCCGTGCGCATGGGTCGCCTTGCGGATCCCCCGGGCCGTACCGGTGAACGGGAAGTGCAGGGCACGACCGACGGCACGGACGGGCCCTGTCATCTGGGTAATCCGTCCCGAACCGCCACCGACTCCGGTGGCTCCCTGGGGTGTCCTCGCGGCTGCCACCCCGTCATAGTGCCCCGAGAAAGCTGTGAGTAGTGCGGTTACCGCGCGTATGAACGCATATGAAGCGCCACCCGAGGCAACGGATCATCACGTCGGTGTAGGCCGAGCGGCGGTGAGCAGGTAGCGTGCGTAGCGCGCCGTGGCGAACGTTCTCGGCCGCGCGCCTCTCTGACATCCCGCAGAATGGATAGGAGCAGGTGCGCCCGAGCGCGATCGGGCGCGGACGTCGACGCGGTCCTCCGGTCCGCTCCGTCCGCATCCGCCGCCTTCAGGCCGGCGCACCCGAGTGACGGCGTAGGAGAGAAGCGATACCTGTGAGCGCAGCGACAACGCGAAGCCGCACCCCCGACCGCCTGTGTGCCGAGGCCGTCGACCTCGCCCGCTCCGCCGCCGAGGAGGCCGCCGCGCCCGGTGTGGTGGGCGAGCACTCGGGTCTGGTCTCCGAGGGCGATCGTGTCGTCACGCACTTCTTCGAGTGCAAGGAGCTCGGCTACCGGGGCTGGCGCTGGGCCGTCACCGTGGCGCGCGCCTCCCGCGCGAAGCTGGTGACGCTGGACGAGGTCGTGCTGCTCCCCGGCCCCGACGCGCTGCTGGCGCCGGAGTGGGTGCCGTGGAGCGAACGCCTGCGCCCCGGCGACATGGGCCCCGGCGATCTGCTCCCCACCGACGCCGAGGACCTCCGCCTGGAGCCCGGCTACACCGGCGAGGACGAGCCGCTGCCGAGCGCGCCCGTCTCCGAGGAGATGGCCGAGCTGGTCGAGGCGGAGGACGCGGAGCTCACGGCGGGCACCCCCTCGAACCTCCCGGTGGCCCCGACCCGCGGCTCGATCGCCGCGGTCGCCGAGGAACTGGGCATGCGCCGGGCCCGGGTCCTGTCCCGCTACGGCCTCCATGTCGCCGCCGACCGCTGGGAGGAGTCCTTCGGCGCGAAGACGCCGATGGCCCAGGCGGCCCCGGCGCCCTGCGTCAGCTGCGGCTTCCTGGTCCCGCTGGGTGGTTCGCTGGGCCAGGCCTTCGGACTGTGCGCCAACGAGTTCGCCCCGGCGGACGGCCGCGTGGTCTCCCTGTCCTACGGCTGCGGAGGCCACTCGGAGGCGGCGGTCATGCCGAAGCCCCCGCAGCCGTCGCCGCCGGTGATCGACGAGACCCGGGTGGACCCGTTCCCGCTGCGCCCGGCACCGGACTCGGGATCGGTGCCGGTGCTGGCGGACGAGGATGCGGCGGAGCTGGGTCACTCGTAGGACGGGCGCCCGCTCAGGGGCGCCGCAGCACCCGGTCCACCACCCCCTGGGCGGTCACGTGCTGCCACTGGTCGTACGACTTCCCCCCGGCCGTGACCCGCTCACGCGTCCCGAGGTACTGGTACGACTTCGCGTCGAAGAGCAGCACCCGTCGCCCGGACGCCCACGGAGTACCGGCCGGGCCCACGTACCGGACAGCGACGGCCGTGCGCCCGTCGACGTCCGTGCGGCCCGCCCGGGGCGGCCGGCCGAGTGTCCTCAGCCGCCGGGCTCGGCGCGTCGGTGGCGGCCGATGAGGTTGGTCGCGATGCCGAACAGCCAGGGGTGGGCGTCGGCCACCTCCGTGCGGTACCGGAAGCGCTGCTAGAAGGCGGTGGTGAAGGTCTCCGCCATCACGTTCTTCGCCGCTTCCGCACCCAGTCGGCGCGCGGCGTAACGGTGCACGGAGTCGGCATGGCGGTCGAAGAGCGCGGCGAACGCCTCGGGCTCCTCCCAGGACCGTTCGATCACCGAGGCGTCGCCGTCCTGCCCCACCCTGACGCCTGGTTCGACGGTCATCGGGGGCTCCTTCCGTCGCTGTGGCGCTGTGAGGCTCGGGCTTGCACCCGTACTTCGCCGCCCGCGGCAATCCGGTTCCCATGAGGACGAGGTGTGAGGGCCACAGGGGCGGAGTTGCCGTACCCCCTCCGCGCGGTACCTTCATCGTCACGCCGACGAGGAGAGTGTGAACGTGAGCAAGTTCGTGCGGCCCGCCGCCGAGGGTGCCGACCCGTTCGGGACCGCCCGGCTCAGGCGAGGGGTGCTGGACGCCTGGGCCACCAGTCCCGCCCGGTTCCGCGAGGACGCCAACGCCGAGGAGGACCTCGTCCTCGGCGGGTACCGGGACCGACTCGTCGTCGAGCTCGCGCAGAACGCCGCCGACGCTGCGGCCAGGGCGGGCGTGCCGGGACGGCTCCGGCTCACCCTCCGCGAGGGCGTCCTGTTCGCCGCCAACACCGGCGCCCCGCTGGACGCGGCCGGTGTCGAGTCCCTCTCCACCCTGCGTGCCTCCGCCAAGCGCGACAGCCAGGACGGCTCGATCGGCCGCTTCGGCGTCGGCTTCGCCGCCGTGCTCGCCGTCACCGACGAGCCCGCCGTCGTCGGCCGGCACGGCGGGGTCCGCTGGTCCCTCGCCGAGGCCCGCGAACACGCCGCCGACACGGCACGGCACAGTCCCGGGCTCGGCGACGAGATCCGCCGCCGCGACGGCCATGTCCCGCTGCTGCGGCTCCCGTTCGCCGCCGAGGGCACCGCGCCCGACCCCTACGACACCGTCGTCATCCTCCCGCTGCGCGACACCGCCGCCGCCGACCTCGCCGAGCGCCTCCTGAACACCGTCGACGACGCTCTCCTCCTCGCCCTCCCCGGGCTCGAGGAGGTCGTGATCGAGACGGACACGACCCGCACGATCAGCCGCCGCACCGAGGGCACCCTCGTCGTCGTGGAGGACTCGCGGGACGGTACGACCCGGTGGCGTACGGCGTCCGCGCACGGGCCGCTCACTCCCGAACTCCTCGTCGGCCGGCCCGTCGAGGAGCGGCTGCGGCCGCACTGGTCGCTCACCTGGGCGGTGCCCGCCGACACCGACGGCACCCCGGCCCGCCCCCGCACCAGCCCCGTCGTGCACGCCCCGACCCCCAGCGACGAGCCGCTCGGTGTCCCCGCGCTGCTCATCGCGTCCTTCCCGCTGGATCCCACCCGCCGGCACGCGGCACCCGGACCGCTCACCGACTTCCTCGTGCAGCGCGCGGCGGACGTGTACGCCGAACTCCTCGCCGGCTGGCGGCCGGTGAGCGAAGGGATCATCGCTCTGGTGCCCGGCCCGCTGGGGAAGGGCGAGCTGGACGGGGCGCTGCGGCAGGCGATTCTCGATCGCCTCCCGCGCACGGCGTTTCTCCCACCCGCACTCGAGCCCGGCGACGACTCGGAGCTGCCGGAGGTCCTGCGCCCGCGTGAGGCCGAGGTCGTCGAGGGCGCCGGCGCCGACACCGTGCGGGTGCTCGCCGAAGTCCTGCCGACCCTGCTGCCCGCAGGACTCGAACGGCGGGTGGAGCTGCGGACGCTGGGCGTTGCCCGCGTCCCGCTGACCGACGCCGTCGACCGGCTCGCTGGGCTCGAGAAGGAGCCGGAGTGGTGGCAGCGGCTCTACGACAGCCTCGCGGGCGTCGACCCCGACCGGCTCTCCGGCCTTCCCGTGCCGCTCGCCGACGGCCGGACCACCATCGGGCCCCGGCAGGTGCTGCTGCCCACCTCGGACGGGCCCCGGATCGACCCCGAGATCCTCGCCCGGCTCGGCCTCAAGGTCGCCCACCCGGCCGCCGCCCACCCGCTCCTCGAGAAGCTGGGCGCGCTGCCCGCGACCTCGCGCGCGGTGCTCACCACGCCCCAGGTACGGGCCGCCGTGGCCGCCTCCCTGGACGACGACGGGGGGATGAGCTGGGAGGAGGACACCCCGGACGCCGAGGAGCTGGCCGACACCGTCCTCGCGCTCGTCCGGGACGCGGGACTCGAGCCCGGCGACGAGCCGTGGCTGGGCGCGCTGGCCCTGCCGGACGAGGAGGGTGAACTGGTCCCCGCCGGTGAACTCGTCCTGCCCGGCAGCCCGTTCGCCCAGGTCATGCGCGAGGACGTACTCGCCTACGTGGACGGTGATCTGGCCGGCAAGTGGGGCGAGCAGCCCTTGGCCGCCTGTGGAGTGCTCGCCAACTTCGCCCTGGTCCGGGCCACGGACGTGGTGTTGGACCCGGACGAACTGGAGCCCCGCGAGGGTGACTTCGCGGAGCCGGACGACGCCGGTCTCCTCGACGCCGTGGACGTGTGGTGCGAGGACATCCTCGACCGCTTCCCGGACACGCCGGTGCCGCCGGTCGCCACCGAACTGGTCGCCGTACGCGATCTCGACCTGGTCGACGAGGACAAGTGGCCCGAAGCGCTGGCCCTGCTGGCCCGGCCGCCCCTGCGGGACGCGATCACCCAGCAGGTCCGCGTCCTCCTGCCGGACGGCACCCATGAGGTCGTACGGCCCTACACCGCCTGGTGGTTGCGCGGGAACCCGGTGCTCGACGGCCGCCGCCCCGCCGGTCTGCTGGCGGCCGGGGGAGACCCCCTTCTGCGCGGCCTGTACGACGAGGCGGACGCGACCGGGTTCGACGACGAGCAGGTGCTGCGGGCGCTGGGCGTGCGGACGTCGGTGGCCGCGCTGCTGGAGGAGCCGGGCGGGGCGGCGGAGCTCCTTGACCGCCTCGCCGACCCCGACCGACCGGTGACCGGGTCCCAACTGCACGCTCTCTACACTGCGTTGGCCGACCTGGACCCCGAACAGGTCACCCTGCCCGACGAGCTGCGGGCGGTGACCGACGGCCGGGTCGAGGTCGTGGACGCCGCCGACGCGGTGGTCGTCGACTCACCGGACCTGCTCCCCTACACCGAGGGCGTCCCCCTGCTGCCGGTCCGCCCGTCCCGGGCCGCCGAGCTGGCCGAACTCTTCCAGGTCCGCCGCCTCAGCGAGTCCGTCACCGGTTCCATCGACTCCGAGGGCACCGAGCACGACGTACCGGAGCCGGTACGGGTGCTGCTGGGCGCCCGTACCCCGTCCACCTACGTCGAGCACGACGAACTCGTCGTCGACGGCGTGGAGATCGACTGGCGCCTCACCAGCGACGGCACCCTGCACGCCTCCACCCTGGAGGGCGTGGCCGCGGGCCTGGCCTGGGCGGCGGGCCAGTGGCCACGGCGCTTCGAGGTGGCGGCCCTCCTGGAGGACCCGACCCGCACGGAGGAACTGGCGAGGGACCGCTGGTTCGACTGAGCCACGGGGGCCGTCCTGGCGGACGGCCCCTGCTCGTTCTGTCAGTCCGCCTCGGTCTCCAGGAAGTACTCGTACTTCTCGAGGTCGAGCGCGATGCCGGTCAGGTCCTGAACACGCTCGGCGTGTTCCGGCGTCAGCGGATACACGTCGGCCAGCAGCTCCGGCGCCATCCCGAGGAGTTCTCCCCAGGCTTCAGCGCCGACCGCGGTGACGTCGGTGGACGAGAGCGGCTGGTCGCCGTCCTTGGGATAGCAGGTGACAAGGAAGTACACGGTCACGGCGTCACCTTCCGGGTCGGATCGGCGGGCTTGGTCTGGGCTCCAGTATTGGGGTCGAACTCCCCGAGGTGCTTGCCGCGCTTGTTGTACTTCTCGACCGCGCCGTGCTGGGAGTCCCACTCGTAGATCTCCCCCGACTTGTTGTCCTTCCAGCGCTTGCGGATACCGCCGCCGCCCTGCACAGGCGTCTTACCTTTGGCGAGCGTTGCTTTGGGAAACCCCGGAAGCCCGCCCCTCGGTGCCTGAATCGGACCCGTCTGCGCCTTCTGTACGGCGTTGCTCTTGCTCTGTGCCTCGCGCAGTGCCTGGCCCAGGCCGTCGTTGAAGCGGCCGATGCCGTCCGCGGCGGTGAACCCACCCCCGACGGCCAGGGTCGTGCTCGCCGCGATCGCCGGAGCACCGGCGAGGCAACCGATGCCCGTGATGCACAGCGCACCGCCGGCGATGTCGCCGGACGCGCCGACGCCCATCATCAGAACGCCGGTGCCCGTCTCGGCGAGTCCGGCCCAGACGTCCGGGTCGGTCAGGATGGCCTCGCCGTAGATGAGGACGGTGTCCGCCTTGTCCTCCAGCCAGTCCGGGATCCAGCCGTCGTCCTCCTCCTGAGGGCCCTCCGGGTCCGGAGCGTTGCGCCAGGCCTCCTCCGTCTTACGGAACTCGGCCTCCTCCTCGAGCTGCTTCGAGACCGCGGTCTGGAAGGCCTCCAGCATGGCCTTGCCGGCCGCCGCGGAGTCCTTGCCCGCGGCCGTCGCCGACGCCCGTGCCTCCTGGGCCGCGCCCCACGCCTCGTCGGCGGAGCCCT
The DNA here is from genome assembly GCF_001746295.1 of Streptomyces sp. LUP47B. Lineage (GTDB taxonomy): Bacteria > Actinomycetota > Actinomycetes > Streptomycetales > Streptomycetaceae > Streptomyces. The sequence goes on along the minus strand of NZ_MJAH01000017.1, from coordinate 1,639 downwards.
GCGCCCAGTTCGCGGAGAGCTGCGCCTCGGCGGCCGAGGAGACGGCCCGTGCCGCCGCCGCGTGGGCGTCGGCCTCCGCGGCACGCGCGGTGCGGGCCGAGGCCGCAGCCTTCGCCGCTGAGGTCTCCGCCTCCTGGGCGGACTTGAGGGCGTCGTCGGCGTACCCCTTGGCGGCCTTCGCCGAGTCGTCCGCCTGCTTGGCGTACTCCTTGGCCTTGTCCGCCGCCTTGCGGGCCGTGGCGGCGACCTTGCCCGCCTCCGCCGCGTTCTTCTGCGCGGTGGCGGCCACCGAGTCGGCCTCGGAGATCATCTGCTGCAGCAGGGCGACATGGCTCGCGGCGAGCTGGTCCTTGCGCTGCGCCTGGTACTGGCCACGCTGGATGAAGGCGTGGAGCTGCGGTGCGGGGCCCTCCAGCGCGATCCGTGCGGCCGCCTTGACCTCGGCGCCTCCGGTGTCGATGAGCTGCGCCGCGCGCACCCGCTCGTCCTCGGTGCGGGCCGTGTACTGACCGTCGATGACGAAGGTGCGGTACTTGTCCACGGAGCCGGAGCTCAGCGCCGAGCGTCCCGCGCTCTGGACACTGGGGCCACCCTTGGAGATCTCCTTCGATACGTAGACGCGCAGGTCGTCGGCCATCGCCTCGTACTGACCGCTCTCCAGGAAGGAGCCGACCTTGGTCGTGCCGCCGTCCAGGGCCTGCTCGGCCCCGCTGCGGACAGCGGGCGCCGGCGACTCCAGGGCCAGCGTCTCCACCCGCGACCGTGCGTCGTCCTGCGCGGCCTCGACCCGGCCGGAACGCAGGTACGACAGCACGTCGGCGGTGTCACCGGAGAGCGCCTCACCGGCTGCCGTACGGCTCCAGGGACCACGGGTCTTCAAGGTGCGCAACGCCAGGTCACGGCCCTCGTCGGCCAGCATCCGCTGATCCGCGTCCGGTGCGGAGGCCGCCATGCTGAGTTGCCGGGCGTCCGCCTCCAGGTCGGCGGAGGCCTGGACCCCCCGGTCCTCGGCCGCCTGGCGCTGCTCTTCCTGCACCTTGAGCTGCCGGGCTCGCGCCACGGCCTCGTTGGTACGGGCGGTCAGTTCCTCCGCCTCGATCTGACGGGCCAGCGTGAACACCGACTTGGCCTTGGCCACGGCCGAGCTGGCGAGGTCCGCAGCCTCCTTGGCGGCCGCCGCGTGGGCGGTCGCCTCGGTCGCCGCCTTTCCGGCCTCCACCGCGTGGTCGGCCGCATCGTTGGCCGCCTTGGCAGCGTTCTCCGCGTGGGTGGCGGCCGAGTTGGCCGCGTCGCGGGCCTCGTTCGCGGCGACGGCGGCCTTGCGAGCCAGGCTCTCGGCGGCGTTCGCAGCACGCGTGGCTTCCGCTGCCTGGGCACGTGCCGCAGCGGCGGCGGCACTGGCCTCGGCGGAACTCGCCCCGGCCTGGTCGGCGTAGTGGCTGGCGTCGGTCGCGGCGCTCGCGGCGGCGTCGGCGTTGGCTCCGGCGCTGGTCGCGGCCCTCGCCGCATCCCCGGCCGCGGTCGCGGCGATACCGGCCTGGTTGGCCGCGTCCGCCGCAAGCCGGGCGCCCTTGGCCGCGGCATTGGCCTCGTCGGCGGCCTTGCGGGCCGCGCTCGCCTTGCTGTGGTCCGCGGCCGC
>NZ_MJAH01000016.1 GCF_001746295.1 Streptomyces sp. LUP47B | reverse complement strand
GGGAGTGTAAATCTAACGGCGGATCCGACGATCATGGGAGAGACGTCAAGTGACTGACACCGCCGTGGAGTTGGAGACCGTGGAACCTGTCGAGAGTGCCCCGTCCGGGCAGCCTGCGCCCGTGTCTGATGAGCAACTGGTCGCGATGCTGGTGGAACGGGCCCGGTCGGAGGGGCTGCAGCTGACCGGTCAGGGCGGGCTGCTGCAGCAGCTGACCAAGCGGGTCCTGGAATCTGCTCTGGAAGGCGAGATCACCGATCACCTCGGCTACGAACGCCACGATGCTGTCGGTCGCGGCAGCGGCAACTCCCGCAACGGGAGCCGGGCCAAGACCGTGCTGACCGACGTCGGGCCGGTGGAAGTGAAGGTGCCCCGCGACACGGCCGGCAGCTTCGAGCCGCAGATCGTCAAGAAGCGACAGCGGCGCCTGACCGGCATCGACGAGATGGTGCTCTCCTTGTCCGCGAAGGGCCTCACTCACGGGGAGATATCAGCTCATCTCGCCGAGGTGTACGGCGCCGAGGTGTCCAAGCAGACCGTCTCCACCATCACCGACCAAGTGATAGAGGGCATGGCCGAATGGCAGAACCGGCCGCTCGACCGCGTCTATCCGGTCCTGTTCGTGGACGCCATCAACGTCAAGATCAGGGACGGGAAGGTCGCGAACCGTCCCATCTACGTGGTGATGGCGGTGACGGTGGACGGCACCCGCGACATCCTCGGCATCTGGGCTGGCGACGGCGGCGAGGGAGCCAAGTACTGGCTGCACGTGTTCACCGAGTTGAAGAACCGCGGCCTGGACGACGTGTTGATGCTGGTCTGCGACGGACTCAAGGGCCTTCCCGAGGCCGTGGAGACCGTCTGGCCTCGCACGATCGTCCAGACGTGCGTGGTTCACCTGCTGCGGAACTCGTTCCGTTATGCCGCCCGCCAGGACTGGGACAAGGTCGCAGGGGCCCTCAAGCCCGTCTACACCGCACCCAGCGAGGACGCGGCGACGGAGCGCTTCCTGGAGTTCCAGGAGTCCTGGGGCCGGAAGTATCCGGCGATCGTGAAGCTGTGGTCTGACGCCTGGGCCGAGTTCGTGCCCTTCCTCGCCTTCGACGTCGAGATCCGCAAGGTCATCTGCAGCACGAACGCGATCGAGAGCGTCAACGCCCGCATCCGCAGGTCCGTCCGCGCCCGCGGCCACTTCCCCAACGAGGCCGCCGCCCTCAAGTGCATCTACATGGCCTTGATGAGCCTGGACCCGACCGGGAAGGGCCGCAGGCGGTGGACCATGCGCTGGAAAGCACCTCTCAACGCGTTCCAGATCGCCTTCGAGGGTCGCCTGACCCCGAGCAACAGCTGACCACTCAACAACCAAGATCAGCCGTTAAATTGACACACCCNCGAGAGCGTCAACGCCCGCATCCGCAGGTCCGTCCGCGCCCGCGGCCACTTCCCCAACGAGGCCGCCGCCCTCAAGTGCATCTACATGGCCTTGATGAGCCTGGACCCGACCGGGAAGGGCCGCAGGCGGTGGACCATGCGCTGGAAAGCACCTCTCAACGCGTTCCAGATCGCCTTCGAGGGTCGCCTGACCCCGAGCAACAGCTGACCACTCAACAACCAAGATCAGCCGTTAAATTGACACACCCTCTACTGATCTTTGCGTAAGTTCGGTGGGTATGGTGGATGTGTGGGTGGGAGGCTGTCGGGGTGGCTTTTCAAGCTTCCCCTTCGGTTGCCGGCTCCTCCCTTCCTCCTTTGTCGCGGCCTCTGTTGGCGGAGGCGCGTCGTGTTCGGGCAGTCGAGTTGTTCGAGGCCAGCGTTTCGAACGCGGACATCGCGAGGGCGGTGGGGGTGTGTGCCGAGAGCGTGCGGCGTTGGCGGCGGGTGTGGGAGCAAGGCGGTGCTTCGGCCCTGCGGCGACGGGCAGCTACCGGACGCCCACCCAAGCTGGACGACGCCCAAGTCGAGATCGTCCGGGCCGCGTTGGAGCAAGGCGCCCAGGCTCATGGCTTCGAGGCCGACCTGTGGACCCTGGAACGAGTCGGTGCGGTCGTCACCCGGTAACGGGGGTGGTGTTGTCGAGGGCATCGGTATGGCGGCTGCTGACCGGCCGGCTCGGATGGAGCCTGCAACGGCCCAAGCGGAGGGCGGTCGAGCGGGACGATTCGGAGATCGCCCGCTGGATCGCGCACGAGTGGCCGCGGATCAAAAAGGGGCCGTGAACACACGTGCGTGGATCATCTTCCTCGACGAATCAGGCGTCTCCCTGCTCCCGCAGATCCGCCGCACCTACTCGCCCCGTGGGCGGACGCCGCTCCTGCGACACCGCCTGAACTGGAAGCGTGCGTCGATGGCCAGGGCCTTGGGCTACCACTCCACCGATCCCGACCGCGGGGCTCGCCTGCGCTTCCACCTCAAGCCCGGCAGCAACGACACCGCCGGACTCATCGAGGTCCTGGAGCAGATGAAGGTGTTCTACCGCGGCGAGCGAGTGGTCCTGGTCTGGGACGGCCTGTCCGCCCACTGGAGCCGGGCGATGCGGGCCTGGGTCGCCGAACAGGACTGGCTCACCCTGGAACGATTACCCGCCTATGCTCCCGAACTGAACCCGGTAGAACTGCTGTGGTCCTCGCTCAAGAAACGTGAACTCGCCAACCTCGCCGGCGACCACCTTGCCGATGTCGCCGACGCTACCGAGCAAGGCATCCACCGCATCAACGCCAACCCCCGACTGCCATGGTCATTCCTCGCCCATACGCGCCTGACCATCCGCCCACCACACCCACCGAACTTACGAAAAGATCAGTAAGAGCCGCGAATCCCGGCACGGGCTCTCGAAGGCTGAGAGCCCGCTGTCGGAGTTCGACGTGCTCTTCAAGCACGAGTTCCCGGGCGCGTGTGTGTACCTCATCAGGCGTGGCTTCTCCCGACAGGAAGCCGAGGACCTGTCGCGGAGGTGTTCTTGGCGATCTACTCCCGTTGGGAGACCGCCGGTCCTCCTGAGAATCCCAGGGCGTACCTTTACAGGTCGATCCGCAATGCGGAGTACCGGTTCAAGCGCAACAGCAACGGCCTGTCCCAGCTCCTCGACATCGACCTGCTCGATCCTGCTGACGGGCGGCAAACTGATGAGCTGCCAGAGGTGGAAGGCGCGAACGATATCCGCCAGATGCCGGGTTCCCTGAGTGAACGTCAACGCGCAATCATCTACGTGCGGTATTTCCAGGACATGACGAACAGTCGGATCGCACTGGTACTCGGACTCAGCGAAGGGTCGATCAATAAGCACCTGGTCATGGCCAAACGCAGACTGAAGAAGCTGATGCAGGAGAGGGGCAGCCTCGCCTGACGGCGGCGGCGCCGACAGGTTCGACACCGTGCAGACCGAAGCCCTGCACGCCTACCTGCGCTGGCGCAACGCCAACTCCCGCCACCGCGACGTCCTGGTCGCTGAGCACAAGGAGCGCGCCCGCATCCGAGCGAAAAAGGCATCCGTTGGGGTGGCCGACCGATCTCAGCAGCAGCCTGACCAGCGGACCCCGACCTGACCTCTCCTTGCGGCGGAGCAGCTGAGCCTATGCCCGGGGTGTGCCGTCCCAGCGCCATGTGGTGAGACGAGGGTGTCCGGGTAGTTCGGCGCGTCCGGTGGCCCACAAGAGGGTGAGCCAGGGGTCCGTGGGCGACGGTGCATCCGGAAACAGCCGGGCGAGCACCCCAGCGCACAGATCGGCAGGCGGGCTCCATGCGAGACCGAGCCCTTGTGCCAGGTCGTGCGTGTGCACCAGGGTCTCCACTATCCCCATCGCGGCGAAGCCCTCCGGGTCCGAGACGCCGAAGACGTGGTAGGCGCGGCGCTGCGGAGGCGTCGTGCGCACCATGGCGACCAGCAGCGCGCCGCTCGCTTCCAGGACCTGCAGCAGGCCGGCGGCCCCCGCCTCGCGGTCCGCGTGAATGGCGTTCGCCGGGCCGCCGGGCCGCCGGCTCTCCCACACGAAGGGCACGTCACCATCCAAGGGCGGTGCTTTGGGGCCCAGTTGCGCAGCGTAGGCGAAGAGGTCATCGCTGAGGTGCTCGACGGTTTCCCAGCAGTCCCATTCCAGCGAACCGGCCTTTCCTTCCCACGCGGCTGGAGGCGCCTCGCGAAGGACTGCCACAGCGAGTTGCACGGCAAGGTCGAGGTCGTCCGCGGTGACGGGGGGCTGGGAGAGGGCAGTATCGGCTGATCGGGACATGGCAGGACCGTACCTCGCCCGGAGGGAGCGACCCCTCCTTTTTTGATCACCGGCCCATCAACCCGGCAAAGGTTCGTGCCCCACTTCCCGGCATTTCCGAGGCCTGCGGCGTACGCGCTGACCTGCACGGCTCGGACAGCCAGGCCCCGGCGTGAACACCGTTCCCCCCGAAGGGAAAGCCGCTGGTGGCAGGCGACCGGCAGCCACCGCGGCACCGTCTCGGTCTGCGGGAGCAGCAGGGCGCGCTCCATCCCGAAGTGCTGCATCCCGCGTACAACGTTCCCCCAGAGGGGAAACCCGCAGGTGGAGGCTGTGCAGCATCGGACGGGCAGCATGCAGCGCCGTGCAGCAACCCCGTGCTGCAAGAGCAGCGGGTCGACTCTGCCGGAACTGCTGCGCACGGTTCCCGCGAGAGGGAAACGCGCAGGCCGGGCAGTGCAGTGGCAGGCGACGCTGCACGATGCGTACATCGTTCCCCTCCAGGGGAAAGCCGCAGGCAGGGCAACCCGCACGAGCGTTCCCGGGAGGTGGCGCCGCGTGCCGTCCGCTCGAGCGCTGGCCGACGCGGTACGAGTGGGGCGTGACCCACGACTTCGGCCTCCACTTCACCCACGAGCTGGGCAACCACTTCGGGCCGCCCACCGACAGCTGGCCCCCGAGCGCGGAGGAGGTGACCCCGTTCTTCGCAATCGTCGGCAACGCACTGGGCACGGCCAACGCAGCACGATGGTTCGAGGCGGCCCGCAAGGCGCACCAGCGTGTGGTGACCGCGGAGCGGGACCGGGCCCATCACTCGGCTTCGCCCACCACCTGGGACGTGGAGACCGGGGCGCACCAGGAGATCACCCTGCCCGTCGTGGCCGCTTTCGAGGCGACGAAGGGGCTGTACGAGATCACCCGCCGGGACTCCAGCGTCGACGTCGATGTGTTCTTCGACTGCGCGCTACGGGCGTGCTCGCGTGGCAGCGGCCAGTCCGACAGCCCACCGGTGGGAACAGGCGCGAACGCGTAGCCGCCCCGGACGCAGCGGCCGACCGCTGCAGTCGAGCGAGGGTGCAGCCCCGGAGGAAGGCGCGGTGATGCGGGACTCCGGGCCGGTGCCGGACGGCGGGCAGCGGGCAGCGGGCGGGTGGTAGCACCAGGTAAACCGGTTTGTTCTGGAGCAGCAGAACAACCGACAGCTGCTCAAGGTGCGCACGCTGCATGCAACAGCTGTGCATAGATCTCGCCGGAACATCGCAGATCTGCGATCTTATGCAGCCGCAGGGACGGGTCCGCAGCACTGCCGCTGGCCCTGGAGCAGCGGGCGCCGGCTGCATGCAGCGAGGACGTGCGGCGAGCAGCTGCCACTCGGTTTGGCGGGCCTGCTGCACGTGCAGCACCCGTGTGCCGTCCGGGTCGTGCGAATACTGCGCCACACACCCGAACCCCAGCAAGCAACCGGCGTTGCACCCGTCACCACCAGGAGCAGCAGCAGCAGCCGGTTGCGCAACGGACGCTGCACAGTGCTGGCCGGGATGGGCGCGACGGACTGCAACGTGCAGTCGGTTGCAGCAACGGCGGACTTCACCGGGAGCGCTGGCGCCCTACGAGGACGGGTCCGATCGACACCGGTTGCACCCCAATAGTGGTTAGTACAGATAGCGGTCCAGTGCAGGTAGTAGATCCCTCCCCCGAGAGCGGAGGTCGCTCCGGGGCACCCAGGAACCGCAGCGGGACGACGACGGCGGCGAGACGGTCGCGGAGCACCCTGAGGGGATTCAGCGACACCTTCAGTCCCTGGAGGCGCTGTACGGCGCTGTGGGCGCCTCTGAATGCCTTGATCGCGGCCCTCGGGAGTCAGGAGGGCGTCAAAGCGCCGCAGGCGGCCGTACGGGGCCGGGAAGGATCATGCGCGCCGGATACCGGCGGTCCGTTGGCAGAGGTCGTTTGGCGACACGGGCACCGACCGTGAATGGCCCGACGCGCTGTGCCTGTCCCGCGACCACTGCACGAACGCGTCCAAAGAAACGATCCGTGAGTTCTTCGAAGGCGCCATCGCACAGCTGGCTGAGCTCTCGCTGAAGGCCATCCTCGGACCAGGGCCGGCACACCGTCACGACCTGGGAAAGATGCTGAGGCGACTGGAGGAGAGCGGCCACGACCAGCACTTGGTCGTCGAATTCATCCGGGACCTGTACCGCCGCGACCCGAAGGGCGATCAAGGGCGCTACCCGACCACCACCGGTGGGAATCCCTCGCTGGCCACAGTGTGCTGGGCCAACCCGCCGCTGGTCCGCGAATACGTCAAACCTCCTCTTCCGCGACACGCAGGACCGCATCAGCCGTGCCGCCCAGACCGCTTGAGAGGCGAAGTCCCCGTCGGAGTGGTCGCCCGCCCGCTGAGGACACACGCGAGCGAGCCCCGGACTGACTGGTCCGGGGCTCGCGGTGCGTCGGGCACCTACAGGTCGAACTCGAGGTGCTCGATGTCCGTGAACCGGACCTCCTCCAGGCTCCCGGCGCGCGGCCGCCGTCCTGGAAGGACACCTCCTTGAGCGCTTGGCCGCGATCTCCTGGAGCTGCTGGTCGGTGGCGCGAGGCCACTCGCCTTCACTCCTGCTCGACGACCACACCGTGGCCACTACACAAGGCCAAGAGGGAGAGAGTCCGGGAACGCCCGGAGCGTGACTTCAGCGCGTCGGATCGCGTCAGGTCACGCTCCGGGCTTTCAGCTGCGACGCAGGTTGCGTTCGCGCAGCTTCCTCGTCACCAGCCCCACCTCGTCGCGCATGTGGGGCGGGACCAGCCGTGTTGGCACGTTGAACCAGATGACGGCCAGGCCCAGTACGACGGACACGAGGGTGAGACCGACGCAGGCGAGGACACTCCAGAAAAGGATTCCTTCGCCGGGTGCTCCCTGCTGTTCCCACAGGGCGCCGCACATCAAGCTGGTACCGAGTAGGAACATGTTGGCGGTGTTCAGGACGGTGCCCCGGACCAGACCACGGCGGACCTCCGTGCCCAACGGAAAGCCCGTCAGGGCGGCCGTCATCCGGTCGGCACGCTCGGGATCACGCCAGACGCGCGCGTCGACGCGGAGCACATGGTGGGTGCCAGCGATCCAGAAGAGCGCGCCGAAAATCATCGCGAACATGTCCCTGCTCCTAGCGTTGCTTCACCGAAATCATCCGAACACCTTGTGCCTTGCCCAGCGCATTCGGCGCTTCAAGCACTTCGTCGAACACGCCGCCGGCCTCGGCATCGACTTGGAGATCACCGCCGTACCCCCGCGACCGGGGCTTCACCCGGATCCCGAAGGTGGACAGTCGAGCGGACCTACGGCTGGCTGATGCTCCACCGCCGCCTGGCACGCGACTACGAGACCCTCCCCGCCCGCTCCGAAGCCATGATCCACCTCGCCATGACCGACCTCATGGCCAGCCGCCTCACCGGCGAGAACACCATCTCCCGGCGTGACCCCACCTCACTCGACCAACTACGCATACCAGGATGAAACAAGGGGAGGAAACGACCTCTACTGTAAGAGGCCATCTCATTTGGGTCGGCGACGTACGCCGAACGCCCGGTCGATAGGGTGTGCGCTCGTCGATGATCGACTGTGCGCGGCCGCGAGCCGTTGGGGAGGGGCTGGTTGTGGGCAGGATGCCCAGCGTATTCACGCTGCCCAGAATCCTGCGGCACTTGGCGGCCACAGCCGACGGATTGCCGCCGGACGGGGCGATTGAAGTGGACGCACCGAATGCCGGTCTGCGGGCCGCGCTGTCCGCGGCGCGGTCGGGAGTCTGGGAGCCGGCGGCGGAGTTGCTGGCGCGGACGCGCGTCGACCGGGACTGGGACCGACGAGGCCAGTACAACGCGGGTCTCGCCGAACTCGCTCTGCACCACACCGGATGGTTCGACGAGTGGCGGCGCGTGCGATCCGGCGACCCCGATGTCGCCTTGGTCGCCGCCGAGTTGGAGATCGACCGCGCCTGGGAGATCCGTACCGCCGCGCGTGCCCGGCATGTGTCGCGGGAGCAGTTCCAGGCGTTCCGCACGGTCCTGCGCGACGCGATACCGGTCCTGCGTACGGCCGCCGACCTGAACCCCGGCGATCCCGTTCCCTGGCGGGTGCTCATCGCTCACGCCATGGGACTCGGCGCTCCGCGCGACGTGTTCGACGAGTACCTGGCTCAAGGCCGCGCGGCGGATCCGCATCACATGGGACTGCACGCCCGCGCGGTGCAGTATCTGGCACAGAAGTGGTACGGCTCGCACACGGAGATGTTCGCGTTCGCCGAGTCGGCCGCCGCCGCGGCTCCTGAGGGGTCACCGCTGCGAGGTCTGCCACTGCACGCGGTCAGCGAGTACGCGCTGGAGCACGAGGCAGGGATCGGGAAGGGGCCGGTGGCCTGGTCCCGGATCGAGGGGCTCGTCGAGGCGGGACTGGAACTGTCGGCGAGGTTCGAGCCGGGTGACCGGCGGGCTGCGGGCTTCCGCAATCACCTCGCACTCGCACTGATCCGCTCCGACCGAGAGGCCGAGGCACTGGAGGTCTTTCGGCTCATCGGTACCGACGCGCGCACGTTCCCCTGGGCCTACATGGGTGATCCCCGGGAGACGTTCCTGCTGATGCGCCAGGGAGTACGCGCGCATGTCGCCCGCCGGACACCGTTCTTCGGCGGCTCTGTGCCCGCGTCGGCCACGGACGGCCCGTCTGGACCCACGGACCTGTCGACCACGACAACGCCTCCCGCCGTTGTTCCGGCCGTCGCGCACGCCAGTGCGCTGCTGCGTGAGGTCCGCGAGGCTGTTCTGATCACCGGCACCACCATGCGTCTCGCGCCGGCACCCGGCGGCGGCACGTTCGTCGAAACGGCACCTTCGGCCGACCCGCCGGGCCGGCGCAAGGGCATGCGTACGACGCTGCTTGGGGAAGGGGCACTGCCCCGCCTGGCTGCCACGTTCAGCCGGGGTGAGAAATGGCCGGTCCTGGTCGTGGCCAAGGACGGAGCCGACTACACGCTCCAGCTCTACCGCGACGGCCGTCTGGTGGCTGCCCACGTGTGGTGGGAGGACCCCGCGGAGATGCCGACGCAGCAGGAAGCGGCGGAGAGGGCAACCGCGCTGACGGCGGCCTACGGGAAGACGGACCACCGGCCCCTGGCCGCCGCGTTGCGCGGCACCGGTGATCCACGGCACCACCTCGACGAGGCCTTCGCCGTGCTGGGGCTGCCGACCCTCCCCGCCGGCTTCGGGCACCGATCGGAGCCCTTGGCCGAGGCTCGGGGGTCGCAGCTGGTGGAGCGACGGTCCTTCCTGCGCGCCATCAAGGAGTCGCTGTCATCGGAGAGCGACCGCACCTCCGGTGGAGAACTGCCGCCCTTGTCCTGAGCCGGTCGGCATCGTCGAAGGTACAAGGCGTGACATCCGTGGCCCGACGCGGTGGCGGCCGGGATGAGCGGCGGTGGGGTCGGCGGGCACGATCTGGATGCGCTGTGGGCGGCCGCCGCCGACGCGCAGCGCTCGGACTCGAAGTACGGCGGCGGCACCGGCAAAGCCTCCACCGTGACCAGCTTCCTCAACGAGCGCGCCATCCCGCTCCTGCGCGGCGACTACACCGACGCCGTGGGTAAAGAGCTGTACGCAGGCACCGCCGAACTGGCCCGCGTCGCAGGCTGGAGCGCCCTGGACATGGGCCATCACGCCCTGGCACAGCGGCACTTCATCCAGGCCCTGCGGATGGCCCGCGCCGGCGCAAGCCTCGCCGTGGGCTGTCACGTCCTGACCAACATGGCCCTCCAGGCCACCCTGCGCGGCTATCCCGACGAGGCGGTGGACATGGCACAGGGCACCTACGACCGCGCCCGCCACCGGGCAGCCCCCCGCGTCCTGGCCTTCGCCAAACTCGTCGAGGCCCTCGCACACGCCCGTCTCGGCGACGCCCCCTCCGCGGCTGCCGCGCTCGTCTCCTCCGAGCGGCTCCTGGAACAGGCCGACACCGAACCCCGCGACGAACCCGCATGGATCCGCTACTACACGCCCGCACGGATGGCAGCCGACGCCGTGGAGATCCACCGGGACCTGCACCTGCCCGCCGCCGCCCTGGGCTGGAACAACCGGGCCGCACCCATGCCCGAGAGCGCATACACCCGCTCCGTCGGCCTGCGCATGACCGTTCTGGCCACCGCGCACCTCCAACACCGCGACCTCGACCAGGCCCTCGCCCACGGCCAGCGCGCCGTCACCATCCTCAGCCACGTACGCTCCACCCGCGCCACCGACTACCTCGCCGGCGTCGTACGCGCCATGGCACCCTGGCGCCGCGACCCCCGCGTCATCGACCTCTCCCACCTCGCACACCAGGCCATCGCCATCAGCACGACCGGAAGCGCCCGCTAAGGCGGCGCGTGGGCCCTCATCCAGTGACTTATCTTCCTCACGCCCGAGTTGAGGGCGTGAGGCCACCCGGGCCGAATTGACGAGTCACGGCCGTTCGCTCTGTCGCAGGTCAGTTGCGTGCTAGAGAGGCTCGTCGGATGACCGGTCGAGGAGGGTTCGGAAGAACTCTGTGACGACGGGCCGGGCCTGGTCGCGGTCACGAAGCTCATCGTGGCCGAACCGGAAGACTTCGTATCCGCGGAACTTCAGGTCCCGATCGCCAGCCATGGTGGCAGCGTACTTCGCGCTGTCGGGGAGGGTTCCCTCCTTGCGTGTGTAGTGCTGCATGCCGTCGACCTCCAGTACGACCCGCCGGTTACCCGGCAGCAGCATGAGGAAGTCCATGCGCAGATTCTGCAGAGCAAGCGCACCTCGCTCACGGACCGTCCTCGGATCCCAGTGCACCCATATCTCCGGAAGGAGAGCGGGGACCGCACTCAAGTCCTCCCGGTAGATGTTGTGGTAGAGCCAGAACAGATTCTTCTGCCCGTCGGACTTCGCAGGCAGCGACGAGTCCATGCGGTCGAAGAGGGACCAGGTCGCCCGCTCCGGGTCACTGATCTCCCGGGTCTCCTGCCACCAAGCGAGCAGCTCACGCCACAGCAGCCCGTTCTTGCCGACCGGCCGGTCGTAGACCAGGACCTGATCGGAGCGTTCTGCGATCTCGATGTCGTTGTCGAGGGCGCTCGTGAAGCGGATGTCGGGCTTGCCCAACGTGGCAAAGATCAGATTCCGCGGCCGCCGGCCCGTTCCCTGACCGGACTGGACGAGCTGGAACAGCGGATAGCCGTCCTGTTCTCCTTCCAGGCGCAGCTGCGCGCCCACAGGCTGCAGATGCTTGTTGACCAGGTCAACGAAACGGCGCTGGGCCTGCTCGTCGGGCAGGGTGGTAGGGGAAGCCAGTCCTTCAAGGAAGTGCCCGAAGCGAGGATCAGGGGCTTCGAAGGCGTGCAGCTGCTCGAAAAAGTACTCAGTCGTCCAGTCCTCCTGGAACCTGATCACGTGGCGCTGGATCTCGTCGCGCAAGGCCGGTGCGGATTGGTCCCATGAGCCCCGCAGATCGTCGCCCAGATCCCAGACTCGGTCTAGCAACGCCATGAAGCGGTCGGGGTAGTTGAGATGACCGGACAAGTCGAATTCCCTCGCCAATTCACGCCGCGTGCGGCCCGGGATCCGCACGTGGGGGCGCCTCAGCCACAGCACGTCCTCCAGCCGGTTGCGCTCCCATGCTGCCAGCGGCTGACTCTCGAGAACGGCCTCAGCGACCGCCTCCAGGCCGTCGTCGGGACAGGCCTGCAGACTGGCCGACAGCCGCTGGTGTTTGCTGTGGCCCTCCTCAGGAGGCGGCTGGGGCAGGCGGAGCCGCTCGCAGAGTGCAGGCAAGTCCTGATGGCGGTGATGTTCATAGGCGGCAGCGAGGAACTCGTCGATCAGACCACGCAGTCGCGGCACGTCCATGTGATCAGCCATCACACGATGATGGGACAGTCGAGCACTCCAATCCATGCCTTCTCACAAATGGCGCCTGCCCAGTCAGGTCGCAGGACATCGTCGGAGCCGTGCGAGGTCTGCGCCGCGGTCAGGTGCCGACGATCCGCTCACGGGCGGCCACGTAGGTGCAGCGGACTGCTTCGGGCCGTGTCGTTCCCTCTCGTTGATCTGCTGGGCCGCTATGGTTCTGGGCTGCGGCAGGATGCGCACGCCGCGAGCCTGCGTCCGGTACCCCGCACCGGTCATGCACCAGGCGAAGGACACCGGAACGGAATCGGTTCCAGGGACGGTCCCGCACTTGTTCGCCCATGCCCGCGCGTCGTCGACTCTGCGGGGCGGCGGGGGCCCTGGAGCGGAGATCGATCCTCATGACCAAGTCCGGTGCGAGCGGCCCCAAGGCCCGCGCCCGCAAGGCCCAGCAGGCGGCCGGCGTCCGCTACACCCAGGTCCGCCGCGCGGCCTTGCCCTCCCGCAACGGGCGCACGGTGCAGTTCCTGCTCGAGGACCGGTACGAGCTCAGCACGCTCGCGGTGCAGATCGCGGCCGCGTGGGCGCTGCAGGGAATGCGGGTGTTGCTGGTGCACGAGTACAAGCCGTCCGGGATCGGCATGGAGCTGTACTCACGCCGTGCCCGGGAACGCAAGGCCGCCGAGCAGCGGCTGCAGGAGTGGCCCGGGTACCGCAGCACCCTGCTGTGGAAGGCCGGCACCGGCCGGGACCAGGGTGGGCTGCTGGTCGAGCAGCACACCCCCTGGTCGACTCCGCCCGCCAACCCCAAGTACCTCACGACCGACGACAGCCCGCTCCGCGACGCATTGCAGTTGGGGCGCCGCCACTTCGACTGCATCGTGCTCATGGGCCGCCCGACCTGGCCGCACCGCGAGCTCGTGGACCACTTCGTCGTGCTCGCCGCCACCAACGGTGCGCCGGTCGCCGAGACCCTCACCCACGGCGCCATGCCCGAAGAACGCCGAGAACATCCGCTCACACCCGAGCAGAGCGCTGCGCTGCTTCGCGAGCGCCACCTCAACTTCCTCCACCACCGCCCCACCGCATTCCTCGGCATGATCAGCGGCAGCCGCCAACTTCCGGCCGCCGAGCCCAAACCCGGCTTCGTCCACGCCGTCGAAGCGAATATGGCTGCCGCCGGCATCCCTCTCCTGGGACACGTACACGTCGGCCACCACGACCTGGCCACCCACGCCCGCCGTACAGACCAGGCAGCTCTGGTCGTCGCCTCCCCACTCGACCCTGGCGTCACGCAGGCCGCAAAGGCCATCACAGACCGCTGGTAGCCATCCGGGCCTGCGCCCAGCGTGAAACCAGATCCAATGGCCTCGGGGCACGTGATCGCGGAATGAACGGTGGCGTCAACCAGGAGAGCTGAGGCGGAGCCCTGGGCCGGCGGTCGCGCTACGGGCGCCTGTCGGCGGGTGCGGTCGGGCAGGCGATCGCCGGGAACGCCGCCGTATGGCCGCCCGCGGTGAACATGATCGCGGCGGGGCGCTGGGCCCAGAAGGGGCAGACGTCGATGAGGTGGTCGCCGTGCTCGCCGTTGAGGACGCGCAGCCACACCTGCGTGCTGGTGATGCTGGCGCGGTACGCGGTCACGTCCCACGGCTCGGTGGTGAACCCGCAGGTGTCGGCGCGGGCGATCACGGTGTCCGGGGCGTCGGCCGTGGACATCTGCAAGCTGGCGCCGTCGTACACGAGCCGGATGCCGTCCTGCTTCAGGTCTCGTCGCCGGGGGGCCTGGCGCAGGAGTTCGTGCAGGTCCCGGATCTTCAGCTGCGCCATGGCCTCGTCCTCTCCTCGAATGCGCCGTCGAGCCGACGGAGGTCAGCACATCGATCGCCCGTTCCGCTCATGAGGGGCCCAGGCCGTAGCGCCAGAGGTTGGTGAAGCGCTCCAGCGTCAGCTCGGCGTCGAGTTCGTCGTTCCACACCGCTGCAAGCCACATCGGGACGGTGTCCAGGCGCTCGCAGACCACGAGGCTCTCGGGCTGATGGGTGAGGTAGCAGCGGCTCTCGTCGGCGAACTTTCCGCCCGGCCCGTACTTCCCGTACAGGTCCTTGAGGCGTCCGCGGTTGGCGTCGCGAAGGCCTCCAACTGCCCTGCGTAGCCGTCCTGCTGCTCGGCGCTGACGCACTTCAGGACGACTGTGAGGATCTCTTCCGACAGGTCGCGGTCGAAGCCGGTGTAGCCGGTGAGGGATACGAAGATGCTCTCGGCCGCCTCCAGCACCTGGTGCACCTGCTCCTCCCCCACGCTGTCGACTGGCGTGGGCAAGGGGTGTGGAGTCCGCCTCGGCGCGGGCGACGGTGTCTTAAGGGCAGCGGCCGTTGCCCGGGCCTGGAGCGGGTGTCCCGCACGCGGACGTTCTCCGCGTGCGGGATCGGGTGCTCCCCTGGACGGTGCGGTCGGCGATGTGGGCGAGCCTGTCGGCGATCGCCTCGACAGCGCGAAACCAGCCGTCGTGGACCTGGTCGCTGCTGCCGGATGGTGCTGGTCGCTCGACTGGCGACGCGAGGACGGCACGCCCGTGCTCTACACGGGCGGGCGTGCCCCGAGTCCGGCCGCCGCACGCTGGCGAGCCCAATGGGCAACGCAGAACCTGCTCACCGAGCTCTATCGGGCCAAGAGCCCCGTGTCGGGCGATCCATTGATCACTCCACGCTGACGAAACAGCTGCGCGCGGGTCGCATTCGTGGCAGGCCAGACTGCCAGCGGGATACGGTCCTTGGCCGACGGGCACCTGGCTGCGGAGGTACTGGCTGTGTGGCTTTGGCGAGAAGTTGTGAAGGCACTTGTCGATGAGTTTGGGAGGCGCCCCGTTCCACGGATGGGTGATGTTGATGAGTTTGGGAGGCACCGGGGTTCTTGCCAGGGCAGCATCGGGATGCTCCTGGTGAGAGGTGCTGGTCATGCCGCGGATGTCGAAGGTCGAGATGTACGCGGCGATCCGGCGTGACCACCGTGGCGGCATGTCGATGCGGGAGCTTGAGCGCAAGCACGGCGTGACTTGGCGGACGGTGCGGAAGGCGTTGGACTCGTCCTGGCCGGAGCCGCGCAAGAAACTGCCGCCGCGGGCGACCGGGCTGGACCGCTACAAGCCGGTGATCGACGAGATCCTCCGAGCGGATCTGGACGCGCCGCGCAAGCAGCGGCATACGGTCACGCGGATCTTCCACCGGCTGGTCGAGGAACACGGCGCCGACGTCTCCTACGGGATGGTCCGCTACAACGTCGCGGCCAGGAAGCCCGAGATCCTGGTGGAGTCCGGCAAGGCGCCGCTGGAGGCGTTCGTGCCGCAGACCCACCGGCCCGGTCACGAGGCGGAGGTCGACTTCGGCGACGTGACGATCCGCCTCGTCGGCGAGCTGGTCAGCTGCTACCTCTTCTCCTTCCGCCTGTCGTATTCGGGCAAGGCCGTCCACCGCGTGTTCGCGTCCTGCGGCCAGGAGGCGTTCTTCGAAGGTCACGTCCACGCGCTGCAGACGCTGGGCGGCGTCCCGCGGAGCAAGGTCCGCTACGACAACCTCAAGGCGGCCGTCGCCCGGGTCCTTGGGCTGAACCGGGCGAGGGTGGAGGCGGACCGGTGGATCGCCTTCAAATCGCACTACGGCATCGAAAGCTTCTATTGCCGCCCGGGCATCGAAGGCGCCCACGAGAAGGGCGGAATCGAGGGACAGATCGGCTACTTCCGCCGCAACCACTTCGTCCCCGTCCCCGAGGTCTCCTCTCTCGCCGAGCTGAACGAGATGGTCGAGCAGTGGGACCGGCAGGACGACGCCCGCCGGATCGGCTCCAGGTCCCGGACCATCGCCGAGGAGTTCGCGCTCGAACAGCCGTTGCTGATGCCGCTGCCGGAGGAACCGTTCGAGACCGGACGGCTCTTCACCCCGCGGGTCGACCGCTACGGCCAGATCCCGGTCCGCACGAACCGCTACTCGGTCCCCATCCGGCTGATCGGCAAACGGGTCCGCGTCATCCTGCACGCCTCCCACCTGGTGGTTTACGACCAAAACGTCGAAGTGGCCCGGCACGAGCGGCTGATCGCCAAAGGCGCCGTCCGTCTGGAACTGGACCACTACCTGGAGGTCCTGGTCCGCAAGCCCGGCGCCTTCCCCGGTTCGACCGCGCTCGAACAGGCCCGCTCGGCGGGCAAGTTCCCCCGGTCCACGACGCGTGGTGGACCCAGGCCATGAAGATCCACGGCGAGCGGGACGGCACCCGAGCGCTGATCGAGGTGCTCCTGCTCGGACGCCACCTGGCGCATGAACATGTCGTCGCTGGCCTGGCCGCGGCCCTGCGGGCAGGGGCCATGACGGCTGACGCGGTCGCGCTGGAGGCCCGCAAGGCCGCCCAGGCCGAGACCGAGCCCGCATCAGACGCCCGGAACCCCGGCAAGCCGACGGCGACGGTGACGTCTCTGCACGAGTGGCGCCTGGCGCATCTTCCGCCGGACAGCAGGCCGCTGCCCTCGGTGGCCCACTACGACCAGTTGCTCCGACGCCGCCGCACCAGCGGCGGCGACCACCGTGAGGGAGAAGCGCAGTGACCCTGCCCCGCCAGCGAGGCTTGACCGAGCAGGCCGCCGATGCCGCGATCGACTCCGCCTGCCGCTTGTTGCGGCTGCCGTCGATCCGCAACGAGTTCTCCGACATCGCCGACCGGGCGATGAAGGACCAGATGAGCTACCGCGGCTTCCTGGCCGAGCTGCTGATGGCCGAGTGCGACGACCGGGCCCGCCGCCGGTCGGAGAGGCGGATCAAGGCGGCTGGCTTCCCCCGGGAGAAGTCCCTGCGGACCTTCGATTTCGATGCCAACCCGAACATCGATCCCGCCACCATCCACACCCTCGCCAGCTGCGAATGGATCAAGAAGAGCCAGCCCCTCTGCCTGATCGGCGACTCCGGCACCGGCAAGTCCCACATGCTCATCGCCCTGGGCACCGAGGCCGCCATGAAGGGCTACCGCGTCCGCTACACCCTCGCGACGAAGCTGGTCAACGAGCTGGTCGAGGCCGCCGACGAGAAGCAGCTGAACAAGACGATCGCCCGCTACGGCCGCGTCGACCTTCTCTGCATCGACGAGCTCGGCTACATGGAACTCGACCGCCACGGAGCCGAACTCCTCTTCCAGGTCCTGACCGAACGCGAGGAGAAGAACAGCGTCGCGTTCGCCTCGAACGAGTCCTTCGGCGGCTGGACCAAGACCTTCACCGACCCCCGGCTCTGCGCGGCCATCGTCGACCGCCTCACCTTCAACGGCACGATCATTGAGACCGGCACTGACTCCTATCGCCTCGCCAGCACCCGAGCCCGGGCCGAGGAACCCGCCAAGGCCCGCTGAGTGCGATAGCTGCCGATCTTGACGTCAGCGACGAGGGGGTTGAGGGACATCGGAACGAAGACCGGTGCTAAAAGATTGTTGTATGTGGGTTCAGCGAGTGATCGAACTGACCGGGTGGGAACCGCTCGGAATCTCCGTCGACTGGGCGGCGATCGAGGGAGAGCTGGGGGTTCCGCTGCCGGCGGACTACAAGGAGCTCTACGAGGCGTTCGGCGGCGGCGTCTTCAGTGATTCCGTCTACTTTCTGGGGCGCGACGAGGGCCGCGTGTTCGACTTCCTGTCACAGTGGCGGGTCTGGCTGTCGGTCGACCAGGACAGCGAGCTCGGAAGCGTCTCCGCCGTCGATCCCTATGCGATCTACGCGCCGGGCGGCAAGGGGCTGGTGCCCTGGGGCTCCACCGAATGGGCCGACGGGTACTTCTGGCTGATCGATGCCGAGCGGCCGGGCGATTACCCCGTCCTTGCGCGGTCCGAGGACGGCGAGTGGTGCCGGTACGACATGTCCACCTCTGAGTTCCTCTACCGCGTCCTTGCCGATGCCGATTTTCAACCTTTCGGGATCGCACAGTACGACCTCGGCACGACGTTCAAGCCCGGCTCCGGTGACCCCTTCGATGGCCAGCCGCTCTGACGAGAGGCTGGCCGTCCCACGTTCGTGGACACGACAGTGCCATCGTTTCTCATCGAGATTCGTGAGCCAGGTGATCACCAACTGCCTCCGGAACCGGTCGCCAAACGCTGTTCCCAGAGATCAACGAAGCCAGGCTGTGTCCCTTTGACGCCCAGGCGATCAGCGCTACCCGGCACCGCCAGTCCGTTTCGGCGCGGCCTTCGCCACCAACCAAGTCACCACACACCACGCGCTGGTCGTCGGCTACCAACGTCGAAGACCCCAAGGTCCGCCCGGACGAAGCCCCGTCCGGATAGGGCGCTTTCCTGGCGGGCCTGCCTCGGCCGGAGTTTGCAGATTGTGCTGCTCCGAGGTCTGTCACCCCCAACAGCGCTGACCACGGCAGGCCGGGGGCGAGTGCTGATGGCCGAGGGCGAGGACCGGGATCGGCGCCGGGCCGAACGCCGCATCCGGGCGGCTCACTTCCCCCGCGAGAAGTCGGGGTGCCGGTAAAAACCGTGTCACCAGCCGCAAATGGCGGTGTCTCCACGCGATCAGCTGTGCAGGATGGAAGCAGACGGTTACCGCGGAGGAGTCGGCGTACCGTCAGGGTCCAGACCGTACGGCCACTGACTCTTGAACGCCTACTTGGTGCCGCCGTGGTCGGCGACCTGCCGGAATAGGGCTTCGGCGCTCTCCCGCTCCCCGGCCTCCTCCCGCATCAAGGCCAGGCGGTACAGGACTTCGATGCCGCCGTGGTCCGCGGCCTGCCGGGCCAGGGCTTCGGCGCTCTCCCGCTCCCCGGCCTCCTCCCGCATCTCGGCCAGGCGGTACAGGGCTTCGGTGCTGCCGTGGTCTGCGGCCTGCCGGGCCAGGGCTTCGGCACCCTCCTGGTCCCCGGCCTTCTCCCGCATCACGGCCAGGCGGTACAGGGCGACGGTGTCGCCGTCGTCTGCGGCCCGCCAGAGTAGGGCTTCGGCACCCTCCTGGTCCCCGGCCTCCTCCCGCATCTCGGCCAGGCCAAGCAGGGCAACGGTGCTGCCCTGGTCCGCGGCCTGCCGAAACAGGGCTTCGGCACCCTCCCGGTCCCCAGCCTTCTCCCGCATCACGGCCACACGGCACATGGTGGCGGTGTCGCCTTGGGCGGCGGCCCCTCGGAGTA
Source organism: Streptomyces sp. LUP47B (assembly GCF_001746295.1). GTDB lineage: Bacteria > Actinomycetota > Actinomycetes > Streptomycetales > Streptomycetaceae > Streptomyces. The sequence goes on along the minus strand of NZ_MJAH01000016.1, from coordinate 181,798 downwards.
GGAGGGCTGCGGCGCCCTCCTGGTCCCCGGCTCTCTCCCGCGTCAAGGCCAGGACGTACAGGGGGACGTTGTTGCCGTGGTCGGCGGCGTGCCGGAGTAGGAGGGCTTCGGCGCCCTCCCGGTCCCCGGTCTTCTCCCACATCTCGGCCAGGCCGACCAAGGCGAGGGTGTTGCCGTGGGCAGCGGCCTGCCGGAACAGGGCTTCGGCAGCCTCCCGGTCCCCCGCCTCCTCCCGCATCCCGGCGAGGCAGTACAGGGCTTCGGTGCTGCCGTGGTCTGCGGCCTGCCGGGCCAGGGCTTCGGCACCCTCCTGGTCCCCGGCCTTCTCCCGCATCACGGCCAGGCGATACAGGGCGTGAGGGCTGCCATGGTCGGCAGCACGGTGGCGGAGGTGGTGGGCCCATTGGAGGCGGTGGCTGTTCTCGGCTGCCTCGGTGAGGTTGTGCAGGTCGTCGGGGTGGGTGAGGTGGGTGAGAGCGGCGAGCCAGAAGGAGTTAGGCGGGCACGGGCGACGGGGGGCGGCTCGGCCGTGTTGTTCGAGGTAGTCAGCGAGCCGGAACTGTGGCCCCGCCGTGGCTGGTGCCTCGGTGGCAGCGGTGGCAGGCGGACGCCGTGGGGGGCGGGGGGTGGTGCGGCGCAGAGGGGCCTGTTTTCCGTGGACGAGTCGAGCGAGTTCGGCGTAGGCCAACTCTACCCAGTCGTCGGTGAGCTGGTCGTAGTCGCTTTGATCGAGGTAGTCGATGGCGGCGTCGGTGAGGAAGGCCTGGGGCAAGTGGAGGCCGACGCCGAGGCGGCGCGCGTCCATCGCCGCTTCCAGCACTGCCTTGGCGGCCGGGCTGGCGTTCTGGTAGCGGCTGAGGAGTTGGGGGGCGCCGGCGAGGTCCTGGGTCATGTGCCCATCGGTTCGGGCTCGGGTGAGGGCGTCGGCCATGAGCCGGTCACCGCTCTCAGCAAGGTCAGCGGCCGCAGCCAGAGCCGGGGCGTCGAAGGCGTCTGGGACGGTCAGGGTGCGGCCGGCGAGCAGTTCCCTCGTCCGGCTGTACGGATCTTCTGCTCCTGGACGAGGCAGGGCCGTGTACTGCTTCTCGTACTCGGGCCAGAGCGTGCCCAGCACGAGGACGGGCCCGCGCTCCCGGCTTATGAGCAGGTGGTGCACGGCCGCCGCGATCCGCTCACCGGATACCGGGTCGCCGAGGTAGTGCTGGGCCTCGTTCAACCACACCACGGTGCGGGGCCCGACACGGTGCAGATTCTCCAGCGCGGCCTCCGCGCGGCCCGGGTGGAAGGGATGCCACAGCCGCCACCCCTTCTCCTCGAGGGGCTGGACGGCCTCCCAGCACGCCCGTGTCTTCCCTGTCGACGATCCGCCTACGAGCACCAGGATCCGGCTATGGCCGGCCGCAGCGTCCCGCACCGCATCACCCAGCACCCGGTAATGCTCGCGGGCCACGTACCCGGGCAGTGCCCGCACTGCGGCGGTGTCGGAGCCCGCAGCGCCCCCGCCTTGCCCCGCAGGATGAACCTCCAGATCATGCGGATCCCACTGTCCGATGGGACGCCCTGGTCCGCCCGTGGTGACCGTGCCCGACTCCTCGGCCGCCGTCCGCTGCAACACCAGCAATTCCTGCACCGGCAGCTTCAGCGCGCCGGCCAGTGCCGCCACCGTCTCTCTCGACGGCACGGGCTTCTTGGATGAGAGCGCCTCCGACACGGTGGTGCGCCCCAGCTCCGCCCGGGCGGCGAGTTGCGTCTGATTCAGCCGGGCCCGCGCCAGCCCGCCGGTCAGTCGACTGCGCAGCTCGGTGAGTGCCGGATTGTGGCCGTTCTGCTCGTCAGGCACGTGCTCGCCCCCGGCCCCTGATGTGTTCGCCAGTGTCCATCTTCGTTCCGGCGAACCCCGGCGCGCAACGCTTCCACCACCGTCGACCACGTCAACGTCCCACCGTGTACAGGGAGCTTGCCGTGGCCGTCGCTGTCGTTCTCCTGACCATCGCACTCGTGGTCGTCGTCGCACTGCTGGCTGCGGCCGGCGCGGGCAAGCTCGCCCGCATGGACGGTGCTGTCTATCCCACCGCCCTCACCCGCGCCGCCACCGTCTTCGCCGCAGTCCTCACCCTCGCTGCGACCGTGACCGCAGCCCTGGCCGCCCTGTTCACCTGAGCCGATCCACACATCTGTTTGCGGCTGGTGACGATCCTGCTGGCTAATTCTGCTGCGGGTCGGTTGTGGTGCTCGTTGGCCACGTAGCGGTCGTGCTTTTCCGTCTGCGGCCGCGGGCGCGCGCGTCCCGGGACAACACACCTAGTGCGTCAGCGCGCTCCAAGTCTGCGGACCGAGGTGCCGTCGACCACGACCGCGAGACGGCGCTGGAACTTGCGGACGCGTCCGTCCGTGACGGGACCGAAGACCCCGTCGACCGCGAGGGGTGGGATATCCGGGACGTGTGCGTTCAGCAGCCGCTGGAGCTTGCGCACCGCCGGGCCGTGGGAGCCGCTCCTCAGGGTGGGAGTGCCGACGGTGTCACCCGCGCCGGGCACGCCGGCCGCGGGCGAGAGGTCGTCTGCGGCTCGCTGTGCCGCTGCCGCTTCTGCTGTCCGGCCCACCCGCGTCATCAGTGCGGCCAGCTCGGCCAGGTCTCGCCCGACGCGCATCGTGTCCGCGCCCGGAAGGCGCGAGTACTGCCGATAGCCCGCGATCGTCTCCTGTACCAGCCGAGCGGCCTGCTCCAGATGATCGTCATCGATCAGCCGGGCAATCAGATTGTGCCCCGCCTCAACGAACGCGATTTGGTGAAAGAAGAAGCGGAGCAACCGGTAAGAAAACGACAAGATCGCTGCAGTCTCGCCGCGCGGCCCCTGCGTGACTGCGCGGCGGGAGTCGGGCCCGCTCCCGTCACTGGGGACAGCCGAGACGCTCGAAACCGGGATTGCAGAGCTGCCAGCTCGATTTGAGGGCCACTCAGTCGGTGGCATGCTTACAGCGGTAGCCGGCTGCAGAGGGCTGCCAGGTAGCCGGGTCGTGACTTCGGCAACGTGTAGGCGTCCATCCCCCGGACCTCGCAGAGAGGCACCAGGGCGGCGGCGCCTCCCTGACCTGGTCGCTGGTGTCGGCGGGGGTCGGCGTGTCGAACTCGATGACTTTGCTCTGAGCGCCTTCCACGGCGCCAGCGTGGATGGTTGCGATGAGGGTCTGTGCCTCGGCCGGGCTCACACCCGCGGCGCCGAGCAGTTCGGTCACCCGCTGCCCGGCGTTCTCCGCCGTCTGTGCCTACACACGGCGATCCGCGGGAGCTCCCGCTGTTCTGGATGGCTCACTGTGTGGATGTCCTTGTTGCGTGGGCGGTTCGGCTGCTCGTGTGTGCTGCTATCGGACTTCGACGGAGTACGAGGCGCCGGTGAACTCCCAGCCGTCGGTGCCTTCGCCGATGTCCTCGACGATGACGTCGTCGATGAAGTGGTCCTCGAACTCGTCGTCGGTGAGTTCGCCGGCGAGCCAGAGTTCCTCGATCGCGTCCCAGTTGCCCCGGCTGCCGTCAATCCGCAGGGGCGCGGCGTCCGCGGTGCCGCGTGTACGTACGTCGTTGCCGGTTTTGACGACGCCGCTGATTTCGTACTGGCCGTCTGTGATGTGGTCGGGGAGCGGGTCGGCGGGGACGATGGCGACGTTCTCGTACGCGGTGTGGATGACGTCCAGGTAGCTGCGGCGGATGTTGTACTCGGCGTCGGAGAGCCAGTTGATGAGGGTCTTGGTCGTGACGTTCAGGCCGGCGTCCGCGAGGGCCTGCTGTCCGCGGTGGGTCGCGGTGAGCTGGCTGAGCTGGGCGTGCCAGTGCTTGGCGTTGTAGGAGGACAGGCGGTGGCGGGGGGTGACCTGGGAGCGCAGGAGGTCGTTGAGGGCGGCGCCCAGGGATCCTCCGCGCCCGGTGGGGCCGGCCATCAGTCGTCACCTTCGAGGATGGTCTCTCCGGCCTGGACGAACTTGCGCTTGACTTCCCCGAAGCCGGTCCCGATCCGGTACGTGGACGGCGGCGTGCCGGGTGGCGTCCAGAAGATGGCCTGGTCGACGTTGCGCAGCGCGACGAGCTGGTGGCCTTCCTGGACGGCCTTGAAGGCGACGGTCCAGTGCCGGACGGAGGCCTCGGCGACCATGCTCATGCGCCAGTCCGGCCGCCAGAACGGGGACCGCTGAGTGGGGCGCTTGGGCCACAGCAGGCGCAGCGCGATGGACAGGCGGGTCTTGTAGGCCTTGTAGGGGTCGCCGCCGGTCTGGACGAGTTCGGTGCGGGCTTTGCGGGTGGCCTCGTAGAACGGCTTGAACAGGGACTCGTTGGCCTTGCCGGTCCAGGAGTCGTAGATGGTCGGCATCGTTGCGATGTGGTTGTCGCGGACGAGCTTGACCAGTTGCTTGATGTGGGGGGTGGTGACCCATACCCGGCCGTCCTCGTCGGGACGGTCGATGATCCGCCCCAGGGGGTGCGGCATGTCGGTGCGGGTCCACTCCGGGATGTCGATGAGGTAGATCCCGGCCCCGGCTTTGTCGTAGGCGTCGAGCGGGCCGGTGTGCAGGAGCTTGTTCGGGGCGAGCGGGACGGCGGAACAGGCGGAGGGGAAGGAGCCGTTGCGGTCGATGAGGCACAGCACGCCCTCACCGAAGGAGCCAGGTACGTCGATCTTGTCGCGCCGGACGCGCTTTCCGTTTTCACGGATGTGGGCAACGCGGGTGACGGTGATGTCGGCGTGGGCCCAGCGGGGCTCGCCGTCCATGTGCTCGCTGATCAGCGGCCATGGGCCGCTGTCGCGCTCCTCTTTGCGGATGACCTTAATCGGGTGCATCTTCGAGCGGTCGACGGAGTCCTTGAGGATCTTCAGGGCAGGGAAGACGTGGCCCTCGGGCTCGTTCTCCTCGTCCCCTGGCTGCAGACCGTCCTCGTCGTCTTCTTCGTCCTCCGGCGCGTCGGACTGGTCCTGTCCGTTGTCCGCCGGGGCGTGAACAGCCGCAGTGGCAGCGGGAGTAGCGGGCTGCCCGGCGCCGGTGGCGTTGTCCGCGGACTCGGGCGTGCCGTAGGGCCGAAGCGCGTTGGCGAGGCGGTGCCCCTCATGGGTGTCCGGCCACTGGGAGACCGTGGCGGCGGCCTGGAGCAGCGACGGCAGGATCTCCTTCAAGGTCTCCTGGTCGCCGCCCGCGACCGCGGTCCGCCAAGCCGCGAGCTCGTGGGTGAGGGCGGCGGGGATCCCCTGGTGTCCGCCGGATGTGTAGGGCAGGGCGGCTTCGGCCAGTTCCACCGCCTCTGTTCCGACGGACGCCGAGAGCCCCGGGTCTGCCGGGCTGTCGACGCGACCGCGGGAGGCGGTGCCGGCGTCGAGGAAGCGGGCGTGGATCAGGTCGGGCTGCAGGTACGCCGAGCCGATCGTGCCGAAGTCGCGCTCCGCGACCGTCACTTGAACCCGGGCCGGGTCCTCGGTCGGCGTGAGCGTCAGGGTGACGTCGGCGTCCAACAGGCCCAGGAGTGCGGGGTCGTCGCTGTCCACGATGGCGAGCACCGGTACGTGCAGTGTGCGCGCGAGAGTGGCCAGGACCTGCGAGGCGTCCGGGAGGCGGTCCCCGGACAGCGGCAGGCGGGCGCTGTGGGCGGCCTGCAGGCGGTCCACGACCACCAGGGCCAGGCCCTCCATGTGCGGGGCAGTCTCCGCGATGTCCTCGGCGGTCAGGTCACTGCCGTCATCGATCATCAGGAGGTCGCCGGCCTGGACGAGCTGGTGGGCGACTTTCTGCTCATGCTCGGTAAGGCGGCCCTGCTTGAGTCGCGCGTATTCGCCGCCGGTCTCGGCGGAGATGATCCGGCGGAAGATGTCGTCCCGGTTGGGTCCCGAGGCCGCGTACAGGACCATGTCGTGGTCGACAAGCGCCGTCTTGCGTGCGGCCGCCAGACCCAGCAGGCTTCCGCCGACGCTCGGACGAGCTGCCACGAGCGTCAGCTTGCCCCGCTGCAGACCGCCTGTCGCGGCGTCCAGGCCCGGCAGCCCGAACGTGGGGCCGCTGGCAGGGCCGTCGGAGAGGACGGAACCGATGGCGTCGCCGAGCGTGGCGAGCCTGCGGGGCGTGCTGCCGCGGTCCTGGTTGCCTTGGCTGTTCACCGCACCTCCTGCGGTCGCCGCGCCGGGGTGCACGGCCGTGTCCGACGAGAGGGCATCAGAAGAGGGGTCGGCGGGGAGCAGCACCGCGACCGGAGTGGTGTTCCGCAGGAGCACCTGCGGCTGGCCCTTCGCCGCCAGCGTGACGAGGTCGCCGAAGTCCCTCTGCGCCGTACTCAGCACATGAGCCGGGAAGGCATCGGTCTTCCGCGCTGCCGGAAACCGGTCCAGCGGGGCCAGCAGAGCGCGCACCTTGTGCTTGGTGATCACCGTGGTGCGCCCCTCTTCTTCGACGAGCTTCACCAGCGCGTACAGCTTGTTCCGCGCCGTGGTTGCGTTGATCGCGCCCTCGTCCTGTGGCGACTGGCTCACTCACCCTCCTAGGGGACTCAACTGCCTACCACTATAGCAGAATTCACCCACCCTGCTTGTGGAAGTCACAATGTTCTTTGATTTTCTCACTCGCTATTGGTGACTTCACGATGTGTGCATTGACGGGGTGGTCCTCCAGCCGTCAGCGGACAGCGGACAGCAAGGAGGCTGGGACCCCGGCCCCGGCCTCCGCCAGTTGATGGCCGTCGGTACAGGCGCGGACCGAGGTTGGGTCCCGCGCAGCACCACCCGAAGGACCCGTCTGTCCGGCTGCGCCATTTCACGCGACGTCCGGCGGGAAGCGTGGGGTTTCGGCGAGTTACTGAGTGGCAAGGTCGGCGTCTGACGGGGAGAGCCTGTGTCCCGGGCTCTGACAGGCCGGGCTGGCACAATGGCCTGGCAGGGCAGACGCGAGGAGGTAACCGGTGACCCGCAGGACCTTCCGTGAGAGGCCGTGCGATCCGGCAGCGGGCCGCCGTGGCTGCGGCGCTCGACGAGGTCGACGAGTTCCGCAGCGCGCAGGAACTGAACGACATGCTCAAGCACAAGGGCGACTCCGTCTGGCTGACCACGGTCTACCGCCGCTGCTCCACCGGCGAACACCACCACCACCTCGTCTGCCGCGTATGCGGCAAGGTCGAGGTCGAGGGCCCGGCGGTGGAGAAGTGGGCGGAGGCCATCGCGGCGGAGCACGGCTTTGTGAACATGGCGCACGCGGTGGAGATCTTCGGAACCGATATCGCCGGTTCGCCGTGGGGGCCCTGCATCGGCGGCCGTGGGTTACGTGTGGCTGGTCGCACAGTCGGCGCGCATCGTGATGGAGCCCCATTTCAGCTTCGCCCGCGCACTGAGTGAAAATTACGCAAAGGCAGGAGACCGTACGGACGCGGGCCACACCGCCTCATCGTTGTGGGGCCTTCCCGCACGCCCCGCCGCACCGTGGGGCAAGCGCGTGACCCGCCCTCCCCGCACACTCGACAGAAACGTAGATGATCATGACGTCAGATAACCGGAGGCGAGCGGCTGAACTTCTGGCCGAGAAGCATCGGCGAGCGGGCCTGATATCCGACGAGGGCCGTGTTCGGATGCTCGTCGCCGTGAACATGATCCGTACGTTCGGGCAGTTCTCGACGAAGGCGGACGCCTACCACCGGCAGTTCGGCTGGTCCTGGGCCGGCTTCCGGGTGCTCAACGCACTGTGGAGCGGGGGCGATCAGGAGATCAGAGACCTGGCGGAGCAAATGTGGTCCACCCGCGCGGCGGTCAGCAGTGCCGTGAACAAGCTGGAGGCGGCCGGGATGGTGCGGCGCAAGCCCGTTCCCACTGATCGACGGCTGGTCGTCGTACAGCTGACCGACAGCGGTCGGGAACAGCTCGAATGCGCGATCAAAGGTCAGGCTGAGCTTGAGCGGGAGTGGCTGAGCTGCCTGGATCCTCAGCAGCAGCGCCACCTCGCGGAACTGCTCCATACGCTGGCCGACGCCTCCGACGCACGGGGCTCCTGAGCGCGCCGGCAGGTTCGGCCTCCTCACAAAAAGGATGTCGTAAAGCGCTTGACGATTGCCTCCTCGGCTCGCACTATTGAGGTGGGACAGCGGCTCTTTCCGAGCCGCGAAATTAGTCACCGAAAGGTGAGTATCCGTGCCTCAGCCACGCTCAATCCTGCAAGTGAGTCAGGGCCGTACGCCTAGACAAGCGCATCGCGATCTCGACGGACTCGTCGAGGACGGCCTGACTCGCGATGGATTCGACGGCCCTATGACGCTCTTTTACCGTCACGGGGATCCGGGGAAGTACCGTACCGAGGGCCGTTTCCGCACCACCGCATTCGACAGCAACGTGCTCAAGACGAGCGACAGCGCCTCTGCCGACGGTGTTCCCCAGCGCCTTTTCTACAACAGTGACGTTTCGATCTGGTCGAGCCGTCGGCAGGAATCCATGCCGTGGTTCTTCCGGAACGTGGACGGCGACGAATGCTGGTTCGTCCACGAGGGAAGCGGCACGGTCGAGACGGAATACGGCGTCTTGCCGTTCGGCGTCGGGGACTACGTGTTCCTCCCCAAGGGGGCGACCCGGCGCTGGGTTGTCGACACGCCGCTGAACCTGTTCGGCATCGACACCTACAGCGGCGAACTGCGGGTGCCGACATATGCCGGCCTCGGCCGGTACGCCCCGTTCGACCCCGACCTCTTGAGGATCCCCACCCTCCAGGAAGCCGTCACCGACCCCGGCGAGTACCGGATCAGGGTGAAGTACGACGGCGAATACTCCGACGTCATCAGCGAGTCCCACCCGTTCGACGTCCTCGGCTGGAAGGGCGACCTCTTCCCGTTCGCCTTCAACATCGCGGACTGGAACGTCATCACCTCCGACAGTCTGCACCTGCCGCCGTCGGCGCACGTCTTCCTGACGGCCCCCGGGGTCAACCTGCTCAACCTGCTGCCCCGTCCCGCGGAGACGCGCCCCGGCGTGGAGCGGGTGCCGTACCACCACCGCAACGCCGACTTCGACGAGGTCGCCCTGCTGCACGGAGGCTCGGCCTTCGGCTCGCCCCTGCCGACGGGGCTCATCGACCACTCCCCTCAGGGGATCCACCACGGCATGTCGGAGGAAGTGCACAAGGCGGTCAGGGGGGCCATGGATGCCTACAACCGGGTCGAGTGGGAGATCATCATGGTCGAGACCCGCAAGCCCCTCCGCGTCGACCCGGTGATCACTGAACAGGAGCAGGGAAATGCCCCGGTCTGAACCGCGTGGCTTCGAGTCCACGACCATCACCATCGCCTTCGCCAACAAGACGGGAGGCCGTGAGTCCTACGGGTCGTGGGACGACACGGTGCTCCTGGAAGGAACACTGCTCGCCCGCTCCGATGTGCAGCAGGACACGGCCATCGTCTTCATTCACCCGGCGGGACGGCTTCACAGCCTTCCCCTTCCGCAGGAACTCGCGCGCCGTGGTGCGCATGTCTTCTGCGCGAGTACTCGGTATCCGAACAACGACTCCGCGCTCATCATGGAGAACGTCCTCATCGACCTCGGTCAGTGGATTCGCTATCTCCGTGAGGAGCACGGGTACGCAAAAGTCGTCCTCGGCGGATGGAGCGGTGGCGGATCGGTCGTCACCACTTATCAGGCCCAGGCCGAGAAGCCCACAATAACCGAGACGCCGACCGGTGAATCTGTCGACCTTTCCGATCTCATTGCCGCAGATGCCGTTCTCCAGCTGAACTCGCACATTTCCCGGGCTGCACTGCTCACCGACTCCCTGGATGCGTCGATCATCGACGAGCGCGACCCGTTCCGCCGGAATCCGGATCTGGATTTGTACGGGAGGGGGAATTCGCCGAAGCCGCCGTACTCTGCCGATTTCGTCGCCCAGTACCGGGAGGCGCAGCTGGCGCGGAGCCGCCGCATCACCGCCTGGGTGAAAGAGAGGCTCGCCGACGCGGGCCCGAACGGAGAGGTGGGTCTCAGCCTCCCGTTCGTGGTCTACGGCACGATGGCCGATCCCCGCTGGCTCGATCCCACGCTCGAACCGAACGAGCGACAGGCCGGGACAAGCTTCATCGGCGATCCGTCCCAGATGAACAACTCGTCCATCGCGTTGGGCCGGTACTCTTCGCTGCGAAGCTGGCTCTCGCAGTGGAGCATCGACGAGACCAACACCTCGACCGTGAAGTTCGGACACCAGGTGACGGTGCCCGCTCTGGTGCTCACCGCCGGTGCGGACAACGGGGTGCCCGTCTCACACGCTGACCTCATCATGGAAAGCGTCAGTGGAGAGGTCTCCCGGCACCACGTCGCCGGCGCGAACCACTACCTGCGCAACCAGCCAGAACAACTGGCGGAGGCGGTGACGACCGTTCTGGACTGGCTGCAGGACCGCGACCTGTACGCTCCGCCGGCGTAGCCAACTCAGGGCAGGGGCGGCGGGGCTGACACAACCGGTGGGGCCCCCGTTCCTGCACCTCCCGTCAGGCCTCCGAGGAACGCCCGTCCATGGCCAGCAACGCCTCGTTCGGGATCGCTCGCCGAACCGCCGGTCCAGACACGCCCGCCACAGGCCACGTCGGTCGAAGTCCGGCCACAGCACGTCCTGGAAGACCATCTCGGCGTTTGGAGGTGCGCTGCTCCCCGCTGGGTTGCAGGAACAGGTCGACGTTCGGCATGTCCGGGTAGTACATGTACTTCTGGATCGTCTTCTCGCTGACCTTCGACGGGTCGAGCAGCCCCGCCTTCACATCCTCCGCGATCGCCTGCATCGCGTCCGCGAGCTCGGCCCGGCCGCCGTGGTTCATGCACCAGTTGCCCTCGACTGGGTTGAGATCCGGTGCGTAGGGCGGGAGTTGATAGACGGTGAGCCAGTCGCGTTCGGCGATGTAGCGGCGCATCCCGGCCGTCAGGTGGGGTGTTCAAGATGCCACTATGTTGCGTCAAGTGGCAGTTAGCTGCGGTGGTGGAGGCAGTCGTCGGTTGTATCTGCCGGTAGATCTCGCGGGCCACGTAGCGTTTGAGACAGCGGATGATCTCGCGTTTCGACATGCCCTGCTTCGTGCGTCGTTCGAGGTAGGTGCGCGTGCGGGCGTCTCGGCGTGTCACGACGATGCGGTAGAGGGCGGCGTTGGCCTGGCGGTTGCCGCCGCGGTTCAGCCGTCGTCGCCGGATCTTTCCGGAGAACTGCTCGACGGGGCTGACGCCGCACAGAGCAGCGAAGGATACCTCGTTGGCCAGCCGGTCCGGGTTGTCGCCAGCGGCGATCAGCAGGGCAGCGGCACTGCTGGGCCCGACGCCGACGATGTCTAGGAGCCCTGGATGATGGGTGCGGACGTCTTGGTTGACCCTGCGGGTGAGTTCTTTCACCTCGTCGGTCAGCTGCTGGACGCGGTGGGCCAGCAGCCGGAGCGTGAAGACGGTCGCGCTTCCGGTGTCGGGAAGAATCGCCGGCCGCCCGGCAGTAGGGCCCGGCGCCATGGTCGCTCGCCGCGCTCCTGCGCGCCTGGCAGAAGGCTGCCTGAGACGGAACTCGGGGGGGTGCCGACCGACGGTTCGGCACCCCCCGAGTTCCTGGCACGGCTTCCGAAGCGGCTCGGTGCAGCGTCCGCCATGCTGCCGGGCGGTGAGGCCCCAGCGGGATCTCCACCGTGACCGCACGGCCGTCCGGCGCGTGATCGTCGTCCTGGACAACGCCGACAACGCGGCCCGGGTCGTCCTGCCGCGACCCCGGCCCTGCCGTACCGTATTTCGGCGGCGGCGCGGCCGGGGTCGCGGCAGGATCACGCAGGGCCGGCGCGTCCTCACGGCAGGAAAGCCTGGAGCCCGAGCCCCGCTCGGCGGAGGAGAGGACCACCTGTCGCCGTCAAAGGTTGATCATCGGTCCGGTCAGCCCGTGGATCGCCTCCTGCAGGGCCTCGCTCATCGTGGGGTGGGTGTGGACGTTGTACGTGAGATCCTCCGCCGTCAGCTCGAAGCGTTGGGCGAGTGTGAGCTCGGGGAGCAGTTCTGAGACCTCGTGCCCGACCAGGTGAGCGCCGATCAACTCGCCATGTTTGGCGTCGGCGACGAGCTTGACGAATCCGCTCGCGTCACCGACGGCGTGCGCTCTGGCGTTGGCGTTGAAGGGAAACGTCGAGACGATCACGTCGTGGCCCTCTTCGCGTGCCTGTTGCTCGGTCAGGCCGAAGCTGGCGGCCTGCGGCTGTGCGAAGGTCGCACGCGGCATCATCCGGTAGTCCCCCAGAGGCTGGGGATCGTGCCCTGCGGCGTCCTCGGCCGCGACGATGCCTTGCGCTTCCGCGACATGGGCGAGCTGCAGTTTCGCGGTCACGTCGCCGACGGCGTAGATCCCGTCCGCCGTGGTGCGCATCCGCTCGTCGATATCGATCGCGCCCCGGCCGGTCAGGACGGCGCCCGTCTTTTCCAGACCGTAGCCGTCGACGCGGGGGACGAAGCCGATGGAGACGAGTACCTTGTCGGCGACGATCTCCGCGGGGGTGTCCGTGCCCGTCCCGTGGCAGGTGAGGTGTACGACGTCACCTGTGTCCTCCACCGACTCCACGCGGGCTCCGGTGATCAACTGGACGCCCTGCTTCCTGAGTTGCCGGGCGATCTCCTTCGACACATCGGCGTCCTCGTTCGGCAGAGCCCGGTCGGCGTACTCGACGACGGTCACCGTGACTCCGTACGCCGAGAGGAGGGAGGCGAACTCGACACCGATCGCGCCGGCACCGATGATCACGACGGAGTCGGGCACGCTCTCCGCGAGGATCATCCCCTCGTAGTCCACGACGTTCGCGCTCAGACCGACACCGGTGAGCAGTCTGGCGTTCGCACCCGTCGCGATGATCGCTTTGTCGAAGGTCACGTACCGGGTTCCGCCGGTGCCGAGGGCCACCTCCATCGTCCGAGGCCCCGTGAACGCTCCACGCCCTTCGAGTTCGACGACGCCGTTCTTGCGCATCAGGTAGTGGATGCCCTGGGCTCTGGCCTGCGCGACCGTGCGGCTGCGCTCGTAGGCGGCTCGGTAGTCGATGCTGAGGTCTCCCGAGATCCCGTACTGGGCGGCGTCGTCCCGCAGGATGCGCGCGATCTCCGCGTTGCGCAGGAGTGATTTGGTCGGTACGCATCCCACGTTGAGACACACTCCGCCCCAGTACCGCTCCTCGACGATGGCTACCCGCAAGCCCAGTTGAGCGGCCCGCACGGCCGCGACGTATCCTCCGGGGCCGGCGCCGAGGACGACGAGGTCGACATGCGTGTCCGGTGCATCGTTCGTCATGGATGTCAGTTCTTCCTATGGGTGTCGCTTCAGGTGAACGGCACGGCTTCGGCTGCTGTCAGATGCCCAGTGCCGACTCATGAAGCGTTCCGTCGGCACCGGGGCCGGGCTGAACGACATGGCCCGGCAACGGCACGATGCGTGTGTGCACCGCGTCGAGGATGTCGTCGGACGTCACGAAGAACTCCCACTCCAGCTCGGCCGGAGGGGCGATCCAGTTGCGTGCGCCGAGGACGACGACGGGCGCGTCGAGGTGGTCGAATGCCTCCTCGGACGTCTTGGCGGCGACGGTGTTCAGCCAGCTGCCGCGGAGACTGGCGTCCGAGACACAGACGAGGCGGCCGGTCTTCGCGACCGACTCCAGGAGGATGTCGTACTCGAAGGGCACCAGGGAGCGGGCGTCGATGACCTCCACGCTCATCCCGTGCCGCTCCTCCAGTGTCTTCGCGGCGTCGAGCGCGCGGTACAGCGCGGCGCCGACGGTGAGGATCGTGAGGCCGGAGCCGGTTCGCACGACCGCGGGGCGGCCGATGGGCACGAAGTAGTCCTCTCGCGGAACACCGTCGGCATGCACCGTCTCGGGCAGGTCGTACAGGCGTTGACTCTCGAAGAACACCACGGGGTCGTCGCCGGCGAGGGCGCTCGCCATGAGCCCCTTCGCATCGCGGGCGGTGGCGGGGAAGACCACCTTCAGTCCGGGCACGCCGGCCACCATCGAACTCCAGTCCTGGGAGTGCTGCGCTCCGTACTTGGCACCCACGGAGACCCGCATGACCATGGGTATCCGGACGAGTCCGCCCGACATCGGCTGCCACTTCGCCATCTGGTTGAAGATCTCGTCGCCCGCGCGACCGATGAAGTCCGCGTACATGAGCTCGATCAGGGACCGGCCTCCGCTGAGTGCGAAACCGACACCCGCGCCCACGATGGCGGCCTCGGAGATGGGCGCGTTGAAGAGACGGTGCCGGGGCAGCAGTTCTGTGAGTCCCCGATAGACACCGAAGGAACCGCCCCAGTCACGGTTCTCCTCGCCCCACAGGGCGATGCGGTCGTCCGCCGCGACGGCCGACGCGATCGCCTCGAAGAGGGCGTCCCGGAAGGTCAGGGCGCGTGCGCCGCTCAGGGCCTTCCCCCCGGCGGTCCCGGTGCGTGACTTCTTGCCGACGTTGAGGAGGTGCGGCAGCTCGGCGAGGGGCACGGTCGTCTCACCGGCGGGTGCGCTCTCGCGGTCGGTCGTCGCGTTGTTGAAGGTGATGCCCGCCATCACACCGGGATCCGTGCGCAGGTCCAGACGGGGCGAGATCGTGAGGTCGACGGCCACCTCGAGCGTGGCTCGTACGGTTTTCTCGGCCCACGCCTTCAGCTCCGTCTGAAGCGTCGCGTCGAACACGCCGCCCTCGACGAGCCGTTGGAAGTAGGAGTCGACCGGATCCGCCGCCGTCCACAGGTCGACCTCGTCCTTCGTGCGGTAGGACGACGCGTCGCTCGGTGAGTGCCCGGACAGACGGTAGGTCTGACAGTCGATGAGGACCGGACCTTCACCGCGCTCGATGTGCTCGCGCGCCGTCGTCATCGCATCAATGACCGCGAAGGGATCGTTGCCGTCGACGGTCTGGGTGTGCATGTTGTGCCGGTTGACGCCCGCGCCGATGCGCGACAGCTGGTCGAAGGCCATCGTCTCGCCGATGGTCTGCCCGCCCATGCCGTAGAAGTTGTTGACGACGAAGAAGACGACGGGAAGGCCGCCGCGATGCTCGTCGTCCATGAGGCCCGTCAGCTGGGCCATGCCGGCGAAGTTGAACGACTCCCAGACCGGGCCGGTTCCGACCGAGGCGTCACCGATGCTGGCCACGACGATGCCCTCGGTTCGCCGCAGCCGGTTGTACAACGCCGCACCGGTCGCCAGCGGGGCCGATCCGCCGACGATGGCGTTGTTGGGGAAAATACCCAGAGGCGGGAAGAACGCGTGCATGCTGCCGCCCAGCCCCCGGTTGAAACCGGTGCTGCGTCCGAAGGTCTCCGCCGTCATGCCGTACATGAGGAAGTTGATCGCCTGCTGTTCGAAGTCGTTGTCCGCGAGCCGCTCACGGACGACGCGCCAGACCGCGCCGTCCGACCACGCCTCCAGTTCGGGGTTGAGGCTGTCGGGCGTCGACTCGGCGATCGCGGACAGTCCCTTGGCGATGACCTCGCCGTGACTGCGATGGCTGCCGAACACCTTGTCGGTGACGCCGAGTGAGAACGCCTGTCCCACCGCGGCCGCCTCCTGGCCGATGGACAGATGGGCGGGGCCTTGGTGCA
This sequence comes from Streptomyces sp. LUP47B, assembly GCF_001746295.1. Classification (GTDB taxonomy): domain Bacteria; phylum Actinomycetota; class Actinomycetes; order Streptomycetales; family Streptomycetaceae; genus Streptomyces. Next base: position 166,219 of record NZ_MJAH01000016.1, on the reverse strand, counting down.
CGTAGTCGATACCGAGGTACGAGCCCTCACGTTTGATCGCGTTGAGCATCAGCTCGAACTCACGCACAAGGACCATGTCCCGTCCGATGCGGCGCAGGGCGTCCGTGCCGTAGAGCGAACGCTCCCGTTCAAGGTCGGGAACGTAGGCATTGACGGGTACGGGGGCGAGCGTCAGTTCCCGCCTCTCACGTACGGCGGACGGGTCGATCATCAGTTCTTTCGCCATGGCGGTTATGACTCCTGTGGGGCGGACGCAGCGCTCAGAACGCGGCGAGGGTGTCTACGGTCTGCACGGCGTGCGCGATGTCCCGGAGCGCCGCCGCTGCGGCCGCGCCGTCGATGGCACGGTGGTCGAACGTAAGGGACAGCGGAAGGACGGCGGGCGCGTCGGGATGGGCACGGTGAACCGCGCCGACGCCGAGGATGCCTGCCTGCGGCGGGTTCAGCACGGGCGTGAACCAGTGGACCCCGAGTCCTCCGAGGTTGGAGACAGTGAACGTGCCGCCTTCCATCTCGCGTGCTTCGATCCTGCTGTCACGAGCCCGGGTGATCACCGAACGCGCGGCGGCGGAGAGCTGGCCGAGCGTCAGCGTGTCGGCCTGCAGGATGACCGGGACCAGCAACGCTTTCCCGGTGTCCACGGCGACGCCCAGGTGCACGGTGGAGAACTGGGTGATGCCGTCCCAGTCGAACCACGCGTTGAGGGCCGGGTGCTTCCCGACCGTGCGTGCCGTGGCGAAGAGCACAAGGTCGTTGATGCTCACAGCCGGCCGATCGTCGGTCTGCGCGACCTCTTTCAGACGCGCGGCGTAGTGGACCAACGCGTCCGCCGGCGCGTAGCGGGTGAGCGTGACCTGGGCGGCCTCCTGCAGCGATGCCTGCATACGCCGCGCGGTCACCTTCCGGGCTCCACGCACCGGGACCACGCGGGAGCCGTCCGACGACGCGGCCACGGACGGCGCCGAAGTCACCGAAGGGTGTGTGTCAGGGGCGGCGGCCGGGACATCGCGGATGACGATCCGGCCGAACGGCCCCGAGCCGTCCAGGCTCGCCAGGTCGATACCGCGCTCGGCCGCGATGCGTCGGGCGCGCGGAGAGGCGTTGACCCGTGTGCGGCTGTCCGGGCGCGGGGCTCGCACTGTGGGCGGCGCTTCCCGCACGACCGGCCCGGCCGACGCTTTCGGTGGCGACTGCCCGGCCGGGGATCCCGCGGAGTCGGCCTCACCGGGCGCGCCGATGAGCATGAGGGTGGAGTGCTCGGGGGCCTCCTCGCCCTCGGCGACGAGGATCTCGAGCACCGAACCGCTGACGGGTGCTTCGACGTCCATGGCGGACTTGGCGGTCTCCAGGCTGCCGAGGATGTCGCCGGTGCTCACCTCGGAGCCCACGGACACATTCCATTCGAGGACGACGGCGGCCTCGCCGGCGTTGCCCGTCGTGGGTACTTTCACTTCCGTTGCCATGCTGTCCGTTCATTCACGATGAGGCGCTGGTGGGGTGGTGCGAGATCGTCGGCCGTGGGCATCGCCTCCGCGCCGCCCGGGCGCGAGCAGCAGACGCCGGCTGCCTGCATGGCGAACCGCAGGACGCGCGTCCAGCCGTGCAGGTCGTCGGGTACACCTTCCGCTACCAGCCTGCTGATGACGGCTGCGGTGACGGCGTCGCCGCCGCCCGTGGTGTCCACGACAGGAGCGCCACTCACGGGGACGGTCGCGGAGCCCGACGCGTGGTGGACCGTGGCGCCCTGTTCTGCCGCGGTGAGGATCACCGCCGTGCTGCCCCGGGAGAGGTAGTCGGCGGCGAGTGCCGCCGCGGGCCGGTCCGGCGCGAGGAAGTCGGCGTCCTCGGCACTGAGTTTGACCACGGTGGCATGGGCGGCCAGCCGGGCGATGTCGGCCCGGTAGCGCTCCGGGTCGGTGACCAGACCGGGACGTACGTTGGGATCCAGCGTCCGCACCCCGTCCCCTCGGGAGAACAGCTTGACCGCCGACGCGTACACATCCGCGTCGAGGAGCCCGATGGAGCCCGCGTGCACGACTGAGAACTCTCCGTCCGCGACCGCGTCGGCGGGGTGGAACACCCCGGCCGGCGCGGGACTGGCGTAGAAGGAGTAGTGCGGCTGCCCCTCTACGAGAGTGGCGAGCGCCAACGTGGTCCGCGTCGGCACGGGGACGGACAGACGGAGGTCCACTCCCTCGTCCTGGAGGAAGCGCCGGGTGCGCATCCCCAGGGCGTCGGTGGAGATGGTGCCGGCGAAGCACACGGCGGTGCCCAGTCGGGCCAGCCCGACGGCGACGTTGAGGGGGCTGCCGCCGGGGTGTGCGACATAGTGGTCGTCGGCCCCGACGGTCTGGGTCAGGTCGATCAGACTCTCCCCCATCGACAGAACGCCGGCGGCACGTCGGCTAGTCACCCGCCGCCCCGACGAGTTCGACGGAGATGCCGTCGGGGTCGCGGAGGTAGACGACGGTGCCGCCGCTCCACGGGCCGCCCTCGACGGTCTGCGGCTCCGAGACGAAGTCGAGACGGCGCCGGTTGCGGTCGTAGAAGTCCTGGAGCCCGGGCATGTTCAAGGCGAGATGTGCCGCACCGACGTCCCAGTTCCGCAGCGATGCCGCAGTGGTGCCGTCCTGCGGCTTCTCGTATTCGAGGAGTTCGAGGATGCCGTCGTCCAGCGGTATGAAGGCCACTCGGATCCGCGGGTCGTCCGCGCCGACGAGCTTGCCGAGCCAGGCTCCCTTGACGGTGAAGACGTGTCCCTCGGGCGGGCGGGGCAGGCCGAGTTCCCCGCAGTAGAAGTCCAGGGAGCGTTCCAGGTTGAAGACCGTGATACCCATGTGGTTGAATCGTTTGCTCATGCGAACATCTCCTTGTCGGTCGAGGCGCCTGTGATGAGGGCCACCAGGCGGTCGGGCGAGAGCTGGCCCACTGGGCGGGAGGACACGGTGCGGCCGTGCCGCAGCACGGTCACGGTGTCGCACAGGCGCAGTACCTGGGGCATGTCGTGGCTGATGAGCAGCACGCTCGTGCCTCGTGAGCGCAGCCGGCCGATGAGTTCCTCGACGGCGGCGGTCTCCCGCACGCCCAGTGCCGCGGTCGGTTCGTCCATGATGACCAGCGACGGGCCCCAGGAGACCGCGCGGCTGATGGCGACCGCCTGCCGCTGGCCTCCGGAGAGGGCCCTGATCTCGATGTCGGGCGACGGGATGCGCACGTCCAGCTCCTCGAGCATGCGGGCCGCGTCGCGGGACATGGCCTTGCGCCGCAGGACGGAGAAGGGGCCGCGGCCCCAGGTGAGCTCCCGGTTCAGGTGGAGGTTGTGCCAGACGGGCAGGTCGTCGACGAGTCCGAGGTCCTGGTAGACGGTCTCGATCCCGAGCTTCCGCGCGTGGTCCGGGCTGCTCACGGTCACGGCCTTGCCGCGGAACGCGAGCGAGCCCGCGTCGGGCGAGTAGATGCCTGTGAGGCATTTGATGAAGGTGGACTTGCCGGCACCGTTGTCGCCCACGATGGCAGTGATGTGTCCGGGCTCCACCCCGACCGACATGCCACGCAGGACATCGACGGCGCCGAAGGACTTGTGCACGTCCCGTGCCTCGAACAGCGGCGCGTCCGTTGTCGTGTGCGTACTCATCGCTTCACCGTCTTGTTGAAGATCGCCGACGCGATGACCACGCCGCCCACCGCGATCGGCTGGTAGAAGGGCGACACCTGCATGAGCGTGAAGCCGTTCAGCAACGACGTCAGCAGCAGCGCGCCCACCGCGGACCCGATCACGGATCCCTTGCCCCCCTTGAGGCTGGCCCCGCCGAGCACGACCGCGGCGATCGAGCCGAGCAGCAGGGACGTACCGACGTTCGGATCCGCCGCGCCGGTGCGGGCGACCAGGAGCAAGGCCGCGATACCGGCGGTACAGCCGCAGATGGTGTAGGCGGTCACCTTGATCGCCGTCGTGGCGATGCCCGCCTCCCGGGCGGCCAGTTCGTTTCCGCCGGTGGCCCTGATGTGTCCGCCGACACGCGTGTAGAACATCAGTACGTGGCCGATGGCCACGACCACCACCGCGACGAGGATGAAGTACTTCAGCCCACCGAAGCCGTCCGTGGCGAAGTCGAGAAGCGCCGTGCTGCGTACGCTCAGTGGCTGACCGTCCGAGAGGATCAGCCCCGCACCGGACAGAATGCTCAGCCCGCCCAGTGTGACCACGAAGTCGTTGATCTTGAACAGGGCGATGACACCACCGACGACGGCGCCGACCGCCAGGCCGCCGAGGATGGTGAGCGGTATCGAGTACCCGAGTCCGATCCCCGCGGTCGAGAACAGGACGCCGAGCAGGATCCCGGAGAACTGCACGTTCGAACCGATCGTGAGGTCGATGCCGCCGACGACGATCACGAAGGTCTGGCCGACGGCCATCACGACGGCCACCGCCGACGAGACGAGCACCGCCTCCACGTTCGACACGGTCAGGAAGTCGGGGGTGAGGATGAAGAACAGCAGCCACACCCCGAGGAGGCCGAGGTACACGGCGTTCTTGCCCCAGAAGCCCGAGCGGCGCAGCCGTCCGAACGCTGACGCCGTGTGGGACCTGGGCGAGGCTTCGGGAGAGTCCTTGGCCGACACGGTCCGTGCGTCCGTGTGCGCGCTCACTTCACCGGCTCCAGCATGTCCTTGAAGGGGTTGGCGACCTTCTGCAGCGGCTTCGGATAGGCGTCGATCTGCTTCTGCGCGTTGTCCTTGGTGATCAGGGAGATCGGCGCGGGCACGTAGGAGGGCAGACGGTGACCGTTCTTCAACGCGATGCACGCGTCGACGGCCATCCCGCTCATCACGTACGGGTACTGGATCACGGTGGCGGCGAGCCCGCCGTCGCGCACCGACTCCAGCGCCTCCTGGATCCCGTCGACGCTGATGACCTTCACCTTGTCGGCCAGTCCCGCGGCAGTGACCGCCCGGAGTGCGCCCAGGCCCATCTCGTCGTTCGCGGCGAAGATGCCGGTCAGGTCGGGGTGAGCACGCAGGATCGCTTCGGTCGCGGTCTGCGCCGCGGCGCGCTCGAAGTTCGCGGACACCTGCTGGACGATCTGAAGCTTGCCCTTGACGGCCGCGCGGAAGCCCTGCTGGCGCAGCGTCGAGTTGTGCTCGCCGGGGGTGCCCAGCAGCATGGCGACCTTCCCGGTGCCACCGAGGATCGTCGCCATGCGGTCGCCCGCCAGCGTGCCGGCCTTCTCGTTGTCGCTGCCGATGTACGTCGCAACGTCGAGTCCCGCCGCCTTGGCGGCCTTCGGGTCGATGAGGGCGTCGATGTCGATGACGTGGATGCCCCGCTTGGCGGCGGCCACGAGCGGGGTGATCACGTTCGAGTCGTTGATCGGGACCACGCCGATGCAGTCCCAGTTCTGGTTCGCCAGGGTCGACAGGTTGTTGCTCATGCCCTGGATGTCGGTCTCGGAGTCGCCGACGGCCACGGTGCCGGTGACGCCCCGCTTGGCGAACGCGGCCTTGGCCCCCTTGTCCCACGCGACCCAGTACGCGTTGGTGAGATCTCTGGTGACCAGCGCCACCCTGGCCTTGTCGGTGGTCGCGCTCTGGTCCGAGCCGCCGCGACCGCAGCCGGCGAGCGCGACGAGCATTACCCCGGTAGCCGAGGCCGCGAGAATCTTCTTTGAGACGCGCATGACCGGCCCCCTCCTGTTTGGTTTTGGCACGTGCCAAAAGTAAGATGCGACGCACTGAACCAGAGGCTCGAGCAGGGCGTCAAGTAATGTGACGTCTTCAACTTCAGGAGGGGTCGATGCGCAGTGTGACGCTGGGCGATGTCGCCGCCCATGCGGGCGTATCCCGGGGAACCGTCTCCAATGTCATGAACCACCCCGAACGGGTCTCGCCCCACTTGCGTGAACGGGTGGAAAGCACGATGAGCGAGCTGGGGTTCGTACGCAACGAATCCGCCCGCCAGCTGCGGTCCGGCTCCAGTTCGTCGCTGGCCCTGTCCCTGCTCGACACGTGGAACCCGTACTTCAACGACGTGACCCGCGGCATCGAGGAGCGCGTCTACGACGGTGGCTGGACCCTGTCCGTCTCGACCAGCGCACTCAGTCGCGATCGTGAACGGCACAACCTCGAGATCTTCCAGCAGCGACGAGTCCGGGGCATCCTCGCCGTGCCGATCTCCGCGGAGAGCATCGCCCAACTGGAGAAGATGAGTTCGCGTGGGCTGAGCTGTGTGCTGGTCGACCGGCGCGCGGACGGCTACGGCCTGCCGTCCGTCTCCGTCGACGACGTCGAGGGCGGCAGGCTCGCCGGCGCGCATCTTCGGTCACTGGGCAAGAGCCGGATCATGTTCGCGGGAAACCCCGACGTGCACACCCATGCCGCCGACCGGCTCGCCGGCCTGCGCCAGGCGCTCGGGCCCGACCGGACCGTAGAGCTGATCAACACCGAGTCGGTGACGTTGGCCGACGGCATCGCGGTCGGCACCGAATTGGCGAGGAGACGCCGTTCCGATCGCCCGGAAGCGTTGTTCTGCGCCAACGACCTCGTCGCGATCGGAGTGATGCAAGCCCTCATACGGGCACGCATCAGCCTGCCGGAGGAGATCGCCATCGTCGGGTACGACGACATCGAGTTCGCCTCCCAAGTGGCGGTCCCGCTCACCACCGTACGGCAGCCCGCTCACGAACTGGGCAGGAAGGCAGCACAACTGCTGCTCGCGGACATCGCGAACGAAGGGTCTTCGGATCCGGTCCACCACGTCTACGAACCTCAGCTCGTCGTCCGCGAATCGACCACGGCCCGGGAGCTGGACTCACCCGGTTGATCGCGGCTCCCGGGCAGGTCGATTCGCGTCCGTGAAGCCCGGGGAGCGAACCCTGGGCGCCCCGCGGGAACATCCCGCCCGCCGGGCGGCACCGCGACGCCCTGCCCCACCCGCGAGCCGAACGCGTCGGGGTGCCTCCAACTCGGCCTGCACCATAAGGAATGAGATCCGTATATGGGGTGTGTATCAGGCTATGGGAGTTCACCTCATCACGGGTGCTGGTTTTGGCGAGGGACGAGGCACGGGCGGAGGAACTGCCTGCCCGGTTCCCGCGGAGCCGGACGCTGGCGGCCGATCTGTCCGCACCGGGGTCGATACGCTCCCGGCTGGCGGCCGGTGCCCTGCCTGAGCGGTTGGACTCGCTCGTGCATGTCGCCGGGGTGGTGGAGTCGGGCCGGGAGGACGAGTTGAGCGCTGACTCGTAGGATCTTGGCCTGATCCGCTTTGGTGGACATCCAAGACAGGCCGCCAGGCCGTGCTGGCTGCGGAGGATCCGGGACAACGCGCTGGCCGAGCCGTTCTTCGCCATGCTGAAGAACGAACTGATCGGTGACCGGCCCTGGCCCAGCCGGTCCGCCGCCAACACCCCCACGCGGCCTGACCAGCACACCGACGGCGTCCGGCACAGCTGAACAAGCTCAATACTCGAATAGGCCGATTGAGTTTCGGATCAATAGGCCCAGTGTCCGACGATTGGGACAGTCCTTCCTGCTTTTGGTTGTCACATACTCTCCTGCATGAGCCGACATGTTCTTCCGAACAGCGTAAACCCGCGTGGACCAGAGGCCGCCGATGTCGATGCCATCGTCGTCGGCGCCGGATTCGCCGGACTGTATGCCACTCATAAACTGCGCAACCTCCTCGGCCTGCGAGTGAAGTCCTTCGAGACGGCGTCGGGCCCCGGCGGGGTGTGGAATTGGAACCGCTACCCCGGGGCGCGCTGCGACTTCGAAAGCGTCTGGTATTCCTACTCCTTTGACGAAGACCTGCAGCGCGAGTGGCGATAAACGGAGCGGTTCGCTGCGCAGCCGGAGATCTTGCGGTACCTCGAGCACGTCGCAGACCGCTTCGATCTCCGCAGCAGTTATTCATTCGAGACGCGGGTGACCTCTGCGGTATGGGACGAACAGAACGGTTGGTGGACCGTCGGCACTGACACGGGCGAGTCCGTGACAGCCCGGTTCATCGTCAGCGCGGCCGGCGGGCTGAGCGCCACCAAGGACGACGACTTCAAGGGGGCCGAATCGTTCGGGGGAGAGCTGTACCGGACGAGCAACTGGCCGCAGACACCGGTGGATCTTGCTGGGAAGCGCGTGGGCATTGTGGGCACGGGCTCTTCCGGTGTGCAGGTGATCGGAGCCATAGCGAAGGACGTGGGCAGTCTCACCGTCTTCCAGCGGACCGCGAACTTCGCCACGCCCCTGGGTAACGGGCCCATGGACGAGGCCGAACTCGACGAGGTCATCGCCAACTATCCGCGTTATCGCGAGCAGTGCCGTAACAACTTCCTGGGTGCGCCGTATCCGCCGGCGCAGCCGTCCGCGAGGTCATCGCCAACTATCCGCGTTATCGCGAGCAGTGCCGTAACAACTTCCTGGGTGCGCCGTATCCGCCGGCGCAGCCGTCCGCACTCGCGGCCAGTTGGCAGGAGCGGCGCGAACTCTACGACCGGTACTACCGCGGTGGCTTCCGCCTGCTCATGCCGACCTATGCTGATCTTCTGTTCAGCAAGGAGGCGAACGACACCCTCGCCGACTACATTCGGGACCGGATCCGCGACCGTGTTGCGGATCCCGAAGTTGCTGAACTCCAGTGCCCGAACGACCACGCTTATGCGACCAAGCGCTCGCTGTTCGAGACCAACTACTACGAGGCCTTCAACGAGGACCATGTCGAACTGGTCGATGTACGGTCCAATCCGGGTGGGCGCCGGGTTCCACTGCCCGGGGCGGGTGGTGTTGTCGTCGGGGTGGTGGGAAGTTGCTGGTCAGCCGGGTGTGGGTAGGAGCGCGAGCCGTTCGAGGACGGCGGTGATCTCGCTGGTCCAGGGCCAGTGTCGGGCGAGGCGGAGAATCCTGCGTCGGCCGGTGGTGACGAGCTGAGCGGCCGCGGAGAACAGGCGGAATCGCAGGCGACGGGGTTCCCAGAGCCGCGCCTTGCCGGTGAGAGCGAGCATGGGCATCCAGGCCAGCAGGTCGAGAGCGATCTGGACGATCTCGAGYTAGACCTTGTTCTGGGCTGCAGTGTGGAGCGGCAGGTTGCGCAGGCCGGTGGCCCGGGCGGCCCGGATCCGGTCCTCGGCCCGGGCCCGCAGCAGGTGATGGAGTTCGAGGGCGGCGATCGGCCGGTGGGGGGTGTTGGTCGCGAAGCACGTGATTCGCATGCCGTCCGCATCCGTGATCCTCAACTGGGCGCCAGGATGAGGCCGTTCCTTTCGCACGATCAGTCGCATGCCCTGGGGCCAGCCGTCCAGGAGCTTGCCGGTGAGCTCGGCGACCCAGGCCCCGTCACGGGCCTCACCGTCGGTCTCGACGGCCGGGGTCCAGGCTGAGGCGGGGACCTTCAGCACATGTTCGTGGATCGCTTCGGTGACCGTCATGCCGACCGAGTAGGACATCCATCGTCCTCGCTTCGCGAGCCAGGACACGAAGCCGTGGGTGCCGCCCGCGGAATCCGTGCGGATCAGCGTCTGGCCAAGCCGGGTGCGTAGCCAGAGACGGACTGCGGAAAGGCGTGGGTCCGTGAGTTGGTCCGACCGGTTCCGTCCTGCTCTCGTGTCGGGCCACCGGACGCTGCCGCCGCGGTGCCGGCCACGCGCTCAAAGGGCGACCCGGAGGAGTGAGTACGGGCTGTGATCAGCCCTGTGTTCTCATCCAGGCCGCCCCTGCGCGGGGTATCTCAGATTGCGGAAGCGGTGTCGCTCAAGGGGTAAGCCGTTGATGTCAGACCTGCTCTTCGAGCGACTTCGGGCTGGGCGCCCTGCTGAACAGGCGACAGGCCACCGCGATCGCAGCGGTCACGATGAAGGTCGTGAGCAGCTGGCTGCGGCCGGCGTCGTCGAAGCAGGTCAGGACAACAATTCCGCCGAGGATGGCCAGCGCCAGGTAGTTGGCGTAGGGGAAGAGCCAGACCTTGAACGCCAGAGCGTTCGTCTTCTCCGTGCTCATGCGCCGGCGCAGGATGAACTGCGTGATGATCACGAAGAACCAGATGATGACCGTGCCCGACCCGACGGCGTTCAGCAGGTACTTCAGGACGAGCGTGGGCCAGATGTAGTTGAGCATGACGGCGGCGAAACCGAACGCGACAGAGAGCAGGACACCGATCCGCGGGACTCCCTTGCCGGTCACCCGCGTCACCTGGGAGGGAGCACACCCCCGGTCGGAGAGCGAGAACAGGAGCCGGGATGCCCCGTAGACGTTGGCGTTCAGCCCCGACAGGAGCGCGACGACGATCACGAGCGCCATGATCGTGCCGGCCCCCGGGATCCCCGCGAAGGTCAGCACGGCGATGAAGGGGCTCTCCTTGAGCTTGCTATCGTTCCACGGCAGCACCATGAGCATGATCAGCACGGCGCCGACGTAGAAGACGACGATCCGCAGGACGATGGTGCGGATCGCACGACCGATGTTGCGCGCAGGGTCCTTGGTCTCGGCCGCGGCGATCGCCGCGATCTCCACGCCACCAAACGCGAACACCACCATGAGAAGTGCGGAGGCGACGCCGCTTATCCCATTCGGCATGAACCCGCCGCGATCGACCAGGTTCCCGAAGCCGGTCGGCTCGTCCACCGGGATCCATCCCAGGAGAATGCCTCCACCGACGACGAACATCGCAAGGATCGCACCGACCTTGAGGAGCGTGAACCAGAACTCGGTCTCTCCGAACTTGGCGACGCCCAGGAGGTTCAGCCCGGTGAGGCTGGTCAAGAAGACGAGCGCGAGCAGCCACTGGCTGACGGCGGGCCACAGCGAGTGCACGATGGCGGCCGCCGCGGTGGCCTCGGCCGCGACGGACACGACCATCACGGCCCACCACAACCAGCCGATCGTCGATCCGACGGTGCGTCCCAATGCCTTGTCGGCGAAGACCGACAGGGCACCCGCGCTCGGGGCCTCGGCTGCCATTTCGCCGAGCATCCGCATGACCAGAGTGACGAGGATGCCGCCGACGATGTACGCAAGGAGCACCGCCGGCCCGGCCGCGGCCATCGCTGAACCGGATCCCACGAACAGTCCGGTACCGATAGCGGAACCCAGGCCGATCATGACGATGTGGCGGGACTTCATGGCCCGGGAAAGCCCGGATCTTTTTGATGAAGACTTTTCGTCAAGAACCCTGGCCGATTCATTGACCGAAGCCGGTTGCACAGTAGCTACCGAAGGATCTCTGCCCTGATCCATATCCATGGATTTTCTCCTTGCGCCGGCTCCGGAAGGCATGAGGGTGCCCCGGGGCGGTTTTTCTGGGGACGTAGCGGGGGGAGTGAACCTGAAGGTCGATTGACCATTGAAGATGACCTGAGACTATCCGCCACTCACAGCAGGGTCAACCACGAGTTGAAGATTTTCAAAACGACAGTTGAAGGATGGTGTGAGGGCAGCCGTGGCGGAGCAGGGTCCGCCGCATTTGAGGTGTCGACCGGGGTTCGGTCTTCCGGGTCTGCTTTTATCCGGCTGTCACTCCGTATACAGAGGAAGAAGCGGCTTTTCAGCTCGCAGGCGCCGACACGTGCCCTCTGCGGAAAGTGCAGGTATAGCGCGAGCCTGTCACAGGGCAACGCGGTTACAGCTACGTTTCCATCGCGGTCGCGTATCGGTTGGCGAAGGCTTCACCGGCCTTTGGCTCGCGACCCGTGGCCGAGCGGAAGGCAGTCGTGCGGCCGCCCCGGGGAGGTTGAGGGAAGCTGCCCCACGAGTCTGTGAAGGGGTGATGTCCGACGGGGGCGATCCGGCATTTGATCTCCGACCTCACGCCTGCCATGCGTTCACGATCGCGAATCCAGGCGAATGGCCGGCCTTTCGGTCCTCACGCGCCTCAACGAGGTGGTTGCGGATCCTGCGTCAGTGCAGCAGGACGGTCACCCTGGCCATCGTCGCGAGCGAGGTGACGCAGTTGCCGACGGCGGGCGGGGAAACTAGGTGGCCGGTTACTTGTCTGGCGCGGGCCGGGGGTACCGGCAGCCCGACCGGGCAGAGGCACGGTTCGGCAGTCCGACGGTGGTGACACCATGTACGGCAGACCAGCCCCAGAGCAGAAGGCGAGCGGCAGGCTCGGGCCTCCCCCGGGCTTGCGGTGCGGGCTTGGCGCCGCATCGGCGTGTTCAGCGGATGGGACCTGCAGTCCAACCCCGGTTCAGCTGACCGGAAGGACGGCTGGGAAACGGCGCACGCTCACGCTCGCCCGCTGCACCAGCGTAGGGGGTTCACGCCGTTCAGACGTTGCTGCTGGTCGCCCCGACGGCGACGGTGGCCTCGATCTCGATGCGGGCCTCCGGGCGGGGAAGGGCGGACACCTCGACAACCGCTCGCGCCGGTCGCGGCTCGGCGCTGAAGTACTCGGCGTAGATCTTGTTCACCACGCCGAACTCCTTGATGTCGGTGACGAAGATGCCGACCCGGACGACGTCGGAGAGCTGGCCGCCGGCCTCGCGGATGATGGCCGTGACGTTGTCGAGGGACTGGCGCGTCTGTTCCTCGATGCTCTCACCGACGGCTCCGGCCTCGGGGGGCAGCGGCAGCTGGCCCGACACGAACAGCAGGTCGCCTGTGCGCACGGCTTGCGAGTAGGGGCCGATGGCCGAGGGGGCGTTCGACGTGGCGATAGCTGCGATGGCGGACATGCGTCATCTCCTTGTCGGTGGTTGATCGCTTTTGGCGTGGGTGGATGGATGGCTGGTTCAGCGGGCCATGACGGAGATGGCGTGGCTGATGTCGTCGCCTGTGATGAAGTAGTGCGGGGAGAGCCGCACGCCACCGCCCCGCAGGGAGCAGCGGATTCCTTCCTTCAGCAGACGCTCGTGGAGGACCTCTCCCGGTTCGACGGGCGAACGGGCGATGACGATGCCGGACTGGTGCCGTGCGTCCCGGGGGCTCACCATGGTGAAACCCCTCTCTTCGAGGGTCGTCACGAGCTGGCCCACAAGGTCCAGGATGTACTGCTCGATCCGCTCGGGCCCGAGGTCGAGCATGTGGTCGATGGTGGCCCCGAGGCCGGCGATGCCGACAGAGTTCTCGGTTCCGCTCTCGAACTTGCGGCCGTCCGAGGCAAAGGTCGGTTCGTGGTCGAAGTCGAACGGCTTCTCGGTGCTCAGCCAACCTGCCGTGGACGGCGTGAGCTGCTCGAACGCACGGTCCGAGAAGTGAACGAAGCCGATGCCGAACGGGCCGAGCATCCACTTGTGCGCACTGACCGAGAGGACGTCGATGCCTGACTCGTTCACGTTCAGTGCCATGGCCCCCGCTGCCTGGGTGCCGTCAACCACCAAGAGTGCGCCGTGGTTTCGGCACACCGCGCCGATCTCCGCGAGGTCGTAGCGATGGCCGCTTGAATACTGGACGGCGCTGAGAGCGACGAGGCGCGTCCGTACGTCGACGCGCTCCGCGATGTCGGCCGTCTCGGCGTGCCCGTGGGCGCCCATCGGGACGGCCCGCACTTCGACACCCTGCTGACGCAGTTGCAGCCAGGGGTAGAAGTTTGAGGGAAACTCCCTTTCTGGCACCACCAGGTTGTCTCCCGGCCGCCAGTCCACTCCGTTGGCGACGAGCGCCAGTCCGGTGCTCGTGTTCTGAGTGAAGGTGACGCGGCGGGCGTCCCCGTGGATTAGCCGGGCCACCCGCTCTCTGACGGACTCCGCCTCCTCACGCAAGGGGACAGTCGCGTCGATGCCGGTGTCGCGGTGGCGGCGCAGGACATCGGCCATCGCGTCCTCGACCCAGGTGGAGATCAGCCCGACCGCTGCCGTGTCGAGATACCTGACCGTCGCCGCTCCCGGGTACAAGGGCGCAGCGTATTCACGGAAATGGGCGTCAGAAAGTGTCATCGTGTTGCCGTTCATCATTGATGGCGGTCTACCCGGACCGCCGTTCAGGGTTTTTACGTGTTCCCGAGGGAATCAGCTGTATTCACCCGGAGACTCGGCGATCTCGTTCAAGTAATTGTAGATGGTGAACCGGGACACACCGAGGGCGCCGGAAACCCTTTCCACGGCGTCCTTGATCAAGAAAAGCCCCTTATCCTGAAGGAGCTTCACGATCTGAACCTTGTGGCGCTTCTTCATGGCCAGTACGTCGAGCCCCGACGACTGAATCGCGTCCTGAATCATGGTGTCGGTCAGCTCGTCGACGCTCTTCGGGAACCGCTCCCGGGTCCTCGAACCCCTCTTCTCCTCCGTGCTCGCGGTCGCGGAGGCGGTGCTGGCGGGAGGCTGGGACACGGCGGCGTGATCAGGTCCCCCTCGCTTGAAGGTCATCGCTGCAGCCAGCTTCTCGACCTGCAGCCACGCGGAAATGTCGATGTTTATACACAGAGCGGCAACGGGATTGCCGACCCGATTCCGGATGATCACCGTTGAAGAGCGGAGCACACGTCCGTCGTCCAGCGTGGTCTCGTAGCCGACGTCATTCCCCAGGAGTCCGGCCGAAGCGCGCTCCAGGAGGTAATTGGTGGCAGGATCCCCGACCTGCCTGCCTGTCACTTCTCCGTAAATGGCGACGATCGAATTCGGCAGCTTGCTCAGATCATGCAGGATGATTTCACTGGGCGGCGGGAGTGTCATGCCGAGCGGCTCGACGATCTCGGCGACGGCCGCGATGGTCCAGTCGCTGTCAGGAGTCGTCCGGTATTGCATGAGACCCTCGTCCGCGGTCGTCTTTTCGGCCCGGTCTGCTGTCATGCGGGCTCTCCCTCGTCGGCTCCGATCGAATCCGGCAAGCCTAGGCTTACACGGCTGGTTGAGTTTTGCAATCCCGGTTGCAGTGTGGCTACGGTGACCATTCTCCGACGGCACGACGACATCGAGGGTGCCCCCAGCCTCACCGAACTGATCACGATCCCGGCTGTCTCGGCCGCCTACGAGCCCGCGTGGCGCGAGCACAGTCACCTCCAGCGCGCGATCGGGTCCCCGACGGCTCGGTCGGAGGGCTCCTGTGCGGCCACGGCCGCTCGATACCGCGGATGCGGGCCCGCTTGGGCCGCAGGGCGCCGACGCCGGTCTCGGCGCCAACGGCCTTCTTGGTCCTGGTGGTTGATCCGGCTCCTGCTGCGGCCACGGGCTCGATGAGGTTGCCCATGGTGCAGTCGAGGATGTCGAGCAGGGCCATGAGGATCTTCAGGCTGAGCCGTTCGGGGCGCTCGACGACGAGCCGGTAGACGTGGCTGGAGGAGAGGGTGATGCCGCGTTCGTCCAGCAGCGGAATGAGGTCGGTGGTGGAGAACAGCCCGCGGTCGGCCATGACCTTGCGCAGGTGCCAGTGGTAGCCGAGCTTCGCGGCCATCAGCGGTCCTTGTCTGCGGAGGTCGGGGCGAGCGCGGGCGCGAGCGCCTTGTGGAGCATGGTGTTCATGAAGTCATCGCTGACGTGGGTGTAGATGGCGGTGGAGCTGTCATCCTCCACCGTCGGTGTCCTGGCGACCACCGTGATCCCCGACCAGGGATCCACAGGGGGCGGCACCACCGTGAAGCTCTCCGGCCACCACCTGGCCAACGCCACCGCCGTGCGCTTCGGCACCGCCCGGGCCGTCATCACCGCCAACACCGCGACCTCGCTGACCGTCACCGCCCCCGCGGGATCCGGTGTCGTCCCCGTGACGGTCACCACCGCAGGCGGCACCGGCACCCTCGGACACTTCTACTACCAGCCGGCCCCTGCCCTGACGGGTATCAGCCCCGCAGCAGGCCCCGTCGCCGGCAGCGACCAGGCAATCGTCATTACCGGCCGCAACCTTGCCGGAGCACTCGATGCGTACCTCGAGCCCGTCCGGGCCGTCATCCAACAGGTCTCCGACACTCAGCTCACCGTCAGGATCCGCCACGACACTGCGGTACCGAAGAACCTCGCTGTCGCTCAGCGCGACGCCGGGTAGCGCAGCTGCCGGTCGTCCTCGGCAACTCCGAGTAGCAGGACTCCGCCGGCAGTGTTGGCCAGGGCTGCCGCGTCACCGGCCAGGTCCCGCTTGGCCCTGTCGTTGCCGCCATAGAGCTCGCCCTTTAAGTCCAAGTCGTGGGACTCCGAGACAGCGTTCGTCTTCAGGGCGGCCACCTGGGCGTGTGAGACAGCGTCCAGCGGGGCCCCGAAGAGCCCTTCCAGACGGCGAGAGCAAAGAGCAGGGACTGTGACGCACGCGCCGTGCCGACCCGTGCCGGGGCGCACCCTCACGTGCACGTACGCGTGTACCGCCTATGCGTGAGCCCCCGCCATGCCCGCCACGGGTTACGCGTTGGCCGGCCGCCAGCCGCTCTCCCGGGCCGGAGTCCGGGCTTCGGCGGCACCCGGCATCAGTAACCACCGAAGCGCCCGTCGACCCTCCCCGTACGGGCGGGCTCGCCTTCCTCGAGGGCGAGCTGGGCGGCGCGCCGTTGCTTGAAGGTGGCTGAGGGTGGGCGAGTTGCTCAACGATGGCGCGGACGTTCTCGCTGCGCCGGACGGCGGTCGTCTGGCCAGCAGCGCGCGCCTGGGTACGCCAGGCTCGGCGCGCCTGCGGGGTGAGCACGATCGTGTCGTCGATCAGCCACAGGTACAGCACGACACGGATCAGCGAGCGTTGCGGGATGCGCCCCAGCGGGGAACGCTCTCGAGCTTCGAGAAGTCTGGTGAACAACTCACGTTGCTCCGGGGGCGAACCATTGACTCAGGCATGTATGGAGATACATTAATACCTGTTCCGGCTCGCTGGTGGCGACGCCGGCTCGTTACGGAGGTTCCTCCATGTCGCTGCGCTTGGCGCTACTGGCCCTGCTGGCTG
This sequence comes from Streptomyces sp. LUP47B, assembly GCF_001746295.1. Classification (GTDB taxonomy): domain Bacteria; phylum Actinomycetota; class Actinomycetes; order Streptomycetales; family Streptomycetaceae; genus Streptomyces. Next base: position 149,437 of record NZ_MJAH01000016.1, on the reverse strand, counting down.
CCCGGCCGATGACGGGCTTTGACGCTATGCGGCAGTTCGACGCGTCCGTCGACTACCTCTGGCACGCGCCGCACACCCAGATCTACCCCGAGCTGCGCAAGCTGGAGGCCGCGGGTCTCGTGGAGAGCGAGGAGGTGCCGCGCGGCGAGAACGCGAAGAAGCGCCGCTACAGCCTCACCGAGACCGGCCATGAGCAGCTGCGGGCCTGGGTGGAGAAGGTCGAGGAACCTCGGCGGGAGCGGGATCCACAGCGGCTCAAGGCGGCGTACTTCGAATGGGCGAGCCCTCGGGCCGCGCGTGCCCAACTGGAGGCGCACGCGCGGTTCCACCAGGACGCCTTGGCGTCGTATGAAAAGCAGCGCGACGACATCCTCGCGCGCAGCGTTCCCCTGCTCCTGGCCCGTCTTGAGCGAACGCCGCCCGAGGAACAGGAAGCGGTCGTGGAGTTCAAGGCGTTCGCGTACAGCGGTCTCATCGCCCGTGCCCGCGCGGAGGTGGAGTGGGCGTACGAAGGACTGCGGCTGCTGGACCGTCTCCACAAGGAGCGGTCCGAAGAAGAAGCCGCCGAGTAGCCGGGCGCTTGCTCGCCCGGTCGGTCAAGGCGCACGGCGCTCGCTGCCGGCGGCCAGAGACGGAGATCTCGATGAAGACGAATGCGGATCAGGCAGAAATCAGGCAGCTGGTGGAGAACTGGGCACTGTGGCGGGACTCTGGCGACTGGGAACGGTTTGCCACCGTCTGGCATCCGGACGGCTGGATGAGCGCCACATGGTTCCAGGGCCCGGCCGCGGACTTCATAGCCGCGAGTAGGGAGGGTTTCGACAACGGCGTCAGCATCCTGCACTTCCTGGGTGGCCACACCTCGGATGTGGCGGGGGAGCGTGCCATCGCGCAGACAAAGATGACGATCAGTCAGCGCGCCCAAGTCGACGGCGTGGTGGTGGATGTGGTGTGCACCGGCCGGTTCTACGACTTCCTGTCCCGCGACGACGACGAATGGACCGTCGTCCGCAGGCAGCCCATGTATGAGAAGGACCGCCTCGACGTCGTCGACCCCGCCGTCTCCCTCAAACTCGACGCCGAACTGCTCGCCCGGTTTCCCCTCGGCTACCGGCACCTCGGGTACGTGCAGACGAAGGCCGGATTCACGGTGAAGCCCGGCCTGCCGGGCCTGGTCGGCGAGGCCGTCGACCGCCTCTACGCGGAGGGCGCCGCCTGGCTCGCCGGCTCCGAACGGCCCGGAGTGCCTCAGTGACCCCGGCTGGTCCGCCACCTCAGGAAGGGAAGTCGCGCATGTATCCCCTGAACGCCTGGTACGCGGCGGCCTGGGACACCGAAGTCGGCCGGACACTGCTCCCGCGCACCATCTGCGAACGCCCCGTCGTCCTTTACCGCACGGGAGAGGGAACGCCCGTCGCCCTGGCCGACGCCTGCTGGCACCGGCTCGTCCCGCTGTCCATGGGCCGTCTCGACGGCGACGACGTGGTGTGCGGCTACCATGGCCTGACCTACGGCCCCACCGGACGCTGCACCCGGATGCCGGCCCAGGAAACCCTCAACCCCTCGGCGGCCGTGACCGCCTACCCTGTCGTCGAACGGCACCGCCACATCTGGATCTGGCCCGGCGACCCCAGCCAGGCCGACCCGGCGCTCGTCCCCGACCTGCACTGGAACGACGACGCCGAGTGGGCCGGCGACGGCGAACGCATCGAACTCGACTGCGACTACCGTCTCGTGCTGGACAACCTCATGGACCTGACGCACGAGCAGTTCCTGCACGCCGACAGCCTCGCCAACGATGAACTGTCCGATGCCGAACCGGACGTGGCACACGACGAGAACTCGGTCACCCTCACTCGATGGATGCACGGCATCGAGGCGCCCCCGTTCCTGGCCATGCAGCTGAAACGGAAGGCGCCGGAGTACCGCGGCCCCGTCGACCGCTGGCAGATCATCCGCTTCACCGCACCCTCCACGGTCACCATCGACGTGGGCGTGGCACCCGTGGGCACGGGAGCGCCGGACGGGGACCGAAGCGCGGGCGTCAACGGACATGTGCTCAACACCGTCACACCGGCCGGCCCCGGCGCCTGCCACTACTTCTGGGCGTTCACCCGCAACTACCACCTCGGCGACCAAGGGCTCACCAATCTCCTGAGGCAGAACGTCTCCCGCGTCTTCGGCCAGGACTCCGACATGCTGAACGCCCAGCAGCGGGCCATCGAGGCCAACCCCGACCACGAGTTCTACAACCTCAACATCGACATCGGCGGCATGTGGACGCGGCGCATCATCGACGCCCAGGTCGCCGCCGAGCAGGGCCGCGAACGCACCCATCCCTCCGCGCTCGCGTCCGCAGCCGCGATGACACGGCGGTCGGCATGAGCGGCAGCACGAAGCGGCTGTCGACCGTCGACGCCTGCGACGAAGTGGCGCCGGACGTCGCCATGATCACCCTGCGCCTGCCGGACCCAGCACCCGCACCACCTCCCGGCAGCCATCTGGACGTCACCGTGCGCCTCACGGGTGGCAGCGACACCCGGTCGTACTCCCTCGTGGATCTGGGGCACGACGACGGCTTGCTGCGGATCGCCGTGCGCCGACAGCGGGACGGCCGGGGCGGATCCGTGTGGATGCACTCGCTGAAACCGGGCGACGAACTCGAAGTCACCGACCCCATCGACGAGTTCCCGCTCACCCCGGGACCGGCCCCCAGCATGCTGCTCGCTGCGGGGATCGGCATCACCCCCGTCCTCGGACTCGCCAGAGCCCTGCGTGCCCGGGGCTGCGACTACCGGATCCGCTACGCGGGCCCCTCCCGTGACCGCATGGCGTTCACGGCGGAGCTGGAGTCCGCTCACCCCGGCCTCGTGACCCTGGCCGAATCCGCACACGGAGGACGCCTGACCCCCGCCGACGTGGTGGCTGACGTTCCACAGGGCGGTGTGCTCTACGTCTGCGGGCCGATGGGTCTGCTGAGGGACGTCCGCCAGGCCTGGCAGCAGGACGCGCGGCCCTCTGCAGACCTCCGGTTCGAGACGTTCGGAACGAGCGGCAACCACCCAGCCTGTTCGTACCGGGTCACCGTGCCACGCCACGGCGTGACGGTCGAAGTCCCGGTCGGCACCAGCATGCTGGACGCGCTGCAGGAGGCGGGTGTCGAAATCATGTACGACTGCCTGCGCGGCGAATGCGGACTGTGCCGCGTCCGGATCCTGAAGGCCGACGGGCCCGTCGACCACCGTGACGTGTTCCTGTCCTCGCGACAACGGGCCGAGGGCCGCGAGCTCTGCGCCTGCGTGTCCCGCATCGCCGGGCCCGAGGTCACCATTGACTGCTGAGCAGCTCCGCGTTGCGGTGTGGGGCCGAGGACCGGAGCTGCCCCGTCGACCGCACACGCTCTGGACGTCGTCGAGCAGACGCTGGTCGCCGCTGGCACGAAGATCTGTCGCACTACGACGACTGCCGCGCGCCCCATGCGCGCCGACGACCGTGGTGTGCGCACCAGAGGTGCACCGGGTGTGGGACGCGTATCCAGGGCCTGGCCCACAGCAGCGGCCACCATCTGTTCCATGACCTTCGCGACGTCCTGGTGGTCCTCGGTGAGGATGGTTTTCACGCCGGGCGCCAGGACGGCGCCAGGCCGTGGGCCTGGCGCCGGTGGCTCGACGCCCGACGCGCCAGTCCACCGATTCCTGCGGGCAAAGCTGGGTTTACAGGTAGTACCAGTCCACGGCCACGCCCTCGCTGAGCTGCCCCGAGTCTCGTAGGGTCCGGTGATCTTGTTTCAGGCGGACTGCGGGGTGGCTTCCTGTTGTCGCCACCAGTCGCGTTCGTACTCGGCGGGCGGTACGTAGTCGAGGGCGGAGTGGAGCCGGGGCCCTGACCCCGGATCTTGGACACCGGAGAGACTTGGATCTTGATGGTCCAGGAGAACGGAGTCCCTGTGGGGATGAAGCACTACCCCGCCGAGTTCAAAGTGGACGCGGTCGCGTTGTACCGGTCCCGTCCGGGAGCGACGATCAAGTCGGTTGCTGCTGATCTGGGCGTGAACACCGAGACGCTGCGGAACTGGATTCGGGCCGCCGACGGACGCCGGCTTGGTGCGCACTCCGCGCCTGCGGCGGCGCCGCAGGCTGGCGGTGACGCGGTTCAGGCGGAGCTGGCCGCCGCACGCAAGAGGATCCGCGAGCTGGAGGAGGAGCGGGACATTCTCCGTAAGGCGGCCCGGTATTTCGCAGGGGAGACGCGCTGGTGAACCGCTGCCAGTTCGTTGAAGATCACCAGCGCCGGTTCGGCGTCAAGCGGCTCTGCGACATCCTGGGCATCGCCCGCTCGAGCTTCTACTACTGGCGCCGCACCGCCCCGGCCCGTGCGGCCCGTCAGGCCGCCGACGACCGCCTGGCGGCCCGGATACGCAAGGTCCACAAGGAATCTGACGGTACCTACGGTTCCCCGAGGGTCACCGCCGAGCTACGTGACGAGGGCGGGCAGGTAGTCAACCACAAGCGTGTCGCGAGGATCATGCGGACCATCGGAATCGAAGGAGTACGCCTGCGGCGCCGGCACCGCACCACCATCGCGGACGCGGCCGCGCCGAAGGCGCCGGACCTGATCGGCCGCGACTTCACCGCGACCGCGGTGAACACGAAGTACGTCGGCGACATCACGTACTTGAACGTCGGCAGCGGGAGATTCTGCTATCTCGCGACTGTCATCGATCTGTGTTCGCGCCGCCTGGCGGGCTGGGCGATCGCCGACCACATGCGCACCGAGCTCGTCGTCGACGCCCTCGGTGCCGCGGAGCGGACCCGCGGCAGCCTTGCCGGAGCGGTGATGCACACCGATCACGGCTCGCAGGGTGAATTCAACTGGTCGTCGCAACACTTTGATCTCGGAGGTGTGCGACGTGGCCACGGCGGACTGGAGTTTGAAGACCAGCGATGTTCCGGAGGGTCGGCGTCGGCAGTGGCGCGCTGATCATGCGTTGCGGCCGGCGATGCGTTCGCCGGGGCGGCCTGATCCGTCTCGAGTCGTGCAGCGCCAGTTCTGGCGGCTGATCGCCACGGGGGTCACGACGGTGGAGGCGTCGTTGGCGGTCGGCGTGTCATGGCCGCAGGGCGTCCAACGGCAGTTCGGTCCGCTTGTGGTTCGCGACCTGCCAGCCGACGATCATCCGCGAGTACACGTCCAGGACGAACGCCACGTACGCCGACCCAGACCAGGTACGCACATACGTTCATATCCGCCACCCACAGCTGATCCGGCCGCGAAGCGGTGAAGTCGCGGTCGACCAGGTCCGGCGGGCGGGGCGCCGACGGCTCCGCCACGGTGGTCCGCCGCCGCTGCCCGCGGATCACGTCCTCCAGGCCTAGCTCGTCCATCAGCCGCTCGACGGTGCAGCGGGCCACGACGACGCCCTTGCGCCGCAGCGCGCGGGTGATCCGCCGGGCCCCATAGGTGCCGCCCGACTCCGCGTGAACCTGCTGGATCAGTGGCATGAGCTGCTCGTCACGGAGCCGGCGCGCGGACTTCGGCCGCTTCTTGCGGGCGTAGTAGGCGGACTCGGACCAGCCGAGCACCCGGCATACGGGCCCGACCCCGAAGTCGTCTTCCTTCAGGCTGTCGATCACTTGGTCGGCCTCGTCCGGGGACGGTCGAGCTCCTGGGCAAAAAGCGCACTCGCCGCTTTGAGGATCTCGTTCGCCCGCCTCAACTCCGCTACTTCTTGGCGAAGTTGCTTCAACTCCTCGTGTTCCGCGGTGGTCAGCCGGTCGTCGCGTTCCCCGGCGTCTGCCTCGGCCCGGCGGACCCCAGCCGCGCAGTGGATGCCCAGGTCCTTGGCGACATGCGCGATCGGGCGGCCGGTGGTGCGGACTTCGCGGACGGCCCGCTCGCAGAGCTCGTCCGGGTATTTGCGTGGTGCTGGCACTGCTCGTGGTTTTCCTTCGGGCCAGGACCATAAGCCTGGCTTCAGGGACTCCACGAATCCGGGGTCAGCTCAGTTCTGGCGGAGGGCCAGGCTGAACACCGGGATTGAATATGTGGCACCGGCGGGGCTCCTTGAGACCTCCGGGGAGCCCGGTTCACGGACGAACTGGGGCCCCCGACGCGCTCCCGACGACGGCCGGGCCGCTTTCCGGGCCGAGCGACTCCTGAGCTGCCGCAAGTGGCGGAGCTCGTCAGCTCGTCTACGCCCGTTGTGCGGGTCCCTGGGCGACGTGCTGTTCCAAGGCCCACCGCCAGTGCTCCAGCACCTCTTCCACCGTGCGACCGGGGGCACGCAACAGGGCGGCCGCCACCTTGCGAACGAACGCCTTCTGACTCTCCTCCGTCAGGTACTCCACCGGGGACTTGCCGTCCACGCGCGCCAGGAGCAGCGCGGGCAGCAGTGCCGCGACCCGCTCCTGGAGGGCGGCCTGCGGCTCCCAGCCGACATGCCGGAGGTACTGCGCGCACAGGTCGCCGCCCGACTGCAGGAGAGCGTCACGGCGTTCGGACAACAGCAGGCTCTTCAGGAGCAGATGGCTGACACAGAACGCCAGATCGAATGCGGGATCGCCGTACCAGGCGCACTCGGCGTCGAGCAGCACCGGGCCAGAGGGGCCTACAAGGATGTTCTTGGGGCTGACATCGCCATGGACCAGGGCCAGATGCGTGGCAGCCGTGCGGTCGGCAAGGCTCTGGAACACCTCGCTGAGACCAGGGTGTGCCGCGGCCGTGGCGAGCAAGTACGGCTCGATGCGCAGGGCGTGGAAGTTCGTGTCGGTCGCGAACAGTTCGGCCAGCGTGTCGTCGCCGGCGCTCGCGGCATGCAGTGTGCCGAGTACCTCTCCGACGGCCATCGCCGTCTCCCGGCGTACGTCGCCCGCCAGCAACTGGGCCTTCCACACGGAGTAGTCCCGCGGTGGCAGATAATCCATGGCGAAGAGTCCGGCCTCGGGATCGTGCGCCAGAAGGCGCGGCACGCTGTCGGGCCGGTGCCGTACCGCGAACCGCATCCAAGCCCACTCGGTGGCGTTGCGTGACACGGGGGCCTGCCAGTCCGCCGCGACCTTGAGTTTCGCCAGGGCACGTTTGACGCACAAGGAACGGCCGGGCAGGTCCACGCGCCACAGATCGGAGGAGACACCGCCGGCCAGGGGCGTCCACAGCGCGGTCTCGTCGGGCGCTGCCAGCTCTTGGGCCAGCAGGAAATCGGTCAGCGCGGGTTCGGGCGCGGCACTCATGACGGGCCTGTCCTTTCTGTCGCCCGGTGGGCCGGAGGTCGGCTCGCGCCCCGGCCGGACCGGCAGCCGGCGGCACAGCTCGGAGACGTCGTGCTGCGGGGCTCGGTCCCAGGGCGATGTCGTCCGGGTCCACGCCGAGTCTGGCCACGATCCTGAGGTTCGGAGAGGCCGACAGCGCGGTGGCGGAGACCGGGGCCCAGCACGTAAGAATCCCTGCGGGCCGGTGTTCCTCCACGAGTTCCGCAACGGCCTCGGCGCTCGTCGGCTCGGCGGGGCCGCTCACGAGGATGAGGCCCGCGCTCTCGAGGACCGATCGTTCCACGGTGTCGTCGGGCCAGGCGTAGTCGGTGAGGAGCACGGTGCGGGCTCGGTGGTGTCATGGCAGTCGTCCTCACAGAGTTGGTGCGATCGGCGACCCGGGGGCCTGGCCGGTCAGGGCAAAAGCTGAGCCACGAACAGCACCCGTGCCGCCCGGCCGCAAGAAGCTGGCACTTCCTGGTGCATCGGGTGAGTCCTGTCGGGTAGCCCTCCGGCCGATGGACCCACGCCGTGCCCTGTGCTGTCCGTCTTTCCAGGGGCGTGGGTCCATCGGGGTCGACCGGAACCGCACAATGCAAACGATAGCACGCACTTCCCTCCAAAGGCACCTACTCCTGGGGTTTCCCGAGAGCTTCCTGCCGGTGCCGCACGGCCCCTTGACGAAGTCGGTCGCACGTGTCCAACCTTAGGCTATCGTTAGCATAGACAATGAGTGTGTGTCCCTCATTGACGCTCCCCCACTTCCGAACCCCGGCCGGGACGCCCTGGACATAGCCGATCGCCGGATGCTCCTCGACGGCACCGGCCAGCCACCGCAGACGCGCTCTCCAGGCGGCACGGACAGCACGGTGATCATCCATACTCCGAAAGGTTGCACCGCCATGACAGACTCGCGGATAGCTCGGCTGTACGGCCGCAGGGTGTGGGACTCACGGGGCAGGCCGACCGTCGAGGCCGAGGTGCACCTCGCCGGAGGGGCGGTAGGCCGGGCCATCGCGCCGGCCGGGGCCTCGACAGGCCGCGGTGAGGCGGTGGACCTGCGGGACGGCGGCAGAGGGTACGGCGGGCTGGACGTCCGTCGGGCGGTCGGTTCGGTCAACGGGGAGATCGCCTCGGCACTCCAGGGTCAGGACGCGGCCGATCAGCAGTCCGTGGACCGGCTGTTGGTGAAACTCGACGGGACCGACGACCTCGGCCGACTCGGCGGCAACGCGATCGTGGCGACATCCATGGCCGTGCTCCACGCGGCGGCGGCAGCCTCGGGAAACCCACTGTGGCTGCACCTGTCGGGCGGCGCACCGGTGCGGATCCCGCTGCCCGAGATCCAAATCTTCGGCGGCGGGGCGCACGCGGACCGCCGAGTCGACGTACAGGACTTCATGGTCGTATGCCCGGCGGCGACCAGCTTCTCCGAGGCCCTGGACTGGACAGCGGAGATCCACCGGGCCACGGGCAGTCTGATGCGCAAGGCGGGCAAGAGCGGCGGTGTCGCCGACGAGGGCGGCTTCTGGCCGGACTTCGCCTCCAACGAGGAAGCGCTGGAGGCGCTGACCCTGGCCATCGAGGCTGCGGGATTCCGGCCTTCCACTCAGGTCGGCATCTCGCTGGACATCGCGGCCTCGCAGTTCGGCACGGCCGGCCACTACCGGTTGGCGCTGGACGACCGGAGCATGGGTACCGACGAGTTGATCGACCTGCTCGGCACATGGATCGAGCAGTACCCGATCCTCTCCGTCGAGGACCCCGTCGGTGAGGACGACCCCGACGGCATGCGCGAGTTCACCCAGCGCTACGGCGACCGCTGCCAGGTGATCGGCGACGACTTCCTCGTCACCAACGCCTACCGGGTCGAGACGGCGGCGGCTGACGGGACAGCGAACGCCGTCCTGGTCAAGCCGAACCAAGCGGGCACCATCACCGATGCGCTGGCGGCGCTCAGTGCCGGCAAGGAGGCCGGGTTCAGCACGATCGTGTCGGCGCGTTCCGGGGAGAGCGAGGACGTCACCATTGCCCACCTCAGTGTGGGCTGGGACGCCGGCCAGCTGAAGGTGGGGTCGTTCACCCGCTCCGAACGCATGGCGAAGTGGAACGAAGTCCTTCGCATCGAGGAGGCGCTTGGCAGCGAGGCGGCGTTCACCGGCTGGTCTGCCTTTTCCTTCCGTCGCTGACCCCCGCGGCCCGGGCTCATCACCCAGTGATTCCTAATGCGGTCTGTCAAGTGGTGTGAGCAGTGGATGGCATCAGTTCGTAGCTCCGTCCGTCGCGTAGGAGTGCCCAGAGAGGACGTTGACGCGGCGGCGGGCGAAAGCGAGGGCGGCCTGGGTGTGGCGCTTGCCCTCGGAGTGTTTGCGGTCGTAGAACCGACACGACTCATCGCAGTGTCGGATGCTGAACAACGCCGAGGTGCAGAAGACGCGTTGAAGGCGGCAAGTGTATCGCTGCGGGCGCCGTAGGTTGCCGCTGGTCTTCCCGGAGTCGCGGGGCACCGGGGCGACGCCTCCGAAGCCGGCGAGGCGGTCGGCGGTGCCGAAGGCCGTCATGTCGCCGCCGGTGGCGGCCAGGAACTCGGCGCCGAGGATGATGCCCAGGCCGGGCATGCTGGTGATCACGTCGAAGGCGTGGTGGTCGCGAAACCGTGCCTCGATGTTCTTCTCGTCGAGCTCGGCGACCTGCTGGTTGAGGCTCATCAGCCGCAGCCGGGTGGCGTGCCCTACCCGTCCTCGGCCGCCCCACGCCACCCGCGCACACCGGGGAGCTGCTGTCCACCGTGAAGTTCATGGTGCAGACCCTCGCCGCCGCCGACGAACTCCAGCGCGAGCTGACCTACGACGGACTGCGTGCAGCCGTGGCCAAGAACAGCAAAGGCGGGCGCCGCCAGCCACTCGAAGGCGCCCCGGGGTGGGTCTTCGCGGAAGGGCATGCCGACGCCATGATGTTCGCCCGTCAGTTGCTGGCCGACCCGAGTACGCCAACAAGGTCCGCGACGGCCGGTCGAACGACATCGCCCGGTGCGACTGCGGCATCCTGTGCGGGTGCCGACTAGCCATGGGCATGCCCGTCCGGTGCTCCGTGAACCCCCGCTTGGGCCGGGAGAGCCGACTGCTCGGTGAGACGCCGGCGGTGACCAACCCGGGGCGGTTGTTCCCTTGGATGTCCACAGCCCGATCACGCTAGCTAATGCTATCGTTGGCATTGGGAGGCCAAGCCCCGCATGTTCCGCTGTCGACAGCGAGTGTCGGGCCCTCCCTAATTCCAGGCGGTCGCAGAGGAGACCCTCATGAAGTTCGCCAACCTCGCAGGTCGGCTCCACGTGGTCCGGGGCACCAGCACCTTGGACGTCGGTAAGGCAAGCGGGGGCCAATTGCCGGCAGATCCCACCGAGGCCTACGCCCGCTGGGCCGACGTCACGAAGTGGGCGTCGGCCCAGCGGGACGAGGCGTTCACCAGCACACTCGATCCGGATGAGCTCTACGCGCCGAGCCCGGCACCGCCGCAGGTCTTCGTCCTGGGCCTCAATTACCGTTCGCACGCGGAGGAACTGGGCTGGGGCGTTCCGGATGTGCCGATGGTGTTCACCAAGTTCCCGAGCTCGGTCACAGGGCCGGGGGCGGAGGTTGAAATCACCGGCCCCAAGGTCGACTGGGAGGTCGAGCTGGTCGTGGTGATCGGTAAGGGCGGTCACCACATCGCAGCAGCCGACGCGTGGGACGCGGTGGCCGGCTTCACCGTCGGTCAGGATGTCAGCGACCGAGACGTCCAGATCCGCCCGCAGGACAACCCGCAGCACGGTCTGGGCAAGTCGTTCAAGGGGTTCTCGCCCATCGGCCCGGTTCTGGCCACGATGGACGAAGTGGGAGATCCGCACGATCTCGGCCTGCGCTGCTGGGTGAACGGCGAACTGGTGCAGGACGGGCGGACCGATGACTTCGTGTTCCCCATTCCCTTCCTGATCGAGTACCTGTCCAACGTGGTCACCTTGTTGCCCGGAGACCTGATCTTCACCGGGACTCCGTCAGGTGTGGGTATCGGCCGGAAGCCGCCGCGGTTCCTCTCACCCGGGGACGAAGTGCGCAGCGAGATCGACGGGATCGGTGAGATGGTCACGAAGTTCGTGCCGCGCCCCTGAGGCCGGAGCCGTCGGGCAAGAAGAAGGGCCGACCCGTCAACGCGTTTCTTGGAGCGTTGGCGGGTCGGCCGTTTGTGTCGTGCCTTCAGCGATCTGCTCCGCTGCAGCCTCGTCGAGCGCCTCTGGGCTGCCCTCTCGACCGTCAACGCCTGTCCGCCGGCAGGTCCCGGCGGACCGCGAGGACGGCTGCAGCGGCGGCGTCAGGTCTGCCGTTCTCCGACCGCACCCGAGCTGTGACGGGGGTAGCCGGCCATACCGGCGAACTTGAGTCCGGGGTCTTCGGCGATGCGGACCAGCTGGTTGTACTTTGCCAGCCGGTCCGAGGTCCGGACCGACCCGATCTTGATCTGACCGACACCGGTGCCCACCGCGAGGTCACTGATGAAGAAGTCCTCGGTTTCGCCCGAGCGGGCCGAGACCACGGGCACATAACCCGCGTTGCGTGCCGCCGCGATGACGTCGAGGGTGCCGCTCACAGTGCCGTTCTGGTTGAGCTTGACCAGAATGCCGTTGGCCGCGCCGAGCCGGACGCCCTGCTTCAACCGTTCCAGGTTTGTGGTGAAGAGATCGTCCCCGATGAGGTTGAGCCGATCCCCGACCCATCCGGTCAGCAGCTTCCAGCCACGCCAGTCCTCCTCGTCGAGGGCGTCCTCGATCGACGCGACCGGAAAGTCCTCCGCCCAGCCGACGGCCATCTCGACCATCTCCGCCCTGTCGGCGTATCTGCCTTCCCTCACCAGGTGGTAGCTCTCCTTCTCGGCGTCCCACAGCGAGTGCGCGGCGACATCGATCGCGATCACGACGTCCTGCCCGGGAGTGAGCCCGGCGCGTTCGATGGCCTCGACCATCAGCTCCAGCGCGGCCCGGCCCGTCTCCAGGCCCGGGCTCAGCCCGCCCTCGTCGGCGAGCAGGGTGGGCAGTCCCCGGGCGGTCAGGGCATCGGCGGCGGACGAGCGGACCCGGCTCACCATCTCGATGGCCTCGTCCAGCGAGGTGGCGGAGGCCGGTACGGCCAGGAAGTCCTGGACATCCATGCCGCGCCGCGCATGCTCTCCGCCGCTCAGGATGTTGACCATGGGCATGGGGAGGTCAGGTGTCGTGCCCGCGAGCTCGGCCACCCACCGGTACAGCGGCGTTCCTTGGCTTTGTGCGGCGGCTCGGCACGCCGCCAGCGAGACTCCGAGGATGGCGTTGGCGCCCAGCCGTCCTAAATTTGCCGTTCCGTCCAGTGCGATCAGCAGTTTGTCGAGCGCGGCCTGCTCGGTCACGTCCTGCCCGAGTACGGCACGCGCGATCTCACCGTTGACATGGCCGACCGCGGTGCGCACGCCGAGCCCGGCGTATTCACCCGTACCGTCGCGCAGTTCCCAGGCCTCGTTGCTGCCCGTCGACGCCCCGGACGGCACGGCCGCGCGCCCCAGGAGGCCGTCCTCGGTCCCGACGTCGACCTCGACCGTGGGCCGGCCACGGGAGTCCAGGATCTGGCGGGCGTGAACTCGGGCTATTCGCGTCATCGGACGCGCTCCTCGGTGGCCGGGCGGACGGTGGGCGTGTTGCAGGGGTAGTGCGGTTGCTGTCCGCGCAGCACGCGTACGACCTCCTGCGCGGCCTTGGTCCGCAGCTCCTCCACGGACTCGTCCGAGGAGAACGCGACATGCGGGGTGATCACCGCGTTGGGGTGGGCCAAGAGCGCCGGATCCACGGTCGGCTCCTCTTCGAGCACGTCGAGCGCCGCACCGGCGATGCGGCCGGCGTCCAGCGCCACTACCAGCGCCGCGGTGTCCACCAGGCCGCCCCGGCTCACATTGACCAGCAGGGCCCCGTCGCGCATCGCGGCGAGCTCCGGCGCTCCGACCAGGTGCCGGGTGGCCGGCGTGAGAGGGACGTGCAGGACCACCGCATCGGCCACGCCGAGCAGCTCGGGCCAGGAGACGAACTCCACGTCCGCCGAGGGATCGACGACTGGGTCATGGACGATGACCCGACAGCCGAGCGCCGCGCACTTACGGGCCGTCGCCCGGCCGATACGGCCGTAGCCGACGATGCCGATGGTCTTCGAGCGCAGCCGCTGCAACCGGGCGCCGGCCGGGTCCCACCGTCCCGCGCGGACATCGCGGTCGTAGCGGGCGATTCCGCGCGTCCAGTCCAGGATGAGGCCCAGGGCGTGGTCGGAGACTTCCTCGACGCAGTAGTCGGGCACGTTGGTGACGAGTGTGCCGCGCTCGGTCGCGGCCGCCACGTCGATGTTGTCGAGTCCGACGCCCATCCGGGCGACGACGCCCAGCCGTGACGGCGTCTGGATGGCCGTGGACGACACCTGTGCCCAGCAGGTCATGATCGCCACCGGGTCGTGGGTTTTGACCAGGTCCTCGATCGTCTCCTTCGGCGCGGGATCGGCCGGGCCCACGACGAGATCGAACCCGGCTTCCTCGATGATGCGGCGTTCGATCTCGTCGTCCGGCCACGCGCGGTCGGTGAGGAGAACCACCCCTCGTCGGTCCATGTCACTGCTCCTTGTCTGTGGAACCGGGGAGGACCGTTGTCAGCGGCGTTGAGCCGGAACCGCGGTGCTTCCCCTCGTGCGTAGATATCCGCCTGTGTTCGAGCTGAAGGGCGCCGACCTGCCGCTGTCGCCCAACCGCTGCAGCAGCCACATGGAGCAGGCCGTGGCGACCTCGTGCACGGGGAGCGCCATGGTCGTCAGACCCGGCCCCCACCAGCCGAAGCCCGGTTGGTCGCCGAAGCCGACCACCGACAACTCGCGGGGCACCGCGACGCGGCGTGCGTCGAGTTCTTCCAGCACGCCCTCCGTGACGCGGACCGACGCGGTGACCACGGCGGACGGGGGGTTGGGACTGTCCAGCAGCCTCGCCAGCGCATCGCGTGCGGAGTCGCTGGCGCCGGGCGGTATGTGGGCGACCAGGTCGGGATCGTGATCGTCACCGACCACGTCCAGATAGCCGGCGAAGCGCTGGTGCCCCGTGGACAGCCCAGGGAGGCCACCCAAGTAGGCGATCCGGGTGTGCCCGAGGTCGCGAAGGTGCCGCGTCGCCTCGCTCAGCACTCCTCGGTCGTCAATGCCGAAGGACTGCTTGGCCAGCTCCGGGTGCGTGCGCAGGAACTGCACATGCGGGACCTGACGGAGCAGGCGGATCGACTCGCTGCGGGGATTCGGGGTCGGTACGACGATCACGCCCGCGACCTGCCCGGCGATCATGCCCTTCACCTGGGCGAGCTCGTTGTCACGGTCGTCGCTGGTTTCGCAGAGCATCACCTGGTACCCCTGCTTGCTCATGCACTGTGCCAGCGCGTGTGCCGCCGTGCTGTAGAACACGTTGCCCACATCCGGGACCATCAGACCGATCACTTTGCTGGAGGCGCCCCGCATCATCCGCGCGGCCTGGTTCCCGACGTAGCCGAGCTCGGCCGCCTTCTGCTCGACGCGGTGACGCGTCTCGACACTGATACGCGAGTCCTGAGCAAGGGCGCGGCCCACGGTCGATACAGACAGGTTCAACTGCTCGGCAATGTCTCGCGTGGTAACACGCTTCCCCGATCGCATATGCCAACGATAGCCTTCTCGTCCGCCCCACCCGGTGGCGCCTCGCTCCCCGGACCGTCTCCATCGCGTTCACGGGGCGCGCAGGCCGGCCGTCTCCTCCTCCAGGAAACTGTCCACCAGCGCGCCGGCGGTCGTGACGGTGAGCGCTTCGTGATCGAGTGCCGTGTGCAGGATCTCGCTGTAGACCTCGAACTTCGCGTCATAGAACCCGGACATGAACGGATGCATGGTCAGCGTGACCAGGCCGCCGTTGCCGGCCGCGTCGTGGATCATGTCCAGCCAGGTCTTTCGGGCCTGGTCCTCCGTCTGGTTGCCCGCCGGATTCTTGGCGTATTGCCAGCAGTCGTTGCCCTCCCACTGCCACGGAACGCAGACCAGGTGATCGTCGAGCCGGTGCACCTTCGGCGGCAGGTTAACCGACTCCGGGGTGACACTACTGTCGTAGCGGTAACCAAGGTCCGCCAGAACTGCGGCGGTCCGGGTACCGCGGTAGCCGCCCGGAGCGCGGAAGCCCTGCGGCTCGATGCCGATCAGCCGGAGTGCGGCGGTGCCGTCGAAAAGCAGGCGCTCCTGGTCGTGCTCGCTGAGCTTCGCCCACTCCTCGTGCATCCAACCGTGCAACCCCACTTCGTGACCGGCATCCGCGATCGCCTGCAGGGCCTCAGGATGATGGAGGGCGTTCCAGCCCTCGACGAAGAACGTGGCCCTGATCTTGAGCGCGTCGAAGAGTTCCAGCAGCCTCGGCAAGCCGGTCCTGACCCCTGCCTCGTCGGAATCAGGGCGGTGAGCCCGTCCGGCGAGGATGTCCAACGCGCTACCTAGATTGTCGACCGTCACACAGACGGTTCCGTGCTGCTCCACGATGCGCCCTCCATTGTCAGGGACACTGCTCCACCACCTCCCAGGTGGCGACCAGCCGTTTCACCTGCTCAGCGCACAGGCGCCAGCATTTGCTATCGATAGCGCACCATCGTCGCGCTGAGATGTCAACCACTCGACGAGGTCCGCGAAGGATATTTCGGCACCTTGGGCAATGAAGTATGACTTCCCCTAATCTCGATCATGCTCAAGGTGTTGACATATGGTCCCGGCCAGGGTGAGCTTGTGCAAACGATAGCACTGAGCCGACTTCTTGCGGCGTATCGGTGGCGTCAGACCCCATCCTCCGGCAACGGGGCCGCTGGGTGGATCTTCTCCGAGAAGGGACCAAGGAGATGACAGCGCTGCATCCGCGTGGTGTGAACCACATCGCCATCTCGACGCGGGACATGAAGGGCCAGCTGGAGTTCTGGTGTGACGTACTGGGCATGCCACTCAAGGGACTCTTCTGGATGCACAACACCGAGGGCGTGTACCACGCCTTCATCGAGATGGCGCCGAACAGCTACATCTCCGTCGTGCACGATCCGAATAATTCGGACGCGGTGCAGTACGGCGTCACCCACTCGGGGAACGCGGTCGGTTTCGCGGCAGCCGGCGTGGTCCAGCACATCGCGGTAGATGTGGACAGCCTCGACGAGGTGGTGGCACTCCGGGACCGCATCCGCAGTCGGGGCATCCAGGTGCTCGGCCCCATAGACCACGGCTGGTGGAAGTCGATCTACTTCGCCGGCCCGGACCACACCAGCCTGGAAATCACCACTGGTGGCGACATCCAGCCCAACGAGTGGGTGGACCCCGAGGTGGTAAAGGAGTGCGGCATTTCGCCGGAGGAGCTTGAACAGCTCTTGGACCCCACGCCCTTCGACGCCTCACAGGGCCCCGTTCCACAACCCGCCGCCGACCCGTCCAAGCCGACGATGCACTGGCCGGGCAACGAGGACGCCATCGTCATGCAAATGGAGATGTCCGACGACGACGTCTGGGCCAAGTTCAGTGCGACGGATCCGCCGGTGCCCGGCGGCAAGTGACCGCGGTGAGCAGCGACCACCAGACCGGTGTGCCGCACACAGCAAGATCCGTGAGGAATTCGGCACGCTGAGCGAAGGCCCGGCAGGGTCGTGGCCGAGGGGGCTGAGCGTGCCGAGCACGTGTAAATGCCGCCGTAAGGAAGCGACGGTACGAATGCGATTGCCTGTCAGCGGGTGGGCTTCGCTGCGGGAGGCATCCTGGATGGCAAGTCCGCAACGCAGGTACTCGATCTGGTGCAGAGCACGGACGAACTCGGCTACGACCTCTTCACCATGACGGACCATCTGCACACCGAGCAGCCCACGCCGGAACCAAGGACACTGCTGAGCTGGCTCGCTGGGAAGACCGAACGGATCGAGTTCGCCCCGACCGTGCTCGGCCTCCCATACCGGGAGCCTCCTGTCCTGGCCAAGATGGCCGGGACGCTGGACCAGGTATCCGGTGGGCGGCTTGTCCTCGGCCTGGGTGCCGACGGTTTCGACCAGGAGTTCGCCGCGTTCAGCCTCACCGTGCGCTCGAACGCGCGCAAGGTGGCCGCACAGCGGGAGGCCATCGAGATCATGCGCGGCTTGTGGTCAGGGGAACCCACGTGGTACGGAGGCCAGGACTTCACAGTCACAGAAGCAAGGATCAGCCTACCGCCGGCACATCCCCGATCTGGCTGGGTTCCTGCGGGCCGAAGGCACTGGCGCTGACCGGAGAACTCGCCGACGGATGGATTCCCACCCTCGGACCCGTCACCTTCGAGCGGGCGCTGGGCAATCGGGAGATCGTGCGTTCCGCTGCACGCACCGCCGGACGGGACCCCGACTCGGTCACCTGCGCGTGCAACGTCGCGGTTCGCATCGACCCGAAGCGGACTCCCACCCCGGAACGGGCGTTCGGCAGCATTCCCGCCGTGGTTCAGCGGCTGGTGGAGATCATCGAGGTGCCGGATTCACGTTCCTGGTTGTCGCTGCGCCCCGGTCGAGGACCAGGAACTGCTGGCGCGCGAAGTGATTCCTCAGGCGCGTGCAGAGGTTGAATCCCGCCGAAAACAGGAGGAAACGTGGGAGTCCAATCTCCTGAATCCTCTTCACACTTAGACAGTTCATCACCGCACGACGATGAATAGATCATGCGTATCGGAAACGGCCGGAAGCTCGACCGGCGAGATTGGAGAGTGCAATGCAGATCGCAGCGGTTCGTGACGCGTCGGGGAAGGAAATCACGTGCCAGGTCCTGGGGGAGGAACTCCTTCCCTTGCCCGATGTCAGCGTCTTGGACGTGCTGGCGCTGAGCGTCGAAGAGCGCCAGGAGCTGGCGGCACGGTCGCGTGCCCCTCGCCTGCGACTCGCGGACGTTCAGCTGCTCCCGCCGGTCGTCCCGCCATCCCTTCGCGACTTCATGACCTTTGAAAAGCACTTCGCGGGCGGCAAGATGTTCTTGCTCCGTGATGTACCGAACCCCACGCCCGAGCAGCTCGCCATTCCGGCGGTCTGGTACGAGATTCCGATCTTCTATTTCAGCAACGGTCTCTCGGTGGTGGGCGCCAAGGACGACGTGGAGTTTCCCCCGAAGTGCGAACTGCTGGACTTCGAGCTGGAGCTCGCGGTCGTGCTCAGGAAGGGCGGAAAGAACCTGAGTCACGCCGAGGCGTGGGACGCCATCGGTGGCTACACCATTTTCAACGACTGGTCGGCCCGCGATGTGCAGTTCCATGAGCTGCAGGCCACCATCGGCCCCGCGAAGGGGAAGGACGCAGCGGCCACGCTCGGCCCCTGGGTCACCACGGCCGACGAGATGGAGCAGTACCGGGTCGGTGACGCCATCGAGGTCGGAATGGAGGTGCAGGTGAACGGCCAGACGGTGGGCAAGAGCTCGTCGCACGAGATGTCCTGGTCCTTCGCCGACCTGATCGTCTACGCCTCCCGCGGAGCGAACGTCTCGGCGGGTGACGTCATCGCCGCCGGCACGGTTCCCAACGGTTGCCTCCTCGAGATCTGGGGACGGTCCGGAAAGCAGGACCCGGCGCCGCTCAAGCCGGGTGATGTGGTGACGATGACGATCGAGGGAATCGGAACCATCTCCAACAAGCTCAAGCCGGCCTCGCCGCACCACGAGGTCCCGGCCGCGAAGCTCTTCAGGGACCAGTAGGGCGGATTGATATGCACGCGGTCACTATTCACGAGGTCGGCGGCCCCGAGGTCCTTCGCTGGGACAAGGCCGAGGTCCGGGAGCCCGGTGTCGGTGAGGTTCTGGTCGACGCCCGGTTCGCCGGTGTCAACTACCGTGACGTCTACTTCCGGAACGGGATGTACAAGGCGCCGCTGCCTTTCGTCCCCGGGATCGAGGGGTCCGGAGTGGTTTCCGCTGTCGGGCCGGGCGTCACCTCCGTGGCGCCCGGCGATCGGGTGGCATGGACCGGCGACGCCGGTTCGTACGCGGAACGGATCACCCTTCCTGCAGATGCTGTTCTCCCGATTCCGGACTCGGTTTCCTTCGAGCACGCGGCCGCTGTGCTGCTGCAAGGCCTCACCGTCCACGTACTCGCGAACGACTGCGGCCCCGTACGGGATGGCGAATGGATCGCCGTCCACGCGGCGGCCGGAGGCATCGGCCTGCTCCTGACACAGGTTGCCAAACATCGCGGGGCCAAGGTTCTGGGTACGGTATCCGCCGAAGAGAAGATGAAGGCGGTTCTCGATGCGGGAGCCGATGCCGTGACGACCTATGGCGACTTCTCGAAGACGGCTGCAGAGCTCACGGATGGGCACGGTCTGAACGCTGTCTACGACGGTGTCGGGGCCGCGACCCTCTCGCAGAGCATCGAGGCGCTGGAGTCCTGCGGCCGACTGGTGCTCTTCGGCTGGGCGAGCGGGCCCGTCCCGACCCTCCCGCTGGACCGGTTGCGTTCCTGCACGTTCGTCCGCCCGCGGCTGGGCGACTACCTCACGCCGCAACGAGGCGAGGCCGCGGAGCGGAGCGCCGAGATCTTCTCCTGGATGGCCGAGGGCGTCGTCACCCCGACGATCGACTCTGTTTACCCGATGGATCGAGCCGCGGACGCGCACCGCGCGCTGGAGAGCCGACGCACGATCGGCAAGGTCCTGCTCGCCACGACCGGCGTGAAGTAATCGAAGAATGTGCGCTGACGAGGAGAATGCACTGTGCGTGCCGTAGGTTACGAAACAACAGGGGACGTCGATGTCCTGGCGGATCTCGTCGTTCCACGGCCGGACGGTCTCGCACCGGATGAGGTCGAGGTCCGCATCGTCCGCTCGGGGGTCAACCCCACGGACTGGAAGTCACGGCGCGGGGCGCTGCACATGCCGATCGGCCCTGGAAAGCCCCAGATCCCGCATCATGACGGTGCCGGCACGGTGGAGCGAGTGGGAGTGGACGTCGACAAGTCCCTGGTGGGCGCGCGGGTATGGGTTCACGAAGCGGCCTATCGGCGCCTCGGTGGCACCGCGGCGGAGTACGTCGCAATTCCCGCGGCCCAGACCGCGCCGCTGCCGGAGAACGTCGAGTTCGACACCGGTGCCGCACTCGGGATTCCGTTCATGACAGCACACCGAGCCCTCACCCTGATCGAGGGTGGGCCGGCAGAGCTGACTCCGGGGTCCCTGGCGGGGCGATTCATCCTCGTCGCGGGTGGGGCAGGGGCGGTCGGCAACGCAGCCATCCAGCTCGCCCGGTGGGCCGGCGCGACCGTCATCACTACGGTGAGCAGTCCTCGCAAGTCCCAACTCGCGCAAGCCGCGGGAGCCCACCACGTCCTGAACTACCGCCAGAGTTCCGACGCGGCCGCCGACATCCGCAAGTGGGCCCCCGACGGGGTCGACGCGGTGGTGGAGGTCGCTCCCGCGGCGAACGTGGATCTCGATGCCGCCGTGCTCAAGCCGTCCGGAGTGGTCGCGATCTACGCGGACGACGGTCAGGGGCCCCTCTCGCTCCCCGTGCGGGCCACGATGACCGCCAACGCGCGCTACCAGTTCATCTTGGTCTACACCATGCCCGACGACGCCAAGCGCGCCGCGGTGCGCGGTATCCAGGCCGCCCTGGCGGACGGTCACATCCACATCGGCGAGGCTCACGGCATCCCGGTCCACCACTACCCCCTCTCGCAGGTCCGGGAGGCACACACCGACCTCGAGCGCGGTCTTGTCGGCCGCGTACTGATCGACGTCACTTCGTAGCACGCGCGGAGCCGACTCCCTTGAGCCCCGGGGACACGGTGGCCCTGTCAACTGCTCTGACTCCCTTGCCGTGTCCCCGGCCCGCGCACTCCTGGACGCGCTGAGTTCGCGGGCTCCCCATGTCCTCCGCAGAGAAAGGATCCTCAGTGAACAAAGTCAGCGCCAGCGCCGCCGGGGCCGTCGCCGGGATATCCGACGGCGCCTCACTGGCCGTCGGCGGCTTCGGCCTCAGTGGTGTGCCGGAGATCCTCGTGCGAGCCCTGTACGAAGAGGGAGCCGCCCAGCTGAGCGTGGTGACGAACAACTGCGGCGTGGACGGCCGCGGTCTGGGCGTACTGCTCGCGGCCGGCCGCATCGCGCGAGTGACGGGCAGTTACGTAGGTGAGAACAAGGAGTTCGCCCGTCAGTACATGGCCGGTGAGCTGGAGGTGGAGCTCGTCCCGCAGGGCACGCTCGCCGAACGTCTCCGCGCGGGGGGTGCGGGCATCCCCGCCTTCTACACTCCGGCGGGCGTAGGCACCCAGGTGGCCAATGGCGGTCTGCCCTGGCGCTACGCACCCGACGGCTCGGTCGCCGTGGCCTCCCCGGCGAAGGAGACCCGAGACTTCGACGGGCGACCGCACGTTCTGGAGCACGGCATTACCACCGACTTCGCCCTGGTGCGAGCCTGGCGCGGCGACTCCCACGGCAACCTCGTCTTCCGCAAGGCCGCCGCCAACTTCAATCCCCTCGCCGCCATGGCCGGCCGCACCACCATTGCCGAGGTCGAACAGCTCGTCGGGCCAGGCGAGTTGAACCCCGACGAGATCCACCTTCCCGGGATCTTCGTACAGCGTGTCGTGGCGCTGACGCCCGAGGAAGCCGCGGACAAGCAGATCGAGAAGAGGACCGTACGCGCATGACCACCGCCCTCGACACCCAACAGGGCTGGACCCGCGACCAGATGGCCGCGCGCGCAGCCGCCGAACTCACCGACGGCTCCTACGTCAACCTCGGCATCGGCCTGCCCACCCTCATCCCCGGCCACCTCCCCCACGACGTGCACGTCGTGCTGCACTCCGAGAACGGTATCCTCGGCACCGGCCCCTACCCCACCGAGGACGAGGTCGACGCCGATCTCATCAACGCGGGCAAGGAAACGGTCACCGTGCTGCGCGGCGCCTCCTTCTTCGACTCGGCGCTGTCGTTCGGCATGATCCGCGGAGGCCACATCGACACCGCCGTACTCGGCGCCATGCAGGTCTCGCAGGACGGCGACCTGGCCAACTGGATGATCCCCGGCAAGATGGTCAAGGGCATGGGCGGCGCCATGGACCTCGTCCATGGCGCCCGCCGCGTCATCGTGCTCATGGAGCACACGGCCAAGGACGGCACCCCGAAGATCCTCAAGGAGTGCACGCTCCCCCTGACCGGCGAGCGCTGCGTTCATCGCATCATCACCGACCTCGGTGTTCTCGACGTCACACAGGACGGCTTGGTGCTCGTCGAGGCCGCCCCCGGCATCACGTCGGCACAGATCGCCGAACGGACCGACGCGCCCCTGCTCAGCGAGCGGCGCAGTACATCCGACGCCCGCTGAGTACGGTCCCTTGGGGATGTCCTCGCGCTGCTTGTCGTACGACGCCGGCCCCTCCTCGTGGAAGCGTGCGTGCGTCTCCAGTTGGGCCCGGGCCGCCCGGGACTCGCCCACTCGAAGTAAGCGGCCCGCTGGGTATCGCGCTCGCGTCGCGGTTCCTCGACCTCGTTCATCCAGGCCCGCAGCTGGTCGCGGCCGGCGTCGGTGAGGCTGTACCGGCGCTTCCGCCCGTGCTCGCCCCGGGGCACCTCCTCGGGCCTCGACGAGCCCGGCGGTCTCCAGCTTGCGCAGTTCGCCGTAGATCTGGGTGTGCGGCGCGTGCCAGAGGTATCCGACCGAGGCGTCGAACTGCCGCATGACGTCGAAGCCGGTCATCGGGCGGACAGCCAGCAGGGCGAGCAGCGCCACGCGCAGCGATGAAAGGACCTCCGCGAGGGATGAGACCGCTCAACTTGCGAGCGATTTTGTAATGCATGTCCATACACACCTGCGTCAAGGTCAAGGCACCGCCGGCGCACGGCAGCGTTACCGGGTAGTTGGCCTGCCCAACAAGACCGCGCGCTTGCACTGCCCGACGGACCGCATCGCGTGGTGCAGCCGCCCGCCGCCGAGCCGGGTCTGGGCGATGAGTCAATCGGAACGGACACACCGCTGGTCAACGACCATGCTCCGTAACCGCCGACGCTAGGCGCGGTCCAGGAGGAGAGGCTCTGCTCGGCCCAGATGCACTTGCCATTCGCGAGGTAGAGGGCACACCAGCGGCGACAGAGCTCGGACACCAGGTGCAGGCCACGGCCTCCCTAATCGTAAACGCCGCTCTGCGGATGCGTGGCGTGCTGAGGCTGCCGTCGTAAACCTCGCAGATCAACGACTGGCTGCGCAGCAGACGCAGGCGCATAGGCGCCTTCCCATGGCGGATGACGCTGCTGAGGAGCTCGCTGACCGCAAGCTCGGTGGTCATCGCCAGGTCCTCCAGGCCCCAGACCGCCAGCTGCTCGCGAACGCGCTGCCGGGCCTGGCTGACCCACGCGGGGACCATCCCACTGGCGAGATCTGTGCCAGTCCTATGTTTTAGGTCGCCTGCCTGGCCAGCCTGTGCAGGGTCCGCGCGGCAGGTGATCCGGGGTCGGCCGTGATCAGGACGACTTCCTGGTCATCCTCGGGCACGAGCAGGACGTCACAGTTCAACCGCAGCGTGCCGGTCTCCGGGTGATCGAGGATCTTGGTGCGGTGCCCGGGGGCGTGGACCGGACGCGTTTGCCATATCTGTCGGAACTCCTCGCTGCCGGTGTGCAGTTCGGCCAGCAGAGCGGTCAGCTGCGGGTCATGCGGGTAGCGGTCGGCGGCCCGTCGCAGCCGCGCCACCACGATGTGCCCGAACTCCTCAGCGCTGGAGCTCTCGTACATCCGCCCCTGGCCAAGGAAGCGGCGCCGGGCCAGGTTCGTCCTCCCGCCTCCGAGATCGCCGCCGAGCAGTGCCTGGGCCAGGCGGTTCCAGGCGACGACGCCGTACGCCGCGTCAGTGACGATGGCACCGGTCTCCGGCAACCGCTCCAGCATCCGGGCCACATGCGGGCGTACCCACCGCACGGCGCTGATGCCGGGCGGCGCGCTCGATCCCGCCAGGCGGAACAGGTGGCTGCGCTCGGCCGGCGTGAGCCGTAGTGCCTGGGACAACGCGTCCAGGATCCGAGTGGACGGCCGCGGGCCCCGGGCCTGCTCCAGCCGCGTGTAGTAGTCGACCGACATGTGGGCGAGTTCCGCCACCTCTTCGCGGCGCAGGCCCGGTGTCCGGCGATCGGTGCCCGTCGCCGTCAGGCCGATCTCGTGTGGACGCAGGCCCGCCCGGCGGTCCCGCAGAAAGCGGGCCAGCTCCTGCCGTGCCATGCCGCTTCCTCCCACTGCCTGGTACAGGTTGTCCCTGGCAGGGCGCCCACAGCCAGGGAACGGTAGTTGCCATGAACGATCGCACAGCTCTGGTCACCGGTGCCAACAAAGGCATCGGCAAGCACATCGCCCGGCTCCTCGCCGCCGAGGGCCTCACCGTGTACGTGGGCTCTCGCGACCGCGGGCTCGGACAGCGAGCCGTCGAGGAGATCAGCACAGGCGCCCGCCTGCTGGTCCTCGACGTGACAGATCTTGACGGCATCCAACGGGCCGCGACCCAGGTGGACCGTCTGGACGTGCTCGTCAACAACGCCGGGATCTCACCGTCACTCGCCCCGCCGGCCGACACGAGCGTCGAGGAGTTCCGGCGCACATACGAGACCAACGTCTTCGGGGTGGTGGCGGTGACCAATGCCTTCCTGCCCGCCCTGCGCCGGTCCCCGCATCCGCGCATCGTCAACATCTCCAGCGGCACCGCATCGCTGACCTGGAGCACAAACCCCAACCCCCAGTTCACCCCGGGAAGCGGTGGCGCCGCCGCCTACCGGTCGTCCAAGGCCGCCCTCAACGCCCTCACCGTCCTCTACGCCCAGACGCTGGCCGAGGACGGCTTCAAGGTCAACGCGCTCGCCCCCGGCATGCGGGCCACCAACCTCAACCCCCTGGCCGCCGCTGCCGGCGACGACCCGGCCGAGGCCGCCCAGGGAGCCGCCCGCCTGGCCCTGCTGCCAGACGACGGCCCCACCGGTGGCTTCTTCTCCTGGGACGGAACGCCCGTGCCCTGGTGAGCGGCGCTGAGATCCCAGGCGACGGCACTGACTCGCACGCCCCAAAAAGCGTATTCCCACAGCGGCGGTCCTCCTCGGGCGAAGCGTGCTTGGCAGCAGCGCAAGGAGGCTGCGAAGACAGGTGCGCGCTCATGGGCAGCGGTTCGGGCGGTCGTCCCACCGGTGGGTCGTCCAGGCCCGGCGGATCAGGCTACGGACGGCGATGACGGTGTCGGCGAGGTCGAAGAAGGCGTGGGTGCGTTCGACGTGCCACCGCTGGCTCGCCTGGATCGGTGCCTTCTCGCCCTTGTGCGCGATGCGGTCATGCAGGCCGCGGGTGGTGAGTTCGGTGCGGGTCTTGTCCGAGTCGTAGCCGGCATCCAGGTGCACGGTGATGTCGTCGGGCAGCGGTCCCGAGTCCGCCAGCCGGTCCAGGGTCGGAGCCAATAGAGGGGAGTCGTGGCGGTTCGCTCCGGCGAGGACCCCGCCGAGCGGGATCCCGTAACCATCCGTCATACCGGAGCGTTTCAGGCCCTGTTTGCCGCGGTCGACGGGTGAGCGCCCGGCCACCTCACCGCCGCCGGGGGCCTTGGTGATGGCGCCATCGACAGCGACCTGGTCGAGCACGAGCCCGACAATCCGGTCGCAGGACTCAAGCGCGATCCGTTTGATCCGGGCGAAGACGCCGAGTCCTATCCACTCATCGCGGCGGTTGCGGACGGTGGTCGCCGAGCAGGCCGTGTCGGAGATCGCCTGGTAGGAGCAGCCGAACCGCAGGAGCTGCAGCAACTTGTCGAACACGATCCGGTCGCTGATACGGCGGCGGTGGCAACCCAACGGACGGGTCGGATCGATCGTAGGATGCTTGCGCAACAACGCCGCGAATTGGTCCCACAGCGGGTCGGTCAGCCATGAAGGAAGAACGGGCACAGGTCTCCCAGTGGTCACAGAGCGTCGCAACTCCATGATCACCGGGACCTGGCCTGCCTCGATGCCGGGGCTCCCCATGCCACCTATCTGCGCGAGCTCTAAGTTCTTCGGTGTAACGAGTGACGCAGCGGAACTCGCCTGACTCAAACCCTCGGCCGCCGCACCAACCACCTGGGCGCCGTTGACCCGATGGCCAGCGGCTCGCGCAGGGGCGCCGGACACCACCGTCCTCGTTGGTTTGATCAGATCTGACGTTGCCGCCGCGTTGGTGCCGAGTACGGCAGGAACGGTTCCGGCCATTCGAGCACTCATCTTGCTGACGCGTCAGCAATCCGTTAAAGTTGCTGACATGTCAGGAAGAACGACCGCCCAGCAGAGGCGGGTATGGCAGAACTTCCTCGTGCTGAACGAATCGTTCCGGCGCGAGATCGGACGCGACCTGTGGGAGACCTCCCAACTCTCGGAGGCGGACTTCACCGTGCTCGCCCGGCTCGCGAGCGCACAGGACGCCCTGATGCGGTCCACAGAACTGGCCCGGGCGCTCGACTGGGAAACGGGCCGTATGTCACACCAACTGCGCCGCATGGAGCAGCGCGGTCTGGTCAAGCGATGTCGCGGCACCGACGAGGACGGCCGCGCAGCACTGGTCTCCCTGACTGAGGACGGACTCGCGACCTATCGGCGCTCACTCGGTCCGCACTGGCAGTCGGTCAAGCGCTGGTTCCTCGACGGCATCGAGCCCGACCGTCTCGATCAGATCGAAGCCATCCTCCAGATGCTTCTCGATCACTTTCAGCACACACAGCACAAACCCTCGAAGGAAGAGTCATGACCACCGCACTTAAGCTCCCGAGCTGGGCGCAGCAGGACACCGACCTGACCGGCAAGACCGTGCTCGTCATCGGCGGCGCCGGCGGCGTCGGCGAGGGAATCACGCGCACGGCGCTCCAGCTGGGCGCCGAGGTCATCGTCACGAGCCGCAGCGAGGCGAGGCTCGAGGACCTGGTCGCCCGCGCGGCGCACCCGAACCTTAGGACCCGCACACTCGACATGACCGGGGACGACCTGGCCGAAGCGGTCTCCGCCATCGTGGAGGAGCACGGCCGCCTGGACGGGATCGCGATCGCCGCCGCGGACTGGAGCCGCGGGGGCGGAACGCGGATCCTCGACCTCACCGAGGCCGACTGGGACGCGGTGATCGCCCAGAACCAGACGTCCATCTTCCGCGCCTATCGGGCACTGATCCCGGCTCTCGCGCGGGGCGGAGTGTTCGTCCACATCAACGGCTTCAGCGCGGAGATCCCGTATCCCCCGCACGGTGTCGGCGCCGTCGCCGCAGCGGCCACCAAGTCGCTGACACGCACCCTCGCCGAGGAAATGCGTGGCGACGAACTGCGGGTGTACGAGCTCATCCTCGGTGTCATCCGCACCCGGCCGCGCCAGCTCGCCGGCATCGACAACGAGGCTTGGATTCCGGCCGCCGAAGTCGGTACGCACATCGCCGAACTGGTCGCGGGCAACAGTCCCCTCGCCGACTCGGCCCTCCAGTACTTCGTCACTCGCGACGCGGGCCCGAGCCGCACCGCGCCGCAGGTCTAGTGTCCTGCGCCGGAGATCCGTTGGCAGTACCGGGCGAGGGATTGGAAGATCTCCTCGGCGGTCTTGGTCCAGATGAACGGCTTGGGGTCTGTGTTCCAGTCCTTGGCCAGGCGCGGATGTCGGCTTCGAGGGTCTGGACGTTCTTGTGTGCGCCGCGGCAGATCTTTCTGGTCGGCCAGAAAGCCGAACCATCGCTCGACCTGGTTGATCCATGAGGAGTCGGTCGGGGTGAAGTGTATATGAAAGCGGGGGTGCTTGGACAGCCACGTCCTGATCACGGGCGTCTTGTGGGTGCCGTAGTTGTAACAGAGCAGGTGGATCTGCAGATGCGTCGGCACCTCCTTGTCGGCCTTGATCAGGAACTTCTTGAACTCCGCCGCCCGATGCCGGCGGTGCAGGGAGCTGATGACCTCCCCGGTGGCGACGTCGAACGCGGCGCACAGCGTGGTCAGGCCGTTGCGGACGTAGTTGTGGGTGCGCCGCTCGGGCATGCCCGGCGTCATCGGCAGCACCGGCTGGGAGCGGTCCAGGGCCTGGATGTGGGACTTCTCGTCCACCGAGAGGACCATCGCACCCTCGGGCGGGTTGCAGTACAGCCCGCCGACGTCGTAGACCTTCTCCACGAACGACGGGTCCGTGGAAAGCTTGAACGTGTCCGTCAGATGCGGCTTGAGCTGGAACTTCCGCCAGATCCGGCCGACGGTGGACTTCGACAGGCCGCTGTGTTGCGCCATCGACTTCCGCGACCAGTGGGTGGCGTTCTTCAAGATCTCCTCCAGCGTGGCGACCACGACCGCCTCCACCTGGTCCACCCCGATGGTGGGCGGTCGGCTCGTCGACCAGGCCGTCCAATCGCTCGGCCAAGAAACGCCGCCGCCACTTGCGCACCGTGTCCGCAGCGATCCGCAACTCCCGGGCCATCTGGACGATCGGTGGGATATCAGGGCCCGCACAGGCCAACACGATGGGCGCCCGTAACGCCAGAGCCTGGGCGGAGTTCGCCCGCCGCGTCCAGCGCAGCACGCTCGTCATCCGCCAACAGCAACGGCTCCAGCTTCGGACCACGACGCGGCACCGGCACCCCGGCAGAAGAACTTGTGCAAGACCTAACGACGGACTACCGGCACAGGACACTAGTGAGTAGGCGTCATGCTTGACATCATCCGGCCCGACGACCGGCGATATCCCGGCGTCCGGCACGTCTACACCGCGACTGGCTCACCCGCGGCGGTGATCAGACCGCGCTCGGCCGACGAAGTGGCCGAGGCACTGCTCTGGGCCCGGGAGGCCGGCGGCCCGCTCTCGATCCGCAGCGGCGGGCACGGCCTCAGTAGCGTGTCCACCAACGACGGCGGCACCGTCATCGATCTGGGCGAACTCAGCTCGATCGAGCGGATCGACGCCGGTGACGGCCTGGTCCGCATCGGACCGGGCGCACGCTGGGGCGATGTGGCCCGGGCCCTGCATCCCTGGGGTCTGGCGATCAGCTCGGGCGACTCCGGGGACGTAGGCGTCGGCGGGCTGGCGACGACCGCGGGCGTCGGCCTCATGGGCCGGGCGCACGGCTTGACGATCGACCACATCGTCGCGGCCCGGATCGTGACAGCGGACGGGTCGATACGGACCCTCGACGCGGAAGAGGAGCCCGACCTGTTCTGGGCCGTGCGCGGTGCCGGTGCGAACATGGGCATCGTCACCTCGATGGACTTCCGCGCCGCGCCGGTGCCGATGGTCGCCCATGCCACCTTCCACTACGGCGTCCCCCGGCTGGCACCGTTCCTGCGTTCCTGGGGAGAGACCGTTGAGGCCGCGCCCCGCGAGATCGGCGCGTTCCTGTACATGGGGGGCGGGGAGGTCGTCATGGCGAGCGTCGTCTTCGCCGGCGAGGACACCGTGGCCGCCGAGCAGGCGTTCGCTCCCTTCCTCAAGATCGGCCGCGTCCTCGGCCGACGGGCTGTGCTGACGCCCTACGCCTCAGTCGTGACCCGAACCGGAGCACCGCACTACGGTCAGCAGGGCGCCTACCTCCACAACGGATTCGCCGTCCACCTGGACGGCCCGCTCAGTAAACGACTCGAGACACTGCTCGGATCGCAGTACGGCACGATGGTGCAGATCCGATCGGTCGGCGGCGCGGTCAACGACGTCCCCACCGAGGCCACCGCATTCGCACACCGGCACCAGAACTTCTCGGTCACCGCGGTGGCACCCGGTCCTTCGGCGTCGTTCGACGCCGCGTGGGAGTTCGTCCGCCCGTCACTGGACGGTCTCTACCTCAGCTTCGAGACGGCGTTCTCACCACAGCGGCTGACCGACGCCTTCCCGCCGCCGACGCTGCAGCGCCTGCGTGAGATCAAGCGCAAGGTCGATCCGGAGAATGTGTTCAACCAGAACTTCCCCGTCGCGTAGCAGGCGGAATCCTGCGCGAACACCTCACCGCTCTCACCGACTAGAGCGCGCTAGCACCGAGGCCGACAAGCCGGAGAGGCACGCCGGCGTCGGGAACGCTCCCCCAACCACCCGACGCGCAACAGAATCGATTCCCGGAGGAAATCATGGACAAGAAGGTCATCGCGCTGGTCGGCGGCACCGGGCACCTGGGCGGTCTCATCGCCGAGGGGATCCTCGCACGGCCAGACACGCAACTGAGGCTGCTCGTCCGGGCCGAGAGCCGCGCCAAGGTTGCCGACCTGGAACGCAGGGGCGCCCAGATTGTGGAGGGGGCGACCGGAGCTGACAGCGTTGGGCCGCTGGCCGCGCTCTGCGCCGGTGCCTCCACCGTCATCTCGACCGTGCAGGGCGGACCCGAGGTCATCGTCGAGGGCCAGCGGGCACTGCTGCACGCCGCACGTGAGGCGGGGGTACGGCGCTTCATCCCCTCCGACTTCACCCTCGACCTGTTCAAGCTCCCGGCCGGACAGATCCTCTCCACCGACTGGCGTCGCCAGTTCGCCGAGATCGCCGACGACGAGAGCGGCGATGTCGAGGTGGTCAGCGTTCTCAACGGCAGCTTCCTCGACCGGGGCACGCTGTTCGACTGGCTCCGCATGGTCGACACCGAGGCGCAGACCGCGTACGTCTGGGGCGATGGCGACGCCCCCGTGCAGTACACCACCTGGGCGGACACCGCTCTGTACACCGTGGAGGCGGCCCTCGACGACCAGCCGATCGGCCGGGTCCTCCCGGTCGCCGGCGACAGCCTCGACTTCCACGGTTTCGTCGAGGCCTACGAAAAGGGGACCGGTCAGAAGCTGCGCAAGGAGCGCCTGGGCTCGCTGGACGACCTCGACCGCCGCATCGCCGACATGGTGGAGAGCGAACCTCAGAACTTCTTCGCCTACCTCCCGCTCATGTACCTCCGCGGCAGCCTCCGGGGCGACGCCCCGCTGCCTCCCCTGATGAACGACCGCTACCCCTCGATCCAACCGATCACTGTCGAGCAGTACTTCGGCGCGAACGAGGGCTACCCGACGCCTCAACGCTGAGCGACGCCGGTGCAGGGCACCGCCGGACGCCACAGTCCGCAGCACCACTGGGTCGAACCGCGATACCCCGCCCCGGCGGAGTAGTGCCGTCTCCTTCACTTCCTGAAGGAAAAATCATGACCAAGGTCTGGTTCATCATCGGCACGTCGAAGGGGCTCGGGCGCGAGTTCGCGCTCGCGACGCTGAAGCGCGGAGACAGAGTCGCCGCCACTGCTCGCGACACCGCCGCGCTCGGCGACCTGGTGGACCGGTTCGGTGACGCCGTGCTGCCGCTGCGCGTGGACGTCGCCGACCGCACCAGGTATTCGACGCGGTCGCCGCGGCCAAGGAGCGGTTACTGACCTTGAAAGCGTGATGTCGTCATGGAGGGGTGTGCACGAGTCCGGTGCCGGTGAGGCAGCCGTCGAGGACGTCGTGGCGGTCCTGGAGCTGGCGTAACCCCCGCCGGACGGCGGTGATCAGGTCTTCTGGGTCGGCGAATGCCCGGTTGGCCGTGGTGGTGCGCCGCAGTACCGACCAGATGCCCTCGACCGGGTTGAGGTCCGGTGCGTAGGGCGGGAGTTGGTAGACGGTGAGCCAGTCGCGTTCGGCGATGTAGCTGCGCATCCCTGCCGTCAGGTGGGTGTTCAGGTTGTCCCACACCAGCACGATCGGGCCGCCGAGCTGCTGGTGCGCGGTCTGGATCAGGTCGTGGTAGTCTTTCCAGGAGAAGCTCTTGCGTCCGTCGGGCCGGGCGTCCTGGCAGGGCCGGTAGATCAGCCGCGAGTGTTCGCCTGCTTTGTAGCAGGCCAGGGCTGCGACGGATAAGCGGCGGCGGGAGCGGCCCCGCACGCGCGCGACGGGAGTGCGGCCGCGGTGGGGCCAGGTACGGGCGGTCGGCGTCATCGAGAAGCCGGCCTCGTCCTCGAAGACGAGCCAGGCATCGAGCGCCGCCACCGTCCTTCCACGCTCGGCCAGGTCTCCTTCACCCAGCCAGCCACCGCCGCCTCGTCACGCTCCACCGCCCGGCAGCTGGCAGCCCTGCCTCTTGAGCAGCGCGGCAACACCCTGCACGTTGTAGCTCTTGTGGAACCGGCGCCCGATGAGGGTCTTGATCCGTGACAGGGTCCAGGTCTGGTCCGGCCAGCCGTGCGCTACCGGCCCCTTGGCCAGCTCCTGCTACGAGAAGGTGCGAATCGCCGCGTGAAATAGACGGGCAGATGCCTGTCCGGAAAGTTCGTGGCCCCTCACTGCAGGCTGCCATAGAGCGTCCGGGCAGGAAGCCGCTGGTCGCACGGTTCGGAGGTATTCCGCTGAGGCGGAAGGAGAACGCCGTAGTCACGGACGTGTCCTCGACACGCGGCATCACCCGGCCCCAAAGAGCTGGTCACCCGGCTCCTGGCCGGTCGCTGCGAGCTTTGCAGAAGTACGGATGGCATTGCCGTCCACCACATCCGCAAGCTCGCCGACCTCGCCGCCTTCAGGCAGCCTCACCCCTCGTGGGTCGCTGTGATACTCAAGAAACGACGCAAGGCCCTTGTGGTCTGCCGGACTTGTCACTCCAGCATCCAGACACCGGCTGCGGAACACGGATAGATCGCTGGAGAGCCGCCTGCGGGGAAAACCCGCACGGGCGGTTCGGGAGGAGGGCACCGGAAAAGGTCCCGCACCGCGGGAACCTCGCCGGTGTCCTACCTCACTCCGCTGATGGGCTTCGTCGACCACTGCCGGGGCGGCAGCGGCGAGCCGGTCGCGGGCCTGCTGCTACCCGGCAGCGCGGGCAGCAACACCGCCGCCGACCACATCGCCACGGCTCGACTCGCGCTGGCCCAGCTGCCCAAACACCATCGACGTGGCCGACGGACACTCATCCGTACCGACTCCGGCGGTGGCACCCATGAGTTCGTGGCCTGGCTCTCCGCCCGCGGCCGGTGGCTGTCGTACTCGGTCGGCATGACCATCACCGACGCCACCCACCAGGCCGTCCTGAAGGTCCCCGCATCCGCGTGGACACCGGCCGTCGAGCCGGACGCCGAGGTCCGCGACGGTGCGAGGGTGGCCGAACTCGATGTCAGCAGCGACTATCTGAAGGGCTGGCGCAAGGGGATGCGGCTGATCGTCCGCAAGGAATGCCCGCACCCGGGCGCCCAGTTGCGCTTCACCGACGCCGACGGAATGCGGCTGACCTGCTTCGCCACCAACACCACCGGCCAGAAGATCACCCGGCTGGAGCTGCGGCACCGCCGGCGTGCCCGCGCCCAGGACCGCATCCGCGCCGCCCGTGCCACCGGCCTGCGCAACCTGCCCCTGCACGACAGCGCGCAAACCAGATCCGGCTGGAGACCGTCCAGATCGCCCTGGACCTGCTGGCCTGGATGCCGATGCTCGCCCTGACCGGCACCGCCCGGCTCTGGGAACCCCGCCGCCTGCGACTCCGCCTGCTCTCCGCCGTCGCCCAGCTGCTCACCACCGCCCGCCGCCGACACCTCAGGTTCGCCCGCCACTGGCCCTGGACCGATGTGATCACGGAGGCCATCCGGCGGCTCGCAGCCCTTCCGAACCCCGGCTGACCAGCACTTTCCCCTCCCTACGAGTAGCACCGCCCCACCGGAGCCGTGGAACCCGGCGCCCACCCGATGCGACAGTCGGGCCGCCGCCACACCCGAAAAACACCGCCGAACGCAAATCGGCCGCCAACAAGAGCTGACGGCCAATCACGAAAGATCGAGGCTAGTGGGTGTCCCGCGCCCGTCGCTTCTCGCTCAGTACCGCTATCGACACTGCACCTACCAGGGCAACGCCGTTGAACAAGTCGGTCACCCATAGCTGGCCACCGGCGAGTTGGAGGCCCTTCACTCCGGTCTGCAGCAGGTAAAGCGCGAGGACGGTGCCCCACACGTTGAAACGGCCGGGCTTGAATTGGGTGGTGCCAAGGAAGCACGCGGCGAACACGGGCAGCAGATAGGGCAGCCCCACCGACGGTGAGACGCTGCTGATCTTGGCGGCAGCCAGCACACCGGCGAGGCTGCCTGCGATCCCGGCGACGACCAAGGCGCCGAACATGTAGCGCCCGGTGCGAACACCAGCCAGCCGGGTCGCGTCGGGGTTGGCGCCGGTCGCCTGCAGGCGCCGCCCGGCCGGTGAGTGCTCCAGTGCGTACCAGGCGATCAGGGCCGCGGCGATTGCGTACACGGTCACAATGGGCAAGCCCCCCGGCGCGGAGGTCGCGATCGTCTGGAAGTCCGAGGGCACAGGGCCCACGAAGTTGTAGTCGGTGACCATCCCGGTGAAGGCGACCAGGACCGAACCGGTGCCCAGGGTCGCGATGAAGCTGTTGAGGCCGACGACAGCCACCAGGATGCCGTTGACGATGCCGATGACGGCGCCGAGCCCCAGCGTCATCAGGAGCGCGATCCACGGGTTCACCTGCGCGTCGGCCATCAGCCAGGCCGAGAACGCCGCGCTGAGCCCGAGGTTCTGGGCGATCGACAGGTCGTAGGCACCCGACGCGAGGGAGAAGAGCAGTCCGAGGGCCAGGATCACGGTGATCGCCTGATCACCGGCGATCGCGCGAGCGGTGGCCACAGTGAGGAACGTGTCCGGGAGCCACAGCGCGAACACCACGATCAGCGCGGCCCACAGGTACAGGCCGCCGTAGCGTGACACCTGATACCCGACGAGGCCTTTGCCTCTGCGACGGGCCGGAGTCGGTGAGGGATGGTTGGGCGGGGTCTCGGTGGACGGCGCCGCTACGGTCGTTTCGCTCATGTCGTCAGTTCCCCCACTCGTCGTTGTCGGTCCCGCCGGACCTGAGGCTCTCAGCGAGGATGGCGTCGACGGTCAGCCGGTCGCCGTCGAGTTCCGCGGCGACTTCGCCGTCGCGCATGACCAGAACGCGGTCGCAGATCGCCGCGAGTTCCTCGGCGTCCGAGGACGCGGCGAGAATCGCCGTGCCGTTCTTCGTGGCCGCCGCGAGGGATTCGTAGATCGTGTGGCGGGCACCGATGTCGACGCCGTTGGTGGGCTCGTCGAGCAGCATCACCTGCGCGTCGTGGCGCAGCCAGCGGGCCAGCACGACCCGCTGCTGGTTTCCACCGCTGAGGGTCCAGAACTCTCTCTCGGGCTCGGCGTTCACCTGGACGCGGTTCAGCCACGTGGCGGTCTCGGCCCGTTCGGCCCGTGCGCTGAGCCAGCCGGCGAACCGGGTCCGCAGTGACGGCAGGGTGATGTTCTCGCGCAGGGTCCAGCTCGTCAGGGCGCCGAGCCGTTTGCGGTCGGCGGGCGCGTAGGCGATCCCGGCCCGTACCGATGCGGTCGGGTTCGCGCCGACCGTAAGGTCACCGAGGCGAACGGCGCCGGCGTGACGTCGGCGAGCACCGAAGATGAGACCCAGAAGGTCCTCGTAGCCGGAGCCGACCACACCGGCGATTCCGACCAGTTCTCCCCGGTGCAACGTCAGGGACGCCTCGGTCACGCCCGCGCCGCATACGCGTTCGACCCGCAGCACCGGTTCGGTCCGGCGTGCGCCCGCCGACGGATAGAACGCCTCGACACTGCGGCCGATGATCAGTTCCGCGAGCGCGTCGTGAGTGAGCCCGTCCACCTCGCGGGTGGTGACCGTGTGTCCGTCCCGCAGCACGGTCACCCGGTCGGCGAGGTCGAGGATCTCCGAGAGGCGGTGGGTGACCAGCACGATGGCCACTCCACGGGCCCGCAGCCCGCGTAGCAGCCCGAACAGGTGCCGTACCTCGGAGTCCGGAAGTGCGGCGGTCGGCTCGTCCAGGACGAGTACGTTGCCGCGGCTGAGTCCGCCGCGCAGGGCGCGCACGATCGCGACGAACGTCTGATGCGTGGGACTCAGGCTCCGAACGGGCGCGTCGACGTCCATGTCCACCGCGTACTCGGCCAGCAGGGCGTGGGCTGCCCGGCGTTCGCGGCGGTCCGACAGCCACCAGTGCGTCGTGTAGGACTCGCCGAGCGCGAGATTGTCGACCGCGCTCAGTTCGCCGACCAGCCCGAGATCCTGATGGATGAAGCGCAGTCCGGCCGCGTGCGCGGCGCCCGCGTCCCCCAGGCTCAGCGGATCCCCACGGACAGTGGCCTCGGCACCGGGGTCGGGCGCGTGGTAGCCGGCCAGGATCTTGATCAGCGTCGATTTTCCGCAGCCGTTCTGCCCGAGCAGACCGTGCACTTCACCCGCCCGGACTTCGAGACTGGCCGAGGAGAGCGCGGGCCTCTCGTTGAAGGCCTTGGAGAGGTTGTGCACCACGAGCACGGCGGACGAACCGGCACCGGATACGCCATCGGTCGCAGGGGGTGCTCCCGACGACTCCGTCTTGGGTAGGGACTCCACGTCCGCTCCTCCTTTTTCCAGCATCACTGGACTCCTCACTGAGGTCGGCCGGGGTCGGCGGGTCGGCGAGCGCAGGGGTGACGGCCGTCCCGGCTCACTGCACGAGCCAGGCCTTGAGGAAGGCATCCGGATCGCCGGGGACCCTCGGAGTCCCGTGCGGCGACAGTTCGTCGTCGGCCGGAGCGTTGTCCTTCGTGAAGATCTGCGTCCAGCCCGCCGGAGCGGTGCAGCACTCGCCGAGCGCTACGCCCATGTACAGGCGGGCCAGCCCGTCGACTGCCCGCCAGCCGGTGGTGCTGTTCTCCACTGAGACCGAGGCGAACTGCTGGCCGCCCCGCAGAGCGGCCAGGCTCTGCCTGTTGGGGGTCTGGCCGACCAGTTTCACCTTGTCCACGAGCCCGGCGCTCTGCAGCGCAGCGTAGACACCGGGCAGGAAGTCGTCCGTGGGTACCACGACGTAGCGGATCGTGCTGTCCCGCTGGAGCTGGCTCACGATCTGGCTGGGCACGGTGCGGCCGACGTTCTCGGTGGAGATCTTCAGATCCGTGGTCGTGCAGCGCGGGCACAGCCGCGTCAGCGTCTTCTTGTACATGGCCACCTCGGGACCGAAGATCCCGTCCGCGATCGGGTCCTGCACGAAGAGCGTCCCGACCGGCTTTCCGGCGTCGGCGAGCACGACATTGGCCAGCAGCCTGCCCGCGGCCACATACTCGCTCGCCCCCGCGTAGGCGCCGGGCATCAGCGGACCGGGCGCGTCGACCGGCGAGATGCCGACCACCTTTATGCCCCGCTCCTTCGCGGCCTTCAACTGGGCCTGCACCGTGGAGTTCGGCAGCACACCGATGTACGTCAGCAGCTTCGGGTTGTCGGTCAACGCTTGGTTGAACGACGAGATGTAACTCTCCGGCGTGAACTGCGAGGTGGTCGTCCTCACCTTCCAGTCCAGGGCCCGCGCGGCTTCGCTCACCGCCTTCACGGTCACCTGGCATGCCGGGGCGGGACACCCGATCACGGACAGGGACAGTCCTGACGGCGGCTTGGCGGGGAGCGCGGGGAGCGTGATCGCCGACTGGTCGGCCGAGAACCGTTCCACCGTCGCCTTCGCGCTGCGCACCCCCGCTGACACCGACTCGTCCGCGTCGCCGGCCCCGTCTGCTGTGGAACTGCCACAGGCCGCCAGCGTCAGAGCTCCGCACGCGAGTATCGCGGCAAGCGTGCGGCGGCGCCCTCCCCTGTGCGGGGCGTGGCCCTCGCGTCCGTTCACACTGTCCCGGGCCATCGTCACCGGCGAGATACGTCTGAACCTGGTCATCTGATGCTCTGTCCTTTCTGCTGCGGCGAACTTGGGGTTCGTGAACCCCCACGACTGGGCGGAGCCCCTTCAGTCGCCGGATGCTCCGGTGCCGCTGGTGATGGCCAGGTCGAAGCCGAACTGGCAGCCGGCGTCCACGGCGTGCGTCGTTCCCGTGACGTACCGGCCGGTGTCGGTGACCAGATGGAGGACGGTTTGTTCGAGATGTCCTCCGCTTCGAACAGGGGGGTAGGGAGCTTGTTGAGCATGCGGGTGGCCACCTCGAAGTCCGCCCACCCCGGGTGTTCCGCATCCGGGCGGAACAACCGGTAGGTTGGTTCGTTGAGGACCATGTCCGTCGCCACGGTGGACGGGAGGATGGCGTTCACCCGGATGTTGTGCGCGGCCACTTCCTTGGCCAGCACCTTCATCAGCATGACGACCCCGGCCTTGGCCGCCGCGTAGTGCGCCAGGTTCGGGTTGGCGCACATCGCGGCCAGCGAGCTGGTGAACACCACCGACCCGCCCCGGCCGCCGCGGATGATGTGCGGGACCGCGGCCCGGGCCGTCTTCCACTGGCCGGTCAGGGCGATCTCGATCATCTCGTCCCAAGCTCGTCCATCTCCAGCGTCGGGACGAGGGTCGAGATGCCGGCGTTGGCCACACGATGTCGAGGCGGCCGGGTCGGGCGACGCCCTCCTCCACGGCGTCGGTCAGCGCGGCCAGGTCGCGGACGTCGACCTGGGAGGCGACGATCCGGCGGCCGATCGCCTCCACCTCCTTGACGGTCACGGCCAGGTCTTCCGGTGTCGCCATCGGATAGAGGACCGCCTCGGATTGCGGCAGATGTCCACGGCGATGATGTCCGCGCCTTCCCGGACCAGCGCCACCGCGTGGCTCTGCCCCCGGCCGCGCTGGCGCCCCGATGATGAAGGCGACCTTCCCGTCCAGCAGTCCCATCTCTTGCTCCTTCGTCGTTCGGTGTCAGTCGGCAGGCACCGAGTCGGCGCCCGCGGCAGTTGCAGGAAACGGCGAGCAGTTCGCAGGTGAGGAACCTTGCAGGAAAAGGAACGCGAGCGACTCTGACATGCTATCGTTAGCATCTTATGGCTCACGTCACTCTGCCCCCGTTTCCCACTCGGCGAATCACTCAGTCCTATGGGGGCTGCAGAGCCGATCAGCGCCCGCGCATCAGCGCCGCTGTGACCGGCCCGCACGCCCCGGACTCGATGTATTCGTCAACCCGCTTCACGCGTTCGCCCTCCAGCGTGACGACAGCACAGATCGAGACCCGCACTTCTTCACCCGTCTTCAACATCGCGCACATGTAGTGCTGGTCGACGTAACCGGTCGCGGTCCGCGTGAGCCGGACGTCCTCGTACCAGCGCTTGCTGGTGACGCTGAGCAGCCCTTCGAAGAACACCAGGCTCTCCTCGACCGTCTTCACCGTGTCATCGGTGTTGTGCCAGACCCGCGCGTCGTCCGTGTACAACGCGCGCAAGGCCTCGACATCGCCCTCTGCTGCGATTCGGGCGAACGCGTCGGCGACCGCCTCCACCACCCGTTCGTCCGGCATTGTCGGCGCCATGTGCCAGTCCTTTCTGATGGGTGTCGATGTACGCCCCCTCGCACGGCTCCGTGAGGACCGAGGCGACAGGGAACCGAGAGCGGCGCCATGGGCCCGTCACCGGCCGACGAGCGGTCGGCAGGACCGCGCCCGAAGGATGGCGTGGGTGTGCCATCCGGGCAGCGGAGGGGTGGAGGCGGACCGGGGGACCGTGAATTCGGCTCGGGTTCGGCCTGCTCCACGGTGCTTATGGTTTTACGTCGACCAAGTCGAATGACGACGTGGGTCGGAGGTCATTGCGCTCGCGCACGATGTGGGAGTGGTGTCATGGGAGGGGCCTCCCTCCCCAGAGGGTCAGTGCTATCGTTTGCGCAAGAGTGGGCCGTCTCAATGCCCGGTGTCAACACCCTCGACACGTCCTTGTTACATCGAGGCGCCACGGCGCTCCGGTCACTCTTCTGATCCAGCGGCCCGCCTCCGGCATCAGCCACGAGGGCGTACCGCTGGCCGAATGCGAGATCCGGGAGCAGGTGCCGGACATGCCCGTGCTGCTCGCCTGGCCGGGCCTGCGCCAACCTCACCAGACGAGCACAGGCGTTCGCCGACCTCTGCCGCGGGGCCCTCGAGGCCGGACCGGTACGGCCGGTGGCCAGGGATCGCACGTCGGCATCGCGTCACCGCCAGTGACGCCCGCATACGGGCTCTGCCCAAGGATCGGCCCGGACTCGTCCGCGCTCGTTACCGCTTCCACCCCTCGGGACCACGCGATAACCCAGGATCCTCAAGAGTTCCAGAGACGCTGGTCCCAGAGCCCGCCACCAAGGCGAACCGTGGGCTTGACGTGGCGGGAAGGGATCCGATGATGGCGAGGTGAGGACACAGAACGGCGAGTCGGTTCTGGCGAGGGCCGTGCGGATCTTCGAGGCGTTCACGCCGGAGGAGTCGGCTCTGACCGTCTCGGCGATCTCCCGGCGTACCGGGCTGCACGTGGCGACCGTGTCGCGGCTGGTGGCCGAGCTGGTCTCGTACGGGTTCCTGACCCGGGACGACGACCGACGGGTGCGGATCGGCATGCGCCTGTGGGAACTGGACACCCGGGCCTCGCCCACCCTGTCGCTGCGCAACGCGGCCATGCCGTTCATGGAGGGCGTCCACGACGTCGTCGGCCACCATGTGCAGCTCGGGGTGCTGGACGGCGAAGATGTGCTGAGGCCGTGATCAACTACGCCCGCATCGCGGGCCGTGTGCCCCTGCACGCCTCCTCCAGGGGCCTGGTCCTCCTCGCCCACGGCCCCGCCGACTTGCGGGCCAGTCCCCGGCCGTAGGCATCGATCGTGCGCGGTGCCCGTCCCAGATCCGTCCAGACCGTCAGCCAGCCTGCCGCCTGCTCGTGCCGGCCGAGCACCGCCCACTTCTCCTTGAGCACCGTCGTGCCGCTCAAGCCATCTCCCAAGTCCGTGGAGGAGACATGATCACCCTGGCAGATTCCACGTAACTTTTAAGATGCTGAAACGGCAGATGTTCGGCTGGGCCAACTTCGACCTGCTCCGCAAGCGGGTCCTCCTCGCAGCGTGAGGCCGTTCATGATCGCGGTTGTGGTGACCCTCCGTGGCTCCGGCACTAAAAGTGATCCAGAACCACGATTCAGCCGCCGCCGACAACGGCTGAGTCAGTTATGTCGCGGGCGGTACGGATCCGTGAGGTGTTCACACCCGAGGAGCCGGCTCTCACCGTCTCCGAGATCCCCCGTGGCACGGACTGCACCTGGCGACAGCGTCGTACCTGGCTGGCAGTGGGGCCGGGTATGGACCGAAGGAGCGGCTCGTCTCGTGTAGCCTCCCGCTCTCTGGCGACCTGACCGTCGGCGACGCCCGCGCGCCCTGAGCCGGCGCGAGAAGAGACTACTCGGCATGGTCGAGCCGTCGTGGGGCGGGCTGGGCGGAGGTCGACGCCGTCAAGGTGTCGACTGCCAGTCGCCCGGCCCTCTCGCCGGTGCGACGCACGACCCAGGGAGGCGACCCGACCAGAGCACATCCACTCAGTCATGCGCGGGTGGCCTTCACTCGCGCAGTGGAGCCTGCGGCCTGTGCCGGTACTGATAGGCCTGGCCTATACGGGGCATCGATTTTTGGTCGTGGACCCCTCATCTGTGGCCCGGTTCACTGTGGCGAAAGTCGGCGCGTACCGATCGGGCTCGGTGTCGCGCGATCAGGGAGGCTGCAATGACGCATACCCCGGACAACGGACGAGCCGAGCAAGCCGCGCGCATCACGGTGAAGCCGTGGTATCGGCAGTTGTACGTCCAGGTGCTGGTGGCGATCGTGATCGGCGTCGTGCTGGGCTGGCGGTGGCCGGATCTGGCCACCGACATGGAGCCGATCGGCACGACGTTCATCACCGCGATGAAGATGCTGATCGGCCCGATCGTCTTTTTGACGATCATCGGTGGCATCGTCGGCGTCGCGGACCTAAAGAAGGTCGGACGCACCGGGATCAAGGCGCTGACCTACTTTCAGGTCGGCACGATCGCCGCTCTCCTGACGGGTCTGGTGGCGATCAACATCTTCCGGCTCGGCGACGGCGTGCACGCCGACCCGTCGACACTGAAGACGTCTGGCGACGCGAGCCAGTACGTCTCGCAGGGGGAGCACCAGCACTGGTGGGAGTTCCTCACCAACATCGTGCCGAACAGCTTCTTCGGCCCGTTCGTCGAGGGGAACATCCTTCAGGTCATCTTCCTGGCCGTCGTCTTCGGCATTGCGGTGAAGATGGTGGGGAAGACGGGCGAGCCGATCATCGCGGCCGTGGGACGCCTGACCGAGGTCGTCTTCAAGGTCCTGTCGTTCGTCATGAAGGCTGCCCCGCTCGGCGCCTTCGGCGCGATGTCGTACGCCATCGGGAAGTTCGGCCTGTCCACCCTGACCAGCCTCGGCTCGCTGATCCTCCTCTTCTACGTCACCTCCGCCGTTTTCGTCGTCGTCGTGCTCGGTGCTGTGCTCGCCCTGTACGTGCGGCTGAACATCTTCCAGCTCTTCCGCTACTTCAAGGAGGAGTTCTGGCTGATCCTCGGCACCTCGACCGCCGAGCCCGCCCTTCCCGGACTGATGCGCAAGCTCCAGTTCATGGGTGCGGAGCGGTCCACGGTCGGCCTGGTGGTGCCGACCGGCTACAGCTTCAACCTCGACGGCGCGGCGATCTACCTCTCGCTGGCCACCCTCTACATAGCCCAGGCCACCGACACCTCCCTCTCCGTCGGCCAGCAACTCGTGCTCCTGGCCGTCATGTTGTTGACGTCCAAGGGTGCCGCGGGCGTCGCGGGCGGCGGGTTCATCGCGCTTACCGCGACACTGTCGACGGTCGGCTCCGTTCCGGCGGCGGGCATCATGCTCATCTTCGGCATCGACAAGTTCATGTCAGAGTGCCGGGCCTTGGTCAACTTCTTCGGCAACGCCGTCGCCACTCTGTTCGTCGCCAAGTGGGAGAACGGTCTGGACGTGGAGCGGGCTCGAGCGGTGCTGGCCGGCAAGGCGGGCGAGCCGCCGCTGACCACCGAGGCCGAAGACGTCCGGCCGGTCGCCCCGTCCCCCGTCCCGCAGACCGCCGAGGTGCCGTCCTGATGGTGTCCGTGCTGATAGCCCCGGACAAGTTCAAGGGCTCCCTGAGCGCCGACGAGGCCGCCCGCGCACTTGAACGCGGGCTACTGGAAGCCGCCCCCCACGCCCGGGTCGACCGACTCGCGCTGGCGGACGGGGGCGAGGGGAGCGTGGCCGCCGCCTGCGCGGGCCGGTTCAGCCCCGAGAAGATCACGGTAACCGGGCCGGTAGGCCGGCCAGTCACGGCCGAGGTCGCGGTGCACGGCGGTACCGTCCTCATCGAGGCGGCGGCCATCTGCGGACTCGGCGTCCTG
Source organism: Streptomyces sp. LUP47B (assembly GCF_001746295.1). Lineage (GTDB taxonomy): Bacteria > Actinomycetota > Actinomycetes > Streptomycetales > Streptomycetaceae > Streptomyces. The sequence goes on along the minus strand of NZ_MJAH01000016.1, from coordinate 106,048 downwards.
CCGGGCGGGCGCAAGGTACCGCTCACGGCCACGAGCCGGGGCATCGGTGAGGCCCTCCAGTACGCGCTGACAGGCGGAGCGGACACGATCGTCCTCGCCCTGGGCGGGGTCGCCACCACCGACGGCGGCGCGGGCATGCTGCAGTCCCTCAGTGCGGTGCTGGCCCGGGAGAACGGCACACCCATCGGCCCGGGCGGCTCAGGACTCGCCGATCTCCGTACCGTCGACCTCGCCCAGGCACGCGCGGCTTTGGCGGGAGTCGACGTCGTCCTCGCCACCGATGTGGACAACCCGTTGCTCGGGACGACGGGCACGGCCGCCGTCTACAGTCCTCAGAAGGGGGCGACCGCAAGCGAAGTGCGGGAACTGGACCGCGCGCTCGCCGGTTTCGTACGGCGACTGGAGGCGGCCGCCGTCACTGAGGCGGCAGGTCTTGCCGAAATCCGCGGTGCCGGTGCGGCCGGCGGGCTGGGATACGCCGGGATGCTGCTGGGCGGACGGGTGTGCTCAGGGGCCGATTACTTCCTCAACCTACTCGGAGCCGACGACCTGCTGGCCGGGAGCGACTTCGTCGTGACCGGCGAAGGCAGCCTCGACGAACAGTCGCTGTCGGGCAAGCTGCCGGTCGCGCTCGCCCGGCGGGCCCGTCGACTGGGAGTGGCGGTGCACGCGGTGGCCGGCCGCTGCACCCTGCCCGCGGACCGGACCGCCGCCCACTTCCATTCCGTCCAGGCCCTGACGGACCTGACCGACCAGGACTGCGCGCAGGACAGCGCCCTGTCCGCGCGGCTGCTCGCCCAGTGCGGGCGGACCCTCGCCGACCGTTGGATCGGACGCGGAGGAACGGAAACCGGCAGGTAGGCTCGCTCCGCCTGTCGTACCAGCACAGAGTGGGGAGGCACGGTGGACGCCCGGCAGTTGGAGTACTTCCTCGCCATCGTCGAGCAGGGCGGTTTCAGCAAGGCCGCCGCCGCGCTCCACGTGGCCCAGCCATCGCTGTCCCAGGCGATGGCGAACCTGGAGGCCGATCTCGGGGTGGCGCTGTTCCACCGGGTGGGGCGGGGCGTCGTACTGAGCGAGGCCGGTGCGGAACTGCTGGAGCCGAGCCGGCGGGTGCTGCGGGACCTGGACGCCGTACGGGACACCGCCGCCGCGCTCGCCGGGCTGCACGGCGGCACCGTCGAGGTCGCCACCATGCCCTCGCCCGGTATCGAACCGCTCACCACCCTCATCAACCGCTTCGCCGAGCTGCATCCGTCGGTGACGGTGAGCACCCAGGCCGCCTTCACCCCGGACGAGGTCGTCTCCCTGGTCCGCAGCGGCGCCTGCGAACTGGGCCTGCTGGGCAGTGCCGCCCCCGTGCACCCGTCCGGGCTCGACGTCCTGCATGTCGAGGACCAGCCGTTCGTGGTCGTCGCCGCACCCGGCGGGGCGATCGAGGACGACGTCACGATCCGCCCCGAGGGCCTCGCCGGCCAGAAGCTCATCGCCTCCCGCACCGGCAGCCTGATGCGCGACATCGTCGACGACATCACCGCGGGCGGCACCGGAACGGAGATCGTGACGGTCGTCGACCACCGCACGTCGATCCTGCCGCTGGTCCTCACCGGGGTCGGCGTCGCGGTGCTGCCCTCCTCATGGACCCGGCTGGCCCGCCGCTGCGGCGCGGTGGTCGCGCCCATCGAGCCGACCGCCCACCTCCACGTGGCTATGGTCAGCCTGCCCGCCCACCTGACCCCGGCCGCGCGCGCCTTCCTCACGCTCACAGAGTCGCTGGCGCAGCGGCGGGCACGCGACGCGTGACGCAGGACCGATCGGCCACGCCTATACGTCGTATCGAAAGCAGGTCTTGGACGTGCCGTGACGTCGGTGTGTTGACTCGAATCCGACCGCACGACAGCGAGCCGGAGGCACCCATGACAGCCGCACCCCGCACGTTCCGCATCGCCGCCATCCCCGCCGACGGGGTGGGCAAGGAGGTCGTCGGCGCCGGGCGAGCCGTTCTGGACGCCCTGGCCGAGACCTCCAAGAGCTCCGCCGCCCCGTTCGCCTTCGCCTGGGAGGAGTTCCCCTGGGGCTGCGAGTTCTACGGGCGCACGGGCAAGATGATGGACGACGACGGCCTGGAGCGGCTCAAGGACTTCGACGCGATCTACTTCGGCGCGGTCGGCTGGCCCACCGTCCCCGACCACGTCAGCCTGTGGGGTCTGCGCCTGAAGATCTGCCAGAACTTCGACCAGTGGGCCAATGTCCGCCCCGTGCACTTCCTGCCCGGAGTCCAGAGTCCGCTGCGCAAGGCCGACGACACGGAGCTGGACTGGGTCGTCGTCCGTGAGAACAGCGAGGGCGAGTACGCGGGCCTCGGCGGCCGCAACCTCGGCGGGCGCGGCCCTGGGGGTGAAGTCGCCGTCCAGTCGGCCCTGTTCACCGAGGTGGGCTGCGAGCGGATCATGCGGTTCGCTTTCGACCTGGCCCGTACCCGGGCCCACAAGAAGGTCTCCTCCGTCACCAAGAGCAACGCCCAGCAGTACGGCATGGTCCTGTGGGACGACGTCTTCAAGCGCGTCGCCGCCGACTACCCGGACGTCGAGACGGAGAGTGTGCTCGTGGACGCGATGTCGGCGAAGTTCGTGCTGAAGCCGGAGGACCTCTCGGTCGTCGTCGCCTCCAACCTCAACGCCGACATCCTCTCCGACCTCGGCAGCGCGCTGGCCGGCAGCCTGGGCCTGGCCGCCAGCGCCAACCTCAACCCCGAGCGCCGCTTCCCCAGCATGTTCGAGCCGGTGCACGGCTCCGCGCCGGACATCGCGGGCCAAGGCCTGGCCAACCCGATCGGTGCGGTCGGCAGCGCGGCCCTGATGCTGGAGCACTTCGGCCTGCCCGACCAGGCCGCCCGCCTGAACAAGGCGATCGAGGCCACGACCGCCGCGGGCATCCTGACCCGCGACGTCGGTGGCACAGCCACGACGGAGGACGTCGTCAAGGCTTTGATCGACGCACTCAACGCCTGACGGTCCGAAAGCGAGCTTTGAACGTTGTCGCGGGTCCTATGAACGCCATGTCCCTCGATGGCGAGTAGGGACGTGACCTTGGCTGCGGATCCCAGCTTCGGCGTCGGTCTCCGCTCCGCCGCGCAGCCAGGCCCGCGCTCCACTCGCCGGGTGCCCGCTGCTTTTCGTCGTCCGCGCGAGCGAAGGCGGGATAGGCCACCCCGGCCAGTGAGGCCGTTGGGGGGACGGTACGGGGGTCGATGTTCTGCGCCCCCTCACGCCGTCACTGTCCGGCACAGCGCAGGCCGATGACTTGAGAAGCCGTATCTCAACCGATCGTGATCACTTGATTTCTACTGGTCAGGCATGGTGTAGCTCGGAATGAGAGAGGCATCCGGCGGCTTGTTTCCGCTCCGTGAGCGAGGGGTGCGCGATGGGGCCGGTGCTGGGAATGCTGGAGGAGCGGGAGACAGCGGCCCGTGTGCGGGTGGAAGGGCTGCGCAAGGAAGTCGCCCGGTTGGCTGAGGTGTTGGAGGCCGCGGAGATCGATCTGGACTGGCGGGTGATCGCGCGGGAAGAGCTGGTCGAGGCCCTGCCAGCTTCGGCTGCCGCGACCACCTCCGTGACCGGGTCCGAGGCCGAGGAGGAAGCGGCGCCGTCGCTCGCGCGGGTGCCGGGCTCGACGGTGCCGCCCTGGCGGGAAGGGTTGCCGGTGACGGTTTTGGCGCCGGACTATCAGCGCATTCTGGGGGTGCGGGAACAGCAGCGATCCACGGGTCACGGGCCGCTTAGCCACGGAGACGGCGAAGGTCGAGGGAGTGCGGTCGAAAGCGCGGCGCCTGGCGGAGCGCGGTTGGCTCCTCTTGGAGGTGTCCGGGGCCTTCAGTGCCGGCCGGCGGCCCGTGGCCGTCCCAGACGCCGGCTCATCCGCGTGACCACCGGCCGCCGGATCATCGCCTCGCTGGTGGCGGGCAGGGTCTCGTAGTCACGGGCCAGACGACGTGAGTTCATCAGCCACGCGAACGTGCGCTCTGCCACCCACCGTCTCGGCAGCACCACGAACCCTGTCATGTCGTCGGTGCGCTTGACGATCTCCAAGGTCAGGGCAAGTTTGTCGCGGCACCAGCCGACGAGGCCGCCGGTGTAGCCGCCGTCGGCCCAGACGAGGGTGATGTCGCGGTGCAGACGGCGCATCCGGGTCAGCAGGCCCGCCGCAGCTGCCCAGGCGGAACAACCGCGCCCGGTTCTCCGTTGACTCGTACGTGGCTGCGGAGGGGACAGTGTCCCCAGGCCTCACCTATTGCTCATGGAGACGATCGTCCGGCTGAAGCTCGATAAAGCCCATCGCCGCGAGGCGACCGCCGTCCGCACGTCACCTCATTCGGCCCGGCTGCTCCCCGTCCAGCCGGGGCCTCGTCATGTGCGGCCTAATTGGTTGTGACCGCTCTTCCGTGATGACTACGGCTGCAGGAGGATGCGGGCTCTGAGCAGGGTGAAGGAGGCGCGGCTGTACATCTGCCGTTTGATCGTCTTGATTCTGTTGACGTGCCCCTCAACGGCGCCGGAACTGTAGGGCGGGGTGAGACCAGCGGTGACGGCCGGGAGGTCCTGACGGACGGAGCCGGCGAAGACACCGATGGCCTCAGGACCGCTCACCTCGGCTTTCTGGATCCAGTCCCGGAGTTGGTGGCCCTGACGGTGACGGGCCATGTCCGTGAACTCCCATGCGAGGTCGCAGGCAGCGGTGATCTCCGGGCAGGCGTTCCGTACGGCTTCCAGCTGCGCGCTCTCCGAGGGCCGGAGTGTCTCCTGCGGGCGCATGATCCATGAGGTGATGGTGCGTGGGCTGGGCGTCACTGCCTGGGCGGGGACTGCGGTGCCCTTCCTGATAGTGATCACGTAGCGGTTCACGACGTGATAGCCGCCGGCATAGCCGAGCCCGATCAACTCGCGGTAGAGCTGCATCGAACTTGTGCAGCCCGCCTGGAAACGGTGCTGCACGTAGTCGGTGAACGGGTCGAGGAGCCCTGCGCCCCGGTCCCGTGCCGAGGCGAGGAGGTCCTCAAGGTCGCTGTGCCGGTAGCGCCGTACCGTTTTGCGGTCCAGTTGCAGGCGGCGACCGATGGCGCTGAGGGACAATCCCGCGGCCAATTCGGTGACGTCCCTGTGGCGTTGACGTACACGGTCAAGAAGGGGAATCGCCGGGGCAGCCGGCGGCGGTCCGGCGTCCGTGGTGGCAGGTCGGCGCAGGCATCCGCGGTGTCGGCGGCAGGTTTTCTCCACGGCCGTCGAGAGGTTTTGGAGGAGGTGCCAGCGATCGGCGACTTCCCGGGCGTCAGGGGCCGCCTGCCTGATGGCCTTGGTGAATGCCATGAGGCGGTCACGGCACACGATCTCGGCGCCGGGGTGCTCCTGAAGCCAGTCGGCAACCGAGCCGGTCTCGCGGTTGGGCAGGACGCCTACGGGCCTGGAGTTTTCGACGTCGACGAGGACGGTGCCGTAGGTCCGTCCTTTACGGAACGCGAACTCGTCGATGCCCAGTATCCGCGGCGCGCGGGCCGGCACCGGCGGGGCTACCAGTTGCGCCAACAGCGCAGTCCGTCGGCCGTGAAGCCGCAGCTTCGCGCACAGTCGCTGACCCGGGCGCCCGCCGAGTTCCGTCGCGACCGCCCTCATCACCGACTGTGCCGCCGGTGAAGAACGGCGGCGTGGCTCGGTCAGGCCCGCCACCTGTTCCACGAACGTCCGGCGTTGGCACTGGCTCTGATCGCAGAAGAACCGACGCACGTGCAGGCGGACGATCAACCCCCGCCCGCCGACGGGTAACTCGGATATCTGACGCCAATATCGGCTGTGGACCCGCGTGGCAGGACGCTCGCACTGCGGACACCTGCCGGGCGGCCCGCATCCCGCCGCATCGAAATCAAGTTGCCGTCGACGGCCATGAGCTGCCGCACCTTGAGGTTCAGGCCCGGCAAGAGGACGTCCTCAATCGTCTCCACTCGCATGCCAGAGGGATCCCCTGGCGGAACGGTCCTGCAGTCCGGGCGCTACCGGCCCAGGCTCTGACCGGGCCATCCCTCGGCACTGTCCTGGCCCTGTCGGCGTGGGCGGTTGTCAGTCGACGGATGCCATGAAGTTCAGCATCCTGCGGTTGATCTCCTCCGCGTGGTCAATCTGCGGCCCGTGGCCCGTGTTGGAGATGATCTCGGCTCGGGCGCCGCGGACCAGGCGCGGCACACGCTCCGCCTGCCGCTGCGGGTGCACGAGGAGGCTTCGCTTGCCGAGCACCAGATAGAGCGGAGTCCGGATGGTGGACAGCTCCTCCTCGGACAGGGGAAGCGGTGCCGGGCGGCGTATGCGGTAGGCGCGAACGGCCGTTCTGATCATCGTGCGCAGTTCCGGCATGACGAGGACCGGCTGTTCCAGCCAGGCCGCCAGCCGCGGGCGCAGTGCCTTGGGCGCGAAGGTCGCGAAGAGGCCGGCGAAGATCCAGACGAAGAAGCGCAGCCCCACTTTCTCCAGGCCGCCGGGGTCGAGCAGCGTGACCGAGGCGAGGCGGCCGGGCCTGCGGTGCGCCTGGTTCAGGGCGAGCCATCCGCCGTAGGAGGTGCCGACGAGGTGCACGCGGTCGAGGCCGAGTCCGGCGAGCGTCTCGTCCAGCCACTGTGCGGCGCGCTCGGGTTGGTGGATCGATTCGCGCTGCACGCTGCGGCCGGGATCACCCGGGGTGTCGATCGCGTGGACCGGGCGGTCGGCGCTGAGGGCGGGGGTGTTCGGGTACCACATGGCGGAGCAGGAGCCCGCCCCGTGCACCAGGACGACGGGGGTGCGGGATCGAGCGGCCTCGTTCGCGGGGCCGTAGCGGTAGACGTGCGTGGTACCGAAGGACGTCTCCACGTCCTCTTCCGCGAGCGCGGGTGCACCCAGTGCATACACCGCGTCGCAGGCCGCGAAGTAGCGGTCGCGCCAGGCATCGCTCACGTAGCGGCCTATGTCGGCTCGGGCACGGACAGCAGTCTCGGACACGGTCACCTCCGGATCTCATTTTCGTGATACGAACGTACCACAATGTTGGTACGGCTGTATCATCAAGGTCCTACTGGGGCCGCACCAGTGGAACGATGAGCGGAGAAACGGCCGATGCCCAAGCGCGTGGACCACGCAGAACGGCGCACCGAGATCGCCGAGGCACTGGTCCGGGTCGCCGGGCGACGCGGGCTGCATGCCGTAGGGATGCGCGATGTGGCAGCAGAGGCGGGCGTGTCGCTGCGGCTGGTGCAGTACTACTTCGAGACCAAGGAGAAGCTGCTGCTTTTCGGACTGGAGCACCTGACAGCGAGGTTCGGGGAACGGGCCTCCGCCCGTGTGCGGGCCGCCGGGGACAGTCCCGGTCCGCGGGAAATGATCGAGGCGCTGCTGATGGCGGCGCTGCCGACCGACGAGGACAGCCGCACCTTCCACTTTGTCTACACCTCCTACGCAGTTCTGGCCGTGACCGACCAGGCACTCGCCGCCCAACCCTTCATCAAGAACCCGGATGCCGCAGAAGACGCGGTAACCCAGCTCCTCCGGCAGGCGCAAGAGGCAGCTCTGCTCGAGCCCGGTGTGGACGCACAGTTGGAGGCAGCCGGCCTGCTTGCCATGTCTGCGGGACTCGGCACCAGCATCCTCGTCGGCCAGCGCAGCCCGGAGTCTGCCATCGCCGTCCTGGACCACCGCCTGGACCGAATCTTCCGCACCGGTGATGCGGCTAGTTGATGGGCGGCCGACTCACCGCGTAGGAGCCGCTGCCGGCGGAGCGGCCGCATACCCTGTCCAGCCGGTCTCATCATCAAGGCGTAGCCATCACGGAAGAGCGGTCACAACCGCCTAATTGGCCATGCAGGGCTGGGGAGTAACAACGCCGAACCCCACCTGAACGCCGCCTTCAGACCCTGCACCGTGCAGCGGCTTCAGCGCGCGGCGCGCAGGGTCTGAAGGCAGGCGATAACCAGCTCCCGCCACTGCTGCCGGATTTAATGTCCTCCATCGATCCACTGATCCGAGGGGGCGCAGGCCGTGTTTGCCGTCCAGTGCATCGGTTCGGTAAGCGGCAGTCACTGCTCTCAGGCGCTCGTCTGCGGGCGGGCGAGGGCCGCCGGTCATCGGTCGTAGGCGAGACGGGCCAGGCTCGGCACCGGGCCGAAGGCTCCGGCGTGGAAGTCGGTAAACGCCTTGGTGATCTCGACCTTGGTGTTCATCACGAAGGGGCCGCCGAGGGCGACCGGTTCACGCAGAGGCGTACCGCTGTAGACCATGACCCGGGCGCGCTGCTCGGGGTCGACGGCGGCGAGGTACAGCGTCGTCGCGGTATGGCCCGCTTCCGCCGAGCCGGGTACCGGGTCGGACCAGCCGGTCTGCCCGGCGTGCAGTTCCCGGCCACCGATCAGCAGACGCCCGTCCATGACGTGTGCGAACAGTCGGTGGTCAGCGGGTAGTTGAAGGTCGTAGGAGGAGCCGGGGGCGAACGTGGCGACGATGCCCTGGACCGGATGATGGGTGTCGGCCGCACCGGTGACGCCGCCGACGGTGCCAGCGTGGACGTCGATGCTGACGCCGGGCGCGTGGAGGCGGGGCATGGCGGCCCTGGTCAGGTCCTGGTAGCGCGACGGCGTCAGCTTCTTCTCGGCGGGCAGGTTGAGCCACATCTGGAGCACGTGCGCGTGCTCGTTGCGGTAGGCGAGTTCGCGGTGGATGATGCCGTGCCCGGCGGTCATCCACTGCACCTCGCCCGGCTCCAGGGCTCCGACGTGGCCGAGGTTGTCGCCGTGCTCGAGGACGCCGTCGACCACGGTGGTGATGGTCTCCAGTCCGCGGTGCGGATGCCACTCGAACCCGGGTGCGGAGAACCAGTCCTCGACCAGTGCGAGGAACGGGTCGGTCAGTGCCGGGTCGGTCGGCACGAAGACGAGCGCCTTGTCGTCGGCCTGCGCGTCGGGACCCAACTGCTGCTTGTCGGTGATGCGGGTCAGGGTCCTCCGACCCGTGAACTGTGCGGTCATAACTGCCCCTTCGAGGGGTATGGGGGTCAGGCGACGCGCACGGCGATCTTGCCGCGCGTGTGGTGAGCGGTGAGGGCTTGGAGGGCCATGGCCGCGTCAGCCAGGCCGTAGCTCTGGTGGATAGGAATCGTGATCGTGCCGTCCGCCAGGTGGCGTGCCACGCGGCCGAGGATCTCGGTGCACGGGCCGCGCGTGACGTTGGTGCGGCCGGGGCCGTAGCCGGCCGCGTCGGTCGGTGAGGCGATCCGGCCGCCGTCCCGGACAAGGTCCGCGAACGGGGTGATCTCGTACGCGGTCACCGCGTCGAGCAGCGCGTCCACCCCGTCAGGACGGACCCTGCGTAGAGCGGCGGTGGAGTCGTCTCCTCGCGGGAGGACCTCGCTCACTCCGAGGCCACGCAGGTACTCCTCGTCCTCGGGCAGTCCCGGAGCGAGGACGATCGCTCCGGCCGCGCGGGCGAGTTGCACCGCGACGCCGCCGACACCGCCGGTCGCGCCGACCACGAGGACAGTCTCACCGGGCACCAGGTCCAGAGCGTCGACCGCAATGATCGCGGTGGTCGCCGCCAGGGCGGCGACCCCGGCGGTGGCAGTGTCCAGGGCGGCGGGCTTGCGAATGAGCGTGTGCTCGCCGGTCGCGATGAGCTCGGCCCAGGCACCCTCGTGGGCCGGCTCCCCCACCGGAACCTCCCCGAAAACCTCGTCGCCGACCTCGAGGGTGCGCACTCCGTGACCCACCGCTTCCACGATCCCGGCGAAATCCCGGCCGAGAGTGATCGGCAGCTTGTGCGGCATGGTCTCCGTGAGCATCCCGTGAACCATGTCCGCATCGAGCCAGTTCACCGACGACGCCCGCACACGGACGAGCACCTGCCCGGGCCCAGCGGTCGGCTCGGGCAGGTCGTCGCGCACCACGGGCGGAATGCCGAACTGGCTCACAGTGACGGCTCTCATGGCTGCTCCCAGCGCTCCGGACCGAGCAACGTCAGTACATGACTCATCATGCAATCTACATGATGTGTCATTCATTCCACTAGGCTGCCCTCATGACCACGTGGCTGACGACCGAGGAACAGCAAGCATGGCGCGGGCTGATCAACCTGACCGCGCAGCTCCAAGCCGTACTGGGCCGGCAGCTCCAGGACGAGCACGGCATCTCCCTCGCCGACTACGAGGTACTCGGCCGCCTCCACGACGCCCCCGACCACCGGCTGCGCGCCCGCGCTCTCGGCGCCTCTCTCGCCTGGGAACAGAGCCGCCTCTCCCACCAACTCGCCCGGATGCAGCGGCGGGGCTTGGTTGAACGGGAGGAGTGCGAGACCGACCGGCGTGGTGCCACGTTCCGCCTCACACCCGTCGGCCGAGCCGCCATCGAACAGGCCGCCCCCAGCCACGTCGAAGCAGTTCGCAGACTCGTCTTCGATACCTTGTCGCCGCACCAGGTGACCCAGCTGGCTGCCCTGACAGGCGGTCTCCTCGCCCACCTGCACGACAGCCTCCGGCCGGGCTCAGCGCCCGGCACCTCCGGCTGAGCTGGTTCGGGAGCGACACCTGGTTCATCAATCACACGCCCAAGAAGCAGTCTTGACTTTCACCGGGCAGGAGCCGTGCGACAGCCTCGCCGTGGTCGCGCGGACGTTGCGAAACCCCCGCCGCACCCGGGCGGGAGTGAGCCGGCGAGACTCGGCGGGTCGCTCCCAAGGACGGCGGAGGTCCTCGGCGAGGGGCCGGGCGAGGCGGAGCTGGGTGTGGGCGGCGATGATGAGCCAGGTCCACAGGTTGGCGGTGTCCGCGTGACGGACCTTCGGGGCGGTCCAGCCGAGGGTCTGTTTCATGAGCCGGAAGGTGTGCTCGAGGTCGAATCTGCGCAGGAAGGACTGCCACCAGGGCTCCACGTCCGCCGGTGTGCCGGCGGTGGCCGAGCACCACAGCCAGACCGGTTTCGGGTCGCGGTCGCCCGGCAGGCACTTGACCTTCAGACGGATCAACGTGTCATGCAGGATGGGCAGTTCCTCTTTCGTGTGGTTCAGGGGCCGCGGCCCAGTCAGCCTGACGGGGCGAGCGAAAACTATTCGTCCGCGGCTTCAACATCGCCGGCCGTCTGAGCATCCGGCGTTCCGTGCGAGTGCGGCCACGGTGGGCGCCTTCCTCCCCGCCCTCCCTGCCCCGGCCACATGGAGTCATGACGGCTCATCATGTTCGCCGTTCACCTCGCGGATCACCTGTTCGGCGACCCGGAACGACTCCAGGGCGGCGGGGACACCGGCGTAGATCGCCGTCTGCAGAAGGACCTCCTGGATCTCCTGGACGCTCACCCCGTTGGTCAGGGCCCCGCGTACGTGTGAGGCGAACTCATTGGTGCGGCCCAGTACGGTCAGCATGGCGAGGTTCAACAGGCTTCGGGTGCTCCGCTCCAGGCCGGGACGGTCCCACACTGTGCCCCAGCAGTACTCGGTCACCAGTTCCTGCATGGGGCGGGTGAAGTCGCTGGCCTGGGTGAGCGAACGCTCGACGAAGTCGTCGCCCATCACGGCTCTGCGTACGGCCAGACCGGCCTCGAAGGTCTCGCGATGTGTGGTGCGGCCGGACGCGGCGGCGGGGTTCCGGGAGTCGGTGGTCACGGGATTTTGTCCTCTTCGTGGTGGACGCAGTATTCGCGATCGCCGGCGGTGGCACGCTGCTGCGGCCGCGCTGCGAGAGGTTGCGGTCGACGGCTGTCAGATGTGGTCGCCGAGCAGGACGCGGCGCACCTGATGGAGGTGTTCGCGCATGGCGTCACGAGCGGCTTGCGGGTCTCGTTCACGGACGGCAGCGACGATCTGTTGGTGTTCGGTGCAGTAGCAGCGGTGGCGTTCGGGGTTGAAACTGCGGCGCTTGAGTCCGCCCCAGATCGGCTGGCGTCGGGCGTCGACGAGCATGGAGCTGACAGAGATCAGGACTGTGTTGTGCGTGGCGACGGCGAAGCTGTGATGCAGAGCGGTGTCCCAGCGTTCGAACTCTTCGGAGCTCGATGCCTGTTCGCCGCCGCGCAGACAGCGCTCCATCTCCGCGAGGTCCGCACCGGTGGCGGAGGCAACCGCGAGGGGCATCAGTTCCGGTTCCAGTACCAGGCGTGCGGCCATGATCTCAGCGGGGCTCGGCTGGTTCTCGGATGTCCCTGCATGAGCGGTCTCGTCCGGAGCCACGAAGGTGCCGCGGCCGACGTGGCGCAGCACGAGGCCACGGGACTCCAGGTTCTGCAGGGCGGAGCGGACCGCGGCGCGGCCCACCCCGGTGGCCTCCGCCAAGTCCCGTTCCGTGGGCAGGCGGTCGCCGGGCTTGAGGCCGCCCGCGCTGATGACCTCTTCCACGTGCTTGAGCACGAGGGCGGCGGGCCCGACAACGAGATCCATCTCCACTCCTTTCCGAACCAATGAGAACCAATATTACCACCCCCGTTGATCGATCGCGAGAAACACTCTATTGACCCCGCGGAAACCTGAACCTAGACTCACCGATACGAGCCAATATACAGAATTGGTTCCCATTGGTTCAGGAGGTGCGGTGCGCTTCGCAAGGATTCACGGCAGGGACGGCGTGCGGGTGTGCGCCGTGGACGAGCGCGGAACGACCCGCCCCGTGAGCTTCGCCGACACCGGTGCCCCCGTGAGCGACCTGCGGCAGGTCATCGACGCGGGCCCCGGAGCGGTCGCCCGTCTGACGGTCGACCGGCAGGCCGTCGACGGTCGGTTGCTGGCCCCCCTGATCCCCGCACGAAACCTCTTCTGCGTGGGGCGCAATTACTCCGAGCACGCGGCGGAGTTCGCCAGGAGCGGCTTCGACGCGACCGGCTCCCCGGATGGTCGGCACCTGCCGGAGCGACCGGTCGTCTTCACCAAGCCGGCGGCCTCCGTCATCGCCTCCGGTGACGTGATCGACCCGCACACCGACATCACCTCCGCGCTGGACTACGAGGGCGAGATCGGCGTCATCATCGGCCGACGCGCCTCGAAGGTGGGCCGGGACGAGGCGATGGACCACGTGTGGGGCTACACCCTCATCAACGACGTCACCGCCCGTGACCTGCAGCGTGATCACAAGCAGTGGTTCATCGGCAAGTCTCTGGACACCTTCTGCCCGATGGGGCCGTGGGCCGTGACCGCCGACGAGATCGACATCCGTAATCTGCGGCTGCAGTCCCGTGTCAACGGCGAGCTGCGCCAGGACACCGACACCTCGCAGCTGATCTTCGACGTGGCGAGCATCATCGAGACCCTCTCGGCCGGCATCACGCTGGAACCGGGGGACGTCATCGCCACCGGTACCCCCGTCGGCGTCGGCATCGGCTTCGACCCGCCCAAGTACCTCACCACCGGAGACCAGGTCGTGATCTCCGCCCCGGGACTGGGGGAGCTGGCCAACACCGTCGGCCCCGTGGCCGGCCGCGACCGCCTGCGGTCCGCCGCAGGTGCCGAGTTGTTCGTGGAGAAGACCGGGCAGGGCCCGCCCGTGGTCCTCATCCACGGCCTCGGGGGCGCCACCACCGTCTACGACCCGCAGGTCGCGGCCCTGGCCGAGCACCACACGGTGCTCCGCTACGACCTGTCCGGCCACGGCCGCTCACCCGCCAACGGCACGCCCAGCATCACCGGCTGGGCCGAGGAACTGGCCGCGCTGCTGGATGCCGAAGGCATCGAGGAGGCCGCCGTCGTCGCCCACTCCATGGGCACCCTCGTCGCCTCCACCTTCGCCGCCGCCCATCCCGACCGGGTCACCAAGCTGGCGCTGCTGGGGGCGGTCCGCGCCCAGGGCCCGCAGGCCAGACAGGCCACGCGTGCCCGCGCCCGCGCGGTACGCGAGGGTGGCATGTCCGCGGTGGCCGACACTCTGGTGTCGGTGGCCACCTCCGAACAGACGCGCACCGAGCGTCCCCTGGCCGCAGCCCTGGTCCGTGAGTTGCTGCTCGGCCAGGATCCGGGGAGTTACGCCGCCGCCTGCGAGGCCCTGACCCTCGCCGAGGAACCGGACTTCGCAAGCGTCAAGGTGCCGGTCCTGCTGCTCACCGGCAGCGAGGACGCGATCAGCCCCCTGGCCGTCAACGACGACATCTTCGCCCTGCTGCCCCATGCCAGGCTGCACGTCATCGAGGGCATCGGCCACTGGCAGACCCTCGAAGCGCCCGAAGACGTCACCCGTGAGCTCCGGGGCTTCCTCGCCCGGCCTTGATCGACAACCAAGTCTCCAATCAGCTCAATCAGTTCTGGTTGGTCACCACGATGGATGAAGGGACGCTGCATCGTCATGACTGAGACCACTCTCGACCGTTACTTCGAGCACAACGCCAAGCTCCAGGACATCGCCATCCACACCTCGGAGCAGGAGTGGAAGCCGTTCTGCCCCGGCATCACCTTCAAGCTGCTGCGGGTGAGCGCGGAGACGGGTGCCTGGACCGTGCTCTTCCACGCCGAGGCCGGCTCCGGGTTCGACCGCCACCTGCACATCGGGGCCGCCGAGTACTACATGGTGTACGGCCGCATGGACATCCGCGGCGGCGACTCCGGAGGCGGATTCACTGCCGTCGCCGGCGACTACGGCTACGAGGCCAACTCCATGCTCCACGACTGGACCAACTTCCCCGACGAGACGGTCTTCTTCTTCGTGTGCCAGGGACCTCTGGGATTCCTGGACGAGAACGACAAGATCCACGCGATCCTCGACTGGGAGGGCGTCCAGGCCCTGGCGCACAAGCCGGTCGAGGCGGCGGTCTCCGCCTGAACCGACCGGGCATGACGGCCCGCCGACCCAAGTCGGCGGGCCGTCCGCGCCGTCCACCAGCTCTACCGCACGGCGACGACGAGTCCCAGCTGCGGCACGAGTTGGTTCGCGTGACGTAGGCGGGCCGGAACGGGAGACCGGCCCCGTTGGAGGCCGCCTCCAGCCGAGCTCCCCGTTATGAGCAGTCTGAAATAGAACGAGCAAGGAGTTCTCCCATGCCCCTGGTCCGGATCGATCTCGTCAAGGGCCGCGGCGACACACAGGTTCGCGCCGTCGCTGACGCCGTTCACACGGCCGTGGTGGACGTTCTGGAAATCCCTCCGCGTGACCGCTTCCAGATCGTCACCGAACACGAGGCTAGCCGGATCATCGCGCAGGACGCCGGCCTGGGCTTCGAACGGAGCGACGACGGCGCCGTGGTGATCCAGATCTTCACGCAGACCGGGCGCACGACCGAGGTCAAGCAGCGCCTCTATGCCGCCATCGCCGCCTCGCTGGCAGGAGTGGGCGTGGCCGGTGAGGACGTCTTCATCGGATACGTCGAGAACACCCCCGCCGACTGGTCCTTCGGCTTCGGCCGCGCCCAGTACATCGAAGGTGACCTCCGCGTCCCGGCAGCAGCGGCCGCATCCTGACCGCCGAGTGCCACCCGCCCGCGTCCGGCCGGCGCCCCGATGATGGGGCCGCCAGGCACAGTCGGCGAACGCATCACCTCGGTCGACGAGGTCCGGACGGACCGGGCCTTGCCACCTCGTCGGCACGAGTTTCGTCACCGGTGACGCGCTGCAGGGCAGCAATGCTCCGCACAACCGCGGCACATTCCCGGTAACCGCCCTCACCATCACTTTGAGGACACACTCGTGAGCACCACCTCCTCGGCGCCTCTCGACGGCCGGACCGCCCTGATCACCGGTGCCTCCGGCGGCATCGGGGCGGCGACGGCCCTGCAACTCGCCGATGCCGGATGTCTGGTCGCCCTGGCCTACAGCGGCCACCGCGAGGACGCCGAGCGCACCGCCGCCCAGATCAACGCCCTCCATGGCGCAGGCAGTGCGGTGACCCTGCACGCCGACTTGTCGGCTCCCGCCGCAGCCGCCGGCCTCGTTCGCGACGCCGAGCAGCGCCTGGGTCCTGTCGAGGTGCTGGTGGCAGGCGCAGGCATCGGACAGCAGTTTCCCTGGCAGCAGGTGGATACCGAGGTGTGGGACACCACCATGGCGGTCAACGCCCGTGCACCGTTCCTCATGGCCCAGGCGGCACTCCCCGGCATGATCAAGAACGGCTGGGGGCGGATCCTGTTCATCTCCTCCGTCGCCGCGCTCAACGGCGGCATCATCGGCCCGCATTACGCGGCGAGCAAAGCCGCGCTGCACGGACTGGCCCACTCCCTGGCGACCGCCGTCGCCGCGGACGGCGTCACAGTCAACGTCCTGGCACCGGCGCTGATCGGAGGCACCCGCATCCTGCCCGCCGACGCAGGACAGGACGGCGCACTGCCGGCCCCCATCCCGGTCGGCCGCCTCGGCCAGGTCGACGAGGTCGCGGCGATGGCGGTGTCCATGCTGACCAACGGCTACCTCACCAACAAGACCATCACGCTCGACGGCGGCCTCCACCCGAACTGAACGGCGCCCGAGACCTACCAGAGAGCACGCGCATGAAGCCCCCGGCAGCCCCCACCGTCCAGCTCAACAACGGCGTCGCCATGCCACGCCTCGGACTGGGCACCTGGCCCCTGAGGGGCGACGCCCAGCAGGCCGTCACCCGCGCCCTGCGCAGCGGCTACCGCCTCATCGACACCGCGGCCGCCTACGGCAACGAAAACGCGCATCCGCCACACCGGGATCCCGCGCGAGGAGGTCTTCGTCACCACCACAGGCCGAACTGCGCGCCTACCACCAGCGCCACGGCATCGTGACGCAGTCGTGGGGCCCGCTGGCAAGGGCACCTCCCTGCTGAGGGACCGCACGGTCACCCGGCTCGCGGCGAAGTACTCCTGGTCAGATCGTGCTGCGCTGGCACATGGACCTCGGCCTGGCCGCCGTACCCAAGTCCGCCGATCCCCAGCGGATCAAGAGCAACATCGACGCCTTCGACTTCGCCCTGGCGCCCGAAGACGTGCCGGCGCTCACCGCACTGGACACGGGAGCCGAACGGGCCGCAGACTCCGACGTCTTCCAGCCGGGCCTGCGCGGCCGCGGCCGGGCCTGACCCCGCTCGCGCGCGCCTTGCCGGGTCTGGTCGCCGGGACCAGAGAGCAGTCGGGCAGCTCGGTCACGTCGGCGGGAAAGGGCAGCACGGTCCGGACGCGACCGAACGGCCTACAACGACGGTGTGCGCCGCGCACCACCACCCTCGGTACCATGGCGCAGCGCCTCCAGGGACGAGCCCCGCCGCCGGCGGACGAGTTCGCGCAGCGTCCCGACGTTGCGGTAGCCGACGCGGCCGGCGATCGCCTCGGCACTGAGAGCGGTGGTGCGCAGCAGGAAGGTCGCCTCGTCCAGCCGGATGTCCTGGATGAAGTCCAGAGGTGATCTGCCCAGGACGGCCTGGGCGGTGCGTTGCAGGGTCCGCATGCTCACGCCGAGAGTAGTTGCGGCCTGCGCGAGCGGCGGCGGATCGGCCAGGTGCGCACGGACCCACCGTTCGAAAGCCGCCAGCAGAGGGTCCGCCTGGGCCAGTTGGGTCGGGAGCGCGAACGCGGCCTGCGAGGGACGGTCGCCGATCAGCAGGTACCGGGCGACGAGGTCGGCGAGTTCGGGGCTGCGCCGCTGCACCACCCACAACGCCAGATCGATGTGAGCGAAGGCGGCACCCGCCGTGGTGGCACAGCCGTCCTGGATCAGCGTCCGCGAATCCTCCACAGCCACAGCGGGGTAACGCCTGCGGAAGGCCGGCCCCAGCCACCAACTCGTCGTAGCACGGCGGCCATCGAGCGTGCCGGACTCGGCCAGGAAGAACGCTCCGCTGCACGCGGCGGCCAAAGAGGCCCCGGAGCCGGCCGAGGCCGCCGCAAGGCCGAGGACCCAGGCGTTGGCCGGTGCGCGGACCGCCGCGACCACCTGCTCCGGTTCCTGGAGGCCCACGGCCGGCATGAGCAGGAGGTCCGCCTCGTGCGAGAGCTCTCCGACCGGGACGGTCGCCAGGCTCAGTCCGTTCCCGGTGCGGATCTGCGACCCAGCACCGACCATGGTCACCGAGAAGGGCGGCGCGCCATCGTCTCGTGTGCTCAGCGCGTTCGATGCGCCGAGCACGTCCATGATCGCCGAAAGCCCGGAGTCGAACATGCCGTCAATGGCTGCCATCACGATCCGCATGGCGTAAACGGTACCCGAACCGTCGTTTACGCCACTCCCGGCCCGGTCGCCGCGCTCATAGCTTGTTACCAGGCCGGTGCCCCCCGCCACGGCCCGCCGGTTCCGCCATCGTCGGTGTTCCGACCCCTCACGAACCATGCAAGGAGAGATTTCATGCCGCTCAAGCTCGGAGTCCTGGCACTGCTGACCGCGAAGCCGGGCAAGGAAGCCGAGTTGGCCGCGTTCTTGAACGCCGGCCGCGGCATCGTCGAGGACGAGGCCGATACCCAGGTCTGGTACGCCTTCCAGGTCGACCATGCGACCTTCGGTATCTTCGATGCCTTCGCCGACGAGGACGCGCGCAAGGCGCACCTCACCGGCCGCGTCCCGGCGGCCCTTTCCGAGATTCGCCCCGAACTCCTGGCGGCCGACCCCGACATCCGCATGGTCGATGTCCTGGCCGTCAAGCACGCCGCCTGAACCCGTCCGATATTCGGACGACACACGAGCCCACGGCCGGACTGTGGCCCTCGTCCAAGCAGGACACGGCGCCACTGAGGGGACTGTGTTCCCCGCTTTTCGTCATTCGCCATGCCGTTCCGCAGGAGAAGTCCGTGAGGAAGACCGTTCGCCCCGTTGCCGGCCTGGTGGCGGGTCAGCGGTGGTTTCGGCTGCCTGCGCGACGGGCTGTGGCTGGCGCCAGGCACCCCGGGCCTCGACGCCGTCCTCTCCGGGACCCCCTTGGCCGAGGCTGCAGCGGCGTCCGGCGGCTTCGTCGCACAGCCGCTGCCCGGCACCCCGATGGCGGCCTTCGTCCAGCGCGCCTGGGACCTCACGACCCTGCGCGCGGAGCACCACCGTTCTTCAAAGCTGGGGCCCCAACCGCGCCCCCGGCAGGAACCCTGCCACGGAACTCACCGCCCTCGTCGCCGACTGGCTGCACTTGCTGCGCGCGGACCCCGGCCTGCTGGCCCGATACTTGCCCGAGGACTGGCCTTCCTCGCAGTCCACAGACACGTAGGCCGTTTGGGACCAGCTGGAGAAGGCCGCGCACGACGCGTTCGCCCAGCTGGTCGTCCGAACTATGTGACGTGATGTCGTATCTGTCGTCACTGGAACATTTGGGACCGCCGCATCATCGCCGACCAGGGGGCCTGGCTGTGCTGGAGGGTCCCCTGTGAGCTAGCACCAGCCACATATCGTCCTCTAATATAGAAATTGTCCAGATTGTCCTTCCGCTACCCAGTGTGCAGGCAAGCGATCCATGAGTAAGCAGGAGACGGGTTGACACCTGTGAGAGCCAAGGCCGGGAGCCACCTCCAGGAGTTCGGGCTCAGCTTTTTCTCAGCTGTCCATCATCCCCAGACGTCTCCGATGGCGCTGGAATACACAAAGACGCTGACACTGGTTCTCAAGGCCACGGAGTGCCTGGATGCGCGGGGCGCCTTCTTGTACCGGCGAGATCCTGACAATGATCGGCTGCTCCTGGCTGCGGCCAGTGGGGTGCCCTCGGACAGCGCGGAGGCGCTGGCGATTCTCTCCGATGAGCAGAATGTGGCACCGGTGCTCGCCATGCGGCGCGGTGACTATGCCTGGGTGGCCGGAGACAGTCTGGGCATCGGGGCGGCCGGCACGGCTGCGGTACCGCTCACCGGTACCGCTGGGCCGATAGGTGTGCTCTCCGTGATCACGGCAGAGAGCGAGCCCGACGAGGTACAACGATCTTTTCTGGGATCGCTGGCAGGATGGGTTGCCGCGCGTCTGGAAGACATCCCCGGCACGCCGCCCGCCCACGAATCGGAGGTCACCTCCGAGCGGACGGTCCGAATGAGCAGGCTGACCGCAGCGCTCGCTGAGGCCCTCACCTCCGAGGAGGTTGTCGGGGCCGTCGCGGCGCACGTCCTGCCCCCGTTCGGCGCCGACGGGCTCGTGGTCTGGGTAATGGAAAGCGGCCGACAGCGCGTGGTCGGCTCCGTAGGATACTCGCGGGAATTCCTTCGAATGATCAACGGGGTCCCAGTAGCCGACTACCCCGTGGCTGCCGACGTCCTGCGGACTCGTGAACCTTGGTTCGTGGAATCGCTCGGCGAGTATCGCCGACGCTATCCCACGCTGTCCAAGGTAGCGTCGGCGTCCCGCAAGAAGGCGTGGGCGTTCCTCCCCATGATCGCTTCCGGGCATGTCATCGGCGTCTGTGTAGTGTCTTTCACCCGACCTCACTCCTTCAGCGACGAGGAGCGCGCACTGCTGACCGCTTTGAGCGGCATGGTCGGACAAGCGCTGGAGCGGGCCCGGTTGTACGACGTGGAGCACGCCCGAGCACAGGGACTGCAACGCAGCCTGCTCCCTCGGACACTGCCCTGCCTCCCTGCTGCTTGCACCGCCGCCCGCTACCTCTCCGCAGGCAGGGGCGAGCAAGTAGGCGGCGACTGGTACGACGTGATCCCACTGTCCGCCGACAGGGTCGCCCTGGTGATCGGCGACGTCATGGGACACGGCATCCCCGAAGCGGCCACCATGGGCCAACTGCGCACCGCGCTGCGCACCCTGGCCGATCTGGACATGCCTCCTGACGAGCTGCTCAGCCGTCTCAACGACCTGGTCAGCGACCTGGGCGAGGACTACTACGCCACCTGCCTGTACGCCGTCTTCGACCCGGTCACCCGGATATGCTCGTTCTGCCTGGCCGGTCATCCCCCGCCGGTCATCGTTCTTCCCGACGGCACCATCGACACGCCGGACCTGATGGCCGACCCGCCGTTGGGGGCCGCCGAACCACCCTTCGAAACACACCAGCTGCTGCTGCCCGAGGAGAGCCTGCTGGTTCTGTGCACGGACGGTCTCGTCGAATCCCCCACGCAGAGTTTCGACCGGGGACTGGCCCTGCTGCAGCGAATCCTCGCCCAGAGTGCTGCGCCCGTCTTCACGGCGCGGGACAAGGACGACAACGTCCGACACCTCGACGACCTGTGCGACAAGGTGGTCTCGGCCCTGCTGCCCCACCGTGGCCGGACGGATGACGACGCAGCGCTGCTGATGGCCCACCTACGGGCCCTCGACGCCGACCATGTCGCCACCTGCAACCTCCCTGAGGATCCCCGCGCAGCCGGACAGGCCCGCGCATTCGTCCGTGAGCGACTGGGGGCCTGGGGGCTGGACGAACTCGCGATCACCACCGAGTTGCTCGCCAGCGAGCTGGTCGGCAACGTGATCAGGCACGCCGACGGGCCCATCCGCCTGCGCCTGGTGAACAGCCACTACATGACCTGCGAGGTCTACGACGGCAGCCTCAGCACCCCACGCATCCGGCACGCTGCGTACACCGATGAGAGCGGCCGTGGCCTGCAACTCGTCTCCGCCCTCTCTAGACGCTGGGGCGCCCGCTATCTGCGCGACGACGGCAAATGCATCTGGACCGAGCAGGAGATCCCTCCCCGCGCGGCATGAGATCAGCCTCATGGAACGAGGCCGGCGTGTGAGAGGAGTTGCACCTGGTACTGCTGAGGTAACTGCGGGTCGCGAAGAAGCTGGACTGTTTGCGGGCGTGATCGACTCCTCCCCAGCGGCTCGGCGCGGCCCAAAGCGGGCCGAGGGCGTGGATGGCGATGGCCAGGGCGGATCCGCCGTCGGCCAGGTCGATGCCCCAGGTCACGTGGCACTGGAGACCCGGCTCATCGACATCCCGCTGGTGCGGCCGCACAAGTTCTCGGTCGCGACGATGAACAGGCAAGGCGTGCTGTTGATCCGGCTCGTGACCGAGGACGGCATCGTCGGCTGGGGAGAGGGCGTCGTACCGGGAGGCCCCTGGTGAGGCGGGGAGTCGGTCGAGGGCATGGCGGCGCTCGTGGAGCGGCACCTCGCGCACCTAGTCGTCGGCCAGGACGTGCTATGGCCCGAGGCCCTCGCCCGACGGCTCGAACGGCTCGTCCAAGGGGCGCCGTTCGCCCGGGCCGGTGTCGAGATGGCGGTGTGGGACGCCGCCGGGCGGACGCTGAACGTGCCGGTGCACCAAGTTCTCGGCGGAGCCCAGCGTGATCGCCTGCCGGTGACCTGGGCGCTCGGGACCGAGCCCGCGCGGCCGTGGTCGAAGAGACCGCCCGCATCCTGGCGGAAGGGCGCCACACATCCTTCAAGCTCAAGATGGGTGCCATGGCCGCGCCGGCCGACGTGGCACGAGTGACCGCGATCGCCGATGCACTCGAGGGAGCGGCTCCGCTCGCGGTGGGCCTGAACGGAGCGTGGGACGAGTGCACCGCCCGCCGCTGGCTTCCCGCGCTGGCCGAGGCAGGTGTCCACCTGGTCGAACAGCCGCTTCCGGCGGAGCAAGTCGGCGGTCTCGCACGGCTGCGGGAGCGATCAAGCGCCGCGATCATGGCGGACGAATCGCTGTGGACACCGGCGGACGCCCTGCGCCTGGCCATCGTGCAGGCGGCCGACGTACCCGCCCTGAAGATCGGCAAGAGCGGCGGCCTGTCAGGGCCCCGACGCATCGCCGCCATCGCCGAGGCCGCAGGCATCGACTGCTACGGCGGCACCACGATCGAACCTCGCTCGGCACCACCGCCTCGGCCCACCTGTTCTGCGCCTTGCCTGCCGTCCTCTTCGGCACGGAGCTGTTCGGCCCCCTCCTGCTGAACGACGACATCGCCGCGGAACCCGTGACGTACGAGGACCGGCGAACTCCTCCTCCCCTCCGTGCCGGGATTCGGGATCACCATCGACGAGGACAAGGTGGCGAAACACGAACGCCACTCAACCCCGGCAAGCCCGCAACCGTCCCTTGACCTGCGGCTTCATAACTTTCGCAAGGCCCGCTAGTGCCCGGTCGGTGGGCCGACATCGTCTTGCCTGCACTACGGCTGCGTCCGGGTGCCGGGTGGGCGCTTCATCGGAGGTTGACTTGCGCCGCTGCCATGACGTTCGCCGGGCGCTCGTCGTTTGGACCAGGACCGTGCGTGCGCGGCGAACAACCGGTCCTGTTCTGCCAGCCACCTCTCACATGCCTCGTCCTCGTCGGCCTCCAGCCACCGGTAGGGGTCAGGAACGCGCTGGCCGTGCAGCTCGTCAGCGACCGGCAGGCGGTCAGCGGCAGGATAGGCCCGGCGATGGGGGGGGGGATCGCGGTGGGTTCCCCGGTAGCGCGGAACCCACCGCCTGCTCAGCCCCAAGACGCCGAAGTTAGTAAGGTCGGGCCTTCCAAAGCACCAGCTCCCCGCCGAGCCGGAACGACCTCGGACGGGTGTCGCCGCCGCGCCGCATCACGGTCTGTGGCACGCCTGCGCTCCGCGTGCCGTGGGGGTTTGCAACCTCGTCCGATTCGCGAAGGAGACGGTCCACCGTGGACGCCATCGACGAAAAGATCATCGCCGAGCTGACCCGCAACGCCCGCATCTCGCATTCCGAACTGGCCAGCAAAGTGCTGCTGTCCCGCAACGCGGTGCGCCAGCGCATCGAACGGCTGGAGCGCCAGGGCCACATCGCCGGCTACACCATCGTCCGCGCCGGTGGCGACACCGGTGATGTCGTCTCCGCGCTCGTACTCGTCTACCGCCAGGACCGTATGCGCGGTGGTGATGTCCTGGCCGCGCTCAAGCGCATTCCGGAGGTCGTCATCTGCGAGATCCTCAGCGGCGACTTCGACATCATGGTGCGCCTGGAGGCGGCCTCGCTGGAACGCATCCGGGGCATCTGGGAGGACATCGCCCAGATGCCCGGCGTACGGGACACGGTCACGGCGCTCACCCTGTCCAGGGTGGTCAACCGCCCGCGAGAAGAGCAGGGTCCGGTGGCAGCGGGGTGAGCAGCGCGGTGGCCTGCTCCCGGCCGAGCAGCCCGCCCTGGACCACGAGGTCCACCACGTCCGTTCCGTCGCGAGGGCCTCTTCACAACCCAGGCGGCGGCCGCGATGTGCGGGGTCAGGGCAGTCGCCGAGCCCACTGATAGGGCGGCCTGCAGGCCAGGTGCTTCCTCGCAGTAACCGGTCTTCCATGGTCCGAACCGCTCCTGCAGGTCGCGCCACTGTCCAGAAAGTCGCGCTCGTCGCGGAAGGCGGTCATTGGACCACCTCACTGATGTGGTTGACGCAGACGACCTTGGGCTGGGTCATCTCCTCGAAGGCGAAGCGCACGCCTTCGCGGCCCATGCTGCCGTACTTGAATCCGCCGAACGGCATGGCGTCGAAGCGGTAGTCGGACGAGTCGTTGATCATGACTCCGCCGGCTTCCAGCAGCCGGGCCGCGTTCAGGGCGCGGTCCAGGCGCGAGGTGAAGATGGCCGCGTGGAGGCTGTAGTCGATGGCGTTGGCCCGCTCGATGGCGTCCTCGAAGGACGCGAACGGCTGCAGGACGACGACCGGGGCGAACACCTCCTCCTGCCAGATCGAGCAGGTGGCCGGGACGTCTTCCAGGACGGTCGGCGCGTACAGGGAGCCGGTGGTGTGGTTGCCGCACAGCAGCACCGCGCCCTCGGCCACCGCCGTGTCGACCTTGGCCCGGGTGGCGGCCGCGGCCTCCTGGGTGATCATGGGGCCGATGTCGGTGCGCTCGTCGAGGGGGTCGCCGACGCGCAGCAGTTTGGTGCGGGCGACGAAGGCGTCGCGGAAGGGCTCGTAGACCTCGTGGGCGATCAGGATCCGCTGGGTGCCGATGCAGTTCTGGCCCGCGGCCCAGAACGCGCCGGAGACACAGGAGGCCACGGCCTCGTCGAGGTCGGCGTCGTCCATGACGATGACCGGGGCGTTGCCGCCCAGGTCCATGGCGAGCTTTTTCAGGCCGGCCGTGCGGGAGATGGCCTCGCCAGTGGCGAATCCGCCGGTGAAGGACACCATGCGCACGTCGGGGGCGGCGACGATCGCGGCGCCGATGTCGGCATTGCCGTTGACGACGGTGACGATCTCCTCGGGCAGGCCGGCCTCGATGAGGGTGTCGACCAGGCGCAGCGCGGACAGCGGCGTCAGCGCGGACGGTTTGAGGATGATCGCGTTGCCGCCGGCGATGGCCGGGCCGAGCTTGTGGGCGACCAGGTTGAGGGGGTCGTTGAAGGGAGTGATGGCGGCGATGATGCCCAGCGGTTCATGGGTGAACCAGCCCTGCCGTTTCTCCGAGCCCTCGTAGGAGTCGAAGGGGATGACCTCGCCGGCGTTGCGCCGCGCTTCGGCCGCGGACAGGGACAGGGTGTTGACCGCGCGGGCGACCTCCTTGCGGGCCTGGGTGATGGTCTTGCCGGCCTCGCTGACGATCAGCTGGGCGAAGGGCTCGGCGCGCCGCTGGATCAGGCGGGCGGCGCGTTCCAGGACCGCGGCCCTGGAGGCGCGGGACAGCGCGGCCGCGGTGCGGCGCCCGCACCTGGCCTGCTGAAGGATGCTGCCGACGGCGCCTGCGTCGACGGTGGGCACCGAGGCGATGACCTCGCCGGTGTAGGGGTTGTGCACGGGCCTCGTGTCGGTGCCGAGTTCGATGCTGGGGGGCACGGCGGTGTCAGACACGGTGAGTCTCCTGGAGAGCGGGACGCGTAGGGGCGGTGTCGTCGTCCGCGTGGCGCTGGTGGATGGCGATGATGTCCGACAGCAGGGCGTAGGCGGTCTCGATGCGGCCAGCGCCCGGCCCGGAGACCGTGACGGTGCCGATGAGGTCGGTGTGGAAGGCGACTGCGTTGACCGGGCCGGAGATCCCCGCGAGCGGGTGCTGAGCGGGCAGGGCGAGCGGGGCGACGCGGGCATCGACGCTGCCGTCCTCGTGGCGGGTGGCGGAGCCGACCAGCTTCCAGCGCAGCCCCTTCGAGGCGGCGTCCCGCACCTCGTGGGGGGTGATCGCCAAGATGCCCTCGCAGAAGACGTCCTCGCGGCGTACGTCAGCGCCGAGGACCTCGTTGGCCAGGATCATGACCTTGAGCTGGACGTCGTGGCCCTCAATGTCCGCAGTGGGATCGGCTTCGGCGTACCCGAGCTCCTGGGCCTCGGCGACGGCCGCCGAAAGCTCGATGCCCTCTTCGAGGCGGCCGAGGATGTAGTTCGAAGTGCCGTTCATGATGCCCTGGACACCTGTGATCTGAAGGCCGGCGAACATGCGCTCGGCGGTGCGCAGGATGGGGGTGCCGCTGAGTACCGAGCCCTCGAACTCGAAGCTGACACCACGCTCGGCAGCCAGCTGCTTCAGCGCGCGGCCGGCGAGTGCGACCGGTCCCTTGTTGGTGGTGCACACGTGCTTGCCCGATTCCAGGGCCCAGCGCACATGGGAGAGGGCGGGCTCGCCGTCGGTGGGGTTGGTGAACGTCGCCTCCATGACGATGTCGGCCGGGACCTCGCGGATTACCCACTCGTTGCGCGGATCAGCGCTTCCGCCCGGCAGGCCCGAGAAGCTCAGCTCCCCGGGCGCGGCGGCCAGCAGCGGCGCCAGATCGATGCCGTCGGTGTCCACCAGGGAACCGGCCCGCAGATCGGTGATCGCCACCACCCGCAGGGCGAAGCCCAGCTCCTTGGCCAGGCGCTCCCCGCTCTGGGATATGAGCTCGGCAAGCGCGCGATTGACGCCGCCGAATCCGATGAGGGCGAGATCGTATCGGCCCATGTGAAAGCTCCTTCACAGTCCGCCGCACCCTTCACAGTGCGGCTGCTCAGAGCCTCGCTGTCCGGCCTGTCCCCTGCTCCATGGCGCAACGACCACCCGGCATGCCGATCTGCACCGTTGTGATGACGATTCGCTCCCCCCGCGTCCGGCGACACGATCGCGGCCCCTATCGGTGCTTCATCTCCAGTCGGTTTCCCGCCGTTGATCTCGGAGTTTTCCGTCCGGCAGCCTCTTGACTCCCCTCCGGGACGCCTGCCCCAGCCCCACCACAAGCCCGTGGACGACCCGAACCGGCTGAACCGGACCGTCGCACCGGAGGAACTGGAGACCTTCACGGCGGCGGTGCGGCGCCACCTGCCCGGACTGGCTACTCGAAGCGGCTGCAGCTGAGGCCGTGGCGAAGGCATAGTGCGGTTTGCCCTGCCATGGACAGGCCGGTGTGGGCTGTCAGTCGCTAAACAGCTGAAGGGCGCTGAGCCAGATTGCCCACGGGTTCACACGCTCGGGGTAGCGCTGCTTCATCGCGTTGAAGAATTCCGCGGGGCTCGTGGACTGCTCGAGGACGACGGCACCGGCGTCGAGATAGCGCCGCGTTTTTTCGATGTCCGATGCGGGATTTCCTCGTTGGGTGTCCTTGTGACTGGCGACCACGAACCGTGGCTTCAGAGCGGATACCTTGTCGAGGGCCCGGTGCCACGCGTCCAGGCCGCCGTCTCGGCCTTCTCCGAGGTACTGGTGCACGTTGTTGTAGACGACGTCACCGGCTACGACCAGGTCCAGTGAGGGCACGTGCAGCACGCTGGTGTCGTCGGTGTCGGAGTGGCCGACCTCGTGCGCGATGAGCTCGTGCCCGTCGAGGAGCAGTCCGTCGGCGGGGAACACGGAACCCTGGACAGTCAGCGGAGGCTCGGGAAGGGCGTCGCCGAAGATGTCCCTGTAGACACCGGTCAGCACTCCACCGGGCGTCTGGCGGGCGATGCCCGCAAGCACCGCGTCGCTCGCCACAACCGTTACGTCGGAGAACCGGCGGAGCAGGTAGTTCGTGGTTGCGAAGTGGTCGAAGTGAGCGTGGGTGACATAGATGTAGCGCAGCGCCACATCGTGGCTTTCCACCCATTTGATGAGCGTGTCGGCCTGCCCGCGTGTGACGGGCGGGTCGGTCAGCAGCGCCTCGTTCTTCCCGTAGATGAGCGTGTGGGACATCGATGACCACAGCGACGGCCCGTCGTCGGGCCGTGGCGGAGCCGCGACCGTAACCGGCTCCATGTCCGAGACGAAGACCTCGTAGCGTAGATCGGTGCTGCTCATCGGAATTCCGCCCGTCCGCCGGCTGCCGCGAGGTTCTCCCGCCGCGGCAGGTGCTTGCCGTACGCGGTGCCGGCGAAGTACATCGCGACACCGTCCTCCACCACGCCGCTCGCTGCGGACGTCGGCGCATGGACCGTCCGCCTCAGGCCGGTGTTCCCTCTGTCCGGATAGGTGATCACCATCGATCCTCTCCATCGTCGTGACATAAGCGTATGGCTGACACTTCTGTCATAACAAGGGCTGGACGTTCCCTCTCTTAGCCACGATGACGTCGGCATGGCGCATACAAAATGGGTACAGTTATGTCATGGAGAAGCATGGGAAGGGTGATCCCGACATCGGCGCCGCGCATGCAGGCAGCGACGGCGACGACCGCTTCGGCGTCGCGGTGGCGCCCGGTGAGCTGCGGATCGTTCAGGACCTGCTGAACACCGCGTCCATCCGGAGCGCCGGTGGCGATGTTCCGGACCTCCTGGACGCGCCGGATACCGCAGCGCGGTGGCTGGACGCCTACGGGATCGCGGGCGACAGCCCAGGCCTGAGCGATCTCCGGACGCTGCGTGACGCCATACGGCGGTCGTTGGCGGAGCGCGACCACGGCCCAAATCACGACGACGACGCCAGGCCGGCAGCCGTCGAATCAGCCGCACACGTGCGACTCGAATCCGACGGGACCGTGAGAGTCGTACCGGGCTCGGTGGGCATTCCCGCACTCGGCCAACGGGTACTCCTGGCAATCTACGATGCCCAACTCGGTGGAACGTGGAGCCGCTTGAAGCTGTGCCGTAACCCGCTGTGCGCGGTGGCCTTCTGGGACAGCTCCCGCAACACCAGCGGCGTCTGGCACGACGCGCGCACCTGCGGCAACGTCGCCAACCTACGCAAGTCGCGTGCGCGGCGCGCGGGACCCGGCCGGAACCTCCCGACAGGTTGACCGGACCAAGAGGTACTACAGAAGCCGTACATGGGGTGACTGTCGGCTGGTCTGGTCGTGGGGAAGAGACAGCCGCGGCCGTGGATCGTGTCGGGTGAACTGCGGTCGCTGATCGAGCCGTTGCCGCCGGAGCCGGGACCGAAGCTGAAGTAGGGCGGCCGCGGCTGCCGGGCCGGCAGGCTTGGTGCGGGATCCTGTTCGTGCTGCACACCGGCATCGCGTCGTGGAACGGGAAACCGCGCTACTTCCTGCCAGAGGAGGCGGCGGTCGGAATCAGCGCCACGGAGCTTTCGTCGACTTCGTTTCCCTCGTCGTCGATGAACCCGACGCGCACCGGTCGTCCGGTGCCCTCGACCTGGCGCAGGATGCTCGGCCCGTCCGGCCACGGCAGGTGCTTGTCGCCCCATTGCTGCAGGGCGAGCAGGACGACGAGGAGTTCCCGGCCCGCATCCGTGAGCACGTACGAGAAGCGGGCCCGCTCCCCCGGCTCCCGGTAGGGCACCTTCTCCATCACGCCGTGTGCGACCAGTGTGTTCAGGCGTTCGGTGAGAACGTCGGGCGCCACACCGAGTCCGCTGCGGAACTCCGAGAAGCGGCTCGACCCCGCCACGGCCTCGCGCAGGATCAGAAACGTCCAGCGCTCGCCCAGCACGCCCAGGCTGCGGGCGATGGCGCAGCTGTCATTCGGAATCTTGCCCATGCTGCAAGCCTACCCTGGGTTGCTTCTTCCAACCCAGGGGGTCTAAGTTGGGAAAACCTATCCAGCAGGGAGTTGCGTCATGCAGATCGAAGGACAGACAGCACTGGTCACCGGGGCGAACCGCGGCCTTGGACGGCACCTGGCGAAGCAGTTGCGCGACCGCGGCGCCACCGTCTACGCGGCAGCCCGCAACCCCGCAGAAGTCGACCTCGACGGCGTGAAGCCGATCGCCCTCGACGTGACCGACCCCGCCTCCATCGCCGCCGCCGCAGAGGCGACCGGCGACGTGTCGATCCTGGTCAACAACGCCGGCTCGGCCACCAACGCGTCACTGCTGACGGGCGACCTCGCGGACATCCGCCTGGAGATCGACACCCACTACCTCGGCACCCTGGCGGTCACCCGGGCCTTCGCCCCGCAACTCGGCTCCCACGACAGCAGCGCGGTGCTGAACATCCTCTCGGTCGCCTCCTGGATCAACTACCCCTCGTTCGGCGCCTACAGCGCCGCCAAGTCGGCCTCCTGGTCGATGACGAACGGGCTGCGCCAGGAACTCGCCCCGCAGGGCACCCAGGTCTCGGCCCTGCACGTCGGATACATGGACACCGACATGACCACCGGCCTCGACGCGCCGAAGGCCGACCCCGCCGACATCGCGCGCATCGCCCTCGACGGTGTCGCCGCCGGCACCCCTGAGATCGTCGCCGACGAGACGAGCAAGACCGTGCTCGCGGCTCTGTCCGGAGGCGTCGGCGCGCTCTACCCGCAGTTCGGGACACGGAATCCCACGCCCGCTTACGTCGTCGTCAACTTCGATGTGCTCGACCAGGAGGCCGGCGCGGCCTACGCGGCCGTGGCCCAGCAGTCCATCCGCAACCACGGCGGCCATTACCTGATCGGCGGACCCACGCCCAAGCCCGTCGAAGGCACCTGGGACTCCTCCGGGTTCGTGGTCATCGAGTTTCCCGACATGGACCGGATCCAGGAGTGGTACGACTCCGCCGACTACCGGCGGGCCCGGGAAATACGAAAGGACAAGGCCCGCGTGACCATGCTGTTCGCCGAGGGCACACCTCCTGAGGGCCTCTCCCGCCCGGCCTAGCCCTGCCACTGATGCGGTGACGGTGACCGGAGAGGACTGCCGGGAAGGGCACAAGGCGTCCGACGCGGTGCACGCCGAGCGCTGATTCGCCAAGATCGACCCCCTATCGTGCCCTACCCGCGTGTACACATCCGGGCCGACGGCCGCCAGGCCGGATCGGTCCTGCTCGTAGAGACGGTCCGCAAGGTCGTCCTGGCCATGCGATATCCGCGGCTCTGGCGCCGTGGCGGAAGCCCCTTGGCGCTGGTGCTCGACGGGGACTGCCTTGCGGACCGCGCGGAGAACGCTCCGTGGGGACCGAAACCGAAGGGGCCGCCCAGGGCGTCACTCACCGCTGAGTTGACGGCCGCGCGGCCCTATTCCTTCTTCGGCTCCCCGAGCCATCGGCGGCGAACGCGTCCCGTCCTACGGCTCGCCGCCTGAGACACCTTGGGGCTGAGACACCCCCACAGGTCACATAACACCGTCGAGTGCGGTGTCGTCGGGCAAGTCGGCGGCTGCGGCAACAATCTCGGGAAACGCCCCGGTCAGGTCGCCTCCGGCGCGGGAGCGGATCAGTACCCGACCGCCGGACCAGCGGCCCACCAGTGCCCGGTAGCCATCCCACTTCGGCTCACCCGCCCACCCCGGCAGCAGCACAGGGTCGGGCGCAGAGGCGGCGAGCATCGGTTCCGGAAGCGTCCACGTCACAGCCCCATGCCTTCACCCAGACCGCCCTGCCGCAATCCGAGTGACGGGTGCACACCCGACCACAGGCCCGACCATGGCCTCGGGCACCCCGCCCATGGGGCCGACCACGGCAGGTCAGCGCGTCGGCGTGCCGTTGGTGGTGACGGGGCAGCCGCTGCGCGGGTGCCTGGTGCGGATGGTGCGCGTCCAGGTCGGCGCTGCCCACGGCGTGCTGATTGAGCAGCTCCTCGATGTCGATTTCCTGGAGCGCACGCAGGAGCGGTACCTGGCGCGCACCCGCCGGTGGATCGCTCAGGAGGAGCAGCGCGAGACCGGGCCAGGGCGTCCGTCAGCGGTTGGCTTGGTAGTAGGCGTCCCAGGCCTGCTTCTGCCAGAACAGCACAAGGAAGAGGACCAGGAGCAGCTCGTCGGGCAGTGCATTGTCTGCGCCTTCCAGCTGTGCATGCGCGGGTTGGCTCCCGCCTCGGTCATAGAGGATCTGCAGCGGGCCGACGGCACAGACGCGGCCGGCGTGGTCGTACCTCAGTGCATAGGGGCCGATGCGCTCCAGGTGGGATCGGCGGTGTTCACAGTTCCACTGACCCACGGTGCGCGGCAGGCTGGACCACCGGCGATATGTGATCTCGACGCCGCCTACCGCCCGCAGAGTTGAACTGAAGCGCTGATATTCGAGTGCCCATGAACCCAGGGCACGCGGCGTTGTGTCCATCCACTCCCGCTGGCCGTAGGTGATCGCCACACCATCGATGGCACGTAATAGCCCTTTGTCATACGTCAGCTCGATGTTCATGTTGCGACCCACCTAGGCGCTGCGCGGTCGACGCCCCGGCGTCTTCGTGGCCGTCCTCTTGGCTGGCTGCTTCTTCGCCGTGGGTTTCTTGGCGGCGGCCTTCCCTTTCGACAAATCGCGCACGTCGGCGGCTTCGCCGCGCGAGGACCTGGCCTTTTTGACCGACTCGTTGAGCGCGGCCATGAGGTCGAGGACCTGGGCCGGCTGTTCGGGCGTCGGCGCCTCGGGGAGCTCGCGGTCGTCCCGCTTGGCTTCGATGACTTTCGCGAGGGCGTCCGTGTAGGCGTCCTCGAACTCCGGGCCGTCGAGGTCGTCGCGGCTCATCGACTCCATGAGGGCGAGCGCACCCTCGATCTCCTCGTCGGACACCTTCTCGTGCGGCGGATCGACCACGGCTGGATCGCGGACTTCGTCCGGCCAGCGCATCGCATGCAGCACGATCACGTCATCGCGGATCCGCAGCAGACCGAGGCGTTCCCGGCCCGACCACGCGTACTTCGCGATCGCCACCTTCGACGAGCGGCCCAGGGCTTTCACCAGCAACTTGTACGGTTTCGCGGCGACCGGCTGGGCGGGCTGGAGGTAGTAGCCGTCGCCGATCCGGATCGGATCAATGGAGTCCAGCGCCACGAAGGCGACGATTTCGATCGCCTTCGCGGTCGGCAGCGGCAGCTCGCTCAGTTCTGCTTCGGAGATCGGGATGACCTGGGTCTTGCTGAGCTCATACCCCTTGCTGATCTCCGACTGGGTGATCTCCCGGTCCTCCAGTTCGCAGACCTTCCGGGTACGAACCCGGCCCATGTCGGCGAGGTGGTACTGGTGGAACTGAATGCTGTGGTTTTCGGTTGCCGACAGCACGGCGATCGGTACCGTGACCAGGCCAAACGTGATCGCGCCGCTCCAAATGGTTCGGGGCATGACTGTCCTCCGCGTGAGCCCCGAGCAGGATCAGGCTATGTCACAACCGGCTCCCGTACATATCAGCTCAAAATGTGCGAATGGGTTGTGGTGATCCAAGGAACACGGCCACGGTCAGCCTTCACAAACGGAGCCGCAATGATCATCAAGAGAATGCACGACATGGGCCTCCGCAGCGAACACGCCTACACCGCAGCCATGGTCTCCATCGGCCTGTCCATCTTCACTTGGGCCACCAGCCTCAAAGCCGAACCCGGCGCCCACGCAGACCTCGCACGCGCCGACCGATGGGGCATCTTCGTCGGCGAATGGGCACCCACCTTCTTCGGCCTCGGCGTCGCCCTCTCCCACTACGAACAATCCGAAGGCAACCTCGGCGCCAGCGTCCACGAAATCCGCGAACAGAAGCAGGCCAGTTGAACCCCCTTCGCGAGCGTGCCCGCCTCTGGACCAAGGGGCGGGCCCTCATCAACTTGAGGGCAGCCGCAAGCCCTCCCGTGGGGAGGACCGGGAGGAGCGGCGGGCCCCGCCGAAGCAGGACCTGAACGGGGGTCTCACCTGGGGTGGACTGATCCCGCGCGATCAACGATGCACGACAAACCAGCCACACGATAGAGGCGTGACCGGAAGTAGTTCATCGGGCGATGTCCGTGCCGCCAGCTATTTCGCCCCGGGAGAGGACGAGGGGGGCGCCTCGCTTGGCCGGGGGCAGTCCGTTGAGGGCCATCAGGGGCCTCCTTCCGGGGCGGGGCTGCGGGTACGGCGTTGGTAGTCAGGGGTGGGAACCCGGGCGTGGCGCGAGCCGCAACGGGTGCCGGTTGCGTGGTGGAGAGGCCATGCCGGCCAAGAAGACCACGAAGAAGGCGACTGCACGCCGATCACGCAGAGCCTGATGGATCTGAACTTGTTCGTACACTTGTGCGATTCCGCGTTATGGTGGGTACCTGGAGAGGACGCAGGTCAGGGAGGGACGGCAAAGACGGGAGGTGCGCAGCGGTGGATTTACTCATCTGCACGTCGCCTCCGGCTATTCGGCCCGCTATGGCGCCTCCCTTCCCGGCGCCCTGGTGCAGCGCGCTGCCGAGCGCGGGATGACGACGCTCGCACTGACCGACCGGGACACCGTCGCGGGTACGGTCCGCTTCGCCACCGCCGCCGCGGCCGCCGGTATCCGTCCCGTCTTCGGTGTCGACGTCGCCGTCGCCCCGCTCACGTCGCCGGACCCGGCTGCCGGACGGCCCCGTACACCGGTGCGCGGCGGTGCGCACGTGATCGAGCCGCCGCTGCGGATCACTCTGCTCGCGCAGAACGCGGCCGGGTGGGCGCGGCTGTGCCGCCTGGTGTCCGCCGCGCACGCCGAGGCAGACGGTGAGGCGCCGGTCGTGTCCTGGCCCACCTTGCGCGAGTTCGCCGACCAGGACCTGGTGGTGCTGCTCGGCCCGTCCTCCGAACCGGTGCGTGCCCTGTCCGCGGGCCGCCCCGACGTCGCCGAGCAACTGCTCGCGCCGTGGCGGGACCTCGCGGGAGCGCGGCTGCGGCTGGAGGCCGTGTACCTGGGAAGAGAGGGAACCGGCGCGGGCTCACTGCGGCTGGCCGCGCGCACGGTGGGCTTGGCCGACCAGCTCGGCGTGCCTGCGGTGCTGTCGAACGCGGTCCGCTACGCCGACCCCGGCCAGCATCGGCTGGCCGACGTGCTGGATGCGGCCCGGCTGTTGCGGCCCATCGACCGCCGCCGCTTGGACGGCGGCGAACGCTGGCTGAAGGACCCGCCCGTCATGGCGGCGGCCGCCGACCGCATCGCCCGCGCCGTCGGCGACGACCGATCCCGGACGGCCCGCCTCCTGGCCGAGACCGAGGCCACCGGCCAGTCCTGCACCCTCACCCCCGCCGACCTCGGGTTGGGCAGACCACATTTCCCCGAACCGTCCGTCGTTGGCGCAACCGGCGAGCGGTGTTCGGCGATGCGGCTGCTGCGACAGCGATGCGAGGCCGGGATGGTTGCCCGCAGCCTGGACACGGACACCCGCGCCGTACAGCAGCTCGACTACGAGTTGGATGTCATCGGCCGACTCGGGTTCGAGGCGTACTTCCTGGCTGTCGCCCAGGTGGTCGCGGATACCCGGGCACTGGGCATCCGGGTTGCCGCCCGGGGCTCAGGCGCAGGGAGCATGGTCAACCATTCATTGTTCGTCGCCACGGCCAACCCTCTTGATCATCACTTGCTGTTCGAGCGCTTCCTCTCGGAGCGCCGTACATCGCTTCCGGACATTGACCTCGACGTAGAGTCCGAACGGCGCCTGGAGGTGTACGACGCGATGATCGAGCGGTTCGGGCGGGAGCGGACCGCGGTCACCGGCATGCCCGAGACCTACCGGGCCCGTCACGCCCTGCGCGACACCGGCCTTGCTCTCGGGATCCCGCCACAGGTCATCGGTGAGATCGCCAAGAGCTTTCCGCACATCCGGGCCCGGGACATCCGTGGTGCGCTGGCCGAGCTGCCGGAGCTGCGGCAACTCGCCGCCCAGGCAGAGACGTTCGGGCCGCTGTGGGAGCTCGCCGAGGGCCTGGACGCGCTGCCCCGCGGCTATGCGATGCATCCGTGCGGGGTGATTCTGTCGAACGCGGCGCTATTGGACCGGCTTCCGGTGCAGCCGACCCCGGCTGGCTACCCGATGGTGCAGGCCGCAAAGGAAGAGGTCGAAGATCTTGGTCTCCTGAAGCTCGACGTTTTGGGCGTGCGCATGCAGTCCGCGATGGCGTACGCGGTCGCCGAGATCCGCCGTACGACCGGACGCCTGCTCGATCTGGACAATCCCGATCACGTCAGCCTGAACGACCAGCGGGCCTTCGAGATGATCCGCGCCTCCGACACTGTCGGCCTCTTTCAGCTGGAAAGTCCTGGTCAGGCCGATTTGGTGTCACGCCTGCAGCCGCGGCACATGCAGGACGTCGTCGCGGACATCAGCCTCTTCCGGCCCGGTCCTGTCAGTGGTGGCATGCCGGCTCTCTTCATCGCGGCTCGCCACGGTGCGGCGCCGAGATACGCGCACCCGGACTTGGAGCCGATCTTGTCCGATACGTACGGCGTGGTGATCTGGCATGAGCAGATCATCGCCATCCTTTCCGGGATGACCGGCTGCGACCGTGCTGCCGGCGATGTCGCCCGGCGCGCCCTGGCCGACTCCGACCGGCTGCCGAGGGTCGAGGCCTGGTTCCGTCGTACGGCCGGGGAGCGCGGCTACGCCAAGGACGTGCTGGACGAGGTGTGGGAGACCGTGTCCTCCTTCGGCGCGTACGGCTTCTGCCGCGCGCACGCGGTGGCCTTCGCCGTCCCCGCTCTGCAGTCCGCGTATCTGAAGGCGCACTTCCCGGCGTACTTGTATGCGGGGCTGCTGGAGCACGATCCGGGTATGTGGCCGCGCCGCGTCATAGTCGCCGACGCCCGCCGCCACGGCGTCCCAGTGCTGCCCGTCGACGTCAACCACTCCCGCGGGCAGCACAGTGTGGAGCAGACCGACAAGGGCTGGGGGGTCCGCCTGGCGTTCTCCACCATCAAGGGCATCAGCGAGGCGGAGACCGCGCGCCTGGTGGCCGGTCAGCCCTACACCGGACTGCAGGATGTGTGGCTGCGCGCCCGCCCGTCCCTGCCGCTCGCGCAGCGTCTGATCCGCATCGGCGCCCTCGATGCCCTCTCCCCCGGCCTGACCCGGCGGGACCTGCTGCTGCAGGCCACCGAACTGCACCGGCAGTCCCGCAACCGCACCGCCACCGACGGGCAGCTGCCGCTGGGCGGCGAGCTGGCGACCGCGGCGTCGAGCGGCCTGCCGGAGATGACCAGCCGCGACATGCTCGGCGCCGAACTCGACACCCTGTCCATCGATGTGAGCCGGCATCTGATGGAGCACCACCACCGGCTGCTGCGCGAGCTCGGCGCTACCGACGCCGCCCACCTGCGCGCCCTTTTGCCCGGACAGAAGGTGCTGGTCGCGGGGGTGCGGGCCTCCACGCAGACGCCGCCGATCCCGTCCGGCAAGCGCGTCATCTTCACCACCCTGGAGGACGGCTCCGGCCTGGTGGACATCGCCTTCTTCGAGGACTCCCACGAGAACGTCGCGCACACCGTGTTCCACTCCGGGCTGCTGCTGGTACGCGGCACCGTCACCGCCCGCGGCCCGCGCCGCACCGTCGTCGGCGAGATGGCCTGGGACCTGGACGAGGTGGCCGCCGCCCGCCGCGACCACGGCCCCCAGGCCGCCCTCGACCTCCTCGGCCGCACCGGCCCGGCCCCCACCCCCGCCCAGCCGGCCACGCCCCAGCGCACGCTCGCCGACGGCACGGCCGGGGCCCGGCTCCACCCCTATGCCGACCTCCAGCCCGCCGGCACCCGCTCCGCGGACCTGAAACGGCTCGGCCACCGAAGCCAGGGAAGCGCAGGGTGATCATGAACCGCAGCATCCTCCGTCTCTCCTTCGACCCGCCGCCCGACGCCGACCCTGAACTCCCGGAACGGCTGCGCCACTTGCTGGAGGACTTCACGCCGCGCGTGCAGATGCTCGAGGACGGTGCCCTCCTCGACCTCACCGGGGCGATGCGCTGGTGGCAGCGCGATGCCCGCGGCATCACCGAACTCGTCCAGCTCCGCGCCCTCGCCCACTTCGGGGTGCGCAGCGCGGCGGGCGTGGCCGGCACCCCGATGCTCGCCACCATGGCCTGCGCCCTCACACCGCTGGGGCGGCGCACCGTCATCGACGACTCCCCCGAGGCGATCGCAGCGTTCCTGCGGCCCCGGCCCGTACGGGAACTGCCCGGCGTGGGCACGAAGACGGCGGCAACGCTCGCCGAGTACGGCCTGCACACCGTCGGCGACGTCGCCGACGTCCCCCAGCACACCCTGCAGCGCCTCCTTGGTGCCCGTGCCGGCCGCGCCCTCCACGAGCACGCCCACGGTCACGACACCCAGGTCGTCGACCCCACCCCGGCTCCGGCGAGTCTCAGCACGGAACACCGCTTTGCCCGGGACGAACTCGACCCCGCCGCCCACCGGCGCACGCTGCTCGCGCTCGCCGACGACCTCGGCGCCCGCCTGCGCGCCTCCGGCCAGATCGCCACCGGCGTGACCTGCACCATCCGCTACGCCGACGGCAGCGCCACCCGCCGCAGCCGAA
This sequence comes from Streptomyces sp. LUP47B, assembly GCF_001746295.1. Classification (GTDB taxonomy): domain Bacteria; phylum Actinomycetota; class Actinomycetes; order Streptomycetales; family Streptomycetaceae; genus Streptomyces. Next base: position 67,794 of record NZ_MJAH01000016.1, on the reverse strand, counting down.
CCCTGCCGGAAGCCACCCAGCACACCCTCCTTCTGGCCCGGACCGCGTATGCGGTGTACGACTCCCTCGGGCTCCAGCGCGCCCGGGTCCGCAGCATCGCGCTGCGGGCCGACGCGCTTCGGCCCGCCGCCCGGGCCACCCGGCAGCTCACCCTCGACGCAGGCGACGACAAACCCCTCGCACTCGAAGCCGTCGCCGATCGTGCCCGCACGCGCTACGGGCACCAGGTGATCTACCCGGCCGCCCTCGCCGTCAGCTCACGTCCTCTGGCAGCCCGTCGGGACCGCGGCGGCCATCCAAGGGAGGGGCTGGGACGCTAGCTCTCGCCACGGACAACTCGCCCGGTCGGGTGAATCGGGAGTTTGAACAGAACTAGGCCGGCCACGGACACGTACTGACAGACGTGGATCCGATTCGAGAATTGCACTTGTCCGAACCCGGCCTGCTCGTCGTCGACGTCGCCGGAGCCGACGAAGCGACCGTGATGGCCTTCCAGAACGCCGTCACCCGGACGTGGGCAACCGCACCGGCCGAGCATATGACGCGGGAACCGGGTCAGCCCGGCGTACGGATCCGCCTGTACGCCGATCTCCGGCAGGCGCTCCCCGGGCCCGTGGAGGCGGCGGAGTCCGGGATGCAGTGAGGCTGGCTCCGTCGCTACGGGGGGAAACGACGGAGCCAGCCTGGCTCTACGGTGCCACACCTGAGTGCCACATGCTCGCTCCTGAGCAGAAGTCGCCTGCACAGGAGTTATCTGAGCGCCTTCAAGGGGTGAGTTCGTCCAGGAGTTGGGGTCCGTTGTTGCGGACGTTGTTGACCGCGGTGGAGACCGGGCGGGCGTCGAGGTGACCGCCGGCCGGCTGGTCGAGCAGGGTCCGCAGTTCGTCGGGATCCTGGTGAGTGGGGTCGAGCCAGGCGTCGAAGTGCTCGGGGGTGAGGGCGAGCGGCATGCGGGGATGGACCCGGCCGGCCGCGTCAGTGGCTTCGGTGGTGATGATGGTGCAGGTCATCAGCCAGGCGGCCGGGTCGTCGTCCCGCTTCACGGCCGGGTCGCGCCAGTACTCGTACAGCCCAGCGAGTGCCATCACCTCGTCGTCCTCGGGGCGGATGAAGTAGGGCTGCTTGCGGGCCTTGCCGGTGGCGGGGTCCTTGACCTGCTGCCACTCGTAGAAGCCGTCGGCGGGCAGCAGACAGCGGCGGCGGGTGAACGCGCGACGGAACGCAGGCTTTTCGTGCACCGTCTCGACCCGCGCGTTGATCATCCGGGCGCCGATCTTCACGTCCTTCGCCCACGACGGGACCAGGCCCCAGCGCAGCGGCCGCAGTTCCCGCTGCACTGCCGCGATGTCGTCCTTGTCGTCGCGGGGTGTGCGCTCGAGGACGGCCCACACGTCGTTGGTCGGGGCGACATTCCAGTTCGGCGCGAGCGTCTCCTTCGCGGGGACGTCGGGCACCTGGAAAAGCGGCGCCAGTTCCTGCGGGCTGCGAGTGGATGCGTATCGACCACACATACCGCCACTCTCGCACCCCCGCGGCGCTGGGCAACCGTGCGACCCGGGTCTACAGCACGCGCAGGACGCCGACGACCTTGCCGAGGATGCGTGCGTCGTCGCCGGGGATGGGTTCGAAGGACGGGTTGCGTGGCATCAGCCACACCCGTCCGTCCTGCCGCCTCAATACCTTCACCGTGGCCGAGTCGTCCAGGAGAGCGGCGACGATGTCGCCGTGGTCGGCGCTGTCTTGCCGCCGCACGGTCACGACATCGCCGTCACAGATCGCCGCGTCGATCATGGAGTCGCCGGACACTGTCAGGGCGAACAGGTCACCCTCGCCTACGACCTGCCGGGGCAGCGAGTAGACGTCCTCGATCATCTCCTCGGCCAGCAGGGGCGCACCGGCCGCGATCCGGCCGACGAGCGGCACGTCGACGGGGGCCACGCCCCGGCCTCCAAGGTCGGGTGCCCACGACGGCCGCACGCGGTAGGCGCGGGGGGTGTGCGGGTCCCGGTAAAGGACGCCCTTGCCCTCAAGGGCCATCAGTTGGTAGGCGACCGAGGACGTGCTGGCGAGCTCCACGGCCTGGCCGATCTCCCGCATCGACGGCGGATAGCCCTGCCGCAGAACCGCCTCGGTGATGCAGCGGACGATCGCCGCCTGCCGGTCCGTCAGCTCCCCCTCGGCCGTCCGGATGCCCGGGGGCCGGCCTCTCCGTGCAGGATTCTCCATCCGGGGCGCCTCCGTACAAGATCTCTCAGATCGCGACGATAACCCGGCACCCTGCACAAATGGAACACTGTTTCGACTGGCGCGGTATACAGATGAGGGCTTCGCGCCGGGAGTCTTCCGACTCGACGAGGGATCTCCGTCCGCCTAGGGCTTGAGCGCATGCGGGCCCCGACGGGGGATTGTCGGGGCCCGTGACCAGCAGGCTTGCCGCGCTCTCGCCAGAGCAGGTCCAGCGAGGATACGGCGGCCGCGGTGCTCCTGCGGCTTCGTCGCCGCCTCAACTGCGTGGGCGTCGACCTGCCGGGCTCGCTCAGCTCCGCCCCGCCAGAGGAGGGTTGATCCAGTCGATGGCCTCAGCCGGAGGCGTGATCGACGCAGCGCACGGGACGTGGGGGTTTATGCCTTCCGGGTGTGGCCGTCCCGGCGTCAGCCGGCCGTGCCAACGTAGAGCCTCTGGTTCAAGCCGGTAGCCCAGAAGTCGTAGCGGGTCCTCTCCCCCAGGTTCTTGCTGGACTTCACGCACCAGCCCTTGCCCAGGTTGGCCGTCACGCGCCACACGAGCGTGTCCGTGTTCGCGTAGTAGACGCTGACCTTGGGCGCGAAACCGTCCGCGCGGGTGTCGCACACGATCAGCTGGTCGCCGTTCGCGATGAATTGCGCGGTGCCCCTCTTCACGCCGTTCACGTCGACCATGGCCTTGGGTCCGAAGCTCCCCGCTTCAGCCACGCCGGACGTGAGCATGAGGCAGGCGGCAACCGCCGCGCCGATGCCCAGAGTTCGGGCCGCCAGGTTCTTCCGTATCTTCACCGTCATTCCAATCTGATCTGTGTGTTCGTGTGCTCGGGACCGAGGTCTGGGGAGGGGTTCGCCGGACTGCGGCGGGGCGCGCGCGAGGGCCTGGTTCATCAGGTGAGGCGGCCTAGAGCTGTGGTGAGGCCCCAGATCGCTGCGACCAGCGGAATTAGTGCGACGTACGCCAGCGGGCGGCCGAGGAGGGGGTTGCCGGGGTCGGCATGCGAACGGCCGGGAAGCGGAACGGGCGGCGGCAGACGGCGCAGTCGGCGATAGGCGGCTGCGTTGGCCACCAGCGCGGCGGGGGCCGCGGCGACCAGCGACAGGGGGTTCCACCAGCCCAGGCACAAGGTCCGGACCGTGAGTTTGCGGACGAGGGCGGTGCCGCAGGGTCCGCAGAATGGGCCGTCGATGGCCTGCCAGCGCATCCACACCAGCAGGCCCTGGTGGGAGCGCACGGTGACCGCGGCGACCTCGGCCGCGGCACACATGCGGCACCGGGTAGTGAGATCGAGTGCGGGGTTGTCGACGCTGTACCAGGCGACGGCGGGCGTGGCGTCGGTGCACTGCGGAGCGTTGCTCGCGTACCAGTCCGGGAGCGTGTACTGGGCGACGAAGCCGTCGTCGAGGTTGGTGCGCGGCTGATGAGGGAGGCTCACGAAGGGATCTCCGAGTCGCGTCGAGAAGGTGGGGGTCAGGCCGCGGGCCGGCGGGCCTGGCGCACGGCCTGGGCGAAGTCGCGGCATGCGGCCGCGGCGGCTGGGCCGGGGGTGTCGGGTGCGGTCTGCATGCGGCGGATGACGGCGGAGCCGATCACCACGGCGTCCGAAAAGTTCGCGGCTTGGGCGGCCTGCTGGGGTGAGCTGATGCCGATTCCGGTGGCGACCGGAAGGCCGGTGACCTGACGCAGTCGGCGTACCAGGCGCGGCAGATACGGGCTGAGGGGGAGCCGGGTGCCGGTCAGACCGGGCGTCGCGGGGGCGTAGAGCATGCCGGTGGTGGTGGCGCCGAGCTCGGCGAGACGGGCGGAGGATGCGTGCCGCGGGGCCAGGGCCACCGTGTGCAGCCCGGCCTCGGCGGCGGTCTCGCGCCACAGGGGCGCCGCGTGCGGGGGAAGGTCGGGCACGAGCACTCCTGCCCCGCCGGCGGCGGCCAGCTCGCGTGCGAAAGCTCGCGGGCGGTAGGAGCGGATCGGCTCCCAATACGACATGACCACCAGGGCAGTGCTGGTGCGGGCGGTCAAGTCGACGGCGGCTGCGAACAGGTCGCGCATCTGAAAGCCGTCCGAGCCGGCGAGGGCCTGCGCGGCGGCCTGCCGGATCACCGGACCGTCCATCGGGCAGTCGTGGTGCGGGACGCCCAGCTCCAGCACGTCGGCGTGCTCGGCGGCGAGCAGCAGTGCCTCGCGACTGGCGGCACGGTTCGGGTAGCCGACGGGCAGGTAGATGGCGAGCGCAGCACGCTGCTCTTCGCGGCTGGCCGCGAGGGCGTAGTCCAGACGGGCAGCGGACCAGGACAGAGGAGAAGTGCGCATAACGGCCTCTCGGGTCGGCCAGACCTGGTTGGGCAGCTGTGGCGATCCGTGGTGTGACGAGGAAGTGGCTTCCCGGGCCGGCAAGGGTCCGGCCGTGCGGCCGGACCCTTGCCGATGGGCCTGCGCCGCCCGGGGGAAGACGGGCCGACCCGCGGCTGTTGGGTTCACGGAAGGTGCGGTGATCCCAAGAGCCGAGCCGGATGGCCTGTTGGACCGCCGGGCGGGGCAGTCGCAGTCATGGCTGCTCAGGTATTCGGCGAGGCGGGGAAGCCCCACGACTTGTAGCCGCCGCAGCACTGGTGCCAGTCCAGGAGGAGCGTGCCGTCGGCGTACGCCTTGGTGGAGTTGACCTTGGCCTTGATCGTGCCGGTCGTGTACGAGCCGGAGTTGGCGCTGGTCTCCAGCTTCCCCTCGAGGTTGAAGTCCTTCTTCGCCACGGTCGGGTCGGTGCCGCGCACCGACTTCTTCACCACCAGGCGGTACTTGGCGCCGTCGAAGACGTTGGGGTGGGTGTTGTTGAACGTCGGCCCATCCCACTTGATGGTGGCCTTGCCGTAGACGTAGGCGCCGCTGCGTGCGGAGCAGTTCTTGACGGTGACCTTCCAGTTGTCAGGCCACGGTCCCGAGTAGTTGGCCGTGTCGATGGTGTGGGAGCCCTTGGAGCAGTGCCAGCTCAGGGCGGATGCCGGGGCGGCGGACAGCATCGTCGCGGTGCCGGCTACGGCTGCTACGGCGAGGAGTCCTGATCCTGCGCGGCGGGTCACGCGGTGGTGCGTCAAGGGATGGCGCACAGCAACCTCCTGTTGAGGGTGCTGGGGCTCCAGCCCAGGAGGTTGCGCCCAGTCCTGCTGTGAGCAGGACCGGTGCGGCTATCCTGGTGCGAGGCGTGCGACAACACGCCTGCTGTGGCACCCCAGCGGGTTCATGGATTCGAGCTCTGGGTGCGGGCGGCTCTCGCGAGCCGCCACTGGTGGCCGTGTTCTGCGACAACAGGACACGGCCACATTCAGTTGTTGACGGAGCTGACTCGACACGGGTCGAGGGCCGGGGCGTGCCTCTCCCGCGACAACAGGAGAGGCATGTCCCTGCCAGCCATCCAGATGTGCGGCGTTCGGGCCTCGCGGCCCGAGGGGTGTCCGGGCTCACACGCCCTGGATTGCGTGAGTCTCGGAGACGTTCGCCGCCCGCCCAACCCGCAAAAACAAGGTCGGACACCTGGTTTGGTTACAGGGACTCAACCATGTGCGGTGCGAAAGAATCAACGTCGGCGTAGTGGGCGCAGTGATAATGCGACTAACCTCATCGCTTACTGTCCGCACACAGAAGACCAGCACTCGCGGTGAGTGGTCTGCGTCGGTCCGGGCCCCTTGGTGTCCGGCGCCGGGCAGTGACCGGTTTGAATTTCAGGAGGCACGGTGGCACGGCAGCCAGTTCAGGCGCGAGCGCGGGCGAAGTACGACGCGATCTTCAAAGCTGCCGCGGAGCTGTTCGACGAGCAGGGCTTCGCCAAGACGACGGTGGACCAGATCCTGGAGAGGGCGGGCAGCCTCTCCCGGGGCTCCCTGTACAACCTGTGGCGGGACAAGGACGAGCTCGCCTACAGCGTGGTCCAAGAGTCACTGATCATGGATTCGATCACGCTGGGCACGCCTCGTCTGCAGAGCGTCGTCGACGCCTCGATCCTTCTGGCGGTGCTGACGCCCCATGTGACGGTGATCAGGGCCGCGAACCGCCTGGCGACGGAGCAGGGCAAGCCCTTCTTCGGATACCTGTGGCGGACCTACACCCCTGTGATCGCCGAACTGATGAAGGACGCCCGGGACCGGGGCGAACTTCAGCCGGGCCTGGAGCCCGCCGACTGGGCGGCGCTGTGGGTCGACGCGTGGGTCGGCCTGGACCTGCGCTTCCGGGAGAATTACGGCGAGCTCGCGGTCGCGGTTGACCGGCTGAATCAGCAGATGGTGCACGCCGTGGCCACCGCGGAGACGGCGGCGAAGTTGCAGGTCTCCGTCGGGCGTGGCCATGAGCTGGTCCATACCTCTCAGCATGCTGACGCCTACTACACCTCCGTGCAGGGGCAGTTGAAGGAGAAGCGCGGTTCCGCAGAGACGCCCCTTGCCAGGGACTGAACGGCAGGGCGCGAAGGGGGGCGCGATCGACGGTGCCCTTCCCTTCGCGCCCTGCGGTGCGTCAGCCCAGGAGGATGGGAATCTCTGTGAACCCGTTGGCGATGAAGGAGTGCGGCTGGGGCAGCCGTGCGGCGTCGACCGCCAGGCGGGCGTCGGGGAAGCGTTCCAGCCAGCGGGAGACGGCGATGATCACTTCGCGCCGGGCCAGCGGGGCGCCGGGGCACACGTGCGGTCCGTGTCCGAACGCGAGGTGCTTGCGGCGGGTCGGGCGGCGGGGTTGTAGACGCCAGGCGCGGTGTGGACGTCCGGGTCAGTCCCGGCGGCCGCGGCGTGGATCAAGATCGGTTCCCCTTTCCTGAACACCTGGCCGCTTTCGGCATCTTCGAAGTCGCGGACGGCGAAGCGCAGCGGAACGCTGGCGGCCGGCGGCTGTAGCCGCAGGCTCTCCTCCAGAGCGTCGTCCAAGGAGACCTCCCCGCTGACCACGAGGGCGCGCTGCGCGGGATGCGTCAGCAGGTGCACGATCAGCGTGCCGATGGCGTGCACCGTGGTCTCGGTGGCGGCGATGACGACCAGCATCAGCTGGGCCAGGAGATCCTCGTCGGACAGGGGGTTGGCGGCCTGCTCGGCGGCGCGGATCAGGTCACTCACCAGGTCGTCCCCGAGGTGGGCACGCCTGGCGGCCACCATCTCTCCCAGCAGCTCCAGCACGGTTTCCATGGAGCGCTGCATGTCCGCCGGGCCTGCGGAGGTGTCGAACAGTCCCGTCGCCGCCTGGCCGAACTGTCCCATGAGGGCGGACGGTACGCCCATCAGGCGGGTGATGACCTGCTGCGGGATCCGCAGGGCGAATGCGGGCACCAGGTCCACGACGCCGGAGGCCTCCGCAATAGCTTCCAGGTCCTCGAGGGCCTCCTCGACGATGGCCTCGATCACCGGCGTCATCTCCCGCACCCGGCGAGGCGTGAGGCCGGCCTGGATCGGGGCGCGCAGCCGCGCGTGCTCCTCGCCCTCGGCGTTGAGAGCGTTGCGGGGGCTGGCCCACTGGCGGAGCACGCCGTCAACGGCAAGGCTGCCGTCCCGGAAGCCGGGCCAGTGGTCGGCGCTGCGGCTGACGTCGCGGCCCGCGGTCAGGCGCAGCGCCAGGTCGTAGGCGACGATGACCCGGGCCTGCACGCCGCCCGGCAACTCGACCAACGGGGCGGGTCCGTGGTGCTGCAGCGTGCGGCCCTCCACACCATTGCTGCGCCCGGGGACTGATCCCTTCAGCTGGAAAGGGCAGCCGCCTTCGGCGGCGCAGGGCTGCATCGGTGGCCGCGTTCCTGGGCGGTGGATCCTAAGTGCCGCCGGGGTGCCGGACGTCGTGTCGGCGCCCTCCGGATTCTCGATGACGGTCACGGGCGAGCTCCTGACTTTGTTGCACAGAGTGACGATCACGCAGTGTCATCCGTCCGGCGCCAGCGGGACGGAAAGAACATTTGTGCTAAAAGAGTCGAACTTTGCAATTGCATGGATAGGCGACACTCGGCTCGGGCGATGTCCATGAACCGTTCCGAACTAGGTGAGTCACATGATTTGATTTGCGTTCCATCGTCACGGCCGGTGAGCCGGTTAGCAACGGCCCGCATGCCGGGCGCAGTGTGACTGCGAACGCCTAACAACAACGCTCGACAGCACGGGAGAAGCGAGTGAGGAGCCGAAAGCCCGAGCACGACTACGAGCACGTGTGGCAATGGCTGCTGCGGTACTACCGCGGCAGGTTGACGCGACCGGATGCCGGGCTGCCCCCGCTGGTGAGCCGACGGGGCGGGCCGCGCTCCCCGGGCTTACGACAGGTCGACGTGGATGTCCTCCTCGGAGGCGGAGCCGGCGTCTACGCGAAGGTCGAGAACAACGACTTCCGGCCCCAGCCCGAGCTGTTCCTGCGCATCACCGAGCTGCTCAAGTTCAGCCCGTACCACCTGCGGATCGCCTACCTGGACCTGTACGGGGCCGAACCGGTGCTGCCGGTGGAACAGCCCTCCCCGCACTGGCGCAAAGTCCTCAGCGGGCAGAGCGAGATGGCGTGCGCCCTCATGCCCGACGGCCACCTGGTCGCGGCGAACGACGCCTTCGCGGAGCTGTTCGCAACGGGCAGACCGCCGACGAACTTCTGGCGGTGGGCCCTGTGGTCCGAGGAGGCCCAAACAGTCCTCGTCGACCGGGAGAAGTGGGTCGCGCGCCTGGTGACCGAGCTGCGGCTGGCCCAGCACCGCTACCCCGACGACCGTGCGGTGCAGAAGATCTGCGCGGACCTGGAGCGCGATCCCCGGCTGCAGCAGCTCACCGAGTCGCTCGTCGGCCTGGACAACGAAGAACTGCCACTGCGCCACCGGACGCGAGGGCCGGGCACGGCACGGTTCATGGCGTCACACACACCGGCCGGACTCAGCGTCTGGACGGTCCTTTTCGAGGCCGCCGCCTAGAAGCCCGGCCACCACAGTCGACGGGAGGAGACCGGCCGATGTACGTGTTAGTGCCGGACGACATGGAGTTCCTGGTCCGGTTCAACGAGATCGAAAGCCCCCTGCTGACCAGCCTGCGCGACTACACGCTCATGGAGCTGTACGTAGAAGAGGCCGAACTCATCCGCGACGCGCACAAGGCCTGGAGCGACATCCACCGGCAACTTCCCGCCGTGCTCCAGTGGAAGGATCTCCCGGAAGACGGGGCAGCACCGGACCAGGGCGGATACCTCCTGCACAGCCCCCGTGGCCGGCAGCTGACCAGTCTGTACGCCGTGGAAGTAAGTCCCCGCCACCTGGAGACCCTGCGGGCCTGCCACACCATGCTGGCCGAGGCGGAGCAGACGGGCTACGGCCCGCTGGCGAACGCCCTCTTCGCCATCCAGCGCACTGCGGACAACCAGCGCAAACGTCTCCTCGACGGCTACCGCCGGGTGGTGGAGGTCCTCGAACTCAAGGCCCCCTACAACCTGGTCGAGTCCCTGCGGCGGGCGACCCCGACCGGGCCCGAGGCGCCGGCCGTCGGTATCACCCTCAACGGCGAGGAATACGCCTCCTACCAGAAGCTGGGCAAGGACATGGTGGCCGTGCTGAGCGTGGGCGACGATTTCGCCTACCTCCAGCACGCCCGGATGTACGCCTGACCTGCGCGCCCGCAGCGCAGGCCGGCGTGGACGGGGTCATGCGACGAGGGGCATCGGCGGGTCGGTGCGCAGCATGGGGTGGTCGTCCAGGAGCTCGCCGGGCACGGCGAAGGCCTCGCTGAGGATCAGGGCGTGCGGGGCCAGGGCCGCGATAGTGGCCTCCACCGCATCGGGCAGCGCACGGACTTGCTCGGCGGTCAGCCGTTCGTGCGCGAGCAGCTCGCCGCTGTGCGCGGCCACGTAGCGCAGGACGAACAACCGGTGCAGGTCGTGCAGAAGGCGCCCGGCCAGCGGGCCGTCGGCCTGCGTGGCCTCGGTGAGAAGTTCCTGCGCAGCCAGCCAGTGGACGTGCGCGTCGACCAGGGACAGGGCCGGGCCGGAGGCGCCGTTCCAGCGGTCCATGGGCGAGCCGACGCGACGGGCGCGCAGCCGCACGCGGGCCTGCTCGTGCCGTATGCGCTCCAGGTCCGCCAGCAGGTCGTTCAGGTGCACGGGGTCGTGCAGAGCCCTGGTGGCAGGGGCTTTCTCACCGGGGGGTTGCGGGGTGAAGCCGCCCAGCAGCATCTCCCCCGCGGCCTTGATCCAGATGACGAGGTTGTCGCCCTCGGCGGTGATGGTGCCCTCGTTGGCGGCCAGTTGGCCGGCGATCCCGTTCGCCAGGACCAGCCCGTGTCCCCCGCACCGCTCCCGGCATTGCGTCATGACCTGCCGGGCCTGCCAGGTGATCCATCCCTTGGCGATGGCCACCAGACGCTCGGCGTCGGCGCGCTCGGTCTCCACGGCCTCGGTCCACCGTCGCACGGCGGCCCGGTGCAACAGCGTGGCCGCATACGTGATGGCCATGGCCTCGATCAGCGGCCCGTGGTGGCTCCGGTGGGCCATCAACGGCACTCGCTGTTTCCTGGTCATCCCGGAGGTGAACCGCTGGTGGCCATGGCGCACGGCGACGGCCAGGGCGTGCCGCGTCACCCCCAGACTGGAGGCGCTCATGCACAGCTTGCCCATGGTGACGCGGCCGATGGAGCGCAGGAACCGCCTTCGGGGGCTGCCCAGGGTGCTGGTGAACGTCCCGTCGGGGCTGAGCCGGCCGTGGTCGGCCTGGAGTAACGCGGTGAGCGGCAGGCGGACGCCGTGGAAGGAAGTGGCGCAGTGGTCGACGGGGCTGCTGGCCGTCTGGGGCAGCAACTCCACCTCCACGCCCGGAAGGTGACGGCCCTTCGCGTCGGTCAGCGGGGTCAGGAAGAGGAAGACCCCCTGGTCCTTGCCGTCGATCATCAGGCGTGCGGCCACCAGAGCGTCCTTCGGACCGCCGGCCGAGGACGTGTTGGGCATCCACTTGCGTGCCCCCCGCGTCGGGGTGGTCAGCACGAATCCGCCCGTGGCCCGGTCGAAGGTCGCGGTCGTCTCCAACTGGGGGGCGTCGTTGCCGTGCGCATGCTCCGTGCACAGGAAGGTGCCGATCCGCTCCATCCGGAAGTACGGGCCGAGGTCGCGGTCTGTGTGGTCGTGGTCCAGCAGGCTTCCGAGGAAGAGGTTGAAGTGGATGCTGGCGATGGTGCCCGTGCCGGCGTCGGCGGCGCCCACCCACTCGTGCAGGGCCGTCAGCGCGGTCGCGTCGGTGACCAGAGCACGTGGATCGGCGATCGCCTCGTTCACGATGCGGAGCCTCTGATAGGACAGTTCGGTGCGTTCCTGGTGCGTCAGCCCCTCTTGGAAGGAGAAGAGGGTGGAGCTGAACAGATCTTTCCAGGGCCCGTGGTTCTGCTCCGCGCGGGAGCCGAAAAGGGCGAGTCTGAGTGAGGCCAGGGAGTCGGGGGCTTCAGACAGAGGGGAGGGGGTCACAGGGGGCAACGTAGCCCGAGAGCCTGCTCACCACAGCATGATCATCAACACGATTGAACGGCCTGTGCGGTGGTAGATACCCGCTCAACCGACCGTTAAATAACCTATGTTGGGGTTCGGTGACAGCACCTTATCGGCTCCGCTCGAAAGCCGTGCCTTGCCAGCGGCCCGGCAGGTCCCCGCTTCGTGAGCGGGCTGCAGAAGCGGTGACTACGCGGCCGCCGACGTGTACCGCCAAACGGCATGGTCCAGTCCACCTCTGTCGTGCCCGAGAGACGCAACGAGGCGGCGACCGTCTGGGGGAGCAGACGGGCGCGGTGGCTTTCCTCGGCGCGGGGTTGGGGTCGTCCATATCTCAGCTTTCAGAACAAGGTGTCTTGGTCCGGCTCCTCGCGGGGCAACGGCCCGACGTCGTCGCCCCTCCACTTCGCCTCCAGGTACCTTCGCCAGCCACTCGATGGGGGCCAGGGAATCCCCCATGCTGCGAGCTGCTTACGGCTCCAGCCGCCGTTGGGAGTCTGTGCGGCGGCCACTTCATCCGGGGAGGGCACGTAGTCGACCATGAGGCGATGCTGCCCTGCGCAGCCGGTGTTTCCAACGTGCGAGCTCAGCCAGTCTGTCCCGGACGCGACGCAAGCTTCGCTGTGCCACTGGGAACACGACCCCAAGGACTGGCCCGGGCAGGACTACGCAGTGATGCTGTGCCGCGCCTGCAGGTCCACCCCCGAGCAGCTGGGACTGCACAAGGTTGCGCGTGTACGGCAGTTGTCGGCGTGGACCGCGGAGTTGATCGGATACGGTCGCAACGACGCCGACGTAGCCGCATCCGGCCGACAGGAAGGGGGCGGATCTGATGACCACCGATGCTGGGCTCCCCTCGGTCAGAGAATCCCTCCAGCTCGCGCTCCTGGCGGAACCCGAAGGCAGCCCGCTCGTGGACGAACTCGCCGAAGCCGCCGCCGACCACTACCACCTCAACTACAGCAAGCACCCCGTCCCGGTGCTGTTCCGGGAGGTCCGCGCGGCCCGCACCCTGCTGGCCGGGCTGCTCGCTGCCGGCACGGACGGCACCGAGCTGCACCGCCAGGTCGGCCGCCTGTCGGGACTGCTGGGCAACCTGGCCTTCCACCTCGACGATCCGGCTGGCGCACGCACCCACCTGGGCACCGCCGTGTCGTACGCCAACCGGTGCGGTGACACGGCGCTGGCGGCGTGGGCGTACGGGGCACAGAGCATGGTGGCCCGCCACACCGGCAACCTGACCGCCGCGCTCGCGTACGCCGAGCGCGGCGCGGCCACGGCCCCCGCCGGCCTGGTCCGTGCCCAGCTGCACGCCTGGGCGCTGCTGCCCACCCTCGCCCAGCAGGGCCGCGACCAGGAGGCGAGCGCCGCACTCGACGTGGCGCTGAGCGAACTCGAGGCCGACCCGGCCGGACAGGCCCCGGGGCGTTTCGGCTTCGACGAGCCTGAACTTGCCCTGCACCAAGCTGAGGCGCACCTCACGCTGGGCCGCACCGAACAGGCCCGCTCTCGCGCTGAGGCTTCCGCGGCCGGTTGTACGACCGGCACCCCTGGATGGGCCGCCGCCACCCTGGTCCTCGCTCAGGCCGAGGCGTCCGACCAACCTTCCGATGCCGCCCAGCGCGCCCTGGACGTTCTTGAGCGGGTGCCGCCGAGCCGCTTGCGTGCCACCGCCCGCACCCGGCTGGAGCGCCTGGAGGGGCTGCTCGCCGCCCGTCCCGCCGAGCATGTGGCAGATCTGCGCGAACGCCTGCGCACTCTGCCGCTCCCCGTGGACGCATCCGGAGCAGCGTCCGCGTGACGGAGGAGGTCTGCCGGTCACTGCGCGGCGTCAGCTCTTCCTGTTGCCGGGGCCTTGTGGCGCTCTCGATGGACGGGAATGCGGTGCTCCTTGCGTAGCCGGGTGAGGGTGTTGGGGGCCACCTTGAGTTTCGCGTAGATCGCGCGCTGGGAGGCCCCGGCCCGCAGCATGGCCACGGCTTGCGCTTCGAGCTTTTTGCGCTGGGCGGGCGTGCGTCTGGCCCGGCCGGGCGGCAGGGGGATGCGGTGAGCGCGTCGGACGCGGCTGATGGCCCTGTCGCTGGTCTTCAGGCTTTCCTTGACCTGGGCGTAGGTCGCTCCGGCACGCAGCAGGGTGGCGATCTTGAGGTCGCGCTGGTCGCGCGTGCTGGTCACCGCGGCCTCCTGGACGGCCGGGTGCCGTGACGTCCGCGGGCCCGGGGCGTGGGCGCTGGGGGCCTGGACTCGGGGGACTGCGTCTGCGCTGCCTCGTCGAGGTCGCGGGCCATGTTGGTGAAGGTCACGGACCAGGTCCGGGTGAGGGTGCGGGAAATCTGCAACGCCGTGAAGCAGCCCACGAGGGTGGGAACGAGGATCGTGGCCACGGGGGCGATCCAGACGGTACTCATGCGTCTCCGTGAATGGATGGGCGGAGCCCTGCTGCCGGGCCGAAGCCAACCGGCCCGGCAGCAGGGCGGGTCCGTGCGCGGCTGATGCACGGGAGGAGCCGCGCACGGATGCTCTTGCGGCTTGCCGGAGTCGACAGCTGGCTGGCGCTACGCGGGATGCCCAGCAAGTACCTCGACGTCACCGCCGTGCAGCGCCCGCAGTGCCGCGTGGGTACGCGCTGCTGTGAACGGGGTCAGTTGCTCGTCCAGCTCGTCCGGGAGCATCCACCGCGCTCCATTGATGGAGCCGCTGAACCTGAAGGGCGTGCCTTCGTCGATGACACCGCAGTCGAAGAGGAAGTTGACTCCTTCGACCGACAGGTGCGTTGGATGCTGCTGGTGGTACATGTGGTGAACGGCCAGCAGGCGGCCCGGCTGCACTGTGATGCCGAGTTTCGCGGTGACGCTGCGGACCAGGCCGTCGAGGAGGGGTTCGTTCTCCTCGACGCAGCCGCCCGGGTGGAACCAGGGCCGGCGCTCCTCGCCCCTGAGGGCGTCCCGTGTCTTCTCGGTCATCAGTACGGCGCCGGCGGGGTTGCGGATTATGCCCAGCGCTCCCAGGCGGCGCGGGGGCGGGTTGGTGAAGTGGTCGCGTTCGGTCTGCATAGGTGTCCTCCGTCAGGCTGCGGGTGGGCCGAGGCGAACGGGCAGGCGGGTGTGCCCGTTGGTGATGATGCTGGGCAGGGGTTCCAGCTGGTCGGGGTCGACGGCCAGGCTCAGGTGCGGGAACCGTGCGAAGAGTTCCTGGAGCGCGGTGCGGATCTCGATGCGGGCGAGTTCCATTCCCACGCACAGGTGGGCCCCGTGGCCGAACGCGAGATGCTCGCGGGTGGTGGGCCGGGTGACGTCGAATTCGTCGGCGCTGTCGCCGTGCACGTTCCGGTCGCGGCCGACCGCCGCGTAGTTGATGGCAATGGCGTCACCGCGGGCGAAGGTGATGCCGGCGGCCTCGTCGGTCACGTCCTCGGCCGCGAACCTGAGGATGATCGTGGCGACGGGCGCCTGATGGCGCAGGCACTCGTCGACGACCTGGTTCCACGGTGTGGTTCCGCTCGTGGCCAGTGCCAGCTGGTCGGGGTGGGTGACCAGGTTGACCACCGCGTGGTCGATCGCGTTGACGGTCGTCTCGTGGCCGGCCCCGATCAGCAGGATGAAGCTGTCGGAGAGCTCAGTGTCGCTGATCTCGCCCGCGTCATGAGCGGCGATGAGCTGGGAGGTGATGTCGTCGGCCGGGTTTCGCCGCTTGTAGCCGATCAGCTTGTCGATGAGCTCGTAGATGCGGACCATCGCGGCCTGGCCCTCTTCGGGACTGGTCGTGGTGATGAACAGTGCGCCGACCGAGTCCCGGAAGTCGTCGTGGAATTCGTCAGGGACGCCGAGTATCAGGTTGACCGACTGGAGGGGCAGCCGCCACGCGAACCGGGCCCGCAGGTCCACCACGTCGTCGGGGCCCGCGACAGTGAGCTCGTCGAGAAGAGTGCGGGTGATGTCGGCGATCTGAGAGGCCAGGGCGCGGACTCGGCGCGTGCTGAACGCGGACGCCAGGGGGCGGCGCAGCCGCTTGTGTTCCTCGCCGTACGCGGTCAGGGCGTTGCGGACGTCGACCCAGATCCGCAGCGGCCAGTCGGCGGGGATCTCGTGGCGGATGTAGGCCGGCCAGTGCTGGTAGGCGTCCTTGCTGATTTTGGGGTGGGAGAGGAGACGCCGGATGAGGTCGGGGTCGGTGACCGTCCAGGCGGGGATGCCGCCGGGAAGGATGACGCGGACGGCGGGTCCGGCCTCGCGCAGGGCGGCGGTCTCGCCGTGGATGTCGCTTCCGGTCGGGTCGAGGAGGTAGTGCCAGCGATCGGAGGAGGTGGAGGGCGCGGAGGTGGTGGGGGTAGTGGGGGTGGTCATGCTGCTGCGGTCCTTCCGGTTCGGTTGGGGTGGGGGGTGCCGCGCTGGAAATGGACGGGCAGCGTGGCGGGGCCGGCGATGAACGGGCCGGGCAGCGAGGGAAGTTGGTCGGCGGGGACGGCCAGAGCGAGGCCGGGCAGGCGGTCAAGGGCCCGCTCCACCCCGGTCTCGCAGATGATCCGGGCCAGGTCGGGGGCGGCGCAGGCGTGCGCCCCGGCAGAGAAGCTGAGGTGTCCGCGGTTACCGGTGCGGGCCTCGGGCGGCAGGCCGAGGGTGAGGGAGGGGTCCGCGTTGGCTGCGGCGAAGCTGATCAGGATCGGGAAGCCGGGCTGAAGCCGCACCCCTTCGACCTCCTGGACGCCGTTGGCATACAGGGGGCAGTAGTTCGGGACGGGTGGCTCGTTCCACAGCACGTCGTCGAGGGCAGCGGTCACTGGCCGCACACCGGTGTGGACGTCGCCCGCGAACGAATCGTCGGTGAGGATGCGGCGCAGCCCGGACGCGATGAGTTTGGCGGGCGGCGGTCCGGCCGCGCCGAACAGCAGGATGAGGGTGGGCACCATCTCGTCGTCGGTCAGCCCTGCGGCGATCAGCGAACTGACGACGTCCCGGCCCGGGTAGGCCCGCTTGTGGCGGGTCAGGGCCAGGCACGCCCGCTCCAGCGCGGCGTTGGCCTCGGCGGCATCGGGTCCGGCGAGGAACAGGCGGGTGACCGTGTGGACGATCTCCTCGCTGAGTGCGGGTGGGGAGCCGTAGAGCGAGTTGACCGTGAGCGTGGGCAGGGGGTCGCAGTACTGCCTCACCAGATCGGCTGTGCCGACGGACGCGAACGCGTCGATCAGCTGGTCGGCGATCTCCCTGACGGTGTGGGCGAGTTGGTGGGTGTCGACCTGTCTGAGCGCTGCCGTGATGGCCCCGCGCAGTCGCAGGTACTCGGGTCCGTCTTTCCACAGGGCGTTGTCGCGCGGCGCCATCATCATCAGGGCTGGGCTGTCGGGCGGGACCTGCCCGCGGCGCAGCGCCTCCCAGTGGTGGGGGTCTTTGTGGAAGCGGCCCGGGTTGTTGCGCAGGAGGTGCAGGGCGGCGCGGTAGGTGACGGCGAGGTATCCCCACTGGTTGCGGTCGAACTCGACGGGGGCTACCGGGGCTTGGGCCCGCAGTTGCTCGTAGGTCGCGTGGGGGTTGGCGCTGAACGCCGGCCCGAAGATGGGCAGCGGACGGCTGGGGTCGACGGGCGGCTGGGGGGCCGGGCACTGCCCGGCGCTTTGCTGGGCGTGGTGGGTCATCGCGCGGGCTCCGGGAGTCTGGTGAGGAGGTCCTGGACGAGGACGATCAGCGCATCGCGGGTGCTGACGCGTGAGCGGGCGTCGCAGAACACGAGCGGGGTGTCGGGAGCGAGGTCCATCACCTCGCGCAGCCGCTTTTCGGTGTAGCGGGGTGCGCCGTCGAACTGGTTGATGGCGATCGTGTAGGTCAGGCCGAGTTCCTCGACGAGTTCGAGGATCGGGTAGGTGTCCGCCAGGTGGCGCGGGTCGCACAGCACGAGTGCGCCCAGCGCGCCGTGGGCCAGGTCTTCGAGGATGTTGAAGAAGCGTTCCTGGCCGGGGGCGCCGAACAGGTAGAGGACGAGGTGGTTGCTGAGGCGGATGCGGCCGAAGTCCATGGCCACGGTCGTGGTCTTCTTGTCGGGGAGGTCGGCGCGGTCGACGTGGGCGCCCGCGTCCGTCATCGTCTCCTCGGTCCGCACCGGCTCGATCTCGGAGATTGAGTCGATCATGGTCGTTTTACCGGCGCCCATGTGTCCGACGATCAGGATCTTTCGAGTGGTCTCGTCCCCGCGCAGCCCCGATCCGGGGTCAGGGTCAGAGCCGACGTAGTCCGGCAAGGACTGCCTCCATCGTTTCTCGGTCGGGCACGTTTTCCGGGGCGTCGAGGATGCTGCGCCCGGTGCTGATGTGGCCGGAGTCCATGAGGTCGGCGAGCAGGATGCGGATCACGCTCAGCGGCAGCCGCAGCAGCGCGCTGAGTTCGGCGACGGACTGCGCGCTGTGCGCGAGGATGTCGAGGATCGCGTTGTGCTCGTGGTTGAGGTCGCCCCGGCTGAGGTGGACAGCCGAGGGCGAGAGGCTGATCAGCAGAATGTGATCGAACGTGTTGCGGCTGGGCAGTCGCCGGCCGCCGGTGACCACGAAGGTCCGAACCAGCCGGTCACTGCCCCGTCGGGGGGCCTTCATCCCTGCTGGGAGTGCTCGCGTTGTGCAACGGCCAGGGCCTCGGGGAGCCGCTTGACGACGTCGGCCATCTTGTACGAGAGCGCTTCGATCTTCACGTCGATACCGGCCGACGCCACCAGGTGGGCGCCATGTCCTCCGGCGATGAGGAACAGGAAGCCGTCCCGGTACTGCACCATGGTCTGCTGCCAGGGGGTGTTGCCTTCGTCGCTGACGAAGGCGCCGCCGGCGCGGCTGAGGGACTGGAGGCCGGATACGGCCGCTGCGATCTGGTCGCCGAGGTCCTTGTCGCAGTCTTTGGAGTAGGCGACCGCCAGGCCGTCGGCAGACAGCAGCAGTGCGTGCCGGGCGTGGTCGACGGTGGTCAGCTCGTCGAGGATCCAGGCCACGTTGGGGCGGGATGCAGTCATCGGGGGGACTCCTCACTCGTGGGGGAAAGGGTGGACATCTGCTGGGTGTCGGCGTCCGTGTGGACGGTGCGGGTGGCCTGGACGAACGCGGCAAGGCCGTTCCCGAAGTTCGAGGGCGGCGGCTCGGCGCGGGGCAGTCTCCGGCGGGCTGGGTGTGAGCCCTGATTTCCGGTGGGCTGGCGGCTGTTGCGTTTGGCGAGCCCGTCGTCGGCGATCTCGTACTCGCCCGCGGCGGTGATCGGGCGGGTGTCCACGTGCGGGGCCGTGTTTGCCGTCTGCGGTGGCGGCGAGGCCGGTTCGGTGTGGGCCGGGGGGGTGGCCAGCACCGAGTGCGGCAGGAAGACCACCGCGCGCACGCCGCCGTGGACGGAGTGGTCTTCGTCGAGCCAGACGCGGAAGCCGTACTCCTTGACGAGCTCGCCGACGCCGAGGAGCCCGAAGCTGGGTGGAGTGCGCAGCTCGGTCAGCCGGACCGGGTGCTGTCCGGACAGGCGCCGCGCGGCCTCCTGCCTGGCTTCGAGGGACATGCCGGCCCCGGCGTCGTGGATCTCGATGCTGACGCCCTGGTGCACCTCGACGAACTTGACCTCTACCGGCGTGGACGGGGGGCTGTGGCGGGCCGCGTTGTCGAGGAGCTCGGCCACGGCCAGGACGACGGGCTCGACGAACCGGCTGGCCACGTAGTGGTTGGAGCTCCTGGGTGCTTTGACGCGGGTGTAGTCGCGGATGCGGGACATGGCACCGCGGACGGCGTCCAGCAGCGGGACGTCTTCTCGCTGCCGTCCGGGCCACATGCCTGCGATCACGCCGAGGATCTGCAGGCGGCGCTCCAGCTGGCTGCCGGCGTGGTCGATGGGCTGGACCAGGGCCAGGACTTTCGGGTCGTCTTCCTCGTCGAGGAGGCGGGTGATGCCGCCTTGCTGCTCGTACACCAGGGCCTGCACGGAGCGGACGCAGGCGAGGACCGCGGCCCGGGTGGCTGACTCGGCCTTGCTGGAGGTGTCGACCAGGAGCTGAGCGACCTGGTTGAGGACCGATTCGTGCGCGGCCGCGGTCTCGGTGTGGGCCAGGTCCTGGTGCAGCAGCGTGCCGTGCGAGGGCGGGGTGCCGTTCTGCAGCGCGTAGACCAGGGCGGGCAGCTGGGATGTGGCGAGGTGGCGGGCCTCCTCGTCCCGTGCGGCGACCTGCTGGGCGGCGTCGGCGGCCTGCTGTGCGGCTTGGGCGATTTGGGTGTCGGCGGCCCGCCACCGGGCCCGGAAGAAGAGTGCGGCCCCACTTGCAGCGGCGAAGCCAGCAGACGGCGCCCACAGCAGCGCGTCAGGTATCAGGGTCATCAGATCCTCGTGACGGAAGGACGGCAGATGGATGGGGGAAGGGGGACGTCACCTGAGGAGCGGCAGGAGGGGATGCACCATCAGGGGAGCGGTGTAGAAGCGGCCGCCTCGGCCGGCATTGCCCAGGCGGGCCCACCGCAGGTGGTCGCAGGCCGTGAGGACGGGCGGGACCTGGAGCGTGCCGCTGTCGTAGTGAGTGGCGGGCCTGCGCCAGTGCGTGCCGAGACCGGAGCGGGGCGGAAGGAACAGCACCCACTCCCCCGGCCGTGATACGGCTGCGCCGACGGGGTGAGGGCGACGGTGCGCGAGCAGGTCGACGGTCCGCCGGGCCTGCTCCTCGGGCAGTACAACGATGTCGAAATCCGCTCCGACCTCCACGTCCACGGGGCGTGAGGCCATATGGGCGGCCGGCAGCATGTCGGCCAGAGTGGAGGGCTGCCCGTGGGCACCGCGCGGTTGTCCGGCCGGGCCGGTCGCGTGCGTCCAGGGGGCCGCCCCTGCGTGCTCAATGGCTATGTGGGGCATCAGGCGATTCCTCGGTAGGGGCAGCGGCGACAGTGCCTTCGGGGGTGTGGACGTGGTCGGCTGTGCATGCGGGCAGCGGGATGCATGCCGCTACGGCCGTGCCTGGGCCGCAGGAGGTGACCGTGTAGCGGCTGGCCAGCGCGTCGACGAGGATCAGCCCGCGCCCGTGTTCATGGTCCGTATCCGTGTGGCCGGGATGCATGGGCCTGCGCGGACCCTGATCGGCGCAGAAGACCCATGTGCTGTCGGCGGTAAGGGTCAGACCCACGGTTACGCGTTCGCCGGGCGCGTGCACGACCGCGTTGGTCGTGAGCTCCGAGACGATCAGCTTCAGGTCTTCCGTGACCAGGCGCGGGATGTGCCACACACGGCAGGTTTCTGTCAGCAGGCGTCGGGCCCTGGCGGGGGTGGCGTCCGTTCGTCCCGGCAGCTGCCAGACCACGCTGAAGTACGGCCGTGTCTTCGGCCTGTCCGGTGCGGGCAGCAGCGAGGGCTTCGATGGCTGCCGGTGGGGCGGAACGCGCCGCAACGTGGTCCAGTGCACGGGCAGCAGCTCCCGCACGGTCCAGGTGCCTGGCGTGTGGTGCACGCTCATGTGATGGATTCCTGACAGGTTTCCCGGGTGGGCTTATCGGGAGGATGGGCAGCATGTGCGGGGCGATCTGCGGGTCTCGGGTGGGCGGGGATGAAGAAAGGCGCGACCGGCACTGTCTTCGGGAGACGGGGATGCCCGCTCGTGCCAGTTGCGCGCGCGGCCGGTCATGCGAGGCCCTCCCCCGGCGAGAGGACGGCGCGAACCGTCTTGCTGAGGCCGTCGGAGGCGAGGAAGTACCTCAGTTCTGCACCGAAGGCCAGGGCGTCGCGCAGACCACGGCCTCGCTCTCCGTTCAGGGCCGCCTGCGCGTCAGGGAAGGACGGGTTGGGGTCCTCGACGTCGATGAGCAGGTCTCCCTCATCGGTGACGGAGAGGTGGACGTGCATCTGGGCTGGGGCCCGGCTGCCGGGCTGGGCGTGTGCAACAGCGTTGAAGGCGAGGCGGGCGAGGACCTCGACGGCGGAGTCGACGTCGCCAGGCCACCGCCGCAGGGTCAGACGCACGCGGGCCGTCACTTTCAACTGGCGCACGCTGTCCGGAACAAGGTCGTAGGTGCCGGACCACACGGCGGCGGACCCGACGAGTGAGGGCGCACCGGTGTACACGGCGAACGCCTCGAGGTCGGTGATCCAGGTGCGCAGTGAGGCGCGGTCTGCGGGGCGGCTGGCGATTTCCTGCTCGGTCTGGGCGACGAGCCCTGTGGCGCTGCCGTCGGTCAGAGCGCGTTCGATGGTGCGCCAGCCGGTCCGGCCGCGGCGTTGGGTCGTGAGCGGGGCCAGGTCGTGCGCCTCGTGGACGGCCGTCCAGCCCTGGGCGGCGGCGAAGGTGTGCAGGGTGGCCAGCGTTCGGGTGGCGGACTCTGTGTCGCCGGCGCAGGTGTAGAGCGCGACGTGTGCCTCGCGGGTGGGGCCGCCGACGATGCTGCAGGTGGGCGGGAGGGCGATCTGCTCGACCTGCTCCTCAGCGTCGATCTCAGCCCATATGACTGATGTGCCATTTTTACGTAGGTCGTGTCCGTAGCGGTCCGATGCGTGCTGGAGAAGGCGGAAGAGGTCCGCCAGGAGGTCTTCGCTGATGGTGGCTGGCACCTGGGCCTCGATCCGGACGCAGCCGTCCGTCCGGTTCTCCACCGGACTTGTGCCGAGCGCCCTGAGCATCGAAAGGATGGCGGTGGCCTGGGCGTTCGGCGACTTCACGGAGTTCCCCCGCGTACGATTGACTACGTAGCGTAGATTTAATGCATTAGCTTGGACCTGATGCATTAACTTGTCAATCGAGTCGCCCGAACCCGGGCATCTGGGAGCCGCTGACCAGTACGGAGTCCTTGCATGGGCAACGAGGAGCCGCCGCAGCACGAGGCCGTCGCCAACGCCCTGCGCCGCCGACTCGACAGCGGCGAATGGGGAGTTGGAGAAAGACTCCCCTCCCGCGCACGGCTCGCCGAGTACTACGAGGTCGGCCCCAACGTCATGCAGAAGGCCGTGGAACGCCTCATCGCCGAGGGCCGTCTGCAGGGCCGCGCCGGATCCGGCACCTTCGTCGCCGAACCACGCGAGCGCCGCCGCATGATCCGCTCCCGGCACCGCGAACGCCGCCGCGGCAGCCCCTTCCGCGCGGACATGGCCGAACTCGGCCGCGCGGGAACCTGGGAGGCCCACTCCGAAGCCCGCACACCCGCCCCGCACGACATCGCCCAACGGCTGGGTATCGAGCCCGGCGACCCGTGCGTCCGCACCAGCTACGAGTTCCTCGCCGACACGCAGCCCGCTCAGCTCTCCGTGTCCTGGGAACCGATGTCGATCACGGGCGACACCCCCATCCTGCTGCCCGAGATGGGCCCCCTCGCCGGCAAGGGCGTCGTCGAGCGGATGCGCTCCATCGGCGTCGACATCGCCACCGCACTCGAAGTCCCCCGCCCCGGCCGGGCCACCCAGGAGCAGGCCAACCTTCTCGGCATCGGCCGCGGGGACCTGGTCCTCGTCATCGAGCGGACCTACTAMGACGGCGACGGCCGGGCAGTGGAAACCGCCGACATCACCGTCCCCGACGCCCGCTGGGAAGTGGCGTACGAATTCGGAGTGGACGCCCGGTAGCGCCGTACCGGGCGCCACGATCTCACCAGCCCCTGCCACGGGGAATCCGGTTCTGTCCGG
Source organism: Streptomyces sp. LUP47B (assembly GCF_001746295.1). Classification (GTDB taxonomy): domain Bacteria; phylum Actinomycetota; class Actinomycetes; order Streptomycetales; family Streptomycetaceae; genus Streptomyces. Next base: position 44,511 of record NZ_MJAH01000016.1, on the reverse strand, counting down.
ACGCCGCAGAGCGCGCGCCATGCGGAACCCACAGCTCGCGCACCAGAGCGGCAGGCCCCGCCTCCCGCTCCGGCCATCGTCGCGCCACGGCCTCCAGCGCCGCCCGCAGCGCGGCCACGGACGTCAGTCCCTGCGATCGCCCAATCAGCCAATACGGCCCGGGCGGCGCCTCCTTGCCGTCCGGTGGCAACACCACCTCCGTACAGGATCCGCGAACGCCGGAGTGGGACGGCCACCAACTGACGGCATCCGCGGAGACGAGAAAAGACAAGGTGGGAGCGCCAGGCAATGGATTCACGCTGACCGCGCCCGGCGCAGTCAGCCGCTCCATCGCCTGCAGCGCGAGAAACCGGCAGACCGTGATGACGTCGACTCCGTCGGCCGCAGCCGTGTCACACGCGCTCGCCCGAGCCGTCCCGTCGCAGCCCATACGGTTGCCTCCTCCACCCGTGGCTCACGTGAAGGTAGAGCCGGGCAGGGCGCCGTGGGCGAACTGACAGTTCGCAAAACGTGGGCCCCCTCTCCCCAGTAAGGGCATCGGTGATGGTTGGTCGATCCCTTGCGATTGCATGTCCAGGCGACACGGAGCATGAGGCGCTGTCCACAGCCCCGGTTCCAAACTAGGTGACTCACACGGTTTGGATTGCGTCCATCGTTGCGGCCGGTGAGCCGATTAGCAACGGTCCGCCTACTGGGCGCAGTGTCACTGCGAACGCGTTACCCGCATCGAGAATCCGGAGGGTGCCGACGCGGCATCCGGCACACCAGGGTCAAGGAACCAGGAGTCGCGTTCTGGCCGCAGTGGACCGCCTCGGTACCGGCATAGCCAGATCCGGGTTCGCTGGTCAGCTCAGAGTCCAGGGCGAGGATGGTGTCCCGCCGCGTCTTCCGCATTGCGCCGTCCTCAGGCGAGCTGGAGGCGGGTGGCGAGGTCGTCGACCTTGCGGCGGAATGCGGGGCGTACGCGCAGTTGCAGGTCCTGGACCATGGTCCGGGCCGCGGGGCTGCGGGAGAGGTCCTCGGGGGCGAGGTCTTCCAGGCTGAGCAGGTGCACGAGGACGGCCGCGTCGTCGCGGCGTAGGTGGTAGCAGCGGGCGACCTCGAGTCCGAAGGTGAACTGCCGCTCCCGGCTGGGCCCGGCGAGCATCTCGATGCTCATCGCGTGCAGCGTCACGTTGGTGGGGCCGAACACCGTCCACTGGATGTTGCCTTCCCCTGCGGTCCGGGCGAGCGGGAGGGCCCGCTGTTCCAGGCGCCGGCGAGCTTGCGGCCAGTTGCAGCGCCGGGCGTCGGAGACGACTGCGACCAGTTCGAGAGCTCCTTCGACGGCCTGGGATGCGGTGCTTGCCGGGAGGGTGTGCAGGTGTGCGACGGCCTGGAGCGCGATCTCCTTGGCTTCCTCCACCGCGTCGGGTTCGTTGTGGGCGAGCAGGACGTGGCCCAGGTTCCACGACGCTGCGGCCCGGCGCACGGGATCGTCGGCCTCTTCGGCGGCCTGCATGGCCCGGTCGGCGACCACAAGGGCGAGGTCGAGCCGGCCGACCCTGCGGCAGTACGAACGCAGCAGCCCGTACAGATCGGCGGCCACGCGCAATACCTCACGCCGTGCCCGGGGATCGTTGCCGTGCCGGTGGCGTCGTACGGCGTCGTCCACGTCCGTGATCAGCCCCGGTAAGTGGTCGGCCGCCTGGGTGAAGCGATCCTTCGAGGTCTGCCAGGAGTGCCAGGCCCGCTCGACACGCTCCCGCAACCGCACTGCATCCATCACACCAGGCCCAGGCTCACGGGTGGATCCCAGCAATGCCCGGGCAACTGCCGGCGCCGCACTGACCGGGGTCGAGGGGTGGTCGATCGGTTCCCCGGCCAGCAGCGCGGCCAGGGGAACGCCCAACACTGCGGCGATCCGGTCGAGCACGTCGAGCGACGGGACCTTCTTCCCCTCCTCGATCATGTGCAGATAGCGCGGAGTGATCCCACACAGCCCAGCGACTGAAGCGACCGGCCGGTCGCCCTTCTGCTGCCGGTAGCGGCGGATGGTGCGGCCCACGGACAGGTTCGGCGACGGTGATGTCACTCCGGCGCCCCCTTTCCCGGTCCGTTCGTGTGGCGTCAGCGTAGAGGCTGGGACAGGGTCGGCACCTACGGTCCGCTCATATTCCGGTGACACGCTGTAACCCAGTCAGGCTGGGCAGTTGGGGAGGGCGCCGAATGACCGGACTGGTCCTGTGGGACGTCGACCACACCCTCATCGACACACGCGGTCTGGGCCGCGAACTGTCTGCCTCCGCGTTCCTGAAGACAACCGGGCAGCCGATGCGCCAGCAGGCGCGCATCGACGGCATCACCGAGCCGGTGATCTTCCGTGAGACAGCGAAGCTCCACGGACTGACCACAGACCGCGCGGACTTCGAGCGGTTCGCCCAGGCCCTGGCGGCGGCACATCTGGAACGTGCCGCCGAGCTCCGGGAGCGCGGCCATGCGCTGCCGGGCGCGGCCGCGGCCCTCAACGCGCTCGCCGACGCGGGCGTACGGCAGACCGTGGTCTCGGGGAACATCCGTGCCGTTGCCGAGCTCAAGCTGCAGGTGTTCGGCCTGGACGCCCCGGTCCTGTGGGAGTTGGGCGCCTACGGGGAAGACCGCGACGTGCGCGCCGACCTCGTCGGCCTGTCCCTGGAGCGCGCCCACACGACCGCGGGCGCCGCCGTGCTGATCGGGGACACTCCGGCGGACATCGAGGGAGCCCAGGCCAATGGAGTGCGCGCGATCGCCGTCGCCACCGGCCGAAGCGACCAGGCCGCCCTCCGCAGTGCGGGCGCAGAGGTGGTCCTGCCTGATCTGCGGGATACCGAACTGCTGGTCAAGCTCGTACGCAATGGTGCCTGACCACACGGGGACGGTGTCTCGGTCAGACGATGGAGCCCAGGAGCACGCTGGCGCAGGCACCTGCGAGGAGACAGTCCGAGCGGGTGGACGGTTTTGCGATCAGCACAGGGAGGCCTTCAAGGTGCCGCTGGCGCTGGGCACCAACGCCGCCACCCCCACCGTGCCCGCCATGTCGGCATGATCCTCACGGCGTACGCCCATCGGGACGGGTGAGTTCTCAGGACAGGACGATGGGCCGCTTTGGGACACGCCCTTCAGTGACGGCCGCAATCAGATCAGCGAGGCCTAGGGGGTAGACCGTCTCAGCGGTGGCCCGCAAGTCGGCGATGCTCCACCAGCGGTGCTCCCGGATGTTGTCGGGCTGCGTGGCGCGGGTTGGATCAACGTCGCCCGCGGAGACCCGGATGAGGAAGTACTTCTCGACCTGGCGGACTTCGTGGCCGCCGACCAAGTGGTTCTTGCTCCGCTCCGCGAGCTGGGGTCCGAGTTCGACTGCCTCCTCGTCGACGCCGAGCTCTTCGCCTACTTCGCGGAGCATCGCCTCGGTGTGGTCCTCCCCGTCCTCCAGCGAGCCGCCGGGCGTAGCCCAGAAGCCGCCGTTGTCGTCGTAGCCGAGGAGCAGGACGCGATCGTCGGCGTCGAGGAGGATGGCGCGGGCGGCTTCCCTCAGCGGCGGAGTGGAGGTCGTCATGCCCTCCAGTGTGGCAGCCACCAGAGCACGGTCAGGACCGCTCGACCAGGTATTCGCCAATACACACGGCGTCCAGATCGCCCGCCTGGAAAGTGGCGAGCGCGTGGGCGGGAGTCTCGACGATGGGCTCGCGGTCGTTGAAAGACGTGTTCAGGACGACGGGCACGCCTGTGAGCTGGTGGAAGTGCTCGATCAGCGCGCCGTAGGCGGGCGCGGCGGCCGGGTCGACGGTCTGGACACGGGCGGTGCCGTCGACATGCACGACTCCGGCGATCTTGTCAGCGTGGTCGGGCCGTACGGGCGGGGCGAGCAGCATGAACGGGCTGAGCCGGTCGAGATCGAACCAGGCGCCGGCGTGGTCGGCGAGGACGCTCGGTGCGAATGGCCGGAACGCCTCGCGGTGCTTGATCCTTTCGTTCAGGGCGTGTGAGCTGGCTGTGGTGCGGGGGTCGGCGAGGATGCTGCGGGCACCCAGTGCGCGGGGTCCGAGTTCGCTGCCGCCCTGGAACCAGCCGATGATCTTCCCTTCGGCGATCATCTGGGCGGCTGCGTGGGCGATGTCGCTCTCGCGACGCCACGTGAACGGCGTCCGGCGGCGCTCGACCAGCCCGGAGCGGGGATCCCGGCGCAAAGCCTGCTCGATCTCCTCGCTTGTGTAGTCGCGGCCGAAGTAGTCGCTGGACAGGGGTCGCCGGGGCAGGTCTGCGGTGAGCCGGTGCCAGGCGTACAGGGCGCAGCCGAGGGCCTGACCGCGGTCGCTGGCGGCGGGTGGGGCGAAGTAGCCGGTGACCGGGTCCAGGCGGTGGAGTTTGTCGGCGGCGACGCAGTTGAGGGCCACGCCGCCGGCGAAGCACAGGTTGCCCAGCCCGGTTGCGGCGATGGTCTGCTCGGCGAGCGCGCACAGGACGCGCTCGGTCTCGGCCTGGACGTATGCGGCCGCGTTCGTGGCGAGTTCGTGCGCACCGCGGCTGTCGTATGGGCCGAAGTCGAAGCCGGTCCGTGCGGCGAGGTCGGCGATGCCGGAAGCGTGGGTACGAGTGAGGCGTCCGTGGACCTGGGTGTCGGCGACGTCGAAGAGCGGTGCGAGGTACAGGGACGGGTCGCCGTACGAGGCGAGCGCCATGGTCTTGCCGGCCTCCTGCTCGTGCCAGCCCAGCCAGTTGGTGAACGCTTCGTAGGTCGCGCCGATCCCGCCAGCGCGAGGCCGCCTTGGCGGGTTGCCGCCCAGGCGTTCGAGGCCGTCGGGGGTGGCGGCGTAGTAGGTCTCGGTGTCGTTGTTGTTGCCGCCGCCGTCGACGACCAGCACGGTCGCTTCCTCGTACGGGCTGAGGCAGTAGGCGGTGTAGGCGTGGCTGAGGTGGTGGTCGACCGGGAGAATCTGTTCGCGGTCGATGCCGAGGTGCGCGAGGCCGGTCTCGGTCCGGGTGGGTGGGGTGCGGCCGATGCCGCTGACGGCGATCAGGTCGACGTCGGTGAGGGTAAGGCCGGCGGCGCGCAGGCAGTACAGCAGGGAGGCCTCGAAGCCGGGGCTGTAGCGGGTGCGGTTGAGGCGCTCCTCGCTGATCGCGACCATCACGGTGTCGGTGATCAGGGCGGCGCCGCCGTCGTGACCGAGGTTGATGCCGACGACGCAGGGGGTGGTGCGGCTCATCAGGCGGCCCTCCTGTCGGAGGTGGCGAGCGGGTTCCACAGCCGGGTGTGTCCGTCCTCATCGCGGTGCAGGGCGCCGAGCTGGCAGAGCTGGACGGTGCCGCCGCGGTGCTCGAACGCCGAGGTGAAGGGGTGCCCGAAGGCTTCCAGCCCTCCGAGTTGCGTGTAGGTGTCGGCGAACTGCTCGTCCAGCGCCGGCCGCGCGGTGGGCGTGGGTGCTGAGGTGAGGCGCCGCGCCATCTGGTCGAGGCCCGCGTCCGTGAGCACACCGGCGACCTGTGCGAGGACCGCTTCTCGGCTGGCTCCGTCGGTGTCGATGATCGCCGGTGGGATGGGGCACAGCGTGGGCGCGATGTCCGTGTAGAAGGTGTGCAGCCGCTCCAGGAGTCCTTCGTCGAACCACTGCTTCCACCTGGGGAGTTCGGCGACCTTGCCCCGGCGGGTAAGGCTCTGCTCGGGGCTGACCAAAAGGATCGCGGTGCGGACGGTCTGCGGGAGTTCGGGGGCGATGCGGCGGGCGTAGAAGTCGCGGGCGGTGCGGTACGGCAGGGAGTCTTCGGTCCGGGTCGCGTAGCAGTAGGCCAGTGCGCCGAGGTGATTGCGGTCGGAGATGATCAGACGGGTTGCCTCGTCGGTGGCCAGGCGGCGCATGGCGCGGGCCTTGGCGAGCTCGTGCCGCAGGAACCACAGGGAGTGTCCGGCCGGGCTGGGGTGCACGGGCGCGGACAGGCCGCAGGACAGACGGGCGTTCGGCTCGCTGAACCAGACGGTGTCGTCGCCCAGGGCGCACACCATGCGGGCGAGCAGGGAGGTCTTGCCCGCTCCGGGCGGGCCGTCCAGGACCAGTACGGGGGCGTCGTGGGCCACGATCAGATCTCCTTCCGTGTGCGGATGCCGGGTCGGGCGAGGCCGGCCAGGGCGAGGGCGAGGTCCTCGACGCGCAGCGCGAGGTCGGCGCTGGTCGGCAGGTCGGCGGGGTGCTGCCCGGACAGGCGGGCGTCGACGGCATTCCACATGGCGGTGAACGGGTCGCCGAAGCCGCTGGTGGTGCCGTCGGCGGTGGTGAGCCGGGTGCTGGTGGTCGGCTCGTAGGGGCGGGCGAAGTCGATGGTGGCGGCCGCGGCGGTGTCGGCGAGGTGGATCTGTTCGCGGAAGACCCCGGCTGGACTCGCACGGATGACCAGGGTGAACGGCTCCCCCGCGGGTCCTTCCGTGAGCGCGTGGAGGGACTGCCCGGCGGGATCGAGGCGGCACGCGCCGGCGGTGATACCGGGGACGGCCAGCACGAGTGCGGTCAGCAGGTGGTAGCCCTGCCACAGCAGGATCTGCAGCGCCGTCACCTGGTGTGCCTCCAGGTGCTCGGGAACGGGCTGGGGCGGGTCCTGAGCGAAGGTGTAGGGCGCGAAGCCGGGCGGGAGCAGGCGGCGGCGGGTGGCTTCGTCGACGCCGTCGGCTTTGACCAGCCAGCCACCGGTGGGCTCGGGCACGTGGGCGAGAGCCGCGTGCACGGCCGGGTCGTGGGCGCGCATGGCACCGACCTCCAGCAGCAGACCTGCGTCCTTGGCCCGGGCGGCGAGCTTGCGGGTGCGGACGGCGTCCAGGCAGACCGGTTTCTCGGTGATGACGTGGACGCCGGCGTCCAGGGCCTCCTCGATCAGGGAGTCGTGCACGCCGGTGAGGATCACCAGCGCGTCGGCGTCGGCCAGGAGGTCACCGATGCGGGTCGCGGTGCGGGGCACGGCGAACTGCGTCTGCGCGGTGCGGGCCCGGGCGGGGTCGCGGTCGGCGACGGCAATCACGTCGAACGCGCCAGACGCTGTGAGCAGGGGGAGGTGGAGGCCGAAGGCGGCGGCGCCGCATCCGGCGACGGCGAGCCGCCACGGCCGCCCGGTGGTGGGGGTCATCGGGCTGCCTCCGCGAGGGTGAAGCAGTGGGTGGCTGCGTGGTGGGACCGGCGGGCGATCTCGCCTGCGGGCAGGGCCCGCAGGTCGGGGTTGAACAGCTCTACGCTCACCGGGCCGGCGTATCCGGCCCCGGTCAAGGCGTCGGCGAAGGATGGCCAGGCCAGCGCGCCGTCGCCGGGGAACAGACGGTGGTCGTCGGTGAGTTCGTCTGCGGTGCGGCCGTTGGGGATGTCGGCGATCTGCACATGCGTGATGCGACAACCGAGCGCGGTGAGGTGGACCGGGTCGGCGCCGGCGGCTGCCCAGTGGAATGAATCCACCAGCAGCCCAGCACTGTCCGTGCCGGTGTCGTCGAGGAGTTCGGCGAGCTGGGGCAGCGTGCCTGCGACCGGATGCGTGCCGTCCAGCTCGGGTGGCAGCCCGGTGTGGATGCTGACCGCCTCGACGGCGAGCCGCACGCCGTATGCGGCGGCCGCGGTGGCGAGGTAGGTGATCCGCTGCCGTGCCAGGCCCCGCGCCTTGGCAGTCTCGAGCCGGGAGCGCGGGTTGAGGACGGTCGTGGCGACGGTGCAGCCCAGCGCGGCCATGACCTTCAGCCGTTCGTCCAGACCGATCAGGCACGCGTCGTAGGCGTCCGGGTCGACCAGCAGCGGGGCGGGCAGGACAGGCCCGGCGGGCAGGATGCCGCTCGCGGCCGCCACGCTCACGCCCAACTCGGCGAGCAGCTCGCGTAACGGTCCGGGGCCGCAGGCCTGGGCCTGCTGGATGGAGACCTCGACCGTGGGGAATCCGGCGCCCGCGGCCAGGGCGAGGAACTGCGGCAGCGGGAGGCCGGAGAGGGTCGCCGGATTGAGGCAGGGCACGACGCGTGCGGCGGCATCGGTGAGGGCGGCGGTCATGCCGTGGCCAGCTTTCCGTCCAGCAGCTGCTCACGCAGCATGCCCAGGTCCTCCATCACGTCGGCGATCACTCGCCGGACGCATCCAGCATCGATGGGGTTGGTCCCGGAGCTCTGCACGATCGCCTGCCAGGGGTCGGTCAGGTCCCGGCCGGACTGGGAGACCAGTGCGACGGCGCACTCCAGCCCGGTCTCCTCATGCAGCCGGCGTGCGGCCTCGGCGGCCGCCAGGTTGTAGAGCTTGCCGACGTGGTAGACGGGGTTCTTGCCGGAGACGCCCTCGGCGGACCACGGCCTCAGCATGCTGATCAGTCCGTTGGAGCGGTTGCCGCGGCCGACGACGCCTTCGTCACCGGACTCGATCGACGAGCCGGTTGCCGTCAGGTACAGCTCGGGACGGCTGTCGTCGTCGCGGGTGTTGATCCAGACGGTGGCCTGATGCTCGGGCGCGATCCGCCCGGCGAGCTCGGTGATCAGGTCGCGGGCCAGGGTCCGGCGGGCGATGTAGGTGCCCAGGTCCGGGGTCTCGCGGGCAATCTGCGGCATGCAGGCGGTCAGCTGCACGCGCGGGCCGTGCCGGACGACCATGAGTTTGATGTCGCTGCCGTAGTAGGGGTGTTGGGCGCGGAACGCCTCGCTCGTCAGGTGCTCCTCGATGCCGAGGGCAAGCTGCTCGGCGATCCCCAGCGGCCAGGAGGCGACCCCGGCCGAGGTGTCGTTGCTGAACAGTCGGTGGCGTTCGGCGAGGTCGTCCAGGGTGCGCGGGGCGAACCACCGCTGCCGGGAGGCTTCCCGCTGGGCGGTGGCCGGGTCGCTGACGGCTCCAGGGCTTGAGGCCTGCGTCAGTCGCGTCCGTACCTGAACCCACCGTTCGGCGTCGAGCAGCGGCAGCGCGCTCGCGAGGTAGCCGCGGGCAGCGGTGGTGACGATGTCGGTGGCCGGGATGGCGTGGTCGCCGAGCGCGGCGGTGATGCGTCCGTTGACCAGGACCTGGACGGGCGCGGTGAGCTCGCCGTGTCCGAAGCGCACGTCGGCGGCCCCGCCGAGCAGGGACGTCTTGTCGGTGTTGTGGTGCAGAATCGCCCCGAACTCCGCCAGGCAGTAACGGCTGTAGGCGCGGGAGATCGCCTCGGCCACACCGTCGGCGAGGGTGTCGGGGTGGCCGGCGCCCTTGCGCTCGACGACCTCGGCGCCCAGGAGGGCAGAGGCGGCGGACAGTCCGGTGGTGGTGATCACGTCCATGCGTGGGTCTCCTTCATGGGGGCGTGCTGGGCAAGGGCGACAGGGCGTCGTCCGAGCAGCCGAAGCCGGCCGCGTTCGAGGTGATAGGCGCCGATCCGGACCAGGTCACGGGCGGCTTCGACCGCGCGGGAGCGGTCCAGGAAAGTCCAACCCGCGGCGAGGTTGATGACGGCGGCGTGCACGGCTTCGCGGCCGGCCTGGATCGCGGCGGGCTCCACTGTCACGCTCAGGTGCATCCGGGCGACGCACACGCCGTGCCCGGCGCCCTGGCGGACGAAGTAGCGCAGCGTCGTTTCCGGGCGGTAGACCGGGTGCGAGGCGATAGCGGCCGGCTCGATGAGGGTCTGGTGGCCCGCCTGTCGGGCCCTGTCGATGAACTCCAGGTCCTCGCAGTCCCCCATCCACCGGCCCCGGCGCCCGAGGTCCGTGCGGAAGAGGCCGATATCGAGCGCGGTCTGCCTCTCGAAGAGCAGGTTGCAGCCGGTGACCCAGTACGGCCACACGGCCACCACGCGCCGTTCGGGCCAGTCCACCGCGCCGTGGCACTCGCGCAGCGCCTTCGTCAGCGCCGTGACCTGACCGCCCGGGTAGGTGACGTGAGTACGGCCGCCAACGGCGAACACCTTCTCCTCCTCGATCGCGGCGACGAGGGCCTCAAGCCAGCCGGGTTCGGGGGTGATGTCGGGGTCGGTGATGGCGACGTACGTGCCGCGGGCAGCGCAGATCCCGCGGTTGCGGCCCGCGCTCAACCCGGGGGTGGGCTCGTACAGCACCCGTACGGTGAATGGCCAGTCGCCGTCACGGACCGCGTCCGCGATCGGCCTGACGGGCCCGGGCAGGTCGTTGTCCACGACGACGACTTCCAACTGCGCTTTTGCCAGCGTCTGTTGGGCCAGGGCATCAAGCAGGCTCCGTACACTTCGGGTGTTTCCGCGGGCGCTGACGACCACGGAGACCAGCGGCGGTTTCGGATCGGGCATGGGCACTCCCTCCTCGCCTGGGGATCAGGGGGTTGGCGTTCATGTCACCGCTCGCACCCCACAGCCGGGAAGAAAAGGGCTGTTGCGGAGGTGTTGCGGACCGTGTGCCGAAGTTCTGCACAGCGCGTGGACGACTGGCTACCGTGACGGAGCATCAGGGAGTGCGTGTCGAGGGGGAGCCACGATGTCCGACCAGTTGTTACCTCACCCGCTGGCCGCTCTGCGCGCCGAGCTCGGGCTGACCGGCGAGGGGTACCTCGACCGACTCGACGACGTGCACTGGGCCCTCGGCTATGGCCGGATGGCCAAGAGCCGACAGAAGGTCTCCCGCTGGGAGAATGGCGTCAACTCCCCCGAGCTGCCTGCCCGCTACGCCATGGCCCGTCTCCACGGCATCCCCCGGGAGGCCGTCACTGAGCTCGGCTGGCCGGATTTCCTGCTGCTGGCCTTTCCCGATGACCGTCCCGTTCTCGACAGCCCCTGGACCCTGGCGGGTACCGTGACAGCAGTAGCCGCTGCCACTCGGGGAGGCTCCATGCAGGATCGACGGGGATTTCTCATTTCCAGCGGAGCCGCACTGACCGGCTTGGCGACGAGCTGGAGCCTCGCACTCAACGAACCGGCCGAAGCCGTACCCGATGTCCCGGCCGGCGCCTCTGCCACGAACCCCCGCCTCACCCGGGCCCTGCTGGACACTCTGGAGCAGCGCCTGGACGACCTGCGCCGCCTCGACGACGTCCTCGGTGGCGCCCGGCTTCGCCAGACAGCCGTAGCCGAGTACGACCTCCTTGAGGGGCTCGCCAAGCAGACCGGGCAGCACGGACCGCTCGAACACCGTCTGCTGTCCCTGCTCGCCGAGTCCGCCCGTATGTGCGGCTGGCTCCAGTTCGACTCCGGACGCCACGCCCGCGCCCAGCGCTTCTACATCACCTCGCTACGTGCCTCCGCGAGTGCCGGCGACCACCAGGTCGGCGCCAACACCCTCGCCTTCATGGCGATCCAGGTCTATTCCGAGGGCAACCCCCAAGACGCCGTCGCCCTGGTCCGCACCGCCCAGGACGCCACCGTGCGGCGCTCCACCCCGCGCGTGAAGTCGATGCTCCACGCCCGTGCCGCCCGGGCTCTGTCCAAGACTGGCGATCGCACCGGGTGCTGGCGGGAGCTGGACGCAGCACGGACCGAATACGCCCGCGGCCCCCACGACGACGACCCGTCGTGGTCGTACTGGCTCAATCCGGGCGAAATCGAGATGCTTGCCGGATCCTCCGCACTCGATCTCGACGACCCTCGCCGCGCCCTGACCCACTTCGAGCAGGCGCGCCATGTCCAATACTCGGCAGACGGATACGCACGCGACTACGTCCTCTATCTCACCCGCACCGCTCGCGCCCATCTCCGGCTGGGTGACCTGGACGCTGCTTGCGCCGTTGCGACGGACGCCTTCACCCAGAACGTCACTCTCAACTCCTCACGTCCGTCGGAAGCCCTCGATGACCTGCGGGGCGAGTTGGTTACCCACCAGCAAGTCCGGGCTGTTCGGGACTTCCTACAGCTGAGCGCATAGGAAGTTCAACGCGGGAGATGCACGTTGCATCGATCGAGGCACTGACGAGCACGACGCTGCGGCACACTGGCGGCGCGGACCACGAGACGGTGGCGTACATCGCGTGGGCGGAGAGCTTGCCGGTCGGCGAACTGGACTTCTGGATCGCTTGTTGGAGGCGGGTGGGGCCGGCCCGCCCAGGGCCCCGCCGACGTCGCGTGGACGCTGGAGATGTTCCCTTCTCCACTGCCCCACCCCCGACCGAGTGCGACTGACGCACGCGTCGTGCCGTAGTCACTGGGTGCGGGAGCCCAAGAGGATGCCGAGGAACGCGCCGGCCAGGAGGAACGGGGCGAACGCGATCGTCGTCTTGCGTCCCGCGCGGCGCGCGAGGATGAGGCCGACGCCGTACAGCGCGCCGAACAGGAACCCGGCGAAGGTGCCGATCATAAGGATGCCCCAGCCGTACCAGCCCAGGACGGCCCCGAGCGCCGGGGCGAGTTTCACATCGCCGAACCCGAAGGCTCTGGGGTTGATCAGGAACAGCACGAAGTAGCAGGCGCCGAGCGTGAGAGAGCCGAGGAGCGCGGTCCTCCAGCTGCCGCCGGCACCGGGCAACAGCGCTGCCCCTCCGAGTCCGGCGAGCGCGGACGCCGTGAGCGGCAGGACCGCCACGTCGGGAAGACGGTGCACCGCGAAGTCGACCGCGGCGAGGAGCAGGGCGATCGGGGCGAGCAGCAGCCACACCAGCAACTCGGGACGGGTCCCAACGGCGGCCGCCAGTACGGCGCAGACCACGGTCATCACCAAGGTAATGGCGGGCGTGCTCGGCCCGAACGTATCCCCGCTGGTGCAGCGGGCCCGCCCCAGCCACCCGTTCCCCATCCCGTCGAGCCGGTGCCCTGCCGGGCAGGCCGTCCGCCACGGTTCCTCCGGCGGCACAGAGAGCCGGTACGCGGCTCGCGGTATGAGCGGGCCGGTGCTGGAACCCCATAGGACGGACAGGGCGGTGATCCAGAACGTCTCCACCGAACGAAGCCTAAACTCAGGACGGTTCGGATGTTGCGGACGCCCGCTAGCAGGTGGCAGGCCAGTCCGGCCCAGCGGCTGAAGCTGCGCAGCAACCCACGCGTGGCGGCTGCGAGCCGCGTGCTGCATGTCGTACGGAACTGGAACGACATCTCCATCCGCGCCCGCGACCTCGCCCTCGAACTCGCCCACGACCTCGACCACATCCGCGACTTCGCCCGCAACCTCGCCGTCGCCCGCGACCTCGACCTCGACCTAGCCCGCGACCTCGCCGTCGCCCGCGACCTCGACCGCAACCTCGCCGTCGCCCGCGACCTCGACCGCGCCCTCGCCCGCGCCTTCGCGGGCGCGGTCACCCGCGCCCGTGACCTCGCCCGTGACCTCGCCGTCGCCCGCGACCTCGCCTTCGAACTCGCCCGCGACCTCGACCGCGACCGCGACCTCGTCCTCAACTACGTCCAATGTCGGTGCCTGCAGATCATCAATAACGAGTACACGCAGGCTGTCGGCGCGCCAGTGGCAGTTGGCGAGGAATCCCTGGCGAGTCTCATGGACGACTTCACCGCGGACGACCTTAGCGACGCGGATGTGCGCGAGGACGACATCAAGCCGACCGGAGTCAGGTGGTCGGACGGCACCACATGGCCCGCTTCCACCGACATCAACCGTCTCAAGCGGCGTTCCGATCGTCAGGAAGACGGATCCTGGATCATCCGTGCCGGCACCGGGGACGTACGCGAGAACATCCTCACCTGACCGTCCCACACCACCCTCGCCGCATCGCGCACCGTACCGGCTGTACCAGGTCGTCCCGCTCGCGGTCCTGTTTGGGTTCCGTGTGGCGTTCTACCCGCTTCTGCGACCGCCCCCGGCGAACCCCCAGGCCAGCACCCCGCATGTCGCCCAGGTCAGTGTTGGCTGCTTCTTTTGCGGCTGATGACACGGTTCTTACCGGCACGTCGGCCGTGGGTTCAGCGTGACTGAGGTGCTTTCACCGGGAACCCACGGCGTTTTCGGCAGGCAGGCATGAAAGTGCGGTGGGTCCGTGCCGCTGATTCGGCAGGTCCTTCACCCTGGGCTCACTCGGCGCGCTGGCCGACACGGAGGACGCTCAGGTAACGGCGTGATGCCCGGTCGCCCATCCGCGTGCGGATGCGCTCGGCGATTGGGTCGAGCAGGGGCTCACGGACGTCGCGGTCGAGCTTCTGGTATGACGCCCAAGACTCCCTGGTCGCACGGGAGTTACTGTTCCGCCTCGCGCTGATGCACCCGGAGATCGGAGATCGCCATCGTCTGGGCCGACTCCGCCTACGCCAAGAACGGACTCATCCCCTGGGCGAAGAAGTACCTCGACATCACCGTCAAGACAGTCCGCCGCCCGCCGGACACCAAGGGCTTCATCGTTCTGCCGCGCCGCTGGGCAGTTGAACGATCCTGGTCGTGGATCAAATGAGGGCCCGCCGCCACTGCCGCGACCACGAACGCCTCCCCGAGATGAGCGAAGCACTCATCACCTGGGTCTGCATCACGCTCATGAGCCGCCGCTTGACCCGCCAGAAGGCCCGCCCGGCCGAACGCCGCGACATTGCCCACGGCTACGTGCTGCCACAAGCCGTCTGACCAGCGCGGCAGATCCCGACGACCCTCTATCACTCGGGCACGTTCACGCCTCAAGCGACAGCTCTCGTCGATCAGCTGCCAGGCGGGCCGTCCGCGCCAGCTCTGCGGCGCACTCCGTCGCAGCATCAAGCCGCTCACGCAACGATCCCCACCGGGCTCCCATTCGGTAAGGGACAGGCAGCGCGCAGCGCGTCCAGTTTCTCCGCGTCGGTCGTCTCGGCCGCCGCCGTGTACGTGACGATCCTGAGGTCGGTGCCGGCGGCCAGCAGGACATCGAGGTCGAGCGCGATGTCTCCCATTTGGGGATGCTCGACGGTCTTGCGGTCGCCGACGTGGGTGCGGGCGCTGCCGTTGAACCACAGGCGGGCGAAGCGCGGGTTGCTGCGCAGCAGGCGGTCGACGAAGGCCGCCAGTCGCGCGTCCTCGGGATGGGCGGCCGCTGTCACGCGCAGGTCGGCGACGAGGTCCTCCTCCTCGACCTCGTCGCCCTCCCATGACCGAACGGGCCAGCCCGCGATCGGTTCCCGCCCTCGTCCGACCCTCGACCGGAACATCCCGTCGACGAGATTGCGCGCCTCCCAACCGTACGTGCGGGGATCGCCGACCGTGGCGGACCACATCGCGTTCCAGCCGATGAGCGTCCAGTCGGCCGCGAAGACCGCGGTGGGGTTTTCTCCCAACCGGCTCACCAGCCGCTGCACCCGCACGGGCACGTGACGGGAGACGTTCCCGGCGGAGGGCGGCGCGAGGTTGGCGCAGCGAAACAGGTGGTCACGCTCGGACGTGTCGAGGAGCAGCGCTCTGGCCAGCGCGGTGACCACCTGGGCCGAGGGGTGCCGAGCGCGGCCCTGTTCCAGCCGGACCACGTAGTCGACCGACAAGCCCGCCAGCCGGGCGAGTTCCTCCCGGCGCAGTCCGGGGATACGCCGGTCCCCGTCCGCCTCCAGCCCGGTGTCCCGCGGTGACACACGCTCACGCCAGCCCCGCAGCGCGACGCCGAAGTAGTTCGTCGTTGCCATGCAGCTCATCGTCGTCCAGATGTCCTGGACCGCAGGGTGCTTCCGCTGCCGTACAACGGAGTCTTTACTCGACCGTTCCTCGTGCCCGCCCGTGGTGGGTCACGACCTCGCCCCGGCCCGCAGGGCCTCACCGGACGTGTCGGTGGTGGCGCCGGTGGACCAGTGCGCGCGGGTGAACGCGGCGGCGGCGTCGAGTGCGGCATCGGCTTCGTCGAGCATCGGGGCGAACGCCTGGAAGACGTGCGGCACTTGGGGCCAGACCTGCAGTTCCACGTGGACGTCGTGCTCGGCGGCGCGGGCTGTCAGCCGTACGGCGTCGTCCAGCAGGATCTCGTGCGAGCCGACCTGGATGAGCAGGGGCGCCAGGCCGGTCAGGTCGGCGAAGACGGGGCTGGCCCGGGGCGCAGTGGGATCGGTGTCGCGCAGGTAGTCGCGGGCGCGTGTGCGCAGGCCTTCCGGGGTCAGCGCGGGATCGACGGCCGCTTTGCCGACCGCGCTGTCGCCGGACACGCTCAGGTCGGCCCACGGGGAGAAGACCGCGGCCGACGAGGGCTGGGGCAATCCCGCGTCCTTGGCGGCGAGCAGGGTCGCGACGGCGAGACCGCCGCCCGCCGATTCACCGACGAAAGCGATCGTGGAGCTGGGGATGCCATCGTCCAGCAGGGCGCGGTAGACGTCCAGGGCGTCGTCGACGGCGGCGGGGAAGGGGTGTTCGGGAGCCAGCCGGTAGTCGACACAGACGGCGCGTGAGGCGGTGCGGCGGGCGACATCGCCGGCCAGCCCCGCTGCGTCGGCCGCAGAACCAATGGCGTAGGCGCCGCCGTGCAGGTACAGCACGACGGTCGCCGGGTCGTTGTCCGGAGTCGCCACGGTGACGACGGGTACACCGCCCAACTCGCCTTCCTTGGTGGAGACGTCGGGGGGCAGCGGTATGGACGTCATCATGCCGTGGAAGACGGCACGCGCTTCGGCGACATCGCCTCCGAGGTCGAGCGGTCCGTGCCGCAGGAGTTCGTCGAGGGCCTGGCGCTGTTGCCGGGACATGGTGGTGCCCTTTCGTCGTTCCGATGGGAAGGTAGGGGGACCGCTGTGGACCCGCCGACGGTCAGCGCGGCGGCCCGACGATGATCTGGCCGTACATGTCGGCCGCTTCGGCCATGAGGTCCCGTGAGATCTCGAAGCCTTCGGGACGCGGGGTCGACAGGTCCCGTCCGGCGTGGCGGAACATGCCTTCGATGCCGGCGGGGGTGGCGATCATCAGCAGGTCGGCGGTGTCGGAGGTGATCCGGTAGCCGTGGGGGACGTTGCGGGGAAGGAACACGATGCCTCCCTCCGAGAGTTCCATCTCCTGGTCGTCGCACCACAGGAGCGCACTGCCCTTGATCAGCATGAAGACCTCGTCCTCACGGGTGTGCGTGTGGTACGGCGGTGCCTCCCCCTTGCTGACGGAGAACCGTCCGACGGTCAACTGGCCGGCGGTGGCCGCACTGTCCAAAAGGACGGCGAACTGCCCGCCGTCCAGCCATTCGAGCTTCTGCTGCTCCTCGGGTTGTGCGAGGTAGGCCATGGTCATGACGGTGTCCGTTCTGCGCGATCGGAGCCGGCTTTCGAGGCGAACACGAGATGCGCGGCGAAAGCGCGGGAGCCATCGCCGCACGTCAAGCGCTGAACGTCAGATGCCCACGGTCGACGATCCCGCCGCGTCCCCCGCTGATCCGATCATCCCCTCGGCAGTACACCGGCCGCCAGCCGCACGGGTAGGAACGGCAGTACCACTCCCCCGTCCCGGCCGCTGCGCCACCGGCTCTCAGAAGCTGTGTCACATCCTCTTTCTGCAGGTCACGGTGTAATTGGATGGGTGGGAAACTGGCTTTCCGTTCGGCTCAGCGTCCACTGACGCTGAACCGAACGGACGTGGTCCTCACCATTCGTCCTCGTCAAACGGTTCTGGGTGCACACCGCACCGGACTCGGTCGACGGAGACGTCCTCGGTCTCGCCCCATGCCCGCCGAATCCGGACCTTGCCCGGCGAGTAGTACCCAGTGCCGTCGTCTCCCCAGGGCGGTTCCGTCATTTCGATGAAGGTCACCCCGTAGTTGTTGTCCACCTTCAGGGGTTCGCCGGGACGACTTCACTGCCGTCGCGTCGGATCAACTTGGCCACGACACCACCATTCACCTGATCGTGAAGCAGGGGGAAGGGGAAGAGTGGCTAGGGCGGCGTTCAGCGGCCCCACCTCGGGTCTTGCGGTGCCAGGGTGGATGTGATCGTGGGCCGGCCCGCGTTACTCCAGGTTGTCGAGTTTCTCGTAGAAGGACAGGAGGCCGTCTGCGAGCCTGTTGGGGGCTTCCATCGCCGCG
Organism: Streptomyces sp. LUP47B; assembly: GCF_001746295.1. Taxonomy (GTDB): domain Bacteria; phylum Actinomycetota; class Actinomycetes; order Streptomycetales; family Streptomycetaceae; genus Streptomyces. Next base: position 26,692 of record NZ_MJAH01000016.1, on the reverse strand, counting down.
TAGTGGCCGATCCCGTCGAGGGAGAGGGCGCTGACGTCCTCGGCGACCTGGCGCAGGGTCGCCGGGGTGAACTCTCCCGATCTGCCGCCGACGGCGAGCACGGGGGTGGTGAGTTTCCGGGATGCCAGTTGGCGGATTTCGTCGCCTTCGCGGAGCATCGATCGATACAGTCCGGCCGCACCGTTGAACGCGGCGGGGCGTGCGTAGGAGCGGACGAGTTCGTCGATGTCGTCGTCGGTGAACGCGTCAGGGGCCACGCAGAGCGACGGGATCGCGTACTGCGCGAGGAATGCCCGTTCTCGGCCGGCGAGCAGCATTTCGGGGATGCCAGGGGCGGCGAGCACGCCGATGTGCCAGGCACCGCCGTGTGCGACGTCCGCAAGTCTTTCGACACCGAACCCGGGCAGCCCGGTCTCGATCGCTGCATAGCTTCGCACGAGGTCGGGGCGTGTGGCGGTGACGCGGAACGTGGTGGGACCGCTGATGTCCTGGCCCGTGAGGTGGACGGGGCCCGCGTTGAGCCGCGCGATCAGTTCGCTCAGTTCCTGGGCCGCGGTCACACTGTCGTGCGCTGTGGTCGCGGTGGCGGAGTCGCCGAAGCCGCGAAGGTCGGGGGCGAATACGCGGTGGTGCTCGCTGAGCAGGGGAATCAGCTTGCGGAAGACCCACCAGGTCTCGGGGAAGCCGTGGACCAGCATGATGGGAGAGCCGACGGTCCCGGCCGATATGTAGTGCAGTTCGGTCCCGTTCACGCTGACCTGGTGGTGTTCGACGCCCGGGATGGTGGCGCCGCCGGTCATGGGGTCCGTCGTTCTCCTGGATTCGATCGACAACATAGTTGTCAATCTACGGGTCGACAACGTGATTGTCGACCTTCCTTTCTCGTATGCTTCGTCGCATGGCACGTTCACCGGGCGCTGAACTCGCGCTGCTGCTTCTCGGCGGCTTCCAGTCGATGGTGGACGACGTGCACGGTGAACTGGCGCACCGCGGGCACCCGGGCGTGCGCGCATCGCATGAGTTCGCCCTGCGCGCCATCGACGAGGGAGCGGACACGGCCTCGGCGCTCGGCCGTCGGCTCTCGGTCTCCAAACAGGGCGCCGCCAGGACGATCGCCGCACTGGAGAGGCTCGGATACGTCGAACGGGAGCCCGACCCGAGCGACGGCCGCCTCAAACGGCTCCAGGTCACCGACCGCGGCCACGACATGATGACGCTCGGCGCCTCGCTCTTCGACGAGGTGCGCGAACGCTGGGCGGCGCATATGGGGCCCGAGCAACTTGAGGCTCTTGAAGCACACCTGGCCCGGCTTGTCGCGAGCCGGCCGTCGAGCGCCGAAGCCGCGGCACGGCTCAATGAAGATCTCGGCGAGGTCACCTGAGGACGCCCTCGCAGCCGTCACCACGTCCCCACCTCCACCGTCCAAGTGGTCCCAGCTCACATCGCCCTACGATGCCCACTTCGCGGATCTGTCAGCGATCACGGGGAGTCGTCACGGCGAGTGATGTTGCCGTTCGATTCGGAGACGTCGCAGGGCTGTCGGCCGGGAGCCTGCCGGTACTCGGGGTACCCCGGTGCGGGTGTGCGGTCGGCTCGACTGCTGGATTCGGCCGCCGGGCACGCGCCGCGGGTTGCTCTGGCTCAGCCCAGCGTGGCCATCAGGGCGGTGACATACGCATCCAGCCGATTCTCCAACGCCGGCGTCGTCAGCTCCGTCTTCCCTCAGCGATGTCACGGTGCTGGCTGCTCTCGCTGTCCAACTCGACGGCGAGGCGCCGGATGTCAGCGCCTGACAAGGCAGCAACGTAGTCCAGCCATGCATTGCCTCTGCCGACCTCGGCCCGCCCCCATCCACCGCGACGACGACCAGACGCAACCAGGGCACCCCGTCCCTGCCCATACGACCACCGTACGGCGGGCGGTACGCGCGGCCCAGCCGTCGCTTCGGGTGGATCCACCCGAAGCGACGAGCCCCTGAACTGCATCAACGGACCACTCGACTTGTCATGCAAGGACCCGACACAGGCACTGATCCGATGGCGAGCGAGTGCAGCCATTTCCAGGCCCGGCTCGATGGCGGTCACTGAGCATCCAAGCGCTGCCAGGGAGCGCGTCGCCTGACCGGTACCGCAGCCCACCTCAAGGACCGACGACTTAGAACTCGCGCAGATAGGCGGCGTGGGGAGCCCTGGCAGCAAGGCGGGCGCAGGTTCCGGTGATCATGGAGTTTGCGACGCTCTGTGATCACTGGGGGAGGCTGTGCCCGTCCTGCCGTCATGGCTGACCGACCCGCTCTGGGACCAGTTCGCTGCGCTGCTGCCCGAGCGTCCTACGGTCGATCCGGCCCACCCGTTGGGCTGCCACCGCCGCCGTATCAGCGACCGGATCGTGTTCGACAAGTTGCTGCAACTGCTGCGGTTCGGCTGCTCCTACCAGGCGATCGCCGACACGACCTGCTCGGCGACCACGATCCGCAACCGCCGCGATGAGTGGATCCGGCTCGGCGCCTTCGCGCGGCTCAAGCAGATCGCGCTGGAGTCCTACGACCGGATCGTCGGGCTCGTGCTCGACCAGATCGCCGTCGACGGGTCCCTCACCAAGGCCCCCGGCGGCGGCGAGGTCGCCGGCCGCTCACCTGTCGACCGCGGTAAACAGGGCTTGAAACGCTCGGGCATGACGGATGGTTACGGAATCCCGCTCGGTCGGGTCCTGGCCGGAGCGAACCGCCACGACTCCCCGCTGCTCGCTCCGACCCTGGACCTGCTGGACGACCTGAGACCGCTGCCCGACGACGTCGCCGTGCACCTGGATGCCGGCTACGACTCGGACAGGACCCGCACCGAACTCGGCGCGCGCAGCCTGCACGGCCGCATCGCGCACAAGGGTGAGAAGGCGCCGAATCCAGGCGAGCCGGCGCTGGCATGTCGAGCGCACCCACGCCTGGCAGAACGCCTTCCACCGGCTCGCCCGCTGCTACGATGCCGCGCCACCGTGATCAACGCCTTCTTCGACCTTGCCGACACGATCATCACCGTCCGCAGCCTGATCCGCCGGGCATGGGTCACCCACCGCTGGGGCACCCGCCCCCGACGCCTCCCATGACTGGTCACCAGGGCACGGGGGTTCCGTCCCAGGAGAAGAAGCCACCGGTGGGGCCGTCGTCCGGCAGCAGGGCCAGGCGGAGAGCACCTTGGGCGGCCTCGGCCGGGTCGCCGCCGGCAGCGGCGGCCCTGGGAGTCAGATCAGTGGCCCGCAGGCCGGGAGCGAGCGCGTTGACCTTGAAGCCGTCCTGGGCCAGCGTCTGGGCGTACAGGACGGTGAGGGCGTTGAGGGCGGCCTTGGACGACCGGTAGGCGGCGGCGCCGCCGCTTCCCGGGATGAACTGGGGGTTGGGATTCGTGCTCCAGGTCAGCGACGCGGTGCCACTGGAGATGTTGACGATGCGCGGGCGCGGCGACCGGCGCAGGGCGGGCAGGAAGGCATTGGTCACCGCCACTACCCCGAACACATTGGTCTCGTACGTGCGCCGGAACTCCTCGACGCCGGTGCCGGCCGGCGGGGCGAGCGACAGCGAGATGCCGGCATTGTTGACCAGCACGTCCAAGCGGTCCACCTGAGCCGCGGCCTGTGCGATGCCGTCGGGATCACTCACGTCGAGGACCAGCAGGCGGGCCCCGGCGCCGATCTCCTCGACGGCCCGCTGCCCGCGCCCGGGGTCGCGGGAGCCCACGTACACGGTGAGGCCCTCGGCGGCGAGCAGCCGGGCAATATGCTTGCCGATGCCCTTGTTGGCACCGGTGACCAGAGCTGTGCGTTCGTTCATGGCAACCACGCTTCCCTGGTCGCAGGCGCCCTGCCAGGGACAGTCTGTACCAGGCAGTGGGAGGAGGCGGTATGGCACGGCAGGAGCTGGCCCACTACCTGCGGGACCGCCGGGCGGCCCTGCGTCCGCACGAGATCGGCCTGACGGAGACGGGCACCGCCCGCCGCACACCGGGCCTGCGCCGCGAAGAGGTGGCGGAGCTCGCCCACATGTCGGTCGACTACTACACGCGGCTGGAGCAGGCCCGGGGACCGCGGCCGTCGGCCCGCATCCTGGACGCATTGGCCCGCGCGCTGCGGCTCACGCCGGCCGAGCGCAGCCACCTGTTCCGCCTGGCGGGTTCGAGCGCGCCGCCCGGCATCAGCGCCGTGCGGCGGGTGCGCCCGCACGTGGCCCGGATGCTGGACCGGCTGCCGGAGACCGGTGCAATCGTCACTGACGCGGCGTACCACGTCGTCGCCTGGAACCCCCTGGCCCAGGCACTGCTCGGCGCCGACCTCGGAGACGGGACGACGAACCTGGCCCGCCGCCGCTTCCTGGGCCAGGGGCGGACGTACGAGAGCTCCAGCGCCGAGGAATCCGGGCACATCGCGGTGGCGCGGTTGCGCCGGGCCGCCGACCGCTACCCGCATGACCCGCAGCTGGCCGCCCTGCTGGCCGAACTACACGACGGCAGTGAGGAGTTCCGGCAGATCTGGCAGGCACATCCGGTCCACGCTCCCGGGCACCGCACCAAGACCCTGGACCACCCGGAGGCCGGCGCGCTGCGGTTGAACTGCGACGTCCTGCTCGTGCCCGAGGACGACCAGGAGGTCGTCCTGATGACGGCCGACCCCGGATCACCTGCCGTGCGGGCCCTGCGCAGGCTAGCCAGGCAAGCAGCCTGAGACGAAGGATGCGCACAGGTCTCGCCGGCGGTCACAGGGCGTCGCAACTCCTAATTCACTGGGGCCTTGTACCCACATCGATGCCGAGGCTTTCCACGCCGCCTATCTGCGCGGGCTCTTAGTTAGTCATCCCAGCAGGGCAGCCGTGAACATTTCGTGGTGAGCCACCAGCCACTCCTGGATGCGGTCCCAACGCTGCCAACCACCGTGATCGGACAGCGCCTGGGTGTAGGCGGGGTCGCCGTCGGCCACGCGCTCGGCGACGAAGGCCCGGCAGGATGCGGTGGCCTGTTCGACGACGCCAGGCAATGCACCACGCTCCTGAGGGGAAAGACCGTAGCCGTCGGCGAGGATCCGCAGTCGCGCCGGAGCGTCCAGCCCCGCGGGATAGAAAACTGCCGCGGATGTGGGATCGAGCATGGGAACCCAGTAGCGGGCGGTCATGGCAACATCCCATACTGCTCGGCCGGGGGCCGCCAGGTCGAAATCGATCAGTGCTGCGGCACGGCCGTCGCGAAAGACGACGTTTTCCGGGCACACATCGTTGTGGCACAGCATCGTTCCCCCCGCCGGGTCGGCCAGGGATCGGGGCCACTCAGCACATGCGTCAACCGCGATGGCCGCGCCGGCGTCGTGCAGGCGCCTCAACAGGCTTCCCACCGACCTCAACGCGGTCTCGGTCATCACCCAGCGCGGAAACGGCGGCAGAGCGACGTCGCCCGGGATGAAGGTCAGCTGCTCGCGTCCGTCTGCGGTAAGACGGATCGGCCTCGGAGCCGCGTCGAACCGTTCCTAAAGACTGAGCGGGAGTGAGTCCTGTTGCCAGGACTCTTGCTCAGCCGGGTGTCCCGAACGGTGTTGGGCACCCTGGTCGCCCGCTTTCGCTCCAATGCCGGGCGGCGCGCATCCGGTGCGCGGTCCGGGAAGGTGGGGGCGGGGTTCGTCACGCCGACGAATCTCCGGTCGGGCCTGGACGGTCCGATGCCCCGCACCATCACTCCGGTGATGCGGGGGCGGTGCCGTCCGTCGCCGGATCGGATGTCCGAGGGCGCGTCGCCCGACCGCGATGCTCGCCGCATCGTGCCGGGAAATCTTGCGAGTCGTAGTGCTCAGTGGTTTCTGCCAGTGCTGGGCACCCCAGCGGGAGGTGTAGGCCGGGTCGACCGCCACGATCGCGATGTTCTGTTCGGCTGCCATCGAGACGAGGCGCGCTTTGAGTTTTGCGGTGGGGAAGCGGGAGATGAGGCGGCGGAAGCGTTTGTTGCGGCCGTGCTTCTCGCGGCTGGTGCCGTCGCTGAAGTCGAGGTCCTCGATGGCGATCGCGGCGGCCCCGCAGCGGCGGGTGTGGTGCAGCAGCCTGGTCAGGGCGTGCCGGATCTGCGCGTCCCGGTGCTGGGCGGTGCCGGTGAGGTCGTGGAAGTAGCGCTGGGGTTCGCCGATGGGGTTGCCGTGGACATCGAGGTGCCATGCGGCGAGGTGGTCGTCGTTCATGTCCACTCCCACCACGCCCCGCGCGAGGGCCGCCTGAAGCGGCAGGGCGGGGGCGGCGGCGCGCTGCCAGGACGCGGTCACATACCAGCGGCCGCGCAGCACATCGTGGTGGATGCGGTAGGCCACCGCCCGGTTCGCGGTGATCCGGTCACGCCACTCCTGCCCCCGATACTGGAACCGCACGGTCGCGTCCAAGACGTAGCGGCCGTGAGGTGCGTTGGCCAGGTGGGTCAGCGGAGCCGGGACCTTGAGCGATAACTGGCCGGTTTCGGTGACGCGGATGGTCTCGTTGCCCACGCGCTTGCCGGACTCCCCGTCGGCGGTCAGGAACATCCGCTCCGCCTGCCAGCGCTGCCGCCAGGCGTGCTCGTCCAGGCTGGCCGCTCGAAGGTGGTGGCGGCCGTTCGCGAGGCGTTTGCCACCACGCACTACGTGCACCCGTCCCGCCGCCTGGTCCGCCTCCACCACCGCGAGCCGGGCCTTGAGGGTCTGGAGGCGGCGGGACTTGGCGTGCCACTCGACGCGCGTGGCATAGCCGCGCACCAGCCCTGCCCGCTTGTCGGCCTTTGCGCCCAGCGGCCGGGCCAGCCGCGCCTCGATGGAGGCGATCTGCCTCCGCAGCCAGGCCGTCTGGGCGGCCTGCCCGCGCCGGGCCAGCGCCCACTGATCATGGGTGGCCTTGGTGATGCTGCCCGCCCAGCGCGCCGACGACCTCCCCGTCAGCGACCTCTTGCGCACCGCCCAGGAGGCCGCATCATGCCCCAGCCCCTGCCGGGACCGCTCCGCGAGATCCCCGGCCGCCAGCGACCCCAAGTGGACGCCGACCTCGGTGAGGACCGCCGCGTCCGCATTCGACACCCGCAGCCGGTCCCGGATTGCCACTCCGGCCGGGCCGGGCACCACGAACGACGCCGCCACCTTCCGCAACCCGCCCACTCATACACCCCCGCCCTGCCGAAGAACCCCGTCCACGCCAGTCAACGAGCAGCATCCGCAAAGGTCACCCATTCGACCCACGAACTCCCGTTCCCTCCCGAAAGCGCAGGCAGCCCACCACCGCAGGCAGACTCTCCTGGCGGCAGATGAACCACCGTATCCAGTACAGGCGCTCACTCACGCTCACCAGAAGTCACTCATGCTCGGCAAACCGGCAGCAGTTCCCGACCCCTGCCCCTTGAGTGCGAGGAGATGGGCATGGAGGGCGCGCGCGGTGCGCGGTGCCGGGCGTTCCACCAGGGCACCGTGGCGGAAGACCGCGCCCGCGTTCACCATGCCGCCAACCAGGGCTTCACCCTCTGCCGTCTCGCCCTCAGCCGTCATGTCGATCAGGCTACCGTCAGGTCGGTCGCGTGGGGGACGGTCCCGAAATGCGCTTCGAACTAGGTTGCTCACCTGGGCATTCGCGCTTCGACGCCCCGCGCATGGCCCACATCGAGCACCTCTTCAGGCTGATGAAACCGACCCTCGGGTGGACCCGCCCCAAGCTGCGAAGCCCCGAGGCCGGCGAGCGCTGGACCTGGCTGATCATCGCCGCCCACACCCAGATCCGCTTCCTGCGCGAGGCCGCCGCCGGCTTACGGCGGCCAAGGGAGAAGCCCGCCGAGCTTGGCCGGCTCACCCCGGCCCGAGTCCGCCGGGGGGTTCAGGAACCTCCACCCGCACCTGCACTGCCCGGCCCGCGCACCGAAACCCTCAACACCCGGACCTGGAACGCCCCTTGGCTCGAAGAACCAGCGGCCCGCCCCTGCTACGACGTGGGCAAAACCGCGAAACGGCCCGAGAGCATCGTCGAACGAAACCGGCTCAGAGCATAAGAACAAGCTGACGTGTGTCTCGCGAGACACACCAAGGCCCACCGTTGGGGGTGGGCCTTGGTATTCGGCTGCGGGATCGGTCAGTTCGGGCAGCAGCCTCAACTCGATGGTGTGGTCTCGACCGTCGGCGGTGGCGGCCGGCGTCGGGTTACGAGGTCCCGGACTGTTTCGGTGGGCTAACCGGCGGTCGTGGTCCCGCTGACCGTGGCCGCGGGGCCGGTGCCCGCCGCCGTGACCGCGGCGACCGTCACGCTGTAGGGCGTTCCGGGTTTCAGTCCTCCGATCACCCGGAACATGCCCTTGGCGGAGGGCTGGGTGACCAGCACGTCCCGGCCGGTCACCGTGATCGGGTCGCGTCCGTCGGAGACGGTCACCCGGTAACCGACGATCTTCGCGTCACCCGTACCGGTCGGCGGGGTCCAGGCGAGGGTGGCGGCCGTGGCCGCGGTGCGCAGCTTCGGGCTCGTCGGCGCGGCGGGCAGCGTGCTCGCGGCCGTCGGGCTCAGCGGCGCCGAGGCGAGCGAGGGAGCGCTGGTGCCCTGGTCGTTGCTCGCGGTGACGGTCACAGTGAAGGGGCCGCCGCCCGCCTGTAGTCCGCCGATGCGCAGCAGGGCGGTGCGTTTGAACTCGTCGGCGCCGACGGACTGCTGGGCGACCTGACGGCCCGTGGGGTCGTACGCCCGTGCCGTGTAACGGGTCACCCGTGAACCGCCGTCCGCGAAGGTGGGGTTGAAGGTCACGTACAGCGCGTCGGCGCCCGCCGTGCTGGTGCCGACCCGGGCCGGCGCCTCCGGCACGGAGACGCCGCCGACGCGCAGGGTCAGCAGGTGCCGGTAGGCGGGTTCGAGTCCGGCGTTCGCGAGGACGTCCGGCGGTACGTCGGACAGTCCGGTCATGATCTTGTTGCCGCTGGTCACCAGGCCCTTGTTGTCCCCGTCGGCGGTGCCTTCCTCCCACCAGTTGTCCTTGATCAGGGTGGGGTCGTTGTTGCCGAGGCTGTCGCGGTAGTCGGTGTGCCGGGAGGCGACGTTGGCGTAGGAGGCGCGGTAGAGGACATTGCCCTCGACGGTCTCGTAGGTGCAGCCGTTGTCGGTGTAGACGCTCTTGCCCAGGCCCCACTGGTCATGGATGACGTTGCCGGTGACCTTCTCACCGTCGGTCAGGGAGGTGCCGGTCAGGCCCTGGGTGTAGACGCCGCCGCCGTCGTCGAGCAGTTGCATGTAGTCGAAGACCAGGTTGTCGCGTACGGCGTTGTCGTGGCTGGGATTCGGGGTCGCGGGGTCGCCGATCTTGTCGGGCCAGCCGCCCCATCCCATCGAGATCGCCGAGTAGGCGACGTGGTCGATCTGGTTGTGGGCGATGGTGGTGTGCTGGGTGTAGCCGTTGAGGATGCCCACGCCGCCGTGGTACTCGCGGGGCAGCCCGTACAGGTGGTTGTCCGTCACGCGCACGCCCGACGCCGGGGTCTGTCCGTCCACTGAGCCGATCTCCAGCCCGTTGCCGGACACGTCGGTGAAGACGCTCCCGCTGACCGAGGAGTCCGCGCTGCCCGCGCCCAGTTCCAGTCCGGAGGCGCCGAGATGGGCGAAGACGTCGTCGGTGAACTCCACGCGCTGGTCGTGGGCGAAGGAGACGTTGCCCGGCATCTTGGTCCAGGAGGCGAACGGGCAGGTTCCGCCTGGGACGTACTGGCAAAGGCCCTGTGTGGCCCAGCCGCGGTCGCCGGTGATCGTGTAGCCGGCCTGGATCTCGGAGAAGCCCTCCGGCCGGGACGGAGTCAGCCAGGTCGCGTAACTGAACCGGATGCCGCGGAAGGCGAGGTCGTGGACGGGGGCGTCCGCGGTGCCGCGTCCGTCGAGCAGTTTCTCGGCCGCGGCTGCCTCGACGTCGGCGCGGCCGAGGTCCTCGCCCTTGCGGGGAAGGTAGTAGACCGTGTGGTCGCTCTTGTCGAGGTACCACTCGCCGGGCTGGTCGAGTAGTTCGTAGGCGTTCTCGACGTACGACGGCTTGCCGCCGTTGGTGAGGCGGCCGGGGCCGACCATGCTGACCGTGCGGCCGGGGATGTCGGGGAACTCGACCCGCTTGTTGGAGTTGTCCCAGCAGGGCTGCGCCATGGTGATGCTGGTGCCGTCGGCGGAGGCGATCGGGCAGCGTGGCTCGGTCCACTGGCCGAGCCCGTTGCGTTCGATGTTCCACAGGGCTTCGCCGCTGGTGTAGACGAACTCGGCGTCCTCGGGGTGCTTCCAGTGGGCGAGGGCGTCGGAGGAGGCGGTGTAGCCGGTCGCGGTCTGGGTCAGTGTGACCGGCACGGCCCCGCGGGCCCGCTGGGCGCGCACTCCGTCGACGTACAACTGCCGTGTGTCGGTGAGTCCTCGGGGAGCGGGAGCGGCCCACAGGCCCTTGTGCCCGGGTGCCCGGTGCCATCCGGCCACCCGGAGCCCGCCGTTGATGACCGTGTCGCCGGTGCCCTGCCAGATCACTCGATGCCCGTTGGCCCCCGAGTCGCGGGCGTCCAGCACGAGTGGGCCGGTACGACGATAGGTGCCCGGTGCCAGATGGACCGTCAGGTCGGCGCGCAGGCCGGCGACCCGGGCCCGAACCAGGTCACGGGCCCGGTCCAGCGTGCGGACGGGGTGCCGGGCGCTGCCGTCGGCGTGGTCGTCGCCTCCGGGGGCCACATAGACGTCCGCGGAGGCGGCTGGGCCCGGCGCGCCGAGCGCGTGAGCGGCGAGCCCCGGTGGGCCGAGGGCCAGGACGGTGGATACGAGGGCGACGAGGGCGGCTCTGCGGTGCGTTGGCATGGACCCCTCCCGTGGGATCTGGAACTCAACCCAGGGAAAGGTAGGACCACTTGAACCTCAGGTCAATGCGATCGGTGGAATTTCGGGCCTCGCGTGGACGTATCTTGAGAATTCATCGGGCCACTTCAGTCGAAGCGAAGGGTGCCCCTGTGTTGAAGGTGGGGCGGTCGGAGGAAACGACGCCGCCATGGCCGACCAGAACACCCCCGGCTTGCCGCGGGATCCAGGCGGTCGGCGAGAAGGGGCTGGGATGCCCCGCCTCAGGTGCCGTTCATCAACGACATCGGCATCCGCCGCGCCTGGGCCTGCCTCCCGCTCCGCTCCGCAGATCCCTCGCCGGCCCCCTCGGTTGTCAGGGCTGTCACGCGGGTGGCCAGCTTCGCGGGGCCATACCGGCCACCTGCCGAAGTTCGTCGCGGGGCGGGCCGGAAATTCTCCAGGTTGGCACCGCCTGTAACACCGACTGCGGGCCAGCTCACGGGACGGAGAGCGATGCTCGCCTGTATGCAGCATCGACTCGACGTCGTCCGGGCGTTACGCCACAGCCCCTGCCCTCGGCGTGGCTCGTCGCTTCCCTTGGCCCGGCGTCGAGCGGGACGTGCCGTGTCCCTACCGCGTGGTCTGGGTCGAGTCCTTATGCTCCGCCTTTGCGGCGGCGAGGCGCGGCTGAGCGGGGCGGTGTCGAGCGCATGTGGTCGCGCACCGGTGCCAGCAGGCCGGCGAGAGCTTTGACGTCGTCGCGCGAAAGCGGCTCGAACAGCAGGCCGCTGACCACCTCGATGTGACCCGGCAGCACCTTCGCTAGCAGCTCACGCCCGGCATCGGTGAGGGTGACGGTGATGCTCCGCTCGTCGTCCGGCGAGGGAGCGCGGACGACCAGGCCCTCCTTCTGGAGGAGATCCACCTGGTAGGTCAGGCCGCTGCGGCTGTAGACGAGGCCGTCGGCCAGATCGGTCATGCGGTGACTGCCCGTCGGCGAGTCCCCGAGGCGGGCCAGCAGCTGGAACTGCACATAGCTGAGATCGCCGGTTTCGCGCAGCTGCTGTTCGACTGCGTGCCGGAGCAGGCTGGTCACCTCGATGAGGTCGAAGTAGGCACCGAGCTGCAGGGGGTCGAGCGACGGCGGTGAATCAGGCATGACCGAAGTCTACTGCTTCGAATTCGAAGAGTGTGGTGTGGTGGCGTTCTGCAGTTCCAACCACTGCAGGCGGATCTGGAAGTGACTTTCTCCGCGCGTTCCGGCGCCGACCCGGGGCGGTGGATCGGGCGGACGCGAGGGTCTCCTCGGTCCGATGGGTGACCTCGTGCGCACACGGTGTGGGCAGTGTTGGGCCCGACTGAGCAGCGAAGAGCATGGAGTTCGGGCAGTGGTGCGGCGCAGGGTTGCGAGCAGAAGGACGGCGCCGCCGCCCACAGATCCCGAGGACCGGCCATGGACATCCCTTACCTTGCGCAACGTCGTCCTCGGCCCTCCCCGGTGACGGCACCACAGCGCGGCCGCAGGGCAGAAACCGTGAACACGTTGCCGGGATGAGCACCGCCGCGTGGAGCCCGGTGTCTCTGGCCGTCCTGTGCGCCGGTGTCGGTTACGGGCGCCCGACCCGTCTGCTCGCGGACTGGGTCGCTGAGGCTGTGTGCCGGTCACTGGCGGCTGGTGGTGCGCGTGCCGAGGTGGAGGTGGTGGAGCTGCACCGGCTGGCGGCCGATCTCGCCCAGCACTCCGCCCGGGGCCGCGCCAGCCTGGACCTGCGGGAGGCGATCGCGGCGGTCGTGACGGCCGACGGGTTGGTGGTGGCGACCCCGGTGCTCGCCGCCTGCCCGAGCGAGGTGTTCGACTCGTTCTTCGCCGTTCTCGGGGAGAAAGTCCTCTCCGGCATGCCGGCACTGCTGGCGCTTCACAGCGGCTCCCACCAGCAGCCGCCCGACCTTGCGCAGGTGATGCGCAGGCACCTGACCGACGTGCACGCCGCCCCCGTGCCCACGGTCGTCGTCGCGGGCCCCGCCGACGGGCTGGCCACGGCTCAAACCGACGCGGCGCGGCTGCGCGCCTGCATCGACCGAGCCGCCCTCGAACTCGCCGCGGCGATGCGCTCGCACCAGCAGTGACCGCCAACACTTGCTTCGAATTCGAAGCAGATGTATGGTCCTCAACAGGTGCTTCGAATTCGAAGCAACATGGATCGCAGTGAAGGTGAGAACCGAAATGAAGGCAGTACGTTTCAACGAGTACGGCAACCCGAGCGTCCTGCGCTACGAAGACGTGGAGCAGCCCCTCCCCGGGGCCGGGCAGGTCCGCATCCGCGTCGCCGCGACGTCGTTCAACTCCGTCGACGGCAACATCCGCGGCGGCTTCATGCAGGGCCCCATACCGGTGAAGCTGCCCCACACGCCTGGCATCGACGTCGCCGGCACCGTCGACGCGGTCGGCGAGGGCGTCGACGGCCTCGCGGTCGGCAACGACGTGATCGGCTTCCTGCCGATGGACGGCACCGGAGCCGCCGCGCAGTACGTCCTCGCCCCGGCCGACATCCTGACCCCGGCACCCAAGAGCGTCCCCCTGGCCGACGCCGCCGCGCTCCCGGTGGTGGGCCTGACCGCATACCAGGCACTGTTCGACCACGGCAAGCTGACCGCCGGGCAACGCGTGCTGATCAACGGCGCCGGCGGAGCCGTCGGCGGCTACGCCGTGCAGCTGGCCAAGAACGCCGGCGCCCACGTCATCGCCACAGCCAGCCCGCGCAGCAGCCAGGCCGTCACCTCGGCCGGCGCCGACGAAGTCATCGACCACACCACCACCAGCGTGACCGCCGCGGTGACCGAACCGGTCGACCTCGCACTCAACCTCGCACCGGTGGCCCCGGACGAACTGGCCGCGCTCGTCACCCTGGTCCGACCCGGCGGTGTCCTCGTGAACACCACGGTATGGATGCCCGCGCCCAGCGACGAAGCACGCGATGTGCGCGGCATCGACCTCTTCGTCCGCAGCGACGCCAACCAGCTGGCCCAGCTCGTGGCGTCGACCGACCGCGGCGAGCTGCGTGTCGACGTCGCCGAACGGGTACCGCTGGCCGAACTCCCGGCGCTCCACGCCCGGGCCGCCGACGGCGCGGTGCACGGCAAGGTCATCGTCATCCCGCCCACCGCCTGACGACTGACACCGACCTCCACCGAAAGGAAAAGACCATGGCACTCAGTCTGGATCCCGAAATCGCCCAGGCACTGGGCCCGATGGCCGGCGCGATGGCCGAGGCCAAGCCGCCGGCTGTGGGCGACATCGCGGGCCGCCGCGCCATGTGGGAACCGATCATCGGCGCCGCGGGAGCCGCGCAGCCGATCCCGGCCGATGTGACGACCCACGAGCACTACGCGACCGCAGACGACGGCACACAGATCAAAATGCGCTGGTACACCAAGGACGGCGCGGCGCCGGGCGCGGCCGTGCTGTTCTTCCACAGCGGCGGATACATCTTCGGCCACATCGACCTGTTCGACGGCCCGGTCTCCCGCTACGTCTCCGCCAGCGGCGTGCCGATGCTGTCAGTCGAGTACCGCCGCGCCCCCGAGCACCCCTTCCCGACCCCGCTCGAAGACGCCTACACGGCGCTGCGCTGGCTGCACGAACACGCCCCCGAACTCGACGTCGACGCCAACCGCATCGGTGTGATGGGCGACAGCGCCGGAGGCGGCATGGCCGCAGCCCTGACGATCCTCGCCCGCGAGCGCGGCGGCCCGAAGATCGCCCGCCAGATCCTCATCATGCCGATGCTCGACGACCGCACCACCACCACTGATCCCCACATCGCGCCCTACCTGCTGTGGTCCTACGACGACAGCCTCACCGCATGGCCGGCCCTGCTCGGCGAGGCCGCCGGCGGGCCCGACGTCCCGGCCACGGCAGCCCCGGCCCGGCTCGAGGACGCCACCGGCCTGCCACCGGCCTACATCGAGGTCGGACAGCTCGACGTCTTCCGCGACGAAGACACCGCCTACGCCACCAAACTCAGCCGCGCCGGCGTGCCGGTCGAGTTCCACCTGCACCCCGGCGTCCCCCACGAATTCGACTCCATCGCCTTCACCTCCGACGTCGCCCGTCGCGCCATCGCCGACCGCATCCGCGTCCTCAAATCCATCTGAGCCGGCACCGAGCCCCTCGTCGCGTCGCCCTCCGCGAGGGAGCCCCTCGGACACCGGCAAGAACACATTGAAGCGCCGCCCGGCCGGGCCCTGCTCCCACTTCGCGCAGCATGCGCATCGACGTCCGGGAGACTGCCGGACTCTATGAGACCGCCCGGCACCTGATCCCCACCTGACTGACTTTCGAAGGAGACAATCCCGATGCTTCCCGACGACGACCTGTCCCGCTCGCTGACCGTGGCGGACCCCGACGATCCCGGTACGACGTACATCTCTCTGGTGGGCAACACCTACGCCATACTGGTCACCGGAGAGCAGACCGACGGCCGGTACTGCCTGATCGACATGTGCGTCCCCGACGGCGGCGGCCCGCCGCCGCACCGGCACGACTTCGAGGAGATGTTCACCATCCTCGAGGGCGAGATCGAGTTCACCTTTCGCGGCGAGAAGCACACCGTACGGGCCGGGTCCACGGTCAACGTCCCGGCCAACGCCCCGCACAACTTCCGCAACGCCTCGGGTGCGCCGGCCCGCATGCTGTGCATGTGCACCCCGGCCGGCCAGGACGAGTACTTCACGCGCATCGGCGATGTCGTCGCGGGCAAGGACGCACCGCCGCCACAACTGTCGGAGAGCGAGCTCGCGGAGCGCCGCCGCCGCGCGGCCGAGCTGGCCTCGACCTATCGAAGCGAGTTCCTGTGACTCGAAGGGCCGACAGGCCCGGCATCGGTCGCCAGGGGGAAGTTACCCGCTGAGCTGGACGACAGCCAGGACCACATTGTTCGGGTCCATCGCCCTGCACCCCGACGAACAGTTCCTGGCTCAACGCCATCGAGGTCCAGTTCACTGCCCTGCGCACCGCCGCCATCTCTGGCCGCCGCCCGGTCTTGAAGGCGCTGCCTCCCAGGCGGCGGACCAGTTCCCTTTCCCGCTCCCGGCCACTGCGGCCGCCGTCGAGCAAGCGCCGGTCGCTCAGGAGACTTTCAATGCCTCTCCCTGTCCTGTTTCGGCGCCAACGTAGACCCAACTGCCCTCCGCGTCGGCCGCTCCAGCGAGCAGGCACTGCTCATCGACGGTCTCGGCCTTGACCTTCTGACCATTCAGGACCATCCGTATCAGGCGGCGTTCGACGACACCTGGACACTGCTCACCTTCCTGGCCGCGCGGACGCGACATGTCACGCTCGTCCCGACGGTCAGTTCCCTGCCGTTGCGTCCGCCGGCGGTGCTGGCGAAGGCTGTGACGACCTTGGACAGACTGACCGGCTCCCGGGTCCAGCTCGGCCTGGGTGCCGGCGCTTTCTGGGAAGCCGTCGAGGCCATGGGCGGCTCCCGTCGCACGCCCAGAGAGGCGGTCGACGCACTGGAAGAGGCGATCACCCTCATCCGGGCCATGTGGAGTGGCGAGCGCAGTGTGCGGACGCACGGCGCGCACTACTCGCTGTCCTTCGGAACGCTCACACGTGCCGGAGTCGAGGCTGCTCCGCAGGAGCTTCGTTTCCTCCCCGGCCTGAAGGCCGGGGTTTCCACGAAGGACAGATCCGATGAGACGGGCGCAAGCCGACTCACCCCCCAGAGGTCACCGACCGCGTACCCCAGCACTCAAGTCCGAGTTCGTGGTGGAGTACTCGCCGGAGCGGCTGGCTGTTCGTCGTCTTGATCCCCGCGGTGTCCCGGCTCGACGTGGCGTGCGGGCAGCCGCTTTCCCGGTGGCGGGGGCGACTCCCGGGACCGGTGTGACGTAGAGCACTGGAACTCGCCCGCGCGATCGGGCAGTTCAGGACGTGACCACAGATATGCGAGCCCGGGTGCGAACCGGAGAGCCGGACGCCTTCGCGGAACTTTTCGACGCGTACGCCCGTGCGGTGTACAACCATGCTTTCCGGCTGACCGCCGACTGGTCCGCGGCCGAGGACGTCATGTCGACCACGTTCGTGGAGGCGTGGCGGCGTCGTGCGTCGGTCGAGGCCGACGGGGGTTCGCTGCGGCCGTGGTTGCTGGGTATCGCGACCAACGTCGCCCGCTCCCAGTACCGCAGCAACCGGCGTTACCGGAACGCGGCCGAGGCTGCGGCGGCCGCGGGCGCCGCTGAGGAGCTGGTCGAGGACCATGCCGAGGAGACCGTCGGACGGCTTGACGACCGGCGTCGGATCGCCGCCACGCTCACCGCGCTCAGTCTGCTCAAACGCCCCGAACGCGAGGTCCTGACGCTGTGTCTGTGGGAGGGCATGGAGTACGCCGAGGCCGCCCGCGCCCTCGACATCCCCGTCGGCACCGTCCGTTCCCGGCTGTCCCGCGCCCGCGGCAGGCTCCGCAAGCTCGCGGACGCGGAACTGCTGAATGGGAGAAGCGCGGAACTGCTCGGAGAAAATCGGGAACTCATCGCCACCAACCGGCAGATAACAGGTGATCGCGGATACGTGATCCGGTCCGCACAGGAAGGAAACCGATGAACGCCAGCCCCTCCCAGCCACGCCCGGCTGAGTGGACGGAGACCCAGGGCCTCCTGCCCTCCGTCGAGCGGGATCTGCCGGCGGGCCGCCACCAGTTCCACAAGGAGCAGATGATGGCCCAGATCCACGAAGACCTCCGCACCACCCGCACCGACGGCCGGCCGGCCGTCGCCCCGCGGCGCCCCAATCCGTTCCTGCGCCGCGCGATCCTTCTCCCCGCCGCGGCCTTCGCCCTGGCCGGCGCGGTCGTGGCCGGCGTCACTCTGTCCGGCGGCAACGACGGCGGTGGCAAGACCGCTCTGGCCACCGGCCCCGCGCTGACCACCCGGATCGGCGTCGCCGACGCCAAGGGCGCCCCCCAACTGCTCGACCGCATCTCTCTGGCCGCCGCCGATGTCTCCGGACCCACGCCGCACGCCGGCCAGTTCGTCTACATCGCCTCGAAGGTGGCCAGCACCTACCCCCACACCGTCGACAACAAGACCACGGTGGTCAGCCAGAAGCTTCACTCCCGTCAGGTCTGGAACTCCCTCGACGGCAAGGACGGCTGGCTGATCGAAGCGGGCGAGACGAGCGATAAGGGCATGACCCTGTCCAGCGACATCCCGATCGACTCGGCCTACGATGCCTTGGTCAAGCTGCCCACCGACCCCGATGCGCTGTTGCAGCGGATCTACCGGGACTCGGACGCCGTCCGGGACCACGAAGTGCCCCGCGATCAGGCGGCCTTCGTCGCCATCGGTGATCTGCTGACCGAGAGCTATCCGCCCGCCGGTCTCACCGCCGCCCTCTACAAGGCCGCGGCCAAGATCCCCGGGGTCGTGGCGGTGGACGACGCGGTCGATGCGGTGGGCCGTCACGGGGTGGCGATCGCCCGGCAGAACGACGCCGCCGGTGAGCGCACTGAATGGATCTTCGACAAGAAGACCTTGCAGTTCCTCGGCGAGCGCAACGTTGTGGTCAAGAAGGTGGCGGACAGCCCGTTCAAGGTCGGCACCGTCACGTTCACCAGCGCGATCACGCAGCGCGCCATCGTCGACGCCAGCAAGCAGGTTCCCGGGCAGGTGGGCTGATGCGTATCGGATCCTCATCGGCGGCGCTGGCCGCCTTGCTGGTCGCGGGAGTGATGACGGGCGTCTCGGTGACGGACACCGGCACGGGGCTCGGGTTGCGCACCGCGGACACCAACACCGCCTCCGAGTTCGGCGCGCGGACCGCGGGGGCGTCCACCGCCGCAGCGGCGGGCGCCGGATCACCGGCCCGGTTCGTCACCCTGGTCACCGGGGACCGGGTCCGACTGGACGCCCGGGGCCGGGTGACCGGCGTGCAGCAGGCGCCGGGACGCGAGGACGTCCCGGTGTCCGTCCGGCGCGTCGACGGCGAACAGTACGTCGTGCCGGCCGACGCCGCCGCCCGCATCGGCCAAGGCACCCTGGACAAGCGGCTGTTCGACGTCAGCACCCTGATACGCGCCGGATACGACGACGCCCGGCGCGGCACGCTCCCGCTGATCGTGACGTACGACGGTAAGGGCGCCCGGCGCGCGAACACCCAGAAGTCGCTGGTGGCGAACGCGCACGTCACGGTACGCCGGAACCTGCCCAGCGTGGGCGGCGCCGCGCTCACCGTGCCCAAGTCCGAGGCCGGCGACGCCTGGAAGACCCTTACCACCGCCTCGGGAGTCGCCCGGGTCTGGCTGGACGGCCGGTTCACGGCGCGGGCCGTGCGGGCGGTGCGGGGGGAGGCCAGCGGCAACGTCACACAGATCGGCGCGCCGGACGCCTGGGCCGCCGGGTACGACGGCAAGGGCGTCAAGGTCGCCGTCCTGGACACCGGCATCGACACCACACACCCGGACCTCGCCTCGCTGGTCACGGAGTCGAAGGACTTCAGCGGCACCGGCAGTACGGACGACCGTAAGGGCCACGGCACGCATGTCGCGGCGATCGTGGCCGGCTCGGGGGCCGGGTCCGGTGGCCTGTACCGGGGCGTCGCGCCCGGCGCCGAGATCCTCAACGCCAAGGTGCTCGACGACAGCGGCGAGGGCGCCGACTCCAACATCATCGCCGGCCTGGAGTGGGCCGCCGCGCAGGGCGCGAAGGTGGCCAACCTCAGCCTCGGCCAGACCGACATCCCGGGGAACGACCCGGTCGAGACGGCCGTGAACGCCCTCTCCAAGAGCACCGGCATGCTCACCGTCGCCGCGGCAGGCAACGACGGCCCCGGGCCCGGCACCCTCAGCTCCCCGGGCACGGCCAAGTCGGCGCTCGCGGTGGGCGCGGTCGACGGCAAGGACCGTATCGCCGACTTCTCCAGCACCGGCCCGACCGCCGACAGCGCGCTGAAGCCCGACCTCACCGCGCCGGGGGTGGACATCGTCTCGGCGAAGGCGGCCCACGGCGAACTGGGCGACCCGGCGGCTGACGGCTACGTCTCCATGTCCGGTACGTCGATGGCGACGCCGCACGTCGCGGGGGCCGCCGCGATCCTGGCACAGCGGCACCCCGACTGGACGGGAGAGCGGATCAAGCAGGTACTGACCGCCTCCGCCGCCCCGACTGCCGGCCTGACCGGCTACCAGCAGGGGACCGGCCGGGTCGCCTTGGCGCGGGCGCTCACCCAGACCGTGGTGAGCGAGCAGACCTCGGTGTCCTTCGGGGAGCAACTGTGGCCCCACTCCGACGACCAGCCGTCCACCCGGTCCGTCACCTACCGCAACGACGGCGACTCTCCGGTCACCCTGGACCTCGCCGCCACCGCGACCGGCCCGTCCGGACAGACCGCGCCTGCGGGCATGTTCAGGCTCAGCGCCTCGCACCTCACCGTCCCCGCGGGCGGCACCGCGAGCGTCGACCTCACCGCGGACACCCGCACCGAGGCGGCGGACGGCGCGTACTCGGGCGCGGTCATCGCCACCGAGCCGGGCACCAAAACGGTCGTACGGACGGCTTTCGGCGTCGTACGCGAGGCCGAGGCACACGATCTGACCCTGAAGTTCCTGGACCGCGGCGGAAACCCCGTCAGCTCGCCGCTGACCGAGATCTACAGCCACTCGGGCGACTACTGGACCACGGAACTGAACGACTCGCAGCAGATCGCCAAGGGCGTCTACAAGGTGCGCGTGCCACGCGGTGACTACGTCGTCGACACGGTGATGTCCGAAGCCGAAGCCGAAGCCGAAGGCGGAACCGGAGCCGAGGGCACTTCGGCGCTCGTCCGGCCGAAGCTCTCGATCACCAAGAACACGACGGTTACCTTCGACGCCCGCAAGGCCAAGCCGGTCGAGATCACTCCGCCGAGGGGCGGCGGGAAGATGCTGGACGGCTTCCTCAACTTCGGTGTGGGCGACGGAAACGACGCGCACAACTCCACTCTGTTCTGGGGCCCGTTCACGGATCTGCGCACCGCGACGCTGGGGCCGGCCGCCGCGCCCGGGAAGCTCAGCACGCAGATCAGCAGCCTGTGGCAGAAGGGCAGCACCACCTACAACCTCCTCTACAACCTGCCCGACCGCTTCCCCACCGGCTATCGGCACACCGCGCGGATGAGTGAACTCGCCCTGTCGAAGCGGCACTTCGGCTCCTCCGTCGCCCACCGCAAGGGCATCGTCAACGCCATGTGGCACGGACCCACCCTGGCGCTGGGCACGGTGAGCGCTCCGTTCCCACTCCCGGCGACGGCGAAGACGTACGTCACCACGCCCAAGGGCTTCCGCTGGACGGTCGGCCTCGGCCAGCAGAACGCCTCCGGGGACGACACCGACGTGTTCTACGGCGAGGAGAGCCCGGTGTCCTACCGGGCGGGCCGGACGTACGAGTCGACGTACAACGTGGGCGTCTTCAGCCCCCTCGTCGGCGGCGCGTACGGCGCGCGGCGCGGCGGCGACACGCTCGACCTGTGCGTCCCCGACCTGGCCGACGGTGCCGGCCACCCGGCGTTCTCCGTGGCCGCACGGCACACTACGGTCACGGCGGGCGGCAGCACCCTCCTCGACAACGACGGCGACCTCTGCCAGAGCGTCGACAACCTCCCGGCCGGCTCGACCCGGTACACGATCCGCACGGACCTGACCCGCCCGGCCACGGTGGCCGCAACCACCAGCCGCCTCACCGCGGCCTGGACCTTCACCTCGAAACACACGTCACAGCAACCGAGCGCCTCCACCCCCCTCCCTCTCTCCACCGTCCGCTTCCATCCCACCCTCACCCCCACCGGCACGGCCGCCTCCGGCCGCCGCACCACGGTCCCGCTCACCATCGAGGGCCCGGCCGCCAAGCACCTGAAGTCCCTGGTAGTGCAGGTCTCCTACGACGCCGGAGCAACCTGGTCCGCCGCCCGCGTAACCACCGACCACGGCAAGAAGACCGTTGCCATCACCCAACCGACCAAGGCCCGCTCCGTCTCCTTCAAGACGACCCTGACCGACACCGAGGGCAACACCTACACGGCGACAATCCTGAGGGCGTACCTCCTCACCTGACCCAGCGGGCGCAAACCGCGAAATGCTCCTCAGCTCCCTGCAACTCGCGTGCGGCGACCGGTTCATGCCGGTCGCCTCCGTGGCCGCCGGCCCGCGGGAGCGGCCCCCGGACTCATCGTCACGTCACCGGCCGGCAGGCACCCCGCCGCCTGAACCGGCGGCTTCACGCCCGGAGAAGAACACACCGAAGGAGAGATGGACATGGACGAACGAGCCGAAGCTCCGGGCGAGGAGACCGAACCGCAGCACCCGGACGACACCGAATCGATGCTGCACACACATCCGAGCGGCGACCCCCCTCCCGGGACGCCGCTCCGCGCTCGGTACCACTCACGTAGAAAGCGCTTCATCGAACCGATCTTCGACGGCAAAATGGGCCTGACGAAAGGAGCCCGGATTGGGTGCGAGGGGCCTGGCGGACCGGCTGGCGGAGGCACGGGCCGGAGCGCTGGTGGGCAGGGAGCCGGAGCGGGCGGTGCTCGACCGGATGCTGTCGGGGACGCCGGACGCTCCGCTCGTGGCGTACCTGCACGGCCCCGGCGGCATAGGCAAGTCCTCGCTCGTGCGCTACGCCGCCCGGCAGGCCGAGCGCGCCGGCCGCCGCGTGGTCCACGTGGACGGACGGTTCCTCGACGCCGATCCGCGCCGGCTGGAGGAGGCCGCGGCCCCGGCGTGCACCGAACCCGGTGCGGTGCTGCTCATCGACACCTTCGAACAGTGCCAGCCCCTCGAGACGTGGCTGCGCGAGACCTTCCTGCTGCGGCTCGCCGACCAGGCGATCGTGGTGGTGGCCGGCAGGACCGCCCCCGACGCCGAATGGTCGCTGGACCCCGGGTGGGCGCAACTGTTCACCGCACTGCCCGTACGGCCGCTCGACCCCGCCGAGTCCGACGCCCTGCTCGCCGCCCGGGAGATCCCCGCCGAGCAGCGCGGCGCCTTCGTCTCCTTCGCGGGAGGCAGCCCGCTCGCCCTCTCACTGGCCGCCTCCGTGCCGCCGGCCGCACCCGGCGCGCCGTGGTACCCCGCCGGCGACACCCTGACGACCCTGGTCGAGCGGCTGGTCGGCGACCTGCCCAGCGCCGTCCACCGGCGCGCCCTCGAAGTCGTCGCACAGGCCTACGTCACCCGCGAGGCCCTGCTGCGCGCTGTACTGGGTGACGAGGACACCAATACGGTGTTCCCCTGGCTGCGCCAGCTGCCCTACATCGAGGTCACACCGCAAGGGCTCCACCCGCACGACGCGGTGCGGGCGACCCTCGCGGCCGACCTGCGCTGGCGAGACCCCGAGCGCTACGACGACATCCGCGCCCGCATCTCCCTCGCCGGCCTGGAAGCCGTACGCTCCGCCACCGCCGACGACGCGCTCTTACGAGTCGCGGAATGGATGTTCCTCTTCCGCGACCACGACCGCCCGGACAACCTGTACGACCACCGGAAGCACCCCCACATCGAGGACACTCCGCTGCGGCCCGACGACGTGCCCGCCGTGCTGCGGATGGCCGAGGAGGCCGAGGGCCCGGCATCGGCAGCCGCGGTCGCGCACTGGCTGCGCCGTCAGCCGGAGGCCTTCCGCGTCCACCGCTACACCGGCTCCACCACACCCGTTGCCTTCATGGCCATCCTGCGGCTGGACGCACCGCTGCCCGAGGACCGCGCCGCAGACCCGGTGATCGCAGCGGTCTGGGACCTCGTGGAGGCAGCCGCTCCCCTGAGGCCGGGCGAGCACCTGGGCATCCGCCGCTTCGCGGTGCAACCCGGCGGGCGACAGCGGCCCTCACCTCTGATGGAACTCAGCAGCCGGCGCACCATCGCCGAGGAGATGCGGAGCCACGGACGCGCGGTGACCTTCACCGTCTTCGAAGACGCCGACCGGTGGGGACGCTACCTCGCCGCGGCCGGAATACCGGAAGTCGCGGACGTGGACGTCGGCGGCCTGCGACAGCACGTCTTCGGCCGGGACTGGCGACGGCAGGCGATGGAACAGTGGGTGCAACACTGGGCGCGCACCACGGTCACGCCCCTGGCGACATGGCCCGCAACCGCCCCCGCGAGCGGCCCGGGCGACCAGCTGCCGCGCGCCGCGTTCGAGGAAGGCGTACTCGAGGCGCTGCGCACCTGGCACACCCCGCGCGAATTCGCGACCAGCGTTCTGCTGCACTCCCCTCTCGTGGCACCGGGCTCACCCGACCCGACCGCTGACCTGCGCGGCGCCATCACCACCGCACTCGACGCGATACAGATCGACCCGGCGGGCGTCAAAGCCCACGAGGCCCTCACCGCCGCCTACATCTCGGCCTCCCGCACCCACAAGGCCGCCGCCAGACGACTGGGGGTGCCCTATGGCACTTACCGGCGCCACCTCGCCCTGGCCAAGGAACGCCTCACCGAACAACTGCCGCGACAACCGGCCACCTCACCCACACCGACCCCGCCACCCCAGTTGCCGAGGGAGTGACCTGCGGGCAACGCTGAGCACGGTTGAGCAGCACCGATGTGTGCCTCGGGCAGGCGCTGGCCGCGATGCTCGTGGCATGACCCAAACGAGTGTCCCGATCACCGTCTTCGCCCGTACAACGTCCAGCCCCGCCCACACCTACCAGGTCATCGTGCCAATCGACCTCGCCCAGGTGTTCAAACTGTGGGGACCGCTCCCCGGCGTCGCGGAAATGCGCGACCAGACCGGCACCTGGAACCGGCCGGAGACGTCGCGCCAGACCTGGTTCACCGACGGCTCCGAGGCCGACGAGCGGCTTACCGAGACCGCGGAGGGGCACGGGTTCGCTGAGACCTCTGCCGGAGCCCCTTTCACAGCCCGTGCCGGTCAAGGATGCTCATCAGCCTGCGTCGGCGTTTGAGTTCCGCCCGCAGGCCGGCGAGATACCCGGTGAACGCGTCCTCGGTCCCCAGCGCGCGATGGCAGTCACGGGCCGCCACGAGCAACCCGGCCAGGTGCTCGTAGGCTCGGTCCCCGGTCGGCTCCTTCGATCGCTCGACCAGCCGCAGGTACACGCCGAGCGCCTCGGCCGGACGTATCTCGCGCGACAGGTCGGCGAGTCGCTCCCACTGCCGGTCGTCCGCGCGGTCGGCCGCCTCTCGCCAGGCGGCGTCCAGGTCGCCGTCGTCGAGCAGCACGTCGAGCAGCACGGGCCCGCCGTACCGGCCGCCGCCCTCACGACGGGCGTCCTCCCTCAAGATGGCCAGCGCCGCCGCGCGCTCGACCTCCCAGCAGTCTGCCGCGGCGGCGGAGCGCAGCTGCCGGTAGGCGGCGAGGGACCGCTCGACACGGAACCGGTCCCGGCGCACCGCGAACGCGTCCGCCCCCCGCCCCGTTTTCGCGTACCGGACGCATACATACTCGACCAGACGACTGTCGATGTGCGTCTCGGCGGCACAGTCCCGCAGTGCCCGCTCGGCCCAGGCGAGTGCCTCTTCCGTGCGGCCCGCCGTTTCCAGTTCCTCAGCGATAAGCAGATGGGTGGCACCGGACGGATTGAGGTCCTGCGCATACAGGGCGACCAGTGCGTCGACGTCGCCCTCCGCCTTGACCAGGCGCTCCATCAGGTACCGCTCCGCCCAGCCGGACGGCCTGCGCCTGAGTGCCTCAGCCGCCAGCTGCCGAATGCGGGCCAGTCCGCTCAGTCCCAGCACGTCGGCATAGGCGAGCGGATCCAGGTCCGTCACATCGCTGTCGTCGGCGAGCAGACGTCCTACCAGCCACTCCGCCAGCCGCTCCGGATCGGGGGGTGCGACCACGCAGGCCTCCAGATGAGCCTCCGCCACTGCGGCGGCGGCCTCCCCGACCACGCCGTCCGAGTCGTCGATCTCCCCGTACGTCCCTCCCAGCACCCGGAGCGCCTCCTCGGCCAAAGCGACCGCCTGCGCGGCCTCCCCGTCGGCGGTCAAGGCCCGCAGGGCACTCGCCGCCTCGGCGACCTGTCGTCCATACCCGGAGGCATCCGCGTACTCGATGTACCCGTACCGGGCGAACGGCCGCGGATCGATCAGCGCGATGATCCGATCCCGGATCGTACTAAGGTCAGAACGAGCAGCGGCCGCCCGCAGCTCCAAACGTCGGCGCAGCTCCCGGTCCTCGGCGACCTGCTCGCGCACCAGCACCAGGAGTTGGTCGCGTGACAGCCCTGAAAGCCACGCTTCCAAGCCGGAAGACCGGGCCCGCGCCGCGGCCCGCTGCTGCGGTATCGTCTTCGCCCGCCGCAACACGGTCATCCCGACCGCCACACAGTGCTTGCAGAAGTTGCCCTCCTGCCCATACGGGCAATCGCACCATCCCGAGATCCCGTCACCCCCACCAAGGGCGAGTTCTACCTCGTAGACATCCGTACCGTGCACCACGGCGGTGACCGAGTCCTCCCCCACATCCAGACCACTCACCGCGTCCAGATACCCCAGCCCCCGCTCGAAGGACCGAGCCCCGGCCAGCACCCTCAGATCGTCCTCGCCGAATCCCACCACTTTCCGTGCCACACCGGCATTCAACCGCGGATCGGCAGCTCTTGGAGACCCGAGCAACCCGGCAGTCCATCCCTGGTCTTGCGTGGGTAGGGTGTGTCAATTTAACGGCTGATCTTGGTTGTTGAGTGGTCAGCTGTTGCTCGGGGTCAGGCGACCCTCGAAGGCGATCTGGAACGCGTTGAGAGGTGCTTTCCAGCGCATGGTCCACCGCCTGCGGCCCTTCCCGGTCGGGTCCAGGCTCATCAAGGCCATGTAGATGCACTTGAGGGCGGCGGCCTCGTTGGGGAAGTGGCCGCGGGCGCGGACGGACCTGCGGATGCGGGCGTTGACGCTCTCG
>NZ_MJAH01000015.1:363418-503543 GCF_001746295.1 Streptomyces sp. LUP47B | reverse complement strand
CAGATGCCTGCGGTAGTGGTATCCGGTATTAGACCCCGTTTCCAGGGCTTGTCCCAGAGTGAAGGGCAGATTGCCCACGTGTTACTCACCCGTTCGCCACTAATCCCCACCGAAGTGGTTCATCGTTCGACTTGCATGTGTTAAGCACGCCGCCAGCGTTCGTCCTGAGCCAGGATCAAACTCTCCGTGAATGTTTACCCGTAATCGGGTGCACACATCACGAGAGCGGAGCGACCACCGGAATAAGGCAGTCGCTCACAGCGTCCTCGCTGTGTTTTCTTCAAAGGAACCTCGCCCCAACCATGATGGCCGGAGACGGGGTATCAACATATCTGGCGTTGATTTTTGGCACGCTGTTGAGTTCTCAAGGAACGGACGCTTCCTTTGTACTCACCCTCTCGGGCTTTCCTCCGGGCTTTTCCCTTCGGTCTTGCGTTTCCGACTCTATCAGACCGTTTCCGGTTCCGATTTCCTCGGTGCTTTCCAGGTTCCCGCTCTTGCGTTTCCCTTTCCGGCGGTTCCGACTCTATCAGATCCTTTCGGGCCTGATTCCCAGTCAGCGGGGCTTGTCTTCCCGGCCGTTGGGCCGTTCCGACGAGTGAGACTTTAGCGGATTCCCGGCTCCCGAGCTAATCGGGGGCCACCGTCCTTTCGAACGTGGATTCCTCATTTCGCGAATACGCACGCCAATGCAGCGACGGCAGACAGAGCGACTGTCGTCGTTTGTTGGCTGGTACCTGCGGAATGGCTGTCCGGGGACCGACCGGGGTCGGCGCTCACGTCGGACAACTCGGAGAACACTACGTACCCGGATGGGGCGTGTCAACTCAGGTCCGGACGGGCGCTCAGAGGCGTACGGTGGCAGACATGACTACGCGTACGTGCACCCAGCTGTGGTGGGCCGCCTGACGGCGGCCGTGCTCACGTATGCACTCAACGGCCGCCGCCTCGGCGGCCGTTCGCGTATCTCCCTCCAGGACTCCTGAGGGTCGGCCGGCCGAGGACGGCGGCCTCGACCAGGAGGTGGAGAGATGACGCGGGTCTTCAGCGGGGTCAAGCCGACGGGGCATCTGACGCTGGGGAACTATCTGGGAGCCATGCGGCAGTGGGTCACCGTCGACCAGCACCGGGCCGAGTCGCTGTTCTGCATCGTCGACCTGCACGCCCTGACCGTCGACCATGATCCGGCGCGGGTGTGCCGGCTGAGTCGACAGGCGGCGACGCTGCTGCTCGCGGCGGGGCTGGATCCCGAACTGTGCACCGTGTTCGTACAGAGTCATGTGGACGAGCATGCGCGGCTGTCGTACGTGCTGGAGTGCGTGGCCACGGACGGCGAGATGCGCCGGATGATCCAATACAAGGAGAAGGCCGCTCGGGAGCGGGCGCGGGGCGGCAGTGTGCGGCTGTCGTTGCTGACGTATCCCGTGCTGATGGCGGCGGACATCCTGGCGTACGGGGCCGACGAGGTACCGGTCGGGGATGACCAGGCTCAGCACGTGGAGTTGACGCGGGATCTGGCGGTGCGGTTCAACCAGCGGTACGGCTACACGTTCGTGGTGCCCCGGGCCACCCTGCCCAAGGTGGGCGCGCGGGTGATGAACCTTCAGGACCCGCTGTCGAAGATGGGGAAGTCCGACGACTCCGGGCCGGGGATCGTCTATCTGCTCGACGAGCCGGATGTCGTGCGGAAGAAGGTGATGCGGGCCGTGACCGACAGCGGGCGGGAGGTCGTCTACGACCGGGAGGCGCGGCCCGGCCTGGCGAATCTGCTGGAGATCCTCGCGTCCTGCACAGGTGGGAACCCATCGGAGCTGAGCGGTGTATATGAGTCGTACGGCGCCTTGAAGAAGGACACCGCCGAGGCTGTGGTCGAGGTCTTGAGGCCCGTGCAGGAGAGGCACAAGGAGTTGTGCGCGGATCCTGGCTATGTGGAGGGGGTGCTGCGGGATGGCGCGGAGAGAGCGCGGGCGATGGCGCGGCCGACCGTGGATGCCGCTTATCGGGCGATCGGACTGCTACCGGCCACTTCCGATCCGGTCGGGGTGGATACCGGCGCGGTCGGCGGTGAGGTCGTGCTGAACGCTGCCCGGTAGGCGCGTGGGCCAGTGCCGGCGCATCGTGACCTCGCTGCCGAAGCGCGTGCGGACGAGGTGGCGCAGGCGTCGGCGGTCTCGCTGCGCGGGGGCGGCTTCGCTCGTGTGGTGGCCACGATGGAAGTGGTGGCCGCGGCGGGGTGACCGCCCCCGGTGGGCGTCAGTCCTTCTTGCCGGAGGCCAGGGCGCGGCTGCGGTCGCGGGCAGCTTCGAGGGCGGCGATGAGGGCGGCGCGTACGCCGTGGTTCTCGAGTTCGCGGATGGCGTTGATGGTGGTGCCCGCGGGGGAGGTGACGTTCTCGCGGAGCTTCACTGGGTGTTCGCCGCTGTCGCGGAGCATCGTCGCGGCGCCGATCGCGGACTGGACGATCAGGTCGTGGGCCTTGTCGCGGGGCAGGCCGAGGAGGATGCCGGCGTCCGTCATGGCTTCGACCAGGTAGAAGAAGTACGCCGGTCCGGAGCCGGAGAGGGCGGTGCAGGCGTCCTGCTGGGACTCGGGGACGCGGAGCGTCTTGCCGACGGCGCCGAAGATCTCCTCGGTGTGGGCGAGGTGGTCGGCGGTGGCATGGGTGCCGGCGGAGATGACCGACATGGCCTCGTCGACCAGGGCGGGCGTGTTGGTCATGACACGGACGACGGGGGTGCCGGTGGCGAGGCGCTCCTCGAAGAAGGAGGTGGGGATGCCGGCGGCGCCGCTGATGACCAGGCGGTCGGCCGGGACGTGCGGGGTGAGTTCGTCGAGGAGGGTGCCCATGTCCTGCGGTTTGACCGTGAGGATCAGGGTGTCGGCGGTCTTCGCGGCTTCCGGGTTGGTGACCGGGGTGACTCCGTAACGGCTGCGGAGTTCTTCGGCTCGCTCGGGGCGGCGGGCGGTGACCAGGAGGTCGGCCGGGGCCCAGCCGGCGCGGATCATTCCGCTGAGCAGGGCTTCGCCGATCTTACCGGTGCCGAGGACTGCGACTTTCTGACTCATGCCGTTCAGTCTGGCACCGGGTCGGGGCGTGCAGGGTGCGTGTCCGCTGGGCGGGACATGGGGTCGGTGGCTGCTCCTGCGCGGTCCTATGCGGTCCTGCGCCTGAGTGTGGCCGCGCCCAGGCCCAGGACCAGAAGTGCGCAGCCCGCCACGATCAGTGCGTCGCGGACGAAGGTCGCCGTCATGTCCGTGTGCCTGAGGACCTCGTTCATGCCGTCGACGGCGTAGGACATGGGGAGGACGTCGGAGATGGTCTCCAGGACGGGGTGCATGTTGTCGCGGGGGGTGAAGAGCCCGCAGAGGAGGAGTTGGGGGAAGATCACGGCCGGCATGAACTGGACGGCCTGGAACTCGGAGGCCGCGAAGGCCGAGACGAACAGGCCGAGGGCGGTGCCGAGAAGGGCGTCGAGCAGGGCGACCAGCAGCAGGAGCCAGGGGCTGCCGATGACGTCGAGGCCGAGGAACCAGACGGCGAGGCCGGTCGCGAGGGCGGACTGGATGATCGCGAGGACGCCGAAGGCGAGGGCGTAGCCGGCGATGAGGTCGCCTTTGCCCAGTGGCATGGCGAGGAGGCGTTCGAGGGTGCCGGAGGTGCGTTCGCGCAGGGTGGCGATGGAGGTGACGAGGAACATCGTGATCAGCGGGAAGATCCCGAGGAGGGAGGCGCCGATGCTGTCGAAGGTGCGTGGGCTGCCGTCGAAGACGTAGCGCAGCAGGAAGAGCATCACGCAGGGGATCAGGATCATCATCGCGATGGTGCGCGGGTCGTGGCGGAGCTGGCGCAGGACCCTGGCCGCGGTGGCGGTGGTGCGGGAGAGGTTGAGGGCGCTGGTGGGAGCGGGCGCGAGGTTCGGCGTGGTGGTCGTGGTCATCGCGTGGGCTCCTTGGTGCGGCTTGCCTCGACGGCCTGGTCGACCAGGTGGAGGAAGGCCTCCTCGACGGTGTCGGAGTGGGTGCGGGTGCGGAGGGCCTCGGGGGTGTCGTCGGCGAGGATCTCGCCCTCGCGCATCAGGAGGAGGCGGTGGCAGCGCTCGGCCTCGTCCATGACGTGGGAGGAGATGAGGAGGGTGGCGCCGCGGCGGGCGGCGATGTCGTGGAAGAGGTTCCACAGGTCGCGGCGCAGGACGGGGTCGAGGCCGACGGTGGGTTCGTCGAGGACGAGGAGTTCGGGGGTGCCGAGGAGGGCCACAGCGAGGGAGACGCGGCTGCGCTGGCCGCCGGAGAGGTTGCCGGCGAGGGAGTCGGCGTGGGTGGTGAGGTCGACGTCGGTGATGGTCTGGGTGACGTCGGAGTGGCGGCGGTCGGCGGCGGCTCGGCCGGGGGCGAGGATCGCGGCGAAGTAGTCGAGGTTCTGGCGGACGGTCAGGTCGTCGTAGACGGAGGGGGCCTGGGTGACATAGCCGATGCGGGTGCGGAGGGTGGGGTGGCCCGCGGGCCGGCCGAGGACGTCGAGGGTGCCGGTGACCTTGGCCTGGGTGCCGACGATCGAGCGCATCAGCGTGGACTTTCCGCAGCCCGAGGGACCGAGGAGGCCGGTGATCTGGCCGCGTGGGACGTCGAAGGCGAGACCGCGCAGGACGGTGCGGGGGCCTCGGACGACGGTGAGGCCGTCGGCGTGGACGGCGGGGGTGGCGGGCCCTTGGCCCGTGTTGTCGTCGCTGCCGTCGGGTGACCCCGACTCTTTATTCACCATGCGATGAATAATGCTCTCGGGGGGCTCTGACCGTCAAGCGAGTCGGCCCCCTGCAGCTCGGCGGGGTCAGGCGTTGACGGCGACCAGCAATTCGACGTCGTAGGTCTCCTCGACGGTCTCGTCCGGGAAGAGTTCCAGCAGGATCCGCCGCTCCTCGGCGAGGAAGGCGCCCGCGTGCTCCTCGCCCGCGACCAGGAACAGCGAGTGGCTGCCGATGTTGGCGAGGTGGGTGTCGACGGGGACGCGGCGGCTCCAGCGGACCACCCGGTCGGTGAAGTCCAGGCGGCCGGTGGGGTCGGCCAGGGCCGACCGGGCTCCGTTGCCGCTCACCTCGACGGCCGGGTGGGCGCCGTAGGCCTTGAAGTGCTCCCCGATGCGGTCCAGTTGACGGGTGATCCACGGCACGTCGAGGGCGTGGGTGTTCCACCACAGGGCGAGCGCGCCGCCGGGGCGCAGGACGCGGAGGGCTTCGGGGACCGCGCGGGCGGGGTCGGTCCAGTGCCAGGACTGGGCGTAGGTCAGGAAGTCGACGGCGTCCGTGCGGAGGGGGAGGTCGTTGCCGTCGCCCCTGAGGATCGGGATGCCGGGGTGCGTACGGCGGAACTGCGCCGCCATGCCGTCTCCGGGTTCGACCGCGACGACCTCGGCGCCCAGGGCGTGCAGCAGAGCGGTCGCGATGCCGGTACCGGCCCCGATGTCGGCGACCCGCGAACCGGCGAGGGGCCGGTCGGCGAGTTCTTCGACGGCGTCGAGGAGGGCGGGTGGGTAGGAGGGGCGGTTGGCGGCGTACTGGGCTGCGGCGGTGTTGAAGGAGTGGGCTCGGGTGGTGTGGAAGGAAGCCGTCATAGGGCCATGGTGGCCGGGGCGCGGGTGGGGCGCGGTGAGTTTTCGGTGAGAGCCGGAGGGGCGGGCGCCTGAAAGGGCGCGGGACTGTGCCCGTTCCACGGCTCCGGCGCGCCGGCGCTACGGCCGCCCGAACGCCCTCAGCGGCGGCGCTTCTTCTTCGAGGGGTTGCCCGTGCGGCGAGCGCCCCGCTTCGCGTGCTCCCTCAGCGCCGCCTCGTACTCCTCTCGGTGCAGCTTCTCGCCCGGCGCCTCCGTGAGGGAGCGGAAGAAGTACGCGAGGAGGGATCCGACGAACCCGATGGCCAGGAGGCCGCGGAGGGAGGCCTGGCGGTCCGGGTCGGGGTGCTTGCCGAAGCCGTCCCATATGTTGCGGAACGCCAGTGCGCTGCAGATCGCGAACATCGCGACGACGAGGACGGTCACGAAGCTGCCGGTGTCGGCGATCTGGAGTCCCTCGTAGGCGACGCGGAGGATCAGACAGGAGGCGACGGCGGCTGCGAGCGAGCCGGTGGCTGCGCCGACGCGGCGGAGGGGGTAGCCGTTGTCGTGGTTGACCCAGGTCGTGCCGAAGAAGCGGATCGGTTCGGGGCGGGGGCCGCCCTCGGGGGAGCCCGCGGGGATGTCCTGGGTGCCGGATTCGTCGCTCACGGGACGATTATGGCTCCGGGGCGGGGGCGGGCTCCCTTCGGGGATCAGGCGCAGCGTGAGGCGACGTAGCCGTCTCTGCCGGTGAGGACGTAGGTGTCCGAGACGAACTCGCCGTTCGCGATGTTGTCCCAGATGTTCGACGTGCCGTAGTAGCCCGACACCGTCTCGCCCGGCGTCTGGCAGTAGATCGCCACCTTCGCGCCCTCGGGCAGGACGCGGACGATGCCGTACTGCGTTCCGGGGCCGCGGCGGACGTTCAGTCGATTACCCGGGGCGGTGTCGTAGTAGTGGACGGCCTCGGCGTTGGCGGCGCCCACCATGAGGAGGGCGCTCGTGAGACCCAAGAGCATGATGGATCTGCGTTTCAGGGCTGTCATGAGGATCCCCCGTGAGGCTCAGGAGCAGCGGTCGGCCACGTAGCCGTCGCTGTCGGTGAGTACGTAGGCGTCGGAGACGTACTGGCCGTTGCTGATGTTGTCCCAGATGTTGCTGGTGCCGTAGGGGCCGGAAACCGAAGTACCCGGGGCCTGGCAGTAGATCGGCACCTTGGAGCCCTCGGGCAGCACCCGCACGACGCTGTAGCTCGTGCCGGGGCCGCTGCGGACGTTGAGCCGGGTTCCGGGTGCGATCGAGTAGTAGCGAATCGCCGCTGCCGCCGTCAGGGACGCGGCCTGCTCGACGTTCCCGGTTTCTTCCACACGGTCAACTGACATGAAATTCCTCCCCCGTTGCTCCCCATGGCTGCCATGGGGTCCCGTTGATTCCCCTAAATCACGCCATGAAACACATGTACGCAACTCGCACGCGGAGACTAGCAAGCCTCCTCTGTCCCGTACGAGTCATCGACTAGGCTCCGTGCGTCGCGCGCGCGGACGATCAGCACGGGGGTGGTTCCATGGCGCCACAGGGCAACACCGGAGCGGGCGCGGAAGCGGAACTTCCCGAGTACGCCGGTCACTACCGGCTGGAGTCATGTCTCGGGTCCGGCGGGATGGGCGTCGTGCATGTCGCGCGCAGCGCCTCGGGCATGAAGCTCGCGGTGAAGATCGTTCATGCCGAGTTCGCGAAGGATCCCGAGTTCAGGGGGCGTTTTCGGCAGGAGGTGGCCGCGGCGCGGAAGGTGAGCGGGGCGTTCACCGCGTCCGTCGTCGATGCCGACCCCGATGCCGGGCGGCCCTGGATGGCCACCCTGTTCATTCCCGGGCCGACGCTCTCCGACGAGGTGAAGCGGAACGGCCCGATGGAGCCCGACCAGTTGCGGCGCCTGATGGCGGGCCTGGCCGAGGCGCTGCGTGACATCCATCGGGTCGGGGTCGTGCACCGGGACCTCAAGCCGAGCAACGTCCTGCTCGCCGAGGACGGGCCGAAGGTCATCGACTTCGGTATTTCTCGGCCAAAGGACAGCGAACTGCGCACCGAGACCGGGAAGTTGATCGGGACTCCGCCGTTCATGGCGCCCGAACAGTTCCGGCGGCCCCGGGAGGTCGGGCCCGCTGCCGACATCTTCGCGCTCGGGTCCGTGATGGTGCATGCGGCGACTGGGCGGGGACCCTTCGATTCCGACAGTCCGTACGTGGTCGCCTACCAGGTCGTGCACGACGAGCCGGATCTGACCGGCGTACCGACGAACCTTGCTCCGCTCATCGTGCGGTGTCTCGCCAAGGAGCCCGAGGACCGGCCCACGCCCGACGAGTTGATGCGGGAGCTGCGGTCTGTGGCGGCGTCGTACGACACGCAGGCGTTCATACCGGCGCAGCGCACGGGTGACGTACCGACGCCCGAACCGAGAGCGCAGGCCTCACGGCCCAAAAGGCGTCCTTCCAGAAAGGCGGTCCTCGCCGCCGGCGCCGCCGTGCTCATGGTGGCCGGGCTGTTCGCCTCCGTTCAGTGGCTCGGTGACAGCGCCCCCGCCGCGGCCAAGGGCGGCGACAAGCCCACGGCTTCCGGGTTCGTCGGTTGGGAGGCGAAACCGTTGTCGAAAGTCAAGGGTGCCGCCCAATGCTCGTACGGCACACGTCAGTTGGTCTGCGCGCAGTCCGGCGTGATCTTCGCCCTGAACCCGTCCGACGGCGCCATGTTGTGGCGGCACTCCGTTGCCGAGTCGACCCCCAGCAAGCCGCCGGTCGTCGGGGGTGGTCTCGTGCAGCCGATGGTGGACGAAGGGCGACGCCTGGAAGCGCTCGCCCCCGACTCGGGCAAAGCGCGCTGGCGGCAGCCCCTGCCCGCACACCATGCCATGCGGATCGCCGGAGGGACGCTCCTGCTCACGCTCCCCGACGGGACGGTCACCGGCATGGACGCCTCGACGGGCGACACCAAGTGGAGCCTGCGCATACCGGGTCAGCCGATGCCGTCCTTCGTCTCGTTCGCCGGAGACCCGCTGGCCTACACGACGAACGTCTCCAACGATGCCTTGAGCACCCGGGTCACCGCGGTGGATCCGGCCACCGGAGCCGTGCGCTGGGACGCACGGCTGAGCGGAAACCTGACCCCCGTGGGCGTACACGACGGATCCGTCTACTTCCTCTCCACGAACAACTCGTACGCCTACACGGATGCCGTTGTTCGCTACACCCCGGCGTCAAAGGCGTCGCGCCGGGTGAAACTTCCGGTGGCACGCCCCGACGCCCAGGCCGCCGTGTACGGGAACACGGTCTATGTGCTGGCGGCGAGCGGTTCCCTGGATGCCGTGGACACGGAGGCGGGTAAGCGCCTCTGGAATCTCGAAACGTCCGTGAGCCGTGGTTCCGTGCCGGTCGCCGACGGCAGCCATGTGTACTTCACCGCTGCCGACGGCCGACTGCTCGCCGTCGATGCCGGCAAGGGAGGACTCGTGGGTCAGACGCCGGCGCGCCTCGGTTCGAACTCGGGCACGGTCGCCGGCGCACTGCCCAACCCCGTCCTCTCCCACCACCACGTCTACGCCACCGCCCCCGACGGCACCGTCTTCGCCGTGGACGCCCGCGATCCCTCGGACTGGTAGCGCACCGAGAGAAAAAAAGGGGGGCCGCCCCAGAAGGGACGGCCCCGGACTCTCGCGGAGTGAGGAGCGAACCTCAGCCCAGCTTCGACACGTCCCGCACGGCGCCCTTGTCGGCGCTGGTGGCCATCGCCGCGTAGGCCCGCAGTGCCGCCGAGACCTTGCGCTCGCGGTGCTTCGGGGCGTAGGCGCCATCCAGCGCGGCTTCGCGGCGGGCCAGCTCCTGCTCGTCGACCAGGAGCTCGATCGTCCGCCCGGGGATGTCGATGCGGATGCGGTCGCCGTCCTCGACGAGGGCGATGGTGCCGCCGGCCGCGGCCTCCGGGGAGGCGTGGCCGATGGACAGGCCGGAGGTGCCGCCGGAGAAGCGGCCGTCGGTGATCAGGGCGCAGGCCTTGCCGAGGCCGCGGCCCTTCAGGTACGAGGTCGGGTAGAGCATTTCCTGCATGCCGGGGCCGCCCTTGGGACCCTCGTAGCGGATGACGACGACGTCGCCCTCCTTGATCTCCTTCAGCAGGATCTTCTCGACGGCCTGCTCCTGCGACTCGCAGACCACCGCCGGGCCCTCGAACCGCCAGATCGACTCGTCGACGCCGGCCGTCTTCACGACGCAGCCGTCGACCGCCAGGTTGCCCTTGAGGACCGCCAGGCCGCCGTCCTTGGAGTACGCGTGCTCGGCGCTGCGGATGCAGCCCTCCGCGGCGTCCTCGTCCAGGGACGCCCAGCGCTCCGACTGGGAGAAGGCCTCGGCGGAGCGGACACAGCCGGGGGCCGCGTGCCACAGTTCCAGGGCCTTCGGGGACGGCGAGCCGCCGCGGACGTCCCAGGTCTTGAGCCAGTCCGCGAGCGAGGGGCTGTGCACCGAGTGCACGTCCTCGTTGAGCAGGCCCGCGCGGTGCAGTTCGCCGAGGAGGGCGGGGATGCCGCCCGCGCGGTGCACGTCCTCCATGTAGTACGTGCGGTTCTTCGCCACGTTCGGGGCGACCTTCGCGAGGCAGGGGACGCGGCGCGAGACCTCGTCGATCTCCGCCAGGCCGAACGGGATCTCCGCCTCCTGGGCCGCCGCCAGCAGGTGCAGGATCGTGTTGGTCGAGCCGCCCATGGCGATGTCGAGAGCCATGGCGTTCTCGAAGGCCGCGAAGGTGGCGACGTTGCGCGGCAGGACCGTCTCGTCGTCCTGCTCGTAGTAGCGGCGGGTGATGTCCATGACCGTGTCGGCCGCGTCGACGTACAGCTGCTTACGGGCCGTGTGCGTGGCCAGGACCGAGCCGTTGCCGGGGAGGGAGAGGCCGATGGCCTCCGTGAGGCAGTTCATCGAGTTGGCGGTGAACATGCCGGAACAGCTGCCGCAGGTCGGGCAGGCGTTCTCCTCGATACGGAGCATGTCCGCGTCCGAGATCTTCTCGTTCACGGCCTCGGACATCGCGTCGACCAGGTCGAGGGTGCGGACCGTGCCGTCCACGAGGGTCGCGCGGCCGGACTCCATCGGGCCGCCCGAGACGAAGACCGTGGGGATGTTCAGCCGCAGCGCGGCGTTCAGCATGCCCGGGGTGATCTTGTCGCAGTTGGAGATGCAGATCAGGGCGTCGGCGCAGTGGGCCTCGACCATGTACTCCACCGAGTCCGCGATCAGGTCGCGGGAGGGGAGGGAGTACAGCATGCCGCCGTGGCCCATCGCGATGCCGTCGTCGACGGCGATCGTGTTGAACTCCCGCGGGATGCCGCCCGCCGCCACGATCGCCTCGGAGACGATCCGGCCGACGGGCTGCAGGTGGGTGTGGCCCGGCACGAACTCCGTGAAGGAGTTGGCGACCGCGATGATCGGCTTGCGGCCGATGTCCGCACCGGGTACACCGGAGGCGCGCATAAGGGCGCGTGCGCCCGCCATGTTGCGGCCGTGGGTGACTGTGCGGGACCTCAGCTCGGGCATCGTCGCTCGCTCCTTCAGAGACGGTCGTCAGAGACTTCAGAGACGGTCGTATGAGACTTCTGACTGCTAACGAGCGTACGCCGGTCATCCAGGGGTCGGGACAGGGTGTCCGGAATGCGGGACGCACGTCTCGGAGTCAGGGTCCGGTCAGATGGCTCTGCACCACGGGGGCCACCCGCGCGATGATCTGTTCGATGTCCGTCGACGCCAGCGGTTCCACCTTGATCACGTACCGCAGCATGGCCGTCCCCACGAGCTGCGCGGCCGCAAGTTCGGCCCGCAGCTCGGCGTCCGGCAGGTCCAGCCGGTCGGCGATGCGGCGCAGGAGCTGGGCGGCGACGAGCCGGCGGAAGACGGTGGCCGCCGTCTCGTTGGTCACGGCGGAGCGGACGATCGCCAGGATCGGCATGCGCGTCGCCGGGTTCTCCCAGACGCCGAAGATGAAGCGGGTGAGGCGCTCTCCGACGTCCTCCAGCGGACCCTCGTCGAGCGCGTCGGGCGCACTCA
Organism: Streptomyces sp. LUP47B; assembly: GCF_001746295.1. Lineage (GTDB taxonomy): Bacteria > Actinomycetota > Actinomycetes > Streptomycetales > Streptomycetaceae > Streptomyces. Next base: position 491,874 of record NZ_MJAH01000015.1, on the reverse strand, counting down.
GCGCGGGCGCGGCGGCGACCTCCACGGCCGCCTCGAAGACCTGTTCCTTGGTGCCGAAGTAGTGGTGGACCAGGGCCGCGTCGACCCCGGCGGCCTTGGCGATCCCGCGCACGGACGTCTTCTCGTAGCCCCGCTCGGCGAACTCCTCCCGGGCCGCGAGGAGGATCCGGTCGCGGGTACCGGCCGCGTCCGATTCCGTACGGCGGGGCCGGCCGCGCTTCCGCGCGGTGACGTCCCTCACGGCCGGGGCACCCTCACTGTCACCCACTGCCGGAACGCCCGCGTGGTTCCTCACCGCCGGGGCACCTGAACCGCCGAGGCCAGATGGAGGCGGGTGAAGGCCAGGGCCTCGGCGAGGTCGGCCTCACGTTCGGCGCCGGACATCGCGCGGCGGGTGTTGACCTCGATGACGACATGGCCGTCGAAGCCGCTCAGTGCGAGGCGCTCCAGGAGCTCGGCGCAGGGCTGGGCGCCGCGGCCGGGCACGAGGTGCTCGTCCTTCGCGGAGCCCTTGCCGTCGGCGAGGTGCACATGACCGAGACGGTCTCCCATCCGGTCGACCATCTGCATCGCGTCGGTCCTGGAGGTCGCCGCGTGGCTGAGGTCGATCGTGAAGTGCCGGTAGTCGTCCTTGGTGACGTCCCAGTCGGGGGCGTAGGCGAGCATCTCGCGGTCGCGGTAGCGCCAGGGGTACATGTTCTCGACGGCGAACCGTACATCCGTCTCGTTCGCCATCCGCCAGATCCCGCTGACGAAGTCACGGGCGTACTGGCGCTGCCAGCGGAACGGCGGGTGTACGACGACCGTGCTCGCGCCCAGCTTCTCGGCCGCCGCCCGGGCGCGCTGGAGCTTGACCCAGGGGTCCGTGGACCACACGCGCTGCGTGATGAGCAGGCAGGGGGCGTGCACGGCGAGTATGGGGATGCCGTGGTAGTCGGAGAGGCGGCGCAGGGCCTCGATGTCCTGGCTGACCGGGTCGGTCCACACCATGACCTCGACGCCGTCGTATCCGAGGCGTGCGGCGATCTCGAAGGCCGTCGCCGTCGACTCCGGGTAGACGGAGGCCGTCGACAGGGCGACCTTCGCATCCGGGATCCGTACGACTGGCTCTGCCATGGGGGACAGATTACGGGTTGCCGTGGGTGGGGTGCGGGGTGCCTATTCGCCGTTGTGGTGATTGCCACTGGGCGGGTGCGGGTGCACCAGGGTTGCTCGCGCCGTTCCGCGCGCCCCTATATGCCCTGAACCGATCCCATATGGTCAAGTCTGCGCAGGATGACGCCTTCCCGCAGCGCCCAGGGGCAGATTTCCACCTTTTCCACACCGAACAGATCCATCGCCCCCTCGGCCACCAGGGCGCCCGCCAGGAGCTGGTTCGCCCGGCCCTCCGACACGCCCGGGAGTTCCGCCCGCTGGTCCGTCGTCATGCCGGCCAGCCTCGGGACCCAGGCCTCCAGGGACTCGCGCTTCAGATCACGCTGGACGTAGAGGCCCTCCGTCGAGCGGGCCGCGCCTGCCAGGCGGGCCAGCTGCTTGAAGGTCTTGGAGGTGGCGACCACGTGGTCGGGGGCGCCGAAGCGGGCGAACTCGCCGACCGTGCGGGCGATCTGGGCGCGTACGTGGCGTCGCAGGGTCCGGATGGCGTCCGGATCCGGGGGGTCGCCGGGGAGCCAGCCTGCCGTGAGCCGGCCCGCGCCCAGCGGGAGGGAGGCCACCGCGTCCGGTTCCTCGTCGATGCCGTAGGCGATCTCCAGGGAGCCGCCGCCGATGTCGAGGACCAGGAGCTTGCCCGCCGACCAGCCGAACCAGCGGCGGGCGGCGAGAAAGGTGAGGCGGGCCTCTTCGGCGCCGGTGACGACCTGGAGCTCGACGCCGGTCTCGGCCCGCACGCGCGCGAGGACGTCGTCGGCGTTGCTGGCCTCGCGGACGGCGGAGGTGGCGAACGGGAGCAGGTCCTCCACGCCCTTGTCCTCGGCGGCCTGGAGGGCGTCCTTGACGACCGCGACCAGCTTCTCGACGCCCTCGGGACCGATCGCCCCGGCCTCGTCGAGGAGTTGAGCAAGGCGCAGTTCCGCCTTGTGCGAGTGCGCGGGCAGGGGGCGGGCGCCGGGGTGTGCGTCCACCACCAGCAGATGCACCGTGTTCGATCCCACGTCGAGGACACCGAGTCTCATGTAGGGAACGCTACTGCCAGCTGGGCGTTCGACTGTCTCCGGAGGGGCCTCGGGCGACTTACCCTGGACGCGTGCCAAAGACGAAAAAGGTGAAGGACGACAAAACGGCCGAACCTGCCGGCGGTCCTTCGCGGGTGAAGCCACCCAAGCAGTCGAAGAAGGCCATGAAGGCTCTGAAGGCCGACGAGAAGGGACTCGACTTCGCACGCGCGTGGGTGGAGTTCCCGGATCCGGCGGACGACGAGCAGGTCTTCCGCTGCGATCTGACATGGCTGACCTCTCGGTGGAACTGCATCTTCGGCAGTGGCTGCCAGGGCATCCAGGCGGGCCGCGCGGACGACGGGTGCTGCACGCTGGGTGCCCACTTCTCCGACGAGGACGACGAGAAGCGGGTCGCCGAACATGTGGCGCGACTCACTCCGGACCTCTGGCAGCACCACGACGAGGGCACGGCGAACGGCTGGGTCTCGCAGGACGAGGACGGCGACCGGCAGACCCGGCCCTTCCAGGGCTCCTGCATCTTCCAGAACCGGCCGGGCTTCGCGGGCGGCGCGGGCTGCTCGCTGCACATCCTGGCCCTGAAGGAGGGCCGTGAGCCGCTGGAGACCAAGCCGGACGTCTGCTGGCAGCTTCCGGTGCGGCGGACGTACGACTGGATCGACCGGCCCGACGACACCCGGGTGCTCCAGGTGTCGATCGGCGAGTACGACCGGCGCGGCTGGGGTCCGGGCGGCCACGACCTGCACTGGTGGTGCACGTCGGCGACCTCGGCACACGGCGCCGGCGACCCGGTGTACGTCTCCTACCGCCCCGAGCTGATCGAGCTGATGGGCAAGGCGGGCTACGACCGCCTCGTCGAGCTCTGCGAGGAGCGTCTGGCCTCCCAGCTGCCCCTGCTGGCACCGCACCCGGCGGACCCGACCCACTGAGCGCCCGGCAGCGCATCCGCTACGACGCGGACGGGCTCGGGTCGCCGCTGCCCGTGGGCGGGGGCGTCGGGCTCGCCGGGTCGGACGGGGTGGGGTCCGGTGGGGTCGGGGAGGGGGACGAGGACGGAGGGTCGCTGGGTGTGGGATCCGAGGGGGCCGAGGGCACGGGGCTGGGGCTGGGCGGAGGTGGCGTCGGCACGCCGGGGTCGGACGGTGCGGGCGCCCTGCCGTAGCCCTGGATGGTGACGACCGCGCCGGCCGGTGAGATCGCCACGCGCGCGGTCCAGGGGCCGGAGGGCTCGCGCAGATGGTCGACGTGCACCTTGATCGTCAAAGACTCGCCGTGTCTCAGGGTTCCCGAGGACCGGCTGAGGTAGAGCCAGGAGGCTCCCGTGGTGGCCGACCAGCGGACCGGGGCGTCGCCGGTCGCGGTGAGGGTGATCAGCGTGGTGTCGCCGCTGTTGCCGGCGCCGACCTCCAGGTGCACGGCGCCCTTCCGCCCCGCCCCGGCGACGCTGACGACCTCCACGGAGACGTCGGGGCGGCCGTCTTTGGTGAAGCGGTTACCGGGCTCGGTGCGGGCGTTGCCGGCGTTCTGGTAGCCGCCGCTCGCCGTCTCGCCGTCCAGGCTGCCGGGCCCGTGCGCCTCGCTGGCGCTCGCGGAGTGGCCGTCGACCCCCTCGCCGGGACCGCCCCGGTAGGCGGCCCACAGGGCGAGCACGGGGGCGGCGACGACAGTGGCGACGACGGTCGTGGTGACGGCACGCGCGCGCAGACGGTCGCGGCGGGCGGCCCGGTCCTTGGGATCCATCGGGAAGCCGCGCCGGTCGAAGCGCGGCACGGCGGCGCCACGCGCGCGTGACGGGTGTGCCGGTGCCATGTGCAACTCCGCGCGCGGTGCTTCGAGCACGGGCAGTTCGGCGGGCGTGGTCATGACTCCGGGCCAGCGTCCGGGAATCGCGCGCTCGGCACTGCGGCGGCAGAGGGGGCAGTCGTCGACATGGCGCACGAGTTCGCGGCGCAGGGCGGAGCTGAGCACGAACTGGCTGTCGCCGGTGAGCCGGGCCACGCTCGGGCAGTCGCCGGTCTCGACGACGGCGAGGGCCGCGCGGGTGCGCTCGACCTCGCAGGCGGCGGAGGCGAGCAGTTCGCGGGCGCCGGCGAGGTCCATGCCGAGGACGGCGGCGACCTCGTGGGCGGCGAGGTGGTGACGTACGGCGAGTTCGAGCGCCTCGCGCTGCTCGGGTGTCGTACCGGCCGCCTCCGGCCAAGCCAGCAGGGCGAGTTCGCGGCGGCGCCCCTCCTGCAGGTCCTCGGCGACCGGGGGTTCGGCGGGCTTCTGGGACGCTCCGTGACGTCCCGCCGCGTGGGTGGCCTGACGTTTCTGCTTGGCCGCGGCCAGCTTGCGCAGACAGGCCCAGCGGGCCAGCGCGTACAGCCAGGCCCTGCGATCGCCGGCCGCGTCCGGGCCGCCGCGTCTCTCGGCGAGCGCGAGGACGTCGCCGAGGGCCGCGATCGCCGCGTCGTGGTCGCACAGCACGGACAGGCAGTAGGTGAACAGGCCGTCCAGGTGCGGCTCGTAGCGCGCGGGCGGCCCCTGCGCCGGCGTGCGCGCGGCACCGCGGTCGCGCTCCTCCCGTTGCGCCCGGTGCGCGCCGGTGGTGCGGGTCGAGGTCTCCGGACTGCTGCTCATCATCCGTGGACCGTAGGGGGCGGAAGATGGCCCCTTCCGGCGCCTCGAGCACATTTACTCCGTACGGGTGAAACGATCCCTCAATAGGGGACAGGAACCCGCGATTCCGTGGCTCGTTCCCGTCGTGACGTGGCCGGTTCGCGCGCGGGGCGCGGGGCGCTGGACGATTCGGATGCCGGGGACGGGGTTGGTCCGGGAGCCGAAGCCGGAGTAGTCCAGAGGCCGCGGGCCGGGTCGGTCCAGAAGCCGCGGGCCGGGTCGGTCCAGAAGCCGCGGGCCGGGTCGGTCCGGAAGCCGAGACCAGGGTAGTTCCGAAGCCGCGGGCCGGGTTGGTCCGGAAGCCGGGGTAGTCCGGAAGCCGGGGACCGCGTTGGTCCGGAAGCCGAGACCGGGGTAGTCCCGAAGCCGCGGGCCGCTTTCGTCCCGAAGCCGAAGCCGGGGTAGTCCCGAAGCCGGGGACCGCGTTGGTCCGGATGCCGGGGCGCATGCCGGCCGGTGGGCGGCGGCCGGGTTGTCAGTGGTGGCGGTTACGGTTCGTGCATGGCTGCCCGTACGAAGTCCGCCAAGGAGCGTCCGTCCTACCGCTGCACCGAGTGCGGCTGGCAGACGGCCAAGTGGCTCGGTCGCTGCCCCGAGTGCCAGGCCTGGGGGACGATCGAGGAGTACGGCGCGCCCGCGGTGCGTACGACGACACCGGGCCGCGTCACCACCTCCGCCGTGCCCATCGGCCAGGTCGACGGCCGTCAGGCCACCGCCCGCTCCACCGGCGTGCCCGAGCTGGACCGGGTGCTCGGCGGCGGCCTCGTGCCCGGCGCCGTGGTGCTGCTCGCGGGCGAACCCGGCGTCGGCAAGTCCACGCTGCTGCTGGACGTGGCGGCCAAGTCGGCGAGCGACGAGCACCGCACGCTCTATGTGACCGGCGAGGAGTCGGCAAGCCAGGTCCGGATGCGCGCCGACCGCATCCGCGCGATCGACGACCATCTGTATCTCGCCGCCGAGACCGACCTGTCCGCGGTCCTCGGACACCTGGACGCGGTGAAGCCGTCCCTGCTGATCCTCGACTCGGTGCAGACGGTGGCCTCCCCCGAGATCGACGGTGCCCCCGGCGGCATGGCCCAGGTGCGCGAAGTGGCCGGGGCACTGATCCGGGCATCCAAGGAACGCGGGATGTCCACCCTCCTGGTGGGCCATGTCACCAAGGACGGCGCGATCGCTGGCCCGCGCCTGCTCGAGCACCTCGTGGACGTGGTCCTCAGCTTCGAGGGCGACCGGCACGCGCGCCTCAGGCTCGTACGAGGCGTCAAGAACCGCTACGGCGCCACCGACGAGGTCGGCTGCTTCGAACTGCACGACGAGGGCATCACGGGCCTCGCCGACCCGAGCGGACTTTTCCTGACACGTCGTGCCGAACCGGTCCCCGGCACCTGTCTCACCGTCACCCTGGAGGGCCGCCGCCCTCTGGTGGCCGAGGTCCAGGCGCTCACCGTCGACTCACAGATCCCCTCGCCCCGGCGCACCACCTCCGGTCTGGAGACCTCCCGCGTCTCGATGATGCTCGCCGTCCTGGAGCAGCGAGGCCGGATCAGCGCACTCGGCAAGCGGGACATCTACTCCGCAACGGTCGGTGGTGTAAAGCTTTCGGAACCTGCCGCGGACCTGGCGATCGCCCTCGCCCTGGCGTCGGCCGCCAGCGACACCCCGCTGCCCAAGAACCTCGTCGCGATCGGCGAAGTCGGCCTCGCAGGCGAGGTCAGACGGGTCACGGGGGTCCAGCGCAGGCTCTCCGAAGCACACCGTCTGGGCTTCACGCACGCCCTCGTACCGGGTGATCCCGGCAAGATCCCGGCCGGCATGAAGGTCCTGGAAGTCGCGGACATAGGGGACGCCCTGAGGGTCCTTCCGCGCTCGCGTCGGCGAGAGGCCCCACGGGACGAGGAAGACCGCCGGTAGACTTTGCCCTGGTCTCGCCCGTCCGTACGAACCGAACGACGACACGGGAGCGTCCAAGACCCCGCGACCGGAGGAGAGCAGTGGCAGCCAACGACCGGGCGGCAGCTCCCGGAAAGTCCGGTGGGAGTGCCGGTTCCGATGGCCTGATGCGCGCCTCCCTGAGCGCCGTGGCCCCCGGCACCCCCCTGCGCGACGGCCTCGAGCGGGTGTTGCGCGGCAACACCGGCGGACTCATCGTGCTCGGCTTCGACAAGACGGTGGAGACGATGTGCACGGGCGGTTTCGTCCTGGACGTCGAGTTCGCGGCCACGCGTCTGCGTGAGCTGTGCAAGCTGGACGGCGGCATCGTGCTCTCGTCCGACCTGTCGAAGATCCTGCGGGCGGGCGTGCAGTTCGTGCCCGACGCGACGATCCCGACGGAGGAGACGGGCACCCGGCACCGCACCGCGGACCGCGTGAGCAAGCAGGTCGGCTTCCCTGTGGTCTCCGTCTCCCAGTCGATGCGCCTCATCGCCCTGTACGTCGACGGACAGCGCCGTGTCCTGGAGGACTCGGCGGCGATCCTGTCCCGCGCGAACCAGGCCCTGGCGACCCTGGAGCGCTACAAGCTCCGCCTGGACGAGGTCGCGGGCACGCTCTCCGCGCTGGAGATCGAGGACCTCGTGACGGTCCGGGACGTCTCTGCCGTGGCCCAGCGCCTGGAGATGGTCCGCCGTATCGCCACGGAGATCGCCGAGTACGTGGTCGAACTCGGCACGGACGGCCGCCTCCTCGCCCTCCAGCTGGACGAGTTGATCGCGGGCGTGGAGCCGGAACGCGAACTGGTGGTCCGTGACTACGTCCCCGAACCCACCGCGAAGCGCTCCCGCACGGTCGAGGAGGCGCTGTACGAACTGGACGCCCTGACCCACGCGGAGCTCCTCGAACTCCCCACGGTCGCCCGCGCCCTGGGCTACACCGGCTCCCCCGAGGCGATCGACTCGGGCGTCTCGCCCCGCGGCTTCCGCCTGCTGGCCAAGGTCCCCCGCCTGCCAGGCGCGATCATCGACCGCCTGGTGGAGCACTTCGGCGGCCTCCAGAAGCTCCTCGCGGCAAGCGTGGACGACCTGCAGACAGTGGACGGAGTGGGCGAGGCCAGGGCGAGGAGCGTCCGAGAGGGCCTGTCCCGCCTGGCGGAGAGCTCGATCCTGGAACGGTACGTATAACGGGACGTATTGGGGGCCGGGACCCCCTCAGCCGTTCTCCGGCCGACCGTTCGCCGGTCGGCCGTTCGCCGGTCGGCCGTTCGCCGGCTAGTCGTTCTCCAGCACGAACGAAGCCTGCGCGGTCGTATACCCCGGCGCCTTGAGCTCCACCAGGTAGGTCCCCGCCCCGGCCGCCCCGGCCGCAGGCGTCGCACACTGCGGCGCACTCGGCTTGCGGTCCCACTTCACGGTGTACGTGATGCTGCTGCCGGCCGGAGCCCGGTAGACGAGGTTGCCCGCGGTCGCGGGACAGTCGGCGGACGACCAGTACGGGTCGTCCTCACCGGCCTGAGTGATCGTCAACACCGCGCGCTTCGGACCGAGATCGACCTTGCAGTCACTGCCGGAGGAGTTGGTCGCGGTCAGCAGCAACGTGGGCTTCTGGTCGGGGTCGTAGGCGTTGCGCAGACTCCGCACGCTCAACTTCACCGCACCGGCGGTGCAGTTGGGCAGCGTGGAGCCGGCCGGAAGAACGTCGCCCTGCCCCACTCCGGTACCCGTACCGCCACTCCCCGCGCCACCGGACCCGGCTGCCCCGGCGGAGCCGCCCGTACCGGTCTCACCACCGGCGCCCGAGCTGCCACCCGTTCCGGCCCCGGTACCGGAACTCGAACCTGAGCCCGATCCCGAACCGCCGCCGGTGTCCCCACCGGTCGTCGACTCGTCGCGCCCGCCCGGCGCTTGACTGATCGCGGGGCCGGAACCTGACGGCCCGGGGCTGATCGTCGAGGGGGTGGGATGTTTGCCGTTGGAGCCGTCCGCGCCGTTCTTGTCGCCTCCGCCGCCGGAGCTGACGATCCATGCGATCAGCAGCGCCAGCACGGCGAGGACGGACAGCATGACGGCCCTCCGTCGCCAGTAGATGGAGGAGGGAAGCGGCCCGACCGGATTGCGCAGAGATCCCACGGCGCAAACTGTACGAGAGATCGGCGAGTTCACCGCCCTCACCCGCCGCCGGGCGTCACAACTTTTCCGGATCATCATCCCGGATTCGGCGGTCCCACCCGGTACTTCCGCCAGGCCTGACACGTGCCGACAGCGGATCGTGAGCGAACCGGCCCGCTCCTCACGGTCCGTGACCATGAAGGTCACCCCGCGGGAGTGACGACCCACGGCCGGAACGTGGACGTACGGCGTGTTCGCGATCGCAGCCTTGCACCTCTGGCCACGGCTGTGGCGCACAACCGGTCCGAGCGACCCGTCTCTCAGAACACCCGTCCGCCACCTCCGGCATGGCAGGATCGGAAGGCCATGACTGCTCCCACAAAGCCCCAGCCCCAGTCCCAGCCCCCGCACAGCGGCCCCGCCGACGGCATCACCAACGCTCCTCCCGGAGCGGGCCTGCACTCCCCCGTCATCGACTGGTTCGACGAGCACGCCCGGGATCTGCCGTGGCGGCGGCCCGAGGCCGGTCCGTGGGGGGTGATGGTCAGTGAGTTCATGCTCCAGCAGACGCCCGTGAACCGGGTGCTGCCGGTCTACGAGCAGTGGCTCGCGCGATGGCCGCGGCCCGCCGATCTGGCCGCGGAGGCGCCCGGCGAGGCCGTGCGCGCCTGGGGCCGGCTCGGCTATCCGCGCCGGGCGCTGCGGCTGCACGGCGCCGCGGTCGCCATAACGGAACGGCACGGCGGTGACGTACCGACGAACCACGCGCAGCTGCTCGCGCTGCCCGGGATCGGCGAGTACACGGCCGCCGCCGTCGCCTCCTTCGCGTACGGGCAGCGCCACGCGGTGCTGGACACCAATGTGCGGCGGGTGTTCGCGCGGGCGGTGACCGGCGTGCAGTACCCGCCGAACGCCACCACGGCCGCCGAGCGCAAGCTCGCCCGCGCGCTGCTGCCGGAGGACGAGAGCGTCGCCGCGCGCTGGGCCGCCGCCTCGATGGAGCTGGGCGCGCTGGTGTGCACGTCCAAGAACGAGACCTGTGTGCGCTGCCCCATCGCCGCCCAGTGCGCCTGGCGGCTCGCGGGCAAGCCCGAGCACAACGGGCCGCCGCGGCGCGGGCAGACGTACGCCGGTACCGACCGCCAGGTCCGCGGCAAGCTGCTCGCCGTGCTGCGGGAGGCTCATGCGCCGGTGCCGCAGGCGGTTCTCGACCGGGTGTGGCACGAACCGGTACAGCGGGCGCGGGCGCTGGACGGTCTGGTCGCGGACGGGCTCGTGGAACCCCTGCCGGGTGGTTTGTATCGGCTGCCGTTGACGTAGTCCGACGCGGAGCCAACCGGCAAATCCCCCCGAACCGGCGCGAATTACCGCGCCGGTTTACCCCTTTTCGGCTTCCGTTACACAACCGACGGACAGCCTATTGCCAGCCGCGCGCTGCTCCGCACAGCCCCGTGACAACTGCTCCGTAGCTTGATTGCCATGCCGCACACCAGGCGGCGCACACGCGATGAGAACCGGCAGGGACTGCCGGAACGGGGATCAGGAGGCGGTCTACATGGCGCAGGGCGAGGTGCTCGAGTTCGAGGAGTACGTCCGCACCCGGCAGGACGCGCTGCTGCGCAGCGCACGCCGTCTGGTCCCGGACCCGGTCGACGCGCAGGACCTGCTCCAGACGGCGCTCGTACGGACGTACGGCCGCTGGGAGACCATCGAGGACAAGCGGCTCGCGGACGCCTATCTGCGCCGGGTGATGATCAACACCCGCACCGAGTGGTGGCGGGCGCGCAAGCTGGAGGAGGTGCCGACCGAGCAGCTCCCGGACGCCTCGGTCGACGACTCCACCGAGCAGCACGCGGACCGCGCCCTGCTGATGGACGTCATGAAGGTGCTCGCCCCCAAGCAGCGCAGTGTCGTGGTGCTGCGACACTGGGAGCAGATGTCCACGGAGGAGACGGCCGCCGCCCTCGGCATGTCGGCCGGAACGGTCAAGAGCACGCTGCACCGGGCGCTCGCCCGGCTCCGTGAGGAGCTGGAGGCCCGCGATCTGGACGCACGCGCGCTGGAGCGTGAGGAGCGGGAGCGTTGCACGGCGGCCTGAGCGAGCCCGGGCCCACCCGGCCGGACCTCACTCCGGTCCGGGGGATCTTCCAGGCGGCGAGCACGGCGGTGGTCGTGCTGGCCGCCCTCGCCCTTTTCGTCTCCGCCTGCGCCACCGGCGGCACCGGCACCCGTGACGAGGGTCCGGCGCACGCGGTCGCGGAAGGCGGCGTCTCACCCTCCGCCCTGCCGTCCGCCCTGGCCTCCCCGCGGCTGGACCGGAAGGACGCGGTCGCTCTCCTCAGATCGGACCCGAAGGTCTCCGAGGCGATCAAGCGCGATCTGGAGCCCTGCGGCACCGACCAGTACCCCGTCGACCTGTTCTACGGTGACCTCACCGGCGGCTCGGCCGACGACGTCGTCGTCAACGTCGTGACCTGTGCGGATCTGGTGGGCGTCGGCTCGTACGTGTATCGCGAGCGAGACGGTTCGTACCAGAATGTCTTCCAGACCGAGGAGCCTCCGGTCTACGCCGAGATCGACCGCGGCGACCTGGTGGTGACCAAACAGGTGTATGAGAAGGGTGACGCGGTGTCGGACCCGTCCGGCGAGAATGTGATCACGTACCGCTGGGCCAGGGGGAAGTTCGCCGCCGTGTACCGCACGCACAGCGACTACGGCAATGTCGTCGGCACGGATCCGACACCGGTGCCCGACCACTGAACCGATCGGGCCGCCCGGAACGATCCCCCAGTGACCGCATCGACACCGAAGAGTGAGAGCACCCGGATGGCAGACCAGACCCACGTGCTGTTCGTCGAGGACGACGACGTCATCCGCGAGGCCACCCAACTCGCCCTGGAGCGGGACGGCTTCGCGGTCACCGCCATGCCCGACGGACTGTCGGGCCTGGAGGCGTTCCGTGCGGACCGCCCCGACATCGCCCTGCTGGACGTCATGGTCCCGGGCCTGGACGGGGTCAGCCTGTGCCGCCGTATCCGCGACGAGTCCACCGTGCCGGTGATCATGCTGTCGGCGCGCGCCGACTCGATCGACGTGGTGCTGGGGCTGGAGGCCGGCGCCGACGACTACGTCACCAAGCCGTTCGACGGTGCCGTCCTGGTCGCCCGGATCCGTGCGGTACTGCGCCGTTTCGGGCACGCGGGCGGGGCCGACCGGGGCGAGGAGGGCGCGGACGCGGCAGCCGGGGGCGTGCTGTCCTTCGGCGAGCTGGAGATCGACACCGAGGGCATGGAGGTGCGCAGGGCCGGGCAGCCGGTCGCGCTCACCCCCACCGAGATGCGGCTGCTGCTCGAGTTCTCCTCCGCGCCCGGCACGGTCCTGTCCCGCGACAAGCTCCTGGAGCGGGTGTGGGACTACGGCTGGGGCGGTGACACCCGGGTCGTCGACGTCCATGTGCAGCGGCTGCGGACGAAGATCGGCCAGGACCGGATCGAGACGGTCCGTGGCTTCGGCTACAAGTTGAAGGCCTGAGCAGGGGGGCCTGGGGTATGCGGGGGATCCTTCGGGGACCGGTGGCGGAGCGGGTGGCCGTGCGGACCGGGCTGAGGTGGAAGCTGAGCGCGGCGATCGCGCTGGTCGGCGCGCTCGTGGCGGTCGCGCTCAGTCTGGTCGTGCACAACGCGGCGCGTGTCTCGATGCTGGACAACGCGCGCGACCTCGCGGACGAGCGGATCCAGATCGCCCAGCGCAACTACGAGCTGACGGGCAAGCCGAACTTCCCCAGCATCGCGGTCGACGACCGTCATCTGCCGCCCGCGCTGCGCGAGAAGGTCGAGGAGGGCCGCCGGGCGACGTACGTCTCCGACCGGCCCGACCGGGGCCCGGACATCTGGGCGGCCGTCCCGGTCAAGGGCGGCCATGTGCTGTCCCTGCACACCGGGTTCACCGACCGCAGCACCGACATCCTCAACGACCTCGACCAGGCCCTGGTGATCGGCTCCATCGCGGTGGTCCTCGGCGGCAGCGCGCTCGGCGTGCTCATCGGCGGGCAGCTGTCGCGGCGGCTGCGGAAGGCCGCGGCCGCGGCCAACCAGATGGCCAAGGGGGACACGGACGTACGGGTGCGGGACGCGATCGGCGGGGTCGTACGGGACGAGACCGATGACCTCGCCAGCGCGGTGGACGCCATGGCGGACGCGCTCCAGCAGCGGCTGGAGGCCGAGCGCCGGGTCACCGCGGACATCGCGCACGAGCTGCGGACACCGGTGACGGGTCTGCTGACGGCGGCGGAACTGCTGCCTCCGGGCCGCCCCACGGAACTGGTCCTGGACCGGGCGAAAGCCATGCGCACCCTTGTCGAGGACGTCCTGGAGGTCGCCCGTCTCGACGGTGCCTCCGAGCGGGCGGAGCTCCAGGACATCCTGCTCGGCGAGTTCGTCGCCCGGCGGGTGGCGGCCAAGGACCCGGAGATCGAGGTGCGCGTGGTGCACGAGTCGGAGGTCACGACCGACCCGCGCCGCCTGGAGCGCGTGCTGTTCAACCTCCTCGCCAACGCCGCCCGGCACGGCAAGCCGCCCGTCCAGGTCACCGTCGAGGGCCGGGTCATCCGCGTCCGCGACCATGGCCCCGGCTTCCCCGAGGACCTCCTCGCGGACGGCCCGAGCCGCTTCCGCACGGGCAGCGCGGACCGCGCGGGCCACGGCCACGGACTCGGACTGACCATCGCGGCGGGGCAGGCACGGGTGCTGGGAGCACGGCTGACATTCCGCAACGTCCGTCCGGTCGGCCTCCCGCAGGGCTCCCCGGCGGAGGGCGCGGTCGCAGTGCTGTGGCTGCCGGAACACGCACCTACGGCCACGGGCAGCCACCAGATGCTGCCGTGACCCACGCCGGCATCAGGCCCTCCCCCGCGACGGACCCACCCCCGTCCATCCGCCCTCCGAAGGGCGCCCCGACGGAAGCCGCGCAGACCGGGCTGCGGCTGCCGCCGTGACCCACGCCAGCATCAACTCCTCCCCCTGCGACGGCCGCACCGGTCCATCCGCCCCCGACGGACGCCGCGGTGGCCACACTGCGGCTGCCGCAACACGCACCTTCAGCCACGGGGGCCACCAGATGCCGCCATGCCCCACGCCGGCATCAGCCCCTCCCCCTCGATGGACCCACCCCCGTCCATCCACCCTCCGACGGACGCCGCGCCGGCCGCACTGCGGCTGCCGCGACACGCGCCTACGGCACAGGGGAGCCATCCGCTGCCCCCGTGACCCGCGCCAGCATCAGCTCCTCTCCCCTGGACGGCCGTAGCCCGTCCGTCCGTCCCTCGAAGTAGCGCCGGTCCAGCTCCTCCGCCGGCACGTGCTGGGCCTTGGTGAAGCCGGACTCGTGGGCCAGGGCCAGGATCTCGGACGGCCGGTAGAAGCTCAGGAACGGTGTCCCCGCGGCCCGTGCGCCCGCGACGGCGGCCTCGAGCTGTGGCCGCTGCTCCGGCTCGACGTCCTCCAACGGCCGCAGGAAGGTCGTGACCAGCGTGGAACCCGGGGCGAGCCCGGCGCCCAGGCGGAACGTGGCCGCGACGGCCTCACGGGTGAGGTACATGGTGACGCCCGTGGAGGCCACCGCCGCGGGCCGCGCGGGATCGAGCCCCGCCTCGACGAGCCGCCCCCACCAGTCCCCCTCGAAGTCGACCGGCACGAGCCGCAGCCAATCGGGGACGCCGAGCCCCAGGTCCATGAGCCGCCGCCGCTTCCAGGCCTGCGGGCCGGCCCTGTCCACCTCGAAGACCCGCAGCCCGCTCGCCGCGGCGACCTCGGGCCTGCGCTGGGCGAAAGTGTCGAGACCGGCGCCGAGGACCACGTACTGGTCCACCCCTCGCCCGACCGCCTCGACGACCAGGTCCTCGACGAACCGGGCCCGGGCCACGATCGACGCGCGGGTGCGGCGCGTGGCGTCCACGTCCATGTCGGGGCGGTCGCGCCAGCCGTCGTCCGGGTCCGCGAGCCGCAGCCCGATCTCGTCCTCCAGGACATGCGGCGGCGGATCCGCGCGGACGTGCAGGGCCCGCCAGAGGGCGACCCGTACGGCCGTGTGGTCCGCGACGGCCGGTTCCTCCCCGGTGTCCGTCACGCCCAGTCCTTCGAGAAGTCGAGCTCCTCACGGCGCTGGGTCAGCGAGTACCAGTTGCCGCTGTCGTCGCGGAAGATCGCCTCGATGCCGTACGGCCGCTCCTGCGGTTCCTGGATGAACTCCACCCCGCGCGCCCGGAACGTCTCGTAGTCACCGCGGCAGTCGTCCGTACGGAACGCTCCGGCGCCCATCACGCCCTTGCCGACGAGCTTCTTCAGCGCCTCGGCGGACTCGGGGTCCAGCCCGGGGCCGTCGAGGCTCATCAGGGCCAGCTCGACGCCCTGCTGCTCCTTGGCGCTGACGGTGACCCATGTCATCTCGCCCATCGAGACCTCGCTGCGCACCTCGAAGTCGAGCTTCTCGGTGAAGAAGGCCTTCGTGCGTTGCTGGTCGAAGGTCCATACGGTGGCGATGCCCAGTCCCTGGATCATGGCTCTGCTCTCCTGTCGTGCGGGGGTTCCTCTCCGTCACCGTAGGCAGGGCCGGGGCCGGGCCGCTTCTTCAAAGTTGCGGTCCTCGTCGCCGTTCTCGCGGTGGGGAATCCGCCGGCCCAGAGCATGGCGTAGCACCCGGGGATCAGGGCGGCGCCGCGGCCCACGTGCTTGGTGCGGTACTCGCTCGGGGTGAGCCCGGTCCGCGCCTTGAAGCGGGCGGAGAAGGTGCCGAGGCTGCTGAAGCCGACCAGGTGGCAGATCTCGGTCACCCTCAGATCGGCCCCCCTCAGCATCTCCTCGGCCCGCTCGATCCGCCGGTGCGTGAGGTACTGCCCGGGCGTCTCGCCGTACGCCTCCTTGAAGGCGCGCAGGAAGTGATACCGCGAGTACCCGGCATGCGCCGCGACGGCGTCCAGGTCCAGGGCGGGATCGGCCCAGTCGCGGTCCATGGCGTCCTTGGCGAGCCGGATCTGCCGCACCTTGTCCATGAGGCCGATGGTGGCACGCGGCACTGACATCGACCCCGCGAGCGCGCATGAAGAAGGCCCCCGGGGCGGACACCATCCGGGGGCCTTCGGTTTCAGGAGGTTCGGCTCAGACCTCGACCAGCGGAGCCGGCGCCGCGTCGTCCGCCGACTTCTGCGGTCCCGCGCCCTTCAGCGGCACCTCCTTGACGAACACCGCCGCCACCAGCGCGACCACGGCGACGATCGATCCGAGCAGGAACGCCGAGTGGGTGCCGGCGGAGACCGCGTACTGGTACGCCTCGCGCACCGCGTCCGGCAGCTTCTCCAGGCTCTTCGCGTCCAGCTGCGCGGACTGCTCGGTCACCTTGGAACCCAGCGACCCGCCCCGCTCGGCCATGGTGTCCTGGACCCGGTGGTTGAACAGCGCACCCATGATGGCGACACCGAAGGAGGAGCCGAGCGTACGGAACAGGGTGGTGGACGAGGACGCGACGCCCATGTCCTTCATCTCGACGCTGTTCTGCGCGACCAGCATGGTGATCTGCATCAGGCAGCCCATGCCGAGACCGACGACGGCCATGAAGACGCCGGACGTGAGCCGCGAGGTCCCCGTGTCCATCGTCGACAGCAGGTACAGCCCGATGACCATCAGGACGCTGCCGAGGACCGGGAAGACGTAGTACCGCCCGCTGTTGGTGGTCACCCGTCCCGCGACCATCGAGGTCACCAGCATCGCGCCGAGCATCGGCAGGAGCAGCAGCCCGGAGTTGGTGGCGGAGGCGCCCTGCACGGACTGCTGGTACAGCGGCAGGAAGAGGGTGGCGCCGAACATCACGAAGCCGGTGACGAAGCCGATGATCGACATCAGCGTGAAGTTGCGGCTGCGGAAGATGTGCAGCGGAAGAACCGGCTCGGCCGCCTTGGTCTGCCAGAACACGAACCCGACGAGCGCGGCGACACCGATCCCGATCAGCTCCATGATCCGCGCGGACGTCCAGGCGTACTCCGTGCCGCCCCAGGTGGTCACCAGCACGATGGAGGTGATGCCGACGGTCAGCAGCGCGGCGCCGAGATAGTCGATCCGCGCCTGCGCGCGCTTCGCCGGCAGGTGCAGCACGACGCTGATGAGGCCGAGCGCCACCACGCCGAGCGGCAGGTTGATGTAGAAGGACCAGCGCCAGCCCCAGTTGTCGGTGATGGTGCCGCCGACCAGCGGACCGCCGATCATCGCGAGCGCCATGACGCCCGCCATCATGCCCTGGTACTTACCGCGCTCCCGGGGCGGGATCAGGTCACCGATGATCGCCATGACGCCGACCATCAGACCGCCGGCGCCGAGGCCCTGCACGGCCCGGAAACCGATGAGCTGCCCCATGTCCTGCGCCATACCGCTGAGCGCGGAGCCGATCAGGAAGAGCACGATCGACGTCATGAAGACGCCCTTGCGGCCGTACATGTCGCCGAGCTTGCCCCAGAGCGGGGTGGCGGCCGCAGTGGCCAGCGTGTAGGCCGTCACGACCCACGAGAGGTGTTCGAGCCCGCCGAGTTCGCCCACGATCGTCGGCATCGCGGTGCCCACGATCATGTTGTCGAGCATCGCGAGCATCATGGTGATCATCAGCGCGAGCAGGACGACCCGCACACTGCGCTGTTTCTTGTCCGGCTCCGTCTCGACCGTCTGTGTGTCCGCCATCGTTCCACTCCCCTGAGGTCCTGCGGTACTTCCCCCGCCGGGGGCACTTACTTGCCGCCCGGCTAGTTGTCTACACTGGGGAAGGTAGAGGCATAACTAGCCGGGCGTCAAGTAAGTTTTATGGGAAGCCGAGGAGCACGAGGATGGGCGGCACCATGGACGTCACGAAGCAGCAGCGCCGCGGCAACACACGCCAGCGCATCCAGGACGTGGCCCTCGGACTCTTCGCGGAGCAGGGGTACGAGAAGACGTCCCTGCGGGAGATCGCCGAGCACCTGGACGTGACCAAGGCGGCGCTCTACTACCACTTCAAGACCAAGGAAGAGATCCTCGTCAGCATCTTCGACGATCTGACGCAGCCGATCCTCGACCTGATCGAGTGGGGCAGGAAGCAGCCGCACACCCTGGAGACCAAGCAGGAGATCGTGCGGCGCTACAGCGAGATCCTGGCCGGCGCGGCACCGCTGTTCCGCTTCATGCAGGAGAACCAGGCGGCGGTCCGCGAACTGCGCGTGGGTGAGACCTTCAAGGAGCGCATGCAGGGGCTGCGCGAGATCATCATCGATCCGGAGGCGGACCTGACCGACCAGGTCCGCTGCGTCAGCGCGATCTTCACCATGCACGCCGGGATGTTCTTCCTCCAGGACATCGCCGCCGACCAGGAGGCCAAGCGCAAGGCGGTCCTCGAGGTGGCGACGGACCTGGTCACCCAGGCCCACCGGGGCGGAGCGAACGCGTAGGCGGTCAGCCGCTCAGACCTTGACGCCCTGGGCCCGCAGGAAGGCGACCGGGTCTATCGCGGAGCCGTAGTTGGCGGTCTTGCGGATCTCGAAGTGCAGGTGCGGGCCGCTGGAGTTGCCGGTGTTGCCGGACAGGGCGATGCGCTGGCCGGTCTTGACGACCTGGCCGACCTTGACCTTGATCCGCGAGAGGTGGGCGTACTGCGAGTACCGCCCCTTGCTGTGCTTGATCACTATGGCGTTGCCGTAGGCGGCACCGTCACCGGCGCCTCCCGGGCCCGCCTTGACGACAGTCCCGCCGTGCGCGGCGACGACGGTCGTACCGCTCGGCACGGCGAAGTCCTGCCCGCTGTGGGTGGAGTGCCACATGCTCCCGGCCTGGGCGTAGCTCGCGCTGAGCGTGTACTTCTTCACCGGGTCGACCCAGTGGGCCGAGGAGGACGCCGCCGAGGCGACTCCCGCCCCCAGTGCGACCGTCGTTCCGACGGACGCGGCCACGACGGCAACACGGGTGCGGAGCAGGGACGTACGGGAAGAGCGGTTGAAGACGCGCTGGAACATCAGAACCTCATGAATGCCTGGGGGACAGGAAAACCATCCGGCGCACAGCGGCGACCGGATGGGACAACCCTTGGTACCCCCGGGGGCCAAAAACCCCCAAACAGCACATCTACGACGGACTGTAGTAATAGGTCGCGCCGGGTCGTGCGAGATGTCCTATTCCGCACTGAATCCCACGACTATTCCCGCTAGTAACGGACAAATCGCCTGTGCGGCAAGTCACCGGCACCCCAAAGGCAAAAGCCGTGCCATGTGACGCACGCCTCTGGCTTCCTACCAACCGGTAACCCTACGGTTCCCCTCGCGCCACCCTCACCAACAAGCATGCACGCGACAACTGCAGCGTTTCCGGACGTGAGAGGACCCCCACACCGTGACAAGCCGACGCCCCTGGGCGCACCGCATCGCCGTAAGCACCGTCTCCGCAGCCGCACTCGTCGCCCTGGCCGTCCCCGCCGAGGCCGCGACGACGACCACCAGCGCTTCCCCGACCGCTACGGCCGCCGCCGAAGACGTCGACTACGCCACCTGGCAGACCGACTGCCAGGCCGTGATGAGCCAGGCCCTGCCCTACCTGAAGACGCGTATCGCCGCCGCCGGGACCGGCGAGAAGCAGGCGATCGTCTTCGACATCGACAACACCACGCTGGAGACGGACTTCGGCTTCAGCTACCCCGCGCCGGCCAACAAGCCCGTCCTGGACGTCGCGAAGTACGCCCAGGAGCACGGCGTATCGCTGTTCTTCGTGACCGCCCGCCCCGACATCATCGCCTCGGTGACCAACTACAACCTCAAGCACGTCGGTTACCAGGTCAGCGGCCTGTACGTCCGCAACTTCATCGACCTCTTCAAGGACGTCGCCGCCTACAAGACCGCCCAGCGCGTCGACATCGAGAACAAGGGCTACACGATCATCGCGAACATCGGCAACAGCACCACCGACCTGTCGGGCGGCCACGCCGAGAAGACCTTCAAACTCCCGGACTACGACGGCCAGTTGTCCTGACGTTCGGCTGGGGCCTGTCCGGCGGATCACTCCGTCGTCGCGGGAACAGGCACGCACTGTTCAGGCACCGTGGCTGAAGTCGGCCTGATCGGCCGGACAGTCCCTGGGCTCCGTCCGTCGCAGTGCACATGTGGGCGGCGGATGGAGCCGGCCGTACTCGGCGGCAAATCGGGGTCCGGTCTGGTCGGCCGGTGAGGAAACCCTTCCGGCCGGACGGTCCCGGCGCCGGCCTGGTGGACAAACCCGTCCGGCTCTCCGCCCTCGTCTCCTCGCGGGACGAGCAGCTCGCTCTCGGCGAGGACGAGGTCCCCTGGTCCGCACCATATCCCCCGGCCATGTGGAGTCCCCGGGCCCTTCCCGGCGTACGGCCTCGCTCTCCCAGGGCAGGCTGTGCGGGAACCCCGCAGTGTCCTCCGTCTCGCTGTCCCCCTTGGCCAAGCACTTCCCCGTTGTCGAGGCCGCCCTGGTCGAGCACAGAGAAAGGGGCCGGTGCTTCGAAAAGCACCGGCCCCTTCTGGCGTCGCCCTGAGGCTTACGCCTCCTTGCTCAGGTTCGGTCCGGCACCGCCGGCCGCCTGCTCGATCGGCGGGACGTCGGGCAGAGCCGCCTTCTCCTCGCCGCGGAAGGTGAAGGTCTTGGTCTCGCCCTCGCCCTCCGTGTCGACGACCACGATGTGACCGGGACGCAGCTCGCCGAAGAGGATCTTCTCCGACAGCGTGTCCTCGATCTCGCGCTGGATCGTGCGACGCAGCGGCCGCGCGCCCAGCACCTGGTCGTAACCCTTCGTGGACAGCAGCTCCTTGGCGGACTGGGAGAGCTCGATGCCCATGTCCCGGTCCTTGAGGCGCTCGTCCACCTTGCCGATCATCAGGTCGACGATCTGGAGGATGTCGGCCTGGGTCAGCTGCGGGAAGACGACCACGTCGTCGACGCGGTTGAGGAACTCGGGCCGGAAGTGCTGCTTGAGCTCGTCCGAGACCTTGTTCTTCATGCGCTCGTAGTTGGTCTTCTTGTCGCCCGAGGCCGCGAAGCCCAGGTTGAAGCCCTTGGAGATGTCCCGGGTGCCGAGGTTGGTCGTCATGATGATGACCGTGTTCTTGAAGTCCACGACCCGGCCCTGGGAGTCGGTCAGGCGACCGTCCTCCAGGATCTGCAGCAGCGAGTTGAAGATGTCCGGGTGGGCCTTCTCGACCTCGTCGAAGAGAACCACCGAGAACGGCTTGCGCCGCACCTTCTCCGTCAGCTGGCCGCCCTCTTCGTAGCCCACGTAGCCGGGGGGCGAACCGAAGAGCCGCGAGACCGTGTGCTTCTCACTGAACTCCGACATGTCGAGGGAGATCAGCGCGTCCTCGTCACCGAAGAGGAACTCCGCGAGCGCCTTGGAGAGCTCGGTCTTACCGACACCGGACGGGCCGGCGAAGATGAACGAACCACCGGGACGCTTCGGGTCCTTCAGACCGGCACGCGTACGACGGATCGCCTTCGACAGCGCCTTGACGGCGTCGACCTGGCCGATGACCCGCTTGTGGAGCTCGTCCTCCATGCGCAGCAGACGCGAGGACTCCTCCTCGGTCAGCTTGAAGACCGGGATGCCGGTGGCGGTCGCGAGGACCTCGGCGATCAGCTCGCCGTCGACCTCGGCGACGACGTCCATGTCGCCGGCCTTCCACTCCTTCTCCCGCTTGGCCTTGGCGGCCAGGAGCTGCTTCTCCTTGTCGCGGAGGGAGGCGGCCTTCTCGAAGTCCTGCGAGTCGATCGCGGACTCCTTGTCGCGGCGCACACCCGCGATCTTCTCGTCGAACTCGCGCAGGTCCGGCGGCGCGGTCATCCGGCGGATGCGCATCCTCGAGCCGGCCTCGTCGATCAGGTCGATCGCCTTGTCCGGCAGGAAGCGGTCCGAGATGTACCGGTCGGCCAGGGTGGCGGCCTGGACCAGCGCCTCGTCCGTGATGGAGACACGGTGGTGCGCCTCGTACCGGTCGCGCAGCCCCTTGAGGATCTCGATCGTGTGCGGCAGGGACGGCTCCGCGACCTGGATGGGCTGGAAGCGGCGCTCGAGGGCCGCGTCCTTCTCCAGGTGCTTGCGGTACTCGTCCAGCGTGGTCGCACCGATGGTCTGGAGCTCACCGCGGGCCAGCATCGGCTTCAGGATCGAAGCCGCGTCGATGGCGCCCTCGGCGGCACCCGCACCGACCAGCGTGTGCAGCTCGTCGATGAACAGGATGATGTCGCCGCGGGTGCGGATCTCCTTGAGGACCTTCTTCAGGCGCTCCTCGAAGTCACCGCGGTAGCGGGAGCCGGCGACCAGGGCGCCGAGGTCAAGCGTGTAGAGGTGCTTGTCCTTCAGCGTCTCGGGCACCTCGCCCTTGACGATGGCCTGGGCGAGGCCCTCGACGACGGCGGTCTTGCCGACGCCGGGCTCACCGATCAGGACCGGGTTGTTCTTGGTACGGCGGGACAGCACCTGCATGACCCGCTCGATCTCCTTCTCGCGCCCGATGACCGGGTCGAGCTTGGACTCACGAGCGGCCTGGGTGAGGTTCCGGCCGAACTGGTCGAGGACCAGGGACGTCGAGGGGGTGCCCTCGGCAGGGCCGCCACTGGCGCCGGCGGTCTCCTTGCCCTGGTAACCGGAGAGCAGCTGGATGACCTGCTGCCGCACCCGGTTGAGATCAGCGCCCAGCTTGACCAGGACCTGGGCGGCGACGCCCTCGCCCTCACGGATCAGGCCGAGCAGGATGTGCTCCGTGCCGATGTAGTTGTGGCCCAGCTGAAGGGCCTCGCGGAGCGACAGCTCCAGGACCTTCTTGGCACGGGGGGTGAAGGGGATGTGGCCGGACGGGGCCTGCTGCCCCTGCCCGATGATCTCCTCCACCTGCTGGCGGACCGCCTCGAGCGAAATCCCGAGGCTCTCAAGGGCCTTGGCGGCGACACCCTCACCCTCGTGGATCAGGCCCAGGAGGATGTGCTCGGTGCCGATGTAGTTGTGGTTGAGCATCCGGGCTTCTTCCTGAGCCAGGACGACAACCCGCCGCGCGCGGTCGGTGAACCTCTCGAACATCGTTAATCGCTCCTCAGAGCGGTCAGGCAGTGGGGGGAACTTCCCCTCCCTGTCCTTCCGCAGCTTAGTCCCGCAAGCGGGGACCGCTCATTCCAACTGCCGACACCGTCCTTGGCCTCCTGACCCCGAACGCCGACATCTGCTCCAACCCGATGGTGCGAGACGATGTTCCCGCAGGCCAGGCAGTTACCCCAGTCGCCAGTACGCCGATGGCGAACGTGAGACGGCCTTTCCTGCGTGTCGCCCCCTCCCACTAGGGATGTCTTACCCGCGCGGACCGACAGTCCATGCCGCACGCCCCCCGTCCCTCCGCTATGGGCGAACAACCTTGCACCACCCCGCACCCCCGCACGCCCCCTCCGTGAGCACTCTTCGCACACGCAGGCACACCCAACGTAACTCTTGCGGTCTTTCGGCGGTTGCACTTGGCATGTTCGGCAGCCGTCCCTCCCTCACCACGGATCTCACCGCGGTCCCGCTCCCCCGTCGGCCGCTCGACCTGGCCGCCTTCGACGACGATCCGGTCCGCCGCTGGTACGAGAACGAACTGGGCTGGCCCACGGTGCCCGCGAGCACCGCGGAATCTTCCCTGCGACTGCGTCTGGGGCTGCGCTTCGACGTCCTGGACGTTCCGGCCGAGGCCGGCCGCGCGGCCCTGCGCCATCTCGCGGGGACCTCTCCGGTGGCGATGCGGGGCGACCGTATGGAGCTTCTGGTGGCCGCGGGCAGCACGGAGGAGCTGCCGGGCCTGCTGGACTGGCTGGAGTGGGGCGCCCTCGCGCTCGACCTGCGGGCGATCGGCACGGGCGCGGTGATGCGGGCACCGCGCCCGCCGAGGCCCACCGTGAGCGGACTCGGGGAGGTGGCGTCGGTGCGGCTCACGGGGCCCGGCGAAGACGAATCCCCCGCCCGGGCGGCACGCCCGGAACCGGGCGACCTCACGCCCCGACAGGCAGCCACGGAGGCGAGCCGGGCCGTCGGGAGCCGGCGACCGCTCGCCCTGGGCCGCCCGGGCGCCCTGCAGGGGGCCGCCGTGTGGGTGCGACCCCCCGAGCCTGGGTGCGAGGTCGAGGCCTCGCTGCCGACGTTGTCGGCGCTGGGGGGCGGTGGGGGCGCCCCCGATCTCGTACGCGTCGTGAACACGGTGGCGACGCACTGCCACCGGCTGCGGCTGCGGCGCACGCAGCCATAAGCATTCGCAGGCCCCGGCCGCAGTGAACCTTTCGATCAGGCGTTGGCCTTCTCGTAAGCCTCGCGAATGCTCGCCGGAACTCGGCCGCGGTCATTGACCTCGTAACCGTTCTCCTTCGCCCAGGCACGGATCTGAGCGGTGTCCTGGCTGCCACCGGAAGCGGCCCGCGCCTTTCCGCGCCCGCCCGCGGCTCGGCCTCCGGTACGGCGACCGCCCTTCACGTAAGGGTCGAGAAGGCCACGGAGCTTGTCCGCATTGGCGGTCGTGAGATCGATCTCGTACGTCTTGCCGTCCAACGCAAACGTGACGGTCTCGTCCGCCTCGCCGCCGTCGATGTCATCGACAAGAAGGACCTGAACCTTCTGTGCCACCGGATTTCCTTTCATCCAATACTTGAGGGCCGGGGGTCTGCGGCGTCCGCCGTTTCGCCGTCCCCTGTTATATGCAGTACTGCAGTACGTCGGAAAGCAAACCGCTTTTGCTGGGAAAACACAAACCCCCGGGAGAGACCGACGAGGGTCTCCTCGTCCGGAAACGTGCGCGTTTCGGACATAGGGAACCTGGGCAGGGCCGAGCGCCAGAATCCTGGCGATCACAGGTGCAGAAGCATCCGGCTGTTGCCCAAGGTGTTCGGTTTCACCCGTTCGAGACCGAGGAACTCCGCCACGCCTTCGTCATAGGAACGCAGTAGCTCCGCGTAGACATCGGTGTCAACCGGTGTCTCACCGATCTCGACGAAGCCGTGCTTGCCGAAGAAGTCCACTTCGAAGGTGAGACAGAAAACGCGACGAACACCGAGCCAGCGGGCCGTCTGCAACAACTTCTCCAGCAACTGATGGCCGACCCCGGCACCCTTCAGTCCGGGCTTCACGGCAAGAGTGCGCACTTCCGCGAGGTCTTCCCACATCACGTGCAGGGCGCCGAAGCCGACCAGCTCGGCGTTGTCGTCGCGCTCGGCGACCCAGAACTCCTGGATGTCCTCGTAAAGCGTCACGGTCGCTTTGTCGAGCAGGATGCGGTCGCGGGAGTAGGAGTCGAGGAGGCGACGGATGCCGGCGACATCGCTGGTACGGGCCCGCCGGACCGTGATGGCTTTTGCGGTGACTTCGGGGTTCTCGGCGGAGGGGCTCTTCGCGGACATGAGCGGACGCTATCGCCCGCCGCCTCGCGATGCCGAGTCGGGGTTCTCCGCGGGCGGCCCCTGGACCATCCGCACGGCGTCCTGGAGTGCCAGTCGCTGTTCCTCGCTCATCATGCCGAAGAAGGCGACGAGAGCGGCGGCGGGGTTGTCACTCTGGGACCAGGCGTCGTTCATCAGTGCGGCGGCGTAGGCGGCCCGTGTGGAGACCGCCTCATATCGATAGGCCCGGCCTTCCGCCTCACGACGCACCCAGCCCTTCTGATGGAGATTGTCCAAAACGGTCATCACCGTGGTGTAGGCGATGGACCGTTCCTGCCGAAGGTCTTCCAGGACTTCCCGAACGGTGACCGGGCGGTTCCACTTCCACACCCGCGTCATGACCGCGTCTTCGAGTTCTCCCAATGGGCGAGGCACAGCTCAGCACAATAGTGGGAGATCCGGCTATCGGCGTGACGGACGGCCCTTTCAACACCAAACAGCAACAAAAAGGGCGTACGACTCGGAAAGCGCGGTGGCTCGGAGAGTCGTACGCCGGCGAGGGCGCCGCGGATCGCTCAGGCGTCGCCCGCGGACCCGGAGGCCTGCCTGGCCCCCTCCGCGCGCGCGAGAGCCGCGTCGACGGCCGCGTCCTCCTTGGCCTTGTTGGCCCCGCCCTGGGTCTTCACGATCACCCGGATCAGTCCGATGAAGAACGCGGCCATGACGACCGGAGGCACGAGCGCGGAGACGTAGTCCATGCGTCCAGAGTAGCCAGGCGCACGGGGACAACCCGGGCGGGGTGCGGTCTGTCGGTCAGCCCGCGGCCAGGTGCTGTGGCGGGTTCGCCGGGGGTGGGGCCGGTTTGCGGCGGGGGAAGACCTCGCCCGGGGTGGGGATGGGCCGCCGGGAGGGCTGGGGGCCGGCGGGGGCGGGTTTCTCCGCCGGTTTCGCCGGCGGCTGGGCCGGACGCTTCGCCGGCTGCTTGGCGTCCTGGTCCGCGGGACCACCCCGGGCGGCCTCGGAAGGACCCCCGGAGACACTTCCGAAAAGGCCCCCGGGCAGCGCCAGGAGGCGCGTACGGGAGGCGGGGACCACTGGGGCGACCCGGGCACGCCGGGCGGCCGTGGAGCCCGCCAGACGAGCCCGTACGTCTCGTTCGGCCAGCACCTGGCAGCGGCTCAGCAGCGCTGCCGCGACGGGGTTGCCGCGCAGCGCCCTCAGCGCGGCCAGATCGTCGGGCTCGGGCCGGTACCCGGCGCCCAGCACCTCCTCCAGCAAGGTGAGGTAGCCGGCGGCGGTGCCGGGCAGCGCGGCGCGGTACCGGGCGAGGTCGGCCACCAGGAAGGCGCGCAGCCGGGCACCCTCACGCACCGCCTCGTCGAGGGACTCGGCGAGGCGGTGGCAGTCCTTGATGTCCTCGGCCGAGGCGGGGGCGGGGTGAAGGGCGAGGGCGAGAGCGCGGCGGAGCACACGCAGCTCCTCCACGCCGAACGCCATGCCGCCGCGGGATCCGTATGGCGTGGGCATGCGGCGACACTACGCGCTAATCAGACAAATTCGTCATAGGGGACGGGCGTGGCGCGAGCAGGCCGCCCGCCCGGACGCGAGGCGGGACCTGGCGGCCGTGTACCGGGTGGCGGGGTGCCGGGTGGCCAGGTACCAGGTGGCGAAGTCACATCCGTGACACGTTCCGCTCGTACACCAGCCGCAACCCCACCAGCGTCAGCCACGGCTCGTGCTCGTCGATCACCGACGACTCCCCCAGCACCATCGGCGCCAGTCCACCCGTGGCGATCACCGTCACCTCCTCCGGATCGTCCGCGAGCTCCCGGGCCATCCGGCCGACGACCCCGTCGACCTGCCCGGCGAAGCCGTACACGATTCCGGACTGCATCGCCTCGACCGTGTTCTTGCCGATCACACTCCGCGGCCGGGCCACCTCGATCTTCCGCAGCTGCGCCCCCTTCACACCGAGCGCCTCCACGGAGATCTCGATACCCGGCGCGATGACTCCGCCGACGTACTCCCCACGCGCGGACACCGCGTCGAACGTCGTCGCCGTACCGAAGTCCACGACGATCGCCGGCCCGCCGAACAGCTCGACGGCGGCCACCGCGTTGATGATCCGGTCCGCCCCGACCTCCTTGGGGTTGTCGGTGAGAATCGGCACCCCCGTCTTCACTCCGGGCTCGACCAGCACGGCCGGCACGTCGCCGTAGTACCGCCGCGTCACCTCACGCAGCTCGTGCAGCACGGACGGCACGGTCGCGCAGATCGCGATCCCGTCGATCCCGTCGCCCAGTTCGTCGCCGAGGAGGGGATGCATGCCCATCAGGCCCTGCAGCAGTACCGCCAGCTCGTCCGCCGTCCGGCGCGCGTCCGTGGAGATCCGCCAGTGCTCGACGATGTCCTCTCCGTCGAACAGCCCGAGGACGGTGTGCGTGTTGCCTACGTCGATCGTGAGGAGCATCGCGACTACTCCGCCTCGCGCAGATCGAGGCCGATGTCGAGGATCGGCGAGGAGTGGGTGAGCGCTCCGACGGCGAGGTAGTCGACCCCGGTGTCGGCGTACGCGCGCGCGTTGGCCAGCGTCAGCCGCCCGGAGGCCTCCAGCGCGGCCCGCCCGTGCACGACCGCGACCGCCTCCTCGCACTCACCGGGCGTGAAGTTGTCCAGCAGGATCAGATCGGCGCCCGCGTCCACGACCTCCCGCAGCTGGTGCAGGGTGTCGACCTCGACCTCGATCGGCACGTCCGGGAAAGCCTCTCGTACGGCCTTGAACGCCGACGCGACGCCACCGGCGGCGACCACGTGGTTGTCCTTCACCAGCGCCGCGTCGGACAGCGACATGCGGTGGTTGACCCCGCCCCCGCACCGCACGGCGAACTTCTCCAGCGACCTGAGCCCCGGAGTGGTCTTCCGGGTGTCACGCACGCGTGCCTTGGTGCCCTCCAGTGCGTCCGCCCACGCGCGCGTGGCGGTCGCGATGCCCGAGAGCCGGCACAGCAGGTTGAGCGCGCTGCGCTCGGCGGTGAGGAGGTCACGCGTGCGGGTGGTGACCGACAGGAGCTTCTGTCCCGCCTCCACCCGGTCGCCGTCCTCCACGTGCCGCTCGACCTCGAACTCGTCCTCGCAGACCACCGAGACGACCGCCTCGGCGACCCGCAGGCCGGCCACGACGCCCGCCTCCCGCGCGACGAAGTCGGCGGTGGCGACGGCGTCCTCGGGGATGGTCGCGACGGTCGTCACGTCCACGCCGTGGTCGAGGTCCTCCTGGATGGCGACGTTGGCGATGTCCTCGACCTCCACGGGGTCGAGTCCCGCGTCGGCCAGGAGCTGCGCGAGCGCGGGGTCGAGCCCGCACTCCAGGTATTCCTCGTCGAGACCGTCGGAGGCGGCGCCACAGGCACAGCCGTCGCCGCAGCCGCCGGACGAGGCGAGGGGAAGGTCGTCGGTGCTCACTACTGTCACTGCTCCTGAAGGGGCTGCCGGGTCGGGGGGAAGTCTGCGGTATCGGTGGTGTGTACGGCGAGGGTCCGGTCGGGATTGAGCCGTACGACGATGTGGCGGCGCCATGCCGTGTCGTCCCGGTCGGGCGCGTCCTCGCGCCAGTGGCAGCCGCGCGTCTCCTCGCGCTGCAGGGCGGCGGCGACCAGGACACGGGCCACGCACAGGAGGTTGGTGGCCTCCCAGGTGTCGACGCCGGGCTCAGCCGTCTTGCCGTTCTCCGCGAGGGCGTCGCGGGCGTCGGCGTGCAACTGCTGCAGGAGGCCGGCCGCCTTGGACAGGGACTCGGCCGAGCGCAGCACTCCCGCGCCCTGCGTCATGATCCGCTGGATCGCGAACCGCGCCTCGGGCGTGAGCAGGGGATGCGCGGGCCTCTCGGGCCGCTCGACGGGTGCGGGCACGCGCGCGTGGAGCCCGGCGCGGCTCGCCACGATGTCGGCGGCGATGCGCTCGGCGTAGACCAGTCCCTCCAGGAGGGAGTTGGAGGCGAGCCGGTTCGCGCCGTGCACGCCGGTGCAGGCGACCTCGCCGCACGCGTACAGGCCCGGGACGGTCGTACGCCCCTGGGAGTCGGTGCGCACGCCGCCGGAGGCGTAGTGGGCGGCCGGCGCGATCGGGATGGGCTCGGTGACCGGGTCGATGCCGTGGGCGCGGCAGGCGGCGAGGATCGTCGGGAAGCGGTGCTCCCACATGTCGGCGCCGAAGTGCCGGGCATCGAGGAACATGTGCTCGGCGTCCTGCTCCTGCATGCGGCGCGTGATGCCCTTGGCGACGATGTCGCGGGGTGCCAGCTCGGCCAGTTCGTGCTGTCCGGTCATGAAGCGCACGCCGTCGGCGTCGACCAGGTGGGCGCCCTCGCCGCGCACGGCCTCGGAGACGAGCGGCTGCTGGCCCTCGGCGTCCGGGCCGAGGAACAGCACGGTGGGGTGGAACTGCACGAATTCCAGGTCGCTGACCTCGGCGCCCGCGCGCAGGGCGAGTGCCACGCCGTCGCCCGTGGACACGGACGGGTTGGTGGTCGCGGAGAAGACCTGGCCCATGCCGCCGGTCGCGAGGACGACCGCGGGGGCGTGCACGGCACCCACGCCGTCGTGCTGGCCCTCGCCCATGACGTGCAGGGTGACGCCCGCCGTCCGTCCGTGCTCGTCCGTCAGCAGGTCGAGCACGAGGGCGTTCTCGATCGTGCGCAGTCCACGCGCGTGGACGGCCTCGACGAGCGCCCGGGAGATCTCCGCGCCGGTGGCGTCACCGCCCGCGTGCGCGATCCGGCGGCGGTGGTGGCCGCCCTCGCGGGTGAGCGCCAGGTCGCCCTCCTCGGACTCGTCGAAGTGCGCGCCGGTCGCGATCAGGCGGCGTACGGCGTCGGGTCCCTCGGTGACGAGGATCCGTACGGCCTCCTCGTCGCACAGGCCCACGCCCGCCACCAGCGTGTCGTCCAGGTGCTGTTCGGGGGTGTCGCCCTCGCCGAGGGCCGCGGCGATGCCGCCCTGCGCCCAGCGGGTGGAGCCGTCGTCGAGGCGGGCCTTGGTGACGACGACGGTCCTCAGGCCCTCGGCCTGGCAGCGCAGGGCGGCGGTGAGGCCGGCGACGCCGGAGCCGACGACCACGAGGTCCGCGTCGATGGACCACCCGGGCGCGGGTGCGTGCAGTCGTATGCCTGTGCTGGTCACGAGGCGGCTCCGAAGGTCAGGGGGATGTTGTCGATCAGCCGGGTCGTCCCCACCCGGGCGGCGACGGCGAGGACGGCCTCGCCGGTGAAGTCGTCGTCGATCTCCGTGAAGTCGGACGGGTCGACGAGCGCGAGGTAGTCCAGGGCTAGCGGCGGGTCCTGGCGCGCGGCGTCGTCCAGGATCAGGCGGGCGGCCGCGCGGACGGTCGAGGGCGCACCCGGGAGGACTTTGGCGACGGCGTGCGCGTCGGCGGCCGCGCGGGACTCGCCGAGGGCGCTCAGTGCCTCGGCACGCGCGGACGTGGCGGGCACTTCGCGGGCCCGCGCGCGCAGCGCCTCCTGTGCCGCGTGCCGGTCACGGCCCGCGAACAGCGCGCGGGACAGGGCGAGCGCCGTGCGCCGCTCCTGCGGCTTGAGGTAGCGGTTGCGGCTGGACATGGCCAGGCCGTCGTCCTCGCGCACGGTGGGCACGCCGACGATCTCGACGCCGAAGTTCAGGTCGCGCACCATCCGGCGGATCAGAGCGAGCTGCTGGGCGTCCTTCTGGCCGTAGAGAGCGATGTCGGGGCGGGTGAGGTGCAGCAGCTTGGCGACGACGGTGAGCATGCCGTCGAAATGGCCGGGACGCGAGGCGCCCTCCAGGCGCTCTCCCATCGGGCCCGCGCTGATGCGCACCTGGGGCTCGCCGCCGGGATAGACCTCGTCGACGGAGGGGGCGAAGACGGCGTCCGCGCCGGAGTCCTCGGCGATCTTGAGGTCGGCGTCCAGGGTGCGCGGGTAGCGGTCGAGGTCCTCGCCCGCGCCGAACTGGAGGGGGTTCACGAAAACGGTGACGACGACCTCGCCGTCGGGTCCGGCGATCTCGCGCGCGGTGCGGATGAGGGTGGCGTGACCCTCGTGCAGGGCGCCCATGGTCATCACGACGGCCCGGCGGCCCGCACGCACGCGCGCGTGCAGTTCACCGGCGGTGCGCAGCAGGGTCGTGGTCATCGGGCGTCTCCCTCGGCGCCGTTGGTACCCGTGGCGAGTACCCCGAGGAGGTCCTCGGCGAGCTCCGGCTTCAGCAGTCCGTGGGCGAGCGCCCGGTCGGCGGTCGCGCGGGCCATCGCGAGATAGCCCGCGACGGTCTGCGGGGCGTGCCTGCGCAGCTCCGTGACGTGCGCGGCGACCGTGCCGGCGTCCCCGCGCGCGACGGGTCCGGTGAGGGCCGCGTCGCCGGAGCGCAGGGCGTTGTCGAGGGCGGCGCCGAGCAGCGGGCCGAGCATCCGGTCGGGGGCCGCGACACCGGCCGAGCGCAGCAGCTCCATGGCCTGGGCGACCAGCGTGACCAGGTGGTTGGCGCCGAGGGCCAGGGCCGCGTGGTACAGCGGCCGCTTCTCCTCGTCGATCCACTCGGGCTCGCCGCCCATCTCGATGACGAGGGCCTCGGCGGCCAGCCGCAGCTCCTCGGGGGCGGTGACGCCGAAGGAGCAGCCGGCCAGGCGCTGGACGTCCACGGGGGTGCCGGTGAAGGTCATCGCCGGGTGCAGGGCCAGCGGCAGCGCGCCCGCGCGCAGGGCGGGGTCCAGGACCTTCGCGCCGTACCGCCCGGAGGTGTGCACGAGCAGCTGTCCCGGGCGCACGGCCCCGGTCTCGGCGAGTCCCTCGACGAGTCCCGGCAGGGTGTCGTCGGGGACGGTCAGCAGCACCAGGTCGGCACGCTGCAGGACGTCCTCGGGAGTGACGAGCGGGACGTCCGGGAGCAGCAGCGCGGCCCGCCGCCGGGAGGCGTCGGAGACCCCGGAGACGGCCACCGGCCGGTGCCCGGCGAGTTGGAGGGACGCGGCGAGCGTCGGCCCCACCCGGCCGGCGCCCACGACGCCGACGGTGAGCCGCGCGGGGCGGTCCTTGTTGTCTGGCTGTTGGACTGTACTCACGCGACGGCGGCCTTCCCGTTCCAGTCCGCATCTGGGTACCGGACGATTTCTCGTCATGTTAACGCGATCGGTTCGAGGGGCGTCCGGTTGTCCACAGGCTGTGGGTTTCCGTGCGGGCCGGGGAGCGCGGAAAATCCGTGGGCCCGCACCCGGGGCACACGAGATGATCCGGGCATGAGTGACACAGCGGAGCAGGGCGCGGGACAGACGGCGGACGAGGCACGACCGGAGCAGCTCACGGAGGCGGAACGGCTGCTGCGCCGCCGCGTACGGCGCATCAACGCCTATCGGAGCGCGAAGCGCACGCTCGCGCGCCTGGGGTTGCTCGCACCCCTCCGCGAGCGCCTGTCGCTCCTCGACGGGGCGGACACGCTCTACGACCTGGACGAGCCGTCCGACCTCTACGGGAACGGCATCGTGGAGGCCCTGGAGGAGAAGGTCGCAGGACTCCTCGGCAAGGAGGCCGCCGCCTTCTTCCCTACCGGCACGATGGCCCAGCAGGTGGCGCTGCGCTGCTGGGCGGGCCGCACCGGCAACCCCACCGTCGCCCTGCACGCCCTGGCCCATCCCGAGATGTACGAGCGCGACGCCTTCCGGGAGGTCTCCGGTCTGCGCCCGGTCCAGGTGACGAGCGAACCGCGGCAGCCCACGGCCGACGAGATACGCGGCTTCGAGGAGCCCTTCGGTGCGCTGATGCTCGAACTGCCCCTCAGGGACGCCGGTTTCGTGCTGCCCACCTGGGAGGAGCTCACCGAGGTCGTGGAGGCGGCCCGCGAGCGCGACGCGGTGGTGCACTTCGACGGGGCGCGTCTGTGGGAGACCACCGTCCACTTCGGCCGTCCCCTGGCCGAGATCGCGGACCTCGCGGACAGCGTGTACGTGTCGTTCTACAAGTCCCTCCAGGCTTTCAGCGGGGCCGCACTCGCCGGTCCGAAGACCCTGATCGACGAGGCGAAGACCTGGCGGCACCGGTACGGCGGCGCGGTCTTCCAGCAGTTCCCGACCGTCCTGTCGGCCCTCGCCGGACTGGAGCGGGAACTGCCCAGGCTGCCCGAGTACGTCACCCACGCGCGTGTGGTGGCCGCCGCGCTGCGCGAGGGACTCGCGGAGGCCGGGGTGCCGTGGGCGCGGGTCCACCCCGAGGTGCCGCACACCTTCGACTTCCAGGTCTGGCTGCCGTACGGCGTCGACGAGCTCTCCGAGGCGGCGATCCGGCAGTCGGAGGAGACGGGGACGGCCCTGTTCATCAATCCCTGGGACGAGAAGGGCCCCGGCCTGTCGATGACCGAGGTCAACGTCCGTGGCGCGGCCCTGGAGTGGACTGCGGCGGACGTGAAGACGGCGGCCGCAGACTTCGTCGCCCGGCTGAGGGAGATCACCGGCTGACGGGTCGGCGGCCGGGGCGGGGCGTGCTGTACCCGCTTCCGGGCCGGCCGCCCCGCCAGGGCCGCTGGTGTTCGCGCAGTTCGCGCGCGACCCCCACGTCCTGAGTGCCCGGGCGTGGGCGGAACGGGGCCGCCGAGATGCCGGTCGCGGCCGCGTCGCGTCGATTGGCGACCGCCGTCTGCAGCCCCCCGACCGGGCCCTGCCTCAGCCGTGGCCGCCCGCGCGCACCAGTCCCGTCTCGTAGGCGAGGACCACCACCTGTACCCGGTCCCTGAGGCCCAGCTTGGTCA
This sequence comes from Streptomyces sp. LUP47B, assembly GCF_001746295.1. Classification (GTDB taxonomy): domain Bacteria; phylum Actinomycetota; class Actinomycetes; order Streptomycetales; family Streptomycetaceae; genus Streptomyces. The sequence continues at coordinate 457,834 of NZ_MJAH01000015.1, read as the reverse complement.
GGATGCGGCCGACATGGGTCTTCACCGTCGCCTCGGACAGCACCAGACGGGCCGCGATCTCGCCGTTGGAGAGCCCCTGGGCGACCAGCACCATGACCTCCCGCTCGCGGCCGGTGAGCCGCTCCAGCTCCTTGTGCTGGGGCTCCTTGCCGGTGGCGGGCAGCATGGGCGCGAACCGGTCGAGCAGGCGCCGGGTCGTCGAGGGGGCGACCACGGCATCGCCGCTGTGCACGGAGCGGATCGCGGTGAGCAGTTCGCCGGGCGGCACGTCCTTGAGCATGAAGCCGGAGGCTCCCGCCTTCAGCCCGGAGAAGGCGTACTCGTCCAGGTCGAAGGTGGTCAGGATCAGCACCTTCGGCGGTTCGGGCTGCGAGCAGATGCGGCGGGTGGCCTCCACACCGTCGAGCTTCGGCATGCGCACGTCCATCAGGACGACGTCCACGGCGGTCGAGCGCAGCACCTGGATCGCCTCCACGCCGTCCCCCGCCTCCGCGACGACCTCCATGTCCGGCTGGGCTGCGAGCACCATCCGGAACCCGGTGCGCAGCAGCACCTGGTCATCGACGAGCATCACGCGGATCGTCATCGGGCCTCTTCCGTTTCCTCGGGGTCGTACGGCAGGTCGCCAGGGGGCGTGACAGGTGTCAACAGGGGGCGCACGTCAGCGTCAATGCGCTGGTTTGAGCGGCAGCAGCGCACTGATGCGGAATCCTCCGCCGGGGCGGGGACCCGCGTCCAGGGTGCCGCCGACCATGCCGACGCGCTCGCGCATGCCGATCAGACCATGGCCCGCGCCGTCGGCGCCGCCCTCCTCGTACAGCTCGTGCGGAGCGCCCTTGCCGTCGTCCTCGACGAGCAGGCCGAGGCCGTCGTCGAAGTAGACCAGGCGCACGCTCGCGCCCGCGTTCGGGCCGCCGTGCTTGCGCGTGTTGGTGAGCGCCTCCTGCACGATCCGGTACGCCGTGAGCTCGACGCCGCTGGGCAGCGGACGCGGGGTGCCCTCGATCTTGAAGTCGACGGGAAGGCCGGAACCACGGCACTGCTCGACGAGGTCCTCGATCTGCTCGACGTCGGGCTGCGGGACGTACTCGCCGCCCTCCTGGTGCTCGCCGGTGCGCAGCACGCCCAGCAGACGGCGCATCTCGGCGAGGGCCTGGCGGCCGGTGGAGGAGATGGTCTCCAGCGCCTTCTTGGCCTGGTCGGGCGCGGCGTCGAGGACATAGGCGGCGCCGTCGGCCTGGACGACCATGACGGACACGTTGTGGGCGACGACATCGTGGAGCTCGCGGGCGATCCGGGCGCGCTCGGCGGCGACGGCGACCTTCGCCTGCGCCTCGCGCTCCTTCTCCAGGCGCGCGTTGCGCTCCTCCAGCTGCGCGAAGTACGCGCGCCGGGTGCGGATCGAGTCGCCGAGCACCCAGGCCAGGGCGAACGGCACGGTCTGGAAGATCATTATCGCGACATTGCCGAGCACACCGGAGTTCTCGTTCGGCCAGCGCAGCTGAGCGACGGGGGCCGCGCACAGGCCGATCGTCAGCGCCAGCCGGGAGGCCCAGCGGGCGCCCGTGGCGGCCACCGTGTAGACGATCACCAGGAAGGCGAAGTCGGCGCTCGTGGTCTCCACGTCCAGCGCGAGCTGCACCACGCCGAGCGCGATGGCCAGCAGCAGCATGCGCTCCGGCATGCGTCTGCGCAGCGCTGTCACCAGGCACAACAGCAGGACGATCGGAATGATCGCCATCGGGGACTCGGTCCCCTGGGACTCCCCACGGGCGGTTTCGCTCGCCAGCGAGATCCCGAGCAGGACGACGGCCCAGAAGACGTCGACCCCTGTCGGGTGCCTGCGGAGGAAGTCATAGAGGCGCTGCACGTAACCCAGCGTAGGGAAGCGTGATGTGTGCAGGGGTCAACCGGAGGACCGATCCGTACCGCCCGCGCGTACTCCCCAAGGTGGAGGCCCCCTTCCCCCGTGCGCCTAGCCTGACGGCGTGACCGATGACACGGCGGCCGGGGCGACGGGTGACTGGAGCGGCTGGCGGGCCGCCACCGAGGCCGCCCTCTACGGCCCTGACGGCTTCTACCGCAGGCTGGAGGGCCCGGCCGGGCACTTCCGTACGTCCGTGCACGCCTCGCCGTTGTTCGCCGAGGCCGTGGCCCGGCTGCTGTGCCGCCTCGACGAGAGGCTGGGGCGGCCCGCACGGCTCGACTTCGTCGACATGGCCGCGGGGCGGGGCGAGTTGGCCACCGGTGTCCTCGCGGCCCTGCCCGCCGACGTGGCCGCCCGCACGCGCGCGTACGCCGTCGAGATCGCCGACCGCCCCGAGGCCCTCGATGACCGGATCGAGTGGCTGACCGGGCCCCCGAAGAACATCACCGGGCTGCTGTTCGCCAACGAATGGCTGGACAACGTACCCGTGGAGATCGCCGAGACGGACGCCTCGGGCGTCCCACGACGGGTGCTCGTACGACGGGACGGTCGTGAGCGTCTCGGGGAACCGGTCGCCGGCGCGGAGGCCGAGTGGCTGGACCGGTGGTGGCCGCTGCCGGCCGAGGAGGGGCTGCGGGCCGAGATCGGCTTGCCCCGGGACGAGGCGTGGGCGTCGGCGGTCGCCGCGGTGGAGCGGGGGCTCGCGGTCGCCGTCGACTATGCGCACACGGCAGCCTCTCGCCCCCTGTTCGGGACGCTCACGGGTTTCCGTGAGGGGCGCGAGACGCCACCGGTACCGGACGGATCCTGCGACCTCACGGCCCATGTGGCGCTGGACGCGTGCGCCCTCCCCGGAGGGCGCGTGCTGCCCCAGCGCGACGCGCTGCGCGCCCTGGGCATCGCGGGCGCACGCCCCCCGCTCACGCTCGCGTCCACGCGGCCCGCGGAGTACGTACGCGCCCTCGCGCGGGCCGGAGAGGCCGCCGAGCTCACCGCGGCGGGCGGCCTCGGCGACTTCGGCTGGCTGCTCCAGCCCGTGGGTTTGTCCGCCGGAATGCCGGACGCGCCGCTCGACGGGTCGCTCGCCGAGCTACTTGTCGATGTCCCCGACCACGAAGAACAGTGATCCCAGGATCGCCACCATGTCCGCGACCAGCGTGCCCGGCAGCAGTTCGACCAGGGCCTGGATGTTGTTGTACGAGGCCGAGCGCAGCTTCAGCCGGTACGGGGTCTTCTCGCCCTTGCTGACGAGGTAGTAGCCGTTGATGCCGAGCGGGTTCTCGGTCCACGCGTACGTGTGCCCCTCGGGCGCCTTCAGGACCTTGGGGAGCCGCTGGTTGATCGGCCCGGGGGGCAGTTCGGCGAGCCGGTCCAGGCAGGCGTCGGCGAGGTCGAGGGCGTTGTGGGTCTGCTCCAGGAGGACCTCGAAGCGGGCGAGGCAGTCGCCCTCCTCGCGCGTGACCACCTTCAGGGTGTCCTGGAGCTCTCCGTAGCCGAGGTACGGCTCGTCGCGGCGCAGGTCGAAGTCGACGCCCGAGGCACGCGCGATGGGCCCACTGACGCCGTACGCGTGGACAGCCTCGGGCGCGAGGACGCCCACGTCCCGGGTGCGGCCCCGGAAGATCTCGTTGCCGAGGACCAGGTCGTCGAAGCGGTCCATGCGCGAGCGCACGGCGGAGACGGCGGCACGCGCGCGCGTGGACCAGCCGGCCGGCAGGTCCTCCTTGAGGCCGCCGACGCGGTTGAACATGTAGTGCATCCGGCCGCCGGAGACCTCCTCCATCACGTTCTGGAGGACCTCCCGCTCCCGGAACGCGTAGAAGACCGGGGTGATGCCGCCGAGCTCCAGCGGATACGAGCCCAGGAACATCAGGTGGTTCAGCACCCGGTTGAGCTCGGCGAGCAGCGTGCGCGTCCACACCGCGCGCGTGGGGACCTCCATGCCGAGCATCCGCTCCACGGCGAGGACCACGCCCAGCTCGTTGGAGAAGGCCGACAGCCAGTCGTGGCGGTTGGCGAGCATGATGATCTGGCGGTAGTCGCGCGCCTCGAAGAGCTTCTCCGCGCCGCGGTGCATATAGCCGATCACCGGCTCCGCGCTCATGATGCGCTCGCCGTCCAGGACGAGCCTCAGGCGCAGCACACCATGGGTGGACGGATGCTGCGGTCCGATGTTGAGCACCATGTCGGTGCTCTCCGCGGCGCCGCCGATGCCGACCGTGGTCTCCGTCGTAGGAGTCATGGACACAGTCTCTCCTACGTACGCTGGCCCCATGGAGACGGGGAGCGGGCAGAACACTGAGGTCGCCGGCGACGAACCGGTGTGGACCGGGCTGCCGCCGGGGCTGCTGCGGATGCGACGGCTGTTGCTGGTGGTGTGGCTGGGACTGCTCGCCGTGGCCCTGGGGCTGCTGCTCGGGCTGCTGTGCGGTCCGGCGTGGGCGGCCTTCGCGCTGCTGCCGCTCGCCCTCGTCGGCTGGGGCTGGGTGATGATCGGCCGCAACTGGCGCTCCTGGCGCTACGCCGAGCGCGCCGACGACCTGCTGATCAGCCGGGGCGTGCTGTGGCGCGAGGAGACCGTCGTGCCGTACGGCCGCATGCAACTGGTCGAGGTCACCTCCGGGCCCGTGGAACGGCACTTCGGGCTGGCGAGCGTCCAGCTGCACACGGCGGCCGCAGCGACCGACGCGACCATCCCCGGCCTTGACCCGGCCGAGGCGGAGCGGCTGCGCGACAGGCTCACCGAACTCGGCGAGGCCCGATCGGCGGGCCTGTGACCACGCCGGGCGTCGACGACGCCGTACAGGAGCAGCCGGAGAAGGAGCCCGTCACCGAGCGGCGGCTGCATCCCATAACGCCCCTCAGGCGGGCGTGGGCGCCGGTCGCCGTCGTCATCGGGTGGGCCGTGCACGACCCCGACCAGACGCAGCGCCAGCTGACCCGGCTGACGACCACCACGCTGCTGATCGCGCTCGCCGTCATCGTCCCGGCCGCCGCCCTGTACGGCTTTCTCACCTGGTGGTTCACCCACTTCGCGGTGACCGACACGGAACTGCGCATACGTACCGGTCTGTTGTTCCGGCGTACCGCGCACATCCGGCTCGAGCGGATCCAGGCGATCGACGTCACACAGCCGCTCCTCGCGCGCGTGGCGGGCGTCGCGAAGCTCAGGCTCGATGTCGTGGGCGCCGACAAGAAGGACGAACTGGCCTTCCTCGGGGAGCGCGAGGCGCGGGCCCTGCGCGCGGAACTCCTCGCGCGCGCCGCCGGGTTCGCACCCGAGACCGCGCACGAGGTGGGCGAGGCACCGGCGCGCCAACTGCTGCACACGCCCCCGCGCGATCTCGCGCTCTCCCTCGTGCTGACGGGCGCCACCTGGGGCAGCCTGGTCGCCGCCCTCGTCGTACCGCCGCTGCTGTGGATGGCCACCCACAGCGTCTGGACGGTTCTCGCCACCGCCCTGCCGCTGCTCGGCGCGGCGGGGGCGAGCAGTGTGGGGCGGTTCGTCACCGAGTACGACTGGACGGTCGGCGAGTCGCCGGATGGGCTGCGCATCGACCACGGTCTCCTGGACCGCACCCACGAGACGGTGCCGCCGGGGCGGGTGCAGACCGTACGGATCGTGGAGCCGCTGCTGTGGCGGCGGCGCGGCTGGGTCCGGGTCGAGCTGGACGTGGCCGGCTCCTCCAACTCCGTACTGGTGCCGGTCGCTCCCCGCGAGGTCGCCGAGGCGGTCGTCGCGCGCGTGCTGCCCGGCGTGACCGTGCCGCCGCTGTCGGCGCTGTCGCGGCCCCCGCGGCGGGCCGGCCGGTGCGTGCCCCTGTGGTGGCGCGGCTACGGACTCGCCGTCACCGACTCGGTGTTCGCCTCCCGTCAAGGGCTGCTGCGGCGGAGCCTGGCGCTCGTCCCGCACGCGAAGGTCCAGAGCGTACGGCTCGAGCAAGGGCCCTGGGAGCGGCTGTGGCGGCTCGCCGACGTCCATGTGGATACCGGGGCGAACAAGACCGTCACGGCCCGTCTGAGGGACGCACAGGAGGCCGCGGAGCTGCTCAAGTCGCAGGCGGAGAGGTCGCGGACGGGACGGAAAGGGGCACGGCCCGACCGCTGGATGGTCTGACCGTGCCCCGGTGAGCACCTGTGGCGTCGGTCAGGAGACCGCGCTGCGCAGGCCCTTCAGGTCGATCTGTTCCGTCTCGTCGTGGGCGGTCAGGTCGATGACCTGGCCGACGCCCCGCGACTCCTCGTCGGCCGGCTTGAACTCCGCCTCGGACTCGGCCTTGTGCAGGGCGAGGGCCTCCTGGCCGACGACGTCGGCCAGGTCCTCGTTCTGCACGGCCTCCAGGGCGTCCCGCGAGGTGCCCGCCTTCGTGCCGAAGAAGTCGAACCCGCCCTCGATCCGCGGGCGCCGCGCGGGGGCCGCGGGCATGAACGCGACCGCGGTCGGCGCGATGAAGTGCCCGGCGGGCTGCTGCTGCGGCTGGGCGGCTCTGGCCGTGGTGGCGGCGGCCGCGCGCTCATGCCCGTCGACCGCCTCGGGCTTCCCCCGCGCCTCGTCCTCCTGCGCGGCCTCCGCCTCGGTGCCGACGGCGTCCGCCGCGCCGGAAGCCGCGTTCACCGCCTGCCCCTTGGAGCCGGCTTCGTCCTTGGGGTCGGCCCTGAGGTCTTTCTTCACGGCACCCTTGGCTCCGCTCTTCGCGGCACCTTTGGGCTCAGCCTCGGCCTCCGGCTCGTCCTCCGGCTCGGCCTTCGTCCTGGTGGCCCCGTCGCCGTCCTCGTCGAGCCGCTTCAGCGCCGCGTTCGCCCGCAGGAACAGCCGTGACCCCTCCGGGGAGAAGATCGCGAGCCGCTCCCGAGTCTCCTCCGACGCCTCGAAGATCTCGGTCTCCACCTCGACCGCGGCCTCGGGCCCGTCCTCGGCAGCCACCGCCACGGCCTCCGCGTCGGCCTGACCCGCCGGCAGCGCAGGCGTCGGGGCGGCCTCTATCTCCAGCAGCCGGCGGCCCTCCAGGGCGCTCGCCCGCTCGGTCTCCGCCGTGGCGTACCGCCGCAGCAGTGCCGCGTGTTCGTTGCGCAGCCCCGCCAGCTCCGCGCGCTTGGCCCGCAGCCGCTGCTCCAGCTTGACGCGCAGCTCGCGCGACTCCTCGAGATCGGTCTCGAGTTCGGCGACCCGCTCCTCGTGCCGCCACTCGTCACCGGCACGCGCGCGCGTGAGGTCCGCGACCTGCTTGCCCGCCTGCGCGTCCCAACGGCGCATGACGGCTGCCCCCACGACCGCGACCGCCGCGGCGCACGCGGCTATCACGCGCAGCACGGCCTGCTGCGAGAACACCCAGGGGCCGAAGGCACAGACGAGGGAGACGCCAGCGATCGCCGACGGAGGCAGCAGCCTGTGCAAGGGCGGGGAATGGCGGTGACGTCCACGTGGCATGGCCAGAAACTTACCGCGCGTAGGCGAATCATGGTGCCCCGCCCCGTAAAAACACAGCCACTCCGTTGCCTTCACACGACATCAGGAATCGGAACGGCCGCCGAATTCGGCGTATTGATCACTCATCGCTCACCTATCGATCGTGCAGCCGCTCGCTGACCCACTGCAAGGTCGCGGGGATCTCCCGTCGCCAGGTGTTGAAGTTGTGCCCGCCGCTTTCCAGGATGATCGACGAGATCCGCGTCGTTTCCGTGGCCTTCACCCGCTCTATGAACTTCAGTGTGTCCTTGTAGTTCGTCTCGCCCACCTTGCTGCTGCTGACGAGCAGTGAGGTGTCGGGCGCGGGCAGGTGTTTGAGGCACCACCACAGGTTCGCGCGGTCGCGCAGCGCCTTGTCGCCCTGGAAGAGATCGCCCGTGGTGGGGTCGACGGGCGCGTTGTAGTACGGGGACAGGCCCGCCCCGGCGGCGTACACCTTGGGATGGTGCATGGCGAGCTTCAGCGCGCAGTAGCCGCCCGTGGAGTCGCCGATGATCCCCCAACTTCCCGGTTCCCTTCCCACCCGGTAGTGCGCCGTCACCGCTTCCGGCAGGTCCTTCGCGAAGAACGACTCGGTCTGCGGACCGTCCGGAACGTCCGCGCACTCGGTGTCCCGCGGCGGCGCCACCGTCGGCCGCAGCATCACCAGGATCATCGGCCGCATACGGCCGTCCTTGGTCAGTTCCAGAGCCGTGCGCGGATAGTGGAGTTTGTCCACCAGCGCTCGCGCGGTGCCCGGATAACCGGTGAGCACGACGGCCGCGGGGAAGGTACGCGCGCGATAGCGCTCCTGGAAATACTCCGGCGGCAGATAGATGTACGCGGGACTGGCGATGTGTGACGTGGGGCCGACGATGTCGACCTTCTGAACCTGCCCGACCGATGACGACCGAAGGCCGCCCCTGCCGGGCACGTCCCCGATCTCGGTCACCCTCAGAGGACCGCGCGAACGATTGCCCGGAGTGTGGTCGACCACCACGCCCTGGTCGGTCTCCCGGCCGAACAGGTCGGCCCAGGAGGCGTAGAACCCGTAGGCGTGGTTCGCGACGAGTCCCATCGACACGAACAGCGAGAGCTGCGTCGCGAACAGCAGTCCGATGCGGCCGCTGACGGGCCGCCAGCCACGCCGTGCCAGACGCGGCCAGAGCCACACCGTGCCGGCGAACAGCGCCACGCCGGACAGGACCGCCAGCACCAGCGTGTTGTTGCTCGTGAGACCCATTGCTTGCTTTCGCTTTCCTCGGCCTTTGAAACGGCTTTGAGGAGATGAGTGAACCTCTCCTCACGAGACACCGTCCTAGAGGGCGCAATGTCGCCGGATGCCCGAATCGGGGCTCCGGATCCAGAGTCACTCGCAGAACCATGGGATGCGATGTCTGTCAGGACAGATGAGGAAATGTCGGGCGGGGTTCCGATCCGATCAACAAGGCTGCGGCGTGCACTGCACGGACCGCGCCCCGAGGCCGTCCCCGTCCTCGTCGCCAGAGCCTGCGCCCTCGTAGGACTTCTGGACATCGCCGCCGGCGTCTTTCCGCGCTTCCGGCACAGTCGCATGCACACCATGGCCGAGGTACTGCCCGGCGCGCTCGGCCCGTTCGCGGCCGCGCTCTCGCTCAGCACCGGCGTGCTGTTGCTGCTGCTCGCCCACGGCCTCAGGCGCCGCAAGCGCCGGGCCTGGCGGGCGGCCGTGGCACTGCTGCCGGCGGGCGCGCTCGCGCAGTTCACGTACCGCCACTCACTCGTGGGGGCGGCCATCTCGCTCGCCCTGCTCGCTCCGCTGCTGCGCCACCGCGACCAGTTCAGGGCCCTGCCCGACCCGCGCAGCCGCTGGCGCGCGCTCGCCAACTTCGTCCTCATGGGCGCCGGTTCCCTCGCGCTCGGCCTGATCATCGTCAGCGCCCACCCGAACCGCATGGTCGGAAACCCGAGCCTGGCCGATCGCATCACGCACGTCCTGTACGGCCTCTTCGGCTTCGAGGGCCCCGTCGACTACCAGGGCGACACCTCGTGGACCGTCGGCGCCTCCCTGGGCGCCCTGGGGCTGCTCACCGCGATCACCACGATCTACCTCGCCTTCCGCCCCGAGCACCCGGCCGCCCACCTCACGGAAGAGGACGAGAGCCGTCTGCGGGCCCTGCTGGCCAAGCACGGCGGCCGTGACTCCCTCGGTCACTTCGCGCTGCGCCGCGACAAGGCCGTCGTCTTCTCCCCCAGCGGCAAGGCGGCCGTGACCTACCGCGTCGTCTCCGGCGTGATGCTCGCCAGCGGCGACCCGATCGGCGACGTCGAGGCCTGGCCGGGTGCCATCGAGCGCTTCATGGACGAGGCCCAGGCGCACTCCTGGACACCCGCGGTCATGGGCTGTTCGGAGACCGGCGGCGAGGTGTGGACCCGCGAGACCGGCCTGGACGCCCTCGAACTGGGCGACGAGGCGGTGGTGGACGTCGCGGATTTCTCGCTCGCCGGCCGCGCGATGCGCAACGTGCGCCAGATGGTCAAGCGCATCGAGCGGGCCGGTTACGAGACCCGGGTGCGGCGCGTCCGTGACCTCGGGGAGACCGAGTTGGCGCGCGTGAGGCAGGCCGCCGAGGACTGGCGCGGCACGGACACCGAGCGCGGCTTCTCGATGGCCCTGGGCCGCATCGGCGACCTCGCCGACGGCGACTGCCTCATCGCCACCGCCCACAAGGCGGACGGCCGGCCGGGTCCCTACGGCGATCTCAAGGCGATCCTGCACTTCGTACCGTGGGGCACGGACGGCGTCTCCCTGGACCTGATGCGGCGGGACCGCTCGGCGGACCCCGGCATGAACGAACTGCTGATCGTGGCGGCCCTCCAGGCGGCCCCGAAGCTCGACATCACGCGCGTGTCCCTCAACTTCGCGATGTTCCGCGCGGCACTCGCGCGCGGCGAGAAGATCGGCGCCGGTCCGGTGCTGCGTGCCTGGCGGGGCCTGCTGGTCTTCCTGTCCCGCTGGTTCCAGATCGAGTCCCTGTACAAGTTCAACGCCAAGTTCCAGCCCCGCTGGGAACCCCGTTTCGTCGTCTACCGGGCCTCCGGCGACCTCCCGCGCATCGGCTTCGCCGCCATGCAGGCGGAGGGCTTCGTCAACCTCGCCCTCCCGTTGCCGCGCTTCCTGCGCCGCCGCTCGCACACCGCACGCGTGTGTGCCCACGCGGTCGCCGAGCGGGACGTCAGAGCGGCCTGAGCCACAGGCCGCGCGGGCCCGCCGCCGCACGCTGGGCCTAGGCTGAACGCATGAGCAAGCAGAGCGGACGCGGGCGCGTCGCCGGTCTTCCGGAATGGGACCGCTGCGCGGTCATGGGAGTCGTGAACGTCACCCCCGACTCCTTCTCCGACGGCGGCCGCTGGTTCGACACGACGGCCGCCGTCAAGCACGGCCTCGCCCTCGTCGAGGAGGGTGCCGACCTCGTCGACGTCGGCGGCGAGTCCACCCGCCCCGGAGCCACCCGGGTGGACGAGGACGAGGAACTCCGGCGCGTCATCCCCGTCGTCCGCGGCCTCGCCGCCGAAGGCGTCACCGTCTCCGTCGACACCATGCGCGCCTCCGTCGCCGAACAGGCCCTCGCCACCGGCGCGGCCCTCGTCAACGACGTCAGCGGCGGCCTCGCCGACCCCGCGATGATCCCGGTCGTCGCCGACGCGGACGCCCCCTTCGTCGTCATGCACTGGCGCGGCTTCCTGGAGGGCCGCAACGTCAGGGGTGTCTACGCCGACGTCGTAGCCGAGGTCGTCGACGAGCTCCACGCGCGCGTGGACGCCGTTCTCGCGGGCGGCATCTCTGCCGACCGGGTCGTCGTCGACCCGGGCCTCGGCTTCTCCAAGGACGCCGAGCACGACCTGGTCCTGCTCTCCCACCTCGACCGCCTTCTCGGCCTCGGCCACCCCGTCCTCGTCGCCGCCTCCCGCAAACGGTTCCTCGGCCGAGTCCTCGCCGGCCCGGAAGGCGCCCCGCCGCCCGCGCGCGAGCGCGACGCCGCCACGGCCGCCGTCTCCGCCCTCGCGGCGCACGCCGGCGCGTGGGCGGTGCGCGTGCACGAGGTGCGCGCGACGGCGGACGCGGTACGGGTCGCCCGCGCCGTGGAAGGAGCCCGGTGAGCGCCCCCCACACCGACGTGGAACAGGTGGAAGCCGCCAACACCGCCTTCTACGAGGCGCTGGAGCGCGGTGACTTCGAGGAGCTGTCCTCGTTCTGGCTCACCCCTGCCGACCTGGGCGTCGACGAGGAGTACCACGACCCGGCCGACGTCGGCGTGGTCTCCTGCGTGCACCCCGGCTGGCCCGTGCTGACCGGCCGCGGCGAGGTTCTCAGGTCGTACGCGCTGATCATGGCGAACACGGACTACATCCAGTTCTTCCTCACGGACGTGCACGTCTCCGTGACCGGCGACACCGCCCTGGTGACGTGCACCGAGAACATCCTCAGCGGCGGCCCGGCACCCGAGGGCAGCGAGGAGCTCGGACCGCTCGTCGGCCAGCTGGTGGTCGCCACGAACGTGTTCCGCCGCACCCCCGAGGGCTGGAAGATGTGGTCCCACCACGCCTCTCCGGTGCTGGCCGAGAACGACGAGGACGAGGACGGGGAAACCCCTTCCTGAACCCGTCGGAACCAAGAAGTGGTTGGAATCACGAACCCCTGGGTATGGGCGGCTACCAACCCGTGAGCCGCCGGGTTCCCCAGGGGAAACACCCGGTGAAACATCCGGACCCCGGCATCGGCACGCGCCTCCGTGGCCCGGCTCTGTCAGTGCTCGCAGGTAGATTCGTTCGAGGCCGCCGTACCGCCCGCACGCGGTGGGGACCGGCCGTCACCGACGATTGCAGGAGTGATTCGCGTGGATCGTGTCGCGCTGCGCGGCCTGAAGGCCCGCGGGCACCACGGTGTGTTCCCCAAGGAGCGCGAGGAGGGTCAGACCTTCATCGTGGACATCGTCCTGGGACTGGACACCCGGCCGGCCGCCGCCGACGACGACCTGACGAAGACCGTGCACTACGGCATCGTGGCGGAGGAGGTCGTGGCCGTCGTCCAGGGCGAACCCGTCAACCTCATCGAGACGCTCGCCGAGCGCATCGCCCAGGCCTGTCTGAAGCACGAGGGGGTAGAGGAGGTCGAGGTCAGGGTCCACAAACCCGACGCGCCGATCACCGTCCCCTTCGACGACGTGACCGTCACCATCATCCGGAGCCGAGTATGACCGCGTCCTTCGCCGCGGGTCACAGCGACCCGACCGTACAGCCGGTGCCCGCCTCCGTCGTGCAGCAGGTGGACGCCGCCGACACCACTCTCCACAACCCGAAGCGCGCCGTGCTCTCCCTCGGTTCCAACCTCGGCAACCGCCTGGAGACCCTCCAGGGGGCCATCGACGCCCTGGAGGACACGCCCGGCGTCCGCATCAAGGCCGTCTCCCCCGTCTACGAGACGCAGCCGTGGGGTGTGGCGGCCGACAGCCAGCCGTCGTACTTCAACGCGGTCGTGGTGCTGAAGACCACGCTCCCCCCGTCCTCCCTGCTGGAGCGGGCGCACGCGGTCGAGGAGGCCTTCAACCGGGTGCGGGACGAGCGCTGGGGCCCGCGCACGCTCGACGTCGACATCGTCGCGTACGCCGAGGTGGTCTCGGACGATCCGGTCCTCACCCTGCCCCACCCCCGCGCCCATGAGCGCGCGTTCGTGCTCGTCCCCTGGCACGACGTGGAACCCGAGGCGCAGTTGCCCGGCCGCGGCCCGGTCGCCGCACTCCTCGACACCGTCACACGCGATGGCGTGGAACCCCGCAAGGACCTGGAACTCCAGCTGCCCGAATAGCCGTTAAGGTCAAGACGACCACAGTCCGTGGGACAGCCCAAGGACCTCGGGGGAGCTGAAGGGGCACTGTGAGAGAGCTGCGCATCAGGCTGCTGGCCGGCGTCTTCGTCGTGGCCGGGATCCTGTCCTGGGCGGGCGCCCGCCTGTGGAATTCGGTCGGGACCCTGCCCAGCGTCCCGCTGGCCGCCCCCATCGTCCTCGCCCTGATCGCCGTGGTCCTCATGGCCACGGCGCTCTCCCTCCGCGCCCGTCTGAAGGCCCAGCGCGAGCGCGTCCCCGAGGCGAAGGGCGTCGACCCGCTGATGGCCGCCCGCGCGGTCGTCTTCGGCCAGGCCAGCGCCCTGGTCGCCGCCCTCGTCTCCGGCATGTACGGCGGCACCGGCGTCTTCCTCCTGGAATCCCTCGACATCCCCGCCCGCCGCGACCAGGCCATCTACGCCGGCTTCTCGGTCCTGGCAGGGATCGCGGTGATAGCGGCGGCGCTCTTCCTGGAGCGCGTCTGCAGGCTTCCGGAGGACGACGACCGGAACACGGGCGCCGCATCTACTGCGTGAGACCCGAAGCCGGCCGAAGGTCCGAGAACAGCCCGGCCGGTCAGCGCGCCATGATCAGGCTCATCGCCTCGTTGCGCGTCGCCGCGTCCCGCAGCTGACCGCGCACGGCCGACGTGAGCGTCTTCGCACCGGGCTTGCGGATGCCCCGCATCGACATGCACATGTGCTCGCACTCCACGACGACGATCACGCCACGCGGCTCCAGGATCTCCATCAGGGAATCCGCTATCTGCGTGGTGAGTCGTTCCTGCACCTGCGGCCGCCGGGCATAGACGTCCACGAGCCGGGCCAGCTTCGACAGCCCCGTGATCTTGCCCGTGGTGGCCGGGATGTACCCGACATGGGCGACGCCCCGGAACGGCACCAGGTGATGCTCACAGGTCGAGTACACCTCGATGTCCTTCACGAGCACCATCTCGTCGTGCCCCAGATCGAACGTCGTGGTCAGCACGTCCTCGGGCTTCTGCCACAGCCCCGCGAATATCTCCTTGTACGACCGAGCCACCCGCGCCGGGGTCTCCCGCAGGCCCTCCCGGTCAGGGTCCTCCCCGACCGCGATGAGCAGCTCGCGGACGGCGTTCTCGGCGCGCTTCTCGTCGAATTCGCCGATGGAGCCCTCGCCGTCCAGCGTCACGGGGTCCGTCATCTGGTGCCTCGTTCCTAGAGTCCCTCACGGCCGAAAAACGCCGTGCCCCCCAGGCTAAAACCTGGGGGGCACGGCATCCATTCCGGGTCCGGTGAGGTCACCGGGAGGGAAGGGTGGGCGTCAGCTCTCGGGTCGCTCCTCGGGAACGGCGTCCGGGACCGGCTCCGACGCGGTGGCCTTGGCGGTGGAGATCACCGGGGCCGCGCCGTTGGCGCCGTTCGTCAGTGCGAGCTCCTTGGGGGAGAGCACCGGCGGACGGGTGGACGGCGTACGCCGGGAGGAACCCGTCCAGGCGGGCCGTGCCGGGCGCTTGACGATGGCGGAGAAGATCTCGGCGATCTGCTCCTTGCCCAGCGTCTCCTTCTCCAGAAGCTGGAGCACCAGGTTGTCGAGGACGTCGCGGTTCTCGACCAGGATCTCCCAGGCCTCGTTGTGCGCGGTCTCGATGAGCTTCTTGACCTCTTCGTCGACCAGCGCGGCGACCTCTTCCGAGTAGTCGCGCTGGTGAGCCATCTCACGTCCGAGGAACGGCTCGGTGTTGTCGCCGCCGAACTTGATGGCGCCCAGACGCTCGGTCATGCCGTACTGCGTGACCATCGCGCGGGCCGTCGCCGTGGCCTTCTCGATGTCGTTCGCGGCGCCGGTGGTCGGGTCGTGGAAGACCAGTTCCTCGGCAGCGCGGCCGCCCAGCATGTAGGCGAGCTGGTCGAGCATCTCGTTGCGCGTGGTCGAGTACTTGTCCTCGTCCGGCAGGACCATCGTGTAGCCCAGAGCACGGCCTCTAGAGAGGATCGTGATCTTGTGGACCGGGTCGGAGTTCGGGGAGGCCGCCGCGACCAGGGCGTGTCCGCCCTCGTGGTACGCGGTGATCTTCTTTTCCTTGTCCGACATGATCCGGGTCCGCTTCTGCGGGCCCGCCACGACGCGGTCGATCGCCTCGTCCAACATGTGGTTGTCGATGAGCTTCTTGTTGCTGCGCGCCGTGAGGAGCGCCGCTTCGTTCAGCACGTTCGACAGGTCCGCGCCGGTGAAGCCCGGGGTGCGGCGGGCGACGGCCGAGAGGTCGACGTCCGGAGCGACCGGCTTGCCCTTCTGGTGGACCTTGAGGATCTCCAGACGGCCCTGCATGTCCGGGCGGTCGACCGCGATCTGGCGGTCGAAGCGGCCGGGGCGCAGGAGGGCCGGGTCGAGGATGTCGGGCCGGTTCGTCGCGGCGATGAGAATCACACCGCCCTTGACGTCGAAGCCGTCCATCTCGACGAGCAGCTGGTTCAGCGTCTGCTCGCGCTCGTCGTGACCGCCGCCGAGGCCGGCGCCGCGATGGCGGCCGACCGCGTCGATCTCGTCGACGAAGACGATCGCCGGGGCGTTCGCCTTGGCCTGCTCGAAGAGGTCACGGACTCGGGAGGCACCGACACCGACGAACATCTCGACGAAGTCGGAACCCGAGATCGAGTAGAAGGGGACACCGGCCTCGCCCGCGACGGCGCGCGCGAGCAGGGTCTTGCCGGTGCCGGGAGGGCCGTACAGCAGTACGCCCTTGGGGATCTTGGCCCCGACCGCCTGGAACTTGGCCGGTTCCTGGAGGAACTCCTTGATCTCCTGGAGCTCCTCGACGGCCTCGTCCGAGCCTGCGACGTCCGAGAACGTCGTCTTCGGGGTGTCCTTGGTGATGAGCTTCGCCTTGGACTTCCCGAAGTTCATGACCCGGGAGCCGCCGCCCTGCATCTGATTCATCAGGAACAGGAAGACGACCACGATGAGGACGAAGGGGAGCAGGGAGAGCAGGATCCCGACGAAGGCGTTCTGCTTCGTCGGAGAGACGGTGTACCCGTCGGGGATCTGCTTGTCCTGGTACTTGTTCTGCAGCACGGTGGCGAGGTCACGGCCCTGGTCGCCGATGTAGCTCGCCTGGATCTTCGAGCTGCCCTCGACCTTTTCGCCGTCCTTGAGCTGCACCTTGATGGTGTTCTCGTCGCCGGTGGTCAGCTTGGCTGATTCGGCCTTGTTGTCATTGATCGCCTGGACGACCTGGCCGGTGTCCACCGTCTTGTAGCCACCGGACGAGCCGACGACCTGCATCAACACGACCACGGCAAGGACGGCCAGCACGATCCACATGACCGGCCCACGGAAGTATCGCTTCACGTCCATCCATACGGAGCGGTGTCGCCCCGTCCCTCCTGCCATAGTGAGTTTGATAAGACAGTTCTTCTGACGGTACCCCAGCATTGTGGGCCGAAGCCGCACGGGAGGGCTGTCGAGCCCGTCTGCATGCTCCAACGGCGCGAAACCCGCTGGGGTTCCCGATCGTCTTACAAGGCTTGGGCCGTCTGGCTCAGCCGCCGTAGACGTGGGGCGCGAGCGTACCGACGAACGGGAGGTTGCGGTACTTCTCGGCGTAGTCGAGACCGTAGCCGACGACGAACTCGTTGGGGATGTCGAAGCCGACCCACTCGACGTCGATGGCGACCTTGGCGGCGTCCGGCTTGCGCAGCAGGGTGCACACCTTGAGCGACTCCGGCTCGCGGGAGCCCAGGTTGGACAGCAGCCACGACAGCGTCAGGCCGGAGTCGATGATGTCCTCGACGATCAGGACGTGCTTGCCCTTGATGTCGGTGTCGAGGTCCTTGAGGATCCGCACCACGCCGGAGGACTGGGTGCCCGCGCCGTACGACGACACGGCCATCCAGTCCATGGTGACAGCGGTGGACAGCGCCCGCGCGAGGTCGGCCATGACCATCACCGCGCCCTTGAGGACGCCGACGATCAGCAGATCCTTGCCCGCGTACTCCGCGTCGATCTTCGCGGCGAGCTCCACGAGCTTCGCGTCGATCTCTTCCTTGGTGATGAGTACCTCTTTGAGGTCGGCACCCATGTCTTTCGCGTCCACCGCATCACTTTCGGTCGTCCCACCAGCCGTCCGTCGCTCCCTGGGGGGAGCAAAGGCTTCAGCCTTGCCGAATCACCAGTCTGCCACCCTGCCGCTGGGCGACGACCTTGCCCGGAAGATTGATGGCTCCCTGACCGCGCCAGCCGGTGATCAGCCGGTCGACCTCCTCGATGTGCCGGGCGAAGAGCGAACCGGCCGGGGCGCCCGCCTCGATGGCCGCCTGGCGCAGGATGCGGCGGCGCACGGCGGGCGGCAGGGCGTAGAGCTTGGCGCACTCCAGGAGGCCGGCGGCGTCGCGTACGGAGGCCTCGGCCTGGCGGGCCCAGGCGTCGAGGGCGTCGGCGTCGTCGCGGGAGAGCTGGGCCGTACGGGCGAGGGCCTCGACGACTCCTTTGCCGAGCGCCTTCTCCAGGGCGGGCAGGCCTTCGTGGCGCAGCCGGGAGCGCGTGTAGGCGGGGTCGGTGTTGTGCGGGTCGTCCCAGACGGGCAGGGACTGGACCATGCAGGCCTTGCGGGCGATCTGCCGGTCGAGTTCGAGGAAGGGCCGGCGATAACGGCGGGCGGCCCCCGGGCCCCCGGAAACAGCGGCCATGCCGGACAGCGAGCGGGTGCCGGAGCCGCGGGCGAGGCCGAGCAGGACGGTTTCGGCCTGGTCGTCGCGGGTGTGGCCGAGCAGGACGGCGGCGGCGCCGTGGCGTTCGGCCGCGGCGTCGAGGGCGGCGTAGCGGGCGTCGCGCGCAGCGGCCTCGGGACCGCCTTCGCGGCCGACGGTCACCGCGGTGGACTCGACGGGGTCCAGGCCGAGTTCGCGCAGCCTGAGGACGACTTCCTTGGCGCGCAGGTCGGAGCCGGGCTGGAGGCCGTGGTCGACGGTGACGCCGCCGGCGCGGATGCCGAGCTTGGGAGCCTCGAAGGCGAGGGCGGAGGCGAGGCCCATGGAGTCGGCGCCGCCGGAGCAGGCCACGAGCACGAGCGGCGACGACGGGCGCTCGTGCGGGCTCCGCTCGCCGGAAACGCGACGGTCGGCGGGAACGCGACGATCGGTGGGAACGGGACGGTCGGCGGAAGCGGGACGGTCGGCAGCAGCGGGACGGTCGGCAGCAGCGTGATGGTCGTTGAGGATGTCGTGGAGGACGCGGCGGACCGCCAGGCGTATCGCCGCGACCGCAGGATGGGGACCCATGTCCGGTTCCCTTCATGAAGTTTTCGGGGGGTGAGCCCGAGGTTCGGTCACTCAGAGTGTGTAGATGGTGACAGAACCGGGGCGTTCCCCGAGCATTGCACGCCTACCCATCGCTCACGGTCCCTCGGACGGGTGATTGCGGGGGCGTTCGCCTGCCGTCGGCCGGATTCCTCTCACGACGTCCGTACGCGGTTCACGACTCGGCCTTGCGGTGCACCCGCGCGACCCAGTCCGCCGGTTTGGCGATCTCCGTCTTGGTCGGGAGCGTGTTCGGGGAGGTCCACACGCGGTTGAAGCCGTCCATGCCGACCTGGTCGACGACGGCCCGCACGAAGCGTTCGCCGTCGCGGTACTGCCGGAGTTTGGCGTCCAGGCCGAGCAGCTTGCGCAGGGCCATGTCCAGGCGGGAGGCGCCCTTGGCCCGGCGCTGCTGGAACTTCTCGCGGATCTCGGCGACGCTCGGCACGACGGCCGGGCCCACTCCGTCCATGACGAAGTCGGCGTGGCCCTCCAGGAGGGACATCACGGCGGTGAGGCGGCCGAGGATCTCCCGCTGGGCCGGCGTCTGCACGATCTCCACCAGGGAGCGTCCGCCGTCGTCCTCCTCCTCGCCCTCGGGCCGCCCGCCGGCCAGCGACTGGGCGGCCTCCCGGATGCGCTCCAGGACGGTCATGGGGTCGACCTCGGTCTCCCCGAGGAACGACTGGATTTCGCCCTCCAGGTGGTCACGCAGCCAGGGAACGGCCGTGAACTGCGTGCGGTGCGTCTCCTCGTGCAGACACACCCAGAGGCGGAAGTCGTGGGGCTGGACGTCGAGTTCGCGCTCCACGTGCACGATGTTCGGGGCGACCAGGAGGAGCCGGCCGCCGCCGTTCTCCCCCGCCGGGAGTTCGCGGGTGGCCGGGGCGAAGGTCTCGTACTGGCCGAGGACGCGGGAGGACAGGAACGACAGGAGCATCCCCAGCTCGACGCCCGTCACCTTGCCGCCGACGGCCCCGAGGACCGCGCCGCCGGGGGTGTTGCCGCGCCGCTCCTGCATCTTCTCCAGGAGCGGTTTGAGGATCTCCCTGAACCCGGCGACGTTCGCCCGGACCCAGCCGGGGCGGTCGACGACGAGTACGGGAGTGTCGTGGACGCCTTCCGTCCCCATCCGGGTGAAGCCGCGGACGTGTTCCTCCGAGGCCTTGGCGTGCCGGCGCAGTTCCGCGACGACGGCCCGGGCCTCGTCACGGCTCACGTCGGGGCCCGGCCGTACGAGTCGGGTCGCGGTCGCCACCGCGAGATTCCAGTCGACCATCTCGGCACCACCGATGCTCGTCATGCGTCAACCGTACGTGAGCGTTCCCACTTGGGGCAGGCCACGCGGGAGGGCAAGGCCGGTGCCGGCTCAGCCGCAGCCGCAGGCCGCCAGCGCCGAGGCGGTGCGATCCAGCGCGCTCTGCGCCGCCGCCGGGTCCCTCGTGTCCGAGGTCAGGAACGCGAAGGCCAGCAGCCGGCCGTCCCGGTCCACGACCGTCCCGGCCAGGGTGTTCACCCCGGTCAGGGTGCCCGTCTTCGCCCGTACGACACCTGCCGCACCGTCCGTGTAACGGCTCGTCAGGGTGCCGGTGAAGCCGGCCACCGGGAGGCCGGTGAGGGCGGGTCGCAGGTCCGGGTGGGCCGGGTCGCCCGCCTTCACCAGCAGGGACGTCAGCAGGTCCGCGGTGAGCCGGTCGGCGCGGTCGAGTCCGCTGCCGTCGTGGAAGCCGGCGCCGGCGAGCGGGAGTCCGAGCTTCTTCAGCTGGGCACGGATCGCCTTGCCGCCGCCCGCGAAGTCGGCGCGCTGCCTGTCCGCCAGGGCGGTCTGGCGGGCGAGGGCCTCGGCGATGTCGTTGTCGCTGTTGGTCAGCATGCGTTCGACCAGGGCGGACAGGGGCGGCGAGAGGACCTCGGCGAGATTCTCGGCGCGGCCGGTCGCCTTGGAGGGTCCGGGTGAGCTCGTCCTGATGCCGTGGTCCGACAGGAACCGGGCGAACGCGCGGGTCGCGTCCGCCGCCGGGTCCGTCGTACGCGGCGCCGGTCCACTGGCCGTGTCGTCGGTGCGGGCCTCGTCCACCATCAGGGCGCTGACGGGGGCGAGGTTGTCGTTGACCCCGATCGGGTGGATCTCGGAGCCCGCGTAGAGGGTCTTGTCGTAGGACAGCGTGACCGTCGTGATGTCCCGCTTCTTCAGGGCCGTGGCGGTCTGTTCGGCCAGTTCGCGCAGGCTCGCCCAGCCTCCACCGTCGTCCGCGCGGGCGGTGAGCGTGGGGTCGCCGCCGCCGACCAGGACGAGTTCCTTGGTGTCGGCTTCCAGGGCCGCGCGCGTGACGAGGCGGTGGTCGGCGCCGAGGGCCGACAGGGCGGCGACGGCGGTGGCGATCTTCGTGGTGGAGGCGGGGGTCAGTGCCGTACCGGCCCCCGCGCCGTAGAGCCGCTTGCCGGAGGCGACGTCCACGACGGCCGCCGTGTGGCGGGTGCCGAGTGCGGTGTTGCCGAGGAGCGGGTCGAGGACGGTGGCGAGCGCACGGCCGGTCGGAGCGGACTTCACCGTGTTGGCCGCGCCGCCCAGTGCGGTGAGCACGGACGGGGCGCTCGGAGCGGGGAGCGGCCCGGCGGCCGTCGCACCGGAAGCACCTCCGTGATCTGTGCCACCCGTCCGCTCGAGGGCGACCGCCCGGTCCTGCTCGGCCGTACGCTGACCCGAGGAGTCCCACGGACCGGCGGCGGTCGCCACGGTGGCGGCCAGCGCCAGACCGGCGCCGGCGGCGCCCGCGGTGTACTGCCAGGTCTTGACGGCCTTCGGGCGCGGAACCCGTGCAAGCCGTGTGACCTGCGGTTTCACGGCGGCGACGGTCCGTTCGAGATACGGCTGTACGGCGTCCTTGGCCCGGGTCAGTCCTGGACGTACGGCGCCCGCGGCGCGTGCCAGACGCGGTCGTACGGCGTTCGCGAACCGCGTCACATGCGGTCTTGCGGCCCGCCAAGGCCTCAGTTCAGGCACGACCAACAGCCCCTTTCGCGATCACACACCAGCGTGAGGGACACTTAACCACCAGAACTATGTGTTGATCATGGAGGAGCCACCGGTGGAGTTCGACGTCACGATCGAGATCCCGAAGGGTTCGCGGAACAAGTACGAGGTGGACCACGAGACCGGTCGGATCCGCCTGGACCGTCGACTCTTCACCTCGACCGCCTACCCGACCGACTACGGATTCGTCGAGAACACCCTCGGCGAGGACGGCGACCCGCTGGACGCGCTGGTCATTCTTGACGAGCCGACGTTCCCGGGCTGCCTCATCAAGTGCCGTGCGATCGGCATGTTCCGCATGACGGACGAGGCCGGCGGCGACGACAAGCTGCTGTGCGTCCCGGCGACGGACCCGCGGGTGGAGCACCTGCGCGACATCCACCACGTCTCCGAGTTCGACCGCCTGGAGATCCAGCACTTCTTCGAGGTCTACAAGGACCTGGAGCCCGGCAAGTCCGTCGAGGGCGCCGACTGGGTCGGCCGCGTCGACGCCGAGGCCGAGATCGAGCGGTCCTACAAGCGCTTCAAGGACTCGGGCGGCCACTGAGCCCTGTGCTTCTGACGGGCCGCACGCGCACGCGTGCGGCCCGTCAGCATGCCCGCGCATACTGAGGCCTACGGAATGTGTCGTTCAGGGAGCGTTACGGAGTGACGGAGGCGGAGCACCGCAAGCCGCAGTCGGACGAGGCGAGGAGTTTCTACGACTCCGAGATCACGTCCGAGTTCGCCGTTCCCGACGGGCTCGCCATGCCCAGAACCGTCGGCGGCGAGCCGGAGACCACGTCCGAGTTCGCGCTCCCGAAGGGGCTGGACGTGCCGCAGCCGTCGGCCGCGGAGCCCGAGGGGTCGGCGTTCACCGCGCCCCGCACCTACAGCGCGAAGGACGCGCCACCCGCGTTCACCCCGCCGACCGGCATACCGGTGGTCAGCCTCACCAAGGACGTGCCCTGGCAGGACCGGATGCGCACGATGCTGCGGATGCCGGTGGCCGAGCGGCCGGCGCCGGAGCTGACGCACAAGTCCGAGGACGAGGCCGGTCCGGCCGTCCCGCGCGTGCTCGACCTGACCCTGCGTATCGGCGAGTTGCTGCTCGCGGGCGGTGAGGGCGCGGAGGACGTGGAGGCGGCGATGTTCGCCGTCTGCCGGTCCTACGGCCTGGACCGCTGCGAGCCGAACGTCACCTTCACGCTGCTGTCGATCACGTACCAGCCGTCGCTCGTGGACGATCCCGTGACGGCCTCCAGGACCGTACGGCGGCGCGGCACCGACTACACGCGGCTTGCGGCCGTGTTCCAGCTCGTGGACGACCTCAGCGACCCCGAGACGGCCATCTCCCTGGAGGACGCCTACCGGCGGCTCGCGGAGATCCGCCGCAACCGGCACCCCTATCCGACCTGGGTGCTCACCTCGGCGAGCGGGCTGCTCGCGGGGGCGGCCTCGGTGCTGGTCGGCGGTGACCTGCTCGTGTTCGTCGCGGCCATGCTGGGCGCGATGCTCGGCGACCGGCTGGCGTGGCTGTGCGCGGGACGCGGGCTGCCGGAGTTCTACCAGTTCACGGTCGCCGCGATGCCGCCCGCCGCGATCGGGATCGCGCTGACGCTGGCCCACGCGGACGTGAAGGCATCCGCGGTCATCACCGGTGGGCTGTTCGCGCTGCTGCCGGGGCGGGCGCTGGTGGCGGGCGTCCAGGACGGTCTGACCGGCTTCTACATCACCGCGTCGGCCCGGCTCCTCGAGGTCATGTACTTCTTTGTGGGCATCGTGGTCGGCGTCCTGGTGATGCTCTACGTCGGGGTGCAGTTGGGGGCACATCTCAACCCCGACGAGGCACTGTCGACCGTTTCGCGGCCGCTGTGGCAGATCGCGGCGTCGATGCTGCTGTCACTGACGTTCGCCGTGCTGCTGCAGCAGGAACGATCCACCGTGCTGGCCGTCACCTTGAACGGCGGCGTGGCCTGGTGTGTCTACGGCGCGATGCAAACCGGCGGGTTCTCCCCGGTCGCCTCCACGGCCGTCGCGGCGGGGCTCGTCGGGCTGTTCGGGCAATTGCTGTCCCGGTACCGGTTCGCGTCCGCGCTGCCGTACACGACAGCGGCGATCGGACCCCTGCTGCCGGGTTCCGCCACGTACTTCGGGTTGCTGTCGATCGCCGGCAACGAGGTCGACGAGGGGCTGGTGTCACTGTCGAAGGCGGCGGCGCTCGCCATGGCCATCGCGATCGGGGTCAACCTGGGGTCCGAGATCTCCAGGTTGTTCCTGAGGGTAGGTTCCGCCGGGAAGCGGCGGGCCGCCAAGAGGACGCGGGGATTCTGACCCGCGCCCCCGGCCGATCTCAGTACCCCTGGTTGTAGGGGTTCTGCTGGTCCTGCCGGCCGTACTGCTGGTTGCCGTAATTCTGCGGGTACTGCTGGGCGTACGGCTGCTGTTGCTGCGGCTGCTGTTGCTGCTGGCCGTAGTACTGGTCGTAGCCGTTCTGCTGCTGAGGGGGCTGCTGCTGGTCGTCCGACGGGATGCGGCGGAGCTGGGTCGTCGCGTCGTCCATGGGCTGGTACGGCTGCTGGGGCGGGGCCTGGGCCGCCGCCCGCTTCTTCTTTCCGCGCTCCCGGAGGTACTCGATGAGGATCGGGACCACCGAGACCAGGACGATCAGGACGAGGATCGCCTCGACGTTCTTCTTGATGGCGTCGATCTGGCCGAGCCAGTAGCCGGCGAGGGTGACGCCCGTGCCCCAGGCCACGCCGCCGATCAGGTTGTACGTCAGGAAGGTGCGGTACTTCATCCGGCCGGCACCGGCCACGATGGGAGCGAAGGTGCGCACGATCGGGACGAAGCGGGCCAGGACGATGGCCTTGGGGCCGAACCGCTCCATGAACTCGTGGGCCTTCTCCAGGTTCTCCTGCTTGAAGAGCTTGGAGTTGGGGCGGCTGAAGAGCCTCGGACCGAAGAACTTTCCGATCATGTAGCCGACCTGGTCACCGAGGACGGCAGCCAGCACGATGAGCGCGCAGACCAGCCACAGGGGCTGGCTGATGAAGTTCCCCTCGGCCACGAAGAGACCTGCCGTGAACAGCAGGGAGTCACCCGGCAGGAACGCGAAGAGGCCCGACTCGGCAAAGACGATCAGCAGGATGCCTGGCAGGCTGAAGGTCTCGATCAGATAGTCGGGGCTGAGCCACTCGGGGCCGAGCGCGAGCGTGGTCACGGGATTGTGGCTCCTGCGTGTGGGTGCGGGCTGGGACTGGCTGCCCAAAAGTATCAACGCAGCCGTGGTGGCCCAGGTTCCATGGGGGTCCCCAGGATGCACTGTGCTCCGTCTGGGACAAAGCTGTGAGCCATGGGTATTGACGAATACGGCGGTGGCCAGGGGCCCCAGCCCGACGTGCTCGTGGTGACGACGAACGACGTTCCCGGCCACCGGGTCCAGGAGGTGCTGGGCGAGGTCTTCGGATTGACCGTGCGCTCACGGCACATCGGCAGCCAGATCGGTGCCGGGCTGAAGTCGATGGTCGGCGGTGAGCTCAAGGGGCTCACGAAGACGCTGGTGCAGACCCGCAACCAGGCCATGGAGCGGCTCGTCGAACAGGCACGCGCGCGGGGCGCGAACGCCGTGCTGATGTTCCGCTTCGACGTGACGGAGGCGGCGGACGTCGGGACGGAGGTGTGCGCCTACGGCACGGCGGTGGTCCTGACCCGGGAGTAGACCCCGGGTCAGGGGCCGGGCCCGGCCTAGGCGGTGTGTCGTGCGGCGTTCGCCCCGATCGCGTCCCTGAGATGCTCGGCGAGACCGGGGCGCATGGAGTCGTAGAACGCCTTGAAGCGCTCGTCCGACACGTACATCTCGGCCAGGCCCTGGTGCATCTCGTACGGGCAGTCGTAGAACCAGGCGCAGATGTGCCGCCGGTGTTCCTCGGCCATGTCCATGGCCGCCGGGGAGGTCGGCGCGTCACCGGCGGCCATCAGGGCGTCGTAGCGCTCGCCCCAGTCGGCGACCTCGGCCTGCATGCGTTTCCAGTCGTCCTTGGTGTAGCGGGCCGCGCGGCGCTGCGACTCGGCGTACGCCTCCGTGCCGCCCCAGCGCTGTTCCGCCTCCTGCGCGTACTGCTCCGGGTCCTTGTCCCCGAACACCTCGAACCTCTCCTCCGGCGTGAGATTGATCCCCATCGTGCGTGCCTCCATGGCGTGCTCCACGGCCGCCGCCATCTTCTGCAGCTTCTCGATCCGGGCGGTCAGCAGCTCGTGCTGCCGGCGCAGATGCGCGCGCGGGTCCGCGGCCGGGTCGTCGAGCAGGGCGGCGACCTCGTCGAGCGGGAAGCCGAGCTCGCGGTAGAACAGGATCTGCTGCAGCCGGTCGAGGTCGGCGTCGCTGTAGCGCCGGTGGCCCGCGTGGCTGCGTTCGCTGGGCACGAGCAGGCCGATGTCGTCGTAGTGGTGCAGCGTGCGCACCGTGACGCCGGCGAAGCCCGCGACCTGTCCCACGGAGTAGCTCACTTCGTCCGCTCCCTTCTCGGTACGCGCTCCACGGTGGCTCCTCACGCCGCGTGAGGTGCAAGCCCGGCATGAACATCTCCGGATGTCCCGCCCGTTTTGTCCGCTTATCTTGAGCCCGTGGCCCAGGACACCGCGCAGCAGGCATCCGCCGTCCCGCCGACCCCGGCCCGTGCGCTGCTGTCGCTGATCCTCCCCGCTTTCCTCGTCGGGGTGGGCGCGAGTCTGCTGCTCCTCGGGGTGAGCGCGGCGGCCGAGGAGCTCCAGCACGTGCTGTGGCGGAACCTGCCGGACGCGCTGGGTGTGGGCCGTTACTCCGTGCTGTGGATGCTGGTCATGCTCACCGCGACCGGGGTGGCCGTGGGCCTGGTGGTGTGGAAGGTGCCCGGACACGCCGGTCCCGACCCGGCCACCACCGGTCTGGACGCTCCCGTGCTGCCGCCCGCGGTGCTGCCGGGGCTGGTCCTCGCGACCGCGCTGATGCTCGCCGGCGGGCCGAGCCTGGGCCCCGAGAACCCGATCATCGCGGTGAACGTGGGGCTCACCTTCTGGCTGGGGCGTCGGCTGGCCCCGCGGATGCCGCGCGGACTGTGGCCGGCCATGGCGGAGGCGGCGACGATCGGCGCGCTGTTCGGGACGCCGGTGGCGGCGGCGCTGGTGATCTCCGAGGCGCTGGCCGGGCGGCAGCTCAGGGGCGCGCTGTGGGACAACGTCTTCGGGCCGCTGGCGGCGGCCGCGGCTGCCGCGCTGACGACCACCCTGGTGGCCCGTCCGGCCTTCGACCTCGGGCTGCCCGCGTTCGGGCAGCCCGACTGGGGCGATCTGGCGGCGGTGCTGGTGGTCGCGTCGGCCGCCGCGCTGCTCGGTCTGACGGCTGTGCTGGCCTTCCCGTACGTCCACGGCGCGTTCGCGCGGCTGCGGCACCCGATGGTGACGCTCCCGGCCGGCGGGCTCGTCCTGGGGCTGCTCGCGGCCGTCGGGGGCCATCTGACGCTCTTCAAGGGGCTCGACGAGATCGCCGAGCTGGCGGCCGATCCGGCGGGCTGGTCGGCCGGGGAGTACGCCACCATGACGGTGGTGAAGCTGGCCGCGCTGCTCGTCGCGGCCTCCTGCGGCTTCCGGGGCGGGCGGATCTTCCCGGCCGTGTTCGTCGGCGTCACCTTCGGGCTGTGCGCCCACTCGCTGGTGGACGCCGTGCACCCGGCCCTCGGGGTGGGGGCCGGGGTGCTGGGCCTGCTGCTCGCCGTCACCCGGCAGGCCTGGGTGAGTCTGTTCGTCGCCGCTGTGCTGGTGTCTTCGCCCGCGATCCTCGCCCTGCTGTGCATCGCCTCCCTGCCGGCCTGGCTGCTGGTGACCGGGCGTCCACAGATGCAGGTGCACGAGGACGGGACCCCGGTGCGCTGACCGGCGTCGATCGGTGTCCGCCCGCTGCCGGGCCACGGATGCGGTGCCGACCGTGCGGTGCATCAGGCTCGTCGTGCCGAAGTCGTGGGCGCTGGACCTGGTCGGCCCGCGGCCCCGCGCGAGAGGAGCCGGAGACCGGCCACCGATCAGCCGGGTGAACAACCCTGCGGGTCCATACGTCTAGCGGCTCAGGCGCGCGAACCGCCGTAGGGCCAGCGGGAAGAACACCGCCAGTAGGGCCAGCGGCCAGAGGACGGCGGCCCCTGCGTGACCCGGTTCGCCGCCGGGGCCGCCCAGTTGGTCCCGGACGGCCGTCGCCGTCTGGGACATCGGGTTCCAGTCGACGACCGTGCCCAGCCAGCCGGGCATGGAGTCCGGGGTCGCGAAGGCGTTGGACAGGAACCCGACCGGCCAGACCAGGATCTGCACGGCCTGCACCATCTCCGGCTTCCCGGCGACCATCGCCAGATGGATGCCGATCCAGAGCATCGCGAACCGGAAGAGCAGCAACAGGCCCACCGCGGCCAGGAGTCCGCCGACGCCTCCGTGGACCCGCCAGCCGATCGCGTGGCCGACGCCGATCATCGCGGCCAGACTCAGCACGGACTGGAGCATGTCGGCGGCCGAACGGCCCACGAGCACGGCCCCGTTGGCCATCGGCATGGACCGGAAGCGGTCGATCACGCCCTTGTTGAGATCCTGGGTGACGGCGATCATGGTCGCCTCCAGCCCGAACGCCATGGTCAGCGCGAGCATCCCCGGGACCAGATAGTCGACGTACTCC
This sequence comes from Streptomyces sp. LUP47B, assembly GCF_001746295.1. Lineage (GTDB taxonomy): Bacteria > Actinomycetota > Actinomycetes > Streptomycetales > Streptomycetaceae > Streptomyces. The sequence goes on along the minus strand of NZ_MJAH01000015.1, from coordinate 429,615 downwards.
CCCTCGACGCCCCTGCCGCCGCCGACGAGATAGCCGAACATCAGCAGCAGCATCACGGGGAAGACCAGCCCGACGAGGACCCGCACCGGCTGCCGTGCCCAGTGGGCGAGTTCGCGCCGGGTCATGGTCCAGGAATCGGTCAGCGCGTACGTGCTCACACGGCCTCCTTCGCCCGGTGGTCGTCACCGGTGAGGTGCAGGAACACCTCGTCCAGCGTCGGCCGGCGCAGGACCACGTCCTCCGCCTCGATTCCGGCCGCCTCCAGGGCCCGTACGACACCGGAGAGCGCCGCCATCCGGTCGGTGACCGGGGCGCTGAGCAGCCGGCGGTCGGGGTCGACCGATACCCCCGAGGCGTCGAGGGGCAACAGGGCGACGGCGGCGCCCAGTTGGCCGCCGTCCCGCAGGACCACGTCGATGCGGTCGCCGCCGGTGCGCGCCTTCAGCTCGTCCGCCGTGCCGTCGGCGACGATCCGGCCCCGGTCGACGAGGGAGATGCGGTCGGCGAGCTGGTCGGCCTCCTCCAGGTACTGCGTGGTCAGCAGGACCGTCGTACCGCCGCCGACCAGGGAGCGGACCGCGGCCCAGACTTCGGCGCGGCCGCGCGGGTCGAGGCCGGTCGTGGGTTCGTCCAGGAACAGCACCTCCGGGTCGCGAATGAGGGAAGCGGCCAGGTCGAGGCGGCGCCGCATGCCGCCGCTGTAGGCGCGGACCGGCTTGCGTCCGGTGTCGGCCAGGTCGAAGCGCTCCAGGAGTTCGTCGGCGCGCACGCGCGCGTGGCGGGCGCCCAGGTGGTACAGGCGGCCGAACATCTCCAGGTTCTGGCGGCCGCCGAGCTCCTCGTCGAGGGCCGCGTGCTGGCCGAGCAGGCCGATACGCAGCCGTACGTCATAGGCCCCGCGCTCCACGTCGTGGCCCGCCACCTCGGCGCGGCCCTCGTCCGGGCGCAACAGGGTGGACAGGACGCGGACCAGGGTGGTCTTTCCCGCGCCGTTGGGGCCGAGCACGCCGTGGACGCTGCCGCGCGCGACTCTTAGGTCGAGCCCGTCCAGGGCGGCCTTGTCGCCGTACCGCTTCCGCAGGCCTTCCGCGACGATCACGTCGGTCATCGAGGCATCCTCCAGGAACAGACATGTAGTCAAACTTGACTACATGTCGAAAGTAACGCCGGGGCCCGCATTCGTCAAGCTTGATTAGTGAGCGTCCCCGGGGTGCCGCTCCCCCGTCGCGTACGGGTTCTCCTCGCCCTCGGCGAGGACACCGACGAACGGGGCGCCCTCCCCCGCGAAGGTGTACGCCCCGCCCTCGATACGGGCGATGAGCCCCTGGGTCCACTCGGCCTCGGCGTCGGCCGTGTGGATCCAGAGGTTCATGATCTCGCCGATGTGGCCGAGCTGTTCCGGGCCCTCCTCGGGCACGTAGTGCTCGGTGACGGAGGAGCGCCACGCCTCGATCCCGCGGATCCGCTCCTTCAGCAGCGTCACGGCCTCGGCGCGCGGCAGTTCGACGATGAAGCCGATGGCCGCCGACTTGACGTCCATCTTCTGGTCGTACGAGGTCAGCGCCTCACGCACCAGCCTGAAGCACTCCTCGGTGCCGGCCTCCGTGATCTCGTACTCCGTGCGCGGCGGACCGCCCGCGGTGGACGGCGCCGTCTCGTGCTCGATCAGCAGTCCCTGCTTCGCCATCTGCTTCAGGGCGTGGTAGATCGAACCGGGCTTGGCGTTGGACCACTCGTGCGCGCCCCAGTACTCCAGGTCGTTGCGCACCTGGTAGCCGTGGGCCCGCCCGTGCTGGCGCACCGCGCCGAGCACGAGAAGACGGATCGCTGACATGCGGTCCAGGTTATGGCCTCACCTTTCGGCGAGCGCCACCAGCTCGAACGCGGTCTTCCCGTCGAGGGACTCGCGGATGATGTCGGCGTGCCCGGCATGGCGGGACGTCTCCCGGATCAGGTGCAGCAGCACCCAGCGCACGGAGACCCGGCCCTCCGGCGGGAACCAGGGCTGGTCCGGGAGCGGGAAGGTGTCGTCGAGGCTCGGCACCGAGCGGGCGAACGCCTCCGTCTCGGCGGCGACCTTCTCCCAGTACGCCAGCTGCGACGCGACGGTCTCGTCGTCGACCAGGGCGAAACACTCGTGCCAGTTCGACGGGTCCCGGTGCACAGCAGGCTCCTCGCCCTTGGCGCGGGCGATCCAGCCCTGTTCGGTCTCGGCGACGTGTTTGACCAGCCCGGCCAGCGAGAGTTCGCTCACGCTCGGCCGGCTCACGGCCTGCTCGTGCGTCAGCCCGAGCACCGACCGCCGGATCCCGCCGCGCTGCTCCTCCAGGAAGGTCAGGAGCGCTCCGCGCTCGTCGCCGTACTTCTCCGCGGGAACGTGAGTGACCATGACCGCCGCCTTTCGTCGGACTCGGGGGGCCTCTCCCCCGACACCCATGAAGTTACGGACCCTTCAGGACAGGTTCGGTCCTGAAGGGTCCGCGGCAGCGGTCGTGTCCGGGAGGTCAGAAGGGGAAGCCGCTCCGGCCGTGCTGGACCGAGATCCACTTGGTGGTGGTGAAGGAGTCCAGCATGGTGTCGCCGTTCAGGCGGCCGATGCCGGACCGCTTCTCGCCGCCGAAGGGGACGATCGGCTCGTCGTGGACGGTGCCGTCGTTGACGTGGAACATGCCGGTGTCGATCCGCTTGGCGAAGGCGACACCGCGCTCGATGTCCGCGGTGTGGACGGCGCCGCTGAGACCGTACGGGGTGTCGTTGACCAGACGGACGGCCTCCTCCTCGCCGTCGAAGGTGCCGAGGAGGGCGACCGGGCCGAAGAGCTCCTGCTTGAGAAGGGGCGAGTTCGCGGGCAGGTCCGTCAGGACGGAGGGCTCGACCAGGTTGTCCGTCCTGGTGCCGTGCACCAGGGCCGTCGCGCCGTCGGCGAGTGCCTGCTCGACGGCAGCCGAAATGGCGTCCGCCTGGGAGGAGTTGATGACCGGACCGATGACCGTCTCGGGGTCGCGCGGGTCGCCGGCCTTCAGCGTCCGTACCTTGGCGACGAACTTCTCGGTGAACTCCTCGGCGACCGACCGGTCCACCAGGACGCGGTTGGCGGCCATGCAGACCTGGCCCTGGTGGACGTAGCGGCTGAAGACGGCGGCGTCGACCGCGTAGTCGAGGTCGGCGTCGTCGAGGACCACCAGGGCGCTGTTGCCGCCCAGTTCGAGGACCGAGCGCTTGAAGTGCGAGGCGCAGACGGTGGCCACGTGGCGGCCCACCTTGTCGGAGCCGGTGAAGGAGATGACCTTCGGGACCGGGTGCTCGAGGAAGGCGTCGCCGATCTCGGCGATGTCGGTGATGACGACGTTGAGCAGACCGCCGGGCAGCCCCGCGTCCTCGAAGATCTTCGCGACCAGGGAGCCGCCGACGATCGGCGTGTTCTGGTGCGGCTTGAGGACGACGGCGTTGCCGAGCGCGAGCGCGGGGGCGACCGACTTGATCGACAGCAGGAAGGGGAAGTTGAAGGGGCTGATGACGCCCACGACACCGACCGGGACGCGGTAGACGCGGTTCTCCTTGCCGTCCACGGGCGAGGGGAGGATCTTGCCCTCGGGGCGCAGCGACAGCTGGATCGCCTCGCGCAGGAACTCCTTGGCGAGGTGGAGTTCGAAACCGGCCTTCACCCGGGTGCCGCCGAGCTCCGCGATGATCGCCTCGGCGATCTCCCCCTCGCGCTCCTCGATCAGGCGCAGCGCCTTCTCGAACACCGCGCGGCGGGCATAGGGGTTGGTCTCGGCCCACTTCTTCTGCGCACGGGCGGCGGCCCGGTACGCGTCGTCGACCTCGTCGACCGTGGCTATCGTGATGGACGCCAGCTTCTCGTCGTCGTACGGGTTGAAGTCGATGATGTCCCAGGAACCCGTACCCGGGCGCCACTCACCGTCGATGTACTGCTGGGCCAGGTCGGTGAAGTACGACGACATGTGATCCCCAAATCACTAGCAGACACACGATCAACGTCACGGTCTGATCACACGTCATCGTACTTGCGCGGCACGCCAGTTGGGCACGCTGAGCAATCTTCTGGGGAGAACCCTGGGAGTGTTGGCGGAGATCCCGCGCGTTCAGGAGAGCTGGAGGAGACCGCGCAGCAGATCACGGCTCTCGTCCGGACCCGGGCTGTCCTGCTGGAGTTCCTTCAGCGCCTTCTCGTACTGCGTGACGTCCTCACGCTTGTCCAGGTAGAGCGCGCTGGTGAGCTGCTCCAGGTAGACGACGTCCGTCAGATCGGACTCCGTGAAGCTGAGGATCGTGAAGGCGCCGCTCTCACCGGAGTGGCCGCCGAAGCCGAACGGCATGACCTGCAGCCGTATGTTGGGGCGTTCGGAGATCTCGATGAGGTGCTGGAGCTGTCCGCGCATCACCTCGCGGTCGCCGTACGGCCGGCGCAGGGACGCCTCGTCGAGCACCACATGGAACTCGGGACCGCTGTCGTCGGCCAGGTACTTCTGCCGCTCCAGACGCAGCGCCACGCGCTTCTCGACGTCCGCCTCGCTCGCGCCCTTCATACCGCGCCGCACCACTGCACGTGCATACGCCTCGGTCTGCAACAGGCCGTGGATGAACTGCACTTCGTAGGCACGGATGAGGGAGGCGGCACCCTCCAGGCCCACATAGGTGGGGAACCAGCTCGGCAGGACGTCGGAGTAACTGTGCCACCACCCCGCGACGTTGGCCTCGCGGGCGAGGGAGAGGAGTGAGTTCCGCTCCTGCTCGTCCGTGATGCCGTAGAGCGTCAGCAGGTCCTCCACGTCACGCGTCTTGAAGCTCACCCGGCCCAACTCCATCCGGCTGATCTTCGACTCGGACGCGCGGATCGAGTAGCCCGCCGCCTCGCGCGTGATGCCCCGCGCTTCCCGCAGTCGCCTGAGTTGCGAGCCGAGCAGCATCCGCCGCACCACCGATCCGGGCTCTCCCGCGCTCACGTTCGCCAGCCTCCCCAACGTCTTCAGGGGCCAGAGTCTGCCACTAAAACACTCCGAGCAGTACTCGTCCGATTACAGATATGGAAAGAAGCCAAAGATTCTGCACAGGGCCGAGACCGGTAGAGGGGAGGAAGAGAGAAGAAGTAGTGGAGAAGATGGCGGAAAAAATGGCCAACAAGCGGTACGGGTGGGTCCAATTCGGTCAGCTGCACGTGCATCTGCACCTTGCATCTGCATCGCTCATCCGAAACCATGGTCCCGCGCAACCGCTGCATCGCAACGACCGCGAGTTCCCGGGAGTGCCTCGCATGGGGATGAATGGATCGACCATGCTCGAGCCGTTACGGCAGGGCCTTCCGCCGCTGGATCCTGCGGCCGCGTCCGACGCCGCCTCCTGTTCGCTGCCCGCCCGCTACGAAGCGGTGGGCGACGCACGGAGGTTCACCCGCAGAACGCTGGACCAGTGGGAGCTGAGCGACCACTTCGACGACATCTGTCTCGTGGTCTCCGAACTGGTCACCAACGCGCTGCGGCACGCGGTGCCGGTGACCGGCGCGCACCCGGAGAAGCAGAATCCGCCCGTGCGGCTGCACTTGCTGCGGTGGACCGAGCGACTGGTGTGCGCGGTGCGCGACCCCAGCCAGGACAGTCCGATCGCGCGTGACTCCGACGACTTCTCGGCGGAGTCCGGGCGCGGGCTGTTTCTCGTCGACTCCTTCAGCGACAGCTGGGGCTGGCATCCGATGGCGGGGACGCTGGGCGGCAAGATGGTCTGGGCGCTGTTCCGGCTCCAGCCGCACGCCGGTCCGGCCGCGGCTTCCGCCGAGTGACACATCGCGGCGCTTTACGACGCCACGGTTCTACGCGCGTTACACGGCGCACTGACGCAGTTACCCCCGGTCACCCACAGGTGACCGGGGTTCAACCCGCTATCAGGTGGTCGAACTCGCCGTCCTTGATGCCGAGGAGCATCGCCTCGATCTCCGCGCGCGTGTAGACGAGCGCGGGGCCGTCCGGGAAACGGGAGTTGCGAACCGCAACTCCCCCGTCGGGCAGGCGCGCGAACTCCACGCAGGAACCCTGCGAGTTGCTGTGCCGGCTCTTCTGCCAGGCCACCCCGCGCAGAGCCGTGGCCGTCATGCCGTTGTACACGTCGAGGTCCACAGGTCGCTCCCCGGTGGTGCGGTGGCCTTGTGGCCAGTGATGCAGCGGTCAACTGGTCCGGATCATAGCTCTGTTCACGTGCATACGCATGAGCAGATGCACGTGCACGAGGGGTGTTCCTGTGGTTACAGATGTGACGTGTGGGGCGCTAGATTCGTTCCATCGTGTGCCCCAGAGCTCGCATCACATGCGACCGCCAGCCCCCGTCCATGATCGTCCGGGCCATCAGCTGAGCGGGATCGTCGGGATCGAAACCCTCGTGCACTAGAAAGAGACGCGTTCCGCGCCCTTCCTGTTCCACCTTCCATGTGACCGTCCAGTCGGCGGAGCTGGCCGGATCGGTGTCGGTCCACCGGAGGCTCAGCATCCGCTGCGGCTCGAACGCGAGAACCTCCACGTCGACAGTGCCGGAGAAGTTCGAGTTCGGCCGCGGGACGGACGTCATGGTGTACCGGTGTCCGACCTCGAGCCGAAACGCCTGCGCCCCCTGCATCTGCCACTGCACGAGCAGCTCGGGGTCGGTGAGGGCGCGCCAGACCTTGGCGGGCGGGTGCGGGAAGAACTGGTCGACGCGGATGACCGTGAGGTCCTCGTCGGGTGCGTTGCTCATGTCACGTCATCGTCGGGCATACGGTCCAGCAGGGCGCCCAGGTCCTTCAGCCGGCCGCGCCAGAACCGCTCGTACGGATGGAGCCAGTCCTGCACCTCGGCGAGCGGGGCCGCCTCCAGTCGGTAGATGCGCTGCCGGCCGGAGCGCTGCTCGGAAACGAGGCCCGCCTCCCGCAGCACCCTCAGATGCTCGGACAGGCTCGGGCGCCGCATGTCGAAATGGTCGGCCAGGGCCTGGACGGGCTGCGGCCCCCCGTCGCGCAGCAGCCGCAGCACCTCGCGGCGTACGGCGCTCGCGAGCGCGGCGAAGACGCGGTCCGCGTCGGCCTCGGTGGTCCCGGCCTCGACGGCCCCGGATGCGGTCATGCCGGCCTTCCTACTGGTGCCTCCGTCAGCAGCATCAGACCGTTGCCGTCGGGGTCCGTGAAGGAGGCCATGCGGCCCCACGGAAGCTCGTCGGGTCCCTGGACGGGAGTCCCGGCCTCCGCGAGCCGCGCACAGTCCGCGTCGACGTCGGTCGTCACCAACATGATCCCCCGGGCCGAGCCGGGCTCGAAGCCGCCCATGCCCGGACCGGAGAGCGTGAAGACGGTCTGCGCGCCCTCGGGGGCGACCTGGAGCCAGCGCCCCCGGGGCAGGTCCCGGTCGGCGGTGACGGTCAGACCGAGGACGTCGGTGTAGAAGCGCAGCGCGCGGTCCTGGTCGGAGACGGGGAGGGTGACGAAGGAGGCGTGGGTGATGGTCATGCCCGGCATGATAGGTAGGAGATTCCCTACGGGTCAAGCGTAGGGAATCTCCTACCTATGAGGCCTCACCTGGCGCTCTTGATCGCACGGAGTGTCAGTGACTTTTCAGACCCCCGCATAGGAGTTGCGGCGCAGCCTCCGCGTGGGGCTGCGGGAACAGGCGCACGCGGGATATCTGCCAGGTGTCCGCGAATCCTCCTGGTAGCTCTCACGGGTCCTGCTGGTAGCTTGCTGCGGTCCGTTCGGCCGACCACTACAGCTTGGAGCCTCCAGTGACTACGGCGATCCTCTCGCGCACTGCGCCGCGTCGGCGGGCCGGGCTCGCGGTCGCGGGACTGGTGGGCGCGCTCGTCCTGACCGCGTGCAGCGGCGGCGGCTCGGACGACGAGCCGTCGCCGAGCTCCAGTACGGCCGTCTCGCCGTCGGCGTCCGCCTCGGCTTCCGATGGGACGGGCGGTACGTCTTCCGCGTCCGGCAAGGTGGCGGGCAGCTGGCTGGCGACCACGGGCGGCAAGGCCGTGGCACTGCTGGTCAACGGCGACCAGGCCGGGCTCTTCGTCACCGGCGGCACGGTGTGCAGCGGCTCCGCGAGTGCCCACGCGATCCGCCTCAAGTGCACGGACGGCAGCAAGGACCGGGCGGACGGGACGGTCCAGTCGGTCGGCAAGGACACCCTCAAGGTGAACTGGGAGGGCGGTATCGGCGCCGAGACCTACACCCGGGCCGACGGCGGCAAGCTGCCCAGCGCGTTCCCGACGGTGAGCTCGGGGTCGTAACGGAAGGCGTCGGTGGGGGCGGGCAACCGTGGCGCCCCGTCATGCGTGATGATCCATGCACCGGATCGCTCACATCAGAGGACTTCACATGCGCGCCGCCCCCCTCGCCGTCACCGCCCTCGCCGCGGCCCTGCTCCTGACCGGCTGCTCCAGTGACAGCTCCGGCTCCGGTGGTGACGACAGCGCCGCCGCGAGCCCGGGAAACGGCACCACCTGCAAGATCGGCGCCATGGACGTGGAGGTCGGACCCGCCAACGTCGCCCCCGCCGCCGGTGACACCGGCAACATCCCCGTCACGCTCACCAACCAGAGCGCCGAGTGCACGCTGGACGGCTTCCCCGGCATCGACCTGAACGCCACGGACTCGTCGGCGAGCGTCTCGCCCGGCGAAGGCACGAAGTCCACGAAGGTCACCCTGGCCAAGGGCACGGCCGCCACCTTCACCCTCACATACACGCGCGGTGAGGCCGGCGCCAAGGCGAGCCTCGACGTGAAGACGCTGGACATCGCTCTGCCGGGGGCCGGGACCGCGAAGAGCTACAAGTGGTCGTACGGCCCGGTCCAGGGCCGCAGCGACAACGCCGGTGACCCGAACGCCTCGGTCAGCGCCTTCTCTCCGGTCGGGGACTGATCCGGGGCCGGTTTCCGACCTGCGCCCGGTCGGCGGCCCGGGCGCCCTCGGTCCAGCCCGCTTCGTCGCTGACACCGCGCAGACGGGTCGTGGTGGTCTGCGGGAACATCCGGTCCAAGCGGTCGGTGACGGCGACCTCGCGGGAGGCGAGGACCGGCAGCAGGTCGTCGGTCACCGGGGCCTCGGCGGCGGTGCGCAGGCGGTCACCGACGCGGTGGGCGTAGGCCGCGAGGAAGGACTGCCGGAAGGTCTTGGTACGCGCCCGGCCGCCCGCCCGCTGGGCCGCCTCCGCCTTGGCCATCGCGGACTGCGCCTGCACGAGCAGCGAGGTGTACAGCAGTTCGACCGCCGCCAGGTCGCCCTCGAAGCCGACGACCGTGGAGAAGGCGAACGGTTCGTTCCACACGGCCCGGCAGTGGTTGGCGGTGGCGACCGCGTCGAGCAGCACCGCCTTCGCCTGTTCGTACGGCGGCTCGACCCCGATCCGGCAAGCGCCGGGGGCGTCCTTCGCGGGCGCCCGGGCGTCGAGCAGCGCCTCGTCGACACTGTGCCGGGCCATCAGCTCCTGCGCCTTGGCGGTGAGGGCCTCCGCCTCCTCGGGGTAGCCGGTCGCCTCCGCCTTGGCGAGCAGGGCACGGATACGGCCGAGCATGCGGGCGTCGCCCTTGTGCTCCTGCCGGGGTTCCTCCAGCGGTTCCAGCGCGGGCAGGCGCAGCAGCAGGCGGTACAGCTCGAGTACGGCGGTGGCGTGCGTGAAGCGGTCGGGGCGGGCGGTGTTCTCGTCGGGCTCCTCCAGCTGGGCCAGCTGAGCGGCCCAGCGGTGGCCGCGCGGTCGGTCGTCCGGGGCCTGCGCCCTGATCAGGGCGGCGGCGAGGCGTACGTGGGGGTCGTCCAGTTCGCGTCGCACGATCCGTACGACATCGGCGGGCTGCCAGCCGCGCCGCCAGGCCTGCGCCACGAACTCGGCGCCGCGCCGGGCCAGTTCGGTGTCCGCCTCGGGGTCGGCGGCGAGGACGGAGGCGCCGGTGTCCAGGGCGGTGTCGTCGTCGGAGTAGAGGGCGGCCCGGAAGGCGCGGTCGACGGTGCCGTCCTGGCTGTCGCTCGCGCTGTTGCTCTTACTGCTGCTCACGGAGCGATCGTCTCACTCCCCGAAAATGGGTCGCCCACGCGCGCGTGCCGCTTCGAGCATGGGCGGCATGGTGGACATGTCTCTTTACGCGGCCTTTCTCGTCGCCGCCTTCGCGCTCTGTGTCACTCCCGGTCCCGACATGATGTTCATCGTGGCGATGGGCGGCCGGGGCGGGCCCGCCGCGGGGGTGATGGCGGCGCTCGGGGTGGCCTCGGCGATGTTCGTGCACACGGTCGCGGCGGCGCTCGGTCTTTCGGCGCTGTTCCAGGCTCTGCCGACGCTGTACCACGTGCTGCGCTGGGCGGGCGCGGCCTATCTGCTGTACCTCGCGGTGAAGGCGTTCCGGGACCGTTCGGTGCCGGGTGAGGACGGGGCGCCGGCCGGTCCCGGGATGCGGCGGGCCTTCTGGCAGGGGGCCGTCACCAATCTGCTCAACCCCAAGGTGATCCTGTTCAACGTGGCGTTCCTGCCCCAGTTCGTGGCGCCGGAGATGGGCCATGTGTGGGGGCAGTTCCTGGTGCTCGGGCTCACGATCACCGTGATGGGCGTCGTGGTGGACGGCCTGACCGGGCTGCTCTCAGGGAAGCTCTCTGCGCTGCTGCGGCGCAGTCGGCGGGTGGCACGGGGGCTCAACATCTTCAGCGGGTCGGTGTTCACGGGGCTGGCGGTGCGGTTGGTGGTGTCCTCGCCGAAGTAGCGGCCGAAGCAGCGGCGGCACGCGCGCGTGGACGCCTCCAGATGTCAACCAAGGGTTGACGCCCCGCATGCGTCAACCTACGGTTGACACATGACGACCAACCCCGACAACATCACGTCATCCGTACGGCTCGACGACCTCATCACGGCCATCAAGAAGGTCCATGTCGAGCCCCTCGACCAGCTGCAGGACGCGGTGATCGCCGCCGATCATCTCGGGGAGGTGGCCGACCATCTGATCGGCCACTTCGTGGACCAGGCACGGCGTTCGGGTGCCTCCTGGACCGACATCGGACGGAGCATGGGAGTCACCCGGCAGGCGGCGCAGAAGCGGTTCGTGCCCAGGGAGTCGACGGACCTGGCCGCCGACCAGGGCTTCAGCCGGTACACCGTGCGGGCCCGCAACGTGGTGATGTCGGCCCACAACGCGGCCATCACCGCCCGCAACCCCGAGGGCCGTCCCGAGCACCTCGTCCTCGGACTGCTGGCCGAACCGGAGGGCCTCGCCGCCAAGGCGCTCGTCGCGCAGGGCGTCACCCTCGACGCCGTCCGCCGGGCCGCGAACGAGGCGCTCCCGCCGGCCGCCGACGAGGTCCCCGAGCTCGTCCCCTACGGCTCCGACGCCAAGAAGGTCCTGGAACTCACCTTCCGCGAGGCACTCCGGCTGGGCCACAACTACATCGGCACCGAACACATCCTGCTGGCCCTGCTGGAGTTCGAACACGGCACCGGGGTCCTGTCCGCTCTCGGCATCGGGAAAGGCCCGGTGGAGGCTGCCCTCGCCAAGGAGCTGGAGGGGTACCTGAAGCCGCAGGGGGAGCAGGGCTGAGGGACCCGGTTCGTTGGAAGGTCCGTTGTCAGACCCTCCTGCCACACTCGCAATCATGACCGACCGCTGGGCTCTCGCGCCGGCCGAGGACGGTGGTGTGGAGGTCGCCGCCCTCGGTCCCGACGGGTTGCCCGCCGGGCCGGTGCGGTGGGAGGCGGACCCGGCTGCGGCAGTGCGGGGGCGGCCGGAGGTGGCGCGGTGGGTGTGGCGGTCCACCGCCGAGATCTATCCGCGTCTGCTCGCCGCGGGGGTGCGGGTCGAGCGGTGCTACGACATCGAGGACGCCGAGACCCTCCTGCTGGGCCACGCGGGGCGTTACGGCGAGCCCCGCTCGGCCGCCGCCGCCCTGGCCCGGCTGCGTGACGGCCCCGTACCGCCCGACCCGCCCCAGCGCGCGGCCGAACCGGGCTCGCAGTCACCCCTTTTCGAGCCGCAGAGCGTCCATGTGCCGCTGACCGACCTCGCCGAGGTCTACGCGGACCAGCAGCGGCGGCACGACGCCACCGCGCACCCCGACCGGATGCGCCTGCTGACCGCCGCCGAGTCGGCGGGGATGCTGGTGGCCGCCGAGATGAACCGCGCCGGGCTGCCGTGGAGCGCCGAGACGCACCGCCGGGTGCTGCACGAACTGCTCGGTGAGCGGTATGCCGGAGGCGGCGAGCCCCGGCGTCTCGCCGAGCTGGCCGACCAGGTGTCCGAGGCCTTCGGGCGCCGGGTGCGGCCCGATCTGCCCGCCGACGTCATCAAGGCGTTCGCGCAGGCCGGCATCAAGGTGAAGTCGACCCGGCGGTGGGAGATCGAGTCCGTCGACCATCCGGCCGTGAAGCCGCTGATCGAGTACAAGAAGCTGTACCGCATCTGGGTCGCCCACGGCTGGTCCTGGCTCCAGGACTGGGTGCGGGACGGGCGGTTCCGGCCCGAGTTCCTGGCGGGCGGGACCGTCACGGGCAGATGGGTCACCAATGGCGGCGGTGCCCTTCAGATCCCCAAGGTCATCCGGCGGGCGGTGGTCGCCGACCCCGGCTGGCGGCTCGTCGTCGCCGACGCCGACCAGATGGAGCCGCGGGTGCTGGCGGCCATCTCCCGCGACCCCGGGCTCATGGAGGTGGCAGGACGCGAGAGCGACCTCTACCAGTCCGTCTCCGACCGGGCCTTCTCCGGCGACCGCGGCCAGGCCAAGCTCGCCGTACTCGGCGCGGTGTACGGCCAGACCTCCGGCGACGGGCTCAAGAACCTCGCCGCGCTCAGACGCCGCTTCCCGAAGGCGGTGGCGTACGTCGACGACGCGGCCCGCGCGGGCGAGGAGGGCCGGCTGGTGCGGACCTGGCTGGGGCGGACGTGCCCGCCGGCGGCCGGCGCGGGCGACGCGGAGGAGGCGGGCATCCCGCAGGAGGACCCGGTCGAGCGACCTGTGGAAGACGGCTGGGGACCCGGGTACGCCTCCACCAACACCCGCGCCCGCGGTCGCTTCGCGCGCAACTTCGTGGTGCAGGGCAGCGCCGCCGACTGGGCCCTGCTGATGCTCGCGGCGCTGCGGCAAGCCTGTTCCCGGATGGCGGCCGAGCTGGTCTTCTTCCAGCACGACGAGGTGATCGTGCACTGTCCCGAGGAGGAGACCGAGGCGGTCGTGGCGGCCATCAGGGAGGCGTCGGACCTGGCCGGGCGGCTGACGTTCGGCGAGACACCGGTGCGGTTTCCGTTCACGACGGCGGTGGTGGAGTGCTATGCCGACGCGAAGTGATCACCGCAGGCCGGAGTCGTCGAGCAGCGCGATGAGCTCCTGGAGCACCGTCTTCTCGTCCGTCCCGTCCAGCGCGTCCAGAGCGGCCCGCCACTGCTCGTACGCCTCCTCCGCTCTCCCCCGTTCACGCAGCAGGAGTCCGTGCTGGTGGCGGGCGAGGGCGCCGGTGTAGCGGTCGGCGCGGGCGTCCGCGCGGCGCAGCAGTTCCGCGCACTCGGCGGCGGCGCGTTCGCCGTGGCCGATCAGGCGCAGGGCGCGGACCAGGCCGAGGCGGCTCTGCGACTCGCCGTGCCAGTCGCCGGGGCTGCCGAGGATGCGCAGGCTCTCCTCGAAGTGCGCCGTCGCGGCGGCCGGTTCGCCGAGGGTGAGGTGGGCGTAGCCGATGTTGCAGTGTGCCGAGTGCCGGACGACCACGCTGCCGGTCTCCTCACCGATGGCGAGCGAGCGGCGGTGCTGCTCGATCGCGGCGCGCGGGTCGGTGTGCTCGTACAGGTTGCCCAGATTGCTGTGGGCCACTGCCTCGCCGAAGGGATCGTCCAACTGCCGTGAGTAGGCCAGGCTCTGCCGCAGCGCCTCACCCGACTCGGCGTACCGGCCCAGGCCTTCGAGCAGGAGACCCCGGTTGTTGAGGCAGCGGCGGGTCCAGGAGTCCGCGCCGAGCCGCCGCCAGATCGCGAGGGCGTGGTCGTTGAGGGCCAGGGCCTCGCTGTGCCGGCCGGTCAGGAAGTGCAGTCCGGCGAGGTCGCCCAGGGCGCACGCCTCGGCCGCCTCGTCACCGAGCCGCCGCGCCAGCGTGAGCGCGGCCCGGCCGAGGACCTCCGTCTCGGCCACCCGGCCGCTGCGCTGGAGGAAGGGCGAGAGCAGGCGCAGCAGGGTGGACACATGGGCGGCGGTACGCTCGTCGGGGGTGTCCGTGTGCCGTTCGGCCAGGACGACGATGTTCTCCAGTTCCGACTCGCCCCAGGCGAAGGCCTTCTCGGAGGACGGGAACGGCGGGATGGCCAGCACATGTGCCGCGTGCTCCGGCGGCTGCGCGGCGGTCGGACGGCGGCGGTCCTCCAGGTCGAGGCCGGGTTCGGCGATCGCGGTGAGGGCGCGTTCGGCGACGGCCGCGTACCAGCGCAGGGCGGTGCGGGCGATGTCCGGGGTGTGACCGGTGCCCGCGAGTTCCCGCGCGAAGTCGCGGACCAGACCGTGCGGGGCGTAGCGGCCGTACGCCGTCTCCTCCAGGAGGGCCACGTCGACGAGGCGGTCGAGCGCGTCCTCGGCACGGGTCTCGTCGGTGCCGTCGGTGCCGAGGAGGCGGGCGCCGAGGGGGACGCCGTAGGTGGGCAGGTCGAGGGCGCCGATGCGGCACAGGGCCAGGGCGGCGTCGCGGTCGGACCGGCGACCGGAAGCGGCGAGGGCGTCGTGCGCGACGGCCAGGGAGCGGCGGACCGAGAGGTCGTCGTACTCCAGATGCCGCAACCGGTCCTCGGTGGCGGCCAGCTGGTCGGCGAGGACGTCAGGGGTGAGGGCCTGCCGGGCGGCCAGGCGCGCGGCGACGACGCGGAGGGCCAGGGGGAGGCGGCCGGTGAGTTCGATGAGGGGGTGGGTGGCGTCTATGGGGGTGGCGGGAGCGCCGGCATCGTAGGTGACCGGGGTTGGGTGGTCGGCGGGGCCGTCGTCGGCGCCGGGGGTGATGCGGCCGTCCCGGCCCGACACCGCGCGCAGCAGCTCCGCGCTCTCCTCGGCCGAGAGCGGGGTGAGCGGGAAGCGGCGGGCGTCGCCGAGGGCGGTGAGGGGGGAACGGCTGGTGACGATCACCGCGCAGCCGGCGCCGGCCGGCAGCAGCGGCCGTACCTGCGCGGCGCTCGCGGCATCGTCCAGGACCATGAGCGTGCGGGTGGGCGAGAGCAGCGAGCGCAGCAACGCGGCCGCCGCGTCCGGGTGTTCGGGAATGCTGCGCGGGTCGGCGCCGAGGTCGCGGAGCAGGGCGGTGAGGGCCTGGGCCGGGGTGAGGGGGGTCATTCCGGGGGTGGCGCCCTGGAGATTGACGTAGAGCTGGCCGTCAGGGAAACGTTCCCGCAGCCCATGGGCGACGTGCAGGGCGAGGGCGCTCTTGCCGACGCCCGCCATACCGCTGATGACACCGACTGCCGGGCCGCCGCCGAGGGTGAGGGCATCGCGGAGGTCGTCGCGGGCGGTGGCGCGACCGGTGAAGTGGCCGGGGGGTGGGGGGAGTTGGGCGGGGCGCGGCAGGGGGACGGGGGTCTCGTCCTCGGGGGCGGCGACGGAGGACGGCGGATCGGCGGCGGGGTGCGACGGACGGGGGCCGGGCCGGGCTTCTTCGCGCGTAGCGCCAGGGGAAAGCGCACCCGGAGGGGTCGACAGGCTCTCCTTCTGTGGCTCGCCGAAGTCAACGTCCCTGTCTGAACGTCCTGTTGTGCCCTCTCCTCCGGTCCGGTCCCCGCCGTCTCCCCCGCGCAGCACCTCCACATGGGCCTCGCGGACCCCCGGGCCCGGCTCCACGCCGAGTTCCTCGACCAGGCGGGTGCGCAGGTCGCGGTGGACGGCGAGGGCCTCGGCCTGGCGGCCGGTGCGGTGGAGGGCGAGCATCAGCTGGCGGTGGTAGGACTCGCGCAGGGGGTGCTCGGCGGCGAGCGCGGCGAGTTCGGGGACGAGGGCGCCCGGCCGGGTGTCGGCGAGGGCGAGCTCGGCGTCGTAGTGCCACTCCAGGAGGAGCAGTCGGGCCTCCTCCAGGCGCTGGACCAGGGCGTATCCGGCGAGTTCGGACGGGACCCCGCTGAGGGGCGCGCCCCGCCACAGCGCGAGCGCCGCCGCGCACGCCCGGATGGTCTCGGCCCAGTTCCCGTCGGCATGGGCGCCGCGGGCCCGGGTGGCGTGACTCTCGAAGACCTGGACGTCGAGTTCACCCGGCGCGACACGCAGCAGATAACCGGGGGCCATCGCCCGCAGCCGGTCGGGGTCGTCGAGCAG
Source organism: Streptomyces sp. LUP47B (assembly GCF_001746295.1). Taxonomy (GTDB): domain Bacteria; phylum Actinomycetota; class Actinomycetes; order Streptomycetales; family Streptomycetaceae; genus Streptomyces. Next base: position 413,348 of record NZ_MJAH01000015.1, on the reverse strand, counting down.
CCGCCGCAGCCGGGAGACGTGGTTGTGCAGGGAGGCCTTCGCCGAGGCCGGCGGGGTGCTGCCCCACAGGGCGTCCTTGAGGGTCTCGGCGGAGACGACCCGGCCCGTTTCGAGGAGGAGCGCGGCCAGCAGGATCCGCTGCTTGCGGCTGCCGACGACACGCACTCCGGCCCCGCCGTGGCCGTCGTACAGAACCGGCGGCCCGAGCAGTCCGAACCGCAGCCCCGACTGCGATCCGCCCCCCATCACGCCACCCGTTTCTGGCGGATTTCCGCCCTCTCTACGGCGGTTTCCCGCCAGCCGTCCGACGCAGGCCGCTGCCGTAATCCGCTACCGTCCCCGGCCTTGCACACAGTCAGTTCCCCATCGACGCCGTCGACTTCACGCCAACGGGCGAACACCGAAATTTAGATGTGTTGGCCAATGTTAGCGATTTGTTGGCGCAACCTGATGTGATCACCACCTCGGATCTGGCCCGAGGGCGCGCGCGTACGACGCGCAACTCGGGGGAGTGTCGCCGTCGCGGCCGGATCCGTGGGACGCGAGAGGGTCCCGGTCGGCGGAGGTGAACGACCGGGACCCTCGTCCTGTCCTGGGGACCGCGAGCCCTCAGATCACGGGCGGGCGTCCCAGCCGGGTGAGGTGCCACACCGTTCGCCACCGCATCGGCCGCCGTTCACCGGCCGGTTCCCGCAGCCCCTCGACGAACCCGCCGAACCAGGCGCGCAGTCCACTCGCCGACCGGGTCCGCAGCAGGGTGAGCGCCGTCCACACGCCGAGGTGCACGGGGATGAGCGGCAGGGGCAGCCGGCGGCGCACCAGCCAGACGCGGTTGCGGGCGTTGACCCGGTAGTAGATGGCGTGCCGGGCCGGTGAGGTCCTCGGGTGCTGCAGCAGCAGTTCGGGCGCGTACAGGATGTGCCAGCCGCGGTCGGCGGCCCGCCAGGCCAGATCGATCTCCTCGTGGGCGAAGAAGAACTCGGCCGGCCAGTCTCCGGTCTCGGCGAGCATGGCCATGCGGAGGGCGTGCCCGCCGCCCAGGAACCCGGTGACATAGCCGCCGCGCATCGGATCGGAGGCACCGACGCGGGGCACGTGCCGCTGCTGGGTCTCGCCGCTCTCGTCGGCGATACGGAAACCGACGATGCCGAGACGCTCGTCTGTCGCGAACAACTCCTGTACGCGGCGCAGCACATCGGCGTCCACGAGCAGTCCGTCGTCGTCGAGTTCCACTACGACGTCCACGTCACCGAAGTCGCGCAGCCGGGCGAGCGCCACGTTCCGGCCGCCGGGGCAGCCGAGGTTCTCCTCGACGTCGACGGTGGTGACCTCGCCGGGCAGGGAGAGCCGCTCGGCGAACTCGGGGAGCCGGCAGCCGTTGCCCACGATCACGATCCGGTCCGGGGCGATGTCCTGCTTGGCCACGGACCGCAGCAGGGCGTCGACCTCGTCGGGCCGGTTCCCCATGGTCACCACGGCCACGGCGATCCTCGGCGCGCCCATGTCCCCACCTCGTCCACTCGTCCGACGGCCATCAACCGGCGCGATGCTAGCCGTTCACGGTAAGGACTTCTCAGGTATGGGTCACCCCGTGTCAGCTCCGCCGGTTCTCCCTCCGCCGTACGAACTTCAGCCCCGACCAGTCCTCCCCGAGCGCCGCGACCTTCACGTCGACGACACCGAGCGGCAGGAATACCTCCCGCAGGGCGTTCTCGGTGATGTCACTGACGTGCCCGGCGGCTCTGCGCGGCCAGGCGATCCACAATGCGGCGTCGTCCGCGAGGCCGGCGACCAGTCCGTCAGCGGCGGCCGCGAGCCGCGCGTACTCGCGATGGAAGGTGAGGACGACATCCGCGCCGTGCGAGCCGCCGGCGGCGACATCGCAGTCGTCGGGCAGCCCGGGGATGTCCCACCCGTCGGGCGCGCCGTCGAGCCGTACCCGGTGCCCCGCCTTGATGCCGAGCTTCTTGGCGAGGGGCGTGGCGGAGTAGCCGCCCGCCGACCCGGTCACTGACATACGGCACCTCCGCGCACTGGTCCAGCCTCGTCCACCCCATGGTGACGGCCGGGGCGGAGGATGTCCGTGCGGACACGGCGGTCAGGACGCCGTCAACACCGCCGAGTCCTTCCGCGACGGCGTCGGCCGACGGCGACGCCCGCGGTGGTGCGTCCCTGTCGATCCGGCGGATCACCGGCAAGCCGATCATGTTCGCGTCGAACGGCGAGAGGCTCGAGACCGGGCGGCCCGGGACCGGCTACCGCACCACCCGCGCGAGCAGCGTGGCGAGATCCGCGAAGAACTGGAGCCAGGGCCGGGCCTGCTCGGCCCGGCGCCCGAACCGTCTGCTCCAGCCGCCGGAGCGGACGTCCTCCCGCCGCTGGATCGACCTGTCCCGCACACGTCGTAAGGACACGGCACGGCTCGTTCCGATGCGCTTGCGTCGCCTCATGCCGGGACGTTAGCCGGATCCCGATCGGCGGCGCAGGGCGGCGAGCCGCCAAAGCGGGCGGGCGGTTTTTGGCGGTAACGCGTAAACAGCGGCCCGGCGTCATCGCTACCCGCTCCGGGGCAGGCCTTCGACGCGGTCCTCCACAAAGGCCGAGTACTGCGTGGACATCTTGTCGACGTAGGTGTGGCGGTTGAACTGAAGCTTCACATACACGAGTTCGTACCGCTCGAACGTCGGTGCCGGCCGGACCTTCCCGCCCGCGGGCGGCGGCTCACCCGCGGCGGGACGGAGGTGGCCCTGCCTCAGCCGCGCGATCTGCCTGCCCTTGCCGGCCGGGACCTTGACCGCCCCGCCGATGCTCCGGGTGAACCGACGACCCGCAGCGGCTGCCGCCGTCGAAGTCGACGATGTCCCGCGCGGGGGTGCGGCGCCGGATCCGTGTCCAGCGCAGCAGCACGTCGAGCGGGGTCTCGGTGCCAACGGAACGCTGTTGGGCCTGTCACTTCACCGTCCCCCTCCGCATCAGTCGACCTGCCAGGCGGTCTGCAATGCCAGGCGCGCCACCGACGCATCGATGACGTCGACAGGCGGCTTCCAGCCGAACTCGCGCATTCGCTCGACGAATTCCGACGGCAGCACCACGCCATGGCGTCCCACGTAGTGCTGAAGGTCGCGGCGCCAGACCCAGGAGCCGTCGGTGAACAATGACGAGCAGCCAACGAGATTCTCGCCACAGCCCAGCAGGCACTGCTCGGTCTCGGTGTATTCGGCAACCACCGGGGATCCGGTGAGATACGCGACGGCGAAAGCCGCGATGTCCTGCCACGCCCCGGCGTCCGAACGCGTGAGTTCATGAATTCCCGGAAGACCGACCGGACCCTCGAAGAACTCCTGGACAAAACCGACTCTCAGCATGGCTGGTGTGCACCTCCCGTCATCCGCCGCAGGGCTTGCTTCGGCATCCCTGATCAAAACCGGGCACGGAATGCATAAGTAACAAACATGGAATGACTGGGCAATCTCCGTGGGTCACTCTCAGCTTGGTCGTCCGGCGACAGACAGTCGGCACTGAGCACGGAGGGAAGCGCGATGAGCCTTGTCAGCGAGTGCGGCACGGACCTCCGGTGCCGTGTCCACCAGTCGGCCTGGACACGCGGACGCGTGGCGCACGGTTCACATCCTGCGTCCGGGGGCTCTCACGCCTGACCTCGTACCGATGATCACGGCCGGTGCCCTGCCCGGTCCACGGTGTCGCTCGAGATCGACCTGTCGCCGCACGCTTTTGCCACGCACTTCTCCTACGCCGCCGTCCTGGCGTGTGCGCCTCACAGGTGCCTGCCGGGCCGTATCGGCCGCGCCACGTAGAAGGACCTTCGCATGACCACTGCTCCGCTCCGGCCTGCCCTGCCCCGGGACTGCACGTTCGACGCCGACGACTGGGCGATCCTCGCCCGGCACTGGTACCCGGTCGCCCGATCGAGCGAGATCGGCGACGCCCCCACCGCCGTACGCCTGCTCGACGAGACCCTGGTCGCCTACCGGGTGGGCGCCGACGTGGTGGTGGCCCACGACATCTGCCCGCACCGGGGCGTACCGCTCAGCCTCGGCGCGGGCGACGGCACCGGCATCACCTGCGCCTATCACGGGCTGCGCTTCGGTGACGGTGGGCGGTGCGTGCAGGTGCCGGCGCACCCGGAGTCGAAGATCCCGTCCCGGCTGAACCTGCGGACCTACCCCGTCGTCGAGCGCTACGGGCTGGTGTGGACCTGCCTGCGGCCGGCCCCGGACGCCGACCCGGTGATCCCGGCCATGGCCCACTGGGACGACGAGGGATTCCAGCAGATCAACTGCCCCAGCATCGACATCGCCGCGTTCGCCGGCCGCCAGCTCGAAGGCTTCCTGGACGTCGCCCACTTCGGCTTCGTGCATCTGAACTCCTTCGGAGACCCGCACGACACCTTGGTGCCCGACTACGCCCCGGTCCGCCACGAGCACGGGTTCTCGGTCGACTACTGGAGCACCGCCTCCAACTACCCGCACGGCAGCGACAAGCACGCCCCTCCCGGCTTCCGCTGGCTGCGCCACTTCGACGTCCACCTGCCGTTCACCGCGACGCTGGTGGTGCACTTCCCCGGAGGCGGGCTGCTGAACATCATGAACGCCGCCTCACCGGTGTCGGCCCGCCGGACCCGCATGTTCGCCCCGATCGCCCGCAACTTCGACACCGACCAACCCGTCCAGGCGGTATACGACTTCAACCGCACGGTCTTCGAGGAGGACCGGGCCATCGTCGAGGTCCAGAAACCCGAGAACCTCCCCCTGGATCCCAGGCTCGAAGTGCACATCCCGGCCGACCGGAGCTCCATCGCCTACCGCCGCGGACTGCGCGACCTGGGCCTGAGCCACTTCTTCACCGCGTAGGGGCCCGCCGTGAAGACCCTCGACGTCATCGTCCACGCGATCTCCCTCGCCTCCGCCACCAGCCACAGTTACGAGCTCCGGGCAGCGGCTGGAGGAGCCCTGCCGTCCTTCGAGGCAGGCGCTCACATCGACGTCCATCTCGGGCCCTCCCTCATCCGTCCGTACTCCCTGTGCAACTCCCCCCAGGAAAACGGCCGTTACCTGATCTGCGTACGGCGCGACGAGGCCGGCCGGGGCGGCTCCCGCACCCTGCACCGCGACCTCACCGTCGGCCGGCGGCTACGGATCTCACCCCCGCGCAATCACTTCCCTCTCGTGGCGGCCCGGCGCCACGTGCTCATCGCGGGCGGCATCGGCATCACGCCGCTGCTGTCGATGGCCGAGACCCTGGCCGCGCGGGGAGCACCGTTCGTCCTGCACCACTACACCTCCAGCGCGGCGGACGCCCCGCTGCTCGAACGGCTCGGGACCTCCGCCTTCACAGCGCGGACAGTGGCCCACCACAGCGACCAGGGGGACACCATCCGCACGGAACTGCCTGCCGAACTGCTGGCCCCGGACCCGGACACGGCCGTCTATGTCTGCGGGCCCGACGGCTTCATGAGCCACGTGACGGCCAGGGCGACCGCCGCCGGCTGGCAGCCCGACCAGATCCACACCGAACGATTCGCCCCGGCAATTCACTCACCTGCCAAAGCCGAAGTCGCCACCGAGTTCACCGTACGGATCGCGAGCACCGGCATCGGTTACCCCGTCCCCGCCGACCGCACCATCGCCGATGTCCTCACCGCCCATGGCGTCGAGGTCGAACTCTCCTGCGAGCAGGGCATCTGCGGTGCCTGCCTCACCCCCATCCTGGCCGGCGAACCCGACCACCGCGACGAGGTCCAGACCCCGGACGAGCGCGCGGCAGGCGACCGGATCACCATCTGCTGCTCCCGCGCCCGCACCCCCGAACTCCTCCTCGGCCTGTGACCCGGGGTCTGAGACCCCAGGTCGCCGCCCGACCGGAGACCGGCCCGGCACCGTCCAGGCCCCGTCCCACCCGTGTTCTTCATGCCCGTCACGAGCCGGAGCCCACCCGGCCAGCGAAAGGAAAGTGCGCCATGAGCAGAAGTACGAGCAGTGACGACAGAGCGTTCGCCGCCACCGACCGTCGTCTCTTCCTCAAGCGGGGACTGCAACTGGGCGGTGCCGTGCTGCTCGGCGCCCCGCTGCTCGCCGCATGCGGCGACTCCGACTCGTCGTCGGCCTCCTCCGGGTCCTCCTCCGGTTCCAAGAGCTTCGGCGAGTTGACGCTGCGGCTGTCCTGGATCAAGAACGTCGAGTTCGCGGGCAGCTATATCGCGGACAGCAAGGGCTACTACACGGACGAGGGCTTCTCGAAGGTCACACTGATCGGCGGCGGCCCGTCCGCGACGCCGATGGAGACGGACGTCGTCACCAAGAAGGCGCTCATCGCGATCAGCGCCCCCGACATCACCGGCGCGGCCGTCGCCAAGGGCGCACCGCTGAAGATCATCGGCGCGCAGTACCAGAAGAACCCGTTCTGCATCATGTCCATGAGCAAGAACCCGATCGCCAAGCCGGAGGACATGTACGGCAAGAAGATCGGCGTCCAGGCAGGCAACGAGTCCGTGTGGGCGGCGTACATCAAGGCCACCGGGCTGGACGAGTCGAAGATCACGAAGGTGCCGGTGCAGTTCGACCCGCTGCCCCTGACCCAGGGCACCGTGGACGGCTGGTTCTCCTTCGTGACCAACGAGCCGAACACCCTGCGTCTGAAGGGCTTCAAGGTCTCGACGATGCTGCTCGCCGACACCGGCTACCCGCTGGTCTCGGAGACCTACTGCGTCCGCCAGGACACCATCGACAACAAGCGCGACCTGCTCAAGGCGTTCCTGCGCGCGGAGATCAAGGGCTGGAAGGCGAGCATCGCCGACCCGGCGCTCGGCGCGAGGCTCGCGGCCGAGACGTACGGCAAGGGGCTCGGACTGACGACCAAGGAGCAGACCCTGGAGTCCGCGGACGAGAGCAAGCTGCTCGTGAGCGCCGGCACCAAGAAGAACGGGCTGTTCACGATCACGCCGGAGCTGGTCGAGGAGAACATCAAGACGCTGAAGTACGGCGGCCTCGACATCACCGCCGCCAAGCTCTTCGACCTCTCGATCATCGATGAGATCTACAAGGAGAACCCCAGCCTCGTCTGAGGCCCCGTCGGTACCGGTGCGGTCCGTCGGCCCACCGGTACCGGCTTCGCCCGGCTTCCCGTATCCGCAGCGCACACCGCACCGCACACCGCACACCGAGGTCGCCAACTGATGAGTTCCGCAGCCGCTGTTCCCAAAGCATCCGATGACTCCGCACCGTCCGGCACCGGCACCGGGCTGTCCCTGCGGGGGCTGAGCAAGGAGTTCAAGCTCGGTCGGCACCGCGTTCCCGCCCTGGCCGGCGTCGACCTGGACACAACCGAGGGCCAGTTCCTCGCGCTGCTCGGGCCGTCGGGCTGCGGCAAGTCGACCGTTCTGCGGATCCTCGCCGGGCTTGACAGCCCCACCTCCGGTACGGCGCTGGTGCACGGCGAGGACCCGGAGGCGGCCCGCAAACGGCACCACCTGGGCATAGCCTTCCAGGACGCCGCGCTGCTCCCGTGGCGCTCGGTCGCCGCCAACATACGGCTGCCTCTGGAGATCAGCGGCATCAAGGCCGACCCGGCGGCGATCTCCGACCTCATCAGGCTGGTCGGCCTCGAGGGCTTCGAGAAGGCCCGTCCCGCCCAGCTCTCCGGCGGCATGCGGCAACGTGTCGCGATCGCCCGCTCGCTGGTCGTCGACCCCAAGGTGCTCCTGCTGGACGAGCCGTTCGGCGCGCTGGACGACATGACCCGCCAGCGGCTCAACCTCGAACTCCAGCGCATCTGGCAGGCCCGCGCGGTGACCACCCTGCTGGTCACCCACTCCATCAACGAGGCCGTGCTGCTCAGCGACACCGTCGCCGTCATGTCCCCCCGGCCAGGCCGGATCGTGGAGGTCGTCACCATCGACCTGCCCCGGCCGCGTACCCCGGAGATGATGCGCTCGGCCGAGTTCCACGCGTACGCCGACCAGTTGTCGGAGCTCCTGTTCGGCCGCACCGACGCCCCCGCCGAGCCCGCGGCCGAGGCGTCATGAGTGCGCGACGTTCCACCTGGACCGGCGGGGCCGTCGGCATCGCGGCGCTGATCGGGGCCTGGTCGCTGCTGTCCACCACGGTCTTCGGCCCCGGGGACGGCGTACCCACCCCCTGGGCGGTCGTGGCGAGCGTGTTCGACGACGGCTGGACCTTCTACAGCCCGCATGTCGAGCAGACCGTGGGCGAGGCCCTGACCGGGTATCTGGTCGGCAACGCGCTGGCGCTCGGCCTGGCGGTGCTGGTGCTGCTGGTGCCCGTACTGGAACGGGTGATCACGCAGATAGCGGTGGCCTCCTACTGCCTGCCGATCGTGGCGATCGGCCCGATCCTGTCCCTCGTCCTGGACGGGGACAAGCCGATGTCGGCGATGGCCGGACTGTCGGTCTTCTTCACCACCCTCATCGGCGCGCTGCTCGGACTGCGCTCGGCCGACCCCGCCTCGCTGGACCTGGTACGCGCCTACGGCGGCGGCCGCTGGCAGCAGATGCTGCGGGTCCGCCTGATCGCCGCACTGCCCAGCACACTGGCCGCCCTCAAGATCGCCGGACCGGCGGCGCTGCTCGGCGCGATCATCGGCGAGTACCTCGGCCGCGTCGACAGCGGCCTCGGCATCGCCATGACCATCGCCCAGCAACAGCTCGACGTACCCCGCACCTGGGGCATCGCCCTGGTCTCCGGCGCGGTGGCCGGCATCGCATACGGCACGGTCGGGCTCATCGCCCGCTACGCCCTGCCGTGGTCACGCACGACGACAGTGGAAGGCGGAGGCGCGTGAGCACCGGCACCGCGACACAGCCGCGAACGGCCCCCGCGCTGCGCTTCACGGCAGGCGTGCTGCGCCCGCTGCTGAACGTGGCCGTGACGATGGCGGCCGTCATCGTCCTGTGGATCATCTTCCTGCAGGTCTACGACCTGGACCCGCTGGTGGCCAAGTCACCGGTCGACATCTTCCACTACCTGTTCACCGGCGCGGACGCGGGCGCCCACCGCTCCCTGGTCTCCTCCGGCCTGGGCCGCACGCTGCTCGACGCCGGGTTCGGCTTCGTCGCCGGGCTGGCGGCGGCAGTGGGCGTGGCGGTCGTCTTCGTCCTCCTGCGGAGCGTCGAACAGGCCCTCCTGCCGATGGCGGTCGTCGTACGCTCAGTACCCCTGGTGGCGATGACCCCGCTCATCACCCTGATCTTCGGCCGCGGCCTGATGGCCACCACCGTCATCAGCGGCCTCATCGTCTTCTTCCCCGCCCTGGTCACCATGACCTTCGGCCTGCGCTCCGCCTCCCGCCAGGCGGCCGACCTGTGCCGCGCGTACGGCGCCGGAAGCTGGACCGTCGCCCGCAAGGTCATGCTGCCCAGCGCGGTCCCCGCGTTCTTCGCCAGCGCCCGGGTCGGCGTCCCCGGAGCCCTGATCGGCGCGATGCTCGCCGAATGGCTCTCCACCGGCCAGGGCCTCGGCTACGCCATGCTCAAGGACTCCTCCACCTTCGACTACGACCACCTCTGGGCCTCGGTCGCGGTCCTCACCGCCGTATCCGCACTCGCGTACAACATCATCGCGGCCATCGAGACCGTCGCCCTGGCCCGCTTCGCGCCCAACATCCGCCCGGGCACATGACCCCGACCCGGCCCTCACCACCGGAGACCCGCTCAATGGACACTTCCGCGCTCGCCACCACGTTCGGCGCCCAACTCCCCGCATGGGTGCAGTCCGAACTGGCCGACGTGCCCGAGACCCTGCCCACCGACGAGGACCGGATCCGTCTCACCAACCGCCTCGCCGAACGCAACCACCGCGAGGACACCGGCGGACCGTTCGCCGCCCTGGTCGTGGAGACGGCGACCGGACGGCTCGTCTCGGCCGGAGTCAACCTGGTCCTGTCCTCAGGGCTCTCCTCCACCCACGCCGAGGTCGTCGCCCTCTCCCTGGCACAGGCCCGCCTGGGCACCTGGGACCTCGGCACCCCGGGCGGCCCGGACCTGGAACTGGTCGTCAACTGGCGCCCCTGCGCGATGTGCTACGGCGCCGCCATGTGGTCCGGAATCCAGCGCCTGGTCGTCGCAGGAGAAGGCCCCGAGCTGGAGCAACTCACCGGCTTCGACGAAGGCCCCATGCGCGAGGACTGGACCGAACAGTTCGAGCAGCGCGGCATCCACGTCGTCAGCGACGTGCTCCGCGACGAGGCCGTCGCGGTCTTCCGTGCCTACGGCGAACGCACGGACGCCGTGGTCTACAACGCGCGCGGGGCTGTGACCGTCACCTCGTAACGGGTCCTGACAACAAACACCTCGCCGAGGAGACCGATCACCACGGCTGAACGCAGAAAAGGCTCTCCATGATCTCCATGGAGAGCCTTCAGCCTCTGAACTGGGCCTTCTTGAGCCGCCTTCGGGATTCGAACCCGAGACCTACGCATTACGAGACCATGGGGGTTCGTGACGCCTGGTTCCGGCTCGTGCTACCTGGTGCTGTTCTGCCTGATCAGAGCATGTACGCACAGGTCCGCGGTGACGCCCTGTGTTACCTCGTCCAAAGGCGTCCGGCCGCACTCTGGCCGCACACGGCCACACCTACGTAGACCGAGCCGCCAGAATGCCGTTGTCAGTCTCATACAGGAACTCGAAGGAGCCCTCGAAGGTGAGGCGCAGCTCAGGATGCGTGGGCGTGCTGACCAAGCATGCCGCGACTACCAGGGTTCGGTTCGGTTCATGAGGCCAGCGCTCCGCCAGGTTCATCGCTGCGGAGAAGGCCGTGTGTTCTCTCGCCTATTGCGAGCTGTTGCTTCCGCTCTTCGATTGAGGGTGTAGCCGTGACCCTCGTGGCCACTCTGGGTCAGAACCGTGGCAGCGACGCGCGCGATGTCATAGGGGTCGACCGGGGAGGTCAGGCCCGGGTCGGTCGGGTCGTAGACCTTGCCCTCGCTGTCGATGCTGTTCTTCCACCACAGAGCGTTGGACGACAGGGTGTTGGGCCGCAGGTAGGTGATCGCGATCCCCGAATCACGGAGCACCTCGTCGCGGGTGTTGATCATCTCGCCGATGATCGGGCGAGGGTGAATGACGGTGCCGATCGAGGACAGCACCACGATCCGGTTCACCCCGCCGGCCTTGGCGGCGTCCACGACGTTCTGTGCCTGCGCGGGCAGGGGGGCGGCCTGCATGAAGAAGACGACGTCGACTCCCTCGGACGCCTTGTGGAGAGCGGCGGTGTCATCGAGGTCGCCGATCGCGATCTCGGACGCATCCGGGAGCTGGGCCGCCTTGTCGGGATTGCGGATGTAGGCGCGGACGTCGTGTCCGCCGTCGACGAGCTGCTTGACGAGCTCACTGCCCGTTTCCGGTGGCTCCGGTGACGAGAATCATGCGAGTGGTTCCTTTGCGAAGTGGGTTGCTTACCAGGGGAGTTCGCCAGTGCGGTCGGCGTAACTGCCGCTGGGACCGTCGGGACCGGCAAGAGCGAAGTTGACGATGGCGTCCGTGCCGTCATGGATCGAGTGGCCCTGGTTGCCGCTCAGCTCGGTCGAGGTCTGACCGGGGTCGGCGGCGTTGATGTGGATGTGGGGCAGCAGCCGCGCAAGGCGGGCGGTCATCATGTTGATCGCCGCCTTCGACGCCGCGTACGGCACGGTGGCGGCGCGGGACTCGATGCGGTCCAGGTCGTGGAAGAGCGCGAACGAACCGAGGCCGCTGCTGACATTCACGACTCTCGGATTGCTGCTCTTTTCCAGCAGCGCGGGGTGGTCGCGGCTCTGGTCCTGGTCTCATGCGAGGTCGATTACGACCTTGCCGTGCACGTGCCGGCCTGCCTGCAGCTCGACGGCGGCGCGGACCTCGTTGACGGGGAAGGTCGCGGCGATCGGCACTCGGAGCCGGCCCTCCGCGGCCAGACGGGCGATCTTCTCGACGGCGCCGGGGGCGGCGTTGGCGCCGTTGGCGCCGTTGGCCGGCGTGACGCCGTCCACAGCGGCGGCGATCGTGGCCATGCGGGCGTCCGGTACGCCGAGCTCGCGCGCCACCGCGATCGTGTCGGTGCTGTGCAGGTCCATGGCTGCGGTGATGCCGTCGGGAGCCAGCTCGCGGAGTCGGTCGGCCAGGCTCTCGCCGTAGGTTACCGGCTCGGCTCCCAGTGCCCGCAGGGCGTCGGCCGAGGCGGCCGATCCGGTCCCGATGACTCGCGCGCCGGCGAGGCGAGCGAGTTGGACGGCGAACACGCCGACCCCGCCTCCAGCGCCACCGATCAGCAGCGTGTCAGACGGGCCGGGGTTGACGATGGCGAGTGCGGCGGCGGCCGTGCATCCCGCGATGGCCAGGGCGCCGGCGATGCGGTCGGCGAGGCCATCGGGCGTGTGGTGCGCGTCGCCGCCCTTGCCGATGTGACCGGGGGCGTCCACGACCACGTAATCGGCGACGCTTCGTGAGAAGGCGCCGCCGAACACACGGTCTCCAACGTTGAACTCGCCGACCCCGTCGCCGACCTCGTCCACGACGCCCGCGTAGTCGTTCCCGAATCCGCACGGCAGGCTCAGCCCGAAGCGGGCGGCAGTGTCTGCGTCGGAGGTCATGAACCAGTCCATAGGGTTCAGCCCGGCCGCGATGACCCGCACGCGGATCTGGCCAGGGCCGACGTCTGGGACGGGCACCTCGCGCAGGTCGAGGGCTTCAGGGCCTCCGAACGACTCGACGAACTGGACAGCCCTGCTGGTGTTGGACGACATGCTCATGCTGGTCTGACTCCTCGAGAAGACTAGGAACGGAGAAACGGACTATGATCCGTTTCTCGGACCGTAACACAACCGGAGCGTGATCCGTTTTGAAAGTGACACCCTCACCACCCGCGCCCCGGGCGGACGCCGCACGCAACCGCAAGCACCTCCTCGCAGTCGCCACCCGCGCCTTCATGTCCGCGGGCACCGAACCGTCACTTCGCGAAATCGCGCGCGCAGCCGGAGTCGGCATCGCCACGCTTTATCGGCACTTCCCCACCCGAGAAGCCTTGGTCGCCGCGGTCTACGCCGACCAAGTGGCCCGACTCACCGAAGGCGCCCGCGAGCTCCTCGCAGCGCTCCCCCCATCCCAGGCGCTGCGGCGCTGGATGAACCTCTTTGGGGATTGGATCGCGACCAAAGACGGCATGCTGAACACGCTGCTCGCAATGATCGAGTCCAACGAGCTCGCCCACGACCAGACCCACACCGACCTAATCGCCGCGATCGACGACATCCTCCGCGCCGGACACGCGACCGGAGAGCTGCGTACCGACGTCACCGCCGAAGACCTCGCCGCCCACCTGATCGGCATTTTCACCGTAGCCCCTCTGCCGGAGCACCGTGCCAGAGCCGATCGCCTACTGGACACCCTGATGCACGGCCTCCGCCCCAAGCCTTGAACCCGTCGTCACGCGTCGTTGAGTGCGTGACGCATGCGCCATGGGGCATTCGTGCCGCCCCCGGTTGCGCAGCGGGACTACGTCATTCGTGTCCTCAAGTCGTCTACACCCTGGATTGGGAAGAGCCCGTTTTCCGGTTCGAAGTCATCGCCGGTGCCGATCCACAGCATTCCGTCGGGGCCGATCACGAGGGGGCCACCATGGTGGCGGTCCGCTGTCCGGATACCGTCGAGCCGGACACGGCCGACGGCGAGCGAGGCGTAGTCGTCCGCGATCGTCAGCGCGACGATGCGGTTCTCCCCGGCCCCCGGCCCAGAGGCGAACACGGTCCGGTCGTCGTTGAACGTGGAGGACGCGACGATTCCGAGCAACCCTGCCTCGGAGGACACATCGACGTCGGGCACGACACCTACAAGGGTCGCGTCACCTCCGCGAGCGGGCACTCTCGTGTCGACCGTCTGTGGTCGAAGAACTGACGTTCGCGGGCAGTGATTCGGCTCGTGCTTGTCGGGCCCCGTTGTCACCGGCCGGATGATGGGAGGGCGTCAGTGTTGACGGTTGCCAGGTCCATGCCCATGAGCATGTCCGCGCGAGCGTAGTAGTCGTCGACGGGGAGATCGTCCTTGGTGATGCGGCGGAACCCTGCCCGTTCGTAGAGGTGGATGGCGGGCTGGAGGCGGGAGTTCGTACCAAGGAACAGCCGCCGCCCGCCACGTGCGGCGGCATGTTCGACGGCTGCGCGGATCAGAGCGTTGCCTATTCCGTGTCCCTGCGCCTCGGGGGTGACGCCCATCTTGGACAGCTCGAAGACATCACCGGGGTAGGAAAGCAAGGCGATGCAGCCGACCCGTGCGTCATCGTCTGAGCGCGCGATGAGCACCGCCCCGCCCGGCGCGATGATCTGACCCACAGGATCGTCGAGCACGCGGCGGTCTTCGTCTGTGAGTGAGAAGAGCTCCGAGATCCACGCAGCGTTGATCCGCTGAAACGCCTCAGCGTCCTCGGCGTCGGTAAGCGGTGTGATGTGGACAGTGTCGGAGGTGGCGGCCATTCATCTAGCATGCCGGTCACGCATTCAGATGTCTAAGACGAATGAACCACGGGATCGATAAGATTGGAGAATGGATTCTCGGGTCGAACTGCGTCTGCTGCGGTCCTTCAGCGTCCTGTCTGGTGAACTGCACTTCGGCCGTGCCGCGCAGCAGCTTCGTATCGCGCAGCCGGCACTGTCTCAGCAGATCCGCCAGCTTGAACGGGCGGTCGGCGTCACGCTGTTCGAACGGACGTCCAGATCGGTCGCCCTGACTCGGGCTGGGAGTGTCTTCGCGGCGCGGGTGCGCGATCACCTGCAGCGAATCGAGGAAGACATCGAGGAAGCGCGACGTGTCGACAGGGGAGAGTCCGGCCGAATAGACCTCGCATTCATCTCTTCCGCCGCGCCGGTCGTGGCGACGATCACACGATGGATCGCCGGCGAACGCCCGGGCGTGCTTCTCGACCTCCACGAGGGTACGACCGAGAGCGTGCTCGACCACATCGAGCGCGGCACCGCGGACCTCGGGATCGTCCGCGATGCCGAGAATCGGCCGGGCATCACCCTCACCACGGTGCGCGTCGAGGGCTACGTCGCCGTGCTTCCTCGCGGTCACGCACTCGTCGAAGAAGCCCAGGCCACGGCCGCGGACCTCGCAGGCTCACCCCTTGTGCTCTTTCCGAGGACGGCAGGGTCTCTCGCCTACGCGCGGGCGCTTCAGCCGTTTCGGGAGATGGAGGTCGAACCCGTGATTGCCTTCCATGCATCCCAGTGGAGCAGCATCTTCCAACTCGTCGCCGCAGGCGCGGGCACGACCATCGCCCCCGAGAGCGCGGCTGATCAGGTTCCCGCCGGCGTAGCGGTGGTGCCGCTCGGCGGAACGGACACTCGAACGCTCGTACAAGTGGCGCACCGGGCACACCAGACGCATCCCATCGTCCCCACCCTCATCGATCTCCTGCGCACGGAATAGGTCAGACTCGCTCCTTGCGGGCACGGAGGTGTCCTCGTCGTCGCGGTAGGTGGAGAACTGCAGTCTCGTCCGTCAGCTCATGAAGAGATCGATGCTCATCGCGCTACTCCCACGAGCCGGCCGCCGCGTCGACCGTGTCAAGGCCAGCGTGCACTGCTTCCCGCGAGGGCTGATAGATCGACTTGTGGCTGATGCTCCGGCACTGGGCGGCGGTGATCTTCTGCAGCGATCAGCACATAGTTCAGTCGGGCGAGGGCCTCGTCCCGCAGTTGGCTGAGTCCGACAGGGGTTCTGTGCGCGGTCCTGCTGATTCGGTCCGATGGGGCTGCGGCTGCCTCAGACCGCTGATGAGCAGGGTCACGACTTCTCGCACGTCGTAGTCCGGGTCGTGTGGGCTCCAGGCGACGAGGTCGCCGACGGCGCGGAGGAGGCGGTAGGCCGAGATGGGTGCGACCACCTCACCTGATGCGCGGGTCGCGTCGAGCAGGTCGGCCAGGACCGGCACGAGGCGGTCGAGGAACAGGACGTGCAGGGCGGTGAACTCGTCGGCGTCCCCCTCCCAGACTCGCGCCAGTCCATGTTTCGTTCCCAGGAAGTCGACGAACAAGTGCACCCAGTGCAGGGTCGCTTCGAAGGGACTCGGTGTGGACGCCAGAAGCTGCGGTCCGGCCTGTGCGCACTCCTCGATCTGATGGCGGTACACCGCGACCACCAGATCCGAGCGGGTCGGGAAGTGCCGGTAGAGCGTGGCCACGCCTACTCCGGCGGCCGCAGCAACCTCGCGGACCGGCGCGTCGACCCCCGATGTGGCAAACACCACAGCGGCGGCCTCGAGTAGCGCCCGCTGATTGCGCTCCACATCCCGGCGTCGCCGAGGCGCGTCGGTCGCGCGGGTTGCATTCCTGGGGGAGCTCACCGCCTCATCGTCGCACGCCCCTCGCGCGTTCGGAACATTGATCCGGTTCGGCTTGAAAAAACGGATCGATGTTCCGTATCGTTGCGGAACGACGATCCGTTTTGGGTCGTCCTTGTCCGTGACCATGGAAGGACTCTCGTGTCTCTCGTTGAAGCAACTCCCCGTCCCGCCGCTCAGGTCCTGAGCGTGCGGCCGGTGATTCTCCCCGCCCCGGCTCGTGGCGACGATCTGCAGGTACGCATCACGGCACCGGCCGCGGGCACCGATCTGCCTGTCATCGTCTTCGCCCATGGCTTCGGTCAGTCGATGACCGCGGGCGACCCGTTGGTGGACTATTGGGCGGCCAACGGATTCGTCGTGGTGCAGCCGACCTTCCTCGACTCCACGACCCTCGGTTTGACGCCCGCCGACCCGCGCTACCCGACGATCTGGCAGACCCGGATCGACGACCTTGTGCAGGTCATCGACGAGCTGGACACCGTCATCGCCGCGGTCCCTGGGCTGACCGGTCGTGTCGACACTCACCGCCTCGCGGTTGCCGGACATTCCTGGGGCGGGCAGTCAGTCGGGATGCTGCTCGGGGCGCGCGTCATCGGCGCGGACGGCCAGTCCGGCGAGGACCGCACCGACGCCCGCGTGAAGGCCGGGGTCCTCCTGTCCACGACCGGAATCTCACGTGGGGACCTCACCCCCTTCGCGCAGGCGCACTTCGCGTTCATGAGCCCGGACTTCACCCGCCTCGCGACGCCCTCGATCGTCGTCGCCGGTGACCAGGACCAGTCACCGCTCTCCACCCGCGGTCCCGATTGGTTCACCGACGTCTACCACCACAGCCCTGGCGCTCGACACCTCGTCACCCTCCATGGCGGCGAGCACACGCTCGGCGGCATCCAGAACTACAACTCGACCGACACCACCGACGAAAGCCCCGAGCGAGTCGACCTGGTACGACGCACCACCACGGCGTTCCTGCACACAGCACTTGGGATCAACGAAACCGCCTGGTCCGACGTGGCCGCTACCTCCGTCGAGCCCATCGGTCACATCAACTCCAAGTAGACCCCACCACCCCCGCCCCACACAGATCCCGATCCACGCAAGGACGCCACTGTGACAACCAGACAACACCCCATCGGCAGCGGCTTCACCGCCGCCTCCACCGCGACCGATGTCCTGGCCGGGGTCGACCTCAGCGGCCGCGAGGTGATCATCACCGGCGGGCACAGTCGCCTCGGTCGCGAGGTCACCCGTTCGCTTGTCACCGCAGGGGCTTCGGTGACCGTAGCCGCCCGTGACCCGCAACGAGCCGCAGCGATCCTCACCGACATCACCAACGCCGACGACATCAACGGTCTGGGCGGCGTCCAGGTGAAGCGGCTTGACCTCGCCGACCCGGCCTCGATCGAGGCCTTCGCGCAGAGATGGCAGAAGGCCGACCGGGCGCTCCACGCGCTGGTGAACAATGCCGCGATGCTCTTCGCCCCCGAGCGGCGTCTCGACGCACGCGGGAACGAGCTCTCGTTCGCGACCACCCACCTTGGCCACTTCCAACTCACCCGGGCACTCCTACCCGCCCTCCGGCTAGCCGGGAGCGCGCGAGTGCTCACCACCACCTCCGGCGCCGCCCGATTCGGCTCCATCCGATGGGACGACCTGTCCTTCCGCAGCGGGTACGACGCGGGCGCGGCCTACGCCCAGTCCAAGTTGGCCAACGTCCTGTTCACCGTCGAGCTCGACCGCCGGTACGCCGATGACGGCATCCGTGCGTTCGCGGCGCACCCGGGAGTGGTCATCGGCCCCGGACCGCACGCCCCCAGCGCAGTTGCGAACTACCGCGCGCAGGGCCTCGTCGACGACGACGGCGCAACGGTCATCGATCCCGCAGCCGGCAAGAAGACAGCCGAACAGGGCGCCGCGACTCTCGTCTTCGGCGCAGTCAGCCCGCTCCTCGACGGCACCGGCGGCGTCTACCTCAAAGACAGCGACATCGCCGTCCTAGACAACAGCGAACGCCCGCTCACCCGCGACAGCATCCCCTCCGACGCGAACGCGGCCATGCTCGACTCGGAAGACGCCCGCCGACTCTGGACCATCACCGAGCGACTGCTCGTCCCATGAACCGCTGCGCTGGGGGCGTGCGTTTGAAGTAGTTGGACGGTTGGCCTTCGCGAGGATTTGGTCGGCGGTCTCGGTCCACACGAACGGATGGCAGCGGTCGTTCCAGCCGTCGACGAACGCGCGGACCTTGGCGTTGACATCGCGCACGGCTTTGAACACGCCCCGGCGGGTGGTCTGACGCTCGGCAACATTGAACCAGATCTCGACGACCGGTAACTTAGGGCTTTGATGTTCGTTTGACCCGTTTGGGTTTGGTGGCACCAACGATGGTGATGGCCGGAACGCATGGGCGGTCTGCAACCTGGTGGACGGCGCGTTTGAGGGGCCAGTTGGCGACTTTGCGTTTGATGACGCGGGGGTTGGCCCGGCGGCGTCGCCGTGGCAGGAGGCGTTCGAGGAGTTCAGCGTGGGTGGCCTTGACCGCGCGGGCGAGTCGACCGGGGGGAAATGCCGCCTGGTCGGTGACCTGGCGGCGCACGACGCGCAGTGAGCGGGTGAAGGAGATCCGGTCGGGGTCGCGTTCGGCTTGTCGTGCAGCCTGGTGCATCAGGTGCCGGATGGCGTGGTGGACGAGCAGAAAGCCGTAAAGCTCCTGCTCGACCCCGTCAGGGTGCTGCGAACGCAGCACCAGGCGCGACCCGCCCAGGTGAGTCTTGATTTCGTCGAGGGTGGACTCGAACTCCCATCGCTGGGCGTAGAGGGCGGCCAGTTCCGCGGCCGGGGCCTTGTCCGGGTCAAGAATCGTGGTGATGAGCCGGTAGACGCCCTCATGGCCAGCGATCGTGTATTCCACCGCGCGTACTGGCACCCCACGACGGGTGTGGTGGATGTCGCTCCGGTCGAAGATTTCGGTGAGGTAGGAGCCGTCCGACAACTGCTCGACCACCGGCAGCACGAGGTCTTTGCGGACTCGCCACAGCAGGTCCGCCCTCGTGGCCGCGGCTGTGCGCCACAGGTCCACGCCGTAGAAGCCACGGTCGGCCAGCAGCAGCATCCCCGGCCGCAGGGACACCAGGACCGCCCGGGCCAGAGCCTGCTCTCCGGTGCGCAGAGCTCCGATCGCAGCATCGAAAATGGCGTGGGTGCCGCACTCCACCAGGCCGACCATGCGCAACTGCGGGTAGCCGACGTTCTGTTCACCGCGCCCGGAGCGGGGCGGACGGCCAAACGCCTCCACGTTCGCCTTCGTGTCGGGCAGGTCGAATGTGGTGCCGTCGATCGCGGTCAGCCGCCAGTCGCGGTAGAAGGCGCCCTGAGTGTCCGGTGTGGCAACCGGACGGCACACCCGCGCGAACAACTGCCGCAACGGCGCCACCCCCAGCCGGGACCTGGCCTTCCAGATCGCCGCTGCACTCGGCACCACCCACGATGTACGCCAATGCCGCGCACCCTGCAAACCCGCGGTCAGCAGTCGGGCGACCTCTTCATAGCTCTGCCCGGAAAACAGGCACATTGCCAGCACGAAGTAGACCACCAGCCGGGCCGGCAGCAGCCGGTTCCGCTGCTGCACCCGACACCGTCTCCGCCAACACCTCGTCCACAAGCGACTGAGGAAACGCCTGTGTCAGCACCCCGACCGCGACCCGGTCCGACAGCAGCTCACCAGATGACTTCAGCTGACCCGCTCTTGCCACACCAACAACAACGACCGGATTACCCCTAAGTTACCGGTATTGCACCCTAGTTCAACCCTAGTCCCAGGGCTCGACCAACTTGTTGCGATAGGCGTAGCCGACGGCCTGGGCACGGTCGGCTACGCCGATCTTGGTGAAGATACGGTTGATGTGCGTCTTCACCGTGGCCGGGCTGACGACGAGCCGGGCACAGATCTCCGCGTTGGACAGGCCCCGGGCGATGAGGGTGAGTACCTGGGTCTCGCGCGGGGTCAGAATGTCGGAAGGTGCGGGAGTTTGCGGCGTGTGGGCCTGTTTTCGCTGCGCGGCGGGCGGTGCGACCTCTCTGGTCTGCACGGCCGCGACCAGGCGGGCCTGTACCTCAGGATCGAGCCAGATACGGCCATCGTGGACGCTGCGGATGGCGTCCTCGATCGCGTCGTCGTCGGCGTCCTTGGTGAGATAGCCCCGCGCTCCCGCCTGCAGTGCCGGGAAGACGGAGTCGTCGTCGGCGTAGGTGGTCAGCACGAGTATCTTGCAGCCGGGTACCTGCTCACGCAGTGTCGCAGTGGCCGCGACACCGTTGAGGACCGGCATGTTCAGGTCCATCAGTACTACGTCCGGGGCCAGTTGTCCGGCGAGCAGCACCGCTTCCGCACCGTCACGGGCTGCGCCGACCACCTCGATGCCGTCCAGCATGTCGATCAGCAGGACCAGGCCCTTGCGTACGATCTGCTGATCGTCCGCGACCAGTACTTTGATCTTCTCGCCGTCAGATGCCGTCTCGCTGGGCTCCGTCACGCGGGTATCTCCATCCGTACTTCCCATCCGTGCGCTGTCGGCCCCGCGTGCAGGGTGCCACCGACCCCGGTCACGCGTTCGCGCATGCCGGTCAGCCCCAGGCCGGAGCCTTCGACCAGTGCCGCCCGGACCGGTCCCGGCCCGGTCCGGCGGTCTTCGACGGTCAGGATTGTGGCCGTGGGCTCATAGACGAGCGTCACCGTGGCCTGCGCGTCGCGTGCGTAGCGGACCGTATTGGTCAACGCCTCCTGCACACCGCGGTACAGGGCTTCACCCGCGTCGGGCTGCAGCTCCCGGTGCGGCCCGATCACGGACAGTGTCACGTCGAGCTCCAGGTCCACCCGATAGCGTTTGACCAGTTCGGGCAGCCGCTCGAGAGAGGGCACGCGCTCACCGCGCAGCGCCCGCACAGCCCGGCGCGCATCGGCCACACCTTCCTTGACCAGCCCACCGGCCCGGTCCAGTAGCCCCCGCAGATCCCCGCTCGCCTGGTCGCGCCGGGCCATCCGCCGGGCGGCCTGTATCTGCACGGCCAGTCCGGACAGGGTATGGGCGAGCACGTCGTGCAGATCCTGGGCGATCCGGGTGCGTTCGGCCAGCGCCGCCGCCTCGGTCTCCGCCTCCCGGGCGTCCTCGAGCTGGGCCAGCAGCACGGTGACGGCCACCTCGTTGATGATCGACTGCCGCACCACAATGCCCACGACGGCCAGAAGGACGCCGAACAGGACCTGATGCAGGAAGTTGTCGGTACCGCCGTCCAACCCGGCGGCCGCCGCGCCGGTCAGACAGCCCATGACGACGACCGCGAGCACGGTGGCCGCCCGTCGCTCCAGGATGAGGAAGGCCATCAGGACCACGACGGACGGCGGCAGGGTGGACATCGAGCCGGGCTGCAGGATGCCCAGAGCAAACCCGAAGCCGTCCACCAGCACGCAGAACACCAGGCAGCGGGCAGGGCGACCGGTGAGGGGCCACAGGTTCGACGCGACCGCGGCCATGGGCAGCAAACAGCCGACGAGCACCAGGGTGACTGCCAGGTGCCTGCCTCTGACGCCGGGGGCGGGGGAAGCGTGCAGGGACTGGACGGCGATGGCGGCCATGACCCCCCACAACACGGGCTGCATACGCCGGCCCCTGCCTTCGCGTCGCTCCCGGGCACTGGCAAGAGCCACGGCCAGCCGTGGACTGACCTGGCCCGTCGGCTGAAGTGTGTCCGTCACTTCTGAAGAATAGATGCAGGCTGCGCCGCTGATCGCAAAGCCCGGCCCGGGCCCGCGAACGCGGAACCGGGCCAGGGGCGGAGTGTGTTGCGAGCGGCGGTCTGCTGAGTGCCACGCTTCAGGCCACGGCGGGGGCGGCAAGGGGGGAGGTAAGCCGGTAGGCCCGGACGCGCACCACCACCAGACGGCACACCACCTGAGTGACGGCCATCAGCAGCAGCGCGGCGGTCCAGGCGGCGGTGCCGGTGATCAGGTTGTCGCGGCTGAACTGCGCAATGCTGTGAGCGCCGCTGTGCTCGGCCCAGTACACGAAGGTCGAGCGCGCGCCCATGCCCAGCACCCACAGAAGGGCGGCCAGCCACCCGGCTTTGGAGTACGCGGCGCCGTCCTCGGTCACGCTGACGCGGGTGGCCAGTCCACTGGCCAGTCCGAGCACTATGCCCATCGTGACGCCGAAGAGGTCCAGCTGGACGTCGTGGCCCTCGGTCGGGAAGGAATGAAGGTAGTGCGCGGCCGCGGCGCTGACGGACACCAGCGGCAACAGGAGCGTGCGGGGCGTCAGACGGCCGCCGCGCATCTGCGGAATCACCAGAAGGATCAGGGCGGCGGAGATGAGGTAGTCAGTCGTCGTCATGGGGAAGAGCTTGCCGCCCGCGGCGCCGCACGGCCTCGGCCCGTGGGTTGACTCCTGGTTTGATACCTGGCGTCAACCCACGGGTTGACGCACGAGACCGCCCGGTTACGTCAGCCCGTGGCCGAGCGGGTAGAGCTCGCGGGCCGGGTCGTCCGCCCGTGGCATCGAGCGTGGGTTCTCGCTGTTCCTCAGGCGCACGAGACTGGTCGCCGCTTTGTTGGCTCAGAGGTCGTTTTCAGATCTGGCGCAGGGCCTGCACCTGCCGTCGTGGAGGGCGGGCAGGTAGCGGTGGACGTAGCGCAGGAGCAGACGGACGTCCTCGCCGGCGTCCTTGATCCGGGTCTTGGGCTTGGAGGGGTTCTTTCCCAGTCGGGCCGCGCGGCCGTAGCACTTGCCCCAGTCCTCTGTCACCAGACCGACCAGTTCGTGCGGCGCCCGGCGGGCGAGTTCCTCCAGGGCGGCGCGCATCGCCTCGGTGACCGGCTCCAGGCGGCTCAGGTCCCGCACCGCGGCCAGGACGTGGGTGGAGTCGGTGCACTGCCGGCCGCGTTCCCGGACCAGGCCGACGGCTCTGATCTTCTCCAGCGCGAGGTCCAGCAGCTTGTCGGCCCAGCCCTCCTCGGCCAGGCGCTCACGGAAGTCGGCGAGAACGCTGTGGTGGAAGCCTGGGTCCTCCAGCTCCATGCCCATCGCGTATTTGAAGTCGATGCGGTTCCGCACCGACTCGGCGGCCTGCCGGTCGGACAGCTCCAGCAGGAACCGCAGGACCGACACAGTCGCCAACTGGGCAGGTGACAGGCCCGGCTTGCCGTCCCGCGGATACCACTCCTCGAAGTCCTCGTCGCTCCACAGGCCGTTGAGATGGTCACGGATGGCCATAGCCGTGGTGCCCCTGGGGTTGCTCGCACGAGCGACTCGCACCGTCAGCTCGGGAATCACGCAGCCCGTACGGGGGCGAACACACATCTCGGTCCTCCGGAGTCGCGGGACGCCAAGTCCCACCCGCACACATCTCCGAACCCGAGATTCCCGGCAGGGCCACCACGAACGAGTGAACGCCATCGACACGTCAGCCACTCCAGTCACGTGGACAACGGCCGACACGAACGAAGCGTTCGCCTAACGGTCACCAACGCATCGCTGCGGCCATCAGGGGGTAGCCGGCCTACCTGTAAAGCTCTGATCAGGGAAAACACATCGCTTCACCAGCACGTCGACCACGCTGGACGACTCCGATTTTCAAGATCCACGACAGCGTCAGCGGATCGCGTCGAGCGCCGCGCGGTGGCAGTACGCCTCCGGCCGCCGCCCCTGCCTGCGCATCCAGCCGGCACCGGCAGCAGCGGCCGGACCTCGGCCCACTCCTCGTCCGTCATGTCCGTCGGGTACCGGCGCTGCCGTTCGGGCCGGTCGGCCGCGTTGCCGTACTCATGCGCGAGGCAATCACACGTTGGAGCGGCCGAGTTGGACTGCCGGGCCATCGACACGGAAGACTGCGGCGCAGGGGCCTCCTGGTGCTCTATGGATTCGACACCCACGAGCTGTTCACGAGGCCCCGTCTGCATGCTCTGGCCACGGAAGGATCACCGGACCGGGAATCCGCGTTCGACCGCCACCGCTCAAGATCGAAAAGACAACAGCTCCTCACGGGCGGCCGTCGCCCGAGAAGATCTCGACCATCACGCAGGCTACGTGCCCGTGGTGATCTGCTGGGTGAGCTTGAGCATTTCTTCGATGT
This sequence comes from Streptomyces sp. LUP47B, assembly GCF_001746295.1. Classification (GTDB taxonomy): domain Bacteria; phylum Actinomycetota; class Actinomycetes; order Streptomycetales; family Streptomycetaceae; genus Streptomyces. The sequence goes on along the minus strand of NZ_MJAH01000015.1, from coordinate 388,881 downwards.
GGTAGATCTCGCTGATCTTGCCGTCGACAATGCGCTTGATGTCCTGGCCGTGGAAATCGACCGGGTTGCCGCTGGCGGCGAACCCGAACGCGTCTCCGGTGTGGGTCGCGGTCATCCGCCACTGGAGGACGACCCAGCCGCCAGGCAGCTCTTCCTGGAACAGGATCCGAATCTGCCTGTTGGTGAATCCGTCACGGGTCGCGGCGATCAGCGCCCGTATGCCGTCGACGCCCGAGACGGCATCGGAAGCGGGGTTGTGGTCGATCAGATCAGGGGCGAACACCTCATCCGCCCCGGCGACGTCCCCGGCGACATACAGCTCCAGCTCGCGCGCGGCGACCCGCAACGCGGTGGTCGTGGCCGAGCGCACCATCTCGCTTGCGGTGTTGGCCGTAGTGATCGCGGGCATGTCGTCCTCCATGGTGCGTGGTGCGGGCTGACCACGAAACGCGTAGGTCATGGACCTATTAGTGCACGTACTGCACCAGTTACATCAACTGCACTAATGGCATAAACTCGAACCATGACTGCTGACCGTCTTCCGGAGTGCGGCGTCCCCCGGTTCATCACCCTGCTCGACGGGCCGTGGGCCACCCTTATCGTGCGCGAACTCCTGCGCGGACCCCACCGCTTCACAGAGTTGCGCGACGCCCTGCCCGGCATCAGCCCGCACACCCTGACCAGCCGGCTGCGCCTGTTCGAGCGACACGGCATCGTCCTGCGCACCGCCTATTCGGAGATTCCCCCACGGGTCGAGTACCGGCTCACTCCCCTCGGTGAAGGACTGCGCGTTGTCCTCGACACCATGGCCGCCTGGGCCCTGACAGTCCCCGACGGCGAGCCAGCAGCCACCGCGTGACCGTAGAAGTCGACTGACAGGCGGTTACTCAGCGTCGCCGCACCATCAGCCAGGGCTTAGAGGTCGCACGGATAGGCGTGTGGTCATGGTCGGCGGTTCGGGCGTTCGTCCCAGCGGTGAGTCGTCCACGCCCGTCACTTCAGGCTACGCACGGTGATGATCGTGTCGGCGAGGTCGAAGAACGCGTCGATGACGGTGACGCGCTGCTCGTAGCAGCGGGCGAGGCGGTGAAAGGCGTTTTGCCAGGCGTGAGTACGCTCCACGTGCCAACGTCGACTGGCCTGGATGGGCGCTTTCTCACCCTAGTGTGCGATACGTCCATGCTGGCCGCGTTCGTTGAGCAACGTGCGGGTTCTGTCCGAGTCGTAGCCGGCGTCCAGGTGCACGGTGATCCCGTCGGGCAGCGGGCCAAGGTCGTTGAGGCGGTCCAGGGTTGGGGCGAGCAGCGGAGAGTCATGTTGGTTGGCTCCGGTCAGGACACGGCCCAGTGGAATGCCGTATCCGTCCGTCATGCCTGAGCGCTTCAGCCCCTGCTTGCCGCGGTCGACTGGTGAACGTCCGGCGGCCTCGCCGCCGCCGGGAGTCTTGGTGATGGAGCCGTCCACGGCGATCTGGTCGAGGACGAGGCCAACGATCCGGTCGTATGACTCCAGCGCGATCTGCTTGAGCCTGACGAAGACGCCGAGTCGTATCCACTCGTCACGACGGTCGCGGATCGTGGTGGCCGAGCAGGTCGTGTCGGCGATCGCCTCATAAGAACAGCCGAAGCGTAGTAACTGCAGCATCTTGTCGAAGATGATCCGGTCGCCAATGCGTCGGCGGTGGCAGCCGAGCGGATGGTGCGGGTGGAACTCGGGCCGCTCGGGCAGCAGCGCCTGGAATTGGTCCCAGAGTGGTTCGGTCAGCCATGAGGGCAACGTGGGCACGGGTCTCCCAGTGATCACAGAGTGTCGCCAGCCCGTGATCACCAGATCTTTGAGTCGCGGCTTGTGGGTGGATCAGTGGCCGACCGGAGAGGTGGGCCGGTGGCGCCGGGCCATCGAGGCGGTGCCAGCTGAGGCCGTCCCACTCGATCAGAACGGGTACGGCGTATGGAAGAGGAGCTCCCCAGACCAGGGCACACGGCCACCGAGCGGCGGGAGGTCATGGGCCGGGCCCGCGCACGTGACGGGGAGTTCATCCTCTACCGCGGCCACTCAGGGCGCGGGATCAGCTGCCGTGCCTGCTTGATGGGGTTGGGCCGTTGTCTGGTTGTCGGATACATACAAGCCATCGGTCGGCGATGAGCCCAGAAATGCAGCCTCTGATGGCCGCCCCAGCACTGCGGCTGCACTCATGGCCGCACATTGGCCGCACCTGATTCTTGACGCCATGTCAGCTATGGCCGTCATTACCACAAAGGCCCAGTTCAGAGGTTCAGGACCTCGACATCGCCACAGCGCCCGCACCTTCGACCTACGCATTGCGATGCGCAGACCGCACGTGTCCATTTGGTCCGAATTCCAAGGTCAAACAAAACAAGAAACCCCAGGTCAAAGGCCCGACCTGGGGTTCACCACAGAGCCGCCTTCGGGATTCGAACCCGAGACCTACGCATTACGAGTGCGTTGCTCTGGCCATCTGAGCTAAGGCGGCGCGCCGTCCGCACCATGGTGCGGTCAGCAACGTCGGTAAGTCTACACAGTTTCCGGGGGTGCTCCGCACCAGCCCTCGGGGCACCCCGGACGGTCGCGCGACCAGGGTTAGGAGCAGCGTTTCCCGTCCACCGGAGGGGTGCCGCGGAGCAGATACGCGTCGATCGCGGAGTCGATGCAGGTGCTGCCGCGGCCGTAGGCGGTGTGGCCGTCGCCGTCGTAGGTGAGCAGGCGGCCCGAGGAGAGTTGGGTGGCCAGGGCCCGGGCCCAGCGGTAGGGGGTGGCCGGGTCGCGGGTGGTGCCGACCACGACGATCGGGGCGGCCCCCTTCGCCTTGATGCGGTGCGGCTCGCCCGTGGGGCCGACCGGCCAGTACGCGCAGTTGAGGGAGGCCCAGGCGAGGCCCTCGCCGAAGACGGGGGACGCCTTCTCGAAGGCCGGGACGGCCTTCTCGACCTCCTCCGGACTGTCGTAGGCGGGCGGGAGGTCGAGGCAGTTCACGGCCGCGTTGGCGGACATCAGATTGCTGTAGTGGCCGTCGGCGCCCCGCGCGTAGTAGCTGTCCGCGAGGACCAGCAGCCCGGCGCCGTCCTTCTCCTTCATCGCCGCGCCGAGCGCCTCCCGCAGCTGGGCCCAGGAGCTCTCGTCGTACATCGCCGCGATCACACCGGTCGTGGCGAGGGCCTCGCCGAGGCTACGGCGGTCCGCGTCACCGGTGGGGACCGGATGCGCGTCCAGCTCGGCGAAGAAGGCCCTGAGCTTCTGGCCGGCCCGCGCGGTCGTCGTGGTCTTCGTGCCGAGCGGGCAGTCCGGCTGCTGCACACAGTCCTTCGCGAACGACTGGAACGCCGTCTCGAAGCCCGCCGTCTGGTCGAAGTTCAGCCGGCGCGCGGACAGCGAGGGGTCCATCGCGCCGTCCAGCACCAGCCGCCCCGAGCGGCCGGGGAACAGTCCCGCGTAGGTCGCCCCGAGGAACGTCCCGTACGACGCCCCCACGTAGTTCAGCTTCCTGTCGCCGAGCGCCGCCCGCACGATGTCCATGTCCCGGGCCGTCTCGACCGTCGACACATGCCGCAGCAGCTTCGCCGAGTGCGCGCCGCACCCTTCCGCGAACTTCTTGTAGGCGTCGACCAGTTCGGCGGTCTCGCGTCCGTCGTCGGGGGTGACGTCCGTCTGGGCGTACGTGTCCATGGCCCGCCCGTCGAGGCACTTGACGGGCTCGCTGCGGGCGACCCCGCGCGGATCCACCGCGACCATGTCGTAGCGGGCCCGCACCGCGGCCGGGTAGCCGATCCCGGCGTACGCCTGCAGGTAGCCGACCGCCGAGCCGCCCGGTCCGCCCGGGTTCACGAACAGCGACCCGAGGCGCTTGCCCGGCCCGGTGGCCTTCTTGCGGGAGACGGCGAGCCGGACGTCCCCGTCACCCGTCCTGTCGTAGTCGAGGGGCACCTTCAGCGTGGCGCACTCGAACCCGGGGACCCCGCAGCCGTGCCAGCGCGCCTTCTGTCCGTAGTACGGCGTGAGGGCGGCCGGCGTCGACCGGGGCAGCGGGGCCAGCGCCACGTCCGCGGCCGACGTGGCCGCATTCGTCGAAGCACCCGCGGAGCAGGCGGAGGTGAGCAGCGCGGCAGCCAGAAGAATGCCGCCAGTGCGGAGGGAGCGGGAGCTGCGCCTGGTGTACATCAGACGAGCGTAACTCTGTGCAGTTTACTGATCACAATCCGTGTAAACAAAGCCTCTTACGAGTGACGTGGTCAACCTGCTCTGAGCGCCATCGTCATCGCCTCGACCGCGAGCAGCGGGGCCACATTGCGGTCGAGAGCCTCACGGCAGGCGCCGATCGCCTCGATCCGCCGGAGCGTGGTCTCCGGGGAGCTGCCGCGGGCGAGCCGCTCCAGGGCTTCCTCGGCGTCCACGTTGGCGATCGCCACCCGTGAGCCGAGCTGGAGAGCGAGGACATCACGGTAGAAGGCGGTGAGATCGGTCAGCGCCAGGTCGAGGCTGTCGCGCTGGGTGCGGGTGCGGCGGCGCTTCTGCCGGTCCTCCAGGTCCTTCATCACGCCCGCCGTGCCGCGGGGCATCCGGCCGCCCTGGGAGGCACCCATCGCGGCCTTCAGCTCCTCGGTCTCCTTGCCGTCCATCTCCTCGGCGAGCTGCTTGGCGTCGTCGGCCGCCGCGTCGACGAGTTCCTGCGCGGCCCTGAGGCAGCCGCCGACGTCCTCGACGCGCAGCGGCAACTTCAGAACGGCGGCGCGGCGCTCACGGGCGGCCGGGTCGGTGGCGAGGCGGCGGGCGCGGTCGACATGGCCCTGGGTGGCACGGGCGGCGGCCATCGCGGCGGCGGGCTCGACGCCCTCCCGGCGCACGAGCATGTCGGCGACGGCCGCCACGGAGGGGGTGCTCAGGTTCAGGTGGCGGCAGCGGGAGCGGATCGTCGGCAGGACGTCCTCGATGGACGGCGCGCACAGCAGCCAGACGGTACGGGGGGCGGGCTCCTCCACGGCTTTGAGGACCGCGTTGGCCGACTTCTCGTTCAGCCGCTCGGCGTCCTCGACCAGGATGATCTGCCAGCGGCCGGTGGCCGGCGAGGTGAACGACTTCCTGACGGTGTCCCGCATGTCGTCGGCGAGGATCTGGCTGCCGATGGCTGCCACGGAGGTGACGTCGGCGTGGGTGCCGATGAGTGCCGTATGGCAGCCGTCGCAGAACCCGCAGCCCGGGATTCCACCGAGAGCCCGGTCCGGACTGACGCACTGCAGCGCGGCCGCGAAGGCCCGCGCCGTCTGGTTCCGGCCCGCCCCCGGGGGTCCCGTGAACAGCCAGGCATGCGTCATCTTCGACGCCTCGGGCGGCGGGGTGCCGGTGGTGACGGCGGTGACCTGGGCGTCGGCGTCCTTGGCGGCGGCCGCGAGCTGCTCGCTGACCCTCTCCTGGCCGACCAGGTCGTCCCATACGGTCATGGGTCACGCCGCCCTTTCGTCTTGCTTCGCGCTACGGGATCCATTCGCGCTACGGGATCCATTGTGCGGGCGACCACTGACAACGGGGCCGACAGTCGGTCGTCGGCCCCGGGCCGGTGGGCGCCGGCCACAACGCGCCCGCAGTCGCGGAACGACCGCTAGCGCCCCCGGCGTCGGCCGCGGTCGTCTCCGTACTCGTCGTCGTGCGGTCCGAGCAGCTCATCGGCGAGCGTAGGAAGGTCGTCCAACGGCGTCTCCTCGGCCCAGTCCGACCGCGCCCTCCGCCGAGGAGTCCCCGTCTCGTCGACCTGCGGCAGCTCCCGCGTGCGCTCCTCGTCGCGGAAGTACCCCGGCGGCACCCGATCCGAGGGCTCCTCCCCCGGCACCGGAGGCAGCACGGCCGTCTCGTCGGCGGAACCCGGCGGGACGGGAGGCAGCACCGCGGTCTCGTCCGCCGCACCCGGAGGCACCGGCGGCTGCGGCAGCTCGGCCGTCACCTCGGCGTCGGAGGTGGACCCACCGGAGGCCCCACCCGCGGACGCGTCCTCGTCGTCCTTCTCCATGGGCACCCGGGGCAGCACAGCCGTCTCGTCCACCGGCCCGCCCGACGCGTTCGTCGGCGTCACCACAGGAGTGGGCACGGTCGCCGCGTCCATGCCCGCAGTGGGAGTGGCAGCCTGCTTGGGCCCCGCCTCCGCCGCCGCGGCCGCGGACTCGGCGAGCCGCCGGGCCTCCTCCGCCCGCAGCAACGCCTCCTCCGCCTTGCGCTGCTTCTCCAGCCGCCGCTCCTCGGCCTCGGCACGCAGTCGCGCCTCCTCCTCGGCCCGCTTGCGGGAGGCCTCCTCCTGGGCCTTGCGCCGCGCCTCTTCCTCGGCGCGCGCCTTCTCCTCGGCGAGAAGACGGACCCGCTCCTCCTCGGCCCGCCTGCGCGCTTCCTCGGCCCGCAGCCGGGCCTCCTCCGCCTGCCGCTCGGCCTCGCGACGCTGGGCCTCCTCCAGCTCGCGCCGCTTGCGCTCCTCCTCCTCGGCCTTCAGCCGGGCCAGCTGCTCCTGGCGCTCACGCTCCAGGCGCTCCTCCTCGGCCTTGCGCGCGGCCTCTTCCTCGGCCTTGCGGCGCGCTTCCTCCTCGGCCTTGCGCCGGGCCTCCTCCTGCTCCCTGATCTCCTGCTCGGAGAGCGGCAGCATCTGGTCGAGCCGATGCCGAACGACGGTCGTGACGGCCTCGGGCTCCTGCCCGGCGTCCACGACCAGGTACCGCCCGGGGTCGGCGGCGGCCAGCGTGAGGAATCCGGAGCGCACGCGCGCGTGGAACTCCGCCGGCTCCGACTCCAGCCGGTCCGGCGCCTCGGTGAACCGCTCGCGGGCGATCTCCGGGGACACGTCCAGCAGGACGGTCAGATGAGGCACCAGACCGTCCGTCGCCCAGCGGTTGATGCGGGCGATCTCCGTCGGGGACAGGTCGCGCCCAGCGCCCTGGTAGGCCACGGAGGAGTCGGTGTAGCGGTCCGAGATCACCACCGCACCGCGCTCCAGTGCGGGCCTGACCACGGTGTCCACGTGCTCCGCGCGGTCCGCCGCGTACAGCAGTGCCTCCGCCCGGTGCGAGAGCCCGGTGCTCGACACGTCCAGCAGGATCGACCGCAGCCGCTTGCCCACCGGGGTCGCCCCGGGCTCGCGTGTCAGCACGACCTCGTGGCCCTTGGCCCGGATCCACTCGGCGAGCGCCTCGGCCTGGGTGGACTTCCCGGCCCCGTCGCCGCCCTCCAGCGCGATGAAGAAGCCCGTGTCGGCGGGCACGGTCACCGGGTCGTCGCCGCCGAGCAGCGCGTCCCGCAGGTCGTGCCGCAGGGGGACGCCGGACCGGTCGTCGACCTTGGCCAGCACCAGCGCGGCGACCGGCAGCAACAGCGCGCCGACCAGCATGAGGGTGAACGCGGCGCCGCCGTGCGCGAACACGAACTTGCCGTTCACCAGCCGGTGCGGGCCGATCGCCGCGGCCACCACGGGGGCGACGAGCGCGCCGAGCGCCACACCGACCCGCACGACCGCGTGCAGATGCTCGGTGGTCCGCGCCCGGCGGTACTCCTCGGTCTCCTGGTCGAGCAGGGTGTGCCCGGTGTTCGCGGCCACACCCGCGCCGACACCGGCCAGCACGTCGATCAGCAGCACGGTGGTGACATCCGGGACGAGCCCGGCGGCCAGCAGGGCGATGCCGGTGAAGGCGATCGCCAACGCGAGCAGCCGCCGCCGCGACAGGGAGACCAGCACCCTGGGCGCCATACGGACACCGACCACGACACCGCCGGTCAGCGCGGTCACCATCAGGCCGTACATCACCGGGCCGCCGCCCAGGTCCTTGGCGTGCAGCACGGCGACGGCCACGGCGGCCGCGATCGCTCCGGCGACGGCCACGCAGGCCGCCACCAGCAGCGGCATCGCGCCGGTACGGCCCTTGTCGACGCCGGTGCCCGTCTTGGGCCGGCGCAGCCCCTCCAGCGGCGAACGCGCGCGCGGGGTGCGCGTGCCGGGCAGTTCCAGGAAGGTCAGCACGGACAGGGACGCGGCGAACAGACCTGCCGCGACGTACGACGCGAGGGCCGCCTGGTGCTGGCCGAACCAGTCGAGGCCGGAGCCCAGCAGGTTGTTGAGCAGGCCGGCGACGACGAGCGCGGCACCGGCCAGCGGGATCGCCACGAACGTCGTCCGCAGCGACAGGCGGCGCAGTGCGTCCAGGTGGTCCGGCAGCGGCCGTACCGTCGCCCCCTCCGGGGGAGGTTCCGGGAGCAGGGCGGGCGCCGCGCTCTCGCGGCACACCGTCCAGAAGCGCTCGGCGACCCCGGTCACGAAGGCGGTCACCAGGAGCATCGCGAGGGCGTTGTCCGGCGTCCAGTCGATCCACAGCGGCGCGACGATGAGCAGGGCGAGCCTGACTCCGTCCGCGCCGACCATGGTCCACCGGCGGTCGAGCGGCCCCTCGTGCGAAGTGAGCGAGGTCAGCGGGCCGAGCAGGACGGCGCCGAAGAGCAGCGTCGCCAGGATGCGCGTACCGAAGACGGTCGCCACTGCGAACGCCACGCCTCGGTAGCCGCCGCCGAACGAGCCCTGGGCGATGGCCGCCTGAAGGGCCAGCAGCACCAGCACCAGAAGCGCGAGGGTGTCGCCGATCCCGCCGACGAGTTGGGCGCTCCACAGGCGTTTCAGCTGGGGCCTGCGCAGCAGGGCGCGGGCGGCGCGCTCGCGGGAGTCCGCGACCAGGGCGTCGTCGGGGGCCGGGTCAAGGGCCGTTGGCTGGTCGGCACGCGTCATGCATTCAGCCTATCGGGAGCCACTGACAGCCCGGGGAGCGCGTCCGCAGGTGCGCACGCCCCGACACCAAAGTGATGCCGGGGCGTTCGCATTGCGAAGCCTCAGTGGAGGTATCCGGACCCGACAGAGGGCCGGAAGACCCGAACTCAGTCCTCGGACGCCGTCTTGGAAGCCGTCGCCTTCTTCGCGGTGGTCTTCTTCGCCGTCGTCTTCTTCGCGGCCGTGGTCGTCTTCTTCGCCGCGGTCTTGGCGGCCGCCACCTTCTTGGCCGGGGCCTTCTTGGCGGGCGCCTTCTTCGCCGTCTTCTTGGCGGGCGCCTTCGCCCGCTTCTCGGCGAGCAGTTCGAAACCGCGCTCCGGGGTGATCTCCTCGACGCTGTCGCCGGAGCGCAGGGTCGCGTTGGTCTCCCCGTCGGTCACGTACGGTCCGAAACGGCCGTCCTTGACCACGACCGGCTTCTCGCTGACCGGGTCGGTGCCCAGCTCCTTCAGCGGCGGCTTGGCGGCGGCCCGGCCACGCTGCTTGGGCTGGGCGTAGATCGCCAGCGCCTCTTCGAGGGTGATCGTGAAGAGCTGGTCCTCGGTCTGCAGCGAGCGCGAGTCCGTGCCCTTCTTCAGATACGGCCCGTAGCGGCCGTTCTGCGCGGTGATCTCCTGGCCCTCGGCGTCGGCGCCCACGACACGCGGCAGCGACATCAGTTTGAGCGCGTCGGCGAGCGTCACCGTGTCCAGTGACATCGACTTGAACAGCGAGGCCGTACGCGGCTTCACGGCGTTCTTGCCGGTCTTCGGGGTGCCCTCGGGGAGCACTTCGGTGACGTACGGGCCGTAGCGGCCGTCGCGGGCGATGATCTGGTGACCCGTGGCCGGGTCGGCGCCGAGCTCGAAGTCACCGCTCGGCTTGGCGAGCAGTTCCTCCGCGAGCTCCACGGACAGCTCGTCGGGCGCCAGGTCCTCGGGGACGTCCGCCCGCTGGTGGTTCTCGGAGTCCTTCTCGCCACGCTCGATGTACGGGCCGTAGCGGCCGACCCTGAGCACGATGTCGTTGCCGACCGGGAAGGACGACACCTCGCGCGCGTCGATCGCGCCCAGGTCGGTGACCAGTTCCTTGAGACCGCCGAGGTGGTCCCCGTCGCCGTTGCCCGCGTCGGCCGCGCCGCCCGTGGGCGTGCCCTCACCGAAGTAGAAGCGCCGCAGCCACGGCACGGACTGGGCCTGACCGGCCGCGATGCGGTCGAGGTCGTCCTCCATCCGGGCGGTGAAGTCGTAGTCGACGAGCCTGCCGAAGTGCTTCTCCAGGAGGTTGACCACGGCGAAGGACAGGAAGGACGGCACCAGTGCCGTGCCCTTCTTGAAGACATAGCCGCGGTCGAGGATCGTGCCGATGATCGACGCGTACGTCGACGGGCGGCCGATCTCCCGCTCCTCGAGCTCCTTGACCAGGCTGGCCTCGGTGTAGCGGGCCGGGGGCTTGGTGGCGTGCCCGTCGACCGTGATCTCCCGGGCGCTCAGGGCATCGCCCTCGGCGACCTGGGGCAGCCTGCGCTCGCGGTCGTCCAGCTCGGCGTTCGGGTCGTCGGCGCCTTCGACGTAGGCCTTGAGGAAGCCGTGGAAGGTGATCGTCTTGCCGGAGGCGCTGAACTCGACGTCCCGCCCGTCGGCGGCGGTGCCGCCGATCTTCACGGTGACGCTGTTGCCGGTCGCGTCCTTCATCTGCGAGGCGACCGTGCGCTTCCAGATCAGCTCGTAGAGCTTGAACTGGTCGCCGGTCAGGCCGGTCTCGGCGGGCGTACGGAAACGGTCACCCGAGGGGCGGATCGCCTCGTGCGCCTCCTGCGCGTTCTTGACCTTCCCGGCGTAGGTGCGCGGGGACGACGGCAGGTAGTCGGCGCCGTACAACTGCGTGACCTGGGCGCGAGCCGCGGTGATGGCGGTCTCGCTCAGGGTCGTGGAGTCCGTACGCATATAGGTGATGAAGCCGTTCTCGTACAGCTTCTGGGCCACCTGCATGGTCGCCTTCGCACCGAAGCCGAGCTTGCGCGAGGCCTCCTGCTGGAGGGTCGTCGTACGGAACGGGGCGTACGGCGAGCGGCGGTACGGCTTGGACTCGACCGAGCGGACCGCGAACCGCGTCTGGTCCAGGGCCGCGGCCAGGGCGCGGGCGTTCGCCTCGTCGAGGTGGAGGGTGTTCGCGCTCTTCAGTTGTCCCAGGGAGTCGAAGTCGCGGCCCTGCGCGACCCGCCTGCCGTCGACGGTCTGGAGGCGGGCGACCAGCGACGACGGGTCCGAGGAGTCCCCCGCGCGGCCGGTCGCGAAGGTGCCTGTCAGGTCCCAGTACTCGGCAGAACGAAACGCGATGCGCTCGCGTTCCCGCTCCACCACGAGCCGGGTCGCGACCGACTGGACACGGCCGGCCGACAGGCGCGGCATGACCTTCTTCCACAGGACCGGCGAGACCTCGTAGCCGTAGAGGCGGTCGAGGATACGGCGGGTCTCCTGGGCGTCGACCAGCTTCTGGTTCAGCTCGCGCGGGTTGGCGACAGCGGCCTGGATCGCGGCCTTGGTGATCTCGTGGAAGACCATCCGCTTGACCGGGACCTTGGGCTTGAGGACCTCCTGGAGGTGCCAGGCGATCGCCTCGCCCTCGCGGTCCTCATCGGTGGCGAGGAAGAGCTCGTCGGAGTCCTTCAGCAGCTCCTTGAGCTTCTTGACCTGGGCCCGCTTGTCGGCGTTGACGACATAGATCGGCTCGAAGTCGTGCTCGACGTCGACGCCGAGCCGGCGGACCTCGCCGGTGTACTTCTCGGGCACCTCCGCGGCGCCGTTGGGGAGGTCGCGGATGTGCCCGACGCTCGCCTCGACGACGTATCCGGGGCCGAGATAGCCCTTGATCGTCTTCGCCTTGGCAGGCGACTCGACGATGACGAGTCGGCGGCCGCCCTTTGCGGTCTCGCTGGTCGGGGACAACTTCGCTCTTCTCTCCGGTCGACACTGGGGTCTCCCCAGGCCTTGGTTCCCGGGGTCGGGTCATGCTGACGCTGCGGAGTGTGACGGTACATCCCGCCCCCGTGTCAAACGGGAAAAGCCCGCAACGGCCACTCGAACGGTAACCCGACTACCGCCATTCCTGCCGCCCCGAGCGCCCACCGGCCTTTTCGAGCTCATCCGGAGGCTGATCTCCCCATTCCTGGTCGGCCCACTCGCGCGGGCGTCCCGGGAGCCGTCCTAGAGACGGGCGAAGCACCATGCGGCGAGGGCCAGCGTGATCAGCGCGGCGAGGGTCGCGACGGTCGCGGATGCGACGGGACTCACACCATGGGCGACGGGTTCACGATGGCGCACCCGGGCCGCGGTCCACACCAGCAGCCCTCCTCCGAACAGGGCGAACACCATTCCCGCGAAGATCGCCGGTCCGCTCTCCATGGCTCCCCGTGCCCCTTTTCTGCCACCCGCGCGTGCACCTTCGATGGAGACTGGCACGCGCGGGCGGCGGACAGACGAACCCCGGGTGAACGCCGCGCCGACACGACCGCGGACTTCCCCGGACCGGCCCCCCGGCCGACCGCCGGATCGCCACTCCGGCCGTCCGGTTCTCGTTCGGTTCTTACCCTGATCCCGCTGCTGCTCCGAGGGGGCGCGACCGGATTCGGCGCGGAAACCGACCGGATTCAGACCGCGCCAAGCGGGGGTATCTTCCCGCTCGACTTCTTGTTGTCGGTCAGGCTGACCGTGCACACGATCTTGTTGAATCCCTTCTTCCAGTCGTCCTGGTCGGCCACCCAGCCGTACACAAGACGCTCCTGGCCGGCCGCCCAGGTCGATTCGAATTTGTTGCCGCACAACTTGGTCGCGTTGTCGGTGCCCTTCTTGTAGCTCATTTCGGCCGGGGCCTGAACCGTGCCGATCACCTGATCGGTGTGGGCCTTCGAGCAGTCGGTGAGCGGAGCCTTGTAGCCGTCGTCGAGCTGCTGGTAGACCCAGCAGTCACCGACGCTCATCTGACCGACCCACAAGTCGGTGCCCAGGTCCCGGAAGCGGCCCACCTCACCGCCGATCGCGGCATGGCGGCCGAGTACGAGACATGCCGTACCGCTGCCCGCCGCACCGAAGCCCTCCTCGGTCGGCACGACGGCGTAGCCGGCCGCGTCCGGCAGCGCGTCCACGACGGCTCGGCTCAGGTTGGCGCAGCGTTTCGCGCCCTGGGCCCTGGCATCGGCGAAGTCGGCGGCCGTGTCGACCGCCACCACCTGGCCGTCCGGCCAGTCGTCCGCGCAGTCCACGACCCCGAGGTTCGGCGCCGACCTGAACGGCGTCCCCGACCAGACCGCCTGCACGCAGTCCCCGGTCTCCAAAGGCTCATCGAGCCCGACCACCTCGCCGTACGGCATCAAGGGCCCGGTGGGCGAGGCCCCCTGTGACGAACGCGTGCTCGTGTTCGGCGAGGACTTGGTCGCCGTGTCCTTCTTGCCGTCGTCCCCGGTCAGCGACATGACTCCCCACGCACCGCCCGCGACGACGAGGAGCACACCGACGACGAGAGCGACGAGCGCGAGGCGTTTCTTGGCGGCGGGGCGCGGGCGCGGGGGCGGGGGCGGGGTCAACGAGTACGGTGCCCGGCCTCCGGGTCCGCCAGGACCGACGGGTCCGCCGAAGGCGGTGGGCGCGCCGGCGACGGTGGGGCTGCCGAGCGCACCCGAGCCGCCGTATCCGGCGGGCGTCCCGCTCCCGTACGGCTGCGAGGAGCCACCGCCCGAGTACAGCGCCGAAGCTCCACCGCCGCAGGGGGAGCCCGGACCCCCGCCGCCGTACGGTGACGAGGAGCCCCCGCTCGCGTACGGCCCCGCGTTGGCTTCGCCACGCGCGTACGGACCCGCCGAAGCCTCACCCCGCTCGTGTTGTCCGACCGAGCCCTCCCCGCCCGCATGAGGCGAACCCGCCCCCTGCGCATAGGGGTTGCCCGGTTCCGACGCCTGACCTGCCGCGGGCGGCCACGCGCTGTACGGCGGCGCCGAGCCGGGTGTCGCCCCCGGCGTGGCAGGTTCCCCAGGACCGGGGCGCGCGTCGGCCGCATCTGCTCCAGCAGGACTCGCGTCGGCCTGACCGCCGCCACCGGCCGCGCCCACCGGAGTGGGCGGCGTCTGTGGAGTCCCCGGTGTCTGCGGAGTCCCCGGCGGCGGCCCCCAGCCACCGACCGGCGGCCCGAACCCTCCCGCCGAGGAGCCGTACGCCGACCCGGCCGCACCCGAGGCGCCCCAGACCCCCTGCACGACCCGCTCCAGCCCCCGCTTCGCCGTCTCCGGCGAGAACCTGCGCACGGGATCCTTGACGAGCAACCCCAGCAGCACCGGCGTGAGTTCACCGGCCCGGGCGGGCGGAGTGGGGTCCTCTCCCAGCAGGGCCGTCAGCGTGGCGAACTCGCCGTGGCGGTCGAAGGGGCCGCGGCCCTCGACCGCGGCGTACAGCGTGGCGCCCAGGGAGAACAGGTCGGCGGCGGGGGTGGGTGGTTCGCCCCGGGCGCGCTCCGGCGCGAGATAGCCCGGGGTGCCGAGGATGCCCGCGGTCGCGGTGAGACGGGGCTCGCGGGACTCGGGCTGGAGGGCGATGCCGTAGTCGGTGAGCAGCACGCGCGCGTAGGGGTCGCCCGAAGCGTCCGGCGCCAGAAGGATGTTGGCCGGTTTCACATCCCTGTGGAGGATGCCGACGCGGTGCCCCGCGGTGAGGGCGTCGAGGACGGCGAGGCCGATGCGGGCCACGTGCTCGGACGACAGCGGCCCCGAACGCCGTACGACCGCCTGGAGGTCGACCGCGTCCGGCACGTGTTCCATGACGATCCACGGCAGTCCCTCGTGGACCACCACATCGTGCACCGTCGCCACATGGGGATGGCCGCGCAGCCGGGCCGCGTGCCGGGCCTCGCTGCGGGCCCGGGCGATGCGCTGGGCCGTTTCACCCGCGTCCATCGGCGTGTCCGGAAGCGCGATCTCCTTCATCGCGACCTCGCAGGCCAAGTCCTCGTCGTACGCCAGCCAGACCCGGCCCATGCCGCCCGCGCCGAGCGTCCGCAGCAGCCGGTACCGGCCGTTGATGGTCCTGCCCTCACCCTGATCCGGCGTCTCCCCCGCCATCACGCCTCCCCCCGAGACCCGAGCACCGGGTCCGAGACAGCGCGCCTCCCCCGAGAACGCGTCAGCTCTGTCTCTCGAAGGTAGCTTCGCACCTGCCACTGACAGGAGCCCTTTTCCGGGGCAATCCCGCCAGAGCAGACACAAGGGCCTCAGGAGGGCAAACCCGCCTCAGCAGTGGCGGCCGGCGTCAGATCACGCGGGCTCCAGGAACCCCTGCTCCACCAGCAGCCGGATCTGCGCGGGCGTACGGTCGCGCAGCATGACCGGGTCCTCGCCCATGAGCTGGGCGATCGCGTCGAGAATGCGGCCCGCGCTCAGCGAGCCGTCGCACACACCGGCGAAGCCCGCGCCGACGGTGTCCACCTTGGTGGCCCGGCGCATCCCGCGGTGCTGGCGCAGCACCACGTGCTCCGGGTCCTCCGCGCCGGGCAGCCCGACCTGCTCCTGGATGATCTCGGGCGCGAGCCTGAAGTGGGCCTCCAGCAGGGCCGCGTCGTCGTTGGCGCGCAGGTAGTCGAGGCGTTCGAAGTGCGCCCTGACGGTGTCGCCGAGGGGCTGCTCGACCGGGTGCGGCCACTCCTCCACGGTGACCGAGGGCACGGCGGAGCCCGTCCTGCGCAGGGTGATCCAGCCGAAGCCGACGGCCCTGACCTTGCGCGCCTCGAACTCGTCCAGCCAGGCGTCGTAGAGCGCCTGGTACTCGGCCGGGTCGCCCTGGTGGTCACCGGCGTCCCTGAGCCACAGCTCGGCGTACTGCGTGACGTCCTGCACCTCGCGCTGCACGACCCACGCGTCGCACCCGCGCGGCACCCACGACCTGAGCCTGTCCTGCCAGTCTTCTCCCTCGACGTGCTGCCAGTTGGCGAGGAACTGCGCGAACCCGCCCTCGTTCAGCAAGTCCCCCGCCCCCTGAACGACCGAGCGGCACAGATCGTCCCCGCCCATCCCGCCGTCGCGGTACGTCAGCCGCGCGCCCGGCGAGATCACGAAGGGCGGGTTCGACACGATCAGGTCGTACGTCTCGTCCTGCTTGAGCGGCTCGAACAGCGAGCCCTCCCGCAGATCGGCCGCCGGGGCCCCGGACAGCGCCAGCGTGAGCGCGGTGATGTGCAGCGCGCGCGGGTTGAGATCGGTCGCCGTCACGCGCGTGGCGTGCTGAACGGCGTGCAGGGCCTGGATCCCGGAGCCGGTACCGACGTCGAGGGCGGAGGCGACGGGGGTACGGACGGTGAGGCCGGCCAGGGTCGTGGAGGCACCGCCGACCCCGAGGACGACACCCTCGTCACGGCTGCCGATGCCGCCCGCGCCGCCGACGGCACAACCGAGGTCCGACACGATGAACCAGTCTTCGCCGCCGGGCCCGCCGTACGGCCGTACGTCCACCGTCGCGGCCACCTCATCGCTGCCGACACGGACCAGCCAGCCGGTCTCCAGACACGCGTCGACGGGCAGAACGTCTGCCACGCGCGCGTGGGGCACCGGCTGCTGCAGGAGGAACAGGCGCACGAGCACCGCCAGCGGGGCGTCCCCGCGGGTCGCCCGGAGCGCGGGCACGGTCTCGCTGCGCGCGAGCGCCGCGTACGCGGGCGCGCCGAGCAGCTCTAGCAGCCCGTCGGCAGTGAAGGAGGCCCCGATCAGGGCGTCCCGCAGCCGGGCGGTGACGTCGGGACGCCCGGGGACGGGGGCGGCGGGCAGCGTGGGCAGGCTGGAGGTACTCACGCCCCCATTGTGGCCCGCGTCCGCCGCACCGCACGCCTCACCGAACCACTCGCCGCCCCGCTCGGCCACCGCGGCCGGAGCGGACGCCCAGGAGTGCCCTCACCTGCCGACACCCCAGGGACCGCTAGCTACCGGCAGGCCGGAGCGGGCTCAGCTGTCCGTCGCCGGCGCGGACGCCCCCGGCGACGTCGAGGCCTGCTTGCAGCCCGACTGCTCGGACAGCGCCTGCTTGGTGTCGCCCGACTCCAGGTCCTTCAGCGCGGCGAGCGCGGTCTGGCGCTGCGTCTCCACCTTCTTCATCTCGGCCGAGACATCCTTGAGACCGGTCGCGAACTTCGCCTGGTCCTTGGTGTTCAGCCCGTCCACCTGCGTCTTCATGTCGGTGTAGGCGGCCGAGAGTGCCGTGAGCTGCTTGACGGCGGCCTGGAGCTTCTTCTCACCGTCCTCGGCACCGGGAGGCGCCCCGGCGTTCTTGATGACCGTGGCGCGCGCCTTGTAGCCGTCGGACAGGTCCTGGAAGGCCTGGGAGTCGGCCTTCTGGAGCTCCGTCGGGGTGCTCTCGGTGTCCTCGGCCGCCTTGGTGATCGCGTCGTAGGCCGCCGTGATCTTCTTGTTCTGGGCCGGCACCAGGTCACAGACCTTCTTGGCCCAGGCGTCGAGTTCCTTGTTGTCCTCGCTGCCACCGCATCCCGTCAGTGCCAGTACCAGTACCGCACCGCCGGACAGTGCGGCCGCGAGCTTCTTGTTCACCGGATCGGTCCCTTCCGTGGCCTCTCAGCCCCCGGACCTTACACAGCACCCGCACCACACCCACGCACTGAATGTCACATTTTCATTCCTTTCATTCCGGTTCGCCCCAGGAGAGAGAAGCCTCACGGCCGGGCGGCGCGCACGCACAAGGCGGGCGGGCGGCGCATGAACACGCGCCGCCCGCCCGCCCCTTGAGCTGGGCCTCGTCCCAGAACCTACGAAACCACCGCGGGATCCACCGACTTGGCCACCTTCTTCTCGTTGTCTTCGTCACCCACGGCGATACCGCGCCGCTTGGAGACGTAGACCGCGCCGGCGATCACGAGGAACGCGAGGACGGCGATGAAGATCCGTACGCCGATGCTCTTGTCCTCGCCGTAACTGAACTTGATCACCGCCGGGGCGATCAGCAGCGCCACCAGGTTCATCACCTTGAGCAGCGGGTTGATCGCGGGCCCCGCGGTGTCCTTGAAGGGGTCGCCGACGGTGTCTCCGATCACCGTCGCGGCATGGGCCTCGCTGCCCTTGCCGCCGTGGTGACCGTCCTCGACGAGCTTCTTGGCGTTGTCCCAGGCGCCGCCGGAGTTGGCCAGGAAGACAGCCATCAAGGTGCCCGCGCCGATGGCTCCCGCGAGGAACGCGCCGAGCGCGCCGACGCCGAGGGTGAACCCGATGAAGATCGGCGCCAGCACCGCGAGCAGACCGGGTGTGGTGAGTTCGCGCAGGGCGTCCCTCGTGCAGATGTCGACGACCTTGCCGTACTCCGGCTCCTCGCTGTAGTCCATGATCCCGGGATGGTCGCGGAACTGCCGCCGCACCTCGTAGACCACGGAACCCGCCGACCTCGACACCGCGTTGATCGCCAGCCCCGAGAAGAGGAAGACGACCGCCGCGCCGGCGATCAGACCGACGAGGTTGTTGGGCTGCGAGATGTCCATCATCAGGCTCATCGGCGCGCCGTCCCCGCTGAGCTTCTCGCCGACGTCCTGCGCGCCGGTCGTGATCGCGTCACGGTACGACCCGAAGAGCGCCGACGCCGCGAGGACCGCGGTGGCGATGGCGATGCCCTTGGTGATGGCCTTGGTGGTGTTGCCGACGGCGTCCAGGTTGGTGAGCACCTGCGCGCCCGCGCCCTCGACGTCGCCTGACATCTCGGCGATGCCCTGCGCGTTGTCGGAGACCGGCCCGAAGGTGTCCATGGCGACAATCACACCGACCGTGGTGAGCAGGCCGGTGCCGGCCAGCGCCACCGCGAACAGTGCCAGCATGATCGAGGTGCCACCGAGCAGGAACGCCCCGTAGACGCCGAGGCCGATCAGCAGGGCGGTGTAGACGGCCGACTCGAGACCGATCGAGATACCGGCGAGGACGACGGTGGCGGGCCCCGTGAGCGAGGTCTTGCCGATGTCCTGGACCGGGCGGCGGTTGGTCTCGGTGAAGTAGCCGGTCAGCTGCTGGATGACGGCGGCGAGCAGGATGCCGATCGCCACCGCGACGAGCGCGAGGATCCGCGGATCGCCGTCCCTTCCGCTGATCGCCGCGTCGGTGACGCCGTCGAGGTCGGCGTACTTCCCCGGCAGGTAGACGAAGACGGCGATCGCCACCAGCACGAGCGAGATCACCGCGGAGATGAAGAATCCGCGGTTGATCGCGGACATGCCGCTGCGGTCGGAGCGGCGCGGCGCGACCGCGAAGATGCCGATCATCGCGGTGATCACACCGATCGCCGGGACGAGCAGCGGGAAGGCGAGTCCGGAGTCGCCGAAGGCCACCTTGCCGAGGATCAGCGCGGCGACCAGGGTCACGGCGTACGACTCGAAGAGGTCGGCCGCCATGCCCGCGCAGTCGCCCACGTTGTCGCCCACGTTGTCGGCGATGGTCGCGGCGTTGCGCGGGTCGTCCTCCGGAATGCCCTGCTCGACCTTGCCGACCAGGTCGGCGCCGACGTCGGCGGCCTTGGTGAAGATGCCGCCGCCGACCCTCATGAACATTGCGATGAGCGCCGCGCCGAGACCGAAACCCTCCAGGACCTTCGGCGCGTCGGCCGCGTACACGAGCACCACACAGGAGGCGCCCAGCAGACCGAGCCCCACCGTGAACATGCCGACCACGCCGCCCGTACGGAAAGCGATCTTCATGGCTTTGTGGGAGACGGCGGTGAGATCCTTTTCCGGCTCACCTTCCGCCGGAGTGGCTTCTCGCGCCGCCGCGGCGACACGCACATTGCTGCGCACGGCGAGCCACATGCCGATATAGCCGGTGGTCGCCGAGAACGCGGCGCCGATCAAGAAGAACAGTGATCGGCCTGCGCGCTGATTCCAGTCGTCCGCGGGCAGCAGCATGAGCAGGAAGAACACGACGACGGCGAATACGCCGAGCGTGCGCAACTGGCGTGCCAGATAGGCGTTGGCGCCTTGCTGGATGGCCTTCGCGATCTTTTTCATGCTGTCGGTGCCCTCGCCGGCCGCGAGCACCTGGCGTACCAGGACCCCCGCCACCACGAGCGCCGCGAGGGCGACGACCGCGATGACCGCGATCAGCACCCGGTTGTCGTCGGTGAGCACCGCGGCCGCGAGGGTTGTTGTGGGCTGGTCCAACTGATCAGGGGTAGAAAGCCCCGCCATTCGTCCTCCTTGACGCTTGGGCTGAGCTCAAGATGTGGACGGATTGTAGGTACCCCGTCCTGATCAAAACAGGGCGCGGTAAACGGAATTCACCTTTACACAACCTGAAAGCAGTAATGCCCCGGGGGCATTCATGGCCGATATCTAGATCGTGAACCAATTCACGATATGCATCGGACCAGACCACTGTAGGCACAGAAAGCTCATGCCGACATGCGGAAGGGCCCCACCGGTGTGGTGGGGCCCTTCCGCGTGTCGAACAGAAAACTGATTCGAACGGGTGAAAATCAGGGGAGCACTGCGGCCGGCGGCGTGGTCGGCCAGGTCATACGGATCTGTCCGCCGTGCTCTCCCGCGGTGACCTCGACATCGTCGACGAGACCGCTGATGACCGCGAGGCCCATCTCGTCCTCCTCGGTCTCCATGTCGGGGTCCTCACCCAGGGCGCCCGGAGCCCGGTCACCCGGGGCCGAACGTGGCGCCTCGTCGCCGACCTCGATGGAGAACTGCTTCTCCTCATCGATCAGCAGCACCTGGACCGGCGCGGTGATGCCGCCACTCTGGTGCAGTCCGACGGCACGGGTGCAGGCCTCGCCGACAGCGAGTCTGACCTCGTCGAGGACGGCCTCGTCCACTCCGGACCTGCGCGCCACCGCCGCCGCCACCAGTCGGGCGGTCCTGACGTGCTCGGGCAGCGCGCTGAAACGGAGTTCAACGGTGGCCATGCGTCCCCCTCGGAACTACGGGCGTGCTGTCGGGGGACCGGGCCGCCGAAAGCCCGGACCCCTTCTTTTTGCTTCTACCGGCGTCCTGCTGCCGCCCCGGGCACGGGCCCGGGAACGGATCAGTCGGTCGCCGCCACCGCTTCCTCGACCGAGGTGTGAATCGGGAACACCTTGGTGAGGCCGGTGATACGGAAGATCTTGAGAATGCGCTCCTGGTTGCAGACCAGGCGCAGCGAGCCCTCATGGGCACGCACCCGCTTCAGTCCGCCCACCAGTACGCCGAGCCCGGTGGAGTCGAGGAAGTCCACGCCCTCCATGTCGACGACAAGGTGGAAACTGCCGTCGTTCACCAGCTCGACCAGCTGCTCGCGCAGCTTGGGCGCGGTATATACGTCGATTTCGCCACCGACCCTGACGATCGTGCGATCGCCGATGGTTTCGGTCGACAGAGACAGGTCCACGGATCCTCCAGCACCTTGCTATCGAGCGGTCGCCCCTCGGGACACCTCGGCTTGAAGCCCCCGGACGGTTCGCCAGCCGCGATGGCATTCAATCACTTACCGGCAGGCGTGCACGACGCCTTGGTCCCATTGTCCGTCACGCCAGTGACACACTCGGTGCCGATGGCCAAGAATCTCCGATCCGATCGACCCTCGGCGGACGCCGGTCCCCGCCCCACGCCGAGCACGGTCCTGGACCGGCTCGCCGCCGGGCCGAGCCGGGCTGCGCGCATCACTCATACGGAGCACTTGCCCCCACGTGCGGGTCGCCATGCCGTCTGGCCCGACCGGATCCGCTCGGAGGTCATCGCAGCCGTCCAGGCCTGCGGTATCGATCATCCCTGGGCCCACCAGGCACGCGCGGCCGAACACGCGCTGGACGGCGAGTCGGTCGTCGTCGCCACCGGCACCGCCTCCGGCAAGTCCCTGGCGTACCTCGTGCCGGTCCTCTCCACACTTCTGGACGGCTCAGAGGCCCCGAACGGCCGGGGCGCCACCACGCTCTACCTCTCCCCGACGAAGGCCCTGGCGGCCGACCAGTGCCGCTCTGTGAAGGAACTTTCACAACCGCTGGCCAATTCCGTACGCCCTGCGGTCTACGACGGCGACACGCCGTTCGAGGAACGTGAATGGATCCGCCAGTACGCCAACTACGTGCTGACCAACCCGGACATGCTGCACCGCGGGATACTCCCGTCCCACTCCCGCTGGTCCTCCTTCCTGAAGGCGCTCAAGTACGTCGTCATCGACGAGTGCCACACCTACCGGGGCGTGTTCGGCTCCCACGTCGCCCAGGTGCTGCGCCGGCTGCGCCGCCTCTGCGCCCGCTACGGCGCCTCCCCCGTCTTCCTGCTGGCCTCCGCGACCGCCGCCGAGCCGTCGGTGGCCGCCCGCCGCCTCACCGGCCTCCCCGTGGTCGAGGTCGCCGACGACGCCTCACCGCGCGGCGAACTGGTGTTTGCCCTCTGGGAGCCCCCGCTCACCGAGATGCAGGGCGAGAAGGGCGCCCCGGTCCGCCGTACGGCCACCGCCGAGACGGCGGATCTCCTCACCGATCTCGCCGTACAGGGAGTGCGCTCGGTCGCCTTCGTCCGCTCCCGGCGCGGCGCCGAGCTGATCTCCGTGATCGCCCAGGAGCGGCTGGCGGAGGTCGACCGCTCCCTGGCCCGCCGGGTGGCGGCGTACCGCGGCGGCTATCTCCCGGAGGAGCGCCGCGCCCTGGAACAGGCCCTGCATTCGGGAGAGCTGCTGGGCCTGGCCGCCACGACCGCACTGGAACTCGGCATCGACGTCTCGGGACTGGACGCCGTGCTGATCTCCGGTTACCCCGGCACACGCGCGTCCCTGTGGCAGCAGGCAGGCCGGGCGGGACGGGCC
Source organism: Streptomyces sp. LUP47B (assembly GCF_001746295.1). Classification (GTDB taxonomy): domain Bacteria; phylum Actinomycetota; class Actinomycetes; order Streptomycetales; family Streptomycetaceae; genus Streptomyces. The sequence continues at coordinate 366,304 of NZ_MJAH01000015.1, read as the reverse complement.
GGCCAGGGGGCGCTGGCGATCCTGGTGGCCCGCGACGACCCCCTGGACACCTTCCTCGTCCACCATCCCGAGGCCCTCTTCGACCAGCCGGTGGAGTCCACGGTCCTCGACCCCGACAACCCGTACGTCCTCGCCCCCCACCTGTGCGCGGCGGCGGCGGAACTGCCGTTGACGGACGAGGACTTTGAGTTGTTCGGGCCGGAGACCGAGAGCTTGCTGGGGCAGCTGGAGTCCGCGAAGCTTCTGCGCCGCCGCACCAAGGCCTGGCACTGGACCCGCCGGGAGCGGGCCGCCGACCTCACCGACATCCGAGGGGAGGGTGGGCGTCCCATCCAGATCGTCGAGTCGGGCACGGGCCGCCTCCTCGGCACGGTCGACGCGGGCTCCGCCCACACCGCCGTCCACGAGGGCGCGGTCCACCTCCATCAGGGCCGTACGTATCTGGTCCGGTCGCTGGACCTGGAGGACTCGGTGGCACTGGTCGAGGAGGCGAGCCCGTCGTATTCGACGGTCGCCCGCGACACGACGTCCATCGCCGTCCTGGAGACGGATGTCGAAGTCCCCTGGGGCGAGGGCAGGTTGTGCTACGGCTCCGTCGAGGTCACCAACCAGGTGGTCTCCTTCCTCCGCAGACGTCTGATCACAGGTGAAGTGCTCGGCGAGACGAAACTCGACCTCCCTCCTCGTACGCTCCGCACGCGCGCGGTGTGGTGGACGGTCACCGAGGACCAGCTCGACGAGGCCCGGATCAACCCGGAGATCCTCGGCGGCGCGCTGCACGCCGCCGAGCACGCCTCGATCGGTCTGCTGCCCCTCTTCGCGACCTGCGACCGCTGGGACATCGGCGGCGTGTCGATCCCCCTCCACCCCGACACGCTGCTCCCCACGGTCTTCGTCTACGACGGTCACCCGGGCGGCGCGGGCTTCGCGGAGCGCGCCTTCCACACCGCCCGCGCCTGGCTCACCGCCACCCGCCAGGCCATCGCCTCCTGCGAGTGCGACGCCGGCTGTCCGTCCTGCATCCAGTCCCCCAAGTGCGGCAACGGCAACGACCCGCTGCACAAGAGGGGGGCGGTACGGCTGCTCACGGTGCTGTTGCGGGGGGCGCCGGAGGAAGGGGCGGAGGGGGACCTTCCCGGGGTGCCGGCGGAGGGGGCGGAGGGGGCCCTTCCCGGGGCGCCGAAGGCGGGGGCGGACGCGGGGCTCCCCAGGCTGCCCAAGGAGGAGGCCGACGCGGAGCTTCCCAGGCTGCCGAAGGAGGGGCCCTAGCCTGGCCTCACCGGGGTGCCGATGGAGCTGACAGTGACGGGGAGGCCTTGGGATGTGGCGGAGGACCCGGATCCGAGCCGCACCCTGACACCGGCGGAGATCCCAGCCCCAAGCCTCACCGTGGCGCCGACCGAGCCAACGGCGTCTGACCCCCCAGGGACCCCGGTGCCGGGGCTCCAGGAGGCGCCGAACCGACAGGACGCGGTGTCCCCTGGGATCCTGGCGGAAGCGGAGCCTGTGACGTAACAGGCCCCGCAGGCCCCGCCCGTGCCCTGACCTCCGCTGTGAAAGGCCCCCGCCCCGAGGCCGCCGTCACGTCCGAGATCTCGCCGACCATCGCGCACCGCCCGAGCCGCGTGCCCTGGTCTCGCGCCACCCCCTCGGCCCGGGCGCAGGCCACCTCGGGCCCGTCGGCCCAGTGGTCCGCCGCCGCGAGCGCCGCGAGATCCGCGCCCCCGGCCGCCCGGTGCCGTACGACGACGGCCTGCCCGAGGGCCAGCACGGCCCCGAACACCACGCACAGCACCGCGATGGCACCGACACTCCAGACGGTGGCGGAACCACGGTCCGAACGGGCGGCGCCGAGGTGGACGCCGGCGAACCGGGCAACAGCGCGGCGCGCGCCGGTGAGGCCGGCTTCCGCGAACCGGGCTTTCGCCGACCGCGCGGCGGGGGGCCGCGCGACCGCAACCCCGCGCTCCGAGGATCCCCTCCTCGTCGAACCGCCGCTCACCCTCCTTCCCCCACCGTCTCCTCCGCCCATGCCACGGCCTCCTCCCGCACCTCGAAGGGCAGGCCGTGCAACGCGGGCGGCTTGGCCACGACCACCACGCGGACCCGGTCACCCTCCCGGGCGACCGTCACATGCGCGTCGCGTGGCGCCGTGTCCCGGGCCACCCGGACGACCGCCTCGGCGGGGTCCTGGCGGGCCGCCGCGCGTGCGCCTGTCCTGGCGGCATCCACACATTGGATCTGCGCGGCCACCACCAGCAGCCCCCACACGAGCGCCATCGCGAACATCACCAGCACGGGCAGCACCATGGCCGACTCCGCCGTCACGAACCCCTGATCTCCCGCCCGTTCACGCCTTCGCATCGAGCGCCCGCTTCACGATGGCCTGGAGTTCCGCGCTGACGGCCCCGCTGGTCACCACCTTGTAGAGCACCACCGCGAACGCCACCGCCGCGACGATCCCCATCGCGTACTCGGACGTCACCATCCCCCTGTCGTCGCGCGTCGCCCGCGCCCCGGTCATGGTCCTGCACACCAGGGCACACATGCGCGCCCATACCGCCTTGTACATCTCAACCCCCGTAAGGATCAGTCCTGTTGACAACCGCCTGACGTGCTCGTCCGCCGGATCACCGGCCGTCGACCGTCATCGCCCACCCCCTCCCAGCACTCCGCCCGCGAGCCCGATCACGATCGGCAGCACGCCGACGGCGATGAACGCGGGCAGGAAACACAGCCCCACCGGGGCGGTGACCAGTACGGCCGCCCGCCGGGCCCGTGCCGTCGCGGTGCGCCCCCAGTCGGCGCGGGCGTCCGCCGCGAGCGCGGCAACCGGTACGGCCGCGGGCAGCCCGGTCACATCGGCGCGCTCCAGCAGCCGCGCCA
>NZ_MJAH01000015.1:132773-363223 GCF_001746295.1 Streptomyces sp. LUP47B | reverse complement strand
GCGATCACTGGACCGGCGCCCGCCGCGATGCAGGCGGCCAGCAGGTCGGCGGCGAGCGGCAGTTGCCGGGCCGCCTCGCGCGCGTCGGCCTCCTCGGCACCCACGCCGGCCGTCTGCCGTAGCCGCCACCGCCACAAGCCCACCGCGACGACCAGCCCGACCACGCCACCGGCGACTCCGCCGACCAGCACCCACCCGGCACACCCGACGCCGGCCACGGGCAGCCACCGCCGCGCAAGATCCCGAGCCTCGAACCGCGGCCCCTCGGCCGTTGCCTGCGCAGTGGCCAGCAACTTTCCGAGCCGCCGTCGCACTCTGCGCTCATGCCGCGCGGCCGCGGCCCAGCGGGCGAGCCAGGCGATCACCAGTGCCGCCCCCACAACCGCCCCCAGCCTGTGGAAAACTTCCGCGCTCATGCCGCCTCGGCTCCCCTCACGATCCGCGTCGCCCACCACATCCCGACGCCCTCCAGCAGGCCGCCGACCAGCAGGCAGCCCAGCCCGGAGCCGGTGTGCAGAAGGACGTGCAGGGGATCGGCACCAAGGGCGGCACCGAGTCCCAGCCCCAGCACCGGCAGCGCGGCGAGCATCCACGCCGTGGACCGGGCGCCGGCCAACTGGGCGCGCAGATCCGCTCGTTGGTCCCGATCGGCCCGTAGTGCACCTTCGAGCCGATCCAGCCCGGCCGCGAGCCCCGCGCCCTGGTCCACGGCCACCCGCCAGCACGCGGCAAGCCCCAACAGACCCTCGGCCCCGGGCCGCCGAGCCGCCGCCGCGAGCGCCCCCGGAACATCCCCGCCGAACCGGGCCGCCGCCAACACGGCAGCCTGCGTCTCCCCGAGCCCACCGAACTCCGGCTCTCCAGGTCCACACCCGCCCGATCCGGCCCCACCGACCCCCATACCCTCGAAGTCCCGCACAGCCCGCACCAGCGCCTCACCCGGCTGCCGCCCCGCCCGCACCTCCCCGGCGACCGTGGCGCACAGCGCGATCACCTCGTCCGCCCGCCGCTCACGCACCCGTCGCTCCGCCCGGGCCAGCCGCACCCGCCGCAGCAACGGCACCGCGGCGGCCCCCGCGACGACCGGCAGCATCGAGGCCCCCAGCAGGGCGATCACCAGCCCTGCGACCGCCGCCCACCACTCGAACCCGAGTCGCCCACGAACCTGCCGCAGCTCTCCCACCAGGCGCCGCCACGGTGGAGGTCCGACCCCCGCCACCCCGCCGCCCGCCAGCAGCAGCTGCGCCCGCCGCACCCCGGAACGCCGCCCGCCCCACAGCCACACGGCCACCCCGAGGCACCCCACGGCCACACCCGTCGACCCCACCGACATTTCCCCCATCCCGGTCACCACGTACTCCCGCCGTCCGAGCCATCTCGTCGTCGTCCTCTCGCTCCGATCCCGCCCAAGTCACCTGCTCTCCCCCGACGGCCCCCGCATCGCGGCCCCGAGCAGTTCTCGCAGCCGCTCCCACCCCCGCTCGTACGCGAACGCCTCCACTCCCCAGCGCAGCGCCGGCACCGTCCGCACCAGCCCCGAGGAGTCCCGCTCCAGCACCCGCACCTCGGCGATCCGCCGCCGCCCGGCCCGGTCACGCACAAGATGGAGTACGACCGACAGCGCGGCCGCCAACTGGCTGTGCAGCGCGGCCCTGTCGAGCCCGGCCGCCGTGCCAAGCGCCTCGAGGCGGGCCGGTACGTCGGCCGCAGCGTTGGCGTGAACGGTCCCGCAGCCGCCCTCATGGCCCGTGTTCAACGCGGCCAGCAGATGCACCACTTCGGGCCCGCGCACCTCACCCACGACCAGCCGGTCGGGCCGCATCCGCAGCGCCTGTCGCACCAGGTCCTCGAGCGTGACGAGTCCTGCGCCCTCCTGGTTGGCGGGTCTCGTCTCCAGCCGTACGACGTGCGGATGGTCCGGCCTGAGCTCCGCCGAGTCCTCCGCGAGGACGATCCGCTCGCCCGGCCCGACGAGCCCCAGCAGCGCGCTCAGCAGCGTCGTCTTTCCGGTGCCGGTCCCGCCGCTGATGAGGAAGGACAGCCGCGCGTCGAGCAGCGCCCGCAGCACCCGGTCTCCGCCCGGCGGCACCGTGCCGGCCGCGACCAGCTCGTCCAGCGTGAACGCACGCGGGCGTACGACCCGCAGCGACAGACAGGCACAGCCGACGGCGACCGGAGGAAGCACCGCGTGCAGCCGGGTCCCGTCCGGCAGCCGTGCGTCCACCCAGGGCCGCGCGTCGTCGAGGCGTCGCCCCGCCACCGCGGCGAGCCGCTGTGCGAGTCGTCGTACGGCGGCCGCGTCCGGGAAGGAGACGGCGGTCAGTTCGAGTCCGCCGCCCCGGTCCACCCAGACCCGGTCCGGAGCCGACACCAGGACATCCGTCACCGACGGGTCGGCGAGCAACGGCTCCAAGGGCCCGCTGCCGACCAGCTCGGACCGCAACCGCTCGGCGGCGCCCAGCACTTCGGCGTCCCCGAGCACCCGCCCCTGCTCCCGCAGCGCCTGCGCCACACGCGCGGGCGTCGGTTCGGCCCCACTCTCGGCCAGCCACTGCCGTACGCCGTCCAGCAGCCCGGAAGCCATGTCCGCACCCGGCGTCGCCGAAGCCGGACGACCACGCACCGGGGCGCCCCGCAGTCCGACGGCACCGACCGGCACCTCACCCGACCGCCACCGCTCGACGGAACCCACTGCCGGATCACCCGACCGCCGCCGCTCAACGAGTCCGGCTACCGGATCACCCCTCCACCACTCCTCGGCAGAACCGTCCCCCGCGCCGTCCGCCCGCTCGAACCCCGAGAACACGCTCATGCCGCTCCCGCCTCCGCCAACGCCCGCTCCCAGAACTCCTTGCAGAAGCGCGCGAGCGGCCCCCGCACGGCCGCCCCCGGAGGTGAGTCGCTTCCCCGCGGCCGCTGGAGCGCCGACTCCACCGGCACCTCGCCCACCAGGGGCAGTCCCAGCAGTCGGGCCACCTCACGGTCGTCGAGGCCGGGTGCGTACGGGCCTCGTACCGCCACCCGCAGGTCGCGCAGGACCATGCCGACGGCGGAGGCCACGCGGCCGGCCGCGGCGACGGCGCGCAGCTCGGCGGGGACCACGAGGATCCCGAGGTCGAGCTGGGAGAGAACCTCGGCGACGCCGTCGTCGAGGCGACGGGGCAGGTCGACGACGACGGTTCCGCCCCGGCGCCGGGCCGCGGCGAGTACCGCTCGCACAGCCTGGGGCGGGACGGCGATGCGGTCGCCGCGGTCCCAGCTCAGCACCCGCAGTGAGTGCAGCCGTGGCAGCGACTCCTCGAGGGCACCGCCGCCGACCCGCCCGCGGGAGGCGGCGAACGCGGGCCAGCGCAGCCCCTCGGTGCTCTCGCCGCCGAGGAGTACATCGAGTCCGCCGCCCAGCGGATCGGCGTCCACGAGGAGAGTGCGCAGCCCCTCACGCGCGGAGGTGACGGCGAGGGCACACGCGAGCGTGGAGGCTCCGGCCCCGCCGCGGCCGCCGATGACGCCGACGGTGAGGGCGGGCCGGCCGATGCCCTCGGTGACGTCGGCGATGCGGTCGACCAGCCACTGTTCACCGTCGGGCAGCATCAGGACGTGGTCGGCGCCGATCTCGACGGCCCGCTTCCACACCCCGGAGTCGTCCTGGTCCCGGCCGACGAGCACTACTCCACGTCGGCGTGCGGCCCCGCGCACGCGCCGTGCGGCGTCGTCGCCGACCAGGACGAGCGGGGCGGCCTCCCAGCTTCCTCTGGGCTCCGGCACTCCGTGGTGCACCTCGGCTTTCGCCCCGGCCGCCGCGCACAGTCGCAGCAGGTCGTCGAGTAGGTCCTCGTCCTCCGTGACGATCAACGGCCGGCCCGGTCGCCCTCCGGCGGCGGGCTGTCCCTCGTGTGTGACGGCTGCGGTCACGGTCTCCATCCCCCTTCGCCGCGCCGCGCGAGGACCTCCACGAGGGCCCGCGCGGCGCCTCTCTCACGCGGCCCCTTCGGCCCCGCGATTCCCAAACGTGTGAAGAACCGGCAAGTGGCCTCCATATGAACGGCCGATACGAACCGGCCAAACACACCCGGCTAACCGGAACCGGCCATGAAGTCGGCTGGAGCGGGACGTGTGGGAATCACGGTGCAGCGATCCCGGAAATCGTGTGGATCTTGGTCGATAACTGTGGACAACTCGACGGTTGTGAATATCGCCGTCACCCATACCGGTGAGTCCCGCAGCGCCTGCGCAAGACTTCCGCAGAGCAGCGCCACAGCTACTCACAGTGACGGATCATGGACAGGCGGAAGAGGCGGCCGGCGCCGCCTCGAAGCAGTCGCGGGACCGCGAACAGAAGGGGAAAAACCCACCCGGACATGCGACGACCCCCACCGGGGGGGAGAGTGGGGGTCGTCTCCACGGCCGACTCGGGGGGGGAGGAGTCGGACCGGGTTAGCACGGTCGCGAACGATCCGTGACTTCCATGGTGTACCCGAGAGCCCTCTCAGGCAAACCCACGCGCCTCACCTTACGCCGAATGGGCTGCACCTATGCTCGGGGTCGTGGAAAACCACTCCTTGCCTCGCACAGCAGCCTTCTTTGACCTGGACAAGACGGTCATTGCGAAGTCGAGCACACTCACGTTCAGCAAGTCGTTCTACCAAGGCGGGCTGATCAACCGCAGGGCCGCCTTGCGGACCGCATATGCCCAGTTCGTCTTCCTCGTCGGCGGTATGGACCACGACCAGATGGAACGCACCCGCGAGTACCTCTCCGCGCTCGTGCGCGGCTGGAACGTCCAGCACGTCAAGGAGATCGTGGCCGAAACGCTCCACGACCTGATCGACCCGATCATCTACGACGAGGCCGCCTCCCTGATCGAGGAGCACCACACCGCCGGCCGCGACGTCGTCATCGTCTCCACGTCCGGCGCCGAGGTCGTCGAGCCGATCGGCGAACTGCTGGGCGCCGACCGGGTGGTGGCGACGCGGATGGTCGTGGGCGAGGACGGCTGCTTCACCGGCGAGGTGGAGTACTACGCGTACGGCCCGACCAAGGCCGAGGCGATCAAGGAGCTGGCGGAGTCCGAGGGGTACGACCTGGAACGCTGTTACGCCTACAGCGACTCGGCGACCGACCTGCCGATGCTCGAGGCCGTGGGCCATGCGCACGCCGTCAATCCGGACCGGACGCTGCGCCGCGAGGCTCTCGCGCGCGGGTGGCCGATTCTTGATTTCCACCGGCCGGTCCGGCTCAAGCAACGGCTGCCCGGTTTCGGCGTACGGCAGCGCCCGGCGCTCGTCGCGGTCGCGGCGATAGGGGCGGCAGCGGCGACGGCAGGCCTCGTCTGGTACGCGAATCGGCGGCGGGCGACAGTGGCCTGAGGTGATTCCGCCCACTTGACCCGTATTTGCGGATAAAAGTAAAGAACGACGGCCAGGGGTTCCGCTTGCTCCGGTCCAGGAGTACAAAGGGGTTAACGGCCCGCGAGACCAAGGACATCCGAAAGGATCACCTTAGAAACGCATTTGGCCCCACGGACCGAGCATGGACATCGAGCACCCACGCGACGTCGACCCGTCGATTACGGGCCAGCCGCACCAGGTGACGGGCAAAGTCCCGACCTGATGGGCAATACATCGAGGACGCTTGGTAACCCGGTGAACATGCCAGCGGCGGTACGAGTCCTCGTACCGCCGCAACTCTGTTCCAGGGGGTTTTACGCCGCCCCGCGCTGGAGTGCCTCGCACACCGCCGTCGACTCGCGCGCACCCAATTCGATCGCGCTGCCACAGTGGGCGATCCAGGCGGCCATGCCCTCGGGGGTCCCGGAGACGTATCCGTCGAGCGCCGCCAGATAGGCCGCCCGGCCCAGTTCGGCGTGACCGACCTCCGCCGGGCAGACCGACTTCGGGTCGAGGCCGCTGCCGACCAGGACGATCCGCGCGGCCGCGCGGGCGACCAGGCCGTTGTGGGACACGAAGGGCCTGAGGGCGAGGAGTTCTCCCTGTACGACGGCGGCCGAGACCAGAGCGGGGGCCGAGCTGCCGGCGATGATCAGCTGGGACAGCCCCTCCAACCGGCCCGAGACCTCGGCCGCGTCCGGCAGGGGCAGCTCGATGAGCGGCTCGTCGACGGTCTCGCCGGCCTGACGGGGACGCCCGATCTCGTCCTCGTCGCTCGCCGCGGCGACCAGGTGCAGCCGGGCCAGCACACGCAGGGGCGACTGCCGCCAGATGGACAGCAGCTGGCCGGCCTCGGCGGTCAGCCGCAGCGCCGCGCCCATGACCCGCGACTCGCCGTCGACGCCGAAGTCGGAGCGCCGGCGCACCTCTTCCAGGGCCCAGTCCGCGCCGGACAGTGCCGCCGAGCCGCGGGCGCCGCGCAGGGCCGCCTCGGAGGTGATCTCATTGCTGCGGCGCCGCATGACACGGTGTCCGTAAACCCGGTCCACGGACTTGCGCACGGACTCCACGGACTCGGCCACGCCGGGCAGCGAGCCCAGGGCCGCGAGCGGATCGGCGTTCGCGCCTGTCGTACTCATGAGTACGACCCTACGCAACCCAGCCGCGTGCCCCTCGATGGAGTGGTCTTCTTCACGCCTGCCTGCCACATACAGCTATCAATTGACTACTCTTCGTGAACATGAAAATTGCTTTCGTCGGGAAGGGCGGCAGCGGCAAGACCACCCTGTCCTCCCTGTTCATCCGCCATCTCGCGGCCACCGGAGCACCGGTGATCGCCGTCGATGCCGACATCAACCAGCACCTGGGGCCGGCGCTCGGCCTGGACGAGAGCCAGGCGGCCGCGCTGCCCGCCCTGGGCGAGCGGTTGCCGCTGATCAAGGAGTATCTGCGCGGCACGAATCCGCTGATCGCCTCGGCCGCGGAGATGATCAAGACCACTCCGCCGGGCGAGGGTTCGCGGCTGCTGCGGGTGCGCGAGGACAACCCGGTTTACGGGGCCTGCGCACGGGCGGTGGAACTCGACGGCGACATCGTCCGTCTGATGGTCACCGGCCCCTTCACGGACGCCGACCTGGGGGTCGCCTGCTACCACTCCAAGACGGGAGCGGTGGAGCTCTTCCTGAACCACCTCGTGGACGGGCGGGGCGAGTACGTCGTGGTGGACATGACGGCGGGCTCCGACTCCTTCGCCTCCGGCATGTTCACCCGCTTCGACATCACGTTCGTCGTCGCCGAGCCGACCCGGAAGGGGATCTCGGTCTATCGCCAGTACAAGGAGTACGCCCGCGACTTCGGTGTGGTCCTGAAGGTCGTCGGCAACAAGGTGCAGGGCCGGGACGACCTCGACTTCCTCCGCGCCGAAGTCGGGGACGACCTGCTGGTGACGGTCGGGCACTCCGACTGGGTGCGTGCCCTGGAGAAGGGCCGACCGCCCCGGTTCGCGCTCCTGGAGGACGTCAACCGCCGCGCCCTGCACCGGCTGCGGACGGCCGTCGACGCGACGTACGAGCTGCGTGACGCGGAGCGCTACACCCGGCAGATGGTCCGTCTGAAGCGGCGGCAACCGGCCGACGACTACTGCCGCTTGGCAGCCGGTGCCCCCGGCACACCCTTCGGTGCCGGGGCCGGTCGGCCCGACATGAAGGCCGGCCAGCCCTGCTTCGGTGCCTCGCCGACGCCCAGGGTGCCCAGCTTCTCCAGGGTCTTCGGGTCCTGGGCGTCCAGCCAGTCGGCCAGCTGCCGGAAGGAGACACAGCGCACGTCGGGCTTGTTGCACACCTGCTCGATGGTCTCCTTCACGGCCCGCATATAGGTGCCGCCGTTCCAGGACTCGAAGTGGTTGCCGATGACCAGAGGCGCACGGTTGCCGTCGTAGGCCCGGTGGAAGCCCTTGAGCAGGCCGTCACGCATCTGGTCGCCCCAGAACTCGAACTTGTCCGGGTCACCCTGGGTCGCGGTGCCGGACTGGTTGACCATGAAGTTGTAGTCCATCGTGAGCTGCTCGTAGGAGTGCCCGGGGAAGGGCACGAGCTGCATCGACAGGTCCCACAGACCCTGCTTCTTCTTCGGCCAGACCTGGTCGTTGACACCGCTGGTGTCATAGCGGAAGCCCAGTTCGCGGGCGGCCTGCATGAAGTTCTTCTGGCCCTCCAGGCAGGGGGTGCGGGCGCCGACGAGCTCCTTGTCGTAGTCGAAGGGCAGCGGGGAGGCCTTCGTCATCCCGGTGTTGGTCTTCCAGGACTTCACGAACTTCTTCGCCTGGGCGATCTCGTCCTTCCACTCCGCGACCGACCACTGGCCCACCCCGCCGCCGCTGCCGCAGAAGTGGCCGTTGAAGTGGGTCCCGATCTCGTTGCCCTCCAGCCACGCGAGGCGCAACTGCTTGACGGTGTCGGCGATGCCCTGCTCGTCGTTGAAGCCGATGTCGGAGCGGCCCGGGGAGTGCTGCGGCGGCTTGTACTCGTCGCGCTTGCCCTCCGGCAGCATGTACACGCCGCTCAGGAAGTACGTCATCGTCGCGTGGTTCGCCTTGGCGACCTCACGGAAGCGGGAGAACAGCTTCTGGCTGTCCTCGCCTGCGCCGTCCCAGGAGAACACCACGAACTGCGGGGGCTTCTCGCCGGGCTTGAGGCGTTCGGCTCTGGGCAGGTGCGGCTGCGCTCCGGTGTACGCGGTGGAGCCGTCGCCGATCAGGCGCAACACCCGCTTGGGCGGGGCCTGTCCGGGCTTCACCTTCTGCGGGCCGGCGGCTCCTCCGTCGGAGACGTCGGTCCCGGTCCCGCAACCGGCGAGCGAGGCGGCGCAGACCGCGGCGACCACGGCTCCCGCGGCAATCCTGTGGGTGGCGGCCATGTTCCGCCCACCTTCTTCCTTCTCTCGGGGCCAACGACAGCGCCGCCAAGGTCGCATGGACCCGAGAAGGAATTAGTACGACAAGCCGATGAAATTGCCACTTCACCCATCTAGGTGAGTTGTTCACCCATTTGCCCGGAAAGTCTATGCCTGCCCTTTACTCTGCATTACGATCCATTTACAAAGCGTTGCATCATCCCGCCGCTGCACGCCGTGACCCACGGCCGCGACCCGACCCCCGCCACCGACGGGGGACCACCTGTTCCGCGACCGCGCTGCCCCGGAGGAGACGGGAAAATGTCAGCCTGTGTTCCCACCCGCGCCACCGACCCGAGCGACTCGAACCCCACGAGGCGCAACCACCGACCTCACAGCCCCCCGCCGACCCCGCCCCGCCGCTTCCGCATCGCGGGCGCCGACGTGTCGGCCTCGATCGCGGTCTTCCTGATCGCCCTGCCCCTGTCCCTCGGCATCGCCCTCGCCACCGGCGCGCCCCTCCAGGCGGGCCTCGTGGCCGCCGCCGTCGGAGGGATCGTCGCCGGCCGACTCGGCGGATCCCCGCTCCAGGTCAGTGGGCCCGCCGCCGGACTCACCGTGGTCACCGCCGACCTGATCCACCGCTACGGCTGGCGTACCACCTGCGCCATCACCGTCCTTGCCGGAGTGGTCCAACTCGGCCTCGGCTGCGTGCGCGTGGCCCGTACCGCGCTCGCCGTCAGCCCGGCGATCGTGCACGGCATGCTCGCCGGTATCGGCTTGACCATCGCCGTCGCCCAGGTGCACATCGTCCTCGGCGGCACCCCGCAGAGCTCCGTCCTCGACAACCTCCGGGGCCTGCCCGCACAGTTGGCCCGCCTGCAGCCCGCCGCGGTGTCGGTGAGCGTGCTGACCCTGGCGCTGCTCCTCCTCTGGCCGCGCGTCCCCGGCCGGGCAGGGCAACTCCTGCGCAAGGTCCCGGCCGCGCTCGTGGCCGTCGCCGGAGCCACCGCCGCCGCCTCGTTCGCCGGGCTGACCCTGCCCATGGTCGATCTGCCGTCCTGGAGCAGCCACGCCCTGGCCGGGCTGCCCGAGGGTCCCGTGCTCGGGCTCGTCGCCGCCGTGCTCACCACCACGCTGGTGTGCAGTGTGCAGTCGCTGCTCGGCGCGGTCGCGGTCGACAAGCTGGTGGCCGGACGCCCCGACCTGATCTCCGGCGCCCCCGGATCCGGCCGCGGTGCCCGCGTCGGCCGCTCCGATCTGAACCGCGAACTGCTCGGTCAGGGGGCCGCCAACATCGTCTCCGGCACGCTCGGCGGACTGCCCGTCGCCGGTGTGGCGGTGCGGAGTTCGGCCAACGTCCAAGCCGGTGCCGTCAGCCGGAACTCCACCGTGCTGCACGGCGTTCTCGTAGTGATCGCCGCACTGCTGATGGTCCCGGTCCTGGAGTTCATCCCGCTCGCCTCGCTCGCCGCCCTGGTGATGGCCGTCGGCATCCAGATGGTGTCCCTGCACCACATCCGCACGGTGACCCGGCACCGAGAGGTTCCGGTCTACGCCGTCACCACCCTCGGCGTGGTCCTGTTCGGCGTCCTGGAGGGTGTGACGCTTGGCGTCGCCGTCGCCGTCGCGGTCGCCCTGCACCGCCTCACCCGCACCCGCATCACGCACCACGAGAGGGAAGGAGTCCATCACGTCCATGTGCGAGGACAGTTGACGTTCCTCGCGGTACCCCGGCTGAGCCGGGCCCTGCATCTCATCCCCCACGGAGCGGAAGCCGTCGTGGAGTTGGACGGGTCGTTCATGGACCACGCGGCGTACGAGTCGCTGCAGGACTGGCAGAAGACACACACCGCGCAGGGCGGCTCCGTCGAACTGACCGGGCGCAGACCAGGCACGCGCATCGCCGAGCCGTCCGATTCCGCCCACTGCCGCTGCCGCCCCTGGACGCCCTGGCGCAACCACCAGTGTGAGCGCCCGTACACCGCGCCGGCCGCCGGACATCCCGATGCGCCCGGCGAGCCCGGTGCGGGTCAGGGCCCGAGCGCGGGCCGCGAGTCGAGCGGACACGAACTGGCGCGCGGCATCAGCGCGTTCCAGCGCAACACCGCACCCATCGTGCGGGGCGAGCTGGCCCGGCTGGCGCGCGAGGGCCAGCAGCCGGACCAGCTCTTCCTCACCTGTGCCGACTCACGGCTGGTCACCTCGATGATCACCTCCAGTGGCCCGGGCGACCTCTTCGTGGTGCGCAACGTGGGCAACCTCGTCCCGCTGCCCGGCAAGGAGAGCGGGGACGACTCGGTGGCGGCGGCGATCGAGTACGCGGTGGATGTGCTGAAGGTGCGTTCCATCACGGTGTGCGGGCACTCCGGTTGCGGGGCCATGCAGGCACTGCTCAACTCCGAGCCGGGTGGCGCCCGGACCCCGCTGCAGCGGTGGCTGCGACACGGACTGCCCAGCCTGGAGCGGATGGCCGACGACATCCGGCCGCCGGCGAGACTCGCCGGGCGGGCACCCGCCGACGCGGTCGAGCAGCTCTGTCTGACCAACGTGGTGCAGCAGTTGGAGCATCTGAGCGCCCATGAAACGGTCGCCCGGGCCCTGCGGAAGGGGGAGCTGGAGCTGCACGGGATGTACTTCCACGTGGGCGAGGCGCAGGCGTATCTGCTCACCGGGTCGGACGGAGACGGGCTGTTCGACCATGTGAAGGCGGCGGCGGACCTGCCGGCGTGAGCCTCGGGGGTGTGCGGCGTCGACACCGGCCTCAGCTGCCGTCCTGGCGTGGCCGCACACCCACCGACGGGCACCAAGAACGCTGGACCCCGTCGGGGCGTCGGCTTCGCCGGTGATTCAGTGCCCCGGGGAGGCAACCTCCAGGGGAACCCTGTGTCCCGCCCGGCCGTTGGTGTGGGCGGAGTCCAGGACCGCTCCCGGTCGTCAGGTCGGCCACAGGGCGCGGTCGGCGGCGGGAGTGTGAAAGGCGTTACAAGCGCTGAACTCCGCCTGGTCGGCGTACGTGGGTACGGATGACCCGGGCCGCCGGACTCGACGTCCAACAGGTCTAAACCAATTTCAGGTCGACCCTTGTCATCACGCCCCCGGGGTGATGAGCTGTGGCCTGGGACACAACGGACACCCTGGGAAAGGCAGATGCCGTGAGCAACGAAAGCCTGGCCAACCTGCTCAAGGAAGAGCGCAGGTTCGCACCCCCCGCCGACCTGGCCGCAAACGCCAACGTCACGGCGGAGGCGTATGAGCAGGCCAAGGCTGACCGGCTCGGTTTCTGGGCCGAGCAGGCCCGCCGACTGAGCTGGGCCAAGGAGCCGACCGAGACCCTGGACTGGTCGAACCCGCCGTTCGCCAAGTGGTTCAAGGACGGCGAGCTCAATGTGGCGTACAACTGCGTCGACCGGCATGTCGAAGCGGGCAACGGTGACCGGGTCGCCATCCACTTCGAGGGCGAGCCCGGCGACAGCCGCGCGATCACCTACGCCGAGCTCAAGGACGAGGTCTCCAAGGCCGCGAACGCCCTGCTGGAGCTGGGAGTACGCAAGGGCGACCGGGTCGCCGTCTACATGCCGATGATCCCCGAGACCGCCGTCGCGATGCTCGCGTGCGCCCGGATCGGCGCCGCGCACTCCGTGGTCTTCGGCGGCTTCTCGGCGGACGCGCTCGCGACCCGCATCCAGGACGCCGACGCCAAGGTGGTCATCACCACCGACGGCGGCTACCGGCGCGGCAAGCCGTCCGCGCTCAAGCCCGCCGTCGACGAGGCGGTCGGCAAGGTCGACAACGTCGAGCACGTGCTGGTCGTACGCCGTACCGGCCAGGAGGTCGCCTGGGACGACAGCCGTGACGTGTGGTGGCACGAGATCGTCGAGCGGCAGCCGGCCGAGCACACCCCCGAGCCCTTCGGCGCCGAGCAGCCGCTCTTCATCCTCTACACGTCCGGCACGACGGGTAAGCCCAAGGGCATCCTGCACACCTCCGGCGGTTATCTCACCCAGACCGCGTACACCCACCACGCCGTCTTCGACCTCAAGCCGGAGACCGACGTCTACTGGTGCACGGCCGACGTCGGCTGGGTCACCGGGCACTCGTACATCGTCTACGGCCCGCTCGCCAACGGCGCCACCCAGGTGATGTACGAGGGCACCCCGGACACCCCGCACCAGGGCCGCTTCTGGGAGATCGTGCAGAAGTACGGAGTGACGATCCTCTACACGGCGCCCACCGCCATTCGTACGTTCATGAAGTGGGGCGACGACATCCCCGCGAAGTTCGATCTCAGCAGCCTGCGGGTGCTGGGGTCCGTGGGTGAGCCGATCAACCCCGAGGCGTGGATCTGGTACCGCAAGCACATCGGCGCCGACCGGACGCCGATCGTGGACACCTGGTGGCAGACCGAGACCGGCGCGATGATGATCTCCCCGCTGCCGGGTGTGACCGCGACCAAGCCCGGTTCCGCGCAGACGCCACTGCCCGGCATCTCGGCCACCGTGGTGGACGACGACGCTCAGGAGGTCCCCAACGGCGGTGGCGGCTACCTCGTCCTGACCGAGCCGTGGCCGTCGATGCTGCGCACCATCTGGGGCGACGACCAGCGCTTCCTCGACACGTACTGGTCGCGCTTCGAGGGCCGGTACTTCGCCGGCGACGGCGCGAAGAAGGACGACGACGGCGACATCTGGCTGCTCGGACGCGTCGACGACGTCATGCTGGTCTCCGGCCACAACATTTCGACCACCGAGGTCGAGTCGGCGCTCGTCTCCCACCCGTCGGTCGCCGAGGCGGCCGTCGTCGGTGCCGCGGACGAGACGACCGGCCAGGCCATCGTCGCGTTCGTGATCCTGCGCGGCACGGCGAACGCCGAGGACGAGAACCTCATCGCCGACCTGCGCAATCACGTCGGTGCCACCCTCGGCCCGATCGCCAAGCCCAAGCGGGTCCTGCCGGTGGCCGAGCTGCCCAAGACCCGTTCCGGCAAGATCATGCGCCGTCTGCTGCGGGACGTGGCCGAGAACCGCCAGCTCGGTGACGTGACCACGCTGACCGACTCGACGGTCATGGACCTCATCCAGGCCAAGCTGCCGGCAGCGCCCAGCGAGGACTGACCGACTCCTACTGACCGACTCCTTCAGAAAGGGGCGCCCGGCGCCAGAAAGGGGCGCCCGGCGCGAGAACGCGCCGGGCGCCCCTTTTAGCTAAACTAAACAACAGCGTGACCCTCAGGTGTGCCGGGAAGTCTGGTCGGCGAACAGCTCAGCCCTGCCCACCGACCGGAGGTCTCCCCCATGTCCGCGCCCCCTCGCAAGGTCCTCGGACGCCTCTCCCTCCCCGAGCGGACCTTCCTCGCGGACGCACTGCGCACCGAGACGGTCGGCGGTGTGCTGCTGCTCGTCGCCGCGGTCACCGCTCTGATCTGGGCGAACGTTCCCGCGCTGCAAAGCAGTTACGAGAGCGTCAGCCACTACCATCTGGGTCCCGCGGCCCTCGGACTCGATCTGTCGGTCGAACACTGGGCCGCCGACGGTCTCCTCGCGATCTTCTTCTTCGTGGCCGGCATCGAGCTCAAGCGCGAACTGGTCGCCGGTGACCTGAAGGACCCCAAGGCGGCCGCACTGCCCGTGGTGGCCGCCCTGTGCGGCATGGCCGTACCGGCGCTCGTCTACACGCTCACCAACCTCACCGGCGGCGGCTCCCTGGCCGGCTGGGCCGTGCCCACCGCCACCGACATCGCCTTCGCGCTCGCCGTGCTCGCCGTCATCGGCACCTGGCTGCCGAGCGCGCTGCGCGCCTTCCTGCTGACCCTCGCCGTCGTCGACGACCTCTTCGCGATCCTGATCATCGCGGTCTTCTTCACCGCCGACATCGACTTCGCCGCGCTCGGCGGCGCGGCCCTCGGCCTCGCGGTCTTCTGGTTCCTGCTGCGCAAGGGCGTGCGCGGGTGGTACGTCTATGTCCCGCTCGCGCTGGTGATCTGGGCGCTGATGTACAACAGCGGCGTCCACGCCACGATCGCGGGTGTAGCGATGGGCCTGATGCTGCGCTGCAGCACGCGGGAGGACGAGAAGCACTCCCCGGGCGAGCACATCGAGCATCTCGTACGGCCGCTCTCGGCGGGCCTGGCCGTCCCCCTGTTCGCCCTCTTCAGCGCGGGTGTCTCCGTCTCCGGCGGCGCGGTCGGCGACGTCTTCACCCAGCCGGAGACGCTCGGCGTGGTGCTCGGGCTGGTCGTCGGCAAGGCGCTCGGCATCTTCGGCGGGACATGGCTCACGGCTCGCTTCACCCGGGCCTCACTCAGCGACGACCTCGCATGGGCCGACGTGTTCGCGGTGGCGACCCTGGCCGGCATCGGCTTCACCGTGTCGCTGCTCATCGGGGAGCTCGCCTTCGCCGACGACGCCACACTGACCGACGAGGTCAAGGCCGCCGTACTCCTCGGCTCGCTCATCGCGGCCACCCTCGCGACCGTGCTGCTGAAGCTGCGCAACGCCGAGTACCGCAGGCTGTACGAGGCCGAGGAGCGCGACGAGGACCAGTCCGGCATCCCGGACATCTACGAGGAGGACGACCCGGCGTACCACCTGCGCATGGCGGCCATCCATGAGCGAAAGGCCGCCGAGCACCGCCGGATCGCCGAGCTCAAGAGCGCCGAGCGGCTTGCCGAAGTAACGGGCGGGGCAGGCGAGGAGGACGGCCGTCGGGCATGATCTGACGGGACGGTACAAAAGACACGCCACACAAAAGAGTCCCAGTGAATAGGGAGACCGCGATGAGCGCACCCGACGGCAGCCCGGTCGGCGCCGAACGCAGCATCGGCCAGCTGTTCGCCTCGGCGACGACCGAGATGTCTGCGCTGGTGCACGACGAGATCGCGCTGGCGAAGGCCCAGCTCAAGCAGGACGTCAAACGGGGCGCGGCGAGCGGCGGCGCGTTCAGCGTGGCCGGCGCGGTCCTGCTGTTCTCCCTGCCGATGCTGAACTTCGCCCTGGCGTACGGCATCCGCAGCTGGAGCGACTGGAACCTCGCGGTCTGCTTCCTGCTGTCCTTCGCGGCCAACGTCCTCGTCGCGCTCGTCCTCGCGCTGATCGGCGTCGTCTTCGCGAAGAAGGCACAGAAGAGCAAGGGCCCGCAGAAGGTCGCCGCGTCGATGAAGGAGACGGCGGGCGTCCTCCAGAACGCCAAGCCGCACCCGCGACCCGACGACACCAAGGTCCTTGAGGAGCGGGTCCGCAACACGAAGGCCATCGAGGCTGTGGCACGCTCGTCGTCATGACCGATCCCGCCAGTCCTTCGGCGCAGCAGCCCGCCTCTCTCGTACGGCCCGACGGTCCCTGGACGCACCGGGACGTGGCCGCCAACGGCGCGCGCTTCCACATCGCCGAACTGGGCGACGGACCACTCGTGATGTTCCTGCACGGCTTCCCCCAGTTCTGGTGGACCTGGCGCCACCAGCTGGAGGCGCTCGCCGACGCCGGCTTCCGGGCCGTGGCCATGGATCTGCGCGGCGTCGGCGGCAGCGACCGCACCCCGCGCGGCTACGACCCCGCCAACCTGGCCCTCGACGTCACCGGCGTGATCCGCTCGCTCGGCGAGCCGGACGCCGCCCTGGTCGGCCATGACCTGGGCGGCTATCTGGCATGGACGGCGGCCGCGATGCGTCCCAAGCTCGTACGACGGCTCGCGGTCGCCTCGATGCCGCATCCCCGGCGCTGGCGCTCGGCGATGCTGGCGGACGTCAAGCAGACCCGCGCCGGCTCCTACATCTGGGGGTTCCAGCGGCCCTGGGTCCCGGAGCGGCAGCTGACCGCCGACGACGGCGCGCTGGTCGCCGAGCTGATCCGGGACTGGTCCGGCCCGCGCCAGCCGGACGACAAGGCGGTGGAGACGTACCGCAGAGCGATCTGCATCCCCTCGACGGCGCACTGTTCGATCGAGCCGTACCGCTGGATGGTGCGTTCGATGGCCCGTCCCGACGGGATCCAGTTCAACCGGCGCATGAAGCGGCCCGTCCGCGTGCCGACGCTTCACCTGCACGGCTCGCTCGACCCGGTGATGCGCACGCGCAGCGCCGCCGGGTCCGGGGAGTACGTCGAAGCGCCGTACCGCTGGCGGCTGTTCGACGGTCTGGGGCACTTCCCGCACGAAGAGGACCCGGTCGCCTTCTCGACGGAACTGATCAATTGGCTGAAGGATCCCGAACCCGACCGGTGACCGTTTCGTCGCTTCCGGTACAGGGAGCTGAACACCTGTCCTACGAACGGCCACTTGCCCGGCGCATAGGCCAATTGGGGGGCGTGGGGGCGGTTATCGACCTTGGGGCGGGGGCACACGTCCGGGTATGGGCTGGACGCACGACTACGGTGACGCAGCACGCAATCGACGCTCGGGCGCTGCCCTGAGCACCCATCATCAGGGCGGTGCCCCGCAACTGGCGGGCGGCACGGACCTGAGGGTGGGCATCCCGCGCATCCTGCGTCGCCGGGCCCGCTGGGTCTCGGTACGCCTGCGTCATCCCCGAGGCTGACGTGTCCTCGTCCTGACACCCCTCACAGCGCGCAGCTGTCGCTGTCCACCTGCTGGTTCGCGGTGCGCCCCTTGGCGATGTCCTCCTGGATCTCGTCCGCGGTGAGCGCGTACCCGGTGTCGGCGTCGTCGAGCGACTTGGCGAACACCACGCCGTACACCCTGCCGTCGGGGGTCAGCAGCGGGCCGCCGGAGTTGCCCTGGCGGACGGTCGCGTAGAGGGAGTAGACGTCACGGCTGACGGTGCCGCGGTGGTAGATGTCCGGTCCGTGGGCGTCGATGCGCCCGCGCACCCGCGCGGAGCGGACATCGTACGAGCCGTTCTCCGGGAAGCCCGCGACGATCGCGCTGTCCCCGCTGGCGGCGTCCTCGGACGTGAACCGCAGCGCCGGCGCGTCCAGGTCGGGGACGTCCAGTACGGCGATGTCGCGCTGCCAGTCGTAGAGGACGACCGTGGCGTCGTACTTGCGGCCCTCGCCGCCTATCTGGACCGTGGGCTCGTCGACGCCGCCGACGACATGGGCGTTGGTCATGACGCGGCGGTCGCCGAACACGAAGCCGGAGCCCTCCAGGACCTTGCCGCAGCTCTGCGCGGTGCCCATGACCTTGACGATGGAGCGCTGGGCGCGGGTGGCGACCGCGCTGTTCGCGAGCTTGGGGTCGGGGGGCTGGACCGCCTTGATGGGCTCGTTGGAGAACGGGCTGAAGACCTGCGGGAAGCCGTTGTCCGCGAGGACCGAGGTGAAGTCCTTGAACCAGGTGTCCGCGTCGGAGGGCAGCACCTCCTGGACGCCGAGGAGCACCTTGGAACCGCGCACCTCCTTGCCGACCGTGGACATCGTGGTCTGCGCGAGCATGGCGCCGATCAGCCAGGCGACCAGGAGCATCGCCACGACGTTCACGAGGGCGCCGCCGGTGGCGTCGACGGCACGGGCGGGCGACCAGGTGATGTACCGGCGCAGCTTGTTGCCGAGATGGGTGGTCAGGGCCTGGCCGACGGAGGCGCAGACGATCACGATGACGACGCCGACGACGGCGGCGACCGTGCCGACCTCCGCGTGGTCGGTCAGCGCGTCCCAGACGACGGGCAGGGTGTAGACGGCGACGAGACCACCGCCCAGGAACCCGATCACCGACAGGATGCCGACGACGAAGCCCTGGCGATAGCCGACGATCGCGAACCACACGGCGGCGACCAGCAACAGGATGTCCAGCACGTTCACCGGTTCGAGCCTCGCCTCATCACTTCGCGTTCACCACAGGTCGGCCGGGGGTCCGGCCCGCCGCGAAGCGGCAATCGGATACAGCGCCCCCGAAAAGACACAACACGGAGCTCACCCTGTCATGCGCGCCAGTCGAGCGGGACCTGCTTCTCGCGGTCCCAGGGGCGCTCCCAGCTCGCGTAGTGCAGGAGTCGGTCGATGATTCCGGCGGTGAAGCCCCAGACAAGGGCCGATTCGACCAGGAATGCCGGACCTCGGTGGCCGCTGGGGTGGACGGTCGTCGCTCGGTTGTCCGGGTCCGTGAGATCCGCCACGGGAACGGTGAAGACGCGGGCGGTTTCATTCGGATCGACGACCCCGACCGGGGTCGGCTCGCGCCACCAGCCCAGCACCGGGGTCACCACGAAGCCGCTGACCGGGATGTACAGCTTGGGCAGCACGCCGAACAGCTGGACGCCTGAGGGGTCGAGGCCGGTCTCCTCCTCGGCCTCGCGCAGGGCGGCCCGCAGCGGCCCGTCGCCATGCGGATCGCCGTCCTCCGGATCGAGCGCGCCGCCGGGGAACGACGGCTGCCCGGCGTGCGACCTGAGCGAGCTCGCCCGCTCCATCAGCAGCAGCTCGGGGCCGCGCTCGCCCTCGCCGAACAGGATCAGGACGGCCGACTGCCGGCCCGCGCCGTTCGCCGGCGGCAGGAAGCGGCTCAGCTGCCGCGGCTCGACCGTCTCCACGGCGTGCACCACCGGGTCCAGCCAGCTCGGCAGGCCGTCCTTGCTGAGCGTCACGCCCGTCGTATGGCTCGCCCGTGTCATCGCCACCCCCGTCGTCCTGCATCACTCAACGCCCGACGGGCCCTAGATCGTTCCGACGGCACGGCACCAGGGTGCCGGGGTTGCCCGACCGTCCGCACGGAACGGTGGTGCCGGGGTTGCCCGACCGGCCGCACCGCGCGGGCAGCCCCGGCCTCCCGATCCGGCCCGCCGCCCCGCCGCGCAGGGCCTCCCTGCCGCGCCGTCCGCATCCTCACTCGGTGACTCCCAGCGGCGGTGCGGCCTTGCCGCCGGCGTCGAGATAGGCCTGCGGCGGATTCAGCCGCTGTCCCGGGAAGCCGCCCTTCTCGTACTTCAGGAGCTTCTTCGCCTTCTCCGGGTCCGTCTCGCCCTCGCCGTAGGCCGGGCAGAGCGGGGTGATGGGGCAGGCACCGCAGGCGGGCTTGCGGGCGTGGCAGATGCGGCGGCCGTGCCAGATGACGTGGTGGGACAGGTCCGTCCAGTCGCTCTTCGGGAAGAGCGCGGTGACGGCCGCCTCGATCTTGTCGGGGTCGGTCTCGTCGGTCCACTGCCAGCGCCGAACCAGCCGCATGAAGTGCGTGTCGACGGTGACGCCGGGCCGCCCGAAGGCGTTGCCGAGAACGACGAAGGCGGTCTTGCGGCCCACACCGGGCAGTGTGACGAGGTCTTCGAGCCGCTCCGGGACCTCACCGCCGAAGTTCTCCACGAGGGCCTTGGACAGCCCTATAACCGACTTGGTCTTCGCCCGGAAGAACCCGGTCGGCCGGAGGATCTCCTCGACCTCCTCGGGGTTGGCCGCGGCCAGATCCTCGGGGGTCGGGTACTTGGCGAACAGCGCGGGGGTCGTCTGATTGACCCTCAGGTCGGTGGTCTGCGCGGACAGGACCGTCGCCACGATCAGCTGGAAGGGGTTCTCGAAGTCCAACTCGGGGTGGGCGTACGGAAACACCTCCGCGAGCTCGCGGTTGATGCGCCGGGCGCGGCGGACGAGGGCGGTCCGCGACTCGTTCCGCGGGGACTTCGTCGCGACCGTCTTCGTGGCCGAGGCCTTCTTGACCGGAGCCGCTGCCTTCCTGGGAGCGACAGTTGCCTTCTTCACGGCGGCGGCCTTCCTCACGGGAGCCGCCTTCTTCGCCGAAGCCCTCTTCTCCACCGGAGCCTTCCCTGCCGCTTTTGCCGTTTTCTTTCCGCCGCCGACGCCCTGTTCGCCCACAGCGGAATCTCGACGTACAACCACCCGTCCAGCCCCCTTGGCCTGTGCTCTCACCGGCGTTTTGGACACCCGGCCAGCCTAGGGCCCGGCACTGACATCCGCCCCGGACCTCGAAGACCGGCCCCCAATTGGACCCCTGCCGCTTACCCCGGGACATGTGTGCGGCATCCTTGTGACAGATCACACTGTTTGGACCGTCCGGCAAAATGGGCACCGGGTTCCCCTGGTACCAAGGGGGAACAAGATCCCCTGAGCAGGTCGACAAGGAGAGAACTCGTGGACGACGTCCTCCGGCGCAACCCGCTCTTCGCGGCACTCGACGACGAGCAGTCCGCGGAGCTCCGCGCCTCCATGAGTGAGGTGACCCTCGCGCGCGGCGACTCGCTGTTCCACGAGGGCGACCCGGGAGACCGGCTCTACGTCGTCACCGAGGGCAAGGTCAAGCTCCACCGCACCTCCCCCGACGGCCGCGAGAACATGCTGGCCGTAGTCGGCCCCGGCGAACTCATCGGCGAACTGTCCCTGTTCGACCCGGGCCCGCGCACGGCGACCGCCACCGCGCTGACCGAGGTCAAGCTGCTGGGCCTCGGCCACCCCGACCTCCAGCCCTGGCTGAACGCCCGCCCCGAGGTGGCCACCGCGTTGCTGCGCGCCGTCGCCCGCCGTCTGCGCCGCACCAACGACGCGATGTCCGACCTGGTCTTCTCGGACGTCCCCGGCCGCGTGGCCCGCGCGCTGCTCGACCTCTCCCGCCGCTTCGGCGTGCAGTCCGAGGAGGGCATCCACGTCGTCCACGACCTCACGCAGGAGGAGCTCGCCCAACTGGTCGGCGCCTCGCGCGAGACGGTCAACAAGGCCCTCGCGGACTTCGCCCAGCGTGGCTGGCTGCGCCTGGAGGCCCGCGCGGTGATCCTCCTGGACGTCGAGAGGCTGGCCAAGCGCTCGCGCTGAGCGCGGATCGCCGTACGACTCCGAAGGGCCCTGCCGCACGGCGGGGCCCTTCTCGTGTCGCCGGGCGTGGGCGTCCACAAGGACAGCGCCCCGCAGCCGGACATCGCTGGCGGAGAGCAGCCTCCACGTCAAGCCGCCGGCCCTGACGTGGTCACGGTGGCGCTGCCGACGTCCGGGGCGGCTCCCAGGGCCTGGCCCCGGGCACGGTCGCCTGAACCGGACCCAACAGGGGACCGACTTACCCCTCAGACGAGGAGGCACGATCCCCTCCTGCTCCCCCTGACCGCCACGTCCGGCCGGACGTGGCCCGGACCCGACCTGCCGACCACCGCGTCCGGCGACGAGATCGCCACCACCTGCCACCCCCACGGCGCCTCACGCCCCCCGCGCATCGCCCACCAGCGTCCTCCGACGCTGACCACGTTCGGCCCCACACTCCGCCAAGGGCCGCGTCGGACCCGGCCTGCCGACCCGCCGCGTCCGGCGACGAGATCGCCACCACCTGCCACCCTCACGGCGCCTCACGCCCCCTGCGCGTCGCCCACCAGCGTCCTCCGACGCTGACCACGTTCGGCCCCACACTCCGCCAAGGGCCGCGTCGGACCCGGCCTGCCGACCCGCCGCGTCCGGCGACGAGATCGCCACCACCTGCCACCCCCACGGCGCCTCACGCCCCCCGCGCATCGCCCACCAGCGCTGGCCACGTTCGGCCCCACACGGTCCGCTCAGGGCCGTAAATGAGCTGTCCCAGGGACCGCCCCCGGGCACAGTGATCCCATGACCGCCGAAACAGTGCCCTCCATCGCCCGCAAGGGGCTCGACGCCCAGGGCTACATCGAGCGCGAGGGCTCCCTCGGACGGATCCCGCAGGCCTTCCGCCCGGTCGTCGCCGCCGCCCGCGACCGGGTGCTGGACCTGTTCGGGCCGAGGCTGCACAGCGCATACCTCTACGGCTCGATTCCGCGCGGCACCGCGCGCGTGGGCCGCAGCGATCTCGACCTCCTGCTGGCCCTTCGGGACGAACCGACCGACGCGGACCGGGAGGGCGTACGGGAACTCGGGGAGGCGCTCGACAAGGAGTTCCCGCAGATCGACGGCGTCGGACCGCTGCTGTACAGCCGGGATCTCCTGCTGAGCGAGCTGGAGCGGCACGACATGGGCTGGTTCGTGGCCTGTTTGTGCACCCCGCTGCTCGGGGACGACCTGGCGGAGTACCTCCCCCGCTACCGCCCCGACGCCCTCCTGGCCCGCGAGACGAACGGCGACCTCGCCCTCCTGCTCCCCCGCTGGCGCGAACGGATCGAGGCGGCGGACTCCGACGAGCCCCGGACTCGCCTCGTCCGCTTCATGTCCCGCCACCTGGTCCGCACCGCGTTCACCCTGGTCATGCCCTGCTGGAACGGCTGGACGAGCGACCTGGGACAGATGGCGGAGGCCTTCGGCGCGTACTACCCCCAGCGCGCCGAGCAGCTACGGGCGGCAGCCGCCCTGGGACTCACCCCGACCGCCGACACGGCCGTACTGCGGACGTACGTCGACGACCTGGGCCCCTGGCTTGCGGACGAGTACACGCGCGTGCACGGCACGAAGACCCCTAGATGAGCCCGTGCTCCTCCAGGTACTCCATCTGAGCCCGCACCGACAGCTCGGCGGCGGGCCAGAGTGCCCGGTTCACATCCGCGTACACACGTTCTACGACGGCACCGGGCGTGCGGTATCCGTTCTCCACGGCCGTCTCGACCTGGGCGAGCCGATGGGCCCGGTGGGCGAGATAGAACTCGACGACACCCTGGGCATCCTCCAGGACGGGCCCGTGGCCCGGAAGGACGGTGTGGACGCCGTCGTCGACCGTCAGAGACCTCAGCCGCCGCAGCGAGTCCAGATAGTCGCCCAGACGGCCGTCGGGATGGGCCACGACGGTCGTGCCGCGCCCCAGGACGGTGTCACCGGTCAGGACCGCCTGATCGGCCGGGAGATGGAAGCACAGCGAGTCGGCGGTGTGCCCGGGAGTGGGCACGACCCTGAGCTCCAGCCCACCGACGCGCACCACGTCCCCGGCGCCGAGCCCCTCGTCGCCCAGGCGCAGCGCCGGATCGAGGGCCCGCACCTTGGAGCCGGTCAGCCCGGCGAAGCGGGCGGCACCTTCGGCGTGGTCGGGATGGCCGTGGGTGAGCAGGGTGAGGGCGACACGCCTGCCGGCGGCCTCGGCCGTGTCGACGACCGCGCGGAGATGCCCCTCGTCGAGCGGCCCGGGGTCGACGACGACCGCCAGCTCCGAATCCGGCTCCGACAGGATCCAGGTGTTGGTCCCGTCCAGGGTCATCGCGGAGGCGTTGGGCGCGAGGACGTTGACGGCCCGCGGGGTGGCGGGGCCCGAGAGGACCCCGCCACGCGGCTGGCCCGGGAGGGCTGCGGCGTCGGTCATGCGGAGGCTCCACCGGTCGGGATGTGCTTGGTGAACTCGTCGTGCCCCGGCCAGGAGAGCACGATCTCGCCGTCCACCAGCCGGGCCTGCGCCAGCACCGGCGTCAGGTCACGGTCGGGCGCGCCGGCGAGCGCGTCGGCGGCCGTGCCGTACGCGGTGAGCTGGCGCAGCGTGGCGATGGTGGGCGGCATCATGAGCAACTCGCCCTTGTCGTAGCCGTCCGCCGCGTCCTGAGGACGGATCCACACCGTGCGGTCGGCCTCCGTGGAGGCGTTGCGCGTGCGCTGCCCCTCGGGGAGGGCTGCGACGAAGAACCACGTGTCGTAACGCCGGGGTTCGAACTCGGGGGTGATCCAGCGGGTCCAGGCCCCGAGCAGATCCGACCGCAGGACCAGCCCCCGGCGCTCCAGGAACTCGGCGAAGGAGAGATCCCGGGCCACCAGAGCGGCACGGTCCGCCTCCCACTCGGCGCCGGTGGTGTCACCGACCACCGACTCGGACGTCGGCCCGGCGAGCAGGACACCCGCCTCCTCGTACGTCTCCCGCACGGCCGCGCAGACGATCGCCTGGGCCGTCGTCTCGTCCACCCCGAGCCGAGCAGCCCACCACGCGCGCGTGGGGCCCGCCCAGTGGATGTGGTGCTCGTCGTCACGGGGATCGACTCCGCCGCCGGGATAGGCGTAAGCGCCTCCCGCGAAGGCCATGGAGGCCCGCCTGCGCAACATGTGCACCACGGTTCCGCTCGGCCCGTCCTTCAGCAGCATCACCGTGGCGGCGCGTCTGGGCACGGCCGGCTGAAGCAAGCCGTCCGCGAGCGCGCGGATGCGGTCCGGCCATTCCGCTGGGTACCACTGCCCGTTTGCCATGGGCGGAGGCTACCTCTGGGTGAGCGGATGTTCGAGGGGCGCCTACGGGGGTGCCGGATGCTGTCGTACGGCGAGTGCGGGCCGGTGGGGGCTGGTCGCGCAGTTCCCCGCGCCCCTGAGGAGTTGCAGTCACCCCCGCCACGACGGACCGTTCACCGCACGGCGCGCCACGACGGACCATTCGCCCCACGGCGCGCCACGACGGACCATTCGCCCCACGGCGCGCCACGACGGACCATTCGCCGCACGGCGCGCCACGACGGACCGTTCGCCGCGTACGGCGAGAAGGGGCCGGGGTGGGGGGTGTCCGCCCGCAGCGGCCGGCGTCCGTCACCGAGCACTGTTGAAGCAGCCGAGCCGCCGGACCGAGGACGGACACCCCCCACCCCGGCCCCGACCCACAACACACCCGCACGCGCTACAAAGGCCCCCACCGGACAGAAACAGGCCGCCGCAGGCACCCAGGGGCGCGGGGAACTGCGCAAAACGCCCGCCCCCACCGACCCCACACAAACACCCGCACCCGCACCCGCACAAGCCGCCGCCCGGCACTACGCAGAGACGAGCTCCACCTGCACCTCAACCTCAACCGGCGCGTCCAACGGCAGCACAGCCACACCCACCGCACTGCGCGCGTGCACGCCCTTGTCCCCCAGCACCTCACCCAGCAGCTCACTCGCGCCGTTGATCACACCCGGCTGCCCCGTGAAGTCCGAGGCCGACGCCACGAACCCCACGACCTTCACCACGCGCGCGAT
Organism: Streptomyces sp. LUP47B; assembly: GCF_001746295.1. Taxonomy (GTDB): domain Bacteria; phylum Actinomycetota; class Actinomycetes; order Streptomycetales; family Streptomycetaceae; genus Streptomyces. The sequence continues at coordinate 337,693 of NZ_MJAH01000015.1, read as the reverse complement.
CCGGTCGAGGTCACCCGCGACCGACTTCACCGCCGCCAGCGCGTTCAGCGCGCAGGTCCGGGCCAGCTCCTTCGCCTCCTCGGCCGTGACCTCCGCGCCCACCTTCCCGGTGACCGGAAGCTTGCCCTCGACCATGGGCAGCTGCCCCGAGGTGTACACGTACACACCCGACTGCACGGCCGGCTGATACGCGGCCAGCGGCGGCACCACCGACGGCAGCGTCAGCCCCAGCTCCGCGAGCCGTGCCTCGACCGCCCCGCTCACGCCGTCTTCTCCCGCTTCAGGTACGCCACCAGCTGCTCGGGGTTGTTCGGCCCGGGCACGACCTGCACGAGCTCCCACCCGTCCTCGCCCCAGGTGTCCAGAATCTGCTTCGTGGCGTGGACGAGCAGCGGCACGGTCGCGTATTCCCACTTCTTGGTCATGCGGGCGACTTTAGCCGCTGCTCACCGCCGGCTTTCAGCCGCTGCTCACCCACGGCCCGTGCCGCGTTATCCACAGCCTCCTGCTTAGCTTCGCCGCCGACTGGTTACGCTCGAATACGTGAGCAGGCTCCAGGTCGTCAGCGGCAAGGGCGGGACCGGAAAGACCACGGTCGCCGCAGCCCTCGCGCTGGCCCTCGCCACCGAGGGGAAGCGGACGCTTCTCGTCGAGGTAGAGGGCCGCCAGGGAATCGCGCAGCTCTTCGAAACGGAGGCGTTGCCCTATGAGGAGCGGAAGATCGCCGTCGCTCCGGGGGGCGGGGAGGTGTACGCACTGGCCATCGACCCCGAACTGGCCCTTCTGGACTACCTCCAGATGTTCTACAAACTCGGCGGAGCGGGACGCGCCCTGAAGAAGCTCGGCGCGATCGACTTCGCCACCACCATCGCGCCCGGCCTCAGAGACGTCCTCCTGACGGGCAAGGCGTGCGAGGCGGTCCGCCGCAAGGACAAGTCCGGCCGCTTCGCCTACGACTACGTCGTGATGGACGCGCCCCCCACCGGCCGCATCACCCGCTTCCTGAACGTCAACGACGAGGTCGCCGGGCTCGCCAAGATCGGCCCGATACACAATCAGGCGCAGGCCGTGATGCGGGTGCTGAAGTCCAAGGAGACGGCCGTCCACCTGGTGACGCTCCTGGAGGAGATGCCGGTCCAGGAGACCGCGGACGGCATCGCCGAGTTGAGGGCGGCCCACCTCCCCGTGGGCCGGATCGTCGTGAACATGGTGCGTCCGGAGGTGTTGGACGCCACCGACCTGGAACTCGTACGGACCACACCGCGTTCAGCTGTGGCTAAGGCGCTGTCCTCGGCCGGACTCGGCGGCGCCCGTCGCGGGGGCAACGCCGAGAAGCTGGTCGACCCGCTGATCCAGCAGGCCGAGGAGTACGCCGAGCGGTACGACCTGGAGCACGAACAGCGCTCGGTTCTCGGCGAACTGGGTCTGCCGTTGCACGAACTGCCCTTGCTGACCGAGGGCATGGACCTGGCGGGTCTGTACGAACTGGCCACCGAGCTGCGGAAGCAGGGGATGTCATGAGTCCGGACGCCGACGCGCACGACCGGCACCGCCGTCTTTCTCCCGCCCCCGTGCTCGATCTCGATCCGCTGATCGACGATCCGGGCACCCGCATCGTGGTCTGCTGCGGCTCGGGAGGCGTCGGAAAGACCACGACCGCGGCGGCTCTCGGTCTGCGGGCCGCCGAGCGGGGCCGCAAGGTCGTCGTGCTCACCATCGACCCGGCCCGCCGGCTCGCCCAGTCGATGGGCATCGACTCGCTGGACAACGTCCCACGCCGGGTGAAGGGCCTCGACGACTCCGCCAGCGGCGAGTTGCACGCGATGATGCTCGACATGAAGCGCACCTTCGACGAGATCGTCGAGGCGCACGCGGACGCCGAGCGGGCGGCCACGATTCTGAACAACCCCTTCTACCAGTCGCTCTCGGCGGGCTTCGCGGGCACGCAGGAGTACATGGCGATGGAGAAGCTGGGGCAGTTGCGGGCCCGGGACGAGTGGGATCTGATCGTCGTCGACACTCCCCCGTCCCGCTCCGCCCTCGACTTCCTGGACGCGCCCAAGAGGCTCGGTTCCTTCCTCGACGGAAGGCTCATCCGGCTGCTCACCGCCCCGGCCAAGCTCGGCGGACGGGCGGGGATGAAGTTCCTGAACGTCGGGATGTCGATGATGACCGGCACCCTCGGCAAACTTCTGGGCGGTCAACTCCTCAAGGACGTCCAGACGTTCGTGGCCGCGATGGACACGACCTTCGGCGGGTTCCGCACGCGCGCGGACGCCACGTACAAGCTGCTCCAGGCTCCCGGGACGGCGTTCCTGGTGGTCGCGGCCCCGGAGCGGGACGCGCTGCGCGAGGCCGCGTACTTCGTGGAGCGGCTGGCCGCGGAGGACATGCCGCTCGCCGGCCTGGTGCTCAACCGAGTCCACGGCAGCGGCGCCGACCGGCTCTCGGCCGAGCGAGCGCTCGCCGCCGCTGAAAACCTCGAGACCGCCGAGAATCCCGAGGCCGAGGAAAATCTTGAAGAGCCCCGCATTGTCGATCAGGAGGGCGGGAAAGCTGGACTTCGTAACTCTCCCGACACGTACGGCAGTTCAGCATCTCCCGCTTCCGAGGCACCGGCTCCTGACGAAGGCTCCCCCGCCGACTCGAAGAACCCCAGCTCGGAGCGCACGGAGAAGAGGCTGTCCGCCGACTCCGCCGACCGATCCGTCGACCAGCTCACCGCAGGCCTGTTGAGGCTGCATGCCGACCGTATGCAGCTGCTCTCCCGCGAGCAGCGCACACGTGACCGCTTCACGGCGCGCCACCCCGAGGTGGCGGTGGCCGAAGTGGCCGCGCTGCCCGGCGACGTACACGACCTCGCGGGGCTGCGGAACATCGGAAACCGGCTCGCGGCCGCGCAGCCGGAGCTGCCCGAGACTGCCGTCGACTGACCCGAGGGGTGCCGCCCTCAGCCCACCGCCGCGTAGTTCTCGTAGATCTCGTCGTCTTCGAGGGGCAGGATGCCGACCCCTCGCTCGTACTCGACGCGCGCCGTCTCCAGCAGCCTGCGCCACGACGTGACCGTCGGCCGCCGGCGCAGCAGGGCGCGACGCTCGCGCTCTGTCATGCCTCCCCACACGCCGAACTCGACGCGGTTGTCCAGCGCGTCGGCGAGGCACTCCGTGCGCACCGGACATCCGGTGCACACCGCCTTCGCCCGGTTCTGCGCTGCTCCTTGAACGAACAGTTCATCCGGATCGGTAGTGCGGCAGGCCGCCTGCGCACTCCAGTCGACTACCCAGCCCATACCGGCGCCGTCCTCTCCCGAATCGAGGCTCCCCCACGGCGGCAGCGGCATATTCACCGCCGCCAGTTGAGGACGTTACGGAAGGGAGGCACAGCGCAACACCCCCTTCGGGCCCAATCTTGAATGGCCCGAACGGACTATGCGTAAGCGGCAGATCACCCGGGGGAGTGAGCCCGCGACATACATGACTATCCCGGCAAACCAGGACACTTGTCTTGCGTCACAACGGGCACCTGATGACACACGAGGCGGATTCGGACACGCCCCACCAAAAAAGTTGGGGAACCTCCGGAACGATTCGGGGTCGCCGGACGTATTGATACGTGGCCCTACTGCTGTGACAGTTGAGAGCAGCTTAGGCCAAGGCCTGTGCGCGTGTCCGGCGAATGAGAAGGTAGGCGCTCCTGTCGCCATGCCCGCTCCGACGCGGTCGTGCCCGCTTCCGTCGCCATGCCGTGACATGGGCTCCCTCTGAACGCTCATGAGTACGGATTAGGCTGCCCTCTATGTCGAAGAAGCGCTCGGGTGGCGGTCTGTCGCCCACGCAGCAGGCCGCCAAGTTCCTCGGTGTCAGTGTTCTCGCGGGAGCGGTGATGGCCGGCATCGCGCTGCCCGCGGCCGGCGCACTGGGGCTCGCGGCCAAGGGGTCGGTGGAGAGTTTCGACGAACTCCCGACGAACCTGAAGACCCCGCCGCTGAGCCAGCGCACCACGATCCTCGACAGCGAGGGCGGCACCATCGCCACGGTGTACTCGCGCGACCGCACGGTGGTCGACCTCAAGAGCATCTCGCCGTACATGCAGAAGGCGATCGTGGCGATCGAGGACTCGCGCTTCTACCAGCACGGCGCGGTCGACCTGAAGGGCGTCCTGCGCGCACTCAACAAGAACGCCCAGAGCGGCGGTGTCTCCCAGGGCGCCTCCACTCTGACGCAGCAGCTCGTGAAGAACGTCGCGGTGGAGGAGGCCGGTGACGACCCCACGAAGGTCGCCCAGGCCACCCAGCAGACCATCGGCCGCAAGATCCGCGAGCTGAAGTACGCGATCCAGCTCGAAGAGGAACTCGGCAAGAAGAAGATCCTCGAGAACTACCTCAACATCACCTTCTTCGGCCAGCAGGCCTACGGCGTCGAGGCCGCCTCCCAGCGCTACTTCTCCAAGCACGCCAAGGACCTCAGCCTCGAGCAGTCGGCGCTGCTCGCGGGCATCGTCCAGTCCCCGAGCCGCTACGACCCCGTCAACGACGAGGCCGAGGCGACCAAGCGGCGCAACACCGTGCTCCAGCGCATGGCCGAGGTCGGTGACGTCTCCCAGGCGGAGGCCGACAAGGCCAAGGAGCAGCCGCTGGGCCTCAAGGTCAGCAAGTCCAAGAACGGCTGCATCACGGCGGTCAAGGGCGCGGGCTTCTTCTGCGACTACGTCCGTGAGGTCTTCCTGACCGATCCGGTCTTCGGCAAGACCAAGGAGGCCCGGGCCAAGGTCTGGAACCAGGGCGGTCTGACGATCAAGACCACGATGGACCCGCAGGCCCAGGAGTCGGCGCAGAAGTCCATCAAGGAGCACGTCTACCAGGACGACGACGTGGCCACCGCCGCGACCATCGTCCAGCCCGGCACCGGCAAGATCCTGGCGATGGGCCAGTCACGGCCGTACGGCATCAGCAACAAGAAGAACGAGACGACGCTCAACCTCTCGGTCAACGCGGCCATGGGCGGCGGGGCCGGCTACCAGCCCGGTTCGACGTTCAAGCCGATCGTGGCCGCGGCCGCCATAGAGGGCGGTATGCCGGCGACGAAGATGTACCCCTCGCCGTACGAGATGGACTACCCGGCCCCGGTCCAGGAGTGCAGCGGCAAGGTCTGGAACGAGAAGGGCGTCAAGGTCTCCAACGAGAACGAGTCCGAGGTGGGCCCGTACGACATGAAGACCGCAACCGCGAAGTCGGTCAACACCTACTACGTGCAGCTCATCAGCGACATCGGCATCTGCCCGGTGACGGAGATGGCCGCGAAGATGGGTGTGGCACGCGCCGACGGCGGCAAGATCCAGCAGGCCCCGTCGATCGCCCTGGGCACGCAGGAGATGTCGCCGCTGACCATGGCGAACGCGTACGCGACCTTCGCCTCGCGCGGGATGTACTGCACCCCGGTCGCCATCGAGTCGATCACCCAGCGGGCCGGCGAGAAGTCGAAGTCGCTCCAGGTGCCGAAGTCGACCTGCTCGCGGGCGATGTCGGAGAAGACCGCGGACACCATCAACACGCTCCTCAAGGGCGTGGTCGAGGACGGCACCGGTTCGGAGGCGGGCCTCGGCGGCGGCCGTGCCAGCGCCGGCAAGACCGGTACGACCGACGAGCGCTACGCGGCCTGGTTCGTGGGCTACACGCCGAACATGGCCGGCGCGGTCTGGGTCGGCGACCCCGCGCACAAGCGCAAGATGCAGAACATCACCATCGGCGGCGTGTACAACGAAAAGGTGTTCGGTGGCAAGGTCCCCGGCCCGATCTGGCGCGACATGATGAGCGGCGCACTGGAGGGCAAGGAGGCCCCCGGCTTCAACCTCGTCTACATCCCGGACCCTCCGAAGGAAAAGGGCGACGGCAAGGGCGACGGCGGTGACAAGGGCGGAGACAACGGCGGCAACGACAACGGCGGGAACGACGGCGGGGACAACGGCAACACCACCTTCCCGACGCCGACCTTCTCCATCCCGGAGAACTTCATCCAGGGCACGAGCAACGGGAACGGCAACGGTAATGGGGGCGGGCGCGGCTGACGCGGCCGACGCCCGGGGGCGTACGAACGGATGAGAGCCCGGTCCCGCTGACTGCGCGGGACCGGGCTCTCGTACGACTGCCAGGAGCTCGTCTCAGCCGGCCAGGAGCTTCTTCACGACCGCGGCGACCCGGCCGCCCTCGGCCAGACCGGCCACCTTCGGGTTCACGATCTTCATGACGGCGCCCATGGCCCGGGGCCCCTCGGCGCCCGCCGCCCTGGCCTCCTGGACCGCCTGGGCGACGATGTCGTTCAGCTCGTCGTCGCCGAGCTGCTTGGGCAGGTACCCGGCGAGGACCTCGCCCTCCGCCTTCTCCCGCTCGGCGGACTCGGCGCGACCACCCTGGGCGAAGGCGTCCGCGGCCTCGCGGCGCTTCTTCGCCTCCTTGGTGATCACCTTCAGGACCTCGTCGTCGGAGAGCTCGCGCTTCGTCTTGCCCGCGACCTCCTCCTTGGTGATCGCGGCGAGCGTCAGCCGGAGCGTCGAGGAGCGGAGCTCGTCGCGCTCCTTCACGGCGGCGGTGAGGTCTTCCTGCAGCTTCGACTTGAGCGTGGTCATGCGTTTGATTGTCGCAGGTGCGGGGTGGGGGGTGCCCGCGCATTTACTGGACGGCGGGCGCCCCGGGCCATGGGGGAAGGGGGACGGCGGCTTTGGGGGGGCGGGTGCTCGGCTCCACGGCGGGGGTGAGCGGGCGGCTTGTAGGGAGGCCGGGGGCACTCGGGGCTCTACCGGGGCGGCGGGCGGCCGGGGCTCTACGGGGCGGCGGGCACCTGGCTCTATGGACGGCGGGCGCCCCCGCGCTACGGGTTGGCGGGCACCCGGCTCTWTGGAACGGCGGACGCCCCGGCGCTACGGGGCGGCGGGGCGCCCGGTCAAGGATGCCTTGGTGATCTGACACGATGGAGACATGCGCGCGCGATACGGAGTTCCTTTGGGGATCGCGGCGGTTGGCGCCGCCGGTCTCGTCTACTCGGCTGGTTTCGAAACCCGTTCCTTCCGGCTGCGACGAGTGACGGTCCCCGTCCTGCCGCCCGGCATGCGCCCGTTGCGGGTGCTCCAGGTCTCCGACATCCACATGGTGGGCGGCCAGCGCAAGAAGCAGCGCTGGCTGCGCTCGCTGGCGGGCCTGCGCCCGGACTTCGTGATCAACACGGGCGACAACCTGTCCGACCCGGAGGGCGTACCCGAGGTCCTGGACGCGCTGGGCCCGCTGATGGAGTTCCCGGGCGCGTACGTCTTCGGCTCCAACGACTACTACGGCCCCACGTTCCGTAACCCTGCCCGCTACCTGTACGAGAAGGCCCAGGGCCGCCACGGCCTGAACGGCAACGCGGCCGCCGTAGGGGTCATCCACAACCCGTGGGAGAACCTGCGGGACGGTTTCGAGGCGGCGGGCTGGCAGAACCTCACGAACACGCGCGGCATGCTGAAGATCGAGGGCGTGTCGGTGGAGCTGACGGGCCTGGACGACCCGCACATCAAGCGGGACCGTTACGCGGAGGTGGCCGGCGGCCCGTCGGACGCGGCCGACTTCTCCATGGGGGTCGTACACGCCCCGTATCTCCGCGCCCTGGACGCCTTCACGGCCGACGGCTACCCGCTGATCCTCGCCGGCCACACTCACGGCGGCCAGCTCTGCCTCCCCTTCTACGGCGCCTTCGTCACCAACTGCGACCTGGACACGGACCGCGTGAAGGGTCTGTCCACGCACGAGGCGGAGGGCCGCAGGTCGTACCTGCACGTGTCGGCGGGATGCGGGACGAGCCGCTATACGCCGGTGCGGTTCGCCTGCCCGCCCGAGGTGACGCTGCTGACGCTGGTGGGCCGGGAGTAGGGGCCGGCGGCCGTACGACTGAGGCCGTGCGGGGAGATTAACCCGCACGGCTCGCCCGTATCGCCCCTTTTGCCGGTTCTGCCTAACGTGAGGGCATGACCGCGCCGATACCGAGGGACATGCCGGACCTCCCCGCAGTCCCGGGCATGCCCGCATTCCTGCGCTCCCCCGTCCCCGCCAGGGCGGTGGTGGCTCCCGTACGCCATCCCGTGGCCGCCGTCTACCGCGTACTGGTGGCCTTGACGGCCGCGGCGGCCGTGACCATCGAAGTGCTCCTGAGCAGCCTTGTCCGCACGCTGAGCCACTTCTCGATCCAGAGCACGATCCTGCTGGCGGTAGTGCTCCTGCTGTCGGCCCGCAGGGCGTGGACCGCCCGCCGCCCCCTGCCGTCATCCGTGACAGGCGCGGCCCTCCTCTACGTCACGATCACGGCCCTGGTGTACCACCTGCTGCTGGCGAACGCGTCGAGCCCCTTCCCCCTGACGGGCGCGGCGGCGAACCCGACGGGCTGGCACGCGGTGACCACCCACGTCCTCAACACCGTGATCCCCGCGGCGGCACTGGCGGACTGGCTCCTGCTGACGGCCCCCGGCCGCCTGCACCTGCGCCAGGCGGCCACGTGGCTGCTGTACCCCCTGGCGTACCTGCTGTTCTCCTTCACCCGAGGCGAACTGATCCCTCCGGGCACGGGCGGCCGCTACCTGTACCCCTTCCTGGACGTGGACCTCCACGGTTACAAGAACGTCCTCGGCAACGCCCTCCTCCTCGGCCTCTCCTTCTACGCCCTCGCGATCCTGCTGATCGCCCTCGACCACGCCCGCCCGAACCCCATCCGCCACCGCGGCAAAACCGGATTTCGTCTCAAGCCACCGGTGGGCTAAAGTAAACGACGTCGCCGCGACGAGCAGCGACGATCGGGGTGTAGCGCAGCTTGGCAGCGCGCTTCGTTCGGGACGAAGAGGTCGTGGGTTCAAATCCCGCCACCCCGACAGCTGAAACACCAGGTCAGGGGCCTGATCCGTGAAAGCGGATCCGGCCCTTGAGTGGTTTCAGGGGCCCCTTGGGAGAAATCTGGGACCCTCCATGCGCGGCTTGTGCGTGTGGCGTAGCCCGTGGGGTGTGAGCCCCTTCGCGATCGGCATCCAACAAATGTCAGCCCTCGCCCCTGCTCCCCTCCCCCGCGCTGGGGCACAGGGCCGGCCGTGGTGGAGGCCGTGATGCGTGCACCGCTCCGCGAGAACCGCGAGACACCGGATGCCCGAAGTGTGCAACAGGCATAGCATCAAAGCGGGTCGGCGCCCTCTCGCGTGCGACCGGTCCGGAAGTGCGACCCCGGTGTGCATAGGCCGGGGTCGTTGAAGCATGGCGGACGCGGCCCGCCCAGCAGGGCGTGATCGTTGCGCCGATGTCCGGAGTGGTGCGGCCACGGCGTCGTGGACCCGACATGGCGCAGGGTCGGCATTCTGGAAACGGTCTGCGCGAACAACCGCGACCGACCACCCGACCACGGCCACGTCCGGTGGCCCGGACCTGGCCCGCTGGCCGGTCGGCTTCCCCCTGTCTCCGTCGGCCCAAGCCCCTTGTGGTGAACGGAATTCGGGGGCGACATGCTGCCCATGGCGCAATCGGCTCGTTGGACCGGTCGGCGATGCGAGCCTGTGCCGGTCGACGGCGTCGTCGCACGCTGATCGCGGTTGCCTGCTGGTGGATCCGAGAGGGGCAGGGTGTGCGTTGCTACGGGCAACGCGCCGGGATACGTCGTCGGGACACATCGTCGGGGTGCCGGCGGCGCCGTTCCGGCCGCCACCGCCGCGCATCGGCTGTGGTGAAACGAGTCCGGGGCACCGGGCCACCCGGCGAACGCCGCGTGGAAGCAGTCAGCCCGCCGAGTCCCATGTCAGAGGACGAAGGGAAGCAGAAGCTATGACGGACCGTGGGCGTAGGCCGGACAGGGTCGGGGTGGACCGGTCCGAGGGGTTCGGCGAACGGCTGCTCGGGGTGCTGCTGGACCGCGCACACGAGATGCCGCCGGAGTTGATCGCCCCGCTCGTCGCGGAAGAGGTGGCCAGGGTCGGGGGGCGGGAGGTCTCCATCCTCCTGCAGGACTACGAACAGGTGCTGCTGGTGCCGCTGCCGGGCCGGCGGCTGAAGGTCGGCGGCCCCGAGCCGGTCGAGGGCTCCCCCGCCGGCGAGGCGTTCCTGAGCCGCAGACCGGTGGAGGTGCCGAAGGACGGCAGTGTGCGGATGTACCTGCCGCTGCTGGACGGAAGCGACCAGATCGGGGTGATGGCCGTCACCCTGGACCGCGTCGATGACCACGACCGGCGACTGCTGCGCAGACTCGCCGGTCTGGTCGCGGACATGATCGTCACCAAGGACGCCTATACCGACCAGTTCTTCCAGGCCCGCCGCAGCGCCCCGATGAGCGTGGCCGCGGAGATCCAGTGGTCGTTGCTGCCCCCGCTGTCGATGACGATTCCGCAGGTCGAGGTGGCCGGGATCCTGGAGCCCGCCTACGACGTGGCCGGCGACAGTTTCGACTACGCCCTCAACGGCGACATCCTGCACATGGCCATGATCGACGCGATGGGCCACGGGCTGGACGCGGCGACCATGGCGACGGTGGCCATCGGCGCCTATCGCCACACGCGGCGGGCCCACACCGATCTGTCCCAGGTGTACGCGTTCATGGACAGGGCCATCAACGAGCAGTTCGGCCCCGACCACTTCGTCACCGCTCAGATGATGATTCTGGACATCACCACCGGCCGACTGCAGTGGGTCAACGCAGGCCACCCGGCCCCGTTTCTGATCCGGGACCGCACCGTGGTGGACCGGCTGGAGAGCCCGACAACGTTGCCGGTCGGCTTCGGCGGTGAGGAGCCGGTGGTCAGCGAGCGGATGCTGCGCCCCGGCGACCGGTTGCTGTGCTTCACCGACGGCCTCATCGAGGAGCACTACACCGGCGGGGAACAGTTCGGCGAGGATCAGCTCGTCGAATGGACCAACCGGATCCTCCGCGAGCGTACGGAGGTACGGGCGGTCGTGCGAGCGCTCTCCCACGCCCTGAAACACCAACGCGGCGGCACCACGACCGACGACGCGACCATCTTCCTCGTCGAGTGGCGAGGCGGCGACGCCGATCACCTCGCCACCCTCGACTGAGCGCGACGATGCACCGGCTCCCTCACTGAGGAAATGGGTGCGGAAATGGGTGCGGAAATGCATTGGAAAGGGGGTGGCGGCCGATGAGACGCACCCTGGCCTTGTCGGGCCGCGGTCGGCAGCCGTGACCGGGCAGGACTTTATGGTCGTCGAACCGTTCGAGGCCCGCCAGTGACGTGAGGAACGGGTCAGGCCCGTGGCATCTGTGCCGGAGAGGTGGACCTGCCTCCGCACGCGGTCATGTGGATGCCAGGAGGATGGCCGCGTAGTGCGCGGTGAATGCCGCGATGGTCAGGGCGTGGAAGACCTCGTGGAAGCCGAACCAGGCGGGCGAGGGGTCGGGGCGCTTGAGTCCGTAGACGACGGCGCCCGCGGTGTAGAGCAGACCGCCGGCGATGACGAGTACGACGACCGCGGTGCCGCCGGTGCGTGCGAAGTCGGGCAGGTTGAAGACGGCGACCCAGCCCAGCGCGATGTAGGACGGGGTGTACAGCCACCGGGGAGCCCCGATCCACAGGATGCGGAAGGCGATGCCGGCCAGGGCACCCGCCCACACCACGGCCAGCAGCACCCGCTGCTGGCCCGCGGGCAGCAGCAGTACCGCCAGCGGGGTGTAGGTGCCGGCGATGATCAGGAAGATGTTCGCGTGGTCCAGCCGCCGCAGGACCGCCTCCCCGCGCGGGCCCCAGGTTCCGCGGTGGTAGACCCCGCTGGTGCCGAACAGCAGACAGGCCGACAGGGCGTACACCGAGCAGGCCGCCACTGCCGCCGCCGAGCGCGAGACAGCGATCAGGACGATGCCGCCGACCAGAGCCAGGGGGAACACGCCGGCGTGCAGCCAGCCCCGCATCCTCGGCTTCAGCGCAGCCGCCACACGCTCCGCCCCGCCTTGCAGGCCGGCGGCAGCCGCCCGGCCGGTTAGGCCGGCGGGCCCATCGACCGCGGGCCGCAGGTCGTCGGGAGTGGTGCCGGGGCGAGGCTGGGGATCGCGCCCGTGTGCCGGCGGCTGAGTGTCTTCGGCGGTCATGCACTCGTATTCTGAAATTGACGGATCAGCGCGGCCTGCCACTCGCTGCGGGCTGCGGGTCAGATGCCGACCGCGTGCTGGGAGGCGGCGCGGCGGTACTCGGCGTTGATGCGCTGGGCTTCTTCGAGCTGGTCTTCGAGGATGATGATGCGGCAGGCAGCCTCGATGGGGGTGCCGTGGTCGACGAGTTCCCGGGCGCGGGCGGCGATCCGCAGCTGATAGCGGGAGTAGCGGCGATGTCCGCCCTCGGAGCGGAGCGGGGTGATGAGGCGGGCTTCGCCGAGGGCGCGGAGGAAGCTGGGGGTGGTGCCGAGCATCTCGGCAGCTCGGCCCATGGTGTAGGCGGGGTAATCGTCGTCGTCGAGACGGCCGAAGGAATCGTCTGCTGTCATCTCACCTCTCTGCGGAACGCGTGGAGGGGTCCTGGTGCCGTACGGCACCAGGACCCCGAAGGAACTGCTACACCATCTGCCGGCCCTGGTACTGCGCCGGCCTTCTGTTTCCGCGGACCCGACCGAGATGCTGTCGGGGCTGCTGGGATCGCTGTTGCCTGACCGGAGACCACCTCACTGTCGATGTCCTGCGGTACCCGGACTCAAGACTTCCGCCCGGGCGATCCTGATGGCGCTCGGCTCCTCCGTTCTTCCCTCTGAACCAATCACTTGCCAAACGGGTACTGCGTACTGCTGCACTGCTGGTACTGCTTCCCGATGCGCGCGCCCACAGCCGACGCCTTCACCGAGGTACCGCTGACTTCACTGCTGCGTACTGCGAATGGCGGCCCCTGATCACCGCGGGCCACCCGGTCCGGTCGTCAGCCCCGTCGCCGTCCTGCAGCAACCCTGGCTTCGGAACTCCACCACCGCACCGTCCTGCGCACTGCAACTACATACCGCTGCCCGGCAGTTCGTGTCTGCCGGGCCCTTCTGTCTCTCTGGGCTACGAGAGAAACCATAACCATGGCGGCACTCAATGTCTACTCCAGCCAGCATAGATTTTCGCGCGCTCTACGGTGAGGTAATCCGCCTCGAACGGCGATGGACGCGATGGACGCGATGATGAGCGGCACCGTCCCGACCGCCCGCTCCGCTCCTTCCGTCGCGGGTGTGCGCGGTAGCGCCCGGCACTTCCTCGAAGGTCTCGTACCGGCGACTGCAGTCGAGGCTGCGGACACCGTGGGGTCCTGGTCGCACCGGCCAGGCCCGCCGACGGTGCCGGGCTCGTGGTCTCTCGATAAAAGGCCTGCTCACAAGCACGGACCGGCTCTCCCGGGGCCGCCGAGCGGCGTAGAGTGAAACGAGCCGGGAGTACTTCGCATACCGCCGCCCACGTCGGGACAGGTCCGCGTCATGACCGCGACCGTCGAACCTACGATGATCGATGATCGAAGAGCACCTGCCATCGGCCCCGGGCCGGCTGCCCATGGTCAACAGAGCTGCAAGGGGTCGCCATGAAGTCACCGGAACTGCCGTCGGCCGGGCACGCGGAGGTTCGTATCGTCGCCGCGGATCCTGAGGCGGCTCGTCATGTCGCGGAGATTCTCCGCGGTTGTTTCGCCACCACCGAAGCGCGCAGCTACCCCGCGGGCGCTGACGGCGGAACACGTCTCCAGCTCACCGTGGACACCACGCGCATCGCGGAGCCGGTGCGCTCCTGGCTGTTGACCAGCCAGTCCTCCCGGGACGATCACACGCAGCCGGACGACATGTGAGGAGATGCCCCTGACACCGCACAAGCAGCAGCATTACCGTGAGGCGAACTCCGACAGTGAGGCCTGCCATGACCGTTTCACGGACCATCAGAAACCAGGCGCAGACGATGACGAGCGGGATCACGGAAGTCTCCGGAAGCCTGAAGCAGGCTGTCCAGAGGACCAAGGACACCTTCAGGCGGAACGGAAGCGGCCCTCGATGATGTACGACCAGACACGCGCCCAGCAGCCTGAGGACCAACCCCGGGGTCGCGCCGAACGCCGCGCCGCGGGCCCGGAGCCGCTGCTCCCGTCGGCCGAACGGGACACGATCGCCGTACGCCTCGGGCACGCCCTCAACACTTTCGCCGACACCCCGCTCGAGGCGCTGGAAGAGGCCGAGAGCGCCTTCGACGAAGCCACCGCCCAGCTCGTCAGCGCCCTCGCGGAACGGCGACGTGTCCTGCGGGCCGGCTGGCAGGACCAGGACCCCGACACGCAGTCCGACGAACTCCGTCACGCGCTTAGGCAGTACCGGGAGATGACCCAGCGCCTGCTCCACCTCTAGGCAGCCACTACTCCGCGTCGCGGCGGGGCGCGGAGTAGTGTGGAACGTACCGAGGGCATGCCGCACATCGGCTTTCACGCCGGGTCGTTCTCGGCGAGAGATGAAACCCGGGCCGCCGCAGAGGCGGCCCGGAGACGGGTCCGCATCATGTCGGCGACCTTGTATCCCGCCCTGCCGCACCCCGGGCCCCTCGCAGCCCCGGCCGCGCGTCTCGCCCTGAAGACCGACGGCGCATCGCGAGGGCTCCTGGACGGTGCCTGGTGGCCCCGCTCCCGGGATCTGCTGAGCGAACTGCCCGCGCTGACCGATGTGTTGGACCCCTTGTGGGGCCGCATCACGCGCATCGCCGTCAACCCGAAGTACTGGCCAGTCATCCCCCGCCGGGTTCCCGTGGGCGGGCATGTCGTCAGGGTCGGCTGGTTCACCCCGGAAATCGACCCGCACAAGCTGCTGCTGCTCTCCTACGGCACCGGCCGCTGGGACCTGCTGATCATCCCGCCGGAGACCGGGGCGGAGTCGGCGGCCCGGCTGATGGCTGCCGCGTCCGACCACGACGGCCCGCCCCTGACCGCGAGCGCGCTCATCGCCGCGGAGGCGGCCCGGCACGGCGTCGCCGCGGCCGAGGAGCCACTGGAGCCGGACGAGGCATGGGAGTACGAAGGCGGCGCCTCCGCCGCGTTCACGGCCGTCCCCCGACAGCCCGATCGGGCCGGTCTGCCCAGCCGCCTGATCGTCGGTATGTGAGGCGGCCGCCATGAACGCCTTCCTGACAGTCGCCGCCTTCATCGTCCTCATCGCGGCCGCGGCATACGTGATCCACCGGCTCAACATCGAGCACGCCGGCAGAATCGCCGTGCACCGGTACAGCACGCCCCTGCCCCGCCGCAGCGGACGCGTCACCCCGCAGCCCCCGGTGGGACCTCGGTCCGAGTCGCCGACCGCCGGCGAACGGCGGGACCATCGCGACGGGGGGCGTGGCCGCTTCCCGCCGCGCCGCCACCGCAGCCGTACTGCTCACCACGGGTGACCGGCTGCGCTAGCCGAACACCGACGGCACCGGAGACGTCCAGAACGTCACCGTCGGACCGTAGGCGCCGTCCTCCTCGTCGCTCACCTCGACCGTGATCTCGCGGTCGGGGTAGCGCGTGGAGAGGATGCCCTGCCAGGACTCTCCCAGGGCCAGGGCGAGTTGGGGGAGTTCTTCGCCGAGGTGGTCGTCGTCCGTGAGGGGGGTGTTGTTGAACACCGACCAGAGTTCGACGTGGTTGGCCACCGCCTCGATGCGTTCGCGGTCGCCGTCCAGCGTGGTGAACCAGTTGTCGATGTTGTCCTGGGTGAAGCGGTCCTTGAGGAACACACAGCCCCGGTACTCGACCGTCTCGGGGCAGAACAGCCAGGCCGCCGCCAGGACGAAGCGCAGGCCGCCCTCGAAGTCGAGGTAGTTGGCCGGGGTGAGTTCCTCGTCCTTCCAGTCCGCGCGCCACCGGGTGAAGAACGCCGGCGGCTTCCGGTCGGACCACGACGGCCTGGTGCTGCTCACGGAATCTCCCAGGGGAACGCGGCGCGCACGTCGTTCGAGGGGCGCACGAAGACCTCGCCGGTCTTCGGGTTGGTGTTACGCACGTACTCTACGACGTGCGGTGTGTCCACCCCGCCGTGCGGACGGCCCTCCAGGTCCACGCGCTTGACCGCGCGGCCCTCGGAGTCGTACGTCGTGTAGTTGGTGACTTTTCCGGTCTGCGGGTCCGTCTTGTAGAGGGTGCCGTCCTTGGGACCGTTCTCCACCGGCAGGTTGTTCCCGGCGCGACCGCCGGTGCCCTGGTACTGCCGGCCGTTCTTGATCAGGTCGGAGGCGGGCTGCTGGGTGGAGCCGCCGGTTCCCGAGCCCTCGCTGTTCATCCGGAGGGGTTCGACCTTGGAGTCGTTCGTGGCGTGCTGCGCCAGGTCCACCGCGCCGGCGCCCGCGAGGCCGACACCGGTGGCGATCCCGGCGGCGGAGACGACGTTGAGCGGTACGCCTGCGACCGCTCCGACGCCCGTGGCGTCCAGGGCCACGCCGAGTCCTTCGCCCCCGGCGCTGACTCCGGCCAGCAGCATGCCGCCGAGCATCGCCGCGCTGTCGCCCGGATGCTGGACCATGGCGTTCCCGAAGGAGGCGAGGTCGTTGACGACGGTCTTGCCGCCGTCCAGCAGGTCCTCACCCACATCGCCGAAGAAGTCGCCGACCTTGGACCAGAATCCCGGGCGCTCGGGGGCGGCCTCCGTGGCCTTCTTCACCAGCGCGGCCGCGGTGTGTCCCGCGCTGTCCACGTTTCCGCGAGCCGTCTCGAGCGTCCCGCGGGCGGCGGCACGGTCGGCCTCGCCGGGATCGTGGAAGGGGATCTCGGTGGTGTCCCCCTTGCCGCGCGCCTCGTCGACCTGCTGGTCGTGGGCGTTCTTGGCGGTCGCGGTGGCCGACTGCCCGCGCGCGTACTGGGAGATGGCCTCGCCCGCACGCTGCTGGCCCGCGCGCAGGGCGGCGATGTAGTCGTAGACGGCGTTCGCGGCGGCGTGGAAGTTGTTACCCGCCTCGACCCATCGGGCCGGCTGACCGTGGAAACGGTCACGGAAGGCGTCACCGGCCTCGCCGCTCCAGCCGTTCTCCGTGTCGATCTTCGCTAGTCCTTCGCCGGCCTCGATGAGGACGTCGCCGTAGGCGAGCAGGGACTGCGCGGTGGCGGTCAGGGCGTCCGGTGCGCCGGGGACGAGCTCGCGGGGGTCCGACGTCTCGCCGAGCCCGGCCGCCATCAGGACGCCCCCGGGTCGGTTCCGGACGAGGACTTCAGAATGCCCTCGGCCGAGAGCTGGATGTGCTGCTCGGCCGCCTCGTAGCTCTGGACGCAGTGGTTCAGCCGGTCGGAGACCTCCGCGCCGTCGGTGGCGAGGTGGGAGACGCCGATGTTCCACCGGTCGGTGAAGTCGACGACCGCCCCGGCCAGTTCATCGTGCCCGAAGGCGTCCTTGGGAGCGTCGATGTCGCTCACCTTCTTGGTGGCCATCGCGTCCAGGGTGGTGCTGACCCCGGAGGCGGCCTTGCGAAGCGCGTCGAGGTCCACGGAGAACCCGTCCGCCATGCTCAACACCCTCTCCTCGCTCAGTGCTTGGAGGGTAGCAACGGGCCCCGTGACCCAAAGAGGGCACGGATCGGATGATTGCGCAAGCTTTAAACTGTCGGCGTGGAAGCAACGGAGACAGTGGAGACGGCCGACGTGACCGGTTGGGAAGTCGCCGTTCTCGAGGGCGGACCGGCCGATGGGTTGCGGGTCAAGGTTGCCGATCGGCCGCGGGTGGTGCAGGTGACGTATCCCTGCCGGGCCGACGGAGCGCCGCCCGGAGTGCGGGTGGAGGGGGTCTACGTCTACCGGCTCGATCACGGGGTGACGGACGAACCCCTGCGGTACGGGTTCGACATCGCCTGTCCCTGAGGCCCCTCAGTCTCAGGATTGCGCAACTGTGGCTGACGAGACGCGCTCGTGGCGCGTCCTCGCCGCCGTCAGGCCTACGGCGTACAAGGCCAGTACGGCAGCGAGCAGTCCGTAGTACACCCCGGGCAGGGGACTCAGGCCCAGGGCCGAGCCCAGAGGGGACGCGGGGAGCAGCAGACCGATTCCGGCCAGTCCGGCGGCCGACCAGGTCACCGGGCCCGGCCGCCTGCCACCCTTGCCGCCTCTGCCGCCTCTGCCGCCTCTGCCGAAGGACAGCAGGACCATCACCACCGCTTGCGTCAGCAGGTTCTCCGTGAACCAACCCGAGTGGAACAGCGCCTCGTCGTCGCCCGGGCCCCGCAGCGCGAACGCCAGGGCACCGAAGGTCGCCAGGTCCGCCACCGCGTTCAGCGCGCCGAATCCGACGATGAACCGGAGCAGCGCCCGGGGGTCCAGAACGCTCGGCCGGCGCACGGCGGACGGGGCGGGACGGTCGTGGGCGAAGGCCAGTTGGGCCGCGTCGAAGCACAGGTTCTGGACGAGGACCTGGGCCGGGAGCATCGGCAGGAAGGGCAGGAGCAGGCCCGCGGAGAGCATCGCGATCACGTTGCCGAGGTTGGAGGAGAGCGTGATGCGCAGATACGTGGCGATGTTGCCGCCCGCGTGACGGCCGGCGGCGACCGCGTGGCCGATCGCGGTGAGGTCCTTCCCGGCGAGGACCAGGTCCGCGTTCTCCCTGGTCACCCCGGCCGCGTCGCGTGGGGCGATGCCCACGTCGGCGGTGCGCAGGGCGGGCAGGTCGTTGACGCCGTCGCCGAGGAAGCCGACCGTGTGGCCGCCGGCCTGGAGGGCCCGGGCGATCCGGGTCTTGTGCTCGGGGGTGCAGCGCGCGAAGACGGTCGTACGGCGGGCCAGTTCGGTGAGTTCGGGGTCGGTGAGGGTGTCGAGGCGGTCGGCGGAAAGGACACCGGCCACCGGGACCCCCAGATCACGGCAGGCCCGGACCGCGGTGCCCGGGTGGTCCCCGGTGAGGACCTTGACGTTGACGCCCCGTGCGGCGAGCCCGGCGAGGGCCTCGGCGGCGGTGGGGGCGAGGTCGTCCCGGAGGGTGACCAGGCCGCGGAAGGTGAGGCCGCGTTCCTGGGGGCGGTCTCCGGCGGGGCGTTCGGTGGCGGCGACCGCGAGGACGCGCAGTCCGTCGGCGGCCTGTGCGTCGGCCAGGCCGCGCAGGCGGGAGCGCTCGTCGTCGGGCAGGGCACAGCGTTGCAATACGGCTTCCACGGCGCCCTTGGTGATCTGGGTGTGCGTGCCGAGCCGGCCGGGGGTGCGGACGATCACGGTGGCCAGGCGGCGGGCCGGGTCGAAGGGGCGGGCCGTGATGCCGTCGTACGACGTGAGGGCGTCCTCGTCGGCGGCCGCGAGCAGCGCCTCGTCCAGGGCGTCGGGGGCCGGGAGGTCGGCGAGCTGGAGCGACCACCAGGCGGCGGCCGCCGCCCAGCGCAGTACCTCGGGGTCGTCGTGGCCCTCGGTGTCCAGGGCGCGATGGACGACCGGGCGGTCCTGGGTGAGAGTGCCGGTCTTGTCCACGCACAGGACGTCCATGGCGCCGATGTCGTGCAGGGCGGGGAGCCGGCGCACGATGACGCCGTGGGTACGGGCGAGGAGCGCGGCGCCACGGGCCAGGCAGGTGGTGACGAGGACCGGCAGCATCTCCGGGGTCAGACCGACCGCCACCGCGACGGCGAAGGGGAGCGTCTCCAGGCCGCGGCCGCGGAGGGCGGCGTTGGCCATGAGCACCAGGGGCGGGGTCAGCAGGGCGAAGCGGATCAGGATCCAGGAGACGCCCTGGACGGAGCGTTCGAAGGTGGTCGCCGGGGGTTTTCCGGTACGGCGGTGGGCGGCGGCGAAACGGGTGTCGCCGCCGGTCGCGGTGACCACGGCGGTGGCGCTGCCGGACGCGACGCTGCCGCCTTGGAAGCAGAGCCGGGGGTCCTGGAAGACGCCGTCGTCCCCGGGGGCCTCGACCGCGGACTTGTCCACCGGTGTGGACTCTCCGGTGAGTGCGGCTTGGTGGACCGTGAGTCCGGTCGACCGCAGCAGTCGTACGTCCGCGGGGATCAGGTCGCCGGGGCCGAGCCGTACGACGTCGCCGAGGACGAGTTCCTCGACCGGGATCTCGCGGGTGACCGGGGCCGCGTCCTCGTACACCCGGCGCTGGACCGTGACGGTGGTCGCCACCAGGCGGCGGAGTCCTGCCGTGGAGCGGGCGGCCCGGTGTTCGCCGGAGGCGCGCAGGACGCAGCTCACGACGACGAGCAGGAGGATCACCGAGGCGGTGCCCCAGGCGAAGACGGCGGCCGACACCAGTCCCAGACAGAGCAGCACCGCGGTGAACGGGTCACGCACGCTGCGGACGAACAGGCGGGGCCAGGACAGGTCCCGGGTGTCCGGAACCGTGTTCTCCCCGAACCGCGTCAGCCGCTCCGCCGCCTGCGCCTCGGTCAGCCCTCGCGGTCCGGTGTCGAGTCGGCGGAAGACTTCGAGGAGGCCGGCGGGGGGAGCGGCGGGGCCGGGGCCAGTGCGGGGGCCCATGCGGGAATCGGGGTCGGCTGGGCCGCCGTCGTCCGCGTCCGCGCTGTCAACAGGAGGGACGGCGCGAAGGACGGGAGGGGCGGGCGAGGGGGACGCGGCAGTGGTGCCAGGGGCCACCGGAAGTGCGGGGGCCGCGGGTGCGCGGGGTGAAGGGTCGGGAGCAGCGGGGTCGCCCGTCGGGAACGTCCGAAGAACAGGCACGGGGGGCGAAGAGCCGGCGGCAGCGGGGGTGCCCGTCGATCCGCCCCACAGAGCAGGCGCGGGGGGCGGAGGATCGGGAGCAGGGTCATCCGACAGCCCGACCTCAAGATCAGGCGCGGAGGGCGGAGGATCGGGAGCAACAGGGTCACCCGACAGCCCGACCTCAAGCACAGGCACAGGGGGCGGAGGATCGGCAGCAGCGGGATCACCCGTCAGCCCGACCCCAGCAGGATCACGCGACGGCCCGCCACCAAGAACACTCGCGGGCGTCGGAGCATCGGCGGCAACCGGGCCACCCCTCAGCCCCACCCCAAGACCACGCGCGCGAGGCGGAAGATCGGGAGCAACAGGGTCACCCGACGGCCCGACCCCAAGCACAGGCGCAGGAGGCGGAGGGTCGGCAGCAGCGCCATCACGCGACGACCCGCCATCAAGAACACGCGCGGGCGTCGCAGCGTCGACGGCCACCGGGTCACCCCTCAGCACGACCCCAAGACCACGCGCGCGGGTCGGAGGATCGGCGGCAGCAGGATCACCCGTCAGCCCGACCCCAAGCACAGGCGCAGGCGTAGGCGGGCCTGGAGCGAAGGCTCCCGGTGTCGGTCCGGTCGGACCCGCAGGCGCAGCCGGGTCAGCCGGGCCAGTCGTCGCCCGACCTGGAACAGCAGACGTAGACAACGGCCCGTCCACCGCACCGGGCACAGACGCCCGCCCCGCGGAACCTTCGGACCCGGACGACAGCCGCCCCTCACCAACAGACGACGCCCCGCCCGGCCCACCACTCTCCGACAGCCGCCCAGCGGAACCAGCGGCCCCAGGCGACAGCCGCCCCTCAGCAGCAGACGCCGGCCCACCCTCCACACCACTCGCCGACACCCGCCCAACCGAGCCGGCGGCCCCAGGCGACGACCGCCCCCCACCAACAGACGCCCGCCCAGCGCGACCAACAGACCCGGACGACGACCGCCCGTCAGCAACAGAAGCCGCCCCGCCACGCCCAGACCTCGAGTCACCCGGAACAACGGACGCAGACGCAGACACAGACGCAGAAGAACCGTCGGCTTCGGATATCGGCCCACCCGGAACGGCACCCCCAGTCACCGCCCCGTCCGACGCAGCAGGCGCGGTCGACGGCGGGCCTCCGTCCTCCCCTCGCGCCTCCGGCTCCTCAGACACCGGCCTCGCGCAGTCGGTCCGGGACTCCCGAGGAGGTTTCCCGGGCCGTGAGCTGGCCGACCATGACGCGGACCACCGTCACGATGTCGGGGTCGTCGACGTAGTAGACCTGCCGTCGGCCCTCACGGCGGGAGCGGACGAGCCCGGCGAGTTTCAGCTTGGCCAGGTGCTGGCTGACCGCGGGCAGCGCGCCGCCGACCCGGTCGGCGAGGTGGGTGACATCGCTCTCGCCCTGGGACAGCGCCCACATGATGTGCAGCCGGGCGGCGGACGCGAGGAGTCCGAACACCGCGGCCGCCTCGGCGAGCACCTCCGACGACGGGTCCTGGAAACCGCCGACGATCTTCGCCACAGCCCTCTCCCGTCACATGGAAACGTTCGCCCAAGTGTAGGGGCGGCGCAGTGATCGTCCCGCTTCGTCCGGTACCGGTCCCTCCCCTCGTGGGGACCGGTACCGGAGGAAGCGAGTGACCTGTGGACGGAAATTGACCGAGAACGTACGGCGCGCTGGGTGGAATGCGGGGCACCGGGCTGGTGGCCTGTCCTGGCGTCGCCCGATGGTTGAGCCGCAGGTCATGATCCTGCCAGCCAGGGGGCCCACAGAGGAGGTTCCGGTGCCGGAAGCGGTGCGTTACCGCAGGTCAGCCGTATAAAGTGACTTTTCCGGTCCGGATTCAACCGCGAGGGAAGTAAGGGGTGGAACCTTGAGTTCCGACTCAGGGGCACGCACGGCCTTCGCGGAACGTCTCGCCCTGCTGTACCGAGAGGCGGGAAATCCGCCCCTCAAGCGGGTGTCGGAAGGCGTCGGCCGGCTCCAGCGTGTGGACGAGCGGGGGCGCCCCGTCCGGGTGTCCGCGCAGCGGATCAGCGACTGGCGGCGGGCCCGGAACGTGCCCGCTCAGTTCACCGCCCTCGCGGCCGTGCTGCACATCCTCATTCCCGAAGCACGGCGTATCAGTCCCACCCCCGTCTCCGCCGGTCTGTACGACCTCGGCCAGTGGCAGCGGCTGTGGGAGCGCGCGCTGGCTCCGGACGAGGACGAGGGGCCCCAGCCGGAGGCCCCCGCCGGGGTCTGCCCGTACCGGGGTCTGGCCTCCTACCGGCAGGAGGACGCCCGCTGGTTCTTCGGCCGGGAGCGGAGCACGCAGGCACTCGTCAAGCTTCTGGCCTCGGCGGCCGAGACCGGCACGGGCGGTCTGGTGATGCTCGTGGGCGCCTCGGGCGCGGGCAAGTCCTCCCTGCTCAACGCCGGTCTGGTGACGGCCCTGGAGGAGGGCGCGCTCGACGGCGACGGCGAGTCCGGCGACCGCCCCATCCTCCAGCTCGTGCCGGGCGCCGACCCGCTCGCGGAACTGACCCGCCGTATACCCGGGCTGGAAGCCGTTGTGACCGGCACAGACGACGCAGACGGCGCGGACGGCGCGGAAGCTCACGGACCCGACCATCCTCCTGAATTCGCGCCCGCCGTCCGGAAAGCGGTCGCCTCGTGGGCTCAGCGCGAGGCCGCCAACGCCCGGCCGGTGGTGATCGTGGATCAGTTCGAGGAGGCGTTCACGCTCTGCTCGGACGAGACGGCCAGGCGTACGTTCGTCCAGGTCCTGCACGCCGCCTGCACGCCCGCCGGCCCGGACGAGGCCGCGCCCGCCCTCGTGCTCCTCGGCATCCGCGCCGACTTCTACGAGCGCTGCCTCGACCATCCCGAGCTGGCCGACGCGCTCCAGCACCGCCACATGGTGCTCGGACCGCTGACCGGCGGGGAGCTGCGCGAGGCGGTGACCGGTCCGGCCCGGGCCGTGGGCCTGGAGCTGGAACCGGGGCTCGCGGAGCTGATCATCCGCGAGGTGGGCGCCGATGGTCCGCGCGGTGGGGGCACCTCCCACGCCTTCCGGGCCGTGGGCGAGCACGGCGCGGGCATGCTGCCGCTGCTCTCGCACGCCCTGCTCTCCACCTGGCAGCGCCGCAAGGCGGGCCGGCTGACCCTGGCCGGCTATCGCGCGGCCGGTGGCATCCAGGGCGCGGTCGCGGCGACCGCCGAGCGGGCCTGGTCCGCTCTGGACCCGGCGGCGCGTACGGCGGCCCGGCTGCTGCTGCTCCGCCTCGTACGCCTGGGCGAGGACACCCAGGCCACCCGCAGGCGCGGCACCCGGCGCCGGCTGACCGCGGAGTCGACGGACCCCGGCAAGACGGAGGAGTCCCTCGAAGCGCTGGTGCGGGCCCGGCTGGTGACGCTGGACGCGGAGACCGTGGAGATCACCCACGAGGCCCTGCTGACGGCCTGGCCGCGGCTGCGCGAGTGGATCGACGACGACCGCAGCGACCATCTGCTGCGCCAGCGCATCGAGGAGGACGGCCGCTCCTGGGAGGGCTCCAACCGCGACTCGTCGCTGCTGTACCGGGGGTCGCGGCTCGAACAGGCGCGGACCTGGGCGAAGTCCGCCGGGGACACCTACCTGACCCGCAGTGGTGTGGAGTTCCTGGCCGCCTCGGTCCGGCTGCGCCGGCGTACGGTCCTGATCGCCCGGAGCGCGGTGTCGGCCCTGGTGGTCCTCGCGATGGTGGCCGTCGGTTCGGCGGTGGTCGCCTGGCAGCAGCGCAACGACGCCGTGTTCGAGCAGGTCGTCGCGGAGGCGGACCGCGTCCAGTACACGGATCCGTCGCTGTCCGCCCGGATCGACCTGGTCGCACACGGCCTCAGGCCCGCCGACGAGGGCACCAACACCCGGCTCATCTCCATCGTCAACGCCCCGCTGGCCACCCCGCTCACCGGCCACACCGGGGCCGTCTACCTCACCTCGTTCAGCCCGGACGGCAAGCTCCTCGCCACCGCCGGCTACGACCGGACCGTGCGGCTGTGGGACGTCAGCGACCGGTCCCGCCCCAAGGCGCTGGGCAAGCCCCTCTCCGGCGGCACGAGCTGGGTGAGCAGCGCGGTCTTCAGCCCCGACGGCAGGACGCTGGCGAGCGCAGGCGACGACGGGACGATCCGGCGGTGGGACATCGGCGACCCGCGCTCGCCGAAGCCGCTCGGCGCTCCCCTGACCGGTCACCTCGGCACGATCTACCTGATCGCCTTCAGTCCGGACGGGCGCACCCTGGCCTCCGCCGGTGAGGACAGGACCGTACGGCTGTGGAACATGCGTGACGGGAAACAGCCTCCCGCGGAGCTCACCGGGGCCGGGGCCGCCGTACGGTCCGTGGCGTGGAGCCCGGACGGACACATGCTGGCAGCCGGGGGCGACGACCAGACGATCCGGCTGTGGAACACCACCGATCCGCGCAGGCCACGGCCGTACGAACGGGTCCTGTCCGGTCACACCGGCCTGGTGCACTCGGTCGCCTTCAGCCCGGACGGCACCGTGCTCGCCAGCGGCAGCGCGGACAACAGCGTCCGGCTGTGGGACGTGAGCGAACCGGCCGATCCGCGTCCTGTCGGCTCGCCGCTCACCGGGCACACCGGTCCCATCTGGTCCGTGGCCTTCAGCCCGAACGGGAGCATGCTCGCCGCCGCCAGCGCGGACAGCACGGCGAGCTTGTGGAACATCACCGATCCGGCGTACCCCTCGCAGATCGGGGAGCCCCTCGCCGGCAGCAGCGGGGAGATGTACGCGCTGGGCTTCAGCCCCGACGGCCGGACCCTCGCCACCGGCAGCGGCGACAGCAAGGTGCGCCTGTGGTCGATCCCGGCCGGAGACCTGGTGGGCAGCAGCGGGGCGTTCCGGCGGGACGGCGAGGTGCTCGCCACGTCCGGGCGGGACGGGCGGATCCGGCTGTGGAACGTGACGGACCCGGCCCGGCCGGTGGCCCTGGGCAAGCCGTTCACACCCGTGGCGCGCGATCCGGACTCCCAGGTGCTCTTCTCCCCCGACGGCCGCACCCTCGCGGTGCTCACCACCGGCCGGGTCCACCTGTGGAACGTCACCGACCCGGCCCACCCCGTCCCCTACGGTCCGGCACTCGTCCTGCGCTCCCGTTTCATGGGTCCGGACGCACTCGCGTTCAGCCCGGACGGACGCACCCTGGCCACCGCTTACGACAGCCGCAACCTTCAGCTGTGGGACGTCACCGACCCGGCCCACCCGGTCTCCCACGGCCCGATCGCCGGCCACAAGGGGTACATCGACGGCCTTGCCTTCAGCCCGGACGGCCGGACCCTGGCCAGTGGCAGCGCCGACGGCACGATCCGGCTGTGGAAGGTGACGGACCCGGCCCGGCCGACCTCGCTCCGCGAGCCGCTCACCGGGCACACCGGGCCCGTCAACGTGCTCGCCTTCAGCCCGGACGGGCACACCCTGGCCAGCGGCGGCAACGACGACACGGTCCGGCTGTGGGACGTGACCGACCCCGCGCACGCCGAGCAGACGGGCGCGGCACTCACCGGGCACACCGAGGCGGTCGCGTCGCTGACGTACAGCCGTGACGGCACCACGCTGGCGAGCGGCGGCAACGACAACACGGTCCGGCTCTGGGACGTGGCCGACCCGTCCGAGGCCGGCCCCATCGGGCAGTCGATGAGCCCCAGCGCCAAGACCGGCAGCTTCCTCTCCTTCAGCCCCGACAGCCGCATGCTCGGGGTCTCCAGCGGCGGGGACACCATCCGGCTGTGGGACCTGGACGTCGACGACGCGATCAGCCGTATCTGCGCCACGACGTCGAACGTTCTGACCCGCCGGGCCTGGGAGGAGTACCTGCCGCGGCTCTCGTACGATCCTCCGTGCGACTGAGGCGCATCACGTGATCCCGATCACAACTCCTCCCCGCAGCCGAGCAGTCCGCTCCCGCTGTTCCTGCGGCCTTGTTAGTCTTGGCCACAGCCCGACCGCTGGTGCATCCCCCGTCGCCAGCGGTCGGGTCTTTTCATGCCCTTCCCTGCCGACTGCCTACGCCTCACGTCCGGACGGACGAGGTGCGCCCGCACGTCCCTGACGCCCGCGGATGACCCTCCATCAGCCCCCGCCCCGGCGGGCCATATCGCCCGCACCATCGCGCCCACGCACGTGACGGGGCCGTACGTGAAGGTCCTGCACGCCGGCGACCTGCTCACCCCGGGGCGCGGTCGCCCGGACCTGGCCGCGCTGGAGGCGGATCCCACACTCGGCCGGGCGACCTCACGGGCGCTGGACCGGCCGCCGGACGGCTTCCCCGTGGACCCCGAGTAGGGCTGGGCCGATCGGGGCGCCGTACTCGACCACTGGGCGGCGAACGACTTGCTCACGCGGGTGCACCCGGCGACCCTCCGCGTCCGCCTGGTACCCCTGCCGGCCTCCGAGACCGCCGGCCTCTGTACCGCAAGCAGGAAAGCCAGGCGGCCCACGTGGACACGGGCGCCGGACGCCTCGCGGTGGGCCTCCTGGCTCACTTGTCGAAGCCGAGCCCCAGCATCCGGATCGCGTTCCCCCGCAGCAGCTTGTAGGTCACTTCCTCGGACAGCCCGGCCACGTGCTCCCACGCGACCTTCTTGGTGTGCGGCCAGGTCGAGTCGACGTGTGGGTAGTCGGTCTCGAAGGTCGCGTTGTCCACGCCGACGGTCTCGATGGCCTCGATGCCGTGCTTGTCGCGGAAGAAGCAGCAGAAGATCTGCCGGTAGTAGTACGTCGACGGCGGCTCCGGGATCAGGTCCTTGACGCCGCCCCACGCCCGGTGCTCCTCCCAGACGTCGTCGGCGCGTTCCAGGGCGTACGGGATCCAGCCCATCTGGCCCTCGCTGTACGCCAGTTTGAGCCGCGGGAACTTCACCAGGACCCCGGAGAAGAGGAAGTCCATCATCGAGGCCATGGCGTTGTTGAAGGAGAGGGAGGCCTGCACGGCCGGCGGGGCGTCGGGGGACGCGGCCGGCATCTGGGAGCTGCTGCCGATGTGCATGTTGACGACCGTCCCGGTCTCCTCGCAGGCCGCGAAGAACGGGTCCCAGTAGCCGGAGTGGATCGACGGCAGCCCCAGGTGGGTCGGGATCTCGCTGAAGGTGACGGCCCGTACGCCCCGTGCGGCGTTGCGGTGGATCTCGGTGACCGCGAGGTCGATGTCCCACAGCGGGATGAGGCACAGCGGGATCAGCCGGCCCCCGCTGTCCCCGCACCACTCCTCGACCATCCAGTCGTTGTAGGCGCGCACACAGGCGAGCCCGACCTCCTTGTCCTTGGCCTCGGCGAAGGTCTGCCCGCAGAAGCGGGGGAAGGTGGGGAAGCAGAGGGATGCCTCGACATGGTTCATCTCCATGTCCGCCACGCGGGCCTTCGGATCCCAGCAGCCCCGCCGCATCTGTTCGCGGGTGATCCCGTCGAGGGTCATCTCGTCCCGCGAGAAGCCGACGGCCGCGATGATCCGCTTGTACGGGAAGAGGTCGCCCTCGTACTCCCACCAGTCCGTCATCTGACCCTCGGGGTCGGTGGTGAACCGGTACTTCCCGCCGACGTACGCGAGGTCCCCGATGCCGGCGGTGAGCGGCTTCGGCCCCCTGTCCCGGTACTTCGCCGGAAGCCAGGTCTCGAAGAGGTGCGCGGGCTCGATCACGTGATCGTCCACGCTGATGACTTTGGGGATGTCCCGGGTTCCGCTCTCGGTGGTGACGGCCATTGCCTGCCCCCTAGCCGGTATCTGATGGATCGTCAGATTGCAGGCTAGGGGGAGGTTCCCGCAGGGGCAAGGGCCGGGCGGGTGGGCGTGACGCCGACGCCTCCGCGGCAGCGCCCCGCGCTCGGAGGGGTTCGGAACTGCTGGCGACGTAGTGAGCGGGAGTCAGGCTTGAGTGAGTGACGGGGCCGGATGGGTGGGCCGGTCGTCTGCGGTGCGCCGGGGATCTTCGCTGCCGCCAGGGGGTGTCTGGGCTCGAGGCCCTGAGGGGAACGGGAGTACTGGGGGCGAACGGGTGACCTTTTCCGAGGTTGCTCGTTGACTGCCGTGAGAGGGGTCTTCGGCCTGGCGGGAGGGGAGCGGGTGGGCGGGCTGCGGGAGTTGGCGGCGTCGTTCGTGGTGCCCGACCCGTCCGGAGTGGCGATCCGGGACCGGCTGCGGGCGTCTGCGGCGGATGCGGCGGTGCTGGGCGAGGTCGGGGTGTTCCTGGGTTCGCTGGCGGCCGGGGATCTCCCATCGGGCGCTACCACGAGGACCCGGCCGGCGCCCTGGCCACCACCCGGCTCGTCTACGACACGCCGTCCCTGCGCGCCCGCCACCTGGAGAAACAGCACAGCTGGCGGCCCGCCCTGGCCGCTCGCGCCGGCGCCGCGCTGAACTGCCTGAACATCGCCCTGGAGTACTGGACGGCCTCCGACGGACGCCTCGACCTCGTCGCGCTGCTGGACGAGGCGTTCGCCTCGCTGAAGGGCTGAGCGTCAGTTGTTCCAGGTCTCGTCGTACGGGTCGTGCGGCGTCGGGACCGGCTTGGCCTGCGTGATCTCGAGGTACGGGATCGGACCGCCGTTCACCGTGTCCTTGGTCCGCTTGGCCGTGTAGGTGCCGGTGACCTGGAGCCAGCCGTCCGGCTTGAGGACCGGCGGGATCTTCCCGGTGAGGCCGATCTTGACCGGCTGGGCGTCCGCCGCACAGCAGTTGAGGGCCATGCGGACCAGGTAGGGCGCGCCGGAGTGGTCCAGGGCGACGAACCCGGTGACGACGATCTGCCGTCCGTCGAGACCCCGGCCGTGCTCGTAGACGGCCCGGCCCGCGTAGTCGGCGAGGCTGAGCGGCACCGGTCCGCTCTTCGGGAGCTTCGTGTAGCCGTACGACTGCTGCAGGGCCGTACCCGTGCGCATCGCGCTGTAGGAGCCGAGGGCCGGCGGGGCGACGAGGATCAGGGCGAAGAGGGGCAGGACCAGCAGCCAGGAGACCCGGGGTTCACGGTGGGCGTGTTCCTCCTCCTTGGCTCTGGCCCGCCACTCGTACCAGGCCGTCGCCAGCGCCGTCGCGATGAGGACGACACCGGCCGCGAGGACCAGCGGGCGCAGACCCGCCTTGACGTAGCGGAGGTAGAGGTCGGTGGCGCCCGCGTGCAGAAGGGCCGCGCCGAGGACGAACAGGACCGCCGACTGTGCCTGCCGGTTCACAGCATCACCAGCCCGGTCAGGACCGACACGACGATCGCCAGCGCGAGGGTGGCGGGGGCGAAGCGCAGGGCGAAGGCGCGGCCGAAGGTGCCCGTCTGCATGGCGAACAGCTTGAGGTCGATCATCGGGCCGACGACCAGGAAGGTCAGCTTCGCGGTGAGCGAGAACTGGGTGAGCGAGGCCGCCACGAACGCGTCCGCCTCCGAGCAGATCGACAGCACCACGGCGAGGGCCGCCAGGGCCAGCACGGCGATCACCGGGTTCTCCGCAGCCGTACGCAG
The DNA here is from genome assembly GCF_001746295.1 of Streptomyces sp. LUP47B. Taxonomy (GTDB): domain Bacteria; phylum Actinomycetota; class Actinomycetes; order Streptomycetales; family Streptomycetaceae; genus Streptomyces. The sequence continues at coordinate 307,596 of NZ_MJAH01000015.1, read as the reverse complement.
CCACGTCTGCGGGACCACGGCCTTCAGGGTCGCCGCCGCCATCGCGCCGACGACCAGGAAGCCGCCCGCGTGCATCACGTCGTGCCGCACCGAGCCCCAGAAGGCGGCGCCCTTGCCCTGCCCCTCGTAGTCGTGACGGGCCGGCGTCTTCAACAGGTCGGTGCGGCCGAGGCGCAGCCAGAGCCAGCCCATCACGCAGGCCACCAGCAGGCTCGCGACGAGCCGGGCCACGACCATCTCGGGGTTGCGGGGGAAGGCGACGGCGGTCGCCGTCAGCACGATCGGGTTGATCGCCGGGGCGGAGAGCAGGAAGGCGAGCGCCGCGGCCGGGGTGACGCCCCTGCGCACCAGCGCTCCGGCCACCGGCACGGACGCGCACTCGCAGCCCGGCAGCACCACGCCCGCCATCCCGGCCACCGGCACCGCGAGGGTGGGGTTCTTCGGCAGAGCGCGGGCGAAGAAGGACGGCGGCACGAACACCGCGATCGCCGCCGACAGCAGCACCCCGAGCACCAGGAAGGGCAGCGCCTGGACGAGCACGGCGACGAACACCGTCATCCAGCTCTGCATGACCGGCGCGCCCAGCGCCTCGCGGATCGGGCCCTGGCCCAGCACCACCAGAAGCATCAGCAGGGTCAGCAGGAGGGGGGAGCTGAGGCGCCGCGCCTCCGGGTCCGGTGCCGGGCGCGGGTCCTCGCCGGTGTCCCGCGTGCGCGGGGGTGCTTTGGTGACGGCCACGGCCGGGATCCCTCCGGTGGTGAGGTGCTGGTTCCCCTGCTGGTGCGTACGGCGGTGCAGGTCCGTTTGTTCAGTGTGCGCGGGGGTTTGGGGATTCCTTGGGGAAGGTTGGCCATCACATGACATCACCCGGGGCCCCGGCCGTGGCACCACGCGTCACGGTGAGGCACTCTTCTCCCTTGTGGGGAGCGTTCCGAACCAGAGTCCAGGGCTGCCGGGCGACACGGCCGCGCACATGGTGGTGTGCGGGGACGACGGGCTCGCGCACCGGCTGGCGGCCGAGCTCAGAGGGGTCTACGGCGAGCAGGTCACGCTCGTCGTGCCGGCCTCCGAACGGTCCGTGCGGCCACCGGTGGTCGTGCGGGCCCGAGCCGCGTCCGCGCTGCTCGACCGGGTGGTGACGGCGGCCGCCGGCCTGACCGGCAACGGGGGCGGCGGCAACGCCGGTACGGTCCCTGCTGCCGAACCGCCGGGCGGCGTACGGCTGATGGAGGCCGCCGAGCCGACCGAGGCCGCGCTCGCCGAGGCCGGCGTGGAGCGGGCGCACGCGCTCGCGCTCGTGTACGACGACGACGAGACCAACATCCGTGCCGCCCTCACCGCCCGCCGCCTCAACCCCCGGCTGCGGCTCGTGCTGCGGCTGTACAACCGGCGCCTCGGCCAGCACATCGAGGAACTCCTCGACCAGGCCGCCGCGCTGGCCTCCGGCGAGGGGGCGGGCGGCTCGGCCGACGGCACCGGCTTCGACGCGTCCACGACCGTGCTCTCCGACGCCGACACGGCCGCGCCCGCGCTGGCCGCCACCGCCCTGACCGGCACCAGCAAGGTGCTCCAGACCGGCGGCCTGCTGCTGCGGGCGGTCGAAAGGCCGCCGTCCGGGGACGGGACGAGCGCCGACCCGGGTCTTGCCACGCTCGCCCTGCTCTCACCGACCGACAGTGCCGGGCCCGGCGTCGACCAGGGGCCGACGCTGCTGCCGGACGCGGCGGCGGTACGGGCCGGCGGCGGGCGCGCGACCGTCGTGCTGGAGCAGGTGTCCTACGCCGGACCCTCCTTACCTGACGGGCGGGGTGTGATGCCGTGGTTCGCCTCGCTGTTCTCGCGGCGGCTGCGGTGGTCGCTGGCGGGGATGGTGGGATGCGTGCTCGCGCTCGCCGTCGCGCTCTGGCTGGTGACCGGGATCCATCCGCTGCGCGCCTTTTATCTGACCCTGCTCGATCTGTTCGCGATCGACGACCCCGCGATCGGGGAGTCCGTCGGGCGGCAGATCCTGCAACTGCTGTCCGGACTCGCCGGGTTGCTGCTCCTTCCGGTGCTCCTCGCGGCGGTCCTGGAAGCGCTCGGCACCTTCCGCACCGCGTCCTCCCTGCGCAAACCGCCCCGTGGCCTCGGCGGACATGTCGTGCTGCTCGGGCTCGGCAAGATCGGCACCCGGGTGCTGACGCGGCTGCGGGAGCTGAACATCCCCGTGGTCTGCGTCGAGTCCGACCCCGAGGCCCGGGGACTCGCCACGGCCCGACGGCTGCGGGTGCCGGTGGTGCTCGGTGACGTCACCCAGGAAGGGGTCCTGGAGGCCGCCAAGATCCACCGGGCCCATGCGCTGCTCGCGGTGACCAGCGCGGACACGACGAATCTCGAGGCCGTGCTGTACGCACGGGCCGTGCGGCCCGATCTGCGGGTGGTGCTGCGGCTGTACGACGACGACTTCGCGACGGCCGTGTACCGGACGCTGCGGGCCGCCCACCCCCGGGCCTCCACCCGGAGCCGGAGTGTCTCCCATCTGGCGGCTCCCGCCTTCGCCGGGGCGATGATGGGGCGCCAGATCCTGGGGGCGTTCCCGGTCGAGCGGCGGGTGCTGCTGTTCGCGGCGGTGGATGTGGGCGGCCATCCCCAGTTGGAGGGTCGGACGGTCGGCGAGGCGTTCCGGGCGGGATCCTGGCGGGTGCTGGCGCGGGAGGAGTCCGGGGACGCTCCGGGACTGGCGTGGGACCTGCCGGACACGTATGTGCTGCAGGCGGCGGACCGGGTGGTGCTGGCGGCGACCCGGCGGGGGCTGGCGGAGTTGCTGGGGCGCAGGGGCCGGGCGGGTACGTAGCCATACCGCCGGGTCAGGTTGTTACGCGGCTGCGGGGCGGTGGGGGCTGGTCGCGCAGTTCCCCGCGCCCCTGAGTGGGTGCACTCGAAGTCGGCCGAGCTGTACCCACCCAGGGGCGCGGGGCTGTGACATCAGCGGCCCCGCCGCGCGGGCGCGACCAGCCACAACGAACCCGCAGACCAAATACCTACCGCCGCGACCCCAAATGCCTTTCCGCGAAGTCCAGTTCCAGCTTCACCTGCTTGATCCGTTCGTCCACCACCAGGGACCCGTGACCCGCGTCGTACCGGTACACCTCGTGCACCGCCCCCCTCGACTCCAGCCGCTTCACATAGTTGTCGACCTGACGGATCGGGCACCGCGGGTCGTTGACGCCCGCCGAGATGTACACCGGAGCCTTGACCTGGTCCACGTACGTCAACGGAGACGACGCCTCGAAGCGCTCCGGCACCTCCTCCGGCGTGCCGCCCAGCAACGTACGGTCCATCGCCTTCAGCGCTTCCATCTCGTCGTGGAACGCCGTGACATAGTCCGCGACCGGCACCGCCGCGATTCCCAGGGCCCACGCCTCAGGCTGGGTGCCCAGGCCGAGGAGCGTGAGGTAGCCGCCCCAGGAACCCCCGGTGAGGATCAGCCGCTCGGGGTCGGCGAGACCGGAGCCGATCGCCCATTCCCTGACCGCCGCGATGTCCTCCAGCTCGATCAGTCCGACCCGGTGCTTGAGCGCGTCGGTCCACGCCCGCCCGTACCCCGTGGAGCCGCGGTAGTTGACCCGGACGACCGCGTACCCGTGGTCCACCCACGCCGCCGGAGCCGCCGCGAACGAGTCGCTGTCGTGCCAGGTCGGACCGCCGTGGATGTCGAAGACCGTCGGCAGTGGCCCCGTCGTGCCGGCGGGCTTCTGGACCAAGGCGTGGATGCGGCCCCCGGGGCCGTCCACCCATACGTCCTCCACCGGCACCGAGCCAGGCGACTTCAGACCTGGCGGGTCCAGAACCACCTCACCCGTCGTCGAGCGCACCGCCGACGGCTCGGCGGCCGAGGACCACAGGTACTCCACGCTGCCGTCGGGGCGGGCCGTCGCCCCGGACACCGAACCGGGCGGGGTCGGGACCTTCTCGAGCTTGCCGCTCGCCAGGTCGTACCGGAAGAGCTCGCTGCGCGCCTCGAAGCTGTGCGCGATGAGCAGGCCTGTGCCGTCCGGATACCACTCGGCGCCCACGTCTCCGGGCAGGTCCAGGTCGAGGTCGGTCTCCTCGCACGTGGCCACGTCCCACACCAGCGGCTCCCAACGGCCGCGCCGCTGATGGCCGATGAGCAGCCGGGTGTCGCCGTCGACCGGAGCGAAGCCCAGGACCTCCAGGCCCAGTTCCTCGGCGCCGCCCTTGGTGTCGTCGAGCTCGGCGACCGCAGTGCCGTCGGGGCGCAGCACGCGCAACGCCGAGTGCATGGCGTCGCCGTGCTCGGTGTGCTCGACCGCGATCAGCGAGCCGTCGTGGGAGAGGTCGCCGACGCCCGCCGACTCGCGGTGCCGGTAGATCTCCACCGGGTCCTCGCCGGTGCGCACGAGGTGGATGGAGGTGCCCTCGTCGTCGGTCGAACAGCCCACGACCGCCGTACGGCCGTCCCGGCCCAGGGCCAGGCCGGCCGGGTAGGAGGCCCCCAGGCCGGGCGCGGCGAGCTCGTCCGGGCCGCCCTCGAAGGGCTGGCGGCGCCAGACGCCGAACTCGTCGCCGTCCTTGTCGTCGAACCACCAGATCCAGGCGCCGTCCGGGGAGAGCACGCCGTCCGTGGTGCCGTTCGGCCGGTCCGTGACCTGGCGCTGTCCGCCCGTCGCTCTGTCCCAGGCGTACAGCTCGTAGGTCCCCGTGGCGTTGGAGACGAACAAGGAGCGGTCGGGGGCGTCCTCCGCCCAGTCGGGCAGGGACACCCGGGGCGCCCGGAAGCGCTTCTCCCAGTCCGGCATGTCGTGCTTCCGCTCGGCCGCGGCGGACCCGTTGCTCTCAGTCATGACCCCATACTGCCTGCCTTCACAGACAATCCGCAGACGAGGTCCCCAGCCTGTGGAAAACTTCTACCAGCCGCTTACCCGAACGCCTTCCGACCAGGTCGAAAAGGGCGGCCCGGGCCCGTTGTCAGTGGCGGCGTGCAGACTCGTCCCCATGACCGATCTGCGCAAGACCGTCGAGAGTTTCTGGGCCCTTGCCGAGGCCCGCGACTGGGCCGCGTTCGCGGACACGCTGGCCGAGGACGTCGTGTACACCCTGCCGCAGACCCGTGAGCGCATCAGCGGACGGGAGCGGTACGTCGAGTTCAACCGTGAGTACCCGGGTGACTGGCATCTGCGGGTCGAGCGGATCGTCGCCGAACCGGGCCAGGTCGTCACCTGGGCTCACTTCACGGTGGGTCTGGAGGAGATGTACGCCATCTCCTTCTTCACCGGGGACGAGAGCGGCCGTATATCCGCCATCACCGACTTCTGGCCGGAGCCGTACGAGCCCCCGGCCGGCCGGGACCACCTGACGGAACGGTTCTGACCCCGCGCCCCGCCGCCCCGGAGCGGCCCCGTACCGTGGGAGTGTGTACCGGTTTCTGCTGACGCCCCGCTGGTTCGGCATCAATGTCTTCGTGCTGCTCGCCATCCCGTTCTGCATCTTCATGGGGTCGTGGCAGCTGAGCCGGTTCGAGGACCGGATGACGGCGAGCCGGGACGCCGAGCAGCAGGTCACCACCGATGCGCGGGAGGCCGCGCGACCGCTGGTCGAGCTGCTGCCGGTGGACAAGGTGACCTCCGGCAAGCAGACCACCGCGACCGGCCGCTACGACAAGCAGCTGCTCGTCCCCGACCGGCAACTGGACGACCGGGACGGCTACTACGTCCTGACGCTGCTGCGCACCGACGGCGGCAAGGCCCTGCCCGTGGTCCGGGGCTGGCTGCCGGGCACGCCCGATCCGGCGAAGGTCCCGGCCGCGCCGAAGGGCGAGGTCACCGTCACCGGTGCGCTGCAGGCGTCGGAGACCCCCGGCGACAACGGCGTCAGCGCCCAGGGCGGTCTTCCGGCCGGCCAGACCTCGGCGATCAGCGCGGCCTCGCTGATCAACCTCGTGCCGTACGGCGTGTACGACGCGTGGGTTACCCTCAACACCGGTGACTCCGGGATGACGGCCGTACCGGCGACCGCGCCCGCCGACAGCGGGCTGGACCTCAAGGCCTTCCAGAACCTCGGCTACACCGGTGAGTGGTTCGTCTTCGCCGGCTTCGTGGTCTTCATGTGGTTCCGCCTGCTGCGCCGCGAGGTGGAGTTCATCCGGGACGCGGAACTGGGCATCCTCCCGGACGACGAACAGCGGGACCAGGAGCAGCCTCAGGAGAAGGCGAGCGCCTGAGCCCGGGCGTCCCCCGACGCCCGTTCAGCCTCGTCAACGCCCGTTCAGACCGTCACGACGTTGTCAGGACGACGTGAGCAGGCCCGTCCAGTACACAACCCCCGCGCACGCGTTGGACACCGTCGTCGACACCGACGGTCCGCCGCCCTCCGCCGTGTTCGTCACCAGGACACTCCCGTCGGCCGTGCCGCCATCCGTGAGGAGCTGGGTGGTGGTGCCGGTGTCGCCGCCGGTGGAGGAGCCCTCGCTGCTGGAGGCGTCCGGGGAGGTCGTGGGGTCGGGGGTGGGGTCGGTCGAGGGTTCCGTGGTGGGACACGTCTCGGACGGCACCCAGGCGAACTTCACGTCGTAGGAGGAACCCGGCTGCAGCAGCAGCTGGGAGACCTCCTGGGACGGGTCGGGCAGCCCGGCCGACGCCACGTCGCCGGAGACATGCCGCGCGGCGCCGATCTTGCTCGCGTCGGCCGCGCCCTGAGCGGTCGGGGTCACGATGCCGGGGCCCGCGACCGTACAGGCGGCGGTGGAGCCGTTGGTGATGTGGAACGTGCCGTAGACCGTCCCGGAGGCGTCGGGCACCGCGGTGTTCGCCGTCGGTGTGCCGAGCTGTGCGGCCGTACAGACCGGGGCGCTCGCGGCGGTCGTGGCGGAGGGGTCGGTACCGCTGCTCGCTCCGGTGCTCGCGCCCGCGGACTTGCCCTTGTCGGCGTCCTTGGACTCGCCCTTGCCCTTGTCCTCGGTCTTGCCCGCGGAACCGCCGGAGGTGGACTCGCCGCCCGCCTCCTGCTTGCCCTGGCCGGCGCCGCCCTGCATCTGGGAGGCGTGCCCGGCGTTGGAGGTGTTGGCGCTGGTGCCGGTGGAGGAGACGTGCACGACGGCGGGGATCGCGGTGCCCATGAAGAGGGCAGCGGCCGCCATACCGACGACGGCCTGTCGCTTGCGTGCCCGCCGGGCCGGTACCGCCTTGCGCAGATGGTCCAGGCTGCCGTCACGCGGCTCCATCTCCTGGACCGCCTGGTGCAGCATCCGTCGCAGTGCCAGCTCGTCCGAGTCGAACTCCCCCGTGGAGATCGGATCGTCGGGGCCGTGGTTCACAGTTCCGTTCCCAGCGTGCGATTGCTTGTGCTCTTGCTTGCCGACCCAGGTCGGCTCATGCCAGTCGTACGGTTCATGGCGCCGTTCCTCGGAGTCACCCTCGCCGCTCATACCGGCTCCTCCATCGCGATCCGCAGCGCCGCGATCCCCCGGGAGCCGTAGGCCTTCACGGAGCCCAGCGAGATGCCGAGCGTGTCGGCGACCTGGGCCTCGGTCATGTCCGCGAAGTAGCGCAGGACCAGGACCTCGCGCTGGCGGCGCTGCAGGCCCTTCATCGCCTTGATGAGCGAGTCGCGCTCCAGCTGGTCGTACGCCCCCTCCTCGGCGCTCGCCATGTCGGGCATCGGCTTGGACAGCAGCTTGAGTCCGAGGATGCGCCGGCGCAGGGCCGAGCGGGAGAGGTTGACGACCGTCTGCCGCAGGTACGCGAGGGTCTTCTCCGGGTCGCGGACGCGTTTGCGTGCCGAGTGGACGCGGATGAAGGCCTCCTGGACGACGTCCTCGCAGGAGGCGGTGTCGTCGAGCAGGAGAGCGGCGAGGCCCAGCAGCGAGCGGTAGTGCGCCCGGTAGGTCTCGGTGAGGTGGTCGACGGTGGTACCGGCTGCCGCCTCTTCCTCGGCGCCGTCACGCTGACTGGGTATGCGGGCGGGCCGCGCTGCGGGCATCGGCGCGATCACCGGCATGCCGCCGGGCGCCCCGGGCCTGCGGGGTCGGAGGACAGCCGCGCCGCTCGGCGCGGCAGGGAAGTCGAGTACCTGAGCCACGACAGTTGGACACGCTCACCCCGGTGAGGGTTGTACGCAGCCGTCCATCTTCTCTCAGGCAGCACAACTGACCGTGCGTCGAACGCGCTCATGCCCTACCCGCTCTTCCCCTGTGTCCTGAATGGCCGAGGCGTCCCCACGCCTCGGATGCATCCCCGCGCCCCCTGAAAGGGCGTTCGCAAAGACGCTCCCCGCCCTTCGCACGGTTGCGGAGAGCGGGGAGGAAAATCTTCGGACGCCAAAGCGCCGGGATCAAGTGGTACGGACCATTAGTCGCACCACATGTCGCACACAGATCCTACAAAGCGTTCCGGCCATGGCCAGGACTTTTCCCGTAGGCACAACTGCGTACGACAGATCTGCCACCGGACGAACGTCACACGAGCTCGGCCGCCACGAGCTCCGCGATCTGCGCGGTGTTGAGCGCGGCGCCCTTGCGCAAATTGTCTCCGCACACGAAGAGTTCGAGCGCGGTGGGGTCGTCGAGCGCCCGCCGCACCCGCCCCACCCAGGTGGGATCGGTGCCGACGACATCGGCGGGCGTGGGGAACTCCCCGGCCGCCGGATCGTCGAAGAGGACGACCCCGGGGGCGGTCGCGAGGATCTCGCGCGCCTTGCGGACGGTGACCTCGCCCTCGAAGCGGGCGTGGACGGTGAGGGAGTGCACGGTGACCACCGGGACCCGCACACAGGTCACGGCGACCGGCAGTGCGGGCAGGCCCAGGATCTTGCGGGTCTCGTCCCGGACCTTCATCTCCTCCGAGGACCAGCCGTCCTCGCGCAGCGAACCCGCCCACGGGACGACGTTGAGGGCGACCGGCTCCGGGAACGGCCCGGTGTGGTCGCCGACGGCCCGCCGTACGTCACCGGGGTGCGTCCCGAGCTCGGTGCCCGCGACCATGGACAGCTGCCGCCTCAGGGTCTCGACACCGGCCCGGCCCGCACCGCTCACCGCCTGGTACGAGGACACCACCAGTTCCCGCAGCCCGAACTCGGCGTGCAGCGCGCCCAGGGCCACGATCATGGAGAGGGTCGTGCAGTTGGGGTTGGCGATGATCCCGCGCGGCCGCATCCGGGCCGCGTGCGCGTTGACCTCGGGGACGACGAGGGGCACATCCGGGTCCATCCGGAAGGCGCCGGAGTTGTCCACGACGACGGCACCGCGGGCGGCGGCGACCGGCGCCCACTGCGCGGCCACCTCGTCGGGTACGTCGAACATGGCGACGTCGACCCCGTCGAAGGCCTCCTCCGACAGGGCCACCACCTCGACCTGCTCCCCGCGCACGGCCAGTTTGCGGCCGGCCGAGCGCGGGGAGGCGATCAGTCGGATCTCGCCCCAGATGTCCGCGTGCTGGGACAGGATCTGGAGCATGACCGTGCCGACGGCTCCGGTCGCGCCCACGACCGCGAGCGTCGGCCTGGCGGTCATCGGCCGGTGCCTCCGTAGACCACGGCCTCGTCGCTGTCGGAGTCCAGCCCGAAGGCGCTGTGCACGGCACGGACCGCCTCGGGCACGTCGTCGGCGCGGGTGACGACCGAGATACGGATCTCGGAGGTCGAGATCAGCTCGATGTTCACGCCGGCGTCGGACAGGGCGGTGAAGAAGTCGGCCGTGACACCCGGGTTGGTCTTCATGCCGGCGCCCACGAGCGAGATCTTGCCGATCTGGTCGTCGTAGCGCAGCGAGTCGAAGCCGATGCCGGCCTTGTTCTTCTCCAGGGCGTCGATGGCCTTGCGGCCCTCGGCCTTGGGGAGCGTGAAGGAGATGTCCGTCAGCCCGGTGGAGGCGGCGGAGACGTTCTGCACGATCATGTCGATGTTGATCTCGGCGTCCGCGATCGTGCGGAAGATCACGGCGGCCTCGCCCGGCTTGTCGGGCACGCCGACGACCGTCACCTTGGCCTCGGAGGTGTCGTGCGCGACACCGGAGATGATGGCCTGCTCCACCGGCTTGTCCCCTTGCTCGATCGGCTCACTGCTGACCCATGTGCCCTGCAGCCCGCTGAAGGACGACCGGACGTGGATCGGGATGTTGTAGCGGCGGGCGTACTCCACACAGCGGTGGAGCAGCACCTTGGAGCCGGAGGCCGCGAGCTCCAGCATGTCCTCGAAGGAGATCCAGTCGATCTTCTTCGCCTTCGTCACCACGCGCGGGTCGGCGGTGAACACGCCGTCGACGTCGGTGTAGATCTCGCACACCTCGGCGTCGAGCGCGGCGGCGAGGGCGACGGCCGTGGTGTCGGAGCCACCGCGCCCGAGCGTGGTGATGTCCTTCTTGTCCTGGCTGACGCCCTGGAAGCCGGCGACGATGGCGATGTTGCCCTCGTCGAGGGCCGTGCGGATCCGGCCCGGCGTGACGTCGATGATCCGGGCTTTGTTGTGGACCGAGTCGGTGATGACGCCGGCCTGGCTGCCGGTGAAGGACTGGGCCTCGTGGCCCAGGTTTTTGATCGCCATGGCCAGCAGCGCCATGGAGATACGCTCTCCGGCGGTCAGCAGCATGTCGAACTCACGCCCGGCAGGCATGGGAGATACCTGCTCGGCGAGATCGATCAGCTCGTCCGTCGTGTCGCCCATCGCGGAAACGACGACGACCACCTGGTGGCCGTTCTTCTTCGCTTCGACGATTCGCTTGGCGACGCGCTTGATGCCCTCGGCATCGGCTACGGAGGAGCCTCCGTACTTCTGCACGACAAGGCCCACGTGCGCTCCTCGCTCAGTCCGTGTGTGTCGGCTCAGTTTAACGAGCGCCCGATTTTCACCTCCGCGGTATCGCATCGTGAGATATCGCGAGGTTCGGACGCCCAGGTCAGCGCATGCCCATCCGGGGACCTCGGGAAAAGTGCACCGCGTCACACGACGATGTGTGGCCCATGTGACAGGTGTGAATTAAGTTTCAAGCACTAGGGTGCGGCTGTGCGCGTACTCCTGGTGGAAGACGATGAGCCGGTCGCCCAGTCCCTCAGACGTGGCCTGGTCCGGTACGGCTTCGAGGTCGAGTGGGTCTCCACCGGCGGCGCCGCGCTGAGCCACGAGGGCCCCTACGACGTCGTACTCCTCGATCTCGGTCTGCCCGACACCGACGGCCTCGACGTGTGCAGGGAACTGCGCGGGCGCGGTGACGTGCCGATCATCGTGATCAGCGCGCGCAGCGACGAGACCGACCGGGTGGTCGGCCTGGAGCTCGGCGCCGACGACTACGTGTCCAAGCCGTTCGGGGTCCGTGAGGTCATCGCGCGGATACGAGCCGTGATGCGGCGCGTCCAGCCGCGTGGCGAGGTCGCCGCGGCGGGCCCCGACGCGTACGGCTCCCGCCTCACCATCGACCGCAAGGCCGCCCGGGTCCGCCTCGACGGCGAGGAGGTGTCCCTGGCGCCCAAGGAGTACGGACTGCTGTCCTTCCTCACCGAGGAGCCCGGTGCGCTGATGTCGCGCGAGCAGATCATGGAGGCGGTCTGGGACGCGAACTGGTTCGGGCCGACCAAGACGCTGGACGTGCATGTGGCGGCGCTGCGGCGCAAGCTCGCCGGGGCGGTCGTCATCGAGGCGGTCCGGGGCGTGGGCTTCCGGCTGGAGATCGCCGAGGGCGACGGGGTGTCATGAACCGGCAGCTCATCCGGAGCTACATCCTGCTGGTCGCGGTGGCCATCTTCCTGTTCACCGTCCCGGTCGCCTTCACGCTCACCAAGCAGTTGCGGGACGACACCAGGCAGTCGGTCCTGCGCGAGGCGAACACCATGGCGCTGCTGCTGAGCAACGGCACCAGTACCTCGTGCGAGGCCCTGACCGAGGTGGCCACGGCGTACGGCGACGTCCAGGCGACCCCCACCGCGAACTGCGACCCCGCGCTGCCGGTTCCCGCAGCCGACGCGGCGCTGAAGCGGGCCGTGCAGAAGAACGAGTCGACGACCGACTGGGGTTCCGACTTCGTCTGGGGCAGACACCTGACGGTCACCGTCCCCGCGAAGGACGACGCGGCCGTACGGATCGTCTACTCGACCTCCGACATGACCAGGCGGCTGCGGCAGATCTGGGGCTTCCGGGCCGCTCTCGCCGTGCTGGTGCTGGCCGCGGCCGCCGCGATCGGGGCGTACGCCGCCCGCCGTATCACCGCTCCCCTGCGCGAACTCAACGCGATGGCCAGCAAGTTCAGTGACGGCGACCTGACCGCGCGGTCCCCGGTGACGGGCCCGCCGGAGACACAGACGCTCGCCCGCACCCTGAACCAGGGCGCGGAACGCCTGGACACGCTGGTGGCCTCGCAGCGGATCTTCGTGGCGGACGCGTCTCATCAACTGCGGACGCCGTTGACGGCGTTGCGGCTGTCGCTGGACAACATCGCGGACGGCGTGGACGACGAGTTCGTGCGGGAGGACGTGGAGCAGGCGACGGCGGAGGTGGTCCGGATGAGCCGCCTGGTCAACGGCCTTCTCGTGCTCGCCCGTGCCGAGGCGAAGGTGACGGCCGCGGAGCCGTTGCCGCTCAGGGAGATCGTGGACGAACGGCTGACGGTGTGGAGGCCGGCCGCCGACGAGCGCGGAGTCACCATCGCGCTCAGGGGGAGTGTCGTCGACGACCGGCCGTCTGTGCTGGCCGGCCCCGGTCATCTCGACCAGGTGCTGGACAACGTGCTCTCGAACGCCCTGGAGGTCTCGCCGGACGGCGGTCGGATCACCGTCGAGTTCGAGTCGCGGGCGGACAGGGTGGTGCTGTCGGTGCTCGACGAGGGACCCGGCATGTCCGACGCCGACAAGTCCCGCGCCTTCGACCGCTTCTGGCGCGGTCAGGGCCTGACCGGACGCTCCGGCTCGGGTCTCGGCCTCGCCGTCGTCAAACAGCTGGTGACCGACGACGGCGGAACCGTGGCGCTGGCGGATGCGCCGGGGGGCGGTCTGAAGGTGGAGATCAGCCTTCGGGCATCGCCGAGGAGTGGTGGTTGACGATCTTCCACTGGCCGCCCCGCTTCTCGTACTCGTATGTGTAGCGGGCCTCGACGACGCGCTTGGCGCCGGTGTCCGGGTCGGTGAGCGTGAACTCGTAGACGCCGGTGTCGATCGCGGAGTCGCTGTCGAGGACGTTGATGATCGTGTGGACCTTCTTGCCGACCGGCTTGTTCTGAAGGAAGTGCTCGAAGTAGTCGACGATGCCGGCGCGGTCGGTGCGGACCTTGTTGGAGACGGTGGGCAGGAGGACCGCGTCCTTGGCGTACCGGTCCGCGACCGTGTCGGCGTCGCCGGTCCGCAGGGCCGCGTTCCAGCCGTTGAAGAGGCCCGCGATCTCCTTCTTGGCAGGCTTCCCGGGAGCGTCGGTCCCGGCGGTGGCGGCTACGGTTCCGACCGTGCCGACGGCGACGATCACGGTCGCGGTGACTATGGCTGCGCGCTTGGTCATGGAACGACGGGTCATCGCTGTCTCCAGTGCGGTGAGAGGCTGTGCCGTGAAGTGGCTCCAGACTCTCTTCGCGCTGGTTAGGACCCGTGCAGCCGCGATACAGCGGAGGGACAGGACCTCCCCAATTCACGCACCGTGCCTGCTCGGTCGCTGTCCGCGCAGCAGGCTGACCCCGGCGCCGAGCGACACCACGCCCATTCCGACGGCGGTCATGACTCCCTGCGTTCCGTCCACGACGAACGGCGCGACCGCGGCGACGGCCAGGTTGAAGAGGAAGAGGAACCAGAGGACGGGGGTGGAGGAGAGCAGGGCCTTCATGGCGGTTTTCCTTCGGTACGGAGCGGTTGACCTGGTGAGATCAACGATCCCGTTTCGCGGGGGCCGCCACGAGGGGGTGCTCTCCCGAACCCGCGGTGTAGTGGGGTACACCATGCCTGTGACAGGTGACGTGCTGCTGACGGCCATCGTGCTGCTGGGTTCCTCCGTGCAGTGGCTCACCGGTATGGGCTTCGCGCTGGTCTCCGTACCGGCCCTGGTCCTGCTCCTCGGCCCGGCGGAAGGCGTGATACTCGCCAACTGCGCGGCCGGGGTGATCTGTCTGATCGGCCTGGCCGGCGGATGGCGCCTGGTACGACCCCGCGCGATGCTCCCCTTCTGTCTGGCAGCGGCCTGCGCGGTCCCCGCGGGCACCTGGACGACCCGTCAGCTCCCCGAGTCCTGGCTTCTGTTGGTCATGGGCAGCCTGGTGACGGCGGCGGTGCTCCTCGTCATGAGGGGTGCCCGGGTGGCGGCGCTGCGCGGCACCCGAGGCGCCGTGTTCGCGGGTGCGGCGGGCGGGTTCATGAACTCCGCGGCGGGGGTGGGCGGCCCGCCGTTCTCGCTCTACGCCGTCAACGCGGGCTGGACGGTACGGGAGTTCGTCCCGAACGCGATGTTCTACGGCGTGATCGTGAACGCCTTCTCGGTGGCGTCGAACGGGGTGCCGGAGCTCACTGGAGTGCGGTGGCTCCTGGTGATCGGGGCGATGGGCGCGGGCGGCCTGATCGGCAGGGGGCTCGCGTCCCGGATGCCGGAGAGGCGGGCCCGCCTGCTGGTGCTGTCACTCGCCCTGCTGGGCGGGGTCACGGCCGTGGGAAAGGGACTGTGGGATCTGGCCTTTCAATGACCGCGCCGACGGTCGCGCCCATCGGCGTCGGAGACCCACGAAGTGACCTCCGGACGCCGAACAGCAACGCCACGCCCCCCTGACCCGCGTCACCCAGAGGCTACTTCGGGGATCGCAGCCCCAGCGGACCCGCGATCTCCTCCACCATCACCTTGCCCGCCTCGAACTCCAGCGTCTCGTCGCCGATCGCCTGGTCGGTGTCGAGACCGTCCAGTTCCTCCAGGGGCTGGTTCAGGCGGACATGCGCCACGACCGACTGGAGCGCGCGCAGCGTCGCCGACGCCGTGGAGCCCCAGTTGGAGAAGTACGAGAACTGCCACCACCACAGCGCCTCCGAGGTGCGGCCCGCGCGGTAGTGGGCCATGCCGTGGCGCAGGTCGGTGATGACGTCGGTCAGGTCGTCGGAGATACGGGCCGGGACCGGCGCGGTGCGCGGCTCGTACGGGTCGAAGACCTCCGAGTAGACGTCGATCGGCTCCAGCAGCCGGGCCAGGTTCTCGCGGAGTTCGTCCACGTCGGCGTCCGGGCCCGTGTCGGGCTCGTAGCGCTCGTCGGGGACGATGTCCTCGTGGGCGCCCAGGCGGCCGCCGGCCAGCATGAGCTGGGAGACCTCCAGGAGGAGGAAGGGGACGGCCGAGTCGGGTTCGTCGCCCTTCGCCACCTCCATGACGGCCACCAGGAAGCTCTCGACCTGGTCGGCGATCTGGACCGC
Source organism: Streptomyces sp. LUP47B (assembly GCF_001746295.1). Lineage (GTDB taxonomy): Bacteria > Actinomycetota > Actinomycetes > Streptomycetales > Streptomycetaceae > Streptomyces. The sequence continues at coordinate 292,252 of NZ_MJAH01000015.1, read as the reverse complement.
GAAGTCGTCGGGGTCCTGGGCGGTCTCGTGCAGTGTGGCGTCAGACATCTAGGAGTCGTCTCCCCTCGAAGGCGCGGCCGAGGGTCACCTCGTCCGCGTATTCCAGGTCGCCACCCACCGGGAGGCCGCTGGCCAGGCGGGTGACCTTGAGGCCCATGGGCTTGATCATGCGGGCGAGGTACGTCGCTGTGGCCTCGCCCTCCAGGTTCGGGTCGGTGGCCAGGATGAGCTCCGTGACCGTACCGTCGGCCAACCGCGCGAGAAGTTCTCGTATCCGCAGGTCGTCAGGACCGACACCCTCGATCGGGCTGATCGCGCCGCCCAGGACGTGGTACTTGCCGCGGAACTCACGGGTGCGCTCGATGGCGACCACGTCCTTCGGCTCCTCCACCACACAGATGACGGAGAGGTCGCGGCGGGTGTCGCGGCAGATGTTGCACAGCTCTTCCTGTGCCACGTTGCCGCAGGTCGCGCAGAAGCGGACCTTCGCCTTGACCTCCATCAGGCACTGCGCGAGACGCCGTACGTCCGTCGGCTCCGCCTGGAGGATGTGGAAGGCGATCCGCTGGGCGCTCTTGGGACCGACGCCGGGCAGCCGCCCCAGTTCGTCGATGAGGTCCTGAACCACGCCTTCGTACAACGGACTGCCGTCCTTCCTGGGGTTCCTTGCAGTACGTACGCTAGTTGGCCGATGCCCGCCAACGAAAGACGGGCACGGTGAAAGACAGGCCCCTCGCCTAGAAAGGCAGCCCGGGGATACCGCTGCCGCCGCCGAGACCCTGGGCGAGCGGGCCGAGCTTCTGCTGCTGGAGGGTCTGGGCGTTCTCGTTGGCCGCCTGGACCGCCGCCACGATCAGGTCGGCGAGGGTCTCGGTGTCCTCCGGGTCCACCGCCTTCGGGTCGATCTTCAGCGCGCGCAGTTCTCCGGCGCCGGTGACGGTGGCCTTCACCAGACCACCGCCCGCCTGGCCGTCGACCTCGGTCCTGCCGAGTTCCTCCTGCGCGTTCGCCAGGTCCTGCTGCATCTTCTGGGCCTGCTGGAGCAGCTGCTGCATGTTGGGCTGGCCACCACCGGGGATCACGATCAGCTCCTGTGCTTTCCGCCTTGGTCTTCCGTCTGTGATGAGCCTACGTGTTCCACGTGGCCGTCGCCCCAGCACTCTTTCGAGTGAGTCGACGTAGAGGCCTATACCTGATCAAGGCCCTCTTCCGAGCGGAAAAGTCACCAAAGAACCCCCTTCGCCACCCATTGGGCGGTAGGAAGGGTCCGGCACATCAGCATCAGGCGTCACGCAGGGTGACCGATCAGTAGGGAGCGCCGGGTGGGTCAGCCGGAGATGCAGCCCGAGGGCCTGCCACAGGACGGGCGGGCCGATCTGGCCGGGCGGACGTTTCCGCTCGGGGACTGGGGCGAGCCCGCCGTGCGGCTGGACGAGCTGTACCGGTGGGTGGAGCACGGCGCGCTGGAGACGGCGGCCTGGTATCTCGCGGACCGGGTGTGGAAGCGACGGGGTGCGCGGGCCCTGCGGGGCGGGGCCGCGGCGGGGGCGGTGACCGGGGCCGTGCTGCCCTTGCTGGATCTGACGGGGGTGGCCGGAGCAGGGGTCGCGCCCTGGGGGTATCTCGGACTGCTGGTCGCGGTGGCCTGCGTCGCCGTCGACCGGTACTTCGGAGTGACGTCCGGCTGGATAAGGGACGTGGCCACCGCACAGGCCGTCCAGCGCCGTCTTCTGGCCTTGCAGTTCGACTGGGCCTCGGAGAGTGTGCGGGAGGTGCTCGGGCCGGCGGAGGGCACGGCGGCGGAGGCGACCGAGCGCTGTCTGGGGGTGCTGCGCCGCTTCTCGGAGGACGTGACGGAGCTGATCCGGGTGGAGACCGCCGACTGGATCGTGGAGTTCCGCAACGGCTCGGCCCCGATGGGCATCCAGGGGGCGGTGACGTCCGGCGGCCGTCAGGACCCGGGTGCCGCCCAGGGCCGGTTCCCCCTGCCGCCGGGTCCGCCCGCCCGCCCGAACATGCCCCGGCAGCGCCCGCCCGAGCCCAGGTGACCCTCGCTCAGCACAGGCTCAGTCGCACAGCCCCGCCGCCCGCCCGCACGGCAGATGTCCCTGCTCGCGGATCACGTCCTGGCTCGTGCCCTCGTCGAGGTAGGCGAGGAAGCCGGCGGTGAGGGAACCGGGGGTCGGGGAGCGGTACGTGTAGGCGTACTCGACGCCCCGGTAGGGGTACTGGCCGAGCTGGTCCGCCGAGGCCGCCCGGCCGTCCAGCGGCACGCGGCGTACGCCCTTGTGGCCGGTGGCCAGGGTGAGTTCGCTGTAGCCGAGGGCGCCGGGCTGGGCGGCGACCTTGTCCAGCACGTCCTTCGTGGAAGCGAGTTCGCAGCGCGTGACAGGGGCGCGGGCGGCAGCGGCCACCGCCTTGTCCGTCAGCGGGTCGCAGTCCAGGGACGTCGTAGGGGTCATCTCCCAGGCGCCCGCCAGCACCCGGTCCTGGAAGATCTGCCGGGTCCCCGAGTACGCGTCCCGGCTGACCAGGACGACCGGCAGATCGGGCAGGCGCGGGAGACCGGCGGGGCGGGAGGCGTTCAGGTCGCTCCAACGCCTGACCTCGCCCCGGTAGAGGCGCTCCACCTCGGCCCGGGTCAGACCGCGCGAGCCGAGGTCGATGCCGTCGTTGACGACGAGGGTGAAGACCGAGAGGGCGATCTTCTCGCCGTGCAGGCCCAGCCGGTCGCCCATCGGGCCGTCCGAGAAGGCGATCACGGACCGGGCGTCCTTCGCCGAACGGGCACCGGTCGCGGCGAGCGCGGACACCCCGGCCTCACTGCCGCGCGCCTCGACGGTGATGTCGGCGCCCTCGCAGTCCTTCTCGTACTCCTTCGCGAGGGTCGCGATCACCGGGGCGAAGGCGGTGGAGCCGGTCACCGTCACCGTGCCCGTCTCGCAGCCGAGCGGGGGCGGGGTGTCGTCACGGGCGACGACGATCGTGGCGAGGACGAGGACGGAGAGGGTGAGCAGCCCGGTGAAGATCCGTGCCGCCGGGCTGAGGACGGGCGGGATCTCGTCGGGGGTGGCGCTGCGGTTGGGGTGCACCTCGCCGTCCCGGATGCCGCCGGTCATCCGGATCGGACGGCCCACGTCGCCGCCGGACAGCAGCACGAGCAGCTTGTAGTGCTCGCCGCGGTTGAGCGGGACGCGCGGGATGCGCAGCCGGTTGCCCTCGTAGCCGAAGCCCCGGTCGGGGGTGAAGTGGTCCATGAGGTGGTCGGTGTCGATCGGCTGGGTGACCGAGACGCCGCGGACCGTGCGGTCGCTGAACACCGCGGTGAGGCCGTGCCGTTCGGGGCCCGTGTAGTCGTCGCGGTCGATGCCCTGCGAGCCGTCGTTCTCTATGCGGAGGAGGACGAGAGTGGCGTCCGACATGTCCGGTGCCTCGTCGAAGAGGCCAAGTCTCACGTTGGCCCGCCCGCGCCGCACGTCGTCGCCGATCGGATTGTCCATCTGGACGCGGTAGCCGATGCGCTTGCGGCGCGGCACCCGGCGCTCGTACCAGACCATGACCCCGGACGCGACGATGCCGAGGAAGGCGGTACCCACCGCCACGACGTTCTCCGCACTCAACCACTCCACTGTGGGTGCCCCCGCAACTCCCGCAGTTCGCTCGTACGATCACCGTACGGCTGTACGAGCGAGCCCCGTGGGTTGGTGGGACGAAGTTCGTCCGACGTTCAACCGGCGTACGCGGGAGGGGATTTCAGGGCGAGGCAGGCGCCGAGGGAGCGGTCGGTGTCTCGCCGGGGCCGTCGCCCAGGACGGCGTAGACCGTGCCGCCGGCACCCACGGCGACCACCAGCGCGACGGCGACGAGGGCGGCCGTGACGGAACGGCTGCGGTACCCCGCATCCCCCTCCGGCTCCGGCTCCGGCACGTACGGGGCCAGGTACGTGCCGGACGAGTGGCGTTCCCGGGAGTCGTGGTGTTCAGGGTCGGCAGAGGCGTGTTCCTCCGGCTCGTCCATCGCAGGCCCTCCCCCGATACCGCACACCTGCCCGACAGAAGACCAGTGTCTACGTCTGTCCGTCCCCCGTCGAGATCTGGTCCAGTACCTTGGACAGCCGCTCCAAAACCCCTACGGCTTCCGCGAGTTCGGACTCCCCGAAGGCCTCCGCGAGCCGGTCGGCGAAGGCCGCGTGGCCCGGGCCGATCCGCCGCACGGCGGCCAGCCCCTCCTCCGTCGGCGCGAGGAGCTTGGCGCGCCGGTGGGCGGGGTTGGGCCGGTACTCGGCCAGCCCCCGCGCCACCAGCAGATCGGCGATGCGCTGCACGCTCTGCCGGGTGATGCCCATCTCCCGGGCGATCCCGGCGACCGGCAGCGGCTGTCCGAGCACCGCGCCGAGCACCTGCCACCAGGCGGCGGTGAGCCCGGACGGCCCGGCCAACTCCTCGGCGACGGTGAGGAACTGGCCGTTGAGCCGGAACACCCCGAGCGCGCTGCGGCTGAGCAGATCCTGTCGCTCCCGGCTCATCCGGACGCCTGCGCCTTCTCCAGCACGGCGTACGCCTCCGCGTCGGAGTCGTGGAACAGCCGGTACCAGGCGTCCAGCACCTCGCCGTCGTACACCCCGAGCAACCGGAAGATCTCCCGGGCGAACGCCACGGGCTCGGTGGGCCCGGCGGTGATCAGCCCGCGGTCGGTGACGGCGTCCGCGTCGGCGTACCGCTCGCCGCCGCCGTACCCCGTGGCCGCCAGATAGAAGGACACGGCGCTGGTGTGCTCCCGGTCGTCCAGCAGCCCCTCGCGCGCGAGCCCCGCGGTGGCGCCGCAGATCGCAGCGACGGGAACCCCGGCGTCGAGGAACTCCCGCGCCTTGCGGGCGAAGGGGGCGAGGTCGTCGCCGCCCGCCGCGTCAGCGGCTGATGTCTCTGTCCAGAGATCGGCGCCCGGCAGGATCAGCAGGGAGCTCTCGGACGGCCGTACGTCGTCCAGGGCGCACGCGGGCTGCACCCGCAACCCCCCGACGGAGGTCACCGGCTCCCGCGTGGGGCCGGCCGTCCGGATCTCGTACCCGGCGCGGGCGAGATAGGCCGTGGCGTACCCCGTCTCCCAGTCGGCGTAGGTGTCGTACACGGCGAGATGCACAGGCTTGCGGCTCATGGCTGCCTCCTCGGACCCGGGCCTTGACTACCACCTAGATGACAATATGCTGTCATCACGACAGCAAGCTGTCAATGGTGGAGCCCTGGACAACCTGTCGTGGAAACCCGCCGTCCACAGACAGGACGCCCATACCGCTTCCGCATCGCGGACATTTACGCTCACTCGTATGACCCCTCAGCCCCGCCCCGAGGTCGGCGCCGCCGTGAAGGCCGCGGACCGTGCTCATGTGTTCCACTCCTGGTCCGCGCAGGAGCTCATCGACCCGCTCGCCGTCGCCGGTGCGGAGGGGTCGTACTTCTGGGACTACGACGGGAACCGCTATCTCGACTTCACCAGCGGGCTCGTCTACACCAACATCGGCTACCAGCACCCGAAGGTCGTCGCCGCGATACAGGAGCAGGCGGCCACGCTGACGACCTTCGCGCCCGCCTTCGCGATCGAGGCGCGGTCGGAGGCTGCCCGGCTGATCGCCGAGCGGACGCCCGGGGACCTGGACAAGATCTTCTTCACCAACGGCGGTGCCGACGCGGTCGAGCACGCCGTCCGGATGGCCCGGCTGCACACCGGGCGGGCCAAGGTGCTCTCCGCCTACCGGTCGTACCACGGTGGCACCCAGCAGGCCGTCAACCTCACCGGGGATCCGCGCCGCTGGGCCTCCGACAGCGCCTCCGCCGGGGTCGTGCACTTCTGGGCACCCTTCCTGTACCGGTCCCGCTTCTACGCCGAGACGGAGGAGCAGGAGACCGCGCGGGCGCTGGAGCACCTGGAGACGACGATCGCCTTCGAGGGTCCGGCCACCGTCGCCGCGATCATCCTGGAGACCATCCCCGGCACCGCGGGGATCATGGTCCCGCCGCCCGGCTACCTCGCCGGTGTCCGCGAGATCTGCGACAAGTACGGCATCGTCTTCATCCTGGACGAGGTCATGGCCGGGTTCGGACGCACCGGTGAGTGGTTCGCCGCCGACCTGTTCGACGTCACCCCCGACCTGATGACCTTCGCCAAGGGCGTCAACAGCGGATACGTGCCGCTCGGCGGGGTCGCCATCTCGCAGAAGATCGCCGACACCTTCGGCAAGCGGCCCTACCCCGGCGGCCTCACCTACTCCGGGCACCCCCTCGCCTGTGCCGCCGCCGTCGCGACGATCAACGTCATGGCGGAGGAGGGCGTCGTCGACAACGCCGGGCACCTCGGTACGGCCGTCCTGGAGCCCGCGCTCCGGGAGCTCGCCGAGCGGCACCCGAGCATCGGCGAGGTGCGCGGCGTCGGCATGTTCTGGGCGCTGGAGCTGGTGAAGAACAGGGAGACCCGCGAGCCGCTCGTGCCCTACAACGCGGCGGGTGAGGCGAACGCCCCGATGGCCGCGTTCGGGGCCGCCGCGAAGAAGCAGGGCATCTGGCCCTTCGTCAACATGAACCGGACGCACGTGGTGCCGCCGTGCAACGTCAGCGAGGCGGAGCTGAAGGAGGGGCTGGCCGCCCTGGACAGCGCGCTCTCCGTGGCGGACGAGTACACGGAGTAAGCACTCCCGGCGTTCGAACGCGTAAGGTGGCGTGCTCGTATACATATGTACGAGCACGCCATCTGCACCTGCGCGAGGGAGGCGCCCGACGATGCCCGGCAGCAGCAGCAACGGTGCCGTCACCCGCAGTACGCTGCGGCAGCAGATCGCGGACGCGCTGCGGGACGAGGTGCTGGCCGGGCGGCTCCAGCCGGGGCAGGAGTTCACGGTGAAGGAGATCGCCGAGCAGTACGGCGTCTCCGCCACCCCGGTGCGCGAGGCCCTCGTCGACCTGTCGGCGCAGGGGCTCCTGGAGGCCGACCAGCACCGCGGCTTCCATGTGCACGAGTACTCCCTCGCCGACTTCCACGGCATGATCGAGGCCCGCAGCCTGGTCACGGACGGCATGTTCCAGGCGCTCGAAGCCGGCCACCGCATCTTCCAGCAGCTCGACGAGCCCCGCACCGCCGCGGCCGTGGCGGGCGTACGGCGGCGCGGCGAGGAGGCCCAGCGGGCCGCCGTCGCGGGCGACCTGACCGTACTGATCGGCTACGACCTGCGCTTCTGGCGCGAGCTGAGCATCCTGTTCGGCAACCCCTACCTCGCCGACTTCCTGCACCGGCTGCGGGTGCAGACCTGGGTGTGCACGGTCCAGCACCTGCGCCGGCTCACCGATCTGCGCGGCAGCCTGTGGTCCGGGCACCCCGAGGTCGCCGACGCCCTGTACCGGCGGGACACCACGACCGCCCGCAAGCTCCTCACCGCCTACAACGGCCACTATCTGACTCTCATCGAGGGCCTCACCGCCGACTGAGCGCCTCCGGCACGGGTAAAGGACCAGCACGACCCGCACGAGGGGCCCCGACCCGGCACTTCAGCGACTACCCTTCCCTGACCACCGTGTGAAGACATCCGCGCACCGCGAGTATCCGAGGAGCTGTCTTTTGGCCTGTGACCTGTGGCTGGTCCCGCTCGTCGACGTGTTGTGCCACACCCCGGACAACCCGTTCGCCGAGGAACTCGCGCAATACAACAAGGTGCTCGCCGAGGCCGGGTTGCCGCCGGTGCCGGTGTACCAGTACATGCCGGGCCTGTCCGGCGAGGTCGCCCCGGTGGCCGGGTTCGACTACGACGCCCTGCACTTCCTGCGCCGCGCCTATCTGCTCCAGGTCTGCGGGCTCCCGGTCACCCCGGTCGACGAACTCGGCGGTGACTACGAGCAGTTGCTGGAGATGTTCGAGACGACGGCCCAGCAGTCCCATCTGGTCTGGCACTACGACCACGCGGGCGCGTACGTCCCCGTCGACTTCCCGCACCCGCTGGCCAGCGAGGAACTCCTCGCGGGCGGCGGCCCGTTGGGCTCCTCGCAGGCCCTGTTGCGGGAGCTGGAGTTCGTGGCCCCGGTGATCGGCATCGACCCGGCCAACCCCCCGGCGCCCCCCGAGCCGCCGCGCGCCCCCACGGAACTGGAGGAGCCGGCCGTCCCCGCGCCGTACGATCCCAGCCCCTTCGCCCGGGAACGTCATGTCTGGCTGGGGCTGCACGCGGCGGCGACCCGGAGTCTCGCCCAGGGCTCGATGATCATCTTCAGCTGAGGTCAGCGCCCCAGCTGGGAGAGCCCCTTCTGCACGTCCTCGTAGTTCATCACCGGGGTGTAGGTGACCTTGGCACCCAGGTTCTGGAAGAACGGCTCACTGATCACCGGCATCAGTGAGCTGTCCTGCATGTCGAAGACCATGTAGGCGGTGCGCTGACCGTTCTCGGCGGTGAAGTAGGTCGCCTCGGGCTTGATCTGCTCCATCGACGCCTCGATCAGCTTCGACAGGGTTCCGTGGCTGATGGCCTCGTTCGCCTTCTCCGTGTCCATGGACACCTTGAGCAGTACGCGCATCGCACTCACCTTCTCCGGATCGACACGCAGAGATGCACAGTCCAAGAATATGCCTGTATGCGGCATTTCTGCCTGGCTACTCCCGCGGGAGCAGCCGCACGGCCTCCCCCGGTGCGACGTCGACCGCCGCCTCCGCGCGCACGCTGGGTTCATCCACGAGCCATCCATGAGGGGAGACGGCGATGATCCTGGTGACCGGAGCGACGGGCCACGTGGGGAGCGAGCTGGTACGGCTGCTCGCGGCGGCCGGGGAGCCGGTGCGCGCGATGACCCGGTGGCCGGCACAAGCCCGGTTCCCCGCCGACGCGGAGGCGGTGTACGGCGACGCGGCGGACCCGGAGAGCCTTGCCGCGGCCTTCGCGGGCGTGGGCGGGGCCTTCCTGATGTCGGCGCAGGCGGTGGGTACGGCCCCCGAGCCCACCCATGACCTCGCGCTCGCCGCGGCGGCGGAACGCGCGGGAGTACGGCGGGTGGTGAAGCTGTCCACGCTGGACGGCGGGACGGGCGACGACCCGATCGCCCGCTGGCAGCGCACGGCGGAGGCGGCGGTGACCGACCCGGCCCGCGGTTTCGCCTGGACCCTGCTGCGCCCGGGCCGCTTCATGTCCAACGCCCTTCAGTGGGCCGGGCAGTTGCGGACCGGCGACGAGGTGGCGATCCCCTTCGCGGACCGCCCGGCGGCGAGCATCGACCCGTCGGACCTGGCGGAGATCGCGGCACTGGCCCTCACCACGGGCGAACACACGGATGCCGTTTACGAGTTGAGCGGCCCGCAGTCCCTCACCCCCACGGAGGAGCTGGCGGTTCTCGGCGAGGTCCTGGGCCGCGACCTGCGCGTCCGCCCTGTGTCCACCGACGCCGCCCGCGCCGGTATGTCTCGCTACGGCTTCCCTCCCGAGGTCGTCGACGCCATCATGCGGCGCACCCTGGACGGCGACCGGGGCTCGGAGGTGCTGCCGACGGCCGAGAAGGTGCTGGGGCGCCCGGCACGGACGTTCGCCCGGTGGGCGCGGGCGCACGCGGCGGAGTTCCCGAGGCCCTAGGTACAGCCCGCCCGCCGCCCCTGCCCTGCGGATTCAGGCAGCGCCGGCGCGGGGCGTGGTGGGGGTGGACGCACCTGGCCAACGCCCCGCACGGCCGGTACCTGCTGGACGCCGCCGTGGTGTTCAAGCACCGTGGGCAGGAGTGGCGTGACCGGGTCACCGCGAACCGGGCGGTGGCCTACGGCAGTGTGCACGACCCGGTGCCGCCGTGAGGCGTCTCCGGTGGGCGTGGGGGCGCCCTTGGCCGGCGACGGGTCCAGCCGGCCGGATGCCGGGTGACCGCCGGGGTCTTGTCGATCACCGGGGGGATCTCGTCGAACGGCAGGGCCGGTTACAACGGCGTGGCCAACGACCGCGGTGACTCCCACATCTGGGCGACCGGCTGCTGAACCGGCCGGCGGTGAAGGGGACTTCGGCCCGCCGACCGGAGTCCCCGTCAGAACACGGGCGTGCCGCCCTGCGTCAGCTTCCAGTTGGTGACCGCGAAGTCCTTCGGGTCCAGCGCGCCCTTCGAGGTCACGTAGTCGATCATCAGCTGGCGGATCTCGTTGGTGGAGCTGTAGGCGATGTCCGCGGCGGCGATGTGCGGGTAGCCGGAGCCGCCGTTGGCGCGGTAGTTGTTGACGGCGACGACGAAGACCTGGTCGGCGGTGACCGGAGTCCCGCCGTAGGCCAGGTTCTTGATCCGCGAGCCCTCCGCCTGTGCGATGTCGATGTCGTACGAGACGCCCGCGGCGGTGTCGTACATGTAGTCCCAGAAGCTGTTGGCGTTGGTCAGCGTCGAGGTGTCCACGGCCGTGCCCGCCGGCACCTGGTGGTAGTACTTCGCCGCGTACTCCAGGTAGTCCTTGAGCTGGGCGCCGGTGAGCTTCTTGCCGTAGAGGGTGTTGTCGTAGATGTAGAGCCCGGCGATGTCCTTGATGGTGACGCTGCCCGCGGGGATGTCGGCGGTGCGGGAGAAGGGCGCGGCGACCGAGATCAGCGGGAGGGCCGCGTCGGAGGCCGACAGGCCCGCCTTGACGGTGTCCATCTGGACCTGGTGGATGAAGTCCATGATGGGGACGTCCTTCCAGCAGGATTCCGCCGCGGAGAGGTCCTCGGTGCAGGTGCCGACGGCCGTGTTGACGTACTTCACGACCAGCTCGTGGTCGGCCTCCAGGAGCTTCTTGATCTCCGGGTCCTCGTCGACCGTGTTGGGGTTCAGGGTCTGGGCGGTCTTCTTGGTCACCTTCCACTGCCCGCGCACGAGTTCCAGCTCGAAGTCGAAGACGCTGAGCCGGTAGCCCCAGCAGTACGGCTCGGACAGCAGCACGTCCTCGCCGGTCTCCTCGTTCTTGACCGTGTACGACGGCACCTCGACGTGGGTGTGGCCGACCAGGATCGCGTCGATGCCGGGGACCTGCTGGGCGACGAGGTTGGAGGCGTTCTCGACGTACGGAAGCTCGTCGCCGTACGACGAGGAACCGTCGAGCCCCGAGTGGTCGGTCAGGAAGACGACGTCACAGCCGAGCGCGCGCAGCCGGGGCACGTACTTCTTCGCCTGCTCGACCAGGCCCGGGAAGACCATCTTCCCGCTGACGTTGTCCTTGTCCCACAGGGCGATTCCGGGGTTGGTGAGGCCGAGGATGCCGACCTTGATGTCGGGGGCGCCCGGCACGCAGATCCGCTTCACGGTGTACGGCTGGAAGGCGGGCTTCAGCGTCTTCGCGTCCAGGGCGTTGGCCCCGAGCAGCGGGAAGCGGCACTGGCTCTCGAACTTCCTGAGCACCTCGATGCCGTAGTTGAACTCGTGGTTGCCGAGGGCGGCGGCGTCGTAGCGCATGTGGTTCATGGCGACGGCCATCGGGTGCTTCGGGGCGCCCTTGGCGGTGATGGGCTGCACGCGCGCGAAGTAGTACGCCAGTGAGGTGCCCTGGATGATGTCGCCGGCGTCGACGAGCAGCACGTGCTCCTCGCCCTTGGCGGCACGCTGCTGCTTGATGAGCGTGGCCACCCGGGCGACGCCGACGGAGTTGCCCTTGCTGTCGGAGTAGGCCTTGTCCAGGTAGTAGTCCCAGTCGAAGACGTGGCTGTGCAGGTCGGTGGTGCCGAGGACGGAGAACGACCAGGTGCGGTTCTTCTTCACCGGCTGGTGATCGGCGGCCTGGGCGGCGGGGGCTCCCGCCGCCCCCGCGACGGCCACGGCCGCGCCGGTGACGGCCGACTTCTTCACGAACGCACGGCGGTTCAGGGGACTGACGGGCATGGAAGGACTCCTGGAAGGGGAAGGCGGGCGAGAGGGAGGCGCGACGGAACTACCCGCGTAGATAGTCCCGTCCCGCCGGTTGCCCGCGGAACCAGGAGCAAGCCATGGGCCGGTCAAGGAAGTCCATGACCGGCCCAACAGCCTTCGAACAAAAGGGATTTACAGGAACGAGTTGATCTCGATCGTCTCGTCCCGGCCCGGGCCCACGCCGATCGCGGAGATCGGGGCGCCGGACATCTCCTCCAGCGCCTTCACGTAGTCCTGGGCGTTCTTCGGGAGGTCGGAGAAGGACTTCGCCTTGCTGATGTCCTCGCTCCAGCCCGGGAGGTACTCGTAGACCGGCTTCGCGTGGTGGAAGTCGGTCTGGGAGTACGGGAGTTCCTCGACGCGCTCGCCGTCGATCTCGTACGCGACACAGACCGGGATCTGCTCCCAGCCGGTGAGGACGTCGAGCTTGGTGAGGAAGAAGTCGGTGAGGCCGTTGACGCGGGTCGCGTACCGGGCGATCACCGCGTCGAACCAGCCGCAGCGACGGTCACGGCCGGTGGTGACACCCCGCTCACCGCCGATGCGGCGCAGCGCGTCGCCGTCCTCGTCGAACAGCTCGGTCGGGAACGGGCCCGAACCGACCCGGGTCGTGTAGGCCTTGAGGATGCCGATGACCCGGCTGATCTTCGTGGGGCCGACGCCCGCACCCGTGCACGCTCCGCCCGCGGTGGGATTGCTGGAGGTGACGAAGGGGTACGTGCCGTGGTCGATGTCCAGGAGCGTGCCCTGGCCGCCCTCGAACAGGACGACCTTGTCCTGCTCCAGGGCCTGGTTGAGCACCAGGACCGTGTCGGCGACGTAGGGCTTGAGCCGGTCCGCGTAGCCCAGCAGCTCCTCGACGACCTGCCCGACCTCTATGGCGCGGCGGTTGAAGACCTTGGTCAAAAGCTGGTTCTTGCCGTCGAGGGCCGCCTCGACCTTCTGGGTCAGGATCGACTCGTCGTACAGGTCCTGGATGCGGATGCCCACGCGGTTGATCTTGTCGGCGTAGGTCGGTCCGATGCCGCGCCCCGTCGTGCCGATCTTGCGCTTTCCGAGGAAGCGTTCCGTCACCTTGTCGACGGTGACGTTGTAGGGCGTGATGACGTGGGCGTTACCACTGATCAGGAGCTTGGAGGTGTCGACGCCGCGGTCGTTCAGTCCGTTCAGCTCGGAGAACAGGACCGACGGATCGACGACGACACCGTTGCCGATGACCGGGGTGCACCCCGGAGACAGGATTCCGGAAGGGAGGAGGTGGAGGGCGTACTTCTGATCGCCCACGACTACCGTGTGGCCGGCGTTGTTGCCGCCCTGGTATCGCACCACATAGTCCACCGAGCCACCGAGCAGGTCGGTTGCCTTTCCCTTGCCTTCGTCACCCCACTGAGCACCGAGCAGCACAAGTGCGGGCACGCGCGTACACCCCTTCCGGGCGGGGCATGTCCAAGGTCGGGGGCGTACGCGTACGGTTCCTCCGTCGCGTGCACCACGGCCGTCGTCGGCCGCTGCCCGTCGGACCCGGATGCCCCGGAATAGACGAAGCCCCTGGCGCAATAGCGCAAGGGGCTCTTGCACAAAGATGCTACCCGAGGAAGCGAGGCATGGCCGAGGTGGCGACTTCCGCGACTTTTGATCACCTGCTGGTGGTGATCGACCCGGTCGCCCGGCAGACGGACGGCGAGTCCGTACGAATCGTGAAAGACGTGCTCAGCGCGGGTGCGGCGACGAAGGTGTGTCTGCCGGACGGACCCGAGGAGTTCGCCCGGGCGCTGGCGCGGCGCGGCTCGCGGCGGCCGGTGGTCGTCGGGGACGACCGTGCGCTGATGCGGGCGGTGGTGCTGCTGCACCGGCAGCGGGAGCTGGCCGAATGTGTGCTGTCGGTGGTGCCGGTGGGGTCGATGCTCGGAGTCGCGCACGCCCTCGGGGTGCCGACGGGGGCGGTGGCGGCCGCGCGGGCGGTCCTGGACGGGGCCGAGCGACGCCTTGACATGCTCGTGGACGACAGCGACGGGGTGGTCCTCGGCGCCCTGCGGATACCCGCGCCGGCCGCCCGGGAGGAGCCCATGGAGGCCGCCCGGCCCTGGCTGCGGACCTGCCAGTCCCTCGTACGGACCCTGGTGCCGGCCCGGCCCGCCCGGGAGACCGCGCTCGCCTTTCCCGCGCCCTCGCGGCTGCGGGTGGAGGTCGACGGGGTCACGCTGGTGGACCTGGACCAGCCCCTGGAGGCGGTCTCGGTGACCCCCGGCTCCGGCGGCGGCCTGGCCTCGGTGGAGGTACGCCCGCTGTCGGTGGGCGCGGAGGCGTCCCCGCTGCTGGCCACCGGCAGGACGGTGACCGTCACCGGGGCGGACTTCCGCTACCGCGCGGACGCGGGGGTGGCGGGACCGGTACGGAGACGGACGTGGACGGTGCGGGAGGGGGCGCTGGGGTTGGTGTTGCCGGGGCGGTGAGGGGCGGGGGCAGCGCAGCGCCGGTCGGTGCATCAGAGACGCCGACCTCACTGCGCGCGGATCACCTCCGCCGGTGGCATGCGCAGGGCGCGGCGGGTGGGGAGTTCGGTGGTGAGGAACGCCGTGAGCATGACCGTGAGCGCGGCGGCCGGCAGGAGCCAGACCGGGCCGGCGGGCCAGGGACGGCCGAGGAAGCCCTCCCCCAGTAGCGCCAGCGGCAGCGCGGACAGCAGCAGACCTCCGGTGAGCGCGGCGGCGGCGATGACCGCGGCCTCGCGGCGCATCATCGCGCGGATCTGGCGGGGCGTGGTGCCGCCCAGCCGCAGGGCCGCGAGTTCCGTGCGGCGCTGGGCCGTCGCCGCGACCAGCTTGTTCGCGATGCTCAGCAGCAGGTAGGCGAGGAGCACCACGATCACGACCAGGTTGATCCACACCTCGGGCGGGGTGTCGCTCCCGCCGTGCGTGGCCCGCGTGGTGGTCAGGGTCAGACCGGGATGCGCGGTGGCCAGCGCCGCGAGCCGGTGTCCGGCATCGGCCGTGCCGTCGGTGCGCGCGAGCACGCTCTGGGCCAGGTCCGTCGTCGTATGACCGGCCGCAAGGTCCCGGGAGAGGACGATCGGGCCGAAGCCCAGGCCCCGGGAGTAGACGGCGACGACCCGTGCGACGACCCGCGTCCCGTCGCCGAGGACCAGGTGCACCCGGCTCCCGATCCCGGCCCCGCGGGTGCGGGCCGCGTCGCCGCTCACGGCCACGGTGGCACCGGTGAGCCGGTCGAGGCCGCCGTCCCGTACGCCGAGGTCGAGGACGTCCGTCACGTCCGGCGTGAGGATCATCGCGGAGGCGGCCTCGCTGTCGGGCTCGCCGAACTGCTCGTACTGCCACACGGCCGTGGTCGTGGTGACCGGCGCGGCCGCCCGTACGCCCGGCGTGTTCCGTACGGCGGTGAGCGTGCCCTCGGGCAGACCGCCCAGCGCCGGTGCGGTGAGCCGGTACGGGGCGAGCGTGCCGGTGTCCGTGTCGTGGGAGGTGGCGGCCATGACGGTGGTCTGGGCGAAGGTGTACGTCAGGACGAAGACGACCGCCATCGCGAGGGGGCTGACGATCCCGGCGTTGCGCTGGGCGTAGGCGCGCAGGTTGGCCATCGCGAGCCAGGTCGGCGCGGAGACCCCGGCACGGGTGCGCCGGGCCGCCGCGTTGCCCAGCGCCTTGATGAGGGCGGGTCCGGCCAGGGCCAGACCGATCGCGCCGAGGATGCCGGCGAGGGACGTGGCCGAGGCGCCGATGACGGTGCGCGAGAACAGCGGGACGACGGACATGGTGCTCGCGGCGGCGAAGAGCAGCAGGCCGGCGCGGGTGCGCACGCGGGACGGGGTGCGCGGTTCGCTGCGGGACTCGGCGACCGCCTCGGTGGCCGGCATGCGCGAGGTGCGCCAGGACGCGGCCCGGGCGGACAGCTGCACGGAGGCGGCGGTCAGCACCAAGGTGGCGAGGGCGGGCAACGGGCTGAGGGTCAGGGGGAGTTCGCTGGGCAGGACGCCCCGGTGCGCCAGTACGTCGTGGAACCGGCCCGCGAGCAGGTAGCCGAGCGCCACGCCGGGGACGAGGGCCACTCCCGCCACGACGGACGACTGCGCGGCGGCCAGTCGCCGTATCTGCCTCGGCGTCGCGCCCACCGCCCGCATCAGCGCCAGGTCGCGGCGCTGCCCGGCGACCGCCACGCCCAGCGCGCCCGCCGTGACGAACCCGGTGATGAGCAGCACGATCCCGGCGAGCGAACCGGACAGCAGCACGAGCAGCGAGCGGGCCGCGCCCACGCCGGGCGACACCGCGTTGCCCCGGTCCTGTCCGGTGACGACCTTCAGGCCGGTGCCGGCCACCTGCCGGCGGGCCGCCTCGGTGACCCGATCAGCGGTGCCGGGCGCGCTCTTCAGGCCGATCAGGTCGACGGTGCCGGCACGCGGCCCGTCGCCGGCCCGGCCGGAGAGCCGTACGGCGGTGGCGTCGGCGAAGAAGACGCCCGCGCCCGGTGTGCCGACCACGGCGGAGACGCGGTACGGCGTGGCGGTGCGGCCGTCCGCGACGACCTGGACGCGGTCGCCCGCCTTGATCCCGGCGGCCGCCGCGGTGGCGGTGTCGACGGCGATCTCGCCGGGACCGGCCGGGGCACGGCCCTCGATGTGCGGCGCGGCCAGCAGCTTCGTCGAGGACCAGCCGTGGCCCGCCGTCCGAGGGTCTTCCCCGGCGGGTACGACCCGGCCGTGGGCGTCGACGAGAGCCGCCGGGAAGTCGACGGCGCCGACCGCGGCGGTGACGCCGGGCAGCCCGGCCAGCCGGTCTGTGAGCCGGGCCGGGACGGTGGCGCGCTCGGGCAGGGCGACGGGCAGGTCGCCGCTCGGATGGAACTCCTGGTCGGCCGCCACCACGACGTCCGCGCCGGCGAGGCGGCCGGGCGGCAGATGGGAACGCACGCCGGACTCCGCGAGGACGGCGGTGGCCGTGATGAGCGTGGCGCCGCCGAGGACCGCGCAGGCCACGGCGAGCAGTGCGGTGATCCGGTGGGCGGCCATACGGACCGCTAGATGGAACATGGTGCTACCTCCCCGCCAACGCGACGAGCCGGTCCGCGAGTTCGGGCGCGGTGGGGGCGTCCAGGGCGTCGACCACGCAGCCGTCTGCCATGACGAGGGTGCGGTGGGCCCGGGCCGCGGCGGCGGGGTCGTGGGTGACCATCACGACCGTCTGACCCAGGTCGTCGACGAGGGAGCGCAGCAGGTCGAGGACCTGGTGGGCGCTGCGCAGGTCGAGCGCGCCGGTCGGCTCGTCCGCGAACACGACGGCCGGACGGGCCGCCAACGCCCGTACGACGGCGGCCCGTTGCTGCTGGCCGCCGGAGAGCTCGGCCGGGCGGTGGGTGAGCCGGTCGGCCAGGCCGACCCGCTCGACCAGGGTGCGCAGCCAGTCGGCGTCGGGCCGGCGGCCCGCGAGGCGCAGCGGCAGCGTGATGTTGTCCTCGATGCTGAGGGAGGGGATCAGGTTGTAGGCCTGGAAGACGAAACCGACGCGCTCGCGGCGCAGTTCGGTGCGGCGGGTCTCGTTGAGCCCGGCGATCTCGTGGCCGTCGATACGGATGCTGCCCGTGGTCGGGGAGTCGAGCCCGGCGGCACAGTGCATCAGGGTGCTCTTGCCGGAGCCGGAGGGGCCCATGACGGCGAGGAAGGCGCCGCGCCGCACGCTGAGCGACACGTCGTCCAGGGCCCGCACTCCGCCCGCGTACGTCTTGCTGACCCGCTCCAGCGCGATGGCGGGCGTCTGCTGCGCGGTGAGCGGCGCGACGGGGGCGCTCACTTGCGTCCCCGCAGGTTGCGCACGACCAGGGTGCCGGCACAGAGCACGGTGACGGCACCGCACAGCAGGTGCACCCAGGTGCGGGCTCCGCCGTAGGAGGCGGCCATGTTGGCGACGGTGCTGACCACCACCACCGCCCACAGCACGGAGCGCAGGACGTCCCCGCGGGAGACGCCGCTCGGGTCGTCGGCGGGCGGGTCGGTCAGCCGGTAGGGGTTCGGGTGCGTCATCGCTCGTCCTCAACTCGGGCCTCGTGCACGGCTTCTGCCGTCGCCCCACCGACGCTATGGATCAGGACCCCCCTCGGCCGATCCCGCAGTCCACCCGGTTCGAGGTACAGCAGGCTGTACTTCCCGGCTACTGCGACGATGTGACGGACGCCCGCCCCTGATTGGCGCAGGGGCGGGCGTCTCGGATCAGCCGGAAGAGGATCAGCCGGAGCAGAGGGTCAGGTTGACCGTGTCGCCGGACTTGACGATCTTCGGGGCGTGCGGGTCGACACCCACCACCGAACCGGGCTTGCAGTTCTTGACGGCCTTCTTCGTGACGGTGCCGAGCTTGGTCTGCGTCTTCAGGAGCTGCTGCTTCGCGAACACCAGGTCCAGGCGCGAGAAGTCGATCGGAATGGTCACCCCGTGATCGTCGAACAGCAGGGTGGTGGCGTCGCTCTTGGTGACCGTGCTGCTCGCCGCCTGGTGCGAGCCGCCCGCGACCGAGGTGGCCAGAGCGGTTCCCCCACCACCCACGAGGAGGGCGGCGGCGACGGCGGCGATGCCGATGGTCCGGCGGCGCCGGGTGCGGCGCATGATCGTCGGCGCGTCGAAGTCGGGTGTCTCGGCGGAGTTCGCGTAGCCGTTCATGGCGTTCATCAGTTCCTCTTCGAAAGGTGTGCAGCCAGAAGGCCGCGCGTCGCCGTACGAAGTCATCGGATTCCTTCCGTGTGCTGCCGTGGTGAAGGGTCGGAGAGTGCGGGGAACTGGTTTCTGAGCTTCTCGATCCCCCGGGCGAGCTGGGAGCGCACCGTGCTCGGCGAGACGCCCAGGTCGGCCGCGATCTCGGTGTCCGAGAGGTCGTGGAAGTAGCGAAGCACCACGACCGTCCGCATCCGCATGGGCAGTTGCTGCAGTGCGCGCACCAACTGGTCCCTGCTGTCGACCTGTCCGTACTCGTCGCCGCGGGCGGCCCGGTCGGGGCCGTCCGCCTGCGGAGTCGTACGGCGGAAGCGGCGCCAGCGGTCGTTGGCCAGGTTGACCATGATCCGCCGCACATAGGCCTCCGGGGCGTCCTTGGCGGAGATCGCGCGCCACTTGCGGCAGGCCCGCTCCAGGGTCTCCTGGACCAGGTCCTCGGCAGCGTCGCGGTTCCCCGTCAGGACCAGGGCGCCCCGGAACAGCGATGCCGACCGGGCGGCGACGAAACCGTCGAAATCCGTCTCCACACGCTCCTCCCTTCCTGTCACCCCTCCTCGACGGAGACAGCCCAGGATCTGCTGCACGCGCACGATGAGACCTGAGTCACAGGACCCGGTGCCGTTGAGAACGTCAAACGCCGGACGGGCTGATTCCAGCCCGCCCGGCGTCGAGGAGAGAACGAGGCCCTACGCCGGCGGAGCCACCGCGTCCGACTCGTCCTTCAGCGCCACCCCCGTGGCACCCAGCTCCCGGGCCCGCCCCATCAGCCCCGCCAGCTTCCCTGCCGCCCCCTCGTAGGAGAGCCCCGCCGGCGGCCGGATGTTCGACAGACAATTGCGGTCGGCGTCAGTGGTCACACCCCGCACCGGCCGGTACGTCAGGTACGCCCCCAGCGAGTCCGCCGCCGACATCCCGGGACGTTCCCCGACCAGCACCACCACCATGACCGCCCCCATCGCGGAGGCGATGTCGTCACCCAGCGCCACGCGAGCCTGCTCGGCGAGGACCACCGGAGCGACGGCCCACGACGGCAGACGCTCCACCGTCCGCCGTACGACCGCCGCCGCATGCTCGTGCACCGCCCGGCTGGACAGCCCGTCGGCGACGACGAAGACCACGTCCCACTCCCCCACCGGCAGATGCGCCCGGTCGGTGGCGTGCAGCCGGCGTCCCAGATCCGGTCGTTGGAGATACGTCAGCCGATCGGGGGCCGCACTACGGACCCGTACCGTCGGCATCCCCGCCAGCCCCGCCGCCACCGCGTTCGGGTCGAACGGCGAGTGCACCGCGTCCCGGGCCGCCGCGTGCGCGGCCTGGAGTTCGAGCCGGTGCCGGGTGGGCAGCGCGGAGCCGGAGCGGCCCAGCCCGATCCGGGCCTGCGTGTGGCGACGCAGGGACGACCACAACTCACCCTCTCCCAGGGCGACTTGACCGGTGCCACTGTGACTCGTGCCGCTCATGCCGCGAGCTCCCTTCCGATGGCCGTCAGCGGATGTCCGCCCGCCGCGCCCCTGATCGCCCCCCGCTCGTCCAGCAGCCCGATCGACGCCAGCCACGCCTCGAACTCCGGTGCCGGGCGCAGGCCCAGGACCTCCCGGAGGTACAACGCGTCGTGGTACGAGGCGGACTGGTAGTTGAGCATGATGTCGTCGCCGCCCGGTGTGCAGATCACGAAGGACGCGCCGGCCACGCCGAGCATCGTGAGCATCGTGGCGATGTCGTCGTCGTCCGCGTCGGCGTGGTTGGTGTAGCAGATGTCCAGGCCCATGGGCAGGCCGAGGAGCTTGCCGCACAAGTGGTCCTCCAGGGCGGCGCGCAGGATCTGCCGGCCGTCGTAGAGGTACTCCGGGCCGATGAAGCCGACGACCGTGTTCACGAGCAGTGGGTCGTAGCGCCGCGCCACCGCGTACGCCCGGGCCTCCACCGTCTGCTGGTCCACGCCGTGGTGGGCACCCGCCGACAGGGCGCTGCCCTGCCCGGTCTCGAAGTACATGACGTTGTGCCCGACGGTCCCCCGCTCCAGTTTCAGCGCCGCCTCGTACGCCTCGTCGAGCAGGCCCAGCGTCACCCCGAAGGACGCGTTCGCCGCCTGTGTCCCCGCGATCGACTGGAAGACCAGGTCGACCGGGGCGCCCCGGGCCATGAGGTCCACGCTCGTCGTGACATGGGACAGCACACAGGACTGGGTGGGGATCGCGTACCTCTGGATCACCCCGTCGAGCAGTTCCAGCAGGTCCCGTACGGCCCTGGGGCTGTCGGTCGCCGGGTTGATGCCGATCACCGCGTCGCCGGAGCCCAGCAGCAGCCCGTCGAGGAGGGCCGCCGCCACGCCCGCCGGGTCGTCGGTCGGGTGGTTGGGCTGGAGCCGGGTCGCCAGCCGTCCCGGCAGCCCGATCGTGGAACGGAACGCGGTGACCACGCGCACCTTGCGGGCCACCGCGACCAGGTCCGCGTTGCCCATCAGCTTGGAGACCGCGGCGACCATCTCGGGCGTGAGCCCGGGCGCGAGGGCGGCCAGCGCCTCCGCGTCGGCCGCGGGAGACAGCAGCCACTCCCGGAACTCGCCCACCGTCAGCCCCGCCACGGGCGCGAAGGCGGTCGCGTCGTGCGTGTCGAGGATCAGCCGCGTCACGTCGTCCGTCTCGTACGGGATCAGCGGCTCGGCCAGGAACTCCGCGAGCGGCACGTCGGCCAGCGACCAGCGCGCGGCCACCCGCTCCTGTTCGGAGGCGGCCGCGAGTCCCGCCAGCCGGTCGCCGGAGCGCTCGGAACTCGCGGCGGCGAGCAGACGGGCGAGGGTGTCGAAGCGGTGGTGTCGACCGCCGAGAACGGACGTGTAGCTCATGGCGACGACGCTACGAGCCGCGTGTTGCGGTCAGATTTCTAAAGGTCTGGTTGACAAACATTTAACGCCCCCAGACCCTTGCTCGACTTATTCGGCCTACAGAGTTCCGGTTCGGCACGTACTGGACGGACAAGGAGAGGGGCCACCCGATGGCAGTGGATGAGGGAGTCGCCCCGGCGGCGGGGACGGACGAGGCAGGCACGGTTCACCGGCTGAAGCCCAACGCCATCGGCCTGCTCGGCGTGGTCTTCATGGCCGTGGCGACCGCCGCGCCGATCACCGCGATGACGGGCAACGTGCCCTTCATGGTGTCGGCGGGCAACGGCATCGGCGCACCCGCGAGCTACCTCGTCGCAATGGTCGTCCTGGCAATCTTTTCCGTCGGCTTCACCTCGATGGCGAAGCACATCACCTCGACCGGCGCCTTCTACGGCTTCATCTCCTACGGCCTCGGCCGCACGGCGGGCCTGGCGTCGGGGCTGCTCGCCACCTTCGCGTACGTCGTCTTCGAGCCGGCGCTCATCGGCATCTTCTCGACGTTCGCGACGGGGACACTGAAGGACCAGACCGGGGTGCACATCCCCTGGTGGGCGTTCGCGATCCTGATGCTCGCGGTCAACGCGATGGGCACCTGGTTCGGTGTCTCGGTCGCCGAGAAGCTCCTCGTCGTACTCCTGGCCACCGAGGTGACGATCCTCGCCGCGATGGCGGTCTCGGTCGCCTTCCACGGCGGCGGCCCCAACGGCTTCAGCCTCGACCCGGTCAACCCCGTCAACGCCTTCAAGGGCACGTCCGCCGGCCTCGGTCTCTTCTTCGCCTTCTGGTCCTGGGTCGGCTTCGAGTCGACGGCGATGTACGGCGAGGAGTCCCGCAACCCGAAGAAGATCATCCCCAAGGCGACGATGATCTCGGTCCTGGGCGTCGGCGTCTTCTACGTCTTCGTCTCCTGGATGGCCATCTCGGGCACCGGCGAGTCGAACGCCGTCAAGGTCGCCACCGACAACCCCCTGCAGCTCTTCTTCGGACCCACCGAGCAGTACGTCGGCCACTGGGCGGTCGACGTCATGCAGTGGCTGATGATCACCGGCTCGCTGGCCTGCGGCATGGCCTTCCACAACTGCGCCGCCCGCTACATGTACGCGCTGGGCCGCGAGGGCGTCCTGCCCTCACTGAAGAACACGGTCGGCCGCACCCACCCCCGGCACGGCTCTCCGCACGTCGCGGGCCTGGTGCAGACGATCGTGACGGCCGTACTCCTGCTGGCGTTCTGGGCGGCCGGCAAGGACCCGTACAGCGGCACGTACGTCCTGCTCGCCATCCTCGGCACCATGGCGATCCTGATCGTGCAGGCCGTGTGCTCCTTCGCGGTGCTGGCGTACTTCCGCACGCACCACCCGGAGAGCCGCCACTGGTTCCGGACCCTCACGGCCCCGCTGGTCGGCGGCATCGCCATGCTCGCCGTGGTCGTCCTGCTGGTCTCCAACATGAGCGCGGCGGCCGGCACGGAGTCCGGTTCGCTGGTACTGAAGGCCACGCCGTGGCTGGTGGCGGCCGTCGCGGCGCTGGGCATCGGGTACGCGCAGTACCTGAAGCGGCGGTCGCCGGAGCGGTATCTGCTGCTGGGGCGGACGGTGCTGGAGGAGACGAAGGAGCGCTAGGCCCCGAAGAGCCTGGCACGGTGGGACTTCCAGCGTTCCATCATCTCCGCCACGTCCTTCTCGATGAACTCGAAGAACGCGAGGGTCTCGGCCAGCCTGTGTCCCGCCGGCGTCCCGGCGCCCAGGCTGGCCACTCCCTCGCGCAGGGCGTCCTCCCAGCGTTTGATGATCGCCTCGCGGTTGGTGAGCGCCTGGTACCACTGGTCGGAGTGGACCCGGTACCGCTCCCGCCGCGAGCCGGGCTCCCGCTCGCGCGACAGCATGTGCACCTGCGCCAGGTAGCGCACCGCCCCCGAGACGGCCGCCGGGCTGACCTGGAGCCGCTCGCCCAGTTCGGCGGAGGTCAGAGCACCGCTGTCGGATGCGAGCAGCGCCGAGAAGACCCGGGCCGGCATACGCGGCAGCCCCGCCTCGACGAGCTGCGCCGCGAACCGCTCCACGAACCGTGAGACCGCCTCCGGGTCCCGCTCCACCGCATCCGTCATGGTCACCACCCTAACGGGACTTCATACGCTTCCTTAACTTCACAAATTTCTGAAAGAAGCGTACGTTCCGAAGCATGACGAAGGCAATCACCGTCTCCGGTCTCCACAAGTCGTTCGGCGGCGCCCCGGCCCTCGACGGGCTCGACCTGGAGGTGACCACCGGCGAGGTGCACGGCTTCCTCGGCCCCAACGGCGCCGGGAAGTCCACCACCATCCGCGTCCTGCTCGGCCTGCTGCGCGCCGACTCAGGCGCCGCGCAGGTACTCGGCCGCGACCCGTGGGCCGACGCGGTCGAGGTGCACCGCCGGATCGCCTACGTCCCGGGGGACGTGACGCTGTGGCGCAATCTCTCCGGCGGCGAGGTCATCGACCTCTACGGCCGTCTGCGCGGCGGCCTCGATCTCGACAGGCGAGCCGAGCTGATCGAACGCTTCGAGCTGGACCCCACCAAAAAGGGCCGCACCTACTCGAAGGGCAACCGCCAGAAGGTCGCCCTGGTCGCCGCGTTCGCCTCGGACGTGGACCTGCTGATCCTGGACGAGCCGACATCAGGTCTGGATCCGCTGATGGAGGAGGTCTTCCAGCGCTGTGTCGAGGAGGAGCGGGACCGCGGCCGTACGGTCCTGCTGTCGTCCCACATCCTCAGCGAGGTCGAGGAGTTGTGCGACCGGGTGAGCATCATCCGGCGCGGCCGCACGGTCGAGACGGGCTCCCTCGCCGACCTGCGCCACCTGACCCGCACCAGCGTCACGGCCGAACTCGCGGGCACCCCCAACGGTTTGGCACATCTGCCGGGCGTCCACGACCTCGACGTCCAGGGCCGTCGGGTCCGGCTGCAGGTGGACACGGACGGACTCGACGCGGTGCTACGGCAGTTGAGCGAGTCGGGGGTGCGCTCGCTGACGTCGACGCCGCCGACGCTGGAGGAACTGTTCCTGCGGCACTACCAGAACGAGGAGGCGACGTCATGACCTCCCTGGTGGGCACGGGCGTCCTGCTCCGCTTCAACCTGCGCCGCGACCGGCTGATGATCCCGGCGTGGGTGGCGGTGAACACCCTGATGGTCCTGTCCATGCCGAACACCCTCAAGGGCATGTACGGCACCGAGGCGGAGCGCGCCGACCTGCTGCGCCAGGTGGCCACCAACTCGTCCTTCCGCGCACTGATCGGCCCCGTCTTCGACGACTCCCTCGGCGCCCTCACCGCCTGGCGCGTCGGCGTCTACGCGGGGGCGCTCGCCGCCGTCACCGGTCTCCTGGTCGTCGTACGCCACACCCGTGACGAGGAGGAGAGCGGGCGGCAGGAGTTGCTCTCCTCGGGCGTGGTGGGCCGACGGGCCTCGCTGACGGCGGCGCTGCTGGCGGCGGGGGTGGCGAGCGGTGTGCCGGCCCTGCTGGTGACGGCGGGTCTGGCGGACCAGGGAGTGATGGGCGCGCTGGCGTTCGGCCTGGGGCTCGCCGCCGTGGGCATGCTCTTCGCCACGATGGCCGCGATCATCGCGCAGCTGACGGAGAGCGCGCGGCTGGCCCGGGGCCTGACGGCGGGAGTGCTGGGCGTGGCCTTCGTGCTGCGGGCGTCGGGGGACGCGGCCTCCACCGACGGGTCGTCCGTTCTGACCTGGCTGTCGCCGCTCGGTTGGCTGTCGCAGTTGCGCCCCTTCGCGGGCGAACGCTGGTGGGTGCTGCTGCTGTTCGCGGCGGCGATCGCGGGCCAGGGGGCACTGGCCTACGTCCTCGCGGGCCGCAGGGACGTGGGCATGAGCTTCGTGCCGACGCGCCCGGGACCTTCGGTCGGCCGCCTGGGCACGGCAGGGGCGTTGGCCTGGCGGCTCCAGCGGGGCAGCGTGCTCGGCTGGTCGGTCGGGTTCTTCCTGGCCGGGGTGGTCTACGGCGGCCTGACGGACGGCGTGGCCGATCTGGTGGGCGACAACGAGAAGGCCCGCGAGATCTTCGAGCGGATGGGCGGACACTCCGGGATCACGGACGCCTTCCTCGCCTCGATGACCGGGATGCTGGGGCTGGTGGCCGCGCTGTACGTCGTCGCGTCGGTGCTGCGGCTGCACGGTGAGGAGACGTCGATGCGGGCGGAACCGGTGCTGGCGAACGCGGTGGGCCGCCTGCGGTGGGCCTCGGGCCACCTGGTGATCGCCTTCGGAGGCTCGGCGCTCATCATGCTGCTCGCGGGTCTCGGCTTCGCCGTGGGCTACGGCAAGGAGGTCGGCCCCGTTGTGGGCGCGTGCCTGGTGCAGGTGGCCGCGGTGTGGGTGGTCGGCGGACTGGCGGTCCTGCTGTACGGCCTGGCCCCGCGCGTCGCTCCGCTGGCCTGGGGAGTCGCCGGGGCGGTGCTGCTGATCGGCTGGGTCGGCCCGGCCCTCGACGTCCCGCGGACGGTCCTGGACCTGTCCCCCTTCGGCCACCTGCCGAAGCTGCCGGGCGGGGACATGGAGTGGGGGCCGGTACTGGTACTGCTCGCGCTCGCGGCGGTACTGGTGGCCGGGGGCCTGGCGGCATTGCGGCGCCGGGACCTGACGACCTGAACCGCGGCCGGGCGACGCTCGTCCCTCCAGTCATGAAACGGCATATGGATGGAGTGACCTGCGGGGGCTGCGCGCTGTCGGCGGCGGGGGCGACCGCGGCCCCGCTGCTGTGGCTGTCCATGCCCCGCACCCGGCGCCACCTGGGCGGCGGCTTCGAGAACGAGGGCATGGATCTCTCGGTCCTGCTGACGGAGCTGCCGTTGGTGGTGCTGGGCGGAGCCTTCCTGCCGCTCCTGGTCCTCACCCTGCTGGTGCGGCTGACGGGCCGGCGACGGCCGAGGGAGGACTGATGGCCTCGGCGAGCGGTGCGGCTGCGACCCGGTACCGGTGATCACTCGATGTGGCCGGTGTCGGGGTCCACCTGCGCGAGGAAGTCCCGCACGGCCTCTTCCAGTTGTTCCCTGTCGGCGGGCACCGGTGGGTGGGTGCTGAACCCGAACCCGTATCCGGGGTTGGGCCCGGTCAGCCATGTGAAGTTGTAGGTTCCCGGTCTGCCGTCCGGCCGGCTGACCTCGAACTCCTCGCCGTCCACCGACATCCGCCACGGCTCGTTCGCCACGATGATGTCTACGTTCGGCTCAGGCGACCGTGAAGTCGGCGGCCTTGGTGTCCAGGGTCGTGTCGCCGTCCTTGGCGGTGACCAGGACGGCCACGTGCCACTGGCCCTTCGGGGAGCCTTCGGCGTCGGCGCGGGTGACGGCCACCTTGTAGGTGCACCGCTCGACGTCCCCGCCCGAGGACTTGCAGACGGCGGACTCGACACCGGCCATGTCCTTGGCCGTCAGCCCCTTCTTCGCGAAGGACGAGTTCGCCGGCCAGGCCAGCACCTTCACGCTCTTGACGTCGGAGGACGCCGTGACGTCGGTGGTGAAGGTCAACGAACCGTCGCGGTCGGCGGCGGGAGCGGTGTAGCGAGCCGTGCTGTGCGCCAGCGCCGGCGACTGGTCCCCGGCGTAGGCGAGGGCGAAGGCACCGGCACCTCCGAGGACGACGACACCGGCAGCGACGGACACGACGATACGACGCGACATGAGAAATTCTCCCGACACACTCAGTTGGATCCCACCGGCGCTCTCGTCGGCGCCGTGGTTCCAATACTGGCCGCGCGGCGAGCGCCGGGTATGAGCACGCGTACTCAACTGCGTTCTGAGTAACGGCTGTTGCGTCAGCCGGTCAGCCGTGTTCAAGCGGTGTGGACGCGCAGACCCTCCAGTCCCCGGATCACGAAGTTCGGCTTGCGCTGCGGCTCCGCCGCCAGGGTCAGCGTCGGGGCCTTCTCCAGCAGGGCCGTCATGGAGGCGGCCAGCTCGATACGGGCCAGGGGGGCGCCGATGCAGTAGTGGATGCCGGCGCTGAAGGAGATGTGCGGGTTGTCGGCGCGGGTGAGGTCGAGGCGCTCGGGGTTCGGGAAAGTGGCCGGGTCGTGGTTGGCGGAGCCGAAGAGCAGGGCGATCTCGGCACCCCTCGGGATCGTCGTCCCGTCGACCTCGATCTCGTCCAGGACCCAGCGTTCGAAGAGCTGGAGGGGGGTGTCGTAGCGCATGAGCTCCTCGACGGCCCGGGGGGCGAGGGAGTGATCCGTGCGCAGCGCGGCCAGCTGCTCCGGGTTCCGGAACAGGGCGTACCAGCCGTTGACCGTGGCGTTGACGGTGGCCTCGTGGCCCGCGTTGAGCAGCAGGACGCAGGTGGAGATCATCTCTTGCTCGGTGAGCCGGTCACCCTCGTCGTGGGCGGCGATGAGCCCCGAGATGAGGTCGTCCCCGGGGTTCTTGCGCCGCTCGGCGATCAGCTCCCGCAGGTACTCGGAGAACTCGACCGACGCCCGTACGGCCCTCTCCGCCACGTCCTCCGGAGGGTTCAGCTCGTACATCCCGCAGATGTCCGCCGACCAGGGCCTGAGCGGCGCCCGGTCGGACTCGGGGATCCCCAGCATCTCGGCGATCACCGCGACGGGAAGCGGCTCGGCGACATCGGTGAGCAGATCACCGCCGCCCTCCGCGACGAGCCGGTCCACCAGCTCACCGGCCAGCTTGGTCACGTACGGCCTCAGCTGCTCGACCGTACGCGGCGTGAACGCCTTCGACACCAGGCGCCGGATCCGGGTGTGGTCCGGGGGCTCCAGGTCGAGCATCCCGTGATCGTTGAGCGTGTGGAAGGGCTCGTGTTCCGCCGGCGGTGCCGTACGCCCGAAGTCCTCGTGCGTGAACCGGTGCTGATAGGTCCGCCCGAGCCTGCGGTCCCTGAGCAGCGCGGAGACGTCCGCGTGGTGCGGGACGAGCCACTGGTTCGTGGGCTCGTAGTACTGCACACGGCCGTGGGCGCGGAGCTCGGCGTAGGCGGGGTAGGGGTCGGCGAGAAACGCCGGGTCCCAGGGATCGAAGGCGGTCATACGGGGACGCTAGCCCGGGAGGCGGCCTTCTGACCAGGGGTGTTCTTTCAGGTGGTCGATGAGGGCGGTGAAGGCGGGGGTGGGGAAGGAGAGGGTGGGGAAGGAGAGGGTGGCTCGGGCCGGGGCCTTGGGTCGCGGACGGCTATTCGGGGACCCGCCTCCGCGATCTCGACGCAGATATTGCCCTCACCGCCGCCTGAGTAGGTGGACTTTCGCCAGTTCATCAGAGTTCCTTCGTCCCGGGACTCCGAAGGGTCCAGCGACGACTCCTTCAGCCCCTCCCTCGAAGGGGAGGGACCGCGGTCATGCCGCCAGGCGGGTGCCGCGGCGCCAGACGGCACGGGTGTTGAGGGTGTCGCTGATGTTGCTGGTCGGATCGCCGTCGACCAGCAGGAGGTCGGCGCGGAGGCCCTCGGCGATGCGGCCCCGGTCGCTGAGGCGGAAGCGGCGGGCCGTGGTCGCCGTGGCCGCGCGCAGGGCCCGTTCGGGTGTGAGGCCGGCCGCCACCAGGTATTGCAGTTCTTGGTGCAGGCTCGCTCCGTGTGCCAGGCCCCCGAAGAACGTCTCGGGTATGGAGGCGTCGGTGCCGGCCAGCACGTCGACACCGGCGGCATCCAGCGCGCGCACGGTGTCGTACACGTCGTGGAGCTTGCCCTGCGGGTAGCGGTCGTAGCTGGAGCGCAGGGTCCGGTCCCAGGCGGCGTCGAGGCGTGCGGCGACCCGCGGGTCGTCGGCAAGTTCGCCGCCGGTGATCCCCATCATCGAAGCGTTGAGAGTGACGCAGGGGATGACGAACATGCCCGAGTCCTTGATCAGGCTGATGATCTCGGCGGTGTGCGGCTGGTCCATGAACACGTGGGTGACGCCGTCGACGCCGGCCTCGGCGGCTGTCCTGGTGGCCTCCACGGTCAGCGCGTGGGCAACGGTCAGTGCGCCGTACTTCTTGGCTTCGGCGACACCGGCGTGCACGGTGGCCTGGTCGAGCACGGGCAGCCCGGGATGTCCCTCCACGCTGCCGTCGTCGATCATGAACTTGATGAAGTCGGAGCCCCGGGCGAGGAGCTGCGGCACGAAAGCGGCGGCCTCCTCGGGTGTGGTGGAGAACGGCATCAGGGGCATCACCGGGGGAAGGTCCCACTTGGGCCGGAACCCTTCGGGCATCAGCTCGCTCGGGTGACCACGGGGCGGTGTGATGGCGAAGCCGGAGGAGCGCACGTCGGCCTGCGCGTCGTCGTCGGTGATGGCCCCCCGGTTCTCCCGGGTGTTCATCCCCTGCATCTCCAGTTCGGTCGTCACCCCGAACCGCAGGGCGAGCGCCAGGGAGCCCGGGGCGGAGTGGACGTGAGCGTCGATGAGTCCCGGCAGCAGGGTGGCGCCGCTGCCGTCGACGATCTCACTGCCCTCGGGAGCCTCGCCACCGACGCGGGCGATCTTCCCGCCGTCGATGACCACGGTCCGCACGCCGACCGCCTTCTCCCCGTCGAAGATCTGCGCGTTGGTGATCGCGGTGAGCGCCATGGCGATCCGCCTCATTTCCTGGCTCGTCCAAGATTTACATACCTAACGCTATGCACTTATCGAGCGGTATGCAAATGTGCCGGTCGGACCTAGACTCGGCACATGAGCAGCACGTCCTCCTCCGAGCAGCCCCCCGACGACCCGGCTCTGGATCAGATCGGCCCGGCGCTGTCCCGTCTGCGGCGACGCGTACCGGCATCGAGCAAGGACCTTTCCCGCAACCTCGTGCTCAACGTCATCGCCGACGCTCCGGGCGAGACGACCGTCGGCGGGCTTGCCGCCGAGATGGGCGTCGCGCAGCCGGTGGCCAGCAGGACCGTCGCCGCCTGCATAGCGGACGGTCTGCTGCGGCGGGCGGCATCCCAGTCCGACGGACGCCGCACCGTGCTCGAACTCACCGAGCACGGTGAGGCCGAACGCAACCGCTTCGCCGCCGAACAGCGACAAGCGTTCCTGGAGATCACCGCAGCCTGGTCACCGGAGGAGCGGACCCAGTTCGCACAGCTCCTGACTCGCTACGGAGCCGACGCCACCGCCTGGTCCAGGAAGCGGACCCCACACCGCGATTGAACGAGCAGCGCCCCACCAGCCTGTTGACGTGCCCGAGCCGAGTTGACCCTCGACCTTGTGCAGGGCCCAGAGTTCAGGGCGTGGAGAACGACATGCGCAGCATTGGCGAGATGGCTCGCGACAGCGGACTGGGTGTGAGCGCCCTGCGGTTCTACGACCGTGCCGGGGTGCTCGTGCCGGCCTGGGTGGATCCGGTGAGCGGGTACCGCTGGTACGAGCCCGAGCAGCTCGAAGAGGCCCTGCTGCTGGCCCGCCTGCGCCGGGCCGGGATGCCGCTGGCGGACATCCGCCTGGTGCTGGCCAGTTGGTCCGGCACGGACAACGATCTGGTCCGGAAACTGCTCGAGGCGCACCTGCGCCGCCTCGAACAGGGGCTGTCCGATGCCCGCCGCGAGTTCTCCGCACTCCGAGTGCTACTCGATCAACAGGAGAACCCCATGACTTCGCTCCGCAGCGCCACCCTCCGGCTGACCATCGCCGCACCCGAACTGGCGGCCGCGCTGGACACCGTCCGTTTCGCGGTGAGCACCGACCCGGAACTGCCCATGCTCGGCGGGCTCCTGTTCGACATCGAGGGCGAGACCCTCCATGTCGTGGCCACCGACCGGTACCGCCTGGCCGTCGCGAGGGCCGCCGTCGACGCACACGACGGGAGCCGGGTGCAGGTCATCGTGCCCACCCCGCTCGCCGACGCGATGCGTGCGCTGGCGCACGGCGAGGGATCCGTGCGGCTCTCCCTCGACGGGGACCGCGTGACACTGGAGGCCGGGGACAGGCAGACGGCCGGCCAGTGTCTCGACCACGACTTCCCCGACTACCGTCGTCTCCTCCCCCAGACCGGTGACCGCCGCGCCCTCGTCGAGCTCGCGGACTTCCGGGAGGCCCTGGAAACGGGTCCTGTCCGCCGCGACGAGACCGGAACGCATGACCTCAGCGTGCTCAGGGTGACGGATGACGGCACGGTGGTCCTCTGCGCCGACGGTGACGCCGACGACCCGGACCGCGTCGCGGTCAACCGCGAGTTCCTGCTCGACGCACTGACCGCCGGAGCCCGGGACCGGCTGGTCCTGGAGCTCACCGCCCCCACGGCGCCGATCGCGATCCGCCGACCCGACGACGAGAGCGGCTTCTCGATCCTGATGCCGGTCCGCCTGGAGGACTGAGGCCAAGCCGCCAACACGCCACGCCACGCCGCCGAGAGGACCGCACCCCCTACCCCGGCGTCACCAGCCGCGCCTCGTACGCGAACACCGCCGCCTGCGTACGGTCCCTGAGACCCAGTTTCACCAGGATGCGGCTGACGTGGGTCTTGATCGTCGACTCGGCGACCATCAGCCGCTCGGCCATCTCCGAGTTCGACAGGCCCTGCGCGATCAGGATCAGGACCTCCGTCTCGCGGTCGGTGAGGTCGCCGTAGGCCGAGTGCGCCGAGGACATGAGGCGGGGGGACTCGGAGAGTTTGGAGAACTCCGTGATCAGGCGCTTGGTGACCGAGGGTGCGAGGAGGGCCTCGCCGGAGGCCACCACCCTTACCCCCTCGGCGAGTTGACGGGCCGAGGCGTCCTTCAGGAGGAAGCCCGAGGCTCCCGCGCGCAGGGCCTGGTAGACGTACTCGTCGAGGTCGAAGGTCGTCAGGACCAGGACCTTCGCCGTGCCGTCCGCCGCGACGATCTCCCTGGTCGCCTCAATGCCGTTCAGCTCCGGCATCCGGATGTCCATCAGGACCACGTCGGGTGCGAGTTCACGGACCCGGTCGACCGCCTCGCGGCCGTTGACGGCCTCGCCGACCACCTCGATGCCCGGCATCGCGTTCAGGAGGACGGAGAAACCCTCGCGGACCATCATCTGGTCGTCCGCGACCAGGACCCGGATCGTCATGCGTCACCCTCGTCCCTGAGCGGCACCGGGAGGAACACCGCCACCTCGTACCCTCCCTCGTCCGTGGCACCCGCCGTCATCTCGCCGTTCAGCATGGAGACCCGCTCCCGCATGCCGGTGATGCCGTGGCCCGCCCCGGGCGAAGGCTTCAGCAGTGACAGCTCGGGCCGCGGGCCGTTGACTATGCGCAGGCCCAGGCCGCCCAGGACGTATCCGATCTCGACCCGTGCGCTCGCCCCGGGGGCGTGGCGCAGGGTGTTGCTCAGGGCCTCCTGGACGATCCGGTACGCCGACAGCTCGACGCCCTGCGGGAGTTCACGCACCGCCCCGGTGACCGCCTTGTCGACGCTCAGGCCCGCCTCCCGCACATTGTCGAGCAGCCCGTCGAGGTCGGCGAGGGTGGGTTGCGGGGCGTCCGGTGCTTCGTAGTCCTCGGCGCGGACCACTCCGAGGACCCGGCGCAGCTCGGTCAGGGCCGCCACCGCGTTCTCCCGGATGGTGGCGAACGCCTTCTCCAGCTCCGGGGGCGGGTTCTCCACCCGGTAGGGCGCGGCTTCCGCCTGGATGGCGACGACCGACATGTGGTGGGCGACGACGTCGTGCAGCTCGCGGGCGATGGTCGTGCGCTCCTCCAGCAGCGTGCGGCGGGAGCGCTCGTGCGCGGTCACCGTCTGCTGGGCGGTCACCGTCTCCTGGGCGTCACGGCGTATGTGCCAGACGCTGACGGCGAGCAGGGACAGGGCGGAGACGAACAGCAGCTGCACCGTGTCGGAGCTGTTGTAGTGCCCGCCGCTGAAGGCTCCCTCCCACATCAGGCCGTAGACCCCGGTCAGCAGCCACATCCACGCCGCTGTGCGCGGCCTGGTGCGTATGGCCACCAGCGTGAGCACCATGAGGTGGCAGGCGAAGCTGCCGTCCAGCCAGGGCCACTCGTCCCAGGCGGTGAAAGCCACCGCGTAGGTGGCCGCGGTCGCGCCCATCGAGACCCAGAAGGCCAGGACCGGCCGCACCATGGTCAGCAGTACCGGGGCCAGGGCGAGCACGCCGACGAAGAGACTGGTGATCTCGCCGGCGTCACTGTTGGCCGAGCCGATGAGCATCGCGACCAGGCCGGCCGCGGTGATCAGCACGTGCGGTGTCCAGGCCACGTACTCCCGCGCTCGGCCGGGCAACCTGCGGGAGAGCCCCCTGTCGACGCGCATCGGGGGCAGCGGGCGATAGGCGAACGCATCGCTGATCAAGTCGTGCCGCAGGCCACGCAGGGCGTCCACGGCGGCCCTGAACTCCGGGCTGCGGGGCTGGTACGCGTCGAACTCGCCGCTGTCGCCGTGCGGGGGTGTCATGTATGTCTCGGTCGTCTCGGTCACAGTCAAAAAGGTAGGCGCGGGCGGCGGTCACCGTCGTCACCAGCGAGACGGGTCCTTCGGCGTCCCTCTCAGGTACTACGGGTACCGGAGGGCGGCTGCTCAGTAGCCCGACGGTCGCACCAGACCCGACTCGTACGCGAACACCGCCGCCTGCGTCCGGTCCCTGAGGCCCAGCTTCACCAGGATGCGGCCCACGTGGGTCTTCACCGTCTGTTCGGCCACGACCAGCCGCTCGGCGATCTCCGCGTTCGACAGGCCCTGCGCGATCAGGGCGAGGACCTCCGTCTCCCGCTCGGTCAGCTCGCCGACCCGGCTCTTGAGCGGGGAGCGGGGCCGGTTGTCGAGGCGGGAGAACTCGGCGAGCAGCCGCCGGGTGATGCCGGGCGCGAGCAGGGCGTCCCCGGCCGCCACCACCCGCACCGCCTCGGCGAGCTGCTCGGCTGAGGCGTCCTTCAGCAGGAACCCGGACGCGCCGGCCCGCAGCGCCTCGTAGACGTACTCGTCGAGGTCGAAGGTGGTCAGCACCAGGACCCTGATCTCCGGGCGCTCACCCGTGATGCGGCGGGTGGCCTCGATGCCGCCCAGCTCGGGCATCCGGATGTCCATCAGGACGACGTCCGGGACGAGTTCGGCGACCTTGGCGATCGCGTCGAGGCCGTCGACCGCCTGGCCGATCACCTCGATACCGGGCTGGGCACCCAGTAGCACGCTGAAGCCCTGCCGGACCATCTGCTGGTCGTCGGCGATGAGTACGCGGATGGGGCTGCTCGTGCCGCTCGTCATGCGGTGTCGTCCTTCGAGTCGGTGACCTGGTCGGGCGCGCCCGGGGGTGCCGTCGGAAGATACGCGGCCACCTCGTAGCCGCCGTCGGGCCGGGGGCCGGCGCGCAGGGTGCCGCCGAGCATCGCGGCCCGCTCCCGCATGCCGAGCAGGCCGTGCCCCGCGCCCGGGGAGGACGGCACGCTGCGGGTGGGCCGTGAGTTGACGACCCGCACGTCCACCCCGTGCACGTAGTGGACGAGCGCGACGGAGGCGGTCGCGCCGGGCGCGTGGCGCAGGACGTTGCTCAGCGCCTCCTGCACGATCCGGTACGCCGACAGGTCCACGCCGGGCGGCAGCGGCCGCCGGGCACCTCGCACATCGACCTCGACGGCCGTTCCGGCCGCCCGGGTGTTCTCCACCAGCGCGTCGAGCCGGTCGAGGGTGGGCTGCGGGGCGTGCGGCGCGGTGCCGGTGGCGGGGTCGGCGGGCCGCTCCGGCGTCTCGGGGTGCTCGGCCCGCAGCACGCCCAGGACCCGGCGCAGTTCGGTCAGCGCCTCCAGCGCGTTCTGCCGGATGCCGTCGAGGTTCTCCCGGAGCTCTTCGGACGGGTTCTCGACGAGGTGCGGGGCGACCTGAGCCTGGATCGAGATGACGGACATGTGGTGGGCGACGACGTCGTGCAGCTCGCGCGCGATACGGCTGCGCTCCTCCAGCAGGGTGCGGCGGGCCCGCTCCTCCGCGGTGAGGGTGGTCTGCCGGCCGAGCTCCGCGCGGGCCTCACGGCGGCCGCGCAGGGCGGTGCCCAGCACCACCACCACGGTGAACAGGGTGACTGCGAGCACCCCTGTGGGCTGGAAGTCGGCCGCACCCAGCACGCCCTCGATGAGGTACGTGAGAAGCAGGGTCACCGCCAGCGCCTCGACGGCCACGCGCATGGGCACCCGCAGGGCGAGCAGCAGCAGCACGGCCATGTGCCCGATGAGTCCGCCGGCGCTCCAGGGCCAGGTGAAGTCGTGCGCGCCGCCGGCCAGCAACTGGCGGCGCACCTCGATGGCGCCGACCACCATGGTGATGGTCGAGAGCCACCACGCCGGGACCGGCCGCCACAGCGCGAAAACGACGGCGGCCCCCTGTGCGAGACCGATCGCGAAGGCGAGTGTGAGCCCCACCCCGCCGCTGCCCGGGAGTTGCGCCACGGCGTCGAACGTGACCCCGAAGGCCACCATGCACAGCACCCCGTGCGGCAGCCACCGCAGCCACACCGACGGGGGCAGCGGATCGACCCGGAGCGTGCACAGGTCCTCGCGCAGCACATGCAGCCAGCGCCGTATACGGCCGACCACCAGCTGCCGGCTCCCCGTCTCCGTCACGCCGACCACCCTAGGCACGCCGCGCCTCCTTCACTGCGGCCGGTTCCGTACGGCGGTGGACCCGGATCACCCGTGACGGACGGCCGCCGACCCTGCGCGGCCCCTGCTCGAAGGACCGGAAGGCCGACCAACACACCGCCAGGGCGAGGACGAACACCGGGAGCCAGGCCAGCCGGGCCGCCACCCAGCCCGGTCCGTCGGGGACGGTGTGCAGGCCGGGCAACCTGCCCGCGGCGAGGCCGGTGGCCGTGGTGGCCATCAGCGCCGTCTGATGCCAGAGGAAGATCGTCATCGCGGAGAGGTTGACCAGCGCCACCGCCGCCCAAGCCGCAGGGCGTCGCATACCGCTGCGCAACCGGTCACGCAGCAGCAGGGCGAGACCGCACTGGGCCAGTCCGAAGGTGACGGCGGCCAGCGTCGGCGGGTTCAGGTTGGAGACCGAGGCGCCCGGCACCCCGACCATCGACGCCGGATACCCCGCCCACCCGACGAGCACCGCGGTCACCACCGCACCGCCCCCGAACAGCAGCCACCCGGCGCGCCGCCCCTCCAGGTCGCCCCGCGTCCACGCGGCGCCCAGGGTGTACGGCACCAGCCAGCCGGCCGCCAGGTTCACCCACCCGAGCCGGTCCGGGCCGCCGAGCCCGAAGCGCACGATGTCCACGTGCAGGACGACGGCCAGCGGCCACAGCGGGTGGAGCCGCAGCAGCAGCGGGGTCGCCGCCGTCAGAGCGCTGAAGACCAGGAGGAACCACATCGGGGACAGCGCGAGCTTGACCAGCGTGCGGACCGTCTCGAACTGAGCTCCCGTCAGCAGCAGGGCCGTCGCCGCCACCGTCCACAGGATGAGGACGACCGCCACCGGCTTGAAGAGCCGCGCCAGACGGCTCGTCAGCCATTGTCCGTACGTCGTCCCACGGGCGCGGGCCGAGGTGTAGCCGCGTGTCGCCACATGGCCACCCACCAGGAAGAACACCGCCAGGGTCTGGAAGGCCCAGGAGATCGGGGCCAGCCAGGGCATGTGCTGCAACGGGCTCGCGGTATGCAGGGCGCCGCCGTCGGCGACCAGGGCCGTCACCAGCCAGTGGCCCAGGACGACGCCGAGGATCGCGAAGGCGCGCAGGGCGTCGACGGCACGGTCCCGCCCGGCGGGCGTCGCCGCGTCGATCCGGCCGGCGGACCGGCGTATGCCGTCAACGCCGTGCTCTATGCCGTGACGTATGCCGTCGCGTACGCCGCCCCGGATGCGCTGGGTCTCAGGCACGGGTCACCGCCGCGGTGTCTCCGAGGACGATCCGGGCGAGGTTGCTCAGGGAGACCGAGCCCGGGCTGAAGTAGTCGCTGTGGCCGCCCTCGCCGGCGGCGAAGACGTGGGCGCCGAAGGCCGGGGAGACCGGGTCGGTGCCGAAGCCGACGGTGACGCCGAAGAAGTCGGTCCTCACATGGGGGACCTCGCCGACCCAGTCGTCCTTGCCCCTGGCCGCCCAGATCCGGGCGTGGGTGCGCAGGGCCGCGGCGGTGTCCTTGCCGGTGCCGGGGCTGCCGACGAGGACCAGGTCGTCGATGTCCAGGTGGCTCGCGGCCCGGGCGCAGACGACCGTGCCGTAGGAGTGGCAGACGAGGGAGACCGTGGTGGAGCGGCCGACGACGCCCTGGAGTCGGCGTATGAACGCGCGCAGGTGGGGGGTCGCTTGGTCCGCCCTGTCCGTGGTCAGGACCGTGGTGCTGATCGTGTCCGGGGTGCGGTAGCCGAGCCAGGCGACCACCGCGGTCCGGGTGCCGTGGTCGGCGGTGCCGGTGAGTTGCCGCTGCAGGGCCGTCGCCGTCGCCCGGAAGCGGTCGTAGGTGTCCAGTGAGGTGTCGGAGCCCGGCACCAGGACGGCCACGTGGTCGGCGCGGGAGAGGTCGCCGAGGACCTCTGTCGCCATTCCCGGGCCCCGGCCGTCGAAGGCGAGCAGATGCCGGGCGGGCGCGGCCATCTCGCGATCCGCCTCGGCGCGGTGGGTGTCCCCGTGGGTTGCGGCCATGCGGGCGGCCTCTGCCGCGTTGGCGGTGTTGGCCGCGTAGGCCCGGTCGAGGGTGGAGGCGGTGAGTCCCGGGAGGACGGCCGGGGGCGGGGCGGGGATTTCCGGGCGGGCGGCCGCCGAGAGGGGGGCCACCACCGCGACGGTGATGAGGGTGGCGAAAAGGGCCCGGCGCCATCGATGGAAGCGCCGGTCGTCCACCAGGTGCTGCCGCGCGTCACCGCGGCCCTCGCGCCAACCCCTCGAGCTGCTCCCCACAGTCCTCGCCCCTCCCCGTCCACCCGGCCATCGGGCTTGTCTGGAAGGGAAGTTACGGAGCGGAGACTGTCATCCGCGTCACGCCAGGGAGCTCTCTGAGGTCGTAGCTCTCAGGTATTACGGGTATCACCGGGAGGCGGGAAGGGGGCGGACAGGTGCCGGGAAGGGCGGAAAGACGCCGGAAACCGACGTCACCACGCCAACTGTGCGATCTCCTCCGCCACCACCGCGCACGCGTCCGCCGCCGGGTCGATCAGGGGGAAGTGGCCGACGTCCTCCAGCAGCGTCAGGCCCACCACCTCGCCCGCCTTGGCCGCCGCGTCGGCGTAGGCCTCGGCGACCGCTTGCGGGACGACCGTGTCGGCGCGGCCCTGGACGAGCGTGGTCGCGATGCCCGTGGGGAGCAGCAGGGCGGGGTCGGCGTACGGCACGCGCGCGGTGAACTCCTCCTCACCGCCCAGGAGTTGACGGCAGGCCCCGCCGCACACGTCCAGTTTCTCGGCGACCGTGAAGTCGGCGATCGGGGCCAGGGCGACGACCCCGCGCAAGGGAGCCGGGCGGTCGATGCGCCAGGCGGCGTCGTCCGGCAGGAGGTGCCGGGCCGCGGCCCACAGCGCGAGGTGACCGCCCGCGGAGTGACCGGTGACCACCATGCGGCGCGGGTCGGCCTGCGGCAGGAACTCCCGCACGAGCGCCGGAAGCGCGTCCATCGCGGCGGCCACGTCGTCGAAGGTCTCGGGCCAGCGCCCGGCGACGGGGCCGACGCCACCCGCGACGGCCCCGGCGGCAGCGCCCTGCCCCGGAACGGACACCCCGCCCCGCCGGTACTCCACATTGGCCACCGCGAATCCCCGCCGCGCCAGGAAGTCCGCGAACGGGGTCACATGGCGCCGGTCGTACGGAGCCCGCCACGCCCCGCCGTGCAGGACGACGACGAGCGGCGCGAGACCGCCCCCGGGAGACACCGCCTCGCGCGGGGCGTAGAAGTCGATCACCTGGTCGGGATCGGCGCCGTACGCCGCGGTGACGTCGGGGTCGACCGCCGCGTGCGAGAAGGCCGACTCCTCCTCTGCCGCGGCACGGGCTTCTGCGGCGGCACGGGCTGCGGCGTCGTCCGGCATGCTCCAACCTCTCAGCGGTGAAACGGATTTGACGGACCGTGAAGCCTCCCGGAAGGGAATCCGGCCGTTGGCCGGGACGCTATCAGGCAGATGACGTGCGCGGACGCGGCGGTGGCGACGGCGAAGGCCGGGGTGTACGCCACCCCGGCCCGACGCCACGACGAGCGATCAGCGGACGAGCGTCTCCCCCAGCACCCGCGCCGCCCGCTCCACGTCCGCGAACCCGACGTACAACGGCGTGAACCCGAACCGCAGCACGTCCGGGTGCCGGAAGTCGCCGACCACGCCCCGCTCGATGAGCCGCTCCATCACCTCGCCCGCGTCCTCGCAGCGCAGCGCGACCTGGCTGCCCCGCTCCCCGTGGGCCAGGGGGGTCACACACTCGACGCGGCCCTCACCGACGTACGACGCGACGCACTCCAGGAAGAAGTCCGTCAGAACGAGGGACTTGGCGCGCACCGCCTCGATCGACACCCCGTCCCAGACCTCGAGCGCGGCCTCCAGGGCGAGCATGGAGAGGATGTCCGGCGTGCCCACGCGGCCCCGCAGCGCGCCGTCGGCAGGGGCGTAGGACGGGCTCATGCCGAAGGGGTCGGCGTGCGAGGTCCAGCCCGGCAGCGGGGAGTCGAAGCGGTCCTG
The DNA here is from genome assembly GCF_001746295.1 of Streptomyces sp. LUP47B. GTDB lineage: Bacteria > Actinomycetota > Actinomycetes > Streptomycetales > Streptomycetaceae > Streptomyces. Next base: position 252,259 of record NZ_MJAH01000015.1, on the reverse strand, counting down.
GAGCTCGCGGCGCACATAGAGGTACGCCGGTGAGCCCGGGCCGCCGTTCAGGTACTTGTAGGTGCAGCCGACCGCGAGGTCGACGCCGTGCGCGTCGAGACCGACCGGCAGGGCGCCCGCGCTGTGGCACAGGTCCCAGACGGCGATCGCGCCCGCCGCGTGCACGGCGGCCGTGAGACCGGGCAGGTCGTGCAGGCGCCCGGTGCGGTAGTCGACGTGGTTGAGCAGGACGGCCGCCGTACGGCCGCTCAGCACGCCCGGCACCTGCGCCGGGGCCACCGCCCGCAGGGTGCAGCCCGTCATCCGGGCCGCGGACTCGGCGATGTAGCCGTCCGTGGGGAAGGTGGTCGCGTCCACGATCACCTCGTCACGACCGGAGTCCGGTCCACCCGCGAGCCGCACGGCCCCCACAAGTGCCTTGAAGACGTTGACACTTGTCGAGTCGCCGACCACGATCTGCCCGGCCGCCGCCCCGACCAGCGGGGCGATCCGGTCACCGATCCGCTCGGGCGCGGTCCACCAGCCGCTCTCGTCCCAGGACCGGATCCTGAGCGACCCCCACTGACGGCGTACGACGTCCTCGACACGCCCCGGGACGGCGGCCGGGAGCGCGCCCAGCGAGTTGCCGTCGAGATACACCACGTCGTCCAGGACGAACTGTGCGCGCAGGCCGGCCAGTTCGTCCGAAGCGTCCAACTTCTCCGCACGCGAAACCAGTTCAGACATGGGACCGCGCCGTCCACAGCTCCGGGAACACGTTCTTCTGCGCGCGCTTCTCCAGCCAGGCCACCCCGGCGGAGCCGCCCGTGCCGGCCTTGGAGCCCATCGCGCGCCGGGTGGCGACGAGATGGTCGTTGCGCCAGCGCCACACCAGCTCGGCGACATCGGTCAACGCCTCGCCCAGGCGGGCCAGTTCGTCGTTCTCGGGGCCGGAGTAGAGGGCCGTCCAGGCGGCCTCGACCTCCTCCGACGGCTCGTACCGGCGCGACACGTCCCGGTCCAGGACGGCGGACGGGATCGCGTGCCCGCGCCGCGCGAGCAGCCGCAGCACCTCGTCGTACAGGCTCGGCTCGTGCAGCGCCTTCTCCAGCTCGGCGTGGACGCGGGGCGCGCCCCGGTGCGGGACGAGCATGGACGCGGACTTGTCGCCGAGCAGGAACTCCATGCGGCGGAACATCGCCGACTGGAAGCCGGAACCCTCGCCGAGCGCCGAGCGGTAGGAGTTGAACTGCGCGGGCGTCAGCTGGCCGAGCGGCTTCCAGGAGGCGGTCAGCGCCTCCAGTTCCCGTACGGAACGCTTCAGCGCGGCGACGGCCGTGGGCACGTCGTCGGAGCGCAGCGCGGCCGCCGCGGTCTCCCACTCGTGCACGATGACGGTGAACCACAGCTCCATGACCTGGGTCGTGACCAGGAAGACCATCTCTCCGGGATCGTCGGAGAGGGTGTGCTGGAGGTGGGTGAGCACGTCCGCCTTGACGTAGTCCTCGTACGGCGTCGTGCCTTGGAAGTCGAGATGCGGGGTCTCCGGCTCCTGCGATTCCTGAGCCTCATGGGACGACATCGCTGTCTCCTGTTGTGTACTCCGGGTAGCGGTCCGCCCTGCCGTTACCGACACGGGGCCCCGGTCCCCGCCGGGCATCCTCTTCCATGCTCCCCGGAAATGGCAAGGCCCGCCTGGTCACACAGGCGGGCCCGGAAAGCGGTGACGGATCAGCCCAGCGTCTCGGCCGCCGTGAGTGAGGAGTCCTTCAGGAACTGCGAGCAGCGCTCGTACTCCGCCTGCTCACCGATGGCACCGGCGGCACGGGCGAGGCCGTGCAGGGCGCGCAGGAAGCCGCGGTTCGGCTCGTGCTCCCACGGGACCGGGCCGTGGCCCTTCCAGCCGTTGCGGCGCAGCGAGTCCAGGCCGCGGTGGTAGCCCGTACGGGCATAGGCGTACGACTCCACGACGCTGCCCCGCTCGAACGCCTCGTCGGCCAGCTGGGCCCAGGCCAGCGAGGAGGTCGGGTACTTCGCGGCGACATCCGCGGGCGCGGTGCCGTTGGCCAGGAGCTCACGGGGCTCCGGGTCGTCGGGGAGGTGGGTCGGGGGCGGGCCCCCGAGAAGGTTCTCGTGAATGGACATGGGTCCAGTGTCCCTCGCCGGGGGGCGGGTTTTCGTCTGCGGGTCCGTGGGGCTGGTCGCGCCCCGTGGCGGAGCCACTGAAGTCACAGCCCCGCGCCCCTGGGTGGGTGCAGGGAAGGCCTGTCGAGCTGTACCCACCTGTTTGGGGGCGCGGGGAACTGCGCGACCAGCCACAACGCACCCGCACCCGCACTACGACAGTCGCCTCCGCGTCCTCTCCCCCTCCAGCGGCGGCGACAGCACGGCCCCGTACGTACGGCACTCCGGCCGACGACACCCCGGCGGCAGCGACCGTACCGTCGCGAAGGCCACCACGGACCCCACCACCAGCACCCCCGCGCACACCGTCATCGCTCGCCCGAACGCACTGTCGAACGCCGTGGGCGACCGGTACGCCTCCTCCCCCATCCCGGTGACCAGCGGCAGCGCGGCCACCGCGATCAGGCCGGCCGCCCGGGCGGCCGCGTTGTTGATGCCGCTGGCCAGCCCGGCCCGTGAGGCGTCCACCGAGCCCAGCACGGTCGCCGTCAGCGGGGCGACCAGGGTGACCATGCCGGCGCCCAGGACCAGCAGCGCGGGCAGGATGTCGGCCAGGTACGAGGCGCCCGGGCCGACCCGCAGCATCAGCAGCATCCCGGCGGCGCACAGCAGCGGGCCGACGGTGAGCGGGATGCGCGGCCCGATGCGGTCGGCAAGGGCGCCCGAGCGGGCGGAGAACAGCAGCATCAGGACCGTCGTCGGCAGCAGGGCCGTACCGGCCTGGAGGGCCGAGTAGCCGACCACCACCTGGAGCTGGACGGCGCCCAGGAAGAAGAACCCGCCGAAGGCCGCGTACACGCACAGGGTCACCAGGTTGACCGCGGTGAACTGCCGGGACGCGAAGATCCCGAGCGGCATCATCGGGTCGGGACGGCGCTTCTCGACGGCGACGAAGGCCACCCCGGCCGCGACCCCGGCCACCGCCGCCAGCGCCACGGCCCAGGAACCGCCTCGCGCCTCGATCAGCGCGTACGTCACCAGCGCGAGCGCCAGCGCGCCCAAGACCGCGCCGAGCACGTCGAACCGGCCGTGGTCGGCCCGCCCGTCGGCCGACTCGGGCACATGCCGTACGGCGATCGGCGCGCACACCAGGGCCAGCGGGACGTTGAGCAGGAACACCCAGCGCCAGCCCGGGCCGTCCACCAGCCAGCCGCCCACGAAGGGGCCGACGGCCGCCCCGACTCCGCCGAACCCGGACCACAGGCCGACGGCCCGGCCCCGGTCGTCGGGGTGGAAGGTGGCCTGGATCAACGCCAGCGAACCCGGTGTGAGCAGGGCGCCGCCCACCCCCTGCAGGGCCCGGGCAGCGACGAGGACGCCCGCGTTCGGGGCGAGGCCGCACAGCAGGGAGGCCGCCGCGAACCACACCACCCCGATGACGAAGACCTTGCGGCGGCCGTACCGGTCCCCGAGGGAGCCGCCGAGCAGGATCAGCCCGGCGAGCGTCAGCATGTAGGCGTTGACCGTCCACTGCAGGGCGGCGAGGTCGGCGTCCAGGTCGCGGCCGATGGCCGGCAGGGCGACGTTGACGACGGTCGAGTCCAGCAGCGCCATGCTGGAGCCGAGGATGGTGGTGAGCAGGATCCACTTGCCTTGCGGCGAGGCCAACCGGACGTCGGGCATGACCCCAGGTATACAACGAGCCCGGTGCCGTAGCACCGGGCTCACTGTAATCAGCCGTAATGGGCCTTACTTGATCTTCGTGCCCGCCGAGCGCAGGTTCTGCGTGGCCTCGACGACACGGGCGGCCATCGAAGCCTCGGCCAGCTTGCCCCAGGTGCGCGGGTCGTAGGTCTTCTTGGAACCGACCTCGCCGTCGACCTTCAGGACGCCGTCGTAGTTGCGGAACATGTGGTCGGCGACCGGACGCGTGAAGGCGTACTGGGTGTCGGTGTCGATGTTCATCTTGACGACGCCGTTCTCCAGCGCGGTGCGGATCTCCTCCTCCGTGGAGCCGGAGCCGCCGTGGAAGACGAAGTCGAACGGCTGGGACCCGGCCGGCTTGCCGAACTTGGCGGCCACGCCGTCGTTCAGCTGCTTCAGCAGGTCGGGGCGGAGGACGACGTTGCCCGGCTTGTACACACCGTGGACGTTGCCGAAGGAGGCGGCCAGCAGGTAGCGCCCCTTGTCACCGAGCCCGAGCGCCTCGGCCGTACGGATCGCGTCGTCGACGGTCGTGTACAGGGAGTCGTTGATCTCGTGCGAAACGCCGTCCTCCTCGCCGCCGGTCGGGGTGATCTCGACCTCGAGAATGATCCTGGCGGCGCGGGCGCGTTCCAGGAGCTCCTGGGCGATGGCGAGGTTGTCGGCGAGGGTCTCCGCCGAGCCGTCCCACATGTGCGACTGGAACAGCGGGTTGCCGCCGGCCTTCACGCGCTCCTCGGACACGGCGATCAGCGGGCGTACGTACCCGTCGAGCTTGTCCTTGGGGCAGTGGTCGGTGTGCAGCGCGACGGTGACCGGGTACTTCTCGGCGACGATGTGCGCGAACTCGGCGAGGGCCACGGAACCCGTGACCATCTCCTTCTTGTACTGGCCGCCCAGGAACTCGGCACCACCGGTCGAGATCTGGATGATGCCGTCGCTCTCGGCCTCCGCGAAGCCGCGCAGCGCAGCGTGCAGGGTCTGGGTCGAGGTCACGTTGATGGCCGGGTAGGCGAACTTGCCCGCCTTCGCCCGGTCGAGCATTTCGTTGTAGACCTCAGGGGTTGCGATGGGCATCTGTCCGCTCCTTGTATCTGCGGGTTGGCGTACTGCGTGCTTACGGCCCTGACCTAGACCTTGTGTGGGGGTTCGACGTCATCGTCGGCCTCATCTTTCCAGACTTGGCCGGATGGTCCATCCCGCGGTCAGTCCAGGCCCAGCTCGTCCTTCGAGTACGCGAAGCGGTAGGGCACCCCCGCGCCCTGCTCGATCTTCTCGGCGGCGCCGGTGGCCCGGTCGACGATCGTGGCGACGGCGACGACCTCGGCGCCGGCCTCACGCACGGCCGCGACCGCTTCGAGCGGGGAACCACCGGTGGTGGAGGTGTCCTCGACGACGACGACCCGGCGGCCCGCGATGTCGGGACCCTCCACGCGCCGCTGCATGCCGTGCGCCTTGGCGGCCTTGCGGACGACGAAGGCGTCGAGCTTCTTCCCGCGCGCGGCGGCCGCGTGCAGCATGGCGCCGGCGACCGGGTCGGCGCCCATGGTCAGTCCGCCCACCGCGTCGAACTGCAGGTCGGCGGTCAGGTCCAGGAGCACCTGTCCGACCAGCGGGGCCGCCTCACCGTCGAGGGTGACGCGGCGCAGGTCGACGTAGTAGTCGGCCTCCAGACCCGACGACAGGGTCACCTTGCCGTGCACCACGGCCTTGTCCTTGATCTGCTGCAGCAGCTCGCCACGTGTGCCTGGCGGCATTACTTCGTTGACGTCCGTCATGCCTGTCAGCTTAGATGCGGCGCCAGGTCCACGTGGTCGTGGCTTCCAGCGGCTCCAGCGGGGTGACCAGGCGCGGCAGGGTGTTCAGGCCGTTGGGCGGCCCGGTCTGCGGCTCCACGCAGACGGCGGCCTCCTGCTCGTCGTACACCACGACCCATTCCTCGCGGCTGGCGACCTTCAGCTCCAGCCGGCGGGGCCAGGTGAGCGTGACGTCGACGCCGCCGGGCATGCCGAAGCAGTCGTCCCAGGGGCCGGGCTTCGGCTCGACGCGGTTGCCGGTGGGCAGGTGGTCGTCGCCGCGCTCCTCCTGCCAGGCGGCGGTGAAGTCGAGCCGGACCGGCTCGCCGCCGTCGAGGGTGCGGTTGAACCAGGGGTGCCAGCCGATCTGGGCCGGGAAGGAGGAGTCGTACGTCTCCACGGACATCGTGAGCGTCAGGGCGTCGGGGGTGAGCGCCGCGATCTGGGTGATGCGGCCGGCGTACGGCCAGGGCTTGACGAGGTCGTACGTGAGGACGGCCTCGTCGGCGGCCGTGCGGGCGATGCTCCAGGCGCCGTCGCGGGCCGTGCCGTGGATGGCGTGCGGTGGGGAGTTGAGCGGCATCTGGTGGACGTCGGCGCCGTCACGGAACCGTCCGTCCCGGATGCGGCCGCACCAGGGGACCATCGGGAAGCAGCCGAAGCGCTCTCCCTGCCGCAGCAGTTCGACGCCTCCGACCCGAAGTCCCCCGACCCGTCCGCCGTTTCCCGGCTGCAAGGTCACTTCCGCGTCGCCCGCGGTCAGTGTGATGTCTTCATGGCTCACGGGACGACACTACTCAACGGCGTCTTCTCAGCACCCGGGTGACCACGATCGCCGATGCCAGGACCACCGCCGCCGCCGGGGCCGCCCAGCGGAGGGTCGCTCCCGAGGCCACGGTCTGGGGGGCCGGGACGGGGGCGTAGCGGCCCCGCGGGGGCGCGTGGTCGACCTCCTCCGCGCTGCGGCCGATCATCGTGCGCCGGGCGTGGGCCGCTTCGGCCGGGGGGCCGGCGGGTTCCGTGAAGTCGTCGACGGGGGGCACGGGGGGCTCCACGGGCTCGGGAGTCGCCACGGCCCGTGGTGTCTCTGGCTGCTGCTCCTCCGGTTGCTCTGGTTCCTCCGTCTCGCCCAGGGCCTCCGCGAAACGGTTCAGCAGCCGTACGACCGCGGAACCCACCGCGTCCTGCGGGAGTTCCGTGACGCGGCCGTCCGCCGTGGCCGTGCCGTCGAAGGTCAGGGTCGTGCCGCCCTCCGTGTCGCGCAGGCGGAGGGCGAGGGCGAGGGTGACCGAGCCGGTGCCGCGGGTCTCGGTGGCGTCGCCCTCGACGGCGTACGAGCCGTCGTCCCGGCCGGTGACGCGTACCGCGCCGCGGTAGGTGATGGAGTGGCTGCCGACCCGCACCTTCAGCCGCCCGGCGACGGGGTCCGCGCCGGCGTCCTGCTGGAGCCCTGGAACCGCCCGGGCGACCCTGACGGGATCCCCCAGGGCCTCCCTCAGCCGCTCGACCGTAACCGGAACGAACACCTCATGCTCCATGGTTGCCGAGCCTACCCAGGGGGGACGGTCGTGCGCCCCCGTTGGTGGAAAGTGACCGCGCCCATCGGTGTCAGTAGCGCGGATGCACCAACGTCGACGCCGGCAGCCCTACGATCCGGGTCGCCTCCGCCGCCCTCCGCGCCGCCCCCAGGGACTCGCGCGTCAGAGTCGCCGACCGCGGCCCCGCGCCCGGGCCCAGTGCCGGGCGTGCTGCCGGTGAGGCGAGCACGAAACCCCAGTCGCGTGGTGCCCGGGAGGCGCCGGCCGTGCGGTCGGGGCCCGCGGCGAAGCCGGAGTCGCGGCCGCCGACGCGGTAGGGCGTGGTGTGCAGACCCGCCGCGCGCATGGTCGCGTCCACCGTCCAGAAGACCCGCGGACGGGAGGAGACCGGCCCCGCGTGCACGACGAGACGGCCCCCGGGGGCCAGGACACGACGGACCAGACCGTAGAACTCCGCCGAGTACAGCTTGGTGCTCGCGGTGATGCCGGGGTCGGGCAGATCGGCGATCACCACGTCGTACGACGGCTCGGGCGCCGCCGTCCGCAGCCGGCGGAACGCGTCCGCGATGGTCACCCGCACACGCGCGTCGCCGTACACATGACCGTTGAGCCGGGACAGCGCCGGGTCACGGCGGGCCAGGTCCACCACCGCGGGGTCGATCTCGACGATGTCGATGCGCCGTACGTCCGGGTACCTCAGCACCTCGCGGGCGGCGAGGCCGTCGCCGCCGCCGAGGACGAGCACGCGCGCGTGGGGGCCGTCCATCGCTGGGGTGACGAGGGCCTCGTGGTAGCGGCGCTCGTCACGGCCGCTGACCCTCAGACGGCCGTCGAGGTAGAGGCCGAGGGCGCGGCCGTCGGTGCCGCCGGTGAGGACGATCTCCTGGATGCCGGTCTGGAGGGCGACGCGTACGTCGTTGCCGTAGACCGCCTCTCGCGCGGCCCGCTCGAAGTCGTCGACGAGGACGGCGGCGGTGGCGAGGACGCCGAGCACGGCGAGGTTGGCGGCCAGCAGCAGCCAGCGGGCCCGGCGGGTCAGGTCGCGCCGGAACAGGCCGAGGACCAGGGCGCCGCCCGCGACCGCGTTGACCCCGCCGGTGACCATCGCGCCGGTCAACTGGCCCAGCAGCGGCAGCAGGAGGAAGGGGAAGGCCAGGCCGCCGACCAGCGCGCCGACGTAATCCGCCGCGAACAGGTCGGCCACCGCGCCGCCCGCGTCCTGGCGGCGGATGCGCTGGATCAGCTCCATCAGCAAGGGGACTTCGGCGCCGATGAGCAGACCGATGGCGAGGGAGAAGGCGACCAGGAGCCAGCGCGGACCGCTCGCCCACAGGCCGCCCCAGTCGCCGGTCCACGCGAAGACGGCGTACAGCGCCATCGCGCTGCACCCGCCGACCAGCGCGAGCAGCGCCTCGATCGCGCCGAAGGCCGCCGCCGCGTGCAGGCGCAGCCGCTTGGCGAGGAGCGAGCCGATGCCCATCGCGAAAACCATGACGGACAGCACCACGGAGGCCTGGGTGACCGAGTCGCCGATCAAGTACGAGGCGAGAGCGACCAGTTCGAGCTCGTACACCAGTCCGCAGGCCGCGCAGACGAAGACACAGGCGAGGACGAGGAAGCGGCCCGTGCCGGGGCGGACGGGCAGCCGCGCGGGCCCGGCCCAGGACGGCGGAGCGCCGGGCGGAGCGGGGGCGTGCGACTCGATCACGTTGCGACGGTACGTCACTGATGCGGCACGCTTCGTCACCCACACGTGTGGAACTGAGGAGCGACCGGGCCACAGGGGTTCGCGTCGCTCAGCCCGATGTCCCGATCGGGACCCGGACCCCGACCCGTGTCCGTGTGGCCACCAACTGCCCTTCCTGCGGATACGCGTGCCAGGTCCGCCAGTGCACCTGCCCTTCGTACCGCTGGGCCAGCAGTGCGGTGAACGCGAGCGGGCTGCCCGGGAAAACCCCTGCAAGCCCGTTCGGATGGTCGGACACCAGCGCAAGCAACTCCTGTGCGCGTCCGGCGAACTGACCCGGCGACAGCGCTTCGACGCGCGCGGCGAACTCGTACTCCCAGTCCCCCACCCGCTTGGTCACGCCCAGGGGCAGCGGCGCACTGCTGCCGGCGATGCACGCCACCGTCTCCGAACAGGTGCCCCGATCCTCCTCCAGGAGCACTTGGTGGGACGCGCCGAGAAGTCTCAACTGAAGCTGCGCCCGTCCGATTTCGAGGTCGAGCGTCGCCAGGGCGGGCAGCGGCTCACGCCCCAGGGCCCAGGCGAGGTCGGCCGCGCGCGTGTCGGTGTACGAGGTGTTCAGGGTCGTGAGCATGGATCGGCTCCGCTAGCACGCAAAGAAAGGGTGGTGTGGGGTTCCGGAACATCCGGGCGACTGTGGGGGGATCGGCCCGGTCAGCCCAGTCGGGAGGTCAGGACGTGTCCGCAGGACGTCCGAGGGGCTGTGTTGGCGATTTAGAGGGAATCATGAACAGTGGCGCCACCACAGCGTTTTTACCCAAGTTCGTGGGGTTTCCATCCCTCCGTGGGCTCTCCAGCTCATCTGTTCAACTACGGCGTGCGCCACGGCGGCCGGAGCGCGCGCCGGAGCACCGGAGTGAATAAGCGACAAACGGGGGCGCGCGTCACAGCAACAAGCGGGGGCGTGCGTCCCGACCCAGGTCCGGACCCACACCCCCGCCTTCCCCCGCTCCCCCGTCTCCGGATGCGGTTCCCCCTGCCGGAGCTCAGCTGCCCCGTGTCAGCTGCCTCCCCCGCATCCGCCCCCACCGCCGCAGGACGACCCGCCACCACAGGACGACCCACCGCCACAGGAGTGGCCACCGCCGCAGGAGTGCCCCCCGTGGTGGCCGCCGCCACCGGAGTCCGATCCGCCGCCGTCTCCCCCGGCCCACCAGCTACCGCCGGCGGCGCCGGCGCCGCCGCTGTGGGCCGCCCGCATACGCCGACGCGTCGAGCCGTTCCGGAACACCGTGGCCACCACGCCCACGAGGAACAGGACCAGGAACACCACCAGGATGATGCCGAAGACCATGGCTCACCCTCCTTCCGTTACCCCCCGAAGCGACCCCCCGTGGGCGCCTCGCCGGTTGCGTGAGCTGGAGATGCCCTTCTGTCTCACGGGCCAAAGCAGAGTTGAGGAACTTCAGAGCCTTCTCTCAGGCCAACGGCCCCTGACCTGCGCATAAGGGCAGTTCAGGGGCCGTTCGTGGGTCACTGGGCCGTGATCTTGCCCAACGATTGTTCAGACTCCGAGGTGTCCCCCGTCGCCGGCGCCGAGGAGGGAGTCCGTGAGCCGGCGTTCGACAGCGGAGGGCAGGGACCACAGCTCGGCACGCCTCCTTCGGTCCTCCGAACCCTGGCGGGCGGCTCGGCGGATACCGGACACGGCCAGGACCAGGGCGGCCAGGGACACGGCGAGCCCGGTCCCGAGGAGTGCGCCGGCGAGTAGGGCGCCGTCCGCCAGGGCGAACGGAAGCGCGCCCCCGAGACAGAGCGTGCTGAGGCCGCTGACGACGGAAATCGTCCACCACAGAGGCGTGAGCGGGTGCTCGTCGCGCAGGTGGTCGACCATCTGCCGGTCGGTGGGACGCCGCCGCGGGTGCTCTTCGGCGGCGAGGAACAGCTCGGCCCGCCCACGCAGCGCCCACACCGCGTGCACTCCCACCCATACGACGGGCAGCACGAACAGCGTCACCAGCACCGAACCCGCCTGGACCGCCCGCGGCACCGACACCCAGCCGGCGGCGTCGGCGACCACGGACCCCACGGCGGCTCCCACGCATACGGCACCCGCCGCGCTCGTGACCACGAGCCCTCGCCTGGCCCCACGCACCCGAGCGCTGAGGGGGAACTCGACCGCGTCCAACGTCTTCTCCATTCGATGACCGCAGGTACTCTACGCAGCCATCCGACGCGAACAAGTGCGGGCTGCCGGCGCCCGTCAGCGCAGGTAAGCGGCACACCGGCCGGCTCGGCGTCCCACTCGGCTCAGAGGTGTACGCGCGCGCCCGGCTCGTCAAGGAGGGGCTGCCCCCGAGCCCCGGTTGAGGAACCACAGAGCTTGGGCGCAGGATGACCGGCATGACCTCCAGTGCGCGCCCCCTGCTCAACCGACGTCTCGCCGAGTTCGGGACGACGATCTTCGCCGAGATGTCTGCCCTGGCGCTGCAGACCGGAGCGATCAACCTGGGCCAGGGCTTCCCCGACACGGACGGGCCCGAGGAGGTCAGGGAGGCGGCCGTGCGGGCGCTGCGGGACGGGCGGGGCAACCAGTACCCGCCGGGCCCGGGCGTTCCCGAGCTGCGCACGGCGGTCGCCGCGCACCAGGAGCGCCGCTACGGCCTGGTCCACGACCCCGACACCGAGGTCCTGGTCACCGCCGGAGCCACGGAGGCCATCGCCGCCGCGCTGCTCGCCCTGGTCGAGCCCGGTGACGAGGTCGTCGCCCTGGAGCCGTACTACGACTCCTACGCGGCCTGCATCGCGATGGCGGGCGGGAAGCGCGTACCGGTGACCCTGCGCCCGCACGAAGGCTCGTTCCGCCTGGACCTGGACGAGCTGCGCGCCGCGGTGACCGACCGCACCCGCCTGCTCCTGATCAACACCCCGCACAACCCCACCGGCACCGTCCTCACCCGCGAGGAGCTGACGGCGATCGCCGAGCTGGCCGTGGAGCGGGATCTGCTGGTGATCACGGACGAGGTGTACGAGCACCTGGTCTTCGACGACGCCGAACACCTGCCCCTCGCGACCTTCCCGGGGATGCGCGAGCGCACGGTCACGATCGGCTCCGCCGGCAAGACCTTCTCCTTCACCGGCTGGAAGGTCGGCTGGATCACGGCGGCGCCCGGTCTGGTCTCAGCGGTCCGCTCGGCGAAGCAGTTCCTGACGTACGTCTCCTCCGGCCCCTTCCAGTACGCGGTCGCCGAGGCCCTCGCCCTTCCCGACAGCTACTTCGCCGCATTCCGTGAGGACATGCGGGCCAAGCGGGACCTGCTGTCGAGCGGCCTGGCGGAGGCCGGGTTCAAGGTCTTCAAACCGGCCGGCACCTACTTCATCACCACTGACATTCGCCCCCTGGGCGAGAGCGACGGCTTCGCCTTCTGCCGCGCGCTGCCCGAACGCTGTGGGGTGGTGGCGATCCCGAACGCCGTCTTCTACGACCACCGCGAGCAGGGCGCGCCCTTCGTGCGGTTCGCCTTCTGCAAGCGGACGGATGTGCTGGAGGAGGCGGCCGCCCGGCTCAAGACGCCGACCGCATGAGCGCGGCACCGCCGCGTCGGGAGTCCGGGACGGGTCGGTGTCAGAGCGCTCAAACGTCATACACGGTGGAGCGATGCCCGACGTGTACGACCCACACCACCAGCTCGCCGTTGTCGATGGTGTAGATCACGCGGTAGTCGCCCACGCGTAGGCGGCGCCGGTCGGGCTGGGAGACGAGGGCCGTGGTGTTGAACCCCGTCGGGTCGCTCTCCAGCTCGGTCAGCTTGGCCAAAATGCGGAGGGCCATGTCTCGCGGGACTTTACGGAGTTCGGCCTGAGCCTCGGCTCGGAAGACGGTGCGGTACTCACTCACTGCGCGCCAGCGTCTCCCTCATGATGTCCTCGATCGGGATGCCTGGTGCCGGGTTGGTCATGCGCTCGTCGATGATCCGGTTGATCTCGCGCTCTTCCCACTCCTGGTATTTGCGCAGCACCTCGATGGACACCACGGCGGCGACCTGCTTGCCGCGACGGGTAATGACCGTCGGTACGTCGTCCCGGTCGGCCCTCTCCACGACCTCGGCCAGGTGCGCCCGGACATCGCGGATGGACTCTATGGGCATGGGCTGTGTCATGCGCCCAAGGATACCGAGTGTCTCATGTGTACACAACGGCTTCACGCGAGCCGAAAAGTTACCCACAGGCTGTGGACGGCCGCGGCACTCGCCCCGCCCGGCCGGCTCGCCCATGTGGCGGCACGGACGGCGACAGCCCGGCCCCGGCACGCGGCCGTGGTGGCCGGTGCCCTGGCCGGGCTGTCGTTCGACTACGGCGCGTATACGGTCGTGACGCCGACACGCGCGGGCAGTGGGAGGACGCCTACTCGTCGTCCTCGGGCTTCTCGGCGTCGTTGACTTCCTCCTCGAGGCCGAGCTGTTCGACGAGCCACTTGTCGAACTCGATGGCGGCGCGCACCCAGCTGACGGTCGAGGAGACGAAGTGCTCCAGGCTGACGCCGGTGCCGATGAGCATCTGCGCCTCGCCGATCAGACGGACGGTGCCGTCGTCATGGGTGTGGCTGTAGACCTTGGGCCACAGGGTGCGCCGGTTCCAGTCGTCGATGGACTCCAGCAGCGTGGGCTTCTCGTCGATCTGGTGGGGGCGGTCGTAGAACGTCCGTACCGAGAAGACCTGCTGGTCACCCTCGCCGCGGAACATGAAATACGTACGGAACTGCTCCCACGGCGCCGCGAGGTCACCCTCGTCGTCGACGACATACTTCAGCTCCATCTGGTCGAGGAGCTGCTTCACAAGATCCTGATCCGGGACGACGGGGCCCGCCGGTCCTTGCTGCGGCTCGGGCTGGCCCCCGAAGTTCGGAATCGAGGACGGGTCGATGGTCACCGTGAATTTCCCTTCGTACGGATTCCGCCATCCTCCCCCATCCGGGGAGGGGGGTGGCAAGCCCAGACGGAACCTGTCCTCCCAGGGCTGACATGATCCGGTCAGCCACAGAAAACAGAGGTCGAAGAAACGGGGAACACATGACGCAGACGGAGACCGAAACCGCGCCGGAACAGGTCCGGCCGGGCAGGACCAGATGGGGCGTCTTCGCGGCGATCCTGGCCGTACCGACCCTGGTGGTGGCGGGCCTGATCGCGCTGCTGATCGCCTGGCTGTTCACGGACGACTCGGTCGACACGGGCGTCCGGAAGGTCCCGTGCGCCGAGGCGTTCGCCTACGGCGGGGCGAAGCCGCCGACCGGGGCGCGCGACCTCGGGTGTGTGCAGGAGGCCGGGCAGGACCCCCGGTACGAGGCCCGCTTCCGGCTGCGGAGCGCCAAGGTGAGTGCCTGGGTGGCAGCGAGCTACCCGGACGGGCCCGGACTGCGGAACGTGCAGTGCGACGGCGACAACGTCTACGCGTGCATGAACCGGGGCCCGGTCGCCGGGCAGAGCGCCTCCGTACAGCTGGAGGTCACCCACGACAGCCCGAACTGGTCCGTGGTGCGGTTCGTGGCGTTCACGCCGTGACGAGGGGGCGCCACCGCCCCCTCGTCACCACCGCGCTCAGAGCGTCTTGCCGGTCGCCGGTCCCACGATCAGACCGTCGCCGAAGGCGTCCACCCGGACCGTGTCGCCGTCCTTGACCTCGCCGGACAGGATCTCCTTGGCGAGGCGGTCGCCGATGGCGGTCTGGACGAGGCGGCGCAGCGGGCGGGCGCCGTAGGCCGGGTCCATGCCCTCGACGGCGAGCCAGTCCAGGGCCGCGTCGGTGACCTCCAGGGTGAGCCGGCGCTCGGCGAGGCGCTGGGCGAGCCGGTTGATCTGGAGCCGCGCGATCCGGCCGAGCTCGTCCTTGGTGAGGGCCGAGAAGACGACCAGGTCGTCGAGCCGGTTCAGGAACTCCGGCTTGAAGGAGGCCCTGACCACCTCCAGGACCTGTTCCTTCTTCTCCGTCTCGCTGGTGATCGGGTCGACCAGGAACTGGCTGCCCAGGTTGGACGTCAGCACCAGGATCGCGTTGCGGAAGTCGACCGTACGGCCCTGACCGTCCGTCAGGCGGCCGTCGTCCAGCACCTGGAGCAGGATGTCGAAGACCTCCGGGTGCGCCTTCTCCACCTCGTCGAGGAGCACGACGCTGTACGGCCGCCTGCGCACCGCCTCGGTCAGCTGACCGCCCTCCTCGTAGCCGACGTAGCCGGGGGGCGCGCCGACCAGGCGGGAGACCGTGTGCTTCTCGCCGTACTCCGACATGTCGATGCGGACCATCGCCCGCTCGTCGTCGAAGAGGAAGTCGGCGAGGGCCTTGGCGAGTTCGGTCTTGCCGACGCCGGTGGGGCCGAGGAAGAGGAAGGAGCCGGTGGGCCGGTCGGGGTCGGAGATCCCGGCCCGGGTGCGCCGTACGGCGTCGGACACGGCCCGTACGGCCTCGCTCTGGCCGATGAGCCGCTTGCCCAGCTCCTCCTCCATGCGCAGCAGCTTCTGCGTCTCGCCCTCCAGCAGGCGGCCCGCCGGGATGCCGGTCCAGGCGGCGACGGTGTCCGCGATGTCGTCGGAGCCGACCTCCTCCTTGACCATGGTGTCCTTGGAGACCTCCTCCTCGGCCTCGGATGCGGCCTCCAAGTCCCTTTCCAGGGTGGGGATCTCGCCGTAGAGCAGCTTGCTGGCGGTGTCGAAGTCGCCGTCGCGCTGGGCGCGTTCGGCCTGACCGCGCAACTCGTCCAGCTTTTCCTTCAGTTCACCGACCCGGTTGAGGGACTGCTTCTCCTTCTCCCAGCGGGCGGTCAGGCCCCGCAGCTCCTCCTCCTTGTCGGCGAGGTCGCGGCGCAGCCGCTCCAGGCGTTCGCGGGAGGCCGGGTCGGTCTCCTTGACCAGCGCGAGCTCCTCCATCTTCAACCGGTCGACACCGCGCTGGAGTTCGTCGATCTCCAGGGGTGAGGAGTCGATCTCCATACGGAGGCGGGAGGCCGCCTCGTCGACGAGGTCGATGGCCTTGTCGGGCAGGAAGCGGGAGGTGATGTACCGGTCGGACAGGGCCGCGGCGGCCACCAGCGCGCTGTCGGCGATCTGGACCTTGTGGTGGGCCTCGTAGCGCCCCTTGAGCCCGCGCAGGATGGCGATGGTGTCCTCGACCGTCGGCTCGGCCACCAGCACCTGCTGGAAGCGCCGCTCCAGGGCGGGGTCCTTCTCGATCCGCTCACGGTACTCGTCGAGGGTCGTCGCACCCACCATCCGCAGCTCGCCGCGGGCCAGCATGGGCTTGAGCATGTTGCCGGCGTCCATGGAGGAGTCCCCGCCGGCGCCGGCGCCCACGACCGTGTGCAGCTCGTCGATGAAGGTGATGATCTGCCCGTCGGAGTCCTTGATCTCCGCCAGGACGGTCTTCAGCCGCTCCTCGAACTCACCGCGGTACTTGGCGCCCGCCACCATGGCGCTCAGGTCGAGCGATACGAGCCGCTTGTCCTTGAGCGACTCGGGCACGTCCCCCTTGACGATCCGCTGGGCGAGCCCCTCGACGACGGCGGTCTTGCCGACGCCGGGCTCACCGATGAGGACGGGATTGTTCTTCGTACGGCGGCTGAGCACCTGTACGACCCGGCGGATCTCCTGGTCGCGGCCGATGACCGGGTCGAGCTTGCCCTCCCGTGCCGCGGCGGTGAAGTCGGTCCCGAACTTCTCCAGGGCCTTGTACTGCCCCTCGGGGTCGGCGGTGGTCACCCTGCGCCCTCCTCTGGCCTTCTGGAAGGCGTCGACCAGCTTCTTCGGGGTGGCCCCCTGCTGGGTGAGCACGTCGGCGGCCGGTCCGCCCTTGGCGGCGATGCCGACGAGCAGGTGTTCGGTGGAGAGGTACTCGTCACCGAGGTCGTTGGCGCGGGCCTGCGCGTCCGCGATGACGGAGAGCAGGTCGCGGTTGGGCTGCGGCGGCGCGACGGTGGACCCGGCCACGCTGGGCAGCGAGCCGAGCACCTTCTCGGCCCCGGCCCGCACGGCGGCCTGGTCGGCGTCGACGGCGGTGAGCAGATCGACGATGTTCTCGTTGTCCTGCCCCTGGAGCAGAGCGAGGAGCAGGTGGGCGGGGGTGAGGTCCGGGTGTCCCTCGGTCACGGCCCGGTTGCTGGCCGCGTTGATCGCGTCCCGGCTCCGGTTGGTCAGCTCGGCATCCACGTGTCCGTACTCCTCCTCGGTGTCAGTTCCTGCTACCGACTCCTGCTACTGACTCTGTCAGCGTACATAAAGTTGAGTCTATTCCACTCAAGGCAGACTGCGGGAGGAATGGGGGACTAGCTTCCCGGCATGACCTCCTACACCCAGGATCCGGGTGCCCCGGACCCGTCGTTCCTCAGCTTCTGGCGCGAACGGCATCTGTGCACACTGACGACCCCGCGCCCGGACGGGAGCCCGCACGTGGTGCCCGTCGGGGTGACATACGACCCCGAGGCCCGTCTTGCTCGGGTGATCGCGAGCCGGACGAGCGCGAAGGTACGGCACGTGCTGGCGGCCGGCGAGGGCGGGGCGGCGGTGGCGGTGTGCCAGGTGGCGGGGCCGCGGTGGGCCACGCTGGATGGGCGGGCGCAGGTCCGCACGGAGCCGCAACGGGTCGCGGAGGCGGTGCGGCGATACGCCGAGCGCTATGAACGGACCCCGGCGCCGAACCCGCTGCGGGTGGTCATCGAGATCTCGCTGACGGGCGCGATGGGTCGTTTTTGAGCCAGGGGCCGATCATCCAATACCCGGAAATGTCGCCCAAAACTGCAGCGGCGTCACCGTGTTCAGGTCACGGTGACGCCGCTGCGGGGGGAAGCACCTGAGCGATCTGTTACGACGGGGGAATCGCGTCAGGCACTGCGGGGGGTGGCTGAGATGGTCCGCGGGGTGGGGGTTTCCGGTTCCACCAGCCGATGGTCTCGTTGGTCCAGGTTCACAAAGATCATTCCGTACCGGATGGCACACCGAACGGGCTGCGGCGCCCCCCGAGGCCGCCGCAGACACCGGTACGCCCGCACGTCCTCGTCGTCGTCCCGCGTGACGACCACCGGTTCGCCGAAGACGGTCACCATCAACGAGTCACCGGGGTGGGGGATCGCGGTGACGAGGTCGATGAAGTGCCAGCCGGAGCGGTAGGCGGTGGCCATTTCTCTGCGGAAGGAGCGGTCGTCAGGTGGAGTAGTCATGTCAGTCCCAGACCGTGTCCGCCGGGAATGCCTGAGCCTCTTCGCCGACAGCCACGATGTCCGCGGCCTCGGTACCACTCACTCTATGAGCGTCGCCCTTCACGCCGGAGAGGCCGGTCAGTGCTCCGAAAGCCACAACGGTGGAGAAGGCGGCGACAAGCACCGAGCGAAGCATTCTGTTACGCATAGTCGGCTTCGTCCTCACTTGAAGGTCCCCTCTTCCCCCGTCGAGTAAGACGATGGCTCATTCGGGCACGTCATGGCCACACGAACGGTGCATCATGTTCCTGCATGTTCAGGACCCTGGGGGGTGGAAATTTGGTATCGAATGGGGCACATGCGACACATCACCATACGGTGACCGAGCTGTGTGAGGAAGGTGGCCGTCTTTACGCCAACGCTCTACGGACGGGACGCGTCTCCCGCGCGGACGTGGAATCGGTTCCCTGCCTTCTTGAGTTCGCCCTGCTCCACCCCGACCCGGACGACGCGAACTGGATGCTGCCCGTACCGCCGTCGGTCGCGCTGGCTCAGCGACTCAACCCGCTGGAACACGAGATCACCGAGCGCAGGCGGATGTCGATCGAGCTGGCCGACGCCTTCGAGCCGTTCATGGCTCTGAGCGCTCAGCAGGTGGCACCGGCGCACTCGATCACGGTCCTGGAGGGGCTCGACCGGATCAACGCGGCGCTCGACCTCGCGACGTCCCAGTGTCAGTCCGAGGTGCTCACCGTCCAGCCCAGCCGGGGCAGACGCCCCGACAACAGACTCATCGAGGGGCTGGAACGCGACAGGACCCTCATCGACCGGGGCGTGCGGATCCGCACCCTGTACCAGCATGTTGCTCGGTACAGCCCCGAGCGACTGGCCTACATGGAACAGTTCGCCGACGGAAAGGTGGAGTACCGCACCATCGACGAACTGGTGGAGCGGCTCATCATCTGTGACGAGGCCGTGGCCTTCATCCCCGTCCGGGACGACCGCCAGGTCGCACTGGAGCTCCGGCACCCCGGCCTTGTCGGCTATCTGATCAAGGTGTTCGAGTTCATGTGGAGCCGTGCGGTCCCGCTGAGCGCCGGCGCTCCCTACGAAACGGCGCCGGACGGCATCACCGACATCCAGCACTCCATAGCCAAGCTCCTCGTCGAGGGACATGTGGACGAGGCGATAGCCCGGCGGCTGGGTATGAACGTGCGCACGTGCCGCGCCCACATAGCGAAGCTCGCGACGGTCCTGGGCAGCGGCAGCCGCGCCCAGCTCGGCTTCCTCATCGCGCAGTCGGGGCTCCTTGACCAAGGTCACTCGGCATCGGAGGGGGAGGGCCGTCCGTGAGGGAGGCTCACGCGCACGGAGCCGAGGAACTGTGCGAGGCGGGCCTGGAGCTGTACACCCGTGCGCTGCGTGAAGGGCGGGTGTCCTGCTCAGCGGAGGACACCGCGCCCTGCCTGGTCGACCTGGGACTCCTGCAACCGGACGTCTCGGACCTGCGGTGGCTGCGGCCCATCGCGCCGGCCTTCGCCCTCCACCGCCTGCTGCGTGGCGTGGCGGAGCGCATCGCGGACGAGCGGCGGCGCGAGGAGCGGCTGGCGGCGACGTTCGAGCCTCTGGTGGGGATGTCCGGCGCACTCGCCGAGACGCCGACGATCAGGGTCCTCAGCGGTCTCGACCGTATCGGCGAGGCCATTCAGCTGACCTTGTCGGGCACTTCGGGTGAGATGCTCACCATCCAGCCTCACACCCATCACATCCCCGCCGCCGATATCTTTGCCGAAGCCCTGGTCCGCGATCAGGCCCTGCTCGACCGCGGCGGCCGTATCCGCACGCTGTACCAGCACACCCAGCGCCACGCGCCCAGCATCCTCGCCCGCTACGAACGCCTGCACGGCGACGTCGAAGCCCGCACCCTCGACGAGGTCACCCAGCGGCTGATCGTCGTCGACCGCGAGATCGCCTTCATCCCCGCCAACCAGGACCGCACCCTCGCCCTGGAGATCCGCCACCCCGCCATCGTCGACTTCCTCGCCACCGCCTTCGACCGGCTGTGGCGGCTGGCCACCCCCATGTATCCCCAAGCCGTCCCCCCGCCCTCCCCCGACGGCATCACGCCCCGTCAACGGGCCATCGCCGGACTGCTCGTGGAGGGCCACACCGACGCCGTCATCGCCGACCGCCTCGGCATGAACATCCGCACCGCCCGCGTCCACATCGCCAAACTCGCGGCGACGCTCGGCAGCGAGAGCCGCGCCCAGCTCGGCTACCTCATCGCGGAATCAGGAATCCTCAAGCAGGAGGGAGTGACGGAGTGATCCCGGTGCCACATCCGGAGCACGGCGTGGAGAACCTGTGCGCGGCAGGGACCGAGCTGTACGCACGTGCCCTGCGTGAGGGCCATGTGCTCGGCGTCGACGCCAAGGAGGCGCCCTGCTTGCTCGACTTCGGTCTCCTGCATCCCGCCGTCACGGACCTGGACAGGCTGGAGCCGGTCGCCCCGGCCGTCGCCCTGCACCGCATGCTGCGGATCGCGGAGGAACGCATCGCGGACGAACGACTGCGTGAGGCACGGCTGACCGAGACGTTCGAGCCCCTGATGCGGATCGACGGCCGCGGTACGGGCGCTGACGACTCCTCGATGATCAGTGTGCTCAGTGGGGTCGACCTGATCGGCCGGGTGATCGGCCAGGCCATGGCCGACAGCTCGGAGCTGCTGTCCATCCAGCCGAACACCAGTGACAGACACGCCCACCCGCCCCCTTTCGTGCATGTCGAGGCCTTCGACCGCGACCAGGCCCTGCTGGACCGCGGCGGCCGTATCCGCACGCTCTACCAGCACACCCTGCGCCACGCGCCCAGTGTCGTGGCCCGCTACGAGCGGCTGCACGGCGACGTGGAGGCTCGCAGCCTGGACGAGGTGACGGAGCGCCTGATCATCGTCGACCGGACCGTGGCCTTCATCCCCGCCAGCAAGGACCGCACCCTCGCCCTGGAGATCCGGCACCCCGCCCTGATCTCCTTCTTCGTCACCGCCTTCGACCGGCTGTGGCGGCTGGCCACGCCGATGTACCCCGAAGCGGTGCAGCAGCCCACGCGCGACGGCATCACGCCCCGCCAACGGGCCATCGCCGCGCTCCTCGTCGAGGGCCACACCGACGCCGTCATCGCGGACCGCCTGGGCATGAACATCCGTACCGCACGCGTCCACATCGCCAAACTCGCGGCGACCCTTGGCAGCGAGAGCCGCGCCCAACTCGGCTATCTCATAGGGCAGTCCGGCATTCTCGGCCAGGAGGACACAGGCGAGTGACGACGGCGGCGGCCCATCCCGAGCACGGCCCGGAAGACCCGTGCCCAAAAGGCGTCGAGCTCTACGAACGTGCCCTTCGCGAGGACGGGATCGGCCGGCAGGAGGCCTCGCCCGCGCCCTGTCTCCTCGACAGCGGGCTGCTGCGGCCCGACGCCCGGGACCCCGCCCGGCTGGAAGCCGTACCGCCCGCCCTCGCCCTGCACCGCATGCTCCGTGCCACCACGGACCGCGTGGTGCAGGAGCGGCGGGGTGCGCAACGGCTCGCCGAGGCGTTCGCGCCGCTCCTGCGGATCGACGGGCGGAGTGCGGCGGCCGCGGAGAAGCCCGCTATCAGAGTCGTCAGCGGTACCGGCCCCATCAACGCGGCCATCACCGAGGCCATGGCCGGCGCCGTACGCGAACTCCTGTGTGTGCAGCCCAACGTCCATTACAGCGACCGGCGGGGCGCCGCCGCCCAGGTCGTGGCGATGGACCGGGACCAGGCGCTCCTGGACCGCGGCGCGCGTATCCGCACCCTGTACCAGCACACCCAGCGCCATATGCCGCTCGTCCTCGCCCGCTACGAGCAGCTCCGCGGCGACGCCGAGGCCCGCTCCCTCGACGAGGTCACCGACCGGCTCATCGTCGCGGACCGGACCGTCGCGTTCATCCCCGCCGGCGAGGACGGCACGGTCGCGCTGGAGGTCCGGCACCCGGCCCTGGTGGAGTTCCTGGCCGCCACCTTCGACCGGCTGTGGTGGCAGGCCACGCCCATGTATCCGCAGATCGTGCACCGGCCGAGCCTCAACGGCATCACACCCCGTCAACGGGCCATCGCCGGACTGCTCGTGGAGGGCCACACCGACGCCGTCATCGCCGACCGCCTCGGCATGAACATCCGCACCGCCCGCGTCCACATCGCCAAACTTGCCGCCACCCTCGGCAGCGAGAGCCGCGCCCAGCTCGGCTACCTCATCGGACAGTCCGGGATTCTTGACCGGGAAGCGTGATCGAGGACATGGTCGTCGGGCCGTCCAGGCCCACCTGCGCTATCCGGACGCCCAGTTGCGTACGACTGGCCGCCCCGAGCGTCTCCGACAGTCGCGCGATATGGGCCCGGCAGGTGCGCACGCTTATCCCCAGCCGTTCCGCGATCACCGCGTCCTGGTGGCCCTCGGCCAGCAGTGCGGCGATGGACTGCTCGCGGTGGGAGATGCCCTCGATGCCGGTGTCCGGGAGGGGGGCCGTGAGGGGGATCGCCAGGCGCCACAGGCGCTCGAAGACCGTCAGCAGGTACTCCACCAGCGCCGGGTGCCGCAGCTCCAGGGCGAGGGTGCGGTCGGCGTTCGCGGGGATGAAGGCCACCGTGCGGTCGAAGAGGATCAGCCGGTCGATGACCTCGTCCAGTGTCCGTGCCTGGACCGAACCGCCCATCAACTCCAGGTAGTTCAGGAGCCCTTGGCCGTGCCGGGCCACATGGGTGTACAGGTCCCGCATCCGCACGCCCCGGCCGCGCAGCGCCAGCGCCCGGTGCAGGCCCTCCGTCAGCTCGTGCTCGGGACGGATGCCGCCGGGCTGGACGGTGAGTACCTCCGTCGTGCACGCCTCGGTGGCCTCGTCCATCGCGGCCTGGATCCGCGAGAGGCCGTCGAGGACCCGGATCGCGGTCCCCTCACCGGCGCCCGGCACGACGCTGGGTCCCAGACCCGCGTACCGCTCCACCGCCGCGACCGCCGCCCCCACCCGCTGCTGGCTCGTGCTGACCTCGTCGTAGACGCCGCGCAGCAGCCGGGTCATGACCTCCTGGGGTGCCGTCGGCACCAGCCAGTCCATGTCGTCGGGGTCCGGGTGCAGCAGCGCCAGTTCCAGCAGACAGGGCACCGGCTCGGCGTCGGCGCGCGGCACGCGGCCGCGCCGTACGGCCCGGGAGTACACCCGGTCCCCGGCGTCGCACAGCCGGTCGGCACCGTGTGGATGGTCGTCCGTCCTGAGCCCGGCCATCGCCCATCCCACCCCCGGTTCCCGCGTCTACCGCCCTCTTGTGCTGTTTTCCCATCGGGGCGTGGAAGCCCCCGGGCTCCGCCACTATGCGCGGCCCCGACCCGCTCCGCAACACGGCTCCTCGGGCCGACGCCGGGAAAAACGGCCGGTATGCTCCGTTACCTCCGGGCCTCCGTCCGCCCGTCTGCAACAAGCTGCTCCCCCGCCCGTCCAGGACCGTCCCCGTGCGGAACAACCCGCTCCGCGCGTCAACTCCCGGAAATCACGCAGTGATCATCCCGTTACGTGCCGCACTTAACGTCAGGCCATGGCGGACATATTTGACGCATACGCGCTGGCCGACGCGTGGGACGAGATGTTCGAGCGGCCGGGTGAGGTCAGGACCGCCTACGAGCCGGTGCTGGCCGCACTCCAGCCGATCGAACCGAGTGAACTCAGGTTCCGGGCCGACCAGATGGCCCGGTCGTTCACCGACCGGGGCGTGACCTACGCCTTCGCGGGCGAGGAGCGGCCCTGGCCGCTGGACCTCGTGCCCAGGATCCTCGACGCCCTCGAGTGGGATCTCGTACAACGCGGGGTGAGCCAGAGAGTCAGAGCCCTGGAGGCCTACCTCGCCGACGCCTACGGACCCGCCCGTGCCTTCGAGGACGGTGTCGTGCCCTGGCGGCTGCTGCTGAACTCCCCGCACTTCCACCGCGCCGCACACGGGCTCGAGCCCACGGGCGGCGTCCGCATCCATGTCGCCGGCATCGACCTGGTCCGGGACGAACAGGGGGACTTCCGCGTCCTGGAGGACAACGTCCGGGTTCCCAGCGGCGTGTCGTACGTCATCGAGAACCGGCGCGCCATGACCCGCGTCTTCCCGTCCCTCTTCGCCGAGCAGCATGTGCTTCCCGTCGACGGCTACGCGCAGAAGCTGCTCACCGCCCTGCGCGCCGCCGCGCCCGACGGCGTCCAGGACCCCCGGGTCGTGGTCCTGACCCCCGGGCCCAGCAACGCCGCCTACTTCGAACACGCCCTGCTCGCCCGGCTGATGGGCGTGCAGCTGGTCGAGGGGCACGACCTGGTGTGCCGGAGCAACCGGGTGTGGATGCGCACGACACGCGGAGAGGTGCCCGTCCACGTCGTATACCGGCGCCTGGACGACGACTTCCTCGATCCGCTCCACTTCCGCCCCGACTCGGTGATCGGCTGCCCGGGCATCCTCGGCGCGGCCACGGCGGGCCATGTCACCCTCGCCAACGCGGTCGGCAACGGCATCGCGGACGACAAGCTGCTCTACACCTACGTCCCGGACCTGATCCGTTACTACCTCTCAGAGGAACCGATTCTTCCCAACGTGGAGTCCTTCCGGCCCGACGAACCCGGCCAACTGGAGGCCGTCCTCGACCAGATCGACAAGCTCGTCGTGAAGCCCGTCGACGGGGCCGGCGGCCAGGGCATCGTCATCGGGCCGAAGGCCGACCGCGAAACCCTGGAGAGGACCCGCGAGGCCGTCCGCAAGGACCCCCGCGGTTTCATCGCCCAGCGCCCCGTCGCCCTCTCCACCTCGCCCACCCTCGCGGGTGAGCGCATGGCGCCCCGCCACATCGACCTGCGTCCCTTCGCCGTCAACGACGGCAACGACATCTGGGTCCTGCCGGGCGGCCTGACCCGGGTCGCCCTCCAGGAGGGCAACCTGATCGTCAACTCCAGCCAGGGCGGCGGCTCCAAGGACACCTGGGTGCTCGCCGAGGGCCCCGCGGAGCCGCCCGCGCCGGCGAACGGGACCGCCCTCCTGGACATCGCCCCACGTCAGCACGGTCCCGACGGCAACCCCACCGTCGTACAGGAAGGGGCCCAGCAGTGAACGACGTGATCCTCTCGCGGATAGCCGAGGCACTGACCTGGACCGGCCGTTACGTCGAGCGGGCGGACAACACCGGCCGCATTCTCGACGCCTACCTCCACCGGCTGCTGGAGGACCCATGGCGCGACGAGGACGTGGCCTGCCGGTCGCTGTACGCGATCCTCGGCGTCGACGCGGGCGGCACCCGGGTCGACATGCAGCAGGTCCTCGACCAGCTCGCCTTCGACGCCCGCTCGACCTGCTCCATCGAGGGCGCCCTCGGCGCGGCCCGGCTGAACGCCCGCAGTGCCCGGGAGGCCGTCTCCTCGGAGATGTGGGAGTGCCTGAACTCCACCTGGCACGCCCTGGCGGACCAGCGCCTCGCGGCCCGCCGCACCGGCCCCTACGCCTATCTGGAACTGGTACGGCGGCGCTCGGCGCTCTTCTTCGGGCTCGCCGACTCCACCATGAGCCGCGACGACAGCTGGCGTTTCGTGGTGCTGGGCCGGAGCCTGGAGCGGGTGGACATGACCGTACGGCTGCTGTCGGTCCGGGTCCTGGACGCGGCCCACGCGCCCGACTGGCCGACCCTGCTGAGCGCCTCGGGCGCCGACGAGGCGTACGCGCGCGTGTACGGCGGTTTCGGCGACACCCCGCGCGTCGCCGAGTTCCTGCTCCTGGACCGCGACTTCCCGCGCTCCGCGCTGCACGCGCTGACGACGGCGGAGGAGTGCCTGACCGCGCTCGGCCGGCCCCGCCAGGACCCCGCGCGCCGCCCGATCGGCCGGATGCGCACCCGTCTCGAATACCTCGACCTGCACGCCCTGGAGGAGCAACTCCCTTTGCTGCTCGGGGACCTGCAAACCGCCTGCATGGCTTCCGCGGAAGCGGTGGCGGAGCGGTTCTTCCCGTACCAGGGGCCCGTCGAGTGGGCCCAGGAAGGAGCGTGAGCATGTCCACCACGCCCGCGTCCCGCCGCCTCCGGATCAAGCACACCACGATGGTCTCGTACGCCCAGCCCGTGGCCTCGTCCCACAACGAGGTCCGCATGACCCCGCTGACGCTGCCCGCCCAGACCACCCTGGACGCCCGGGTCACCGTCAATCCGACCACGCCCACCTGGTCGTACTGGGACTACTGGGGCACGCAGGTCACCGGCTTCGACCTGATGGACCCGCACGGCCATCTCACGATCACCGCCTCCAGCCTGGTCGAGACGTCCCGCCCTGAGCCGCTGCCGGCCGCGCCCACGTGGGACGAGGTGGCCGAACGCATCGCGGGGTCCCGCCTGTTGGAGTTCGCGACCCCCACGGGCCGTACGACGGTCCCACCCAAGCTGATCAAGAAGGCCCGGAAGGCGGCGGCCGGTCTCGACCCGCACGGGACGGCGGTCGCGGTGTCGGAGCTGGTCGCCGACCGGGTGTCGTACCTCCCCGGCGCGACCAGCGTGAACACCTCCCCCGCGGAGGCCTGGGAGCAGGGCGCCGGCGTCTGCCAGGACATCACCCATCTCACCGTCGCCCTGCTGCGGGGTGCCGGACTCCCGGCCCGCTATGTCTCCGGCTACCTCCACCCGGAGCGGGACGCCGAACTCCACCGGCCCGTCGCCGGGGAGAGCCACGCCTGGATCGAGTACTGGGCGGGCGACTGGTGCGGCTACGACCCCACCAACCGGGTCCGCGCCGACGAGTCCCACGTGGTGGTGGCCCGGGGGCGCGACTATGACGACGTGACGCCCCACAAGGGCATCTACCGGGGCGTGCCCGGCGGATCGCCGGAGGTCACGGTGGAGTTCACGCGGGTGGCGTGAACGGGCGGGCGGAGGGTGGGTTCCCTCCGCCCCGGCACTGCTACTTCAGACCGGCCGCCGCGCAGTCGCTCTTGAACTGCGCGGTGCAGATGTCCTTGATCGTGTAGATGCCGTCCTTGACGACCGTGCTCTTGATGTTGTCCTTCGTCAGGGCGACGACCTGGACGAGCTGGGCCGGGATGTTCTTGTTCGTAGGGCTGTCGACGCTGTCCGTGGCGAGGGCGTCGAACTGGATGCCCTTGCCCTGGACCTTCATGACGGCCATCTCGGCGGCGGCCTCGGCCTCGCCCGGGTACGGCTTGTAGACGCTCATGTACTGCTCGCCCGAGACGATCCGCTGCACCGCGGCCAGCTCCGCGTCCTGGCCGGTGATCGGCGGGATGTTCGTCATGCCCGCGTCCTCCATCGCCTGGATGGCGGCGCCTGCCATGGCGTCGTTGGCGGAGTAGACGGCCTTGATGTTGCCCTTGCCGATCGCGTTGATCGCCTCGGTCATGTCCTTCTGGGCGGTCTCCGGCTTCCAGCCGTCGACGTCGTAGGTCTCGGCGATCGTCACCTTGCCGTTGAGCTCGGACATCGCGCCCGCCTTGAACTGTCCGGCGTTCGGGTCGGAGGGCGAACCGTTGATCATGACGATCTTGTCGGAGGTGTCGATGCCCGAGCCGATCGCCTCGACGAGGGAGCGGCCCTGCACCTCGCCGACGAGTTCGTTGTCGAAGGAGACGTACGCGTCGATCGGGCCCTCGGCGAGGCGGTCGTAGGCGATGACCGGAATGCCCGCGTCCTTGGCCTTCGTCACCATGCCCGCGATGGCGTGCGAGTCCACGGCGTCCAGCAGGATGACGTCGACCTTCTCGTCGATCATCTGCTGCATCTGCGCGGCCTGCTTCTTGGCGTCGGCCTCACCGTTGGCGTAGAGGGTCTTGCCCTTCTTGTCCGTGAGCTCGGCGACCTTCCGCTGGATGATCGGGTAGTCGAACTCCTCGTAACGGGTGTTCGTCTTCTCCGGCATCAGCACACCCACGGTGATGTCGTCACCCTTGGTCGGACTCGCCTCGCTCCCGCTCGCGGCGCCGAGCGCCCCGCAGGCGGCCAGCGAGAAGGTCATCGTGGACGCGGCCACGGCTATGGCGATACGACGCATGGGGCTGCTCACTTCTGGTGCTTTCCGGACGCGGGCGCGGCATTGCGGCCCATGTGTCTGAAAAGACAACGCGGGGCCGCCCAACGACGTCAAGCGGAATCACTTAACGAGTGCGCAACGCCACTCTCCGCCGATGGTGTGAAGACTTGGCGCGAACACTAGTACAACCAACTTCACACCTGGCGAGTCGTGATCACAGCAGAAGCACAACTGCTGTTCGCCGTACGACCAGAGGATCGAATGAAGTCAGCCAGACGGACGACCGCAGCCGCCGTCGTCCTCGCCACCGCCGGCACCCTCGTCTCCCTGACGGCGGCGCCCGCCTCGGCGGCCGTGTCGTGTGCCTCGCCCGTGTTCACGCGGCAGTTCTACGCGAACACGAGCCTGTCCGGCACCCCGAAGAAGACGGACTGCGACAACGCGATCGACCAGAGCTGGAGCGGCGCCCCGGTCTCGGGCCTCCCGAAGGACAACTTCGGCGTCCGCTGGACCGTGACCCGCGACTTCGGCTCCGGCGGCCCCTTCGCGCTCAACGCGACCGGCCTGGACGGCATCCGCGTATACGTCGACGGCGTGCGGAAGATCGACCTCTGGAAGAACGTCTCCACCACGGTCGCCAAGACCGCCAACGTCACCGTCCCCTCCGGCAAGCACACCCTGCGCATCGACTACGCCAACTGGACCGGCACCGCCAAGGTCAAGGTCACCTACGCGCCCCGCACCGCCGCCGACGTCGACAAGGTCAAGCCGCTCACCCCTACCGGCACTTCCGTCACGTACGACAAGGCCACCCGCAAGGCCAAGGTCACCTGGGCGAAGAACAAGGAGATGGACCTCGCCGGGTACCAGGTCTACCGGCGGCTCAAGGGGACGTCGTACGGCACCAAGCCGCTCACGACGACCACCTCGACCTCGTACACGGACACCCCGCCGCCCACCGGCGCCACGTACTACTACGAGGTCCGCGCCCGCGACAGGGCCGGCAACACCTCGGGCGGCACCGCCGACCAGCCCGTCACCACCGTGGACACGACTCCGCCCGCGGCGCCGTTCCTGGAGATGGACGTGTGCCCGGACGACCAGCCCTTCGCGGCTCCGGAGCTCGTCACCACCGCCGAGGACCGGGCCGACATCGCCTGGTACGAGCTCCAGCGGCTCGCCCCGGTCACGAACGCCTGGGCCACCGTGTACGCCGGCGCCAAGGGGACGACCTGCGACACAGGGCAGCCCGCCGACGGCAGCAAGGTCACCTATCGGGGCCGGGCCCGGGACGCCGTCGGCAACTGGTCCGTGTACTCGGCCGCCACCACCTTCACCACCTTCGACATGACCCCGCCGGCGACCGCCGCCGACGCCCGCGTCGAGTACCGCTCGGGCGTGCCACACCTGGTGTGGTCGGCCGTCGACGGGGCCGCGCGGTACGAGGTCCTCCAGTACGACCCGAAGACCGGCGGCTGGCTCGACGCGCTGCCCGGCGCGGCCGGCACCACCACGGGGACCGACGTCGTACCGCGCCAGCTCCTCGCCGTCGCCGACTCCTACCGGTACGCGGTACGCGCCCAGGACACGAAGGGCAACGCCTCCTCGCCGACGGAGGTCACCCTCGCGATGGCCGACCGCCCGGAGGCGATCGCGCCGTACGAGACCACCGCGACCCGCTCCGGCGCGGGCGTGTACGTCTCCTGGGCCAGTGCCGACCCGTGGACCCATGACAGCGCCCCGCTGCTCACGTACCGGATCGAGCGGACCGACCCCGCGACCGGCGAGACCGTGGTCGTGGACAAGTGCGGGCCGGACAGCGCGGATCCGTCGGTGGACTGGTGGTGGGCGGGCGACGACGCTCCCTCCTTCGCCGGACGCCAGGTCCTGCGCGGCACCTGCCAGGACGTCTCCGGAGCCTCCGAGACGACGTACGAGTACCGGGTCGTCACCGTCGACCCGTACGGACACACCTCACAGCCCGGTCCGGCGGCCACCGGGACCACCCCGGACACCAAGCGTCCGGACCCGGTGCAGAACCTGACCGCCGAGCAGGTCCCGCTCGGTGTACGCCTGACCTGGACCCCACCCGCCGACAACGACGTCTTCACGTACTACGTGTGGCAGGGCGTCACCGACCCGGAGTCCGGAGAGACGGTCTGGAAGCGGAACTGCTGGAGGGGGGAGTCCCTCACCGAGACCGAGATCCTCTGCCCGACCGTCGCGGACGGCGCGACCCACGTCTACCGGGTGGCCGCCGTCGACGCCCTCTGGGACGAGGGGCCGGACTTCTTCCACACGGCCGACGTGTCCGTGACCCTGCCCGACACCCGGCCGCCCGGCTGGACCGGCACCGAGATCGTCGAGGACAGCTACCCGGACCTGTACGTCGGCTGCTCCGAGAGCTCCGGCCTCGGGGACTGCGCCAGGTTCACGCGCTACCGCGTGGAGCGCTGGGATCCGGCGACGAGTGCCTACGTCACGCTGACCGAGGGGGCGACGGGTGACGCCCACTCCTTCATGGACAAGACCGTCCACGAGGACCGGCTGGCCCTGTACTACTACCGCGTCGTCCTCCTGGACTCCGCGGGCGCCGAGACCGTGGCCCGGTCCACGGCGTACGGCATCTGGGAGTACGAGTTCTGACCCGGAACACAGGGAAGGGGCCCGGAGAGATCTCCGGGCCCCTTCTCGTGGCTGTGCCTAGTCCTTGGCCCGCTTCGGCCGCCACACCACCAGCGCGCTGGTCTGCTGGACCTCCTGGTACGGCACCAGGTCACGGCGGTACGACGCGTGCACCGCCGCCTCGCGCTGCTGCATGGCCGCCGCGGCCCCCTCGACGGCTGCCTGGAGCTCGGCCACCCTCGACTGGAGCGCGGCGACCTGGTTCTCCAGTTCGATGATGCGCTTGATCCCGGCCAGGTTGACGCCCTCGTCCTGCGACAACTGCTGCACCTGGCGGAGCAGTTCGATGTCGCGGGCCGAGTAGCGCCGGCCCCGGCCCGCGGTGCGGTCCGGGGACACCAGGCCCAGACGGTCGTACTGGCGCAGTGTCTGCGGGTGCAGGCCGGACAGCTGGGCCGCCACCGAGATGACGTAGACCGGGGTT
Source organism: Streptomyces sp. LUP47B (assembly GCF_001746295.1). Taxonomy (GTDB): domain Bacteria; phylum Actinomycetota; class Actinomycetes; order Streptomycetales; family Streptomycetaceae; genus Streptomyces. The sequence continues at coordinate 221,081 of NZ_MJAH01000015.1, read as the reverse complement.
TCCTCGGTCAGTTCATACGGGTTGCGTCGACGACCGTCCATCTCGAATCATGCTCCCTTCGCGGCCTGGAACAGCTCCGCCCGTGGATCCTCACCCACGGTCGCCTCGCGATACGCCTCGAGCGCGTCACGAGCCTTCCCCGACAGCTCGGTCGGGACACTCACCTCGACGGTGACCAGCAGATCGCCGCGGGTGCCGTCCTTGCGGACCGCGCCCTTGCCCCGCGCCCGCATGGTGCGGCCGTTGGGCGTGCCCGGGGGCACCTTCAGCGTCACGGCGGGGCCGCCCAGCGTCGGCACCCTGACCTCGCCGCCGAGCGCCGCCTCCGAGAAGGTCACCGGCACCGTCACCGTGAGGTTGTCGCCCTTGCGGCCGAAGACGGGGTGCGCGTCGACGTGCACGGTGACGTACAAGTCGCCCGCGGGGCCGCCGCGTTCACCGGGCGCCCCCTTTCCGCGCAGCCGGATCCGCTGGCTGTCCGACACCCCGGCCGGGATGCGGACCTGCATGGTGCGGGAGGACTTCGCCCGCCCGGAGCCCTTGCAGATCTCGCAGGGGTTCTCCGCGATCAGGCCGCGGCCCTTGCAGTCCGGGCACGGGTCCGTGAGGGAGAAGCCTCCCCCGGAGCCCCGCGCCACCTGGCCGGTGCCCACGCACGTCGGGCACACGCGCGGGTTGCCGTTGGCGTCGCCGGTGCCCGAGCAGGCCTTGCAGGGGGCCTGCGAGGACATCCTGAGCGGGACCGTCGCGCCCTCGATCGCCTCGGTGAAGCTGAGGGTGACCTCGGTGTCGATGTCCTGGCCCCGCCGGGGCTGGACGCGCGTAGTTCCGGAGCTGCCCCGGTTGAACAGGCCCCCGAAGACGTCTCCGAGTCCGCCGCCGAAGCCGCCGGCTCCCTGGCCCCCGCCCTGGGCGCCGCCTCCGAAGAGGTCGCCCAGGTCGAAGTTGAAGGAGCCGCCCGCGCCGCCCGGCCCGGGGCGGAAGCCGCCGTTGCCGAACAGGGCGCGGGCCTCGTCGTACTCCTTGCGCTTCTTGGGGTCACCGAGGACGTCGTTCGCCTCGGAGATCTCCTTGAAGCGCTCCTCGGCCTTGGCGTTGCCCTTGTTGGCGTCCGGGTGGAACTCGCGGGCGAGCTTCCGGTACGCCTTCTTGATCTCGGCCTCGGTGGCGTCCTTGGGGACGCCGAGGACCTTGTAGTAGTCCTTCTCGATGAAGTCCTTGGTGCTCATCCTCGACGCGCCCCCTTTCCGGTGTCCTGATCGTTCTCTTCGACCTCAGCCCTCCTCAGGGCCGTTGTCCTTGTCGTCGCCGGCCTCGGAGCCGTCCTCGGCCTTGACCGTCTGCGCGCCCGGCTGCGGTTCGGCGACGGCCACCCGCGCGGGGCGGATGGTGCGCTCGCCGAAGCGATACCCAGGCTGCAGAATCGCCACGCACGTCGTCTCGGTGACGTCGGGTGCGTAACTGTGCATCAGGGCCTCGTGGATCGTCGGGTCGAAGGGCTCGCCCTCCTTGCCGAACTGCTGCAGGCCCATCTTCGCCGCGACGGTCTCCAGGGACTCCGCGACGGACTTGAACCCGCCGAGAAGTTCCCCGTGTTCCCGCGCGCGGCCGATGTCGTCGAGCACGGGCAGGAGTTCGGTCAGGAGGTTCGCGATGGCGATCTCCTTGACCGTGATCCGGTCCCGCTCCACACGGCGGCGGTAGTTCTGGAACTCGGCCTGGAGCCGCTGGAGGTCCGCGGTGCGCTCTTCGAGCGCCTTGCGCACCTGGTCCAGCTGGGCCGTCAGGCCGGCGATCTGGGCACTTGCGTCCCCGGCCGGGGCCGCCCCTTCCTGGGGGGCGGCCTTCGGCTCGGCGTCGTCGGGGGTGGCGCCGGAGGGGACGTCGGGCTTCTCGTCGAAGCCCGGGGTCTCCTCCGTCACGCGGCACCGTCCTTGCGCTCGTCGTCCACGATCTCGGCGTCCACGACGTCGTCGTCCGCCTTGGCCTGCGAGGCACCGGCGTCGTCGGCGTCACCCGCGCCCTGCGCGGCCTGGGCGTCGGCGTACATGGCCTGGCCGACCTTCTGGGAGACCGCGGCGACCTTCTCGGTGGCGGTGCGGATCTCCGCGGTGTCCTCGCCCTTGAGCGCGGCCTTCAGCTCCTCGACGGCGGCCTCGACCTCGGTCTTGACCTCGCCGGGGACCTTGTCCTCGTTGTCCTTGAGGAACTTCTCCGTCTGGTAGACGAGCTGCTCGCCCTGGTTGCGGGTCTCGGCGGCCTCGCGGCGGCGGTGGTCCTCCTCCGCGTACTGCTCGGCCTCCTGGCGCATCCGGTCGACCTCGTCCTTCGGCAGCGAGGAGCCGCCGGTGACGGTCATCTTCTGCTCCTTGCCCGTGCCCAGGTCCTTCGCGGTCACGTGCATGATGCCGTTGGCGTCGATGTCGAAGGCGACCTCGATCTGCGGGACACCGCGCGGGGCCGGCGGCAGACCGGTCAGCTCGAACATCCCGAGCTTCTTGTTGTACGCCGCGATCTCGCGCTCGCCCTGGTAGACCTGGATCTGCACGGAGGGCTGGTTGTCCTCGGCGGTGGTGAAGATCTCGGACCGCTTGGTCGGGATCGTCGTGTTCCGCTCGATGAGCTTGGTCATGATGCCGCCCTTGGTCTCGATGCCGAGGGACAGCGGGGTCACGTCGAGGAGCAGGACGTCCTTGACCTCACCCTTGAGGACACCGGCCTGGAGGGCGGCGCCGATGGCGACGACCTCGTCCGGGTTGACGCCCTTGTTGGCGTCCTTGCCGCCGGTGAGCTCCTTGACGAGCTCGGCGACGGCGGGCATACGGGTGGAGCCGCCGACGAGGACGACGTGGTCGATCTCGTTGATGGAGACGCCGGCGTCCTTCATGACGTTGAAGAACGGGGTCTTGCAGCGCTCCAGGAGGTCCGCGGTCAGCTGCTGGAACTGAGCCCGGGTGAGCTTCTCGTCCAGGTGCAGCGGGCCCTCGGCGGAGGCCGTGATGTAGGGCAGGTTGATCGAGGTCTCCGTGGAGGAGGACAGCTCGATCTTGGCCTTCTCGGCGGCCTCGCGCAGACGCTGCAGCGCCATCTTGTCCTTGGCCAGGTCCACGCCGTGACCGGACTTGAACTGCTGCACCAGGTAGTCGACGACGCGCTGGTCCCAGTCGTCACCACCGAGGTGGTTGTCACCGTTGGTGGCCTTCACCTCGACGACGCCGTCGCCGATCTCGAGGAGGGACACGTCGAAGGTGCCGCCACCGAGGTCGAAGACGAGGATCGTCTGGTCGTCCTTGTCGAGGCCGTACGCGAGCGCGGCCGCGGTGGGCTCGTTGACGATACGCAGGACGTTCAGGCCCGCGATCTCGCCGGCCTCCTTGGTCGCCTGACGCTCGGAGTCGTTGAAGTACGCCGGGACGGTGATGACCGCGTCGGTCACCTTCTCGCCCAGGTAGGACTCGGCGTCCCGCTTCAGCTTCTGAAGGATGAAGGCGGAGATCTGCTGCGGGTTGAAGGGCTTCCCGTCCAGCTCCATCTTCCAGTCGGTGCCCATGTGCCGCTTCACCGAACGGATGGTCCGGTCCACGTTGGTGACCGCCTGGCGCTTGGCCACCTCGCCGACCAGCACTTCGCCGTTCTTCGCGAAGGCGACGACGGACGGCGTGGTCCTGGCACCCTCGGCGTTGGTGATGACGGTGGGCTCGCCGCCTTCGAGAACGCTGACGACGGAGTTAGTCGTGCCCAGGTCGATGCCGACCGCACGTGCCATGGTTGATTCCTCCAGCTGACTTGAGTGGAACAGGCTCAAGTGTGCACGACGACTCCGGCTCGGTCAACAGACCTGAGTCGTACGGACTCAACTCTTATCCGTTCCTTACACGCAACTGGGTCGTGACCTGCGGCGATGCTCGACGCTGGACCACGTTGGGCTTCCCGTTCGGCTTCACGTTCGGCTTGACGCGAAGCAGTACGAGTACGACGACCAGGGCAACCCCGGCGACCCACAGGGCCCCGGTCGCGGCGATCCACCCGAGGTGCACGAGAGCCCCGACGAGTACCCCGCCGAAGGCCGCGACACCCAGGACGACGGACGCCCCCTGCGGAGTGAGCCCGAGCCGCCGCAGCCGGTGGGCGAGATGGTCCGGGGCGGCACGCAGCAAAGGCCGCCCGGACAGCCCCCGGGCGAGAACGACGAGCACGACGTCGGCGGCCACCACCGCGTTCAGCGCGAACAACACCCCCGCACCGGAACCGAGTTCCTGCCCCGCGCGGGTCGCCACGGTGGCGGACGCCAGCACGAACCCGGTGAACAGGGCCCCGCACGCGCCGAGCCCCACCCGCGCGGGATGCCAGTTGTGCATCAGGAACCCGGTCAGCGCGGCGGCCAGCACGCTCAGCAGTACGGCGACTCCGTCCATCACCTCGGCCGCCGCACAGGCCCCCGCCCCGAAGGCGGTGACGACCCCGACGGTCCCGGCGAGCCCGTCGGCGTGGTCCAGCGCCTTGAACCCGAGGGCGACGAAGACGATCCAGCCGGCCGCGAGGAGCCCGGCGGGCACGCCCGTCTCCTCGTACGGCACGACACACACCGCCGCCACCGCCGTACCGCCCACGAGGAACCGCGCCTTGACCCGCCGTACGTCGGCGACGAGACCGAGGAGGGCAACGGCGGCCCCGGCGACGAGCAGCCGCTCGACCTCGGGCCCCAGGGGTGTGGCGCCCTTCCAGTCCCCGACCGCCGCGACGAGGCAGGTGGCGCCGACCACCGCCACGCCGCCGGACAGCGGCACGGGTCGTCGCCATCGCCGGTCAATGATCCCGAGGCGCAGGGCGGCCACCCGCAGCACGGCGGCGAGCACGGCTGCGAGGAGCAGGGCGGAGGTGGCGGCGAGGATCCCATAGAGCACAAGCCCAAATTAGCGGCGTATGCACCAATTCATCACGAATAACACGATCGGGTTTTAAGGTAACCCTCAGCGATTCAGATCACTTTGTGCCCGGCTACAGTGCGGCAGAAGATGGGGGTAGTCTCAGACGGACTGCATAAGTTACCGCTTAGTAATCTCGCTCGTAGAACCCTCGCAGGCCCGAGGAGCCCCGAAATGCAACTCGCCGCGATCATCGTGTCGCTGGTACTGACCGTGGTCGGCGTGGCACTGCTCGCGCGCGCCATCGGCCAGTTCGTCCGGTACTTCAAGCTGGGCCAGCCCGTGCCCGCCGGAAGCAGGACCGACAACCCCTACGCCCGCAGTGTGACGCTGGTGAAGGAGTTCCTCGGCCACACCCGGATGAACCGGTGGGGCATCGTCGGCTTCGCCCACTGGTTCGTGGCGATCGGCTTCCTGACGCTGCCGCCGACTCTCGCGCAGGCGTTCGGCCAGCTCTTCAAGGCCGACTGGGTGCTGCCGGTCATCGGTGAGTTCCTGCCGTTCGAGATGTACATCGAGTTCATCGGCGTCATGACCGTGCTCGGCATCGCCGCCCTCATCGTGATCCGCCTGCTGAGCCTGCCCTCCCGCCCCGGCCGCAAGTCCCGCTTCGCGGGCTCCAAGGCGGGTCAGGCGTACTTCGTCGAGTACGTCATCCTCACCATCGGCCTCGCCATCTACGTGCTGCGCGGCCTCGAGGGCGCGCTGCACCACGTGGAGGGCTACGAGGCCGGGTACTTCGCCTCGTACCCGCTGGTGCTGGCCTTCAAGGGCCTGAGCGTCTCCGCGCTGCAGAACCTCGTCTACCTGGTCGCGACGATCAAGATCGGCACGTCCTTCGTCTGGATGATCGTCGTCTCGCTCAACACCAACATGGGTGTGGCCTGGCACCGCTTCCTGGCCTTCCCGAACATCTGGTTCAAGCGCAACGCGACCGGTGAGACGGCCCTCGGCGGCCTCCAGCCGATGACGAGCGGCGGCAAGCCGATCGACTTCACCGACCCCGGTGACGACGACGTCTTCGGCGTCTCCCAGGTCGAGCAGTTCTCCTGGAAGGGCCTCCTCGACTTCTCCACCTGCACCGAGTGCGGCCGCTGCCAGTCGCAGTGCCCCGCGTGGAACACCGGCAAGCCGCTCTCCCCCAAGCTCCTGATCATGTCGCTGCGCGACCACGCGCACGCCAAGGCCCCGTACCTGCTGGCCGGCGGCGGCAAGAGCATGGAGGGCGAGGAGAAGGCGTCCGAGGAGCAGCTGGCCGGTGTGCCCGCGTCCGCTCTCGCCGAGGCCGAGCGCCCGCTGATCGGCACGGCCGAGGAGAACGGCGTCATCGACCCGGACGTCCTGTGGTCCTGCACCACCTGCGGCGCCTGTGTCGAGCAGTGCCCGGTCGACATCGAGCACGTCGACCACATCGTCGACATGCGCCGCTACCAGGTGATGATCGAGAGCGCGTTCCCGTCCGAGGCGGGCACCATGCTCAAGAACCTGGAGAAGAAGGGCAACCCCTGGGGCCTGGCCAAGAAGCAGCGCCTGGAGTGGCTCAAGGAGGTCGAGTTCGAGGTCCCGGTCGTCGGCCAGGACATCGAGGACCTCACCGAGGTCGAGTACCTGTACTGGGTCGGCTGCGCGGGTGCCCTGGAGGACAGGGCCAAGAGGACCACGAAGGCGTTCGCCGAGCTCCTGCACATCGCGGGCGTCAAGTTCGCGATCATGGGCGGCGACGAGAAGTGCACCGGTGACTCCGCCCGCCGCCTCGGCAACGAGCCCCTGTTCCAGGAGCTCGGCATGGAGAACGTCATGGCACTGAACATGGCGTTCGGCGAGGAGCTCGACGACGACGGCAAGGTGGTCCCGGAGTCCGCCAAGCCCAAGTCGGCCAAGAAGATCGTCGCGACCTGCCCGCACTGCCTCAACACGATCGGCAACGAGTACCCGCAGCTCGGCGGCGACTACGAGGTCATCCACCACACCCAGCTGCTCCAGCACCTGGTGGACGAGGGCAAGCTGGTCCCGGTCACGCCGGTCGAGGGCATCATCACCTACCACGACCCCTGCTACCTGGGCCGCCACAACAAGATCTACACGCCGCCGCGCGAGATCATCGCGAACGTCCCGGGCCTGCGGAACGAGGAGATGCACCGCCACAAGGAGCGCGGCTTCTGCTGTGGCGCCGGTGGCGCGCGGATGTGGATGGAGGAGCGGATCGGCAAGCGCATCAACAACGAGCGCGTCGACGAAGCCCTTTCGCTGAATCCCGACATCGTGTCGACGGCCTGCCCGTTCTGCCTGGTGATGCTCACGGACTCGGTGAACGGCAAGAAGAACGACGGCAAGGCCAAGGAGTCCATCCAGGTCGTCGACGTCGCTCAGCTCCTCCTGGAGTCCGTGCGGACCCCGGTCGACCCGGAGGACGCGGCGGAGACGGCGAACGAGCCGGAACCGGAGCCGGTGAAGTAGGAGCCGGTGAAGTAGCGCTCACGACGGGGCTGTTCGGCGCCCTCGGGTCCCACCGGACCCGGGGGCGCCGCGTCTTTGCGGTCCCCGCTCAGAAGTGGGTGACGATCCCGAAGACGCGCCGCAGCAGAGCCATGTCGTGCCGGTCGCGTTCCGAGGGCTCGTACCCCTGGTGGAAGTAGACCTGCTGCTCGGCGGACAGACACGGAACGGCCGTCCCGCCGACGGTCCCGGTCACGAAGCAGGAGGCCGGATAGCCGAAGGGCCGCTCCGGCTCCCCGGACGCCTGTACGGCGGAGCCGTCCTCGGCGAAGACCAGCGGATGCAGGTCGATCTCCCGCCCGTCGGGGGCGGTGACCACGAACCGGACCGGCCGCAGGTCCAGGCTCTCCACGAACCCCGCGGCGGCCAGCGCCGCCACGACGGCCGGCTCCTGCTCCTGCCGGTGCATCAGATCCAGGTCGCGGTGGTCCCGGGTCCGCCTGCCGACCAGCGCGTCGATCCCCCAGCCGCCACCGACCCAGACCTCCGTGCCGGCCCGCCGCAACAGGTCCAGGACACGCAACACGTCCTCCGCGTCCATGACTTGCCTCCCCGCCCGCACCACCGCACGATGGCGGCCCCAGGACTGTCGCCGTAAGTCGAACAAGTGCATCATTGCCGAGGTCGTTGTCAATGATGCTGACGAGGTGAACGGTGCACGTGCGGATCGTGCGGAGAGACGTGATGTGTACGGCGCCCCCGGGCGCCACCCTGGTCACCGCCGTCGCCGCCCTCGCCGCCACCCTCCTGCTCGCCGCCTGCAGCCCCACCCAGCACACCGGCTCGGCGGACCACACACCCGTACGGAACGCCGACACCCCGCCCCGGCTCCCGGTGCCGAAGGGCAAGGGCAGCAGGACCCCGGACGACTTCAACGGCGACGGCCACCGCGACCTCGTGCTGGGCGACCTGGTCAAGGCACAAGCCCACGCAGACGACCCCGGCATCGGCATCGTCTACGGCAGCGCGCGCGGACTGGTCCCGGGCGCACGGCAGTTGATCACCCCGAGCGGACAGGGCGCGGCCACCGACGGCCAACTCCCCGCCCTGTTCGACGCGGAGGCCACCTGCGACCTGGACAAGGACGGCTTCACGGACCTCGTCGTCTCCACCGACCCGCCCTACGACGGCCAGGGCCGGCCCCCGGTCCCACTCCAGGTCCTCTTCGGCTCCCCGACCGGCTTGTCCGGCAAGGCCGTTCACCTCACCGTCCCGGCCGCCGCCCGCGTCGGCAACGACTGGCCCGACCAGCCGGTCTGCGGCGACTTCGACGGCGACGGCACCAAGGACCTGGTCCTGCACGCCTCCGGCGGCCATCTCACCTACCTGCGCGGCCCGTTCACCCGCCAGGGCAGGCCGAGCGGGGCCGCCGCCCCGATCCGGTCGCCCGGCGAGGTCCCCACGGGCCCGGCCGCCGACGTCGACCGCGACGGCTACGACGACCTGATCGTCCGTACAACGCAGGGCGCCGGCCCCTCCGCCGTGGTCCTCGGCGGTCCGGCGGGCCCGACCCGCACCGGAGCCGTCCTGCCGTCCGGCATCGACGTGGCCCTCGGCTCCTTCGGCCGCGGCAAGGCCCTGGACGCGGCGGTCGGCGCCATGGGAGGAACGTCACTGCGCTATGACCTCCCCACCGCGGCGAAGGGCTCCCTGGACTCCCCCGGCTCGGTCCTGGACGCCGCCGACTTCGACGGCGACGGCCTGAGCGAGCTGGTGTCCAGCGGCTCGCGCCTGCGCGTCTTCCAGGGCCGTACGACCGGGCTCTCCACCCGGGCGACGACCACCGTCGAACCCCCTGCCACCGGCACCAGCCGGGTCCTCGCGGTCGGCGACTTCGACGGCGACGGCCGGGCGGACCTGGCGGTACGGACGTACCGGAGCGAGACGAAGGACACCGTCGCCGTCTTCCCCGGCGCGAAGAAGGGGCTCGTGAGCGCCGAGCCGGCCGTCAGCTTCTCCACGTCCGCGTTCCTCAGCCCCTGACCTCACCGGCACGCTGACCCCGTAGGGGACGGATGAGGATGCCCTTAGAGGATGCCCTTAAGGGATGTCACAGCTCAGCAGCAAAGCCGTCCCTGAAACGCCGGGCCGCGCACGCCACTCCCCGGGACCAGGTACGTTCGAAGACGTGGCTGGATTCAGGATCGGACGCGGCCGGGACAACGGCGCTCCTCACGCGCGACCGCAACAACCTCCGTACGGGCAGCAGGCGCCCCAGGGACAGCCGTACGGCTATCCCCCCGCGCCGCAGCCCCACCCGGGCCAGTGGACCCAGGGCGGCGGCGGGGGCTACGACGAGCCGGAGTACTTCGGCGACGGCGCCGGTGGCGGTGGTGCCCCGCACCCGCAGGGCGGCCATGACCCGTACGCGGCCAACAACCCGGGCCATACCCAGGCCTTCTCGGTCGGCGAGGACCCCTACAACCAGGGCGGCACCTACCGCGCGGGCTCGGCCCCGGCGGCCCCGGCGGGCCCCCGCCTGCACTGGAAGGAACTCCTGAAGGGGATCCTGCTCTCCCCCAGGCAGACCTTCCTCCAGATGCGGGACTACACGATGTGGGGCCCGGCCCTCATCGTGACCTTCCTCTACGGCCTGCTCGCGGTCTTCGGCTTCGAGGGCGCCCGAGAGGACGCGATCAACGCCACCCTGTCGAACGCGATCCCGATCGTCCTGACGACCGCCGTCGCCATGGTCCTGTCGGCCTTCGTCCTGGGCGTCGTCACCCACGCCCTGGCCCGCCAGCTGGGCGGCGACGGGGCGTGGCAGCCCACGGTCGGCCTCTCCATGCTGATCATGTCCCTGACCGACGCCCCCCGCCTGATCGTCGCCATGTTCTTCGGCGGCGACGCGTCCTTCGTCCAGCTCCTGGGCTGGGCGACCTGGGTGGCGGCCGGCGCTCTGCTCACCCTGATGGTCTCCAGGTCCCACGACCTGCCGTGGCCGAAGGCCCTGGGCGCCTCGGCGATCCAGCTGATCGCCCTGCTGTCGATCGTGAAGCTGGGCACGTTCTAGCGTCCACGACGAGAAAGGGCCACTTGGGGGCGTGTGAGTCCGAGTCCGCGCGAGGTGTTTCTCCGGCTCGTCCATGGGGTCGCCGACGGGAACTTCGACGAGTTGCCCGACCTGTACGGCGAGGTCACCGATGTCCGGCATCCCATGGCGACGCCGGGGTCCGAGCCGTTGACGAGTCGGTCCGCGCTCCAGGAGCACTTCACGGTGCCGCCGGAGGTCCGGGGGCCCCTGCCGAAGAGGCGGGTCGTCGACGTCGTCGTTCACGAGACCGCCGATCCCGAAGTGATCGTCGCCGAGTTCGCCTATGAGTTCACGTTGCCGGACGGCTCCATGGCGAAGGTGCCCTGCGTCTTCGTCATGCGGGTCCGGGACGGTCGGATCATCGAGTCACGCGACTACATCGACCCGATCCGTACGTACACGGCACGCGGCGACCTCGACCGCCTCATCACGTCGTTGCGGACGGATGTTCCTCAGCCGGGGACTTCCTGACGTGCTCAAGACGCTCAAAGGGCTTGCTGTCGCCAACGGCGGCATGTGGACCGGGGGGACATCTTGCTGGCGAATCTGCTACCAGGCCTACGCGATGTCCGGGCTCCGCTCTCGACAGGCTGCATCTGGCTCCTGACGCTCTGGCTGATCCTGGAGGACCGCGTTCCGACGCCTCAACGGGCTCACGGCGTCTGGGCTTCTCTGTATCGCCTCGGCGACCTGATAGGTCCCGCCGGAGTACTCGCGTCCGGGGCCTTCCTCGCCTACCTCATCGGAGCCATGCTCGCCGTCCGAGTAGTCACTGTGAACGCGAGGGAAGCGCCGAATGCCGCGAGGTTCCGGAGCGGCGGCACAGCCCTCGCACCTCGCGTGTCACGTCTCGCATACGACGACCTGGTCAGCTTCCTACAGGATCAGGAACGCTTGCCCCGCCCGGTACCTGAGGGCACCGCGACCGCGAACCCGGAGCGCGAGCGTGGCGAACGCCTCGTGGCCGGCCTGGCGGTACGAGACATCCTCGGTGAGACACGCCAGCTACGCACCAAGCTGCTGATCGCCAGCTACGACTTGTTCAACGAGTACGACCGAGCGGTAGGTGAAGCGGAGTTCCGCAAGAACGTCGCCTACGCCCTCGTCGGTCTGACGGCAACGCTCAGTTGGCTGCAATCACCTTGGTGGGCTCTCCTCCTGATCGTCTCCGCCCGGCTCTACGTCGCCGGCGTGGGAAGCGAACGAGCGGCCAACGACGTCATCGTCCAGGCCGTGGTGGCGGGCCTCATCACCCCGCTGTCCATAACCGGGGCCGCGGGCGTACCGGCTGTTCCCACCGGGCGGAGCCAGTAGAAGGTCCGTGCTCTTCGGCGGGTTGGTGGTGGGAACGACACCTCGACAGCACGCGGAAACGCGCAGCAGCCAGGATCAGGGCTTGCTGACTGATCCGGTCGGATCAGTCGTGGGCAGGGACCACGACCTGCTGCAATGCCCACGTACCAAGCGGCCTCCGGAGCCGCGTCACGGCGCACGTCAGGCTGCGAGAGGCACCTGGTCGCCCTCTTCTGGGACCTGATAGTGAGCCCAAATCTGGTTCAACTCGTGCTGGTAGTAGAGCGGGAACAGAGCGGCCACGATGAAAAGGATGAGTCCGATCCAGGGATTGCAGTTCCGCTGCATACCAGCCGACTGCTGCATGCGGGCTATGCGCACACCGGTGTTGTAGACCGATACGAACGGGGGAACAATCACCAGCCAGCCGACGGTGATAGCCAGAAGGGCCAACACTGGATTGACCTCGATCCGCTGATCAAAGTCCCGGGCTTCGCGATTCACCTTGTAGTACCAGACCAGGTGGTAGATGCCCAGCGTGATCAGCGGCCAAATAAGCCAAACGAGAAAGATGTTGCGGGTCTTGCCGGCGCGACCTGACATGACGCACCTCCATTAACCCAGTGCATCACGACCAGCCACGCCACGCGCGTCGAGGCATCGCGGCCTGTGGAGGCGTCATGTCATCATCGGGCGATGCTGGCTGAAGAGGACGCGCGCCGGCTGGTGCTTGCCGAGATCGAAGGCATGCGGGGCTGCATCGAGTACGACCTTCAGATCTTGCGCGTAGAGGCCTTGCCGTTCGGGTGGATCTTCTACTGGGGAGCGGCCCGTGACAGCCGCAGCGGACAGCGCCCTCGATTGGGAGGTAACGGTCCTTTCTTGGTGGATCGCGAAAACGAGCGGTTGATCCGCACTGCTCCCAACGTCCCCGTGGCCCGTCAGGTCGCCGACTACGAACGCCGACTACGACGAGAGGCTCATGCCCGGCACACGGCAGCGAAGCCAGCTGCACAGCAGCGCGGTACCGCAACCCCAGCGACGGCCCCTGTCCGCTGCCGTCCCTCCGGGGCCTCGAAGCGACCGGATTGACCTTGCGCCCAGGGCCGCCGCACACTCGCCGTGAACTGACCTTCGAACGAGCTACTCGCAGGTCAGACCGCTTCCTTGTTCTCCCTGGGCGCCTCGCCCGACCTGTGCACCGGCGGCAGAACGCTCCACGGGAAGTTGATCCAGTCGTCCGTGCGCTTCCAGACGTACTCGCACTTCACCAGGGACTGGGACTTCTCGTAGATGACCGCCGAGCGGACCTCGGCGACGGCGTCGAGGCAGAAGTCGCGCACCAGTTTGAGTGTCTTGCCGGTGTCGGCGACGTCGTCGGTGATGAGGACCTTCTGGTCGGAGAAGTCGATGACGTTGGGGACGGGAGCCAGCATGACCGGCATCTCCAGGGTGGTCCCCACGCCGGTGTAGAACTCGACGTTCACCAGGTGGATGTTCTTGCAGTCGAGGGCGTACGCGAGGCCGCCGGCGACGAAGACTCCACCGCGGGCGATCGAGAGCACGACGTCGGGCTCGTAGCCGTCGTCGGCGATGGTCTGCGCGAGCTCACGGACGGCGGTGCCGAACGCCTCGTAGGTCAGGTTCTCCCTTGCCTGTATGTCACTCACGCTCACACTCCCGAGGAAATACAGGGCGCGCGGGGCGACAACCACGACAGCCCCGCGCTCCCACTACGGCGTAATGGTCACTGCGAATGTTCCAACAGCGCCCGCCGCTAATGCTTCTCCAGAGCAACCGGCACCACACTGCGGAGCCGGGCGCATCGTGGACACCGTACGAGCCGACCAGGGCCGAGCCGCTCGGCCTGCTGCATCGGAAGTGAGGCGGTGGTGAACACGTGCCCCTCGGCACAACGGACGACAGTGCGTTCCATCAAGTCCAAGAATCCCTTCCCCAGGAGCCGCGTCGGGCTGCTGCTTCCCTGACGACAAAAGCCACGTTACGGCATGAAAGATGCGATCCTGCAGGCGGCACCCGAGCCCGAGGCGGAACGTCTCCCACACCTCCACCGTACGCCCCAACTTTCGCGCCCTGCAGCGTCGTCACACCCCCGCAACACACTCTGCCCCACTGCCGGCCGACCGGCTTCGGCTCGCCGGACCTGGCCGCGGCGACGGACTTGCTCACCCGCTCTCCGGCCGCCACTGTGGCGCTCGCCCCGCGGCCTGGCGGTGATGCCGTCCAAGCCCGGGGGCGGAAGGGTGGCCGAGTAGTCTGGGGCGCAAGATATCACCTGGACGACAGGACGGAATTCAAACGATGACACTCCCTGACCACCTGTCTTCCGTTTACCGGGAGCCGAGCATCGAGAATTCATCGGTCACCCGCTGCCGCCTTGATGCCTATCTTGCATCTGCCCTCACCGGACTGGACTCCGACGAACGGAAGTACTTGTTCGAGATTTCTGACACGGTAGCCGATGTCTGTACGTACAACGACGTCCGACTCTATGAGCCCCGAAAGGTCACGGACCCGGTTCACCACACCACCGTGCCAGACGTGGAAGTATTCCGTACGGACCGCCAACGGGTCATTAACTCCGACCTGCTTATTTATCTCGCGCATCATCCGAGCACGGGGGCGGGACAGGAACTCGTTTTCGCCCAGGAAGCCATCGTGCCGATTGTGGTCGTGGCGCATATCGACACCCGGATCAGCCGCATGGTGACCGGGATTCCGGGGCCGCTCACCCTTGTGCGATATGACTCGATCAAACAGCTCATGGAGCAGCTCGGTCAGGCCATCATCGAACTGAGGCCGAAACTCCTTCAACGCAGAACGGCCCTTGAGGAACTCGAACAACACCGGGTGGGGACCCGCATCAAGGAGCTGCGCGAGCAGCGGAACATGACCCGCCGACAAGTGGCCGATGCCACCAGGATCCCGGATTCTTTCAGTGCAGATCAACTCAAGGAGTGGGAGCAGAGCAGCGACAGGCTGAATAATCTCACTCTGGCTTTTCTCCAGGAGATCGCCTTCGCTTTGAGGGTGAGTGTCAAGGATCTCCTGTAACTCCTTTCGTTCATGCAACTGTTTTCGAAAGGCTGGGAATATCCCCGTGCGCGATGCCCGCGAGAGCGGCTGCTAGCATGGCGCCGAGCCCTGCGCCAAGAGTGCCACCGGGCCGAGGGAAAGGGAACAGCCGTGGAATACGCCGCATATGCGGACCGTGCGCCGGATTCGCAATACCGTATGATCTTGGGCGCCATCCTTGAACGCGGTTCGGCAGTGCCCACTCGACAGGGTCCGGACGCCCTGACGCTCATGCAGCAGACGATGAGCTTCGAACTGGCGAACGGCTTCCCGGTCATTACCGAGAGAAGCATGAGCAGGTTCTGGCGCAAGCCCATCGGGGAACTCTGCGCATTTATCAACGGGGCGACCACCCTCGATGAGCTGGCCGAGTTCGGGTGCGACTGGTGGGGGCCGTGGGCGAGCGAGCAGAAGACGTCGCGCCGTGGGCTGCCGCCGGGTGATCTGGGGCCGGGCTCGTACGGCGGGGCGTTCAACAAATTCCCCACCGTCGAAGGCAATGGATTCGACCAGTTCAAGCACCTGGTCGAGCAGTTGACGGAACTCCCGAACGACCGGACTCATTTCGTCAGTCCGTGGATCCCGCAGTACCAGATCCGCGGTGAGGGGAAGATCCCGCAGACCACGATTTCCCCCTGTCATGGCTGGGTCCATGTGAGAGTCATCGCCGGACGCCTGCATCTGCACATGTTCCAGCGTTCCGGGGACGTTCCGGTCGGTGTCCCGTCCAACATGATCCAGTACGCGGCCCTCCTGCTGATGCTCGAGCATCTCACCGGGATCCCCGCCGCCTGTTACTACCACACCATTTCCGACGCGCACATCTACGAAGACCAGGTCGACAGCGTGAAGGCCATGTTGGAAAGGGAACCCCGGCGGCTGCCGACAGTGACCCTCAACGAAAGCGGACGTGGGGTGACCGACATCCATGACTTCCGCGATGAACACTTCGCCCTGTCGGACTACGACCCGCATCCGGCCATCCGGTCCATTCCGGTGGCGACATGATCAGGTCATTGATTGTCGCGGCCTCGGAGAACGACGTCATCGGCCAGAACGGGGATCTGCCGTGGCACATACCGGGAGACCTGCAGTACTTCAGGGAAGTCACGCAGGGACACGCGGTGGTGCTCGGACGCCTGACCCATGAGTCCATCGTCGCCCGCCTCGGGCGTCCACTTCCCCGCCGCACCAACGTGGTGGTGAGCACGTCTGCTCGCCCGGCTTCCGGTGACGTCCACTGGCAGCCCTCGGTCACCTCCGCGCTGGCCACGGCCGAAGCGCTGGAACGGGCGGTGGGCAACGACGAGGTCTTCGTGATCGGCGGGGCTTCCGTTTACCGCCAGGCGCTCGCGACCGTCGACAGGATCTACCTGACGCGTGTGCACGGGCATGTGGAAGGGGATTCCCGGATGCCGTCGGGGTGGCTGGAGGGCTTCGCGTCCACATCGTGCGTCGACGCCGCCGCGAGCGGCGCGACGCCGCCTTACTCGTTCCTGCGTTTCGAAAGGGTGTCGGCGTGAGCCTGTACTACTTCGGCAACTGCCGGACGGCAGAGCAGCGAGCGGAGATGGAGCGACTGGACGACGCGGGCATCTGTCTTTTCTGCCCTGAGGTCATTCGCCGGCACGAGAACCAGAAGATCCTCTGGGAGACGGCGCACTGGATGGTCACGCCGAACGAGTTCCCGTATGCCGGAACCCGGTTGCATCTGCTGCTCATCCCCAAGGAGCACGCCACCGACCTTCTCGAGCTCTCCCCGGAAGCCCGCGCGGACTTCTGGGAAGTCCTGGCATCCACGAAGGACACGTACGGCCTGGACCACTTCGGCCTGGGCGTCCGCAACGGCGACTGCCGGTATACGGGCGGGACCATAAGGCATCTGCACGCACACGTGCTCGTCGGCGAGGGCGAGGTCGCCGCTGATGAGGAGTTCACCCCGGTTCGGATGAGGTTCAGCTCGTCCCCGGGTCGGTAGCGGCCAGGTCGGTAGGGGTATCGCCGTAGGCCATATCGACCCAGATCAGCTCCACGTCTCCCGCGCGGAGGATCTCCTCTCCGTCCAGCATCGAGTACGGACCGGCGAAGAAACACTTCCGGAAGCCAGCCTCGACCACGAGCCGTGCGCAGGCAGGACAGGGGAACGTGCTGACGAACAGGTCGGCGCCCGCCACGCTCAACCCCTCACGCGCGGCCTGGGCCACCAGGGACGCCTCGGCGTGAATGGCGGTGGACAGGTCCGGCCGTACGCCTCTGCTGAAGTCGTTGCGCGGGTCTCCGTCGATGTACGGCGTGTATTCGGACGGGTGGTGGTGGTTGTGGGCGACCTTGAGCAATCGGCCGTCGCGCGCGGCCAGCGCGCCCACCTGGCGCCACCAGTCCGAACTGCGCCGCGATTCCCGCTGCGCCCGGGCGATGAACCGCCGGTCCAGATGCGTCCGCGAAATCGCGCCGTCGAATCGGGCGGGTTTCATCGCGCGGCTCCACTCCCGATCCCAGCGCAGGAACGTCGACTCGAATCGAGGCTCGGCCTGCTCCGGAAAGGCCGGAAGCTCGACAAGCAGGTGCATTATCTCCTCGTCGGGGAGTACGACGACGTCGGCGAAGACAGCACCGGCCAGATCCGTCGGCTCGACCACCCTCACCGGTGTCTTCGGAACGATCAGACGGGCATGTTCCGCCGCGCGCTCCGGGCTCAGGCTCCGGATCTCCTTCGCGAGCTTCGGGAAGACATTGGTGAACCCGCGGCCCAGGACCAAAATCTCGTCGGAGTCCGCGTGCCGGGTCAGGAAAGCCTCGTAGCCGGCGTGCACCACGGGCAGATAGAGAATCGTCTGCTTCACTAGCGTGCTCGATCCCTCTAGGCGGAGCTACCGGGAGGCTGCTCGTCGCCGTCACCGCGTTCGGTGAGGCCCAGCTGGATGCGGCGCAGGCGGGCCGAGGTGCTGACGGTCGCCATGCGCTCCAGTACCTCGACCCGGCCGCAGTACTTCGCCTGAAGCTCGGCGATGTCGTCAGCGCTGTAGGTGTCTGCCGTGGCAACCAGTACGTCGGGGCGGACGGCTTCGATGAGGCTCCAGCGGGGATGGTCGATCTGCTTCAGCGTGACGAGGCCGACACCACGCTGATGCGTGACCATCCGCAGTCGTTCCATTTCCGGTACGGCAGGGCGATTGGGTCCCTTACGTTGCCGAATCTTGTCATCGCTGTCGAGACCCACGATAAGGAAGTCGCCAAACTTACGAGCCGCCTCAAGATACATCGAGTGACCTTCGTGAATAATATCGAAAGAGCCGCTGGTCAACACCACCCGCATACCCAGGACACGCAGCGCCTCGACAATTTTCGTGATTCTCTCGTAACCCTCGACAAAACGCAAGTCGAAGTTGGACTCGTCCGCGAAGAGATCTTTTCCGAGCATATGCTCGTCGCGAATCAAGCCATGGGCCCATTGGACGTTTTCGGACCTGCTCGTCATTTTCCTCTTGGCCTCATCGGACTCTGTCGGAGGCGGGTTCGGTAATCGCGCCTTCTCGTGACACCTAAAGATCACCATACCCGCCCGTGGTCTGCGGTAACGCATCGATGGTAGCCGGGCGCCCTTGACGGAGGGCCTTCTCCGGTCACTTCGCACGCAGGGACGACCCGTCACCCCGGTCGGCCCCGGGCCGTACCGTCACGCGTGGCATCGCCGGCTCCCGCAAACTCCTTCCGCGGCAGGCGAGTTCACCGTAAGGTATGGCTCCACTGCAGAGCGCGAGGGAAGGCGCAGGTAATGGTTACTGAAAACGCTCGGCGCCCGCAACGTCCCGGTTGCCTCCTCTCCCAACAGGATCTCCTCACTGAACTTCGTGACTCCGAACGCATCTTCCGAACGGGATCATGGAAGCCGGAGCAGTTGCTCGGAGCGGGCTACTCTGTTCGACTGGGCGACGATTTGCTGGTGATCCCGGACAATCCCGGCGACTCCAAGTACACGGCAATCAAGGGCGACAACGTCATGCCCGAGTTCCGGCTGGCGCCGGGAGACACTGCGCTCATTTCCACGGTGGAGAAGTTCTCGTTCGATTTCGACGTCACCGCGACGATCGGTGACCGGTTCGGACTTGCCGCCAAGGGGTTGCTCGTCCTGCACGGCTCCGCTGTGCACCCCGGCTACGGCCGGGAGGAGACCGCTCCGGAGAGCGGCATCTGGATCCCCAAGGCGGACGAGCGTCTCTATTTCATCGTGGCGAACGTGGGCCCGAAGGACATCACCATGCGGGAAGGCGAGCCGATCGCCTATCTGCAGTTCTTCGAAATCGAACGGGCGCCGGAAAAATCCGTGGACAATGTGGGATTCGACCACCTGAGCACTCTTTTCGGTGCGGGCCGGCACACGGAGGACGGCGGGCTCTCCTACTTCCGTAATGTCAAGGACCTCCGCACGGAGATCGATAACGAGCGCAGCCGGATTGACGAAGAGTTGTCCGGCATGGGACGCACCATCCAGATCAACCACGCGGAGATGAACAGCCGCGTGACCGACGCCCAGACCGCCGTGGACCGGGTCACCAACACCAGCAACATGATCGTCGTGTTCGGGGTGTTCCTGATCGCGACCACCCTGCTGGGCATCGTGCTCGTGATGCTGGGCGACCTGGTCGACAAGCTCTCCGACATGGACACCTGGAAGATCGCCCTGCTCTCCGCACTGGCAACGCTGTACGCGGGAGCGACGGTCACGGGTGTGGTACTAGTGGCGAGGGCAGCAGGACGTGCGGCACTGGGCACGTCAACGGGCGGGAGCGGCACAACAGGCGGGTAGCGGCCGGGCCGTGACCGGTCAGGCCCTGCCGCTGGCGTGGTAAGGGGCCGCGACCCGAGCGCCGACCCGCCGTCGCGCGAGCGCCGAGGCGCATGGACACGGGCCCTGCGCCCTGGTGCTACGAGATGCGGTACAGTGGGCAAGCGCTCGGACCCCGGTCCCGAGCGGCGTATTACGCGGGTGTAGTTTAGTGGTAGAACATCAGCTTCCCAAGCTGAGAGTGCGAGTTCGATTCTCGTCACCCGCTCCATGAAACCCCAGGTCAGCGGTCTGGGGTTTGTTGTTGTCTAGACCAATTTGGGGGCGGCGTGCCCTCTGCGTGCCCTAAGTCGAGGCTAGAGGGCCTCCAGGACGCCTTCCGACGCAAGATCGAGCACCGAAAAGCAAAGCCCTCATCGCCGCGGGCCAGGGCGTCCGGACCCCCGGCCGGACCTGGGCGGGTCTCGCGCTCGCCGTGCTGGGCGCGGCAGCGGCGGGCGGTCTCGGCATCAGGTCCGGCGGTACGGCGCGGCTGGGGGACCTGCTCGCCCTCACCGGGGCCGTCGCCCCGGCCGGGTACACCGCGCTGAGCGAACGGTCGCGCGCGGATGTGAGCACGCCGCTGTATTCGACGTTCACTTCGCTGGTCTGCGGTCTGGAACTTCTCGCCGTCTGCCGGTTGGCCCACGTCCCGCTGACGGGCTTCGACAGATCCACCCACCTGTCGCTGCTCGGGCTGCTCGTCCTTCCCCGGATCCTGGGACTCGGCTCACTGAACTTCGCCCTCGGCGGGGCATCGGCGACAACAATGAGCGTCCTGCTCCTGCTGGAGATCCCCGTGGCGGCGCTCGCCGCGTGGTGGTTCATGGGGCAGGGCATCAAGCCCGCGTACGTGCCCGGGCTCCTGTTGATCATGGTGCCGCAGTGCGGGCGGAGGCCGGGTACGGCGGTGTTCCTGTACTGAGGTGGCTGCCCTGCCGGGCCATGGTTTGTTCCGCGACGCCGCTCGTGACCACGACCGTGACGCCACGCGGGGCGTTCGACACCTTGTTCTTGCGCATGCCGCGCATGCCGCGCACAGAGGAAGAGGAGCCGGACCTCGACGCTCCCGCCGAGTCATGGGCGGACCGCGGTCGGCGGCGGTAGGCCGCCCATCCGATAGCAGCCCGGGCGCGATCGTGTCCGGACCGTGCGACAGGGGCGGGGGATGGATCTCCGCACCCTCCAGTTCTCAGAAGGGGGCCTCACCCACTCTCTCGTGAGAACAAGTGGTGCGAACCGAACCGGGGTTCCGGGTTCGCGGATGGCGGTACCGGACGGCCAAAAGCCGGCCGTGGACTACGGGCCCTGGAAGCCAGGGCCCGCAACCCGGGTGAACCTGAAGCGGATCGAGACGCACTGGCCGGACCAGGGGGTGCGAACGGATCCGCGCCTTGACGACAAGTACAGGGTGAGACCGTCGTCCGGCGGTCGGAGACGGAGATTCCGTGAAACCGGATACCCGGCAACACGAGGAACGCAGCGACGGCGCCCCCGACCGTGACGGCGACAGCGACGGCCAGCTGACGCGGTCGGCGGCGGGGGACGCGGCGGCGTTCACCCCGCTGGTGGAGGCGTATTCGCCCGCCCTGCACGGCTACTTCGCCCGGCGCATGCCCGGCGCGGCGGACGATCTGCTGGCCGAGGCGTGGTTGCAGGCGTTCGCCGCGCGGCGCACGTTCGACCCCTCGCGCGGCTCGGCGCGGGGCTGGCTGTTCGGGGTGGCCCGCAACGTGCTGGCCCAGCATCTGCGGCGGGCGGGGCGGCAGCAGGCCGTGCCGGGAGTGGAGAGCACCGATCCCTGGCAGGCGGTGGACCAGCGGCTCGACGCGGCCGCGCTGGCCCCCGCGCTGCGCCGGGCGTTGGCCGAACTGCCCGTCGAGGAGCGGGAGGTGCTGCTGCTCGTCAGCTGGGAGCAGCTCACCCCCGCCGAGGCGGCCGCCGCGGTGGGCATCCCGGCGGGCACCGCCCGCTCGCGGCTGCACCGGGCACGGGGTCGGCTGCGCGACCGGCTCGCACCAACACGCCCGGCCGGACGGCACCTGAGCGTGACGGGAGACATGGCATGAGTACCTACGACGACGTGGAGTGGACCGGCATGAGCACGCAGGACGTGGAGGAGACCGGCATGAGTGAGCGCGCGGCGTTGCTGGACTTCCCCGGCGCCGATGAACTGGTGGCCGCAGGGCGGGTCGAGCCGCCGTCGGCACAGGCGCTGGCCAGGGCGCTGGCGGGGATCGAGGCGGCGGTGGCCGCGCAGGAGGCCGGGCACGCCGCCGGGCGCAAGAAGGGCGCTGTGGTGAGTGCACCGCTGCGGGGGATGTCCGCGCGCCGCCGGGTCCTCGTCGGCCTGTTCACCGCCGCCGCGATCGCGGCCGGCGCGGTGACGTACGCCAACACCGGTGAGACACCCACGGACACGGGCACTGGCACGAGGAGCGAGGCGCGCGCGGACACCGCGTCCGTCTTCCTCAACGACATTTCCACGGTGGCCGCCACCCGGTCGGTCTCCTCGGGGAAGTACTGGAAGACGCATCTGACGATCGGCGACTCATACCTCTCGCAGTCCATGGACTTCTACGTCGTCAACGACGGCAAGGCCTACAAGAAGGGGCGCCGGCCCGACTGGCAGTTCGGGCCGAAGGACCTCGACTGGAAGTCCCTGGACCAGCTGACCACGGACCCGGCAAAGCTGCTCCAGCTGCTCCAGACTCCCCCGAGGCCCAAGAGCATCTCCCCCTTCGACCAGGCGGTCACCCTGCTCGGCGAGTCCCCGGCGAGCCCGAAACTGCGGGCAGGGCTGTTCAAGGCGATGGCGGGGCTGAAGGGCGTCAAACTCGTCGGGACCGTCAAGGACAGCACCGGGCGCGGCGGAACCGCCCTGGAGTTCGCGGAGGCCAAGAGCGTCGGCCGGGTGATCGTCGACCCGAAGACGAGCTCCATTCTGGAGTACACCTTCACGTGGACGGCGGGAGCCAGCAAGGGCAAGGCCACCCATCAGACGTTCCTGGCGGTGGGCTTCACGGACAAGATCGGCTGACACCGGGCCGACGAAGAGTTCCTCGAACGACCGAGGGCGCCTGGGGGCGCTGCACGCCCCAGGCGCCCTCGGTCGGTTGTTCCTGCTCCTGACGATCAGTGGGCGGTCATGTGGGCGGTCATGTGGGCGGTCATGTGGGCGAGAGCCTGCTCGGCGCTGTCAGGGGCGAAGGCGCCGTCGATTCCCTCGGCGGCTCCCTCGGCCGCCTCGACGGAGCGGGGGATGAGGATCTTCTCGTAGGCGGTGACGGCTCCGTCGGCGGTGGCGTGTTCGGTGAGGGCCTGGGCGAGGTCGGCGCCGTCGCGCATGACGAGGTTGGCGCCCATACCGGAGAAGGGGGACATCAGGTGGGCGGCGTCGCCCAGCAGGGTGACGCCGGGGATGGGTTCCCAGGTGTGGGGGACGGGCAGGGCGAACAGGGGGCGGTTGGTGTAGCCGGTGTCGGTGTCGGTGATGAAGCCGCGCAGGGCGGGGCTCCAGTCGGCGAACCGGTGCAGAAGGGCGTCACGGACGGCGACGGGGTCGGTGAGGTCGACGCCGGCCTGCCGGTGCCAGTCCTGGGGGGGGGTGCGCATGCCGACGTAGACGCGGATGTGACCGCCGCTGTTGCGCTGGGCGACGAAGCCGAGGTTGTTGTCGAGGGCCATCATGGTGCCGTTCCCGGTCAGGGCGGCCAGTGACGGGTGGCGGGTGTCGGCGTCGTTCAGGCCGGTCTCGACGAAGGTGACGCCGGTGTGGATCGGGACCGCGTCCGTCAGCATGCGGCGCACGCGGGACCAGGCGCCGTCGGCACCGACGACGAGGTCGGTCCCGGCGCTGAGGCCGTGGGCGAAGTGCAGGCGGTGGCGGCCGTCGCCGAGCGGTTCGGCGCGCTCCAGTTTGTGGCCCCAGCGGACGGTGCCGGGGGCGAGGGAGCCGAGCAGGAGGTCGCGGTGCTGCCCGCGGTCGATCTCGGGGTTGCCCTGGTCGTTCTGGGGCGGCGCGGCGTCGAACAGGACGCGGCCGTCGCGGGCGACCAGGCGCATCTGCTCGCCCTCGGGCCGGGCCAGGGCGGTGAAGCCGGGCCAAAGGCCGCCGGCGCGCAGGGCGCGCTGTCCGGTGTCGGGATGCATGTCGAGGGTGCCGCCCTGGTCGCGGGCGGTCGCGGAGGCATCGGCGTCATAGACGGCGACATCGATGCCATGGGCGCTGGAGGATGCGGGCGCGGCCGCCGACGTTTCCACCACCACGCTGCTCAAGCACTTCCCCAGCAAGGAGGCGCTCGTCTTCGACGAGGAGGCCGACCAGAAAGCCGGCCTGGTCGCCGCCGTCAGCGACCGCGCCCCCGGCATGACCGTCCCCCAGGCCCTTTGTGCGTACATCAAGCGCGTCCACGTCCGCGCCGTCGACTCCGACGCCCGCTACGCCGACTTCCTCAACCTGGTGAAGACCACCCCGGCCCCTCAGCGACTACGCCCACCGCATGTGGATGCGCCACCAGGACGCCCTCGCCCGCGCCATCGCCCAAGATCTCGGCGTCACACCCGACGACCTGCGCAGCGCAGCCCTGGCCCGGTTCGCCCTGGAGACCTCCGCCCTCGCCCAGCGCGCCGACGACCCCGAACGAGCCGTCGCCGCCGCCTTCGACCTCCTCGAACACGGATGGAGCGCCCCGGCCCCGCGGTTCGTCGACGGCCGCGACTGACCTTGATCCCGGACGTCAGGCGGCGCGGCCCCGGAAGGGCGGCCCGTTCTCACAAAGGGGTACGCCCGCTGCACAAGCGCCTTCACTCCCATCAGGGGTGAGCGTCATGGCGCCGCACGAAGCTGTGCGGCCTCGTGGCGCAGCGCCCCCACAGTGGCCGTCACCTCGGGAGAGCGGTCGCGGACCGTGACGGCGACGACGGCTCGGCCGAGCCAGGCGGGGTCGTCGACCTGAACGACGCGGACTCCGGTGGGGACCGCGGCCGCGGCCACTTCGGGGAGTACGGCGATGCCGAGACCGGTGGCGACAAGGCCGAGGCGAGTGGGCCATTCGCGGGCGGCGTAGGCGATCCGCGGGTGGTCGAGGGTCGGCCAGGCGCCGAACTGCGGGTCGTCACGGAGGCCCTTGCCGACGATCCAGGGTTCGTCCCTCAGCTCGGTCACCGGGATGGTTCCGCGGCCGGCGAACCGGTGGTCGGCAGGGACGGCGAGCAGAAGGCCGCCGTCGAGGAGCAGGTCGCGGCGTAGTCCCTCGAAATCGTAGGCGGGCAGGTCCGGTCCCACGCCGATCACCGCGACGTCGATGCGGTGAGCGCGGAGTTGGCGAAGCTGCGTGGGCGAGGACGCCTCGCCGAAGTCGACGATCAGACCCGGGTGGTCGTTTCCCAGGCGGGCCAATGTCCTGGGGACGAGCACGGCGGCGGCCGAGGGGAACGCCGCGATGGCGACTCGTCCGGTGACGTGGTCCTGCAGTCCGGCGAGGTCTGTGCTGACGGCGTCGATCTCATTGAGGGCGGTGGCGGCTCGGCGGGCGAGCACCATGCCCGCGGGAGAGGGGGCCACCCCGCGGGCGCCCCGGACGAACAGCGGTGCGCCCGCGGCGGCTTCCATCGCCGCCACCTGACGGGACACCGCGGACTGCGTGTATCCGAGTGCGTCGGCCGCGGCGGTGAACGATCCGGTGTCGACCACTGCCTGGACGACGCGCAGACCGGTCAGGGTGAAGTCCGCCATGCCGCCATCCTGACACATTCCAAAATCGCATGTCTCCTATGTAAGACCGTCGCTGGTGGAATACCTGGGTCAGCAGCACGCTGGAGGAGCAACAGCAAGCAATTCACGCACCGCAATTCATGCAAGGGGAGCACCAGTCATGGCGAAGTCGTGGTTCATCACGGGCAGTTCGAGGGGGTTCGGCCGCGAGTGGGCAGAAGCGGCGCTCGAACGCGGCGATCACGTCGCGGCGACGGCTCGGGACGTCAGCCTGCTGACCCCTCTGGTCGAGCGGTACGGGGACGCGGTACTGCCGGTCCGGCTCGACGTCACCGACCGCACCGCGGTGCACGAGGCAGTGCAGCTCGCCCACTCGCATTTCGGTTCGCTGGATATCGCGGTCAACAACGCCGGCTACGGGCATTTCGGCATGGTCGAGGAGTTGAACGAGGACGACCTCCGGGCTCAGATGGAGACCAATTTCTTCGGCGCCATGTGGGTCACGCAGGCCGTACTGCCCGTCATGCGGTCGCAACGCTCGGGAAGGATCCTGCAAGTGACCAGCGAGGGAGGCGTACGTGCATTCCCCGGCATCGGTGCGTACCACGCCTCCAAATGGGCTCTTGAGGGGTTGTCGGAGTCCCTGGCGCAGGAAGTGGCAGCCTTCGGCATCCACATCACCAACGTCGAGCCCGGCCCCTATGCCACCGACTGGCTGGCCGTCGGGGCACGGCACAGTGAGCGGCACCCGGACTACACCGAAGTCCACGCGGCCACCGCGCAGGTTTTCGAGGTGGGCGACCCGCGCGCGACCCGCGACGCGATTCTTCGGATCGCCGATGCGGAACGGCCCCCACTGAGGATCTTCCTCGGCAAGTCCTTCACCGATGTCGCCACTCTCTACGAGGAGCGTCTGAGCACCTGGCGCCAGTGGCAGCCGGTCTCCCTGGCTGCGTTCGGCTGAGCGCCGGCGCCGGGTGTCAGTGGTGGGCGGTCATCTGGGCAACGGCGTGGCTGCTGGGCTTACTTGCCGGATCCGACGTGGTAGCCGACCGGGTCGACGTAGACGTCCGGAGCGTTGCCACTGGACGCGGCGATGGTGAAGGCGAGACCGTTGAGATTCACGATCTGAGAGACCTTCTCGTTCGGCGGGGTGACGTCGAGCCGGGTGTACTTCTTACCGGAGCCGCTGGTGTCCGGGATGTAACGGAGCAGGAAGCGTGTCTCCTCCCCGGGCCCGATGGTGACAGTGGGCGCCGAGGCGTCGGTGCGGGCGGCATCCGGCCCGGTGTCGCCCAGTCCATCGGGGCCCACGAGCTGGACGCCCGGGAAGCCGTGCATGCTGCACTTCTTGGAACCGGTGTTCTTCAGGTTGACGACTATCTCGTCCTTCGTCCCGCTGGCGGAGGCACTGAAGGCGAGACGGTCGGTCTTGCACATGGAGCCCGAGGTCGAGGACTGGGTCTTGGCGGAGAGTTCGCTGCCCTTGCTGGAGCCGGTGGAACCGGTGGAACCGGACGAGGAGGAACCTGAGGTCGAGCCCTGGCCGCCGGTGGAGGTGCCGCCAGTGGTGGAGCTGCCGCCGGTGGTGGAGCTGCCGCCGGTGGTGGAGCTGCTCGCGGCGGTGGACACGCTGGAAATGGCGGAAGCGCTCGATCCGTCGCCGCTGCCGCACGCGGTCAGCGAGAGGCCGGCAGCAGCGACGACGAGGGCGAAGGCGGGCATCTTCTTGACGCGCATCGGTACTCCTGGCAAGCGGTGTCGTATCGGCCGCTCGCTCCGGCTGAGCGGCCTCGGTTGCTTCATAGGAGGCCGCTGCCGAGCCATCCGTTGCCGTCGGAGTTGCACCAAGACACCGCTGTGACAAGCGAGGTGACGCGCCGTTACGGGAAAGCAGAGAAAAAGGACAGAGGGGCCCATCGCAACGGCTGCTGAGCCCTGAAGGCACACGCGGTGAAGTCGACCGCGTAACCACCCGGACCCTTCTCGCAGGTCTTTGCGTCCCGCCAGTGGGTGTGAGGGTACTGGCAGACCGGCCGAACCTCGGCATACGAAGGCCACAATCCACGCGGGCGGGCATGCCCGCGCCCATGACGCGACTGTGAGGGGAGGGGCGACGTCGCGTCCACCCCTCGGCGGGGCCGTCAGGACCAGTGCCACACCTGGTTGGTGCTGCCCGCGCATCCGAAGCCCTGGACCCGCTGACCGTCCTGCCCGGAGGTGGAGGCTTCCGCGTCCAGACAGAAGCCGTCCGGGACGCTGACCAGCGTTCCGCCGCCGCCCAGCTGCCACGTCTGGGCACTCAGCCCGTCGCAGCTCGTGGCCTGTATCTCCTGGCCGTTCCGGCCGGTCGTGCCGGCGTCCAGGCAGAGATGGCTGCCCCGATTGACGACGCGGTACTGAGAGCCCTGGCCGGCCACTCGGTACAAGGCCCACTTCTGGGCGTCCGTGCCGTTGCACTCCCACACCTGGACGTCCGAGCCGCGATTGTCGAGGCACCGGGCGACCGAGACGGCGTTGACGCTCTCGGTCACCGTGACCGAGCCGGCCTGGACGGTTCCGCGGGGCAGGGCGTACAGGAGCTTCCTGGTCTGCGCGCCGACCTTGCCGTCGACGGTGAGGCCGGCCTCGGTCTGGAAGGCCCTGACCGCGGCGACGGTCGCGGCGTCGAAGTCCCCGCTGACCGGGACGTAGAGGCCATGGCCGTCGAGGAGGATTTGCAGGGCCTTGGCGCAGGCGCCGGTGGCTCCCGACACGAGCTCGGCGGGGCACGCGGTGGTGCGAAGGTCCGGTGTCCCGGAACCCTGCGTTGCGGAGTCCTTCGTTACCGCCGCACTCGGCGACTGTTCTGCCGCCTGGTCCGCCTGGTCCGCCTGCGACGGGGACGACGTCGGCGCCTTATGTGAACTGCTGGTCGTGGAGGCCGAGTTGCCCGTCCCGGTCGCCGACGTGTCCGGCCCGGGGGCGGCCGTCGCGGCGGAGTGGCTCTGCGGCAACAGTGCCACGGTGACGGCCGCGGCGACCGCGACAGCCACCGTGGCGGCTGCGCCCACGATCAGCTTCCTGCGCCTCCCGGGAGCAGGG
The DNA here is from genome assembly GCF_001746295.1 of Streptomyces sp. LUP47B. Taxonomy (GTDB): domain Bacteria; phylum Actinomycetota; class Actinomycetes; order Streptomycetales; family Streptomycetaceae; genus Streptomyces. The sequence goes on along the minus strand of NZ_MJAH01000015.1, from coordinate 192,612 downwards.
GTGGCAGGGGAATCGGAGGCGGCGAAGCCGGCGGGAGGGTCCGCGGCTGGCGCGGGGGCGACGGTGGGTCGTCCATCGAGCAGGGGTGCTTTCGGCGCGGACCGTACCGACCGCTCGGTCGGCGCGGGGAACTGGTGCCCGATGGCGGTCCTGAACACCGTCTCCGGTGAAGGGCGCGATTCGGGTTCCTTGTCCAGGCAGGTGCGGATGAACGCGGCCAGTTCGGTGTCGACGGCCGCCGCCTTCTCGAGGACTTCCTCCTTCGGCGGTTCGAAGGCGACCCGGTGCAGGACGTCGACACCGGTGCCCTCGCCGAACGGCGCCTGCCCCGTGACGGCGTAGGCGAGGGCGGAGGCCAGCGCGAAGATGTCGGAGGCAGCGGTCACCTCCTTGCCCCTGACCTGTTCCGGGGACATGAAGGCGGGGGTTCCCACGTTCTGGCCGGTGACGGTGATCGAGGTGCCGTCGGTGGCCTGGACGACTCCGAAGTCGATGACGCGGGCGCCGTCGGACGCCAGGATCACATTGGACGGCTTGAGGTCACGGTGGACGATCCCCACGCGCCAGATGGCCTCGACCGCGCGTCCCAGGTCGGCCAGCAGGCGCCAGGCGGCCGTTGCGTCGATCGGCCCGCGCGCGTCGACGAGTTCGGCGAGTGTCGGTCCGGGGACGTACTCGGTGGCGACCCACACCAGGTCCTCGTCGCAACCGCTGCCCAGCAGCCGCACGATGTGCGCCCCCTGGACGCGGTCAAGCGCGCCGACCTCCCGCTCGAAACGCTTCCGGAACTGGGGGTCCTCCGCGTATTCGGGCCGGATCACCTTGACCGCCGCCAGGCCCGACCCGCCGGTCGTGTCCTGGCCCAGATAGACCCGGCCCATCCCCCCGCTGCCGAGCACCGACATCAGGGCATAGGGGCCGACCCGAGTGGGGTCGGTCTTCTTGAGCGGGACCGGAGGCGGGGGCTCCATGCCGGCCGCCTCGTAGGCGAGCGCGCTGGACCGGCTGTGGTGAGGGACAGACATGGGAATCCCGGTGTCTCTCGTGACATGTGCGACGTGCGCGACTGGTGTCGGTCAGCGTGGAGACTATCGCAACATTCTTTCGATAAAGGCGAGTTGGCGTTCGAGTCCACGTGCCGCGTCGCCCAGCAGCGCCTGGGCGATGAACACCTGCTGGATCTGGCCGGCGCCCTCGTAGATCTGGATCTGGCCGGCGCACTCGTAGATACGGAACAGCCGTGCGTCGCGCTAGAAGCACTCGACGGCCACCCCGCGCATACAGCCCGCTCAGCCGTGGATCCGCTCTTGGTGTCCGCGCCCGAATCGAAGCCCCGGGCCGCCTCCAGGACCGTGGCGCGACGGGCGTAGTAGTACACCTCGTCCTCTGACAGACAGCCGGGCTGCGCGGGAACGGGCAGGCCCGGCCGGCCCAGTGGCCGGTAGGCCCCCGGCATGAGGGCTCGCCCGCCGGCAGCTCACTTGTACTTCGGTGCCTCACGGGCAAACCGATGTGGCGCTGCTGCATTTGCCGTTCGCTTCGCCCGCCGGACTCGACACCGAAATCCCGTGTACCGGGGGCCAGGTGGCTCGATTCTGGCCATCTCTCATGCACTTGCCGACCGCCCGTGATATGCGCGGCTCCGTTTCCGGGGCGGCAGGCCCTACGCTGATCCCCGTGAGGCAGGCTGGCGCTGGGAAGGATGTTCGGCGATGACGCCCCTGAGCACCGGGGACCCGGAGTCCATAGGCGGATACACCCTTCTCGGCCGGCTCGGGGCGGGCGGCATGGGAGTCGTCTATCTGGGCGTCTCCGCCTCGGGACGGCAGGTCGCGGTCAAGCTCGTGCACGGGCCGTATGCCCAGGAGGACGAGTTCCGGACGCGCTTCCGGCAGGAGATCGCGGCAGCGCGCAGAGTGAGCGGAGCCTTCACCGCGCCTGTCGTGGACGCCGACCCGGACGCCGAACGGCCGTGGATGGCGACGCTCTACGTGCCGGGGCTCACCCTTTCCGAAGTCGTCGAGAAGGACGGCCCGTTGCGCCTGCGGGATGTGCGCGCGCTGGGGCTGGGGCTCACCGAGGCGCTGCGCGACATCCACCGGGTGGGTCTGGTGCACCGGGATCTCAAACCGGGCAACGTCCTGATGACCGAGGACGGGCCGCGCGTCATCGACTTCGGCATATCGCGCGCTTCGGGCAACCAGAACCTCACCACGACCGGGCGGATGATCGGCACTCCGCCCTTCATGTCGCCGGAACAACTGGCCTCTCCCCGAGACGTCACCCCGGCCTCTGACGTGTTCGCGCTGGGGTCACTGCTGGTGTTCGCGGCCGTCGGCACAGGACCGTTCGACGCGGACAGCCCGTACATAACCGGCTATCAGGTGGTGCACGGGACCCCGGACCTCGGCGGGGTGCACGAAACGCTCCTGGGCATTGTCGGGCGCTGCCTGGACAAGGACCCAGCCGCACGGCCGGAACTGACGGACATACACCGCATGCTCCAGACGCTGGCGGAATCCGACGCCACCACGTCTGCGAAGACCGGGCAGTCCGCGAACCCCCGGCGCCACCCCACTTCTCGGAGCACGGCCACCACCTCCGCGGCCGCCGCGACCGACACCAGCACCAGCACCAGCACCAGCACCAGCAAGCGACGCCGAGCCCGCACGCTGCTCACCGGCCTCGGCGCGGCGCTGGCCGTCACCGGGCTGGGGATCGGGGTGGCTGTCTTCGTGTCCGGCCCGGACACCGCCACCGCCCGTGCCGCGTCACTGCCCGACGGCTGGCGGCCGTGGCAGACGAAGCTGCGGTCCGACGTGAAGGGTGTCCGGCTCAACTACGACAGCCCCGGATGCGTGACGGAGGGAAGCGCCCTGTTCTGTGGCGGTACGGGCTTCACAGCCGCCAGGATCGACGCGGCCTCCGGCCGCACCCTGTGGCGGGCCGGCACCCGCCCGCAGGGGGCGGAGCCGATCGGCGTTCGCGACGGGCTGGTCTACATGTACGAGGATCCGGACGACAGGACCAGGCGCGTGGTGGCTCTCGACGCCGCTACCGGGCACCGGCGGTGGCAACGCGACATCAACAAGTCCCAGGACACGGTCCTGTACGACGGCGGACTGCTGGCCCTGTCCCCCGACTACTCGTCGTTCGTGGCCTACGGGCCGTCCGGAAAGGAACTGTGGCGGGCGCCCTCGCTGAACGAGGTCTGCACTCCGTCGGCGCCGGGAGGCGCCCCCTACGCCCTGTGTTCAGCCGGCACCGAGCCCGGCCAGGCCCCGGTCGAGCTGATGAAGCTCGCCCCCGGCAGCCTGACCAAAACCGCCACGCTGCCCAAGAAGGCGGAAGCGCTCGGCGCAGTCGGCGGGCAACCCCTGTTCCTCGCCCCCCAGACCGCGAAGGACGTGTACGAAGCCGGATACGAACGGCCGTACAACGCGTTGCTGCGGGTGGTGCCGGACACCGGGCAGGTCAGACGGATACCGCTGGCACATCCACTGACCGGCGCGGCCACCCTCGTGGACGGCGTCGTCTACTTCGTCCGTTCCGACGGGACGGTCACCGCGGTGTCGGCCCACAGCGGCAAACAGCTCTGGCAGAAGACGACGGACATGGAGAGTCTGTCCGCACCCACGGTGTCAGAGACCTACAAACGGGTCTACTTCTCCAACCGCTTCGGCCGTCTGCTGGCACTGGACAGCCGCACCGGAGCAGAGGCCTGGCGCACCTCCGCCCTGGACGCCCCCGGGGACAAAGCGCAGGCCTACCCGCCGCGCGTGCTGCTCGTCAAGGACGCGATCGTGGCGCTGGCCGGCGACACGGCCTTCTCCCGGAGCCCGAACAGGCCCACCTGACCGGCCGAGGCAATCGCCGCGCACCGTGTGGATCAGCCCACAGACCGCCTACGCCCTCATAGGGGTGTGCATCTGCAAGCCGATATGTCGGGGCCATCCCGCACCCGCAGCTGTCCCACCGCAGCGGGGCGGTCCGGCCCTCGCGCAGTGCCCCCAAGTGGGGGCGTGCCCAAAGCGTGCCTGCAAGACGGGACAACCACGGTAAACAGCGGTGCGAAGCCAACCCTTCAAACTGCACCCCTGGCGACATACTTGCAGGTCAGAAGCCGTGCCGCCACCCAAGCGCCGTCGCTTCCCAAGCTGAGAGCGCGAGTTCGATTCTCGTCACCCGCTCTTTTGAAGCCCCAGGTCAGCGACCTGGGGCTTGTCCTGTTGGCGGGGGTTTTCCGCCGGATAGCCGTCTGTACATGCATGAAGACCGGGCACGTGGAGGAACCAGTTCTCGGTGGCCGTGTCAGGCTCACCGTTTCGGAGCCCGAAAGGCGCCGCCGGCCCGGGGTTTCGCTGTATCAGCCCCGTCGGCCACGTCCGTGAGTCCTCCGCTTGACTGTCCCTCGCAATCGTAAAGACGGATGGCGTTTACGGACGCCGCAGCACTACCGATTCCAACTCCTGCCCAGAATGCAGGACTTCGAGGAACACGCCACAGCGCGGAATCCTCTCAGACGATGTCGTGGATGTTGTGCTCGGTCAGGTCGGATGCGTGCCGGGCAATGGCGCGGTAGTCGGCATCGTCGTGCAGGACAGCCAGTCCGTGATGGGCTGCGGTCGCGGCGATGACGAGGTCCACCGCCGAGGCACTGCGATGCTCTCCGGCCCGGGCCATACGGTGCTGCACCCCACCGATCCAGCGCCCCGCGTTCTTCGGTACGGCCGCATCGGGGTAGAGGTCGGTGAACATCTCCGTGATCTCGTCGTACTCGCGTCCGTTCCGGGCACTGTGGAGGAACTCGGCACGCTGCACATAGCAGGATGCGACGGCCCCGGCGTCGATCGCGTCGTACCAGGCCGACTGCAGTTTCGGATCGCGGAGCAGCCGGACCAGGCCGGAGGTGTCGAGCAGGTAGATCACCGGCTGTCCTTCTCCGCCCCGTGCAGGCGCTCCGCGTCCTCGACGGCACCCCATTCACGCGCACGCTCGAAGTGGCGGCTGATGCGCGCCGCACGCTCCTGCTGCTCGGCATAGAAGTGCAGGGCGAGGTTGACTGCCTCCTTCTTGGTCCTGACCTTGGACAAAGCCATGGCACGTTCCAAAGCGTCGTCGTCGATGTCGATCTGGGTCACAGACACGCGGCACCTCCTGCACGATATTGGTGATGTACAAAGAAGAATACGTCACCAACATTAGCGAAGCTACAGTCGAGCGCCGGCACGGGCATGGGTAGCGAGCGGGTGACGAGAAGGAACTCGCACTCTCACCCGACTCGCCTCGCCTCTGGGTCTGCTGATGAACCGCTCCGGAACCCTGGCCTTGCGGGCCAGGGCTGCTCTCCAGGGACAAGCCATCATGTGGCCGGCGTCTCGCCTGTCTTGTCCGTGACCCCGACGGCCAGCAGAGCCTCGTCCGCCGTGCCCAGGAAGTCGAGGGAGTTCTTGTCGAAGACCCAGACCGTGCGGCCGTCGCGCTCCTCGAAACTCAGGCCGATGCCGGAGCGGCCGGTGTAGTCCTTGGCGTCGGTGACGACCGAGACGCCCGGGATCCTGGCGGCCGCGCGGTAGAGCGCGGCGTCCAGTTCGGGCAGGAGTGTGGCGTCGGCCAGCATGTCGCCGATCTTCTCCAGCGCCGCGCTCTCCCTGGTCTGTCCCTCCCCCCTCGTGCCGGCGTAGATCTTCTCCAGCAGCGCGTCGGGGTCGGTGGGCAGCGCCTGGAGCTCACGGAACGTGGTGACGTTCGGGTCGGGATTCAGCCTCATGTCGTGGGTGCCCCTGGAGTACGAGGAGAGCGGGTCCCGGGGCCGGAACGGCGGACCCACGAGCACCGTGACCCGGCGCAGTCCCGCCCGCTTGCCGTCGACGGCGGTCCAACTCGCTTCCCGCAGGATCCGGATGTCGTGCTCGGAGAACTTCATGGAGCCCTGAGTGCGGACATAGACGTACTGGTCGTCCCTGACGGGCACGGACTTCTTCGCGGCGGCGACCTCGGCGATGCGATTGAGGAGGTCGACCGCGTCCGCGTCGGTCGTGGCGGTCCTGGATCCGACGGCGCCGGCAAGGACCGCGGCGACGATGGCCGCCGCCGTGGCGAGGGGTACGGCGATGACGGCGAACCGGCGGCGGGGGGCCCGCGCTCGCCGGCCGGGTGCCGTCGCGACGGCCGGGAGTTCCGGGGCTTGCTCGGTGAGCTCTCTCATCAGATGGTCCTTCAGCAGGTCGTGGCGGTCGCTCGTCAGGACCGGCTCACCCGGGCTCGGCAGCAGCCTGGCCAGTTCCTCGCGCTCATCGGGGTTCATCGGTGCTTCTCCTGAGTCGACCGGGCCGTTTGGGAACGGCCACCCGGTACCTGTCCGCTGCGCGGGCCGAGTCCCGGTTTCTCCCGCTGAGGTGGAACATCGCCCGACGCGGCGGCACTTGGCTTGCCCGGGCCCGGGTCCGTGGACCGCTGCCCGGCGGACCTGCGCCGGGCCGCCAACTCCGCCTCCGACAAGGTCCGTAGACGCTGCCTTGCGCGGGCGAGCCGCGACCGTACGGTGCTCGCCGGCACGCCGAGGGCCTCGCCCGCGTCCGCGTAGCTCAGTCCCGACCAGACGCACAGCGCGAACACCTCACGCTCGGCTCTGCGCAACCGGCCGAGCGCGGTGTGCGCGGCAGCGAGCCGCTCGGCTCTCTCCATGCGCCCGACGACGTCGTCGGCGAAGTCGGGCAGGGTCTCACGGTCCGCCGGGCGGTCGGGGAGCCGGGCGAGCGCGGCGCTGTGCCGGCGGGCGGCGCGGCGCGTGTTGCGCAGAACGTTGGTGGCGATGCCGTACAACCAGGGGCGCAGTCCGTCGCCGTCGGGCACGTCGGCGTCCTCGGCGTCTTCGTCCGGGGCTGCGGCTGCGGGTCTCAGCTTCTCCCTGAGCCGCCAGGCTTCCAGGAAGGTCAGGGACACCACGTCCTCCGCGGTGCCCCGGTCCGCCGACAGGCGGGCGGCATGACCGTAGACGGCCCGGGCGTGCGCGCCGAAGAGTTCGGCGAAGGCTTCCGGATCGCCGGCGCGTATCCGGTCACGCAGGGAAAGTTCCACAACCAGCCCTGTCCGCTCGGCGCCCGTCGTCCCTGTGGCGACGATCACATCACGAGGCACCCCTCGCAGAAGGCGCGGAGAGTCCGGGCCGGGTCGCGCCCGTATCCGTAGCGCTCGGAGTGCGATGAGCTGCGCCGCAGCGCACGCTTGAGGCGGAGGAACCACGCGCTCATTGGCTGTTCCAGGCGAAAGGAGCAGCGCCGGTGTCTGAAGCGGATGCTCCCGAACGCCCGCCCGGTGCGATGCGCGGCGTGCTGGCCCCCCTCGCCCTGGCCCAGTTCATCTGCAGCTTCGCCGGTTCGAACATGAACGTGATGATCAACGACATCAGCGAGGACCTGGACACGAGCGTGCAGGGAGTGCAGCTCGCGATCACGATCTTCCTCCTCGTCATGGCGGCGCTGATGATCCCCGGCGGCAAGCTGACCGACCGCTACGGCCGCAAGTGGTGCTTCCTGGCCGGTCTCGCCGTGTACGGCGTCGGCGCCCTGCTGAGCGCGGTCGCTCCGGGCCTGGGCGTCCTCATCCTCGGCAACTCGATCCTCGAAGGTGTCGGCACGGCGCTGCTCATCCCGCCCGTCTACATCCTCACGACGCTCCTCTTCACGGAAGTGACCTCCCGTGCCCGCGCATTCGGGGCGGTCATGGCGCTGGGAGGCATCGGCGCCGCCGCCGGGCCGCTGATCGGGGGACTCATCACCTCCGCCATCAGCTGGCGGGCTGCCTTCGTGTTCCAGGCCCTGGTGATCGCGTTGATCATCATCCTGAGTCGCCGGATCAAGGACCCTCTGCCATCGGACCCCACGAGCTCCTTCGACACCACCGGAGCCATCCTCTCGGCCGTCGGCCTCATCCTCCTCGTCACGGGGATCCTGGCAGCCGACAACAACGTCTGGCTGATGATCGGCCTGCTCGTCCTCGGTGCGCTCATGCTGTTGTGGTTCTTCCGGTCGGTACGCGCCAAGGAGCGGGCCGGCGAACAGCCACTCCTGTCGACGAGCCTGTTCCGCAGCCGCACCTCGAATCTCGGTCTCGTGACGCAGAACATCCAGTGGCTCCTGCTCATGGGGACGTCGTTCGTCGTCGCGACCTATCTCCAGGTCGTCCGCGGATACGACGCCGTCCAGACCGGCGTGATCTTCACGGCCGCCACGCTCGGCCTGCTCGCCTCGTCACTGGCCGCCGAACGTCTGGCGAGGCGGTGGGCACAGCGCACCCTCATCGTGACGGGCTTCGGTGTGGCGATCGCCGGGGTCGGCGTCCTGCTGGCCCTGGCGAGCGGCTCTCCGAGTGCCTGGGCCTTCGCGCCCGGGCTGCTGCTGATCGGCCTGGGCCTCGGCCTGAGTCTGACCCCATCGGTCAACGTGGTGCAGTCGAGCTTCCCCGACGAGCAGCAGGGCGAGATCTCCGGACTGTCGCGCAGCGTCTCCAACCTCGGTTCCTCACTCGGCACCGCCGTCGCCGGCACCATCCTCGTCGCCGGCCTCACCACGCATGCCTACGGAGCCGCGATGATCACACTGGCGGTCTTCGGGCTCGTCGGCCTGGCCACGGCGGTGTTCCTCCCTCGGGGCCCGGTTTCGAGCACCACTGCTTCTCCGCCGCACGGACCCACGTGAGGTGTCTGCGTGCGACGCCCGCATGGCGACGCGTGGCGAGGGAGACGAAAATGGGACTGACGGCGTGCAGGGGGACATCAAGGAATCTTTCCGCGAGTGCAGTAGGAACACAGGTGATCGCTCATGTGCCGATGGCTCGCTTACTCGGGAACACCTCTGCTGCTCGACACCATCCTCTACAGACCGGCCCACTCCCTGATCGATCAGAGCCTCCACTCCAGAATGGGAGTCGAGACGACGAACGGCGACGGTTTCGGCGTCGGCTGGTACTCGCAGGAAGCCATCGAAACCCCGGCCCTGCTCAAGGACATCGGCCCCGCCTGGAACAACCGCAACCTGAGGGAGCTCGCGGATCATGTCCGCTCTCCGTTGTTCTTCGCCCACATCCGGGCGTCGACGGGTACGGCGGTGCAGCAGACGAACTGCCACCCGTTCCGGCACGGCCGCTGGATGTGGATGCACAACGGGGCCATCGCGGATTTCCACCTCGTCCGCCGCGATCTGTCCCTGCTCGTCGACCCCCGGCTGTACTCCGACATCGAGGGAACGACGGACTCGGAGATGATGTTCTACCTGGCGGTCACCTTCGGCCTGGACGAGGATCCGCCGGGCGCCGTGGCCCGGATGGTGGGAGTGGTGGAGCGCAGCGGCCATGACCACGGTGTGGAGTTCCCGGTCCAGATGACCATCGCCGTGACCGACGGCGAACGCCTGTGGGCCTTCCGCTACTCGAGCCAGGGCGCTTCCCGGTCGTTGTTCTACAGCACCCGCGTCGACACGCTGAGAGAACTGCATCCCGACCTGGCGTTCCTGCGGGAAGTGTCCGACGAGACCCGTCTCATCGTGTCCGAGCCCCTCGGCGACCTGCCGGGTGCCTGGAACGCGGTGCCCGAGAGCACCTACGGCGTCGTACATGCCGGGGTCGACGAGTTGCATCGCTTCGTCCCGGAACCTGCGTGACGCGTCAGCGGATCACGGGTTCTTCGCGGCGCCCTTGCCTGTGTTGGCGCTCGTACCGCTGGCTCCCGACTTCGCGGGCGTGCGCCTGCGCGTGGTGGCTTCCTTCGCCCCCGCGTCCGTCCGCGACGGCTCCGTCCGGGTCGGTGCGGTCGGCCACTTGAACTCGATCTCCAGCTCGATCTCCCCCTCACCGATCTCGACCTCCATCTCGCTGCGAAGGTCGTCGGGGATCCGCAGGCTCAGCGTGCCCGGGCCGAGTTCCAGTTCGGCGTCCCCGCCTTCCCTCAGCGCTGCTGCGAGTCTCGTGAGCTGGTCGGCCGCCTCAAGGCGGGAAAGGGAGCGCTTCTGTTCGAACTTGAGGTCCTTCATGGGTGTCTCCGATCCGGATACGGCACCTTCGGCCGGTCGGGCCACCTCCAATCTCGTCCTCTTGGGTTCGCCGCGCATGTCGGGGGTGAACGGGCCGGTGGTCCGGTGCGACGAGCGTCGTGGCGCGGAGGCTGGGATGCTGGTGGAGGAAGCGCCGCCCGTGACGTGACCCTGGCAGACAGGGGTAGTGAGCGACCGTGGCCGAGACCTACGAGAACGCCCGGGGAACGACCGTTCCGATCGTTCCGGCCGTACCGTACGCCGATCCCCAGGGGGACCCGTTCCTGCGCACCCGGTTCGCGCTCCCCGCCCGGCCCGCCACGTTCCTGCGGCGGCAGCGGCTCGTCCAGCACCTCGATCAGGCTCTCGGGACACCGTTGACACTGGTCAACGGCCCGGCCGGGGCCGGCAAGACCCTGCTGGCCGCCGACTGGGCCGCCGGACTGCGGCAGCCGGTCGCCTGGCTCACCGTCGAAGCGGGGGACCGGCGTCCGGGGGTGTTCTGGGCGTACGTCCTTCAGGCACTGCGTGCCTGCGGTGCGTCGGCGTCCGACGCGGTCGGGGCCCCCGCGGACGCCTCCCTGGTGGACCGCAAGCTGCTGGCAGCGCTCGCCGCCGAGCTGAACGAACGTGACCGGCCCGTGGTCCTCGTGCTCGACGAGTACCACCGCATGACCGCTCCGGAGGTCACGGAGCAGCTGGAGTTCGTCCTGCACCACGCCGGGCGTGGCCTGCGCCTCGTCCTCGTCACCCGCACCGAACCGCTGCTGCCGCTGCACCGTTACCGGGCGGCCGGTGAAGTGACGGAGATCCGCGCCGCCGAGCTCGCGTTCACCTCCGAGGAGGCCGTCGCACTGCTGGAGCTGCACGGTCTGAGCCTTCCGGTTCCTGCCGCGAGCGCCCTGGTGGACCGCACCCGGGGGTGGGCGGCCGGTTTGCGCCTGTCCGCCCTGGCCGCCCTGGAGAGCGCCGACCCGGAGCTCTACCTGAAGGAGTTCGAGGCGGACCGCAGTACGGTCGCGGACTTCCTGCTGTCCGAGGTCCTCAGGGGACAGCCGGAGGAGACCCAGGGCCTGCTGCTGCGGGTCAGCGTCCTGGAGCGTTTCTCCCCCGAGCTGGCCAACGCGCTGACCCTCCGTACCGATGCCGAGCCCATTCTCGCCGGGCTGCACCGCGACAACGCGTTCGTCGAGTATCTCGGGCACTCCTCGTACCAGCTCCACCCGCTGTTCCGGGAGATACTCCGGGCCCATCTGCGCGTGCGTCTGCCCGGCCTGGAGCCGGAGCTCCACCTGCGGGCCGCACGGTGGCTGCGTCGTTCCGGAATCCTGCCGGAGACACTCGCCCACGGCGCCGCGGCGGGCGACTGGGATCTCACCGCCGGCGCCCTCGTCGACGACCTGGCGATCGGGCAGCTCTTCACCGGCCTGCGCTCGGACGACCTGACCCAGTTGTTCTCCCCCATGGGTCCCGAGGCCCGAAGCCCCGCGACGGACGTCGTACGCGCCGCCCGTGACCTGTCCCGGCACGACCTCGATCATGGTCTGGCACATCTGCGCCTCGCCGAGGAGCACCTGACCGACGACGCGCCCGACCTGGCGGCCGCCCAATTGAGCTGTGCCCTGCTGGAGGCACTGGCCGCCCGGCTGACCGGAAGTCCCCCACGGGCCGAAAGGGCCGCCGCGGCGGCCGACGGACTGCGGCAGGAGGTCCCGGCGCACCTCCTGGACAAGCATCCCGAACTCAGCGCTCTCCTGCTGACCCATCTGGGCTCGGCCCGCCTGTGGGCCGGGCGTTTCGAGGACGCCCGCGCTGCCCTGACCACGGCGGCCGCCGCTCCCGGCGGAGCCTCCACCGTGCTGCCCCGCGAGGACGCCCTGGAGCACCTGGCGCTGCTCGACTATCTGGACGGCTGGCTCGGCCGAGCGGAGCGCAAGGCCCTGGCGGCTGCGTCCGAGAGGGAGCGGGCGGGCCTTCCCCAGCCGTCCGGCTCCGGCATCGGACAGCTGGTCCTCGCCGCCGTGGCCCTCGACCGCCATGAGCTGGACCGGGCCCAGGCCCTCCTCGACGAGACGGCCCAGCTCCCGGCCGGAACACATGACCCGGTCCCGGCGGCGGGGCGAGCCCTGGTCACGGCTCGCCTGCTGTTGGTCAGGGGCAGGGCACGAGCCGCCGTGGACGCGGCTGACCCGGACGTCTCCGCCGTCGTCGCCTCACCCTGGGCGACAAGCCATGAAGCCCTCGTCGCCTCCGCCGCCCACCTGGCCGAAGGGCGACCGGACGCGGCGGCCGAGGTGCTCCGGGGTGTGTCCGCCGACCAGCCGGCGTGTGCCGTGGAGGCCGCGGCGATCCAGCTCGCCACGGGCCGTACAGGGGCGGCCATCGATCTGCTCGACGGCATCCGCGCCGGGGGCCACGCCGGTCCGGCGGTGACCGTGCGGGCAGCGCTGGTGAGGGCCCAGGCCGCGGAGGGGGCCGGAGACACGGCGACGGCCCGGAGGCTCGTGGCGAACGCGCTCCTCGACGCCCGGCGGGAGCGGCTGCGGCGTCCGTTCCTCGACGCGGGAGTCTGGCTCCGGCCCCTCCTGGCCACGGCCCCGCTGCACGAGCTGGCGGCGGGCTGGCTCACACCCGGCACGCCGCGACACGGTGAGCAACCCGGGCCGGAGGCGCTGCCCCCGCCGCTCGTCGCGGTGGAGCTGAGCGGACGCGAGCGCGACGTCCTGGAGCGGCTGGCCCGGATGATGTCGACGGAGGAGGTCGCCGCCGACCTCTACGTGTCGGTGAACACGGTGAAGACCCACCTCAAGAGCGTCTACCGGAAGCTCGCGGTGAACCGGCGGGGCGACGCGGTGCGCCGCGCGCGCGAACTCCGGCTGCTGTGAACGGACGCCGTGCCGGATCGGCGCGCTGAGCCAGGAAGGAGTCGTCGGTGTCCAGAACCAGAACCGGAACCGGACCGGCCACGGCCCGCGGAGAGCGTCGTGTCGAGCGGCGCGCCCACGCGGACTACACGGGCGGCGTCTACGGATCGATGCTCGCGGCCTCCGTGGTGATCGGCGCCGGCTCCCTGGGCTCCTTCCCGCGCACCGAGCTGGTGCTGCTGCTGTTGCTCACCGGCCTGGTGTTCTGGATCGCGCATGTGCACGCCCAGCTGTTCGGGGCGCGGCTGGCGGAACAGGCGCTGGACCGGCGTGTCGTACTGCATGTGTGCCGTGACGAGTGGCCGATCGTCAATGCCGCCGTCCCGCCGGCCGTCGCGGTGGCCGTCAGCCCGCTCCTGGGCCTCGACGTGCGAGGTGCCCTGTGGCTGGCTCTCTCCGTCGCCGTGGCCGGGCAGGTGGGCTGGTCCGTGGCCGCGGCACGCCGCGCCGGGGCTTCGCGGCGGCTGCTGGCCGTCACCGCGTCGGTCAACCTGCTGCTGGGTCTGCTGATCGTGTCCTTCAAGATCGTTCTGACGCATTGAGAATCCGACGCGTCGAGAAGAGGACGGTCACCTGTACCGGGTGAGGCCCCAAGGGGCACGGAGGCGCACGATCGCAGGGAAGGGTGCCGTCCGCCTGTCCCACGCAGTCCATGGGAGGACAGCTTGTGCGCTACGAGATCCGCGTCGAGGGCCACCTGTCGGAAACGCTGGTCAAGGCGTTTCCGGAGCTGGGCCACGTCGTGATGTCCGGCCAGACCGTCCTGTTCGGTCCTGTCGTGGACGAGGCGCACCTGTACGGGCTGCTGGCACGCTGCCAGTCCCTGGGACTGCGGGTCCTGGAGATGCGGCAACTGCCGGAGTGAGGGGAACGGGCGGTGTGCGGTGCCGGGTCGGCGATCTCACCGGTCGTCTGCATCGCGCGACCCCGACGGCTCACGGTGCTGCCGGCGCAGCCCCACCTGGACGGCGCCCGCCAGCACCCGTGCGGCGACGCCCACGAGCAGGAGTCCCCCGGCCATCTGGAACATCGTCAGCACCCGCCCCGCCTGGGAGCGGGCCGTGATGTCCCCGAAGCCGACGGTGCTGAACGTGGTCAGCGTGAAGTACAGGGCGTCCGTCCTCGTCAGCGGCTCACTGAAGGAGCCCGGGGTGAAGTGGTCCATCAGGTAGTAGCCGCAGGCGAAGAGCACCAGGAACAGCGGCAGTGTGGCGGCCAGGGCCTCGACGGCCCGCAGCCGCGGGTGGGGCGAGCGCACGATGGCCCGCACCTCCCACCAGAACATCAGCAGCACCGCCGCCGAGCCGCACGCGAGGAGCGCCGACATGCCGGCCGTACCTCGCTCGTCCAGCGGCAGCACGTAGTAGGCGGTGACGAGGCCGGTGGCGATGAGCACGGCGCGGACGACCGCGACGATCGCCGCCCGGCGGCGGGTGCGGTCCGGTCCGGACCGGACAGTGCTCGGATCGCTCATCTCGTGTCTCTTCGTCGCGTGCGGGGCCGAGGGGACAGGCGCCTGGAGATTCCCACCTCACCGCCGCGGCGGTGCCGGCGGATCACCCGTGGTGGGTGAGCCCGGCACCCGGTGCCAGGCGTGACGCTGGAGCGGTCCGGCACGCCTCTCCCTCGGACACCGCCCCGTCGGCGGTCCGGGAGCGACGCGCTCGATCACACGAGGAGGAGCCATGACCATGTCGCGTGATCCGGCGCCGCCCCCCGGGCCAGAACCCCCCGCCGACGGGGCGGCCCCCCTTCCGGTGAGCGATCCCGCCGACGTGCTGGCGCGCCTGGGCCGCTCATGGACCTGGATCCTGTGCTCGGCGGTCGCGACGCTGGTGCCGGGCATTCTGGTACTGGTCTGGCCGGAGGAAACCCTGCACGTCCTGGCAGTCCTCATCGGGCTGTACCTCCTGGTCACCGGGGCGTTCCGGTTCGTGGCCGTCTTCGGCCGGGAGGAGCACGGTGAACGGCTCCCGGCGCTGCTGCTGGCCGTGCTGTACGTCCTGGCCGGGGTGCTGAGCCTGCGGAACCCGCTGCAGACCATCGCCGCCCTCTCACTGGTCGTCGGAGTCGTCTGGCTCGCCTCCGGCATCCTCACCCTCTACACGGCCCTCGCCGCCAAGGACCTGCCGCACCGCGGAGTCGTCCTGGGCGCCGCGGTGCTCGCCATCGTCGCGGGAATCGTGGTGCTCGCCCTGCCGACGGAATCGGCCCGCGCCCTGACCCGGCTGCTCGGCCTGTGGCTCGTCCTGCTCGGCCTGGCCGAGGCGGCGATCGCCCTCGCGTGGCGGGCCGCGCTGCGAAAGACGCACACCACGCGGCCGCATGCCCGCACCGGAACGATCTGACACCGCATCCGCCACTACGGCGAGCGCACCCGGCCCCGGGCGCCGCCGCCCCCGTAGGAGGACCGGATCCCCGCAAGGTCACCCGCGTCGGGTGAGGCCACCCGGCCCCGGTCGTGTCCACGCTGAGACTGCATCAACGGCAGCCGGGCGATCGCCCGGGACGGAGGAGAGACATGAGCGCGCAGACGTACCTCGCGTACGACTATCCCCTGCTGAGCGTCTTCTGGAGCATGCTCTGGTTCTTCCTGTGGATCATGTGGTTCGTCCTGCTCTTCCGCGTCGTCGTCGACATCTTCCGTGACGACGACATGAGCGGCTGGGGGAAGGCCGGCTGGCTGGCGTTCACCATCCTGCTGCCCTTCCTGGGCGTCTTCGTCTACGTGATCGCACGCGGCAAGAACATGGGCCGCCGGGAGATGTCCCAGGCCCGGGCACAGCAGGAAGCCTTCGACGCCCGCATCAGGGAGGCCGCGGGCACCCAGGACCGGACCAGCAGCATCGACGAGCTCGCCAAGCTGTCCGACATCCGCGCCCGCGGCGACATCACGGACGACGAGTTCCGCAGGGCCAAGGAACTGGTCCTGGCCGGCCACGGCCCGGCGGAGCACACGGGCTCCACCGCCACCGGTCGCTGAACGCACGTACACCACGAATCGAGGCACAAGATGACCGCTACACACACTCAGCAGGGACACGCGGCGAAGCAGGAATGGGCAACAGGACTGACCGCCTTCGGCGCCGTGATGCTCTTCCTCGTCGGACTGCTCGACATCTTCCGGGGCATCATGGCCATCGCCGAGGACGACATCTTCGTCACGACGCGCAACTACGCGTTCGAGTTCGACCTGACCGGCTGGGGCTGGATCCACCTCGCGCTGGGCGCGGTCGCCGTGCTCGTCAGCATCGGGCTGCTCCGGACCTCGACGTGGGCGCGCGTCCTCGGCGTGGCCATCGCCGGGCTCGTCATCATCGCCAACTTCCTCTCCCTGCCGTACTACCCGGTGTGGTCGGTCGTGATGATCGCGATCTCGGGCTTCATCATCTGGGCCCTGTGCGTGGTCCAGCGCGACAACCTCTTCACCGTGTCCGACGAGCGTCCCCCGTCCGACGATCGTCAGTCGCACAGGATGTCGTCTCCGCCGCACGGCCCCGCATGAGCACAGCGGTCTCAGGAAGCCGCGGTGGCCCGGGAACCGGGGGCGGCCGCGGCGGAGCCGGTGTCCAGGAACTCACGGATCGCGAAGCCCACGAGCACGATGACCGTGGTCCACACCACGACCATCGTGGTGGGGTAGGTCCAGGTGAACAGGACGATCGCGGCGACCACCAGGATCGCGACCCCGATCCAGCGCTTGAAGCGGTGCACGAACCGCCCGACCGCCCCGAGTCGAAGTCCTTCGGAGACCGCCACGTCGCGCAGGGCTCCGATGCTCCTGCGGCAGCCGTTGCGGACGAGGACGGCGATCTTGGACGGGCCGCTGAGGAAAGCGCCGACGGCGACGATGAGGGCGACGGCACCGAGCGCCCGTACTCCGGCGCGCAGGAACTTGATCAGCGCGTCGTACACCGCACCGGCGGCGGCCGGGGACGCGCCGGAGGGCAGATGGTCGAGGTAGACGTCCCGGAAGACGGTGAGGGTGATCCCGAGGATCAGCATGGCCACGAACACCGCCAACCCGGCCCCGATCAGCGCGTGCCGGCGGTTGAACGCGGTGTACACCCCCGCCGCGGCCACCAGCAGGGCGATGAGGGGCAGCCAGCTGCCCATGATCTCCAGGACCCTCATATAGGTCTTGATCTTGCCGATGTCCTTCGACTGGACCACCACGAAGTCCGTGTGGACGTCCGGGATCTTCGCCGCGACTCCGAGACCGGCACCGACCAGGCGCTCCTTGACCTGGGCCACGAGCGGTGCCACGTCGATGGCCACCTCGTCGTTCTTCAGCGAGACCGCGCCGCCGCCCTCGCCCGTCAGGGCCTTGTCGACGGACGAGTGCACCCGGCGGTTGGCGTCCACCCAGACCTTCTCGAAGGCACTGCTGCTGACCACCCGCTCCACGGTGCCGCTGACCAGCTGTTTCAGACCGCTCGTGATCGGGCCGTCCAGGTTGCCGACCAGCTGGGTCGCCTTCGGCGGCACGCCCTTCTCCGACACGGCGTCCTGCAACTGTTTGACCAACGCGTTCACGTCGATCTGCGCCAGCACCACGTCGGTGACCCGGTTGGTGACGGCCTTCTGCACATCCGGGTCGGACGCCAGCGGTCCCACCGTGGCGACGTAACGATCGGTGTCCCGCACGATGCTGTTCGCCCAGACCGCGATGACGGACAGCAGCGACAGCAGGGCCGCGAAGAGGATCAGCAGGACGGAGCCCGTGGTCCGGAGGAAGTGATGCCGTGCCGCTCGCGGATGGGCGCCACTCTCCAGGGCACCCACGCGGTGCCGCAGTTCATCCAGCTCGCTGCGTTCCCGGTCCGAGAGCGGTTCGTCTCCGTTGGCCATGGACAACAGAAGATCCGTGCGGTGCCGAACGCGCGACCCGGGTGCGCCCGACGGGTGAACCGCGCACGACGTGCGGCCGCCCCGGTGCGGTGATGCAATGGCATGGGGGAGTAGGCACAAGACCAGAAGGTGACGCCGTGAGCGACACATTCGATGAAGTCGACACATCCGGCGCGATGGGACCGATCGACTATCTCGTCGTCGAGTTCCCCGGCAACCGAATGACCGGCGAGGGCTTCCCCCTCCTGGTCGACCTGGTGGACCGCGGCCTCATCCGGATCCTCGACCTGACGTTCATCAGGAAGGACGCCGACGGATCCGTGACCGGCCTGGAGATCGGCGATCTCACCGGGGACGGCGAACTCGACCTGGCCGTATTCGAGGGAGCGTCCTCCGGCCTGCTGGGCCAGGACGACCTCGTGGAGGCGGCCGCCGCACTGGAACCCGGCAACTCCGCCGGCGTCCTGATCTACGAGAACCTCTGGGCCGCGCCGTTCGCCGCCGCCCTGCGCCGCGGCGGGGCCGAGCTGGTCGCCTCCGGGAGGATCCCGGTGCCCGCGGTCCTGGCCGCGCTCGACGCGGCGGAAACCGCGCCCTGACGAGCGAGGAAACGGGGAAACGAGAAGGGAGATCACCATGCCTGGACTCCTCCGAGGGGTTGCCCGTACGGCCGTCGTCGCCGGAACCGCCACCGCCGTGTCGAACCGTGTGTCCCGTCGGCAGCAGGGGCGATGGGCGGCCCAGCAGGGGCCCCAGGAGTCGGCACCGCAGCCGGCGCCTCCCGCCGCGCCGTTCGCTCCGCCGCCCTCCGACATGACCAGCAAGATCGAACAGCTGAAGCAGCTGGGCGACCTGAAGAGCCAGGGCCTGCTCACGGACGCGGAGTTCGAGGACCAGAAGCGCAGGCTCCTGGCTTCCTGACCCGCCGGATGCCGATCAGCGCCCGCCGCCCCACGAGGTGACCGGAAGAAAGTTTCCGGCTCAAAGCAACCCTTTGCATTGCCTGTGACCACAAGGAGTCGGATCCGCCGTCACGGATCCTGGATCCGCCTTCCTCTGGTGACCGGTATGCAAGGAGCGCACACCTCCCATGAACAACCCCCCGAACGGCGGGCGCCGCGGGCGTCACCGCCGTCGCTGGACCGCGACCGGTCTGCTGCTCGGCGTGCCCGCCATCGTCGTGCCGTACTTCCTGTTCGCGCAGGAGGACTCGCAGGCCGCGACGGTCGACGGCAATGCCTACTACCGGCTGGTCTCCGTGCGCAGCGGCAAGGTGCTGGACGTCGACAGCTTGTCCACCGCCGACGGCACCCGTGTCCAGCAGTGGACCGACCAGAACACCGCCAACCAGCAGTGGCGGCTGAAGCCCACCGGGGACGGCTACTACGAGCTGGTGAACCGCAACAGCGGCAAGGTGCTGGGCACAGCTGGCGGTTCGACCGCCGCGAAGGCCGCCGCCGAGCAGCAGACCGACAGCTCCTCCCCCTCCCAGGAGTGGCGGATCGACGAGGTGAGCGGTTCCGACGCCGTCACCTTCACCTCCCGCAGAAGCGGCCTGGTCCTGGACGTCTCCGGAGGCTCCATGGCCCAGGGCGCGGCAGTCGTGCAGTATCCCGACAGACACGGCACCAACCAGCAGTGGAGGCTGGTGAAAACGGCCCAGACCAAGGGGGCGGGGGTCGGCGGTGCGCGGACCACGGCCGCGACCGGGCCGTATGTGTGGAACAACGCCCAGGTGGTGGGCGGCGGTTACGTCACGGGCCTGGTGTTCAACGCGCGCGAGAAGGGTCTGCTTTACGCGCGCACCGACATGGGCGGCGCCTACCGCTGGGACCCCGCGGCCGGGCAGTGGATCCCGCTGACCGACCGGTTCGGCGAGAAGGACTGGAACCTGCTGGGCATCGATTCGCTGGCCACCGACCCCGTCGCCCCCGACCGGCTCTACGTCGCGGCGGGCACCTACACCAACAGCTGGGCGGGCAACGGTGCGATCCTGCGCTCCACGGACCGGGGCCGCACCTTCCGGCGCACCGATCTGCCCTTCAAGCTGGGCTCCAACGAGGACGGCCGCGGGGCCGGCGAACGGCTCGCGATCGACCCGGGGAACCACGGCACGCTGCTGCTGGGCACCCGCAAGAACGGCCTGTGGCGCAGCACCGACAGCGGCGTGACCTGGGGTCAGGTCTCCACGTTCCCCGTCAAGGACGGGGCGGGCAGCGGCGCGGGCATCTCCTTCGTGACGTACGGCCCGGCCGGAAGCAGGACGGTCTACGTGGGCGTCGCCGACAAGTCCCGCTCGCTCTACCGCTCCACCGACGGGGGCAGCACCTGGCAGGCCGTCTCCGGGCAGCCCACCGGCCAACTGCCGCAGCACGGCGTGCTCTCCGGTGACGGTTCGCTGTACCTGACGTACACCGACGCCCTCGGACCCAACGGCGTGACCGCGGGCTCGGTGTGGAAGTTCACGCCGGCCGGCGGGGGCGGGACGTGGAAGAACGTCTCCCCGTCCACGGGCGGCTACGGGTTCTCCGGTCTGGCCGTCGACCCACGGAAGCCGTCCACGGTGATGGTCACCACCCTCGACCGCTGGTGGCCCGAGGACGAGCTCTACCGGAGCACCGACGGCGGTACGACCTGGAAGGCGCTGGCCGCGAAGTCGGTGCGGAACGCCTCCGCCGCTCCTTACGTCGGTACCGGCATCGGGCACTGGATGACCGCCCTGACCATCGATCCCTTCGACTCCGGGCACGTGCTGTACGGCACCGGCAGCGGCATCTGGGGCAGCAAGGACGTCACCGCCTCCGACAGCGGCGGCACCAGTCACTGGACCGTGGGGGCCCGAGGACTGGAGGAGACCGCGCTCTCGGACGTGATCGCCCCGCCCGGTGGCGCCACCGCCATCACCGCCATGGGTGACCTGGGCGGTTTCCGGTACGGCGGCTCCCTGACCAAGGTGCCCGCAGGCCGGCTCGACAGCCCGAAGATGACGACCAGCACCGACATCGATTTCGCCCAGTCCAACCCCTCGCTGATGGTCCGCGTCGGCCGTGGCGGCGCCCAGGACGGCGCCTACTCCACCGACGGCGGCAGCAGTTGGAGCGGCTTCACGTCGGAGCCGGTGGGCAGCGCCGACAGCGGCCGGGTCGCGCTCTCTGCGGACGGCTCCACCATCGTCTGGACCGAGGCCGGCCAGGCCCCTTACCGCTCGACCGACAAGGGCGCGAGCTGGTCGAAGGCCGGCGGCCTGGGCGGCGACGCCGTGGTCGTCGCCGACCGCTCCTCGGCCAGGACCTTCTACTCACTGGCCGACGGCAAGCTCCACGCGAGCACCGACGGCGGCGCGACCTTCACCGCCCGCGCCACCGGCCTGCCCACCGGCCGGCTCACGGCCGCCCCCGGCATCGCAGGGGACCTGTGGATCTCCGGCGGCGACAAGGGGCTGCTGCACTCCACCGACGGCGGCCGGACCTTCAACACGCTCACCACGGTGCGGTCCGCCTCCGCTCTCGGCTTCGGCAAGGCCGCGCCGGGCGCCTCCTACCAGGCCCTGTACCTGATCGGTACCGTCAAGGACGTCACCGGAGTCTTCCGCTCCACCGACAAGGGCGCCACCTGGCTCCGCGTCAACGACGACGCCCACCAGTGGGGCAGCATCGGCGGCGTCGGCGTCGTCAGCGGCGACCCCGACACCTTCGGGCGCGTCTACGTCGGCACGAACGGCCGCGGCCTCCAGTACGGCGACCCGTCCTGACCCGACGCCCGGGCGGGGCCGCGGCCACAACGGCCCGCGGCCCCGCCTCGTCAGGACTCCTAGCGACGAGCCGGACGCCTGATGCCCGCGCGCCCCGCCTTCTCGGTGCGCTCAGGTCCGGCGGTCTCGCGGTCCTTGCTCCTCGCGGCCCAGTCCCTGGGCTGGAGGAAGAGCAGCTCACCGCTGCCCGGCACGATGATCGCGCCGCCGAAGGGCTCGTCGCCGGCGAACCAGACGCCGTCGGTGATGCCGACAGGCCACCGACGACGCCCCAACGCATGCTTCGCACGCAGGGTGAAGGGGGTGCCACCCTGATCTCCGAAGCGCAGGAAGAGCGTGTGGGTCGACTCCATACCGATCTTCTCGACCGGGGTGCGGAATTCGAGCGGGTAGGTCCGGAACACCTTCGAGCACT
The DNA here is from genome assembly GCF_001746295.1 of Streptomyces sp. LUP47B. Classification (GTDB taxonomy): domain Bacteria; phylum Actinomycetota; class Actinomycetes; order Streptomycetales; family Streptomycetaceae; genus Streptomyces. The sequence continues at coordinate 170,643 of NZ_MJAH01000015.1, read as the reverse complement.
TCCGGGTAAAACTCAGACGGTCGGCAAGAAGGAACAGCGTCCACATGATGCCCAACATTCCGACAATGGCCACCGGCAGCAAATAGTCGAGGTGGAACACGAACAGCTGGACCCACAGCAGCACGAACACCGGGAAAAACGTGAGGAATTTTTTCAGTGCGACACCGTAGTGGTAGCGCACCGCGCCCCCGAAGTCCGTTCCGTCGGTCGCGTACGGCGCGGGCGGGGTGTCCGACTCCAGACCGTCTTTCCATCGTTCTGGCACTGTCATCCGAACGGGCTCCTTTCGTCTGCCCCTGAGCCGGAATCCGGGAACGGGACCTCGGCAGGGTCCGGCGCCGCCGGGTCGTCGAACGTCACCGTACGCGCGACGCCGAGCAGCACGCCGCGGTAGTCGTCGGCGAGCTCCACCGCCGGGGTGACCAGCTGCACGGTGATGATCGACGAGGTGCGAAGCACCGGGATCGCCACCGTGCCCTGCCAGACGGTCCCCTGCGCGGGCTCGTCCTGACCCTCGGGGGGAGCGGTCGGCGCGGGCGTGGTCCGCTCCGTCTCCAGCAGGTACCCGGTGCCCACGGGCAGTTCCACGGGCACGATGCCGTCGGCCGGACCGGTCCCGTCCCCCAGCATCTGAAGAAGCACGGCTTCAGGGTGCGCTCCCGACGTGTGGACGGTGGAGACCGTGAGGACGGACAGGTTGGCCCCGCCGTGTTCGTCCGGGTGCATGCCGAGCGCGCACCCCATGACCTCCTGGCTCCGCAGCATCGTCAGGACGCCGGCGTACAGCCGGAACACCTGGTCGACGCGGTCCCGGAGGTCATCGGGGAAGGCGTTGATCTGCCGGGCCACCTCCTGGATGCCCTCCGGTGAAGGCTGGAGGTCGAGCTGGAGGTATCCATAGGGCAGTCCGTACCAGAATTCCGGCTTCGGCTCCGCTTCCACCGTGTCAAGGAATGCGTTCACAGCCGGATGGCCCCCATCAGTTCGCCGATGCCCGTGATGATGTCGGCCCTTGCGCCCTTCAAACCGGTCGCGGCAGCCGCGCCCTTCGTGATCTCGGACGCGTCATGTCCGGGGCCGTTCTTCGGCAACACGCCCAGGCTTTCCAGAGACGACGCCATGTTCGCCGCCACGTTGACGCCGTTGATGCCGTACTGGAGCGCTCCGGTGGTGGGGGAGGTCGCCACGTCGAGAGCCTTGTAGCTGAAGGCGGGCACGATTTCCTTGCCGAACGCACCCAGCTTCGAGCCCACCGACAGGGCCTCGCCGCCCTCACGTGCGACCGCCGCCGCGAGCCCCGCCTCGCTGCCGGCCTTGGCGAGGGCACCGACGCCGGGCACCATGCCGAGGCTGTCACCGGCCAGCGAGGCCCAGGCAAACACGCCTTCCTTCAAGCCGTAATCGCCTGCCAACGAGTCTCTGAAATCCTCGCTCGCAAGGTTCTTGGCCATGGACACCGCGCTCGCCGCGACCGCGATACCGGCGAAGACCGGCGCCAGCGGTGTGGGGAGCAGAGCCAGCAGTCCCGCGATGGCGCCGATGGTTCCGGCGTGCTCCACGAGGAATTCGCCGACCGCCTTGAGGCCCTCACCGATGGCGCTGAGGGCCTCGCTGAACCACCCCGGCTCCTTGGGGGCCAGCTTGTCGTCGGCCTCGTCGAGGCTGCGGGCGACGGCCTCGGCCGCGTCGGTGTGGGTGCCCTCCAGTTCCTTCGCCTTCGCGATGACGTCGTTGTAGGCGGCGTTGGCGTTGTTGAGGTGGGTGGTGGCCGCGTTCAGTTCGCGCTCGGCGGTACGCAGGCGCTCCGTCGCGGCATCCGCCTCCGCCTGGCTGGGGTATTCCTTGCCGGCGAGCTTGAGGTCGGGATTTCCCTTGGCCTGGTCGTAGCGGGTCCGGGCCTTGTCGACGTCACCCTTGTTCTCGCGTGCGGCATCGTCGTACTTCTTGGCCAGGTCGCGGTGGGAGGTCAGATCGCCTTCCCATGTGCCCAGCGCCGCAGCGGCTTTGCCGAGCGAGTTCCCGGCGTTCATCATGGCGGTCTTGAGGTCGCCGTCCAGGGTGTCCCGGAACGCGCTCGCCGCGTCTCCCTGCCAGCTGGAGCTCGCCCCGAGCAGATACTCGATCTGCCGGTGGCAGTTGTTGAGCGTATCGGCCGCGGACTTCACCTTGCGGTAGAGGGAGGTGACCTGCTCGGGAATTCCGGGTACCGGGTTCCAACCGAGGCTGGGATACGGGTTGTTACCCACGGATTACTTCCCCCCGGTATTCGCGGTGTGGGTTTCCTCCATCTTTTTGAGGGCCTGCGAGAGGTTCTCCTCGAACTGCTTGTAGCTCAGCGCGGTCTTCTCCACGCCCTCGTCAACCGCTTTGATCATGTCCTTCAACTGGCCCGTTCCGTACTTCCATCTGTTCTGGAAGGACTCACACGCCTCGTCCAGCCGCGGAGTTCCGATCTGGTCGGCATTGACAGCGGAGAGCGCTGTGCGCGCTTCCTCCAGATCCGTAACGGACTGCTTCAACACCCGGCCGAAAGAGTTCAGTTGACTCAGGTCGACCTTGAATTCATCCGCCATGTGGCGACCCCCTTCTTCGACTGCGAGCGAGGCCCGTGCCGTCGGCGCGCGCCCCCAGAATAAAATAGAGGCAAAGTCCGGGCCGACGACACCGAGTCGAAGAAGGCACAGCTGCTTCTTCAGGTCCTTACAACTCGTCCACGAAGTGGGGCCCTGGGATTCTGGTGGCCGTCGGCCCCGCGACGGCCGTCGCCGCCAGACAACCGCCCCACCCCAAACGGCACTCCGGCGCCGCTGGACGAGTAATTGGCAAGAAGCGTGGGCGAGTTGGGGCTCGCACCGGTCACCTGCGGGTCCTGGCGGTGGGCGTGGGCTCCGGGCCGTCGGCACGCAGGGGGTCGGGACCGGGCCTCGGGGGGTCGGCGACCACCGAGCCCTTCTTGAGGTGGCGCGGCACGACGTCCTGCGGGAAGGTCAGTTGCTGGTTCATCCACGTCAGTGCCGGGGGCATCTCCTGCACCCAGGTCGGGAAGTTGTGGCTGCCCTGCTCGGGCAGGATCGACGCGACCCGCATGGGTGCCTTCACCGCCCTGATGAAGGCCTGCGTCTGCGGATAACCGCGCTCCCCGTGCTTGCTCTCGGCCACCAGGACGGAGACCTGGGGGACGGGCAGGTGCTTGAGCCGCCACATCAGATCGTGGCCGTTCATCCGCTCGGTGCGGTCCGGGCCGCTGCCGAAGAGACTGCCGGTCGTCGGATCGTCCTTGACCCGGTAGTCGGGCGACAGCGCGGCGGCCGTCGTGTACACGTGCGGATCGCGCATCGTCAGCTGGAGGGCGCAGCTGCCGCCGGAGGAGTAGCCCATGACACCCCAGGCACTGGCGTCGTGGCCCACCCGGTAGGCGGACTTCAGGGCCTCGGGGAGATCCCTGGCCAGGAAGGTCTCGGTCTGCGGACCGCCCGGCACGTTCACGCACTCGGTGTCACGCGGCGGGGCGATCGTCGGCCGGATCATCACCATGACGGTCGGCTGCATCCGACCGCTCTTCTGCAGTTCACCGGCGGTCTGCGACACCCGCAGATGCTGCGCGAGGTTGAAGATGCTGCCCGGGTAGCCGCTGAGCGCGACGATCACCGGGAAGCGCTGGCGCTGGTACGCCTTCTGGAAGTACTGCGGCGGCAGGTAGACGAACGCCGGGTCGACCACGCCCGTGCGGCGGCCGATGACCTTCACGGACTCCACCCGCCCGTTCACCGCGGCGGGTCCGGTGGGCAGTCCGCTGACCCGGCTCAGCTGCTCGTCACCGGCGGGCTGTACCAGCGCACCCTTCACGGCGACGCCGCTCACCGTGCCCGTGCCGCCGTCCCCCGCCTGTGTCACCCCGACGGGCGCCGTCTCGACACTGCCGAAGAGTTCGCCCCACGATCCGAAGAACTGGTACGACGAGTTCAGCCAGCACGCGAACGCCGCGATCATCACCACCTGGGTCGTCCCGATGGCCAGCAGGCGTCCGCACACCTGCCACAGTCCCTGCCGGGCGAACCGTGGCCACGACCAGACCAGCAGTCCCACACACACGGCGGCGAGGGCCGCCATCACATACACGGTCGTCTCGCTGGTCAGACCCATACCGGTTGATCCCCGATTTCCCTACCTGTGCGGTTTCCTTCACACAGAAGGAGGGGTAAGGAATCCTCCGCGTTCCCCAATTAGTGCAAAAGGGGTGGTGAAACCGCTCACTCGGCGGCGTCCGTCGCCTGCCGCCCCATGGTGCTCGCCCGCGGGACGAGCCGGTGCGGGGCCCGGATCTCCATGCCGGGGACAGGGGTTGAGCTGCCGATCCGCTTGAGCAGTCGCTCCACCGCCGTCTCGGCGATCATCTTCTTGTCCGGCGAGACCGTCGTGACGGGTGGGTTCGAGTAACGGGCGTCCTCGATGTCGTCGTAGCCGACGACGGCGACGTCCTCGGGGACACGCAGCCCGCGGGCGGCCAGCGTGTGCAGGGCGCCCAGCGCCACCAGGTCGCTGTAGCAGAAGACCGCGTCGGGCGGTTCCTCCAGGTCGAGCAGGTGGGCCATGGCGCTCGCGCCGTCGGAGCGGTTGAAGCGCGGGGTGGAGATGACGAGTTCCTCGCGGACCGGTATGCCGGCCCGCTCATGGGCCAACCGGTAGCCCTGGGTGCGCAGTTGGGCCGCCTCACCGGTGCGGTAGGGCTGGTCGCCGATGGCGGCGACGCGGCGCCGGCCGAGGCCGAGCAGATGCTCCGTGGCCTCCCGGGAGGCGGTGACGTCGTCGATGCCGATGTGGTCGAAGCCGCCGTCGCTGACCCGCTCGCCGAGCACCACCAGCGGGAGGTCGGCGTCGCGGTCGCCCAGGTCGGACTGGGCCAGCCCCAGCGGGCTGAAGATGACGCCGTCGAACAGCAGTTGCTGGGAGCGGCGGCTGAGGAACAGCTTCTCGTGCTCCGCGTCGCCGTCGGTCTGGTCGATCAGGACGTTGTACCCCTGCACCCGGGCCGCCCGGATGATGCCCTGCGACAGCTCGGCGAAGTAGGGCGTGTCCAGATACGGCACCACCACCGCGATCTGACCCGAGCGGCCGGAGGCGAGATTGCGGGCCAGGACGTTGGGCTGGTAGCCCAGCTCGTCGACGGCCTTCTGGACCCGGGCCCGCATGGCCTCGGAGACCGGCGCGTAGCCGTTGACCACGTTGGACACGGTCCGGCTGGAGACGCCGGCCAGCTCCGCGACGTCGCGTAGTGTGACGCCTCTTGCCATATGCCCACCTTCGTCCCGGATGTCGTTTTCAGCGCTGAAAGTTTCTTGCGGGTTACCTCTTGCAGCGCGGCAAGTTCTCGGTTAACACTTTTGCAGCGCTGCAGAGCGTAGCAGAAGGGGGCCTGATCCAGCCGGGTCGGGAACCCAGGGTCCGTGACGTCACCGCGTCGCGGACCGGACCAGTAGGAGCCGCAGTGGGAAGAACCACCACTCAGGGACCGGGAGCCGCACCGTCCCTGACACGGCTTCACTCCTTATTCATGGTGGTGTGACGGCGCCCGTGCGCTGATCACCCAGCTGTCGCTCCCCTTCACCGACGTCACATGCGCCCACCCTCCCGCGCCGGTTGACGTCGCCCTCACCTGAGCCGCGGTCCCCGCATGCCCCCGGCCCTCCTCGCCGACCCCTGTGTCCGGCGTACCTCCGCCCTGCCTCCCTCGCCCCTGCCCTCGGGCAGCACATCCAGGAGATTGCTCATGTCCTCCACCAGAAGGCCCACGTCCCGTTCGCTGCGCCGGACCGCGGTCGCGACGACCTCCGTCGCCCTTGCCGGCGTGCTCCTCGCGGCCTGCGGGTCGGGCGGCAGCGGCAGCGGCTCCACGGGCAGCGGCCCGGTGCACATCAAGGTGTGGGCCTGGTACCCGCAGTTCAAGCAGGTCGTGGCCGAGTTCAACAAGACCCACAAGGACGTCCAGGTCGACTGGGTGCAGGCGGGCGTCGGCCAGGACGAGTACACCAAGCTGAAGACCGCGCTCAAGGCGGGCCAGGGCGCCCCCGACGTCGTCATGCTGGAGTTCCAGGAGCTGCCCACCATCCAGCTCACCAAGGGCCTGCTGGACATGGGCAAGTACGGCGCGAACGCGGACAAGGGCAACTACGTCGACTGGGCCTGGAAGCAGGCCTCCGACGGCGACCACGTCTACGCGATCCCGGTCGACGGCGGCCCGATGGCGATGATGTACCGCGCCGACCTCTTCAAGAAGTACGGCCTGAAGGTCCCGACCACCTGGGCGGAGTACAAGGAGGAGGCCGCCAAGCTGCACAAGGCCGACCCCAGCGCGTACATGACCGACTTCGGCAGCGACGAGACGGCCGCCGGCTGGCGCCAGGGCCTGACGTGGCAGGCCGGCTCGCGCCCCTACACCTACGCGGCGAGCAAGCTGCCGGACATCGGGGTCAAGCTCAACGACGACAACGCCAAGAAGGTGTACGAGTACTGGGGTGACCTGGTCAAGAACAAGCTGGTCGACACCCAGTCATACGCCACCACGGACTTCTACAACGGTCTCAGCACCGGCAAGTACGCCACGTACATCGCGGCCGGCTGGGGTCCGGGCTACCTCTCCAGCGTCGCCAAGAAGACCGCGGGCAAGTGGCGGGTGGCCCCGCTGCCGCAGTGGACGGCGGGCGGCAACGCCCAGGGCGACTGGGGCGGCTCCAGCTTCGCGGTGACCTCGCAGACCCAGCACCCCAAGCAGGCCACCGAGGTCGCCCGGGAGCTCTTCGGCACCTCCCAGGCGGCCTGGAAGATCGGCATCGACCAGGCCTACCTCTTCCCGCTGGTCAACCCGATCCTCAACGGCGCGTACTTCGAGAACAAGAAGTACGACTTCTTCGGCGGCCAGCAGATCAACAAGGTCTTCGTGCCCGCCGCGAACGGCATCGGGACCTTCGACTGGAGCCCGTTCCAGGACTTCGCCTACAACACCGACACCGGTGAGGTGGGCAAGGCCCTGCAGGGCCAGACCGCCTGGTCCTCGGTGAACGACAACGTCCAGGACCAGGTGACCTCCTACGCGGCCAAGCAGGGATTCAAGGTCAGCAAGTAACCGGCCCGAGTCCCCGACTCCCACTGCCCCCGCCGGCGCCCGCGCGTCGCACCGCCCGCCGGCGGGGGCTCCGCAAGACGCGCAAGGAGATGTGATGAGCCTGCTCCGACAGCAGGGACCCGCGACGGCCGCTCACCCAAGCCCCGTACAGGCAAAGGGACTTCGCGCCCCAGTGACCGGCACGGGCGTGGGCCGCCGCAACGGACGGCGATCCGCCCATACCCGCCACCAGGCCATGGGCCTGCTGCTGATCACCCCGTTCGGCCTGCTCTTCGCGGCCTTCCTGGTGGCACCCCTGGCGTACGCCTTCTGGCTGAGCCTGCGGACCTCCACCCTGGTCGGAGGTGACCACTTCAGCTGGTTCGCCAACTACAAGCAGACGTTCAGCGACCCGCACTTCCTGTCCGGTGTGCGCCGGGTGGCGGTCTTCGGCCTGGTGCAGATCCCGGTCATGCTCGCGCTCGCGCTGCTCGGCGCCCTCATCATCGACGAGGTCACCGGCAAGCTCGCCAAGGTCTTCCGGATGACACTGTTCATGCCGTACGCCGTTCCCGCGGTGATCGGCGCCCTGATGTGGGGCTTCCTCTACAGCCCCACCTTCGGCCCGGTGAACTCCCTCAGCCACGCCCTGGGCACGGGCACGGTCGACCTGCTCGGCCACAGCCTGATGCTGACCTCGCTCGGCAACATCGTGACCTGGCAGTGGACCGGCTACAACATGATCGTCCTGTACGCGGCCCTGCAGGGGCTGCCCCGCGAGGTCTACGAGGCGGCCAAGCTCGACGGAGCCGGCCAGATCCAGACAGCCCTGCGCATCAAGATCCCGATGATCTCCGCGGCCATGGTGCTCACGCTGATGTTCACCATCATCGGCACCCTGCAGTTCTTCACCGAGCCACGGGTGCTGGAGCCGACGGCGTCCTCGGTGATCACCCCTGACTACACGCCCAACCTCTACGCCTACAACCTCGCCTTCCAGTACTCGGAGTTCAACTACTCCGCCGCCATCTCCTTCTCCCTCGGAGCGGTGGTCTTCATCGGCTCCTACCTCTTCCTGTTCGCCGCACGCAAAAGGAGCGGACTGAAGTGACCACCGCCGCCGTCCCCGCCCCCGCCGTCGCCGCTCCGGCGCCCCGCCGTACGTCCTCCGCCAAAGGACGCGTCACCGTCAACGCGGTGATGGTGGCGATGATCCTGTACTTCCTGATGCCGTTCTGGTGGCTGGTCGTCGCCGCCACCAAGGACAACGACGCGCTGTTCTCCACCGCGGCCCTGTGGTTCCACTCGCCGGGCGCCTTCTTCGGCAACCTCCGGCAGCTGTTCACCTACAACGACGGCGAGTACCTGCGCTGGATGGGCAACACCGCGATCTATGCGGGCGTCAGCGGTGTAGGCGCCACCGCCGTGGCCACCTTCGCGGGGTACGCGTTCGCCAAGTACCGCTTCCCCGGCCGCAACCTGCTCTTCTCCAGCCTGCTGGGCGCCATCATGGTCCCGGCGACCGCGCTGGCCATCCCCACCTATCTGCTGCTGAGCAAGGTGGCGCTGACCAACACGATGTGGGCGGTCATCCTGCCCTCGCTCCTCAACCCGTTCGGCGTCTACCTGGTGCGGGTCTACGTGCAGGAGTCCCTGCCGGACGAACTCCTCGAGGCGGCCCGCGTCGACGGGGCCGGTGAACTGCGGGTGCTGTTCAACGTGGCGCTGCCGACGCTGAAGCCCGCGCTCGTGACCGTGCTGCTGTTCTCCATGGTCGGCACCTGGAACAACTTCTTCCTGCCGCTGGTGATGCTCAACAACGACAAGCTGTTCCCGCTGACCGTCGGCCTGCAGTCCTGGTACCAGGGCGCGCTGGTCCAGTCCGGCGCCAACACCCTGTTCACGCTCGTCATCGCGGGTTCCCTCGTGGCGGTCCTCCCCCTGATCGTCGCCTTCCTCCTCCTCCAGCGGTACTGGCGCGGCGGTCTGACCGTCGGAAGCCTCAAGTGAGCCCAGCCGCCCAGCCCCCCTCCCGTTCTGCGCACCTCCCGGAGCGACCTTCATGCTGCACGCCTCCCTGACCGTCGACTCCGCCTTCCGCGTCGCCGACGTCAATCCCCGTACCTTCGGCTCGTTCGTCGAGCACATGGGCCGCTGCGTCTACACCGGCATCTACGAGCCCGGCCACTCGTCCGCCGACGAGGACGGCCTGCGCCGTGACGTCCTGGACCTGGTGCGCGAGCTGGGTGTGACCGCCGTGCGCTATCCCGGCGGCAACTTCGTCTCCGGCTTCCGCTGGGAGGACAGCGTCGGACCGGTCGCCGACCGCCCCACCCGCCTGGACCTCGCCTGGCACAGCACCGAGACCAACGCCTTCGGTCTGCACGAGTTCCAGCGCTGGGCCGAGAAGGCCGGCGTCGAGCCGATGATGGCCGTCAACCTCGGCACCCGCGGCGTCGCCGAAGCCCTGGACCTGCTGGAGTACGCCAACCACCCGGGCGGGACCGCCTGGTCCGACCAGCGGATCAAGAACGGCGCCCGTGACCCGTTCGGCATCCGCATGTGGTGCCTGGGCAACGAGATGGACGGGCCCTGGCAGACCGGCCACAAGACCGCCCAGGAGTACGGCCGAATCGCCGCCGAGACGGCCAGGGCCATGCGCATGGTCGACCCCGGGCTCGAACTGGTCGCGTGCGGCAGCTCCAGCTCCTCGATGCCGACCTTCGGCGCCTGGGAGGCCACCGTCCTGGAAGAGGCCTACGACCAGGTCGACTACATCTCCTGCCACGCCTACTACGAGGAACTCGACGGCGACCTCGGCAGCTTCCTGGCCTCCGGGGTCGACATGGACCACTTCGTCGAGTCGGTGGTCGCCACCGCCGATCACATCCGGGCGAAGCTGGGCAGGAAGAAGCGGATCAACCTCTCCTTCGACGAGTGGAACGTCTGGTACAACACCCGTTTCGAGGCGCAGGGCAAGCCCACCGAATGGGCCGTGGCGCCGCGGGTGATCGAGGACGAGTACAACGTCGCCGACGCCGTCGTGGTCGGCGGACTGCTCATCAGCCTGCTGCGCAACAGCGACCGGGTCACCGCCGCCTGCCTCGCCCAGCTCGTCAACGTCATCGCCCCCATCCGCAGCGAACCCGGCGGCCCGAGCTGGCGGCAGACCACCTTCCACCCCTTCGCCCAGGCGGCCCGGCACGCCCGCGGCACGGTCCTGCGCGTCGAGCCGGTCGCCCCGGTGTACGAGACGAAGAGGTTCGGCGAGGTCCCCGTCGTGGACGCCGTGGCCACCCACGACGGTGACGAGCTCACCGTCTTCGCCATCAACCGGCACCAGAGCGACAACGTCGAACTCGCCCTGGACCTGCGGGCGTTCCCCGGTCACGCCCTGGTTGAGCACTCGGTGCTGAGCGACCCCGACGTCCGCGCCGCCAACACGCAGGACGACCCCGACCGGGTCCGCCCCTACACCGCCGACACCGGTTCCGTCACCGACGGCCGCCTCACCGTGAGCCTGCCGCCCGTCTCCTGGAACGTCGTCCGGCTGCGCCGCACCGCCGGCTGACGACCACCCCTCGAACACCCGCCGTTCCCTCTCCCCCCTTTCTCCGGGAGCGGCGGGCCCCGCACCACCCCCTCTTCCCGGACATCCCTTGGGAGCCGCCCATGTCCACCATCAGGGAAGGCGCCAGATCCCGCGCCGTACCCCGCACCCAGGCGATCACCCTGCTGCTGGCCCTGCTCGCAGCCGCCGTCGCCCTCGTCCTGCCCGCCGCCGGCCAGGCGCACGCGATCTCGCGCGCCTCGCAGACGATGTACACCCCGCCGTCGAACGCCCCGGCGCCCGGCTCGCTCTACCCACGCGCCATCCGCCTGCAGAACAGCGGATCGTCCAACGGCACCCTGCTGGCCACGTTCGAGCAGTACAGCTCGGGCACCCCGGTCTTCCCGGTCTACCGCAGCACCGACAACGGCAACAGCTGGACGCAGATCTCCAGCATCAGCGACACCCACAACGGCTTCGGCAACCGCTACCAGCCGTTCCTGTACGAACTGCCCACGCAGATAGGCAACTTCCCGGCCGGCACGATCCTCGCCGCGGGCAACTCCATCCCGAACGACCTGTCGACGACCGAACTCGACCTCTACGCCAGCACCGACCACGGCGCCAGCTGGTCGTACGTCAGCTCCATCGCCACCGGTGGTGAGGCCGACCCCACCAACGGCAAGACGCCGGTGTGGGAGCCGTTCCTGATGGTCTCCGGCTCCAAGCTGATCGTCTACTACTCCGACCAGCGCGACCCGAACCACGGCCAGAAGATCGTCCACCAGGTCTCCACGGACGGCCTGAGCTGGGGTTCCGTGGTCGACGACGTGGCCACTTCGACGTACGGCGACCGTCCGGGCATGCCGGTGATCGCCAAGCTCCCCAACGGCAACTACGTCATGACGTACGAGTTCTGGGACGCCCCTGAGGGAGGCTTCGCGGTCTACTACAAGATCTCCGCCAACCCGGAGGCGTTCGGCTCCGCCACCGGCATCGCCCTCAAGGCGACCGACGGCACCCAGCCGAAGAGCGCCCCGTACATCACCTGGCTGCCCACCGGCGGCGCCAACGGGACCTTGGTGGTGAGCGCCAACAGCAGCGACGACCTGTTCCTGAACACGCAGAACGGCGCCGCCAACACCTGGACGCGCATCGCCTCCACCGTGCCCGGCGGCTACAGCCGCGGCCTGCTCCCGCTGGCCGACGGCCACAGCCTGCTGGTCCTCAGTGGCGGGCACCTCACCAGCACCGGCCTGAACCCGATCACCTACGGCACGATCGACCTGGGCGGCGGCATCTCGGACGGCGCCACCTACACCGCGTCGAACGCCAACAGCCACCTGATGCTGACCATCGCGGGCGGCTCCACCACCAGTGGTGTCAACGCCACCCAGCAGAACGCCGACAACGCCACCGACCAGAAGTGGAAGTTCGTCCAGCAGACGTCCGGCTACTTCAAGATCTTCAACGTGGCGAGCGGCAAGGTGCTGGGCGTGACGAACCAGTCCACCGCCAACGGCGCCAAGGTCCTGCAGTGGGACGACAACGGCACCCTCGACCACGAGTGGGCGATCGCCCCGAACCCGGCGGGCGGCTTCACCGCCACCAACCGGATCAGCGGCAAGTACCTGGAGATCCCCAGCGCCTCCACCACCGTCGGCACCGCCGCCGGACAGTGGTCCGACACCGGCTGCGCCTGCCAGCGCTGGAACCTCACCCAGACCGCCCTGCCCGACCTGGCCACCGGCCAGTACCGCCTGGTCAACAAGAACAGCGGCAAGCTCCTGGAGATACCCGGAGCGTCCACCGCCGTGGGCAAGCAGGCAGGCCAGTGGGTGAACACCGCCAACAACTGCCAGCTGTGGACGTTCCAGTCCCAGAGCGGCGGGGCCTGGACCGTGAAGAACGTCAACAGCGGTCTGTTCCTCGACACCAACGGTTCGACCTCGGCCGGCGCGGCCGTCGTCCAGAACGCCTCGTCCACCGCGAGCTCCCAGAAGTGGACGCTCACGGACGCGGGCAACGGCTACTACAAGCTCGTCGACGCCGGCAGCGGCCTGGTGGCGGACGTCGCCTCGGCCTCCACCGCCAACGGCGCGCTGATCGTGCAGTCGGCGGACAACGGTGCCGATGACGAACTGTGGCAGGTCGTGCGGGTCAACTGACCCGCCGGGGCCCGGACGTGTCCGGGCCCCCGATCTCCTGCCCAACATCCCGAACAGTGATCGCGATATCGAACAAGAGAGGTGGGCCGCCATGCCCGAGGAACCCTGCGTCGTGGGTGTCGACTTCGGAACCCTGTCCGGCCGTGCCGTCGTCGTCCGCGTCCGCGACGGCGAGGAGCTCGCGTCGGCGGAGCACGTCTACCCCCACGCCGTCCTCGACCGAGCCCTGCCCGACGGCACCCGGCTGCCCCCGGACTGGGCCCTTCAGGTGCCCGCGGACTACATCGACGTCCTGCGCACCGCCGTACCCGAGGCACTCGCCCGCGCCGGAGTGACACCCGAGCAGGTCATCGGCATCGGCACCGACTTCACCGCCTGCACGGTGCTGCCGGCGCTCGCCGACGGCACGCCCCTGTGCGAGCTGCCCGAGTACACCGCCCGCCCGCACGCCTACGTCAAGCTCTGGCGCCACCACGCGGCCCAGGGCCAGGCCGACCGGATCAACGCGCTGGCCGCCGAGACGAAGGAGCCGTGGCCGGCGCGCTACGGCGGGAAGATCTCCTCGGAATGGGAGTTCGCCAAGGCGCTGCAGGTCCTTGAGGAGGACGCGGAGATCTACCACCGCACCGAGCGGTGGCTGGAGGCGGCCGACTGGATCGTCTGGCGGCTGTGCGGGACGTACGTCCGCAACGCCTGCACCGCCGGCTACAAGGGCCAGTACCAGGACGGTCTCTATCCGTCGCCCGCCTACCTGGGCGCTCTGCACCCCGACTTCGCGGGCTTCGTCACCGACAAGCTGGACCAGCCCATCGGCCGACTGGGCGACCCGGCCGGGACGCTGACCGCCGAAGCCGCCGCGTGGACAGGACTGCCCGAGGGCATCACGGTCTGCGTCGGCAACGTCGACGCCCATGTCACAGCCCCGGCGGCGGCCGCCGTGGAGCCCGGCCAGATGGTCGCCATCATGGGCACCTCCACCTGCCATGTGATGAGCTCCGACCAGCTCGGCACCGTGCCCGGCATGTGCGGTGTCGTCGACGGCGGCATCCTGCCCGGGCTGTGGGGCTACGAGGCCGGGCAGAGCGGTGTCGGTGACATCTTCGGCTGGTTCGTACGCACCGGCTTCCCCGTCGAGTACGCCGAGAAGGCCGCGGCGGCCGGGCAGTCCGCGCACGAGTACCTGACCGAGCTGGCCGCCCGGCAGCAGGTCGGCGAGCACGGACTGGTGGCCCTGGACTGGCACAGCGGCAACCGCTCGGTGCTGGTCGACCACGACCTCAGCGGCCTGCTGATCGGCCAGACGCTGTCCACCCGCCCCGAGGACGTCTACCGCGCCCTGCTGGAGGCCACCGCCTTCGGCACCCGCACCATCATCGACGCCTTCGAGTCCGCCGCCGTACCGGTACGAGAACTGATCATCGCGGGCGGTCTGACGAAGAACGCCCTGCTCATGCAGATCTACGCCGACGTCACCGGCCGCCCGCTGGGCGTCATCGGCTCCGCCCAGGGCCCGGCGCTCGGCGCCGCGATGCACGCCGCGGTCGCCGCCGGGGCGTACCCCGACATCCGCGCCGCCGCCCACGCCATGGGCAAGGTCCACCGCGGGCTCTATCTGCCCGACCCCCAGCGGGCGGCGGCCTACGAGCGCCTGTACGCGGAGTACCGGGTGCTGCACGACTACTTCGGCCGCGGCACCAACGACGTCATGCGCCGTCTGCGCCGCATCCGCGCCGAAGTCTCCGCGTCCTCCTGAAAGGAAAACCCTCATGGACACCAACGCCACCGCCCACCCCGACCAGGAGATCTGGTTCCTCACCGGAAGTCAGGGCCTGTACGGCGACGACGTCCTGCGCCAGGTCGCCAAGCAGTCCAGGAACATCGCCGAGATCCTCGGCGGCCCCGGCAAGATCCCGGTCCGGATCGTGTGGAAGCCCGTGCTCACCGACGCCGACTCGATCCGCCGGCTGTGCCAGGAGGCATCCTCCTCCGACAGCTGCGTGGGAGTCATCGTGTGGATGCACACCTTCTCCCCGGCCAAGATGTGGATCGCCGGCCTCGCCGCCCTGGACGTGCCCCTGCTGCACCTGCACACCCAGTACAACCTGTCGCTGCCCTGGCCGAGCATCGACATGGACTTCATGAACCTCAACCAGGCCGCCCACGGCGACCGCGAGTTCGCCCATATCGAGTCCCGCGTCGGCGTCGACCGCAAGATCGTCGCCGGACACGCCACCGACCCCAGGGTCGTGCGGCGCATCGCCGCCTGGGCCCGCGCCGCCGTCGGCCGGCACGCCTCCCGCACGCTGCGTCTGGCGCGCTTCGGCGACAACATGCGCGATGTCGCCGTCACCGAGGGCGACAAGGTCGAGGCCCAGCTGCGCTTCGGCTTCTCGGTGAACACCTACGCGGTCAATGACCTGGTCGCCGTCGTCGACGCCGTCCAGGACAAGGCGGCGGCCGAACTCGCCGCCGAGTACGTCGAGTCGTACGACGTCGTGCCCTCCCTGCGCCCCGGCGGGATCCGCCACGACTCCCTCCTGTACGCCGCCCGCCAGGAACTGGGCCTGCGCACCTTCCTCACCGAGGGCGGCTTCACCGCCTTCACCACCAACTTCGAGGACCTCGGCGGCCTGCGCCAGCTGCCCGGCCTGGCCGTCCAGCGCCTGATGGCCGACGGCTACGGCTTCGGCGGCGAGGGCGACTGGAAGACCTCCGCACTGCTGCGCACGATGAAGGTCATGGGCCAGGGCCGGCCCGGCGGCACCACGTTCATGGAGGACTACACCTACCACCTCNGCCCGCCAGGAACTGGGCCTGCGCACCTTCCTCACCGAGGGCGGCTTCACCGCCTTCACCACCAACTTCGAGGACCTCGGCGGCCTGCGCCAGCTGCCCGGCCTGGCCGTCCAGCGCCTGATGGCCGACGGCTACGGCTTCGGCGGCGAGGGCGACTGGAAGACCTCCGCACTGCTGCGCACGATGAAGGTCATGGGCCAGGGCCGGCCCGGCGGCACCACGTTCATGGAGGACTACACCTACCACCTCGGCCCGGGCACCCCGCGCGTGCTCGGCGCGCACATGCTGGAGGTCTGCCCCTCGGTGGCCGCCGCCCGGCCCCGCTGCGAGATCCACCCGCTGTCCATCGGYGGYCGCGAGGACCCGGTCCGCCTGGTCTTCGACGCCGCCGAGGGCCCCGCCGTGGTCGTCGGCCTCTGCGACCTCGGGGACCGCTTCCGGCTGACCGCCAACGCCGTCGACGTCGTCGGCCCCAGCGAACCCCTGCCCCACCTCCCCGTGGCCCGGGCGGTGTGGAAACCGCGCCCCTCACTCGCGGAGTCCGCCGAGAGCTGGCTGCTGGCCGGCGCCCCGCACCACACCGTGCTCAGCTCGGCCGTCGACGTCGAGACGCTGACCGACTACGCCGCCATGACCGGCGTCGAACTGCTCACCATCGACGAACACACCAGCACCGACCAGTTCGCCAAGGAAATCCGCTGGAACGCCGCCTACCACCGCCTCGCCCAGGCCCTGTGACCTCTCACCGGCACGAAGGAGAACACCGATGACCACCACTGTCCCGGAGAGCCTGCGCCGGGAGGTACTGGAGGCGAACCTCGCCATCCCCCAGGTCGGCCTGGCGACCCTGACCTGGGGCAACGTGAGCAGTCGACCGCGAGGCGGGCGTCTTCGTNCCTCCCCGTGGCCCGGGCGGTGTGGAAACCGCGCCCCTCACTCGCGGAGTCCGCCGAGAGCTGGCTGCTGGCCGGCGCCCCGCACCACACCGTGCTCAGCTCGGCCGTCGACGTCGAGACGCTGACCGACTACGCCGCCATGACCGGCGTCGAACTGCTCACCATCGACGAACACACCAGCACCGACCAGTTCGCCAAGGAAATCCGCTGGAACGCCGCCTACCACCGCCTCGCCCAGGCCCTGTGACCATGACCGACGGCCGCGTAGAAGTCGAAGGAGACGAGCGATGACCGTACGAGTCCGCGACGGCCTGCGAGAGGAGGTGCTGAGGGCGAACCTCGCCATCCCCCAGGTCGGCCTGGCGACCCTGACCTGGGGCAACGTGAGCGGAGTCGACCGCGAGGCGGGCGTCTTCGTCATCAAGCCCTCAGGGGTTCCCTACGAGGATCTCGCTCTCGACGACCTGGTGACGGTCCGGCTGTCCGACGGCGCCGTGGTGGACGGCGACCTGCGCCCCTCCACCGACACCGAGACCCACCGCTGCCTCTACCGCGCCTTCCCCTCCATCGGCGGCGTCACCCACACCCACTCCACCCACGCGGTCGCCTTCGCCCAGGCCCGCCGGGACATACCGGTCCTGGGGACGACCCACGCCGACACCTTCAACGGCCCCATCCCCGTCACTCGTGACCTCACCCCCGAGGAGTGCGCGAAGGACTACGAGTACAACACCGGTGTCGTCATCGTGGATCTCCTGGGGGAGGAGGACCAGAAGGCAGTCGAGGTCCCGGCGGCTCTCGTGGCGAACCATGGCCCCTTCACCTGGGGCGCCACGGCCCGCAAGTCCCTGGAACAGGCGATCATCTGCGAGGCCGTCGCCGACATCGCCCTCCACACCCTGTCCCTCTCCCCGGCTGCCCCACCTCCCGCCCACCTGCTCGACCGCCACTACACCCGCAAACACGGACCTGACGCGTACTACGGCAACCCGGACATTCCTACGGCTCGACCTGGTGGAGAGAAGTCTCTGGAACAGCGCTGAAGCGGGCACCGAAAGTGGTGTGGTTCAGGTGCCTTCGCGGTGCCGCTGTCGCAGTTCTTCCAGCCTGGCGCGAGCCGTGTCGTCCTGCCTGGTTGGTGCGGCTGCGTGTGCCGGCCGAGGTACTTGGGGTGGTGTGGGCATGCGCAGAGATGTGGATACGAGTGCGAGAACTGCCTCCAGGTCCGTGGTTGCGAGGTAGGCGAGACGGCTCTTGTTCAGCCCACGGAAGCGAGAAACGCTCCTGCGGAACGAGGCCCAAGCCCGTCCTTTTCGTGTAGCGACGCGACTGTTTTCCGCCTGCGAGGTGTAATCGATATCGATTTCCAAGCTGAGCTGCTCGGCGCTCGACCACCAGGACCGCCACTGTGGATCGTCGTGGATCATCTCAACTACAGTGCCGGCCGCATCGAAATACGCTGAGGGAATCTCGTTGTCACCGTGCAGCGCGAGGTTGAGCCAGGGTGTTTCACTCTCCGCGATGGCCGTCGGATCCTCTGGTTCGTCCACAAGGAACCCTGGCAGTGGGCCCAGCCAGGGTTTTCCGGTGGCGACTTCGTAGGCTTTGGACACAGCCTCCGCAAGGCTGTCCGATTCACTGAAGTCCCAGGCGCGCTCAGCCACGTGACCCGGTTTTCTCAGGATTTGTTGGAACTGCGCGATGCCTGCGGCTACCACCGCGAAATGAAGATTGATGAGAGCGTCACCGGTCAGTGGCACCGGCTGTGCGCCTGACGGATCACTCACGTCTTGGGCAGGGATTCCCGACAGAGGTACATCCGCAAGCCGGCCCATCTTCTCCGTCAGCCTGTCGGCGAATTCTTCGACGCGAGCCTCCCCCTGGTGAGCCAGGGCCTCCTTCAAGGGGGGAGTGGTTCGCTGGTTTGCCGCACCTCCGAGAAGATCGATGAGGGACCAGAAGTCTTCTTCTGTCATGGATCAGGCTCTTTTCCCTTGATGGGCGCAGCGGGTGGGGTGCCTCCACGGCACCCCACCCGCCTGTCGTTCATTCATCCCGACGTGTGCGGGTCCTTACACGCAGATTTTTTTGGCCTGCCCTGGCGGGCAGTGGCGATGCCTGGCCACGTACTTGAGGATCATGGCTGTTTCCCAGCTGCGGGCGTTGAGCCAGCCCGTCATGCGCCTCATCACGGTGTACCTGCAACCACCGATGGTTCCGTAGTACCTGTTGCAGGTACTGATCTGGCTGGCCGGCCTGCTCGTGCCGACGCGGGATATCCCGTATTTCCAGATCTTGCCCTTGTAGTGGATCATGTAGCCGATGTACGCGGTTTTCTTGTACTTCTTGGCCGAGTTGGAGTTCTTGTTCGGAATGGCGACGTTCGGTCCGGGTAGGCTGATTGAGCACCCGATTTGCCCGCAGATCCAGCTCGTAGCCAGAAGGATGACATAGGCGACCAGGATCGCGGTTCCGACACCGAGGAGGTAGGGGACCCCCAGAGGAATGGCGAACCTGCCGTCCGCATCCATGAAGTTGACCGGATCGGTGGGGTAACCGTAGGCGTTGGCGTTTCCCCCCACCACGGGATCAGGTGAGAGGAAGAGCCCGGTTGCCGGGTTGTACACCCGAACTCCCGTGACCAGCAGACCACCCAAGGCGTCGTTGGAAACGCCTTGGCTTCCGAGCCAGTTGTAGCGGGCTTGGGTCTGGCCGACTTTGGAGTTGCCGTACTCGTCGGCGTCCAGGGCGGTCGGCGCGACACTGGTGTCCAGAGGGAGCAGGAGGCTGACGTCCCCGTGGATGTTGGTGAACTGCAGGACGGTGCCGCCGGTCTTGCCCGTAGTGGCTGCCAGGCTACCGTCGAGGCCCCTCACGTTGCGTGTCAGCGCGCCCGTGGTGGTGTCCTCGGTGATCCAACGAGGGCTGCCGTCGTCGCTGTCGTAGTGGTTGATTTTGGACGCGGTCTGGGTCCAGGTGGAGCCGCTGCCGGTCTCGGTCTTCCAGGAGCGGAACCGCAGGCTGGCGTCGAGCTGCCAGGTCTGGCGCTTTCCGTTCTCGGTTTGCTGGTAGGCGAGGTCATTGGCGTAGTACGCGATCGTGCCGCTGCCGGGGGTCGCGGTGGCTCGGCCGAAGACGTCGTAGGTGTAGCCGGTGTCGACGATGCGGTCGGCACTGTCGTAGGTGTGGTTGTCGGCTGTGCCGCCCGTGGTGGGGCAGTCCAGGCCGGGGGCGCCGGCCGCGGTGGCCAGCGAAGTGCGGTTGTTGCGGTTGTCAAAGGCGTACGTCCGCCTGGTGCAGACGGTGCTGGTGGTGTCGTCCACGGTGGTGAGACGACCGAGCTTGTCGTAGGTGTAGGACTGGTTGGACCAGCCCGCGTGGGTGACGGCCTGCCCGAGAACAGAGCGGGTCACGGTGTCGGCCATGACACTGAGGCCGTCGCTGTCGCGGGTGTATGTGCGCCTGACGACAGCCCCAGTGGTGTCCTCCGTCTGCTGCAGGGTGTAGCCGCCGGGCAGCTTCTGCGAGGCGAGGGACGCATCGGCGTCGTAGGTGGCCTGGAAGACACCAGCGACGGAGTCGGTTGCCTTTGTGGCGAGGCCACGCGGCTCGATCGAGTGGTCGTAGGTGTACGTGACGGTAGAGGGCGAGTTGTCCGTTGTCTTGGCCGGGCGGTCGAGCAGGTCGTACTCGGTGGTCGTGACACCACCATCGGCGTCGGTGTACGAGATCTGGCGGCCGAGTTTGTCGTAAGCCTTGCTGATGGTGCCGCCGGTCGCTGAGGTCAGTTTCACGGGATGACCTGTCGCCGGGTCGTACTCCGTGGTGGATTCGGGAACGGCTTGCCCGATGCCTCCGCTGATGGTCGTCTTGATGGGACGGCCGGCCGCGTCGTACTGGATCGTGGTGGTCCGGGTGCTGCCGTTCGCAGTGTCGCGTACCGTCGCCGATCGGCCCCACCAGTTGTATTCGGTGGTGGTGGTCGGTACCTGGGACGGGTTGGTGCCGCCGCCGGTGATGGCGCCGGCGACTCCGGTGGAGCAGACCAGGTCGGCCCACTCCGGACGGCCCTGACAGGCGCCCGAACCGGTGGCGCTCCAGTAAGTCGTCACTCGAGTCGCGGCGTCCGTGCCGGTGGCACCGGGCCGGAGCTGCTTGATGACGCGGCCCTGGGCGTCGTACTCCGTTTTGGTGGTGATCGCCAGGCCGCCGGGATCCTGCACGTTCTGTGTCGCCAGCCCCCTTGCCCAGTCATAGGAGACCACGGATGTCTTGGTCTCGCCGTGCACTGTGGGGTGCTCCCGGACCTGCGCGCCTACGGTGCTCTTGGTGAGCTGGTCCCTGACTGTCGCCGTGCCGTCCGTCGGTCGGCCCGTGTCGTACTCGTTGATGACCCAGCTGCGGGCCGTCACCGGGGAACCCGCCGGGACCAAGGTGGTGCTCCCCGACTTCAAGTCTGCGGTCAGGTCTATACGACGAAGCGGGCCGAGTTTCTCCAGTTCGCGTATGCCGGTCTCGTCGTAGAGCGAGGTGGCGGCCAGAAGGTTCGCCCGTTCGGCAGCGGACAGCGATCCGATGCCCAGGTCGGCTTGTACGGCCCGGTCTGCGGTGCTGATTCCGAGGGCGACGGCGCGGTTGCCGGCCGAGAGTTCGCGAACGGTGTTGCCGAAGCGGTCGTACTCGGTTGTGCTGATGTATCCACCTGGAGCGGCCGTGTTGACCTCGTGACCGGAGACTCCCAGGTAGCTGATCGTGGCGCGTGTATAGCCGGTGGCGGTCAGGGCACTGCCGTCGTGCGAAGCGGGTACCACGTCCGCGGGGAACAGCGCAGTCGCATCGGTCGGGGCATCCAACTGGCCCCACTTCTTGACCTCCGCCGCGCTCATCGTGTGTGGAGCGGCCGTGCCGGTCAGCGGGACGTCGTACACGACAGACGTGGACGCGGTACCGGACGCGACATCCTTGCTCCCCTGCTGAAGGCCGGAGCGGGACACCTTCAGCAGCATGCCCTCAGCTGCGGTGGCGGAGGTGCCCACCTTGCCGTAGGTGAACGTCCACGGCAGTTCCCCGGCCGGGGTCAGGCCGGTGACCCGCCCGGCCGTGTCGTAGGCGTACTCGGTCTTCAGCGCCGGGCTGACCTGCGGGTTCCACGCCTGACGCAGTCGGCCGGCCGTGTCGTAGGCGAAGGTCTGCACGGTCTTGGCACTGGCCGAGGCGGCACCGGGCTCGGTGGACCACAGGCGGACCTCCTTGACCTGGCGGAGGAAGTCGCCGAACGCGGAGGACGTGGCGGTGGTGGCGGTGGCGTAGACGAACTCCACCGAGCGGCAGCCCTTGGTCGACGGCGTCGCCGTGCATGTCGCGGCGCTCGCTGCGGAGGTCGGGGCGATGATCCGCTTCGGGCGGGCCAGCGCCTGGCCGTCCACCGTCACGGTCTCGGAGACCACCGTGGTGGTGGAGTTGGGCAGGCCTTCCATCAGAGTGGAGGACACCTGCCAGGTCACGGAGGCCGTGTCTGCTTTGGTGAATGCGGTGACCGTGCCATCGGTGTCCGAGAGTGTGAACGAACCGGACACGCTGCCTGTGAGCGTCAGGTACTCGGAGCCGGTCTCGGGGACCCATGCGGTCTTGGCGGCGTTCGCGGTGAAGTGTGTTTCCGTACCCTCGACGTCGACGACGGCGACGGCTGTGTCGGAGATCCGGCGGATGTGCGAGTAGTCCGACTCCGTCGCCTCCGCCACGGTGCCGGAGACCCACTCCTTGCCGAAGATCGCCGCCTGGCCGTCCTGTTGGGCTGCCTGGTCAGGTGTGCGCGACGAGGCCGTCCGGGACACTGACAGTCCGAAGCCGGAAGCGTCCTCCGCGGACAGCGAGTAGTCGCCCGTGAGGAGGTTCAACTCTCCCGGCCCGACCTCTTCGGCCGCGGCGCCCGTCGCGTTGCGGTCCACGATCACATCGATGGACCGTGTGCTGCCCGAGGCCGCGTTCGGGCCGGTGAAGTCGGCCTTGATCTCGACTGTTCCGTCCGGATTCACCGTGTCGGTGGCATTCCACACCAAGGCGGCGTTCTTACCGCTGACCAGGGGCACCGGCCAGGACGTCAGAGGCGTTCCACCAGCAGTGACGTCACCTGCGGGAATGCGCACCCAGGGATCGGCCTCGGAGCGCCGCCAGGAGAACGACACCGCGTTGTACTTGCTGCCGTCGGCCTCCGCGACCAACGGAAGACGGCGGGCTGTGCGCTCACCGTCATCTGGCTGGACGAAGCCACCGGGCCCGGCGTGGAAGGTGTAATCGACCGCCTCGGACTTGTTGTCCGCCTTGTCCACCTGCCGCACCTGGAGGAGGTGGGTGCCGTCCTCGGGCGGGATGATGTTGATGGCCTTGGCTGCACTGGAGCCGCCGGTCGCGACCTTCGTCCAGGTCACGCCATCCAGCGACCACTCCAGCCAGTTGTGGTCCGTACCGTTGGGTATGAC
Organism: Streptomyces sp. LUP47B; assembly: GCF_001746295.1. Taxonomy (GTDB): domain Bacteria; phylum Actinomycetota; class Actinomycetes; order Streptomycetales; family Streptomycetaceae; genus Streptomyces. The sequence continues at coordinate 147,655 of NZ_MJAH01000015.1, read as the reverse complement.
GCTGAACGTCCCTGTCTGACCCGCCCCCTTGACCCATGTGCTCGACGGATAGTCCGTCGATGTGACCCCGGTGGGGGCGGACGGCGCGGCGGTGTCGACCGTGAAGGTCTTCCACGCCGACCAGCCGGTGTTGTAGTGCGCCCCGTCATACGGCGAGGTACGGAACTTGTACGTCTTGCCGTTGCTCAGCATCCCGGAGGGCACAGTGACCGAGGAGGCCTGCCCGGAGGGCACGTACGGCGAGACGATGACGTCGCCCACCTGCGTGTTGGTGGCGTTGTCGTAGATCTGGAAGGTGCCGTTGACCTTGTCACCGTCGGCATCGACGAAGGTGTCGCGCAGCGTGGGTGTCGTGGTGTTGACCGTGTAGGCGCCGCCGTAGGAGAAGTACGGCGGGCCGGCCTCCTGCTTGGTACCGGTGCGCGGGCGGTAGTTGTAGTTGACGACGAGCTTGGGCGGGTTCGAGGCGGCGTTCGCGGAGTTGACTCGCTTCCACTGCGCCACGACCGACTCGCCGGAAGCCCGCAGTCCCATGTGGCCGCGGGTGGCCTTGGCCGAAGCCCACTCCTGCACCAGCGCGGTCACGTCGGAGTTGATCCAGCCGTCCGGCTGTGCGGTACAGGCGGTATTGCCGCGGGTCTCGGTTGAGGTGGCCTTCTTCGCGGTCCACGACGGCTGCGCCGTCCAGCGCGACGACGTCGAGGCCGCACCGGTCGACCACACCTCCCACGGGTAGAGCGCGCAGTCGGTGTTGTTGCCGGAGTGGAAGTTCCAAAGCGACAGCTTGGCATCCAGAACCAGCGCGTCCTGGATCGGTGTGGTGTTCCAGGAGATGAAGGAGCGCGCGGTGCGCGGAGTCCCGTTGGAGTTGGTCGTGCCGGGGTTACCCAGGTCCAGCTCGGTGTCAGTGGACCAGTCGACCGTCTCGCCCTGCTGCACGTAGGTGTCGAAGACGTTGGACAACGAGGAGGTGGACGGGTCGACGGTGACCGGGTACTGAGTGTCGGAGTTCGCGAGGAACTTCGCGTCCGGGGTGACCACCAGATCGAAGGCGGAGCCCTTCCGCACCACCTTCAGGCCGACCTTGGCCCGGTTCGTGTGCTCGCCCGACTTCTTGTCGACGGTGGCGTCCCACATCACCGGCGCGGGCATCACGGCTCGCTTCTTGTTCTTCTCGTCGGTGAACAGGACGCTGCCGTCGGCTAGTTGCTTGGCTTTCAGGCCCTTGGCCTTCAGCGGCAGCGTGTAGGAGTAGGCGCCGGCGTCCGGGCGCTGCTTGATCTCCACAAACTGCTCGAAGCCGGTGCGGGTGGCCTCGACGACCACGTCTGCGCCGGGTAGCGCGTTGACGTACTCCGCGCGTGTACCGTCCAGTTTCGGCTTGGGCAGTCCGCCCTTCCACTGAAGGGTGATCTGCTGGTCGCCTTCGCCGAGCGTCACCAGGTCGGTGGCCTTGGCCTCACGAGCCGCCTTCAGCGACTTCGCCGGCGTACCCGCCTTGCCCGCGAGCCGCAGCCCTTCCGGGTGCGCGACCGGCTCGACCCCTGATCCGCTTTCGCGCAGTTCGACGTCGACATCGACCCACTTGCCGTCGCGCTCGAAGCGAACCGGGCCCGCCGCAAACTCACTGGTGAGACTGCCGTCCTTGTTCACCCACGTCGTCGACATCTCGGTACGTTCCGAGAGTGCCTCAACACGCTTGCCGGACAGCCTCGCAGCGACGCGGGCGGAAGGTATGTCAGCTGCCTGGGTCGCTGTCGCCTTCTTCGGCGCGTCCAACGTTCGGGTCTGCGAGACCGCCCCCGAACTGGTCGCGTCGAGCAGGGTAATGGCCATGGTCAAGGCGATACTGCCCGCTGTCCAGCGACCGGCCCCCGGGGGCCAGAGTCTCCCGCGCAGTCGTGGCGCAGGTCTGTGAACCTTCATGATTCCCCGATTTCTCTCACGCTCTTGGCGTCACCCATGCAATTCAAAAGAGAATGTATGCATTGAGTAAAGATCGGAAAGGGTGACAAGATCACAGAAGGCGGGCGGTGAGGTGGCGGTGACTTGAGTGATCTGTATCACTTGGACTGCTCAAAAGCCTCTGGGGGGAAAGTGTTTGACGATGACTCACCAGCACTGCCCGGCGCCGCCGTTCCACGTTTGACGCTGGCAACGGAGGTCGTCGCGTGGATGTTTGGGCATCCATCGGGCGCCGTGGCTTCGACGTCTCTGGATGAGTGTCGGACGCCAGGAGCAGGCGGTTTACGATGAGTTCACCCCGTTCAGGTGAATCCATCTTCATCGGGAAACTGTGCGTGACCTCTGCGATTCATCCCCCTTGCACAGCACGACATGGGTCCCAGGGGGGCATGAGCCAGCAGCAGTACCCGCCGCAGCGGCCCGGATGGGGTGGCCCCAACATCCGGCGCCCACGGCCTGAACCTCATTGCAGGCGGCAATGCCGCCGCGTCAGGACCGGTCGTCGGCACCTCGACGGCCTTCTCGGTGGCCGCCTGGATCAACCTGGCTCAACTGTTTCGAGGCGGCGCTCAAAGGCACCAAAATCATGGTCGACCAGAAGGTCGACGACAACCGCCAGGCCGATACGGCTACTTCGGACGCGGAGGCCAACCTCGCGACGACCCAGGCATCAACGGCCTCTGCGGCGTCACTCCTGCGACGGTCCCGGGCCGGCTCAGGTCGTGGTCTCAGCGACCAGGACGGCTTCGGTGCACGTCGTCTCCGACGACTCTTCCGCCCAGACACTTGCAAGTCGTCTTGGTTGGTGTGCCGCCGGTGGCAGCTGAGGGCACAGAGACGCTGGTGAGGGAGACGCTGGTGAGGCGAGGAAGTGGCTGGCTATGCGTTCTTGGCGCGGCGCAGGCGCAGGTACCCGGCGAGCGAGCCAGGCCGTGGTCTTCCAGCAGTGCCGGTCCAGTCGCTGGCTGGAGTCTTTGCCCTTGTGGGCGATCCGCGGCGTGATACCACGCAAGCGTAACCAGCCCGCAGGTGGTGGTAGTCGTAGCCCTTGTCGCCACGTAGCTCGGCCTGGACGAGCGGGCTGAAGGCCTGACTGTCGTGGACGTTGGCCCCCGAGATGGCAGTCCGCTCAGTGGTGAGGTGGATCTTCCAGCCGTGCTTGCCGCGGCCCACAGGATTCGTCTGACCCGAGCCGACGCGCAGAGCGTCCGGACGCTGCCGTACCGGCCGGGCTCAGGCAACTCAGGCGGCTACCGGCGGTATCTTTCGCCGTTGTTGGTTGAGATTTCTACAGCCCCGGCATACAGCACGACTCATCTGTCCACCCGACGCGGCGGCACTCAAGCGCTTTCCATCTGTACCGACCCTGCAATCAGGAAGTCGGGGTGATCCGGAAATCTTCGACAGAGTGGGCAATCATGCCGCGAGGTGGAATTCTTCTTTCCGCTTGTTTGAGTGCGCGGATCCAGTGTTCCATTTCACACACTCGACAGGTCGACACCTGGTGCCTTCGGGGGCGGGCGGCTTGGGGGCGGCGCTTCCCGGCTTCGGCAGGTGCTCCCACCTGCACAGGAGCAGTAGCCGGAGAGTCGGAATGCAGACATGTCGTCTGATATCCGCCTATGCCATGCTTCCTGGGCAAGTGCTCCTACCGGCAACCGGGAATTCACAATCAAGGCACCCGATTTTACTAAGTTCTGGTGGAGTTACGTGACCGTGCTATCTAAAGGGGTGCCCGGCCTGCACTTCCAATATTCCTCAGCTCTCAAGTACGGCTCGAGGTGGGCTTGAGAGGTTCTGGCGCGGGGCCCGTTAAAAAGGCATTGTTGCCTCTGCGGCATCGACAGGTAATTGGTTGAAATCGAATCGATTCCGCGACGACGGGGAGCGAGACAACTGTGAACGGGGGAAAAGATCGTGGTCACGATCAATGTGCTAGGGCAATTGGAGGTCATCGCGGGTGGGCGCGACCTGGCGCCGACCGCACCGCGGGTCAAGGCGGTGCTGGCGCTGCTGGCGCTCAACGCGAACCGGGTGGTCGGTACCGACACCCTCTTCGCCGAACTGTGGGACGACCGGCCGCCGCGCAGTGCGGCCACCACACTGCAGACCTACGTCTACCAACTGCGCCGGATCCTGGACTCCATACCCCAGGGTGACCGGCGCTGCGACATCGTCACCAAGGCGCCGGGCTACGTCCTGCGCACCGGGGAGACCGACGCCGAGCGCTTTCTGGCCGTGGCCGACCAGGGCCGCTGCCTGTGGCGTCAGGGTCATGTCGCGGAGGCCGCCGAGCGGCTGCGGCAGGCACTCGGCCTGTGGCGCGGCCATGCGCTGGCCGACATCAACCTGGGGCCGGAGCTGACGATCCACAAGGCGCACCTGTGCGAACTGCGGCTGCGTGTACTGGAGTTGCGCATCCAGGCGGACGCCCGGCTCGGCCGGCACCAGGAACTGATCCCCGAACTGCGGTCGCTGGTCGCGGAGCACCGGCTCAACGAGCGGCTGCACGCCCAGCTGATCGACTCACTGCGCGCCGCGGGCTGCCGCGCCGAGGCCTTGCGGGCGTACCAGGACCTGCGCAGGGTGCTCAAGTCCGAGCTGGGCCTGGAACCGGCCCCGGACGTGCAGCGGCTTCAGGCCGAGGTGCTCAACGGGGTGCACGGCGGCTCCGTGACCGCCCTGCTGCGCACCGGCTGATCCCGCGTCACCCACCCGACAGGTCCGGGACGGAGCAGCGACTCCGTCCCGGACCGGTCCGCGGCTGCCCGCGGACCGGCTGCCTGCCAGCTGGCTGCCGCGGACCGCCTGCAGACCGGCCGCCCGCGGACCGGCCGCCCGCGGACCGGCCGCCCGCGGACCGGCCGNGCCGCCTGCGGACCGGCCGCCTGCGGACCGGCCGCCTGCGGACCGGCCGCCCGCGGACCGGCTGCCCGCAGGCCAACTGCCGCAGACCGGCCGCCCGCGTACCGGCCGCACCACCCCGGCTCCAGGCGCGGCGGCGCAGCCATCGTCCTGACGCAGCCATCGTCCTGTGAGGAGAGCCTCGCCATGACGCACGATCCAACCTCGTCCCTCGTGAACGAACCCGGGGGCGACCCACCCCGCTTCCACGGCGCCGCCCGTGCCCTGATCAGCTACGGCCTGCTGGTCGTCGTACCCCTGGCACTGGCGTTGCTGCTGCTGAGATACGGCGTCGACCACCCGGTGAAGGAGATCACCGGCGCGACGAAGGCGGCCGAGCCGGCCGACCTGGCCGGGCAGGTGCTGGTGGCCGGGGCCGTGGTGGTCGCGACGGCGGGGGTGCTGGGGCTGGCGGCCCGGGCGGTCGGTCAGTCGCCGGTCGTCGGGGAGATCCTGGCCGGCCTGCTGCTCGGACCCTCGGTGTTCGGGGAGCTGGCACCCGGAGTCTCCAAGGAGGTGTTCCCCGCGGCGGTGACGCCGATCATGAACAACCTGGCGCAGGTGGGCGTGGTCTTCTTCATGTTCCTGATCGGCCTCGAGATGCCGCTGACCATGCTGCGCAGACTCGGCGGCAAGGTGCTCTCCGCGGGGCACGCGGCGCTCGCCGTGCCCTTCCTGCTGGGCATGTTCGCCGCGCTGCGACTGCGTGACGAGTATCAGCCCGACGGGGTGCACACCGGGCCGTTCCTGCTGTTCGTGGCGTTGTCGGTGTCGGTCACCGCCTTCCCGGTGCTGGCCCGGATCCTCGCCGACCGCGGACTGACAGGCACCCGGCTGGGCGCGATGGGCCTGGCCATGGCCGGCGTCGGTGACGTCACCGCCTGGTGTGCGCTGGGTGTGGTGGTCGCCGAGGTGCGCAGCGACTCGCCGCTCGGTGTGCTGGTCGCCGTGGCCGAGGTGGTGGCCTTCACCCTGCTGCTGTGGTTCGTGGTGCGCCCGGCGCTGGCGCATGTGCTGCGGGTGCTGGAGAGCCGGCGCGGCGGAGTGCTGCCGATCGGCACACTGATCACCTTCTTCGTGCTGATCTGCGCGGTGACCACCAATGTGCTCGGGGTGCACGCGATCTTCGGCGCCTTCCTGGCGGGCGTGGTCATGCCGCGCTCCTCCCGGACGGTGCGGGACTTCGCGCACCGGACCGAGGGCCTGGCGCTGTGGCTGCTGCTGCCGTTCTTCTTCGCCGCGGTGGGTTTGCAGACCCGGCTGCAGTCGGTGTTCTCGCTCTCCGCGCTGGGCGTGCTCGGTCTGGTGCTGCTGGTGGCCGTGGCCGGCAAGATCGGCGGGACGTTCGCTGCGGCCCGGGTCGCCGGTGAGGGCAACCGGGAGTCACTGGGGCTCGGCGTGATGATGAACTGCCGCGGCCTGACGGAGCTGGTGGTGCTCAACGTCGGTCTGTCGCTGGGGGTGATCGACTCCCGGCTGTTCGCGGTGCTGGTGGTGATGACCCTGGTGACCACCGTGGCGACCGACCCGCTGCTGCGTCTGCTGCGGCTCGACCAGCTCTCGCAGACCCCTGGAGGCGGCTTGCTCCCGGTCGAAGCCCCCTCACAGACTCAGGGAACGGCCGGGACACGTCAGCCATGAGAAACGGGGCGGAATCCGATGCGTGACGATGACACAACACATCCCACGAGTGCGACGAGTCCGATGCGCCGGAGCGTCGACACACTGCACGAACTAAAACAGCTCGTCCTGGACGGCCCCAGTCCGGAGGCCACCGAACGGCAGCACGCCAAAGGGAAACTGACGGCGCGTGAGCGGATCGCCGTGCTCCTCGACAAGGGCTCCTTCCAGGAGGTCGAGGCGCTGCGGCGACACCGGGCCACCGGATTCGGGCTGGAGGGCAACCGTCCGCACACCGATGGTGTGATCACCGGGTGGGGGACGGTGGAGGGCCGCACGGTGTTCGTGTACGCCCACGACTTCCGGCTGTTCGGCGGTGCGCTGGGCGAGGCGCACGCCCAGAAGATCCACAAAATCATGGACCTGGCGATCGCCGCGGGCGCCCCGCTGGTGTCGCTGAACGACGGCGCCGGCGCCCGGATCCAGGAGGGCGTCTCCGCACTGGCCGGCTACGGCGGGATCTTCCAGCGCAACACCCGTGCCTCCGGGGTGATCCCGCAGATCTCGGTGATGCTCGGCCCGTGCGCAGGCGGCGCGGCGTACTCACCGGCGCTGACCGACTACGTCTTCATGGTCCGCGAGACCTCCCAGATGTTCATCACAGGACCGGACGTCGTACAGGCCGTCACCGGCGAGAAGATCACCCAGAACGGTCTCGGCGGGGCCGATGTGCACGCGGAGCTGTCCGGCGTGGCGCACTTCGTCTACGACGACGAGCAGACCTGTCTTGAGGAGGTGCGCTATCTGCTGTCGCTGCTGCCGCAGAACAACCGGGAGCAACCGCCGGCGGTGGTCACCGACGACCCGGCAGACCGGCGCGGTGAGGCGCTGTACGAACTGGTGCCCAGCGACGGGAACCGCCCCTACGACATGCGCGCGGTGATCGAGGAACTGGTCGACGACGGGGTGCACCTCGAGGTGCACGAGCGCTGGGCGACCAACGTGATCTGCACCCTGGCGCGACTCGGCGGGCGGGCAGTGGGCATCGTCGCCAACCAGCCGCGCTCACTGGCCGGCGTGCTGGACATCGACAGTTCGCAGAAGGCGGCCGGATTCGTGCAGACCTGCGACTCCTTCAACATCCCGATCGTCACCCTGGTCGACGTGCCGGGCTTCCTGCCGGGCGTCGGCCAGGAGCACGACGGCATCATCCGGCACGGCGCCAAGCTGCTGTACGCGTACTGCAACGCGACGGTGCCACGGATCTCCGTGGTGCTGCGCAAGGCGTACGGCGGCGCCTACATCGTGCTGGACTCGCGTTCCATCGGCGCGGACCTGGCGCTGGCCTGGCCGACCAACGAGATCGCCGTGATGGGCGCCGACGGCGCCGCGGGCGTGATCTTCCGGCGGGAGATCGCCGCCGCCGAGGACCCGGAGGCGGTGCGCAAGGCACGCACCGAGGAGTACCGGACCGAGCTGATGCACCCGTACTACGCGGCCGAGCGCGGCCTGGTGGACGACGTCATCGACCCGGCCGATACCCGCTCAGTGCTGGTGCGGGGCCTGGAGATGCTCGCCACCAAGGACGCCGACCTGCCGATGCGCAAGCACGGCAACCCGCCGCAGTGACCGGGCCCGCTGCCGAGGAGCGGCTGTTGGTGCGGATCGAGCGCGGGCGGCCGACGCCGGAGGAGGTGGCGGCGCTGACCGCGGCGTTGCTGGCGGTTGCCGCGGCCCGGAATGGCGCCGAAGAGCGGCCGAGCCCGCCGGGGCCGGGCACGGCTCGCTGGTACCGCTGGGAGCGCACGGTAGCGTTCCGGCCSGGGCACAGYTGGCGTCTGGCCCGGTGACCGGGCCCGCCGTCGAGGAGCGRCYSCTGSTGCGGATCSARCGYGGGCGGCCGACGCCCGAGGAGACSGCGGCGCTGCTGGTGGTCGTGGCGGCCCGCGCCGCCGAGGACCGGCCGAGCGCGGCCCGCTGGGAGCGCACCCCTGCGTTCCGGCCCGGGCACAGCCGGCACCCGGACCGCTGATCAGGGTCGCTTCGAGTGGCCGTCGAGGGGCCCGGACGACAGTGGCCGTATGGCAGCTTTCACCGGTGCACCGAGACTCGAAGAGATCGCCGACGGGGTTCACGCCTTCCTGCAGCCCGACGGGGGCTGGTGCCTCAACAACGCGGGGCTGGTGGTCGACGGCGACAGCGCGCTGCTGATCGACACCGTCGCCACCGAGGCGCGGGCCGGACGGCTGCGCGAGCTGGTCGCGGGCGCCGCGCCGCAGCTTCCGCGGCTGCTCGTCAACACCCACTCGCACGGCGACCACACCTTCGGCAACCACCTCTTCCCGGAAGCGGTGGTGGTGGCCGCCGAACGGACCCGGCAGGAGGCGATCCGTACCGGACTGCACCTGACCGGCCTGTGGCCCGACGTGGACTGGGGCGCGGTCGAACCGGCCGCGCCCCAGGTCACCTTCGCCGAGGAACTCACGCTCCACGTCGGCGGGTTGGAGGTGCGGCTGCGTGCCTTCGGCCCGGCGCACAGCTCCTGCGACACGGTGGTGTGGCTGCCGGAGCGCCAGGTGCTGTTCGCCGGCGACCTGGTGATGAACGCGGTCACCCCCTTCGTACTGACCGGCTCGGTCAGCGGTCTGCGCGACGCGGTAGCCCGGCTGCGGGCGCTCGACGCGGTCACCGTGGTGCCCGGGCACGGCCCCGTCGGCGGCCCGGAGCTGCTCGAGACCACCGAGCGCTACCTCGCCTGGCTGCTGGACGTGGCCAGGGCCGGTCTCGCCGGGGGACTGGACCCGCTGGAGGCGGCCCGCGCCGCCGACCTCGGCGAGTTCGCCGACTTCCTGGACACCGAACGGCTGGTCCCCAACCTGCACCGCGCCTACGGCGAACTGCGCGGCGGACGCCCGGAGGACTTCGCCGGCATCGACGAGATGGTCCGCGGCATGGCGGAGCTGCACGGCGGCTTTCCCGCCTGCCACGCCTGACGACACAACGATTCCCACAGGAAGAGGACGACACGTGAGCACGAAGTACGAGAGCGGCCCAGTCACCCTGATCGCGGTGCTCGAAGCGCCGGTGGAGAACACCGAGGAGTTCATCGCCGGTTGGCGCACCCACCTGGAGCTGCTGCGCACCGCGCCCGGCTTCCGTGGTGCCCGCCTGCACCGGGCCCTGCGCGCCGAGCACCGCTTCCAGCTGGTCGCGGTCGCCGACTGGGCGAGCGCCGCGGACCTGACCGCGGCGGCGGCCGGCGAGCGGGGCGGCCCGGGCGCGGAGACGTACGCCAAGACCGTCCACCGGGGCGTCTACCGGGTGATCGGCGAAGCCGCGTCCGGGCAGCGGGCGGACGGCGCGGGCGTGACCATGGTCAACGCCTTCGAGCTGCCGAACGAGCGGGTCGAGGAGTTCCTGGGCGCCTGGCGGCCCCGGGCCGAACGGGCCGCCGGCTCACCGGGCTTCGTCGACTTCCGGATGCATCAGGCGCTCGGCGAGGCCTCGCTGCCCCTCGTGAACGTCGCCCACTACGCCAGCGTAGAGGCGTGGAAGGCGCTGCAGGCCGACCCGGAGTTCCAGGCCCGCAAAGCCGTCAACCCGCCGTACGCCACGGCCAATCCGGGCCTGTTCGAAGTCGTCGCCGAAGTGGTCGCCGAGGTGGTGTGAAACGACCGGCGGCCGCTTCCACGCGGGCTTGAGCGGGCCCCGAGAGCGCCCGCACAGACTTCTGACGAACTGTTACCAGCAGGAGGAGCGATGGTGGATCAGGCTACGACCGACGTGGTGATTCTCGGCGGCGGGCTCGCGGGTCTCACGCTCGCGGTCCAGCTCAAGAAGGCCCGGCCGGAGACGGACGTGGTGATCCTCGACAAGCGGCAGGGCCTGGCGCCGGAGGCGGCGTTCAAGGTCGGTGAGTCGACGGTGCCGGCGGGCGCGCACTACTTCGCACAGACCGTCGGGATGAAGGAGCACCTGGAGAAGTTCCATCTCAAGAAGAACGGCCTGCGGTTCTTCCAGCCCGCGGGCGGCAACCACGACCTCACGAAGCGGATCGAGCTCGGCCCGCGGGAGTTCCCGGCACACGACAACTACCAGATCGACCGCGGCCGGTTCGAGAACGAGCTGACCCGGATGGCACTGGACGCGGGCGCCGACCTGCGCCAGGGCGCCGCGATCACCGACATCGAGCTGCGCGAGGGCGACGAGGACCACACGGTGTCCTACACCCAGGGCGGCGAGCAGCGTACGATCACCGCCCGCTGGCTGGTCGACGCGGCCGGCCGCGCCCACTTCGTCAAGCGGAAGCTGGGCCTTTCCCGCGAGGTGTCGCACACCATCAACGCCTCTTGGTTCCGCCTCACCGGCGGCATCGACCTGGAGGAGTGGGGCAAGGACGACCCGCGGTGGATGGCGCGGACGAACCGCCCCGGCATCCGCAGGTTCTCCACCAACCACCTGATGGGCGAGGGCTACTGGGTGTGGCTGATCCCGCTGGGCTCGGACCACATCTCGGTCGGCGTCTGCGCGGACCCGCGGGTCCACCCGTACGAGGGGATCCAGACCTTCGAGAAGGTCCAGGAGTGGCTGCGCGCCAACGAGCCGCAACTGGCCGAGGTGGTCGACGGCCGCACCGGCGACGTCGCGGACTTCATCAGCCTGAAGGACTTCGCCTTCGGCACCGAGCGGGTGTACTCGCCGGACCGCTGGATGCTGGTCGGCGAGGCCGGCGCCTTCGCGGACGCCTTCTACTCTCCCGGCTCGGACATAATCGGCTACGGCAACAGCGTCACCACCGACCTGGTCACCCGGGACTTCGCGGGCGAGGACATCGCCGAACGGCTGGAGTTCTACAACGAACTCCACCTGCGCACCTTCGAGTTCGTGCTCTCCAAGGTCGAGGACCACTACCCGGCCTTCGGCAACCCGGCGGTGATGGTGCCGAAGCTGTGCTGGGACGCCATGCTCAACCACGTCGGCGTGGTGCTGACCTTCGTCAAGGACCGTTTCTTGGACTACGGGTTCATGCGCCGCGTGCGCGGCGACCTCGAGAAGCTGTTCACGGTCAACGACCGGGTCCAGCAGGTCTTCCGCGACTGGAACGAGCTGGAGAAGGTCGTCACCGACGGCCCGGCGGGCGCCTATGTCCCGGCCAAGGCGATCAAGGACAGCCACGGCACCCTCGTCGTCGACTACAACGACGACGAACTGGCCGCCGAACTCGACCGAGACGTCAGGGTCGCCGAGGCGCTGGCGGTCGCAGTCTTCCACCGGGCCGCCCGCAAGCTCGACGTCACCCCCGACCCGGAGGTGCCGGTCAACCCGTACGCGATCAGCCTGCGTCCCGACGACTGGCAGAGCGACGGGCTGTACACCGGGCCGGTGCTGCTGACCCTGGCTCAGGCGGAGGAGATCTCCGAGGGCAGCCAGGGCCTGTTCGTCGACCCGCTGCTCGACGGTGCGGCATGAGCGAGCGCCGCGCGGCGAGTGTGCTGCAGCAGGAACCGGCCCTGGTGGACCCACAGGCGCTGCGCAGCGTCTGCGCCAACTGGGCCACCGGCGTCACCGTGATCACCACCGGCAGCACCGGGCGGACCGTGGGACTGACGGTGAACTCCTTCACCTCGGTCTCGCTCGACCCGGCCCTGATCCTGGTCTGCATCCACAAGGACTCGGGCGAACTGCCGGTCTTCAGGCGGACCGGCGCCTTCGCGGTGAACATCCTGGCCGCCGACCAGGAGGAGCTGTGCCGGTCCTTCGCCAGCCGGCACACCCGGCACAGTGTCGAGGCCGACACCCGGCCGGGAATCACCGGCGTGCCGGTGCTCTCCGACGCGCTGGCCTATCTGGAGTGCCGGATTGACCGCGAGGTGGACGGCGGCGACCACGTGATCGTCATCGGCGAGGTGATCGACCTGGCCGTGCAGCGCGAGGAGGGGCCGTTGACCTTCTTCCGCAACACCTTCCACCGGCTGCCGGCCGCCTCCTGAGCACCGAGTAGTGAGGAGAAGACAGATGCCCACCGCCGGGTCGCCCGCTATCGGGTCGTCGACCACCGGGTTGTCCACCGCCGCGGCCGCCGTCGCACTTGCCGCCGGCCGCCGCGCCGAGGCCGCCGAACGGGCCCGCGACGTCGACCCCGCCGTACTGAAGGAGATCGTCCGGGCGGGTTTCGCCCGGCACTTCGCCCCCGCCGCCGTCGGAGGCACCGCCGGTTCCTTCACCGAACTGGTGGAGGCGGTCGAGGAGATCGCCGGGGAATGCCCGGCCAGCGCCTGGTGCGCCTCACTGATCGCCTCGATCGCCCGGATGGCGGGGGCCTTCCTGCCCGAGCAGGGCCAGGCCGAGATCTGGGCGGCCGGCCCGGACGCGGTGCTGGTGGGATCGGTGACACCGTTCGGCACGGCCGGACCGGCCCCCGGCGGCTGGCTGGTGCGCGGCCGTTGGCCGTACATCAGCGGCGTCGCCCACTCGGACTGGGCGCTGATGTGCGGCCTGGTGGAGACCGGGACGGGCAGTGAGGCACGGCTGTTCGCCCTGCCGCGCTCCGCGTACCGCATCGAGGACACGTGGCACAGCGTCGGCATGGCCGCCACCGGCAGCAACACCCTGGTCCTCGACGAGGTGTTCGTGCCCGAGCACCTCTCCTTCGACCGGGCCGACCTGTTCGCCGGGCGCACGAGTGAGGCCTGGGGCGGGGTGGCGGCGGCCTGCCACCGGGCCCCGCTCCAGGCGGTCAACGGTCTGATGTTCGCGGCACCGGCGGTCGGCGCCGCGCTCGGCATGGTCCGCACCTTCTCTGCGTACTTCGCCGAGAAGGTCGGCAACGCCCCGAACCTGCCCGGCACCACCGGGGTGCAGGGCGTACGGGGCTCCGCCGAGCAGGCGCTGGCCCGTTCGGCCGGCGAGGTGGACGCGGCCCGGCTGCTGCTGGGCAGGGCAGCCCGGCTCGCCGACGAGGGTGCCGTCACCGGCCCGCTGGAAGCCACCCGGAACCTGCGGGACTCCGCCCTCGCCGTCGACCTTTCGGTGACCGCGGTGGACCGGCTGTTCCGCCAGTCCGGCACCCGGGGGCAGGCGCTTGACGGCCCGATGCAGCGGCTGTGGCGGGACGTCTCCGCCATCTCCACCCATGTGGCGCTGCAGTTCGAGCCGGCCGCCCGTGGCTGGGTCGACCAGGTGCTCAAGGTCTGACCCGCGAGCCACGCGCAACGCCCGGGTGCCGGAACCTCCGTCGAGGTCCCGGCACCCGGGCGTTACACGTGGAGAAGGGCCGATCAGTAGTTGCCGAGGCCGCCGCAGACGTTCAACGCCTGCGCGGTGACCGCCGCCGCGCCCGGGGAGACCAGATAGGAGACCATCGCGGCCACCTCGCTCGGCTCCACATAGCGGCCGAGCGGCACCCGGGTGGTGATCCGGCTGTGCGCCTCCTGCTCGTCCACACCCCAGATCCCGGCGTAGTGCTCGCGCACCCGCTCGGCCATCGGGGTCTCCACGAAACCCGGGCAGACCGCGTTGACGGTGATGCCGGTCCTGGCCAGCTCCAGGCCCAGCGACTTGGAGAACCCGACCACGCCGTGCTTGGAGGCGGTGTACGGCGCGGCGTGCACCACGCCCTGCTTGCCGCCGGTGGAGGCGATGTTGACGATGCGCCCCGTACCGCGCTCCAGCATGCCGCCGCCGGTCAGCGCCGCCTTGGTGACCAGGAAGACGCTGTTCAGGTTGGTGTCGATGACGTCGAACCACAGCTCGTCGGGCACCTCGGCGGTGGCGCCGCCGCCCGGCCGGCCGGCGTTGTTGACCAGCACGTCGAGCCGCCCGTAACGCTCGACGACGGCGGTGACCAGCGCCCGCACCTGCTCGGGCGAGGTGACGTCGCAGGTGCTGCCGTCGACGTCGAGACCTTCGGCGCGCAGCTCGGCGAGGGTGTCCTCAAGGGTCTTGTCGGTGCGGGCGCACAGGTAGACGGCGTAGCCCTGGCGGGCCAGGGTGCGGGCGATCTCGTGGCCGATGCCGCTGGTGGCACCGGTGACCAGCGCGACCCGGCGGTCGGTGGCGGTGGAAGTCGATGTGTCCATGCCCCCCACCGTCGCCGTCCCGCCTCGCGCCCCGGTCGAGCCCGGCTCCAGACCGGGGTGGGGCTTGTCCGGCGGGTCGGGCGGGCTGTGCGGTCATGCCTCGCACCCCGGTCGAGCCCGGCTCCAGGCCGGGGGCGGGGACCTGCCCGGCGGGTCAGGCCGGCTGCGCTGTCACGCCTCGCGCCCCGATCGGGCCCCGCTCCAGACCAGTGGCGCGGGCCTGCCCGGCGGATCAGGCCCGGGGGTGGGGGCTTGTCCGGCGGGTCAGGCGGGCTGCGCCGTCCGGCCTCGCGCCCCGGCGAGCCCGGCTCCAGG
>NZ_MJAH01000015.1:0-132743 GCF_001746295.1 Streptomyces sp. LUP47B | reverse complement strand
CCTCGCGCCCCGGCGAGCCCGGCTCCAGGCCGGGGGTGGGGCTCGACCGGTGGTCAGGCGGGCTGCGAGGTCCCGCCTCGCGCCCCGGTCGAGCCCGGCTCCAGGCCGGGGGTGGGGGCTTGTCCGGCGGGTCAGGCCGGCTGCGCCGTCCCGCCTCGCGGCCCGATCGGGCCCCGCTCCAGACCAGCGGCGCGGGCCTGCCCGGCGGATCAGGCCGGTTACGCGGGATGGACCCTGCCAGCTATGCCGAGCGGGGTCATGGGGGGGCAGGCCCCGCGGCGTTGAGCCGGTCTCGACCGTGGCTCTTGGACGCGACTGAAGACTGAGCGCAATCAACGGTCGCGTGAAGGAGTCCTACGAGATGGAGTCGACCGGCGTCAGTGCCGAGTTGTACGCAGAGGTTCTTCAGTACTACGCGCGCCAGATGCAGGCGCTGGACGCGGGCAAGGTGGAGGAGTACGCCGACACGTTCACCGACGACGCGGTCTTCGGCCACACACCCGGCCGGGAGCCGGCGCGCACCCGGGCCGGCATCCTGTCCGACCTCTACGAGGTGCGCGACAGGCTCGCCGCGGACGCGCAGCAGCGGCGCCACCTGTTCACGATGGTCGACGTCGAGCAGCCGGCGGAAGGCCGGCTCCGCAGCACCTGCTACGCGCTGGTGCTGACCACCCGCCCTGGCGGCGGTCCCGAGATGGTCCGCAGCTGTGTGGTGCGCGATGCCCTGGTCCGCGAGGACGGGCGGCTGCGCAACCAGGAGCGGCTCGTCGACCACGACGGTTTCTGAGAGAGGGGGTTGTGATGAGCCGACGAGTGGTCATCACCGGCATCGGCGTACGCGCCCCGGGTGGCCGGGGCACCAAGGAGTTCTGGGATCTGCTCACCGCGGGTCGTACCGCGACCCGGCGGATCAGTTTCTTCGACCCGTCGCCGTACCGGTCGCAGATCGCCGGCGAGGCGGACTTCGACCCGGTGTGGGAGGGGTTGAGCCAGCGGGAGATCCGCCGCATGGACCGGGCCACCCAGTTCGCCGTGGTCTGCGCCCAGGAGGCCGTGCAGGACAGCGGCCTGGACTTCGCGGGCATCGACCCGGCGCGGATCGGCGTCACCCTGGGCAGCGCGGTGGCCGCCGCGACCAGCCTGGAGCGCGAGTACCTGGTGCTGTCCGACTCCGGCCGCAACTGGCTGGTGGACGGCGAGGAGTGGCTGTCGCCGCACATGTTCGACTACCTGGCGCCGAGCGTGATGCCGGCCGAGGTGGCGTGGAAGGTCGGCGCGGAGGGGCCGGTGTCGCTGGTCTCCAACGGCTGCACCTCCGGCCTGGACGCGGTCGGGCACGCCCTCCAGCTGATCCAGGAGGGCTCGGCCGACGTCATCGTGGCGGGCGCCACCGACACCCCGATCACCCCGATCGTGGTGGCCTGCTTCGACGCGATCAAGGCGACCACCGCCCGCAACGACGAGCCGGAGACCGCCTCCCGCCCGTTCGACCGTTCCCGCACCGGGTTCGTGCTCGCCGAGGGCGCCGCGGTGTTCGTACTGGAGACCCTGGAGTCGGCCCGGCGCCGCGGCGCTCCGGTCTACGCCGAGGTCACCGGCTACGGCACCCGCTGCAACGCGTATCACATGACCGGCCTCAAGCCGGACGGCCGGGAGATGGCCGAGGCGATCCGGGTCGCCATGAACCAGGCCCGCATCGACCCGACCGCCGTGGACTACATCAACGCCCACGGCTCCGGCACCAAGCAGAACGACCGGCACGAGACCGCCGCCGTCAAGCGCGCCCTCGGCGACCACGCGTACCGCACGCCGGTCAGCTCGATCAAGTCGATGGTGGGCCACTCGCTGGGCGCCATCGGCTCGGTGGAGATCGCCGCCTGCGCGCTCGCCATCAAGAACGGCGTGGTGCCGCCCACCGCCAACCTGCACGAGGCCGACCCCGAGTGCGACCTCGACTACGTACCGCTGACCGCGCGCGAACGGGACGTGCGGACCGTGCTGACGGTCGGCAGCGGCTTCGGCGGCTTCCAGACCGCGATGGTGTTGCAGCGTCCGACGGGGGAGAGGGAATGACCAGGACCGTGGTCACCGGGATCGGCGCGCTCGCCGCCAACGGCTTCGGCACCCAGGACTACTGGGCCGCCACCCGGGAGGGCCGGCACGGGATCGGCGAGCTCAGCCGGTTCGACGTGCGGAAGTACCCGGCCACCCTGGCCGGCGAGATCCGCGGCTTCGACGCCGCCGACCACCTGCCGGACCGGCTGCTCCCGCAGACCGACGTCTCCACCCGGTACGCGCTGGTCGCGGCCGGCTGGGCACTGGAGGACGCCAAGGTCGACCCGGCCGGCCTGGTCGACTACGACATGGGCGTGGTCACCGCCAACGCACTCGGCGGCTTCGAGTTCACCCACCGCGAGTTCCACAAACTGTGGACCGAAGGCCCGCAGACGGTCAGCGTCTACGAGTCCTTCGCCTGGTTCTACGCGGTGAACGCCGGTCAGATCTCCATCCGGCACGGCATGCGCGGCCCCTCCAGTGCCCTGGTCACCGAGCAAGCCGGCGGCCTGGACGCCATCGGCCACGCCCGGCGCACCGTGCGCCGCGGCACCCCGCTGGTGGTCGCGGGCGGCGTGGACTCCGCGCTCGACCCCTGGGGCTGGGCCTCGCAGATCGCGGGCGGCCGACTGTCCACCGGCACCGACCCGGGCCGCGCCTACCTGCCCTTCGACCGGGACGCCGACGGTTACGTCCCCGGCGAGGGCGGCGCGCTGCTGGTACTGGAGGACGCCGAGGCGGCGCTCGACCGCGGCGCCCCGGACATCCTCGGCGAGATCGCCGGATACGCCAGCGGCTTCGACCCCGCGCCGGGCTCCGGCCGGCCCCCTGCGCTGCGCCGCACCATCGAGGCGGCACTCGCCGACGCCGGGGTGACGGCCGGCCAGGTCGACGTGGTCTTCGCCGACGCGGTCGGTGTGCCCGAGCTCGACCGGGCGGAGGCGGCCGCGCTGGGCGAGGTGTTCGGCGCGGGCGCGGTGCCGGTGACCGCACCGAAGGCCGCGTCCGGCCGCACCTACGCGGGCGGCGGCTCGCTGGACGTCGCCACCGCGCTGCTGTCGATCCGCGACGGCGTGATCCCGCCGACCGCCGGCACCCGCGAGGTGCCCGCCGAGTACGGCATCGACCTGGTCCGCGACCGGGCCCGCGAGGCGGACGTACGCACCGCGCTCGTGGTCGCCCGCGGTCTGTGGGGCTTCAACTCGGCCGTCGTCGTCCGCGCCTGGGACGCCGACGCCGCCAACAACCTTCACTGAGGAGACAGTTGTGAACATCACCGTGGACGAGATCCGCCGTATCATCGTCGCCAGCGCGGGCGCCCCCGAGGCCGGGATCGTCGAGGCCGACTTCGCCGACACCTCCTTCGACGAGCTCGGCTACGAGTCGCTCGCCCTGATGGAGACCGCTTCCGCGATCGAGCGCGAGTTCGGCGTGTCGGTGCCGGACGACCTGCTCTTCGAAGCCCGCACGCCGCGTGATCTGGCCGAGCTGGTCCGCTCCGCCAAGGAAGCCGCGGCCGCATGAGCCCGCACACCCGACAGATGGAGCACAGCCGGGTGGTGCGCGCCCCCGCCGACCGGCTGTACGCGCTGGTCGCGGATGTGAGCCGCTGGCCGGTGCTGCTCGGACCGTGCCTGCGGGCACGGCAGATCGAGCGGCACGGCGCCGACGAGCGGATCGAGCTGTGGGCGCAGACCAACGGCAAGGTGACCACCTGGACCTCCCGCCGCACCCTGGACCCGCGGTCCCTGCGGATCTCCTTCCGGCAGGACCGCTCCACCGCGCCGGTCGCCTCGATGTCCGGTGACTGGTCCTTCCACCCCGCCGGCGACGGCCGGACCCGGATCGTGCTCACCCACGCCTTCACCGCCGTGGACGACAGCCCCCAGGCACTGGAGTGGATCGCCGAGGCGGTGGACCGCAACAGCGTCCAGGAGCTGGCCGCGCTCGGCGACTTCGCCGAACTCCCGCATCCGCTGGAGCAGTTGGTCCTCACCTTCAGCGACCGCGTGGAGGAACCCGGGGTGGACCCGGCCGACGTCTACGACTTCGTGCACCGATCGGACCTGTGGCCCGAGCGGCTGCCGCACGTCGGCCGGGTCGACCTCTCCGAGGACCCGGCGGGGGTGCAGCGGATGGAGATGGACACCGTCACCTCCGACGGCCGTACCCACACCACCGCCTCGGTCCGGCTGTGCGTGCCGGGCGAGCACATCTCCTACAAGCAGACCGTGCTGCCCGCCCTGTTGTCCGGGCACAGCGGCCGCTGGGAGTTCGAGAAGTCGGACGGCGGCACCGCGATCGTCTCGCATCACACCGTGGCGGTCGACCCGGCCGCCGTGGAACGGGTGCTCGGCGGGGGAACCACCTTCGAGCAGGCGTGCGCCCACGTCCGCGACACCCTGAGCGCCAACAGCCGCGCCACCATGGGGGCGGCCTGCGCCTACGCGGCATCGGTGGTGCGGCGCCCATGACCCCCACGCCGAAGCTGGTCGGGCTCGCGCTGTCACCGGACGCCGAGGCCGACCGGGTGTGCATGGTCGCGGGCGGCCGCTCGCTGACCCGGCGCCAGGTCCGACGCGAGGTGGCCCGGACCCGGGCCGCCCTCCTCGAACGCGGCCTGGCCCCGGGCCGGCGGGTGCTGGCGCTGCTCGACCACGGACCGGAGGCGGTTTTCTTCCTCGCCGCGGCCAGTTCGCTGGGCCTGCACCTGCTGATGCCCTACGGTCTGCAGGCGGCGGCGCTGCCCGAGTGGCTGTCCATCGCGGACGCCGCCGAGCCCGACGTGGTGCTGCACTTCAAGCGCGACCGGGCCGGTCTGGACGTGCTGCGCGAGCGCTGCGCCACCGTGGTGGAGCTGCCGTTCCCCACCGGCGAGGCGCCCGAGGCGGAGGTGGAGGTGCTCCACCCCGAGCCGGTGGAGCACTTCCTGACGCTGTTCACCAGCGGCACCACCGGCAAGCCGAAGGCGATCAGCATCAACGAGGCGCACATCGTCACCAGGATCGGCTGGGTCACCCGGACCATGGGCTACGGCCCGACCGCCCGGATCTTCATGACCGGCCTGATGAACAACACCACCGGACTGATCAACTCCTTCGGCGCGCTGCTGCACGACGCCACCGTGGTCTTCCCGGAGACCCCGGACCCGGCGCAGTGGCCGGCCCAGGTGGCCCGCCACCGTGCCACCCACCTGGCACTGCGCCCGGTGGCGCTCAAGCAGTTCGTGGCCGCCGCGGCCACCGCCGAGGACGACCTGTCCTGCCTGCGGGTGGTCTCCTACGGCGGGGCAGCCGTCCCCCGGGCGGTGCTCGAACAGGGCCGCGCAGTGCTGCCGTGCGACTGGATCCAGGGCTACGGGCTGACCGAGACCTACGGCCCGTTCTGCTTCCTGGCCGAACAGGGCCACGCCGAGGCCCGCTACCTCAAGCACGTCTACTGCATCGGCCGGCCCGACGACTCCCTGCAGGTCCGTCTGGAGCCGGTGGCCGGCCACCCGGACGGAGTCGGCGAGATCCTGGTCCGGGGCGACTCGGTGATGGAGGGCTACGTGGACGTCGCCACCGGCGTGATCCAGCCGGTCGGCGAGTGGCTGCGCACCGGCGACCTCGCCGAGTGGAGCCCCGACGGCGATCTGGTCCTCAAGGGCCGGCTCGCCGGGGTGCTGCTCAGCGAGAACGGCCACCGCATCTACCCCGAGGAGACCGAGGCGGTGCTCGCCGACACCCCGGGGGCGGACGAGGTGGTGCTGGTCGGCCTGCCGAACCCGAACGGCCCGCACGAGCTGCCGGTCGCCTGTCTGTGCGGCCCGATCGGTGAGCGCGGCGACGAGGAACTGCGCGACCTGGTCACCGCCGAACTGCGCCGCGCGCTGGCACCGGAGAAGTGGCCCGACCGGATCTGGGCCACCCCCGAGCCGTTCGCCCGCAGCGCCAACGGCAAGATCATGCGCGGTGAGGTGGCCGCATCCGTCGACCCGGCCCGGGTCGTGCTGCTGAAGGGCGGCTCCGATGACTGAGACCCCGGAACGCCTGCGGGTGCCCGAGCACATGTACCGCGCGCTCGGCTACCTCTTCCCGCGGCTGATGTTCCTCAACGCGCGCTACGCCCCGCAGGTGCACTGGGGCGACATCGCGGCGGCTCTGGACGGCTTCCCCACCGATGACCTGGACCTCGCCTCCGCCGGGTTCTGGGACCTCTGGCGCGAGCGCTGGACGGAGCGGGCGGAGAGTTACGGCGCCCTCGCCGAGGCGTCCGGCACGGTGGCCGGCCGCAGCCGCGCGCTGCGCGGTGCCGCGGCGGCCTACCACTGGGCGGAGTTCCAGTACTTCGACGACCGGACCGTCAAACAGCGGCTGCGGCAGCGCATCCGGGACTGCTTCCTGGGCAGCCTGGCGGGCACCGACCTCGACGTCACCGAGGGGTCGCTGCCCGGCACCGGCGCGGGCTACTGGGTGCTGCGCACCAAGGCGATGCGGGCATCGGGCGAGCCGCTGCCCGCGGTGGTGCTCTCCAACGGCCTGGACTCCGCCACCGAGGTCGAGGTGGTGGCGCTGGCCGAGGCCTACCTCGAACGCGGGATTGCCGCGGTGCTCTTCGAGGGCCCGGGCCAGGGGCTGCGGCTGGGCCGCACCCCGGTACTGGCGGAGATGGAGCCGGTGGTCGCCGAACTGCTGGAGAAGCTGCGCGCCGAGCCGGGGATCGCCGCCGACCGGCTGGCCTTCGCGGGCATCAGCTTCGGCGGCTACCTGGCACTGCGGGTGGCCCGTGGGCTCGGTGAGCACTTCCGATGCGTCGTCAACTTCGGCGGCGGACCCGTGATCGCCAAGTTCGACGGCCTGCCACGCCGGCTGAAGGACAACTTCCGGTTCGCCTTCGGCGCCGAGCCGGGTGCCGACCTGCAGCCGCGCTTCGACGAACTGGCGATCGAGCCCGGCCCGGCGCCGGCCACCGAGGTGCTGAGCGTCTGCGGCGCGCTGGACGACATCTTCCCGATCGAGGGGCTGTACGACCTCGACCGGGCGTGGTCGGGCCGACACTCGCTCGAGGTGCACCCCAGGGAGGCGCACACCAGCCTCAACCTGATCAACTCCTACACCCTGCGCACCGCCGACCTGGTCACCGAGCGACTGGCCGACCGCGCCTGACCGGGCCTGACCGGGCCTGTTCACCAGGGGCCTGTCCGCCGGGATCGTCGGCGGGCAGGCCCTCGGCGTCGGTCCGGGCACCCTCGTACGAAACCGCCCTCGTACGAAACCGCCCTCGTACGAAACCGCCCTCGTACGAAACCGCCCTCGTACGAAACCGCCCTCGTACGAACCGCCCTCGTACGAACCGCCCTCGTGCGAAACCGCCCCCGTCAGCGGCTCTCGGCGAGCGCGCCCTCGGACGTGAGGAGCCCGGGGTGCAGGTCTCCGGCGAGTCCGGCGTGCGCGAAGACCCGCTTGAGCAGGGTGACGAAGGTCCGCGCCTCCTCCGGCTCCAGCCCGCCGAGCAGCCGGGCCTCGAAACCGCTGATGAGGGACTCGGCCTCGGTGTGCAGCTCGCGGCCGGCCGGGAGCACATGGACGGCATGGGCGCGACGGTCGGTGGGGTGGCGGCGGCGCTCCACCAGGCCGCGCCGCTCCAGCTCGTCGACCAGGCCGACCATCACGTTCCGGTGCACGTTCAGCGGTCCGGCGAGCTGGTGCTGACTGAGGCCGTCCTTCTCCATCAGCAGGTCGAGCAGACCGAACTGGCGGGGGTGGATGCCCAGCGGCGAGAGCACGTCGACGAGCTGCTCCTGCACATGGGCGCTGAGGTGGGTCATCACGCAGGCGGGGTGGTCGAACAGCGATGGAGTACTCACGCCCGCCATGATACCTCCGAGAAATTATCACCTTGAGGGATAGTCACTGGAAGTGCATACTTGTTCCCGTGACCCAAGACATCTCCGCATCTACTCCCGCCGCCCCGCCGCAGGAAGCCGCGGGTGGCACCGCACCCGACCCGAAGCGCCGCCTGGCCTTCGCGGTCGTCCTGATCGCCGGATTCATGGACCTGGTCGACACGACGATCGTCAACGTCACCGTCCCGAGCATCCAGCGCGACCTGCACGCCGACTACGCCCAGATCGAGTGGGTCATCGCGGCGTACGTGCTCTCCTTCGCCGCCCTGCTGATCCTCAGCGGCCGGCTCGGCGACATCTTCGGACGCAAGCGCGTCTTCCTGATCGGCATGGCCGCCTTCACCGTCGCCTCGCTGCTGTGCGGTGTCGCGGTCAACCCGGGCATGCTGATCGTTTCCCGGTTCGTCCAGGGCGCCGCGGCCGGCCTGATGGTCACCCAGATCCTGGCGATCCTGCACGTGATCTTCCCGCCGAGCGAACGGGGCAAGGCGGTCGCCGTCTTCGGCGCGGTCACCGGCTCCTCCGCGGTCTTCGGCCTCGCCCTCGGCGGCGTGGTCGTGCAGTGGAACCTCTTCGGCTGGGAATGGCGCCCGATCTTCCTGGTCAACGTCCCGGTCGGGATCGCCGCGCTGATCGCCGGCGCCCTGGTGATCCGCGAGTCCCGCGCCCCGCAGCGACCCAAGCTCGACCTGCTCGGCATGCCGCTGGCCCTCGCCGCCGTGGCGCTGCTCGTCTACCCGCTCACCGAGGGCCGCCGGCTGGGCTGGCCGGCCTGGACCTACGGCATGATCGCCGGCGCCCTGGTGCTGCTCGCGGTCTTCCTCGCCTACGAGAAGCGCCGCTTCGCCAAGGTCGGCTCCGCACTGGTCGAGTTCGGGGTGTTCCGCTCCCGCTCGTTCTCCATCGGCATGGCGGTGTGGTTCCTGTTCTGGATCGCGGTCGGCGGATTCTTCTTCGTCTGGACGCTCTTCCTGCAGCAGGGCCTCGGCTGGACGCCGATGCACGCCGGCCTGACCGCCGCCACCTTCGCCATCGGGGTGGGCATCGGCGCGGGCAACGCCCCCGACAAGCTGGTCCCCAAGTTCGGCCGCAACGTGCTGGTGGCCGGCGGCATCGTCAACGCGATCGGTTTCGTCGCCTTCTCCGTCCTGGTCGCCCACTACGGCCACAGCCTCACGTCCTGGCAGATCATCCCGGTGCACATCGTCTCCGGCGTCGGCTTCGGCCTGATCGTCGCGCCGACCCTGGATCTGCTGCTCGGCCAGGTCCCCGGCCAGCAGGCGGGCAACGCCTCGGGCCTGCTGAACACCGTCCAGCAGTTGGGGATGGCGCTCGGTGTCGCGCTGACCGGCGTGCTCTTCTTCGCCCAGGTCGCGGGCGCGTCCGGTGACGCCGCCGACGAGGCCGCCCCGGCGCTGAAGTCCGCCCTCAGCAGTGCCGGCGTCGGCTCCCAGGACCAACTGCTCGCCGACTTCCGCAGCTGCGTGCAGCAGCGCGGCGACTCCGTCGATCCGAGCAAGGTCCCGGCCGACTGCCGCAAGGACGACCCGAAGGTCGCCGGCGCCTTCGGCGGGGCCATCGCCCGCGCCGACTCGGTCAGTTACTCCTCCGCGTTCCGTACCGTCCTGCTGCTGGACGCCGGCATCCTGGTGATCGCCGCCGCCGGCTTCCTGACCCTGCCCAAGCACTCGCGGCCCGCCGACGCGGCCGCCGCGAGCCCCCAGCCCACCGAGGTGACGGCATGAGCAACGAGAAGAACGTCCTGGTCCTCGGCCGGGAGCGGCATCTGGTCGAGGCCTCCACCGGCATCATCGAGGCAGGCGGGTTCCACGCGGTCGGCGTGACCCGTGACGAGGAGGCGCTCTCCCTGCTGGACACCGGCCGGTTCATCGCGGTCCTGGTCGGCAGCGGCGTCGAGTGGGAGTCCCGTCCGCCGGTGCGTGAGCACGCCGCTGCGCACGGCACCGTGGTCCTCGAGGCGCGTCGCGTCCCGATGCAGACCGTCCAGGAACACGTCCGCCATGTGATCGTCCCGAAGCTGCGCGAGATCGCCTGACCACCCCCGCACCAGGGCCCCGGATCCGACCACCCCCGACGGATCCGGGGCCCGGCCACGTACTGACGGGTACGAGCGCCGGTCAGAGCGGCCCGTTCCCCAGCGAACTCTTACGCCGACGCCGGAACCGGCTTCGGGGAAGCACGGCATTCGCTGGGGTCGCGAACACGGCACCGCCAGTGACGGGCGGGCGCCGACGGGGGAGGAGTGACGTTGAGCGGTGCAGGGAGAAGTTTGGCCGATCACCCCTTTGTGGTGTTGCTGGGGGTGGTCGCCGCTGCGATCGGCGTGATAGTCGGAATCAAAGAACTGGCTGCCTCTTCAGAGGATCCGCCTTCAGCCTCGGCGTCTGCCCCGACACCCTGGAGCAGCACGGTTCGGCCCAGCGACGACACCAAGGCATCGCCCACTCCGGAAGAAGACGCCACCCAGTCTCCCGACGAGGAGGCCACCACACCGAGTTCGACGCCCGGAAAGCCTTCTGCTGAGGCGCCCCCTCCCGATGATCAGGAGCCCGAATCGCCGCAGCACACGGGCGCCTTGACCGTCCTGGTCAAAATGGGCCGGACAGGAAAGGTGGGCCCGAACTCCTGGAGAGCTGGGGCAGAGCCTGGCGCCGACACCGAGGTCTACGACGCGACGGGAAGACTGGACACGGGATGCTACGTGCAGTGGACCCTCGAACATGACGGCACGTTGGTACAGAAGCACACCAGTAGCCGATGCCGACCGCCGAGCATCACGCTCTTCAACTTCGAAGACGGCCTCGAACCCGGCTCCTACACTCTGACGGCGGAGGTAACGACCGACTGGCATCAAACGGGAACCGATACGTTCGCCTTCGACGTCGTGCCGGCCTGAACAGACGTAAGTGAATGAACCCGAGTGACCGTCTGTGGCTCTTCCCCGCCTCGCCGGAGTCGGAGGCCGTCGCGGTCCGCCGGACCCGCGGACGCCTTGTACGGCACCGGTGGCCGGGGACGAGTCGGAACCCGGTGTGCCGGGCGGGGATGCTGCCGCGCGCGGCAGCATCCCCGCCCGGGTTCATCCGGTGAAG
The DNA here is from genome assembly GCF_001746295.1 of Streptomyces sp. LUP47B. GTDB lineage: Bacteria > Actinomycetota > Actinomycetes > Streptomycetales > Streptomycetaceae > Streptomyces. The sequence goes on along the minus strand of NZ_MJAH01000015.1, from coordinate 121,688 downwards.
TAGCCGGCCAGGTCGGCGATCAGGTCGACGTTCCCGGCACTGTTGTAGAAGTTGATCTTTCCGTTGGTGACGGGGACGACGACGAGGTTGGGGATGGTCTTGCCCTCCGTGAAGTTGAGGTTGGAGGCGGGATTCGGCCGGGAGATGCCGTTGGGGTAGACGGTGACATAACTGGTGGTCGTGGGGCGGACCGCGGTGACGTTGAGGACGACGGCCGTGGCGTCGACCGGGACCCCGTGGTGGCCGCCGACGGTCAGGGTGACCGTGGTGTCGGCCCCTACGGTGCCCTTGCGGACGCCGGTGCCGTCGCGGGTGTCCATCACCCGCACGGGTCCCGCGTTGTGCTGGGCGGAGCCGGTGGCGCTGAAGTAGCCGCTGATGTCGGCGATCAGGTCCACGCTCCCGGCGTTGTTGTAGAAGTCGACCTTTCCGTTGACGACGGGGACGATGACGAGGTTCGGGAACGTCTCGTTCGCCCAGAAGTTGAGGTTCGAGGCGCTCGTCCGGGTGGTCCCGTCGGGGTAGACGGTGACGTAACTGGCCGTCGTCGCTCTCGTCGCCGTCACGTTCATCACCACCGCGGTGACACCGCTGGTGGGCAGCCCGGCTTTGCCGGCGACCTGGAGGCTGACCGTGCGGGCGGGGCCGACCTTCGCCTTCGGTACGCCGGTGCCGTTACGGGTGTCCATGAGCCGTGTCGGGGTGATGCTGGTGAGCTTGGAACCGCTTCCGTCACTGGTGTAGTAGCCGGTGATGTCGGCGATCAGGTCGACGCTTCCGGCACGGTTGTAGAAGTTGACCTTGCCGTTGGTGACGGGCACCGTCACCAGGTTCGGAAACGTCTTGCCCGCCGGGAAGTTGAGGTTGGACGCGCTCGTCCGGGCGGATCCGTTGGGGTAGACGGTCACGTAGCTGGTGGCCGTCGCGTTGGTCGCCGTCACGTTCATGATGACGCCGGTGACGCCGCTGCTGGGCAGCCCTGCCTTGCCGGTGACCTGAAGGGTGACCGTGCTGTCGGCGCCGACCTTGGCCTTCGCGACGCCGGTGCCGTTACGGGTGTCCATGATCCGCGTCGGGGTGACGGGCTTGAGCGTGCCGGTCGGCGGGACGACCGGGGCGGTCACCGTGACGTCGCTCGCCTTCACGTACGCGAGACGGTGGTTGTAACGGATCGGGTAGTAGGTCGTGTTCCCCGAGACGAGCAGGCAGTCCGGGGTGCCCGAGCAGTTGATGTCCTCGGCGTAGTAGAAGTCGCCGTTCACCGCCGACAGCGCGGTGTAGGACTGCCCCGGCTGGACGGTCGCGTGGTCCAGCGGCGTCACCTGCTGGTTCGCCTGGGAGGCGAGGTCGCTCAGCTCGGTGGGGTAGGCCGAGGTCTCCGGGTAGGCGCGCCCGTACACCGCGACGGCCGACGATCCGGCGGGGGTGATCAGGTGCCGTGCCGTGCCGGTGTTCGCCATGGTGTAGGCGCCGCCGGGGTTGTAGAACCACGCCTTCTGGCCGTCGTACCAGATGGCCGTCCAGTCGCCCTGCACCGCCGCGACCACGAAGGTCTGGCCGAAGGGGGCCTTGTCCGTCCAGTCCCAGCCCTGCGTGGTCCCGGTGGGCTTGCCGTCCGCCGTGAACTTCGGGTCGGTCAGCAGCGCGGCCGTGGAGGACGGACTGGTGCGCAGATACACGAAGTTGGCCGGGTTGGCCGGGCAGGTGGTGGTGGACGAACCGCATCCGGTCAGGGTCGGCTCGTAACTGCTGCTCCACGGCGGGGTGATGGTGACCTCTCCGCCGACCACGGGCATGCCGTTGCCGTTGGGGAAGGCGCCCAGCAGCGTCAGGTAGTGGCTCCAGTTCCACCACGGGCCGGGGTCCCAGTGCATGCCCTCGTAGTAGGCGCTGAGGGGGCCGGGCACGCCGTCGTGGCCGATGACGTGCTCGCGGTCGAGCGGGATGTCGAACTTGTTGGCGAGGTAGCCGACCAGGGCCACGGAGGACTGGTACTCCTGCTCGGTGTACCAGGTGCCGTAGTCCAGCGCGTAGCCCTCGTGCTCGATGCCGATCGAGTGGTCGTTGACGTACTTGTTGCCGGCGTGCCAGGCGATGTCCTTGGTCGGCACCATCTGCGTGACCGAACCGTCGGCGCCGATCACGTAGTGGGCGCTGGCGTAGGTCGACGGCTGCTGGAAGGAGTTGATCGCGGAGGACGCGGTGCTCTCGGTGTCGTGGATGACGATGGTGTTGACGGCGTCACCGTCCGACGGACGGTTCGCGAGGTCGTAGTTGCCGTAGTCGCTCTGGTCGGTGCTGCTGTTGAGCGCGTAGGCGGCGGGGGTGAACGTGCAGACCAGCGTGGTGGGGCACTCCGTCGCCTGGGTGGCGGCGGTGCCGGTGGTGAAGGAGGCCTGGCGTATCGCGGGTTTCAGGTCCGGGCTCACCGCGGTCGACCGGTGCGCCGGCACGGACGGGTCGGCGGGCAGCGTCACTTCCTGGTTGTCCGTGGTGACCCGGTGGGCGCCGACGCGGATGGTCGCGAACACGCGGTCGGCGAACTGCTCGGCGACCTGGGAGCGGGTGGACTGGCTGTAACGGGTCACCGCCGGGTACCACTGCCCGGCCTCGGACGGCAGTGAACCGGTCGACGCGCGCTCGTAGGAGGCGAGCAGTGCGGCCGCGCCGCGTATGTTCTGCCGCGTGGAGGTGCGCAGCGACGCCTTGGAGGCGTTCACCATCGGGGCGGCGATGTCGAGGGTGCGCATCGCCTGGGTGACCCGCTGCGACGGGGGTGTCTCGCTCGGCGTGGACGGGCCGGCCTTCGCGGAGGAGTGGTGGCGCAGCGCCCTGGGATCGTCGCCGTAGCCGGGCGTCTCCGCTTCGCTGTCCCGCCCCGGCTTCAGGTCGGTCGCGCTGACCGAGGTCAGACCCATGACGTTGTAGTTGCCGGTGACCGAGGGCCGGCCGTGGTGCGACTCCCACAGCGTCATCTGGTAGGAGACGGCCATCAGAACACCGGTCGGCACATGGAACTCGGCGGCGGCCGACTTGAAATCGGCCTGGAGGGAGTGGGAGGGACGCCCGTTCGACTCGGTGGCGGTGGCGGACTGGTTCCCGTCCGTTCCCAGAGCCGTCGTTGCGACCACGCCCGCCACGAGCCCTCCGGTGGCGAGTCCGCTCGCCACGCCGAGCCACAGTCGTAGCCGGGGTCTGCGATGTTTCGCAAGCAAAGAAGCTACCTCAATCAGCCAATAAGAGGTGTGCAATAACAAAGAGGGCGAACCGGTGTGCTGGTCTGCCCGAGTGGAGCGAGGTGCCACTTCCGCGGATCGAACGGCCACGGGAAGCGTTTTCGCCCCTTGTCTGTACTGCGCCAACGGGCGCGTGAACATTACGCCAACGGCGAATGGCGCCAACTGCCGAGGTGTGGGCCGTTCCCTGTCGGCGCGTCACCGGCACCGCCGCCGTGAACCGCACTCCGTCCGCCCGATGCCGCATCGGAAACGTCACCACCCGGCCGCCCTCCACCTCATCGAGGCCGACGGCATGGTCACCCTCTTCAGCCACGCACCGAGCCGTTGCGCGCGCACCGCGTCGAGCACCTCGCCTGCGCTTCACCCAGGCACGTGGCCAAGACGCTTCACCCGCCGCGGCCGCCGTCGGGACCGACGGCAGTCACCCCGCCGTCACGGTCGCCGAAGGCGAGTCGGGGCCGGTCGTCGAGGGACAACGTGGCGAGGCGTGCCGATCACCTGCTCACTACGGGGGAGCGCGGTTGTGGCCCCGGGGGCGGCAGTAGGACCCGCCCCCGGGATCCGACGGACTGTTCGTCCGTCAGGTGCCGACAACTCCCGCCACATACAGCAGATCCGCGATCTCGAACCGCCCCGGCGTCTCCGCCAGTGTGGGCCTCCAGCGCGGGAACACCGAGCGGTACGACGACGGGTCGGCGTCCAGCAGACCGATCAGGACCTCGGCGACGATACGGCTGCCGACCGGGCCGAGGTTGCGGCCGCGGTTGAGGACCTCCGCCTCCTTGAGGACGTAGTACCAGAGGTAGACCGGGCCCGTGGTGCCCAGTTCCTCGTCCGTCAGCGGGATCTCGCCGATGGCACGGGCCACGTCCTGGCCGGACGGCAGGCCGAGGGTCTCGCTGCGCAGCAGGTTGCGGACGGCGAGCGAGGCCACCGGCTGGGCCAGCGCCCCTTGGCGGGCGCCGGGTACCGCGCTGACCGGGAGGTTCAGCAACTGGGTGTTGAGTGTGGCCTCGATTCGCTTGGCGGTCTGCGGTTCGCTGGTACGGGACACGTCGAAGAAGAACCGCCAGTCGACGGCATGCTCGGGCAGGACGGTCATCCCACCGCGCAGGTCCACGCGCGGATTGGCGGGAGCGTTCGGGTCGTCCGGGAAGATCGGCGCGGCGAAGTCCTCGTTGACCCGGTAGCGGGTGCGGACCGTCGGGTGGCCGAAGCGGAAGGCCGCGACCGCGAACTCCACCGGGATGAACGGCTCGCCGCCGGGCTTGAAGAACCGCGGGCCGTTCTCCTCGACGTCCCGTGCGATCTTCGCGTCGGCGATCAGCGGCAGGTACTCGTGGACGATGATCCACTGGTAGTGCCACTGGACCAGGCGGCGGGCCGCGGCGAAGACGGTGTCGTAGTAGTTCTCCACGTCGAGCAGCTGGTCCAGCGGGACGCCGGGTTGCTGTGTCGGCGGCTCGTTCTCCGGCCTGGGCGGCAGCGGCTGCCCGAAGGGGTCCGTGATGTCTCCCGCGACGAGCTTGTCGGTCACCCGGTTGTGGAACTTGATCATGGCCACGTGGAACTGGCTGAGGATCAGGTTCTCGTCGTTGCGCGGGTCGCCGATGAACGGAACACCGGCTGGGGTCCGGGCGAGGTCCGCACCGCTCGGAGTCAGTGCCAGCCTGCCCTCGGGCGAGCCGTCGTACAGATGGCCACTGACGACCGATCCGGCACCGTACAGGCTGTCCAGGTCAAGCCGTGGCGAACGGAAGCCGGTGACGGCGGAGGGGTCGGTGCGCTCGCCGAAGCGCGACATGACGTCCAGCGTCAGGTCGTGGTCGACGAACTGTCCGAAGTACGTGAACCCCGCCGGGAGTTCCGGATCGAGTTGGCTGTCGGTGGTGTCCCCGCCGTCCATCAGACCGCCGGGTGCGCCGAACCGCAGCGCCGTCTCCAGGCCGGTGGCCCGGCGCGGCGGCAGCTGCGGAAACATCCGCCCGAAGCTTCCGCTGGTTGCGGCGGTGTTGAGGCCGCGTGATGGCATGCCGTGAGATACGGACATGTGTCATTCCCCCTGTGTGTCGATCCCCCGTGAGCGCGCATCCGGACCGTCGGGGTCGCCGGGTCGGCGGGTCTCCCTCGGGCTCCTCGGGTCAACGGCGGCACTCCTGTCCCTTCCAGGGTGCAACGCGCGTAGCGCACCGCCGAGTCGAACGCCGAACCTTCATGCAAGGCTCACTCTTGGAAGGTCATCGTCCAGGCGGAGCGTCTCATGGGCCGGGGTGGTGCAGGAGCGTGTGGTGAACTCGCGTTCGGGTGCGGGCTGTAGGTGTGGGCGGTGCGCTTGTACGTGGTGCCGGGCGGGACACCGGTTTCCGAGCCGTGCGTTGGGCAGCGGAGTCCGGTGACCGTGATGGTCGTACGGGAGGAGTCCGCTGGAAGTGCCTCGGATGTGTCGTCGGTGACTTCGATCAGCCCTCATCAGGGCAGTCGCCTGCATCGGGCCGGTGCGGACCTGGCCGAGGACCCGAGCGACGGGAGTCTTACCCGTCCCCCGTCCCTCCGCCCAACCGATCGGCCAGACAGGCCAGATACAACGCCATCGTGGTCCGGTGCTCGCGCAGCGGCCGGCCGGTCGTCTGCTCGATCTTGTTCATCCGGTAGACGACGGTGTTGCGGTGGATGTGCAGGGCCTCGGAGGCGCGGACGAGGTTGAATCCGCTCTCGCACCAGGCCGTGATGGTGTCGCGCAGGACCGGCCAGTCCGGCTGGCCACGCAGGCTCGCGGTGGTGCGTTCGATCAGGCGGTTGCGGGCAGGCTGGGACACCGCCGTGAGGGCCTGGTGGACGCGCAGGTCGGTGATCAGGTGGACGGGGGAGTCGCTCGCCACGCGCGCCCCGAGGCGGAGCGCGTCGCAGGCGTCCTGGTAGGAGTCGTGCAGTCCGCTCACGGAGGCGGCCGGTTCGCCGACCCCGGCTCGGGCGACGAGACCGTCCTGCGCGGCGATGACGTCGGTGGTCCGCCGGCAGTCGTCCAGCAGGGCCGTCACCGGGCGCCGGTCCGGGAGCCTGCGCAGTACGCCGATCCAGCCGGGAGCCGTGGAGGCGATGATGTCCTGGGGGTCGGCGAAGACCTCGCGGACCGTGCGCAGGAGTTCCGAGCGGACCAGCGCCATGTCTCTGGTGGGCACCCCTTGGCGTCGGGCGCCCGTGTCGGGGACCCGTACCTCGATGGCGACCGCGACCCGCCTCAGCCGCAGGTCGAACCCCAGCTCGGCGGCCCGGAACAGCAGGAAGTCGCCCTCCACGACCTGCGGGTCGTACGACGCGACGTCGGCCAGCAGCTTCTCCGCCGCCCGCTCGGCGAGCAGGCGGGAGCGCAGCATCACGGACTCCCTGAGCAGGATCTCCGTCTGGCGTTTGACGAGCAGCCCGAACCGGCGCACCTGCGCGGGCGTCCCGGTGATCCCGACCGTGCCCACGGCCTTTCCGTTCGCGACCAGGGGCAGGGTGACTCCCGGGCGTACTCCGCGCAGTTGCTGTGCCTGCGACGCGTTGTGCGTGGCGGGTTCCTGGGTGCGGACGACCTCGACGGACGCCTCGTGGAAGCTTCCTACCCGGCTGCTGTCGCCGCTGCCGATGACCAGGCCGCCCGCGTCGGTGATCAGCACGTTGAAGCCGATGACGGCGGTGGTGTCGGAGGCGATCTCCTGCGCGAGTGACGGGCTCAGCATGAGCGGTTTCTCCCGACGACGGGCGGCTCAGGTGGACGCACCGTACAGCGGATCGATCGAATTCGGCCACAAGTCTGTACGGAGTACACGGTGACGTAACCGAGGCCGGTTCGTAGCGTATGGCCCCAATCACATCCCCGCCGCGGGCACAGCGCGGTGAGACGGCGGGCTCCCCTCTGCATTCCTCAGCATCGTTACGGAAGGCCCATGCCGATGATCCGTATGCGTCCGCTTGCCGTCGCTCTGTCCGCCACCCTCCTGCTCCTCGGGACCGCCGCCTGCGGCTCCGGTGACGACGACGGCCCCAAGAACGTGTCGGCGAAGACCGCCGCGCTGGGCACCCTCACACCCGGCGTCATCAAGGTGGCCGTCCAGCCGTACGCCCCCTACACCAGCGTCCAGGGCGACAAGATCGTCGGTCTGGACGGCGACATCCTCAACCACGTGGCCAAGAAGCTCGGCCTGGAGGTAAAACCACAGGTGACGGACTTCGCCGGCATGCTCGCCGGAGTGCAGTCCCGCCGCGTGGACATCACCGTCGGCGGTGTCGCCTGGTCCGCGGACCGGCAGAAGCAGGGGCTGTTCACCGACCCGCCCTACTACTCGCCCCCGGCGATGGCCGTCCGCAACGGCAAGTCGTACAAGACCGTCGACGACCTCGAGAACCTGAGCCTCGGCACCGTCGAGGGCTATGTCTGGGTCAAGTCGATCCAGTCCGTCCCCGGCGCCAAGCTGCACGCCTACCCCGACGCCAACGGCGTCTTCGACGACCTCGGCGCGGGCCGCGTCGACGTCGGCTTCCTCGACCCGCTCCTCATCATCGCGGCGCAGAAGGAACGCCCGGAGCTGAAGATCAGCACCCAGTACCTGACCCCGCCGACCGCCGCCCAGGTCAAGGCGAAGCCCGCCTACGCCTACTTCCAGCCGTACCAGACCGGCTTCTACCTGCCCAAGAAGGCCACCAGGCTGGAGCAGGCGATCTCCGCGCAGATCGACGCCATGTACACGAACGGCGAGATGGCCAAGCTCGTCGAGAAGTACGGCGGCGACCCCGAGCAGTTCCTGAAGCCGGCCGCCGACGTCGCCACCGCGCGCCGCGGCGTGGACCGGCCGCAGGACTGGAACCCGCCGACCATCGCGAAGTGAGGGGACGACATGTCCGGCCTTTTCCAAGTGCCCTGGTCCGACTACCGGCCCGACCTCGTCGACGCCCTGTGGCGCACCGTCTCCTACACGGCCGTGAGCTTCGTCGGCGCGGTCCTGCTCGGTCTCGCGGTGGCGCTGCTCCGGCTCAGCAAGGCGTGGCCCGCGCGTGCCGTCGCCGCCGTCTACACCGAGGTGTTCAAGAACGTCCCCCTCCTCGCCATCATCTTCCTCACCTACTTCGGCCTGGCCTCGGCGGACATCCGGCTGGACGTCTTCACCGCCGGCTGCCTCAGCCTCGTCGTCTTCTACGCCGCCTACCTGTCCGAGATCTTCCGCTCCGCGATCAGCGGGGTGCACGCCGGACAGACGGAGGCCGGGGAGGCGCTGGGCCTGGGCCGGGCGGGAATCTTCGGGCACATCGTCCTGCCGCAGGCCGTACGGCAGGCGCTTCCCGGCACCAACACCATGCTCGTCGACCTGCTGAAGTCCACCTCGCTGCTGGTCACCGTCTCCGCCGCCGAGTTGATGTCCGAGGGGCGGCTCATCACCTCGGCCACCTTCCGGGCCCTGGAGGTGTACCTGGTCATCTCGGCCATCTACTTCGCCCTGTGCTACCCGCTCTCCCAACTGCTCCTGCTCCTCGAACGCAAGGTACGGGCGGGCATCCCCCTCTCCCCGTGGCGACGACGGCGCCTGAAGGCGGCACGCGCCCTGCTCGCCCCGGCCGTGGAGGCCGACATGAAGGCAGGTGCCGTATGACCGAGTCCGTCACCACCCCGCAGACCACGCCTGGGACACCGACGGAGGCCGTCGTACGGATCAACGGCCTGAGCAAGTCCTTCGACGGCCGTCTCGTCCTCGACCAGGTGGACCTGGAGGTCGACCGCGGCCGGATCGTCAGCGTCATCGGACAGAGCGGCGGCGGCAAGACGACCCTGATGCGCTGCGTCAACCTGCTGGAACGGCCCGACCGCGGCACGATCGAGGTCGCCGGAGAGGTGGTGCACAGCGACGGCCGCACGGTCTGCCGCGACCTGCCCCGGCTGCGCCGTACCGTCGGCATGGTCTTCCAGCGGTTCAACCTCTTCCCGCACCTGACCGCCGTGGAGAACGTCGTCCTGGCCCAGCGCAAGGCGGGCATCCCGGAGCAGGAGGCGCTGGAACGTGCCGTCACGCTGCTGCGCCGGGTCGGCGTCGCGCACCGTGCCCTCGGCCGGCCCGAGCAGCTGTCCGGCGGCGAACAGCAACGCGTCGCCATCGCGCGGGCCCTCGCCCTCAAGCCCGAACTGCTGCTCTTCGACGAGCCCACATCCTCCCTGGACCCCGAGGCGACCCGGGAGGTACTGAGCGTGATGCGCGAACTCGCCGCGGACGGGATGACGATGCTGCTGGTCACCCACGAACTGCCCTTCGCCCGCGAGGTGTCCGACCACGTCGTCTTCGTCGACGGCGGCCGGATCGTGGAGGAGGGCAGGCCCGAGGACGTGCTCGACAACCCCTCCCAGGCCCGCACCCGGGAGTTCCTCGCCTCGTACGGAAGCGCGTCGTGACCGGTACACCGGCGCTCACCGGCGACGGACCCGTGGTGGTCGTCGGGGGCGGTGTCGTAGGACTGTGCACCGCGTACTACCTGGCGGCGGCCGGACTTCCGGTGGAGGTCGTCGAGCGGCGCGGGCTGGGCTCGGGGGTGTCCCGGGGCAACGCGGGCTGGGTCTGCCTCAGCCACTCGACGCCCGTTCCGTCCCCCGGAGTGCTGCGCTACGCCCTGCGCTCGGTGGGCCGTCCGGACTCGCCGCTCTATCTGCGGCCCCTTCCCGACCCGGCGTTCCTGCGCTGGCTGTGGCGGTTCTGGCGCAGCAGTGCACCGGCCGCCTTCCGGCGGGGCTACGCGGCGATCGCCGACCTGAACCACGACACCTTCGACCTCTTCGACGGGCTGCGCGAGGCCGGGGTGGCCACCACCCTGACCCGGCCCGGCATGGTGCACGCGTTCCTGTCGGCGGCCGAGGCCCGTCATCACCTCGCGATCCAGCGGGAGATGGCGGAGGGCCACTACCCGATGCCCGACGACATCACCACGGGCGACGAGGCCCGTCTGCTGGACGGCGCGCTCTCGTCCAAGGTGCGCGCGGCCTACCTCGTCGAGGGCGAGGGCGTGGTCGATCCGGAGGGGTTCGCCCGCGGGCTCGGCGAGGCGCTCGCCGCCGCGGGTGTGAAGGTCCACGAGAACGCGGAGGTCACCGGATTCCGGTCCGGGGCAGGGCGGGTGACCGCACTCCGGACCGACCGGGGCGAGATCCCCTGTTCCGCCGTCGTCGTCGCCGCCGGAATGCGGTCCCCCGCGCTGCTGCGCGAGCTCGGACACCGGCTGCCGCTCCAGGCCGGGAAGGGCTACAGCTTCGCGGTCGACCTGGACCCGGCGCCCCGGCACACCCTGTACTTCGGCGAGCGCAGGGCCGTCGCCTCACCGATCGGCACCACCACCCGGATCGGCGGCACGATGGAGCTGAGCGGCAACAACAACCGCCTCGACTGGCGCCGGATCGTCGCGGTGGCGCTCGCCAGCCGACACTACCTGGGCCGGTGGTTCGACGACCCCGACGACCTGGTGAGCCTGATCCGCGACCCCTGGGTCGGCGGCCGGCCCTTCCTGCCGGACGGCCTCCCGGTGATCGACCGTCTGCCAGGCCGGGAGAACGTCTTCGCGGCCACCGGCCACGGCATGCTCGGCGTCACCCTGGGTCCCGCCACCGGCCACCGGCTCGCCGAGTACATCCGCACCGGCCGCCGCCCCGAGGTCCTCGCCCCGTTCGGCTTCGACCGGCTGCGCGGCTGAGGAGGCACGGCGGCCGGCGCTCTCACGCCACGATCGCCATCCCCCGATCCGTGGCGTTGAGCCGCCTTTCCCCGTCCGCCGTACATGTCACGACGTCCTCGACCTGTACGCCGAAGCGGCCCGGCAGATACACACCCGACCCGATCGAGAAGCACATGCCGGGGACGGGGAAGGGCTCCTCGCCCTCGGTGAGGTACGGCGGCTCGTGTGCGGTGACTCCGATGCCGTGGCCGGTGCGTTCGGCGGCGTATTCGCCCTACCCGAGTCCTCGGTCGGTCGGCGTGCCATGCCGTCGATCTCTTGGCAGGTCGCTCTGGGGGCGACTGCCTCGTAGGCCGCGGTGCCCCGGGGGCGTAGCCCGACCGGGTGAGGGGTCAGACACTCTCGGGCCGAGTGAACGCTCCGTCACCCGGCTCAGATGCCGGTGGAAGACCTCGCGAGTGTCCGGGGTCAGCGTGCGCAGCGCCACCAACGCGGTGATCACCACGTCGCACAGCTCACCCTGCACGTCCTCCCAGGTGTGGCTGACGCCCTTGCGGGGGTTCTGGCCGATCGCCCCGATGACGGCCTCGGAGACCTCGCCGACCTCTTCGGACAGCTTCAGTATCCGCAGGAGGAGGCCTTCGCGGCCGCTCACGGGCTGGTCCGTCTCCAGCCAGGTCCACAGGGCGTCGACGGACTTCCAGAGGTCCGGAGAGGGCATGCCGTGATCACTCATGCGGAGCAGCTTGCCACGGCGTCGGATTCGGGTCGGCTACTCCTCGAACAACGCCTCCTCCTCGTTGAACAGCGCCGTCTGCGCGTCGTCGCCCCCGTCGTCCTTGCCCCGCAGCCGACGCGCCCGCGTCCCCACCACCGCCGCGGTCGCCAGCCCCGTCGCCGCGAGGGCCACCGGCACCATCCATCCGCGGTTGACCGTGTGGCCGAGGGCGTGGTCCAGGGAGATCCGGCCCGGCCCCGTCACCGCCAGGCCCGCCGCCGTGAGCCCCAGCGTGGCCGCGTACTCGTAGCCGCCGCCCGCGTTGAAGAAGCCGTTGGGGGCGTGTACCGCGGCCGCGCCTGCCATCGCGCCGGCCGCCGCCGCGCCCGCCGCCGGGGTTGCCAGGCCCAGGGCCAGCAGGGTGCCGCCGCCCGCCTCGGCCAGCCCCGCCGCCGTGGCGCTCGCCCGGCCCGGCGCGTAGCCGACGGACTCCATGAACTGGCCGGTTCCCTCGATGCCGCCCCCGCCGAACCAGCCGAGCAGTTTCTGTGCGCCGTGGGCGGCCAGCACACCTCCGGCTCCCAGCCGGAGGAGCAGCAGGCCCAGATCACGTCGGTCGTAAGCGGTCACGATGACTCCCAGCAGAAGTGGAACGAGACCCCCCTCGCGTTTCCACCGTCGCATCGCTCACACCTGTCCGGAATACTCGCGCGGCCGTTCGGGTGGCGGCCCCGGGGGCGCGGTGTGAGTCTGGCTGGCATGACGATTCAGACCGCCAGACTCAGCGACCCGGCCGTCCGCGCCTTCGTCTCCGCCGTCAACGCCCATGACCGCGAGGCGTTTCTGTCCCTGCTCGCGCCCGGCGCGACCATGGCGGACGACGGCAGCGACCGTGACCTCGACGAGTGGATCGACCGGGAGATCTTCTCCTCCCACGGCCACATCGACGTCGACAACGAGTCCAACGGCGGCCGTTCCCTCCTCGCCCACTACAGCAACGACACCTGGGGCGAGATGCGCACCCGCTGGGACTTCACGGTCGAGGAGGACGGCAGGATCTCCCGCTTCGAGACCGGCCAGGCCTAAGTTTCCCGTACGGCCCCTTGCGCTCGTGTGCGCTCCAACTCCTAGCGTTCTCACCCATGGAGATCACACGCACTCTCGGCCGCTCCGGCATCGAGGTCAGCGCAGTCGGCTTCGGCTGCTGGGCGATCGGCGGCGAATGGCAGGACGCGGACGGACAGCCCCTCGGCTGGGGCAAGGTCGACGACGAGGAGTCCGTACGGGCGGTGCACCGCGCCCTCGACCTCGGCGTCACCTTCTTCGACACGGCGGACACCTATGGCGCCGGGCACAGCGAACGCGTCCTCGGCCGCGCTCTCGGCAAGCGGCGGGACGACGTGGTTCTCGCCACCAAGTGGGGCAACGTCTTCGACGAGGAGACCCGCACCCGCACCGGCGTCGACGACACCCCGGCCCACGCCCGCCGCGCCCTCACGGCGTCCCTCGGCCGGCTCGGCACCGACCATGTCGACCTGTACCAGCTGCACCTGAACGACCTGGACCCCGAGCGCGCGGCCGAACTCCGGGACCTGTGCGAGGAGTTCGTGGGCGAAGGGCTGATCCGCGCCTACGCCTGGAGCACCGACGACCCCGCCCGCGCCGCGGTGTTCGCGCAGGGGGAGCACTGCACGGCCGTACAGCACGCCCTCAACGTGCTGCAGGACGCGCCCGAAATGCTTTCCCTGTGCGAGGAGTTGGACCTGGCCGGCATCAACCGCAGCCCTCTCGCGATGGGGTTGCTGGCCGGTAAGCGCCAAGGGCCCAAGGACGCCGGCGACATCCGCAGCAGGCCCCCGGCCTGGCTCCAGGGCTTCGGCGACGGCGCGGCGGCCGACCCGGAGTGGCTGGCGAGGATCGACGCGCTCAAGGAGATCCTGACGAGCAACGGCCGTACGCTCGCCCAGGGCGCCCTGGCCTGGATCTGGGCCCGCAGCCCGAAGACGATCCCGATCCCCGGCTTCCGGTCGGTGGCCCAGGCGGAACAGAACGCGGGGGCGATGGAGAAGGGGCCGCTCACCGCCGAGCAGCTGACCGAGATCGACAGCCTTCTGCAACGGTGAGCGGCCCCGCCTCGAACGGCTCCTACCCCTGAGCCAACGACTGTTCGGTCAACGTGAGCTGTCCCGCCTTGATGGTCGCGAGGCGGGGTGCCCGACGAGCGATCGACGAGTCATGGGTGACCAGGATGAACGTCAGCCCGTACTCGTGCCACAGCCCCTCCAGCAACGCCATGATCTCGTCGCGCATCGACTCGTCGAGGTTGCCGGTGGGCTCGTCGGCGAGCAGCACCTTCGGCTTCTTGACCAGCGCACGCGCGATGGCCACGCGCTGCTGCTGGCCGCCGGACAGCTCGGAGGGCGCGTGGGTGAGCCGCTCGCCCAGCCCCACCGAGCGGAGCGCCTCCGCCGCCCGCTCACGCCGTTCCGCCGGCTTCACTCCCAGCGGGACCAGCGCCGTCTCGACGTTCTCCTGCGCGGTCAGGGTCGGGATGAGGTTGAACGACTGGAAGATGATGCCGATCTTCTCGGCCCGCAGCCGGGTCAGCCTGGCCTCGCTGATCTTCGCCAGGTCGACGCCGTCCAGTTCGACGCTGCCCTCGGTCGGGCGGTCCAGGCCGCCGATCATCTGCAGCAGCGTGGACTTGCCGCCACCGGTGGGGCCCTGGATGACCAACTGGTCGCCGTCCTCGATGGTGAGGTCGACGCCCCGCAGCGCCTCCACCGATTCCTTGCCGCGCGAGTAGCGCTTGGTGACGCCGGTGAGTCTGTACATGGGAACTCCGTAGAGAAGAAGAAGTGGGAAGGCGACAGCGGTTACGACACGCTGCGCAGCGCGTCCGCGGGCCGCATCCGCGAGGCCCGCCACCCGCCCATCGCCCCGGCGATCAGCCCGCCGGTCACCGCCAGGCCCACCGCGAGCGCGATGGTGGTCATCGAGACGGGCGCGGACAGCGCGATCTCCATGGTGTTCTGGGTGGCCTGCCGGCCGGGGCCACCGCCACCGCCGGGGCCGCCCGCACCGCCGCCGGTGTTGCCGAGCTGGGCGGTCAGCTTGGGGCTGATCATGGTCACGGCGTACGCGGCCGCGAGGCCGAGGCCGATCCCGAGGGCGCCGCCGAGCAGGCCGTTCACCATCGACTCGCCGACGACCTGCCGGGTGACCCGGCGACTCGGCCAGCCGAGCGCCTTCAGGGTGCCGAACTCGCGCACCCGGCGGGAGACCGCCGAGGAGGTCAGCAGCGCGGCGACCAGGAAGGCGGCGACGAGCACGGCGATCGACAGCCACTTGCCCACGCTGGTCGCGAGGTCGGAGGCGGTGGACAGGGACCCGGAGACGGTCTCCGCGAGATCGGCGGAGGTGGTGACGGTCGTACCGGAGATGTTCTTCTGGATCGCCGACTTGACGGAGTCGATCTGCTTCGAGTCGCTCGCCTTGACGTAGATCGTGGTGACCTGGTTCTTGGCGTCGGCCAGCGTCTGGGCCTGCTTCAGGGGCAGGTAGACGTCGGTGGTGGACTCACTGCTGTCGGGCGTCGCGATGCCGATGATCGTGTACTTGGTGCCGGAGATCTTCAGGGTCCCGCCGACCTTGAGGGAGTTCTCCTTGGCGTACGCCTTGCTGACGACGGCGACCTTCGCGTCGGTCTGCGCTGCGGTGAAGGTCTTGCCGGTGGTGACCTTGGAGCCGGCCAGCGGGCCGAGCGTCTGGTCGGTGACGTCCACCCCGGCGACCGAGTAGGAGTTCACGTCGAAGTTGGCGCCGCCGCCCTGGACCTGGGGCGCGGCGGTGCTGCCACTGCTGCCGCCGCCCGGACCGCCCTGGCCGCCGTTCCCGGTGTTTCCACCCGAACTCTGTGCCTTGCCCTGGGTGAAGGAGCCGTCGACCTTGGTGACGTTCAGGGTCAGCGCGCCCACCGCGCTCGCCACGCCGGTCTGCTTCGAGACCTTGGTGACCACGCCGGCCGCCAGGGCCTGACCGCCCTGGGTCGTCACGCGGTCGGAGCTCTGCGTGTCGTCGCTGTCGTTGGAGTTGGCGTCGAACTGGAAGTTCGGTCTGCCCGAACTTCCCGACGTCGGGGCCGACCTGGTCTTGGTGACGGTCATGTCGGTGCCGAGCCCGTAGAGCGACTTCAGGACCTTGTCCTGAGCCTGAGTCATGCCGGCCGACACCGAGTTGACGGTGATGACCAGCGCGATACCGAGCGCCAGACCCAGAGCGATGACCAGGGCCGCCTTCTTGCGCCGGCCCAGCTCGCGCTTGAGATAGATGCCAAACATCCCGTTCCTCGAGGTTCTTGGCGCCCGCTGTGGGCGCGCCCTCAAGGTAGGGACGCAGCATTGCGGCGCCGTGAGGAAGGGATATGCGCGGGCTGAGAAGGGATGTGCGCGAGCTGAGAATGTGCGCGGCGGCCGTCCATGGACCGGTGCGTACCTCGCGGTCCCACGCGAGATCCACCCCCACCCGGTCCATGGATGGCCGCCGCGCTCCCCCTCGGATGCGGTCGACGGAACGCCACCCCCCAAGTGTGAAGCTCTTGTGGAGGACGCGTGATGAGCATAAGCCGCCAACCGGCCACGGTGGGGGTGGAAGAACATATTCCGCTTGGGGAGATCGGCTGCTCAGCCACGCCCCACATACGGCATCGCCGTCGCCAGTACGGTCGCGAACTGCACGTTCGCCCCCAGCGGAAGCTCCGCCATGTGCCGCACCGTGCGCGCCACATCGGCCACGTCCATCACAGGTTCCGGCGCGACCTCCCCGTTGGCCTGCAACGCCCCGGTCCCCATCCGCGCGGTCATGTCCGTCGCCGCGTTCCCGATGTCGATCTGCCCCACCGCGATGCCGTACGGCCGCCCGTCCAGCGACAGCGACTTGGTGAGGCCGGTGAGCGCGTGCTTGGTCGCGGTGTAGGCGACGGAGTGCGGCCGCGGTGTGTGCGCGGAGATCGAACCGTTGTTGATGATCCGCCCGCCCTGCGGGTCCTGCTCCTTCATCTGCCGGTACGCCGCCTGCGCGCACAGGAACGCCCCGTTGAGGTTGGTGTCCACCACATGCCGCCAGGCGTCGTACGGCAGCTCCTCCACCGGCACCCCGCCGGGACCGAACGTCCCCGCGTTGTTGAACAGCAGATCCACCCGCCCGAACCGCTCCACGGCGGCGGCGAACAGCGCGGCCACGTCATCGGGCCGCGAGACGTCCGTCCGTACGGCGAGACCGGCGCCCTCGGGCACCAGCGCCGCCGTCTCCTCCAGGGTCTCGGTCCGCCGCCCCGCCAGCGCCACCGACCAGCCCGTACGCAGCAGTTCCACGGCGACCGCACGGCCGATCCCGGAGCCCGCTCCGGTCACCACGGCGGTCTTCACGTTCTTGGTGTCCATGAACCCGCAGCGTAGGTGAGGCGGGGGATCACGCCGGCGTGAGGAGCTCTCCCGGGTAGCGGACACCGATCCGGTCCCGTACCGCGTCGAGCGTCCGCATCACCGTGAGGGTGCCCTCCAGCGGCACCAGCGGCGACTGGCTCTCACCGGCCCGCAGCGCCCGCATGACCTCGCGGGCCTCGTGCTTGAGGCTGTTGCGGGGCCCGTCGGCCGGGTCGGCGACGAACTCCTCGGGGTCGCGTCCGTCACGGTGCAGGACGAAGCGGTCGGGGTGGAAGAAGCCGTTCGGGATGTCGATCCGGCCCAGCGAGCCGGTGACCGACGCGATCGTGGCGGTGCCGCCGGTCAGGGAGCAGTGCAGGGAGGCGAGCGCCCCGCTGTCCCAGGACAGCAGTGCGCCCGTCTGCAGGTCCACGCCCTCCTCGGAGAGCACCGCCTTCGCCGTGACGTCCGAGGGCTCTCCGAGCAGCAGATGCGCGAACGACACCGGGTACACCCCGAGGTCGAGGAGTGCGCCCCCGCCCTGTGCCGGGTCCCGCAGCCGGTGCGCGGGCGGGAAGGGCCCGGCGAGCCCGAAGTCGGCCTGCACCGTGCGGATCTCGCCGATCGCGCCGGCGTCGACGAGGGCCTTGAGCCGCCGGATCAGCGGGTTGCAGTACATCCACATGGCCTCCATGAGGAAGCGGTCGTGCTCCTTCGCGAGCGCGACGAGCTCCTCGGCCTCCCGCGCGTTCAGCGTGAACGCCTTCTCGCACAGCACATGGCGGCCGGCCGACAGGCACAGCCCGGCGGCCGCGCGATGCGCCGAGTGCGGGGTGGCGACGTACACGACATCGATGTCCGCGTCCTCGGCCAGGGCGCCCCACTCGCCGTACGCCCGCTCGATCCCGAACCGCTCCGCGAACGCCTTCGCCGAGGCCTCGGACCGCGAGGCCACCGCGACCACCTCCGCGTCCGGCAGATCGACCAGGTCCGCGGTGAACGCCGCCGCGATCCCGCCCGTCGCCAGAATCCCCCAGCGCACGCTCTGCTCCGTCATCCCGGCTCCACCCTCGCTCACGTGACCCTCGCCACTCTGTACGAGCTGAGAGCATAGGTGGCCGGGGGCCGGGGGTTGCCCCCGGGACAGTGCGGTACCGGGAGAGGGAGGGGCGCATGCCCGAGCACGGGCACCTTGGGCAGCGGACGGGCGTCGAGCGGGCGGACGTACCGGAGGCGGAACCCCCGGCGGCCGCCGTCCGCCGCACCGGCCTGCTCGTCACCCTGCTCCTCGGCGGCCTCACCGCCACCCCACCGCTGGCGATGGACATGTACCTCCCCTCGCTGCCGGAGGTCACCGACGCCCTGCACGCGCCCGCCGCCACCGTCCAGCTCACCCTCACCGCCTGTCTGCTCGGCATGGCCCTCGGGCAGCTGGTGGTCGGCCCGATGAGCGACCGCTGGGGCCGCAGACGCCCCCTGCTCGCCGGTCTCGTCGTCTACGTCGTCGCCACCGCGCTGTGTGCTCTCGCGCCGACGGTGGAGTTCCTGGTCGGCTTCCGGCTGGCGCAGGGGCTCGCGGGCGCGGCGGGCATAGTGATCGCCCGGGCCGTGGTCCGGGACCTGTACGACGGCGTGGCGATGGCCCGCTTCTTCTCCACCCTCATGCTGATCGGCGGGGTCGCGCCGATCGTCGCGCCGCTGATCGGCGGGCAGATCCTGCGGGTGACGGACTGGCGGGGCGTGTTCGTGGTCCTCACCGTCATCGGCGCGCTGCTCGCCGCCCTGGTCTGGGCGCGGCTGCCCGAGACCCTGCCGACGGCCGAGCGCCACACCGGCGGCGTCGGCGAGGCCCTGCACTCGATGCGCCGTCTCCTCGCCGACCTGCCCTTCACCGGCTACCTGCTCACCGGCGGCTTCGCGTTCGCCGCGCTGTTCGCCTACATCTCGGCGTCCCCGTTCGTGATCCAGGAGATCTACGGCGCCTCCCCGCAGACCTTCAGCCTGCTGTTCGGCGTGAACTCCGTCGGGCTGGTCATCGTCGGCCAGATCAACGGCAAGCTGCTGGTCGGCAGGGTGAGCCTGGACCGGGTCCTGGGCGTGGGTCTGCTGGTCGTGACGGCGGCGGCCGCGGCGTTGCTGCTGATGGCGACGGGGACCTTCGGTGAGGTGGGCCTGGCGCCCGTCGCCGCCGCGCTCTTCGTGCTGATGTCGGCGATGGGCGTCACCCTGCCCAACGCCCAGTCCCTCGCCCTCCTGCGCACCAAGCACTCCGCCGGCTCCGCCTCCGCCCTGCTCGGCACGTCCTCCTTCCTCATCGGTGCGATCGCCTCCCCGCTGGTCGGGATGGCCGGAGAGGACACCGCCGTCCCAATGGCGGTCGTCCAACTGGCGGCTGCACTGGTAGCGCTCACCTGTTTCATGGCAATGTGCCGTCCTTGGAACAGGCGTGCGACTACGGAGGGAGCGGGGAGCTGAGCGCACCGAGACTGCGCACCGACACACCGGAACGGGCCGGGCTCGATCCCGGGGAACTCAGGCATCTCGTCCGGGAGTTCCACGCCCTGACCACCGGCGCACACCCCTGGGCCCCCGGCGCCGTCCTGGTCGCGGGGCGCGGCCCGGTGATCGCCGTGGAGGAGGCGTCGGGCTGGGCCGTCCGCTACGCGTCCTACGACCCCGAAGCCGACGCGGGCGTGGAACTGCCCCGGGACGAGCGCGTCCCCGTCCGTATCGACACCCCCTTCGACCTGGCGTCGCTCACCAAGCTGTTCACGGCCGTGGCCGCGGTCCAGCAGATCGAGCGCGGCACGCTGGGCATCGACGCGCGCGTGGGGGCCTACCTGCCCGACTTCACGGCGGCCGCGACGCACTCCGTCACCGTCCGGGAGCTGCTCACCCACACCTCCGGACTGCGCCCCGAACTCCCTCTTCACGACTGCGACAGCGACGAGGAGCGCCTGAACCTGCTGCGTGCCGAGCCGCCCGTCGGAGTCCCCGGCACCTACACCTACTCCGACCTCAACCCGCTCCTCCTCCAGCACGTCCTCGAACGCATCACCGGCCGCCCCCTCGACGTCCTCGTCCACGAGGGCATCACCCGCCCCCTCGGCATGACGTCCACGCGCTTCGGCCCATGCCCGGGGGCGGCGGCCACGGAGGACCAGCGCCGGCCGTGGGCCAAGGCGGACCGGGGGATGCTGCGGGGCCTGGTCCACGACGAGAACGCGTGGTCGCTGGGCGGAGTGGCGGGCCACGCGGGCCTCTTCTCGACCGCCCGCGACCTCGCGGTCTTCTGCCGGACGCTGCTGGCGGGCGGCGCGTACGGCCCGGCCCGCATCCTCGGCCCGGACTTCGTGGAGCTGCTGCTGACCCCACCGGGGCTGGGCTTCGCCATCGACCAGAAGTGGTTCATGGGCGAGCTCGCGGGACGGGGCGCGGCGGGCCACACGGGCTTCACGGGCACGTCCCTGGTCCTGGACCCGGCGACGGACACCTTCGTGGTCCTCCTGGCCAACACGGTCCACCCCCGAAGACGCCCCCCGGACAACAGACCGAGGGCGCAGGCGGCGACGAGGGTGGCACGGGCGGTGAGAGGGGCGTGAGCTCTGTGCAGCCGTCCGGCGTTCGAGAGGTTTTTCAGCCTGTCCGGCGTTTGAGGACGAGGCCCCTTCAGGGCCGACGGGGGTCTGGGGGCGCAGCCCCCAGCGGGGTCGAAGGGGCAGCGCCCCTGGGGACGGGACGGGTAGGGGCGGCGGGGGCGAGAAAACCGGCGAGCCCCACCCACACCCGCCGCCCATAGAATCCTCGGGTGACCGCCCCCGCACCCCCGTCCGAAACCCTCCGCGCCGCCCTCGCCGGCCTCCTCCACGGCCTCCCCCCGAAGCAGGCGGCCCAGGCGGTGGACCGCCTGATCGCCAACTACCGCGGAACCACCCCCACCGACACCCCGATCCTCCGCGACCGGGCGGACGTGGCCGCCTACGCCGCGTACCGCATGCCGGCCACCTTCGAGGCGGTCCACGCGGCCCTGGAGGCATTCGCCGAGGCGACCCCCGACTGGACCCCCACGAGTCACACCGACGTCGGCGGCGGGACCGGCGCCGCCACCTGGGCCGTCAACGCCACCTGGCCGGGCGACCGCGCGGTCACCGTCCTCGACTGGTCAGAGCCCGCGCTCGCCCTCGGCCGCGAGATCGCCACCGCGAACCCGGCCCTGCGCGACGCCCACTGGCAGCGCACCAGGATCGGCACGGACCTCACCCTGCCCGCCACGGATCTGGTCACCGTCTCGTACGTCCTCAACGAGCTCACCCCCGCCGACCGCACCGCCCTCGTGGACACCGCGGCGGCGTCGGCACAGACCGTCGTGATCGTCGAGGCCGGCACCCCCGCCGGGTACGCCCGCGTCATCGAGGCCCGCGACCGGCTGATCGCCGCCGGTTTCCGGGTCGCCGCGCCCTGCCCGCACAGCGCGGCGTGCCCGATCGTCGCCGGCGAGGACTGGTGCCACTTCTCGGCGAGGGTCAGCCGGTCGTCCCTCCACCGCCAGGTCAAGGGCGGCTCACTGCCGTACGAGGACGAGAAGTTCAGCTACGTGGCGGCGACCCGGCTCCCGGCCACCCCGGCCCCGGCCCGCGTGATCCGCCGCCCCCAGATCCGCAAGGGCCAGGTCCTCCTCGACCTGTGCGAGCCCGACGAGCAGCTGACCCGCCGCACGGTCACGAAGCGGCACGGCGACCTGTACAAGGCGGCGCGGGACGCGGCGTGGGGCGACCCCTGGCCCCCGTCGGACAGGCCGTAGCCCCGGTCAGGGGTGGCCCGGTCACGACGAAGCTTCCCCCGCCGCTTCCCCCTCCCGCTTCTCCTGGAGTTTCCGCAGCAGCTCACGCTTGTCCGCCCGCGGGTCCCGTGCGCCGCCGATCCGGCCGTCGCGGTCGCCGCCGCGCAGGGCCTTGCGGCCGATGTTGTTGCGTGTGCCGCCGACTCCGAGCATGCCGCCCGATCCACCTCGTGCCATGACCTGCTCCTTCACTCATCCGACTCATAACGAGACGTCTCGTCTCGCTCGATGCCTTCACTCTCCGGCGAGACGGACCGTCTTGTCAACCTGGTAGGTTCGCCCCATGGCCACCCGCAACTCCAAGCAGCCCGCCGCCCCCGACACCACCCGTCGCAGCGAGAAGTCCCGCCGCGCCATCTACGACGCCGCCCTCGATCTCGTCGCCGAGGTCGGCTATCCCAAGACCACGATCGAGGGCATCGCCGCCCGTGCCGGAGTCGGCAAGCAGACGATCTACCGCTGGTGGTCGTCGAAGGCGGAGGTGCTGATGGAGGCCTTCCTCGACCTGAGCGAGCAGGCGGCACGGGAGGCCGGTCCCGAGGAGACGTACACCATTCCGGACACCGGGGACCTCGCCGCCGACCTCAAGGCCGTACTGCGACTCACCGTCGACCAGCTCAAGGACCCCCGCTTCGAGGCCCCCTCCCGCGCCCTGGCCGCCGAGGGCGTCGTCAACGAAGAGGTCGGCCGGGCCTTCATGACAAAGCTCCTCGAACCGTCGCTCCAGCTCTACGTCGACCGGGTGCGCGCCGCCCAGGAGGCCGGCCAGGTGCGCCCCGAGATCGACCCGCGCATCGCCCTCGAACTCTGGGTCTCCCCCCTCGCCCAGCGCTGGCTCCAGCACACCGGCCCGATCACCTACGACTACACCGACACCCTCGTCGACTACGCCCTCCACGGCATCGCACCCCGCTGAGTGGCTCACCTCGCTTCCGGCCCCCCGAAGCCGAGGAAAGTGGGACCATAAGGCATGCTGTTCCGCACGACAGCGAGGCGAGGGTGATAGATGAGCGCGGAGTCGGGAGGCCGGACCGGCCTGCAGGGCAAATTCTCCCAATGGCTGCGCGGACGCCGGCCGAAGGAGGCCGCCGCCGGGAACGAAGGCGGTCGTGAGGCCCTGCTGCTGGCCGCTGCCTCAGCGGGACTCCCGCTCGCGCCCGCCGCGCATCCCGCCCCCGGGTACCGGTGTTCCTGCGACCGGGTCGGATGTCC
Organism: Streptomyces sp. LUP47B; assembly: GCF_001746295.1. GTDB lineage: Bacteria > Actinomycetota > Actinomycetes > Streptomycetales > Streptomycetaceae > Streptomyces. The sequence goes on along the minus strand of NZ_MJAH01000015.1, from coordinate 98,570 downwards.
CACGCCCGCCCGGCATCCCGTGTCCTTCGCCTGGCAGACCCAGTCGACCACCGACCGCTCCCAGATCGAGCGCTGGGCCCGGCACCAGCCGCAGGCCAACTTCATCACCGCGACCGGCATGGTCCACGACGTCCTCGACGTCCCCCTGGAGGCCGGGCTGGAAGCGCTGGAGCGGCTCCTCGGCTCCGGGATCGAGGTCGGACCCGTCGCCGAGAGCGACGACGGCCGGCTCCTGTTCTTCACCCTCACCCGCGGCACCCCCGAGGACGAGGACGAGTGGTGGCCGTGCGAACTGGACTGCCACCCCGAGACGGCCGACGAACACCCCGGCCTGCGCTGGCACTGCCGGGGTTCCTACGTCCTCGTACCGCCCGCCCGGCTCCCCGGCGACCAGGCCGTGCACTGGGTCCGCGGCCTCGAACACCCGCTGCCCGACCCGCTGAGCCTCCTGGAAGTCCTCACCGACGCCTGCTCCCGCTACGTCGGCGAGGAGCCGGACCACGAGAACGCGGCCTGGCCCCTGCGCCGGTAGCGGGCGGGCCGATCGCTACGAACCCTTCGCGGACGTCAGTCCCTGGATCCGGCCGAGCACGGTGACCTTCTGCCCGCCCGCGCCCTTCGGGGGATCGACGGCCACCGAGTTGGAGACGATCTCCATCGTCAGGGACTGCTTGATCTCGCCGGTCGTCAGGGCCCGCACGGCATCGTTGGTGGGGATCGAGGTGCCCGGGGCGGCCGTCTGCTTCGTGTAGAGGTGCGTGGCGAAGAACACCAGCGCCCCGCCGTCCGTGGTGCGCAGGGCCAGCGGTTGGTAGTCGCCGCTCGTCATCGGTTCGTCGATGTACTGGGTGACCAGGCCCGGCCGCTTGCCGTCCTTCGCGCGGGCCGCACGCCATGTGCTGGTGTACGCGCCGTCCGCGAAGGTGTCGCTGCCGTTCTTGAGGTAGGTCGCGTACTCCTGGCCCACCTCGCCGGGCGGGACGGCCAGTTCGGCCGAGTTCACCGGCACGGTCTCGGCCCAGCCGTCCGCGTCCTTCTTGAACTGCGGCACCTTGCCCTCGGCCACCAGCGTCAGATACGCCGCCTGGAACGGCTCGTTCAGGCCGTTGCGGGTGAACACGAGGAGCCAGCGCGCGGTGCCGCCCTTGTTGCCGGCCGCGTCGGCGACGAACCAGCGCGGCCAGCCCGCCTTCTTCGGGATGGTGTACGTGACGTCCGACAACTTCAGCGGAGTGTGCGTGGCGTTGCCGCTCGGGCTGTTGGCCTTGCCGGCCTTCAGCCGTGCCGCGTCGATGGCGCCGAGTGCCCCGGTGACGTGGCCTGCGTCCAGCGAGCTGTCGTACGCCTTGTCCGCCGCGTTGTACGCGTTCGTGAACTGCTGAAGCGCCTTGGCGGCCTCCGCCTTGGTGGTCGCGGGAAGCACCTCCCGCTCGCCGTGCACCACCATGCATCCGCTCGCCGTCAACGACAAAGCGGTCACAGAGGCTGCTATCAGTGCGCTCCGGTCAAGCCTGCGGAGCCTTCGAGGGCCGCGATCCCTGCTCATCAGGTGCCTTCACCTTCCCCTTCCCGGAGGCGAACCCTACCGGGACGAGGAACAGCGCGAGTGTCGGGATCAAGTACAGCAGCCACACCGTGACCTGAAGGACGGTCGGGTCCGGCTGGAAGTTGAACACGCCCTTGAGGAGCGTGCCGTACCAGCTGTCCGGCGGGATGGTGTCGCTGATGTCGAAGGCCTTGTTGGTGAGGCCCGGCAGCCAGTCGGCCTCCTGGAGGTCGTGGAAGCCGTACGCCAGCACGCCCGCCGCCACGACGACCAGCATCCCGCCGGTCCAGGTGAAGAACTTGGCCAGGTTGATGCGCAGGGCGCCGCGGTAGAACAGCCAGCCCAGCAGGACCGCCGTGGCGATACCGAGGGCCGCGCCGATAAGCGGGCGTGGGGTGCCGTCGCCGGCCGCGTGCACCGACGCCCACACGAACAGGGCGGTCTCCAGACCCTCCCGGCCCACCGCGAGGAACGCGGTGGCGACCAGGGCGGCGGTGCCCATCTGCAGGGCGGCGTCCAGCTTGCCGTGCAGCTCGGACTTCAGATGCCGGGCGGTGCGCCGCATCCAGAAGACCATCCACGTCACCAGGCCGACCGCGAGCACCGACAGGGAACCGCCGAGGGCCTCCTGCGCCTCGAACGTCAGCTCCTGGGAGCCGAATTCGAGCGCGCACCCGAAACCGAGGGCGAGCGCGACCGCGACGCCGATGCCGATCCAGATGGGCCTCAGGGCGTCCCGGCGGCCCGTCTTCACCAGGTAGGCGATGAGGATGCAGACGACCAGGCTGGCTTCCAGCCCCTCGCGCAGACCGATCAGGTAGTTGGAGAACACGGGTCAGGCCTCCTTGGAGAACAGCGTGCTGCCCCACCAGTCGTCCTTGTCACGGACGCCGGGCGGGACGGCGAAGACCGCCGAACCCACATGCTGGATGTACTCGTTGAGCGCGTCCGTGGCCAGATGGCGCTGGATCCGGATGAAGCCCTCGCGGACGTCCTTCTGGTACGCGAGGAAGAACAGGCCCGCCTCCAGCCGGCCGAGGCCGTCGGTGCCGTCGGTGAAGGAGTAGCCGCGGCGCAGGATCGTCGCCCCGTGGTTGGAGTCGGGGTGCGCGAGCCGGACGTGCGCGTCGGGCTTCATCGCGGGCAGGAACGGCTTGTCGCGCTCCTTGGCCTTGCCGACCGGGGCGCCCTCGCCCTTGTCGCGGCCGAAGACGTCCTCCTGCTCCTGCAGCGAGGTGCGGTCCCACGTCTCGATGTGCATGCGGATGCGGCGGGCGACGAGATAGGACCCGCCGTCCATCCACGGGGCGTCCTTGGCGTCCTTGGCGGAGTCCACCCACACGAACTTCTTCAGCCGGTCCGTCTCCGTGCCGGCGATGTTGCGGGTGCCGTCCTTGAAGCCCATCAGGTTGCGCGGGGTCTGCGCGTCGGGCGTCGTCGAGGACGTCTTGCCGAAGCCGAGCTGCGACCACTTGATGACGACCTTGCCGAAGCCGATCCGGGCGAGGTTGCGGATCGCGTGCACGGCGACCTGCGGGTCGTCCGAGCAGGCCTGGACGCACAGGTCGCCGCCGCTGCGGTTCTTGTCGAGGTTGTCCCCGGCGAACTGGGGGAGGTCGACGAGCGCCTCGGGCCGCCGGTCGGCCAGGTCGAACTTCTCGAAGAGGGACGGCCCGAAGCCGATCGTCAGCGTCAGCCGCGACGGCTTGAGCCCGAGCGCCTCCCCGGTGTCGTCCGGCGGCGCCTCGGCGAGACCGCCGTACGCCCCTTCGCCGACCGCCTTGCCCGCGGTCATCCGCCACGCGGCCGCCGTCCACTCCTTGAGCATCTGCACGAACGCGGCGCGGTCCTCGGTCGTCACGTCGAACGCGGCGAAGTGCAGCCGGTCCTGCACAGGCGTGGCGATGCCCGCCTGGTGGGCGCCGTGGAACTCGACGGCGGCACCGGCCTCGGCCGCGGTCGGTTCGATGTCGTCGCCGGTACGGGTCATCGCGACCGCGCCACCGGCAGCGGCGGCACCGAGCGCGAGCCCGGCCCCGCCCCAGCCGATGAGCGCGCGGCGCGAGGGAGCCGTGGTCTTTTCTTCGTCCGTCATGGCGCCCGCCTCAGGAAGACTTGGTGACGACGGCGGCGGCGAGCTTGGACAGCGGCTCAGCGAGCGCGTTCACACCGTCCGACAGCTGCTTGCGATCGCCGTCACCGACCTTGTCGTACGAGGTGAAGTCGTAGGACGTCTTGTCGGCGCGGTACTTGTCTAGCAGCGTGTTCAGCGCGGCGAACTGCTTGTCGAGCTCGGTGACCAGGGCCGCGTCGTTCTCCTCGGCGACCGGCTTCAGCAGCTCGTACGACTTCTCCGCGCCCTCGACGTTGGCCTTGAAGTCGACGAGGTCGGTGTGCGAGTAGCGCTCCTCCTCGCCGGTGACCTTGCCGGTGGCGACCTCGTCGAGGAGCTCCTTGGCGCCGTTGGCCATCGAGGTCGGGGTGATGTCCGCCTTGCCGACCCGGTTCTGCCAGTCGGTGAGGTCGGTGATCAGCTGGTCGGCGAGGGTCTTGTCCTCGGCGGTGATCTTCTTGTCCTGCCAGAGGGACTTCTCGAGCCGGTGCCAGCCGGTCCACTTCTGCCCGCCCTCCAGCCCGTCGGCCCGCACATCGACCTTCGGGTCGATGTCCCCGAAGGACTCGGCGACCGGCTCGGTGCGCTCCCAGCCGATCCGGGAGGGGGCGTAGGCCTTCTTGGCGGCCTTGAGGTCGCCGGCCTTGACCGCGGCGGCGAAGGTCTTCGCGAGCGGCAGGGTGGCGTCGGCCTGCTCCTGCGCGTACTTGCGGTACGCGGCGACGGCCGAGTCGAGGCGCGGGTCGCGCTGGGCCACGGTCCCGCCGGTGGCCTTGACCTCCTGCCGGATGCCGTCGCCCTTCATGCCGGGCTTGCAGGCGATCGTGTAGTCGCCGGCCTTCACCTCGGCGGTGACCTTCTGCCTGGTGCCGGGGCCGATGTTCTCGCGCTCGGCGACGATCCGGTCGTCCGGGAAGAGGACGTAGACCTCGGTGACCTTGGATCCCTTGTTCTCGATGGCGAGCTCCACGTGGCCGGCCGGGAACGCCTTCTTGGAGACCTCGCACTTGCTGTCGGTCGCGGTCACGTCGATCACGCGGTCGCTGTCGCCCGAGCTTCCCTTCTCCGTGCACCCCGTGACGGCGGTCAGGGCTGCCACGGCGGTGAAGGTGAGGACGGACAGTCTGGCGGCGCGCATACGAGCTCCTGAGAGGGTTGGATAGGCTCGCCTAACTTATCTGAGGCTTAGCTATGTATGGCTCAAAGTAATTGCCAAGTAAAGGTCAAGGGAGATTCAAAGACTTGGCTCCGAGGGCGCGTGGAGTTGCGGGACGTGCTCGGATGCTTCAATTTCCCCGTGAGTGACTACGACGTGCTGCGCGTCTTCTGCGCGCCCAACGGCGGCTACGGCAATGAGCTGGGCGTCGTCCGCGAGGGATCCGTGATGCCGGACCGGGACGAGCGGCAGGCGTTCGCCGCGAAGCTCGGGTTCAGCGAGACCGTCTTCGTCGACGATCCCGAGCGAGGGGTCATCGACATCTACACGCCCTCCGTCCGGCTCGCCTTCGCCGGCTACCCGTGCGTCGGGGCGGCCTGGTTGCTCGACGTGCCCGAACTCGTCACGCCCGCCGGGGTCGTCGGTACCCGGCTCGACGGGGAGTTCAGCTGGATCGAGGCGCGGGCCGAATGGGCGGCCCCGCGGACCTTCCGCCAGTACGGCACCGCCGCCGAGGTGGACGATCTGAGCATCCCGGCGGCAGGGGAGTGGACTTACGCCTGGGCCTGGGAGGACGAGGCCGCCGGACGCATCCGGGCCCGTGGCTTCCCCGGCCGGGGCGACGGTGTCGAGGAGGACGAGGCCACGGGCGCCGCGGCTCTCCAGCTCACCGCCGAACTCGGCCGGGCCCTGAACATCGTCCAGGGCGCCGGCTCCCAGATCCTCACGGCTCCGCAGCCGGGCGGATGGGTCGAGGTGGGCGGCCGGGTCTTCCTGGAGCGCTGAGGCCCACGCCGACTACGGCAGCGTCAGGATCTCCGCACCCGTCTCCGTCACCACCAGCGTGTGCTCGAACTGGGCCGTCCGCTTCCGGTCCTTGGTGACGACCGTCCACCCGTCGTCCCACATGTCGTACTCGTGCGTCCCGAGCGTCAGCATCGGCTCGATCGTGAACGTCATGCCGGGCTGGATGACCGTCGTCGCGTGCGGGCTGTCGTAGTGCGGGATGATCAGGCCGCTGTGGAAGGAGGAGTTGATGCCGTGGCCCGTGAAGTCCCGGACGACTCCGTAGCCGAAGCGCTTGGCGTACGACTCGATGACCCGGCCGATGATGTTGATCTGACGGCCCGGCCTGACCGCCTTGATCGCGCGCGCCAGGGACTCCCGGGTGCGCTCGACCAGCAGCCGGCTCTCCTCGTCGACGTCACCCACCAGGTACGTCGCGTTGTTGTCGCCGTGCACCCCGCCGATGTACGCCGTCACGTCGAGGTTGATGATGTCGCCGTCCCGGAGCACGGTGGAGTCCGGAATGCCGTGGCAGATCACCTCGTTGAGGCTGGTGCACAGGGACTTCGGGAAGCCCCGGTAGCCGAGCGTCGACGGGTAGGCGCCGTGGTCGCACATGTACTCGTGCGCCACCTTGTCCAGTTCGTCGGTGGTCACCCCGGGGGCGATCAGCTTCGCGGCCTCCGCCATCGCCCGGGCCGCGATACGGCCGGCGATGCGCATCGCCTCGACGGTCTCCGGAGTCTGCACCTCCGGACCCTTGTACGGCGTCGGCGCGGGCTTGCCGACGTACTCGGGGCGACGGATGTTTCCGGGCACGGAACGGATGGGGGACAGTTCCCCGGGCACGAGCAGCGACTGGCCAGACATGCCGACGAGTCTATCCAGCGGCAATGGGGGAACATTGCGGAGGCGAGAGGAGCAGGACATGCCCTTGTTCAAGAAGCGCGCGGGTGGCAAGCCGGGCGAGTGGTACTACTGCCTGGAGCACAAGAAGGTCGAGGAAGGGCCCCAGTGCCCGGCCAAGGACCGGTTCGGGCCCTACGCGAGCCGCAAGGAGGCCGAGCAGGCGATGGAGACGGCCCGCGAGCGCAACCTCGAGTGGGAGAACGACCCCAAGTGGCACGACGCCTCGGCGGCGGGCCGGGAGGACGACTGATCACACCTGGGCCGCGGTCCTCTGTTCCCGTACCTGGGCCGCGTGCTCGTCCGTGCGGGCGTCGTACGTCATCAGCTTCGGCAGACACAGGGCCAGCAGGCCCACCGCCCCCGCGCACAGCACCCCGCCCGACCAGACGGACGTCCGTACGCCCCACCACGCGGCGAAACCACCGGCCCTGACCTGGCCGACGGTCGGGCCCACCGAGTACGACAGCAGTTCGATCCCGGCGAGCCGACCGCGCAGCTCGTCCGGGATCGTCTGGTTCCACATGATCCCCCGGAAGATCCCGCTGACCATGTCGCATCCTCCGGCCACAGTCAGGAACAACAGCACCAGCCAGACGTTGCTCATGGTCCCGGCCGCCGCGATCGCCAGGCCCCACAGAGCCGCCGCGAGGACCACCATCCGCCCATGCCGGTGGATCCGCGCGGTCCAGCCACTGACCAGGCTCACCAGCAGCGCGCCGAGCGGAACGCTCGCATACATCAGGCCCAGCGACCACTCCGCGCCCAGCTCGTCCGCGAGGAACGGCAGCAGGGCCAGCGGCATCGCCAGGAACATCGCCGCGAGGTCGACGGCGTAGGTGCCGAGGAGTTCCTTGCGGCCCCAGGCATACCGCGCACCCTCCGCGATGGCCTTCAGCGACGGCTTGGCCGCCTCGTGGGAGGCGGGGGAGGCCGCGATCCGTACGACGAGGGCGACGGAGACCACGAAGGTCAGCAGGTCCGCGCCGTATGCCCAGCCGAGACCCGCGTAGGCCACCACCGCGCCCGCCAGCGCCGGGCCCGCGACCCCGCCGACCGTCCAGCGGAAGGAGTTCAGCGAGGCCGCCGCCGGGAGGTGGTCATGGGCCACGATCCGGGGCCAGAGGGAGTCCAGCGCCGGACGCTGCACCGAGACCAGGGCGGAGGACAGGGCCGCGACGACGTACAGCGGCCAGACGGCGGGGTGCGGAAACAGGGCGTTGAGCAGCAGGGCCGCGCTCAGCAGGCCCTGCCCGGCCTCGGTCCACACGATCAGCTTCCGCTTGTCCCACGCGTCCGCGAGCGCGCCCCCGTACAGCCCGAAGACGAGAAGGGGAAGCAGCTCCACGGCCCCGATCGCGCCCACCGCCGCGGCCGAACCGGTCAGGTCCTTCAGCTGCACCGGCAGCGCCACGAAGGTCAGGAAGCTGCCGAAGTTCGAGATCAGCCCCGCGTACCACAGCCGCCGGAAGTCCAGGGAGGCCCGCCAGGGGGCGAGGTCGGGAAGCATGGCGCGAAGGCCAGAGGGGGGTTCAGGGGCGTCGTCGGTCACGACCGGTCATGGTCGGCGGAGGCCTCCCGGTCCGGCAACCGCTTTTCGCCGCTACCAGCGGGCGGGAGGCGGCGCGGTCAGCTGGTCGGCCAGTCTCGACAGCCGGTCCCGGAACCGCCGCCGGCCCCTGGGGGTGGGGACGGCGTTCTCTCCGGCCGCCGCGCTCACCAGGTGCTGCACGGTGTCCAGGTCGAGGTCCGTGCCCTCCGGTACGGCCAGCGACTCGTGGGCCATCGCCGCGAGTTCGCCCTCGCCGGGGCCGAGGGAGAGGACCGTCGCGCCGGCCCGCCGGGCGTCGTTCACGTGCTCCAGAAGCGGGGCGCCCGGCCGGTCCGGGGACACCACAAGCAGGGTCTCGCCCCGCCGCGCCGCCGCGAGCCGACCCGGGCCGACCGACAGGTGCGCGGGGTCGGTGGGGCGCGCGTCGTGGCGTACGAGAGTGGGGGCCAGCTCCGGTGTCCCCGACCAGGCGGCCTCGTCGACCAGATGGGCCGCCAGGTGCCACGGTTCGTACTCCGGCGTGCCGACCAGGAGCAGCCCGCCCCCGTGCGAGACCACCGACCCCCGCAGTACGCCCGCGAAGCGTCGCGTGGCCCCCAGCCACTCGGTCCCGGCGAGCACTTCGCGCAGCAGCGCGACCCGTACGGCGTCCATGGGGTCGCATCCTGCCGCAAGCGGACCTCCGTGACCGGCCGTTCACCCCGAATTCGCCCGAACCGGGCAGAGAGGCACCGAGGACGACGGCCCGCCGGCGCCGGCCGGCACCGCCGACGGCCTGTCCGCCGCCTGCTGCGAGCCGGTCCGGATCGGGGGGGGGATCCAACCTGGCCCGGGTAGACGCCTCGCCCGTCGGGCGCCGCGACGAGGCCGGGGACCTCGCGCCCGTGACCGGATCACCTTCGGGAGGGCGCCCGTGACCCGGGTCACCGGCCGGGGCGAGCGGGGCGGACGTAAAGTCGGGCCCATGACCTCTACCGACAGTGCTGCACAGAAGGCTCCCGCCAAGGACCCCTGGGACCTTCCCGACGTCTCCGGACTCGTCGTCGGCGTGCTCGGCGGGACCGGGCCGCAGGGCAAGGGCCTCGCCTACCGGCTCGCCCGCGCCGGGCAGAAGGTGATCATCGGATCCCGGGCCGCCGACCGCGCGCAGGCCGCCGCCGACGAACTCGGGCACGGTGTCGAGGGCGCCGACAACGCCGAGACCGCGCGCCGCAGCGACATCGTGATCGTCGCCGTGCCGTGGGACGGCCACGGCAAGACGCTGGAGTCGCTGCGGGAGGAACTCGTCGGCAAGCTCGTCGTCGACTGCGTCAACCCGCTCGGCTTCGACAAGAAGGGCGCCTACGCGCTGAAGCCTGAGGAGGGCAGTGCCGCGGAACAGGCGGCGGTCCTGCTCCCGGACTCGCGGGTCACCGCCGCCTTCCACCATCTGTCGGCCGTGCTGCTCGAGGACCCGGAGGTCGAGGAGATCGACACCGACGTCATGGTGCTCGGAGAGGAGCGGGCCGACGTGGAGATCGTGCAGGCGCTGGCCGGCCGTATCCCCGGCATGCGTGGCATCTTCGCGGGCCGGCTGCGCAACGCCCACCAGGTCGAGTCGCTGGTCGCCAACCTGATCTCGGTCAACCGGCGCTACAAGGCGCACGCGGGGCTGCGGGTCACGGACGTGTGAGCCGATGGGGGACACTGGTCGGCGTAGCACAGCAGTGTCCCCCCGACAGGAGCCCGTCGACATGCCCCGCCTCGCCCTCTACGCCCTCGCCGTCTGCCTCCTCGCCGTCGCGGCGGCGGTCGTCTCCTTCACCCAGGGCAGCTGGCTGGGAATCGTGTGGGTGCTGCTGGCGGGGCTGTCGTCCAACATGTGCTGGTACTACCTCAAGCGCGGCAAGACCGACGCCTACCAGAAGCGGTAGAGGCTCCAGCCGATCGACGCCTCCACCTCGCTGACCCCGAGCCCGTTCAGGACCGTGTGGACCAGGTCGAAGAACACGGCGTTGACCTGCGGCACCCACAGCAGCGCGAACACGAACAGCAGGCCGAAGGGGGCGAAGGGCTCGATCTGGCGCTTGACGTCGTGCGAGAGCCAGGGCTCGATGATGCCGTAGCCGTCCAGGCCCGGTACCGGCAGGAAGTTCAGGATCGCGGCGGAGACCTGGAGCAGGGCGAGGAAGGCCAGCGCGAAGAGGAACTCCGCGGGTACGCCGTCGAGGGCGTCCAGCCAGAACGGGGCCGTGCAGGCGATCGCGAACAGGACGTTCGTGAGGGGGCCCGCCGCGGAGATCAGGCTGTGCCGCCAGCGGCCGCGGATCCTGTCGCGTTCGATGAACACCGCGCCGCCGGGCAGGCCGATGCCGCCCATGATCACGAAGATGACGGGGAGCACGATGCTGAGCAGGGCGTGGGTATAGGCGAGAGGATTGAGGGTCAAGTACCCCTTCGCCCCTATCGAGACATCGCCACTGTGCAGTGCGGTGCGGGCGTGGGCGTACTCGTGCAGGCAGAGGGACACGACCCAGGCGCCGGTCACGAACAGGAAGACGGCGATGTCGGTCCGCTCGGCGAATCCGGTCCAGGTGGCCCAGCCCGTCACCGCCGTCACGGCGACGATCCCGAGGAAGACCGGGCTGATCCGCCGGTCGCTGTGGCGGGTGGTGGCGGTGGTCATGGGGCTCCCTGAACTGGACCTGCGCGCGGTGGGACGGCCCGACGGTACCGGGCACAGGTGAAAACGTCTTGGGGTGGGGCGGAGGTTCCATGGAAGGGTGGGGGGCATGGGGCTGTGGCACGTGTTCTACGCGGACTGGCAGATGGAGTGCTGCGGTACGCCGTTCCCGGTGGGCGAGGAGGTGTGCTGGCCGCTGCTGTTCCATGCCGCCGACGACGTCCTCGGGGGCGGCTGGCGGGACCAGCTCACCGAGCTCGCGGGTCCGGTGGAACAGGGCGCCGAGCGGGTGCTGCGGGACAGGGACGGCCTGGTCGTCGGGGTCGGGGAGATCGCTGCGGCACCGGGCGGCACGGACCGGCTCGTCGGACTGCTCACGGTCGAGACGCACGGGGGCCGGCTGCCCGAGGTCCGCGGCCGGGTGCGGTGCGTGCAGGTCGTGACACAGGAGTACGGCGAGACGGTGCCGGGTTCGAGCACCTGGGAGCCGCTGCCGGGCCGCCGGTCCTTGCGGTCGGTGGACGCGAGCCCGAAGTGGTTCGCCGGCGGCGGGGGCCCGCGGTCCGAGGCAGGGCTCATGGTCACCCTGGAGGTCCCGGACACGGACTCGGGACTGTCGCACACGGTCCGCAGGACCCGGGGCATCCCGCCCGGCGCACCGCCCGGAACGGAGACCGAGGGCCTGCCGGCCGACGAACTCACCGAGCTGCTGGCGGGGCTGAGCGGGGCGTGAGTTCGCGGGGGTGGGGGACTGGTCCGTGCTCTCGGCGACTGCCCCGGTCCGGCGCGTGTGTACGGGGGCGATCGGGCCGTCGCCCCGTGAAGGGAGACTGTGGGCCTCTCGGCCGGCGAGGTGATGAGGCTGAGCGGGGCGTGAGTCCGTGGGAGTGGGGGTCTGAGCCGTGCTCTCGGCGGCTGTCGGGGTCCGGCGCGTCTGTCCGGAGGCGACCGGCCCGTCATGCTGCCAAGGGAGACCGAGGGCCTGCCGGCCGGCGAGCTGGCGGGGCTGGGCAGGGTGTGAGTCCGTGGGGGTGGGGGACCGGGCCGTGCTCTCGGAGGCTGCCCGGGTCCGGCGCGTCCGTCCGGGGGCGACCGGCACGTCACCCCGTCAAGGCAGACCGAGGGCCTGTCGGCCGGCGAGCGGGCGGGGCTGAGCAGGGCGTGAGCCCGCGGTGGTGGGGGTCCGGGCCGCCGCGCTCACCGCGACTGCCGGGACCTGGTCCCACCGTCCGAGGGCGTACGGCCCGTCAACACCCCGTGAGCGGAACCCCGTGACCGGCCCCGACCACACCGGAGACAATGGACCCGTGCGCTATCGCATCCTCGGCACCACCCAGGCACTCCGTCCCGACGGTACGTCCGTCCCGGTCGGCGGCACGCGGCTGCGCGCGCTGCTGACCGTTCTCGCTCTGCGGCCGGGCCGTACCGTCCCCGTGAGCCTGCTCGTGGACGAGGTGTGGGGTGACGACCCGCCGGCCGACGCCACCGGTGCGCTGCAGGCTCTGGTCGGGCGGCTCAGGCGCGCGGTCGGGGCGGACGCGGTCGCCTCGGTGGAGGGCGGCTACCGGCTGACGGCGGGGCCGGACGACATCGACCTGCACCGTTTCGAGCGGCTCGCCAGTGACGGCATGCGGGCGCTGACCGACGGCGACCCCGCGAAGGCGGCCGTCGTCCTGGACGACGCCCTCGCTCTGTGGCGGGGTCCGGCCCTGGCCGATCTGCCCGACCGTACGGCCGAGGCGGCACGCGCGGAGGCCCGCCGTCTGGACGCACTGCGCGCCCGCCACGCCGCCGCGCTCGCCCTCGGCCACGCCGACCAGTCCCTCCCCGAACTGACCGCCCTCTGCGACACCCACCCCCTCGACGAACCCCTCCAGTCCCTGCGACTGCGCGCCCTGCGCGACACGGGCCGCACGGCGGAGGCACTGGCCGCGTACGAGTCCGTACGACAGCTGCTCGCGGACCGGCTGGGAGCGGACCCGGGAGCCGAACTGCGGGCACTGCACGGTGAGTTGCTGCGACCGGAGCCGTCCGCCGCGGACGGACGGGGCGGCCAGGACGGACGGGGCGGCCGTCGGGAGACCGGGTCCGGCGCAGCGGGCGATCGCGCATCCGCTCGTCCGGCCTCAGCTCCCTCCGGCAACCTCCGTGCCCGTCTCACCTCCTTCGTCGGCCGGGAAGCCGACATCGATGCCATCCGTCAGGACCTCGCGGCCGCGCGGCTCGTCACGCTGCTCGGGCCCGGCGGGGCCGGGAAGACGCGGCTTTCGCAGGAGGCCGCCGAGGCCGTGGGGGACGTGGTGCGGGACGGGGTGTGGCTGGCCGAACTCGCGCCGGTCGACGACCCGGACGCCGTGCCCGAGGCCGTGCTCACCGCCGTCGGTGCTCGCGAGACCGTGCTGTACGGCGCCGGTGCCGAGGCGATGCGAGCCGCAGGGAGCGAGCGGCTGGACGACCCCGTCGAGCGGCTCGCCGAGCACTGCGGCCGGCGCAGCATGCTGCTGATCCTCGACAACTGCGAGCACGTGGTCGACGCGGCCGCCCGTCTGGCGGAGACGCTCCTGGAGCGCTGCCCCGGGCTGACCGTCCTGGCCACCAGCCGCGAACCGCTGGGAGTGCCGGGGGAGTTGCTGCGGCCCGTGGAGCCCCTGCCCGAGCCGGTCGCGCTGCGGCTGCTCGCCGACCGGGGGGCCGCGGCCCGGCCCGGATTCCGGGTCGACGGCGACGAGGGGACCGCGGAGGCCTGTGCGGAGATCTGCCGGCGGCTCGACGGGCTGCCCCTCGGTATCGAGCTCGCCGCCGCCCGGCTAAGGATGCTGACGCCACGTCAGATCGCCGACCGGCTCGACGACCGCTTCCGGCTGCTGACCTCCGGCAGTCGTACCGTGCTGCCCCGCCAGCAGACCCTGCGGGCCGTCGTCGACTGGTCGTGGGACCTGCTCGACGGCGAGGAACGGGACGTCCTGCGGCGGCTGTCGGTGTTCGCCGGCGGCTGTGATCTGGCCGCCGCCGAGGCCGTGTGCGGGCCCGCCGCGCTGGACGCGCTCGGCTCGCTCGTCGACAAGTCCCTTGTGGTGGCCGCTCCTTCGGGGGACGGCGAGATGCGCTACCGGCTGCTTGAGACCGTCGCCGAATACGCCGGCGAGCGCCTCGACGAGACCGACGGCTCGCGCGCCGAGGCGGAGCGCGCGCATCTGGCGTACTACCGCGAACTCGCGCGCACCACCGACCCGTTGCTGCGCGGCCCGCGCCAACTCGCCGCCATCGAGCGCCTGGAGCGCGAGTACGAGAACCTCCGCACCGCCCTGCGCCGGGCCGTCGCCGACCGCGACGAGCAGGAGGGGCTGTGCCTGGTGCTGTCGCTGGCCTGGTACTGGCAGATGCGCGACCTGCGCATCGAGGCCCGCAACTGGTCCCGCGAGGTCCAGGGCCTCGGCGCCGACCCCTTCACCGAGCCGGTCCGCCCTGCCGCGCCGGTGTGGGAGCGCTGCACGGACACCCCGCCGCCGTGGACCGGCGAGGTTCTGGAAGAGGCCCGGCGCGGCGCGCACCTCGTCCATCTCGCCTGTATGGACACCGAGTTGGACGCCTGGCAGAACCAGCACGCGCAGGCGAAGCTGCGGTCCATCGCCGCCACCTACGAGCCCGGCATGGCGCAGACCTGCCGGATGCCGGGCTCCCTGTGGTTCTTCGCCATCATGCTCACCGGGGACATGGAGCGGCTGCGCAAGGTCATCCAGGCGACCGTCGACACCTGCCGGGCCACCCCGGGCTACGACTGGGAGCTCGCCGCGGCCCTCCAGTGGCGGGCCAACCTGCTCGCCAACCGCTCCGACTGGGCCGGCGACGCCATCCAGGACGCCGAGGAGGCGCTGGAGATCTACGAGCGGCTCGGCGATCTGTGGGGCACCGCCGAGGCGCTCTCCGCACGTGCCGAGGCCCATGAGCGCAAGGGCGAGTGGCGTGCGGCCGCCGACGACTACGAGAGCGCGATCGAGCGGGCCGAACAACTCGGTGCCCGCGCCCAGAAGTCCGTGCTCAACGCCCGGCTGGGCAGCGTGCTGCTGGAGGCGGGGGAGGCCGAGCGCGGCGAACTGCTGCTGCGTGAGGTGATCGCGGACCAGGACGGCGCCCGCAACGAGGCGATGCCCGCCTCCCGGATGTTCCTCGCCGGCCGGCTCGGCCTGACCGGCCGCATTCCCGAGGCGCGCGAGCAACTACGGCTGCTGCGGCAGCAGTTCGGCATCGCCCACTTCGTCATCTTCGACGCCTTCATCCTCGGCTCGGAGGCCTGGCTGGAAGCGGTCGACGGCTGCTACGAGGAGTGCCTGACGCTGACCCGCCGGGCGCTGGAGAAGTCCGGGGACCCGCTGGCCCTGACCATCGCCCCGCACATGCGCACCATGTACCTGCACACCGCCGCCCTCGCCCTCGCCGGGGCCGACGGCGGCGCCCGCGCCCGCGACGGGGCCCGCTGCCTCAGGGCCGGGGACGCCCTGCTGCCGCCCAGCCACTTCCCGACGTCCGTCGAGCGCACCGTGCGGGGCGACGCCGAGCGGAAGCTGCGCGCGGTGCTCGGTGACGCGGCCTACGAGTCGGCGTACGCCGAGGGCGACGACCTCTCCCCGGAGGAGGCCGCCGCCCTGGTGTGACGCGCACCGACGCCGAACTTCAGTTCTTCGTACGGAACTTGTGGATCGCGTACGGTGCCGCCACCGCCGTGATCGCCGCCGACCAGCCGAGCGTCACCCACAGGTCGTGGGCGACCGGGCCGCCCACCATCAGCCCGCGGGCCGCGTCGGCGAGCGTGGACAGCGGGTTGTAGTCGGTGAAGTGCTGGAGCCAGCCCGGCATGGAGTTCGTCGGTGCGAAGATCGAGGAGCCGAACTGGAGCGGGA
This sequence comes from Streptomyces sp. LUP47B, assembly GCF_001746295.1. Classification (GTDB taxonomy): domain Bacteria; phylum Actinomycetota; class Actinomycetes; order Streptomycetales; family Streptomycetaceae; genus Streptomyces. The sequence goes on along the minus strand of NZ_MJAH01000015.1, from coordinate 82,951 downwards.
ACAGCACCAGGAAGCCCATCGCCTGCACGGACTGCGCGTTCTTCAGGATCACGCCCAGGGTGAGGAACACCCACATGATCGAGGAGGCGAACACGGCGGACAGACCGACCGCCGCGAACAGCCCGGCCCAGTGGTTGATGTCGAAGCCGACCAGGACGGCGACGATCATCAGCACGGTGGTCGCGAACAGCATCCGCAGCAGTTCCACGGAGATCTTCGCGAACAGCACCGAGCCGCGCCCAATCGGCAGGGACCGGAAGCGGTCCATGACACCGGAGTTGAAGTCCTGGCTGAAGCCGGTGCCCACGCCCTGGGACAGGGTCATGCTCATCATCGCGATCATGCCCGGGATGACGTACTGGACGTATCCGTCCTGCCCGCCGCCCAGGGCCTGCCCGATCGAGCCGCCGAAGACGTAGACGAACAGCAGGGTGAAGACGACCGGCATCAGGATGGCGTCGAACATCGACTCCGGGTCCTGCCGGATCCACAGCAGGTTGCGGCGGACGAGGGCGCCGGTGTGCCGGAGATGCCCGCGCAGGGGGATCCGGGCGTCGGCGTCGATCGTGGTGGCGGTTGCGGCGCTCATACGGCGACCTCCTCGCGGGTGTCGGTGGGAACGGTGTCCTGCGGGGCACTGGCGCGGTGGCCGGTGAGGGACAGGAACACCTCGTCCAGGCTGGGCAGTTCGGTGCTGATGGAGGAGAGGGTGATGCCACGCGCGGTGACCGCGCCGACCACGGCGGTCAGCTGCTCGTCGCTGAGGATCGGGACGATGACGGTGCCACTCTCGGTGTCCACGGTGCTGGTGGCGAGCCCGGTGATGCCGAGCTCGTCGATCCACCCGGCGAGCGGCTGCAGCTGCAGCGGATCGACGGGCCGTACCCGCAGCGAGCGGCCGCCGACCTTCGCCTTGAGCTCCTCGATGGCGCCGGCGGCGATGACCTTGCCGTGGTCCACCACGGTCAGCTCGGAGGCGAGCTGCTCGGCCTCCTCCATGTACTGGGTGGTCAGCAGGACGGTGACCCCGTCCCCGACCATCCGCTTGACCTCGTCCCACACCTCGTTGCGGGTGCGCGGGTCGAGACCGGTGGTCGGCTCGTCCAGGAAGAGCACCTGGGGCCGGCCGATCATCGAGGCGGCGAGGTCGAGCCGGCGCCGCATACCGCCGGAGTAGGTGCTCGCCGGCCGCTTCGCCGCGTCCGTGAGCGAGAAGCGCTCCAGCAGCTCGTCGGCCCGGGTGCGGGCCTCCTTGCGGGGCAGGTCGAGCAGCCGCCCGATCATGTAGAGGTTCTCCCAGCCCGGCAGCTTCTCGTCCACCGAGGCGTACTGCCCGGTGAGCCCGATGACCCGCCGCAGCTGACGGGGCTGCCGCACGGCGTCGTACCCGGCGACGGTGGCCTGTCCGGCGTCCGGGGCCAGGAGGGTGGACAGAATGCGCACGAGGGTGGTCTTGCCGGCGCCGTTCGGCCCGAGCACACCCATCACGGTGCCCTCGCGCACGTCCAGGTCGACGCCGTCCAGCGCCTTGGTCTCGCCGTAGTGCTTGACCAGCCCCCGCACGGAAACGGCGGAGTCCCCGCTCTGGGGGTTCTTGTCGATTCGCGTCATACCGAGGACAGTGCCAGCCCCCACCGACAAACCACCGACAGGCCGCCTACACGGGCCTACAGGTCGCCGACAGAACAAAAAAGGGGGGCGCCCGGCGTTCACCGGGCGCCCCTTCTCGTCGTACGACCGCTCAGTACCGTACGGCTTCCGCCTGCTCCGGCAGATGGGTCGCGACCACACGCTTCCGTGCGGGCGACGCGTCCACGCGCCGCCGGTCCACGACCGCGGCCACCGCGGCGACGCCGAGGCCCAGCACGGCCAGGGCCGCCCCCGTCAGGGCCGGGGACGTCACGCCGAGGCCCGCGGCCAGGGCGAGGCCGCCGATCCAGGCGCCGCCGGCGTTGGCCAGGTTGAAGGCGGCCTGGTTGGCGGAGGAGGCAAGGGAGGGGGCCGCCGAGGCCTTCTCCATGACCATCAGCTGGAGCGGGGAGCCGGTCACGAAGGCCGCCGTGCCCAGCAGCACGACCGCCACCGCCGCGCTCCACTGCGTCGACATCAGCACCGGGAACAGGGCCAGGACCACGACCAGCGAGGTCAGACCGCCGAAGAGGGTGCCACGCAGCGAGTGGTCGGCGAGCCGTCCGCCGACCAGGTTGCCCGCCGTCGCGCCCACGCCGAACAGCGCGAGCAGCAGCGTCACGCTGGAGTCGGCGTAGCCGGCGGAGTCCGTGAGCATCGGCGTGATGTAGCTGTACGCGGAGAACAGCGCGCCGAAGCCCGCGACCGTCGTGCCGAGCGCCAGCCAGACGGGGACCGACTTCAGTGCGACCAGTTCGCGGCGCAGGCCCATCGCGGGGGCGTGCGCGTGGTCGTGCGGGATGAGGAGGGCCAGGGAGGCTATCGCCGCCAGGCCGATCGCGCTGACGCCGAGGAACGTCGCCCGCCAGCCCAGGTGCTGGCCCATGAGCGTGGCGACGGGCACGCCCGCGATGTTGGCGAGGGTCAGGCCGAGGAACATCAGGGACACCGAACGCGCCTTGCGCTCCGGCGCCACCATGCCGGTGGCGACGACCGCGCCCACCCCGAAGAAGGCACCGTGCGGCAGACCGCTCAGGAAGCGGGCCGCGAGCAGCCAGTGTTCGCCGGGGGCGAGGGCGGAGAGCGCGTTGCCGGCCACGAACAGACCCATCAGGCCGATGAGGACCGTACGGCGGGACATCCGGGCGGTGACCGCGGCGAGCAGCGGGGCGCCGATCACCACGCCCAGCGCGTACGCGGAGACCAGATGACCGGCCGTGGGGATCGAGATGCCGAGGTCGTCGGCGACGTCGGGCAGCAGGCCCATCATCACGAATTCGGTGGTGCCGAGACCGAAAGCGCCGACGGCCAGTGCGAGCAGGGCCAAGGGCATGAAGAGCCGAGCCTTTCAGGGGAGAGCGGAGTTCCGTACCAGTGTATGTTCAAGTACGGAACAAATACTCCCGGGCCCGGTATTCCAAGGGGCTTCCGGCGGGTTACGACGAGGTGGCGAGGTTCACCCGAGCCGCCACCGGCAGATGGTCGCTGCCGGTCTCGGGCAGCGTCCACGAGCTCACCGGCTCCACGCCCTGCACCATGATCTGGTCGATCCGCGCCATCGGGAACGACGCCGGCCAGCTGAACCCGAAGCCGCTGCCCGCCGCGCCCTGCGTGGACCGCATCTGCGAGGTGACGGCGTTGAGCGCGCGGTCGTTCATCGTGCCGTTGAGGTCGCCGAGCAGGATCTTGCGGGGGAGCTTCTCGTCGGCGATGGCCTCGCCCAGCGCGTCGGCGCTCTTGTCGCGCTGCCGGGCGGTGAACCCGGCCTCCATCTTCACCCGCACGGACGGCAGGTGGGCGACGTAGACGGCGACCGGCCCGTCCGGGGCGGCCACCGTGGCCCGCATGGCCCGGGTCCAGCCCAGCTTGATGTCGACGGCCTTCACACCGGTCAGCGGGTACTTGCTCCACAGCCCCACGGTGCCCTCGACTGCGTGGTGCTTGTACGTCGACGCCAGCGCCTTCTCGTACACCGGCACCGCCGAGGTCGTCAGCTCCTCCAGGGCGACCACGTCCGCACCGGAGGCAGCCACGGCCCGGGCGGTGCCGGACGGGTCGGGATTGTCGGCGTTGACGTTGTGGGTGGCCACCGTGAGGTCGCCGCCGGTGGCGGACTTGTCGGAGATCAGCCCGCCGAAGAGGTTCAGCCACACGGCCGCCGGGAGCAGCACCGCGATCAGGGCGGTCGCGGATTTGCGGAGGAGACCGAGCAGCAGCAGCACCGGGACGAACACGCCCAGCCAGGGCAGGAAGGTCTCGATGAGACTGCCGAGGTTGCCGATGGCGTTGGGGATCTGCGCGTGCAGCAGCATCACCAGGGCGATGAGCACCGCGAGGGCGGCCAGGACGGCACCGCGGCGCCAGATGCCCCGGTCACCGCGCCAGCCGGAGACCAGCCGTTCGAGCAGGCGCCGGAACCGGACTCTCCGGCGCTCGGGTCCCGAGCCGCCTTCCGCCGTTTCCGTCACGTATGCCTGCTGCGCCATACCGTCGCCTCACTACCTGCCGTGCACGCCGTTCGCCCCGTTGCCGTGGGGTCTCAGACACCCCGTACGACCCTAGGGGATGATCGGCCTCCGTCTCGTCGTCCCATGACGACCGTACGGGGGCGATGACGTACAAGTCGCCTTCCCGAGTTCCAAGTCCCGGCGGTGAAAGCGCCCTCTGTGACGAAACGCGCACACGCGGGCCGCAGGGGCCTGGACAGGCTCTAGGAACTGACGGGGCGTAGGCCTTCGAGGACGGTGTCGACGATCTGTTCCGAGAGGCCCTCCGGCAGCGCGGCGTTGGGCTGCATGATGGTGCGGAAGAGCATGGGGCCGATGAACAGGTCGTTGACCAGCTCGACGTCGATGTCCGTGCGGAGTTCGCCGTTGGCCTGCCCCCGGCGCAGGATGGCGACCTGCTTGCGCCGCCGGGGCGCGATGACGATCGTGTGGTAGGCGTCCCACAGCTTCGGGCTGCTCTTCATCTGGGCGAAGACACTGTGCAGCAGCGCCGAGGAACGGGCCATCAGCCCGCGCTGGCGCAACTGTTCGAGCAGCGCCACGAGATCGTCGCGCATCGAGGTGCCGGGCAGTTCCGCGTCCGGGGGCTCGGCGGTGCGCACGACGTCGACGAAGAGCTCTTCCTTGCCGTTCCAGCGGCGGTAGATGGTGGCCTTGCCGACGCCCGCGGTACGGGCGATGCGCTCGATCGACAGTTCGGCGAGCGGCACGCCGTCCTCGAGCAGCTTGATGACGGCCTCGACGATGGACCGCTCCACGGCCTCACTGCGGGGTCGGCCCCGTACGGGCCCCGTCTGCCTGCGCTGACTCTCGGCGAGGCCGCTCACGTCGCTGGGTCCTCTCTGTGGGATGAGGATGATTCTCCCTGCCCTACGGCGGCGCGGCGGGGCGGGGTTCGGCCGTTGTCCAGGACGTCACCGGTCCGAGCCCGCGCCGGTGACCTCCTCGTTTCCCGGCCCCGACGCGTTGGGCCGGCGGCCCCGTATCCCTGCCGCGCACCTGCCCGGCCGGTCGACTTCCTGGGGCCGCGCGGGCCCCTGGGGGTGTTCCGTCCGTGCCGCCGCGTCCGGCTGCTGCCGGCTTCCTGCTTCCGTCCGGTCGGGGCGCCCTGTCCTGTGGCTGCCGTCCGGCTTCCGCCCGGCCCGGTCACCCGGCCCGGACGCCACCGTCCCGCCTCCGCCCCGGCCGGGGTCACTCGCTCGCCGGTACCAACTCCTGTTCCTCCTGTCCCTGCTGAGGCTCCGCCGGCCGGCCCGGCAGGAACAGGGCCACCACGACGGCGCCGACCAGGGCCACGCCCGCTCCGCACAGCGCGGTGACGTGCATCGCGTGCAGGAAGGCGTCGTTGGCCGGGCCGACCAGGGCGTCGCCCCGGGGGCCGAGCTTCGTGGCGACGCCGAGGGTGGCCTCGATGGACTCGCCCGCGGTGTGCCGTACGCCTGCCGGAACCGCCCCGAGATGGGGCTCGATGCCGTTGCGGTAGGCCGTGGAGAGCACCGAGCCGAGGACGGCGATGCCGAGCGCGCCGCCGACCTGCCGGAAGGTGTTGCTGAGCGCGGACGCGGAGCCGGCCTTCTCGCGCGGCAGCGCCTGCATGATGACGACGCTGGTCGGCGTCATGATGTGCGCCATGCCGGTGCCCATGAGGAAGAAGATCACCTCGAGGAGCCAGATCGGCGTGTCCGCCTCCAGCGTGGCGAACGCGACCAGCATCGCGGCGATCAGCAGCATGCCCCCCGTGGTCGTCGCCCGGTTGCCGAAGCGGTCGACGACCAGCCGGGCGCGCGGCGCGAAGATCAGCTGCGCGGCGGCCAGCGGCAGCATCAGCAGACCGGTCTGCAGCGGCGAGTAGCCGCGCACGCTCTGGGTGTAGAAGACCGAGAAGAACGTCACGCCCATCAGCGCGAAGAACACCAGCCCTATGGCGCCGATCGCGGCCGAGAAGACCTTGTTCTTGAAGTAGGTGACATCGATCGACGGATGGTCGCTGCGCTTCTCGAACACCACGAAGGCGACGAGTACGGCGAGACCGGCGCCGATGGTCGCCAGCACGGTCGCGTCCGTGAAGTCGGCGAGCTGACCGCCCTTGATGATGCCGTAGACGAGCAGGACCAGGCCGATGACCGACAGCACGACACCGACGGGATCGATCCGCCCGGGATTCGGGTCACGGGAGTCGGGCACCAGCCACAGCATCAGCCCGAGGGCGAGCACCACGATCGGCACGTTGATGAGGAAGACGGAGCCCCACCAGAAGTGGTCGAGGAGCACACCGCCGGTGATCGGCCCGATGGCGATGGCGAGTCCGACGCCACCCGCCCAGATGCCGATGGCCTTGGGCTGCTCGTCGCGCTCGAAGACGTTCATCAGGACGGCGAGCGTGGCCGGCATGACGAACGCCGCGCCGAGGCCCATCAGCGCGCGGAAGGTGATCAGCTGGACCGGCGATCCGGAGAAGGCGGCGAGGGCGGAGCCGGCGCCGAACACGACCAGACCGCCCAGCAGCACCTTCTTGCGGCCGAGCCGGTCGCCGAGCAGGCCCGCGGTGAACAGGAGGCCCGCGAAGACCAGGGTGTAGGCGTTGATCGCCCACTCCAGCTCACTCTGGGTGGCGCCCAGGCCGGTCGGCGCGGGAGTCGAGATCGTCTTGATCGCGACGTTCAGGATCGAGTTGTCGAGCACCACGATCAACAGGCTCAGCATCAGCACGCCGAGGATCGCCCAGCGGCGCCGGTGCACCGCTTCCGGTACCCGGGAGTCAGGGACTGCGGTAGTCATGCCGACGAGCTTAGCGCCATTACGATACGGGACCGTCTCGTATCGTAAGTCTTTACCGAGACCTTACGTGCCTGAACGGTCACATCCACTCCCTCTGGCCCTGACTGGCACGAGGTGCCACCATGGGGGTGATCCGGGGACGCCGTGAGGGCGCCTCGAGATGACGTAAGGAGCCGTTGCAATGACGCAGCTTTCGGCTGCCCACACCAAGCCCTCCGACGGCAGCAAGGCGCTGTACGGGGGGAAGGGCACCCGCCGCATCACTGTTCGGGACATCGCCCTCGCCAAGGAGCGCGGCGAGAAGTGGCCCATGCTCACCGCCTACGACGCGGCGACCGCGTCCGTCTTCGACGAGGCCGGCATCCCGGTCATGCTCGTCGGTGACTCGGCGGGCAACTGCCATCTCGGATACGAGACCACCGTGCCCGTCACGATGGACGAGATGACCATGCTGTCGGCAGCCGTCGTACGGGGCACCTCGCGCGCCCTGATCGTCGGCGACCTGCCCTTCGGTTCGTACCAGGAGGGCCCGGTGCAGGCGCTGCGCTCGGCGACCCGGCTGGTCAAGGACGCGGGCGTCGGCGCCGTGAAGCTCGAGGGCGGCGAGCGCTCCCACGAGCAGATCCGGCTCCTGGTGGAGTCCGGCATCCCGGTCATGGCCCACATCGGCCTGACCCCCCAGTCCGTCAACTCCATGGGCTACCGCGTCCAGGGCCGCGGCGAGGAGGCGGCCCAGCAGCTGCTGCGCGACGCCAAGGCCGTCCAGGACGCGGGCGCGTTCGCCGTCGTCCTGGAGCTGGTCCCGGCGGAGCTCGCGGCCGAGGTCACCCGGGTCCTGCACATCCCGACCGTCGGTATCGGCGCGGGCCCCGAGACCGACGCACAGGTCCTCGTCTGGACCGACATGCTGGGACTCACCGGCGGCCGCGTGCCGAAGTTCGTGAAGCAGTACGCCAACCTGCGCGAGGTCATGGGCAACGCCGTGAAGGCCTTCGCGGTAGATGTCGTCGGCGGCACGTTCCCGCTGGAGGAGCACTCCGTCCACTAGGGCCGAAGGCCCGTCAGAGCCACAGTGGCACCACGCGCCCCGCCGATCTTCCCCCGTCGGCGGGGCGCCCTCCGTTCAGGAGGACTACCTGGACCCGGCCTGGTCGAACCGCTCCAGATCGCGCAGCCAGGCCCTCGCCGAACTGTCCGACGGGGCCCGCCAGTCACCGCGGGGCGACAGCGAACCGCCGGCCGAGACCTTCGGCCCGTTGGGCATCGCCGACCGCTTGAACTGCGCGAACGCGAAGAAGCGCTTGCAGAACACCTCCAGCCACCGCCGGATCTCGGGCAGGTCGTACGCCCCGCGCTTGGCCTCGGGGAAGCCGGGAGGCCAGGCACCGGCATCGACGTCGTGCCAGGCGTGCCAGGCGAGGAAGGCGATCTTCGACGGCCGGAAGCCGTAGCGAAGCACATGGAAGAGCGTGAAGTCGTGCAGTGCGTACGGGCCGATCCTGGACTCGGTGGACTGCATCTCCTCGCCCGGTACGAGCTCCGGGCTGATCTCGGTGTCGAGGATCGCGGCGAGGATGTCGCCGGTCTCCTCGTCGAACTGCTCGCTGCTGATGACCCAGCGGATCAGATGCTGTATCAGCGTCTTCGGCACACCGGAGTTGACGTTGTAGTGGCTCATCTGGTCGCCCACGCCGTACGTGGACCAGCCGAGCGCCAGCTCGGACAGGTCGCCGGTGCCGAGCACGATGCCACCGCGCTGGTTGGCCAGCCGGAACAGGTAGTCGGTGCGCAGGCCCGCCTGGACGTTCTCGAAGGTGACGTCGTAGACCGGCTCGCCGGAGGCGAAGGGGTGGCCCATCTCCTGGAGCATCAGCCGTGCGGTCGGCGTGATGTCCAGCTCGGCCGCGGTGACACCGAGGGCCCGCATCAGCCTGTGGGCGTTGCCCTTGGTGTGGTCGCTGGTGGCGAAACCGGGCAGCGTCCAGGCCAGGATGTCGCTGCGCGGGCGGCCCGCGCGGTCCATCGCGCGAGCAGCGACGATCAGCGCGTGCGTGGAGTCGAGGCCGCCGGACACCCCGATGACGACCTTCGGGCCGCCGATCGCCGCGAGCCGCTGCTGGAGGCCCGCGACCTGGATGTTGTAGGCCTCGTAGCAGTCCTGGGCGAGCCGGTCGGCGTCGGCCGGCACGAACGGGAAGCGTTCCAGGCGGCGCCTGAGGCCCAGGTCGCCCGACGGCGGGTCGAGCTCGAACGACACCGTCCGGAAGTCACCGGTCCGCTCCCGATGGGTACGCCGGTTCTCGTCGAACGTGCCCATCCGCATCCGCTCCTGCCGCAGCAGGTCCAGGTCCACGTCGGCCACCGCGTACTCGTCGCCGAGCGGGAACCGGGTCGTCTCGGCCAGCAGCACGCCGTTCTCGTAGACCATGGCCTGGCCGTCCCAGGACAGGTCGGTGGTCGACTCGCCGAGACCGGCCGCCGCGTACACATAGGCGGCGAGGCAGCGGGAGGACGCCGAGCGGCACAGCAGCTTGCGGTCCTCGGCCCGCCCGACGGTGATCGGGCTGCCGGAGAGGTTGACCAGGACGGTCGCACCGGCGAGGGCCGCCTCCGCGCTGGGCGGCACCGGCACCCACATGTCCTCGCAGATCTCCGCGTGCAGCACGAGCCCGGACACGTCCTCGGCGGCGAACAGCAGGTCCACGCCGAACGGCACGCTCTCGCCGCCGACCCGGATCGACCCGCCGCGCTCGTCGGCGCCGTCACCGATCTGCCGACGCTCGTAGAACTCCCGGTAGTTGGGCGGGTACGACTTCGGTACGACACCGAGGACCCGGCCGCGGTGCACGATCACCGCGCAGTTGTAGACCCGGTTGCGGTGGCGCAGCGGAGCGCCGACGACCAGCACCGGGAGCAGGTCGGCCGACCCGGCCACCACCTGAGCGAGCGCCGCCTCGACCTCGTCGAGCAGCGCGTCCTGCAGCAGCAGGTCCTCGATGGAGTAGCCGCACAGCCCCATCTCCGGGAAGACGGCGACGGCGACCCCCTCGTCGCCGCACCGGCGCGCGTGACGCAGAACCGCCTCGGCGTTGGCGGGCGGGTCCGCGATGACGGTGTGACCCGTGCACGCGGCGACGCGTGCGAACCCGTGCTGATAGATCGACCAGAAGTTCAAGGCAGACACGCGATCAGTGTAATCGTCAGAGCGACGCGATAGGGGAGGGGGTCGTGCCCCGCCCCTTGCCGGATTGTCGTGACCTTGCCTTCAATGAGCGGCATGAGCGGCATAAGTGGTATGAGCAGCGCGCGAGATGACGGCCCGGGCCGTGCGGCCGGATGGGGCTGGTTCCTGGCCTGGCTCCTGGTGGGAGCGTGCGCCGGCGTCGGCCTCGCGGCGATCCTGACGGTGGGCGTGGTCTTCGTCGTACTCGCCGCTGTGGCCGCGGTGTTCCTTCTCCGCACCGGGCCCGGACGCGCTGTCGTGGGCGGCGTCTCGGGAGTGGCCCTGCCGCTGTTCTACCTGGCGTACCTGAACCGGGGCGGTCCGGGGGAGGTGTGCCACGCGGTGCCGGGCGGGCAGGCCTGCACCGACGAGTACACGCCCGTTCCGTTCCTCGTCGCCGGGGCGCTCGTACTGGTGGCGGGTTGCGTGATCCACGCGATGGCCGGCCGCCGCAGGCCAGCGCGCCGCATGCCGGGGAGCTAGGGCCGGACACGCGCGAGGGCCCGGCCCCGGAGGTTCTCACCTTCGGGACCGGACCCCTGTGGACGCGCGTCCGGATCAGTGCCGGCCGAACGACTGCACGTAACCGTTCGCGGGCGTACCCACGCCGGTGACGTCGTCGTATCCCTTGACCGCGGACAGCGAGCTGTCCTTGCCGAGGCTGCGGACCGAGACGACCAGACCACCGCTGGCGTCGGAGCCGTTGACGAAGTCGGTGCGGGCCACCGCGAGTCCGGACCCCGTGGGGTTGTCCGTGACGTCGTGGAAGGCCTTCGAGCCGTACTTCGCGTAGATCGACGGGTTCGCGAACCCGATCGCCTTGCCGCCCCGCGCCTGCTGGGCGAGCGCCTGCACGGCCGCGATCACCGGCGAGGCCAGCGACGTGCCGCCGATGCGGTACTCGCTGTACTGCTGCGAGCCGTCGGGGAAGGTCTGCGTCTGCCCCACCAGGAAACCGGTGTTGGGGTCGGCGATCGCGGAGATGTCCGGGACGACACGGTTGCCCGCGGCGTTGTTGGCCGTGGCGAGCGCGTTCGGGACGACACCCTTCTGGTAGAAGGGCTCGGCGACCGTCTTGCTGGTGCCGCCGCCCGCACCGGAGGTGAACGCGCCGGGGAAGTTGGTCCAGCTCTTGCCGTCCGCGGACAGCAGGGCCTTCTCGGTGCCCCAGCCGGTCTCCCACAGGTACTTGTCGCCCTTGCCGACAGCGAGGGAGGTACCGCCGACCGCCGTCACCCACGCCGAGTTGGCCGGGGTGTCGACCTGCTTCGTACCGGTGTTGGCGACCTCGTCGCCGTTGTCACCGGAGGAGAAGTAGAAGCCGATGCCCTCGACCGCGCCGAACTGGAAGACCTGGTCGTAGGCGGCCGCGAGATCCGGCGTCTGGTTGGCCTCGATGTCGCCCCACGAGTTGGAGACGAGGTCGGCCAGGTGGTTGTCGACGACCTTGCTGAGCGAGTCGAGCAGATCGTCGTCGTAGCAGGACGCGGCACCCACGTACGTGATGTTCGCGTCCGGCGCGACCGCGTGCACGGCCTCGACGTCGAGGGTCTCCTCGCCGTACCAGCCGGACGCCCCGCACTCCTCGGTCTTCGTGTAGTTCTTCGGCAGGACCTGCTTCAGCTGGCTGCTGGCGTAGGCCGCGTCGCCGTTCTTCTTCGCGTACGTGGCCGCGTCGAAGGCGATGGTCGGGGAGGCGTAGGCGTCCGTGATGGCGACGCGCACTCCCTTACCGGTGTACGTGCCCGCGCCGTAGGCGGCGCGCAGCTGCTTGCCCGTGTAGCCCTTGATCGCGTACGGGATCTTCGAGCCGTAGGCCGAGGGCAGCGTGCTCGCGGTGTTCGAGCCGTAGTACGAGGAGAACGGCCCGGCGTTCTTGAACACGGCGTCCGGCGGCGGCAGTTGTTCCTTGCTGCTCGCCTTGTGCGGCGCGTTGTCCAGGCCCGTGACGGTCAGGACGGCACCGTCGAGGGCGGCCGGCGCGGAGGCGGCCTTGGCCGGGGCGTGGTAGGTCTTCGAGCCCTTGCTGTAGTTGTGCAGCTGGGTCCCGAAGGCCTTCTCGACGGCGGCCACGTCACCGCTGACGGCGACGTAGTGCTCGGTCACGTCCGTGACCTTCAGTCCGGCGGACGTCAGCCAGGACTTGACCGCCGAGACCTGGGCGGCGGTGGCGCCGAAACGCTGCTTCGCCTGCCGGGCGCTCAGGTACTTGCCGTACGACGCCGAGCTCGGGTCGGCCACGGCCTTGGCGTAGGCGGCGAGCCCGGTGGCGTCCTTGCCGGCGAGGTAGACCCGGGCGGCGACCTTGGAACTGTCGGCGGTGGCGCCCTTGTCGGCCTTGGCCGTGGCCCACGCGGGCTTGGTCCCGGCCAGCGTGTCCCGGTTCGGGCTGTCCGCGGCGTGTGCCGCGGGTATGCCGAGCGCCAGCGCGCCCGCGAGCATCGGCAGTGTCGCCGCCATGCTCACTCCGGCGCGCACCTTGGCGCGATTGGATCTCATGGAACCCCCTGTGCGGTTCGTCGCGAGTGATCACTCGACCGTCGTCACTCTTTCGATGAACGGTTCATGTCAGGGGAATGCGAATCCCAAGAAGAGCCCAATTAACCTAATGACAAAGCCATTTGAGGATTAAAACGCTTCGAAGACCGAGGGATAACCCTCAGTGACCCTCTAGGAACGCGCTTTCGCGCCGCGCTCCTTCAACATGCCCGCCATCAGGTCGATCTCCGACTGCTGCGCGTCGACCATCCCCTGCGCGAGTCGCTTCTCCACACCGACCGTGCACCTCTCGACACAGCCTTTGGCCATGTGGATGCCGCCCTTGTGATGGTCCGTCATCAACTGCAGATAGAAGATCTCGGCCTGCTTGCCGTTCAGCGTGCCCAGCTTCTTCATCTCGCTGTCGGTCGCCATGCCCGGCATCAGCGAACCCTCGCCCGCCGACGGCATGTCACCCATGCCCATCCACGTCATCGGCGGGTCCGCCGACACCTTCGGCAGCGCCCACAGATCCAGCCAGCCCAGCAGCATGCCGCGCTGGTTGGCCTGCGTCTGCGCGATGTCGTAGGCGAGCCGCCGCACCTCGACGTCCTTGGTGTGGTCGCGCACGATGTACGACATCTCGACGGCCTGCTGGTGGTGCACGGCCATGTCACGCGCGAAACCGGCGTCCGCGGACCCGGCGGACGGGGTGTCGGCCGAGCCGCCGTCCTCGGCCACCGCGTAGGTGATCGCACCGGCCGCGACGAGCACGCCCGCCACGGCCACGGCCACCCCCGCGAACCTCACTGCGACAGACCGTTCGTGCACGCCGCGCCCGGCTCGGGCGTCTGCTCGCCCTGCACGAACTTCTCGAAGAACTTGCCGACGTTCGGGTCGTTCGCCCCCGTCACCGTCCGCTGGTGGCCCCACGCCGACAGCATGATCGGGTCCTTCTGCTTGTCGTCGGGACTCATCAGCGTGTACGGGGTCTTCTTCACCTTCGCCGCGAGCGCCTCGACGTCGGACTTCTTGGCCTTGTCGGTGTACGTCACCCAGACCGCGCCGTGCTCCAGCGAGTGCACGGCGTTCATGTTGTTGAGCGCCTTGGTGTAGACGTCGCCGTTGCAGTTCATCCAGACCTGGTTGTGGTCACCGCCGACCGGCGGCTCCATCGGGTAGGCCACCGTCTTGGCGACATGGTTGCGGCCCAGCGTGCCCTTCCAGGTCTTCACACCGTCCGAGCCCGTGACGAAGTGCCCCTTCCCCTTGCCGTCGGCCGCCGTGCTGTCGTCGGACTGTGACTGCACCAGCACGATGCCGCCGACGACCAGACCGGCGACGACGACCACGCTCGCGGCGATCGTGAGGATCCGGTTGCGGCGCTCTCTGGCCTGTTCGGCGCGCCGCATCTCCTCTATACGCGCCTTGCGTGCCGAGGCGGTGCTCTTCTTGGCGGAACCCATGAGGTGTGTCCTTCTGGGGGGAAAGGGCGGTCGGATGGTGACGATCGGTCTGCTGATCGTAGTGGGGCGGGGGTGACTTCTCGCAGGGAGCCCACAGGAAACCCGGGCGCGGGGTGAGACGGGAAGGGCCGGGCATTACGTATGACGGTCCGAGCAGGCAAGATGGGCGGCAGAGCAGTACATCCGCCGCACGTGAGGCGTTCATTCCCGGGTCGCCGGGACGATCAAGGTCGGCAACGCGCACGAAATGCTGCTGTGGTGTGATGCTCAGGTGCCCGACCGCCTCCTGCGGGACACGGAGACAGGCGGCCTGACCAGCAAGGATGGGGAAGCGGAAGATGGACAAGCAGCAGGAGTTCGTGCTCCGGACCTTGGAGGAACGCGACATCCGGTTCGTACGTCTGTGGTTCACGGATGTGCTGGGCTTCCTCAAGTCCGTGGCCGTGGCCCCGGCGGAGCTGGAGCAGGCCTTCGACGAGGGAATCGGTTTCGACGGCTCCGCGATCGAGGGCTTCGCCCGCGTATACGAGTCCGACATGATCGCCAAGCCGGACCCGTCGACCTTCCAGGTCCTGCCGTGGCGGGCCGAGGCCCCCGGTACGGCCCGGATGTTCTGCGACATCCTCATGCCGGACGGCTCCCCGTCCTTCGCGGACCCCAGGTACGTACTGAAGCGCGCCCTGGCCCGCACCTCCGACCTGGGCTTCACGTTCTACACCCACCCGGAGATCGAGTTCTTCCTGCTGAAGGACCGCCCGCTGGACGGCTCACGCCCCACCCCGGCCGACAACTCCGGCTACTTCGACCACACCCCCCAGAACATCGGCATGGACTTCCGCCGCCAGGCGATCACCATGCTGGAGTCGATGGGCATCTCGGTCGAGTTCTCCCACCACGAGGGCGCCCCCGGCCAGCAGGAGATCGACCTCCGCTACGCCGACGCCCTCTCCACGGCGGACAACATCATGACGTTCCGCCTGGTCATGAAGCAGGTGGCGCTGGAGCAGGGCGTCCAGGCGACCTTCATGCCGAAGCCGTTCTCCGAGCACCCCGGTAGCGGCATGCACACGCACCTCTCCCTCTTCGAGGGCGACCGCAACGCGTTCTACGAGTCGGGCGCGGAGTACCAGCTCTCCAAGGTCGGCCGCTCCTTCATCGCGGGCCTGCTCAAGCACGCGGCGGAGATCGCGGCGGTCACCAACCAGTGGGTGAACTCGTACAAGCGCATCTGGGGCGGCTCCGAGCGCACCGCGGGCGCCGGCGGCGAGGCCCCCTCCTACATCTGCTGGGGCCACAACAACCGCTCCGCCCTGGTCCGGGTCCCGATGTACAAGCCCGGCAAGACCGGCTCGGCCCGTATCGAGGTCCGCTCCATCGACTCCGGCGCCAACCCGTACCTGGCGTACGCCCTGCTCCTGGCCGCCGGCCTCAAGGGCGTCGAGGAGGGCTACGAGCTCCCGCCGGGCGCCGAGGACGACGTCTGGGCCCTCTCCAACTCCGAGCGCCGCGCCATGGGCATCGAGCCCCTGCCCCAGAACCTGGGCGAGGCCCTCACCCTGATGGAGCGCAGCGACCTGGTGGCCGAGACCCTGGGCGAGCACGTCTTCGACTTCTTCCTGCGCAACAAGCGGCAGGAGTGGGAGGAGTACCGCAGCGAGGTCACGGCCTTCGAGCTGCGGAAGAACCTGCCGGTGCTGTAGGGATTTCCTGCCGGAGGGGGCGCGGAGGACCGCGCCCCCTCCGGCGTTGCTACTGCGCCGCCTGCTGGGCCAGTACCTGGTGCAGCGGCTCCGTCTCGCGACGCTTGTACTCCTGGATGGCCCAGCCGTTGCCGTCCGGGTCCTTGAAGTACATGAAGGTGGCGCCGTCCTGTGGGGCGAACTGGACCGGTTCGCTCACGTCCAGACCGCGGGAGGTGAGTTCCTCGTACGCCGCCTTCGCGTCCGTCACACACAGTTGCATGCCGTGGTACGTCCCGGGCTGCGGGGCTCCCGTCGGGACCTGGAGGCCGTCCACCAGGGCGATGGAACAGCCGGAGCCGGGCGGGGTCAGCTGGCAGATGCGGACGCCCTCCATCACCTCGCCGTCCAGATCCACGTGGAAGCCGACCTTGTCGCGGTAGAACTCCTTGGCACGGTCGACGTCCGTGACCGGCAGCAGGATGACTTCGAGGCTCATGTCCATGGCGTGACTCCCTTGTCGACGTCAGTACAGAGGGCCGTTCTCAGAAGCGCCACCGCGTCTGGCTGAACGGCTGTCCCTTACCGAAGCCGAAAACCGTGCGCGGCGCCACCGCATAGACAACGGCGTGTCCCGGTCCGTGATGGAAGTAGCCCTCCCTGACCTCGAAACGCCAGAAGTCGCCGTACTTCGCCTCCCACGCGGCGGCCAGCTCCCGCAGACGGGTGTCGTCGGACACCCGCACCGCCTCGCCCTCCACCACCAGGTCGTAGCCCTTGTCCCAGATGTTGGTGCCGGTCGTCAGCGACACGTGCGCGTTGTGCGCGAGGTTCTTCGCCTTGCGCTCCTCGGGGCCGGTACAGAAGTGCAGCGCCCCGTGCGCCCACACGCCCGGCAACGGCGTGACGTGCGGGCGCCCGTCCGGTCGTACCGTCGAGATCCAGAACAGTTCGGCGGCGGCCAGCAGCGACTCGGCGTCGGCCCAGGAGTGCGCCGTCGCGTCGGGGTCGCTGTAGCGGGGGTCGAGATGGGTCTCGGGTTCCTGCTCGGTCATCACAGAGCCTCCGGCTCGGGGAACACCCGGGCCACCGCGGCGGTCCGGCTCGACACTCCCAGTCTGCCCGCGCTCATGCCGAGGGCCACACAGCGCAGCACGTCCCGTTGGCGGTGGGTGAGGCGGACGGGCTGCCTGCGGCGGCGGGCGGGCCCCCGTAGAGCTCGTAGCCCGGGGCCTGGACGGGGCGGGCGGAGGGTCGTTCACACTGGCGTCTGCGGTGGACGAGACGGGCGCAGCGCCGTTCACGCTGGCGCCCGCGGAGGCATCCAGGTCGCCGGCACGTCCCGTACGGCGGTCACCCGGGCCGGGGACCGCGCGGTGACCGGCGGCCGGGCGTACCCCTTCGACCGGCCCCCGGGCAAGCTGCTCGTGGTGTTGCGGCACTGGCCGTCGCCGTCGAGGCAGCGGGCCGCACGCGACGTGGTGCGCCTGCTGCCGCCGCCGGACGACGTCGCGATCGAGAGCGCCTACCTCGTCGACACCGGCGACTGGGCGCCGGCCGAGCTCGACGGTCACCCGCTGCGGTGGCTGCGCCGCGACACGATCCGCGTCGACGCGACGAAGGCGGGCGCCGTGGGACGCACCCGCCTCACCCTGTCCGGACCGCGCGGGAGGCGCCCCGGTCAGATCACGCCCCCGCCGGACGACGGCGCGTGCGAGGGCGTCGACCCGGCCGTGAACCGGTACGTCGTCCCACCGGAGGTCGAGTCGGGCGCGGCCGTCCCGGAGGTCCTGGCGCGGCTGCGCGAGCGGTGCCTCGACGTCCAGTACGTCTCCATGCCCGGCGGCGGGCACCGCGGCACCGTGCGGTCGATCGAGATACCGATCGCCGGCCACACGGCCCCGGCGGCCGAGCTACCACCCACCGACCCCGAGCCCGCCCAGGGGCACCTGCCGGGCGACAAGGTCCTGACGGACCCCTCCCGGCCCGCCACGGTGATGGTGATCCGCTGACGCGCCCCGCCCGGACCGGCAGACCGGCCCGAAATCCACCCGCCCGCTCCCCGGCGCTCATCCCCGGCTCTCCGGTTACGCTCAATCGATACGACCTTGATCGGACGGGAGGCCGGGGATGACGGCGGCGCCGGGGCGCAGGAGCAGTACCTTCACGCGGCTTCTGCGGCACGGTTTCACCGATCCGTCGGCCGCCGAGCGGCTGCTGGACAGCGGCGAGCTGAGCGGCGTACGCAATGACCCGGTACTGCTGGAGGCGCTCGGCGCGACCGCCGACCCCGACCTCGCCCTGCACGGTCTCGTACGGCTCCTGGAGGCGCAGCCCGACCGGGAGCTGCTCGACACCGTGATAGCGGCGAAGCCGTTGCGCGACCGGCTGCTCGGGGTGCTCGGCGCGTCCGCCGCGCTCGCCGAGCATCTCGCCCGGCACCCGGGTGACTGGCACGCCCTCGTCACCTACGAGCCGCGCGATCTGCACCCCGGCGTCGAGGAGTTCCAACGCGGGCTCGCCGAGGCCACCGACCCCGTCGCCCTGCGCGTCGCCTACCGCCGCTGTCTGCTGTCGATCGCCGCCCGAGACGTGTGCGGCACCACCGACCTCGCCGAGACAGCCGCCGAACTCGCCGACCTCGCCACCGCGACCCTGCGCGCCGCGCTCGCCATAGCGCGGGCGGCCGCACCCGACGACGCCGCGCTGTGCCGGCTCGCGGTGATCGCGATGGGCAAGTGCGGGGGCCACGAGCTGAATTACGTCTCCGACGTGGACGTGATCTTCGTCGGTGAAGCCGTCGACGGGGCCGACGAGGGCAAGGCCCTGCGCGCCGCCACCAAGCTCGCCTCGCACATGATGCGCATCTGCTCCGAGACCACCGTCGAGGGGTCCATCTGGCCCGTGGACGCCAACCTGCGGCCCGAGGGCAGGAACGGCCCGCTCGTGCGCACCCTCGCCAGCCACCTCGCCTACTACCAGCGCTGGGCCAAGACCTGGGAGTTCCAGGCCCTCCTCAAGGCCCGCCCGGTCGCCGGCGACCTCGAACTGGGCGAGGAGTACGTCGCCGCCCTCGAACCCCTGGTCTGGAAGGCCGCCGAGCGCGAGAACTTCGTCGCCGACGTGCAGAAGATGCGGCGCCGGGTCGTGGAGAACATCCCCGTCGCCGAGCTGGACCGGCAACTGAAGCTCGGCCCCGGCGGGCTCAGGGACGTCGAATTCGCCGTCCAGCTCCTGCAGTTGGTGCACGGCCGCGAGGACCGTTCACTGCGCAGCGGCACCACCCTCGACGCCCTGCAGGCCCTCGTCGCCGGCGGCTACGTCGGCCGTGCCGACGCGGCACAGCTCGACGAGGCCTACCGCTTCCTGCGCTCCATGGAGCACCGCATCCAGCTCTACCGGCTGCGCCGCACCCACCTGGTCCCCGTGGACGAGACCGACCAGCGCCGCCTCGGCCGTTCCCTCGGCCTGCGCGCCGACCCGGTGACCGAGCTGAACCGCGAGTGGAAGCGGCACACCTCCGTCGTACGACGCCTGCACGAGAAGCTCTTCTACCGGCCGCTGCTGGACGCCGTGGCCCAACTCGGCCCCGGCGAAATAAGGTTGAGCGCCGGAGCGGCGCGCGAGCGGCTGGTCGCGCTCGGGTACGCCGACCCGGCCTCCGCCCTGCGGCACCTGGAGGCCCTGGCCTCCGGCGTCAGCCGCAAAGCCGCCATCCAGCGCACGCTCCTGCCGGTCCTGCTGGGCTGGTTCGCCGAGTCCGCCGACCCGGACGCCGGACTGCTCAACTTCCGCAAGGTGTCGGACGCGTTGGGAAAAACCCCTTGGTACCTGCGGCTGTTGAGGGACGAGGGCGCCGCCGCCGAGAACCTCGCACGCGTCCTGTCCGCCGGACGCCTCGCCCCCGACCTGCTGATGCGCGCACCCGAAGCCGTCGCCCTCCTCGGGGACGGCGACGGCGGCGGCCTCGCTCCGCGCGGACGGGCCGGTCTCGAACAGGAGATACTCTCCGCGGTCGGCCGCGCTGACGGCGCCGTCCAGGGCGTCACGGCGGCCCGTGGCGTCCGCCGCCGCGAACTCTTCCGTACGGCCGCGGCGGACATCGTCGGCTCCTACGGCACCGAGACCCAGCCGGCCGAGCCGGACCAGGGCGCCCTGGTGGAGCGCGTCGGCGCCGCCGTGTCCGACCTGACCGCCGCGACCCTCGCCGGCACCCTGCGCGCGGTCGTCCGGCAGGGCTGGGGCGACACCCTGCCCACCCGGTTCGCCGTCATCGGCATGGGCCGCTTCGGCGGTCACGAGCTCGGCTACGGCTCCGACGCGGACGTCCTGTTCGTCCACGAGCCGCGCGAGGGCGTCGAGGAACGGGAGGCCTCCGAGGCCGCCAACAAGGTCGTCTCCGAGATGCGCCGCCTGCTCCAGATCCCGAGCGCCGACCCACCGCTGCTCATCGACGCCGGCCTGCGCCCGGAGGGCAAGTCCGGGCCGCTGGTGCGCACGTTGACGTCGTACGCGGCCTACTACCGCCGCTGGTCGCTGGTCTGGGAGTCGCAGGCCCTGCTGCGGGCCGAACCGGTCGCCGGGGACGAGGAGTTGGGCCGCCGGTTCGTCGAACTGATCGATCCCCTGCGTTACCCGACGGCGGGCCTCGGCGACGACGCCGTACGCGAGATCCGGCGGCTCAAGGCGCGCATGGAGTCCGAACGGATGCCTCGCGGCGCCGACCCCAAGCTGCACACCAAGCTCGGGCCCGGCGGGCTGTCCGACGTCGAGTGGACGGTCCAGCTCCTGCAGATGCGGCACGGTGCCGGTGAGCCGGGGCTGCGGACGACTCGCACCCGTGCGGCACTTTCCGCCGCGCGGGCGGCCGGGCTGATCTCCGCGGAGGACACCCAGGTGCTCGACGAGGCGTGGGTGCTGGCCACGCGGGTGCGGAACGCGGTGATGCTGGTGCGGGGGCGGGCCGGGGACACGTTTCCGTCCGAGACGCGGGAACTTGCCGCGGTGGGGCGGTACTTGGGGTATGAGGCGGGGCATGTGGGGGACATGCTGGACGACTATCGGCGTACGGCTCGGCGGGCTCGGAGTGTGGTGGAGGAGTTGTTCTACGGGGCGTAGTGGGGTTTGTTGCTCGGCTGCGGGCAGGTGGGGGCTTGTCGCGCAGTTCCCCGCGCACCTAGCTGGGTCAGCGCGATCCCCATCAGTACGATCGCCATGCCTGTCAGCACCCTCGAATCGAGCCGCTCGTCCAGAACCATCGCGCCAAGAGCTACCGACACGACCGGCAGCAGGTAGCCGACCGTCGCCGCCGTGACCGGGCCCTCGTCCGCGATCAGGCGGTAGTTGAGGTAGAAGGTCACCCCCGTGCCCAGCACCCCCAGGGCCGTCACTGCCCCCAGCCCGATGAGGTCGGTGTCTACCGGGCCGGCCACCGGCACCGACAGCGTGGTCCACGCCGTCGCCATGAGGAGTTGGGCGGCCGAGTACGCCAACGGGGCCTGCCCCGAGGTGAGTTTGCGGGCCATGTACGCGAAGGCCACGGCGTAGCTCGCGGCGGCGGCCAGGAGGGCCAGGGCGCCCCAGGTCAGCAGACCCGAGCGGTGCCACGGGGCGAAGATCAGCACGGTGCCTGCGAAGCCGAGGAGCAGGCCGGTCAGCCGCAGGGGGCGCAGACCGCGGTCGGTGCCGAGCAGGACGCCGATCAGCAGGGACCACAGCGGGGTCGTCGCGTTCAGGACGCCCGCGACGCCGGAGTCGACACTCTGCTCGCCGATCGCGAACAGGGCGAAGGGGATGGCGTTGCAGAACAGGGCGGCGACGACCAGATGAGCCCAGGTGGAGCGGGAGCGGGGCAGCCGCTGGCCGGCCGCGCGGGCCAGGAGGAACAGCACAGCCGTGCCCAGCACACACCGCGCGATCGTGATCTGGGCGGGGGAGAGGCCGTGGTCGAGGGCGAGCTTGATCCAGAGGAAGCCGGATCCCCAGAGGAGGGCGAGGACGGCCATACGCAGAGTCGAGGCGGGGGACATGCCCTCCACGGTCCCTGGCCCAACCCATCAGGACAAGTGAAAGATCCTGGATGCATCATTAAGCTGGAGTACATGCTTGATGTGCGACGTATGCAGATGCTGGCGGCCGTGGTGAGCAACGGCTCCGTGACGGCCGCCGCGGCCCGCCTCGGCTACACGCCCTCCGCGATCAGCCAGCAGGTGGCCGCACTGGAGAAGGAGGCCGGGACCGCGCTCCTCGAACGGGTCGGGCGGGGTGTGCGGCCCACGGCCGCCGGGCTGTTGCTCACGGAGTACGCGGACGCGATCGGCCGGCAGGTCGCCGAGGCGGAGACGGCCCTCGGGGACCTTCTCGCGGGCCGCACGGGCCGGCTCTCGGTGCGTTACTTCGCCACGGCCGGAGCCCATCTGGTCGCCCCCGCGGTGGCGCGGCTACGGGCCGAACAACCCGGCCTGCAGATCGATCTGAAGCTGACGGGCCCCGACCCGCTGCCGGACGTACGGGAGGGGCGGGCGGACCTGGCGCTGGTGGTGGGACCGTCTGACGAGGACGGCGTACGACTGCTGCACCTGCTCGACGACCCGTACCTGGCCGTGCTTCCCGCGGCGCATCCCCTCGCGGCCCGCCGATCGATTCACCTAACCGACCTGGCCGACGAACCCTGGGTCGGCAGCGAGTGGCCCGGCCCCTGCCTCGAGGCCCAGCTCACCGCCTGTGCCACGGCAGGATTCCAGCCGCGCTTCGTCGTGGACAGCGAGGACTACGCCACGGCACAGGGCTTCGTGGCGGCGGGACTCGGGGTGACCCTGATCCCGCGGCTGGGGCTCGGGGGCCGGCATCCGGACGTGGCGGTGCGGCAGATCCGGGCCCCGGAGCCGTCGCGGGCGATCCACGCGGCTGTACGCGAGACCGCGCTGCCGCAACCGGCACTCGAGGCCTTCATCGAGGCACTGCGCGAAGCGGCCGCAGGCTAGTGCCCCGGCGGCCGGCGCTTGCCCGTGGGGGGCGGTGCGGCGAGTGGGAGCGCCGCGCCCTGGTGGAGCGTGCCGGGCGCCGCGACGGGGCGCGCGACGTCGGCCAGGGCACTGGCCAGGCATTGACGGGCCGTGGCGTGCGGCCGGTGGGGGAGCGGCGCGCGGTGCGGTGAGTGGGGGCACCGCCTGCGGGGGAGCGTGCCGGGCGTCGCGACGGGGCGCACGCTGCCAGCCGGGGCACTGGGAGCACCGGGCGTTCTGGGGGAGCCCCCCGGCGTAGACACGGGGCGCGCGACGCCGGCCAGGGGACTGCCAGGCATTCACGGGCCGTGGCGTGCGGCCGGTGGGGGAGCGGCGCGCGGTGCGGCGAATGGGGGCACCGCCTGCGGGGGAGCGTGCCGGGCGTGCAACGGGGCGCACCGTGCCGGTTGGGGCACTGGGAGCACCGCGCGTTCTGGGGGGAGCCCCCCGGCGTAGGCCCGGGGCGCGCGGTGCCTGCCGGAGCGGCGGCTAGGTCTTGACGGGGTGCGGCGTGGCCTTCGCCTTCGGCGGTACCGCCTTCGGCAATGCGTACGGCAGTGCTCCGTACAAGATCCACGCCAGCATGAAGCCGAACAGCAGGCACAGGATGCCGCCGACCGCGTCGAGCCAGAAGTGGTTGGCGGTGGCGACGATGACCAGGAGCGTGGCCGTCGGGTAGAGGAGGCCCAGGACGCGTACCCACGGCACCGACGCCAGCGCGAAGATCGTCAGGCCGCACCACACGGACCAGCCGATGTGCATGGACGGCATCGCGGCGTACTGGTTGGACATGTGCTTCAGATCGCCGGAGGCCATCGAGCCCCAGGTCTGGTGGACCATGACCGTGTCGACGAAGTGGCTGCCGTTCATCAACCGCGGGGGTGCCAGCGGATACAGGTAGTAACCGACCAGCGCCACACCCGTGGTCGCGAAGAGCACCAGACGCGTCGCCGCATAGCGGCCGGGATGACAGCGGTAGAGCCACACCAGGACGCTCAGCGTCACGATGAAGTGCAGTGTCGCGTAGTAGTAGTTCATGCCGACGACGAGCCAAGTCACGGAGTTCACCGCGTGGTTGACGGACTCCTCGACCGCGATGCCCAGATGGTGCTCCATCCGCCAGATCCAGTCGGCGTTGCGCAGCGCCTCCGTCCGCTGCTCCGGCACCGCGTTGCGGATCTGTGAATACGTCCAGTAACTCACCGCGATCAGCAGGATCTCGAACCAGAGGCGCGGGCGGCGCGGAGTGCGCAGGCGGCGGAGGAGACCCGGCCGGTCCGCGGCCGTGAGGGAGTCCGGAGCGGCCGCGGTCTCGCGGTCTTCCAGGCTGGTCACGGTCGAGTCACCCATAGACCTAAAGTCTGCCAGAAATGCCTTACCCCACCGATCATCCCGCGGTCGGGTTCGGGTCGCATGTCCTACGACGGGAAGAGTGTCCCGTTCTCCTACCAGCGCACTGGTGAAAGCCCGGCGTCTCCATCCTACGGACGAGTGCGATCCCCGGGTGCCGAAGCCGTCGAACCCCGTACCACCAGCTCCGGCATGAACACGAACTCGCTGTGCGGCGCGGGAGTTCCGCCGATCTCCTCCAGCAACGTCCTTACCGCCGCCTGCCCCATGGCCGGCACGGGCTTGCGGATCGTCGTCAACGGCGGGTCGGTGAAGGCGATCAGCGGGGAGTCGTCGAAACCCACGACCGAGACGTCCCGCGGTACTTCAAGACCCCGCTGCCGGGCCGCCCGTATCGCGCCCAGCGCCATCATGTCGCTCGCGCACACCACCGCTGTGCAGTCCCGGTCGATGAGCGCCGTCGCGGCCGCCTGGCCGCCCTCCAGGGTGTAGAGCGAGTGCTGGACGAGGTCCTCCTCGACGGTCGCGGCGGGGAGTCCGAGCAGGTCCTGCATGGTGCGGACGAAGCCCTCGATCTTGCGCTGGACCGGCACGAAGCGCTTCGGTCCGAGGGCGAGGCCGATCCGCTTGTGCCCCAGCGACACCAGGTGCGTCACCGCCAGCGCCATCGCCGCGCGGTCGTCGGGGGAGATGAACGGCGCCTGCACCTTCGGCGAGAACCCGTCCACGAGCACGTACGGCACGCCCTGCGCCCGCAGCTGCTCATAGCGCTGCATGTCCGCGGAGGTGTCCGCGTGCAGCCCGGAGACGAAGATGATGCCCGCCACGCCCCGGTCGACGAGCATCTCCGTGAGCTCGTCCTCCGTGGAACCGCCCGGGGTCTGGGTGGCGAGCACCGGGGTGTAGCCCTGCCGGGTCAGCGCCTGGCCGATCACCTGGGCCAGGGCCGGGAATATCGGGTTCTCCAGCTCCGGGGTGATCAGGCCCACCAGGCCCTCGCTGCGCTGCCGCAGCCGGACCGGGCGTTCGTAGCCCAGCACGTCGAGTGCGGCGAGCACGGTCTGGCGGGTGGTGGCGGCGACGCCCGGCTTCCCGTTGAGGACGCGGCTGACGGTCGCCTCGCTCACCCCGGCCTGAGCAGCGATGTCGGCTAGCCGTGTGGTCACGGCACCGGACTGTACCGGCCGTATCGTCATCGCGGTCCCTCTGTTCTGGTCGGCGCCCCTTGTCCCGTAAGGGGATGATTCCCGTCCGAGAGGAGGATGGCAAGAGCTTGCAGAGTCTTGCACACCCGGTAATCGTCCCGCTCAGCCCCGTAAAACAAGGGTCTCGTGACGGTCGACGAGGGATCACGAGGGGGTAACTTCCGCAGTCTCTTGCACTTTTTTGCTGCAAGCTCTTTCGCAAGCCTTGCATCGCTGTTACGTTCCCACTCGCCCGGCGGCCGCAAAGGCGCAGTCGGCAGACGGGGAGGGCACGGGACCTCTCCCCGCAGCACACGGGCTTTCACCCTCAAGGAGAACTCATGCGGCGTGGCATAGCGGCCACCGCGCTGGTGGCGTCTTTCGCCCTCGCGGCGACGGCCTGCGGCGGAAGTGACAGCGGCGACAAGGCCGACGGTCCGGTGACCATCACCTGGTGGGACACCTCCAACGCCACCAATGAGGCGCCGACGTACCAGGCCCTGATCAAGGACTTCGAGGCCGCCAACAAGGACATCAAGGTCAAGTACGTCAACGTGCCGTTCGACCAGGCGCAGAACAAGTTCGACACGGCCGCCGGCGCGAGTGGCGCCCCCGACGTGCTGCGCTCCGACGTCGGCTGGACCCCCGCCTTCGCCAAGAAGGGCTACTTCCTGCCCCTCGACGGCACCGAGGCCCTCGCCGACCAGGCCAAGTTCAAGCCGAACCTGATCAAGCAGGCCCAGTACGACGGCAAGACCTACGGCGTGCCGTTCGTCACCGACACCCTCGCCCTGGTCTACAACAAGCAGCTCTTCGAGAAGGCCGGCGTCGAGGCCCCCAAGACCTGGGACGACCTGAAGGCCGCCGCCGCCACGATCAAGTCGAAGACCGGCGTCGACGGCTACTGGGGCTCCACCGCGGCCTACTACGCCCAGACCTTCCTCTACGGCGAGGGCACCGACACCGTCGACGCCGCCGCCAAGAAGATCACGGTGAACTCGGACGCCGCCAAGAAGGGCTACGGCACCTGGCTGAGCCTCTTCTCCGGCAAGGGCCTGCACAAGGCCGACACCACCGCCGACGCCTACGCCCACATCCAGGACGCGTTCGTCAACGGCAAGGTCGCCGCGATCATCCAGGGCCCGTGGGAGATCACCAACTTCTACAAGGGCTCGGCCTTCACGGACAAGAGCAACCTCGGCATCGCCACCGTCCCGGCCGGCTCCAGCGGCAAGGCGGGCGCCCCGACCGGCGGCCACAACCTCTCGGTCTACGCCGGCTCGGACTCCGCGCACCAGAAGGCGGCCGAGAAGTTCGTGGGCTTCATGACCTCCGCGAAGTCGCAGACGCAGATCGCGCTGAAGAACTCCACGCTGCCCACCCGCGACGACGCCTACACGGCCGAGGTCAAGGCCGACCCGGGCATCGCCGGATACCAGTCGGTCCTCTCCTCCGCCCAGCCGCGCGTGGCCCTGCCGGAGTACAGCTCGCTGCTGACCCCGCTGGACACCGAGTTGCTCAAGATCGCCGGTGGCAAGGAGTCCCTGGACAAGGGCCTGGGCAACGCGGAGACCGCCCTGGCCAAGCTGGTGCCGGACTTCAGCAAGTGAGCCCGTGTGGCCGCCGGATCTCCCGGTCACGGGAGGACAGATCCGGCGGCCACCGGCCTGTGCCGGCCACACCGACCGGCCGCTCGGCCCAGCCACTTCTCAGAGCCGCAGAACTTTCAGAAGGTGTCGAACATGACAGTCGCCATCGACCGCGCCACCGGCAAACGCCACGGTGACCGCGCGCCGCGGCCCGGGCGGGGCCAACGCCTGAAGCAGAGCTACCAGAAGCACTGGTACGCCTACGCGATGATCACCCCGGTGGCGGTCGTCCTCGGCGTCCTCGTGCTCTACCCCCTGGTCTACGGCGTCTACCTCACGCTCACCGACGCCAACAGCCTCAACACGGCCCGCACCATCGGCGTCAACCACATCGACGCCACCTACAAGTTCATCGGCCTGCACAACTACGCCGACATCCTGTGGGGGGACACCGCCTACGACCGTTTCTGGTCGCACTTCATCTGGACGATCGTCTGGACGGCAGTGTGCGTCGCCCTCCACTACTGCATCGGCCTCGGCCTCGCGCTGCTGCTCAACCAGAAGCTGCGGGGACGGACGCTGTACCGGCTGATCCTGGTGCTGCCCTGGGCCGTGCCGACCTTCGTCACCGTCTTCGGCTGGCGTTTCATGCTCGCCGACGGCGGCGTCATCAACACCGCGCTGGACGCCCTCCACCTGCCGAGTCCGGCCTGGCTGGAGGACACCTTCTGGCAGCGGTTCGCCGCGATCATGGTCAACACCTGGTGCGGTGTGCCGTTCATGATGGTCTCGCTGCTCGGCGGACTCCAGTCCATCGACGCCTCCCTCTACGAGGCCGCCGAGATGGACGGCGCGAGCGCCTGGCAGCGGTTCCGGTACGTCACCCTGCCGGGACTCAGGAGCGTCAGCTCCACCGTCGTACTGCTCGGCATCATCTGGACGTTCAACCAGTTCGCCGTGATCTTCCTGCTGTTCGGCAACACCGCGCCGGACGCGCAGATCCTCGTCACCTGGGCCTACTACCTGGGCTTCGGACAGCAGCCGCGTGACTTCGCCCAGTCGGCCGCGTACGGCATCCTGCTGCTGGCCATCCTGATCGTCTTCACCTCCTTCTACCGCCGCTGGCTCAACCGCAATGACCAGCAGCTCGCGATCTGAGGCAGGAGTCCCCATGAGTACGACCACAGTCGAGAGCTCCGCCGAGCTGTCCCCGCCCGCGCCCGCGCAGGCACCCGGACGGATCCGCCGCCGCGGTGACAAGAGCCTCGCCGGCTCCCTCGTCTCGCACGGCATCCTGACCGTCGCGAGCCTGATCGCGCTCTTCCCGATCCTCTGGCTGGTCTTCCTGTCCCTCGGCCCGGACAAGGACGACTACCTCCACCCGGGCGGCATCTGGAAGAAGATGACGTTCGACAACTACTCGTTCGTCCTCCAGCACACCGCGTTCTTCGACTGGCTGAAGAGCTCGCTGATCGTCTCGCTCGGCACCACCGTGATCGGCGTGCTGATCGCCGCGACCACCGGGTACGCCGTGTCCCGTATGCGCTTTCCGGGCTACCGGAAGTTCATGTGGGTGCTCCTGGTCACGCAGATGTTCCCGGTGGCCGTACTCATGGTGCCGATGTACCAGATGCTGTCGGACCTCCAGCTCATCGACACCTACCTTGGACTCGTCCTCGTGTACTGCTCGACGGCGGTGCCGTACTGTGCGTGGTTGCTGAAGGGCTACTTCGACACCATCCCGTTCGAGATCGACGAGGCCGGACGCGTCGACGGGCTGACCCCCTTCGGCACGTTCGCGCGGCTGATCCTGCCGCTCGCCAAGCCGGGGCTCGCGGTCGCCGCGTTCTACAGCTTCCTCACCGCGTTCGGTGAGGTCGCGTTCGCCTCGACGTTCATGCTCTCCGACACGAAGTACACGTTCGCGGTCGGTCTGCAGAGCTTCGTGAGCGAGCACGACGCCCAGCGGAACCTGATGGCCGCGACGGCCGTGCTGATCGCGATACCGGTGTCCGTGTTCTTCTACCTGGTGCAGAAGAACCTGGTGACCGGCCTCACCGCGGGCGGCACGAAGGGGTAGCTCGACCGTCGTTCGGCTGCGGCGCCGCCGTGGCTGGTCGCGCCCACGCGGCGGTAGCCGCAAATCGAATACAGGCCCGCGCCCCTGTGGGGGCAAGCCCCCACACCCCCATACCCGAGGCGGCCGTAGTGTCCATCCGACCCCGCTGTCACTGCGGCCGCCTCGCCACTTGACGACCCCCATGACCCCCTTACGTTTCAAGGACGCCATGAGCCAGCAGTACTACGCCACCGCCCCGGCATCGACCTCCGCCAAAGCCCAGCGCAGCGACTGGTGGCGGGACGCGGTGATCTACCAGGTCTATCCGCGCAGCTTCGCCGACAGCAACGGTGACGGCATGGGCGACCTGGAGGGCATCCGCACCCGGCTTCCGTACCTGCGCGACCTGGGCGTGGACGCCGTGTGGCTCAGCCCCTTCTATGCCTCCCCGCAGGCCGACGCCGGCTACGACGTGGCCGACTACCGGGCCGTGGACCCCATGTTCGGCAACCTCCTGGACGCCGACGCGCTGATCCGCGACGCCCGCGGACTGGGCCTCAGGACCATCGTCGACCTGGTGCCCAACCACTCCTCCGACCAGCACGAGTGGTTCAAGCGGGCGGTCGCCGAGGGCCCGGGATCGCCGCTGCGAGACCGCTACCACTTCCGCCCCGGCAAGGGCGCGAACGGCGAACTCCCGCCCAACGACTGGGAGTCGATCTTCGGCGGTCCGGCCTGGACCCGTGTCGCGGACGGGGAGTGGTACCTGCACCTCTTCGCCCCCGAGCAGCCCGACTTCAACTGGGACCACCCGGCCGTCGGTGACGAGTTCCGCTCGATCCTGCGCTTCTGGCTCGACATGGGCGTGGACGGCTTCCGTATCGACGTGGCACACGGCCTGGTGAAGGCGGAGGGGCTTCCCGACCTTGGATCCCACGACCAGGTGAAGCTGCTGGGCAACGATGTCATGCCGTTCTTCGACCAGGACGGCGTCCACGAGATCTACCGCCAGTGGCGACTGATCCTCGACGAGTACTCCGGCGAGCGGATCTTCGTCGCCGAGGCCTGGACCCCGACCATCGAGCGCACCGCGAACTACGTCCGCCCCGACGAGCTGCACCAGGCCTTCAACTTCCAGTACCTGAGCACCGCTTGGGACGCCGAGGCACTGCGCGGGGTCATCGACCGCACGCTGGAGGCGATGCGTCCGGTCGGCGCCCCGGCCACCTGGGTGCTGTCCAACCACGACGTCACCCGCCACGCCACCCGCTTCGCCAACCCGCCCGGCCTCGGCACCCAGATCCGCACGGCGGGCGACCGGGACCTCGGCCTGCGCCGGGCCCGCGCCGCCACGCTGCTGATGCTGGCCCTGCCGGGATCGGCGTACATCTACCAGGGCGAGGAGCTCGGCCTCCCGGACGTCGTCGACCTGGCCGACGAGGTCCGCCAGGACCCGGCGTACTTCCGCGGCGCCGGCCAGGACGGCTTCCGCGACGGCTGCCGGGTGCCGATCCCCTGGACGCGCGAGGGATCGTCGTACGGCTTCGGCGCGGGCGGCAGCTGGCTGCCCCAGCCGTCGGACTGGGCGGACCTGAGCGTGGAGGCGCAGACCGGCGACCCCGACTCCACCCTGGAGCTGTACCGCACGGCCCTCGCCGTCCGCCGCGCCCAGCCCGACCTGGGGGCCGGCGACGCGGTGGAGTGGCTGCGGGCGCCCGAGGGCGTTCTCGCCTTCCGGCGCGGCGAGTTCGTCTGCGTCGCGAACACCGGTGGTGAAGCGGTGACGACTCCGGCGTACGGCCGTCTGCTCCTCGCGAGCGGCGAGGTGGCCGAGGCCGACGGCGACGCGAAGGTGCCGGCCGACACGACGGTGTGGTGGACGACGGCCTGAGCACAGGCAGGGATCACCGGGCCCACACGGGGGCCCGGTGATTTTTTGTCGGGCGTGTCGATCGGCGGGACCCGCGATCGACGCTTGGGTGGAAGGGCGAACAGCGCCCCGCATCCGAGGAGAGACCATGCAGATCCGCGCC
Organism: Streptomyces sp. LUP47B; assembly: GCF_001746295.1. Classification (GTDB taxonomy): domain Bacteria; phylum Actinomycetota; class Actinomycetes; order Streptomycetales; family Streptomycetaceae; genus Streptomyces. The sequence goes on along the minus strand of NZ_MJAH01000015.1, from coordinate 51,972 downwards.
CGCCTGAGCATGAGTGCCGACGGCTACGTGACCACGCCGAGCGGCTGGCCCGCACTGACCGCCGACCCCTCGTTCGTCTCCGGCCAGAGCCACGGCATCCGGGAGTTCCTGGCCGACTGCGAGGCCGCGCTCATGGGCCGTACGACCTTCGAGCCCGCGCTGACCAACAGCCGCTGGCCGTGGCCCGACCTCGACGTGTTCGTCCTCGGCTCGCACCGCCCGGACGGTACCCCGGACCACGTCACCACCGACAGCGACCCGGTACGGCTGCTGGAGAAGCTCCGCGCGGCCAACCGGGGCGGCGACGTCCATCTCATCGGCGGCCCGCGCACGATCGGCACCTTCCACGCCCTCGGCGCGCTCGACCGCCTCGAACTGGTCGTCCTGCCCATGCTGTTCGGCGGCGGCATGCAGCTGACCCCCGCGCTCAGCCCCGAGACCGGACTGACCTTCCAGAGCCAACGCGCCCTGCCCGGAGGGGCGGTGGAGATCGTCTACTCCTGCCGGGGCAGTCGCGGCGACCTGCCGGGCAAGCCCGCCAGCCAGCGCTGAGCAGAGTAGGTGAAAGTTCTTTCTTCTGCTTTCAAGAGTCTTGCTGTAAACATTTCGCCAGCGGTACGTTCTCGCCGGCGCCAGGCAAAGACGCCTGGCCGTCAGGCAAGGAGAACCCCCACGTGATATCGAGATGGACCGCATCCGCTGTCGCCACGGCCACCGCGTTCGCCGCGGCGGCCGTGCTGGCCCCCCAGGCCGCCCATGCCTCCCCGCCCGGCACCAAGGACGTCACCGCCGTCCTCTTCGAATGGAACTTCGCCTCCGTCGCCAAGGAGTGCACCAACACCCTCGGCCCCGCCGGATACGGCTCCGTGCAGGTCTCCCCGCCCGCCGAGCACATCCAGGGCTCGCAGTGGTGGACCTCGTACCAGCCGGTGAGCTACCGGATCGCGGGGCGCCTCGGTGACGCCACCGCCTTCAAGAACATGGTCAGTACGTGCCACGCGGCCGGTGTGAAGGTCGTCGTCGACACCGTCGTCAACCACATGTCCGCGGGCAGCGGCACCGGTACCGGCGGATCGTCGTACACGAAGTACAACTACCCCGGCCTGTACTCCTCGTACGACATGGACGACTGCACGTCGAGCATCACCGACTACACCAACCGCGCCAACGTCCAGAACTGCGAACTCGTCGGCCTCGCCGACCTGGACACCGGCGAGGAGTACGTCCGCGCCACCATCGCCGGCTATATGAACTCCCTGCTCGGCTACGGCGTCGACGGCTTCCGCATCGACGCGGCCAAGCACATCCCGGCCGCCGACCTCGCCAACATCAAGTCGCGTCTGTCGAACCCCTCCGTCTACTGGAAGCAGGAGGTCATCTACGGCAGCGGGGAGGCCGTCCAGCCCACCGAGTACACGGGCAACGGGGACGTCCAGGAGTTCCGCTACGCCTACGACCTCAAGCGCGTCTTCAACAACGAGAACCTCGCCTACCTGAAGAACTACGGCGAGGGCTGGGGGTACCTGAGCAGCTCGGTGGCCGGCGTCTTCGTCGACAACCACGACACCGAGCGCAACGGCTCCACGCTCAACTACAAGGACGGCGCGAACTACACCCTCGCCAACGTCTTCATGCTCGCCTACCCCTACGGCGCCCCGGACATCAACTCCGGCTACGAATGGTCCGCCACGGACGCGGGGCCGCCCAACAACGGTTCCGTGAACGCCTGTTGGCAGGACGGCTGGAAGTGCCAGCACGCCTGGCCGGAGATCCTGCGCATGGTCGCCTTCCGCAACGCCACCCGCGGTGAGTCGGTCACCAACTGGTGGGACAACGGCGGCGACGCGATCGCCTTCGGGCGGGGCGCCAAGGGCTACGTCGCCATCAACCACGAGTCCGGCAGCCTGAGCCGGACCTACCAGACCTCGCTGCCCGCCGGGACGTACTGCAACGTGCAGAACAACACGAGCGTGACGGTCGGCGCCAACGGTCAGTTCACGGCCACGCTCGGGTCCAACACAGCACTGGCGATCTACGCGGGCAAGTCCACCTGCTGAGCGACTCACGGAAACACTGAAAATTCTTACCGGCTGTTTCAGGACTATTGCTGTAAGGCTTACGGCGGCGATACGGTCGCGCGGGGTCGGACCCACAGAGCCGTCATCGCAAGGAGTCCACGTCAGTGATACCGAGATGGCCGGTGCCGGCGAGGCGCCGTACCGCACACGCAGGACGGGTCGCCGCGGTCACCGTGACCGCGCTGGCCGCAGCGCTCGTCCAGCCGCTCTCCGCCCGGGCGGACACCCCGCCGCCACCGCCCTCCGACGCGAAGCTCGCCGCGGAACCGGCCCGGCACGACGACACCCGTGAGCAGTTCTACTTCGTCCTGCCGGACCGTTTCGCCAACGGCGACACCTCGAACGACCGGGGCGGGCTCACCGGTTCACGGCTGAGCACCGGCTACGACCCCACAGACAAGGGCTTCTACCAGGGCGGTGACCTCAAGGGCCTGACCCGGAAGCTCGACTACATCAAGGGCCTGGGCACCACGTCCATCTGGATGGCCCCGATCTTCAAGAACCGGCCCGTCCAGGGCACGGGAGCCAACGCCTCCGCCGGCTACCACGGCTACTGGATCACGGACTTCACCCAGGTCGACCCGCACTTCGGCACCAACAAGGACCTGGAGACCCTCATCTCCAAGGCCCACGCCAAGGGCATGAAGGTCTTCTTCGACGTCATCACCAACCACACCGCCGATGTCGTCGACTACGAGGAGAAGTCCTACGACTACCTCTCCAAGGGCGCCTTCCCGTATCTGACGAAGGACGGGGAACCCTTCGACGACGCCGACTACGCCGACGGCTCCCGGGCCTTCCCGTCCGTGGACGCCGACTCCTTCCCGCGCACGCCGACGGTCACCGGCGCGGGCGCCAAGGTCCCGTCCTGGCTCAACGACCCGACGATGTACCACAACCGCGGCGACTCGACCTATGCCGGTGAGTCGACGACCTACGGCGACTTCTCCGGCCTCGACGACCTGTGGACCGAGCGTCCCGAGGTCGTCTCCGGCATGGAGAAGATCTACCAGCGCTGGGTCAGGGACTTCGACATCGACGGCTTCCGGATCGACACCGTGAAGCACGTGAACATGGAGTTCTGGACCCAGTGGGCCACGGCCCTCGACGCCTACGCCGCCAGACAGGGCCGCAAGGACTTCTTCATGTTCGGCGAGGTGTACTCCGCCGACACGTCGATCACCTCGCCCTACGTCACCCAGGGCCGTCTCGACGCCACGCTGGACTTCCCCTTCCAGGAGGCCGCACGGCAGTACGCCTCCCAGGGCGGCAGCGCGCAGAAACTCGCGGGTGTCTTCGGCGACGACTACAAGTACACGACCGACAAGGCCAACGCCTACGAACAGGTCACCTTCCTCGGCAACCACGACATGGGCCGCATCGGGTACTTCCTGAACCAGGACAACCCGAAGGCCACCGACGCCGAGCTCCTCGCCAAGGACAGGCTCGCCAACGAGCTGATGTTCCTCAGCCGCGGCAACCCCGTCGTCTACTACGGCGACGAACAGGGCTTCACCGGCGCCGGCGGCGACAAGGACGCCCGCCAGACGATGTTCGCGTCCAGGACGGCCGACTACCTGGACGACGACGAGATCGGCACCGACCGCACGCACGCGAGCGACGCCTACGACACCAGCGCCCCGCTGTACGCGCAGATCAGCGCTCTGTCCAAGCTCCGCAGGGCCAACCCGGCACTCACGGACGGGGTCCAGGAGGAGCGGTACGCGGCTGACGGGGCCGGGGTCTGCGCCTTCTCCCGTACGCAGGGGAAGTCCGAGTACGTCGTCGCCTTCAACAACGCGAGCGAGGCCAAGTCGGCGACGTTCGCGACCGGCTCGGCGAACATGGCGTTCAAGGGGATCTACGGCGGTGCCTCGAGCGTCACCTCCGACGCCGACAAGAAGATCACCGTCACCGTCCCCGCCGGCTCGGCGATCGTCCTGAAGGCGGCCGGCGAGCTCGCACCGCCCGCCACCAGGCCGACGGTCACCCTCAAGGCCCCGGCCGCCGGTGCCACCGGCACCGTCGAGCTCACCGCCGACGTGGACGGCGGACAGCTCAACCGGGTCGTCTTCGCCGCCCAGGTGGGAGGCGGCAAGTGGCAGACGCTCGGCTCCGCCGACCACGCGCCGTACAAGGTCACCCAGACCATCGGCAAGACGGTTCCGGCCGGAACGGCCCTGCGCTACAAGGCCGTTGTCGTCGACTCGACGGGACGCACCGCTTCGGCGACGGCGCAGTCCGTCACCGGCACCGCGCCCGCCGAGGAGCCCCCCACCGCCTCCTCCCGCGACTACGCGGTCGTCCACTACCGGCGCGCCGACGGCGACTACGACGACTGGGGTCTGTACGCCTGGGGCGACCTCGCCGACGGCGAGTCCACCACCTGGCCCGACAGCCACCCGTTCGCCGGCCGGGACGCGTACGGCGCCTTCGCCTACGTCAAGCTGAAGCCGGGCGCCTCGAACGTCGGCTTCCTCGTCATCGACAAGGACGGCGACAAGGACGTCTCCGCCGACCGCACGATCGACGTCACCAGGACCGGCGAGGTGTGGATCGAGCAGGGCAAGGACGCCGTACGGACGCAGCGGCCCGACTACCCGGCGCAGGACAAAACCAAGGCCGTCATCCACTACCACCGCGCCGACGGGAACTACGACGGCTGGGGTCTGCACACCTGGACGGGTGCCGCGCACCCCACGGACTGGTCGAAGCCGCTGGAGCCGGTGCGGACCGACGCCTATGGCGCGGTCTTCGAGGTACCGCTGGCCGAAGGGGCCTCCAGCCTGAGCTACATCATCCACAAGGGTGACGAGAAGGACCTGCCCACCGACCAGTCCCTGGACCTCACGGCGAACGGCCACGAGGTGTGGCTGCTGAACGGCCAGGAGAAGTATCTGCTCCCGCAGCCCGCCGGGTCCGCCGCCGCGCTCGACCTGACCACCTCCAAGGCCGTCTGGATCGACCGGAACACGGTCGCCTGGAACGGCTCCGAGGCGGCCGCCTCCACCCAGCTGCTGTACTCCCACGACGGCTCGATCGCCGTCGACGGAGGAACCCTGACCAGCGACGACGAAAGGTGGCTGCGGCTCACCAGGACGACCCTCACGGACGCCCAGAAGGCCGAATTCCCGCACCTGAAGGACTACGCGGCCTGGTCCGTCGACCCCCGTGACCGCGACCGCGTGAGAGAGGCCCTCGACGGTCAGCTCGTCGCCTCCCAACGAGCCGGGAACGGCGCTGCGCTGGCAGCGACCGGCGTCCAGATCGCCGGCGTGCTCGACGACCTGTATCCCGCCGCGACGAAGGCGGACCTGGGCCCGGCCTTCCACAACGGCCGCCCCACGCTGTCCGTCTGGGCGCCCACCGCACAGTCGGTGAAACTGGAGCTCGACGGGACCCTGAAGGACATGCGACGCGACCCCACCACCGGCGTGTGGTCCGTCACCGGCCCCAGGTCCTGGAAGGGCAAGCCCTATCGGTACGTCGTGAAGGTCTGGGCGCCCAGCGTCCGGAAGGTCGTCACCAACAAGGTGACCGACCCCTACTCGGTCGCCCTCACCACGGACTCCGAGCGCAGCCTCGTCGTCGACCTGGACGACAGGTCCCTGGCGCCGCGCGGCTGGTCGACGTACACCAAGCCGAAGGCCGTGCCCCTCAAGGACGCCGAGATCCAGGAGCTGCACGTCCGGGACTTCTCGGTGGCGGACAAGACCGTGCCGTCCAAGGACCGGGGCACCTACCTCGCCTTCACCGACAAGGACGGCGACGGCTCCGCGCACCTGCGCGAACTCGCGAAGGCGGGGACGAGCTACGTCCACCTGCTGCCGGTCTTCGACATCGCGACCGTCCCCGAGAAGAAGTCCGATCAGGCGACCCCCGCCTGCGACCTCGCCTCCTACCCGGCCGACTCCGACAAACAGCAGGAGTGCGTCTCCGCGGCCGCCGCGAAGGACGCCTACAACTGGGGCTACGACCCGTACCACTACACGGTCCCGGAGGGCTCGTACGCCACCGACCCGGACGGCACCGGCCGTACGGTCGAGTTCCGCAAGATGGTCAAGTCCCTCAACGACGACGGCCTGAGGGTCGTGATGGACGTCGTCTACAACCACACCGCGGCGAGCGGACAGGCCGCCACCAGCGTCCTCGACCGGATCGTCCCCGGCTACTACCAGCGGCTCCTCGCCGACGGTTCGGTGGCCAACAGCACCTGCTGCGCGAACACGGCCACCGAGAACGCCATGATGGGCAAGCTGGTCGTCGACTCGATCGTCACCTGGGCCAAGGAGTACAAGGTCGACGGCTTCCGCTTCGACCTCATGGGCCACCACCCCAAGGCCAACATTCTGGCCGTGCGCAAGGCCCTCGACGCGCTGACCCTCAAGAAGGACGGCGTCGACGGCAAGAAGATCATTCTCTACGGCGAGGGCTGGAACTTCGGCGAGGTCGCCGACGACGCACGCTTCGTGCAGGCCACGCAGAAGAACATGGCCGGCACGGGCATCGCGACCTTCTCCGACCGCGCCCGTGACGCCGTACGCGGCGGCGGGCCCTTCGACGAGGACCCCGGCGTCCAGGGTTTCGCGTCCGGGCTGTACACCGACCCCAACTCGTCCACCGCGAACGGGACCGCGCAGGAACAGAAGGCCCGCCTGCTCCACTACCAGGACCTCATCAAGGTGGGCCTGTCCGGCAACCTCAAGCAGTTCACCTTCACCAGCACCGAAGGCAAGGAGGTCACCGGCGCCCAGGTCGACTACAACGGCCAGCCGGCCGGATACGCGGACACCCCCGGCGACGCCCTCGCCTACGCCGACGCGCACGACAACGAGTCGCTGTTCGACGCGCTGACGTACAAGCTGCCCGCCGGCACCAACGCCGCCGACCGGGCCCGGATGCAGGTCCTCGCCATGGCCACGGCAGCCCTCTCGCAGGGCCCGTCGCTCTCCCAGGCCGGCACCGACCTGCTGCGCTCCAAGTCCCTCGACCGCAACTCCTTCGACAGCGGCGACTGGTTCAACGCGATCCACTGGAACTGCCAGGACGGCAACGGGTTCGGCCGCGGACTGCCCATGGCAGCCGACAACGCGTCCAAGTGGCCGTACGCCAAGCCGCTGTTGGGCTCGGTGAAGGTCGGCTGCGCACAGATCCAGGGGGCCTCGGCCGCCTACCGGGACCTGCTGCGGATCCGTACGACGGAGAAGGCGTTCTCGCTCGGCACGGCGCAGCAGGTGCAGTCGAGGCTGTCCTTCCCGCTGTCCGGGAAGGACGAGACGCCCGGTGTGATCACGATGGAACTGGGTGACCTCGTCGTCGTGTTCAACGCGACGCCGAACGCGCAGAGCCAGCGGGTCGAGGCTCTTGCCGGGAGCACATACCAACTGCATCCCGTGCAGGTGGCGGGCGCGGACTCTACCGTCAAGGGCGCGTCCTACGAGCGGAAATCGGGCACGTTCGCCGTTCCGGGACGGACCGTGGCCGTTTTCATCCGCCATCCGTAGCTGAAGGCATTACCTTGGTGGAGCAGAGCCCGAACCCCGCTCTGCTCCACCGGTGTTGCCCGAGGGCGGACAGATGGATGCAAAAGGCAAGCTGACAGGCACGACCGTGATGGTCGTGGACGACGCGGAGGCCAGCCGGTACGCCATGGGCACCGTGCTGAGCCGGGCAGGCCATCGCGTCATACCCGTCGCCACCGGCGGCGAGGCCCTGGCCGAACTCGACACACGGCTGCGCAAGGGCACCCTGCCGGACGTGGCCCTCGTCGACGTGGGGCTGCCCGACATGAGCGGCTTCGACCTGTGCCGGCTGTTCAAGGAACGCCCGCACACGGCCCGGATGCCCGTGGTCCACTTCTCGGCCTCCGCGGTGCCCCCGGCCGTGCACTGCGCGGGCATGGACATGGGGGTCGAGGCCTATCTGAAGGTGCCCGCCGAGCCCCTGGAGATCGAGGCGGTCGTCAGGGCCGCCGTACGCAACGCGCAACTGCGGGCCGGTGACCGGGCGTTGGTACGACGGCTCACCCTGCTGTCCGAGACGATCGTCACCATCCAGTCGGCGCGCACCCTGCAGGAGCTCTCCGACGCGGCCGCCGAGGGCCTCTCGCGGCTCACCGGCACCCCCGGCGCCGTCTTCGTCCTCGACCAGGAGGACATGCTCTACCGCGGCCTGTCCCGCGACCGCATCCCCGTCGCCCTGCCCGACGAGGACGCCGACCGGGCCGTGGCCGCCCTGCTGCGCCGGCTCACCCGGGGGCAGGCCGGGGTGCAGCTCACCACCGTGCCCGCGCCGCTGTGGCCCGCCGGGTTCTTCCGGCCCGGCGTCGAGCACGACGCCCGGCTCGCGCTCGTCGTCACCCAGGACGGCCGGGCACCGGTGTGCCTGGCCGCGCCCGCGCGCGGGATGCGCAGGGTGGGCCTGGAAGGCGAGACCCTGCTGGCCCAGCTGGCGCAGGCCACCGCGCTCGCCGCCCAGCCGCTGCTCATGTACAAGGTCGAGCGGCATGTCGCCCTCACCCTCCAGCACAGCTTCCTGCCCCAGCCGCACCGGCTGCCGGAACTGCCGGGCATCGACGTCGTGGTCCGCTATGTCCCCGCCTCCCGGCAGACCGAGATCGGCGGCGACTTCTACGCCGCCCTGCGCGTGGACGAGGGAGTGCTCACCGCGGTCGGCGACGTCGTCGGGCACTCGCTGGACGCGGCGACCGTCATGGTCGAGCTCCGGCACGCGCTGCGCGCCTACGCCGTGGACGAGAGCGATCCGGCCGTGCTCGCCGAGCGCCTGGACCGGACGCTCCAGCGCTACCACCCCGACACCACCGCCACCGTCTGCCTGGCCCTGATCGACCCGGACACCGGGCGCACCCGGATCGCCAACGCCGGCCACATCCCGCCGCTGATCGTCCGCGACACCGGCACCGCCGACTACGCCAAGGCGGCGGGACCGTTGCTCGGGGTCGGCCTGCCCCATCCGCCGGCCACCGAGCTGTTCCTCGAACCCACCGACCGGCTCCTCATGGTCACCGACGGCCTCATCGAGACCCGGGGGACCGACCTCTCGGCCTCCCTGGAACACCTGCGCGCGGCCTCCTCCGGCGCCCTGCCCGGCCTGGACGCCCTGTGCGACACCCTCCTGGACACCTTCGGCCACGACCGGGAGGACGACATCGCCATGCTGGCGCTGCGGCTAGGGTGACCTGTGCCGTCGTAGAACAGGAGTCCTCATGCCGCAGATCACCGTCGAACACTCCCCGTATCTCGACCATGTCGACTGGGAGGAGTTCGCCCTGGCGCTGCACCCGGTCGTCGTCGAGACGGCGGCCGCGAAGCTCGAGGCGTGCAAGACCCGCGTCCTGCGCACCGAGGACGAGGCGGTCGGCGGCGAGATCAGGAACCACGCGATCGTGAACGTCACGCTCGCCCTGCTCGCCGGACGGTCCGAGGAGACCAAGGCGAAGCTCACCGAGGCCGTCGTGGAACTGCTGCGCAAGCACGTCGGCCCCGCGGAAGGCCTCACCGTGCACCTCTCCGCCGAGGTACGCGACCTGGACCCCTCCTACACCAAGGCCGTCCTCTAGGAGGCCAGCGCGATCAGCCGGGCGGCGAGGTCGGTGAACGGGCCGTCGGCCGGCTCGTCCCTGAGCATGTGGCGCAGCAGCGCGGTCATCTCCTCGTCGTAGGCCGCGCTCACCGCGGCCAGCGCGGCGAAGCCGTGGACGAGCTGTGTCTCCAGTTCGGCGCGCGGGATGCGCCGGCCGTCCAGCCAGATCAGGGCCGTCGACTCGACGAGCGAGATCCACGAGCGGATGAGCAGTTCCAGCCGGGCGGGCGGGTCCGTCACCCGCAGATGCGACAGGATCTGCTCATAGGCGACCTGCCGTACGGAGTCGATGAGCGCGTTCGTCGCCGAGGAGCCGACCGCGGGCCCGCCGCGCATCAACGCCGAGAAACCCGGGCCGTGTTCGTCCACGAAGTCGAAGAACCGGCGCATCACGCGCAGCAGTCGACCGCCCAGCGACCCCTCGTGCGGTTCCTCGAACCGGCTCGCCAGGTCCTGCGCCGCGCGCTTCAACGCGGCCTCGTACAGGCTGAGTTTGCCGGGGAAGTAGTGATAGACCAGTGGCCGCGAGATACCGGCCGCCGCGGCTATCTCGTCGATGGAGACCTCGTCGGGCGAGCGGCGGGCGAACAGTTCGAGGGCGACGCCGATCAACTGCTGACGCCGTTCCTCGACGCCCATTCTTCGACGGACCCCGGTAGTCATACGAACACCTTACCGATCGGATCCGGCCTGGAACGGGCTGGATCGACCAGCGGCTTTCACATACACGCACGCCACTGCGGGCACATCGACCAGCTCTACCGGAGCCCGCTGACCGCCCGCCCGTCCACCAGGGTCCCCTTCAGCTCGGCCTGGGCCCCCTGCTTCGCCTTCGCGGCCAGCAGATTGCCGTTCGCCGTCGCACGGATCCCGCCCGACGCGTTGACCGAGGACGTGCCCCGGCTCCCCGCCGCCAGCAGGTACCAGGTACCGGTCCCCGACTTCCACAGCACCCCGGCCAGCACCTGCGGATCCTTCGCCCCGCACGCCGGCACGTTCTCGGCCTTCGCCGCGACCGCCGCGTACCGTCCGCCGGGCGTGTGGAACTGGGCCAGCACCCGCTCCCCGCCGCCCTGCCAGGTCTCGGCCCGGGTGCACACCCAGTCGGCCGTCCCGCTCGCGTCGGGCAGCGGCTGCGCCGCGTACGTCCAGGTGTTCACACTGCGCACGCCCGCGGAGCGCATCGCGCCCAGCGAGCAGGCGTACGGCGCCCAGGCGCGCAGCGCGCCCGCGCCTGACGCGTCCTTCACGGACCCGGGACGGCCGGTGGTGAGGCGGGCCGGGACCAGTTCGCCGAGGTCGGTCAGCAGCCGGGTGCCGGAGGCGTCCGTCAGCTGGAGCACGTTCCAGGAGGTGCAGGGGCCGCTCTGCGCGGGGCCCGCCATCGGCGCGGTGGTGCCGCCGGTCAGCGCGAGGCCCGTGGCGTCGGAGCCCGGCTTCAGCAGGTCCCGGTCGGCGGCCTTGGTCACCCAAGGGGCCGTCAGATAGCGGACGTTGCCGTCGGCCCGGCCCAGAACGACCGCGCTCGCCTCCGCCCGGTCGGCGCCGTCGACCCGCGCGAAGTCGAGGGCGGCGCCCTTCGCGTTGTCCCGCGGTTCGGCGTAGCGGACGATGCGCAGACCGTCGTAGAGGATCACCACGCGCGCGTTGTCAACGGTTCCGGCGTACAGCAGCTGCGGCGGGCCGGAGGGGCCGCCCGAGGGGGTGCCGGGGGTCGCGGAGACCTGGACGGTCTCGCCGGGGCGGGCCCAGACAGCGAGAGCGCGGCGCAGGAGGGCCGAGTCGCCGGTGAGGTCGCCGCGCGCGGGCCACACGGAGAAGTCGGTGCGGGCGGAGGACTCCCACGCGGCGGCCGGGACCTTCAGCAGCAGGGCCGGGTCCAGGGCTGCCTTGGCGGCGGGGTTCTGCGCGTAAGGGGGTGCGGCCGCGCCGTCCGGTCCCCAGCCGTCGCCCGGCATGCCGAGCAGCGCCCCGCACACGGCGACGGCCGCCGCGGCGGCGAGCGCGGCCTTCATGTGCTGCCTGCGCCGCATCAGGTCGGTGGGCCGGGCCTGGAGCGAGCAGGGGTCGAACTCGGGGGAGTCGAGCAGGGCGTACTCGGCCTGCGCGGAGTCGGCCTCGTCGAGGGCCGCGTCCGCGTCCGCCACGCCCGCCGCCGTCAGCAGACCGCGTACGTCGCTGTCGGGAAGCTTCTCCAGGCCGCGCAGGACGTAGGCGGCACGGGCCGGTCCCGTCAGGGCCGACAGGCGCTGGTCCAGGGCGAGTTCGTCGGCGCCCCCGGAGCGCGGGAAGAGCCGCAGGCCCCACACCTGGGGGAGCAGCGGCGGGAGCTGGGAACGCTTGGGCCACGCCCTGCGCCGGAGCGGCAGGCCCGCCTCCAGGGCCGTACGCACCACCTGGAGGCGGACGAAGGCGTAGCCGGGGTCGCCCTCGCGGCCGTCCGACTGGGCCGGGATCACGGGTGTCGCCGTGCGGCCCCGGGGCAGGGCACGCTGGGTGAGGGCGTGCGCGGTCAGGACCCGCCGGTTGCGGCCGAGGCCCGGCGGCAGCACCAGATAGGCGAGCCGGACCAGCCGGGGATAGTGCTCGACGAGCGCGGCCTCGGCCTGTTCGACGTCGACGACGGGGTCGGAGGCGGAGCCGGAAGCGGGTGCGGGGCGCGGGGCGACATCCTGTGACTGCACGTTCAGCAGAACGAGCGAATCGTTGGTTGGTCACCGCCCCCCGGGTGAATCAGTCCTCCGGTTCGACCAGCGCGCGGGCGTAGCGGGCCATCGAGCGCTGGTAGCGCGGCAGATGCGGGGCGAGCGCACCCAGGACCAGCGACAGTCCCTCGCGGTCCCGGCCGAGGCTGGACAGGCACAGCGCCAAGGTGGCCCGTACGGCATCGTCCAACTCGTCGGACGGGCCGTCCAGTTCGGGAGTGAGCAGCTTGACGCCCTCCTCCGCCTGCCCCGTGTTCCGGAGCGAACTGGACAGCTGGATCTTGGCGCGCCGCCCCTTGTAGCCGCTCTCCCGGCTGAGCCCCCGCGCGAGCGCCTCCCGGTACAGCGGGACCGCCTTGTCCGAGTGCCCCGTCGAGTCCCAGGCGGAGGCCTGCTCGAACAGACCGAGCGGACTGCCGTCCGGCAGCTCGGCCACGAGCGCGTCGATCAGGGCCCGGAACTCGGCCGCCCGTTCCTCCGGATACTCGTCCAACGTCGCCCAGGCGGCGACCACGCGCTGTTCCCAGTCCTCGTTCACCGGCACACTTTCGCACAGCCGTACCCGTGGTGACACCAGAATTTGAGCGTCCCGCGCCTCGCAGCCGTATGGGAGGAGACGGACCCCCGCCGGGGCCCGTCCGAGGTGACCCGTGACCGGAGGAACAGATGAGGTTGACCCGACCGATGCTCGCGCTGACCGGCGCGGCCGCGGTGCTGGCGCTGGCGGGCTGCGGATCCGGCGGTGACGCGAAGGCCGCCGCGGTGCCCTCCGCGGCCACCGGCAGTCTGGAGCACCTGGCCGCCGAGGTGAAGTGCACGCCCAACATCCAGATCGACGCCGACGAACTGCGCCAGGCGGTGTGCAAGAAGTCCAAGGACGCCGACGGCAAGTTCATCATCGCCACCTTCGCCACCGACCGCGGCCAGCGCGAGTGGATCAACGGCGCCAAGGACTACGGCGGGCACTTCCTGGTCGGCCGCAAATGGGTCGCCGTCGGTGACACCACCAAGACGGTGACGGTGCTGCGCAAGACGCTCGGCGGGGACATCGAGGAGGGCACGGACCACTCGAAGATGGGCGCCACGCATTCGGCCCACTGAGGAAGCGCGAACACGAGAAAGCCGGCGGTGAGAGATTCTCACCGCCGGCTTTCTCAGTGCGTCACTGGCACTTCTTGCCGGTGTTGATGCAGTTGACCATCTGGTTCATCGTGTTCTGCGAGAAGAAGTTGATGAAGTCGTTGTGGTCGGTGATCGGCTTGTGCAGGTTCTCCGGGAAGGTGTCCACCGCGTAGGGGTTGACGACCGTGCCGTTCTGCAGCTTCGGGGCCGGGACGTTGTAGACGAGCCGGACCTGGAGCTGCGGGATTGCCTTGAAGCCGTTGGCGCAACTGCCGTCGGCCGCGGCGAACGCCACGTGGGTGCGGTGGTTGGCGCTGTCGATGTTCTGACCGTCCCAGCAGCTCTGGAAGTCGGTCGTGCGCACCACCTGGCTGCCCTGCGGGCAGATCGGGTACTTGTCGTGCAGCTGCACCTTGTTCTCGAAGCCGGTGCAGGACCAGTTCACGTTGGCGTTGGCGTTGCCGTTGACGAAGGCCTTCGCGTCACCGGTGATGATGCGCAGGGCGGTCGGCATCGCGACGACGTTGCCCTTCTTGTTGCCGACGAACTTGATCTGCGCCTGGGAGGCCTGCAGGATCTTGCCGACGTTGCCTTCCTTGCCACCGCCGTCGTTGTTCTGGTCGAAGTCCTGCGAACCGTCCTGGAGGCGCAGCACCGGCCAGAAGTACGAGGACTTGTCGCCCTGGTTCTGGCAGGTGGTCGTGGCCGCCGCCAGCTCCTGGTCGCTCGCGAAGGCGTCGTTGCTCTGGTTGCCGACGTAGTCGTGCAGGTGGTGGGCACCGTTGGCGACACCGGGAGCCACGATCACGTTGTCCGTGTTGTGGTTCTTGTTCGCGTTGGTGCCGCACTTGGTGGTGAAGCTGCCCTTCGAGCCCGAGTTGCCGTTGGCCGGAAGGCCGTTGGCTCCCACGCCGAGCTGGGCGTTGCCCTGGACCTTGGTGATGTCCACGAAGTCGGCCGCCACCGGGCCGTTGCCGCCCTGACCGCCGTTGCCCTGCTGCTGGCCGCCCTGCTGCTGACCGCCGTTCTGCTGGCCACCGTTCTGCTGCTGACCGCCGTTGTTTTGCTGGCCGCCGTTCTGCTGCTGACCGCCGTTGTTCTGCTGGCCACCGTTCTGCTGGCCGCCGTTCCCGCCGGCGTTGGTCTGCGGGGCCGCGTTCTGCGTGGTGCAGGCGGCCAACTGGCTGAGCGCCGTGTTGAACTGGCCACCGACCCGCTGGACGTCGATGCGGATCCGGTCGATCGTGGCCGCCCGCTTCTCCTTCAGGGGGCCGACGATGGCGTTCTGGACGAAGCCCGAGTCACCCGCCTGAGCCTGTCGCGTCGAGGCGAGCCTGGCGTAGGCCTCGGTGATCTGCTTGTCCAGATTGGCCAGCTCGGTGGCCACACCCTGACGCGCCTGCTGAGGCACATTCGTCAGCTTCTGGCCGACATCGGGGCAGGAGATGGTCGCCACCTGCGCGGCGGCGGCCTTGGTCTGGTTCTGAGACCAGCCGTTGTTGTTGGACTCGTGCGCCGAGGCGTAGAAGTTCGCCCAGATCAGCCCGCCCCCACCGAGCGCTAGGGCCGCCGACGCGGCTATGGCCTTGCTGGCCATCGACGAGCGGCGTTTACGTGTATTGCGTCCCATGGAACTCCTCTGACTTCCTTTTCCGGGCCATCGAGGCGCCCGACAGGAGTGAAGCGGCTCCCTTGCTTACGGATGCCGTCCCAGGGGTGTTCAGCCGTCCCACAAACAAATCAGAGGTTTACCGGGAACCGGGCCGACAACAGCCCGTTGAGCAGCAGGAGTTACAGAGAATGAGGGGTCGCTCACCGGCCCTGGTCGAGATACGCGAGCACCGCCAGCACGCGCCGATTGTCATCGTCCGACACCTCAAGACCCAGTTTGGCGAAGATGTTGGCGGTGTGCTTGGCAATGGCCCGTTCTGTGACGACGAGCTTGCCGGCGATCGCCGCGTTCGACCGCCCCTGTGCCATCAGTTCCAGCACCTCCCGCTCGCGGGGCGTGATCCGGGCGAGCGGCTGGTCGTCGGCCGCCCGCCGGGTCAGCAGCTGCTGGATCACCTGCGGGTCCATCGCCGTACCGCCCGCCGCGACCCGTCGTACGGCATCCACGAACTGTTCCGCGTCGAACACCCGGTCCTTGAGCAGATAGCCCACCCCGCCGGTGCCGTCGGCCAGCAACTCGCGCGCGTACAGCTGCTCCACGTGCTGCGACAGCACCAGCACCGGCAGCCCGGGTCTGTCCCGCCGGGCGTTCAGCGCGCACTGCAGCCCCTCGTCGGTGTGCGTCGGCGGCAGCCGGACGTCGACCACGGCGACGTCCGGTTCCAGTTCGGCCAGCGCCCGGGCCAGCTCGGGCCCGCTCTCGACGGCCGCGGCGATCTCGAAGTCGTGCGCCTGAAGGAGCCGAACGAGACCGTCGCGCAGCAGGAAGAGGTCTTCGGCCAGGACTACGCGCAAGGGATCTCCATGGTCACCATGGTGGGACCGCCCGCGGGTGAGCCGACGGCCAGGACGCCGTCGAATGTACCCAGCCGCCGCTCCACTCCGGCCAGTCCCGAACCGGCCGTGATCAGCGCGCCGCCCCGGCCGTTGTCGGTGACGGTGATCCGCAGCATCCCCTCGGTCCGATGCAGGTCGATCCAGATCCGGTCGGCGCCGGAGTGCTTGACCGCGTTGGTGAGGACCTCGCTGACCGCGAAGTAGGCGGCCGACTCCACGGGCGCGTCCGGCCGGCCGTCCAGCTCCACGGTCACCTCGGTCGGTACCGGCAGCCGCAGCGCCAACGCCCGTACGGCGTCGCCCAGTCCGCGCTCGGCCAGCACCGGCGGATGGATGCCGCGAACCAGGTCGCGCAGTTCGGTCAGGGCGTCCACCGAGGACTGACGGGCCTGTGCCAGGAGTCGCTTCGCCTGCTCGGGGTCCTTGTCGAGGAGCATCTCGATGGTGCCGAGGTCCATGCCCATGGCGACCAGACGGGCCTGCGCCCCGTCGTGCAGGTCCCGCTCGATGCGCCGCAGTTCGGCAGCGGAGGTGTCCACGGCGTCCCGCCGGGTCTCGGTCAGGACGCGGACGCGTTCGGCCAACTCGCCCTGACCGGCGCCGAGTACGACGCGGGTGAGCCGGAAGTGGGCGGTCAGCATTCGCGGGGCGAGCAAGGCGAGGGGCAGCAGGGCGATACCCAGGGCGCCGGCGGCCAGCGCGGAGGCCTGGTCGGTGACATGCACGAAGCCGTACCAGTAGCCGCCGCCCAGCTCCACGAGCGGCCGCCACAGCCCGGCCGCGACCGCCAGTCCCTCCAGGGGGTAGAGGACGAGCACCGCCGACAACAGCGCCGTCACGAACCCCGCCGTCATGTCCACCTGCAGCCACCGCAGATCCCGCCAGGTCGCCGGGTCGAGCAGCATCGCGTAGGTGCGGGCCCAGGGGTTGGCGTTCTTCGGTGTCGGCCGGTACGCCGACGGGATCCGCACCCCGTACCACTCGGCTGCGAGCACCCGCCGCCAGTCCGCGAAGGCACGCACGCCCGTCAGCACCCAGGGGGTCGTGACGACCCCGATCCCGACCGGGACGAGGGAGATGGACACCAGGCCGAGCGTGAATCCGAGCAGCGCGCCCGGCAGCGTCACCAGTGCCAGCGCGAGCCCCCGCACGGCCGCGAGCCCGATGCCCCGCGCCCTCGTACCCCAGCTGCCGTTCCCCGTCTGCATGGTCATACGGTCAGTCTCGCCGAGGGGGCGACGCGGGTCACTGGGCCTGGCCGCCCTGTCCGGGAGTGGTGCCAGATACACCCGCTCCCGCGCTCACACCGTGAATCGCGCCACAGCACCACCCGGTAACACGGGGTTCACATTCGAGCAATGACCGGGAAATCGCCTGTTGACAGGCTCGCGGGCATCAAAGAGGCGGCGTTTCAGTGCCGCAGCGCCGCAGCACCCGCAGTGCGTAGACACATCCCCGAAGGAAGTGGCCCGTGACCTTCAAGGCTGAGTACATCTGGATCGACGGCACCCAGCCGACCGCCAAGCTCCGTTCCAAGACGAAGATCCTGGCGGACGACGCCAAGGGCGCCGAGCTGGGTATCTGGGGCTTCGACGGGTCGTCCACGAACCAGGCCGAAGGCCACTCCTCGGACCGTGTCCTCAAGCCGGTCTTCTCCTGCCCGGACCCGATCCGCGGCGGCGACGACATCCTCGTCCTGTGCGAGGTCCTCAACATCGACATGACGCCGCACGAGTCCAACACCCGTGCCGCGCTCACCGAGGTCGCCGAGAAGTTCGCCGCCCAGGAGCCGATCTTCGGCATCGAGCAGGAGTACACCTTCTTCAAGGACGGCTACCCGCTCGGCTTCCCCAAGGGCGGCTTCCCGGCCCCGCAGGGCGGCTACTACTGCGGTGTCGGCGCCGACGAGATCTTCGGCCGTGACATCGTCGAGGCCCACCTGGAGAACTGCCTCAAGGCGGGTCTGGCCATCTCCGGCATCAACGCCGAGGTCATGCCCGGCCAGTGGGAGTTCCAGGTCGGCCCGGTCTCCCCGCTGGAGGTCTCCGACCACCTGTGGGTGGCCCGCTGGCTGCTCTACCGCACCGCCGAGGACTTCGGTGTCGCCGCGACCCTCGACCCCAAGCCGGTCAAGGGCGACTGGAACGGCGCCGGCGCGCACACCAACTTCTCCACCAAGGCGATGCGCGAGACCTACGACGCGATCATCACCGCCGCCGAGTCGCTCGGTGAGGGCTCCAAGCCGCTCGACCACGTCAAGAACTACGGCGCCGGCATCGACGACCGCCTGACCGGCCTGCACGAGACCGCCCCGTGGAACGAGTACTCCTACGGTGTCTCCAACCGTGGTGCCTCGGTGCGTATCCCGTGGCAGGTCGAGAAGGACGGCAAGGGCTACATCGAGGACCGCCGTCCGAACGCCAATGTCGACCCGTACGTGGTGACGCGGCTGATCGTCGACACCTGCTGCTCCGCGCTGGAGAAGGCCGGCCAGGTCTGATCCCCGCCTTCAGCTTCCCGAGGGGCGCCCACCGGCCACGGTGGGCGCCCCTCGGCGTGTTGTCGGTGGGCGGGCCCGCCGGGGAAGTGTCCGAGCAGTGAGAGAAGGCTCCTGTCGCGGGCCCGTGTCTGCTTCAATGGGCTCATGGCCATCTTCCGGAAGTGCAGCGCGACGGGTCGCCATGACCTCGAGCCCTTCTGGCCTTCCCGTCAGCACCACGACTTCGACCGGGTGTGTTGCCGCGCGATGAACGCGCAGGCCCTCTAAAGCCGTATACCCCGGCCTTCGGCCAGCGCGCAGACGTACGTCTCCCGACGACCCTCTCGCGCGAAAGAGCTGATCTCATGGCGACCACTCGTTCTCTCTCCACCGCTCCCCTCGCCACCCCGTCCGAGAACGGCGCACGGCACCGACTCCGAGCCGTCCGCCCCGACGAGGTCCCCGAAGCGCCGGAGTTCCTTCCTCCGGGCGCCACCTGGCTTCCCGCTCCCCAGCACACCCTGCCCGTCCTGCCGGGCCGGCCCCCGATGATCGGCTACCTGGTGCTCGTCCCGGCCGACCAGCACCAGCCCTTCCGGCCGCACCCCACGGTCACCGACGCGGACGCCGGCGCCCCCCTCGTACGGATCGACACCGTGCAGCGCACCGCCGAGGTGAACGGCAGTCAACTCGACCTCACCTACCTGGAGTTCGAGCTCCTCGCCCACCTCGTCCAGAACCCCCACCGGGTGCACACCCGCGACCAGCTGGTCACCACGGTCTGGGGCTACGGTCACGTGGGCGACGGCCGTACCGTCGACGTCCACATCGCCCGGCTGCGCCGCAAGCTGGGCGCGGAGTTCCGGGGCGCGATCCAGACCGTGCGCCGGGTCGGTTACAAGTACACCCCGCCGACCGGCGGCTGACCGTCTGCCCAGGGCAGATCCGGGTTCCCCCGCGGCGCTCCGGCGGGCACAGTCACGGGCATGAGACTTCTTCTGCTGGGTGGTACGGAGTTCGTCGGCCGGGCCGTCGCCGAGGCGGCCCTGGAACGCGGCTGGGACGTGACCGTCTTCCACCGGGGACGGCACGCGCCCGTGGCCGGGGTGCGGTCGCTGCACGGCGACCGCACCGCGCCCGACGGACTCACGGCCCTGGCCGACGGGGGCCCCTGGGACCTGGTCGTCGACACCTGGTCGGCGGCGCCCCGCGCGGTCCGGGACGCGGCGCGGCTGCTGCGGGGCCGCGCCGACCGGTACGCGTACGTGTCGAGTCGCTCGGTGTACGCGTGGCCGCAGCCGGCCGGACACACCGAGGACGCGCCCCTGGTCGAGGGCGCCGCGGCCGACGCGGAGCAGACCGACTACGCCCGGGACAAACGGGGCGGAGAACTGGCCGCCGTCGAGGCGTTCGGCACGGACCGCTCCCTGCTCGTACGGGCCGGGCTGATCCTCGGCCCGTACGAGAACATCGGCCGGCTCCCGTGGTGGCTGGGCCGTATCGCCCGCGGCGGGCAGGTCCTCGCACCGGGGCCACAGGACCTCCCTCTCCAGTACGTCGACGTCCGCGACCTGGCGCGGTGGACGCTGAGCGCCGCCGAGGCGGAGCTGAACGGCCCGTACAACCTGGTCGGCCCGCCCGGCCACACCACCATGGCCGAACTCCTCGGCGCTTGCGTGGCCGTGACCGGGTCGGACGCCGAACTGCGGTGGACCGACCCGGACGTCGTCCTCGGCGCGGGCATCGAACCCTGGACCGGCCTGCCGGTGTGGGTCCCGCCCGGTACCGACCTGCACACCAGCCTCCATGGCGGGGACACCTCCCGGGCCGCCGCGGCCGGCCTGCGCTGCCGTCCGGTCACCGAGACGGTGTCCGACACCTGGCGCTGGCTGCGGGAGATCGGCGGGGTGGCGCCGCAGCGCCCGGACCGGCCGGTACTGGGAATCGACGAGGAGACGGAGGCGAAGGCACTCGCGGCCGGCGAACGCCACTGAGTGGAGCGGCCGGTCCGCGCGTCAGGCCTCCTCGGCCGCCGCGTCCCGCACGCCCGCCAAGAAGCCACGGATGGCCGCCCGCTCCCCCTCGTCGTACCCCTGGAGCAGCTCCACCGCCCGCCCGATCAGCGGTCCGAAGAAGGCCTGCCCCAGCTCCACCGCGCGTTCGTCCACCTCGACGACCACCTTGCGCCGGTCCTCCCGCCCCCGCACCCGCCGCACATGACCGGCCCGCTCCAACCGGTCGAGCAGCGAGGTCGTCCCCGCCGAGTTGAGCCCGAGCTCCGTGCCGAGCCGCCCCGCCGTCATCTCCTCGCCCGCGCGGGAGGCGTCCATCAGGGCGATCAGAGCACGGACGTCCGTCGGATGCATGGCGTTGCGCTGGGCGAACCGGGCACTGTGCAGGCCGAGTTCGACGGCCACCGCGCGCAGGAGATGGACGATCTCCATCTCAGGTCCCGGGGACGACATGTGCACCCTCCCGTATTATCTCGCTCATCGAGTATCTTGCTGAGCGAGATAATACGGGAGGGATCGATGGGCAGATACGACGGCGACGCGTTCCAGGCCGCCTACGACAAGGTGCTGTCCAAGTGGCCCGCCGACCGGGAGGCGCTCCGGGTGCCGACCCCGTTCGGCACCACTCACGTCAACGCGTGCGGCCCGGCCGACGCGCCCCCGCTCGTCCTGCTGCCGGGCGGCGGTGGAGCGACCTCCACGTCCTGGTACGCCCAGGCCGCCCACCTCGCCCGCACCCACCGGGTCCTCGCCGTCGACCTGATCGGAGCCCCCGGCCGCAGCGAACCGGCCGCCGACCGTCACCCTCGTACGGTCGCCGACCTGGCCGCCTGGCTGGACGCCCTCCTCGACGGACTCGGCGTCACGGAGGCCGACTTCGGCGGACACTCGTACGGTGCCTGGATCGCCCTGCACCACGCCGTGCGCGCCCCCGACCGGATGCGCCGCCTGTTCCTCCTGGACCCGACCCAGTGCTTCGCCGGGTTCAAGGCGGCGTATCTGCTGCACGCCCTGCCGATGCTGCTGCGACCCACGCCGGCCCGGGTGCGCGCCTTCCTGGACTGGGAGACCGGGGGAGCGGCCGGCCTGGACCCCGACTGGCTCCGCCTCCAGGAGGCCGCCGCCGGTTTCCCCGCCGCCCGACCGGTCACCGGTCCCCGCCTCGCCCCGGACGCACTGCGCGTCCTGAACACGCCGGTCCTGCTGCTCGTGGCCGCGAACAGCATTGCCCACGACCCCTACAAGGTGACGGCCCGGGCCGGCGAACTGCTGCCGCGGGCGGAGATCGACGTCGTCCCCGGCGTCTCCCACCACGCGCTGCCGCAGTCCGCACCTCCCGAACTGGCCCGCCGCCTCAGCGAGTTCCTGGGCGAACGCCCCGAATGACCTCAGCCCACCTTCTCGATCAGAGCCCGGCGGATGAGGAACTTGCCGGGCTCCCGCACCTGTTCGAAGGCCGCGTTGTTGAGCAGGGCACAGCTGCCGGAGACCGAAGTGACCTCCACCGTCGTGGACTTGTTGTTGTCCAGGTTGGTGACCTTCAGCTTCGTGCCGGCCGGGAACTGGTTGCTGGACGCGGCGGGCGCGCCGGCCTCACCGGAGAGCGTGACGGTAGAGCCGTTGCAGACCTGCTGCCCGGAGGCGGCGTTCCCGGCAGGGGGAGCCTGAGCGGCGGGCGGGGACGTGGATGCAGGCGCAGACGCCGACGCGGCCTGTGAGGGCTGTCCCGCGGCGGCCTGGGAGCCCTGAGCCGACTCCCCGACCGCGCAACCGGACGCCTCCTGCTGCACCTTGATCTGTGCGATCACCGCTTCCCGGTTGGCGATCCGGGCCGCCGACTGGGCGTCGGGAGCGGAGCGTTGTCCCTCGATGAACCGCTGGTTGTTGCCGAGCGCGGTGGCGAGGCCCTGGCAGACCGTCGACTCCGCCGCCGTCTGCGGGGTCGCGGCGTTCGAGGTGGAGGCCATCACGAAGGCCCCACCACCCGCCACCGCCGCCGCGCTCACCAGCAGCGCGACCTTCTTCTTCGTACCGAGTGTTCTCCTGCGCGACATCCGCGCCTCCTGAGAGCTAGGGGAGCGTACGCCGCTATGTACGAGATACCGAACGAGGTTACTCAGCGGTTACAGGAGTCAGCTGACGTAACCTGCGTCACACCCCGCTATTTCCTGGCCAAGGCGTCCCGTACGGCGTCCTCGGTGCGCCCGACCACCGCGGAGCCGTCGTCCGCCGTGATGAGGGGCCGCTGGATCAGCTTCGGATGTTCGGCGAGCGCGGTGATCCAGCGATCGCGTGAACTGTCGTCCCGGGCCCACTCCTTGAGGCCGAGCTCCTTGGCGGCGGCTTCCTGGGTGCGGGTGATGTCCCACGGTTCGAGCCCGAGCCGGTCGAGCACCTCACGGATCTCGTCCTCGCTCGGGACGTCCTCCAGATAGCGGCGGACGGTGTACTCGGCACCCTCCGCGTCGAGCAGACTGATCGCGCTGCGGCACTTCGAACAGGCCGGATTGATCCAGATCTCCATGGTCTCCACGGTACGCGAAAACCCGTCTTCCACCTGCGTCACAGCACCCCCGAAAGCCCTTGTGGCCAGGGGCTTTTGTCAGTGGCGGACGGTAGAATAAAACCAGTGTTCGAGGGCGTCGCCGGGTCATCCGGTGGTCGTCCTTACCGCGACAGGAGGATGCCTGTGCCCGCTGCCGCACTGAAGCCGAAGCCGTTCCCGACCCAGTCCACCGCGAAGCACCCCGTGCTGCTCGACCTGCCGTACACCCCCGTGGAGAAGCGCCCGTTGCCGCCGGGCCGTCCCCGCGAGTGGTATGTCACCCACAACCGCCGCCTCAAGGCGATGCGGCTGGCGATCGCCCTGCTCGACTCCGGCGTCTACGTGCCGAACCAGGCCCGCAACGAGACGATCCGGGACGCGGCGGAGATGATCGGCGTCCACCCACCGTCGGACACGACGTGCCACATGGTGCGGGCGCTGATGCGTTACTCGCGATAGGCCGTGGCGCCGGGTGTCCCTGATCCCTCAGGGCGCCCGGCGTTCGTCCAGATCGGCGATGGCTACCGCAAGCCCTCGGCGACTGGCTCACCCTCTCCGGCCGCTTCCGCTCCCGCGCGGGCATCGCCGACGCGATCCGGGCGCGGGGCCGCCGCGCCGGGATCTGGACGGCCCCTTCCGGGTCGACCCGGCCAGTGACCCGGCCGCCGAGCACCCCGCGTTCCGGTCAGCCCGCGAGTTCGGCCAGTTCCTTCTCCAACGGCGTCTGGAACCGGGGCCGCACCCGAGTCGCCCCCACCCAGTCCCGCAACCGGGCGGCCTCCACCGCGATGGCCGCCTCGGCCTCGCTTCCCACGCCCTCCGTGTCCAGCAACCGCCAGACGATCTCCCCGTCGGGCTGCTGTCCCCAACCCCCCACCACCCGCCCGTTCCACCACACCGTCGGTCCCACGTTGCCGCTGCGGTCGAACAGCGCGGGCCGCAGCGCCGGTGCCAGATACCAGTCCCGCTGCTGCCAGCCCATCGCCGTCGGATCGAGGCCGGGCAGCAACGCCGCCCAGGGCTCCACGGGTCCCGCGACCGGGTCGGCGTCGCCGTCGACGACGTACGCCGGGCCCTCGTCGACGGACACCCGGACCGCGCGGATCGCCGTGAGCGCGCGGCGGACGTCGGTCACCTTCCAGCCCGTCCACCACTTCAGGTCGGCCTCGGTGGCGGGGCCGCACACGGTGAGCCACCGCCGCAGCAACGCGGCCTGGGCCTCGGCCACGTCGAGTTCGGGATGCGGGGGCGCCACCGCCCAGCGGAACTGCGTGGAGATCCAGGAGCCGAGCGGCCGGCCGCGGACCACCTTGCCCTCCACGCCGAGCACCCTCAGCAGACGGCTCGAGACGGAGTGGACGCCCTCGTAGCTCTTCCCGGCCGCGTACACGAACTGCTCGCGCAGCCTCGGCTCGTCCTGGGTGAGCTCCGTCGCCGTCGCCTGGCCGCGCCGGGCGAGTGCGGCCAGCGTCGACTCCTCGACCTCCTTCAGCCAGGTTGCGTCCGGGGCCCCGGCCTTCGCCATGTCCTTGAGCAGCGCGGCCCGTTCCCGCGCGGCGACCGTGAGGCCGGTCGAGGCGTGCACGACGGCGGTGAGCTCGGTCGGGAACGCGAACACGGTGTGCCGCATCCCGTGCATCCGCACCAACGACCGGTCCTCGTACAACGCCCGCTCGGTCTCGGCGACGGTCCCCGAAGGATCCACGAGCCGCGCGCCGATCGCCAGATACACGGTCGCGGGATCGGACCCGTGCAGCGCGACCAGAGCGTCGGCCACCTCCTCGGGACTCCTCACCCGAGCCGCCCCGGCAAGCTGCTGCCGCAAGCCCAGCCGAGCCCGCCGCTCATCCACCCCGATGTACCGCTCCCCGCCACCCGTAGCCATACGGCCCATCTTGACGCAGGCCACTGACAACGCGCCCCAAAGGGGCGCGGGACCGGCGCGACCAGCCACGACGACACACCGCACCCCGACGCACACGTCACCCGATCGCCGTACCCCGCATGCGCACCCTCCCCCTCCGGCCCTTCACTGCGATGAGGAGGTGAACGACACCGGCGACCAGGAGGCGAGCGTGACCCGGAGACAGGGCACATGAACACCCCCGCCACCCGCGCGGAGCGCGGCCGCACCGCCCGCAAGCTCGTCCCCCGTTCCGCCCACGCCGTCTGGATCCCGTCCGTCGACCGCCCCGACCCCGTCGCCGTACTGGAACGGCAGGGCCGCGACCGGCTCCCGGAGCTGCTGCCGATCCGCTACGGCAGGATGTCCGCCTCCCCCCTCGCCTTCCTGCGCGGCGCGGCCGCCGTGATGGCCGCCGATCTCGCCGCCCAGCCCCACACCGGCCTCACCGTGCAGCTCTGCGGCGACGCCCACCTGCTCAACTTCGGCCTGTACGCCTCCCCGGAACGCTCCCGCTCCCTCCACTTCGACCTCAACGACTTCGACGAGACCTTCCTCGGCCCCTTCGAGTGGGACGTCAAACGGCTCGCCGCGAGCGTCGCCGTGGCCGCCCGCGAGAACGGCCACAGCGAGGCCAAGGCCCACCGGGCGGCGGGGGAGGCCGTCACCGCGTACCGCACGGCCATGCGCCGGCTGGCCCGCCTGGGCGAGCTGGAGGTCTGGTACGCGAGCGCCGACGCCGACAGCCTGCTGCCCCTCGTGCGTTCCGCCCGTCACCGCCGGCACGTGGAGTCCAGCCTCACCCGGGCCCGCCGCCGCACCAGCATCCAGGCGCTCGGCAAGCTCACGGAGGTCGTCGAAGGCCGCCGCCGCATCGTCCACGACCCGCCACTCCTCGAACCGGCCGGCGCGTCCGACATGGCCAGCCTGCGCAAGATCTTCAGCGACTACCGCTCCACGCTCTCCGAGGAACGCCGGCTGCTCCTGGACCGCTACCGCTTCGTCGACGCGGCCCGCAAGGTCGTCGGCGTCGGGAGCGTCGGCCTGCGCTGCTTCATCGTGCTGCTGGAGGGGCGGGACGTCGACGATCCGCTGTTCCTGCAGATCAAGGAGGCGCGGGAATCCGTACTGGAGGAACATCTGCCGCATGGCCCCTACGACCATGCCGGCCGCCGTGTGGTCGTGGGCCAGCGTCTGCTCCAGGCTGCGAGCGACATCTTCCTGGGCTGGATGAGCGGGCCGCAGGGGCGCGCCTTCTACTGGCGCCGGCTGCGTGACATGAAGAGCTCCGCGGACGTGGCCGGCATGCCCCCGGCCGACCTCAGGGCCTACGCCCGCCTGTGCGGCACCACCCTGGCCCGCGCGCACGCCCGCTCCGGCGACCGCATCGCCATCGCCGCGTACCTGGGCACCGCCGACACCTTCGACCAGTCGGTCGCCGACTTCGCGCTCACCTACGCCGACCGGACCACGAGCGACCACGCGGCCCTCTCCGCCGCCATCGCGGCAGGCGTCGTCACGGCGGCCCCGGGCGAGTGACCCCCGGCGGGAAAGAGCTTCGCGCAGGGCAGGCATCACGCCGCCCCTCCGCGGCTACTCTTCTACACCACACCCACGCACACGGAGGCCCGTCATGGGCACCATCGTCATTTCCGGGACCGTCGTCCTGGTCATCCTGGGCTTCGGGAACCACATCTGGTGGCTCGTAGCCGTCGCCCTGCTCTTCGCGTACATGCAGTACGGCCGGGGCGGTACCTCGGCGTCCTCGCCGGGCGGCTCGTCCGGCGGCGCCTCGGGGGCCGCGCCCGGCAGCTACCGGGCGTACCGCGACCGCCGTGACAAGCAGGCCCGGTGGGACCGCCGTTACCGCCGCGAGCACCCCCTGGAGTCCCGTCGGCAGGCACGCGAGAGAAAGAGCTCGTGAGACAGGAGCCGGGGCCTCAGAGGCCGGGGGCGCCCCACAGGGGGAACCAGCGGTTCAGGTCCTGTTCGATGCGCAGATCGTTCGTCAGCGCGGCCTTCACCCGCAGTTCCAGCGAGTTGTCGCGCCGCTGTGCCTCGCCGGGGAGCGGCGCGAAGGGGTAGAAGCTGCCGCGCTTGTAGAGGTAGACCAGCGCGAGAGAGCGGCCCTCGCTGTCCTGGAACCCGGCGAGCGAGCACAGCAGTTGCGGCCCGAAGCCGTTGACCTCCATCGAACTGTTCACCGCATGCAGGTCGTTGACCAGTTGCGGCAACTGGTCCGGGGTGCGCTCGGAGACCAGCCAGGAGTACCCGAAGTCGTCCCGCCGCAGTTCCACCGGCGGGCCGTCCCGGTCGGCGTCCGCGTCCAGCAGTGCCTGGACCTCCCGGTGCGTCTGCTCGAAGGCCGCCCCCTCGACCGTGGCGAAGCACACCGCCCCGCGTCCGGTCGGCGTGAAGGACGCGGCCGCCTCCAGCGTGATGGCCGCCGACGGCAGCGCGAAGAGCTGGTCGAGATCGGGCGCGACGGGCTTCGTGCGCCCGAGCAGGATGTCCAGCAGCCCCATCCTCAGCCCGCCTCACCTTTCCCGGGCGTCGCCGCCTCACCCAACTCCGTGGAGATCCGCCCCAGTTGCTCCAGCCGCTGTTCCAGGGACGGGTGGGTCGAGAAGATCCGCTCGATGCCGGGCTCCTTGCCGGTGGCGGGGGTGAAGTAGAAGGCGTTGAAGGCCTGGGCGGTGCGCAGGTCCTTGGTGGGGATACGGGCGATCTCGCCGGAGACCTTGGTGAGCGCGGAGGCGAGTGCCGAGGGCCGGCCGGTGAGGAGGGCCGCCGCCCGGTCCGCCGCCAGCTCCCGGTACCGGGACAGGGCCCTGATCAGCAGGAAGCTGAGTGCGTACACGGCCGCCGAGACACCCATCACGGCGGCGAAGATCACGGCGGTGTTCTGGTCCTTCCGCCCGCCGAACAGCTGGCTGTAGAACGCGAACCGCACGATCAGCCCGGCGATCACGCCCAGGAACGAGGCGATGGTGATCACGGCGACGTCCTTGTGCGCCACGTGCGACAGCTCGTGTGCGAGCACACCCTCCAGCTCGGCGGGATCCAGCCGCCGCAGCAGCCCCGTGGTCACACACACCACGGCGTTGTCCGGGTTCCGGCCGGTGGCGAACGCGTTGGGCATGTCCATCGTGGACACCGCGATCACGGGCTTGGGCATGTCCGCGATGGCACACAGCCGGTCGACCACCGCATGCAGCTCGGGATACTCCTCGCGCCCCACGACCTTCCCGCGCATCGCGAACATCGCGATCTTGTCGGAGAACCAGAATTGCGCCACGAACATCACGGCGATCAGGGCCACGACCAGCAGCCAGGACTTCAGCAACACGATCAACGCGGCGAAGAAGGCCACGTACAGCAGTCCGAGCAGGAACATGGTGACCGTCATCCGCACGGTCAAGCGCCGGTCGCTCCGGAAACGACTCCGCATCTGCACCACCCCGCAGTCAGGCACTCGTCCCATCGTCCAGTGTGCACCCGGCCCGGCCCATGAAGCGGTCGCGATCAGCCCTGGGGCCGGCAAAGGCTCAGACCTTGAGACCGGCCTCCCACTTGAGCGTCCTCAACCCGTACGCGTCGAACAGACCCGCCCGGTCCAGCAGCTCACCCACCTCCGCCGACCCGCGCGGCACCTCCGCCGTCGGATGCCAGCGCAGTACGGACTGCCGGGCCCACTGCCGCAACTTGTCGTCCCGATCGTCGACCAGCGCGACGGCGGCCCGCAGCCTCACGAGCCCGCCGTGCGCGTTGAGCAGCCGGAACGCGGAGACCCGCGTCTCCCGGGCCCGCTCCACCGCCAGCCGCTCCAGCAGCCACCCGTCGTCCAGCATCCGCGCGGACGGCACCAGCGCCAGGGTCGCCTCCCGCACCACACCGGGCGCGGGATCGTCGAGCAGCGCCCGCAGCCGCCGTACGTCCAGGACGTCCAGCGCCCGCAACCCGCCCACGGCGCGCGCCCTGACCACCGGATCCGGATACGAGGTCAGCGCCCACAGCGCCTCGGCGTCCCGCCGGTCCCCGCACTCCGCGAGCCCGCTCACTGCGCCCGCCGACAGCGCGGCATCGCCGGCCTCGGCACACCGCCGCCGGTACCACTCCACCGGCTCGCCCCCGCACTGCCGTACGACATACCGCGCACAGGCCCGCACCACCGGGGCCCGGTCGTCAAGAAACCCGACCGCCCGCTGCCCGCGCCCGGCCCGCCGCAACGCGGTCACCCCGGCCGACCGCACCCGCGGATTGCGGGCGGCGAGCAGCGGTTCGAGTACGTCGTCGTCCGCGTCGCCCTCCGCCAAGGCGGCCAGGACGGCCTCCGCGCAGAGCCCTTGGACGACCGTGTCGCTGTCCCGGGCGGCGCTGCGGGCCAGCTCGACGGGGGAGAGGAAACCCTCCTCGACGGCGAGCCGGTGGGCGAAGCGGCGCACGGTGCGGTCGGCATGGGTGAGGAGCGGAAGCAGCGCCTCACGGTCCGCCGAGCGCAGCACCTTGTCGATCAGGCCGAGGGCGAAGTCACCCCGGTGCCGGATGCCGATGCGCAGGGCGAGCGGGGCCAGCGCGACCGCGGTCTCCACGGTGACCGCCTCGGCCCACCGCGTCCGGGCCCGGTCCCGCACCGGTTCGGCCCAGTCCGCGCACCGGATCACGACCAACGGCAACAACTCCGGCCGCCCCGCGACCTCTCCCAGGGCCCACTCGCGGATCCTGCCGTCCCGTTGGCACAGGCCGAGCGCGATCTGGCCGTCGGTCAGCGTCCACCCCTGTTCGGTCCGCTGCCAGGCCGGCAGCCAGGTGCCGTCGGCCGAGGACCAGGCACTGTGCCGCACCGCCTCGTCCAGCGCGATCCAGACAGCCGGGTCGGCCACGTCGAACATGGCCTCCCTGAGTACGGCCCCCTTCGCGAGGCGTGCCGCCGCCTGCTCCCCGTTCCAGATACTGTCCCGCACGTCCGCCCCTTGCCTGCTCAGCGCGCTAGAACGGACGGAAGTCCGCATAGCCCAGCACCAGAATGATCACTGCCACGGTCCCGAGGACGATGGCCGTCGACCTCCAGGACGAGCGGCTCGGTGTCCTCGGCTCCGGGTCGGCACGGAACGGCTGCGGCTTCGGCGGGTTCTCCTTCCAGCGGGCGGCGAGCATCCGGGCCCGGGCAGAGGGCTCCTTGAGCTCGGCCCCGTCGGCCCACTTGATGTCGAACTCCCGCTCGCCGTGCTCGTCCTGCGCGGACATCCCCGTATCCCCCGTCGTCGCCTGTCGAACAGCTGTGCAGGAAACGATACGACGGCGCCCCCGTCCCGGGAAACGGGAACGGGGGCGCCGCGAAGCCGCCGTAGGACTGGCCTACGGGCCGGTCACACGTCGAAGTACAGCTCGAACTCGTGCGGGTGCGGACGCAGCTGGAGCGGGGCGATCTCGTTCGTCCGCTTGAAGTCGATCCACGTCTCGATCAGGTCCGGCGTGAAGACGTCGCCCTGGAGGAGGAACTCGTGGTCGGCCTCGAGGCGGTCGAGGACGGCCGGGAGGGAGGTCGGGACCTGGGCGACGTTCGCGTGCTCCTCGGGAGCCAGCTCGTACAGGTCCTTGTCGATCGGCTCGGCCGGCTCGATCTTGTTCTTGATGCCGTCGAGGCCCGCGAGCAGCAGCGCCGAGAAGGCCAGGTACGGGTTGCCGGAGGAGTCGGGCGCACGGAACTCGACGCGCTTGGCCTTCGGGTTGGAGCCCGTGATCGGGATACGCATGGCCGCGGAGCGGTTGCGCTGCGAGTACACCAGGTTGATCGGCGCCTCGAAGCCCGGCACCAGACGGTGGTACGAGTTCACCGTCGGGTTGGTGAAGGCCAGCAGCGACGGGGCGTGCTTGAGGATGCCGCCGATGTAGTAGCGGGCGGTGTCCGACAGGCCCGCGTAACCGGCCTCGTCGTAGAAGAGCGGCTGGCCGCCGGTCCACAGCGACTGGTGGACGTGCATGCCCGAGCCGTTGTCACCGAAGATCGGCTTCGGCATGAAGGTCGCGGTCTTGCCGTTGCGCCAGGCGACGTTCTTCACGATGTACTTGAAGAGCTGGAGGTCGTCGGCCGCGGCGAGCAGCGTGTTGAACTTGTAGTTGATCTCGGCCTGGCCGGCGGTGCCCACCTCGTGGTGCTGGCGCTCGACCTGGAGACCGGACTTGGCCAGCTCGAGGGAGATCTCGGCACGCAGGTCGGCGAAGTGGTCGACCGGCGGAACCGGGAAGTAGCCGCCCTTGTAGCGGACCTTGTAACCGCGGTTGTCCTCCAGCGCACCGGTGTTCCAGGCGCCCGCCTCGGAGTCGATGTGGTAGAAGGACTCGTTCGACGAGGTGGCGAAGCGCACGCTGTCGAAGACGTAGAACTCCGCCTCGGGGCCGAAGTAGGCCGTGTCGGCGATGCCCGTCGACGCGAGGTACGCCTCGGCCTTCTTCGCCACGTTGCGCGGGTCACGGCTGTACTGCTCGCCGGTGATCGGGTCGTGGATGAAGAAGTTGATGTTCAGCGTCTTGTCGCGGCGGAAGGAGTCGACCCGGGCGGTCGACAGGTCCGCGCGCAGCGCCATGTCGGACTCGTGGATGGCCTGGAAGCCACGGATGGACGAGCCGTCGAACGCGAGCTCCTCGTCCGGGTCGAACGCCTCGACGGGCAGCGTGAAGTGCTGCATGACGCCCGGCAGGTCGCAGAAGCGGACGTCGACGAACTTGACGTCCTCGTCCGCGATGAACTTCTTGGCCTCGTCGGCGTTCTGGAACATCCAGCTCCTCCTACTCCCGACCGTTCCTGGACCGGGGTGGTAGTTCGTTCGTGCGGCCAGTGCGGTGGCACACGCTGTCCACGACCCTAGGGACGGGTGGTTTCTCGGGCGTGACCCATTTGTTTCGCACAAGTTAACCGGACATCGTGGGTCCCGCCCCACCTGTCCGTATCCCGAAACGCCGGCGGTACCGTGGACGCGTGGACAAGAGGGATGCAATCGGATCGTGGCTCTCGGGGCCCCGCGCGGCCGCCGAGGATGCCGGTGTCGACTTCGGATACCGCGGACAGCAGCTCGGTTTGCCGGAGGAGGGGCCGGGCTCGATCGCCCGCCCCGGACGGCGGCTGGGCGCACTCGCCGTGGACTGGGCGATGAGCGTCCTGATTGCATCCCAGTTGATCACTCAGAGCTACGGCGGCCCGTCGACCTCGAACTGGTCGCTGCTCGTCTTCTTCGTGATGGGCGTCCTCACCGTCGGCACCATCGGCTTCACCCCCGGCAAGCGCCTCTTCGGCCTGCGGGTGATCGCCCTCGACACCGGTCGCGTGAACCCGGCGCGCGCCCTCCTGCGCACGGTCCTGCTCTGCCTCGCCCTGCCGGCCCTGATCTGGGACCGCGACGGCAGGGGCCTGCACGACCGGCTGGCGAAGACCGTGGAAGTACGTATCTGACGAGGCCGATCCGCATCCGTTACGACGATGGGGGCGCCCGGTGTCACACCGGGCGCCCCCATCGTCGTAGGAGAGGATTCAGCGGGCCTTGGGCCCACCCTTCGGGAGTTTCATGCCCTTGGGCATGGGGCCCTTCGGCAACGGCATGTTGCTCATCAGGTCGCCCAACGCCCGCAGGCGGTCGTTCGTGGCGGTCACCTGGGGGCCGGTCAGCACGCGCGGCAGCTTGAGCATGGCGGTCCGCACCTTCTTGAGCGGGACCTGGCCCTCACCCGTGCCCACGACGATGTCGTGCACCGGCACATCCGCGACGATGCGG
The DNA here is from genome assembly GCF_001746295.1 of Streptomyces sp. LUP47B. Lineage (GTDB taxonomy): Bacteria > Actinomycetota > Actinomycetes > Streptomycetales > Streptomycetaceae > Streptomyces. Next base: position 19,249 of record NZ_MJAH01000015.1, on the reverse strand, counting down.
TTCATCTTCTTCTTCTCGGCGGCCAGCAGGCTCTTGACCCGGTTCGGGTTGCCCTCGGCGACCAGGACGATGCCGGCCTTGCCGACGGCCCGGTGCACCACGTCCTGACTGCGGTTCATCGCCACCGCGGGGGTCGTCGTCCAGCCCCGGCCGATGTTGTCCAGCACGGCCGCCGCGGCGCCAGGCTGCCCCTCCATCTGCCCGAACGCGGCCCGCTCGGCCCGGCGTCCGAAGATGATCGCCGTCCCGAGGAAGGCGAGCAGGAGGCCCAGGATGCCGAGGTAGACCGGGTGACCGATCAGGAAACCGATCGCGAGAAAGACACCGAGGATGAGGATGAAGACACCCGCGAGTACCAGGCCGATCTTCTTGTCGGCCTTGCGGGTCATCTTGTACGTCAGGGCGATCTGCTTCAGTCGCCCGGGGTTCGCGGCATCCGCCGCACTGTCACTTCTCGCCATGCCCCGAAGTCTACGTGGCCCCGCGGGCGCCGACGACGGCAGTGTCCGCCGTCGAAGGGGACGGTTCAGGAGCGGGCGATGACCGTCTCGGTGAGCGTCTGCTCCAGGACACGCTGCGCCTCGACCCTGTCCTTGGCGCGACGGCGGTCCTCCAGGACCGACGTCCAGGCATTGCGGCGGGCGGTCCGCTGACCGCTGCTCATGAGCACGGACTCGACGGCACGGAGTGCATCGGTGAACGACGGGATGGCGGTGGCGCGAACCGGCGCGGCCTGCATGATGGGGGTCCCCCTCGGGAGTGGCGGCTCTGGTGATTGGTGCACGGGCTGTACAGCCAGGGTCACTGAATGGTGTTACCAGGGCGTGACCGACCGGTCAAACGCCCATGAAGCCTTGATGTGCCGCCCGAAAACACAGACGCGGCCCCTAAGACCCCCCTATCTGCGGGGATGTCCGGGACCGCGTCAATCGGCCACTACCGAGCGGTAGTTGCTTGTGCTTGGATTCACACGTTTGGAGTGGCACTCCGTGCCATCCGGAGGTGCTCAGCCGGTGCTCAGACGGCCTGCGAAGCGACGTAAGAACCACGCTTCTCTACGGCCATCTGGTAGAGCCGGCCCGCCCGGTAGGAGGAACGGACGAGCGGCCCGGACATCACACCGGAGAAGCCGATCTGCTCGGCCTCGTCCTTCAGCTCCACGAACTCCTGCGGCTTGACCCAGCGTTCCACGGGGTGGTGGCGCACGGACGGACGCAGGTACTGGGTGATGGTGACGAGCTCGCAGCCGGCGTCGTGCAGCTGCTGGAGCGCCTCGCTGACCTCCTCGCGGGTCTCGCCCATGCCGAGGATCAGGTTGGACTTGGTCACCAGGCCGAAGTCGCGGGCCTCGGTGATGACCTTCAGGGAGCGCTCGTAGCGGAAGCCGGGGCGGATGCGCTTGAAGATCCGGGGGACCGTCTCGACGTTGTGCGCGAAGACCTCGGGGCGGGACTCGAAGACCTGCTGGAGCAGCTCCGGCACGGCGTTGAAGTCGGGAGCCAGCAGCTCGACCTTGGTCCGTCCGGCCTCACGGCCCGCGGTCTGCTCGTGGATCTGCCGAACGGTCTCGGCGTACAGCCACGCGCCGCCGTCCTCCAGGTCGTCACGCGCGACGCCGGTGATGGTGGCGTAGTTCAGGTCCATGGTGACCACGGACTCGCCGACGCGGCGCGGCTCGTCACGGTCCAGCGCCTCGGGCTTGCCGGTGTCGATCTGGCAGAAGTCGCAACGCCGGGTGCACTGGTCGCCGCCGATGAGGAAGGTCGCCTCGCGGTCCTCCCAGCACTCGTAGATGTTGGGGCAGCCGGCTTCCTGGCAGACCGTGTGCAGGCCCTCGCTCTTCACGAGTTTCTGCATCGCGGTGTACTCGGGACCCATTTTCGCCCGGGTCTTGATCCACTCGGGCTTGCGCTCGATGGGGGTCTGGGCGTTGCGGACCTCCAGGCGCAGCATCTTGCGTCCGTCGGGTGCGATTGCGGACACGACCGGCTCCCTAGCGTTGATTCTTCGGCGTGCTCAAGGGTACGCCCGTGGATTTGAAAGCCCGAGGCGGTGTTCAGGCTGCCGGTGTCTTCTCGATCACTCTCGGCTTCAGTTCCGCGTTCTCGAGTACGTCCTTCAGATGCCGCTCGACGACCGGCAGGACCTCGCCGATGGTCACGTCCCGGCCGAGCTCGCCCGCGAGGGAGGCGACCCCCGCGTCACGGATGCCGCAGGGGATGATCCGGTCGAACCACTTGTTGTCCGGGTTCACGTTCAGCGCGAAGCCGTGCATGGTCACGCCCTTGGCGACCCGGATGCCGATCGCCGCGATCTTGCGGTCCTCGCGGCGCTGCCCGGCGTTGGACGGGGCGTACTCCGGGCCGTTCATGCGCGGGTCGAACTCCTCGTCCATGAGCCGGGGGTCGAAGTCCAGGGACAGCCCGCCGATCGCCGGACGCGTCTCGACCGGGTCGCCCAGCACCCATACACCACTGCGGCCCTCGACCCGGCTGGTCTCCAGGCCGAACTCCGCGCACGTGCGGATCAGGGCCTCTTCCAGGCGCCGTACGTGCGCCACCACGTCCACCGGACGCGGGAGCTTCTGGATCGGGTAGCCCACGAGCTGGCCCGGACCGTGCCAGGTGATCTTGCCGCCGCGGTCCACGTCGATGACGGGGGTGCCGTCGAGGGGGCGCTCGCTGTCCGCGGTGCGCCGGCCCGCCGTATACACAGGGGGGTGTTCGAGCAGCAGGACCGTGTCGGGGATCTCGTCCTCGAACCGCGCCGCGTGCACCCGGCGCTGCTCGTCCCACGCCTCCTGGTACTCGACCGCGTCCGCACCGAAGCCCATACGGACGAACCGCAACCCACTCACGGCAAGCGCCTCCCTAGAAGGTCGTAAGGCACGAACGGTGCCCACGCCACTGTACGTCCGGCCCGCGGGCGTCAGCTCCGGGGGCAATCCTCACACGATCGGATGAACGAACGTCGAAGCGTGCGATCGTCTGCTCACTCTCCGCTACATTCGCCGTTCGCGCAGGCCATAGGGGCTGCTCACAGGGAATCCGGGCACCACGTGACCACGTGACGGCCCGAAAGGCAGGAGACCGCACCGCAGATGACGGAACGACCCGCGCAGCGCACTCCCAACCGACAGCTCGCCGCGCTCATCGCAGAAGCGGGGTTCTCCAACGCGGGTCTCGCCCGACGCGTGGACCAGCTCGGTCTCGAACACGGGCTGGATCTCAGATACGACAAGACGTCCGTGACCCGGTGGCTGCGCGGGCAACAGCCCCGCGGCACCACGCCCGCCCTCATCGCGGAGGTCTTCACCCGGCGTCTCGGCCGCCGGCTCTCGGCGCAGGACCTGGGCCTCGACGCCTGCGCGCCGGTCTATGCCGGCCTGGAGTTCGCCGCGGGTCCCGAGGAGGCCGTCGACATCGTCAGCGGGCTGTGGCGCAAGGACTCCGGCAGCCACGCCGAACTGCGCAAGATCGCCTTCACCCCCGCCGGACTGGTCGTGCCGAGCCGTGACTGGCTGATCGGCCGCCCCGACGACCGGGTCGCCCGCGGCGAGCCGGTCCGGATCCCTCCCCAGGGACGCCCGGTGGTGCCACGGCAGCGCGGCCAGGCCGAGCGCGCGCCCGGTCAGAAGGTCACCGGGGGCGACATCGCCGCGCTCGGCTCGGTCGGCGAGCTCTTCCGCACCCTCGACGACCAGTACGGCGGCGGCCACGCCCGGCAGGCCCTGGTGCGCTATCTGGAGCACGAGTGCGAGCCGATGCTGCGCGGCACCTACGGGGAGACGACCGGCCGCAGGCTGTTCGCCGCGGCGGCGGACCTGACCCGGCTCGCGGGCTGGACGTCGTACGACATCGCGGCGCACGGGCTCGCGCAGCGGTACTTCGTGCAGGCGCTGCGGCTCGCGCAGTCGGCGGGGGACCGGGCGTACGGGGCGTATGTGCTGGTCACGATGAGCCGGCAGGCCGTGTATCTGGGGCACGGCCGGGAGGCGATCCAGCTCGCGCGGGTGGCCCAGCAGGGCGTCGGTACGACGGCCCCGCCGGTCGTGCAGGCACTGCTGCACTCGGCCGAGGCGCGGGGACACGGGGTGCTGGGCGAGGTGCGGGCGTGCACGGCGTCACTGGTCCGCGCGGAGCGGGCCCTGGAGGCGGCGCGTCCCGGCGACGAGGTCCCGCACTGGGCGCGGTTCTTCGACGAGGCGCAGCTGGCGGACGAGTTCGGGCACTGCCACCGGGATCTGCAGCAGTTCCGGGCGGCGGCGCAACACGCCGAGCGGTCCCTGCAGTTGCGTGCGCCGGCGTATGCGCGGAGCCGGTTGTTCTGCCGGGTGGTGCTTGCCTCTGCGCGGCTGGGGCTGGGGGAGTTGGACCAGGCCTGTTCGCTGGCCGCGGAGGCAGCCGGGCAGGCGGCGGAGATGCGGTCGGTGCGGGCGGTGGAGTATGTGCGGGACTTCGAGCGGCGGTTGGAGCCGTACAAGGATGCGGCGCCGGTTCGGAGTTATCGGGACAAGGTCGCGGCACTGGGGTAGGGGTCTCGCCGTAACTCCGTACCGTTGTGTGCTGAGTGCCGGTCCGCTGTGGCTTGTCGCGCCCACGCGGCGGAGCCGCATATGGATACAGCCCCGCGCCCCTGAAGGGGCGCGGGTGACCCTTACGCTGCTTGAGCCGTAGGAGTCGGGTCTGCTCGATGCATGGAGCCCGACGCGCCCAGGTCCTTCAGGATTGCCGTGGCCGCCCTGTGGGCCGAGTGCAGGGCGCCCTGGACCGTGCTGGTGTCGCGGTGGTCGCCGCAGACGTACAGGCCGGCCAGCAGGCGTACCGTGCGGCGCAGGTCGTGCGGGGCGGGCATGGCCGGGACCGCCTCCGGGGTGTGGTGGACCGCGAGGGTCTCCCAGCGGTGCGTGGGGATGCCGTACAGGCGGGCCAGATGGGTGCGTACGGCCGTCTCCAGGTCCGCGGGGGGCGTGCCCAGGACCGTCGAGGAGATCAGGGCCCGGCCGGACGGGGCCCGGCTCGGGTCGACCTCGCTGATCACCGCCGTGTGGGCCACCGGGCCACCCCGGTCGGCGTCGAGCAGCAGCGCGGTACCCGTGCGGGGCGGTTCCTCCGTCGTGTGGTGGACGACCGTGACCGGGTGGAAGTCCGGCACCCGCAGCCCCGGCAGCAGCTCGGCCGCGGCCCGGGCGTCCGTCGCCAGCAGCACCGCCCGGCACCGGATCTCGCCGTGCTCGGCCGTGGTCACCGACGTCGTCGCGACGGACGTGACCCGCACCCCTGTGTGCACGGTTCCCGCCGGCAGCGTCTGCGCGAGCAGCTCAGGAAGCGTCTCCGCGCCACCCTCGGGCACACACAGCCGCCCACCCGCGAAGGCCCGCAGCGCGAGGTCGGCGCATCGGCTGGACGTCGTCAGCGCGGGGTCGCACAGCAGTGCGGCAAGCAGGGGACGCAGGAAGCCGTCGATCGTGCGCGCGGGCAGCCCCCGGGCCGCGAGCGCCTGCCCGGCCGGCAACTCGGGACGGGCGAGGAGGCGTTCGACGGGCACGGTGGAGTACCGGGTGAGCGCGGCACCGAGCCGGGCCTGGTCGACGGCACCGCCGAGTGGCGCGGTCGCGCGGGCGGCCCTGGACGCGGTCCCCTGACCTGGCAGCACCCGGAACGTGGCCCTGCGGGACGCGGCCCGCCGGGACGCGGCCACCAACCTCGGCCCCGGCATCCCCCGAGGGGCGCTCGCCAGGGCGCGCACCGCATGCAGTGCGCCCCTTGCGCTCCGGGCGCCCGCCGGAGCGTCCACCCGGTGATGACGTCCGTCGCCGTGCAGCAGGACGCCCGGCGCGAAGGGCCGCAGCACCAGCCCGTCGAGCCCGGGTGCGAGCCGGAGTTCGGGATACGCCGTGGACAGCAGCTGTCCGATCCGGTCGAGCCGGAAGCCGTCGACCTTCTCGGTCGACATCCGGCCGCCCACACACGGGGCGGCCTCCAACACCGCGACGGTCACTCCTTGGCTGGTCAGCCGATGCGCCGCGGAGAGTCCGGCGACCCCGGCTCCCACGATCACGACGTCCGCCTGGTACGCGGGCTCAAGCACGTGCCCCTCCTCGAGGTTGCGCGGCCGGTGGAGACGTCATGCCCCCAACAGGCTCCGGGGATACCCGAGTTCGGGTCGAGGGTAGGGCGGTGAACGGTCAGGAACAGTCGCGCATCGACAGAGCACGGTCGCACACCGGTCGCATGTCGTCACACACGGCCACCGGCACCCTCACGCCGCCCGGATCGCCCCCTCGATGTCCGGGAACGCGAACGTGAACCCCGACTCCAGCAGCCGCGTCGGACGCACCCGTGCGCTGCCCAGCACATCACCGGCCATCTCGCCGAGGACTGACCGCAGTACCGGCGCGGGGACGGCGAAAAGGGTCGGCCGGTGCAGCACGCGGCCCATGGCCTCGGTGATCTCACGGTTCGTCAGGGGCTCTGGGGCGGTGAGGTTGAAGGGTCCGGACAGCCCGTCGGTCTCCAGGAGATGGCGGATCGCGGCCACCTCGTCGTGCAGCGCGATGAACGACCAGTACTGCCGCCCGTCGCCCATCCGCCCGCCGAGCCCCGCCTGGAACAGCGGGAACAGCTTGCCCCAGGCCCCGCCCCCGCGGCCCACCACGAGCCCGGTGCGGGTGAACGCGGTCCGTACGCCGGCCTGTTGTGCGGGCGCGGCCGCTCCCTCCCACTCCACGCACAGCTCGGGCAGGAAGCCCTGTCCTGCGGGGGAGTTCTCGTCGACGACCCGGTCGCCGGTCTCGCCGTAGTAGCCCATGGCGCTGCCGTTCACGAAGACCCGGGGCGGCTTGTCCAGGGAGGCGACGGCCTTGGCGAGGGCGGTCGTGCCGTTGACCCGGCTGTCGTGGATCCGCTTCTTGTACGCGTCCGTCCAGCGGCGCGAACCGACCCCCGCCCCGGCGAGGTTGACCACGGCGTCGCATCCGGCGAGCCCGGCCGTGTCGACCCGCCCGGCCTCGGGGTCCCACCGGACCTCGGTGTCGTCCCGGGGCTCCCGGCGCACCAGCCGCACCACTTCGTGCCCGTCCGCGGTCAGGGACCGCGTCAGGGCCGAGCCGATCAGTCCGGATGCTCCGGCCACCGCGATTCTTGAAAGTTGCATGACTTCATCCTGCCTGGTGGGTGCGTAAGGGCGATGTCTGGTTCCGGTACACCCACCGTAGGGTGACGGTCATGTCCCAGCTGTCCATACGCCTCGCCCTCCCCGACGACGAAGAGGAACTGGCCCGCCTGGAGCGTGCCGAATGGTCGCCCCTGCACGACGTCCTGCCCGAGCAACAGCCGCCCTACCGGCCGTTCTTCGACGAGCGGCACCTCCCCGACGACTGTCTGGTCGCCGAGGCCGACCGCCGCATCCTGGGATACATCCGTCTGGGTTTCCCGACCGGGCTCGAGGCGAGCGCCCATGTGCGCCAGATCCAGGGCTTCGTCGTCAGCGCCCGGGCCCGGGGCCGCGGTGTCGGCCGGGCCCTGATCCGCGCGATCACCGAGGAGGCCCGGCGCCGGGGCGCCCGCCGTCTCACCCTGCGCGTCCTCGGGCACAACACGCCCGCGCGGGCGCTCTACGAGTCCGAGGGCTTCGCGGTCGAGGGCGTGCTGCCCGAGGAGTTCCTGCTGGCGGGGGAGTACGTCGACGACGTGCTCATGGGGCGCCGTCTCTGAGGACCTGGTCGGCCGCGGCGGTCGTACGGCGTCTGCGCACCACGAGGCAGAGCGCGACCCCCGCCACGAGCAGCGAGATCAGGAAGAACACCGGCACGGGAGCCTCCGGGGTGCCATGCGGAACCGGTGCGGGACCGGTGCCGTGCGAGACCGTCGCCCCATCATCCGGGAGGCCGCCGCGCTACGACGTGACCAGCTCGCCCGTGTCCACCGGCGACGTGGCGTCCGCCGCCTGCCGGGCGTCGCCCGCGACCTCGTCGACCGTCAGGACATAGCCCGTCTCGTCGTCGGAGGTGGAGCGGGCGAAGACCACGCCGTAGACCTGGCCGGATGTGGTCAGCAGCGGGCCGCCGGAGTTGCCGGGGCGGACGGTCGAGCGGATCGAGTAGATCTCGCGGGTGACGGTGGCGTCGCTGTAGATGTTCTGGCCGGTCGCCTTGACCCGGTTGGCCACCGTGGCCGCCTGGAGGTTCAGGTCACCGTCCTGCGGATAGCCCGCGACCACCGCGGAGTCGCCCCGCGAGGCGCTGTCGTCGAAGCGCAGCACCGGCGCCCGGAGATCCGGGACGTACAGCACGGCCACGTCCCTGTTCGGATCGAACAGCACCACCCGTGCCCTGTACGGCTGCCCGACCCCGCCGACCCGGACGCTCGGCTCGTCGATGCCGGCCACGACGTGGGCGTTGGTCATCACGTGCTGCGGGGCGTACACGAAGCCGCTGCCCTCGCGGCCCTGGGTGCCGGAGGCGCCCTCGATCTTGACGGTGCTGAGCTTGGCCGCGTTGGTGGCGGCGGCCGTGACGCTGTCGCCGGTGGGCTTGGCGACCTCGGCCGTCGACTCGTTCTCGAACGGGTTGAAGACCTGCGGGAAGCCCGCCTCGGTCAGCGCGGAGGTGGCCCGGGAGAACCAGTTCGGTGTGGTCTCCGGCATGGAGTCCTGGACGGCGCCGAGCAGGGCGGAGTCCCGGATGGCGGTGGTGACCAGCGGGGACGAGGAGGCGCCGAGCACGCTTGCGGCGACCCAGGCCACGATGAGCACGGCCACGGAGTTGGCGGCGGCCCCGCCGACCCCGTCCGCGACCCTCAGCGGCCCCTGGTCCAGCTCCCGGCGCAGCCTGAGCGCCAGCCGGCCCGCCAGCTCGTGCCCCACCGCGGCCGGGACCAGCACGGTCAGCACCGCGGTCACCGTCGCGGCCGTGCTGCCCGGGGCCACCAGGTCCATCATCCACGGCAGCACCCACACGCCCACGATCGCGCCGCCGACGAATCCGGCGAGCGAGACGCAGCCGGCCACCAGGCCGCGCCGGTAGCCGGAGGCCGCATAGGCGGCGATCACCAGCAACAGCAGGATGTCGAGCACGTCCACGGAGCCGCCCTTCTCTCTCGGAACCTTCAGTACGCAGGCGAGGCGTCCAGTGATCAGCTACGCGCACGCGTGGCCGGTTCCCGGCGGTACGCGCGCGTGCACCTGCAAAAACGTCGCGGACCAGGACGATGGTTCCACCGGGTGGCACAGCCCACATCGCGGACGGAGCGGATCGGGCCGAGAGTGGAACCATGCGTGTCCGAAGAGCGCGGGGTGTGCGACGGCGGCGGACGCCCCGAATACGTGAGGCGAGCCGGACAGGACTCGCCGCCCGAATACGCCACGCAAGCCTCGCGCTCCAAAACCGCCTCCCCCACAAACACCGCTCATCGCCGCAGGCCCATCGGCCGCCGCCGGACGTGAAGGGACCGCAGGACCGGCAGGCACCCCCTCCCCAGCAGCGGCCACAGCCCGCGGCCCCCGCTGACCCGGCGGTCCCCGTCCGACCCACCGTTCCTGCCGACCCGGCGGTCCCCGTCCGACCCGCCGTTCCCGCCGACCCGGCGGCCCCCGCCAAGCCCGAGACCCGCAGTCTTCCCGCCGGCCGTGTTCGGGCGGTACGGGTGCGCCCGTCTGCCCTGCGTGTGTTGCTCGGGTGTGTTCCCGGGCTCGGTGCCGTTCTCGGGCTTGTGCTGTGTGTCAGCGGCGTCGAGCGCTCGGTCGACGCCGGGCCCGCCCGGGTGGCCGAACCGGCCCGGCACGGGCTCGTGGCGCACCACGCTGCCAAGCCGCACATCGTGCCGCGGTCGGTGTGGGCCGCCGGCACCGGTGAGGCGAACTCCGCCGCCCGCACCCCACCGCCCCCGCACTACGACGACAAGGTGATCGCGGTCTTCGTGCACCACACCGACTCGCCCAACGACTACGACTGCGCCGACGTACCCCGCATCATCCGCTATATCGCCGCCGGCCAGACCGGCGCCCGGGACTGGGACGACATCGGCTACAACTTCCTCGTCGACCGCTGCGGCACCATCTACGAGGGCCGTGCGGGCGGCGTCGACCGGCCCGTCACCGGTGCCCACACCCAGGGCTTCAACCACCGCACGGCGGGCATCGCCGCCATCGGCACCTTCACCGCGGGCGTGTCCGTCCCGCGGGCGATGACCGACGCGATCGCCGCACTGGCCGCCTGGAAACTCGGCCTCACCGGCATCGACCCGCGCACCACCGTCCGTCTCACCTCCAGCAACAGCCTCAGCCGCTACGCCGCCGGCACCACCGCGAAGCTGCCCGCCCTCGCCGGCCACGGCGACGGCTACATGACGACCTGCCCCGGCGCCGCCCTCCGGGCACGCCTGCCGGAGATCAGGCAGAGGGCCGCCCGCCTCCAGGGTCGTACCTGAGCCGCCGACATCCCAGAGTCCCGTCGCCGGGTCATCTGCGCCCCAGATACACCCCCAACGCCCGCTGCAGCACCCTGCCCTGGAGCCCCACCGGCCGTTCCCACTCGCCGAGGTACTCCACGACCCGGCCGCCCGCCCCCGTCTTGAAGCGGAGCCGGCCCAGCAGTCGGTCCTCGCCGAGGGAGGGGTTCACGGAACGCAGGTCGTACGTCTCGGCACCGGCCGCCCGCGCATCGCACAGCATCCGCCACAACAGCGCGCTGCTGGGCCGCACTTCCCGCCCCCGGCGACCGGACGCGGCGTAGGAGTGCCAGACGCGGGAACCCACGTTGATCATCAGCGCGGCGGAGAGCACCTCGCCGTCGTACTCGGCGAGATAGAGCCGCAGCCGGTCGGAGTCCTCGGCGTTCATGGCCTCCCACATGCGCCGGAAGTACACCGGCGGGCGGGCCCGGAAGCCGTCGCGGGCGGCCGTCGAGGCATAGAGGCGGTAGAAGTCGGGCAGATCGGCGGCCGTCCCCCAGGAGACCCGGACACCCGCCGACTCGGCCGTGCGCAGGGACTGCTCGAAGTGCGGTGCGAGGGCTTCGCGCAGCTCGTCCACCGAGCGGCCCGCGAGCGGGATGTGACAGCCGTAGCGCGGCTGCCCGAGCCCGAACCCGCTGTCCTCGTCCTGCGCGCACCGCCGCCACCCCAGCCCGCGCAGCCGCTCCCCGGCGTCCAGCGCGAACCCGTCGACGCCGGCCGCGGGCACCTCGCGCACATGGCGTACGTCGGGGTCGGCGATGCCCGCCGTCACCGTCTCGGCGTCCCAGTGGCGCACGACGACGGGCGGGCCGATCCGCACCGAGAACGCCCCGCGCTTCTCCAGGTGGGCGACCAGGGGGTCCAGCAGGCGCTCCGGTCGCGGGTCGCGCCAGTCGATCGCGGGCCCGTCGGGGAGATAGGCCAGACAGCGCCGGGTGCCGGGCAGCGGCCGGTACAGGACCAGTGCCGTCGCGACGCTCGCCTCGCCCTCGAACCAGCCGACGCTCTCCGCCAGCCAGTCGGGCTTCACGTCGGCCCACTCGGGGATCTGGAGATGGCTCGCGTCGGGGTGCAGCCGCAGGTGGGCGAGATGTTCCTCGCGCGTGATCTCGCGCACGTACGGGCTGGTCATAGGCGGGGTGCTCCTGTTCGGGGCGGCCACGGTAAGCCGGGAGTCACGGCAGGGGTCAAGAGGCCCAGCCCTCACAGGTTTCTCGTAGGCGACTCAAGGACCACTCCGAAACAGCCGCCCTATCGTCATGCACACGCACTGACTGGAGGTGGGGAAGAAATGAACAGCAGTCACACGAATAAGACGGACACCACGGAGAAGGGCGGCGGCTGGACCCGGACCGCCCGCGGCCCCTGGGCGGTCCTCTGCGCCGTCGCGGCCGTGATCCTCGGCCCGGCCGCCGTCACCGCGTCCGCGCTCGACCAGGCCAACGCGGCCCCGATGCACCACGCGGTGAAGGCCGATCGGACACAGGCGTACATCCCGGCGGACACGACCCGGCGCAGGGCCACGGCGGCGGCCTGAACAGCGCCAGTGGCCTGACCGGGACTCAGCCCCTGAACCGCTCCCACAGCTTGGGATACCGCTCCGCCAGCACCCGGTCGCTCTCCAGGTCGACCGGCGCGCCGAGCGGCTCCGAGGTCGCGGGCGGGATGCCCAGATCGGGAGCGACGGTACCGGTGAGCTGCTCGTAGGCCTCGTCGGCCGCGTAGCCCAGTTCCTCGCCGTCGCCGTCGATCTCCTCGTCGAAGTCGGCCAGCAGATCGGCGAGCGAGTCGGGATCGTGCACGCCACCCTCGTACACCTCGCGCCCCTGGCCGATCAGCCAGCACCGGAAGGAGTCGAAGGCGTCGTCGCTCACCCCGTCCAGCAGGATCCAGGCGGCGCCCCACAGGTCCCAGGTGTACGCACGGTTGAAGCGGGCCTCGAAGTGACGGGCGAAGTCGAGGACCATCTCCGGGTCCAGCGCCAGGAGCCGGTCCACGAGCAGGTCGGCCTGGTCCTCGGGGTCTCCCTCGGCGGCCTCGCGGGTGGCGTCCACCAGCTCCCAGAACTCCGTCTCGTCCATCACGGGTCCAGCATCGGGCCTGGAGGGGTGGGGCGCACGTGGAGTGCGGCGGATTGTTATGTCCCGAACAGGGTCGTGTCCCTGCCGTAGAGCCCCACCAGACGTACGGCGTCACTCGCGAACCGCGCCCGCAGGCTCTCCGGAGCCAGCACCTCGGCCTCCGGCCCCAGCGACGCGAGCTGCGCGTGGGCGACCTCCTCGGACTCCACCGGCAGGGTCACCGTCACCCACCCGTCGTCGTCCGGCGGTCCGGCGGCCGCCAGTGCCTCCCGGGCGGGACCGGCGGGGTCGAAAACGTACGGCAGTCCACGCGCCCCTGCTCCGGACAGTCGTACGACGACCTCGGCCCGCAGGATCGAGCGCGCGAACTGTTCGGCGCGCTCCTCCCAGAAGGCGGGCAGGTCGAACTCCTCGTCGCGCACGAAGCGTTCCTCGGCGGCCGTCACCGCGATGAACCGGTCGATGCGGTACATGCGGAAGGAGCCGTTCCCCGGGATCCGCGCGCACAGGTACCAGACGCCCGCCTTGAGCACGAGCCCGTACGGCTCCAGCTCCCGCTCCACCGCGCGCTCCCGGCCGCGGTAGCGCGCGGTGACCCTTCTGTCGTCCCACACGGCGTCGGCGACGGCGGGCAGCAGCTCGGGGGACTTCGGCTCGGTGAACCAGTTGGGCGCGTCGAGATGGAACCGCTGAGCGGCCGTACGGGAGGCGTCGCTGAGGGAGGGGAGCAGCGCGGCGGACACCTTCAGCCGGGCGGCGGAGGCGGCGTCCTCGAGCCCCATCTCGCGCAGCGCGCCCGGCACGCCGGACAGGAACAGCGCCTCCGCCTCGCCGCGGGCCAGCCCGGTGAGGCGGGTGCGGTAGCCGCCGATGAGGCGGTAGCCGCCCGCCCTGCCCCGGTCCGCGTACACCGGAACCCCGGCCTCCGACAACGCCTGCGCGTCCCGCGTGACCGTTCGCTCCGACACCTCCAGCTCCCGCGCCAGCTCGGCGGCGGTCATGGAGGGACGGGATTGGAGGAGCAGCACCATTTTGATGAGCCGGGCAGCACGCATGGGGCCATGATGCCGGGGGCCACTGACAGCGAAGGGGTACGGCGGCCGCCGTACCCCTTCATCACGCTCGGGCTCTCACAGCCCGTACTTCTCCCGCGCTTCCTTCACGGCCGTTGCCTTCACCTCACCGCGCCGGGCGAGCTGGGCCAGAGCCGCGACCACGACGGACTCCGCGTCGACGCCGAAGTGGCGGCGGGCGCCCTCGCGGGTGTCGGAGAGGCCGAAGCCGTCCGCGCCGAGCGAGGACCAGTCCTGCTCGACCCACTGCGCGATCTGGTCCGGGACCTGGCGCATGTAGTCGGAGACCGCGAGGACCGGGCCCTCGGCGCCGTGCAGCGCCTGACGGACGTACGGGACCCGCTCCTCGCCGCGCAGCAGACCGGCGTCGGCCTCCAACGCGTCACGGCGCAGTTCCGTCCAGGACGTCGCGGACCACACGTCGGCCGCCACACCCCACTCCTCGGCCAGCATCCGCTGCGCCTTCAGCACCCAGTGGATCGCCGTGCCGGAGCCCAGCAGCTGGATGCGCGGGGCGTTGGCGACCGGGGAGAGGCCCGCGGACTCCGCCGTGTTGAAGCGGTACAGGCCCTTGACGATGCCCTCGTCGATGCCGGGAACGGACGGCTTGGCGGGCTGCGGAAGCGGCTCGTTGTAGACCGTCAGGTAGTAGAAGACGTTCGGGTCCTCGCCGGGCGCCGCCTCGCCGTACATACGGCGGATGCCGTCGCGCACGATCGTGGCGACCTCGTAGGCGAACGCCGGGTCGTACGACAGCGCCGCCGGGTTCGTCGCCGCGATCACCGGCGAGTGGCCGTCCGCGTGCTGCAGGCCCTCGCCCGTCAGCGTGGTACGGCCTGCGGTGGCACCGACCAGGAAGCCGCGGCCCAGCTGGTCGCCGAGCTGCCACATCTGGTCGGCCGTGCGCTGCCAGCCGAACATCGAGTAGAAGATGTAGAACGGGATCATCGCCTCGCCGTGCGTCGCGTACGCGGTGGACGCGGCGATGAAGTCGGCCATCGAACCGGCCTCGGTGATCCCCTCGTTGAGGATCTGGCCGTTCTGGGCCTCCTTGTAGTACATCAGCTGGTCGCGGTCGACCGGCTCGTACGTCTGGCCCTTGGGGGAGTAGATCCCGAGCGACGGGAACAGCGACTCCATACCGAAGGTGCGCGCCTCGTCGGGGACGATCGGCACCCAGCGCTTGCCGGTCTCCTTGTCGCGGACCAGGTCCTTGATGAGCCGTACGAAGGCCATCGTCGTCGCGACGTTCTGCGTACCCGAGCCCTTGTCGAAGGACGCGAACGCCTTGTCCGCCGGGGCCGGCAGCGGGGCCACCGGGTGCACACGGCGGGCCGGGGCCGGACCGCCGAGGGCCGCGCGGCGCTCCTGGAGGTAGCGGACCTCGGGGGAGTCGGCGCCCGGGTGGCCGTAAGGGACCACGCCGTCGACGAAGTCACTGTCCCTGATGGGCAGTTCAAGCAGGTCACGCATGGTCTTGAACTCGTCCACCGTCAGCTTCTTCATCTGGTGGTTGGCGTTCTTCGACGCGAAGCCCTCGCCGAGGGTGTGGCCCTTGACCGTCTGGGCCAGGATGACCGTCGGCGCGCCCTTGAACTCGACGGCGGCCTTGTAGGCGGCGTACACCTTGCGCGCCTCGTGGCCACCGCGGGAGAAGTGGAAACACTCGAGGATCTTGTCGTCGGACAGCAGCTTCGCCATCTCGACGAGGGCCGGGTCCTTGCCGAAGAAGTCCTGGCGGATGTAGGCGGCGTCGCGCGTCTGGTACGTCTGCACCTGCGCGTCGGGTACCTCGCGGAGCCGTCGTACGAGCGCGCCCGTGGTGTCGAGCCGGAACAGCTCGTCCCAGGCGTTGCCCCACAGCGACTTGATGACGTTCCAGCCGGCGCCGCGGAACTGGGCCTCCAGCTCCTGCACGATCTTGAAGTTCGCGCGGACCGGGCCGTCGAGGCGCTGCAGGTTGCAGTTGATGACGAAGGTGAGGTTGTCGAGTCCCTCGCGGCTTGCGAGCGCGAGTGCCGCCGTGGACTCCGGCTCGTCCATCTCGCCGTCGCCGAGGAAGGCCCAGACGTGGGATTCCGAGACGTCCTTGATGCCGCGGGCCGTCAGGTAGCGGTTGAAGCGCGCCTGGTAGATCGCGGAGAGCGGGCCGAGGCCCATCGACACCGTCGGGAACTCCCACAGCCAGGGCAGCCGGCGGGGGTGCGGGTACGACGGGAGGCCGTTGCCGCCCGACTCGCGGCGGAAGTTGTCGAGCTGCTGCTCGTCCAGCCGACCGTCGAGGAAGGCGCGGGCGTAGATGCCGGGGGAGGCGTGGCCCTGGATGTAGAGCTGGTCGCCGGACCCGTCGGCCTCCTTGCCCTTGAAGAAGTGGTTGAAGCCGGTCTCGTAGAGCCAGGCCGCGGAGGCGAAGGTGGCGATGTGGCCGCCGACGCCGTACTTGGAGCCGCGGGTGACCATCGCGGCCGCGTTCCAGCGGTTCCACGCGGTGATCTTCCGCTCCATCTCCTCGTCACCGGGCGCGGACGGCTCGGCGGCGGTGGGGATGGTGTTGACGTAGTCGGTCTCGAGGAGCTTCGGCAGCGCGATGCCGTTGCCCTCCGCCCTCTCCAGCGTGCGGCGCATCAGGTACGCGGCTCGGTGCGGGCCGGCCGCCTTGGCGACCGCGTCCAGGGAGGCCTGCCATTCGGCGGTCTCCTCGGGGTCCCGGTCGGGGAGCTGGTCGAGCTCGCTCGGCTGGATGGCGATGGGGTCGGTCATGTCGCCGCCTTCCTCAGTCGAAGGGGGTTCCCTCAATCAGGCAGGGTTTCGGGGGTGCCCTTTGTCTTTGGCAGGACAGGGCGGAGGGCCCCGGTAAGGGCCCTGCGACGACTGTAACTCGCTGATCGATGATCGATCAAAGGGTTGAGAGGCAAAACTTCTCGATGACGAGAAAGTAGGCACGGGGTGCCTCGGACGGAGACACCGGGTGCCTTGATTTTGAAGGGTTTTCGCAGGTGAGCGCGGGTGTGCTCGACTGCCTCAGGCCCGTGGCGCGCAGCCCAGGACGTGCGCCTTCACGATCTCCGGGATCCGCGGGTCCCGGCGCTTGAACGCCGCCACCAGCTCCTCGTGCTCCTCCGCGTACGACTGCTGGACCGTCCCAAGCCAGCGGATCGACAGGGCGGTGAAGACCTCGATGCCCAGGCCCTCCCAGGTGTGCAGCAGCACCGAGTTGCCGGCCGCCCGCACCAGCTCGCGGTGGAAACCCACCGTGTGCCGCACCTGCCCCGTGCCGTCCGAGTCGCGGTCGGCCTCGTAGAGTGCGGCGACATGCGGTTCCAGCGCCGAGCAGTCCTGCGCCAGCCGCTCCGCCGCCAGCTCCGCCGCGATGGCCTCCAGACCGGCCCGCACGGGGTAGCTCTCCTCCAGGTCGGCCGCCGTCAGATTCCGCACCCGTACGCCCTTGTTCGGCGCCGACTCGATCAGCCGCAGCGACTCCAGCTCGCGCAGCGCCTCCCGCACCGGCGTCTGGCTGACCTCCAGCTCGGTCGCGATACGGCGCTCCACGATCCGCTCGCCCGGCTGCCAGCGCCCGCTGACGATCCCCTCCACGATGTGCTCGCGGATCTGTTCGCGCAGCGAGTGGACGACGGGCGCGGTCATGAGAGCTCCTTAAGGGCGTTTGACGTTTAGACAATAAGGCCGAGTGCCCGTCCGGGAGGGGCGCACGGGGGCGCTTTCATGCAGGTGAGACGAGGCTTACACGCTCCCAGCCGCACGACTTCTGTCAAGGCACGGAACCCCACGGCTGCGAGAAGTGTCGCGTTGGTCAGGGGTTCCCGCGCGGGGCGCCCCTTCGCACCACAGGGGGGCGCATGAACATCGGGGGACAGCGCGGGCTGGCGTTCGCGGCCGTGATCGGGGCGGTCGTCGCCGTGACGGGCTGCGGCCAGTCGGTCACACGGGCGACGGCCGACGTGACACCGAGCAGTACCGAGGCCATCGCCCACCTGGCCGGTGCCACCCGCGGCACCGGCGCCGCCTGCGTCTTCGTCAAGCCCGACGGGGCGCAGAAGTTCGGGCACGTCGGCTGGGGCTTCAAGGTCCCGGGCACCGGACGCTGGGTCTACGGCGCCGTCGAGAACCCGAGCGCGAAGCTGTACACCCCGCCGAGCGGGGACATCGGGGCCTGGCACGCGGAGGGTTCGTACGACCGCATGCTCAGCGACATGTCCACCGACGCCTACTACCCGGGCACCTCCGAACACCCCTACAGCCGCTACCGCTGCACCAGGTCCTCGTCCCACGACGTCAACAACGCCCGCGCCATGATCCGCAGGGTCGAAGCCCGCGGCTTCCTCGTCGGGGTCGACCCGAGGACCGGGAAGCTCACCTCGCGCGACTGCCTGGACGCCACCTACGACGTCCTGAAGGCGTACCGCACGAGGCACCTCCCACCCGCGCCCGAGCTCTCCGTCCCCAACGTGTGGGTGGAGGAGCTGTGGGGCTGGTCGGACCGGACGCTGACGCCCCGGTGAGACGACGGTGCCCCGTCCGGAGAGCTCCGGACGGGGCACCGTACAGGCACTGCTGAGGCTTACAGACCGAGCTCGACCTCGAACTCGCCCGCCTCAAGGATCGCCTTGACCGCGGTCAGGTAACGGGCCGCGTCGGCGCCGTCCACCAGACGGTGGTCGTAGGAGAGGGTCAGGTAGGTCATGTCGCGGATGCCGATGACCGTGCCCTCCTCGGTCTCGATGACCGCCGGACGCTTGACCGTGGCACCGATACCGAGGATCGCGACCTGGCCCGGCGGCACGATGATCGTGTCGAAGAGCGCACCGCGCGAACCGGTGTTGGAGATGGTGAAGGTCGCGCCGGACAGCTCGTCGGGCGTGATCTTGTTGGCGCGGACCTTGCCCGCCAGGTCGGCCGTGGCCTTGGCGATACCGGCGATGTTGAGGTCACCGGCGTGCTTGATGACCGGGGTCATCAGGCCCTTCTCCGAGTCCACCGCGATACCGATGTTCTCGGTGTCGAAGTAGGTGATCGTGCCCTCGTCCACGTTGATCCGCGCGTTGACGGGAGCGTGCGCCTTCAGCGCCTGGGCCGCGGCCTTGACGAAGAACGGCATCGGGGAGAGCTTGACGCCCTCGCGGGCCGCGAACGCGTCCTTGGCCCGGGCGCGCAGCTTCATCAGGCGGGTGACGTCGACCTCGACGACCGAGGACAGCTGCGCCTGCTCGTGCAGCGCCTTGACCATGTTGTCGCCGATGACCTTGCGGATGCGGGGCATCTTGACGGTCTGGCCACGGAGGGGAGAGGCCTCCAGCGTCGGCGCCTTCTTGGCGGCGGCCGGAGCGGCGGCAGCGGCGGGAGCCGGAGCGGCAGCAGCGGCCTTCGCGGCCTCGGCGGCGGCGATGACGTCCTGCTTGCGGACCCGGCCGCCGACGCCGGTACCCTTGACGGTTGCCAGGTCGACGCCGTTCTCGGCGGCGAGCTTGCGCACCAGCGGGGTCACGTAGGCGCCGTCGTCACCGGAGGTCGCGGCGGGAGCCGGGGCCGGGGTGACGGGGGCGGGAGCCGGAGCGGCGGGCGCCGGGTCGGGAGCCGGAGCCGTCTGCTGCTGCGGGGCCGGAGCCGAGGGCGCCTGCGGGGC
>NZ_MJAH01000014.1 GCF_001746295.1 Streptomyces sp. LUP47B | reverse complement strand
CGCTGCTGTGCGCGCCGCTGCTGGCGGGCCCGCTGACCCGGACACTGGCCGGGCGGGGACCGCTGGCCCGGATCGGACTGCACCTGGAGGTGCCGACGGGCGGACGGGCCGGGGTGTGGCTGGTGGCGGCGGCGGTGGCGGTGGCGCTCGGGTGTGCGCTGGCGGTGACCCTGCCGACCTCCTCCTTCGCGCGCGGCCGGGCCCGGGCGCTGCCCGGTGCGGTGCGTGCGGGGGCGGACCTCGGGCTGCTGGCCGTGGCCGCGGTGGCGTACTTCCAGCTCAGCCACCAGACCTCAGGTGCCGTGTCCGGAGACACCTCCGGCACCCTGGGCGTGGACCCGCTGCTGGTGGCGGCGCCCGCGCTCGCGCTGCTGGCCGGGACCGTCCTGACGCTGCGGCTGCTGCCGCCGCTGGCCCGGCTCGCCGAACGCCGGGCGACCGGCGGGCGCGGCCTGACCGCGGCCCTGGCGGGCTGGCAGATCGCCCGCCGCCCGATGCGCGGGGCGGGCCCGGTGCTGCTGCTGGTCCTCGCGATGGCACTGGGCATGCTGGCCATCGGACAGGGCGCCTCCTGGGACCGTTCGCAGTCCGACCAGGCGGACTTCCGGGCCGGGACGCCGGTGCGGGTGCTGACCCCCGGGGACGCGGGGCTCGGCCGCACCGAGGAGTACGCGGCCGTCGCGGGCGTACGGCGCACCGCCCCCGCCGCCCGCTCCGAACTGCCGCTGTCGGGCAGCAAGGTGGCGACGGTGCTGGCCCTGGACACCTCGCGCGCCTCGATGCTGATCCGTCCCGACCTGCACTCCGGACCCTTCCTCCAGGGTCTCGGGCCCAAGGGCTCGGTCACGGGCGTGCAGGTGCCCGCGGACACGGCCCGGCTGCGGCTGACGGCGGCCCTGCGGGGTTCCTTCCCGGGTACGTCGGCGCAGGTCACCCTCACCCTGGAGGACCGCTACGGCACTCCCTACCGCGTCCCGGCCGGCCAACTCCCCGCCGACGGCCGCGCCCACGCGCTGGACGTCTATGTGTCCGGGGGCCCGCTGACCCTCACCGACCTGGAACTGATCGTCTCCGTGCCGAGCGGCGAGGCCGAGCAACACCGCTTCATCCTCACCGCGTTGACAGCCACGGACACCGAAGGGGCGGTACGGCGGCTGCCGTTGCCCACCACGTGGAAGGTGACATCGAGGAGCGACGGGGTCGCCCCTACGGCGAACCCGAAGGCCGGACCGGCCCCGCCACGCCTGAGTTCGGGATCCGGTCGGCTGACGGTGGACTACGGCACCGGTTTCATCCCGTCCGACGACACCTGGAGCACGGGGTCGCTGACGGTCCGGATGCAGGCCCCGCAGCCGGAGCCGGCCGAGGTCACCGCCGTCGCGACCGAGCGCTTCCTCGCCTCTGCGGGCGCCTCCCCGGGAGACACACTGGACGTGCCGCTGGGCGGCGAGACGGTGTCGGTGCGGATCGTACGGTCGATCCGTGAGTTGCCCACGGCGTCGGACAGCGGTGGGGCCCTGCTGATCGATCTGCGGTCCGTGAACCGGGAGTTGCAGGCGCAGTACAACCGCGGCGTGGCGCCGACCGAGTGGTGGCTGATGACGGAACCGGGCGGGTCGGAGAAGGTCGCGGCGGCGCTGCGGGCCCGGCCCGACATGGACCCCGCGCAGGTCGTGGTGCGGGACGAGCTCGCCGGGCAGCTGCGCGACGACCCCTTCGGGGCGGGCCCCGAGGCCGCGTTCGCCGCGGCGGCCGGGGTGGCGGCGGCGCTGGCCGCGGTCGGGTTCGCGGTGGGCGCGGCGGGGTCACTGCGGGAGCGTGGCGCGGAGTTCGCCGTACTGCGCGCCCTGGGGGCCCCGCGCCGCCGGCTGGCCCGCGCGGTCGCCGTGGAGCAGGGGGTCCTGGTGGTGCTGGCGCTGCTGGTGGGCGCGCTGCTGGGCACGGTTCTGACCCGGGCCGTGGTCCCGCTGATCGTGCTGACGGACGAGGCGGCCAGACCGGTCCCGCCGGTCCTGGTGCAACTCCCGCTCCCGCAGGCGGCCGCGCTGCTGGCGGCGGTGGCCCTCGCCCCGATCCTGGTCACGGCGGCGCCGGCGCTGCGGCGGGCGGATCCGGCGCGGGCGTTGCGTGAGGGGGGTGAGTGAGGTGAGACGCTTCAAGGAGACGGGGGTTCCCCCGGTGACCGTGCCCTGGGTCCGCACCCGGCTGCGGACCGCGCCCGGCGCCGCGTGCGCGCTCGCGGTGCTGGTCGCGCTGACGGCGTGCCTCGCGGCCGCGTTCCCACGGGCGGTCGACCGCTACGAGGACGCCGGACTGCGCCGGGCCGCCGAGCAGGCCCGCCCCGACCGGACCGGCATAGAGGTGTACGCCCCGGAGCCGTCCATGATGCTGAAGCCGAGCGACCGTGAGGACGTCCTGCGTCCCGACCTGCTGGCCGCGCAGTACGCCAAGGTCCGCGCCGGAGTCCCGCGCCCGCTCGTCCTCGACCCGGGCCAGTCGACGTACGGCGTGCGCACCACGCTGGACATCCCGGTACCGGACCCGTGGCTGCCGAGGCCGACGGGCAAGCCCGCGGAGGTGACCCTGGTCGCCCAGGCGGGCCTCGGCGCCCACGCCTCGGTCACCGAGGGGCGTCTGCCGCGGGCGGACGACGACGTGACCGCCACCGCACCCGAGCTGGAGGCGGCGGTCACCGTCGACACCGCCAAGTCCCTCCACATCAAGGTCGGTTCGGTGATCCACTCACCCGCCGCCGGCCGTACCCTCCCCATCCGGGTCACGGGCATCGTCACGCCCCGCGATCCGAAGGGCGCCTACTGGTCCACACATTCCATCCTGCGCACCCCCTCCCTGATCCGCGAGCCCGCGCCGTCCGTGGACATGCACTGGCTCGGCGCCCTGCTCGTCGCCCCCGAGGCGGCCCCGGTCCTGCTGGCCAGCCCCGGACGCCCGGAGCGGTACTGGCAGTTGGCGCCCACAGTGCAGACGCTCCGGGCCCGTGACGCCCCGGCCCTGCGGTCCGCGCTCGCCTCCCTGGAGGCCGGTCCGGCACTGCGGAAGCTGCGCCTGGAGATCGACGGGCCGGTGACCGAGCTGACGGCGCTCGACGGCCAGACCGAGATCAGCACCGACCTCGACGAGGTCCTCATCACCTACGACCGGCTCCGCGAGAGCGTCGCCCCGCTCGTCGCGGTCGCCGCGGCCGGCGCCGGCACGGTCGCCGTTGTCGTCCTCCTGATGGCGGGCGGCCTCACAGCGGACCGCCGGCGCAGCGAACTCGCCCTGCTGCGGGCCCGCGGCGCCTCCTTGCGGGGTCTCACCGTCCGCCTGTTCGCCGAGACGGCGGTCGTGGCCGTCCCCGCGGGCGCCCTGGGGCTCGCCGCCGCGCTGCTCACGGTCCCCGAGGGCCGCTTCCCGTACGCGATCGCGGCCGCCGTGGCGGTCACCGCCGTGACCTGCGTGGCCCTCCCCCTCCGCGCGGCGGCCGTCCACCGCGTGGTCCGCGTCCACACCGGCCGCGAGGACATCTCGTCCGTACGACCGTCGCGGCGCCGTACGGTCGCCGAGCTGACGCTGCTGGCGCTGGCCGCGGGAGCGGTGGAGTCGTTGCGTCGCCGTGGCACCTCGGGCTCCGCCGACGACCTCGTCTCGCTTGCACCCGTGCTGATGGGAGTGGTCGCCGCTCTGGTCCTGGTCCGTCTGTACCCGCTTCCGCTGCGGGGTCTGGCCCGTCCGGCCGCCCGTCTGCGGGGCGCGGTGGCGCATCTGTCCCTGGCCCGGGCGGGCCGCACCTCGGCCTCGGCGGTGCTGCCCCTGCTGGCCCTGCTGACCGCGCTGACCACGGCGGCCTTCGGCGGCTCTGTCCTCGCGGGCGTACAGGAGGCCCGCGACCACGCGGCCCTGCTCGCGGTCGGCGCCGACGCGCGCGTGGAGACGGGGGCGCCGCTGCCGTCCGGGCTGCCGGACCGGCTGCGCCGTTCACGGGGGGTGACCGCGCTGTCGGCGGTGAGCGTCACCTCCGAGGCGAAACCGGAGAACGGGGCAGTGTCGGTACCGCTGGTCGGGGTGGACCCCGCGGACTACGCGGCGCTGTCGTCCCGGACTGACCTGGGCGCCTTCGAGGCGGCCCGGCTGAGGGAAGGGACCACCGCGGAGGCGGCCCCGGCCCTGGCCTCGACGGCCACCGCCCGGACGTACGGCACCCGCCCCTTCCCGGTCCTCCTCCCGGACGGCAGCGCGCTCACCGTCCGCATCACCACCGTCCTCGACCGCACGCCCGCGGTGCTGGGACCGGACTTCCTGGTCGTGAACCGGAAGGCATTGAGCCCGGCGGCGGCGCGGCCGACGACGGTGCTGCTGACGGGGACGTCGCTGGACGGCACCGCGATACGCAAGGCCGCCCCGAAGGCGGCGTCCGTGCACCTGAAGTCCGAGGAACGCGGACTCTACGTCGACTCCCCCCTGCAGACCGGCGCCGAAGGCGTCTACGCGACGGCGGTGGCGGCCGGCACGGGATACGCGGTCCTGGCTCTCTTCCTGTCCCTCCTGCGCACGTCCCCGGACCGTACGGCCCTCCTGGCCCGGCTGCGCACGATGGGCCTGACCCGGGCCGCGGGCCGCCGCCTCCTGATCCTCGAATCCCTTCCCCAGGCCGTCGTGGCCGCCGTCGGAGGCACCCTCACGGGCTGGGCCACGATCCACCTCCTGTCCCCGGGATTCGACCTGACGGCCATCGCCCTCCCGTCGGCCGACCCCTCCTCGTCAGGAGCGGCGTTGCGCACCGACGCCCTGTCCCTGGTGATACCGGCGGCGGCCGTACTGCTGCTCGCGGTGGGGACGGGGGTCGGGCAGGCGTGGTGGTCAGGGAGACGGGGATCGGTGCAGGAGCTCAGGGCAGGGGACGCGAGATGAACGAGTTCGTCGCACCCGGCGGCGGGCGGTCGTGCCGCCGGAACCGCTTCCGACCCGCAACGAGAGGCATCCGAACGGCGGCGAGCGAACCCCACCGTCGACCAGCCCGCACGCCGGACCGCAGTCCAGGAGAAGGCCGATGACCACGAACCCCACCCTCACCGACCTCGCCCACAAGGCGACCCAGGCCCGCAACCGCCCCGCCTACGGCCACGACGCCCTGATCACCTGCGACCGGCTCGTCCGCATCTTCACCACGGACGGCGTGGAGGTCCAAGCACTCCAGGGCCTCGACCTCCTGGTCCGCGAGGGCGAACTCCTCGCCCTCGTGGGCGCCTCCGGCAGCGGCAAGTCCACCCTCATGAACATCCTCGCCGGCCTGGACACCCCCACCGCGGGCGCGGCCAGAGTCGCGGGCCACGACCTCCTCACCATGACCGCGAAGGACCGCCTGGCCTACCGCCGCGCGACGGTCGGCTTCGTCTGGCAGCAGACCTCCCGCAACCTGCTCCCCTACCTCACCGCGGCCCAGAACATCACCCTCCCCATCCAGCTCTCGGGCGCCAGGACACCCCGCCGCGCCCAGACCGAACGCGCCCTGGAACTGCTGGAGTTGCTGGAGGTGGCCGACTGCCGCGACCGCCGCCCCCACCAGATGTCCGGCGGCCAGCAGCAACGCGTCGCGATAGCGGTGGCGTTGGCCAACAGCCCCGCGGTTCTTCTCGCCGACGAGCCGACGGGCGAACTCGACTCCCACACCGCGGAACAGATCTTCGCCGCGTTCCGCACCGCCAACGAGCAGCTCGGCACCACGATCGTCATCGTCACCCACGACCAGGCGGTGGCCGGAGAGGTCCGCCGGACGGTGGCCATCAGGGACGGCCGTACGTCCACGGAGGTCCTGCGCCGCAGCGAGGTGGACGCGACGACGGGCCACGAGACCCTGGTCGCCCGTGAGTACGCGATGCTGGACCGCGCGGGCCGCCTCCAGCTCCCCAAGGAGTACACCGAGGCACTGGGTATGCGCGACAGGGTGGCGCTGGAACTGGAGCCGGACCACATCGGCGTATGGCCGGACGACAGCGACCGGGACTGACGGTCGGCCGATCAGCGCACGCTGACGCCGAGGGTCCCAAGTCCCCCTTGCCGTACGGCGATCGAGCCGTAGGGCGTACGAAGCCGCAGCCACGCCCCCGACGAGAAGAGCGCCAATTCCCCGCCGGAGCGCAGGAAACCCAGGGACTGGGCCGCGTGCACGGCCCGCACGGGAAGCCGTGTGTCCGCCACGGTGCGGGACCAGATCTCCCGCCCGAGCCGGTCGAGTTCGGCCCGCGTACGCGTCTCGGGGTCCAACTCCTCGGTACGGGACCGGAATTCGGCGACCCCGGCGTGCACGAGCGCCCGCAGTGCCTCAGGCCCCGGCAACCCGGCGACCGCCTGCCACCCGCCACGCGGTGGCAGTACCCCGGCCCACGGCGGACCGGTCACCGCCTGCGGCACGACGGCCGTGCCCGCGCCCTCGTCGACGGACTCGAGGAGCTCCCCGGCGGACACGGTCACGTCGAGCGTGACGTCGAGCCCGTTCTCGTACGGCTTGGCCAGCCGCACCGCCCGGATCGCCAGCACCTCGAAGGACGGCGGACGTCCGAAGACGGCGAGCGCGGTACCGGCCCCCTGGAGCCGGACCGCGGCCGAGCGGTCGTAGTGCAGCAGCCGGGAGAGGAAGGCGGCGAGGTCCGCGGCCTCCCCCTCGTCGGCGAGGTGGAGCACCGTCATGCGGCGACGGCCTCCTCCTCGTCGTCGTCCCGGTACTCCTCGAGGAACTCCCGTTCCTCCGCCGTGATCCGGCGCGGCCGCTGGGCCTCGAAGTCGAACGGCACGATCACCGTCGAGGCCCGGACGTAGACGTCGTCGCCGTCCTTGACCTCGTAGGTGATGGTGAAGGACGCCGCCCGGATCTCGGTGATCCACAGCTCGATGTCCACGGGCGCGTGCCGGTGGACCAGCTGCCGCTTGTAGTCGATCTCATGGCGTGCCACCACGGACCCCTGCTTGAAGTCCTTCTCCGGGCGGAACAGGAAGTCGATACGGGCTTCCTCCAGGTAGCGGAGGAAGACCACGTTGTTGACGTGGCCGTACGCGTCCATGTCCGCCCAGCGCAGCGGGCAGCGGTAGATGTGCCGCAAGATCAGCCCCGGGTCAGCTTCTTGTAGGTGGCGCGGTGCGGACGCGCCGCGTCCGGGCCGAGCCGCTCGACCTTGTTCTTCTCGTACGACTCGAAGTTGCCCTCGAACCAGTACCACTTGGAGTCACCCTCGTACGCGAGGATGTGGGTCGCGACCCGGTCCAGGAACCAGCGGTCGTGGGAGATGACCACAGCCGCGCCCGGGAACTCGAGCAGAGCGTTCTCGAGCGAGGACAGGGTCTCGACGTCGAGGTCGTTGGTGGGCTCGTCGAGGAGCAGCAGGTTGCCGCCCTCCTTGAGCGTGAGCGCCAGGTTCAGGCGGTTGCGCTCACCACCGGACAGGACGCCGGCCGGCTTCTGCTGGTCCGGCCCCTTGAAGCCGAAGGCGGAGACGTAGGCCCGCGACGGCATCTCGACCTGGCCCACGTTGATGTAGTCCAGCTCGTCCGACACCACGGCCCAGAGGGTCTTCTTGGGGTCGATGTTGGCGCGGCTCTGGTCGACGTAGCTGATCTTGACCGTGTCGCCGATCTTGACCGTGCCCGAGTCCGCGGGCTCGAGACCCTGGATCATCTTGAACAGCGTGGTCTTGCCCGCGCCGTTCGGGCCGATGATGCCCACGATGCCGTTGCGCGGCAGCGTGAACGAGAGGTCGTCGACCAGGACCTTGTCACCGAACGCCTTCGAGAGGTTGTTGACCTCGACGACGATGGAGCCCAGCCGCGGGCCCGGCGGGATCTGGATCTCCTCGAAGTCCAGCTTCCGCATCTTGTCGGCCTCGGCCGCCATCTCCTCGTAGCGAGCCAGGCGGGCCTTGGACTTGGTCTGGCGGCCCTTGGCGTTGGAGCGGACCCACTCCAGCTCTTCCTTGAGGCGCTTGGCGCGCTTCTCGTCCTTGCGGCCCTCGACCTTGAGGCGAGCGGCCTTCTTCTCCAGGTACGTGGAGTAGTTGCCCTCGTAGGGGATCGCGCGACCGCGGTCGAGCTCGAGGATCCACTGGGCGACGTTGTTCAGGAAGTACCGGTCGTGAGTGACGGCGACGACAGCGCCCGCGTACTTCGAGAGGTGCTGCTCCAGCCAGTTCACCGACTCGGCGTCCAGGTGGTTGGTGGGCTCGTCGAGGAGGAGCAGGTCCGGGGCCTCGATCAGCAGCTTGCAGAGCGCGACGCGGCGCTTCTCGCCACCGGAGAGGGTGGTGACGGGCCAGTCGCCGGGCGGGCAGCCCAGGGCCTCCATGGCCTGCTCCAGCTGCGCGTCCAGGTCCCAGGCGTTGGCGTGGTCCAGGTCCTCCTGGAGCTTGCCCATCTCGTCCAGCAGCGCGTCCGAGTAGTCCGTCGCCATGAGCTCGGCGACCTCGTTGAAACGGTGGAGCTTGCCCATGATCTCGGCGGCGCCGTCCTGGACGTTCTCCAGGACCGTCTTGGACTCGTCGAGCTTCGGCTCCTGCATGAGGATGCCGACGCTGAAGCCGGGCGACAGGAACGCGTCACCGTTCGACGGCTGCTCAAGGCCCGCCATGATCTTGAGAACGGTGGACTTACCGGCACCGTTAGGTCCGACCACACCGATCTTCGCGCCGGGCAGGAAGCTCAGCGTCACGTCGTCAAGGATCACCTTGTCTCCGTGCGCCTTACGCGTCTTGCGCATGGTGTAGATGTACTCAGCCAAGAGAAACCGTCCGGCAACTTGAGATCTGGCAGTGGGCAGATACACCCCATCTTGCCTGAGGTCCACCCTTGGGTGGTAACCCGTTTGGTCGGGGGGCTGTGACCTGGGGGTTCGTCGTCGGCGGCTGTGGGCCGACTGTCACTGTCGGTCGCCGTGGGTCGGCCTCGGGTGACCTCGGACGGCCCAGGGCGGCCCGATACGCGGGGCCGAGCGTCATGGACGGTGACCATCGGGGAGGGACCGTGGGAGCCCAGACGGGGGCGCGCTCATTCCCGGTCCGAGTGATCTCGTCGCCGGCCCGCAGATCGCCGCCTGGGCCGTCATTCCCGGCGCCGCCCAGCACCTCACGACCCGGTTCGTCGACGCGCGAGCCGCCCCGCAACCCCTGACGGGCAGCCCCTAGTCGTCAGAGCCGCGCCGCACGGCCAGCAACACGGCGGCGCCCACAGCCACCGCCCCCACCGCACCCGCGGACCGCATCAGCCCGTGGGACGTGCGCCACGACAGCACCGACCACTTCGACTGCGCCGACAGCAGCGACCCCGTGCTCAGCCAGGACCCCGCCGAGATCAGCGACAGGGCCGAGCTGATCGAGCCGACGGACAGGGCGCTGCCGATCGAGCCGACCGAGAGCGCCGAGCCCACCGAGCCGATCGACAGAACCGAGCCCACCGAGCCGATCGAAAGAACCGAGTCCTGCGACCACAGGGACAGCGCCGAGTCCGAGGAGGTGTGACGCGCCGGTGATGCGGATGGCTTGGTCATGACGCCATTGTGCCCGGCACCGACGCGCCGCGGTCAGTCCTGTGCCCGGTTCTGCTTCCTGCCGGTGAGGACCAGGGCCGCGCCCCCGATCACCACCAGGGCGATGGCGGTACCGGCGATCAGCGGGGTGGTGGCGGAGCCGCCGGTCTCGGCGAGGTTGACGTCGGTGGTGGGGACGGCCACCGTGGCGGGGCTGGGCTCGCTGAGCGTCTGGGTCGAGGCGCCCGTCTCGCTGCTGCGGGTGCGGCAGTCGAAGACGCCGGTGAAGCGCTTGGCGAGACCGTCGGGGCCGGTGATCGTGAAGTCGTACGCCTGGTCCTCCTGGAGCGCGACCGTCACCGTGCGGGTCTCGCCCGCCGCGATGGCGTACTCCGTGCCCATCAGCTCGAACCCGAACTCCTCGTCGCCCTGGTTGACGGCCGTGATGTCCAGGCCGCCCTCGGTGCAGTTCCGCGCCGCGGAGAGGGCCGGTACGGCGCCCTCCTTCGCCCAGGTCGCGCTCGCCGCCGCCGCGACCGTCGACTCGCTGGAGCCGGCGAGGATCTGCGTCTGGCTCCGGCTCTCGGAGGCGAACGCACGGCCGACCGGCACAGTGGTCGAGGCCTGCACGGTGAGGTCGGCCGAGCCCGCCGCCGCGTCCTCGGGAACGTCGAAGTAGAGCTCGCTGCCGTTGCTCGCGGAGGTCACCGGCCTGCCGTCCTTGCCGACGATCCGCACGCCGCTGGTGGCCGCGTCCGCCGGCGGGGTGACCGTCGCGCCGGCTGCGTTGGTGTGCACCGTGACCGGGCCGAGCAGCTCGCCGGGGTGGCCGGAGGCCGCCGGCGGGTCGAGCGTCAGCGACGCCGCCGGCTCCACGACGTCACGGGCGCTCTTCTCCAGGTAGTCCGCGAGCTTCTCGGCCTGCGGGTCGACGGCGTCCACGTCGGCGTGGTCCGAGTAGCGCCAGATCGCCACCTGGGTGCCGGCCGCCGCGTCCTGCTCGGTCAAGCCCGAGGCGATACCGGCCTTGGCGGCGAGCGCCGCGAGATCGTTTACCTGGGGATAGGAGTTCTGCAGGATCCAACGGATCTTGCCGGCCCCCTTGTTGGCACCCAGTGAGGTGCCGCTCCAGTCGGTCTCGTGGTACTTGGCGTCCTTCTGCGTGGGGTTGTAGAGGTCGACGCAGTACGTCTGCAGGGTTCCGCCGCCCTCGACGGACATCTCGAACAGCCCGGCCGGCACCCGCAGATCGCCGGCGGTGTCGTGTATCACCGCGTCGCCGTAGGTCTTCAGGCCCCCTATGGTGGCGGTCGCCCCTCTCTGGTTCTGCGCCGCCTCGTCCGCGGACGCCGTGTCGGCGACGGCCACCGTGGCACCGGCGGCGAGCAGGCCGGAGACGAACGTGACGGCCGCGAGGCGAGCCGCACCCCGTCCGCGCACGGACAGCGCAGAGAACGCAGAAAACACGGAATTCCCCTTCGAACAGGACCCGTTGACGAGCGGGGTGGCGGTCCCACCAGCAGAATCAGTAACCCCGGGAGCTGTGTTCGGCATCCTAGGGACGCAGCCGCCCCCCTCTTCCCGGGGATGCGGTCGGAAGATCGATCCGACTCGGAATCGTTATCGCCAAGAACCTTCACCCGCAGGGCTTATCGACAAATCGACCAGAGGCATCCGGAACACATTCGCCGATAAGCCGCGCTTCGGTCAGGGTCGCGGCGCCCTCGGCCGACGTCACGTCACCGCGACGGCCTCCTGTCGGTCCGCGGTCTCACCCGGCGGTGTCTCCCAGGCCGGCTCGGGCTGCGCGGACGCACCCCCGACGGCGTTCTCCAGCCGCTGGGTGCGCCGGAAGGCCGAGGTGCCGCGCGCGAGGTCGTGGCCGATCGCCACCGCGTCGATGTCGGCCGAGGTCCAGGCCGGCTGCCCCTCGCGTCCTTCCGAGCGCACCTTCAACCTGCCGTGGACGACGATCGGATCACCCACGTTGATCGACCCCGACACGTTCGTGGCGAGCTGGCGATTCGCCCACACCGTGAAGAAGTTGGTGTGCCCGTCCGTCCATTCGTTCTTCTCACGGTCCAGATAGCGCGCGGTCGCCGCCAGCCGGAACCGCACCGACGCGCCGGTGGCCAACTCCCGGTACACCGGCTGTGTCGCCACGTTGCCCACCGCGCAGATCATCGTCTCGTTCATCGCTGGGATCCCCTCCCGGACATGCGTACGGGCCCGTCCCGTACGGCTGCTGCTGTCTGCGGGCCGACCGCGTCACCGCGACGGCCGCGAAGCCAGACTGCCTCCGTCGGGCCGAGCCCGCTGGGCCCTGTGGACCGTCCCCGGGTTGTGGACAACTCCGCCACCCGAACGAGGGACCGGGTCCACATGAACACGCGTCCCCCCACCGCAACCACACCCGTCACCGCACCGCTGTCACCCCCTTCACCCCCGTCACCCCACCCCGACGACCCTCCCGTACTGCTCCCGGACCTCCCGGTAGCGCAGCAACTCCGCCGCCACCGGATCCAGCACCCGCGCCCGCCCGCACCCGGACGCCGCCTCCCGCAGCCGCCGTTCCGCCTCCACGCCATACCGCCGCGCGGGCCCCCGAGCCGCCATCCGGCAGCTCCACTCGACGATCGGGCCGCCGATGATGCCGGCCACCATCAGCAGCACCGGGACCCCCAGATTGGGCGCCATGACCCCGGCGATCTGGCCCACCAGCCAGAGCCCACCGACGATTTGAAGGAGTGTCATGGACGCCTGCGCCAGTACGGCCACCGGCCACCAGCCCGGCCGCGGCGGACGGCCCGGGGGCAGCCCGGCTCGGGCCGTCAGCTGGTCCAGCGCCTCGGGCAGCCCCTGGGAGCCGCGTACGGCCGCCTCACGCACCGCCTGCGCCCACGGCGCGGGCAGTCCCGCCGAGGCCCGGTCGGCGAGCGTCCGTACGGCCTGCTCCACACGCTGGCGCGCGGTCGCCTCCTCCGTCCCCGAACCAGCGCCACAGCCGCAACCACGGTGTCCCGCACGCGCGGTTGGCGTTGCGCAGCCAGGCGCGTTCGGCCGCCTCGCCCGCCGCGGTGGCACCGACCGCGTCCGCGAGCCGGTCGGCGAAGTCGTCGCGCGCCTCCTCACTCAACCCGGTGCGCCGGCCCGTCGCGTAGACGGGGTGCAGCCGCCACGCCGCCGCGTCGACGTCGGCCGCGATCCGCCGCGCGGGAGCCCCGCGTTCCGTGACGAAGTGGCCGAGTGCTTCCCGCAGTTCACCGACGCCGTCCCCGGTGAGCGCCGACAGCGCGAGCACCGTGGCGCCCGGTTCGCCGTACTCCCCGAGGGCGATCCCGTCCTCGTCCAGCAGCCGCCGCAGATCGTCGAGGACCTGCTCGGCGGCCTCTCCGGGCAGCCGATCGATCTGGTTGAGGACGACGAACATGACCTCCGCGTGGCCCGCCATGGGCCGCAGATAGCGCTCGTGCAGGATCGCGTCGGCGTACTTCTCGGGGTCGACGACCCAGATGACGGCGTCGACGAGTGCCAGGATCCGGTCCACGTGCTCGCGGTGCTGGACCGCGGCCGAGTCGTGGTCGGGCAGGTCGACCAGGACGAGTCCGCGCAGCTGGGCCTCCGACTCGGCACTCTGCAGCGGGCGCCGCCGCAGCCGGGGCGGGATGCCGAGCCGTTCGATGAGACTGGCCGAACCGTCGCTCCAACTGCACGCGATCGGCGCGGCCGTGGTGGGCCGGCGTACGCCGGTCTCCGAGATGGCCACTCCGGCGAGCGCGTTGAACAGCTGCGACTTGCCGCTGCCCGTCGCGCCGGCGACGGCGACGACGGTGTGCTGCCCGGAGAGCCTGCGCCGGGCGGCCGCCTCGTCCAGGACCTGGCCGGCCTCGGCGAGGGTGCGGCTGTCGAGCCGGGCCCGCGAGAGCCCGACCAGCTCCCGCAGCGCGTCCAGACGGGAGTGCAGGGGGCCGTCGTACGTGAGCGGAGCGGCGGGCGGTGCGTTGTTCCCACGGACCTCCATGACGGCGGCCTGCTCGGTCTCGGCGGTGACCCGGCGCGCGATGAGCCCGTCGTCCCAGGCGCCCGCGGAGTCGTCGTCGGCGGCGGGAGCGTCGGCGACCGCCTCCGGGGAGCCGCTACCGGCGTCCCCGCGCCTCCGCCCCCGTCCCGCACGCGCACGACCAGGAGCCTCGCTCACGTTCCGCTCCTCGTCCCGTTCCGGACCGCTCTCCGGCCCCGACACGGTCTCCACGCGCGCGTGCTCGTCCTCGCCCTCCGGCTCCGCCCGGGCCTCGACCTCGGGCAGGGGCTCCTCGACCGGCCTCTCCCCGTCTCTCCGCCCCTCCCCCGATTCCCCCGGTACGGCGTTCCCCGCCTGCTCCGTGTGGTCCTGATCCGTGACGGCGGTCATCGGTCACCTCTCCTTCTGCAGTACGGACAGCGCGGCGATGAGTTCGGCCTGGTGTTCGGGGTGTACGTCGAGTGCGTCGAGGGGGGCGAGCCGGCGTTCGCGTTCGGTGTGCACGACCCGGTCGAGGTGCTCGGCGAGCAGCCGTCCGCCCCGGTCGCGCAGCCGCAGGGCTCCGTGAGCGCCGATCCGCTCGGCGAGCCCCTCGCCCGCGACCCGTGCCCGGCGTCCGCCGAGCAGCGCGGTGGCGACGAGAGCGGCGACCGTCTCCGGGTCGGGGGCCACCCCGCGGTCGAGGTCGCGGATCTCCTCCTCGGCGTACTCCTCCAGCTCCCGCCGCCAGCGCCGTACGGCCATCCCGATCCGGTGCTCGGCGCTCTCCGGGGTCGGGTCCCGGTGCGTCAGTTCCGGCGCGGCCGCGGCCGGTTCGCGCCGCCAGGCCTCGCCGACGCGCTCGTCGGCGGCGGTCACCGAGCACAGCAGGAGGGCGGCCAGGCTTTCCACGAGGGCGTCCAGGAGCTCCGCGGCGGTGCAGTCCAGGGGGAAGGCCCGCCAGCGCTTGAGGGCGTCACCGGCGAGCACGGCACCGGCCTGCAGCCGGCCCCGCAGGCGCGCGTACTCGCTGTCGTACGCCCCTTCGACGGCGGAGGTGAGCCGCAGCGCGGCCGCGTGCTGGGCGGCGGCCGCGCCGGCCAGCTCGGGCATCCGGGCCTTGAGGGAGGCAAGCATCCCGTGGGCCGTACGGGCGACGGCGTACCGCCGGGCCGCGGGGTCCTGTACCTGGTGGACGAGCCAGGTCCGCAGGGACGCCACGGCGGTGGCCGGCAGCAGCCCGCCGCCCCAGGCCGACTCGGGCAGCTCCGGCACCGTGAACCGGGGTACGTCGCCGAGGCCTGCCTTGGTGAGCAGGGCGCCGTACTGCCGCGAGACCTCGGAGACGACCTGGTGCGGCACCCGGTCGAGGACGGTCACGAGCGTGGCGTCGTACTCCTTGGCGGTGCGCAGGAGATGCCAGGGGACGGCGTCGGCGTAGCGGGCGGCCGTCGTGACCATGATCCAGACGTCGGCGGCGCAGATCAGTTCGGCGGCGAGAACGCGGTTGTCGGCGACCAGGGAGTCGACGTCGGGGGCGTCCAGGAGCGCGAGGCCCGGTGGGAGGGTGTCGGCGGTTTCGATGCGGAGTACGCGCGTGGGGTCCTCGCCGGGCAGCAGGAGCTCGTCCCCCGCCTCCTGTTGAGGCACCCACACGCGTGTGAGGTCGGGCAGTACGCGCATTCCGCTGAACCAGTGATGGTCCTCCGGATGGCAGACCAGCACCGGTGTCCGCGTGGTCGGCCGCAGCACGCCCGCCTCGCTCACCCGCCGTCCCACAAGGGAGTTGACGAGGGTGGACTTGCCGGCTCCGGTGGAACCGCCCACCACGGCCAGCAACGGCGCTTCGGGGTCCCTCAACCGGGGCACCAGATAGTCGTCGAGCTGGGCGAGCAGTTCGTCGCGGTTGGCACGCGCGCGTGGGGCCCCCGGCAGGGGCAGCGGAAAGCGTGCGGCGGCGACACGGTCGCGCAGGGCGGAGAGTGCGTCGAGCAGCTGAGGCCGTACGTCCAAGGTCACCACATGTGAAGAATGCCCAATTTTAGGGGAATTCTGAAGCATATGAGCATGTCTGCGCGCCGACGGAATACATCGGACGGAAGGGGCGACTGGGACACAGGCACAGTCCAGGCATAACGAGTGCACAACACCCGTGGCGCAAGGCGCCAAAAGCGATGCACGATTCGTACCTGCCTGCGATTATCAGGACCGCTTCACCGAACCTCCACATCGAGCCACGGAGGCGAAGCAACAGGGACAAGGACGCGGGAGCCCTATCCTTGTCCCCGGCAACGTCACGGAACGGCCCACACCCGGGCACCCCAAGACAGAGGCCACCACACCCGGCCCCCGTAGCTCAGTGGATAGAGCAGGCGCCTTCTAAGCGCTTGGCCGCAGGTTCGAGTCCTGCCGGGGGCGCTCTTTCCTCGCTCTCCTTCGGGAGGGCGTTTTTGCTGCTCAGAGCAGGTATCACTCGGCACGACGAAGCCCCGGGCACTCCCCTGACGATCAAGGGAGGACTCCGGGGCTGTCCGGCTCTCACCGGGTTTTTGCGGGTGGCTGTGTCGAATACGTGTCGAAGTTCTTTGGCCGAAGATCAACCAGCGTCGGGCAGCTCGGGGAGGTCTCCGGCAGCTTCAAGGCGCTTCTTCAAGTCCGGCAGCTGCCCGTCGACGCACCGGGCGTAGGTGGCAAGCAGCACGGGGACGCTGTTGCCGGCCCACTCGGCCACCTGGGCGGGCGGGATGCCGTCGTTGAGCCACTTCGTCAGGCGGGTGTGCCGGTTGTCATACACCCGCTTGCCCGTGGGCGACTCGAAGACGTGTGGGGGCAAGACGGCCTTGCGCGCACTGCGCCAGGCCCGGCGGATGACCGAACCCGCGAGGATGCCACCCGTCTCCCCCTGGAACAACAGATCCCCCGGCTTGAGCTGTTCGTCCTCGATGTGCTGTCGCAGGATGCGCGTCAGGGCGGGATGCCCCGGCGCGGTGCGCGTCTCGCCCTCGGCACGGCCCTTCAGGTCACGTTCCTCGTGGATCTCTCCGGTGTCGGTCCACTGCTTGCCGACCTCCGGAGTCGCCGTGTGGATCAGCAGCTCACACCACTGATCCCAGGCGTCGGGGCCGGGAATCGTCACGTCTTCCACTCGCATGGCTACGGCTTCCTCCGGCCGCAGACCGCAGTAGTAGAGCGTGGCGAAGAACGCGTGCAGCCGCTTTCCTCCACGCGGCCGGCGGCGGATCCAGTCGAGGAGAGCCGCCGCCTGGTCCCCATTTATCAAGGACCGCTTGTCCACGGCGTTGCTGGTTTTGGTGACAGTCGTCGACTCCTTCCCCTTGGGGAGGGGGTTGGTCCGCAGAACACGCCGCCGGATCGCGTGCTTCATGACGACGTTGAGGATCCGGCGGTGGCGCTTCCTGGACCAGGCCGCCGCCTGCTTGCCGTCGAGGCGCGTGTCGACGGCGCGCAGGACCTTATCCACCCTCTCTGCCTCCTCCCAGGCCGAGACCGGCAGGGAGTTGCGCTCCACCCACCGGAGGATGGTCACCACGTCTCGCGGGGCTTCCGCACGACGACTCGCGTTGAACGCCCATTCGCGCAGCGCAGTCCGCACGGCCACCGGGGTGAACTGGGTCGGCTGGACACGCAGCAGTGCGATGGTGACCGCCGTCAGGGTTTTGGCCGTGTTCTTACGGCTGTTGCCGCCAAGCTCGGCCCAACGGGCGTCCACGTACCCGACTGCGAACGCGTACCAGCTCATCGAAGCCGACTTGGAACGGTGGGACACCGGCAGCCCAGTGGCGATGACGAAGGCCTCGCCCTTCCCCGTGGCCCGGATCAGTTCGGAGCGAAAGCCCTCAGCGAGTGCGACGGTGCCGAAGGGTTCACGCCAGCGCTTGCCCGCGACCTCCCAACGCACCGTGTACGTGGTCTTCCGGGCACCCTTGTACGTAAGGATCTTGTAGACCTTCACGTCGTACGTGGTCTCCATCAGGCGGCGTCCTCACGGTCGTCGAGCCAGTGGTCGAGATCGCTCTGCCGGATCCTGAGGTCGCCGTTCGGGAGCTTGATGCAACGCGGCGCACGCCTCTTCGCTCGCCAGTCGTAGAAAGTCGATCGCGAGATGCTCAGCTGCTCGCAGACCTCCGCGAGAGTGAGCATGTTGCGTGACCGGGTGGCGGTGGTCATGCTGCGGCTCCTTCCTGGGCGAGTTGGTCGTGTAGGGCTTCGCGGGCGGTTTCGCGGTTGTGTTGGAGGTCGCGGGCGATGGTGGCGGCGAGGGCGGATTCGCCGGGGGTGTGGCCGTGTCCGGCGTACTGCCAGTCGGCGAGGACGAGGACGGTGTCCGGCTCGCGGTCGTCCAGGCCGAGGGCTTCGCGTTCCTGGGCTGCGCGGAAGTCGGCGCGGGCCTGGCGGAGTTCGCCGAGGGTGGTCGAGTAGCGGCGGGACTTGGAGCTGAAGTGGCCGCGGAAGCCGAGCATGTGCGCCCAGGCCCAGATACGGCGGTCGGGGTAGAGGGGGTCGAGCAGCTTGCAGGCTTCGATCAGGCGGCGGGTGTGGTCGGGGACGTCATGCCGGTCGAGTTCGGAGAGTTCGCCGATGCGGCGGTCGAGGGTGCCGGTGTTCTCGGCGGCTTTGGTGGCGTACTTGGCGACGTAGGAGGCGACGGCCTGTTCGGTGATGTCGGAGCCGTCGCCGAAGGCCCTGACGGGGCGTACGTCGAGCTGTTTGCCCCAGCGGAAGGTGCGGGCGGGCTGATCGTCGGCAGCGGGGACCGAGACCGAGGTGTAAGAGTGCGTGGCGGCGGCGCGTATCGCGTCGTCGAGCAGCTGCACGGTGGCCCAGGCCGGGGGAGGGGTGTCAGGTCCGTCGGGTCCGTCGATCCGGATGACGGCGTGGAAGTGCAGGGCGCCGCGTTTCTGGAACTCGGCGACCTTGCCGTACGAGATTCGTGCGTGATCGGCCAGTTCGCGGCGGCTCAGTCCGGCGCGGGCGGCGATCTCGCGGCGGAGCCGAGTCGTGAAGCGCTGCCACAGGTTGCCCGCATGGTTATTGAAGAGGACGGCGGCGGCGTAGTCGTACGTCGCCGTATCGAGCGCCGTGCCGAGGGCTGGATCATCTGATGTGTGGCGGGTGCCGCAGCGGCAGGTGCCGTTGTCGGGGCGGTTGTGGACCGGGCCGAAGGACGGGGCGGTGAGGGTCGCGAAGACGCGGGGGTGGTCGCGGACGGTGGCGGGGATGTCGCGGCGGTCGTCTCCGGCCAGTCCTGCGCGTATGAGGTGGTAGGTGTCTCCGGCGTAGGTGAAGGCGCAGGAGGGGCAGCGGGAGGCACGGCGGTTGCCGCAGGCGACGCGGAGGCGTCCGCCGGGCTCGCATTCGGTCGAGTAGTGGTGCAGGGTCTCGCCGGTCGTCTTGTCCTTGGTAAGGGTCCAGCCGGTGAGGTGGATCGGGTCGGCGCAGCCGCCGGTGCGGCGGATCTGTTCGTGCCAGCGGTCGAAGTCGGCGGCCGAAGCCACCCTCAGCAGGTCGCCGAGGGTGGTCGGGTCGAGCAGCGTGTCAGGCACGGGCGCCCTCCCGAGTGCTACGGGTGCGGCGGTGGGTGGTGCCGGTGCCTTGGCAGGCCGGGCAGTGGGCGGTGATGGTGCGCAGGTGGCCTTGATGGTCGCGGCCGCCGAAGGTGATGGCGGCGGAGGCCTGGCCGTCGCAGTTGGGGCAGATGCGGGGCGGCGGTGTGGCGCGGTGCGTCATGCTGGAGGTTCCTTCCGGATCTTCGGGTTCGGAATGGGCAGGGCTCCCGGGCGGCGGAGACTTGGCGGTTGAGGCCGCCCGGGAGCCGGTCAGCGGTGCCTTGCCTCGCTGTTGATGAGCGAGCGGATGACCAGGGCGCAGACGGCGACCGAGGCGCCGGTGATGGCGACCGCGAGGAGCATCGAGACCAGGACCGCGCCGACGACCAGGACCACGGCCGTCCCACCGCCCGCCAAGGCGACGACGGCACCGGGGGTGAGCTGAACGGTGGGCCGGGCAGGCACCGAAGCCGGGGCGGGCGCCGGGGTGGCGGTCGGCGGCTGCTGGATGACAGCGGTCGGTTCGACGACGGCGGGCGGGGTGAGCAGGCCGGTCGGCTGGGGCATGACGGGGAGCTTGGGGCGGAACATGGTGGATCTCCCTTCGCGGGTGGTTACTTGATGGCGGTGTCGATGACGGGGGCGAGGAGGCTGTCGGCGATGAGATAGCCGCCGAGGAGGAGCACCAGGACCAGCCAGAGCGGCGGGCGGATGAGCTTGATGCCGAGGTAGCCGACGACGGCGAGGGCGAACCAGAGGGGGACGTCCATGGGTGGTGGCCTCCTAGCGGGCGGTGCAGCGGTGAGTGCGGGCGGCGAGCTGGGCGGCGCTCTGGCTGGAGTAGTCGGCGGACCAGCCGCAGCGGTCGTTGGTGCACACGGCGGCGTGCTTGGTGTGGCCGTGGCGGTCGCGGTGGGTGCCGATCTGCACGGGGCCGATCCGCATGACGGAGTGGAAGTGATCGCGGGCAGGCATGGCGGGGTGTCCTTTCCGGTCAGGTGAGTTGGGCGGCGATAGCGTCGGCCAGCTGGGGCGGGACGCCGAGGCGGGCGCGCAGGGTGTCGGTGTCGATCGGCGATCCGGTGCGGGCGTGGTGGTCGTCGGCGACCTTGCGGGCGTGGTCGACCAGCGCGGCCGGGACCGAAGGAGCTGGGACAGCAGGCGCAGCGGTCACGGGCTCGGCAGCCGGAAGCGCGGGAGGTTCCTCGGCCTCGGTCACGGGGGCCGGGACGGCTTCCGGCTCAGGTGAGGCGACCGGCTCGGGCTCGGCTGAAGCGGCCAGCACTTCGGGTGCCGGGTGGTCTGCGGTCGAGTGGGCGAGGAGGGTTCCGCCCATGAAGGCCAAGGCGGGCCAAGCGGCGACCAGGATCCGCAGCCAGGCCGGAACCTGCTGGAGGTCAAGGAGCCCGGCGGTGGCGACGTTGGCTCCGAGCGAGGCCACCAGCGCGATCACGAACCAGCACCAGGCCAGCCGGGACGGACCGTCCGAGCGCAGCCGCCGCCAAGAGGCGACCAGGAGCAGGTCAACCGAGACCGGGTAAGCCCAGGCCTTCCAGCCGTCTTGACCGGCAGCGGCGGCCAGATCGTGGAGGTGGGCGAAGGACAGTGCCCCGGCAATGACGGCCTGGACCAACACGGCATCGATACGCAGTCGCGCGGCCATCACGGTCACTGGTCCTGGTCGGGAGCGGCGACGTCTTCGGGCTCCTCGTCGCGGTAGTCATCCATGACCTCTGGCGAGTTGTTCCAGGCGGACAGCAGGGCGGATTCCAGCGGATCGACCGGGCGCGGAGTCGGGTTGCGGTCGGGGAACGGGATGACGCTCACGGTGATCACTCCGTTTCGGGCATGACTCGGGTAGGGACCTGGCGCGAAGGCGGTCGCGCCGACTGGTGGAGCGGAGTCGTCAGGCGGTGGCGGGGGCTGTCTTGGACAGCGGCACGCGGGCCGAGGGCAGCGGGGTAACCGCGGGGCGGAAGGCCGCCAGAGCGGGCAGGTCCGGGGTGCGCTCGGCGTGCTTGTTGCAGATGTTGACGGCTTCGCGCAGCGAGGTGTGCGGGGCGCGGATACGGGCCCAGCCGCCGGAGGCGTCGCCGGTGACGGCGATACCGGGGGTCTCGGTGGGGATCTGGATGGCGGCGAGGACGGCGTCCGGGGCGATGTCCCCGAAGGCCATGTTGGCGGAGGATTCGTCGTTGACGCGGTGGGCGGTGCGGCCGGTGAGCTGGGCGCGGAGCATGGTGATGCCCTTGCCGAGTTCGGAACCGAAGCGCTGTCCGCAGATTTCCAGGTAGATGCCGGCGGCGCGGCCGAGCTGGGCGAGGCGGACCAGGGCGGTGATGATGCGGTCCCGGCGCTTCTCCTCGTCTTTGGTGGCGAACAGGGCGAGTTCGGCGACCTCGTCGACCAGGACCACGACGGGCACCGGGCGCAGGTCGGCGGGCAGGTCCCAGATGTCGGCGGCGATCTCCGCGTCTGGGACGTTGACGCTGATGCGCTGCTGGGCGCGGATGAGCTGGTAGACGTCCTCCATGTGGGTCACGAGTGCTTCGAGGAGGTCGAGGGCGGTGTCAGGGTTGTCGGCGAGGGCGGAGAAGCGACGGGCGAGCGGGAAGAGTTCGACGCCCTGCTTGCAGTCGATGCCGACCAGGGCGACATCCTGCGCGGCGAGTCCGGCGACCAGGTTGCGCTGGTAGACGGATTTGCCGGACTCGGTGGCCCCGAGGGTGAGGCCGTGCGGGACGGTGCGGTAGTCGCGGTAGTGGACGGCGCCGTCTTCGCGCAGGGCGACGGGGATGCGCATCGGAGCCGAGCCGGTCTTGGCGGGCATCTGCACCCGCTTGAGCACGTCGTAGCCGGTCATGCGCAACTCGACGACGCTGGAGCGCAGTTCGCGTGAGGTGACGCCGTACAGGCCGAAGGAGTGGCGCAGCCGGTCTGTTGCGGCCGAGACGTCGAAGGCGTCCTGTCCGGGGCGGAGCTTAAGCCGCAGGACCAGGCCGGTCCGGGTTGGACGCAGTCGCAGGATGCGCGGCGGGCGAGACTCGGGTGCCGGACGGTTGGCCATCCGGGCGAGGGCAAGGCGCCAGCGCGAGGGCGGGACCGTCAGCCCGCAGGCGTCCATGACGGAGGCGTAGCGGAAGGCGATCCGCACGGCGGCGAGGCTGACGCCGAAGGTGAGCCAGTACCAGGCGGGGCGTCGCCACCGCAGGATGACTGCGGCAGCGACGACCAGCATCAGCGCGACCATGAACCAGGTCATGGTCAGGCCGCCTTGGGCTTCGAGGCAGCGGCAGCCAGCGAGGTCACGGCGACCGCGCGGAAGGCGATGCCGTGCCGCTTCTGGCCGTTGAACTCGTTCTCCCACGCCGAGGCGACCAGGCCCGTCAAGGCGACCGGGGTGCCCATGGCCAGGTCCTCGGAGACGCCGGGCTGGGGGACGGTGAGCTTGAGGATCTCCACCTCGTCGGGCGTGGAGAACATGACCTCGACGGTCATCAGCGTGACGCCGTCCTTGTCGATGGCGATCTCACCGGTGCGGCGGTCCTTGACCTTCGGCTGCGGAGCCTTGGCGACCATCACGGTCGCGTTGGAGGTGTCGACGGGAATCTGACGCACAGCAGTTCACTCCTCTATAGAGGTGGGACTCCGTCACTCATGTATATGAGTGACATGAAGAAGAGTGCCTCACTCCTATACATGAGTCAACCCGCCGCGAAGAAGAACTCACGACGGGCTGCGGGGAGTTGAGTGCGCGTCAGTCGGCGGCGGGGATCCGGTACTCGAAAACGAACTGGTCAGCGGCCATGAGCGTGTCGCAGACCTCGACGACGAGACCCTCCGTCGTTCGGGCCTCACGGATCAGGTGAACTACCGGCGCACCGGGGCTGAGCGCCAGCTCGGACGCCTCCGCCTTGGAAGCCGGGCGTGCTTGCAGCGTCTCGACGAACTCGGTGAACTCGTGCCCGTGGTCTTCGAGTCGGGCGTAGATCCCACCGCCGCCAGGGTTCTCGGCGAACAACTCGGGGATCTCCTTGACGACGTCCCATGGGAGGTAGGACGTTGCCGTCTCGACCGGGGTGCCGTTACGGAAGTAGAGCCGTCGCCGGGCGAGGACCTGAGTGCCGGCGGGGACGCCCAACCGTTGGGCCGCATCCTCGGGGGCCTCCATCGGGCCGATGTAGAGGACGCTCACCTTGGCCATGGCGCCGGACTGTTCTGACTCGGCGATGTACGCGGCTTTGCCACCCTGCCGGAGCGAGCGCCGGAAGCGATCAGAGGAGCGGTGCCGTACCGGCGGCCGATCCTTCACGATCGAGCCCTTGCCGTGCCGAGTCTCGACGAGCCCGCTCGCGCGCACCTCGACCATGGCCTTGCGGATAGTGCCGCCCGAGACGCCGTAGCGCTCGACGAGATCCGACTCACTCGGCACCATCTCACCAGGCTTGAGGATCCCCGCCCGGATCTGCTGCACGATCTCCTCGGCGATCTGTACGTACCGGGGTACGGACCTCTCTCCTCCTACCGCAGTTCCCATAGTCCTTCTCTTCCTCCTATGCTCCTGTACATGAGTCAATCACAGGAAGCAACGTCGCCGCCGCTGCACTCCGTATCTGTGGCCGGAGTAGTGGTGCGCGAAGACGGCCGCCTCCTGGCGATCCGCCGGGCGGACAACGGCACTTGGGAGCTCCCCGGCGGCGTACTCGAACTCGACGAGACCCCCGAGACGGGCGTAGCCCGTGAGGTCCTGGAGGAGACGGGCATCCACGTCGAGGTGGACGAACTCACCGGCGTCTACAAGAACACGACCCGCGGCATCGTGGCCCTGGTCTTCCGCTGCAAGCCGTCCGGCGGCACGGAGCGCACATCGAGTGAGTCGACGGCAGTCTCCTGGCTCACGCCCGACGAGGTCGCAGAGCGCATGTCCGAAGTCTTCGCGATCAGGCTCTTGGATGCCTTGGACGGCAACGGCCCCCATGTGCGGAGCCACGACGGCAAGCGCCTCATCCCAGCGGGATAGAACTTTCCCTACTTCATCAAGGCCCGCGCACGGCGCGGGCGCGCGCCGCCTCTGCGGCGCGGCCTGCCTCCTGTCTGCGCCCCGGCTGGCCGCGCCCGGCGACGCGCTGGCGAGCTGCGGGCATGAAGTGGGAGACACCCTCTGTGGCTGGGGCGGTCGGCTCCACGGCTTTAGGCAGCCACTTTGGGGCGAGCCTCTAAGATCATGGCCCCAACGTCGTGCTTTAACGGGCAGGTCCACAGACTGCCCGACTCGCCGGAAGCTTACGGGGCCATGATCACTCGCCCCAAAGCAGCTCCAGCCCAAAGCCGTTCCACCGACCTCGACTTGAAATCGACCACGGCCCGCGAATGCGAACCAGGCAAGATAGGCAAGCGATAACCCCGCAGCCATGAGGAGCGAGGATGCGAGCGAAAAACAGTGAATGGCTAACTCACGAGTACTTCCGCACCTACCGGATTGCCAATACTGTCGACACCATTATGCGCGATCCGTTTGCCTACCTACGCGAACTCGAAGGGCTGACCGTAGATGACGGAATCATAGATTTCCTTCCGCACTGGCAGAAAGATTCAGCCCTCCATAAGTTCATTCGATTCATCGCCGACGATATCTTCATGGCCGACTCCCACGGGCCCAGCCGGGTCCCATATGGGCCAGATCCAGTCCATCCACAGTGGATTCTCCCCGCCGATCTGGCGATGATCAATTACGGCATTATTGACGAGCCCTTGTTTTTCATTCCGGACGACCCATCAGGCGGTGAACCAGTTGGTCGCACCAGCAGGGAAGGAGATGGTGACCCCTACTTCGTTCAAAACGCCTGCTACAACTACCTCACGCACCTGCCACTGCTCCAAGTTTACACAGATCTTATGAATCGAATCGCCGACGAAGTGTTCTTCGTCATGTTCGCGAACCGACGAGCCCTGGCCAGTCTGAACAAATTCCTCTCCATGTACCTTCACGGCTTCAGCCCTGAATACTTCGACGAAGGGGATAAGGAATTGACCAAACTGTTTGAGCGAGAGGGAGAGCTGAAGCGAGTCCGTCCGCCGATATGGGCAAGGAGGGCCGTCTTCTACCGCGATCGTGGACGCTGCACAGGATGTAGGGTCAACTTGTCTGGTCTCATTGATACGTTTGATGTCGCAAACTACGATCACATGAT
Source organism: Streptomyces sp. LUP47B (assembly GCF_001746295.1). Taxonomy (GTDB): domain Bacteria; phylum Actinomycetota; class Actinomycetes; order Streptomycetales; family Streptomycetaceae; genus Streptomyces. The sequence continues at coordinate 197,482 of NZ_MJAH01000014.1, read as the reverse complement.
TCCGCTGGCCCGCGGCGGGTTGAATGACGTAACTAACCTCCAACTTCTCTGCGAAAGATGCAATAAGAGAAAGGGTGACCGAATCCATATCCCAAGCAACCATTATCGCCGCTGGTACTAATTCTCCCTGTGTGGCCGCGTCCTGGCTAAGATCGCCCTCTTGTGTGCCCTTCGTGTACCTGTCACACAGGTCAGAGGCGGGACCTGCGGGAGGGGAGCACTGCATGTCGGTGTTGGGTGGCTATCCGATTGGGCCGTCGGCCTGGGCCGTCGAGCGGTTTGGGCGGCATGCCGGCGCGCTTGCCGCTGCGGTCCCGGTGCAACTGACCAAGGCGCACGGGAAGGCTCATGCCGCGCATCTCGCTGCGGGGCTGAAGAAACGGAGTCCGTACGGTGTCGCCCTTGCTGGGTTGGTGCGCGAGAACCTGGCGGAGACGGCGCGGGAGCTGGGGGAAGCCGTGCGAGACGTGCGCGGATATGAGTATGCGGTGATCAACGACCACGCACTCTTCCCGTTCCGATACGCGGACAGGCCGAAGCCCCTGGACCGAGCACGATTGCCCGCCAATGCGTCGCCCACTCGGCACCGGCTGCTCCGGGCACACGGGCCGCAGCCTCCCGAGGGCCTGTTCGACGTCGATGAGGACTTGGCGACCGAGGAGTACTTGGGGCTGCACGAAGCGTTCGAGGAACTGGGAGCTGCCACCAGGCTGGTTTGTGTGTTCTTCACGGCCGACGTCGAAAACGGCATCCATGCCATCCACTGGGGAGACGCGCACCTTGAACCCGACCGCACCTTCACGTGGCCCTACAGGGAACAGCTCCGGGTCGCTTCCGCGCAGATGGAGTGACGGGCGGTAGCGCCGCTGCCTGCACACCCGGTCGGAGGCTGACTGAGTCCTGGGCCGTCCGAAGCCGACCAACGCCGACAGTCGGCACCCACAGGTGACCACCCCCACCCTTCTGTGGCCTGGGCTCCCGGCGATGATCTGCCACACTGGAAGGGTTATGCCTGCACCCGGAGATCTAACATAACTGCCTTCACAGACTGGCCCAGCGTCAATCGCATTGGCGATGTGGGGGCCGATGCCTCGCCGATATGCGATAGCGCGGACCTTAGCTTTGGCTACCAACCCAAGCTGGGCCCCCTCAGCCGGCGGCCTTCTGAGGGAGAGTCAACCCGGGGGGGCCTACTTGGTGCGCGCCGCAACCTCCGAGGCTCGTGCTCTGTCATCGGCGTCACGGACGGCTTGTCCCGCTCCGCTGCGGGTGCGTAGGGCGGCAGGTCGATCTGAGACGCGATCGGCGTCACAGACGGCCGGTCCCGCTCCGCTGCAGGTACGTAGGGCGGCAGGTCGATCTGAGACATCTGAGACGCGATCGGCGTCACAGACGGCCGGTCCCGCTCCGCTGCAGGTACGTAGGGCGGCAGGTCGATCTGAGACGCGATCGGCGTCACAGACGGCCGGTCCCGCTCCGCTGCAGGTACGTAGGGCGGCAGGTCGATCTGAGACGCGATCGGCGTCACAGACGGCCGGTCCCGCTCCGCTGCAGGTACGTAGGGCGGCAGGTCGATCTGAGACGCGATCGGCGTCACCGCCCGTTCAGCGCGTAGGCGTGCTACGGGCGGGAGCGCCCCAGGCTGATCGTGCGGAGCAGGGGCAGGCTGGCGTGACGACGAGGGAGACGCTTCAGATAGTCCTGGAGAAAGAGCCTCCCTCGTGGAGGGTGCCTGCCGGGGTGTGCTGGTGTCTGAGCGTTGGCGGCTGGTGGCTGCGGGTGGTGCCTGGCGGTGTGCGCTGGTGCCTCTACGGCTGGTGCTTCCCGGTGGCGGTTGGCTGGTGGCTGCGGGTGGTGCCTGGCGGTGTGCGCTGGTGCCTCTACGGCTGGTGCTTCCCGGTGGCGGTTGGCTGGTGGCTGCGGGTGGTGCCTGGCGGTGTGCACTGGTGCCTCTACGGCTGGTGCTTCCCGGTGGCGGTTGGCTGGTGGCTGCGGGTGGTGCCTGGCCAGCACTTCCGGCACCCCCACGGCTGGTGCCTCCCGGCGTTGCCTGACCTGGGCCCCCACGGCCAGGGCCTCCCCGACGGGGGCCTGGGCCACCGTCTGTGGGCGGTACCTGGCCAGCACCACCAGCACTTCCGGCACCCCCACGGCCGGTGCCTCCCGGCGTTCCCTGACCTGGGCCCCCACGGCCAGGGCCTCCCCGACGGGGGCCTCCGCGACGGGGGCCTGGGCCACCGTCTGTGGGCGGTACCTGGCCAGCACCACCAGCACTTCCGGCACCCCCACGGCCGGTGCCTCCCGGCGTTCCCTGACGGGGTGTGCCGGTGCCTATATCAGCACTCCCACCGTCGCTCACATCAAGGATTCTGATCAGCAGTTTCGGTCGATAGTCCAGGTCTCCTACCCATGTGCGTATCCCCTGAGGTAGGACATGGGAGAGGCGGGGAAAGGGCATAGTCACACGTCCACCGGACCGCGCCAACAACTTGCCGATCTTGACTAGGGGACGGAATTTCACTTTTCTGATCACATGCGTGAAGGGGGACTCGCTGTCGTTCACGCTCTGCCCTGCGTCGTTGGCGAGACCTGCGCGAGGGCCGTGCTGAGGATCGCTCCGCCGGTCGGTGAGTTCCGATGCCGACGAATCGCCATAGAGAGTCGCGAGTAGGCCGATGATCGCTAGGAAGACTCCCGTGATGCTGGAGACCTTGTCCGCTCGATCGAGACCGACATGGATCAGGTATATAGACAACACCGCGGTCGCCGAAAGCGCCAGCGCTGCTCCCAGGATGCGGACTACGCGTCGGGTCATATCCGCAGAGTCAGCCAAAGTGTGCTCGAAGGCAAGGATCGTTGTGGGCGTTGCTTCTTTAGAGGCGTATGAGGGGAAAGTGCCTGGTCGTGCGCCTTTAGAAGAGGGCAGGAGCATGCCTACAGACGCCATCGAAAGTGAATTGCTGTGACAGCTACTTGTGCCCCATCGGAAGTCAGCCCGAGGGGCGCGGTTCCACTAGTGATGGCCGACATGCGGCGATCTTCTGCCGGTCCGCCTGCGAGGAGACCGGCCCGTAGGCGCGGGCGACGGTCAACAGCAGTCTGAGCAAGTCGTGCACCTCGTCCAGTGTGTGATCGGCAATGCCGATCGTGGCAGCCCATCTTGCGAAGACCGAGCACAGTTGACCGGACCCGTGCCTCACATGCAGGACAGACGTTCGCGGCGGTCCATCAGGCACCTGCCGAAGCGGTCCACGACGACGTCGTGCCCCAAATCGTCGAGGAGTTGGCGCTCGAGATCTCTGGTGCAGCGACCGAGCCAAGAGGAGCGACAGGGTGAGTGTCTAACTGCGTGACAACGCCGACGAACAACAGCGGACGCGCACGAACGTCTGCGGGCCATCAGCGCACGTGAGAGCCGCACCAGCCCAAGGCACCACCCCCACCCAAGTTGCTTCGGGACGAAGCGGTCTGTGGGTAAGGCCGTCGGCCGTGCTCGGCGTGGAAGAACCGGTGGCTACTCATCAACGTCTCTGTGGCAGAAGACGGAGGCCTCATGGCACAGGGACTGAACAGTGGCGCGGACCATTCGTCCGACAACTTGGATGACGCACTCAGGACGCTCACCAGCGAACTCGCACGGGCCGACGCCAAAGCAAGCATCGTGCTGGCGATGACCGGCGTGGGCCTTGGCTTCGTGGTGACACAGGGCTCCAGGCACCAAGGAGACGCCGTGTTGGCCGTCGGCTCGGCTGGCGCGATGTGCCTCGTGATTGCCATCGTGGTTCTGCTCGTCACCGTCCGACCAGTCCACATCGACACTGTGACCGCCGAAGGTTGGTCCCGTTGGGCGACACTGGAGCCCGACTCGCTACATGACCACATGCGCGCGGATCTGCGAGCCGAGCGCGTTTCCTTCCTCTCTCGCACAGTCGTGATCAAGTTCCGCCGGCTCCGTCTTGGAATCAACCTCATCCTGGCCGGAGTCATCCTGCTATGTGCTGCAACGGTGCTGAGTTTGGTCCTGTAGAGCCGAGGCCGAAGCGCCGCGCCAGACTCGTGCCAGGTCGTGCGGGGGACCACGGGGAATGGCGGGGAGCACCCGCCGACCGGTCCGGCTCCGTCAGCAGCTCCGCCCCTGGTCAGCCCGCGAATCACCCGTCAAAGCCCCAAGCTTCCCAAGCTAAGGGCCCACCAAGGCACCGAAGTTGATTACTCCTACGGCGAGGCCGGCCTCCGTCATGGACGATTGCCGCATGCGTTACTTCAACGGGACCGGTTGGCTCGCGATCTTCACCGGCACGGAAACGATGATCGGTCGGACCGTGGACGTAGACGCCTGGGACGAGTCGACCGGCGTGGCCCTCGTCGTCGATCCGCAGGGCGGCACCCGACGGCCGGTGACGGACTATCCCGACTTCTCCCATCTGGAGCGAGCCGACCAGGTCGTGTCCGCCGTCCCCGGAGGCGGCTGGCGTGCGTACTGGAAGGACGAGGGGCCGGACAACGGGCCGTTGACCGAGCAGGTGCTTGCATGGCTGGTCACGTCCAAGGGCCGAGCCACCCCGATCACCGTCGACGCCCACGGTCACGTGGATGAGGCCGAGAGCGCCGATCGCCTCATCCCACCCGGGGAAGAGTGAAGCAGCCTCTCCGCGCCACCGTCTCAGTTTCCGTCTCATTCAGCCCCGTTCGCGGGCGTTCATCGAGGACCGCACGCCGATCTCGCCTCACGAGCCAGCCGCCCACGAACGCAGGTGAACGCCCCTGTACGCGAACCACCACCCCACCCCCACAGTTGGAAGCGTGTTGGTGGGGGAAGCCTTTCCGGCATGGATGCATGGGGGACGCTTCTGGCAACCATTACTGGCGCGGCGATCGCTCTGCTGGGGCAGCACCTGAACAAACGCAGCGAGGCGCGCGCCAAGACTGTTGAGCTGCTGATGGACGCGTGTGCTCAAGTAGCTGCATCAAGTGGGGACTTCCTCAACCGCGTCTGGGAAGAGCAGGTGCTGAATCTTGAGGGCCGCGTGGTCGAGTGGGATTTGGCGAGTCATCGTCTGGCATCCGCTCGGCTACAGATCCTGTCCCACGACGCTGGGCTGTTGGCCGCACTACGCGAGGTCAATGACGCCGGTCAGGCCCTGGGAGCCTACTGGCGACGGGGCGATGCGGAAGAGTCCGAGTACCGAATCCGGCGGGACCGGTGCCGTACCGCCGTGCACTCGTTCATCGAGCAGAGCAGCCGTGCGATCGGCAAGCACCTGGAGGGCCCCTAGCCGACCGCAGCACCACAACGGCACCAGATCGTGCGGGGAACAGCGGGGAATCACGGTGAACCTGAGTGCCGCCGACGACGACACAGCTCAGCCATTTGCCCAGGTCAGCGCCCAAACTGCCCCCCGAGTGCCCACAGCTTCCCAAGCTAAGGCCTCAGGCCTCGTCAGCACGCGCCAGCTATCACGGCTTGCTCTGGTCGACGGAACCATGCAGCGTGGCTGAGGCCAGTGGGGGTGCAGCGAGACACACGGGCCAGCCTGTCCGTCGGCGCACCCGCCATCGTGGCGGGCGGTCGTCGGTGGGCCGGGCGCGGCAGGATCTTGAGGGCTGCAATCCGCCGGGCACGATAGGGGCACCGCCGACGCTGGTCGACGGTGCCCGGGGTGGCGCGGGGTCAGCAGGCGTCGTACTTCCAGGCGCCCCCCTCAACCGTCCACGGCTGCCCCTGCTGGTCGAACTTCGGCAGGCCCTTCACCTTGTACGAGACACGGCCCATGGCCCCTGAGACGGTGGCGTGCACGTCCGTCGCCGGATGGTCGGGCCCGTAGTCCTTCGCTGCCTGATCCACGGTGGCCGCGTACGTGGCCGGGTCTGCCTTGGCGCGGCAGCGCTTCGACAGGAAGGCGTACGCCCCCTCCCCGGCCCCTCCGAAGTAGAGGCTCACGTACGTGTCCGCGACGCGCTCCAGTTCGGTGGCGTCGGGCGCCCTCGGGGTGGGGGTCGGCGTCTCGGCGGCCGTGGTGGGGCTGCTGTTCGGGGTGTCGGCTTTGTCGTCGCTGGACGAGGAGCAGGCGGCGAGGGTGGCGAGTATGGCGGTGGTGAGTGTGATGGTGGCGCGGGTGCGCATGTGTCCCCCATGAACGGCTTGCTGGAGGGGGCATGGTGCCACGCCGGGCATGGTTGGGGCCCCGCCCGGGGGAATTCGGCGGGGCCGTGGGACCAGCCTGCGGCCGCTGTTTCAGAAGCGGTGTGGTTCGCTCACCCCCAGGAGATGACCGCGACTGGTTGCGATGCGGAGCACGCCCCGGAGAATCCCGGTCAGTTCCCCGGTCAACTGTCGTAGGTCCTCCGGGTTCGCGTCCTGGTGGTCGAGGGTGGCCGAAGCGTGCTCCAACAGGATGGCCGCCGCGTCGAGTTGGTCCTCTTCGATGTTGTCGGCCAGGCGGGACATGTAGCCGCCCTTGTCATCCGTGCTCAGGTAGCAGGGCTTGCCCTCCGGGCCCGACCACGGGAGGAGGCGCAGTTCGTTCTGTGCTGTCATCCTGCCGTCTGCCTCTCGTCGGGCGTGTGGTGGGTGGTGAAGACTGCGTCGGCTCGGTCCCCTGGGAAGACCAGAAGGGCCGCCTCGACCACTCGGCCGGTGCGGTCGGTTGCGACGCGCGTAACCGCCAGAATTGGCGCGGCGGAGTTGGTTCGGAGAGTCAATGACTCGTCCGACGTCGGCGGGCGGGCGCTTACCGTCTCCCGAATTGCAGCCGGCGGAGGACCGAGTACGGCGAATCTCTTGACTGCCTCCGGGCACGGGGATTCGTCGTCGAGCACTCCGGCCGGCGCCAGGTCGCGCGGGACGTAGATACGGGCCAGCCCGTGCGGTGACTCCCCCTCGTGGCTGACGCAGAAGAACTCCGCGAGAGGGCTGCCCGTCGGCACCCTCAGCAAGGTCGTCAGGTGTCCGTCGGCCTGAACCGTAGTGGTGCGAACGGTGACGCGTAGGGCCGGTTCGGCGGCGGTCCACGGGTCCAGCGTCCCCCAGCCACTCACGTACATGATCCGACGGAGAGGGCGACGGACGAAGTTGCCCTTGCCGTGGATCTTCTCGACGAGGCCTTCGCCCTGGAGCACCGCGAGGGCGCTCCGCAGCGTCACAGTGCTGGCCTTGTACCGGGAGGCCAAGTCAGTCTCGGACGGGAGTCGTTCGCCGGGCTTGAGGTGGCCAGTCGTGATCTGGTGCCGGAGATCGTCGGCGATGTCGTGATGGCGTGCAGGCACGGATCGGGTCACCGCCTTCTCAGCATCCGCACGGCAGCGAGCCGAGTTCGCGTGTGTATGGTCAGCAACTCGCCAGACTCGAAGAGGATTTGCTTCGCGCCTTGGGAAAGCTGGAAGAGATCTTGCACCCTGCAGGCCCGGCCACCGAGTTGGATGATGTCGCCGCGCTGCACGGTGGCCGCGGTCACCTCCACGTTGGATGCCAGCGTGCCGCCGGGTGCCCACTCCCTCACCGCTGCACCTCCGAGGGCGCGATCTGCCCGGACATCGAATGGCACGGGCAGTCACACGCTTCGTAGACCACCGGCAGGTCGACCGGCGCCGAGGCCGGCGAGGACTCCGCGCAGGCAAGGTGGGTGCCGATCCGGCATGCGGTGGACCGGTAGGGAACGGCCGAGGCGTCCGTGACGCGGGTCTGTCGACGGGGAGGCATCAGTGGACCCCCACCAAGGCCGGCCATGCGTCGGCCGGCAGATAGGGAGCGACGACTACTTCGCGCGTTCCCACGCGCTTCCCCCAGGCGAACACGTACGGGCGGACGAGCGCGATGTCCTCACCCCTGAGCGTTTGCCGGTGGTCCACGTCGTCGGAGGAACGCCAGGAGGCAGCCGTCGTCCTGTCCGAAGACAGGGAGGAGGCGGGGGCGGCCGAGGGCCCGGAGGTCGTTAAGGGGCGGCGGTGCCTGCCCCTGGGGAAGTGTCGCTCTCTGGTGAGCGAGACGGCACGGCGGATACGGTTGAGCACGCTGGTCAGCTCCTATCGCTGATGGCCCGGTCCCCCGACATCGCCCGTCGTGGGGACCGTTTTGCGTACGACCGCCCAGAGGGTGCGGCCGTTCATGCTGGTGGCCAGTAGCCCGAATCGATCGGCCTCCGCCACCACGTCCAGGACCTCCCGCCACGACTCGGTGGAGAGCGCGTCCGGCACCTCCGCTTCGACCGACGTATGCCGGGGGTGTTCCTCCACTCGCGTGAGGAGCCCGATAGCAGACAGCCGGGCGGCGAGGGCCGCCGCGCTAACTCCCGAAGCGGGCACAGGGCAGCCTCCGTCACCGGCGATCACTTTGAGTGAAGCTAGTTAACTAGATTAGAGCTAGTGGACTAGATTTTCCATATGCCTGAGCAACCGCCCTATCTCCGCATCGCCGACGAACTCCGGCGACGGATCGCGGAGCGCGTGTGGGAGCCGGGAGACCGCCTGCCCTCCCGCGCCCAGATCGGCGAAGAGTGCGGCGTGGGCGAGAACGTCGTACGCCGGGCGCAGGAGTTGCTGATCTCCCAAGGTGTGTTGGAGGGTCGCGCCGGATCGGGCACGTTCGTCGCCGAGCCTCGGCAGCGAGTGCGGGTGGTCCGTTCCTCGGCGCGTGAGCAGCCCGACGGGTCGCCCTTCCGTGCGGACATGAAGGCTGTCGGCAGGCAAGGGGACTGGGAGAGCCGGACCGACGCCAAGGTGCCGGCGCCTGCGGAGATCGCGGCACGGCTGGGCATCGCCGAGGGCGAGCTGTGCGTGCGTACGACGTACGAGTTTCTGGCGAACGGCAGGCCCGTGCAGTTGTCGACGAGTTGGGAGCCGTACGACCTCACGGCCGGCACCCTCGTCGTCCTCCCCGAGGGAGGGCCGCACGCCGGGGCGGGCGTCGTGAACCGCATGGCCGCGATCGGCATCACCGTCGGCCACGCCGTGGAGCAGCCGGAGCCGAGGCAGGCGACCGCCGAGGAGGCGTCACTCCTTGGCATCCAGAAGGCCGCCCTCGTCACGCACATTCGGCGGACGTACTACAGCGACGAGGGGCGGCCCGTGGAGACGGCGGACATCGTGGTGCCTGCCGCTCACTGCGAGATCGTCTACGAGATCCCGATCAACCGCTAGCCAGCGGCGAGCCTGCCACCCGATGGGGCCACTCGTGCGCAGGCGGACGTTGACCTCGTCTCAACACAAGCTCGAACATGGCACGTATGAGCAGAGATTGCGAAGTGATTGTTATCGCGTTCGGAGCCCGAGAGGTGATGGAGCCCCTTACCCAGCCCGACGAACATCGCGCGTGGCACCAGTGCTTCGAACCGATCCCCGGCATGGAGGCATGGGCCATCGACTTCTGGCGGCCCAACTGGACAGGGCTTCTGCCTCACTTGGAGAAGATGCCTTGGCCCTTCCCTGGCTCGGTCCAAGTCCTGCTTCGGGACCAGGACGACGACTGCTTCGGGCTCTGGATGCTGCATGAGGGCAGACTGAAGGAGGTTTCACTCCCATGCACTGTCAGGGAAGCCAATGACGTGGTTCCGCTGGGTTCTATTCTCACCCGTACTGACCGGGAAGGATGCTCCGGCGACTGACAACCGACCCGGCGGAAGCTGTCTGCCGAATGCGTGTCGAAGTCGCCGAACGTCCGCACTCAGCGCCCGGAAACGGCCAGGTCAGGCCTGCTCATCCGGTGGTCCGCTCAGGCGCCTTCTAAGCGCTTGGCCGCAGGTTCGAGTCCTGCCGGGGGCGCCAACACCCTCTCACCAGCAACGACAGGTGGGGGGCTTTCTCATGTCCAGCACGCACAGCGGTGTTCGGTCATGCGCCTCGCCGGCCGTCCCCCACGTAAAGTCGCCCTCGTTGACGATGAAGCGGAACCGAAGGGACCCGACGTGCGGCTGCGTTGTGCTGTGCTGGACGACTTCCAGGACGTGGCGACCGAGGTCGCCGACTGGTCACCGCTGGCCGACGAGGTCGACGTCGTCACCTTTGACACCCACTTCCCCAGCGAGGACGCGCTCGCCGCGGCCCTCGTCGACGTCGACATCGTGGTCACCCTGCGCGAACGCGTCGCTTTTCCCGGCTCGTTGATCACCCGCCTGCCCCGGCTGAAGCTGATCGTCGCCTCCGGCATGCGCAACACCGTCATCGACTACGCCGCCGCCGAGAAGCACGGCGTCACCGTGTGCGGTACGGCGAGCTCCTCCACCCCGCCCGTCGAGCTGACCTGGGCCCTGTTGCTCGGCCTCGCCCGGGGGATCGTCGAGGAGAGCAGGGCCCTGCGCGAGAACGGCCCCTGGCAGCGGACGGTCGGCGCCGATCTGCACGGCCGCCGGCTCGGGCTGCTCGGCCTCGGGAAGATCGGCAGCCAGGTGGCGCGGGTCGGCCTCGCCTTCGGCATGCAGGTCAGCGCCTGGAGCCAGAACCTCACCGAAGAGCGCGCCGACGCGGCGGGCGCCGACCTGGCCCCCTCCTTGCACGACCTCCTCGCCACCAGCGACTTCGTCTCCGTCCACCTGGCCCTCGGCGACCGCACCCGCGGTCTGCTCGGCCCGGCCGAGCTCGCCCTCCTCAAGCCGACCGCCTACCTGATCAACACCTCGCGCGCCGCCATCGTCGACCAGGACGCCCTCCTCGCCGCCCTGCACGAGGGCCGCATCGCCGGCGCGGGCGTCGACGTCTTCGACACCGAGCCCCTGCCCGCCGACCACCCGATGCGCACGGCCCCCCGCCTGCTCGCCACCCCCCACCTCGGATACGTCTCCCGCGCCAACTACACGACGTACTACGGCCAGGCCGTCGAGGACATCCAGGCCTTCCTCTCGGGCTCCCCGATACGTCGACTGCCCTGACGTCACTCCCCGTCCTTGTTCAAAACGGGTGATCTGCACCGAAGCGCCGTTACCAGCCGTGACGGGCGGCGTTGAAGGGGAGTGCGACGGCGCGTCCTGCCGTCGTACCCCCCGAACCAAAGGAGAACGTGATGTCTCGCATCGCGAAGGCAGCCGGAGTCGCCCTCGGCACCGGTGCCGTCATGATCGGCGGCGCCGGCATGGCCATGGCGGACGCGGGCGCCAACGCCGCAGCCGTCCACTCGCCCGGCTTCCTGTCGGGCAACGTCATCCAGGTCCCGATCCACATCCCGGTCAACGTGTGCGGCAACACCGTCAACGTGTTCGGCCTGCTGAACCCGGCGTTCGGCAACCACTGCGAGAACGGCAGTGGTGACCACAAGGAGACGAAGGACGCCGACAAGAAGAACGGCGCCCACAAGGAGCACCGCGCCGGTGGCCACAAGAGCGGCCACGGGCAGGGTTACGGCGGCTGATCGCCCGTACCCACCCCAGAGCCCCGGCACCTTCCGGCGCCGGGGCTCTTGTGTGTCCGGACGCGTGGTTCCGTGCCGCCGTACGGCCTACGCGTACCGGTAGATCCCGCCGTGGTCCTCGAGCTCGTCCGGGGTCACGTCCCACGGCGGGAGCTTCTCGTGGCGGGCGACGATGCGACCGCGCTGGGCGCTGCCCCGGCCGGGTGGGCCCGCGGGCAGATAGCGGTGGTCGCGGTGCCGTCGCTGCCAGCGCGACCAGCACAGGTCGACGAAGGCGTGGTGCATCCAGAAGACCGGGTCGTTGACGGAGGCGCCGCTCACCATCACCCCGCCGACCCAGCGGTGCACCCGGTTGTGGTTGCGCCAGGCGGCCGCGCCCTGGCCTCTCCCCCACCCCTCCAGCTTGTTGCGGAACCCCTTGGTGGACGTCGAGTTCCAGGGCGAGGTGTCGTAGACGGGGTCCTGCAGGGCCCACTCGAGGTCGCTGCGCGTGGGCAGCTCGATCGGATCGGCGGGACGCCCGAGTTCCCGGGTGAGGTAGTCCTCGTCGGTGATGCGCTCCTTGAGCGTCCAGTTGCCGGTCGCGTAGGCGAACGGTCCGGTCGTCACCCGCCGGTCCGGGGGCCGGCCGGTGCCGCCGAGCAGATCGTCCGTCCAGGGCGCCGCGCTCGTCGTGCGGTCGCGCGTCCAGTCCCAGTACGGCACGGTCACCGAGGAGTCGACGCGCCGCAGGGCCCGCTCCAGCTCCAGCAGGAAGCGACGGTGCCAGGGCAGGAAGGAGGGCGCCATGTGCGCCGTACGCAGTCCGTCCTCGCCGTCCGAGACGTAGAAGTCGATGTGCATCCGTACGAACTCGTCGTACTCGCCGCGCCGTTTCAGCTCCAGCATCGCCCGCACGAACCGCCGTTTCTCGGCCGCGGTCAGTGTGCTGACGTCCTTACGCGTGTACGCCACTGTGTCCCCCCATGTCCGCCCCGTCGCTGTACGTCTCCCGCAGCTGCTGTCCGGGTCCCAGTTCGTCGACGGCCGCCCGGGCGGCGTCCAGCACGGTGGCGTAGGACCGGTAGTGGTCGACCATGCTCAGCCAGGTGCCGTCGGCGCGGCGCATCAGATGCAGCGGGCGTCCGTCCACGGTGACGTGCCACCCTCCGGCGCCGAGAGCGCCGCGGGCGGCGGCCGCGGCGGTGCGGACTCCGCGGATCCGGCGGCCCCGGTACGTCTCGTCGAAGACGAGGCGGGCGGCCCGTTCGGCCGCGTGCGGCACCCGCGAGGCGAGGACGACCGGGGTGAGCGCCACCGCTACGGCGGCCGGGCCGAAGAGCCCGAGCAGCAGGCCCCGCCTGCTCCGGCGGGCGGGAGCGCCGCCCTCCGGGCTCGCCCGGGAGGGATCGGCGCCCACCGGTTCTCGGCCGACGCTCATGACCATCGTGTGCTCCTCGTCTCGTACGCAAGCGGGGTCGGGTTCCGTTGTCCGTACCGGTAACCGCCCGACGGCCTGCGCGGTCACCGTCCGAGGGCCCAAGGGGGTGAACTCCGCGCCCGGAGCGCCGACGGGGCCCGGACCGTGCCATGGTCCGGGCCCCGTCGGAAGGGTCGACGCGCTCTACAGTCCGGGCCCCGTGGTCAGGTCGGCGCCCGGCGCGGCCTGCACCATCGGCAGCAGGACGCCCGCCTCGGGGAGCTTCGGCTGCGGCAGAGCGCCGCTGCCGGGCTTGGGGACGGTCAGCGGGGCGTCCAGGGCCAGGCCCGGCGTCAGCGTGCGCACGTCGGCGGCGGGCGCGTCGAGGCCGAGGTGGTCGAAGTCGTCGTCGAGGACGTGCGGCACCGGCGCGGTCAGGTCGGCGCCGGGCAGCCCGCCGTTGACCGGCACGCGCGGAATCGTCCGCTCCGGCATGATCCGGCCCTCGACGAACTTCGGCGCCTCGGGGACGCCCGGCGTCGCCACCGGGATCTTCCCGCCGACCTCCGGCAGCTCCATGTGGAGAGCGCGCTCGGCGCCCTCCAGCGGCACGGGTACGGGGACCGTGCCCACCGCCGCGGCGGGGGACGCGGCAGCCCCCACCGCGGCCGCGATGCCCGTGATGACAACGGCAAGGGTTCCTCGGGTGGTCGACCTCATGGCAGATTCGGTCCCTTTCAGGTTTCGGCAGGCTCAACGTCCGTACCGGTAACGATCCTGGTGCGCTGACCAGCGCGAGATTCCCCCGGTTGCCGCAGTAGTACGACGTACGGCGGTCAGCTCGTCCAGAAGTCCCACCAGCGGGTCAGGACCAACATGCCGACGATCCCGACGTGCGACAGCGGGATCACCCAGGTGAACTCGGCGAAGAGAGCCCGCGACCAGCCGGGCGCGGGCAGGAACGCGTGGCGGACGGCGAACGAGGTGACGTACCAGAACAGGACGATCGTGGCGACCCATGCCAGGGCGCACCACAGACACAGGGCATTGATCCGGTACAGCGACTCGAACTGCAGCCACGACACGAAGCCGACGCCGAACAGGCAGCCGGCGTCGAAGGTCAGCCAGTACCAGCGTGGGAAGGCGGCGCCGGCCAGCAGGCTCATGCCGACGCAGATCACGATGCCGTACGCCACCAGGCCGAGCATCGGGTTGGGGAAGCCGAAGGCCTCGGCCTGGTCGCTCTCCATGACGCTGCCGCAGGACACCACCGGGTTCAGGCTGCACCCTGGGGTGAAGTCGGGGTCCTGCAGCAGCTTGAACTTGTCGAGGGTGATGACCCAGGAGGCCAGCAGCCCCGCCGCGCCGGTGAGCAGCAGGAGCAGGGCGAATCCGCGGCCGCCGCTCTCGGCCCGCCGCATCAGGAGCGCAGGCTGCGCGCCGGCAGGACGATGTGGGCGGCGGCCTTCAATGTCTCGTCGGACCCCGCGAACGCGGCCAGTTGGTCCGGGGTGACGGACGGGCCCGAGGCCTCGGGCCAGGGGCGGGTGGTGAACACGAGGCAGGCGTAACCGCGCTTGGCGACCGCCGCGAGCCATGGCGGCCGTACCGGGCACTTGGCGTTCAGCCCCGGCATGGTGACGACGGCGTGCCCGGCCACCACGAGCAGGGAGACCGGCAGGCTCGGCCTGGCGTTGCCGTCGACAAGGTCACCGCCGACGGGCAGGCCGTTGTCGTTCAGCAGCCTCTCGACAGCGGCGGTCGCGGCCTCGGGACCGTCGGGGGCGTCCCCGAGGGAACACGCGAGGAGGTAGGGCATGTCGTGGCCGTCGGGAGCCTCGCCGCTCCAGGCCATGATCACGAGAGTGCCGAGATCGGCGGTGCGCAGGGGGCGGGATTCGCTGGAGGTTGTGGTCACCGCGCGACCGTATCCACGGGCCGCACCGGGAGCGGGCCGTTTCTCACTCGGGCGGGGGAGCGCTGATGTCCTCTCCATCCGAACGAGGGAGGCGCCGCCGCGCCGTGCTGTCCGGCTCGAACAGCACGAAGGGCCGATCCCGGGCGGCAGCCGCCGCTGGGGAATCGGCCCCGGCGTGGAGATGACGTCACTTCCCCAGGGGAAGCCCGCCGAGGAGTCCGGGCTTGGAGTTCAGCTTGGCGGTCGCCTTCTTGGCGGTGTGGAGCGGCGACTTCTTCTTCTCGGTGTTCAGCACGTCCGACTGGTGCTGCAGCGGCCGCACGTCGAGGGGGCCCTTGGTGAGCGTGTTGAGGGCACCGTTGAGGCTGGTGGGTGTGAGGTCGGCGGTGTCCTGGGCGAACGCGGGCGCGGCGGCACCGGCGAGAACCAGGGAACCGGCAACGACAGCAGCGACCTTCAGGGACTTCATCATGTTCCTCTTCTCGGCAATTCATGTCATCGGGCGGGCAGTCCGACACCGTGTCCAACGAGTCCCGGCCGGAGCGGAAACTCCGTGCGCGGATATTGGGCTTTCATGAAAATGCCGAGTGCGCGCGTCTCACGACACGGGCAGTTGCGAGCTGCTGGGCAGGGAGGACAGGCCCGCCAGGTCGGGAGCGGGCAGTTCGGTGTCGAGCATGGTGGCGGCGACGGCGTCGACCAGGCCGTTGATCACGGCGGGGAGGGTGGACTCGACCTGGGTGGACTCTCCGGAGGTGACCGCCGTGATCAGGGCGTCGATCGCCTTCTCCAGGGCCTCGATCGCGTCGTCCAGCAGGTCGGCCGGCGCCTTGACGGACCGCGCCCCGGAGTCGCCGGCGTTCTGGATGAGCGTGAGCAGCAGGGAGGGGGTCGGCACCGTCGTGCCGTCCGTCGTAGTGCTGGACGTCGCCGTAGTGCCGGTCGTCGTGCTCGGCGTCGTCGTCATGCCCGTGGCGGGCGGGGTGACGGCGGCCGCCGAGGCCTCTTCGGTGATCTTCGCGGTGGCGTCCTTGACGGCGTCCCCGAGCTTGGCCGCCTGCTCGACGGAGATCTGGCCGTTGTCGGCCTTGAGCACGGTGTTCAGCAGGTCGGTGACCGGGGTGAGCACGCCGCCCAGCTCGGCCAGGGCCTCGACCTGGGGGCGCAGCGCGTCCGCGTGGGGGACGGGCACGGGCCCACGGGAGGCCGCCGCGGAGGGACCGGCGACCGCGACGAGAAGCGCGGCGCAGAGTGCGCAGGAGGTGATACACCGTGCGGGCAGACCACGCATGGGTGTTCCTTTCGATGTGCGTACGGATCTTGAGCCCACGGTGGAAGCGACCACCGCGCCCTGCAACCCAGCGATCACACCCTGACACCGCCCCACCTGCGCTCCTCGCGCATCGCCCCTGGTGAAAGGCGCGTCAAGACGAGGACCACCCTCTCCGCAGGCCACCCCCATCCGGGGAAACGCGAACCGGCCGCCCTCCCGTGGAGAGGTCCACGGGAGGGCGGCCGGCGAAGACGGAGAGCCGACGTCAGTCGTTCTCGCACTTGTTGCCGAACGCGGGGTTCAGCGCGGCGATGCCGTTGACGGTGTTGCCGCAGACGTTGATCGGGACGTGGATCGGGACCTGGATGACGTTGCCCGACAGGAAGCCCGGGGAGTGGGCGGCAACGCCCTGCGCGCCGCTGTCGGCGGCGGCGATGCCTGCGGTGCCCGCAACGGCGGCGGCCGCAACGGTGGTCAGGGCCAGGCCCTTCGCGATACGCGACATGGAGAGGTGCTCCTTGGGTTGACACAAACAACCGGGCGGGGATGCCCGGCGCTGTGTCAACGCGTGGCGCCCGCGCGGGTTGTGCCGCCAATGGGGTGATCTCACGAACGAACGTGCCTCACCGCTCCGACACACATGTCGGGTTTCACGGACTAAATGCGCATACCGGATAGGGTTGCGAAGCTCTTGAGGCACCCATGCAGCCAGCACATCGCATTCGTCACGTCACCTTCCCGAAAGGGCAATGCCGGTCATGCGTATTTCCCGGGTCCCGCTGTGCCACGTTGCGAGGGGCGGCGTCCGCTCGGCGGACAACGGCTTCGGCGGGTTCGAGGTTCTCAACTCCCGGACCGGGATGCGGAAGCGGTTGCACGGCCTCGGCGTGAACGCCCTCGATCACGCCTCCGATCTGTCCGAACTCGGCAAGGCGCTGCCGTCCGGTGGTGACCAGTTGGCCTTCCGGCTCGTTTCCCAGCGCGACGCGGCCTGGGCCGGCGTGCTCCTCGTCGCTGTTGCCGCCCGCGCGTAGGCGCCTTCCCTCCCGTCCCGAGCGCCGTCCGTGAGCGAGGAAAACGCGCATGCACCAGTCAGCCCCCGACCCCCGGCCGCGGGTTCTGCATCTGACCCAGCCCGTGGACGGCGGGGTCGCCCGTGTGGTGACGGACCTGGCCCGAGCCCAGCTCGCGGCCGGTCTGCACGTGACGGTCGCCTGCCCGGACGGTCCCCTCGCCCCCGCCGTGCGCGGGCTCGGCGCCGACGTACGGCACTGGCACGCCACCCGCTCACCGGGTCCGGCCCTCGTACGGGAGGTACGGCGGCTCGGTCAGGTGCTCGAGGACGTGCGGCCCGACCTGGTGCACGCCCACAGCGCGAAGGCCGGCCTGGTCGGCCGGCTCGCGGTACGGGGGCGGATCCCGACCGTTTTCCAGCCGCACGCCTGGTCGTTCGAGGCGGTCGGCGGGATGACGGCGGCGCTCGCACTGCGGTGGGAGCGATGGGGGGCGCGCTGGGCCTCGCAAGTGGTGTGTGTGAGCGCGGCGGAGCGCGCGACCGGCGTGCGCGCCGGGATCGGCGGGCGCTGCACGGTCGTTCCCAACGGCATCCGGCCCGAACGCTTCCACCCCGCCCCCGTCGACACCGTACGGTCCGGTGTCCTTCCCGGCGTCGATCCGGCGGCGCCCCTCGTGGTGTGCGTGGGGCGGCTGTGCCGGCAGAAGGGGCAGGACGTCCTGCTGGACGCCTGGGACAGCGTGTCGCGGCGTGTTCCGGACGCCCGGCTCGTGCTCGTCGGTGACGGGCCCGACCAGGAACGGCTGCGCGCCCGCGCACCGCGTTCCGTGCTGTTCGCCGGGGCCGTCACCGACACCGCGCCCTGGTACCAGGCCGCCGACCTGGTCGTACTGCCCTCGCTCTGGGAGGGCATGGCGCTCGCCCCGCTGGAGGCGATGTCCTGCGGGCGGCCCGTGGTGCTGACGGACGTGGACGGTGCCAGGGAGAGCCTGCCGCCCGCGCTCGTCCCCCGCTGCCTGGTGCCACCGGGTGATCCGAGACCGCTCGCCGAGGCGGTCACCACGCTGCTGCTCGACCCGTTGCTGCGCGAGGCGCTCGGCCACCAGGGGCGCCGCCACGTCCTGTCCACGCACGACGTACGGCTCACCGCCGAGGCGGTGGCGGCCGTGTACCGCGCCGTGCTCGGCGGCCCGGCCGCCGCAAGCGCCGTGCCCACCGAGTACAGGGAGTTCATCCACTCGTGACCGCGGAAAGTACCGTCCCCTCGCCCGGTGCCCAGCCACGGGATCCCGGTTTCGCGCCCCTGTTCGTCAAGCCGTCACGCGGCCCCGCAGCCGGCTTCCGCTTCCCGGCCCGCAGACCCCCGTCCCGCCCCGCCTCCCCCGCCCCGCTGCTCGCCGCGGACAGCGTCGCCGCCCTGCTCGGCGCGGTGCCGCTCGCCGGCACCGAGCACCAAGTGCTGCTGGTGGCACTGCTGGTGACCGCGTCGATGCTGCTGCGCCGGCACCCGACCCGGCCGGTACCGGGGATCCTCGACGAACTGCCCGCCGTGTGCGGCCGGATCGCGGTCGCCTGGCTGGCGGTCGCGGCGCTCGTCGCCGCGTACGCACCCCACCACGCCCTGTCCGCCCGCACCCTCGCCGCGGGCTTCGTGCTCCAGTCGGCGACGGCCTGCGCGACCCGGGGCACCGTGCACTGGCGGCGGCGCGTGCTGCGGCACGCCCGGCCGCGGGCCGCGCTGGTCGTCGGCCCGGCCGGGACCGCGCAGCGGGTGGCCGCCGCCGTGCTGCGGCATCCGCGGTGCGGGGTGCGGCCGGTGGGGATCGTGACCGAACAGCCGGACGGCGGCGGCCAGTTGCCGGTGCTGACGACCGGCGAGGAGGTCGAGCGGGCCCTCATCCAGAACGGTGTACGGGACGTCCTGATCGTCCATCCCTCCGTACGGTCCGCCCAGGGGCCGCTGCTGCGCGCGCTCGCCGAGTCGGGCTGCACGGTGTGGGAGGTGGAGCCGGACTCACCGTCGTACGCCTCGAAGGACCAGCTCGCCGGGTTCTCCTGTCGCCGGCTGGACATGGGCTCGCGGCGGCGCGGCGGCCTCGGCAAGCGGGCGCTGGACGTGGCCGTCTCCGGGACGCTGTTGCTGATGGTCAGCCCGCTTCTGCTGGTGTGCGCGGTGGCGCTGCGGCTGACCGGCGGGCCGGGTGTGGTGTTCCGGCAGGAGCGCATCGGCAGGGACGGCCGGCCCTTCACCCTGCTGAAGTTCCGCACCCACCGCCCGGTCGACGAGCACGAGGCGGCGACCCGCTGGAGTGTGGCGAACGAACACCGCATGCCGTGGTTCTGCCGCTTCCTGCGCCGCACCTCACTGGACGAGTTGCTCCAGCTGTGGAACGTCCTGTGGGGCGACATGAGCCTGGTCGGACCGCGCCCCGAACGCCCGTACTTCGTCGCCAAGTTCAGCCAGGCCCACCCGGGTTACGCGGCCCGCCACCGTATGCAGACCGGCATCACCGGTCTCTCCCAGATCCACGGTCTGCGCGGGGACACCTCCATCGAGGACCGGGCCCGCTTCGACAACGCCTACATCGACAACTGGTCGCTGTGGCAGGACATCTGCATCCTGCTGCGCACCGCGGCCGCGCTCGTGCGCCCGACGGGGAGCTGAGCACATGACCCACGCCCTGACCCTGCCCCGCGTGCGGCAGTGGCCCCCCGTCCTGCCCGTGGTCGCCGTGGTCGCCCTGCTCGCGCTGCCGCTCACACCGGGCGACGACGGCGGCCCGGGACCGGCCGACGCGCTCTCCGCGCTCGTCGTCGTGTACTGCGGGATCCGTCTCGTACGGGACCGGCGGCGCCCCCTGTCCCGTACGGCGGTCGTACTGCTGGGCCTGCCCGTGGCCGGGCTCGCGCTCGCCGCGACGGGGGCGGCCTCGCCGGGCGCGGGGATCGGCGGCATGGGCCGCTACCTCCAGGTGTTCGTGCTGGTCCCGGCCGCCGTCATGCTGCTGATCCGCGACCGGGGTGACTTCCGGTTGCTGGCCTGGGCGTTCGTGGGGCTCGCGCTGTGGCAGGGCGCGGTCGGCACGCATCAGTACGTGACGGGGACCGGCGCCTCGTACCAGGGCGAGGACATCCGGGCCGTCGGTACCTTCGGGGCGAGCGACGTGATGGGGATGGCGACCGTCGTCGCCTTCGGGCTGGTGTGCGCGGTGGGACTGGCTCTGGGCCGGACCTCCGTACGCCAGCGGGCGGTTGCCGCCTGCTGCGCGGTCGCGCTGGTGCTGCCGCTCGCGCTGTCCCTCAGCCGGGGCGCCTGGATCGCGACGGCCGTGGCGTGCGGGGCACAGCTGGTGCTGGCCGGGCCGCGGCGGGCGCTGAAGGTGGTGGCGGCCGCGGCCGCGACGGGCGTGATCCTGGTGGGCGGGCTCGGATGGGGCTCGGCGCTGCTCCAGGAGCGGATCGACAGCGTCACACGGGTCACCGACGCACCCGACCAGTCCGTCACCGACCGCTACACCCTGTGGGCGGCGGCGGCCGGCATGTGGCGCGAACAGCCGCTCACCGGCGTCGGGTTGAAGGGTTTCCCCGAGCACCGGGACGCGCACTCCTCGCTCGCGCTGTCCGCGGGCAGCGACACGGAGGGCGCGGGCGCGGACTTCCGCAAGCAGCCGCTGCTGTCCCCGCACAACATGTACCTCCTCGTCCTCGCCGAACAGGGCCTGCTCGGTCTGCTCGCGCTCGTGGGCTGCTGGCTGGGCCTTCTGACGCGCGGGCTGTACGGGCTGTTCCGGGTACGGCGTGACGGCCCGGGGCTCGACTGCGCACTCGTCGCCTGCGGCCTGTTGATCTGGCAGCTGACCGACTTCCTGTACGCCGACATCGGCGGCCCCTCGACCGTGCTGACAGCGGTGTGCTTCGGGCTGGTGGCGTGGTGGGCGCTGATCGCGAGCGCCGGAACGACGGCAAGGGCCACGGTGCGATGAAGGTGACACCCTCCAGGCCCGACGCGCACGCCGACACCATGGTGGTTCCCCCCGCACGCACCGCCGACGCGAGCGAACTCGCCCCCGTCTCCGGGGGGTTCCTCGCCAAGGCCACCCTGATCACGGCCGCCCTCTCGATCGTCGGAGCCCTGCTCGGGCTGGTCCGTGACCAGGCGCTGGCCCGGCTGTTCGGTGCCGGGAGCGAGACGGACGCCTTCCTGGTGGCCTGGACCGTGCCCGAGTTCGCCTCCACCCTGTTCATCGAGGACGGGCTGTCCTTCGCGCTGATCCCGGCGTTCAGCCTGGCACTGGCCCGCCGTGCGCAGGGCGCTCCCGGCGACCCGGTCCGCTCGCTGGTGGCCGCCACGCTCCCCTGGCTGGCGCTGGCCTTCGTCGGTGTGTCCGCGACGGTCATCGGCGCCGCCCCCTACCTGGTCCAGGCCCTGGCACCGGGGCTGCCCGACCCGGGCCTCGCCGTCGACTGCACCCGGCTGACCGCGCTGAGCGTGCTGGGCTTCGGTCTCGCCGGGTACTGCAGTGCAGCCCTCAGGGCGCACCGGACCTTCCTCGCGCCGGCCGCCATCTACGTGGCCTACAACGCCGGCATCATCACCGCGATGTTCGTGCTCGGCGGGCAGTGGGGCGTGCGCTCGGCGGCCGTCGGGGTCGCGGTGGGCGGCGGACTGATGGTGGCGATCCAACTGCCGTCCGTCTGGCGGCAGTCGCGACGCCGGGCAGCGCCCCGGATCGCGTCCGCCGGGGCGCCCGGGCAGAGCATGACGCTGGCCATGGTCGCCACCGTGCTCCTCTTCGCCCTGTGCCGGCAGTCCCAGGTCCTCATCGAACGCTTCCTCGCCTCCGCCCTCCCGGCCGGCGCCATCTCGCACCTCAACTACGCGCAGAAGGTGGCACAGATCCCGATGACGCTGTCGCTGATGCTGTGCACGGTCACCTTCCCGGTGGTGGCGCGGGCACTGGCCGACGGCGACACGGAACGGGCCCGGGACCGCGTGGAGCGGGACCTGGCGCTGGCCGCGTGTCTGGTGCTGCTCGGCGCGGCCACGGTGATCGCCTGCGCCCCGCAGATGGTCGAACTCCTCTTCCAGCGAGGCGAGTTCACCGCGGCGGACACGGCGGCGACCGCGGAGGTCATGCGCGTGTACGCACTCGGGCTGCTCAGTCAGACGCTGGTCGGGTGCCTGGTCCGGTCGCACTTCTCGGCGGGCCGCTCCACGTGGTATCCGCTCGGCGCGATGGCCCTCGGCATCGTCACCACCGCCGGCGTCGGCACCTGCACGGTGGGTCCGTGGGGAGTGGCCGGGATCGCCGCCGCCAACGCCGTCGGCATCACCGTCACGGCCATGGTGCTGCTCGCCGGCATGGGTGAGCGCAACGTCCCGATCCGCACCCGGCGGGTTCTCACCGGGCTGAGCAGGACGCTGTGCGCGGCGGTCGCCGCGACCGTCGCCGGCGCGTTCGCGGCGAGCCGGTTCGAGGCGGCGGTACCGGGTCTGGCCGCGGGTTCCACGACCGTGGTCGCCGTCTTCGTCCTGTTCGCCAGGGCCCTGAACGTCCAGGGCGTGGCTTCCGCACTGCGTTCCGTACGCACCGTCACCCGAAGGCTCCCGTATGCCCGTTTCCGCTGACAGCGCCCCTCCCAGAGGCCCGGTGCCCTGGGTGGCGATGTACCACTCCGTGGGCGACGACTCGAACGACCCCTACCGCGTCACGGTCACGCCCGAGCGGCTGGACCGGCAGCTGCGCTGGCTGCGCGGACGCGGCCTCACCGGTGTCTCCGTGTCCGACCTGCTGGCCGCCCGCGCCCGAGGCGAGGGACGCAAGCTGGTCGGACTCACCTTCGACGACGGTTACGCCGACTTCGTCGACCACGCCCTGCCGGTACTGCGCCGGTACGGCTTCGGCGCCACGCTCTTCGCGCTGCCGGGCCGGCTCGGCGGGGACAACGCCTGGGACCGGCTGGGTCCGCGCAAGCCGCTGCTCACCGCGGACGGCATCCGGCAGGCGGCGGCCGAGGGGGTGGAGATCGGCTCGCACGGGCTGACCCACGTCGACCTGACCAAGGCGGACGACGCCCTGGTGAAGGCCGAGGTCGTCGAGAGCCGGGCCACGCTCGAGCAGTTGACGGGCTCTCCCGTCAACGGCTTCTGCTACCCGTACGGCTCGATCGACCAGCGTGCCGTGGACGCCGTCCGCGACGCCGGTTACACCTACGCCTGCGCGATCGACCCCGGCCCTCTGAACGGCCCGTACGCACTGCCCCGCCTGTACGTCGGGCAGGGCGACAACGCCGTACGCCTGTTTCTGAAGTACCGGCTGCACCGCCTGCGCCGACGCCCTGTCGAGGGGGTCTGACATGCGGGTCCTTCAGGTCATCACCGGCCTGGGCGTCGGCGGTGCCGAGCAGCAGCTCCGGCTCCTGCTGCGGCACCTGCCGGTCGACTCCGAGGTCGTCACGCTCACCAACCCGGGCGCCGTCGCCGACGGGCTGGCCGCCGACGGGGTACGGGTGACCCACCTGGGGATGGCCGGAAACCGGGACCTGGGCGCACTGCCCCGCCTGGTCCGGCTGATCCGCTCGGGCGGCTACGACCTCGTGCACACCCACCTCTACCGTGCCTGCGTCTACGGCCGGCTCGCCGCGCGCCTCGCGGGCGTCCGGGCGATCGTCGCCACCGAACACTCCCTGGGCGACTCACAGATGGAGGGCCGCCCGCTGACGGCGGGGGTACGTGGGCTCTACCTGGCCAGTGAGCGCCTGGGCCGGACCACGGTCGCCGTCTCCCCGACCGTCGCCGAACGGCTGCGGCGCTGGGGCGTTCCGGCCCCCCGGATCGAGGTCGTCCCCAACGGCGTCGACCTGGACCGCTTCCGCTTCGACCCGGACCGGCGCCTGCGCACCCGACAGCGGCTGGGCCTGCCCGAGACGGCCTATCTCATCGGCGGCATCGGCCGCCTCACGGCCGCCAAACGCTTCGACGTCCTGATCCGGGCGCTTGCCCGACTCCCCGCGGACCACTGGCTGTTGCTGGTCGGCGGCGGACCGGAGGAGCACGCGCTGCGGCGGACCGCTCAGGACGCCGGGGTCATGGACCGCGTGCTGTTCACCGGCGAACGCCCCTACGTCCCCGACGGCACCCCCGGCCCCGACCTGCCCTCCCTCACCTCGGCGATGGACCTGCTCGCCTCAGCCTGCCCGGAGGAGACCTTCGGTCTGGCGATGGTGGAGGCGCTGGCGTCGGGGCTGCCCGTCCTCTACTCCTCCTGCCCGGCGATCGAG
Source organism: Streptomyces sp. LUP47B (assembly GCF_001746295.1). Lineage (GTDB taxonomy): Bacteria > Actinomycetota > Actinomycetes > Streptomycetales > Streptomycetaceae > Streptomyces. The sequence goes on along the minus strand of NZ_MJAH01000014.1, from coordinate 173,261 downwards.
GAGCTGCCCACGCACACCGCGGCGGCCGCGCGCCTCGTCCGGGGCGGCCCCGACGCCTTCGCGCGGGCCGTCACCGCGACCCGGGCCATGGGCCCGGGCCCGCGCACCGCGCCCGAGGCCGCCGACCGCTACAGCATCACCCGCAGCGCCGATCGCCTGATGAACGTCTACACGGCCGCGGTGGCCGCCCCTTCCATGTCTCCATCACCTCAGGGAGTCCCTTCCTCATGACCGAGAACCCCACCGGACCGAGCCACCCGGCCACGGGCCTGGCCCGCGTCAGGACGCTGCCGCCCTGGTCCCTGCTCGCGGCCGGAACCCTCGTCGGGGGCCTGCTCGGCGGGGTGTACGGCCTCGCCGAGCCGCCCGAGTACACCGCCACGTCCTACGTCGTCGCCGTCCCGACCGCGAAGTCCGACCCGGCGTCCGCGACCGGCTTCGCGCAGGCCTACGGCCGGGTCGCCACGCAGCTCGCGGTGCTCGGGGACGCGCAGGTGTGGGCCGGGGTGCCGGTGCGTACGCTGAAGTCGAGCGTGCGGACGGCGACCTCGCCGGACGCCCCGATGGTCGCCATCACGGCCACCTCCACCCGCCCCGACCTCGCCGCCGACATGGCCAACGCCGTCTCCCGCGCGCTGACCCGGCACGCGAACGACACCAAGGACGCCACCCGCGTCGAGCTTCAGCAGTTCGCCCGGGCCATCAAGCCCAGCGAGCCGTCCTCCGCCTCCCCGACCCTGATCGGCCTGGTGGGTGCGAGCGCGGGCGGCCTGCTCGGCGGGCTGGCGCTGCTGGCCCGGCCCAGGCGTGCCGGGGACGCGTCCGGGCGCCCCGCGTCCGTACCGGGTCCGGCCCTGGCCGCCGACACCCACGGGCAGCTGTGACGTACCGGGCGGAACTCGTCACCACAGAGCGGGACTTCGCCCAACTGGCGGCGCAGTGGGGTGACCTGTACCGCCGGTGCGGGGCCGCCACCCCCTTCCAGAGTCACGCCTGGCTGCACTCCTGGTGGCTGTCGTACGGCAGACGCGGGCGGCTGCGGCTGGTGCTGGTGCGCGACGGGGCCGAGCTGGCCGCCGCCGCGCCGCTGATGCGCGTGGACCGCCCGGTGCCCTCGCTGGTGCCGCTCGGCGGGTCCATCTCCGACTACGGGGACGTCCTGCTGGACGACGAGCGCGGCCCGGAGGCGGTCACCGCGCTCGCCGGGGGCCTGTCCGCGGCCGCTCGCACCGCCCTGATCGACCTCCGCGAGGTCCGCCCGGGCGGGGCCGCCGAGCGGATCTACGGCCACTGGAGCGGGCCCCGACGCCGGGTGGACGACTCGGTGTGCCTGGAACTGCCCGCCGTGTCCATGGACGAACTGATCACGCGCCTGCCCACGGCCAAGGCCCAGCAGCGGGTCCGCGCCAAGCTGCGCAAGCTGACCGCGCTCGGGATCCAGCGGCACACCGTGACACCGGACGAGGTGGACAAGGCGCTGCGGCGGCTCATCGAACTGCACGCACTCCAGTGGGAGGGCCGCGGGGTGACGCCCGAGCATCTGCGGCCGCGGTTCCGCGAACACCTGGTGCGCTCGGTCGCGCCGATGGTGCGCTCCGGGGACGCGGTGGTCACCGAGTTCCGCCTCGACGACGACGTGGTGGCCGTGGACCTGACCCTGCTGTCGCGGCGGCTCGCGGGCGGCTACCTGTACGGCGCCCACCCGTGTCTGCGGGAACGCAGGGCGGACGTGGCGGTGATGCTGCTCGACGCGTGCAGCCGGCACACCCAGGACGGCGGGCACGGCGCGCTGAGCCTGCTGCGCGGCAACGAGCCGTACAAGCACCACTGGCGGCCCGAGGCGGTCGTCAACCAGCGGCTGCTGCTGGCCCGCCGCCGCACGGCCCCGCTGCTGGCGGCGGTCGAGTGCGACGTGGCCGCGCGGCGGCGGGGCAAGGAACTGCTGCTCCACTGGCAGGAGCGGAAGGAGCGCCACGGTGGCGGCGGGTCCTGAGGGAGTCCGCCGCCACCGGCCGGCCGCGCTACCGGTTGCGCGTCAACCAGTCGAAGCGCAGGCACAGCTTGCCGCCGAGCCAGTACTCGACCCAGTCACCCAGATCCAACGGCGAGCACTTGGGCGGACTCGTCGGACTCGTCGGGCTGGCGGGGACGGTGGGCTCGGCCGGCTCCGTGACGGGGTCGGTGGGCTCGACCGGTTCCGTAACGGGATCGGTGGGCTCGGCCGGTTCCGTGACGGGGTCGGTGATGGTGCCGGAGAGGAGGGACCGGTAGATCTCTGCCGCCCTCGGGTTGTCCGGGCACTGCCACACACCGTGCGGGCAGTAGTCGGTCAGGGTGTTGTAGAGCGGCTTGTGCTCGTTCATCCAGGCGAGCATGCGCCGCATGTACTCGGCGTTGTCCCCGTTGCGGAACAGTCCCCATTCCGGATAGGAGACGGGCTTTCCGTGGGCCTTGGCGAAATTCACCTGTGCCTGAAGGCCGTAGGGCTCATTCACCTGTTCGTCGAATGTCACCCCGGCCGGCTGGTCGTAGGAATCCATGCCAACGATGTCGACCGAGTCGTCACCCGGATAACACTGCGTCCAGGGCACGGCGTCCCGCCCCCGGGACGGCGCGAAGTCGAACCGGAACCTCTGCCCCGGCACCGCACGCATGGCCGTGACGATCCTGTTCCAGTACGTCTTCCAGGCCTGCGGGTCGGGCCCGCAACGATGGGTGTACGTGGTGCCGTTCATTTCCCAGCCGAGCACGATCACCGTGTCCGGCACCTTCAGCCGCACCAGCCGTTCGGCCAGGGCGCGGAAGTGATGGTCGAACCGGCCGGCGGCGCCCTGGCGCAGCAGCAGCCGCACCTCGGCGTCGGAGACGTTCTCCTCGTTGCGCTCCAGCATGGGGACGTTGAGGACGAACATCCGGTCGTCCCGCCCGGTGCGCCAGCGCGCCCACGCGTCGAGAAAGCCCGGGGCGCCCTCGATGTTGCTCCAGCGGTCGCCGGGCAGATACGTGTGGCCGACGCGCAGGTCGGCACCGCCCAGCCAGCGGCTGAGGTCGAGCATGCGGGCCACGCCACTGGGGCCGTAGTCGAGGTAGGCGCCGAACGCGGGAGCGTGCTTTCCGGGCCACGCCGGGGCCGGGAGCGGCGGCGGGGTCACCTTCGGCCGCTCGGGCAGGACCGGGGTCACGGGGACCGGAATGGCGACGGGTGTCGGAGCGGGAGGATCGGCGATCCGCGCCACCCCCGCACCCGCGGCGAATCCTGGACCGGACGCCAGTGCCGTCGTCGCGACGACCGACGCCGCGACGACGGCCAACCGCCCGGACCGGGTCCGTCGATGCTGTGGGGCCATGCCTGCTCCTCTCTCCACGCTCGGACTTTCGCTTTCTCACTCTTTGCCGCGCCCTATGGCCTTTCCCTTACCTGACACTCAGTCATATCAATATGAATTCCGCCACCGTGCCTACGGCTTTCGTGTGCTCCGATCGCCCGCACGAGTGAAACAACCGAAGGACGATGCCGTGTCGCCGTTCGACAGCCGGGTCCCCGCAGTACTGCTGCGGATCGACCCCAATCCCTTTCACCACGGAACGCTGGGTGCCGTGCGTTCACTGGGCCGGGCAGGTCTGGAGGTGCACCTGGTCGCCGACTGCGCGGGAAGTCCGGTCCGCGCGTCCCGTTTCGTACGGCAGTTGCACCCACCGCCGCCGCCCGGCGCGTCCCCGGCCGACATCGCCGTCGTACTGCGTCAGGTGGCCGCCCGGATCGCCGGACCCGCCGTCCTGATCCCGATGGACGACGCGAGCGCGGTCGCGGTCGGCCGACTGCGCGAGGAGCTGGCCCCCTCCTACCTCCTGCCGCAGCAACCCCCGGCGCTGCCCGAGCGGGTGGCCGACAAGGCCGAGTTGGCGGCGGTGTGCGCGGCCGCGGACATCCCGCACCCGGAGACGGTCGTCCCGGCCAGCGCCGGCGAGGCCGCCGCCGCGGCCTGGCGGCTGGGCCTTCCGGTGGTGGCGAAGTGGAGCCGCCCCTGGCTGCTGCCGACGAAAGGCGGGCTGCGCAGCACGGTCGTGGTGCGCAGTCCGCAGGAGGCGCACGAGCTGTACCTGCGCACCGAGGAGGCGGGCAGCCGGCTGCTGCTGCAGGCGTTCCTGCCGTCGGGCCCGGACCGCGACTGGTTCTTTCACGGTTACGCCGCCCGCTCGGGCGCGGTGATCGGCGGCGGCCCCGGTGTGAAGGAACGGTCCTGGCCGCGCGCGGCGGGCCTGACCGCGGTGGGGCGCTGGCGGCCGAACCCGGACGTGCAGGCGCTCGCCGAGCGGCTCACCGACGCACTGGGCTACCGCGGGATCCTCGATCTGGACTTCCGCCGCTGCGGCACGACCGGCGCCTACCACCTCCTCGACTTCAACCCGCGCCCCGGTGCCCAGTTCCGGCTCTTCGCCGACAGCGCGGACCTGGACGTCGTACGGGCCCTGCACCTGGACCTGACACACCGTCCGCTGCCGGAGGGTTCACCCCTGCCGGGGCGCGCCTTCGTGGTGGAGAACTACTCCCCGCTCACCCTGCTGCGTCCCGCCCCCGACGGACGTGAACTGGCCTGGCACGCAGAGGACGACCCGGAGCCGGGCCGGGCGATGCGGGGGCTGTGGGCACGCCATGTGTCCCGCCGCGTGCGGGAGCGACTACGACGGCCGGGCGCAGACGGAACCGGACGCCTGGTCGGGGCCACCGTGTCCGTGCCACCGCCTTCCTCCGCCACGCCCCGCCTGTCCGCCGCGCTGGCGAACGGGCTCCCCGACGAGCTGTCCGACGAGAAGAAAGTGAGCAGCTGCTGATGTACGACCTTCTGGTGGTGGGCGCGGGCCCGTACGGTCTGTCCATCGCGTCCCACGCCGCGGCCGCCGGACTGCGGCTGCGGGTGTTCGGTCGCCCCATGGCCTCGTGGCGTGACCACATGCCACGCGGGATGTTCCTCAAGTCGGAGCCCTGGGCGTCCAACCTCTCGGACCCGGCGGGCCGTCTGCGGCTGGACGCGTACTGCGCGGGCCAGGGAGTTGCGGCCGAGCACGGGGAGCCGATCCCGGTGGAGATGTTCGCCGCGTACGGCCAGTGGTTCGCCCGTAACGCGGTACCGGAGGTGGACGAGCGCACGATCACGCGGATCGCCCCCTGCCCGGGCGGCTTCGAGGCGGTCACCGAGGACGGCGAGACCCTGCTCACCCGCACGGTCGCGCTGGCGGTCGGTGTGATGCCCTTCGTGGAGCTGCCGGCCGCACTGCGCGCGCTGCCCGCCTCCCTGGTGTCGCACAGCAGCCATCACGACGACCTCGCCCGCTTCCGCGACCGGGACGTCACCGTGATCGGCGGTGGCCAGGCGGCCCTGGAGACGGCGGCCCTCCTCGCCGAGCAGGGCACGCGCGTACGGGTCCTGGCGCGCGCCGACCAGCTGGAGTGGAACGACGTGCCGCCGCCCTGGCAGCGCCCCTGGTGGCAAAGGGCGCGCGCCCCTCACAGCGGCCTCGGCCCCGGCTGGCGCAACTGGTTCTACTCCGAACGCCCCGGCCTCTTCCACCGGCTTCCCGAGGCGAGGCGGACGCGGATCTGCGCCACGGCGCTGGGGCCGGCCGGAGCCTGGTGGCTGCGGGACCGGATCGAGCCGGTCGTCGAGGTGCGGCTCGGCCACGAGGTGGCGGCGGCCCGTGAGGTGCGCGGCGGGGTGCGGCTGGATGTGGTGAGCGGCGGAGGCGGATCGGAACCGTCGGCGTCGGGGCGGGCCCTGCGCTCCCTGGAGACCGAGCACGTCATCGCCGCCACGGGCTTCAGGGCGACGGGAGACCGGCTGCGGCTGCTCTCCGACGAACTGCGCGGCTCCCTCGCGACGGTGGCCGACGGCGCGCCGCAGGTCGGGCGGGACTTCGAGTCCTCGTGTCCAGGGCTGTTCCTCGCGGGCCTGGTGACGGCGTCCGGCTTCGGACCGGCCATGCGCTTTGTGCAGGGCGCGACCTTCACGGCGAGCACGCTCGTCGGCGGAGTGCGGCGTCACCTGCGCACGGGCACACCCGGCGGAACGATCCCGGCGCCCAGCGGCCGGGGACAGCGCGGGGCGGCGCCCGCCGCGCGGCCCTGACAGCACGCCGCGCGCGCCCCGGCTGTCGTGCGGTCCTGACATGGCTCCCGGCCGGGCGGCTCGCCGGCCGGCCGGGAGGATGCCGGGCGTGCGCGGCCGGCACCCTCCACGTGTCATCGACGGGACGCAGCCCGGCTTCGCCGGTACAGGACGGCTCCGGCCGCGATCAACGCGGCGCTCGCGGCCGATGTGCCCACCAGGGCCTCGCTGCCGGTCTCGGCCAGAGCGGGCTGGTCGTCTCCGGCGCGCGGCGGGGTCACGTGGTCGCCGCCGGCGGGGGGAGGCGTGCTCTTCCCCGTGCTCTTCCCCCCGGGCGGTGGGGTCGACGGAGGAGTAGTCGCGGGGGTGTCGCCGTATCCGTCCTGGGTGTCCTCGGCGCAGTCGTTGCCGAAGGCGGGGTCGAGTACGGCGGCCACACCTGCGCTGTCACCGCACACGTTCAACGGCACCTCGACCGGGACCCGCACGTCGTTGCCCGAGCCGGCGCCGGGCGAACCCTCGGTCCCGCCGTCCGCGTCCTCATCCTGACCCGAGCCGTACGAGGAGTCGTCCTCGCCGCCCTCGTCCCGCGCTGCGCAGTCGTTGCCGAAAACGGGGTCGAGTGCGGCGATCACGTCGACCGCGTTGCCGCACACGTTCAGCGGCACGTCGACCGGGACCTGCACGTCGTTGCCGGACACGACACCCGGCGAGTCCACGGCGGACCCGTTCGCATGCGAATCGGCCATGGCGGGACTACCGCACAGGGAGAGAACGCTCGTCGCGGCAGCGGCCGCGAACATGCCCCTGCTCAGGGTCTGTCGCACTCTTGATCGTCTTTCCTGCTTGAAGAAATGGGAAAGCCGGCCTTGGAGCGGACGAAGATGTCCAAGGCCGGCCATGACTCAGCCGTACGGCTGGTGTGGAACGCGTCAGGCGTTCACACACACATTGCCGGACGTCGGGTTCAAGGCCCCGATGAGGTTCACGGAGTTGCCACACAGATTGATGGCCGCGTGAATGGGAACCTGGATCACGTTGCCGGACAGAAATCCTCCGGAACCGACGGAGACAGCCTGGGCGTCCGCGTCAGCGAAAGCCGGAGTGGCCGCACCCAGAGCCATGATCACGCCCGCAACGACAGCAGCGGTCTTCTTCATGAACTTTCCCTTCTCTGCGGTCATGCCTCATTGACGGCCGAAACCGCGCGAGCACAGCCGTACGGCTCGCACCATGACCAGCAGCCTGCACACGAGGAATTGACCAAAGAAGGGAAAATCAACGTACGACACTCCGAAATTCACTCGGATGGGCCGCACAATACCGCCGCCGTACCGCCGAAAGAGCTACACAGCCGCCGACACCCTCACCCTGCGAGGCGGCCTACTTCTCGCTGTTCGCCGACAGGACCGACACGTCCTCCAGGACGTGCGACAGCGCGCCGTCCCGCTTGGCCTGCGTGGAGTTGTCGGCGCACTGCTGCGTCAGGTCGTCCGAGAGGATCGGCACGTCCTGGACCGGGATGCCGTTGAAGACGGCGACGTTGATGTCCTCCAGGGCGGCACACGGCTTGTTCAGCGTCCCATTGACCAGGGAGAGCTGCGGGCTCATGTCGCCCTTGGTCGCCGAGTTGCCGAATTTCGACGAGGCGCCGTTCCCGTTGGCCACGGTCGGCCCCTTGTCGTCGCCGATGGCAAGCGCCTGGGGCGCGGCCGCCACCGACATGCCAATGACAGAAGCGGCAGCCGCCGCGGCGACCATTGCCTTCTTGAGCACTTCGCTTTCCTTTCGTCGTAGCGACGCATGTCCTACGGCCTCATCAACCGGACCCTCGTGAATTGGTTTCGGGGATTCACCCGGTTGGCCCGCATGAAATGCCGGTGCACCTGAACACCAGGGCCGAAGAGGCTCGCCAGGTGTCCCCGGTATGGGCCGACGGAGTGAACGGGAGAAACCATGCTGCGCCGATGCAGTTGAACCAGATCGCTCCCACGCAGACGTTTCCCCCGAAAGGACTGGCCAGTGATCAAGAAGGTTTTTGCCACCGCCGCTATTGCCGCTTCCGTCATGGGCGCCGCCGCTGCCGCGGCTCCGCAGGCGATGGCGCTGGGCGACGACGGCGGGCCGGTCTCCTCGAACGGCAACGGGGCGATGCAGAGCTTCGGCAACTCGAGCACGTACGGCAACATGAGCCCCCAGATGGCACTGATCCAGGGCTCCTTCAACAAGCCGTGCCTCGCTCTGGACGACGCCAGCGTCCCTGTCGTCAACCTCATCCCCGTTCACGACGTGCCGATCCTCTCGGACGACATGACCCAGCAGTGTGCCGAGAACTCCACGCAGACCAAGCGGGACGGCGCGCTGGCGCACCTGCTGGAGGACGTGTCGGTCCTGTCCCAGAACGGCGAGAGCTGACATCGACGGGAGGGCGGGGCCACCGAACTGATCGGTGGCCCCGCCCTTCTTGTGCCCTCGACCGGATGCAAGGTCGCCAACCCGCCTGCCGCACAGACTGGTTGTGCGACACTCGTGCTCAACTAGGCAGCCTCGCCCTGCCGTCTCCCAGGGATCGCTTCGTCGTTCGAGGTGTCACACGTGTTGCTGAAATGACGGCGACACGGCGGCCACTGCTGCCACAAGGCGGCCTCTTGATCAAGCTGGTGTCTTCTGCCGAAGGAGAGACCACCGTGCGAATTTCTGACATGCAGCGCTGCGAGGTCCGGCCGGGACAACTCGTCGAGTGGACGGTCAGCGCGGCGACCGTCGCGGCTGCGGCGGTGCTGCCACCGGATCCGCGGCCGCCGGCGTACATCCAGGAGTCGCACGTCAGGACGGCGCGATCGGTGCGTGAGGACGGCCTGTTCGTACCGACGTGGCTCGGGGCGGCCTTCGACCTGCCGGGCCGCGTGGACCTCGATGCGCTGGAAGGGGCGCTGCGGGACTGGACGCTGCGGCACGAGACGCTGCGCAGCGGATTCAGATGGGCCGGGGACGACATGCAGCGCTTCACGCTCGACGCGAGGGACGTGTCGCTGCAACGCGAGGTGGTCGGTGACTTCACCGACCCGGAGGCGCTGGTCAGTTACCTCCAGGGCCGGTTCGACATCGCTGCGGACGCGCTGGGTTGGCCGAATCTCATGTATGCGGCGGTCGTTCGCGAGGACTCCGTCAGTGTGTACATGGCCTTCGACCACACCAATGTCGACGCCTACTCCCTGCAGCGCATCCCGGAGGAGATCAGCGAGCTGTACATGGCCGGCGTCACGGGGCGGCCCGTCGTCGGTACGCCGGTGGGAAGTTACGTCGACTTCTGCGAGCAGGAGCGGGCGAACGCGGACGGGATCGACGACACCCACGCGATCGTCGCGCGCTGGCGGGAGTTCGTGAGCCGGTGCGACGGAAGGCTCCCGGAGTTCCCCGTCGATCTCGGTGTGCGGCCCGGCGGGGTACTGCCCGCCCAGAAGCTGCTGTGCGAGCCACTCGTCGACGCGAGCGCCGCCGCCGCGTTCGAGGAGTACTGCCGTCCATACGGCGGCAGTTTGGTGGGCATCCTGGCGGCGACCAGCCTCATCGTCCACCAACTGGGCGGACAGCCGGTCTATCGCACGGTCGTGCCGTTCCACACCCGGCTGAAGTCGGCGTGGTCGGATTCCGTGGGCTGGTACGTCGGCGGCGCCCCGATCGAGGTGCCCGCGGCCCAGGACTTCGAGGGAGCGCTCGTCGCGGTCCGCGCCGAGTTGCGGGCCAACCGGTCACTGGCGCGCATTCCGCTGGCCCGTGTACTGCGGCTGCTCGGCAAGGACTTCCGTCCGACGTCACCCGACATGTACTCGATGGTCTCGTACGTGGACGCCCGCCTCATCCCCGGCTCGGACCGCTGGGCGGAGCAGAGGGCGTACGGTCTGATCCGGGTGTCGTACGGCGACCAGGTGTGCGCCTGGGTCAACCGGCTGCACGAGGGCCTGTGGTTCGCCTGCCGCTACCCGGACACCGAGATCGCCCACAAGAACGTGCGGCGGTACGCCGAAGGACTGCGGGATGTGATCGCCTCCGTGCCCGCGCATGGTCGCTTGCGGGTCGCGGAGCCGGTGTTCACCTGACACGACTCGCTCCTGCTTCAACCGAGTTGGCCCCTCCCCCCTCGGCAAACCGTTTCCCTGGGCGGGCAGTTGGCGTCAACCCGGTGGTGGTGCGTGGTCTATCCCCCTCAGCAACACGCCTGTTGCGTGCGGGTGCCCACTGTGACTACTGCTAGTATTCGTCCAGTCACGCTAGGCAACCAATCGTGACGTACGAGCGACGAACGAGGTGTTCCATGCGCAAGATTCAGCAGGTCGTGATCGCAGCAGCAGTGGCGGCCGGCGGTCTGTCCGCCGTCGGCGCCGGCACCGCCGCCGCCGACACCTCCGACGGGGGGCTGCAGGTGAACAACCTCTACCGCCCCTATCAGGAATGCAGTCCGCAGACGGTGGCCGAGAACAACGTCCCGATCGGCGTGCTCGGCCTCGCGACCACCACGGCCACCACCTGCGGCCAGTTCAACACCGCCTTCCAGGGCTGAACTCGGCAGGACCCCCACAAAGGACAACGCATCAGATGTTCAACAGAAGGAAGATCGCGGCCCTTTCGGCGTTGACCGGGGGCCTCCTCATGGCCTGCGTCGGCACCACCCAGGCGCATGCCGCGGCGGGCCCGGGAAACTGCACTCGCGACCTTTTCGGTTTCACCTGCACCCAGCGGATCACGGGAGTGATTCCCGAAGACGGCGTCATCCCCCACCAGGAGACCTGTAAGCCGGTTGAGCCCGTGACACTGCCCTCCGCCCTGGGCAACGGCAGGGCCCGGCTCGGCCCCGAGGTGACCTGTGCCGCCCCGGCATTGACAGCACCCGACGCGAACGGCACCGCACCGGAGGAGACCGGCCTGTTGGGCTGACCCCCACAAACCGACGACGCGACATGGGGAACGCAGATCCTCGATAGCTACACAGTGTGTGTATATGCTCACATTGAGTAGCCAAGCCGGGCGGTCCTGCCCGGGTGAGAAAGGGTCAACCATGCGTATGTTTCAGCGTGCTGCAGTCGTAGCGGCAGCGATTGCGGGGCTGTCCACCCTCGGTGCCGGCGTCGGTTTCGCCGGCGACAACGGCGAAGCGCCTCCGCCGATCAGCGCCGTGGCCAACTCGTCGGCCAACGCCGTCGCCTTCGGGGGCGACTACTACACCCTGCCGCAGGCCCAGCCCGAGGGCCAGCCGGAAGCCCAGCCGGAGGGTCAGCCGGAGGAGCAGCAGCCCGAGGCTCAGCCGGAGGCTCAGCAGCCCGAGGCCCAGCCCGAGGCTCAGCCGGAGGAGCAGCACGGCGAAGAGTAAGACCTTGCCGCAAGCCCATCCGCACAGCGCCACAACGGACGCACCCGCGTTCCTGGGAAGCCTGACGCACATTGCACGAACTCAACGACTCGGTCCCGCACCGCTTCAGCGGGTTCAACGGTGTGCTGAGTGAATCCCCGTGGCGAATGCAGCCCGGACGCGCCGCTCGATCAGGGCACGCGTCCGGGCTGCGGCCGTCTGTTTCGACCTTCTCGGGCTCGAGCGCACACCCGTTGATGGCACGTGCGCTCGGGCCTCCGTCGTAAAGGAATACCGCACATGTTCACTGCGCAGAAGATCGCCGCCGTCTCGGGGCTCGTCACAAGTCTCGCCGCGATCTGCCTCGGCGCCCCATTCGCCTACGCGGACGACGGCAACTGCGCGACCACCGCGCAGGGTGACACCATCTGTATTCGCAAGAGCGAGACGCAGACCGACAAGGACAACGCGCATACCCTCGAGCAGAAGCAGGACTGCTCGACGGCAGACCAGCCGCACGTGGTGGACTGGCAGGACAAGATGCTCGAGGGCGGGGCCACGAGCGCCGGGCCGGTCGTGGAGTGCTCCAACAACGCCCCGCTGCCCAAGGAGTACAAGAAGCCCAGGGAGTTCAAGAGGCCGCACATCGAGTTCTGAGCACTACGGCGAATGCCGGGCCGGGATGATTCCCGACCCGGCATTTCGGTTTTTGCGGAAGGTCTGCCGACGAAACAAAAATCCCCGGTACCCCGTCAGCGATTCGGGGCACCGGGGAGAGAGTGGGTCTTACTTGCCGACCGTGTTGCTGCAGCCCATGCTCGAGCCCATGGACGTCTTCATGGCGCCCGGGTTGCCCTCGCCGTTCAGGAGGTTGCCGCCCAGGCCGTTGCCGATGCCGACCTCGCCGAGGATGTCGACGTTGGTGTCGTGCGACGTGCAATTGCTGGTCTGCATGATGTCGAAAGTGTCGCCACCGCCCTTGTGCCCACCCTGGTCGGCGTGGGCGGTGCCGGCACCCAGGAGACCGATGCTCCCGAATGCGGCGAGGAGGACGGCAGCCGTGCGGAGCTTGCGCATGTCATCTCCGGTGAAGTGAGGTGGACGCGATCCGTGTTGATCGACGAAACCATCGCCGCCTGGCAGGCCTGGCGGCACGCGAATGGTCCCGGCCCTGCGCCGGGACCATTCGCGGAGTTCGGCGCCTGGGCGCCGGTCAGAACCTCAGAAGGCGCTGTTGTTGCAGCCCATCGTGGAGCCGATGTCGGTGGACTGAGCACCCGGGTTGCCCTCGCCGTTGAGGGCGTTGCCCAGCACGCCGCCGAGGAGGTTGACCTCGCCGAGGACGTCAAGGTTCAGGTCGTGCGAGCGGCAGCTGGAGCTCTGCGTGATCTTGAACTTGTCCCCGCCGTCCTTCCCGCCATGACCGTCAGCGTGGGCGGTGCCACCCACGAGGCCGATGCTGCCGAGGGCAACGACCAGGACGGCAACGTTGCGAAGCTTGCGCATGTCATCTCCGGTGAGAGTGAATGGGTGCGATCTGTAACAGATCGACTCCTTACAGTTACAAGAGATTAGTGCGAAGTATCTCAAAACGGTCAGAGGCGCGCCGATTTCGTGATCTCGGCGCGAAAACACCCCAAAGTCGTATCGCGTGCGCAGAGCTAGCGCGCGTTGGCGAGGGCGCTGGAGAGGGCGTTCGACTGGCTGTTGGCCTGGGTGCATTCGATGCCCCGGGTCTGGGAGGCGGCGAGCACCGCGACCGGGACGTTCGCGTCGAGCAGGGACTGCGGGCTGCACTCCTGGGCCGGCCGGAACAGGTTGTTCTGGGCCGGCGCGACACTCTGCGCCATGCGCCCGGTCTGCGCCGTCTGCGGGGCCGGGGAGGAGAGTTGAGGGTTGATCTGCGGGTTGAGCTGGGGGTTGAGCTGCGGTGCAACCTGGGTGCCGCGCTGCGCGGCCGACTGCTGCGGGGCCGGCTGCTGAGCGGTCGGCGTGCCGTAGCTCTGCGTGGTCGCCTGAGCGGACGTGGCCGTGGCGGCCTGGGCGTCCGGCTGCGAAACGGGAGGCGGCACAGCCCCGTTGAGGGCGACGGGGGTGACGGCAGAGCTCGATCCTGCCCCGACGGCGGTCAGTCCGCCGGCCGCTGCGACGACGAGCGCGATTTGCTGGAGCTTGCGCATTGAATTCTCGGCCCTTCATTGACCTGTGCACGAAAATCTGGGGAAACGCTGATACGGCAGCGCAGTTGCAGCTGTTCCCACTGCCCTGAGTGACTGCGATGGACCAGCGTCCTTGCCCCGTGGGGAACGAAACGAGAAGAGACGCAGATACGGGCGCCGGGGCGTGGTCACCCATTTGCCGCAAACGGCGTACGGGTTGCGACACGCGCCCCCCAAGCGGCAAACGGGTGACGGGCCGTGGGATTCCGTGACCACGGCCAGGCGTCCTCGTTCCAACCGGGAGAGGGCAGCGGTCGTGGACCTGAAGTGGGTGAGGCGAGTCGCTGCCGGCTTTGATGCGAAGTCCGCGTGCCACTCGGGATCACCGTTGCCGACCGTGCAGTTGGGAGCAACGCACCGACTGCACGCGTGACCGCACTCAATGCAATGGACTTCCCTATTCAGGTATGAAGGGCCGAGAGTTTCATGCGCAAGCTTCACAAGGCCGTGCTCCTAGTAGCAGCGGCCAGCGGTCTGTCCGCCATGGGCACCGGCATCAGCCATGCCGACTCTCCCATCACTCCCCCGCCGGCACCGGCTCCCGACAACCCGGCTTCGCAGGCCGCCCCGGCGCCCGCCTACCAGTCGGCACCGCAGGCCGCGCCTGCACCCGTCTACCAGCAGGCGCCGCAGGCCGCCCCGGCGCCCGCACCCCAGCAGGCACCGCAGGCCGCGCCCGCACCCGCGCCCGTCCAGCAGGCCCCCCAGGCCGCGCCCGCACCCGTCTACCAGCAGGCACCGCAGGCCGCCCCGGCGCCCGTCTACCAGCAGGCACCTCAGCACACCAGTTACGCCGCCGCCTCGTCACAGGGGTCGGCACAGGCCTCCGCCTCGCCGTACGCGCAGCAGGCGGCACCCGCGCAGCCGGCACCGGCCGCACCGGCACCCGCGCCCGCGCCGCCCCAGGTCATGCCGCAGGTGATGCCGCAGGTCGCCCCCCAGCTGGCCGTTCCCCAGACCTTCGCGCCGGAGCCGCCGACGACTGTCACGCCTCAGGTGAACCCACAGGTCAACCCGCAGGTGAACCCGCTCATCAACCCGCAGCTCGCGTCGGCGGGCGCGCCGCAGCTGGCTCCGGTCGGCCTGGGGCAGCTCGCGGCGCCTCCCGTCGGCCAACTGGGGCTTCCCCGACTCGGCTGACGGCCGCCCGCGCCTCGTCCACCGCATCCCAGCTCGATCTGTTGCAGACCCCATCCACTCGAAATGGAGTATTTCATGCGCACGTTCCACAAGGCAGTCCTCGTGGGCGCCATCCTCGGCAGTGTCGGCTCCTTCGGCGCCGGTACCGCCCTGGCACACGGTGAGCCGGGCAACGACTTCGACATCACTCAGGGCATCGAGTGCCGCTCGCACGACATGAACATCGATGTGCTCGGCAGCGTCGGCGCCCTCAACGGCCTGGCGGGCAACCTGCTGAACGGCGAGGGCAATCCCGGTGCGCAGCAGAGCCACCTCGGTTCGGACATGGGTTGCGACAACCAGGCCCTCTGACCGACTTCACCGCCCGGCAGGCGGCCTTGACCCTCCCCTGCGCCGAGACGCTCTCGGTGCGGGGCGAGGGTCTTTCCGTGGAGCGGCCTGCCGCGCGAACGGGCCCCAACAGGTGTACGCACACAACCCCGTTCCGGGCAAAAGACTGAAAAACCATTACTTCCACGGTTTCACGCATGTTTCACCGAGTGCGGGTGAGTGCCCGCGCCATCTCTGAAGGGCAGGGACCCATGAAACGGGCTATCCGAAACAGTGTGATCGCCGTCGCCGTCGCCTCCGGCGCGATGGCGGTCGCGGGGCCGGCGCAGGCCGACTCCACCGCTGACGGCTCCGCAGAAGGCTCGCCCGGGCTGATCTCCGGCAACGGCATCCAGTTGCCCGTGGACGTCCCGGTGAACGTGTGCGGGAACACCCTGAACGTGGTCGGCCTCCTCAACCCCGCCATGGGCAACCGCTGCGCCAACGAGGGCGGCAAGGCCAGGGGCGGCAAATCGTCCGAGGCGCCGGGCGGGGCCGCTGCCGAGGGCAGCGCCCACGGCTCGCCGGGCGTCGTCTCCGGCAACAACGTCCAGCTTCCGATTGATCTGCCCGTGAACCTCAGTGGCAACAGCGCGAACCTGGTGGGTATCGGCAATCCCGCCTTCGGCAACGAGTCGGTCAACGGCCCGGTCGACCGTCCCAACGAGTCCGAGGACCGGTCCGTACCGTCCACGCCGCGGGTCCCTCACCAGTCGTCGCACCCGGTCGAGGCGCACTCGGCGGCGGAGGGTTCCCCCGCCGCCGTTCAGCCGGAAGCGGCCGCCACTCTCGCGCACACCGGAGCGGACAACCCCTGGGTACCGAGCGTGGCGAGCCTGGCTCTCCTGACCGCCGGAGCGGTGCTGTACCGGCGCTCTCGTCCGAGCGCGGGCAGCCGCCGGGGGTGATGCCGACCGGTTGCCCGGCGGGACGGTCACTCGAGGTGTCCCGCCTGCCGGATGGTGTCGGCGAGCTGTCGTACCGCCCGGTCCTGCGTGATGTCCGCCAACCTGTCTGCCCGGTCGGCCAGTTCGCGAAGGCGTGGCGCTCCCGGCAGGGGGCTCCAGCGGTCGTCGCCCCGGCGGAGGGCGTCGGCGAAGTAGGCGGCCACCGCGGTGACCTGGAGGCGCGGGCTCGCGCCGCCCAGGGAGTCGGCGAGGGTGTCCGACTCCAGTTGGCCCGACTCCTCGTGCGGGGTGCGGGTCTCGGGGTCCTGCCAGCGAACGGTGGCGGTGGCGAGGTGGCCGTCCGCGCCCGGCCGGGTGCGGACGGCGTAGAGGGCGGTGACGGTGTGGCCGGGGCCGACCTCGCCGCCGTCGACGCGGTCGTCGCGGAAGTCGTCGTCGGCGACGCGGCGGTCGTCGTAGCCGACCAGCCGGAAGTCCGTGACCGTCTCCGGGTCGAAGGCGACCTGGGCCTTGGCGTCGCGGGCGGTGAGGTCGATGTTCTGCGGGAGCTGCTCGCAGAAGACCTCGCGAGCGTCCTTCTCGTCCGAGACGTATGTGGTGTGGCCGTCGCCCTTGTCGGCGAGGCGTTCCATCAGGGCGTCGCCGTAGTCGCTGCCCACGCCGACGCCGAAGAGGGTGATGCCGTGCTCGCGACGGGCGCCGTCGATGCGGTCGAGGATGGCGTCGGGGTCGGTGTCGCCGTCGTTGGCGAGGGCGTCGGAGACGAGGACGACCCGGTTGGTGGCGCCCTCGCGCAGGCCCTTGACGGCGGTGGCGTAGCCGGTCTCGACGCCCGCCGCGAGGTTGGTGGAGAAGGTGGGCTCCAGGCTGTCGATCGCGTCGTGGATCTCGTCGCGGTTGCCGTCGAGGCGGGTCATCGGCAGGACGGTCTCCGCCTCGTCGCTGAAGGTGACGATCGCGACCGAGTCGTCGTCGCGCAGCCGGTCCGTCATCACGCCGAGGGACTTCTGGGCGAGGTCGAGGCGGCCGGGTTCGGACATGGAGCCGGAGATGTCGATGACGAAGGTGAGGGCGGCCGGCGGGCGTTCGCCGTGCTGGTCTCGCGCGTTGCGGGTGGCCAGGCCCACGCGGACCAGGGACCAGTCCTTCTCGTCGGTGCGGGCGCCGTCGACGGTCACCGTGAAGCCGTTGCCGGCGGGACGCTCGTAGTCCTGGCGGAAGCTGTTGACGAACTCCTCGGGGCGGATCGTCGAGGGGTCGGGGCGCTGTCCGTCGGCGAGGGTGCGGCGGGCGTAGCCGTAGGACGCGGTGTCGACGTCGAGGGCGAAGGTGGAGAGGTGGTCGGGGGCGGTGTCGCGGGACTCGTCGTCCCGTTCGCTTCCCCGGCTGTGGTCGGGGGCCGGGAAGGCGCTGGCGCCGTTCGCCCGGTCCGCGCTGCTGTTGTCGCCCGAGCCGCCCGCCCCGCATCCCGTGAGGAGCAGGCCGCCCGTGGCGGTGAGTGCGAGGAGAGCGGCCCGCAGCCGCCGTGTCCCGTGCCGGTCCATCGTCCGTGCCCCCTTGGCCAGTTGACGCCGTGTCTGTGACTGTGACGGGCCGGGGAGCCGGAACGTGCGCTACGGGGGGTTGCGGATGAATCTCGAACAGGGCACGGACGACGGCCTTCGAGACCGGTGGGTGATCCTCCGGTGACCTACGACACCACGTCCTTGCGGGCGAAACCGCGGAAGGCCAGCGCGAACAGCACGAGGGCGTACGTTATCGACAGGGCCGTCCCCTGGATCATGTCGGACCACTCCAGTCGGGGGCGGACGGCGTCGAGCCAGGCGTACTGCCAGTGCGAGGGCAGGAAGTCCCGCCAGTGGCCGAGCGCCGTCACCTGGTCGAGCACGTTGCCGACGATGGTCAGGCCGACCGCGCCGCCGACCGCGCCCAGCGGGGCGTCCGTCCTGGTGGACAGCCAGAACGCCAGGGCGGCGGTGACCAGTTGGGACACGAAGATGTACGCCACCGTGACCAGGAGGCGCTGTGCCGCGGTGCCTGCGGCCAGCTCACCGCCGGTGGGCAGCTCCAGCGGGCCCCAGCCGTAGGCCGCCGTGCCGACGGCGAGCGCGACCAGCGGCAGGAGCAGCATCGCGGCCAGGCTGAGCCCTAGTCCGACGACCAGCTTGGACCACAGCAGCCGGGCCCGGGGCACGGGCGCCGCCAGCAGGTAGCGCAGGGAGGACCAGCCGGCCTCGGAGGCGACCGTGTCCCCGCAGAACAGGGCCACGGGGATGACCAGGAGGAAGCCCGCCGAGGCGAACAGGTTCACCGCGGCGAAGTTCGCGCCGGACAGGGTGGCCGTGTCCATCAGGTTCACCCGGTTGTTGCCGCCGCCCGGCCCGCCACCCACCTGAAAGGCGATGAGCAGCACGAACGGCAGGGCGAACAGGATCCCGCCCATGACGATCGTGCGGCGTCGCTTCAGCTGCCGGACCAGTTCCACCCTCAGGGGCAGCGTGCGGCCGGCGCGATAACCCTCGGCGACCTCCGCGCTGTCGATCAGCGTGCTGCTCATGCGGAGTCTCCGATCAGGGTGAGGAAGGCGTCTTCAAGGCGGCGGTGCGGGCCGACCGCCTCCACGGGGATCTCCAGCCGGACGAGTTCGGCGACCAGGCGCCGGGCGCTGCCGTCGGCGTCGAGGCGGACCACCAGCCCGCCGTCGGTACGGACCGCCGAGGCCACGCCGGGCAGGGCGGCGACCTTCTCGACGAGGGGTTCGTCGACCGGGCCGGCCGTGCCGACCAGCAGGGTGTCGCCGGAGCCGATGATCTCGCCGACCGGGCCCGCCTGGACGAGCTGTCCGTGGTCCATCACCACCAGGTGGGTGCAGGACTGTTCGACCTCGGACAGCATGTGGCTGGAGACGATCACCGTGCGGCCGGCCGCCGCGTAGCGGATCATCACCTCGCGCATCTCGCGAATCTGCGGCGGGTCGAGTCCGTTGGTCGGCTCGTCCAGTATCAGCAGGTCGGGCAGGCCGAGCATGGCCTGGGCGATGGCGAGGCGCTGGCGCATGCCCTGCGAGTAGGTGCGGACCGCGCGCTCCAGGGCGGTGCCGAGGCCGGCGATCTCCAGGGCCTCGTCCAGGTGGGCGTCCTGGGGCGGGCGGCCGGTGGCCCGCCAGTACAGCTCGAGGTTCTCCCGGCCGGACAGGTGCGGCAGGAAGCCGGCGCCCTCGACGAAGGCGCCGACGCGGGACAGCACGGGGGCGCCGGGCGCGATGGCGTGGCCGAAGACGCGGATCTCGCCGCCGTCCGGTGTGATCAGGCCCATCAGCATGCGCAGGGTGGTCGTCTTGCCCGCGCCGTTCGGGCCGAGCAGGCCGAGGACCTGGCCCTTCTCTACCCGGAAGGACAGGTCGCGGACCGCGTACCGGTCGGCGGACTTCGCGTACCGCTTGCTGAGATCCCTTATCTGGAGGGGGACCTCGGCGAGGCCGGGGTCGGGGGCGGGGGCCGTGGTGCGGCGCCTCGCCGTCAGGAGGAGGGCGAGCGCGGTCACCGCGCCGGCCAGGGGCAGCCACCACACCCACGAGGGCAGCGGTGCGGGCGCGTCGCTGCCGGCGAGGGTGGTCGGCACCAACAGGTCGCCCTTGAGGGAGACCGTGTACGTCGCCGGGGCGGCCGGTGAGGCGTAGCCGAGGTCGGTGGAGGCGAGGACCAGGCGCAGCCGGTGGCCGTCCTGCACCTCGTGGTCGATCGCCGGGAGGGTGAGGGTGACGTCCTTGCCGGCCTTGGCGTCCTCGACGCGCAGGGGCTCGACCAGTTGGGAGGGCAGCACCTGCTGTCCGCGGCCGGGGCCGACGTCGTACACCTTGGCGAAGAGGACCGCGTCGTCGCTCGTCGACTTCACGTGGACGGTGACCGTCGGGGACCCGGTGATCCGCAGGTCGTCCTTGACGGGGGCGGACTCGAAGCCGGCGTACTGGCCGGGGAAGTCGAGGGAGATCCCGACGCCGAGCGTGGAGAGCTGGGCGAGGCCGCCGGCGCCGCCGATGCCGGGCAGGGCGGAGACGGCGGGTGGGCTGGAGCCGGCCGGGTTCTCGAAGGACTGCTCGCGTCCGGCGAGGGCGATCGGGCGCGGGTCGCCCTCCAGGCCGGGGTAGGTGTCGGCGTCCACGCCGCTCAGCCGGGTCTCGCCGTCGCCGGTGCCGGAGTCGAGGGTGCGGGTGACGCGGAAGCCGGGGCCGGTGTCGGCGCCCTTGTCGTCCTTGAGGTAGCGGTCGAACCAGGAAGCGACCCGGGCCTGGACCCGGCCGGTCTCCATGTCGCCGCCGTCGTGTCCACCCGCGATCCAGTCGACGTCGACGGGGGCGCCGTTGGCGCGGATCGCCTTCGCCGCGGCGTCGGCCTGGCCGAGCGGGAAGAGGGAGTCGGTCTGGCCCTGCAGCAGCAGGGTGGGCACCTTGATGCGGTCGCCGACGGCCGACGGCGACCGCTCGTCCAGCAGCTTTTCGGCCTGCGCGTCCGGGGTGCCGGACTCGGCGACCCGCTCGTACATCCGGCACAGCTGCGGCTCGAACTTGGCGCAGCCGCCGCCGGAGTTGACGAAGATGCCCGCCCAGAGCTTCTTGAACACGCCGTTCGGGAAGAGCGCGTCGCTGAGGTTCCAGTAGGTGATCGCCGGGGCGATGGCGTCCACGCGGTCGTCGTAGCCGGCGGCGAGCAGGGAGATCGCGCCGCCGTACGAGGCGCCCGCGACGCCGACGCGGGGGTCGCCGGGTTTGTCGAGCTGGACCTCGGGCTGCCGGGCGAGCCAGTCGATCAGCTTCCTGACGTCCTGGACCTCGCCCTTCGGGTCGTTCAGGCCGATCTTCCCGGTGGACCTGCCGAAACTGCGCGCCGACCAGGTCAGTACCGCGTACCCGTCCCGGGCCAGGTTCTCGGCCTGTTGCCGCACGTCGTCCTTGCTGCCGCCGAAGCCGTGCGCGAGCAGGACGGCGGGGCGGCGTCCGGCGTCGGACGAGGTGAAGTACGAGGTGTCGATGCGGACGCCGTCGAGGGCCATGAGCTGGTCCTCCCGGTGCACCGGGGCCGGCTTGTCGTCGGCCACGGCCGTCCATGTCCCGGCACCGGCGAGCACGACGACGGCGGCCACGGCGGCGGCGAGCCGTCGTGGCCGCCGTCGTAGGTCACGCAGCGGCGGCAGTCGAAGATCCATGTGTCAACGGTACGGGGTGAAAAGGTCGGTGAGTCGCCGACCGGGGGGTGAACCGGGGGCCATCCCGTGGGGGTAGACGGCGTCGTCGTGTACCGCGTTCGCGGTACGGCCGACGGCCGGTGACACGACGGCGCCCCGACTCTCCGGCCCAAGCGGAGGGTCGGGGCGCCGTACGCGCTCAGTGGTTGCGCGGGAAGCCCAGGTCGACGCCCGCCGGGGCGTCGGCCGGGTCGGGCCAGCGGGTGGTGACGACCTTGCCGCGGGTGTAGAAGTGCGTGCCGTCGTTGCCGTAGATGTGGTGGTCGCCGAAGAGCGAGTCCTTCCAGCCACCGAAGGAGTGGTAGCCGACGGGGACCGGGATCGGGACGTTCACGCCGACCATGCCGGCCTCGACCTCCAGCTGGAAGCGGCGGGCGGCGCCGCCGTCCCGGGTGAAGATCGCGGTGCCGTTGCCGAACGGCGAGGCGTTGATGAGGGCGATGCCGTCGTCGTAGGTGTCGACGCGCAGCACGGTCAGCACCGGGCCGAAGATCTCGTCCTGGTAGGCCTTCGCCGTGGTGGGGACCTTGTCGAGGAGCGAGATGCCGATCCAGTGGCCGTCCTCGAAGCCCTCGACCGTGAAGCCGGAGCCGTCCAGGACGACCTCGCAGCCCTCGGCGGCCGCGCCGGTGACGTAGGACGCCACCTTGTCGCGGTGCACCTTGGTGATGAGCGGGCCCATCTCGGAGGCCGGGTCGTTGCCGGGGCCGATCTTGATCTTCTCGGCGCGCTCGCGGATCTTGTCGACCAGCTGGTCACCGATGGACCCGACGGCGACGACCGCGGAGATGGCCATGCAGCGCTCGCCCGCGGAGCCGTAGGCGGCGGAGACGGCGGCGTCGGCGGCCGCGTCCAGGTCGGCGTCCGGCAGCACCAGCATGTGGTTCTTGGCGCCGCCCAGGGCCTGGACGCGCTTGCCGTTCGCGGAGGCGGTGGTGTGGATGTAGCGGGCGATCGGGGTCGAGCCGACGAAGGAGACGGCCTTGACGTCCGGGTGCTCCAGGAGGCGGTCGACGGCCACCTTGTCACCGTGCACGACGTTGAAGACGCCGTCGGGCAGACCGGCCTCGGCCAGCAGCTCGGCGATCTTGAGGGAGGCCGACGGGTCCTTCTCGGACGGCTTGAGGACGAAGGTGTTGCCGGTCGCGATGGCGATCGGGAACATCCACATCGGGACCATCGCCGGGAAGTTGAACGGCGTGATGCCCGCGACGACACCGAGCGGCTGGCGGATGGAGGCCACGTCCACGCGGCTGGCGACCTCGGTCGACAGCTCACCCTTCAGCTGCACGGTGATCCCGCACGCCAGGTCCACGATCTCCAGGCCGCGCGCGACCTCACCGAGGGCGTCGCTGTGCACCTTGCCGTGCTCGGCGGTGATCAGCTCGGCGATCGCGTCCCGGTTCGCCTCGAGCAGCGCCCGGAAGCGGAACAGGATCGTGGTGCGCTTGGCGAGCGAGGAGGTGCCCCAGGTCGCGAACGCGTCCTTGGCGGCGGCGACCGCGGCGTCGACCTCGTCGACGGAGGCGAACGCGACCTTGGTGGTGACCGCGCCGGTCGCCGGGTCGGTGACCGGCCCGTAGTTCCCCGACGCGCCTTCGACGGTCTTGCCGCCGATCCAGTGGTTGACGATCTTCGTCATGACCGGGTACTCCTTTTCACAGATGGCGGCGTCGGGTTGAGACGTGCCGTTCGTACAGCTCTCGGGCCTTCACCGCGGACGGTCGAGTCGCGGTTTCGGCCACAGGTACATCCCACCAGGCCTGCGCCGGAGGCGGGCCCGACACTGTGTCTGCCGTTTCGGTCTCGACGTAGACACATGTGGGAGTGTCGGCGGCCCGCGCCTCCTCGAGGGCGGCGCGGAGGTCTCGTACGGTCTTCGCGCGCAGCACGCGCATACCGAGACTGGCCACGTTGGCGGCCAGGTCCACGGGCAGCGGGGCGCCCGTGTAGGTGCCGTCCTCGGACTGGTAGCGGTAGGCGGTTCCGAATCGCTCGCCGCCGACCGTCTCGGACAGGCCGCCGATGGAGGCGTAGCCGTGGTTCTGGATCAGGAGCAGCTTGATCGCGATGCCCTCCTGCACGGCCGTGACGATCTCCGTCGGCATCATCAGGTACGTTCCGTCGCCGACCAGCGCCCAGACGTTGCGGTCGGGCGCGGCCATCTTGACACCGATCGCGGCCGGGATCTCGTAGCCCATGCAGGAGTAGCCGTACTCCAGGTGGTACTGGTCCCTGGACCGGGCGCGCCACAGCTTGTGCAGGTCGCCCGGGAGGGAGCCGGCCGCGTTGATGATCACGTCGGACTCGTCCACCAGGGCGTCCAGGGCGCCGAGGACCTGCGGCTGGGTCGGCCGGATGTCGGGCTCGTCGGCCTCGTAGCAGGCGTCGACGCGCTGCTCCCAGCGCTCCTTGTCGAGCGTGTACTCGTCGACGTACGTGCCCGTGACCCGGTGGGCGTGCAGCTGGAGTGCCTCGGTGAGCTCCGTCAGGGCGCTGCGGGCGTCCGCGACCAGGGGCGTACCGGCGAGCTTGTGGCCGTCGTAGGGCGCGATGTTGAGGTTGAGGAAGCGGACGCCGTCGGCGGCGAACAGGGTGCCGGAGGCCGTGGTGAAGTCCGTGTAGCGGGTGCCGACGCCTATCACCAGGTCGGCCTGGCGGGCCAGTTCGTTGGCGGTGGCGGTGCCGGTGTGGCCGATGCCGCCGACGTCCTGGGGGTGGTCGTGGCGCAGGGAGCCCTTGCCGGCCTGGGTGGAGGCGACCGGGATGCCGGTGGCGCTCGCGAACTCGGCGAGGGCCTCCTCGGCGCGGCTGTGGTGGACTCCGCCGCCGGCGACGAGCAGGGGGCGCTGGGCCGACCTGATCGCCCGCACGGCCTCCGCGAGTTCGGTGGGGTCGGCGCCCGGCCGGCGTACGGTCCAGGTGCGCTCGGCGAAGAACTCGTCCGGCCAGTCGTGGGCCTCGGCCTGGACGTCCTGCGGGAGGGCGAGGGTCACGGCGCCGGTCTCGACGGGGTCGGTGAGGACCCGCATCGCCTGGAGGGCGGCCGGGATCAGGGCTTCCGGGCGCGTGACGCGGTCGAAGTACCTCGACACGGGCCGCAGACAGTCGTTGACGCTGATGTCGCCGGCGTACGGCACTTCGAGCTGCTGGAGGACCGGGTCGGCGACCCGGGTGGCGAAGGTGTCGCCGGGCAGCAGCAGGACCGGGAGGTGGTTGACGGTCGCGAGGGCCGCGCCCGTCACCAGGTTGGTGGCGCCCGGGCCGATGGAGGTGGTCACCGCGTGGGTGGAGAGGCGGTTCGACTGACGTGCGTAGCCCACGGCCGCGTGCACCATGGACTGCTCGTTGCGGCCCTGGTGGTAGGGCATGTCGTCGGCGTACTCGACGAGCGCCTGGCCGAGGCCCGCGACATTGCCGTGGCCGAAGATGCCCCAGGTCGCGGAGATCGACCGCTGCCGTACGCCGTCGCGTTCGGTGTACTGGGCGGCGAGGAAGCGGACCAGCGCTTGCGCGACGGTCAGGCGGATCGTCATCGGTACCCCTCGGTGTGGTCCGGGTGGAAGCAGATCCGCCACTCCCGCGTCTCACCCGGTCCCGCCATGACGTTGAGGTAGTACATGTCGTGGCCGGGCTGGGCGATGGACGGGCCGTGCCATCCGTCGGGGACGAGGACGGCGTCGCCGGAGCGGACCTCGGCGAGGACGTCGGATCCGCCCTCACGGGAGGGAGATACGCGCTGATAGCCGAAACCGTTCGGGCCGTCGATCTCGAAGTAGTAGATCTCCTCCAGCTCGGCTTCCACGCCGGGCCGGTTCTCGTCGTGCTTGTGCGGCGGATACGAGGACCAGTTGCCGCCGGGAGTGACCACCTCGACGGCGATGAGCTTGTCGCAGTCGAAGGCGTCGGCGGAGGCGAAGTTGCGGACGTGCCGCAACTGGGTGCCGCTGCCGCGTTCTTCGACGGGGACCTCCGGCGCGGGGCCGTAGCGGGCGGGGAGTCGTCGCTCGCACTTCGCTCCTGCCAGGGCGAAGCGGCCTCCCGCGCCGGAGGCGATCGATGCCTGGGCGTCCCGGGGCACGTACGCGAAGTCCGAGACTCCGGCGAACACGCTTTCCCGGCCCAGGAGTTGGAATTCCTCGTTACCGATGTGGACCGTACAGGCGCCTTCCAGCGGAAGCACGATCCACTCGCTGTCACCGGAGGTGAAGGTGTGGGTGCCGCCGGGTGCCAGCTCGACGATGCGCAGGCTGCTGTGGGTCCAGCCGGCCCGCTTGGGGTCGATGTCCATCGTGTACTGGGCGTTGGCGGAGCCGCCCTTGGGGACGTACAGCTCGTTCTGTGTCATACGGCGGCCCTCACAGCAGTCCTACGGCGGTGTCCACGGCGGCGGCCACGTCGCCGTCCGCCGGGTACAGCAGCGAACGGCCGACCACGAGGCCGCGCACGGTGGGGAGTTGGAGGGCGCCGCGCCACTTCTCGTACGCGCCGTCCTGGTCGTCCCCGACCTCGCCGCCGAGCAGTACGGCGGGGAGCGTGGAGGTCGCCATGACCTCGCCCATGTCGTCGGGGTTGTCGGTGACCGGGACCTTGAGCCAGGTGTAGGCCGAACTGCCGCCCAGGCCCGAGGCGATGGCGATCGACTTGCTGACGGCCTCGGCGGAGAGGTCGTTCCTGACCTTGCCCTCGGTGGTTCGGCCGCTGATGAACGGCTCGACGAACACGGGGAGTTTCCGTGCGGCCATGTCGTCGATGGCGCGGGCCGTGGACTCCAGGGTGGTGAGGGAGCCCGGGTCGTCGTAGTCGATGCGCAGGAGCAGTTTGCCGGCGTCGAAGCCGAGGCGCTCGATGTCCTCGGGGCGGTGGCCGGTGAAGCGGTCGTCGAGCTCGAAGCTCGCGCCCTGGAGGCCGCCGCGGTTCATGGAGCCCAGGACGACCCTGCCGTCCAGGGCGCCGAGCAGCAGCAGGTCGTCCAGGATGTCGGCGGTGGCGAGGACGCCGTCGACGCCGGGGCGGGACAGGGCCAGGCAGAGGCGCTCGAGCAGGTCGGCGCGGTTGGCCATGGCCATGCGGTTGGCACCGACGCCGAGCGCGCCCCGGGCGGGGTGGTCGGCGGCGATGATCATCAGCCGGCCGTTGTCGTTGAGCAGCGGCCTGCGGGTGCGGCGGGCGGCCGCCTCGGCGATCGCCTCGGGGTGTTCGGCACGCAGGCGGACGAGTTCCGCGATGTCGATCCTCACTTGACCGCTCCCGCCACGATTGCGCTGTCGATCTCGTCGGTCGTCGGCATCGCCGAGCTGCACTCCAGACGGGAGGCGACGATGGCCCCGGCCGCGTTGGCGTGCCGCATGATCTTCTCCAGGTCCCAGCCGCTGAGCAGGCCGTGGCAGAGGGAGCCGCCGAAGGCGTCACCGGCCCCGAGGCCGTTGAGGACGTTCACGGGCAGGGGCGGGACCTCGGCGGACTCGCCCTTGCTGTTGACGGCGAGGACGCCCTTGGGGCCCTGCTTGACGACCGCCAGTTCGACACCGGCGTCCAGGAGGGCGCGGGCGGCGGCGTGCGGCTCGCGTACGCCGGTCGCGACCTCGACCTCGTCGAGGTTTCCGACGGCGACGGTGGTGTGGCGCAGGGCCTCTTCGTAGAACGGGCGGGCGGACTGCGGGTCCGACCAGAACATCGGGCGCCAGTCCAGGTCGAAGACGGTGGTGCCCGCCTTCGCGCGGTGGGCGAGGGCCGCCAGTGTCGCCGTACGACTGGGCTCCTCGCTCAGGCCGGTGCCGGTGATCCAGAAGATGCTCGCCTCACGGATCGCGTCGAGGTCCAGCTCGTGGGCGTCGATCTCCAGGTCGGGGGCCTTGGGCTGCCGGTAGAAGTACAGCGGGAAGTCGTCCGGCGGGAAGATCTCGCAGAAGGTGACGGGGGTCGGCAGCCCCGGGACCGGGGTGACCCAGCGGTCGTCCACGCCGAAGCCCTGGAGGGCCTCGTGCAGATAGGTGCCGAAGGGGTCGTCGCCGGTGCGGGTGATCACTGCGGTCCGCCGTCCCAGGCGGGCCGCGGCGACCGCGACATTGGTCGCCGATCCTCCGAGGAACTTGCCGAAGGACGTCACCTGCGGCAGCGGGACACCGGTCTGGAGTGGATACAGGTCCACACCGATCCGCCCCATGGTGATCAGGTCGTACGCCATCGGCTTCCCTTCGTACCTGCGTCGGCTCTCCCGGCGTTTGTAGTCCCGGACGCCGCGCCCTGTCAATGTTTTGTCCAGACATTCGGACGAGACCTTGACAGCGCTTGCTGTGCGAACCGAAGCTGACCGGCATGACAGCGCCCGCATCTCAGCCCTCACTGTCCCGCATCCGGATCGGCTCGGCTCCCGACTCCTGGGGCGTGTGGTTCCCCGACGACCCCCAGCAGGTCCCCTGGCAGCGCTTCCTCGACGAGGTCGCGGACTCCGGTTACGAGTGGATCGAGCTGGGGCCGTACGGGTATCTGCCGACCGATCCCACGGTCCTGACCGAGGAGGTGTCCCGGCGCGGCCTGAAGGTGTCCGCGGGCACCGTCTTCACCGGCCTGCACCACGGCGAGGCCGTGTGGGAGAAGACCTGGGCGCATGTCGCGGACAACGCGGTGCTGGCGCAGGCGATGGGTGCCAGGCACCTGGTCGTGATTCCGTCGTTCTGGCGGGACGACAAGACGGGGGAGGTGCTGGAGTCGTCCTCGCTGACGCCCGAGCAGTGGCGGAACCTGACCTCGCTGACCGAGCGGCTGGGACAGCGGGTGCGGGAGGAGTACGGCCTCCAGATCGTCGTCCACCCGCATGCGGACACCCACATCGACAGCGAGGAGAACGTCGTCCGGTTCCTCGACGGGACGGACTCCTCCCTGGTGTCGCTGTGCCTGGACACCGGGCACTACGCGTACTGCGGCGGCGACAGCGTCAAGCTGATCGAGACGTACGGGTCGCGGATCGGGTATCTGCACCTCAAGCAGGTGGATCCGGAGATCCTCGCGGACGTACGGGCCAAGGGGACGCCGTTCGGGCCCGCGGTGGCGCAGGGTGTGATGTGCGAGCCGCCTTCGGGTGTGCCGGCGCTCGGGCCCGTGCTGGAGGCGGCGGGGCGGCTGGACGTCGATCTGTTCGCCATCGTCGAGCAGGACATGTACCCGTGCGAGCCGGATCGGCCGTTGCCGATCGCTCAGCGCACCAGGGCGTTCCTGCGGTCCTGCGGGGCGTAGCGCCCCCAAGGGTGTTGCTGTGGCCCCTGGGCTGTGAAGCTGGGGCGATGGTATTGGTCCGTACCGGACGTGGGTCCGGTGGGTTGTGGGAGTTCGCCCTCGGGGCGCCTCATCCTCGGCTGCGGCCCGGGGTGTTGAGCTATCGCGGGATTCGGCTGGCGATGGACCGGCCGCGGCGGCGCCTCGAAACGCCCGTCGGGGCCGCCACGCTGCTGTTGGGGTTCGAGCAGCCCGTTTGCATCACGCGCGCGGGACGGGCCCCGGAGACCCTCGTCTCCGTCTTCTGCGGGCCCACCACCACAGCCGCCGTCGGTGAACACGGCGGCCGGCTGTCCGGCATCGAGGTGATGCTCACGCCCTGGGCCGCGTTCACGCTGTTCGGGACCCCGCAGTACGAGCTCGCCGATCGGGTGGTCGATCCCGACGCGCTGCCGCACACCCTGGACCGGCGGGTCGGTGAACTCGCCGTGTCACTGGCCGTGCTGCCCTCCTGGGAGGAGCGCTTCCGGTTGCTGGACGACGTGTTCGCGCGGTGGTGGGACGCCGGTACGCCCTGTTCGGCCCGGGTGGTGCGGGCCTGGTCGGAGCTCGTGCGGACGGGTGGTGCCATGCCGGTGCGACGGCTCGCCGAGGAGGTGGGCTGGAGCGTGCGGCAGTTGGAGAACCGGTTCCGGGAACAGATCGGACTGGGGCCCAAGGCGGCGGCGAGGGTGCTGCGGTTGCAGCGGGCCCGGCGGCTGCTCGACGCGGGGCGTGGACAGGCGGAGACCGCGGCGGCCTGCGGGTTCTACGACCAGGCGCATCTGAGCGGCGAGTTCAAGGCGATGACCGGGTGCACGCCCCGGGAGTTCACGACGGCCCGGCGGCTGCCCTTCGCCGTCGCGCCGCCCGGGGACCGGATGGACGGCGAGGCGACGAGCCTGATCCTCGCGTCCGGGACGACCGGTGCCTCAGGTGCGCCTGCTGCAGCCGATGCTTCCTGGCGAAGTGCGGATTTCTCCAAGACCCACGGGACCACCTGACTGCACGCTGTGCGCGTCCGGCCGGTCGATCCGGGGGATGGCCGGGGGGAGCCGGTGGGTCGGGCCCGGCGCAGCGGGTCCGGCCCACCCTGGCGATGTCAGTGGCGCCGGCCGTGTCTTCGGAGGGCGCAGTCGTCCGGGACGGCCCCCGGTGTCAACGCGCCACGCCCTCGCGCCCGCGTACGCCTTTGCGTCACCTCTGTCACAAACGTCCCCTCCGTGTCATACATGTCCCGTGTACGCGAGCCGGGTGTCACACCAGGCATACAGGCGCTGACCGAAAGTCACCGCGCGTCGT
Source organism: Streptomyces sp. LUP47B (assembly GCF_001746295.1). GTDB lineage: Bacteria > Actinomycetota > Actinomycetes > Streptomycetales > Streptomycetaceae > Streptomyces. Next base: position 143,377 of record NZ_MJAH01000014.1, on the reverse strand, counting down.
TCACCGGGCGCAGGATTTGTGATCGCCAGCGCAGCGCCCGGTCCCCCCGACGGCCTTTCCCGGCCGCTGCCGCGGTGCGCGCGGGGAGGTGCACGACATGACCGACCGAAGGCTCTGGTCGTACAAGGAGATCGCGGCGCACATCCGTGTGCAGCCGGACACCGTGCGGTCGTACCGCAAGCACGGGCTGCTGCCGCCACCCGATCACGTCGAGGGCGGCAAGCCCTTCTGGTTCGCGGACACCGTGCGCGCGTGGGTCGCGTCCCGACCGGGCAACCGGGGGCGGAGAGAGGACTGAGGCCCGGCTCGCGCGGTGACGTCGGTTGCCCGCGTCCTCCACGTCGGCACCCGCGTCCGGTTTGGGTGCGGCGCGCGGGTCGGGCCGAACGGGGGTGGCCGCCACCGCGGGCGCCTAGCCGAACTTGGCCGAGTCCGCCCGCGCCCGCATGGACTGTAGGCAGGGGGCGGTCTCACCTCCGGCACCCAGGCCCCCGACGACCCACCGGCGGCACCTGGTTGGCCGCAGTCGTCCTGTGCCCACCCCCTGAAAATCCCGGGCCAGAAGAAGCCGGTGTCTGGCACAGTCGGCCCATGAGCGACTTCTCCGTCAAACCCGTGCTGACCGGCGACAGGACCGTGCTGCGGCCGTTCACGGAGGCGGATGCCGAGGTCATGGCGGAGATCATCGAGGACCCCGAGGTCGTCCGCTTCACCGGCGCCCCTTCCGGCGAGCTCACCCTGGAGCGGCTGCGGTCCTGGTACGGCTCCCGCTCCGAGCAGCCCGACCGTCTCGACCTCGCGGTCACCGACCGCGCCACCGGCGAACTCGTGGGTGAGGTCGTCCTGCACATGGGGGTCCCCCCGCTCGAGCGAAGTCGAGAGTGGGGGAGGGACAGCGACGCCCGCAGCTGCACCTTCCGCACCCTCATCGGCCCCCGCGGACGCGGCCGGGGCCTCGGCACCGAGGCCACCCGTCTGATCGTCGGCTACGGCTTCGAGCAACTCGGCCTGCACAGGATCGAGTTGGAGGCCTACGGCTACAACGCCCGCGCCCTGCGGGTCTACGAGAAGGCCGGATTCGTGGTCGAAGGTGTGCGGCGGGAGGCCGATCTGAGGGACGGCGAGTGGGTGGACTGGGTGATCATGGGCATCCTCGACCGCGAGTGGGCCGCCCTCAGCTCCACGGCTCGATGACCGTCACCCCTGCTCCGGGTGCCGTACCCATCGCCGCCAGGGCGTCCGGGACCGCGTCCAGTGTGATCGTCGATGTGACCAGCAGATCCGGTCGCAGTACGCCCGCCCGGACCAGTTCCAGCATCGGCGGGTAGGTGTGGGCGGCCATGCCGTGACTGCCGAGGATCTGGAGCTCCAGGGCGATCGCGCGGGCCATGGGGACCGGGGTCGTGCCGTCCGGCGAGGGCAGCAGGCCGACCTGGATGTGCCGGCCGCGGCGGCGCAGGGAGTCGACGGAGGCCGCGCAGGTGACGGGTGAACCCAGGGCGTCCAGCGAGAGATGGGCCCCGCCGCCGGTCAGGTCGCGGATCGCCGCCGCGGTGTCCTTCGTGCCGGTCGCGTCCACGCACTCCGCCGCGCCGAACTTCCGTGCCAGGGCCAGGGCCCGGGGAGACACGTCCACCGCCACCACCCGGGCTCCCGAAGCCGCCGCGATCATCACCGCGGACAGGCCCACGCCGCCGCAGCCGTGCACCGCGACCCACTCCCCCGCGGTGACCCCGCCCTGCTGTACGACCGCCCTGAAGGCCGTGGCGAAACGGCAGCCCAGGGACGCGGCCGTACTGAAGGACATGTCCCGCGGCACGGCCACCAGGTTCACATCCGCGTGGTCCAGCGCCACGTACTGGGCGAAGGAGCCCCAGTGGGTGAAGCCGGGCTGTGTCTGGCGCTCGCAGATCTGGTGGTCACCGGTGGCGCAGGACGCGCAGGTGCCGCAGGCGCAGACGAAGGGGACGGTCACCCGGTCGCCGGGGTGCCAGGCGCTCACGCGGGGGCCGACCGCTTCCACCACGCCGGCGAGTTCATGGCCCGGTACATGAGGGAGGGTGATGTCCGGGTCGTGCCCCTGCCAACCGTGCCAGTCGCTTCTGCAGAGACCGGTGGCTTCCACCCGGACGACCACGCCGTGGTCCGACGGGTGGGGGTCGGGGACATCACGTACCTCCGGACGTTCGCCGTATCGTTCGAAGACCACCGCTCGCATCTGCCGTCCCCTCGCCGTTTCCTCTGCCGGTACATCCTGGCCGGTCGCGCCCCGCGGCGGGTACACCTCTTGGAGAAATACCCCCTAGGGGTATAGGGTTGTGCACCATAGACAGTGCATACCTCTCATGAGTCATCAGGAGAACGACATGACCACTCAGACCGACACCGCCGGCTCCGTCACCGCCGTCTACAAGGTGAGCGGGATGAGCTGCGGGCACTGCGAGGGCGCCGTCTCCGGGGAGATCTCCGAGATCGACGGGGTCAGCTCGGTGAAGGCGGTCGCCTCCAGCGGGGAGGTGACGGTCGTCTCCTCCGCGCCGCTGGACGAGGAGGCGGTACGCGCCGCCGTGGACGAGGCCGGCTTCGAGCTCGTCGGACGGGCCTGAGAACGTCGCGACAGGGGGTGCGGAGCCGCACATCGCTTGCAGCCCCGCGCCCCCGAGGGAGTTGCCCTGCATGTCCAGCGTCACCGAACCCGCGCCCATAGCGACGGCCTCCGAAGTCGAGCTGCTCATCGGCGGGATGACCTGCGCCTCGTGCGCCGCCCGGGTCGAGAAGAAACTCAACCGGATGGACGGCGTCACCGCCACGGTCAACTACGCCACCGAGAAGGCCCGGGTCAGCTACCCCGCCGGGGTCGAGGTCGCCGACCTCATCGCGACCGTGGTGAAGACCGGGTACACCGCCGAGGAACCCGCGCCGCCCGCGGAGGAGCCGTCCCGGGACGACCCGGAGCTCACCGCCCTCCGGCAGCGGCTCCTCGTCTCCGTGGCGCTCGCCGTCCCAGTCGTCGCGCTCTCCATGGTCCCCGCCCTCCAGTTCGACAACTGGCAGTGGCTCGCGCTGACCCTCGCCTCGCCCGTCGTCGTCTGGGGTGCGTGGCCCTTCCACCGGGCCGCCTGGACGAACGTCAGGCACGCCGCGGCCACCATGGACACCCTCGTCTCGGTCGGGACCCTCGCCGCGTTCGGCTGGTCGCTGTGGGCCCTGTTCCTCGGTGACGCCGGCATGCCGGGCATGCGGGAGCGGTTCGAGCTCACCGCCGGCGGCATGGACGGCGCCTCGACGATCTATCTCGAGGTGGCCGCCGGAGTCACCGCCTTCATCCTCCTGGGCCGGTATCTGGAGGCTCGCGCCAAGCGCCGCGCGGGGGCGGCCCTCAGGGCCCTCATGGAGCTCGGGGCCAAGGACGTCTCCGTCCTGCGGGACGGGCGGGAGGTGCGGATTCCGGCCGAGCGGCTGGGGGTCGGGGACCGGTTCGTCGTACGGCCCGGCGAGAAGATCGCCACCGACGGCACCGTCGTCGACGGCGCCTCCGCCGTGGACGCCTCCATGCTGACCGGCGAGTCGGTACCGGTGGACGTCGGCGTCGGGGACGTGGTCACCGGCGCGACCGTCAACGCCGGTGGGCGGATCGTCGTGGCGGCCACGCGGGTCGGGGCGGACACGCGGCTCGCGCGGATGGCGAAGCTGGTGGAGGACGCGCAGAACGGCAAGGCGGAGGTGCAGCGGCTGGCCGACCGGGTCTCCGCGGTCTTCGTGCCGGCCGTCATCCTCATCGCGATCGGCACCTTCGGGGGGTGGCTCGGCGCCACCGGGGACACCGTCGCCGCGTTCACGGCGGCCGTCGCCGTGCTGATCATCGCCTGCCCGTGTGCGCTGGGCCTGGCCACACCGACCGCGCTCATGGTCGGCACCGGGCGCGGCGCCCAGCTCGGCATCCTCATCAAGGGGCCCGAGGTCCTGGAGTCCACGCGGCGCGTGGACACCGTCGTCCTGGACAAGACCGGCACGGTGACCACCGGCCGGATGACCCTCCAGGAGGTCCACGTCGCCCAGGACGCCGACGAGAAGCAGGTGCTGCGGCTCGCGGGCGCCCTGGAGCACGCCTCCGAGCACCCGGTCGCCCGGGCGATCGCCGCGGGCGCCGAGGACCGGGTCGGCCCGCTGCCCGGGGCCGAAAGCTTCGAGAACGTCCCCGGTAAGGGCGTACGCGGGCGCGTGGAGGGCCACGAGGTGGTCGTGGGGCGGCTGATCGACGTGCTGCCCGCCGAGCTGGCCCGGGCGAAGGAAGAGGCCGAGCGGGACGGCCGTACGGCTGTCGTCGTCGGGTGGGACGGCGTGCCGCGGGGTGTCCTGGCCGTCGCGGACGCGGTCAAGGAGACCAGCGCCGAGGCGGTGCGATCACTGCGGGCGCTGGGGCTCACGCCGGTGCTGCTGACCGGGGACAACCGGGTGGTGGCCGGCGCGGTGGCCCGGGCCGTCGGAATCGACGAGGTGATCGCCGAGGTGCTGCCCGAGGACAAGGTCGCTGCCGTACGGCGGCTTCAGGGCGAGGGACGTGTCGTCGCGATGGTCGGTGACGGGGTCAACGACGCGGCCGCGCTCGCCGCCGCCGACCTGGGGCTCGCCATGGGGACCGGGACCGACGCGGCGATCGAGGCGGGGGATCTGACGCTGGTGCGCGGGGATCTTCGGGTGGCCGCGGACGCGATCCGGCTCTCGCGGCGCACGCTCTCCACGATCAAGGGCAATCTCGTGTGGGCCTTCGGGTACAACGTGGCGGCGCTGCCGCTGGCCGCCGCCGGGTTGCTGAACCCGATGATCGCCGGGGCGGCGATGGCGTTCTCCTCGGTGTTCGTGGTGACCAACAGCCTGCGGCTGCGTGCCTTTCGTTGAGGATTCCTTTGACCGGCCCCTCTGGAGTCCGGGGCCACGCTCACATAAGCTCTTCACAAGACTCGCGCATCGTCCTTACGCTTGGGTCTCGTTCGCAGTATCCGGGCTCTTGCGTATCTAACGGACATTTGCAAGAGACGCAGATCACAGTGATGTGAACGTAACCATCGAAGGGGTTCAAAGGTCTAAGTTGGCGATGTCAGGCAGCGTCTTGGGGGGCGTTGACTGGCATCTGAGGATGTCTTGGGGGACTTCCTCGGAGCTGCGTTGCCGGGGCACGCACTAAGGGAAGCTTTGAGCGGCCCTCCCGACCGTGCGTTGTCCCGGCAGACCGCACACAGGACTAGTACGAGGAGTTTTGCTCGTTCTGCTCAACAGCAGTACCAGCAGTACCGGAAAGACAGCGATTTCAGGCGCTGGTCTCTCAGACGCCCGGCCGGATCCCGTGGGGGGAATCCGCACCGGGACATGGGAAGGCGCCCTGGACGCCGGCCCGTGGGGGGACCGTCGCCAGGGCGCCTTCCGCTTTTGCGGATCGAACCGGGGGTTCAGGGGACTACAGGTCGTCTCCGGCCCCCTGGCCGGTGGGGGCCGATCGCGCGGTTCCCCGCGCCCCTGAAAAGCAGGTCGGCCCAGCCACCGGCGCTTGTCAGCGCTCCTCGACCGGGATGAAGTCCCGCTCCACGACGCCCGTGTAGATCTGGCGCGGGCGGCCGATACGGGAGCCGGGCTCCTTGATCATCTCGTGCCACTGGGCGATCCAGCCCGGAAGGCGGCCGAGGGCGAACAGGACCGTGAACATCTCGGTCGGGAAGCCCATGGCGCGGTAGATCAGACCGGTGTAGAAGTCGACGTTCGGGTAGAGGCTGCGCGAGACGAAGTAGTCGTCGGAGAGCGCGTGCTCCTCCAGCTTGAGCGCGATGTCCAGCAGCTCGTCGGACTTGCCGAGGGCCGAGAGGACGTCGTGCGCGGCCGCCTTGATGATCTTCGCGCGCGGGTCGAAGTTCTTGTAGACCCGGTGGCCGAAGCCCATCAGCCGGACGCCGTCCTCCTTGTTCTTCACCTTGCGGATGAAGGAGTCGACATCGCCGCCGCTGGCCTGGATGCCCTCGAGCATCTCCAGCACGGACTGGTTGGCACCGCCGTGCAGCGGGCCCCACAGGGCGTTGATGCCGGCGGAGATCGACGCGAACATGTTCGCCTGGGACGAGCCGACGAGGCGGACCGTGGAGGTCGAGCAGTTCTGCTCGTGGTCGGCGTGCAGGATGAGCAGCTTGTCCAGCGCGGCGACGACGGTGGGGTCGGGCTCGTACTCCTGCGCCGGGACCGAGAAGGTCATGCGCAGGAAGTTCTCGACGTAACCGAGGTCGTTGCGCGGGTAGACGAACGGGTGACCGATCGACTTCTTGTACGCGTACGCGGCGATCGTCGGAAGCTTGGCAAGGAGCCGGATCGTCGAGAGGTTGCGCTGCTTCTCGTCGAAGGGGTTGTGGCTGTCCTGGTAGAACGTGGACAGCGCGGAGACGACCGACGACAGCATGGCCATCGGGTGGGCGTCGCGCGGGAAGCCACGGTAGAAGTTCTTGACATCCTCGTGCAGCAGGGTGTGCTGCGTGATGTCGTTCTTGAACACCGAGAGCTCGTCGACGGACGGAAGCTCACCGTTGATCAGGAGGTAGGCGACCTCCAGGAACGTGGAGCGCTCGGCCAGCTGCTCGATCGGATAGCCGCGGTACCGGAGGATACCGGCCTCGCCGTCGAGGTAGGTGATGGCGGATTTATAGGCGGCGGTGTTGCCGTAGCCGCTGTCCAGGGTGACCAGACCGGTCTGGGCGCGGAGCTTTCCGATGTCGAAGCCCTTGTCGCCGACGGTGCTGTCGATCACCGGGTAGGTGTACTCGCCATCGCCGTACCGCACTACTACAGAGTTGTCGCTCACGTCATCCCTCACCGACGTTGTGCCTCTTCTTCGAGGTTGCCCTGACTGTCTCTACCATCCCCCATTTGGCGCAGGAGAGTGCACTCGGGGTCGGCCGTTGGGCGTATCGGCGGCACTGAGTGCCGCCAACTTGCTCATCCTGCCCCTCCGCAACCGCTTCCGGAAGGGCTCTGTGACCCACGTGACTCATTTGATCGATCATTTTTTGTGTTGCCCCGGCATTGACGCTCGTCACGGGCCCGAGAGCCGGAAGTCGAGCGCCGTGCAGCGCCGCCCCGCCGAGACGGTGCGCACCGCCTGACCGATCGCCTTGCGCGAACCGACGAGGACGACCAGCTTCTTCGCCCGCGTGACCGCCGTGTACAGCAGGTTCCGCTGCAGCATCATCCAGGCGCTGGTGGTGACCGGGATCACCACGGCGGGATACTCGCTGCCCTGGGAACGGTGGATGGTCACCGCGTACGCGTGGGCCAGTTCGTCCAGTTCGTCGAACTCGTACGGCACCTCCTCGTCCTCGTCCGTCAGCACGGTGAGGCGCTGGTCGACCGGATCGAGCGAAGTGACCACGCCCACGGTGCCGTTGAAGACACCGTTGGTGCCCTTCTCGTAATTGTTGCGAATCTGGGTGACCTTGTCGCCGACCCGGAAGACCCGGCCGCCGAACCGCTTCTCCGCGAGGTCGGGACGGGCCGGGGTGATGGCCTGCTGGAGCAGGCCGTTGAGCGTGCCGGCGCCCGCGGGGCCTCGGTGCATGGGGGCGAGCACCTGAACGTCCCGGCGGGGGTCGAGGCCGAACTTGGCCGGAATCCGACGGGCCGCCACATCCACAGTGAGCCGTCCGACCTCCTCCGTGTCATCCTCGACGAAGAGGAAGAAGTCCTTCATGCCGTCGGTGACGGGGTGCTGCCCGGCGTTGATCCGGTGGGCGTTCGTCACGACGCCGGACTGCTGGGCCTGCCGGAACACGCGCGTGAGGCGCACCGCGGGGACCGGGCCGCCCTCGGCGAGCAGATCCCGCAGGACCTCCCCCGCGCCGACGCTGGGCAGTTGGTCGACGTCCCCGACGAACAGCAGGTGCGCGCCCGGAGGCACGGCCTTGACCAGCTTGTTGGCGAGCAGCAGGTCCAGCATGGAGGCCTCGTCGACCACGACCAGGTCGGCGTCGAGCGGGCGGTCCTTGTCGTAGGCCGCGTCGCCGCCGGGCTTCAGCTCCAGCAGGCGGTGGACGGTGGAGGCGTCGGCACCGGTCAGTTCGGCGAGGCGCTTGGCGGCCCGGCCGGTCGGAGCCGCGAGGACGACCTTGGCCTTCTTGGCGCGGGCCAGCTCCACGATCGAGCGGACGGTGAAGGACTTGCCGCAGCCCGGGCCGCCGGTGAGGACGGCGACCTTCTTGGTCAGCGCGAGCCTGACGGCGGCCTCCTGCTCGGGCGCGAGCTCCACTCCAGTACGGGACTTCAGCCAGCCCAGCGCCTTGTCCCAGGCCACGTCGTGGAAGGCCGGCATGCGGTCCTGGTCGGTCCGCAGGAGCCGCAGCAGCTGGGCGGAGAGGGAGAGTTCGGCGCGGTGGAAGGGGACGAGGTAGATGGCGGTGACGGGCTCGGATCCGGGCTCCGAGCCGGGCACCTTCTCCCGTACGACACCCGGGTCGCCGGAGTCCTCGTCGGGCAGGGCGAGTTCGGCGAGGCACTCGATGACCAGGCCGGTGTCGACCTGGAGGAGTTTCACCGCGTCGGCGATCAGCTGTTCCTCGGGGAGGTAGCAGTGCCCCTGGTCGGCGGACTGCGAAAGGGCATACTGCAGGCCCGCCTTGACGCGCTCCGGGCTGTCGTGGGGGATGCCGACGGACTGGGCGATCTTGTCGGCGGTGAGGAAGCCGATGCCCCAGACGTCGGAGGCGAGCCGGTAGGGCTGGTTCCTCACGACCGAGATCGAGGCGTCGCCGTACTTCTTGTAGATGCGCACGGCGACGGAGGTGGACACCTCGACGCTCTGGAGGAAGAGCATGACCTCCTTGATCGCCTTCTGCTCCTCCCAGGCGTCGGCGATCTTCTTGGTGCGCTTGGGCCCGAGCCCCGGGACCTCGACGAGCCGCTTCGGCTCCTCCTCGATGATCTTCAGGGTGTCCATGCCGAAGTGCTGGGTGATGCGGTCGGCGAAGACGGGGCCGATGCCCTTGACGAGCCCGGAGCCCAGATAGCGGCGGATGCCCTGGACCGTGGCCGGCAGGACCGTCGTGTAGTTCTCGACGGTGAACTGCTTGCCGTACTGCGCATGGGAGCCCCAACGCCCCTCCATGCGCAGGGACTCCCCCACCTGGGCGCCGAGCAGCGCCCCGACGACGGTGAGGAGGTCGCCGGCGCCTCTGCCGGTGTCGACTCGGGCGACCGTGTAGCCGTTGTCCTCGTTGGCGTACGTGATGCGCTCGAGCACGCCTTCGAGTACGGCCAGTCGTCGTTCACCCGTGGAGGCCCCCGCCTGATTGGACATGATCCGACGGTACCGCCCGGCACCGACAGCGCCCCGGTCACCCGGAACAGGCGGGCCGCTTCAACGGGGCCCCTCGCACCGCCGTGACATCACGATCCTGTCTCGGGGTCTTGCCAAACCGTCGTGTAATCGATTCCAATCCTCCCTGAACGGAGTCGTGTAATCGATTCCACGAGTTCCACGAGGAGGTGGAGCGGCGATGGCGAGCATCAAGGATGTCGCTGCCGAGGCGGGGGTCTCCGTCGCCACGGTGTCGCGGGTCCTGAACGACCATCCGTCGGTCAGCGCGGACGCACGTACGCGCGTGCTGGCCGCCGTAAAAGCGCTGGGCTACCGCCCGAACGCCGTCGCCCGCTCCCTGCGCACCGACCAGACGCACACCCTCGGCCTGGTCATCAGCGACGTCATGAACCCCTACTTCACCGAGCTGGCCCGCTCCGTCGAGGAGGAGGCCCGCGCGTTGGGGTACAGCGTGATCATCGGCAACGCCGACGAGCGGCCCGACCTCCAGGACCATCACGTACGCAACCTGCTCGACCGGCGGATCGACGGACTCCTGGTCTCCCCCACCGACGGCGGCTCCCCGCTGATGCTGGAAGCCGTGCGCGCGGGGACGCCGATGGTCTTCGTGGACCGGTGGATGCCGGGCGTGGCCGTGCCGGTCGTCCGGTCCGACGGGCGGGCCGCCGTACGCGATCTCGTCGCCCATCTGCACGGGCTGGGGCACCGCAGGCTCGCCATCATCGCGGGCCCGGCGGCGACCACCACCGGCCAGGAGCGGGTCGCGGCCTTCCGGGAGGCCCTCCAGGCGTACGGCCTGGATCTGCCCGACGCCTACATCGGGCAGGGCGACTTCCAGGCCGAGAGCGGGCGGCGGGTCACCGAGGGCTTCCTCGACCTGCCCGAGCCGCCCGAGGTCGTCTTCGCGGCCGACAACCTGATGGCGCTCGGCGCGCTGGACGCCGTACGCGCGCGTGGGCTGCGCGTACCGCAGGACATCGCTCTGGCCGCGTTCGACGACATCCCGTGGTTCGTGCACACCGATCCGCCGATCACCGCGATCGCCCAGCCCACGGGCGAGCTGGGGCGGGCCGCGGTGCGCGCGCTCGTCGACCGCATCGAGGGGCGGCCCCCCGAGTCGGTCACCCTCCCCGCCCGTCTCGTCGTTCGCCGCTCCTGCGGCGAGCCCTCACCCAGGAACGCCGCAGTGAACCCCGTAACGAACAGGAGCGAGTCGTGAGCAACGAGGACGTGTTGCTGCGCATCGAGGGCATACGGAAGTCCTTCCCCGGCGTGGTCGCGCTCGACGGCGTCGACTTCGACCTGCGCCGGGGCGAGGTGCACGTACTGCTCGGCGAGAACGGCGCCGGCAAGAGCACGCTGATCAAGATGCTGTCGGGCGCCTACCACCCCGACGCGGGCCGCGTGCTGGTGGACGGCGAGGAGGTGCGCATCCGCGGGGCGCAGGACGCCGAGCGGCTGGGGATCGCCACCATCTACCAGGAGTTCAACCTCGTCCCCGATCTGACGGTCGCCGAGAACATCTTCCTGGGCCGGCAGCCGCGCCGCCTCGGGATGATCGACCGCAGGACGATGGAGGCCGACGCCGAGGTGCTGCTGAAGCGCGTGGGAGTCAACGTGTCGCCCCGCGCGCGTGTGCGTGAACTCGGCATCGCCCGGCTGCAGATGGTCGAGATCGCCAAGGCGCTGAGCCTGAACGCACGCGTGCTGATCATGGACGAGCCGACGGCCGTGCTCACCTCCGAGGAGGTCGACAAGCTCTTCGCGATCGTGCGCAAGCTGCGCGAGGACGGGGTCGGGATCGTCTTCATCACGCATCACCTGGAGGAGATCGCCGCCCTGGGCGACCGGGTCACGGTCATCCGGGACGGGAAGTCGGTCGGGCAGGTGCCCGCCTCCACGCCCGAGGACGAGCTCGTACGCCTGATGGTGGGGCGGTCGATCGAGCAGCAGTACCCTCGCGAGCGCGGCGACACCGGAGCGGCCCTTCTGAAGGTCGAGGGGCTCACCCGCGACGGCGTCTTCCACGACATCGGCTTCGAGGTGCACGCCGGAGAGGTCGTCGGCATCGCCGGGCTGGTCGGAGCGGGCCGTACCGAGGTGGTGCGGGCCGTGTTCGGCGCGGACCCGTACGACAAGGGGGCCGTCAAGGTCTCCGGGGCGCCCCTCAAGGGACACGACGTGGGCGCCGCCATGGCGGCCGGGATCGGTCTGATCCCCGAGGACCGCAAGGGCCAGGGTCTGGTGCTCGACCAGTCGGTCGAGGAGAACCTGGGCCTGGTGACCATGCGGGCCGCCACGCGCGCGGGGCTCGTCGACCTCAAGGGTCAGCGGGCGGCCGCCGCGCGGATCGCCGAACAGCTCGGGGTGCGGATGGCGGGCCTGCACCAGCACGTCCGGACGCTCTCCGGCGGCAACCAGCAGAAGGTCGTCATCGGCAAGTGGCTGCTCGCCGACACCAAGGTGCTGATCCTCGACGAGCCCACGCGCGGGATCGACGTCGGCGCCAAGGTCGAGATCTACCAGCTCATCAACGAACTCACCGCGGCCGGTGCCGCCGTCCTCATGATCTCCAGCGATCTGCCCGAGGTGCTCGGCATGAGCGACCGGGTGCTGGTGATGGCCCAGGGCCGGATCGCCGGCGAACTCGACGCCGACGAGGCCACGCAGGACTCCGTGATGGCACTCGCCGTCAGCAACCCCACGCCCGACAAGGAGGCCGCTCGTGGCCACTGACACGCTCAAGAGCACATCGAGCGCTGAAAGCGCCACCGGCGGCCTGCGCCGGCTGCTCCTCGACAACGGCGCGCTGACCGCGCTGATCGTCCTCGTCATCGCCATGTCGGCGCTGTCGGGCGACTTCCTCACCACCGACAACCTGCTCAACGTCGGCGTCCAGGCGGCCGTGACCGCCATCCTCGCCTTCGGTGTGACCTTCGTGATCGTCTCGGCGGGCATCGACCTGTCGGTGGGCTCGGTGGCGGCCCTGTCGGCCACCGTCCTCGCCTGGAGCGCGACGTCACACGGGGTGCCGGTCCTCATAGCGGTCCTGCTGGCCGTCGTGACCGGCATCGCGGCCGGTCTCGTCAACGGCTTCCTGATCGCGTACGGCAAACTCCCCCCGTTCATCGCGACCCTGGCGATGCTCTCGGTGGCCCGCGGTCTGTCGCTGGTGATCTCCGAGGGCTCCCCGATCGCCTTCCCCGACTCGGTCTCGCACCTCGGTGACACACTCGGCGGCTGGCTGCCGGTGCCCGTGCTCGTCATGGTCGTCATGGGGCTCCTCGCGGCCTTCGTGCTCGCACGGACGTACATCGGCCGCTCGATGTACGCGATCGGCGGCAACGAGGAGGCGGCCCGGCTCTCCGGCCTCCGGGTGAAGAAGCAGAAGCTCGCCATCTACGCGCTGTCCGGGGTGTTCGCCGCCGTCGCGGGTGTCGTGCTCGCCGCCCGGCTGTCCTCGGCGCAGCCGCAGGCCGCCGACGGTTACGAGCTGGACGCGATCGCCGCGGTCGTCATCGGCGGTGCCTCGCTGGCCGGTGGCACCGGCAAGGCGTCCGGGACGCTGATCGGCGCGCTGATCCTGGCGGTGCTGCGCAACGGCCTCAACCTGCTGAACGTGTCCGCGTTCTGGCAGCAGGTCGTCATCGGTGTCGTCATCGCGCTGGCCGTGCTCCTCGACACCCTGCGCCGCAAGGCCGGGACGACCCCGGTGGCAGGTGCCTCGCAGGGCGGCAAGGGGCGCCAGGCGGCGACGTACGGACTGGCGGCCGTGGTCACCGTGGCGATCGTCGGCGCGACCTCCTTCCTGCACAACGGCTCGTCCTCGACGGCGAACCCGAAGGTGGGTCTGTCGCTCTCGACCCTCAACAACCCCTTCTTCGTGCAGATCCGGTCGGGTGCCCAGGCCGAGGCGAAGAAGCTGGGCGTGGACCTGACCGTCACGGACGCCCAGAACGACGCCTCCCAGCAGGCCAACCAGCTGCAGAACTTCACCAGTTCGAGCCTCGGCGCCATCATCGTCAACCCGGTGGACTCGGACGCGGCGAGCAACTCGGTGAAGGCCGCCGACAAGGCGAGGATCCCGGTCATCGCGGTGGACCGGGGCGTCAACAAGGCCTCCGTGGACGCGCTGGTCGCCTCCGACAACGTCGCCGGCGGTGAGCTCGCGGCCAAGAGCATCGGCGAGAAGCTCGGCGGCAAGGGCAAGATCGTGATCCTCCAGGGCCAGGCGGGCACGTCGGCCGCCCGTGAGCGCGCGCAGGGTTTCGCGCAGGGTCTCAAGGCGTACCCGGGCATCCAGGTCGTCGCGCAGCAGCCCGCCGACTTCGACCGCACCAAGGGGCTCGACGTGATGTCGAACCTGCTCCAGGCCCACCCGGACGTCCAGGGCGTCATCGCCGCCAACGACGAGATGGCGCTCGGCGCGATCAAGGCGCTGGGCTCCAAGGCCGGCAAGTCGGTCTCGGTGGTCGGCTTCGACGGCACGCCGGACGGCCTGAACGCGGTGAAGGACGGCACGCTGTACGCGTCTGTGGCGCAACAGCCTTCCCAGCTGGGCAAGATCGCGGTGGACAACGCGCTGAAGGCCATCGACGGCAAGAAGGTCGAGGAGACGATCAAGGTGCCGGTGAAGGTGGTCACGAAGCAGAACGTGGCCGGTTTCACGGGCTGACGACGGCGCACGGGCGGGCGGTCGCTTCGACTGCCCGCCCCGCGTCACTGACTAGGGGAGTCACTCATGTACGACTACGACCTTCTGGTCGTGGGGTCGGCCAACGCCGACCTGGTGATCGGCGTGGAGCGGCGGCCGGGCGCCGGCGAGACGGTGCTCGGCTCGGACCTGGCCGTGCACCCGGGGGGCAAGGGCGCCAACCAGGCGGTCGCGGCTGCCCGGTTGGGCGCGCGTACGGCGTTGCTGGCCCGCGTCGGCGACGACGGTCACGGCCGGCTGCTGCTGGACTCGCAGCAGGCGGCCGGGGTCGACACGGTGGGTGTGCTGGTGGGCGGGGCGCCGACGGGGGTGGCGCTGATCACCGTCGACCCGTCGGGCGACAACAGCATCGTGGTGTCGCCGGGCGCCAACGGGCGCCTCACGCCGGGGGACGTACGGAGCGCGGTCAGCCTCTTCCACGCCTCGCGGGTGGTGTCGGCCCAGCTGGAGATCCCGCTGGAGACGGTCGTGGAGGTCGTACGGAATCTGGCGCCGGGCAGCCGGTTCGTGCTGAACCCGTCGCCGCCGCGGCCGCTGCCGACCGAGGTCCTCGCGGCCTGCGATCCGCTGATCGTCAACGAGCACGAGGCGAAGGTGATCCTCGGGGACGCGCGTGTGAGCGACGCGCCGGAGGACTGGGCGCGGCTGCTGCTCGCGAAGGGGCCGCGGTCGGTGGTGGTGACGCTGGGCGCGGAGGGGTCGTTGGTGGCCTCCTCCTCCGGGGCCGTGACCCGGGTGGCGTCGGTGAAGGTGGACGCCGTGGACACGACGGGTGCGGGGGACGCCTTCACGGCGGCGCTGGCGTTCCGTCTCGGAGCCGGTTCCGCACTGCCGGAGGCGGCCGCGTACGCGTCGCGGGTCGGGGCGGTCGCGGTGACCCGGGAGGGTGCGCAGGACTCCTTCCCCACGGCGGAGGAGGTCGAGGCCGTATGAAGAAGGCCGGAATACTGAACCGTCATCTCTCCGGCGCGCTCGCCGAGCTGGGGCACGGGGACGGGGTGCTGGTGTGTGACGCCGGGATGCCGATCCCCGACGGGCCGCGCGTGGTCGACCTGGCTTTCCGGGCCGGGGTGCCGTCGTTCGCGGAGGTCCTCGATGGGCTGCTCGCCGAGCTGGTCGTGGAAGGGGGGACGGCGGCGGCGGAGGTGCGGGGCGCCAATCCGGCGGCCGCGGAACTGCTGGACGCCCGCCTGCCCGCACTGCACCTGGTCTCCCACGAGAAGCTCAAGGAGCTGTCGGCGGGCGCGCGGCTGGTCGTACGCACGGGGGAGGCCCGGCCGTACGCGAACGTGCTCCTCAGGTGCGGGGTGTTCTTCTGACGTCCGCGGAAAAAAATCCGGAGACCCGTACAACCCTCCGTCCACCTGGCCGGTCGTACTTGGCATCAGGACTCTTGGAGGGGGATCTGGGGGGATCGCGGGGGTTCTGATGGGGAGGGGAAACCCGAAGGGGCTCGGTCATCGACCGGGCCCCTTCGAAATGCCCGGGTGTCGGTGCCCGCCTCTACGGTTCCCCCATGACTCCTGTGACTCCTGTGACTCCTGTGACTCCTGTGACTCCTGTGACTCCTGAGGAAATGCGGGACAGGTTACGTCCCTTCCGTGACAAGGCCCTCGCGCGAGGGATACCCGCCGAGGACGTGGAGCGGTGGATGGACACCGCCCGGCCCTGCGCGACGCTGGGGACGGGCGGGGACGGGCCGGTCGTGGGGCGGTTCGGGGGGCCGCTGATGCTTCCCGTCGGGACACCGCACCCCTACTACCCCTTCGTCGCCACCATTGATCTCGCGGCCCTGCCCGCGGATGCGACGGACCTCCCCCTCCCGCCCGACGGCCGGCTGCTGCTGTTCACCTATCCCGAGGACTTCGGCGACCTGACCGACATGGGGAACGTGGTGTACGTCCCCGCCGGGACAGCCGTGGAGGAGCGGGACAAGGAGGGATGGGCCTGGTTCGAGAACGACGACGAGTACCAGGAGGTCTTCGCGCAGTTCCCGCAGGACACGCTCAGGGCGACGGTCGACGTCTCGCTGCCGTACCACTACTGGGTCGAGATCCCCGAGGAGCCCCGCTGGGTGCCGCTGCCCGGGCATCCGCGCTCCGAGGAACTGGCCGAGGTGTGGGCCGAGACCTACGACGACATCGCCTCCTCGGGGCGGCTCCGGCTCGGCGGGTACGCCGACCAGGAGGCCGTCGACACCGACCCCGTCGGGAGGGCGATGACCTGCGCGCTGAGGGAGGCGGAAGCGGGCCGTCGCGAGCCGGTGTCGGACGACCTCGCCGACTGGGTGCTGCTCGCCGAGTGGGATCCGTGGATCGACGGCTTGGAGGGCGCCACCGTCCACTGGTCCATCCAGCGCGCGGACCTGGCGGCACGGCGCTTCGACCGCGCGTTCACGACGGTGTTCCGGAATCCGTAGGGGCTTTGGAGAGGACCGGAGGGGAACTCCCGGGATTCCCCTCCGGCTCCCGCTTCAGAGCGTGTGGGCCACGAACCGTTCGGCGGTCTCGGTGAGCACCTCGCGGCCGTCGCGGGCCCACAGCACGTCGTTGAACAGTTCGACCTCGATGGCGCCCGTGTAGCCGGCCGCCTCGACGTAGCGCTGCCACTCCCGCATGTCGATCGCGCCGTCGCCGATCTGTCCGCGGCCGTTCAGCACTCCCTCCGGCAGCGGGGTCGTCCAGTCCGCGAGCTGGAAGGTGTGGATACGGCCGCCGGCGCCCGCGCGGGCGATCTGCGCGGGCGCGTTGTCGTCCCACCAGATGTGGTACGTGTCCACCGTGACGCCGACCTGCTGGGCGGGAAAGCGCTCCGCGAGGTCGAGGGCCTGGGTGAGCGTCGAGACCACGCAGCGGTCCGAGGCGTACATGGGGTGCAGCGGCTCGATGGCCAGCCGCACCCCGTGCTCCTCGGCGTACGGGCCCAGGACGGACAGCGCGTCCGCGATGCGCTCACGGGCGCCGTGCAGGTCCTTGGAGCCGGCCGGGAGGCCGCCCGAGACCAGGACCAGCGTGTCGGTGCCGAGGGTGGCCGCCTCGTCGACCGCACGGCGGTTGTCGTCCAGCGCCGCGGCCCGCTCGTCCGGGTCGATCGCCGTGAAGAAGCCGCCCCGGCACAGCGTGGTGACCGTGAGGCCCGCGTCGCGGACCAGTTTGGCCGTCGCCTCCAGGCCGTACGTCTGGACGGGCTCGCGCCACAGACCGACGTTGACGACGCCCAACTCGCCGCAGGCCTCGACCAGTTCCGGCATCGACAGCTGCTTGACCGTCATCTGGTTGATGGAGAAGCGGGACAGGTCGGTCACTGGTTCACTCCGTACAGGGACAGCAGGTTCTTCATCCGCTCCTCCGCCAGCTTGGGGTCCGGGAACAGGCCCAGGCCGTCGGCGAGTTCGTAGGCGCGCGCGAAGTGCGGGAGGGAGCGGGCCGACTGGAGGCCGCCGACCATCGTGAAGTGCGACTGGTGGCCGGCCAGCCAGGCCAGGAAGACCACGCCCGTCTTGTAGAAGCGAGTGGGTGCCTGGAAGAGGTGCCGGGACAACTCGACGGTGGGGTCGAGGAGTTCGCGGAAGCCCTTGGCGTCACCGGTGTCCAGGACACGGACCGCCTCGGCCGCCAGCGGGCCCAGCGGGTCGAAGATGCCGAGCAGCGCGTGGCTGAAGCCCTGCTCGTCACCCGCGATCAGCTCGGGGTAGTTGAAGTCGTCACCCGTGTAGCAGCGGACACCCTGCGGGAGCCGGCGGCGGATGTCGATCTCGCGCCGGGCTTCGAGGAGCGAGACCTTGATGCCGTCGACCTTGTCCGGGTGGGCCGCGATGACCTCGAGGAACGTATCTGTGGCGGCGTCCAGGTCGCTCGACCCCCAGTAGCCCTCCAGCGCCGGGTCGAACATCGGGCCCAGCCAGTGCAGGACGACCGGCTCGGCGGACTGGCGCAGGAGGTGGCCGTAGACCTCCAGGTAGTCCTCGGGGCTCTTCGCCGTGGCCGCGAGGGCCCGGGAGGCCATCAGGATGGCCTGGGCGCCGGACTCCTCGACGAGGGCGAGCTGCTCCTCGTAGGCGGCCCGGACCTCGTCCAGGGTCGCGGGACCGGTGAGCTGGTCGGTGCCGACACCGCAGGCGATGAGGCCGCCGACCGACCTGGCCTCGGCGGCGCTGCGGCGGATCAGCTCGGCCGCACCCGCCCAGTCCAGGCCCATCCCGCGCTGGGCGGTGTCCATCGCCTCGGCGACCCCGAGCCCGTGCGACCACAGGTGGCGGCGGAAGGCGAGGGTGGCGTCCCAGTCGACGGCGGCCGGGGAGTCCGGCGTGGAGTCGGCGAACGGGTCGGCGACGACGTGCGCCGCCGAGAAGACCGTACGGGAGGTGAAGGGGGTGCCGGGGGTGGCGGCGAAGGGTTCCTCGCGGGGCTCGTAGGCCCGCAATCCCCCGTCACCGGCAGGGAGTCGGATCGTCACAGCGAGATCTCCGGTACGTCGAAACGGCGGCCCTCGGCCGAGGACTTCAGGCCCAGTTCGGCGAGCTGGACGCCCCGGGCGCCGGCCAGGAGGTCCCACTGGTAGGGCGCGTCGGCGTAGACGTGCCTCAGGAAGAGCTCCCACTGGGCCTTGAAGCCGTTGTCGAACTCGACGTTGTCCGGGACCTCCTGCCACTGGTCGCGGAAGACCTCGGTGGCGGGGATGTCCGGGTTCCAGACCGGCTTGGGGGTGGCGCTGCGGTGCTGGACACGGCAGTTGCGCAGACCGGCGACGGCGGAGCCCTCGGTGCCGTCGACCTGGAACTCGACGAGCTCGTCGCGGTTGACGCGGACGGCCCAGGAGGAGTTGATCTGGGCGATGGCGCCGCCCTCGAGCTCGAAGATGCCGTAGGCGGCGTCGTCGGCGGTGGCGTCGTACGGCTTGTCGTTCTCGTCCCAGCGCTGCGGGATGTGGGTGGCGGTGAGGGCCTGGACGGACTTCACCCGGCCGAAGAGCTCGTGGAGCACGTACTCCCAGTGCGGGAACATGTCGACAACGATGCCACCGCCGTCCTCGGCCCGGTAGTTCCACGAGGGGCGCTGGGCGGACTGCCAGTCGCCCTCGAAGACCCAGTAGCCGAACTCGCCGCGGATCGAGAGGATCCGGCCGAAGAAGCCGCCGTCGATGAGGCGCTTCAGCTTGAGCAGGCCGGGGAGGAAGAGCTTGTCCTGGACGACGCCGTGCTTGATGCCCTTCTCATTGGCCAGACGGGCCAGCTCCAGGGCACCCTCCAGGCCGGTGGCGGTGGGCTTCTCCGTGTAGATGTGCTTGCCCGCCTCGATCGCCTTCTTGATCGCCTGCTCGCGGGCGGAGGTGACCTGGGCATCGAAGTAGATGTCGACGGTCGGGTCGGCGAGGACCGCGTCCACGTCGGTGGAGATGTGCTCGATGCCGTGCTGCTCGGCGAGGGCCTTGAGGGCGTGCTCGCGGCGGCCCACCAGGATCGGCTCGGGCCACAGCACCGTGCCGTCGCCCAGGTCGAGACCGCCCTGCTCGCGGATGGCGAGGATCGAGCGGACGAGGTGCTGGCGGTAGCCCATGCGTCCCGTCACACCGTTCATGGCGATACGCACCGTCTTGCGTGTCACGTCATTCCCTTCGTAGGAGTCGTACGCGGTCGTGCGCGCCGCGCACGCTCCACTGATGAGCGTTACAGCAAGCGCTTTCTATCTAGGAAGAAGCTAGCCTCTGACCAGCGGTCTGGACAAGACCGCGAACCGGGCGAGTTGTTCGAGGGGGCGAACAGCTGGGCGCATTGGCCTTAAGGTCGGCTCGGAACCGGGACCTTGGTGCCCGCGTGTACGACGGAGTACGACTGAGATGCGCTGCGGCGCGCGACCGGAGGACGACGAGATGACGGTGACCCTGGCGGACGTGGCGGCCCGCGCCCAGGTCTCCCCCGCGACGGTGTCGCGCGTGTTGAACGGGAACTACCCCGTGGCCGCGACCACGCGTGAGCGGGTACTGCGGGCCGTGGACGAGCTGGACTACGTGCTCAACGGTCCGGCGAGCTCGCTCGCCGCCGCCACGTCGGACCTGGTCGGAATCCTCGTGAACGACATCGCGGACCCCTTCTTCGGGATCATGGCCGGTGCGATCCAGTCGGAGATCGGCGGGCCGGGCGGGCGCGCGGGCGGTGAGCGGCTCGGCGTCGTCTGCAACACGGGGGGCTCCCCGGAGCGGGAGCTGACGTATCTCACCCTGCTGCAGCGGCAGCGGGCGGCGGCGGTCGTCCTGACGGGTGGGGCGGTGGAGGACGCGCCGCACAAGGCCGCGATGTCCGCCAAGCTGCGCAAGCTCGCGGACGCCGGGACGCGGATCGTGCTGTGCGGGCGGCCGCCGGCGCCGGAGACCGGGGCGTTCGCGCTGACCTTCGACAACCGCGGCGGGGGCAAGGAACTCACCGAGCACCTCATCGGGCTCGGGCACCGGCGGCTCGGGTACATCGCGGGACCGGAGGAGCGCACCACGACCCGGCACCGGCTGGAGGGACACCGGGCGGCGCTGGAGGCGCACGGGATCACCGAGGACCCGCGGTGGACCGTCCATGGCCGCTACGACCGACGGTCCGGGTACGAGGCCACGCTGGAACTGCTGCGGCGGGATCCGTCGCTGACCGCCGTGGTGGCCGCGAACGACTCCGTCGCGCTGGGCGCGTGCGCGGCCCTGCGGGACTCCGGGCTGCGGATTCCGGAGGACGTGTCCGTCGCCGGGTTCGACGACCTGCCGTTCAGCATCGACGCGGTGCCTGCCCTGACGACGGTGCGGTTGCCGCTGGCGGAGGCGGGGGCCCGGGCGGGGCGGATCGCGATGGGACGGGAGGAGCCGCCGCCCGGGGGGATCGCGACGGTTCGGGGGGAGCTGATGGTTCGGGGGTCTTCGGGGGTACCGCGGGGCTGAGGAGGTGTGGGCGGGTGCGGGCCGGTGGGGGCCGGTCGCGCCGAAGCGGCGGCAGTCGCAGCCCCTCAGGTGGGTTCAGTTGCCCGCCGCGGATGCCTTCCTCGCCGCCTCCTCCACCCGGTTCCGGTACTGCTCCCACCACTCCCCGTCCCCCGGCGCCATGTTGTCTCCCTCCGCCCTCTGCCCCACCGATCCGTCGACGAGTTCGCGTACGACGTCGGCGTGGCCGACGTGGCGGTGGCTCTCGGCGATCATGTGGATCAGGATGCGGCCGAGGGTGAGTTCGGAGTGCGGGGGCCAGGGGACGCGGCCCATGGTGTCCAGGGGAAGGGAGTCGAGGGTCTCGTCCGCGTGGGCACAGGCCCGGCGGTAGCCGTCGACGATCTGCTCGCGGGTCTCCTCGGGGGTCGCCCACAGGTCGGCGTTCGGTTCGGCGGCGTCGGCGATCCACAGGGGCTGGGCCCCGGGGAGCGGGCGGCCGAAGGTCTCGCCGAAGTACACCGCCTCGGCACCGGCGAGGTGCTTGACCAGCCCCAGGAGGTTGGTGCCGGTCGGGGTCAGGGGGCGGCGGACGTCGTACTCGGAAAGGCCGTCGAGCTTACGGAGCAGGGAGTCGCGGGCGTCCTGGAGGTAGAGGCGGAGGTCGGTGCCGGGGTCTGTTGGGGCCATCGGATCAGTCTGTCGGCGGCACGATCTTTTTCCACTGATTAATCGGACCAGTGGTCGGCCTTCACCGCTGAGAAGCCGAACAGGTTGGGGATCCCGCCCGAGCCGGTCTCGGTGGTCCGTTCCAGGCGCAGGCCCGCCGCGAGCGTGGCGTTGAGCAGGTCGGCCAGCGGAATGTGCCAGGCGCCGACGCGGGCGCGTACCCCGGCCGGGTTCCATGAGTCGAGGGTGCGGGTGCGGTCGGCGTACCGCTCGTCCAGCACGATCCTCGTCCCCTCGCTCCAGTCGGCGAACGCGCCGATGAAGCAGGGATGGACGCCGAGGTGCACGAACCGGCCGCCGGGGGCGAGTACGCGGGCGATCTCCCTCAGGACGGCGGCGTAGTCGGGGACGTCCGTGCTCGCCAGCACGCACATCGCGGCGGGGACCGAGCCGTCGGCCAGCGGGAGGGCCGTCGCGTCGCCGACCACGACCGGCAACCGGTGGCGTCCGTAACGGAGTTGACCGCGTGAAAGGTCGACGCCGACCGGGGTCCAGCCGAGCGCCGCCGCCGGGGCCGCGTGCGCGCCGGTGCCGCAGCAGACGTCCAGGCAGATTCCCTCGCCGGGGCCCAGCAGTTGCCCGAGCGTGGTGTGCACCCTGTCGACGAACTCCCCGGTGGAGGACGGCGACATGTAGTCGTTGTACCAGTCCGCGTGGTCGTCGTACGTCGCTGTCGTCATGCCTGGATGCTAGGGACGGCTCCCTTGCCGCGGCTTGCCGTTCGCTCACGGCTCACGGTGCGTTGTCAGTGGGCGCCCCTATCGTCCTGCCATGGTCTTTTCGCTGCCAGACTGGCTGCCTTCGGGGCGGTTCGAGCAACGGGGTCCGTCGGAGGTCTGGATCTGCGACGAACTGCCGGACGACGTCGAGAAGGTGTGGGCGGATCTGCTCAGGCAGGCCCCGGTGACCGGGCTGCAGCCGCATCTCTGTTGGCCCGACGACCCCGCGCGCCCCGCGGATCCGGCCGCCGCCGACGCCGTACGCCTGGAAGAGGCGCTCGCGGCCGACTTCGCGGAGTACCGGGAGCGGCGGCTGCCGTTCTGGTCCGCTCCCTCCTCCGCGGAGCCGGACGACACCCCGGAAGGCGTCGAGCCCTGGCCGCACGATCCGGGGCCACCGTTCGCGAGCTGGCCCGGGCTCGCGCCCGCCGGTCCGGACACCGGTACCGGTCCGGGCCCCGAGGAGGCCGCGGGCCGTGCCGTCGCCGAACTCCTGCACACCGGGCCGTTCGCGGCGTCCCTGAGCCTTGTCCTCGTCCCCGCCCGCAGCTCCGCCGACGTCCCGGCGGTGATCGGCTGGACCGACAGGCCGCCGATGCCGCTCATGGGCGCCCTGCTGCGGAGCTGGGAGGAGCGGTTCGGGGCCCGGGTCCTGGCCGCGTACGGCGGTGAGCTCTATGTCTCCGTCGCCCGCCCGCCCCTCGACCCGGCGCACGCCGAGCGGCTCGCCCTGGAGCATGTGCTGTCCACCGCGGACAACATCGTGGACGACCCGCCGACGCCCTTCCCGGAGTACGCGCGCGCACTCGTCGGGCGGACGGAGTGGCGGTTCTGGTGGGACTGAGCCCGAAGACGCCGTACGCTCCCCGCACCGATGAGTTCCCCGTCCCACCTCGGTCTGCACTGCCGTAACCCACCAGGAACTGGAGTGAGTCCCATGCGCATCGTGGTCAGCGAGTTCATCAGTCTGGACGGGGTCGTGCAGGCGCCCGGCGGGCCCGAGGAGGACACCGACGGCGGGTTCGCGCACGGCGGCTGGTCGCATCCCTACTTCGACGCGGAGCTGCTCGGACCGGCGTTCACCGAGGGCATGGAGCGGGCCGAGGCGCTGCTGTACGGGCGGCGGACGTATCTGACGATGGCGGGGGCCTGGCCGGAGCGCGCCGGGGACCCTTTCGCCGACCGGCTGAACTCCCTCAAGAAGTACGTCGTCACCGACACCCTCGACGACTCCGAGCTGACCTGGAACAACACCGAACGGATCCCGGGCTCCGAGGCCGTCGGGCGGATCCGAGCGCTGCGGGAGCGCGAGGGCGGTGAGCTGGCGATGATGGGCAGCCCCACCCTGGTCCGCACGCTGATCGCTGAGGGGCTCGTCGACGAGCTGCAGCTCGTCGTGATGCCGGTCGTGCTCGGCGGCGGCAAGTCGATCTTCCCGGAGGACGGTGCGAAGCGGCCGTTCGAGCTGGTGTCCGCGGTCACCGGGAAGACCGGCGTGCAGGTGTGCGTGTACCGGCCCGCTACCGAGGGGTAGCCGCGGCGGGCGCGGACGTCCTACGCTCAGTCCATCGATATCTCTGACTGAGTCAAGCATCCGGGGGTCGACCGATCATGACCGTCCAGGACGTCCGCGCCTTCAACCGCTTCTACACGAACGTCATCGGGGCCCTCGACTACAGCCGCCAGCTGTACGCCCCCTACACCCTCACCGAGTCCCGTGTCCTGTACGAGCTCGCCCACTCGCCGCGCACCGACGCGGCCGATCTGCGCACCGAACTCTCGCTGGACGCGGGGTATTTGAGCCGGATCCTCAACAAGTTCGAGCAGGACGGACTGATCGAGCGCACGGCGTCGGCCCGTGACCCGCGCCGACGCCGGGTCACGCTCACCCCGCGCGGCCGGGAGACCGCCGCGCTGCTCGCCGAGCGCGCCGACGAATCCGTGGGCGCACTCCTCGCGACCGTCCCCTCCGCCGACCGGCCCCGGCTCTCCGAGGCGATGCGGACGGTCCGTACGCTCCTGTCCGACGGTCGCCCGCCGCGCCGAGAAGACGTCCTGCTGCGCGAGCCGGGGCCCGGTGACCTCGGCTGGATCGTGGCCCGGAACGCGGCCCTCTACGCCGCCGAGTACGGCTTCAACGCCGACTACGAGGGGCTGGTCGCCAGGATCGTCGCCGACTTCGCGGAGGATCATGATCCGCATCTGGAGCGGGTGTGGATCGCCGAGCTGGACGGACGGCCGGTGGGGTGCGTGATGTGCGTGCGGGACGAGGCGCCCGCGACCGCCCG
The DNA here is from genome assembly GCF_001746295.1 of Streptomyces sp. LUP47B. Classification (GTDB taxonomy): domain Bacteria; phylum Actinomycetota; class Actinomycetes; order Streptomycetales; family Streptomycetaceae; genus Streptomyces. Next base: position 118,687 of record NZ_MJAH01000014.1, on the reverse strand, counting down.
CCTCCGGCTGCTCCTCGTCGAGCCGGAGGCGCGCGGACTCGGCATCGGGGACCGGCTGGTGACGGCCGTCGTCGACTTCGCGCGCGGTGTCGGCTACCGCGAGCTGGTCCTGTGGACCAACGACGTCCTCGCCGCCGCCCGCCGGATCTACCAGCGCCACGGATTCGTCCTGGCCGCCGAGAAACCCCACCGCTCCTTCGGCAGGGACCTGAACGGGCAGGACTGGCGGCTGGAGCTGACCGGCACGGGTGAGTGACGGGGTGGCCTTGGGGGGCGGCGGGGGGCGGCTCGTCCGGGTGGCTGGGCCGGAGCTGACCGGTGCAGTGAGTGAGGGGTGCCCGGGGCGGCTCATCCGGGCAGCCTCGCTGGAGCCGACCGGCGCAGGTGAGCGAGAGGCGTAGGCCGGGGGCGGCTCGTCCGGGCGGCTGGACCGGAGCTGACCGGTGCAGTGAGTGAGGGGTGCCCGGGGCGGCTCATCCGGGCAGCCTCGCTGGAGCCGACCGGCGCAGGTGAGCGAGAGGCGTAGGCCGGGGGCGGCTCGTCCGGGCGGCTGAGGCGGAGCCCCCGACTCATCCGGGCTCCCGGCTGGACCTCACCGACTCGACCGGGTGAGAGTAGGGCCCATGAAACTGGCGTTCTCCACCCTCGGTGTCCCCGGCCTCCCCCTCGCCGACGTGCTGCGGCTCGCGACCACGCACGGCTATCACGGAGTAGAACTGCGCGCGCATCCGGAGGAGCCGGTGCACCCCGGTATCGGGCTCGCCGAACGGGCCGACGCGGTCGCCGAGTTCAAGGCGGCGGGCGTGGAGGTCCTCGGTCTCGCCGGGTACGCGCGCGTGGCCGCGCCCGGCGACGACGAACCCGTGGTGGAGGAGATCCACCGCCTCCTGGACCTCGCCCGCGACCTCGGCGCCGGCTTCGTGCGCGTCTTCCCCGGCGCCGCCTCCGACCAGTCCCGCGAGGAGGCCGACGCCACGGCCGCCCGGCGGCTCGGTACGGCCGCGGAGTACGCCGGCGACCTCGACGTACGCATCCTCCTCGAAACCCATGACTCGCACCGCACGGGTGCCGACGCGATTCGTATCCTCGGCCCGGTCGGCCACCGTCAGGTCGGCTCGCTCTGGGACGTCATGCACACCTGGCTCGGCGGCGAACAGCCCTCCGAGACCTACGCGGCCCTCGCCCCGCACCTCGGATACGTCCAGGTCAAGGACATCGCGTCGGCCGACGACACCACCCCGGTCGCGCTCGGCACCGGGGTCCTGCCGCTCGCGGAGTGCGTGGAGGTCCTCTCCCGGCACGGCTGGGACGGCTGGCTGTGCTGGGAGTACGAGAAGCGGTGGTACGAGGCGGCCGCGCCGCTGGAGGAGCTGCTGGGGGCGGGCCGTGAGCACCTGGCGCGGCTCCTGAACGACTCCGCCTGACGGCGATTAAACGGGTGGCCCCGGCGGGAACGGCCGGATAGCGTCCCGGGGTGCACAGACCCTCCCCTCCCCCGCTGCCCGTGTCATGAGCCTCAGCCGTACGTTCCTCGATGTGCGGCCCCTGCGCACCTCCCCGGTGTTCCGGCGGCTGCTGTTCGGGCGCACGGTGTCCACGCTCGGCACCTTCATGACCATGGTCACGGTCATGTACCAGGTCTGGGACATGACCCACAGCACGATCTGGAGCGGCGCGGTCGGTGTCGCGCAGGCGGTGCCGATGGTCGGGGTCAGCCTGTTCGCGGGCGCCTGGGTCGACCGGGCCGACCGGCGCCGGGTCTACCTCACGGGCACCGTCGGCTCGGCGGTCTGCTCCCTGCTGCTGGCCGTGCAGGGCTTCGCGGGGCGCGCGCCGGTGGCCGTCGTCCTGCTGCTGGTCGCGGTGCAGACCTCCTTCGCCGCGCTCGGCGCGCCCGCCGCCGGCGTGTTCGTGCCGCGCCTGCTGCCCAGGGAGCAGGTGGCCTCCGGGCTCGCGCTCCAGCAGGTCACAGGGCAGGCGATGATGCTGGTCGGTCCGGCCGTCGCCGGGCTCGTGCTCGGCTGGTGGGGCATCGGCGTCTGCTACCTCCTGGACACCCTGAGCTTCACGATGTCCTTCTACGGCGCCTACGGTCTGCCCGCGCTGCCACCGGAGGGCGAGAAGTCCCGCCCCGGTCTGCACGGTGTCCTGGACGGGCTGCGCTTTCTGACCGGCCACCGGGTGGTGCGCGGCGCGCTGCTGACCGACCTGGCCGCCACCGTCCTGTCCATGCCGGTGAGCCTCTTTCCCCAGGTCAACGAGGAGCGCTTCGGCGGCGACCCGCGCACGCTCGGACTGTTCCTGTCCGCGCTCGCCGTGGGCGGTGTCGCCGCGACGGTCTTCTCCGGCCCGGTCACCCGCCTGGCCCGCCCCGGTCCGGTGATGCTGTGCGCGTCGGCGACCTGGGGCGCGGCCCTCGCGCTGTTCGGCCTGACCACCAGTGCCTGGGCGGGCCTCGGGTTCCTGGCACTGGCCGGCGCGGCGGACGCCCTGGCCGTCCTGTCCCGCACCACCATCGTGCAGACCGGCACCCCCGACGCCCTGCTCGGCCGGGTCACGGCCGCCGAGATGATCGTCGGCCAGGCGGGCCCGCACCTCGGCAATCTGCGCGGCGGGCTGGTCGCGGGCTGGAGCTCGGGCGTGACGGCGCTGATCACGGGCGGGCTGATGTGTGTGGCGGCGGTGGGCTATGTCGGGGCGAGCACACCGGAGTTGCGGGCGGTTCCGGTTACGGACGAGGCGTGATCCGCGAGTTCGGGGCCGGACACCGGTCCAGGACGGCGGGCCAGGAGCCGTAGCCGGCGTCCGAGTCGAGGTGGGCGGCGCCGGGGAGGATGCCGGGCGGTGCGCCCAAGGTCTCGCAGCCCCCTCCAGGCGGTACGGGTCGTCGACGCCGGCGACCGGGGAGGACGTCTGCGGGGATGCCAAGCGGTTCACCGAAGATCTCGCGGGACCCCTCCAGGCGGTACGGATCGTCGACGCCGGCGACCGGGGAGGACGTCTGCGGGGATGCCAGGCGGTTCACCGAAGATCTCGCAGCCCCCTCTAGGCGGTACGGATCGTCGACGCCGGCGACCGGGGAGGACGTCTGCGGGGATGCCGGGGGGTCGCCGAAGGTCTCGCGGGCCTGCCTCCTCCGGACGGTACGGGTCGGCGGCGGCGACCGGGCGGGTTGGCCCGGGGAGGGTGAACTCCAGGGCGGGCGCGGCCAATTGCGCAACGGCCTTACGAGCTGGGCGGCGGTGTGATCGTCCAGTGGTTGCTGCGCAGGATCCGGTCCGCGAAAGGCATGTCGAGTTCGCCGACGAGACGGAAGCCCAGGGAACGGCAGATGCCGTTCGAGGGGCCGTTGCTCGTGGCCGGGAACGCGTGGATGTCACCCCAGCGGTCCTCGCTCCAGGCCCGTTCGAGCAGCGCGCGGACCGCCCGCTTGCCCAGTCCCCGCCCCTGGAACTCCGGCAGCACCATCCAGCCGATCTCCGCGAGGGGCCCGTCCCCGGGGTCGTGGGACCAGACGGTCACCGAGCCCGCCACCACGTCGGGCCGGTCCGGATCGGGAACGATCATCTTGGTCCAGGACTCGTCTGCTGCCGCCGACTCCGCGTCCCGGCGCACCTTGTCCTCGATGCCCTCCCGCGGCAACGGCCCGCCGAGCCCGGCCATCATGACGGGATCGCAGCGCATCCGGACGTAGGCGTCCACGTCGTCCACCGTGACATCGCGCAACCACACGCTGCCGCTCCCCTCATCCCCGCCGCGCCACGAACCCCGCCACCCGCTCCTCCAGCCGCTTCCGGCACCCCGGCCACTCCTGCTCCGTGATCGAGAAGATCGCCGAGTCCCGCAGCCGTCCGTCCTCACCCGGGGCCCAGGAGCGCGACCAGTTCCGCAGGACGCCCTCGAAGCGGGCGCCGACGCTCTCGATCGCCGCACGGGAGCGTTCGTTGCGCGCGTCCGTCTTCAGATCGACCCGGGCGACGTCCCACTCCTCGAAGGCGTGCCGGAAGAGCAGCAGCTTGGCCTCGGCGTTGATGCCCGTGCCCTGCGCCGAGGCCCCCAACCAAGTGAAGCCGACCTCGATCGCGTCGAGTTGGTCCTCCGACCGCCAGTACCGCGGCTCCCAGTACGAGGTGGTCCCCACCGCCCGTCCCGTCGCGACCGACACCTGAGCGTACGGCGCGAGCTGTCCCGCCGCGGCCCGCGCGAGCTGCGCGTCGACGTAGTCACCGACCTCGTCGGCCCTCGGTACCCAGGTGAAGTCGTAGGTGCCGCGGTTCTCCTCCGCCGCCACGGCCAGGTCCGCCGTGTGCCCGTGGCCCAGTGGTTCCAGGCGCACCAACTCGCCTGCCAGGACCGGCCCTTCCAGCTGGAAACTCAATGCCCGTTCAACCCCCGATGGTCCTTCGCAGCTCGGCGAACGCCTCATGGAAACCGGGGAAAGTCTTGCGTACGCATCCGGGGTCGTCGAACGAGATTCCCGGTACCCGAAGGCCGGTGACCGCGAAGGACATGACGATGCGGTGGTCGCCGTACGTCGTGATGCGGGTGTCGGCCGAAGGAGCGGCCCCCGGGTGGATCTCGATCCAGTCCGGGCCGGTCGCCACCCGCACGCCCAGCCGCCGCAGGTTCTCCGCGCAGGCCTCCAGGCGGTCGCACTCCTTCACCCGTGTGTTCGCCACGTCCTCGATGCGGACGGGGGCGGAGGCGAAGGGAGCGATCGCCGCGAGCGTCGGCATCGTGTCCGAGATGTCCCGCATGTTGACCGTCAGGCCGCGCAGTTCCCCGGTGCCCCGGACCGTGGTGGCCGCGGCGCCGACGGACACCTCCGCCCCCATCCGCCGCAGTACACCCACGAAGCCGAGGTCGCCCTGGAGCGCGCCCGTGCCAAGCCCGGGGACCGTCACCTCGGCGCCCGGGGTCACGGCTGCCGCCGCGAAGAAGTAGCTCGCCGTGGACGCGTCCGGCTCGACCGCGTAGGTCGTGGCGCGGTAACCGCCCGGCGGGAAGGCGAAGACGTCGCCCTGCCTCGTCACCTCCACCCCGAACGCCCGCATCATCGCGAGGGTGATCTCGACGTACGGCGCCGACACCAGGTCCGTGACGCGGATGCGCAGGCCCCGGCGGGTGAGCGGGCCCAGCAGCAGGAGTGCGGTGAGGTACTGGGAGGACTGGCCGGCGTCCAGCGTCACCTCGCCGCCCTCTACGCCCGCCGCCCGCACCGTCAGCGGATGGTGCCCCTCCGCCTCCTCATGCCGCAGGTCCACTCCCAGGTCGCGCAGCGCACGCGACAGCGGCAGCAGGGGGCGCCTGCGCATCTGGGGCGAGGCGTCGAAGCGGTATGTGCCGTGGCCTGCGGCGGCCAGGGTGGGCAGGAAGCGGGCGGTCGTCGCGCCGTCACGGCAGTACACGTCCGCCTCGGCGACCGCCGGTCCCTGCGGGCGGCCGTCCACCTGCCATGCGTCCGGGGTACGGCCCACCCGGTAGCCCAGCCGTACCAGGCCCTCGGCGAAGCCCTCCGTGTCGTCCGAGCGGAGGGGGCGCAGGAGGGTGGTCACTCCGTCGGCGGCGGCGGCCAGGAAGAGGGCCCGGGCGGTGATGGACTTCGAGCCGGGGAGGGAGAGGGTCTGCGGGGCGGGCGTGTCGACGGGCATGCCCCTCATGATCGCCCACGGTCACCTCCGACGCCGGGACGTCCACGGGGTGGACCTCGTTCAGGGGCGGTGCCCGGAGCGTGTCCCCCGCCTCCACCGGTCGTCCGGAAGCGGCGCCTTGCGGTCCGTCTGCACCTGGAGCTCGTAGTACGAGTCGGCCGCCGTCCCGTGCCACGCCTCGTCGTGCGCCGCCATCGCGCCGCGCAGGGCCCCGCCCGCCGTCCCGCGGCGGCGGACGTGGCGGGCCAGCAGGGTGAAGAGGACCAGGGTCACGGCAAGACCGGCGAGGACGGTCAGGAGCGGCAGCAACTGGCTCATGCACCGACCCTACGCCGGGGTGCGCCGGCCCACTGTGTCGGCTCATCCGTCCCGTCGACCCCTGCCGCACCAACTTGGGGAAATCAGGCCAAAGCCGGGAACCCCGCCCCGCCGCCGATCGTCCAATGCGCAAGCTGCCGGAGAGTCACCGCGGTACGGCGTCGGCCTCGCTGCTGGCTGCGAACGCTGACCAACCCTCTCCTCCGTACTGCGGCCGGCAGCACGGCCGTCATCGGCGCGCCCCCCTCCAAAGCGCCGATGGCGGCCCCTCCCTGGTTACTGTGCACTCCCTTGACTGGCAGAAACTTCCCGGTTATTGGTGACTTCTCGGAAGTTTCCTTCAGCGGATCACCTCCGGAAGGAGCGCACGTGCCCTCCAGACGTACCGTCCTCGCCGCCACAGCAGGCGTCGCCGCCTCGTTCGCCGTCAGCGGGACCGCACACGCGGACGACAAGAAGCACGACCACAAACTCCGCTCTCTCATCTCCCGTATGACGCTCGAGGAGAAGGTCGGCCAGCTCTTCGTGATGCGGGTCTACGGCCACTCCGCCACCGCCCCCGACCAGGCCGACGTCGACGCCAACCTCAAGGAGATCGGCGTCCGTACGGCCGCCGAGATGATCGCCAGGTACCGGGTGGGCGGGATCATCTACTTCACCTGGGCGCACAACACCCGTGATCCGCACCAGATCGCCGACCTGTCCAACGGCATCCAGCAGGCGTCCCTGCGACAGCCGCGCGGACTGCCCGTCCTCGTCTCCACCGACCAGGAGCACGGCATCGTCTGCCGGGTCGGCGAGCCCGCCACTCTCTTCCCGGGCGCCATGGCGATCGGTGCGGGTGGAGCGCGCAAGGACGCCCGCACACTCGGCAGGATCGCGGGGCGGGAACTGCGAGCCATCGGCATCCGGCAGAACTACTCCCCCGTCGCCGACGTCAACGTCAACCCGGCCAACCCCGTCATCGGCGTCCGCTCCTTCGGCGCCGACCCCCAAAAAGTCGCCGGTCTCGTGGCCGCCGAGGTCGCCGGGTACCAGGGCGCCGGGGTCGCCGCGACCGCCAAGCACTTCCCGGGGCACGGGGACACCGCGGTCGACAGCCACTACGGCTTCCCCGTCATCACCCACAGCCGGGAGCTGTGGGGGAAGCTGGACGCCGTCCCGTTCCGGGCCGCGATCCGCGCCGACATCGACTCGATCATGACCGCGCACATCCAGTTCCCGGCCCTCGACCCCTCCGGTGACCCGGCCACCCTCTCCCACCCGATCGTCACCGGCATCCTGCGCGGCGAACTCGGCTACGACGGGGTCGTGGTCACGGACTCCCTCGGCATGGAGGGCGTCCGCACGAAGTACGGCGACGACCGTGTCCCCGTCCTCGCCCTCAAGGCCGGTGTCGACCAGCTCCTCAACCCGCCCTCCCTGGACGTGGCGTGGAACGCCGTCCTGAAGGCCGTACAGGGCGGCGAGCTCACCGAGGCGCGGCTCGACGAGTCGATCCTGCGGATCCTGCGGCTCAAGGCCCGGCTGCGCCTCTTCGAGGAGCCGTACGTCGGTCACGACGGCGTCACCCGGACCGTCGGCACCCCGGCCCACCTCGCCGAAGCCGACCGGATCGCCGAGCGGACGACCACCCTGCTGGTCAACGAGGGGCGACTGCTGCCCCTGAACCGCGGCACCCACCGCAAGCTGCTCGTGGTGGGCGCCGACCCCGCCTCGCCCTCCGGTACGACGGGCCCGCCGACCGGGGTGCTCGCCGCCGCCCTCACCGAACTGGGCTTCACGGCCACCGCCCTGCCGACCGGTACGGCTCCCTCCGCGGCCACCGTCGCCCAGGCCGTCGCCGCCGCGCGGGACGCGGACGCGGTGATCGTGGGGACGTACAACATCACGGCCGCCCAGAGGACACTCGTCGAGCAGCTCGTGGCGACCGGGAGGCCGGTGGTGGCGGTCGCGATCCGCAACCCCTACGACGTGGCCCAGCTGCCCACCGTCCCGGCATACCTGGCGGCCTACTCCTGGACCGACGTCGAACTGCGGGCGGCGGCACGGGTGATCGCCGGGAAGGCGGCGCCGCGCGGGAGGCTGCCGGTGCCGGTGCAGCGGGCGGACGATCCGGCGAAGGTGCTGTACCCGGTCGGGTACGGGCTGTCGTACGGCCGATAGCACGCGGGACGTAGTTCCCGTACGACTCGCAACTCGTACATCACTCCCCAAAAGGCGCAAAGGCCCCCACACGTCTGGCGTGGCCCCGCCGCGACGGTCACGCTGGGCGGTGGGGGCAGTGCGGGGGGATGGCGATGCGCGACAGGTTTTCCACGGGGGTGGTGTGTGTACTGCTGGCGCTGCTCGCCGCCCTGCTGACGGGGTGCACACAGTCGGCGGCCGGCGGGGAGAGCGACGAAGGGCCCAGCACCACGGCCCCGGTCTCGCCGTCCGCGACGCGGGCCTCCGGTTTCGGCGCGGTGTTCCTCGCGGTCGACGAGTGCAGCTCCTTCGGCAAGGCCAGTTTCACCGAGGTGCCCTGCACCAGTGAGCGGGCAGCGGCGCGGGTCGTCGCCCGGCACGACGGCACCCCGGCCGGCGGGCCACCGTGCCCGGCGACCACCGACTTCGTGCTGCACATCAGTGAGCAGAGCCAGATCTCCGACGAGGACGGCGACGGGGCGGTGCCGCAGGGATACGCCTGCATGCGCAACCTGGAACCGCCGCATCCCGGTGACCCCGGCGGCGGGGGCGGACCGCGGACCATCGTCGGCGACTGCGTGTACGGCTCGGGCAGCGGGCAGGTCAGGGAGACCGCCTGTGACGGCACGGGTGCGAAGAAACCGCAGTACAAGGTGGTGAAGGCGGTCACCGAGCGCAGCCGGTGCCCGCTGTCGACAGCTCTGTACGTCCAGCTCGGCGGCGCTCAACCGGTCGGCTGCGCCCGGCCGTTGTGATCCCGGCCGGGCGCGCCGAGCGGGCTACGGACGCAGGGCGGGCTCGCGCTCCACGTCCCGTACGTCCAGCTTCTTGTCGAACTTCGCGAGCGGCTTCGCCTCGGTCACGGCCGTGGCCGGGACGCCCGCCCAGGCGAGGATCCTGGCCGTGGCGAACGCCTTCTGGTCGGCGACCAGACCGGCGACGTTCGCCCCGTGGTTCATACCGGGCGCGGTGAACACGTACGCGTCCTTCGCCCCCTTGTCGACGCGGAACCGCTCCCCGCCCCACGGGTCGTTCTGGCCGTACACGTAGAGCATGTGACGGGCGTTGCTCCGCACCCAGTTGTCCACGTCCCGCATCGCGTACGGCTGGAACTTCGTCGGGATGTCCCGCGGGACGAAGTTGCGCGGCGGCTGGTAGCCGTAGCGCACGTACTTCTTCTCGATGTGCGGGAAGTGGATCGTCGGGGCACCGAGCTGGGTGGCCGCCTGGTAGTAGTACGGCGTGTACGGCGCGAGGCCCTGGTCGGTGTAGAAGGAGAACCCGGAGACGGTGTCGATCGAGTTCCAGATCTGGTCGTCGGTCGCGGTCTTCGCGTTCGGCGGGATGAGCTCGTCGTCACCGCAGTTGGCCAGCAGGTTGTACTGCCAGAAGCCCCAGACGTAGTCGAGGACGACCGCCTCGTAGGCCCGGTCCAGGCTGCCGACGGTGGTGAAGGTGAAGCCCTCCGCCGCCGCGTACTGGGCGTACTTCTTCTCCAGCGGCTCGCGCCGCACCAGGGCCTCGCGCTGCACCGCGTTCAGCCGGTCTCGGCACTCCTTGGTGCCGACCTTCTCGAAGAAGCGGTCGTACGCCGAGTCCTCGTCGTTCACCACGTCGTTGGGGGCGACGTAGGCGACGACGCCGTCCATGTCGCGCGGGTAGAAGCGCTCGAAGTAGGTGGCGGTCATGCCGCCCTTGGAGCCGCCCGTGGAGATCCAGTTCCTCGAGTAGATCTTCTTCAGCGCCTTGAAGATGCGGTGCTGGTCACTGGCCGCCTGCCAGATGTCCAGCTTGGTCCAGTCGGCCGGGTCGGGCCGGGAGGGCGTGAAGAAGCGGTACTCCATGGAGACCTGGTTGCCGTCCACGATCTGGGTCGGCTCGCGGCGGCTCGGCGTCGTCGAGACGCTGTAGCCGCCGGTGTAGAAGACCGTCGGCCGACTGACGTCCCTGTGGAGCACGGTGATCCGCTGCTGGAACGTGCCCTTGGACGGGTGCCGGTGGTCGACCGGCTGGGTGTAGTTCAGGACGAAGAAGCGGTAGCCGGTGTACGGCTTCTCCTCGATCAGGCTCATCCCCGGGATGGCGAGGAGCTGATCCTTGATGTCGGTGGTGGCACCGGTGCCGTCGGCCTCCGGCTCGGCGGCGGTGGCCGCCCCTGCCGTGCTGACCGTGCCGATGAGCACGACCAGCGTGAGAAGCCATCTGAGCGCCTTGCGCATGCACCCTCCCCTGTGAGTACAGATGTCCGCCGGACGCTAGCGGCGCAAGTCCCATCCGCACCAGGGGAGGTGACGCCTCGATGGGGAAAACCCTGTCAGAAACCTGTGTCTCAGAGCCGGATCCAGCCGTCCGAGTCGTACTTGCCCCGGCCGACCTCGCCCTTGACCCACACCTTCCGCTGCCCGGCGTGCACGGTGACCGGACCGGCCCGGTACTTGTACCGGCCCACGTCCTCGACCGGCCGCAGCCCGTAGGCGCGCAGACTCACCTTCATGTGCTGCCGGACCCCGGGGCGCTTGGGAAGGGTGACCGCGCACACGTAACCGCGCCGCTTGTACACCTCCACCGTGCCGGTCGAGAACGGGAACGACCTGACCTTGCGCCCCTCGCAGGACGAGGCCGCGGCCTGCGCCTGTCCCGGCACGGCGACCCCGAGCATCCCGGCCGCCACCGTCACGGCCAGTCCCACCGCCAGCCGCCGCATCGCTCCACTCTTCACTGCCGTCCCTCCCGCAGCTCTTAGGCGTACAGGTGTACGGACGCAGAGCGTATGTCGGACGGTTGCACGACCGTCAGCCGGACACCTCGACCGGCTCCCCCACGAACGTCCGCCACAACTCGGCGTACCGCCCCTCCAGCGCCAGCAGTTCGTCGTGGGTTCCGTCCTCGACCGCGCGGCCGTGGCAGAACCTCCCGATGTCGCCCTCGCACCGCTCGGCCCTGGCGGGCCTCCCCGGCTTCGGGACGACCGGCCGGACTCCGTCCGGCGCTCGATGTGGCCGCATGCCGGAGCTCCGGGATCCGGTCAGGCCGGCGCGGGCGCGTCCTCCCCCACGAACGTCCGCCACAACCCCGCGTACCGCCCCTCCAGCGCGAGCAGTTCGTCGTGGGTTCCGTCCTCGACCACGCGGCCGTGATCCATCACCACGACGCGGTCGGCGCGGGCCGCCGTGGTCAGGCGGTGGGCCACGACGAGGGTGGTGCGGCGGCCCGCGAGACGGTCGGTGGCCTGGTTGACCAGGGCCTCGGTGGCGAGGTCGAGGGCTGCCGTGGCCTCGTCGAGGAGCAGGATGTCCGGGTCGACCAGCTCCGCCCGGGCGAGCGCGATCAGCTGGCGCTGGCCCGCGGAGAGGTTGCGGCCGCGTTCGGCGACCTCGTGGAGGTAGCCGCCCTCCAGCGTGGCGATCATCTCGTGGGCGCCGACCGCGCGGGCCGCCGCCTCGACCTCGGCGTCGGTGGCGTCCGGGCGCCCGTAGGCGATGGCGTCGCGGACCGTGCCCTGGAAGAGGTAGGCCTCCTGGGGGACCACGCCGAGGCGGTGGCGGTAGGAGGTCAGGTCAAGGGCGCGCAGGTCCGAGCCGTCGACCGTCACCCGGCCGCCCGTCGGGTCGTAGAACCGGGCCACCAGTTTGACCACGGTGGACTTGCCCGCGCCGGTCTCGCCGACGAACGCGACCGTCTGCCCGGCGGGGATCTTCAGGTCGATGCCGCCGAGGGCCTCCTCGTCGTCCCCGTACGCGAAGTGCACGTTCTCGAAGGCCACCTCGCCCCGCAACGACAGGACGTCCAGGGGCTCCTCGGCCGCCTTCGTGGACGTCGGTTCCCGGAGCAGCTCCTGGATGCGGCCCAGGGAGACTGTCGCCTGCTGGTAGCCGTCGAAGACCTGGGAGAGCTGCTGGACCGGGGCGAAGAACAGGTCGATGTAGAGGAGGTAGGCGACCAGCGCGCCGGTCGTCAGGGTCGCCGCGTCCACCCGGCCCGCACCCGCGATCAGCACGGCCGCGGCGGCCACCGAGGACAGCAGCTGGACGAAGGGGAAGTAGATCGAGATCAGCCACTGGCCCCGGGTGCGGGCCTGGCGGTAACTGTCGCTGCGCTCCGCGAAGCGCGCCCCGCCGTCCCGCTCCCGGCGGAACGCCTGCACGATCCGCAGCCCGGACACCGACTCCTGGAGGTCGGCGTTGACCAGCGAGACGCGTTCACGGGCGAGTTCGTACGCCTTCACGCTCGCCTTGCGGAAGAAGTACGTGGCGACGATCAGCGGCGGGAGCGTCGCGAAGACGACCAGGGCCAGCTGCACGTCGAGCACCAGCAGGGCGCCCATGATGCCGAAGAAGGTGACGACCGAGACGAACGCGGTGACCAGGCCGGTCTGCAGGAAGGTGGAGAGGGCGTCGACGTCCGTCGTCATCCTCGTCATGATCCGGCCCGTCAACTCCCGCTCGTAGTAGTCGAGTCCGAGCCGCTGGAGCTGGGCGAAGATCTTCAGCCGCAGGGAGTACAGGACCCGTTCGCCGGTGCGTCCGGTCATCCGGGTCTCGCCGATCTGGGCCGCCCACTGGACGAGGACCGAGAGCAGGGCCAGCGCGGTCGCCGTCCAGATCGCGCCCACGGCCATCCGCGAGACACCGTCGTCGATGCCGTGCCGGATCATCACCGGGAGCAGCAGGCCCATGCCGGCGTCCACGGCGACCAGGCCCAGGCTGATCAGCAGCGGCCGCCCGAAGCCCCGCAGCAGCCGTCGCAGACCGTACGACTCCTCGGGCGTGACCGCGCGCGCCTCGTCGATGTCGGGGGTGTCCGTCGCCGGGGGCAACGCCTCGACCTCGGCGAGGAGTTCGGGGGTGGCCGGAGTGCCGGCCAGAGCCGTGTCCTTGGGCTCGCGGTCACCGGTCCACAGGCGGGGGGTGACTCCGCGCTCGGCGTCGAACTCGGCGTCCAGCTCCTCGCGTACGGAGGTGTCCTCGTCCACGGCCTGTACGGCGGCCGGGTGGGCGTGGCCCGGGGATGTGCCACCGAGACCGTCGGGGTCGGTGAGCAGGCGGCGGTAGAGGGCCGAGCGCTCCTGGAGCTCGTCGTGGGTGCCGAGGTCGGCGAGGCGGCCGTTCTCGAGGACGGCGATGCGGTCGGCGAGGTTCAGGGTGGAGCGCCGGTGGGCGATCAGCAGGGTCGTGCGGCCCTCCATGACCTGCTTCAGGGCCTCGTGGATCTCGTGCTCGACCTGCGCGTCCACGGCGGAGGTGGCGTCGTCCAGGACGAGCAGGCGCGGGTCGGTGAGGATCGCCCGGGCCAGCGCCACGCGCTGACGCTGGCCACCGGAGAGGGTGAGGCCGTGCTCGCCGACCGTGGTGTCGTAGCCCTCGGGGAGCGCGGCGATGAAACGGTCCGCCTGGGCGGCGCGGGCGGCCTTCTCGACCTCCTCCTGCGTCGCGTCGGGACGGCCGTACGCGATGTTGTTGCGGACCGTGTCCGAGAACAGGAAGGAGTCCTCGGGGACCAGGCCGATCGCGGCCCGCAGGGAGTCCAGGGTGAGCTCGCGGACGTCGTGGCCGCCGATCAGGACGGCGCCGTGGGTGACGTCGTAGAAGCGCGGCAGGAGCAGGGAGACGGTGGACTTGCCCGAGCCGGAGGAGCCGACGACCGCGAGGGTCTCGCCGGCGCGGATCTCGAAGCTCAGTCCGTCGAGAACCGGGCGCTCGTCGTCGTAACCGAAGGAGACGTCGTCGAACTCGACGGTGGCCGGGGACTCGGCGGGAAGCTCCTTGGTGCCGTCCTTCAGGTACGGCTCGGTGTCGATCAGCTCCAGGACGCGCTCGGTGCCGGCGCGGGCCTGCTGGCCGACCGTGAGGACCATGGCGAGCATGCGGACCGGGCCGACGAGCTGGGCGAGGTAGGTGGAGAAGGCGACGAAGGTGCCGAGCGTGATGTGGCCGCGGACCGCGAGCCAGCCGCCGACGGCCAGCATCGCGACCTGGCCGAGGGCGGGGACGGCCTGGAGGGCCGGGGTGTACTTCGAGTTGAAGCGGATCGTGCGCAGGCGGCCCGCGTAGAGGCGGCGGCCGACCTCCCTGAGCTTTCCGGTCTCCTGGTCCTCCTGACCGAAGCCCTTGACCACGCGTACGCCGCTGACTGCACCGTCGACCACGCCCGCGACGGCGGCGGCCTGGGCCTGGGCGTACCAGGTGGCGGGGTGCAGCTTGGAACGGGAGCGCTTGGCGATCCACCACAGGGCCGGGGCCACCGCCAGGGCGACCAGGGTGAGCGGGATCGACAGCCAGGCCATCACGACCAGGGAGATCAGGAAGAGGGCGAAGTTGCCGATCGTCATCGGCAGCATGAAGAGCAGGCCCTGGATCAGCTGGAGGTCGCTGGTGGCCCGGCCGACGACCTGGCCCGTGGACAGCTCGTCCTGGCGGCGGCCGTCGAGCCGGGTGATCGTGCCGAACATCTCCGTGCGCAGGTCGTGCTGGACGTCGAGGGCGAGCCGGCCGCCGTAGTAGCGGCGGATGTAGGTGAGGACGTAGACCAGGACCGCCGCGACGACCAGGGCGCCGGCCCACGGGGCCATGTCCCGGGTGTGGTCACCGATGACGTCGTCGATGATCACCTTGGTGATCAGGGGGACGATCGCCATGACGGCCATGCCGCCGAGGGAGGAGCCCAGAGCGAGGACGACGTCCTTGGGGTAACGCCAGGCGTACCCGGCCAGTCGTCGTGCCCATCCCCGTTGCGGTTCCACGCGGTGCCCTCCGGTGTGTCCATCGACCTGATCTGCCGGAAGACACCAACGCGAAACCAAGCGGATTTCATCCCTCCGCAACATTCCCCTGGGTCAGACCCGCACCCTCAGGTAGTAGAACCGGGTCGTCTGCACCGCGTTCTGGTTGTCGTCGCTGACCAGGAGGACCTTGAGGCGGCCCTTGCCCACGCCCGTGACGACCATGCCCTCGATGTTGTCGAGGAGCGGGTTCGGCTGGGGCTGCTTGGCCGTCGCGCCCAGGGTCGGGCAGCTCGCGATGTCCGTGAGCAGGGTCTTCTTGATCAGGCGCACTCCGGACTGGCCCGTCAGATTCTCGACGCCGCTCGTGTCCGTCGCGTGGCGGGGATCGGCCAGGTACAGGCGGACCGTGTTGCCGACGCCGGAGGTGAAGCCGCGCTCCAGGACGAGGAGGCGGCCGTCGGGGAGGGCCTGGACCTCGGGAACGCCGAGGAAGGCGGCGTCGGTGCGGTAGGCGTACTGGGCCGCGGGCTCGAAACGGCCGTGGTGGCGCCGCCAGGTCTGGAAGCGGACGATGCCGGCCGTGTCGCCGGAGAGCGCGTACTCCATGGAGGCGAGCAGGGTGCGGCCGCCGTTCATGAGGGTCAGGCCCTCGAAGGTCTGGTTCGACGTGGCGCGGCCCGCCGGGGCCACCTGGAGGGAGGCCGGGACGGGGAGGCGGTCGAGGATCGTGCCGTCGGTGCCGTAGCGGCGGATGGACGGCTCGGTCTCCGAGGTGACCAGCCGGGTGCCGTCCCGGTCGATCACCAGGCCCTCGGAGTCCAGCGCGGCGCCCTTCTCGTCGACGAGCGGGACGACCGACGTGGGCGCGAGCGTCCTCGCGTCCAGGGAGAACAGCGAGGAGCGGTCCGAGAGGGCGGCGAGCGAGCCGTCCCCGTCCACCGCGAGCGCGGAGAAGTTTCCGACGAAGGTGCCGTCGTACGCCGTCTTGTCGAGCGCGTCGGAGAAGCGGTCGAGGGAGACGGACGGGGAGCAGGCGTGGCTCACCGGCGCGGCGGCCCGCGCCGGGCCCGTGGCCGCGAGGCAGGCCGCCGCCGCCAGAGCCGCGGTGGTGGTGGCGAGTACGGTTCTCAGCTGCATGGGCGTCACCGTAGGGCGGGCCGGTGACGTACGGGCGACCGGCAGGCGTCAGCTCGCCGCGAGATCCCGGTGGATGACCTTCGCGACGCCCTGGATCGTCGTGATGCCGTAGTTCATGGTGCTGTTGCCGTGGGTGAGCACCGTGATCATGTAGTCGTGGCCGCCGCCCTTGAAGGTGCCGACGCTGTGCACCCGCCAGCCGTGGGTGGAGCGCTGCAGCCAGCCGTTCTTGACGTGCCAGGAGATGCCCGATCCGGCGCCGTACGGTGTGCCCCAGCGCTGCGACGAGATGACCTGGCCCATCAACTTCGAGATGTAGGCACGGGCGTTGTCGCTCAGGACGGTGTTGCTCGCGGTGACCAGCTTGAGCAGCTTCTGCTCGTCGGTGACGGTGATCTGGGTCAGGCCCCAGTAGCCGTTCGCCCCGGGCTTGGTCTGGGTCATCCCGGCCGCGGTGAGGAAGCCCTTGATCTTCGTCAGGCCGAGCTGCCGCCACAGCTTGCTGGTCGCGTCGTTGTCCGACTTGGTGATCATGGCCTTGGCGAGGGTGCTCTCACGGTCGGTCAGATACCTGTTGTGCTTCTTCGCGTCCCACAGCAGCGTGGCGAGGACGGTCACCTTGACGACGCTCGCGGAGTCGTAGGCGGTGGAGGAGCGCAGGGTGCAGGTGGTTTTGGTCGTACGGTCGTAGAGGCCCACGGCGATCGTGCCCGAGCGGTTGGAGACGGCGGACGTGATGTCCCGCTTGAGTTTGTCGGCGAGGCCCGCCTTCGCGGACGTGCAGCTGACTGCCGGTGCGGTCGCGGCGGCGGCCGGAGTGGCGGCGGCGACGCACGCGGCCAGCGCGCCCGTCGCGATCCATTTCGCGTGTCTTGCTATCCCCCGAGTCATGCCCTGTTGACTCTCGGGTTCGGGTGAATGGTTGTACGCATGGGGAATGGTTGTGCGAGTTGTTACCCAACCCGTGGCGTTTTCACAGGACGGCGCCAGCTACGTCACAGCTCTCACCCAACCGCCCTCCGCACGATTCCCGGGTGACATCTGCCACCGATCCCCACCCCCACACCGAGCCCGTGTCAGCCGACTGGCCGCCACCGGCCCCGCCCGCGGCGCCTCCGGACAGGGCCCCGCGCTGGTCGCTGCCCGTGCTGCTCGCGATCCTGGTCCTGGCCGGCGTCCTCTACAGCTGGAACCTGTCCGGGTCCGGCCTGAACAGCTTCTACAGTTCCGCGATCTACAGCGGTACGCAGAGCTGGAAGGCCTGGTTCTTCGGGTCCCTCGACGCGGGGAACTTCCTCACCGTCGACAAGCCGCCGTTCGCACTGATGGTCATGGGCCTTTCGTGCCGCATCTTCGGCTTCGGCACCTGGCAGATGATGCTGCCCGAGATCGCGGCCGCCCTCGGCACGATCTGGATCCTGCACACCTCCGTGAAGCGGGTGTTCGGGCACGCGGCGGCCACGATCGCCGCGCTCGTCCTCGCGCTGACCCCGATCACCGTCGCGATCAACCGGGACAACAACCCCGACACCCTCCTCGTCCTGCTGATGGTCGGCGGAGCGGCCCTCGCGCTGCGCGCGGTGCGCACCGACAGGCTGCTGCCGCTGATCGGCTCCGCGGTGCTCTTCGGGCTCGCCTTCAACACCAAGATGCTCCAGGGCTACATCGCCCTGCCCGCCGTCTTCGCGGTGTACGTGTACGCGTCGCGGCTCGGCTGGCGGAAGAAGGCCGTCAACCTGGCCCTCGCGTCGGTGGCGTTGGCGGTCTCCAGCTTCTGGTGGGCGACGGCGGTCTCGCTCGTGCCCGCCGACGACCGGCCCTACATCGGCGGTTCGACCGACGGCTCCGCCTGGAACCTGATCATGGGCTACAACGGCCTGGGCCGGGTCCTGGGCGGCGAGGGCAACGGCGGCGGCGGGGGCGGGGGCGGCACCTTCGCCGGCACCGCGGGCCTCGGCCGGATGTTCAACGACATCCTCGGCGGCCAGATCTCCTGGCTGATCCCCTTCGCCCTCCTCGCGCTCGTCGCCGGCCTGGTGCTGTGCGGCCGGGCCCCGCGTACCGACGCCACCCGCGCCGCGCTCGTCCTGTGGGGCGGCTGGCTGGTGCTGCACTACCTGACCTT
Organism: Streptomyces sp. LUP47B; assembly: GCF_001746295.1. GTDB lineage: Bacteria > Actinomycetota > Actinomycetes > Streptomycetales > Streptomycetaceae > Streptomyces. The sequence goes on along the minus strand of NZ_MJAH01000014.1, from coordinate 100,548 downwards.
CGCCATGGCGGAGGGCACCATGCACCCGTACTACACGACCGCGCTCGCCCCGGGCATCGCGGCGCTGACCGGCGCGGGCGGCGTCATGCTGTGGCGCGCCTTCCGCGGCGGTGACGCCCGCTGGTCCTGGGTGCTACCGGCCGGGCTCGCGGTCACCGGCATCTGGGCGATCGTGCTGCTGCGCCGGGCCACCGGCTGGAACACCTGGCTGTGGCCGGTCATCGGTGTGGTCATGGTCCTCGCGATCGTGGGCCTGTTCGTCTTCCGTACGGCGGGTTCCGGCACCAGGGCGCGACTGCTCGGCGTGTCCGTCGTCGCGGCGATCGTGGCGGCCCTCGCGGGCCCGACGGCGTACGCCGCCTCGCCGGCCTTCTCCACCACGGCCGGCGGCATGGGCGGCACCAACCCGACGGCGGGTCCGTCGACCGGTGGCGGCATGGGCGGTCCCGGGGGCGGGGGTGGCCGAGGTGGCTTCGGCGGCGGCAACGGCGGCCCTGGCGGTCAGATGCCGGGCGGCACCCAGCAGGGCAGCGGCCAGGCCGGTGGGGAGCTCCCCGGCGGCAACGGGGGCGGCATGCAGCCTGGCGGCGGCACCGGTGAACTCCCGCAGGCCGGCGCACCCGGCGGCACGAACGGGGAACTCCCGGGCGGCGGCACGGCTCCCGGCGGCACCGGTACCGCGGGAAACCGCCCCGGTGGCGGGGGCGGCATGGGCGGCAGCGTCGACAGCGAGCTGGTCTCCTACCTGGAGAAGCACCAGGACGGCGCCAAGTGGCTGCTCGCGGTGTCCAATTCACAGAGCGCCGGCCAGCTGATCCTCAGCACGCACAAGCCCGTCATCTCCATGTGGGGCTTCACCGGCACGGACAAGGCGATGACCCTCGCCAGGCTCAAGGAGCTGGTGAAGAAGGGCGAGCTGCACTACATCCAGCTCGGCGGCGGTGGAATGGGCGGCAACAGCAGCCTCAGCCAGGAGATCACCAGCTGGGTACAGAAGTACGGCACGGCGGTGAAGGAGAGCGACTACAGCACGAGCAAGAGCTCGACGTCGGACACGAGCACGGCCACGAGCACGAGCACCTCGACGGTCTACCGCCTGGACCCGTCGGACGTCGACTGACCAACTCCTGGTAACGCGGCCCCCGATCACGCGTCGGGGGCCGCTCGGTGTGTCAACTCGCGTAGACAAGGCCGGATTTGCCGTTTCAGGTCACCTAATGGACACGCGCCATCCATTTACACGGTCGCATGTCCATGTCACGCTCCCATCTGCCGCCTCCATTCAACCCGCGTAGATGGGACCCCCTTTATGCTGGCGACACGCATCCGCAGTTGGAAGTCGGTGGCGCTCACCACCGCCGCCGTGCTCGTCGGGCTCGCCGCCCCGGTCGTGACCACGACCCCGGCCGCCGCCACGACGACCGCGTACGACTCGACGTACTACAAGAACGCGGTCGGCAAGACGGGCACCACGCTGAAGTCCTCCCTGCACACGATCATCAGCGCCAACGTCTCGAAGATCTCGTACTCCGCGGTCTGGGACGCGCTCAAGGTCACCGACCAGGACCCGAACAACAGCAGCAACGTGATCCTGCTGTACAGCGGTGTCTCGCGCAGCAAGTCCCTCAACGGCGGTGACACCGGCGACTGGAACCGTGAGCACGTGTGGGCCAAGTCCCACGGCGACTTCGGCGAGGTGACCGGGCCCGGCACCGACCTGCACCACCTGCGCCCCGCGGACGTCCAGGTCAACAGCATCCGCGGCAACCTCGACTTCGACAACGGCGGCAGTGCCGTCACCAACGGCGGCGGCAGCACCGTCGACTCCGACTCCTTCGCGCCGCGCGCCGCGGACCGGGGCGACGTGGCCCGCATGATCCTCTACATGGCCGTGCGCTACGACGGCGGCGACGGCTTCGCCGACCTGGAGCCCAACGAGAAGGTCGGCAACGGCTCCAACCCCTACATGGGCAAGCTCTCCGTCCTCAAGGCCTGGAACGAGGCGGACCCGCCGAGCGCCTTCGAGGAGAAGCGCAACCAGGTCATCTACGACACCTACCAGCACAACCGCAACCCGTTCATCGACCACCCGGAGTGGGTCGAGGCGATCTGGTAGGCGGTTCCGCGACTGAACCCCCCTCTTCGCATGGGGGGTTCGGCCACTTGTCGAACAAGCGCGGGACAGTGACGGCCGGAGTACGGGGTGGCGTCGGCCTCGACGGTCAGCGCGAATCGCTTCCTGGACCACATCGCACGCGCTGTCCCGCTGTCCCTCTCGTCCTCTTTGGGCGAGGACCCGGAAGCGATGGCGGCGCTGACGCGTGCGATGTTCGACGCCCTTCCGATCTGGCCGGCACCTTCGACCCGTCCGGGAGCACCGGCGGACCTCGGTCAGGATGCGGGCCCGTGCACGGTGGGACCCGGCCGGGCTGGTCGCCCCGGCCGTCGCGCACCCGGGCGGGGTGGCGTTACGGGGCGGCCGGATCGGACTGGCGGCCTGCGAAGACTTGCACTAAACGACGACCGAGGGTGCGCCGGCCCCCTTCCCTCGCAGCGCCACCACGCTGAGAAGGCAGCAGGCCAGTGCCGCGATCCCGCAGACCACGTACCCGATGGCATAGCCGTTGCCGAGGGCTTCCAGCGCGATCGGCACCGCGCCTCCCGGTGGCGACGACGGGGGTACGGAGTTGGAGGCGAGGGGGCCGCCCTCGGCCGCGACCTGGCCTGCGGCCGCCTTGACCTGCGCGGACAGGTTGGAGGAGCCGAGCTTCTGCGTGAACTCGTTCGCGGCGTGGCTCAGCGCGATCGCGCCGATCACCGCCGGACCCAGGGTGAACCCGAAGTCACGCAGCAGGCTCGTCGAAGCGCTGGCCATGCCCGCGTAGTGGACCTCCACCGTGTTGACGGCCGTCGAAGTGATCGAGGAGACCGTGAGCGCGAAGCCGATGCCGACCAGGCTGATCGGGACGATCAGCGAGGTCAGCGCGCGATCGTTGACCGACAGGGTCGCGGCCATGAAGTCCCCGCCCGCCATCAGCGCCAGACCCGCGCCCAGTACCCAGCGCGGGCTGACCTTCTCCAGCAGCCGCGAGATCAGCGGCATCAGAAGCAGAGTCCACGAGTTGAGCAGGATGAAGGCGAACGAGCCACGCAAGGGGCTCTGGTGCTGGATGGGGCCCAGGCGGATGCTCGTCGTGTACGCCGTGCCCAGGTAGCTGAACATGCCGACCACGGCGACGAACGACGCGACCGCGAACGCCCGGTTCTTGAACAGGTCCAGTCTCAACAGCGGAGAGTCCGCGCGGAGTTCGGCCACTATGAAGAGGACGATGAACAAACCGGCCACCACATACGCGATCATCACCGGCCGCGCCGTCCAGCCGTCCGCCGGGCCCTGGATCACCGCGTACAGCAGGGCGAACATGCCGATGCCGATCGTGATCTGGCCCGCCAGGTCCAGTGAACGGCCTTCCGGCGCACTGGAGTTGTGCGCCAGCAGCTGGCTCAGCACCGTGCTGATCACCGCCAGGCCGGTCACGACGATGAACGCCCAGCGCCACGAGCCGTAGTTGCCCGTGATGCCACCCAGCACCGGAGCGACGAAGCCACCGCTCGACAGAGCGGCCGCCCAGATCGTGATCGTGCGGGCGCGGTCCCTCGCCGAGTGCGTTCCCGCGGCGATCATCGCCAGCGAGGTCGGGAACAGTGCCGCCGCACCCAGACCGGCGATGGCCTGGCCGACCCAGAGCATGTGGATGCCGGTCGCCGAGGCGGCCAGCGCCTCGCCGGCCACGATCAGCGCACCGCCCCCGACCAGCAGGCGCTTGCGGCCGAAGAGGTCGCCGAGGACTCCGAAGGTCAGTTCCAGAACGGAGACGGGGAGCAGGAAGGCGTCCGAGATCCAGGTGAGCTGGGAGCCGACGGGGCGCAGGTCCTCCTGGAAGAGGCCGTTCAACGTCGCCGGCATGGCCAGCGCGATCTGTGCCAGGCAGACCGCGAAGCAGCCGGCGATGAGGGTGCCGACGGGGAGGCCGCCGGAGGGGCGGGCGTCGGTGGAATCGGGGAGTGAACGCGTTTCGGTGGGCACGAGGGGCTCTCCTTTGAGCGGCGGCTGACCATCACGCCGAGAACGCGACGAATGTAGGGCAGTTTTCAGACGGCGGTCAATGGATTGCCCAGTAATAGTCCGCAGGCCTCTCCGCTGTGGGTGCTGAGGGCCGTCACTCGCCTGCCGCGGTCACCTTGATCTGGTCCAGCGCACTCGCGGCCTCCTGGCGAGCCGGGGCGTCGTAGCGCTGCGCGAGCTCGTGGAAGCGTTCCTCCGCGCGGGCCGCCGGCCAGCCCTCGGGCAGATGCTCGGCGGGCAGATGCGGGTCCTGGCGGACCTGGTCCAGCCAGTCGGTGTGCAGGAGCAGCTGCCGTACGAGGGGGTCCGCGTCCGCGGGCTCCTGGGCCGCGCCGCTCCAGCGGACCAGGAACGCCTCGTAGCCCTTGGCGATGGACTCCACGTCGAACGCCGTGTGCAGGATGGTGCGAGCGTCGGTGGGGGCGACCGCCGTGGATCCCTGGAAGACCCGGAGGTAGGAGTCGAGGCCCAGGCCTGCCACCACTTCGGGGACGTCCACCGTGCCCGGTGCCACCCACAGGCCGTTCTGCAGGGGGCCGAAGCCGTTCCACACCAGTCGGGAGCGCAGGTCGTGGCGTTCGCTGCGCCACGCCTCCGGGAGGGAGAAGCCGACGAGGGTCCAGGTGCCGTCCCAGTCACGGTTGACGGCACCGGTGTGCCAGATGCGGTCGTGGCCGTCCTGGAGGACGCCGACGGCCCTGGGAGTCGGGCCGAAGTACGTCTTGCGGCCGCGCCGGTGGCGTTCGAGCAGGCCGCGTTTGACCATCCGGGTGAGCGTGGACCGTACGGCGTCCTCGGTGATACCGGCCCGGCCGAACACGTCGATCAGGCTGCCGGCGGCCAGGGCGACGTCACGGCCGAGGGCGTGGATGCCGAAGAAGCTCAGCATCAACGACTGCGGCCGGGGCGCGCTGCCTGCCTGGTCGGACTGTTCGGGCTGATCGAAGCTGGTCACGGCGCAAGGGTAGAACCAGTTCCCCCTGCCGGGCAGGTAGGGGGTGGGGGTGGACCGGCGCCGTCAGGACGGCTTCGCCGCCGTAACCGCCATCGCGGTGACCGTGTTGCCCCACTCCGCGAACACGCTGTCATCCAGGGCGACTTGGTGGGAACCGGTGCCGGTCCCGGCCTTCCGGTCAGGGGCCGCGTTCGCTATCCGCCGACAGCCGTGGGAGCTGAGCCACCGTGGGCGCCGCCGTGGGGGCCGTACCGAAGCAGTGGCGCTCCCCGTCCCGCACCAGGCAGGCCCGCACGTGGGCCAGCTCGGACCCGGTGGCGGCGACCATCGGGGTGGACAGCGAGTCCGTGGCGTCGACCCGGTCCTTGACCTCGATCCGCCGCGGGGCCTGGCCCGGTACGAGGATCTCCGCCCGGTCCCCGACCCTCCCCAGGTCGATCCGCGCCCACACCGCGCCGCAGGCGGTGCTGCGCCGGATCTTGACCACGGTCGGCGGCCCCGGGAAGTCCCGTCGGCCCAGGGTCACCGGCACGGGATCGGCTCCGCAGACGTATGTTTCGGGATCCTTGCCTGTGCAGCTGCTGCCCTGGCATGCCTTCGCCAGGGCGGTGCGGGACGAGGGCACCGGATCCGGGCCGGACGTGTCGAAAGCGCCGGTGGCCGCCAGCGGCACGACGATCGCGACGGCCGCGAGCCCGCCCGCGGCAGCGGCGAGCAGTCCCCGCCCCGGGAGCCGGGATGAGCGGCCGCCGTCGCCGGGCGGGAGCACTCCGGCCCGAGCCGGCGACGGCGGGCCCGCCACGGGGCGCACGCCCGCAGCCCGCCCGCTCGACACGGTGTCGGCCAGCTCCCACAGGGCGAGGGGGCGGCCCGGGGGCTCGCCCGCCAGCTCGCACAACTCCTCGACGGCCTTCCGGGGCGGAACGGTCCTGCCGTTGAGGTAGCGCTCCCAGGACGACTTGCTGTACGGCGTCTTCGCGGCCAGCGCGGCCAGGCTCAGGCCCGTCCGGGACCGTAGCCCGCGCAGTGCCTCCGCCAACCGCTCGCATTCCACCGGTCGTTCGCCGGACGTCATTTCCGAAGCACCCCCCAGGTGTCCTCGCCCACGATTCCGTCCACGCGGAGATGCGCGCCCTCCTGCAACCGCTCCACCGCACGCTCGGTGCGGGACCCGAACGCTCCGTCTGCGATCCCCGGCGAGTAGCCGTGGTGGCGCAGCAGGCACTGCACCTCGACGACGGCCCACTGTGCGGAGCCCACGCCGACCAGGCCGACACGGGTCTTGCTGTACCCCGCGTACAGCAGGCCGTCCTCGGCCCGGTGCACCGTGCACGGGTAGTCCTTGCCGGCCCGGAACACGAAGGCCCCCTCACCCGTCTCCGACGCCGAGGCCGGACCGCTGCCCGTCCCCTCCCCTCCGCCGCCCCACGGTGCGGCCACCACCAGCGCGAGCACGGAGACAGCACCGCCCACTACGGCGGCGAGCACCCACCGTCGGCGGCCACGCCCCTTCCGCGGGGCTGCCTTCCCGGCCGTCTCCGCACGGGGACCGCCTTCGCCGCCGCGTGCCGCCTCCACCGCCACCTCGTGCAGGGCCAACAGCCGGGCCGGGTCGAGATCGCAGACACGGGCCAGCGCCGCCACCGCCTCCCGCGGCGGTGACGACCGGCCGTTGAGATAACGGTCCCAGGAGGACCGGCTGTAGCCGGTCCGGGCGGCCAGCGCCTGGAGACCGAGGCCGCTGTGGTCCTTGGCCCTGCGCAGCTGTACGACGAGTTGTCGCGTCCGCGGGTCCAGCGAGTCCGGCAGTTGCTTCCAACGAGACATGTCCACCCCATGTCTGTCGCCACTCCTCAACGAGGATGCCCCACAAGGCCGTTGCGGTTCCCGGGGCCGCCTCGCGGGGTGCGCGGTTTCGGCCGCCCCACAGGGCGTCCGAGGCGTCCCGCCGGTGACTCACCACGCGGAGCGTCCCCGCAGGTCGGAGGGTGGGACGTCCCGCGTCGACGGCAACTGTCCGGCGGCCCTTACCCCGCCCCGGACTCGGCCTGCAATGTCGGTGGTGCAGGACGGGCGGTGCGGTCCACCCCGTACCGCCCCACCGACCACAGAACGGGGAGCCAGACATGGTCATCACCGCAACGAGCAAGTCCATCGGCATCGGCATCGCCACGCTCGCCCTGCTGGGCGGCGTCGCGAGCGGCACAGCCACCGCCGGCCCGGCCGACTCGGCCCGGACGGCGACCGCCCACGCCGGCGCGGCCGATGCCACCACCACCGCCGCCGCGAAGAAGTGCAAGCACACCACGAGCCTCGGCTGGTACTGCGGCTACTACAAGGGCCACAAGACGGTGAAGTTCGGCAGCAGCGGCCAGGCCGTCAAGGAGGTGCAGGCGAACATCAACCAGACCACGGACTACAAGCCCAAGCTCAAGGTCGACGGCGAGTTCGGCTCGAAGACCAAGAAGGCCGTGCTGTGGTTCCAGCACGAGTTCAAGATCAAGCCGTACGACGGCATCGTCGGTCCGAAGACCTGGAAGGTGCTGCGGGCCAAGTAACCCGCCATACCTCCACCGCACGGCGGCCCGTTCCCCCTCGGGGGAGGGAACGGGCCGCCTCTTCGTGCCGTCAGCCCAGATGCGTCGGCGCGAACATCCGCAGCACCGCCGGGAGTACGACCACCGAGGGCCCCGGTGAGCCGAGTGCCTTCGCGAGGTCGTCCGCCAGGTTCTCCGGGGTCGTACGGGCCCCGGGGACCCCGAAGGACTCCGCCAGTGCCACGTAGTCCGGGCGGGTCAGTTCCGTCGCCGTCGCCTCGCCGAACGCGTCCGTCATGTACTCGCGCAGGATGCCGTAGCCGCCGTCGTCGACGATCAGCCAGGTGACGTTCAGGTCGTACTGGCGGGCCGTGGCGAGTTCGGCGATGGAGTACAGGGCGCCGCCGTCACCGGAGACCGCCAGGACCGGGCGCGAAGGGTCGGCAACCGCGGCGCCCAGGGCCGCGGGGAAGCCGTAGCCCAGACCTCCGGCGCCCTGGGCGGAGTGCAGAAGGTTGGGGCCCTTGGCGTCGAAGGCCGACCAGGCCCAGTAGGCCAGGATCGTCATGTCCCAGAAGGAGGGGGCGGAGGCGGGAAGGGCTCGGCGGATCGAGGCCAACAGCTCCTGTTCCAGGGTGAGTTCCTGGGCGGCGATGCGGTCCGCAACGCGAGCGAGCACGTCACGTACCCGCTCCGGAGCCTGCGCGTCCTCCCTCGGTGAGACCGTCTCCAGCAGCGCCTGCAACGCCGGCCGCGCGTCCGCGTGGATGCCCAGCGCGGGGTGGTTGGACTCCAGCTTGCCGAGGTCCGCCTCGATCTGCACGACCCGGCCGCGCGGTTTGAACGTGTGGTAGTTCGAGGAGAGTTCGCCCAGCCCGGAGCCGACCACCAGGAGTACGTCCGCGTCCTCCAGGAAGTCCGTGGTGTGGCGGTCCTCGATCCAGGACTGGAGGGAGAGCGGGTGCTTCCAGGGGAAGGCGCCCTTGCCGCCGGGAGTCGTGACCACCGGGGCCTGCAGAACCTCCGCCAGCTGCCGCAGCTTCCCCGAAGCGTCCGCCCGCACCACTCCGCCGCCCGCGATGATCGCCGGCCGGGCCGCGTTCGACAGCAGGTCGGCCGCCACCGCCGTGAGTTCGGGGCGCGGAGGCAGCTCCTCGGGGAAGGCGTCGCCGCCCGTCACCACGGGGATCAGGGTCGGCGACAGCAGCACGTCCTGCGGGATCTCCACCCACACCGGGCCGTGCGGGGCGGTCAGCGCCGACTTCCAGGCCGCCTCGATCGCGGAGGGGATCTGGGACTGGGCGCGGACGGTGTGCACCGACTTCACCACGCCCCTGAACGAGGCCGACTGGTCCGGGAGTTCGTGCAGATAGCCGTGCCGGCCGCCGCCCAGACCGGCGGACGGGATCTGGCTGCTGATCGCCAGGACGGGCGCCGAGGCCGCGGCCGCCTCCTGAAGAGCGGCCAGGGACGTCAGCGCGCCGGGGCCGGTCGACAGCAGCAGCGGCGCCGCCTCCCCCGTGATCCTGCCGTACGCGTCCGCCGCGAAGCCCGCGTTGTTCTCCACCCGCAGGCCGATGTAGCGCAGGTCGGACCGCCGGAGCGCGTCGAACATGCCGAGCGCGTGCTGGCCGGGCAGGCCGAAGACGGTCGTCGCGCCGAGCGCGGCCAGTGTCTCCACGACCAGGTCTCCGCCGTTGCGGCCGGGAGGCGGGTTCAGCGCGGCCTCGGTCTGGGCGGCGGTCGGGCGGAGCACCAGGTCGTGGTCGTGAGTCACTGCGCGCGGGCCTCTGCAATCTGGCGGGACATGATCGTGGTCAGTTCGTAGGCGGTGTGGGAGGCCGCCACCGACGTGATCTCCGCGTGGTCGTACGCGGGGGCCACCTCGACGACGTCCGCCGACACCAGGTTGCACGATGCCAGACCCCGCAGGATCTCCAGCAGCTCGCGGGAGGTCATGCCGCCCGCCTCGGGGGTGCCCGTGCCGGGCGCGTGGGCCGGGTCCAGGCAGTCGATGTCGATGGAGATGTAGAGGGGCCGGTCGCCGACGCGCTGGCGCAGCTGGTCGGCGATCTCGTCCACGCCGCGCCGCATGACGTCCGCGGACGTCACGATGCCGAAGCCCATCTTCTCGTCGTCGGTGAGGTCCTGCTTGCCGTACAGCGGCCCGCGGGTGCCCACGTGGGAGAGGGCGGAGGTGTCCAGGATCCCCTCCTCCACCGCCCGGCGGAACGGCGTCCCGTGCGTGTACTCGGCGCCGAAGTAGGTGTCCCAGGTGTCGAGGTGGGCGTCGAAGTGCAGCAGGGCGACCGGGCCGTGCTTCTTCGCGACGGACCTGAGCAGGGGGAGGGCGATGGTGTGGTCGCCGCCCAGGGTCATCAGGCGGGCGCCGGTGCCGAGGAGGTCGTCCGCGGCCGCCTCGATCGTCTCGACGGCCTCGTGGATGTCGAACGGGTTCACGGCGATGTCGCCGCCGTCCGCCACCTGCGCGAGCGCGAAGGGGGACGCGTCCTGGGCCGGGTTGTAGGGCCTGAGCAGCCGGGACGCCTCACGGATCGCGTTGCCGCCGAAGCGGGCGCCCGGCCGGTACGAGACACCCGAGTCGAAGGGCACCCCCACGACGGCGACGTCGGCGCGGCCGACCTCGTCGAGGCGGGGCAGCCGGGCGAAGGTCGCGGGGCCCGCGTAGCGCGGGATGCGGGAGGAGTCGACGGGGCCGCGGGGGGTCTCGGGGGAGCTCATGGTCGTATGCCTTCCTTCTGTCGTGCTGTTCGAACCGACCGGTCTACCGGGATGCCGGAACCGGCTCGGGAACACCGCGCCCGGCGAGACGCTCGCGCCACGCTTCGAGTACGGCGGTGTCGGTCGCCGGGGTCGCCAGGGATACGGCGACGTAGACGACCAGGGAGGCCGGCAGCCCGTAGTACACGGGCTCGTTGGCGAGGATGCCGTATCCCGCCATCAGGGCGATGACGGCGAGGCCGCCGACGACCACTGAGGCCAGCGCGCCCTGGGCGGTGCCGCGCTTCCACAGCAGTCCGCCGAGGATGGGGACGAGGAGGCCGCCGACCAGCAGGTTGTAGGCGACGGTCAGCGCCTCGACGACGTTGTTGAGGGCGATCGCCGTGCAGATCACGGCCACGCCCATGACGAGGATGAAGGCGCGGTTGCCCCGCACCTCGTCGCGCTCCCCTTCGGCAGGCCTGCCCCGCAGCCGCGACCAGATGTCGTTGTTCGCCACGGTCGCGCAGGCGATCAGCGCGCCGGAGGACGTCGACATCACGGCGGCGAGCGCGGCGGCGAGCACCAGGCCCCTTACCCCGACCGGGAGTTCGTCCTTGACGATGGTCGCGAAGGCGTCGTCCGCGTTGGCCAGGTTCGGGTAGAGGACCTTGGCGGCGGTACCGATGACGGCGCCGGCGAGGGCGTACGCGAGACAGTAGGTGCCGGCGACCGTGCCGCCCCACTTGGCGGTCGTGTCGCTGCGGGCGGTGAAGACGCGCTGCCAGATGTCCTGACCGATGAGCATGCCGAAGGTGTAGATCAGGACGTAGGTGAAGATCGTCTCGCCGCCGATGCCCAGCGGGTCGAAGTACCCGGTGGGCAGCTTGGCCCTCATCTCGCCGAAGCCGCCCGCCTTGACGACGGCGATGGGCAGCAGCAGGAGCAGTACGCCGATGGTCTTCACGACGAACTGCACCATGTCCGTGAGGGTGATGGACCACATGCCGCCCAGGGTCGAGTACGCGACGACGATCGAGCCACCGAGGACGATCGCGACGGTCCGGTTCATGTCGAAGAGGACGTCGAAGATCGTGGCGTAGGCGATGGTCGAGGTGACCGCGAGCATGAGGGTGTACGCCCACATGACCACGCCGGAGATGACCCCGGCGCGGCCGCCGTACCTGAGATCCAGCATCTCGGAGACGGTGTAGACCTTGAGGCGGGCGATGCGCGCGGAGAAGAAGACGGACAGGGCCAGCAGGCCGAGGCCGATGGTGAAGACCATCCAGGCGCCGGAGAGGCCGTAGCGGTAGCCGAGGCCCACACCGCCGATGGTGGAGGCGCCGCCGAGGACGATCGCGGCCATGGTGCCGGAGTACATGGCGGGCCCGAGGCGGCGCCCGGCGACCAGGAAGTCGCTCTTGGACCTGGCGCGGCGCATGCCCCACCAGCCCATGGCGAGCATGCCGGCCAGGTAGACGACGATGACGGTGTAGTCGACGGCCATGGGGCCCTCCTTCTGCCGGTCTGCGTCGACAGTAGGTGGCCGGAAAGCGACTGCGAAGTGTACGTTTCATCCATTCGAGCCGTACCGGATGGAAGGAACGTCCACCATGCCGGACCCGGCTGTGCCACCCACCCCACCGGTCCCGCTGGCCGCGCTGCTGGCCAGGGAGGATCTCGGGCTGCGGCGGATCGCGGGTCCCGCGGATCCGTCCGCGGTCGTGCACTGGGCGCACACCTCGGAGATGGCGGACCCGTACCCGTATCTGCTGGGCGGTGAGCTGCTGCTGACGGCGGGGGTGCACATCCCGGAGGCGGCGGGTTCGGGCACCTACTTCGACGACTACGTGTCCAGGATCGTCGCGGCGGGCGGCGCTGCCCTCGGCTTCGGGCTGGCGCCGGTGCACGACACGGTCCCGCGCGCGCTGGTCGCGGCCTGCGACGCCTACGAGCTGCCCCTGATCGAGGTCCCGCCCCGGACCACCTTCTCCGCCGTGGCCCGCGCGGTCTGGCAGCTGATGACCCAGGCCCGCCACGCGGAACTGCGCCGCGTCACCGAGGCCCAGCAGAGCCTGGCCGCGGCCGCTTCCCGCCCCGACCCGGTGCCGTCCGTACTGCGGCAGCTCGCGCAGCGGGTCGGCGGGTGGGCGGTGCTGTACGGGCCTGAGGGGGCGGAGGTGGCATCCGCCGGGCGACTGGTGGGCTCGGTCGCCCGGGAGGCGCTGACCGGGCTCACGGAGGTGGTACGCCCCTCCGGTCCCGGGACGCCGACCTCCGCCAGTCACGCGACCGCCGACGTCCACCTCGCCGCCTACTCCCTCGGCGCCGGGCACGGCTTCGTGCTCGGCGTCGCCGCCCCGCGGCGGGATCCCGGCGACCACACGATCGCCTCCGTCGCCGCCGTGCTGCTGTCGTTGCTCACCGGTGAGCATCAGACCGGGTCGGGGGCGGCGCGCTCCTCCGCTCTCGTACGGCTGCTGCTGGGCGCCCCGGCGGAGGACGTGGCCCCGCTCCTCGGGGGCGAGCGGTGGGTCGTCGTGCACGCCCGGCCCGACAGCCTCGCCGCTCCGGACCCCGTCGCCGCCTCCGCGCTGGGCGCGGCGCTCGGGTCACCGCTGGTGGACGTGGCGCGGGAGGTCGTACGGGTGCTGCTGCCCGCCGGCCCGGAACCGGCCCCGCAGCCGGGGTGGACACTGGGGGTCAGTGCCGTCGCCGGACCGCGGGAGTGGGCCACCGCCGACGTACAGGCGGGCCGTGCGCTGGCCCGCGCCCGTGCGACCCGGGCCGGGCTGGTCCGGTACGGGGCCCGTCCCGCCCTCGCCGACCTGGTGCCGGAGGCGGACGCCGAGGCACACGCCAAGGCGCTCCTGGCCCCGCTCGCTCCCACCCTCACCGAGACCCTCCGCACCTGGCTGTCCCTGCACGGCAGCTGGGACCGGACGGCCGTCGCGCTGGACGTGCACCGCAACACCGTGCGGCAGCGGATCGCGAAGTGCGCGGCGCTGCTGGAACGGGACCTGGACGACCCGGACGTACGGATGGAGCTGTGGTTCGCGCTGCGGCGACCATGATCGGGTGACCCGCGTCCCAGCGTGCGGGATGCGCGGCGATCTCGTGAAGGCGTGCCTCAGAATGGGAGACATGCCGATACCCGGGACACCCAGCCGCGCCGAGCTCGTCGAGCACCTTGTGAAGACCCGTATCGCGGGTGAGGTCGCCACCCCGCGTGAGAACAACCTCTCCCACTACCGCCAGCTGGCGAACGGCAACCGCCACTACTGGTTCGGCCTGGAGCTCGGGGACCGCTGGAGTGACGAGCAGGACGTGCTCGCGGTGATGGCGGAGCGGGTGGGGGTCAACGACGACCCGGAGTACCGGTACGGCCAGGACACCATCGACCCCGAGCTGACCGTCGGCGGCCTGGAGCGCATGGCGGCCCGGCTGCGCAAGGCGGCGGACGGACAGCAGCGGGTGCTGTTCGCCACCGGCCACCCCGGCGGCATGCTGGACGTGCACCACGCCACGGCCGCCGCGCTGCGCACGGCCGGCTGCGAGATCGTGGTCATCCCGGACGGGCTGCAGACGGACGAGGGGTACGTCATGCAGTTCGCGGACGTGGCGGTCCTGGAGCACGGCGCCACGCTGTGGCACACGCATTCCGGCGACCCGATGAAGGCCATCCTCACGGCGCTGGAGCGCGAGGGCCGTCCGCTGCCCGACCTGGTCGTCGCCGACCACGGCTGGGCGGGCTACGCCGGACAGCACGGCGTGGACTCGGTGGGCTACGCCGACTCCAACGACCCGGCGCTGTTCCTGGCGGAGGCCGAGGGGACGGTCCAGGTGACCGTGCCGCTGGACGACCATGTGGTGAGCCCGCGTTACTACGACCCGATGACGGCGTATCTGCTGGCGGAAGCGGGCCTGGCCTAGACACGGGCCCCGGGGGGGCCGGCCGTCACCTGGGCGCGCGGACCACGCCCTCCTGGATCACCGAGATGGCCAGTCGGCCGTCCTGCGTGTAGATGCGGGCCTGGCCGAGGCCGCGGCCGCCCTGGGCCGACGGGGACTCCTGGTCGTACAGGAGCCACTCGTCCGCACGGAAGGGGCGGTGGAACCACATCGCGTGGTCGAGCGAGGCTCCGACGACGTCACCGACGGCCCAGCCGCCGCGGCCGTGCGCGAGGAGGGTCGAGTCGAGGAGCGTCATGTCGGAGACGTACGTGGCGAGGACGACGTGCAGCAGCGGGTCGTCCGCGAGCTTGCCGTTGGTGCGGAACCAGACCTGGGAGTGCGGCTCGCGCGGCTCGCCGAACCTTCCGTACGGCGGATCGTCGGCGTACCGCAGGTCGATCGCCTCGCGGGCCTCCAGGAAGCGCTCCACGACCGCCGGGTCCAGGTGGTCGTAGCCGCGCAGCCGGTCCGCGGAGGTGGGGAGCGTGGCCGGGTCGGGGGCGGTGGGCATGGCGGCCTGGTGGTCGAAGCCCTCCTCGTGCCGCTGGAAGGAGGCGGAGAGGGCGAAGATCGGCTGGCCGTGCTGGACCGCGAGGACGCGACGGGCGGTGAAGGAGCGGCCGTCGTTCATGCGGTCGACGGTGTAGACGATCGGCGCGCCGGGGTCGCCGGGGCGCAGGAAGTACGCGTGCAGGGAGTGGGCGAGCCGGTCCTCGGGGACCGTCCGCCCGGCGGCGACCAGCGCCTGCGCCGCGACCTGCCCGCCGAAGACGCGGGGGACGACGGCGGACCGGGACTGACCGCGGAAGATGTCCTCCTCGATCTGCTCGAGGTCGAGCAGATCGAGGAGGTCCTGAAGTGCCTGGCTCATGGAACTGTTGTACCGGCCGGTGATATCGCTCGGCTTACAGGCCCATGTCCTTCGCGATGATCGTCTTCATGATCTCGCTGGTGCCGCCGTAGATGCGGTTGACGCGGTTGTCCGCGTACAGGCGGGCGATGGGGTACTCGTTCATGAAGCCGTAGCCGCCGTGCAGCTGGAGGCAGCGGTCGATGACGCGGTGGGCGACCTCGGTGCAGAACAGCTTGGCGGAGGCGGCCTCGGCGGGGGTGAGCTCGCCGGCGTCGAGGGCCTCGAGGGCGCGGTCGGCGACGGCCTCGGCCGCGTCGACCTCGGCCTGGCAGGCGGCCAGCTCGAACTTGGTGTTCTGGAAGGACGCGACCGGCTTGCCGAAGACGGTGCGCTCCTGGACGTACTCCTTGGCGAACCGCACGGCGGCCTTGGCCTGCGCGTAGGCGCCGAAGGCGATGCCCCAGCGCTCGGAGGCGAGGTTGTGGCCGAGGTAGTAGAAGCCCTTGTTCTCCTCGCCGAGGAGGTCCTCGACGGGGACCTTGACGTCGACGAACGCGAGCTCGGCGGTGTCGGAGGTCTTCAGGCCGAGCTTGTCGAGCTTGCGGCCGATGGAGTAGCCCTCGGACTTGGTGTCCACGGCGAACAGGGAGATGCCGTGCCGGCGGTCCTCGGCGGTGGGCGCGGAGGTGCGGGCGCAGACGATCACACGGTCGGCGTGGACGCCGCCGGTGATGAAGGTCTTGGAGCCGTTGAGGACGTAGTGCGTGCCGTCCTCGGAGAGCTTGGCGGTGGTCTTCATGCCGGCGAGGTCGGAGCCGGTGCCCGGCTCGGTCATCGCGAGGGCCCACATCTCCTCGCCGGAGACGAACTTCGGCAGGAAGCGCTTCTTCTGCTCGTCCGTCGCGAGCATCTTGATGTACGGCAGTCCGAGCAGGACGTGCACACCGGAGCCGCCGAACTGCACGCCCGCGCGTGCGGTCTCCTCGTACATCACGGCCTCGAACTTGTACGAGTCGATGCCGGCGCCGCCGAACTCCTCGTCCACGCGGATGCCGAAGACGCCGAGCTCGGCGAGCTTGTAGTAGAAGTCGCGCGGCGCCTGACCGGCCGCGAACCACTCGTCGTAGACGGGGACGACCTCGGCCTCGATGAAGGCGCGCAGGGTCTCCCGGAACGCCTCGTGGTCCTCGTTGAACACCGTACGGCGCACCGCCGCCACCTCCACCTGACTGAAAGGGTCCATACCTAAGCGCTTGCTCAGAACATTAAGGTACCGGCCGGTAAGGAGAGCCGTCCAGGGGTGATCCCGTAACGCTCGTCACGCCGCCGCAGCCGCGAACGCGCCCCTCGCCATGCGGTGCAGCAGCTCCGCCGTGGCGCCGCGGCCCGGGAGCGAGCCCGGGCGGCCCAGGTGCGGGGTGGAGTTCAGGAGCCCGAAGACGGAGTGCACCGCCGAGCGGGCGGCGGGCTCCGTGAGGCCGGGGTAGACCTCGCGCAGGATCTCCACCCACAGCTCCACGTACTGCCGCTGCAACTGCCGGACCAGCTTGCGGTCGCTGTCCCGCAGGCGGTCCAGCTCGCGGTCGTGGAGGGTGATGAGGGGACGGTCGTCCAGGGCGAAGTCGATGTGGCCCTCGATCAGGGAGTCAAGCAGCGCCCCCGGATCCCCGTCGGCCGATTCGGCCACCCGCCGCTTCCCCCCGGTCAGCAACTGCCCGCTGATCCCCACCAGCAGCTCCGCCAGCATCGCGTCCTTGCCCGCGAAGTGCCGGTAGAGGCCGGGTCCGCTGATGCCGACCGCCGCGCCTATCTCGTCCACGCCCACGCCGTGGAACCCGCGCTCGGCGAACAGCCGCGCGGCCTCCTTGAGGATCTGCTCGCGGCGGGTGGGTGCGTCGGTTCTCGTGGCCATGGAAGCAATTCTAGACAGGGAGGTTAGCGGTCGTTAACCTGAAGGAAATGGTTAACGCTCATTAACAGGCGATCACTGGGTGAGGGGAACCGCGGGACATGGATCAGGCACCCGAGCTGACGAGCGCGGCGGACCCCGCGTCACAGGCCTGGCAGGCCAACGAGGCGGCCCACCGGGCACTCGTGGACGAGCTGCGGGACAAGCTCGCGGCGGCCCGGCTGGGCGGCGGGGAGAGGGCGCGCGAACGGCACACCGCGCGCGGGAAGCTGCTGCCCCGGGACCGGGTGGACACCCTGCTCGACCCCGGCTCGCCCTTCCTGGAGCTCGCTCCCCTCGCCGCCGACGGGCTGTACGACGGACAGGCCCCGGCCGCCGGGGTCATCGCCGGGATCGGCAGGGTGAGCGGGCGGGAGTGCGTCGTCGTCGCCAATGACGCCACCGTCAAGGGCGGTACGTACTACCCGATGACGGTGAAGAAGCATCTGCGCGCGCAGGAGGTCGCCCTCGACAACCGCCTCCCCTGCATCTACCTCGTCGACTCCGGCGGCGCCTTCCTGCCCATGCAGGACGAGGTCTTCCCGGACCGCGAGCACTTCGGGCGGATCTTCTACAACCAGGCCAGGATGTCCGGCGCGGGCATCCCGCAGATCGCCGCCGTGCTCGGCTCGTGCACGGCCGGGGGCGCCTACGTCCCCGCCATGAGCGACGAGGCCGTCATCGTCCGGAACCAAGGCACGATCTTCCTCGGCGGCCCTCCCCTCGTGAAGGCCGCCACCGGCGAGGTCGTCACCGCGGAGGAACTCGGCGGCGGCGAGGTGCACTCCCGGATCTCCGGCGTCACCGACCACCTCGCCGAGGACGACGCCCACGCCCTGAGGATCGTGCGGAACATCGCCGCCACGCTCCCCGCGCGCGGGCCGCTGCCCTGGTCCGTCAGGCCCGCCGTGGAGCCCAAGGTCGACCCCTACGGCCTCTACGGCGCCGTCCCCACGGACTCCCGCACCCCCTACGACGTACGCGAGATCATCGCGCGCGTCACCGACGGCTCCCGGTTCGCGGAGTTCAAGGCCGAGTTCGGGCAGACCCTGGTCACCGGCTTCGCCCGGATCCACGGCCACCCGGTCGGGATCGTCGCAAACAACGGCATCCTGTTCTCCGAATCGGCCCAGAAGGGCGCCCACTTCATCGAGCTGTGCGACCAGCGCGGCATCCCGCTGCTGTTCCTCCAGAACATCTCCGGCTTCATGGTCGGCAAGGACTACGAGGCGGGCGGCATCGCCAAGCACGGCGCCAAGATGGTGACCGCGGTCGCCTGCACGCGCGTGCCCAAGCTGACCGTGGTCGTGGGCGGTTCGTACGGCGCCGGGAACTACTCCATGTGCGGCCGGGCCTACTCCCCCCGCTTCCTGTGGATGTGGCCCAACGCCAAGATCTCCGTCATGGGCGGCGAACAGGCCGCGTCGGTCCTCGCGACCGTCAAGCGGGACCAGTTGGAGGCCCGCGGGGAGGCCTGGCCCGCCGAGGACGAAGAGAGCTTCAAGGACCCGATCCGCGCTCAGTACGAGCGCCAGGGCAACGCCTACTACGCCACCGCCCGCCTCTGGGACGACGGGGTCATCGACCCGCTCGACACCCGGCAGGTGCTCGGCCTGGCCCTGACCGCATGCGCCAACGCGCCGCTGGGCGACCCCCAGTTCGGCGTCTTCCGGATGTGAGGACCCATGTTTGACACAGTGCTTGTCGCCAACCGGGGCGAGATCGCGGTCCGCGTCATCCGCACCCTGCGCGCCCTGGGCGTGCGCTCCGTGGCCGTCTTCTCCGACGCGGACGCCGACGCCCGGCACGTCCGGGAGGCGGACACCGCCGTACGACTGGGCCCTGCGCCGGCCTCGGAGAGCTATCTGTCCGTCGAGCGGCTCCTCGAGGCAGCCGCCCGCACCGGCGCCCAGGCGGTCCACCCCGGCTACGGCTTCCTTGCGGAGAACACGGCCTTCGCGCGCGCCTGCGCCGACGCCGGGCTGGTCTTCATCGGGCCGACGGCTGACTCCATCGCCCTGATGGGCGACAAGATCCGCGCCAAGGAGACCGTGGAGGCGGCCGGGGTGCCCGTGGTGCCCGGTGGCCGCGACCCCGATCTCGCCGAGGCCGCGCGCGCGTTGGGCGCACCCGTGCTGCTGAAGCCCAGCGCGGGCGGCGGCGGCAAGGGCATGCGGCTGGTCCGGGACCTGACGGTCCTCGAGGAGGAGATCGCCGCCGCCCGCCGCGAGGCCCGTGCCTCCTTCGGTGACGACACCCTGCTCGTGGAGCGGTGGGTCGACCGGCCCCGGCACATCGAGATCCAGGTGCTGGCGGACGGCCACGGGAACGTGATCCATCTCGGCGAGCGCGAGTGCTCCCTCCAGCGCCGCCACCAGAAGATCATCGAGGAGGCGCCCAGCGTCCTCCTCGACGAGGGCACGCGCGCGGCGATGGGCGGGGCCGCGGTCGAGGCGGCACGCTCCTGCGGCTACCGGGGCGCGGGCACCGTGGAGTTCATCGTCCCGGGCGACGACCCGTCGTCGTACTACTTCATGGAGATGAACACCCGTCTCCAGGTGGAGCACCCGGTCACCGAGCTGATCACCGGCCTGGACCTGGTGGAGTGGCAGCTGCGGGTGGCGGCGGGCGAGCGGCTGCCGTACGGGCAGGAGGACGTCCGGCTGACCGGGCACGCCGTCGAGGCCCGCGTCTGCGCGGAGGACCCGGCCCGTGGGTTCCTGCCGACCGGCGGCACGGTGCTCCGGCTCCACGAGCCCCAGGGCGACGGCGTCCGCACCGACTCCGGGCTCAGCGAGGACACGGAGGTCGGCAGCCTGTACGACCCGATGCTGTCCAAGGTCATCGCGTACGGCCCGGACCGCGCCACCGCGCTCAGGAAGCTCCGGGCGGCCCTCGCACGGACGGTGACGCTGGGCGTGCAGACCAACGCGGGGTTCCTGCGCCGGCTGCTGGCCCACCCGGACGTGGTGAAGGGGGAGTTGGACACCGGGCTCGTCGAGCGGGTGGTGGACGACCTGGTCTCCACGGACGTACCGGACGAGGTGTACGAGGCGGCGGCGGCCGTACGGCTCGAAGCGCTGCGGCCGCGAGGCGAGGGCTGGACCGATCCGTTCTCGGTGCCGAGCGGCTGGCGGATGGGAGGCCTCGGGAAGCCGGTCGGGTTCCCGCTGCAGGTGACGGGACTCGAACCGGTCACCCACCGAAGCCGCGGTACCCACACCGTCACCGACGACCAGGTCACCGTCACCCTCGACGGTGTCCGTCACACCTTCCACCGCGCCGGTGACTGGGTGGGCCGGGACGGCGACGCCTGGCAGGTGCGCGACCACGATCCGGTGGCCGCGTCCCTCACCGGGAGTGGTCATGCCGGCGCCGACTCCCTCACCGCCCCCATGCCCGGCACGGTGACCGTCGTGAAGGTGGCGGTCGGGGACGAGGTGGCCGCCGGTCAGAGTCTGCTCGTCGTCGAGGCGATGAAGATGGAGCACGTCATCTCCGCCCCGCACGCCGGCACGGTCGCCGAGCTGGACGTCACGGCGGGCACGACCGTCGCCATGGACCAGGTGCTGGCCGTGATCGCACCGCACGAGGAGGTGGCGCAGTGACCCTGCCCATGACCGTTCCCGAGCCCGGCCTGCCGGCCCGCGTCCGTATCCACGAGGTCGGCGCCCGCGACGGCCTGCAGAACGAGAAGTCGACCGTGCCCACCGAGGTCAAGGCGGAGTTCGTGCGCCGCCTCGCGGAGGCGGGTCTCACCACGATCGAGGCCACCAGCTTCGTCCACCCCAAGTGGGTGCCCCAACTCGCGGACGCGGAGCAGCTGTTCCCGCAGATCGCCGATCTGCCCGCGGATCTCCCGGTGCTCGTCCCGAACGAACGCGGCCTGGACCGCGCGCTGGCCCTCGGAGCCCGCCGGGTCGCCGTGTTCGCCAGCGCGACCGAGTCCTTCGCCAAGGCCAACCTGAACCGCACGGTGGACGAGGCCCTGGCGATGTTCGAACCCGTCGTCGGCAGGGCGAAGGCGGAGGGCGTCCATGTCCGCGGCTATCTGTCGATGTGCTTCGGCGACCCGTGGGAGGGCGCCGTCCCGATCCCTCAGGTCACCAGGGTCTGCCGTGCCCTGCTCGACATGGGCTGCGACGAACTCAGCCTCGGCGACACGATCGGGGTGGCGACACCGGGCCACGTACGGGCTCTGCTGACCGAACTCGACGTACCCGTGGACACGTTGGGCGTGCACTTCCACGACACGTACGGACAGGCACTCGCCAACACCTACGCCGCCCTCCAGCACGGCGTCACCACCGTGGACGCCTCCGCCGGCGGCCTCGGCGGCTGCCCGTACGCCAAGTCCGCCACCGGCAACCTCGCCACCGAAGACCTCGTGTGGATGCTGCAGGGCCTCGGCATCGACACCGGCGTCGACCTCGGCCGTCTCGTCGCCACCAGCGTGTGGATGGCCGAACACCTGGGCCGACCCAGCCCGTCCCGTACCGTCCGCGCCCTCTCCCACCAGGAGTGAACCCCGATGGACCACCGCCTCTCCCCCGAGCTGGAAGAACTCCGCCGCACCGTCGAGGAGTTCGCCCATGACGTCGTGGCGCCGAAGATCGGCGAGTACTACGAGCACCACGAGTTCCCGTACGAGATCGTCCGCGAGATGGGCCGCATGGGCCTGTTCGGGCTGCCGTTCCCCGAGGAGTACGGCGGTATGGGCGGCGACTACCTCGCGCTGGGCCTCGTGCTCGAGGAACTCGCGCGCGTGGACTCGTCGGTGGCGATCACCCTGGAGGCCGGCGTCTCGCTCGGCGCCATGCCGCTGCACCTGTTCGGCACGGAGGAGCAGAAGCGCGAGTGGCTGCCCCGGCTGTGCTCGGGCGAGATCCTGGGCGCGTTCGGCCTCACGGAACCGGACGGCGGCAGCGACGCCGGGGCGACCCGCACGACGGCCCGCCTCGACCCGGACACCGACGAATGGGTCATCAACGGCACCAAGTGCTTTATCACCAACTCCGGTACCGACATCACGGGCCTGGTCACCGTCACCGCCGTCACCGGGCGCAAGCCGGACGGCAGGCCGCTGATCTCCTCGATCATCGTCCCCTCGGGCACCCCGGGCTTCACGGTCGCGGCGCCGTACTCGAAGGTCGGCTGGAACGCCTCCGACACCCGTGAGCTGTCCTTCTCGGACGTCCGGGTCCCGGCGGCGAACCTGCTGGGCGAACAGGGCCGCGGATACGCCCAGTTCCTGCGCATCCTCGACGAGGGCCGGATCGCCATCGCGGCCCTCGCGACCGGGCTCGCGCAGGGCTGTGTGGACGAGTCGGTGAAGTACGCCAAGGAGCGGGAGGCGTTCGGGCGGCCGATCGGCGCCAACCAGGCGATCCAGTTCAAGATCGCCGACATGGAGATGAAGTCGCACACGGCCCGGCTCGCCTGGCGGGACGCGGCCTCGCGTCTGGTCACCGGCGAGCCCTTCAAGAAGGAGGCGGCCCTCGCCAAGCTGTACTCCTCCACGATCGCCGTGGACAACGCCCGCGACGCCACCCAGATCCACGGCGGCTACGGCTTCATGAACGAGTACCCGGTCGCCCGTATGTGGCGCGACTCCAAGATCCTGGAGATCGGCGAGGGCACCAGCGAGGTCCAGCGGATGCTGATCGCACGGGAGTTGGGGCTGCCGGGTTAGACCGCGGACGGCAGGGCACCCACTGCTTCGGCGAGGCGGGACCGCCCCCTGGACATTCAGTGAGGTTAGGCTAACCTACATTCGAACTTGTCCGGCGGGCGCTCCGCCCCGTTCGAAAGCAGCCACACATGTCCAACGCACGAGCCGCCCATCTCACCCGCCGTGGCATCCTCGCCGCGGGCGGCGCACTCGGCCTCGGCGCCGTGCTCGCGGCCTGCGGTGACGACGACTCCGGCAGCGAGGGCTCGAGCAAGGAGACCACGGCCGCGAAGGCCGGGCCCTGGACCTTCAAGGACGACCGCGGCACGACCGTGAAGCTCGACAAGGTTCCCACGAGGATCGTCGCCTTCGTCGGCGTCGCCGCCGCGCTCCACGACTACGGCATCGAGGTCAAGGGCGTCTTCGGCCCCACCAAGACCAAGGACGGCAAGGCCGACGTCCAGGCCGGCGACATGGACGTCAGCAAGCTGACGGTCTTCGGCAACGTCTGGGACCAGTTCAACGTCGAGCAGTACGCGGCCTTCGCGCCCGAGGTCCTCATCACCACGACCTTCGACAGCGCCGGCACCCTCTGGTACGTCCCCGCGGCCTCCGCTTCCAAGATCGCAAAGCTGGCGCCGAGCGTGGCCGTCTCCGTCTACGACCGCCAGATCACCACGCCGCTCCAGCGGGTGTGGGAGCTGGCCGAGTCCCTCGGCGCCGACATGACGGCGACGAAGGTCACCGACGCGAAGAAGCGGTTCGAAGCGGCGTCGGAGCGGCTGCGCACCGCCGCCAAGGCCCACCCCGACATCAAGGTGCTGGCCGGATCCGCGGCGCAGGACGTCTTCTACGTCTCCGGCACCAACCTCTCCATCGACCTCGAGTACTTCAAGGCACTCGGCGTGAACTTCGTGGAGCCCCCGGCGTCCGTACTCAAGGCCTCCGGCGGCTGGTACGAGTCGCTGAGCTGGGAGAACGTCGACAAGTACGCGGCCGACATCATCATGATGGACGACCGTACGGCGACCATCCAGCCGGCCGACATCACCGAGGCGACCTGGAAGAAGCTGCCCGCGGTGAAGGCGGGGCAGGTCATCTCGCGGTCGCCGGAGC
The DNA here is from genome assembly GCF_001746295.1 of Streptomyces sp. LUP47B. Lineage (GTDB taxonomy): Bacteria > Actinomycetota > Actinomycetes > Streptomycetales > Streptomycetaceae > Streptomyces. Next base: position 76,664 of record NZ_MJAH01000014.1, on the reverse strand, counting down.
CGATTCCGTCGTACGACAAGTGCGTGGCGATGGTGGAGAACCTCGCGAAGGCGATAGAGACCGCGAAGAAGGTCAGCTAGGCACGTCGTTGACGCCGATTCAGGAGTAGCCCCATGACCACGGCCGTAGCCGCCCCGTTCCGCTTCTTCTCCCTCCAGGTCGTACGGACGAGGCGGCTCGGCCCGTCTCTCGTCCGGGTCAGCTTCACCGGGGAGGACCTCCGGCACTTCTTCTCCGACGGACGCGATCAGTCGCTGTCCCTCTTCCTCCCCGCCGAAGGGCGGACCGAGCCCGGAGTTCCCGTCGAGCTCGGCGACGGATGGTGGCAGGCGTGGCGTGAACTCCCCGACGACGTACGGGCCGTGATGCGGTCGTACACGCTGCGCTCGCTCCGTCGGGACCCCGACGAGATCGACATCGACTTCGTGCTGCACGAGCCCGCCGGACCGGCCTCCCGGTGGGCCGCACGTGCCGCCGCGGGCGACCGGGTGCAGTTGCTCGGGCCCGCCGTCGCCGACAACCGGGCGATCCGGTTCCGTCCGCCCGAGGACACCGATCTGGTGCTGCTGTGGGGCGACGAGACCGCCCTGCCCGCCGTCTCCGCGATCCTCGAAGCCCTCCCCGCCGGCCGGCGTGCCCGTGTCTGGCTGGAGGTGCGCGACGCCGGGGACATCCAGGACCTCGCGACCGAGGCGGACGCCGAGATCACCTGGCTCGTGCCCGAAGAGACCGGCGCCCAGTGCTCCCCCATGGCACTCGGCGCCCTTCGCGATGCACAACTGCCCGACGCCGAGCGGCCGTACGTCTGGATCGCGGGCGAGTCCGGGTGCGTGAAGGAGCTGCGGCGGCACTTCGTGCGGGAGCGCGGGATCGACCGGCGCCGGGTCACCTTCGTCGGGTACTGGCGGCAGGGGATGACCGAAGAGCAGCTGCGGGCAGCCTAGTAACTCCCGTCCAAGTGACCCCGGTCACTGATGAGGCAGGTTTCCGCCCGAGTTAATTAGGTTAGGCTTACCTAAGTTGAACCCGGGGCCCCGCCCCGCTCTGCCCCGTCCCGCACGGATTCCCCACCGGAGGGCCCCCACATGCGCTCGCACCTGCTCAATGACACGACCGCGGAGAGCTACCGCCGCTCCGTGACCGAAGGAATCGAGCGGGTGGCGGCCAAACTCGCCACCACCACAAGGCCGTTCACCGGAATCACCGTCGACGCCCTCAGCCCCCGCATCGACGGGATCGACCTCGACAAGCCCCTGCTGGACACGGCGGCCGTGCTCGACGAGCTGGAGGAGGTGTATCTCCGGGACGCGGTCTACTTTCACCATCCCCGCTACCTCGCCCACCTCAACTGCCCGGTCGTCATCCCGGCCGTGCTCGGCGAGGCCATCCTCTCGGCCGTCAACTCCTCGCTGGACACCTGGGACCAGTCGGCCGGCGGCACCCTCATCGAACGCAAACTGATCGACTGGACGACCGCGCGCATCGGTCTCGGCGACAACGCGGACGGGGTGTTCACCTCCGGCGGGACACAGTCCAACCTGCAGGCACTGCTGCTCGCCCGCGAGGAGGCGAAGACACAGACAGCGGCCGGACTGCGCGTCTTCGCCTCCGAGGTCAGCCACTTCAGCGTGAAGAAGTCGGCCAAGCTCCTCGGCCTCGGCCAGGACTCCGTGGTCTGTATCCCCGTCGACCACGACAAGCGCATGCAGACCGTCGCCCTCGCCCGTGAGCTGGAGCGCTGCCGTCGCGACGGCCTGGTCCCGATGGCCGTCGTCGCCACCGCGGGCACCACCGACTTCGGTTCGATCGACCCGCTGCCCGAGATCGCCGAGCTGTGCGAGCAGTACGGCGCCTGGATGCATGTGGACGCGGCCTACGGCTGCGGGCTGCTCGCCTCCCTCAGGTACCGGGACCGCATCGACGGCATCGAGAACGCCGACTCGGTGACCGTGGACTACCACAAGTCGTTTTTCCAGCCGGTGAGTTCGTCCGCCGTACTGGTACGGGACTCCTCGACGCTGCGTCACGCCACCTACCACGCGGAGTACCTCAACCCGCGCCGTATGGTGCAGGAACGTATCCCTAACCAGGTGGACAAGTCCCTCCAGACCACCCGCCGCTTCGACGCGCTGAAGCTGTGGATGACCCTGCGCGTGATGGGCGCCGACGGCATCGGGCAGCTCTTCGACGAGGTCTGCGACCTGGCCGCCGAGGGCTGGAAACTGCTCGCCGCCGACCCGCGCTTCGACGTGGTCGTCGAACCGAGTCTCTCCACGCTCGTCTTCCGCTACGTCCCGGCCGCCGTCACCGACCCGGCCGAGATCGACCGCGCCAACCTGTACGCCCGCAAGGCCCTGTTCGCCTCCGGGGACGCGGTGGTCGCGGGCACCAAGGTGAGCGGCCGCCACTACCTGAAGTTCACCCTGCTCAACCCTGAGACGACGGTCGAGGACATGTCCGTCGTCCTCGACCTGATCGCCGGCCACGCCGAGCAGTACCTGGGAGAGTCCCTTGACCGCGCGTCCTGAAAACACGCCCAAGACCTATGACTTCGTGGGTATCGGGCTGGGCCCCTTCAACCTCGGCCTGGCCTGCCTCACCGAGCCCATCGACGAACTCGACGGGATCTTCCTGGACTCGAAGCCCGACTTCGAGTGGCACGCCGGCATGTTCCTGGACGGCGCCCACCTCCAGACCCCGTTCATGTCGGACCTGGTCACCCTCGCGGATCCGACCTCGCCGTACTCCTTCCTCAACTACCTGAAGGAGAAGGGCCGGCTGTACTCGTTCTACATCCGCGAGAACTTCTATCCGCTGCGCGTGGAGTACGACGACTACTGCCGCTGGGCCGCGAACAAACTGAGCAACGTCCGCTTCGGCACGACGGTCACCGAGGTGACGTACGAGAACGACCTCTACGTCGTGAAAACCGCGGCCGGTGAGGAGTTCGGCGCCCGCCACCTGGTCCTCGGCACCGGCACCCCGCCGTACATCCCGGAGGCCTGCCAGGGGCTGGACGGCGACTTCATCCACAACTCCCGCTATGTGCAGCACCGTTCGGAGCTGGTGAAGAAGGAGTCGATCACCGTCGTCGGCTCGGGGCAGTCCGCCGCCGAGATCTACCACGACCTCCTAAGCGAGATCGACGTCCACGGCTACCGGCTGAACTGGGTCACCCGCTCCCCCCGCTTCTTCCCCCTCGAATACACCAAGCTCACGCTGGAGATGACCTCCCCGGAGTACATCGACTACTACCGCGAGCTCCCCGAGGCCACCCGCTACCGGCTCACCGCCGAGCAGAAGGGCCTGTTCAAGGGCATCGACGGCGACCTGATCAACGAGATCTTCGACCTGCTCTACCAGAAGAACCTCGGCGGTCCGGTCCCCACCCGCCTGCTCACCAACTCCTCGCTGAACAGCGCGCGTCACGAGAACGGCACGTACACGCTCGCCTTCCGCCAGGAGGAGCAGGATAAGGACTTCGAGATCGAGTCGCAGGGTCTGGTTCTCGCCACCGGCTACAAGTACGCCGAGCCGGAGTTCCTGGCGCCGGTCAAGGACCGGCTCGTGTACGACTCCCAGGGCAACTTCGACGTGTCCCGCAACTACGCGATCGACGTGACGGGCAGAGGCGTCTTCCTCCAGAACGCCGGCGTCCACACCCACAGCATCACCAGCCCCGACCTGGGCATGGGTGCCTACCGCAACAGCTACATCATCCGAGAACTGCTCGGCACCGAGTACTACCCGGTCGAGAAGACGATCGCGTTCCAGGAGTTTTCCGTATGACCTCCTTCACCTTCCGCCCCCTCGACCCCCTGAAGGACGCCGAGCTCCTGCATGGGTGGGTCACCCACCCCAAGGCCGCGTTCTGGATGATGCAGGACGCCACGCTGGTCGACGTCGAGCGCGCCTACATGGACATCGCGGCCGACGAGCACCACCACGCGCTGCTGGGCCTCGACGAGCAGGGCGTCCCCGCCTTCCTGATGGAGAAGTACGACCCCGCCCACCGCGAGCTCGTCGGGCTGTACGAGCCCCGGCCCGGTGACATCGGCATGCACTTCCTGACCCCGGCGACCGACAGGCCCGTCCACGGCTTCACCCGGTCCGTCATCACCGCCGTGATGGCCCACCTCTTCGAGGACCGGGCCGTCGAGCGGGTCGTCGTGGAACCGGACGTCTCCAACAAGGCCGTCCACGCCCTCAATGAGGCAGTCGGGTTCGTGCCCGAGCGGGAGATCCAAAAGCCGGAGAAAACAGCCCTGTTGAGCTTCTGCACCCGGGAACGCTTCTTTGAAACGACGGGGGTGACCGCATGAGCCTCGCCGACGCCGTGGCCCACCTCTCCCCCGAGCGCTGGGAGACCGCCAACCGCCTGCTGGTCCGCAAGGCCCTCGCCGAGTTCGCGCACGAGCGGCTGATCGAGCCCGAGGAGACCGACAAGGACCACTACGTCGTCCGCAGCGACGACGGCAGGACCCGCTACGACTTCACGGCCGTCCGCCGCGCCCTGGACCACTGGCAGATCGACGCCGACTCGATCACCCGCCACCGCGAGGGTGCCGAACTCGCCCTCGCCGCCCTCGACTTCTTCATCGAACTGAAGCAGACCCTGGGCCTGAGCGACGAGATCCTGCCGGTCTACCTGGAGGAGATCTCCTCCACCCTCTCGGGCACCTGCTACAAGCTCACCAAGCCACAGATCCCGGTCGCCGAGCTCGCGAAGAGCGGCTTCCAGGACATCGAGTCCGGTATGACCGAGGGCCACCCCTGCTTCGTCGCCAACAACGGCCGGCTCGGCTTCGGCGTCCACGAGTACCTCTCGTACGCCCCCGAGACCGCGAGCCCGGTCCGCCTGGTCTGGCTCGCCGCGCACCGCTCGCGCGCCGCGTTCACGGCCGGGGTCGGCATCGAGTACGAGTCCTTCGTACGCCAGGAGCTGGGCGAGGAGACCGTCGAGCGCTTCTACGGCGTCCTGCGCGCCAAGGGCCTCGACCCAGCCGACTACCTCCTCATACCGGTCCACCCCTGGCAGTGGTGGAACAAGCTCACCGTCACCTTCGCCGCCGAGGTCGCCCGCGGGCTGCTGGTCTGCCTGGGCGAGGGCGACGACGAGTACCTGGCCCAGCAGTCCATCCGGACCTTCTTCAACCGGTCGAACCCCCAGAAGCACTATGTGAAGACGGCCCTGTCCGTCCTCAACATGGGCTTCATGCGCGGACTCTCGGCCGCGTACATGGAGGCGACCCCGGCCATCAACGACTGGCTCGCCGCGCTGATCGAGGGCGACCCGGTGCTGAAGGCGACGGGCCTCACGATCATCCGCGAGCGCGCGGCCGTGGGCTACCGGCACCTGGAGTACGAGGCAGCCACCGACCGCTACTCGCCGTACCGCAAGATGCTCGCCGCGCTGTGGCGCGAGAGCCCGGTCCCCTCCCTCCGGGACGGGGAGTCGCTCGCCACCATGGCCTCGCTGGTCCACGTCGACCACGAGGGCCGGTCCTTCGCGGGCGCCCTCATCGAGCGGTCGGGACTCGCCCCGGCCGACTGGCTGCGCCGCTACCTCCGCGCCTACTACACCCCGCTCCTGCACAGCTTCTACGCCTACGACCTGGTGTTCATGCCGCACGGCGAGAACGTCATCCTGGTCGTGAAGGACGGCGTGGTCGAGCGGGCGATCTACAAGGACATCGCCGAGGAGATCGCCGTCATGGACCCGGAGGCGGTGCTGCCGCCGGCGGTCGAGCGGCTGCGCGTCGAGGTCCCCGACGACAAGAAGCTGCTGTCGATCTTCACGGACGTCTTCGACTGCTTCTTCCGCTTCCTCGCCGCGAACCTCGCCGCCGAGGGGATCCTGGAGGAGGAGGACTTCTGGCGCGCTGTCGCCGAGGTGACCCGCGACTACCAGCGCTCGGTGCCCGAACTGGCCGAGAAGTTCCGGCAGTACGACATGTTCGCCCCCGAGTTCGCCCTGTCCTGCCTCAACCGCCTCCAGCTGCGCAACAACAAGCAGATGGTGGACCTGGCGGACCCCTCGGGCGCGCTCCAGCTGGTCGGCACGCTGAACAACCCCATCGCGGGCCGGTAGCGGCTCTCCTCGACGACGTCCTGGACAAGGCGCTGGGCAAGTGGGCCCCGAATGCCAGAATTTCCCCATGGCGGAAATCCTCCAGAAGGACGGCACATGGGTCTTCGACGGCGACGCTCTGCGGCTGACTCCGGGCAGGGACAAGAACGTCGGGCTGCTGCGCAGAGCGCTGGGTGAACTCGTCGTCCCGCTCGGCGCGTTGGCGGGCGTCTCCTTCGAACAGGGCAGGAAGACGGGCCGGTTGAGGCTACGGCTGCGCGACGGCGCCGATCCCCTGCTGCACGCGACCGGCGGCCGGCTGACCGAGCCGCACGATCCCTACCAGCTGACCGTGGAGTCGGACCGCTACGGCGTGGCCGAGTACTTCGTGGACGAGGTCCGAAGCGCGCTGCTCCTGGACCAGGTCCCCACCGACCCCGTGGACGGGTATCTGCTCGCGGGCCCGGCCGTCCCCCTCGCCGTGTCCGCGGGTGACGGCACCGCCGCCTTCGACGGCGAGCACATCCGGCTGGAGTGGAACTGGAAGACGGAGGACGCCAAGGCCTCCGCGGGGCCCCGCACCCTCGCCCTGACCGACGTCGTCGCCGTGGAGTGGCAGCCCGCCGCCGGCCTGGAGAACGGCCACCTGCGTTTCACCGTGCGACACGCTCCGACGAAGGCCCCGCCGAAGTACGACCCCAACGCGGTGGAACTCTGGGGCTTCAAGAAGGACCCGCTGATGGCGTTGGTCGCGGCCGCGGTCCAGGCCAGGCTTCCGCACCCGGCCCGGGCCGCCGCCATCGACGTGGGCACACCACGGGACGTACGACCGGAAACGCCTTCTTCTCCGGTCGGCTCCGCCGAGGACGGTCACGATGCCCTCCTGCGCCGGCTGCGCGAGCTCGGTGAGCTGCACCGCACGGGTGTCCTGACGGACGAGGAGTTCACGATGGCCAAGCAGGCGATCCTCAAGCGGATGTGATCCGAGGTGGCTTACTTCGCCTTGCGGGCCACCGTGAAGTGGTCGATGCGGTCACCGGTCTCGGCGATGCCCGACACCTTCAGCTTGGCGTAGTGGCCCTTCGCCGCGGGTTCCACGTCCACGCGCAGGAAGGAGTAGTTGAGGTAGCGCACCCGGGACCAGGCGACGGTCTCGTTGACCTTGCCGTCCTTGGTGTTGATGAAGGAGGCCACCGAGTCCTGCTCGTTGAGGTGGCCCTCGTACGAGTCCGGCGCGGTGAACGCGTACAGGCTGCGGCCCGCGGCGCCCGCCGTGACGTAGACGACGCCCTCGGTCTCCGAGTAGGCCGTCTCACCGATGGGGAGCTTCTTGGCGACCTTGTCGCCCTTGATGACGTCGGTGCGCTCGTACTGGTGGTTGTGGCCGTTGATGACCAGGTCCACCGTGTACTTGTCGAACAGCGCCACCCACTCCTGGCGCACGCCCCCCTCCGAGGCGTGTGCGGTGGAGGTGCAGTACGCGCAGTGGTGGAAGAACACGATGATGAAGTCGATGTCCTTCGAGGCGCGGTACTTCTTCAGCTGCCCCTCGAACCACGTGGTCTGGGTGCCGCCGGAGATGCCGAGGTTGGCCGGGATCTCGAAGGAGACGTCGTTCGGGTCCAGCGAGATGACCGCCGTGTTGCCGTAGACGAAGGAGTACACGCCCGGCAGGTGCGCCTTGTCCGGCCCGTTGTCGGGGAGCGTGAAGCGGGCCTCCTCGCCTCCGTAGCCGTTGGGCGAGTACCAGGCCTCCATGTCGTGGTTGCCGTAACTCACCATCCACGGCACGGACTTGGCGACCGACTCGGTCTGGGCGAGGAACTGGTCCCACACGCGCGAGTCGAAGCCGGTGTCGGCGGTCTTGCCGGCGCCGGCCGGGTCGGCGTACGCGATGTCGCCGGCGTGCAGATGGAAGGCAGGGTTCTGGCCGAGGAGCAGGCTGTCGTTGGCCAGGCCGTGGTAGCTGACACCCTGGTCGCCGAAGGCCGTGAAGGTGAACGGCTTCTTGTGGGCGGGCGCGGTGGTGAAGGTGCCCAGGGTGCCGGTCAGGTGCGGCTCGGCCGGGTCGAAGCCCTGGTGGCCGACACCGTAGTAGTAGGTCTGGCCGGGACGCAGGTGACTCAGCTTGGCGTGCAGGTAGTACTGCGTGTGATCGCCGCTGGCGCCGACGCCGGCCGGGGTGTAGAGGGTGCGCACCTCGGCCTCGATCTTGCGGGAGAGGTCCCAGGGGCGGGCGCCGATCCGGATGAACGGCTTCTTGACCGCGACCGGCACCTGCCAGGAGACGGTCATCTCGGTGCGCGCGTCGTTGCCGTACGCGAGGTGTCGGCCGAAGGGGGCGACGAGGGCGCCGTCGACGCTCTCGGTACTGGCGAAGGTCTGGGTCGGCGTTGCGGCCTGGGCGACGGCGCCCGGCACGAACGCGCCACCGGCGACGGCGCCCAGCGTGACGGCGCCGCCCCTGATCATGTTGCGCCGGGAGAATCTGGCGCGCAGGTACTCGTGCTGCTCGGCCATGCTCATGTGCTCGGCGAGCTGGTCGGGTACGCCCATACGAGGAATGTCCATGACGTCTGAAACTCGTCGCCATGAGCAACGAGGTGTGAGACGCAGGATGGACAGCTTACGAACAGACGTCCATAAGAACATCAACAGCACCTTGCCCGATATCGGGCAGGTTTCTTGCGAAACGGCTCGCGGTACCCCAGGATCTACCGGGTGCACGACGACCTGGTTGATCATCTGACGCGGTCCACGCCCCTGAGCCGGGGCGAGGCGCTGCGGGTGATCCAGGATGTGCTCGCCTACTTCGACGAGACGACCGTGGAGTTCGTCCGTCGCCGCCACCGCGAGCTCCAGGCGCAGGGCCTGGTGAACACGGAGATCTTCGGACGGATCGAGGCGGATCTGGCATACCGAGCGGTGGCACCGCCCGAGCTCACGCTCAGGCAGCTACGGCGCATCGTCTACGGCTAGGAATACATATATATGTGCGGAATCGTCGGTTACATCGGGAAGCGTGATGTCGCCCCCCTGCTCCTGGAGGGCCTGCAGCGCCTGGAGTACCGCGGCTACGACTCGGCCGGCATAGTCGTCACCTCGCCGAAGACGGCCGGCCTGAAGATGGTCAAGGCCAAGGGCCGCGTGCGCGACCTGGAGGCGAAGGTCCCCACCCGCTTCAAGGGCACGACCGGCATCGCCCACACCCGCTGGGCCACCCATGGCGCCCCTTCCGACGTGAACGCCCACCCGCACCTGGACGCCGAGGGCAAGGTCGCCGTCGTCCACAACGGCATCATCGACAACGCCTCCGACCTGCGCCGCAAGCTGGAGGCGGACGGTGTCGAGTTCCTCTCGGAGACCGACACCGAGGTCCTCGTCCACCTCATCGCGCGCTCCCAGGCGGAGAAGCTTGAGGACAAGGTCCGCGACACCCTGCGGGTGATCGAGGGCACCTACGGCATCGCCGTGATGCACGCCGACTTCAGCGACCGCATCGTGGTGGCCCGCAACGGCTCCCCGGTCGTCCTCGGTATCGGCGAGAAGGAGATGTTCGTCGCCTCGGACATCGCCGCACTGGTCGCCCACACGCGGCAGATAGTGACGCTGGACGACGGCGAGATGGCCACGCTCAAGGCCGACGACTTCCGCACCTACACGACGGAGGGCACCCGCACGACGGCCGAGCCCACCACCGTCGAGTGGGAGGCCGCCTCCTACGACATGGGCGGCCACGACACCTACATGCACAAGGAGATCCACGAGCAGGCCGACGCCGTGGACCGCGTGCTGCGCGGCCGCATCGACGACCGCTTCTCCACGGTGCACCTGGGCGGCCTCAACCTGGACGCCCGCGAGGCCCGCCAGATCCGCCGGGTGAAGATCCTCGGCTGCGGCACCTCGTACCACGCGGGCATGATCGGCGCCCAGATGATCGAGGAGCTGGCCCGCATCCCCGCGGACGCGGAGCCCGCCTCGGAGTTCCGTTACCGCAACGCGGTCGTGGACCCGGACACCCTCTACATCGCGGTCTCGCAGTCCGGTGAGACCTACGACGTCCTCGCGGCCGTCCAGGAGCTCAAGCGCAAGGGCGCGCGCGTCCTGGGCGTGGTGAACGTGGTCGGCTCGGCGATCGCCCGGGAGGCGGACGGCGGCATCTACGTGCACGCGGGCCCGGAGGTGTGCGTGGTCTCCACGAAGTGCTTCACCAACACGACGGTGGCCTTCGCCCTCCTCGCCCTGCACCTGGGCCGCACCCGTGACCTCTCGGTCCGCGACGGCAAGCGGATCATCGAGGGCCTGCGCAGGCTGCCCGCGCAGATCACCGAGATGCTGGAGCAGGAGGAGCACATCAAGAAGCTGGCCGAGCAGTACGCCGAGGCCCGCTCGATGCTCTTCATCGGCCGGGTGCGGGGCTATCCGGTGGCCCGCGAGGCTTCCCTGAAGCTCAAGGAGGTCTCCTACATCCACGCCGAGGCCTACCCCGCCTCCGAGCTCAAGCACGGCCCCCTGGCCCTCATCGAGCCCGCGCTGCCCACGGTCGCGATCGTCCCGAACGACGACCTCCTGGAGAAGAACCGCGCCGCCCTGGAGGAGATCAAGGCCCGCAGCGGCAGGATCCTGGCGGTCGCCCACCAGCACCAGGAGAAGGCCGACGAGACGATCGTGGTCCCGAAGAACGAGGACGAACTGGACCCCATCCTGATGGGCATCCCCCTCCAACTCCTCGCGTACCACACGGCCTTGGCGCTGGGCCGGGACATCGACAAGCCGAGGAACCTCGCCAAGTCGGTCACGGTCGAGTAGCCGACCCGAAGGGCCGCCCAGCCGCAGCGGCCGGACAGGCGGACGGACCCCACGTGATGCCACCGTCCACGGGGGTCCGTCTCATCGCCGGGAAGCCGCCCGACTCCCGGCCCGCGCGGCCGGCCGGTGGCCGTCACGCCCCGGCCGGCAGCAGTGCTGCGGTGACCGGTATATGCCCTTCACAAGGGCGCAAACACCTCTACGCACGGGTAGGTTTGCCCATCTCGCCTGGGTGGAGGGCGAGTTACGGGATGACGATGACGGGCCGCTTCGCCCGCTTGGCGAGCCGCCCCGCGACAGAGCCGAAGATGCGCCCCACGATGCCGTGGGTGGAGCCGACGACGATCGCGTCCGCCTCGTACTCCCGCCCGACCTCCTCGAGCTCGTGGCAGATGTCTCCGCCGCGCTCGACGAGGATCCAGGGCACCTCGGCCAGGTACTCGGCACAGGCGAGCTCGAGGCCGAGCACCTCGGTGCGGTGGTCCGGCACGTCGACGAAGACCGGTGGCTCACAGCCGGCCCACACGGTGGTGGGCAGCCGGTTGGCGACGTGCACGATGATCAGGCCCGAGCCGGAGCGATGGGCCATGCCGATCGCGTACGCGAGGGCGCGCTCGCTGGATGTGGAGCCGTCGAAGCCGACCACGACGCCGTGCTTGAAGGCGGGGTCGCAGGAGTGGCGTGGCTCTTCCGCCGCCAGGGGCTCTGCCGCCGTGGGGTCGGCGACGGGCCGCTTGCGGTCCGCTGGTTCGAAGAATTCGTGACCGGCCATGGCTGTCTCGGCGTTGTGATCCTTGTGTGGGAGGGACGACAGTGTGCGGCGGAGCTGTGTCCGGGAATCATCTTCCCAACCCCATACCCCCAAGGGTACGGCGCCAAGCCTCCTTGGCCCAGAGCCCGCCCACCGTCCGTGGGGGTTCCAGGGAGCATGCACGAGGGGGCGCCCGTAACGCAATGGTTGCTGCGTTGTACAGGCGGTTTGCACAGGGTTCACATGGCCGGTCCTGTGCGGGACCCACCGGACGGCCCTCGATACAGTGACCGACCGGTCGAACGCGCGTTGACTTCCCTGAGCCACCCCGCAGGGAGACGCCACAGGGAGCACGTGATGACCGGACACCGACCGCCCTCCGAGGACTCCACCACGGACGTGGTCCGCTGGGCGGCCTTCAGCTGCGTCCTCGTCCCCGTGGTCCTCGTCTGCTACGGCACGTCGCTGGCCGGCGCGGCGGGCACGGCTCTCGGTCTGGCCGCCGTCACGGCCGTCTGCCGTATCCTCCTGCGCCAGTCGGAGCGTGGCGCGGCCCGCCTGCGGGCGGAGGAGCGGGCGCCTCGTCGTGGCCGTCGTCACAGGAGCGGCGCCGGGGCCCGGCGAGGCGGTCGTCACACCGGGGGAAATACACCGGTCGGCTGACCGGTTTCCATGCACCCGGACGATTCTTTTCAGCCAACTTCCGCACTGGGCGTGTCCCTTGGCCCGACCACCCCTCAACCCCCGTTCCACCTGCACGGATAGGGTCTCCGGTGCCCTGCGCACCCTACGTGGATTAGCCACTGCCACAAGGCGCACTTCCCTGCACGGCCCACGAGTGCAACGCTTCGTGATCGAATGCTTTACGCCAAGTTGCCATGTCGACAATGTGCCGGATGACGAACTGGTCACGTCGGCACGACGGGACACAGTAGATTCGATCTTGACGTCTTACGGCGGGGGACTCGTGCAGGACCGAGGGGAAACGTGCTGGAGCGACATGCCCGACAAGTTAGGGGCGCCGCGACCACCGAGGGGGGCTTAGCAGTATGAGCCACGACTCCACTGCCGCGCCGGAAGCCGCGGCCCGGAAGCTTTCCGGGCGACGCCGCAAGGAGATCGTCGCGGTGCTGCTGTTCAGCGGCGGCCCCATCTTCGAGAGTTCCATACCGTTGTCGGTGTTCGGGATTGACCGCCAGGACGCCGGCGTACCGCGCTACCGCCTTTTGGTGTGCGGTGGCGAAGAAGGCCCGCTGCGGACCACAGGGGGCCTGGAACTCACCGCACCACATGGCCTGGAAGCGATCTCACGCGCGGGCACGGTCGTCGTACCGGCCTGGCGCTCGATCACTTCACCGCCGCCGGAGGAGGCGCTCGACGCTCTGCGCCGGGCGCACGAGGAGGGCGCCCGCATCGTCGGGCTGTGCACCGGCGCCTTCGTCCTGGCCGCGGCGGGCCTGCTGGACGGCCGCCCCGCGACAACACACTGGATGTACGCACCGACGCTGGCCAAGCGCTACCCGTCGGTGCACGTCGATCCACGAGAACTCTTCGTGGACGACGGCGACGTACTGACCTCGGCCGGTACCGCGGCCGGAATCGACCTCTGTCTCCACATCGTGCGGACGGACCACGGCAACGAGGCGGCCGGCGCGCTGGCCCGCCGGCTGGTGGTCCCGCCGCGCCGCTCGGGCGGTCAGGAGCGCTACCTCGACAGGTCTTTACCAGAGGAGATCGGCGCCGACCCGCTCGCCGAGGTCGTCGCCTGGGCGCTGGAGCACCTCCACGAGCAGTTCGACGTGGAGACGCTGGCGGCGCGGGCGTACATGAGCCGTCGTACGTTCGACCGCCGGTTCCGCTCACTGACGGGTTCGGCCCCGCTGCAGTGGCTCATCACGCAGCGGGTGCTGCAGGCGCAGCGGCTGCTCGAGACGTCCGACTACTCGGTGGACGAGGTCGCGGGCCGCTGCGGCTTCCGCTCGCCGGTGGCGCTGCGCGGGCACTTCCGGCGGCAGCTGGGCTCGTCCCCGGCCGCCTACCGGGCCGCGTACCGGGCCCGCCGTCCGCAGGGCGACAAGCCGGTGGACAGCGACGGCTCGGGGGGCCCGACGGGTCCCGCGCCCAATCCACCGGTGCAGCTGCACCCGGAGAGCGGTCCGGTGCCGATCCAGACCCGCCGCACCCCGGCCCCCGTGGGCCCGCACTCCGAGAACGGCCGCGAGCTGTACGTCGGCGGCCGGGCGAGCCTGCCCGGGCAGCGCAGCGGCACGTGACGTCCTGATGCCGGGCGGGCCATCGAGCCCGCCCGGTGTCATGCTCGCGCCGACGCGGGGCACCCCAAAAGCGGACGTCAGCCGTAGGGTGTTCGCATGAACGATCGCATGGTGTGGATCGACTGCGAGATGACCGGCCTCTCGCTGTCCGACGACGCGCTCATCGAGGTTGCCGCCCTCGTCACCGACTCCGAGCTCAACGTGCTCGGCGACGGTGTGGACATCGTCATCCGGCCGCCGGACCAGGCGCTGGAGACGATGCCGGAGGTGGTGCGTCAGATGCACACCGCGTCCGGACTGCTCACCGAGCTGTCCGGCGGCACGACGCTCGCCGACGCCGAGGACCAGGTCCTCTCCTACGTCCGCGAGCACGTCAAGGAACCCGGCAAGGCCCCGCTGTGCGGCAACTCCGTCGGCACCGACCGCGGGTTCCTGCTCCGGGACATGCCCACCCTGGAGGAGTACCTCCACTACCGGATCGTGGACGTCAGCTCCGTCAAGGAGCTCGCCCGGCGCTGGTATCCGCGGGCATACTTCAACAGCCCGGAGAAGAACGGCAACCACCGCGCCCTCGCCGACATCCGCGAGTCCATCGCGGAGCTGCGCTACTACCGCGAGGCGATCTTCGTCCCGCAGCCCGGACCCGACTCCGACACCGCGAAGACGATCGCCGCGAAGCACGTTCTGCCCGGGCGGTAAAGCCGGGCGCGAGCACCCCTTCAGACCCTGTACACTTTTTCTCGGCCGGTCGGGGAAACCCAGGACAGCCGAACATGGTGGGTGTAGCTCAGTTGGTAGAGCACCTGGTTGTGGTCCAGGTGGCCGCGGGTTCAAGTCCCGTCACTCACCCCACTCACCTCAGCCGGTGATCCTGGAGACAGGGTCACCGGCTGAGGTCGTTTCAGGAGTCGGACGCCCTGAGCAAGGCCCGCGCGTCCTTGCGGAAGGCCGCGACCAGCCGGCTCCGCTCCTCGGCTCGGGTCGCGAGGACCACATGGGCCGGGTCGACCCCGTGCAGCGGGACCGCGGTGACGTCCGGGCGGAGCGCACCGGCCCGGGGCAACGCCGTGATGGCCAGGGCCTGCCCCGACGCGACGAGTTCGAACTTGTCCTCCAGCGCGTCGGCCAGCGGACCGTCGGGTGCCGGTCGGCCGTCCGGCCGGGGGTCGATGCGCCAGTACGCGTTCCAGGCCGGGTCGGACACCCGGACCAGCGGCTCGTCGGCGATGTCGTCGAGGGTGACGAACTCCTTGCCGGCGAGGCGGTGACCGACCGGGAGCACCAGGAATCGGAGCTCGTCGTAGAGGACCGTCACCTGCGCCCCGTCGGTCGGGAAGGGCAGCCGGGTCACCAGCGCGTCGACCTTGAGCTCGGGCAGGACCGTGGTCCGCTCGTTCCAGTCGACGTGCACGGTCCTGACGTCGGCGTCCGGGAAGCGCTCGCGCAGCGCGCGCACCGCCGGGGTGACGATGATCCCCGCCGTGTACCCCACGGTGATGCGGCTCGGCTCGGCGGCCGCCCGGGCAAGGCCCGCCGCCTGGGCCGCAGAGCGCAGCAGCGCCTTCGCCCGGGGCAGGAAGACCTCCCCCGCCTCGGTGAGACGGCTCCCCTGCGGGGTCCGCTCCAGCAGTCGCGCGCCCAGCTGCTGCTCCAGCCGCCGGATCTGCCTGCTCAGCGACGGCTGGGTGATGTGCAACGCGTCGGCGGCCCGGCCGAAGTGCCGGTGCTCGGCGACGGCCGTGAAGTACCGGACCAGCCGGAGGTCGAGGTCGGTCATGCCCGAAGCGTACGCCCGGGATCGCGGCCGGTGCCCGCAGAAACGGCTGCCACCTGCTGTCATGCCTGATACGTATTGCGCAATGCGGAACAAGCTTTGGACGCATCCGATCCCTTCTCCGCACGCTGGGACCCTCACTCGTCACAGCGAAGGATCACCATGCGTGTATTCGTCACCGGTGCGACCGGCTTCGTCGGTTCCGCCGTCACCCGTGAACTCCTCGACGCCGGGCACGAGGTCCTGGGCCTGGCCCGTTCGGACCGGTCCGCGGAAGCACTGAAGTCCGCGGGAGCGGAGGTGCACCGCGGGGACCTGAACGACCTCGACAGTCTGCGTCGGGGCGCCGAGGCGGCCGACGGGGTCGCCCACCTGGCGTTCATCCACGACTTCACCAACCTGACCACCTCCGGCGAGGCCGACCTGCGGGCGATCGAGGCCATCGGGTCCGTGCTCGAAGGCACCGGCAAGCCCTTCGTGGTCACCTCGGGCCTGCTGACCGCCCCGGGGCGGCTCGGCACCGAGGAGGACCCGGCCGACCCGGACTCCCCCGCCAAGCACCGGCACGCCTCGGAGGTCGCGACGCTCGCGCTCGCCGAGCGCGGAGTGCGCTCGGCGGTGCTGCGGCTTCCCCCGAGCGTGCACGGCGAGGGCGACATCGGCTTCGTGCCCATGTTCATCGACTTCGCGCGCGACAAGGGCGTCTCGGCCATGGTGGGCGACGGCTCCAACCGCTGGGCGGCCGTCCACCGGCTCGACGCGGCCCGGCTGTTCCGGCTGGCCCTGGAGGCGGCACCGGCGGGCGTACGGCTGCACGCGATCGGGGACGAGGGGGTGCCGTTCCGCGAGATCGCCGAGATCGTCGGGCGGGGGCTGGGGGTGCCGGTCGCGAGCGTGGCTCCCGAGGAGGCGATGGACCACTTCGGCTGGCTCGGCCACTTCGCCGCCATCGACATGCGGGCGTCCGGCACGCTCACCCGCAAGCTGCTGGACTGGCAGCCGGAGCACCCCGCGCTGATCCCGGACCTGGAGGCGGGCCACTACTTCAAGACCGCCTGAGCCACCCGGCTACGACACCGCCCGCCACGCCTCCACCAACTCCCGCACCCCGTCGAACCGTTCGCCCGGCTCAGGACGCGTGGCCCGTTCGACGACCGCGAGCTGTGCGGCCGTACCGCGAAAGGCGCCCTCGCCCGGGCCGGCGTCCAGCAGGAGGCGGGCCAGTGCTCCACGACCGCCTGAGCCCCCGCGCTACGACACCGCCCGCCACGCCTCCACCAACTCCCGCACCCCGTCGAACCGTTCGCSCGGCTCAGGAYGCGTGGCCCGTTCGACGACCGCGAGCTGTGACGCCGTACCGCGAAAGGCGTCCTCGCCCGGGCCGGCGTCCAGCAGGAGGCGGGCCAGTGCTCCACGACCGCCTGAGCCCCCGCGCTACGACACCGCCCGCCACGCCTCCACCAACTCCCGCACCCCGTCGAACCGTTCGCGCGGCTCAGGATGCGTGGCCCGTTCGACGACCGCGAGCTGTGACGCCGTACCGCGAAAGGCGTCCTCGCCCGGGCCGGCGTCCAGCAGGAGGCGGGCGGTGCGGCCGAGGACGTGGACGGTGGTGCGGGTGTCGATGGTGGCGCCGCGCCGCCACTCCTCGGGGGACATGAAGCGGGTGGAGCCCGGGAGGCGGTCCACGGTCAGGACGAACGGGCCCGGGCGGTACTCGTCCAGGTCGATCAGGTGCAGCTCGTGGGCGCCGAAGTCGTAGAGGAAGGCACCGTCGTAGAGATCCACGGCGACCAGACCCGCGGCCTCGACCGCGAGGTGGGCGTCCAGGACGCGGTCCAGGGCGTGGTGGACGCGGGCGAGGGACAGGGCGCGGAAGCGGGCGCGGGCAGAGCCGTCGTAGAGGATCTCGCCGTCGTGCCACGGCATGACGACGGCCGTACGGCGGTCTCCCACGGTGATCCGGTGCAGTTGCGGGACGATCGCCGGGTGGCGGACCGTGCGGTGGAAGGACCAGGCGCGGTCCAGTGAACGCCGGCCGCGGTCGGTCGTGGCCTCCTTCACGAACCAGCGGGTGCCGTCGGGGAGCCGTACTCCGTGGGAGAGGCAGCCGGAGTCCTGTTCGCGGAAGGAACGGAACACCTGGCCCACGGTCCGCAGGTACGGCTCGGTCGCGGGGATCTCGTCAACGTCCAGCAGGGGATGCGCCGTCATGACCCTTCCGCGTGATCCTTGCGTTCAACCTCTTGATGCTGAGCTCAGGACGAGGCCCGCGCCACCAGCTCGGTGGCCAGGACCACCTGCCTGCGCTCCAGGCCCCGGGAGACCGCCGGGCGGCGGTCGGCGATCTCCGTGAGAAGGAGGTCGATCATGTGCCGGCCCATCTCCTCGATGGGCTGACGGACGCTGGTCAGAGGCGGGTCCATGTGGCGCGCTATGGCCGAGTCGTCGTAGCCGATCAGCGCCACGTCGGAGGGGATGCTCCGGCCCTCCTCGCGCAAAACCTGGCGGGCGCCGGCCGCCATGACGTCGGAGCCGGCGAAGACGGCGTCCAGGTCGGGGCGGCGGGCCAGCAGCTTCGTCATCGCCCGGCGGCCGCCCTCCTCCGTGAAGTCGCCGGGTTCGATCAGCCGCTCGTCCACCTCGTGGCCCGCGTCGCGCAACGCGTCCCGGTAGCCGTCGACACGGCGCTGGGCGCCGTACACGTCGAGGCGGCCTGTGATGTGCGCGATCGCGCGGCGCCCGCCGTTCAGGAGGTGCTCCACGGCCGAACGGCCGCCGCCGTAGTTGTCGGAGTCCACGGAGGGAAGGGTCTCCGCCGCCGAGCGCGGGCCGCTGATCACCGCCGGGATCTCCAGCTGGGACAGCAGGTCGGGAAGCGGGTCGTCGGCGTGGACCGACACCAGCAGGACGCCGTCGACCCGGTGTGCCGCCAGGTACTGGGCCAGGCGCCGGCGTTCGCGGTCGCTACCCGCGAAGATCAGCAGGAGCTGCATCTCGGTCTCCGAGATCTCCGCGCCCACACCCTTGAGCATGTCCGAGAAGTACGGCTCCGCGAAGAACCGCGTCTCCGGTTCGGGCACGACCAGCGCGATCGCGTCCGTACGGTTGGCCGCCAGGGCACGCGCCGCCGTGTTCGGGACGTACCCGAGCTCCGCCACCGCCGCCTCGACCGCCGCGCGGGTGGCGTCGCTGACCCGGGGCGAGCCGTTGATCACCCGGGAAACGGTCCCCCGGCCGACGCCTGCGCGCGCGGCGACCTCTTCGAGGGTGGGCCGGCCACCGCTTCGGCTCCGCGATCCGTGGCTTGCCATTGGGCTCCGCCTTCCCACCGTGTCTCTAAGCTGGCCTGGAATTTAACAGTCCCGCGTGTGGGCGTGACGGTCACGGGGGCCGGTGGCCCCGCACCTCACCCCTTCCTGCCCGAGGGCCGGGCGGTCCGAGTGGTTCCAGTTAACAGGCTTATAACTGAACGCATCTCCCCTCGCGCACTCCCTTGACACCCTCGCTCCAACCCGCGAACCTTCAACACATCACGAGTGGGAGCGCTCCCACGGTACCTGACACATAAACATCCCGCACGTTCCCCGCCCGAGCCGCAGCAGTCAAGTAACGGGCCCAACAACGCAGTTGGCCGGGGGGTCGGCACGTCAGGGCAACAGGAGGACGCAATGCGAGCACGTACCCGAACCCACCGCAGGGTGGTGGTCCTCGCGGCCGTCGCGTCGCTGGGCGCCGGGCTGCTGGCCGGCTGTGCCGACGACGGCGGCAACGACGACGACGGTTCGTCGTCGGGCGGAGGCAAGACCACGATCACCCTCGGCCTCTTCGGCACCCAGGGCTTCAAGGAGGCCGGGCTCTACAAGGAGTACGAGAAGCTCAACCCGGACATCAAGATCCAGGAGAACGTGGTCGAGCGGAACGAGAACTACTACCCGGCTCTCGTCAACCACCTCACCACCAACAGCGGCCTCCTGGACGTGCAGGCCATCGAAGTCGGCAACATAGCCGAGGTCGTCTCCACCAACGCGGACAAGCTGGTGGACATGTCCAAGGTCGCCGGGGTGGACAAGAGCAAGTGGGTGGACTGGAAGTGGCAGCAGGCCACCACCAAGGACGGCCAGACCATCGGCCTCGGCACCGACATCGGCCCGATGGCGATCTGCTACCGCAAGGACCTCTTCCAGCAGGCCGGTCTCCCCACCGACCGCGAGGAGGTCGGCAAGCTGTGGGCGGGCGACTGGAACAAGCTCGTCGACGCGGGCGCGGACTACAAGAGGAAGGCCCCCGCGGGCACCACCTTCATGGACTCGCCCGGCGGTCTGCTCAACGCGATCGTCAGCAGTGAGAAGGACAAGTACTACGACGCGTCCGGCGAGGTCATCTACAAGTCGAACCCGGCCATCAAGAACGCCTTCGACCTGACGGCGAAGGCCGCCAAGGACGGGCTGGTCGGTGCGCAGACGCAGTTCCAGCCGGCCTGGGACACGACGATCGCCAAGAGCAAGTTCGCCGCGATCGCCTGCCCGCCGTGGATGCTCGGCTACCTCAAGGGCAAGTCGGCCCCCGAGTCCGCCGGCAAGTGGGACGTGGCCGCCGCGCCCAAGTCCGGCAACTGGGGCGGCACCTTCCTGTCCGTGCCCAAGAGCGGCAAGCACGTGAAGGAGGCGGAGAAGCTGATCACCTGGCTGACCGCGCCGGAGCAGCAGGCCAAGCTGTTCAGCGTGCAGGGCAGCTTCCCGAGCTCGTCCGCCGCCTACGACCTGCCCCTGGTCACCGACGCGAAGAACACGATGACCGGTGACGCGCCCATCGGCAAGATCTTCGCCGAGGCCGCCAAGGCCATCCCGACGCAGGTGATCGGCCCGAAGGACCAGATCATCCAGCAGGGTCTGACCGACAACGGCGTCATCCTCGTCACCAAGGGCAAGTCGGCCAAGGAAGCCTGGGAGACGGCCACCAAGACCATCGACAACAACCTGGAGAAGTGACCGGTATGGCCACCCGGCACGACACCGCCGCGCTCCCCCTCAAGGAGGGGGGCGCGGCCCCGGGCCGCCCGCCCGCGGACGCCGTACCCGATGACAAGGACCAGCGGCGCCGGGCGCGGCTGTCCCGCCGCTGGCAGCGGGACATGCGCTGGAGCCCGTACGCCTTCGTCTCGCCGTTCTTCCTGCTGTTCCTCGCCTTCGGCCTGTTCCCGCTGATCTACACGGGCTGGGCCTCGCTGCACACGGTGGAGCTGACCGATCCCACCGACATGCAGTGGGCGGGACTGCGCAACTACACCCGGATCTTCGACGACGACTTCTTCTGGAACGCGGCGAAGAACACCCTGACCATCGGCATCATCTCCACCGTCCCGCAGCTGGCGATGGCGATGGGCCTGGCGCACATCCTCAACTACAAGCTGCGCGCGTCGACCTTCTACCGGGTCGTGATGCTCGCGCCGTACGCGACCTCGATCGCCGCCGCCTCGCTGGTGTTCGTGCTGCTCTTCGGCCGCGACTACGGCATGATCAACTGGGCTCTGCACTTCGTCGGTATCGACGCCATCGACTGGCAGAACGACAAGTGGCCCTCGCAGATAGCCGTCTCGTCGATCGTCATCTGGCGCTGGACCGGCTACAACGCGCTGATCTACCTGGCGGCGATGCAGGCGATCCCGCAGGACCTGTACGAATCGGCGGCCCTGGACGGAGCCAACCGCTGGAAGCAGTTCCTCCACGTCACCCTGCCCTCGCTGCGGCCGACGATCCTGTTCACCGTCGTCGTCTCGACGATCGGGGCGAGCCAGGTGTTCGGCGAGCCGCTGCTGTTCGACGCCAACAAGGGCGCGTCCGGCGGCGCCGAGCACCAGTTCCAGACGCTCGGGCTGTATCTGTACGAGCAGGGCTGGGTGAACATGCACCTGGGCCGCGCCTCCGCGATCGCCTGGACGATGTTCCTGATCCTCATCCTGATCGGGATCGTCAACTACGTCATCTCGCGCCGGCTGCGCGCCAGTAGTTAAGGAGACCGGCCGTGACGACGACCCTGACGAAACCCGCGGCGGACGCGGATTCCCAGCCTCCGAAGCGCCTGCGCCGGCCCAAGTCGGCGCGCGCGGGCGGGCAGATGCACGCGGGGCCCATCGCGTACGTCATCCTCGCCCTGTTCACCATCGGCTCGCTGTTGCCGCTGGTGTGGACGGCGATCGCCGCCTCGCGCGACAACCAGCGGCTGGCGCAGACCCCGCCGCCGTTCTGGTTCGGCGGCAACCTCTTCCACAATCTCGACATCGCCTGGAACGACGCCAACCTGGGCAAGGCGTTCATCAACACCACGTTCGTGGCCGGTGTGTCGGCGCTGACCATCGTCTTCCTGTCCACGATCGCCGGGTTCGCCTTCGCCAAGCTGCGCTTCAAGGGCCGCGGCGCGATGATGCTGATCGTCATCGGCACGATGATGGTGCCGCCGCAGCTGAGCGTCATCCCGCTGTACATGATGGTCGCCAAGCTCGACTGGACGGACCAGCTCCAGGCGGTGATCCTGCCGTCGCTGGTGAGCGCGTTCGGGGTGTTCTTCATGCGGCAGTACCTGATCCAGGCGCTGCCGGACGAGATCATCGAGGCGGCCCGGGTGGACGGTGCCGGCAGCTGGCGGGTGGTGTGGCACGTCGTGTTCCCCGCCGCCCGGCCCGCGATGGCCGTCCTCGGCATGCTGATGTTCGTGCAGACGTGGAACGACTTCCTGTGGCCGTTCCTGGTGCTGACCCAGAACGGCAACCCGACCGTGCAGGTCGCGGTCGCACAGCTGGGCCGCGGCTACACGCCGGACCAGTCCCTGATCATGGCGGGCGCGCTGCTCGGCACGCTGCCGCTGCTGCTGGTCTTCGCGATCTTCGGCAAGCAGATCGTGGGCGGCATCATGCAGGGTGCCGTGAAGGGCTGAGCTCCTGACGCCCTGGGGGCCGGGTCATCGCCGCCCCGGCCCCCCGTTCTCCCCCTCCCCTCTACCAATAGGTCTCACGACCCCCAATGGGAGCGCTTCCATGCTTGAGTCCGAATCGCCGGCGACCCCGGTGACCTTTCCCCCCGCCTTCCTGTGGGGCGCCGCGACCTCCGCCTACCAGATCGAGGGGGCGGTGCGGGAGGACGGCCGTACGCCCTCCATCTGGGACACCTTCAGCCATACTCCGGGCAAGACGGCCGGCGGCGAGCACGGTGACATCGCTGTCGACCACTACCACCGCTACCGCGACGACGTGGCGCTGATGGCCGACCTGGGCCTGACGGCGTACCGTTTCTCGGTCTCCTGGTCCCGGGTGCAGCCGACCGGCCGCGGTCCCGCGGTCCAGCGGGGTCTGGACTTCTACCGCCGGCTGGTGGACGAGCTCCTCGCGCACGGCATCAAGCCGGCCGTGACGCTCTACCACTGGGACCTGCCGCAGGAGCTGGAGGACGCGGGCGGCTGGCCGGAGCGCGACACGGCCTACCGCTTCGCCGAGTACGCGCAGATCGTCGGGGAGGCACTCGGCGACCGGGTGGAGCAGTGGATCACCCTCAACGAGCCGTGGTGCGCGGCCTTCCTGGGCTACGCGTCCGGGGTGCACGCGCCGGGCCGTACGGACCCCGCGGCCTCGCTGAAGGCGGCGCACACGCTGAACCTGGCGCACGGGCTCGGCACTTCGGCGCTGCGCGCGTCGATGCCGGCCCGCAACTCGGTGGCGCTCAGTCTCAACTCCTCGGTGGTCAGGCCCTTCTCGCAGGACGCGGCGGACCTGGCGGCGGCGCAGAAGATCGACGACCTGGCCAACGGTGTCTTCCACGGGCCGATCCTGCACGGGGCGTATCCGCAGACGCTGTTCACGGCGACGGAGCTGATCACGGACTGGTCGTTCGTCGAGGACGGCGATCTCGCCCTGATCAACCAGCCGTTGGATGCGCTGGGCCTCAACTACTACACGCCGGCACTGGTGTCGGCCGCCGACGCGGACACCAGCGGGCCACGCGCCGACGGTCACGGCAGCAGCGCGCACTCCCCGTGGCCCGGGGCGGACGACGTCACGTTCCACCAGACCCCCGGTGAGCGCACGGAGATGGGCTGGACGATCGACCCGACGGGCCTGCACGACCTGATCATGCGCTACACGCGCGAGGCCCCGGGGCTGCCGCTGTACATCACGGAGAACGGCGCGGCCTACGACGACAAGCCCGACCCCGACGGCCGCGTCCACGACCCGGAGCGGATCGCCTATCTGCAGGGCCACCTCGCCGCGGTCCGCCGCGCGATCGCCGACGGCGCGGACGTGCGGGGCTACTACCTGTGGTCCCTGCTGGACAACTTCGAGTGGGCGTACGGCTACGAGAAGCGCTTCGGCGCGGTCTACGTGGACTACGCGACGCTGGAACGGACACCCAAGTCCAGCGCCCTCTGGTACGGCCAGGCAGCCCGCACGGGCACGCTTCCGGAGGTCCGGAGCATCCCGTAGCCATCACGGAGACGGGGGTCGGGGGAACGGGGCGCGGCAGCCGAGGGGGGTGCCGCGCCCCGCCGCGTCTCACCGCGGGGCAGGTCGTGTCAGCGTGCTTCCCGTACGACCACGACGTCGCCCGGCGCCACTGTCACCCGGCCGCCGTCGACGTGCTTCCCGCTCAGCAACTCGGTTGCCCGCGAGGCCACTTGTACCTCGGCGTCCCGCTCACCATGGTTGATGAGGAACAGGTAGTCCGCGTCCTCGCCCCTGCGCAGCACCGTCTCCACGCCCGCCGGTGTCTGGCGTACCGGCGTCACGCCCGCCTCGGTGCGGATGCGGTCCAGCAGAGCCGTGAGCGTCGTCGGGTCCGGGTGGGTGGCCAGGTACCAGGCCACGCCCTCGCCGTAGGGGTGCCGGGTCACCGCGGGGACGCCGGTCAAGGGGCCTTCGGTGTACGAGGTCACGGCCTCCGCGCCGGCCAGGTGCACGCGCTCCGACCACAGGGACGCCGTACCGCCGCCGTCGAGGGTCACCGTCTCGTCGGGCAGCAGCGGGAACAGTTCGTCCGTGCTGACGCCGAGTGCCTCGCGGAAGGCGCCCGGGTAACCGCCCAGGCGGACATGGCAGTTGGCGTCGACGGCACCGCTGTGGAAGCCGACGACCAGGGTGCCGCCGCCTGCCGCGAAGCCGGTCAGGTTCTGGGCGCCCTCGTCGTCGACGAGGTAGAGGGCGGGGGCGAGGACGAGGCGGTACCGCGACAGGTCCGCCGACGGGTGGATGAAGTCCACGGCCACGCCGGAGCGCCACAGCGGCTCGTACCAGGAGCGGACCAGGTCGAGGTAGCGGACCGCCTCGCTGGGCTGGGAGGGGAGTTCCAGGGCCCAGCGGGCGTTCCAGTCCCAGACGACGGCGACCGAGGCGGGGCTGGTGCTGCCCCGCACCTCCGCCAGTGCCTTCAGGTCCGCGCCCAGCGCCACCACGTCACGCCAGATCTGGCTGTCGGTGCCGGCGTGCGGGAGCATCGCCGAGTGCCACTGTTCGGCACCCGCCTTCGCGGCCCGCCACTGGAAGTAGGCGATGCCGTCGGCACCCCGGGCGACGTGCCCCAGGGCGTTCCGGCGCAACTCGCCCGCGTTCTTCGCCCTGTTGACCGGCTGCCAGTTCACGGCGCCCGTCGAGTGCTCCATCAGCAGCCACGGGCCGCCCGCCAGCGAACGGACCAGGTCGCCGCTGAGCGCGATGTCGATCTGCGACTCGGGGTCGGTGGAACGCAGGTAGTGGTCGTTGGAGACGACGTCCAGTTCCGGTGCCCAGCGCCAGTAGTCCAGCGCCTCGAAGTTGTACATCACCATGAAGTTGGTGGTGGCCGGTACCGAGGGGGCGGCCTCCCGCAGCACCTCGCGCTCCGCCTTGTACAGCGCCAGCAGTGCGTCGCTGCAGAAGCGGCGCCAGTCCAGCTGGTGGGTCGGGTTGGGCACGGCGCCGGTGGCGCGGGGCGGGATGATCTCGTCCCAGTCGTAGTACCACTGGCTCCAGAAGGCCGTTCCCCAGGCGTGGTTCAGGGCTTCCAGATCGCCGTACCGCGACCGCAGCCACACCCGGAACGCCTCCGCGCTCGCGTCGCAGTAGCACTCCGCGTTGTGGCAGCCGTACTCGTTGTGGACGTGCCACATCACGACCGCGGGGTGGTCGGCGTACCGCTCTCCGAGCACCCGGGCGATCCGCAGGGCCGCCTCCCGGTAGGCGGGGCTCGACGGGCAGAACGTCTGGCGGCTGCCGTACGACAGTCTTCTGCCGTCCCGGTCGACCGGCAGCGCCTGCGGGTGCTTGCGGAAGAACCAGGCGGGCGGGGCCGCGGTCGGTGTCGCCAGGTCGGCGGCGATGCCGTTCTCGTGGAGCAGGGCGAGGATCTTGTCGAGGCGCGAGAAGTCGTACTCGCCCTCGCGGGGTTCGAGGAGCGCCCAAGCGAAGATGTTGACGCTGACCATGTTCACGCCCGCCTCACGCATGAGGCGTACGTCCTCGGCCCAGACCTCCTCGGGCCACTGCTCGGGGTTGTAGTCGCCGCCGTAGGCGATGCCCTCCGGGATCATCGGGCACCTCCGTCGAGCAGGCGGCGGGTCGTCTCCACGCCCCACTGGTCGAGCGACAGCAGGCGGTCGCTGGACGCCATCAGGCCGCCCGTGGCCTCCACATGGGCCGCCCAGCGCTCGCGGGTCTCCACGGCCGGGCGGGCCATCAGACAGTCCGGGTCGTTGACCCAGAGCCTGCCGTGCTGCCATTGGCGGCCGACGCCGGTGAACTCGGCCGGGTCCTGGCCGGGCTGGCTGTAGTCGTCGGCCTCGGGGCGCCGGTGCGGGGCCGTGTCGGGGCTGACCCGCATCGCGTCGAACAGGCCGATGGAGGGCAGGGCGGGCGCCCCGCAGCCGAGCAGGTAGGAGTCCTCGCCGATGGCCTCGCGGATCAGCTCGATCCCGGAGCGGTACGCGGTGAGCGCGTCCACGGAGGAGTGCCGTACGCCTTCCAGCGCACCCGCGTACAGGAAGTCGACCTTGAAGTAGTCGTAGCCCTCGGAGACCAGGGTCCTGAAGACCGATGCCAGGTACTCCGCCGCCTCGGGGTGGGTGGTGTCCAGGACGCACAGGTCGTGGCCCCAGTTGTGGCCGGCGTGCAGGAAGCCTCCGCCGGCGTCCTCGACCAGCCAGTCGGGGTGCTCGGCGGCCAGGTCGCTGGCCGGGTCGACCAGGAAGGGGGCCGTCCAGATGCCGGCGCGGCGGCCCCTGGCCCGGATCGCGTCGGCGATGCCCGCGCGGGAGCGGAAGCGGCCGGAGAGGGTGAGCCAGTCGCCGAGGGCCTTCTGGTAGCCGTCGTCGATCTGGACCACGTCGATGGGCAGGTCGAGGGTGTCCATCGCACGGAGGTTCTCGTGGATGTCGTCCTCGGTGACGCCGGTGAAGTACTCGTACCAGGAGCACCAGACCGTGGGCGCCGGGCGGGGTGCCTCGACCCCGAGTCCGGCGGCCCACTCGGCCAGCACCGACTGGATGTCCGTACCCGTGAACTCCTTCACCGGGCCGTCGGCTGAGACCTCCGCCACGGAGCCTTCGGCGACCAGGCGGATCGACGGGACCTCGTGCAGCGGGTCCGCCGCCGCCCACAGCCGTACCGGTGACCCGTCGCCCGGGTCGAGCGCCAGCAGCCCCTCGCCCTGGAAGGCGCCTTCGGGGACGGTGACACCCGGGCGGTAGCAGACCGTCGCCCAGTTCTCGTTGGTCGGGCGGTACGGCTTGTCGCCGAGGGCGTAGGCGCCGCTGGGGCTCCAGGACTGCCAGCCCTCCTCGTGGACGCGGGCCTTTCGGGGGTCCACGGGCACGGAGGCGAGCGGGGTGAAGGGGTGGGGCACGGTGGTTCTCTCTCAGGTGAGGGCGGTCAGCCCTTGTTGGCGCCGAGGGTCAGTCCGCTGACGAACTGGCGCTGGAGCACGAAGTACACGATCAGGGTGGGGATCGCGGTGAGCAGGGCACCGGCGGCGACCAGGTTGGGGTCGGTGAAGTACTGGCCGGAGAGGTTGTTCAGAGCCGAGGTGATCGGCATGTTCTCGCCGGTGGAGATCAGCACGATGGCCCAGAAGAAGTCGTTGTAGATCCAGATGGACAGCAACGTCCCCAGGGCCGCCATCGCCGGCTTGCACAGCGGCAGCACGATCTGCCAGTACATCCGCCACACGGAGGCACCGTCGACCAGCGCGGCCTCGGTGAGCTCGTGCGGCAGCATCCGCATGTAGTTGCTGAGCACGAAGGCGCAGAAGCCGGACTGGAAGGCGATGTGGATGAGGACCAGGCCGAGCGCGGAGTCGTAGAGCTTGCCGCTCATGGTGATGCCGGGCAGGTCGATGAGCAGGTACATCCGGTACAGCGGGGTGATGATGACCTGCTGGGGCAGCAGGTTGCCGGCGGTGAAGACGAGCAGCAGCGCGATGTTGAGGCGGAAGTCGAAGCGCGCGACGTAGAAGGCGACCATCGACGACAGCAACAGGGTGACCAGCACGGCCGGCACCGCGATCAGCAGCGTGTTGCCGAAGTAGTGCAACATGTCGGACTGCGTGAAGGCGTTCTTGAAGTTGTCGAAGTTGAGGGTGTCGGGCCAGGAGACATAGCCCTTGGTGCTGGTCTCGCTGTAGGGGCGCAGGGCCGCGAAGACCGCCCACAGCAGCGGGGCGAGCCAGGCCAGTGCGGTGCCGGCCAGGAACACGTGGAGCAGGATCCGGGCCGGGCGCAGGGGGGTGCGCTGCTTGGCGCCGAGCGCGACGGTGGGGGTGCTCATGCGCTGCGCTCCTTGCGGAAGGTCGAGATCAGGTACGGGATGATGACCGCGAGGGAGATGACCAGCAGGACCACCGCGATCGCCGAGCCGTAACCGATCCGGCTGGACTCACCGATGATGTTGTTGGTGATCAGGATCGACAGCAGCTCGGTGCCCTGGGCGCCCTTGTTGAAGACGAACACCAGGTCGAAGGCGCGCAGCGCCTCGATGATCGTGACGACCAGGACGACGGTGTTGGTCGGGCGCAGCGTCGGGAAGATGACGTTCTTGAACGTCTGCCACTCGTTCGCGCCGTCCAGTGACGAGGCCTCCCTGAGGGAGGGGTCCACGCCCTTCAGCCCGGCCAGGTAGAGGATCATCATGTAGCCGGTGTGCCGCCAGGACGCGGCGATCAGCACGGCCCACAGGTTCAGGTGCGGGTCGCCGATCCAGTCGATGTAGTGGCCGGGCTTGTTCGCCCCGATCAGGCTGTTGATCAGGCCCGTGTCCGGGTTGTAGACCAGCTGCCAGACAAACCCGGTGACCGCGAGCGAGACCACCACGGGCAGGAAGAACGCCGTCTGGTAGACCCGGGAGAAGCGGATGTTCTTGTCCAGCTGCACGGCCAGGAACAGGCCGAACGGCGTCGGGATCAGGATGAGCACCACGAACCAGATGACGTTGTGCTCGACCGCGGGCCAGAACTGCGGGTTGTCGGTGAACAGCTGACGGAAGTTGTCCAGGCCGACCCACTTGATGGAGCCGAAGCCGATGCCGTCCCAGCTGGTGAAGGCCAGCGCGATCGACGCGAGGGCGGTGACCCAGACCAGGGCCACGTGCAGGATCGTGGGCACGCCGGCCATGAAGCCGAGCGTGATGCGGTCACGGCGGGTCAGCAGGCGCTTGTGCCCCCGCGGGACCCGCTTGTTGACAGGGGCAGGGCCCGAAGGCGGCACGGCGGCCGCCTCCGGGCTCTTCATGTTCGTGTCGGTAGTCATTTAGCCGCTCAGCTCAGGAGGACGCGAAGATCGTCTTCTTCTGGCGTTCGATCGAGGACAGCAGACTGTCGACGCCCTTGGGGTTCTGGAGGAACTTCTGCAGCGCGGGCTGCATCACCGTCGAGGTGAAGTCGGGGCGCGAGTCGCGGTCCATGAACTGGGTCAGGCTCTTGGCGCCGGAGATCATCTCGTACGCCTTCTTCTGCAGCGGCGTGTAGGAGGAGGTGTCGGCCTTGCTGGAGGCGGCCACCACACTGGAGTCGGCCTTGAGGTAGATCTGCTCAGCCGCCGGGGTGCCCAGGTACTCGAGCAGCTTGCTGACACCGGCCTTGTTCTTCGGCGCCTTGGAGACCATGAAGCCGTCGGTCGGAGCCTCGACGGTGTCCTGCCCGTACGCGGAGTTGATCTCCGGGAAGGCGAAGAAGTCCAGGTCGTCCAGGTCCGCCTTGTTGGTGAACTGCTGCCCCACGAACGAGCCCAGCACGTACATGCCGGCCTTCTTGGACACCAGCGTCTGGGCGGCGTCCTGCCAGGTGCGGCCCATGAAACCGTCCTGGTGGTAGGGCAGCAGCTCGGCCCAGTGGTCGAAGACGGCCTTGACCTTGGCGTCGGTCCACGCGGCCTTGCCCGCCATCAGCTCGACGTGGA
The DNA here is from genome assembly GCF_001746295.1 of Streptomyces sp. LUP47B. Lineage (GTDB taxonomy): Bacteria > Actinomycetota > Actinomycetes > Streptomycetales > Streptomycetaceae > Streptomyces. The sequence continues at coordinate 46,581 of NZ_MJAH01000014.1, read as the reverse complement.
AGTCGTAACCGTTGAGGCGGAAGTTGATCTGGTCGAAGGTGCCCATCGCCGGCCAGGCGTCCTTGTCGCCGAACGCTATCGGGACCAGGCCGTCCTTCTTCATCTGCTTGCACAGGGTGACGAAGGCGTCCCACGTGGTGGGCACCTCGTAGCCGTGCTGCGCGAAGACGCTCTTCCGGTAGAAGATCGCCCAGGGGTACGTGTACAGCGGCACGAAGTAGTACTTGCCGTCCGCGCCCTTGGACAGCTTCTTCATGGCGTCCGGGAAGTTGCCCCCGATCTTCTCCCACACGTCGTCGATCGGGGAGGCGAGGTTCTTCGCGGCGAAGAACTGCATCCGGTACCCGGCGAACCAGTTGAACACGTCGTCCGGCGTGCCCTGGAGGTACGAGTTGATCTGCTCCTGGAACGTGTTGTGGTCCTTGGTGTTCACGTCCACCGTGATCCCGGACTGCTTCTTGAAGGCCGCGTAGATCTCGGCGAACGCCTTCTTCGGCACCGCGTCCGACGCGTTCGACCCCAGACTCACGGTCTTCGGGTCGCTGGAGCTGCCGCTGCTGCCACAGGCGGACAGCAACGGGATACCCGCGCCGAGGAGGGCGGCGCCACCCACCCCCTTGAGCAGACCACGACGGCTGGGCGAGGGAAGGGAAGACGAGAGATCACGCATGGACGGCTCCTGAAGGCAGGGGTTCGGATCATGGAGGGATTCGGAGACCAGTCGTAATCGACCAGAAACCAACTTGACCGAACACGGTGGCGCAATGACAGCGTTATGTCAGGTCATGCGTCAATAGCTATCGACCCGATTTGTCGAAACGTGACCGACATCCCTGCCTACCGGTGACCCGGGAGCCGCGTCGCCGAGGGGCTCAGTTGTAGGCGGCGAAGGCCTTCGAGAACGCGAACGCGTCCTGGACGATCGAGCTGCAGGTGGCGTCGGCGGTGGGCTTCGCACCGCCGGAGCACTGCTTGTCCCGGGTGGCGGACCACATCGACAGCCCGCCCAGGCCCTTCGCCTTGGCGAAGGTGACGAGCTGGGAGGCGTCGTCGACCTTGAAGATCTCCGTGGCCACGTCGTTGACCCCGATCATGGGCGTCACGGCGACCGCTTTCCAGGCCGCGCTGTCGGACAGCCCGAGGACGCCCTTGACCTGAGCCTGGGTGGCGGTGGCGGCCTGCTCGGCGTAGGTGCCCATGTCTGCGCTGTACGAGGGCCCGTAGTCCATCGCCATGATGTTGACGGTGTCGATCTTCACGCCGTTGGACTTGGCGTTCGCGAGCAGGTCCACGCCGTCCTGGGTGAGGCCCTCGGGCATGACCGGGAGGGTGTAGGAGACGTCCAGGCCGGGGTGGAGCGACTGGAGCTTCGCGATCGCCTGCGCCCGCCGGGTGTTCGCGGCCGTGTTCGGCAGCGCCCCGCCCTCCACGTCGAAGTCGACCTTGGTGAGGCCGTACGCGTCCACGGCCTTCCCGTACGCCGCCGCCAGCGCGTCCGCCGAGGAGCAGGTCGTGGCCAGCTCGGAGCCGGAGGCGCCGCCGAAGGAGACCCGGACGTCCCCGCCCTTCGCCCGCAGTGCGCCGATCTGCTGGGCCACCGCGTCGCTCGCCAGGTCGGTGACCCCGCCCCACTTGGGCGTGCAGCCGCCACCGTCGGTGACGAAGGCGAGGTTGTAGTTCTTGACGCCGGTGGACGCGGCGCTCGCGAGGAGGTCGAAGGCGGGGTAGAGGGAGGTGTCGACGTACGGGGCGAAGCCGGCGCCCGCCGTGGGGGAAGCGGTGGAGGTGGGAGTGGGAGTGGGCGTGGGAGTGGGAGTGGCCGTGGGGGTGGGAGTGGCCGTGGGGGTGGGTGTGTCGTTGCCGCCGGTCGCGCAGTCGGCGTCGTCCATGCGACAACCCGTGGGATCGCCGGTGCCGTTGACCACGAACCCGACCGTGACCGACTCGCCTGGGGCCAGACCGTCGGTGTCCCAGCGGGGCGGCTTCACCGTGACGTGCCGCCCGCTCACTCCGGACTCCCCGTTCCACAGGGAGCCGAGCGTGGATCCGCTCGGCAGGTCGAACTCCAGCTTCCAGTCCTTGTCCGCCGCACCGCTGTTGTTCGTGACGACGTACTGCGCGGAGTAACCCGTCGACCAGTCACTGGTCTTGCTGTACGCGACGCCGACCCCGGCCGCCTGGGCGGTACCGGTGACCAGGACCGCGCCACCTCCGACCACGGCGGCGGCCACCGCCCCGCCGATCAGCTTGTTCCTGCCACTCACCTTGCGCCGATGGATGCTCATGACGCGGCACGCTAGCGAGCCGGAATCGGGCAAATAGCCTGATCAGGACGGGGGTTGAGGATCTTAGGGCGCCCTTAAGGAAGGGATCGGGGTCGGTTAAAGGTCGAGACCAATCTGCCCGTTCGGCGCCGGCGCACCCGGTGTCCCCGGCGCACCGGTTCCCGCCCGTCCAGCTGGATCCAGATCCGCACCTCGGTGCCGCCGAGGACCGACGACCCGATCCGTACGTCCCCGCCGGTCGACTCGGCGAGCCGCCGCACGATGTCCAGCCCCAGCCCGGTCGACCCGGCGCTGCCCGAACCCCGCCCGCGCGCCATCGCGGCCTCGGGGTCGCGGATGCCGGGCCCGGCGTCGGAGACGAGCACGATCACCGCGTCCTCGCCGTTGTGCACGTCGACCGCGAAGGCGGTGCCCTCCGGGGTGTGCCGGAAGACGTTGCCGAGCAGGGCGTCCAGCGCGGCGGCGAGATCCGCCCGGGCCACGGGTATGCGCACCGGCCGCTCGGTGCCGGCCACCCGCCACTTGCGGCCCTCGTCCTCCGCGAGCGCGGACCAGAACCCCATCCGCTCCCGGACCACTTCGGCCGCGTCGCACCCGGCGCCGGGCCCGGCGGCCGCCGTCTGCGGCTTGGCCTCCCGGGCGGTCCGGATGATGGTGTCGACCTCGCGCTCCAGCTGCGCGACCGCGGCCCGGGTCTGCTCCGCGGCGGGCCCGTCCCCGAGCGAGGCCGCGTTGAGCCGCAGCACGGTCAGCGGGGTGCGCAGCCGGTGGGACAGATCGGCGGCCAGCTCCCGCTCGTTCGCCAGCAGTTGTACGACCTGGTCGGCCATGGAGTTGAACGCGACCGCCGCCAGCCGCAGTTCGGTCGGCCCCTCCTCCGGCACCCTCGACCCCAGCTTCCCCTCCCCCAGTTCATGGGCGCCCTCGACGAGTTTCTGGGCGGGCTGCACCATCCGGACGCCGAGCCGGTCGGCGACCGCGACCGAGCCGACGACGAGTGCGGCGCCGACGCCCGCGAGTACCGCCCAGGCGGTCGCGACGCCGTTGCTCACCTCGGACTCGGGGACGTACACCTCGACGACGGCTATCTCGCCGGAGCTGAGCGCTACCGGCTGGAGCAGGGTGGAGCCGCCGGGCACCTCGGTGGTGGAGGCTCGGCCCAGCTTCCGCACGGTCGCGATGTCTTCGGCGGCGGCCCGCTGCCGTCCGATGTCGACCGCCTTCTGACCGCTTTTCCGGTCGCCGTCGGCCGGTATGTGGACGGCCATCCCGGAGTCCGAGCCCGCGGAGGCGACGACCCGCTCCAGCTGGTCGCGGTCGGTGGTGATGGACAGCGCCGGCGCGACGGCGGCGGCCTGCCGCTCGGCGTTGGAGAACGCGCGGTCCCGGGCCATCTCCCTGATGACCAGGCCGAGCGGGATGGCGAAGGCGACCACGACCATGGTGGTGACCGCCAGGCAGACCTTGACCAGCGCCCATCTCACAGCGGCAGCCCCCCGCCCGGTGGTTCCAGCTTCACGCCGACGCCCCGCAGGGTGTGCAGATAGCGGGGTTGCGCGGCCGTCTCCCCCAACTTGCGCCTGAGCCACGACAGATGGACGTCGATCGTCTGGTCGTCGCCGTAGGACTGCTGCCACACCTCCGCGAGGAGTTCCTTGCGGGGCACGACCACCCCGGGGCGGGCGGCCAGGAAGGCGAGCAGGTCGAACTCGCGTCGGGTGAGGTCGAGTCGGACGCCGTCCAGCTCGGCCTGGCGGCGCAGCGGGTCGACGCTCAGGCCGCCGACGCGCAGGACGGTCTCCGGCGGTCCGTCACCACCGGCGGCACGGGACCGTCTCAGGACGGCGGCCATACGGGCGGAGAGGTGCTCGACCGAGAAGGGCTTGGTGAGGTAGTCGTCCGCCCCGGCGTTCAGCAGGCGGACGATCTCCGTCTCGTCGTCCCGCGCGGTGGCGATGATGACCGGGACGTCGGTGATCCCGCGCAGCATCTTCAGCGCCTCGGACCCGTCCAGATCGGGCAGTCCGAGGTCCAGGATCACCACGTCGAAACGGAAATGGGCGACCTCGCGCAGCGCCTCCAGTGCCGTGCCGACACTGCGCACGGTGTGTGCCGCGTCGGTCAGGTGCCGGATGAGCGCCGAGCGGACGAACTGGTCGTCCTCGACCACGAGCACACTTGCCATGCGCCGCACCGTACGCCATGCGGCGGACCTCGTTCGGCGCCTGTGGACAACTCAGTCCGGGTGCGCCCGGTGAGGTGCCTGAGGCAGTATGGCCCGCGATGCGCAGAGGACTCGTACACGTACTGGCTTGGACGCTCGCCACGGGCGCGGCGGTCACGCTGTCGTGGTGGGGCGTCCACACGGTCATGGCGGGCACGGCCTACGATCCGCCGCGCGCCCTGCCCATCACGGCGGCCGAGGCGACGACACAGGAGTCGAAGCCGCTGGCCTCACCGAGCCCGTCGAAGCCGCCGGCGCCGTCGAGGAGCCCGGCACCGACGCCGAGTGTCACGTCCGCGAGGCCGACGCCCTCCAACAGCCCTTCGCCCACGGCTTCCGGTCAGGTCAGGAGCTACGACACCGACGGTGGCCGCGCGGTCTTCGACCTCGGCGAGAAGTCGGCGACCCTGGTGTCCGCGACGCCGGGCACGGGCTGGTCGATGCAGGTGTGGAAGACGGAGTCGTGGATCCGGGTGGAGTTCACCTCGGGCACGGACCGGGTGTCGGTGTTCTGCACCTGGCACGACGGGCCGCCGCGGGTGGAGATCGGTACGTACTGAGTCACCGGGTCACCGGGTCATCGGTCATCTGAAGACGGAGGCCGGCGGGGCGGGTGAGGCCACCGCTCCGGCGTCCGTCACGGCCGCGGCCCCTCCGGTGAAGTCGAGGAGTGCCTTGCCGTGTTCGACGCGCCCCGGGTGCGGGTCGGAGGCCGCGCGGCGGGTCAGTTCCGCGAGCGGCAGCGGGGTGCCGGAGGCGACCAGGACGGCGTTGCCGAAGCGTTTGCCGCGCAGGACCGTCGGGTCAGCCACGAGGGCGAGTTCGGAGAAGCGGGCGGCGGCGGTGGCGATCTGGCCGCGGAGATGGGCGAGCGGCGGTCCGTCCGCGAGGTTGGCGGCGTAGCACCCGCCGGGCTTGAGGGTCCGGCGGACCTCGTCGAGGAACTCGGTGGACGTGAGATGGGCCGGGGTCCTGGCTCCGCTGAACACATCGGCGATCACGAGGTCGGCCCACCCGTCGGCCACCTTGGCGAGACCCTCGCGCGCGTCGAGCGACCGCACCCGTATCCGCGCGTTCGACTCCAACGGAAGCCTCTGCCGGACCAGTCGGACCAGAGCGGCGTCCCGCTCGACGACCTGCTGGGTGGAGCGGGGGCGGGTGGCGGCGAGATACCGGGCGAGGGTGAAGGCGCCTCCGCCGAGGTGCACGGCGTGCACGGGCTTGCCGGGCGGCGCGACGAGGTCGATGACGTGGCCGAGCCGGCGCTGGTACTCGAAGGAGAGGTAGGTCGGGTCGTCCAGGTCGACGTGGGACTGGGGGGCGCCGTCGATGAGCAGCGTCCACGCGTGTGCGCGTTCGCGGTCGGGGATGAGCTCGGCGAGACCGCCGTCCACTGGTTCTACGACGGCTTCGGCGGACCTTCTGGACTTTCCCACCCCGCCATTATCCGCGGTCAGCGGGGGGTCACGCGTCCGCGGGCCGGTGGGGCCCCTCAGGCCGGTGAACTCACCGGCAGTTGTCCGCGGCCTCGATCAGTCTCGCCGCCTCGCCCAGTGCCGCCCGGAGCACCGCCGGGTCCGTGGCCAGGTCGGCGTCTCCCGGTGGCAGCAGCCAGTCCGATCCCGCCACCGGGGGCTCCGGAGCCAGCCGCAGACCCCGGCCGTCCGTCTCCGTGCAGGTACTCCCCGGCATGTCCCACCCCGCCGCGGTCCCCGGCGGCACCAGGAACCCCAACGTCTGCCCGCCGTCGTCGTGCAGCACCGGCCCGACCCCGTCCCCCACCCCCCGCCGCAGGATGTCGACGGCCTCCAGGCCGTGACGCGTCGGCACCGTGACCACGTCACAGGACACCGGCGTACAAGGATCGACGCTCTGGCTGATCTCCATCGCGGCCTCCATCAAGGAACCCTCGTCCGACTCCGAGGATTTCAACGCGCGCCCGCGTCAACGGCTACGGCAGAAGTACGCCGCAAAGGATGGCAGTTCATGGCAGATCCCGGATGAGATATCCGGTTTGTAGCCAAACCCCGCATGGCGACCGGGACACAGCAGGTACGTTCTTGCCCGCCGGAAACAGGGCGTCACACTGACAAACCAGTCAACTCGTCCCACCTCCGGCATGGTTCGACGGTTCGCACGAGAGGACCCGCCATGGCGTCGTCAATGGTGACCTCGTCCCAGTCCCCCACCCCACCGCAGCCCAACCTCGCGTTCCGGCACCTGCGCGGACAGCGCTCGCCGGCCGAGTTCGCCGCGGCGGTGCGGCGGGCCGCGCGCGAGATCGGCGAGCGGGTCAGCTGCGACGCACGCTATGTGGGCCGCGTCGAGGCGGGCGAGATCCGCTGCCCCAACTACGCGTACGAACGGGTGTTCCTGCACATGTTCCCCGGCCGCACGCTCACCGACCTGGGCTTCGCGCCGCGCGCATCCGTACGTGGACGCCGGGCGCGTCCGGCGAGTGAGACAGAGGGGACGTACGAGCCGTATGACACGCAAGACACGCAAGACCCTGACGAGACGTACGACAACTACGAGGAGAGCGACGTGCTGCGTCGCGCATTCATGACCGGCGGGGGCGCCACGGTGGCCGCCGTCTCACTGGGCCCCCTCGGGCTCGCCGCCGACGCCACGGCCGCCGGACGGCCGGTCCGCCGCGCCGGGACGGGCGAGGCGGGCGCCCTGGAAGAGGCCGTGCGCAGGATCCGGTTGCTCGACGACCGGCACGGCGCGGACGGTCTGTACCGACGCGCGGCTGCTCCCCTGCGCGCCGCCTACGCGCTGCTGGACGCCGGTGCGACCCGGCAGACGACCGCGGACCGGCTGCACTCGGGCGCGGGCGAACTCGCCATCTCGGTGGGCTGGCTGGCGCACGACTCGGGACGCTTCGACGACGCCCGCTCGCACTACGCGGAGGCGCTCGCGACGGCCCGGGTGACCGGTGACGACGCCCTGGAGGCGCATGCCTTCTGCAACACGGCCTTCCTCGCGCGCGACGCGGGACGGCCGCGTGAGGCGGTGCGGGCCGCGCAGGCCGCGCAGCGGGTGGCCCGGCCCCTGGGCTCGCCCCGCCTGATGTCGCTGCTCGCGCTGCGCGAGGCGGGCGGCTGGGCGGGACTCGCCGACCGCACGGGATGCGAGCAGGCGCTCGCCCGCGCGCAGGCCTTCTTCGAACGAGGCCTCTCGGATGCCGACCCCGAGTGGATGAGTTTCTACGGCGAGGCCGAGCTGGAGGGTCTTGAGGCGCAGTGCTGGTCGACGCTGGGCGACTGGCGCCGGGCCGCCCGGCACGCGGGCCGGGCGGCGGATCTCCAGGATCCGCACTTCACCCGCAACATCGCGCTGTACACGGCCGAACTGGCCGACGACCTGGCCCGCGGCGGCCACCCCGACGAGAGTGCGGCGGCGGGACTGCGGGTGCTGGAGCTGCTGGGTGAGGTCCAGTCGTCCCGGATCCAGACGATGCTGGCGGGAACGGCGAGGGTGCTGCTGCCGCACCGGCGGGCTGCGGGGGTCTCGGCCTTCCTGGAACGCCATGCGTCGACGCCGAGGACGGCGTGAGCGGGTTGTTGTTCGGCTGCGGGCCGGTGGGGGCTGGTCGCGCAGTTCCCCGCGCCCCTGAGTGGGTGCAGTGACGGCATGCCTGGCCGGCACCCGACTACGAACCCAGATGCCCCAAGTCGTTCCAGCTCTCGATCGCCGGCTCGTCATAAGCCCAGCCCAGCACCGAAAGGGACGTCGGATTCAGCCGCACCCGCGCCGCGAAGTCGATCGGCAACCCCAGCCACCGCGCCCCGATCGACCGCAGAATGTGCCCGTGGGCGAACACCAGCACATCCCGGTCGGCGGAACGCGCCCAGGCGACGACCTCGTCCGCGCGCGAGGTGACCTCCGCCAGGGACTCCCCCTCGGGCACCCCGTCCCGCCAGATCAGCCACCCCGGCCGGACGGCCTGGATCTCGTCCGGGGTCATGCCCTCGTACGCCCCGTAGTCCCACTCCATGAGCGTGTCCCAGGTGGCCGCCCGCTCCCCGAACCCGGCGAGTTCGCAGGTCTCCCGCGCGCGTGTCAACGGGCTGGTGCGTATCTCCACCCCGGGAAGACCGTCGTACGGAACCCGGTGCAGCCGCTCGCCGAGCAGCTTGGCGCCGCTGCGTCCCTCCTCCAGGAGCGGCACGTCGGTCCTGCCGGTGTGCTTGCCGGACAGCGACCACTCGGTCTGTCCGTGCCGGGCCAGCAGGATGCGCGGAGCCATGAAAAGACCTTTCCGGGGGAAAGCGGAGGCGGAACCCCTCCATCATCGCGCACGCTGTGCAGGGGCAACCCGACGGGCGATCTCAGCGTCTTTGAGGGCCGAAGGCGCTGCGTGGGGGCACTCCACATGGGCCCGCACATACGCCGTAAAGTGGCACGACCGGACAACGACCGCCGGACGCCGCGCGAAACGAAGGGGGACAGGATCGGATGCCGCTGACCGAGACACCAGGCACCGAGGCAGTCCCGGAGACGCGGCTGCGCTGGTGGACCGAGCTGCCCCTGATCCTGTTGGTGTACGCCTGCTACAGCGCCGGCCGGCTCCTCGCCAGGGGCGACGTGACGGGCGCCGTCGACCACGGCCTGGCGATCCTCAAGGTCGAGAAGGTCCTCTACCTCAACGCCGAGCATCCGCTCAACCGGCTGTTCACCAGCCAGACCTGGATCGGCGTACCGGCCGACTTCTGGTACGCCTCGCTGCACTACCTGGTCACACCGGCCATCCTCGTCTGGCTCTTCCGCTCCCGCGCCCTGCACTACCGCGCGGCGCGCACCTGGCTGATGACGTCGACGTTCATGGGCCTGATCGGCTTCACCCTGCTGCCGACCTGCCCGCCCCGTCTCCTGTCCGCGAGCCACGGCTTCGTCGACACGATGGCCCAGTACAGCTCGTACGGCTGGTGGGGCGGCGAGGCGAGCGCCCCGCGGGGTATGGGCGGCATGACGAACCAGTACGCGGCCATGCCGAGCCTGCATGTCGGCTGGGCCCTGTGGTGCGGAGTGATGCTGTGGCGCTACGGCAGGACGCGTACGACGAAGGTCGCGGCCGTCGCCTACCCGCTGATCACCACGATCGTGGTCATGGGCACCGCGAACCACTACTTCCTCGACGCGGTCGCGGGCGCGGCCGTGATGGGCGTCGGGTTCCTGCTCGCCCCGTATGTCACACGGGCCGCGGAGCGTGCCACGGTGGGCATCCGGGCGCGGATAGCTCCCGTCACCGCCGTCTCGCGGGACGCAGAGCCCTCAATTGTCAGTGCCGGATGCCAGACTTCCGCGGGTGAGCACATTCCACGGCAGCGCGAGTCACGCTTCGGAAGCGGAACCGAGCCCAGTGCCTCTCCCGCGGACGCGGGGGACGGCGCTCCGGCAGCGGCTCGCTGAGCTGCGCGGGCCCGAGGTACCGGCCAAGGCACTGGACGCGCGCGCCCTCGCGGCCCTCGCCGCGAACCCCGGGTGCAAGCGGCGCGCGATCCTCGACGGCGCCGGGGTGGACAAGACGGCGGTGGCGAGCGCGCTGGGTGCGCCGTCCGCGTTCGGGCAGTCGCAGTTCGCCCTGACGCGGGGCAACGCCTTCGAGGCGAAGGTCAAGGCGGACGGCGGCGCGGAGCTGCTGCGGCTGGTGCACGAGCGGCTGGACCGCACCGCGCCGCCCCCCGCCGACGCCCGGGTCCCCGACCTCACCGCGATCGGCCCCGAGGGCCGTACCGCGCGTACGGCACTGGCCCTGCGCGAGGCCACGGCGGCAGCGGGCACCTGGACGCTGCTCGACCACCCGATGCTCGCCCTCGACGTCGCCGGCTCCCCCGCCTTCCTGGAGCCGGACGCGGTGGTCGTGCACCCGGACGGCAGCTGGACGGTCGTGGAGATCAAGTCCTTCCCGATGCTGGACGGTTCGGCGGACCCGTCGAAGGTGGGCGCGGCCGCCCGCCAGGCCGCGGTGTACGTCCTGGCGCTGGAGGCGGTCGCCGCCCGCCTGGAACCGGCTCCGAAGGTCCGCCACCGGATCCTGCTGGTCTGCCCCAAGGACTTCTCCAACCTGCCCACCGCCTCGGCCGTCGACATCCGCAAGCAGCGCGCGGTCACCGCCCGCCAACTGGCCCGTCTCACCCGCATCCAGGACATCGCCGAGGCACTTCCCGACGGCACCTGCTTCGCCCCCGACCAGCCCGCCGCCGAACTGACCGCCGCGGTCGAGTCGGTCCCGGCGACCTACGCCCCCGAATGCCTGTCCGCGTGCGAACTGGCCTTCCACTGCCGGGACCGCTCCCGCGCGGCCGGCGCGGTGACCTCCCTGGGCCGCTCGGTACGCGCGGAACTGGGCGGCCTGACGACGGTCGAGGAAGTCCTCGCCGCGGCCCGCGGCGAGGCCGGCGATCCGGACGATCCGGCGGTGGCCGCCCTGCGCAGGGCGGCCGAACTGCGCGCGGAAGCGCTGGGGGTGACCGCATGTCGCTGATCGCCAGCCTCGCCCGCCTCGAAGCCGTCAGCACCGGCCGCGCACAGCCCGCCGCGACCGTCCTTCACCGGCACCTGTCCGACCGCCCCCTCGTCCTCGTCCCGCTCACCACCGCGGGCGAGGCCGGTGCCCCGCTGGGCGCGCTCGTGGGCACCGACCGGGACGCGCCGCGTCTCCTGGTCGTGGCGCAGCCGCGGGACCGGGACCTCAGGTTCGCGTTCCTGGCCGAGCTGGCGGACGTCGTGCTGCCGTACGTCGACGGGTACGCCGAGGCCGTGGAGGCCGCCGAGCGCAACGAGACCGATCCGGAGACCGGCAAGCGGGTCAAGGTCGAGGTCGAGTTGTGCGCGGACGCCCCGCAGCTGATCCTGCCGAGCCGCGCGGGTGTCGATTTCGTACGGCTGCTCGGGCGCTCCATGCGTTTTCGGCGTACGGCGGAGCAGGACCCGGAGACCCCGTATCCGGCCCCGCCCCGGGTGCCGCTGCTGGGCCGGTGGCTGACCCACTTCGGGGAGCGGGCCCGGGTGCCCGGTTCCTCGCTGCTGCTGGCGATGACGGACGTACTGGGCCGGCACTGGTCCACCGGCCAGTCCACGCTGGAGGACCAGCACCTGGGCGCGCTGCTCGCGTGGATCGACCCGCCGCAGGGCCGCTCGGGCGCCGACGCCGCGCTGGAGGCCGAGCTCGCCCGGGACGACCAGGGCCAGCTGCTGCACCCGCCCGCGGGGCCCGCCACCGACCCGGCCTTCGACAACAAGCTGCTCGCCCCGGCCCTCCTGCGCTACGACCGCGCGCGTACCGCCCTCGCCGCCGCCGAGGACGGCCTGGAGGCCGACGACCGGCTCGGCGCGCTCACGGCCGCCGAGCAGGAGATCCGCGCCCTGGCCGCGAGTCGTACCCGGCCCACCTGGGACGCGGTGTGGCGGGGTATCGACCTGCTGCGGGCGCTGCCCGAGGGCGCGCACGCCGAGGAGCGGTGGACGCGCGACCGCTGGTCGTTCACGAGCCACCGCGACCGGGTCGTGGCGGGCGAGCCCCCGCAGCCGCGCCGCGACGACGCGGTCACCGCCGCCAACAAGCTCGCCGCGCGCGAGCGCGAACAGGCCCGTCTGGAGGCGCAGGAGGCGCTCGACGACCCGCTGGTGATGGCGGGACGGCGGCTGGCCGGTGAGGCGTTCGCCGGGGAGGTCACGGACGTCGTGATGACGTACGGCGAGGGCAAGCGGCCGAGCCCGCGCCCGCTGGTGACCGTACGGACCGACGACCGACCGCATCTGGGCGAGCGGGCCAAGGTGTACCGCGCGCTGGGCGGGAAGCCGCAGTCGGCCGAGTTCGTGGGGTACGAGGAGGAGGGCGCCCTCGTCGTCCTCAAGATCCTCGACAAGATGGGCCGCGGCAAGGAGCCCGAGACCGGGTCCGTGCCGGAGAAGGGCGACCGGGTGTGCTTCACGCTCTTCGAGCACGAGCAGCGCGGCGGCGCGAAGCTGCCCGACCCGGAGGACACGCCGTGGACGCACGGCGGGCCGCCCGGTGAGGCCGTGCAGGAGACCGCCGATCCCCTGACCCCGGAGGACATCCTGTGACCACCCGGACCTTCGACCCCGGTGCCGAAGCCGCGCGGGCCACCGACGCGATCCTCCACGACACCCTGCGCGGCACCCACCGCGGTGTCGTCGTCGACTCCCCGCCCGGCGCCGGCAAGTCCACCCTCGTCGTGCGTGCCGCGCTGGAACTGGCCGACGCGGGGCGCTCGCTGATGGTCGTGGCGCAGACGAACGCCCAGGTGGACGACCTGGTCCTGCGGCTCGCCGAGAAGAACCCCGAACTGCCGGTCGGGCGCCTGCACAGCAGTGACGCCGACCCGTACGACAAGGCGCTGGACGCGCTGGCGAACGTACGGAAGTCGGCGAAGGCGGGTGACCTGACCGGGCTGCCCGTGGTGATCTCCACGGCCGCCAAGTGGGGTCATGTGAAGGTCGACGAGCCGTGGGCGCACGCGATCGTGGACGAGGCGTACCAGATGCGCTCGGACGCGCTGCTGGCGGTGGCGGGGCTGTTCGAGCGGGCGCTGTTCGTGGGCGACCCGGGACAGCTGGATCCGTTCGCGATCGTGGGCAGCGAGCAGTGGGCGGGGCTGTCGTACGACCCCTCGGCCTCGGCGGTCACGACCCTGCTGGCCCACAACCCGCAGCTGCCGCAGCACCGCCTGCCGGTGTCCTGGCGGCTGCCCGCCTCGGCCGCGCCCCTGGTCTCGGACGCCTTCTACCCGTACACGCCCTTCCGCAGCGGCACGGACCACGGCGACCGTCGGCTCACCTTCGGCGTCCCCTCGGACGGCTCGGGCCCCGACCGGGTGATCGACGCGGCGGCGGAGTCCGGCTGGGGCCTGCTGGAGCTGTCCGCTCGGCACACTCCGCGCACGGACCCCGAGGCGGTACGGGCCGTCGCGACCGTCGTACGGCGGCTGCTGGACCGGGGCGGGGCGGCCGTGTCGGAGCGCTCACCGGACCCCGCGCCCCTCACCGCCGACCGCATCGCCGTGGGCACGGCCCACCGCGACCAGGCGGCGGCCGTCCGCGCGGCGCTCGCCGACCTCGGCGTCATGGACGTCACCGTCGACACCGCGAACCGGCTCCAGGGCCGCGAGTACGACGTCACGGTCGTGCTCCACCCCCTCTCCGGCCGCCCCGACGCCACCGCCTTCCACCTGGAGACGGGCCGCCTGTGCGTCCTGACCTCCCGGCACCGCCACGCGTGCGTCGTGGTGTGCCGGGCGGGCGTGAGCGAGCTCCTGGACGACTACCCGTCGACGGAACCGGTCCAGCTGGGGACCCTGGTGAAGTTTCCGGACGGCTGGGAGGCGAACCACGCTGTACTGGCACGGCTGGCGGAGCACCGGGTGGTCTTGCGGTCGTGATCGACACACCGGGCACCTGGTCGGCGGGCATCCGGCTCAGCGCCGCCCCTCGCCGGACGGAGTCCGGCACGCAGCCGGAGGCGGCCGATGGAAACAGCCCGGACGGCTGGGAGGCGAACCACGCGGTACTGGCACGGCTGGCGGAGCACCGGGTGGTCTTGCGGTCGTGATCGACACACCGGGCACCTGGTCGGCGGGCATCCGGCTCAGCGCCGCCCCTCGCCGGACGGAGTCCGGCACGCCGCCGGAGGCGGCCGATGGAAACAGCCCGGACGGCTGGGAGGCGAACCACGCGGTACTGGCACGGCTGGCGGAGCACCGGGTGGCCTGGAGACCGTGAGCGGGAACATCGCGCGGGCCGTAGAACTTGGTACCGCCGCAGGCGCCCCGCCCTCTTGCACGGGCGCGGGACAATGGACGGTGGCCCATGCACAGATGGGCCGTCGCTACGGACGACGTACGAGGAGGATGAAGACATGGCGGAGCCCACGCCGCGTCGGAACGAACCGCGGCTGCGCCCCGCGCCCTTGCTGTTCGAGCCCGCACAGGTGGCCGACGACCCGGAGCACTTCTTCGACCTCGAGTCGATCGACGACCCTGGCGCGCTGCTGAGCCGGTCCACCGAGCTGGCGCAGGCCTTCCGTGCGGCGGCGGACCGCGCCGTGGAGTTCCAGGCGATGGCCGCGGCCCAGTTGGCCGACCCCAGGCGCTTCGACCGGCTCACGACGGCCGACATCGCCGAGCGCGCCGAGTGGACCGAGGACTACGCCAAGAAGATGGTCGAGTTCGGCCGGGATCTGCTGCGTGGCGTGGAGGGCGGGGCGGGGCACGCCGACCCGGTGTGAGCCCGTAAACAATCAGAGGCATATGCCAGGCGGGCAAGATACCCCTCCTCGGTCCCTCCTGTCCCGATTTCCCGCAACTCTGCGGAACTGCCTGCTCACGCCGGGTAGATGTAGGCGTCATGAGCACTCGCGAGGAACCGTTCTCCGACACACGCTTCGACGTCTCGGGCGTCACCGCGGACGGGGCCGCCTGGCTCGCCTCGGCGGGGACGTACCCGCGCAGCACCCTGGCGTTCTGGGAGGAGCGCCCCGCGGCCCCGGTGGTACTGCCGTGCGGCACGGCCTTCGACGTGGTCAGCGCCCCCGCGATCTTCGGGCGCCGGATGCTCGACCGGCTGTGGGAGGAGGGGCCGGGCTCGGGACCGGTGGCGATGCTCCGGGCCCGGATGCTGCTGTTCGCGGCGCCCGGCACGGCTCAGCGGCTGCCGTCGCTGCTGCGGTGGGAGGAGATGGGCCGTACGGCCGCGATCCCGCCGCTGCTGTGCCACGGCATCGGCGACGCGGTCACCGTTCCGGCCCCGCTGAGCACCCCGAAATCCGCGTCGGCCTCCCGCTGGCTGGTCGCCCCCGACACCCGCCATCCCTGGCTGCCGGGCCCGGAAATCCTGCTCTGGGCGGCGGTACGGGCGGCTCGCGCCGCCGTGCGGATATCGATTTTTCCCCCCGCCGATCAGGATGCTAAGGTCTACGACGTCAGCAAGCGCCGCTAGCTCAGTTGGTTAGAGCAGCTGACTCTTAATCAGCGGGTCCGGGGTTCGAGTCCCTGGCGGCGCACGATGTCGATGGCGAGGCGTGTTCGCGGAAAGCGCGAACCGGCCTCGCCATCGTCGTTTCTGCGCGGCTGCGCCGCGCGTTGTAGGGGCTCCGCCACCCACACCCCCTGACCCACCGGGCCGTCGGCCGGGAAGTCACCCGAGCGCGAACCGGCCTCGCCACCGTCGCATCTGCGCGGCCGCGCCGCGCGTTGCGGGGGCTCCGCCACCCATACCCCCTGGCCCACCGGGCCGTCGGCCGGGAAGTCACCCGAGCGCGAACCGGCCTCGCCACCGTCGTTTCTGCGCGGCTGCGCCGCGCGTTGCGGGGGCTCCGCCACCCACACCCCCTGGCCCACCGAACCGTCGGCCGGGAAGTCACCCGAGCGCGATCTCCACATTCCACGCCCCCGACGCCGTTCGTCCCGTCACCGTTACGCGTACGTGTTCGCCCGGGACCGTGAAGGTCTCGCCGGTGTCGACGGGGGCGTCCGCGAGGGGTGGGTAGACGGAGTTCTCCCAGCAGGCCTCGGTGCGGGGGTGGGCGTCGATCACCTGGATCGGGCCGCCGCCGGACGCGGCGCCGCTGTGGACGCGGTAGATCAGCACGCCCTGCCGGCAGGCCGCGTCGTCGTCGCCCGTCGCCGCACGGGCCTCGAAGGCGAGCGCACTGTCGGCCCCGGTGCGCACGACCGCGAGCTTGGTGCCGCGACCCGGCCCGAAGATCCCCGCGTTGCCGGGACCGGTCCCCAGCGGCTCCAGCGTCAGCCGCGTCGGTTTCGGCCCCCGTACGCACACCACCTGCCGCCGCTCCAGCCAGCCCAGCTTCCACTTGTGCCAGGCGAACAGATCGGGAGCGAGCCCGAACTGGCTGCCCATCAGGTCCCAGTCGCCGACATAGGTGTCCCAGTCGCCCTTGCCGTCCATCGGCCGGTGGTAGAGATCCGGCAGGTCGAACACGTGCCCTGTCTCATGGGCCAGCACCAGCCGGTCCGGCGGGTGCTTCTCGAAGACGGTGACCACCCGGCGGATGTCCGTGCCGTCGGCGCGCAGCGGTGTGTCCAGGTTGACGACCTTCGTGGCGTCCGAGTCGACGCCGGGCGCGTCCGGGTCGGCGACGAAGTAGACGACGTCGTAGCGCGAGAAGTCGACCTGCCCGTCGGCCGCGGCGAGCGCGTCGCGCAGATAGGCACCCCGGTCCGCGGCGCTCCAGTCGCGCTGTATGGCGTAGGCCGTCGACGGGCGTGGCATCCGGATCCAGTGCCGCAGCGGGTGCGGGCGCAGGGTGAAGCGGCCGTAGGAGGCGTGCTGGAAGAAGCGGGTGGTGGCGGGGAAGTGATCGGCGGCCAGCTGGGCGGGGGCGGTCGTCGGCCTGGCGTCCGGGAAGGACAGGAAGACCATGACCGCGTCGAGGGCGCGGGCCGGGCGCGGATAGGCGGTGTTCCAGGTGTCGAGGCCCTCCGAGTGGTGGGCCTCGGTGCGTTCCAGGGTGCAGGGCGCCGACAGGAAGGGTTCGGCGGCCGAGGGGCCGGTGACGAGGGAGGTGGAGGCGAGGGCCGCCATGGTGGTGAACACGGCGGCGGAGCTGCGCAGTCGGGGGCGCGGGAGTGTGCGCGGAAACGGGCGCGGCAACGGGACCTCCGGGAGCGGTTTCACGGGATACCGCACCCAGCCTGTGTGGTTTTGCAGGGGTACGCCCTGTTTATCTGCACCGGACGAGTGAGACGGCGTGACCTGCCGGACCGGCCGACACCCCCGAATCGCTCACGGAACGTCACAACCGGTCCCAGGCCCCAAGAACCCGTCCAGCTGCGGGCAGAAACGATCTGCCAGAAGGGGTTGCCGGTCCTCCAGACTGGGCAATGGCTGGAAGGGCCCGAAGGCAGCCTCTATGATCGGCACACTTTCCTGCGCGGACAGCGATCGAGTGCACTGCGGGAGCTAGCGGTGAACGGAACGTCCGAAGGGCCGGCGCCCGCGGCAGACCTCGACGGGTCGGCCGTAACAGAGAGTGACATCACGACACCTGCTCGTACCGAGCCCCCGACGCACCGTGCCGCGTTCGCGGCGGCGCCGCTGGCCATGGCCGTGGTGGACCGCGAGGGCACGGTCGTCGACGCCAACCCTGCCTTCGGCGAGCTGCTCGGCGCCGTGCCGGAGGAGCTGGCCGGGGCCCAGGCCGCCGACCTGGTGGATCTGGCCTCGGACGCCCGCACCTGGCACTCCTACCGCGAGGTGCTGCGCGGCCGGCAGGCGAAACTGCGCTGCAAGCGGCGGCTCAAGCATCCCGACGGACACTCGATGTGGGCGCAGATCACCATCACTCCCCTGGCCGAAGACTCCCAGGGCTCCCCCGGCGTCCTGCTGTCCGTCGCCGACATCACCGCCCGCCGTGAACTCCAGGCTCGGCTGCGGCACTTGCAGATGCACGACCCGGTGACCCGGCTGCCCAACCGCACACTGTTCTTCGAACGGCTGACGGCCGCGCTGGAGCCGGAGTCGTACGAGCAGGGCGGCACGGGCAGGATCGGGCTGTGCTATCTGGACCTCGACGGGTTCCAGGCCGTCAACGACACCCTCGGCCACCGGGTCGGCGACCGGCTGCTGGCCGCCGTCGCCGAGCGGCTCACGCGCTGCGCGGACGCGGCCGGCCAGGGGCGGGCGACCGCTCCCCTGGTGGCGAGGCTGGGCGGCGACGAGTTCGCGCTGCTCGTCGAGGACTCCACGGGCACCGAACAGCTCGCCGATCTCGCCGAGTCCCTGCTGAAGGCCGTCCAGGCGCCCTTCGACGTCTCCGGCCACCGGATGTCGGTGTCGGCGTCGATCGGGGTCGTCGAGCGGCAGGCGGAGGGCACCTCGGCGACGGGTCTGATGCAGGCCGCCGACACCACGCTGTACTGGGCCAAGGCGGACGGCCGGGACCGCTGGACGCTCTTCGACCCCGAGCGCAACGCCCACCGCATGACCCGCCAGGCCCTCGCCTCCACGCTCCGCCCGGCCATCGAGCGCGGCGAGTTCCAGCTGGAGTACCAGCCGCTGGTGGGCATGGAGGACGGCCGGCTGCGCGGGGTCGAGGCGCTGGTGCGCTGGAATCACCCGCAGTTCGGGATGCTGACGCCGAATCGGTTCATCGCACTGGCCGAGGAGGACGGCTCGATCGTCCCGCTGGGCCGCTGGATCCTCGTCACCGCCTGCCGCCAGGCCCGTCAGTGGCAGCTCGACCACCCCGACGAGCCGCCGATCTTCGTCAGCGTCAATGTGGCGGTCCGTCAGGTATGGGACTCCGACCTGGTCGCGGACGTGGCCAAGACCCTTGCGGAGACCGGTCTGGCGCCCCACCTCCTCCAGCTCGAGCTCACCGAGTCGGCGGTGATGGGCTCGGCGGGCCGCCCGTTGCAGGCCCTCCAGGCGCTGAGCGACATGGGCGTCGGCATCGCGATCGACGACTTCGGCACGGGCTACTCGAACCTCGCCTACCTCAGCCGCCTCCCGGTCTCCGTCCTGAAACTGGACGGCTCCTTCGTGCGCGGCTTCCAGTACGAGGGCGAGGGCGTTCCCCCGAACCCGGCCGACGAGGTCGTCGTCGAGGCGATGATCCAGCTCGCCCACCGTCTCGGCCTCACCGTCACCGCGGAGTGCGTCGAGACCTCGGCACAGGCCAGCCGCCTGCGCCGGATCGGCTGCGACACCGGGCAGGGCTGGCTGTACTCGCGGCCGGTGTCGCCTGATCGTATCTCCGGGCTGATGGGCGTGAAGGCCTAGGAGACCGCAGGGGCCGTGGGCAGTCCGTAGGCGTCCGCGACGAGTTCGTAGGAGCGCAGGCGTATGTCACCGCTGTGCGCGTTGCCCGTGAGCATCAACTCGTCGGCGCCGGTGCGCTTGTGGAGTTCGTCGAGGCCGGAGCGGACCTCGTCGGCGGTGCCGTGGATGACGTTGGCGTTCCAGGAGTTCGCGAACTCCTCCTCCATGGGGCTGAACTCGTAGGCCTCCGCCTCTTCCGGGGTGGGGACCAGGCCGGGGCGGCCGGTGCGCAGCCGGATCATGTTGAGCGCGGCGGCGCGGACCTGGCGGCGGGCCTCCTTCTCGTCGTCGGTGGCGAGGGCGGAGACGCCGATGAGGGCGTACGGCTCGTCGAGGACCGCGGAGGGCCGGAAGGACTCGCGATACAGGTCCAGGGCCGGGACGGTGTTCTGCGCCGAGAAGTGGTGCGCGAAGGCGAACGGCAGGCCGAGGGAGCCGGCCAGCTGGGCGCTGAAGCCGGAGGAGCCGAGCAGCCAGATCGGCGGGCGGTGCGGGGACTGGACGCCGCCGGGTGAGGTCGCCTGGACGGGGCCGGGTACGGCGTGGATACGGCGGTAGGGGTGGCCGTCGGGGAAGTCGTCGTCCAGGAAGCGGGTGAGTTCGGCGAGCTGCTGGGGGAAGTCGTCGGCGCCCTCGTTCAGCCGGTCGCTGCGGCGCAGGGCGGCCGCGGTGGCGCCGTCCGTGCCGGGGGCCCGGCCGAGGCCCAGGTCGACCCGTCCCGGGGCCATCGCCTCCAGCGTGCCGAACTGCTCCGCGATCACCAGCGGAGCGTGGTTGGGGAGCATGACACCGCCCGAGCCGAGCCGGATACGGGTGGTGTGGGCGGCGAGGTGGGCCAGGATCACCGCAGGGGACGAGGACGCCACGCCCGGCATGGAGTGGTGCTCGGCGATCCAGTAGCGGTGGAAGCCCCGGGACTCGGTGAGCTTGGCGATGGCGACGCTGGTGCGCAGGGCGTCGGAGGCCGTGCGTCCGGCGCCGACGGTGACCAGGTCGAGTACCGAGAGAGGTACGGGGGCGGTGCCCTGTGCGGTACCTCGGATCTCGTCTTCCGCCACGGTGGGGTGCCTCCTGCTCAAGAGCCGTGCGCTGTCAGTCAGGTAATAACAGGAGACTGTCTCCGTTTATTCCCGGGCGGGATCGAGGATTCCTGGAGCGCCGCCTTCCGCATCCCGACCTGCGTCGACGGCTTGTCGCACCGGGCTCCGGGTACTCAGAACGCACAAATCCACCATCCGGAGGGATCGCCATGACGCGACAGAACCCGTCCCGGCCGTCGGAACTCGGACCACTCGAACCCGGCACCAGACAGCGCGCCCAGTTATCCATCCGTATCGCCGACATCGCGTGGACCGCGCTGAGTGTCGTCGCCGCCCTGTGGGCGATCCTGGCCACCGTCGACGCCGTGCGCGGCACCGGCTCGTGGGCCTACTGCGCGGTGGCCCTGGTGCTGCTGGCCGTCGGCCTGACGATGCGGTTACGCGCCGTCCGCCGCCGCGACCGGATGTGAGGGAGGCAGGCCGTGGAACGCGTCAACTCCTTTCTCGGCAGGCACCTGTGGGTCCGGGTCGCCCTGTCCCTCCTGGTCGCGTGCGCCGTGGTCCTGCTGCTGTCCCCGGAGCGCTCGATCGCCTCGGCCCTGCTGTACGTGGTGTTCGCCTCGGTCGGCGGGGTCGGTGTCATGCTCGCCGTGCGGCGCCGGGAGAAGCGGGCCGCCGGAGGCTCAGTGGACAGCCTCGTGTCGCTGGACCGGAAGCTCCGCCGGGGCGAGATCCCGACTGCGCCGCAGGAGCGGCAGGCGATGCGCGACCTGGTCGAACAGCGTCTGCACCGCACCCGCCACCGGGTCGCGGCCCAGATCGTTCTCGCCGTCCTGTTCTGCGCGGGTGTGGTGCTGACGGCCCTGACCGCGAGCCTGCCGCAGACCCTCGGCATGTTCCTGTTCGCCGGGGTCTTCCTGGGCTGGCTCGTCCTGTACGGAAACCGTCAGCACCGGCGACTGCGCGCCATGCACACGGAACTCACCGCCGAGGCCGCCCAGGACCGGCGGCGGTGAGCCCCTGAACAGGCGCGTCTCACACCTGGACGATCGGCTCCCTGGTGAACAGCTCCCCCATGGCCGGAGCGTTCACCCGGCGGTCCGTGAGCCGCAGGGCCTCCCAGACGGTGACCTGGTTCGCGGTGAGGACCGGCTTGCCGAGCTCCTTCTCCAGGGCCGGGATGTGGGTGGCCGTGTGGAGGGCGGTGTCCGGGAGGAGCACCGCCTCGGCGTCCGGCGAGTCGGCCTCCCGGGCCAGCGCGAGGACCTGCTCCTCGCCCCAGGTGCCGACCTCCGCGGCGGTGATGATCCCGGCGCCGCGGACCTGGACGACCTCGACTCCGCCCGCCCGCAGGAACTCCGCGAACAGGCCCGCCACGTCGTCCGGGTAGGTCGCCGCGACCGCCACCCGACCGGCCCCGATCTCCTTGACCGCGTGCACGAAGGCGAACGACGTGGACGAGGCGGGCATGCCGGCCGTGACCGCGAGGTTGCGCACCTGCTCGTGGGCGCCCTCCCAGCCGTGGACGAAACTGCCGCTGGTGCAGGCCCAGACGACGGACTCGGCGCCCGACATGCGCAGTTCCTCGACGCCCGCGGCGAGCCTTTCGGCCGAGCCCATCTCCAGGAGGGCGTCCACGCGGTGCGCGTCGGTGCCGATGTCGGTGTGGACGACGTCCAGGCGGATGTCGCTGCCCAGGAGCTGTTCGATGCGCGGATAGTCGTCCTCGGCGGAGTGGCCCGGGTAGAGGAATCCGAGAGCGGTCATGTCCAGCCTTCCTGCTGCTGCTCTTCGTCCGGCAGGCCCCGGACTTCCGGCAGTCCCGGAATCTCCGGGCGCACGGGGCCGAACCGCGCCGCCGGATCGATCAGCGCCTGGTACGGTCCCACGGCTCGGGTACCCAGTCGGCGCAGCGCGGCCCACATCGTCACCTGGTTGGCCGAGATCACCGGTATGCGCAGTTCCGCCTCCAGTTGCGGGATGACGTCGTACGTCGGCAGGTTGGTGCAGCTGATGAACAGCGCCTGGGCGTCGGCCCGTACGGCCTTGTGGGCCATCTCGGAGACCTGGCGGTAGGGCACCTTCCAGATGTGCCGGGTCAGGCCCATGTAGGCGCACCCGCTGACCGAGACGCCCGCCTCGGCGACATACTCCTCCAGCGACCTCGTCACCGACACCGTGTACGGCGTCACCAGCGCCACCCGGCGGACGCCGAGTTCGGCGAGGGCGTCCAGGAGGGCGCCGGACGTGGTCAGGGACGGGACCGCGCCCGCCACGGTCATGGCCGCGCACATGGCGCGTTCCCCGGCGATCCCGCCGACGAAGCTGCCGGAGGTGCAGGCGTAGGCGACGACCTCGGGGGTGATGGCGTTGAGCGTGCGCACCGCGTCGTGCAGGGTCTCGTGCTCGCTGACCAGCCGGGCCAGGTCGAGGCTGACCTCGACGGGGACGTACGGGGTGCGGGTCAGATGGAGCGAGATCTCGTCGGGGACCCACCGCCACAGCTCGCGGTCCAGCGCGAAGTCGAAGGGGGCGACGACACCGACACCGCGCTGGGGGCGCGGCCCACCCAGAAAAGAAACGTCCATGGCAGAGACCGGCCTCACGGTGAGAGACGGGGGGACAGCGGACCGTACACAACGCCCGTGTTGACGAAGGTAGGTTCGGGTGCGAGCGTGGTCAATCCGCCCATGTCACGCTCACGTCACACCGGTGTCACCGCCGGCGTTTCCGCCCATGTCAGACGCCCGGCAGCGCTCGCGATAATCCGTAGAAACGGTGCCTCGATGTCCGTCCCCACCCTTCTCGTCCTCGACGCCGACCCACCGCCGCGCCTCGGCAGCCTCACCGGGCGGGCCCGGATCGTGCACGCGGACGCGTCCACGCTCGCCGAGCGGCTGCCGTCCGCCGACGTGCTGCTGGTCTGGGACTTCACCTCGACCGCGGTGCGCGAGGCGTGGCCGGGTGAGGGACCGCGGCCGCGCTGGGTGCACACGGCGAGCGCGGGCGTGGACCACCTGATGTGCCCCGAACTCGCCGACTCCGACACCCGGGTGACCAACGCGCGCGGTGTCTTCGACCAGCCGATCGCCGAGTACGTCGCCGCGCTGGTCCTGACGATGGCCAAGGACCTGCCCCGGACCCTGGAGCTGCAGCGGGAGGGCGTGTGGCGGCACCGGGAGTCCCAGCGGGTGGCCGGAACCCGTGCCTGTGTGGTGGGTTCCGGGCCCATCGGGCGGGCGATCGTCGCCACCCTCAAGGCGCTCGGCATCACCACCGCCCTGGTCGGCCGCCGTTCCCGCACCGGGATCCACGGTCCCGACGACCTGGACCGGCTGATGGCGCGCGCCGACTGGGTGATCGCGGCCGCCCCGCTCACCGCGGAGACACAGGGCATGTTCGACGCCCGCCGCTTCGGGATGATGCAGCCCTCGGCCCGGTTCATCAACATCGGCCGGGGTCAGCTGGTCGTCGAGGAGGCGCTGGCGGAGGCGGTGTCCAAGCGGTGGATCGCCGGTGCCGCCCTCGATGTCTTCGAGACCGAACCGCTGCCGCCCGAGAGCCCGTTGTGGCGCATCCCGGGTCTGATCGTGTCCCCGCACATGAGTGGTGACACGGTCGGCTGGCGCGATGAACTCGGCACGCAGTTCGTGGAGATGTACGACCGCTGGGAGGCCGGCAGAGCACTCACCAACGTGGTCGACAAGCAACGCGGGTACGTACCGGGGCACTGAACGTCGAGCGGAGGGGCACCATGCAGGACCTCACCGAACTGACCGCCGTACAACTCGTGGAGGGCTACCGCAAGGGCGAGTTCAGCCCCGTGGAGGCGACCCGGGCGGCTCTCGACCGGGCCGAACGGATCCAGCCGGACGTGAACGCGTTCGTGCGGCTGACCGGCGAGGAGGCCCTGGCGCAGGCCCGCGCCTCGGCCGACCGCTGGCGACGCGGGGAGCCGTTCGGCGCGGTGGACGGCGTCCCGGTCACGGTGAAGGACATCCTGCTGCTGCGCGGCGCCCCGACGCTGAAGGGCTCCAGGACGATCCCGGAGAGCGGCGCCTGGGACGAGGACGCGCCGTCCGTCGCCCGGCTGCGCGAGCAGGGCGCGGTCTTCCTCGGCAAGACCACGACCCCGGAGTTCGGCTGGAAGGGCGTCACGGACTCGCCGCTGTCGGGCGTCACGCGCAATCCCTACGACCCGACGCGCACCGCAGGCGGTTCCAGCGGGGGCGCCGCGGCGGCCGTGGCGCTCGGCGCGGGGCCGCTCGCGCTCGGCACGGACGGCGGGGGCAGCGTCCGTATCCCGGCCGCGTTCTGCGGGATCTTCGCCCTCAAGCCGACGTACGGCCGCGTCCCGCTCTACCCGGCGAGCGCCTTCGGCACCCTCGCCCACGTGGGCCCGATGACCCGCGACGCGGCCGACGCGGCACTGCTCCTCGACGTCATCGGGGTGCCCGACTCCCGCGACTGGTCGGCGCTGGGCCCGGCGGCCGGCCCGTACACGGCGGCGCTGTCGGGCGGGGTGCGCGGGCTGCGGGTCGCGTACTCGCCGTCCCTCGGCGGCCAGGTGGCCGTACAGCCCGGGGTCGCCGCGGCGGTACGGCGGGCCGTGGAGAGCCTGGCCGGACTCGGCGCGTACGTCACCGAGTCCGATCCCGACTTCGCCGACCCGGTGGACGCCTTCCACACCCTGTGGTTCAGCGGGGCGGCCCGGGTGACCCAGCATCTCGGGCCGCACCAGCGGGAGTTGCTGGACCCCGGGCTCCGGGCGATCCGCGGCCTGGGGTCGCGCATGAGCGCGCTCGACTACCTCGCCGCGGTGGACGTCCGGATGGAACTCGGGCGCCGGATGGGCCGCTTCCACGACTCCTACGACCTGTTGGTCACCCCGGCCCTTCCGATCACCGCGTTCGAGGCGGGCACGGAGGTCCCGAAGGGCTCGGGGCACCAACGCTGGACGGGCTGGACGCCCTTCACGTACCCCTTCAACATGACCCAGCAGCCCGCCGCGTCGGTCCCGGTGGGGACCGACGCCGACGGGCTGCCGGTGGGACTGCAGATCGTGGCGGCCCGGCACCGGGACGACCTGGTGCTGCGGGCGGCCCACGCCCTCTACGAGGCGGAGACGGCGGGCATCCGGCCACCCGCCCCGGCCCGCGCGAGGAGCGTCACGCCCGGCTGAACCGGAGGCTCTCGCCGAGGGCGCCCGCGCGCCAGAGGTCGTTGCAGCCCTCGGCCAGAGCGTCCAGCCCGTCCACCACCTGACCCCAGACGATCCCCGGCACCCAGCCCACGTCGGCGTTCAGAAGCAGGTTGTTGCGCTCGTAGAACAGGGCCAGGTCGACGACGGTCGTGCCCGCGCGGACCTCGCGGTCGTAGCCGTAGGACTTGGTGCCGAGTTCGGTGCCCGCGAAGGAGAAATAGCAGAGATCTCCGGGAATCGGGGTAACTGTCGGATTTTCCAGGGGTGGTTCCGATTCCGCGAACGGCGGGAAAAGGGCGTAGATCTCGTTACGTGCGTACTTCGCGTGATAGACGTCACCGGCGAGCGGGAGGGCGTCCCATACGGCCGCGCAGGTGATCGGCGCCCGATCGTCAAGGAGCTTTGCCGTGGCGGTGATTCCCCGCTTGACCAGCGAGACTTCGATGTAGCGGTCAGCCATGCATTCCATGGTCCCCCGCCGGTCAAGAGGGCCTCGGTACGGAACGGGGCTCAAATCGATCGGCATAAGTCGCATCCGGTCGGGTAGCCGCGCCGCCATGGCTCCACCACTGGAACATGGCGAACACATATCCGGGACCACCCGCCGGTCGCTGCTCGCGGGTGTAGCGGCGCTCGGTGCGCTGGGCGCGGCGGGCTGCTCACGCGTGGCCACCGCCTCGACCACGGGCGGCGGCGAACTGCTCGACCGGATCAGGGCGGCAGGCGTCGTACGGCTGGGAATCGCAGGTGAGATCCCCTTCGGATACATCGACAAGAACGGCGACCTGACCGGTGAGGCGCCGGAACTCGCGAAGGTCATATTCAAGCGGCTCGGGGTGGACAAGGTGCAGCCCGTGCCCACCGAGTTCGGCTCGCTCATTCCCGGGCTGAATTCTCAGCAGTTCGATGTCGTGGCGGCCGGGATGTACGTCACCCCGGAACGCTGTGAACAGGTGATCTTCGCCGATCCCGACTACCAGATGCTCGATTCCTTCATCGTGCGCAAGGGAAATCCCAAAGGTCTTCACAACTACAAGGACGTCGTCGCGAAGAAGGCGAAGTTCGCCACCGGGACCGGCTACGCGGAGATCGGGTACGCCGTCGAGGCGGGATACAAGGAAAGTGACATCCTGATCGTGCCGGACCAGGTCGCCGGGCTGAACGCCGTGGAGGCCGGACGCGTCGACGTGTTCGCCGGGACCGCGCTCACCACCCGCGAGGTGGTGAAGAAATCGGCCAAGGCCGAGGCCACGAAGGCCTTCACCCCGACCGTCGGCGGCAAGCCGCACGTCGACGGGGGCGCCTTCGCGTTCCGCCGGACCGAGACGAACCTGCGGGACGCCTTCAACGCCGAGCTGCGGAAGCTGAAGAAGAGCGGGGAGCTGTTCCGGGTCCTCAAGCCCTTCGGGTTCACGCAGGCCGAGATGACGGACCTGACCGCGAAGGAGCTCTGCGGCGGATGACCTCCGGACTCTGGGAACTGGTACTCAAGGGCATCTGGACCACCGTCCAGCTGCTGTTCTTCAGCGCGATCCTCGCCGCCGCCGTGTCCTTCGTGGTCGGCGTCCTGCGCACCCACCGGCTGTGGATCGTCCGCTTCCTCGCGGGCTTCTACACCGAGGTGTTCCGCGGGACCTCGGCGCTGGTGATGATCTTCTGGGTGTTCTTCGTGCTGCCCCCGGCCTTCGGCTGGCAGCTGGTGCCGATGTGGGCGGGCACGCTCGCCCTCGGACTGACCTACGGGGCGTACGGCTCCGAGATCGTGCGCGGAGCGCTCAAGGCGGTCGACCCGGCCCAGCAGGAGGGCGGGATCGCGCTGAGCTTCACGCCCTGGCAGCGGCTCCGGCTGATCCTGCTGCCGCAGGCGGTGCCGGAGATGATCCCGCCGTTCTCCAACCTGCTGATCGAACTGCTCAAGGGCACCGCGCTGGTGTCCGTGATGGGCATGGGCGATCTGGCGTTCAGCGGCAACCTGGTACGGCTCGCGCTCCAGGAGAGCGCCGGCATCTACACGTATCTGCTGCTCATCTACTTCGTGATCGCCTTCCTGCTCACCCGGTTGATGCGCGGCCTCGAGAAGAAACTCAAGGCGGGGGTCGGCAAGGAACCCACGCGTGAGGTCCAGGTGCCCGAGCCCGTCGGAGGTGGTGTCGGATGACATGGGACTGGAGTGCCGTAAGCGACTTCATGCCGCAGTTCTGGGACGGGCTGCTGGTCACCCTGCAGGCCCTCGCGCTCGGCTCGCTGATCTCCTTCGTACTCGGCCTGGTGTGGGCGCTGCTGATGCGCGCGCCCTCACGGTTCGTGCGCTGGCCGGTCGGGGTGGTCACGGAGTTCGTGCGCAACACCCCGCTGCTGGTCCAGCTGTTCTTCCTCTTCTATGTGCTGCCCGAGTGGGGCGTGACCCTGTCCGCACTGGCCACCGGTGTCATCGGGATCGGGCTGCACTACTCGACGTACACCATGCAGGTCTACCGGGCCGGGATCGAGGCGGTGCCGACCGGCCAGTGGGAGGCGGCGACGGCGCTGAACCTGCCGCGGGTGCGGACCTGGCAGGTGGTGATCCTGCCGCAGGCGATCCGCCGGGTCGTGCCGGCTCTCGGCAACTACGTGATCTCGATGCTCAAGGACACACCGATGCTGATGGTCATCACGGTGCTGGAGATGCTCGGCGAGGCGCGGCTGTTCGCCCAGGAGCACTTCCAGTTCACCGAGCCCCTGACCGTCATCGGCGTGGCCTTCATCGTCATCTCCTATCTGGCCTCCCTTCTTCTGCGATCCCTGGAGCGACGTCTTGTCCGCTGACACTCCCCTCATGAAAGAACCCGACGCGAACACCAACCCGCCGGTGGACGGCAGCGAGCTGATCCGCTTCGAGAACGTGACCAAGCGCTTCGGGTCGAACACCGTCCTGGACCGGCTGAACTTCTCCGTGGACTCCGGCAAGCACGTGACGTTGATCGGTCCCTCCGGGTCCGGCAAGACCACGATCCTGCGCATGCTGATGACGCTGACCAAGCCCGACGAGGGCACGGTCACGGTGGACGGGGAGAAGCTGTTCCCGGCACCGGAGAAGCAGCTGCGCGAGGTGCGCAAGAAGATCGGGATGGTCTTCCAGCAGTTCAACCTGTTCCCGAACATGACGGTCCTGCGCAACATCACCGAGGCGCCGGTCACCGTGCTCGGCATGTCCAAGGACGAGGCGGAGGCACGCGCGCGTGAGCTGCTCGACCTGGTGGGCCTCGCCGACAAGGCCGACTCCCGGCCGACCCAGCTCTCCGGCGGCCAGCAGCAGCGGGTGGCGATCGCGCGGGCGCTGGCCATGCGGCCGCGGGTGCTGCTGCTCGACGAGGTGACCTCGGCGCTCGACCCGGAGCTGGTCGCCGGTGTCCTCGACGTGCTGCGGGACATCGCCCGCACCACCGACATCACGATGCTCTGTGTGACCCACGAGATGAACTTCGCCCGGGACATCTCCGACCAGGTCCTGATGTTCGACTCGGGCCGCATCATCGAGTCGGGCGCACCGGAGAAGATCTTCAGCGACCCCGAGCAGGACCGCACCCGGGAATTTCTCAGCGCGGTTCTCTGACTCCAAAAGATGAACAGCGTTCAACCTTCGAGGTCCCGGACCCGGGTCATGTCTCTGGCATATGCCAGGGTGCCAGCGCCCCTGCTGAGAGGCCCGGCCCGGGGACGGAATCTCGTCAACAGCCGCTCACTACAAGCCCTTTGCCGGTTATCGTGGAGGGGATCGCTGTCTGGATTACGGCCCAGTAGTAGTGCGACCGAGCGAGCGCAGGGGGAAAACCGTGGCGCTGAAGCACGAGCCGACCGCGCCGTACCACTCGGCCCAGGACGCACTGCGCGTCCTGGAGACAGTGGCGCGGCACACAGCCGGAGTCACCGACGTAGAACTCGCCCGTCCCACCGGCCTCGACCCGGAGCGGCTGACCACCCTCCTGAGGATGCTGCGCCGCGAGGGGTACGTCGAGCAGATCGCCGACGGCGCGTATGTGACGGGAGCCGCCCTGACCAGGCTGAGCTCCGCGCACGACCGTGACGAGGCCCTGCGCGACAAGCTCCAGGACACTCTCGACGAACTGCGCGACTCGATCGGCGCGGCCGTCTACATCAGCCGGTACGTCGACGGCGAGGTCACCATCGCCCAGTACGCCGACGGTCCCGCGACCCCGGCGGTGAACGAGTGGGTGGACTTCCGCTCCTCCGCCCACGCCACCGCCCTCGGCAAGAGCCTGCTCAGCCAGCTCGACCACAACGGCCGCCGTGACCACCTCTCCCGGCACCGTATGACCCGGCTCACCTCGCGGACCATCACCAACGACAAGCTGCTGCTCTCCCGCCTGGAGGCCCAGCCGCCCACGGTCCCCCATCTCGACCTTCAGGAGTACGCGGTGGGCACGGTGTGCGCGGCGGTGCCGATCACGGCGGGTTCGTCGGTGGGATGCCTTGCCCTGTCCCTGCCGCTCGACCAGGCACATCGACTCCGCCAGGCGACGGACCGCTTGAACAGGGGGGCGGCACCGGTACTGCTGTCCCTGGCGATCTAGGAGCGGAGCAGGAGGTCGTCGGTCGCCCGCGGGTCCGCGGGGCACATCGATACAGCCCCGCGCCCCTGAGTGGGTCCAGCTCGTGGTGGTCAGAAGCACCCCTGCGGACCGGGTAGTATTTTCTCGTCGCCAGCCGCCGAAAGGCGGACGGCGAGGGTCATGCGCCGCTAGCTCAGTTGGTTAGAGCAGCTGACTCTTAATCAGCGGGTCCGGGGTTCGAGTCCCTGGCGGCGCACCGATGAAGGGCCTCTCGTGGGAGCGAGGGGCCCTTCGAGGTTTCCACGGTGCCGCGAAGACGGCTGGGGGTCTGGGGGTTATCCCCCAGGGGATGCAGCATCAGCGGGTCCGGGGTTCGAGTCCCTGGCGGCGCACCAATGAAGGGCCTCTCGTGGGAGCGAGGGGCCCTTCGAGGTTTCCACGGTGGCGCAAAGGGCGGCTGGGGGTCTGGGGGTTATCCCCCAGAAGATGCAGCATCAGCGGGTCCGGGGTTCGAGTCCCTGGCGGCGCACCAATGAAGGGCCTCTCGTGGGAGCGAGGGGCCCTTCGAGGTTTCCACGGTGCCGCGAAGGGCGGCTGCGGCTGGGGGTCACCCCCGCGAGGGATCCTTCGGCGTTTCCACGGTGCCGCGAAGGGCGGTTGCGGCTGGGGGGCCTGGAGTCGCCCCCGCGAGGGATCCTTCGGTGTTTTCCAGTGTTCGGTACGTCCGCGTCCCGGGTGGGCGCCACCACACCGGGTCCGCGCAGCGCACGCCCTCTTTCCTGAGCCGCGCCCGGTGGATCTTGTTCGTCGCGGTGACCGGCATCCGCTCGACCACCCGCACGAACCGGGGCGCCATCTTCGTCCCGAGATCGGGCTGGGCCTCCAGGAAGTCCGCGAAGGTCTCCGGATCGAAGGTCCCCGCGACGGTCGCCATCACCTGGTCCCCGGTCACCGGATCCGGCACCGCGTACACGGCGACGGCCACCGCCCCCTCGTAGCGCGCGAGGATGTTCTCGATCATCGCGGCGGCCAGGTTCTCGCTGTCGACGCGCAGCCGGTCGTCGGTACGGCCCGCGAAGTAGAGGTAGCCGTCGGTGTCCCGGTAGAAGAGGTCCCCGGTCCAGTACCAGCCACCCCGGCGGCGCTCGGCCTCCGCCTCGGCGTTGCGCCAGTACCCCTCGAAGGGGTTCGGAGCCCGGTTCACCAGCTCGCCTATCGCCTCGTCCCCGTTGAGCAGCCGCCCGGCCGTGTCGAATCGCGCCGACGGACACTCCTCCCCCGTCTCCTGATCGAGTACGACGAGCCCGGGCCCCGCCCGACCGACCGCGCCCTCCGGCGTGCCGGGCGCCCACTGGATCGCCGCGCCGCCCTCGGAGGACCCGTACCCCTCGACCAGCCGCACCCCGAACCGCCGCTCGAACGCCGCCGCGTCCACCGCCCCCGCCTCGGTGCCGAAGCCGAGCCGCAGCGGGTTGTCCCGGTCGTCCTCGCGGGGCTCGGTGGCCAGGACGTACTGGATCGCCCGGCCTACATAGGTGAAGTACGTCGCCCCGTACGCGCGTACGTCCGCGAGGAACCCCGACGCCGAGAACCGCCGCCTCAGCGCCACCCCCGCCCCGCTCACCAGCGCGGGCGCCCAGTCGGCGATCACCGCGTTGCCGTGGAACATCGGCATGCAGAGGTAGTGCACGCCGTCGGGACCGAGCCGGAACTGGTCGGCCAGCGACCTCCCCGCCGCGGCCAGGCGCCCCTGGGAGCAGAGCGCGGCCTTGGGGGCACCCGTCGAGCCGGAGGTGAAGTAGAGGAGCAGCCGGTCGTCGGGCGTCGCGCGGGAGGCGTCGGGTTCGGCGTCGGCGTAGGGCGCGAGCAGGGTGTCGTACTCCTCGGTGCCGGTCACCAGCAGCCGGACGCCGGGGAGGTCGAGGCCCCGCAGCAACGGCAGGTGGGACGCCTCGGTGATCAGCAGCCGACACTCGGTGTGCAGGATGTCGCGGGCCAGTTCGGGGCCCCGCCGGGTGGGGTTGATGCCGGCGACGGCGGCACGGGCGAGGGCGGCGGCACTCAGCCACAGCGGGTACTCGGGGGTGTTGTCGAGCAGCACACCGATGTGGGCCCCGGCGCTCGGCAGCAGGTCGGTCAGCAGTGCCGCCCGGGCGGCGGCGCCGGCGACGACCTCGTGGTGGGTGAGCGCCCGCCCCTCGAACCACAGCCCGGGCCGGTGGTCGCCCCACCGCCCGGCGACGAGCTCGGCGACGGTACGCCTCCTGGAGTCCATGGAGGCGTACGGTAGTTGACGGACCGTCAGATGTGGAGGGGCTAGGACGTCGCGGTGAGGGCGACCATGACGACCGCGCAGACGAGCACGACCACGACGGCCATGGCGAGCACCGCGCAGGCGGCGCACCCGTTCCCGCCACGGCCGGGGCGGGCCGTCGCCACGACGTCCGGGCCGTCGGCGTAGTGGACGGTGACGATGTCGCCCTCGAGTACCGTCCCCGGACCGCCCTCCTCCTCGAAACGGACGACCCGGCCGTCACGGGCCCTGAACTCGTACACATGGCGCAGCGCGGTGCGCACCCGTGAGTCGCCGCCCCCGTGGGCCACCGCGTACACCCGCAGGCACCGCCCCTCGGCGGTCAGCCCGCTCCGCCAGGCGCTGCGCATCCGCAGCCAGCGCCGCACCACGACGTACGCGGCCAAGAGGACCACGGCCATGATCTGGACGGGAATGATGTAGAAGAAGGCGTTCATGACAGATCCCCCGAGGTCAGCGCCGATCGTGTGATCGTGTGGGGAAGCTACCCCGGGGGACGCCTGGACTGTCTCAAGCGATGCTCAGAACGTGACGTCCGAGCAGGCGTAGAACGCGTTCGCCGTGTCGGCGATCGTCCACACCGCGACGATCACATGCCGTCCGCTGAGCCCGGACGGCAGGGTGCCGCTGTGCGAGAGGGTGGAGGGGGGCCGCTGGCCGTTGTAGGGGACGGTCAGGAACGGGGTCAGGTTGAGGTCGGAGCGGGCCAGGTTGTGGTTCTGGTTCCAGCCCGCCTTGGTGACGTAGTACTTGAAGTCGGTCGTGGCGTGCATGGCGGTGAACTGCCAGCGGAAGGTGTAGCTCTGGCCGCCCGTCACCTTGGTCGCCGGCCAGGCGCTGCCCGACGGGGTCTTCGGCGCGCTGAGCTGGCTGAACTGGCTCAGGCCGGCGTTGCATATCTGCCCGTCGGCAGGGCCTGAGGCCGGGAAGCCCTTAGGACCCTCGACGCTCTGCGGCTCCCACTGGATCGAGCCGCAGTTCGCCACCGTGCCGTTCTGGCAGAGCTTCTGCCTGCTGATGGGGAGGTCGGTGTAGCCGTGGCTGCTGGCGCCGCCGGAGGAGAGCACGACGGCTCCGGTGGTGGCGAGGCCCACCACGGCGGCGTACCACTTGGTCTTTTTGCGCATGCTGCCGCTCCTGGAGAACGTGGGGGAAGTTCAGTGAGCTTGCAGGTCTAGACCAAGTCCCAGATTATTACCGTGTGTTGACCGTGTCCATACCAGTCACGCGCCCTGTTCTCCACGCCCCGCGCAGAACGCCACCGTCAAGTCCTTCACCAGTGCCTTGCGTTCGTAGTCGTCCAGTTCCACCAGGCCCCGCATGGTCAGCCGAGTCACGGTGTCCTCCACCGAGTCCACGACCGAGGTGAGCACAGTGGCCCGGTGCTGGGCGTCCAGCGCGGCGATGCGGCGGCGGTGCATCGCGGCGGCGACCTCGGGGGCGTACTCGACGCGCAGCGGCTGGACCGAGAAGACCTCGACGCCGACGGGCGCGGTCTCCGCGGCCACCAGCCGGGTCAGCGCCTCCCCCGCCGCGTCGACCGAGCCGCGACCTGAGCCCGGCGCCTCCACCGGGACCCGGGCGAGCGCGGCCTCGACGCACTCGCGCAGAAACGTCTCGTGGTCGTCGACGCCCAGCGTGGCCCGCGCGGTGTCCCGCACCCGCCACACCACGAGGACGACGACCCGGAGCGCGACCCCGCTCGCGTCGGCGGCCGGCATCGGCTCGCCGCGCCAGTGCCGCAGCCGTACGTCGACCCGGCGGCGCAGCAGCAGTGGGTTGACCCACATCAGGCCGGTGCGCCGGACGGTCCCCCGGTAGCGGCCGAACAGCCCGAGCACCCAGGCGCGTCCGGTACGGCCGCGGGCCAGTCCGCCGAATCCGAACAGGCCGAGGGCACCGGCTCCGGCGTACGCCGCCCACTGCGCCGGGCCGAGGCCCGCTCCCGCGAACTCCGGGACCCTGAGGGCCTTCAGGGCGAGCGGCGGCAGCACTCCCGCCCACCACGAGGTGACCGCGCACCCGGCCAGTCCGCAGGCGCCGGCGAGGACGCCCGCCGAGCCCGGCAGCACGCGCGCGGGGCGTTCGGACAACTCGGGGTCGACGTCGAGGGCGGGGCGCGGGGTGACCTGGCCGGTTCTGCGCAGGCGGGGCTGCTCCCCGGTGCCCTGCCGGCGGGCCACCACCGCGGGCTTCAGCGGGACCGACACCGGGTCCGGGTCGTCACGGAAGAGCAGATGGACGGGGATCTCGGTGGTCGCCTCGTTCTGGATGAGCCGGGCGGGCCGTGCCGGCCCCTCGGACTCGGGGGTATGTGAAGTGGTCGTACTCATGAGTGCCTCCAGCCTCCGCGCCAGATGCGTCACAACGGGTGATGACGAGCCAGGTGATGACAAGCCAGGGATGACGAGCCAGGGATGACGAGATGACGCGCCCGGTGATGACGCGCGGGTGGTTACGAGAAGAGCCGCCGCCAGGTCTCCGGGCCCGGGTAGCCGTCCGCCGCGCCGCCCCGCCAGCCCTGGGCACGCTGGAAGGCCTCGACGCCCCGCCGGTCCGGCTCGCCCCAGCGCGGCCCCGGCCCGGTCGTGTAGTGCTTGCCGAACCCTTTCTTCACCAACTGTCTGCCGAGCTGGGTGACGTACTCGTTGGTGGCGCCGGGCCGGAACATCGCGCGCCCCGGGTAACCGTGAACGCCGTGCGAGGAGGGCACCGGCGGACCCGCCGCCCCCGTCCGACCGCCCGCCTCGACGTCCTTGCCGCCGCCGGTCACCAGCAGCTTCCAGGTCCGCGCCCTGGGCAGCCCGTCCGCGTCCTTGCCCCGCCACCCCTGCGCCTGCTGGAACGCCCGGGTGGCCCTGCGGTCCGCGTCCGTCCAGCGAGGGCCGGGACCGGAGGGGTAGTAGCGCCCGGCGCCGCGTGCGGCGAGCATCCGGCCGAGCTGGGTGACGTACTTGTTGTTGGCCCCGGGCCCGAAGTACGCGCTCCCCGGATAGGGCGTCGGGTCCGGTGTTCTGGGCTTGTCGTTGTCGGGCTCGGCGGGGTCCGCCACGGCGCCCGCGGTGCCGCCCATGAGCCCCTTGTACCGGTAGGGGACGTACCGGTCCGAGTTGCTCCAGTAGGCGTACGGGGTGGCCAGCTCGCGGGCGTGCGGGCGGGTCTCCTCGTAGGCGACGTAGTAGGTGCGCGTGTCGTCCGTCCAGCCGCCGAAGATGACGACGTGAGAGCCCTGCTCGGGGTTGTCCGGGTTGTGGAAGAGCAGGATGTCGCCGGGCTGCAGGTCGTCCTTGGCGATCTTGATCCCGTACTGGCCGAGGCTGCCTGTCCACTCGTTGCCCGGCAGGTTCCAGGCCATGGACACGAAGCCCGAGCAGTCCTGCCGGTAGCCGTCGCTCCAGTAATCGGACATGCTGTACGGCACTTTCGCGGCGATCCACTGCTTGGCCCGGCTGATGATGTCGGCGCGGGTCGTCGTCGGCGCCTTGGCGACCACCGGCCTGCCGCCGGGGCCGTGCAGCGGGGCCCTGCGGCCTTGCGGGGTGTCGGGCTCGTCACCCGCGGGAACGCCGGGAACGCCGGGACGGGCGGGGGCTTGGGGGGCGGCGAAGGCGGGGGCCGCGTGGGCCGCGCCGAATGCGGTGGAGGCGGCTGCTGCGGCGGCCACGATCACGACTCGGGTGGCCGCCGGGTGACCTCCGGTCGATCGTGGGAGAACGCGACGCCAGTGGACGCATCCGGGGCAGTCGCAGTCGCTCGCGGGATCGATTTCCTCGAATACCGGAGTCTCCATGCGACGCCCCTCACGCTCCAGGTAGATATGTCCACAAGTGTGCACATCCGTCAGTTTCTCAACTGTCGCCCGCACGCGCATGCTGACGGTCCGAATGATGTACGGCACCCCCCGGGAGCGGTCCGGAGCACCCTCCCGCGTCCGGTAGAGTCGTGCAGGTCAGTCAGGCGCCGCTAGCTCAGTTGGTTAGAGCAGCTGACTCTTAATCAGCGGGTCCGGGGTTCGAGTCCCTGGCGGCGCACAGACGATCGAAGGCCTCCCGCGACAGTGGGGGGCCTTCGGCGTTGAGGCGAGTTGCTCCGGCGCACGGCGGCGGCCGGGGGTCCGGGGGTCGCCCCCGGGAAGACACAGCATCAGCGGGTCCGGGGTTCGAGTCCCTGGCGGCGCACAGACGATCGAAGGCCTCCCGCGAAAGTGGGGGGCCTTCGACGTTGAGGCGAGTTGCTCCGGCGCACGGCGGCGGCCGGGGGTCCGGGGGTCGCCCCCGGGAAGACACAGCATCAGCGGGTCCGGGGTTCGAGTCCCTGGCGGCGCACAGACGATCGAAGGCCTCCCGCCAAAGTGGGGGGCCTTCGCTGTTGAGCCGGGCAATTCCGGCGCACAGACGATCGAAAACCTCGCCGCGACAGTGAGGTGTCTTCACAGTTGAAACACGGAAGGCCCCTCGCCAAGGCGGAGGGTCTTCTTGTATGACAGGCGCCACATTGAACGCGTATGACCGGTAAACACCGCGTTTCGCATCTTGCGATCATGATGTGCACCGTAGAACCCTGGTTCTTCAAGATGCTGCGGATACGCGGCAGTTGGGGGGCAAGGATCCGGTTGCCGGTGTTGCGGGGAAAGGGGCCCCGCTTCGGAGGACGCCGAGGGGGGCGTCTGCAACCGGAAGGCCGCTGTTACCTGTCTAATGTTATGAAGATTGTGGTGACTGCGGCCCACCACTGATACGTCTGTGAAGGTCGAGGGGGACCGGAGCAGCCGTAAGGAAACGACGACACGCGGCTCGTTCGCGTGTGGGGGGATGACTCATGACGTCGACGCCGACGGGCGCCCGGCAGAACTTCGACCCGTCCGACACCACTCAGCTCAGGCTGCCTTCGCATCGGACCGGCGCACTTCGCCGGATACAGAAGACGCTTCCGAAGTACGACTACGAGCACTACAGCAGACTGGCCGGTCCCCTCACGCAGCCCGACCCGGGCCAGCCCTACAAGGTGCAGTACCGCTCGCTGATCTCGCAGGAACCGCATCGCATCCGGGTCGCCCTGATGCTCGCCGCGGCGCCGCTGCTCTCGCTGGTCCTGCTGGCCTGGCTGCTGCAGCCCGAGCACTGGACCGAGCGGGACTACCCGGCCTTCTCCTGGCTGCCGGCGCTGGACATCGTCATGCTCGTCTCGATCGGCCTGATCGAGTTCTTCCGCTGCATGAACGTCCTGTCCAACGCGCACGCCACCCTGGTCGCCCGCGACCCGATCCCGGTGGTTCCCGAGACCGGCACCAGAGT
Source organism: Streptomyces sp. LUP47B (assembly GCF_001746295.1). Classification (GTDB taxonomy): domain Bacteria; phylum Actinomycetota; class Actinomycetes; order Streptomycetales; family Streptomycetaceae; genus Streptomyces. The sequence goes on along the minus strand of NZ_MJAH01000014.1, from coordinate 8,866 downwards.
CGCCTTCCTCACCTCCTTCGTGCCCGGCAAGGAACCGCTGGAGATGGTGACGAAGACCCTGGAAGCCGCGGTGAAGATCCGCCACCGCGGCCTCATGCATGTCTGGCTCCTGGACGAGGGCGACGACCCGGCGGTCAAGGAGGTGTGCGCCCGGCTCGGCGTGCACCACTTCTCCCGCAAGGGCGTCGAGAAGTGGAACCGGCCCAAGGGCCCGCACCGCGCCAAGACCAAGCACGGCAACTACAACGCCTGGCTCGACGCGCACGGCGACCAGTACGACTACTTCGCCTCCGTGGACACCGACCACGTGCCGCTGCCCAACTACCTGGAGCGGATGCTCGGCTACTTCCGCGACCCGGACATCGGCTTCGTGATCGGCCCGCAGGTCTACGGCAACTACGACAACTTCGTCACCAAGGCCGCCGAGTCCCAGCAGTTCCTCTTCCACGCGCTGATCCAGCGCGCCGGCAACAAGTACGGCGCCCCGATGTTCGTGGGCACCTCCAACGCCGTACGGATCAAGGCGCTGAAGCAGATCGGCGGGCTGTACGACTCGATCACCGAGGACATGGCCACCGGCTTCGAGATCCACCGCGCCAAGAACCCTGCCACCGGCAGGAAGTGGCGCTCGGTCTACACCCCGGACGTGCTCGCGGTCGGTGAGGGCCCCAGCGCCTGGACCGACTTCTTCACCCAGCAGATGCGCTGGTCGCGAGGGACGTACGAGACGATCCTCAAGCAGTACTGGAAGGGCTGGTACTCGCTGCCGCCGAGCAAGCTCTTCAACTACACGATGATGATCATCTTCTACCCGATGTCCGCCCTCAACTGGATCCTCGCGGCCCTGAGCTGCGCGCTGTTCCTGGGCCTGGGCGCCTCGGGTGTGAACATCGACCCGACCGTGTGGCTGATGCTCTACGGCAACGCCTCCGCGCTCCAGATCGGCCTGTACATCTGGAACCGCCGGCACAACGTCTCACCGCACGAGCCCGAGGGCTCCGGCGGGGTCGCGGGCATGGTGATGTCGGCGCTGTCCGCCCCGCTGTACGCGAAGGCGCTGGTGGACTCGCTGCTGCGGCGCAAGAGCAAGTTCGTGGTGACGCCCAAGGGCGACTCGGCCAGCCCGGACAGGTGGTTCGCGACCTTCCGCTACCACTGGTACTTCATCCTGATCTTCGGTGGCTCGATCGGTGCCGGCGTCGCCCTCGGGCACTCGCACCCCGCGATGATCATCTGGGCGACGTTCGCCCTGCTGATCACCGCGACACCGATCATCACCTGGCGGCACATGCTGCGCCAGGCGAAGAAGAAGCCCGCCGCGGTGGCCGAGGAGCCCCGGGGGCCGGTGATCCCGGCTCAGTACCAGCCGCAGCCGCTGCCTGCCCAGCACACCCAGGCGCCGCACGCCCCGGCCCACAAGCCGACCTGGGCCGCTGCCTCGAACCCGGGCACCGCAGGCGACGGGGGCAACGACCAGACCATGCAGATCGCCCTTGGTGGACTTGGGGGACGTAAGGAATGAACGACCGTGCAGGCCGCCGCCGCGCCCGTCGACTCGCGATCGGTACGGCGGTGGTGCTCGCGCTGGCCGGGATGAACGGGCCGTGGCTGTACCGCTTCGGGACCGAGAAATACCACCAGTACCAGATCAACAGACCGGAGTACAAAGCCGAGAACGGCAAGTGGGAGATCGTCCAGTTCCCCGAGAAGTACCGGCAGAACACCATCCACGCGGCGCTGCTGCGCACCGGGAAGGTGCTCCTGGTGGCGGGTTCGGGCAACAACCAGGACAACTTCGACGCGAAGAAGTTCGACACCCGGATCTGGGACCCGGTCAAGGGCACCATCAAGAAGATCCCGACGCCCAAGGACCTGTTCTGCACGGGGCACACGCAGCTCGCGAACGGCAATCTGCTGATCGCGGGTGGCACCAAGCGGTACGAGAAGCTCAAGGGTGACGTCACCAAGGCCGGCGGCCTGATGATCGTCCACAACGAGAACCCGGACCAGCCGATCACCCTGCCGGCGGGCACCAAGTTCACCGGCAAGGAGAACGGCAAGACCTTCGTCTCCAAGGACCCGGTCGTCGTGGAGCGGGCCACGAAGGTCTTCGACAAGAAGACCGGGAAGTTCCTGCGCAACGATCCCGGCCTCGGGCGTATCTACGTCGAGGCGCAGAAGAGCGGCGCCAAGTACGAGACGGGTACGCAGGACAACTACCGGATCCAGGGTCTGACCGGTACTGATGCCCGTAACACCTACGGCATCGCGCAGAAGCTCGCGCTCGACAAGAAGGACTTCCAGGGGATCCGGGACGCCTTCGAGTTCGATCCGATCGCGGAGAAGTACATCAAGGTCGACCCGATGAAGGAGGCCCGCTGGTACCCGACGCTCACGACCCTGAGCGACGGGAAGGTCCTCAGTGTCTCCGGGCTCGACGACATCGGGCAGCTGGTGCCGGGCAAGAACGAGGTCTTCGACCCGAAGACCAAGAAGTGGACGTACCTGTCGAAGACCCGTCAGTTCCCGACCTATCCGGCGCTGTTCCTCATGCAGAACGGCAAGGTCTTCTACTCGGGGTCGAACGCGGGGTACGGGCCGGACAACGTGGGCCGGGTGCCGGGCATCTGGGACGTGGACAGCAACAAGTTCACGAAGATCCCGGGGCTCAGCGACGCCAACAAGATGGAGACCTCCGGGACCGTTCTGCTGCCGCCGGCGCAGAGCGAGAAGTTCATGGTGATCGGAGGAGGCGGGGTCGGCGAGTCCAAGCTGTCCAGCAACAGGACACGGATCGTGGACATGAAGACGGACAGCCCGAAGTTCGTGGACGGGCCGACGCTGGAGAAGGGGACGCGGTATCCGCAGGCGTCGATCCTTCCCGACGACAGCGTGCTGGTGTCCGGCGGGTCGGAGGACTATCGCGGGCGCGGTGACTCCAACATCCTTCAGGCGCGGCTGTACCACCCCGACACGAACAGCTTCGAGTCGGTGGCCGATCCTCTGGTGGGGCGCAACTACCACTCAGGGTCACTGCTGTTGCCGGACGGGCGGGTGATGTTCTTCGGGTCGGACTCGCTGTACGGGGACAAGGCGAACACCAAGCCGGGTGTCTTCGAGCAGCGGATCGAGATCTACACCCCGCCGTATCTGTACCGGGATTCCCGGCCGTCACTGTCCGGGGGGCCGCAGACGATCGCCCGGGGGGCTTCGGGGACGTTCACGTCTCCGCAGGCTTCTGCGATCAAGAAGGTGCGGTTGATCCGGCCGAGTGCGTCAACTCATGTGACCGATGTGGATCAGCGGTCCATCGAGCTGAAGTACACGGTCTCCGGGGACAAGGTGAAGGTGACTGTGCCGGAGAACAAGAACCTGGTGCAGTCGGGGTGGTACATGCTGTTCGTCGACGATGACCAAGGGACGCCGTCGAAGGCGCAGTGGGTTCGAGTGCCGTAGTACCAAAGACGCTCCCGCACCTTTGCTTTTGGGTGCGGGAGCGTTTTGGCGGGCCTGGCCCTTAGGTGTCCGAACCTCGCGCCAGCTTCAATGCGTAGGTCGGCCACCACTCGCCCGCCTTCGGGCCGCCCTTGCACTCGCCGTCCGACTCGCCTGGGCGCTTGACCCACAGGTAGGCGTCCACCAAGGGGTCTGCCGTCTTGGTCGTCGGCGTCTCCCCCAGGGCCCGGCCCGGTGGGTTGCACCAGCGTTCGTTCTCGTCGCCGTCCTTGTACGGGCCGTTGCCGTTGCGGCTGGTGTCGATGACGAAGTGTTTGTTGCCGACCTTGGCGGAGAGCTGCCTGCCGTAGGCGATGGAGTCCTGGGTGGAGTAGAAGTTGGAGACGTTCACCGAGAAACCGTCGGCCTTGGCGATGCCGGCCCACTTCAGGGGCTCGAAGATCTCGTCCGGGTGGCCCCAGCCCGCGTTGCCCGCGTCCAGGTAGACCTTCGTGTTCTTCAGGGACTTGAGCTTCTCGATGGCGCCGGTGAGCAGGTCGTAGCGCTCCTCGTGGAACTCGTCCTTGGTGCAGCCGTCGACCAGGTGCAGAACCGCGTCCGGTTCGAGGATCACCGTCGCCGAGCGGTCGCCGATGCCCGCCGCCACACCGTCGATCCAGGCCCGGTAGGCGTTGCCGTCGGCGGCGCCGCCCTGGGAGTACTGGCCGCAGTCGCGGTGCGGGATGTTGTACAGGACCAGAAGGGCCGTACGGCCGGCCTTGTCCGCGGCCTCGGTGAAACCGCGTGCCTCCTGCTCCGGGTTCTCCGGGCCGATCCACTCGCCGGTCGGCTGCTGGGCGATCTTGCGGATCTGTTCGGCCTCGTCGTCCTTGCCGCTCTTCGCGTACGCGGCGACCTGCCTGCCCGCGTTGCTGTCCGGGTTGACCCAGAACGGGTCGGCCTCCTTGGGCTGCTGGGTGATCGCGGCACCGGCCTTGGCGCCTTCGCCCTCCTTGTCTCCGTCTCCCGAGGACGAACACGCGGCGAGCAGCAGTGCCGCCCCCAGCACCGCCGCGGAAACCCGTGCGCGGGTCGCCCTCCTGGCCCCCCTGCTGACGTACATCCAATTCCCCCCTGGGTGCACCGTGGCAAGTCCCAATCGTGACACACCCGTCGCGCGGCCCACGAGGTCGCCGGAGCCTTGTCCACGAGCCGTTACAGGCCCGAAGGTCGGGGTATCGAGCGCGCCGTACGGGGGCGCTCGTCGATGAAGGGGAGTGCTCAGCGATGCGGGACGCCACCAGGGAGATCCGGCTGGCCTCGGCACTGGTGGAGGCGGCGGACACCCTCGTCGAGGGCTTCGAGGCCCCCCGGTACTTACAACGGGTCTCCGACCACTGCGTGGAACTGCTCAACGCCCGGGCGGCCGGGGTGATGCTCGTCGACGGCGGCCGGTCGGTGTCGCTGGCCACCAGCAGCCGGCACGAACAGGTGGCGCTCGACCTGCTGGAGGCGCAGCACGGCGGCGGCCCCTGTCTGGACAGCTACGGCTCGGGAGAGCCCGTACCGCCGGTCTCCATACGGACCGCCCACGCGGACGCCCGCTGGCCGGACTTCACCGAACGGGCGCTCAGGCACGGCATCGTGACAACGTTCGCAGTCCCGCTGCGCCGCCGGGAGAACCTGCTGGGCGCCCTCAACGTGTTCGTGCCCACGCTGCCCGACGCCACCGCGGCCGACGACGTCACCTCCGAACTCCATGTCGCCCAGGCCCTCGCCGACGCCGCCGCCCTCGGCCTGCACAACCGCGGCACCTACGCCGAGTACCGCGCCCTGTCCGGGCAGTTGCAGAAAGCCCTCTCGAGCAGGGTCCGCATCGAGCAGGCCAAGGGGAGGCTCGCCGAACGCTGGAGCGTCCACGCCGACCAGGCCTTCATGGCGCTGCGGCAGTACGCGCGACGACACCGGCTGCCCCTGGACCAGGTGGCGAGCGCGGTCATCGAGGGCGTCGCGGACGACGCCGAGCTGCGCCGGGAGAGCGGCACAAGCGCCGACGGACCCGCGTAGGACCCTGTACCACCAGGCCGTATGACGGAGAGCCACGAGCACGGGACTTGGCGTCAACCGGCCTCTAGGCCCAGGCGCTCATACGTTCTAAAGTCTCCTCATACGTACACGGCCCCAGCCCCTGGCCGCAGTCAGCACCACCGCGCCTCCCAGGCCTCCCGCGCCGTCGCCGGGTTACTCCCGCAGCCCGAGCGCGCGTGGTCGAGGACCAGCCCGGTCGGCGACTTCGGGGGGAGCGGGTCGCCGACCGGGCCAGGTGATGCCTCCGGGGCCTACAGGCCCGTGCCCGTCAGGTACGCCGAGACGATCACGTTCGCCGTGTAGCTGCGGGTCGCCCGGTCGAAGGTGCCGCCGCAGGTGATCAGGCGCAGTTCGGCACGGCCCGACTCCCGTGGGCCGTAGGCCTGGTGGGCGTCGAAGCTCTCGCGGGTGAGGGTCCGTACGTCGTCGACGGTGAACTCGGCGACCCTGCCGTCGTCGCGGATCACCCGGACCGTCTCGCCCGGCTTCAGGGAGCTGATCCGGTAGAACACCGCGGGCCGGGTCTCGGTGTCGACGTGTCCCACCATCAGCGCGGTCCCGGCGGCCCCCGGTTTCGCCCCGGCCGCGTACCAGCCGACGACTCCGGGCTGGTCGAAGGGCGGCGGGTCGAGGGCGCCCCGCGCGTCCAGGCCGCGGGCCACCACTGGCGCCTGCACCCCGAGGTCCGGGATGTCCAGGCGCTGCGGCCGCGCTCCCTTCAAGGGCCGGGCGGTGGGCGGCAGTTCGACGGACTCGGGCGGGCGGCCGACCGCGGCCACGTCACCGTTGGTCGGCGCGGACAGACCGTGCCGTACGTCGGTCACCGCACGGCCCCACAGCCACAGCCCGAGCAGCAGCACCGCCCAGGTCACACCGGCCAGCAGCCGTCCGGTCCCGGAGACGTGTCCGCGGTGGGCGGGACCGCCTTCCTGGTCGGAGAAACGGTCGGACATCTCCGGTCAGCCCGTCCCGCGACTCCGGCGGCTGCGGCGCAGCACCACGGCCACCGCCGCGACCCCGGCGAGCACCAGCCCGGTCACGGCCTGCCCGGTGCCGGGTCCGGTGGGCTGGGGCTGCATGGCGGAGAGGTGGGTGGCGGTCCAGCCGCCGCCCGCGTTCACCGGGGCGGCGGGGGTCGCGAGGGCGGTGGCGGTCGCGTTGGCGGTGGCGCCGTTCGCTGCTACGACCGTGATGCGGCCCTTCACCTGGAGGTCGGCGCAGGTGATCTCCACGTCGTAGGGGCCGGGTTCGATCGAGGAGCGGACGCGGGTCTCGCCGGCGAGGCTGCCGTCGGCCCCCGTCAGCCGGGCGTCCGCGACGAACGCGGCCGAGGCGGCGGTGGCCGTCTTCCCCGCACAGCCGGTCACCCGAAGCGTGAGGTCGGCGCCGGCGGCGGGGGACGACGGGGTCACCGAGACGCTGCCGCCGTCCGCCGCCTGCGCGGCCGGGGCGAGGGCGGCGACAGCCAGGACCGCGGTACAGAGAGTGAGGCGTGCTGAACCCATCGTGAACCTCCAGATACCTGGAGGGTCTCCCGGGGCGCCCGGGTCCGCATCCCGGGGAGGCGCCGCGCTGCTCCGTTCGGGTCCGTCTCAGGTCCGCTCGGGTCGGTCTCAGATCCGGTCGACGAGGTCCGCGATGGAGTCCACGACCTTCGAGGGCCGGTACGGGAAGTCCTCGACCTGCTCGGGGCGGGTCAGGCCGGTGAGCACCAGGAAGGTCTGCATGCCGGCCTCCATGCCGGCCAGGACGTCGGTGTCCATGCGGTCGCCGATCATCGCGCTGGTCTCGGAGTGCGCGCCGATGGTGTTGAGTCCGGTGCGCATCATCAGCGGGTTGGGCTTGCCCGCGAAGTACGGCTGCTTGCCGGTCGCCTTGGTGATCAGGGCGGCGACGGCGCCGGTGGCCGGCAGCGCGCCCTCGGCGGAGGGGCCGGTCTCGTCGGGGTTGGTGCAGATGAAACGGGCGCCGTCGTTGATGAGCCGGACCGCCTTGGTCATGGCCTCGAAGGAGTAGGTGCGGGTCTCCCCGAGAACGACGTAGTCGGGCTCGTGGTCGGTGAGGATGTAGCCGATGTCGTGCAGCGCGGTGGTCAGGCCCGCCTCGCCGATGACGTACGCCGTGCCCTCGGGCCGTTGGTCGTCCAGGAACTGGGCGGTGGCCAGGGCGGAGGTCCAGATGTTCTGGATCGGGACGTCCAGGCCCATGCGGCGCAGGCGGGCGTGCAGGTCGCGCGGGGTGTAGATGGAGTTGTTGGTCAGCACCAGGAAGGGCTTGCCGGACTCGCGGAGCTTCTTCAGGAAGGCGTCGGCGCCGGGGATCGGCACGCCCTCGTGGATGAGCACACCGTCCATGTCGGTGAGCCACGAATCGATGGGCCTGCGGTCTGCCATGTGCTGAGTCTCCTGCCGTACGCGTGTACGCCGTGCTGCGTCGGCCCCAGCCTAGACAGTGGCCCGATCTTGGGGGAATGGCCGGTTCGGGACAGGTCTCGGAAGGTTTGGGGTCAGCGGCGGCCGCGGGCTCGCAGGATCGCGCCCACCGTGACCAGGAGGAGGGAGACGGTCGCGAGGACGGCGGCGGCCACGCCGGGGCCGGTGCTGGCGAGTTCCGCGACCGCGTCCGTGAAGGGGAGGCCTTCCGGGGTGGTGGCCGGGTCGGGGTGCGGGCTTGAGTTCGGGTTCGGGCTCGGGCTCAGGTTCGAGTTCGGGTTCGGATCGGTGTCGATGCCGAAGCGGTAGGCGTTGGACTGCCCCACCCAGTCGCCGTCGTCACCGTGCCGCTGGACGACGGCCGCGTTGACGGTGACCTCGTTCGGCGCGGCGTCCTGGGTGAGCGCGAGCCGCACCTTCACGGTGAGGGTCTTTCCGGGGCCGACGGTGAGTCCGGCTCCTCCGAAGGCCCCGACGAGTTCGTCCTCGTCGGTGCGCTCGAAGCGGACGGCACGGGTGCGGGGGCCGTCGTAGAACTCGAGGCGGGGCTGGGAGGGCTTCAGGACGTGCCGCTCGTCGACGAGGACGACGACGGGGTGGACGTCGGCGCAGGTGTGCCGGGTCGTGTTGGTGAGGTCCAGGTACCAGACGCTGTAGCCGCCCCCGGCCTCATAGACGGCGGGACCGCCGTGGATGCGGGTGGTGAGAGGGAAGGAGCGGCCGGTGGGGGCGCAGGGGTCACCGAGGGGGACCGCGGGGGTGGGGGTGGCGGGAGCGGCGGGGGCTCGAACGGCGGCCGCCGGAGGTGCGGGTGCTCGGAGGGCCGCAGCCGTGGGTGCGGGGAACAGCGCGGGCGCGGCTGCCGCCGGGGGCGCTGAGGCTCGGAGGGCCACCGCCGCGGGCCCGGGCCC
>NZ_MJAH01000013.1 GCF_001746295.1 Streptomyces sp. LUP47B | reverse complement strand
ATGCCTGCGGTAGTGGTATCCGGTATTAGACCCCGTTTCCAGGGCTTGTCCCAGAGTGAAGGGCAGATTGCCCACGTGTTACTCACCCGTTCGCCACTAATCCCCACCGAAGTGGTTCATCGTTCGACTTGCATGTGTTAAGCACGCCGCCAGCGTTCGTCCTGAGCCAGGATCAAACTCTCCGTGAATGTTTACCGGTAATCCGGTCGACACACACGAGAGCGGAGCGACCACCGGAATAAGGCGGTCACTCACAGCGTCCTCGCTGTGTTTTCTTCAAAGGAACCTCGCCCCAGCAGATGCTGGAGACGGGGTATCAACATATCTGGCGTTGATTTTTGGCACGCTGTTGAGTTCTCAAGGAACGGACGCTTCCTTTGTACTCACCCTCTCGGGCTTTCCTCCGGGCTTTTCCCTTCGATCTTGCGTTTCCGACTCTATCAGACCGTTTCCGGTTCCGATTTCCTCGGTGCTTTCCAGGTTCCCGCTCTCGCGTTTCCCTTTCCGGCGCTCCCAACATTATCAGAACTTTCGGACCGGACTGACCGGCCATCTGTTTCCGATTTCATCGGGAAAGGGCTTCTCTGAAATCAAGATTTCCAGAAGCAGACAGACACTCACTGCTACCGAGCGGGATGAACCCGGCTCCAGGCAACTGTTCGAATCTACCTCCCCCCAGCCTCCGTGTCAACGGCTCCTGTGGGGCGAAGGAGACAGTAGCAGCTCAGCAGCGTCCCCTGCACATCAGGCGGCGGTAGGGACGGTGGCGCTGCGCTCAGCGGCCTCGACGTCACCCGTGTCACCCGCACGCGCCGCTCGTCCGCCCAGGACAAAGACGTAGGCGAGGAAGGCCAGCTCGGCGACGACCCCGATGGTTATGCGGGCCCATGTGGGCAGGCCCGACGGGGTGACGAAGCCTTCTATGGCGCCGGAGACGAACAGGACCAGCGCGAGACCTATCGCCATGCCCACGGCAGCCCGGCCTTCCTCCGCCAGTGCCGTGCGCCGGGAGCGGGGGCCGGGATCGATCAGAGTCCAGCCGAGACGCAGACCTGTGCCGGCCGCGACGAAGACCGCCGTGAGTTCGAGGAGGCCGTGCGGGAGCACGAGGCCGAGGAAGGTGTCGAGACGGCCAACCGATGACATCAGGCCGATGCCGACGCCGAGGTTGAGCATGTTCTGGAACAGGATCCAGAGGACCGGGAGGCCCAGGAAGATACCCAGGACCAGGCACATGGCGGCCGCCTGGGCGTTGTTCGTCCAGACCTGGGCGGCGAAGGATGCCGCGGGATGGCTCGAGTAGTACGTCTCGTACTGGCCGCCGGGGCGGGTGAGCTCGCGCAGTTCACTGGGGGCCGCGATGGAGGACTGCACCTCGGGGTGAGTGCCGATCCACCAGCCCAGGAGGGCTCCCACGACGGTGGACAGCAGCGCGGTGGGCACCCACCAGTGCCGCGATCTATAGACGGCGGCGGGGAAGCCGTAAGCAAGGAAGCGGGTGACATCGCGCCACGAGGCGCGGCGGGTTCCTGTGACGGCACTACGCGCGCGTGCCACGAGTTGACTGAGCCGGCCGGTGAGCTGCGGGTCGGGGGCGCTGGACTGGATCAGCGAGAGGTGGGTGGCGGTGCGTTGGTAGAGAGCGACGAGTTCGTCCGCTTCGGCGCCGTTGAGGCGGCGCTGGCGCCGGAGCAGGGCGTCGAGGCGGTCCCATTCGGCTCGGTGAGCGGTGACGAAGACGTCGAGGTCCATCGGTTTGCCTGCTCCTCGGCTGATCGTCGGCGGTCCGTCGTGAGTGTCAGCTTGTCGTACTGCGACGCGATGCGCCCTCAGCTTGGCAGACTGGCCGTTGACCAGTCGGGTCAGGGGAAGGACAGCAGGCGTGAGTGAGCTCGTGACGGGCGAGGCGGTGGCGCTTGAGCTGCGCCCTGCGAAGCTGCCCAGCAGGGCGTTGGCCGTGCTGATCGATCTGATCGTGGCCGTGGTCGTGTACATCACCGTGACCGTGGCTCTGGTGGCCGCTTCCGCTTCTTTGGACGACGCGGCCCAGGTGGCGCTCTCGATCGCAGCGTTCCTGCTCGTGCTGGTGGGCGGCCCGATCGCGGTCGAGACGCTCAGCCACGGAAGATCGTTGGGGAAGCTCGCTGTCGGGCTTCGCGTGGTCCGGGACGACGGCGGGCCCATCCGCTTCCGGCATGCGCTGGTGCGGGGCGCGATCGGTGTGATCGAGATTCTCATGACGTTCGGAGTCGTGGCCTGTATCGCATCGCTCGTGTCGGCCCGTGGCCGTCGGCTCGGTGACGTGTTCGCGGGCACGCTGGTCGTGCGGGAGCGAATTCCGGTGGGGCCCAGCGGATTCGTGCCGCCGCCTCCGCCCTGGCTGGCCGGCCGGTTCTCCGGGCTCGATCTGTCGGCGGTTCCCGATGGCTTGTGGCTTGCCATCCGCCAGTACCTGACCCGGATGCACCAACTCGACCCGCAGGTCGGCTGGACCATGGCGCAGCGGTTGGCGTCCGATCTCGCGGCGCACACGGGAACTCCGGCTCCGCAGGATGTGCCGCCGGGCGCGTATCTGGCGGCGGTGGTGCAGGAACGGCAAGCCCGGGAGGCCCGGCGGGCCTACGGCAGCGGTACGACGGGGACCGGGCCGTCTCATGCGTCGGGGCCCGGTCCTGCGGTCGCAGTGCAGGGCGGTTACCCGTATCCGGGGGCGCAGCCCGCTGCTCCGCCGTCTCCTCAGCCGCCTGTCTCGTACGGCGTCGAGGCGGCTCCGGGCGGGGCGCGTCCTGGTGTTCCGGTGGAGGGACCCTCGTACGAGAAGTCCTCCGAGGGGCCCAGGCCCGCCGTGCCGCCGGGGGGCAGGCCTGCGTCCGGGTTCGTTCCGCCGGCGTGATTCCGCGGGTTGCCAGGCGCCTCAGAGTCGGTGACCGTCCTGGGGGTTACCGCGTGCCGCTGGTGTCGTGTGCTGAAGCGGACACCCGCTGAAGTCGCTTCAGTCCAGCGGCGGTGCGGGGAACGTCGACGGCGGTGATTCGAGGTCCTCCAGCTCGATCCCGGGGGCCGCGAGAACCACGTCGCCGGCGATGTGCACGATGTGCTGTTCGCCTGTGTCCAGGGCTGTGACCTGGTATTCCTCCACGGTCAGCGGGCCGTTGTCAGTGGCGTGTGCTTCTCTTTTCAGCAAGGTCCAGGACTGGTCCACGGTGCGCGGGGCGAGGACGGGGTCCGTGAAGGCCACGAGGCGTACGCGGGTTGCTGATGCGGAGGGGGTGAGGCGCAGGAGACGGGTGGTGGCGACGAGGAACGCGGGGGACGTGCCGGTGAAGGCATGGGCGGCGACATTGCCTTCCGTGGCGTGGGCCCCGGTGGGGTCGGTGCGGACCCAGGTGACGCCGTCGAGCGCGGCACCGCGCACCTGCCAGCTCGCGGCATGCAGTTCGAGGCGGATGGGGCGGCCGAGTTCGTCGAGGGTGAGGTCGACCGAGCCGCTGTGATCGTCGGCGGGAGTGGTGAGTTGGGAGACGTAGCGCCAACCGGACGGGCCGGGGGCGCACTGGAAGTGTTCTTCTGCGAGGGGGGTGTGATCGTGCGGATCGTGGAGCGAATAGCGGCCGCGGGGCATGGGGGTCCTGGGTTCTGACGGGCTGTCCGGCCTGACGGTCACACGGCGGGGGCGCAAGGCGGAGAGAGGGTCACAAGGCCAAAGGGGCAGGCCCCCGACACGGGGGTGCGGGGGCCTGCCTCGGAGGGTCTGCTGCTGTGCCTTACGGCTCAGTAGCGGTAGTGGTCCGGCTTGTACGGGCCGTCGACCTCGACGCCGATGTACGCCGCCTGCTCCGGGCGCAGCTGGGTCAGCTTCACGCCGAGCGCGTCCAGGTGGAGGCGTGCGACCTTCTCGTCGAGGTGCTTGGGCAGCACGTAGACGTCGGTCGGGTACTCGTCGGGCTTGGTGAACAGCTCGATCTGGGCCAGGGTCTGGTCCGCGAAGGAGTTGGACATCACGAACGACGGGTGGCCCGTGGCGTTGCCCAGGTTCAGCAGACGGCCCTCGGACAGCACGATGAGCACCTTGCCGTCGGGGAACTTCCACGTGTGGACCTGCGGCTTGACCTCGTCCTTGACGATGCCGGGGATCTTGGCGAGACCGGCCATGTCGATCTCGTTGTCGAAGTGACCGATGTTGCCGACGATCGCCTGGTGCTTCATCTTGGCCATGTCCGAGGCCATGATGATGTCCTTGTTGCCCGTCGTGGTGATGAAGATGTCGGCCTTGTCGACGACCTCGTCGAGGGTCGTGACCTGGTAGCCGTCCATCGCCGCCTGCAGAGCGCAGATCGGGTCGATCTCGGTGACGATGACGCGGGCGCCCTGGCCGCGCAGGGACTCCGCGCAGCCCTTGCCCACGTCGCCGTAGCCGAGGACGACCGCCGTCTTGCCGCCGATGAGGACGTCGGTGGCGCGGTTGATGCCGTCGATCAGGGAGTGGCGGCATCCGTACTTGTTGTCGAACTTCGACTTGGTGACGGCGTCGTTCACGTTGATCGCCGGGAACAGGAGGACCCCGTCGCGCTGCATCTCGTACAGGCGGTGGACGCCGGTCGTGGTCTCCTCGGTCACGCCGCGGATCTCGGAGGCCAGCTGGGTCCACTTCTGCGAGCCGTCCGTGATGGTGCGGTGCAGGAGTTCGAGGACGCAGCGGTGCTCGTCGGACTCGGCGGTGTCGACGGAGGGGACCTTGCCGGCCTTCTCGTACTCGACGCCCTTGTGGACGAGGAGGGTGGCGTCACCGCCGTCGTCCAGGATCATGTTCGGGCCGCCGGTGGGGGTGTTCGGCCAGGTCAGGGCCTGCTCCGTGCACCACCAGTACTCCTCCAGCGTCTCGCCCTTCCAGGCGAAGACCGGGACACCCTGGGGGTTGTCCACGGTGCCGTTCGGGCCGACGGCGATGGCGGCGGCCGCGTGGTCCTGGGTGGAGAAGATGTTGCAGGACGCCCAGCGGACCTCGGCGCCCAGGGCGACGAGGGTCTCGATGAGGACGGCGGTCTGCACGGTCATGTGCAGGGAGCCGGTGACGCGGGCGCCGGCGAGCGGCTGCGTCTCGGCGAACTCCTTGCGGATCGCCATCAGGCCGGGCATCTCGTGCTCGGCGAGGGTGATCTCCTTGCGGCCGAACTCGGCCAGGGAGAGGTCGGCGACTTTGAAGTCCTGTCGGTTGTCGACAGTCGTCATTACGAGCTGCTCCTCGGATTTGGGGCGCGGTGGTACTGCTGGTCTGCGCGGCGGCGGACACAGGGGTGCCCGAAGAGGACACAGGCATGCCCGGTGCGCGCAGCGCAGTCCGTCGGAGGCCCTCTCTCCCTCGGTCGGCCCGCGTGCGGACCGCCCGACCGCCATCAGCAGCGACGTCTGGCTCCGTCCCAAGCTACACCGGTCGGCCGGGGCACCCCAGTCCGCCTCCGCATACATCAGGCCGATCATGGCCGGCCGTCCGGGACGTCGAAGGGGTGCCGTCGCTCGTCCTGACACCGTGCCCTGGCTGTGGTGACAACGGGCCTGCGAGCTGCGGGACAGGAGACGACAGGCCAGTCATCCAGGAACTTTTGGTTCTCGGGTGGTCTGGGCAGGTGACGGAGGATGCGAAGAGATCGGAAGATCCGATCGATCTTGCGGGGCGTCCGGGACGGCGTTTCCGCGTGACAACGGCGTTAGGAGATCGACGTGACCAGTCCGGCCGGACCTCCCCACACCGGCGGCGGCAGCGAGCGGCAGCGGTTGAAGCTGCTCGCGGTGACCGCGTGCCCGACCGGCATCGCCCACACATACATGGCCGCGGAGAAGCTCACGCAGGCCGCCGCGAGCCGTGGCATCGACATGAAGGTGGAGACCCAGGGCTCGATCGGGGCTGAAAACGTACTAGATGACAACGATGTCAACACCGCAGACGGCGTCATCATCGCCGCGGACAAGGACGTGGACCTGAGCCGTTTCGTGGGCAAGCGCGTTCTGACCGTGGGCGTGGCGGAGGGGATCCGCCACCCTGAACAGTTGATCGAACGGGTGCGGTCCGCGCCGGTGCACACGGCGGGCGCCACCCCGGCCGCTTCGGCATCGGGCGGCGGCAAGGAGCGGAGCGTCGCGTACAAGGCGCTGATGAACGGGGTCAGCTACATGATCCCGTTCGTGGTGGTCGGCGGGCTGCTGATCGCGATCTCGCTCTCGCTCGGCGGGCACACCGACCCGTCCGGCGGTCTGGTCATCCCGAAGGACTCCTTCTGGATGGACATCAACAACATCGGCGTCATCGGCTTCACGCTGATGGTGCCGATCCTGTCCGGCTACATCGCCTACGCCATCGGGGACCGGCCCGCCCTCGTGCCCGGCATGATCGGTGGCTGGATCGCGAACACGGGCGACCTGTACGACTCGAAGGCGGGCGCCGGGTTCATCGGGGCGATCGTGACCGGGTTCCTCGCCGGGTATCTGGTGCTGTGGATCAAGAAGGTCAAGGTCCCGAAGTTCGTGCGGCCGATCATGCCGATCATCGTGATCCCGATCGTGGCGACCACGGCTCTGGGGCTGTTCTTCATCTACGTGATCGGGAAGCCGATCTCCTGGGTGTTCGAGCACCTCACCGACTGGCTCAGCGGAATGACGGGCACGAGCGCGATCCTGCTGGGCGCGATTCTGGGGCTCATGATCGCGTTCGACATGGGCGGGCCGGTCAACAAGACGGCCTTCCTGTTCGGCACCGGGCTGATCGCGACCGGCAACCAGACGGTCATGGGCATGTGCGCGGCCGCGATCCCGGTCATGCCGCTCGGGCAGGGACTGGCGACCTTGATACGCAAACGCCTCTACACCGAGCAGGAGCGGGAGACCGGCCTGGCCGCGTTGTTCATGGGCTGTTTCGGCATCTCCGAGGGTGCGATCCCGTTCGCGGCGGCGCGGCCCGCACAGGTGATTCCGGCCAACATGCTCGGCGGCGCGGTGGCCGGCGCCATCGCCGGTGTGGCCGGGGTCGAGGACGCGGTGCCGCACGGCGGGCCGATCGTGGCGGTGTTGGGTGCGGTGAGCGGGGTGCCGATGTTCTTCGTGGCCGTGCTGATCGGCACCGCGGTCACCGCGCTGACGACGGTCACGTTGGTCGACGTCAGCGAGCGGAGGCGCAACAGTGCGGCACCGGTGCCCGGACTGAGCGTGGCCGAACCGCTCGAGCCCGCGCTGGTCGGGGTGGGCGTCGGTGCGGCGGCCGGTGGAGCCGCCGGTGCTGTGGCGGCGCAGCGGGTCGTGGCCTCGTCGAGCGTGCCCGCCACGGAGGCGGCACCGACCGGGACGCGGAACATCGGGGGCGCCGACGACAAAGCCGACGCCGGTGCTGGTGGGGCTGCGGGAGCGGGCGCTGACACCGATACCGGTGTCGGCACCAAAGCCGCCGGCACCCCCACGGCCGAAACCGACGGCGATGTTCTCTCCGGCTATCTCACCGAGCGGACCGTGAAGGTCGCCCTCGACGCCCGCGACAAGGAGGCCGCCATCCGGGAGATGGCTGAGCTGCTCGCCCGGACCGGGAAGGTGGCGGATCTCGACGAACTGGTCGCCACCGCCTTGCGGCGGGAGGAGCAGGGAACCACCGGGCTCGGGGAGGAGATCGCGATTCCGCACGCCAAGACGGATGCGGTGACCGCGCCCGTCGTCGGGTTCGCGCGGTCCGCCGAGGGTGTCGAGTGGGGTTCGCTGGACGGTACGAAGGCCAGGCTGGTCTTCATGATCTCCGTGCCGGAGGCGGCCGCGGGCGATGAACACCTGCGGATCCTGGCGCTGTTGTCGCGCAGGCTGACGGACCCCGGGTTCCGGGAGCGGCTCATCGCGGCGCCGGACGAGGGCGCGGTGCTGGAGGTGCTGAGCGAGGTCCGGTAGCCGCCGGAGCGCCGAGAACCGACGGGGCCCGCCGAGAAGGTCGGCGGGCCCCGTCGTAGTACAGGACAAAAGACGTTCGGCAGAGTCTCAGTGGCCGGGCGCCGGCTGCTGTGCCGGTCCCCCGGGGGTCGCCTCCCGGTCGGCACCCTTGGCGGCCTCGGTCTCGCTGTAGATGTCGGGCTCCAGGTAGATGACGCGGGCGATCGGGACGGCCTCGCGGATGCGGGACTCGGCGGCGTTGATCGCGGAGGCGACCTCGGCGGCCGTGTCGTCGTGCTGGACGGCGATCTTGGCGGCGATGAGCAGTTCCTCGGGGCCGAGGTGGAGCGTGCGCATGTGGATGATGCCGGTGACGGTGCGGCCGTCGACGATCGCGGCCTCGATCTTCTGGACCGCCTCGAGGCCGGCGGCCTCACCGAGCAGCAGGGACTTGGTCTCCGCCGCCAGGACGAGGGCGATCAGGATGAGCAGGATGCCGATGCAGAGGGTGCCGATGCCGTCCCAGACGCCGTCGCCGGTGAGCAGGGCCAGGCCGACGCCGCCGAGGGCGAGGACCAGGCCGACGAGCGCGCCGAAGTCCTCCAGGAGGACGACCGGGAGCTCGGGTGCCTTGGCGCGGCGCACGAACTCCTTCCAGGAGAGGTCGCCGCGCAGCGGGTTGGACTCCTTGATGGCCGTCCGGAAGGAGAAGCCCTCGGCGATGATCGCGAAGATGAGGACGCCCACCGGCCAGTACCAGTGCTCGATCTCGTGCGGGTGCTTGATCTTCTCGTAGCCCTCGTAGACGGCGAACATGCCGCCGACCGAGAAGAGGACGATCGAGACCAGGAAGGCGTAGATGTAACGCTCGCGGCCGTACCCGAAGGGGTGTTGCGGGGTGGCCTCGCGCTGGGCCTTCTTGCCGCCGACCAGCAGCAGGAACTGGTTTCCGGAGTCGGCGAGGGAGTGCACGCCCTCGGCGAGCATCGACGAGGAGCCGCTGAACGCGAACGCCACGAACTTCGATGCCGCGATCGCGAGGTTGGCGCCGAGTGCCGCCACGATCGCCCTGGTTCCGCCTGACGCGCTCATCTGCTCGCGTTGTCCCTTCGCCTCAAGTGCCTCTACGCCCGTCCAGGCCTTTGCCCGTCCTTTGCCGTGGGAGCCATTCTTGCAGCCCCGTCCGGCACGGCCGTCTCAGCCGTCCACAGGCCCGGTCATACGATCACACGTCACGGTCACACGATCACCGTTGCCCGGAAGACCGTGCCCGTACCGGACACCTCGGCCTTCTCGCCCGCCGGTACGAACACCGACTGGCCGGGGCTCAGTTCGTGTTCCCCGGCTCGCACGGAACCTGCCGTGCAGAGCAGGATCTGTGGGGTCGGGCGGGTCAGGTCGTGGGTGGCGCCGCCTTCGGGAAGGACGTAGCGGGAGAGTCGGAACTCGTCGATGGGGGTCTCGTAGACCTCCTCGCCGTCGGGAGACGCCTCGGGGCGGAGAACGCCCGGGTCGGCGGCCTCGAAGCGGACGATGCGCAGGAGTTCGGGGACGTCGACGTGCTTGGGGGTCAGGCCGCAGCGCAGGACGTTGTCGGAGTTGGCCATGATCTCGACGCCGAGGCCGCTCAGATAGGCGTGCGGGATGCCTGCGCCGAGGAACAGTGCCTCGCCGGGCTGGAGTCGGACGTGGTTGAGGAGCATCGCGGCGATGACGCCCGGGTCGCCCGGGTAGTGGTGGGCGATGTCGGCGTACGGGGCGTGGTCGCCGCCGAGGCGGGCGCAGGCGGCCGCGGCCTCGGTGACCGTGTGGGCCATCTCCGCGCGGTCGGCGGTCAGGACGGCCGTCAGGACCTCCCGCAGGGCCGCCTCCTCTGGGTGGGCGTGCAGGAGGTCGACGTACGGCTTGAGGGAGTCCACACGGAGCGCGTCGAGCAGTTCGGCCGCGCGCGCGGGTTCACGGAAGCCGCACAGGCCGTCGAACTCGGTGAGCGCGCAGATCAGTTCGGGCTTGTGATTGGCGTCCTTGTAGTTGCGGTGGCCCGCGTCCACGGGGATGCCACGGCGCTCCTCGTCGTCGTAACCCTCTTTCGCCTGGGCGAGGTCGGGGTGCACCTGAAGGGAGAGCGGGGCGCCCGCGGCGAGGATCTTGAGCAGGAAGGGCAGCCGGGGGCCGAACTTGGCGACGGCCTCGGCGCCGAGCTCCTGCGCCGGGTCCGCGGCGATGACCTCGACGAGGGTGCCCCGGCCGGTGCGTGAAGGAGCTCCCGGGTGGGCGCCCATCCACATCTCCGCCTGCGGTTCACCGGTCGGCCGGACGCCGAGGAGTTCGGGGATGGCGGTGGTGGAACCCCACGCGTAGGGGCGGACGGTGTTGTCGAGGCGGTCCATCAGGCTCTTTCTGTACATACGGCGATCAGGGCGTCCTGGGCAACGTCAGGCCCCCGAGGCGAGCGCCAGGTAAACGGCGGCGAAATCGGTGACGGCGATCAGTTCCGCGAGGGTCTCGATCTCGCCGCCGGGCTCCGGTTCCAGCTCGCTGATCGGCGTGTCGTGGCCGAGGGCCAGTTCACGGGCGGCCGGAGCGGCGCTGAGACCGCCGATCGGACGGTCGCGAAGGAGCACCACGCGAGCGTGCAGCGCGGGAGCTTCCTCGACGCGGTCGCGGAAGAAGTCGTCCGGATCGGCGCCGGCGGCCAGCGGCCCAGCGAGCAGCGTGCTGTGCGCGTCGAGTGCCTCGGGCAGTTCGAAGACCACGGCGGGGCGGCCGGAGAGCTCGGCGAGGGCGGCGGCGAAACGACGGCCCGCGGGCCCTGCGGAGGTGCCCTCGGTCCAGATCACCGGGAGCGCGTCGAAAAGTTCGGAGGCGAGGGTTTTGGCCGGGTTGCTGTAGGTCGCGATGGCGGGGCCGCAGCGCTCGGCGATGTGGTCGAGGCGGTCGGCGATCTTCCCGAGCGTGTCGGGCGGGGCGGTGAGCAGGCCGGTGCGGTCGAGGATCGCGAGGAGCGGTGTGAGCAGGGCCCACAGGACGCCGGGGGCGGATGCTGTGAGGGGTGTGGCCTGCTCGTACGGGGCCGTGGCCATGGGCACGAACAGGCCGTGGGCGCCCTCGACCGCCTCGCTGAGCGGGGTACGGCCGGGCGCCACCGCGACGACGGTGCAGCCGCGACGGTAGGCCTGGTCGGCGAGCAGGGACAGGCCCGGTTCGGTGCCGTCGGGAGTGGCGATCAGAAGCAGGTCGACCGAGCCCGCCCAGCCGGGGAGTTCCCAGCGCAGGGCACCCGCGGCGGGGGCGACTCCGGTGGGGGCGAGGCGGGTGACGGGGCTGCCGGCGCCGGCGAGTGTGCCGAGGAGGTCGGCGGCGCAGGTGGCGGCGGCGCCGGGCCCCGCGATGAGGACGGCACGGGGGCGGCCGTCGGGCTTGAGGTCATTCACCCCTGCCTCGGCTGCGTGCCGTGCCGCTGTGCGGACGCGGGCGCCGGCCTCTGCGGCGCCGCGGAGCAGGCCTCGGCGGTCGGCCTCCGAGAGGGCCTCGGGGGTGTCTAGCAGCGATTCGTCGAGCATGGGGCGGCAGCCTCCGATCGCCGGGTCTCCGGGGACGCCGGGTTGTCGCTTCGCCGGGTCGTCGGTCGCGCGGGGCCGGGACACCGGTGGTCGCTGTGTCGTTGTCGCTCTTACGGCAGCTGGGGCGCTGTCCCGCCTACGGCGGCAGCGGGGCGCTCACGCGGGGCGGCGGGCCTCGTCGACGAGGAGGACGGGGATGCCGTCACGGACCGGGTATGCCAGGCCGCAGTCCTGGCCGGTGCAGATCAGCTCGGTGTCCTGCTCCTTGAGGGGGGCGTGACAGGCCGGGCAGGCGAGGATCTCCAGGAGGCCGGCTTCGAGCGGCATGGGGGTTCCCTTCGGGGGCGATACGGCTGCATGTGCGGATGTGCCTGGTCAGGGTACCGCCGGGGAGAGGGAGGGCGCCGGGGTTGGGGCAAGGTCGGCGGGCGGGGGTCGGCGTCGTGGCTTTCGCCCCCTCGCCCCTGCCCGTCCCCTCCCTGAAGCCACAGCCCCCTGCGCCCCCAGCAGCCGACTTCCCGTCAGGCTCTGATGATCGCCAGGACCTCGTCGCGTATCTTCGCCGTCGTCGCCTCGTCCCTCGCCTCCGCGTTGAGGCGCAGGAGGGGCTCCGTGTTGGACGGGCGGACGTTGAACCACCAGTCGGGGGTGGTGACCGTGAGTCCGTCGAGTTCGTCGAGCTGTACGCCCTCCTGGCCCTCGTAGGCCGCCTTGATCGCGGCCAGGCGGTCCGTCTGGTCGGCGACCGTGGAGTTGATCTCGCCGGAGCCGACGTAACGGTCGTACTGCGCCACCAGGGACGAGAGCGGACCTTCCTGGCCGCCCAGCGCGGCAAGGACGTGGAGGGCCGCCAGCATGCCCGTGTCGGCGTTCCAGAAGTCCTTGAAGTAGTAGTGCGCCGAGTGTTCGCCGCCGAATATCGCGCCGGTTCTGGCCATCTCGGCCTTGATGAAGGAGTGGCCCACGCGCGTGCGGACCGGTGTGCCGCCGTTCTCCTTGACGACCTCCGGGACCGACCAGGACGTGATCAGGTTGTGGATGACCGTGCCCTTGCCGCCGTGCCGGGCGAGCTCGCGGGAGGCCACCAGGGCGGTGATGGCGGACGGGGAGACCGGGTTTCCGCGCTCGTCGACGACGAAGCAGCGGTCCGCGTCGCCGTCGAAGGCGATGCCGAGGTCGGCCCCCTCTTCACGGACCCGCTTCTGTAGGTCGACGATGTTCGCCGGGTCGAGGGGGTTGGCCTCGTGGTTCGGGAACGTGCCGTCCAGTTCGAAGTACATCGGGACGACGTCCAGGGGCAGGCCCGCGAACACCGTCGGGACGGTGTGGCCACCCATGCCGTTGCCCGCGTCCACGACGACCTTCAGGGGGCGGATGGAGGTCAGGTCGACGAGGGAGCGCAGGTGGGCCGCGTAGTCGTCCAGCGTGTCCCGCTGCGTGATCGTGCCGGTTGTCGCGGCCGCTTGCGGGGCGCCCGCCTCGCTCCAGCGCTCGACCAGTTCGCGGATCTCGGCGAGGCCGGTGTCCTGGCCGACCGGGGCCGCGCCGGCCCGGGACATCTTGATGCCGTTGTACTGGGCGGGGTTGTGGGAGGCCGTGAACATCGCGCCCGGCAGGTTCAGCGCGCCGGAGGCGTAGTACAGCTGGTCGGTCGAGCACAGGCCGATCTCGGTGACGTCCACGCCGCGGGCGGCCGCTCCACGCGCGAAGGCCCGCGACAGACCCGGGGACGTGGGCCGCATGTCGTGACCGGTCACGATCGCGCTTGCCCCCGTCACCTGGACGAAGGCGGCACCGAAAAGCTCGGCCAGCGTCTCGTCCCACTGGTCGGGAACGACTCCGCGCACGTCGTACGCCTTCACGAGCTGTGACAGATCAGCCACGGCCAACCCTTCTGAAAGTCCTGTCGGTCACCACAAACTACCCGTAGCCACTGACAGCGGGTGGTGCGGGAGCCGAGCCGTTACCTGAGGTCAGACGGCGCTGAAGGCGTCAGGGCAGCATCCAGCCCAGCACCGGCGAGCTCTGTCCGACCACGATCATGCCCATCAACAGCAGCAGTCCGAGGCTCCAGGGCAGCACCTTGCGCAGCAGGTCCCCCTCGCGGCCCGCGAGACCGAAGGCCGCGCAGGCGATGGTGAGGTTCTGCGGCGAGATCATCTTGCCGAGCACCCCGCCCGAGCTGTTGGCTGCGGCCAGCAGTTCCGGGGAGAGCCCGGACTCCCGCGCGGCGGTCACCTGCAACGCCCCGAACAGTGCGTTGGCCGAGGTGTCGGAACCGGAGACGGCCACTCCGAACCAGCCCAGGACCGGCGACAGGAACGCAAGTCGGGCACCCGCGGCCGCCACGAAGTGGCCGATGGGTGGCGGCTTGCCCGGAGAGGTTCATGACATACGCGAGCGCCGGCACGGACGTCACGGTCAGGATCGCGAACCTCAACTCATGGACGGTCGCTGCCCATTCACAGACCGCCACGCGTGCGTGCACGCGGAGCACGAGGGCCGCCGTCAGGATTCCCGCGAGCAGCACGAGGGTGCCGCCGGTGGAGACGATCGGCCAGGTGAAGAACGTCAATCGTGACGTTGCCGCCGACCGGATCCCCGTCGGAATTCACGACAGGAAGAGCCAGTCGTACATGCGGGTCACCTTCGCCGGGGCGTAGCGGGCAGGACTTCACCGCGCGGGTCCGTCTCGGCGAGGTCCTCACTGCGTGCGCCGGTCAGCACGGACGCGCGTACGGACACGTCGGCCGGTACGCGCGCGTGTGGTACAGCGACCAGGGCGCCCGCGCCGGCCAAGGCGGCCCCGATGTCGGCGAGTTGTGCGGAGGCGTAGGTGGAGACCGCGAACTGGACGACGGCGAAGGCGACTCCGCAGACCAGTGCGGGCACCCAGGTCTCACGCAGGCCCCTTCCGCCGTCGACCAGGACGACCAGCACCAGGGGCACCACGAGGGCCGGCAAAGGCGTCTGACGGCCCACCACGGAGGCCACGTCGTCCAACGGCAGCCCGGTGACCTGCGCGAGTGTCACGACCGGTGTGCCCATCGCGCCGAAGGCCACCGGGGCGGTGTTGACGACCAGCGCGACAACCGCGGCGCGCACCGGGTCGAAGCCGAGGGCGACGAGCATGACCGAGCGGATCGCGACCGGTGCGCCGAACCCGGCGAGGGCCTCCAGGAGCGCGCCGAAGCAGAAGGCGACGACGAGGGCCTGGATGCGGGGGCCGGCGGCGGCGGGCCCGGTTCCGACAAGGGAACCGGGCCCGCGGCATGCGGCCGCCGCAGTCGGACCGGCTGGTGCGCGGCACGCCTCCCCGGCCACCCGGCCGGTGACCGGCGGATGATCCACCTCGGACCCGGCGGGGCCGTTACGCACCACCATCCCGCCCATGCCTCCCGAAGGATCGGCGCAGGATGTGGAAGTGCCGGGTGCGGACGGTCATCCGGTACACCCACAGGGCGTTGACGACGATCCACAGGATGGGGAAGAGACCGAACGCGGCTCCCTGTGCGTCGCTGGAGGCGGTCTGGCCCAGCGGCATGCGTAGGGAGCCGGGCGGCGAGAGCGGCCGCCAGGAGGCCTGTGAGGCCTGCCAGGTGCGCCTTCATGCGGACGCCGCCGAGCAGGACGCAGACGATCATCAGGGGCAGGGCCGCGACGAGGGCGGACAGCCCGAGCGAGTCGGCGACGGGTTCGAGTTCCTGGACGTACACGGGGCCTCCCCGATTCCGTCATGCGGAAAGCGATTTCTCAATTGACTGACGGAAGGGTCGTGTCCGCGCCAAGTCCACGTCAACGGGCGAGCGTCACCGAGGGAACTCCGCGTCGAACGCGCACAGAGGACGGGTCAGTTGTCGGGCGAGCGCAGGACCCGCAGATGGCCGCGGCGCGCGACCTCCATCGGGTCGGCCGCGCGAGCTCCACCGCCGGCTTGGGCGGAGCGCTCCTGCGGACGGGCTGCTTCGCGCACGGCGTTGGCAAGCGCTTCCAGGTCGTCCCCGCTGGGCCGGGCCGGGGCCGAGGCGTCGAGGAGCCTGACGACCTCCCAGCCGCGTGGGGCGGTGAGGCGCTCGGAGTGCTCGGCGCACAGGTCGTAGCAGTGGGGTTCGGCGTAGGTGGCGAGCGGGCCGAGGACCGCGGTCGAGTCGGCGTAGACGTACGTCAGCGTCGCGACGGCGGGACGGCCGCAAGCGGTGCGCGAACAGCGACGTACAGGGCTCACGACGTTGGACGGTACCGCACTCTTGAACGGGCCGCGACGACTCTCCCCCAGGTCACCCCACCGTGTCGTGCTGTGAAACGCCCCACAGGACACTCCCGTCACACCGCGATGACCTGCGCGGACACCGGCTGTCAGAGGGGCGCGAACACACCTGGAACCGATCACCAGTTGGTGCAAACCATGCCAATTGCGTTGAGATCGACGGCCTCGGCGAGATACGGATTCGAGCCCAACCTTGGCTGGAATGGTCGACTGCCGACATGCCGTACGCGGAGGCCGTACGTCGTTTCCGACCGTGTCCGGGGTATCGCGTGGGCGGCGGGCGCCGGGGTGCGGCGAGGATTACCCTTCACCAGTGATGGACAACCCTGTACCGCCCCGCGCCACCGGCCCCGGGCCCCGCCGCCGTGATCGCCACGGCAGGGGCATGCGCGGCCCGATCGCCCCGCCGCAGGTGCCCCTCGCCGCGAGTCGAGCCGAGGCGTTCGCGGACCTGGTGCAGGACTCCGTGGAGCGCCTGGAGCGGCGCTGGCCGCAGCTCGCCGACATCGATTTCCTGGTCCTGGAGGTGCCTCGGCTGGACGGACAGTCCTGGAACGACGAGGCGGTGCCGCTCGGCGGGACGATTCCGGCACGTGAGGGGCGCCCCGCGCGCGTGGTCGTCTACCGGCGGCCGGTGGAGATCCGCACCAAGGGGCGCGACGAGCGGGCGGCGCTGGTGCACGAGATCGTCGTGGAGCAGGTGGCCGAGCTGCTGGGGCTCACTCCGGAGACGGTGGATCCGCGGTACGGCGAGGACTGAAACGCCCGCGGATCACCCCGGGTCACTTCTGCAGCACCGACAGATCCTGGTCCGCCTCCGGCACCGCCACCATGCCCCGGTCGTCCGGGAGGGCCTGGATGGTGAAGCCCGGCACTCCGTCGGCGGTGGCCGCCAAGGTGCGGGCGCCGTAGACCGGGCCTCCTGAGACGTGCTCGACCGTGAGGGCGTACGTGCCCTTGAGGCCGGTCGGGGTGGGGGCTGCCACGTTCTCGGTGGTGCCCGCCTTGAGGGTGAACGTCTTCGAGACGGCCTCACCGCCCTTGCTGCCCGCCGAGGCCGTGACCTTGACGGTGGCCGCGCGGGTGGGGGCGGTCAGCGAGAGCGTGGTGCCCTTGGCACTGTTGTCGGCGACCGTCGCGCGCGGGCCGACCGGACGCGTGGCCGGGATGAAGGCCGTCTCCTGGTCGTCGCCCTTGCCGCGGACGACCCGCAGGGCGGCGACCACCGGCACGGATGTGTCGGTGGGGGTCAGGACCAGCGAACCCGCCTCCCCGCGTGTGACGTCGCCGAGGTCGGCGGAGGCGGTCATGCCGCCCTTCACGTGCAGCGTCTCGTTCCCGGCGGGGGTGATCAGGCCGGTCGGGGACGCGAGCCGCACCTTCAGGTCGGCGTCGGAGTCGCCGGGCGTGAAGGCGACAAGGCGCACGGCGGTGGCGTCCTTCGGGATTCCGGGCAGCACCAGACTGCCTGACGGGTCCGTCGACGCGGCCAGCCAGTCGCCGCCGAGCTTGTCGTCCAGCGCCTGCACGGCCGCGCCCACGCGCCCGCTGCGGACGTTCACATGGACGGTGAGGTTCTCCTGCTTCTCGTCGGTGAGCGTGGACAGCAGGATCGGGTCGCTGGCGTGCGGTGCGACGGTGATGCCCTCCCCCAGCTTGGAGTCCAGGGCGCCGTCCTTGCCGTAGAGCTCGATGTCGACGACGGCGGCGGAGTCGTCGGGGTTGGTCAGATGCACGTAGTCCGTGCGGTCGGCGGCCGTACTCGCGCCCGGGAACCAGAACTCGGTGTCGGGGGCGGAGCAGTTGACGCCCTGCAGCCCGCGTCCGGAGCCCGCGGCGACCTTCGTGGTCTCCTGGACGGTCCAGCCGGGCGCGAACTTCCCCTCGGCGGTGCCGACGAGGGCCGGCGCGGCGCCGCCGGAGGTGTCCCCGGTGGCGGGCTTGCCGGGCTCCTCGGGTTCGAGGACCGGCTTGCCGGCTTTCTTGCCCGCGCTCTTGCCGTCCGACTTCGCGGCGGCCGCCTGGAGTTCGGCCTTCCCGCCGCCGGCCGCGTCCTTGGTGACGGGCGTGAAGGACGTGTACGACGTCTCCGCGATGTCGGAGGTGCTGGGCGCCGGGCACAGCAGGCTGGTGCGCTCCACGGGCAGCTCGGCGGCCGTCCCGGCGGTGCTGGCGGCCTGCGGTGAGCTGAGGGTCGCGAACCCGGTGACGGCGGCGAGCGCGGCGGTGCCGGCGATGAGGGACACGGTGGTGCGGTTCACTGCTGACTCCCGTCGGGGCGCTCACTGCCGGTGGCGTCCGGGTGCTGCTGCGCCGGGTCGTACGCGGGGTCGTAGCCCTGGTCGTACTGCTGCTCGTACTGGCCGCCGTACGTCTGGTCGTACGACGGCTGCTGGTTCTGGCCGCCGTAGGCGTACGGGTCGTACTGGCCGCCCTGGTAGGGGTCCGCCTGGTACGGCTGCTGGTCGTAGCCGCCTGCCGGGTACTGCTGGGCGGTGCCCTGGTACTGCTCGCCGCCGTAGGTGCCGTACTCGGCGTTCGTGTAGGCCGGGGCGTCCCAGTCGCCGTAGGACTGCTGGTGCGGGACCGCGGCGGGGGCCTCCTGCGGAGGAGGGGGGAGGTCGTCTGGGCGGGCGGCCTCCTCGGCCTGGGCGCGCAGCCGGCGGGCGCGGCGGCCCTCGCCCGCCACGGCCTGGGCGGGGATCGACGGCTCCTCGGGGAGGTCGTCGTCGACGTCGCGGCGGCGGCCGGGCAGGGCCATGACCACGAGGACGACGGCGAGGAAGCCCTGGATCCACAGCCACAGGGTGTGGGTGAAGGGATCGTCGAAGGTGACGTCCAGCTTGCCGCCGGAGGCGGGCAGTTCGAAGCCCTGGGCCCAGCCGTCGAGGGTGGTGCGGGTCAGCGGCCTGCCGTCCAGGGTGGCGGTCCAGCCCTCGTCGGCGGTGTCGGCGAGGCGCAGGATCCTGCCGGCGGCACCGGACGGGACCGTGGTGTGGATGTCCACGGGGCCCGCGGCCACCGGCTGCGCGGTACCGGAACCGGACTTGGCGACGATGGTGGCGCGCGCGACCTCCTGGTCGACCCGCCACAGTCCGCTGCCGTCCTGCTGGCTGAGCCGGGTCAGGCCGGGCGTGGCGTCCAGCACGCGCGTGACCTCGCGGGGCGCGCCCTTGTGGACGAGGACGTAGCGCACGGCGAAGCCGCCGAGCTGGTTCGCCTGGTCGGCGCCGGAGCCGGCGACGAGGTTGGCGACGACCTTGTCCAGCTTGTCGTTCTCACCGTCGGCCGCGGCGAGTTCGGCGTCGCCGAGGCGGGCGCCGGAGCCGCGCACCAGCATGTAGCCGACGTGCGCCGCGGAGTCGCTGTCGAGGACGAGGGTGCGGGCCTGGTCGCGGGTGCCGCTCTCCTCGGCGACGAACGCGGGCACCTGGACGGGGTCGCGGCGCTCCAGCGGTCCGTCGGCGCCGCCGATCATCCAGCCCGCGGCGACGAGCAGCGGGCCCGCAGCGGAGGCGAAGGCGATCAGGGCGGCGACCGGCTGGCGCCAGCCGAAGCTCTGCTCGGCCACGCGTGCGCGTGCCCCGTCGGCGCCGAGCACGGCGGCGGCCAGCAGGGCGAGGCCGTAGACGAGGGTGGCGGGGCCCGCCCAGGTCGAGTCGTTGGACAGGACCGCGAAGACGAGGCCCACCAGAGCCACCGCCCAGGCCGTCCAGATGCCGAACTGCCGCTCGGTGCGCAGCAGGGCGGCCAGGGCTGCCAGCACCACGCCGATCAGCATCAGCCCGTCGACCGTGCCGGGGCCGCCGGGGCTCGCGCCGAGCAGGTCGAGGGCGGAGGCGGCCGAGGAGCCGTACTCGAGGCCCGCCTGCTCGAAGAAGCCGAACGGGAGCAGGGTCAGCGACCAGGGGGCGAGGACCAGCAGAGGGGTGCCGAACTGGGCCAGGAAGCGCAGGCCGTAGGCGGTGATGTCGGTGCGGCGCACGACGAGCAGGGCGATGCCGAGGATCAGCGCGATCGGCCAGATGATCGGCGTGAACGCGGTGGTGATCGTGAGCAGGAGCGCGAACGCCCAGGTGGCGCGCCAACTGCCACGCGTGCCCGTGGTGCTCGTCAGGCCGCCGGCGACGACGCCCGCGCGCGCGATGAGCGGCAGCAGGACGGCGAGAACGGCGGTGCCGACGCGGCCGCCGGCGAGGGCGCCGGTGGCGGCGGGCAGGAAGGCGTAGACGACGGCCGCCCATGCGCGCAGGAGGCGGGACTCGACGAGCGGGCGGGAGGCGAAGTAGGCCGTGCAGCCGGCCAGCGGCACCGAGCAGACCAGCAGGACCGTCAGGGCGAGACCGGTGGAGCCGAACAATACGGAGGACAGCGCGGCGATGAACGCCAGATACGGCGGCGCGGACGGGGTGCCGCCGGCGCCCACCGCGTGCCACGCGTCCGCGTAACGCGACCACAGCTCGCTCGCGTCGGCCGGGGCGGGCAGCAGGGCGCCGCCCGCGAGCGCGCCGCCACCCAGGAGATTGCGGCAGGCGACCAGGGCGACGAGCAGCAGCGCCAGGAAGAGCACCGGCCCCGGCTTGCGAGCGACGCGCTTGAGGCGGGCGAACTGCTCGATCTCCAGGAAGTCCGCGTCGTCGCCGCCGGGCCCGGACTCGATGCCACCGCCGTGGCGTCCGGCCGCGGAGGCCTCGGCGTCGGAGCCGCCGAAGAAGTTGCCCGCGATCTGTTCCACGGTGGCCCGGACGGTCGCGCCGGGCGGCGGGAACAGCTGCCTGAGCTCGTCCTTGTCGACGACCGGCGTGCCTCGCTTGCTCCGCCCGGTGATGATCCGCTCGGGCCGCAACAGGGTGCCGAGCAGGCCGCGGATCTCGTCGAGAGCCTGCCCGGGGACCTTGCCGACGAGGTAGGCGACGGTCCGCAGCATGGTGCCCAGGACCAGGCGCACGAGCACCCAGGGCAGCGCGGCCGTGCGCGTGTTGACGAGCAGGGTGTAGGCGGCACCGGCCTTGTCGACCTTGTGCGGAGAGGCGGTGGTGCGGCCCGCGCAGTCGACGGTACGGCGCTCCCGGGAGGCCGCCTCGGCATGGCGTACGACGGCTTCGGGGGCGACGAGGACGCGGTGGCCGGCGGCCTGGGCGCGCCAGCACAGGTCGACGTCGTCACGCATGAGGGGCAGCCGCCGGTCGAACCCACCGAGCTGCTCGTAGAGGTCGCGGCGGATCAGCATGCCCGCGGTGGATACGGACAGCACGGACCGGACGTGGTCGTGCTGGCCCTGGTCCTGTTCGCGGCGGTCCAGGCCCGTCCAGCGGCGACCGGAGTTGGCGATGGAGACGCCGACCTCCAGGAGCTGCCGCTTGTCGTACCAGCCGCGGAGCTTGGGGCCCACGACGGCGACGTCGTCCCGGCCGAGCTCCAGTTCGTTCTCCACGACGCGCAGCAGCTGGGCCAGGGCGTCGGGCTCGGGGGCGCAGTCGTCGTGCAGCAGCCAGAGCCACTGGACCGGCTCGCCGTGCGGCAGTTCCGGCAGGTCGTAGGCGTCGTCGCGCCACGTGCGCGTGACCGGGTCCCAGCCGCTGGGCCGCTTCAGATACGGCAGCTCGTCCGGGGTCAGGACGGGAGCGGTGCGGGCGGCCTCCTCGACGGCCTGGCCGAAGCCGGTGCGCCGGGCGAGATGCAGGACCCGGTCGGCCCCCAGCGCGTCGGTGACCAGCTGCGCGGAGTGGTCAGCGCTGCCGGTGTCGGCGGCCATGGCGAACTGCACGGGGCGCTCCTGGCCGAGCAGCCCGGCGAGCGCGTCGGGCAGCCAGCGGGCGCCGTCGTGGGAGACGAGCACTGCGGTCACCACATGACGCGGGAACTCAGGAGTGGCAGCGTGATCTTGGGCTGCCGTGTGGCTGTGCACGGACATCGAGGTACGGGCCCCGGTTCGGTGGACTGCGGTGGACGCCTGTGCCCTGAGGGGGCGGCGAGGCGTCTCGGACGAGCGCCCACACTATCGGCTGGGCAGGACGGCGGCCCGCCGCCTGTGGATAACCCAAGCGCGACGGGCCGTTCAGTTGCGTACGAAAAGTGCGGCGATGTGTACCTCGCGTCAGACGGCGGCCTTCTTCAGCCTGCGGCGTTCGCGTTCCGACAGGCCGCCCCAGATGCCGAAGCGCTCGTCGTTGGCGAGGGCGTATTCGAGGCACTCGGAGCGGACCTCGCAGGAGAGGCAGACCTTCTTGGCCTCGCGGGTGGAGCCGCCCTTCTCGGGAAAGAAGGACTCGGGGTCGGTCTGGGCGCACAGCGCGCGCTCCTGCCAGCCGAGTTCCTCGTCCGCGTCGTCGACCAGCAGTTGCTGCACCAGCTCGGTCATGTGCGCCCCTCGTCTGTCTTCGCGTCCCCGTGTGACGGCCGTTACCGATTTCGGCTGAACGACACGAGTGAAATTACAAGTGTGCTGCTCCGGGCGAGTCAAGCCGAGATCTGCTATTGGGCCCCTTATTCACTCTGCGGAACCAAGGCCTAGCAGAAAGTGTTCAAATCGGCATAAACCTTGACAAGCAGACGAGACCCGAGAGGGCTGCCGAGCCGTGCCGGCCCTTTCGGACCTGTACGGGGAAGGACGCCCATCAGTTCGAACTCGTTCCGTGTGCGCCCGTGGAAGTCGTGCGAAGTCGCGGCCCGTGCGCCCGGTTGTGCGCCATGTGTCCCGGTAGACGCGTGAACAAACCTTTCATCAGGGAGATGGACCGGATGAGGTGAAACATGTCCCACTTCCGGGGTGTCGAGTTGACAGTGAACGTGTGACCCGGTGTCCTTGTGGGCATGCTCGCGAACTTGGCACTCACCTCGACCCGCACAGCGGGGTCCCACGGTGCTGCCCGCGCTCGCTGTAGCTGTTGTTGCTGTTCCAGCTGTTGAGCCCAACGCGCTCCGGCTGCCTCTGAGTCCATCGTGACTCGGCTGCTTGTTCCCCGCCCGCACCCGGGCATTCCTGTCCCCCCGTGATCCGGGCGGACGGTACGCGACACCCAGCCAGCCCCCCACCCTCTTCGCCACTCTTCGCCGAGGACCCATCGCACCCCATGAACAGCGACAACGACCTCCAGATCGCCGGCGACCTCCTCGAGGTCCCGCACCTCCTCCAGGCCCCTCGCGAGCACCCGGCCACCGTCGCCGACTTCGTCGGCCTGGCACGCTCCATCGCCGCCGACAGCTCGCAGTGGGCGCACCTCGTCCAGTACGACGCGACGAGCCGCTGGTACCACCGGCTGCGAACCGGGCCCGGCTACGAGGTGTGGCTGCTGTCCTGGGTCCCCGGTCAGGGCAGCGGGCTGCACGACCACGGCCGCTCCTCCGGGATCCTCACCGTCCTGGAGGGCGCGCTGACCGAGCGCACCGAGCGGGGCACGCGCGCGCTGGGGGCGGGGACACAGCGGGTGTTCGCGCCGGGGTACGTGCACGAAGTCGTCAACGACGCGCTGGAGCCGGCGGTGAGTCTGCACGTCTACTACCCGGGGCTGACGGAGATGCCGATGCTCCCCCAGTCTCAACTCCGTTCGACCGGGGGGACCCCCATCGCCTGCACCGCCCGCGAGACCCACGGCGAGGTGGACGCCGTAACCGCGTGACGCGTTGTCGTACCCGCCTGCAAGACTTGCTCCCATGCGCATTGTGGTTCTGGCAGGCGGCATCGGTGGTGCCCGGTTCCTGCGCGGTCTGAAGCAGGCCGCGCCGGACGCGGACATCACGGTCATCGGTAACACCGGGGACGACATCCATCTCTTCGGGCTGAAGGTCTGCCCGGACCTCGACACGGTGATGTACACGCTCGGCGGCGGTATCAACGAGGAGCAGGGCTGGGGGCGGGCCGACGAGACCTTCCACCTCAAGGAGGAGCTCGCGGCGTACGGCGTCGGACCGGAGTGGTTCGGGCTCGGGGACCGGGACTTCGCCACGCACATCGTGCGGACGCAGATGATCGGTGCGGGATATCCGCTGAGCGCGGTGACCGAGGCACTGTGCGACCGGTGGAAGCCGGGGGTGCGGCTGATCCCGATGACCGACGACCGGGTCGAGACGCATGTGGCCGTGGAGGTCGACGGCGAGCGCAAGGCCGTTCACTTCCAGGAGTACTGGGTGCGGCTGCGGGCGTCCGTTCCGGCCCACGCGGTCGTGCCGGTGGGCGCGGAGCAGGCCAAGCCGGCGCCGGGGGTGCTCGAGGCGATCGCGGAGGCGGACGTCGTGCTGTTCCCGCCGTCCAACCCGGTGGTGTCCGTCGGCACGATCCTCGCCGTGCCCGGCATCCGCGAGGCGATCGCCGAGGCCGGGGTACCGGTGGTGGGCCTGTCCCCCATCGTCGGGGACGCGCCCGTGCGCGGCATGGCCGACAAGGTGCTGGCGGCGGTCGGCGTCGAGTCCACGGCCGCGGCGGTCGCCGAGCACTACGGCTCGGGGCTGCTGGACGGCTGGCTCGTCGACACCGTGGACGCCGGAGCGGTCGAGCGCGTCGAGTCGGCCGGCATCCGCTGCCGGGCCGTACCCCTGATGATGACCGACCTGGACGCGACCGCGCGGATGGCCCAGGAGGCGCTGGAGCTGGCGGAGGAGGTGCGCGGAGCTTGAGCGGCGAGATGTCGGATGAGGCAAGGGGCCCGGGCGAAGCACCGGGAGCGGTGGCCGGGAGCCGGGGCGGCGCGCATGCCGCCGGCGGCGGGCCGGCGAAGGGCGACGGGGCGGCGGGCGGCGATGCCGGGACCGCGGTGATCGGGTCCGGTCCCGGGGCGGCGAGCGGTGCGGGTAGCGGCGGTTTCCGGGTGTGGGCCGTCTCCGGGATGCCCGAGGTGGCGCGGGGGGACGACCTCGCCAAGCTGATCGCCGCCGCCGAGCCGGGGCTCGTCGACGGGGACGTGCTGCTCGTCACCTCGAAGATCGTGTCCAAGGCGGAGGGGCGGATCGTCGAGGCGAGCGACCGGGAGGCCGCGATCGACGCCGAGACCGTACGGGTCGTGGCGCGGCGCGGGGCGCTCAGGATCGTCGAGAACCGGCAGGGGCTCGTGATGGCCGCCGCCGGGGTCGACGCCTCCAACACTCCTTCGGGGACGGTGCTGCTCTTGCCCGAGGACCCGGACGCGTCGGCGCGGGCGATCCGGGACGGGTTGCGGGACGCCCTCGGGGTCGACGTCGGGATCGTCGTCACCGACACCTTCGGGCGGCCCTGGCGCGCCGGGCTCACCGATGTCGCGATCGGGGCCGCCGGGGTGCGAGTGCTGGACGATCTACGGGGCGGCACGGACGCGTACGGCAATCCGCTCAGCGCGACCGTGGTGGCGACGGCCGACGAACTGGCCGCCGCAGGTGATCTCGTCAAGGGCAAGGCCGCCGGTCTCCCCGTCGCCGTCGTGCGCGGGCTGGCGCACGTCGTGGCCGAGGAGCACGGGGAAGGGGCGCGGGCCATGGTGCGTCACGCGCGCGACGACATGTTCCGGCTGGGGACCTCGGAGGCCGTCCGGGAGGCGGTCACCCAGCGCCGTACCGTACGGGCCTTCACGGACGAGCCCGTCGACCCCGGCGCCGTACGACGGGCCGTCGCCGCGGCCGTCACCGCGCCGGCGCCGCATCACACGACGCCGTGGCGGTTCGTGCTGCTGGAGTCCGAGGCCTCGCGGACCGGGCTGCTGGACGCCATGCGGGACGCCTGGATCGCCGATCTGCGCCGGGACGGGAAGTCCGAGGAGTCCATCGCCAAGCGGGTGCGGCGCGGGGACGTGCTGCGGAACGCGCCGTATCTCGCCGTGCCCTGTCTGGTGATGGACGGGTCGCACACGTACGGCGATCCGCGCCGGGACGCGGCCGAGCGGGAGATGTTCGTCGTCGCCGCGGGGGCCGGGGTGGAGAACTTCCTGGTCGCGCTGGCCGGGGAGCGGCTGGGGTCGGCGTGGGTGTCGTCCACCATGTTCTGCCGCGATGTGGTGCGGGAGGTGCTCGGGCTGCCGGCGGACTGGGATCCGATGGGCGCCGTCGCGGTGGGGCATCCGGCGCAGGCGCCTCGGCCCCGGCCGGATCGGGATGCGGGGAGTTTCATCGAGGTGCGGTGATGTGCGCCGGTTTCGTCGAGGTGCGGTGGTGGGCCCCGGCTTGCGCCTAGTCTCATAGGGCCTCTTCCGGTTCCTCTGGCAACCCGGGTCCCGGTTCCTCTCGTACCTCAGGACTTCATTCGTGGCAGGACGTTTCGCTCCCCGGCCCACGCGTACGACCGTGCGCGGTGGAGAGGTCGCCGTGCCCGCCCCGCGGCGGGAGGCGCCGCGGGTGGAGACCCCGCTCGTGCGGAAGTGGACGCCGGGGTGGCCCGTCGATCTCGGGCTGGTGCTCGGTGCTCTCAGGCGGGGGCCCGGGGACCCCACGTTCCGGGCTCTTCCGGACGGGTCCGTGTGGCGGGCCAGTCGTACGCCCGTCGGTCCCGGGACCCTGCGGGTCTGCGTGTACGGCGGTGAGGTGCGCGGCGAGGCCTGGGGACCCGGGGGCGAGTGGCTGCTCTCGCAGTTGCCGGAGTTGCTCGGGGCCGCGGACGATCCTTCTGTCTTCGTGCCCCGGCATCGGGTGGTGGCTCATTCCTGGCACCGGCGGCCGGGGCTGCGGCTGACGCGGACCGGGCTGGTGCTGGAGTCGTTGATTCCTTCCGTGCTGGAGCAGAAGGTCACGACCGTTGAGGCGTATCGGGCGTGGCGGTTGCTGGTGCGGAAGTTCGGGGAGCCGGCGCCGGGGCCCGCGGCGGGCGGGTGGTTGTGGGTGATGCCGTCGCCCCGGACGTGGGCGTTGATTCCGTCGTGGGAGTGGCATCGGGCCGGGGTGGACAACAAGCGGGCCTCGACGATCCTGCGGGCCGTGCGGGTGGCCGCGCGCCTGGAGGAGGCGGTGGGGATGTCTCCGGAGGCCGCGCAGGCTCGGTTGGAAGTGGTGCCGGGGGTGGGGCCGTGGACGTCCTCGGAGGTGGTGCAGCGCAGCCATGGCGCGGCGGATGCGGTGACCGTGGGGGATCTGCATCTGCCGGGGATCGTGGGGTTCGCGCTGGCCGGAGATCGGGATGCGGACGATGCGGCGATGTTGTCGCTGCTGGAGCCGTATGCGGGGCAGCGGCATCGGGCGGCTCGGTTGATCTTGTTGAGTGGGCGGGTTCCGGAGCGGCGGGCGCCGCGGATGACTCGGGGGGACATCGGGCGGTTGTGACGGTGCGGTGGGTGGGGGTTGCCGTCGCGTGTTTCGCCCCCGCCGCCCCTACCCGTCCCACCCCCAGAGGGGCCCCCACCAGGGGCTGCCGCCCTGCGACCCCGCTCAGGGGGCTCCGCCCCCTGCACCCCCGCCGGGGCTCCGCCCCGGACCCCGTCGGCCCTGAACGGGCCTCGTCCTCAAACGCCGGACGGGCTGACAGAAGCGGACCGGCGTCGACAAAGAACCAGAACAGGTGACGCCCCCACACCCGCCGCCGGAACCTCTCCTCACTGGTCCGACGAGAAACGGACCGCTCCCGCGGGGATCTTCGCGTCGCACCAGACTCGCGCGCCGTCCCGCAGTTCGTTGTCGGCGCCGATGATCGCGCCGTCGCCGATGACCGTGCCGGTGAGGATCGAGCGTTCGCCCACGCGGGCCCTGGTGCCGATCAGGGAGTCGGTGATGACGGCTCCGGGTTCGACCACCGCGCCCGGAAGGATCGTCGAGCCGGAGACCCTGGCACCCTCCGCGATGTACGCGCCCTCGCCGACCACCGTGCCGTCGGTCAGTTTCGCGTCCGGGGCGACCCTGGCCGTGGGGAGTATCAGGCGGTCGCCGCAGCGGCCGGGGACCGCGGGGGACGGGGCCCGGCCCAGGACCAGGTCGGCCGAGCCGCGGACGAAGGCGGCGGGGGTGCCGAGGTCCAGCCAGTACGTCGAGTCGACCATGCCCTGGAGGTGGGCCCCGGCCGACAGGAGTTCGGGGAAGGTCTCGCGCTCCACCGAGACCGGGCGGCCCCCCGGGATCGTGTCGATGACCGAGCGGCGGAAGACGTACGCGCCCGCGTTGATCTGGTCGGTGACGATCTCCTCCGGGGTCTGGGGCTTCTCCAGGAACGCCAGGACCCTGCCCGTGTCGTCCGTGGGGACCAGTCCGTAGGCCCGCGGGTCCGTCACCTTCGTGAGATGCAGGGAGACGTCCGCGCCCGTCGTCTCGTGCGTGCGCACCAGCGCCCTGATGTCCAGGCCCGTCAGGATGTCGCCGTTGAAGACCAGGACCGGCTCGTCGGGGGCGGAGTGCAGACGGGCGGCCACGTTGCGGATCGCGCCGCCCGTGCCGAGGGGCTCCACCTCGGTGACGTACTCAAGGTGGAGCCCCAGGGCGGAACCGTCGCCGAAGTGCGGTTCGAAGACCTCCGCGAGGTAGCTCGTCGCGAGGACGATGTGGTCGACGCCCGCCGCTCTCGCTCTGGCCAGCTGGTGCGTGAGGAAGGGGACACCGGCCGCGCGGACCATGGGCTTCGGGGTGTGGACCGTGAGGGGTCGCAGTCTCGTGCCCTTGCCGCCGACCAGGAGGATCGCTTCTGTCACCTGTTGTCTCCGCTTCCTGCCGGGACCGACCCGAACTGTCTTTCGACCGGTCAGTGTATGCAGACCGTTGTGCGGCACCTTCGGCGACCGTGCGGCATTCGCGCCTGCCCCCCGACGGCGGTGAAACGGGTGGTACGAACTCTCCCTCGGACTCTTACGGACTCTTCTCGGTCCTCAGCGACCGTCAACGACCCTGGAGACGGGCAGCTGTCGTGCGGGTGGATCCGAGCTTGCGGTAGAGCTGCCGTCCGGGGCACTCCGTGGCGAAGCCGTCCCGGTGACCGGAGATCACGTTCAGTCGTACCTTCTTACCCTTCGGATAGCGGTTGCCACCGCCCGACTTCAGATACGTCTTCCCCTTCGGGTTGCCGCCGTACAGGCCGAGCTTCCACGCGGCGAGCCGTGCAACGGCGTTCGTCACGGCGGCGGGCGGCTTCTTGGAGCCGTAGCTGCCGACGACGGCGATCCCCACGCTGTTGCTGTTGAACCCGAGGGTGTGGGCGCCGAGGACCGCCTTCGCGACACCGCCCGCCCGGCCCTCGTAGATGTTTCCGCACTTGTCGACGAGGAAGTTGTAGCCGATGTCGCGCCAGCCCATGCTCTTGACGTGGTAGCGGTAGATACCGCGAATGAGCGAGGGCACCTGCGTACAGCGGTACCCGTTGCCGGACGCCGTGTGGTGCACGAAGGCCGCCTTGACCTTCTTCGTGTAGACGAACTTCCGCTCGCGCAGCCCTTCGTCGGCGCCCCAGCCGCGCCGGGTGACGATGCGCGGGCGCGGTCCGATGTACGGCTTCGTCCGCTGCCGCTCCGTCAACTCCCCCGCGCGCAGGGCGAACAGCTCCTGTTCGGTCTGCTGCCGGTCCAGCGCCGGGATCTCGAGGTCGCCGGCATCGGCCAGGCCGGCGTTGGCGGCGGACGCGTCCATCGAGGCGGGGTCTTCGGGCGGTTCGGCGGTGGGGAGGGACGTGTCCATCGAGGCGGGGTCTTCCCCCGGCTCGGGGGTGGGGGCGGAACGGAGTGCGACGGCGCGATGAGGGGCGCCCGCCGTCGCGGCTTCCTGCCGGGTGGACGCCGGTGCGCTCTCCCCCGGGTCCACGAGTTCCAGACGCAGCCCCTTCGGGAGCGGAGCGGTCGCGGTCACCGTACGGGAGCCGGGGGCCATGTCCCCGGCCCTGCGGTCGGCTTCGGCTCGGACCCTCACCTCCACGCCGTCCGAGTCACCCACCCACAGCGGTGCCGTGGCGCCGTGGACGCGGCCGGAGGTGCGCTCGGCCGTGCCGGGGTCGGCCGTGTCGTCGTTGTGGGTCTCGAGGTCCTGCCAGCCGGACCAGGTGTGGGTGCCGGCCGCGCGGGTGCGGATCTGGACGCGGCCGTGCAGCTCGGTGTCCGGGTCGTCCCAGATCACGCCCGCGAGGGAGAAGTGCCGAACATCCCGGCGGGGCAGGCCCTGTTCGTCGGCCGGAGCGGGGGTGACATCCCGGGGGGCGAGGGGCGCGAGGGGCAGCGACTGGGTGCTGCCGGGGGCTTCCGCACCCGACGCCGGTCTCACGGCCGCCGGGGACACCGTTCTCGCCGCGACCGCGGGCGAGGTGAGGGACAGGGCGAGGGCGGCCGCGCCGGTGACGCCGACCGAGGAAGCAAGTAGTCCACGCATGCTCCCGATCCTGGACATAGTCATATAAATCTGTCCATCGGGAAACTGACGGACCGTCGGGTGTCGTTGCGCCGAACCGGTGGCCCCGCGCGGGGGTGTCCGGCCGCGGGCCCGCGTACGCTTCTGCGGATGAACGCCACCGATCGCACCCCCGCCGACCTGCTGCGTTCCGCGCTCGCCGCGGACCCCGCCCGCCCCCTGGTGACCTTCTACGACGACGCCACGGGCGAACGTGTCGAATTGTCCGTGGCCACCTTCGCCAATTGGGTGGCCAAGACCTCGAACCTCCTCCAGGGCGACCTCGCCGCGGCGCCCGGTGACCGGGTGACGCTGTTGCTGCCCGCGCACTGGCAGACGGCGGTGTGGTTGCTGGCCTGCGCGTCGGTGGGGGTGGTCGCGGACGTCGGCGGAGATCCGGCCGCGGCCGACGTGGTCGTGAGCGGGCCGGACACGCTGGAGGCGGCGCGGGCGTGTTCCGGGGAGCGGGTGGCGCTGGCGCTGCGCCCGCTGGGCGGGCGCTTTCCGCAGACGCCGGACGGCTTCGTCGACTACGCCGTGGAGGTGCCGGGACAAGGGGACCGGTTCGCCCCGTTCGCTCCGGTGGACCCCGATGAGCCCGCGTTGATCGTGGCGGGGCGGGAGTTCAGCGCGGCGGAGGTCGTCGAGCGGGCCGGGGCCGAGGGGACGGGGGACCGCGTGTTGTCGGGGTTGCCGTACGACACGTGGGACGGGTTGAACGCCGGGCTGTACGGGGCGCTCGCCACCGGGGGGTCCGTGGTGCTGTGCCGCCATCTGGAGCGGTTGGACGAGGAGGGGCTCGCCAAGCGGATCGAGAGTGAGCGGGTCACGGCTGTCCGTCGGTAAGCGGACGGTTGGACGCCGGTGCGGTCACCCGAGTGGAGCAGTACCGGCCGCCCCCGGGAACCGGTCCACGTCATGGTCGTAGGTACAGATACGTACGCCATGAGGGGTGGGCCGACTCGTGACCGACAGAGCTCGCGCCCTCGGACCCGGCCTCGGGGCGTCGGCCGGTGGTGAAGGGCTCAGACGCCGCCGGCGGCGGCGGTGGCTGCGCGGTGCCGGGCTCGCCGTCGCCGTGGCAGTGGCCGCCACCGCCGGTGCCGCCTGGGCCCTCTACGCCAAGCTCGACGGGAACATCACCCCGGACGACGCGGCCGCCCGCGAGCTCGCCCGGTACGAGAAGGAGCGGCCCACCTCGCTCGTCAAGGACGCGCAGAACATCCTGCTGATCGGGTCCGATTCACGGTCGGGGGACGAGAACGCGCGGTACGGGCGGGACTCGGGGACCGAGCGGTCGGACACCACGATCCTGTTGCATCTGTCCGCCGGACGGCGCACCGCGACGGCCGTGTCGCTGCCGCGGGACCTGATGGTGCAGGTGCCGGCCTGTCTGGGGTCGGACGGGACCCGTGGTGAGCCCGCGTTCACGATGTTCAACAGCGCCTTCCAGAAGGGCGGTTCGGCCTGCACGATCCGGACCGTCGAGAAACTCACGAACATTCGCGTGGACCATCACATGGTCGTCGACTTCCACGGGTTCAAGGACATGGTGGACGCCGTCGACGGAGTGACGGTCTGTCTCGACGAACCGATCGACGACAAGGCGGCCAAGCTGCGGCTTCCGGCGGGGCGGGTGACGCTGAACGGCGAGGAGGCGCTCGGCTATGTGCGGGCCCGCAAGTCCCTCGGCGACGGCAGCGACACCGAGCGGATGGACCGCCAGCAGCGTTTTCTCGGGGCGCTCGTCCACAAGGTGCAGAGCAATGACGTACTGCTGAATCCGGTGAAGCTCTATCCCGTGCTGGACGCCGCGACTTCCTCGCTCACCACCGATCCCGATCTGGCGAGTCTGCGCGGACTGTACGAACTCGTGCGCGGCCTGCGGCACATCCCCACGGAGCGTGTGCAATTCCTTACCGTGCCGCGAGAGCCGTACGTCCACGACGCCAATCGTGATCAACTCGCGGAACCCGAGGCCCGGCGGCTTTTCGAACGGTTGCGCAAGGATGCGCCGGTGAAGGTGACGGAGAAATCCCAGAAGTTTTCAGAACATTCTCATGATGAAGAACCCAATGGAGAATCTGAGAACGGGGGCACGGCGCCCACCTTCCGCGGCAACACGGCCGCCGAGGACACCTGCGGGTAAAGCGTTTCCCAAGGCGGCGAACCGGTGTCCGAGCAAATGGGCGGAATGCCCGGTTGTAGGGGCGTGGAATTTGTCACCGTCGTAACCTGTCGGCGAATCGGACAGCTAGTGTGAGCGCTCCGGTGCATCCGGCCGACGGAGGATTCAGCAACCGTGGACGCACAAGGCCGTGGGCAGGCGGGCGACATCGACCCCGCAGACCAGTGGGTACTCAACCCGCACACCGGTGAATACGAACTGCGACTGACCCCTTCCGCACCGCAGTCGGGTATTCCCGGACCCCGTAGAGCCGCACCCTCCCCGAACAGGGCGGGAGTACCCGCCGGTCGTACGGCCAAACCCGTGGCGACGGGCCGTACGGTGCCGCCTCCGCGCAGGCGGGGCGCACCGCCCGAGGAGCCGCTGCCGGGGCGCCGTGGGCGCCGGCCGGTCAAGAAGAAGTCGACGGCGAAGAAGGCCCTGCTGTGGACCGGCGGCACGATGGCGTTCGTGCTGGTCGCGGCGGCGGGCGGCGGCTACCTCTACATCCGGCACCTCAACGGGAACATCACCTCCGTCTCCGACGACGGCGCGAGCACCGGTGGCTTCCAGACCGACAAGGCGATCAACATCCTGCTGATCGGCACCGACAAGCGCACCGGTGCGGGCAACGGGAGCTACGGCGACAAGGACAGCGTCGGGCACGCCGACACCACGATCCTGCTGCACGTCTCGAAGGACCGTACGAACGCGACCGCGCTGAGCATCCCGCGCGACCTGATCGTGAACGTCCCCGACTGCGAGACCACGCTGTCGGACGGCACCACCAAGGTCATCCCGGGCACGGACGACGTCCGCTTCAACACGAGCCTGGGACAGGACGAACGGACCGCCAGCTGCACGGTGCGGACCGTGACCGAGCTCACCGGGATCCAGGCCGACAACTTCATGGTGGCCGACTTCAACGCGGTCAAGACGCTGACGACGGCGGTCGGCGGGGTCGAGGTCTGTCTGGCCAAGGACATCGACGACGAGGACTCCAAGCTCAAGCTGTCGAAGGGCACGCACACCATCTCGGGTGAGCAGGCTCTCGCGTTCGTGCGCACCCGGCACTCGGTCGGCTTCGGCGGTGACCTGAGCCGGATCGGGCTCCAGCAGCAGTTCCTGAGCGCGCTGATGCGCAAGCTGAAGTCGAACGACACGCTGACCAACCCGGCGAAGATGATCAAGCTGGCGGAGGCGGGCACCAAGGCGCTGGCCGTCGACTCCAACCTGGACAGCATCGGCAAGCTGAAGGACCTCGGTCTGGAGCTGGGCAAGCTGAACGTGAAGAACCTGACGTTCACCACGGTGCCGGTCGTCGACAACCCGACGGAGAAGGTGAAGGCGACGGTCGTTCTCAACGACGCGACCGCCCCCACCGTCTTCGACATGATCAAGAACGACGTGTCCTTCACCGAGGTCAAGAAGAAGGCCGGGGCGTCCAAGAGCGCCGAGGCGGCCGAGGAGGCGGCCCGGCTCAAGGGCACCAAGTCGGCCGCGTCCGAGGTGCGGGTGCGCATCCTCAACGGCGGTGCCGCGGCGGGCAGCGCGCAGGCCGAGCTGGAGTACCTGCAGAACGAAGAGGGCGTACTGAAGTCGGAGAACGCGGGCAACGCGGACGCGGCACTGGCGAAGACGACCCTGGAGTACGCCCCCGACCAGGCCGACCAGGCGCGCAGGCTCGCGGCCATCCTGGGCCTGTCCGGGGCCCAGCTGAAGCCCGGCAAGAGCGTCACCAACTCCCAGGGCCTGCCCACCATGACCCTCACCCTCGGCAAGGACTTCAAGGGCGCCGGGGTGTCCTTCACCACGGCGACGAAGGCACCCGAGGGGGTGCAG
Organism: Streptomyces sp. LUP47B; assembly: GCF_001746295.1. GTDB lineage: Bacteria > Actinomycetota > Actinomycetes > Streptomycetales > Streptomycetaceae > Streptomyces. The sequence continues at coordinate 278,535 of NZ_MJAH01000013.1, read as the reverse complement.
CAGTCCACGGCCGACAAGGTCGAGTGCGCCAAGTGACAGCCGGCGAACACCCCCGTCGTCCGCCCGAAGGGCCGGGCGCCGCGGCGGTCGGTGCGTGGGATCGCAAGGCGACGGAGCGTCCTCGTGCAGGCGCCACGTGGGCGTTTCGGCAACGCCGCGAGGGTGCGTGCCGGCCCGGCGGCCCAGCGAGGAGTTGTTCGCCGGCTCTGCGGTGACCTAAGAGGCTTGTCGTGCGTCTAACCAGTCGTACGGCAGGTCTTTTCGTTCGTTCTGCGTGAGGGTGGGGAGACAGGGGATGGGGCACAGCAGTGTGCACGAGGAGGGGGCGCGGCCGGACGTACGGCCCGCCGATGAGCCCGGTCCGGACGGAGCCGGACGGCACGGGCGGCGGCGGGCCAGGGCCCAGCGCAAGCACCGGGTGCTCAGATGGTCGGCGACCACGCTCGCCGTGCTGATACTTGGCACCGCCGGCGCGGGATACCTCTACTACCAGCATCTGAACGCCAACATCCGCAAGGGCGAGCGCAGCAGCGGTGACTCCAAGGCGCACAAGGCCGAGGCCAACGCGGCCGGGCAGACGCCGTTGAACATCCTGCTGATCGGTTCGGACAGCCGTAACTCCGACGAGAACGTGAAGCTGGGCGGCAGCAGGGACAACCGCGGCAACCCGCCGCTGGGCGACGTGCAGATGCTCATCCACCTGTCCGCGGACCGCAAGAGCGCAGCGATGGTGAGCATCCCGCGCGACACCCGGGTCGACATCCCCAAGTGCACGGACCCGGACACCGGGAAGACGTACCCGCCGATCAACGACATCATCAACACCTCCCTGGCGCGCGGCGGCGCCGGCTGCACGCTCGCCACCTGGCAGAACCTCACCGGGGTCTACATCGACCACTGGATGACGATCGACTTCTCGGGTGTGGTGAGGATGGCGGACGCCATCGGCGGTGTCTCCGTCTGTGTGAAGCAGAACGTGTGGGACCGCCCGACGGCCCAGGTCGCCGGCGGCTCCGGGCTGAAGTTGACGGCGGGCACGCACAAGGTCAAGGGCAAGCAGGCCCTGCAGTGGCTGCGCACCCGGCACGCCTGGGGCAGCGACCTGATGCGGGCCAGGGCCCAGCACATGTACCTGAACTCGATGATCCGCACGCTGAAGGGGCAGAACGTCTTCACCGACACCCCGCGGCTGATGGACCTCGCCGAGGCGGCCACGAAGTCCCTCCAGGTGTCCGAGGAGATCGGCTCGGTCAAGGAGCTCTACGACCTGGGCCTGCAGCTCAAGTCGGTGCCGACGGACCGCATCACCTCGGTGACGATGCCGAACGTCCAGGACCCGAAGAACAAGGAACACGTCGTACCCGACGGCGCGAACGCCGACAAGCTCTGGGAGATGCTCCGCGACGACGTGTCCCTCGACGACAAGGGCAAGGCCCCGGAGGGGAAGAAGACCGTCGCGGCCACCAAGCCCCCCTCCGCGCCGGACGACGAGATCGGTGTCCTCGTGCGGAACGCGACGGCGACCTCCACCCTCGGCCCGGTGGGCGGACGCGCCGGCACGATCGCCGAGGAGCTCGTGCGGAAAGGTTTCTCGCAGGCGTCCAAGGACGCGACGGCGGGCCTCTCCGAGGACCGGACGGTCGTGCGCTACCCGAGCGCCGACCTGGAGGGCGACGCCCAGCGCATCGCCAAGTCCCTGGGAATCCCCATGAGTTCGGTGAAGAAGTCGACCGATGTGTCCGGGGTCACCCTCGTCGTGGGCGCCGACTGGCGTACCGGGACGGCGTATCCGAAGCAGTCCGAGGCCAAGGCCGGTGATCTGCCGGGCAACTCGGACGCCATCAACGGCTCGGACACCGGTCAGTGCATGGACGTGTACTCCGTCTACCAGTGGTAGGGGAACGGGACGGCCGGGGGCCGAACGGTGGGGTCCAGGCGTACGTACATACTTACAGGATCGGCGCAGGAACAACTCACGTCGCTCAAGGCCCAACCGGGCGGATAGTGTGAGCGATCCAGCGATCGCCGCGTGGCCCTGACGGAGGATTCGGACAACGTGGACGCACAAGGCCGTGGGCGGGCGGACGACGTCGACCCCGCAGACCAGTGGGTGCTCAATCCGAACACCGGTGAATACGAACTGCGACTGGGCCCATCCGCACCGCAGTCGGGCATTCCTGGTCCGCGCAGAGCCGCGGCCGCGCCCTCGCCGAGCAGGACGGGTGCGGCGGGCGGTCGTACGACCGCCCCGGTGTCCCCCGGCCGGGACGTACCGCCGCCGCGCAGGCGCCGGGGCGCGCCGCCCGAGGAGCCGCTGCCGGGGCGGCGCGGACGGCGGCCGGTCAAACAGACGTCGAAGGCGAAGAAGAGCCTGCTGTGGACCGGCGGCACGATGGCGTTCGTCCTGGTCGCCGGTGCCGCGACGGGCTACTTCTACCTCAAGCACCTCGAGGGCAACGTCGGCACGACCGACGTCGGCGACGCGGCAGCCAGCAACTTCAGCAAGGACGAGGCTTTCAACATCCTCATCATCGGCACCGACAAGCGCACCGGTGAGGGCAACGAGGGCTACGGCGACGCGGGCAGCGTGGGCCACGCCGACACCAACATCCTGCTGCACGTCGCCAAGGACCGGACGAACGCGACCGCGCTCAGCATCCCGCGCGACCTGATCGTCGACATACCGGACTGCCAAACCAAGCAGGAGGACGGCACCGAGAAGGTCGTCGCGGGGCTGGAGGACGCCCGCTTCAACCGGAGCCTCGGTGAGAGCGGCCGGGACGCGGGCTGCACGATGCGCACGGTGGAGGCGGCCACCGGCATCAAGCCCGACCACTTCGTGATGGCCGACTTCAACGCGGTGAAGACCCTGACCACGGCGGTGGACGGGGTCGAGGTCTGTGTGGAGAAGGCTGTCGACGACAAGCAGTCGAAGCTCGTCCTGCCCGCCGGCAAGTCGAAGGTGCAGGGCGAGCGGGCTCTCGCCTTCGTGCGCACCCGGCACGCCTTCGGCAACAAGGGCGACCTGGACCGGATCAAGGCGCAGCAGCAGTTCCTGGGCTCGCTGATGCGCAAGATGACCTCCGGCGACACCCTCACCAGCCCCACCAAGCTGCTGAAGCTGGCGGAGGCCGCGACCAACGCGCTGACCGTGGACAAGGCGATCGGCAAGGTCGGCACGCTCAAGGACATCGCCCTGGAGCTGAAGAAGGTGCCGACGAAGAACATCAGCTTCATGACGATCCCGGTCAAGGACAACCCCGCCGAGACGGTGGTCAAGGCGACGGTGATCGTCGACGACTCAAGGGCCCCCGCGATCTTCGACGCGATCAAGAACGACGTCTCCTTCACCGAGGTCAAGAAGCAGGAGAAGAAGGAGAAGGCGGAGGTCGCGGCCCGGCTCAAGGGCACCAAGTCCGCCGCGTCCGACGTCCGCGTGCGCATCCTCAACGGCGGCGCGGCCGGGGGCAGCGCGCAGCAGCAGCTCGCCTACCTCCAGACCGAGGAGGGCGTGACCAAGTCCGAGAACGCGGGCAACGCCGAGGCGACGCTGGCGAGGACGACCCTGGAGTACGCCCCCGACCAGGCCGACCAGGCGCGCAGGCTCGCGGACATCATGGGGCTCTCCGGCTCGGCACTGAAGCCGGGCAAGAGCGTCACCAACGCGCAGGGCCTGCCGGCCATGACCCTCACCCTGGGCAAGGACTTCAAGGGCGCGGGCGTGAAGCTCAGCTCCTCCGCGGCGGCCGCACCGGGCGTGGACAAGTCCACGGCGGACAAGGCCCAGTGCGCGAGCTGAGGTCCGCCGGGGCAGGACCCAGGTCTCACACAGGTTCGTAGGGCAACCTCACGGGCCCGTCGTATGTCTAAGACGTGCGGCGGGCCCGACGCATGGCGTGCGGGTCCGGTGGGGTGGGTGGGGAGGACGGGAACGTTGACAACGCAATACAGCGTGCAGGACGTCGCGCCGGGGACCGAGGCGGAGTCCGGGCACGGCAGCCGTAGGGCGCCGCGCAAGCACCGGATGCTCAGATGGTCCGCGACCACGCTCGCGGTACTGATACTCGCGGTGGCCGGGACCGGCTACCTCTACTACCGGCACCTGAACTCCAACATCGAGCAGGACGAACTGAACCTGGGCGACAACAAGGTCGCCGAGCCGACGCCGAACGCGGCGGGCCAGACCCCGCTGAACATCCTGGTCATCGGTTCCGACGCACGGGACAACGAGGAGAACCAGAAGCTGGGCGGCGCCAAGGAGACGTTCGGCTCCACTCCGCTCGCGGACGTGCAGATGCTGCTGCACCTGTCCGCCGACCGCAGCAACCTCTCGGTCGTCAGCATGCCGCGCGACACCCTCGTGAAGATCCCCAAGTGCACGGATCCGGACGACGGCAAGGTGTACGCGGCGAGCGACGGCCGGGCGATGACCAACCAGAGCCTCGGCCACGGCGGCCCGGGTTGCACGGTGGCCACCTGGCAGGAGCTCACCGGTATCCACATCGACCACTTCATGATGGTCGACTTCTCGGGCGTGGTGTCCATGGCCGACGCCATCGGCGGTGTCCCGGTCTGCGTGGACGCCAACATCGAGTCGCGGGACAGCCAGGGGCACGGTTCCGGCCTGAAGCTGACGAAGGGCACGCACCCGGTCAAGGGCGAGCAGGCCCTGCAGTGGCTGCGCACCCGCTACGGCTTCGAGGACGGCAGCGACCTGGCCCGTGCCAAGGCCCAGCACATGTACATGAACTCGATGGTCCGCGAGCTGCGCGCCAACGCCACCCTGAGCAGCCCGAACAAGCTGCGCAAGCTCGCCGAGCAGGCCACGAGGGCGGTCACGGTCGACTCGGGGCTCGGCACCGTGAAGAAGCTCTACGACCTCAGCAACGAGCTGCGGAAGGTCGAGCCGGAGCGCATCACCATGACCACGATGCCCAACCGGTACGTGGGCGCCCGGGTGGAGCCCACCGAGGACGCCGAGCAGCTCTTCCGGCTGGTGCGCGAGGACATCGCGCTGGACGGCAAGGACGCGAAGAAGGCGACCGCCGGGAAGGCCGAGGCGGCCTCCGACGACCAGGCCGCCGCGAAGGACGAGATCGGGGTCCTGGTCCAGAACGGCACCCGCACCGGCTCCCTGGCCGCGGCGAGCGGCCGCGCGAGCACGGTGGCCGGACTGCTGGTGGACAAGGGCTACGACAAGGCGGTCTCCGACCGGACGGGGTCCCTGAGCGAGGCGACGACGCTGGTGCGCTACCCGAGCGCCGAGCTGGAGGGCGACGCCCAGGCGGTCGCCAAGTCCCTGGGGATTCCCATGAGTTCGGTGAAGAAGTCGACGGACGTCTCCGGGGTCACCCTGGTCGTCGGCGCCGACTGGCGCGAGGGCACGACGTACAAGGCGCCCAAGCAGGACGACACGACCCCGAAGACCGCGGAAGCCCTCAACGGCGCGGACGACACGGCCTGTATGCACGTGAACCCGGGCTTCACCTGGTGACGGGGGGGCGCCCCTCGGTCCTGAGGGGCGCCCGTTCACACCTTGTTCAGTACGGCGGGCCGGCGCGAGGCGATGACCCGCTTCGCCAGCGAGCGCGGGCTGGTCAGGAAGCCGTAGCCCCAGCACATGTGCATGGTGGCGAGCGCCACGGGTATCTGGAGCCGTGCCTTCAGCGGGAGCCCCTTGCCCGCGGGCAGCGAGCCGAGGACGATCGCCGCGAGGTAGCCGCCGGGGACGACGAAGCCGAGCGGGGTCAGCACCGCCCCGACCACGATTCCGGCCGCGATCGCGCACACCGCGGTCGGCGGGGCGAGGTAGCGCAGGTTGATGGAGCCCTCGTGGTAGCGGGCGACGACGTGCCGCCAGCGGCCGTAGTCCTTGTACTGCTTGGCGAGGGCCTTCACGCTCGGCCTCGGGCGGTACGACACCCTGAGCTCCGGCGAGAACCAGATCAGCCCGCCCGCCTCACGGATCCGGAAGTTGAGCTCCCAGTCCTGGGCGCGGATGAACTCCTCGTTGTAGCCGCCCTGTTGCTCCAGCGCCTCGCGCCGGAAGACACCGAGGTAGACGGTCTCGGCCGCCTGTGCCTCGCCACCGGTGTGGAAGGCCGCGTTGCCCACGCCGATCTTCGAGGTCATCGCGGCGGCGACCGCGTGCTCCCAGTCGTTCTCACCCTCGGCGTGCATGATGCCGCCGACGTTCTGCGCGCCGGTCTCCTCCAGGAGCCGTACGGCGGTCGCGATGTAGTTCGGCGAGAGCATGCCGTGCCCGTCGACGCGGACGACGATCGGGTGGCGGGAGGCCTTGATCGCGGCGTTCAGCGCGGCGGGCGTGCGGCCGGCCGGGTTCGGGACGGTGTGGACGCGGGGGTCCTCGCGGACGAGCTCGGCCGCGATCTCGTCCGTGCGGTCCGTGGAAGGACCGAGGGCGAGCACGACCTCCATCTCGCCGGCGTACTCCTGCGCGAGGATCGCTTGGACGGCTCCGCGCAGATGCCGCTCCTCGTCGAGGACGGGCATGATCACGGACACGGCGGGGAGCTGCACGTCGGGCTTGGCGTTCATAGGGGGCTCACGTTACCGCGAACGGGGGACACCGCCGCGCCCCGCCCGGGGCGGTGCCGGTCGTCGCAGATCGTATGGGCCTACCGTGCTCATGATCCCTCGTTCGGCTGCCCTCGCGGAGGTGTTCCCCCTTGCCCAGCACGCCGCCACGCCCCTCCGCCGCCCGCCCTCGCCCCCCGCAACGCCGGCCCTCCCGGCCGCCGGTGCGACGCAAGCGGCCCCGCTGGGGCATGCGGGCGGCGACCACGCTGTCCGTCGTCGTGCTCGCCTCCGCCGGGATCGGGCACGCGGTCGTCACCAGCCTCGACGCGGACATCGCGCGCGTGGACCCCTTCAAGGACATGAAGAACCGGCCGCGCGCCGGAGACGGCATGAACGTGCTGCTGGTCGGCACCGACGGCCGCGACAAGATCACCGAGGCCGAGCGGCTGAAGTACCGGCTGGGCGGCGAACCCTGCCACTGCACCGACACGATCATGATCGTGCACATCTCGGAGGACCGGGAGCGGGCGAGCGTGGTGAGCCTGCCGCGCGACTCGTACGCGACGACGCCCGCGCACGTCGACATGACCACGGGGGAACGTCACCACGGGCATCCCCTCAAGATCAACGCGGCCTACGCGGAAGGCGGGCCGCAGCTGACGGTCCGGACCGTCGAGAACATGACCCACGTGAAGATCGACCACTATCTGGAGGTCGACTTCACCAGCTTCATGAAGACGGTGGACGTGCTCGGCGGCGTCGAGATCTGCAACGCCGACCCGCTCAAGGACGCGTACACCGGCCTCGACCTCGCGGCCGGCCGGCACCGGCTGATGGGCGGTCAGGCCCTGCAGTACGTCCGCTCCCGGCACGCCGACGGCTCCTCCGACCTCGGCCGGATGAAGCGGCAGCAGCGCTTCCTCGCGGCGCTGATCGACCGGGCGACCTCGTCCGGCATCCTCCTGAACCCGATGAGGTTCCGCGACGTGACCCGGGCCGTCCTCGGCTCCGTACGGGCCGACAAGGGCTTCGGCACGGACGAACTGCTCGGTCTGGGGCGGGCGATGCGGAACTTCTCCCCCTCCTCCTCGGAGTTCACGACCGTGCCGATCGAGCAGATGGGATACGTCGTCAAGGGCGTGGGCTCGACCCTGAAATGGGACCCGGAGAAGTCGGCGCGGCTCTTCAAGTCCCTGCGCGAGGACCAGCCGCTGGCCGCGGACAAGCCGAAGAACAAGGCGCTGCTGGTCCCGGTGTCCCCGCAGCAGATCCGCGTCCAGGTCGAGAACGCCACGGCGGCCGGCGGACTCGGCAAGCGCGTGGACACGGCACTGGCGTCGACGGGGTTCCGTACGACGGGGTTCCCGGTGAGCTCCGCCGACCGCACGCTGAAGCGCACGGTCGTCGCCTACGACCCCCGCTGGGACCGTTCCGCCCGCTCCCTGGCGGCGGCCCTGCCCGGCAGCGAGCTGCGGGCGGTGAAGGGTCAGGGAGCGGTGCTGAAGGTGATCGTGGGCGCGGACTTCGAGCGGGTACGCAAGGTACGGGCCGAGGACGAGCTCCAGGGGGAGTCCGGAGTGGTCAGGGGTGACGAGGTGGGGTGCGTGTAGGCGGAGCGTTGTCCGTGAGTTCTCTCACGGGGGCGGCTCAGTCCTCGAAGCCCTCCGCCGCCCGCTTCTCCCGCAGCTCCATGATCGCCCGGCGTCGCGCGAGCCGGTGGGTGCGGCGGATCTGCGCCTCCTGGTACCGCCGCTCGTCCCGTTCCGTCTCCGGAAGCACCGGCGGCACCCGGCGCGGCCTGCCGTCGGCGTCCACGGCCGCGAAGACGAGGTAGGCGGAGCCGACCTGGGTGGCGGGCGTGGACTCGTTCCAGCGCTCCGCGAGGACCCGCACACCGACCTCCATCGAGGTGCGGCCGGTCCAGTTGATCTGGGCCTTCACATGGACGAGGTCACCCACCCGGACCGGCTCCAGGAACGCCATCTCGTCCATGGAGGCGGTGACCGCGGGCCCGCCGCTGTGCCGCCCGGCCACCGCGCCCGCCGCGTCGTCCACCAGCTTCATGATCACGCCGCCGTGCACGGTACCGAGGAGGTTGGTGTCGGCCTGGGTCATGATGTGGCTCAGCGTGGTGCGGGACGCCGAAGTGGGCTTGCCCGGGATCTCCGGAGTACCCGGTTGCGCGACGGTGGCCTGGTCTGTCATGGCCTCCACCTTATGCCGTGATGACAATCGCGGAATTTGTGTCAGCTTGGCAACAGCGCTGCCCTGATTTTCCGACGACCCTTGTATAGGGCACAGCCGGTACCTGCACACTGGGCCCCATGAACGATTGGCCCGAGGGATGGTCCGGCGACAACCGCGACCGGTACGGACGCGGCAGCGCGAGCGCACAGCCCGAGAGCGCCCGCGTGATGCGGCAGGTCGGCCGCGATCAGGGGGCGCCCGGGCAGGGCGCGTACGGCGGTCGGAGCCCGTCCGCGCCGCCGTACGGCAACGGCGTGCCCCAGCAGCCGTCGTACGTCGACGGCCAGGGCCACGGCGGCGGCTATGACAGCGGCTACAACACCGGCCAGGTCTACGGCGCCCCCGGCGGGGGCGGTGGCTACGGCGGCCCCGCCGAGCCGGGCGGCGGCGGCGGCCGTGGTCCGCGGCCCGCGCCGAACTGGCGCAAGCGGATCAAGTGGACTGCGATCGTCGTGGTCACCGGGCTGATCGTGACGACCGTCGCCACCTACTTCTGGGCCGACTCCAAGCTCAACCGCGAGGTCGACCTGTCCAAGGTCATCGACCGGCCGGAGCAGGGCGACGGCACCAACTACCTCATCGTCGGCTCCGACAGCCGCGCCGGGCTCTCCTCGGAGCAGAAGAAGCAGCTGCACACCGGCTCCGCCGAGGGCAAGCGCACCGACTCGATGATGATCCTGCACACCGGCAGCAACGGCGACACGCTGATCTCGCTGCCGCGCGACTCGGACGTGGAGATCCCGACCTTCGTGGGCTCCGAGTCCGGCAAGACCTACAAGGGCACGGGCCGGCACGTGAAGCTGAACGCCGCCTACGCCGAGGACGGCCCCGAACTGCTGGTGCGCACCGTCGAGTTCAACACCGGGTTGCGCATCGACCACTACGTCGAGATCGGCTTCGCCGGCTTCGCGAGCATCGTGGACGCGGTCGGCGGGGTCGAGATCGACATCGACAAGGGGTTCAAGGACAAGTACTCCGGCGCCGACTTCTCGGCGGGCAAGCAGAAGCTGAACGGCGACCAGGCGCTCGCTTTCGTCCGCACCCGGCACGCGTTCGCCGCGTCCGACCTGCAGCGCACCAAGAACCAGCAGAAGTTCCTCGCGGCCCTTGCCCACCAGGTGGCCACCCCCGGCACGGTCCTGAACCCCTTCAAGCTCTACCCGACGCTCGGCGCCGGCCTGGACTCGCTCATCGTCGACAAGGACATGGGCCTGTACGACCTGGGGTCCATGTTCTTCGCGATGAAGGGCGTCAACGGCGGCGACGGCACCTCGCTGAACATGCCGATCTCCGGGTCGACCGGAGGCAACCTCGTCTGGGACAAGGCGAAGGTGAAGCAGCTGGTGCAGGAGCTGAACAACGACGAGAAGGTCACCGTCTCGGGCAACTGAGGACCAGGGTCCTCAGGCCCGCCGTCCCGAGCCGAGCAGCGCGATGTGCGGAAGGGCCAACTGCCCTTCCGCCACCGTGTGTTCAGCGCTCAGACGCTCGTACTCCCGCCGGATCCGGGCGACGGTCCCCGGGTCCTGCGAGGTGACGATCAGTCCGATCGTGGCGACCCCGCCCGCGGCGGCGCTCCACCACTCCTCGACTCCGGCGCGGTGTTCCCAGGTGAGTTCGGCCGCCTCCGCCTCGATGAATCCGGCCTCGCCGAGCAGTTCGGCGAGGCCGTCCGCCGTACGGTCCCAGTCCTGTGCCGGATCCAGCCGCGGGAGGTAGGCCGGCGGTACGGCCCCGCCCGCCGCGCAGGCCCGGCCCAGCAGGTCCTGTCCCGCGCCGCGCCGTGCGCTCCACGTCGTGAGCGCGATCCGGCCGCCGGGGCGCAGAAGGCGGTGGAGTTCGGCGAGGGCGGCGCGGGGGCGGCCGACGTGGTTGATGACGAAGTTGCCGATGACGGCATCGAACTCGCCCTCAGGGTAAGGGAGTTCGGGCAGTACACCGGTGTGCGCGTCGAGCCCGCGGGCACGCGCCGCCGCCACCATCCCGGCGTCGGCGTCCACGGCACTCACCCGGGCACCGCGCGCCCGCGCCGCCACGGCCGCCGTACCGGTGCCGGTCCCGACGTCGAGGACCCGGGTCCCCTCACCCACTCCGACCGCGTCGAGCAGGGCCTCCACCGGGTGGGCGCACAGCCGCGCGAAACTCCCCGCGTAGGCCTCGGTCCGGCCCTGCCACATGTCCCGCTCGGCGGCGTCGAAGGCCTCGGTGGGGTGCGTCGTCGGGGGCAGCGACGGCGGCTGGAAGAGCCGGTCCGCGGGCTGTCCCTGCTCATCCGTGTAGGGCGGCGTCGTCTTCTCGGGCGAGGTCATGTCCGGCAGTCTGCACCCCCGGTGATCAAGGGCACCCGAGCGGGTGCCCTCGATCCGTTCAGCCGGTCGGCGTCACATCGCCATACCCGACATCGCGTGACAGGTCTGCGCACAGCGACGACACGCCTCCGCGCAGCGCATCATCTGGGCATCGTCCGGCATGGACATACACGCCTCGGCGCACATCTCGCACGCCTTGGCGCACATCGCGCACATCTCCGCCGACAGGGGCGAGCGGCGCATCATCATGTCCGCGCACATGCGGGTCATCTCGGCGCAGTCGATGAGCGCGCGCATGATCTGCATCTGCGCCTGGCCACCCATCTGCATGCAGGAGCTCATGGTCTCCTCGCAGACACTGTGGCATTCCATGCACGCCGCCACGCAGTCCTGCATCTCCTTGCTCATCGTGGACATGCTCTCGGCCTGGGTCATGGCTCCTCCTGGGGGATGCGGGAACCCGGGACGGGTCCCGTGCCCTTCCGTCCTACGCCCCTGCCTCGCGGGGCGCCATCGGGCGGACGTGAACAATCCACCCCGAAATGCCCCAGCCGCAGTACGACAAAAGCCCCCGGAACGCATCCGGGGGCTCGGTCGTCGCCGGTCGGACCGGCTACGGCAGGTTGCGGGCCATGACGATCCGCTGGACCTGGTTCGTGCCTTCGTATATCTGCGTGATCTTCGCGTCGCGCATCATGCGCTCCACCGGGTAGTCCCGGGTGTAGCCGTACCCGCCCAGCAGCTGGACCGCATCGGTGGTGACCTCCATCGCCACGTCCGAGGCGAAGCACTTGGCGGCGGCGCCCTGGAAGGTGAGGTCCTTGTCGCCGCGTTCGGACTTCGCCGCCGCCTGGTACGTCAGGGCGCGGGCCGCCTCGATCTTCATGGCCATGTCGGCGAGCATGAACTGGATGCCCTGGAAGTCGGCGATGGCCTTGCCGAACTGCTTGCGCTCCTGGACATAGCCCTTGGCGTAGTCGAAGGCGCCCTGGGCGACACCGAGGGCCTGGGCGGCGATGGTGATGCGGGTGTGGTCCAGGGTCTTCATCGCCGTGGCGAAGCCGGTGCCCTCGTCGCCGATCATTCGGTCGGCGGGGATGCGGACGTTGTCGAAGTAGACCTCGCGGGTCGGGGAGCCCTTGATGCCGAGCTTCTTCTCCGGGGCGCCGAAGGAGACGCCCTCGTCGGACTTCTCGACGACGAACGCGGAGATTCCCTTGGAGCGCTTGGTCGGGTCCGTGACCGCCATCACCGTGTAGTACTCGGACTCTCCCGCGTTGGTGATCCAGCGCTTCACGCCGTTGAGGATCCAGTGGTCGCCGTCGCGGACCGCCTTGGTCTTCATGCCGGCCGCGTCGGAGCCGGCGTCCGGCTCGGAGAGGGCGTACGAGAACATCGCGTCGCCCTTGGCGAGCGGGCCGAGGTACTTCTTCTTCAGCTCCTCGCTCCCGGAGAGGATCACCGGGAGCGAGCCCAGCTTGTTCACCGCGGGGATCAGGGAGGAGGACACGCAGACGCGCGCGACCTCCTCGATCACGATCACCGTGGCCAGCGCGTCGGCGCCCGCGCCTCCGAACTCCTCGGGGACGTGCACGGCGTGCAGGTCGTTGGCCACCAGCGCGTCCAGCGCCTCGCGCGGGAAGCGGGCCTCCTCGTCCACCGCGGCGGCGTAGGGCGCGATCTTCGCCTCCGCCAGCGAGCGGATGGCGTCCCGGAGCATGTCGTGCTCCTCGGACGGGCGGTACAGGTCGAAGTCAGCCGATCCGGCCAAGGTCTCTCACGCTCCAAGGACGCTGCAGTGCCTGTGCTAATTACCGTTAAGTAACTCAAATTTTAGGGCCCGGCCCACGGGAGTGATACGTGAGCTTGGCGACAGCGGGAAAACTGCCCGTCAGACCCTCCGACTATGCTCGGGCGCGCACTGGCCCGTCCCTCTTTCTGGAGTCTCCATGGCCCTCAAGATCACCGTGATCGGCACCGGCTACCTCGGCGCCACCCACGCCGCGGCCTTGGCCGAGCTCGGTTTCGAGGTGCTGGGGCTCGATGTGGTGCCCGAGAAGATCGAGATGCTCCAGCGGGGCGAGGTCCCGATGTACGAGCCGGGCCTCGAGGACCTGCTGCGCAAGCATGTCGCCGGGATCGAGGGGTCCACCGGCCGGCTCCGCTTCACCATGGACTTCGCCGAGGTCGGCGCCTTCGGTGACGTGCACTTCGTCTGTGTGAACACCCCGCAGCGGCACGGCGAGTACGCCTGCGACATGTCGTACGTCGACTCCGCGATCGCCTCCCTCGCCCCGCACCTGACCCGCCCGGCCCTCGTCGTCGGCAAGTCGACGGTGCCCGTCGGTTCCGCCGACCGGCTGGCCCGCTACCTGGCCGACCACTCCCCCGCGGGCGCCGACGCCGAGCTGGCCTGGAACCCCGAGTTCCTGCGCGAGGGCTTCGCCGTGGACGACACCCTGCACCCGGACCGGATCGTCGTCGGCGTGCGCAGCGAGCGGGCGGAGAAGCTGCTGCGCGAGGTGTACGCGACGCCGCTCGGCGAGGGCACGCCGTTCGTGGTGACCGACTTCCCGACCGCCGAGCTGGTGAAGACGTCCGCGAACTCCTTCCTGGCGACCAAGATCTCGTTCATCAACGCGATGGCGGAGGTGTGCGAGGCCGCGGACGGCGATGTGGCGAAGCTGGCGGAGGCCATCGGCTACGACGACCGGATCGGGAAGAAGTTCCTGCGGGCCGGGATCGGCTTCGGCGGCGGCTGTCTGCCGAAGGACATCCGGGCCTTCATGGCCCGTGCGGGTGAGCTCGGCGCCGACCAGGCGCTGACCTTCCTGCGCGAGATCGACTCGATCAACATGCGCCAGCGCGGCCAGATGGTGGAACTGGCCCGGCAGATACTGGGCGGCGGGCCGTTCCTCGGCAAGCGGGTCGCGGTGCTCGGCGCCACCTTCAAGCCCGACTCGGACGACGTCCGGGACTCGCCCGCACTGAACGTCGCCGGGCAGATCCACCTCCAGGGCGGCCAGGTCACGGTCTACGACCCGAAGGGCATGGACAACGCCCGCCGCCTCTTCCCGACCCTCGGCTACGCCGACACCGCCGTGGACGCGGTCCGGGGCGCCGACGTCGTCCTCCACCTCACGGAGTGGCGGGAGTTCCGCGAACTGGACCCGGCGGCCCTCGGCGAGGTCGCGTCGGCGAAGGTCGTCCTCGATGGCCGCAACGCCCTGGACCCGGTGCTGTGGCGGAAGGCCGGGTGGACGTACCGGGCGATGGGGCGGCCGACCGCCTGACCCCGGGACAGGTCGTACAGGGCCCCGGCGTGTTCCAGCGCCGGGGCCCTGTCGTGCGCCGACCCGGCATATGCCCGCCCTCCCCGGAATCCTCAACACGAGTTCGATTTGCATTCGAGCACGGTGCGGAATCGACCGTTCTCACAGACCACGACCTCGTAATGGAGAGGTAGGCAACCATCGGTTAACCGGTGCGTAGTGATGCGGAATCCGCCCTCCACTCCACTGTTCGTCATCGGCCGCGTTCTTCGGTCGGATTGAGCTGAGCATGTCAGGAGTGAGTCATGCCCTTGTTCCGCAGGGCGACGGGTGTCCCGCGTGACCACCGCGACGAACTGGTCGCCGGGGCGCTCGTCGGCACCGTGGTGATCGTGCTGGGCTACGCGTCGGGCATCGGCGCCCCCGCCTCCGGCGCGGCCGAGGCCGCTCCCCCGGTCACCCCGCCCGCGGCCACGGCACCGGCGACGACTTCCCCGGGAACCGGTCAAGCCCCGGTGGGATCCGGGGAGTTGCCTTCGTACGGCGGAGTCGGCGGAGGCGGCGGAGGCCTCGGGTACGGCGGCGGATACGGCGGCGGGGGCGTGGTGACCGGTACCGTCCCCATCGGCTCCGGTGGCGGCCAGGGCGGCGGGCACTCCGGCCACGGGACCACGCCGGTCCCGGGCACCGGCTCCCCCACGCCCACACCTGGGCCCACCACCCCCACGCCGTCCCCCTCGGACACGGGCAGCTGCTCCGACGGCGAGGTCAAGCTCGTACAGCCGCTGCTCGTCGGGGTCACCGACTCCGTCCTCGGCCTCCTGGACGGCCCGGCGGCGACCCCCTCACCGTCGCCGACCGCCTCCCCCTGCGTCGGGCTCGCCCCCGCTTCCGGCCTCCTCGGCGGCATCCTCGCCCCCGCCTCCGCCTCCCCGCAGCCGGAGGCGACCCCGTGACGACACTGCGCCGGACCCTGCTCCTCCTCGCCGCCCTGCTCTGCGCCCTGTTCGGCGCGGTCCAACCCGCCGCCGCCCACACCGGGTTGGTGAGCTCCTCCCCCAAGGACGGGGCCGACCTGAAGAAGGCGCCCGGAAGCCTCGTCCTCACCTTCGACGAGGCCGTGGACCTCACCGACGTACGGGTGCTGACGGTGGACGGCGACCGGCTGCCGGTGTCGCACACGGCGAAGAAGGATGTCGTGCGGGTCGCTCTCAACAGCCCGGCGGACGGCAGGTTCGCCGTCGTGTGGTCCGTCGTGGACGAGGAGGACGGGCACGCCTCCTCCGGCCGGATCGCCTTCACCGCCGGCACGGCCGCCACCAGGACCGGCGGCGACGAGGCCCCGGCTGCCGCTCCCGCACCGTCCCCCTCGGTGCGCAAGGGCCTCGTCGCCGTCCGCTGGGCCGGATACCTCGCGCTCACCCTGTTCGTCGGCGGGCTCGCGTTCGTCGCGCTGCTGTGGCCGGGCGGCACCCACGAACCGCGGGCCCGGGCGCTGCTGGGGCTCGCCTGGACGGGCGGGCTGCTGGCGACCGTGGCGGCCGTCGGACTCCAGGGCGCGTACGCCTCCTTCGGCGGGCTGCGGGACGCGCTGCGCCCGGCGACCTACGCGGACATCCTGGCCACCGAACCCGGCGTCGTGCTCGCCGCACGGGGGCTGATGTGGGTGCTCGCGGCCGTGGTGCTCAGCGCGCTGCTCCAGGGCGGCGCGGCCACCTCCCGCTCTCCGGGCTGGCGGGTGGGCGCCCTCGCGGTCACCTTCGGGCTGCTGCGCACGACCGGGATGACGGGCCACAACTCCGAGGGCAGCGAGCCCACTTGGGGCGCCGTCGCCGACTTCGTGCACCTGCTCGGGGCCGCCCTGTGGATCGGCGGGCTCGCCATGCTCGCGCTGGCCGTGCTGCCCCGCCGCCAAGCCGCGGAGCTGGCGCGGGTCGTGCCGGGCTACTCGAAGCTCGCGGCCGTGAGCGTCACGGGCATCGTCGGCGCCGGGCTGGTGCTCGCCTGGCAGGTGGTGGGGTCGTACGGCGCCCTGCTGCACACCTCGTACGGGCATCTGCTGCTCATCAAGACAGCTGTCCTCGGGAGCGTCCTGGTGGCCGCGTACGCGAGCCGCCAGTGGGTGCGCACCCGCCTCGATCTCGCCGTGCTGCTGCGCGGCGACGCCGCCACCGTGCGGCCCTTCGGTTACTCGGTCGCGGCCGAGACGGGGCTGGTCCTCGTCGTCCTCGCCGTGACGAGTCTGCTGGTCACGGCCGATCCTGGCCGCTGAACTCCATGGGAAACAACTCCCTGGGAAACAATAGGAGTTGAAGTGAAAAGAAGCGATGAGACCGGCGAACGGCGGCTCCAGCCGCCGACGGCCAAGGCCGGTAGGTCCGGGGGCCGGTCCCTGCTGTTCGTGGGGCTCGGTGCGGCACTCGCGGCCGTGCTCAGCCTCGGACTGCTGAACGCGGCGTCGGGTTCCACCAATTCCTCGCAGCAGACCGCGGGCGCGGCTCAGGCGCCCGCTGCCGCCGCTGCCGAGGTCCAGCCCGCCGCGGCTGCCAAGCCGGACTACCAGGTCGACATCATGAGCTACAAGTTCGGCGACGGTAAGCAGCTCGTCGTCGAGGCCGGCCAGACCGTCCAGTGGACCAACCACGACAGCGCACCGCACACGGTCACCACGACCAAGGCCCCGGTGGCCTTCGACTCGGGGACCCTGAAGCAGGGCCAGTCGTGGTCGTACACCTTCACCAAGGTGGGGACGTACGAGTACTACTGCGCGGTGCACCCGGACATGGTGTCGTCCGTGAAGGTCGTCGCCGCGTCCGGTGGCGGTGGCGGTGGCGGTACGTCGCCCACGCCCACCCCGACCGCGACGCCGACCGGCATGCCCATGCCCACGGCCACTCCGACGGCCACCCCCACCTCGACGCCGCCCACCGGCACGCCCACCGCGACCCCGACGGCCACGCCGACCTCCGGTGGCGGCTCCGGCTCCGGCGAGCAGTGCGCCAGCATCAACAACGAGTTGCTGCCGATCCTCCAGCACCTCTACGCGGCACACCTGGAGGAGTCGCCGGGCCAGCAGGTGCAGGACGCGCTGGCGCTCGACTCGTACCTCAAGATGCACACGGTGTGGATCGAGTCCATCCTCAAGCCGGCCGTCAGTGACGGCGGTTCGGTGGCCGACGACACCCTCACCGTGCTGCTCCAGCACATCTACTCGGCACACCTGGAGGAATCGCTCGGACAGCAGGTCACCGACCTGCTCGACACCGACAGCTACGTGAAGATGCACACCGTCTGGGCCGGGCACATGCTCAAGCCGACCACGGACTTCCTCACCGCCAGCTGCTGACACGTCCCGCGCAAGGGTGGACGCCGCTCCGGCCGGGGCTCAGCCGGCCGGAGCGGCGTCCACGCCCCATTCTCCACACCCCCGCCACATTTCGGGAACCGCTTTCCAAGGAGTTCGGGATGACAACCGTCACCCTGCCCACCGTTCCTCCGCCCCAGCGCCACACCGTGGCCCCCGGCCGCTCCCTCGCCGAACTCACCGCCTGGTACGGGCCGTTGCCGCTGCGGCGACGGCGGGTGCCGCTCGCCGAGGCGTCCATGGAGACGTCCCAGGACGCCGGGCAGCCCTCGTTCCGCTTCGAGTTCGACGACCGTGAGCTGCGGGCCGTCCTCACCTCCGGGCAGGTCGACACCCTGCCCGGCGACCGGCTCCAGCTCACCGGCGACCTCGCCCTGAACGGCGTCGCCTTCCCCGTCCTGCTGCGGCTGCGGGTGGTCGAGCGCGACGAGGACCGGCTGCTCGTCGTGGGCGCGGCCAAGCTGCCGTACCGGCTGCTGCGCCGGGCCACCGGGTTCCGGCTGCCGTGGCGGATTCCGGCCACGCGCCTCAGGCTGCTCGTCGCGGCGGAGTTCGCATGAGGGGGCTGCTGCGGGCCGCGGCGGTGCTCGCGCTGCTCGCCCTGGGGATGCTGCCGTACGGCCACGAGGCGTCGGCCGCGACATTCCAGGTGGCGATGAAGGGATACGCGTTCTCGCCGGCGAGCTTGAGCGTGCCCGCCGGGTCCACGGTGACGTGGACCAACTACGACACCGCTCCGCACGACGTGAAGACCACCTCGGGCCCGCTCTCCATCCACTCCCCCATGCTGAACAAGGGCCAGAGCTGGAGCTTCACGTTCACCACGGCCGGAGCCTACGGCTACGTCTGCACGGTCCACCCGGACATGACGGCGGGCATCACGGTCCGGGCGGCGGCTCCCGCTCCGACCCCGGCGGCACCGACGCAGCACGAGCACACGCAGCCGTCCACGAGTCAGCGGCAGCACTCGACGATGCCGGGCATGACGACGAGCCGCGGCCCCGCGGCGACCCGGGCCGGCTCGTCGCCCTCACCCACGGCGTCCCAGGCCGCCGTACCGCAGACGGCGCCGTCGCCGCAGGTCTCGCAGGCGGCGCAGCCGGCCGCGACCCAGGCGGCCGCGTCCACGGCCCGGCCGCTGGATCCGCTGCTGGTCCTGGCCGGTCTGGTCGCGGGGGTCGCGGTGCTGTGCCTGCTGCTGGTGGGGTCGCGGGCCGCGGCTTCGACTCCGCGGGGAGGAGAGGAGGGCGTGTAGGTCGGGTGCGGCGCCGTCGTGGCCGGTCGCGCAGTTCCCCGCGCCCGTGCGGCTCCGCGCGGGCGCGACCGGCGCCGCTCCCTACGGCGCTCCCTTCCCCCGATACCTCCGCATCTTCGCCCGCGCCCCGCACACCTGCATGGAGCACCAGCGTCCCCGGCCCGCCGGGCTGCGGTCGTAGTACGCCCAGTGGCAGTCCGCCGCCTCGCAGGCCTTCAGGCGCATCCAGGTGCCGGCGATCAGTGACTC
Source organism: Streptomyces sp. LUP47B (assembly GCF_001746295.1). GTDB lineage: Bacteria > Actinomycetota > Actinomycetes > Streptomycetales > Streptomycetaceae > Streptomyces. The sequence continues at coordinate 259,299 of NZ_MJAH01000013.1, read as the reverse complement.
CGCGACGGCGGCGGCGACACGGGAGAGGAGCGGGCGGGGGTCGGCGGGGGCGAGGGCGGCCGAGCCGTCCGACGCGGCCACCGTCAGGACCAGGGGCGCCGCCGCCAGCAACTCCCCCAGCGGTGTCACCGCGCGATGCGGCGGATGCCCCGCGTGAGCCAGCAGGGCGACCCGCAGCGACTCCCGCAGCTCGCGGGCCCCCGCGACCTCGCCCTCGGCGATCCCGAAGCGCGCCCGCCCCTCCGCCGTGTCCAGCGAATCGGCGCCCGACTCCAGATCCACCGTGTTGACCAGGGTCTGGACCAGGTCAAGCCCCCCGGGCGCGGGCGATCGCTCACTCATGGCTGCACGCTACCTAGCTAGTGAATCCCCTTGCGAGGTTACCTCCAATACGGGAGCATGCGGTAACGGTTACTGGTTACCCGGTCCTACAGGTAACCCCGCTTCAAGGAGGAAGCCATGGCCATCGCCGAACTCGGAGTCGTCGTGCTGGACTGTCCGGACCCCCGCGCGCTCGCCGGTTTCTACGCCGGTGTCCTCGGCGGCAGTGTCGAGGGCGAGGGGGACTGGGTGGACCTCAGGACCCCCGGCGGACCGTCGCTGGCCTTCCAGGCCGCCCCCGGTTTCGTACCGCCGAAGTGGCCCGCCCCCGACGCCTCGCAGCAGTTCCACCTGGACCTGACCGTCGAGGACCTGGACGCGGCCGAGAAGGAGGTGCTGGCGCTCGGGGCGAAGCCGCTGGACGCCGAGGACCGCTCCCGCACCTTCCGTGTGTACGCGGACCCGGCGGGGCACCCGTTCTGTCTCTGCGCCTGCTGAACCGCCGGTCGAACCAGAAGGAGCTCTCGTGACTGTCGCACGCTTCCGTTCCGTCGTGATCGACTGCCCCGATCCCCGCGCGCTCGCCCGTTTCTACGCCGGGATCGTGGGCGGCACCCCGGAGGACGACGACCCCGAGTGGGTGGTCCTGCGCGTGCCCGGCGGCCCCCGGCTGGCCTTCCAGAGCGCACCGGGGCTCACCCCGCCGGAGTGGCCGCGGGCGGACCGCAACTCCCAGCAGTTCCACCTCGACTTCGACGGCGGGACCACCTGGGAGGAGATCGACGCGGCCGAGGCCCGGGTGCTGGAGCTGGGCGGACGGCCGCTGCACGCGGAGGACAAGGAGGACTTCCGGGTGTACGCGGACCCGGCGGGCCACCCCTTCTGCCTCTGCCGGATCGACCCGGTGTAGCGCGCGCCGCGCCGCTGACCATCCGTCGAGCTCGGCGATTTCCGGCACCGCGGGCTACCCGCCGAGCTCGGCGATCTTCGCCGTCGACGGCTCGCGTCGTAGCTGTGCCGCTCGTGCGGTGAAGTCGGACTCGCGCAGCACCCGCTGGACGTTGCCCCAGGTCAGCAGCGCGAGGTCGGCCTCCTCCCAGCCGCGGCGCAGCAGCTCGGCGACGAGGTGGGGATAGCAGGCGGCGTCGTCGAGCTCCTGGGGGTGGGCGATGCCGGCGTCGTAGGTGCCGGACAGGCCCACGGACTCGGCGCCCGCGACCGCGCGCAGGTGGTCGAGGTGGTCGGCGACGTCCCGGACCGTCGGGCCGGTCTGCTCGGCGGTCAGCGGCACCATGCACAGGCCCCGGGCGGCGCCCAGCTCGACGAGCAGGTCGTCGGGAAGGTTGGCCGGGTGGGGGCGCAGGGCGCGGGCGGCGGAGCGGGTGAAGAGCACGGGCGCCTTGGCCACCGCCAGGGTCCGCCGGACGGTGGTCTCGGAGGCACCGGAGAGATCGGCGAGGACTCCGAGCCGGTTCATCTCGCGCAGCACCTCCTCACCGAACCGGGTGAGCCCCGCCTCGCTCGCCCAGGACACCCCGGACAGGGTGAGGACGCGCAGGCCGAGGGTGTGCAGGGAGCGCAGGATGCCGAGCGAGTCGCCGAGGGCGGCGGCTCCGGCGGGGCCGAGCAGCACGGCGACGCGGCCGCAGTTGCGGGCGTCGGTGGTCTGTCCGGCGGTGCAGGCCAGCCGCAGCCCCTCCGGGTGATTCCGTACGACCGTCTTCACCAGGTCGAGCTGTTCCAGGGTGGCGCCGACGGCACGGTCCCCGTCGAGCCCCTCGGGCAGGTGCAGCGACCACATCAGGGCGCCGACGTGGCCCTCCCTGAGCCTGGGCACATCCGTGTCCACGGCGCTCTCGCCGACCTCCAGGTCGAACCAGGGCAGGTGTCTCAGGGCCCAGGGCAGTCCGCTGTAGCCGTCGGCGACGGGGTGCGCGGCAAGGATCGCGCGGGCACGGTCCAAAGGCTCGCTGTCCGGATCGGAGACGGGGGTGTACAGCTCCGGCACAGCCTCGAAGAGCCGGGGCAGCTCTCCCACCTCGGCCGTGGGGGGCAGTTCGTCCTGGAGGTCTGCCATGACGGGCTCCGTACGTCGTGATCTTCCTCATCGCCGTACGGCCACCGTCGCACGGAGCGCGGGCGGCTTCCTGGTGGGCAGGGCGTTCGGGGGTCAACGGTGTCGAGGAGGACGACACCGAGGTCCTCTATCCGGCTCTGCCGGCCCGGCTGAAGGGCCTGGACCTGGCCTACCTGCACCTCGTGCACGCCGACCCCGGCACCCGGTGGTACCGCGGGATCCGCGCCGACTGGCCCGGCGTCCTGATCGGCAACCCGGTGCTGTCCGGCCTCACCACCCAGGCCGTCACGCGGGCGGCCCAGGACATGCCGGCCGCCGGGGCCGACCTGGTCGCCCTCGGCCGGCCGTTCCTCGCCAACCCGGACCTGGTGGACCGGCTGCGGCGGGGCGCGCCCCTCATTCCGGTCCGGGACCGGTACCTGATGTACGTGGGCGGGGCGGACGGCTACACCGACTACCCCGCCCTGACGGCCGACGGCGGTCAGCCGTCCAGCGACTCGATGGTCGCGTTGGACGGCGCACGGGTCGCCTGAAGGCCCCGGGCCACGTCCTCCGCCGCGCCCAGCACCCGTACCGCGTTCTGCCAGGTCAGCTTGGCCAGGTCGGGTTTCGACCAGCCGCGGTCCAGGAGTTCGGCGATGAGGTTGGGATAGCCGGAGACGTCGCTGAGGCCATCCGGGGTGAACGCCGTGCCGTCGTAGTCGCCGCCGATGCCGATGTGGTCCACGCCGGCCACCTCGCGCATATGGTCCAGGTGGTCGGCCACCGTCGAGACCGTGGCGACCGGGCGCGGGGTGCGCTCCTCGAAGGCGCGGTGCACCTTCATCGCCTCCGGGGTGGTCGCGAGGTGGTGGAAGCCGTGCTCGCGCATGTTCTCGTCGGCCGCGGCGGTCCAGTCGACGGCGGCCTGGAGGACGAACTTCGGGACGAAGGTCACCATCGCCATGCCGCCGTTGGACGGGAGGCGCTCCAGGATGTCGTCCGGGATGTTGCGCGGGTGGTCGCACACCGCCCGCGAGGAGGAGTGCGAGAAGATCACCGGTGCCTCGCTCGCGTCCAGCGCGTCCCGCATGGTCGTCGCCGCCACGTGCGAGAGGTCCACGAGCATGCCCTCGCGGTTCATCTCCCGCACCACCGCACGGCCGAAGGCCGACAGCCCCCCGACGCCGGGCTCGTCGGTCGCCGAGTCCGCCCAGTCCACGTTGTCGTTGTGGGTGAGGGTCATGTAGCGCACGCCGAGCGCGTACAACGCCCGCAGTGTGGCGAGGGAGTTGGCGATGGAGTGGCCGCCTTCGGCGCCCATGAGGGAGGCGATACGGCCCTGAGAGCGCGCCGCCTCCATGTCGGCGGCCGTCAGCGCGGGCGCCAGCGTCTGCGGGTACCGCGCGATCAACTGCCTTACGCAGTCGATCTGTTCCAGCGTCGCCGGCACCGCGTCGGGCAGGTCCGAGCGGACGTACACCGACCAGTACTGCGCACCGACCCCGCCGGCCCGCAGCCGCGCCAGGTCGGTGTGCAGGTGGGCCGACTGGTCCGTGGCGATGTCCCGCGCGTCGAGGTCGTAGCGGACCTGTTCGCGCAGCGCCCACGGGAGGTCGTTGTGGCCGTCGACGACCGGGGCCTCGCGCAGCAGTTCCCGGGCCGTCTCCAGCGGTCCCACGGCCGTCACTTGCCGAAACCGAAACCGCTGGGACCCTCGACCTTGGACCGCAGGCGCTTGCCCTTCTCGGTGGCCTGGTCGTTGAGCTCCTGCTGGAACTCCCGCATCCGGCCGAGGAGTTCCTCGTCGTGGGCGGCGAGGATGCGGGCCGCGAGCAGGCCGGCGTTGCGGGCGCCGGCGACGGAGACGGTCGCGACGGGGACACCGGCCGGCATCTGCACGATGGAGAGCAGCGAGTCCATGCCGTCGAGGTACTTCAGCGGGACCGGGACGCCGATGACCGGGAGGGGGGTCACGGAAGCGAGCATGCCCGGGAGGTGGGCGGCGCCGCCGGCCCCCGCGATGATCACCTTCAGACCCCGCTCGGCCGCCTGCTCGCCGTACGTGATCATCTCGCGCGGCATGCGGTGCGCGGAGACGACGTCGACCTCGTACTCGATCTCGAACTCGTCGAGGGCCTGAGCGGCGGCCTCCATGACGGGCCAGTCGCTGTCCGAACCCATGACGATGCCAACAACGGGGCTCATTCGGTGATCGTGCCTCTCAGGTAGCCGGCAGCGTGACGTGCGCGTTCGAGAACGTCGTCCAGGTCGTCGCCGTAGGTGTTGACATGGCCGACCTTGCGGCCGGGCTTCACGTCCTTGCCGTACATGTGGATCTTCAGCTTGGGGTCGCGGGCCATGCAGTGCAGGTACGCGGAGTACATGTCGGGGAAGTCGCCGCCGAGGACGTTGACCATGACGGTCCACTTGGCGCGGGGGCGCGGGTCGCCGAGCGGGAGGTCGAGGACGGCCCGGACGTGGTTGGCGAACTGGGAGGTGATCGCGCCGTCCATCGACCAGTGGCCGGAGTTGTGCGGGCGCATCGCCAGTTCGTTGACGAGGATGCGGCCGTCGCGGGTCTGGAAGAGCTCGACGGCGAGGTGGCCGACGACGTCCAGTTCCTTGGCGATGGACAGGGCCAGCTGCTCGGCCTTGAGGGCGAGCGCCTCGTCGAGGCCGGGCGCGGGGGCGATCACGGTGTCGCAGACGCCGTTCACCTGCTGGGACTCGACGACCGGGTAGGCGACGGCCTGGCCGTGCGGCGACCGTACGACGTTGGCGGCGAGCTCGCGGACGTAGTCGACCTTCTCCTCGGCGAGGACGGGGACACCGGCCCGGAAGGGGTCCGTGGCCTCCTCGACGGAGTCGACGACCCACACGCCCTTGCCGTCGTAGCCGCCGCGGACGGTCTTGAGGACGACGGGGAAGCCGTCGCCCTCCGCCGCGAAGGCGGCCACGTCCTGCGGATCGCTGACGATGCGGTGCCTGGGGCACGGGACGCCGATCGCGTCGAGCCGCGCGCGCATCACGCCCTTGTCCTGGGCGTGCACGAGCGCGTCGGGGCCGGGGCGCACGGGGATGCCGTCCGCCTCCAGGGCCCTGAGGTGCTCGGTGGGTACGTGTTCGTGATCGAAGGTGATCACGTCGCACCCGCGCGCGAAGTCGCGCAGCGTGTCGAGGTCGCGATAGTCGCCGATGACGACGTCGCTCACCACCTGCGCCGCGGAATCCTGCGGGGTGTCGCTGAGGAGCTTGAACCTGATGCCGAGCGGGATGCCTGCCTCGTGTGTCATACGGGCGAGCTGGCCTCCGCCGACCATGCCGACTACGGGGAACGTCACGACCCCAGGGTATCGGTCACGCCACGGCGGCCGGATTCAGCGCCTCTTTCCGGTCCTCTTACCAGCTTGTTTCCCTGTGTGTGAGTTCGTCCACAGGCAATGGGCCAGAGGGGTGGTTAGCATGGTTGAGTTGACGAAACCAATCGACTGGGGGCCTGTACGACCATGGGACATGGTTCCTCAGGGTTGCGAAGGATCGTTCGCGAGGCCGCCAAATTCGGTGCGGTGGGCGGAGCGGGCCTCCTCGTCAACCTCGTCGTGTTCAACCTCGTGCGGCAGGTCACCGAGCTTCCGGTGGTCCGGGCAAGCGTCGTCGCCACGGTCGTGGCGATCATCTTCAACTACATAGGGTTCCGGTACTTCACGTACCGTGACCGCGACAAGAGCGGCCGTACGAAGGAACTGACGCTGTTCCTGCTGTTCAGCGTGGTCGGCCTGGTCATCGAGAACGGCATCCTGTACGCCGCGACCTACACCTTCGGCTGGGACAGCCCCCTGCAGAGCAACATCTTCAAGTTCCTCGGCATCGGCATCGCCACCCTCTTCCGCTTCTGGTCCTACCGCAGCTGGGTCTTCAAGACCCTCCCCGCCCGCGAGGCGGTTGCGAGCGCGGAGTCCTTCCTGGAGGAGGCGGAGCAGACGGCGACCAGGAAGCCGTCCCGCCCCGAGCAGCGGGTGCTCTGACAGTCCGCTCCACCTCGGCGACACGGAGTGAGACGCGCCCACCCGGCACAGCGCCCCGTGCGCCAGGACAGGCGGTTGGCCGCGTACGGCGGGAAGGGGACGGGGTGGGGGGTGTCCGCCCGCAGCGGCCGGCGTCCGTCACCGAGCACCGCCAAAGCAGCCGAGCCGCCGGACCGAGGACGGACACCCCCCACCCCGGCCCCGACCCACCCACCAGACCGCACGCGCTACACCCGCCCCCACCGGACCGAAACAGGCCGCCGCAGGCACCCAGGGGCGCGGGGAACTGCGCAAAAACGCCCGCCCCCAAACCCGCAGACAAACACCGCCCAACCGCCGGAGGCTCACCGCACCATCGGCTCGTCGTCGTCCAGCGCGGCCGACTTGAGCGGGGTGCGGGAGAGGAACAGGCCGAAGACCGGGGGCTGGGCCTGGAGCATTTCCAGGCGGCCGCCGTCGGCCTCCGCCAGGTCGCGGGCGACCGCGAGGCCGATTCCGGTGGAGTTGCGGCCGCTGATGGTGCGCTCGAAGATCCGCGCGCCGAGGTCGGCGGGGACGCCGGGGCCCTCGTCGGTGACCTCGATGACGGCCTGGTTGCCGGTGACGCGGGTGCGCAGCGCCACCGTGCCGCCGCCGTGCATGAGGGAGTTCTCGATCAGCGCGGCCAGGACCTGGGCCACGGCACCGGGTGTGCCGACGGCGGTGAGGTGCCGTTTGCCCGAGCTGACGATCGCCCGGCCCGCACTGCGGTACGCGGGCCGCCACTCCGCGAGCTGCTGCTGGATGACCTCGTCGAGGTCGAAGGTGACGGCGTTGCCGGCCCGGGGGTCGCGGGAGTTGGTCAGCAGCCGTTCGACCACGTCCGTCAGCCGCTCCACCTGGGTCAGCGCGACGTTCGCCTCCTCCTTCACCGTGTCCGGGTCGTCGGTGAGGGTGATCTCCTCGAGGCGCATCGAGAGCGCGGTCAGCGGCGTACGGAGCTGGTGGGAGGCGTCGGCTGCCAGGCGCCGCTCCGCCGTCAGCATGCGCGCGATGCGCTCGGCGGAGGAGTCCAGCACATCGGCGACCCGGTCCAGCTCGGGGACGCCGTACCGCTTGTGCCGGGGCCGTGGGTCGCCCGAGCCGAGCCGTTCCGCGGTCTCGGCGAGGTCGGTCAGCGGCGAGGCGAGTTTGTTGGCCTGGCGGATCGCGAGCAGCACCGCGGCGACCACCGCGAGCAGGGCCACCAGACCGATGATCAGCAGTGTGCGGCCGACCTCCCGGGTCACCGAGGAGCGCGGCTCCTGCACGGTGACCGTCTCGCCCTCCTCGCCCTTCTCCGTGGAGCTGATGACCTGGCCGACCGGCCTGGAACCGACCTCGATCGGTGGCTTTCCGGGGATCCGGATCATGGCGTAGCGTTCCTGCGCGACCTGGTCGCGCAGGATCTCCGCGTTCACGTCCTCCGCGGCGAACAGTCGGCTGTCCACGATCCCGGCCAGCCGGATCGCCTCGGAGTCGACCCGCTCCTGGGCGCTGTTGCTGATGGTGCGGGTCTCGACGATGACGAGCGAGACGCCGAAGACGGCGATCACCACGAGCACCACGGCGAGCGTGGACTGGATCAGTCGACGGCGCATGTCCTCTTACCTAGCCGATACCCGGGGATTCAGCTCTTCTCGAAGCGGAAGCCCACTCCTCGTACCGTCGCGATGTACCGCGGGTTGGCCGCGTCGTCGCCGAGCTTCTTGCGGAGCCACGAGATGTGCATGTCGAGCGTCTTGGTCGACGACCACCATGTGGTGTCCCAGACCTCGCGCATCAGCTGGTCCCGGGTCACCACCCGCCCCGCGTCCCGCACCAGCACCCGCAGCAGGTCGAACTCCTTCGCGGTGAGCTGGAGTTCCTCGTCGCCCATCCACGCCCGGTGCGACTCGACGTCGATGCGCACCCCGTGGGTGGCCGGCGGCTGGGCCGGCTCGGACGCCCCGCGTCGCAGCAGGGCCCGGACCCGGGCGAGCAGCTCGGCGAGCCGGAAGGGCTTGGTCACGTAGTCGTCGGCACCCGCGTCGAGACCGACGACGGTGTCCACCTCGTCGGCGCGTGCGGTCAGGATGAGGATCGGTACGGCGTGGCCTTCGGCGCGCAGTCGGCGGGCCACCTCGAGGCCGTCCATGCCGGGCAGACCCAGGTCGAGGACGACCAGGTCGATGCCGCCCTGCATTCCGGCGTCGAGTGCGGTGGGGCCGTCCTCACGCACCTCGACCTCGTACCCTTCCCGGCGCAGGGCGCGGGCCAGCGGCTCCGAAATGGACGCATCGTCCTCGGCGAGCAGTACACGGGTCATGAGCTGATGGTAGACCGCTCTTGAAAGATGCTGTGGTGTGATCGCGACCCAGTGGTTCTTACCTTTTATGGATGTGGTGTGAACCTGTGAGTGTGGGGTGTCTACCCCGTAAAGACCTTAGAAACAGGGTGTACGGTTCCTCGGCCACCTGTGATTCACGTCTCAAGTCCTTCCATTTCCGGCAGTATCCTGCCGTATGGTGAATCAATGCCTGTCGCATCGTCGGGGCCTTTGGCGCGTATCTGTCGCTGAAGGTCTCTTTTGTGTGCGGTAACCCCCACCAGCAAGGAACGACCATGGCGTCCAGCCTGACGAAGGACTCGGTGACTCCGGGCACCCCCGGTTCCGACAAAGCCTTCTTCGGCCACCCCCGCGGACTGGCCACACTCTTCATGACCGAGATGTGGGAGAGGTTCTCCTACTACGGCATGAAGGCCCTGCTCACCGTCTATCTGCTCTCCGGCGGCCCCGACGCCGGCAAGGGCAGCATGGGCGGCGGCCTCGCGATGGACCTGGCGACCACCACCGTGATCGTCTCCGTCTACTCGGCGATGGTCTATCTGCTCGCCATGCCCGGCGGCTGGCTCGGCGACCGCGTCTGGGGCCCGCGCAAGACCGTGGCCATCGCGGCCGTCACGATCATGTGCGGCCACCTGGTGCTGGCGCTGCCCGCCGGCCAGGCGCCGTTCTTCGCCGGCCTCGCGCTCGTAGCGGCCGGTTCCGGGCTGCTCAAGGCCAACATCTCCACGATGGTGGGCCACCTGTACGACGGCCCGGACGACCCGCGCCGCGACGGCGGCTTCACGATCTTCTACATGGGCATCAACGCGGGCGCCTTCTTCGCCCCGCTGGCGATCGGCACCGTCGGCCAGGAGGTCAGCTGGCACCTCGGCTTCGGCATGGCCGCGGTCGGCATGGCGATCGGTCTGGCCGCGTTCCTGCTCGGCACCCGCAACCTGAGCCCGGTCAGCAACGTCGTCCCCAAGCCGCTGGCGGCCGAGGAGCGCGCGGCCTGGCTGCGCAAGGGCCTGTTCTGGGTGATCGCCGCGACCGTCTTCTACGGCGTCGTCGGCCTCACCGGCCACTTCACGCTGAACTGGGCGATGATCCCGCTCACCGTCATCGGTCTGGTCGTCCCGGCAGGTGTGCTGCTGCGCATCAAGCGGGACAAGGAGCTGACGGCCACCGAGCAGTCGAAGATGTCCGGCTACATCTGGTTCTTCGTCGCGGCCGCCGTGTTCTGGATGATCTACGACCAGGGCGCGTCCACGGTCCAGGCGTTCGGCTCGAACGACCAGAAGACGGCCGGCTCCCTGCTCGGCTTCGACTTCCCGACCTCCTGGTACCAGTCGCTGAACCCGCTGTTCATCATGGCGCTGGCCCCGGTCTTCGCCTGGCTGTGGGTGTGGCTGAACCGCAAGGGCAAGGAGCCCGGCACCATCGTGAAGTTCGCGATGGGCCTGGTCCTGGTCGGTGTCTCGTTCTTCTTCTTCCTGGTCCCGATCGCCATGGCGGCGAACGGCACCGTGGTCAGCCCGATGTGGCTCGTGGGCATCTACTTCATCCAGACCGTGGGTGAGCTGTGCCTCTCGCCGGTCGGCCTGTCGGTGACGACGAAGATGGCTCCCGCGAAGTATGCCTCGCAGATGATGGGTGTCTGGTTCCTCGCGGTCACCGCGGGCGACTCGATCACCGGCCTGCTGTCCAACCCCGCGATCGCCGGGGTCGACCTCAGCGGGACGCCCGCGGTGTTCGGGGAGGCGGCGCTTGCGGCTCTCGCCGGGTTCGCGGTGTGGATGTACCGGCGGAAGGTCAAGTCCCTCATGGGGGATGTGCGCTAGGGCCGTACCGAAGTGACGGGGCCGTCGGAATCCGGGTGGGTTCCGGCGGCCCCGTCGGTTTCACCGCTGTGCGCGGTTCCCCGCGCCCCTGAACCGCGTCACCTGGTCCGCCTTCCAGGCATGAAGGTGAAGACCGCCCCGCCCAGCAGCACCGCCGTTCCCGCCACCAGGCCCAGTGCCTTCAGCGCCGCGTGGTCGTCCGCGCCCGTCGCCGCCAGGCCGCCGCTGGTCGAAGAACCGCTCGTGCCACCTGCGCTCGACGAACCGCCCGACGCCCCGCCCTCCTGCTCCTTCGTGGTCAGGGTCAGGGAGACCTGTGTCTTGTCCGGCTTGCAGGTCGTGGTCGTGCCCAGTGCCTTGATCGTCAGGACACCCGGCGACAGCGTCGACTCACCCGTCGCACCCGGCTTGTAGGTGCCGGTCATGTCCGGGATCTCTATCGGGTCGCCCGACTTGATGGCCTCGGAGTTGGTGGGGCCCTCGACATGGACCGAGCCCTTGTCGTCGCCGCCCAGAACGACGTCCATGGAGGGCTTGACCGAGTCCGCGGGGATGTCGGCGGGACTGTCCATCGGGGAGTTCTTGAACTGCACGGTGATGCCGTAACTGCCGCCGCTCTTCTTGGCGTTGATCTGGATCGTGGAGGTGGCCTTCTTCTCGCCGAGGGGCGACTGGCAGGTGTAGGGGATGTCGACCGCCTTGCCGGTGAAGTCGGTCTGGCCGTCGTCCGACGCGGTGGAGGTCGGGCTCGCGGTGTCCGTGGGGGTCGCGCTGTCGGTCGGCGTGGCACTGTCGGTCGGGTCGGGGGACTGGGACTCCGTGTCGGTCGGCGTCGGTGTCGGCGTGGATGTCCCGTCGCCCGCCGCCACGGTGACCGTCGCCCCCTTCGGCACCGTCTCCGTCGGTGTGCACACCGTGTTCGTCCCCATCGCGTTCACCGTGTAGGGGCCCGGTGTCAGGGTGAGTTCCCCGGCCGCCGTCAGCTTCAGCGTGCCCTTCATGTCGGACAGGACCATGGCGCCGCCCTTGGGGATCGCCGGGTTCTCGCGCGGCCCGGTCATCGCGATGTCGGCGCTCTGCGCGCCCGCGGCCTTCAACGTGCCGGTCGGCTGGACGGAGTTGGCGGGCAGGTCGATGATGTTCGGGTTCTTCGACGCGGCCTGCGTGAACTTCCACACCACATTGATCTCGTCGCCGACCTTCGCGGTGGCCGGCGCGGTGATCTCGACCTTGGTGGTGCCGTCGACGGGGTCGAGTCCGACGCCGGCGGGCGGCACGCACCGGGTCGCGAACGACACCTCCGCGGCCTGGGCGGGCCCGGCGGCCAGGCCGAGCACCACGCCCGCCCCGGCCAGCACCAGCGTCGCGCCCGCCGCGCCCGCTCTTCTCGGCCCGCCGGCCGGTGTGACTCTCCTGCGCATACTCACGGGGATCCCTCTCTGGTGGGAGTCGTCGGACTCGTCGGGCTGTCGTCGTGCGGTGCGGAGAGCCGGCCACCGGCCGCGCCCGGATCCGCGTCCGGGGTGAACCACGGCAGAGTGGACGTCGGGGTGGCCGCGTGTGCGGCCGTGGAGGGCTTGAGGCCCGGCAGGCGCAGGGCGAGTTCGGGCAGCCGCAGTCCGCGGTGCCGGATGCCGCCGGCGGGCCGTGGCCGTACCCGGTCCACCACCGCCATGCCGATGCGGAACAGCGCGGCAGGCACCACCAGGCAGGCCAGGATCCAGAACAGGGTCACGCCCCAGGGCCGGCCCACGTCCCAGGGCTGCTCGGCCAGCACCTTGCCGCCGTACTTCAGCGACACCGTGTACGCGCCGTGCGCGCCGCCCGTCAGCTCGACGGGCAGTTCGAGCCGCGCCTTTCGGCCCGGCTGGATCGTGCCGCGCCACTGCTGTTCCTCCCACTGGGGGGCGAACACGCCGTGCGCGGTGCCGACCTGGAAGACGGGGTTCTTGACGGCGGAGGTGCCGACGTTGCCGACGGTGAAGACGAGAGTGCGGGCGGGGGGCGCCCCGAACCACGTCAGAAGGCCGCCCGAGCCGTCGAGCCGCGTGTCGGTGAGGACGGACAGCCGCCCGCCGTCCGTCTCGGCGGGCAGCGGTTCCACGGCGTGTCCGGCCACCTGGAAGATCGCGTCGGCCTCGGCCTTCGCCCCGGTCACCGTGGCCACGTGCACCACGCAGGGACAGGGCACCGGCGGCTCCGCGACGGGCAGCTTCCTGCTGAAGCGCCCCTTCGAGTCGGTGGTGACGGCCCGGCCGTCCGCGTTGGCACAGGAGTTGGTGCCGCCGGGCACCCCGCGCGACGGGACCGCCTGCCCGCAGACCAGGATCATCAGCAGCGCCCGCCCACGCCATCCGTCGCCGCTCACGGTGATCGAACTGCCGGTACCGCCCTGGGACTTGGACAGCTTCACGCTTGGCCTGTCCGCGGCGGCCGCCGTCCCCGCCAGGGGCGCGAGCAGCAGCGCGAGCACTGCCGTCAGCACCGCCCACCGCACCCTGCCGGTCGGGCTCATGTCGTCACTCCCGTCAACTCGGCCTCCGTACAGGGGGATTGGGCCAGGATGCGGCCGTACGACGCCCTGGACGCCGTACGCGGGACCAACCGCCCTGCGCCACCACGCCGTGGGGCGTTCCGGACCATCCCGTCGGCGACGCGAGCCGGCGGGATCGGCGCGGACAGGGCACGGGCGGTGGACGGCACGGGCGGCTCCAGCTGTCGTACGAGAGCGGTCCGGGCCGCTCAGCGGCGGGCGCGGACCGCCTGGTTGCGCCGGGTCAGCCACAGCGCGCCGGCCGCGCCCGCGAGCAGTACCGTGCCGCCGAGCGTGCCGAGGGCGATCGCCGAGTCCTCGGGACCGGTCTGCGGGAGGGCGGAGCCGCTGTCGGACGCGTTGCTGTCGCTCTGGGTGCCGCCGGAGGAGCCCGAGGCGGCGGTGACGTCCAGGGTCAGCGAGGCGCCGGGGTTGTTGGTCGGCGTGCAGGTCGTCGTCGTTCCGAGCGCCTTGATGGTGAGCACGCCCGCCGTGAAGGTGACCTTGCCGGACTTCTTCGGGGTGTACGTCCCGGTCAGGTCACTGATCTTGATGGGGGTGTTGGCGGGGACGGTCGCCTGGTTGGCCGGGCCCGTCACGCTCATGGTCCCGCTGTCGGCGCCGCCCAGTTTGATGGTGGCGCTCGGGCTCATCGCGCCCTTGCCGAGATCGACCGGGCTGGACGAGACGCCCTTCTGCCAGGACATGGTGAGCTTGTAGCCGCCGCCGCTCTTGACGCCCTTGATGTCGATGGGCGAGACGGCGCTCTTGTCACCGATCGGCGTCTTGCACTGGTAGTTGACGTTCACGACCTCGGCGACGGCAGCGGGGGCGGCCATCAGCACCGCCGAGCCGGCCAGGGCCGCGACGGACGCGAGCGCGGCGGTTCGTTTCGGGTACGACACGGTTCCGCTCCCCTTACTCGTTCCTGACGGCACATCAGATCGGCCGTCAAGGTACGCCGGGGCACCAGAGGAAGGAAGAGAAAGGAAGTGTCGGAACTGTGGGGACAGCACCGGGAGAGCGCCGGGCGGATGCTAGGCGGGTGCTCCGAGCTCCGCCCACACGGTCTTGCCGGTCAGCCCGGGGGCCCGTACGACTCCCCAGTCCAGACAGAGCCGCTGCACGATGAACATCCCGTGCCCGCCCGGCCGTCCGGCCCGGTGCGGAGTGCGCGGCGCCGGCTGCCCGGTGCCTCTGTCCGAGACCTCGAGGCGGATCACCTTGTTGTCGCAGGAGATCCACAACTGGTCCGGGCCCTCCGCATGCAGACACGCGTTCGTCACCAGCTCGGAGACGACGAGCAGCACGTCCTCCGCCACGGCCCGCCGGTCGGCGGACGCCGCCGGCAACCACCCCCACGCGTACAACGCCTGCCGGGTGAAGTCGCGTGCGAGCGGGACGACCCCGCTCTCCCCCTCGAAGCTTAGCCGACGGACCTGCCGTCCCGTCGGCACCTCGGCCTCGCCGCCAGGCTCCACGCCGGGCTCCGGGTCACGGTCGCCCGGCGAGTAGGGCCGGGTGGTGCTCATCAGCGCTTCACCTCACCGATTCACCGGTTCACGATTCAAAACGTCACTGCATGGTCGCTCACCGAACAGTCAGTACGGATGTCTCCTGCCCGAGCGGACCGGTAGAACACCCCTCCATTGCGGACGTATGTCCGGCAAAGAAGGTGTGACACCCGATGAGGACCGGCCGGAGGAGACGAGCGGGGCGCGAGCCGGGGCACCGGGACCGCCACTCGTCTCGTCGCCTCAGCCGCCGGATTCCTCGGCCAGGGCCTCGTCCAGGGTGTCGTGCACGGTGAAGACCGCGTCGGCCCCCGTGATCTCGAAGACCCGTGCCACGACCGGCAGCATGCCCGCAAGGTGCACGCCACCTCCCGCCGCCTCGGCTTTCAGCCGTGCCCCGAGCAGCACATTCAGTCCGGTGGAGTCACAGAACTCCAGCCGTGTGCAGTCGACGACAAGCCGGCTCTTCCCCTTGGCGAGGCAGTCCTCGAGTGGCTCACGCAACAAATCGGCCGTGTGGTGATCCAACTCACCTGCTGGAGTCACGACGGCGCTGGAGCCCTCTTGCCGCACCTCAACCAGAAGCCGGCCAGACTGTGCGCTGCCGACCGTCCCGCGGTCCATGCCGTCTCTCTCTCCCGACATCGTGGCTGCTGATGACGCCCTCGAACATTACGCCTTCTCCACACCCTCCGACACCCGAACAATCGCCACACAAACGGACATAACCGCACAGAACACACTTGCGGTCGTGTCGGGAAACCGGGTAGGGCTAGTAGAGACACGTACTCGACACGGCCGGCTTTGGAGGCGCCGCACACCGCAGTGCACGAACTGGCTTCGGCAGCCTTATGCCGAGAACGATGGAGGACATCATGTCACCCCGGCTCGACGCCTCGCATACCCATCAGGCGACGTCGACATCCCCCCCGGAACATCTGAATCCCATCGAGCAGGACAGCGAAGACGATGTGCTCGCCGGGCTCCCGGAGATCCCACCCTTCGAAGAGGTGGGGGCCGTGGACGCGCGAGCCCTCTCCAAGACCCTCTTCGCGCGGCTGGAGTCGCTGGAGGAGGGCACGCACGAGTATTCGTACGTCCGCAACACGCTCGTCGAACTGAACCTCGCCCTGGTCAAGTTCGCCGCCTCCCGCTTCCGCTCCCGCAGTGAGCCGATGGAGGACATCATCCAGGTCGGCACCATTGGCCTGATCAAGGCGATCGATCGCTTCGAACTCAGCCGCGGTGTGGAGTTCCCCACCTTCGCGATGCCAACCATCGTGGGCGAGATCAAGCGCTTCTTCCGGGACACGTCCTGGTCGGTGCGGGTGCCGCGCCGCCTCCAGGAGCTCCGGCTCGACCTGGCCAAGGCCGGCGACGAGCTGGCTCAGAAGCTTGACCGCGCCCCGACGGTGGGCGAGCTCGCCGAGCGTCTGGGGCTGTCGAAGGAAGAGGTCGTCGAGGGCATGGCCGCGTCCAACGCGTACACCGCTGCCTCGCTGGACGCCCAGCCCGAGGAGGACGACTCCGAGGGTGCGCTGGCCGACCGGATCGGTTACGAGGACCACGGTCTGGAGGGCATCGAGTACGTCGAGTCCCTGAAGCCGCTGATCGCCGGACTCCCGTCCCGGGACCGCAAGATCCTCTCGCTGCGCTTCGTCGCGGGCATGACCCAGTCGGAGATCGGCGAGGAACTCGGGATCTCGCAGATGCATGTCTCGCGGCTGCTGTCGCGGACTCTGGTACGGCTGCGCAAGGGGCTGACCGTCGAGGAGTGACGCGTCGGCACCACTGACCTGCGCGTGTGCCCGGTGTCCGATGGGACACCGGGCACCGTGCGTTCGGGGTGGCTCGTGGTTACTCGGAGAAACCCTTTCCCCAGCGGTTCACTTCCCCCACTATGGTCCCTCACAGACTGGCCGGTACGTCAGGAGGAGGGTGCGCATGACTCGCCCCGACGGGGCGTCCGACGCCCGGCTCACGGAGCTGCTGCGCGCCGACACGGTCACGGCGTACGCGGCCCTGCTGGAGCTCCGCGCCCGCCACCAGCCCTCGGTCCTGGCCTACGCCCGCCTCTGCACGGCCGGTGAGAGCGCCGCACGGCAGCTGGCCGCGCAGACCTTCACCGTCGCGGCCAGGGAGACGGCCCGCGGGGTCGACCCCGGCGTCCCGTGGCGCCACCGGCTCCTGCTGCTGACGGCACGGTCGGCGGCGGAGTGGGCCGGGGACGAGCGGGCGGCGGGCCTGGACCCGAGCGTCCTGCTCCTCCTGAACACGGCGGGACCGGGCGGCCCGGTGCCGCCCATGCTCACCGCCTTCGAGTCCCTGCCGGCCCGCACCCAGGGCCTCGTCTGGTACGGCCTGGTGGAGGCCGAGCCGGAGACCCGCACCGCCGACCACCTGGGCGTGACCCGCGAGGACGTGGTCTACGGCACGGAGGGGGCCCTGCAGTCCCTGGCCAGGACATGCCTGAGGCTGCGCCTCGCCGCCTCGGACGACTCCCGCTGCGCGGACTTCCGCCGCCTCATCGAGGAGTCCGTACGTCCGGACAGTCCCCGCGCCAGCACCGACCTGCACGCCCACATGGCCCGCTGCCCGCACTGCGCGGCGGCCCACGAGGAACTGTGCGCGCTGCGGGACGCTCCGCGGCCGGCACTGGCGGAGGGGCTGCTGCCGTGGGGCGGGACGGCGTACGTGGGGCGGAGGGCGGCCGAGCCGGAGGCGCGACCCAGGGCGGGGTCCCGTACGGCGTCCGGCACCTGGCCGCGACCGCGTCGGCTGGTCCTGGCCTCGGCGGCGCTGGGGGTGGCTGTGGTGCCGCTGTTGCTCTTCCTGGTGTCGCAGGAGGGTGACTCCCCGGCGGGCGCGTCGGCGTCGGCCTCCGCTTCGGCTTCGGCTTCGGCGGGCGGGGCGCTGCCGAGCCCCCCGCAGGTGACGGTGACGACGACGGTCTCGCCCTCGCCTTCCCCCACCTCGTCGACCAGACCGCCCTCCCCCTCCCCCACGAAGAGCTCGGCACCGCCCCGCAGGACGACCCCGCCCCCGTTCCGCGCGCCGGGCGGCTCCTATGCCCAGGTGGTCAACGTCTCCACGGGCCGCTGTCTGGACGTCTCGGGCGACTTCTCCGAGGGCACGGACGTCGTCACGGCCCCCTGCACCTCGGCCGGCTCCCAGCGTTGGCGCGTCGACACCGCCCGGGGTGTCCTCCAGTCGTCCGCCGACCCCGACTTCTGCCTCGACAGCCGCGGCGATGTCGACAAGGGCCTCGGCATCTGGTCCTGCGACTCGGTCGACGGCGACCACGGCGACAACCTGCGCTTCACGGTCGACTCCGACGGGGTGATCCGCCCGGCGATCGCCATCGCGACGGGGATGACCCCGGGAGGCGGGGAGGGCGTGTCCCTGCAGCCGCTGACCGGGGGCGCGGAGCAGCGGTGGCGGGCGGGGGCGACGTAGCGGCGGCTGCCGTCAGAGCACGCGTGTGCCGCGCCGCCACACCCCGCTGACCAGCGGCACCCCCGGCCGGTACGCCAGGTGTACGTGGCTCGGGGCGTCCAGCAGGATCAAGTCTGCGTAGGCCCCCGGAATGAGACGGCCGATGTCCTCGCGGCGCAGTGCGGCCGCTCCGCCCGCCGTGGCCGACCAGACGGCCTCGTCCGGGGTCATCCGCATGTCACGTACCGCGAGGGCGATGCAGAAGGGCACCGAGGAAGTGAAGGAGGAGCCCGGATTGCAGTCCGTGGACAGGGCGACCGTGACGCCCGCGTCCAGGAGACGGCGGGCGTTGGGCCACTCGGCGCGCGTGGAGAACTCCGCGCCGGGGAGCAGCGTGGCAACCGTACGGCTGTTCGCCAGGGCGTCCACGTCCTCGGCGGTGAGGTGGGTGCAGTGGTCGGCGCTGGCCGCGTCCAGCTCGACGGCCAGCTGTACGCCGGGGCCGTAGGAGAGCTGGTTGGCGTGGACGCGGGGGTGCAGGCCCTTCGCCCTGCCCGCCGTGAGGATCGCGCGGGCCTGGTCGCCGTCGAAGGCGCCCTTCTCGCAGAAGACGTCGATCCAACGGGCGTACGGGGCGCAGGCGTCGAGCATCTCGCCGGTGACGAGGGAGACGTAGCCCGCCGGGTCGTCCGCGTAGTCCGGCGACACGATGTGGGCACCGAGGTAGGTGACCTCGTCGGTGTGGGCGGCGGCGATGCGCAGGGCCCTCGCCTCGTCCTCGACCGTCAGGCCGTAGCCGGACTTGGTCTCGAAGGTCGTCGTGCCCTGGCGCAGGGCCTCGGCCAGGTAGCGGGTGAGGCCCGCCTCCAGTTCGGCGTCCGTGGCCGCGCGGGTCGCGGCGACCGTGGTGCGGATGCCGCCCGCGCTGTAGGCCCGCCCCGACATACGGGCGTTGAACTCCTGGGTGCGGTCGCCCGCGAAGACGAGGTGGCTGTGGGAGTCGACGAAGCCGGGGAGGACCGCCCGGCCGCCCGCGTCGACCCGATTGTCAGTGGCGGGTGCTTTGCTTTGATCACCGGTCCACACGACGCGGTCGCCCTCGATGACGACGGCCGCGTCCTGGATCAGTCCGAGGGGGGAACCGTCACCGAGGGAGGGGTCATTGGTGACCAGGGCGGCGATGTTGGTGATGAGCGTGCTTGCGCTGCTCGCGGAGTGGGCGGGGCTGACGGTCGTCGCGTTGCTCATGGCGTCCTCGGTGGCCTGGTCGGCGGTGGGGGCGGGTTCGGGGGCCGGCCGCGGGGGCGGGCGGCCCGGGGTCATCCGTGCAGCGCTGCGACGGCGTCCGCGAGGGCTTTCGGCACATCCGGCACGAGCGCGTGGACCCCGTCCCGTACGACGTGCCGACCTCCCACGACCGTGTGCGACACGTCTGCTGCCGACGCGGCGAATACGGCCGTCTCGGCCCCGAGCCGCGGAAGCGGCCCTGCCGTCCTGACCGAGTCGAGGGCGATGGTGGTGAAGTCGGCGAGCGCGCCGGGCTCCAGGGTGCCTGCGCCGTCCCAGCCGAGGGCCGCGTGGCCGTCGGCCGATGCCGCCCGCAGGAGGGCCGCCGCCGTCCAGTGACCTCGCGTGCGAGTGCGCAGGCGCTCGTTGAGCTCCATCGCGCGAGCCTCCTCGAGCAGGTCGATGACGGCGTGGCTGTCGGAGCCGAGGGAGAGCGGTGAGCCCCTGCGCTGCAGGGCGACCGCGGGTCCGATGCCGTCGGCCAGGTCCCGTTCCGTCGTCGGGCACATGCAGGTGCCGGTGCCGCTGTCGCCGATCAGGGCGATGTCCTGGTCGGTGAGGTGGGTGTTGTGGACGCCGGTGGTGCGCGGTCCGAGGACACCATGCTCGGCGAGCAGCTCGGTGGGCGTGCACCCGTGGGCCTCGCGGCACGCGTCGTTCTCGGCGGTCTGCTCGGACAGGTGCACATGGAGCGGGGCCCGGCGTTCCTCGGCCCAGCGGGCCACGGTCGCCAACTGGCGTGCGGGCACGGCCCGTACGGAGTGGATCGCCGCACCGATCCTCGCGTGATCCCGGTCCTTGAGAACTGAACAGCGTTCGGCCCAGGCGTCCGCGCTGCCGTCGGAGAAGCGGAGCTGGTGGGTGGTGGGCGGCTGTCCGAAGCCGGAGGAGAGATAGGCGGTGTCGAGGAGGGTGATACGGATACCGGCTTCGGCGGCGGCCTCGATCAGGGCCTCGCCCATGGCGTTGGGATCGGCGTAAGGGGTGCCGCCCGGGGCGTGGTGCAGGTAGTGGAACTCACCGACCGCCGTCACCCCCGCCAGCGCCATCTCCGCGTACACCGCACGGGCGAGCGCCTGGTACGTCTGCGGGGTCAGCCTGTCGGCGACCGAGTACATGACCTCGCGCCAGGTCCAGAAGGTTCCGGAGCCGACCTGGACGGTGCCGCGCAAGGCCCGGTGGAAGGCGTGCGAGTGGGTGTTCGCCAGGCCCGGGAGCGTCAGTCCGCGCAGGATCTCGGCGCCGGGGGGCGGGGTGTCGGTGTCCGTACGGACGGCGGCGACGCGGCCGTCCGCCACGTCCACGGCCACGCCGGGCTCGACGTGGGTGTCGAGCCAGGCGTGCTCCAGCCAGTAGGTCTTCGGTGTCACCTGCGGGCCAGCCCTTCCAGTACGTCGGCGAGCGCGAGGACCCCGGCCACGCAGTCGTCCTCGGCGGCGGATTCCGCCGGGGAGTGCGAGACGCCCGTGGGGTTGCGCACGAACAGCATGGCGGTCGGGATGCTCCCGGAGAGGATCCCGGCGTCGTGTCCGGCGCCGGTACCGAGGACGGGCACCTTGAGATCGGTGTCGGTGCCCAGGATGCGGGCGAGCTCGTCGCGCAGGGCGTGGTCGAACTCGACGACGGGGGTGAAGGACTCCCGGACGACGTCGAGGGCGATGCCGTGCGCCTGCGCGTACTCCCTGGCGGCCTTCTCGATCCCGCCGACCACCTGGTCGAGGCTTTCCTGGTCGGCGGCGCGGGAGTCGAGCCAGCCGCGCACCAGGGAGGGGATGGCGTTGACGCCGTTGGGCTCGACGGCGATCTTGCCGAAGGTGGCGACGGCCCCGGCGAGTTCGGCCTCCCGGCGGGCGGCGAGCACGGTCTCGGCGTACGACAGCATGGGGTCGCGCCGGTCCACGAGGCGGGTGGTACCGGCGTGGTTGGCCTCGCCCCGGAAGTCGAACCGCCAGCGGCCGTGCGGCCAGATGGCGCTCGCGATGCCGACCCGGTCGCCGGAGAGGTCCAGCGCCCGTCCCTGCTCGACATGGAGCTCGACGAAGGCGCCGATGCGGGCGAGCCGCTCGGGGTCGGCTCCGATGCCGTCGGGGTCGTGGCCGGCGGCTTCCATGGCCCGCGGGAGCGTGACGCCGTCCCCGTCGGTCAGCCGGTGCGCCTGCTCGACGGTGAGCTGCCCGGCGGTGAGCCGGGATCCGACACAGGCGAGCCCGAACCGCGCCCCCTCCTCGTCCCCGAAGTTGACGATGGCGAGGGGCTTGGTGAACTCGACCCGACGTGCCCGCAGTTCGTCGAGCGCGGCGAAGGAGGACACGACGCCGAGGGGCCCGTCGAAGGCTCCCCCGTCGGGCACGGAGTCGAGGTGCGACCCGGTCACGACGGCGTCCCCCTGGGCGGGGTCGCCCAGCCAGGCCCACTGGTTGCCGTTCCGGTCGACCTCGTAGGTCAGTCCGCGGACCTCGGCCTGCTCCTTGAACCAGGCCCGGCACTCGGTGTCGGCCCCGGTCCAGGCGAAACGCCGGTAGCCGTGGGAGTCGGGGTGCCGGCCGATGGGGAGCAGCTCGCGCCACATCTCCTGAAAGGAGGCGGTGCCGTGGCTCCGGACCGTTCCGGAGTGGTTCTGGAGTGTTCCGGAGGTACCGCGCTCCGTCACGCCGAATCACCTTCACGCATCGGCACCCGCACACCCCGCTCGTCGGCGACGGACTCGGCGATGTCGTACCCCGCGTCCACGTGCCGGATGACACCCATGCCCGGGTCGTTCGTCAGCACCCGCCGGACCTTCTCCCCGCCCAGCTTCGTGCCGTCGGCCACCGTGACCTGGCCGGCGTGGATGGACCGCCCCATCCCCACGCCACCGCCGTGGTGGAGGGAGACCCAGGACGCGCCCGAGGCCACGTTGACCATCGCGTTCAGCAGCGGCCAGTCGGCGATCGCGTCGGATCCGTCGAGCATGGCCTCGGTCTCGCGGTACGGGGAGGCGACGGACCCGGCGTCCAGGTGGTCCCGCCCGATCGCCAGCGGCGCCGCCAGCTCTCCGCTCGCCACCATGTCGTTGAACCGGTCCCCGGCCTTGTCCCGCTCGCCGTAACCGAGCCAGCAGATACGCGCGGGAAGGCCCTGGAAGTGGACCCGCTCTCCCGCCATCTTGATCCAGCGGGCGAGGGACTCGTTCTCGGGGAACAGTTCCAGGATCGCCTTGTCGGTCTTGGCGATGTCGGACGCCTCACCGGACAGCGCGGCCCAGCGGAAGGGGCCCTTGCCCTCGCAGAACAGCGGGCGGATGTAGGCGGGGACGAACCCGGGGAAGGCGAACGCCCGGTCGTACCCGGCGAGTTGGGCCTCGCCGCGGATCGAGTTGCCGTAGTCGAAGACCTCGGCGCCGGCGTCCATGAAGCCGACCATGGCCTCGACGTGCCGGGCCATGGACTCGCGGGCGCGCACGGTGAAGCCGGCCGGGTCCTTGGCGGCCGCGTCGGCCATGTCCTCGAAGTCGACGCCCACCGGCAGATACGCCAGCGGGTCGTGCGCGGAGGTCTGGTCGGTGACGATGTCGACGGGCGCGCCCTCGGCGAGCATGCGCGGCAGCAGTTCGGCCGCGTTGCCCAGCAGACCGATGGAGAGCGGACGGCGGGCGTCCCGGGCCTCGACCGCGAGCCGGAGGGCGTCCTCCAGGCTGTCGGCCCTGACGTCGAGGTACCGGTGCTCGATGCGGCGCTCGATGGCGCGCGGGTCGACGTCGATACAGATCGCGACACCGTCGTTCATGGTGACCGCGAGGGGCTGGGCGCCGCCCATGCCGCCCAGACCGGCCGTCAGCGTGATGGTGCCGGCGAGGGTGCCGCCGAACTTCTTCGCGGCGACGGCGGCGAAGGTCTCGTAGGTGCCCTGGAGGATGCCCTGGGTGCCGATGTAGATCCAGGAGCCGGCGGTCATCTGGCCGTACATGGTCAGGCCGAGGGCCTCCAGACGCCGGAACTCCTCCCAGTTCGCCCAGTCACCCACCAGGTTGGAGTTGGCGATCAGGACGCGCGGGGCCCACTCGTGGGTCTGCATGACGCCGACGGGGCGGCCGGACTGGACCAGCATGGTCTCGTCCTGCTTGAGGGTGCGCAGCGTGCGGACCATGGCGTCGAAGGAGCGCCAGTCGCGGGCGGCCTTGCCGGTGCCGCCGTAGACGACGAGCTTGTCGGGGTGCTCGGCGACCTCGGGGTCGAGGTTGTTCTGGAGCATCCGCAGGGCGGCTTCCTGCTGCCATCCCAGGGCACTCAGTTCCGTACCGCGCGGCGCTCGTACGGGGCGGGGTCCTGACATGGTCTGCCTCCTGGGGCTCTGCTCCGGCTTGTTGCTGTCGATATTCACATCCTGACTTTCTGAATAGAACTAGTCAAGACGTTCTGGCGTCAGCATCGGTAGGGCAGGGATGTTTCGTTCGGACATCCGAACGCGGCGCGACGGCAGGGACGACGAGTAGGAGTCGTGGTGGACGAGTACGGCAACACCGGTGAAGGACGGGTGGCCCGCCGGGACGAGGCGGTGCGCGCGGCCGTGGAGCAGGGCCTGCTGGGGCCGGACTCCCCCATCGTCGGACTTCTCGACGTCACCGGGATCCGGGAGTCGGCGGCGGAGCTCCGCGCGGCCTTCGCCGAGGTCACCGCGCCGGGCACCCCGGTGCTGCACGCGTTCGCGGTGAAGGCGACCCCGCTGGTGCCGGTGCTTCGGCTGCTGCGCGAGGAGGGCATCGGCGCGGAGGTGGCGAGCCCCGGCGAACTCGCGCTGGCGCGGGCGGCGGGGCTGTCGCCGGCCGAGACCGTCCTGGACTCGCCCGCCAAGACGCCGGCCGAGCTCAGGGAGGCGCTGGCGCTGGGGATCGCCGTCAACGCGGACAATCCGCAGGAGCTGGACCGCATCGACGGCCTCGTCCGGTCGGCCGTCAGCCGCTCCCCGCTCGGGATCCGGGTCAACCCGCAGGTCGGCGGCGGTTCCATCGGGGCGACCTCCACGGCCACGGCGACCTCGAAGTTCGGGGTGGCGCTGCGGGACGAGGGGGCGCGCGAGTGGGTCGTGTGCGCCTACCTCGACCGGCCCTGGCTGAGCCGGCTGCACGCGCACACCGGCTCGCAGGGCATCCCGCTCTCCCTGATGGCTCAGGGGGTCGCGGAGACGTACGCGCTCGCCGAGGAGATCAACCGGCGCATCGGGCGGCCGCAGATCGACACGGTCGACATCGGCGGCGGGCTGCCGGTGAACTTCGCCTCGGACGTGACGGCACCGACGTACGCGGAGTACGCGCGGGCGCTCAGGGAGGCGGTACCGGGGCTGTTCGACGGGCGGTACGGGCTGGTCACCGAGTTCGGGCGGTCGCTGCTGGCCAAGCACGGCACGATCGTGGCGCGGGTGGAGTACGCCAAGAGCGCGGGCGGGCGGGCGGTCGCGGTGACGCACGCGGGCGTGCAGGTGGCGACGCGGACGGTGTACGTGCCGGGGTCGTGGCCGCTCAGGATCACCGCGTACGACGGCAAGGGGCGGCCCAAGAGCGGGCCCGAGGTGGTGCAGGACGTCGCCGGTCCCGCCTGTTTCGCGGGCGACCTGCTGGCCGAGGGCCGCGCGCTGCCGCTGCTCGACCAGGGGGACTACGCGGCGGCGCTGGACACGGGCGCGTACTACTTCGCGCACCACTACGCGTACAACTCGCTGGCCCGGCCGGGCATTTACGGCTTCGTGCCCGACCGGCCGGGAGGCGTTCGCTTCGCGACCGTGCGGGATCCGCAGACGCTCGCCTCGATCGTGGCCGAATCCGGAGGGGCGCACGCCGGTGCGCTCACCACCCTCCACGCACCCGGGAGCCGTTGACACGCAGCGGCGGGTCGACTGATCAATTGGCCCGTGAACAAGGCAAGTTGACCCACTCTAGCCACCCGGAGAATGTTCCACCGGAAAATGCCAGATCCCTCACCCGTCGCGCACACGTTGCGTAGTTTCGGCGTCACTCAGCCGAACCCCAGGCGGGAGGGGAGCCACGGTGCAGGGAATCGACGAGTGCCTGCTGGAAGCCATGCGGCTGCCGGGTGCGCGGGGGGCCGCGCTGGTCGACTGGACGAGCGGGCTGGCACTGGGCGCCGTCGGGGAAGCTCCCGGCGGCGACCAGGAGGCGGCCGCCGCGGAGGCCGCCGAGCTCGCCCGGCTCGCCGCCGAGCAGCGCGCCTTCGCCTCCGAGAGCTCCCGGGCCGCTGAGGCGGCGGCGCCCGGGGACGAGCCGGACCCGCCGGTCGAAGATCTCATCCTGAGCAACCGGGACAGCTACCACGTCCTGCGTTTCGTGCCGACGTCCTTCGACAGCAGCGTGTTCCTGCATCTGTGGCTGGCCCGCGCGGAGGGCAATCTCGCGCTGGCCCGGATCCGGCTCGGCGAGATGGCCGGACGGCTGGAGCTCGGATGACGACGGTCCGCATCACCACGCCCGCCACCCCGCCGCCCCGGCTGCCGGTGCGCGACAAGGCGGCCGCCCTGGACCGCGGCTGGGGCGGTGTCTCGCCGATGCTGACCCGGCTGGCCGCCGAGCGCGCCACCGGCATCCTGGTGCGCGAGCGCGGCACTCTGCACCTCGCCGACGGCAAAGTGGTGCACGCCGAGAGCCCGGCCGCCCCCGGCGCCGACGTCCTCCTCGCCGCCCACGGCACGCTGGACCCCGACGTCTGGCGGCAGGCCCTGGCCGAGTCGGTCGCAAGCACGGGGGGCGCCGGCACCGGGGCCCGCCGCCTCACCGGCGCCGAGGCCGTGCACCGGGCCGGCCGTCGGCTGGTCGCGGGCGGGCTGCTCACCGCGGGCGCCCTGGAGATGTGCCGGCTGACCGCGCTGTACGACGCGGCGTACTTCGCCCTCGCCCCGAGCAGCACCCCGGGCCGCTTCCGCTACGGCAGCGAGGACGGACCGGAGGAGCCCGTCGTCGAACCCCGGGAACCCGACGACACCCCCGGCGGCCCGCGTCCGGTCCCGGTCGCCGACCTGGAGCGCGAGACCCTGCGCCGCCGCGACCTGCTGCACCGCATCTGGCCTGACGCCCTGCCGGACGAGGTGCCGCTGACCCGGGAGCACCGCCCCGCGCCCCCGCCGCTCCCGGCCCGGCGGCAGGCGGTACTGGCCCGCGTGGACGGCATCCGCACGGCGTCGGAGATCGCACGCGAGCTGGGCCGTCCGGCCTTCCACACCCTCGTGGACGTACGGCGGCTGGTGGCGGCCGGAGTGGTCACGCCCCGTCCGCCGGTGTCCCTCACCGAGCCTGTGCCCGGGACGCCGGGCGACGGTCCGCCCGTCGAGTTCGTCGATCCCCACGTCACCTTGCTGAAGAGGCTCAGGGATGCGCTGGAGGCCCTTTGAGCGGCAGCGGATCCGCGCCGAGAGGAGAGACCTGATGGCAGCAGCTCAGGACGGGATCCTGGAGGAGCTGCGCCGGCTCAGAGCCCGGGTGCCGCAGCTCACGGGCGCTCTCGCGGCGGACGCCGACGGTCTCGTCCTGGCCCAGGACACCCCGGGTGTCGATCCGGAGACGGTGGCCGCGCTCACCGGGGCCACCCGGGCGCTCGCCGCCCAGCTGGCCGACGAGACCGGCCAGGGCGACCTGCGCGAACTGCTCCTGCGGGGCGTGTACGGCTACGTCGCCACGTACGCGGCGGGCGCCGGGGCCGTCGTCACGCTGCTCGCGCAGGACCGGGTCAACGTCGGGCGCCTGCATCTCGAGGGCCGCCGGGCGGGTGCCCGGATCGGGGAGCTCGTCGACAGCGCGGCCGCCGAGCACACACAAGCCATCACGAAGGCGCCCGCGAAGTCCGCTCCGGCACGTGCCAGAGCGGCTCGCACGTCCCGGGCCAAGCCCGAGGATCCGCGCGCCGCGGCCACCGCACCGACGGCGGCCCGCACCACCACCGAAAGTTAGACAACCGAGGAGACACAGTCATGGCCAACACCGAAACCACACTGAAGGAGGCTCTCGCCTCCATCGAGGGCGCGACCGGCGTCGCGCTCGTCGACTACACCAGCGGCATGGCGCTCGGCACCATGGGCGGCAGCAAGACCTTCGACCTGAACGTGGCCGCCGCCGGCAACACCGACGTGGTCCGCGCGAAGATGCGCACGATGGAGCACCTCGGCCTCAAGGCCCAGATCGAGGACATCCTGATCACCCTGTCCGACCAGTACCACCTCATCCGCCTCATCAGCGGACGCGGTGGCAACGGCCTCTTCCTCTACCTGGTCCTGGACGCCAAGCGGTCCAACCTCGCGATGGCCCGCCACCAGCTGAGGCAGATCGAGAACGACCTGGAGGTGTGACCCGGAAGCACCGGACCTAGACCAGTGCCGCGGTGCGGCGGCGCGATCCTCCCGGGGCCGCGTCGCCCGCCGCGATACCCGTGCTGCGGTACGCCCTGACCGCCTTGCCGGCCGGGCGGCCGCCGTTCGCGGCGAGCCAGTCGACCCGCACCCACAGCAGTGCGTCCTCGGCCCGCTCGCGCCGCCCGAGCCAGGCGGCCTTCAACCACAGGCCCGTACCGCACCCGGCCAGCAGCATGCCGCCCGCGACGGGCACGGCGAACGAACTCACCAGCGCGACCAGCCAGGCAAGCAGCAGCCACCAGCGGTGTCCGCGGCGCCAGTTGCGCACACTGACCGCCCGGTCCTGGAGCACGTCGTGCTTTCCGGCGCGAACGGCCGCCCGCCCCAGCGTCGTGTACCGCTTGCGGCGGCCGTACGACACCACGGCCACGGCGACGATGAACAGCGCCGCGCCCGCCATCACCCCGATCCGGCGTCCGGTCAGGCCCGGGATCAGCAGCCCGACGCCCGCCGCGAACACTCCGAGCCACCACAGCGGCGCCGCCCCGGCCCGCACGACGACAGCCACCCGAGCCAGCCCCTGAGCCCTGCGATCTCCGCGTGCCACGTCCCGCCTCCTTCTCGTCCTGGCACAGTCCTGCTGGGCCGGGAGAGTAGCGAGCGAACGTGAGACGAGCCTGAAAAAACGCCCTACTCGACGAAGAGTCCCCGCGCCGCCGCCCGCGCGTCGAACTCCTCAAGCCGGGCCTGCGCGTCCGCCAGGTCGTCGCACATCGCCTCCAGCAGCACCCGGCCGAGCAGCATCGGCGCGCAGGCGGTGTCGAAGGCGAGGCCGGTGCCGACGGCGGCGGGCAGCAGCAGGTCGGAGACCTTGGCGACGGGGGCGAAGGCGGAGTCGGCGACCGTGACGACGCTCAGGCCCGCCTCCTTGGCGTAGGCGAGGGTGTCGACGACCTCCCGGGGGTGCCGGGGCAGCGCGAAGCACAGCAGGGTCGAGGCGCCCGCGCGGACGGCGGCGTCGATGCGGTCGTGGATCATCGTGCCGCCCTCGTTGAGCAGCCGTACGTCCGGATGGACCTTGGCGGCGAAGTACGCGAAGCCGTACGCCTGGGAGGCGGCGGCCCGCAGACCGAGCACCGGCAGGGGGCGGGAGGCCGCGAGCAGCCGACCCGCCTTCTGCACCGGCCGCGGGTCGGCGAGGATCTCCGCCAGGTGCCTGAGGTTCTCGATCTCGGCCTCGACGGCCTGCTGGTACTCGTTGTACGACGCCGAGGCCGCCGACTGTTCGGTGGGCGTGACCTCGCGCAGGTGCCTGCGCAGGGCGGGGTAGCCGTCGAAGCCGAGGGCGACGGCGAAGCGGGTGACCGAGGGCTGGCTGACCCCGGCCAGTTCGGCCAGCTCCACGCTGGACAGGAACGGCACGTCCCCGGCCCGCCGCACCATGCTGTGCGCGATGCGCCGCTGGGTCGGCGTGAGCCGGTGCCCCTCGAACAGTGCCTGCAGCCGTCCCGCGGGAGTGTCCACCCCGCCCGTCTCGCTCATGCCTCGCTCCCCCTCCAGATGTCCGTGAACCGGTCGAGCAGTGCGGCCGCCGCCGTCACGTCGCCCGTGAGCGGCCGGTCGGCCGGGTCCTCTTCGAGGACCGCCTCGGCGAGCTCCAGCGCGCGGCCCACCGGGAGGTCCGGGTCGGGCCTGAGGTCGCGCTGGCGCAGCGCCCGTACGGCGGCCACGAGTTCGCAGCCGACGACGAGACGGTACGCGCCGCACGCCCGCAGTGTCTGACGGGCGGCGAGCGAGGCGAAGCTGGCCTGTTCCTCGACGCCTCGGGAGAGTACAGCGTGGCCGAGCGAGGCGGGCGCGGAGAAGGCCCGCAGGTCGCCGAGGGCGGCTCCGGCGGCGTACTCCAGGATCATCACGCCGGAGGAGGCGGGCTCCTGGTCGGCGAGGAAGGGCCTCAGACGGGTGAAGGCGGGCTCGTTGAGCGTGGAGAGCCGGGACGTGGACAGGCGGGCGACCTGGGTGAGGGCCAGCCTGAAGTGGTCCAGGGCGAGGGCCAGTTGGGCCTGGTAGAAGCCGCCGTGGTGGTAGGCGGCCATGTCCTGGGGGGAGATGAGCGGGTTCTCGGCGGCCGCGTTGATCTCGATCGAGAGGACCTCCTCCAGGGTGTCGGCGGCGTCCTGGGCGGGACCGTGGATCTGGGGCAGACACCGGAAGCCGTACGGGTCCTGGATCCGGCCGAGCGGTGGGGTGGGCCGTTCCTCCGCCCCGATCAACTCCCGCATCCGCCGCGCCACTTCGACGGATCCGCGGTGCGGCCGGGCGGCGTGCACGGGGGCGGCGTACGCCTCGTGCGACCCGTCCACGGCCAGCAGTGACAGCGCCCCGACGACCTGCGTGGCCTCGATGAGCCCGCGCAGCTCGTGCAGGGCGAGGGCGGCCTGGCCGAGGGTGAGGGCGTTGCTGCTGATGAAGGCAAGGGCGTCGTTGTTGTCGAGGAGCTGGGGCTCGGGGGCACCCCCGGCGGCACCGTCCGTCCCCCGCCAAGGGTGTTCCCCCGCCAGCGCCAGCCCCACCTGGGCCAGCGCCGCGATGTCCCCCGTGCCCACCGAGCCGAACTCGTTGACGACCGGGTACGCCCCGCTCTCCAGCGCCTCGCACAGAGCCGTCACGACGGTCGGCCGCAGCCCCGCGCCCCCCGCGAGCAGTTGGTTGGCCCGCACCGCGAGCATCGCCCGGACCTGCCGGGCCGGGAGTTCCTCGCCGATCGCGCCGGCGTGGCTGCGCAGCAGCCGCAGACCGTGTTCGGCGGCCGCCTCGGTGGGCACGTCCTCGTTCCGGTTGGCGCCGACACCGGTCGAGCGGCCGTAGACGCGTCCGGTCGCGGCGATCTGGCGGGCGGCGTCCCAGGACTCCGTCACGCGCTTCGTCGCGTCGGTCCCGGGCACCGGTCGCGCGCTCCCGTCGGCGAGGCGGACGACGTCCGCGACGCCGAGTCCGATCCCGTCGAGGACCACCAAGCCCGTGTGCCCGACCGCGACGGGATCAGGAGTGTCCACGATCCGAGACGACATTTAGCTCAGACTCCCCTCAAAGCGGACGTTCGATCTTGCCTGACGGTCATCCGTTACCTCGGATTAACACCGAACCGTTGACAACCTATTCAGCTACCGAGAACTCTGCATGACGTTATACAGCCGGGCAAGGGACATCTCATGATCCAGTTCGACACGGTCCACAAGCGCTTCCCCAACGGCACGACAGCAGTGCACGATCTCACCCTCGACATGCCGGAAGGCGGCGTGACCGTCCTCGTCGGATCCTCCGGTTGCGGCAAGACGACCACCCTCAGAATGATCAACCGGATGGTGGAGCCGACCTCCGGCACCATCAAGGTCGGCGGCAAGGACGTCACCCGGCAGGACGCGGCCGAACTGCGCCGCTCCATCGGGTACGTCATCCAGCAGTCGGGCCTCTTCCCGCACCGCACGGTGCTGGACAACATCGCCACCGTCCCGCTCCTGCTCGGCCACGGCCGCAAGAAGGCCCGGGCCCGGGCGGCGGAACTGCTGGAGACGGTCGGTCTGACCGCCGAGTCCGGCAAGCGGTACCCCCACCAGCTCTCCGGTGGCCAGCAACAGCGCGTCGGCGTCGCCCGCGCCCTCGCCGCCGACCCGCCGGTGCTCCTCATGGACGAGCCCTTCGGCGCGGTCGACCCGGTGGTGCGCACCCAGCTCCAGGACGAACTGCTCCGGCTCCAGAAGGAGTTGAGCAAGACCATCGTCTTCGTCACCCACGACATCGACGAGGCCGTACGACTCGGCGACCGCATCGCGATCTTCCGGACCGGCGGTCACCTCGTGCAGTGCGCCCCGCCCGCCGAGCTCCTCGCCCGTCCGGCCGACGACTTCGTGGCCGACTTCCTCGGCGCCGAGCGCGGCCTGAAGCTGCTCTCGCTGAAGACCCTGGCCGAGGTCCCGCAGGGCCCGGCCCCCGACGGCGGCGCCTGGACCCTCGTACGCGACGAAGCCGGCAGGCCGGCGCACTGGCGCTCGGCGGACGCCCTCGAACTCCCCGTACGCCCCCTCAAGGACGGCGACTCCCTGCTCGCCGCCCTCGACGAGTCCCTCGCCTCCCCCACCGGCCTGGTCGCCCGCGTCGACGCCGACGGCGTACTGACCGGTGTCACCTCCCGCGACGACATCCACCGGCACGCGGGCCGCGCCCACACGGAAGCCCGGGTGGCCGCATGACCATCGACTGGTCGTGGATATCCGGCCACACCGACGACCTGACCACCCTGACGGTCTCGCACCTGCAGGCAGCCCTGAGCGCCGTCTTCTTCGGCCTGCTGATCTCGCTGCCCCTCGCGGTGGTCGCCCACCGGGTCCGCCCCCTGCGCGGCTTCCTGCTCGGGCTCTCGAACGTCCTGTTCACGATCCCGTCCATCGCGATCTTCGTGCTTCTGCTGCCGATCAGCGGTCTGACCCGCACCACGACCGTGATCGGCCTGACGGTCTACACCCTGGTCGTCCTGCTGCGGAACACCGTCGAGGGCCTCGACTCGGTCCCCGCGAAGACCAAGGAGGCCGCGAAGGCGATGGGCACGCGCCCCCTGCGCACGCTCCTCACCGTCGAACTCCCCCTCGCGCTCCCGGTGATCATGGCGGGCGTGCGGATCGCGACCGTCATGTCGATCTCCCTGGTGTCGGTCGCCACCTACATCGGCGACGGCGGCCTCGGCCAGCTCTTCACCGACGGCTTCCAGCGCGACTTCCCGACCCCGGTGATCGTGGGCGTGGTCCTCACGATCCTGCTCGCCGTGGTCGCGGACGCCCTGCTGGTGGCCCTCCAGTACGTCTTGACCCCGTGGCGGCGGAGGCGAGCCTGACATGTACGAACTCTTCAAGAACCTCGGCTCCTGGCTGACCAGCGGCTCCCAGTGGACGGGGACGGACGGCATCGCCCACCGCCTCGCCGAGCACCTCCAGTACTCACTGCTCGCGACCCTCGTCGCGGCCGCCATCGGCCTCCCCCTCGGCCTGCTGATCGGCCACACCGGCAAGGGCGCCTTCCTCGCGATCAACCTCGCCTCCTTCGGCCGCGCCCTGCCGACCGTCGGCCTGGTCGTGCTGGTCTTCCTGGCCGGCGGCCTGTCCATGCTCCCGGTCTACGTCGCACTGGTCGCCCTCGCGGTCCCGGCGATCGTCACCAACACCTACGCCGGCATGACGGCCGTCGACCCGGACGTCAAGGACGCCGCCCGCGGCCAGGGCATGCGCGGCCACCAGGTCCTGTTCCAGATCGAGCTGCCGCTCGCACTCCCCCTGATCATGACCGGCCTGCGCCTGGCACTCATCCAGGTCGTCGCCACCGCGACCATCGCGGCCTACGTCTCCTTCGGCGGCCTGGGCCGCTACGTCTTCGACGGCCTCGCTCAGCGCGACCTCGTACAGGTTCTCGGCGGGGCGGTGCTGGTCGCCGTGGTCGCCGTGGCCCTCGACCTCATGCTGTCCGGCCTCCAGCGCTTCCTCTTCCGACACCGCACCGCGTAAGGACCCCTCCGATGAACCGACGCACCCTCCTCGGCGGCCTCTTCGCGGCGGCCTCCGTCCCCGCCCTCGCCGCCTGCTCCAGCGGCGTCACCTCCCTCGACGGCCAGGGCAGCTCGTCCGGTGGCGGCGGCTCCAGCAAGGGCGGAGTCACCATCGGCACCGCCAACTTCACCGAGAACCAGGTGCTGGGCTACCTCTACGCGGCGGTGCTCCAGCAGGCCGGCGTGAAGGTCAAGGTCCGCCCGAACCTCGGCACCCGCGAGATCGTGATCCCCGCGCTCAAGGCGGGCGACATCGACCTGCTGCCCGAGTACCAGGGCGCCCTGCTCAACTACCTCGCCCCGAAGGACGCCTCCGCCGAGCCGGGCACCATGCAGAACGCGCTCACCGTGGCGCTGCCCGGCGGCCTCCAGGTACTGCCGTACGGCCAGGCGGCCGACTCCGACTGCTTCGTCGTCACCCGGGCGACCGCGCGGAAGTACGGCCTGACCTCCCTCGCCGACCTCGCCAAGCAGAACGGCGAGCTGATCATCGGCGCCGCGCCCGAGGTCAAGAAGCGCCGCGTGGGCGCGATCGGGCTGAAGGACGTGTACGGCGTGGAGTTCAAGGAGTTCAAGTCGCTCGACTCGGACGGCCCGCTGGTCAAGGGCGCTCTGAAGAAGGGGGACGTGGACGTGGCGAACCTCTTCACCACCGACACCGACATCGCGGCCAACGGCTGGGTGGTGCTGACCGATCCCAAGAACCTCATCCCCAGCCAGCACATCGTCCCCCTCATAGCCGACCGCAAGGCAGACGACACGGTCCGCAAGGCACTCGCCCGCCTCGGAAACGTCCTCACCACCGAGCAGCTCACCCAGCTCAACAGCCAGGTCGACAACGACAAGAAGGACCCGGAGGACGTGGCGAACGCGTACGCGAAGCAGCACGGGCTGGCCTAGGAAGGACCGTTCCTAGTCAGTGAGCAGGAGGGAGTCTTGGACCCATTCCTGGTCGCTGCGGACATCCCGAACGGTTTTGGATGTCCTGGTTGCCCGCGTACTCGCCGCGTCCGGCGGCACGGATCGTGTCCGTGGTCCGGGGATGCGGGGGCGGGGTCCCTCACGCCCAGGGGCACGCCGGTCGGCCTGGACGGTCCGATGCCCGTGCACATCACTCTGGTGTGCACCGGGCGGTGTCGTCCGTCGCCGGATCGGGTGCCCCTGGGCGCGTCGTCCGATCGCGATGCTCGCCGCATCGTGCCGGGTGGTCTTTCGGGTGGAGCCGGCCATCGGCTTTTGCCAGTGCTGGGCGCCCCACTTGCTGGTGTAGGCCGGGTCCACGGCGATGATCGCGATACCTGTGGCGTCGGCCATGGAGGCCAGCCGGGCGCGGAGCCTGCCGGTCGGCATGCCGGAGATGAGCTGCCGGAATCGGCGCTTGTGCCCATGTTTCTCTCTGGTTTTCTCGGCCTGGAAGTCGAGGTCTTCGACCGCGATGGCTTTGACGCCGCAGCTCTTGGCCCAGTTCAGCAGCCGCGTGAGGGCGTGCCGTACCTGGGCGTCGCGGTGCTGGGCGTTCCCGGACAGGTCGTAGAGGAACCGGCGCGGCCGGCCGATTGGGTTGCCGTGGGTGTCGAGGCGCCATGCGGCGAGGTGGTCGGCGTTGGTGTCCACGCCGATCACGCCATCGGCGAGGGCGGCTTCGAGTGGGATGGTCTTGGTGGGAGGGATCTGCCAGGAGGCGTCCGCGTACCAGCGCCCGCGCCTTGTGTCGTGGTGGATGCGGTAGGCGACTGCCCGGTTGGCCTCCACACGGTCGGCCCACTCCTGCCCCCGGTGAGGGAACCGCACGTTCGCGGCGAGTACGTATCGGCCGTGCTTGGCGTTCGCCAAGTCGGCGAGCGGGGTCGGGAGCTTGATCGACACTTCGCCCTCGGGCGTGATGCGGATCGTCTCATTGCCGAACCTTTTCCCAGACTCGCCGTCCGCCTTCAGGAACAAGCGCCCGGCTTCCCACCGCTCACGCCACTGGGCCTCGGTGAGCTGCGCCGTGTCGAGGTGGTGACGGGTGCCCAGCAGACGTTTACCGCCACGCACGACATGCAACCGGCCCGCTTCCCGGTCGGCCTGAACCTTCTCGAGCCGGTCCTCCAGCGCATGCAGCCGTCGCGTCTTGTGGAACCACTCGTGGGCGGAGCGGTAGCCGCCCGGAGCCCGCCTGGTGCCCTTCTGCCCGACCGGCAGCGACAGCCGGTGGCGGATCGTGGTGATACCGGCTTCGAGGGACTGGACGTGTGCGGCCTGGCCGCGCCGGGCGAGCGCCCACTGGTCATGCGTGGCCTTCGTGATCGATCCGGCCCACCTGGACGACGACTGGGCCGTCAGGTCCCGCTTCCGGGCCGCCCATGACTCGGTGGAGTGCTCCAGGCCATCCGCGCAACGCGCTTTGAGGTCCTTCGAAGCGAGCGAGCCCAGGTGCGCACCCACCAAGCGCAGAACCCTCTCATCCTCGGGCGTGAGGCCCCTGAGCCGGCCACGTACCGCCACACCGGACGGGCCGAGAGCCACGAACGGCGCGGCGATCGGGCGGAGGTCAGCCATGTTCGGCGGCTTCCAGTGCCTTGCGGGCACGGTTCTTCGCCGACCTGCGCCCGTACAGGCGGGCGCAGAACGAGGCCAGCACCTCGACCATGTCCCGCACCAGGTCGTCTTCGACCTCGCCGTCGTCCAGCACCAGCAGGCGACGGCCCGTCGCGGACAAGGCGGCCTCGACAAGCTCGACGTTCATCCGACCGAGGCGGTCCTTGTGCTCCACCACCACGCAGGTCACGTTCGGGTCGGCCAGCAGACGCCGGGCCTTGGAACGGCAGCCGTCCATACCGGAAGCGATCTCCGCCTCAACGCGAACGACCCGGTGACCGGCCTTCGCTGCCCACGCGGACAACAACGCGACCTGGCGTTCCAGATCGGTCGTCTGATCGTGCGAGGACACGCGGGCATACAGGCCCAGACCGCCGATGGCCTCGGGCGTGGTGTTCGCGTCAATGTTCACCAGGATCGTGCGTGGCCCGACCCGCTGAGCCGGTACCGGCAACGCCCCCTCACGGAACCAGCGATACGCGGTCTGCGGATGCACACCCTGCGTCTTCGCCCATTCCGTCAGATTCACACTCTGACAACGACACTCACTCATACATGGTTACGCTCACTTGCCCGACTTCGACGACCAGCAAGTGGAGACCGAGGACCAGCAGGTGGAGACCCCCGCCGCAACAGGGGGGCTAACCCCAGTGCAGCGGGGGATCCGGCTGCCTACCGTGGGTCCCATGACCCCAATGGATGAGCGGGACCCCGAACTCAAGAAGGAACTCAACGCCACCCTGCAGGCCCGCAGGGAACTGGGCGAGGAGTACGAGTCCGCGCTGGTCGACTCGTTCCTGGAGAAGGTCGACCAGCGGATCGACGGCGCCGTGGACCGCCGCCTGCGCCGGCAGCTCGCCGAGCAGCAGATGGTGACGGCCCGGGGCGCCCGCTCGCCCAAGTCCACCGACTCCTTCGGCGAACGCTTCGGCTTCGGCATCGTCTCCATGGTCCTGGCGATCCCGCTCTCCGCGATCGGCGGCGGCCTGGCCCACCTGCCGGGCCTCCTGGTCGCCTGGGCCGGCATCGTCGGCGTCAACGCCTTCCAGGCCGCGCGCACCAACCCGGACCTGTTCCGGGGCCGCCGTAATCGCGGGTCGTCCCGGGACAGCGACTGGGAGGGCTGACGCCGGCTCGGGGTCCGTCGGCAGTGGCTCGACGGTGGCGGGCGGGCAGGGTGTCGGACGCGGCCCGTAAAAAAGTAATGCGCGGGGACCGCCGCACCCCCGTTACCGGGGGGCGGGACGACGGCGGTCCCCGCGAAGGACGTCGACCGGGTCAGGCCAGGTCTCACGTCCGGCGTCCATGGAGGTCCGGGAGCCGCTCCGGAGGTCCTTGGACGTTTCGGTGCCGGCTGGGGCGGGGAGCCGCTCCCGCCCTGCCGACATCCACTAATGTGCCGGATCCGTGTTAAGCGTGTGCTGCGCGGACGTGACGCGCTCGTACCAGTTCCGCGAAGTCCACCCTTTCGGTGGGAAACCGCAAGTTCGCCGCCGTCACCAGGGGTTCACCGGACGTTTCCCGCTACTTCCCGCCCTTGGCGAGGAAGGCCAGCAGGTCCTGGCGGCTGATGACACCGGTGGGCTTGCCCTCCACGAGGACGATGGCCGCGTCCGCCCGGCCGAGGACCGACATCAGGTCACCGACGGGCTCGCCGGAGCCGACCTGGGGCAGGGGGGCCGACATGTGCTTCTCCAGCGGGTCCTCCAGTGAGGCCCGCTGGGCGAACAGGGCGTCGAGCAGCTCGCGTTCGACGACCGAGCCGACGACCTCCGCGGCCATCACGTCCGGGTGGCCGGCGCCCGGCTTGACGATCGGCATCTGCGAGACGCCGTACTCGCGCAGGACCTCGATGGCCTGGCCGACGGTCTCGTCCGGGTGCATGTGGACGAGCGAGGGGATCGCGCCGTGCACCTTGTCGTTCAGGACGTCGGCGACGCGGGCGCTCGGGCCCTCGTCCTCCAGGAAGCCGTAGTCGGCCATCCACTCGTCGTTGAAGATCTTCGAGAGGTACCCGCGCCCGCTGTCCGGGAGCAGGACCACCACGACGCCGTTCTCGTCCAGGCGCTCGGCGACCCGCAGGGCCGCGACGACGGCCATGCCGCAGGAGCCGCCCACCAGCAGGCCCTCCTCCTTGGCCAGCCGGCGGGTCATCTGGAAGGAGTCCTTGTCCGACACCGCGACGATCTCGTCGGCGACGGTCCGGTCGTAGGCGGTCGGCCAGAAGTCCTCGCCGACGCCCTCGACGAGATACGGCCGCCCGGACCCGCCGGAGTACACGGACCCCTCGGGGTCGGCGCCGACGACCTGGACCGTGCCGTCACTGGCGTCCTTCAGATAGCGGCCGGTGCCGGAGATGGTGCCGCCGGTGCCGACGCCCGCAACGAAGTGGGTGATCCTCCCCTCCGTCTGCTCCCACAGCTCAGGGCCGGTGGAGTGGTAGTGGGAGAGCGGGTTGTTGGGGTTGGAGTACTGGTCGGGCTTCCACGCGCCCGGCGTCTCGCGCACGAGCCGGTCGGAGACGTTGTAGTAGGAGTCCGGGTGCTCGGGGTCCACGGCGGTCGGGCAGACGACGACCTCGGCGCCGTAGGCCCGCAGGACGTTGATCTTGTCCGTCGACACCTTGTCTGGGCACACGAAGATGCACTTGTACCCCTTCTGCTGCGCCACGATGGCGAGCCCGACGCCGGTGTTGCCGCTGGTCGGCTCGACGATGGTGCCCCCGGGCTTCAGCGCCCCGCTCTCCTCCGCCGCCTCGATCATGCGCAGGGCGATGCGGTCCTTCACGGAGCCGCCGGGGTTGAAGTACTCGACCTTGGCCAGGACGGTCGCCTTGATGCCCTTGGTCACGCTGTTGAGCCTCACCAGCGGGGTGTTGCCGACGAGGCTGATCATCGAGTCGTGGAATTGCACCGTTGTCTCCGGATGCTTGCAAAAGAAGTGGGCCTGGTGGTCCAGCCAGCCTATGGCCTGATCGGGCGCCATGACGGTCGTTCACTCCCTGTTGGGATTGGGCCACGGTCCGTGCGGGGCAAGGAGTGGGTGTAGCGGGTTCGACGGAGGTGGCGGCGACGTATGACGAGCATGTCGAGGGCGAGGACGGCCAGGCGGATCGCGGCCGGCGCCGCGTACGGCGGTGGCGGGATCGGTCTGGTCGGCGCGGCGGCCATGGGGCTGTTGCTGGCGGAGGTGCGGCTGGCCAGGCGGCAGGTGGGCAACGGCACGACGCCGCATGTCCCGCAGGCCGACGGCCGGTACGGCCACGTCTACGCCACCGTCGGCGAGCCGCCCCTGCGGCTGGTGATGCTGGGCGACTCCACGGCCGCGGGCCAGGGGGTGCACCGGGCGGGCCAGACCCCGGGCGCCCTGCTGGCGTCCGGCCTGGCGGCGGTGGCGGAGCGCCCGGTGGAACTGCGTAACGTCGCCCTACCCGGGGCCACCTCGGACGACCTGGACCGTCAGGTGGCCCAGACGTTGGCGGACCCCGAGCGGGTCCCGGACGTCTGCGTGATCATGATCGGCGCGAACGACGTCACGCACCGGATGCCGGCGACGCGTTCCGTGCGCCATCTGTCGTCCGCGGTACGGCGGCTGCGCACGGCCGGTGCCGAGGTCGTGGTCGGCACCTGTCCCGACCTGGGCACGATCGAGCCGGTCCAGCAGCCGCTGCGGTGGCTGGCCCGCCGGGCCTCGCGCCAGCTGGCGGCCGCGCAGACGATCGGCGCGGTGGAACAGGGCGGCCGCACGGTGTCCCTGGGCGATCTGCTGGGCCCGGAGTTCGAGGCGAACCCGCGGGAGTTGTTCGGCCCCGACAACTACCACCCCTCGGCGGAGGGCTATGCGACCGCGGCGATGGCGGTGCTGCCGACGGTGTGCGCGGCCCTGAGCCTGTGGCCGGCCGACGAGGACCGTCCGGACGCCTCCCGCCGTGAGGGCTTCCTGCCGGTGGCGAGGGCGGCGGCCGAGGCAGCGTCGGAGGCGGGCACGGAGGTCGCCGCCGCGATGCCGACGGGTCCGAAGGGGCCTTGGGCCCTGCTGAAGCGGCGGCGCAGGCGGCGGGTCAAGGAGGCGGAGCCGTCACCCACCAGCGCGTCGGGCGTCCAGTGACAGGCGCCGGTTCGGGCGCTTCCGGCCCGTCCGGCGTTTGAGGACGCGGCCCGCCACCACCTTCCGACTCAACCACGGGAGCACAAAGCAAGCGCTTAGACAAAGGTCACACCGCCGCACCCGTGACCCAGGCCATACGTCCGGGTAACTTCCCAAGCAGCCCGCCTGAACCCTCGTACGCCAATGGAGCCGTGATGCCCGAAGCCGTGATCGTCTCGACCGCCCGCTCCCCCATCGGCCGCGCCTTCAAGGGCTCCCTCAAGGACCTGCGCCCGGACGACCTCACCGCCACGATCATCCAGGCCGCGCTCGCCAAGGTCCCGGAGCTGGACCCGCGCGACATCGACGACCTGATGCTCGGGTGCGGTCTGCCCGGCGGCGAGCAGGGCAACAACCTCGGCCGTGTCGTCGCCGTGCAGATGGGCATGGACCACCTCCCCGGCTGCACGATCACCCGGTACTGCTCCTCCTCGCTACAGACCAGCCGGATGGCCCTGCACGCCATCAAGGCCGGCGAGGGCGACGTCTTCATCTCGGCGGGCGTGGAGATGGTGTCCCGCTTCACGAAGGGCAACTCCGACAGCCTTCCGGACACGCACAACCCCCTCTTCGCCGAGGCCGAGGCCCGCACCGCCGAGGTCGCCCAGCAGGAGGGCACCACCTGGCACGACCCGCGCGAGGACGGCCTCGTCCCCGACCCGTACATCGCGATGGGCCAGACCGCCGAGAACCTCGCCCGGGTGAAGGGGATCACCCGCCAGGACATGGACGAGTTCGGCGTCCGCTCGCAGAACCTCGCCGAGGAAGCCATCAAGAACGGCTTCTGGGAGCGCGAGATCACCCCGGTCACGCTGCCCGACGGCACGGTCGTCTCCAAGGACGACGGCCCCCGCGCCGGCGTCACCATGGAGGGCGTCCAGGGTCTCAAGCCGGTCTTCCGCCCCGACGGCCTGGTCACCGCCGGCAACTGCTGTCCTCTCAACGACGGCGCCGCCGCGGTCGTCATCATGAGCGACACCAAGGCCCGCGAGCTCGGCCTCACCCCGCTCGCCCGCATCGTCTCCACCGGCGTCTCCGGCCTCTCCCCCGAGATCATGGGCCTGGGCCCGGTCGACGCCAGCAACCAGGCGCTGCGCCGCGCCGGCCTGACGATCGACGACATCGACCTGGCCGAGATCAACGAGGCGTTCGCCGCCCAGGTGATCCCCTCCTACCGCGAGCTCGGCATCCCGCTGGAGAAGCTGAACGTCAACGGCGGCGCCATCGCCGTCGGCCACCCCTTCGGCATGACGGGCGCCCGCATCACCGGCACGCTCATCAACTCCCTCCAGTTCCACGACAAGCAGTTCGGTCTGGAGACCATGTGCGTGGGCGGCGGCCAGGGCATGGCGATGGTCATCGAGCGTCTGAGCTAAAAGCCGACAAGAACGTCAACGCTCCGTATCCGTACGGGCACTTACTGCCACTCTTTGGCCCAGAACCGAGGAAACTCCAAGGTTCTGGGCCGATTTGTGATCCAATCTCCCTCAGGATGTGACCTATCTCCCTTCGGGAAGGGATTTACGCAGGTCAGAGCCGTTTCACCACCAAACCCCCGACCCAAAGTCCTGTCCGATTCGTGACGTTACGCACTGACAGCTGGATAGTCCGCCCTTCAAGCTGATGTAGGAAGTCGGGGGTCGACTTTGAACCGGGAGTACGTCAGTGAGCGCCATGCCGATCGCCTTGTTGG
This sequence comes from Streptomyces sp. LUP47B, assembly GCF_001746295.1. Lineage (GTDB taxonomy): Bacteria > Actinomycetota > Actinomycetes > Streptomycetales > Streptomycetaceae > Streptomyces. The sequence continues at coordinate 217,618 of NZ_MJAH01000013.1, read as the reverse complement.
TCACCACGGCCGCCACGGGCGCCGTGGGCGTCGCCGTCCTGCGCACCCTCATGGTGCTGCGCCGACAGGTCGCCGCCCTGCACACCGAGCTCGCCAGGAACAACACCGCGCCCGTACGGGGTCTCGTACCGGCCGCTCGTCCCGCCGCTGACGTCGACGAGATACGGGCCGCCGTGGCCGAGGCCCTCGCCGAGGAGCGCGAGCGCGAACTCGCCGAGGCGCGTGCCTTCTGGGCCGCCCAGGAGGCCCGTGACGCCTCCGACGCGCCCTCGCTGCTCGGACTGCCCGACATCGACCTGTTCCTGCCCCGGCAGGCCGACTTCGTGGGCCTGCCGGGGCAGGAGTCCGCGGCCGACGCGGACGAGTTCGCCGGCGGTACCCCCGCGGACAGCCCCGAACTGGCCGCGGCCCGCCGCCGCCACCCCTCCCACCCGGACTTCGTCCCGGTCGGCTCTCCGGTGGTGGGCGACCACGAGCGCACGGTGGCGACCCTGGAGGAACTGGCCGCCTCCGGCACCGAACTGGCCGACGTCCGCCCGGGCCCGCTCGGCACGCTGGACGTCTACGTCTTCGCCGACGGCACGACCCTCTGCATGACCCCGGGCCACCGCGAGACGGCCGAGCGTCTCTCCGCGGCCCTGCGCGCGGGCGAGACGCCGGTGCTGCTGGGCGGCTCGGGCATCTCGGGCGCGTACACGTTGACGTTCGCGTGCGGCGAGGAGAACGTCTACATCCTGGCGGACCGGGTCATAGCCTCTCTGTAGGAGTCACACTCCGGCCCGCTGCTGGGCCTGCGCCACCAGTTCCACCGCTTCTTCCACTTGGCTCTCGTCCGTCAGGACGAGAGCCAAGTCGTGTACGGCCACGGTGATCTGGTCGGCGGCGGCGAACATCCCGGCGTCCGGCATCTCGCGAAGCTCGGTCCCGGGCTCCTCCAGAACCTGCGTCCGACGGGCGAACTCCCGGGCCAGCCCCAGGGCTTCAGCGGCGGCGCCCCGTTGCAACCGGCTCTGCGGCGCGGCCCGCAGACGGTCGGCGAAGTGGTCCACAGCCCGGGTCAGACGCGAAGTATCAGCCACCCGGCAACCGTACGCGTCCCCCCGGGACTGTTGCCAACAGGCGAACGCTCAGGCACGGTGACCTGAAGGACCGGCTTACATCCCCTTTGCGTCCGGAGGCGCCGATGTCCCACGTCCTCTCCGAGGAGACCCACCGCAACCTGCTCGCCCGCATCCCCCATTGCACCGGTCGTGAAGTCTCCGACTGGCTCCGCACCGTCGACGAAGGCCCGGCCCTCTTCCGCTTCGAGGAAAAGGTCAGCTGGCTCCGCCACGAACACAACCTCGCGTACGGCCACGCCAAGGCGATCATCCACGAGTACGACATGAGGAGGGCCGCGCGCAGGTACTTCTGAGCTGCGCACATGCCGAAGGGCCCCCGGTCGCAACCGAGGGCCCTTCGCCGTACGACCGTCGAGGACTAGTCGTTGCTGTTGAGGATCGCGATGAGTCGCAGGAACTCCATGTAGATCCACACCAGCGTCAGCGTGAGACCGAACGCGGCCAGCCACGCCTCCTCGCGGGGGGCGCCGTAGGCGATACCGTCCTCGACCTGCTTGAAGTCGAGGGCGAGGAAGCACGCGCCGAGCAGGACGCCGATGATGCCGAACAGGATGCCGAGGCCACCGCTGCGGAAGCCGAGGCCGTCACCACCGCCGAAGGCGGCGAACAGCAGGTTGACCACCATCAGCAGCAGGAAGCCGAGCGCGGCCGCCATGACGAAGCCGTAGAACCGCCGGTTGACGCGAATCCAGCCGGCCTTGTACGCCACCAGTACCGCGGCGAAGACCGCCAGGGTGCCGATCACGGCCTGCATGGCCGCACCGCTCGCGATGCGGTTGTCGACGACGCTGGAGACGACGCCGAGGAACACGCCCTCGAACGCGGCGTACGACACGATCAGCGCGGGCGTGGCCGTGCGCTTGAAGGACTGGACGAGCGCCAGGACCATGCCGATCACCGCGGCACCGATGCCGATGCCGTACGAGCGGCCGATGTTGGCGTCGTCGACGGGCAGCAGCGCCCAGGCCAGCGCGGCCGTGACGATCAGGATGCCGAGCGTGGTGCCGGTGCGCATGACGACGTCGTCCATCGTCATCCGGCCGGTGGTCACCGGGGTCTGCGGCGGTGCGCCCTGCTGCAGGTCCTGCTGGGCATAGGGGTTGGTCGCGTACGGGTTGCCCTGCGGCTGCGCGTAGGGGCTGCCCTGCGTGCCCACGGCTGCGCCCCCGGCCTGCGGCGCGGTGTTGAAGCCCGCGTAGCCGTTGTCGCGGCTGAACCCCCGTCGCGAGAAGACCGGGTTGCTGCTCCTCATTTCACTCCTCCATGGCCACCGTCTGTGGACCTTGCCCTCAAGAGTAATGGGTAGGCAAAGGAATGACCCTAGTGCTTGAGGAGGATCTTCCCTCGTTGTGCTGGCCAACACGCTACGCGTACGCGTGATTCCCGGCACTGGAGGGGCTCACTCGAAGGGGAAACCGGTGTATCCCTCGGCGAGGTCGGTCTCGGCGGCCCGCGAACCGGCGATCCGCTCCAGCCGGGCCAGCTGCATCCGGTCCTCGAAGGGAGTGGCGCCCGGCGCCCGGTGCAGGAGGATCGTCATGTCGTACGAGAACCGTTCGGCCTGCCACACCCGTCGCAGACAGGTCTCGGAGTAGGCGTCGAGGCGCTCGGCCGAACCGGTCTCCCTCTGGTGCGTCAGCGCCCTCGCGAAGGTCACGACGTCCCCCACGGCGAGGTTCAGGCCCTTGGCGCCGGTGGGCGGGACGATGTGTGCCGCGTCGCCGGCGAGGAAGAGACGGCCGTGGCGCATGGGCTCGTGGACGTAGGAGCGCATGGGGGTGACGGACTTCTGGGTGATCGGGCCGCGCTCCAGGGTCCAGTCGTCGTCCGTCTCGAAGCGGCGCTCCAGCTCGTCCCAGATCGCGTCGTCGTCCCAGCTGCCGGCGTCCGCGCCCTCGGGGACCTGGAGGTAGAGGCGGGAGACGGACGGGGAGCGCATGGACAGCAGGGCGAAGCCGCGGTCGTGGCGGGCGTAGACGAGTTCGTCGTGGGAGGGCGGGACGTCGGCGAGGATGCCGAGCCATGCGAAGGGGTACGCCCGCTCGAAGACCCTGGTCAGTTCGGCGGGGATCGCCTTCCTCGCGACGCCCCAGAAGCCGTCGCAGCCGACGACGTACTCGCACTCCAGGACGTCCTCGCGGCCCTCGTGCCGGAAGCGGACGCGCGGGGTGTCGGTGTCGGCGCCCTCGACGGCCAGGGCCTCCGCCTCGAACAGCAGGGGGCCGCCGTCCTTCAGCTGGAGGGCGATGAGGTCCTTGCAGACCTCGGTCTGGGCGTAGACCATCACGGACCGGCCGTCGGTGAGGGCGGGGAAGTCGACGCGGTGGCGCTTCCTGTCGTACCGCAGCTCGATGCCGTCGTGCGGGAGTCCCTCGCGGTCCATGCGTTCGCCGGCGCCGGCCGCGCGCAGCACGTCGACGGTGCCCTGCTCCAGGATCCCGGCGCGCTGGCGGTGCTCGACATAGGCGCGGTCGCGGCTCTCCAGGACGACCGAGTCGATGCCGGCGTTGTGGAGGAGCCGGGCGAGGAGGAGGCCGGCGGGGCCGGCTCCGATGATGCCGACGGTGGTACGCATCGGGCGTTCCCTTCGGAGACCTTCGCGGTGTTCGCGTGGTGAAATTTCTTTCACTGTGGTGTGCCGAGTCTGCGCCCGGGGTCTGCCGATGTCAACGGTCTGCGCGGCCGCCGGGCCCGCGGAAGGCTGCCGCGGGTCCGGGGGCCGGATGGGTCAGCGGCCGGGCCAGCCGTCCAGGTGGCGGTGCATGGTGACGTCGTCCTGCGCGTCGCCCTTCGGAGCGTGGGCCACGGCGTCCTGGAGGACGGTGTTGACCTCGGCGGCCAGGGCGTCGGCGCGCGTGCGCAGGTCGGTCGCGGGGACGTCGGAGCGGGTCAGGGTGTCCAGCCGGCGGTGGATGTCGGCGAGTTGGCGGCGGTGGCCGGAGTCGAGGGTGAGCGGGGTGGGCGTGGAGACCACGAACTGGTAGGCGCCGGCCAGGGTCTGGCAGCCGGTGCAGCTCTTGTTGGTGGCGTCGCTGAGGTTCACGGCGTTCAGGCGGGTGTGCTCACCCGCCATGGTGACGATCTGGAAGGACAGCGCGACCGAACGGCAGGCGTCGTCGGCGGTGCAGCCCGACGAGACCGCGTTGGCCTGGTTGCGCACGGAGGCGGCGTTCACCTTGCCGAACTGCCGGATGGTGAACGAGTCCTTCTCCTCCGTGTGGTCGAGACGGTCGGCATGGCTGAAGACATGGTCCGACGAGACGGCGACCTTGGTCGCCCCGCCGGTCGCGGCCTGCGCCGGCACGGCGGTCGCCACACCGGCGACACCGGCGGCGAACAGCCCCACGCGAACGGCCCGCCGGGTGAACGGGGTGGAGGTACGGGGTTTTCGGTGGCTGTTCAAGGGATCTCCCTGAATGGATGGATGAGTACGGATGCGGGGGGCGGCAGTGGCGACCGGACCGGCCGGGGCGCTCAGGACGCCCCCGGTGAACCGCTGGCCGGCGGTGGGGACGAGGCCTCGGTGGGTGAGGGCGGGACGCTTTCCGACGGGGTCGGGGACGAGGCGGGGCTGGAGGGGCCCGCTCCCGTGCCCGGCGACGACGGTTCCGGGGCCGCCGATGTGCCCTGGGCCGGGGACGCCGGTCCGCGGGAGGCGCCCCCGGTCGCCGAGCCCGGTGCCGTCGCGGACGAGGCCGGTGCGGCGGACGTCGACGCGTCGGCGGACTTTCCGGGGGTGGGATCGCCGGAACCCGTGGAGCGCCCCGGCGCCGAGGACGGAACCGCATCGGGACCCGTGCCCGCCGGGTCGTCCGAGGCGTCCTGGTCCGATGTCGAGGCGTTGCCGTCAGGCGTCGTGGCCCGGCGGGGCTGCGGTTCCTCCGTCGACACCCCGGGCTGGAGGATCGGCGCGATCGGGGGCTTCTTCGGGAGCGGCTGGGGCGTCAGCCCGGACGTCCAGGCGTAGCTGAGGCCGGTCAGTCCGGCGAGGAGCACCGCGCACAGCGTCACCCGCAGCCGGGGCCGCCCCGCCGTGGACCGCTTCGCGGCCCGCAGGATCCGGCCTCCGATCTTCACGGAGAGATAGACGACACCGCCCATCGGGATCAGCAGCATCAGACAGCCGAGCACCCCGACGAGCCCCTCGACGACCTTGCCGTCCGCGAAGGCCGACCCGGTGCCGGAGAACTGCTCGACCATGGACCGGGTCATCGTGGCGATGATCCGGGGCAGGTTCCACAGCGCGTAGCCCATCTCGCCGATGATCAGCGGGACCATGGTGAGCACCCACGTGGCGACGATGGTCCGCGCCGACTTCTTCAGCCCGGCGACCTCTTTGCGCGCGGCCCGTCCCTTCCTGCCCGGCACCAGACCGAGCAGGATCGGCTTGATCTTGCCGTAGAGGTCCGGGACCCCGGCGAGGTCGCCCAGGATGTAGTAGCCGTCCAGCCGCACCGCCGGCATCAGCTGTTCGAGGATCTCGAAGTGCCCGAGATACACCGCGGCCAGGAAGAAGGGCTCCCCCGTGGTGAAGTACAGCCCGGCCATGGCGAGCATGAAGACGACGTTGAAGTAGACCCCGCCCAGGTCGGTCCTGATCCGCCCGCCGCGTCCGATCCGGTAGACGTCGGTGACGTCCGTGTACATCGACGGCCAGATCAGGAAGATCCCGCAGCCGATGCACCCGGGCCGGGCGCCGCCGTAGGTGCACGCGGAGGCGTGGCCGAACTCGTGGAAGACGAGCGAGGCCACGGTCAGACCGAAGACGATCAGGATCAGCACCGGCTGGTCGAGGACCTCCAGGACCGGCTCGATCGCCCCGAAGAAACCGAACAGCCACACGTCCATGGCCACGGTGGTGAGCAGCACGGCCGCGACCACGACCGGCCGGTGCAGCCACGCGAACATCCGCGCGATCCGTGCCGTGCGCCGCTCGTCGAAGATGACCCGGTGGCCCTTGAGGGCGAGCAGCAGGTCGGAGCGCGGCGCGTCGACCTCGTCGCTCTCCTGGCCCTCGGGGACCGTCACCCCGAGCGGTTCGAGCTTCTTCTCCACCAGGTAGCGGATGTTCTCGCCGCTGACCTCGCGGCCGAACCTCGCACTCACCCGGTGGGCGATCGACTCGGTGTCGCGTACGCCGTCCACGGACGACGCCACGAGATGGAGCAGCCGTGACAGCTGCACGACCTGCCCGTCCCCCCGGCGGGCGATGTACTTGGGCTCGGTGAAGCCCGATCCCTGGTACTCGCCGTGCAGTCGCAGTCCCGCGCTGAGCCGCGGTACCAGCGGCGCTTCGACGACCGGCAGGCTGCCCGTGGCCACCTGCTCGTACGTCACCGGCCAGCCGCCGGGCCCGGGCACCGGCCCCGGGTCGTACAGCGTCGGGGGCCCGTCTCCGAGCACTGTCATATGTGGTCTCCCCCCACGTCCTCCCCGTTTCCCCCCTTGCATGGCCGTCGGGGTGGACCGCACCGCTGGTACGGGCGGCCCACCCCGACGGCCGTGATCAGGCCGGCGCTACTGCTTGACGACGATCGACTGCGAGGCCTGCGACTCGGCGACCGAGTACGAGGAGTGGTCGTTGAGCGCCGCGGACTGGTTGTCCGCCTGGATGTTGGCGATGTGCTTGGTGACGTTGGTCGTCTTGTTGAAGCTGAACTTCAGACGGCCCAGGGCCTCCCGGCCCGGCAGCAGCTCGGCGGACTCGGTCTCCAGCTCGTGCATGTCCATGCTCATGACGGACGTCCTTTCAGGTGATGCGGATGGGGTTCGAGGTGGTGCGCGGGTGTTACTGGGTGACCGTGATGCTCTGGCCCGCGCTGGAGGCGGCGGCCGACGCGAAGGAGTGGTCGTTGACGGCCAGGGACGAGTTGTGGGCCTCGACGTTGGCGATGTGCTTGGTCACGTTGGTCGTCTTGTTGAAGCTGAACTTCAGACGACCGAGGGCCTCCCGGCCCGGCAGCAGTTCCGCGGACTCGGCCTCGAGCTCGTGAGCGTCCATCATGATCAATTCCCCCTCAGGGATGGGCATTTCCGGTCGGACCGAGTCAGGTTCCCCCCACACTCTGTCCAACTTGGTCGGACGTGCTGTCCAACGAGATTGGACACTAGGGCCTGGCGGGGCCTGTGCGCAACCCGTTCGGGGAATCACCCTTTCGGCGGCGGGTGGGGCCGCCCGTAGAATCGGCTGCGACATGGACGGTTCCGCCGAGCGGCGAGCAGGAAGTGACCCACCCGTGGCCAACGCACTGCAGCAGTTGATCCGTGAGCGCCTGGACCGCAAGGGCTGGTCCTACGGTGACGTGGCGCGCCGCGGCGGTATCCCGCGCTCCACCGTCCACCACCTGGCGACCACCGACCGCGTCGTCCGCATGCCCCAGTCGACCACCCTGGAGGGGCTGTCCAAGGGGCTGGAACTGCCGTTGGACACCGTGCGCCGCTCCGCCGCCGAGGCCTGCGGCATCCATGTGTACGGCTCACCGGCCGGCCAGGACCCCGAGGGCACGGCCCGCCCGGCCGACCCCGAGGTGGACCTGCTCATCGCCAGCCTCCAGAAACTCTCGGCCGACGACCGCCGCCACGTGACCGCGCTCGTGGAGTCCCTACTGGACCGCACCCCGAAGAAGTAACCACCGGGCCCCGCCAGTCCGGACCCGAGCCCCACTCCGAAGAACGACCACGCCCAGGCAGGCGGCCACCCGGGCACTGGCCCACCCGCCGGACGCACCCTTCACGGCCACCCGGGCACCGCCCCACCCCGCGGACGCACCCCTCAGAGCCCCGACCCTGCACCACGCAATCGGCCGCCCTGGCACTGACCCACCCCACGGATGCACCCTTCACACCCACCCGGGCACCGCCCCACCCCGCGGACGCACCCTTCACACCCACCCGGGCACCGCCCCACCCCGCGGACGCACCCTCAGACCCCGACCCTGCACCACGCAATCGGCCGCCCTGGCACTGACCCACCCCACGGATGCACCCTTCACGGCCGCCCTGGCACCGCCCCACCCCACCGGCGCGGCTCCTCCGGGCCCCGACCCGACGCCCCGCCAGCGGCCGGCGGGCACCCGACCTCACGCCCCGCGAGCAACTCGCCGCCATCCAGCCCCACGCCATGTGAGCGGCCGGTCGGCGCCCATCCCCACGTCACGCCAAACGGGCGCCCGAGCCGGCCAACCCTGAAGGCGCTCCCCCTTCGGGCCCCTGCTCCACTCCACGCGAGCCCCCTGAGGACGACCCCGCACCGGGCAAACACCGCCCGACACGCGCCCGGACTACACGACCGCACGCACGGCGCCCGCCCCGGACCGCACGAGCATCAGACACTCGCTCCTCCCCCACGAAGCGACCTTCCGGGCCCCGCCCTCTCGCGCGCGCACCCGCCCGGGATCCCAGCCCCACCCCCACAGACGCGGCCCCCCCGAACCGAGAGTCCGCCACCGCGACCGAACCTCCGAAACCCACCCCTCCCCACCCCACCCCTGGCCAAGGAAGTGACCGTCCGGAAGCATGTCCCGGCGGTCCTCGACCGCGGATGTTCACTCTTCCGTGGAGTCGGAAAAAGAATTTCGACTGTGGCCGAAAGCACCGCACTCCCCCGCTAGTCTCTCGTCCTGCCCGAGGAGCGAGAGCCGCACGACCCCGGGCTCCCAGGGGGGAATGTGTTGTTCGTGCATGGTGGGCCGGCCACAGCCGTGGTCCGCGGGCCCGCCGGTGAATCGGTCGTTCTGCTCTCCGGCGAGCTGCCCGGGGTACTGACCGATCAGTCAGTGACCGAACTCGTGGAACTGGCCGCCGCCGTCCTGGACGCGGACGAGCTGCCCCTGTTCCACACCTGTCTGAGAACACTGCGCCGCGACGGCATGCGCGCCGGTCGCCGGATCGAGATCGACGGTGCCGTACTGACCGTCTACGAGGGTTGACGGCGGAGTACCGGCCCACGCGTGAGAACTCACTGCGTGGGCGGGAAAGTGCCCGGAGCCGGACTTGAACCGGCACGCCCGCGAAGGGGCAGCGAGGTTTAAGCTCGCCGTGTCTGCATTCCACCATCCGGGCAGGCCATGGGCTCCGCGTCGAAGGTCCGAGCCTATCGGGGTGCGTCCCCCGAACTGCGGACGGGCGGACCGATGTTGTCTTATTTTATTGACGTCTGAGGGTGCATCAGACCGTGGAACACGCCATCCGCACTTGCCAATAGCGTTCCGTGGGACACCAGGCCGCGCACGCGGAATGACGGAATTTCACCGCCCGAACGAGGACGCTCCACCTGTTCTCTGCACTTGCCCCGATCAGGGGCCGCCGTCATCCCCAGGTATGACACCGAGCGGCGCGGTCCCTCCGAAGTCTGCCCTCGGAACCAGAACTGCGGCTGACTACACGGCGCGCTGCGGCCACCACGATGGAAGACGTCCTTCAACGATGTCGTCCCGCTAGGAGTTCCATCCCGTGACCACCACTCCAGTCGCCGGCCGGACCACCACCGTGGCCGCGCGCGCCACGGATCTGTCGAAGGTCTACGGACAGGGCGAGACCCAGGTGGTCGCCCTGGACCGGGTCACCGTCGAGTTCCACCAGGCCGAGTTCACCGCGATCATGGGTCCCTCCGGCTCCGGCAAGTCCACGCTGATGCACTGCGTCGCCGGCCTCGACACCTTCTCCTCCGGTTCGGTCCGCATCGGCGAGACCGAGCTCGGCTCCCTGAAGGACAAGCAGCTGACCAAGCTGCGGCGGGACAAGATCGGCTTCATCTTCCAGGCGTTCAATCTGCTGCCGACCCTGACGGCCCTGGAGAACATCACCCTCCCGATGGACATCGCCGGCCGCAAACCGGACAAGCAGTGGCTGGAGTCGGTCATCCAGATGGTCGGCCTGCGGGACCGCCTCAGCCACCGGCCCGCCCAGCTCTCCGGCGGCCAGCAGCAGCGTGTCGCCGTCGCCCGGGCACTGGCGTCCAGGCCCGACATCATCTTCGGCGACGAGCCGACCGGAAACCTCGACTCCCGCTCCGGCGCCGAGGTGCTGGGCTTCCTGCGCAACTCCGTGCGGGAGCTGGGGCAGACGGTCGTCATGGTGACCCACGACCCGGTGGCCGCGGCGTACGCGGACCGGGTGGTGTTCCTCGCGGACGGCCGGATCGTCGACGAGATGTACCAGCCCACCGCCGACAACGTGCTCGACTTCATGAAGCAGTTCGACGCGAAGGGCCGTACCTCCTGATGTTCCGCACCGCCCTGCGCAACGTACTCGCGCACAAGGCCAGACTGCTCATGACCGTGCTCGCCGTCATGCTCGGCGTGGCGTTCGTGTCCGGCACGCTGGTCTTCACCAACACCATCTCCGAGGCCTACCAGAAGAGTTCGGCCAAGGGCTTCGACCAGGTCGACGTGGCCGTCACCGCCAAGTCCCGGGAGGACAAGGGCAACACGATCGGGAAGAGCCCCGACCTGACCCAGGCGCTGCTCGAGAAGAGCGCCGGGGTTCCGGGGGCCTCCCACGCCATCGGCGTCGTCAGCGGCTTCACCGCCATCGCCGACAAGGACGGCAAGCTCATCGGCGGCGGCTTCCAGTCGCAGGGCGGCAACTACTACGGGGACAAGGACCCCCGGTACCCGCTGTCCGAGGGCGCCGCACCGCACGGCGCGAACCAGGTCGCGATCGACTCCGAGACCGCGAAGCGGTCCGGCTACAAGGTCGGCGACACCGTGCGCATCTCGGTCGACGGCCCGGTCCTGAAGCCGGTCGTCACCGGCGTCTTCACCACCGACGACGGCAATGTCGCTGCCGGCGGCAGCCTCGCCCTCTTCGACACGGCCACCGCCCAGAAGCTGTTCGGCAAGCCGGGGACGTACGACGAGATCGACGTGAAGGCGGCCTCCGGCACCTCCCAGACCGCGCTGCAGGCGGCGCTGAAGAAGGCGCTCCCCGCCGACCGGGTGGAGACCACCACCGGCAAGGAACTCGCCGACAGCCAGGCCCGGTTGATCTCCTCCTCGATGAGCGGTCTCAAGCAGGGACTGCTGGTCTTCGCGGGCATCGCGCTCTTCGTCGGCACCTTCATCATCGCCAACACCTTCACCATGCTGGTCGCCCAGCGCACCAAGGAGCTGGCACTGCTCAGGGCCGTCGGCGCGTCTCGCAGGCAGGTCACGCGGTCGGTGCTGATCGAGGCGTTCGTGGTGGGTCTGGTCGCCGCCGTGACCGGTCTGGTGGCCGGTATCGGTATCGGCGCCGGGCTCAAGTCCCTCATGGGCACGCTCGGGGCGACCGTCCCGGACGGGCCGCTCGTCATCACGCCGGGCACGGTCGGCACGGCCCTCGCGGTCGGCGTCCTGATCACCATGCTGGCGGCCTGGCTGCCGGGCCGCAGGGCGGCGAAGATCCCGCCGGTCGCGGCGATGAGCAGTGTGCACGCGAAGGCGACGACCAAGTCGCTGGTGCTGCGCAACACGCTGGGCGCGCTGTTCAGCGGGGCGGGTGTCGCCGTGATCCTGGCGGCCACCACCATGGACGGCTCGGACGGCCAGGCCCCCATGGGCATGGGCGCGGTCCTGCTGATCATCGGTGTCTTCATCCTCACCCCCTTGCTGTCCCGCCCGCTGATCGCGGCCGCGGCACCGCTCCTGCGCGTCTTCGGCATCTCCGGGAAGCTGGCCCGCCAGAACTCGGTGCGCAACCCGCGCCGTACGGCCGCCACGGCCTCCGCGCTGATGATCGGGCTCACCCTGATCACCGGTATGACGGTGATGGCGGGCAGCCTGCAGAAGTCGATCGACAAGATGGCGACGGCGGCCGTCAAGGCGGACTACGTCGTCTCCATGGCCAACGGCAACGAACTCTCGGCGGACGTCGAGAAGAAGCTGGCGAAGGTCGACGACGTCACCGCCGTCAGCCCGCTGCGCAACGCGGCCTCCCGCATCGACGGCGAGACCGAGTACCTGACCGGCGTCAACGGCTCCGCCATCGGCGAGCTGACCGACCTCAAGGTGAACGACGGCTCGTTCAAGGTCGGCGGCAGCCAGGTGGTCGTGGACCAGGACAGGGCCAAGTCCTTCGGCTGGAAGGCGGGTTCGACGTTCACCGTCCACTACGAGGACGGCAAGGCGCAGAAGCTCACGGTCGCCGGGGTCTACGAGGGCAACGAGCTGATCAGCGGCATCATGCTCGACACCGCGACACTCAATCCGCACCTGAGCGATCTGACCGACATGCAGGTCATGCTGAAGACGTCCGACGGCGCCTCCGCCGCGACCAAGGACAAGCTGGAGAAGGCCCTCGGCTCCAACCCGGCCATCAAGGTCCAGGACAAGAAGGATCTGTCCGACTCCATCGCGCAGATGTTCACGCTGATGCTGAACATGCTCTACGGCCTGCTCGCCATGGCGGTGATCGTCGCGGTCCTCGGAGTCATCAACACCCTCGCGATGTCGGTGTTCGAGCGGTCCCAGGAGATCGGCATGCTCCGCGCGATCGGCCTGGACCGCAAGGGCATCAAACGGATGGTCCGTCTGGAGTCCCTGGTCATCTCCCTGTTCGGCGGGGTCCTGGGCATCGGCCTGGGCGTCTTCTTCGGCTGGGCGGCCGGTGAGCTCCTCGGCACGAAGATGGCAACGTACGAACTCGTCCTGCCCTGGACCAGGATGGCGGTGTTCCTGCTGCTGGCGGCGACGGTGGGCATCCTCGCCGCCCTGTGGCCGGCCCGCCGTGCGGCCCGCATGAACATGCTGGCGGCGATCAAGGCGGAGTAAGACCGAGCAGCCGTACGGCAGTCGGGGCCCGTTGCTCACGAACGGGCCCCGCCCTCCCGCCCGGCGCCCACCGACCCGCGCGCAACTGAGCGCCACAGCCGCTCCCCGGCCGGCCCGGGTACCCCCCAGGCCCAACAGCCGGACGGCAGCCGAGGCCCGTCACTCACGAACAGGCCCCGCCCTCCCGCCCGGCGCCCACCGACCCGCGCGAAACCCGTGGGCCGAGCGGCCGCACGGCAGTTGGGGGCCCGCTGCCCGGCAACGGGACCCTCGTTCCTGCCCTGCGGGGCCGCCGCCCGCGGTGCCGCCACGGCGGACGGCGACATCCGGCGGCCCCGGGAGTCAGTTCCAGGTGCGGGACCTCAGCGGCAGGCCGGACGTGCCGGATTCGGTGGCTCTGACGGCGAGTACCTGGTTGACGCCGATGCGGTTGCGTTCGAAGGCGAGGGCGCACGCGGCCATGTACAGCCGCCACACGCGGGCCCGCCCGGGCCCGGCGAGCCGGACCGCGCGCTCCCACTGCGCCTCCAGGTTGGTGACCCAGCGGCGCAAGGTGTGGGCGTAGTGCTCGCGGATCGACTCCACGTCCCGCACCTCGAAACCGGCCCGCTCCAGCATGGTCACGGTCGTGCCGAGGGGGGCGAGTTCGCCGTCGGGGAAGACGTAGGCGTCGATGAACTCGTTGAGGTCGTACGCCGATTCGTCGCGCTGCGGGCGCCGGGCGATCTGGTGGTTGAGAAGCCGCCCCCCGGGCTTCAGGAGCTTCAGCAGGACCTCGGCGTACTCCAAGTACCGTTCCGCGCCGACGTGTTCGGCCATGCCGATGGAGGAGACGGCGTCGTACGGCCCGTCGGCGACGTCCCGGTAGTCCTGCACCCGGATCTCGACCCGGTCGGTGAGCCCCTCGTCGGCGACGCGCTTGCGGGCGTAGGCCGCCTGCTCCTGGGACAGGGTGATGCCGACGACGCTCACGCCGTACTCGCGGGCGGCGTGGATGGCCATGGAACCCCACCCGCAGCCCACGTCGAGGAGCCTCTGCCCGGCTCCCAGACCGAGCTTGCGGCAGACGAGGTCGAGCTTGTCGCGCTGGGCGCCCTCCAGGGTCCCCCCGGGTTCGGGAGCCTCCCAGTAGGCGCACGAGTACACCATCGACGGTCCGAGGACGATCTCGTAGAAGCCGTTGCCGACGTCGTAGTGGTGGCTGATGGCCCGCTTGTCGCTGCGCCTGGTGTGCAGATGGCCGCGGGCCCGGCGGATCTCCTCGGGCGGCGGGGCGGGCGGCAGCGGCGGTCCGGCAAGGGCGACGAGCCCGCGGACGGCGGAGCGCACCTCGGGGTCACGCAGGGCCTCGAAGAGGGTCCTGGCGTCCTCCCCGCGCTCCCACACGAGCCCCGAGATCAGGTCGAGAGCGGTGTAGAGGTCGCCGTCGATGTCCAGGTCTCCCGTGACCCAGGCGCGGGCCAGCCCCAGCTCACCCGGCTTGAACAGCAGCCGGCGCACGGCACGCCGGTTGCGCACGACCAGCGCCGGCGCTTCGGGCGGCCCGGCCTCCGAACCGTCCCAGGCGCGGATCCGCACCGGGAGCGGCACCCCCAGCAACTGTCCGACGAGGTTCCTGAGCCGCAGCGCGGCATCTGCCATGGCGTACACCTCCGTGACGAGGATCCCGGAATTGTCCACCTTGGTAAACAGCGGCATGCCGGGGAGCAGTCCCTTCGGCGGGTTACGTCTGGGCAAAACACATGCAACGACCACGTACACCCGGTCGCTGCGGGAACGCCGAAGGACCTCCCGCACCACGGATGGCGGGAGGTCCTTCGGAGTGGATCAGCGACCGGAGCCGGTCAGGAGGCCTTCGCCTCGGTCTTCTTCGGCTCGGCGGCGGGCACGGGCCTCGCGGCCTCGTAGAACTCCTCGCGCGGGTGCTCCATCGCGCCGAGGGAGACGACCTCGCGCTTGAGGAACATGCCGAGGGTCCAGTCGGCGAAGACGCGGACCTTGCGGTTCCAGGTCGGCATGGCCAGACCGTGGTAGCCGCGGTGCATGTACCAGGCGAGCCGGCCCTTGACCTTGATCTTCATCTTGCCCATGACGATCATGGCGACGCCCTTGTGCAGGCCGAGACCCGCGACAGCACCCTTGTTGGAGTGGCTGTAGTCCTTCTGCGGGAAGCCCCGCATCCCGGAGATCACGTTGTCGCCGAGGACCCGCGCCTGCCGCAGCGCGTGCTGGGCGTTCGGCGGGCACCAGGCGTTCTCGACCCCGGCCTTGCGGGCGGCGACGTCCGGGACCTGGGCGTTGTCGCCCGCGGCCCAGATGTAGTCGGTGCCCTGGACCTGAAGGGTCGGGGCGGTGTCCACGTGACCGCGCGGGCCCAGCGGGAGGCCGTAGCGGGAAAGGACCGGGTTCGGCTTGACACCGGCGGTCCACACGATGGTGCTGGAGTCGACCTCGAGGCCGTTCTTGAGCACCACGTGGCCGTCGACGCAGGAGTCCATCGAGGTGGAGAGGTAGATCTCCACGCCCCGGCTCTCCAGGTGCTCCTTGCCGTACAGGCCGAGCTTGGGGCCGACCTCGGGGAGGATCTTGTCGGCGGCGTCGACGAGGATGAACCGCATGTCCTCGCGCGAGACGTTGGTGTAGTACTTGGCCGCGTCGCGGGCCATGTCCTCGACCTCACCGATGGTCTCCGCGCCGGCGAAGCCACCGCCGATGAAGACGAAGGTGAGCGCCTTGCGGCGGATCTCCTCGTCGGTCGTGGAGTCGGCCTTGTCGAGCTGCTCAAGCACGTGGTTGCGCAGGCCGATGGCCTCCTCGATGCCCTTCATACCGATGCCCTGCTCGGCGAGGCCGGGGATCGGGAAGGTGCGGGAGACCGCGCCGAGCGCGATCACCAGGTAGTCGAAGGGCAGCTCGTACGCCTCGCCGACCAGCGGGGCGATCGTGGCGACCTTGCGGTCCTGGTCGATGGTGGTGACCCGGCCGGTGAGAACCTCCGCCTTGGGCAGCACGCGTCGCAACGGAACGACGACGTGGCGCGGGGAGATGTTGCCGGCGGCGGTTTCGGGGAGGAAGGGCTGGTAGGTCATGTACGACCGGGGGTCGACGACCGTGACGGTCGCCTCGCCGTAGCGCATCTTCTTGAGAATGCGCCGAGCTGCGTACAGGCCTACGTACCCACCGCCTACTACGAGGATCCTGGGACGCTCCGTGGTGCTCATGCCATCGAGTATCCACCCGCCCCAGGGGGGTCGCTCGTGCGCCCCTTCACAAGCTTCCCCGGGGGGTGTGCTATCCTCCGCGACTCGCGTGATCCAGGTCATGGCGCGGGAGGGGAACCACCGTGTAGGGCGGCCCGTTGTCAATGCCGCGTGAGCTGCCCCTCTGCTCCGAAATCCCTCCCGTGAGAGACCCGCGCGACGCCCTCGCACGACCCTCACCCGAGGTCCGCATCCCACCCTTTTGAACATGTTCACACGGGTGTTGGGGCCCCGGAAGGGTCAACCGGACCAGATTCGTCGTCCGACAGGGCCCAATTCCTTGTGAAGAACTTCACGAACTTTCTGGCCGACACGTCAAAGGGGGGCCCCGAAGGGCCCCCCGGACGCGCTCATACGTTGTTCTCCCTGCTCAGCAGAGGTGCTCGGCAGGGTCCTACGCGACCGACCACGCGATGCCGTCGAGGATGTCGTGCTCGCTCACGACGACCTCCTCGGCGCCGATCCGCTCCATGATCGACAGGAGTACGAGGGCCCCCGCGGCGATGACGTCCACGCGCCCGGGGTGCATGGAGGGGACGGCCGCGCGCTCGGCGTGGGTGGAGTGCAGCAGCCAGTCGGTGATCTCACGGACGCGGTCGCGGGAGGCCCGGGAGTGGTGGATGGCCTGCGAGTCGTACTCGGGCAGCTCCTGCGCGATCGCCGACACGGTAGTGACGGACCCGGCGAGCCCCACCAGCGTGCGCGCCTCGCGCAGCGGGACGGTCTCCTCGGCCAGGTCGAGAGCGGCCTCGATGTCTGCCCGCATGGCGGCGATCTGCGCGTCGGTGGGCGGGTCGCTGACGACCCCGTCCCGCACGAGGTGCCGCTCGGTCATCCGCACACAGCCCACGTCCACGGAACGTGCGGCGCGCACATGGTCGTCGCCCACCACGAACTCCGTCGAACCGCCGCCGATGTCCACCACGAGATAGGGCCTGGCCAGGTGGTCGCTGCCCTTGAGTTCCTTGGTCGCCCCCGTGAAGGAGAACTCCGCCTCCTGGTCCCCGGAGATGACCTCGGGCTCGACCCCGAGGATGTCGAGGACCCCGCGCACGAACTCGTCCCGGTTCTCCGCGTCCCGGGAGGCGGAGGTGGCGACGAACCGCAGCCGCTCGGCCCCGTACTCCTTGATGACCGCCGCGTACTCCCGGCACGCGGCGAAGGTCCGCTCCAGCGCCTCGGGGGCGAGCCGCCCCGTCCGGTCGACGCCCTGCCCGAGCCGCACGATGGTCATACGACGGTCCAGGTCGACCAGTTCGCCGGTCTCGGGGTCACAGTCGGCGACGAGGAGCCGGATCGAGTTCGTACCGCAGTCGACGGCGGCGACGCGGGTCACTGGGCATCCTCCTCGGTGAGGGACACGCACGCACCCTTGCGCCACCACTCCGGCAGCATCGCGATCGCCTCGTCGCCCAGCGGGTTGACGCCCGGGCCGGCGGCCAGCGAGTGGCCCACCAGGACGTGCAGGCACTTCACGCGGTCCGGCATGCCGCCCGCGCTCGGGAAGCCCTCCAGCACCTCGATGGCGTCACGGCGGGCGATGTAGTCCTCGTGCGCGGCCCGGTACGCCGCGGCGAGCTCCGGGTCGGTCTGGAGCCGCTCCGTCATCTCCTTCATGACGCCGTTCGCCTCCAGCGTGCCGATCGCCGAGGCGGCGCGCGGGCACGTCAGGTAATACGTCGTCGGGAAGGGCGTGCCGTCGGGGAGGCGGGGGGCCGTCTCCACCACGTCCGGCTGACCGCAGGGGCAGCGGTGCGCGATCGCGCGCAGCCCGCGGGGCGGCCGGCCGAGCTGCTGCTTGAAGGCCTCGACATCCGCGTCGGTGGGCTCGGTGCGCGGGGTGGAGGGCGGGGGCGTTTCCATGCCTGTCTTTCTATCGGTCCATCGGTCGGTTCACTGGTCGGAGGCGTCGGACTTGTCGACCCCGTCCCAGACGTTCGCGTACCAGGGGCGGTCCGCGGCGCCGAGGTCGGTGCGCGACTGCCTGGCCGCGTCCGGGTCGACCACGACGAAGCCCGTCTCGCCCGGCATCACATAGTGCAGCCGCTGCCGGATCTGCTGCTCGGCGTACGTGTCGTCCTGCCAGCGTGCCTTGAGATCGCGCAGCCTCTCCACCCGCTCGGCGGCCCGCGCCTTCTCCCGCTGCAGATCGGCGATCTCGGCGCGCTGGGAGACGTACTGCCTTATCGGGTACGCCAGCGCCACCACCAGCGTGCACAGCACGAGCGCGAGCAGCGCGGCCCGGCCGGTCAGCCGGGAGCGGCGGGCCTGTCGCTTGGTCTGGGAGCGGTAGACACGGGCCGCGGTCTGCTCGCCGAGCAGTCTGATCCTGGTCGCGGTGGAGAAACGGTCCCGGTCCTTCACGGCCATCGGCTTTCCGCCTCCCCTTCTACGTACGTACGTCCCCGCACACGGTACGGGACCGGTACGGGGACGTACGTACGACTGGCGAAGGCTTAGCCCTGTACGGGTCAGCCCCTGAAGCGGGGGAACGCGCTACGGCCGGCGTACACCGCCGCGTCGTCGAGGATCTCCTCGATGCGCAGGAGCTGGTTGTACTTGGCGACGCGCTCGGAGCGGGCCGGAGCACCGGTCTTGATCTGGCCGCAGTTGGTGGCGACGGCGAGGTCGGCGATGGTGACGTCCTCGGTCTCGCCGGAGCGGTGCGACATCATGCACTTGAAGCCGCTGCGCTGGGCGAGCTCGACGGCGTCCAGCGTCTCGGTGAGCGAGCCGATCTGGTTCACCTTGACGAGCAGGGCGTTGGCGGCGCCGTCCTCGATGCCGCGGGCCAGACGCTCCGGGTTGGTGACGAACAGGTCGTCGCCGACGATCTGGACCTTGTCACCGAGCTTGTCGGTGAGGACCTTCCAGCCGGCCCAGTCGTCCTCGAACAGCGGGTCCTCGATGGAGACGAGCGGGTAGGCCGCCACGAGCTCCTCGTAGTACTCCGTCATCTCGGCGGCGGAGCGCTCCTTGCCCTCGAACTGGTACTTGCCGTCCTTGTAGAACTCGGAGGCGGCGACGTCGAGCGCCAGGGCGACCTGCTCGCCGGGGATGTAACCGGCTTCCTTGATGGCCTCGAGGATGAGGTCCAGGGCGGCGCGGTTGGACTCCAGGTTCGGCGCGAAGCCGCCCTCGTCACCGAGACCGGTGGACAGGCCCTTGCTCTTCAGGACCTTCTTGAGGGTGTGGTAGACCTCGGTGCCCCAGCGCAGCGCCTCGGAGAAGGACTCCGCGCCGATCGGGGCGATCATGAACTCCTGGATGTCCACGTTGGAGTCGGCGTGCGAGCCGCCGTTCAGGATGTTCATCATCGGCACCGGCAGCAGGTGCGCGTTCGGGCCGCCCAGGTAGCGGAACAGCGGCAGGTCGCTGGCCTCGGAGGCGGCGTGGGCGACGGCGAGGGAGACGCCGAGGATGGCGTTGGCGCCGAGCGAGCCCTTGTTGTCGGTGGCGTCCAGGTCGAACATGGCCTGGTCGATCAGGCGCTGCTCGGTGGCGTCGTAGCCGACCAGCTCCGGGCCGATCTGCTCGATGACGGCCAGGACGGCCTTCTCGACACCCTTGCCGTGGTAGCGGTTCGGGTCACCGTCGCGGAGCTCGATGGCCTCGAAGGCACCCGTGGAGGCGCCGGACGGGACGGCGGCACGACCCGTGCTGCCGTCGTCGAGGCCGACCTCGACCTCGACCGTGGGGTTGCCTCGGGAGTCCAGGATTTCCCGGGCTACGACGACGTCGATGGACGGCACGAGCATCTCCTTCTTGGGGTGTGACACGGTCCGCCGGGACCGCGGTGGGTTCTGCGAGACCGAGCCTAACCGCCTCCGGGGGATCGGCCACCGTGTGGACCGCCCCGTGGACAGAACCGAGAGTAAATTGTTTCTGAACTGAACAAAGACGCCCCGGTGGCGGCGCATGAAAAAACCCCGCTCCGGTGCGTACGGGGGAACACGCACCGGAGCGGGGAGCCCGCGGGGACGGGGGGGGACCCTCACGAGGCCTTCATCATGAAGGACACGGCTGTGAGGTCGCTGTGGTTCAGCTGGGTCCTACTTCAGGTGCAGCTGCTGACCCGGGTAGATGAAGTCGGCGTCGGTGATGATGTCCTTGTTCAGCTTGAACACCTTCTGCCAGCCGCCCTTGACCTTGTGCTTCTCGGCGATCGAGCTGAGGGTGTCACCCTTGACGACCTTGTACTCGCCGTCGCCCTTCTTGACCTTCTTGCCGGTCGGGGTGGTGACGGTCTTCTTGGCCGCCGGACGGTCGGTCGAACGGGAGGCGCTCTGCTCCTCGGTCGAACGGCTGCTCGTGTTCGAGGAGCTGTTGGACGAGGACGAGCTGCTGCCGCCGCTGTAGGTGGCGCTGGACAGACCCGTGCCGCAGACCGGCCAGGCACCCTTGCCCTGCGAGGCGAGGACCTTCTCGGCGACGGCGATCTGCTGGGACTTGCTGGCCTGGTTGGCCTGCGCGGCGTACTGCGTGCCGCCGTACGCGGCCCAGGTGGAGGCCGAGAACTGCAGACCGCCGTAGTAGCCGTTGCCGGTGTTGATGGACCAGTTGCCGCCGGACTCGCACTGGGCGACGGTGTCCCACTCGGAGGCGGTGGCGGCGGAGGCGTTGCCGGCCGCCATCAGCGGGGCGGCGATGGCGACACCGGTGACACCGGCGAGCGCGGCGGCGCGGGTGGCCTTGGACGGACGACGGTGCTTGCCCTTGCCGGAAAACAGCATGGTGGATCCCCTCACCGACGCCTGCGAGGTGAGCTGTCGGGTTCGGGCCGGTTGAGTTGCCCGGTCGCACACCCTGCGGTGCGCGACTTCACCCCAAGCCGGTCCAGCGTGAACTGCTGGGCCCGGCGCTTACCTTGGGTCCCCCGCTCCTGCCTACGGCGCTTGACGCGACGACTGTTCCCGTACGGCCGCTGGCAGGATTCGGCGTTGCGACAGACGGGGCTCGGGTTGCCGAGCGGTCACGACCGTAGACACGCGCCCGGCGGAATTTCAAAGACGATCAGGGCTTCTGAGACTCATCCCACACTTTCACCAAAGTGGACATTCGGTGCGAAGTGTGACGTGAACTCCCGCTGTTTTTCTGGACTTTTACGCCCTATTCAGCCCCTGTGTCGAGCGTCTGACCGGCGACGATGTTGCTCGGGTCGACCCCGATGCGGTCCTTGTTCTCGGCATAGAGGGCGCGCCATCCGCCGTCGAGGCCAAGGGAGTCGGCGATGGAGGCGAGGGAGTCGCCCTCCTGGACGGTGTAGGTGGCGGCGTGACGGCCGGCCGCGGAGGAGGCCGCGCTCTTCGTCGCGTTCTCCTCGGCACTGCCGCCCCGGTGCTTGCCGAAGCCGAGGGCGCCGACGTCCACGAGGGCCGAAGAACTGCCCTCCTGCCACGACTTGTCCGCTTCATCCTCTTCTGGGCTCACCACGGGCGAGCTGTCGGAAGGCTGCGCTCCTTCCGTGGCGGTGCCCTCAGAACCCGAGGAGTTCTTTTTGGCCGACTTGCTGGAGCCGTCGTCGCCACCGGAGGGGGTGGCCGACGGCGAGGGAGTCGCGGACGAACCGTCCAGCGCGCCGAGCAGACCGGAAGACTCCTCGGAGCCCGACGAGTTGGAGGAACCGGACGATCCGGATGAACCGGATGATTCAGACGAGCCGGACGCCGAGGGCGTTGCACTCCCCACGCCCGTGTCGACGTCGGCCGAGCTCGAGTCCTTGCTGAGACCGTTGAGCAGACCGCAGGTCGGCCACGCGGCGATGCCCTGGTCCGCGAGAAGCTTCTCGGCCACGGCTATCTGCTGGTTGCGGCTGGCCAGGTCCGCGGTCTTGGCGTACTCGAGGCCGCCGTACTTCTCCCAGTTCTCCTGGGACATCTGGAGGCCGCCGTAGTAGCCGTTGCCGTCGTTCGCGCTCCAGGAGCTGCCGCTCTCGCACTCCGCGACCTGGTCCCAGGTGGTGCCGGTGGCGGCGCTCGCTCCGGTCGCCCCGAGCAGTGGGATCGCGATGGCGGATCCCGTCACACCGGCCGCAACGAGGAGAGCCGGAGCCTGACGGGGGCGACGGTGACGACCGTTCCCGGAGAGCATGAGGGGACCTTTCCCGAGAGAGCAGGGACCTGCGCGGCGGGTGTTGCAGGGCACCGCGCTGGTCCGTGAACGTATAGGTATTCGATCACTAGTCACAAGTTAATGCCGCGTAGATCACGTGAAGATCACAGACTTGAGGGCGCGTCATGTTTAGGCGGCCCCGTGCGGGGATAGGCCGGACCCTTCGGTCGATTAGCTGACGGGCGTGAACTCCACGGGCAAAGTGCGCAGTCCACGCATGATGAGCCCTCCCCGCCAGCGCAAATCGGTTGAATCCACCCCGAGTTGCAGGTCCGGTAGACGGGTGAGGAGGGTGGCGAGCGCGGTCTGCCCCTCCAGGCGGGCGAGCGGGGCACCGAGGCAGTAGTGGATGCCGTGGCCGTAACCGAGGTGCTGATTGTCACGGCGGGACAGATCGAGCACATCGGGGTCGGCGAACCGCTCGGGATCCCGGTCCGCCGCCGCGAGCACGACGAGCACCGGGTCGCCGGCCGCGATGTCCTGACCGCCGATTCGCAGGGGCTCGGTGGCGAACCGCCAGGTGGCCAGTTCGACCGGGCCGTCGTACCGCAGGAGTTCCTCCACACCGGTCTCCAGGAGGCCTCTTTCCCCTTCGGCCAGGGACTGCTGCAGCCGGTTCCGCTGCTCGGGGTGGGTGAGGAGGGCGTACACGCCGTTCCCGATGAGATTGACGGTGGTCTCGAAGCCGGCGAACAAAAGGATGAAGGCCATTGCCGCGGCCTCGTTCTCGGTGAGGTGCTCGCCGTGGTCGGAGGCGCGGATCAGCCCGGAGATGAGGTCCTCGCCCGGGGCCGGCTCGTCGGGCAGCGCTTCCCGTTTGCGGTGGATGAGCTCGGCGAGATAGCCGCGCATCCTCTTCACGGACCGCGCGACCCCGCCACGCGGGCCGCCGCCATGACGGATCATCATGCCCGCCCAGTCCCGGAAGTCGTCCTGGTCCTCGCGGGGGACGCCGAGCAGGTCACAGATCGCGTAGATGGGGAGCGGGAAGGCGAAGTCGTGGATGAGGTCGGCGGTGCCGGTGGCTGCGAACCCGTCGATGAGACGGTCGGTCAGCTCCTGCACCCGCGGCACGAACTCGGCGACCCTCCTGGGCGTGAACGCCTTGCTGACGAGCCGTCGGAGCCTGGTGTGGTCCGGCGGGTCGATGTTCAGCAGATGCGTCATCAGCTCCGCCTTGCGCTCCCCCGGGATACCGGTCTTGCCCCTGGCGTGCGCGGGCTCGTCGTGGTGCGCCGGGTTCTTGCTGAGCCGCTGGTCGGCGAGGGCCTGCTTGGCATCGGCGTACCGGGTGACCAGCCAGGCCTCCACCCCGCTGGGCAGCCGGGTCCTGTGCACGGGGGCGTGCTCGCGGAGCCAGGCGTAGGCGGGATAGGGGTCGGTGGCGAACTCCCAGGAGAACAACTCGGGGGCGGGAGTCGCGGCGGCGGGGACGGTGGGGGGCGCGGGGGTGTCAGGGCCGGCGGGGGTGGCTGAGGGCTGGTCGGTCACTCCTTGACGTTATCCGGCGGGTGGGGTGCCTCGACCTCCCGGATCGCGTCCCGGTACGCCCGTGCCGCTGCCCGCAGTGCCGTCTCCGGGTCCACTCCCTCCGCCTCAGCGCGCGCGGCCAGCGCCAGCAGTTCGTAGCCGATGCCCTCGCCCCGGGGCAGGGGTACCTCCAGTCCCGCCGTCCGCACCCGCGACGCCAGTTTCGCCGCGAGGGCGAGGCCGGGCTGGCCGAGGGGGATGCCTTCGGTCACCGAACTGCGCTGCTTCTCTATCGCCTTGGTGCGCAGCCAGTGTGCCTTGACCTCCTCGGGGGTGCCGGCCGTCTCGTCGCCGAAGACGTGCGGGTGACGGTGGATGAGCTTGGCGACGATGCCGCCGGCGACGTCGTCGACGGAGAAGGGGGCGTCCGGGTCCTCCTCGGCGATACGGGAGTGGAAGACGACCTGGAGCAGGACGTCCCCGAGCTCCTCGCGCAGTTCGTCGCGGTCGCCCTCCTCGATGGCCTCGACGAGTTCGTACGCCTCCTCGATGCCGTACTTGGCGAGGCCCTCGTGGGTCTGCTGCGAGGACCACGGGCACTCGGCGCGGATCCGGTCCATGACCTGGACGAGGTCGAGGAGGCGGGCACCGGGCAGGTCGTAGGAGGCGGGGAGGAGCTCCAGCTCGGGCATCTGTATGCGTCCGGATCCGGCGAGGCGTGCCAGACCGTCCGTGAGGGCCGGCTCGCCCTCGCCCGTGGCCACGACGACAACCGTGTGTCCGCCCGCGCACGCTCCGACCAGCTCCTCGGCGGTCGGGGACGTCTCGTCGACCGCTGTCCCCGCCTCCCGCAGATACGGCAGCTGGGGGTGGGCTCCGTCCGCGCACAGAACACGGTCGGCGGTGCGCAGGGCCTGCCAGGCGGGCCAGGACAGCAGGCCGGGGGCGACCCGGTGGCTGGTGGTGAGCAGGACGATGCGGCCGGGGGCGGACGCCGTGTCGGGGTCCTGGTCAGGGGCGGGCTCGAAGCCGGTTGCGTTCACAGTTCGAAGCTAACGCACGGCGTCGACGGGGCGATCAGTTTGTCCACAGGTGGGGGGTGGCGGGGTGATCGTAGGATCATCCGTCTGCCGGTGGCCTGCCTCCGTGCCGCTACGCGCTCTGTTCGCTCCCCGCCGTCGTGACCTCCCGGACCCACGGGGTGTTCGCGTCGACGCGGGTGCTCTTGGCGACGTCCCAGGTGCCGTAGCGCGGGTTGAGGTCGACGTCGAGCTGCTTGGACGCCTTGCTCAGGGCGTTCCAGAAGGCGGGGTCGTTGGTGTCGGTGCCGAGCTTTCCGGCGAGTTTCTGGGCCTCCAGCTGGAGGAGGAGGTTCTCGTCGAGGCGTTCGGGGGCGATGCCGTACTGCTGGAGCCACGCCGTCTCCAGGCCCTTGGCGCCGCCCGCCTGCTCCTCCAGGCCGGAGCGCAGCTCCTGGACCTCTCTGCGGTTGACGGACACGCCCGCGTTCTCGGCCGCCCGGTGCAGCACCTGGTCGAGGACCATGCCGTGCAGGACGTCCCGGGTGAGGGTGCCGGTCTTGGCGACGGCCTGCGTGTACTGCGCCTCGTCGGTGACGGCCGCCCGCTGCGCGTCGCGCACCTCGGTCACCCGGTTCTCCAGCTGCGCGACGGTGATCCGCTGCCCGCCGACGACGGCCGCGGCGCCGGGATGCGCGTCGCTTCCGCACGCGGTGAGCAGGGGTGCCGCGGCGGCGAGCGCGGCGGAGAGGACGAGCGCGGTGCGACGACGGCGGTGCAAGGAGGCCTCCCGAGGAGATTGTGCGACGGTGCACAAGGTCTTGCGGTGATCGATGGTAGGCAGGGGACCGGCTCTGGCCAACCCATTCGACCAACGATTCACCAGGACTTCGGGCACCGCCGCGCCACGCGCGCGTGGTGACCGCTCAGCCGGTGATCGCCACCGGGCCGTCCCAGGCGTCCCGGTCCACGGTGATCGTGTAGCCGTTCCGCGTCTCCTTGCTGTTGACCATGTACTGGTGGCCGCGGCTGTGATCGGTGTACTGGGTCTTGCCGAAGGGCCAGTCCGTCGTCGTGGTGTTCTGCTTGTCCCACAGCGCGTACCAGAGGTTGCCCGGCAGATCGGTCTTGTTGGTCGCGTTGGCGATCGCCTTGGCGCTGGAGCTGGTGAAGCCGTAGAAGCCCGCGCGATACGTCTTGGCGCGCAGCGTCTTGTCGAAGGCACGCACATAGGTGAGCACGGCGTCGTTGCACGCCTTGTTCGTGATGTCGTACGCCTCCATGTCCAGGTAGATCGGGCTGCCGACCTTCATGCCGAGCGCGGAGGTCTTGGCCACCGCGTCCGCTCCGTCCTTCGCGCCCAGGGAGGCGGCGGTGGAGGCGGTGAGCTTCTCCGGGTTGGAGCCGCTCTGGCAGGGCGGCTGGGCTCCGACGTAGAGCGGGATGAGCTTCCAGCCGACCGTGCTGACCGACTTGACCCAGGAGGCGGTGAGATTGGGCTGGGAGCAGCCGCGGTTCTTGCCGCCGACGTAGACGGCGGCGGCGCCGTAGAGGCCGCCCTTCCATGCCTTCATCGCGGAGAGGGAGGGGGCGGCGCAGGTGTCGAAGGCGCGGCCGGTGTACGTCTTCTGCGCGGGCCAGGTGGTCGCGGCCATCGAGCTCTGGGCGGCGAGGCCCGCGCCTGCGACCACGGCGGCTCCGGCGACGCCCCACGTGACGTATCTGCGCTTCTTCGACTGCCGATGGCTGGACATGGACGACCCCACCCCTGGATGTGCTGTTGGTTGTGTTGTACATGGTGATTTGGTGAAACGAAGCGTAAGCCAAGCGGCGGCGCCTTCTAACCCCGCACCTGGCCCAGCCACTGGAGCGTGCGGCGGACCTCGACCGCGAGCGGGTGCGCCGGTCCGTGCAAGCGCTCCACGTCGTGCAGCAGACGCGCGAGTGTGTCGTGGGCGGCCGCGCGGTCGCCGAGGGCGAGCAGGAGGTGGCCGATGCGGCGGCGGACGTCGTGGGCGAGTTGGGGGTCGCCGGCCACGTACTGGTTCTCGTAGTACGGCAGCAGGGCGCGGTATTCGGCCAGTGCGGCGGCGGGTTCGCCGAGTTGTTCCAGACACTGGGCGGCGTCGTAGCGGAACCGCAGGGACTGCGGGTCGGCGTGCCCCGCCTCGGTGGAGCGTTCGTCGGCGAGGCGGCGCAGTTCGGGCAGTGCGCGGCGGTACTGGCCGTCGTCCATGAGGGTGGCGGCGTACTGCTTGCGCAGGGTGCGTACGACCGGGGAGTTCACGCCGTGCTGTTCGGCGGCCGCCGGCAGGATGCCGCCGAGGATGTCGACGGCCTGGGTGATGCGGCCCTCGCCGAGGAGCCGCTTGACCTCGTCGACGGCGCGCGCGACGTCCGGTTTCTCGGTCGCCGCAGGGGCCGGCGTGACCGGGGCGGGCTGGGGTGCCGGCGTGCGCGCGCGGTCCGGCCAGGGGGCGTGCGGACGGAGGAAGGGCCGTGTGGGGTCGAGGGGTGCTCCCGTGGGCGTCCCGCGCGCGGGCAGCAGCAGCGCCAGGTCCTCGTACACGTCCTGTGCGGAGGCCGGGCGGTGCTGCGGGTCCTTGGCGAGCAGCCGCAGGACGAGCGCTTCGAGAGCCTCGGGGACTTCGGGTCGGGTGCGGCGCACGGGCAGCGGGGGCTCGTACAGGTGCCGGTGCAGGACGCCGAGTGCGGTGGAACCCGCGAAGGGGACGTCGCCGCTGAGGAGTTCGTGCAGCAGTACGCCGAGTGCGTACAGGTCGGTGTACGGGCCGACCGCGCCGCCCATGGCCTGCTCCGGCGCCATGTAGGCGGGCGAGCCGATCGGTGAACCGGTGTGGGTGAGGCGGGTGGTGTCGGTGTCCATGACGGAGGCGACACCGAGGTCGAGGACGGTGACCGTGCCGTCCTGTTTCACCATCACGTTGCGCGGCTTGAGGTCGCGGTGGACGATCGGCACGGCGTGCACGGCGCTCAGTACGGCGCACAGTTGCGCGGCGACCGCGACCGCCCACTGCCAGGGGTACGGGTCGTGCTCGGCGAGATGGTCGGAGAGGTCCGCGCCGTCGACGTACTGCATGACGAGGAACAGCTCCTCGCCCTCGCTGCCCGCGTCGTGCACGGTGACGAGCCCCGGGTGGTCGACCTGCGCGGTCACCCGGCACTCCCGCACGAACCGGCGGCGCAGTTCGTCGGCCTCCTGCCCGGCCACCTTGTCGGGGCGCAGCAGCTTCACCGCCACGCGCCGGTCGAGCCGCTGGTCGTACGCCGTCCACACCTGGCCCATGCCGCCCTGCCCGATGAGCGTGGACAGTTCATAGCGGCCGGCGACGACACGTCCTGTCGCCACGGTCACCTGCCGCTCTCGGTGCTGCCGCCGTCGTGCTTGCGCAGGTAGTCGCTGAGCTCGTCGAGTTCGGCGCGCACCTGGTCGATGCGGGCGGGCGCGGGGCGCTGCGGGGGCGGGGGCGGTACGACACCAGGGGCGGGGACCGCAGGAGCCGGCGGCTGCGGCTGGTGCGTGGGCGGGTACGGCGGTGTCGGCTGCGGGTAGCCGTAGCCGGTGTGGACGGTCGGGCCCTGGGGCGGCGGGAAGCCGGCGAACCGCCTCTGCTGGTGCACCCGGATGTCCATCACCACGAAGTACACGCTGCTGAAGAGACCGAAGAGCAGGACCAGCGACATGGCGACATCGGTCCGGGGGTCGCTCTCCGGCAGCGAGCCGACCACCGCGAAGCACGCGATGGACAGCGGCAGGCCGGCCCAGGCCAGCACCCAGTCGACCGTCCGGCCGCGCAGGAACGCGATCCGGAACAGCGGTGCGCAGGCGAGCAGGCCGCACGAAAGGAAACCGACGGCGGCGAGCACCACGCGCAGGGTGATGACCGTGCCCGAGTCGCGGGCGGGCGGCGCCGCGCCGTGGCCGTACATGAACGCTCCTGAACCGGGATTCGATGTGGGGTTCGAGCGTATAGGCCGATACCGACAACAGGTCACGGGTTGTACCGAACCGTTGTCGACCTGATCAGTCGGGCGCGACCGTTCCGTCGGTGAGCCCGTCGTACATCCCGCGCACGAGCTGCTCTCCGAGCCGGCCCGCGTGCCTGAGCGCCCGCTCGAACTCGTCGAGCGCGCGGAAGCGTTCGCCGTAGCGCCGTTGCTCGTCGAGCGGGAGCCTGGGCAACTGGAGCCTGCGCACGTCCAGGCGGGTCGCGGTGGAGGCATAGCTGCTGGCCTGACGGTTGTTGGCGGTGCCGCGCAGGAAGCCGGCCAGGAACCACGGGTCGAGCGCCGCCGGATCGGGGCGCAGCAGCACGAGGTTGCGCCCCAGGGCGGCGCCCGCGGTCGTCGCGTCGATCACGCGCGCCACCGAGCCCCCGCCCAGCACCGGTACGACGACGTCGCCCGGTTCGGTCAGTACGGCCTCCTCCTGGCTCTCGGGAAGCGTCCCGGAAGGGTCGGCCCCGAAGAGGACGTCGTGGTCGGTGAGCACGGGCACGCGTGCGTGGCCGCCGTTTCCGCCCGTGCGCAGCATCAGGGCTCCTCCGCGCGCGAGTTCGCCGATCGTGGTGAGCGGCCACCGCGCGGGGTGTGCGGCGTCGGCGCGCGGCGGGGTGAGGTCGGCGGTCAGGCGCAGGGTCTCGCCCAGGTGTTCGCGCACGGCCGTGAGCTGTTCGGCGCCGCCGGCCGCCGTGGGGGGTGGCAGGTGGCGGGCGGGAGAGACGTCCACGTCGTCGTCGAGGAGTTCGATGACGGGCAGCGCGCGGGCCAGTCCGGGCCGTTCGGCGAAGCGGCCGGGCCGCCCGAAGGCCTGCCAGGCGTCGAGAACGGCCTCGCGCACGGCCCGCCAGTCCGGCCCGCCGCGCCCCTCCCCGGCGAACTGTCCCACGTCGACGAGGAGCACCTCCGGCTGCGCGGGCGCCTTCTCCGGGCGGCGCAGCACCCACAGGTGCAGCGGGATGTTGTACGGCGGTGCCGCCCCGACCGGCAGGGCGATCACGGCGCGCAGGGCACCGCGGCGCAGCAGGTCGGCGCGGATACGGCGGCCGGAGCGGCGGGAGGCGGCGGCGGGCGGCATGAGCAGGACGCCGGCGCCGTCGTCCTTGAGGCGGGCGAGCGCGTGCTGGACCCAGGCGAGCTCGGACTCGGTGCGGGCCGGGAAGCCGTACTCCCAGCGGGGGTCGTAGGCGAGTTCGTCGTGGCCCCAGTTGCGCTCGTTGAACGGCGGGTGGCACAGGACGGCGTCGGCGCGCAGCCGCGGGTGGGCGTCGGCGCGCAGGCTGTCGCCGACCGCACCGCGCACGGTGGACCAGGTCTGCAGGGCAAGCCGGAGCGTGGTGAGCGCGGCGAGTTCGGGGGCGCTGTCCTGGGCGTAGAGCTCCTGGTCGGGGCGGGTGGCGGCGGCTCGCAGAAGGGCGCCGGTGCCGCAGGCCGGGTCGAGGACGGTACGGGCGGGGCCGGCGAGGTCGGCCATGAGAGCGGCCAGGTCGGCGGGGGTGAGCGTGTACTGGCGCGGGTTGGCGTCGAGGTGCCGGCCGAGCAGGAACTCGAAGGTCTGCCGGGCGCCCAGCTCCGCGGCCAGCTCGGCGACGCCTCGCAGGAGGGGGGCGGAGGGGAGGAGTTCCGGGCTGGTGGGGAGGTGGAGGGCGGGGTGGGTGCGCACAGCGGCGGCGGCGTGAACACCAGGGGAGGTGTGAACACGAGAGGAGGTGTAAGCATCGGAGGCGGGGGGTGCGGGATTCACGACCTCCGCGGTGTTCATGGCGTTCGGGGTGTTCACGGCGGGCGGAGTGTTCACAGCGGGCGGAGTGTTCCTGGCCGACTCGGGTCCGAATCGTGGTGTGAACACCTCCCGCAGCGCCCCCGGCAGCATCTCCGAGAGGCGCTCGTCGGAGCCGGCGCCCACCTCCAGCCAGACCGTCGGGCGGTCGTGGATCAGCAGCAGGAGGCAGCCCGCGTGGGTGAGTGCCGTGACCGGGCCCTCGGGGTGGCCGGAGAGCTGCTGCCAGACGCGTTCCCGCAAGGGGACCTCAGCGAGTTTTCCCTGCTTGCGCAGCCAGGACTCGACCTCGGCGAGCGCGAAGGACGGACTGGTCTCGGTGCCGCCGACCGGCCTCGGGAAGTCGGCGTGCCGACGGCGCCAGTTGCTGACGGCCGCGCGGCCCACGCCGGCCAGCCGTGCGATACCCGCGGCGGTCACCTCAGTCGCGTTGTCCTGCACCCGCCCGCTCCCCTCGTCGTACCGCACCAGCCCTGCGCCACGCGTGTGACGCCGAGCATACCGATGTACGCAAGATCTACCCCTTCACGACCGTGTACACCAATGACATTGTGAATCGTGTTGACTCGGTTCACAGGCTCTGTTCTTATTGACCCAGCGAACGAGGAGACCGCCGAGCAACGGTGGTCGTCGCGTCCGGAGGGGGATACAGCCATGGGCATGAAGGGCAAGGTCGCGCTGGGCGCGGTGGTGGGGGTCGTGGTCATCGGAGTCGTCTCGGCGAACGCCGGGGACAACGGAGACGGCGGCACCTCCGGCGGCACCGGCAAGGGGTCTTCGGCATCCGCGGAGCGGGAGGCCAGGGGCAGGACGAGCACCAAGGACACCAAGGACACCGACAAGGCCGAGGTCGCCGAGAAGAAGGCCGCGTTCGCGGGGGACGGCGACTTCCAGGTCGGTTCGGACATCAAGCCCGGCACGTATCGCACCACCGGCAACGACGACGGCATGTGCTACTGGGAGCGGGCCAAGGACGCCTCGGGCGAGATGGACTCGCTGCTGGCCAACGACAATGTCACCGGCACCAGTTACGTCACCGTCAAGGCCACCGACAAGCTCTTCAAGTCGAGCGACTGCAACGACTGGGAGGCCGTCGACGAGAAGGCGAAGGGCTCCCCCGCCACCCGGATGTCCGGTGACGGCGGAATGTTCGCAGTCGGCGCCGGCATCGCCCCGGGCACCTACAAGTCCACCGGCAACACCGACGACTCCTGCTACTGGGAGCGCACCAAGAACGCCGAGCACGGCATCGAGTCGATCCTCGCGAACGACAACGTCAACGGCACGGCCGTCGTCAGGATCAGCGTCTCGGACGCCTACTTCAAGACGAACGGCTGCAAGGACTGGAAGAAGACCGGCTGAGCCGGCCGGTCCGCTTCCGTCTGCTTTCACTCACCACCGGGGGCGCGCCCCACGCACCCCCGCACCTCATCACCTCACCGCATCCCCACCAAGGAATCACCATGCGTCGTACCGCACTTGCCGCGCTCTGCATCGCCGCCGCGGCCACCGCAGGACTCACCGGCTGCCAGCCGGGCCAGGACAAGGCGGACAGCAGGACGAGCGCGTCCAGCGCATCCGCCGAGCCGGGCAAGTCGGCCGCGAAGAAGGAACCGTTCGCCGGGCTGACCGGCGGCGAGATAGCCGACCGGACCATAAAGGCGACGACCGGAGCCTCTTCGCTGCGGATGAAGGGCGCCATCCCCGATGACGAGAGCGGCGGCACCATCAGCCTCGACGTCCTGCTGAACAAGAGGGGCGAGTGCGCCGGTACCGTCGGCATGGGCGGCAAGGGCAAGGCCGACCTGATCAAGACCGGCGACATCGTGTACATGAAGTTCGACGAGGCGCTCCTGCGTGAGCAGAGCGAGGGAGAGTCGAAGGCCGACACCGACGCGGCCGTGGCCATGCTGGCCGGCAAGTGGACCAAGACGAAGGCGACAGGTCAGGACGCGAAGGACTTCGAGGGCTTCTGCGATCTGGGCGCGGTACTCGACGGCGCCGAGGACAGCAACTCCGACGCGAGCCGCGGCAGGACGGCCACCGTCGACGGGGTGCCGGCGATCACCCTGCACGAGAAGGACGGCAAGGACCGCTACACGCTGTATGTCGCCACCGAGGGCAAGCCGTATCTGCTGCGGATCGACAGCACGGCCGGAGCGGACCAGGGGTCGGTCACCTTCAGCGACTTCGACGAACCGGTTCCGGCGCGGAAGCCGGCCGGCGAGATCGTGGACCTCGACGCTCTCGGCGGCTGAGCCACGCCGGGACGCGGCGCCCCAGGATGCGGCACGCTCAAAGGGCGTGCCGCATCCACACGTTGGGCTCGACGTACACCGCGTACCCGCGCTCCGGCTCGCACCGCACCGGCACCAGCGCCCCGGGCACCTCGACGTCGCCCTGGGTGTCGAAGGGCAGTCCGGTCCAACGGCGCCACTGCTCCAGCGAACCGGACACCGTCATGGAGGCCGGCGCCACCGCGTGGACGACGCCGCCGGCCCGGGCGTGGACGCGCAGCCAGGGGTCGTACGGCAGACCGTCGGGGCGCACCCGGTGGGCGTACTCCTGGATCGGCGTGTGCGGTTCCAGGTGCTTGGCACTGGGGCGGACCGGCGCGACGACCTCGCTGAAGCCGTGGGCGCGGGCGTTGTCACGCATCGCCGCGAGCATCCGGGCGGACAGGCCGTGGCCCTGCAGGCGCGGGTCGACGACGACCGAGATCGCGCTGACCGTGTCGGGCCGTACGCCACGACGCAGATCGTCGAACGCCCACACCAGCACCTCGTCCCAGCCCCGGGCGGGCAGTTCGCCGCGGTCCTCGGGGTGCAGGGCGAAGGGGACGCTGTGGGCGTGCGCGACGATCTCGCCCCGCTCGTCCTCGGCGAACAGCACGTGCTCGGGGAGTTCGCCGGAGATCCGTCCGTAGTGGGCGTTGCCCACGGGGTCCTCGGTCACGAACTCCGGCCAGCTGTTGGCCATGCCGAGCACGCGCTCCCGCATCTCGGGTCGCTCGGCGAGACTCGACACCTTCAGCTCCATGCGATCACCGTAGGCGCGGGACCGCCCACCGGAAAGCGCATTTCCCGCCCGCCCCGGCCCACGACCGCTCGGCGCGAGCCCTGGGGGGAGGGCCCGCGAACCCCGAGGCATACGGTCGGTGCGAGCCCTCAGTCCGCGTGGAACCGCGGCGGTGCCGCCGTCGGATTGCCGCCGGTCGGGAGCTTCTGGCCGGGGCAGCCCGAGAGGACCTTCTTCATCGCGGACTTCTCGGCGGCCGTGACCCACAGGTCGTACTTCTTCTTCACGGCGACCTGGGCGGCCACATACGTGCACCGGTACCCCTTGTTCGGCGGCAGCCAGGTCGCCGTGTCACCGTCCCCCTTGGAACGGTTGGTGCTCGCGTCGACGGCGAGGAGGTTGAGGGGGTCGTTGGCGAGAGCTATCCGCTTGCCGGGGTCCCAGTACTTGGCCCCCTTCTGCCAGGCGTCGGAGAGCGCGACCACGTGGTCTATGTCGACCTGGCTGCGCCCACGCCGGTAGGTCACGTCCTTGCCCGAGTACGGGTCCGACTCGAGCACGCCGTAGGACACCTTGCAGTCCCCGCGGGTGAACTTCACGTCCTCGAGATCGCGTTTGAGTATGTCGTCGCGGGTGTCGCAGTCGTTCGAGTCCGTGTCCGCCCACGCGGTGCCGAACCTGTCGCGCTCGTAACCCGTTTTGGGCGCCCGCCCCTTCACGGTGAGCGACTCGGCGGCGGTGAGGGCCGCGCCCGAACCGCCCGCGCCCCCGGTTTCCTCCGGCCCACCGGTCCCTGTGGTCGTCTCCGCCTTGCACCCGGCCACGGCGAACACCAGCACGACGGCGACCGTCGCCCCGCCCCTCAGACGCATCACGTGCGCCCCTCCCCTTGCAACCCGGTCCGGCCCCCGCAGGGAGCGCCTTCCCTCGTACGGCCTCGCGCACACCGTAGCGAGCGGGCGCACCGCGGCATTCAGGAGGTCCAGACCACAACTGTTCCGGATGGGCATCACGGACATATCGGCCGTATCGTCGTTCCTGAGTCACCTCTGGAAGGAGCTCTGGATGGGCATCTTCGACAGGTTCAAGAGCAACCGCCAAGCACAGGACAAGGCCAAGGACATGTCCGACGTGGCGGAACGGAAGGCCAACGACAGGACGGGCAACAAGTACGAGAGCCAGGTCGACGACGCACAGCGGAAGGTCGAGGGGTCGCTCGGCATGGATCGCGACAGGCCCGAAGAGCCGTAGGGACGAAGAACGACGAGGGCCGTCCGCGGAGGTTCGTCTCCCGCGGGCGGCTTCACGTCCCGGAAGGGGCCATGCGAGCTCATGCCGCAGACGTTCCGGTGGGTCAGCAGGTCACGCCGGCACCCTGAGCTCCGGCCGGCCGTTCCTGCTGAGCACTTCGCCGCGACGACTTGCCCGAGAGAGGTCTACGAGCGGCAGACCCGATGTGGGGCATCAGGGACTACGACATCTCCGTCCTGTCTGTCACTGTCAGACCTTTCCGATACCCAGAGTCGTCTCCGACGGAAGCAGCCCGGAGGACAGCACCGCGACCCAGAAGTCGCCGAGCAGGTCCGCGAGTCGAGCCGTGTCGGCCGTGCCCAGCAACTGCCATGGGGTGGCGGCGAGTTGGTCGGTGTGGTGCTCCACGCGGTGGCGCAGGTCTCGGCCGGCGTCCGTGGCCCCGCCGGTCTCGTCGAGCAGGCCACGGGCCGTCAGACGCTCGCGCGCGGACTCCCATTCCGTCGCGCTCCAGCCTCGGCTCTCGAAGCGTTCCACGGACGCGGCGCCGATCGCGGCGAAGGAGACCAGCGACTCGACCGGGTCGAGGCCGGCCACGAGCAGGGCCGCTATGTGGCCGTCGCCGCGGTGCTCGCGCAGGATCGTCGCCGCCTGCCACAGCTGGAGGTGAGGGGGCTCGGGCCATTCCGACGCGGCGTTGGCCGCGGCGAGCGGACGGCCCGCGGTGTTCACCGCCTCGGCCGCGCGCCGGGCGAGGGCGGCGGCCTCGACCAGCTCGGGGCTGTCGACGCGGTCACCGAATATCGCGCGGTAGGCCCGGTCGATCCCCCGCAGCCTGGCCGCCAGGATCGCGCCGGGCTCGGCGGTCACCCAGGCGGAGTCGATGTGCTGGGCGACCATACGGGGGCTGAAGCTGTAGAAGGCGGACGCCACCCGCTCGGCGCAGACCGGCCCCAACAGCGCGGCACGCAGGGGGAAGTAGCTCGGCCAGCGCTCCTTCGTGTCGTAACCGAGCGCTGCCGCCTCCTCGAAGACCTCTGGCGCGTAGTAGAGCACCGCGTGCAAAGGTTCCAGCAGGTGCCAGAGCTGGCGCACGCGGGCCGGCTCCACGGCGTGCTCCACCCCGCCGGTCTCCATCTCGGTCCTGCCGTCGTGCTTCGACATGACATGCCTCCCCGTCGTCAGCGAAGTCCCTCGAACCCAGCCCGGAACTTGACACTGACTAGATTGCCTCGGCAGCCCGAACTTGTCAATGCCTAGATCGGGCGTAGGCTCTGTCCATGGCATCCGCGGAAACCGACAGGCCGAACCGTCCCGACAAGCAGGACCGCCCCTACCACCACGGCGACCTCCGCCGCGCGATCCTCACCGCGGCCCTCGACGTCATCACCGCCGACGGCCCCGCCGGGCTGAGTCTGCGTGATCTGGCCCGCCGCGCCGGTGTCTCGCACGCGGCCCCGGCCCACCACTTCAGGGACCGCACCGGGCTCCTGACGGCGATCGCCGCCGAAGGCTTCGCGCTGCTCGCGGCCGTCCTCAACGACGCCTCGGACCTCAAGGACGCGGGCGGGCGCTACGTACGCTTCGCCCGCGAACACCCCGCCCACTTCCAGGTGATGTTCGCGCCCGAACTGCTGCGCGCCGCCGACCTCGAACTCACCACGGCCCGCGCCCTGGCCACCGACGCCCTGCGCACCTCGGTCTCAGCCGTGCACGCAGAGGACTTCGGCATCGACAGCCGCCTCGCGGGAGTCGCCGCCTGGTCTCTCGCCCACGGCTTCGCCACGCTGCTCCTCAGCCACAACCTGGACGGCCCGGTCGGCGACCGTGACCCCGAGGAGCTGTTCCGCACCCTCGCGACCACGCTGTTCCGCACACCCTGAGCTCACCCGGTGGCCCGACCGCGGCTCACACCGTCGAGGCCACCCGGTCACTGTCCCTCACCATCGAGGCCACCCGGTCACTGTCCCTCACCATCGAGGCCACCCGGTCACGGTCCCCCGCCGTCACGACCACCCGGTCACGGTCCCCGCCGTCACGACCCCAGGATCGACGTGAGGAACTCCCCCACCCAGCCGAGCAACTCCCGCCCGACCAGCGGCTTTCCGCCCACCTTCGCCGTCTTCGGGCGAGGCACCAGCACCTGGTGCACGGACGGCTTGATGACGGTGCCCGGGTAGAGCCGCTTGACCCGCAACTCCTGCGATTCCCGCAACTCCACCGGCGCGAAGCGGATGTTGGTGCCCTGGAGGACGATCTCGCCGACGCCACACGCGCGTGCGAGCATCCGAAGCCCCGCCACCAGCAGCAGGTTCTCCACCGGTTCGGGCAACTTGCCGTAGCGGTCGACGAGTTCCTCCCGTACGGCCTTGACGTCCTCCTCGGTGTTCACCGAGGCGATCGAGCGGTAGGCCTGCAGGCGCAGCCGCTCGCCCGGCGCGTAGTCGTGCGGGACGTGCGCGTCGACCGGGAGCTCGATCTTGACCTCCAGCGGCGGCTCCTCCTCGACACCGCCCTCCAGAGAGGCCCGGTAGTCGGCGACGGCCTCGCCGACCATCCGGACGTACAGGTCGAAACCGACGCCCGCGATGTGTCCGGACTGTTCGCCGCCGAGGAGGTTGCCCGCGCCGCGGATCTCCAGGTCCTTCATCGCGACGTACATGCCCGCGCCCATCTCCGTGTGCTGGGCGATCGTCGCCAGGCGCTCGTGCGCCGTCTCCGTCAGCGGCTTCTCCGGGGGGTACAGGAAGTAGGCGTAACCCCGCTCGCGGCCACGCCCCACCCGGCCGCGCAGCTGGTGCAGCTGGGACAGGCCGAAGTTGTCGCCGCGCTCGACGATCAGTGTGTTCGCGTTGGAGATGTCGATGCCCGACTCGACGATCGTGGTCGACACGAGCACGTCGAACTTCTTCTCCCAGAAGTCGACGACGACCTGTTCGAGGGCCTGTTCCGACATCTGGCCGTGGGCGGTCGCGATGCGCGCCTCGGGGACGATCTCGCGCAGCCGCGCAGCCGCCCGGTCGATCGACTCCACCCGGTTGTGGATGTAGAAGACCTGGCCCTCGCGCAGCAGTTCACGGCGGATGGCCGCGCCGATCTGCCTCTCCTCGTACGGCCCGACGAAGGTGAGCACCGGGTGGCGCTCCTCCGGGGGCGTGGTGATCGTCGACATCTCACGGATGCCGGTGACCGCCATCTCCAGGGTGCGCGGGATGGGGGTCGCGGACATGGTCAGCACGTCGACGTTGGCGCGGAGCTTCTTCAGCTGCTCCTTGTGCTCGACGCCGAAGCGCTGCTCCTCGTCGACGACGACCAGACCGAGGTCCTTGAACTTGGTCTCCGAGGAGAACAGCCGGTGGGTGCCGATGACGACGTCCACCGAACCCTCGCGCAGCCCCTCCAGGACGGCCTTCGCCTCGGTGTCGGTCTGGAAGCGGCTGAGCGCCTTCACGACCACGGGGAACTGGGAGTACCGCTCGCTGAACGTCCCGAAGTGCTGCTGCACCAGCAGGGTCGTCGGTACGAGGACGGCGACCTGCTTGCCGTCCTGTACGGCCTTGAAGGCGGCCCTGACCGCGATCTCGGTCTTGCCGTAGCCGACGTCGCCGCAGATCAGGCGGTCCATGGGGATCGACTTCTCCATGTCCTCCTTGACCTCGGCGATGGTGGTGAGCTGATCGGGCGTCTCCGCGTACGGAAAGGCGTCCTCCAGCTCGCGCTGCCAAGGGGTGTCCGGGCCGAAGGTGTGCCCCGGGGCCGCCATTCGCGCGCTGTACAGCCTGATCAGGTCGGCGGCGATCTCCTTGACGGCCTTCTTCGCCCGCGCCTTGGTCTTGGTCCAGTCGGCGCCGCCGAGGCGGTGCAGGGTGGGGGCCTCGCCGCCGACGTACTTGGTGATCTGCTCCAGCTGGTCGGTGGGGATGTAGAGCCGGTCGCCGGGCTGGCCGCGCTTGGCGGGGGCGTACTCGACGACGAGGTACTCGCGCGTGGCACCCTGCACGGTCCGCTGGACCATCTCGATGTAGCGGCCGACGCCGTGCTGTTCGTGGACGATGTAGTCGCCCGTCTCCAGGGTGAGCGGGTCGATCGTCTTGCGGCGCCGGGCGGGCATCCGCGCGCCGTCCTTGCCGGCGGCCTTCTGGCCGGTCAGGTCGGTCTCGGTCAGCACGGCGAGTCTCAGCGCCGGGTCGACGAAGCCGTACTCGATCGAGCCGCACGCCACGTGCACGACGGACGGACTCAAGGACGCGAGTTCCGCGTCGAGGCGGGCCGCGATGCCCTCACCGCCGAGCACCTCGACGGTACGGGCCGCGGGGCCGTGCGCCTCGGTCACGTAGACCGCGCGCCAGCCGTCGGCGAGCCAGCCCTTGGTGTCGGCGAGGGCCTTGGCGGTGTCGCCGCGGTAGGTCTCGGGCGCGTGCATGCCGAGCTTGAGGGTGTCCGCCTCCAGTTCGAGATCCGCCGCGAACGGCGACACCGACCACCACATCATGTCCAGCTCGCGCGCGCGGTCGCGGACGTCGGCGATGGCCCACAGGGAGGCCGCGCCGACGTCGATGGGCGCCTCGCCGCCGCCCGCGGTGGCCGCCCAGGACGCCTGGAGGAACTCCTGCGAGGTGGCCACGAGGTCGGACGCACGCGTGCGGACCCGCTCCGGATCGCACACGACGGCCATGGCGCCCTTGGGCAGGACGTCGATCAGGAGCTCCATGTCGTCGACGAGGACGGGAGCCAGGGACTCCATGCCCTCCACGGCGATCCCCTCGCCGATCCTGCCGAGCAGTTCGCCGAGCTCGGGGTGCTCCTCGGCGAGGGCACGCGCGCGTGAGCGTACGTCGTCCGTGAGAAGCAGTTCGCGGCAGGGCGGGGCCCACAGGCCGTGTTCGGCGACCTCCAGCGAGCGCTGGTCGGCGACCTTGAAGTAGCGGATCTCCTCGACGTCGTCGCCCCAGAACTCGACGCGCAGGGGGTGTTCCTCGGTGGGCGGGAAGACATCGAGGATGCCGCCTCGTACGGCGAACTCGCCGCGCTTCTCTACGAGCTCCACGCGCGCATACGCCGCGGCGGCGAGAGCCTCCACGATGGTGTTCAGGTCGGCGGTCTGCCCGGTGCGCAGGGCGACCGGTTCCAGGTCGCCGAGGCCCTTGACCTGCGGCTGGAGCACAGACCGCACGGGTGCGACGACCACGGAGACCGGCCCGGTCTCGGGGTCGTCCGGGCGGGGGTGGGCGAGGCGCCGCAGGACCGCCAGGCGGCGGCCGACGGTGTCGCTGCGGGGGCTGAGGCGCTCGTGCGGGAGGGTCTCCCAGGACGGGTACTCCACGACCCCCTCCGACGGGAGCAGGGAGCGCAGGGCCGCGGCCAGGTCCTCCGCCTCGCGGCCCGTCGCCGTCACCGCGAGCACGGGCCGGCCGGCCTCCCGCGCGAGGGCGGCGATCGCGAAGGGACGGGCCGCCGGTGGGCCGACCAGGTCGACGTGCATGCGGTTGCCGTCCTGGGCCGCCGTGATCGCTTCCGCGAGGGCGGCGTCCTTGACGACGGCGTCGAGCAGACCGTGCAGGCTCATTCTGGGCGGCTTTCGTCCGGGGGGTTTCTGGGGGGTGGGCAACGCGAAGGGCCCGACACAACGAAGGGCCGGGGGGTCTCCAGCCTACGACGGCCTCGGCCCGGCCGTCGGAGCCTGTGGACAACGAGGCCTCGCCGGCGCCGCCCTGTGGACAGTGGAGAACCGACGAGCTGTCCCTGTGGACAACGAAGAACCCGGCGCCGAGAAGTCCCCCGTGACTTCTCGGCGCCGGGCGTTCCCCCGTCCCCCGGGACGGCTCCCCCCATCCCCCCGGGACGGCTCGCTCCCCCATCCCCCCGGGGCAACTACTCGGTCGCGATCGCCTTCAGGACGTTCATCCGGCCCGCCCGGAACGCCGGGATCAGGGCGGCGAACAGGCCCACGAAGGCCGATCCGACGAAGACGCCGATGATTGTCGGCCAGGGGATCTCCAGGACCTTCAGGCCCTCCAGGGCAAGGAGCTTCTGGGCGGTCGCGCCCCAGCCCATGCCCAGACCCAGCCCCAGCAGCGCGCCGAAGAGCGCGATGACCACCGACTCCATGCGGATCATCCGCCGCAGCTGGCGCCGCGAGAGGCCGATCGCCCGCATGAGGCCGATCTCCCTCGTCCGCTCGACCACGGAGAGCGCCAGGGTGTTCACGACACCCAGGATCGCGACGATGATCGCGAGGGCCAGCAGGCCGTAGATCATGTTCAGGAGCTGCCCGATCTGGTCCTTGAAGGCTTCCTTGTAGTCGGTCTGGTCGCGCACGGTGTACTGCGGATAGTCGTGCAGCGCCGACTTCAGCGACTTGTACGCGGCGTCCTGCTGCCCGTCCTTGGCGTTGGCGAAGACCAACTGGTCGAGCGGCATCTTGTCGGCCGGCACGTACTTGGCGAGCGTGGCGATCGAGATGTACTTCGAACCCGCGTCGATGACGACGTCACTGCTGGTGATCGCCCGGACCGTCAACTCGGCGGCGGCACCGTCCTTGAAGGCGACCTTGATCTTCGAACCCAGGTGGATCCCGTGCGCCTTGGCGAACTTCTCGTGCACGGACATCGAGTCGGGCCGGTAGGCGTCGGCGAGCTTCCCCGCGACGGTCTTGGTCTGCAGGTCGGTCGCGTAGGACGGGTCGGCCGCCGTGATGTCCGTGTCCTTGAGCGTCTTGCCGTCAGGGGTCGTGTAGTCGGCCTCCGTGGTCCTGTACTCGGTGACGTGCGCCAGGCCCGGCGTGTCCTTCACGGCCTTGACCGCGGCCGGGGTGACCAGCTGCCCGCTGTCGGACTGGATGATGAAGTCCGTGCCGACCGTCTTGTCGAGCTCGTCCGTGGCCGAGGCGACCATGGACGAACCGACGACCGACAGACAGGCGACCAGCGCGAGGCCGATCATCAGGGCGGCGGCCGTGGCTCCCGTACGGCGCGGGTTGCGCAGGGCGTTGCGCTCGGCCATGCGGCCGACCGGACCGAACACCCTGAGGACGACCGCGCCCAGGACGCGCACCACACCACCCGCGAGGAGCGGGCCGATCACGACGAAGCCGATCAGGGAGAGCACCACGCCGAGGCCGAGCCACAGGGAGCCCTCCTTGGCCTTGTCCGCCTGGGTGACCAGGTAGAGCGCGTAGCCGCCGCCGGCGGTCAGGAGCGTACCCAGCAGGGCCCGTACGCGGCCCGCCTTGGCGTCGGCGGGGGCGCCCGCGTCGCGGAGGGCGGCCATGGGCGAGACCTTGCCCGCGCGGCGGGCCGGCAGCCAGGCGGCCAGCACCGTGACGACCACACCGAGGAGCAGTCCGACCACCGGGGTCGTCCAGGCGACCGTCAGATCGCTGGTCGACAGGTGTATGCCCAGGGAGCTCATGAGTTTCATCAGGCCGACCGCGAGGCCGACGCCGGCGCCGACCCCGAGCACCGAACCGGTCACGCCCAGCAGCAGCGCCTCGACCAGCACGGAACGGTTGACCTGCTTGCGGCTGGACCCGATGGCCCGCATCAGGCCGATCTCACGGGTCCGCTGCGCGACGAGCATCGAGAAGGTGTTGATGATCAGGAAGATGCCGACGAGGAAGGCGATCCCGGCGAAGCCGAGCATCGCGTACTTCATGACGCTCATGAAGCTCTCGACGTCCTTCTGGTTGGCGTCGGCGGTCTCCTTGGCCGTCTGCACCTTGTAGGCGCCGCCGAGTTCGGCCGCGACGTTCTGCTTCAACCGGGCGTCGGTGACCCCGGAGGCGGCCGTGACGTTGACGTTCGTGAACACGCCCGTCTCACCGACCAGGCTCTCCTGGGCGGTCTTGGTGTCCAGGTAGAAGAGCGCGGCACCGGGGTTGGTGACCTGGAACTCGGCGACGCCGGAGATCTTCGCGGTGTGGGTGCCGACCGCGCTGATGACGCCGATCTCGTCACCGAGCTTCAGGTGGTGCTTGTCGACGGTGTCCTTGTCGACCATGACCTGGCCGGAGTTCTTCGGCGCCGCACCGGAGGTGATCTTCATGGTGCGGGCGTCGTTGCGGTTCCAGTTGCCGACGATGGTCGGGCCGCCGCCGGACGGCGAGAGGCTTTCCTTGTCGGCGTCCACGACGGTCACCGAGGTCGAGAAGACGGTTCCCTCCGCCGTCTTCACGCCCTGCGCCTCGCGCACCTTGCCCAGCACGGAGGCCGGCATGACCGGCGGCTTGCCGTTGTCCGAGGTCGTCTCGCCGCTGTCGGAGGCGCCCTTGGCGCTCACCGTCACATCCGAGGACGTGGCCGCGAAGAGCTTGTCGAAGGTGGTGTTCATCGTGTCGGTGAACACCAGCGTCCCGCAGACGAAGGCGACCGACAGCAGGACCGCCACGGCCGACAGGGCCATGCGTCCCTTGTGCGCGAAGAAGTTGCGCATGGAGGTCTTCATGACGGTCATGACGTACGCCCCCGGGCGTCGAAGTCCTTCATGCGGTCCAGGACGGCCTCCGCGGTGGGCTTGTACATCTCGTCGACGATCCGGCCGTCGGCGAGGTACAGCACGCGGTCCGAGTACGAGGCGGCCACCGGGTCGTGCGTGACGATCACGATGGTCTGCCCGAGCTCGTCGACGGAGCGGCGCAGGAAGCCCAGTACCTCGGCACCCGCGCGCGAGTCGAGGTTTCCGGTCGGCTCGTCACCGAAGATGATCTCGGGACGCGCCGCCAGGGCGCGGGCCACGGCGACACGCTGCTGCTGTCCGCCGGAGAGCTGGGTGGGCCGGTGCTTGAGTCGGTCGGAAAGTCCAACGGTGTCCACCACGCGTGCGAGCCACTGCTTGTCGGGCTTGCGCCCGGCGATGTCCATGGGCAGCGTGATGTTCTCGAGCGCGTTGAGCGTCGGCAGCAGGTTGAACGCCTGGAAGATGAATCCGACCCGGTCCCGGCGCAGCTGTGTGAGCTTCTTGTCCTTCAGGCCGGTGATCTCGGTGTCGTCGAGGTAGATCTGACCGCCCGTCACGGTGTCGAGACCGGCGAGGCAGTGCATGAGGGTGGACTTGCCGGACCCCGAGGGGCCCATGATCGCGGTGAACTGTCCGCGAGCGATGTCCACGTCCACATGGTCGAGGGCGACGACGCGGGTCTCGCCGGACCCGTATGCCTTGACGACCTGCCGCGCCCGCGCGGCAACGGCCGTACGCCCTCCAGTGCCCCCGTGCCTGGTGATGGTTACAGCCG
This sequence comes from Streptomyces sp. LUP47B, assembly GCF_001746295.1. GTDB lineage: Bacteria > Actinomycetota > Actinomycetes > Streptomycetales > Streptomycetaceae > Streptomyces. The sequence goes on along the minus strand of NZ_MJAH01000013.1, from coordinate 173,589 downwards.
ATGTCACGGTATTTCTCCTATGTCGGTCAGTGAATCAACAGCCGATCAGCAGGGCGATCGGTTCGTTGCTTGGGTACGACGTTCAGTCTGGTGCCGCGAGACGGTCCGGCGCGCTGGTGCTCAGCACCCTCTTCTACGGGGGAAAACCCCACCCCCGCCGATCCGGTCGTCCCCTCCCCAGCGGCGTAAAGCCAGGTTAAGGACGGACCATGCCCCTTCTCCTCCTCCGGGGGTACGAACCCTCCCCGAGCCGTAGTACGGAGGTACCCCTAGGGGCAGTCCACCGCCAGGTGGAGGCGAGCTCGGGGTACGGCTCCACCCTCCGGTGCAGCGAGGCTGCACCCTGCCGCCGCGTGAGGTTCAAGTGGGAGAGTGGTCGCCGGCAGATAGATGCAGGGGGAAGGAATCCGCGTGGACGACACCAAGCCGGCGATACGGGAGCCCGCGCGGCACGTCTCCACGAACCGGCGCGGGGCTGTCGTAGCGGCCCTGATGCTGGCGATGGCCCTCGCGGCCCTGGACGCCACCATCGTCTCCACGGCGGTCCCGCAGATCGTCGGCGACCTGGGCGGCTTCTCGGTCTTCTCCTGGCTGTTCTCCGGCTATCTGCTGGCCGTGACGGTGACGCTGCCGGTCTACGGCAAGCTCTCCGACACCTTCGGGCGCAAGCCGGTGCTGATCGTGGGCTCGGCGGTGTTCCTGCTCGGCTCGCTGCTGTGCGCGGTGGCGTGGAACATGGGGGCGCTGATCGCGTTCCGGGTCGTCCAGGGGCTGGGCGGCGGGGCCCTTCAGGGCACGGTCCAGACGCTCGCCGCCGATCTGTACCCGCTCGAGGAACGCCCGAAGATCCAGGCCAAGCTGTCCACGGTGTGGGCCGTGGCGGCGGTCGCGGGGCCGGGGATCGGCGGGGTGCTCGCCGCGTACGCGGACTGGCGGTGGATCTTCCTGGTCAACCTGCCGATCGGCGCGGTGGCGCTGTGGCTGATCGTCCGGTACCTGCACGAGCCGCAGCGCGCCTCTCGCGACACGGCGGCCACGCGCGCGCGTGTCGACTGGGCGGGCGCGCTCGCGGTGTTCGCGTGCGGGGGCGTGCTGCTGACGGCGCTCGTGCAGGGCGGGGTGGCCTGGGCGTGGCTGTCGTGGCCGTCAGTGGGCCTGTTCGGCACGGGACTCGCCCTGGTGGCCGCGGTGGTCCTGATCGAACGCCGGGCCGCGGAGCCGATCATCCCCGGCTGGGTGTGGCGCCGCCGCACGATCGCCGCGGTGAACCTGGCACTGGGCGCCCTGGGACTCCTCATGGTCGCCCCCACGGTCTTCCTGCCGACGTACGCCCAGTCGGTGCTCGGCCTCACCCCGGTCGCCGCCGGATTCGTGCTGTCGGTATGGACGTTGAGCTGGCCGGTGTCGGCGGCCCTGAGCCAGCACGTGTACCGGCGCATCGGCTTCCGCAACACGGCGATGCTGGGCATCGGCATGGCGGCCCTGATCCTGTTCGCCTTCCCCTTCCTCCCCTACCCGGGCGCGGCCTGGCAGCCGACCCTGCTGATGCTGCTCCTGGGCGGCGCGCTGGGACTGTTCCAACTCCCCCTGATCGTCGGGGTCCAGTCGACGGTCGGCTGGGCGGAACGCGGCACGACCACGGCGTCCGTCCTCTTCTGCCGCCAGACCGGCCAGACGGTGGGCGCGGCGGTCTTCGGCGCGGTGGCCAACGGCGTGCTGGCCGCACGCCTGGGCGGCGCGAGCGACCTCGACTCCGTCACGCGCGCGTTGGACGCCGGCACGGCCCCGGAGACGACCCGCGCGGCCATCGCGGAGGCGGTGCACACGGTGTACGTGGGAGCGGGGTGCGCGGCGGCCCTGGCGTTCGTGGTGCTGCTGGTGCTGGCGCCGCGACGGTTTCCGGTGCTCGAGGAGCAGTGAACGAGCCGCCCGGTCTGCGGCGAACACACTTCCGTGCACCCGACGTAAGGGCCCGAGCACGCTGTGGTGAGACGAAAAGTCTGAGTTAACGGGGGTAACACCGCAGGTCAGAGAAGTAAGCGCATACCGACCGATCAGTTTGTCGAAAAGGCTGTACAACTCCGAACCGCCGAGTAACGTGCGGGGCTCCGCTCCCCCGTCCACCCCCCAACTCCCTGCGGCCCGCCACGTCGGGCCCGAGCCTCGCAAGGAGCACCGGGTGTCTTACGACCCGTCACAGCCGTATCCCTCCTACCCCTGGCAGCCACCCTCCCCACCGCCCGAACCGGTCACCAGGCGCCCGAGCCACCGCTCCCCGCTCGGCCACCACAGCGACCTGCGGATCCTGCGCAGCGCCTACCGCTGGCAGCGCCGCACCGCCACGCTCACCGCGCTCGGGTACTTCACGCTCTTCCTGGTGCTGTCCGCGTACGCGCCGTCCTTCATGGCGAGCAGCGTCACCGACGGTCTGCCCACAGGACTGCTCCTCGCCCTGCTCCAACTGCCCGTCACCTGGCTGGCGATCGCCGTGTACGAGCACACCGCGCGCCGCTACGTCGACCCGCTCGCGGACCGCATCCGCAAGCAGTCCGAGGTGGACGCCAGGCGAGGGGCGGGCGAGCGATGACCGGCTTCAGCGACTCCGCGCAGGCGATGAGCCTGGTGGCGTTCTCCGCCGTCGCCACCATCACCCTTCTGCTGTGCGTGATGACCGGCCCGGACCGCGACGACCTCGACGAGTTCTACACCGGCTACAGCTCCCTGTCCGCCATGCGCAACGGCCTCGCCATCGCGGGCGACTACATCTCCGCCGCGACCGTCCTCGGCACCGGCGGGGTCATCGCGCTCTGCGGCTACGACGGCATCGTCCTCGCGCTGAGCACGGTCCTGTCGCTGATGCTGCTGATGTTCCTGCTGGCCGAACCCCTGCGCAACGCGGGCCTGTTCACCATGGGCGACGCGCTCGCGCGCCGGATGCCGGGCCGTGCGGTACGCATCGCCGCGTGCCTGGTCACCCTCGCAGCGCTGCTGCCGCTGATGCTGGTACAGCTCGCCGGCACCGGCCAACTGCTGGCGTTCATCCTCGGATTCTCCGGTGACTCCCTGAAGACGGGGGTCATCATCGGCCTGGGCATCCTGATGATCAGTTACGCGGCCATCGGCGGTATGAAGGGCACCGCGCTCATCCAGATCATGAAGATCGTCATGCTCCTCGGATCCGGTGCCGTGGTCGCCGTACTGGTCATGAACCGGTTCGACTGGGACGTCGCGGCGCTGTTCGACACGGCGGCCCGGCAGAGCGGGGTGGGGCCGGCCTACCTGCGCTCCGGCCTGGAGTTCGCGGGCGGGCCGTACCCGCGCCTCGACATGATCGCCTCGCAGCTCGCGGTCGTCATCGGCGGGGCGTGTCTGCCGCACGTCACCATGCGCATGTACACCGCGTCCAGTGCACGTCAGGTGCGCCGTTCGATGTCCTGGGCGGTGTCGTCGGTGGCCGTGTTCGTCCTGATCATCACGGTCGTCGGGGTCGGGGCGACGGCGATGATGGGGCGGGCGGTGATCGCGGAGGCGGATCCGCAGGGCAACACGGCGTATCTGCTGGGCTCGCGGGCGGTGTTCGGGCCCGAGGTGTCGACCGGAGAGACGTTTCTTTTCACCACGGTCACCACGGCGCTCTTCCTCACCCTCCTCGCCTCCGTCGCCGGCATGATCCTCGCCTGCGCCAACTCCCTTGCGCATGACGTGTTCGCGGCGCGGGCCCGGTCGATGCCGGCGCACCGCGAGATTCTGCTGGCCCGGGTGTCCGCGCTGGCGGTCGGTGTCCCCACGATCTTCCTCGCGACGCTGATCCAGCACCGCACTCTGCAGCCGCTGGTGATCCTGTCCTTCTGCGTGGGCGCTTCCGCGCTGGCGCCGGCGCTCGTGTACAGCCTGTTCTGGCGGCGTTACACGCGAACGGGACTGCTGTGCACGCTGATCGGCGGCACGCTGACGGTGCTGCTGCTGATGCCGGGCACGAATCTTGTGTCGGGGTCGCCGGTGTCCGCGTTCCCCGAAGCCGACTTCAACTGGCTGCCGTTCACGACGACGGGGCTGGTGTCCATTCCGGCGGGGTTCTTGTTCGGGTGGCTGGGGACGGTGATTTCCGGGCGGCGGAAGGCGGAGGAGCAGCGGCGGCAGTACGAGGCGGTGGAGGGGTGGATCTTGGCGGGGGCCGTGCGGAGGGGGTGAACCGGGGGTTCGTTTGTCGGGTGCGTGGCGGTGGGCCGGGGGGTCGGGGGGCGTCTGTCGGGTGCGGGTCGGTGGGCCGGGGGTCCGGGGGGGGTAGGGGGTCGTCTGTCGGGTGCGGGTCGGTGGGGGCTGGTCGCGCAGTTCCCCGCGCCCCTGGGTGGGTGTGGGTGGGCGGCGTCCGGCCTGCGCCCCTGGGCAGCTGGTCCGACGGCCCCAGTGCCCTGGCCGCCCTGACTGTCCGGCTGCCCCAACTGCCCAGGCCGGCCCAACCGCCCTTGCCCGGCTGCTCTCGCCGCCTTGCTGCCCTGACGGTCCAGCTGCCCTGGCCGCCCTGACTGTCCAGGCTGGCCCAGCTGCCCTTGCCGACTCGTTGCCCCGACGGCCCTCTACTGCCTCACCGTCCAGCTGCCCCCGCCGCCGCGGCCGCACCGGCTGTCACTCCGTCGCTGCTGTTCCCGTCAGGGCCGTCAGGCTGCTGCGTACGTGGTCCATCTGGGCCTGTACCTCGTCCCGGTGTTCCGCGTGCTTTCGCAGCACCCGTTCCGTCTCCCCGGCGATCCGCTCCTCCTGGGCCCGCGCTTCCGCGAGGATCTCCGCCGCACGCGCGCGTGCGTCCTCCTCGAGCGGTCCCGCCAACGCCTCCGCCTCCGCGAACTCCCGCTGCGCGTCCGACAGTGCCGCCTCCGCCCGCGCCACCCGTTCGGCGCCCCGCGCGTCCGCCTCGGCCGCCCGCCTCTCCTCCGCCCGCTCCACCTCGGCCCATCGCTCCGCATGCTCCTCGGCCTGCTCTGCGAGCATCCCGATAGTGCGCTGGCGTACGTCACGCAGCGCGGCGAGCGCCTCTCCGCGCCCCGCTTTCACCTCACGCCGGGCGGCGACCCGGATGTCGTCGGCCTCCGCGCGCGCGGCGAGCAGCCGCTGACGGGCGCGTTCGTCGGCCTCGCCGAGCACGGTGTCGGCGTACGCCTGTGCGGCATCCCGTACGCCGTCGGCGTGCGCCTGTGCCTCGTCCGCGAGGCGCTGCGCCTCCTGTCGCGCCCTCTCCCGGATGTCCGCGGCCTCCTCCTGCACCATTTCGAAAAGCCGCCGCGCACCCTCGCCGAGCGCCTCGTACGCCTGCGGTGCCAGCCCCGCCACGACCTCCCGCAGGAGCACCACCTCCGCCTCCATCTCCCGGGCGAGCACGGTGAGACGGGCGGCCCGTTCCCAGGCGGCGTCACGGTCCTGGGACAGGGCGGCGGCGTACTCGTCGACCTCTTCGGGGCGGTAGCCGCGCCCTCGCACGGCCACGAACCCCTGCGGCGACACCGGTGCGCTGCTCATCCTGGAACCCCTCTCCGCAGAAACAACACGAACGGACACGAAATGATGATTTCGCGCACATCTTGATGTATCGGACGGAAATGTTCATAACGCGACACTCCGCGTACAGGTCCCGGTCATGACGGTCGTCATCGCACGCACGCGAAAGGGCCGGGCCCGGTCACACGACCGGCCCGGCCCTTCATGCACACGTACGGATCAGCGGCGGCGGGGCGTCACAGCAGCCCGTCCCACATCTGCTCCAGCAACACCGACCACCAGCTCTCCGGCGAACCCAGCGCCGCCGGATCGAGCGAGGCCAGCTGGGCCTGGAAGTCGACGGTCCAACGACCCGCCTGCTCCTGGTTCAGGCCGAAGCGAAGCCGCCACATCCGGCCGAGCAGTGCCAGACAGCGCTGGAACTCGGGCAGGCCCGTGTTCACGAACTGCGGCGGTACGGGGGCTCCGCCGGGGCCCGCCTCGACGGGTACGGCGACGATGTTCGCCGTCCCGTACTGCACGCAGACCGCCTTGCCGAAGTCGCTGCCCATGACGAGGTACGAGCCCGCGTCGGAGGCCGGCTGCACCCCGCGCTCGGCCGCCAGCTCCGCCAGCGTCGGCACCGGACGCCCCGGCTGGGCCTGCGCCCAGAAGAACGGGCCCATGTCCAACGGCAACCCCGCCACGACCAGCGAGTGCGCGACGACCGGCGGTACGCCCTGACGGGACACCGCGGCCTGCTCGAACCGGAAGATGCCGGGGCCGAAAGCCCCCGCCAGCTCCTGCGCCACGCCCTCCGGGGGGATCGGCGGCGCGGCCTGGACGGGCGGCAGCGGCGCGCGCACCGGCGCGGGGCGGGCCGGCCCATCCGCCACCTGGTGCAACTCGCCCTGGTGCGCCAGCAGTTGCTGCATGCCCTGCTGCCGGCTGGCGTGATCCGTGCCGTACGGCGCGATGCTCGCGATCCGCGCCTGCGGCCACTGTTCGCGGATCATGCGCGCGCAGTACGCCCCCGGCAGCTCGCACGACTCCAACTCGGTGTGCAGTTCCAGCACTTGGTCCGGGGGGACGTTCATGCCCCGCAGCTCGTGGAAGATCTGCCACTCGGGGTGCGGGGTGCCCGGCGCCGACCGCCGGATCAACTGCTGCTCCGACCCGTCCTGCGCCCGGTACCGAAGGACGGCCTGATACCCGGGCCCGACAGTGGGCTGCGTTTGCTGGGGGTAGCCGTAGGCCGGGGGCTGACCGGGCCCGGGCCGACCGGTCGCGGTCTGACCTGGGGCGGGCTGTCCTGGCATCGGGTGTCCGGACGGAGGCTGTCCCGGCGCGGGCTGCCCCGGCGCGGGCTGCCCAGACAGAGACTGACCCGGCGCCGGCTGTCCCGACATCGGCTGCCCGGACGGAGACTGCTCTGGCGCGGACGGTCCCGGCATCGGCTGCCCGGACGGGGACTGCGCTGGCCCGGGCTGGCCGGGCGGAGGCATCGGGCCCGGGGACGGTACGGCACCCGGAGGCGGGGGCGGCATCGTGCCGGGCGGCATCGGCTGCGGAGCGGCCGGGGCCGCCCCAGGGGCGCCGAGGGTTCCAGGGACCCCGGGGGCGCTGGGAGAGCCCGGGGTTCCGGGGGCACCAGGACGGCCGGGGGCTTGCGGCGGCGGAGGCATGCCGGGGCCGCCCGCCGGGGGCGAGGACAACACGGTCTCCGCGTGATGCACGGCCCCAGACGAGGTCCGTGGAAAACCGGGCGCACCAGGAGGCTGCGGCGCGCCGGGAGCACCCGGCACTTGCTGTACGCCCAGAGCACCGGGCGGCTGCGGAACACCAGACCCACCCGGCACATCCGGAAACTGCGATGGACCCTGGCCACCAGCACCCTGCGGCGCACCCGGACCACCAGGCGCATGCGCAACACCAGACCCACCCGACGCACCCGGGACCCGTGATGAACCCTGGCCACCAGCACCCTGCGGCGCACCCGGACCACCAGGCGCATGCGCAACACCAGACCCACCCGACGCACCCGGGAACCGCGATGAACCCTGGCCACCAGAACCCTGCGGCACGCCCGAACCGCCAGAACCCGGCGCCCCCGGAAACCCCGGGCCGCCGGACGAGTTCGGCATACCCGTAGCCCCAGGTGGAGGCGGAGTCCCGGCACCACCAGGAGCAGACGGCGCCCCCGGAGGCTGCGGTGCCCCCGATCCCGAAGGCCCCTCGGCACCCGGCGCCGACACGAACTGGGTGGGCACGTACCCGCCCCCCGGCGCACCAGGAGCGGGCGGCGGAGCCGAGCCCCCGGGCCGCGCACCGGGCACCCCGGGAGGACCCGGCGGAGGCGGCGGGGTCGGTCCCCCGGCCTGCGCCCCGCGCGAGGGTGGCGCCAACTTGCTGGTGGCGACATCGGCGATGTCCCCGGCACTCGGCGCGGGCCCCGGAGCACCGGGAGCGCCAGGCACACCCGGCGGCTGCGGCGCCCCAACACCACCACCGGGCGCCTGCGGATAACCGTACGAGGACGCCCCCGCCGGAGGCGGAGAACCAGCGGCGCCCGACCCACCCGCACCCTGCGGATAACCGTACGAAGACGGACCCGGCGGCGTAGCCCCCCGTCCACCCCCCGAAATCCGCGCCGTCCTGGAGTCCGAGACTTCCGAGAGCCCCGAGTCCTCCGAGACGTCCGAGACCTCCTGGACGTCCACGCCCTCCGAGACTTCCGCGATCTCCGAGCCCTCCAAGGCCGACGAAGCCCCTTCCTCCGTAGCGCTACCGCTACCGCCACCGTTCACCGGCGCCGAGAACACCGTCTCCGGCAATGCCACGGAGAGGTCCTCGCCCCCGTTGGTGTCGGTCCCGGTCCACGGCCTCGCCCCGGCGGGCGCCCCCGGCGCGGCACCCGGATCGGCACCGGAATCGGCCCTCACCCCGGCCCCCGCACCGTCGCCCGCGATCCCCAGCTTGTCCGCCGCGTCCTGCAACCACTCCGGTGGCGTCAGAAGGAACGACGTCTGGTTCAGATCGAGCCGGGACGCGGCGGGCGCGCCCGCCGCGTCCTCGACCCCGTCCTCCCGGCCGTACGCCTCCTCGTACCGGCGGATCACCTCACCCACCGGCAGCGAGGGCCACAGCGTGGCGTCCCCGCTGTCCCGGGCGATCACCAGCCGCTGCGCACCGCCGTCCGAACGCGGTCCCTCCGCACGGTCCTCGGCCCACACCACGAACCCGAGGTCGAACTCGCGCACCCGCACCTCACGGTGCTGGTACGACGGCACATCCCCGTTGATCCACTCTTCCGCGCGCTCCTGCGCCTGCGCGAACGTCACCATCGGTCAGTTCACTCCCCCACCGAGGACACCGGAACGGACCGCGCGAAACCGCCGTCCACCATCAGGTTCGCCACCGTCTCCAACTCCGGTGGATTGCCGGCCAGTCGGGCCAGGAACACATCGAAGTCCGCACCACAGGGCAGCAACAGCCGCCGCACGCGCTCCGCCGGCGGCAGCGAAGGATCGACGTCACGCGCGTCGTCGTAGGCACAGAACCAGACGGATCCGGTGCCCTCGCCCTTCACCTTCACGGCCAGCAGGCCGCCCTGGACGAAGCCGACACCGAGGTAGTCCTTCGTCAGATGGTCGCGAAGGCACTTGTTGACGTACACGAGGTCGTTGACGGCCGCCTCGTCCCGCACCGTGAAGAAGGGCTGGTCGACCAGGAGTCCCAGCTCCGCGTCCAGCGCGGCCCCCACCGGCGCCGACCCGCCCGCCGCCTTCAGGAACGACCGGTACGCGCCCGGCAGCCGGTACCCCAGGTCCTCCTCGACCCCCTGCACCTGCGACTCGGTCACCGCCACCGACGACTTCGGCAGCCCGAAATGCGCCGGACGCGTCTCCTGCAACGGCCGCGTCCCCCGCTTGTTCTGGTCGACACGTGTCGTCGCGATCCCGCCGTGATGCCGCAGCAGTGCCTTCACCTCGACCGGGACCAGTTCGAGCCGCCGCGACCCCACCACGTGATGCCACGTCCAGCCGTGCGGCGTCGCCACCGCCGGCACCGTGTCCCACAGATCGTGACCGGTCGCCGACAGCGCCGCGTTCGCCGACACGTAGTCCGTCAGCCGCAGTTCGTCGACCCCGAAACCCTCCGGCGGATCGGCGATCTCGGCGGCGGCCCGCGCGTACGGCGAGAAGTCGGGGTAGCCACGCTCGTCCACCCGTACCCCTCTGGGATGACGCGTGGCCCGGACCGGGTCCGGGAAATGCACGACCTGCCCGGCGTAGGCCGCGTTCGGCGGCGCGGCTTGTTGCCCGAGCCGACCTGTCGTCATGGCGAAAGCCCCCTGCGGCACTCTGGTACGACTCGCGGCGACCCCTTGGGCAAAGCAGGGCCGCCACGCGCCGTATCGACTGTCTCGTCCGTCTCCACGCGTCAACCGCGCGCATCGCGGCGACCACTTGGATCGCGGTGCGGACAGCCTATGCGGTAGGACGACACCGGTCACCGGGCACCGGTCAGCCCCCCTCCGCTTCGGTGACCAGCCGTCACCCCGCCGTGACAGCCCGCCCGAACCGGGCGTGTCGCACCGCCCCAGCTTCCGCACCAGCCTCGCCGTTTGGCAGTCTGTGACCTCCGGGGGATGCTCGGGAGGGGATGACGATCATGAACACGACGCAGACGGGACCGCACACAGGACCGCACACGGGCACGACCACCGGCGCGAACGGCAGCCCGCACGCCGGCCTCAACGGCGATCCCCGCATCGGCTGGAGCAGCGCCGAGAGACCCCACGCGCCCGCGCTGCGCCACCGCCGCGACGGCATACTGCCCACGGTCGCCGCCGCCCTCTCCGTCCGCGGCGCCACCCTCACCTCCACCGCGGCCCGCGGCGACCAGGCCCCGCCGCTGCACCCGCTCGTCCAGGACTTCCTCGACACCCTCGGCAGCGACCGGCGCGACCGCTTCACCGGCCGCTGCGCCGAGACCATGCTCATATCGCGGCACATCGCCGCCGCCGACGCCGCCCGCAGCAAGCGCGCCGGTCGCAAACCGATGACCAACGGCGAGGCCCGCCGCGCCCTGAAGCAGGCCAAGCTCACCGCCCGCCGCATCCGCGAGGACGGCGACCCGCTGCACGGCAGCTTCGCCGCCCCCTGCCGCGCCTGCGCCGCCCTGAGCGCCCACTTCGGCGTACGCATCGTCGACCCGACGGCGAACGGCGGCTGACACCCCCCCCCACCCGCATGACCCGTACCACCCGTACGACGGCGCCGCCGCAACCCACGGCGCCCGCCCCATGACCTCGACGAACGCGAACGGCACATGCACCCCGACCGCACCGGCACCACCCGATTCCCCGTCCCCGTCGACGCCGTGCTGCGCGCCGCCGGCTGGCAGCCCGGACGCTGGGACATAAAGCAGGCCGAGATCTGGGCCGACGCCCTGCGCGAACACACCTCACCGGCCGGACACCGGCACGCCGTGTTCCCGGCCGCGGTCGAGGCTTGGGCCGAGTTCGGCGGACTGCACCTGACCCCCACCGGCCCCGGCCGCCAGGTCGCCCCCGCCCACCTCCACCTCGACCCGCTGCACGGTCTGCACATGGCCCGCACCCTCGCCGACCTCGGCCGCGCCCTCGACACCGAGGTCTGCCCGCTCGGCGCCGAGACCGGCTCCCAGGCCGTCCTGTGCATCGACACCGAGGGCCGCGTCTACGTCCTCGACCACACCGGCGACTGGTACCTCGGCCCCGACATCGACCAGGCCCTCGCCGGCCTCGTCTCCGGCATCGAACCGACCCGGCTCACCGCGGACTGAGCCCAGGGGCCCCTGAGGCACCCGTCACGCCGCCGGAATCACCGCCGACACCCGGAAACCCCCCGCGTCCGTCGGCCCCGACACGAACACCCCGCCCAGCGCGGAGACCCGCTCCTTCATCCCCACCAGGCCGTTACCGCCCGAGGGCAACCGCGCCGACGCGAGCGAGGGCACCTCCGGCGGCGGTTCGTTCTCCACCTGCATCGCGATCTCCGAGGCCCGGTGCGCCAGCCGTACGTGCGTCTTCGCGCCCGCCGCGTGCTTGTGGACGTTCGTCAGCGCCTCCTGCACCACCCGGAACGCCGTCTGCTCGATCCGCGCGGCATACGACCGCACGTCACCCTCCACCGACAGATCCACGGCCATCCCCGCCGCGGCCGACTGCCCGATCAGCGTCTCCAGATCGTCCAGACAGGGCCCGTCGGCCTCGTCCACGGCCCGCGAGGCCGCCACGGCCGCCGCCATCCCCACCGCGACGAGTGGCACCGCGGCCCGCTCCTGCCGCCCGAAACCGTCCCCACTGCGCAGCACCCCGAGCATCTCCCGCAGCTCGGTCAGCGCCTGCCGCCCCATGTCCCCCACCAGGGCGGCGTTCTTGACGGCCTTCTCGGGGTCCTTCCGGGCGACGGCCTGAAGCGCGGCCGCGTGCACCACCATCAGGCTCACCCGATGCGCCACCACGTCATGCATCTCGCGGGCGATCCGGGTCCGCTCCTCGTTGCGCGCCCACTCGGCCCGCTCCTCGGCCCGCTCCGCGAGCAGCTGAAGCTCCCGCTCCAGATCGTCGGCCCGCTCCCGCAGGCTCTCCATGAGCCGGCGCCGAGCGCCCACGTACAGCCCGAGCAGCAGCGGCGGCGCCGTCATCCCGATGGCCGTCGTGATCGACGCGAAGGGGACGAACCAGTCCCCCAGGTCCAGTTCGCCGTGCGCCATGTCCTGGCGTACCCGCACGAACATCACGATCAGCATCCCGACCAGTGACATCCCCGCCAGCGAGCCGATGATCCGGCGCGGCAGCTCGGACGCGGCGAGCGTGTACAGGCCGACGATGCCCATGAGGTAGCCCATCTGGGCGGGCGTGATGGCGATCGAGACGAGCACGACCGCGATCGGCCACTTGCGCCGGACGACCAGCACCGATCCCGCCAGCACACCGAACACGATCCCCGCGGCCATCGGGATCCCGGCGTCTCCCGCGAACCGGATCCCCTCGAACGCGCACTCCACCGCGGACGCCGACGCCAGGCCCACGTCCAGTACCGCACTGCGCCACCGTGCCCACCACCACGGCCCCGTCTGAGCCGCGGTGGTGTCTTCCCCCGTCGTGGTCATGCCTCCAGCCTACGTTCGGCCGTGCGAGGTTTTCCGGTGCATTTCGCCGACTGGCCTACACCACCTTGAGTGACCGATCGACCACGAAACCGCCCGATATCCCCGGCATCGGGGTCCACAGGGGCACCGATCAGTACCGTCGCGTCGAAGGCGCCCGGTACGGCATAGTAGGAGCCGCCACTCGGCGACCTGACTGAATGTCCGGTTTAGTCGAAGTTATTCCCCCGTGGTGTAATTGGCAGCACTGTGGCTTTTGGTGCCATCTGTCCGGGTTCGAGTCCTGGCGGGGGAGCCGCTCACCGTTCGCACCCTGTTCGGGCCCTGACAGCACTGTCAGGGCCCACTCTCATGTCCCCCGGGAAACGCCCCGGTATCCTGCGGATGTCACCCCACCCCCTCCACAGCCGAAGGGCATCCCGTGAGCGCCATTCGCCCGGCAGCCGTCGTCGTTCTCGCAGCGGGTGAGGGCACCCGTATGAAGTCGGCCACACCCAAGGTCCTGCACGAGATCTGTGGCCGCAGCCTCGTCGGGCATGTGCTCGCCGCCGCCCGCGAGTTGGACCCCGAGAACCTCGTCGTGGTCGTGGGGCACGCCCGGGAGCAGGTCACCGCCCACCTCGCCGACACCGACGCCGACGTACGAACCGCCGTGCAGGCGCAGCAGAACGGCACCGGGCACGCCGTACGGATGGCGCTGGAGGAGGTCGGCGGCCGCATCGACGGGACCGTCGTCGTCGTGTGCGGAGACACCCCGCTGCTGACCGGCGAGACCCTCAACACCCTTGCCGCCACGCACTCCACGGACGGGAACGCGGTCACCGTGCTGACCGCCGAGGTGCCGGACGCGACCGGGTACGGGCGGATCGTGCGGGACACGGTGTCCGGCGCCGTGACCGCGATCGTCGAGCACAAGGACGCCTCCGAGGCGCAGCGGGCCATCCGCGAGATCAACTCGGGCGTCTTCGCCTTCGACGGGCAGCTCCTCGCCGATGCGCTGGGCAAGGTGCGGACCGACAACTCCCAGGGTGAGGAGTACCTCACCGACGTTCTCGGGATCCTCCGTGAGGCCGGGCACCGCGTCGGCGCCTCCGTCGCGGTCGATCACCGTGAGATCGCCGGGATCAACAACCGCGTACAGCTCTCCGAGGCGCGGCGGATCCTCAACGACCGGCTGCTGACCCGCGCCATGCTCTCCGGCGTCACCGTCCTCGACCCGGCCACCACCTGGGTCGACGTGAACGTCACCTTCGGCCAGGACTCCGTCGTCCACCCGGGCACGCAGCTGCACGGCTCCACCCACCTCGGCGAGGGCGCCGAGGTGGGCCCCAACACCCGGCTCACGGACACGCACGTCGGAGCGGGGGCGCGCGTCGACAACACCGTCGCTTACAGCTCCCACATCGGCGACCACGCGAGCGTGGGTCCGTTCGCCTATCTGCGCCCCGGCAGCCGGCTGGGTGCGAAGGGCAAGATCGGCACGTACGTCGAGACGAAGAACGCGAGCATCGGGGAGGGGGCGAAGGTCCCGCATCTCTCCTATGTCGGTGACGCGACGATCGGTGAGTACACGAACATCGGCGCCGCGAGCGTGTTCGTGAACTACGACGGTCAGGACAAGCACCACACGACGGTCGGGTCGCACTGCCGCACGGGTTCGGACAACATGTTTGTGGCGCCTGTCACGGTCGGGGACGGCGCGTACACCGCCGCAGGGTCGGTGATCACGAAGGATGTGCCGCCCGGTTCGCTGGCCGTGGCCCGTGGCCAGCAACGGAATATCGAGGGCTGGGTGGCCCGCAAGCGTCCGGGGAGCGCGGCGGCGAAGGCCGCCGAGGCGGCTTCCCGTGAGGGCACGAGCGAGGACTGACCGGAAACAGGTGCGCCGAAGTCGTCGTACCGTGATAACTGCACACCCAGTTGAAACACCTCTGAGGAGACAGCTGTGACCGGGATCAAGACGACCGGCGAGAAGAAGATGATGTTCTTCTCCGGCCGCGCCCACCCCGAGCTTGCCAAGGAGGTTGCCGAGCAGCTGGGTGTCGGGGTCGTCCCGACGAAGGCTTTCGACTTCGCGAACGGCGAGATCTACGTCCGCTACCAGGAGTCGGCACGCGGTGCGGACTGCTTCGTGATCCAGAGCCACACGGCTCCGATCAACCAGTGGATCATGGAGCAGCTGATCATGATCGACGCGCTGAAGCGTGCGTCGGCCCGCTCCATCACGGTCATCGTGCCGTTCTACGGTTACGCGCGGCAGGACAAGAAGCACCGTGGCCGTGAACCGATCTCGGCGCGGCTGATCGCGGACCTGATGAAGACGGCGGGCGCGGACCGCCTGCTCACCGTCGATCTGCACACGGACCAGATCCAGGGCTTCTTCGACGGCCCTGTCGACCACCTCTTCGCCCTCCCGCTGCTCGCGGACTACGTGGGCCGCAAGGTCGACCGGGACAAGCTGACGGTCGTGTCCCCGGACGCGGGCCGGGTGCGGGTCGCGGACCGCTGGTGCGACCGGCTGGGTGCGCCGCTGGCGATCGTGCACAAGCGGCGCGACAAGGACGTGGCGAACCAGGTGACCGTCCACGAGGTCGTGGGTGAGGTCAAGGGCCGGGTGTGTGTCCTGGTAGACGACATGATCGACACGGGCGGCACGATCTGCGCCGCCGCGGACGCGCTGTTCGCGCACGGCGCGGAGGACGTCATCGTGACGGCCACCCACGGTGTGCTGTCCGGGCCGGCCGCGGACCGGCTGAAGAACTCCCGGGTGAGCGAGTTCGTGTTCACCAACACCCTGCCGACGCCGGGTGAACTGGGCCGGGACCTGGACAAGATGACCGTCCTGTCGATCGCGCCGACGATCGCGAGCGCGGTGCGTGAGGTGTTCGAGGACGGTTCGGTGACGAGCCTGTTCGACGAGCAGTAAGGGTTCTGCGGAAGATCCTTTTGGGTACGGCCTCCCTCTCCGAGTAGACTGCTCCAGTTGCTCGGCGAGGGAGGCCGTACCTGTTCGCGCAGGTGTCGGCGGTCCGTTATCGACGCGCTCTTCGTAGCAGGCCGTTCGTGGCCGGGTGACCACGTCCGCCGCTGTATCTACGAGGAGTGATCCACATGTCCGAGGTCAAGATCGTCGCCGAGACCCGTTCGGAGTTCGGCAAGGGTGCCGCCCGCCGTATCCGCCGTGACAACAAGGTTCCCGGTGTTCTGTACGGTCGCGGTTCCGACCCGATCCACCTGACCCTCCCGGGCCACGAGCTGCTGCTCGCGCTGCGTACGTCGAACGTCCTGATCGCCCTGGACATCGACGGCAAGAGCAACGAGCTGGCGATCCCGAAGTCCGTGCAGCGTGACCCGATCAAGGGCTACCTCGAGCACGTCGACCTCCAGCTGGTCAAGCGCGGCGAGCAGGTCAACGTCGAGATCTACGTCCACACCGAGGGCGAGCTGGCCCCGGGCGCCTACCTGCTGGAGCACGTCCTGAACGCGCTTCCGGTCGTGGCCGAGGCCACGCACATCCCCGAGTCGGTCACCGTCTCCATCGCGGGCCTGGCCGCCGGCGACTCCGTCCTCGCCAAGGACATCACCCTCCCGAAGGGCACCACGCTGGCCGTCGACGGCGACACCGTCGTCCTGCAGGTCCTGGCCGCGCAGGCCGAGGAGTCCGAGGGCGAGGCCGGCGAGGGCGACGAGGCCGCGGAGGCCTGACCGGCGGTTCGTCCGTAGCTGTCGTGCCGCCGATTCCCCGGCGCCCGGCACCGCGGTAGCGATATACGCTCCAGCCGTCGCCCCCGTCCAGGGGGCGGCGGCTGCGGCATGTGCAGAGGAGAGATGGACGTGACTACCCCCGCCAACGGCCCCTGGCTGATCGTCGGCCTCGGCAATCCGGGGCCCGAGTACGCGGGCAACCGGCACAACGTCGGCTTCATGGTGGCCGATCTGCTGGCCGAGCGGGTCGGGGGCCGGTTCAAGCGGGCCGGGAAGGCGCAGGCGCAGGTCGTGGAGGGGCGGATCGGGCCGCCGGGGCCGGCGAGCCGGCGGGTGGTCCTGGCGAAGCCGATGTCGTTCATGAACCTGTCCGGCGGTCCGGTGAACGCGCTCAAGGACTTCTACAAGGTGCCGGTCGCCAACATCGTGGCCATCCATGACGAGCTGGACATCGACTACGGCGTCCTGCGGCTGAAGCTGGGCGGCGGGGACAACGGTCACAACGGGCTGAAGTCGATGACGAAGGCGTTCGGGCCGGAGTATCACCGGGTGCGGTTCGGGATCGGGCGTCCTCCGGGCCGTATGCAGGTCGCGGACTTCGTCCTGAAGGACTTCTCGTCGAGCGAGCGCAAGGAGCTCGACTACTTCGTGGACCGGGCGGCCGACGCGGTGGAGGCCCTGGTGATCGAGGGTCTCGAGCGGGCGCAGAGCACCTACAACACCTAGCCCCGGATTGACTTGGGGCAATCCCATGGCCAATGATCCCCGCCATGCCTGCCCTCGCCGCCTCCGCCCGCCAGACCTCGGTCACCGCACTGCGGTTCGGACGGCTCGCGTCGATGGGGGTGGTCACGGTGCTGATCCTGATCGCGGGGGTGTGGGCGTCCTGGGGCAGCGCCCAGTACGTGATGCTCACCAAGGGGCGTGAGCGGGGCACGATCGAAGTGACGCGGTGTTCCGAGGACGCCTGCACGGGCCCGTACACCCCGCTGTCGCACGGGTCCCGGGCACGGGCCCGGGCCGTCATCGAGAACACCGTGGCCGTGCGCAAGGGGCAGACCTACGGGGTCGTGGTCAAGCCCGGTTCCGATGACGTCGTACGGTCCGGACCGGCCGGCGTGCTCCATTCCTGGGTGCCGATGGGCGGGGCGCTGCTGCTCGCGTCGGTGGTCGTGGCGGGCGGGCTGCGCAGGACGCGGGCCGCGTGGGTGCTGGCGGGGTCGGGGATCGCGCTGCTCACGGCGGCTTTCGTGGCCATCTGACGGCTTTCGTCGTTCTCCGCTGCTGTGAAGAACGTGAGTGTTGTCTGTTCGTGATTGACCAGAGGTCAGTCGGGGCTGGAAGCTGAGCCGCCCCCTCCACATCTTCCCGTTTCACTCTCGAAGATGGATTACTGCCCCATGCGTATCCTCTCCCGCGTCGGCGCCGTGTGCGCCGTCGCTTCAGCGGCCTTTCTGGTCGCGCCGGTCGCCCACGCCACCGCTCCCGGTGACAACGGAACCGTGAAGATCCACGACGCCACCACGGGCGAAGAGCTCCGTAAGAACGAGCCGCACGTCTGCACCTTCTACCTGGACGCCTTCGGCTTCGACGCCGTCCAGGAGGTCGACTGGCACATCGAGGCCTGGGCCCCGACGGCCGACGTCAAGGGCGAGACCGTGAAGTCCGGCGAGATCACGCTGGGCACCGACGGTCACGGCCGCACGGACGACCTGTCGCTGCCCGACGGTCACTACAAGCTGTTCTGGAACTTCGAGGGCGAGAACGGCGCCGCCAAGCACAAGGTGTTCTGGACGGACTGCGCGGACGAGGAGGGCGGTGGCGGTTCGGCCACGCCGACCGCGTCGGCCTCCGGCACTCCCGGGTCGGACGAATCCGCCTCTCCCAGCGCCGAGCCCAGCACCGACCCCAGCGAATCCGCTGCGGCCGGGGCCTCCGCGTCGGCCTCCTCCTCCCCGTCCGCCTCCGCTTCCGCGCAGGGCGCCACCGGTGACCTCGCGGAGACCGGGAACGGCGCTCCCGTCAGCCTGCTCTCGGGTGTCTCGGCGGCGCTGCTGGCGGCCGGAGCGTACCTCGTCGTCAGGCGGCGCCGGGCCTGACGCAGCACGGAAAAAGGCGGTGCCCCCGAGCCGGCCGGCTCGGGGGCACCGCCTTTGTGCACGGGCTCAGCCGGTGTTGCGCAGGCCCGCGGCCACGCCGTTGACCGTGAGGAGCAGGGCGCGGGCGAGCAGCGGGTCGGGCTGCTCGCCCGCGGCCGCCGCGTCGCGCTGGCGCTTGAGCAGCGTCACCTGGAGATACGAGATCGGGTCCAGGTAGGCGTCACGGATGGCGAACGTCTGCTTGAGGACCGGGGTGGCGTCGAGGAGTTCGGCCTCACCCGTGATCTTCAGGACCTCGCGGACGGTCAGCTCGTGCTCGGCCTCGATGTCGGCGAAGACGTGCTGGAGCTCGGCGGGGACGAGGGTCTCGACGTAGTGGCGCGCGATGCGCAGGTCGGTCTTCGCCAGCGTCATCTCGACGTTGGAGATGAAGTTCCGGAAGAAGTGCCACTGCTCGTGCATCTCGTCGAGCACCGTGTCGAGGCCCGCCTCGCGCAGCGCCTTCAGGCCGGAGCCGACGCCGAACCAGCCGGGGACGATCTGCCGGGACTGGGTCCAGCCGAACACCCACGGGATGGCGCGCAGTCCGTCGAGGGAGACGCCGGAGCCGGGGCGGCGGGAGGGCCGTGAGCCGAGGTGCAGGTCGGCGAGCTGGTCCACCGGCGTCGACGCGAGGAAGTACGTCGGCAGGTCCGGGTCCTCGACGAGCCTGCGGTACGCGGCGTGCGCGGCGTCGGAGACGACGTCCATCGCGGCGTCCCAGCGGGCCAGCGCCTCGTCGGACTGGCGGGGCGCGGTGTGCAGGGCGGACGCCTGGAGCGTGGCCGCGACCGTGAGTTCCAGGTTCTCGCGGGCCAGCGACGGCACGAGGTACTTGTCGGAGATGACCTCGCCCTGCTCGGTGACCTTGATCTCGCCCTCCAGGGTGCCCCAGGGCTGGGCGAGGATGGCGTCGTGGGAGGGACCGCCACCACGGCCGACGGTGCCGCCGCGGCCGTGGAAGAGCCGCAGTCGTACGCCGTACCGGTGCGCCACGTCACGCAGCCGGCGCTGCGCCCGGTGGATCTCCCACTGCGAGGTGGTGATGCCGCCGAACTTCGAGGAGTCGGAGTAGCCGAGCATGACCTCCTGGACGTCCCCGCGCAGGGCCACGAGCCTGCGGTACGACGGGTCGGAGAGCATGTCCTCCAGGATGGTGTCGGCGGCCTTGAGCTCGTCGGTGGTCTCCAGGAGCGGCACGATGCCGATCTTCGCCCAGCCGGCGTGCAGATCGAGCAGGCCGGCCTCACGGGCGAGGACGGCGGCGGCGAAGACGTCGTCGGCGCCCTGGCACATCGAGATGATGTACGACTCGATGACCTCGGGTCCGAAGACCTCCAGGGCCCGCTTCACGGTCTGGAACACCCCGAGGGTCTTCTCGCCGGCCGCGTCGACCGGGGCCGGAGTGGGCCCGAGGGGCCTGCGGGAGCGCAGTTCCTTCGCGAGCAGCTTGGCGCGGTACTCGCGGGGCATGTCCGCATACCGCCAGGACTCCTCGCCCAGCCGGTCGAAGAGCTGGCCGAGCGCGTGGTGGTGGGCGTCGGCGTGCTCGCGGACGTCCATGGTGGCGAGCTGGAGGCCGAAGGCGGACAGGGTGCGGATGGTGCGGTCCATCCGGCCGTCGGCGAACAGGCCGCCGCGGTGCTCCCTGAGCGAGGTCTGGATCAGGGTCAGGTCGCTCAGGAGCTCGCTGGTGCCGAGGTAGTCGCGGCCGTCCTCGTGCGGGATGCCCTTGGCCAGGCGGGTCTTGGTGTTCTCCAGCTTCTGCCGGATGCAGGTGGCCTTGAGGCGGTACGGCTCCTCGGCGTTGAGGCGCTTGTAGCGGGGGCTGATCTCCGGCAGGCGCTCCAGGTCGGCCTTCAGGGACTCCAGGAGCTCCTCGGTGGCGCCGGTGTAGCGGATGGAGTTCGACAGGAAGCCGCGCAGCTCGTCGATGAGCTCGAGGGCGTCGTTGATGCCGTGCTCGTGCTGGAGGATCAGGACGTCCCAGGTGACCTGGGGGGTGACGTTGGGGTTGCCGTCGCGGTCGCCGCCGATCCAGGTGCCGAAGGTGAGGGGGCGGGTGGCGTCGGGGATCCGGACGCCGACGCGCTCCAGCTCGGCCGTCAGGTCCTCCAGGACGTCACCGACCGCGCCGGCGTGCAGTTCGTCGAGGTAGTAGATGGCGTTGCGGGCCTCGTCGGCGGGCTCGGGGCGGACGACGCGCAGTTCGTCGGTCTGCCAGACGAGGTCGATGTTCTCGGCCAGCCGGGTGTCGTAGCGGCGGCGGTCCGTCTCGATGACCGGGGTCTCCAGGAGCGCGGCGATCCGGCGGAGCTTGTTCAGCACCGAGCGGCGCGCGGCCTCGGTCGGGTGGGCGGTGAAGACCGGGCGCACGTTCAGGTTGGCGACGGTCTGGCGCAGGTGCTCGGGGTCGGCGTCCTTGAGGCGGTCGGCCGTACGGGCGAGGAGACCGCCCTCGGCGGCGCGCCTGGCCCGCAGTTCACGTCCGCGGTGGACCTGCTCGGTGACATTGGCCAGGTGGAAGTAGGTGGAGAAGGCGCGCACCAGCTTGGCGGCGGTCTCCAGTTCGATGCCGCGCAGCAGCTCGGCGGCGGCCTCGCCGTCCTCACGGGTGAGGCGGCGCACCTTCTCGACGAGTTCCAGCAGCTCGGGGCCCTCCTGGCGGACGAGGGTCTCGCCCAGGAGGTCGCCCAGCCGGCGGATGTCGGCGCGCAACTCACTACTGGTCGACGTGGCGCTCGTAGTCAGGTCGTCGGCACTGCTCACAGGTGCGGCTCCTTGCAGTGTTGAAGCTCGTCCGGGAGGGGAACCCGAATGCGGCCTGCGGCAGCCGCCGCATACGAGCCGGACATCCGGGAAGAATTCAGAGCGGACCGCGCTGTCCGACCGACTCCAAGGATAGGTGTCCATGCGGACGCGCAGACTCTCGGGCTCTTGCCGCCGGGCGCCGCGCTGCCATACTTACGACGCCGTAGGTTACGGAACCGTAGGGACCGTCGTAACGGAACCCGGGAAGGATTCCGGCAGCCCGGCACCCCGTCTCAAATCCTCGAAACCCCACAGGGGACGCCCATGACCACGCGCTCCGATGTGATCGCAGACGCCCCGAAGGCGACCGACGGCTCGACAGCACCCTCCGCGACGCTGGGCGGTGAGCAGAAGCGCTCACTCGAACAGATCACGCTGGTCCTCTTCATCACCGTCCCGTTCCTCGCCCTGCTCGCGGCGGTGCCGCTGGCCTGGGGCTGGGGTGTGAGCTGGCTCGATCTGGGCCTTCTGGTCTTCTTCTACTACCTCGGCTGCCACGGCATCACGATCGGCTTCCACCGCTACTTCACGCACGGCTCCTTCAAGGCCAAGCGCCCCCTGAGAATCGCGCTGGCGATCATGGGGTCGCTGGCGGTCGAGGGGCCCCTGGTGCGGTGGGTGGCCGACCACCGCAAGCACCACAAGTTCTCCGACGCCGAGGGCGATCCCCACTCGCCGTGGCGGTTCGGGGAGACGGTCCCGGCCCTGATGAAGGGCCTGTGGTGGGCCCATATCGCCTGGATGTTCGACGAGGAGCAGACCCCGCAGGAGAAGTACGCGCCGGATCTGGTCAAGGACCCGGCGATCCGGGCGATCTCGCGCCAGTTCATCTTCTGGACGATGCTCTCGCTGGCCCTGCCCGCCGTGATCGGCGGACTGGTGACGATGTCCTGGTGGGGCGCGTTCACCGGCTTCTTCTGGGGATCCCTGGTCCGGGTCTGCCTGCTGCACCACGTGACCTGGTCGATCAACTCGATCTGCCACGCGGTCGGCAAGCGGCCCTTCAAGTCGCGGGACCGCTCGGGCAACGTGTGGTGGCTGGCCGTGCTGTCCTGCGGTGAGTCCTGGCACAACCTGCACCACGCCGACCCGACCTCGGCGCGGCACGGAGTGATGCGGGGGCAACTGGACTCCTCGGCGCGGATCATCCGCTGGTTCGAGATGCTCGGCTGGGCGTACGACGTGCGCTGGCCGTCACGCTCGCGTATCGATTCCCGCCGTAACACGGACGGGGACGGCTCCCGGCGCAAGGAGGAGACCGCCGAGGCGGCATGATGGACGCCGTGGCGACCGACTCCAGCAGTACCCCGAGCAACGAAGCGAAGCCGCGGCGTGCCCGGCGCACCCGGATGACGGGGGCCGAGCGCCGCGCGCAGCTTCTGGAGATCGGTCGCACGCTCTTCGCCTCGAAGGGCTTCGAGGCCACGTCGGTGGAGGAGATCGCGGCGAAGGCGGGCGTCTCCAAGCCGGTGGTGTACGAGCACTTCGGCGGCAAGGAGGGCCTGTACGCGGTGGTGGTGGACCGTGAGATGCGGCGCCTGCTGGACATGGTGACGAGTTCCCTGACCGCCGGCCATCCCCGCGAACTGTGCGAACAGGCGGCCTTCGCTCTCCTCGACTACATCGAGGAGTACACGGACGGCTTCCGCATCCTGGTCCGTGACTCCCCGATCCCCCAGTCCACGGGCTCCTTCGCCTCGCTGATCTCGGACATCGCCACGCAGGTCGAGGACATCCTGGGCCGCGAGTTCAAGAGGCGCGGCTTCGATCCGAAGCTGGCCCCGCTGTACGCCCAGGCCCTGGTCGGCATGGTCGCCCTGACCGGCCAGTGGTGGCTGGACGTGCGCCGCCCGAAGAAGGCGGAGGTGGCGGCGCATCTGGTGAACCTGGCATGGCACGGTCTGGACGGCCTGGAGGCGAAGCCGCGCCTGATAGGACGCCGGAAGAGCTGAGCCCAAGGTACGAGTGATGCAGGTGAAGGACACCGGACAGCCGGAGAAGGACCAGTCGGAGACGGTCTGCCGGGTCTGCGGCCGCGACGACGGCTCGCTCCTGTGGGACCGGGACCGCCACGGCGTGCCGAAGTACGTGATCTGCGACAGCTGCGGCATCGAGTCGGGTCTCGGCGACGACCAGCTGTCCAAGGTCCGTGAGACCCGGGGCCACTGGGTGGCCCGGGGCGCCCCCTGGGACGTACCGAAGAACCGCCCCGCGGGCTGGGACGTCCTGGCGCAACTGTCCGCCGTCCCGGCCGAGTGGCGCTGAGCACTCCCGACGCGAAGGAGACCGGCTCCGTGCCGTCTGAACGGGGACTGTCGCAGCCGCCCGGCCCCGAGTGGGAGACCGTCTGCCGCGTCTGCGGATACGACGACGGCGTGGAGCCCTTCTGGGAAACGGGCCGGCCCAATGAGGGCGCCATCTGTCCGTGCTGCGGCAATGAGCCCAGCATGAGCGACGTCAGTGTGATGGGCCTGCGCAACCTGCGTGGCTACTGGCTCGGCCAGGGGGCCTGCTGGGATTCGCCGAGCTCCCGCCCGAAAGACTGGGACATCCTGGAGCAGGTGAAGCGCATCCCGGCGGAGTGGCGCTGACCCGTCGCCGGTGCGTACGACGACGGCCCGCGCACCCAGGGGTGCACGGGCCGTCGCGTTGGCGTGACCGTCAGTGCTTGAAGGTGTCCTTCGTCTTCTCCTTGGCCTGGCGCGCGTCGCCCTTGGACTGCTCCATGCGGCCCTCGGCCTCCATGCGCTCGTTGCCGACCGCACGGCCCACGGCTTCCTTGGCCTTCCCCTTGGCCTGTTCCTTCTTGCCCTTGGCCTTCTGGTCTCCTGCCACCGGTCTCACTCCCAGCGCTGGTCGACTCCGCTGACATCACAGCGGGTGACCCGGCTCGCCCCGGTCAAACAACGAACTCCAGCCGGTTTCCGACGGGGTCGTACGAGTAGAAGCGCCGGCGCCCCGGCAGGCCGGAGTCCCAGCGGACCATCGCGCCGCGCGTCTCCAGCCGGGCGGCGTACGCCGAGATGTCCGTGACGCGTAGCCCGGGGTGCGCCTTCCGCGCGGGCCGGAAGTCGTCCTCGATCCCCAGGTGCAGCTCCACGGCCCCCGCCCGGAACCAGCACCCGCCCCGGGCCGCGAGCACCGGCGGCTTGGGAATCTCGGTCATGCCCAGGACGTCGACGTAGTAGGCGCGCAGCAGGTCCTCGGAGCCGGGCGGCGCGGCGAGCTGCACATGGTCGACGGCCGCGAGCATCAGTCCGCCTTCCGGGCCACCGCGAAGATACGGCGGAACGGGAACGGCGTGCCGTGCGGACCCGCCGGATACGCCTCGCGCAGGGCCGCCCGATAGGCGCCCATGAACTCCTCCCTGGCCCGCGGGTCGTCGGCGAGGGCGGTCAGGACCGGCCGCAGACCGGTCCCCTTGACCCAGTCCAGGACCGGGTCCCGGCCCTGCAACAGGTGCACGTACGTCGTCTCCCACGCGTCCACCTCGCAGCCCAGGTCGGCCAGCGCCGCCAGATAGGCCTGGGGCGTAAGGACGGCGTCGTCGTGGCGCAGGGTCTCCGCGAGGCCCATGGGCCCGGCGAGTTCGCGCATCAGCCGGTGGCTCGGGGAGTCGAAGTTGCCGGGCACCTGGAAGGCGAAGGTGCCGCCCGGTGCGAGAGCGGCGATCCAGTCGGCGAAACGCTCCACATGCCCCGGCACCCACTGCAGCGTCGCATTGCTGACGATGAGGTCGTAAAGCTGTGAGGGCGCCCAGGTGCGCACGTCCGCGTGGGCGAAGTCGAGGTGCCCGCCGCCGGACGTGGGGCCCGCGTACTCGACGTGCGCCTTGTCGAGCATCTCGGCCGAGTTGTCGTAGCCGGTGATCCGGGCCGTGGGCCAGCGTGCGGCGAGCACCGCCGTCACATTGCCGGGGCCGCAGCCCAGGTCGGCGATCAGGGGCGGGTCCCCCGGCAGATCCGGGACGCGGGTGAGGAGGTCGGTGAAGGGGCGGGCGCGGTGGTCCGCGTGGCGAAGGTACTGGGTGGGGTCCCAGGTGGGGGTCGTCATGTCCCTTACCTTCCCCGTCCAGTTATCTTGATGTCAAGAGACTCGACATCAAGAGACTTCATGTCGACACAACCACTACACTGATCGTCATGGAGGACGAGGTCGATCGGCTGGTCGCTGCGTGGCGCCGGGAGCGCCCTGACCTCGACGTGGAACCGCTCGAGGTGCTCAGCCGGGTGAGCAGACTGGCCCGGCACCTGGACCGGGCACGCCGGCTGGCCTTCGCCGAGCACAGCCTGGAGCCCTGGGAGTTCGACGTGCTGACCGCGCTCAGGCGCGCGGGAACGCCGTATCAGCTCTCCCCCGGACAGCTGCTGACACAGACTCTGGTCACCTCGGGCACGATGACCAACCGCATCGACCGCCTGGCCAAGAAAGGCCTGGTGGAGCGGTTGCCCGACCCGAGCGACCGGCGAGGGGTGCTGGTCAGGCTCACGGACGACGGCAAGGACCGCGCGGACCAGGCCCTCGCCGGTCTGCTGGAACAGGAACGCGCGATCCTCGCCGAGCTCTCCCGCGCCCAGCGCGGGGAACTGGCCGGGTTGCTACGCCAGCTGACCGCCCCGTTCGACAACATCCCCGGCTAGGTCGACCGGTCCCACGCCCGCGCGCCGCGCCAGGGCGACGGCGGCCAGGGTGGAGTGGACTCCCAGTTTGCCGAGGACGTTCTGCATGTGGGTGCGCACGGTGTGCGGGGAGAGGAACAGTCTCTCCGCGACCGCCTTGCGGCCGAGCCCGGCCACCATGCAGCGCAGCACCTCCCGCTCGCGCGGGGTGAGGGACTCCACCAGCTGCTCGCTCTCGGTGCGGTGCTTGCGGGCGGCGGTGAGCTCCCTGAGCACGCCGGTGAGCAGGGCGGGCGGCAGATGGGTCTCCTCCCGCAGCACCCCCCGGATGACGGTGAGCAGCCGGGACAGCGAGCAGTCCTTGGCGACCCAGCCCGAGGCGCCGGCCTGCAGCGCGAGCGCGGCCCGCCGCGGATCGTCCTTCTCCGCGAGCACGACGATACGGACCGCCGGCTGTCCCGTACGGACCCCGGCGACCAGCGATATGCCGTCGACCAGCCCCTCTTCGTTGCCGTCCTGCACGGACACTGCGGGCCTGATGCCCTGGACGTTGCCGCCCAGATCTGCGTCGACGAGCAGCACGTCGAAACGGCGGCCCTCGGCGGCCGCGCGCTCCAGACTGCGCAGCGCGGCGGGACCGCTGCCGGCCGCGGAGACCTCCACGTCGGGCTCGGCCGCCAGTGCGGCGGCGAGCGACTCGGCGAAGATGCGATGGTCGTCGACGACCAGGACTCGGATACGAACCACGAAACCCCCTTCCCCAAGCTCTCGAAGAGCAGGGGATACCCATCGTCATCGTCTGAGGACGACTCGGGTGACGACACCGCCGCGGGTACGACTCCCGAAGCACGATGACCGCACGGCCGTCGCCGTGCAGGAACTGCTACCCCCACTTCGGGCGCCGTACCCGACCGTCTCGCCCCCTGATCAGCACCGGCCCCCACCGGTGCTGTTCATCAGGGTACGGCCGGGGAGCAGGAGCGGAAGGTTATTTGCAGAACTGGCTGTCCGCTGCGTTTATGGTGAGCCGCATGTTTCGTCTGGAGACAGAAGTCGACAAAGCCCGGCAAGATCTGCTCCGCAAACGGCTGCGGGACACCAACACGGCGGCCTCCCCGATCCTGCGCGCGCTGCGCGGAACCCCAGGTGAACGCGAACTTCCGCTCCACGTCTGGGCGTTGGACGACTCCGGTGCCCTCGCGGGCGGACTGGTCGGCCACACCTGGACGAGCTGGCTGCACGTGGTCCACCTGTGGGTCGACGAACGGCACCGCGGCGCGGGCCTGGGTTCGCAGTTGCTCGCACGGGCGGAACACCTGGCCCGTCGCGGCCGGGGCTGCACCTCCGTACGCCTGGAGACCTGGGACTTCCAGGCACCGGAGTTCTACCGGAAGCAGGGATACGAGGTGGTGTGCGTGATCCCGGACTATCCGCCGGGGATCACGGAGTACACGCTGACCAAGCGGCTCAGCGCCTGAAGCGCCAGGAGCCCGGCTCGTCCGCCGGCTGCAGACCCAGCTCCCCGGCGATGCCGGCCGCGCGGCGATGGGAGACGTCGGGGTAGTGACCGGGGTGGACCTCGACGAAGCCGTGCACATCGGCCGACGCCGTGCGAAGGGCCTCGCGCAGTATGTGTTCCTGCTCCGCGAGCCGGGCCCGCTCCTCCCGCTGCCGTGCGACGATCGCGCCCCGGCGGGCCGTGGCCGCGACGATGCCGAGCACGAGCAACGCGAACGCGCCCACGCCCAGGACGGTGCCGGTCGCGTCCTCGTCACCGGGGGCGCGGGGGCGGAGCAAGCCCTCGGGGTCCGCGAGCACCGTGATGGTCTGGCCGACGGCGAAGGTGCCGGACGGGGCCTGGAGGGCGGGGCCCCGGACCCTGGTGCCGTCGCGGCGCGCGAGTGCGTAGTCGTAGGTGTTGACCTCCCGCCCCTGGTTCGGGGCGAGCCACTCGCGTACGACGGTGGCGGTGATCCGCTCGCCCCGCCTTTCCAGGGTGAGGTCGTCACGGGCCAGGTCGGCGAAGTACACCGCCAGCAGGGAGGCACCGACCACGACCAGCGCCGCGGAGAGGCCCGTCTCGTCCGCGGCGAGCTTCGTCAGCAGCACGGCCAGGAGCACACCGTGCGCGATCCACAGGGGCACCAGGAGACCGGAGCCGTGGTGGCCCGCCAGGAGGAAGAAGCCGACGATCGCGGCCAGCGCGTAGCAGCCGATGCCGATCGCCGACAGGATGCGATGGCGCCCTCGACTCACGCTCCGACGCTACTGGGGCGTATGTCAGGGAGAGGCCCGGCTTTCCCCAAGTTCGGATCAAGCCGGGCAAAACAGCGGTCAGCCGGTCTCAGACCAGGCGCCGCGCCCCCGCCGAGGGCACCGCCTCGAACACCCGCGGAGCGGTGAACTCCGCTGCTGCGAAGGCCTCTTGGACCGCCTTGGTGAGGGGTTCCACGTCGGCCGCCTCCGCCAGCACGATCGCCGAGCCGCCGAAGCCGCCGCCGGTCATCCGGGCGCCCAGGGCACCCGAGGCGAGGGCGGTGTCGACGACCAGGTCAAGCTCCGGGCAGGAGATACGGAAGTCGTCGCGCAGCGAGGCGTGGCCGGCGACCAGCACGGGGCCGATCGCGCGGGTCTCGCCCGACTCCAGCAGGGCGATGGTCTTCTCGACCCGCTCGTCCTCGGTGACCACGTGGCGGACCAGGCGTACGGCTTCCTCGTCGTCGCCGAGCCTGTCGAGGGCCGCGTCGAGCTCGGCGTAGGGGATGTCCCGCAGCGCGTCCACGCCCAGCAGCGCCGCACCCCGCTCACAGCCCGCGCGGCGCTTGCCGTACTCGCCCTCGCTGTGCGAGTGCTTGACGCGGGTGTCGACGACGAGCAGCACCATGCCCTCGGCGGCGAGGTCGAAGGGGATCTGCTTCTGGGAGAGGTCCCGGGTGTCGAGGAACAGGGCGTGGCCGGCCTCGCAGCAGGCGGACGCGGTCTGGTCCATGATCCCGGTGGGGGCGCCGACGTAGACGTTCTCGGCGCGCTGGCACAGGCGGGCCAGCTGCCAGCGCTGGAGACCGAGGTCGTACAGGTCGTTCAGGGCGAGTGCGACGACGACCTCCAGGGCCGCCGAGGAGGACAGGCCCGCGCCCGCCGGGACCGTCGAGGCGAGGTGGACGTCCGCGCCGGTGACCGGATGTCCGGCCTCGCGCAGCGCCCAGACGACTCCGGCCGGGTAGGCGGTCCAGTTCCTGTCGCTCTCCGGCGCGAGGTCGTCGAGGCGCAGCTCCACGACCCCGCCCTCGACGTCCGCGGAGTGCAGGCGCAGAACGCCGTCCGTGCGCCGGGAGACGGCGGCGACCGCGGTGTGCGGCAGCGCGAAGGGCATCACGAAGCCGTCGTTGTAGTCGGTGTGCTCACCGATGAGGTTGACGCGGCCCGGCGCCGACCAGACACCCTCGGGCTCGGTTCCGTAGAGCTCGACGAAACCGTCCCGGACCTGCTGTGCCGCCACTACTGCTCCCCTGCGATGGTCTGAGCGAACTCCCACGCGTCCGCGACGATCCCCGCGAGATCCGCGCGGGACGGGTTCCAGCCCAGCTTCTCGCGGGCGGTGGCGGCGGAGGCGACCAGGGTGGCCGGGTCGCCGCCCCGGCGCGGGGCCACGACGTCGGGGATCGGGTGGCCGGTGACCTTGCGGACCGTCTCGATGACCTGGCGGACGGAGAATCCCTCGCCGTTGCCGAGGTTGCAGATGAGGTGCTCGCCCGCGGTGGCGGCCTCGATGGCGAGGAGGTGGGCCTCGGCCAGGTCGGCGACGTGGATGTAGTCGCGGATGCAGGTGCCGTCCGGGGTCGGGTAGTCGTCGCCGAAGACGCTGATCGCCTCGCGCCTGCCCTGCGCGACCTGGAGGACCAGCGGGATGAGGTGCGACTCGGGGTCGTGCCGCTCGCCCTGCTTGCCGTACGCGCCGGCCACGTTGAAGTACCGCAGGGACACGGCGCCAAGGCCGTGCGCGTTCGCCTCGCTGGTGATCATGAAGTCGACGGCGAGCTTGGAGGCGCCGTACGGGTTGGTGGGCCGGGTCGGCGCCGACTCGACGATCGGCACCTCCTCGGGCTCCCCGTAGGTGGCGGCCGTGGAGGAGAAGACGAGTCGGCGCACGCCGGCCTCGCGCATGGCGCCGAGCAGCGCCATGGTCCCGCCGACGTTGTTCTCCCAGTACTTCTCGGGCTTCACGACCGACTCGCCGACCTGCGAGAAGGCGGCGAAGTGCAGGACGCCGTCGAAGGAGGAGTCCAGCCACTTGGCGGCGTCGCGGATGTCGCCCTCGACGAAGGCGGCTCCGGCCGGGACGCCCTCACGGAAGCCGGTGGAGAGGTTGTCGAGGACGACGACCTCGTGCCCCGCCTCCAGCAGATGCTGGGCCACGACACTGCCGACATACCCCGCGCCACCTGTCACCAGGTACTTCATGAACTCGCTACCTCTCGCAGTCGCTGTGCCGCGGCCTCCGGTCGGATGTCGTTGATGAAGACGTCCATGCCCGACTCGGAACCCGCGAGGAACTTCAGCTTGCCGGACGTACGGCGAATGGTGAAAAGCTCGAGGTGCAGCGCGAAGTCGTCGCGGTGGACGCCCTCGAACTCCTCCAACTGCCCGAACGGCGCCTGATGCCAGGCGGCGATGTACGGCGTCGCGGACTCGCTCTCCCCGAATATCCGGTCGAAGCGCCTCAAGAGTTCCAGATACACCTGGGGAAACTCTGTGCGCGCGTCCTCGTCGAGGCCGAGCAGATCCGGAACCCGGCGCTTCGGGTAGAGGTGCACCTCGTACGGCCAGTGCGCCGCGTAGGGCACGAAGGCGACCCAGTGCTCGGCCTCCAGGACGACCCGCTCGTCGGCGAGTTCGCGCTCGAGGACGGCGTCGAAGAGGTTCTCGCCTCCGGTCGCCTCCTTGTGCGCCGCGAGAGAACGCAACATCAGGGCGGTGCGCGGCGTGGTGAAGGGGTAGGCGTAGATCTGGCCATGCGGGTGACCCAGGGTCACACCGATCTCCGCACCCCGGTTCTCGAAACAGAAGACCTGCTCAACGGAGGGCAGATGCGACAGCTCCGACGTCCTGTCGGTCCATGCGTCCAGGACGAGCCGCGCCTGCTCCTCCGTGAGGTCGGCGAAGGAGGCGTTGTGGTCCGAGGTGAAGCAGACGACCTCACAGCGCCCCGAGTCGCCTGCCAGCGAGGGGAAACGGTTCTCGAAGACCACGACGTCGTACGACGAGTCCGGGATCTCACTCAGCCGCTCACCCTGCGTGGGACACAACGGGCACTGGTCCGCGGGCGGGTGGTAGATGCGCCCCTGCCGATGCGAGGCGATGGCCACGGAGTCGCCGAGCAGCGGATCCCGACGAACCTCGGACGTGGTGACAGTCCGCTCCAGCGGACGCCGGTCCACGGCGTCGCGGACGGTGTCGTCGCGCAGGTCGTAGTAGATGAGCTCGCGACCGTCGGCCAGCCGGGTCGAGGTCTTCTTCACCGCTGGACTCCTTCACTCAAACATAACTAAACACAAGTAACCATAACCCCCCACTCACGTCAACATCAGAATCAAACAAAGCGCATCAGTCGAGGTGTTCACTTGTTGACTATGCAAACCCCCACAAAAGGCGCATACCTGGCAGCCGAGCTCAGGCTCCCCACCAACTGGCTCGACTACACGATCCTCGGTATCTACTTCGTCGTCGTCCTCGGCATCGGTTTCGCGGCCCGGCGATCGGTGAAGACGAGCCTGGACTTCTTCCTCTCCGGTCGCTCACTGCCGGCCTGGATCACGGGTCTCGCCTTCATCTCGGCCAACCTGGCCGCCACGGAGATCCTCGGAATGGCCGCCAACAGCGCGCAGTACGGCGCCTACACGGTCCACTGGTACTGGATCGGCGCCATCCCGGCCATGGTCTTCCTGGGCCTGGTGATGATGCCCTTCTACTACGGCAGCAAGGTGCGCTCGGTCCCCGAGATGCTGCTCCTGCGCTTCGACAAGTGGGCACACCTGCTCAGTTCGGCCCTGTTCGCCTTCGCGGCCATCCTGATCGCGGGAGTGAACCTCTACGCCCTGGCGATCGTGGTCGAGGCCCTGCTGGGCTGGCCGCAGTGGGTGGCGATCGTGGTGGCGGGCGCCTTCGTCCTCGCCTACATCACCCTCGGCGGCCTCTCCTCCGCGATCTACAACGAGGTCCTCCAGTTCTTCGTGATCCTGGCGGCCCTCATTCCGCTCTCCGTGCTGGGCCTGAAGAAGGTGGGCGGCTGGGACGGCCTGACCGACAAGCTGACGGCGGAGCACGGGGCGAACTTCACGACGGCATGGGGCGGCACGGGCATCGGCAGCGCGAACCCGCTGGGCGCGAACTGGCTGACGATCGTCCTGGGCCTCGGCTTCGTCCTGTCCTTCGGCTACTGGACGACGAACTTCGCGGAGGTCCAGCGAGCACTGTCGGCGAAGAACCTGAGCGCGGCCCAGCGCACCCCGCTGATCGCGGCCTTCCCGAAGATCTTCATCGTGTTCCTGGTGATGATCCCGGGCCTGACGGCAGCGGCCCTGATCCCCGGCTTCGGCACCTCCGACTCCGGCTACCAGTACAACGACGCCATCCCCTATCTGATGGAACAACTCCTGCCGAACGGAGTCCTGGGCATCGCGGTCACCGGTCTCCTGGCCGCCTTCATGGCGGGCATGGCGGCGAACGTCTCGTCCTTCAACACGGTGTTCACGAAC
The DNA here is from genome assembly GCF_001746295.1 of Streptomyces sp. LUP47B. Lineage (GTDB taxonomy): Bacteria > Actinomycetota > Actinomycetes > Streptomycetales > Streptomycetaceae > Streptomyces. The sequence goes on along the minus strand of NZ_MJAH01000013.1, from coordinate 140,931 downwards.
GACATCTGGGGCCGCTACGTGCAGCGGGGCCGGGAGGACGGGTACTACGTCCGCTTCGGCCGCCTGATCACGGTGATCGGCGTCTGCGCGTCGGTCGGCACGGCGTTCCTGGCGTCCTCGTTCTCGAACATCATGAGCTACCTCCAGACGCTGTTCTCCTTCTTCAACGTGCCGATGTTCGTCGTCTTCATCGTCGGCATGTTCTGGAAGCGCGCGTCCGTGAAGTCGGGCTTCTGGGGCCTGCTCGCCGGCACGGTGGCGGCGATGGTGAACTACTTCTGGATCTACAAGCAGGGCATCATCGACATCCCCTCCGACCAGGGCGCCAACTTCGTCTCCGCGATCGTGGGCTTCGTGGCCGGTGGGGTGGTCATGGTCTTCGTGTCGCTCTTCACGGCCCCCAAGCCCGCCGCGGAACTCCAGGGCCTCGTCTACGGCACGACGTCGCCCGGCATGTCCGAGCCCCCCGCCGCCGGCGACGACGCCTGGTACCGCAGGCCGGCCCTGCTGGGCTGGGGCGCGATCGTCCTCGCGGCCGCCTGCTACATCCCGTTCTCGTTCTGACCGCGGGAGAATTGAGGAACCATGTCCGAACACGACGTCCAGCGGGAAGTCACCGAACTCCAGTCCAAGTCGGCCACCGCGGCCCGCATCTTCGACCTGCGCCGCATCATCGGCGGCCTGTTCGTCCTCTACGGCATCATCGTCACGATCGCCGGCATCAACCCGTCCGACGCCAACCTCGACAAGGCGGAGGGCGTCAACATCAACCTCTGGACCGGCCTCGGGATGCTGCTCCTCGGCATCTTCTTCCTGGTCTGGCTGAAACTGCGCCCGACTCCGCCGCCGGTACCGAAGGCGACACCGGAAGAGGAGCCGACCGAGTAGCGCCCAGGGGGGTGCCGGGTTCGGTTGTCGGGCGGCTGCGGCCCGGTGGGGGCTGGTCGCGCAGTTCCCCGCGCCCCTAAAAAACTGCAGTCACCCGCGCCACGACGGACCGTTGGCCGCACCGCACGCCAGGACGGGCCGTTGGCCGCGTACGGCGCGAAGGGGCCGGGGTGGGGGGTGTCCGCCCGCAGCGTCCGGCGTCCGTCACCGAGCACCACTCAGGGAACCGAGCCGCCGGACCGAGGACGGACACCCCCCACCCCGGCCCCGACCCACCCACCGAACCCCACGCGCTACACCCGCCCCCACCGAAGCCGAAACGGGCCGCCGCAGGCATCCAGGGGCGCGGGGAACTGCGCAAAAACGCCCGCCCCCACCGAACCGAAACGGGCCGCCGCAGGCAAACCCGTCAAACCGCCGGAGGCCCCCCCACCGGCCCCGCCCGATCCAGCAACCCCGTCCGAGCCGCCAACGCCGCCGCCTCCAGCCGCGACCCCACCCCCAGCTTCATCAGCACCCGCTGCACATGGGTACGAGCGGTGGACGGCGCTATCCCCATCCCTGCCGCGATCAGCCGCGTGTCCTCGCCGTCGGCCACCCGCACCAGCACCTCCACCTCCCTGGGCGTCAGCATCTGCAGCAGCCGCTGCCCCTCGTCGTCCGGCTGGGCGGCTGGGTTCAGCAGCTCACTGAACGCCCCCTGAAGCAACTGCGGGGCAACCGCCGCCTCCCCCGCCCGAGCCTTCATGATCGCCCGCTCGACCCCCTCGATGCGCTCGTCGTGCCGCACATAACCGGAGGCCCCCGCGGCGAAGGCGGCCGCGATCCCCCGAGGGCTGGGCACCGGGCCCAGCACCAGCACCGCCACCTGCGGCCGCTCCCGCTTGATCCGCACGACCGGGTCGAACATCCCCGGCTCGGCCGGCGTGGCCGTCCCCAGCAGGCACACCTCGGGCGCCCGGCTGATCACCAGCTCCGCCGCCCCCGCGGCAGGCGCCGCCGCCGCGAGCACCCGGTGCCCGCGCAGTTTCAGCGCCGAGGCCAGCGCCTCGGCGAGCAATCGGTGGTCGTCGACCACCATGAGCCGAACTCCCATCGAGCAACCCCCCAGTCCCCCCATGGATCCGCGTGAAGGCCCCACTATGGATGCCCACTGATCCGCACGGACAGAGGCACTCTCCCAGGACCCCCGCCCTTCATGCCCCCGGAAGCTACACGCTAGTTCGACGTTGCGCTTCCCCTACCGGTGAGAAGTGTCCCGGAAGAGCTTAATTCCTGGCTTTCCTGTCATTCGAGGATGATGTGCCGCACCTTCACGCGTCCTCGGCCAGCTCGAGCCAGCGCATCTCCAGTTCCTCCCGTTCCCCGGCGAGATCCCGCAGCTCGGCATCGAGGGAGGCCACCTTCGCGAAGTCCGTGGCGTTGTCGGCGATCTGCGCGTGCAGCTTCGTCTCCCTCGCGGAGATCTTGTCGAGCTGCCGCTCGATCTTCTGGAGCTCCTTCTTCGCGGTCCGCTGATCCGCGGAGCTCTTCTCGGCCACCGGCTTCACCACCACCGGCGCCGAAGCCGCGGCCGCCTCCTCCATCCGCCGGCGCCGCTCCAGGTACTCGTCGATACCGCGCGGCAGCATCCGCAGGGTGGCGTCCCCGAGCAGCGCGAAGACCCGGTCGGTCGTGCGCTCGACGAAGAACCGGTCGTGGGAGATGACGACCATCGAGCCGGGCCAGCCGTCGAGGACGTCCTCCAGCTGGGTCAGGGTCTCGATGTCGAGGTCGTTGGTGGGCTCGTCGAGGAAGAGGACGTTGGGCTCGTCCATCAGCAGCCGCAGCAGCTGCAGCCGCCGCCGCTCACCGCCGGAGAGATCCCCGACCGGCGTCCACTGCTTCTCCTTGTTGAAGCCGAACGTCTCGCACAGCTGGCCGGCGGTCATCTCGCGCCCCTTGCCGAGGTCGACGCGCTCCCGCACCTGCTGGACGGCCTCCAGCACCCGCAGCGTGGGCTTGAGTTCGGCCACCTCCTGCGAGAGATAGGCGAGCTTGACGGTCCTGCCGACCACGACCCGTCCGCCCACGGGCTGTGTCTCGCCCTCGGTCCGCGCGGCCTCGGCCATGGCCCGCAGCAGGGACGTCTTGCCCGCGCCGTTGACCCCCACCAGGCCGATCCGGTCACCCGGACCGAGCTGCCAGGTCACATGCTTCAGCAGCACCTTCGGCCCGGCCTGGACGGTCACGTCCTCCAGCTCGAAGACGGTCTTGCCCAGCCGAGACGACGCGAACTTCATCAGCTCGCTGTTGTCCCGCGGCGGCGGCACGTCCTTGATGAGCTCGTTGGCGGCCTCCACCCGGAACCGCGGCTTGGACGTCCGCGCGGGGGCGCCGCGCCTGAGCCACGCCAGCTCCTTGCGGACGAGGTTCTGCCGCTTGGTCTCCTCGGTGGCGGCGATCCGCTCCCGCTCGGCCCGCGCGAAGACGTAGTCGGAGTACCCGCCCTCGTACTCGAAGACGTCGCCCTTCTGCACGTCCCACATGCGCGTGCAGACCTGGTCGAGGAACCACCGGTCGTGGGTGACGCACACGAGCGCCGAGCGCCGCTCGCGCAGGTGCTTCGCCAGCCAGGAGATGCCCTCGACGTCGAGGTGGTTGGTGGGCTCGTCGAGGACGATCAGGTCCTGTTCCTCGATGAGCAGCTTGGCGAGGGCGATACGGCGGCGCTCGCCACCGGAGAGCGGCGCGATGACGGTGTCGAGGCCCTGCGGGAAGCCGGGCAGGTCGAGCCCGCCGAACAGTCCGGTCAGCACATCGCGGACCTTGGCGTTGCCGGCCCACTCGTGGTCGGCCATGTCCCGGATCACCTCGTGCCGCACCGTGGCGGTCGGGTCGAGGGAGTCGTGCTGCGTGAGGACGCCCAGCCGCAGCCCGCCTGAGTGCGTGACGCGCCCGGTGTCGGCGTCCTCCAGCTTGGCGAGCATGCGGATCAGGGTGGTCTTGCCGTCGCCGTTGCGGCCCACGACGCCGATGCGATCACCCTCGGAGACGCCGAGCGAGACACCGTCCAGCAGGGCACGGGTGCCGTACACCTTGCTGACGTTCTCGACATTGACCAGATTGACGGCCATTTCTCTCCTGCCCAGGGGGATCGATCGACCCTCCAGGGTAGTCCGGCGCGCGACATCCCCTCGCCCCGAGGCTTTCCTGCCGGGTCAGAGCACCGTCGCACCCGGCGCCGGCCCCGACGCGACCCGCACCGTCCGGCACGTGCCGGAGACACGCAGCGCGTCCGCGATCTTCGCCGCCGACTCGGCGCCGCGGGCGAGGAACGCCGTGGTCGGGCCCGAGCCCGAGACGAGCCCGGCGAGGGCACCCGCGGCGCTGCCGGCCGCGAGGGTGTCGGCGAGCTCCGGGAAGAGCGAGAGGGCGGCGGGCTGGAGGTCGTTGGAGACGGCGGCGGCGAGCGCGTCCGGATCGCCCCCGGCCAGCGCGTCGAGCAGGTCCTCGGAGGCGACGGGCTCGGGGACGTCGAGGCCCTCGGTGAGCCGGTCGAACTCCCGGAAGACGGCCGGGGTCGACAGCCCGCGCTCCGCCATCGCGAACACCCACGAGAAGCCGCCGCCGACCTCGAGGGTGCGCAGCTTCTCCCCGCGGCCCGTCCCGAGCGCGGCCCCGCCCACCAGGCTGAACGGCACGTCACTGCCCAACTCGGCGCAGATCTCGAGCAGTTCCGCACGGGAGGCACCCGTCCCCCACAGCGCGTCGCAGGCCAGCAGCGCACCGGCCCCGTCCGCGCTGCCGCCCGCCATGCCACCGGCGACGGGGATGTCCTTGGCGATGTGGAGGTGCACGGCCGGATCGAGCCCGCGGCGCTCCGCGAGGGCGATCGCCGCGCGGGCCGCGAGATTCGTACGGTCGAGGGGGACCTCGGCGGCGTCGGGGCCCGTGCACGTGACGCGGAGCTCGTCGGCGGGCGTCACGGTCACCTCGTCGTAGAGGCCGACCGCGAGGAAGACGTTGGCGAGGTCGTGGAAGCCGTCGGGGCGGGCGGCGCCCACCGCGAGCTGGACGTTGACCTTGGCGGGGACGCGGACGGTGACGCTCACTGCTGACCGGGCTCCTTGTTCTCAGCGATGCGGGCGAACTCCTCGACGGTGAGCGACTCGCCGCGGGCCTGGGGCGAGACCCCCGCCGCCACGAGGGCCGTCTCGGCGGCCGCGGCCGAACCCGCCCACCCGGCGAGCGCGGCCCGCAGCGTCTTGCGGCGCTGGGCGAAAGCCGCGTCGACGACCGCGAACACCTCGCGCCTCGACGCGCTGGTCTTGATCGGTTCGGTCCTGCGGGTCAGCGCGACGAGCCCGCTGTCCACGTTCGGTGCGGGCCAGAAGACGGTGCGGCCGATCGACCCGGCCCGCTTGACCTCGGCGTACCAGTTGGCCTTCACGGACGGGACGCCGTACACCTTCGAACCGGGCGGTGCGGCGAGCCGGTCGGCGACCTCCGCCTGGACCATGACGAGGGTGCGTTCGATGCTCGGGAAGGTCTCGAGCATGTGCAGCAGCACGGGTACGGCGACGTTGTACGGCAGGTTCGCGACCAGTGCCGTCGGCGCGGGCCCGGGGAGGCCGGAGATGTGCATCGCGTCCGAGTGCACGACGGCGAAGCGGTCGGCCCGGTCCGGCATGCGGGCGGCGATCGTCGCGGGCAGTGCGGAGGCGAGGACCTCGTCGATCTCCACGGCGGTGACGCGGTCCGCCGCCTCAAGCAGCGCCAGGGTGAGCGAGCCGAGCCCGGGCCCTACCTCCACCACCACGTCGTCGGGGCGGACGCCCGCGGTCCTGACGATACGGCGGACCGTGTTCGCGTCGATCACGAAGTTCTGGCCGCGCTGTTTGGTGGGGCGGACTCCAAGGACGGCCGCGAGTTCACGGATGTCGGCGGGGCCGAGGAGGGCGTCTGGGGAGGGGCTGCTGCTCACGGCCCCAAGGGTACGGGGCCGTGAGCGCCGCACTCACCCGTGCAGACGAGCCCCGCAGTGCGGCCACGGGCTCGCCCCCCGCCGCACGTACAGCTTCTTCGCGCGGAACGTCTGTTCGGCCGCGGGCGCGTCCTGCGGCCGTCCCGAGCCGCCAAGGCCCTGCCAGGTCCTCGTGTCGAACTGATACAGCCCTCCGTACGTCCCCGACGCGTCCACCGCGTTCGACCGCCCCCCGGACTCGCACGCCGCGAGCCCCTGCCAGTTGAGGTGGTCCGCTCCCTGCACGGACGTGGGCATCGGCTTCGTGCCCACCCTGACCCGCTGCGTCCGGGGCTCGCGCACCAACTCGACCCTGGTCCGCCGCGGCTTCTGCCGGACCCCGTTGACGGTCCGCAGGGAGTACGTGATCCGTCGTACCCCCGGCACCCCCGCCTGCTCGACGACCTCCGTGCCCTTGAAGAGGGAGTCGTCCTCGCTCCGCTCCTCCCGGAACGGGATCTGTTCCTCGCGCACTTCCTTCGTCCCGGTGATCCGCAGCACCGTGACGGTCTGCCCGTCGCGCGGGAAACTCCCGGGTGCCACCGAGGTGGTGTCCATGCCGCTCAGTGTGATCCCGGCCGCCTCGACGGCCTCTCCCACGGTCGCCGCGTTGGTCCGGATCGTGCGCGCCCGGCCGTCCGCCATGATCGTCACGGACCGCTCGGTCCGCACGTCCAGCGCGAGCCCCTCCCGCCCGATCGGACGGGAGCGCGAGGTGGACACATACGCGCCCTGCGCGCGCACCCCCAGCTGTTCGAGTGCCCCGTCCACCGTGCGTGCCGTGGTCCACACCTCACGCCGGTGCCCGTCGAGCGTGAGCCGCACGGGACGCCCGTACCGCACGGCGACCTCGTCCCCGCTGGCGAGCTGTTCGCCGGGGGCGGGCGCGACGACGTCGTGCGCCCCCACCGCGACTCCCTCCTCCGCGAGGAGTTCGGTCACGTCGTCCGAGAAGGTGTGCAGGGTCCGCGGCTTGCCGTCGACGCTGAGCTCGATCGCCTTGTCCTTGGCGACGAACGCCGTGGTACCGCCCGCCAGGAACGCGACCACCAGCGCCTGCGGAAGCAGTCGGCGCATCGCGCTGTCCGGGCGCTCCGTGTACCGGGCCCTGCGCCGGTGCGCGGCCCGACCCGTTTCGGCACGCGGGGACGGCGTGGGCGCCGGGTTCGACTCCTCGTACGCGGGCCGGTATGTGTCCTCGTACGCCAGCGTCCGGCCCGGGTCGGGTGCCCCGTACAGCCCGTAGGCGAGCGTCTCCGCGGTCTGCGGATCGGCGGGGGGCGGGCCGTACGGCTCGTAGGGCCCGTATGTCTCGTACGTCTCGTACTGCGAGTTGCTCACGCCGACACGCTCCAGGGGCCGAGGGGTCCAGCGGGGTCCGGATCGGGCCCACAGAACCTAGCGGAGCGGTCGTCACTCTCCAAAGTGACACGACTACCCGGAGTTACGTTCGATGGGCTCAGTACCCGAAGGCGCGTGCGGTGTTGGCGGCGAGTGCCGTGGCCAACGCGTCCTCGTCGATACCGCGCACGGCGGCCATGGCGCGCACCGTGACCGGAATGAGATAGGGGACGTTGGGCCGTCCGCGGTACGGCACCGGCGTCAGGAAGGGCGCGTCGGTCTCCACCAGCAACAGCTCCAGCGGGGCCACCGCCACCGCGTCCCGCAGGTTCTGGGCGTTCTTGAAGGTGACGTTGCCGGCGAAGGACATGAAGTATCCCGCGGCGGCGCAGATCTCCGCCATCTCGGCGTCACCGGAGTAGCAGTGGAAGACGGTGCGCTCGGGGGCGCCCTCCTCCTTCAGCACGCGCAGGACGTCCGCGTGGGCGTCGCGGTCGTGGATGACGAGCGCCTTGCCGTGCCGCTTGGCCATCTCGATGTGGGCGCGGAAGGACATCTCCTGCGCGTCCTTGCCCTCGGGCCCGGTGCGGAAGTGGTCGAGGCCCGTCTCACCGACGCCCTTGACCTGCGGGAGCCCGGCCAGGCGGTCGATCTCCGCGAGCGCCTCGTCAAGCGCCGACGCGCCCCCTGGCCGGCGCGCACCCTGCCGCGACCATCCGTCGGGGTCGCCGTGCACGATCCGGGGCGCCTCGTTGGGGTGCAGGGCGACGGTGGCGTGGACGGCGTCGTAGCGACCAGCCGTCTCGGCCGCCCAGCGGGAGCCCCGTACGTCGCAGCCGACCTGGACGACCGTGGTCACCCCGACCGACGCGGCTTTCGCGAGCCCTTCCTCCACGGTCCCGTCCTGCATGTCCAGATGGGTGTGGGAGTCGGCGACCGGCACCCGGAGGGGCTCCGGGAGCGGCGGCGCCGCGTTCTTCTCGCGGGGGCTGTTCGAAGGCATGCCCCGATCCTACGAAAGGGGCATGCCCACCCGGATGCCGGAGCGGTCAGCTCGCCTTGCGCTGGAACACGTGCAGCAGATCGGCCAGGTGCCAGTGGTGCTCCTCGCCCGACGCCTCGCCCTCGGCCCTCGGTGCCTCCACGGGCCCCGCGGGGGGCGTGCGGTGCTGCTGGTGCGCCGCGTCACGGGCGGACGCGACCCGGCCGGGCCGCATGATCCGTACGACGTGGTGGTCGCAGTTCGCGCACGCGGGCCTGGAGAGCGGAGAGGGCACGACCTGTCCGTTCACCACGTACTGCACGAACTCCCGGCCGTCGCCGTCGATGTGGTGCTCTATCTCGTACGACTGCTCCCACCCGTGCCCGCAGCGCATGCAGGCGAAGGAATAGGACTCGTTGACGACAGCTGTCGCACCGGGGTGCCCTGCGATCTCGCTCATGCCAGCTCCTGTGTGTCCGCTGGTTCGTAGGACGGATACGTCCCTGACCCCAGTGGACGCCTCCCCGGACCCGAACGCGACAGGCCTGTCGACTGTTGGAGGCGATTTGGACGTTACTTGCCAAACCGCCCCGCCAGACCGCGCGGAGCTTTGCATTCCGAGACACCGCTTTGCCGGCACATGGGGCGCACGCTCAGAAGTCATGCGCCCTGCTCAGAGCGGGTGTGACCCACTTCATGCGGGGCGTCAGGAAGGGGCGTTCTTCGCCGCGACGACCGCATCGAAAACAACCCTCTTGGGGACTCCCGCCTCGACGGCCACCGCGGCGATCGCCTCCTTGCGCCGCTCACCCGCCTCCTCCCGCACCCGCACCCTGCGCACCAGCTCCGCGTCGTCGACCTCCTCGGCCCCCTTCTCGGGCGCCCCCTCGACCACGACGGTGATCTCCCCCCGGACCCCTTCCGCGGCCCACTCGGCGAGAAAGCCCAGCGCCCCCCGCTTGACCTCCTCGTACGTCTTCGTCAGCTCCCGGCACACCGCCGCCCGTCGCTCCGCCCCGAATACCTCGGCCATCGCCGCGAGGGTGTCGTCGAGCCGATGCGGAGCCTCGAAGTACACCAGGGTGCGCCGCTCGTCGGCGACCTCCCGCAGCCGTGCGAGCCGCTCACCGCCCTTGCGCGGCAGGAACCCCTCGAAGCAGAACCGGTCGACGGGCAGCCCGGACAGCGCGAGCGCGGTCAGGACGGCGGACGGTCCCGGTACGGCCGTGACCCGGACATCCTTCTCGACCGCCGCGGCGACCAGCCGGTACCCGGGGTCGGACACCGACGGCATCCCGGCGTCGGTGACGAGCAACACGCGGGCGCCGCCGAGGAGTTCGTCGACGAGTTCGGGCGTACGGGCGGCCTCGTTGCCCTCGAAGTACGACACGATCCGCCCCTTGGGGGTCACGCCAAGACCCTGGGTGAGCCGCCGCAGCCGCCGGGTGTCCTCGGCCGCGACCACGTCGGCCCCGGCCAGTTCCGCCGCCAGGCGGGGAGGAGCGTCCGCGATGTCGCCGATGGGGGTGCCCGCCAAGACAAGGGTTCCAGTCACACCCCCATCCTCCCAGGGGCGCCCCGAACCGGACGCATCCACCCATGCACGGGACTCACACAGCGCCGTTCCTTACGATGGCGCGGTGACCAGTACCGCGTCCTCCACGGACACCCGGCAGGACCAGGCCCCCCAGGACCGGCGGCCGTCGTGGCAGCAGAGGCTGCGCCGTTTCGGCTACACGGCCGAGGCCAGAAGCGATGTGCGCGAGCGCCTGGTGCCGCCCTTCGTCGAGCCCAGTGCGCGGATGTGGCAGGTCCTGGGCGTGCCCCGGACGCTCGCCGAGCGGATCGCGCGCTGGTCGGGCTGGCTCGGGCCGCTGCTCGTGACGCTGGTGGCGGGGCTGATGCGGTTCTGGAACCTGGGCAGCCCGAAGAAGGTGATATTCGACGAGACGTACTACGCCAAGGACGCGTGGGCGCTCGTCCACCGCGGCTTCGAGCTCAGCTGGGACAAGAACGTCGACAGTCTGATCCTCAACTCCAACGGGAACGTTCCGCTGCCGACGAGCGCCGCCTATGTCGTGCACCCGCCGGTCGGCAAGTACGTCATCGGACTCGGCGAGCTGATGTTCGGGTTCGACCCGTTCGGCTGGCGGTTCATGACGGCACTGCTGGGGACGCTGTCGGTGCTGATCGTGTGCCGGGTGGGCCGCCGTATCTTCCGCTCCACGTTCCTGGGCTGCCTGGCGGGCGCGCTGATGACCGTGGACGGCCTGGCCTTCGTGATGGCGCGGACCGCGCTGCTCGACGGTGTGCTGATGTTCTTCGTGCTGGCCGCGTTCGCCTGCCTGGTCATCGACCGGGACCGGGCACGGGAGAAACTCGCGGCCGCGCTGCCGGTCGACTCCCACGGCCTCGTGCGCCCCGACGCGCACATCGCGGACACCCTGTTCCTGGGGTTGCGCCCCTACCGCTGGCTGGCGGGCCTGCTCCTCGGTCTGGCCATCGGCACCAAGTGGAACGGCGCGTTCTTCCTCGTCGCCTTCGGCATCATGACGGTCCTGTGGGACGTCGGCTCGCGCAAGGTCGCGGGCGCCCGCCAGCCCTACCTGGCGGTCCTCAAGTACGACTTCGGCATCGCGTTCTTCGCCATGGCGCCGGTCGCGGTCGTCACCTACCTCACCTCGTGGATCGGCTGGATCCTCTCCCCCGCGGACGGCACCGGCGGCTACTACCGCAACTGGGCCGCGAACGACGGTCAGGGCGGCAGCTGGACCTTCCTGCCGGACTGGTGGCGCAGCCTGGTCCACTACGAGCACGAGGTCTACAAGTTCAACGTCGGCCTGTCCTCGCCGCACACGTACATGTCCAACCCGTGGAGCTGGATCGTCGACGGCCGCCCGGTCTCGTACTTCTACGAGTCCCCCGCGCCCGGCACCGACGGCTGCCCGGCCGACGCGGGCGAGAAGTGCGCCCGCGAGGTCCTGGCGATCGGCACACCGCTGCTGTGGTGGGCCGCCTGCTTCGCGATCCTCTACGTCCTGTGGCGCTGGTTCTTCCGCCGCGACTGGCGCGCCGGCGCCATCGCCTGCGGTATCGCGGCCGGTTATCTCCCCTGGTTCCACTACCAGGAACGCACGATCTTCTTCTTCTACACGATCGTCTTCCTCCCCTTCCTCTGTCTGGCCGTCGCCATGCTCATCGGCGCCCTCGTCGGCCCCCCGGGCTCCAAGGACTCCCGCCGCGTCGCGGGCGCCACGGCGGCCGGAGTCCTGGTCCTCCTGATCACCTGGAACTTCATCTACTTCTGGCCCCTGTACACGGGCACGAGCATCCCGATCGACGACTGGCGGTCGCGGATGTGGCTGGATACGTGGGTCTAGAGGTCCAGGGTTCACGTATGTGATTGAGCACCTGCTTCGACGAATCGGGAAACTCTTACCCCTCGTGTCACACCTCCCGCTTAGAGTTCCCACAACAACGGGGAATCGGGGAGGGGGCCAACCATGGCCAAGGGGGTGAAGGTCGCTGTCGTCAGCACGGTGTTCGCCGTGATGGTCGGCGGGGCCGGATACGGGGCGTACAACTTCGTTTCGGCGATGCGCGACGACGGGAGCGGCGGTGTCGGGGACGCCAAGCGGAGCGGGCCGCCCACCGCCGACGAGATCGCGAAGACGTCGAAGGACTTCTTCGCCGCCTGGGAGAAGGGCGACGCGGCGAACGCGTCCGCGTTCACGAACAACAACACGGCGGCCGAGGCGCTGCTGACCGCCTACGGGGCGGACGCGCACATCGGTCATGTGCGGATCACCCCCGGCAAGGCGACCGGCGCCACCGTGCCGTACAGCGTGAAGGCGACCGTCTCCTACGACGGGAAGTCGAAGCCGCTGGCGTACCAGAGCAAGCTGACCGTCGTGCGCGGGGTGACCACCGGGAGGGCGCTCGTCGACTGGCAGCCCTCCGTGGTGTACCCGAAGCTCCAGAAGGACGACCGGCTGGTCACCGGGGAGTCCGAGAACCCGGCCATCGAGGCGGTGGCCCGTGACGGCAGCGTGCTGACCAAGGAGAAGTACCCGTCGCTGGGCCCGGTCCTGGACGCCCTGCGCGAGAAGTACGGAACCGAGGCCGGCGGCACCCCCGGCATCGAGCTGGTCATCAAGCACCCGGACGAGAGTCCCGACACCTCGCTGCTGACCCTGGCCGAGGGCAAGGCGGGCAAGCTGGAGACCACCATCAGCGCGAGCGCGCAGTCGGCCGCAGAGAAGGCCGTGAAGCTGTACGGCCAGTCGTCGGTCGTCGCCGTGAAACCCAGCACCGGTGAGGTGCTGGCCGTGGCCAACAACCGCACGGACGCCTTCAACGCGGCTTTCGAGGGCACCAAGGCCCCCGGCTCCACCATGAAGATCATCACCGCCGCGATGCTCATCGACAACGGCGTGACCTCGATGAACGGCCCGGCGCCCTGTCCGCCCGACGCCGTGTGGCAGGGGCAGACCTTCAAGAACCTCACCGGCATGCAGCCCAACGAGGGCGCCTCGCTGGCCAACAGCTTCATGCGGTCCTGCAACACCGCCTTCATCAAGCTGATCGACGAGAAGCCGCTCACCGACGAGTCGCTGACGCAGGAGGCCCAGAACCGGTTCGGGATCGGCGAGGACTGGAAGACCGGCGTCGTCTCCTTCGACGGGAAGGTGCCCGCCGTCAGCGGTCCCGACCGCGCGGCGAACGCGATAGGCCAGGGCCAGGTCCAGATGAACCCGCTGAACATGGCCTCGGTGACGGCCACCGCGATCACCGGCGCCTTCCGCCAGCCCTATCTGGTCTCGCCGAAGCTCGACGACCGCGAACTGGCCACCGCGAAGGGGCTGCCGTACAACACCGCCTCCCAGCTCAAGCAGATGATGCGGCTCACCGCGACCCAGGGCACGGCGACCAAGGCGATGGCGGGACTCGGCGGTGACATCGGCGCGAAGACCGGTTCCGCGGAGGTCGACGGGCAGCAGGTGTCCAACAGCTGGTTCACCGGTTTCCGCAACGACATGGCCGCCGCGGCCATGACCGAGGAGGGCGGCCACGGCGGCGACGCGGCGGGCCCGATTGTCGCAGCTGTGCTACGAGCCGCAGGCTGACGTCACCCGTGCGGGACAGGGACTCTAGGCTGTGGCCGTCGTTGGGATGGATGAGGGCAACGGGGACCCTGGGAACTGGCGGAGGAAACGGAAGCCGTGGGTAGCAGAAGGCGCGTCGCCGAGCGACGGAAGACGAAGCCCGCCGTGGTCGGCGGGATGATCGCCGTGGTCGTCGGCGGCGCCGCTTTCGGCGTCTACGCGCTCTACGGTGCCGGGGCCGCGGCCGACGACCGGACGCAGAACACGTCCGTGTCCGCCGCGGACCACAAGCCGAAGGTCAAGACCGGGCCGCTGTCGGCGACCGAGGTGACCACCACCGCGACCACCTTCCTGACCTCCTGGCAGCAGGGCAGGGTGAGCGCGGCCGCCGCCGCGACGAGCGACAGCGCGGCCGCCACCGCCCTCCTCACCGGCTACACCAAGGACGCCCACCTCACCGGCGTCGCCCTCACCCCGGGCACCCGCACCGGTGACAAGGTGCCCTTCTCCGTGAAGGCCACGGTGACGTACAAGGGCATCAGCAAGCCGCTGACGTACGGCAGCTCGCTGACCGTTGTCCGCGACACCGCCACCGGCAAGCCCCAGGTCGGCTGGACCGCCTCGGTCGTCCACCCCGATCTGAAGGACGGCGACACCCTGGTCACCGGCGAGTCCGGGACCCCGCCGATCAAGGCGGTCGACCGGAACGGCGGCGAGATCACCGAGGCCGAGTACCCGTCGCTCGGCACGGTGCTGGACGGCCTGCGCGAGAAGTACGGCAAGAAGGCCGGCGGCAAGGCGGGCATCGAGCTGCGGGTGGTCCGCGGGAAGGGCTCCAAGTCCTCCGACAAGACGCTGGTGGAGCTCAGCAAGGGCACCCCCGGCACCGTGAGGACGACCCTGAACCCGACGCTCCAGGCGGCGGCCGAGGCGCAGGTCGCCAAGCAGGCGCGGTCCTCCGTCGTCGTACTCCGTCCGTCGACCGGCGAGATCCTCGCGGTGGCGAACGCGAGCCACGGCTTCAACACCGCCTTCCAGGGTTCCCTCGCCCCGGGCTCCACGATGAAGGTCATCACCTCGTCGCTGCTGATCGACAAGGACCTCGCGTCGGCGGACAAGGCGCACCCCTGCCCGAAGTACTTCACGTACGGCGGCTGGAAGTTCCAGAACGACGACAAGTTCGAGATCAAGGGCGGCACCTTCAAGGCGAGCTTCGCCCGCTCCTGCAACACCGCCTTCATCAGCCAGGCGGGCAAGCTGGACAACGACAGCCTCACCAAGCAGGCCCAGCAGGTCTTCGGCCTGTCCATGGACAACTGGGCGATCGGCGTCCCGTCCTTCGACGGCTCGGTGCCGGTGCAGAGCGCGGCCCAGAAGGCGGCCTCGCTCATCGGCCAGGGCGCCGTCCGGATGAACCCGCTGAACATGGCGTCCGTCTCCGCCACCGTCGAGTCGGGCACCTTCAAGCAGCCCTACCTGGTCTCCCCCTCGGTCGACAACCGCACGCTGGCCACCGCCTCGCGCACGATGTCCTCGGGCACGCTGTCGCAGCTGCGTGAGCTGATGGCGTACACGGCGGGCTACGGGACGGCGGCCGAGGCGATGTCCGGGGTCTACGGCAACGTCGGCGCGAAGACCGGCTCCGCGGAGGTCGACGGCCAGAAGAAGCCGAACGGCTGGTTCACCGCGTACCGGGGCGACCTCGCGGCCGCGGGCGTCGTCCAGGCGGGCGGCCACGGCGGCGACACGGCGGGGCCGATCGTGGCGACCCTGCTGAAGATGGGCGGCTGAGCCCTATGGCGCTCAGCCCCGCACGGGTGCCGTGGCCGTGTACGTTCGCCGCAGGAACCTGAGCAGGGCCTTCTGCTCGAACTGCACCACCGACACCCCGTGCGGGGAGTGGAACTCCACCACGGCCTGCACCCGCCCGCACGGCCACACCCGCACGTCGCCGCTGCCGACCGGCGCTCTGAGTCCCTGTTCCAGCAGCGCCCGCGAGAAGGTCCATTCGGGGGTGCCCGGCAAGCGGATCCGTACCGAGCGCGGGTCGGTCTCCGGGTCGTAGCGCAGGACCACCGGGATCGCCTCGTCCTCGGCGATGTCCACGTCCGAAACGATGTGGGCTCGTGCGTACTGTTCGACTACAGACATCGTGACGGGCCTCTCACGCTGCGTAACCTGTGCGGAAGCTGTGCGTCCACTCTCCTCCCAGCGTCGCACATTTCCCGTGTTCCGCGCCCTGGACCGAAAGCCTGCGAGTTGCTGTTCGCGGCGAGGCCCTCTTGCAAAGAGTTCGCAACAAGCCACTATCATCGAACGGTGCATGTGCCTGACGGATTCATAGACGCCCCCATCTCGGCAGCTACCGGAGTCGTCGCCGCGGCCGCCGTCGCGGTGAGCCTGCGCGGCGCCCGCCGCGAGCTGGACGAACGCACCGCGCCGCTGGCCGGCCTGGTCGCGGCGTTCATCTTCGCCGTGCAGATGCTGAACTTCCCCGTCGCCGCGGGGACCAGCGGACATCTGCTCGGCGGGGCACTGGCCGCGATCCTCGTCGGCCCGTACACCGGGGTCCTGTGCGTCTCGGTCGTCCTGCTGATGCAGGGCATCCTCTTCGCGGACGGCGGCCTGACCGCGCTCGGCGTGAACATCACCGACATGGCCGTCGTCACGACGATCGTGGCGTACGCCGTGTTCCGCGGGCTGGTGAAGGTGCTCCCGCGCCGGCGCGGGTCCATCACCGCCGCCTCCTTCGTGGCCGCCGTGCTCTCCGTCCCCGCCGCGGCCGTCGCCTTCACCCTGATCTACGCCGTCGGCGGCACCACCGACGTCTCCATCGGCAAGGTCGCCACCGCGATGATCGGCGTCCATGTCCTCATCGGCATCGGCGAGGCGGCCATCACCGCGCTGACGGTCGGCGCCGTCGTCGCCGTACGCCCCGACCTGGTGTACGGCGCCCGCGGCCTCCGGCAGAAGCTGAAGCTGCGGGTGGACGGTCAACTCGTCGACGTGCCCGCCGAGCCCGCCCCGGCCGCCGCCCGCTCGCACCGCAAGGTGTGGATCACCGGCCTGGTCACCTCCCTGGTGCTCGCCGGATTCGTCAGCTTCTACGCGTCCGCCGACCCGGACGGGCTGGAGAAGGTCGCCGCCGACAAGGGCATCGACGCCAGGACCGAGAAGCACGCCACGGCGGACTCGCCGCTCGCCGACTACGGCGTGAAGGACGTCGAGGACGCCCGCCTGTCCGGGGGGCTGGCGGGCGTGATCGGCGTCGGCGTCACCGTCGTCGCGGGCAGCACGGTGTTCTGGGTGGTGCGCAGGCGCCGCACGGCCGACACCGGTCCCGTCGGGACGGGCGTCTGAGATGGGCGCCGGACACGCGCACCGGCTCTACCGGCACGGCCACTCGCCGGTGCACGCCCTGCCGCCGCACACGAAGCTCGCGGCGGCCTTCGGCTTCGTGGTGGTCGTCGTCTCGACCCCGCGCGAGGCGATGTGGGCGTTCGGCCTGTACGCCGTCCTCCTGGGTGTCGTCGCGTACGCCGCGCGCGTGCCGGCCGGCTTCCTGCTGAAGCGGCTGCTGATCGAGGTGCCGTTCGTGGCGTTCGCGGTGCTGATGCCGTTCGTCGCGGAGGGCGAGCGGGTCGAGGTGCTCGGGGTCTCCCTGAGCGTGAGCGGCCTGTGGGGCGCCTGGAACGTGCTCGCCAAGGGCACGCTGGGGGTCGCCGCCTCGGTGCTGCTCGCGTCCACCACCGAACTGCGCTCGGTGCTGCTCGGACTGCAACGGCTCAGACTCCCGCCGCTGCTGGTCCAGATCGCGTCCTTCATGATCCGCTACGGCGACGTCATCACCGACGAGATGCGGCGGATGCGGATCGCGCGGGAGTCGCGGGGGTTCGAGGCGAGCGGCGTCAAGCACTGGGGAGTCCTCGCGAAGTCGGCCGGCGCGCTGTTCATCCGCTCCTACGAACGCGGCGAGCGCGTGCACCTGGCCATGGTCAGCCGGGGGTACGCCGGTTCGATGCCGGTCATCGACGAGGTGACCGCGTCCCGGGGGCAGTGGTCGTACGCCCTCGCGCTCCCCGTCGCCGCCCTTGTCGTCTGTGTGTTGGGATGGGCCCTGTGAGCACTGCTTCCCTGGAGGTCTCCGGCCTCGCCTTCGCCTACCCGGACGGCCACCAGGCCCTGTTCGGCGTGGACTTCTCGATCGCACGCGGTGAGCGGGTCGCGCTGCTCGGTCCGAACGGCGCCGGCAAGACGACGCTGGTGCTGCACCTCAACGGCATCCTGAGCGGCGGCGTGGGCACGGTGACGGTCGCCGGACTGCCCGTGGACAAGAAGCACATGGCCGAGATCCGGCGCAAGGTCGGCATCGTCTTCCAGGACCCCGACGACCAGCTCTTCATGCCGACCGTGCGCGAGGACGTGGCGTTCGGACCGGCGGCGGCCGGGCTCAGGGGGCCCGAGCTGGAGGAGCGCGTCGACCGGGCGCTGACGCAAGTCGGCATGGCGGAGTTCAAGGACCGGCCCCCGCACCACCTCTCCTTCGGCCAGCGGCGCCGGGTGGCGGTGGCCACCGTGCTGGCGATGGAGCCGGAGATCCTCGTCCTGGACGAGCCGTCCTCCAACCTCGACCCGGCCTCCCGCCGCGAACTCGCCGACATCCTGCGCTCGCTGGACGTGACGGTCCTGATGGTGACGCACGACCTGCCGTACGCGCTGGAGCTGTGCCCGCGCTCGCTGATCCTGAGCGAGGGCACCATCGCCGCGGACGGGAAGACGGCCGAACTCCTCGCCGACGACGAGCTGATGCGGGCCCACCGGCTGGAGTTGCCCTTCGGATTCGATCCGCGGTCCGTGACAATGGGCGCGTGACGAACGAAGAGGACGCCGGATCGCTGCTGCTCGACGACCAGTTGTGCTTCGCGCTGTACGCCGCTCAGCGCGCGGTGACGGCCGCGTACCGGCCGCTCCTCGACGAGCTCGGGCTCACCTACCCGCAGTACCTCGTGCTGCTGGTGCTGTGGGAGCGCGGGGAGACGAGCATGAAGGAGCTGGCGACCGCGTTGCGCCTCGACTACGGCACGGTCTCGCCGTTGCTCAAGCGGCTGGAGAGCGCGGGGTTCGTACGCCGGGAGCGCGCGGCGAGCGACGAGCGCTCGGTGCTGGTGGCGTGCACGGGGCGCGCGGAGGAACTCAGGGAGCGTGCGGCAGCCGTCCCCGGCGCCCTCCTCTCCGCGACCGGGCTCGACACCACGGGGGCCGCGAGACTGCGCGAGGAGTTGTGGGGGCTCGCGGAAAGAGCGCACGGAGCTACCGAGCGCCCCCGCTGACCTCCTGTTACCCGAGGTTGCCACCCCCTGGTAGCCCTGGGCCGACCTACCGGCCGGTACCTTGTGCACGATGTACTTGCGCGCACTTCTCCGGGGGGGAGACCAGCCATGCCTGAGGAAACCGCCGTCGACACCCGGCCGACGAAGATCATGTATGTCGCCGAGGCCACGGCACACGGCGGCCGGGACGGCTATGTCACCAGCCAGGACGGGCAGATCGAGCTGAAGGTGGCGATGCCGCCGGCGCTCGGCGGGGACGGCAACGGCACCAACCCGGAGCAGTTGTTCGCCGCCGGGTACAGCGCCTGCTTCCACAACGCGCTGATCCTCGTCGGCAACCGCGAGGGCTACGACCTGACCGGCTCCACGGTCGCCGCGAAGGTCGGCATCGGCCCCAACAAGCACCGCGGCTACGGCCTCGCGGTCGCCCTGAGCGTCTCGTTGCCGATCCTGGACGCGGGTCTCGCGGCGAAGCTGGTGGACGCGGCCCACGAGGTGTGCCCGTACTCGAACGCGACCCGCGGGAACATCGACGTGACGATTCTGCTTGGCTGAGGCAGGCACCGGGCGGCAGTAGAGGGAGTACGGGCGTGGACGTGAACGGCACAGTCGCCGAGGGCTTCGAGCCGGTCAGGGATGTGTTCGCGCGGAACTTCGAGGCGCTCGGGGACCGGGGCGCGGCGGTCGCCGTGTACCGGGACGGGCGCAAGGTGGTCGACCTGTGGGCCGGCACCAGGGACATCGACGGCACCGAGCCGTGGCGGCACGGCACCGCGCAGCTCGTGCGCTCGGCGACCAAGGGCGTCGCCGCCGCCGTACCCCTGATGCTGCACCAGCGCGGGGAGCTGGACCTGGACGCGCCGGTGGCCGAGTACTGGCCCGGGTTCAAGGCGCGCGGCAAGGAGCGGGTGCTGGTCCGGCACGTGCTGAACCACCGGGCCGGGCTGCCGGTGATCGACCGGCCGCTCACCCCGGAGGAGGCCCTGGACCCGCTGAAGGGCCCCGAGGCGGTCGCCGCGCAGGCACCCGCCTGGGAGCCGGGCACGGACCACGGGTATCACGCGCTGACGTACGGCTGGCTGCTGGACGAACTGGTGCGCAGGGTGACCGGGTTCGGGGCCGGTGAGTGGATCGCGCGGGAGATCGCCGGGCCGCTGGGGGCCGAGTTCTGGCTCGGGCTGCCGAAGCAGGAGGAGGCGGCCGGGCGGACGGGACGGGTCGGACGGGTCGAAGGTCCCGAGCCGACCGGCGGCCTGCGCGCGCGTCCCAAGCGGTCCGTCACCGAGGCCTACGAGGATCCCGGCTCCCTCACCCGCCGCGCCTTCGCCGCGATCACCCCCTTCCCCGACCAGAACGCACCGGAGTACCGGGCGAGCGCCCTGCCCGCGACCAACGGGATCGCGACGGCCGACGGGCTGGCGAGGATCTACGCGGCGCTGATCGGCGAGGTCGACGGGGTGCGGCTCCTCGACCCGGCCACGGTCGACCTCGCCCGCACCGAGGAGTCGGCGGGTCCGGACCGGGTGCTCGTCGTGAACACCCGTTTCGGACTGGGCTACATGCTGCACGGCAGCGCGTCGCCGTTCCTCGGCGCCGGCTCCTTCGGGCACCCCGGCCGCGGTGGCTCACTCGGGTTCGCCGACCCGGAGGCGGGCATCGCCTTCGGCTATGTCACCAACGGGTTCCGCAAGACGGTCACGGCGGATCCCCGGGCCCAGGCTCTGGTCAGGGCGGTGCGGGCGGCCCTGTGACGGCTACACGTTGATCGAGTGGGACGTCCGGCCGGACGCCTCGTCGATCTCGTCGTGCGCCTTGGTCAGCAACTGCATCGCGAGTTCGTTCAGCGCCCGCGCCCCCGCGACCTCCTCGCCGATCCGCGGCTGATTGGAGTCGCTGCGGTGCCGGCTGGCGTGTCCGTGCGCCCGTATCTCGGTCCCGTCGGGCAGGCGGACCAGCGCGGCGGCCTCCGTGTGCCGTTCGTCCTCCCGGAACTCCAGCTCGACGTGCCATCCGACTGCGGTGTGCGTCATGGGGTCACCTCCGGAAAACCTCTGCTTCCAGAGTGCTCCTCCCCGGGCCCCGACGCACGAGACCCGGTCCCCCGGTCGTGTTCCGGCTTCCGGCCGGGGCGGTGCGCCCCGGCCGGAAGAGGGTGTCAGCCGTCGGACTCCGCCGACGGCAGGTAGGCGCCGGGTACGTCGTTCGGCGCGAAGACCTTGCTGTCGCCCGGGTACGGCTTGGTCCAGGCGTGCGTCTGGTACCAGGTGTAACGGTTCATCTGCTCGGCGTTCGCGTAGTCCGGCACGGCGTGCGCGCCGGTCAGCCGCTGGTGCGAGGCCCAGGTCTTCCATTGCGCCGCGAGCTCCTGCTTGGCCTGCGGCACCGCGGCGGACGTCGGAGCGGGGGCCGCGTCGGCGTCCTGGGCGGCCGGGGTGTCCGCGCCGCAGGAGGGCGTGGGGCTCACTCCGAGGGTCAGCGAAGTGCGGTTGGGGACCGCCGTGAACGGGGTGGTGTCCGGCTTGCCCGTGAAGGCCCCGTACATCGGTGTGGCCGCGCTGTCCTTCTGGTTCATCGGGTGGATCCCGAGGATCTGCTCGACGGTGCGGATCATCGTGATCTGCGTGTAGTAGCGGCTGTCCACGGTGCCGTGCTGGGCGTACGGGCTGATGACCTGGACGGGGGCGCGGTGGCCGTCGACGTGGTCGAGGCCGTTCTGGGAGTCGTCCTCGACGACGAAGATCGCCGAGTCCTTCCAGTACTTGCTGTGGGAGATCTTGTCGACCATCCGGCCGACCGCGAGGTCGTTGTCGGCGACCTCGGCGGACGCGTTCGCCGGCCCTCCGGTGTGGTCGTTGGAGAACCAGAACATGTTCAGGTTCGCCGGGCCGTTCTTCTCGAAGTCCTGCTGCCAGATCTGTTCCTTGTAGATGTCCGGGACGTCGAGGTCGAACATCGGGAAGCCCTGCACGGACACCTTGTTGAGCGAGGGGATCGCCGAGCCGGTCTGGATGGGGTACTGGGTCTGCGCCCCGGTCGCGGCCATGTTCTTGCTGTCGCAGTACAGGTTCTGCCAGTTGGCCCCGGCCGGCTTGGACTCGGTCGACTGGAACTCGCCGAAGTCCTTGACCGACTTGCCGGCCGCCTGCGCGCCGGTCCAGATGAAGCCGGACTTCTGGTGGCCGAGGACGTCGTTCTCGGTGTCGTAACTGCGCGTGTACTCACCGGCGGAGGACTCGGTGTACTCCGGGTTGTCCGACTGCATCAGCCAGTTGTGGCCCTCGGCGGAGTTGGTGCCGATGTCGTAGAAGTTGTCGTAGAGGCCGAACTGCTGGGCCAGCGCGTGCTGGTTGGGCGTCACGTTCGCGCCGAAGGTGGTGAGCGCCGGGTCGCCGTCGCCCTGCGGGAGGTCGCCGTAGACCTGGTCGTAGGTGCGGTTCTCCTTGACGAGCAGGAAGACGTGCTTGATCGTCGAGGGGTCGCCGAGTCGTGCCGGGACCGGGACCGGCTTGGCGTGGCTCGTCCCCTTGGCCGTCGTGACCGAGCCGGGCGTCCAGCCGTTCTGCTGGAAGACCTTGGCCGTCTGGGACCTGATGACGAGGTCGCTCGGCAGCGTGAACTGGGTGAGGCTGGACGTGGTGTCGTGGGTGCCGTGGCCGGTGGCGGTGGTGGGGCGGCGGGCGTCTATGCCACGGGTGTTGGAGACGACGACCGTCTTGCCGACCGTGGTGATCTCGGCGGGGAAGTAGTCGGTGGGCAGCATGCCGACGTAACTGGCGGGCTCCTGCGCGGACTTGTACCGGTAGACGGCGACCGCGTTCGCGCGGCCCAGCGTCACCAGCAGGTGGCCGTCGTCGGTGAGGGTGACCGCGTCGGGCTCGTAGCCGACCTTCGCCTCGGGCCACGGCTGGGTGGCGATGGTCTGGACGACCTTGTCCTTGCGGGTGTCGATGACCGACACGTTGTTGTCGGCGGTGTTGGTGACGAACACCGTGCCGTTCTTCGCGTACACGGCGGTCGGGTGCAGACCCACGTCGATGGTCCGGACGACCTTGCCCGCGCCGGTGTCGATGACGCTGACCGTGCCGGTGGTCGCGGCGCCGGTGTCGGGGTCGGCGGGCACCTGGGTGCCGTAGGAGTTCATGGTGGTCTCGCCGGGCCTGGCCGGACGTCCGCCCTCGTTGCTGACGTACAGCTTGCCGCCGACCAGGGCGAGGCCGCGCGGGGCGTTGCCGACGGCCCAGCTCTGCTGGATCGTCCCGGTGGCGGCGTCGAGGGCCACGACCCGGTTCTGGCCGTTGACCGCGGAGTACACGGTGGAGCCGTCCGCCGAGAACACCGCGGCGCCCACCAGGGCCTGCTGGGTGCCGACGGCCGGGATGGGGACGGCCGTCGGGGTGGAGAGGGTGCCGTCCGCGTTCACGGTGAACTTCGTGTAGCCGTTCGCCTGTCCGAGCCACAGCTGCTTGCCGTCGGGCGAGTAGGCGGGGCCCTCCTGGCCGACCGCGCCGCTGCTGATGCGCAGGTCGTCCGCGGCGTTGGCGCCGATCTTCTGCTTCACCTGCCCGGTCGCGAGGTCCATGATCACCAGTGCCGCGTCACCGTCGGCGACCGCGGCCGCGAGGTGGGTGCCGTCCGGGCTGACCGTGGACGACATGATCTTGCCGTCGTTGATGACGGTCCGGCTGCCGTACGGCTTGAGGTACTGGTCGCTGGAGATCACCTGCCCCTTGGCGGTGTTCTGTGCGACCTGCTGGGTGCCGAACTGATAGGTGGAGGCGACCGCGGTGCCGGTGACACCGAGGGCGACGGCGATACCGGCCGTCACCAGCGTGGTCCGACGGCTGAGACGTCTGACCTTCTCGCTGCTCCGGCGCTGCCGAGTTACCTGCATGGGACTATCCCTTCGAGGTGGTGTCCAGCAGCTCGACGTTGCCGTCGAACTGCCACAACGGGTTCGGTGCGTCCCCGGTGGAGGTCCGCACCAGGAAGTAGCCGTTCACTTCCTTCGGTCCGTCGCCGTCAGCGACGAACCGCCCGTCCGATCCGACGTCCAGCTGATAGACAGCCGTCCCCGCCACCGGTACGCCGGGCAGGTGCCAGGTCACGACACACCGCCAGTCATTGCCCGCCCCCTGCTGAGCGGCCTGGCCGTCGCTCTTGGTGCACGCCGCCGAGGCTTTGAGCTGCGCCTCGGTGACGGCGGGGCGGTGGAGTTGTTCGGTCTGCAGGCGGTAGAGGTGGGCGAAGGCCGTGGCGAGGGAGCGCTGGACCTTGGCCTGGGTGATGCCCGAGGAGTCGGTCGCGGTGGCGATCACCGCGACGGTGAGAGCGGTCAGCGCGGCCAGGGGCAGCACGCCCACGGTGAACGCCCGGCGCCCGGCACCGTCGTAGGCGAGGTTGGTGAAGTCCCGCCGGAGGAACAGCAGATGGGCCAGTACGGTCGCGAGCACGGCCCACGCCAGGCTGACGGCGACGCCGATCAGCAGCGGGGCGAGCTGGGCCGGGGCGGTGAACAGGCCGTTCCAGGAGAGGAAGGCGTAGCCGGGCAGGGCCAGGCGTACGGCGACGGGCAGCGGCAGCATCTGGGCGACCTGCATGCCGAGCGCGACCAGCGGGGGCAGCAGCAGCCCCATAGGGGACCGTCCGAGGGCGACCGACCCGAGCAGGCCGATCGCGGCGAGTGCCAGGGTCGGAGCGAGGGCGGCGAGCCAGGCGAGCAGGACCCTGCCGGCGGCATCGGAGGGGCTCAACAGATGGCCGTCGAGGCCGACGAGCGGCTGGTTGCCGACGGAGGCGAGCCCGCCCACGGCGCTGGAGCAGGCCAGCCCGGTCACGAGCAGCAGGATGACGGTGCCACTGGCCAGCACTTTCGCCACGAAGATCCGCCGCGGTGAGCGGACCGCCACCAGCAGGTGCCGCCAGGTGCCGAGCCGGTCCTCGGCGGCGAACACGTCACCGGCGACCACCGACGTCAGCAGTGGAAGCGCCCAGGTGCCCGCGAATCCGAGCATCACCAACGGTCCGGCCCACCCGGTGGCGTGCATCCAGCGGCCGAAGAGGGTGTCGGTGGGCAGCGTGCTCTGCTCGCTCACCCCGGCGACGAAGAGCCCCGGCGCGATCCAGCAGGCGAGCACGAGGAGGCGGATCCGCCACTGCGAGACGAGCTTGACGAGTTCGAAGCGGTAGCTCCGCGGCACTGAGACGGGCCGCACGGGGGTGGGGGACGCGGTGAGGGTGGTGGTCATCTGCCGGCCTCCTGGTCCTCGGTCAGGGCCAGGAACGCGGCCTCCAAGGGCGAGACGACGGGCGCGAGTTCGCGCACCGCGACGCCCGACGTCACGAGCCGCGCCACCAGTTCGTCGAGAGCGGGCACCAGCGCGCGTACGACGAGCACGTCGACGTCCCGCGTCTGCCGTCCGGTGTCATCGGCGATCCGGACGCCGTCCGTGCCGTCGGCCAGCCGTCGCGCCGCTTCCGGGTCGGACGTCCTTACCCGGTAGTCGAGTTCACGGCTCTCGGCGGCCAGTTTGCCGAGCGGCCCCGAGAACACGACCCGCCCGGACGCGAGGATGGTGACCTCGGAGCACAGGGCCTCCAGGTCGTCCATACGGTGGCTGGAGAGCACGACGCTCGTGCCGTCCGCGGCGAGCCGGTTCAGGACTCCGTGCACATGCCGTTTACCGGCCGGGTCCAGGCCGTTGGACGGCTCGTCGAGCACCAGCAGCCGTGGCCGGGTCAGCAGTGCGGCGGCGAGCCCGAGCCGCTGGCGCATGCCGAGGGAGAAGCCGCGGGCCTTGTCGTCGGCGACATCGGTGAGCCCGACCTGGTCGAGCACGTCGTCGATGCCTGCCGTACGGGCCTGCCGGCCCCGGAGTTCGGCGAGCGCGGTGAGGTTCTGCCGGGCGGTGAGCGAGGGGTAGAGACCGGGCCCGTCCACGAATCCGGCGACTCCGTCGGGAGCGGCGAAGGCCCGCCCGACCGGCACACCAAGGATCTCCAGTTGCCCGCCGTCGGCGACGGCGAGGCCCAGCAGGAGCCCGAGCAGGGTGGTCTTGCCGGCGCCGTTCGGCCCGACCAGACCGTGGATCTGTCCCCGCGTCACATCCAGGTCGACACCGTCGAGCGCCACGACGTCACCGAAGCACTTGGTGACCCCTCGGGCCCGGACTGCGTGGAGTGCGTCCATGAGTCCCTTGCGTCCCTTCTTTCGCGGTCCGCTGGGACCTTAGGGACGCCACACGACCCAGCCACGGACCTCTGCCTGAACGCACAGGGAACGGACCGTCAAGGCATAGGCAAGTCGGCAAACGAATAGCCGACGTTGGGCCGGAATTGGACAGCGCTTGGGACAAAGCCCCCGGGACGGACGGCTAACCGGCGTGCAGCATCAGCCCGATGCCCGCGACCAGCAGCCCCGCCGCGACGATCCTCGGCGCCCCGAACCGCTCCTTGAAGAACACGGCGCCGATGGCCGCGCCGACGATGATCGAGGATTCGCGCAGAGCGGCGACGGGGGCGAGTTCGGCCTTGGTCTGGGCCCACAGGACGAACCCGTAGGCGGCCACGGAGAGGGCGGCACCGACGAGCCCGACGCCTGCGAACGGCCGCAGTACGGCGACGGATCGGCCACGCCACCGCGTGAGGGCGTACGCCGGGATCACGACCCCCTGCACCGCCATCAGCCAGGCGATGTACCCGAGCGAGGAACCGGAGGCGCGCACGCCGAGCCCGTCGACGACGGTGTACGCGGCGATGGTCAGCCCGGTCGCCAACGCGGCGCCGATCGCCGCCCAGTTCGGCCGACGGCCGCGCAGCCCCCACAGCGCGACGCCGGTCAGTCCGGCGCAGGAGAGGGCGATTCCGGCGGCGGCCCACCCGTCCGGCACCTCGTGCGCGAAGAGGGCGGCCAGCACGGTCACGACCAGGGGCGCGGTGCCGCGCGCGATCGGATAGGCCTGCCCGAAGTCCCCGAGTCGGAAGGACTTCATCAGCAGCGCGTAGTAGGCGATGTGGATACAGGACGAGGCGAGGAGATACGGCCACGCGCCCGCCGCCGGGACCGCCGCGAGCGGGATGATCGCCAGCCCGATGAGCATCCCCCCGCCCGAGATCAGCGTGAACCCGACCAGCTTGTCGGTGATCTGGTGCGCGATGGCGTTCCAGCTGGCGTGCGTGACCGCGGCGAGGAGCACGGCCGCGGTGACGAGCGGGGTCACGCGGTGGGCTCGCGGACGTCCACGAGAGTGGCACCGGCCCGGGCGACCAGGTCCTTGGGCGCGATCGGGAACACGGCGTGCGGATTGCCGGCGGCGGCCCAGACCAACTCGTGTCCGAGCAGCGAACGATCGGCGCGAGGTCGAGTTAGCTCGATCGTGTGATGATCGGCGCCCTGGCTTGCGGCGCCGTGGGCCGTTCGGGCTACGGTGATCCTGCGATCTGGGACGCTTGGTGCGGTGCCAGCGTGCGGGGCCCCTGCTCCACCGGAGTGATGGTTCAGGGCCTCCCCGTCGCCTCTGGCCGTGCTCATCCGGCCAGATCGCACAGGGAGCTGGCCTCCCGGGATCGGACCACGTACAGGATGCGTGTCGCTGCCCCGGGGTTGAGTACGCCGGGGACCAGTGCGCCCAAGACCGTTCGGGGCGTGCGGCTGAGCGGACTTACTCCTGCTCGGTCCAGAGGAACGGTGGGCTCCAGAGTCCGAAGGCGTCATGCCCGGCAGGTTAGCTGCCGGATACAAAGGTCACGACCGAATTCCCCGTCGGACAGCGGGGACCGGGCTTGTTGTGGCGTCCTGCCGTGCAGAAGCGGCAGGATGCTGCGATGACCCCGTCTCCCGCCGTACGCCCCTACCGCCCCCAGGACCGCGACGCCGTCGAGGACATCTGCGTCCGTACCGCCCACGCGGGCCGGGACAGCCGCCCGCACTACAAGGACCCCGGCGTCTTCCCGGCGGCCTTCGCGGCGCCGTACGTCCATCTCGAACCGGAGCTGGCCTTCGTGCTGGACGACGGGGAGGGACAGGCGGTCGGGTACATCGTCGGGACCGCCGACACGCCCCGGTTCGTGGCGGACTACCGCACGACGTGGCTGCCTCTCGTGGCCGACCGCTACCCGGAGCCCCGCCACGAGCCGCAGACCGCCGACGAGGAGATCGTCGCGCTCCTGCACCGCCCCGAGCGGATGCTCGTGCCCGAAGTCGCCGCCTATCCCGCCCACTTGCACATCGATCTGCTCCCCGGGTGGCAGGGGCGCGGATACGGGCGCGCGCTCATGGAGAGCTTCCTGCGCGCGCTGCACGAGCGGGGCGTGGCCGCCGTACACCTGTCGATGGTGTCCGCCAACACGCCCGCGCGTGCCTTCTACGACCGTCTCGGCTTTCACGAGATCGCGGTACCGGATCCGGGGCCCGTCACCTATCTCGGCCGGCCCACGGCAGAGGAAGGCCGGTGAGGGCACCTCCCTCACCGGCCTTCCTCTCTCACGCGGCGTGCGTCAGACGCGTACCAACTCCCGGTCCTCGTCCGGATCCGTGTCCTTCTCCGCCCGGGTGCGCAGTCCCTCGCCCTCGACGTCGACGTTGGGCAGCGCGCGGTCCAGCCACTTCGGCAGCCACCAGGCGCGGCGGCCGAGCAGGGCGAGAACCGCGGGGACGATCGCCATGCGGACCACGAACGCGTCGAAGAAGACGGCGATCGCGAGGCCGAAGCCGATCATCTTGATCATCGACTCGCCGGAGCTGATGAAGCCTCCGAAGACGGCCATCATGATGACCGCGGCGGCGACCACGACCCGGGCGCTGTGCTTGAAGCCGGTGACTATGGCCTGGCTCGGGGACTCGCCGTGGACGTACGCCTCGCGCATCCGGGTCACGAGGAACACCTCGTAGTCCATCGCGAGCCCGAAGACCACGCCGACCATGAAGATCGGCATCATCGACATGATCGGGCCGGTCTCCTCGACGCCGAGCACACCGCCGAGCCAGCCCCACTGGAAGACCGCGACGACGGCACCGAGCGCGGCGAGCACCGAGAGCAGGAAGCCGAGGGCCGCCTTCAGCGGGACGAGGATCGAACGGAAGACCACGATCAGAAGGAGGAAGGCGAGGCCCACGACCAGGGCCAGGTACGGGATGAGGGCATCGGTCAGCTTCTGCGAGAAGTCGATGTTCATCGCCGTCGTGCCGGTGACCAGGACGTCCGCGCCGGTGTCGGACCTGACGTCGGGTCCCTGGTCACGGATGGCGTGCACCAGGTCCTCGGTCCGGGTCGAGGACGGCTTGGAGTCGGGGACGACCGTGATGGTCGCGGTGTCGCCGGCCTTGTTGAAGGTCGCCGGGGTGACCGTGACGACGTCCTTGAGGCCCTTGATGCCGTCGGTCACCGTGGTGGCCGCGGCCTTCGGGTCGTCGCTGTTCTTCGCGTCGACCACGATCATCAGGGGGCCGTTGAAGCCGGGGCCGAAGCCCTCCGAGAGGAGGTCGTAGGCGCGGCGCTGGGTCGTGGACGTCGGCTGCGAGCCGTCGTCGGGCAGGCCCAGCTCCAACTGGCTGACCGGCAGCGCGACGGTGCCGAGGCCGACCACACCGAGCAGCAGCACGGCGGCCGGGCGGCGGATGACGAAGCTCGCCCAGCGGGTGCCCAGGTTGGGCTTCGCGGGCGCCGTCCCGGTGGTCTTCTTGCGCTTCTCGCCCGCCGGGCGGACCTTGCGGCCCGCGTATCCGAGCAGCGCCGGGATCATGGTCAGCGCGATGAGGACGGCGATCACGACGGTGCCCGCTGCGGCGAGGCCCATCTTGGTCAGCATCGGCACGTTGACGACCGCGAGTCCGGCGAGCGCGATCACGACGGTGAGGCCCGCGAAGACCACGGCGGAACCGGCGGTGCCGGTGGCCCGGCCCACCGCCTCCTCGCGGTCGCGGCCCTCGGCCAGCTCGGCGCGGTAGCGGGAGACGATGAACAGCGCGTAGTCGATGCCGACCGCGAGGCCGATCATCGCCGCGAGCGTGGAGGTGGTGGTGCCGAGGTCGAGTGCCTTGGCGAGTGCGGTGATGGTGGAGACGCCGATCGCGACGCCGATGATCGCGGTCAGCAGCGGCAGTCCGGCCGCGATCATCGAGCCCAGGGTGATGACCAGGACGACCGCGGCGATGGCGAGACCGATGGCCTCGCCGACTCCCCCCGCGTCGGGCTGGGCCTGGAGCGCGTCGCCTCCTACGTCGACGGTCAGACCGGTGGCCCGGGCCTCGTCACCGGCGGTCTCCAGGGCGTCCTTGGTCGCGTCCTTGAGTCCGACGGCGGGAGCGTCGTACTTCACCGAGAGGTAGGCGACCGTGCCGTCCTTGCTCACGGCGTTGGTCGTGAACGGGTCGGTGACGGAGACGACCTCGGATCCGTCACCGAGTTCCTTGACGGTCTTCGTGACGGTCGCCTTGTGGGCGGCGTCGGTCATCTTCTCGCCCTCGGGCGCCTTGAAGACCATGCGTCCGGTCGCGCCGTCGGCGCTGGCCCCGGGGAAACGCTGTTCCAGCAGGTCGAAGGCCTTCTGCGCCTCCGTGCCCGGGATGGAGAAAGAGGTGGTTCCGGCGGCGGGCGCACTGATCGCGCCGACGCCCGCGAGGGTCAGCAGGGCCACCCACATCAGGGCGACGAAGTGCCGTCGCCGGAAGGCGAGGCGGCCGAGTTTGTACAGGAAAGTGGCCACGAAGGCGTACTCCCGGTCAGGTCGTGGGTCCAGGGCGACACGGCCCAAGGGCAGGGATGATCAGCCCGACGACGTGAGCGGTTACGTCAGGTGGAGGGCTTGCTGGGGAGACTGTGGGTCAGTCGTGCGCAACGCCGAGTGCGGGGAGGACCACGGCGTCGATGTACGAAAGGAGGAAGGCCTGGGTCGGCGGCAGCTCGTCGATCATCGTGCGGGCCGCGAACCCGCCGATCATCATGTGGATCATGAACTCGATCGCCGGGTTGTCGGGGCGCACCTCGCCCCGGTCGATCGCTCGCTGCACCAGTCCGCGGAACTCCGCCATCTCGGGTTCGATGAGGTGCTCGCGGAACGCCTTCAGGAGATCCGGGTTGCCGTGGATCGCCATGGCCAGACCCCGCATGAGGGCGGAGTTCTGCTCCATCGTGCAGTCGTCCGAGCGCATGGTGACGGCGTGCAGGTCGCCCCTGAGGGACCCGGTGTCGATCTCTTCGAAACCCCTACCGCCAGGCTTGCTGTGCCGTACCGCCTTCGCCACCAGCTCGGCCTTGCCGCCCCACTGGCGGTAGAGCGTGGCCTTGCTGGAACGGGTGCGTGCGGCGACGGCGTCCATGGTGAGGGCGTCGTAGCCGACCTCCCGGAGCAGTTCGAGCACGGCCTCGTACAGCTCGGCCTCACGCTCGGGGGTGATGCGGCTGCGACGCGCGGTCGAGACCTCGGTCATGTCACTCACCCTTTCAGCTCCGGGACTTCGAACGACACTGTTTCGTACGACACGAATGTAGCGCATTCCTCAGCGAAACGAAACGGTTTCGTTCGTGTCGTGCATCACCCCAGGTCACCGCAGGTCCCCGTCGGCCGAATTTTCACAAGTTGCTCCGGTCCATCCCCCGGAAAAGCATGGGGAGGTGAGCTATCTGCGCCTTCCCCACCTGAGCGGCGACCTGTTGTGCTTCGTGGCCGAGGACGATCTCTGGCTGGCTCCTCTCGACGGTCCCGGCCGCGCCTGGCGTCTGACCGTCGACCGCACCAAGGTCGGCCATCCGCGCTTCTCGCCGGACGGCCGCCACATCGCGTACACGAGCTGGCGCAGTCTCGTGCCCGAGATCCACCTGGCCGACGTGGACGGCGGGCCGGCCCGGCGGCTCACCTACTGGGGCAGCGCGGACACCCAGGTCTGCGGGTGGACGCCCGTCGAGGGAGAAACAGGGGGCACCATCCTCGCCGTCGCCTCCCACGGCGAGCCCTTCTCCTACTTCACGTGGGCGTACAAGGTCCCCACCGACGGTTCCCCGGGCCGCAAGCTCCCCTGGGGCCCGGTCTCCGACATCCAGGTCGCCGACCGCAAGACCCTCCTGCTCACCGGCACCCCACCGCACGAACCGGCCGCCTGGAAGCGCTACCGGGGCGGCGCCACGGGCCGGCTCTGGCTGCACGGCGAACGCCTGCTGCCCGACCTCGGCGGCCACCTCCACTCCCCCATGTTCGTCGGCGGCCGGATCGCCTTCCTCTCCGACCACGAGGGCGTCGGCAACCTCTACTCCTGCGCCCACGACGGCTCCGACCTGCGCCGGCACACCGATCACGACGCCTTCTACGCCCGCCACGCCTCCAGCGACGGCGCCCGGGTGGTGTACCAGTGCGGGGGCGACCTGTGGATCGTCGACGACCTCTCGTCCGAGGCCCGCAAGCTCGACGTACGGCTGAGCGGGCCGCGCGCGGGCCGCCGTACGTACCAGGTGCCCGCCGCCCGGCACGTGGACGGCATCTCGGTCGACGAGACGGGCCGCGCGAGCGCCGTCGTCGTCCGCGGCAGCCTGTACTGGCTGACCCACCGGGACGGCCCGGCCCGCACGATCACGGACACCCCGGGGGTACGGGTACGGCTACCGGAGATGCTCGGTCCCGTCGGCCAGGTCGCGTACGTGACGGACGCGGAGGGCGAGGACGCCGTCGAGATCGCGTATCTGCCCCGCGCCACCGGTGACCGCGAGCCGCGACGGTTGGCGTCCGGCGAGCTGGGCCGGGTGCTGGAGCTGGTCTCGGATCCGCGGGGTGAGCGCCTGGCCATCGCCTCGCACGACGGACGCCTGCTCCTTCTCGACGCTACGGAGGACTCCGACGGCGAGGTCACCGAACTCATCCGCTCGGTCAACGGGCCGGTGCGGGACCTCGCCTTCTCGCCGGACGGCTCCTGGCTGACGTGGTCGCACCCGGGGATCGGCCGCACCCTGCGGCAGATCAAGATGGCCCGCATGAAGGACCGTCTGATCGTCGACGTCACCAACGGCCGCTTCGAGGACGAGAACCCCGTCTTCACCCGGGACGGCCGCTACCTGGCCTTCCTCTCCTGGCGAGGCTTCGACCCGGTGTACGACGTCCACACCGGCGACCTGTCCTTCCCGCTCGGCTGCCGGCCCTACCTGGTCCCGCTGTCCTCGGCGACCCCCTCCCCCTTCGCCCTGAACCCGGAGGGCCGCCCGGCCGCCGGAGGCCTGGACCCGGTCGAGGACGAGAGCGGCGAGGGCGGGGCCGTGACGGTCGAACTCGAAGGGCTGGAGAGCCGGGTGACCCCGTTCCCGGTCCCCGCCTCGAAGTACTCGGCGCTGTACCCGGTCGCGGGCGGCGGCCTGGTCTGGCTGCGCTGGCCGATCTCAGGCGCCCTCGGTGAGACTTTCGTGAACCCGGACGACACCTCCGAGCGCCCGACCCTCGAACACTTCGCCATCGGCAAGGCGAAGAAGACCGAACTGGTCGAGCACCTGGACTGGTTCGCGGTCAGCGGCGACGGCTCCCGGCTGGTCGTGGTGGACGAGGGCGAGCTGCGCGCGGCCCCCGCCACGGAGTCCGGCGACAGCGACACCACCGTCTGGATCGACCTGCGCCGCATCCTCCACGAGGTCGACCCGGCCGCGGAATGGCGCCAGTCGTACGAGGAGGCGGGCCGCCTGATCCGGTCGTACTTCTGGGAACCGGGGATGTGCGGCATCGACTGGGACGCGGTGCTCGACCAGTACCGCCCGCTGGTCGAACGGGTCGCCTCCCCCGACGAGTTCGCCGACCTCCTGCGCGAGGTCCTCGGCGAACTGGGCACCTCCCACGCCTATGTCACCGCCGCCCGCCGCAACGAGGGCCCACCGCACTACCAGCGCCGCCAGGGCCTGCTGGGTGCGAACCTCGTGCTCAGGGAGGGTGGTTGGACGGTGAAGCGGATCCTCCCCGGCGACTCCTCGGACTCCAAGGCACGCTCCCCGCTGGCCGGCACGGGCATCCGCGAGGGCGCGGTCCTCACCCACGTGGACGGCCGCGCGGTCGACCCGGTCGCGGGCCCCTATCCCCTGCTCGCGGCGGCGGGCGGTACGACGGTGGAGCTGACGTTCGCCCCACCCGCCGGAGGGGCCCGCCGGGTGGCGGTGGTCCCGCTCCTGGACGAACGCCCCCTGCGCTACCAGGACTGGGTGGCCAAACGGCGTGTCGTCGTACGGGAGTTGAGCGGCGGCCGGTGCGGCTATCTGCACATCCCCGACATGGGCGGCTCGGGCTGGGCCCAGTTCAACAGGGACCTGCGGATGGAGGTCTCCCGCCCCGCCCTCATCGTCGACGTACGCGGCAACGCGGGCGGCCACATCAGCGAGCTGGTCGTGGAGAAACTGACCCGCAAGATCCTCGGCTGGGACCTGACGAGAAACGCCCAGCCGGTGTCGTACGCCTCGAACGCCCCGCGCGGCCCGGTGGTCGCCCTGGCCGACGAGGCGACCTCCTCCGACGGCGACATGATCACGGCGGCGATCAAGCTGTTGAATCTCGGTCCCGTGGTGGGCCAGCGCACATGGGGCGGAGTGGTCGGCATGACCGGCCGCCACCAGCTCGGCGACGGAACGGTGATCACCGTACCGATGAACGCGGCGTGGTTCGACGAGTACGGCTGGTCGATCGAGAACCAGGGCGTACCCCCGGACCTGGAGATCCTCCGCACCCCGCTCGACTGGGCGGAGGGCCGCCACGCCCAACTGGACGACGCGGTACGGCTGGCCCTGGACCTACTGCAGACGAACCCCCCGGCGACGCCGCCCAACTACCGTGACGTACCGGACAGATCAAGGCCGAAGCTTCCGCCGAGGTCTTGAGAAAGGGCGCAGTGAGCGCCTTTAGGGGCGCGGGGAACTGCGCGAGAAGCCCCACCGGCCGACAGCCGACAACGAACCTGTCTCGGCGCACAAAAGCGCGGGGTGCCCTCCCGACAAACAGAGGGCACCCCGCACTTCAAGCAGTGACTACATCTCGTAGTCAGGGTCGAGCCGCTCCTGCTCCTCGCGCTGGAGCCGCTCGCTCTCCTCGTCCCGCATGCGGTCGCGGTCCGGGCCCTGGCCCTGACCCGGACGACCCCGCTGGCCCGGCTCCTTGGCCTGCTCGGCCTTCTGCTTGGCCTGCTGCTTCCACTGCTCGGACTTCTCCTGGAACTGGTCCTTCATACCCATGTGGGTTCACTCCCGTGGGGGTGAGGGGAAAGGCCCCTGGCCGGGGCCTCGACCAGATTCACACGCCCGGACAAAGAACGCATTTCGATCAGTCACGGTGCGTAGCGCGAGCCTCTTCATCTGCGGCCCCACCTGCACCGACGAGTCCCACCCGCATACCCTCCAGGCGCTCCCCGAACCGCCGCATCTCCCGCTGCCCGACCGTCCCGATGAGCCCCGGCAGATACCCCCGCATGCCCTGCATCCCGCGCAGCCACCCCTGCCCGTACACATGACTCGACCGCCGCTCGATCCCGGCCACGATCCGCTCCACGGCCGGCCCCAGCGGGTACGTCTTGTTCGCCGGCCACGGCAGCCGCTGCCTGAGCTCCCGCATGACGTCGTCCTGGTCGGCCCCGCGCACCATGTCGGTGTCGGTCCACGACAGATACCCGACCCCGACCCGCACGCCCTTGTGACCGACCTCGGCCCGCAGACTGTGCGCGAACGCCTCCACACCGGCCTTGGACGCGCAGTACGCGGTCATCATCGGCGACGGGGTGATCGCGGCGAGGGAGGCGATCTGCAGCAGATACCCGCGGCTCTCCATCAGCACCGGCAGGAACGCCCGTGCGGTGACGGCCGATCCGATGAGGTTCACCTCGATCACCCGCCGCCACGCCTGCGGATCGGAGTCGACGAAGGGCCCGCCGGTGGCGACCCCGGCGTTGGCGACCACGATGTCGACCTTCCCGAACCGCTCCTTGACCTCCCGCGCGACCCGGGCCATCGCCTCGTCATCGGTGACGTCGGCGTACCAGTGGTCGCTGTCGCCGTGCAGCCGCTCCGAGAGCTGCTTGAGCGCGTCCGGCTCCAGGCCGACCAGCGCGACCTTCGCCCCGCGCGCCGACAGCTTGCGGGCGAGCAGCTCGCCCACACCCCGCGCGGCCCCCGTGACGACCGCGACCTGTCCGTCGAGTCCGACCCTGCTCATGCGCCCTCCTTGACCTGGACGTAGGTGGTGACGAGTTCCCGGATCCGCGCGGTGACCGGCTCGGGCGCCTCGATGGGCGTCATGTGGCCGACGCCGGGCAGTTCGGTCACTCCGAGACAGTGGGGCAGCGCTGCGGCCAACTGGTGTGCGTGCACGGGAGGCGTGAGCCGGTCGGCCGTACCGACGACGACTGCCGTCGGCACGGTGAGCTGCCGTACACCGTGGTCCAGATCGAGCAGATCGAGGACCTGCGACCAGGCGTGGCGCACCTTGCGCGGGCACGCGTGCACGATCCGCGCGCACGCCTCCACCATGTGCGGGGCCGAACCGGGGCCCATCGTCCCGTACTTGAGGATCCGCCGGGCGAGCGGCGTGACCGGTCCGAGCGGCGCCCGCGCCCCGAGGACGTGCCGGGTCAGCCAGGTGCGCAGCCGCCCGGCCCGGATCGGTACGACGGTCGACTCGGCGACCAGCCGCGACGAACCGGTGCTGCACAGCAGGACGGCGGCCGCGTGGGCCCGGAACCCCGGACGCCCCGCCGCCGCCATCACCGTCATCCCGCCCATGGAGTGACCGACGATCACCGCCTTCTCCCCCGCCCCGAGGGTCGCCTCCAGTACGGCTTCGAGATCGTCGGCGAGCCCGTCCGCACTGCAGGCCGGGCTCGCCGGACTGCGCCCGTGGCCGCGCTGGTCGTACGCGATGACCCGGTGGTCCACGGCGAGTTCGCGGATCTGGGCGGCCCAGAACGCGGTGGAACAGGTCCAGCCGTGGGCGAGGACGACGGGGGGCGCGTCGTCGGGACCGTGCACTTCCACGTGCAGACGCGCGCCGTCGGCGGAGAGTGCGGTGAGTTCGTGCACGGGGACGGGTGGGGCGTACGGCCCGGACACGACGTGCGTCGGACGGCTCATACGGCGGTCACCTCCGCGTGCGCCGGAACCCGCAGCACCTCGTACTCGGCGAGGTCCACCCGCCGGGTCGCCCGCCGGAACTCGGTCGTCGTACCGGGCCAGATCGTGCTGTTGCGGCCGTTCGCGTCCAGGTACCAGCTGGTGCAGCCGCCGGTGTTCCACACCGTGCGCTCCATGCGCTCCTGCACCCGGTCGTTCCAGTCCCGCACGGCGGAGGGCCGGGCGTCGAGGGCCACCCGGCCGCCGAGGACGTCGAGTTGCCGCACGAAGTCGGCCAGGTAGTTCAGCTGGGACTCGATCATGAGGATCATCGAGGAGTTCCCCAGACCGGTGTTGGGCCCGATGATGCTCATCCAGTTGGGGAAGCCGGCGGCGGAGGCACCCCGCAGCGCCTCCATCCCGCCCTTCCACGCCTCGGCGAGCGTCCGCCCGTCCGCGCCGACGACCCGGTCGGCGATCGGCATGTCGGTGACGTGGAAGCCCGTGCCGAAGACGATCGCGTCGACCTCGGCCTCGGTGCCGTCGGCGGCGACGAGCGTCGACCCCTCCACCCGGCTGAGTCCGCTCGCGACCACGTCCACGTTGGGCTGGGCGAGCGCCGGGTAGTACGTGCTGCTCAGCAGGATCCGCTTGCAGCCGATGCGGTAGTCGGGGGTGAGCTTGGCGCGCAGGGCCGGGTCCTTGATGGCACGGGCCATGTTGCGCTTGGCCAACTGCTCCACGGCACCGAGCACACCCGGGCGCTTGGTGAATGCCTGGACCTGCAACTCCCTGATCCCCCACTGCAGTCCGCGCCGGACCTGGGTGGTGAACGGCAGCTGCCGGTGCAGCCGGCGCTCGGCGCCGCTGATCGCCCGGTCCACGCGGGGCAGCACCCAGGGCGGGGTGCGCTGGAACAGCGTGACCTGCCGGGCGAGCGGCTGGACGGCCGGCACGATCTGGATGGCCGAGGCTCCCGTCCCCACCATGGCGACCCGCTTGCCGCTCAGGTCGTAGTCGTGGTCCCAGCGGGCGGAGTGGAAGACCTTGCCCGGGAACGAGTCCAGACCGGGAATGTCCGGGATCTTGGGATCGGAGAGCGGCCCGGTGGCGGAGACGACGAAGTCGGCCGAGAGATGGCCACTGGCGGTCTCGATGTCCCACCGCAGCTTCTGGCTGTCCCAGGTCATCCGCTTCACCTCGGAGTCGAGGCGGATGTGCGGGCGGAGCCGGAAGACGTCCGTCACATGCTCCAAATAGGCGCGGATGTGGTCCTGCCCGGAGAAGGTGCGCGGCCAGTCCGGGTTGGGCGCGAAGGAGAAGGAGTACAGGTGGGAGGGCACATCGCAGGCACACCCCGGATAGCTGTTGTCCCGCCAGGTGCCCCCCACACTGCCGGCCCGCTCCAGCACGACGAAGTCGGTGACACCCTCGCGCCGCAGCCGTACGGCGGCCCCCAGCCCACCGAATCCGGACCCGACCACCGCCACCCGCACATGCTCGTGTTCGGCCATGCCGATGCCTTCCCTGCCCGACTCTGCCAGTGAACACTGGCGCAATGGGAGGGTAGAGCAGCTCCGTACTGATGGGTAGGGGTCGGGGACGAGGAAGTTACCGGAGGTACGACATAGGCTGCGGCCGTGACGGAGAAGCGCGAATACCGCATGGAGGAACTGGCCCGCCTGGCCGGCATCACAGTGCGCACCCTGCGCTTCTACCGCGAACGCAAACTCATCCCGCCCCCTCGCCGCGAGGGCCGCATCGCCTGGTACGACGACCACCACCTGGCCCGACTGCGCACGATCGCGGCCCTCCTGGAGCGCGGCCACACCCTCACCGGCATAGCGGAACTCGCCGAGGCCCTGGACCACGGCCGCGACGTCGCCGACGTGCTGGGCGTCGCGCCCACGGAGGAGGAACCGGTCCGCCTCACCCCCGAGGAACTCGCCGCCCGCTTCGAGGGCGAGGTCACCGCGGAGAACCTCGCGGCCGCTCTCGACCTCGGCTACCTCGGCACCGACGGCGACGAGATCGTCCACATCAGCCGCCGCCTCCTGGACGTCTCCTCGGCCCTGGTCCGCGAGGGCATCCCGCTGGCCGAGGTCCTGGCGGCCGGCAAGCGAGTCCGCGAACACACCGACGCCCTGGCCGAGATGTTCGCCGAACTGGTCCTGCGCCACGCGAACGAGGACGACCTCCACCGCCTGCGCCCGCTGGCACGGAGCGTGGTGGAGGCGGAACTGTCACTGGCGTTGGACCGGCGATTGCGCAAACCCTCGGCCTAGAGGTCGTAGACCACGGTCACCGGCGCATGATCCGACCAGCGCTCATCGTGTGTGGCCGCGCGCTCCACGAACCCCTTGACCGCCTTGGCCGCAAGGCCGGGCGTCGAGACGTGGTAGTCAATGCGCCATCCTGAATCGTTGTCGAACGCCCGCCCCCGGTAGGACCACCACGAGTACGGCCCCACCACGTCCGGATGCAACGACCGTACGACGTCGACGTACCCCCCGTCGGTGGTGTCGAGGACCTGACTCAGCCAGGCCCGCTCCTCCGGCAGGAACCCGGAGCTCTTCTGGTTGGCGCGCCAGTTCTTGAGGTCGGCCTGCTGGTGGGCGATGTTCCAGTCGCCGCAGACGACGACCTCGCGGCCATCGGCGGCGGCGCGCTCGCGCAGGTTCTTCAGGTACGCGAGGAACTCGTCCATGAAGCGGACCTTCTCGTCCTGCCGCGCGGTACCGACCTCGCCGGAGGGGAGATAGAGGGAGGCGACGGTGACACCGGGCAGGTCGGCTTCGACGTACCGCCCGCTGGTGTCGAACTCGGCCGACCCGAAGCCGATCCGGACACGGTCCGGCTCCCGGCGGGTGTAGAGGGAGACACCGGCGCGCCCCTTGGCGGCGGCGGGCGCGTGCACCACGTGCCAGCCCTCGGGGGCTCGGACCCCCTCGGGCAGCTGCTGCGGCTCGGCGCGCACCTCCTGCAGGCAGAGCACATCGGCGGAGGTGTCCGCGAGCCACTCCACGAAGCCCTTCTTCGCGGCGGCGCGCAGTCCATTCACGTTGGCGGAGGTCACAGTGAGCACCCGCGCACGATACCGGCACACTGGAGCGGACTTTGTTGCCGATCTGATCAAAATCTATGGTGATGAGCATGCAGATACGCCAGGTCCCCTTCGACCACCCTGACGCCGTGAAGTTGAATGACCAGGTACAGGCGGAGTACCACGTCCGTTACGGCGACGGCGGCGACGCCACGACCCTGGCACCGGAGGACTTCGAGCCGCCCACCGGCATCTTCCTCATCGCGTACGACGAGCTGGGCTCCCCCGTGGCCACGGGCGGCTGGCGTGCCCGGGACGCGAACGGCGAGGGCAACCTGGACGGCGACGCCGAGCTCAAGCGCATGTACGTCGTCGACGTGGCGCGCGGCCGGGGCCTCGCCCGCCGCATCCTCGCCGCCCTGGAGAACGACGCCCGCATGGCCGGCCGCACCCGCATGGTCCTGGAGACCGGCACCAAGCAGCCGGAGGCCATCGCCCTGTACACGTCGAGCGGTTACGAGCCGTGCGTGAAGTTCGGCTACTACCGCTTCCACGAGGACAGCAGGTGCTTCGCCAAGGCGCTGTGAGAACGCCGGTGCCCGCGGGTCCCGCCGGGCATCCCTAGGTGGCGAGCAGAGCGGCGAGAAGCAAAGCCGCCATCGCTGCGAGGGCTCGGGGCTTCCTCCAACCGTGCCCTGAGGCCTGGCGGTTGAGCTCCCATGCGCTCACGAGACCGCCACCCAGGCCAAGCACGCTTCTCAGCAGGAAGACTGCGGTATGCACAGGGAGCCTCCCGGAGCGTTCCAGACGGACCGGCAGGCTGTCCCTGGCGACGGTTCCGCGGCCAGGCAGGGCGCTGAGCTGTATGTCAGGGGGCACGCGATCACCCGTTAGCCGGTTGGATCGTCAGTGCAGGCAGAACTCGTTGCCTTCCGGGTCGCGCATGACGTACGTCACAGGCCCGCGGTCGCTGTGCGTCTCGATCAGTCGCGCGCCGAGCGCTTCCAGTCGCGCTACCTCGGCTGCCTTCTGGTCGGCATCGACGTGGATGTCGAGGTGCACCCGGTTCTTCGCGGTCTTGCCCTCGGGCACACGCTGAAAGTAGAAGCGGGGCTCGGTACTTGCCGGGTCGCTGCACGCTGCCACGTCCCGGAACGCGGAGCGGCCGTTGATCACGATCCTGTCGTTTGCGGGCATGTGACCGTCGGCGACCAACTGGTCAACCAGCGCCGAGTGGTCCTCCACCGCGGACCCGACCACCTGCGCCCAGAAGGCGGCCTGAGCGTGCGGGTCGGCACTGTCGAACGTCACCTGTGTCCTCATGGGAAGCCATCATGCCGCTGTAGGGCATGCCAAAGCCCCTACCGGGAGTCCCCGGCAGGGGCTTTGGGCTGCGTGGACCTGAGGGGATTCGAACCCCTGGCCCCCTCGATGCGAACGAGGTGCGCTACCGGACTGCGCCACAGGCCCTTGCAACGAGTGAAACTCTAGCATCCCGGTCCGGGTGCCTGGAAATCCGTTCCCGGCTGGTCAGGGCGCGGTGATCCCGCCCCGTCCGTCACTCGTTGGCCGCGCGCGGCCGGTCGCCTTCCTCGTACTGGTCGAAGAGTGGCGTACGGCCACGCTCGCGTGCGCGGCGGGCGGAGGCGGCGCGGCGGGCGTCGCTGCGTCCGCCCGGCGACGGCTTGTCCTCGGCGTCGTCGGGCAGTTCCTCCGACTCCTCGTCCTCCGCGGCGGGCGTCGCCTCCTGGGCCGGCTGCTCCGGAGTGGCGGCACTGCTGGAGCGCGCCGAACTCCACGCGTCCGGCGCCCCGAGGTCCACGTCCGAGGTGGCCCGCGGAGCGACCGGCGCGGTCACGTACGTCGGCAGCGGCACCGGTACCGGGTCCCAGCTGTCCCCGTGCCCGGGCCTGTGCTGCCGTTCGCGCTGCTGGTCGATCCACTCGGCGTGATCGGTCTGCTCGACGAGGGCGCGCCGGTCGGCGGCAAGCGCCGAGAGCCCGGGGTCGGTCTCCGTCCCCGGTCCCTCTTCCGGTTCGCCGGCGTCCACGCCGGTGCTCACGGACGCGCGCCGGCGCGGCTGGCGCGCGCGTTCCCGCAGTCGCTGTGCGGCGGCCTCGGCCCGGCGCCGGTCCATCTGGTAGGCGAAGCGGCGGCGTTCCTGGGAGCGCAGGTGCGCGATGTACGCACTGAGCATCACGGCGGGCACGCCGGGCGCCCACAGGAAGGCGAGTCCTCCGACGGCGGCGACGATCGCGCCGAGCGTGAAGGCCATGAAGAGCATCACGGTCGTACGCCGCCGCCGCGCGAGTACCTTCGTGCGCCGGGCGCGCGCCGCGGCCGCTTCCGCGGCGGCCGTGCGCCGGGCTGCGGGGGCGTGCGGCTGAGCCTGGGAGTGCGCCGAGTCGGCGGGTGCGGGTGCCTGCTTGCGCGTGGGCGCGCCACCGCGTTCGGGCGCGGGCGCGTTCGTTTTCGCGCCGGCCGGTTCGCCGTGTCCCGCTTCCCTGCCGGCTTCACGCGCGGGCTCGCGCGTCGCCTCCCGGCGCTCCGAAGCCGACGCCTGGACCGTCGCCTGGGCCTGCGGACGGGTCGGAGGCATGGCGAAGGCCCGGACGTCCACCGACTCGGTGACGGCATCCGGTTCGTCGGCGCCGCGCTCCCCCTCGTCGGTGGAGCGCGCGCGCAGGTCCTTGGCGTACCGACGCTCCATGCCCGCCCGTCCGGACAGCAACCGGATGGCCGTGCTGAAGCGTTCCGTCGGACGGGCCTCGTTCAGCTCGTCCTGCCTACGGAGCCACATCGGCACCAAGTAGGCGGCCCAGGCCCCGACAATGACTGCGTAGATGAGGCCGCTGCTGCTCACGCCTCACACGGTAGAGGGGTTTGCGTGAGGCCATCTGCCAATTGCGCCGGTGTGTCGCACGATCTGGCTGATATTTCTAGCTTTTTTTGTGACCGATCCGATCAGCAGGTCGCATCAGTCGTGAATTCAATGGCTCGAGACGGTCATGCACCGATCATTTTCGAACACTTATTCCATTTTCGGGTCAAGCCGTCAGCCCCGGCTTCCCGGCTATGCGGGATTGTCGTGCGGCGTACTCCTGGAGCGTGCCCGCTGCCAGCGTCTGAGCAAACCGTCGGGCACCTCTTCCGCGGTGAGCGCGAACACGAGATGGTCGCGCCAGGCGCCGTCGATGTGGAGATAACGCGGTCGCAGCCCCTCCTCGCGGAATCCGAGTTTCTCGACGACGCGGCGGCTGGGCCCGTTCTCGGGGCGAATGCAGACCTCGATGCGGTGCAGGCCGACCGTGCGGAAACAGTGGTCCACGACAAGCGCCACAGCGGTCGGCATCACCCCGCGCCCGGCCACCGACTGGTCCACCCAGTAACCGACGTGCCCCGAGCACATCGAGCCCCAGGTGATTCCGGCGACCGTCAACTGCCCCACCAACTCACCGCGGTACTCGATGACGAACGGCAGCATCCGCCCCGCGTTCGCCTCGGACCTGAGATGGCGGACCATCTGACGGTAGGTCGGCCGGTGCGCGATCGGCCCGCTCGGGGTGGGCGGCGGAATGGTCGCCTCCCAGGGGCGCAGCCAGTCCCGGTTGCGCCGGTTGACCTCACGCCAGAGCCGCTGGTCACGCATCTTTATCGGCCTCAGGACGACGTCGCCGTCCGCCAGTACGACGGGCCAGGATGGGCTGTTCAGCTCGCACCCCCACTGCCGGGGCCGGGTCTCGGGTGGTCGCCGCCGCGGATCTGGTCGACGGCGTGTATCAACAGGGGCTCCAGAACGGCCAGTCCGTCCTTCACCCCGCCACTGGAACCCGGCAGGTTGACGATCAGTGTGCGTCCCGCCACCCCGGCCAGGCCCCGGGAGAGCGCGGCGGTCGGCACCTTCTCCCGTCCGAACGCCCGGATGGCCTCCGCGATGCCCGGCACCTCGTACGCGATCACCGCGCGGGTCGCCTCGGGGGTGCGGTCGGTGGGCGAGATGCCGGTGCCGCCGGTGGTGACGACGACGTCGTATCCGGCCTCGACGCCGGCGCGCAGGGCGGCCTCCACGGGGTCGCCGTCGCGGACGACCTGCGGACCGTCGACGGCGAACCCGAAGCGCTTGAGGCCGTCGGCGATCAGCGGGCCGCCCTTGTCCTCGTAGACCCCGGCGGCGGCCCGGTTGGAGGCGGTGATCACAAGTGCGCGATACGTCATGCCCGGCTCCAGTCGCCCGACTTGCCGCCCGTCTTCTCCTCCACCCGCACGTCCGTGATGACCGCT
This sequence comes from Streptomyces sp. LUP47B, assembly GCF_001746295.1. Classification (GTDB taxonomy): domain Bacteria; phylum Actinomycetota; class Actinomycetes; order Streptomycetales; family Streptomycetaceae; genus Streptomyces. The sequence continues at coordinate 96,912 of NZ_MJAH01000013.1, read as the reverse complement.
CCCTTGTCTACCGCCTTGACCATGTCGATCACGGTGAGCGCGGCGACGGAGACCGCGGTGAGGGCCTCCATCTCGACGCCCGTGCGGTCCGTCGTCTTCACGGTGGCCAGGATCTCCACGGCGTCGTCCGCGACCGACAGGTCCAGTTTCACACCGGACACCGACAACGGGTGGCACAGCGGGATCAGGTCAGGGGTGCGTTTGGCGCCCATGATGCCCGCGATCCGCGCGGTGGCCAGCGCGTCGCCCTTGGGGACGCCCTCGCCGCGCAGCAGCTCGATCACTCGGGGTGACACGAGAACACGTCCACTGGCACGCGCGGTGCGTGCGGTGACGTCCTTGCCGGAGACATCGACCATGCGGGCGGCTCCCGCTTCGTCGATGTGCGTCAGTCGGTCCTGCGTACTCATGGTTGTGCGGCGCTCCCGGTCCGGCCTGTTGTGCGCGACACGGTACCGCCAACCAGGGGTGCTCAGCCGAGCTGGACCACTTCGATCTCGGTCCCGGGCTCGACGGACTCCACGTCCTCGGGTACGACGATCAGCGCGTTGGCCTGCGCGAGGGCGGCCACCAGATGGGAGCCGGCGCCGCCGACGGGGGCGACCGAGCCGTCGGCACAGGCACCGCGCAGGAACTGCCGGCGTCCCTTGGGCGAGGTCAGCGCCTTGTCCGCGGTCAGGATCGCCCTGGTCCGCGGCCGGTGGACGTCGTCGAGGCCCATGAGGGTGCGGATCGCGGGCCGGACGAACAGTTCGAAGGAGACGTACGACGACACCGGGTTGCCCGGCAGGGCCAGCAGCGGGGTGTGGTCGGGGCCGATGGTGCCGAAGCCCTGGGGCTTGCCGGGCTGCATGGCGAGCTTGCGGAAGTCGACGCCGCTGCCCGGCTCGTCCTCGTCGCCCACGGAGGACAGCGCCTCCTTGACGACGTCGTACGCCCCGACGCTCACGCCGCCCGTGGTGACCACGAGGTCGGCGCGGACGAGCTGGTCCTCGATGGTGGAGCGCAGAGTTTCGGCGTCGTCGGCGACGGCGCCCACGCGGTAGGCGATCGCGCCGGCGTCCCGGGCGGCCGCGGTCAGGGCGAAGCTGTTGGAGTCGTAGATCTGGCCGGTGCCGAGGCTCTCGTCGGGCTGGACGAGTTCGCTGCCGGTGGACATGACGACCACGCGCGGGCGGGGGCGTACGCGTACGGTGCCGCGGCCGATCGCCGCGAGCAAGGCGATCTGCGGAGGGCCGAGGACGGTTCCGGCGTCCAGGGCGCGGTCGCCCGCCCGGACGTCGCTGCCCTCGGCGCGCACATGCGCGCGTGCCTCGGCGGGCCGGTACACGTGCACGTGTCCCTCCGCGCCCTCGGGGGCGAGACTGCGGGCGCGCATCCCGGTCACCGGGCCCTCGCCGAGGCCTCCGTCGGTCCACTCGACGGGGACGACGGTCTCGGCGCCGGGCGGCAGCGGGGCCCCGGTCATGATGCGGGCGGCCTGTCCGGGGCCGACGTGCAGCAGCTCCGCCTCGCCCGCCGCGACGTCCCCGACGACGTCCAGGACGGCCGGGAACTCCTCGCTCGCGCCCGCCACGTCCGCGACCCGCACCGCGTACCCGTCCATGGAGCTGTTGTCGAACGGCGGCAGGGACACCGGGACCGTGACGTCCTCGACCAGGACGCAGCCCTGGGCGTCGAGCAGCTGTAGCTCGATGGGCTCGAGGGGGCGCACGGTCGCGAGGATGTCCTCCAGGTGTTCGTCCACCGACCAGAGGTGGTCCTGGTCGGCGGGGCGGGGCGCGGCGCTGCTCAAATGCCTACATCTCCTCGGCTACGTAACTGCGAAGCCAGGTCCGGAAGTCCGGGCCCAGGTCTTCACGTTCGCACGCGAGTCTGACAATGGCACGCAGATAGTCGCCGCGGTCCCCGGTGTCATAACGGCGGCCCTTGAAGACGACGCCGTGCACCGGGCCGCCGACCTTCTCGTCCTGGGCGAGCTGCTGGAGGGCGTCGGTGAGCTGGATCTCGTTGCCCCGGCCCGGCTCGGTCTTGCGGAGTATGTCGAAGATGTGCGGGTCGAGGACGTAGCGGCCGATGACCGCGTAGTTCGACGGGGCGTCGGACGCCTCCGGCTTCTCGACCAGGCCGCCCACCCTGACGACGTCGCTGTCCTCGGTCTCCTCGACGACGGCACAGCCGTAGAGGTGGATCTGCTCGGGCTCGACCTCCATCAGCGCGATGACACTGCCGCCGTACTGCTCCTGCACCTCGATCATCCGCTTGAGCAGGGGGTCGCGGGCGTCGATCAGGTCGTCGCCGAGGAGGACGGCGAAGGGCTCGTGGCCCACGTGGGGGGCCGCGCACAGGACGGCGTGGCCGAGGCCGCGGGGGTCGCCCTGGCGCACGTAGTGCATGGTGGCGAGGTCGCTGGACTCCTGGACCTTGGCGAGCCGGCTGGCGTCGCCCTTCTTCTGGAGGGCGGACTCGAGCTCGTAGTTGCGGTCGAAGTGGTCCTCCAGGGGACGCTTGTTGCGTCCCGTGATCATGAGGACGTCATCGAGGCCCGCCGAGACGGCCTCCTCGACCACGTACTGGATCGCCGGCTTGTCGACCACCGGCAGCATCTCCTTGGGAGTGGCCTTGGTTGCCGGCAGGAAGCGGGTGCCGAGCCCTGCTGCCGGAATGACAGCCTTGCTGATCCGAGGGTGCGACTGAGTCATGTTCGCCACCCTATCCGGTGCCTTTGCCTGGAATCTGTGGCTCCGGTTAATAAGCTCTTATATGAGCGTATTAGAAGGGTACGGGTGCAGACCTTGAGTCACATCGGACGTCCCACCAAGTCTGACAAGCAAACATTGCGGCAAGAATACCTGGCAGTGAGGAACAGGTTGACGGCCGATGACGTGCGAGAAGCGGCCGCCGAGCTGGCCGACCGGGCCCTCGGGCTGCCCGAACTGACGCGTGCGCGCACGGTGGCGGCGTACGTCTCGGTGGGGAGCGAACCCGGCACGCTCCCCCTCCTTGACGCGCTGCGCGAGCGGGGCGTGCGCGTTCTGCTCCCGGCGCTTCTGCCGGACAACGATCTCGACTGGGGCGCCTACACCGGCGAGGGCTCTGTCGCGCGCGTCCAGCACGGCGGGAAGATGACCCTCTTCGAGCCCTCCGGCGAGCGGCTGGGCCCGGACGCCGTGACCGGCGCCGACGTCGTGCTGCTGCCCGGACTGGCGGTGGACGGGCGCGGGATGCGCCTGGGGCGCGGCGGGGGGTCGTACGACCGGGTGCTCGCGCGCCTGGAGCGCGCGGGCGCGCGACCGGCGCTGGTGGTGCTCCTGTACGACGCCGAGGTCGTCGCGCAGGTCCCGGAGGAGGCGCACGACCGGCCGGTGCACGCGGTGGTGACACCGTCGGGTGTGCGCCGCTTCCACAGCGGCGCGTAACCGTCGGGGGACGTGACGCCCTCCTCGCGTACGAAGGGGCCCGCCACACGCGCGTGCGGCGGGCCCCTTCTTCGCGCTACCGCCTCGGGCTCACGGTTTCAGCACCAGTGTGTCGGTGGTGCTCTTGGCGACGGCGTCGTCCGAGAACGACCAGTCCAGCAGCTCGCCCTTGACCCACTTGCCGGTCTGGTCGGTGTAGTGCGCGCTGTAGGCGTGCCCGGAGGCGCCGGTGAGGTTGATCCACTTCGACTTGTCGAGGTCGCCGAGGTTGACCACCATGCGCATCGACGGCACCCAGACGACCCCGTAGCCGCCCGCGGCGTTCCAGCCGGTCGCGTTCACCGTCGCCTCGCCGCCGCTGAGCTTCCAGGGGCCGCGGTTGAGCATGTACTTCACGATGTCGGGACCGTCGGTGCCGAGGGTCTGGTTCTTCAGGAACAGACGGTGCAGCCGGCCCCAGCTCCAGGTGTCGATGTCCTTGCCGAGCTTGGCGGTCAGCTCCCAGCGGGCGTCGATCATGGCGCGCTCGAACAGCTGGTCGCGGTTGGTGGCCGCGATACGGTCACCCGCGCCCTTCGGGGTCTTCCACCAGTCGCTGTTCTCGTCGTCCATGAGGTTGCGCACGACCTCGAACCAGCGGTCGCCGCCGTCGGGCTGCGCCTGGTCGGCGTCCCGCTGACCGCACTCGCGGACCTTGTCCGCCTCGTCCGCGGGCCCGGTGGTGGTGATGGGGTCGACCCACAGGCACTGGCCCTTGACCCGCAGCTCCTTGGGCAGCTTGTTGCCGAAGGCGAGCTTGAGGATGTTGCGCCAGACGGCGTTGAAGTAGGCGGCCGCCGCCGAGTCGGCGTCCTGGGTGTAGTCCCAGCCCTCCAGCAGCTCCTGCGCCTGACGGACGTCCTTGTCCTTGATGTCGATCTTCAGCAGCTTGGGCACGAGCAGCTTGGCGATCTCGCTGCTGTTGTCGAGCTGCATCTGGCGCATGTCGTCGGTGGAGACCTTGCCGCCGCCCTTGATCTTCTGCTCGATCAGGTCCGTGATGCGCCGGCTGCGGGTGCCGTAGCCCCAGTCCGTGGTGAGCGTGTAGGGGTACTTGCTCTTGTCGATCACGGCCTGGTTGGCGGTCACAATGTAGCCGCGCTCCGGGTTGTACTCGTAGGGCAGCTCGTCCTGCTCGATGTACTTGCCGGTCCAGGCGTACTTGGGGTCCCAGCCAGGGGCCGGGATCGCGCCGGTGTCGCCCTTCGCGCGGATCGGGATGCGGCCGGGCAGCGTGTAGCCGATGTTCTCGGAGTCGGCGTAGACGAGGTTCTGCGAGGGCACGTCGAACAGGGCCGCCGCCTCGCGGAACTCGCTCCAGTTCGACGCCTTGTCCATCGCGAACACGGCGTCCATGGAGGTGCCGGGGTCGAGCGCGGTCCAGCGCAGGGCGACGCCGTAGCCGTCGCCGCGGTCGGGGGCCGCGTTGTCGACGGTGGCCTTCTTGCCGACCTTCACGAGTTCGTCGTAGCGGTCGGAGAGCAGGGGGCCGTTGTTCGTCTCACGGACGACGATCTTCTTGGACTCGCCGCCGGCGACCTTGATGGTCTCCTCGCGCGTGGTGAAGGGCTTGGTCCTGCCGTCGTAGAGGTAGCCGTCGCCGGAGAGCTTCTCCAGGTAGAGGTCGGTGACGTCGACGCCGGAGTTCGTCATGCCCCAGGCGATCTTCGCGTTGTGGCCGATGACCACGCCGGGCATGCCCGCGAAGGTGTAGCCGGCGACGTCGTACTGGCACTTGCTGGAGAGGGTCCGGCAGTGCAGGCCCATCTGGTACCAGACGGACGGCAGGGAGGCCGACAGGTGCGGGTCGTTGGCCAGCAGCGGCTGACCGGTGATGGTGTGGGAGCCCGCCACGACCCAGGAGTTGGAGCCGATGCCCTGGCCGTTGACTCCGACGGCCGTGGGGACGTCGTCCAGAACGTTGTAGAGGCCCGAGAGCTGACTCTGGAGCGCCGAGGAGGTCGAGGAGGACGTCGACGACGAGGTGGAGGCCGACGTGCCCGTGGTGCCGCTCGTGGACGTTCCGGAGCCACTCGTGGACGTTCCGGTGCCGGTCGTTCCGCTGTTCTCCGTGCTGCCGTTCTGCTCGAACGTCTGGGTCAGCTCGTTGTACTGGCCCTCCTGGACGATCGTCTGGTTCCGGCTGTACGGGTAGTCGGGGTACAGGTCGGCGACCTGCTTCGGGCCGAGGCGGCTCGTCATCAGAGCGCGGTCTATCTCGTCCTGCATGTTGCCGCGCAGGTCCCAGGCCATGGCCTTCAGCCACGCGACCGAGTCGACCGGGGTCCACTTCTGGGGCTTGTAGTCGTTCCTGAAGCCGAGCGCCGCGTACTCCAGGGAGATGTCCTTGCCGCTCTTGCCCTGGAGGTAGGCGTTGACTCCCTTGGCGTAGGCCTGGAGGTACTTCTTGGTGGCGGCCGACAGCTTGGTGTCGTACTCCTTCTTCGCGACCCGGTCCCAGCCCAGCGTCCGCAGGAACTCGTCGTCGTCGACCTGGCCCTTGCCGAACATCTCCGACAGGCGCCCGGAGGTCATGTGCCGGCGTACGTCCATCTCGTAGAAGCGGTCCTGCGCCTGGACGTAGCCCTGCGCCATGAACAGGTCCGCGTCCGAGGAGGCGTAGATCTGCGGGATGCCGTAGCCGTCGCGCTTGACGTCCACGGGGCCCGACAGGCCTTCGAGCTCGATCGAGCCCTTGGTCTGCGGGAAGGAGGCGCGGACGGTGCTCACCGACCAGTACCCGCCGTAGGCGACGCCGCCGATGACGGCCAGGACGAGGACGAGAACGATCAGACGGGCTCTGCGCCCCTTCTTCCTGCCGGACTTGCCGGGCTGCTGACCCGATGAGGCGGTGGTGGTGGGGGGCATCGCTGTCCTTGCTGTCCTAACGCGAGCGGCAGGGCGGGCTGTGCTTTCGACGGGGAGCCTGCGTCACATCCCCGGCCGCACCAGACGCCGCGCGCCCGGCCGGGGATGTGACGCAGGCTCTGCGCGCTGGAGCAACCATAGGCGCAGGGCCCAGGCCGACTTGACGCGGAGTGGGAATCAGCGCGGACGAGCGTTCGATCTCACCTCGCGAAGCGTCAAGAAATCGTCAAGAGTTAGGTAAGGTAACGAAGTACTTGGATGCGGAGTCCCACCACTTCGTGTCCTATGTACGTGAGCTCACGCGCGCGTGATGCGGGTGAGCCAGGGAAGGGAACGGCCGCTGACTGTCCACCACCTCAACCAGCTCCTCTTCGTCTGCTCGCTCGTCCTGCTCGTCGCCGTGGCAGCGGTCCGGATCTCCTCGCGAAGCGGACTCCCCAGCCTGCTCGTGTACCTGGGGATCGGAATCGCCATGGGCCAGGACGGCATCGGCGACATCCACTTCGACAACGCCGAACTGACCCAGGTCATCGGGTACGCGGCCCTGGTCGTGATCCTGGCCGAGGGCGGCCTCGGCACGAAGTGGAAGGAGATCAGGCCGGTCCTGCCGGCCGCCACCGCGCTGGCGCTGGGCGGGGTCGCGGTGAGCGTCGGGGTCACGGCGACGGCCGCGCACTACCTGATCGACCTCGAGTGGCGTCAGGCGCTCATCATCGGGGCGGTCGTCTCCTCGACGGACGCGGCGGCGGTCTTCTCGGTGCTGCGCAAGATCCCGCTCCCCACGCGCGTGACGGGCACGCTGGAGGCGGAGTCCGGATTCAACGACGCCCCGGTGGTCATCCTGGTGGTCGCCTTCTCCCAGGCGGGCCCGGTCGAGCACTGGTACACGCTGATCGGCGAGATAACCCTGGAACTGGCCATCGGCGCGGCCATCGGCATCGCGGTGGGCTGGCTGGGCTCCTGGGGCCTCAGGCACGTCGCCCTGCCCGCCTCCGGCCTCTATCCGATCGCGGTCATGGCGATCGCCGTCACCGCGTACGCGGCCGGCGCGCTGGCACACGGCAGCGGCTTCCTCGCGGTCTATCTCGCCGCCATGGCGATGGGCAACGCCAAGCTGCCGCACTGGCCTGCCACCCGCGGCTTCGCCGACGGGCTCGGCTGGATCGCCCAGATCGGCATGTTCGTCCTGCTGGGGCTGCTGGTCACCCCGCACGAGCTGGGCGACGACGTGCTGCCCGGGCTCGTCATCGGGCTGGTGCTGACCATGGTGGCGCGGCCCCTGAGCGTCGTGCTGTGCCTGACGCCGTTCCGGGTGCCCTGGCAGGAGCAGACGCTCATGTCCTGGGCCGGACTGCGCGGCGCCGTGCCCATCATCCTGGCGACGATCCCCATGGTGAGCGGTGTCGAGAGCAGCCGTCGCATCTTCAACATCGTCTTCGTCCTGGTCGTCGTCTACACCCTCGTGCAGGGTCCGACGCTGCCCTGGCTGGCACGCAAGCTGAGTCTGGGCGGGGACGCCGAGGCCGCCGACCTCGGCATCGAGTCGGCGCCCCTGGAGCGGCTGCGCGGACACCTGCTGTCCGTCGCGATCCCCGAGGGGTCCCGGATGCACGGCGTCGAGGTGAACGAGCTGCGGCTGCCGCCGGGGGCCGCGGTCACCCTCGTCGTCCGCGAGGGAAAATCGTTCGTTCCGCTGCCCACCACGGTGCTGCGGCGCGGGGACGAACTGCTCGTCGTCACCACCGACCCGGTCCGCGACGCCGCGGAACGGCGGCTGCGCGCGGTGGGCCACGGCGGCAAGCTGGCCGACTGGCTGGGTACGGACGGCGCCGACCGCACACGTTAAGAGCGTGTTACGCGTCCCCTGTACGATGAGCTCGCACCCCTGATCGAACCAACTCTGCCTGACGCAGAGCTGGCGCGACCGTATGGCGGCCGAGACGTCCCTGAGCAGTCCGGCATCTACCGCAGTCCGCGCAAGAGGACAGCTCTCGGCGCCGCCCCTTTTGGAAGGGGAGCCGCGCTACCAGGCGGCAGAAAGGCACGGGCCGTGGCATCCACGGTCACCTCCTCCCGCCCGGGATACGGGCAGCTGCTGCGTACCCGCGGCGCCTGGACGTTCCTGCTCCCCGGCTTCGCGGCGCGCCAGCCGTTCGCGATGCTCACCCTTTCCCTCGTGCTGCTCGTGCAGCACACCACCGGCTCGTACGGCGCGGCGGGCGCCGTCGCGGCCGTCACCGGTGTCGCCATGGCACTGTTCGCGCCCTACAGCGGCCGTCTCGCGGACCGCTGGGGTCAGCGCGCCGTGCTGATCCCCGGCGTGCTCGTGCACACCCTTTCGGGCCTGTCCCTGACGGCCCTCGCCCTCGCGCACGCGCCCCTGTGGGCGTTGTTCGCGGCGGCCGTGCCCACGGGTGCCTCGGTGCCGCAGATCGGGCCCATGGTGCGCGCCCGCTGGGGCGTGAAGCTGCAGGGCTCGCCCCTGATGACCACGGCGGCGGCCTTCGAGTCCGTCACGGACGAGCTGACCTTCGTCTTCGGCCCGCTGCTCGCCACCGCGCTGTGCACCGCCGTGCACCCGGCCGCGGGCCTGCTGACGGAGGCGTCCCTGACCCTGCTCGGCGGCCTGCTGTTCGCCGCGCAGAAGAGCACGCAGCCGTCGGTCACGGCCCTCGACGGGCACGCACGCGTGGAGCACGCCTCGGCACTGCGCATCCCCGGGGTGCGGGTCCTGATCGTGACGTTCCTCGGCATCGGTTCCGTCTTCGGCGGCATGCAGGTCTCGCTGGCCGCGTTCAGCGAGTCGATCGGCGAACCCGGACTGAACGGCGTCCTGTACGGCGTCTTCGCCGCGGGAAACATGCTCTCCGGCCTGGTCTGCGGCGCCATCGCTTGGAAGGTGGCCCCCCAGCGGCGCCTGCTCCTCGGATACGGCGCCCTCGCGCTGACGGCCTCCGGCCTGTGGGCCGCGCACTCGGTGCTCGTCCTGGCCGGCCTCGGCCTCCTGGTCGGCATGTGCATCGCGCCCGCCCTGATCACCGGCTACACCCTCGTCGAGAGCCTGGTCCCGGCAGGCGCCCGCACCGAGGCCTTCACCTGGCTGACCGGCGCGGTGGCACTCGGCCAGGCGGCCGCCGTCACGATCGCCGGACAGCTGGAGGACCGCTTCTGGGGCGGCGCCGGGTTCCTGGTGCCGATGGGGGGCACGCTGCTCGCCCTGGCGACGCTGCTGGCGCTGCGTTCACACCTCGTGGCGCGGCCCCGCGCCCGGACCGTCGCACGTGGCATCGGTCACCGAGTGCCGGTGGCAGTGGACTGATCCCCGGGAATACGTCACTATGGACCATCGTTAGCACTCATTGAGTGAGAGTGCCAGGAGGAAGACAGTGCCCACCTACCAGTACCAGTGCACCGAGTGCGGCGAGGGCCTCGAGGCGGTGCAGAAGTTCACCGACGACGCTCTGACCGAGTGCCCCAACTGCCAGGGTCGCCTCAAGAAGGTGTTCTCCGCGGTCGGCATCGTCTTCAAGGGCTCCGGTTTCTACCGCAACGACAGCCGCGGCTCCTCGTCGAGCAGCTCCCCGGCGTCGTCGTCCTCGAAGCCGTCGACGTCCACCTCGTCGTCGTCCGAGTCGTCTTCGTCGCCCTCGTCTTCTTCCTCGTCCTCCTCGGACTCGAAGTCGTCGAGCTCGGGCTCCTCGTCCAGCAGCAGCTCCGCCGCGTAGGTCTCACTTCCGGGACCCCGCCGTCGTACGACGGCGGGGTCCTCGGTGTTTCCCGAGCCCGGCCGCCGCGGGTTTCCGGGGCCGGATACTGTGCTGGTCATGGCGAACGCAGAGATCGGCGTAATCGGCGGCTCCGGCTTCTACTCGTTCCTCGAGGACGTGACCGAGGTCGAGGTGGAGACCCCCTACGGACCGCCCAGTGACTCCCTCTTCCTCGGCGAGGTCGCCGGCCGACGGGTCGCCTTCCTGCCCCGGCACGGGCGCGGTCACCATCTGCCGCCGCACCGGATCAACTACCGGGCCAATCTGTGGGCGCTCAGGTCGGTGGGGGCACGGCAGGTCCTCGGTCCGTGCGCGGTGGGCGGGCTGCGCCCCGAGTACGGCCCGGGCACGCTGCTCGTGCCGGACCAGCTGGTCGACCGTACGAAGTCCCGGGTGGGAACGTACTTCGACGGGCTGCCGCTGCCGGGCGGCGGTGAGCCGAACGTGGTGCACGTGTCGCTGGCCGACCCGTACTGCCCTACCGGGCGGGCGGCCGCGCTGAAGGCCGCCCGTGGGCGGGACTGGGAGGCGGTGGACGGCGGCACGCTCGTCGTGATCGAGGGGCCGCGGTTCTCGACCCGCGCCGAGTCGGTGTGGCACCAGGCCCAGGGCTGGTCGGTGGTGGGCATGACCGGCCACCCCGAGGCAGCGCTCGCCCGTGAACTGGAGCTCTGCTACACGTCGTTGACCCTGGTCACCGATCTCGACGCGGGCGCCGAGACCGGCGAGGGTGTCTCGCACGACGAGGTGCTGCGGGTGTTCGCGGCGAACGTGGACCGGCTGCGGGGCGTGCTGTTCGACGCGGTGGCGGCGCTGCCTTCGAACGAGGAGCGGGACTGCCTGTGCGTGAACGCGCTGGGCGGGATGAATCCGGGCTTCGAACTGCCGTAACGGCGACGGAAGTTCTCGTTCGGGTGAGGGAGTTTTCCACAACCGGTGGGTAGTCCACCGGCCTCGGCGGGATCCGGCGCGAAGCCGCATCGTGGCATCGCAAGCCGATGTCTCGTCGCTGGTGGTGGTCCTCATGTCCTTCGCTCCGTCCCCCTCTCCCCTCGTCCCCCTCCCGCTGGGTACCGACGCTCCCCCGACCTGCGAGGTCCCGCATTTCGCGCCGGTGCGGGTGCGCGGCGGGCGCCGGCAGCTACGGCGGTTCGTACGGCACCGCGGGCGCGCCCTGGCCCTCGGCCTGGCCGTCACCGCGGCCGCGCTGGTGGCGGCGGGCCCGCGGGGCGCCGACGGGGCGCGGGGGCATCCGGCGACCGAACCGGTACGCGAGCACCGTGCCGTGGAGACGGTGTCGGCGCCGGTGCGGATCGCCGACGCCGCGACGGTCCGGCTGCTGCGCCCCGGGGACCGGGTGGACGTCATCGCCGCCGAGGAGTCGGCGCTGGGCGGGGATGCCCGGGTGGTCGCGCGCGGGGCGCGGGTGACGAAGGTGCCTGAGCCGCTGGACGGTGTGACCGAGGGCGGGGCGCTGGTCGTGCTCTCGGTGCCGCGGTCGACGGCGGCACGTCTCGCGGGCGCGAGCGCGACGGCACGGCTGGCGGTGACGCTGTGTTGAGCCGTGCCGCCTGTCCGTTGCGGGAGTTTCGGTCAAGGGCCCTTTTCGTGCGACCCAATTGGACAGGGTCACCTCGCGTTGACGTAGGTTGCGGAGCTGTTTGTTCCAGAACCTGTGCGTGCGAGAAGAGGCCTCTAGGTGAGCGAGAAGAAGCCGAGCGTCCTGGAGGGCTTCAAGGCCTTTCTGATGCGCGGGAACGTCGTCGATCTGGCTGTCGCGGTGGTCATCGGCGCCGCCTTCACCAACATCGTCAACTCGGTGGTGAAGGGAATCATCAACCCGCTGGTGGGGACGATCGGGACGAAGAACCTCGACGGTTACAGCTCGTGCCTCAAGGGCCCGTGCACAGGAACCGGCGCCAGCGCGGAAGGGGTCCGGATCCTCTGGGGCTCGGTCCTCGGCGCGACGCTCACCTTCCTCATCACGGCGGCCGTCGTCTACTTCCTGATGGTCCTGCCGATGTCGAAGTACCTGGCTCGGATGGAGGCCCGCCGGAAGGCGAAGGAGGGCACGCACGAGATCATCGAGGTGACCGAGCTGGAGGTCCTCAAGGAGATCCGCGACGCCCTGGTCGCTCAGCGGGGCTCGGGCCACGACGGGCGTTAGCGAGCCGGGCCGGGCGCCGCGCTCAGAGGTGGTGGGGCGGCTTCTCGTCGAGGAAGCGCTTCAGGTCGGCCGCGCTGTCGGTGCGCGGCCGGTCGCCCCAGCCTCGGTCGGTGTCGTCCGGGGACTGCTGGTCCAGCGGATCGTCGAAGACCAGCGCGGCCTTGGGCTCGGAGGGCGTGGGGTCGGGGGCGGTGCTCACCGGTCCAGGGTACGGCAGCGGTCCCGACGGCTCGTATGCCGCAGATACCGCGCCCGGGCAGCTCGTGAGGGGGCGCAAGGGAATTTCCGGTCGGCATCTGCTGTGCTTGAGCCATGACGTCCAGTCCGACACACAGTCCACTGCGCAGACTCACCGCCCGCGGCCGGGACGAGGCCCACAGGGTCGCCTCGCCGCTGGAGCTCTTCTTCGACCTGTGCTTCGTCGTGGCCATCGCCCAGGCGGGCGTGGCCCTCGTGCACGCCATCGCCGAGGGCCACGCCGGCGAGGGGATCCTCAACTACGCGATGCTCTTCTTCGCCATCTGGTGGGCGTGGATGAACTTCACGTGGTTCGCCTCGGCGTACGACAACGACGACGTGCTCTACCGGGTCGTGACCCTGGTGCAGATCGCCGGTGTCCTGGTGCTGGCGGCCGGGGTGCCCCGGGCGTTCGAGGACCACGAGTTCCTGGCCGTGCTGGCGGGCTATGTGATCATGCGGATGGCGCTGATCACGCAGTGGCTGCGGGTGGCGCGTTCGAGCGAGGGCCCGGAGCGGACGATGGCCCTGCGGTACGTGTTCGGCGTGCTGCTGTGCCAGGTCGGCTGGCTGGGGCTGCTGGTGCTGCCCGAGGGCGGACGGGCCTGGGTCTTCCTGGTGATGGCGGTCCTGGAGATGTGTGTGCCGCCCTTCGCCGAGAGGGACCATCCGACGTCGTGGCATCCACACCACATCGCGGAACGGTACGGGCTGTTCACGATCATCGTGCTCGGCGAGACGATCGCCGCCGCCACGGTCGCCGTGAAGTCCGGCATCGACGAGAACGACGCGCTGAACGAGCTGCTGCCGATCGCCGCGGGCGGACTGCTGATCGTCTTCGCCGCCTGGTGGATCTACTTCGTGGTGCCCATCCACGGCCATCTGCGCTCCAACAAGCAGGCGTTCCTGTGGGGATACGGCCACTACCTGGTGTTCGCGTCGGCCGCCGCGATCGGGGCGGGCCTGGAGGTGGCCGTGGAACAGGCCGTCGGCAAGGCGCACACCTCGACACTGGCCGCGTCGGCCGCGGTGACCCTGCCGACCGCCCTCTATCTGCTGACCGTCTGGGTCCTGCACTCGCGGTATTTCAAGGCGGGCATCGCGCAGCAACTGGTGCTGCCGGTCACGGCGTTGCTGGTGATCTGCTGCACCTTCCTGGGCGACTGGGCGGTGCTGGTCGCGGGCATCGTGGCGACGCTGGCGGTGGTGACCGGGACGACGTTGACCGCGCGGATGGCGGCCCGGGAGCGTGGGGAGCCGGTTCGGGCGGCGTGACCTCGTCCGGCTGGTCTGCGGGGTCTTCGGACCGCCGGTTCCAATAGGTGCAGCGGGCCTGGACGATTCGTCCGACCGGTCCGCGGGGCCTTGGGACCGCCGGTTCCGAGGGATGCGGCGGGCCTGGACGAGATTCGTCCGACCGGTCCGCGGGGTCTTCGGACCGCCGGTTCCGAGGCGTGCGGCAAGGCTGGACGAGACTGGTTCCATGACAGTTGACGCTCTGACGGATGTCGCCGGGGTGCGCGTGGGGCACGCGACGCGCACCGGCGACGGTTGGCTCACCGGCACCACCGTCGTGCTCGCCCCGGAGGGCGGGGCCGTCGCCGCGGTGGACGTACGCGGTGGAGGCCCCGGCACCAAGGAGACCGACGCGCTCGATCCGCGCAACCTGGTGCAGAAGGTCGAGGCGATCGTGCTGACCGGGGGCAGCGCGTACGGGCTCGACGCGGCCTCCGGGGTGATGGCCTGGCTGGAGGAGCAGGGGCGGGGGGTGCGGGTGGGGCCGGATCCCTCGCATGTGGTGCCGGTCGTGCCTGCCGCGTGTGTCTTCGACCTGGGGCGCGGCGGTGACTTCCGGGCCCGGCCGGACGCGGCGACCGGGCGGGCCGCCGTCGAGGCCGCCGCGGCGAGTGCCTTCGGCGCGCAGGTGCCGGAGGGGTGTGTGGGGGCGGGGACGGGGGCCGCGGTCGGGGCGATGAAGGGCGGGGTGGGGACGGCGAGCGTCGTCCTGCCCTCGGGGATCTCCGTGGCGGCGCTGGTGGTGGCCAACGCGGTGGGGGCGGTGTCCGATCCGGAGACGGGGGTTCTGTATGGGGAGTTGTTCGACGGGCGGGTGCGGTATCCGGAGGAGCGGGTGCATGAGGCCGCGCGCCGGCGGCTCGCCGAGACCGCGGCGAAGAATGCGCCGCCGCCTCTGAACACCACGCTCGCGGTGGTGGCCACCGACGCGGAACTGTCGAAGGCGCAGGCCCAGAAGGTGGCCGGGACCGCGCACGACGGCATCGCGCGTGCCGTGCGGCCGGTGCACCTGCTGCACGACGGCGACACGGTGTTCGCTCTGGCCACGGGGGTGCGGTCGCTCGACGCCGGGGATCCGCTCGCGCTCAACTCCGTGCTCGCGGCGGGGGCGGATGTGGTGACGCGGGCGATTGTGCGGGCGGTGCGGGCGGCGGAGTCGGTGGAGGGGGTGGGTGGGGTGTGGCCGGCTTATCGGGAGCTGTACGGGGGGTGATGCCGTGCGGCGGGCTGTGCGGGTGCGGGTCGGKGGGGGCGGGCGTTTTGCGCAGTTCCCCGCGCCCCTGGGTGCCTGCGGCGGCCTGTTTCTGTCCGGTGGGGGCGGGTGTAGCGCGTTGGGTTCGGTGGGTGGGTCGGGGCSGGGGTGGGGGGTGTCCGTCCTCGGTCCGGCGGCTCGGCTGCTTCAACAGTGCTCGGTGACGGACGCCGGCCGCTGCGGGCGGACACCCCCCACCCCGTCCCCTTCGCGCCGTACGCGGCCAACGGCCCGTCGTGGCGCGCCGTGCGGCCAACCGTCCGTCGTGGCGCGGGTGAGTGCAACTCCTTAGGGGCGCGGGGAACTGCGCGACCAGCCCCCACCGGCCTGCACCCGCCCGACAACCTGACCCGGCACCCCAATAGGCGCCCCCGCCAACCCAAGCGAACCCCCCGCATTCTGTCCGGGTTCTGTCACGTGATGGCATTCGTCGCGGTGTCAGGGAACCCGGGCGGGGACCGGGTCCCTCTTTCTTCACGGAGTGGAGCGGACTGCGCATATCGAATGGATCTGGAGTATCTCGTGACAACGCCGGACATAGCAGCGCGGCGCTCACTGGGGGCCTGTGCCGTCCTGATGGTGGGCGCCCTTACCCTCACCGCGTGCGGAGGCGGCTCC
The DNA here is from genome assembly GCF_001746295.1 of Streptomyces sp. LUP47B. Classification (GTDB taxonomy): domain Bacteria; phylum Actinomycetota; class Actinomycetes; order Streptomycetales; family Streptomycetaceae; genus Streptomyces. The sequence continues at coordinate 81,249 of NZ_MJAH01000013.1, read as the reverse complement.
GACGCCGAGAGCGAAGGCAAGGGCGGCAAGGACCCCGCGAAGACCTCCGCGGCGGAGATCGTCATCTCCGCCAAGAACGGTTCGACCGGCGCGTCGATCAACTCGACCGGCGTGAGGGTCAGTGACGGCACGCTGACCGGCGTGAAGATGACGGTGGCGGGCACGGGCCAGGACGTGCCGGGGTCGATGGTCGCGGGCGGCAAGGGCTGGAAGCCCACGGAGCAGTTGGAGCGCGGGACGAGGTACCGGATCGCCGCTACGGCGAAGGACTCGGACGGCAAGTCCGTGACCGCGAAGTCCGTCTTCACGACCGTCTCCAAGGCGAACAGCTTCGTCGGGACGTACACGCCGGACAACGGGACGACGGTCGGTGTGGGGATGCCGGTGTCGTTCAGCTTCGACAAGGCGATCAGCGACAAGAAGGCCGTGCAGTCGCACATCACGGTGACGTCCAGCAGCGGGCAGCAGGTGGTCGGGCACTGGTTCGGGGCGCAGCGCCTCGACTTCCGGCCCGAGGAGTACTGGAAGGCCGGCTCCAAGGTCACGATGAAGATCGACCTGGACGGGGTCAAGGGCTCGAGCAACGTCACCGGCGTGCAGGAGAAGACCGTCAACTTCACGATCGGGCGTTCCCAGGTGTCCACGGTGGACGCCGACACGCAGACCATGAAGGTCGTACGGGACGGGCAGACCGTCAAGTCGGTGCCGATCTCGACGGGCAGTCCGGAGTTCACCACGTACAACGGGCAGATGGCGATCTCCGAGAAGTACAAGAAGATCCGGATGGACAGCCGGACGGTCGCCCTCGCCAACGCGTACGACATCCCCGACGTCCCGGACGCGATGCGGCTGACGCAGTCCGGCACCTTCATCCACGGCAACTACTGGTACAACAAGGGCAATCCGCCGTTCGGGCAGACCGGTACCAGCCATGGGTGCGTCGGGTTGCGGGACGTCAAGGGCGGGCAGGCGGACACTCCGGCCAAGTGGTTCTACGACAGCTCGCTGATCGGGGACGTGGTGATCGTGAAGAACTCCCCCGACAAGACGGTGGCGCCCGACAACGGGCTGAACGGCTGGAACATGTCGTGGGACGAGTGGGTCGCGGGGAGCGCCGTCAGCACCTCCTGATCAGTGGAAAACCCTTCTGATCAGGGGCTTTTGACGGATCATCGGGTCGCGTGGGAACTTCCTGCGCGGCCCGGGCGTTTTCCGGGCGTACGTTTTCTCGGTTCCCGGACATGATGTCCGACCGAGGAGCTACGGTATGCACCCACAAGGTGACATGCAGCAACGCCGGGAGAAACCTTGAGCGTTCCGTACGAGACGGCAGCGTACGAACCACCCGAGTCGCCCGAGTCTCCGGAGGAGTACCTCGCGCGGCTCCTCGGTCGTGCCCTGAACTCCTTCGAGCTGCCCGACGAGACGATACGGCGACTGGACTGCGCGCTGGCGCACGACAGTTCGCTGCACTCCGCGCACCACAGTGCGGGGCTGCACCGTGAGACGTACCGGCACACGTGGCTGCTCGCCGACGGGTCGGCGCTCACCCTGTGGGAGCTCGTCCACAACACCGCGCGGGACAGCGTTCCGCAGCACGAGGTGTACGTCGACGAGGAGGAGGTGCGGGCGGCGACCGCGCGGCTTCCGTTACCGCCGGACACCCCGGACTTCGAGCTGCCGGTGACGGTGCAGCTCACAGCCGTGCAGACACCGCGGCACGCCTACGTCCCGGACGACTCGGCGGACCACGCGCGCCGGCTCCTGCGCCGCGCGGAGAACACGGACCGGCCGGGCCGAGAGACGGCCGCGCTGCTGACCGAGGCGTTCGCCCACCAGATCACGCAGGCGTTCGGTCGCCCGTGCCGGGCGGCGCGCGCCGGACTGGCCTTCTCGCTGTACGAGCACGCGTTCCTGCTGCGCGACGGCGCGGAGATCTCCCTGTGGGAGCTCGAGCACACGGCGACGCCCGACGGGCGGCACATGTGCGAGGTGTACGGCACCGAGGACGCGGCCCGCGACGCCATGGAGCGGCGCGCGGCTCAGGTCTCCTGAAGCCCCCGCTCCCGCACGAACGGCCCACGCACCCCCCGTACGCCCGGTTCCGGCGCCCCTGTCAGCGGCCGCCGCTGAGCTGCCGTACCAGACCCGCGAACGCGTCCTCCTCCGCCGGGGTCAGCTCGACGGACTCGTGGCCGGGGCCGGTCTGTCGCTGGTGGGGCAGGGCGGGCAGGCCATGGCCGGAGCGCCACAGTGCGGCCTCGTGGCGGCCGCGGCGCAGCATGACGGCCAGCCCGATCGCCCAGGCGACGGCCACCAGGACGAGAAGGGTCATACCAAGCAACTGGTAGACGGAGACGTGCTCAGGCATGCGTTCCAGTAGACACCACGGTCCGGGACTTCGGTCCCGGACCGTGACGTATCTCGCAGGTGCCGTGAACAGCTCACAGCCGCCCCAAAGGGGCAGGTATCACGCGGCGACCGGCTGCTTCTGCTCGGCCGTCGGGGCGTCGGCGGCCGCCGTCGCCGTGGTGGCCGCAGTTCCCGCGGCCGGCTTGCGCATGCTCTTCAGGACGACCACCAGTGCGGTCGTGACGCACACTCCCGCCGCGATGGCGATCAGGTAGAGGAACGGGCTGCCGATCAGCGGGACCACGAAGATGCCGCCGTGCGGGGCGCGCAGGGTGGCGCCGAAGGCCATCGACAGGGCGCCGGTGACCGCGCCGCCCGCCATGGAGGCCGGGATGACGCGCAGCGGGTCGGCCGCGGCGAACGGGATCGCGCCCTCGGAGATGAAGGAGGCGCCGAGCACCCAGGCCGCCTTGCCGTTCTCGCGCTCGGTCTCGGTGAAGAGCTTCTTGCGGACGGTGGTCGCCAGCGCCATGCCCAGCGGCGGGACCATGCCCGCGGCCATCACGGCGGCCATGACCTTCATCGCGGAGTCGCTCGGGTTCTGGACGGCGATACCGGCGGTGGCGAAGGCGTACGCGACCTTGTTGACAGGGCCGCCGAGGTCGAAGCACATCATCAGGCCGAGGAGGACGCCGAGCAGGACGGCGTTGGCGCCGGAGAGGCCGTTGAGCCAGTCCGTCATGCCCTTCTGGGCCTCGGCGATGGGCTTGCCGATCACGACGAACATCAGGAAGCCGACGATCAGCGAGGAGATCAGCGGGATCACCACCACCGGCATGATGCCGCGCAGCACCGGTGGGATCTTGATCCGCTGGATCGCGAGGACCACACCACCGGCCAGCAGACCGGCGACCAGACCGCCCAGGAATCCGGCGGCGATGTTGGAGGCGATCATTCCGCCGACGAAGCCGGGGACGAGACCGGGGCGGTCCGCCATGCCGTAGGCGATGTATCCGGCGAGGACCGGGATGAGGAAGCCGAAGGCGACCTGGCCGATCTGGAACAGCAGGGCGCCCCAGCTGTCGATCTCGGTCCAGGAGAAGTGCTTCATGACCGAGGGCGCGCTCGCGATCTGCCAGCCGCCGATCGCGAACCCGAGGGCGAGCAGCAGACCGCCCGCGGCGACGAACGGGACCATGTAACTCACGCCGGTCATCAGCCACTTGCGGAGCTTGGTGCCGTAGCTGTCGCCGGACTCGCCGGCCCGCTCGACCGGCGTGGAGCCGGCCCCGGCCGCCGAGCTGACCTCGCCGCGCTCGGCCTTCCCGCGGACCTCGGTGATGAGTTCGGCCGGGCGGTTGATGCCCGCTTTCACGCCGACGTCGACGGTGGGCTTGCCGGCGAAGCGGTCCTTGTCGCGTACGGGGACGTCGTGCGCGAAGATCACGCCGTCCGCGTCCGCGATGACCGCCGGGTCGAGCCGGGTGAAGCCGGCGGAGCCCTGCGTCTCGACGACGAGTTCGACGCCCGCCTCGCGGCCGGCGTTCTCCAGCGACTCGGCCGCCATGTAGGTGTGGGCGATGCCGGTCGGGCAGGACGTGACGGCGACGATCCGGAAGGGGCGCGTGTCCTGCGCCGGTTCCGTCGCCGATGTCGCTGCCGTACTGGCCGTTGCGGCATCGGCGGAGGCCGCCGCCGATGCCGCAACGGAGTCTTCACCGGCGCCCGCGGTGGCCTCGCCGGCCGCCTCCGCCGGTGCCTCGTCCCCGCGGATCAGCGCCGCGGCGCTCGCCGCGTTCCCCGCCGACCGCAGCGCGTCCGTGAACTCGGCGTTCATCAGCTGGCGCGCGAGCGAGGACAGGATCGTCAGGTGGGCGTCGTCCGCGCCGGCCGGTGCGGCGATCAGGAAGATCAGGTCGGCGGGACCGTCGGCCGCGCCGAAGTCGATCCCGGCCGCGCTGCGTCCGAAGGCGAGCGTCGGCTCGGTGACGTGTTCGCTGCGGCAGTGCGGGATGCCGATGCCGCCGTCGAGGCCGGTCGGCATCTGTGCCTCGCGGGCGGCCACGTCGGCGAGGAAGCCCTCCAGGTCGGTCACCCGGCCCAGGGCGACCATGCGCTCGGCGAGGGCACGCGCCGCCGCTTCCTTGGTATCGGCGGACAGGTCGAGATCGACCAGGTCCGCGGTGATCATGTCGCTCATCGCGGGCTCCTTCGCACGCGTATCGCCCGGGGAGTGGGGTGGGCGGTGGTGAGGGGGACGGGGGTGCAGCGGTGTGGGGTCTCGGGGGTGGCTGGAAACACCACCGTGGTGGGAAGCGTCGGGCGGGTCACGACACCGGCTCCGTCAGCACGCGGTCCATGGGCACCTCGGCCGTGACCGTCACCGCGGCCGGGTCCAGGTCGTCCGGCGTCGGCATCTCGCTGCCGGGCAGCTGGACGGCCGCCGCGCCGTGCGCGACCGCGGAGGCGAGGGCCTCGGGGCCGCTGCCGCCGGCGATCAGGAAGCCGGCCAGCGACGAGTCGCCGGCTCCGACATTGCTGCGTACGACCTCCACGTGCGCGCTGGCGAACCAGGCGCCCGAGCCGTCCACGAGCAGTTGCCCGTCGGCGCCCAGGCTGGCGAGCACGGCGCATGCGCCCATCTCACGCAGTTCCTCGGCCGCCTTCACGGCGTCGCCCACCGTGGCGAGAGGGCGCCCGACGGCCTCCGCGAGCTCCTCGGCGTTCGGCTTCACCACGTCGGGCCGTTCGCGCAGCGCCTCCAGGAGCGCGCGCCCCGAGGTGTCCAGCGCGATCCGCGCACCACCGGCGTGCGCCCGCGCGACCACCTCGGCGTACCACGAGGGCGCGAGCCCCCGGGGCAGGCTCCCGCAGCACGCGATCCACGAGGCGTCGGGGGACTGCTCTCGCACGGTCTCCAGCAGGAGCTCCTGCTCGGCGGCGGACAACTCCGGACCCGGCGCGTTGATCTTCGTGAGCACCCCGTCCGACTCGGCGAGCGCGATGTTCGAGCGGGTGGCGCCCGCGACCGGCACCGGCGCGACCTCGATGCCCTGCGCGTCGAGCAGGTCGGCGACGAGCGCCCCCGGCGCACCGCCCAGCGGCAGGACCGCGACCGTGCGCCGCCCGGCGGCCGTGACGGCGCGCGAGACGTTGACGCCCTTGCCGCCGGGGTCCATGCGTTCACGGGTGGCGCGGATGACCTCGCCGCGCTCCAGGGACGGGACCTCGTACGTACGGTCCAGGGACGGATTCGGGGTGACGGTGAGGATCATGCGCACTCGTTCCTAAACACACAGCACTTCCGTGCCGCCGCGCTCGATCACGGCGGCGTCGTCGGGGCTCAGCCCGCTGTCGGTGATCAGCAGGTCCACGTCGCTCAGGTCGCCGAAGCGGGCGAAGTGCTCCTGGCCGTGCTTGGCCGAGTCGGCGAGCAGGACCACCCGGCGGGCGGCGGCGATCGCCGCGCGCTTGACCGCGGCCTCGGCGAGGTCGGGGGTGGTGAGGCCGTGATCGGCGGAGAAGCCGTTGGCCGCGACGAAGAGGACGTCGGCCCGGATCTCGCCGTACGCCCGCAGCGCCCAGGCGTCGACCGCGGCGCGGGTACGGTTCCGCACGCGCCCCCCGACGAGGTGGAGCTGGATGCCGGGGTGGTCCGCGAGACGGGCCGCGATCGGCAGGCTGTGGGTGACGACGGTGAGCGAGGCCTCCAGCGGGACGGCGGCGGCCAGCCGGGCGACGGTCGTACCGGCGTCGAGGATCAGGGTGCCCTCGGTCGGCAGTTCCGCGAGGGCCGCCTTGGCGATGTGGTCCTTCTCGTCGGCCGCGGTCGTCTCGCGCTCGGCGAGGTCCGGCTCGAAGTCGAGGCGCCCGGCCGGGATGGCCCCGCCGTGCACCCGGCGCAGCAGACCGGCACGGTCGAGGGCCTTCAGGTCCCGGCGGATCGTCTCGGCCGTGACCTGGAACTCCTCGGCCAGGGAGACGACGTCGACCCGCCCGCCGTCACGAGCGAGCCGGAGGATCTCCTGCTGCCGCTCCGGTGCGTACATATCCGTTCGCCTCCGATCCATGCCCGAACGTGTGGTTTCAGACGGAGGCTACGCCTGTATTTCTGGAAAGTAAACAGGTTCGGGCGTGATCCGGGCATGAACGGACTTCTGACTCGGTCCGCACGGGACAGAAGGCGACGTCAGAAGGGCCCGGCACCTGACGGCAGGTACCGGGCCCCACGCCGAACAACCCCTGCGAACCCCTTTAAACGAGCTCGGGCGTCTTCTCCTCCACCCCGGGAAGCTCCGCCCCCTCCACGTGCTGTGCGGGCCGCTTCGGCAGCGCGAACATCAGCAGGAAGATCACGCCCATCACCGCCGCGACCCACCCGAGCGCGTGCTGGAAGGCGTCCACGAAGGCCGGGCCCACCTGAGCGGGTCGCAGGTCGTCGCCGATGACCCCGAAGAACACCACGGACACCAGCCCGAGCCCGAGCGCGTTGCCCATCTGTTGCACGGTGTTGATGAGCCCCGACGCCGAACCGGCGTGCTCGCGCGGCACGTCCGAGAGCACCGCGTCCGTCAGCGGCGCGACGATCAGACCCATGCCGGCACCCATCACGACCAGCGGCAACGCCATCTGCCAGGAGCTGATCCCCATGCCGTACCGCTCGGCCTCCCAGAGGTAGAGCAGCACACCCACCGCCATCAGCAGCGCACCGGCCTGGAGCACCTTGCGCCCGAAGCGCGGGACGAGCTTCTGCACCGACAGACCCGCCGCCGTGGAGACCGCGATCGAGAACGGCACCCCGGTCAGCCCCGCACGCAACGGGCTCCAGCCCAGGCCGGTCTGCATGTACAGCGTCCACACCAGGAAGAAGATGCCGAGCCCGACCCCGAACACGGTCTGCACCGCGATGCCGGCCGCGAAGCTCTTCACCTTGAACAGCGACAGCTCGACCAGCGGCGACCCGTCCCGCGCGCCCTTCCGCTTCTCGTACGCCACCAGCGCGGCGAAGACCAGGGGCGCACCGGCCATCGACACATACCCCCACAGCGGCCAGCCCAGCTCCTCACCGCGGGTCAGCGGGTAGAGCAGCAGGAGCAAGCCCACCACCACGAGCCCCACGCCCACCAGGTCCAGCTTCAGCGCCCGCGGGGCCTTGGACTCGGTGATGAAGCGGCTGCCGAGCACGAGCCCCGCGATCCCGACCGGCAGGTTGATGAGGAAGATCGGCCGCCACTCGAGCCCGAACAGGTTCCACTCGGTCAGCAGCGCGCCGAGCAGCGGACCGGAGACAGCCCCGAGCCCCACGATCGCGCCGAACAGCCCGAACACCTTTCCCCGCTCGTGCCCCGGAAAGGTCGCGTGCACGATCGACAGGACCTGCGGCACCATCATCGCCGCCATGCCGCCCTGGAGGATCCGGGACGCGACCAGCATCTCCGGGTTCGCCGCGAAGCCGCACAGCGCCGACGCGAGCGTGAACCCGCCGATGCCGACGAGGAACAGCCGCTTGCGCCCGTGGATGTCACCGAGCCGCCCGCCGGTGATCAGCCCCGCGGCGAAGGCGAGGGCATAACCGGCGGTGATCCACTGGATCTGGCTGACGGAGGCACCGGCCTCCTGCCGGATGGACGGGATGGCGATGTTGACGATGGTGACGTCGACGAGGTCCATGAAGGCCGCGGTCATCACGATGGCGAGGGCGAACCAGCGACGCCGGTCGCCTGCGGCGGGCGGCGTCTCGGGGGTGCCCGAAAGGGTGGTCTCGGTGGAGGTCATGCCTTGAAGCTACGGCCCCACTAGGTCAGATCATGTCCTAGTGGTACGGCATCCTCGAACTCATGACGACGGACACCCCGGCACGGCTCCTGACGCTCCTCTCCCTCCTCCAGACGCCCCGTGAATGGCCCGGCGGTGAGCTCGCCGACCGCCTGGGGGTCTCCCGCCGCACGGTCCGACGGGACGTCGACCGCCTCCGCGAGCTGGGCTATCCCGTCCAGGCGACGAAGGGCTCCGACGGCGGCTACCGGCTCGTCGCGGGCAAGGCCATGCCCCCGCTCGTCCTCGACGACGAGGAGGCGGTGGCCATCGCGGTCGGGCTGCGGGCGGGGGCGGGGCACGCGGTCGAGGGGATGGACGAGGCGTCCGTACGGGCACTGGCGAAACTGGAACAGGTCCTGCCGTCCCGGCTACGGCACCGTGTGTCCACCTTCCAGGCCGCGACGACTCCGCTGACCAGCGGGGACGGGGCGAGCATCGCGACCGAGACGCTGACGGTGATGGCGTCCACGGTGGCCGGGCACGAGCGGCTGCGGTTCGCCTACCGGGCGAAGGACGGGGCCGAGTCGCGACGCGTCGTGGAGCCGTACCGTCTGGTCTCCACCGGGCGGCGGTGGTACCTCGTCGCCTACGACCTCGACCGCGACGACTGGCGGACCTTCCGGGTCGACCGGGTGAACGATCCCTTCGCCACGGGGGCGAGGTTCGCTCCGCGGGAGTTGCCGACGGGGAGTGCGGCGGAGTATCTGCGGCAGTCGATGTACCGCCGTCAGGAGACGTACGAGATCGCCGTGACCTTCGAGGCGGATGTGACGGCGGTGAGGGCTCGGGTGCCGGCGTGGATGGGGGTGCCGGAGCCTCTCGGGGAGGGGCGGTGCCGGCTGCGGGGGACCGTGGGGGACGCGGTGGAGTGGCTGGCGGTGCGGTTGGCGATGACGGGGGTGGAGTTCCGGGTGGAGGAACCTGCGGAACTGGGCTCTGCGGTACGGGAGTTGGGCGGGCGGTTGGTCCGGGCGACGGGCGGGGTCTGAGCGGGTCCCCTGCGGGGGGCTTGGGCCGGGGCGCCTATGGGGGTGCCAGGTGCTGTCGGAGGGCGGCTGCGGGCCGGTGGGGGCTGGTCGCGCAGTTCCCCGCGCCCCTGGGGAGTTGCAGTCACCCGCGCCAGGACGGGCCGTTCGCCACACCGCGCAGCACGACGGGCCGTTCGCCACCGCGCGCACCACGACAAGCCGTTCGCCACCCCGCGTACCACGACAGGCCGTTCGCCACCTCGCGCGCCACAACGGACCGTTCGCCGCACCCCGCGCACCACGACAGGCCGTTCGTCACCTCGCGCGCCACAACGGACCGTTCGCCGCACCCCGCACCATGCCCGACCTGCTCACAACTGGCGTGCCATGCCCGGTGTGACAGAATCTGCCGTCCGGTGGGGCACCCCGTGGTTCAGGTACGGGGTGACCCACCGGTCTGTTCGGCGGGGTGCGGAAAGAGCCGGACCCCGGCGCCCGGGGGGAGGGGCGCCGAAGTCCGGCTCGGGGAGAGTCCCGGCGCCGGGGGGGATTGCGTCGGGACTTGGTTCAGGAGGTTCCGGAGGCAGGGCCTCCGGGACCCGAACACCTGGACCCTGAAGTCTTGTTCCCAGGGTCCGCCGGGTTGAAGCGGCCTAGTACAGCCATGTTTACGCGGTCTTTCGCCACCCGGCGTACGCGGGCAGATCCCGCCTACGCCGCCGCGTCGAACCCGGTGTCCCGCGCGAGCTTCTTCAGCTCCAGCAGGGCGTGCTTCTCGATCTGCCGGATCCGCTCACGGGTGAGGCCGTGCTCCTTGCCGACCTCGGTCAGCGTGCGCTCGCGTCCGTCGTCGATGCCGTACCGCATCTTGATGATGGAGGCGGTGCGCTGGTCGAGGCGGCCGATGAGGTCGTCCAGCTCCTCGCTGCGCAGCAGCGTCAGCACCGACTGCTCCGGCGAGACCGCCGAGGTGTCCTCGAGCAGGTCACCGAACTGGGTGTCGCCGTCGTCGTCCACCGACATGTTCAGCGAGACCGGGTCGCGGGCCCAGTCCAGCACGTCGATCACGCGCTCCGGGTTCGAGCCGAGCTCGGCGGCGATCTCCGCGGGCTCCGGGTCGCGGCCGTGCTCGCGGTTGAACTCGCGCTGCACACGGCGGATACGGCCCAGCTCCTCCACGAGGTGGACGGGCAGCCGGATGGTGCGTGACTGGTCGGCGATGGAGCGGGTGATGGCCTGACGGATCCACCAGGTCGCGTACGTCGAGAACTTGAAGCCCTTGCGGTAGTCGAACTTCTCGACCGCGCGCACCAGGCCGGCGTTGCCCTCCTGGATCAGGTCGAGCAGGGGCAGACCGCTGCGGGGGTAGCGGCGGGCCACGGCCACGACCAGGCGGAGGTTGGAACGGATGAACACGTCCTTGGCGCGCTCACCCTCCTCCACCAGGGCCTCCAGCTCCTCGCGGGTGGCGTCCGCCTTGGCTTCCTCGTACCCGTCGAGGACCTGTCGGGCGAACACACCCGCCTCGATGATCTGGGACAGCTCGACTTCCTTGGCGGCGTCGAGCAGCGGCGTACGCGCGATCTCGTCGAGGTACATGCCGACCAGGTCGCGGTCGGCGATCTCGCCGCCATGGACGCGAACACTGCGCGCCGCGTCGGTAGACCCGCCGGTGGCGGACTTACGACGGGCGACGGCACGGGTTGCCATGCGTGCTCCCTTGCGATGTTGGGTCAGCGGGTGGTCCTTCGGACGCTGGGTCCCGGCTCCGGTTTGCTTCCGGACTCTCCTCGGGTGCCCTGCATCCGATGGAAACAACGACTGGAAACCGGACAGAATTCCCAAGGCGTGCCGCTATTTTTCTGATCTTGCAGTACCCTGTCCGGCCACATGGGGAGGCGTGATGTCGACGGAACGTACAGAGGTGCAGGTCAGACCGGGAGCCGAAAGCGACCTCGGGGCCCTCACCGACATCTACAACCACTACGTTCGTGAGACGCCCATCACATTCGATACCGCCGTCTTCACTGCGGAAGAGCGCCGCCCCTGGCTGCTCTCCCACCCTGAAGACGGGCCGTACCGCCTGATGGTTGCCAGCGACACGGAGCCGACAGGAACCTCACAGCGGATCCTCGGGTACGCCACATCCAGCCCTTTCCGCGCCAAGCCCGCGTACGCGACCTCCGTGGAGGTCACCGTCTACCTCGCCCCGGACGCGGGCGGCCGGGGCGTCGGCACGCTCCTCTACAAGGCCCTCTTCGAGGCCCTGGCCGACGAGGACCTGCACCGCGCCTACGCGGGCATCGCACAACCCAACGAAGCGTCCACGCGGCTGCATGAACGCTTCGGTTTCCGGCACGTCGGCACCTACCGGGAGGTGGGCCGGAAGTTCGGCCGCTACTGGGACGTGGCCTGGTACGAGAAGGCCCTGTAGGCCCCCGCGAGAGTGTCAGCCGAACTGCACCGACCGCTTCGCCATCCCCATCCAGAACCCGTCGATGACGGACCTCTGCGCGTCCAGCTCGCCGCTCACGTCGGCTGCGCCCATCGTCACGAACAGCGGCGCGAAGTGCTCGGTGCGCGGGTGGGCGTAGCGCCCGGCCGGAGCCTTGTTGAGGAAGTCCAGCAGGGAGTCCACGTCCCGCGTCTCCAGCGCCCGCCTGCCCCAGTCGTCGAACTCCGAGGACCAGGTGGGCACGCCGGAGCCGGTGTGGCGCAGGGCGGCGAGGTTGTGGGTGAAGAAGCCGGAGCCGACGATCAGGACACCCTCGTCGCGCAGCGGGGCGAGCTTGCGCCCGACCTCCATGAGCCTGACCGGGTCGAGGGTCGGCATGGAGATCTGCAGGACGGGGATGTCGGCGTCGGGGAACATCTCGACCAGCGGGACGTACGCGCCGTGGTCCAGTCCGCGGTCCGGGATGTCCTGCACGGGGATGCCGGGGGCGCGCAGCAGCTTGCGTACGGACTCGGCGAGTTCGGGGGCGCCGGGGGCGCCGTACGTCACCTTGTAGTAGCGCTCGGGGAAGCCCCAGAAGTCGTAGACGAGCGGGACGGTCCGTACCGCGCCGAGGGCGAGGGGGGCCTCCTCCCAGTGGGCGGAGACCATGAGGATCGCCTTGGGGCGGGGCAGGTCCGCGGACCAGGCGGCGAGCTCACCGGGCCAGATCGGGTCGTCGGCGAGCGGCGGCGCGCCGTGACTCAGATAGAGGGCGGGCATGCGCTCCTGCGTGTCGGCGGACATGGCGGGGACTCCTCCGGTACTTCCGATGCGGGCAGTGCTTCAAAATTTAAGCTTCTCGATATGACTGTACGCCTCATTTGTTTAAGCTTCAAGGAGAGAGCTCGTAGAGTGGGATACATGAACACGGCATCCGTCCCCGACGAGGAGCCCCAGTGGCTCGACGACGAAGAGCAGCGCATCTGGCGTTCCTATGTGCACGCCACGACCCTCCTCGAGGATCACCTCGACCGCCAGCTCCAGCGGGACGCCGGCATGCCGCACATCTACTACGGACTGCTCGTGGGGCTGGCCGAGGCCCCGGACCGGCGGCTGCGGATGACCGAGCTGGCCATGAAGGCGAAGATCACCCGGTCCCGCCTCTCCCACGCCATCGCCCGTCTGGAGCGCAACGGCTGGGTGCGCCGGGAGGACTGCCCGGACGACAAGCGCGGCCAGTTCGCGGTGCTCACGGACCCGGGCCTGGCAATGCTGCGGGGCGCCGCGCCCGGCCATGTGCGGGCCGTACGCAACGCCCTCTTCGATCGGCTCACCCCCGAACAGCAGAAGTCCCTCGGCGAGATCATGCAGATCGTCGCCGAGGGACTCCAGCCGAACGAGGCGGGCGCGGATCTGCCCTGGCTCCGCTGAGCCGCTCACTCAGCAGGACCAGGGCAGTTCCTGGGTCGTACGTACGGGGCGTCCCCTTCCCCGTACGTACGTGGTTCTCGAAGGGGTACGACCGACCGGTCGCCGTCAGTGGGCGACGACCGGAATCGCCAGCTCCTCCTCGGCGCCCTCGCCGGACTCGGCCACCGCGGCCGTGTCCGTGCGGCCGGCGTTTACGAGGGTCACGACGATCACCGCGGCGAGCACCAGCATGCCGACGGCGAACCAGATCGCGTTGGTGTAGCCGTGCACCTGGCCCTCCAGCGTGACCAGCTGCTGCTGCGACCTGGAGGTCGCGGAGCCGATGTGGTCGGCGATGTAGGAGGTCGTGGCCGACGCGGCGATCGTGTTCAGCAGGGCCGTACCGATCGCACCGCCCACCTGCTGCGAGGTGTTGACCATCGCGGAGGCGACACCGGCGTCCCGGGGCTCGACGCCCAGGGTGGCCAGGGACATGGCGGGCATGAACGCCGTACCCATGCCGAGGCCGAGCAGCAGCATCGCCGGCAGGATCGTCGAGGCGTACGACGAACCGATCTCCAGCTGGGTCATGAGGAGCATGCCGACCGCGGCGACCAGGAAGCCGGGGCCCATCAGCAGCCGCGCCGGGACGCGGGTCATCAGGCGGGCACCGATCTGGGTCGAGCCGACCATCATGCCGACGATCATCGGCATGAAGGCGAAGCCGGTCTTGATCGGCGTGAAGCCCTTCACGATCTGGAGGTAGTAGGTGAGGAACAGGAAGGTGCCGAACATCGCGATGATCGCGATACCGAGCGAGAGGTAGATCCCGCCGCGGTTGCGGTCGGTGATGACGCGCAGCGGCAGCAGCGGGGCCTTGGTACGGGCCTCGGTGACGACGAACGCGATCAGCAGGACCGCGGAGGCGACGAACATGCCCACGGTCATCGAGTCGCCCCAGCCGTTGGACTCGGCGCGGGTGAAGCCGTAGACCAGCGCGACCAGGCCCAGGGTGGACAGCAGGACGCCGGGGATGTCGAGCGGGTTGCGGTTGCGGCCGCCCTCGGGCTCACGGATGACGAAGTACGCGCCGAGCGCGGCCACGATCGCGAACGGGATGTTCACGAAGAAGGTCCAGCGCCAGTTCATGTACTCGGTCAGCACACCGCCGAGGATGAAGCCCACGGCGCCGCCACCACCGGCGATCGCACCGTAGATGCCGAAGGCCTTGGCGCGCTCCTTGGCGTCCGTGAACATCACGGCGAGCAGGGAGAGCGCGGCGGGCGCGAGCAGCGCGCCGAAGACACCCTGCAGGGCACGGGCACCGAACATCATGGCGCCGCTGGTGGCCGCGCCGCCCAGCGCGGAGGCCAGCGCGAAGCCGATCAGGCCGACCACGAAGGCGTTCTTGCGGCCCCACAGGTCGGCTATGCGGCCGCCGAAGAGCAGCAGACCACCGAAGGCGAGGGCGTAGGCCGTGACGACCCACTGACGGTTGCCGTCGGAGATGCCCAGGTCGGTCTGGGCGGACGGCAGGGCGATGTTCACGATCGTCGCGTCGAGGACGACCATCAGCTGGGCGAGCGCGATGAAGACCAGCGCTTTCCAGCGGTTGGCGTCACCGGACGTGGCCGGTGCGCCGGTAGCCTTTGCGGCTGTTTCAGACATGGGGGTACCCACTCCGGTACTTCGGGACGGAAAAAAGATGTCTTGAGGGGACGGTCCGTCTTCGCTGACGGCCGGTCGGAAGTCGTTGTTGCTGACTGTTCTCGCGCTCTGAACTAATCGGTGTCGTCGGATCAGGCCTGGCGGAGGTCCTCCATGGTCAGCGCCGCGCCCGGCAGGTCGGACCGGGCCGGGGCCCGCAGTCCGTCCAGGAACAGCTGAAGGGTGCGGTGCACGAACCCGTCGAGGGTGAGACAGCCGGTGCCGGCCGGGGGCCGGGACAGCTGGGCCACGGCGACCATCAGGTCACCGACGCTCACGTCGCCGCGCAGCTGACCGGCCGCCCTGGCCCGGCCCATGAGCTGCCCGACGAGCTGCTCGATGCGTACGCGTGCGGCCACCAGGTCGGGGTGGAACTGGTCGAAGGTGCCCTGGACCATCGGGCACAGTGCGGTGATCCGCTCGTCGGCGGCGGTGTGCACGAAGCGCTCCAGCGCGCCGAAGGCGTCCCCTGTCGCCGCGAGCGCGAGCTCAGCCGCCTCCGCCGTCCGGTCCAGGACGGAGCAGACGACCTCACGGACGAGCGCGTCGCGGTCGGGGAAGTTGCGGTACACCGTGGCGTTGCCCACGCCGGCCCGGCGGGCGATCTCGTCGAGCGGCACGTCGGGGCCGAACTCGGTGAACATCTCGCTGGCGGCGGTGACGATCCGCTCGCGGTTGCGCAGGGCGTCGGCGCGGGGCCGGGGCGCCTTGCGCTGCGCGGTCGTCGTGGCAGTCACGGTGCGCTCCCCTCGGGGTCTGGTTTCGCGATCCGGGGATTCGGTCCCCGTTTCGCTCGGACACACGTCTAAACGGGGAGACGCTCCCCGGTTATTTCAGGTTGAGGAGAAATCATGTTGTGACCTGAGTCACATTCCCGGTGGTACCCACGTTCGGTCTCGTCCAGCGCGCGTCGGCCCCTCCCCCGGCACAGGGTGATCGAAAGGGTGCAGCCCTCCGACCAGCGGCTGCCGCGCTCCGAAGGGTGCCCGCATGCCGTGGACCAGCCGTCGCATACGTCCGCGCCGGGTCGCCGCCCTCGTGTCCGTGACCGCGCTGACCCTCGCGGTGAGCACCTCGGCCGGCACCGAGCGCCTCGCTCCGGGTGCCACGACCGCCGGTCCGATCGCCGTGGCCCGCTCCGACACCCAGGGCGCCTGTCTGATCAGCGGCGGACCGGCGGTCCAGATGTCCGAGGGCCTGCCCACGCCCGGCGGCTACTCCCGCTCCACCGGCACCGTCCACGCCCTCACCCTGATGATCGACTTCTCCGACGCACCCGGCTCCGGGCCCGCGCTCGACCGGTTCCGCGAGTTCTTCCCGCAGACCCAGGACTGGTTCCGCACCAGTTCCTATGGCCGTCTCGACTACCGCCCCGAGGCCCCGATCACCGACTGGCTGCGCATGCCGAAGTCCTTCCGGGCCTACGGCATAGAACGCGGCGCCCCCTTCGACCCGGGCTACCGCCGGCTGGTCCAGGACATCGTGGCCGCCGCCGATCCCAAGGTGGACTTCCGGTCCTACGATTTCCTGAACGTGCTGGTGACCCCGAACGCCGGTCCCTCCGCCCTCGACACGGTCCTGTCGGTGAGCTTCGCCGGCAACCCCGACGCCCCAGTCGCCGACGGTGTCCCGGTCGCCAACGCCTCCTTCGTCTACTCCCGCCAGGACGACGGCTCCGGCTCCTACGCGCAGACCGGGTACCGGGTCCTGCCCCACGAGAACGGCCATGTCTTCGGCCTGCCCGACCTCTACACCGAGGCGGGCGGGGGCGCGGTCGGCCACTGGGACATCATGAGCGAGGACTGGGGCGCCAACAACGACCTCCTGGGCTGGCACAAGTGGAAGCTGGGCTGGCTGGACGCGGCACAGGTCAACTGCGTGACAGGGCAGGGGACTTCGCAGTACACCCTGACCCCGCTGGCCCGGCCGGGACCCGGCACCAAACTCCTCTTCGTCCCCCTCGGCAGCCGCACCGGCTACGCGGTCGAACTCCGCACCCGCGAGGGCAACGACGAGACGGTGTGCCGGCCGGGGGTCCTCGTCTACAGGGTCGACGCGGACGTGGACACCGGGCGGGGCCCGGTGCGGGTGTACGACTCGCGGCGCAACAGCGGGGGGTGCACGCGGAGCCCCAACGTCCACGCGGAGCTCTCGGACGCGTCGTTCGCGGTAGGCGAGGAGTTCCGGGATCCGGGCCAGGGTATCCGGGTGCGGGTGGTGGGGACGGACGGGAACGGCGACTACCGGGTGCAGGTCAC
Organism: Streptomyces sp. LUP47B; assembly: GCF_001746295.1. GTDB lineage: Bacteria > Actinomycetota > Actinomycetes > Streptomycetales > Streptomycetaceae > Streptomyces. The sequence continues at coordinate 64,300 of NZ_MJAH01000013.1, read as the reverse complement.
CAGGGAGTAGTCGCGGGGCGAACCGCCGAGTCGGGTGACCGTGGGCGTGCCGCGCCCGCCGTTCGGATTACCGTAGGCGTCCCGCGACCGCCGTACCGGAGAACCGATGCCCGCTGCCACGCCCACATCCCCGCCGGTACCGGAGTCCGCCGTGCCGGCCGAGGCGGTCGCACCGCTGATCCGGGGGGTCGGGGTGCTGCGGGAGCTGACCGAGGCGGGCGGGACGCTGAGCCCGAGCGGTCTGGAGCGGGCGACGGGCCTGGCGCGTTCCACGGTCGACCGCATCACGGCCACGCTGGCCCGGCTGGGATACGTCCGCCTGGACGGCCGGGACGCGGTGATCACGCCCCGGCTCATGGAACTCGGCAACTCCTATCTCGCCGCCCTGCGTCTGCCCGCTCTGCTGTCCGGGCGGGCCGATGCCCTCGCCGACGAGCTGGACGAGTCGGTGTCGCTCGCGGTCGCCGACCGCGACGGCATCCGCTTCATCCACCAGGCCACCCGCCGCCGCGCGATGTCCCTGAGCTTCCGCATCGGCGACCTGCTCCCGGCCGAACGCACCGCCCCCGGGCCCCTGTTCGCGTCCGAGTGGACCGACGCCGACTGGCGGGCCTGGCGCGAGCGCCGGGCGGCGGACCCGCAGGACCGGGGCTTTCCCGCCGTACCGCCCCGGGAACCTACGGCCGCGCAAGGGGAGTTCGAGGCGAAGGCGGCACAGGCGGGAAGGGACGGCTGGGCGCTGGACGACCAGTTGATCGAGCCGGGTCTGGTGGCGGTCTCCGTTCCCGTACGGGACCCGCGCACGGGACGGATCGCCTGCGTGGCGAACGTCGTGAGCCACACCAGCCGCCACACCGCGACGGACCTGCGCGAGACCCTGCTGCCGCGGCTGCGGGCGACGGTGGCGGAGATGGAACGCGAACTGGCGTCCACCCCGGATCCGGACCCGGGCCCGCCCCCCTCGGGATCGGCCTCCTGGATCGGCGCGGCCAAGAACGAACTGGGCCGGGAGTTCATCGAGTCCCTCGCCCGCGGCCTGACGGTCCTGACGGCGTTCGGCGAGGGCAGGGCCGCGCTCACGCTGACGGACGTGGCACGGGCGACCGGCCTGGCCAGGGCGACGGCCCGCCGGGCCCTGATCACCTACGAACACCTGGGCCTGGTCCGCCAGCAGCCGGAGTCCCGCACCTTCGGCCTCACCCCCCGCGTCCTGTCCCTGGGCTTCCCGCCCCTCTCCCGTACGACCCTCCCGCGCATCGCGGCCCCGCACCTGGCCGATCTCTCGGCACGGGTGCGGGAGTCGACGGCACTGGCGGTCCTGGTGCCGCCGGGATCGGGCGAGGGGGCGGAGATCCAGTACACGGCGAGGGCCGTCTCCCCCCGGATCATGGGCGTGGACATCAGGACCGGCACCCGCCTGCCGGCCTCGGCGACCTCCCTGGGCCGGGTCCTGCTGGCGGACAAGGAGCGCTCCGCCGACCTCGACCGGGTCCGCACCCAGGGCTACGCCCTGCTGGACGAGAACTGGGAGGACGGCCTCCGTACCATCGCCGTCCCCGTCCGCGACCGTACGGGCCGGGTGGTCGCCGCGGTGAACGTGGCCCTGCACGCGGCGGGCCGCACGGCCGAGGAATGCGTGGCGGAGATCCTCCCGGAACTGCGTCTCACCGCGACCCGCGTGGAGACCGAACTCCACGCGGCGAGCCACTTCACGCGGGTACCGCTCCTCTGACGCTCCCGAGGTCGGCCGCTCTTGCCCGAGGGCGGTGCGGAGGTGCCCTGACCGGCGCGGAGCATGGCCTTGTAGAGGGGTTCGTGCCCGGGCGTCCGGGGCGGCGTCGCCGGTGGCGTTGACGACGCCGGCGTTGGCCATGTGGATCAGTACCAGGTCCGAGGCGTCGAAGTCCGCGCGCAGGCGGCCGGTGGCCTTGGTGCGCTCGATGAGGCGCAGCATGCCCTCGTACGCCCGGTTGCGGCGCTCCTCCAGGACCTTGGCGGTGGGGAAGGTCATGGTCAGGACGTCGGCGAAGCCGTTGTCGGCGGCCTGCATCGCACAGGCGGTCTCGATGTAACCGACGAAGCCGTTCCAGGGGTCGGGGTCCTCCAGGGCGACGGTGACCACGTCGGCGTAGGCACCCATGCGGTCGGAGAAGACGGCGTCGACCAGCTCCTCCTTCGTGGGGAACCGACGGAACATGGTCGCGATCCCCACGCCCGCCTCGCGGGCCACGGAGGCCATGGAGGCGTTCAGACCGTCACGCGCGAACACCGTGCGGGCGGCGGCGATGATCCGCTCCCGGTTTCGCTCCGCGTCACTGCGCAGCGGCTGAGCGGCGGGGCCTTCGGGGTGCGGGGCGCCAGGGGTCATACCGGCCACCCTGACAATCGGATCGACCTATCCATTTTGGGCCGGACGCCGCTGCCGACCGCGTCAGTCGAGCGGAACGCCCGTGTGGCTCTCCAGAAACCGGATGAGGCGGTCCTGGAACTCTTCGTCCAGCGCCGCCGGGTGCGGTGTCTGCGTCTGCCGGTGGTACCAGTAGCCGCCGGTGCTCGGGGTCACGTCGTCGTGGGTGGCGAGCCACACCTGGGTCCGGTGCCCTTCGGTCAGATCGTCCGGGGCGCCGGCGCCGCCCATCCGCGTGGGCACCCACCCGGGATCGACCGCGTGGCTCGTGGTGCCGTCCCACCGGGACGCGCACGCGAGCGCGAGGGTGGTCACCCACAGCTTGCTGTCGCTGTAGGACGCGGAACCGGCGGCCAGCCGTCGCAGATCGGTGGAGCCGGTGCGGTGCATGGAGCTGCTGAGGTGGACGAGCCTGGCCGGCTTGGCCATCAGGGCCGTCAGCACATAGGGCGCGACCGTGTTGACCGTGCCCGCGTCACGGGCGTCCATCGTGCCGGCGTTGTGGATGACGGTTTCGAAGCGGCCGAACGCGCCCGCCTGCCGGGCGACTTCGTGGATCTCGTCGAGATCGGCGAGGTCCCCCGTGACGACGCCCTTCCACCGGCCGGTGTCCTCCGCGTCGGCGAGCCGCGCCGGGTTCCGGACGTGGACGACCACGTCGTGCCCGTCGTCGGCCAACGCGTCCGCCGTGTCCCGCCCGAGCCCACCGGCCGCGCCGGTCACCAGGATCAGTGCCATGTCAGTCCTCTCCGGTGGCCCCCTACTGAAGGACCCTCGCCGACGCGTATCCGCTACGCTATGACTGGTCAGCCGTCGGTACGTCGCGTTGTCTGCTCAGGTGACCCTGTGGACAGCATCGCACCACGTCCGACCAGCCCGCCTTCGTAGCTCAGGGGATAGAGCACGGCTCTCCTAAAGCCGGTGTCGCAGGTTCGAATCCTGCCGGGGGCACACCGCACAACCAGGCGCTCACGTGGAACGGCCCCGGACTCCCCGTCCGGGGCCGTTGCGCGTGTCAGTGGTCGGAGTAGCTGAAGTCGCCCACGGTCCAGGCGCTGACGTCCTCGATCGCGACGCGGTACATCCCGCCCGTCTCCGGGATCCCCACCGTGCCCTGGAGGATCCGGGCGACGTGGAAGTGCAGATGCGTGGGCGGACCGTCCTTCTTCACGGGGGTGGCGAAGACAGCGGAGAACTCACCCAGGTCGGAGGAGTCCGTCAGCACCTCCGACACCCGCTGCCTCCACATGGCTTCGGGAGCCAGTCGCCCGGTGATGACGGCACCACCGGTGACCACGGTCAGGGACATGTGACTGCTCCGCCCGGACTCCACAAGGGCGGCGATGTCAACGATCAGCTCGTCAGGGTTCGGCATGGGACCGGATTCTATGCACCGTCCCCGGCGGCACGGCCGGGCGAGGTCGGCCGCGCGGGTGTCGTAGGCCTTGATCAGGGTGCGGCACGGGGGTGGGTCGGCACCTCCCGATGTCCGCCGTCCGCCCGCGGGCACGGCGGTCAGAGACCGGTGAGTACGACGAGTCGCTGCGTCGCCCGGGTCATCGCCACATAGCGGTCCACCGCCCCCTCGATGCCCTCGCCGAAGTTCTGGGGGTCGACGAGGACCACCAGGTCGAATTCGAGGCCCTTGGAGAGTTCCGGCGGAAGGGAACGGACCCGGGGCGTCGCCAGGAAGGCGGGGTCGCCGATGACGCAGGCGATGCCGTCGGGGTGGGCGGCGAGCCAGGTCTCCAGGGTCGTGGTCAGGTCGGCGGTCGAGCCGTGGGTGACGGGGACGCCGGTGCTGCGGATGGAGGTCGGGACGTTGGCGTCGGGAAGGACGGCGCGGATGACCGGCTCGGCCTCCTTCATGATCTCTTCCGGGGTGCGGTAGTTGATGCTCAGGGACGACAGGGTGACGCGGTCCAGGCCGATCCGTTCGAGCCGTTCCTGCCACGACTCGGTGAAGCCGTGCCTCGCCTGGGCGCGGTCCCCGACGATGGTGAAGCTCCGGGACGGGCAGCGCAGCAGCAGCATCTGCCACTCCGCGTCGGTCAGTTCCTGCGCCTCGTCCACGACGACGTGTGCGAAGGGGCCGGCGAGCAGGTCCGGGTCGGCGGTGTGCAGGGCGTTCTCGTCCACCAGGGCGTGGTGGAAGTCCTCGCCGCGGAGCATCGTCACCAGGCCCATGCCGTACTCGTCGTCGGCGACCGCGCTGAGGTTGTCCACGACCGTGGCCATGTGCTCGCGCTGGGCGGCGAGGGTGGCTTCGTTGCGGCGCTTGCGGAGCGAGGTCCGCGGGTCGCCGAGCCGCTGCCGGGCCGCGTCCAGGAGCGGCAGGTCGGACACCGTCCAGGCCTGGCCGTCCGCGCGCTGGAGTCTGCGTACGTCGTCGCGGTCGAGCCAGGGGGCGCACATCCGCAGATAGGCGGGGACCGTCCACAGGTCCGATACCAGGTCGGCCGCCTCCAGCAGCGGCCACGCGCGGTTGAAGGCCGTGAGCAGCTCCCTGTTCTGGCGCAGGGACTTGCGGAGCAGGTTCTCCGGGGCGTCGCCCTCGTGCCGGTCCACCAGGATCGTGAGCAGTTCGTTCCAGACCTGGTCGCGGGCGTCGTTGTGCGGGGCGCCTTCCGCCGCGTCGAACGCCTCGGCCCAGTCGGTCGCGGTCAGCCGGATGTCGGACCAGTGGGTCGTGACGATCATGCCCTCGGTCGGCGGCTCCTCGTAGAACCTGACGGCCTTCTCGATCGCCTTCACCAGGTCCGCGGAGGACTTCAGCCGGGCCACCTCCGGGTCGGCCTCGATTCCCGCCGTGGCTCCCTCGGCCACGAGATCCCGCAGGACGCAGGTCTGTACGCCCTCCTCGCCGAGGCTGGGCAGCACGTCGGAGACGTAGGCCAGATAGGGCCGGTGCGGGCCGACGAACAGCACACCGCCGCGGCGGTGGCCGAGGCGCGGGTCGGCGTGCAGGAGGTAGGCGGAGCGGTGCAGGGCGACCACGGTCTTGCCGGTGCCGGGACCGCCGTCGACGACGAGCGCGCCGCGGGATCCCGCGCGGATGATGGCGTCCTGGTCGGCCTGGATGGTGCCGAGGACGTCCCGCATCCGTTCCGAGCGGTCGCTGCCCAGGCTGGCGATGAAGGCGGACTGGTCGTCGAGCGAGGCGTGGTGCCCGGCGAACCCGTCCGGGGCGAACACCTCGTCCCAGTAGTCGCTGATCCGGCCGCCCGTCCAGCGGTACCGGCGGCGGCTGGCCAGCCCCATCGGATTGGCGTGGGTGGCCCCGAAGAACGGTTCGGCCGCGGGGGACCGCCAGTCGACGAGCAGCCTGCGGCCCGTGCTGTCGGTGAGGCCGAGCCGTCCGACGTACACCGGCTCGGGGTCATCGGCGGCGACCATGTGCCCGAGGCACAGGTCCAGGCCGAAGCGGCGCAGGGTGCGCAGCCGGGCGCTGAGCCGGTGGATCTCGGTGTCCCGGTCCATCGCCTCCTGGCCGATGCCGCCGGGCGCCCTGCGGGTGGCGTCGAGCGTGGCGGACAGGTCGGCGATCGTCTGCTCCAGGCACTCCGCGATGGCCGCGAAGTGCCGCTCGTCGGCGGCGGTCAGCGTCGGGTCGGCCTTGGCGGCGAGGCGCTCGGGAAGGGCGAACACGCTGGTGGGCAGGGAATTCAAGTCAGCAGCTCCGATGTGAGGTCATGTTCTACGACCACGAGGGCCGGCCACGCGCGAGCACGCCCGGCCGGCCATGTCCAGCAGCGACTCCGCCGCCGCCTTCGCGAGCGCTGCCGTCAGCGCTCGTACGTCGGCGTGGGACCGCCGTGCGCCCCGCCGATGCCCGGTTCGGCCGGTCCAGGATCTGGGGTACGACCACCTGGGGCACTCCGGCCGGAGCGGCCGTGGTGGACGACGGCGACGACCCGGCGGAAGAGTACCTGGTGGCCGGCCTCGCCGACGGCGAAGCAGTCGTCCGCCCCTTCGAACAGGGCCAGGCCGGCCGAGGAGATAACTGCGCGCATTCGACCCACTCCCGATTCTCCGGCGCCCTCCGGCTCAGGCGGGTAAGTCTGCGCCCGCACCGGGGCCTTGCCGCAAGCCCCCCGGTGCGCTATACGTTGACAGTGGCAAGGAGTGGGGTGACCTCCTTGCCTTTGCTGTTTCTCCTGCCTTGTCGTTCTCTACGCCGTCCCATGTCTCCTTGCGGCTCAGGCCGCGAAACGTTCGGCGAGCGTCTTCGCCCTGGCCTCCGCGTCCTGGAGAGCCTGCGCGCGGGAGGCCTCGAAGAGGGGGATGAACTCCGCGAGCGCCGGGTTGTGCGGGGCCAGCGTCATCTCGGGGACGATGAAGTCGACGTCGAGGGCGAGAGCGCCTCCCAGGAGAGCCGTCAGGTAGGTCTGGACGAACTCGTAGGACTCGCGCGGGGTGCCTGGGCCGTAGGAGCCTCCCCGGCTGGCGACGACGGTGACCGGAGTGCCCTTGGCGGAGGGGTCCTCGCCGCCGGTGCGGCCGAAGAGGGTCACGTTGTCCAGCCATGCCTTGAGGGTCGACGGGATCGTGAAGTTGTACATCGGGGCGCCGATGACGATCGCGTCCGCACCCTCCAGTTCCTCGATGAGCTCCAGGCGGGCGGCGAAGGCCACGGCCTGCTCGGGGGTGTGCGTGGCCGGGTCGGCGAAGCCCGCTGCATGGGCGTCGGCGGTGATGTGCGGGACCGGGTCGACGGCCAGGTCGCGGTAGATCACCGTGCCGGTCGGGTGCTGCTCCTGCCAGGTCTTGCTGAAGGCCTCGGTCACGGCGCGGGAGGCGGATGCCTCACCGGGGAGGACGGACGAGTCGATGTGCAGCAGGGTGACCATGAGCTTCTCCATCGCGATAATGAGCTGAGGATATGTACCTAGCTATATCTAGCACAGGTACTTACTTTTTTTCAGCAGCATACGACAGAGGGGTACCCTGCACCCATGACGGCCGAGCAGATCCACGACCAGGAACCGTGCAAGCGGGTCGACGACGGCATCACCCGCGTCTTCCAGCTGCTCGGCAAGCGCTGGAACGGTCCGATCCTCGCCGTGCTGATGGGGCGGCCGACCTACTTCTCCGAGCTGCGGCGGGCCATCCCCGGTCTCAGCGAGCGCATGCTCGCCGACCGGCTCGTCGAGCTGGGCGCGGCCGGGCTCGTGCTCCGCGAGGTCGACGAGGGCCCCCCACTGCGGGTCTCCTACCGGCTGACCGCGGCGGGAGCCGCGCTGGAGCCCGCGCTCAGGGAGCTCGCCGACTGGGCGAAGGATCATCTGCGGGACGCGCCTCCCTGCGCGACCAAGGGTCACTAGCCTCGAATACGCTCCGGAAAGCCTTCGAAACATTCGAAGATCTGTTGACCTCTCCGATCTTCGCCCTCCGCGATCTTCCGAAAGATTTCGCCGATTTCCTCAGGTGAGAGGGATCTCGAAGCATTCGAAACATCTGCCGAAACTGTTGACGCTTGACAGGGGCAGACCAAAACTGTGGGGCATGACTGACACACCCGCACACCCCACGCGCCGCAGTGTCTGCGGCCTCCTGCTGGCCACCGGGGCCACCCTGGCCCTGCCCGGCACCGCCGAGGCGGCCACGGTCATCACCACGAATCAGACCGGAACCAACAACGGCTACTACTACTCGTTCTGGACGGACGCCCAGGGCACGGTCTCCATGACCCTGAACTCCGGCGGGAACTACAGCACTTCCTGGCGCAACACCGGCAACTTCGTGGCCGGCAAGGGCTGGAGCAACGGCTCCCGCAGGACCGTGAGCTACTCGGGCAGCTTCAACCCGTCCGGCAACGCCTACCTGGCCCTCTACGGCTGGACCTCGAACCCGCTCGTCGAGTACTACGTCGTCGACAACTGGGGCACCTACCGGCCCACGGGAACGTACAAGGGCACGGTCACCAGCGACGGCGGGACGTACGACATCTACCAGACCACCCGCTACAACGCCCCGTCCGTGGAAGGCACCAAGACCTTCAACCAGTACTGGAGCGTCCGGCAGTCGAGGCGGACCGGCGGCACCATCACCACCGGCAACCACTTCGACGCGTGGGCCCGGGCCGGCATGCCGATGGGCAGCTTCAAGTACTACATGATCCTCGCGACCGAGGGTTACCAGAGCAGCGGCAGCTCGAACATCACGGTGTCCTGATGAGGGCCCGGTCGCACCTCCCGTTAGTGGCCGCCGCCGCTCTGGCCGCCGCCGGCACCCTCGCGGCTCCCGCCGCCGCTGCCCCCGCACAGGCCGCCGCCTGCGCCGGATACGTCGGACTCACCTTCGACGACGGCCCGGGCAGCGGGACCACCACCCTGCTCAACTCCCTCCAGCAGTACGGCCTCAGGGCCACCATGTTCAACGAGGGCCAGTACGCCGCCGCCAACCCGGCGCTCGTCAGGGCCCAGGTCAGCGCCGGGATGTGGGTCGGCAACCACAGCTACACGCACCCGCATCTGACCCAGCAGAGCCAGGCCACGATCGACTCCGAGATCTCCCGCACCCAGCAGGCCGTCGCGAACGCGGGCGGCGGCACGCCCAGGCTGTTCAGACCGCCGTACGGCGAGACCAACGCGACGGTGAAGGCCGTGGAGGCGAAGTACGGGCTGACCGAGGTCCTCTGGCAGGTCGACTCGCAGGACTGGAACAACGCCAGTACCGACGCGATCGTCGCGGCGGTCGGGCGGCTCACCAACGGGCAGGTCATCCTGATGCACGACTGGCCCGCCAACACCCGCGCGGCGATCCCGCGCATCGCGCAGACACTGGCCGCCAAGGGGCTGTGCTCCGGCATGATCTCGCCCCAGACCGGCCGCGCGGTGGCGCCGGGCTGACCCACGGCCACGGCGACCCCGCCTCGGCGCGGCGGTCGTAGCCCTTCGGGCCGCCGCGCCGAACACGGTCCGAATCCCTGGGGACGAGGACCGGGCCCCGTTCGGCTGTGAATGCCGCGATTCCCCCCGCGTGGCGCGATGTTGCCGCAATCATGGGCAGCGGCACGTCCCCCTGAGTGCCAACGGAACGTCAACAGACGAGACACGAACGCCACTTGACGTCTTCTCGTCGCGCCCCCGGAGGGAACCGCAGCCATGGCCACACCCCTGTCCGCCGCGAAGATGCTCGCCGCGCTGAAGGCCGAGGGCCTCACCGTGCACGAACACGCCGGCTGGAAGACCCACAACCGCGACGCGGCGTCCGGGAAGTCCTTCGGTCCCGTCATCGGGGTGCTGATCCACCACACCGGCGGACACAACGACAAGGAGCTCTGCTACAAGGGCAGATCCGACCTGCCGGGACCGCTGTGCCACGCCTGGCTCGGCAAGACTGCCGGGCTGTGGATGATCGGCAACGGCCGTACCAACCACGCCGGTTACGCCGACATCGATGTCCTGAACGCGCTCCGCGAGGAGAAGCCGCTCCCCCACGACGACGCGGCCACTGCCGACGGCAACGACTGTCTGTACGGCCTGGAGATCGAGAACCTCGGCAAGAGCGGGGACCCATACCCGAACGCGCAGTACCGGCAGGCCGTGCTGTGGGCGGCCGCGATCTGCCGCGCGCACGGCTGGAGCGAGAAGTCCGTCGCCGGGCACAAGGAGTGCCAGCCGGGGAAGATCGACCCCAGTTTCGACATGGACGACTTCCGGGCCGCCGTGAAGAAGCAACTGGCGGTGGAGCCCGGCAAGACGGAGCCGACGAAGCCGGCGGGCAAGCCCCGCGTGGACCTGTCCCGGCTGGTCAAGGCCGCCAAGACCGATCCCGGGGCCAAGCAGGGCCACGTCAGCTACATGGCCGGCACCAACCTCACCGAGGCCGCCCTCGTCGGACTCGGCTATCTCTCCCGGAGCTACGCGGGCGACGGCTCCTTCGGCACCACCACCGTCGCCGCCTACGCCAAGTGGCAGCGTCACCTCGGCTACAGCGGCGCCGACGCCAACGGCATCCCGGGCAAGGTCTCGTTGTCGAGGCTGGGCGAGAAGTCTGGGTTGTTCACGGTCGTGGCCTGACCACCGGGCCGCCGCCGACCCGCCACCGGGCTCCGAGTTGCGGGTCGGCACCGTCCCTGCGGTACTGGCTGTATCCACCGAGCAGTCGCGGGGTCCTCTCTACAGGGAGAGGAGACACATGATGGCCAAGCGTCTGGTGATCTGCTGCGACGGGACCTGGAATCTCGCCGACCAGCCGAGCAAGACCAATGTCGCCAAGGTGGCCCTGGCCGTACGGCGACGCTCCGCTGTCGGAACGGAACAGCGGGTGTACTACCACAGCGGGGTCGGCACGAACCGGCGGGAGCGCTTGCGGGGCGGGGCGTTCGGGGTGGGGCTCTCACGCAACGTGCTCGACGCCTACCGCTTCCTGATCCACACCTACGAACCCGGGGACACGCTGTACCTGTTCGGGTTCAGCCGGGGGGCGTTCACCGCGCGCAGTCTGGCGGGGCTGGTGCACAACTGCGGCATCCTGCGCCCGGAACAGGCCTACCGGATCGACGAGGCGTGGGCGCTGTACCGCAGCCGCGCCGACAAACCGACCAGCGTGGCCGCCACGCTGTTCCGCAGGGCGTACGCGTACGAGACGGAGATCCGTTTCGTCGGCGTCTGGGACACGGTCGGCTCCCTGGGCATCCCGGTGCCGGCGCCCTCGTTCCTCCAGCCGCTCGTCGACCGCTTCAACCACCGCTGGGCCTTCCACGACACCACCCTCAGCAAGTCGGTGAACGGCGCCTTCCAGGCCCTGGCCGTCGACGAGGAGCGCTCGGCGTTCCCGCCGACGCTGTGGCGGCAGGACGAAGACGCCACCGAAGGCCAGGAGTTGAGACAGGTCTGGTTCTCCGGGGTGCACACCGCCGTCGGGGGCGGCGAGAAGGACTCGGGCCTGTCCGACATCACCCTCCTGTGGATGGTCCGGCAGGCCGCCCGGTACGGCCTGGAGTTCGACCCCCGGGCCCTCAGCGAGCAGGGGCCGGACACCATGGACCCGGACGAGTGCATCGACTTCGCCGTCCAGCCGAACCCGATGGGCCCCTGGGACCCCTCCCGCAAGGGCTTCTACCGGCTCTTCAAGCCGCTGCACCGCCCCATCGGACAGGAGAAGGACGAGCACGGACACCTCGTCGGCCACGAGTACCTGGCCGACTCGGTCCTGCTGCGCCGCAAGGGCGACGCCGACTACCGCCCACCGGCGCTCGAGAGCTACCTGAAGGAGGTCGGGGAGCAGTACGTCGAGGCGGTCCCCCTCAGCGCCGCCGAAGGCGTGGTCGCCACTCCGTAGAGCCGGACGACGGGTGCCTCGCGCTCCCCACCGCCCTTCACCCGGTGCCGGTCGCCTCCGCGGCGGTCGGCACACCGGCACCCGGCTGTCGCTCCTCGCGCCTCTCCAGCGCGAAGAGCGTCAGGGTGACCGTGACCGACGCGGCCGCCATCAGTGTCATCGCCGTGGCCGGGGAGGTCAGTTGGGCCACGGTGCCGGCGAGGACGGCGCTGATGCCCTGGAGGGCGACCATGCCGGTGGTGTGCAGGCCGAGGGCCTGGCCCGCGAGGTCGTCGGGGGTGAGGGACATCAGGCGTTCCTGGAGGACCAGGCTCGCGGCGAACCCGACGGAGGCGACGGTGACGGCCACGACCGACAGCGCCACCGACGGCCGTAGGACGAAGAACAGGTAGGGCGCCGCCAGCAGCAGGCGCAGCGGGGTCGCCAGACGGGGGCGCAGCGCGGGCGGCACCAGGCGGCCGATCGCCATGTCGCCCACGAACATGCCCAGCGCCCCGCACGCGTACATCGTGCCGGCGGCCGCGGGGGCGTAGGAGACGTAGAGCGAATCGCTGCCGACCACCAGGCCGTTGGGGACCCACAGGCCCAGGTAGGCCAGGCGGCGTGGGCGGGAGGACCACAGGAGGGCGTTGGTGCGCCAGGTCGCGGAGAAGGACGGGCGGCCGGCCGAGCGCGGCGGGCGGGGTGTGAGGCCGACGTGGTTGACGAGGGCGGACGCCACGTAGAACGCCGCCGCGAGGAGCAGACAGACACGGGGAGACAGCAGGGCCAGCAGCGCGCCGCCGGTCGCGAAACCGGTCACCTGCACCAGGCCCCAGAGCATGTTGAAGACCGAACGGCCCAGGACGTAGCCGTCCTTGGGCAGGATCTCGTTCATCAGTCCCCCGCGCACTCCCCCGCCGAGCGAGGCGACCAGGCCCTGCAGGAGCAGGACGACGAAGACCGCCCAGACCGGCAGACCGGGCAGCGCCAGCACCGCCGTCCCCGCCGCGAAGGCGAGGGAGATCACGGTCAGGATCGCGCGCGGGGGCAGGCGGTCGGCGCCGGAGAGCAGGAACGCGGCTCCCAGTAACTGCGCCAGCTGCGGTCCGAACATGCTCACCGCCGACAGCAGCGGGGAGCCGGTGGCCCGGTAGACCAGCGTGGCCAGGGCCAGGCCCGCGATCGTCTGGGCGGCGGCGTAGCCGGCGAAGGAGAGGAGGAAGGGGGCGTATTCCGGGGTGCGGAAAAGGGTGCGGTAGCTGCGCATGCGGGGGAGTCTCGGAGCGGTCGGCGGCTGACGGTTAGTGTTTCGCGCGGTCGCGAAACCAAGGGGGGTACATGGGCTGGTGGCAGGTCAACGCGGACACCGTCGTCCGCAGCCGGTTCGTGGTCTGCCCGTTCACCGAGACCTTCGCGACCCTGCGGCTGCTGCACACGGGCACCGCCGCCCACCCGGGCGAGGAGGCCTGGCTCCGCACCCATCTGCCCGGCTACCGCGCGCGCCTCGCGGCCGACCCGGTGACCGCACTGCTGGTGCGCTCGGCGATGGGCACGTCCTGGATCGCCGACTTCCTCGCACCGCTGCCGCGCGACGGCACGCCCCTGGAGGAGACACTCGCGCGGATCCGGGCGACCGACCCCGCCGAGGCCCGCGCGAACGTCCGGGTCTCCCTGCGCGGCCCGCTGCCCGCCGGCCTGGAGCGGGACGACCTCCCGGAGCGGGCCGCCGCGCTCCTCGCCTACGTCTGGACGCGGACCATACGGCCGTACTGGAACCGTCGGCGGCGGATCCTGGAGGCGGACGTGGTCGCCAGGACCGCGCAGGTGAGCCGGGGCGGCTGGGCCGCCGTCATCGACTCCCTGGCCCCGGGCCAGACCCGCTGGCTCGGCGACAACCGGCTCCAGGTGAACCGGCACGAGCGTCCGCCCCGCGAGATCTCCGGCGCCGAGCTCGTCTTCGTGCCGGTCACCCCGGGCCGCGGCTGGGCGACGTGGGAGGAGCCGCGACGGTACGCCATCGTCTACGGCTGCACGGGCGCCCTCGCCGATCCGGGCGCCCGGAGCGTGCCCGCGAGCCTCGGCACGCTGCTCGGCGCCGCGCGGGCCCGGGTGCTGGTCCTCCTGGACTCGCCGCTGAGCACCAGCCAGCTCGTCGCCGTGACCGGGCAGGGGCTGGGGTCGGTGGGACGGCATCTGCGGGTGCTGCTGGACGCGGGCCTGGTGGAGCGGCGGCGGGCCGGGCGGTCGGTGCTGTATGCGCGGACGGCGGCCGGGGAGGTGCTCGTGGAGGCGTCGGGGGCCGCTACCGGTGAACGGGGGCCGGAACCGGGGATTCACTGAGCGGAGTTAGCATCCGGTCATGACGACTACAGATGGTTCCTCTCCCCTGGGCGTCGAGATCGGTGCCCTCACGGGCGGTTCCGCCGACCTCGGCCAGTACGCCGGCAAGACCGTCCTCATCGTGAACGTGGCTTCCAAGTGCGGGCTCACCCCGCAGTACAACGGCCTGGAGAAGCTCCAGGAGCGCTACGCGGAGCAGGGCTTCACCGTGCTCGGCGTGCCCTGCAACCAGTTCATGGGCCAGGAGCCCGGCAGCGCCGAGGAGATCGCGGAGTTCTGCTCGGCGACGTACGGGGTGACCTTCCCGCTGACCGAGAAGGTCGAGGTGAACGGCGAGGGGCGGCACGCGCTCTACGAGCGTCTGGTGGGCTTCGCCGACGCCGAGGGGCACACCGGGGACATCCGCTGGAACTTCGAGAAGTTCCTGATCGGCCGGGACGGGTCGGTCGTGGCGAGGTTCTCCCCGCAGACGGAGCCGGAGTCGGACGACGTCGTCTCCGCCGTGGAAGGTGCCCTGGCGTAGCGGCTGCGGGTCCGTCGTGGCTGGTCGCGCCTCTTGAGTAGGTCCAGCTGCACCAACTTAGGGGCGCGGGGCTGTGACATCAGCGGCTCCGCCGCGGGGCGCGACCAGCCCCCACGGAGCCGCACCCGACACACAACCCATCGGCCGAAGCGCCGCAGGCGCGGGCACACGCCGAGCCCCCTCGGCAAGGACGGCGATCTGGTCGAGAGGGCTCTGTGGTGGTGCTTGTGCTGTTGTCGCGAGCAGTTGTGGTGTGCAGTTGTGGATGAACGGGACGGGGATCAGACCGGTCCGCCCCTCACACCTTGACCGAGGCCACGAAGGCACTCCACGCGTCGGCGGGGAAGGCCAGCTTGGGACCCTCGGGGATCTTCGTGTCGCCGAGTTCGAGTGCTTCCTCTTCGGTCGACCTCACCATCAGGCACGCCCCGTTGGCGTTGGTGTAGGTGGAGGTCGTCCATGTGTCCAGGTTTCCCAGACGAATTGCCATATTCGCTCCGTAGCCAGATGTGCAGTGTTCGGATCACGCCAACCTTTACTGATCGTTGGCGTGATCGACGCTACTCGCCGACTTCCTCTTTCGGAGCAGTCGTTCACTCTTCTGGTGGCATATTCCAAGCGACTCTTCCAGACGGACGAGGCCGAGGTGTACTATCCCGCCCGCTCTGTCTGGAAGCGCCTCAACGGGCGTATTCCCGGGCGTACTCCTTGGCGAGGTCCTCGATCAGCTGACGCGACTGGTCGACGTTGAGCGCCTGCGCCCTCAAGTGCTCGTACATCACGGTGTACTTCTGCACGTCGTGCGCCTTCTCCAGGTACAGGTCGCTGGTGACGCCCTCGATGTAGACGACGCTGGAATCGGCCGCGTCCGAGAACTCCAGAATGGAGTACTGGCCGCTGAGCCCGGGATGGGCGCCGACGTCGAACGGCAGTACCTGCACGGTGATATGGGGCTGCTGGGACACCTCGACGAGGTACTCCAGCTGCTCGCGCATCACCTGCCGGCTGCCGACGACCCGGCGCAGGGACGCCTCGTCCAGGACCACCCACAGCCGCAGCGGGTCCCGCTCGGCCGCGACCCGGCTCTGCCGCCGCAGTCGTACCTCGACCCGCTTGTCGTTCTCCGTCTCCGTCGCCTCGGGCGCGCCGCCGCGCACGATGGCCTCGGCGTACGGCCGGGTCTGCAACAGGCCGGTGATGATCTGGGGTTCGTAGACCCGCAGCGACTCGGCGTCGGTCTCCAGACCGATGTAGACGCTGTACGGGATGTCCCCGAAGGCATGCCACCAGCCCTGCTGCCGCGAGTCCTTGGCCATCTGCATCAGGGAGTCGACGATGCGCTGGTCCTCGACCTCGTAGACCCCGCACAGGTCGCGGACATCGCGCTGGCTGATGCTGCGCCGGCCGTTCTCCAGCCGGCTGATCTTTGACTGCGACACGAGCAGCCGCTCCGCCACCTCTTCGGCCGTCATGCCCTTGAGCTCGCGGAGCCTGCGCAGCTCCTGGCCCAGCCGGCGCCGCCTGACGGTGGGATTGACATTGGACGCCACGGGACGTGCACCTCCGGCTGCGTGCCTCGTTCTTGACTTTGCGTATCTGCTGTTGAGCAGACTGCCACCAAGGTGCTTATTACCGCTGGGAAACGGTGTATATGCGCTGCGTACCCGTCGGCTGGGGCGCCGGCCCGACCGGGCCCGGACATGCGGCCGCGCGGGGCGGCGGAACCCGGCGACGCCCGATGTACGGACGTACGGTTCCGTCGCCCCGCGCGGACCAGCGGCTCCCGGACCGGTCTTTGGGGACTGACGGTGCGGCGGCTGAGTGGTGCGTGGTGCGAGTCGTGCGGGTCGTGCTCTCGGCGGTGCGTGCCGTGGAACTGCGGCTCAGTGAGCCACGGCGCGCGCCATCGGTCCTCGGCGCGGTTGCATCGGAACGCCGCGAGCGGGTTCCGGTGCGGGCCTGGCTCCCGGGGCGGCCTGGCGGCCGGCGGGTGCCGGGTTACGACGCGGCTGTGCGGCCACGCCGTTCTGGACGTCCATCACGGCGTGCGCGACGAGACCGCCCATCGGGTCGTGCCTGATGAGGTCCCGCAGCCGGGACCTCGAGGACCGTCCCTCGTTGCCCGGATACAGGTGCTTGCCGAGGCCGACCGCGTGTGCCAGGGCGGCGAGCGCCGCGGTCCGCGGGTCCGGCGGTACGCCGGTGCGGATCGCCGAGTCCAGTCGGGACTTGATCTCCCGGCTGATCTCGTTGTCCGTCGCCTGGTAGCGAGTCGTCGGCAGCACTCCGCACATCTGACCCGCCACGGCATGCACCATGCCGCACCGCTCCAGATGCGAGAGGTATGTCTGGCGGAGCCCCAGTCGCGGCCCGCCGATCCAGTTCACTGCCCGCACGGGAGCGCCACGCCTTCGCAGCAACTCCAACGCGCAGTCCAAAGTCGGATCTCCAGTCGGCCGTGGGGCTACCACGGCGATACGATCCCCGTCTGGGGCTATCCGTCCGGCCAGCGCCAGCTCCACTAGCTGTGCTCCGGCCAGACCGAGGTCGAGCGACTGCGGCTGTGCGGTGGTACCCGTGGTCGGGTCCAACGCCAGCAGCAGAAGCTCTTCCGGAAGTGTTCTGCGGCTCCTGCCCATCCATGCCTCCCCGCGTGGATGAAAGACAGGGTGACCCCTCTCACATTGGTCTGTCGAGGGTGCGTGACCTGTTTGTAGTGGAACCGGTAGGTATGTCGTTCTCGTCTACCGCTTGGGACAGGGCCACACACAGGACACTGGTACATGGTTCGGACAGCGTGGTGTGGCGGCTGCCCGGGCGGCGATTCAACGGTTCGGCAGACGCAGGGTGACGGATACCGATCACCCGCGGCACATGGAGGAGGCATCGGTGGCGGGCGAGTCCCCCGACAGGTCGAAGCAGCGCGAGTCGTCGGCAGAACCGACGTCGGGGAGCGCGAGTCCGGTTCCCGAGGCGAGGAGTTCCGCCCGCGATCCCCGGCTCGCGGTGGCACGGGAGTCCATCTCCCTGGGCGGCGTCGACACGGCCACGAGGGTCTTCTCGGTACGCGACCTCCCGACGACCCCCGAGAAGCCCGCCGAGGGCCCCTCAGAGCCCGCAACGGCCGGATCCGACACGGGGACCCCCTCGCCCGCGGAGAAGCGCCCAGAGGACGCCGAGGGGACGAAGGGCCCGGAGGACACGCCCCCGACGAAGCCGGCCACGGACGCTTCGCCCACGGCTGAGGACTCCGGCGACGCCGACCCGGCGGATGACCCGGACACCACGGACACGCCCGACGGCCCGGAAGATTCCGTGACGGCTGAAAGCCCCGGCGACGCCGACCCGACAGAAGACCCGGACACCACGGACACGCCCGACGGCCCGGAAGATTCCGTGACGGCTGAAAGCCCCGGCGACGCCGACCCGACAGAAGACCCGGACACCACGGACACGCCCGACGGCCCGGAAGATTCCGTGACGGCTGAAAGCCCCGGCGACGCCGACCCGACAGAAGACCCGGAGGACACGGCCCCGACGAAGGCCCCGGACGCTTCGGCCACGGCTGGGGGCTCCGGCGACTCCGACACAGCGGAAAACGCGGACGACGCGGACGCGACTGCGGGACCGGACGATTCGGCCACGGCTGAGAGCGCCGACGACTCCGACGCGCCCGACGCGCGGCTGCGGGACGCGGTGGCGGCGTGGGTCCGCACCGGGGACGAGAAGCCCGGGCCCGAGGGCAAGGGCGCCGAGCCCGCCGACGACGCCTCCGAGGACGAGTCCGCCCCGGACACCGACACGGCGACAGAGACCGACGCCGCCGACACGGCCGTAGCCGACGACGAGGACCACGTCCCGGACAACGACAAGTCCGACACCCCAGAGGCGCGGGGAACTGCGCGACCAGCCCCCACCGACCCCCGGACGGTCGACGACCCCAACGACCGGCCCCACCCGGACAACGACAAGTCCGACACCCCAGAGGCGCGGGGAACTGCGCGACCAGCCCCCACCGACCCCCGGACGGTCGACGACCCCAACGACCGGCCCCGCCCGGACACCGGCGACTCGGATTCGCGCCCCGCGCCTACCGGGCCGCAGACGGACGACGAGACCGGCGGCGACGGCGAGGACCCCGAAGACAGTCGGCCCGATGACGCGGACGTGAGCGACACGCCCCCCGTCGACCAGCCCACCGCCGTCTTCAAGGCACCCCGGCCCCCCGTGGACCAGCCCACCACCATGCTGAAGCTCGGCAAGGCGGCGGATGCGGCGGCGGAGCCCAAGGATGCCGACGCGCCCCGCAAGCCGGAGACCGCCGCCGAGCGGACGAGCAAGTTCGTCGCGCTGAAGGCCCTCGACGAGCCCCGCGAGTCGCGGCCGAAGCCGGACGTGACCGCCGCCGTCCCCCAGGTCGGCCAGGTCGGCCCGGAGCGGACCACGCAGCAGCCCCTGCCGCCGAAGCCGCCCCTCGACCTGCTCGCGGAGCTCACCAACACTCCGCCGCCTCCGCCCAGCCCTCTGCGCACCCTCGGCCGCCGGGTCAAGATCTGGACCCCGATCCTCATCCTCCTGGTCGTCGCGTTTGCGATCGCGCAGAGCCTGCGCCCGCTGCCGGCCCCGACGCTCAGCCTCACCGCCGAGGACTCCTACACCTTCGACGGCAGCAAGGCCACCCTCCCCTGGCCCACCCAGGGCCAGGGCTGGCTGGACGTCAACGGCGTCGGCACCATGGGTGACTTCGGCAAGCAGACCCCCGTCGCGATCGGCTCCGTGGCCAAGGCCATGACCGCCTACATCGTCCTGAAGGACCACCCCCTCAAGTCCGGCGAGGAGGGCCCGAAGATCACCGTCGACGCGCTCGCCGAGAAGGAGGGCGGCTACAACAAGCAGGGCGAGTCCACCCTCAACACCGTCAAGCAGGGCGACGTCCTCACCGAGCGGCAGGCGATCGCGGCGATCATGATCCCCTCCGCCAACAACATCGCCCGGCTGCTCGCCCGCTGGGACTCCGGTTCCGAGGCGGCGTTCATCAAGAAGATGAACGACACCGCCGAGGAACTCGGCATGAAGAACACGAAGTACACCGACGCCTCGGGCCTGAAGGAGACCACCGTCTCCACCGCCGAGGACCAGGTGAAGCTCGGCAACGAGCTGGTGAAGATCCCGGCACTGGTGGAGATCACGTCCATGGGACAGTGGATCGATCCGTCCGGACAGAAGTGGTACAACTACAACTATCTGGTCCCCTACACCGGCATCGGCATCAAGACCGGCACCACCACCGCCGCCGGCGGCAACCTCCTCTTCGCGGGCCGCAAGGAGGTCGGCGGGGAGACCGTCACCGTCGTAGGCGCGATCCTCGGCCAGCACAAGGCGCCGATCATCAAGACCGTCAACGACGTCAGCAAGGTCGCGCTGCTCGCCGCCGAGGACGCCCTGACCTCGACGAAGATCCTGAAGAAGGGCGACGTCGTCGGGTACGTGGACGACGGCCTCGGCGGCCACACCCCCGTCGTGCTGACCAAGGACGTCACCGCCGTCGGCTGGGCCGGCTTCAAGGTGAAGCTGTCCTTCGCCGCCGACGACGTACCGCACACCGCGAAGGCCGGCACCAAGGTCGGCAGCCTCACCGTCGGTGACGGCGAGGGCGGCGCGGTCAAGGTGCCGGTCACCCTGCAGAAGGATCTGACCGAACCGGGCTTCACCGACAAGCTCACCCGCGTCGGCTGATCCCGCACCGGGACGGACACCTCACGCGGTCCACCGGCCGGACCCCGCCCGGGTTCCGGACGGCGGGCCGCGTGCTAGCGTCACGAACCGGGGCAGGTCGACGCTGGGGCGCGGCCGGGAAATGAAGACGGGACACCACGGGGAGTGCCTTCAGGTGGCCACTGCGGAGCCGACACGCGCCGACGACACCGACCCGGGCCCGGGTACCGGCCCGCGAATACGCGAGCCCGCGGAACCTGAGACCGGGAACGGCAGCCCGCCCACAGGCTTCAGGGCCAGGATCTGGACCGCTCTCCTCGCGCTGCGCGAGCGGCTGCTGCGCCACCCCGTCCTCTCCATGACCGCGCTCTCCGGCGTCCTCCACATCGTCTGGTTCTTCACGTTCGCGAACAGCGGCGGCGACCTCGCGGCGCAGGACGCCTGGGCCGAGTTCGTCGGCCGGCACCCGGACTCCGCGTACAACCTGGCCTGGTACGGCGGCATGCACCCGGTGTCGTACAGCATCGTCTCGCCGTATCTGATGTCGGTCCTCGGCGTCCGTACGACGATGATGCTGGCCGGGACGGTCTCGGCCGGGCTGCTGACACTGATCCTCATCCGCAGCCGGTCGGTGAAGAACCCCCTGTGGGCCTCGCTGGCGGGCGTGTACGCCTTCCTGTGCAACGCGGCCTCGGGCCGGGTGACCTTCGGGCTCGGCACGGTCTTCGCGCTCGGCGCGGTCGCCGTCGTCTTCTGCTGGCCGCACCACTTGCGCTACAAACGCTGGGCGAAAGCCCTGTGCGCGGCCCCGCTCGCCGCGCTGGCGACCATGGCCTCACCGGTCGCCGGCCTGTTCGTGGGCCTGGTGGCGGTCGCCCTCTTCCTGCAGAAACGGCGTCCGGGCGCCTGGGCACTGGGCATCGCTCCCACGGCCGTCGTCGCCCTGTCCGCCTGGCTCTTCCCGTTCGCCGGCACCCAGCCGATGAAGATCGCCTCGGTGCTCCTGCCGCTGGCCTACGGCCTCCTGGTCTTCCTCCTCGTCCCGCGCGAGTGGACGACGGTCCGGATCGCGGCCGGGGTCTACAGCCTGTCGGTCGTCCTGGTCTGGCTGGTGAGCTCCCAGATCGGCTCCAACATCTCGCGCCTGCCGATGCTGTTCGCGGGGGTGGCCCTGGCGGCCGCACTGCCGTTCGCGGAACCGCGCAGCCGCAAGTGGTACGCCATCGTCGTCGCCTTCGCCGGCTTCACCGTCTGGATCGGCTTCAAGTCCGTCGACGACGTCGTCCACACGACCCCCACGGCGTCGTGGGCCCGCGAGCTGGCCCCCCTCGTCAACGAGCTCCAGGAGGTCGGCGCCGAGAAGGGCCGCGTCGAGGTCGTACCGGCCGCCTCCCACCGCGAGGCGTCCGCGCTCGCGCCGTACGTCAACCTCGCCCGGGGCTGGAACCGGCAGGCCGACATGGAGCGCAACCCGCTCTTCTACGACGACACCCTGAACTCCGCGAACTACCACGAGTGGCTCCAGCGCTGGGCCGTGCACTTCGTGGTCGTGCCGAAGGACGAGCCCGACGGGGACGGCGGCGAGCGGGAGCGGGAGCTGGTCCAGCGCGGGATGCCGTATCTGAAGCAGATCTGGGGCGACGCGAACTGGCAGCTGTTCCAGGTGACCGACCCGGCGCCGCTCGCCTCGCCGAACACGGTCGTCGACCGGGCCGCGCAGGGTGAGATGACCATGCGGGTGAAGAAGGCCGGGCGCATCCTCATCCGGATCCCCTACTCGCCCTGGCTGTCCATCGTGGACGCGGAGGGCAACAAGCTGAAGCCACCGCAGGAGACGGACGCGTCGAAGGAGCGGGACGACGGGGAGCCGAAGACCTTCGACAACGTCAACGGGTGCCTGATGGAGACGCCGGAGGACGCGGACGGGGACAAGTGGACGATGCTGATCGCTCCGCGGGCGGGGACGTATCGGTTGGCGGCGCCGTACACCGTGCCGCGCGGGACGCCTTGTCCGGATGAGTTGAAGTAGTTGCTTGGCTTCTGCGCCGTCGTGGCTGGTCGCGCCCGCGCGGCGGAGCCGCATATCGACACAGCCCCGCGCCCCTGGGTCAGCGCAGCTGGTCCACGTATTTGTCCGTGCCCGGAACTGTCGGGACGAAGGGCGCCAGCAGTTCCACTCGTCCGAGTCCCGACTCCGTGATCTTCTCCTCCAGGCCCGTGAACCAGGGGTCCCAGCACTCCCTCGGGTCCGTCTCCAGGAACCACAGCAGCGTGAGGCGGGTGTCGACGCCCTCGACCTGCTTCACGTAGGTCATGCGGTCGCCGGGGAGGGGGGTCGGGCGGAAGACGGTCACCATCGCCGCCGGGGAGCCCGTCACGCTCTTCGGCAGGTGTCGCGCGACCAGCCACTCCAGCAACTCCCGCCGCCGCTCCGGGGATTCCGCGTCGATCACCTCCAGCACCAGGCCCCGGTACGGGTGGTCCAGGGCGTGGAAGTCCCTCGGGCCCGCCGCGCCGTCGCGGTAGACCGTGGACTCGTGGTCCTGGAACGCCGTGAAGACGTGCGTGCGGTCGCGGTACACGCGGGCGTCGCGGTTGAGGCGCTTGTTGATGGCCACCGTCCACTTCATGTGGTCGTCGTAGCGGCCGTCGGTGACCCAGTAGGTGGTGAGATAGCAGCCCGCCGTCACCGGCTGGGCCACCGCCGACTTCTCCGGGACGCGCAGGAGTTGCAGGTCGCGGGTGGCCACCCAGCGGCGTCCTGCGTACATCCAGGGCATGGCCATCGCTCCCGCGATGAAGTGATCGTCCTCGTACCAGCGGTTGTAGGCGTACTCGTGGCCGGGATGCGGTTCGACCATGGTGATCAGCGCGTGGCCGGGGCGGACTCCGTAGGGTCCTACGGCGGCCAGTTCGGCGTACGTCTCGCTGTGGGTCTCTTCTGACATGGGACCTTCCCTCCTTCAGCGCTCGCCCATACTCTGACGCTCCGTCAGATAATGCGCCAGAGCAGGGAGGCCGCCGGTTATGTCACTTCTCTCCGGGAAGACCGTCGTCGTGTCGGGTGTCGGCGCCGGGCTCGGTCATCAGGTCGCCGCGGCCGTCGTACGGGACGGCGGGAACGCCGTGCTGGGGGCGCGGACCGAGGCGAACCTCGCGAGGAGTGCCTCCGAGATCGATCCGGACGGGGCGCACACGGCGTACCGGTCGACGGACATCACCGACGAGCAACAGTGCGTGCGGCTCGCGGAGTTGGCGGTGGAGCGGTTCGGGCGGCTGGACGCGGTCGTGCAGGTGGCCGCGTGGGACAGCTACTTCGGGGGGCTCGAGGACGCGGACTTCGCGACCTGGCAGTCGGTCATCGACGTGAACCTCCTGGGGTCGCTGCGGATGACCCGGGCCTGTCTGCCGGGGTTGAGGGCGGCGGGCGGCGGTTCGGTGGTGTTCGTCGGGACGCAGTCGGCCGTGGCCGCCCCCTCACAGGTGCGGCAGGCCGCGTACGCCGCCTCGAAGGGGGCGCTGACCAGCGCGATGTACTCGATGGCGCGGGAGCTCGGGCCGTACCGGATCCGGGTCAACACCGTGTTGCCGGGCTGGATGTGGGGGCCGCCGGTGCAGGCGTACGTGCAGTTCACGGCGCATACGGAGAAGGTGCCGGAGGCGGACGTACTGAAGCGGCTCACCGAACGGATGGCGCTGCCCGATCTCGCGACCGACGCGGACGTGGCGGACGCGACGGTGTTCCTGGCCTCGGACCGGGCGCGGGCGATCACCGGACAGTCGTTGCTGGTCAACGCCGGGGAGCTGATGCGGTGAGTTCATGTAGGTGAACGCAGGCCATCACCACGAATATCTTTACCTCCCTTTGACCCTACACCAGCTTGTCGTGTCCACGCGGTGGCGCCCACGATGAGCGCCGGGCTGATCCCTGGGAGGGCGCATATGAACGGTCTCGACTGGGCCGTGCTCATCGGCTATTTCGGCGTGATGGTCGCGATCGGCGTCTGGTCGCACAAACGGGTGGACGACGTCAGCGACTTCTTCACGGCAGGCGGCAAGATGCCGTGGTGGCTGTCGGGCATCTCGCACCACATGTCGGGTTACAGCGCGGTGATGTTCACCGGGTACGCCGGCATCGCCTACACATATGGCGTCACATCCTTCGTCACCTGGTCCTTCCCCATCGCACTCGGCATCGCGATCGGCTCGAAGCTGTTCGCACCGCGTATCAACCGGCTGCGCTCACGGCTCCACGTGGCTTCCCCGCTCGAATACCTCAAGAACCGCTACGACTTGAAGACCCAGCAGGCGCTGGCCTGGTCGGGCATGCTGCTGAAGATCGTGGACGTGGGCGCCAAGTGGGCGGCGATCGCGACCCTGTTGTCGGTGTTCACCGGGCTGTCGCTCAACCAGGGCATCCTCATCACGGGCGGCATCACGGCCGTCTACTGCACGATCGGCGGTCTGTGGGCCGACGCGCTCACGGAGTTGGGCCAGTTCGTCATCCAGCTCCTCGCCGGTGTCGCGATGTTCATCGCCGTGGTCCTCAAGCTCGACGACAAGGGCATCGGCTTCTTCGGCGCCTGGGACGAGCCGGCGCTCCAGGGCCACGGAAAGCCGCTGGTGGGCCCGTACGGGACGGTCTTCCTGCTCGCCTTCCTCTTCATCAAGCTCTTCGAGTACAACGGCGGCATGCTCAACCAGGCCCAGCGCTACATGGCCACGGCGAACGCGCACCAGGCCGAGCGCTCGGCGCGGCTGTCGGCGATCCTGTGGCTGGTGTGGCCGGTCGTCCTGTTCTTCCCCATGTGGATGTCGCCGCTGCTGGTCCAGTCGAAGAAGCCGGACGGCTCCGACTCCTACGGCCTGATGACCGAACAGCTGCTCCCGCACGGCCTGTTGGGCCTGGTGATCGTCGGCTTCTTCTCGCACACGATGGCCATGTGCTCCTCCGACGCCAACGCGATCGCGTCCGTCTTCACCCGGGACTGCGCACCGGTGGTGTGGCGCAGGGCGCGCAGCTGGAACCAGGGTCAGGGCCTGCGGGTCGCGCGCATCACGACGGTCGTCTTCCTCGGCCTGTCGATGGCGGCGGCGACCCAGGTCAACTCCCCGGCGTTCAAGGACATCATCACCGTCGTGATCAAGTGGGTGGCCGGACTCATGGGCCCGATGGCCATCCCGATGATGCTCGGCCTGCTGCGCCCGTTCCGCCGCTCCGGTCCGACGGCCGCGCTCACCAGCTGGTCGATGGGTCTGCTCGCCTTCTGGCTGGTCAACTACCCGATCAACTGGAACGTCGACGGCGGTGTCCCGCTCCAGTACCAGGTCTCCATCCCGCTGGCCGTCTCCCTGGTCCTCTACATCCTCATCGGCTTCATCAGGCCCGAGGACACCCCGGAGCGCCTCGCGATCATCGAGAAGATCAACACGGACGGGGACGGTGACGGGGCGGCGGCCGCGGCCATTCCGACTCCGGTGGGCGGTGTGGAGGACGTGATCGGTACGAAGGTCAAGGACTGAGAAGTTCCGACCGGACCGGTCAGGCCCTCGGATAGCGGGCCAGCCACCCCGGCGACGCCCCGGCCGGCCCGTGCAGGGCCGGCCCCTGGGTCATCTCCATGGCGAAGTCGTCGGCCAGTTCGAGGAGCGTGGGACGGCCCTCCAGTTCGGCCAGCCAGGCCGGCGGGAGGGCCGTCTCTCCGTGCAGGGCACCCAGCAGCCCGCCGGTGAGCGCCCCGGCCGCGGCGGAGGGCCCGTCGTGGTTCACGGCGAGGCAGAGACCGTGCCGTACGTCCTCCCCGACCAGCGCGCAGTACACGGCGGCGGACAGCAGCCCGTCGGCCGAGCCGTCGGCGGCGAGTTCCTCCACCCGCGCCGGCGTGGGCATCCCCTGCCGTACGGCACCCAGCGCGTGCTGGAGCGCGTCCGACACGGGCTCGTGCCCGGGCCGCGCGGTCAGCAGTGCGAGCGCCCGCTGCACCGCCCCGTCGAGACTGTCGCCGAGGGCCAGCGCGTGCACGATAACGGCGTACGCGCCCGCCGAAAGATAGGCGACGGGATGCCCGTGGGTCTGCGCGGCACACTCGACGGCCAGCTGTACGACGAGCTGCGGCTCCCACCCGACCAGCAGCCCGAAGGCGGCGGACCGGGCAGTGGCCTCGGGCCCGAGTTCGTTCGGGTTCTTGGGCGACTCCAGCGTCCCCATGGTGTCGTCGCCGAACCCGATGAGCAGCGACCGGGTCGGGTCGCGGCGGGCGTACAGCCACTCCTCCCGGGCCAGCCAGCCGTCGTCCTTGCGCCGCTCGTCGGGTCCCCAGTCCCGCTGGGTGGCGGCCCAGCGCAGATAGGCCCGGTGCAGATCGGTGGGCGGATGCCAGGCGCCGGTGTCCCGTCGGACCTGGGCCCGTATGAGCCCGTCCACGGTGAAGAGGCTGAGCTGGGTGAGATGAGTGACGGCACCGCGTCGGCCGTACCCGAACCCGAGGTCCACGAGCCCCTCGGCGCCGTACGCCTCCCGGATCTCGTCCAGTCCGAGCCCGTCGACCGGTGCGCCCAGCGCGTCACCCACGGCCACCCCGAGGAGCGTCCCACGCACCCGGCTACGGAAGTCCTGCTGCTCGGCACGCCCCCAGACGACGGCCCCGGCTGTCGCACCCACCAAGACCTCCCTGTTGACCGTCCGTATGTACGACGCTCAGCACTGTAATCGACGGGGGGTGGGAGATTCAGGGGGCGTGTGGGTATGCGAGGTGCGACCCGGTTGGTCCTCGAAGTGCGGCTATCGCCCGGAAACCGCAGGTCACCGGAAGGCGGAGGCGTTGCGGGCCGCCCACTCGGCGTAGCTGCGGGGCGGGCGGCCGAGGACTCGCTCGACGTCCGGGCTGACGCGGCGCAGGCCCGGTGACGGGTCGCCGAGGATGTCGAGGGTGGCGTCCGCGATCGGCTCCGGCATGAACCGCACCATCTCCGCCCTGGCCTCGCCCCGGGTCTGCTCGACGAACCGCACCGGCTCGCCCAGCGCGTCCCCGATCGCGGCGGTCTGCTGCCGGGGGGATGTCGGGGCGGGCCCGGTCAGTTCGTGGACGCGCCCGGCGTGGCCGGGATCCCGCAGCGCCACGGCGGCGACCTGGGCGATGTCCTCGGGATCGACGGTCGGCAGCGCGACGTCCCCGAAGGGCGCCGAAACGGTCCGCTGGGCGTGCACCGCTCCGGCCCACTGAAGGGTGTTGGAGTGGAACCCGGCGGGCCGCAGCATGGTCCAGTCGAGCCCCGACCGCCGTACGGCGTCCTCCAGTTCGGAGGGATGGTCGCCGGTGGTGACGCCCTGCGAGGACAGCAGCACGACCCGCCGGACACCACTGGCCCGGACGACTTCGAGGACGTCGTCGAGGTTGCCGCCTTGTGCCATGAAGTCGCCGGAGGTCAGGAGGAAGAGCGCTTCGGCCCCGTCGAGGGCGGGTTTGAGGGTCTGAGGTGCGGCGAGGTCGGCCCGGTGATGCCGCAGCCCTGCCGGGTTCTCCGGGGGGCTGTGCCGGGAGACGGCCGTCACCCGCTCCCCTGCCGCGAGGAGTTCCCTCACGAGGGGCCGCCCGACGTTCCCCGTAGCACCGGTCACCACGATCATGTTGCTCCCCTTTTCCGAGGTCCCTGGACTGGTTCCTGTGGACACACGGCGAAGCTACTATCGGGAGGACAGTAGGTACCTAGAGGAAAGTAATAGCGGAGAGGGTTGATGTGACGCAGACCACAGCACACGGCCGTGGCGGACCCAGGACCGATGTCCCCCCGGAGAACGCCTGTCCCATCGCCCCCGTGGTCGACATCGTCTTCAGCCGCTGGACCACACCGATCCTCTGGACCCTCCACGAGTACGGCCGTCAGCGCTTCGTGGAAGTGGAACGCCGGATCGCCACCATCACCCCCAAGGTCCTGACCCAGCGCCTGCGCCAACTGGAACGCGACGGTCTGGTCCACCGCACGTACCACGCGGAGGTCCCGCCCCGGGTCGAATACGAGATCACCGAACTGGGCCGCAGCCTGGCCCCGTTGTTCGCGACGCTGGCGGAGTGGTCACCGAATCTGGAGAGGGTGGGGGAGGCTCGGCGGGCTTATGACGCGAGGGGCGGGGGCGGCGGGCGGTCGGCGTGAGACCCCGTCCTCAGCTCCTCGCCGACCACAGGGCCTGGATCGCGTCCCTCGCCTCGCTCACCGCAGTGAGGCAGGCCGCGGTGCGGGAGGACCGGTCCGCCCCCGGGGCGGTGAGGAGCTCGGTGAGGATGTCGGCCAAGGAGGCCAGGTCGTCCCATTCCGGGGTGAGGGTGAGGAGTTCGGACAGGCCTCGGTCCGCCGCCGGGCCGTCGGCCAGTACGCAGCCCAGGAAGCAGTGGGCCTGGGCTCGTGTCACGGGCTCCATGTCGGGGTCGTGCTCGACCAGGTGGGAGAGGTCGCGCCAGAGGGGTTCGGCGGCAGCCGGGCCTTCGGAGCGGTGGACCGTCATGGCCAGTTGGAAGGTGCCGGCGAGGGGGTCCGTGGTGCGCAGGCGCTCGGCGAGAGCGCGGGCCTGCGCCCACTCGCCGTGATGACGGTGAAGTTCCGCCCGTACGTCGTCCAGCTCCGCGGAGTGGGTCGCCGCCAACCGCTCCCCCGCCTCCTCCCATCGCCCGCACGACAGCAGCAGTTCGATCGCCGCGCCCCGCTCCCACGTCATCCCGGCGTCCAGCGCCACGCAGCGGTCCAGGTCGGACAGGGCCTGCTCCGTGCGGCCGATCGCCAGACACACCCGGCCCCGGCGACCGTAGGCCCAGGCGTACTCTGGGTCGGCGGTCACGGCGCGGTCCAGGTAATGGAGGGCCTCCTCGTAGGACTTACGGACGCGGTGGATCGCTCCCAGGCCGGCCAGGGCGATGTCGTCGGTGGGGTCCTGTGCCAGAACGGCCTGGAGGGCGGCCGATGCCTCGTCGTGCCGCCCCGCGAGCCAGTACGCCCAACCCAGCTCGACCTGGATCCAGCGGGCACCCGGCTCCACCTCGGCGGCGCGCCGCAGGTCCTCGAACATCCCGCTCTGGTCGTCCAGTCGATTCCTCACCCGGGATCTCATCGTCAGCGCCCAGGCGTAGTCGGGGATCAGCTCGACGGCCCGGTCGAAGTCGGCCAACGCCGCGTCGTAGCGGCCGAGTTCGTACAGGGACTGGGCGCGGCTCGCCAGCGCCGACGCGTAGCCCGGCTCCAGGGACACAGCGCGCCCCAGTTCCGCCACCGCCTCCTCGTACCGTTCGGCGAGCCGGTACGCGTCGCCGCGTTCCGACGCGACCCAGGCCAGCTCGGGCGCGAGCGCGGCCGCCTGGTCGAGGTCGGCGAACGCCTTGTCCAGGTCGCCCCGCGCACGGTGCAGCCGGGCCCTGCGCACCAGCGCCCACAGGTACTCGGGATCGATGCTCAGCGCACGGTTGAAGTCGGCGAGCGACTCGTCGAGCCGTCCCATGCTGTGCCGGCACACCGCCCGCCCGGTCAGGGCGATGTCGTCGGTGGGGTCGAGGGCGACGGCACGGCTGAAGTCGGCGTCCGCCTCGTCGAGACGGGACGCCAGACGGTAGGTCTCGGCCCGCTCGGCGAGGATCCACCCTTTGTCGGGGGCCAGTTCGACGGCTCGGTCGAGGGCGGCCAGGGCCGCCGGATAATCCTCCAGCAGCTGGTGGGTGACACCCCGGCCGTAGTGGGCCAGCGGTTGCTCCGGGTCCAGCTCGACCGCACGGTCGTACTCCTCCAAGGCTTGCGCGTACTCCTGGCGGTTGCGCAGGTCCCTGCCGCGCAGCGCGTGCGCCTCCGCCCGGCCCGCCGGATCGAGACCGGGACGGGCCAGGAGCAGGTCCGTCGCCCTGGTCACCCCGCCCTCCTCGTCCGCGAGCGCCGCGGCCAACAACCGCCCCCACTCGCGCAGTACGGCGTTGCCCGCCGCGTCGCCCGCCTCCTCCAGCATCCGTGCCCAGCGGCGGGCGACGACCTCGTCCTCGCGGCAGGCCACGACGAATCCGCGCAGCGCCTCGGCGAGCGCCGCGGGCGGGCGGGCGCACAGCAGGTGGTACATCTCCTCCAGGCGCAGCTCGCACCATTCCTCGTCGGCCCACAACTCCTCGGCGCGGCGGCCGAATCCGGCGTCCTCGCGCCACTCGGCGAACGCCTCCGCGAGCCGGCGGTGCCGGGTCGTCCACTCGGTCCGGGACCGAAGGCGCTCCAACCGGAGCATCTGCGCGCGTACGACGTCGTGGTACTGGAGCCGGTCCCCGCGCTGCGCGACGAAGGGAAGCCCGGTCAACCACGCGTACTGGGCGTCCAGTTCGTCTTCGGAGGAGGTGACGAGCACCCGGAAGACGTCCTCGTCCAGCCGTCTCGGCAGCGCGCAGGCCTTGGCGACCTTACGGCGGGCCTCCGGTTCCGGCTTCAGGAACCGTTCCACCGCGCTCTTGCTCGGATCGATCACGTCGTCCGGACCGTCGAGGCGTCTGGCGGCGAGCGTCGACACGAGGACCGGGAGGCCGCCCGTCAGGCGCAGCACCTCCTCGACGACCGGTTCGGCCACGACACCCCGCGCGGCGAGCAGGCGGCGCGACTCGGTCTCGGTGAAGGGGGCGAGCGGCAGTTCCGCCACCGAGTCAAGGCCGCCCCAGCGGGCGGTGTCCAGCGGGCGCTGGCCCGCGGTGACCACGACGACGGCGGCGGGCAGCCGGCCGTGCTCGCGGGGTTTGGTCAGGATGTCGTACAGCCACGGGTCGAGGAAGGGGCCGGTCCGTTCGTAGGTGTCGAAGAACAGGACGATCCACGGTACGGCGGAGGCGGCGGACCTCAGTTCGGCGAGCAGCACCGGGGTGAGGACCCGCTCGGGGGTGAGCACCAGGTCGACGTCGTCGAGGTTGCGGAAGCGGGCGCCGAGGCCGGCCCGCAGCCGGTCGGCCCCCTGGGCAAGCCGGTCGGCTGGAAGCGCCCGGGTGACCAGGCCGGCCCCCGGCAGGGCGGCCTCCAGGGCGCCCAGGCCGAGGTCCACCGCCATCCTGCTTCCGGCCGACGCCGACGCCGGCTCCGGCGAGGACTCGGGCGCGAGCGCGGCGAGAGTGGCCGCCTCCGCCTCGCGCCGCCGGTCCCGCCAGGTCGCCAGGCGCCGCTCCAGATCCTTCAACCTCCGTCCCTGGTCGACGAATTCACGGCACAGAGTCTCCATGGCTTCCGGGACGCTGCCGACGCCGTCGTCGACGTAGGCCGTGAGCGCCCCGCGTTCGCGGGCGAGTTGCGCCAACTCCTGGACCAGTGAGGTCTTTCCGATGCCCGCGCTGCCGTGGACATGGAACCGGAAGCGGTGCCGGGCGTCGGTGGCCGGGATGTCGAAGTTCCGCAGGAACGCGGTCCGTTCGGCCTCGCGGCCCACGAATCCGGCCCGTGTGCGCCGCAGGATCAGCTCCTGCGCCGACGGCTCCGCCTGCGCCATGCGTCCGTCCCCTCGTCGCGGCCCGTCCGGCTCTCATTCTGACGCAACCGATCTGGATCACGCCGCCACGCACAGGGAAGATGGCCCCCATGGCATCGACACCCCCACGCACCACACGCAGCGCACTTCACCTCTCCGCCACCCTTCTCACCGCGAGCGTCGCGCTGTACATAGCGCTCGTGGCGTTCGGGAACATCACGGACTTCGGGACCAACCAGGCGTTCGTGCAGCACGTTCTCGCGATGGATACGACGTTCAAGGACGACGATCTGATGTGGAGAGCCGTCACCAGCAAGGGACTTCAGAACACGGCGTACGTCGCGATCATCGTCTGGGAGACGCTGGCCGCGCTCGTGCTGGTCTACGGCACATATCTGTGGGTGCGCGGGGACGATCCGCGTGCCCGGCGCTTCTCCACCTACGGCCTGCTCATGCTCATGCTGCTCTTCGGCGCCGGGTTCATCGCGATCGGCGGGGAGTGGTTCTCCATGTGGCAGTCGGACACCTGGAACGGGCTGGACGCGGCGCTGCGGGTGTTCGTGCTGAGCGGGGTCGTGCTGCTGGTGGTCAATCTGCCGGACCGCAGCGCTAGTTGACGACGACGACCTTCGTTCCCGTCTCGCCGAACGTCCACAGTGCCGAGCCGTCCGCCGTCTTCATGCGGATGCCGCCGGTCTGGGTGCCGTTCGCGGGCGGGGGCGAGGAGCCGTCCACCGCGTTGGAGAAGGCGACGTTCACGCCGCCCACGGCGGTGAAGTACACGATGTGTTCGATCTGCACGCCGTCGGACCCGGTGGTCGGGTCTCCCCGGCGCAGCGAGACCGAGTAGGTGCCCGGGGCCGGGTCCACCGTCCCCGGCCAGACCGCGAAGGTCCGCCGGGCCGCCTCGCTCGCGTCGATCAGCCAGACCCGCTTGTCGCCGAGCGAGTAGACGATCCGGCGGCCCGTCCCGGAGGCGTCCGGGACCGCGGTCGCCGACGGCTCGGGCTGCGCGGACGCGCGCGGAGACGCCGACACGCTCGGCCGGGCGGTGGCGGCCACGCTCGGCTTCGTTCCCTTGTCGGCCTGTACGGCCAGGGCGACGACGGCGGCTATCGCCCCCACGGTCAGACCCGTCACCCAGACCTTCGGGGCTGGCACGGCACGCATCTCCTCGGCTAAGGATCCCCGTCGAACGGGGGTCGGATCATCGTACCGGCCCCCGCCGAGACACCTTCCGCCTCACTCAGTCCAGCACCGGCAGCAGCTCCGGCAGATGCCCGTCGGAGACCTGCGCCGCCTGCTGCCGCTCCTCCGGCACCTCCCCGTACAGGGTTGTGCGCGGACGTGCGGGCCGGCCCGCCGCCTCCGCCACCGCGATCAGGTCCTTCACCGACTTGTACGAGCCGTAGGACGATCCCGCCATCCGCGAGATCGTCTCCTCCATCAGGGTGCCGCCGAGGTCGTTCGCCCCCGAGCGGAGCATCTCGGCCGCGCCCTCGGTGCCGAGCTTGACCCAGCTGGTCTGGATGTTCGGGATCCAGGGGTGCAGCAGCAGGCGGGCCATCGCGGTGACCGCCCTGTTGTCCCGCATGGTCGGGCCGGGGCGGGCGATGCCGGCCAGGTACACCGGGGCGTTGGTGTGGATGAAGGGGAGCGTCACGAACTCCGTGAAACCGCCCGTGCGTTGCTGGATTCCGGCCAGTGTGCGCAGGTGGCCCAGCCAGTGGCGTGGCTGGTCCACATGGCCGTACATCATCGTGGAGGAGGACCGGAGGCCGACCTCGTGCGCGGTCTCGATGACCTCGATCCAGGTCGCCGTCGGCAGCTTGCCCTTGGTCAGGATCCAGCGGACCTCGTCGTCGAGGATCTCGGCGGCCGTGCCGGGGAGGGAGCCGAGGCCGGCCTCCTTGGCCGTCGTCAGCCACTCGCGGATGGACATGCCGGTGCGGGTCGCGCCGTTGACGACCTCCATCGGGGAGAAGGCGTGCACATGCATGCCGGGCACCCGCTCCTTCACCGCCTTCGCGATGTCGAAGTACGCCGTCCCCGGCAGGTCCGGATGGATCCCGCCCTGCATGCAGACCTCCACCGCGCCCACCTCCCAGGCCTGCTCGGCCCGGTCGGCCACCTGGTCCAGGGACAGGGTGTAGGCGTCCGCGTCGGTGCGCCGCTGGGCGAAGGCGCAGAAACGGCAGCCCGTGTAGCAGACGTTGGTGAAGTTGATGTTCCGCGTGACGATGTACGTCACGTCGTCGCCGACCACCGACTTGCGCACGTCGTCGGCGATCTGGGTCAGCGCGTCCAGGGCGGGCCCGTCGGCGTGCAGCAGCGCGAGGGCCTCCGCGTCGGTCAGCTTCGTGGGGTCGTCGGCGGCTGTCCGCAGCGCGTCCCGGACGTCCGTGTCGATGCGCTCGGGCACCATGCCGGGGGCGGCCGCCTCGCGCAGGGCGCCCCAGTCGCCGTAGACCTCGTCGAAGTCGTCGCGGCGGTCGGACGTACGGCCCTCGGTGTCGATGGAGGCGTGCAGATCCGTACGGCCGGACGCCACGAACACCTCTTCCGGCTCCTGCCAGGCCAGCCCCTGCGGGAGGGCGTCCGGGCGGGCGAGGCCCGTCTCCGGGTCGGCCAGCGCCGCCACGTGCGGGCGCAGCCTCGGATCCAGCCAGGGCTCGCCGCGCTGGACGAACTCGGGGTACACGCACAGACGTTCCCGCAGCTCGAAACCGGCCGCCGCCGAGCGTTCCGTGAGCTCCTCGATCTGCGGCCACGGCCGCTCGGGGTTCACGTGGTCGATGGTGAGCGGACTGACCCCGCCCCAGTCGTCGATCCCCGCCCCGATCAGCCGCTCGTACTCGCTGTCGACCAGGTTCGGCGGGGCCTGGATGTTGGCGGCCGGACCCATGATGAGGCGGGCCACGGCCACCGCGGCGACCAGTTCGTCCAGCTCCGCGTCCGGCATGCCGCGCATCGCGGTGTCCGGCTTGGCGCGGAAGTTCTGGATGATCAGCTCCTGGACGCTGTGATAGGCGCGGGAGATCTTCCGGAGCGCGAACAGCGACTCCGCGCGCTCCTCGTACGTCTCCCCGATCCCGATGAGGATGCCGCTCGTGAAAGGCACCGACGAACGCCCTGCATCCTCCAGGACCCGCAGCCGTACGGCGGGCTCCTTGTCCGGGGAGCCGTAGTGGGGTCCGCCGGGCTCGGACCACAGCCGCTCGGCGGTCGTCTCCAGCATCATGCCCATGCTCGGCGCGACGGGCTTCAGCCGCTGGAAGTCGGTCCAGGACAGCACGCCCGGATTGAGGTGCGGGAGCAGGCCCGTCTCCTCCAGGATCCGGATGGAGATGGCCCGGACGTAGGCGATGGTGTCGTCGTAACCGTGCGCGTCCAGCCATTCCCTGGCCTCCGGCCAGCGGTCCTCGGGCTTGTCACCGAGGGTGATCAGGGCTTCCTTGCAGCCCAGTGCGGCGCCCTTGCGGGCCACGTCCAGGACCTCGTCGGGGGACATGAACATGCCGTGGCCGGCCCGGCGGAGCTTGCCGGGCACGGTCACGAACGTGCAGTAGTGGCACTTGTCCCGGCACAACCGGGTGAGCGGGATGAAGACGCTCTTCGAGTACGTGATGACACCGGGACGGCCCGCCTGCGCGAGGCCCGCGTCCCTGATACGGGCGGCCGACGCGGTGAGGTCGTCCAGGGCCGGACCGCGGGCCTGGAGCAGCACCGCGGCCTCGGAGACGTCGAGGGCGACGCCGTCCCTGGCGCGTTTGAGCGCGCGACGCATGGAGTTCTCGGTGGGGCCCGTACCGCCGGGGCGGTCGGTGGGGCCGGTTCCGGAGGTCGCGGAAGTCGTCATCCTTCGAGGATACGAGCGGGGTGATCAGGGCGGCGGTGCCGCACAGAGGTGGGTGACGTCACACTTCGTCCCCACCGTTCCGGACATAACGGCCATACTCGTCCAGCACCTTGAACACCTCGCTCTCCCCCGCCGGCGGCAGCTGCAGCACGACCTCCTCGATGCCGAGCTCGGCGTAGTGGGCGAGCTTGCCGGGGGTGGGGAGGACGGCGTAGGGGACGACCTGGAGGGTGGCCGGGTCGCGGCCCGCGTCGGCCCAGGCGGAACGCAGCACGGGCAGGGACTCGGTTAGACCACGTCCGCCGATGGGCAGCCAGCCGTCGGCGTACTCGCAGATGTGGGAGAACAGCTTCGGCCCCGCGGCGCCACCCACGAGAGTCCGCTTCCGGACGGGCTTGGGGAAGGCGTGGCTGGCCCGGACACTCCCGAACCGACCTTCGTGGGCGGTGGGCTCGTCCGCCCAGAGCGCCTGCATGAGCGCCATGCGGTCCCGGACGAGCTCGCGCCGGGTGCGCCACTCGACACCGTGGTCGGCGGCTTCCTCGACGTTCCAGCCGAAGCCCAGTCCGAGGGTGAACCGCCCGCCGGAGAGGTGGTCGAGGGTGGCGATCTGCTTGGCCAGGTCGATCGGGTCGTGCTGGGCGACGAGCGTGATGCCGGTGCCGAGACCGAGCCGCTCGGTGACGGCGGCGGCCTGGCCGAGCGCGACGAACGGGTCGAGGGTACGGCCGTACTCGCGCGGCAGGTCGCCGCCCGCCGGGTACGGGGTGACCCGCTCGACGGGGATGTGGGTGTGCTCGGGCAGATACAGCCCGGCGAAGCCTCGCGCCTCCAGCTCACGGGCGAGCCGGGTCGGGGTGATGGTCTCGTCGGTGAGGAAGATCGTCACGGAAATTCGCATGCCTGCATCTGTACCGGGCCGGGGCGGGGATGTCCATACCGACTGGTCGGCATCGACTGGTCGATGTAGGCCTCGGTGACGCGGTTGTCGGTCGTCTGTCGGGGCCGTCGGTGTGATGTCGGGGGTCTGTCGACGGTGGCCCGGAGGGTGTGGGGAGAAGGCCGACCGGAACTCACCGGGAGGCCCCGCCCCGAAGGAGCCACCTGATGAACAGCCCTGTCACGATCAGCCCTGTCACGATCATCGGCGCCGGACTCGGCGGCCTCACGCTCGCCCGCGTCCTGCACGTCCACGGCATTCCGTCCACCGTCTACGAGGCGGAGTCCTCGCCGACGGCGCGTGCGCAGGGCGGGATGCTCGACATCCACGACCACAACGGACAGCTCGCGCTGGAGGCGGCGGGCCTGATGGACGAGTTCCGCGGTCTCGTCCTGGAGGGCCGTGAGGCGACGCGCCTGCTCGACCGGGACGGGACGGTCCTCTTCGAGAAGGCCGACGACGGCACCGGCGGCCGCCCCGAGGTGCAGCGCGGCGAACTGCGACAGCTCCTGCTCGACTCGCTCCCGGCCGGGACGGTCCGCTGGGGCCACAAGGTCAGCGGCACGCGTGCGCTCGAGGAGGGCCGCCACGAGGTGACGTTCGCCGACGGGACCTCGGTCGCCACCGAGCTGTTGGTCGGCGCGGACGGCGCGTGGTCGCGGGTACGGCCGCTGCTGTCGGACGCGGTGCCCGAGTACACCGGCATGTCGTCCGTGGAGACCTACCTGTTCGACGCCGACACCCGGCACCCCGTCACCGCGAAGGCGGTCGGCGACGGGGCACTGTTCGCGTTGACGCCGGGAAAGGGCCTCACCGCACACCGCGAGAGGGCCGGCACCCTGCACACGTACGCGATGCTCGCCCGGCCGCAGGACTGGTTCGCCGCCGTCGACTTCACCGACCCCGCCACGGCCACGGCCCGCATCGCGGCGGAGTTCGACGGCTGGGCCCCGGAACTCACCGCGCTGATCACCGACAC
The DNA here is from genome assembly GCF_001746295.1 of Streptomyces sp. LUP47B. Taxonomy (GTDB): domain Bacteria; phylum Actinomycetota; class Actinomycetes; order Streptomycetales; family Streptomycetaceae; genus Streptomyces. The sequence goes on along the minus strand of NZ_MJAH01000013.1, from coordinate 26,809 downwards.
CGACACCGCGCCGGTCCTGCGCCCCCTCAACGAGCTGCCTGCCGACCACCGGTGGGACCGCGTCCCCGGCGTCACCCTCCTCGGCGACGCCGCCCACCTCGCGGCCCCCAACGGCGAGGGCGCCAACCTCGCCATGCTCGACGGCGCGGAGCTCGCCCAGTCCCTGGCCTCCCACCCCGACGACCTCGAGACCGCGCTCACCCAGTACGAGCGGGCGATGTTCCCGCGCAGCACCGAGGCCGCCACGGAGGGCACCGAGCTCTACGCCCTGATGTTCGGCGACAACACACCCCACGGCCTGATCAGCGTGTTCACGGGGCAGGAGCAAGGCGGCTGAGCGTCTGCGCGCAACCCTTCTCACCGTCGCCGTCAAGGCCCTGCATATGGCTCGCAGGCTACGCCGTCACCGTCCCTGTCGAGATGCGGCGCGTATCCGGGATCGCCGCGGTGGAGCGGGGCATCGCCGGCGGCCCGGGCCTCGTCACAGTTCTTGTAGTACACGTCAGGGGTTGGGGTCGTCGTCGGTTCGGGCGCTTCGGCCGTCTTGGTCACCGTCTTCGTGGGAGCCGGAGAGGGGGCGACAGTCACGGCTTCGGTAGCCGTGACTGTAGGGACTTTGACGGGGTGCGTCGGGAGGGCGCTTGGGGCGTCAGCTGCAGGAGTACTGGAGGTCGCAGGTGAGCCGGGCTCGCCGTCAGAGGGGTCAACGGCGCTGAGTATGCCCCCTAGGAGCACAAAGACGGCGAACAACCCGAGGGCCACAACCAGAATCCGGCCCAGTAGGCCCAGGGATGCCCACTTCCTTCGCATGCGCCATAGAGGGTTGCGTCGTCTGCCAGTACCGATCATCGCAGCGTCCTGTGCTCGATCAGATGCAGTCTCCAGTTCAGCACCTGGTCGGGTGCACCGCATGTCAGAGCACCTGAGGGACAGCCGACACAGGGGCCGACTGATTCGGCCTATGGACTACTGCCCCGGCCCAACAGACCCGGAGTGCGCGAACAGCCTGACGGTCGCTCGCTGAAGCCATGAACAGCCCGACCCCGTCGGGACCTCCTGACGGGCACCTGCACACCCAGGCCCGCACCGACATCGTTCAACCGCCGCATACCGCGCGACTCGTAGAAGCGTCCTCACCCATGCGGGCGCAGCCCTCGCCGGGCTCATCGCCGGTGCGCTGATCGGGGTCACGGCCGACTCCAGTGCCGACAAGGCGGTGCCCTCGGCGACGACCACCACGACAATCACCAGTGCGCAGACCGTCATCACCACACCCGGAGCAGATGAGACACCGGTCTCATCACCCTCGTCGTCCAAGCCCTTCACCTTCGGAAACACCTGGAAGTTGAACAACATCGACCCGGCCGAGCACTTCGAAGGAACCCTTACCGTGCTGAGCTACAAACAGGGGTTCACCTCAGTCGGCAAAGCCAGCGAAGAGGCCGGTGAGCCGGGTTATGTCTGGGCGTACGCGGACCTGAAGCTCTGCGGCACGAAAGGCTCGTACACCGACAACACGACCAGTTGGACGCTGTATTACAGCGACGGCAGCCGCATCAACCCGTCCGGCACCACCTACGGCGACTTTCCGAAGCCGGAGGTTCCGACCGAAGTTACAGTGACCGCCGGCAAGAGTGCTCGGGGAAAGCTGGTGTTCACCGTCCCCAGCGCCAAGCGCCCGGGAGTCCGTGCTGTACCAGCCCGACGGCTTGGACGAACCGAGGGAGTGGACGGTCCCGAAGGGGTAACCGAAACCGAAAAGCTGTCTCAGTCCACTACCTGTGGATCACGGAAGTAATAAACGATCGTCACCCCCAGGCCCGGTGTGTGCGTGTACACGACCGTGATCGCCTCGGCCGAGTCAGAGGCAAGAGGCGTCGTGTAGGTGTACTCCACCGACGGCGGGCGCCAGCCTGGGACCTCTCGGCCGATGGCCGGGTCGCGGGCGATGGCAGCCAGTGCCTCGCGGACCACCTCCCGCTCCCCTTCCGTCAGATCACCGAACGCCTTCCTCGCAGGCTCGGCCTCTTCCAGCGGGATCTCGTTCACGTACGGCCGCCTCCACCACGGGCGTCTTCCAGGGCTGTCATGATCTCGGGCGAGTTCCTGATCAGGACCCGGTGGCGATAGGCCCGGACGACCGCGGCGGCGCCCGCGAAGTCGTTGGTCGGCGAGGCCCCTATGGCTGCCGCGAGCTCGGTCTCGAAACGCTCCCGGTCGCCGGGGAAACCGTAGCGGCTGAGCGCGCTGCGCAGGTCGTCCACGGTCCGGATCTCCGGGAGAGGCATCGCTCCCCAGCCGTGCTCGGGCTGTGCGCTCATGGTCGGCTCCTGGTGAACAGCGGTCGCTCCACCTCTCAGTATGACCCTGCTCACCACCCCGGCACCCCGCACTCCGCCCACAGCAGCTTCCCGCCCTTCGACGCGCCCAGTTGCCGCAGTACCGAGACGCCGGTCGCGTCCGCGCAGGCTCGTACCAGGTGCAGGCCGCGGCCGTTCTCGGCGTCCGGGGCGGCGGGCGGCTTGTCGGTCGTGAAGCCGGGTGGGACGCGGGGGTCGGTGTCCCAGACCGCCACCCGTACCCGCCCCGGGGACGGTGACAGGAGGCGGAAGGCGTACGGCCCCTTCGTGTGGCAGTGCGCGTTCGCCAGCAACTCGGCCGCGAGCAGCTCCGCGGTGGGGGTCAGGTCGGGGAGGTCGTGTGCGGCCAGGGTCAGCCGCAAGGCACCCCTGGCGATACCCGGTGCGCGTGGATCGTGCGGGAGATGCAGGGTGTAGTTCCACGACGGGGATACGGTGGCCATCGGAAGTCTCCGGTCACTGAGGGGAGTTGGACAGATGCCTGGTGTCTCCGCCCTGGCGTCCCACGGTGCGCTTCCAGGTGGAGCGGCGCCTGAACATGACGATAGAGGGTTCGCAAAGGTGCTTTGCGGTACTTCGAAGGATCTCGGTGTCTTCTCCCTCGTGTGGGTGACAAACCCGCTGGCCGCCCGGTAGGAGGAGCACCCATGACACCCCGGCCCGCGCCTACGGCCCGACGCGTCCGACTCGCGACGGAGCTGCGCAAACTCCGCGAGCGGGCCGGTCTGACCTCGACCGAGGCCGCACAGTTGCTCGGCACGAGTTCGGGTCAACTCAGCAACGTGGAGTCCGCCCGTTTCGGCGTGAGCCCCGAGCGCGTGCGGGCGATGGCCGCGCTGTACTCCTGCACAAACCAGCCCTACGTCGACGCCCTCGCCGACATGGCGGCCGAGAAGTCCCGTGGCTGGTGGTGGGACGCGTATCGCGAGGTACTGCCCTCAGGGCTTCTCTCCCTGGCCGAGCTGGAACACCACGCCACGGCCGTCCGCACCGCCTTCACCGCCCACATCCCCGGCATGCTCCAGACCGCCGAGCACGCCCGGGAGATCTTCAGCCAGGCGATCCCGACCCCGACGCCGCCGGAGGTCGAGCACCGTGTCTCGCACCGGATCAAGCGGCAGGACTTCGTGTTCCGGACAAACCCGAATCCGTACAGCACGGTGATTCACGAAGCCGCCCTGCACATGCTGGTCGGCGGCCGCCGGGTCTCACGCGATCAGCTTCGGCATCTGATCGACATGAGCCTGCGGGAGCACATCACCCTTCGTGTACTCCCCTTCGACGTCGGGGCGTTCCCCGGGTCGGGCCAGTCGATCAACTACCTCTGCGGACCGGTAACGCCGCTGGACACCGTGCAGTTGGACCAGTTCCACGGTCCGATGCTCATCGATGCCGAGGCGCATCTGGAGAAGTACCGGCGCCTCCTGGACGTCGTGGAGGGCATCGCCCTCAGTCCCGCGAAGTCCCGCGATCTGATCCACTCCATCATCCAGAATCTCTGAAGGAGCCGAAATGCCCACCAGCACCTGGCGGAAGTCGTCCTACTGCCAAGAGGGCGAGGCCTGCGTCCATATATCCACCGACCCCCACAACGTGCACATCACGGACTCCGACGCCGCCCAAACCATCGTCACCGTCAGCCACGGCGCCTTCGCCGCCCTGCTGAAGTCACTCTGACCCGTCCGCCAGGTCCGCCACCACCGCCAGGTGGTCCGACGGCCAGACGCCGTCCACGGGACCGTCGCCCGCCCGGCGGACGTCCCTGACATGGCCCAACCCCCTCGCCCCCGGCGGGCCCACGTGGATGTAGTCGATGCGGACCGGAGGGTCCAAGCGGACGTACGGGTTCGCCGGGTCCCAGGTCGCGGAGGGGGCCGTGGGGTCCGCGTACTCCCAGGCGTCCAGGAAGAGTTGGTCCGGGGCGGCCGGGGCCGTCTTGTAGCCGCCGAAGAGGCGGACCTCGTCGGAGTCGGGCCAGGCGTTGAAGTCGCCGGTGACGACGGGCGGGAAGTCGGTGCCCGACCGGTGCGCCGCCACGAACTCCGCCAGCGCCGTGACCTGTTGGCAGCGGATCGCCGACGCGGTGGGGGCCGAGCTGAGGTGGGTGGTGAAGAAGGGGATCTCGTACGACGGGCCGGCCAGCCGGGTGTGGAAGGCGAGGCGGCCGTCGTCCAGCGACTCGGGGGCCGGCAGCCGCAGGACGGCCTCGTCGATCACCGGCCAGCGGCTCAGTACCGCGTTGCCGACTTCCACCCCGGGGTCGCCGATCCGCCGCTGCCAGCGCTCCGAGGCGGGCGACGGGGCCCACGCCCAGTGCAGGCCGAGCTCGTCGGCCAGCCACTGCGCGAGGTTCTCGGAACCCGCCGACCACACCTCCTGCAGGCCCACCACATCCGGCCGCAGCTCCCGCAGCACCGCCAGGATCGCCTTCTGGCGTTCCTGCCACGGGCCGAAGCGCCACCACAGGTTCCAGGTCACCACGCGCATCGCCGACACCCTTCGTCCACCCGGCCGCACCCTGAGATCATCGAGGCCGCCGGTCAGGTTACGGAAGACCGGAGAGGACACCAGAGACAGGAGTCTCACCACCCATGTCCCGCGACCCCGAGCGCAAGTACCGCGCCGTCACGGCCCTCCAGCGCCGCTTCAACCCGATCATGCGCCGACTGCCGCTCCAGACCGTCCTGGAGACCACCGGCCGCACCTCGGGCCTGCCCCGCAGGACGCCTGTGGGCGGCAAGCGGGTCGGCGGGTCCTTCTGGCTGGTCTCCGAGTTCGGCGAGCGGTCGCAGTACGTCCGCAACATCAAGGCCGATCCGCGGGTGCGGGTGCGCATCAGGGGGCGGTGGCACACCGGGACCGCTCATCTGATGCCGGACGACGACACCGCCGTACGACTGCGCTCGCTGCCCCTGATGAACAGCGCGGCCGTACGGGCCGTAGGGGTCGGCCAGTTGACCGTGCGGGTGGATCTGGACAGCTGAAGGGATACCGTGGATCTCGCCGACCGGACAGTCCCTCGGCATGTGTCTCGTTCGCGGAGGATGAGATAGCGATGGACCGGGCGTTGCTGGCCGACTTCCTCCGGGCACGCCGGGAGGTGCTGCAGCCGGAGGATGTGGGGCTTCCCCGCGGTCCTCGGCGTCGTACCGGCGGGCTGCGGCGCGAGGAGGTCGCCGCACTGGCCGGCATGTCGGTCGACTACTACAGCCGGATCGAGCAGCAGCGCGGTCCGATGCCCTCCGAACAGGTGCTCGCCGGGATCGCCCGGGGACTGCACCTGAGCCTGAGCGAGCGCGACCACCTCTTCGACCTCGCCGGGCACTCGGCGCCACGACGGCACCTGCGCGAGGATCACGTCAGCCCCACCATGATGCGCATCGTCGAACGGCTCGCGGACACACCGGCGTTGGTGATGTCCCGGTTCAACGAGACGCTGCTGCAGAACCAACCGGCGATCGCTCTGCTGGGCGACTACACCCGCTTCAGCGGAATGTCCCGCTACCTGGTCTACCGCTGGTTCACCGACCCGGCGCAACGCGAGCTCTACCCCGTCGAGGACCACGACCTGCGAGGCAGGGTCTTCACCTCGGAGATCCGGGCGGCGTACACGGCGGATCCCGAGGGAACGGCCGGCGAGATCGTCACCGCGCTGCTGGCGGCCAGTCCGGAATTCGCCGAGGTCTGGCGGTTGCACGAGGTCGACGTCACCCACCACAACGACCTCAAGCGCTACCGCCATCCCGAGCTGGGCGAACTGGAGCTCTACTGCCAGCGCCTGGTCGACCCCGACCAGGCCCAGGAACTGCTCGTCTTCTCCGCCACGCCCGGCACCCCCAGCTACGAGAAGCTTCAGCTCCTGTCCGCCGTGCGGGACTAGTCCGCGTTCATCTCCACCTGCCCCGCCCGCTCTGCCACGGACAACTTGTCCGTGGATAAGTCATGCCTTCATCCGGGTTCCGACTCACGCCACGCTGGGTCAGTCGAACACGGGAGGTCGAGATGGAACGGGCGCTGCTGGCCGACTTCCTCCGGGCACGCCGGGAGGTGCTGCAGCCGGAGGATGTGGGGCTTCCCCGCGGGCCACGGCGTCGTACCGGCGGGCTGCGGCGCGAGGAGGTCGCCGCACTGGCCGGGATGTCGGTCGACTACTACAGCCGGATCGAGCAACAGCGCGGTCCGATGCCCTCCGAGCAGGTGCTCGCCGGGCTCGCCCGGGGACTGCACCTGAGCCTGAGCGAGCGCGACCACCTCTTCGACCTCGCCGGGCACTCGGCGCCACGTCGGGTCCTGCGCGAGGATCACGTCAGCCCCACCATGATGCGCATCGTCGAACGGCTCGCGGACACACCGGCGTTGGTGATGTCCCGGTTCAACGAGACGCTGCTGCAGACCCGCCCGGCCATCGCTCTGCTGGGCGACTACACCCGCTTCAGCGGAATGTCCCGCTACCTGGTCTACCGCTGGTTCACCGACCCGGCGCAACGCGAGCTCTACCCCGTCGAGGACCACGCCCTGCGGGGCAGGGTCTTCACCGTCGACCTCCGCGCGGCGTACACCGCGGACCCGCAGGGCCGGGCCGGCGAGATCGTCGCGGCGCTCCTGGCCACCAGCGCCGAGTTCGCCGAGGTCTGGCGGTTGCACGAGGTGGACGTCACCCACCACAACGACCTCAAGCGCTACCGCCATCCCGAGCTGGGCGAACTGGAGCTGTACTGCCAGCGCCTGATCGACCCCGACCAGGCCCAGGAACTGCTCGTCTTCTCCGCCACACCCGGCTCACCCAGCCACGAAAAGCTCCAGCTCCTGCCCGCCGTGGGCGGTCAGGCATGGCATGACCCAACAGTGCTTCGAAAGGACTTCCCATGAAGGCAGTGCGTTTCCACGAGTACGGCGACCCGAGCGTCCTGCGCTACGAGGACGTCGAGCAGCCCGTGCCCGGCGCCGGTCAGGTTCTGGTCCGGGTGGCCGCGACCTCGTTCAACGGTGTCGACGGCAACATCCGCGGGGGCTTCATGCAGGGTCCCATCCCGGTGACGTTGCCGCACACTCCCGGCATCGACGTCTCCGGCACGGTCGACGCGCTGGGTGAGGGCGTGTCCGGCCTCGAGATCGGCGATCAGGTGGTCGGCTTCCTGCCGATGGCTGGCACCGGCGCGGCCGCCGAGTACGTGGTGGCCCCGGCCGGGATTCTGACGCCGGCGCCCCGGAGCATCCCGCTGCCCGATGCCGCCGCGCTGCCGGTGGTGGGTCTCACCGCCTGGCAGGCCCTGTTCGATCACGCGAAGCTGGTGCCGGGGCAGCGCGTGCTCATCAACGGTGCGGGCGGCGCGGTCGGCGGCTACGCCGTGCAGCTGGCCAAGAACGCCGGTGCGTACGTGATCGCCACGGCCGGCCCGCGCAGCAGCCAGCAGGTCAAGACGGCGGGTGCCGACGAGGTCGTCGACCACACCGCCGGCGAGGTGACCGCGGCGGTGACCGAGCCGGTCGACGTCGTGCTCAACCTCGCGCCGATCGACCCGGCGCGGCTGGCCGCGCTGCTCACCGTGATCCGTTCCGGTGGAGTGCTGGTGAACACCACGGTGTGGATGCCCGCGCCCAGCGACGAATCACGCGGCGTGCGCGGCATCGACCTGTTCGTCAACAGCGACGCCGACCAGCTGTCGCGGCTGGTCGCGATGGTCGACTCCGGCGAGCTACGGGTCGACGTGGCGCAGCGGGTGCCGCTGGCGGAACTGCCGGCAGTCCACACCCGGGCCGCCACGGGCGAGCTGCACGGCAAGGTCGTCATCGTCGCGCCTGCCGCCTGACCTCTGACCTCTGACCTTCTCAAGGAGACGACCACGATGATCCCCGACGACGACCCGTCCCGCTCCCTGACGGTGGCGGACCCCGACGATCCCGGTACGACGTACATCTCTCTGGTGGGCAACACGTACGCCATGCTGGTCACCGGAGAGCAGACCGACGGCCGGTACTGCCTGATCGACATGCGCGTCCCCGACGGCGGCGGCCCGCCGCCGCACCGGCACGACTTCGAGGAGATGTTCACGGTCCTCGAGGGCGAGATCGAGTTCACCTTCCGGGGCGAGAAGCACACGGTACGGGCCGGGTCCACGGTCAATATCCCGGCCAACGCCCCGCACAACTTCCGCAACGCCTCGGGTGCGCCGGCCCGCATGCTGTGCATGTGCACCCCGGCCGGCCAGGACGAGTACTTCACGCGCATCGGCGATGTCGTCGCGGGCAAGGACGCGCCGCCGCCGCACCTGTCGGAGAGCGAGCTCGCGGAGCGCCGCCGCCGCGCGGCCGAGTTGGCCTCGGCCTACCGGAGCGAGTTCCTGTGAGGACCGGGAGCACATGAGCATGCGGCACGGCGGCGGCCCCGCTCCAGCGGAAGCCGCCGCCGCCCCGCTCAGAGACTCCCCCGCGTCACTTCGCCGGCTTGTAGAAGGCGTACGTCGCGGTGTACGCCACGCTCACCTGGTCCGTGCCGGTGCAGGCGGTGGCCGGGGCGACGCCGCCGGTGGTGTTCAGGCGCTGTATGTAGGAGACGCCTCCGAAGACGCCCGTGCCCCGGGTCGCCGTGGCCTGGAGCAGGAGCTCGGGGATGGTGCCGGTCTTCGGGGAGCTGGCGAGCACCGCGGCGTTCACCGCGCTGCCGTCCACCGTGGAGACCCAGACGGGGCCACGGGAGTGCAGGGCGACCGTGCGGCCTCTGCGGTCCGACAGGGTGGCGGCCGGCTCCAGGAGCTTCCAGGCCCCGTCGGTGCAGGTGTAGGTCTGCACGCCCCGGGCCGGGTAGACGCCCGTCAGCTTGTTGCCGTCGGGCACCTGGAGGGCCGCGGGGGCCTTCACGGGCTTCGGCGCGGCATCGGCGGGGGCCGCGTTACCGGCGGTGGTCCCCAGGAAGGCGGTCGCGGCGGCAAGAGCCGCAGTGGTCAGCGCGAGACGCTTGGTGAGCTTCAAGTCAGTTCTCCGGAAGGGTTCTTGACTGGTTTTCAGTACGGCGACATCGATGTCGCCGTCCCCGGTCCGGGACTCTACGGGCCCGCCCGAGGGTTACCGGCCAGTTGGCCGAACCCGGTCCGGAGAAGCCGCGCCGCCTCACCCCGGCCAGACGATCGACTGCACCTCGCTGTAGGCGTGCAGCGCGTACGAGCCGCAGTCCCGTCCGACCCCGCTGCTGCGGAAGCCTCCGAACGGCGCCTCCATGTTGCGGCCGACCGTGTTGACCCCGACTCCCCCGGCCCGTAGTCGCCGCGCCACACGGAAGGCGCGGGCCACGTCCGCCGACCAGACGTAGTCGATGAGGCCGTAGTCGCTGTCGTTGGCGAGCGCGATGCCCTCCTCCTCATCGTCGAAGGGCGTCACGGTCACGACCGGGCCGAAGATCTCCTCGCGGACCACCCTCATCTGCGGGCCGCAGTCGGCGAGCAGGGTGGGGGCGACGTAGAAACCCCGCTCCGAGGCGGGCCGTTCACCGCCCACGATGACGGAAGCGCCTTCCTTGCGGCCGAGTTCGACGTACGACTCCACCCGCTCCCGGTGCGCCGCCGAGATCACCGGCCCTACGACCGTCCCGGCCTCTCGGGGGTCCCCCACCTTCAACCTGCCCGCATAAGAGGCCATTTGCTCGACGAGTCGCTCGTAGACCCCTCGCTGCACCAGTACCCGCGTCGGTGCCGTGCAGATCTGTCCGCTGTAGAAGGAGAAGGTGGTCCCGATCCCGGCCACGGCCGACCCGAGATCCGCGTCCTCGAAGACGACCGCCGCTCCCTTCCCGCCCAACTCCATCAACTGCCGCTTCATGGACCGCCCGCACACCTCGCCGATCCGCTGTCCGACCGCCGTGGAGCCGGTGAAGCTGACCATGTCGACGTCCGGGGAGTCGACCGCGGCCTCACCGACCTCCACCGAGCGGCCGCTCACCACGTTCACGACCCCGCGCGGAACCCCGGCGGCCTCCAGCGCCTCCGCCATGCGGTAGACGGAGAGGGGGTCCTGCGGGGCGGGCTTCACGACCACCGTGTTGCCCATGGCGAGCGCGGGGGCGATCTTGCCCGATGGGTTCGCCCAGGGGTTGTTGTACGACGTGATGCAGGTGACGACCCCCACGGGCTGCCGGACGGCCAGCGCGCCCATCACCGCGGCCTTCCCCATCGGCCCGGCCTCGTTGATCTGCGGCGGGATCGCCCACTCGGCGGGCTCGACCTGCGCGTACCGCCGGAAGCGGGCGGCGGCGACGCCGACCTGCATCGCGCGGGCCGTGGCGGTGGTCGCCCCCGTCTCGGCCCGGGCGAGTTCGGCGTACGGCACCAGGCGGGAGCGGATGAGGTCACCGGCGCGGGCGAGGATCGCCGCGCGCTCCCCCGCCGACGTGCGTGACCACGGCCCGAAGGCCTCGCGGGCCGCGGCGCAGGCCGCGCGCACCTGATCCCGCGAGGCCTCCGGAGCCCATCCGACGGTCTCCTCGGTGGCCGGGTCGACGACCGCGTAGTGCCCGCCCTCCGGCGCCACCCACTCGCCGCCGACGAACAGCCGTTGCTCCTCCGGCGAACTCACCTGGTGCTCACCGTCCGTGTGTCCCGCCCGGACCGCAGCACCCGGCCGGGTACGGCCCCGCTCACCACGTCGTCCCGGATCGCCTCGACCCCGTTGACCCATACGGCCCGTACCCCGATGGCCTTGGAGTCCAGCCGCGGACTGTCACCCGGCAGGTCGTGCACCAGGGTGGCCGTGCCCGCGGCGATCCGTTCCGGGTCGAAGAGCACGAGGTCCGCATGGAAGCCCTCCTCGATCCGCCCGCGCTCCCGCAGCCCGAAGAGCCGTGCGGGATCGTCGGTGAGCATCTTCACGGCCTGCTCCAGAGACGCCAGTTTCCGGCCGCGCAGACAGTCCCCGATGAAGCGGGTCGTGTACGGCGCCCCGCACATGCGGTCCAGGTGCGCGCCCGCGTCGGATCCGCCGAGGAGCACGTCCTCGTGCTGCCAGGCCTCGGCACGCATCGCCCAGGACGCCGGGTCGTTGTCGGTGGGCATGGGCCACAGGACCGTACGCAACGAGTCGGCCGCGCAGATCTCGACCAGCGCGGCGAACGGCTCCTGCCCGCGCTCGGCCGCGATGTCCTCCACGACCCGCCCGCTGAGCCCGCGGTTCGCCTCGCTGTAGGTGTCGCCGATGACGTACCGCCCGAAGTTGGTCAGCCGCCGGAAGACCCCCGCCTCCTTGGACACGGAGTGCCTGAGCAGTTCCTTCTGTACGTCCGGGTCGCGCAGCTTCTCGATCCGCTCGGGGACGGGCAGTGCGAGGACCGGTCCCCAGCCGGGGATCAGGTTCAGCGCGCAGAAGGTGCCCAGGGACATGTTCATCGGGGTGAGGATCGGCATGGTCAGCGCCACCACCCGGCCGCCCGCCTTCCGGGCCTGCTCGCTCGCGAACAGCTGCCTCGGCACCCGCTCCGGCACGGACGAGTCGATGGTCAGCACGTTCCAGTTCAGGGGCCGGCCGGCCGCCGCGCTCATCTCCACGAGGAGATCGATCTCCGCGTCGCTGAACTGGTCGAGGCACCCGGCGACGATCGCCTCGATCTGCGTCCCCTCGTGCTCCCCGACGGCCCGCGACAGGGCCAGCAGCTCGGCGGGCAACGCGTGCCGGGACGCCACGGGCTTTCCGTCGCCGTCGGAGTGCGTGGACGACTGGGTGGTGGACAAACCCCAGGCACCGGCGTCCATGGCGTCGTGCAACAGCCGCAGCATCGCGTCGAGTTGCGCGTCGGACGGCTGCCCGCCGACGGCCTCCGGCCCCATGACGTATCGCCGTAGCGCGCAATGCCCCACCATGAAACCGGCGTTGACGGCGATCCGCCCGTCGAGGGCGTCCAGATACTCCCCGAAGGAACTCCAGCTCCAGGGCGCCCCCTCCTCCAGCGCCACCAACGACATCCCCTCGACCTTGGACATCATCCGGCGGGTGTAGTCGGCGTCGTCCGGGCGGGCCGGGTTCAGCGGCGCCAGGGTGAAGCCGCAGTTCCCGGCCGCGACCGTCGTCACGCCGTGGTTGAGGGAGGGCGTCGCGTACGGGTCCCAGAACAGCTGGGCGTCGTAGTGGGTGTGGGGGTCGACGAACCCGGGGGCGAGGACGAGCCCGGAAGCGTCCTCGCTGGTACGGGCTTCCTCGGTGACGGTCCCGATGACGGCGATACGGCCGTCCCGGATGCCGACGTCGGCGGTGCGGGCGGGGGCGCCCGTGCCGTCGACGACGGTCGCCCCTTTGATGAGGTGGTCGAGCATGGAACCGAACCCCCTTACGCAGATTCGCGGAACCGCGTGGTCCGATGCACGGGATCCGTGTCGATCTTCGGGATCACGTGCTCCCCGATGAGCCGGATCGTCTGCAGCGTCTCCTCCTTGGGCACCCCCACCGGCAGCCCGAAGCTCAGCTGGTCCGCGCCGGCCTGCTCCCACCGCTTGCACTGCCGGACCACCTCGTCCGGGTCCCCGCAGATCAGCAGCTCCTCCTCGATGAGCAGCTCGACGAACTCCGCGGTGTACTCGGGCAGGGTTTCCGGCCACACCGGGAAGCCCTCGGGCCGCGGGAAGGTGTCGTGGTACCGGAACACCAGGGACGGCAGATAGTGCAGGCCCCCGCGCACGGCGATGTCGATCGCCTCGGCGTGCGTCGGCGCGCAGATGGCCGTCGTCGTCACCATCACGTTGTCGTTGACGAAGTCCCCGATCGGCTCGGCGTCGACCACCGCCGTCTTGTACTGCTCGAGGACCCACTCCATGTCGGAGACCTTCTGCACGCTGAAGCCGAGCACCCCGAGCCCCTTCCTGGCCGCCATGGCGTACGACGGCGGCGACCCGGCGGCGTACCACATCGCGGGGTGCGACTTCCCGTACGGCTTCGGCAGCACCTTGCGGGGCGGCAGCTGCCAGTGCTTGCCCTGGAAGCCGGCGTACTCGTCCTGGAGCCACATCTTGGGGAACTCCGCGATGGTCTCTTCCCAGATCTCCTTGGTGTAGTTCATGTCGGTGACGCCCGGTATGAACCCGAGGATCTCGTGCGACCCCGCCCCGCGCCCGCTGCCGAACTCGAAGCGGTTCTCGGTGAGATGGTCGAGCATGGCCACCTTCTCGGCGACCTTCACGGGGTGGTTGACCTGGGCGAGCGGGTTGAAGATCCCGGAGCCGAGATGGATCCGTTCGGTCGCGTGCGCGAGGTACCCGAGGAACACGTCGTTGGCGGAGAGGTGCGAGTACTCCTCCAGGAAGTGATGCTCGGACGCCCAGGCGTACTTGAAGCCGGACCGGTCCGCCTGGATGACGTACTCGGTCTCCTCCATCAGCGCCTTGTGCTCGGCGAGCGGGTCGGTCTCGGCGCGCTTGCCCACGTATCCCTGTACAAAGAGCCCGAATTCCAAGGAGGTTCACCGTCCCCAGTCTGGTCCTGACGCTCCTGTTTCTGACACACCGTCAGATTGTCGATCTGCCGCCGACTGTGGCACCGGCCGCATGCACCGTCAATAGCTGACGGTCAGTCAGATGTCCCGTCAGATGACGGAGACCCCGGCGAGCCACCCGCCGTCGATCACGAACGGCTGGCCTGTGATGTACGAGGAGTCGGCGGAGGTCAGGAAGAGCGCGAGCGCCGCCACCTCCTCCGGCCGCCCGATCCGGCCCAGCGGGACGACCTTGCGGTAGAACCGGTCGAGCCCCCGGGAGGCCTCCTCGCCGTCCGCCGAGGGGTCCAGGACCGCCGGGTTGGACATCGCGGTGTCCACGGCACCCGGGCACATGGCGTTGACCCGGATACCGCGTGGTGCCAGCTCCAGCGCGGCGACCCGGGTGAGCCCGAGGATCGCGTGCTTGGAGGCCGCGTAGGCGCCCACGCCCGCCATCCCGGTCACCCCGGTGTAGGAGGCGGTGTTGACGATCGTGCCGCCGTCGGACAGGACCGGCGCCACGGTCCTGATGCCGAGGAAGCAGCCGACCTGGTTGACGTTCACGACCTGCATGAACTCGTCGAGGGGGGTGTCGAGAAGGGTGTTGAAGCGCAGGATGCCGGCATTGTTGACGAGCCCGTCGACCCGGCCGTACTCCTCGACGACGGCCTGTGCCGCGTGCCGCCAGTCGGACTCCTGACTCACGTCCAGGTGGACGTACAGCGCCCCGATCTCCTCGGCGAGCGCCTTCCCCTGCTCGTCCAGCACATCGCCCACGACGACCTCGGCGCCCTCCTCCCGGAACAGCCGGGCCTCCTGCTCGCCCTGCCCGCGCGCCGCGCCGGTGACGAGGACGACACGTCCGTCCAGCTTGCCCATGCGGTGACTCCTCAGAGGTGGGGGGCGGTGTCGGCCCCGAACGCCGAGATCTGGTCGATGAGTTCGGTACGGCCGCGACTGCGGAAGCGCACCTGGATCTGGTCCACGCCCATCGCGCGGTAGGCGCGAAGGGACTCGGCGAGTTCCTCGGGCGAGCCGCTGAGCGTCCTGCGGCCGACGTCCCACGTGGGCGTGCCGACGTAGAGCGGCTCGGCGATGGCCCCGACGCTGAACGGTCCTTCGACGCCCGCCTCCGCCCGCAGCCGCCGTATCCGGTCGATCTGTGCGGGCAGCCGGTCCCGGGGGTCTCCCTGGGGCAGCCACCCGTCACCCTTGAGCGCGGCCCGGCGTACGGCGGCCGGAGAGGACCCGCCGACCCACACCGGTACGCGGGACTGCGCGGGGCGGGGGCGCTGGCCGAGGCCCTCGAAGTCGTAGAGCTTGCCGTGGTGTTCGGGGAACTCCTCGGGTCCCAGGGCCTTTCGCAGCGCGTCGATCGACTCGTCGAGGACGGCCCCGCGCCCCGCGAAGTCGACCCCGAGCGCCTCGAACTCCTCCTGCACATGTCCCGCGCCGACACCGAGGATCAGCCGCCCGCCGCTGAGATGGTCGAGGGTGGCGTACTGCTTGGCGGTGAGCAGGGGGTGCCGCAGCCCGACCACCGCCACGTGACTGAGCAGCCGCACCCGTTCGGTCACTCCGGCCAGGAAGGCGAGGGTGGCGACCGGGTCGTACCAGACCGTGCTCATCGCGGGGGCGAGGCGCCGCGGGACGGCCACGTGGTCGCAGGCCGCGATGTACGCGAACCCGGCGCGGTCGGCGGCGCCGGCCACCTCGGCGAGGTCTTCAGGCCCGGCGCCGGTCTCCCAGGGCTCGGCGTAGATCGTGGACTGGGACTGGACGGGGAGTTGGATGCCGTACTTCATGAACCGCTCCACAGGCCCTCGGGGGTGAGGCCCAGCAGGTCGATTGCGTTGCCGCGGACGATCCGCTCGACCACGTCGGCGTCCAGGTGTCCCATCTGGGCCTCGCCGACCTCGCGGGACTTGGGCCAGGTGGAGTCGGAGTGCGGGTAGTCGGTCTCGTAGAGGACGTTGGCGACGCCGATGGAGTCGAGGTTGCGCAGCCCGAACGCGTCGTCGAAGAAGCAGCCGTAGACGTGCTCGGTGAAGAGCTCGGACGGCGGGCGGTGGACCTTGTCGGCCACCCCGCCCCAGCCGCGGTTCTCCTCCCAGACCACGTCGGCGCGCTCCAGGATGTAGGGGATCCAGCCGATCTGGCCTTCCGCGTACATGACCTTGAGGTTCGGGAAGCGCTCGAACTTGCCGCTCATCAGCCAGTCGACCATCGAGAAGCAGCAGTTGGCGAAGGTGATCGTGGAGCCGACGGCGGGCGGGGCGTCGGCGGAGGTGGAGGGCATACGGCTGCTGGAGCCGATGTGCATCGAGATGACCGTGCCGGTCTCGTCGCAGGCGGCGAGGAAGGGATCCCAGTCGTCGGAGTGGACGGAGGGCAGGCCCAGGTGCGGGGGTATCTCGGAGAAGGCGACGGCGCGGACCCCGCGGGCGGCGTTGCGGCGGACCTCGGCGGCGGCCAACTCGGCGTCCCAGAGCGGGATGAGGGTGAGCGGGATGAGCCGGCCCTGCGCGTCGGGGCCGCACCACTCCTCCACCATCCAGTCGTTGTAGGCCTGGACGCACAGCAGGCCCAGCTCGTGGTCCTTGGCCTCGGTGAAGGTCTGACCGCAGAAGCGCGGGAAGGTCGGGAAGCAGACGGCCGACTGGACGTGGTTGACGTCCATGTCGGTGAGGCGCTGCGGGACGTCGTAGGAGCCGGGGCGCATCTGTTCGTAGGTGATGACCTCCAGCTTGATCTCGTCCCTGCTGTAGCCGACCGCCGTGTCGAGGCGGGTGAGGGGGCGCTGAAGTCCCTCGTACAACCACCAGTCACCCAGGGGGCCGTCGTCCCCGGGGGCGCCCATCACGGGCTTGAAGCGGCCGCCCAGGAAGCTGATCTCCTTGAGCGGGGCGCGGACGATCCGGGGGCCGGTGTCGAGGTACTTCTTCGGGAGCCGGTTCTGCCAGACGTCGGAGGGCTCCACCGTGTGGTCGTCGACGGAGATGATCTTCGGAAGTGCCGTCGTGGTCTCCATGGCGCTCACGGTAGCGCCGATCTGACGGTCCGTCAGCTGGGTGGGCGGCGGCCGATGACGCCGGTTCCTGTGCGGAAGTGTGCGGAGAGAGGGTGAGAGCCTTGTGACTTACCGCGCGCCCATCTGTGATCAGCCTCTCCACAGCTGACGCATCCGCCATGGACAAGGCAAACTGACGGGGTTGCAGACAGGCCCTAGGGGGACGGCGATGGACGGTGCACCGCGGGTGCCGGAGCAGAGGCGCCCCGGCTCCTCGGCGGGGGGCGGGGAGGACGTGGGCTCCGTGGACGGGGCCGGGCAGCACACGAGCCCCCCGACGGAAGCCGGGCAGCACACGAACCCCGTACAGTCGCTGCGTTTCTGTGTGCTCGGGCCGGTGCGGGCCCGGCGTGGGGAGGAGTTGCTGAACACCGGCTCGCCCCAGCAACGGGCGCTGCTCGCTGCACTGTTGCTGCGTGAGGGCCGTACCGCGACCGCCGCCGAGCTGATCGACGCCCTGTGGGGCGAGGAGCCGCCCTCCCAGGCGCTGGCCGCCGTGCGCACGTACGCCTCCCGGCTCCGCAAGATCCTCGACCCCGGGATCCTGGTCAGCGAGTCCGGCGGGTACGCGATCCGCGGGCTCGGCGAGGACGCGCTCGACCTCGCGGCCGCCCAGGAACTGGCCACCCAGGCGGAGAAGGCCCGCAGCACCGGGGACCTGTGCCATGCGCGAAACGCGCTGACCCGGGCGCTGGCCCTGTGGGACGGCGAGGTGCTCGCGGGAGTGCCGGGCCCGTACGCCGAGGCACAGCGCGTACGCCTTCAGGAGTGGCGGCTGCAACTCCTCGAAACCCGCCTCGACATGGACCTGGAGCAGGGCTGCCACGCGGAGGCCGTCTCTGAACTCACCGCCCTCACCGCCGAGCACCCCCTGCGCGAGCGCCTGCGCGAGTTGCTCATGCTGGCCCTGTACCGCTCCGGCCGCCAGGCGGAGGCTCTCGCCGTCTACGCCGACACCCGCCGCCTGCTCGCCGACGAACTCGGCGTCGACCCCCGCCCCGGCCTGCGCGAACTCCAGCAGCGCATCCTCCAGGCCGACCCCGGCCTCGCGGCCCCCGCCTCCCCGCAGCCCGAACCGGTCGCCGCCCCCGTCCGCCCCGCACAACTCCCCGCCACCGTCCCGGACTTCACCGGCCGCGTGTCCTTCGTCACCGAACTGAGCCAGGTGCTCGCCTCCGGCTCCGAGGGCCGCGTGATGGCGGTCTCCGCGCTGGCCGGCATCGGCGGCGTCGGCAAGACGACCCTCGCGGTGCACGTGGCCCACCAGACCCGCGCGGCCTTCCCCGACGGGCAGCTCTACGTCGACCTCCAGGGCGCGGGCTCCCGGGCGGCCGAGCCGGAGACGGTCCTGGGCGCCTTCCTCAGAGCCCTCGGCACCGCCGACTCCGCGATCCCGGACTCCCTTCAGGAGCGGTCCGCCCTGTACCGCTCGGTCCTCGACGGCCGCCGGATCCTCGTCCTGCTCGACAACGCGCGCGACGCGGCCCAGATACGGCCCCTGCTGCCGGGCACGGAGGGCTGCGCGGCCCTGGTGACCTCCCGGGTCCGCATGGTCGACCTCGCCGGCGCCCACCTGGTCGACCTGGACGTGATGTCCCCCGAAGAGGCCCTCCAGCTGTTCACCAAGATCGTCGGCGAGGAACGGGTCGCCTCCGAGCGCAAGGCCGCCCTCGACGTGGTCGGCGCCTGCGGATTCCTCCCCCTCGCCATCCGCATCGCCGCCTCCCGCCTGGCGGCCCGCCGCACCTGGACGGTCTCCGTCCTCGCCGCGAAGCTCGCCGACGAACGCCGCCGCCTCGACGAACTCCAGGCCGGCGACCTCGCGGTGAAGGCCACCTTCGAACTCGGCTACGGCCAGCTGGAGCCCGCCCAGGCCCGCGCCTTCCGCCTGCTGGGCCTCGCCGACGGCCCGGACATCTCGCTGGCCGCGGCCGCCGCGGTGCTGGATCTCCCCGCGGAGGACACCGAGGACCTCCTGGAGGCCCTGGTCGACACCTCCCTGCTGGAATCGGCGGCGCCCGGCCGCTACCGGTTCCACGATCTCGTACGGCTCTACGCGCGTGCGTGCGCGGAACGCGACGAATGGCCGCCCAGCGAGAGGGAGGCGGCGCTGTCGCGGCTGCTGGACTTCTATCTGGCGACCGCCGCTGGTGTGTACGCGATCGAGCGGCCGGGCGATCGGCTGGTGGAGCACCTGGAGGAGATCCGCTACCCCGGACTGTCCTTCGAGGACCGCCACACCGCACAGGACTGGCTGTACGCCGAGGCCAACGCCCTGCTCGCCTTCGTCCAGCAGTGCGCGAAGGGGGCCCTGCTGCGACGCGCGGTGGATCTGCTGTGGGTGGCGAAGGACCTGGCCGAGTCGGGGGCCAACTCCAAGCAGTACGAGGTCGCCGCCGTCGCCCTGCGGGACGCGGCCGACGCGGCGGACGACCCGCGCAGCCGCGCGCGTGCGCTCACCACGCTCACCAACGTCCATCTCGTCGCCGGCCGCTTCGAGCAGGCGGACACGGAGGCCCGGCTGGCCATGGACCTCGCCCGCGCGGCGGACGACCTGGCGCCCCGTTGCTGGGCCGCCAACGACCGCGGAATCATCGCGCTCTACCAAGGGCGCCACCCCGAGGGCGAGGCGTACCTGAAAGAGGCCATCGAGAGCTTCCGGCTCGACCGGAACCTCGCGGGCGAGGCCAGCGCGCTGTGCAACCTCTCCCGTATCCACCTGGCCATGGGGCAGAGCACCAGCGCCGTGGAACTCGCCCAGCAGGGCATCGTCATCTATGACCGGCTGGGGCACGCGCTGCGCGGCGCGAACGGCCGGTACGCGCTGGGCCTGGCGCTCACCGGGCAGGGGCGGCTGGACGCCGCCGTGGAGCGGCTGACCGAGGCGCTCGAGGTCTTCCGTGACAGCCGGCAGCGGCTGTGGGAGGGCATGACGCTCTTCCGGCTCGCCGAGGCGCACCTCGTCGGCCACCGGCCCGCGCAGGCCGCCGCCCTGACCGAGCAGGCCCTGGCGGTACTGCGGGGCATCGGCGGCGAGTGGCGGCGCGGCAACGTCCTGACGGTCCTCGGCAGGGCCCTGAGCGGGCTCGGGCAGCCCGGCCGGGCCGAGGCGTGCTGGCAGGAGGCGCTCGGCATCTTCGAGCAACTGGGCTCGCCGGAGGCGGCCGACGTACGGCTCCTGCTCACCGTTCCTGTGGACTGAGCGGGAGTGAGTCCGTTCAGCCGCGCGCCCCGAACGGTCTTGGGCGATCCCCCACTGCCTTAAGGGCGTGGGAGGTACCCCCAGGTCCCCGGCGTACTCGACCCCGGGGCGGCGACACGCATCCTGTGCGCGGTCCGGGCCCGGGAGGCCCCCGCGGCCGGAGGCCGCTGATGGACACAGCCCTCACGACCTGGCCATGTGGGTACGGCCAGAGGCGACGGGGAGGCCCTGAACCATCCTCTGGTGGAGCAGGGGCCCCGCACGCTGACGCCGTACCCGGTATCCCCAGGTCGCACGACCACGCTAGCCCAAACAGCCCAGGGCGCTGCGAGCTCGCAGGCGACGATCACACGATCGAGCTAATGCGGCCTTGTGTGCATTCCCTGGTGAGCAGCACCGACCCCTTCGGCCACCGTCCAGGCGTCCGGCGGACGGACGTTCATCGTTCGTTTATCGCCGCACGGCACCCTCAAGGTGTCGATCCGTCGCGTCGGGGGGCAGACGGGTCAGCGGTGGTCTCCATCGCTAGGGTTACCGACCCTGACGTGCCCGCCCGGCGACCCTCGGGGGAGTCGCCGGGCGGGCATCGCCCATCACACGAACGGGAGAGTCACCACCCATGAGTGCAACCGAGAAGCAGGACGGCACGATCAAGCCGCTCGACAACCACGCCACGGGGACCGAGGACGAGGTCAAGCCGCTCGACAACCACGCCACCGGTGCCGAGAAGGTCGTCACCCTGGCCGCCGGTACGACGGACGGCACGGTCAAGCCGCTCGACAACCACGCCACGGACGAGAAGGCCTGACAAGGACTTCTCCTCGCACGGGGATCGGCCGCGGCGGCGCGGAGGGGGAGCCGTCGCGGCCGAGGCGTGTCCCGGGGCCGGTCGCTCAGGACCGGCGCAGCTCCCCCTTCACCACCTTCCCGCTCGCGTTCCGCGGCAGCGCCGTCACGAACTCCACCGACCTCGGCACCTTGTAGTTCGCCATCTCCCGGCGGGCCCAGGCGATGAGGTCGTCGGCGGTGAGGACCGAGCCCGCGCGGCGGACCACGTATGCCCTGCCGACCTCGCCGAGCCGTGCGTCCGGCACGCCGACGACCGCCACGTCGGCCACCGCCGGGTGCAGCCCGAGCAGTTGCTCTATCTCGGCCGGGTAGGCGTTGAAGCCGCCCACGATGAACATGTCCTTCAGCCGGTCGGTGATGCGCAGGTTTCCGGAGGCGTCCAGGACTCCCACATCCCCCGTGCGCAGCCAGCCGTCCTCCGTCACGGCCTCCGCGGTGGCCGCCTCGTCCTCGTAGTAGCCGCGCATCACGTTGAAGCCGCGGACCAGGACCTCGCCGGGCTCGCCGGGCGGCGCCTCGACCCGCACCTCCGTCCCGGGGATGGCCCGCCCGGACGTCGACGCGATCACCGGCAGTGGGTCGCCGCGCCGGCACATCGTCACGATGCCGCTCGCCTCCGAGAGGCCGTACGCGGTCAGGACCGTCTCCACGCCCAGCTCGCCGTGCAGTTGTTCGACCAGACGCAACGGCACCACCGCCGCGCCCGTCACCACCAGGCGCAGTGCGGACAGGTCGTGGGAGGTGCGCGCCGGGTGGTCCAGGAGCGACTGGTGGAGGGTGGGCGGGCCCGGCAGCACCGAGACCCGTTCCGCCGCGATGTTCGCCAGCACGGTGTCGACGTCGAACACCGGCTGCGGGATCATCGTCGCCCCGCGCATCAGGCAGGCGATCACCCCGGCCTTGTAACCGAAGGTGTGGAAGAACGGGTTCACGATCAGGTAGCGGTCGCCCTGGCGCAGCCCGGCCAGTTCGCACCAGACGTCGTACGCCCGCAAGGTCTGCTCGTGGGTGATCACCGCGCCCTTGGGGCGGCCGGTGGTCCCGGACGTGAAGACGATGTCCGAGGGCCAGGAACCCTCGACCGCGGCGGCCCTCGCCCGTACCTCGGCCCGACCGACCCCGTCCCCGCTCGCCAGGAAGTCCTTCCAGGTACGGAAGTCCGCCGGGGCGTCGTCCGACAGCACCACCACCTGTTCCAGCTCGGGCAGCTCCGGCCCCTCCGCGACCGCCCGGCGCAGGGACGCCACGTACGACGTGCCGAGGAAGGTGCCGGTCACGAACAGCAGCCGGGTCCCGCTGCGGCGCAGGACGTCCGCCGCCTCGGCGCCCTTGAAGCGGGTGTTGAGGGGCACCAGGACCGCGCCCGCCGACACCGCGCCCAGTGCCGAGACCATCCAGTCCAGGGAGTTGGGGGCCCAGACGGCGACCCGGTCGCCCGGGCGCACGCCGTTCGCGATGCACGCGGCCGCCGCCCGCTCCACGCGGGTGCCCAACTCGCCGTACGTGACCCGGCCGCGGCCCTCGACGACCGCCTCCGCGGCGCCGTACCGCTCCGCGGCCCGGGCGACCAGCTCCGGGATGCTCCGCCACTCCACATCGGCCTCCCCGAAAGCGGAAACGCATTAGCTGACTACCCGTCAGATTAGCTGTAGCCTGACGGGCTGTCAGCAGGCCTCACAGTGTGTGGAGGTGCGTGCAGCGTGACCCTCAAGGACGCCACGGCGATCGTCGGCATCGGACGGACCCCGTTCGCCAAACGCCTCGCCGAGGACGAGAGAACCCTGGCCTGCCGGGCCGTTCTCGCCGCCCTCGACGACGCCGGGATCGCCCCCGGCGAGGTCGACGCCCTGGCCTCGTACACCATGGAGGAGACGGACGAGGTCGAACTGGCCAAGGCCGTCGGCCTCGGCGATCTCACCTTCTTCAGCAAGGCCGGCTACGGCGGCGGCGGTTCGTGCGCGACGGTCGCGCATCTCGCGGCGGCGATAGCGAGCGGGCAGGCGAGCGTCGGCGTCGCCTGGCGGTCCCGCAAGCGCGGCTCGGGCCCCCGCCCCTGGACCAACACCACCGTCCAGCTCCCCACCCCCGCCCAGTGGACGAGACCCTTCGGCCTGCTCCGCCCCGCCGACGAGATCGCCATGCTCACCCGCCGCTACCTGCACGAGTACGGGGCCACCCGCGACCACCTCTTCAACGTCGCCCTCGCCTGCCGCAACCGCGCCAACCAGAACCCCGCCGCGATCATGTACGACCGCCCCCTGACCCGCGAGATGTACATGTCCTCCCGCTGGATCAGCGAACCCCTGTGCCTCTTCGACAACTGCCTTGAGACGGACGGGGCGTTGGCGTGCGTGCTGGTCAGCCGGGAGCGCGCCCGCGACTGCCCGAACACCCCTGTCTACGTCCACTCCGCCGCCCAGGGCCTGCCCGCCCAGCACCACGGCATGGTCAACTACTGGAACGACGACCCGCTCACCGGGCCCGCCTGGACCGCCGCCCGGCACCTGTGGAAACACGCCGACTTCACCCCGCAGGACGTCGACGTGGCCCAGATCTACGACGCGTTCACCTCCCTCGTCCCGCTCTCCCTGGAGGGCTACGGCTTCTGCGGTCGCGGAGAGGGCGGTGCCTTCACGGAGGGCGGGGCCCTGGAGATCGGCGGACGGCTGCCGATCAACACCTCGGGCGGCGGACTGTCCGAGGCCTACGTGCACGGCTTCAACCTCATCGACGAGGGCGTACGGCAGCTGCGCGGGACCAGCACCGCCCAGGTACCGGACGCCACCACCTGCCTCGTCACCGCCGGCGAGGGCGTGCCCACCTCCGCCCTGCTGCTGACCAACAGGAGCTGACATGCTCGAACCGGTGAAGGACGCCACGGGCGCCCCCTTCTGGGAGTACGCCGCCCGGGGCGAACTGCGCGTCCAGGCCTGCGCCGACTGTGGGGAGCTCCGCTTTCCGCCCCGGCCCTGCTGCCCGCACTGCCAGTCGTTCGCCGAGGAGTGGCGCCAGGTCTCCGGGCGCGGCCGCGTCTGGTCCTACGTCGTCCCCCACCCGCCCCTTCTGCCCGACTACGCGGCGCAGGCACCGTACAACGTGGTCGTCGTCGAGTTGGAGGAGGCCCCCCGGATACGGCTGGTCGGGAACCTGGTCACCGCGGCCGGCGCGCCGCTGAACTCCGTCGACCCGGGCCGGATCCGGATCGGCGCCCGGGTGCACGTGGTGTTCTCCGACGGGCTTCCGCAGTGGGTGCTGTCGTGACCGGCCTGCGGGTGACCGCGGACAAGGACACCGGTGTCGCCGTCGTCACTCTGGACCGGCCGCACCGGCTGAACGCCGTCGATCTGGAGATGCGGGACGAACTCATCGCCGCGTGGCGGGAGTTGCGGTTCGACGACTCCGTACGGGCCGTGGTTCTGACCGGTGCCGGGGAGCGGGCCTTCTGCACGGGCCTTGACCGGGACGCCGAGGTTCCGCAGCCCACCTCCCCCTACATGGCGGATGATCCGCTCCTCCACATCGGGCCGAAGTCCAACGACCTCTGGAAACCGGTCGTCGCCGCCGTGAACGGGATGGCCTGCGGTGGTGCCTTCTATCTCCTGGGGGAGAGCGACTTCCTCGTCGCCGACCCGGCCGCCACCTTCTTCGACCCGCACACCACCTACGGGATGGTCAGCGCCTACGAGTCGGTGCTCATGGCGCAGGTCATGCCGCACGGGGAGGCCGCGCGGATGGCCCTGATGGGGACGGCGGAACGGCTCTCCGCCGAGCGCGCCCACGCCCTCGGACTCGTCACCGAACTCACCTCACCGGGCGGGGTGTTGGCGGCCGCGGTCGCCGCCGCCGAGGTCATCGCCGGGTATCCGCCGGAAGGGGTGCAGGGCACGGTCCGCGCGCTCTGGGCCGCCAAGGAGGCCGCCGTGGCACAGGGCTTCGCGCAGGCGGCGCACCTCGTCGCGCTCGGGAACCTCCCGCCGGACCGGCAGGCGGAGCTGTTCCGTTCCCGGCAGCCGGGATTCAGGTCGCGCTAGCGCTACACCACGTCGGCTTCCGGCTCCACCCAGCAGCGGTCGAGCTTCGCCAGGACGGCCCCACTCGCCTGCACCTTGATCTTCGACGTGCCTCTGGCGGGCACCGTGATCCGCTTGTCCGCAGAGCTCAGCGTCCGGCCGGATGTGTCGGTGAAGGAGAACTCGATCTCGAAGGTGGCCCGACTGCTGTTCGGGTTGGAGACCTCGACCGTCGTGTAGGGGGTCGCCTTCGTCGCGCAGCTCACCACCCTCGCCGTGCCGTCCTGGAGTGTCGAGGTGCGGCGGGTGCTGGTGGTGCGGGGCGGCGTGTAGCTGTCGTGGTCCTGGCTGGAGCTGCTGCAGCCACCGCCGCTGTCACTGTCCCTGTGGCTGTGACTGCTCTTGTGCCGCCCGCTGCTCTTGTGCCCGCTGGAGAACCCCGTCAGCGCGAGCACCACCGTCGCCATGACCGCCGTGAATTTGAGAACACGCCCCCGTGAATGCATGGGATCACTCTAACGGGGGCCTCCGACAGCGCGCTCAGGTGGCCCTGGCCGTCCCCGTCCCCTTCTCCGCGTCCAGCGCGTACACGCACCGGTCCTTGCTGCACGCGTACACGACCCCGTCCTTGACCACCGGCGAACCGGTGATCTCCCCGCCGGTCGCGAGCTTCCAGCGCAGCCGGCCGTCGTCGGCCTTCAGGGTGTAGAGCAGATGGTCGGTGGACCCGAAGTGGATCCGCCCCTCGGCCACCGCGGGTGCCCCCACGATGTCCCCGCCCGCCTGGAACCGCCACTTCGGCGTCCCGGTGACCGCGTCCAGCGTGTACAGCCCCTTGCCGCTGCCCACGTGGACATGTCCCCCGGCCACCAGCACCGGCTCGACGGACGTCCGGGCCTCGGTGGCGATGCGCCAGCGGTCGCGGCCGTCGGTCGCGTCCAGGGCGTACACCGTGCCGAGGTAGTCGGCGAGGTAGACCCCGCCGCCCGTGACCGCGGCCCCCGGTACGAAGGTCGGCGGGCACAGGAAGACCGCCGGGGCCTCGAAGTGCCAGCGCACCCGTCCGCTCGCCACGTCGAGCGCCATGACGCGTGTCCCGGCCGAGAGGTACACGAACCCGTCGTGGGCCTGGGCCACCCGGACCGGCACTCCGCCGCAGGAGGCCGCGTCGCCGATGGGGAACGCCCAGCGCTCCTCGCCGGTGCGGGCGTCCAGGGCCCGCAGGCGGCCCTCCTGCCAGACGTAGACCGTGCCCTCGTGCAGCGCGGGCCCGGCCTCGGGGGACTCGAAGTCGGTCTGGCAGCCGGCCAGCTCCCAGAGCTTGTGTCCGGTGGCGCCCTCCCAGGCCTGTACGCCGCCGCCGCGGGTCCCGGTGATCACCGTCCCGCGTTCGGCCTTGAGGGAGTACACCCACGCATCCGTGTTCAGCCGCCACTGGTCGGCGCCCTCGCGGGCGTCGAGGGCGAAGAGGGTGGGGCCGTCGGAGGCGTGGATACGGCCGTCCGCGACCGCCATCGACCAGGCCACGTCCCGCGTCTTGAAGCGACGCCGGCCGGTACCGACGTCGAGGGCGTGCACCTCGAAGGAGGTGACGTAGACGAGGTCCCCGGCGACGGCCGGGGTGCCCCACACGTCGTTCGACATACGGAACCGCCAGGGCCGCCAACCGCCCGAGCTCTCCGGCGGCGCGGGCGGGGGTACCGGTACGGCGGGGCCCACGGCGGGCTCCGTACCGTTGACGCCGGGGCGCGGCCGGGACCAGGTGGCGACCAGACCGGCCTCCGGCGGGGGCGCCTTCACGGCGGCGGCACGGGCGTCGGCGACCCGCGGTCCGGGCCCGATGGGCACCTGGGCGCCGGCGAGGCGTACGGG
>NZ_MJAH01000012.1 GCF_001746295.1 Streptomyces sp. LUP47B | reverse complement strand
CGGGCAGCAGGCGGCCGCGGGCGGTCAGCCGCAGCGCGTGCAGGGCGGCGGCGCCCCAGCAGGCCGTGGCGGGATGGGCGGCGGGATCGCGCCGGGCCCAGACGAGGAGCGGCAGGGCCGCACCGACCGGGAGCGAGAGGACGGGGGCGGTGCGACGCCGGACTCCGGCTCCGTGCGGTCGTACGACAGTGAGCTCGGTGCGCTCGGGCGACGCGGCGTCGGCCTCGGGGTGCTCGGCCGGCAGGGGCGCGCCCTCGGGATCCCAGAAGGCGATCCGCCCCTCACGGGGAAGTGGTGCGGGCAGGAAGACGGCCGCGAGCCGGACGGGAACGGCCGCCTCCCGCTGCTCGCCCGTGCGCTCGGCCACCACGGCGCTGTCGCTCATACGTCCTGTCACCTCCCGCCCGCATGTCGGATCACTCGTCTTCGACTCTACGGGCGGGGTCTGACAATCGGCTCCGGCGGCCGGGTCAGGGGACCGTGCGCGAGACGACGTACACCTTCGGGGCGTTCGGCACGGTCAGGTTGACCATGACGTCCTGCTTGGGCGCCGGGTCCTTCTGGGAGTGGGTCAGCCCCCACCAGGAGCGCGGTCCGTCGAACCGCCAGCCGCTGACCTTCTGGTCGCGTTCGCTGATGGAGATGTCGCCCTTCTTCAGGTCGGCGCGGCTGACACCCATGCCGGTGAGGAAGGCGGCCAGACCGGCGTCGGTCGTCCGGAACTGGACGTAGAGGCGACTGGTCTTCCAGTTGTTGGTCTCGTAGGAGGCGACCAGGTCCGCGGGGTGCGGGACCGGCACCTGGTAGAGGCGGCGCTGCACCTTGGACGGCCAGTCGGGCGTGAGGCCCGTCGCCGAGTACTTCGCCTCCTTGTCCTTGCCGCTGTCGCGGCTCTGGTTGGCGGAGATCACCAGATAGCCGGCCGGGACGCCGATGAGCAGACCGATGATGAGCAGCGTGATCGTCCGGCGGCGGATCATGTGACGGCGGTCCTCGGTGGGCCGCTCCGGCCCGCCGGGGGGCGCCGAGGTCTGGCGTGGCAGGGATGCCGTCATGCGGTGTCCCGGGACGTACGGCGGGCCTCCACGTACCGTTCGTATCGCTCGTGCCGCTCCACCCGGCGCCGGTTGGCACGGCGGAAGCGGCGGGCGACCAAGCGGGCGAGGTCGGCGGCGCCGACCATGCCGGCCTCGGGGCCGAGCTGGGCGCGGGCGATCCGGGCCTCGGGGCGGTAGCCGCGACCGGTGAGCTGGCGCTTGAAGGCGTCCCGCGCGGGGCCGATCAGCAGGTCGTCGGCCGCGCTGACGCCGCCGCCGATGACGAAGCAGGACGGGTCCAGGGCGGCCGCGAGGTTCGCGATGCCGACGCCGAGCCACTGGCCGATGTCCTGGAGCAGCTCGATGCACATCGCGTCGCCGTCGCGGGCCAGCTCGGTGATCATCGGACCGGTGATGTCGGCGATGTTGCCCTTGACGTGCTCGATGATCCCGTACGCCACCGGGGAGTCCGCGGCGGCCAGCTCCCTGGCCTCCCTGACCAGCGCGTTGCCGGAGCTGTACTGCTCCCAGCAGCCGCGGTTGCCGCACGGGCAGCGGTGGCCGCCGGGGACGACCTGCATGTGACCGAACTCGCCGGCGACACCGTACTTGCCGCGCTTGACCTGGCCGTCCTCCAGGATCGCGCCGCCGATGCCGGTGCCGAGCGTGATCATGACGAGGTGGTCCTCGCCACGTCCCGCCCCGAAGCGCCACTCGGCCCAGGCGGCGGTGTTCGCGTCGTTGTCCACCAGGACGGGGACCGCGAGGCGGCCGGCGATGCGGTCGCGCAGCGGCTCGTTGCGCCAGGACAGGTGGGGGGCGAACAGCACACGGTTGCGGTCGGCGTCGACCCAGCCGGCCGCGCCGATGCCGACCGCGTGCACGTCGTGGCGGTCGGACAGGTCCAGGACCAGTTCGACGATGGTGTCCTCGACGACCTTGGGGCTCTTGGACTTGTCCGGGGTCTCCGTGCGGACCTTCTCCAGGATGTTGCCGTCGGCGTCGACGACACCCGCCATGACCTTGGTGCCGCCGATGTCGATGCCCACCGTCGGCACGCGGGGTGCGGTCAGGTGTGAGCGGCGTTCCCGCGTGCCGACGGTCCGCAGGGCGGGGGCGCGGCGGGAGCCTATGGGGGCGCTGAAGTTGCCGTAGGTGCTCATCGGCCCCGATTCTGCCTCACCGTGTGTAGGGGTGCTGTGCGGGGGAGCGAAGGGGAGCGCGCGGGTCATGCGGTGCGGGTGGTTCGTGGCTGGTCACGCCGTTCCTCTTCAGGGGCGCACCAGGAGCTGGAATTCGAATGAGTAACGGGTCGGCCGATACGTATGTGTGCCGTACTCGACCGCTCTGCCCGTGTCGTCGAACGTGACGCGCTGCATGGTGAGCAGAGGGGCGCCCGCCTCCTCGGCCAGGCGTTCCGCCTCCGTCTGCGTGGCCGCTCGCGCGCCGATGGACTGGCGGGCGCTGTGCAGGGTGATGCCCGCGGCGCGCATCATGCGGTACAGGCCGGTGGCCTCCAGCTGGGCGGTGTCCAGGTCGAGGAGGGCCGGGGGAAGGTAGTTGCAGAGGTAGGCCATCGGCTCGCCGTGGGCCATGCGCAGGCGTTCCACCCGGTGTACGTCGCTGCCCTCGGCGACACCGAGCGCCGCGGCGATCTCGGCGGTGGCGGAGACGACCGTGTTGACGAGGACCCTGGTCGCGGGGCGCTGACCGGCCGCCTCCAGGTCGTCGTAGAGGCTGCTGAGCTCCAGGGGGCGCTTGACCTGGCTGTGCACGACCTGGGTGCCGACTCCGCGGCGGCGCACCAGCAGGCCCTTGTCGACGAGCGACTGGATGGCCTGGCGCACGGTGGGCCGGGACAGGCCGAGCCGGGCGGCGAGCTCGATCTCGTTGCCCAGCAGGCTGCCGGGGGTGAGCGTTCCGTGCTCGATCGCGGCCTCCAACTGCTGGGACAGCTGGAAGTACAACGGCACGGGGCTGCTGCGGTCCACACTGAGCTCGAGCGTCACGGTCGGGTCCACTCCTGGTTTCGGCACGGGCCCGAGCGTAGCTCCGTGCGTTGTTGACGGGAAGTCGTGTAGTCAGATTGTCCGGACATACAGATTGACAGCAGGGGGTTCCCGACCACACTTTGTTCACATGCGCATCGGGGTCATAGGGACGGGCCGCATCGGCACCATTCATGCGAACACGCTCAGCCGCCATCGGGAGGTCGGTTCCTTAATCCTCACGGACGCGGACGGGGCACGGGCCCAGGAGCTCGCGCACCGCCTCGGGGAGACCGCGGCCCCTGGGGTCGACGAGATCTTCAAGTGGGGCGTGGACGCCGTGGTGATCACCACGGCGACCTCGGCCCATGCCGAGCTGATCGGCCGGGCGGCGCGCTCGGGACTGCCGGTGTTCTGCGAGAAGCCCATCGCACTCGACCTGCCCGGCACGCTGCACGCCATCGCCGAGGTGGAGACCGCCGGGACGATTCTCCAGATGGGCTTCCAGCGCCGCTTCGACGCGGGCTACGTGGGCGCGCGCGAAGCGGTGCGCTCGGGACGGCTCGGACGGCTGCACACCGTGCGGGCGCTGACCTCCGACCAGGCACCGCCCCCGGTCGAGTGGCTGCCGCTGTCCGGCGGGCTGTACCGGGACACCCTGATCCACGACTTCGACGTCCTGCGCTGGGTGACCGGGCACGAGATCGTCGACGTGTACGCGGCCGGGTCCGACGCCGGTCCGCCGATGTTCCGCGCCGCGGGGGACGTCGACACCGCGGCGGCACTGCTCACCCTCGACGACGGAACCCTCGCGACGGCCACGGCGACACGGCTCAACGGGGCCGGGTACGACGTGCGCATGGAGCTCGCCGGGGAGCTGGACCAGGTCGTGGTGGGCCTGGACGACCGTACGCCCATCGCGTCCACCGAGCCCACGGGACCGCCCGCGGCGGACAAGCCGTGGACGGGGTTCCTGGAACGCTTCGGTCCGGCCTACGAGGCCGAGCTGGCCGCGTTCATCGAGGTGGTCCGGGGCGAGCGGGCGAACCCCTGCGACGGGCGCGAGGCGTTGCAGGCGCTACGGGTCGCCGAGGCGTGCGAGGTGTCCCGGCGGGAGCGCAGGGCCGTGCGGCTGGCGGAGATCCCGGGCGGTGCGAGCGCGGCCGCGTTCTGAACCCGTCACGGTCGGCCGACCTGGCCTCACCGGCCCAGCCGGGGTGACCCCGTCGTGCCCCAGCGGCCCAGCCGACGTCACCTCGCCACGGCACGCCAACCTCACGCCGTCACGTCCCAGGTCCTGAACGGTCACCCACCGCCCGCCCGTCCTCGTCACACTCGCCCCGTCACGCCCGCCCGACCTACCGCGCCACGCCCGCCCTACCGCGTCAGGCACACCCGTCCCCGTCGCGCCCACCCACCCCGTCCCCGTCACGCCCAGCCGACCTCGCCCCGTCGCACGGCGCCGACCTCAGCCCGCCCTGCCAGGTCCCCGCGCGAACCCAACCGAGCCCCTCCCGTCCCAGCCGAGGTCGTACCGGCCGAACCCGCCGAGCCCTACCACCGCACCGGCAGGCTCCGCACTCCCCTGATCAGCATTCCCGGCAGCCACTCCCCCGTGGGCCCGTCCAGGGCGAGGGCCGGGGCGCGGTCCAGCAGGGTCCGGATCGCCGTGCGCGCCTCCAGGCGGGCCAGCGGGGCGCCGAGGCAGTAGTGGATGCCGTGGCCGAAAGCGAGGTGGCCGCGCGGGTCGCGGCGGATGTCGAAGCGGTCCGGCGCCGGATAGCGGGAGTCGTCGCGGTCGGCCGCGCCCAGGCAGATCATCACCGGGTCGCCCTTGGCTATGGCCCGTCCCGCTATCTCCAGGGGCTCGGCGGCGTACCGGAAAGTCGCGTTCTCCACCGGGCCCTCGTAGCGCAGCGTCTCCTCGACCGCGCCGTCGATGAGGCTCATGTCGGCGCGCAGGGCGGCGAGTTGGTCCGGATGGGCGAGCAGGGCGTGCACGCCGTTGGTGATGAGGTTGACCGTGGTCTCGTGGCCCGCGATCAGCAGCAGGAAGGCCATACCGCGCAGTTCCGACGGGGAGAGCCGGTCGCCGTCCTCGGCGGTGGTGCGGATGAGGTCGCCGAGCAGGTCGTCGCTCGGTCCGGCGCACCGCTTGTCCTCGATGAGCTCCGACAGATACTCACCGAGGCGCAGGACGGCGTCGTACGAACTCTCCGCGCTGGTCGGTGCCACGACCTCCGTGGACAGCTTCCGGAACTCCGTGCGGTCCATCTCGGGTACGCCGAGGAGCTCGCAGATGACGGTGATCGGCAGCGGGTAGGCGAGGGACTGCACCAGGTCCGCGCGGCCGTGCGGCAGCATGGAGTTGAGGAGGTCGTCGATGATCTCCTCGATCCTGGGCCGCAGTTGCTCCACCCTGCGCATGGTGAAGGCTCGGGAGACGAGGCCGCGCAGCCGGGTGTGCTCGGGCGGGTCGCTGCTGAGCAGATGGCGGCCGATCAGCGCCTCGTCGTCGAACACCATGCCGATCCTGCGGCCGTCCTTGGACAGCCTCGGGTCGGCGAGCGCCGCGCGCGCCTCCTCGTGCCCGACGACGAGCCAGGTCGAGTAGCCGGCGTCGGAGCCGGGCGGTCGCACCCGGTGCACCGGGCCGAGGCCGCGCAACTCGGCGTACACGGGGTGCGGGTCGGCACGGAACGCGTCGCCGTACTCCCCGAGGTCGATCACTGCTTCGGTCATGGACTCCCCCTTCACACCTTCAACGCCCGGCACCCGCGCCTAGTGCCCGTCCGGCTCGGATTCCGCGGACTGCTCCAGCAGTCCCGCGTCGTACGCCAACAACGCGATCTGCACCCGGTTGTTGAGGTCGAGCTTGGCCAGCACGCGGGAGACGTGGGTCTTGACCGTGGCGACGCTCATGTAGAGGGCGGCGGCGATCTCGGCGTTGGACAGACCCTGTCCGACGGCGACGGCGACCTCGCGTTCCCGGTCGTTGAGGGCGGCGACGCGCTCACGCGCGCGTGCCCGTCGGGTGTCGGCGGCGGAGCCGACCGCGTGCTCCATCAGCTGGCGGGTGACGGTGGGCGACAGGACGGGGTCGCCGGCCGCGACCCGGCGTACGGCGGCGAGGATCTCGGCGGGCGGAGTGTCCTTGAGGACGAAACCGGCGGCGCCCGCGCGCAGGGCGCGCAGGACCTGCTCGTCGGCGTGGAAGGTGGTCAGGACGACGACCTGGGGGGCGTCGGGGCGGCCGCGCAGCCGTTCCGTGGCCGTGAGGCCGTCCACCGACGGCATTCTGATGTCCATGAGGACGACGTCGGGGCGGGTCCGGTCCACGGCCGCCTCGACCTCGGTGCCGTCCGCCGCCTCTCCGACGATCTCGATGTCCTCGGCGCCGCCCAGCATGAGGGACAGACCGGCCCGCACGAGGGGGTCGTCGTCGACGAGGAGCACTCTGATCACAGTCATGGGCCTACGTAATCACGCGGAGGCAGGGCGCAATCACCCTTGTGGCCGGGCGAGTTGCCCTGCCGACGACACCAGGGAACGTCCCTGCCGCTTCACCCCCACGGCAGCCACGCCCCCACCCCGAACGCCCCGTCCGGCTCCGCCCCGTACTCCAGCCGGCCGCCGGCGAGCGTGGCGCGCTCGGTGAGGCCGATCAGGCCCTGTCCCGAGCCGGGGACGTGCGGCACCTCGCCCTCGGGCGCGGGGTTCCGCACGGTCACGGCGAGGCCCTCGCCCGGGCCGCCGGTGACGGTGACCGTGACCTCCGTGCCGGGGGCGTGCTTGCGGGCGTTGGTGAGGCTCTCCTGGGCGATGCGGTAGGCGGTGCGGCCCACGGACGCGGGCACGGCGGCGGGGTCGGCCACGCGAGTGTCGAGGATGACCTTCATGCCGGCCTCGCGGGACTCGGCGACCAGTGTGTCCAGCGCCGCGAGGGTCGGCTGGGGCCGGCCGGTGTCGTCGTGGTCCGCCGCCCGCAGCACCCCGATGATCTCCCTGAGGTCCTGGAGCGCCTCGTGCGCGCTTTCCCGGATGACGCCGGCCGCCCGCGCGACCTCCTCCTGGGGCGCGTCCGGCCGGAACTCCAGGGCACCCGCGTGGACGCTCAGCAGCGTCAGCCGGTGCGCGAGGACGTCGTGCATCTCGCGCGCGATGGACTCACGGGCGAGCCGCTGCGCCTGCTCGGCCCGCAGCCGCGCCTCGGTCTCGGCGCGCCGGGCGCGGTCACGCAGGCTGAACATGAGCTGCCGTTTGGCCCGCACGAGCAGGCCCCAGCCGACGACCGCGGCGACCAGGACCACGGTGAGGACGACCGAGACGAGGTACGGCAGGTCCGCGTCGGGCCGCAGCCGGAAGGTGAGCGGGACCATGGCGATGTTGATGCCGGCCACCCAGGCGACGTACCGGAAGGGGCGGTGCACGGCGAGGGTGAAGACGGCGATCATGCAGGCGCCGCCTGCGGTGTCCGAGAGCACCCCGAGTGGGATCGTGGCCAGGGCGAGGCCGAGCGGCCAGCGGCGGCGCAGCCACACGACGGCGCAGGCGAGCGCGCCGATCAGCTGGTCGAGGGTGGCCGCCGTGTGCGACACATGGGGGTTGTTGCCCACCGAGTCCGCGGCGATCATGCCGATCAGGACGGCCAGAAGGAAACAGGAGAAGTCGACGATCCAGTCGCGCGCGGTACGCCGTGGCCGCCGTCCGGACCGGGCGGCGGACGGGTCGAACTCGTGGATCACCGCGGACGGCAGCAACCAGCGTCGGCCGGGGAAGGCCGGAGGTTCGGGAACCGTCTTGTCACCGCTCACGGTCGACAAATCTACGCAGCGCGGGCCCGCAGCACCCGTCCGTGGACGGCATCCGCGACCAAAGTCGCGGCACCGCAGACTTTCGTCGTCGGCGGCTCGGCGGTTCCGATGCTTTCGCGCGAGGAGGCTCGCCCCGCGGCCGATGTCCGTGGGGGGTCCGCGGGGCGAGGGTCCATCCATGAAGCAACTGCTGGAACTGCTCGGTTCTCTCGCCCTGGTGCAGGGCGGGGCGGGTCTGCTGCACGAGTTCACCGACTGGCACATCGGCCTCGTCCAGCGCATCGGTCTCCTCGACGGCTACGAGATCTACGCGAGCGTCGCCCTGATCGTGCTGGCGTTCGCGCTGTTCGCCGCCGCCGAGAGCCGGGGGTCCGGCTGAACACGGACCGGACCTCCGGCTGGACGCGCCGTTCTCCGGGCTGCCGGGTGGGGCTCAGCAGCCGTAGTTGACCAGGTTGAACGTGGCGTAGTGGTCCGCCGTGTAGTAGTCCTCCCGGGTCTTCTGACCGGTGACGATCCGGCGCGCCCCGCGCGTGGAGGAACCCGGCGTGATCACCGTGTACTCGTGGTAGTAGCCGGTCGACTGGCTCGGCAGGACGCCTTCCCGGTTCTGGAAGACACTGTCGTCCTGCGAGTAGGGGTAGGGGCCGCCCTGCTCGATCAGGTCCAGGGTGTCGTACGCCTGGGAGGGCAGCTTGGTGTAACAGATGCTGCCGACCGCGGCGGCCGCCGGGGTTGCGGTGGTGACGGCGCCACCGACGAGGAGAGCGGACAGGACGGCGGCAGCGGCGCCGATACGAGTGATCCGTGGGGGGAATCTCATGCCCTCATGATGACGCGCGTAGACAGTGGCATGTCAATGACAACTGAGGAGATTTTCCCGTCAAGTCCGATGAGTTTTCGGGGAGTTAACCTGCCACCCGGAGCCTTCACGCGGGCCATGGCCGGGGGCACGGCATGGATCAGGACTGGCTGCGGAGCTGTTCGATCCGTAGGGAGAAACTGTGGAACGCGCTCTCGACGTCGATGGCTTCGGTGAGGCTGCTTCCCGACTTGCCGGCCTTGGCGTTGCGCACGCAGTGCGAAGCGGCCGTGTCGAGCCGGTCGAGCGCCTCTTTCCAGGAGGTCTGGGCAATGTCGTCCGGCAGTTCGCCGTAGGCCCTGGCCGCCTTCACGTCGTCGAGCACCTGACCGCACTGTGAAGCGACGGTGGGGTCCGAGCCGACCGGATCGCTCACCTGAATCAGGGTGGTCACGTCCTTGGCTATGGCGGTCATGTGCTTCTGACCGCCCTTCTCGGACCAGCTCGCCAAGGTCTCCTTGCCGTCGGAGCAGCTTGCCAGGGTGGTGAGCAGCAGGGCCGCGCCGGCCGAGACGAGAACGCCTCGTACGGCGGGACGCGCGCTGACCGACAGGTTCATGGGGTGCACCTTTTCTTCACATGAGGATGATCCATGGTCTCGAGCCACAGCCCTGGACGCGTCGGCAGAATTACTGACTCCTCTACGTAGGTCGTCATGGCTGAGGTCGGTGTCCGAGCGCCGCCAGCGTTCCCGGGTCCGGGCCGGTGGGATGGACGTCATGACAACGACTTACGGAACTCTGAACGGCAAGGTCGCGCTCGTCACCGGGGGCAGCCGGGGGATCGGGGCGGCCACGGCGGTGCGGCTGGCGCGGGAGGGCGCGGATGTGGCCGTCACGTACGTGGACGGCAAGGAGACGGCATCGGACGTCGTACGGCGGGTCGAGGCGCTGGGGCGGCGGGCCGTCGCCCTGCGCGCGGACTCCGCGGACGCGGAGGAGGCGGCGGGGGCGGTTCTCCGTACGGCGGAGGCGCTCGGTGGGCTGGATGTGCTGGTGAACAACGCCGGCGTGGGGGTGCTCGGTCCGCTGGGCGAGCTGTCCCTCGCGGAGGTCGACCGGGTGCTGGCCGTCAACGTGCGCGGGGTGTTTCTGGCCTCTCAGGCGGCGGCCGCGCGGATGCGGGACGGGGGGCGGATCATCACGATCGGCAGCTGTATGACCCAGCGGGTGCCGGGTCCCGGCGGGACCCTGTACGCGACGAGCAAGTCGGCGCTGACCGGGCTGACGAAGGCCCTCGCGCGGGAGCTGGGGCCACGGGGAATCACCGCGAACATCGTGCATCCCGGGCCTACGGACACCGACATGAACCCGGCGGACGGGCCGTTCGCGGCGGGGCAGGCCGCGATGACCGCGGTGGGGCGGTTCGGGACGGCGGAGGAAGTGGCGTCGATGGTGGCGTATCTGGCGGACGCCGCGTACGTCACCGGTGCGGAGTTCTCCGTGGACGGGGGACACGCGGCGTGAGGTAGCCGCCTCTTCTTCTCGCCCCGCCGCCCCTACCCGTGCGCCCCCGGGGGGGCCCACCGCGGGCCCCCGGCGGTGTACGGCCACGCTCGGGGGGCGGAGGCGGCGCGGCGGGCGTCGCTGGGGCCACCCGCCGCCGCGTGCCCCGGGGCGTTCCCACCGGGGCATCCGCCTCAGCCGCCCAGCTCCTGGTGCCTCGCCGACAGCGCCGCCGCGCCGCTCTCCGTCAGCGAGCCGAACAGCCGCAGCCGCGAGATACCCCCGTCCGGGAAGATGTCCACGCGCGCGTGCGTGCCCACCGTCGGCGTCGGGAGCACGAAGCGGTGGTTCGTGTCGGGCTGGAGGCGCGTGCGCGGGAGGATCTCCTGCCAGTCGCCGTCCTCGCCGTCGCGGACCGACACCGATGCCCAGCCCGCGCTGTTCCCCTTCAGATACGCCGTGTCGATCTCGATCGCGCGGATCTGGGACTGGGCCACCAGCCGGTAGCGGATCCAGTCGTTTCCCTGGTCACGGCGGCGGCGGGTCTCCCAGCCGTCGTCCATCTTGCGGGAGCGCCCCGGCTGGATGGTGTTCGACGCCGGGGAGTAGAAGAGGTTGGACGCGTCCTCCGCGCGGCCGCCGTTCTCCAGGGCGACCACGTCGAAGGTGCCGAGGATCTCCAGCCACGCGGGGTCCGGGACGACCTCGCCGTACACGCGCAGGCGGGCGATGCCTCCGTCGGGGTGCTGGTTGACCCGCAGGTGCGTGAAGCGCTGTTCCAGCGACACGGAGAAGCCGTTCGCCGCATGGCCGCCGACCGGCGTCCGCGGAACGAGCGTCGTCCACTTCACGTCGTCGCCCAGCAGCTCCTCCGGCGACGGGGAGCCTGGCACGGACGCGCCTTCGACCGACACCGCCTGCGGGTAGTTGCCGCGGAAGTGCGCCGTGTCGACCACGATCCCCCGGATCACGCCGGGCGCGCCCAGGCGTACCAGCGCCCAGTCGTGGTCCTCCGCCGTCGGCCAGGGGTGTTCGGTCGAGGCGCCCCGGCGGCGCCGCGTCTCCCAGCCGTCCATGATCTTGCCCTTGTGCCCGAAGTGCTCGGGGTCGAACTCGGCCCGCCCGGGCATCAGCAGGTTCTCGCGCTGGGCGAAGAACTCGTCGTTGGCGGCGATGACTCCGGCGCCGAGCGTCCGTGCGGCGAGGTCGGCGTACTGGGTGAAGGGGAAGTCGGCGGTGCGGTAGTCCGCGTACGGGTCACCGCCGCCGTACGGTTTCGCGTCGCCGGTGAAGCTGGGAATCGCCGTCACGTACATGTGCCTCTCTGGAGTGGGCCGGTGCGGGTGGATCAGGGCTTGCGGGTGAGAAGTTGACCCTTGGGAGACGTGAACTCGCCGTCCGCCACGATGCGTTCGCCGCGCAGCCAGGTCGACTTCACGACGCCGTACAGGGTCTTGCCCGCGTAGGCCGTGACCCGGTTGCGGTGCTGGAGGGCCGCCGGGTCCACGGTGAAGGTCTCGTCGGGCGCGAGGACCGCGAAGTCGGCGTCGCGGCCGGCCTCGATGGCGCCCTTGCGGTCCAGGCCGACCAGTTGGGACGTCCGCTCGGACATCCAGCGCACGACGTCCTCCAGCGAGTGACCGCGCCGCCGGGCCTCCGTCCAGACCGCCGCCAGGCTCAGCTGAAGGCCCGAGATGCCGCCCCACGCGGTGGCGAAGTCGTCCGTCTTCAGGTCGGCCGTGGACGGCGAGTGGTCGGTGACCACGCAGTCGATGGTGCCGTCGGCCAGCGCCTGCCACAGCAGGTCCTGGTTGGCGGACTCACGGATGGGCGGGCAGCACTTGAACTCGCTGGCGCCGTCCGGCACTTCCTCGGCGGTGAGGGTGAGGTAGTGCGGGCAGGTCTCGACCGTGACGCGGACGCCCTCCGCCTTGGCCCGGGCGATCAGCGGCAGGGCGTCGGACGACGACAGGTGAAGCACGTGCACGCGCGCGTCGAGCCGCTTCGCCTGGGCGATGAGCTGGGCGATCGCCGTGTCCTCGGCGTCGCGCGGACGGGACGCCAGAAAGTCCGCGTACCTCGGACCGGCCTGCTGCGGGGCGGCCTCCAGGTGGTGCGGGTCCTCGGCGTGCACGATCAGCAGGCCGCCGAAGGAGGCGATCTCGGCCAGCGACCTTGCGAGCCCGTCCTGGTCGAGATGCGGGAACTCGTCCACGCCGGACGGGGACAGGAACGCCTTGAAGCCGAAGACACCCGACTCGTGCAGCGGACGCAGGTCCTTGACGTTGTCGGGCACCGCGCCGCCCCAGAAGCCGACGTCGATGTGGGCCTTGTCGGCGGCGACCTCCTGCTTGGTACGGAGATGGTCGACCGTCGTCGTGGGCGGGAGGGAGTTGAGCGGCATGTCGACGAGGGTGGTGATGCCGCCGGCCGCCGCCGCGCGCGTGGCGGTCCAGAAGCCCTCCCACTCGGTGCGGCCGGGGTCGTTGACGTGCACATGGGTGTCGACGAGGCCGGGCAGCAGGACGTCGTCGCCGAGGTCCTCCAGGCGGGCGTCCCCTGGGACGGGAGCCTCGTACGGCAGCACGGCCGTGATCCTCCCGTCGGCGACCGCGACCGACGCGGCCCGCGTCCCCTCGGGCGTGATGACGCGCGTGGAGCGCAGCACCAGTTCAGTGTCGGACACCCGGACCCCTCTCTGCCGCCGTTAACTTCCGCGTAACGGAATTCAACTTTCTGTTGAAGGAGTCTTCACTCCCGGTCGAGCGCCGTCAAGGGCACACTTCCCCACAGCGCACCCTGCGCCAGCGCTCTGGACGTTTCCACAAAGCGGAATTAGAATTCCAGCAAGCAGAACGTAGCTATGCACCAGCAGGTAGTCAACCGACTGCCGGGTAGGCTTCTGCCCTCCTGCCCAGACCCGAAAGGCAGCTCCGAAAGGAACGCGCCGTGCCGACGTCCAGCGCCAGCACCACCGACTCCGCCAAGTCCGCCGGCGGCGGGGTCCAGTCCCTCGAGCGCGCCTTCGATCTGCTGGAGCGGATGGCGGACGCGGGCGGAGAAGTCGGACTGAGCGAACTGTCCGCGAGCAGCGGGCTGCCGTTGCCCACCATCCACCGCCTGATGCGGACACTCGTCTCCTGCGGATACGTCCGCCAGCAGGCCAACCGGCGCTACGCCCTCGGCCCGCGCCTGATCCGCCTCGGCGAGTCGGCCTCCCGGCTGCTCGGCACATGGGCCCGCCCCTACCTCGCCCGTCTGGTCGAGGAGACCGGCGAGACGGCCAACATGGCGCTGCTCGACGGGGACGAGATCGTCTACGTCGCGCAGGTGCCGTCGAAGCACTCGATGCGGATGTTCACCGAGGTCGGCCGGCGCGTCCTGCCGCACTCCACGGGCGTCGGCAAGGCCCTGCTCGCCCACACCCCCGACGACGAGGTCCGCGCCCTGCTCGCCAGGACCGGCATGCCGGCCGCGACGGAGAAGACGATCACCACGCCGGACGGTTTCCTCGCGGCCCTCAAGGAAGTGCGCGGCCAGGGCTACGCGGTCGACGACAACGAGCAGGAGATCGGCGTCCGCTGCCTCGCGGTCTCGGTGCCCAACTCCCCCACGGCTGCCGCCATTTCGATCTCCGGACCGGCGGGGCGAGTCACGGAGGTTGCCACGGAGAAGATCGTCCCGGTGCTCCAGCAGGTCGCCTCGGAACTGTCACAGGCGCTGGCCAGCCAGAACCCGGCGTGAGGGCCCGGCACGGAGCACGCTCGGCGCGCTGACCGGCGAGGGGCCTGACCGTCGAGGCCGCGGGCCAGGGTGAGCGGATCGCGACGCTGCCGTGCGTCCTCGAGGTCCGGGCTCCCGCCGTCCGTGGGGCGTCCGAGCCGCAGCGCGCAGGGGCCTCCACCGACTAGTGCCGCGGCTCCCTGAACAACTCCACCGCGTTGCGTACGTCGGTCAGTCCCCGCGACAACGCGCTCACCGATCCGATCGCCCCCGCGATCAGCAGCAACGACCGTCGCAGGCGCGGGATTTCGGGCGTTCCGTGGATCGCCATGGCGGCCAGCGCGGCGAGTTCGTCCTCGGCGATGCCCCGATCGGGGAACTCGGCCGGGTGCGCGGCGAGTTCGCGGCGCAACCGGGACACCGCGGTCCGCAGTTCCGCCACTCTCGGATCGTTGTCGCTGCCGGTCACTGGCCTCTGTCCCAAGCTCCGCAACACAGCTCTCCCCCTCGCACACCTTCGTACGCCCCAGCACCGTGAAGCCCCGTCGGCGTTGGTCAGGCCCCGAGGGACGCGGGTCAGTAAACGCCACGCAGGGCGCCGCGCGCCACCGTACGGACCGAAATTCAGCCCGTGGAAACCCGGCACACCCCGGCACGTCAGGTATGCAGGACGCATGACGGAGAACGAACAGCAGGTCGCCGGACTGCTCCTGGCCGCGGGTGGCGGACGACGGCTCGGCGGGCGGCCCAAGGCGCTGCTCGAACACCGGGGCCGCCCGCTCGTCGAACACGCGGTCGGTGTCCTGCGCGCGGCCGGCTGCACCCGCGTGCACGTGGTCCTGGGGGCCGCCGCGGCGGCCGTACGGGAGCGGGCGGAGCTCGGTGACTGCGTGCTCGTGGAGAACCCGGAGTGGGCCGAGGGCATGGGGTCGTCGCTGCGGGCCGGGCTGGACTCGCTCACCGGAACGGCAGCGCGGGCCGCGCTGGTCTCGCTCGTCGACCAGCCCGGCATCGGGGCGGAGGCGGTGCGCCGGGTGCTCGCCGCGTACGAGGGCGAGGCCTCGCTCGTCTCGGCCGCCTACGAGGGGGTACGCGGCCATCCCGTCCTCCTCGGCGCCGCGCACTGGGCCGGGATCACCGCGACTGCGACCGGGGACCGGGGGGCACGCGCCTACCTGAAGGAGCACGAGGACGCCATCACGTTCGTCGAGTGCGCGGACGTGGCCGAGCCGTACGACATCGACACGGCAGCCGACCTGACACACCTTGAGTGAGCACACTGGCACTGAGCGCCACATTGGCTCGACTCGGAGAATCTCGACATCAACAAACCATTGAACTTCCACGATGAGGAAACTAGTATCCACTGCTCAGAAGCGTCCTCCTCCCGTGCAGGGCGCCGCTCGCGTACCCGGTTCGACTGGCACCCGGTGCCACCGCTGAAGGAAGTGACAGCTCATGTCCGCACCAGCGCCGTCCCCGCTGGCCATCGTCGACGCCGAGCCGCTGCCGCGGCAGGAGGAGGTCCTCACCGAGGCGGCCCTCGCCTTCGTGGCCGAGCTGCACCGCCGGTTCACGCCACGGCGTGACGAGCTCCTCGCCCGCCGCGCCGAGCGGCGCGCCGAGATCGCCCGCACCTCCACGCTCGACTTCCTCCCGGAGACCGCCGCGATCCGCGCGGACGACTCCTGGAAGGTGGCCCCCTCCCCCGCGGCCCTGGACGACCGCAGGGTCGAGATCACCGGCCCCACCGACCGCAAGATGACCATCAACGCCCTGAACTCCGGCGCCCGGGTGTGGCTCGCGGACTTCGAGGACGCCTCGGCGCCGACCTGGGAGAACGTCGTCCTCGGGCAGGTCAATCTGGCCGACGCGTACACCCGGAACATCGACTTCACGGATGAGGGGTCCGGCAAGTCGTACGCGCTCAAGGCCGACGAGGAGCTCGCCACGGTCGTCATGCGCCCGCGCGGCTGGCACCTGAACGAACGCCACCTGGTCGACGCGAACGGCGCCCAGGTCCCGGGCGCACTCGTCGACTTCGGCCTGTACTTCTTCCACAACGCCCAGCGTCTTCTGGACCTCGGCAAGGGCCCGTACTTCTATCTCCCGAAGACGGAGTCGCACCTGGAGGCCCGCCTCTGGAACGACGTGTTCGTCTTCGCGCAGGAGTACACCGGCATCCCGCAGGGCACCGTCCGCGCGACCGTGCTGATCGAGACGATCACGGCGGCGTACGAGATGGAGGAGATCCTCTACGAACTCCGCGACCACGCCTCGGGGTTGAACGCCGGCCGCTGGGACTACCTGTTCTCCATCGTCAAGAACTTCCGTGACGGCGGAACGAAGTTCGTCCTGCCGGACCGCAACGCGGTCACGATGACGGCCCCGTTCATGCGCGCGTACACCGAACTCCTCGTCCGCACCTGCCACAAGCGCGGCGCGCACGCGATCGGCGGCATGGCGGCCTTCATCCCGTCCCGCCGGGACGCCGAGGTCAACAAGGTGGCCTTCGAGAAGGTCCGCGCCGACAAGGACCGCGAGGCAGGCGACGGCTTCGACGGCTCCTGGGTCGCCCACCCCGACCTGGTCCCGATCGCCATGGAGTGCTTCGACAAGGTCCTCGGCGACAAGCCGAACCAGAAGGACCGGCTGCGCGAGGACGTCCACGTCGAGGCGGCCGACCTCATCGCGATCGACTCGCTTGAGGCCAGGCCGACCTACGACGGCCTCGTGAACGCCGTCCAGGTCGGTATCCGTTACATCGAGGCCTGGCTGCGCGGGCTCGGCGCGGTCGCCATCTTCAACCTCATGGAGGACGCGGCCACCGCCGAGATCTCCCGCTCGCAGATCTGGCAGTGGATCAACGCGGGCGTCGAGTTCGAGCACGCGGGAAACACCGTGAAGGCCACGCCGGAGCTGGCCCGCGAGGTCGCCGCCGAGGAGCTCGCGAACATCCGCGCCGAGCTGGGCGCGGAGGCGTTCGCCGCCGGTCACTGGCAGCAGGCCCATGACCTGCTGCTGGAGGTCTCGCTGGACGAGAACTACGCGGACTTCCTCACCCTGCCGGCGTACGAGCAGCTCAAGGGCTGACATCCTCCTGCGAGGCCTTGTCCGAGTGGCCCAGGGACTTCCCCGGGGCCACTCGGTCGCGTACGGCCTGCTTGACCGCCGTGGGCTCCGGGAAACCCTGCTCGCGGCGGTCCCAGACGACCTCGTCGCCGACCCGGACGACGAAGATCCCGCCCTTGCCGGGCTTCAGGGCCAGTTCCGTCAGCTCGGTCTCGAAGGTCGTGAGCAGTTCCTGTGCCAGCCAGGCCGCGCGCGGCAGCCAGCGGCACTGGGTGCAGTACTCGATCTCGACCCGCCGGGGGTCCGAGGGAAGCTCCGTCATCCGAGGTGCACCGACCAATCCTGTTCCGCGGCCGGTTTGCCGTGCAGGTCGGGCACCCGCTTCAGCCAGTTGGGCCGGCCTTCCTGTGTCTTCGCCGCGCGGAGAGCCTCCTCGGCGGCGAGTTCCTCCCGGGTGGGAAAGTCGGTGGGCAGCCATGCCGCGGAGGCCCGCACGCGCGCGTGGAGGTACGCCACATAGGCCTCGCGTGCCTCGTCCGGGGTCGCGAAGCCGGTGAGCCAGGCGTCGGGGACAGCCGCCGTGACCTCGTGCAGGACGTCGAGAGTGACCTTGGGCGCCAGTTCCGCGTCGGCGGCGTGGACGTCCGGGCCGTAGTGGCCGAGGGCGTGATGGCGGAAGTCGTAGGCCTTCGACGGGTCCGTGCCCTCCCAGCGGTGGTGGAAGACGAGGGCCGCACCGTGGTCGATCAGCCACAGTCGCGGGGGTGCGATGCCGAGCGTCGGCCAGATCATCAGGTTGGAGCTGTGGACCGTACGGTCGACGTTCACGGTGAGCGCGTCGAGCCAGACGATACGGCCGGCCTCCACCGGGTCGACCGGGAACGTCCTGGCCACCTCGGGCGTGAAGTCACGGGCGCCCGGCAGATAGTCCATGCCGAGGTTGAGGCCCGCGCTGGCGCTGTGGAGCTCGCGTACCTCCTGGTGCGGCTCGCTGTCGGCGATCCGCGGGTCGAAGTGCACGAGGACCAGCTCGGGAAAGCGCAGCCCCAGCGCCCGCGCCAGCTCACCGACGATCACTTCGGCGACCAGCGCCTTGCGGCCCTGCGCGGAACCGGTGAACTTCACGACGTAGGTGCCCAGGTCGTCGGCCTCGAAGACGCCGGGGACGGAGCCCCCGGACCTCAGCGGGGTCAC
This sequence comes from Streptomyces sp. LUP47B, assembly GCF_001746295.1. GTDB lineage: Bacteria > Actinomycetota > Actinomycetes > Streptomycetales > Streptomycetaceae > Streptomyces. The sequence continues at coordinate 298,676 of NZ_MJAH01000012.1, read as the reverse complement.
GTATCGAACAGCAGTCACGTCGCGCAGCACACCGGCCAGGGTATGTCAGTGCTCACCCGGCCGGTCTCGTCCGGACGGGCTCACCCGGCCAGCGGATTCGGCAGCGGCAGGTAGCGGGCGTCCGCGCCGTCCGCGCCCGTCCAGCGCAGCAGCAGGTTGGTCTTGCCGGGGAGGGCGGGCGCGGTGAGCAGGGCGGCGGCTTCCGGGAGGTCGTGGCGGGCCAGTTCGCGGCGGGCGGCGGGCCAGGGGGCGAAGCCGGGGTGGCGTTCGGCGAGGGCCGCGGCGATCTCGCACAGATGGTTCACGACCAGGCAGTACACCAGCCGCTCCCAGCCGGCCGCGCGCGGGACGTCCGTCAGCAGCTTCACGCCCTCGGCGTCCCGGAACAGCGCCTGCACGGGCGTGCCGTCGGCGTCCACGGCGACCAGGGTGTTCTGCAGATGTGCCTCGAGTACGACGCCGTGGTCGGCGAAGGCCGCGAGGGCGGGCGGGACGACCACGCCCAGATAGGCCTCCCACCAGGCCGCCGGATCCGCGGTGCCGTCGAGCGGGCTGCCCTCGAAGCCCTCCACCAGGGCCGCGGCGAGCAGCGGGGTCGCCCCGGGACGCACATGCTCGTGCAGGCCGTCGCGGACCAGGACGGCGAGTTCCTCGAAGGCGAAGTCGGCGGTGCGGAAGCCGCGGTCGCTCAACCAGGCGGCCGAGCCGGGGCCCGCGGCGAAGGCTCGCGCTGCCGCTTCATCCGTACGGCGGAGTTTGAGCAGGTCGTGGCGCCAGAGCCGGCGGATGTCGTTCGTGATGCGGACGTCGAGACTGAACTTGAGGAAGAGATCCTGAGTGGGCGCGTACACCGTGCGGACCGCCGCCGTCGGCCAGGTCTCGAACCCGGTCGTGCCGAGCCGGATGAGCCTGCCGTCCTCCAATGCCTCCGTGCAGGACACCAGGTCCAGCTGCCACGGATGGGCAGGCAGCAGCCGGTAGCCGGGCGGCGCCTCGCCCAGCGTGTCGAGGGCCGAGGTGTCGCCCTCCTCGACGACGGTGTCCTCGCGCAGCCCGAGCAGGACCAGCGGGAAACGGGCATGGGCCTCGGGGGCGTACGGCAGCCAGGCGGCGACGGGGCCGCCGCCGCGGGCTTTGGGAGCGGGGTGGTACGGGTGGCCGGTGACGAGGCACTGCTCGGAGCGCAGATACGGGTCGCCGGGCGCCGCGACCCGGTCCCGTGCCGTGAGCAGGGCGGCCACCGCGTCCCGGCTGTCGATCATCTCGGCGGGCAGTTCGTCGTTGGACACGCCGGTGTGCCGGGTCAGTTCCTCGGCGACGAGCTTCACGAGTTCGGTGTGACCGATGCGCCGCCAGCCGCCCGCGGCGTACACCTCGGGCTCGGCGGGCCGCCGCTCGCCGCGCACCCTGAGCAGTCTCCCGCCGGGGAGCCGGTACACCGGGCGCTCGCCGGGTTCCGGGAGCGGCTCGGCCACCTCGCGCAACAGGCAGTTGAGCAGGGGTGCGGCCGCGTACGCGTCGGCGCGGTGCGCGACGTCGATGCCGGCCGGCGGGGGCGGGAGGTCCACGCGATCCACTCGTTCTCTACGGTTCATCTGGGGCGATGACGATCAGTATGTCTGTCCTCACCGCCCCACCGTGACACCGGTCGTACCCGAGGAGCCCGCCCGTGCACCGTCCCTCCGCCGCCGAGGCCGACTTCGCCGAAGAGCTGGCCGTCCTGCGCCCCGACCTCGCGGCGCGGTACACGGCCGAGCTGCCCGGCGCCCGCGCGGCCGTGCTGTCCCGGCTGTGGCGTGGGCTCGCGCACGAGCCGCTGCCCTGGGTCACCGGCCGGGAGGCGGGCCGGGAGGGGCTCGCCCTGCGCCTCACGGACGGCCGCAGGCTGCACGGCCCGCACCCGGACCCGTTCGCGACCGCCGCCCACACCACCGTCGTGCGGCTCGACGAGGTCGCCCACGACGATCCGGCGCGTCTGATGACCGCGCTCGGCGTACCGCACGGTGCCGATTTCGCGGGTGAACTCGCCGACAGCGTCGCGTCGTTGGCGCTGTCGAGGGCGGGACAACCCGTCCGCCCGGAAGCGTCGCCGGTGCGCGACTGGGAGTGGGAGCAGCGGGTGGTCGACGGGCACCCCTATCACCCCAACTGCCGTTCCCGGCCGGGCTTCTCGGTGGCCGAGCACCTGGCCTACGGGCCCGAGCACCGGCCGCTGGTACGGCTGGGGTTGGTGCCGGTACCGGCGGACGAGTGCCTGGTGACGGGCGCGTGGCCGTCGCATCTGCGGGACGGGGAGCGGCTGTTGCTGCCGGTGCATCCGTGGCAGTCGGAGCATGTGCTGAAGCGGCCCGTCACCGAAGGCGTCGACGCCCATCCGCTGATGTCCCTGCGCACCCTCGCCCTGACCGACGGACCGCACGTCAAGACCGCGTTGAGCACACGGCTCACATCCTCGGTGCGGGACATCTCCGTCTACTCGATCAGCATGTCGGCGACCCTCTCACGGTTCGCGGAGACGGTGGCGGAGCGCATGGACGGCCTCCTGCACTTCACCCGCACCCTGGGTGCGGTGACGGCCAACTCTCCCGACTTGGCCGCCGTGTTGCGCGAGTCCCCTCAGCTGTACGGGGACCGGGTCCTGCCGGTGGCCGCCCTTGCCACCACCGGGCTGCCCCAGTCCCCCGCCTGGCTGGCGGAGTTCGCCCGGCTGTCCCTCACGGTCGGACTGCGCCTGCTGGAGTTCGGCATCGCCCTGGAGGCACACGGCCAGAACCTCCTCGTCGTCCTGTCCGAGTCGGGCGCACCGGTGCGCCTGGTCTACCGGGACCTGGCCGACATCCGGATCAGCCCGGCCAGGCTCGCACGGCACGGCATCCCGCTCCCCGCACTGTCCGGGCGGCTGGTCACGGACGACGTGACGGCCCTGCGGCGCAAGCTGTTCGGCTCCCTGGTGGCCGGAGCCCTCGCGGGTACGGCGGGTTCGGCCACGGCGTTGCGAGGAGCGCTGGAGACGGCCGTACGACAGCTGCCGCGCACCCCCGATCTGGCCGCGCTGCTCGAACAGCCGCTGCCCGCGAAGGCGTTGACCTTGATGCGGCTGTCGCCGGGGACGCCGGGCGACCAGTGGACGGAGCTGCCCAACCCCCTTCTCTGAGCGGCCGTTTTGGAGCCCGGCGCACCTGATCAATAGGATCCGGCGATGATCACAAGAAAACGGCGGGTGGCAGGAGTGTGCGCCCTGCTCGCCGCCCTGACTGCGGGGATCGCCTTCCCGGTCGCGGCGGTCGCCGGTGAACCCACCGGCCAGGCCGCACCCCAGGTCGATCTCGTCCTCGACGTGAGCGGCTCGATGCGGACGGCGGACATCGACGGCGGCACCCGGATGGCGGCGGCGAAGCAGGCCTTCAACGAGGTGCTGGACGCGACGCCCGAGGAGGTGCAGCTCGGCATCCGAACCCTGGGCGCCAACTACCCGGGCGACAACCAGAAGACGGGCTGCAAGGACACCGCACAACTCTACCCGGTCAGCACGCTGGACCGCACCGAGGCCAAGACGCAGGTGGCGACCCTGTCCCCCACCGGCTGGACACCGATCGGCCCCGCGCTGCTGAAGTCCGCCGACGACTTCACCGACGGCGCCTCCTCCAAGCGGATCGTGCTGATCAGCGACGGCGAGGACACCTGCGCCCCGCTCGACCCGTGCGAGGTGGCCCGCGAGATCGCCGCCAAGGGCATCGGGCTGACCATCGACACCCTCGGTCTGGTCCCGAACACGAAGATGCGGCAGCAGTTGAGCTGCATCGCGGAGGCGACCGGCGGTACCTACACCTCGGTCGAGCACGCCGACGAACTCACCGACAAGGTCAACCAGTTGGTGGACCGCGCCGCCGACCCGGTGGTGACACCGGTGGCCACCGAGGGCGCCGGTTCCTGCGCCACGGCGCCCACGCTGAAGTCGGGTCTGTACACCGACCGTGAGGAGTTCACCCAGCAGCGCTGGTACCGGGTGGACGTGGACCCGGGCCAGGAGCTGCGGGCCTCGGTGAGCGTGGGAGCCGACCGGGCCGTGAACCCCTCGTACGGGGTGCTGCTGCGGGCGGTCACCGTGCACGGACGCGAGATAGTGCGCGGCGAGGCGGGCGGCAACGGCCGTACGGATGTGATCGCCACGGGACTTCGCTACCCGAAGGCGGACACCGATGACGAGGACGCGGCTGCGGAGACCGTCTGTCTCCAGGTCACCAACTCCTTCTCGGCGGCCGCTGGGGTGAAGACCACCCCGGGTCTGCCGCTGGAGCTGACCGTCGATGTCGTGGACGGGCCGTCGCAGGCGAGTGACGTGGCCTCCTTCGGCCTCGGGCGCGGCTGGTGGCTGCTCGGCGCACTGATCCTCGTCGGCTTCGTCGCCGGTCTGCTGTGGGGTTGGCTGTCGCGCTGGCGGCTCGCGGTCTGGAGGACCAACTGATGCGGATCACACGCGCGTTGAGCGCTTCCCTGCTGATGCTCGGGCTGGCCGTCGCGCCGGCCGCGGCCGACTCCTCGCCGACACCGTCGGATTCGGCCTCGGCGGACAGCGACGCGCCCACCCAGGCGGGCACGTCCTTCCGTACGGCGACGGAAATCGAGCAGGGTACGACGGCCACGGCGAGCGGCTCCGCGGGTGACTACCTGTACTGGTCGTTCCCCGCGGACGCCGGCCAGCGGCCCACCGTCGAGGCGACGGTGAAACTGCCCGAGGCCCACGCCGCCCAGACGTGGCAGATCGACGTGTACGACGGTCTGCGGCGCCGCCAGTCCTGCCAGTACGGCGCGCAGACGCGCACCGCCGCCGCGGACACCCCCTCGGTGGCGCTGGCCTGCACCCTGCGCACGGTCCGCGCCTGGTCGGAGACCTGGGCCAACGACCCGTTGCCGGGCACGTACTACGTCCGGCTGACGGCCGTCGGTCTCACCACGGCCGACCTGGGTCTCCCGGTCGGCACCGAGGTCCGGGTCGGCTCCAAGGACATCGGCGGCTCGGCCGCGGTGGACGGTTCGCTGGCGGAGCCGCTGGTGCCGGGCATCGCGGTCAAGTCCAAGGCGGAGGACGACGGCTCGAAGGACTCCTCCGCCGTGCTGTCCGCCATCGAGCCCGAGGACGGCTGGTCCTCCGGCTGGTGGTCCGACCGGTGGGTGTGGACCGCGATCGGCGGCGCGCTCGCCGCGCTGGCCGGGGTCGGCGGGTACACGCTGACCCGCGGATCGGGGCGGCCCTCCCGGATACCGCCGGGCGCCTGACGGCTCGTCGAGAAGGCCCGCTCCGGCGGGCCTTCTCCGTTCACGCCTCCTGCAACGCCCCGGCGACCGCGCCGTCCCCGGCCACCTCGACCAGGCCCGGACGACCTCCCCAGGCGCCCGCCCGACACCTGACGACCCGCCGAGAAGGCCCCCTCCGGCGGGCCCTCTCCGTTCACGCCTCCCGTAGCCCCTTGGCGATCGTGCCGTCCCCGGTGACCTCTACCCGGCCGTCGCGGACCGCGTCCGCCAGGCTCAACTCGCCCCGGCCGACGGCCACCCAGGTATCCGAGTTCAGGACCAGCCGGACGTCGGGCTCACGGGGGGCCGGCCCCTCGCCGTACGCGGGACCGTCCTGGGCGCCGACGTACACATGGAAGTCCCCCTCCTCCAGGCGCACTTCGACGAGCCCCTCCCCCTCAAGCGCGCGCAGCAGGGGCAGCGCGAACCAGTGCGCGCGTACCGCGTCGGTGGGCCGTCGGGCGCCGAGATCCGGGCCGCCCCAGGTGCCGAGGGCTTGGAGCACCGGCAGCAACTCGCGTCCGCGGGCGGTGAGTTCGTAGACGAAGGCCGCTCCGGGCGGCGGGAGCCGGCGCCGGGTGGTCAGTCCGTCGCGCTCCATGTCCTTCAGCCGTGAGGCGAGTACGTCCGTGCTCACGCCCGGCAGGTCGGCGTGCAGGTCCGTGTAACGGCGCGGCCCCGACAGCAGTTCCCGGACGATCAGCAGCGTCCATCGGTCGCCCACCACGTCGAGGGCGCGGGCCGCGGAACAGTACTGGTCGTAGCTTCGGCGAGGTGACATGCGACGCAGTCTAGACAAGTTGTTGGACTTTCCAAGCTCCCACTTGGTAAAACCAAGCAACACCCGAACCCGGAGAGGCGGCAGCGCATGGAGTTCCGGCAGTCGAGCAAGCTCAGCGAGGTCTGTTACGAGATCCGCGGCCCGGTGATCGAGCACGCCGACGCACTGGAGGAGGCGGGCCACAGCGTGCTGCGCCTCAACACCGGAAACCCCGCGCTGTTCGGCTTCGAGGCGCCGGAGGAGATCCTCCAGGACATGATCCGGATGCTCCCGCAGGCGCACGGCTACACCGACTCCCGAGGCATCCTCTCCGCTCGCCGCGCGGTCGCCCAGCGCTACCAGACCCTGGGCCTGGAGGTCGACGTCGACGACGTCTTCCTCGGCAACGGCATTTCCGAACTGATCTCGATGGCCGTACAGGCGCTGGTCGAGGACGGCGACGAAATCCTCATCCCCGCCCCCGACTTCCCCCTCTGGACGGCGGTGACGACCCTCGCGGGCGGCAAGGCGGTCCACTACCTCTGCGACGAACAGGCCGACTGGTACCCGGACCTGGACGACATGGCGTCGAAGATCACGGACCGCACCAAGGCCGTGGTCATCATCAACCCGAACAACCCCACCGGCGCGGTCTACCCGAAGGAGATCATCGAGGGCATCCTCGACCTCGCCCGCCGGCACGGCCTGATGGTCTTCGCCGACGAGATCTACGACCAGATCCTGTACGACGACGCCGTGCACCACTCCGTCGCCGCCCTCGCCCCCGATCTGGTCGTGCTGACCTTCTGCGGTCTGTCGAAGACGTACCGGGTGGCCGGCTTCCGCTCGGGCTGGCTGGTGATCACCGGCCCCAAGCAGCACGCCAAGAGCTACCTCGAGGGCCTGACCATGCTGGCCTCCATGCGGCTGTGCGCCAACGCGCCGGCGCAGTACGCCATCCAGGCCGCGCTGGGCGGCCGCCAGTCCATCCACGACCTGACCGCGCCCGGCGGACGCCTGTACGAACAGCGCACCGTGGCCTGGGAGAAGCTCAACGAGATCCCCGGCGTCTCGTGTGTGAAGCCGAAGGGCTCGCTGTACGCCTTCCCGCGTCTCGACCCCAAGGTCCACAAGATCCACGACGACGAGAAGTTCGTCCTGGACCTGTTGTTGCAGGAGAAGATCCAGGTCGTCCAGGGCACCGGCTTCAACTGGCCGACCCCGGACCACTTCCGCATCCTGACGCTGCCTCACGCACAGGATCTGGAGGCGGCGATCGGGCGGATCGGGCGGTTCCTGAGCGGGTACCGGCAGTAGCTGGTGGTGCGGACGGGGTTCACGGGCGGGGAGAGCGGGGATGCCATGGAGTGCGGCCCCTGATTCCGGGGCCGGGGGGACCGGGGGATGGGGGAACCCCAGATGTACCTGCCTCGTCGGCGTGCGTCGGGCGCACGCCCGTCCTTACGCGGCCGTCTCGCGCTGCTGGTCCTGCTCGTGGTGCTCGCGGGCAGCCCGTGGGTGCAGCGGCCGCTCTCGGACTACTACAGCGAGAAGTTCTACATACAGCTGTCCGACGACAAGATCCTGCGCCGGCTCGTGGAGGCCGCGTTCCTGCCCCGCTGGGAGGTCTCCTCCGAGCGGTACGGCGGCACGTCCTCGCTGGTCGTGAACGACCTCGCCGTCCTGGTCCTGCTCGTGGCACTCGTCTTCTTCGCCAGGCGGCTGTCGGTCCGCGGGGCGGCGGGCCTGCTCCGCTGCCTCGTCGCCGGCGTGCTGGCGTCGGCGCTGGCCAACCTGACGTGGTGGGGCCTGCACGAGGCCTTCGTCGACAACGTGGTGCTCACACCGGCCGACAGCCTGGTGAAGGACCTGCTGCGCAGCGCCCTCCTCTTCGGCCTGGCGGTCGGCGCGCTGCTCGCCCTCCTGACCGCCGGTCCGCCGGGAAGGGTCACTACGGGCTCCGTCGGCGCCGCGAAGGCGCCGCTCCGCCGCTGGAGAGAGGGAGGGCCCGGCATGACGACCGCGCCGGTCCACATGCCGGTCGGGAGCGCTCCGGGTGACGTCACCCGGTATCTGTGCGCCGCGGCCTACGTGGACGAAGGATTCGCCGACCGTGTGGTGGAGGACGTCCTGGCCGACGAGGCGGGCGCGGTGGCCGCCTCTCCCGAAGTCGACCTGGTGACCGTCGTACGGCACTGTCTGACGGCACAGCAGATGCGGCACCGCAGGGATCAGCGCCTGACGGGCGCGTTCGCCCTCGTGGCCGTCTTCGCGCCCCTGTGGCTGCTCTATGTCACGTTGTTCCTGTCGACCACCCGACAGGTGGGCGGCCGGCCGAGCCTGGCCACCCGCGGCCGGCACCAGCCCGAGGGCAGGGTGCTGGTGGGCACGGCTGTCGCCGCGGGCGTCGCGGTGGTCCTGGCCTTCGCTCTCGGTGTGGCCGTCTCGTCGCTGCCCGCCCCCGCGTTCGTCAGCTGGCTGCTGGGCTCCTATCTGGCCGGGGTGCCGGCCGTGCTGGTGTCCGTCACGGCGGTGGCTCTCGCGTACGTGACGGTCGTACGCCATGATCTCGCCGTCGACCGGCTGCTGCGCACGACCATGACCCGTGAGGCGTTCGCCCGGCAGCCCCGCCCGACGGTGCCGCCGCGGAAGTGGATGGCCCAGCGGCTGGCCGCCATCCGGGAGGCGCAGGACGGGAACGTCACGGTCTACAGCGGGTACACGCCCTTCCTCGGCTATGCGCCGGCCGCCTCGCAGTGGGCGCTCGCCGTGCCGCTGCTGCCCGCCGGTGATTCCGTCGGAGGGGTTTCGCGTCCCGGCGGGCCTCAGCCGTTCACCGTCACCGAACTCGTCGACCAGGTACGCGCGCGGCTGTCGGCGACCGCCGCGCGCGGTGTGACGGACGCGGCGGCGAACGGTGAGGCGGCCCTCGGATCCCTGGTCGTGCAGGACCGGGTCTTCGCGAGCGGCACGGCCGTCGGTGACGACGAGCGGTTCATCAGGGCCACGAGTCTCGCCCCGGCCGCCCTGCTGTCGTCCGACCAGGTCGAGCGGATCATGGAGCGCCCGACCGGTGCGGTCCGGCACTGTCTGACGGTCCATGTACCGCTGTGGGGCGGGGACGTGGTGCCGACCGTGTTCCTGCACTTCTCGACCGAGGGCAGAACACTCCACCTGCACTGCAGCAACCACGTGCTCGGCCCGGTGCGAGCCGACTACCACGTGGTGGACCGGCTGCGCGGGCCCCTCTCCCCCGCCGCGCGCCGCGGGCTGCTGCTGGACGCCGTCCCCCGCACCGGAGCTGCCTTCTTCGCCGCCCCCTTCCGGGCGCTGCGGCAGGCCCGCTTCGAGGAACGGCACAGCAGACGCATGGGGGACGAGCTGAAGGCCCTGGAGCAGGACCCGGTCTACGACTTCGGCGCCCGGCTGAGCGTCCGGGAGCTGGCGGTGAGCCCGAACTACCAGAACTACTTCCAGGTCGTGGACGCCGCACGGATCACGTCGCTGGTGGAGCGCCACACCCTGGCCGCGATCCGCGAGTTCCTCGACACCCGCGGGTACGACATCACCGACTTCCGCGCCCAGCAGCAGACCATCCTCAACCAGGGCCTCATCCAGCAGGGCGGCATGAGCATCATCGGCAACCAGGCGATCGGCAGCGGCGCGACCGCCACCCAGACCATCCCGCAGCAGTCCGGCGCGGCCGCCCCCGTCGCCGGTTCCGGAAAGTAGGAGGTCCTGATGACGGGCAGCGACGACCGGCGCCAGGACCCTCCGGTCAACAACGGCCTCATGATCAGCGGCGGCACCCACTACGTCGGCAACCAGGCCGTGGGGCACGGCGCCCGGGCGTTCTCCGGCTCGGTCTCCTTCCAGCCGCCGGACGCCGAGCGTACGGCCGAACTCCTCGCGAACATCGAGCGGCTGATGGAGGAGCACCGGGCGGCCCTCACGGATCCCGACGCGACCAGCAGGGAGCTGCGCCGCCTGCGCGAGGAACTGGCCGAGGCGGAACCGCAGCCGACGGTCCTGCGGCGGGCCCTCGACCGCCTCAACGAGTTCGTGCAGCCGGTGACACCGCTCGTCGTCGCGGTGGGACAGCTCGCGCAGTCGGTGCAGGGACTGCCGGGGCTCTGAGAGGCGCCAAGGCACTGGGGGCTCCGGACAGCGGCCGTCCGGCCCAGTGCGCCCTGCGAACCCCCGGCGCCATGTGGCACGGTGCTGGGAGTCGAGCGGGAAGGGCGCGCGCATGGGTGATCTCTTTCTGGTCCGGCACGGTGAGACCGAGTGGTCGCGGTCCGGGCGGCACACCGGCTGGACGGACGTACCGCTGACCGGACGCGGCCGGGAGGAGGCGCGCCGGCTGGTGCCGCTGATCCGCTCGCACCGCATCGGCGCCGCCTTCGTCAGCCCCCTGCAGCGGGCCCGGGAGACCGCGGAGCTCATCGGGCTGCACGACCTGCGGGTCGACGTCGATCTGCGCGAGTGGGACTACGGCGGCTACGAGGGCGTCACCACCGTCGAGATCCAGCGGGAGCGCCCGGACTGGTTCCTGTTCACCGACGGGGTGGCACCCGGCCCGCCCGAGCACCCCGGGGAAAGCCCGGAGCAGGTCGGCGAACGGGCCGACCGCGTGCTGGCCCGGGTGGACGCGGCGCACGCGAACACCGAAGGCTGCGTGGTGCTGGTGGCGCACGGCCATTTCCTGCGGGTCCTCACCGCCCGCCGGCTCGGGCTGCCGCCGTCGGCCGGGGCGCTGTTCCAGCTGGCGACGGGGACGGTGTGCCGGCTGGGGACGGAGCATGGGCGGCCGGTGATCGCGGGGTGGAATGTCAGACCCGGGTCGTAGTCTTCGAATGGGCTGGTCGCGGGCGCGTCCCGGCCCTTCGACCATGGCCGTTTCCGGGGAGGTGCCCGTCATGACCCGACCGCCCACCGCCGCCCAGCGGCGTGTCATCGACGCCGCCGACCCCGTCACCGGGCGGCTGCGGGGTACCGAGGCCCAGCTGGAGGCGCTGGTCAAGCGCGGCCTGGCCTTCCGGCATCCGCGGCCGCCGCACGATCACTTCCTGACGCCCACCGGACACCGCATACGGGAGACGGTTCCGGAGGAGCCCGAGAAGCCCGCCGAGCAGGCCGCCGACCCCGCCACCGGTGTGTTCGTCGCGCGGGTCGGCGGCACGCAGGAGGCCGCGGACACCGGCCCGGCGCGGGCGCGAGAGGTGCACAGCGCCTGGCAGGGGTTGCTGGAGCTGCGCCGGATGACCAACCCCGACGTGGCCACGGACCGGCCCTGCGGCTGGGAACGCGCCCATCTGGTGCAGGCGGCCGCGCTGGCACTGGAGGCGGCCGGGCACCCGCCGGAAGCGGAAGGCTCCCCCGGCTACCGGGTGCGCGCGACCCCGCAGCCCGAGGCCGTGGCCGTGCACGCACCGGACGGCGAGGCGCTGCGGGCCTGCGCGATCACCCTGGAGGGGGCCGGCTGGCAGGTCGGCGAGTACACGGAACCACGGACCCGGGCCCGGTACCTGCTGGCCTCACCACGCCGGGTGTAGGGGGCACATGTCAGGATCGGGTCCAGCAACTGCCGTGATGTGAGAGGGGATTGACGTGAGCGAGCCGTTTTCCGTGCCGGTGACCGTCCGCGGGTACGAGACGGACGTACAGGGCCACCTCAACCAGAGCGTGTACCTCAACTACGCGGAGCACGCCCGCTGGTCGCTGCTCAGGGCCGCCGGGATCACCCAGGCCGGACTCATCGGCAGCGGGGTGGGTCCGGTGGCGCTGGAGACCACCATCCGCTATCTGCGCGAGCTGCTGGCCGGTGACGAGGTGGAGGTGACCTGCGCCTTCGAGTGGGGCGAGGGCAAGACCTTCCGCATACGGCAGACGATCCGCAAGCAGGACGGCACGGTGGCGGCCGAGATCACCGCGGTCGGCGGCCTGATGAACCTCAAGGAGCGGCGGCTGGTGGCGAACGCGAGCGAAGTCCTCAAGGGGCTGGCCACGGACCCGGGCCTGTTGTAGCTCAGGCCGGTTCCGGTTCGCGCTCGGCGTCGTACTCCGCGCGCGCCTCGGCGATATAGACCCTGTTGCGCTCGGCCCAGTCGGTCAGGCGCTGCAGTGTCTCGTGCAACTCGCGGGCCACCGGGGTGAGTTCGTACTCGACTTTGGGCGGCACCGTCGGGTGCACGGTGCGGGTGACGAGGCCGTCGCGCTCCAGGTTGCGCAGGGTCAGGGTCAGCATGCGGCGGCTGATCCCCTCGATGCTGCGCTCCAACTCGGTGAAGCGGATGGGTCCGTGGGCGGCGGCGACGAGGATCTGCACGCTCCATTTGCCGGAGACCCTGTCAAGAACTTCCCGCACCGGGCACGCGTGCGCGTTCACGACCTGGGCGGTAACACCGGTGTTCCTCTGGGACATCGGACTGCCTCCTTACGCCGTCCTCCATGGTCACTGACCATGTTCCCCGTTACAAGTCGTGCACCTGAGCCACTTGTCGGAACCCACGGAGAATGCGGAGGCCCGCCGCCATGACGGCCGTTGTCGAGACCCCGACGCGAACACCGCACCGAACGTACTCCCGCTGGACGGCCCTCGTCGTCCTGTGCGCGGGAACGCTCATGACGATCCTGGACGGCAATATCGTCACGGTCGCCATGCCGGCCGTCCAGAGCGACCTCGGCTTTTCGGGGCCGGGCCTCGCCTGGGTGGTCAACGCCTATCTGATCCCGTTCGGCGGGCTGCTGTTGCTGGTGGGCCGGCTGGGCGACCTGGTCGGCCGCAAGCGGATGTTCGCGGCGGGGCTGGCCGTGTTCACGGCGGCGTCCGTGCTGTGCGGGGTGGCCACGAGCCAGGGCATGCTGATCGCGGCGCGTGCCCTGCAGGGCGTGGGCGGGGCGATGACCGCGGCCGTGGTCCTCGGCATGCTGGTCGCCCTGTTCCCCGAACCAAGTGAACAGGCCCGTGCGATCGCGGTGTTCAGCGCGGTGGGCGCTGCGGGCGGGGCGCTGGGCACGTTCCTCGGCGGGGCGCTGACGCAGGCCCTGAACTGGCACTGGATCTTCCTGATCAACCTGCCGATCGGGATCGTCGCCCTGCTGGCGGCGGTCCGGGTGCTCGACGCGGAGGACGGCGAAGGTCTTGGCCGGGGTGCGGACTATCCGGGGGCCGCGCTGGTCACCGGGGCGCTGATGCTGACGGTGTACGTGATCGTCGGGTCCGGCGACCACGAGGTGACCACCACGCTCGTCCTGGCCCTGCTCGCCGTCGCCCTGTTCACGGCGTTCACCGTCCGGCAGGCCCGGGCCGCCCGTCCCCTGCTGCGGCTGCGGCTGTTCGGCTCCCGGCTGCTGTCCGGCGCGAACGCCGTCCAGATCCTGATGATCGCCACGATGTACGGCTTCCAGTTCCTCGGGGCGCTGTATGTCCAACGCGTCCTGGGATTCGGCGAGTTGCTCACCGGCACGGCGTTCCTGCCGGCGCCGATCGTCATCGGGGTGCTGATGCTCGGGCTGTCGGCACGGACCATCGGGCGCTTCGGGGCGTACCGGGTGCTGCTGGCGGGGCTCGTGCTCATCGTCGCCGGGATGGCCCTGCTGAGCCGTGCCCCTGCCGACGGCTCCTACCTGGTCGACGTCCTTCCGGTGCTCCTTCTGCTCGCCACCGGGTTCGCCGCCGCGATGCCCGCGCTGACCGGGCTCGCCATGTCGGGGGCTCGCGAGGAGGACGCGGGGCTGGCGTCCGGGTTGTTCAACACCACGCAGGTGGTGGGGGGTTCGCTGGGGCTGGCGGTGCTGTCGGTGCTGGCGGCGGGGCGGACGGAGGGGCTGCTGGAGGGCGGGGCGGGTTTGGTCGCGGCGACGGCGGAGGGGTACCAGTTGGCGTTCCGGGTGGGGACGGTTGTCGCTGTGGGGGCGTTGGGGTTGGCTGCGGTGGTGCTCCGGCCGCGAGGGAAGGTGTGAGCCGCCTTCGGACGTGCCGCGCCCTGCCGTCTCGCGATCGCGGGTACGTCGTGGCTGGTCGCGCAGTTCCCCGCGCCCCTTTGGGGCGCCAGGGGCGCGGGGCTGTATCGATGTGCGGCTCCGCCGCGCGGGCGCGACCAGCCCCCACCGGCCCGCAGCCTGAACACAACCGTCAGCTCCCGCCCCCGCCGAACACCCCCTTGTGGTCCCGCGCCCACTCCCGATACGTCCGCGCCGGACGCCCCAGCACCTCCTCCACATCCCCGGTGACCACCGCGTTCCCGCCCTCGGCCACGAAGCCGACGCTCCGCAGCATCCCCTCCGCGGACTCCTCGCTCCAGCCCGAGGCGACCAGCAGTTCACGACTCTGGGACGGGGTCAGGTCACGGAGCTCCACCCGGCCGCCGAGCACCTCTCCCAGCGCGGCCGCCTGGTCCTGGGGGCTGAGCGTCTCGGGGCCGGTCAGGGTGTACGTCCGCTCCACGTGCCCCGGACCGACCAGCGCGGCGACCGCGATCTCGGCGACATCCCGCGGATCCACGACCCCCTGCCGGCCCGAGCCCAGCATGTTCGGCACCGGCTCACCCGCACGAACCGCCTCCGCCCAGCTCAACGTGTTCGACGCGAAGGCGGACGGGCGCAGGATCACCCATTCCAGCCCGCTTTCCCGGACCGCCTCCTCACCGTGTCCGTGCGCGATACCGCCCAAGCCCGTCCTGGGATCGCCCGCCATGATCGCCGACAGCTTCACGATCCGCCGGACCCCCGCCGCCCGCGCCGCCTCCACCATCGCGCGGTCGCTGTCCACGTCCTCCAGACCGAAGACGCCCACGAGGAAGGCACGGTCGACGCCCGCCATGGCCGCCGCCACCGAACCGACGTCACGGTGATGGCCGCGCGCCACCTCCACGCCGGGCGGCAACTCGGCCCTCTCCGGATCCCGCGTGAGCGCGCGCACCTTCTCTCCGCGCGCCACGAGCTGTCGTACAACTTCGCTGCCGATCGTGCCGGTGGCACCTGTCACAAGGATCATGACCACCACCGTGCGGCCCGCGGGGCACCGGACGATAGGAAATTCCGGCACGTTTCGCGCGCCCGAACCCCCCGGCCCCGCGCTTACGGTGGACGTGTGACCAACTCCGTTGACGGGCGGGCCCTGCGCACCCCCGACGAGCTGCGTCCGTGGATCGCCGGGATCAAGGCCCTGGCCGTCGAGGGGACGGATCCGCGGAAGCCGTTCGTCCAGCTGCCCGACGCCACGACCAAGGTGATCGTCCGCAGTGAGTCGCGGGGGCGACCCACCCTGCTGGTCGCCGGGCCCCGTGTCCGGGCCGCGTACCACGCGGGCAAGCGGCAGGTGTCCTGCACGGAGGTACGGCTGGCGCCGGGAGCCGTCCGGCCGCTGCTCGGCGTCCCGGCCGTCGACCTCGTCGGGCGGATCGTCCCGCTGGGCGCACTGCCGGGCCGGGCCGCGCGGCAACTGGCGTACGAGCTGAGGTGGCTGGAGCCCGAAGAGGTCGTGCCCCGGCTCGCGGACGTCCTCCCGGGACTGCTGCCCACCGCGGCCGGCGGGACACGGACCGAGCTGCTGCGGGCCGCCGTCGCGGCGCTGTCCATCCGCTCGGGGCACATACCCGGTCATGTCGGGGAGGTGGCCCGTGAACTCGCCGTCAGCGAGCGCCAGTTGCGCAACCTGTTCAGCGAGGGTGTCGGTCTCTCGCCGAAGCACTACGCCCGCATCGACCGTGTCCGCGCCGTGCTCGCCCATGCCACCGAGCTGGCCTCGGCCGAACTGGCCGCCGTCACCGGCTACTACGACCAGTCCCACATGACGTCCGACTTCCGCACCCTGATGGGCGTCCCGCCGCGCTCCTACTTCACGGGACGGCTCCCCGCTCCCCGCTCCTGCCAGGTGATCGACACACAGTGATGCGATTTCCCAGTGACCTGCCCAGAACCGCCGCCCGCCGCACGCTGCTCGCCGTACTCGGAGCCGGCGCGTTGAGCACCCAGTGGCTGTCCGCCGAGGCCACGGACGCGACCGGCCTCGACGACCCGGACAAGAAGGACCTCGCGATGCGGCTGGTGTCCAGCGCGGAGAACTCCTCGCTGGACTGGCAGGCGCAGTACGCGTACATCGAGGACATCGGGGACGGCCGCGGCTACACCGCCGGCATCATCGGTTTCTGCTCCGGCACGAGCGACATGCTCGCGCTGGTCGAGCTCTACACGCGAAGGGTCCCCGACAACCCCCTGGCCCCCTATCTGCCCGCCCTGCGCGCGGTGGACGGCACCGACTCGCACGACGGACTGGATCCGGGCTTTCCCTCGGCCTGGCGCAAGGCGGCGCAGACCTCCGCCTTCCGTCAGGCGCAGGGGGACGAGCGGGACCGCGGCTACTTCGACCCGGCGGTCGCGTGTGCCAAGCAGGACAGCCTCGGAACGCTCGGCCAGTTCGTCTACTACGACGCGATGGTCATGCACGGCCCCGGCACCGACGCCCTGAGCTTCGGCGGCATCCGGTGCCGGGCCCGCGAGGACACGGACACCCCGGCGGACGGCGGCGGCGAGACCGCCTATCTGCACGCCTTCCTGGACGCCCGGGTGTGGGCGATGAAGCAGGAGGCGGCGCACAGTGACGTGAGCCGGGTCGAGACGGCCCAGCGGGTCTTCCTGGAGCAGGGCAATCTCGACCTGGACACACCGCTCAAGTGGAAGGTGTACGGGGACAGTTACGAGATCGACTGAGCGGGGACGGCCTCCATGGGATGGGTGACGTCCTGTGCGTCCGCGCCCCGGCCGAGGTGGTTGAAGACCAGGTTCAGCGCCACCGCCGCCACACAGCCCGTGGAGATCCCCGAGTCCAGGACGATCCTCGCGGTCTCCGGGAAGGCGTGGTAGAACTCCGGCGCGGTGATCGGGATGATGCCGACAGCCAGTGACACGGCGACGATCAGGACGTTGTTGTCCTTGTCCAGGCCCGCCCTGACCAGGGTCTGGATGCCGCTGGCGGCCACCGAGCCGAACAGGACGACTCCGGCGCCCCCGAGCACCGGGCGCGGTACGACGGCGATGAGCGAGGCGGCCATGGGGCACAGGCCCATCAGCACCAGGAAGGCCCCGCCGGTGGCGACGACGTAGCGGCTGCGGATCCGCGTCATCGCCACCAGGCCGATGTTCTGGGCGAAGGCGCTGCACATGAAGCCGTTGAAGAGGGGGCTGATCGCCGAGCCGAGGGTGTCGGCGCGCAGGCCCGCCGCGATGGTCCGCTCGTCGGCGGGACGCTCGACGATCTCGCCCAGCGCGAGCATGTCCGCGGTCGATTCGGTCATGGAGACGACCATCACCACGCACAGCGAGAGGATAGCGGCGAGCTGGAACTGCGGGGCGCCGAAGTGGAAGGGCGTCGGGAAGCCGACGACGGCCGCGTCGGTGACGGGTCCGAAGTCCGTCGCGCCGAAGGGGATCGCGAGCAGCGTACCGGCCACCAGGCCGAGCAGCACGGCGACCTGCTTGACGAAGCCGCGGGTGAAACGTCGTAGGAGAAGCACGATCCCGAGCGTCGCCGCGGCCAGGCCCAGGTTGGTCGTCGAGCCGTAGTCCCGCGCCGTGGGGTCGGGGCCCTGCGCCCAGCCGAAGGCGACCGGCAGGAGGGAGACGCCTATCAGGGTGATGACGGTCCCGGTGACGACCGGCGGGAAGAAGCGGATCGCCTTGCTGAAGAAGGGGGCGGCGAGGAAGCCGAGGAGGCCGGCGACGATCACCGCGCCGAAGATGACCGGCAGGGCGTCGGACTTGTCGTCCATGGAGGCGACGACCGCGGTCATGGGGGCGACACCGGCGAAGGTGACGCCGTTGACGAAGGGCAGCCGGGCACCGATCTTCCAGACGCCGAGGGTCTGCAGGAAGGTGGCGAGGCCCGCGGTGAACAGACAGGCGCCGGTGAGGAAGGTGAGGTCGGCGGGGGAAAGGCCGATGGCCGCGCCGACGATCAGGGGCGGGGCGACGACTCCGGCGTACATGGCGGCCACGTGCTGGAGGCCGGTGGTCGCCATCTTCAGGGCGGGGAGCTTTTCGTCGACGGGGTGGAGTGACACTGCGGCTCGCCTCCGGGCGGTTACACGGCTGCCGAAAGGCGGTGCCGTGGGTTTCATGGAGGTGGTGCGAGTGGTCGTGCGGGACCGGGACGGAGACCGTTCCGGGGCGCGTGCGTCCAACACGCGCCCCGGGCACGGCCGCCATGGGACCCGGTACGCAGGTTCCACGGCTGCCGGCCGGGAGCCGTCCCTCCCGGCCGGAGTACTGGTGAAGTGATCAGCCCTGCGCGGCGATTCGCGCCAGACGCCGGGCCTGTTCCCGCGTGGAGCGTGCGACGGCGTCCTCGTCGACGTGCAGCAGGCGGCTGTTCTCGACGATCTGACGGCCGTTCACGAAGGAGGCCGTGACGGGTGCCGCGGCGCCGAAGACCAGCGCGGTCACCGGGTCGGCGATCGAGGCGTGTGCGAGGGTGTCGAGCTTCCACAGCACCAGGTCGGCGAGCTTGCCCGCCTCCAGGGAGCCGGTCTCCGCTGCGCGGCCCAGGACCTGGGCGCCGCCGTAGGTGCCCAGGCGCAGCGCCTGCCGGGCGTTCAGGGCCGCTTCCCGGTGCGCGCCCAGGCGGTTGATGAGCAGGGCGTTGCGCAGCTCGGTGTGGAGTTCGCCGGACTCGTTGGACGCCGTGCCGTCGACGCCGAGGCCGACCGGGACCCCGGCCGCGAGCATGTCCGGGACCCGGGCGATCCCCGCCGCCAGACGGGCGTTGGACGAGGGGCAGTGGGCCACACCCGTCTTCGTACGGGCGAAGGCGGCGATGTCGGAGTCGTTCATGTGGACGCAGTGCGCCATCCACACGTCCTCGCCGAGCCAGCCGGTGGACTCGAAGTAGTCGGTCGGGCCCATGCCGAACAGCTCCTTGCAGAACTGCTCCTCCTCGACGGTCTCCGAGCCGTGGGTGTGCAGCCGTACGCCGAGACGGCGGGCCAGCTCGGCTCCCTCACGCAGGAGTTCGGTGGAGACGGAGAAGGGCGAGCAGGGCGCGACGGCGACCTGGGTCATCGCGCCGAAGGAGGAGTCGTGGTGCTCCTTGACGGTGGCCTCGGTCGCGGCGAGGGCGCCCTCCAGGGTCTCGACGGCGAAGTCCGGGGGCAGGCCGCCGTCCTTCTCGCTGCGGTCCATGGAGCCGCGGGCGAGCGTGAAGCGGACGCCCGTCTCACGGGCGGCGCGGATGATCGCGCCGGACAGGTCGCCGGAACCGGCGGGGAAGACGTAGTGGTGGTCCATGGCGGTGGTGACGCCACCGCGGGCCATCATCGCGAGCGAGCCCTGGGCGGCCGCGTAGACCATCTGCTCGTCGATCCGCGCCCACGTGGGGTAGAGGGCGACGAGCCAGTCGAAGAGGTTGTGGTCGGTGGCGAGGCCCCGGGTGATCCACTGGTAGTAGTGATGATGGGTGTTGACCAGGCCCGGGGTCACGAGGTGGCCGGTGGCGTCGATACGGCGGTCGACGTTCTCCAGGTCCTCGGGCGCCCTGCCCGCGCCGAGCGACTCGATGCGGTTGCCGGCGATGACGACGTACCCGCTCGGGTACTCGGTGTCGTGCGCGTCCACGGTCGCGATCGAACAGTTCTCGATGACGATGCGCCGGTCTGCTGCCATGGTTCGTCCTTTGCGCGGAGGTGGAGAGGGCACGGCAGGACCCCGGGAGTTTGAGTGCCGCGGCCCGCCCTGGCGGGCCGCGGGTGCCGCAGAGGGAGTTGCTCAGAGGTTGGTGAGATCCACCGGAATCCTCGGCTCGCAGCCGTCCCGGAGGACGGTCGCCTCGATCAGGCCGTAGGGCCGGTCGGCGGCGAGGTAGACGGCACCGTCCTCGGTGGCGTTCTTCAGCCCGAAGGGCTCCAGGTCCACGAGGAAGTGGTGCTTGTTCGGCAGCGAGAAGCGGACCTCGTCGATCTCGGCCCGGTGGTCGATGATCCGCGAACCCATCTGGTAGAGGGTCTGCTGGAGCGAGAGCGAGTACGTCTCGGCGAAGGCCTCGAGCATGTGCTTTTTGACCTGCTCGTAGGACGTCTCCCAGTCGGGCATCTCCTGCTCGTCGTCCGACCAGTTGAAGCGCCAGCGGCTGGACACCTCGGTCGCCAGGATGCGGTCGTACGCCTCGGGCAGGGTCGTGTACTTGTCCTTGACGTAGCCCCAGAACTCGGAGTTGGTCGAGTTCATGACGGTCAGGTCCTTGAGCCCGGAGACGACCTCCCAGGCGGAGCCGTCGTAGGTGACCTGGGTCAGGCGGGTCTCCTGGCCCTGGCGGACGAAGGAGTGCTCGTCGTCGCCGGCCGTCGCGATCCGCTCCCAGGCGTACTCCTCGATGCGGATCCGCGCGGTCCTGATCGGTTCCTGCGAGGTGACGAAGTGCCGGGCGAGGTGGATGCCGAACTGCTCGGCGGACTCGATGCCGTGCTCCTTGGCGAACGCGTACACCGTGTTCTTGGTGGTGTCGGTCGGCAGCACGTGGGCGTTGGAGCCGGAATAGTGGACCTCGTCCATGTCGCCGCTCAGCGACACCGAGACATTGAGGTCCTTGATGTGGTGGGTGGCGCCGTCCCGCGTGATCTTCACGACTCGGTTCTCGGCCTTGCCGTACTGGTTCTGTCCCAGGATGGGCATGTAGCTAGCTCCCTCGGTAAACGGAGTAGCCGAACGGGTTGAGCAGCAGCGGTACGTGGTAGTGCTCCCCGGGCTGCACGGCGAAGGTGATCGCCACCTCGGGGAAGAACACTCCGGTCGCACCGCTGTCCCGATTCGCGGGGGCGTCCTGCTGCGCATCGGCTTGCTTCTTCAAGAAGTACGGTTCGACCTCGAAGTCGAGCCGTACGTGGGTGGTCCCCTCCGGCAGCGCCGGCAGGTCCTTGCACCGCCCGTCCGCGTCGGTCGCGGAGCCGCCGAGCGCCCGCCAGTCCGCGGCGCGCCCGGCGCGGGCGGAGAGCTGGACGGCGACTCCCTCGGCGGGACGGCCGACGCTGGTGTCCAGGATGTGCGTGGACACCGAGGCGGTGGTGCTCGTGCTCATGGTCAGGCGTCCTCTTCGACGATACGGGCGAGCCGGATACGGTTGATCTTGCCCAGCTCGGTGCGGACGATCTCGCGTTCCCGTTCCGGCGCGTTGCCGATCCGCTCTCTGACCGCGTCGCGCATCTGCTCGCCGGTGCGGCCGGTCGCACAGATCAGGAAGACATGGCCGAACCTCTCCTGGTACGCCAGGTTCAGTTCGAGCATCTCCGCCCTGAGCTCCTCGGAGGCGCCCGCCATGCCGCGCTGCTCGCGGGCCGAGGCCGGGTCGCCCGGCTTGGGACGGCCGATCGGCGGATGGCCGGCCATGGCCTCGGCGAGGTCATCGGGGGTCAGGTCGACCATGGCGGCGTCGCTGGTGGCGTAGAGGTCCTCCGCGGTCGCGTAGGGGCGGGCGGCGAGCAGACGCCGAGCCCACGCCGTGGAGGCGCACGTCTCGAGGAGCACCGCGTGGGCCGCGTGCTCCTCCAGGACGTTGAACCGGGCCAGGCCGGGGGACGTGGAAGTCGAAGTCACGGGAGTCAGCTAACGCCCGGACGCGACATCACGTCAACACTTTGTTGAAAATTCGGGGTTACGAAACCCGACCGGGCGCTTTTCCTACGCTTTGTCCCGGTTCAGATAGTTGTAGACCGTGAAGCGGCTCACCCCGAGCGCGCTCGCCACGGTCTCCACGCCGTGCCGTACGGAGAAGGCGCCACGCGCCTCCAATATCCGTACGACCTCCTGCTTGGCCTTGCGGTCCAGGTCCGCGAGCGGCTTGCCCTGCTTGCGCTCCATGGCGGCCAGGATGTGGTCGAGGGAGTCCGCGAGCTGCGGCAGCCGTACGGCGACCACGTCGGCGCCCTGCCAGGCGAGCACGACGTCGTCGGGGCCGGCCTCGTCCGGCGGGAGCAACTCGCCACCCATGGCGTCGACCAGCGGCTTGACCGCCGTGATGAACGGCTCGTCGGCGCTCACGCGTCGGCCTCCCCGAGCACGTTCACCTGCAGGGAGATCCGGGTCGCGCCGGAGGCCAGGGTCCTGCGCAGCAGGGCGTCCACGGCGGTGAGGACCTCGTCGGCGCCGCCTTCCACCGTGTTGCCGAACGGGCCGACGTCCACCGCGTCCAGTTCGGCCGCCTCGATGACCTCGCGGGCCACGAGCGCGTGCGCCGGGGCCTCGTCGAGGTCGAACGGCTCGGTCGTGAACTCCACTCGCAATCGCACGCGCACAACCTAACGCGCGGTGCCGTTTTCCGCCGAGCCCTCTTGACAACGCCTTCGACCCGACGGCAATCTTCCAATAAGCAGAAACTAACTTCCATATTGCGGAAATACTCGACACGGAAGGGAGCGCCGCATGGGATTCGCAGAGCAGCGCTTCAACGTCAACCTGTCGATCCTCTTCACGGAACTCCCGCTCCTGGAGCGCCCCGCGGCGGCCGCCGCGGCCGGCTTCACCGCGGTCGAGCTGTGGTGGCCCTGGATCGACACCCCCACCCCCGAGCGGTCCGAGCTCGACGCCTTGAAGAAGGCGATCGAGGACGCGGGCGTCCAGCTCACGGGCCTGAACTTCTATGCCGGCCGGCTGCCGGGCCCCGATCGCGGTGCCCTGTCCGTCCCCGGCGAGGAGTCGGAGCGGTTCCGCGTCAACGTCGACGTGGCCGCCGACTTCGCCGGATCGCTCGGCGCCAGGGCGCTCAACGCCCTGTACGGCAACCGCGTCGAGGGCGTGGACCCGGCCGAGCAGGACGCGCTCGCGCTGGAGAACCTGGTCCGCGCGGCCCGCGCGGCCGACCGGATCGGCGCGGTCCTCCTGATCGAGGCCCTCAACAAGCCGGAGTCGCCGCTGTATCCGCTGGTGAGCGCGCCCGCGGCGGTGGGGATCGTCGACAAGGTCAACGACGCGACCGGCCTCGGCAACGCGAAGTTCCTCATGGACCTCTACCACCTGTCCATGAACGGCGAGGACCTGCCGGCGGTGATCGAGGAGTTCACCCCGAAGACCGGCCACGTGCAGATCGCCGACAACCCCGGTCGCGGCGCGCCCGGTACCGGCTCACTCCCCATCGAAGACCTCCTCGGCCAGTTGAAGAAGGCGGGCTACGACGGCTGGGTCGGCCTCGAGTACAAGCCGGGCGACCGCCCGAGCGCCGAGGCCTTCGACTGGCTGCCCCGCTGACCGTTTCTAAAGACTGAGCGGGAGTGAGTCCTGTTGCCAGAACCCATGCTCAGCCGGGTGCTCCGAACGGTGTTGGGCACCCTGGTCGCCCGCTTTCGCTCCACGGCCCGGCGGCGCGCATCCGGTGCGCGGTCCGGGAATGTGGGGGCGGGTTTCCTCACGCCTGCGGGTGTCCGGTCGGGCCTGGACGGTCCGATGCCCCGCACCATCACTCTGGTGGGACGGGGGCGGTGTCGTCCGTCGCCGGATCGGATGTCCGAGGGCGCGTCGCCCGATCGCGATGCTTGCCGCATCGTGCCGGGAAATCGTGCGGGTTTTCGTGGTGAGAGGCTGCTGCCAGTGCTGCGCGCCCCAGCGGCTGGTGTAGGCGGGGTCGACCGCGACGACGGCGATGTCCTGCTCGGCGGCCATCGACACCAGCCGGGCTTTGAGCTTCGCGGTGGGGAAGCGGGAGATGAGGCGGCGGAAACGCTTGTTGCGGCCGTGCTTCTCGCGGCTGGTGCCATCGGTGAAATCGAGGTCCTCGATGGCGATCGCGGCAGCCCCGCAACGGCGGGCGTGGTGCAGCAGCCGGCTCAGGGCGTGCCGGATCTGCGCGTCCCGATGCTCCGCAGTGCCGGTGAGGTCGTAGAAGAAGCGCTGCGGCTCGCCGACCGGGTTGCCGTGCACATCCAGGTGCCAGGCGGCGAGGTGGTCGTCATTCATGTCCACCCCCACCACGCCCCGCGCCAGCGCCGCCTCCAACTGCAGGACGGGAGCGGCGGCGCGCTGCCAGGACGCGGTCACGTACCAGCGGCCGCGCACCACATCGTGGTGGATGCGGTAGGCCACCGCCCGGTTGGCGGCGACCCGGTCACGCCACTCCTGCCCCCGGTGTTGGAACCGTACGGTGGCGTCGAGGACGTAGCGGCCGTGCGGGGCGTTGGCCAGGTGGGCCAGCGGAGTAGGCAGTTTGACGGAGACCTGGCCGGTGTCGGGGACGCGGATCGTCTCGTTGCCCAAGCGCTTGCCGGACTCCCCGTCGGCGGCCAGGAACATCCGCTCCGCGCGCCAGCGCTTCCGCCAGGTGTGCTCGTCCAGTCCGGCCGCCGCAAGGTGGTGGCGGGTGTTCGCGAGGCGTTTGCCGCCGCGCACCACCCGCACCCGGCCCGCCGCCCAGTCCGCCTCCACCACCCCGAGCCGGGCCTTCAGCGTCTGCAGGCGGCGGGACTTGGCATGCCACTCGACGCGCGAGGCATACCCACGGACCAACCCTGCCCGCTTGTCGGCCTTGGCACCCAAGGGCCGGGCCAGCCGCGCCCCGATGGAGGCAATCTGCTGCCGCAGCCAGGCCATGTGGGCGGCCTGCCCGCGCCTGGCCAGCGCCCACTGATCATGGCTGGCCTTGGTGATACTGCCCGCCCAGCGCGCCGACGACCTCCCCGTCAGCGACCGCTTGCGCACCGCCCACCCCGCGGCATCATGTGCCAGCCCCTGCCGGGACCGCTCAGCGAGATCCCCGGCCGCCAGCGAACCCAAGTAGACGCCGACCTCGGCCAGCACCGCCGCGTCCGCATCCGACACACGCAGCCGGTCCCGGATCGCCACTCCAGCCGGGCCGGGCACCACGAACGACGCCTCCACCTCCCTCAGTGTGCCCACTCGTACACCCCCGCCCTGCCGAAGATCCCCGTCCACGGCAGTCAACGAGCAGCATCCGCAAAGGTCACCCATTCGACCCGCGAACTCCCGTTCCCTCCCGAAACCGCAGGCAGCACACCCCCGTCGGCAGACTCTCTTGGCGTGCAGATGAACCACCGCATCCAGTACAGGCGCTCACCCGCGATCACCAGAAGTCACTTCTGCCAAGTCCAGCGGCAGCAGTTCCCCACCCCCTTCCCGGAAAGGCACCCCCGATCATGAGCAACCTCCCCAAGATCGCCTGGATAGGCCTCGGCATCATGGGCTCCCCCATGTCCGAGAACCTGGTCAAGGCGGGTTACGACGTCACCGGCTTCACCCTCGAACAGGACAAGCTGGACCGGCTGGCCGCCGCCGGTGGCACCGCCGCCGGTTCGATCGCCGAGGCCGTGCGGGACGCCGACGTGATCATCACGATGGTGCCCGCCTCCCCGCACGTCGAGGCCATCGCGTACGGCCCCGAGGGCATCCTCGAGAACGCTCGCTCCGGCGCCCTGCTGATCGACATGTCCTCGATCACCCCGCAGACCTCGGTCGACCTGGCGAAGGCGGCCAAGGAGAAGGGCATCCGCGTCCTGGACGCGCCCGTGTCCGGCGGCGAGGCCGGTGCGGTCGAGGCGGTGCTGTCCATCATGGTCGGCGGTGAGCAGGCCGACTTCGACGAGGCCGAGCCGGTCTTCGAGGCGCTCGGCAAGACCATCGTGCTGTGCGGTCCGCACGGCTCGGGCCAGACCGTGAAGGCCGCGAACCAGCTGATCGTCGCCGTGAACATCCAGGCGTGCGCCGAGGCCGTGGTCTTCCTGGAGAAGTCGGGCGTGGACCTCAAGGCCGCCCTGGACGTCCTGGGTGGTGGTCTCGCCGGATCGACCGTGCTGACCCGCAAGAAGGACAACTTCCTCCAGCGCGACTTCAAGCCGGGCTTCCGTATCGACCTGCACCACAAGGACATGGGCATCGTCACCGACGCCGCCCGCAACGTCGGCGCGGCCCTGCCCGTCGGTGCCGTGGTCGCCCAGCTGGTCGCCAGTCTGCGTGCGCAGGGCGACGGGGGCCTCGACCACTCGGCGCTGCTGCGGGCCGTGGAGCGCCTGTCCGGCGCCCAGGTCTGATCCCGACTTCCGGTCCGCGGCAGCGCTGACATCTGTCCTGTCGCGCCCAGGCGCCGCCGCGGACCGGAAACCCATGACCTCGCGCTGCGCGAGGAGTGAGACACCCTGACCGCGCCCGACGCGCCAGGCGACCCGGATGAGGGGTGGTCGCCCGGTACCGGGCGCGGCCAGGGGGAGGACCGCGGCGGCGTGCGAGCCAGTGCGGTGGTGAAGGTCCCGGGCCCTCTTTCTTCGACCTGAGGGAAGGAGCGCGCCCCGGTTCCGTCGCGGCCGCCGCGGTCCCGGCAGGACCCGCAGGAAAGCAGAGCGCCGGACACGGACGGTCCCGTGTCCGGCGCTCCGCCGTGCGGCGGATACGGCCACCGGCGTGCGGATTCCGGCCGCGCGCAGCACGCTGTAGGGATGGCAGCACATCCGACACAGCAACCGCATGTGGTGGTGCACGCTCCGGCCCTGGACGGGTCCCGGCGGGTCACCGTGGACGACGAGAATCTCGGCGTCGCCTCGCACCTGGACGACGTCGTGGAGCTGCTCCGGCTCGCCGACCTGGACCGGATCGAGGTCGAGGACGACGACATCGTGGAGTGGCAGGGCGGCGGTCCGGAGGACTGGCCGGGGCTGTCCGAGCTCCAGGAGCCGTGAGCGGACGTACGGCAGCGGTCGTAGGCCGGGTACGGAATCCTCAAATCAACCTCTGAACATGATTCAAGGGGCTTCAACCGGGCCCTGCCTCGGGCACATTCTCTACGGGTGAGGCCCGTCGGCACGGGGGCGGCGGGCCTCGCGACGGGGGACGGCTTCGGGGGAGCCGGGCGCGGCAAAGGGCGGTCCGACCATCACGGTGGGACCGCCCTTCAGCTGTGTACGGGGTCAGACCTTGAGCGGCCTGATCGACGTCGGTGCGTGGGCCGGCTCCGTCGCGATCTCCTCGAACTCGACCACGTTGGAGATGTCGTTCGTCGTCGACATCGAGATGTTGGTGACCCGCTCCAGGATGGCCTCGACGACGACCGGCACCTGGAACTCGGCGGCGAGCTTCTTCGCCTGTTCCAGGGCCGCGCCCAGTTCCGCCGGGTCGGTCACCCGGATCGCCTTGCAGCCGAGACCCTCGGCGACCTTGACGTGGTCGACGCCGTAGACGCCGAGTTCCGGGGAGTTGACGTTCTCGAACTCCAGGTTGACCTGGAAGTCGATGTCGAAGGCGCGCTGGGCCTGGCGGATCAGGCCCAGATAGGAGTTGTTCACGAGGACGTGGATGTACGGAATCCTGTGCTGGGCCCCGACGGCCAACTCCTCGATCATGAACTGGAAGTCGTAGTCACCGGAGAGGGCGACGACCTGCGCCTCCGGGTCGGCCTTGGCGACGCCCAGCGCGGCCGGGATCGTCCAGCCGAGCGGACCCGCCTGGCCGCAGTTGATCCAGTGACGCGGCTTGAAGACGTGCAGCATCTGGGCGCCGGCGATCTGGGAGAGGCCGATCGTGGAGACGTACCGGGTCTCGGGGCCGAAGGCCTTGTTCATCTCCTCGTAGACACGCTGCGGCTTGATCGGGACGTCGTCGAAGTGCGTACGGCGCTGGAGGGTCGCCTTCTTCTCCTGCGCGGAGGCCGCCCAGGCCGAGCGGTCGGGGAGCCCGTCCGCCGCCTTCAACTCCCTTGCCACCTCGACGAAGAGCTCCAGGGCCGCCTTGGCGTCGGAGGCGATGCCGTAGTCCGGCGCGAAGATCCTGCCGATCTGGGTCGGCTCGACGTCGACGTGGACGAACTTCCGGCCGGCCGTGTAGACGTCCAGCTTGCCGGTGTGGCGGTTGGCCCAGCGATTGCCGATGCCGAGGACGAAGTCGGACTCCAGGAAGGTGGCGTTGCCGTAGCGGTGCGAGGTCTGCAGGCCCACCATGCCGGCGTTGAGCTCGTGGTCGTCGGGCAGGACGCCCCAGCCCATGAGGGTCGGGACGACCGGCGTGCCGGTCAACTCGGCGAACTCGACGAGGAGTTCGGCGGCGTCGGCGTTGATGACACCGCCGCCCGCGACGATCAGCGGGCGCTCGGACTCGTTGAGCAGAGCGAGCGCCTTCTCGATCTGCGCGCGGCTCGCGGCCGGCTTGTAGACCGGGAGCGGCTGGTACGTCTCCGGGTCGAACTCGATCTCCGTCAGCTGGACGTCGATCGGCAGGTCGATGAGGACGGGGCCGGGGCGCGCGGAGCGCATGAGGTGGAAGGCCTGCTGGAAGACGCCGGGGACCTGGGCCGCCTCCAGGACGGTGACGGCCATCTTGGTCACCGGCCGCGCGATGGAGGCGATGTCGACGGCCTGGAAGTCCTCCTTGTGGATCACGGCGGTCGGGGCCTGGCCCGTGATGCACAGGATCGGGACGGAGTCGCCGGTCGCGGAGTACAGGCCGGTGATCATGTCGGTGCCGGCGGGCCCTGACGTGCCGATGCAGACACCAATGTTGCCCGCGTGGGTGCGGGTGTAGCCCTCGGCCATGTGCGAGGCGCCCTCGACATGGCGGGCGAGGGTGTGGTGGATGCCTCCGGAGGCCTTGAGTGCCGCGTAGAAGGGGTTGATCGCCGCGCCGGGGACACCGAACGCGTCCGTGACACCTTCGCGCTTGAGGATCTCAACTGCCGCGCGGGCAGCGGTCATGCGAGCCATCGAGTACTCCTGCTTCGGCTGTCGGATGCGTACTCCCGTCGCGCCCCGCGGTGAGTACTTCCGTATTGCGGAATAACTTTTCTACTATCTGGAAGCAATGTAGGTGGGCTTGCCGGGGCCGTCAAGAGACGAAGGTGGCCAAGAGACGGACAGACGCGGGCCTCCTGGAGGACGATGAGGCCATGTCCGAGAGCGTGTCGGTGCGCTGTCCGGTCTGCCGGCGCGAGCACCTCTACGCGGCGCCGTCGTACCCGTGCGAGTGCGGCGCCCCGGTCTGCCTGCCGCTGGACCGGCACGCCGCGCCCACGGCCGTCACCCACCAGGTGTGGGACGAGACGTGGGTCGCCGTGGAGTGCGCGGCCTGCGGCCGCAAGGCCGAGTGGCCACAGCCGGAGCTGGGCTGTGCCTGCGGGACGGTCCTGCGGATTCCGGTGACCGGGAACAGCTGCCCCGACCCGGAGCCGGCCGTGGACGCCTCCGCTCCCCCGCGCCGCGCCTTCCAGCCGATCACGATCCGCACCGCGCGCGACGCGGTCACCGTCGCCGCGCTGTATCTGCGCTGGCTCGGCTACCAGGACATCCGGCGCGCGGACCAGCGGCCGCCGTCCGGCATCGGTCTCGCGGCCCGCGGGCTGCTGGCCCAGGTGGACCCGACCGTGCGGCCGGCCTCGCTGCGGGACGTGGAGTGCCTGTGGCTGACGGCCATGACGGAGTCCGCGCACTGCGTGTACTTCTCGCTGGCCGGCTACACCACGGAGGCCCGCGCCCGCGCCGACTCCCTCGGCGTCCCCCTGTTCGTCCTGGACCTGACGGGCACACCACAACCGGTCAACACCCTGGCCGACGAACTGGGAGGGTAGGCGGCGGGGGGTTCGGCCCAAGTCGGCGACTCCTGCGCGTCCGACGTCCACACCCGAACCCCCGGCAGCGGCCCCGATGAACAGGAAGAACTCGACCAGGGCCCCGAGCAAAGCGCGGCCCGACCTACCGGCCGCGGCCACCGATTCCACCACGCCGGGTGCGCCCACCGACGCCGACGAGCGCCCAGCGGCAGCCGCACCATCCAGCCCGCCCCAACAGCGGCACGCGAGGCCTGCGGTCCAGCCTGCCGCGTGCAGCCACCGAATCCGCCACACCGCGTGCGCCCACCGACGCCGGCCTACAAGCCAGTGGCGGCCACACCCGGCCAACCCGCCACAACCGCCCCCAGGCGCATGGCCTGTGAGGCCTGCGGCCCGACCCACGGCCGGTGCGGCCACCCATGCCGGATACAGGCCCATGGCCACACCCAGCCAGCCCGCCAGAAGAGCCGCCGGGCAATGCGCCACGCGAGACCTCCGGTCCCGGCTGCCGCATGCAGCCGCCCATTCCGCCACACCGGGTGCACCCCCGATGCCGACTTGCAGCCTGCAGTGGCCGCACCCGGCCCCGCCGGCCGAGACCACCGCCGGGCATGCGGCACACGAGGCCTGCGGGGGCGGCCGGCGATTCCACCACGCCGAGGGCGACCACCGAGGTCGGCCCACAAGCCGCCGGCGGCCGCACCCGACCCAGCCGGCCGGAACCACCCCCAGGCGCGCGGCCTGCGCGGCACCCGTCGGCGGGGGTCACTCCTGCGCGTACGTCTCCCGCAGCTCCACCTTGCGCACCTTGCCCGACACCGTCATCGGGAAGGCGTCGAGGATCTTCAGCCGGCTCGGGATCTTGTAGTGCGCCAGCCGGCCCTCGCAGAAGCCGCGGAGGTCCTCCAGGGTCGGCGGGTTCGCCGGGTCCCGTGGAATGACGCAGGCCAGCACCTCCTCGCCGTAGCGCTCATGAGGCACCCCGACGACCTGGACGTCCGCGATCTTCGGGTGGCCGTAGAGGAACTCCTCGATCTCGCGCGGGTAGATGTTCTCGCCGCCCCGGATGATCATGTCCTTGATGCGGCCGACGATCTCGACGTAGCCGTCCTCGCGCATCACCGCCAGGTCACCGGTGTGCATCCAGCGTCCGGCGTCCACGGCCTCCGCCGTCTTCCCGGGCTCGTCCCAGTAGCCGAGCATCACGCTGTAGCCCCGGGTACACAACTCGCCTGTCGAACCCCGGGGTTGGGTGACCCCGGTCGCCGGGTCGACGACCTTGACCTCGATGTGCGGCAGGACGCGGCCGGCCGTGCCGGTGCGGTGCTCGAGGTCGTCGTCCCTGCGGGTCTGCAGGGACACCGGGGACGTCTCCGTCATGCCGTAGCAGATGGACACCTCCGCCATGTGCATCTCGGCGACCACCCGCTTCATCACCTCCACCGGGCAGGGCGAGCCCGCCATGATGCCGGTGCGCAGGGAGGAGAGGTCGTACGTCGCGAAGTCGGGGAGGTTCAACTCCGCGATGAACATGGTCGGAACGCCGTACAGCGAGGTGCAGCGCTCCTGCTGGACCGCGCGCAGGGTCGCCGCCGGGTCGAAGGACGGGGCCGGGATGACCACGCAGGCGCCGTGCGAGGTGGCCGCCAGGTTGCCCATCACCATGCCGAAGCAGTGGTAGAAGGGCACCGGGACGCAGACCCGGTCCTGCTCGCTGTAGGCGATCAACTCACCGACGAAGTAACCGTTGTTGAGGATGTTGTGGTGGGAGAGGGTGGCCCCCTTGGGGAAGCCCGTCGTGCCCGAGGTGTACTGGATGTTGATCGGGTCGTCGCAGGACAGTTCCGGGTACGCCGCGTCACGGCCGCCGCCGCGCCCCAGCAACTCCCCCCAGCTCGGATGGCCGAAGTACACGACCTCCCGCAACTCCCGGCACCTGCCGCGCACTTCGTCGACCATCGCCCGGTAGTCGCTGCTCTTGTGGCTGAGCGAGGCGAACAGCAGGGAGATCCCCGCCTGGTTGAGGACGTACTCGACCTCGTGGGTGCGGTACGCCGGGTTGATGTTGACCATGACCGCGCCGATGCGGGCGGTGGCGTACTGGACCAGCACCCACTCGGGGCAGTTGACCGCCCAGATGCCCACCCGGTCACCCTTGGTCACCCCCGAGGCGAGGAGCGCGGACGCCAACTCGTCGACCTCGGCGCCGAACCGGGCGTACGTCCACCGCCGTCCGGACGGCACGTCGACGAGCGCCTCGCGCTCCGGCCAGGCGGCCACGGCCCGGTCCAGGTTGTCGCCGACGGTGTCGCCGAGCAGCTCCGTCGTGCTCACGCCGTGCGTGTACGAGTTCACCGGAAGTCCTCCTCGCGGTACTCGGCGTCCGACCCCGCCGCCGTCGCCTCACGCAGTTCGATCCGCCGGATCTTGCCGGACACCGTCTTGGGCAGCTCCGCGAACTCCAGCCGCCGGATCCGCTTGTACGGCGCCAGCGACTCCCGGGAGTGCTCGAACAGCACCTTGGCCGTGTCGGGACCGGGCTCCCAGCCCTCCACCAGCACGACGTACGCCTTCGGGACCGCGAGCCGCAGCTCGTCGGGCGCGGGCACGACGGCCGCCTCGGCCACCGCCTCGTGTTCGAGGAGCGCGCTCTCCAGCTCGAAGGGGCTGATCTTGTAGTCGGAGGCCTTGAAGACGTCGTCGCTGCGCCCGATGTAGGTCAGGTACCCCTCCTCGTCCCTCGACGCCACGTCGCCGGTCCGGTAGTAGCCGCCCGCCATCGCCTCCGCCGTGCGGTCCGGGTCGCCGTGGTAGCCGGTCATCAGGCCGACAGGCCGGGCCGACAGGTCCAGCGCGATCTCGCCCTCGGCCGCGCCGGGCGCGCCGGACACCGGGTCGAGGAGCTCCACCTTGTAGCCGGGGCTCGGACGGCCCATGGAACCGGTCTTCAGCACCTGCCCGGGGCTGTTGGAGACCTGGACGGCCGTCTCGGTCTGGCCGAAGCCGTCCCGGATGGTGATGCCCCAGGCCCGTCGGACCTGCTCGATGACCTCGGGGTTCAGCGGCTCGCCCGCGGCCACCACCTCGCGCGGCTTTCGGCGCAGCTGGGTCAGGTCGGCCTGGATGAGCATGCGCCACACGGTCGGCGGTGCGCAGAAGGTCGTGACCCCCGCCCGGTCCATCTCGGACATCAGACGGCCCGCGTCGAAGCGCGTGTAGTTGTGGATGAAGACGGTCGCCTCGGCGTTCCACGGCGCGAACAGGTTGGACCAGGCGTGCTTGGCCCAGCCCGGCGAGGAGATGTTCAGATGCACGTCACCGGGCCTCAGGCCGATCCAGTACATGGTCGCCAGGTGCCCGATCGGGTACGAGGTGTGGGTGTGCTCGACGAGCTTGGGGTGGGCTGTCGTCCCGGAGGTGAAGTACAGCATCAGCGGGTCGTCGGCGAGGGTCGGCCCGTCGGGCAGGAACTCCTCGGAGGCGGTGTAGGCGTCCTCGTACGGCTGCCAGCCCTCCGGTACGCCGCCGACGGCGGTGCGCGTGTAGTCGCCGGGCACCTCGTCGAACTTGCCGGTGTCCTCGGCCCGCACCAGGACGTGCCGCACCCGGCCGCGCTCGACGCGGTCGCGCAGGTCGGCGGGGCCGAGCAGCGGGGTCGCCGGGATGACGACGGCACGCAGCTTCATGGCGGCGAGGGCCGTCTCCCACAGTTCCGCCTGGTTGCCCAGCATGACCAGGATCCGGTCCTCGGCCTCCACCCCGCGCTCGCGCAGCAGGTTGGCGACCCGGTTGGACCGTTCGGCCATCTCGGCGAAGGAGAGACGGATCTCGCCGCCGTCCTCCTCGACGATGTGCAGGGCCGTGCGGTCGTTGCCCTCGGCGATGACGTCGAACCAGTCGAGCGCCCAGTTGAAGTGCTGCGGGCGGGGCCAGACGAAGCCCTCGTACGCCGTCGCGTAGTCCTCGCGGTGCTGGAGCAGGAAGTCCCGCGCCCCGCGGAAGTCCTCCGTAGCCGTCATCTTGCGTCCTCCTTGGTGCCGGACCATTGCCGGGCGGCTCTCTGCCATCGTGTAATCCGTGATGCAGGTCTCACTACCCCCGAACGGGGGTGTGTGCCGCAGCGAAGGGACGAGCAGGTGTCAGTGAACGCGGGCGGAGCGGTCGAGATCCGGCGGGCACTCGTGCGGCTGCGGCGCACGACGGGGCTTCCGGTCGCCTTCGGCGGTCTGGTCGAGCCCGACCGGTCGCGGATCCGGATCAGCGAGCTGAGCGGTACGGGCACCACCTCGCTCCTCGCGCTCGCGGTGACCTCGGGCAACGGCCTGGGCGGCAAGGCGGTCGCGCTGGCCCGCCCGTGCGCCGTGGCGGACTACTCCATGTCCCGGCAGATCAGCCATGAGTACGACGCCCCCGTCGCCGCCGAGGGGCTGCGCTCGGTGCTGGCCGTGCCGGTGGTCGTACGGCGCCGGGTGCGGGGCGTGCTGTACGGCGCTCTGCGGGACGCCCGGCCGCTCGGCGACCGCATGCTGACGGCGGCGGTGGACGCGGCGCGGGACGTGGAGCAGGCGCTGGTCGTCGATGACGAGGCGCGGGACGTGCTGGTGGCGGTGCGGGCCACGCCGCGGCGTGCCGACTCCGCCACGTGGGAGCAGGTCCGGGAGGCGCACGCGGCGCTGCGGGCGCTGGCCCCGCGGATCGGCGACCCGGCGCTGCGGGCCGACCTGCTCGACGCCTGCGCGCTCCTGACCCCGGATGCCGTGACCTCCAAGGGCATCGCTCTCGCGCCCCGCGAGCTGGACGTCCTGGCCTGCGTGGCGGCCGGGGCGACGAACGCCGCGGCGGCGGGCAGGCTGGGCGTGGGAGCCGAGACCGTGAAGGCGTACCTGCGGTCGGCCATGCGGAAACTCGGCGCCAGGACCCGTGGAGAGGCGGTGGTCGCCGCACGCCGGGCGGGACTGCTCCCGTGACAACCCGGCTCCTCCCGTAACATTCGTAGACATCTCATTCATTCGCGGGTGCTTTGAATTTTTCCATGCGGAACCGGTTGTTATTTCCCTCACCACGTCTTCCCGCCGAATTTCAAAGCACCTTGCCTAATATTGGCCAGGACACGACCCAGGGAGGGGAGCGGTGACCGTGCCACGCGACTTCCAGGAGCCCGCGAGATGCCGCCCTGACCTGGTCATAGGCCGGGACGAGCTGTTCGGACAGGCCCGTGAGCAGCTGGCCCGCGGCGGCAGCGTGCTCCTGCACGGCCCGGCCGGAATTGGAAAGTCGACCGTCCTACGGGCCCTGGCCGCCGAATACGGCGAAGCGGCCCACACCGTGTTGCGCTGCTCGTCCACCGAGTCGGAATCCCATCTCCCCTTCCTGGCCCTGGCCGACCTCTTCGGTCTGGTCCTCGACGACGTCTCCGACAAGCTGCCCGCCGCCCAGCGCACCGCCCTCGAGTCGGCGCTGACCGGACGCGGCGAGTCCACCCTCCAGCGCGACGGCCTCGCCCTGCGCCTGGCCGTGCTCTCGGCGCTGCGCGCCCTCGCCGCCGAGGGCCCCGTCCTGGTCGTCGCCGACGACGTCCAGTGGCTGGACCCCGCGAGCCTGGAGCTGCTCGGCTTCGCCGCCCGCAGGCTCGGTGACATCCCCGTCCGGATGCTGTGCGCGGTCCGGACCGACGGTCCCGAGTACGACCGGCATCTACGCGCGTTGCCGCCGGACAGTCTCGCCGTCCGCTTCAACCCGCTCACCCGCGCCCAGGTGGCCGCGCTGCTCGACCACCGCGGCTACACCGGCCTGCAGCGCTCCACCGTCCGGGACATCCACCGCACCAGCGGCGGCAACCCGTTCTACGCCCTGGAACTCGGCCGCGCGCTCACCGAGAACCCGACCCCGTCCCGCCCCGGTGAGCCGCTGCCGGTGCCCACCTCGCTGCGGGCCCTGGTACTCAGCCGTCTGGAGATGCTGTCCGAGGAGGCCCGCCGCACCCTCCTGGTGGCGAGCGCGGGCGCCCGTCCCACCCCGGCCCTGCTGCACGCGGCCGGCCGCAGGGACGCCGAGGCGGAGATGGCGCAGGCGGCCGCGCTGGGCCTGCTCGCGACGGAGGCCGAGGGTCCCGCCGTACGGTTCGCGCATCCGCTGATCTCGGCCGCGCTGTACGCGGAAGCGCCCGCGCAGGACCGGCGGGACGCGCACCGGGCGCTGTCCACGGCCGCCTCCGACCCGATCGAGCGGGCCCGCCATCTCGCCCTCGCGACCGTCGGCACTGACCCCGAGGTGGCCGCCCGGCTCGCCGAGGCCGCGACCCTGGCCCGGGACCGCGGCGCACCCTCGATGGCCGCCTCCCTCGGGCTGCTGTCGGCCCGGCACACCCCGGCCGACAGTGTGCCCGCCCCTGACGTACGGCGGCTCGCGGCGGCCGAGGACGCGATCACCGCCGGTGAGCTGGACCTGGCCCGGGACATCGCCCGGGACGTGCTCAGCCGCGCCACCGTGCCCGCGGACCGGGTGCGGGCCTGGATCATCGTGATCGACACCGCGGGTCACGCCATGACGGAGGTCGACGCGGTCTTCCCGCAGGCGCTGGCCGACGCGGGCGACGACCCCGAACTGCTCGCCCTGATCCGCTACCAGCTGGCCTGGCGGGCCCTGCTCGTCGAGGGCGACTTCGTCGAGGCCCGCGGGGAGGCCGCGCACTCGGCCGCCCTGGCCGCGCGGGCCGGCGACCGCTACAACGAACTGATGGCGCTGTCCTTCCAGGCCCAGCTGGAGACCCTCATGGGCCATCCGGACGCCCCCGCGACCATCAAGCGCGCCCTGAAGGAGCCCCAGGACCCGCGGGTGTCCAGCCATCACAACGGCGCCGGGTACTCCCGCTTCCGCTGGCTGATCATGAGCGACCAGCTGCCCGAGGCCCGCGCGACGGTCACCGCGCTGCTGCGTGAGGTGCGGCGGCGCGGTTCGGTCGAGAGCGAGGTGCACTTCCTGCGCGGGCTGGCCGAGACCGAACTGCGCTCGGGGCACTGCGGGCGCGCGCTCGACCTGGCCCGGGAGAGCCTGATGATGGCCCGGGACACCGGGATCGGCGAGGTGGCCTCGGCCGTGCTCGCCTCCCTCGCGGAGGCCTCGGGCGGCCAGGTCGAGCGGGCGCTCGAACTCGCCCGGGAGGCGGTCGACCACGCCGAGGAGAACGGCGACCAGATGTACGAGTCCCGGGGCCTGACCGCCCTCGGGTACGCGCAGCTCGTCGCCGGGGACGCGCAGGGCGCGGTGCGTTCGCTGCGCCGGGTGCGCGAGCTGGAGCACGGGCTCGGCATCACGGACCCGGCGCGCGGCCGCTGGCAGGGCGACCTCGCCGAGGCCCTCGTACGCATCGGGGAGACCGGTGAGGCGCAGGACGTCATCGACGTGACGCGGGTGAACGCGCTCCGGCTGGGCCGGGAGAGCGTGCTCGCCGTACTGGACCGGGCCGAGGCACTGGTGCGGGCGGCGCGCGGTGAACACGAGGCGGCGCTGGTCCAGTTGACGTCCGTGCAGGATCGTCTCGCCAAGCTGGGCCACGGCCTGGAGGAGGCGCGCGCCGCCTTCGCCCTGGCCCAGCTGCGCACCCGGCGGCCGGGGCCGACGTCGTACGACGAGGCGGCCCGGCTCTTCAGGCGCTGCCGGGCGCTGCCCTGGCTGCGCCAGGTGGAGGCGGCCGCGCTGGCCCGGCCGACGGAGCCGGAGCCCGCGCCCACCGCCGCGCCGGACGGTCTGGAAGGGCTCCAGGGGCTCGAAGGGCTGGCCTCGATGGAGCGTCAGGTGGCCGCGCTCGTCATGGAGGGCGCCACCAACCGGGAGATAGCCGCACGGCTGTTCATCAGCGTGAAGACGGTCGAGGCGACCCTCACCCGGGTCTACCGCAAGCTCGGGATCCGCTCCCGGGTGGACATCGTCCGGCTGGCGGCGGGGCGCCGACCGTAGCCGACGGGCCGTCAGAAGAGCTCTCTCCAGGGCGGACCGAGGGTTTTCCCTGCCCAACTCCCCTAGGGGGTTCCCTCATTGGGAAGGGGAACTTCCGCGTTCTAGCTTATGAACATGCCGCTCGCCCGGGCATACGGGGGTCGGTCCCGCGACCCCCGTGTACTCCCCCACACCCGCGCGTCCCCCACCGGCAACCCTGAGGAGACTCACTGATGTTCGGTCTCACCCGTGCGAGAAAGGCCACCGGCGGCACCCTGGCGATCGCCGCTGCCGCCGCCACCGCGTTGTTCGGCGCCCCCACCGCCGTCGCCGCTCCCCAGCCCATCGTCGGCGGTACGACGACGACCACGACCTCGTACCCGTTCATGATGCAGATCACGGACGCCTCGCAGAACCAGTTCTGCGGCGGGACCCTGGTCTCCGCGACCAAGGTCGTCACCGCGGCCCACTGCATGGTCGGAGAGTCGACCAGCAGTGTGAGAGTCGTCGGCGGCCGCACCTACCTCAACGGCACCAACGGCACGGTCAGCCGGGTCAGCAAGATCTGGATCAACCCGGACTACACCGACGCCACCAACGGCGACGACGTGGCCGTGCTGACGCTGTCGACGTCGATGCCGTACACCACGGCGTCCTACGTCTCCTCGTCCCAGACCGGCGTGTACGCGGCCGGCACCACGGCCCGCATCGTCGGCTGGGGCACCACCTCGGAGAGCGGCAGCTCCTCCAACCAGCTGCGGACCGCGACCGTGCCGATCGTGTCCAACTCCAGCTGTGCCAGTTCCTACGGCTCCGACTTCGTCGCGAGCGACATGGTTTGCGCCGGATACACATCCGGCGGCGTAGACACCTGCCAGGGCGACAGCGGCGGTCCCCTGCTCATCGGGGGCGTCCTGGCAGGTATCACTTCCTGGGGAGAGGGTTGCGCGGAGGCCGGTTACCCGGGTGTCTACACCCGGCTGACCACCTTCTCCAGCCTCGTGACCACGCAGGTCAACTCGTAGGTCCCCAGAGGTTCTCCTGAGCCTCGCTCAGGTGAGAAACCGGGGGCGTTGCGGGCCACCACGAGCGGCCCGCAGCGCCCCCTGTCCATGTGTGCGATCCGTGCTGTAGTGACCGCCATGGTGTCCACGGACCGTG
The DNA here is from genome assembly GCF_001746295.1 of Streptomyces sp. LUP47B. Taxonomy (GTDB): domain Bacteria; phylum Actinomycetota; class Actinomycetes; order Streptomycetales; family Streptomycetaceae; genus Streptomyces. The sequence continues at coordinate 260,010 of NZ_MJAH01000012.1, read as the reverse complement.
TCCTCGCCTTCGCCGCGATGTCCCTGCTGGTCATCGTCATCCCGGGGCCCAGCGTGCTGTTCGTCATCGGCCGGGCCCTCGCACACGGCAGGCGTACCGCGGTGGCGACGGCGCTCGGCAACGTCTTCGGTTCCTACCTGCTGGTCGTGGCGGTCGCGGTCGGGATCGGCTCGCTGGTGGAGCGCTCGGTGACCGTCTACCTGGCGGTGAAACTGGCGGGCGCCGCGTATCTCGTCCTCCTCGGTGTGCAGGCCTTCCGCCACCGGGGCGAGTTGAAGGCGTCGGCGATCACCTCCCGGTCCGCGGGGCCGGCGCGCGGCGATCTGCGGACGGTGCTCGACGGCGCCCTCGTCGGCGTCACCAACCCCAAGGGCATCGTCTTCTTCGCGGCCGTGCTCCCCCAGTTCGTGGACCACTCGGCTGGCCATGTCCCGGCGCAGATGCTCCTGCTCGGCCTGGTGCCCATCACCATCGGCCTGGTCACCGACACCCTGTGGGGCCTGACCGCGTCGGCCGCCCGTACCTGGTTCGCCCTCCCCCAGTTCTCGGCTTCGCTCGAACCGGGGGGACCCCCATCGACCGCCGCCTTGCGATGATCGGCGGCGCGGGCGGGTTCACGATGATCGGGCTGGGGCTGACGGTGGCGGTGACGGGGCGGGCGGACTGAGCGATCCCCTTCGGCGGGTCACTTCCCTACGACGGCCCCGAACCGGATGTCGTACGGCGTCCCCCGGTGCAGCGTGGCGAGCATCCGCTCCCCCTCGGCTGTGACGTCCTTCTGCTGAGCCTTGGTGAGCCGGTCGAAGGGTTCGACGACGAGCGCGTCCTCGGTGAGCCTCCAGACGCCCGCGAGGAAGCCGTCGACGAGGAACGTGCAGTAGGCCTGGTTGCCCTGCCAGCTGCGGCCCCAGTACTCCTTGGGCACCACGCGGGTGCGGTCGGCGTGGGAGAGCAGCAGGTTGTCGAACTCCGGCAGGAAACGGGGCGGGGCGGGCGTGTCCTCGGCGGGCCGGGACGCGTCGGGCAGGTCGAAGAGCTCGACGCCGTTCTCGTCGCGGAAGACGCGCAACTGGGGGCGGAGCCGCTCGAAGGCGTCGCGCAGGCGGGTGAGTCCGGCCCAGGTCTGCATGTCCTTGACGGAGGCGGGGCCGAAGGCGGCGAGGTACCGCAGGACGGTGGTGTCGGGGGTGGGGGTGGAGGTGGGCTCGGGGTGGGTGGGCCCGGCCGGGACGGCCTCGGTGGGGCGGCCGAGCCAGTGCTCTGCCGTGGTGAGCGCGACCTGGCCGCTTCTCCCCCAGAGTCCGCGCGGGGTGACCTGGACGAGGGGGAGCTTGCAGCGGGCGGCGATGGCGAGGGCCTGCGGGTCGGCGTCCGGCCACTCGGCGAGGAGTGCCTCGCGCAGCTGCTTCATGGTGCGCGGCTCGGCCTCGACGAGTTCCCGGGCGAGGACGGCGAGGCGGTCGAGGTCGACGCCCTGGAGTCCCTTGCGGAAGTTGATGAGTTCGCGGTCGCGAGCGGGCTGCACCAGGGGCCGCAGGGTGCGGCAGTCCTCGGCGGTGTGGGTGTGGATGGTCGAGCGCATGGTGACGATCCGGACGACCTCGCGGTCGGCCATCAGCTGCGACAGCTCCTCGGGGGCGAATCCGTCGAGGCGGGCGGCGAGCGCGTAGTACGGCGGCTTGACGTTCTGGGCCTGGAGTCCGAGCAGATGTCCGACGGCGGCCCTCGCGGACAGGCCGGACCGGCGCAGGAGCAGCTGCCGGTCGAGGGTCGCGCGATTGAGGGCGCGGGGGCTGAGCACGGGGGCCGACGCGGTCGTCTTGGTCATACCCGACACGCTAGAGGCGCTTGCGGACACGCTCTGTCCGCAACTCTCACCGAAACTCAGTGACGAATTCAGTGACGCCTCCCCCCTACGATGTCATTTGCCCCGTATACCCTGCTCCGTGATCACGCCGACATCGGCTCGACCCGAGAGCGAGAGGCAGCCACGATGTCCGAGCGACGCGCCCGCCCCGCCGCGAAGAGCTCCGCCGCCAAGGGTTCCAGGAAGTCCGCCTGGCGCCGTGCCCTGACCCCGCCTTCCGCCCCGCCGCCGGCTCCGGCGCCCGCCGCCGAACCACCCGCCCCCGAGACGGCCGAGCCGCCGAGCATCGTCCAGGCGGCCCTCTACCGCGACGGCGTGCGCGTCTCCTCCCCCGCGACGCTCGGGGACACCTTCCGCGAACTGCGCGAACAGCCGTCCGGAATGGCCTGGATCGGCCTGGCCCGTCCCACGGAGAGCGAACTGCTGTCCCTGGCCGCGGAGTTCGACCTGCATCCACTGTCCGTCGAGGACGCGATGGAGGCCCACCAGCGCCCGAAGCTGGAGCGCTACGGCGACACGCTCTTCGTGGTGCTCCGCGCGGCCCGCTATCTGGACGCGCCCGAAGAGGTCGACTTCGGCGAGCTGCACGTGTTCGTGGGCCCGGACTTCGTGATCACGGTGAGGCACGGGGCGGCCCCCGACCTCTCGGCGGTCCGTCACCGCATGGAGGGGACACCGGAGCTGCTGAGTCTGGGCCCCGAGGCCGTCCTCTACGCCATCCTGGACACGGTGGTCGACGGCTACGCGCCGGTCGTCTCGGGCGTCCAGAACGACATCGACGAGATCGAGACGGAGGTCTTCCGCGGCGACCCGGAGGTCTCCCGCCGCATCTACGAACTCTCCCGCGAAATGGTCGAGTTCCAGCGCGCCACCCGCCCCCTGGTCGGCATGCTGCACGCCTTGATGGCCGGCTTCACGAAGTACGGCACGGACGAGGAACTGCAACGCTACCTGCGTGACGTCGCCGACCACGTCACCCACACCAGCGAACGAGTCGACGGCTTCCGCCAGGCCCTCGCCGACATCCTCACGGTCAACGCGACCCTCGTCACCCAGCAGCAGAACGCGGAGATGCGGGCGCTGGCGGAAGCGGGCTTCGAACAGAACGAGGAGATCAAGAAGATCTCGAGCTGGGCGGCCATTCTCTTTGCTCCCACACTCGTAGGAACTATCTACGGCATGAACTTCGACCACATGCCGGAGTTGGGCTGGAGCTTCGGATATCCCTTCGCGATCGGGTTGATGGGGGTCGTCTGTGTGAGTTTGTACGTGATTTTCAAGCGGCGGGACTGGCTCTGAGCGGACGGCTCACCGACGTCCTTTTGATGGCGGCCCGAACCGGACGCGGGTCTCCTCTGTGAAAGGGCGGGCCGCATCGGCTGCCGCCTGCCTCCACCTGTTTCACGGCTCGCGTGGACCCGAGGTGCTCGGCCCACACCTGTGACCCGAGCGCGGACGCTGACCGCAATGCCGCCGGTCGCAGGCCCCGTCGAGGCCTCACCTGCCGGGACCACAGGTCGCCCGGGGCAGGTTCGCGACCATGGGTGGTCACTTGTGCCAGGATCGGTTGAGGCCGTTTGCGCGGAGTGACTGCGGGGAGGTGAAGGTCATGTCCGGCGACGATCTGCTGGGGGGCGGAGACGCCGAGGGAGAGACGGACATCGAGCGTGCCCGCATCGCTCAACGGCTCATCGCCGGCGTGCGCGGACTGCCGCCGCAGGAGGTGCCGGACGCGCTGTGCCGAGCCTGTGTCGGGCTGCTTCCCGCGGGCCTGGGGGTCTCGGTGTCGGTCCTCGGGGACAACCCGGACACCGGAGTCGTGCTGTGCGCCAGCAACGACGTCTCCACACAGCTGGCGGAGCTCCAGTACACGCTCGGCGAGGGACCGTGCCGGGAGGCGGTCCGGCTGTCCGCGCCCGTGCTGGCGACCGATCTGGCCCGCACTCCCGATGCCGACCGCTGGCCGCTGTTCTCCGTTCAAGCCGTCAAGGCGGGGGCACGCGCCGTCTTCTCGGCACCACTGACGGGCGCCGGGAGCGCGCTGGGCACACTCGACCTGTATCGCGACACTCCGGGGTCGCTGAGCAGCGATCATGTGCGGACCATGCTGCTGGTCGCCGACGCGGTCACCCTGGCGGTGCTGGCTCTTGATCAGGCTTCCCCGGACTTCGAAGGAGTCGTAACGTGGCTGTCAGGAGCCGAATCCGACCGGGAGGAGGTGCATCAGGCCACCGGGATGATCATGATGCAGCTGGGCGTGAGCGCCGAGGAAGCGCTGCTACGTCTGCGTGCGCGGGCATTCACCCAGGGCCGCACCGCCACCGAAGTGGCCCGGGCGATCATCGAGCGCACCATGGACCTCCGCGATGACTGAGCGGCCGGCACCCGTGCCGGTACCCGTAACAACAGCGCCGGGGAGGCGACCATGAACCGCGAGCGACAGCTGGCGCAGGCTTTCCTCGCCCTGTCGGACACCTACGCCGCGGAGTTCGACCCACTGCACCTCTTCGACAGCCTCGTCCACGCCTGCCATGACCTGCTGGACATCGACGCGGCCGTCATGATCGCCGACGCGCGAGGCGGTCTGAGGACGATGGCATCGACCGACGAGGAAGCCGCCGTCACCGAACTGCTGCAGTTGCAGAGCGGCCACGGTCCCTGCATGGACAGTTACCGCATCGGAGAACCGGTGAGTGTCCCCGACATCGCCGCCGAACAAGCTCACTGGCCGCATCTGGTCGCCACCATGATCGAAGCCGGCTACGGCTCCCTGCAGGCGATCCCGGTCCGGCTGCGCCGGCGCCCCCTGGGCGTTCTCACCCTGCTGCGCCGACAGTTGGGCCCTCTCGCTCCGGACGACGTCCATGTGGCGCAGGCTCTCGCGGACTCCGCTGCGCTGGCCCTGATGCACTGGTCCACCGAGCCCGGCCGGGCCGACGACGTCATCACCCGCGTGCAGAGCGCGATCGCCTCCAAGGCCACCCTGGAGATCGCCAAGGGCATGATCGCGCAGTACGCGGACACCACCATCGCCGAAGCCTCACACCTGCTCACCGCCTACGCGAAGCAGCGGCGGCTCCGCCTCACCGAGACCGTCCAAGCCCTGGTCACCCGCGACATGCACCCGGGCGCCGTCGTCGAGGCGAAGCGCTGACGGCAAGGATCAGGCACCCCCCTGAGCGGAGAACGACGGAGGCGCGATCAGCAGCCCCCGTTCGCGAGGTTCCTCCGGTCGCAGTTACCCGTAACGAGGCCTCGTCGCGGTCATGGGCCCCAGGTTGGGACCGGATGCGCACGATCGGCTTCCTGGGGTAATAGTCGAAGTGTCGTCCTCACCATTCGGCTCCGGCATCGACAACCCGGGCGGGAGACCCGGGACCTGGGATGTGATCACGATGGACAAGCCGCTGAACGGCGCCCCCGTACGGACCGGAGGGCACCCGGCCCCGGGACGGGAAAGTCTCCTGGACAAGATCACCGAGTTGCAGACGGAGATCGGCCAGCTGCAGGAGGCCATCGTCTCTCACGCCGTGATCGACCATGCGATCGGTGTGGTCATCGGCCTTGGCGGCCTACGGTCCGACCAGGGGTTCCAAGTGCTGCGGGACATATCGCAGCACACCAACATCAAACTGCGGCAGGTCTCCGAACAGATCGTGGACTGGGTCCACGACGGGGAGTTGTCCGACGAGGTCCGCGCCGCTCTGGAACAGGCACTGATCACCGCGCGGACCCCCGAAGACGGGCGCCGAGACGGCGCTTAGGACGACGGGTGCTCGGGCTGCTGGTCCGGCGGCACCCCGCCACCTTTCCCACCGCCCTTGTTCTCCCTTGTCCGTGCCGTGGGCACGGCCGTCCTTCGGTCCGGTCTGCCGCGCCTTCAGTTCGCCGCTCTGCTGCGGCGTGCCGCCGCCTTTTTGGCTGCGTCGCTGTTCTGGCTGCTGTGGATTGGACATGTGAGGACACCTCTCTCACATAGGAGGCCTTCGGATCGGCGAGTTCCCGGGGGAGGCCGGCCGAAGCGTGCCTGATCCTGTCCGGTCCGGTCGGCGGTTCAGGATCCGTCGTGCAGCACCAGGATCGCGACGTCGTCGGTGCGTTGCCCGGCTGTGCCGGACTTGCTGAGCAGGTCGTCGATGAGCAGGTCCAGGTCGCGCTCGTCGGCTTGGGCGAGGTGGTGCGCGAGGCCGGCAAGGGAGTCGTCGAGATCGACCCCGGGTGTTTCGACGAGACCGTCGGTGTAGAAGGCGAGCATCAGGCCCGGGGTCAGCGGGATCTCGGTCAGCGGAAACTCGGCGTCGGGGTCGATCCCCAGGAGTGGTCCGGGCGGGACGACGGCGAGCCGGGTGACACGGTCGGGCAGCCGCAGCAGGGGCGGCGGGTGTCCGGCGCTGGCCAGGCACACGCGTCGGCGGGCGAAGTCGAAGTGGGCGTAGAGGCAGCTGGTGAAGAGCTCTGGGGCCAGGTCGGTGAGGAGCCGGTTGGTGCGGGCGAGGACCTGGTCGGGGGGCGTGCCGAGGGTCGCGTGCGCGTAGACGCCGGTGCGTACCTGGCCCATCAGGGCGGCAGCGGCGACGTTGTGTCCCTGGACGTCGCCGATGACGGCCGCGGCGGCCGTGTCACCGAGGCGGATCAGGTCGTAGAAGTCTCCGCCGATGTCCATGCCCCGGGTCGCGGGCAGATAGCGGGCGGCTACGCGCAGACCGTCGACCCGGGGAAGGGCGCGCGGCAGCAGTGCCTGCTGAAGGCCGTGGGCGAGCTCGTGCTTGGCGTCGTAGAGGCGGGCGCGGTCGAGGGCCTGGGCGACGAGCCCGGCGAGCGACGCGAGGACGGCGCGTTCCTCGGCCGGGAACGCGTGAGGTTGGTCGTAGGACAGGACGCAGCAGCCGACGGGTCTGCCGGAGATGATCAGGGGCAGGAAGGCCCACGCCTGCTTCCCACTGACCTGCTGGGCCTCCGGGTAGATGCGGCGCATCTCCTCCGGGTCGGCGAAGAACGCGGGGATGCCGCTGGCGATGGCATGCCCGGCCGGGGTGAAGTCGGTGTCGAGAGGCAGTACGTCGAGGCGCTCGATGATGTGGGGGGCGTAGCCGCGGTAGCCGGTGATCCGCAGTCGGCCGGCCTCGGCGGTCGAGACGACCAGGCCCTGGGCGCCGAAGGCGGGCATGATCTGGTCGGCGATCAGGGCGATGACGTCCTGGACTCCGACGACTTCGGTCAGTCCCGCGGCCAGGTGCGTGAGTTGGTACAACGGGCCCACGCCGGCCGGTGTGACGGTACGCGTGGAGCGGCCGGGCGCCGGGGACGGCAGGGGCTGTGCGCCGCTGGGAACGATGCGGACGCTGATGCCGCTGGCGTCCGGGAAGAGATGGAAGTCCAGCCATCGGTCCGGTGGGCGGCACGCGGTGAACGAGACGGGCTCGCGGCTGATCACCGCCGCTCGGTAGCGGTCCTCGTAGGTGGGATCGTCCAGCCAGCGCAACGACTGCCACGGCAGGGTGCCCAGCAGTCGGCCGGCTTCACAGTCCAGCAGGTCACAGGCGCCGGAACTGAGGTAGGTGAACCGGCCCTCGAGGTTCAGCGCGCAGCTTCCGCCGGGCAGGCGCTCCGCGAAGTCGGCGGCGGCCATCGCCGGGCTCGCGGGCCGGCGCTCGGCGGGCACGACGCGAGGCCGGTCGTCGCCGGACGGGGACTTTCCGTGCGCGACGGCTTCCTCCAGCAGCCGGGCCAGACGCCGGCAGCTCGACGCGATGTTCCCCCGCTCCCGCCCGGTCATGTACGGCGGGCGAGTGGCCGGCCACATGAGGAGCAACGCTCCCCACCGCCGGGCGCCGGTCACCGGCGCGGCGACCATGGCCAGCGGGTAGGGAAGCACCACCGCGGTGCGCGGATAGGCGTGAACCATCTCCTCCTGGCTGCCCACCCATACCAGGCGGTTCTCACGGACCGCGACGGCAACGGGTGCCGGAGCCGCCATCGGTATCCTCGCCCACGGCTCGGCGAATTCGGACGGTGCCCCGCACAGCACCTCCAGACGCAGCAGCCGCTCATCCGGCGTGAGCAGATACAGGGCGCCGATGGACGCGCCGGTTCGGCGCACCGTCTCCGCGAACACGGCGTCCAGATCGCTGTTGTCGACGGCGGCCGGATCACCCGCGCTGGTCACGAGGCACCTCCAGCATCGCGGGGGAACTCAGGAACGGCCGGGAGACCCGGTGTTCCCGGGATACGGCACACACTCACCAGGCCTTGCCGAACTTGCCCCTACGAGGACGCTACGCTCATGGAAAGCGGTCGGCACGCCGTCCCACGCGGGCGGACAGGCCCGCCCCGTCGATTCCCTCACGTGTACCCGGCTTCGGGTCGGACCTGCGCGCCTGTGCCAGGATCGTGGAAAGCCGTTGCGCGAAGTGGGACGGGAGGTGAGGGCCATGTCGGGTGACGACCTGCTGGGCGGTGGGGACTCCGAGCAGGACACGGACGTCGAGCGGTCTCGTATCGTCAGCGAACTCATCGCCGGAGTGAAGGGCCTGCCTCCGTCCGAGGCGCCCGCCGCCCTGTGCCGCAACTGCCTCGCGCTGCTCCCGGAAGTGGCGGGGCTGGCCATCTCGATGCTGGCGGACGGCTCGGACAGGGGCGTCGTGCTGTGCGCCAGCGACGACGTCGCGGCGCGGCTGGCGGAGCTTCAGTACACGCTCGGCGAGGGACCGTGCAGAGAGGCGGCCCGCCTGCGCGCGCCCGTCTTCGCGACGAACCTGACGCGGGCTCCGGACACGCGCCGCTGGCCGGTGTTCAGCGTGCAGGCCACCAGAGCGGGCGCCAGGGCGGTTTTCTCCCTGCCCCTGGTGGGCACCGGAACGACCCTGGGCACCCTTGACCTGTACCGGAGGACCCCGGGTTCGTTGAGCGTCGATCGTCTCCGGACCGCGCTGCTGGTGGCCGACGCGGTCACCCTGGCGGTGCTGGCTCTTGATCAGGCTTCCCCGGACTTCGAAGGAGTCGTAACGTGGCTGTCAGGAGCGGAATCCGACCGGGAGGAGGTGCATCAGGCCACCGGGATGATCATGATGCAGCTGGGCGTGAGCGCCGAGGAAGCGCTGCTACGTCTGCGTGCGCGGGCATTCACCCAGGGCCGCACCGCCACGGAAGTGGCCCGGGCGATCATCGAGCGCACCATGGACCTCCGCGATGACTGAGCGGCCGGCACCCGTGCCGGTACCCGTTAACAACAGCGCCGGGGAGGCGACCATGAACCGCGAGCGACAGCTGGCGCAGGCTTTCCTCGCCCTGTCGGACACCTACGCCGCGGAGTTCGACCCACTGCACCTGTTCCACAGCCTCGTCCACGCCTGCCATGACCTGCTGGACATCGACGCGGCCGCCGTGATGATCGCCGACGCGCGAGGCGGTCTGAGGACGATGGCATCGACCGACGAGGAAGCCGCCGTCACCGAACTGCTGCAGTTGCAGAGCGGCGACGGCCCCTGCATGGACTGCTATCGCATCGGAGAACCGGTGAGTGTCCCCGACATCGCCGCCGAGTACGCACGCTGGCCGGAACTGGCCACCGTCATGATCGAGACCGGCTACGACTCCCTGCAGGCGATCCCGATGCGTCTGCGGGAGCGACCGCTGGGAGCGATCACGCTGCTACGGCGGCAGTCCGGCCGCCTGAACGACGACGACGTGCATCTGGCGCAGGCCCTCGCGGACTCCGCTGCGCTGGCCCTGATGCACTGGTCCACCGAGCCTGCCCGGGCCGACGACGTCATCACCCGCGTGCAGAGCGTCATCGCCTCCAAGGCCACCCTGGAGATCGCCAAGGGCATGATCGCGCAGTACGCGGACACCACCATCGCCGAAGCCTCGCACCTGCTCACCGCCTACGCGAAGCAGCGGCGGCTCCGCCTCACCGAGACCGTCCAAGCCCTGGTCACCCGCGACATGCACCCCGGCGCCGTCGTCGAGGCGAAGCCCCGGACGTGACGCGCGCCCGCGTCGACGGCTGCGGTTGAGTGTGCAGCGGCGTGCGCTCGGCCGTCGGCGGCTCGTCCCTGATGGCACCGAGGCGCCGGCCGCTGTGGTGGGCCGGCGGCTCAGCGAGGCCGATGTGCAACTGGACGGAGGGGGCCGAGGGACAAGGCTGGGGCCGCCTGGCCGCCTGGCCTCCGGCGCTGAAGGACTGGGGTGTCACCCCGGTTCGAGCGCGCCGGAAGTCGGGTTGTGTGAGTCACTGCCGCAACGGCACGTCGTCACGCAGGAGGACTGAGCCATGACCACGCCGATCCCCGTCTACTTCATCCACGGGCTGTGGCTGCACAGCGCCTCCTGGCAGCCGTGGATCGACCTGTTCCGCAAGGAGGGCTACGAACCGTCCGCCCCGGGCTGGCCGGGCGACCCCGACACCGTCGCCGAGGCCCGGGCGAACCCGGAGAGCATCGCCGACCACGGCATCGACGACGTCGTGGAGCACTACGCGGCACTGATCGCCGAACTGCCCGCACCGCCCGTCCTGGTCGGTCACTCCTTCGGCGGCATGATCGCGCAGAAGCTGCTCGGCCAGAACCGCGCCGCCGCGGCCGTCGCTATCGACGCCGCGCAGATCAAGGGCGTCCTGCCGCTGCCGCTGTCGGCGCTCAGGGCCACCCTCCCGGTGTTCAAGAACCCCGCCAACAAGCGCCGCGCGGTGTCCCTGACCGCTGAGCAGTTCCGGTTCGCCTTCGGCAACGCGGTCTCCGAGGAGGAGTCCGCGGCGCTGTACGAACGCTGGACCATCCCCGCCCCCGGCAAGCCGCTCTACGAAGCAGCCTCCGCCAACTTCAACCCGCACTCCGCGGCGAAGGTCGCCACCGGGAACGACGGACGGGGACCGCTGCTGCTGATCTCGGGCGGCAAGGACCACACCGTTCCCGAGACCGTCACCCGCGCGACCCTCAAGCAGTACCGGCACTCCGACGCCGTCACCGACATCATCGGCTTCCCCGATCGCGGGCACTCCCTGACCATCGACAGCGGCTGGCGCGAGGTGGCCGAGACGGTCCTGGCCTGGCTGGGCCGGCAGAACCTGGAGGACGCGCGATGACATCGAGCACCAGCGGGCCCGGCGCCTTCGACCTCGGTCTGGCCGGGCGGAGTGCCGTGGTCACCGGGGCCGGGCGCGGGATCGGCCTGGCGATCGTCGAGGCACTCCTCGGCGCCGGCGCCCGCGTCGTCGCGGGTTCGAGACGACGTACGGATGCCCTCGACGCCCTGGTCAAGGGCGGCGCCGAACTCACCGTCGTGGAGCTGGACCTGACCGAGCCCGGCGCCCCCGCCGCGCTGGTGGCGGAGGCGGTCGCCGAGTACGGCGGCGTCGACGTGCTGGTGAACAACGTCGGCGCGGTGCGTCCACGAGTGGACGGTTTCCAGGCCGTGTCCGACGCCGACTGGGACTGGGCCTTCACGATCAACTTCATGGCCGCCGTGCGGGCCACCCGTGCCGCGCTGCCTCATCTGATCGCGAGCGGCGACGGACGGATCGTCACCGTCTCGTCGGTCAACGCCCGCCTGCCCGATCCGCTGGTCATCGACTACAGCGCCGCCAAAGCAGCGCTGACGAACTTCTGCAAGGCCCTGTCCAAGCAGGTCGGGCCGGAAGGCGTCCGCGTCAACACGGTGAGTCCGGGGCCGGTCGAGACCGCGCTGTGGAAGGGCTCGGGCGGTGTCGCCGACACCGTCGGGCAGTCGCTGGGCGTCGATCCGGGAGAGGTGGCCCGCAACGCCGCCGGGGCGGCCGCCACCGGACGGTTCAGCACCCCGGCCGAGGTCGCCGACCTCGTGCTCTACCTGGCGAGCCGGCGCTCGGGGAACATCACCGGCGCGGACTTCCTGATCGACGGCGGCATGATCGACGCCCTCTGACGGACTCCTTCCGCCGGGGTCCTCGCGCGGCCCTGACCGACCCCGGCAGAAGGAGCCACCCGGTGATCGCCTCGCCCGACGCGGGGTGCCTCAACCCTGACGGGTGCCGGGGCGATGGGGCGATGGGGCCGGCCAACGCCCAACCATGCCCGAACGCACTGACTGCTGCCCTCGGGCTCCATGCTCGCGCCCACCGTGGCGACCTGCCCCGTCGACGGCCCGGGCTGCCTCGCGCTCGGCCACGTACGCATCGCCGACGTGCTCACCACGGCCTGGCCTGCGCCGCTCAACGCGCGTTTCTCCCGCCCCGCTCTGGCTGGGCTGAGGCGTTTGGTGCTGCTGCCGGCCGCCGGACGCAATCGCACTGTCCGGCCGGTCCGGCTGTGATCGGTTGGCGATGGCGCGGCGCGGGCTGTCGCCGAGGTGGCCTCCCCGGCGCGAGCGGGAGCCCGCCGACCGATGCGTCGGCCGGCGGGCTGCCGCCGCAACAGGCCGATGTGGCCATGCCGTTGGGGGCAGTCACCGGCTTCTGGCCGGCTGCGCCCCGGTGGCGGAACCGAAGCGCCGTACGGAAGGCGGAGGGGCAGTTCACCTGAGCTCCGTTTCTCCCTCTCAGATCGTCGGCCGCGGCGCAGTACTCTGACCTTCCAGACAGACCGGGTCCGGGGACTCGGCTGATGGGGGGAACGTGGAACTCGTCGGTCGGGACGACCAGCTGGAGCTGTTGCGCCGATTGCTTGCCGATCCGCGGAGCCACGGGAGCGCGCTGCTGGTCCGCGGGGCGCCCGGAATCGGGAAGACGGCGTTGCTCGCCGAGACCGCCGCACTCGCCGAGAGGCTCGGCTACCGGATCCTGCGCACCAGCGGTGTCGAGGCCGAGAGCGACATCCCCTACGCCGGTCTGCAACTGGTTCTCCGCCCGTTGGCCGCGGGAGCCGCCGAGCTCGCCGCGCCGCACCGGCAGGCCCTGGACACCGCCCTCGGGCACGCCGAGGCCGCCGTCCCGGACGTCTTCCTGGTCGGTCTGGCGGTGCTCAACCTCCTGGCCGACGCCGCCGCGGTCGCTCCGGTGCTGGTCCTGGCCGACGACGTCCAGTGGCTCGACGACGCCACGGCCGGCGTCCTGGCCTTCGTGGCGCGCAGGGTCGGAACGGAGCCGGTGGTCATGGTGGGAGCCGCACGCGACGGCCACCGGTCGCGTCTGAGCCCCGACGAACTCACCTCCGTGACCCTGGCCCCGCTCACCGACGGCCAGGCCACGGAGCTCCTGGCGGACCACGCTCCCGACCTGCGTCCGACGGCACATCGCCGACTGCTCGCCGAGGCGGCCGGGAACCCGTTGGCCCTGACGGAGCTGTCGCGCACCCTCGGCGCGTCGGCCGATCCGCACATCTCCCAACTGCCCCTCACCGAGCGGCTCGAGCGGGCCTTCACCGACCGTCTGGAGACCCTGCCGGACATCACCCGGGCCCTGCTGCGGATCGCGGCGCTCAACGACAGTCCGTCGCTTCCCGAGATCTACGCCGCGACCCGCCGGCTGACCGGCGCGACGGTCTCGGCCGCTGGGCTCGACCCGGCCGTGCGTGCCCGGCTCGTCCACGTCGTCGGAACCGAGCTGCGCTTCGGGCATCCGCTGATGCGGTCGGCGATCCAGCAGACCATGCCCGGCGGTGTCCGCCGCGCCGCGCACACCGCCCTGTCCGCCGTGCTCGATCAGGAGCCGGACCGACAGATACGTCACCGGGCCGCCGCGGCCGACGGCCCGGCGGAGGCGGTCGCCGCCGCGTTGGAGGACGCCGCTCACCGGGCCGCGCGCCGCGGCGGTGTCGCGGCGGCCGTCACGGCCCTCGAACAGGCCGCCGCGCTCAGCGAGAACGTCGGCCACCGAGCGGAACGGTTGTTGCGGGCGGCCGACTTCGCCGTCGAGCTCGGTCGGCCCGAGACCGTGACCCGGCTGCTGGACCAGGCGCTCACCGGCCCGCTGTCGCGTCGGCAGCACGCCACGGTCGTCTGGCTGCGCGGTGGCTTCGACGAGGGACTGCACGGCCACTCGTCCGGCGCCGTCTCCCTGACGGCACTCGCCGGGGAGATGGCCGCCGAGGACCGCCCGTTGGCATTGCGGATCCTGTGGAGTGCCGCGCAACTGTGCTTCTGGTCCGAACCGGGGGCACAGGGACGCCAGGCGGTCCTTCAGGCCGTGGAGCGGATGGAGCTGGACGAACTCGATCCGTGGCGGCTGGCCATCTGCGCCTACGCGGCGCCGGTCGAGCGCGGCGCCTTCGTCCTGGACCGTGCCCGGCACGTCGCGCTGAAAGAAGGGGATGACGGCCGCGCCTACCGCATGCTCAGCACCGCCTCGCTGCTCGTCGGCGGCTACGACCTGGCCCGGGTCTTCTCGGCGGCCGGCGGTGCGCCGCTGCGTGTCCAGGGACGGCTGGGGCTGTTGGCCCGTACGGTCGGTGCGGACGCGTGGAGCGCCCTGGTGGTGGGTGACCTCGGTGCGGCGATCGCCTCGACCGAGGAGTCACGAAGGCTGGCGCGCGAGACCAGCCAGACAATGATGTACGCCTTGATGACCGCCACCGCGGCCAAGCTGGCCGCGGTGCGGGGTGAGGTGGACTCCGCCCTGCGGCTGGCCGAGGAGGCGGAGGAGATCGGGCTTCCGGCCGGGGCGCGTCCGGTGCTGGCCACCGCGACGACGGCGCGCGGACTGGCCGCGTTGGGCGCCGGGCGGTTCGAGGAGGCCTTCGGTCATCTCCGCCGGCTGCACGATCCGGCGGACCCCGCCTTCCAGGTCGCCCTGCGGCTGACCACCGTAGGCGACCTCGTGGACGCGGCGGCGCACTGCGGGCGGCCGGCAGCCGTGCTCCCGATCGTGGCGGAGCTGGAAGAGGTCGCCAAGGTGACCCCCGCGCCGGTGCTGCACGCCGACCTGCGTCTGGCCCGGGCCCTGCTGGCCGCCGACGAGGACGCCGACGCGCTTTTCACTGCCGCCCTGGGCGCCGATCTCAGCGCCTGGCCGCTGATCAGGGCCCGGACCCACCTGGCCTATGGCGAGTGGCTCCGGCGCCGCCGGCGCAGTGTCGAGTCCCGCGACCACCTCCGGGCGGCCCGCGACATGTTCGACGCGCTCGGCGCGATCCCGTGGGGGGAGAAGGCGCGCCGGGAACTGCGGGCCGCGGGTGAGACCAGCCGTCGCCGGGCCCCGGACGCCCGGGACCAGCTGACGGCGCACGAGTTGCAGATCGTCCAGCTCGCCGCCGACGGGTTGACCAACCGCGAGATAGGCCAGCGGCTCTACCTGTCGCACCGCACCGTCAGCTCGCATCTCCACCGGATCTTTCCCAAGCTGGGCGTGGTCTCGCGCGCCGAGCTGCGGACCGTGGTCAGCGCACTGTCCTGAGTACCGTCACATGACGCTCGCTGCCGACCGCGCGGCGCTCCTAGCGTTCCCACTGCAGGGTCTCGACGAGTCGGGGGGAGCGGTCCCATGGTGTGGAGCGGCGTGCAGCAGGCATCCGGGCGGTCCCCGGCCATGGTCGGCCGTCACGCGGAACTGGAGGCCATAGGGCGGCTCCTCGACGCCGTACGCGACGGCCTGAGCGGAGCCCTGGTCCTGACCGGTGAGCCCGGGATCGGCAAGACCCGGTTGCTGGATCACGCCGCGGCGCTGGCCGCGGATCTGCGCGTGGTCCGTCTGACGGCGGTCGAGCAGGAGACCGGTCTCGGCTTCGGCGCGCTGCACCGGCTGCTGCGGCCGTTCCTGAACCGGGCGTCCCGGCTGCCCGAGCCGCAGGAAGCGGCCCTGAACGCGGCTCTGGGGCTGGCGAAGGGGTCGCCCGCGGACCGCTACCTGGTCGGCCTCGCGACGCTGACCCTGTTGTCCGAGGTCGCGGCCGATCAGCCGCTGCTCTTCCTGGTGGACGACGCGCAGTGGCTGGACCGGGAGTCGGCCGAGGCGCTCGCCTTCGCCGCTCGCCGACTGCATGCCGACTCCCTGGGCCTGATCTTTGCCGTTCGCGACGCGCTCGGCGGCGGGGGCCTGTTCGACGCGCTGGACGCGCACGCCGTGACCGGTCTGCCCGAGTCCGAGGCCAAGGTCCTGCTCTCCCTCGGCACCCGGCGTGTGGACCCGGCCGTGGCCGACCGGATCGTCACCGGCACCGGCGGCAATCCGCTCGCGCTGCTGGAACTGGCCGACGCCCTCGCTGTCGAGCAGCTGTCCGGTATCGCCCCGTTGCCCGATCCGCTGCCGGTGGGCCGCCTGCTGCAGGACCATTTCCAGCGCCTCGTCCGAGCGCTGCCGGCGGAGACCGAAGCCCTGTTGCTGCTGCTCGCGGCGGCTCCCTCGGGAGACACGGGGATGATGTGGCGGGCGGCCGGGAGGCTGGGCCTGTCTGCCCGCGCCGTCGAGCCGGCGGTCCTCGCGGGCATCCTCGGCCGGGGCATGCCGACGGCCTTCCGGCATCCGCTGATCCGCTCCACGGTGTACGCCGGAGCCGAACCCGCGGAGCGCCGCCGGATCCATGCGGCACTGGCCGCCGCCTGCGACGCCGTACGGGACGCCGACCGCCGGGCCTGGCACCGGGCCGAAGCCACCTCCGAGGGCGTGGACGACAAAGTCGCCGACGATCTGGAGGCCGCCTCAGAGCGGGCCCGCTCCCGCGGCGGTTACTCCCAGCAGGCCCTGTTCCTGTCGCGTGCCGCCGACTTCACCGGTGACCCGGGCAAACGGGCCGAGCGGCTGCTCGACGCGGCGCAGGCCCATCTGGCCTCGGGCGACGCCTCGGCGGCACGGACCGCGCTGGATCTGGCCGGCGCCGACATCAGTGGCCCGGTGATGCACACGCGCGAGCTGCGGATACGGGCGACCGCGCAGATGTTCGGGATCGTCGTCGCCGATGTCCCCGCGCTGCTGATGGACGCCGTGACCGGGCTCGGTCCGCAGGACCCACGGATGACCTGGGAGCTGCTCTGTGAGGCGCTGCACGCCGCACTGGTCGCCCACGGCTGCACGCAGGGCACGACGTTGACCAAGGTCGCGGCGGCCGTTGCCACCGCCCGGCGTCCTCCGGACACCGTCGCGTACGGCCGTGACCTGGTGATGGAGGGTCTGGCCCGGCGCGTGGCCGGGGGCTACGAACACGGCGCGCCCGTGCTGCGCACCGCCCTGGACCGGCTGCGGAACGCCGGCGAGATCGGGGACGCGAACAGTCCGTTCGCGGTAATGCTGTCCATGGCCTGCGACGATCTGTGGGACGTCCGGGCCGAACGCGACATCAGCGGCCGTCTGGCGGCGGCGGACCGCGACGCGGGCGCGCTGTACGCGCTGGGCATGACGCTGCTCGTCGAGGCGCGCTGCGACCTCTGGGACGGACGGTTCGCGGAGGCGGAGGTCCGCTACGCCGAGTTCGAGGACATAGCGGCCGACACCGGCTTCCGCGGCGGCGGAGACATCAACCGGCTCCACCTCTTCGCCCTGACCGGCAGGGAGGCGGAGCTGCGGGCGGCGGTGCGCCTGACGACGGAGATGAGGAGCATCGGCCATGGCCTGCTCCAGCTCCTGGCGCAGCACGCCCTGACCCTGTTCGAGCTGGGGCGGGGCCGCTACCGGCAGGCCCTGAAGCATGCGCGGGCGGTCTTTGAGGAGGACCCCCTGGCCTGCGGCAGTCTCGTACTCCCGCTGCTGGTGGAGGCCGGTGTACGCACCGGCGACCGAGCCGTTGCCGGTGCGGCCATGGCCCGGCTTGAGGAACGCGCCCCCCTCGCCGGTACGCCCTGGGCACTGGGCGCGCTGGCCCTCGGCCGGGCCCTGACCGCCGACGGCGACGAAGCCGAGAAGTTCTACCAGGGGTCGCTCGAACTGCTGGGACAGGTTCCCGTGGCGCTGGAGCAGGCCAGAACCCGGCTGCTGTTCGGTGAGTGGCTGCGCCGGGGCAAGCGGCGTTCCGATGCCAGGACACAGCTGCGGGCCGCGTACGAGAGCTTCGCCTCCTTCGGGGCGACGCCGTACGCCGAACGGGCCCGGACCGAGCTGCTGGCCACCGGCGAGACCGCCCGCAGGCGGACGGAGGAGACGAGGTTCGATCTCACGCCCCGGGAACGGCAGGTGGCCTCCATGGCCGCGTCGGGGCTGACGAACGCGGAGATCGCGACGCGGTTGTTCGTGACCACGTCGACCGTGGAGTTCCACATGAACAAGGTGTTCCGCAAGCTGGGCGTCACCTCCCGCAAACAGATACCTCGCGCGATCGGCGCACCGGGCTCCGGCCCCGGTGCGAGCGGCACATGACTGTGTCGCGCTCGGCTTCCGTGGCTTCGGAGGCTCCGGGCGACCGCCGGCCGGCCACAGCGCAGGCACTGCTCACGGCCGGCCGCGGACCCGGTCACCTTTCCGGCCCAGGGGGCCCGGTTTCCAGCGTCTGCCGGGCCCGCGAGACCAGGGTCACATTCTCGTTGCGGGCAAGGTCACAGCCGCGCCCCCTGCTGCTCCTTTGGGGGTCTGGCCTAGCATCCGAGCATGACGGTCCTGCCTGACGACGGGCTCTCGCTGGCCGCCGAGTTCCCTGACGCGAACCTTGAACAGTGGCACGGCCTGGTGGCCGGTGTCCTGCGCAAGTCGGGCAAGGAAGTCTCCGGCACGGCAGCTGAGGACGCCCTGTCCACCGCGCTCGAGGACGGGCTGCGTACCCGCCCCCTGTACACCGCGCACGATGCCGCACCCGACCCCGGTCTGCCCGGCTTCGCACCCTTCGTGCGCGGCGCCCGCGCCGAGGGGAACACCACCGGCGGCTGGGACGTACGGCAGCGGCACGCGGTCGCCGACAACGCCGCGGTGCTCGCCGACCTGGAGAACGGCGTCACCTCGCTGTGGCTGGTCGCGGGCGAGGGCGGCATCCCGGTCGCCTCGCTCGGCAAGGTCCTCGACGGCGTCTACCTCGACCTCGCGCCGATCGCCCTGGACGCGGGCAGCCAAGTAGCCGCCGCCGCACAGGAGTTGCTGCGGATCTACGACGAGCGCGGCATCGACAGGAAGGCCGCGCGCGGCAGTCTCGGCGCCGACCCGCTGGGCCACCAGGCGCGCACCGGCGAGGCCTCGGACTTCGCGCCGGTCGTCCCGCTCGCCCGCCGGTGCGCCGAGGACTACCCCGGGCTGCGGGCGCTGACCGTGGACGCGCTGCCGTACCACGAGGCCGGCGGCTCGGCCGCGCAGGAGCTGGGCGCCTCGATCGCCACCGGGGTCGCCTATCTGCGGGAGCTGACCGAGGCCGGCCTGAGTGTGGAACAGGCCTGCGCACAGCTGGAGTTCCGGTACGCGGCGACGGCCGACCAGTTCCTGGCGATCGCCAAGCTGCGGGCCGCGCGCCGGCTGTGGGCGCGGGTCGCCGAGGTGTGCGGCGCGCCCGGCGCCGGTGCGCAGGCGCAGCACGCCGTGGTGTCGCCGGTGATGATGACCCGCCGCGACCCGTGGGTGAACATGCTGCGCGCGACGATCGCCACCCTGGCCGCCGGGGTCGGCGGGGCCGACGCCGTCACCGTGCTGCCCTTCGACCACGCGCTCGGTCTGCCGGACGCGTTCGCCCGCCGGATCGCCCGCAACACCTCGACGATCCTGGTCGAGGAGTCGCACCTGTCCCGGGTGATCGACCCGGCGGGCGGCTCCTGGTACGTGGAGCGGCTCACCGACGAACTCGCCGAGGCCGCCTGGCGGTTCTTCCGGACGATCGAACGCGACGGCGGCCAGGCGGCCGTCCTGCGCTCCGGCCGCCTCCGCACGGACCTGGCGACGACGTGGGCGCAGCGCTCCAAGAAGCTCGCGACGCGCCGCGAACCCGTCACCGGCGTCAGCGAGTTCCCCTTCCTGTCCGAGAAGCCGGTCGTGCGGGACCCCGCCCCCGAACAGCCGGCGGGCGGTCTGCCCCGCGTCCGGCGCGACGAGGCGTACGAGGATCTGCGGGCCCGCTCCGACGCCCACCTCGCGGCGACCGGGTCCCGGCCGCGGGTCTTCCTGGCCGCGATCGGCCCCGCCGCCGCCCACACCGCCCGCACGACCTTCGCCGCCAACCTCTTCCAGGCCGGCGGCATCGAGCCCGTCACCGAGGGCACTTTCGAGGAGAGCGGCGCCACCGAGGTCTGCCTGTGCTCCAGCGACGCGCTGTACGAGGAACGGGCCGACGACGTCGCCGGGACCCTGAAGGCGGCAGGAGCGCGGCACGTGTTCCTCGCCGGGCGGCCCGGGCAGTACTCCGGCGTGGACTCCTACGTCTTCGCGGGCTGCGACGCCGTCGCCGTGCTCACCGCCACCCTCGACCGCATGGGAGTGTCCTGATGGGAATCCCCGACTTCACCGGCATCGAGCTGGGGACCCCGACCACCGCCGGCGGCGCCGACGAGTGGCGTACGGCCGTCAAGAACGCCACCGAGGGCGCCGAGCCGGTCTGGGAGACGCCGGAGGGCATCGAGGTCAAGCCGCTCTACACCGGCGCCGACCTGGAGGGCCTGGACTTCCTGGAGACGTACCCGGGTGTGGCCCCGTATCTGCGCGGGCCGTATCCGACGATGTACGTCAACCAGCCCTGGACGATCCGCCAGTACGCGGGCTTCTCCACCGCCGAGGAGTCCAACGCCTTCTACCGGCGCAACCTCGCGGCCGGCCAGAAGGGCCTGTCGGTCGCCTTCGACCTGCCCACGCACCGCGGTTACGACAGCGACCACCCGCGCGTGACCGGTGACGTCGGCATGGCGGGTGTCGCCATCGACTCGATCCTCGACATGCGGCAGCTCTTCGACGGCATCCCGCTGGACAAGATGTCCGTGTCGATGACGATGAACGGCGCGGTGCTGCCGGTGCTGGCGCTGTACATCGTCGCCGCGGAGGAACAGGGCGTTCCGCCCGAGAAGTTGGCCGGGACCATCCAGAACGACATCCTCAAGGAGTTCATGGTCCGCAACACCTACATCTATCCGCCGAAGCCGTCGATGCGGATCATCTCCGACATCTTCGCCTACACCTCGCAGCGGATGCCCCGCTACAACTCGATCTCCATCTCGGGCTACCACATCCAGGAGGCGGGTGCCACGGCGGACCTGGAGCTGGCGTACACGCTCGCGGACGGCGTGGAGTACCTCCGGGCGGGCCGTGAAGTCGGCCTGGACGTGGACGCGTTCGCGCCCCGGCTGTCCTTCTTCTGGGCGATCGGCATGAACTTCTTCATGGAGATCGCCAAGCTGCGCGCGGCGCGCCTGCTGTGGGCCAAGCTGGTCAGGCAGTTCGACCCGCAGAACCCCAAGTCCCTCTCCCTGCGCACCCATTCGCAGACCTCCGGCTGGTCACTGACCGCGCAGGACGTGTTCAACAACGTCACACGCACCTGTGTCGAGGCGATGGCGGCGACGCAGGGCCACACCCAGTCGCTGCACACCAACGCCCTCGACGAGGCACTGGCGCTGCCCACCGACTTCTCCGCGCGCATCGCCCGCAACACCCAGCTGCTGATCCAGCAGGAGTCCGGCACCACCCGGGTCATCGACCCGTGGGGCGGCAGCGCCTACGTGGAGAGGCTGACGTACGACCTCGCCCGCAAGGCCTGGCAGCACATCCAGGAGGTGGAGGCGGCGGGCGGCATGGCCAAGGCGATCGACGCCGGCATCCCCAAGCTGCGCATCGAGGAGGCCGCGGCCCGCACCCAGGCCCGTATCGACTCCGGACGCCAGCCGGTGATCGGCGTCAACAAGTACCGGGTCGAGACCGACGAGGCGATCGACGTCCTCAAGGTCGACAACTCCTCCGTACGGACCCAGCAGATCGAGAAGCTGCGGCGGCTGCGCGCCGAGCGGGACGAGACCGCGTGCCGGGACGCGCTGGACGCGCTGACCCGGGCCGCCGACGGCGACGGCAACCTGTTGGAGCTGGCCGTGCACGCGGCCCGCGCGAAGGCCACCGTCGGCGAGATCTCCGACGCCCTGGAGAAGGTGTACGGCCGGCACGCGAGCCAGATCCGTACGATCTCCGGCGTGTACCGCAACGAGGCAGGAGAGTCCCCGAACGTGGACCGCACCCGCGCGCTGGTGGACGCCTTCGACGAGGCCGAGGGCCGGCGCCCGCGCATCCTGGTCGCCAAGATGGGCCAGGACGGTCACGACCGCGGCCAGAAGGTGATCGCCACCGCCTTCGCCGACCTCGGCTTCGACGTCGACGTCGGCCCGCTGTTCCAGACCCCCGGCGAGGTGGCCCGGCAGGCCGTGGAGGCGGACGTGCACATCGTCGGCGTCTCGTCCCTGGCCGCGGGGCACCTCACCCTCGTACCGGCGCTGCGCGAGGCGCTCGCCGAGGAGGGCCGGGAGGACATCATGATCGTGGTGGGCGGGGTCATCCCGCCGCAGGACGTGCCGATCCTGCTGGACATGGGTGCCGCGGCCGTGTTCCCGCCCGGGACGGTGATTCCGGACGCGGCCCACGACCTGGTGCAGCGTCTGTCGGCCGACCTCGGGCACGGGCAGTGATCGATCTCGACGCGTATGTGAAGGGCGTGCTCGACGGGAAGCGGGCGATCGTGGCCCGCGCCATCACCCTCGTCGAGTCCACCCACCCCCGACACCGGTCGCAGGCACAGGAGTTGCTCACCGAGCTGCTCCCGCACAGCGGCCGGGCCCGGCGGATCGGGGTGAGCGGGGTGCCGGGCGTGGGCAAGTCGACGTTCATCGACGCGTTCGGCACGATGCTGACCACGCTGGGGCATCGGGTGGCGGTGCTCGCGGTGGACCCTTCCTCCAGCCGCACCGGCGGTTCGATCCTCGGCGACAAGACCCGGATGGAGCGCCTGGCCGTCGACCCGGCCGCCTTCGTACGGCCCTCCCCCAGCGCGGGCACGCTCGGCGGGGTGGCGAAGGCGACCCGCGAGTCGATGATCGTGATGGAGGCCGCCGGCTACGACGTGATCCTGGTCGAGACCGTCGGCGTCGGGCAGTCCGAGACCGCGGTCGCCGACATGGTCGACTCCTTCCTGCTGCTGAGCCTGGCCCGCACCGGCGACCAGCTCCAGGGCATCAAGAAGGGCGTCCTGGAACTCGCCGACGTGATCGCGGTCAACAAGGCGGACGGCCCGCACGAGCGCGACGCCCGCGCGGCCGCACGTGAACTGGCGGGCGCGCTACGGCTCATGCACGGCAAGGACGCCTTCTGGACTCCCCCGGTGCTGAGTTGCAGTGCCCGCGAGGCGACCGGCCTGGACGTGGTGTGGGAGCGGCTCGAACAGCACCGGACACTCCTCGACTCCGCCGGGCGGCTCACCGCCAAGCGGCGGGACCAGCAGGTCGGCTGGGCCTGGGCGATGGTGCGGGACGAACTCCTCGGCCGACTGCACGCCGACCCGGCCGTGCAGTCCCTCGCCCCGGACCTCGAACAGCAGGTCCGGGAGGGCCGGTTGACGGCCACGCTGGCCGCCGAGCGGATCCTTGAGGCGTTCGGTCAGGACACCGAGCGCAGGTAGGCGCCCGGCCGGGCGATCGCCGACGGGTTGCGGGGGCTCTCGACCAGGTCGACGTGGTCGAGGGTGACGATGACGCCGGGGTTCCGCTCGACGACGCTCTGCCGGCGCCGCCGTGGGCCCCGGCGGTCAGGCCCGCGGAATGTCCCTGCCGGTCGGCCGGTACTCCAGCAGCAGAACCCGCCCGTCCAGGACCCGGTGGCCGGTCAGGGCCAGGTCGGCCGAGGCAATGCCCGAGAAGAACGGCTCGCGGCCCGACGCCCCCAGCAGCAGGGGGAACGTCATGAGCCGGAGCCGGTCGACGAGGCCGGCGCCACACAGTTGCCGTGCCACGGAGAGGCTCCCCATGGTGCGGAGCGGTACGTCACTCTCGCGCTTGAGCCGGCTGACCTCGGCGACGACGTCGTCACGGCAGACGCGGGTGTTCGGCCATGAGGCCGCCTCCAGGGTCCCCGAGAACACGATCTTGTTCAGCTGGGCCAGCCGATGCGACGACGCGTCCCACGCCTCCTCGGGCAGGCCCGCGAGCGCCTCGTAGGTCCGTCGTCCGAGGATGACGAGTTGCGGCAGGGCGAGTTCGGTGCTGATCCACTCCTCGAGCTCGGGGCCGAGGTATCCGAAGTAGCCGGGCGAGGTCGCCCCGCCGGCCCATCCGTCGACCGAGAGGAACACATCGACGGTCAGGGGTGCTGTCCGGGTCTGCATGGCCGGTCCTCCGGGTTCTCGGGTGTCGTGACCCTTGCACCGGATACGTCGAAGCCGAGCCGGACTTCTCGACACGCGTCGGAGGCCGGGGCGCGAGGTCCCACCCGCGTCTGGCGCCCGCACCACATCGACCCCGTCCCCGGAGAGGCTGGTGAGCATCACCACGGGCACCTCTGGAGCCCGGCACGGCCGACGCGGACGGCTTCGACGCCGTCGGCCAGGCCTGCGCCACGCGCGGCGCCGCCTCGTCCCCACGACCCGGTGGGCCAAGTGGCCCCGTGCCGGAGTTGACGGGTCGGGAGCGCGAAGGCATGCGGCTGATCTCCGACGGCCGCAGCAGCCGCGCCATCGCCGACCCCATCGGACGGGGCCCGCTAACTCACGCAGCCGGTGGGGGCGGGAGGCACTGAGTTTCGGGCCCCGTCTCCCGCTCCGCGACGTCGCCGGACGGGGTCGTCGAGGTCTCCCGCACCTTGGCGACGGCCACCGCGATCTGCTGGCGCAGCTCCTCCGGCACCTGGGTTCCGTCGACGGCTCCCAGCAGGTCCTGCGCGAGGTGGTACAGCTTGGTGTTGGTGTTCTGGGACGCGGTGACGAGCACCGTCCAGGCGTCCTCGGCGCTCAGCGCGAAGGTGGCCATGACGATCCCGCGGGCCACGTCGATGGTCGGCCGGGTCCTCATCGCCCGGCGCAGCTGATCGACCTCCAGCCGCAGCTCCTGGTCGACCTCCTTGGGCCGGGACCAAGCCTCGGGGACGGGCGCGGCCGGGGCATCGGAGTGTGCGGAGTCCTCGGTCACGAACAGCTCCCGGGCACCGGTCAGCTCGAGCAGACGTCCCACGGCCGGGCTGTACGCCTGGACGGTGACCGTCTTGCCCTGGGCGAGGGCCTCCCGGCGCAGGTCCAGCAGGAGGTTGAGGCCGCCGCAGTCGCAGAACCCGACTCCGGACAGATCCAGGTCCACTCCGGTGGCCGAGCGGTCGAGGACGGCGTACAACTCGGTCTGCAGCGCCTGGGCTCCGATGTCGAACTCACCACGGCAGGTGACGTCCGTCCGTTCCCCGGCCACCTCGGCCTCGATCGTGGCCAGACACGGCGGACGCGCGTCCAGCGTGGTGAGGCGCTGCGCCGAATGCACAGATTCCGGCATGTCCCTCTCCCTCATGTGCTCGGCTGCCTCTGCCTCTCAGACTCTCTCTCCCCGCCTACGTACGTCAACTAATACACGAAATTACGTTCAGGTTTTTGAATGCACGAACATCTGGTCGCTAGACTGCTGTCATGGATGGAGTGCCCGAGTCTCACACCGGCTGGACGTTCGTCACCAACCACGCACGAGTGCTGGCCGTCATCGCCGACAATCACAGCGCCCGGATCCGCGACATCGCGGCACGCTGCCGCCTCACCGAACGTGCCGTCCAGAAGATCATCGCCGATCTGGAGCAGGACGGCTACCTGTCGCACGTGCGGGAGGGACGCACCAACACCTACCGCATCGAGCCGGGCAAGGTCCTGCGCCATCCCGCCGAGGCCGGCCTGACGGTGGCGTCACTGCTCTCCCTGCTCGTCCAGGACGAGGCGGACCGCAATCCGGTCCCGGAGAGCCGGCCGCACACTCCGGCCTGACGCGGCGCATGTGACCCACCCGCCCCGGCAGGCGTCTCCCGTAGCGGGGACACACCCCGAGGCGACCGCGATCAGCATGGGTGAGATTCCGGAAACGTCGTGTTCATGACAGCCGGGCCCCTTCGGTAACAACCACTTCCTAGCGTGACGGGCCGTGGGATCCGAGTCGTATACAGGGTCATGAACCGCTCGTGACGGCCCGTCGACCTCCCGGCCTGCCGACGACGCCAAGGCGGGGCTCCCACGCATCCCCCACCGCCCGCACGAGCAGCACCGGGAGGCGTGACATGAGCACCACAGAGTCGCGGCCGGCAACGGCAGACCCGTCGAAATCCGCCGACCAGGCGGCCAACGAGACCCTGGAGGACTACACCCTCCGGTTCGCGCCCCGCAGTTACCGCCGCTGGACCCCCATGGTCGTGGCCACCACGGCACTCGGCGGCATCGCCTACATGGCCGACTTCTCCATCGGCGCCGGCATCGGCCTGGCCCACGGCACCGGCAACGCGCTCGTGGCGATCGCGGTCGCCGCCGTCGTCATCTTCGTCACCGGTTTCCCCCTCGCCTACTACGGCGCCCGCTACAACATCGACCTCGACCTGATCACCCGCGGCTCCGGCTTCGGCTACTACGGCTCGGTCCTCACCAGCGTCATCTTCGCCAGCTTCACCTTCATCTTCTTCGCCCTCGAAGGCTCGATCATGGCCCAGGGCCTCAAACTCGGCTTCGGACTGCCCCTGTGGCTGGGCTACCTGGTCTCCACGCTGATGGTGATCCCGCTAGTCATCTACGGCATGAAGGCGCTCAGCAAGCTCCAGGTCTGGACGACCCCGGTCTGGCTGCTGCTGATGGTCGGCCCGCTGGTCTACCTCATCTCCACCGACCCGGGCACCGTCGACCGCTTCCTCTCCTACGCGGGCACCGACGGCGACGGCGGGGTCAACACCGCCTCCGTGCTGCTGGGCGCGGGTGTGTGCCTCTCCCTCATCGCGCAGATCGGTGAGCAGATCGACTATCTGCGCTTCATGCCGCCCAAGACCGAGGCGAACAAGCGCACCTGGTGGACCGCCGTGGTCATGGCCGGACCCGGCTGGGTGGTGCTCGGCGCGCTCAAGCAGGCCATCGGTGTCTTCCTCGCCGTCTACATCCTGGCCAAGGTCGGACCGGACGTCGCACCCGAGCCGATCCAGCAGTTCAAGGGCGCCTTCGACGCGATGATGCCGTCCTGGCTGGTGCTCCCGCTGGCCGTGGCGCTCGTCGTGATCAGCCAGATCAAGATCAACGTGACGAACGCCTACTCCGGCTCGCTCGCCTGGACCAACTCCTTCACCCGGCTCACCAAGCACTACCCCGGCCGCATGGTCTTCGTCCTGGTCAACCTGGGCTTCGCGCTGATCCTGATGGAGGCCGACATGTTCAGCTTCCTCAACGACATCCTGGGCTTCTACTCCAACTGCGCGATCGCCTGGGTCGTCACCGTCGCCACCGACATCGGCATCAACAAGTACCTGCTCAAACTCTCCCCGCTCGCCCCCGAGTTCCGCCGCGGCATGCTCTACGCGGTCAACCCCGTGGGTGTGGTGGCCTTCGTCGCCGCGTCCGCCCTGTCCATCGCCATGTACTTCCACGGCCTGGGCGACACCCTCCAGCCGTACTCCCCCGTCGCCGCCGCCGTCATCGCCTTCGTCCTCACCCCGCTGATGGCGATCGTCACCAAGGGCAAGTACTACCTGCGCCGCGCCGACGACGGCATCGACGAGCCCATGCTCGACGCGGAGGGCAACCCCAGCGCGGTCACCTACGACTGCCACGTCTGCCACCAGCCCTACGAGCGCCCGGACCTGGCCGCCTGCGCCACCCACGACGCGGTGGTCTGCTCCCTGTGCCTGAGCACGGACAAGGCAGGCGACCACGTCCTGCCCGCCACCGTCTGACACCGCGGCTACCGGCTCCACCCGCCGCCGACCCGGTACGCCCCCCAACGGGAGGGCGCACCGGGTTCCCGCGCCGCCGAAGCGTCACGAAGGCCGACGGGCCGACGGCGAGCAGACGGAACCCGGTGACGAGGCCTGGGCCGACATGCGGGCCGAGCAGCGGCGCGTTCTCACTCGCGGGCGGCCGCGCCGAACCACCTGGGCAGCCGGTCGAGCAGTTCACGCTGGTCCTCGCCGACCCACGCCACATGGCCGTCCGGCCGCAGCAGTACCGCGGGGGCGTCCAGTTCCTCGCTGACGTCGACGACGTGGTCGACCCGGTCCGACCAGCCCGCCACCGAGAGCCGGCCGGTCTGGTCGAGCAGCAGTCCCCGGCCGGCGTGCATGAGCCCGTACAGGCGGCCGCGCTTCAACGTGAGGTCCCGCAGGCGCCGGCCGAGCAGTTCATGGCCCGCGCCGAAGTCGTAGCGGACGCCGATCGCGGTGATCTTCTCGACCAGGTACCGGTTCACCTCGTCGAAGTCCATCAGCTGCGCCAGCAGCCGGCGCACCGCCTGCGGCCCCGGCTCGGTGGACAACAGCTCCATCTGCGCACGGGTGTTGTTCAGTACGTCGGCGGCCACCGGGTGCCGTTCGGCGTGGTAGCTGTCCAGCAGGTCCCGCGGTGCCCAGCCGGCCACCTCGGCGGCCAGTTTCCAGCCCAGGTTGAACGCGTCCTGGATACCGAGGTTGAGGCCCTGCCCGCCCACCGGCGGGTGGACGTGCGCCGCGTCACCGGCCAGCAGCACCCGGCCTACCCGGTAGCGCTCGGCCTGCCGGGTGGCGTCGCCGAAGCGGGAGAGCCAGCGTGGTGAGTGCACGCCGAAGTCCGTGCCGGCGACCGCCCTGAGCCGTTGCTTGAACTCCTCCAGGGTCGGCGCGACCGAGCGGTCCCCGCTCACCGCCTCGGCGGGCACGACGACGCGGTACAGCCCGTCCCCGACGGGTCCGAGGCCGAACAGCTTCTGGGTTCGCCGGACTTCGCTCACCACGGTGGTCACCGTCTCCGGCAGCACGCCCGCCTCCATCGCGCCCAGCAGGATCTCGACCCCGGCGGGCTCGCCGGGGAATCCGACACCGAGCAGCTTGCGCACCGTGCTGCGGCCGCCGTCGCAGCCGACGAGAAAGCGCGCGCGCAGCCGTGTGCCGTCGGCGAGTTCGGCGCTCACCCCCGACTCGTCCTGGCTCAGTGCGACCAGCTCGCAGCCGCGCCGTACCTCGGCGCCGAGCTGGACGGCGTGCTCGGCCAGCAGGCGGTCGGTGACCGTCTGCGGAATGCCGAGGACATAGGCGTGCGCACTGTCCAGCCGGGCGGGCCAGGGCTTGTCGATGGCGGCGAAGAAACCGCCCGTCTCGAACCGCTTTCCGTGCGCGAGGAACCGCTCCAGCAGCCCGCGCTGGTCCATCACCTCGATGCTGCGCACATGCAGGCCGAGCGAACGGACGATCTCGGTCGGCTCCGCCGCCTTCTCCAGCACGACCACCCGCACACCGTGCAACCGCAACTCGGCGGCCAGCATCAGACCGGTCGGTCCGCCACCGGCGATGATCACATCGAACACTGAACTCCCCCGTTTCCGCAGGTACTGGCCTCGAACAGGGATTGTGCGGCACCACCGGGGCCTTGCCGCAAGGCCCCCCGCCAGCTATACGTTGAAGAGGGGAAGAAGCAGCCCGACTGGGTTGCAGGTACCGCGCCGGCAGTTCGTCCAGCGTCACCATGCCCGTGAGCGCGCCCGTCTCGTCGCGTACGACCCGCCAGGGACGCCCGGTTGCGGGCGGAGGAGGTCGATCGCGTCGGCGACCTTGGTGTCCTCCATCAGTTCCGGAACCGGTCGGGAGAGGGTGCGCGCGGTGCCGGTGCGGCCCTGGGCGCGGGCGACCAGAGCGTCACGGGCGTGGAGGGAGCCGAGGACGAGATCGCCCTCGCGAACCAGCATGCGGGTGCGGTCGTGGGCGGCGGCCGTGCGCAGAATGGTGTCGAGGTCGGCGGCGCCGACCACCGAGGTGATCTCCGCGGCCGGGATCCGCAGATCGGCGACCGGCGTCTCGGGCTCGGTGAGCGAGCGGGTGAGCAACTCCGAGTCGGCCTCGCTGATCAGTCCGAGCCGCTCCGACTCCTCGACCAGGTGGGTGAGTTGCTCCCGGTTGTGCACCGCGGCCAGTTCGCCGCGCGGGGTGACCCGGCACGGCCGTACCAGTGTGTTGCTCATCCTGTTCAGCACCGAGATCAGCGGCCGGACGACCTTGACCACGCCCCGGACGGCCGGCGCGAGCAGCATCGCGGACCGCTCGGGGTGGGCGATGACCCAGGACTTGGGGGCCATCTCGCCGAGCACCATGTGCAGGAACACCACGGCGACCTGCTCCTTCGGTAGTGAGGTGCGCCGACTGAACGCCCAAAGCGAATGCGGCGTTCCCGGATCCGTCAGCCGTGCGGCGGGGCCGCCCGGCGGTCAGGCGGCGGCCGGCGTCGGTCCGACCAGCTCGGACAGGACGTCCTCCATGGTCACGAACCCGAGGACGGCCCCGGTCTCGCCCGTGACCGCCGCCAGATGACTCCCGTCGGCGCGCAGCGCGGTGAGGGTGTCGTCCAGCGGGGTGTCGATGCGGACCCGGGTGACCGGGTGCAGGGCGGTGCGGGGGAAGGGCCGGTCGCGGTCGGTGACGCCGAGGGTGTCCTTGATGTGCAGATAGCCCAGCAGGGTGCCGTCCGGGCCGGTGACCGGGAAGCGGGAGTAGCCCGCCTCGGCGGCGACCCGCTCGAGCCGCGCCGGGGTGACGGAGACCTCCACGGTCCGCATCTTCTGAGTGGGGACGAGGATCTCGCCGACCGGCCGGGTGCCCAGCTCCAGCGCGTCCCGCAGCCTCTCGCCGTCGGCGGGCGACAACAGTCCCGCCTCGCTGGCGTCGACGACCATGCGGGCGAGCTGGTCGTCGGTGAAGACCGACTCGACCTCGTCCTTGGGCTCGACGCGCAGCAGCCTCAGCAGGGTGTTGGCGAATGCGTTGATGCCGAACACGAAGGGCTTCAACGCGCGCGTGAGGGCCACGAGAGGCGGTGCGAGCAGCAGGGCGGTCGGCACGGGAGCCGCGAGCGCGATGTTCTTCGGGACCATCTCGCCGATCAGCATGTGCAGATACGTGGCCAGCGAGAGGGCGATGACGAACGCGATCGGATGGATGAGGCCCTGCGGGATGTGGGCCGCGTGGAAGGCGGGCTCCAGCAGGTGCGCGATGGCCGGTTCGGCGACCGCGCCGAGCACCAGCGAGGAGACGGTGATGCCGAGCTGGGCGGTGGCCATCATCGCGGAGAGGTGTTCGAGACCCCACAGGGTCATCCGGGCCCGCTTGTGACCGGCACGCGCGCTGGGCTCGATCTGGCTGCGGCGCACGGAGATCAGGGCGAACTCGCCGCCCACGAAGAAGGCGTTGGTCAGCAGCGTCAGGGCGCCGACGAGTAGCTGGACGGTGGTCATCGGGTCTCCTCCCCGGCCTGGACCAGATCCCGGGCGGGCTCCGGCGCGGTGATGCGGACGCGGTCGGCGCGGTGGTGTTCGACGCCCAGGACCTCCAGGCGCCAGCCGTCGAGGTCGAGGTCGTCGCCCTTGGCGGGGATGCGTGCGAGGCGGGTGGCGACCAGTCCGGCCACGGTCTCGTACGGCCCCTCGGGCGCCGTGAGCCCTATCTCGCCGAGCCGGTCGACGCGGACCGAGCCCTCCGCCTCCCAGGCCCGCACACCGGCGGGCCGCAGGTCGGGCATCTCCACGGGGTCGTGCTCGTCGCGGACCTCTCCGACGACCTCCTCCACGATGTCCTCGACCGTCGCCACGCCCGCCGTGCCGCCSTACTCGTCGATGACGACGGCCATGGTGCGCATCGCCCGCATCCGCTCCAGCAACCGGTCCGCGGTGAGGCTGTCGGGAACCAGCAAGGGATCGGTGGCCAGTTCGGTGACCGGGGTGACGGCCCGCTTCTCCGGCTCCAGGGCGAGTACGTCACGGATGTGCACGGTGCCGATGACCTCGTCCAGGCTGTCCCGGTAGACGGGGAAGCGGGACAGGCCGGTGGCGTGGGTGAGGTTCGCCGCGTCGGTGGCCGTGGCGTGCGCTTCGAGGGCCTTGACGTCGACGCGTGGTGTCATGACGTTCTCGGCGGTCAGCTCGCCCAGGTGCAGGGTGCGCACGAACAGTTCGGCGGAGTCGGGCTCCAGGGCGCCCTCGGCGGCGGAGTGCTCGGCGAGCGCGACCAGTTCCTCGGGGCTGCGGGCGGAGGCCAGCTCCTCGGCGGGCTCCAGGCCCAAACGCCGTACGAAACGGTTCGCGGTGTTGTTGAGATGGCGGATGAAGGGGCCGAAGAGTGCGGTGAAGGCGCTCTGCGGTCCGGCCACCACCTTGGCGACGGCCAGCGGGCGGGAGATCGCCCAGTTCTTCGGCACCAGCTCGCCCACCACCATCAGCACGACGGTGGACAGGGCCACGCCCAGCGCGGTCGCCACCGGAGCGGCGGCTCCGCCCAGGCCGGCGGCCTCCAGCGGGCCCCTGAGGAGCACCGCGAGGGAGGGTTCGGCGAGCATGCCGATCACCAGCGAGGTGACCGTGATGCCGAGCTGGGCGCCGGAGAGCTGGAGGGTCAGCCGGCGTACGGCCCTGAGGGCGCCCTCCGCGCCGCGTTCACCGGCCTCGGCGGCCCGCTCCAGGTCACCGCGCTCGACGGTGGTCAGGGAGAACTCGGCCGCGACGAACACGGCACAGGCCATGGTGAGGAGCAGGGCCGCCACCAGCAGCAGGATCTCGGTCACCGGTGCACCCCCGCCCGTCGGTGTGAGGGGAACGCGGTGCGGCCGGTACTGGGAGGCTCACCCATTGCGGAACTGTGGCTCCTTGTTGGCGGGGCAGGTCACTCCCAATAGTAAAGGACGGGCAAAGCAACCTCGGGTTGCGTCCACATCGCCGCATCGCCCGGCCTTCCCCTTCGCCCCCGGTCTGCGGGTACGCTGCCGGTCCGGCGGGCGTCGCGTCCGACCCAGGTGCCCACCTCTGACGGAGGCCTCCCCCATGTTCGGACTGAGTGAGCTCGCGATCATCCTGATCGTCGTCATAGCGGTCATCGCGGTCAAGAAGGGCCCGGAACTCGTCCGTACCGCGGCCAAGTCGGCACGCATCCTGAAGGCGGAGGCGCGTGCGGCGAAGGCGGGCGGCCCGGAACCCCAGGTCATCCAGGGGGAGGTCCTCCGGCCCGGGACCGCCGCGGGAACCGAGCAGAACCACGGCACACGCTGAGGAACTCGAAGCCTGGACTACGGGTTTCCCCTGCAGGCCGGACCCGCGATGCCCCATGATGAGCGGGCCATGTACCTGCCGACCACCACGACTCGCGCGCCGCTGCCCGTTCTGCGGGCCGCGGTGTTCGCCGTCGTCGGTACCGTGCTCGGGATCAGCGCCCATCATCTGCTCGCCGAGGGGCCGGTGCCCTGGAGACAGGGCGCCGCCGCGACGGCCGTGCTCTTCGCGGTGGGACTCATCGGTGTGCAGCGGCCCCGAAGCCTGGCGACGGTCGTGGCCGGCAGTGTCGCGGGACAGTCCGGGCTTCATCTGTGGCTGACGCTCAACGCGGCCGCGCATCACCATGGCGGACACATGCACGGCGCCCACCCGGCGTGGCACGAACGGCTCTACGGCTCCCTCGCCATGACGGCGGCCCACTCGCTGGTCGCCGCCCTCGTCGCCGTCCTGCTGCACCGCGCGGACGCGGCCTGCTGGACGGTGGCCCGCGGGGTGACGGCGGCGCTCGACGCGGTCCGGGACGGATTGGCCGCCGCCCGACTGCTGCTCACCCGGCCCGCGTCACCCGTACCCCCGGCCGCGGTGGTGGTCGTACCGACGTACGGCGAACGGCCGCTCACGGGACGGCCGTTGCTGGCCCACACGGTGGTACGGCGGGGTCCTCCGGCGGCGAGCGCAGCTCTCGCCCACTGACCCCACCGGGAAGCGCCGGTCCGGCCCGCCGGACGGCCGTCCCGCCCTGCATGGAGAACAGCATGTCCCGAATCACCCTGCCCCGCCTGTGCGTCGCCGCCGCCGGAGCCGCAACCGCCGTACTCCTGACCGCCGTTCCGGCCGCCGCCCACACCGAGGTCGAGGCCGACAAGGCGCAGGCCCTCGCCGAGAACGTCACCGTCTCCTTCCACGCCGAGGCCGAGTCCGACACCTCCGGGATCAAGGAGGTGCGCGTGGTCCTGCCCAAGGGCATCGCGCCCGCCGACGTGACGTACGGCGAGGGCCCCAAGGGCTGGAAGTTCAGCGCGACCGACGACGGCTACAGCGTCAAGGGCGCGGAACTGAAGACCGGCGAGAGCGCCGAGTACTCCGTCGTCGTACGGCAGTTGCCCGACGCGGAGGAGGTGCCCTTCAAGACCCTCCAGACCTACGGCGACGGGCACGTCGACCGCTGGATCGAGCTCGACGAGAACGGCGAGAACCCGGCGCCGACGCTGAAGCTCAAGGCCGCGGCAGCGGGGGCGAAGGCGGTCAGCCCCTCCCCCAGCGCGTCGGCGTCACCGTCGCCCACCCCTGAGAAGCCGACCCCCACGGCTTCCCCGCAGGCAGCCGAAACCGAGAAGGACGACGAGGGCGGGCTGTCCGCGGGCGCCTGGACCGGGATCGGCGCGGGCATCCTCGTCGCGGCGGCGGCCGTGGTCTTCGCGGTACGGCGGCGGGGCGGCGCCGAGGAGTAGACGCACCGTGTGCGGGGTTTTCCCACCCGTCCTGGATGAATCCCCTGCCTCCGGGTAGGCCAGCCACATGGCGTACCCGGGAGATGGAGTGCCATGACCTGTGCGAACCGCCCTGCACGGCACGGGACCTGGGCGGTGGCCCTGGCTGTCACCGCCCTCGTCCTCACCGGAGCCTGTGACGACAACGACGGCGGCGGTGACGGCGGGGCGACCCGGACCGCCCGGTCCTCCACCGGGTCGCCGGGCGCGACCACGGCCGGGGGTTCCCCGTCGCTCTCCGCCTCCCCGGCTCCGACCGCCACCGCGCCCTCGGATCCAGGGCAGGCCGAGCAGGACATCCGGGAGGCGTGGACGGTCCTCTTCGACCCGAAGTCCTCCCTGGACCAGCGCAGTGACGTCGTCGAGGACGGCGACGAGAACGCCCTGATGATCGACAACCTGTTCCGCGACCCGAGCGGCAGCAAGCTGCGCGCCGAGGTGACCTCCGTGTCGTACACCTCGGACGTGTACGCCGAGGTGGCCTACGACCTCACGCGCGAGGGCCACCGGCTGGACCCCGGCGGCCCGGGGGCGGCCGTGCTCCAGGACGGCGGCTGGAAGGTCGCCCTGCGTACGGTCTGCGCGCTGACCCGGCACGCCGAGGACGCCCCCGAGGCCCCGAGCTGCGTGGTGCCGCCCTCCAGCCCCGCCCTCGGCCCTGCCTCCAGCCCCGCGTCTAGCCCTGCCGGAACAGGTCGTTGAGCTCGGTCTGGGAGAGCTGGTCGGCGGCGTACGAGAACGTACCTCGGTCGGCCAGCTCCCGTGCGGCGTCGAGCAGATGGCGGTACATCGCGCGGGCGATGCTGCCACCGACCGTGACCCGGCGGACGCCGAGTTCGCGCAGGTCGTCGAGGGAGAGCGCGTTGCCGGTCAGGCCCATCACCACGTTGAGCGGGCCGTCGAGTTCGCGGACCAGCGTGGCGATGGTCCTGGCGTCGGCGGCGCCGGGGACGAACGCGCAGTCGGCGCCGGCCTCCAGGTAGGCGTTCGCCCGCCGTACGGCCTCGTCGAGCGGGCCGCCGACCAGCAGCACATCGGTGCGGCCGACCAGGACGAAGGGCTCGGCGTCGGCCGCGAGGGTCTCGCGGGCGGCGCGGATGCGGTCGGCGGAGAGCTTCTCGTCGTAGAGCGGACGGGTGCGGTCGCCGGTGAAGTCCTCGATGTTGCCGCCGGCGGCTCCGGCGGCGAGCGTCCTCGCTACGGTGGTGGCGACGGTCTCGGGCGACTCGCCGTATCCGTCCTCCAGGTCCGCGCTCAGCGGCACGGACGTCCCGACCGCGATCTCGTGGACCCGGCGCAGCATGGTCTCGCGGTCGACGCGGTCCTCGGCCGGCTGTTCGGCGAAGAAGTCGTGGTCGGTCCGTCCGAGGGAGAACGCGACGCCCGCGCTCGTGGTCGCCACGGCCGGGAACCCGGCCGCCTCCAGGATCCGGGCGCTGCCCACGTCCCACGCGTTGGGGAGCAGAAAGCAGCCCTCCCGGTGCAGATCGGCGAAGCGCTGCGCCTTGGCTCGGCTGTCGGTGTCCACACGGTCCTTCCCGGCCCGCCGCCCCTCGACGGGCTCCCGGAGAACGTACGCCCGCGGGCCGCGCGAGGCGGACTCGTTTACGGCGTTGCCTTCGGCGCCCGTCGTGGAGCTGACCGTGGGCCGTCGGCGCGGGCCAGGCGCCGGTCAGGCCCCGGCCCGACACACCGCGTGCCCCCTCCTCAGGGACGCCCGGGTGGGTTCGCCGTGTCCCTGCCAGGGCCGGGCGGGCGGCGGCGACGGCGACCTGAACCGGAGGCAAGCTCTGAACAGAGGGCGGTGTGGACACGTACCGTACGCCGACGGCCTCGGTGCACAGCCGGGGCACAGCCCTCTTAGGATGATCCCGATGACCAGGTCCGAGCAGTTTCCCGCACGACCGCCCCTGTGGCGGGCGTTGCTCGTGCTCGGGATGCTGGTCGGGGTGCTGGCCATGCACGGGCTGGCTCCCGGGGGCGGGCTGCACGGCCACGAGGGCTCGCGCTCCACGCACATGACGACCGTCGCGGTCAGCGCCGACAAGGCCTGTCACGACGGTTGCGGCTCCGGGCACCTCCACCACGCCGACGCGACCTGCGTCTCGGGGGCCGTGAGCGGTGGGCCGGTGCTGCCCGCGCTCGCTCCCGACCCCGCCGCCGCGGCCGTATCCGATGACCGTCTGTGCCCCGAGGCGGTCACGTCTCAGGACGGGGCCCGCGCACCGCCCTCCCTCGCGGAACTCCAGCTCCTGCGGATCTAGACACGGCGTGCTCCGCCACGTCCAGATCCCTTTCGCACAACAGGAGTTCCAGCATGCGTACCACCCGTTTCGCGGCGCTGACCGTGAGTGCCGTGTTCGCCCTCGCCGCCTGTGGGGGCGGCGACGACAGCGGCTCGGCCGCCTCGTCGCCCTCGGTGTCCGCCGAGACCTCGGCCGGCGCCCACAACACCCAGGACGTCTCCTTCGCCCAGGGCATGATCCCGCACCACCAGCAGGCCGTGGAGATGGCGGAACTCGCTGACGGCCGGGCCGCCTCCGCCCAGGTCAAGGACCTCGCCGCCCGCGTCGAGAAGGCGCAGGGACCGGAGATCTCGACCATGTCGGGCTGGTTGAAGGCCTGGGACGAGAAGGTCCCCGAGTCGATGCCCGGCATGGATCACTCCGGCATGGAGGGCATGGACGGCATGGCCGGGATGATGGACAGCGCCGACATGGACAAGCTGAAGAAGGCATCCGGCAAGGAGTTCGACTCCATGTTCCTGACCATGATGGTCGAACACCACAAGGGTGCCGTGGAGATGGCCACGACCGAGAAGGCCAAGGGCGAGTACAAGGACGCCACAGCCATGGCCGGTGACATCGTCACCTCGCAGAACGCCGAGATCAGCGAGATGAAGAAGCTACTCGGCGAGAACTGACCCGTCCGCGTGCCGCCACGGTGCCCGCGCCGCTCGGTGCGGGCACCGTGGCCTGTCGGCCTTCCACGCTCAATGACCGGACGGTTCACGGGTCCTTCTCCGGGCACCCGAAGAAGGACTCTCCGGATCCGCGAGGAGCGACAGTGACGACAGGGCGACTCCCCGATCACGAACAGCGCATTCTGGACGAGGTGGAACGCGCCCTGCGCCGCGACCGCCGTCTGGCCCGCCGCCTGCGCACCGGCCGGCTGCGCCGACGGCCCGACCTGTCCCGGGTGACGCACTACCGGCCGCACGTCCTGACCGTGGGCCTGCTCCTCGCCATGTCGATCGCACTGCTGGTCACCGGGATCGTCACCTCGCGGCCCGCGGTGATCTGGACCTTCGCGGCCCTCTGGCCGGTGACCCTGTTCGCGGCGTTCCGGCTGGTGTGCCGATGGACGGAACGCTGACCCTCAGCCCTCCCCAGGCTCGAAGGCCGACTCGATCGGCCGCTCGTCGACCAGGACCCGCCCCTGCGGCGGCCCGGTGAGCAGCGCCCGTACGGCGGTCAGGACGTCCGGCGCCACATGATCGGCCCGTGCCGTCTCCTCCGGCCGGGTCCGCTGATCCGGTACGAGGATCCCGTGGGCGCCCACCCGGGCCGCGGCCTCGGCGTGCGCGGCGGTGCCGACGACCGCGCAGTCCGCCGGTGCGGTGCACACCCGGCCCGCCGCCCAGAGGATCAGGCCCGGTTCGGGCGGACGGCAGTGGCAGCCGTCGTCGGGCCCGTGCGGGCACACTCCCCAGATGTCGAAGGGTCCCAGGAGGTCGTCGACGCGGTGGTTGACGGCCCGTACGTCGGCGTCGCTGAGCCG
This sequence comes from Streptomyces sp. LUP47B, assembly GCF_001746295.1. Lineage (GTDB taxonomy): Bacteria > Actinomycetota > Actinomycetes > Streptomycetales > Streptomycetaceae > Streptomyces. The sequence continues at coordinate 221,898 of NZ_MJAH01000012.1, read as the reverse complement.
CTCGTGCCCGGTATCCGGCTGCAGGGCGACGAACCCGGTGCGGACGCCGTGCAGGCGCAGCATGCCGAGCGCCTCACGGGCACCGGGCGCCGGGCGCACTTCCTCGGGCCCGGGCGGGTGTTCGGCGAGGATGCTGTCACGGTCGAACAGGACCGTACGCACGCGCGTCATGCGGCCACCTCCCGGCTCTCGGGTGCACGTCTTCCGCTCCGCGAGTATCCGCGCGGGGCCGGTCCATGCGGCGGGACGCGATCTACCAGGTCAAGTGGAGGCGCCCCGGGGCGAGCGGTGGATCCATGGCGACCGGCTGTCCCTCCGCGAGCCGGAGCCCAGGAAGGCGTCCGGTGAGCTCCTGGAGTGTGAGGTTGAGCTGTTCACGGGCCAGTTGCGAGCCGGGGCAGCTGCGCACGCCGCGTCCGAAGGCGAGATGGCGGACGGGTGGGCGGGTGAGGTCGAACGTGTCGGGACGCGGGTGCCGGGTGCCGTCCCGGTCGGCGCCGCCGAACGCCACGAACACCCTTGCTTCGGCGAGGAGTCGGGGCTGCGCAGCACTTCGCGTGCGTCCGCGTCCCGGGCGATCAGCACCAGGCCTCGAACTCGTCGATGCGCGCCGGTCCTTCGGTGTCCCGGGCCCGTTCGTGGTGCGGGTGCGGATCGCTCTGCGACGCGTCGAGCCTGCCGTGCGGTTCGCTGGCCACGAGACGTCCCCCTGCGGTCGCGCTCGTGGTGCCGTTCGGATTCGGGGGTGTATATGCGCACGTCGACAGGGGCAGGGCCCGGGGCCCCCGTCCAGGGCGTGTTCGCCCGCGGTACGTCAGCGTGGCCGCACTCCGCTGAACCAAGTATGTGAGACCCCCATGAAATCCCCGCTGAGCAGGACCGATTCCCTAAGATCAACCCGTGGTCACCTTCCTCCTCGAACGTACGGCCCCGCTCTCCCCGGACGAGGCCTGGCGCCGCCTCACGGAGTGGCCCCGCCACGGCGAGGTCGTCCCCCTGACGCGCGTCACCGTCGTGCCGCCCGGCCCGACGACTGAGGGCACGCTCGTCGTCGCCCGTTCGGGGATCGGCCCGCTCGCCTTCGCCGACCCCATGGAGGTCACGGTCTGGCGCCCACCCGCGGAGGGCGTCTCCGGCCTGTGCCGCCTGGAGAAGCGCGGCCGGGTGGTGAAGGGCTGGGCCGAACTGGAGGTGCACCCCGGTCCGGGCGGCCGCGCCCGCGTGATCTGGCGCGAGTCGCTCCGGGTCCGTTTCCTGCCCGGCCTGTTCGCTCCTGTGCTGCGGGTGTCGGCCCGATCGGTTTTCGGCCGGGCCCTGAATCGGCTGCTGCGGGGGACCTGATGGGCGTGCAACAGTAGGCGCCATGACGGCAGTTGACGGTGGAACCGTGCAGGTGGACGACGTCGAGGAGCTCGCGGTGGACGGGCTGCGGTGGCTGGTGGCCGCCGCGCGGGAGACGGCGGACGGCGGACTCGCCTGGCCGGTCGCGCCCTCGCAGGAGAGGACCGACCCGACCCTTTACAGCGGCACGGCGGGGATCGTCTCCGTGCTCCTGGAGGCATGGCGGCACCTGGGCGACGACTCCTACGCCGACCTCGCACTGCGCGCGGGCCGCGGCCTGGCCGCCGCCGTCGACGGCCACGAGGACGACTCCCTGTACTTCGGCCGATCGGGCATGGCCCTCGTCCTGCACATCCTGCACGACGAACTCGGCGACACCGCCTGCGGTACGGCGGCCGACCGCGCGATGGCTCTCGTGCGCTCGCACTTCGACGGGGAGCGCTGGGGCGAGCTGTTCGAGCTGATGGGCGGCAACGGAGGCAACGGCTTGACCGCTCTGGCGGTCGGCGACCCCGAGTTCGCCGTCCTCGCGGTGGAGCCCTATCTGCGGGCCGCGGAGAAGACCCCGTGGGGCGTCACCTGGCCGCACCGCCCGGGCCCGGAAGCCCGATTCCACCACATGTCGCACGGCACGCTGGGCATCGCCTACGCCCTCGTCCGGATCGGCCACGCGACGGGCCGCTCCGACCTGGTCGACCTGGGTCTTGCGGGGGTCGCGGACGTCGTGGCCCGCGACGAGGGCGGCCCGGACGGCTTCCTGGTCCCGCACTCCACCCCGCAGTACCGCCCGGACCTGATCGACCCCATCAGCTACGGCTGGTGCCACGGCCCGGCCGGGGACGCCCACCTGTTCCGGCTGCTGCGCGACACCCAGGGCGACCCGGCCTGGGCCGCCCTCGCCGACCGCTGCTGGCACACGGTCGTCCACTCCGGTCTCCCCCAGCGGCTGCGGCCGGGATTCTGGGACAACAACGGCCGTTGCTGCGGCACGGCGGGCGTCCTCGCCCTGGCCGGCGACCGGATCGCCGAAGGAGCCGGAAGGCAGGAGGCGTACGACTTCGCGCGGATCCTCGTCGCCGACCTCGCCGCCCGCGCGGTGCGGGACACCGACGGTGCCCGCTGGTCCAACGTCGAGCACCGGGCCACCCCGAGCGACCTGGAACCCGGCACCGGCTGGGCGCAGGGCGGCGCGGGCATCGTGCGTGAACTGCTGCGCTTCGTCCGGCTGAGCCGGGGCGGCGATCCGAGGTACGCGTTCACGTGGCCGGACCAGCCCCAGGTGTCCGCTCAGGCCACCGACCCGATCCGGCGGACCGGTTCCGAGGTCACGTCGTGATGGATCGGCGTGTGTGCGCCGGTGAGGGAGACCCCGCTGCCGCCCCGCCGGCTCGCGACGATCTCCGCGGCGATCGAAAGGGCCGTCTCCTCCGGCGTACGAGCGCCGAGATCCAGGCCGATGGGTGACCGCAGCCGCGCCAACTCAAGCTCGGTCACGCCGACTTCGCGCAGGCGCTCGTTGCGGTCGAGGTGGGTGCGGCGGGAGCCCATGGCGCCCACGTAGGCGACCGGGAGGCGCAACGCCAGCTGGAGCAGGGGGACATCGAACTTCGCGTCGTGGGTCAGCACGCACAGGACCGTCCGGGCGTCGACCTCCGTGCGCTCCAGGTACCGGTGCGGCCACTCGACGACTATCTCGTCGGCCTCGGGGAAGCGCGCCTCAGTCGCGAAGACGGGGCGCGCGTCGCACACGGTGACCCGGTAGCCGAGGAACGTGCCGACCCGCACCAGCGCCGACGCGAAGTCGATCGCGCCGAAGACGATCATCCGGGGTGGCGGCACGGAGGACTCGACGAGCACGGTGAGCGGGGCGCCGCAGCGCGAGCCCTGTTCACCGATCTCCAGGGTGCCGGTGCGGCCCGCCTCCAGGAAGGCGCGAGCCTCGGCGGCGATCGTGCGGTCCAGCTCGCGATGGGCGCCGAAACCGCCGTAACCGGACACATCCTCGGGTCGTACGACGAGCGCGCGGCCGACGAGTTCCCGCGGACCGGAGACGATCCGCGCGAGCGCCGCCGCCCGGCCTCCCGCCGCGGCTTCCAGCGCGGCCGCGACCACGGTACGGACGGGGTCCCCCGCCCGGACCGGGGTGACGAGGATGTCGATGATGCCGCCGCAGGTCAGGCCGACGGCGAAGGCGTCCTCGTCGCTGTAGCCGAAGCGTTCGAGGACCGACTCCCCGTCCTGAAGCGCCTGTTGGCACAGCGCGTAGACCGCGCCCTCCACACAACCGCCGGAGACCGAGCCGATCGCCGTGCCGTCGGCGTCCACCGCGAGGGCGGCGCCGGGCCGGCGGGGCGCACTGCCGCCGACGGCCACCACGGTGGCCACGGCGAAGTCACGTCCCTGCTCGACCCACCGGTGCAGCTCGTCGGCGATGTCCAGCATGTCTCGGTCTCCTTAACAGCGGTTGCGTACAGGTGCGTTCGAGCGGCTAGTGCACGCCCATCCAGCTCTCGATCGGGTTGAGGGCGTAGTACACCAGGAAGATCGCCGTCAGTCCCCACATGAAGGCGCCGATCTCCCGCGCCTTGCTCTGCGCGACCTTGATCGCGACGTACGAGATGACGCCGGCGGCGACGCCCGCCGTGATCGAGTAGGTGAACGGCATGATCACGACGGTCAGGAAGACCGGGATCGCGGTGGCGCGGTCGGCCCAGTCGACATGGCGGGCGTTCATCATCATCATCGCGCCGATCACCACCAGGGCGGCGGCCGCGACCTCGCCCGGGACGATCGCCGTGAGCGGGGTGAAGAAGAGACAGGCCGCGAAGAACAGGCCGGTGACGACGGAGGACAGTCCGGTGCGGGCGCCCTCGCCCACTCCCGTCGCCGACTCCACGAACACGGTCTGGCCGGAGGCACCCGCCACTCCGCCGACGGCACCGCCCGCGCCGTCGATGAACAGGGCCTTGGACAGGCCCGGCATCCGGCCCTGCGCGTCGGCGAGTCCGGCCTCGGTGCCGACGCCGATGATGGTGGCCATCGCGTCGAAGAACCCGGCGAGCACCAGCGTGAACACGATCATGCCGACCGTCATCGCGCCGACCTCGCCCCAGCCGCCGAACTCGACCTTCCCGAAGATCGAGAAGTCGGGCATGGAGACCGCGCTGCCGTGCAGTTCGGGGGCGCCGCTCGCCCACTGCTTCGGGTCGACGGCCCCGACCGCGTTGAGGGAAACGGCTAGTACGGTCCCGCCGACGATGCCGATCAGGATCGCGCCGGGGACGCCTCGCGCCTGGAGCATGAAGATCGCGAGGAGGGTGAGGGCGAACAACAGGACGGGCCAGCCCGCGAGTTCACCGGTGGGGCCGAGGGTGACCGGGGTGGCCTTGCCCTGGTGGACGAAACCGGCCTTGTAGAAGCCGATCAGCGCGACGAACAGGCCGATGCCCATGGTGATCGCGTGCTTGAGGGCCAGCGGGATCGCGTTCATGATCATCTCGCGTAGGCCGGTGACGACCAGCAGCATGATGACCACGCCGTACATCACGCACATGCCCATGGCCTGCGGCCAGGTCATCACGGGCACGACCTGCGAGGACAGCACGCCGGAGACGGACAGGCCGGCGGCGAGCGCCAGCGGCACCTTGCCGAAGAAGCCCATCAGCAGCGTGGTGAAGGCCGCCGCGAACGCGGTCGCGGTGATGAGCGCCTTCTGGCCGAGCGTGTCCCCCGCCGCGTCCTTGCCGGACAGGATCAGGGGGTTGAGCAGGAGGATGTACGCCATCGCCATGAAGGTGGTGACGCCGCCGCGCAGTTCACGCGCGACCGTGGATCCTCGCCGGGATATGTGGAAGTACCGGTCGAGCCAGGACCTGCCGGCCGGGACGCGGGTGCCTTCACCCGCGTCGTCGGCCGTGGTCCTGGGTTCCAGGGACTGCTGGGTCATGGTGCCGTCTCCCAAGGTTCACAGGGACACCCGTGCAACCGCCTTTTCGGGCACGGGATTTGGGATGTGCACGACCCGGGGGACGGCCCAGGACGGACAGTTGGGGTCCCGGGGGACGAGGTCCCCCGGGGAAACTCACCGGTGCGTCACGTGCCGGTCAGGTGCTCCGGCCGTACCGGTGTCCTGTTGAGCTCCAGCCCGGTCGCGTTGCGGATCGCCGCGAGCACGGCCGGGGTCGAGGACAGGGTGGGTGCCTCACCGACGCCACGCAGGCCGTACGGCGCGTGGTCGTCGGCGAGTTCGAGCATGTCGACGGGGATGGTCGGCGTGTCGAGGATCGTGGGGATCAGGTAGTCCGTGAAAGAGGGGTTCCGAACCTTCGCCGTCTTCGGGTCGACGATGATCTCCTCCATCACCGCGACGCCCAGGCCCTGGGTCGTACCGCCCTGGATCTGGCCGATGACGGACAGCGGGTTCAGCGCCTTGCCGACGTCCTGCGCACACGCCAGCTCGATCACCTTGACCAGCCCGAGCTCGGTGTCGACCTCGACGACCGCGCGGTGGGCGGCGAAGGAGTACTGGACGTGTCCGAAGCCCTGCCCGGTACGCAGGTCGAAGGGTTCGGTCGGCCGGTGCCGCCACTCCGCCTCGACCTCGACGCTCTCACCTTCGAGCACGTCGACCAGGTCGGCGAGGACCTCACCGCCGTCGGTGACGACCTTGCCGCCCTCCAGGAGCAGTTCGGCGGTGGCCCAGGCCGGGTGGTACGAGCCGAACTTGCGGCGCCCGAGCTCCAGCACCTTCTCCCGGACGAGCTCGCAGGAGTTCTTGACGGCGCCGCCGGTGACGTACGTCTGACGGGAGGCCGAGGTCGAACCCGCCGAGCCCACCTGCGTGTCCGCGGGACGGATGGTCACCTGCGTGACCCCCAGCTCGGTGCGGGCGATCTGCGCGTGGACGGTGACCCCGCCCTGGCCGACCTCCGCCATGGCCGTGTGCACGGTGGCGACGGGCTCGCCGCCGACGACCTCCATGCGGACCTTCGCCGTGGAGTAGTCGTCGAAGCCCTCGGAGAAGCCGACGTTCTTGATGCCGACCGCGTAGCCGACACCGCGTACGACGCCTTCACCGTGGGTGGTGTTGGACAGACCGCCCGGCAGCTGCCGTACGTCGGCCTCCTCGCCGGCCGCGAGCCACTGCTGCTCCGGAGGAAGCGGCATCGCCTTGACGCGGCGCAGGAGTTCGGCGACGGGAGCCGGAGAGTCGACGGGCTGGCCGGTCGGCATGATCGTGCCCTGTTCCATGGCGTTCAGCTGCCGGAACTCCACCCGGTCCATGCCGACCGCGTCGGCGAGCTTGTCCATCTGCGCCTCGTAGGCGAAGCACGCCTGGACCGCGCCGAAGCCGCGCATCGCGCCGCAGGGCGGGTTGTTGGTGTAGAGCGCGATGGCCTCGATCTCGACGTCGTCGACGACGTACGGCCCGATGCCGAGCGAGGCGGCGTTGCCGACGACCGCCGGCGAGGCGGAGGCGTACGCGCCGCCGTCCAGGACGATGCGGCACCTGACGTGGGTCAACTTGCCCTCGCGGGTGGCCCCGTGCTCGTAGTAGAGCTTGGCCGGGTGCCGGTGGACGTGTCCGAAGAAGGACTCGAACCGGTTGTAGACGATCTTGACCGGCTTGCCGGTGCGCAGCGCGAGCAGGCAGGCGTGGATCTGCATGGACAGGTCCTCGCGGCCGCCGAAGGCCCCGCCGACGCCGGACAGCGTCATGCGCACCTTGCGCTCGGGCAGGCCGAGGACGGGCGCGATCTGGCGCAGGTCGGAGTGCAGCCACTGGGTGGCGACGTAGAGGTGGACGCCACCGTCCTCGTCCGGCACGGCGAGACCCGACTCGGGGCCGAGGAAGGCCTGGTCCTGCATGCCGAAGGTGTACTCGCCCCTGACGACGAAGTCGGCCTTCTTCGAGGCCTCCTGGACGTCACCGCGGAGGATCGGCTGCCGGTGCACGATGTTCGGGTGCGGGACATGCCCGACGTGGTGGTCGTCGCGCCCCTCGTGGACGAGGATCGCGTCGGGGGCGGTCGCCGAGGCCTCGTCGGTGATGACGGGCAGCTCGCGGTACTCGACCTTGATCTTGGCGGCGGCGCGGCGGGCCGTCTCCGGGTGGTCGGCGGCGACGATCGCGACCGGCTCACCGTGGTGGCGGACCTTGCCGTGGGCGAGGACCGGGGTGTCCTGGATCTCCAGACCGTAGTTCTTCACCTCGGTCGGCAGGTCGTCGTACGTCATGACGGCGTACACGCCCGGCAGGGCGAGGGCCTCGCTCGTGTCGATGGACACGATCTCGGCGTGTGCGACCGTCGAGCGGAGGATCTGCCCCCAGAGCATGTCCTCGTGCCACATGTCGGACGAGTACGCGAACTCGCCGGTGACCTTGAGGGTGCCGTCGGGGCGGAGCGTGGACTCGCCGATACCGCCCTTGGTCTTCGAACCCTGGGTGATCTTGGTGGGAGTGCCGTTGGGAGTGGACACGTCAGACCGCCTCTCCCTGCCGGGCGGCCGCGAGGCGGACCGCGTCCATGATCTTCTCGTAGCCGGTGCAGCGGCACAGGTTGCCCGACAGCGCCTCGCGGATGTCCGCGTCGCTCGGGGTGGGGTTGCGCTCCAGCATCTCGTCGGCGGCGACCAGCAGCCCCGGGGTGCAGAAACCGCACTGGACGGCGCCGGCGTCGATGAACGCCTGCTGGACGGGTGAGAGTTCGGTGCCCTCACCGGTGTGCGAGTCCTGCCCCTCCGGCACCTTGTGACCGCACGAACGCTGCTTCGCGTAGTCCGCGAGCCCCTCGACGGTCACGACCTCGCGCCCCTCGACCTGCCCGGCGGCGACGAGGCACGAGCACACCGGGACGCCGTCCAGCCGGACCGTGCAGGACCCGCACTCACCCTGCTCGCAGGCGTTCTTCGAGCCGGGCAGCCCGAGCCGCTCCCGCAGCACGTACAGCAGGGACTCGCCCTCCCACACGTCGTCGGCTTCCTGCGGACGTCCGTTGACAGTGAAGTTGACACGCATTACGCAGCTCCCTCCGTGGTGGCGGCGGTGCCGCGGTACGACTCCCAGGTCCAGGTCAGCGTGCGGCGGGCCATGATGCCGACCGCGTGCCGGCGGTAGCTCGCCGTGCCCCGGACGTCGTCGATCGGGTTGCAGGAGGCGGCGCAGAGGTCCGCGAACTGCTTGGCGACCGAAGGGGTGATGATCTTGCCGTTGTCCCAGAACCCGCCTTCTTCCAGAGCGGCGTTCAGAAACTCCTCGGCGGCCTTGGCCCGAACGGGTGTGGGAGCGGCCGAACCGATCCCCGTCCGCACGGTCCGCGTCTCGGGATGCAGGGCGAGCCCGAACGCACACACGGCGATGACCATGGCGTTCCTCGTCCCCACCTTGCTGAACTGCTGCGGCCCCTCGGCCTTCTTGATGTGCACGGCGCGGATGAGCTCGTCTGCCGCCAGCGCGTTGCGCTTCACACCGGTGTAGAACTCGTCGATCGGGATGAGCCGCGATCCGCGCACCGACTCGACCTCGACCTCGGCGCCGGCCGCGAGGAGGGCGGGGTGGGCGTCACCGGCCGGGGAGGCGGTGCCGAGGTTGCCGCCGACGCCGCCGCGGTTGCGGATCTGCGGAGAGGCCACGGTGTGCGAGGCGAGGGCCAGGCCCGGGAGCTCGCCGCGCAGGTTGTCCATGATGTGGCTGTACGGCACGGAGGCGCCGAGCCGCACAGTGTCCTCGCCGACCTCCCACTCGGTGAGGTCGCCGACGCGGTTCAGGTCGAGCAGGTACTCGGGCCGCCGATGGTCGAAGTTGATCTCGACCATCACGTCGGTGCCGCCCGCGATGGGCACAGCGGTGGGGTGCTCGGCCTTGGCGGCGAGCGCCTCCTCCCAGCTGGCGGGGCGAAGGAAGTCCATGACCGGCTCTCTTCTTCGTCTTGGGGGTCGTACGGATCGAGCCAGATCGGGTGCGGCGGGCCCGGCTCGTTCATGTGCTGTTCACGTGGAGTGGAGCCAGTACACAGCGGCGTACTCCGACGGGGTCAGTCACGGAAACCATGAAGGAGTTGGCTGGTCGGGGCCGTCATCTTGTAGATTCGTATGAACGGAGACCCTCGGTTACCTCCATGTTTTCCTGCGGAAACGTCGGACACACCCCACGTGACCTGGGACACAGCCCGGAGCCGGCACAAGCCGCTCCGCAGCTCACCGGACCCTCCCTCCATCGTAGATTTCGAGACAAAGAACGGCGGCGACGAGAATGCGGCTGCGCGCACTGCTGGACACCGACGCGCTGGGCCTGCGGCTGCTCGGCGGCGAGGACGAACTGGATCGCACCGTGCGCGGGGTGATGACCACGGACCTTCGCGACCCGAGCCGCTACCTCTCGGGCGGGGAACTGGTCCTGACGGGCCTCGCCTGGCGCCGGGACGCCGCCGACTCGGAGGCCTTCGTACGACTCCTCGTGCAGGCCCAGGTCGCCGCGCTGGCGGCCGGTGAGGCGGAACTGGGCAATGTCCCGGAGGATCTGGTCGTCGCCTGCGTCCGCCACCGCCTCCCGCTGTTCGCCGTGCACGAGTCGGTGGCCTTCGCCACGATCACCGAGCATGTCGTACGGCAGGTCTCCGGCGAGCGCGCGGGTGACCTCGCGGCCGTCGTGGACCGCCACCGCCGCATGATGACCTCGGGCCCGGCAGGCGGCGGCCCGGACGTGGTCCTCGACCTCCTGGGCTCCGACCTGGACCTGCGCGCCTGGGTCCTGTCCCCCACCGGCCGTCTCATCGCCGGCCCGAAGGAGGCGGGCCCCGGTCTCCCCGCGGACACCTGCGCGAAGCTCGCGGCGGAGCACCTGGCGGCGGCCCGCACCGGGCGCCGAGGGCCCCACCGGGTCACGCTCGGCTCGTCGGCGTACTCCCTCTTCCCGGTACGCAGCTCCGGCCGCTCCCCCCAGGCCTCCAGGGACGTACGCGAGACGGTCCTGTCGGACTGGCTGCTGGCGGTGGAGGCGGACGCCGGCGACTGGCCGGAGGAACGCCTGGACCTCCTCCGGGGCGTCACCCAGCTGATCGCCGTCGAGCGGGACCGCAGGGACGCGGCCCGCACGGTCCGCCGCCGCCTGGCCCAGGAGGTCCTGGAACTGGTCCAGACGGGAGCGGCCCCGGCCGAGATCGCCGCCCGCCTCAGGGTGGCCGCCCCGGTTCTCCTCCCCGGCCTGGGAGCCGCCCCCCACTGGCAGGTGGTGGTGGCCAGGGTCGAATGGCAGGACGGCGGCCTGGAGGGCGGTCCCGTGGCCCAGTCGCTCCTGGAGGAGATCCTGGTGGACCCGTCGGCCACGGGCCCCGAACCCTCCGACCGCATAGCGGTGGCCCACACGGGCGACGAGGCGATCGCACTGGTCCCCCTCCCCGCGGTCTCGACCGAACACGAAGGCTCGGAGTCCGGCCTCCTGGCGGACGCCCTCCTGGAGTCGGTCCGGGACCCCCTGTCGGCCGGCCTGGACGACGACGGCAGGGTCACCCTGGGCGTCAGCGCGTCGGTCCACTCGGCGGAAGGACTCAGAGGCGCCCTGGAGGAGGCCCGGCACGCCCGCAGGGTGGCGGCGGCCCGCGTCGGGCGGGTCTGCGCGGCCGGCCACCAGGAACTCGCCTCGCACGTCCTGCTGCTGCCCTTCGTCCCTGACGACGTACGCCGCGCCTTCACCGCCCGCCTCCTCGACCCGCTCCGCGACTACGACCGCCGCCACCGGGCCGAGCTCATCCCCACCCTGGAGGCCTTCCTGGACTGCGACGGCTCCTGGACCCGCTGCGCGACCCGTCTCCACCTGCACGTCAACACGCTGCGCTACCGCGTCGGGCGGATCGAGCAGTTGACGAGCCGGGACCTCTCACGCCTCGAGGACAAGCTGGATTTCTTCCTGGCACTGCGGATGAGCTGAAACCTGTGAGGCCCCGGACTCCCACGACTTTGTGAATTCCTTCACCCACCCCCTTGGCCGGGCCCGTCGTTTCGTGCTGAGATGCCGCCACCACTCATAGCTCGACGGCGCGCTCGGGGAGGGCAACGTGGCGTATACCGCCATGTCTGGTAACGGAACGACCGCCGGTGACGATCCACTCCAGACCGCGGTATGGCGGCTGCGCTCCCGGGCCTGCTGGGCCGACGCGGCCGCCCTGCTCCAACCGGTCACCGCGCAGGCGGCCCTGCAGAGAGCGGCACTTCTGGTGGAACGCTGCCTGTACACGGAGCAGGGCTGGCCGGAGGCGGAGGACGCACTGCGCACCGCCGAGGCCCTGGCCCACAGCGACGGCGAACGCGGGGCGGCCGCTTGTGAACGAGGGCACCTTGCGTACGCCTCGACGCTCCACGGGGTCCGTGACCGCGCGGACGAGGCGAGGGCGGCACTGGGCCGTGCGGCGGCGCTGATCCCCCCGGGGGTGGAGGCGAGGGCGCTGCTGGACTTCCGCCGGGGCCTGCTGGCGGAGAACCTGGCGCACGCTCCCCAGGCGGCCCGAGCGGCCTACCGCCGCGCCCACGCGGGCGCCACGGCCCATTCCGACCCCCTGCTCCTGTCTTTCACCTGGCGCCACCTCGCCGGACTCGCCCTCCGCGACGGCGAGTTGGCCGAGGCCCGCCACGGCTTCGCCGAATCACTCCGGATCCGGGAGGAGTTGGGCTACCTGGTGGGAACAGCACCGGCCCTCGCGTCCCTCGCGGACGCGGAGGTGGAGCCGGAGGCGTCCCGACTCCGCGAGGAGGCACGGCGGTTGTACCGCTTGCTGGGAGGCGTACCCACCTGGCTGTCCCGACAGCTGACCCCACCGGCGGCGACGGCGTGAGGGGAGCCGGGGGCGCCTACGGGGGTGCCAGGTTCGGTTGCCGGGCGGCCGCGGCCCGGTGGGGGCTGGTCGCGCAGTTCCCCGCGCCCCTAGGTGGGTGCAGTCACCCGCGCCACAACGGACCGATCTCCACCTCACGCGCCACGACGGGCCGTTCGCCACTCCGCGCACCACGACGGGCCGTTCGCCACTCCGTGCGCCACGACGGGCCGTTCGCCGTACCGTGCGCCACGACGGGCCGGTAGCCGCGTACGGCGGCAAGGGGCCGGGGTGGGGGGTGTCCGCCCGCAGCGGCCGGCGTCCGTTACCGAGCACCACTCAAGACGCAGCAACCGCCGGACCGAGGACGGACACCCCCCACCCCCCCCCCCCACCCCCCCCCCCCCCCCCCCCCCCCMCCCCCCCCCCCCCCCSCCCCCCCGACCCCCCCCCCAGCGGCCACTGCGCCCGCCGATGCAAGTCCTCCGCTATCTGCACCAGTTGCTCGTTCCCCGACAGCAACAGCACCGCACGGTGAAACGCCCGATCCGCCTCCGCGTAAGTCGCCCGGCACCCCGACGACGCCGCCCGCACGCTCGCCTCCGCCACCGGCCGCAGCTCCGCCCACCGCTCCACCGACACACTCCGCGCCAGCCGCAGCACCACCGGCACCTCGATCAGCGCCCGCACCTCGGCCAGCTCGGCCAGTTCACGGGCCCCCCGCTCGACGACCCGGAACCCACGGTTGGGGACAACCTCGACGGCCCCCTCCAACGCGAGCTGCTGCATGGCCTCCCGCACCGGCGTGGCCGACACCCCGAAGCGGTCCCCCAGCGCGGGGGACCGCTTCGGGGTGTCGGCCANCCCCACCCCGGCCCCGACCCACCCACCGAACCCCACGCGCTACACCCGCCCCCACCGAAGCCGAAACAGGCCGCCGCAGGCACCCAGGGGCGCGGGGAACTGCGCAAAAGCGCCCGCCCCCACCGAACCCGCACGACACCCCCGCCTAACCGCCGGCGGCGAAATGCCCGCCCACCAACCCCCGCACCACATCCAGATCCCGCGCGATCAACGCGTCCAACAACGCCGTATGCTCCGCCGCGTCCGCGATCAGCTCCGCCCGCCCCCGCGCCGCCGACCCACCCACCAGCGGCCACTGCGACCGCCGATGCAAGTCCTCCGCTATCTGCACCAGTTGCTCGTTCCCCGACAGCAACAGCACCGCACGGTGAAACGCCCGATCCGCCTCCGCGTAAGTCGCCCGGCACCCCGACGACGCCGCCCGCACGCTCGCCTCCGCCACCGGCCGCAGCTCCGCCCACCGCTCCACCGACACACTCCGCGCCAGCCGCAGCACCACCGGCACCTCGATCAGCGCCCGCACCTCGGCCAGCTCGGCCAGTTCACGGGCNCCCCCCCCCCCCCCGCGCCGCCGCCCCCCCCACCAGCGGCCACTGCGACCGCCGATGCAAGTCCTCCGCTATCTGCACCAGTTGCTCGTTCCCCGACAGCAACAGCACCGCACGGTGAAACGCCCGATCCGCCTCCGCGTAAGTCGCCCGGCACCCCGACGACGCCGCCCGCACGCTCGCCTCCGCCACCGGCCGCAGCTCCGCCCACCGCTCCACCGACACACTCCGCGCCAGCCGCAGCACCACCGGCACCTCGATCAGCGCCCGCACCTCGGCCAGCTCGGCCAGTTCACGGGCCCCCCGCTCGACGACCCGGAACCCACGGTTGGGGACAACCTCGACGGCCCCCTCCAACGCGAGCTGCTGCATGGCCTCCCGCACCGGCGTGGCCGACACCCCGAAGCGGTCCCCCAGCGCGGGCGCCGAGTACACCTCACCGGGCCGCAACTCCCCCGTGACCAGCGCCGTACGCAAAGCGTCGAGGATCTGCCCCCGCACGGAGGCCCGCTGGACGACAGTCCGCGGAATCGGCACCTCACTGTGGGTGTGCTCACCCCGGACCCCGGACCCCGCCTCGGCCCGGACCCGCGCCGCATCGGAGGCCCGCATCTGCGGCGGCACCCGAACCGCACCCACGGCCAGGTCCACGTCCCGCTCCACACCCCCCGTCCCGGCGGAGCCCTGCGCACCCTGCTTCACGGGTCCTCCTCCGGACGTGTCGGTACTTGGGGCCATTAACGACGGGTTGTTACTCACCCGTCAAGCACCATAGGCGCAGAACGCTCCAGTTCAAATCCCACACATCTCGAGTAAGGTAAGCCTTACCTTTAGACGACTGCGAATCGGTGCCCCCGCATGCCCATACCGCCACCCACCCCCCGCTCCGCCGTCACAGCCGCCTACGCGCGCGTGACCGAGGCTCTCCCGGTGCTGACGGTCACGGAGCTGCCCGAGGACATCCCCCTCCCTGCCGGTGACGGCTGGGTCACCGCCGCGGCGCTCGCGGGGAACGGCACCGCTCTGGACACCTTCCTCGCCTGGGACGACGAGCAGGTCCTCAGGGACAACGCCAGGAAGGGCCGCCCGGACGTGATCGCCGGCTTCGGCCTGCACCGCTACGCCTGGCCGGCCTGCCTCCTCTTCACGGCACCGTGGTTCCTGCACCGCAGGGTCCCGCGCTACCCGGTGCCCCAGGTCTCCTACGACCGCACCCGGGGCCCGATGGCTCTCGCGGTCCACCCGGGCCCGTTCGCCTGCCTCCCGGACGACCCGGCCGCCGCGCTCCCCGGCGCGTACACGGTCCCCGACGAGGAGTCCCTGCGCGCGGAACTGAGGAACGCGATCGCCGAGCACATGGAGCCGCTCCTCGCCGCCTTCGGCCCGCGCATGCGCCGTCGCGGCAGGGCTCTGTGGGGCATGGTGACCGACGAGATCGTCGAGGGGATGTGGTACGTCGCCGAGCTGCTCGGCGAGCACGAGAAGCGCCGGGCCGAACACGCCCTGGAGCTCCTCCTGCCCGGGACGACGAAGCCGTACGTCGGCTCCCCGGCCTTCCGGGTGCTCACCGGCCCCGACGGCAGGCCGCTGGCCACCCGGGACCGGGTCAGCTGCTGCATGTACTACACACTGGATCCGGACGACACCTGCGCGACCTGCCCGCGCACCTGCGACACGGACCGGGTCGCCAAGCTCACGGCGGCTGCCGCCAGTTGAGGTTCCGTCAAAGGGGACCCCGCCGCAGACCGCCCTCACGTCTCCCGTAAGATCAGCGCGGACTGGGACGCCCGTTCGGTTACAGGCACTTCACAACTTCCTCACTTGCCGCAGGAACTTTCCGTGGAACCACCCGTACGGCTAGTCTTATTCGAACTCAACTCCCGCCCCTCAAGCGGCAGTTCGAGCAAAACGCCGCCCTGGGCAACCCCTTGCACTTCCTTGGCGGCCTCTTGCCCCGAAAACGCCTGAGGGCCGTTGGGATTGGGCCACTATGGCGGGCGTTACGCCCTATCCCAATGCAAGGGACCCCAGATGAGACTGACCGACATATCGCTGAACTGGTTGCTTCCGGGCGCCGTACTGCTCCTGGGCATGCTGGCGGCGGTGGCGGTGCTCGCGCGGAGCAAGCGGTCCGGCGGGGAGCACGCGAAAGACGACTCGTGGGAGCGGAGCGAGGAGCGCCGCAGGCGCAAGGAGGCCATATATGGCACCGCCTCCTATGTCCTTCTGTTCTGCTGTGCGGCGGTTGCCGCCGCCCTCTCCTTCCACGGTCTGGTGGGCTTCGGCCAGCAGAACCTCGGCCTCACCGGCGGCTGGGAGTACCTCGTCCCGTTCGGCCTGGACGGCGCGGCGATGTTCTGTTCCGTGCTCGCGGTGCGCGAGGCCAGCCACGGTGACGCGGCCCTCGGCTCCCGGATCCTCGTGTGGACGTTCGCCGGCGCGGCGGCCTGGTTCAACTGGGTGCACGCGCCCAGGGGCATCGACCACGCCGGCGCACCGCAGTTCTTCTCCGGCATGTCCCTGTCGGCTGCCGTCCTGTTCGACCGCGCGCTGAAGCAGACCCGCCGGGCCGCTCTGCGCGAGCAGGGTCTGGTGCCGCGTCCGCTGCCCCAGATCCGCATCGTCCGCTGGGTGAGGGCACCGCGTGAGACGTACAAGGCCTGGTCGCTGATGCTGCTGGAGAACGTGCGCAGCCTCGACGAGGCGGTCGACGAGGTCCGCGAGGACAAGCGTGAGAAGGAAGCGGCGCGACTGCGGCGGCGCGGCGAGCAGCGCGTGGAGCGCGCCCAGCTCAAGGCGATCAGCCGGGGACACCGCGGCTTCGCCGGCCGGGGCGGCGGGCGCGAGTTGGAGTCCCAGGCAGCGGCCCCGGCTCTGGAGCGAGCCTCCGCGGAGCCTGCCATACCCAACCCGGAGCCGCTGCCCGTACGCCAGCGTCCCTCTCTCCAGCCCGTCCGCGGCGCGTCTGAGTCGCACTCCGTCGACCTCACCGCGGAGGACGACACAATGGCCCTGCCGCGTCTCGACTCGCTGGAGCGCAAACTCAAGGATCTTGAGCAGCAGTTCGGCTGAGGCGAAAGCCGGGGCCAAGCCCTGAAGGGCGCGGCCGAGAGACCGGAGCACCATGGGAAGGGGGCGTGACCGACGCGGTCACGCCCCCTTCCCGTGGTTCACGCCGTTCCGGCGTCGAGTTCGAACCAGACGGCCTTGCCCACGCCGTGTGCCCGTACGCCCCAGGCGTCCGCGAGGGACTGCACCAGGACCAGGCCCCTGCCGTGTATACCGTCGTCGGCGTTCGGTATGCGCATCCTGGGTCTGCGGGCCACGAAGTCCCGCACCTCGACCCTCAGTGCCCGGGGCCCCACCGTGGCCGTGACGAGTGCGTCGTCGTCGGTGTGCACGAGTGCGTTGGTGACGAGTTCACTGGTGAGCAGTTCGGCTATCTCGGATCGTCCGGGCCTCCCCCAGTGTCGTAACAGCTCGCGCAAGGCCCTGCGTGTCTCCGGTACGGCCCCCAGGTCCGCCCGCTCCAGTCTGCGCCGGAGCTGAGACGACTGCTCCGGGGCGCTGTCGGCCTTCTCCTCCATGGTCTTTGCCGAGAAGGCCCCAACTGTCGTGGGACCGCCTCCTCGTGCCTGCCTCTTCATGACCCCCGCCCGCGTGCCGATGTCGGTTCCCCTCCTGCTCGAACACGTTCACGGGGATCCATGCCCCATAGTTCATGCGGCAGTCATGTCGAATCGTCAACGACCGGGTGTTCGGCCACGTTTGCGGTGGCGACCACGGCGATGCCGGCAGAGCGGACGCATCCCGGGGCACACCTGCGGCGGTCCGTGCGGCCCCACCCGACACGCGGCGCGTGTGCCACAGGGCCCCTCCATTCGGCATGTGCCCCTGCGAACCGGTGTCGGGGTACCGGACACCGGGGGGCGCCGCGCGAGCCCTTCGCACCGGGAGGGTGCGGGAAGTCACCTGGTCGGCGGGGTGGTTCCGAGGGACACGAGGAGCGGGCGGACCTGGGCTTCCGGGCGGGGACCGGCCCCCGATCACACGTTCCGGTCCGGTCCCCGAGGTGCGGAGCCTGCGGTACGACGACCCGTGCGCCCCCTGAAACGGAGTGCACGCCCGCCACCGGCACCCGGAGGCGGCAGCCGGCCCCGCGCTGCCGCAGGGCCGCTGAGCCGCCTGGCTCCGGGACACCGGGGCCACGGGGCATGGGCCGATCTGCCGACCCCGCGCTGCCGACCTCGCCGTACCCGACGAAGGGGTGGGGCAGTCGGGAAACTGGCCGGAATCCGCCGCTACTTGCCTGCGAGACCCTTGGCACCGATGTAGAAGATCTTGTGGCTGCCGCGGGTCATGTCGACGACGAGGGTGCTGGTCTGGCCGGCACTCCAGGTGAGGGTGACGACGGCCTCGGTGCGGGCGGCGGTGGTGCCGTTGTCGGTGACCTTCCACGCCAGGGGCACGTTCTGCGCGCGCAGGACACCGTCGGCGTGCTCCTGCTCCTCCCAGGCGTTCAGCTCCTTCTGGAAGGCGGGCGTGAGGTAGTGGGCACGGAGGGCGTCCCGAAGGTCGCCGCTGCCCTCGTCGGTGACCGCGTCGATGTAGGCGCCGTAGAAGTCGGCGATGCGGGTGATGTTGTCGGACGGCTTCCCGCTGACGCTGCGCGGTGCTCCGGCGGAGGCCTGGGCGGTGACGCCGAGGCCCAGGGCCAGGGCGAGGCCGAGGGCCAGGGTGGTGCGGCGGGTCGCCTTGGTCGTGTTCATGTGTGTTCCCCGTTTTCCTTCTGGTTCCTGCTTGCTGGTGGTGTGGTGCGTGCGGGGCCGCCCGCCCGACCCCCGTGCGGGAGGGCGGCCCCGGGTCTCAGTGGAGCTTGTTCACCGCGGTGGCGGTCGTCTTCTTGAACGCCTTCACCGGGGCGTCGCCGAAGTCGCCCATCTGGGACCACTCCACGACGGTGACGGTCCGGTCGTCCCGGCCGACGGACAGCAGGCGGATGTCGGTGGCGCCGTACGACTGCTCCGTGTGCAGGCCGTGCACCCGGGCGCCCTCCTCGACCGCGACCTTGCCGTAGTCCTTGTACGTCGCCTCGAGCTCCGGGTCGCCCTGTTCGAGGCGGTCCGCGCAGGTGCGGATCTCCTTGTTCATGCGGGCGGCGAGGGCCGCGGCCTTGGCCTTGGTGCCGACCTCGATCGTCAGCTGGCGGGCGCTGGTGTCCAGGTCGGTGCGGAAGTCGCGGTACCGGGAGTCGTAGCCCGGCAGCGCGTCCGCGAGGCAGAGCAGCAGTTCGTCCGGGACGCCGTCGGTCACCTTGCCCGCCGTCCAGGAGGACGAGGGGTGTGGTGGGAGGTCGGCGGCCGAGAGGAACCTGGGCGCGGCCGGCGCGGCTCCGGCCTGCACGGCGAGTGTGACGCCGAGCGCGAGGCCGGTGAGAGAGAGTACGGTGAGCGCGCCTGCTCGACTGCGCTTGGGCATGAGTGTCCCCCGTGAGATACGTACATGAGTGTGGGATGCCGCCACGACGCCGGATGGTCGGTCCGGCCCGGTCGGTGCGACACCAAGAGCATCAGCGGTCACACGGGGCGGATGCAACACGGGACACGGGATCCGTCTGCATGGAACCATCCCAGGCCGTCTGACGTGCAGGTATAGGGAGTGCCTGGGATGCGGGATCAGGGGGGAATCGTTGTCGGCACCGGAACCACAGGACGATGTCCAGGAGTTCGCGGCCCTGCTGCGGCGGCTGAAGGAGCGCACGGACCGCAGCTACGGTTCGCTGGCCCGGCGGCTCAACATGAACACCTCGACCCTGCACCGGTACTGCGCGGGCGACGCGGTACCGGTCGACTTCGCACCGGTGGAGCGGTTCGCTGCGCTGTGCGGTGCATCGGCCGAGGAGCGGATGGAGCTGCACCGGCTGTGGCTCTCGGCGGTGGCAGCGCGACAGCGGCCACGGGCCGGGGAGACGGCGGGGGAGCCGGAGCAGACGGATGCGGCGGACGCGGCGGGCGCGGCGGCGGGGACGGTCGCCGCTACGGCAACGGAAGCAGCGGTCGGCGGGGGAAGCGGGGCCGGAGCGGCCGACGGCGCGACGGCGACGGCCGACCTGGCGCCCGCGGCGGATGGCGGTGCGTCAGCCACAGCCGACGAGGTGAAGGCGGCGACCGCAGTGGCCGGGGGCGCGGCGAACGGCAGCGTGGCCGGCGCGGCAGCGGACGGCGGCGCGGCAGTCGCGGTGAACCCGGCGACAGACAGCCACACGGTGGGCGGCCGCGCAGCGAACGTCGGCGACGTGAGCGCGGCGAGAGACTGTGACGCCGCGGGCGTCGGTCTGGGCGGTGACGTGAGCGCGAGCGCCAAGGGACAGGGGGACGCCTTGCTCGCGGGGCGGGGTGCTGCTCTGTCCCGGCCCTGGTACCGCCGTCGGCGCGTCGTGATGACCGCGGCCGCCGCGGTGGCGCTGCTCGCCACGCTGGGCAGCCTGTCGGCGCTGCCCTCGGGGCGTTCCGCGTCGGACGAGGTCGCCCAGGCCCCGGACCCGTCGTCCGCTACGACCACGACGGCGTCGGGCACGCCCGGCCGCTCCCCGTCCAAGTCGCCGAGCCCCTCCGCCACCTCCGGATCCCCGTCGCCCGTGGGCACCCGGAACAGTCTCTCCCCGTCGGCGCCGGGCGGTGGCGCCGTCTCGAAGGACACCGGCAGGTCCGAGCAGCAGGGAACCGCCACCGGCACCCCGCTGACCTGGACCGTCAACTCCCAGATCTGGGAGGGAAGCTGCGGTCACGACTACGTCATCGACAAGCCGCCCTCCCAGGTTCCCCCGCCCCCGCTCGTGCAGGACGCCGGGATCTGGGCGGCGACGCAGGGCGCGATCCACGGGCGGGAGACGAAGGTGCAGATCTCCGTGCAGGGACGGTCGTCCACGGCCGTCGTCCTGGAGGCGCTCCGCGTCCGGATCGCCGGCCGCGGCTCCCCGGCACCCGGTACCGCGTACGCGATGGACCAGGGCTGCGGCGGCGGGATCACCCCGCGCGGCTTCGACGTGAACCTGGACATCGACCGCCCCGTCGCCCACGCGGTCGCCGGCAACGACACCGGACAGACCGTCCCCGCGGTGCAGTTCCCCTACCGGGTCTCCGCCACGGACCCGGAGGTGCTGCTGGTCACCGCGACGACGCAGACGTACGACTGCAACTGGTACCTCGAACTCGACTGGTCCTCGCAGGGCCGCACCGGCACGGTCCGGGTCGACGACCACGGCCGCCCGTTCCGCACGACCAGCATCAAGGGCCTGACCCGTCTCTGGTACGGCACGAACGCCGCGGGCGAGCGGGCCTGGGTGGACGCCGGCAGCTAGGAGCCGAGCGCGGACCCCACCCGGTGAGCCGTGCCGTCGGGGTCCACATAGGCGAACTCCCGTAGCCCGTACGGCGTGTCGGCCGGTTCGACGAAGCGGCCCTCGACGCCGGACGCCACCCACTCGGCATGGAGGGCGTCGGCGTCACTCACGTACAGGTAGACGACGGATCCGGTGCGCAGGGGGTCGTGCTCGGACCACTCGCTGAGGTGCATCGAGACCGCACCCCGCTCGACTTAGCCGTACCGCTCCGGACCGTCGTAGGCACGCGCGGCAAAGCCCAGGCGGCGGTATCGCTCCAGGGCCGCGGCGAGGTTGCGGACCGGGACGACGGGCGCGACGTCAGTGAAGGCGATTTCCGGCATGCGGCCAGTCTCGCATCCACGGACTTCTCAGGGCCGGGACACGTTCCGGAGGTTGGAGCGGGCCATCTGGAGCATGCGGCCGACTCCTCCGTCGAGGACGATCTTCGAGGCGGACAGGGCGAAGCCCGTGACCATCTCGGTGCTGATCTTCGGCGGGATGGACAGGGCGTTGGGGTCGGTGACGATGTCGACGAGCGCGGGGCCCTTGTGCTTGAACGCCGACTTCAGCGCCCCGGCGAGGTCCTTGGGCTTCTCCACGCGCACGCCGTGGGCACCACAGGCGCGGGCCACGGCCGCGAAGTCGGGGTTCTTGTTGGTGGTGCCGTAGGAGGGGAGCCCGGCGACCAGCATCTCCAACTCGACCATGCCGAGCGAGGAGTTGTTGAAGAGGACGACCTTCACGGGGAGGTCGTACTGGACGAGCGTCAGGAAGTCGCCCATCAGCATGGAGAATCCGCCGTCGCCGGACATCGACACGACCTGCCGCCCGCGGTCGGTGAACTGCGCCCCGATCGCCATCGGCAGGGCGTTCGCCATCGAGCCGTGCGAGAAGGAACCGATCACCCGGCGGCGGCCGTTGGGCGAGATGTAACGGGCGGCCCACACATTGCACATGCCGGTGTCGACGGTGAACACCGCGTCGTCGTCGGCGAGTTCGTCGAGTACGGAGGCCACGTACTCGGGATGGATCGGGACGTGCTTGTCGACCTTGCGGGTGTACGCCTTCACGACCCCTTCGAGTGCGTCGGCGTGCTTCTTGAGCATCTTGTCGAGGAAGCGACGGTTCGTCTTGGTCTTCACCCGGGGCGTCAGACAGCGCAGGGTCTCCTTCACATCGCCCCAGACGGCGAGGTCGAGCTTGGAGCGACGGCCCAAGTGCTCGGGGCGTACGTCGACTTGGGCGATCTTGACATCGTCGGGGAGGAAGGCGTTGTACGGGAAGTCGGTGCCGAGCAGGATCAGCAGGTCGCACTCGTGGGTGGCCTCGTAGGCGGCGCCGTAGCCGAGGAGGCCGCTCATGCCGACGTCGAAGGGGTTGTCGTACTGGATCCACTCCTTGCCCCTGAGGGCGTGCCCCACCGGTGACTTGACCTTCTCCGCGAACTCCATGACCTCGGCGTGCGCGCCCGCCGTGCCGCTGCCGCAGAACAGGGTGACCTTGTCGGCCTTGTCGATCATCTCGACGAGCTTGTCGATCTCGGCGTCGCCGGGGCGGACGCTGGGCCGGGAGGTGACGAGGGCGGTCTCGGCGGCCTTCTCGGGGGCGGGCTGGTCGGCGATGTCGCCGGGGAGCGAGACGACGCTGACGCCGGAGCGGCCGACGGCGTTCTGGATGGCGGTCTGCAGCAGCCTCGGCATCTGCTGGGGGTTGGAGATCATCTCGCTGTAGTGACTGCACTCCTGGAAGAGGCGGTCGGGATGGGTCTCCTGGAAGTAGCCGAGGCCGATCTCGCTGGAGGGGATGTGCGAGGCGAGGGCGAGCACGGGGGCCATCGAGCGGTGGGCGTCGTACAGCCCGTTGATGAGGTGCAGGTTGCCGGGTCCGCAGGAACCGGCGCAGGCGGCGAGTGTGCCGGTGATCTGGGCCTCGGCGCCCGCGGCGAAGGCGGCTGTCTCCTCGTGCCGTACGTGCACCCAGTCGATGGCGGAGTTGCGGCGGACGGCGTCCACGACGGGGTTGAGGCTGTCGCCGACGACGCCGTAGAGGCGTTTCACCCCCGCCTTGACGAGGATGTCCACGAACTGTTCGGCGACGTTCTGCTTGGCCATGGATCCACGCACCCCTTCGGTCTCCTTGGGTCCATCAATCCACAATGGCCGCGATCACGCCTCCCAAACAGCGGCGGCTGTACGGTCGTCGGCGTATCCCTTGACCCGGACTTGGGAGTCGGCGAGGAACGTGGCGAGACCGGGCGGGGGGCCTGACCACCTTCCCGTGAGGTATTCGCACAGTTCGGGCTCGCCGCGCAGGGGGTCGGCGAGGCCTCCGGTGCACATCAGGAGGGTGTCACCCGGGCGGGCGACGGAGGCGCGGAAGCGGAAGGGTTCGCGGGGCGGCTCCGGGGCGGGTTCGTAGGGGCTCGGGGGTGTGGGGATGCCGAGGTCCATGGTGAGGCGGTCGCCCTCGGGGGTCTCGGTCGGCAGCGAGCCGAAGCCGACGACCGGTTCGCCGGTGGCGTCGGTGACACGGGGTTCGATGTCGTGCCACTCGCCGTCGCGGAGGCGGAAGAGGCCGCCCGCGCCGACGCCGAAGAAGACGCGGATCCGGCAGTCGGGGTCGGCGGGCAGGAGCAGACAGCGCAGGCCGGCGGCGTACTCCTCCGGGTCGATGCCCTGCTCGACGGCGCTGGCGCGCAGCTTGCCGAGGCTGCGGTCGGTGAGGCGGTGCAGCCCGGACTTGAGGTCACCGCGGCGGGCGGCGCTGATGTCCTGCGCGAGCCGGGCGTGGCTGCGCCCTATGGCCCGCCCGATCCAGTGACAGGCCTCGGCGGCGGCGCGGTGGGCACCGGGGGTGGCGCGGGCGCCGGTGGCCATGGCGACGAGGATCAGCGCCTGCTCGCCGGTACCGAACCGGGCGGTGAGCAGGGAGTCCCTTCGGGGTTCGCCGCGGAACCTGGCCGAGTCCCCGCGCACGGACGCCGCTCGCAGCGTGCACGCCCCGTACCTGGCGCCGTCCAGCACGGTGTCCGCCACCAGGTCGTCGAGTTCGTCGGGGTCGGCGGGTGGGAGGGCGGTGGGTTCGGCGTCGTAGGTGGGAGGGCCGGAGCCGACGAATCCGACGGGGGCGGGAGGGAGGGTGGGAATGTCCACGCGGGTGGCGGTGCGGGCTGCCTGCGGCGCGGGGGCGGGACCGGCCGCGGCGGGTCCCTCCTGGAGGGGGTCGGCGGTCCGGCCACGTGCGTGGGGCTCGGGGGGTTCAGGGGTCGGGTTGGGCTGAGTGGAACCCGGGCCGGTGCGGGATGCGGCTGCGGGGGGTTCCTGGGCGAGGTCGGCTTCGACGCCGGGTGCGGCGGCCCACCAGTCGCCTTGGACGCGGCGCGCATCGGCTCCGCCTCGGTCCGAGGGCCCCGGAGGGCTCTCGGGACCACCGGATGCGGGCACGTCCTCGGCACCGCCTGCGGGAGCCGTGCCGCCGGAGGCGGGGTGATCCGTGCGCGAGCCGACTCCGTCGCGGGCACCCCCACGCGGGTCGACTCCACCGACACCACGCTCTCCGGAATCGCCGCGGCCTGGCGAACCGGCCCGATCGCCATCCTGCGGCGGCCCCCCGGCGACACCACCCCACGAGACCGCTCCACCTGAGCCACCCCAACCCAAGCCGCCGCCGTCCGGCGAAGGCGCCCGGTCACCGTCCTGCGGCGCACCATCAGCGACGCCACGCTCTCGGGGATCGCCGCGGCCCGAGGAAGCGGCCCGGTCACCGACCGGCGGCGGACCACCAGCGGCGCCGCCCCTGCACAAGTCTCCGCCGTCAGGCGAAACGGCCTGGTCGGCGTTGTGCGGTGGAGCCGCGGGGCGGGGTGGGGCTGAGGGGTGTGGGGGTGCCGCGGTCGGCGGCCTCGGGGTCGGAACGGTCGTCGCCGGAGGCGTCTCGGTGGACGTACCGCCGTCGGGTGGCGGGGGCGGGCGGTCCTCGGCGGGACGCTCGACGAAGCCGGGTGGCTTGGGGCCGGGCGGGAAGGACGCGGGGCCGTCGGATGCGTCGGGTGGCGCCTGCCAGGGGACGCGGTGCCGACCGGGTGAGGGAGCCGCCGCCTCGGAGAAGCCTGTCCGCGGCGCAGGGACCCCGGTACCGGGCCGACGGCTCAGCTCGTCCGCCGTACCCGACCCGGAACCGGACTGTTCGGCCCGACGGCTCTGCTCGTCCGCAGCACCCGGCTCGGACCCCGGCCGGCCTTCACCAGGTCCTGCCTCAGCACCGGATCGTCCACCACCGAGCCCTGCCCCCGAGCTCCACTGCTGACTCCCACCGGGTCCCGCCTCCGAACCCGGCTGCCCCACACCGGGCCCCGGCTCCGAGCGCGGCTGACCCCCACCGAACCCCGGCTCCGACCCGGGCCGTCCACCACCGACCCATGCCCCCGAGCCTGGCTGACCCACACCGGGCCCCGGCTCCGAGTGCGACTGACCCCCACCGAACCCCGGCTCCGACCCGGGCCGTCCACCACCGACCCGTGCCTCCGAACCCGGCTGCCCCACACCGGGCCCCGGCTCCGACCCGGGCCGTCCACCACCGACCCATGCCCCCGAGCCTGGCTGACCCGCACCGGGCCCCGCCCCCGGATGCCCCTCACCAGCCCCTGCCCCCGACCCAGGCCGTCCCTCGCCAGGCCCCGCCTCGAAGCTCCGCCGTTCACCTCCCGACCCGTCCCGCACCGTCCCCGCCGCCGAGGCGAAGCGGTCGTCCAGGGTGTCCGGGGCCGGTGCGGGGCCCGTGTCGTCGGTGGAGTCGTACAGCTGCCCCCACCAGTCGTCCTCGTGACCGCGACCGGTGGGCGTTCCCCCCTGCTGGCTCATGCCCCCAATTGTCCACCGCACCGGCCGTATGAAAACGGGGCATCCCGAAAATCAAGCCCCGCCGCGCCTGTCGAACTGTGTTGCGAAGGGTCGCCGGACGGTTCCACCCCCCACGGGAGAACCGCCCGGCGACGCCGAATGACCCGGACCCCGAACCCCGGGTCGGCCCTGAGTGTGACCGGCTTGCCTGTCGCGGAGCTGTGACGGACGACGGCCCGAGTGCCCGCCGCCCACCGGGGCGATATCGCTGACCTGCGCTTTCTGCCTGCCTCCTGCACCCTGGACTCATGGGAGTGTGGGACCTCCTGCTGGTCGGCCTGGTCATGCTGTTCGGCCTGGTCGGGGTTCTGTTGCCCGGGGTGCCGGGGTCGTGGCTCGTGTGGGCCGCGGTCCTGTGGTGGGCGCTGAAGGATCCGCAACCGGTCGCGTGGAGCGTGCTCGTGGGGGCCACGGTCGCCCTGTTCCTCTCCCAGGTGGTGCGCTGGTCGCTGCCACCACGCCGGCTGCGGGAGAGCGGGGCCACCCCACGCATGGCGGCCTACGCCGGAGCGGGCGCGTTCCTCGGCTTCTTCCTGATCCCCGTGCTCGGCGCGATCCCCGGGTTCATGGGCGGCATCTACCTCTCGGAACGCCTCCGCCTCGGCCGCCACGGCTCGGCGAAGGCCGCCCTGCGCACGGCGATGCACTCGGGCGGCTCCAGCGTGCTGGCGGAACTGTTCACCTGCCTGCTGATCATGGGCGCGTGGCTGGGGACGGTGCTGTGGGGCAGCTGACCTACGACCGCGGCCGCAGACAGACCTGGGGCGCGATTCCGATGTGCGGGTGGCACCGGCGTGTTTGGGTGGATGGCATGACCGAATTCAGCGAGGCCGAGCGCGCGTACCTGAGGTCCCAGCGGCTGGGACGACTCGCCACCGTCGACCCGCAGGGACAACCGCAGGCGAACCCGGTCGGCTTCTTCCCGCAGGACGACGGCACCATCCTGATCGGTGGCTACGCGATGGGCCGCACGAAAAAATGGCGCAACCTCCAGAAGAACCCGAAGGTCGCGCTGGTCGTCGACGACATCGCCAGTCTGAAACCGTGGACGGTGCGCGGCATCGACATCCGCGGGGAGGCGGAGCTCCTCACGGGCCCGCACGAGTTGGGCCCGCACTTCAGCGAGGAACTGATCCGCATCCATCCACGACGGATCCACAGCTGGGGGCTCGAGGAGTCCTAGCGGGCACCTTCGAGGGTGAGCAGGGCTGTCTTGCGCTCCAGGCCGCCCGCGTACCCGGTGAGCAGGCCGTTCGCGCCGATCACCCGATGGCACTGGCGGAGGATCAGCAGGGGGTTCGCGCCGATCGCGCCGCCCACGGCCCGGACGGCGACACGGGAGGCACCGACGCGGGCGGCGATCTCACCGTACGTCGTGGTCGCCCCGTACGGAACGTCGTCGAGGGCGTCCCAGACGCGGGTCCGGAACTCGGTGCCCTCAGGACGCAACTCCAGCTGGAACTCCTTGAGTTCACCGGCGAAGTAGGCGGCGAGCTGCTCCTCGGCGTCCCGGAAGGGGATGGGGTCGTGGATCCAACCCTCCTGGACGGTACGGCCGTTCTTCTGCTCCGGGACGGACAGCGAGGTCAGCGCGCCGGTCTCGTCGGCGGTGAGGAGCAGGGTGCCGACGGGGCTGTCGAGACGGTGCCAGCGGATGGCCATGATTACTCCAACTCTCCTGCTGTGCGCAGGTGTTGCCAGGCATAGGAGCGCCAGGGGCGCCAGGTGTCCGGGGCGTCGAGACCCGGTGGGGCGACATCGGGATCACCGAGGGCGCGGGTGCGGATGACGGCGACCGTACGGGCGTCCAGGCCGGGCAGGGCGAGAAGTGCCTGCTGCACCTCGTCGCGGTCGGCTCCCGGATCGAGTGGTACAGCGCCGTCGGCCAGGGCGGTGGCCAGCGCGCCCAGCGGGCCGGCCGCCTCCGAAAGGGCCGCGGGCTCGGGGAAGAGATGTGTGAGGCTGCCGCAGGGTGCGTCCAGGGTCTTGCCGTATCGCTGGACGAGCCGTTCGGATTCGCTACGGCCCACCAGTGCCCGTACGGCGAACTCCTCGGGGTCGGCGGCGCCGGGCGACCGGAGTCCCGGGCGGGCGGCGACCAGGGGCGCGAGCCGGGTGTCCTCGCCGAGCCGCTCGTCGACGGCGTAGGGATCGGCGTCGAGGTCGAAGAGCCGCCGCAGCCGTCCGACGGCGGTGGTCAGGTCTCGGGGGTCGGTGAGGTGCAGGTGGGTGTCGAGCCAGCCGCCGGGGTTCGCGCCGGAGGTGGTTCCGGTCGTGCCGGTGCGTTCGTGGACGGCGACGATGCCGGTGCCGTGCGGGAGGCGGAGGGTACGGCGGTAGGTGCGCCGCCCGGGCGCCCCGCTCACCTCCTCGACGCCGGGTACGGATGCACTCTCCAGCAGGTCGAAGACGGCGCCGGACCGGTAGGGGCCGCGGTGGGCAAGTCGTAGCGGAATGCCCGCCGTGGGGGTGGCCGCGCGGCGTGTGGTCCGGGCGGCGGCCCGCAGGTCGCTGGGGGTGGCGGCGTAGATTTCCCGGACCGTGTCGTTGAACTGCCGCACGCTGGCGAAGCCCGAGGCGAACGCGATCTCCGTGACCGGCAGGCCGGTGGTCTGGAGCAGGACACGCGCGGTGTGGGCCCGCTGGGCGCGGGCCAGGGCGACGGGGCCGGCGCCGAGTTCGGCGGTGAGCTGGCGCTGGACCTGGCGGGCGCTGTAGCCGAGGCGGCCGGCGAGCCCGGCGACGCCCTCCCGGTCGACGACACCGTCGCCGATCAGGCGCATCGCCCGGCCCACCACGTCCGCCCGTACGTTCCAGTCGGCCGAACCGGGGACCGCGTCCGGGCGGCACCGCCGGCAGGCCCGGAACCCGGAGCCCTGCGCGGCGGCGGCCGTCGCGTAGAAACGGACGTTGTGACGCTTCGGGGTCACCGCGGGACAGCTGGGCCGGCAGTAGATCCCGGTCGTCTCGACAGCGAAGAAGAACTCCCCGTCGAACCGGGCGTCCCGGCTGCGGACAGCTTCGTACCTGGTGTCTTCGTCCATCACGTGTTCCAGTTTCCGCCCTGGGCGAGGATGCCGCTGGCGGAAATCGGACACGGAGATGAGGGGTGCCCCGTCAGTTCCGGGTGACCACAGCCACTCAGGGGCGCGGGGAACTGCGCGACCAGCCCCCCACCCACCCGCGGCCGAAGGACTACCCGCTAACCCCACACCCCCCGCTTCGCCTCCATCGCCGCCTTCCCCTCCGCTCCCCTCTTCTTCCACTCCTTCCGGATCTCGGCACGGAGCCTCGCGTCCGTCTTCGCCACGATCCGCTGGTTCTCCCGGATCAGCTTCCGGTAGCTCTCCAGCCGCCGCTCGGGCAGCTCACCGGAGTCGATCGCGGCCAGGACCGCGCAGCCCGGCTCGCTCTCGTGCGCGCAGTCGTGGAAGCGGCACTGTGCGGCCAGTGCCTCGATCTCGGCGAAGACCTGTCCGACACCGGTCTCGGCGTCCCACAGCCCCACGCCCCTGAGGCCGGGCGTGTCGATCAGTACGCCCCCGCCCGGCAGGGCGAGGAGGTTGCGGGTCGTGGTCGTGTGGCGTCCCTTCCCGTCCGCGTCCCGTGCGGCCTGCACAGCCATCACGTCCTCGCCGATGAGCGCGTTCGCCAGGGTCGACTTCCCCGCACCGGACTGCCCGAGCAGCACGCTCGTACCGCCGGAGACGACCGCGACGAGTACGTCGAGCCCCTCCCCGTCCAGCGCGCTGACGGTCAGCACCGGGACACCCGGCGCCGCCGTCTCCACGTCCTGCACGAGATGCGAGAGCGTCACGGCGTCCGGCACGAGGTCGGCCTTGGTGAGCACGACCACCGGCTGTGCGCCGGACTCCCAGGCCAGGGCCAGGAACCGTTCGATGCGGCCGAGGTCGAGTTCGACGGCCAGCGACACGGCGACGATCGAGTGGTCGACGTTGGCCGCAAGGATCTGCCCCTCGGACCGCTTGGAGGAGGTGGAGCGTACGAATGCGGTACGGCGTGGCAGATACGTCCGTACATAGCGGGGGTTGCCCGCGGGCTCGACGACGGCCCAGTCACCGGTGCACAGGACCCGCATCGGATCGGGCGGGGTGACGAAGGCCGTGTCGGCCCGCATCATCCCTTCGGGGGTGACGAGGTCGCACTGCCCGCGGTCGACGCGGACCACCCGTCCGGGCAGGAGCCCGTCGGGCTCGTAGGGGGCGAACTCATCCGCCCATGCCTCGTCCCAGCCGTAGGGAGCGAGCGCGGAGAAAACATGAGAAGTGGAGCTGGAAGTCAAGGGAGACCCTTCACAAGGGTGGCCCCGGCACCAGGAGTTGGTGTCAGCCGACGGCCACGGAGGTGGACTTGATGATCTGGATGCGAGCGGCGCTCATCGCAAAGACAGCCATCGGTCGACACCTCCCTCATTCCTCGCTCGTGGGGCACGGCAGCCAAGAACCGCCGTGCGAAGCGGTCTCACCCTAGAGGCGTCGGAGTCGGGGGCGCCACCTGTTTTCCGGACCCCTATGGCGTCGCCCCCTCACTCGAACAGCCCGGTGCGCTGGTCGTACGGGAGGAGCGGTTGTGGCATGGAAGCCACCTCTCATCTCCAGGAGACCTCGTGATGACCCACCGTCCGCCCCGCCCCTTCCGCGTCCTCGCCTCGGTCCTGGCGGCCGGAGCCCTGCTGACGACCGCCGCCTGTGCGGACGGTGACGACAGTGGTCCGGACCGCGCGGACACCACCGAGATCACCACGGAGATCTCCTCCTCGCCGCTCGCACAGCAGTCCCCTGCCGCGCTCACCCCGGCCGGGGCGCGCGCCGCACTGGTGACGGAGGCGGATCTGGAGGACGACTGGACGCAGGTGAAGAACGCGGCCACCTGGCGCGACAGCCTGCTGGTCGGCCAGGTGGACGTCGCCGACTTCCTCACCGCCAAGGCCGACGCGCCCGACTGCCAGAAGCTGCTCGACCGGCTCTACGACGACGAGCTCCTGGGCAAGCCGTCCGGAGCGTCCGCGCTCACCGGCTTCAAGGAGGGCGAGTCCCGGCTGCTGTACCAGGTGGCCGCCTATGACAAGGCCGCGCTGGACACGTCCTTCGCCTGGTTGAAGAGCCTGCCGGTCAAGTGCGACGAGTTCACGGCGAAGGACAGCTCGGGCGGGCAGCGCACGGTCGAGGTGGTGTCGACCTCCCTTCCCAAGGAGGGCGATGCCCGGCAGGGGCTGCAGGTCACGGTCCGGGGCAGATCGGGAGGCGCGCCCACCACCCTCACCCTCGACGTCGCGGCCCTCCGGTTCGGCACGGACGCGATCAGCTTCACCAACGGCGGTCTCGACGGAGCCGACGACGACACGACCGAGCAGGCGGCGAAGCTGGGCGCGGCACGTCTCGAGGACGTCCAGGCGGGCCGGACCCCGTCCGCCGACCCGAGCGAGATCGACTGACGGCCCGGTGAGTTCCGTCCGTCCCACAGTCCCGGCGGTCGGACGTCCCCGCAACCCCGCCGGCGGTCCGGCGTCGGGGTGTTCCCGCCGAGAGCGGCATGTGACATAGTACTGGCGTGAGCAAGCGACTGACCTGCGATGTCGTGGTCGTCGGTGCCGGGATGGTGGGCGCGGCCTGTGCCCTGTACGCCGCCCGGGCGGGCCTCGACGTGATCGTCGTCGACCGCGGTCCGGTGGCCGGCGGTACGACCGGCGCCGGTGAGGGCAATCTCCTGGTCTCCGACAAGGAGCCGGGACCCGAGCTCGAACTCGCCCTGCTGTCAGGACGGCTGTGGACCGAGCTGGCGGAGGAGGTCGGCGACGCCGTCGAGTACGAACTCAAGGGGGGCGTGGTCGTGGCCTCCACCTCCGAGGGCCTCGAAGCCCTGGAGAAGTTCGCGACCGGGCAACGGGCCGCGGGCGTCGAGGCGGTACGGGTGGACGCGGGCCGACTCCGCGAGCTGGAGCCCCACTTGGCGCCCGGACTCGCGGGCGGTGTGCTCTATCCCCAGGACGCCCAGGTCATGCCGACGCTGGCCGCCGCTCATCTCGTACGGGCCTCGGGTGCCCGGCTGTTCACCGGCGCGGCGGTGACCGAGGTGCTGCGCGCCGCCGACGGTGCCGTGCGCGGGGTGCGCACCGGCGGGGGCGAGATCCACGCCCCGCATGTCGTCAACGCCGCCGGGACCTGGGGCGGTGAGCTGGCCGCGCTGGCCGGAGTGAGCCTCCCCGTGCTCCCCCGGCGCGGCTTCGTCCTCGTCACCGAGCCGCTCCCCCGCCTGGTCCACCACAAGGTGTACGCCGCCGACTACGTGGCCGACGTGGCCAGCGACTCGGCGGCCCTGCAGACCTCACCGGTCGTCGAGGGGACGGCGGCCGGGCCCGTCCTGATCGGCGCCACCCGTGAACGGGTGGGCTTCGACCGGTCGTTGTCGCTGCCCGCGCTGCGATCGCTGGCGGCGGGCGCGACGCGGCTGTTCCCGTTCCTGGAGCGGGTGCGCGCGATGCGGACGTACCTCGGCTTCCGGCCGTACATGCCCGATCACCTGCCCGCGATCGGCCCCGATCCGCGGGTGCCCGGGCTGTTCCACGCCTGCGGGCACGAGGGCGCGGGCATCGGACTGTCCACCGGGACAGGGCGGCTGATCGCCCAGGTGCTGACCGGGCACGCTCCCGATCTCGATCTCGCACCGTTCCGTCCCGACCGTTTCCCCGCCTCCGCCTCCGCCTCCGCGTCCGACTCCGACTCCGAAGAGGCCTCGTGAACCCGCTGGAGCTGGTGCGCGCCGAGCCCGGTCCCGCCTTCACCGTCACCCTCGACGGGCGGGAGATCGAGGCCCTGCCCGGCCAGACCGTCGCCGCCGCGCTGTGGACGGCAGGCGTCACCTCGTGGCGCACCACCCGCGGCGAGGGCCGCCCGCGCGGGATCTTCTGCGGCATCGGCGTCTGCTTCGACTGCCTTGTGACCGTCAACGACCGCCCGAACCAACGGGCTTGTCTGATGCCCTTGCGGCCGGGCGACGCGATCCGCACGCAGGAGGGAACGGGCCACGATGACTGAGCCGAGCCTGGCGGTGATCGGCGCGGGTCCGGCCGGACTCGCGGCCACCCTCGCGGCGGCCGCCCGGGGCATCCAGGTCACCCTGATCGACTCGGCCGCGGAGGCGGGCGGGCAGTTCTACCGGCAGCCGGCAACCGAGCTCGGGGCCCGTCGACCGCAGGCACTGCATCACCAGTGGCGGACCTGGGAGAGACTGCGGGACGGCCTGCACGCCCACGTACGGGCGGGCACGGTAAGGCATGTGACGGATCATCATGTCTGGTTCGTCGAGCGCCGGGACACCGCCGGGTTCACTGTGCACGCCCTCGTCGGCCCGGAGCAGGAGCAGCCGGCCGAGGTACGCGCGGCGGCGGTCCTCCTCGCCACCGGCGGCTACGAGAAGGTGCTGCCCTTCCCCGGCTGGACCCTGCCCGGTGTCGTCACGGCGGGCGGGGCGCAGGCCATGCTCAAGGGCGGGCTCGTGCTGCCCGGCCGTACCGCCGTCGTCGCCGGGACCGGGCCGCTGCTGCTGCCCGTCGCCACCGGCCTCGCCGCGGCGGGCGCGACGGTCGCCGCGCTGGTGGACTCGGCCGACCCGAAGGCGTTCGTACGGCGGTCCCGGGCGCTGGCCGGCCAACCGGGCAAGGTGGCCGAAGGCGCCCGGTACGCGGGGCAGTTGCTCCGGCACCGGGTACGGACCCTCCTCCACCACACCGTCGTGGCGGCGCACGGCGCCGAGCGGCTGGAGGCGGTGACGGTCGCGGCCCTCGACCGGGACGGGCGGGTGCGCGAGGACAGCCGCCGACGCCTCGTCTGCGACACCCTCGCCGTGAGTCACGGCATGCTGCCGCACACCGACCTCGCCGACGCGCTGGGCTGCCGGGTCGACGGTACGGACGTGCACGTCGACGACGAGCAGCGCACCGACGTGCCGGGGGTGTGGGCGGCGGGCGAGACCACCGGGATCGGCGGCTCCGCCCTCTCGCTCGCCGAGGGATACATCGCCGGACGATCGATCGCGGCGCGGCTGGCAGGGCGGGCGCCGGACCCGGGTGAGTGGGCGGCCGCCGCGCGCACCCGGACCGGGCTGCGGGCCTTCTTCGCCGCCGTCGACTCCGTCTACGCGCCGCCCGCGCACTGGGCCGAGCAGGTCACCGACGACACGGTGGTGTGCCGTTGCGAGGAGGTGTCGGCCGGTGCGGTACGGGAGGCGGTACATGAGCTCGGCGCCGGTGATCTGCGGACCGTGAAGCTGCTGACGCGGGCCGGGATGGGCTGGTGCCAGGGCCGGGTGTGCGTGCCCGGAGTGGCCGGGGTCGCCGGGTGCGCGGAGACGGCGGGCCGCAGGCCGTTCGCACGGCCGGTGCCGCTGGGCGTACTGGCCCGGGCCGGAGAGACCGAGGAACAGTGATATGTCACACCCTATTGAGAATCCCATTGAGAGGCGATCCGTATGACCACCAGCCTTCGTCCGTGGCGTGGAGTACTCGTCGCCACCGCCCTCCCGTTGAACGACGATCTGTCGGTGAACTACGCCAAGTACGCCGAGCACTGCGCCTGGCTGGTCGAGAACGGCTGCGACGGCGTCGTACCGAACGGCTCGCTCGGCGAGTACCAGGTGCTCACACCCGAGGAGCGGGCCAAGGTCGTCGAGACGGCCGTGGCCGCCATCGGCGGCGAGCGGGTGATGCCCGGCGTCGCCGCGTACGGCTCGGCGGAGTCCCGCCGCTGGGCCGAGCAGGCGCGTGAGGCGGGCTGTGCGTCCGTGATGCTGCTGCCGCCCAACGCCTTCCGCGCCGACGAGCGGTCGGTCCTCGCGCACTACGCCGAGGTCGCGAAGGCGGGTGTGCCGATCGTGGCGTACAACAACCCCATCGACACCAAGGTCGACCTGGTGCCGGAGCTGTTGGCCACACTGCACGCCGAGGGATACATCCGTGCGGTCAAGGAGTTCTCCGGTGACGTCCGCCGCGCCTACCAGCTGGCCGAACTCGCCCCGGAACTCGACCTGTTGATCGGCGCCGACGACGTCCTGCTGGAGCTCGCGATCGCGGGCGCCAAGGGCTGGGTGGCCGGCTATCCGAACGCGCTGCCCAGGGCCTCCGTCGAGTTGTACCGGGCGGCCGTGGCCGGCGACCTCGCCACCGCGAGGAAGCTGTACGAGCAGCTCCACCCGTTGCTGCGCTGGGACTCCAAGGTCGAGTTCGTGCAGGCCATCAAGTTGTCGATGGACATCGTCGGCCGGCACGGCGGGCCGGTGCGTCCGCCGCGTGTCCCCCTGCTGCCCGAGCAGGAGGCCGTCGTGCGGGCCGCCACGGAGAAGGCCGTCGCCGCCGGACTCGCGTAACTCGTCAAGGAGGAGCGGACCATGCGCAGCAAACTCGTCCTGCACGCCGTCGACTCGCACACCGAGGGCATGCCCACCCGCGTGATCACCGGCGGAATCGGCACGATCCCCGGCGCGACCATGAACGAGCGGCGGCTGTACTTCCGTGAGCACCGCGACGACATCAAGCAGCTCCTGATGAACGAGCCGCGCGGGCACTCGGCGATGAGCGGCGCGATCCTCCAGCCGCCGACCCGCCCGGACTGCGACTGGGGTGTGGTGTACATCGAGGTCTCGGGCTATCTGCCGATGTGCGGCCACGGCACGATCGGGGTGGCGACCGTGCTGGTGGAGACCGGCATGGTCGAGGTCGTCGAGCCGGTCACCACGATCCGGCTCGACACCCCGGCGGGCCCGGTCGTCGCCGAGGTCGCGGTGGAGGACGGCAGGGCGAAGCACGTCACGCTGCGGAACGTGCCGTCCTTCGCCGTCGCCCTCGACCGCAAGATCGCACTGGCCGACGGGCGGACGGTGACCTATGACCTGGCGTACGGCGGCAACTTCTACGCCATCCTGCCGCTGGACCAGTTCGCGCTGCCCTTCGACCGCGACCGCAAGGACGACATCCTGAAGGCGGGGCTGGCCCTCATGGAGGCGATCAACGCCGAGGAGGAGCCCGTGCATCCCGAGGATCCGTCCATCCGCGGCTGTCACCACGTCCACCTGCTCGCGCCCGGAGCGACCGCCGGCCACTCCCGGCACGCGATGGCCATCCACCCCGGCTGGTTCGACCGCTCCCCCTGCGGCACCGGCACCAGCGCGCGCATGGCCCAGCTGCACGCGCGCGGCGAACTCCCGTTGCACACCGAGTTCGTGAACGAGTCCTTCATCGGGACGCGGTTCACGGGCCGGCTCCTCGGCACCACCGAGGTGGCGGGCCGCCCCGCCGTCCTGCCCAGCTTCACCGGGCGCGCGTGGATCACCGGCACGGCCCAGTACCTGCTCGACCCGACCGATCCGTTCCCGGCGGGCTTCGTCCTGTGAGCCCCGAGGGCGTCGAGGATAATGCCGGGTGTCACGTGACATTGCACCACAAGGAGATGCCCCTCATGGCCGACCGGCGATCCAGCGCCCCCGCCGCCGCTGCCCCCGCCCTGCCCGTTCTCGGCGGCAAGAAGAGCAGCTACCGGGAGCGGGTCGCCGACGCCCTGCGGGCCGCGCTGATCGCGGGCGAACTGCTCCCGGGCCAGGTGCACTCGGCGCCCGCGCTCGCCGCCCGCTTCGGTGTGTCGGCCACCCCCGTGCGCGAGGCCATGCTCGACCTCGTCAAGGAGGGCCTGGTCGACACCGTCCCCAACAAGGGCTTCCGGGTCACGGCGGTCTCCGAGAAGCAGCTCGACGAGTACACCCACATCCGCTCGCTCATCGAGATCCCCACCGTCGTGGAACTGGCCTCGACCGCCGACCCGGTCTCCCTGGAGGCGCTGCGCCCCGCCGCCCGGGAGATCGTCCAGGCGGCGGTGTCCGGTGACCTCATCGCGTACGTCGAGGCCGACACCCGCTTCCACCTCGGCCTGCTCGCCCTCGCGGGCAACGCCCATCTGGTCGAGGTGGTCGGCGACCTGCGCAAGCGATCCCGGC
The DNA here is from genome assembly GCF_001746295.1 of Streptomyces sp. LUP47B. Taxonomy (GTDB): domain Bacteria; phylum Actinomycetota; class Actinomycetes; order Streptomycetales; family Streptomycetaceae; genus Streptomyces. The sequence continues at coordinate 185,057 of NZ_MJAH01000012.1, read as the reverse complement.
TCTACGGCCTCACCCCGCTGGTGAAGTCCGGCCGCCTGCTGGCCTCCGCCGAGGAGCACCTCGAACTCCTCGACGCGCTGACCGCCCGCGACGAGAGGGCGGTGCACGAGGTGATGACCCGGCACATCGGACACGTCCGAGGGCTGTGGGCGGCGAAGCAGGGGACCGCCGCCGAGGACTCGACCGAGGGTGTCAGGACTTCGCACACTCCCGACCGTTGAGGGAGAAGTCGTACGCCGGGGCATTCTTGCCCTGCCAGGTGGCGAGGAAGCCGAGGGAGAGCGAACCGTGCGCGGGGACCGACTTGTTGTAGTCGGCGGAGCTCGCGGTGACCTTCGCGCCGCTCTGGGTGAAGTTCCCGTCCCACATCTGCGTCACCTTCTGGCCGTCCTTGAAGGACCAGGTGAGCCGCCAGTCGTCGAGCGCCTCGGTGGTGGTGACGGTGACGGCGCCCTGGAAGCCGTCGGGCCACTGGTTGACGAGGGTGTACTCGACCTGGCACAGGGGCGTGACGCTCTCGCTGGGCTCCGGTTCCTCGGCACCGGCGGAGGAGGTCCCCTGGGGTTCCGGGTCGGAGTTCTTCGCACCCGTGGACTCGGACGGGTTCCCGCTGGGTGTCCGCGACGGGTCCGCCGAGCCGGGCGCCCTGGACGTGGCGGCGGGGACGGACGAGGTGGGGTTGGCCACCGGCTCGCCGTCGGCGGAGGTACCGGTGCCGGGCTTGGCGGCGCCGTTGTCCGTGTCGTTGCCCGGCACCATCGAGACGGCGAGGGCGAGCAGGGAGACCAGGACGGCCGCGACGAGGAGGCCGTTGCGCACGACCTTCGCCTTGTGGGCGCCGGGGTTCGGGGGCCCGCTCTCCAGTGCTTCCGGGCGCCCCGCGCCGAGGCGTACCTCGGCGGCCCGACGGCGGCGCTCCAGGTAGGCGAGCCCGCCCCAGCCGATCACCCCGCCCGCGAGCGCCGCGGGCAGTCCGCCACCGTGCAGTCGAAGACAGGCGGCGGCCTCCGCGCACTGCCGGCATCTCGCGAGGTGGTGGGAGAGGTCGTCCGGGGTCTCGCCGGCGGTGGACCGGGTGACCGCGTCCAGCAGCCGGGCGTAGCTGCGGCACTGCGCGTCCATCGGCATGTCGAGATGGTTGCGGTGGCTGCGGTCCCGGAACAGCCCGCGCACCTGGGCGAGTTCGTCGCCCACGGTGGCAGGGTCGAGGCCGAGTCGGCGGGCCACCGCGGACAGCGGCAGCGCCTCCACCTCGGCCAGCCACAGCAGTTCGGCGTCCGCTGCCTGCAGATCGCGCAGTCCGCGCAGCGCGATCGGCCGCTGGAGCGGCGGGCCGGTGTAGCGCGCGGCCTTGTCGGAGTTGAGCCACAGCCGCAGATCGGGGTCGAGCCGGTGGCCCAGACCCCGTGTCTCCCAGTCGGCCGCCGTCGTGCGAACGGCGGTCAGCAGCAGCGGTATTCGGGGCAGCCGGACCGGACGGCGGCCGGCGCCACGAGCGGCGGCCTCCGCCTCACGGGCCTCGCTCATACCGAGCGAGAACGCCTCCGTGGCCAGCTCGGTGGCGGCGGTGGAGCCGGCCGTGCACAGATCGGCGTACGACAGCACGGCATCCCAGCACTCGGAGAACAGCGCGGCCTCGGCGGCGTCCTGGGGGGTCGGCAGGTCGGGCATGGGTCTCCTGCATCCAAAGCGAGGTCAACTCGCCATACTGGCAAAGGAGTTGGGGGGAACCTCGCGGCAGGACAGGAGCCTTTCACGTCGCCCACACAACTGACAAGCAGGCTATTCAAATCGGTTACCGAGGGTTCGCGCCAGTGGTCGCAGCGCATGACCGGGAGCGCTGTTACGAGAGTTATACGGAAAGAACGCCGGGAAATCTCGATACCGGGTGCAACTCATCGCGAAATGTACGGAGCAGCAGCCACTCTCGTCACCTTGTCGATAAATCCTTCGGCACAGCACAGCGGGCCGCGGATCCCAAAGGTCTCCGCGGCCCGCATCCCATCCGTTGCGGCGGTGAGGAGTTACACCTCGACCGGCTCCTGCGCCGGAAGGCTGTCCATGAAGGAGCTCACCGAGAAGACGGCACGGCCGGGTCCGGGCGGGCCGTAGCCGGGAGGCGAGGACAGTCCGAAGTCGTCCATCGTCTGTCGATAGGCCTGGAGCAGCCGGATGTGGTACTCCAGCGGCGCGCCCTGCGGGTTGGCCTTGCCGAGCGGCGTCGTGGGCTCCGGGCACCAGGTGGTGAAGCGGGGCGTGATGCCGTGCGACATGAAGAAGCGCAGACCCTCCGTCGTGGACGCGATCGCCTCGTCGACGGTCTTGAAGCCGAACGGCTCGGCCATCTCCACGCCCGCCACGAAATTGGGGATCACATTGCGCGCGCCGAAGATCTCCGCCGAGTCCAGGATCCGCTTGTGCCACTCGTCCCGGCCGACGTACCGCTCCTTGCCCGGGCAGAACATCTTGAAGAGATACTCGTCCCACACCTCGTAGTTGGGGTGGTAGATCTGCACGCCGTAGTCCTTGAAGCGCTGCACGTCGTCCTTCGGCAGCGCCTGCGCGACGACCTTGCCGATCCAGCGGCCCGGGAAGTGCTCCTCGATGGCCTTCGCGTACATGCCGTAGAAGTCGGCCTCGTCCCGGCCCTGGAGCTTCGAGGTGATCGCGCCGCCGGTGAGCGTGTACGCCGTGGAGACCTTGGCGGTGTCGTACCGGTTGATGATCTCGAGCGCCTCCAGGACTTCGTCCACGTCCTTGACGCCCGTGTACGGCCGCCCCGCCGCCTTGTGCTGGCGCCAGTTGTGGTTGATGTCGCAGTACTGGCACTCCTCCTTGGCGCCGAAGTACTGGCACACCCGGAAGACGGTCAGATAGATCAGGTAGCCCCACTGGATGGTCGGGGCGACCTCCATCACGGACTTCCCGTTGGAGAGCTTGTGCCGGTAGTACTCCGGCATCGGCGGCACGCCCACGTCGGCGATCCGCTTGCCGTCGAGGTAGAGCCCGAGCATGCCGGAGTCGTCGGCCGCCACACGGTAGGGCGACGCGGGGTTCACCCGCACCGACACCACGGTCCGCCTCAGGTCGTACGGCCCGCCGGTGAGGATGATCTCCTCCGGCGGGCGCCGCAGCGCGGCCTCGCCGAGCTCCGGCAGGGTGCCGTGGTCGAAGGAGAAGATGAAGTACGACTTCGGCTTCATCTCCCCCGACTCGTTGTCGCTGAGGGCGGACGGGTCGAAGGCCACGCCACCTCGCAGCAGGTCCTCTTTGAAGACGGCTTCCCGCGGCACCTGCGGAAACCGCTCCATCAGATCCTCGACCAGCGCGGTACGGCTGCCCATCCCGTGTCTCCTCCCGGCTCAGACGTACGACCGACTCCTCACGGTATGCCCTCGCACCGACATCACCCGTGCCGGGTCCCCTCGCGGCGAGCTATATGGGTCGGTACGGGCGTTTCCTGCGGCAGGAGCGGGTCGGGAACAGGCGCGTCCCAGGTCGACGTGAGCGGAAGCACACCGGCCCACAACCCCAGCTCCGCGTCGGGTCCGTCGCCGTCGTCGGGCGCACCGGTACGGATCTTGACGGAAGCCTCCTCGAGGGAGACGGCCAGCAGGGTGGTGGCCGCGAGTTCCTTCCGGCTCGGCTGCCGGGCGTACGCCCACTGCCCCGGCGCCGCGTGGTCGGTCAGCAGACGCAGGCCGGCCAGCTTCTCCTGCGGGTCGGTCACCTTGCGGGCCTCACCGTGGATCATGGCGCTGCGGTAGTTGACGCCGTGTTCGAAAACGGACCGCGCGAGGACCAGCCCGTCGACGTGCGTGACCGTGACACAGACCGGCGTACCGCCCGCGAGGCTGCGGCCGGCCACCGAGCCGTGCACATACAGCTGCCGCTCGTCCCGCCCGTACACCGTGGGCACGACCAGGGGCCGCCCCTCGACCACCACACCCAGATGACAGACGAACCCGGCGTCGAGGATCGCCTCCAGATCGGCCCGGTCCAGGCTGCCCTGCTCGCGCAGGCGGCGATGCCGGGTGAGCTCGGTCTGCGGAAGGGACGCGGGGCAGGCGTCGGGGGCGAGGGGCCGGCTGCGGTTCGGGGCTCATGACCAGGCAGGCTACTCACGCCGCAGGCAGGTGCCCCGGACCAGTTCAGCCGCCGACCCCTCAGGCCCCGCGCTCCAGCGCCTCGAACGTCACCGGGAACGCCACCCCCGCCCCGAACACCACCCGCTCCGCCTCTTCAGCGACCGCAAGACCCAGCCGCGCCAGTTCGTTGCCCTGCGACCCCGCCAGGTGCGGAGTGACGAAGGCACCCGGGAGCTCGTGAAGCGGCGAGTCGGCGGGCAGGGGCTCCGGGTCGGTGACGTCGAGGACCGCGGAGAGGCGGCCTGACCGCAGTTCCGCGACGAGTGCGTCGGTGTCGACGAGCGACCCGCGCGCGGTGTTGACCAGCACCGCCCCGTCCGGCATCAGGGCCAGCTCACGGCCACCGATGAGATGCCGGGTCTCGGGGGTCTCCGGGGCGTGGACGGTCACGATCTCGGAGGTGCGCAGGAGCTCGTCCAGCGGCAGCAGCGGAACGCCCAGCTCCGCGGCCGCGCTCTCGTCGACGTACGGGTCGGTCAGGCTCACCGAGAGGTCGAACGGCCGCAGCAGCTCGATCACCTTCCGCCCGATCCGGGACGCCCCGATCACGCCGACCCGCCGCCCGTGGTTGCCGATGCCGGGCACGATCCCCCAGCCGGGGGACACCCGCTCGGAGCGCAGCCGCTCCCGGCGCACGAAGACGTCCTTGCCGGCGAGCAGGATCACGGCGAGCGTGTACTCGGCGACGGGCACCGCGTTGGCCTCGGCCGCCGAGGACACGGCGATCCCCCGCCGCCAGATCTCGGGACCGGCGAAGCCCTTCACCGAGCCGGCCGAGTGCAGCACGGCCCGGAGTTTCGGGGCCGCGTCCAGGACGGCCGCGTCCAGACGGGGGCAGCCCCAGCCGGTCACGAGGATCTCGGTGCGGGCCAGGACGTCCGCGAGCGCCGGGTCGGTGAGGTCCTCGGCCACCATCCCGGGATCGATGTCCACGGACTCCCGCAGCCGGGCCAGCACCTCGGGCGGGAAGACGAGCGGCACGTTCTCGGCGGTCATGGCGAACAGCGCCTGGGGTCGCTCGGGCAAGGTGGTGATCCTTAAGACCGACGGAAAGGTTGTAGAAAACGCTATCTACGGTAGGCCTCGACAAATGAGAAGGTCAACGCATACACACTCCCAGGAGGAACGACGGACATGTCGGAGACGATCACCAACTGGGCGGGGAACATCACCTACTCCGCCAAGGAACTGCACCGGCCGCACTCGCTCGACGGGGTCGCCGCCCTGGTCGCGGACAGCGCGCGGGTGCGGGTGCTGGGCAGCGGGCACTCCTTCAACGAGATCGCCGAGCCGGGCCCCGAGGGCGTGCTGCTGTCGATCGCCGACCTGCCGCCGGTGATCGACGTGGCCACGTCGGCCCGTACGGTACGGGTCTCGGGCGGCGTCCGTTACGCCGAACTCGCCCGCTTGGTGTACACGCACGGCCTCGCGCTGCCCAACATGGCTTCGCTGCCGCACATTTCCGTGGCCGGCTCGGTCGCGACCGGCACCCACGGCTCCGGCGTCGGCAACGGTCCGCTCTCGTCGGCCGTGCGCGAGGTGGAGCTGGTCACGGCGGACGGCTCGGTACTGACCATCGGCCGGGACGATCCGCGTTTCGGCGGCGCGGTCACCTCCTTGGGCGCCCTCGGTGTCGTCACGGCACTCACCCTGGACCTCGTGCCCTCCTTCGACGTGGAGCAGTACGTCTTCACCGAACTCCCCCTCGCCGGACTGGACTCGGCGACCTTCGGATCGGTCATGGCATCGGCGTACAGCGTCAGCCTGTTCACCGACTGGCGGGCCCCGGGCTTCCGGCAGGCCTGGGTCAAGCGGCGGACGGACCAGCCCCTCGCAGACTTCCCGTGGGCCGCGCCCGCCACCGAGAAGATGCACCCGGTGCCGGGGATGCCCGGCATCAACTGCACAGAGCAGTTCGGGGTGGCGGGTCCCTGGCAGGACCGGCTGCCGCACTTCCGGGCCGAGTTCACGCCGAGCAGCGGAACGGAGCTCCAGTCGGAGTACCTGCTGCCGCGGGAGCACGCCGTCGAGGCGCTGCACGCGGTGGACGGCATCCGGGACACGGTCGCCGGGGTGCTCCAGATCTGCGAGGTGCGGACCGTGGCCGCCGACGAGCAGTGGCTGAGCCCCTCCTACGGCCGGGACACCGTGGCCCTGCACTTCACCTGGATCGAGGACACCGCGGCCGTCCTGCCGGTGGTGCGCCGGCTGGAGGAGGCACTGGACCCCTTCGACGCGCGGCCGCACTGGGGGAAGGTCTTCACCACGCCCGCGGACGTGCTGCGCGAGCGCTACCCGCGCCTCGGCGACTTCCGGAAGCTGGCGCGTGAGCTGGACACCGAGGGAAAATTCGCCAACGCCTTCGTCCGGACCGTACTCGCCGTCTGACTTTATAAAGCCCCTTTCCTAACCCCTTGTACAAAGTCCCCAGGAGCCCATAATCTTGCGCCGCGCCGGTGCCACTGTCGTCCCGGCTGAGCGAAGGGATGGGGGCCGGCCACGGTGAAGCGCACATCACGTGACATCCGCACCGCGAACCGCTACGAGGTGTTGCGCCAGATCATCGCCGAGTCGCCCACCTCCCGGCAGGAGCTGGCGGCGGCCACCGGGCTGAGCCTGGCCACGGTCGCCACGCTCGTGGGCGAGCTGCTCGACCTCCACATGATCACGGAGGTCGGGTTCGAGGAGTCGGCAGGAGGGCGCCCCCGGGGGCTCGTGGCGGTCAACGCGTCGGGGGGCGCGTTGATCGGCGTGGACATCGCGGAGACGTACGTCCGTGTCGAGCTGTTCGACCTGGCGCTGAACGTGCTGGCCCGCGCCGAGGAGGACGTCCGCCCCGGCGAGAGCCTTCCCGAGCAGGTGGTCGGCCATGTCGCCGCCGCCGTCGGCTCGGTGGTCACGCAGGCCGGGATCGAGGGCGCCCGGGTGCTCGGCGTCGGCGTGAGCGTGCCGGGGCAGGTGGACCGCGCCACCGGCATCTCGGAGTACGCCCCCAACTGGGACTGGCACGACGTGCCGCTGGTCGAGCTGCTCTCCGAGTACATCGCCTACCCGCTCTACCTGGACAACCCGCTGCGTGCCGTCGCCGTGGCCGAGCTGTGGTTCGGGGCCGCGCGCGGCAGCGGGAACGCCGTGGTGGTCACCCTCGGGACCGGCGTGGGCGCCGGGCTCGTCCTGGGCGGCGCCCTGCATCGCGGTGTCTCCAACAGCGCCGGCGAGTGGGGCCACAACACGATCGTCCTGGATGGACGCCTGTGCCGCTGCGGCAACCACGGCTGCGTGGAGACGTATGTGGGCGCGCCCGGGATCATGCTGAACCTGCGGGAGCTGAGCCCCGACAGCGAGCTGCTGCACCCGGGCGACCAGACGGCGACGATCGCCGCGCTGGCCCGGGGGATGCTCACCCAGGATCCGGTGGCGGTCAAGGTCGTCCGGCACACCGCCCGTTATCTGGGCGCCTCCATCGCGCACCTGGTCAACCTGTTCAACCCGGAGGTGGTCGTGCTCAGCAGCTGGGTCGCGGCCGCCCTCGGCGAGCCCCTGGTCGCGGAGGTGCGCGAGGCCGTCGCCCGGCACGCGCTGCCCCGGCCGATGGCCGCCACCGAGATCGTCCTCTCCCCGATCCCGACGGACCCGGCATGCCTGGGCGCGGCGACGTTCGCGCTCGAAGGGGCGCTCCAGTCGGGCGGGCAGAGGTCTGCGAAACGCACCGCCCCGGCAAGGACGAAGACGCACGACCCCCGCTAGGAGCCGTACCGCACCACCTTCATGACGACGGAAGGGATGCACGTGTCTCACCCCCACCGCACGAGATCGACCCTGCTGACAGCCGCAGCCGCGTTCGCTGTCGCGGGACCCCTGATATCCGCCCCGCCCGCGTCGGCCTCCACCCCCACGGTGGCCGAAGTGTCCCCGCACGCAGCCCAGACCATCGACAACATCGGTGCCTCGGGCGCCTGGTGGGTCAATGACCTGAAGAATTTCGACCCGAAGGTCCAGGCCCGGGTGTCCAAGCTGCTGTTCTCCAAGGACGGCCTGGCGCTGAGCAGTTACCGCTACAACATCGGCGGTGGCGGCACCGGCGTGACGTACGCGCCGCGCGCTCCCGAGGACTTCCTGAGGGGCGACGGGTCGTACGACTGGAGCAAGGACAAGGCGGGCCGTACGTTCCTGTACGCGGCCGCCAAGTACGGCGTGAAGGACCTGATCGCCTTCGTCAACAGCGCGCCCGCGCAGTGGAAGACCAACGGCCTGAGCTGCGGCGGTTATCTCAAGACGGAGAACGAGCAGGACTACGCGAAGTACGTCGCCGACGTCACCGACCACTTCGCGAAACAGGGGCTGCGGTTCGACTACATCAGCCCCTTCAACGAGCCGACCAACAGCTTCGCCGACTGCGGCCAGGAGGGCATGCTGGTACCGGTCGACCAACGCGACGACATCGTGCGGGCGTTGGGCGCCGAGCAGCAGGCCCGCGGTCAGCGGACCGGCATCATCGCGGACGAGTCCAGCTCGACGGTGAGCTTCAACACCGAGGTCCCGCAGTGGATCTCGCAGCCGGACACCGCCCAGTACGTCGACAAGCTCGCCCACCACACGTACAACAACCCGGGCGACGACCAGCGGGCGAAGATCTACGAGACGTCCAAGTCGGTCGGCAAGCAGTCCTGGTCCACGGAGATCTGCTGCTTCGGCAAGGGCGGCACGGGCTGGGCGCAGGAGTACGACCCCACGATCGACGGTGGTCTGAACCTCTCCCGGATCATCTACAAGGACTTCGCGACCGCGCACGACTCGGCGTTCCAGTGGTGGGTCGCCCTGTCGGAGCAGATCGGCTCCGACCCCCTCGCGAAGAACGACGAGGGCTGGAACGACGGCCTGATCTACTACGACCCGGACTACGCCACCAACGGCAACCAGACCCTGTACTACACCAAGCGCTATTACGCGCTCGGCCAGTACAGCAAGTTCGTCCGGCCGGGCGCGGTCGCCCACAACGTGACCGGTGCACCGGACGGCGTCGAGGTGTCGACGTACGACGACCACGGCAAGTGGGTCGTCGTGGTCAACAACCACAACACCACCGACACCGCGCTGAATCTGCGCTTCAACAGCGAGGCGCCGGTGCGCGCGAGCAAGGCCGTACGGACCTCGGCGACCGAGAGCTGGGCGAACGTCGCCAAGCCGTCGGTCAAGGGCGGCACCGCCTCGGCGACCCTGCCGGCCCGGTCCATCACGACGTACGTCCTCGACCAGAAGGGCCACGGCACGTCGGCGGTCACGGGCGCGCTCCAGGGCAAGCAGTCCGGCAAGTGCCTGACCGCGAACGCCTCGGGTGCGGCGATCAGCAGCTGCACAGGTGGGTCCGAGCAGGTGTGGTCGTACGACGCGAAGGGCCGTCTGAAGGGCGTGAACGGCTATCTGACCGCGGGGAGTTCGGGGCTCAGCACGAGCCCGGAAGCGACCCGTGACGGCAGTCAACAATGGCTGCTGAACTCCAACGGCCAAGTCGTCAGCGAGGCGTCGGGCACCTGCCTGGACGTCGGCGGACAGGCGACGGCCGAGGGCAGCAAGGTCGGCCTGTGGACCTGCAACGGCGGGACCAACCAGGCCTGGTTCAAGCAGTAACGCATCACCTCTGCAAGGGGGTTGCGGGCCGCTGGTGCGGCGGCCCGCGCCCCCGGGGCGTCCGGTATCCCGAACGTCGCACAACGCTTCGCGCAGACTTCGTCCAACCCCTTGCCGAAGCCTTAGCCGAAGGTTAACGTCCCGCACCGCAGGTCCATTTGAGCCACCTTGGCACTGAGCCGCAGAGCCATGGCACAGAGCCTCAGCCGTATTCGAGACAAGGACGTCAGCATGTCGGCATTGAGCAACAGCAACTGGAACCGTCGAAACGTTCTGCAGGCCGGGATGGGCCTGGCCGCCGCCGGCGGGCTGGCCGCGTGCGGCGGGAACACCGGCCGGAGCAGCGGAGGATCGGGCGACGCGCTCACCCAGTACTTCCACGCCTACGGCGAGGCGGGCACGGAGCAGGCCATCAAGAAGTACGCGGCCGCGTACAAGAAGGCCGACGTGAAGACCAACTGGATCACGGGCAGCAACTTCGAGTCCGCGCTCTTCGCGGCCCTGCTCACCAAGAAGGCGCCCGACGTCTTCGAGTTCCACCCGCAGATCCAGATGGTCAAGAGCGGTCAGGTGGCGGACCTGAGCGACATCATCAACCCGGTCAAGGACGACTTCAACCCGGCCGACATCAAGTCGCACACGGTGGACGGGAAGATATACGGCGTCCGCATGATCGACGACCCGCAGTTCTTCTTCTACCGCAAGTCGATGCTGGAGAAGGCCAAGGTCGACGTGCCGACCACCCTCGACGAGCTGCTCGTGGCGGCGGAGAAGCTCACCACGAGCAAGGTCAAGGGCGTCTTCCTCGGCAACGACCTCACCCCGGCCATCAACCCGCTGCTCTGGTCGGCGGGCGCCGACACCCTCACCCCCGACAACAAGCCCGCCTTCCACACGGACGCGGTCGTCGCCGGTATGAAGCAGCTGCGCCAGCTGTTCACCAGCGGCAACCTGCTCCTCGACGCCCCGGCCGACTACTGGGACCCGTCCGCGATCAACCAGGGCCTGTGCGCCATCCAGTTCTGCGGCATGTGGGCGATGCCCGCCATGCAGAAGGCGCTCGGCGACGACCTCGGCGTCTTCCCCTTCCCCAAGGTCGGGGACAACGGCAAGCAGTCGGTCTACAACGGCGGCTGGTCGATGTTCGTCAACGCCAAGGGCAAGAACGTGGACGCGGCCAAGGAGTACGTGAAGTGGCTGTGGATCGACCAGAAGGAGTACCAGGAGGACTGGGCCACCTCGTACGGCTTCCACATCCCGCCGCGCACCTCCATCGCCCAGTCCGCCACGAAGCTCAAGTCGGGTCTGCCGGCCGAGGGCGTCAAGCTCTTCAACGAGTTCGGGCACTTCGACAACATCGGCTGGACCCAGGCGATGATCACCGCCCTGACCGACGCGTTCGCCAACAGCGTCCGTAAGAACGGCGACCCGAACGCGGCGCTCGCCGACGCGGAGAAGAAGGTCAACGCCGAGCTCAAGAAGCTCTTCGGATAGGTCGACGGAGAAACCACGACATGTCGACCACCACCACGCGCGGGGTCGCCCAGCCCGCCCCGGCCAAGGCCTCACCGGCCCGGCCGCGGCGGGGCCTCCGGGGCAACCCGACCTTCAACTTCTGGCTCTTCACCGGGCCGTTCCTCATCGGCCTGGTGATCTTCGTCTTCGTGCCGATCGTCTGGAGCATCTGGCTCAGCTTCTTCGACGCGCGCTTCACCGTCACGCCGAGCAAGTTCATCGGCTTCGACAACTACAAGAGCATGCTGACGAACTCCAACTTCACCGGTTCCCTGGTGACGTTCACGGTGTTCGCGGCGCTCATCGTGCCCCTCACCTGGGCCCTGTCCCTGGGCCTGGCGATGCTGGTGCACCGGCTGCGGTTCATGCGGGCGTTCTTCCGGTCGGTGTTCTTCCTGCCGACCGCCGTGTCCTACGTCGCCGCCGCGCTGATCTGGAAGATGTCCATCTTCACGGGTGTCCGATTCGGTCTGATGAACACGGTGCTCGGCTGGTTCGGCGTGGAGAACATCGCCTACCTGTCCGACCCGAACCCGCCCTGGTACTGGCTGGTCATCGTGACCGTACGCCTGTGGCTGCAGTCCGGCTTCTACATGATCCTGTTCCTGGCCGCCCTGCAGAACATCCCGGCGGAGCTGTACGAGGCCGCCGCGATCGACGGTGCCAAGCCGGGCTGGCAGACCTTCCGGTACATCACGCTGCCGCAGCTGCGCGCCACCTCCACCGCGGTGATCCTGCTGCTGCTCGTCGCCGCCTACCAGGCGTTCGACGAGTTCTACAACATCGTCACAACCAAGGCGACCTGGGGTCAGACACCCCTCATGGTCCTGTACAAGACCGCTCTCGGCGAGAACCAGGACTACGGCGCCGGCAGCGCGGGGGCCGTCATCCTCACGGTGCTGATCTGCGCCGTCACGCTCCTCCAGGGCAAGTTCATGGGCTTCGGAAGGGGGGAGGACTCCAAGTGACCACCACAGCACCTCAGGTGGGCAAGGAGCCCCGCAAGAAGCGCGGAGGCGTCCTCGGCAACACGGGCCTGTACATCGGCGTCAGCGTCGCCGCGCTGCTCTTCCTGCTCCCCTTCTACCTGATCCTCCGCAACTCCCTCTCCACGGACCCGGAGATCACGGGCGAGAACTGGAAGCTGCTCCCCTCCTTCCAGTGGGGCAACATCAGCGAGCTGTTCGACGACCCGACGGTCGACTTCGCCAAGTCCATGTGGAACTCGACGGTGATCGCCGTCTCCATGACCATCGGCACCCTGCTGATCTGCTCCCTGGCCGGCTACGGCCTGGCGCGCATCCCCTACAAGCACGCCAACAAGGTCTTCTACGCCGTCCTGGCGACCCTGATGGTCCCGACCGCCGTCACCTTCGTGCCCAGCTTCGTGCTGGTCTCGTCCCTCGGCTGGATCGACACCTACCGCGGTCTGATCATCCCGGGCCTGTTCAGTGGTTTCACCTGCTTCCTGTTCCGGCAGTACTTCCTCGGGTTCCCCAAGGAGCTGGAGGAGGCGGCACGCGTGGACGGGCTCGGGTACTGGGGCGCATACTGGCGCATTGTCGTACCCAACTCGCTGAACTTCTTCGCGGCGATGGCCACGATCACGTTCATCAGCGGCTGGAACGCCTTCCTGTGGCCGTTGGTCATCGGCCAGGACCCGAGCTCCTGGACCGTCCAGGTCGCACTGTCCTCCTTCATGACCAACCAGACCGTGAACTTCCACCTGATCTTCATGGCCACCGCCATTTCCATCCTGCCCCTGGTGTTCGTGTTCCTCTTCCTCCAGCGCTGGCTGGTCCAGGGGATCGCGCAGACCGGCATCAAGGGCTGACGCCTCTCTCAGGACCTGGAGACCGATGTCTTTCCGCACGACCAGCGCTTTCGACTACGTCGAGGACGTCTCACCCGGCAGCGGGGCCCTTCCGCCCCGCGCCTGGTACGCCTCCTCCGACGCGAAGGCCCTGCCCCTCGACGGCGCCTGGCGCCTTAGGCTCTCGGCGACCGCCGACGCCGAGGACGACTCCTTCGCCGAGGAGGGATACGACGCCGACGGCTGGGCCGAGGTCACGGTCCCCGGGCACTGGGTCCTCCAAGGAGACGGGGCCTTCGGGCTGCCCATCTACACCAACCACCTGTACCCCTTCCCGGTGGACCCGCCGCACGTCCCGACCGAGAACCCGACCGGTGACCACCTGCGCGTCTTCGACCTGCCGGAGGACTGGCCCGCCGACGGCGGTGCCGTCATCCGGTTCGACGGTGTCGAGTCCTGCGCCCGGGTGTGGCTCAACGGCACGGACATCGGCGAGTTCAAGGGTTCCCGCCTCGCGCACGAGTTCGCCGTCGGTCATCTGCTGAAGCCGAAGGGCAACGTCCTCGCGGTCCGGGTGCACCAGTGGTCGGCCGGGTCCTACCTGGAGGACCAGGACCAGTGGTGGCTGCCCGGGATCTTCCGCGAGGTGACCCTGCTGCACCGCCCGGCGGGCGCCGTCCTCGACTTCTTCCTCCACGCCTCCTACGACCACCTCACGGGCGAGGGCACCCTGCGTGTCGACTCCGACGTCGACGGACGGGTGCTCGTGCCCGCCCTCGACATCGATGTCGCCACCGGAGAGTCCGCCACCACGCTGGTAGCCCCATGGAGCGCCGAGAGCCCCCGGCTCTACGACGGCGAGCTGGTCACCGAGGGCGAGCGGGTCCCGCTCAGGATCGGCTTCCGTACGGTCGTCCTCGAGGACGGTCTGATCAAGGTCAACGGCAAGGCGGTCCTGTTCAAGGGCGTCAACCGGCACGAGTGGCACCCGGAGAAGGGCCGCACGCTCGACCTGGAGACCATGCGCGAGGACGTGCTGCTGATGAAGCGGCACAACATCAACGCGGTGCGCACCTCGCACTACCCGCCGCACCCGGCCTTCCTGGACCTGTGCGACGAGTACGGCCTGTGGGTCATCGACGAGTGCGACCTGGAGACCCACGGCTTCACCGAGCAGGAGTGGCGGGACAACCCCGTCGACGACGACCGCTGGACCCCGGCCCTCCTGGACCGCGCGGCCCGCATGGTCGAGCGCGACAAGAACCACCCCTCGATCGTCTTCTGGTCGCTGGGCAACGAGGCCGGCACCGGCCGCGGCCTGACCGCGATGGCCGAGTGGATCCACGGCCGGGACTCCTCGCGCCTGGTGCACTACGAGGGCGACTGGAACTGCCGGGACACCGACGTGTACTCGCGGATGTACGCCAACCACGCCGAGGTCGAGCAGATCGGCAAGGATCTCGACGGCGGCACCCACAAGCGCCGCGGACTCCCCTTCATCCAGTGCGAGTACGGCCACGCCATGGGCAACGGCCCCGGTGGCATCGCCGACTACCAGGAGCTCTTCGAGAAGTACGATCGTCTCCAGGGCGGCTTCATCTGGGAGTGGATCGACCACGGCGTCAAGCACGCCGAGCTCGGTTACGCCTACGGCGGCGACTTCGGCGAGGAGCTGCACGACGGCAACTTCGTCTGCGACGGCCTGATCTTCCCGGACCGCACGCCGTCCCCCGGTCTGATCGAGTACAAGAAGGTCATCGAGCCGGTCCGCATCGACGGCGCCGACGGCACCGTACGGATCACCAACTCGTACGACTTCGCCGACCTGTCCCAGCTCGCCTTCGAGTGGTCGTACCAGGTGGACGGCGAGACGGTCGAGGCCGGCACGCTCTCGGTGCCCGCGCTGGCACCCGGTGATTCGGCGGACCTGAAGCTGCCGGAGCCGCCCGCGCACGAGGCCGCGGAGGCGCAGTGGACGGTGCGGGCGCTGCTGGCGTCCGACACGGCCTGGGCGCCGAAGGACCACGTCGTCGCGTGGGGCCAGTTCCCGGCGACCGCGCCCGTACGGCCCTCCGTCGCGCCCACCGACCGGCCGGTGCGCGGCGAGCGGCTGATCACTCTGGGCCCGGCCACCTTCGACGCCCGTACCGGTGCCCTCAAGGCCATCGGTGAGTTCGCCGTCGAGGCTCCGCGGCTGGACGTGTGGCGGGCGACGACCGACAACGACGAGGGCACGGAGTGGGACTCCGGCATCCGCTACAGCACGCTGTGGCGGACCCTGGGTCTGCACCGGATGCGGCACCGGCTCGACTCGGTGGAGCTCGGCGAGGACGCGCTGACCGTCCGCACCCGGGTGGCGCCCGCGGCCCGTGAGGTGGGCCTGGGTGTGGACTACCGCTGGACCTCGGACGGCTCGCGGCTCCGCCTGACGGTGTCCGTCGGACCCGAGGGCGAGTGGACCCAGCCGCTGCCCCGGCTCGGCGTCCGGCTCGGACTCCCCGAGGCCGACCAGGTGAAGTGGTTCGGCGGCGGCCCCGGCGAGGCCTACCCGGACACCAGGAAGGCGTCCATGGTCGGGCGCTGGCAGGCGAGCGTGGACGAACTGCAGACGCCGTATCTGCGCCCGCAGGAGAACGGCGCCCGCGCCGACGTCCGCTGGGTGGAGCTCGGCGGTCTGCGGATCGAGGGTGACCCGGAGTTCTCCTTCACCGCCCGGCGCTGGACGACCGAGCAGCTGGACGCGGCGAAGCATCTGACGGATCTGCGGGCCGGTGACACGGTGTGGGTCAACCTCGACCACGGCCACCACGGCATCGGGACCGCGTCCTGCGGTCCGGGCCCGCTGCCGCAGTACCGCCTGCGGGCCGAGCCCGCGGAGTTCTCGTTCGTCTTCTCGGTGCTCCCCCGATGACCTCCTGGTGATTGATTAGTCCAATTCACCAGTGGATTAATCCATTGCCAATGTGATCGGGATTCTGCGACGGTCATGGTGTACCCGCGGCCGGTCGGCCCTCCAAGCCGACCGGCCGTAACTCTTGTTCCCAACAAGGGAGTTCACAGCGTGCCCGGAAGCATCGAGGTTCGCGGCCTGTCCCGCACCTTCCACACCACCGTCCGTCGCCCCGGCCTCGCCGGCACCCTTCGCTCCCTGGTCAACCCGGAGCGGGTCGCCAAGCACGCCGTCTCGGACATCACCTTCGACGTGGCGCCCGGCGAACTCCTCGCCCTGCTCGGCCCGAACGGCGCCGGCAAGTCCACCACCATCAAGGTGCTCACCGGCATCCTCACGCCCACCTCCGGCGAGGCCCGGGTGGCGGGCGTGGTCCCGTACCAGGATCGCGAACGCAACGCCCGTAACATCGGCGCGGTGTTCGGGCAGCGCACCCAGCTGTGGTGGGACCTGCCGGTGCGCGAGTCGTTCTCGATCCTCAGGGACATCTACGAGGTGCCGAAGGCCGAACACGCCGCGCGCCTCAAGGAGTTCGACGACATCCTGGAACTGTCCACGTTCTGGGACACCCGGGTGCGCCATCTCTCCCTCGGCCAACGGGTGCGCTGCGACCTTGCCGCCGCGCTGCTGCACGACCCGCCGGTCGTCTTCCTCGACGAGCCGACCATCGGCATGGACGTGGTGGTCAAGGAGCAGGTGCGGGAGTTCCTGCGCCACCAGGTGGAGGAGCGCGGCCGTACGGTCCTGCTGACCACCCACGACATGACCGAGGTGGAGCGGCTCGCGGAGCGGGTCGTCCTGATCAACCACGGCCGGCTCGTCCTCGACGGCAGCCTCGACGAGATCCGCCGCAAGTTCGGCTCCACCTGGCAGGTCCGCGCGACCCTCGCCGACGCGCACACGGACGTCGTCCCGCTGCCGGGGATCGCGGTGCTGCGCAAGGAGGGCCCGCAGGTCGTGTTCGGCCCCGAGAGCCCCGACGGACCGGACTCCCCCACCGTGCACCAGGCCCTGAAGGCGGTCATCGAGCGGTACGAGGTGACGGGCGTCGCCATCGACGAGGCCGACCTCGAAGACGTGATGCGGGCGGCCTACGTCCACGTCGGGGCGGTCTGACATGGCCGTCCTGCACGCCTGGCGCGCCGCCCGCGTCACCCCGCTCGGTGAGCTGCACGCGCCGCCCCGGATGACGGCCGTCCTGGTCCGCCTGGCCGTCCAGGTGGTCCTGGTGGCCTCCCTGTGGCACGGTCTGTACGCACACACCGGCACGACCGCGGGCCTCACCGAGGGCCAGGCGGTCACGTATGCCGTGCTGGCCGTACTCGCCTCCCGGCTCAGGGAGTTGGACCAGTACGCGGGCCGGGACACCGTGCTCCAGCACATGCACTTCGGCACGATCGTCTACTGGTATCTGCGCCCGCTGCCGCCCCAGCGCTACCACGCGCTGCGCGCCCTCGGCGAGCAGGTGTACGGCTTCGCGTGGGCGCTCGGCGGCTATCTGGTCTGCCTGGCGGCCGGGGTGGTGGACCCGCCCAAATCGGCGGCCGTGGCAGGGGTGTTCGCGCTGAGCCTGCTCCTGGGCCAGTGCGTCCTGTACTTCGTGCTGCTCGCCCTGGACCAGCTGTGCTTCTGGACGGTCCGCAACAACGCGGCGATGCTGATCCTGATCTTCGCCCAGAACCTGCTGTCCGGTGTGTACGCGCCGCTGTGGTTCTTCCCGGACTGGTTCATCACGCTGAGCGGATTCCTGCCGTTCCAGGCCACGTTGAGCGTGCCGCTCTCGATCTACATCGGGCGCATCCCGCTCTCCGACGCCTTCGGGCAGCTGGCGATCCAGGCGTTCTGGGTCGTGGCGCTCTTCCTGTTCACCCGTTTCCTGTGGCGGCGGGCCGCCCGCCGCGTCATCTCCCAAGGAGGCTGAGGCCAGTGAACGGCATGCGGATCGCGTGGCGCGTCACGCGTCTCAACTTCCGTGCCCAGCTGGAGTACCGCACCGAGTTCCTGCTGATGATCGCGATCGGCGCGATCTGGCAGGTGTCGGTGATCGTGTTCGCCACGGTGCTGCTGACCCGGTTCACCGGGATGGGCGGCTGGGACAGCTCGGAGGTCCTGCTGATCCCGGCGACGCGGATGCTCGCGCACGGACTGTTCGTCCTGCTGCTCGGCCGGGTGCACGGCGCGGGCCGGCAGATCCAGGAGGGCAGGATCGACATCTATCTGACCCGCCCGATGCCGGTGTACCGCCAACTCCAGCTGGCCTTCTTCCCCACCAACGCGATCGGCGACCTGACGGTCGCGGTGGGCCTGATGATCGGCGCGCTGAGCCGCAGCCAGCTGGACTGGACACCGGGCCGGGTCTCTTACCTGATCGCCGCGATCATCGGCGGCATGTTCCTGGAGGCGGCCCTCTTCACGGCGATCACCTGCGCGGCACTGCGCTTCCCCGCCGCCGACTACTGGAGCCGCTGGCTGGAGGAACTCCTCGGCACCTTCGGCAGCTATCCCCTGAACGTCCTCCCGAAGGCGGTCGGCGGCCTCCTCACCTTCGGCCTCCCCCTCGCCTTCGTCGCCTACTTCCCGGCAGCGGTCCTGACCGGCCACGGCCACGACACCGGCGTCCCGTACTGGCTGGCGGCGGTGTCGCCGCTGCTGGGCCTGGTGGCGTACCTGGGGTCGCGGGTGCTGTGGCGGTGGAGTCTTCGGCATTACGCGGGGGTCAACGGGTGACGTCGGCCCCTGACCGGCGGACGCGGTCTCAGGCCCGCCGGACGGGGGTGAACAGAGCCGTGACGGCGATCAGTACGCAGCACGCGCCGGCGGCCACGCCGACCGGGGCCGTGCCCTGGTGTTCGGCGGCCCAGGTCAGGACGGCCGCGCCGATCGGGGCCGCTGAGTAGTGGAGGGTCCAGAAGGCGGCGGTGACCCGACCCAGGAGCGGTTCCGGGGTGACCTCCTGGCGCAGGGACATGGAGCAGGTGCCCGCCACGGCGACGCAGGCCAGGAAGGCGGCGCTCAGGGCCGCGACGACAGGCACGTCCCGCGCCCAGCCCATGCCTGCGAAAGCGAGCCCGCACACCGCGACCGCGGCCGACCAGGTCACACCAAAGCCGAGTCGGCGGCGGGCCCGGGCCACCAGCAGGGCGCCGGTGATCGTTCCGAGGGCGCCGACGGCCATGACGGTGCCGACCACGTCGTCGCCGTGGCCCAGGTCGTGCTTGAGGTGGTAGATGATCAGGTCGTTCAGGCCGAAGGTGAGGAAGCTGAAGACGAACAGCAGCGCGGTGAGCGTACGCAGGACGGGATGGCCGCGCAGGAAGCGCACTCCGGTGCGCAAGTCCCGCCACAGGCCGGTGCGTTCACCGTCGGCTCCGACGGGCCGCGCCCGGAACCGCACGAAGGCCGTGCACAGCGCCGACACCCCGAAGCTCGCGGCGTTCACCCCGACGGCGGCGGCCGGTCCGGTCCAGGCGGCCACCATGCCCGCGCACAGCGGGCCCAGTACGCCGGCCGCCGCCGCGGTCGCGTTCAACCGCCCGTTGGCCTCGGTCAGTTGCGCGGTCCCGACGAGACTCCGTACGACGGTGACGTAGCCGACGGCGAACAGTGTGCCGACGGCCTCGCACAGCGGCAGGACCGCGTACAGCAGCCAGACCTGCGGCCCGAACAGCCACACCACCGGGATCACGCCGTACAGCACCAGGCGCACGAGGTCGCAGCCGATGAGCAGCCGGCGCCGGTCGACCCGGTCCACCACGACCCCGGCGAACACCGCCGCCACGACCGCGGCGGCCCCGCCCACCGCCGTCAGCAGCCCCATCCGCGCGAGGGAGCCCGTGGCCTCCAGCACCAGCAGGGGCAGGGCGATCAGGGCGAAGGAGTCACCGAGGACGGAGAGGGTCTGGGCGGCCCAGAAGACGCCGAAGTCCCGTTGCCGCCACAGCGGGGGCGGCTGGTCGCCGGACTTCGGGGAAGCCGTACCGGCATCGGACTCTCCGTCCCGCCGCGCCTCGTACGCCATGCCCCTCCCCGGGTCCCGGACAACCTGGGCAACCTTAGGGCCGCGGACACCGGCACGGAAACGAGTTTCGGCGTCCGCGTCCCGTGCCCTGACATAGCAGGATGTGGTGCGACGGGAGCCCGCCTGGTCCGTCCGCCAGAAAGAATGTCTTCTTTCGTGCAAGGACTTTCACGGTCATGTCAGTGATCTGTGCTGGGCGCCGGTGCCGTAGACGAGCGCACGATCAGCTCGGGCGAGAAGAAGAGTTCCGTTTCGGATACGTCCCGGCCCCGGATGAGGCCGATGAGCATCTGGACGACCGCCGCCGCGATGCGTTCGGTGGGCTGTCTGACGCTGGTGAGCGGCGGGTCGAAGAACTCCAATGGCAGGGCATCGTCGTAGCCCACGACCGACAGGTCGGCGGGGATCTGCAGTCCTGTCCAGCGGGCGGAGCGGATGGCGCCCAGGGCCATTTCGTCGCTGGCTGCCACGATCGCCGTGACCGCAGGGTCCTCACACAGCCGGGAGGCGGCTGAGACGCCTCCCTCGACGCTGTATTCGTGCCGCACGACCGGGGCGTCGGGGCCCGTGGCACCGCGCGACTTCATCGCCGCCAGGAAGCCGTCGACGCGACGGTCACTGGGGCGGTTTCCCTTGGGTCCGGCGATCAGTCCGATCCGTCTGTGGCCGAGCCGCCACAGGTGATCGACCGAGATTTCGGCGGCCAGCCGGTCGTCGGTGGACAGGACGGGAGCGTTGCTGCCGCCGGCTGCGCCGTTGATGCACACGTAGGGCACGGCCCGGCTTTCCAGGAGTCGGTAGACACCGGGATCGGCGTTCTCCAGCGTGTTGCTGGCGGACACGAAGATCGACCCCACGGCGCCGGCGTCCAGCATGGCCGAGGCGAAGTCGAGCTCCTGGGCTCCGCCGACGGGAGCGGAACAGACCACGCCGCGCAGGCCGTGCATGCCCAGTCCCACCACGATCCGGTCGGCCATCTGCGCGAAGAACGGATCGACCAGGCCGGGAGTGACGAGCATGACCAGGCTGCCGGCGTGCGCGCGGACGTACCCGACCGTACGCATGGCCTCTTCGACGGCCTTGCGCGTGCCGGTCGCGACCGTTCCGCGGTTGTTGATGACCCTGCTGACGGTCGCCTCGCTGACGCCCGCCGCCTGGGCCACGTCTGCAATACCGATCCGCGCCATCCACTTCCTCCACCAGCATCAACGTTCGTCCGCGCGGCGATTGTCCACCGCGTCGAGCCCTCACCTGCATGCAGGCAGGCTGCGGGGGTTCTGCCGTGCGGGGTGCGCCGACGCCGACCGCAGCACATATTTCCAGCATGCTCGATCAGTGAAAGTTCTTGCACTCAACACGACACAAGATTACCGTCCTCGCCATGAGTGCAGTGCGCTGTCCGGGCCTTGCCGAGGGCATCCGCTTCCGCTGCTCCGACCCGCACCTGGAGCAGAGCTCCGACTGGGTCGTCTCCTCGACGGCGCCGACTGGTTCCGTACCTGGTGGTCGATCTACCTGCCGCTGTCCAAGCCCATCGTCATCGCCTCCGCCGTCCGGCAGTTCATGGCGTCCTGGAACAACTTCCTGGCACCCGCGATCTGCATCTCCAACGACCAGCTGAAGACGCTGCCGCTCGCGCCGGCAGGCTTCTCGTCCGTCAACGGAACCAACGCCCCCCTGCTTCTGGCCACTTCGATCGTCGTCGTGCTGCCCTGCATCCTCATCTTCTTCCTGGCGCAGCGGCACATCGTCGGCGGCATCTCCTTCACAGGATCCAAATGACACGCACGCTCCCCGCCGAGGACACGCCCTGGCTGCCCGGCGTCCCCCGGCATCAGACCGCCCGACGCCTGCCCCTGCCCGACGGCGCCGCGCAGGGCCTTCGCGCCCACACCGTCAGCGCGGACGAAACAGCCATGGTTTTCGCCGACTGTCTGCTCGAGGACGAAGACTCCACCCTGCGGATCCGCCTGCGGGGCAGCGGCCCGACGACTGCCACCCTCCTGATGCCCGCACCCGACGCGGTCGCCCTGTGGCTGCCCGGCAGTTCCCGCGACCAGTCCACACTGCCCCCCTCATGGGCGGACGCCCTGCCCATCACCCCGTTGACCGGCTCGGCGCTCGGCTGCCTGCTGGGCCGCAACGACCGCCCCCTGGTCACCTTCGGAGCCCGTTCAGGCAACGGACACCTGTCCATGCGGGCCGGAATCGTCGAAGAGACGGCCGAGTTGCTGCTCTCCTTCGAGGCCGACCTGGCCGACGGTCCGCTGGAGATCGTCCTCAATGCGACAAGCGACCCCTTCGAGACCGCCGTCGCCGGCGTCGGCCACGCCCTCGGCCTGACCCGTCCCCCGGTGAACGCTTCCGAGTACGCCCCGGTGCTGAGTACGTGGTACGCCTTCCATCAAGGCCTCGACGCACAACGCCTTCTCCACGAAGCCCGAACCGCGGCGGACATGGGCTTCGGCACCCTGATCATCGACGACGGCTGGCAGAACGACGACTGCGACCGCGGATACGGCACCTGCGGAGACTGGACACCCCACCCAGCCAAAATCGCCGATCCCGCCGCGCTCGTCCGCTCCGTCGCAGAGATGGGGATGCGCACCCTCTGGTGGATCGGCACCCCCTTCCTCGGACACCGATCCGATGCCTACACCACCGGCCTTCCCGTCCTGTACGAGGAGCCGGACATGGAGGCAGCCGTACTCGACCCCCGCTCGCAACGCGCCCGCCACCACCTGACCCACCGGCTCACACAGCTCATCCGCACCACCGGTGCCGCCGGGCTGAAGCTCGACTTCCTGGAGCGGTACGCCAAAGACACCGCCGCGGCACCTCCCGACGACGCGGTGGACACATCCGTCCCGGCAGCAGCACTGAGTCTCCTGGACGACATCCGCAACGCCCTGACGCCGTACGTCCCTGCACCGGCGTTCGAGTTCCGGGAACCCTACATCTCCGCCGAGACCGTGGAGCGCGCCACCATGCTGCGCGTATCGGACTGCCCCCTGAGCCCCGTCATCAACCGCGTGGGCATCGTGGACCTGCGCCTGACAACGAACGGGATCGCCATCCACAGCGACCCCATCATGTGGGGCGACGCGGACAGCCCGGAGCGCGTCGCACAGCACCTGCACAGCAGCCTGTTCGGTGTGCCACAAGTCTCCGTGGCACTCACCCGCCAGACCACCCGACAACTGGCCGCGCTTCGTTCCTGGATGCGTCTATGGACGGAACACAAGGACGTGCTCCTCCACGGCACGCTGCGCGTGACCGGGATCGCCGGCAACTACTCCACCGTCGAAGCGAGCCGAGACGGTGTCACCATCACCGCCCAGTACGCTCCCGCCTTCTCCGACGCCCCGCCCTCGGCTCACGCCTGGACCGTGGTCAACGCCCACGAGGGTGAAGTCGCCGTCCGCTCCGCCCGGGCCCGCACCGCACGGTTCTCCATCAGCGACTGCACGGGCAACACGACCGAACAAGGCACAGCCACGCTGGCCGGTCTGTCCGTCTTCGACGTGCCGGCCGGCGGGATCGTGCAGTTCTCATTCCTGTCGTAGCACCGCCCCTGGCCTTGGCCTCAGCGACGAGGCGACCGGCCGACCACGAGATCACCCGACCGAGGCGCCGACCTCGAACTCACGCCCGCCAACCTGCGGCCCCAGGCCTGGCCCGGTGCTTCGACGTAACGGTGGGTCAACAGGCACACGGGCAACAACGCCGCGAAGAAGGCCACTTCGAGCACGACACTGTCCTGCCGCCGTCGGCCGATCGTGCCGTCGATCACCGCCAGCAGGACCGGATGCACCAGATAGACCGAGTAGCTGATCGTTCCCAGTCCGGTCAGCACCGGCGGTACGCGTCGACCGCGCGCCGCCAGTCCCACGCCGAAGGTGAGCACAGCCAGCAGGAACGCGACGATCCAGCCGCGCCGCACGAAGTGGTCGTCGCTGCCGGACCAGTACGCGCTCCCCACGGCACAGACGACCACCAGGACGGCGGCGCCGGCTGTACGGCGCCAGGTGCTCTGCCCGTTCTCGGCACGGTGGACGGCGGTGCCGAGGAACATCACGGCGAGGATCACCAGGCCCTCCCACAGCGGGACCGTGCCGTTGAACGGGACCAGGACGAGCGCCGGCACCCCGCCCAGCACACCCCCGAACACCCGGAGCCCGGGTGAGCCGGCGCTCGCACAACAGATGGCGACCCCCATGGTGATCGAAGCGCACACGATCAGCGGGCCGTGGGGCGGTACAGCTCTGGGATGCCGGGACCGGCGATCGCGAGGCCTCACTGCCGCTCGACACGGACCGGGCTCCCACAGGAATGCAGCCCCCGTCCCGATTGGCCACCTTGCGGCCGTGGGGTTCGACCCGACCGGCCGCGCCCTGGCTGCCAGGTCCGTCAAGAGGGGGGCGATCGAGGTCCGGGACGTCGCCACGGGCCGACTTCGCCTGAGCCGTGCCCTGGGCGCCGACGACACGGCGCTCTTCAGTCCCGACGGGACACGGCTCGCCGTCGTCGATTGGCAGGGGACGGTACACCTCTTGAGCGCCCCGCTACCTGCACGACAAGGCCACGAAAACCGGCTGTCGGCGGGCGGCGCCATAGGAGGAGTCAGTCGGGCGCATGCCCCCACTCGGAGCGCCGACCCACAGTCTTGTACGCCCCGCCCTCCTTCGTCCGCGTCAGTGATCGGCGCAGCACGGTGTCGGGTCCGGCACCTCGAAGGGGACGAGAGTGCCGTGCGCGGCGGGCATCGCGGTCAGCACGAGGGCGCTGTCCTGCCATTGGGGGCGTACGTGGCTCCTCGTCACTATCCGTGCGTTGGGGTCGGGTTGGCCGGGGGCGCCGAGGACCGCCACACGGTCGATCGCCGAGCGGGCGAGCAGTTCCATGATCGTCAGTGTGCCGGTGAGGGACTCGACGCCCGGGTAGATCACCGCGCGGCCGATCGCGTCCGGGGCGCCGTCGGACACCTCGTGCCCTCGTGCCGTCAGCCGCTCCCGGGCGGTGCGCAGGAGCGGCGACGGCGGCAGGGCGAGGGAGACGGCCACCCGCGGACGGTCCCCGCGCACGAGGTGCGTGCAGCCGAACACGTCGTTGGGAAGGGCGAGTTCGGCAACCAGCTCGTGGAGCAGGTGATCGGCCGCGCGCAGGTCGCGGATGCCCGCGTCCACGGTGAGGACGTACGGAGTCACGAGGGCAGGACCCACACCGGGTTGGAGTAGAACCACAGATCGCGCCACGGGTCGGCATCGCCGAGGACGTCGATGGCCGGGCCCGCCGGGTCGACCGCCGCACCCATCGGACCGACGCCGGACCGGTTGCCGTCGGTGCCGCGCAGACGGACGTACAACGGGCGGTCCACTCGGCCGAGTTCGTACGTCAGGCGGACTGTGCCGGCCGTCTTGTCGATGTCGTACGACTTCACGACCTTCGCCGTCGGAGCGGTGAACGTGTCCTGGTCGGAGACCGGGCCGGTCACATCGCCCCGGATGACGTCCACGCGGGCCAACGTGGGGGTGAACCCAGCCCAGTTGGGGCCGCCGGCGAGGGCCACGTCGACGCTGAGCGTGACAGCCGCACCCTTCTTGACGTGCAGCGCGCCGCCGAGCGTGGCCCAGCGACTGCCACCCGAGACGCGTACGTCGAGGCCGCTGATCAGCTGACCGTGGTCGACCCAGACGCGGCCGGCGCGAATGCCGTCCATGACCGCGGCGTACGAGAAGCCGTCCGCACCGACGTGTGTACGGCTGTACTGGCCGGGCCAGTAGTCGCCCTGGGTGATGTCGATCCGCCCGCCGTAGACCGGGTCCTGGTAGCGGCCGTCGGTGTTGAAGTCACCGCCGGGGCCGCGTACCGCGGTGTCCGCGTACACCTGGTGGGAGTCGGAGTTGGCGGTGATCCACCAGGGCTTGCCCTCGGCGAGGAGGCTGTCCCACAGGCCGCCGACGGTGGCGGTCATCCAGTCGAAGCCGCCCCACGTGCGGTAGCTCTCCAGCGGGTAGCCCGCGAAGGAGTTGGCGCCGGGGCTGTTGTCGTAGATGCCGCGGGCGCGGGCCATGCCGAGCGGGGCGGGCAGGCCGGCGGCCTGGTGGCCGGGTGCGCCCTCGAAGCCGACGGCGATCTGGAGCCCGGGGTCAGTGGCGTCGCGCCAGGCGCGGATCTCGTGCGGGGAGTCGACACCGCGCCGCGCCGGGTGGTTGGCGAGCATCAGCGCGTCCCTGACCTTGCGGCGGCGGACCTGATCGCCGAGGAAGGCGAGTCCGGCGACGGCGAGGGCCTCGTTGGCGGGCGTCGAGTCGGAGGCGTTCTTCACGCTGCCGTCGTAGTCGGTCTCGAACTGCTTGAGGACGGACACCTCGTTCCGGCCGGGGTGCACGAAGACGGTGCCGTGCTCGGCACCCGGGATGTTCCACTCCAGGCCCTGGAAGACGAGTGTGTCCTCGTAGGCGTCCCGGGCCGCCCTGATGTCCGGGTTCACCTTGTCCACACCGATCTTGGCGTGCGTCGCGCTCCCGTGATCGGTGATGACCAGCCAGTCCATGCCGTGCCGGGCGCCTTGGCGGACCTGGTCGACGACGCGGTACTTTCCGTCGCTGCTGTACTGCGTGTGGATGTGATGGTCACCGGCCAGCCAGAGGAAGCCGCCCGTGCGACGGCCGTTGGTGGCCGCGTAGGCCGGCGTGGCCGCCGTCGTGCCGAGGACGCTCCCGGCGGTCAGCCCCGCCCCGAGGAGTCCGGCGCGGCGCAACAGCGAGCGGCGCGACTGCTGTTCCGGGTTGAGGGCGTCGTCCGGAACGGACGGGTCGAAGGCGGCGGGCAGGGGTGCGGTGGACGTGTGTCCGTGGTCGTGCTCGTGGTCGTCGTGTCTGTGATGGTGATGCCCGTGCCCCATGAACGCCTCCTGGATGCCACGCCTGCTACGGCACCTCTGCGCCGCCTGTGGAGGATCGAGGCGAGACATGAACTCGGAACGTCCTGAAGGTGATCAGAGTCCGACCCGGGCACGGCGGCTCACATCGCGAGGGATGACGAGTGCGGCCCGCAGCGTCACCGGGCCGTGCCGTGAGGCGGTCACGGAGCTCGTCAACCGGCCGTCACATTGCTCGTGATCAACCGAAGCAGCTGCTTCACCACGGCATCCTGCTCCGGCGTCAGCCCCATCGCGTCCCCCATCGCGGACGGGCACCGACCGAGCCCTCTCCCGCCGCCGCCGAGGCCGCCATCGCCCAGGCGGTCAGCACACTCCGCACGGCTTTCGCGGCTTCCTGATCTCCCGACCGCCGCCGCACACCAAGGCCCCGGACTCGAAAGTCCGGGGTCTTTTCCTATGGAGCCCAGTACCATGCCTAGGAACCCTAGGTTTACGGAGCACGCATGACCCCCCGCGCAGGTCTCACCGCCGACCGCCTCACCGAGGCCGCCGCCGACCTCGCCGACGAGATCGGCTTCGAGAACATCACCCTGGCCGCCCTCGCCAAACGCTTCGGCGTGAAGGACGCGAGTCTCTACTCGCATGTCAGGAGCCTCCAGGACCTGCGCACCCGGCTCGCCCTGCTCGCCGGCGGGGAGTTGATCGACCGGATCGCCGTCGCGGTGGCGGGGCGGGCCGGGAAGGACGCGCTGGCCGCCTTCGCCGGCGCCTACCGGGCGTACGCGCTGGAGCGGCCGGGGCGGTACGCGGCCACACAGATCCGGATCGACCAGTCGCTGATCGCCGGCACCCCCGCGCTCCACCGGACCGCCGAGATCACCTACGGCATGCTCCGGGCCTACGGCCTCGCCGAACCCGATCTCACCGACGCGGTACGCCTGTTGCGCGCCACCTTCCACGGTTTCTGCGCCCTGGAGTCGGCGGGCGGCTTCGGCGCCCCCCGCGACGTACAGACGTCCTGGGACAGGGCGGTCGACGCCCTGCACGTGGCACTCGAGAACTGGCCCCAGAAGGAGAGCACCGATGACTGACCCGCACTACGACATCACCGGCCACGGCCCCTTACTGCTGCTGCTCCCCGGCGGCGCCGGACACCCGATGGGCCTCGGCCCGATGACGGAGTCGCTCGCCGCCCACTTCACCGTCGTCACCTACGACCACCTCGGCCTCGCCCACGGCCGCCTCGGCGAACCCGTCGAGGACCAGCGGGTCCAGGACTGGAGCGACGGTGCGCGGCGGGTGCTCGACGCAACGCTTCCGGAGGGCGGGACGGCGTACGTCCTCGGCACCAGCGCCGGGGCCATCGCCGCGCTCGATCTGCTCGCCCGGCACGCGGAGCGGCTGCGGCACGTGGTCGCGCACGAGCCGCCGTGTGTGGGGGTGCTTCCGGACGGGGCGCGGCAGCAGGCCGCGTTCCGGGAGATCTGCGACGTCTACCGGGCCAAGGGGCTCGCGGCGGCGGGCGCCCTGATGACCGCCGTACTGGAGGACCGGGCGGTGGGGGAGCTTCCGGAGGGCCAACCCCTCAGTCGCGAGATGGAGTTGGTGAACCCGATGGCGCTCGCCCTCGCGCATGTCCTCGGTCCCTTCACGGCGTACGTCCCCGAAGCGGACCCCTCGCAGGCCCGCCTCACCGTCGCCGCCGGGACCGACTCCCGCGGTCACCTCCTCCACCGAACCGCCGAGTTCCTCGCGAAGGCGCAACAGGCCGACTTCGTCGAGTTTCCCGGTGGTCACCTCGGCATACTCCAGCACCCGTCGGACTTCGCCGACCTGCTCACGCGGACGTTGCTCGGGACCGGCGTCCGGTCATGACAGGTCGCCGAGCGCGTCGGCATAGTACGTGGATTCACTGAGGTGCAGGGCGAGTTCGCGGAAGGTCCAGCCCGCACCGGGTGAGTGGTCGAGCTGGTGCTCGGTGAGGGCGTCGAGGCGGTT
Organism: Streptomyces sp. LUP47B; assembly: GCF_001746295.1. Classification (GTDB taxonomy): domain Bacteria; phylum Actinomycetota; class Actinomycetes; order Streptomycetales; family Streptomycetaceae; genus Streptomyces. Next base: position 156,101 of record NZ_MJAH01000012.1, on the reverse strand, counting down.
GGCCCAGATGCGGGCGAGCCGGGTGAGACGGCTGCGGGCCTCGTCCAGATCCTCCTGGGTGAAGGGCGCGAGGTCGGCCGCGGTGGTCGTCGTGGAGGCGTGCCAGTGGTCGGGCTGCGGGGTCTCGCCCGCGAGCCGCGCCTCCAGCTCGGCGAGGTGGTCGATGAGATGGTCGGCGACCCGGCGGATCGCCTTGTGCGGGGTGTGGACACGGTCGTCGGCATGGACGGGCCTGCCGTCCCAGGCGGTCCAGGTCTCGGCGAGGACCAGCACGTGGTGGACCATGCCGGTCACGGCATGGTCGGGCGTCTGCTGCGGGTGTTCGGTCATGCGGGCACGCTAGGCGGGTGTCGCTTCGGTGCCGGCCGAAGTGTGGTGCCCCCGACGGGCACGGGGCCGGCCTCGGTCCTCCCCGACGCCACGCCGACCTGGGCGTACGTCCTGGTCTTACCGTCGTACGCGAAGCCGCTGACGGGCGCGTCACCGACCTCGACGGGCTTGCGGATCGCCCGCCTCAAGCCCTGAGCGGTGCGAGCCGCTCGACCATGCGCCGCATGACCTCCGGCGGCAGTGCCGGGTTCCGGGCGGCGGTCTCCGCGGAGCCGTTGCCCTGCCGAAGCAACCGGACCAGGAGGCGGGCCGGCAGGTGGGGGTGGCGAGCGGCCGCGCTACGGATGTGTTCGTGCGGGTCCTCCAGCAGTCGTGCCGCGGCCGTTGGAGAGAGCCGCGGGTCGGAGACGGCCCGGCGGCGCACTTCCTCACTCCTGTCCCGGCTGAACCGTTCGACCAGCTCGGGCGTGGACTCCGGGTCGTCGAGGGCCAGTCGGCGCATGCGGGGGTTCGGGTCGTCGGCGTACCGCAGGAGGTCGTGGCGGGGGAAGTTGGGGTGGCCGCGCGGCCGGTCCGGGCTGGTGAGGCTGCCGTCCCACCACTGCCACACCCGCATGAGCATGTCGGCGGGCGCGTCGTCGCAGGACTCGGCGAGGAAGAGCTGGACGACACGGTCCTCGTCGTCGGCGAGACGGGCCACGGCGTCCGGGGGGAGATGCCGTGCGCGGGCGACGCTTCTGCGGACCAGGGGGTGGGAGGAGGCCGCCAGGCGGCGCATGGCGTCCCGGTCGTCGTGCAGGGCGACGACCCAGTCGAGCGGGAAATAGTGGCCGCCCGGATCGAAGTCGTAGAGGATTCGGGCCCGTTGTTCCTCGGTGAGGTCGGCTCGCGTCGAGATCTCGAACCGCACGCCGGCGTCGGGATCCTCACCGAGGAGACCGATCAGGTCTTGGGCGAGCCCCGGGTTGCGGGCCAGGGAGCGGCGCTCGGCCGACTCCCCGTGCCGTGCCACGTGCTCGGCGAGCTCGCGCTCCAGGAGGCAGGTCCCCAGTGCGTCCGTCTTGACGTCCAGTGTTTCGAACACCGACCGGGGCATCGGGTGCTCCTGATGGTGCATCAGTAGCGCCCGCGCCCGCGCCAAGTCGTGGGAATCGGCCAGGAGCGCGCCCCGCGCCCGGGCGTCGAGGTGCGGCCAGGCCGCCGTGCAGGCCGCGTAGCGCACGCGGCCGTCGGGGTCGGCGGCCAGGGCGACCGACAGGGAGGCGGGCAGACCCTTGAGGCGGGCGGTCTCGGAGCGGACGCGCGGGGACGGGTCGGCAGCGAGTCCCCGGCACGCGTCCTCAGGAAGTTCTGCCGAGCAGTCGGCGGCCAGCATGGTGAGGATCCACCGCTGTCGTTCATCCCGCTCCGCGAGGATCGCGCGGCCCCACTGCTCGGGCGTGATGTTCGGCTGAAGCTCGAGCGCCCGCATCCGCAGCTCCCGGTCCGGGTGGTCCAGGAGGGCGTCCACGGCGTCCGCCGGCAGCACGCGGTACAGCGCGTACGACGACCGCCCCACCAGAAGGGGCCACAGATCCCTCGGGGTTTCGGGATTGAGCGAGAGTCCGTCCGCCCATGCGTCCAGCAGCTTCCCGAGGGGCTTCGGCCCCTCGAACAAGGACACCCACGCGGCCGCCCGCTCCTCCGGTGTCTCCGCTCCGGCCGCCCGCGCGGCCTCCTCGTGGCGCTCCCTCAGCCGGTCGACCGCGACGAGCCAGACCGCGTACTCCTCGGTGGTGGCGCCCACCATCGTCTCCCCGTCCAGGGACAGCGTGAGGAACTCCGGCTGCCCGGGTCGCGGCCCCAGGACTCCGGCGAGATCCCAGCCGTCGGTGAGCCGGACCCGCATCCAACTCCGGTCCTGGTTACCGGAGAAGTCGATGAGGAACACCCCGTCGCCACCGAGGATCCCCGCATCGGTCGCCAACCGGTGCCATTGAGCGTTGAGTTCGGCGACCAGATCCGGCCGGTCGTCCGGGACCGCCACGGTCGGCTCGGTCTCCGACCCGATGACATGCCGCCACAGGACCGGAGGCGGCGACACCTCCTCGACCCGCCGCTCCCCCACGACCTCCAGCCCGGCCCGGCCCAGCAGTTCGACCAGTTCGTCTGCGCCACTCATGATCCTCATACTGCCCGAGACGGCTCAGTCCCCGGCGGTGATTTCCACTCCGGAGCCGTGCAGCCGAACCCGTGCCTCGGTGCCCCCGCTCCACGCCACCGTCAACTCACCGGTCCCTACTGCCCGTACGGTCACCGTCTCCTCCAACGGCACCGCATCCGCGTCGCCGGTGAGCCGGGCCAGCGCGACGAACAGCGTGTCCCCCTCACCCGTCACCCCGCTCAGTTCCGCGTCGAGGCCCACGGCGGGCAGCAGTTCGGCCCGCACACCATCCCGCACGCCCTCCCGCGCGGCCCACCCCGTCACCCGCACCGACGTTCCCGGCTCGGCCCCGGCCACGAGGAAGGCGCGTACCTCCACGGCTTCCCGCGCGAGCACGACGCTGGAGACCCGCGTACCCCCGGCCGCCGTGTGCCGGGAGGCCGCCCACCCCTCCCCCACCCCAAGCGGCTCGATCTCCGTACGGCTCGGATCGCCGTCCACGATCACGCTGTTGTCGTGCGACGTCGAGGGCTCCGTCACCGTGGAGTAGGCGAGGCGGGTGTAGTACGGGTCGTAGCGGACGTCCTCGCTGCCGTGGTTGTGGAGGCGGACGAGGCCGTCGGAACTCGTGGACTGCAGGAGCCAGTTGGGGGCGGTGATCGAGGTGACCGCGTCGGTGCGTTCGGCCGGGCCCGGCTCCTCCACCGCCGTCCACACCTCGTGGTCGGCCGGGAGGAGCAGGCCGAGGAAGCCCTTGCTCGCCCAGTACGGGGACGCCGGACCCGAGTAGCCCTGCAGGACGGCGGGGTCGGGGCCGTGCCAGCCGAGGGTGAGCAGGCCGCGGGAGTCCACCGCGCCCCGGTCCAGGAAGTACTTGAGGGCTCCGGAGGCCAGCCGCCGGGTCTCGCCGGGGGCCAGCGGGGTGTGGCCCGTCAGCGCGCCCAGCCAGAGCGGGGCGGTCGTCGCGAAGCGGTACGTCAGGGAGCGGCCCTGGTGCATCGGGGCACCGTCGGCGCCGAACAGGCGGGCGTAGTCCTCGAGATGGCGGGAGAGGCGGTCGCCGTACAGCGCCGTCAACCCGTCGTCCTGGGCCAGCCAGGCGTGCAGCACCGGGTAGAGGTGCATGGCCCAGCCGTTGTAGTAGTCGAACTTGCGGCCGTCGCCGTCGGTGTACCAGCCTTCGCCGACGTACCACTGCTCGATGCGCTCCAGGCCGCGGTCGATCGCCTTGCGGGAGGCCTCCGGCTCGTACCCGATGGACGACAGGAAGCCGGCGACCGTGACCGGGAACAGCTCCCAGTTGCAAGGCCAGGCCTCGGCGGTGAGGGCGTCGCCCAGCCAGGCCGCGGCGCGTTGCCGTACGGCGTCGTCCAGCCGGTCCCAGAGCAGCGGCTTCGTGATCCGCAGCGCGAACGCGATCGACGCCGCCTCCACCAACGGCTGGCCACGGTCCTCGATGCGGGGCCACACTCCCGAGACTCCGGCGGCGAGCCCGTCCGCGTACCGCTCCAGTGCGGGCCCGTCCTGACGGAGGGCCGCCAGCAGCAGCGTACGGGCGTAGCCCTCCAGCCCGTCGGAGAGGCGGCCGGACCAGCTCTGCCGGTCGCCGGGGAGGTGGTAGAGGGCGCGGTCCTCGGTGGCGTACGGCTCCACCGCGGCGAGCAGGGCGTCGGCGGCGGCCTCCCAGTGGGCGCGCGTGTAGCCGGTGTACGGACTGAGGGTGCGGTCCTCGGGGGGCAACTGCATCGGTTCTCTTTCTTCGACTCGCAGGCTCGCAGGCTCGCAGGCCGGGAGGCTCGCGGCTCACGTCACAGACCTGGGGCGCCCCGGTTCCGGTCGGGACGCCCCAGGCGTCTATCCCACCCGCACCAGCCCTGCGGGCACCAGCCTCTGCGCGACAAGTTCGTCGCGGACCAGGCCCGCGTACACGGTGGCGCCGTGTACGGAGGTGTGGGTGTTGTCCCTTTTCTCGTTGTAGAGATAGATCGCCTTCGAGCCCTCCACTCCCAAGGACTCCACCAGCGACTTCGTTTTTGCCGTCAGATCGATCAGCGGCACGTCCGCTGCCGCGGCCACCGAGCGGATCACCGCGGGATGGTCCACTCCGAGGCCGTTGACCAGCAGGGCCGTCCCGTTGTTCAGCGTGCCGTCCGAGTTGAACCAGCGTCGCACGATGGGCGTCACGAGGACAGGGTTCCCGCCTTTCTCCCTCACACCCGCGACCAGTGTCTCCAGGTTCGCCCGGTACGTCGCCTCGTCGGTCGTCTTGTCGTTGTGGGCGAGCTGGACGAGGACGAGGTCGCCGGGACGGATCAGCGGCTGGACCGTGGCCCACAGACGTGGCTCGGACAGATACGTCACCGTGCTCTCGCCGGAGTCGGCGTAGTTGGCCACGGACACGCCCTTGCGCAGGTACTGGGGCAGTTGCTGGCCCCAGCCGGAGTACGGGTCGCTGGGCTGGTCGCAGACCGTGGAGTCGCCGACCAGGAAGATCTGGCGGGTGTGCCGGGCGGGGGTGACCTTGATGCCGGCGAGCGCGGGGGCCGAGCCGCCCAGCGCGAGGTCCAGGCCGGGCGTGCCGTCCGGGCCGGTGGGCTCGCCCTCCGGGGTGCGGACGTTCACGGTGAAGCTGCGGGAGGCCCGTTCGCCGGCCGCGACCGCCGTCTCCGGCAGCAGTGAACGCCGGGTCTCGCCGCTGATCGCGGTGTGCGACTCCGCGTCGCCACCGAGCAGCACCTTCACGTCGTACGTGCCCGGCGGAACGTCGAAGTGGCAGCCGGCCGCGGTGCAGTTCTCGAGGCCCGGCGGACGTCCGGTGTGCGCCTGCGCGGGTACGGCCGTCAGGCCCGAGGCCAGCGCCACCGCGGCCAGCAGGGCCAGGTTGAAACGTCTCATTCGTGGTTCCTCCGTCAGGGGGACAACACCTGGCGCCGGACCGTACCGCCATCTGCAAGCGCTTTCTAGACCTTGGACCGTTTTCACAAGATTGCCAACTTCCAGCAAGCGAAAGCCCTTTCGCGAAATCGATTCAACTGTCACTCTCCAAAGCACCCGCACCACCCCCACACCTCCCGGAGGAGGCACCCCCACATGTCCGAATCCACCGTGAACAGACCGGTCGGACGCCGTACCTTCGTCCTCGGCACCGCGGCCGCCGCAGGGACGGCCGCGCTCGCCGGGCCGCTCGCCGAGACCGCGTCCGCAGCGACCTTCGGCTGGAGCGACGACGGCTCCAACTACGTCGTCGACACCGGCGCGAGCCTCGTCTTCAAGGTCAGCAAGACCAACGGCGATCTGACCTCGCTGGTCTACAAGGGCACGCAGTACCAGGGCTACGGCGGCAAGAACTCGCACATCGAGTCCGGCCTCGGCACGTCCACCGTGAGCATCAAGCAGTCCGGCACGACGATCCTGATCTCGGTCGCGTACGGCACGCTGAAGCACTACTACGCGGCCCGCAGCGGCGAGAACAACGTCTACCTGTGGACCAACAAGGCCGACGACTCGGTCTCGGCGACCCGCTACATCCTGCGCGTCAACGCGGGCAAGTTCCTCAACGACGAGCCCGACTCGTACACCTACGCGCCCACCACCATCGAGGCCTCCGACGTCTTTGCGAAGTCCGACGGCCAGACCCGCTCCAAGCACTACGCGAAGGCGCGGGTCATCGACTACAACTACGTCGGCTGGACCACCGGCAGCGTCGGCCTGTACATCGTGCGCTCCAATCACGAGAAGGCCTCCGGCGGCCCGTTCTACCGCTCTCTGCTGCGCCACCAGAGCGCGGACGGCGGCGGCCTGTACGAGATCCTGTACTACGGCGAGAACCAGACGGAGGCCCAGCGCTTCGGCCTCCAGGGCCCCTACGTCATCGCCTTCACCGACGGCGGAGCCCCCTCCTCCGCGCTGTACCCGGGGACCCTCACCACCTCGTGGGCGGACTCCCTCGGCATCTCCGGCTACGTGCCCGCGAGCGGCCGGGGCAAGGTCGCCGGCGTCGGCATCACCGGGCGGAACACGGCGTACGCGTACACGGTCGGACTCGCCAACTCCGCCGCCCAGTACTGGAGTTCGGCGCGGTCGTCGGACGGCTACTTCTCCATCGGGGGCGTGCTGCCGGGGACGTACACGCTGACCGTCTTCAAGGGTGAACTCGCCGTCCACACCGGCTCGGTGAGCGTCAGCGCGGGCGGCACGACCACCCTCAACTCCATCGCGATCCCGACCTCGAACGATCCGGGCAACGCGAGCGCGATCTGGCGCATCAACAACTGGGACGGCACGCCCGGCGGCTTCAAGAACGCCGACCTGATGACGTACGCCCACCCGTCCGACGTCCGCGCCTCCTCCTGGACCGGCAACGTCGTCATCGGCAGCGGCACCGAGACCTCGGCCTTCCCCTGCTATCTGTGGAAGGACGTCAACAGCGGGATCATCGTCTACTTCAAGCTGACGGCCGCCCAGGCCATCGCCGCGCACACCCTGCGCATCGGTGTGACGACGGCCTACGCCAACGGCCGCCCGCAGGTCGTCGTCAACGACACCTGGACCTCCGCCGTCCCCTCCCCGCCCACCCAGCCGAGCACCCGGTCGCTGACCGTGGGCTCGTACCGGGGCAACAACTACACGTTCACCTACAGCGTGCCGGCGTCCGCCTGGCTGACGGACACCAGCGCCTACAACACGCTGAAGATCTACGTGGCGAGCGGTTCGGGGTCGACGTCCTTCCTCAGTGCCGGCACATCGATCGACGCGATCGATCTGCTGGCCTGACGTCAGGTCCCGCGCGTCCACTGCTGGTTGGTCGCTCCGTTGCAGGTGTACGTGATGATCGCGGCGGAGTTGGCGGTGGACGCGCCGTTCACGTCCAGGCACTCGCCGGTGGCGCGGGCCTTGATGTTCACGTACGAGCCCGAGGTGACCACCGACCACTGCTGGGTGTTCGCGCTCCCGCAGTTCTCCTGGGTGACGTTCGTGGCGTTCTCCTGGAGGCACAGGGAGCTGCCGCGGCCGACCAGCTGGTAGTAGCCGGTGCCGAGATCCTTGAACCACCACTTCTGGTTGGCACCGCTGTTGCAGGTGTACTGGCTGATGGCGACGCCCTGCCACAGCGACTGACTGGCCACGTCCGCGCACTTGCCGCTGTTGCGGGAGACCAGCGTGTTGTACGTGGCACTGGTGCCGCTGATCGTCCCGGCCGCCGCGTCGATCGTGATCTGGGGATACCAGGACATGGACATCGTGGTGGAGGTGGGGAAGGTCAACGGCAGCCACACGTACCGGGAGTCGTTGACGGTCCCGCCGAAGGAGTTGCCCCAGCGGTCGCCCATGTAGAGGTACGAGGTGCCCGAAGTCCCCTGTACCGGAAGGACGTACGCGGTCTGCGAGTTGTAGGTCGTGGAGTCACCGACGTTCGCCATCGAGGTCCACGGTCCGGCGAGGGAGGTGGCGGTGGCGTACTGCTGCTGGTTGGCGCTCCAGCCGGTGGCGCCGGACGTCAGCATGAAGTAGACGCCGCCCCGCTTGAACAGGGCCGGGGCCTCGCGGTGTCCACCGACCCACGGGTTGGCGACCAGGCTGTCGATGCCGGTGTAGTCGGCGGTGAGCTTGTAGATGTGCAGGTCGTAGTTCTCGTTGGCCGCCGAGACCATGTAGCCGGTGCCGTCGGTGTCGACGAACGTGGTGATGTCGCGGGACATGTTGTCGCCCAGCGGCCGGAAGCTGCCCTGGTAGGTGTAGCTCCCGTCGACCGTGGAGGAGACGGCGACGGCGGCGCGGGCCTCGCTGTAGTCGCTGCCGTTCTCCTTGTGCATCCACATCACGAACTTGCCGGTGGACGCGTTGTAGACGACCTTGGGCCGCTCGATATAGGCGGTCCCCAACTCCGAGGCGCTGGACTGGGTCAGGACGTGGTTCCTGAACTCCCAGTTCTTCAGGTCGGTGGAGCGGTAGGCGTCCACGTACCGGAAGGTGTTGTCGGAATTGCGGTCCTCGCCGAACCAGTAGTAGTAGGAGCCGACCTTGATGACCCCGCCGCCGTGGGCGTGCAGGGCGTTGCCCGAGGTGTCCGTGAACTGGACGCCGTTGGGGATGGTCAGCGCGGCGGCCTGGGCCGGTCCGGCGGTCACCAGGGCGCCGGCCAGGGCCAGACACAGGGCGAGCAGGACCGCGTAAGCACGTCTCATGACGCAACCTCCGTGTCGGTGGCGGTGTCCGCCACCGGTATGCCGAAGTTCGGGGTGCCGTCCGTGTGCCAGCCGAGCTTCTGGACGCGGGTGTGGCGGTTGGGGTCGTTCAGCGGGTCGCCGACGATCTCCTTGTACTGGCGGGCGTGATAGACGAGGACGTCACTGCGACCGTCCTCGGCGACGGTGAAGCAGTTGTGGCCGGGGCCGTACTGCCTGGTGGTGTCGTTGCTGGTGAACACGGGGGTCGGCGACTTGGACCAGCTCGCCGGGTTCATGAGGTCGGCGTCCGCGTCGACCGTGAGCAGGCCCATGCAGTAGTGCCAGTCGGTGGCGCTGGCCGAGTACGACATGAAGAGCCGGCCGTTGCGGGCGATGACCGAGGGGCCCTCGTTGACCTTGTAGCCGATGCACTCCCAGTCGTACTCCGGGGTGGAGAGCCTGATCTGAGGACCTGTCAGGGCCCAGGGGTTCGCCATCCTCGACAGGAAGATGCCGGTGTTGTTGTCCAGGCCGGGCTCGTGCTGGGCCCAGGCGAGGTAGCGGCTGCCGCGGTGGGTGAAGGTGGTGGCGTCCAGGGAGAAGGTCTCCCAAGCCGTCCTGATCTGGCCCCGCTCCACCCAAGTCCCCTTGAAGGGATTGGCGTTGGCGTTCTCCAGGACCCAGATGCGGATGTCCCACACACTCTCGGCGGGCGCCGAGGCGAAGTAGATGTACCACTTGCCGCCGACGCGGTGGAGCTCCGGCGCCCAGATGTGGGCGCCCATGACACCGGTCGGGTGCTTGGTCCAGATGACGGACTCGTCGGCGGTCGCGAGGCCGTTCAGGGTGCGGGAGCGGCGCAGGATGATGCGGTCGTACTCGGGGGCGGTGGCGGTGAAGTAGTAGAAGCCGTCGGAGTGACGGTGGATGTACGGGTCCGCGCGGTTGCGGACGAGCGGGTTCACGAGGGGGGCGGCCTTCTTCGGGCGCGGTGCGGCTTCGGCGACCGTGGGGGTGGCTGCCAGGGCGCCCGCGGCCAGGGCACCTTTCAGCAGCAGTCGACGGTGGGGGACGTCGGGGGCGCGGCTCATACGGACTGCCTCTCGGAGGGGGGTGTCCTGAGAGAGATGTTCGATATTGAGAACATCTGTTGTTATTGCGAACAGCCGAAAGGTAAGGCTGGGGAACCAGGAGGTCAACGGGTCTGACGGGATCAGAAGAAGGCGCTTTCTGTTTCGGATTTCTGTTATCGGCCCGCGCCTCGCCCGTCTCCCGTCATGTGCGCAGCCACTTCCACAAGACAGCAGCCGCGGCCGGAGCCCTGGCGGCGACGGCCGCCTTCCTGGTCACCGCTCCCCCGGCGGCGGCCGCCGGTTCCCGTGACGTCACGGCCGACGTCCTCGCGGACCGAGATGTCACCCTGACCGGCGACACCGTCGTCACCGTGCCCGCGGGGACGACTACGTACGACGGGGTGTTCCGCGGCGAGGGCACGCTCACTGTTCGCGGCGGCGGGACGCTGATCCTGACCAGGGACAGCGACTTCACGCTGCCCGCTTCACGCCAACGGCAGTCGGTGCGGACGCCGGGCGGCAACCACCCGTACGTCACCACGACCCGCCCGGACCCGCCCGCGATCACGGTCGAGCGCGGAGCGACCCTCCAGTACGGCAACGGCGGCACGACGGGCCTGATCGGCCACTTCCCTTACGGCACCCCGGCGTTCCGGCTGAACCAGGACAACATCCGGGTCGACGGCACCCTGCGGCTGTCCCTGACGAGCGCCTACAACCTGGGCACCGTCAGCGGCTCCGGCCTCATCACCCAGCCACGCTTCCTCTGGGGCACCTGGGACCTGACGTCAGGACCGTTCTCCGGGGTCATCGACAACGGCACACAGGCCAACGCCGGGCGGCCCGAGTACGCGACCTCGCTGCCGGGCGTGCGCAAGGTGCTCAACCAGGGCACCTGGACCGTGGACACCCCACTCGGCCAGACCGTCACCCAGCGGATGGACTTCTACCAGCGCGAGTACGGCAGCGACATCAACGTCCAGTCCCGGCCGGGCAGCAAGGTGGTCCTCACCGGCCAGTACAGCTGGTCGAACCAGGGAGGCGACACCGACCCCTCGCTGAGCGATCCCGTCCTGAACTGGACGCCGGCCATAAAGAACGTCAACAAGCGCGGCACCAACATCAAGGGCGCGAACGTCCAGTGGGGCGACGGGACGACCAGCAGGATCTTCATGCCGGGCACGGCGAAGACGGTTTACATCAACCTGCTGGCGGCGCGCTCCCGTTCCCTGCTGACCTTCGACTACAACGGGCCGGTGACCCTGGGCGCCCCCATCGGCGGCGGCCGTTTCCACGACACCCTGTCCGCGCCCGGCGCGGGTGCCATCGTCATCAAGGGGACGAAGGGCAACGACGTCACCTTCGCGGCCGTCCAGTACTACGACGGCTCCACGACCGTCGAGAAGGGCGCCGTGCTCCGCCTCGGCAGCGGCAGGCCGGAGGGCGACGGCGGGCTCTACACCGGGGGCGGGCTCTACCAGGTCGTGAACAACGGCTCGCTGATCCTCGACAACACGGCCAAGCCTCTGACCCTGCCCCGTATCAGCGGCAGCGGCTCCCTCACCCAGGCGGGCAGGGCGACGACGACACTCACCGGAACCGCGGTGACGTACACGGGGACGACGACGGTCCGCAAGGGCACGCTCGCCCTTCGGGGCGGAGCAACTCTCGCCCGCAGCAAAGGAATCCGTCTCACCTCGACGGCCGCACGGCTGGACGCGGGCACGGCCGGCCTTCGCGTGGTCTCCTCGCTGTCCGGCAAGGGCACGGTGAAGGGCGCGGTCACCAACGAGGGTGTGGTCACGGGCGGACTCACGGTTTCCGGCGGCTACACGCAGACCGCGAAGGGCGAACTGGTCCTGAGAGACGGTCCGTTGAAGGTGTCGGGCCCGGTACGGCTCGCCGGTGAGCTCGACTTCTCGGCAGCCGGCACCGACCCCGCCCGCCGGATCACCGTGCTGGACAACAAGGGCACCTCGAAGACGACGGGCGCCTTCAAGGGCCTGACGGAGGGCACCCGGCTCAAGCTCGCCGACACGACGTACCGGATCACCTATCGGGGCGGCGACGGCAACGACGTCACTCTGACCGCGGTCACGGCGAGCGCCTCGCCGAGCGTCCGTGCCGACACCGCGTCGAAGGCAGCGGCAGCGGCACCTCGCACAACGGGAGCGGAGACGGAGGGGCTGGGATGGTGGCCGTACATCCTGGCGCTGGGTCTGCTGGGCGGACTGGTGGTGCCGCCGACCGTGCGCAGGCGCGGCAAGCGACGTGAGGGCGGACGGCACGCGGCGCACTGATCGGCGCCAAAAATGCCCACATGCCGTGTTCGCGTACCGGACGGCTGCGGCCCTCTTGCTTCCCTTCGGCTAGCGTCGGGGCATGACCAGCGACACCCCGGAAGTCCCCGACGCTCTCCCCCGCTCCCTCGCCGACACCCTCGCGGCGGGCCCTGTCGTCCTCGACGGCGGGATGTCCAACCAGCTGGAGTCCGCCGGGCACGATCTGAGCGACGAGCTGTGGTCGGCGCGGCTGCTCGCGGAGCGGCCCGAGGCGATCACCGAGGCGCATCTCGCCTACTACGAGGCGGGCGCGGACGTGGCGATCACGTCCAGCTACCAGGCCACCTTCGAGGGGTTCGCCAAGCGCGGGATCGAGCGCGGACGGGCGACGGAACTGCTTGCCCTGAGCGTGGGGCTGGCGCGCGAGGCGACGCGGCAGGCGTGGGCGAAGGGGATCCGGCGGCCGCTGTACGTGGCGGCCTCGGTCGGGCCGTACGGCGCGATGCTCGCGGACGGCTCGGAGTACCGGGGCCGGTACGGCCTGAGCGTGGCCGAGCTGGAGGCCTTCCACCGGCCCCGGCTCGAGGTGCTCGCGGCGGCCGGGCCCGACGTCCTTGCCCTGGAGACCATCCCTGACAGCGACGAGGCGCAGGCGCTGCTGCGCGCGATCCGTGGTCTCGGTGTCCCGGCCTGGCTCTCCTACTCCGTCGCCGGCGACCGCACCCGGGCCGGCCAGCCCCTGGAGGAGGCGTTCGCCCTGGCCGCCGACGTGGACGAGGTCCTCGCGGTCGGCGTCAACTGCTGTGTCCCGGAGGACGTGAACCACGCGATCGAGACGGCCGCGCGGGTCACCGGCAAGCCGGTCGTGGTCTACCCCAACAGTGGCGAGTCCTGGAATGCGGAGGCGCGCCGCTGGGAGGGACGGTCCTCGTTCACGTCGGAGGAGGTCACGGGGTGGCGGGAGTCGGGGGCGCGGCTTGTCGGGGGGTGCTGCCGGGTGGGGCCGGGGGCGATCTCGGGCATCGCGGGGGCGCTGCGCTAGCGGGAGCGGTGCGCCTACTCGCCTTCGGGGTTCTGCTGTCTCGCGGCTGCTGCGTTCGTCGTGGTTGCTCGCGCCCCCGCGTCGGAGCCGCATATCGATACAGCCCCGCGCCCCCTGGGCGGCGCTTCGCGCGCCCTTCCGCTCCCGCCCCTTATTGCTATCCCTCTCCCCCTGCTAGCCTCCGCTCGGGAACCGGTTTCCGTGGGTGTTGCCGCTGTTCCCAGGGGGTGAGGCAGGGATGACCAGGAAGAGTGAGGACGCGAGCCGGAGCACGATCCGGGATGTCGCCGCGCGGGCCGGGGTGTCCGCGTCGACGGTGTCGCGGGTGCTCGGCGGGGTGTATCCGGTGAGCGCGGCGACGCGCACGCGCGTGATGCGGGCCGTGCGTGAGATGGACTACGTCGCCGACGCGCGCGCGAAGGCGATCGCGGGCGTCGGCACCCCGACGCTCGCGTTCGTGCTGGAGGACATCACCGGCCCGTCGTTCGCCCTGATGGCCCATGGCGTGGAACGTGAGGCGAACCGGCTGGGCCATCTGTGTCTGGTGTGCAGCACGGAGGGCGACGTCGAGCACGAACTGGAGTTCGTGGAGATGATGCGGGCCCAGCGCGCCGCCGCCGTGATCCTGGTGGGGGGCGCCGCCGACACCGTCGAGTACCGCGAGCGCACCCGCCGGATGGCCGACTCCCTGGCGTCGGCGGGCTCCCGGCTCGTGCTGTGCGGCCGGCCGCCGCTCGGGCCCGGGGCCCCGGTCACGGTCATCGAGTACGACAACGAGGGCGGCGCCTACGCGCTGGTCGCCCACGTCCTGTCACAGGGCCACCGGCGGGTCCTGTTCCTCGGCGGCAAGGCGGACCACACCACCGCGCAGGGCCGTGAGCGCGGCTATCTCGCCGCCCACCGCGCGCGCGGCATGGATCCCGATCCCGCGCTGGTCCTGAACGGCGACTTCACCCGCGACTCCGGTCACCGGCTGATGCGCCGGGCCCTGAAGGAGGGTCTGGAGTTCACGGCCGTGGTCGCGGCGACGGACATGGTCGCGGCGGGCGCCCTGACCGCCCTCCACGAGGCCGGCCTCGACGTCCCCGGTGACGTCTCCCTGGCCGGCTACGACGACATCCCCTTCGCCCGCGACCTCCACCCGGCGCTCACCACCGTCCACGTCCCCTACGAGGAACTGGGCCGCCTCGCCGTACGCACCGCGCTCGGCCGTACGGCGGAGGACCCGGCGGAGCACCTCCTGCTGGGCACCCACGTGGTGGTCCGGGACTCGGTCACGGCGACCGGCACCTGAGGGACGGGGGCCGGCGCGCTCAGTGCCGCCGGGCCAGTCCGGTGCGTCGCAGCCGCCGTACGACCGACCGGAGCTCCGCGGTCCGGGCCGGCCAGCCCTCCGCCGGTTCCTTCACGGGGGCCGTCTCCGGCGTGGTGGTGTCCGCCGTCCACACCGCGAAATCCTCGTCCCGAGGGCCGGACTCCACGTACGGATCGCCCTTGCCGAAGATCTGGACCGGGTGGGTGTCGTCCCAGGGCCGCCAACCGGGGTCGCCGTCGACGGCGAACCGCACCCACGCCCCGTGCATGGCGTCGGCGAGCTCGGTCGGGGCGCCCTCGCCGGCGAGCTTGGCGGACTCGGGAGCGGCACCGGTGTCGAAGACGAAGCCCAGTTCCAGGGCGTGGCAGGCACCGAGGTCCGGGCGGTGGGAGGGCCAGGCGAACTCGTAGACGTACGACGACCCAGGGCGGGCCTCGGCGAGGCGGTGCAGGGGGAGGCGCAGCAGGTGGTCGGTGACCATCTGGCCGACGATCTCGGCGGTACCGGCGTCGGGATGCAGCGCGCGGTAGCCGCGGACCACCTCGGAGCCGCAGTGGCAGCGGGCCATGGCACCGGCGAGGGCGACCGGACCGAGCCGGTCGACGCGCTCCAGGAGGCCGCCGGGGACGAGCCACAGGCGGTACTCGTCGCTGGTCCAGCCCAGCATCAGCTCGACTCCACGGGCCGCCGAGTCCTCGACCAGCGCCTCCAGTGGATCACGCGGTACGAGGTCGTCGTCGATCACGATCCCGAAGGCGGGGCCGCCCAGGACCGGGCTGCTCCGGCGGCCCACCTCGGCCTGGGTGCGCAGCAGTAGCTCGCGGTCGACCTCGGCGAAGGCCGCGGCGGTCGCGGGGATCTTCAGCCGGGTGGCCATCCGGCGCACCATCCGCCGCACCTTGTCGCGGTCGCTCGCCTCGGGCGGCCCGCTCTGCAGGACCGCACGCCGGAACAGGCCCTGGGCCTGCGGGGCGGCGAGGAGCGCGCCGATACTGATCGCGCCGGCCGACTGCCCCGCCACGGTGATACGGCCGGGGTCGCCGCCGAAGGCTCCGATCGCCTCGTGCACCCACTGCAGGGCGGCGAGCTGGTCGCGCAGGCCGGGGTTGGCGGGGGCGTCCGGGAAGAGGCCGTAGCCCTCCACGCCGAGCCGGTAGTTGACCGAGACGAACACGACGCCGTCCCGGGCGAAGGCATGCCCGTCGTACACGGGCACCGCGGAAGATCCCCTGGTCAGGGCCCCACCGTGCAGCCACACCAGCACCGGGAGGCGGGCCCCCGGGCCGGGCTCCGGCGTCCACACGTTGAGGTTGAGGCAGTCGTCGCCGGGCACGAACGGGTCGGACAGGTACTGCCCGAAGGCGTCGGAGTACGGCGGTTTCGGCGCCGTCGGCCCGAAGTCGGCCGCCTCGCGCACACCGTCCCAGGGCTCGGGCGGCACGGGCGGCCGGAAGCGGCGGGGGCCGAAGGGCGGGGCGGCGTAGGGGATGCCCCGAAAGACAGCGACCCCGTGCTCGTGCCGGCCCCGTACGGCCCCGTACGGCGTGCTGACCACGGGATCTGTCCGGACTGCTGTCATATGTCCACCAGCCTCCTCACCGCGCTACTGCACCGTGAACAACAGAGCACCACATTTCGGCTCGGTATTCCGGTGCAGAGCGCGGTTCGGCCGCTACTTGGCGTACATCAGGGTGCCGAAGCCCAGCTGGTCGAAGCCGCCGCTGGTGGTGCCGTAGTCACCGCCTCCGCCCTCGGGGGCGACGAGGTCGTAGTACATCTGCGAGATGTACTTGTCGTCGAGGCCCAGGCGCCGGTTGTAGTGAAAGTGGAGCTGGGCCCAGACCGGGCGGATCTGGCCCCGGGAGGCGGAGGAGACCACGGTCTGGGACGAGGCGGCGCAGTTCTGTCCTGTGCCCCAGTTGTAGGTGGTGAAGGGGACGTCCTGGCCGAGGTTGTACTTCGCGACGTACTGGGCTGCCTTCATGAAGCGGCGGCTGTCGTACGAGTAGAGGTCGTCGCCCTGGTTCCAGGCCATCTCGCAGATGGCGCCCATCTGGCCCATGCCCATGACGGTGTGGCCCTGGTCGCGGCCGGACTCCTGCCACTGGCCCAGCGCGTAGCCGGCGGAGTCGGTGTACAGGTACGGGACGGCGTGGGCGATCGAGCCGTTGCCGGCGCCTGACTTGAAGTAGGTGACCGCCTGGTCGTACTTGGCGCTGTCCTCGTTGAGGATGCCGATGGCCAGGACGGAGGCCATGTTGCACAGGTCCCAGTTGGCCCAGTAGTTGGTGATGCAGGCGTCGTTGTGGTTGGTCAGGAAGCTGTTGTTGAGCGGGTAGAAGACCTTGGCGAGCATGTCCTGGGCGGCGGCGAGGTCGAAGCCGCTGTAGCCGCGCATGAGTTCGCAGGCGTTGGCGAACTGCCAGCCGTAGATGCCGGCCGCGAGGAACCGGTCCGCGTTGCCGGTGACCGAAGTGAGCGTCCTCGACCAGGCGTTGAGGATGTTCGCTGCGCAGACGGCGTTGGCCTCGGTGCCTCCGACCTGCCAGCGCAGCGCGTTCTGGTAGGCGGCCGCGATGTCGTTGAAGAGCAGGGAGTAGTTCTCGCCGGTGCCTCCGCGGATGACGGTAGCCGTGGCCCGGTTGGTCCAGGTGGACTGGGAGTGGGAGTTGGCGACCAGCTTGTTCCAGCCGGAGAGCCAGGGGTCGGTGCCCGCGGCGACCCTGACCTTGGCCCGGTTGATGTCGCCGGCGTTGTGCAGCATGCCGGGGTGGGTCCAGGTCGAGGGTGCCGCGTCGGCCGTGGTGGCCATGCTCGTGGCGAGGGCGCCGCCGCCCAGGGCGAGGGCGGCGCCGAGACCGCCCGCGGTCCTCAGCAGACCGCGGCGGCTCAACTCGGTGTGCGGGAGGTGCTGGTGGGGGGAAGTGCGGCTCATTCTGTGCATCTCCGTTCCGTGGGGGGAATCAGATGGGGATGATGCTCACCTCGTCGAACTCGGAGGTGACGAGGGCCAGCGGACTGCGGGAGCAGGCCACCAGGCCGACGTGGAAGGGGGCGTCGCCGAAGCCGGGGATCTCGCCGACGGCGAGGTCGGTCCAAGTGGCGCCGTCGTCGCCGGAGACGGATGCGGTGAAGACGGTCCCGGTGCGCTTCAGCCGCAGCAGTGCGGGGAGTCGGACGGCTCCGCTGCCGGAGAAGGCGGAGGCGCCGGCGACGGTCTTGCGCAGCATCAGCTGAGCGGTGGTGCCGCCGGTGACGATCACTCCGGCCGCCTGGTCGAACGGTGACAGCGACTTCGCCATCAGCAGCCCGACGCGGTCGGCGGTGACTCCGGTGCGGGAGACCAGCCGGGCGGTGACCAGGCAGTCACCGGTGACGGGCCGCCGTACGAACTGCCCTGTCATCCCCTGGTTGTTGACGGTCAGATCCACACCCGCGCCCCGCACCACGAAGGTCCCGTCCTCGTGGGCGGTGCTGCCGGGGGTGAGGATCGCGGCCACGCCCAGCGTCCCGAAGTCGCGGTCGTCCAGGACCACGTCGCCGAGGTCGCCGTACGTCCAGGGGGCAGGCGGGGGTGTGCCGACGGTGAGGGTGAGGGTCGCGGTGCCGTCGCCCGCCGCGTTCCCGGCGCTGGTGGTGACGGTGAACTCGCCGGTCTCACGCGGGGTTCCGTGGATCAGGCCGGTGCGTCTGTCGACGCGGAGGCCGTCGGGAAGACCGGTCGCGGTGAACCGTACGGGCTCGTGGGAGGCCCGCAGAACATGCAGGAAGGGGACTCCCTTGTTCGTGAACGCCGTGCTCGCGGAAATGAGTTCGGGGAGGGAGGGGGTCGGCATCACCGCGGAGGAGGGTTCCGAGAGCGGTCCGCGCCCGGCCGTGTTCGTCTTCGCGACGGCGTAGTGGTACGCCGTCCCCGGCGTACCGGTGGCGTCCGCGTACCGGATGCGGGTGCCGGACCCGACCGGGCCGATGCCGGTCGCGAGGGTGGCGTACGGGCCGTCGGAGTCCGTGGCGCGCAGGACCTTGTAGCGGGCGGAGAGGTCCGGGTCGGTCCAGGCCAGTTCGACGGCGTCGGCGCCGGTCGTCGCCCTCAGGTCCCCTGCCGTGCGGGCGGGCTCGGGAACGGACCAGACCTCGCCGGCCGAGGCGGAGACCACGGAGACGTTGTCGAAGGCGCCGGTGCCGGTCTCGGCGTAGTCCGCGTCGACTCCGAGGCAGGAGGTGAGGAGCAGGCCCGCGTACGCGGTGCGGCCCAACGCAACCTCGGTGGAGCCGACTTCGGTCCAACGGATGCCGTCCGGGGAGATCGCCCCGGTGCAGCGGCGGCCCTTGCGGGTCACCCGCACCCAGTAGGGCATGCGCAGCCGGTAACCGTCGCCCGCGCCCTCGACGTACGGGGCCTCCAGCGGGGTCGCAGACTCGGGCAGGGCACCGAGGCTCGAGATCGGGAAGGAGGCGCTCGTGGTGATCGCCGTCTGCTGCGAGGGCGGGACCGGTGTGCTGCCGGTCGCGGAGACATCCGCCCCGTGGGAGGGCCGTACGGTCCACACCCCGCTCCAGGTGTGCAGCGGCAGCCCCTGGATCACCATGGCCGCGTGGGCCGCGTCCGCGTCGAGGGAGTCCCGGAGGCTGACGCCGATCTTGGAGTACTGCGAGCTCAGCGGCCACACGATCCGCGCGGTGACCGAGCCGTCGCCGCGCAGCGGCAGATGGACGAGCCGGTGGGTGTCGGCGGTGCCGCTCGCCTCGAGCACGAACCGCTCACCGTCGAAGACGGCCGAACCGGGGATCCTGACGTCCCCGACGTCCTGGGTCGACCAGGGCTCGGGGAGACCGGCGGTGGCGGAGGCGGGGGCCGAATCACCGCTGCGCCCGAGGGAGTTGGTGGCGCTGACGGTGTAGTGGTACGTCTGTCCCGCGCGCACCCGGTCGTCGGTGTACGTCGGCTTGTCGATGCCGGTGGCGAGCTTCTCGTACGGCCCTTCGGGGCGAGTGGCGCGAAGGACGGTGTAACCGGTCGCCCAGGTGGACGGCAGCCAGTTCACGGTGACGTGGGTGCGGTCGCCCGCCGCCGTGACACCCGCGGGTGCGGCCGGCACGGTCTGCGAGGGTGCCGTGGCTCCCGCGTAGGCGAAGGTCCCCCAGCTCGGCAGGTCGTCGTTGCTGCCCTCGATGACCCGGGCGCCCCCGGTGCCGCGGAAGACGGCCGCCTCGGTGTACGGGGTGTCGAGGCCGCGGACACCGGCGTAGTGGGCGTAGGCCATCTCATAGACCGGCGGCAGGGTGCCGCGGCCGATCGCGGAGACGGTCGTCTTGATGTACTTGCCGGTGCGGTCGAGGTCGGGGGTGAAGGGGACGTCGCCGCCGAGGTTGTACCGGGCCGCGTACTCGAAGTTGGCGAGGATCCGGTGGTCGTCGTAGCCCCACAGGTCGATGCCCTGGTTCCAGGCGACCTGGGCGATGTCGCCGGTCAGGCCGACCGCGAGCTGTTCGTGGCCCTGGTCGCGGCCGGCCTCCTGGCCCTGGCCCGCGTCGGTGACGATGCGGTGGCCGACGGAGCCGTTGCCGGCGCCGGCCGCGGCGAAGCGCAGGGCGTCCTCGAAGAGCGTGGGCTCCTCGCAGAACACGCCGATGGCCAGGATGGTCTGAAGGGCCGTCAGGTCCCAGTTGCCGTTGGCGTAGAGCATGTAGCCGGACACGGCCGGATACCAGACGTCCAGGAAGGACCGCTCACAGCGGGCGATGTCCTTCTCCGCCCAGCCGTCGTAGCCGGTGTGGCGGAGCAGTTCGGCCGCGTTGACGAACTTGAAGGCCTGGAGCCCGGCACCGAGCGGGCCGTCGGCGCCCGTGATCGTCGTGAGGGAGGCCGACCAGGCGTTGAGGAGGTCGCGGGCCTTGTCGGCGTTGGCGCGGTTGCCGGTGACCGCCCACATGAGGGCGTTCTGGTAGGCGGCGGCCGAGTCGGCGACGGCCTGGTTCTGGAAATTGGTGGGGCCGCGGCCCCAGGAGGTGATCTGTCCGGTGTTCTGGATCGGATACGTCGACTGGGAGCGCGCGTGGGCGGCGAACGCCAGGTAGCCGTCGTGGACCGGGGACTGCCTGGCGGCGACCGCGGCCTTCATACGGGCGAGGTCGTCGGCGGTGTGCAGGAGGCCGGGGTGCGTGAAGGCGCGGGAGCCGGTGGTGCGCGTGGCGGCCAGGGCGGTGCCGGGAGTGAGCAGTCCGCCCGCGCCCGCCACCAGCAGCAGGGCGGCCGTGCCGCCGAGGAAGCCCCGGCGGCTCGGAGCGAGGTCGGTTCTCTGGGGGCCGGTGCTCATGAGGCGGCGGCCGCCTCGGCCTCGGCGGTGGTGAGGAACTTGAGGTTCGTCACGTGCTCGTTGGAAAACCACTGGATGGTGTCCGTGGTGTAGTACCAGCTCGGCTTCTTCATCGAGTCGGCGACGACGAGGCCGTTGATCACCAGGTTCTCGAAGGTGACGTCCTTGATGGCGTGGTGGGCGTCATAGCCGAGGAAGAGCGACGGCTTGGCGTTCGTGCCCGTGTAGCTGAGGTTCTTGACGTAGACGTTCTCGATGCCGCGGCCGACCGAGGTGTTGTACTTCGTGTTGTACATGACCTTCATGTAGATGACCTGGCCCCAGCGGAAGTCCTCGATCCGCACGTCCTCGATACGCACGTTCTTGATCAGGTTGGAGTCGCCGGGGTTGAGGGCGATGCAGCCCTGGTAGTTCATCTGCGGTTCGCGGTGGTCGAGGATGTCGAGGTTCTTGAAGCGCAGGTTCTTCAGTACCTCGGGGTTGTCGGTGTTGCCGTGCGTGCCGACGTTGACGGGGTGGGCGACGTCCGCCCAGAGCGTGGAGTTGCGGACGGTGACGTCGGTGGTGTCGCCGTAGTAGTCCCAGCGGTGGGTGTAGATGGCGATGCAGTCGTCGGAGTTGCGCATGAAGACTCCGTCGATGACGACGTTGTTGGAGCAGAAGACGTCGATGCCGTCGCCCCAGCCCTTGGAGCTGAAGGAGCCGAGACCCTTGATGGTGACGCCGGTGGCCTCGCCCAGCTGGACGGCGTAGCCGTTGGGGTTGAGCGTGGTGACGGCGCCGATGGAGATGTTGCGCGAACTCTCCACCAGGACGCCGCCGCCCGCGGTCCCCGCGAGCACGCCCCGGCCGGCGATCCCGGCGTGCTCCACGTTCCGGAAGATCACGGTGGCCTTGAGGACGGCGCCGCCGTCGAGGTACACGGTCTTGCCGGAGGGGACGAGCAGGGTGCCGTCGGCGGTGGTGTGGACGCCGGGGCCGTAGTAGAGGACGTCCGGGTCGTCCTGCGCGGGCCTCTTCTTCTCGATCGCGCGGGCGAACAGGTGGAGACAGTCGAAGATGTCGTCGTTGACCTGGACGACGAGGTTGCGCGGCTGGTCGAGCGTGAACACCACGGTGTCGCCGCCGACTTCAGGCGTGATGCCGTACGAGTCCGGACGCACCCGGACCTTGGTGGTGCCGCCCTTGAGGTAGGTGACCTCGACCTCGACGGAGCCCTGGAAGTCGAAGTACGCCAGCGAGGAGTTGTAGGTCTTGCTGGACCCGGTGGTGGGGTTGATCTCGCCCAGCTGGGGCCGCCAGATGTCGAGGGTCTGCCACTCGCCGCCGGGGGCGGTACGCACCCGCACCCTGAAACTGGTGTTGGTCGGCATGGCGCTCGGACGGGGGTAGGTGACCAGCTCCGGCGTGACGGCGGCGGTGTCGTCGGCCCGGGCCGCCGTGGCCGTCAGGTGGGTGAGGCCGGCGGCGAGCACGGTGGCGCCGGCCGCCTGGAGAGCCGTACGGCGTGACAACGGCGTGTTCATTCGGAACTCCTTGCGAACAGGGTTACGGAGACGGCTACTTGAGGCCGGTCGTCGACATGCCGGCGACGAAACCGCGCTGGGCGACGAGGAAGATCAGCAGGATCGGCACGACGTACATCACCGAGGCCGCGGCCTGGAGGTTGGTGACGGGGGTGCCGGCCGAGGTCACGTAGGTGGACATGACGGCGACCGCGAGGGTGGTGCGGTCCGTGGACAGCAGGAGCTGGGGGGCGATGTAGTCGCCCCAGGTCCAGGTGAAGGCGATCACGAAGCTCGCGGAGAGGACCGGCCAGGACTGCGGGAGGAAGATCCGCCAGAAGATGGCCGAGTAGCCGCAGCCGTCGACGATCGCGGCCTCCTCCAGTTCCCGGGGCAGCCCCGCGAAGAACTGCCGGAAGAGGAAGACCAGATAGGGGGCGGAGGACAGGCCCCACAGCACCCACGGCCAGTACGTGTCGACCATGCCGAGCTTGGCGAAGATCAGGTAGGTCGGCAGCAGGGTGATCATCTGCGGCAGCATCATCGAGCCGAGCAGGATGCCGAACAGGGTCTTCCTGCCGGGGGCTTCGAGGCGGGCGAACCCGAAGCCGACCCAGGCGGAGCTGAGCGTCACGAGGGTGGCGTAGATCAGCGCGATGATCAGGGAGTTGCGGGCGTAGCCGAGGAAGTCGATGAGGTTGAAGGCGTCGGCGATGTTGTGCCACTGCACCTGGTCGGGCAGCCAGTGCACCGGTGAGGCCGCCAGTTCGGCCGGGGTCTTGAGGCCGGAGACGACCAGCCAGCCGAAGGGGCCCAGGAACAGGCCGGTGATCGCGACGAGGACGGTGTAGAGGACGAGGCGGTTGACGCGCAGACGCGGGGCGCGCTTCGGGATGAGGCTGGTGGCGGTCACTTCTTCGCCTCCGGGTCGACGTTGTAGAACACCACGCCGGACGTGGCCTTGAAGATCAGTCCGGTCGCGACGAGGATCAGGACGAAGAGCACCCACAGCAGCGCGGAGGCGTAGCCGTAGCGGCCGAACGCGAAGTACTCCGCGAACACGTGCATCATGTAGAGGTAGTTGGACTGCGGGAGCGCGGTGATGCCGGCCGGGGTCGGGTCGGGGGCCAGCAGCAGCGGCATGATGGTCTGCACCGAGGCGATGACCCCGGTCACGGTCTGGAAGAGCAGCACCGGCGACAGCAGCGGCACCGTGATGCTGCGGAAGCTGCGCCAGGCGCTCGCGCCGTCGATACGGGCCGCTTCCAGGAGCTCGCGGGGGATGTCCTGGAGCCCGGCCAGCGAGATGATCATGATGTTTCCGGCGGTCCAGAGCACCGTCATGATCAGTACGTAGCGGGCGTAGGGGTCGGCGAGCCAGCCGAGGGCGTCGATGCCGAAGAGGTTCAACACCCCGTTGGCCGCACCGGAGTTCTGGTCGAAGAGCTGCTTGAACGCGATGCCCGCGCCCACCGGAGGCACCACTGCCGGCAGATAGAGCAGGGTGCGGAACAACCCGCGCCCCTTGAGCGGCCGGTTCACCAGTACGGCGAGCCCGAGTCCGGCGATGATCGACAGGGGCACCGAGGTGATCGCGAACAGGCCCGTGCGGCCCAGCGACTGCCAGGTCTGCGCGTCGGAGAACAGTTCGCGGTAGTTGCCGAATCCGACGTAGTGCCAGTTGGGTGAGATGCCGTCGAAGGTGGTGAAGCTCAGCCACAGCGCGTACGCCATCGGCGCGATGGTCAGCAGCGCGAAGCCGATGATCCAGGGCGAGGCGAACATGTAGAACGCCCGGTGCCTGCGGGTGGCGATGGAGGTGCGCGGCCGGGAGGCGGCCGGCCCCGCCGCCGGGGCGGAACGGCGCCGGTCCGTGACCGACGCAATCTGATCGACCGTCATCCCACTTGCTCCTTGCCGCGCTTGAGCTGATCGTTCATGGCCGAGTTCAGGCGGGCCGCGAGGGTGTCGACGGACATGCCGCCGTTCATGGCGGCCGGGGCGATCTGGTTGAAGAGGGCGAGGAGCGAGTCCGCGGTGGCGTACGGCGTGAAGGCGATCACCGAGTAGTGCCGCAGCTCGGCCTCCTGCACCGCCAAAACCCGTTTCTGGTAGTTCTCCTGAGCGGGCATCAGCGGACGCAGCGACTTCAGGGTCGGGATGCCCCAGCCGCCGGAGGCGCGCGCCTTGGCCGGTGCCTCGCCGAAGAACCACTCGAAGACGCGCCAGGCGGCGTCCTTGTGGTGCGACGTGCTCGGGATCCAGAAGCCGGTGCCGGCCTGGCAGGGACTGATCCGTCGGCCGCCCTCGAAGTACGGCGCGGGAGCGAGCCGGGAGAGCGGCGCGAGCTTCTTGTCCGCGTTGATCAGGCCGCCGAGCCAGTAGCCCGAGTTCGACATGGCGAGCCGGTTCGCCTGGAAGGTGGGCCCGTCCCAGGTGTTGGGGTCGGGCTGGATGATGCTGGGCCCGACCTTCGTGCGGCAGTAGTCGATGTACCAGCCGAGCGCCTTGCGGGCCTCGGGGGTGGTGAAGTCGACCCGGGAGTAGTCGTCGGTGAAGAGGTTCCCACCGGCGGACACGGTGAGGCTCGCCAGCAGGCTGGGGGTGAGCACGCCGTTGTAGCTGCCGCCGAACACGGTGGTCTGGCCGTTCTTGCGGCGGGTGAGCCGTTTCGCCTTGTCCAGCCACTCCTCGTACGTGACCGGGTCCAGCTCGGGCGGGTAGTCGACGTCCGCCTGGTCGAACAGCGCGGTGTTGTACCAGAACATCGAGTCCTGGGAGAAGTCCTTCGCCATGCCGTAGCGCGGGCCCTTGCCCTGGGTACGGCCGTCGTAGCGCCAGAGGTCGTTGACCGGGTCCAGGTCGGCCGGTCTGAGGACGGTGCTCTTCGCGAAGTACGGGTCCAGGTCCTCCATCACGCCCCGGGCCGCGTAGTACGGGGCGTCCACCGCGCCGACACCGCGCACCAGGTCGGGCGGGTTGCCGTTGGTCATCATCGCGATCAGCTTGCTGGTGCTGTACAGCACCGTGTTGATCTTGACGCCGATGTCCTTCTGGGCCTGCTTGATCAGCTCAGGTGAGATGTCGTCGGCCTTGGCCATGACCGTGACGGTCTCCCCCGAGCCGCCGACCGCGCTCGACACCCGCATCGCACAGCCGCTCAGCGCTGCCGCCCCCGTCACGGCACCGCCGGCGGAAAGGGAGAGAAAACGGCGGCGGCTCACCGCGGCACCGGCATGTGGGCGCACAGTGCACCACCTCCTGATCTGTCCGTTCCTGGGACACGGTGGCCGGTAGACAACCGGTTGCCGCGTTGGGGCAGAGCTTCGGCCCTGGGCGGAAACGGCGTCAAGAGGCTTGGCGAACTTTCGAAAAGACTGTGTAACCTCGCCGACATGGCCCGTGAGAGAAACCGGTTGTCATTCACGTCTCTTCAGTGATTGACCGTCACCGGAGGCCAGACCTACGGTAGATCTGCTGTAGAAGGCGTTTTCAGAAACTGTTTCTACTCATTGCGTCAGGAGTCACATGCCCAGCCCTCAGCCACCCAGGGCCGTGTTCGCGATGGATCCCGTGCACCTCCCCCTGCTGTTCCCCCCACCCCTGATGACCCGGCTGACCGACGCCGCCGGCCTCGACCCCGCGCTCGTCGTCCAGGACTTCACCGACCCCGTCGCCGCGGACGCCCTGGCCCGCGCCGACGTGCTGATCACCGGCTGGGGCTGCCCCCGCCTGGACACCGGCGTCCTCACCGCCGCGCCCCGGCTGCGGACCGTCCTGCACGCCGCGGGCTCCGTCCGCTCCCTCGTCGGCGACGCCGTGTGGGAGCGTGGGATCACCGTCTCCAGCGCCGTCACGGGCAACGCGCTGCCGGTCGCGGAGTACACGCTCGCGATGATCCTGCTGTGCGGCAAGGACGCGTTCGAACACCGGGAGCGGTTCCGGGCCACCCACGCGTATCCGCCGCCCGCCGAGACCGCGGCCATGGGGAACGTGGGGCGGCGGGTGGGCGTCATCGGGGCGTCCCGGGTGGGGCGGCGGCTGCTGGAGCTGCTGCGGCCGTTCGACTTCACGGTCCTGTTGCACGACCCGTACGTGAGTCCCGCGGAGGCCGCCGCGCTGGGAGCCGAACTCCTGTCACTGGAAGACCTGTTGCGGCACAGCGACATCGTCTCGCTGCATGCGCCCGACATTCCGGAGACCTATCGGATGCTCGACAGAGACCGGCTCGGGTTGATCCGGGACGGGGGCGTGCTCATCAACACCTCCCGGGGAGCGCTGGTGGATCCCGACGCGCTGACCGACGAGTTGGTCTCCGGGCGGCTGCGTGCGGTGCTCGACGTCACGGAGCCCGAGCCGCTGCCCGCCGGGTCGCCGCTGTACCGGCTGCCCAACGTGTTTCTCACCCCGCACATCGCCGGGTCGCTCGGGAACGAGCTGGAGCGACTCGGGCGGATCGTGGTGGAGGAGCTGGAGCGGGTGGTGGCGGGAGTGGGGTTGGAGCATGAGGTGCGGTATGCGGATATGGCTCGGGTGGCTTGAGGGGGGCGGGGCGCTGCGGTCGCGCCGGCTGTGTCACCTGCATCCGGGTCACTTCAGTCACCCCGGCTGTACCACCTGCACCCGGGTCACTGCACTTGCCCGCACCACCTTGGTTCGGTCGCCTACGGGGGCGCCTCAGTCGGTGTCGAGAGGCCGATCGTGCTCGACCCTTCGGGCCTCCGCGCTCCCCCACTCTCGGCTTCGCTCGAGCGGGAGGTGCCCCCATGGCCTCTCGACACCGACGCGCCCCCTGCGGCTCCCTCACGGCCGGTGTCCGGGGTGCAGTGGAACGTGGTGGGCACTTGCCGCCCGTTGGTGCCTAAGCCGTCGGAATCGTGCTGGAGTAACAATGGGATACGGTTTCCGGACCCTGGGTCCTGTGTGGCCGGGCCATTACCGCTAAGGAGCCGCAAGGGTGAGTCAGCGCAAGGCGTCCGGGGACGTCGGACGGGCCACCATCCGGGACGTGGCCGAGCGGGCCGGGGTGTCCGTGGCCAGTGTGTCGCGCGTGTTGTCCGGGAACTATCCGGTCTCCGAGGACCTGCGCCGCAAGGTGATGAAGGTCGTGCGCGACCTGGACTACGTCACCAACGCGCACGCCCGGTCGCTCGCCGGGGGCGGTACACCCACCGTCGCGATCCTCATCAACAACATCACCGGAGCCGCGTTCGCCCATGTGGCCAAGGGAGTTGAAGGCGCCGCGACACTGCGCGGCTGGCTCTCCCTCGTGGGGACCACCGGGGACGATCCCGAGCGCGAGCTCGCCCTCGTCAACCTCATGCGCCAGCAGGGCGTGGCGGCCGTGGTGCTGCTCGGCGGCGCCTACGACTACGACGAGTACCAGCTGCGCATGGCCCGGTTCGCCCGTTCCCTGGACGCCGCCGGGTCGCATCTCGTGCTGGTGGGACGGCCGCCGCTGGAAGGTGCCGTGCCGGCCACGACCGTCGACTACGACAACGAGGGCGGCGCCTACGCGATGGCCAGCCATCTGTTGTCGGCCGGGCACCGGAAGGTGCTCGTACTGCCGGGGCATGCCGAACTCACCACCGCCCAGGGGCGGCTGAGGGGGGCCCGGCGCGCCTTCGAGGCGTACGGCGTGCCGTTCGAGGCCGGCATGGTGCGGCACGGGCCCTACGACTACGAGCACGGGTACGCGGCCGTCGAGGAATGTCTGCGCGACGGACTCGACTTCACCGCCGTCCTCGCCGGGACCGACGTCGTCGCCGCCGGTGCCATGCAGGCCTTGCGCGCGGCCGGGCTGCGGGTGCCCGAGGACGTGTCGATCGTCGGGTACGACGACATCCCGCTCGCCTCCCAGCTCACCCCGCAGCTCACCACCGTCCACGTGCCCTACGAGGAGATGGGACGGGTCGCCCTGCGGGCCGTCGCCGATCGGCGTGAGGGGGGCGGGGCGCGACGCAAGGGAGCCGACGGGGACCATCTGGTGCTGGGCACCCATGTCGTCGTACGGCACTCCGTACGACCACCCGCACAACCCCGCTAGCAACAGAAGAAAGAGATCGTTTCGTAAACGGTTTCCATAGATCGTCAGAGTTGGATCACGCCGTCCCGGTGGGGTGCCCGGTCTTGCGTTCGTTGCGTCCACAGGCCTCTGAACTGGCCGTACGTCGGGGCTCGCGCGGCCGCGGAACGCGCGCACGGGTCTAACCCCACGGACGCACCGGCGTAACAAATTGCCGTCTGCCTCTTGCTAACCGCAGGGCCGTCGGCCTACCGTCCCAGCAACCGGTTACTACAGCTTCCGCTGGGCCGACCCCCCGCAACCGCGAGCCGATGGAACTTCCGGCCGCCGTTTCCGGCCGACACCGAGCCGCCGATCCCCCTCTCTCCTCTCCGAGACGCCCTACTTTCCGAAGGAACACGGTCAGATGAACTTCAGCAGCCCCCGGAGAAGGTTCGCCCGCGTCGCCGTTGCGGGACTCGCGTTGTCAGGTCTGCTCACCGCGTGCGGCGGGTCGGACGATTCCGGCGACTCGCAGTCGTCGGGGCCCGTCACCCTCCCCTTCTGGGGCTGGGCCAACGGCCAGGACGCCGTCGTCAAGGCGTTCAACGCCTCGCACAAGAACATCCAGCTGAAGTACACGAAGGTCACCGACCAGCTGACCATGCAGAAGCAGCTGACCAACGCGGTCAAGGCCGGCAACGCGCCCTGTCTGGTCCAGAACACCGCCGAATACGTCACCAGTTGGGTCGCGCAGGGCGCGCTCGCCGACATCACCCAGTACGTCGAGGGTGAGAAGAGCAAGTTCAACACCGGGTCGTGGGCGAGCGCGCAGGTGCAGGGGAAGTCGTACGGCGTGCCGACCAGTTCGTCACCGAACTTCACCATCTACCGCACCGACATCTTCAAGAAGTACGGCATCAAGGCGCCGACGACCTGGGACGAGTTCATCGCCGCGGGCAAGGAGCTGAAGAAGCACGGCATAAAGATCACCAACTACGCCGGTGAGGACCCGAGCACGCTCGAAGTGCTGGCCATGCAGGCCGGGGCGCACTGGTACTCCATCGACGGCAACTCCTGGAAGGTGGACTTCCAGGACGCGGGCACGCTGAAGGCCGCCAAGGTGATCCAGGAGATCATCGACAACGACCTCAACTCCAAGCTGTCGTTCGCCGACTACGCCGCCGTGCAGCGCAACTACGACAACGGCGGGACCGCCACCCGGCAGATCTCGACCTGGCAGATGGCCGGCATGGTGCAGAACTTCACCAAGTCCTTCGGGGACTGGGGGCTGTCGCCCTGGCCGACGTTCGCCGGCGAGGCCGCCAAGACCCCGGCGGGCACCAACCTGACCGGCAGCGTGACGCTGGTGACCAAGGGGTGCAAGAACCAGGAGCAGGCCGCCGAGGCCGCGCTGTGGATGTCCACGAACACCGGCGCGGTCAAGACGATGGCGAACCCGGAGACGGGCAACGGCGTGATGCCGGCGCTGGCCGACAGTGACGCGTACGTGCCGGAGGCGGTCTCCCAGAAGCTGCTCGGCTCCAACTACCAGGCGGGTCAGCAGATCGTGAACGACAGCCTGAAGACCGTCACCACCGACTGGACCTTCGGGCCCGACTGGACCGCGATGTTCACCGAGATGCAGGCCGGCTGGGCCAAGGTGGTCAGCAAGGAGCAGACGGTGACCCAGCTCCTCGCCCACATGCAGGAGTGGACGGTCAATGACCTGAAGTCCCGCGGCATCAGCGTCAAGGGCTAGAGGCTTAGGGCTGCTACTGATGATTCGCTCTCTGCGCTGGAAGGGTGCCGCCTTCACGGTGCCCTTCCAGCTCGGCTTCGTCTTCCTGTACCTGCTGCCGATCGGGTACGCCGTCTACCAGTCGCTGTACCGGTCGCAGTCCTCCGGACTGGGGCTCGGTGGCACGACCGACGAGTTCTCCGGTCTGGACAACTACCAACAGGGGCTGACCGACTCGGCGTTCATGGGCTCCGTGCTGCGGGTGGTGCTGTTCGCCTGCGTGCAGATCCCGATCATGCTGCTGGTCAGTCTCGTCCTCGCCCTGTTCCTGGACGCGCTCAGCTCCCGGATGGCCGGCCGGTTCCGGATCCTGCTGCTGGTGCCGTACATGATCCCTGGTGTGGTCGCCGCGATCGTGTGGCTGAACCTCTACAGCCCGGACGTGGGCCCGCTGACCCCGCTCGGCGAGATCTTCGGGTTCTCCTGGAACTTCTTCGCGCCGTCGATGGTGTGGCCGTCCATCGGCAACCTGCTGACCTGGCACGGCATCGGCTACAACATGGTCATCATCTACTCGGCACTCCAGGGTGTGCCCCGCGACCTGTTCGAGGCGGCGCGGCTCGACGGGGCCTCCGAGCTGCGGATCGCCCGCAGCATCAAGATCCCGTTCGTGCGGGGGGCGTTGGTGCTGACGGGGATGCTCTCCATCATCCAGATGCTCCAGATCTTCAACGAGCCCGCGCTCTTCCGGAACGTCACCCCGCAGACGGTCAGCGACTCCTTCACCCCGATCATGATCATCTACAACCAGGCGTTCAACGCCGGCAACTACCACTACGCGGCGGCCCTCTCGGTGCTGCTCGCCCTGATCCTCGGCGTCGCCTCCTTCCTGTTCTACCGGTTCACCTCGAAGGAGGCCGACTGATGACCCTCATCGCGGAGCCTGAGAAGACCGCGCCCGTTCGGCGGCTCAACGAGCCCGATCCCGCGGGCCGTTCACGTGGCGGGCAGCGGTTTCTGCTCGTCGGGCTGTCCCTCGCGAGCGTCTACAGCCTCTTTCCGGTGTGGTGGCTGGTCGTCGCCGCCACCAAGGACCGCACCGGGCTCTACCAGTCCAACGGACTGTGGTTCTCCGGCTGGCATCTGTGGGACAACCTGCATCAGCTGTTCACCTACGAGCACGGCATCTTCCTGCGCTGGACGGCGAATTCCTTTCTCTACGCCGGTGTCGGCTCGCTGGGTGGCACGTTGCTGGCGCTGGCAACCGGTTACGGCCTCGCCCGCTTCGACTTCCCGGGCCGCAACCTCGTCTTCGCGTGCGTGGTCGGTTCCTTCCTGATCCCGATCGCGCTGCTCACGTTGCCGCTGTACCTGCTGTTCTCGGAGATCGGCCTGGTGGACACGCCCTGGGCGATGCTGATCCCCTGTCTGATCAACCCGTTCAGTGTGTACCTCGCCAAGGTGTACACCGAGGCCACGATCCCCTTCGAGCTCCTGGAGGCGGCTCGTATCGACGGCGCCGGAGAGCTCAGGATCTTCTTCAGCATCGTGCTGCGGATGATGACCACGGGGGGAGCCACGGTGTTCCTGCTGGCCTTCGTGAACACCTGGAACGCGTTCTTCCTGCCGCTGACCGTGCTGCGCGGCGAGAACAACTGGACGCTCAACATCGGTCTGTACAACTGGTCCGGCAAGCGCCTGGAGTCCGGTGTCGACCTCACCAGTCTGGTCCTGACCGGCGCCCTGCTGTCCATCGTCCCGATGGCGATCATGATGGTCGCGATGCGCCGTTACTGGCGTTCCGGAGTCACTCTGGGAGCCCTCAAGTGACCCTGCTGCACAACCCGGTGATCCGCGGCTTCGCGCCCGATCCGTCGATGGTCCGCGTCGGCGACTGGTACTACGTGGCGACCAGCTCCTTCGAGTGGTTCCCGACGATCCCGCTGCACCGCTCGCGCGACCTCGCGCACTGGGAGTTCGCGGGCCATGTCCAGGGTGCCGTACCGGGCAACTCGCTTGCGGGTGTCCCCGATTCGGGCGGTATCTGGGCACCCTCCCTGAGCTGGGACGGCGAGCGATTCTGGGTGGTCTACTCGATCGTCCGCTCGGTCGGAACGCCGTACTTCGACACGGACACCTATGTCTCCACGGCGACGGAGGCGGCCGGTGCATGGGCGGCACCGCGGCGGATCGCGAGCCATGGCTTCGACCCCGCGCTCTTCCACGACGGGGGCCGGCTGTGGCTGCTCAACCTTCAGAACGACCACCGCCCCGGCGGCCGGCGCTTCGCGGGGATCGTGCTGACCGAGCTGGACCGGGAGACGCCGGCGCCGGTCGGTGACACGCACCTGCTGCTCCAGCACGAACGGCTCGTCGAGGGACCGAAGTTGGTCCACAAGGACGGCTGGTACTACCTCGTCCTCGCCGAGGGCGGCACCGGTTTCGAGCACGGGGTACTGGTGGCCCGCAGCCGGCGGATCACCGGCCCGTACGAGCTGCACGACCGGCCGCTGCTGACGTCCCGCGACGACCCTTCGCTCCCCTTGCAGAAGGCCGGCCACGGCGAACTGGTCCAGCTCCCCGACGGAACCTGGGTGCTGAGTCACCTCGCGGCCCGCCCCCTTCACACGCCGGCCGGCCCCCGCTGCCCCCTCGGCCGCGAGACGGCGATCCAGGCGGTGACCTGGGCCCCAGAGGGCTGGCCGAGGCTGCGGCACGGGGGTCCGCATCCTTCGACCGAGGTCGACGTATCGACCCACCCACGCCTGGAAGGCGTGGCGGCTGCTACGGCGCATCGAGGGCCAGCAGCCGTGCTGGGCACACCGGCCCGTCCAGGGCTGAAGGCCCAGACCGGCACACCGACGCACCCCGGGCCGCGGCCCGAGCCCGACATCGCGGCACAACCACACCCGGCGGCCCAGACCGGCGCACCGACATACCCGCGACCAGAGGACGAGACCACCTCGCCCGCACAACCACACCCGGCAACCGACGCCGCCGCACCAACGCAACCGCGACCGCAGCCCCAGCCCGACACACCGGTGCGTCCACGGCCACAGGCCCAGCCCGTCACACCGGCGCACCCCGGGCCGCAGCCCCAGCCCAACACCCCGGCACAACCACACCCGACGGCCCACACCCCCCTACCACCGCACCCGCGACCGTCGGATCAACCCGCGCTCCCGCGCGACCCCCTGGGCTGGCCCTGGAGCACCCTGCGGGCCGCCCCCGATCGCTCCTGGGCGGACGCCGCCGCCCGTCCTGGCTGGATCCGGCTGCGTGGGCGGCACGGGCCCGAGTCGTGGTGGGCGCACAGTCTGCTGGCGCAGCGGATCACCGAGCACCGGGCGGAGGCCGAGGTCACCGTGGAGGCCCGGCCGACCACGTTCACCCAGGCAGCCGGTCTGGTGCTCTGGTACAACACCGAGTCCTATCTGGCCCTCGACCTGACCTGGGCGGAGCCCGAGGGCGAGGGGCAGCGCGGCCAGCAATGGCGGGGCGGCGGGCGGACAGTGCTCAGCCTGGTCGAGCGGGACGAGGGCGGCACCCGGCAGGTGGCCGTTGTCGATGTCCACACGGAAAGCGCCTTCACGATCGGCGTCACCGTGGAGGACGGTGTGGCCCGTTTCTGGTCCCTGGGCGCGCACGGCGTACGGATCCCCATCGGCCCGGAACTGGACTTCACCCGCCTCTCCGACGACCACGGATCCAAGCTCCGGTTCACGGGCGCGATGGCCGGAATCCACGCTGTCGACCTGGTCGGCGCGGCCTTCACGGCCGACTTCACCGGGTT
This sequence comes from Streptomyces sp. LUP47B, assembly GCF_001746295.1. Lineage (GTDB taxonomy): Bacteria > Actinomycetota > Actinomycetes > Streptomycetales > Streptomycetaceae > Streptomyces. The sequence continues at coordinate 122,389 of NZ_MJAH01000012.1, read as the reverse complement.
CCGCCTGAGCTGCGGGTAGCGTTCGAGGTTTCGAAAGTCAGGGGCCCAGGAAGACCAGCGAAGCCCTACCTCTTCCCGACTTCACCCGGCGAACCTAGGGTAGGAAGCGCTTACTGTTTCCGCGCTGGTCGAAAACTTTCATGGCCCTCGGGCGGGCCGGAGAGGTGGTTCCCGATGGTCCGCACGGGGAGTGCGAGCGTGGCGACCGGTCCGACGCTGGCGGTCGTGGCCCGGGAGGCGGGCGTCTCGGTGCCGACCGCCTCCAAGGTGGTCAACGGGCGCGAGGACGTGGCCCCCGAGACCCGCCGCCGGGTCACCGAGGCGCTGGACCGGCTCGGCTACGTCCGCAGACCGAGGTTCGACGCGGCGAAGGCGTCGGGGCTGGTCGACCTGGTCGTGCACTCGCTGGAGACCTCCTGGTCGGGGGCGGTGCTGCACGGAGTGGAGGCGGCCGCCCACGACGCGGGTCTCGAGGTCGTCGTCTCGGCCGGGCCGAACCGCACCCGGGCCGGGCGCCCGGAGCGCGGCTGGCTGGACAAGCTCACCGCGCGCGGCTCCTCCGGGGTGCTGTTCAACCTGGCCGAGCTGACGTCGTCGCAGTACGGCTGGCTGGACCAGCACCGCATCCCGTACGTCCTGATCGACCCGGTCCTGGAGCCGCCGCCGGGCGTCGTCTCGGTGGGCGCGGCGAACTGGCAGGGCGGGGTGACGGCGACCGAGCACCTGCTGGCGCTGGGGCATGACCGCATCGCGGTCGTCGCCGGCCACCAGCGCAAGATGTGCAGCAGCGCGCGCGTGGCGGGCTACCGGTCCGCCCTCGCGGCGGCGGGGATACGGCAGCGGCCCGAGTACGTCCGCCACGCCGGCTTCGACGAGAGCGCGGCCCACCGCCGCACGCTGGAACTGCTGGACCTGCCCGAACCGCCCACCGCGGTCTTCGCCTGCTCCGACCGCATGGCCCTCGGGGTGTACGAGGCCCTGGCCGAACGGGGCCTGCGCGTCCCGGACGACATCAGCGTCGTGGGCTTCGACGACCTGCCCGAGGCCCGCTGGACCACCCCGGCCCTCACCACGGTCCGCCAGCCCCTGTCCGAGATGGCGGCGACGGCCCTGCGCCTCCTGGTCCGCATGATGGACGGCGACCGGCCCGAGAGCACCCGGACCGAGCTGTCGACGCGGCTGGTCGAGCGGGCGAGCACGGCCCCGCCGGCCGGCTGAACAACATCGCAGTGTGTCGCCGTCGTACGGGTGTTCCGTCGGGCGGGTCGCTGTGCGTAGCCTCGGCGCGGTGAACGCGATTCCCGCACGGCTGGACCATCTCGTCCTCGCGACCCCGGACCTGGCGGCGACGGTCGCCGACTTCACCCGGCGCACCGGCGTGACCCCCGCGCCCGGCGGTGTGCACCTCGGTCGCGGCACCCGCAACCATCTCGTGGCCCTGGGCGGCACCGCCTATCTGGAGATCATCGGCCCGGACCCGGAGCAGCCGGAGCCGATGGGGCCACGCCCCTTCGACGTCGACATGCTCGCCACCGCCCGCACGGTGACCTGGGCCATCGGCCCGCCCGACCTGGACACGGCGGTCGCGACCGCCCGGGCCCGCGGTTACGACCCCGGCGAGATCCGCCCGATGAGCCGCCGCACCCCCGACGGGACCCTGCTGACCTGGCGCCTGACCGACGGCGACACCCAGCATCCCTCCGGCCTGGTCCCCTTCCTCATCGACTGGGGCACCTCGCCCCATCCGACGGCCTCGGGCCTTCCCGCCACTCCCCTGCTGTCCCTGACCGCGACCGCCCCGGTCCCGGACGAGATCCGGCCCCTCCTCGCCGCCCTCGACGCCGATCTCCTCCTCACCGAGGGCCCGGTGGGTCTCTCCTTCACGCTGGACACTCCGCGGGGGCCGGTGGTCTTCGGCTGACGTGTCCGATTCCTTCAAGACCGGGCCTCCGGGTGCCGCCTACGGTGGCGGCATGACTCCACGATTCGACGCCATCGGACTGGTGGCCTCCGACATGGCCGCCTCCGTCGCCTTCTACCGACGGCTCGGCTTCCCGTTCCCGGAAGGGGCCGAGACGCAGCCGCACGCGGAGGCCGAACTGCCGGGGGGTGTGCGCCTGATGCTCGACACCGAGGAGACGGTCCGCTCCTTCCACCCTGGATGGCGGGCACCGGCCGGCGGCAGTCGCACCGGGCTCGCGCTGCGGTGCGCCGGCCCGGCCGAGGTCGACGCGGTGTACGAGGAGCTGGTGGGCGAGGGTTTCCACGGTGAGCTCAAGCCGTGGAACGCCGAGTGGGGGCAGCGGTACGCCTCGCTGCACGACCCCGACGGCAACGGCGTCGACCTGTACGCCCCGCTAGCCGACGGCGAGTAGCCGCCCGAGCGGAACGCCCGCCAACTCCTTGACGTCCCGCGCGAGATGGGCCTGGTCCGCGAACCCGCTCCGCACCGCCGTCTCCGCGAACGGCACCCCGGCCCCGGCCAGTACGAGAGCCCGCCGCAGCCGCAGAATCCGGGCCAGCGTCTTGGGCCCGTACCCGAAGGCATCGAGCGACCTCCGGTGCAACTGCCTTACTCCCAGCCCCAGTTCGTCTGCCGTCGCGGCGACGGGGCGGCCCGCGTCGAGGGCGGTCACCAGGGCGTGCAGAACGGGATCAGGAAGGGTGGCACGCTCCAGGGCGATCTCTTCGAGTGCCGTGGCGGGGTCGGGGGCCTTCTCGATACGGCTTCGCAGCCGCCGTACCTCCGTAGCCGGCCAGAGATCGGCCAACTCGACGCGGCGGTCCCGCAGTTCATGGGCGGGCACGCCCAGGAAGGCGGGCGCGGTCCCCGGGTGGAAGCGCACGCCCGCCCAGGTGCTCGGGGTGCCGCCGGCGACGTACGCACGCGTGTCGGGCCCGGCGACGAGCAGCCGCCCTTCGTTCCAGAGCAGGTCCATGCACCCGTCGGGCAGCACACGTCCGGTCCCGTCACCGGTCCAGATGACGGCACCGGCAAGCCGGGACGCCCGTTCCGTGTACACATACCCAGGCTACGATCAGCCCCCGCCGGCCCGCATCCGAAACTCCTGCGGACTGACCCCGTACCCCCTCTTGAACGCACTGGACAGCGCGAACGCGCTGCCGTACCCCACCTGTCGGGCGATCGCCTCGAGCGTCGAAGGGCTCCCCCGCAGCAGATCCGCCGCCAACGCCAGCCGCCATCCGGTCAGATACGTCATCACCGGCTCCCCCACCAGCTCACTGAACCGCCGGGCGAGCGCGGCACGCGAGACGCCGGCCTTGGCCGCAAGGGAGGCCACCGTCCACGGATGCGCGGGATCGTCCTGCAGCAGCCGCAGCACCCGGCCCACGACAGGATCCGCCAGCGCCGCGTACCAGGCGGGAGCCTCCGCCTCGGGCCGGGAGAACCAGGCCCGGAGCGCCGCGATGACCAGCAGGTCCAGCATCCTGTCCAGGACGACCTCCTGGCCCGGCTCGTCGCGCACGATCTCCTCCATGAGGAGCGGGGTCAGCGGGCACTCCCACACGTCGGTGGTGAGCGACAGCAGCGGCGGCAGCGCGTCCAGGAGCCGGTTGCTGATCTCGCCGTCCATCAGATACGTCCCGATGAGGACCACCGTCCCGCCGTCGAGCCGGTCGCCCCAGGTGCGCACCCCGAGGTCCATGGAGCCGTTCAGGGCCCGCCCGTCGGGATAGCGGCACTCCGCGCCGGGCAGGATCAGTGCCTGCGGGGCCGTGCCGGGGTCGTCGGCGCAGGTGTAGGGGTCGGGGCCGCGGGCGATGGCGAGGTCGCCGGGGCGCAGCCGGATCCGCTCGCCCGAGTCGGGCACGACCCAGGCGTCCCCCCGGACCATCAGCATGACCGTCAACGGCGCCCGGTCCTCCACCCGCACCGCCCACGGCGGGTCGAAACACGCACGGATCATGAAGGCGCCACGCGCCCGCGGTCCTTCCAGCAGGCCTGCCAGAGCGTCCATACGGCCAGCGTAGACGCGCGCGCATGGGAATGAGCCGTTCAGCGATGGACCCTTGCGGCGGGCGGCAGTTGACTCGACGGCATGACACAGAACGCGCGGAAGATGACGGTGGTGGTGACCGGTGCCTCGGGTCGTACGGGCAGCCGGGTGGCGCAGTCCGCGGAGGCGGCGGGGCTGACGGTCCGGGCCGCCTCGCGGGCGCAGGGGTTCGACTGGCAGGACCGGTCGACGTGGGCGGGGGTGTTGCGGGGCGCGGACGCGGCGTATCTGGTGTACCCCTCGGACATCGGTGCTCCGGGGGCCGCCGAGGCGATCGGGGCGGTCGCGCGGGAGGCGGTGGGGATCGGCGTACGGCGGCTGGTGCTGCTGTCGTCGCGGGGGCAGGACCGGGCGCGGGACGCGGAGGAGGCGGTGCAGGCGTCGGGGGCCGACTGGACGGTCGTACGGGCCGCGTGGTTCGCACAGAACTTCAGTGAGGGGCCGTTGGTGGAAGGGCTGCGGCTGAGCGGGGAGTTGGTGTTCCCGGCGGGTGAGGTGCGGGAGCCGTTCGTGGATGTGCGGGACATCGGGGACGTGGTGGCGGCCGTGCTGGTGTCGGCGGACCGGTATGTCGGCGAGACGGTCGCCCTGTCGGGACCTCGGCTGCTGACCTTCGGTGAGGCGGTCGCGGAGATCGCTGAGGCGACGGGGCGGGAACTGACGTACCGGGCGGTGTCGCCTCAGCGGTACGGGGAGAACCTGGTCGGGTTCGGGGTGCCGGCGGCGGAGGCGGAGGCGCTGGTGGAGGCGTTCGCTCAGTTGCTGGACGGGCGCAACGCGTATCTGTCGGACGGGGTGCGGGAGGTGCTCGGCCGTGAGGCACGGGACTTCGCCGACTTCGCGAGGGAGGCGGCGGCCGCGGGGACCTGGAAGGTCTGACCCCGGCCCCGTCAGTGGACCCGCCCCCTTCAGGAGCCCTCGGGCTTGTGCGGGGGGTGTGTCGACTTGGCGTGCGTCCGCAGCCGCGACGTCACGTCCTCCGGCGGCAGGAAGCGCGACCATCTCTCCGGGAACTCCGAGGGCATGTCGGGGTCCTCGGGGTCGGCGTCGGTGTCGTCGTGGAGTGCGGCCGTCCGGGCGACGTACTGCGCGACCTGTGCCTCCCGCACCCGCTCGTTCGCCGCGCGCGCCGCCGCCGTCGCCGCGGCGGGCCAGACGCGGTCGATCGCGGCGTTCACCGCGGCGCCCACCAGGACCGCGAAGGCCGACACCCCGATCCACAGGAGCACCGCCACGGCCGCGGCCAGCGAGCCGTAGATCGTCGCGCCCTCGATCGTGCTCTGGAGGTAGATCCGGAGCAGGAAGCTCCCCAGCACCCACATGGCCAGGGCCACCAGCGCGCCGGGGACGTCCTCGATCCACGGTGAGCGCACCGGCACCGACAGGTGGTACAGCGTGGTCAGGAAGGCGATGGACAGGATGATCACGACGGGCCAGTACAGGACCTGAACCAGCGTCTCCGACCAGGGCACGATCCGTACCACCGCGTCCGGCCCCGCGACCATCAGGGGCAGTGCCACGGAGCCGATCAGCAGGGCCGCGATGAACAGCGCGAACGCCACGAGCCGGGTCTTGACGATGCCGCGGACCCCGTCGAGGCCGTACATGACGGTGATGGTGTCGATGAAGACGTTCACCGCGCGGGACCCGGACCACAGGGCGAACAGGAAGCCGACGGAGATGACGTCGGGTCTGCCGCCCTTCATCACGTCGTCGAGGATCGGCTGCGCGATCTGCCGTACGCCCTTGTCGGACAGGACCGTGCGCGCGGCGTCCAGGATGTTGGCCTCGAGGCTGCTGATGCTGTCGGTGCCGGTCCAGTCGTCGACGTAGCCGAGCAGTCCGATGAGGCTGAGCAGCAGCGGCGGCACGGACAGCAGCGAGAAGAACGCGGCCTCGGCGGCGAGCCCCAGGATGCGGTACTCGATGCACGAGTTGACGGTGTCCTTGACCAGCAGCCAGGCGGTCCGGCGCTTCGAGACGTTCCGGTAGAGGGCACGGGCCCGATGGAGCCGGCCGGAGGGCCGCTGAGGGGATTCGCTTGCTGCCTGCACGACCTAAAGGTATCCGCCATGGCGGCGTGCACTCATCCCCCGGTCAGGGTCCGGGGCACGCCCGTGCGGGGAACGCCCGCTCGTGTTCGGTTCCGTCATGTCGCGGAAAACGCCGGGCAACCCCGCGGAAATCGTCAAGGAAATCGAACTTCTTTTCTGTCATGAACCCGGTGGCCGGATTTCGAGGCATTGAAAAGCGGAATGCCGGACGGTATATGCACCGCCCCTCGGGTGAGTTCCCCGGTGACGCCATCGAGCGGCATGAACGGGGCATACCGCCAACGAACGGTCGACCAGCAAGAAACCGCCATTGACTGAAACGCGCTTGACCCGTTCATGAGCCCCTCGAAACAATTCGGATTGCATTCTCAGAGCCCTGACCAAGGCTCCAGCCGACCACCCCGTCCCCACCGCGTGGTCACTTCAGGCACATACCGAACCGCTCCTTCTCTTATTTCATTCCGTGCCTCGGGGCACTTCTCTTTCTTCCGGAACACCGGAAACACGGGGGTTCTTCGTCATGATTTTCCGCTGCGTGCTGAACAGCGGGCGCTATTCCGCCGTACTCCCCTCTGGAGAATTTTCATGCCTGTTCCGTACGCCCCGAAGCATGCCGTGCCGCGAATCGTGGGGGTCGATGTGGCACGGGGCCTCGCCCTGCTCGGTATGTTCTCCGTTCACGCGTTCGGTGCGTTCGACGCGGCAGGCGCGGTCACACCCGCCTGGATGTTCGCGGGCGGCCGTTCCTCGGCGACGTTCGCGGTGACGGCCGGGATCGGTCTGGCCTTCACGACCGGCGGGCGCCGGCCGGTGACCGGGCGGCCCGCGGCCGTCACGGTGGCGGCGCGGGCCGGCGTCATCGCGCTGATCGGGCTGCTGCTGGGCTATGCCTCGCGCGCGGCGGACTTGGACGTGGACGTGATCCTGGCGTTCTACGCGCTGTTGTTCCTGATCGGGATCCCGCTGCTGGGCCTCGGTCCGCGCACCCTGGCGTCCCTGTCCCTGACCCTGGCCCTGGGTGCCCCGTTCGCCGTGCACGCGCTGCGGGGCGTCCTGCCGGCGCCCGCCTTCGACGGCGACCCGACCCTCCAGGACGTGGTCACCGACCCGCTCGGCCTGGTGTCGGACCTGCTGGTCCACGGCGACTACCCGGTGCTCGCGTGGACCGCGTATCTGTGCGCCGGACTCGCTCTCGGCCGGATGGACCTGGCGTCACGGAAGGCCGCACCCCGGCTCCTCGGCGGCGGTCTCGCACTGGTGGCCGGTGTCTGGCTGGTGTCGTCCCTGGTTCTGTTCCGGTACGACGGGCTCGGGCACCTGTGGCGCGCGGAGTTCCCGGGCGCCTCCCGCGCCGAGGCCCTGTGGGACAGCCCCGGGGGCGAGACCTGGTGGGCGCTGCTGTCCCGTGCGCCGCACGCGACCACGCCCTTCGACATGCTCCTCACCCTGGGCTCGGCGACGGCGATCCTCGGCGGCGCCCTGCTGCTGACCAGGAGCGCCCTCCTCGCGCGGGCGCTCACGCCGCTCGCGGCGGCGGGCAGCATGCCCCTGACCCTCTACGTCGCCCACGTGCTCCTTCTCGCCACCGGCGCACTCGCCGACTCCCCCGGGCTCCTCTACGCCGTCATGACGACCGGAGCGCTCCTCTTCGCCCTCTCGTGGCGGCACGTCGGGCGTGGCCCGCTGGAAACGGTCGTCGCAGCCGCGGCCCGGCGGTGTCGCGAGGCCGTAACACCGGCGCCGTCCCAGGAACCGGTGGAGAGCCCGGCCCGACTTAGCAAGCACATCGAATAGTCCAAAAGACCAAAAGTAATGATCTAGGAGCTCAAGTGGTGGTAAATCCCGGCGAGATCACGACAGTCGCCCCGGTGGACGGCACCGCCCAGGTCTTCGCCGAGGTGCTGGCCGGGGTCGTGAAGACGGATCATGTACCTCTCGACAGCCACTTCTTCGACGACCTGGGTGCCAACTCGCTGGTCATGGCGCAGTTCTGCGCCCGGGTCAGGAAGCGGGACGATCTGCCGCCGGTGTCGATGAGGGACATCTACGGCCATCCGACGATCCGCGGTCTGGCCACCGCTCTCGCCGAGATCCCGGCCACCGAACCGGTCCCCGCACGGCCGGCCGAACCGCCTCCGCCGCCGGGCAGCACCGCCCGCTATGTCCTGTGCGGGATCCTGCAGTTCCTCGTCTTCGCCGTGTACTGCCTCGCCGCGGGGATCGCCACCGCCGAGGGGTACTCCTGGATATCCGGCGGCGACGGCGTGCTCTCCGTCTACCTGCGCTCGCTGGTCTTCGGCGGTGCGCTGTTCCTGGCCGTCTGCGCCCTGCCCGTGGTGGCGAAGTGGGTGCTGGTGGGCCGGTGGAAGGAGACGGAGTTCCCGGTGTGGAGCCTCGCCTACGTCCGCTTCTGGACCGTCAAGGCACTGCTGCACGCCAACCCGATGATCCTGTTCACCGGCAACCCGCTGTACGTCCTGTACCTGCGGGCCCTCGGCGCCCGTATCGGCCCGGGCGTCACGATCCTGTCCCACTCGGTGCCGGTCTGCACCGACCTGCTGACGGTCGGCGCCGGCACGGTGATCCGCAAGGACGCCCTGTTCCTCGGCTACCGGGCGCACGCGGGCCGGATCAGCACCGGCCCTGTCACCCTGGGCCGGGACGTCTTCGTCGGCGAGAAGACGATCCTCGACATCGGCACGTCCATCGGCGACGGCGGCCAGCTGGGCCACTCCTCCGCGCTGTACGACGGCGCCGCCGTCCCCGCCGGGCAGCGCTGGCACGGCTCCCCGGCCCGCCCCACCGACGTCGACCACATCCGCGTGCCGGCCACCCGCTGCGGCACCGCGCGCCGGGCCGGCTACGCCCTCGTGGCCCTGCTCCAGACACTGCTGGTGTACGTCCCGCTCGGCCTCGGCGGCGCCTTCCTGGTGATGGACCTCGTGCCGGCACTGGACCCGCTGCTCGAACCGAACGCGAAGGAACTGGCGTCGGCGGCCTTCTACGTCGAGGCGCTGGCCCTGTCCGTCGCCCTCTTCGCCGGTTTCGTGGTCCTCGGCCTCGTCACCGTGACGGTGCTGCCGCGGCTGCTGAACCTGACCCTGAGGGCGGACCGGGTCTATCCGCTGTACGGCTTCCACTACTCGGTGCAGCGCACCATCGCCCGCATGACCAACATCAAGTTCTTCAAGTGGCTGTGCGGCGACAGCTCGTACATCGTCCCCTACCTGCGGTCCATCGGCTACGACCTCTCGCACGTCGAGCAGACCGGCTCGAACTTCGGCACCGAGGTGTCGCACGAGACGCCGTACCTGGCCGCCGTCGGCAGCGGCACGATGGTCGCCGACGGGCTCTCGATCCTCAACGCCGAGTACTCCAGCACGTCGTTCCGCCTCTCGCGGGTGGCGATCGGGCCGCGCAACTTCCTCGGCAACCACATCGCCTACCCGGTCGGCGGCCGTACCGGCGACAACTGCCTGCTCGCCACCAAGGTGCTGGTCCCGCTCGACGGTGAACTGCGCGAGGGTGTGGGCCTGTTGGGCTCACCGCCGTTCGAGATCCCGCGCACGGTGGAGCGCGACACCCGCTTCGACCACTTCCGCGAGGGCGACGAACTGAGCCGCCGGCTGTCCGGCAAGAACCGCTTCAACGCCCGCTCGATGGCGCTGTTCCTGTTCCTGCGCTGGCTGCACTGGTTCCTGCTGACCCTGCTCGGCTTCGCGGTCGTCGATCTCCACGGCGGTCAGAGCGCCCGCGGCGGCCTGCTCATCGGCGGCTACCTGATGGCCGGTCTCGCGGTGACCGTCGGCTACTGGGCGCTGGTGGAGCGCGTGATCACCCGGTTCCGGCCGCTGAAGCCGCGGCTGTGCTCCATCTACGACCCGTACTTCTGGTGGCACGAGCGGTTGTGGAAGGTGCCGGACGAGCATCTCGCCGTGTTCAACGGCACCCCGTTCAAGAGCCTGATCTGGCGGCTGCTGGGCGTGCGGACCGGTCGGCGGGTCTTCGACGACGGCTGCTACATCACCGAGCGGACGCTGGTCGCGATCGGCAGCGACACCACGCTCGGCCACCACTCCAAGGTGCAGGCCCACTCCCAGGAGGACGGCACCTTCAAGTCCGACCACATCGTCATCGGCGACGGCTGCACCCTCGGGGCGGGCGCGCTGGTCCACTACGGCGTCGCGATGGGCGAGGGCGCCGTGCTCGGTGCCGACGCCTTCCTGATGAAGGGCGAGGAGATGCCGGCGGGGGCGCACTGGGGCGGGAATCCGGCGGTGGCGCTGCGACGCGGCCGCACTGGCTGACCTGCCCGAACGAAACAAACAGGGGGACGAAAGTCATGGAAACAGTTCCGCACCCGACGCCCGGTCCGACACCGGATGTCACGGAGTACGCGGTCCGGTTGCCCGCGGGCACACCGACCGATCCCGCCGCGCTGCTGACGGCCCACGCCAGGGTGCTGGCCGCCCTCTCGGGCGAGGCGGAGGGCACGGTCGATGACGACCTGCGCATCACCGTCACCGACGGCACGCTGCGGCTGAGCTGCCGCACCGGCGCCTTCGACGCCGAGGCCGCCGCCCGCATCGCCGGCTACCACCTCACCGCGCTGGCCCACCCGGACCGCGGGAGCCTGCTGTCCGAAGAGGAACTCCGCTTCCAGCTGGAGGAGTTGGCGGGCCCGGTCCGTGAACTCCCGGACCGGCGGGTGCACGAGCTCTTCGAGGAGCGGGTCGGCAAGCACCCGGACGCCGTGGCCGCCGTATCGGGCGAGCGGCGGTGGACGTACGCCGAGCTCAACTCCCGGGCCAACCAGGTCGGCCGGGCGCTGCTGGCCCGGGGCCTGGAGGCCGAGGGGGTCGTCGCCGTCGTCATGGAGCGCGACCTGGACTGGATGGCGGCCGTGCTCGGCGTGCTCAAGGCCGGCGGGGTGTATCTGCCCGTCGAGCCGCACTTCCCGGCCGAGCGGGTGTCCAGGACACTGTCCCGGGCGGGCTGCGAACTCGTCGTCACCGAGCGGGGCAGCACCGGTTCGCTCTCCGGGACGACGGCCACGACCCTGTTCGTGGACACCGCGTACGCCGAGAGCCACCCGGACGACGATCTCGGGATCCCGGTCGCGGCGGGCCAACTGGCCTACATCTACTTCACGTCCGGCTCCACCGGCGAGCCCAAGGGCGCGATGTGCGAGCACGCCGGCTTCGTCAACCACGTACTCGCCAAGGTGGAGGACCTGGGGATCGGCGAGGACGACGTGGTCGCGCAGACCGCGCCGCAGTGCTTCGACATCTCCCTGTGGCAGCTGCTCGCCGGGCCGGTCGTCGGCGGGCGGACGCTGGTCGTCGACCAGGAGACCGTCCTGGACGTGCCGCGGTTCGTGGACGCGGTGATCCGGGAGCGGGTCAACGTGCTCCAGGTTGTGCCGTCGTATCTGGAGGCGGTGCTCGCGGAGTTGGGGCAGCGGCCGCGCGAACTGGCCGACCTGCGCTGTGTCTCGGTGACCGGCGAGGCGGTGAAACGGGAGCTGGTGGAGCGCTGGTTCGCCACCGCGCCCGGCATCCGCCTCGCCAACGCCTACGGGCTGACCGAGACCTCCGACGACACCAACCACGAGGTCATGGACCGGGTGCCGGACGCCGACCGGGTCCCGCTCGGGCGGCCGGTGCGCAATGTGCGCGTGTACGTCGTCGACGAGGACCTGGTGCCCGTGCCGCTGGGCGCGCCGGGCGAGATCGTCTTCTCCGGGGTGTGCGTGGGGCGCGGGTACGTGAACGACCCCGAGCGCACCGCGGCCGCCTTCATGGAGGACCCCTACCGGCCCGGTGAGCGGCTCTACCGCAGCGGTGACGTGGGGCGCTGGCGGTCCGACGGCCGACTGGAGTTCCTCGGCCGCCGGGACACCCAGATCAAGATCCGCGGGTTCCGCGTGGAGATCGGCGAGATCGAGAACGCGCTGCTGCGGGTGGCCGGGGTGCGTGACGGCGCCGTCGTGGTCGTACGGGGGACGCAGCTCGCTGCGTTCTGCGCCGGGCCCGAGCCGGTGGGCGCGGACGCGGTGCGGGAACGGCTGGCCGCGTCGCTGCCGGAGTACATGGTGCCCGCCGTCGTGCACTGGCGCGAGCACCTGCCGCTGACGGCCAACGGCAAGACCGACCGCCGGACGCTCACCGCGCTCGCCGAGGACCTCGACGCCGCTGTGTCGGGCGAGCCGGTCACGGCCGGTGAGCGGCGGCTCGCGGACGCCTGGGCCGAGGTGCTCGGTGTCCCCGCCGACCGGATCGGCCGCCTCGACCATTTCTTCGACCGCGGCGGCACCTCGCTGTCCGCCGTGCGTCTCGCGATCGCCCTGGACCGGGCGATCACCCTCAAGGACGTCGTCCGTCACCCGGTCCTCGCGGACCTGGCGGGCCTGCTCGACCGGCAGCACTGAAAGGAACCACGAGATGTCATCCATGAATCTCCTCCCGAACCTGGACCTGAAGCCGGGCAGTCCGCCGATCCTGCACGCCGAGCCCGGTGACGATCCGGCGAGTTGGGCCGCCGAGCAGCACGACACGCTGCGTGCCCTCGTCCTGGAGCACGGTGGCGTCCTGGTCCGCGGTCTGGGCCTTTCGGACCCCGCGACCACCGAGGCCGTCTTCCGGCGGCTGACCAGCGGTCTGATGCCCGACCGCGAGCCCTTCGCGCCGCGGCGCAGCTACGGGGACGGCGTGTACTCGACGACCAAGTGGCCGCCGAACCAGCAGATGTGCATGCACCACGAGGTCAGCTACGGCCTTGAGTTCCCGGGTCTGCTCCTGTTCGCCTGTCTGGAGGCGCCCGCGACCGGGGGCGCGACCGCGCTCGCCGACGCGTCGGCGGTGCTGCGGGACCTGCCCCGCGAGCTGGTCTCCCGCTTCGAACGCGAGGGCTGGCTGCTGACCCGCGCGTACCACGAGGAGATCGGCGCGTCGGTCGAGGAGGCGTTCGGCACGGACGACCGCGCCGCCGTCGAGCACTACTGCCGCCGGCACGCCATCGAGTTCGCCTGGCGGAGCGACGGCTCCCTGCACACCCGGCAGCGGCGCGGCGCGGTGCTCCGGCACCCGGACTCCGGCCTGCCCTGCTGGTTCAACCAGATCGCGTTCCTCAACGAGTGGACCATGGAGCCGGAAGTGCACGAATACCTGATGGACATGTACGGCGCCGACGGGCTGCCTTTCAACACCCGCTTCGGCGACGGCGATCCGATCGACGCGGACGTCGTGCGGACGATCAACGAGGTGTACGACGCCCACACCGTGCGCGAGCCGTGGCAGGACGGGGATCTGCTGCTCGTCGACAACATCCGTACGGCACACAGCCGTGAGCCCTTCGAGGGACCGCGCGAGGTGCTGGCCGCGCTCGGCAACCCGGTGGCGCGCACCGACGGCGAGGTGAGCGGCGTATGAGCACCGTAGGCGCACCGACCTTCGCGCTCGTCACCGGCGCCCAGGTCCAACAGGCCCTGCACGGAAGGGAACCGGAGATCGCGGACCTCGTCGAGGCCGTGTACCGGCTGCACGGCGCGGGCGACTCGGTGAACCCTCCGTCGTACTTCCTGCGGTTCCCGGACCGTCCCTCGTCACGGATCATCGCGCTGCCCGCGTCACTGGGCGGACCGCTGAGGGTGGACGGCCTGAAGTGGGTCTCCAGTTTCCCGGAGAACATCAAGTCCGGGCTGCCGCGCGCGTCGGCGGTGCTGATCCTCAACGACCCCGAGACCGGCTACCCGTTCGCCTGTCTGGAGAGCTCGGTCATCAGCGCCACGCGCACCGCGTCGTCGGCGGCGCTGGCGGCCGGGAGGCTCAGCGCGGGCCGGAGCCGCCCCACCCGGGTGGGCTTCATCGGCACCGGGCTGATCGCCCGCTACATCCACACCCATCTCACCACCACCGGCTGGGAGTTCGAGGAGACGGGTGTGCACGACCTGTCCGCCGAGAGCGCCGCCGGGTTCCGCGGCTATCTGGAGCGGTCCGGCGCACCGGGGAAGGCCGTCGTGCACGACACGGCCGAATCCCTCATCCGCTCCAGCGACCTGGTGGTCTTCGCCACCGTCGCCGGCGCACCGCACGTCCACGACCCGTCGTGGTTCGGCCATCACCCCCTGGTCCTGCATGTCTCCCTGCGCGATCTCGCCCCGGAGATCCTGCTCGCGTCCGCCAACTTCGTCGACGACGTCGAGCACTGCCTCAAGGCCGAGACCTCCCCGCATCTGGCCGAACGGCTCACGGGGAGCAGGGACTTCATCGACGGCACGCTCGACGACGTGCTGACCGGACGGGTGACCGTCCCGACGGACCGGACGGTGGTGTTCTCCCCCTTCGGCCTGGGGGTTCTCGACCTCGCCGTCGGCCGGTACGTCCACGACGAACTGGCCCGGCGCGGCGAACTGCACGTCGTCGACGGGTTCTTCAACGAGCTGCGCCGGTACGGCTGAACCACCTGTGGCGCATGAGGAGGGGGGCGTCATGCCCGTCATATCCGATCCTTCGGAGTACAACGAGTCCGACCTCTACGTCGACCTGCGGGCGGCGTTGGAGCTTCCGCTGTTCCTGAAGTGCGAGGGCTTCAACTTCGCCGGGTCCATCAAGCTGAAGGCGGCCCGCGAGATGGTGAACGCCGCCGAGCGCGACGGCACCCTGCGGCCCGGGTCGATCCTGGTCGAGTCGTCGTCGGGGAACCTGGGGGTGGCCCTGAGCGTGATCGCGGCGAGCCGGGGCTACCGGTTCCTGTGCGTGACCGACTCACGGTGCAACCTGGTGACGATCCGCCTGATGGAGGCACTCGGCACCCGGGTGCACGTGGTCAGGGAGCCGGACCTGCACGACGGCTATCTGGGCGCCCGGCTCGCCTACGTGCGGGCGCTGTGCGCCTCGGACGAGCGGTACGTATGGCTCAACCAGTACAGCAACGAGGGGAACTGGCGGGCGCACTACCGCACCACCGCGCCGGACATCGCGCGCCGCTTCCCCGACCTGGACGTCCTGTTCGTCGGGGCCGGCACCACCGGGACCCTGATGGGCTGCGCCCGCTGGTTCTGGCAGTGGCGGCGCCCGGTGCGGATCGTCGCCGTCGACAGTGTCGGCTCGATCACCTTCGGCGGGCCGCCCGGTGTGCGCATGATCCCGGGGCTCGGCACCAGTGTGCCGCCGCAACTGCTGGACAAGTCGTACATCGACGACGTGGTGCTCGTCGAGGAACCGGACACCCTCCAGGTCTGCCGCCGGCTGGCCGCCCGGGGATTCCTGTTCGGCGGCTCCACGGGAACGGTCGTCAGCGGCGCCCATCAGTGGCTGTCGGCGCACGGCCGCCGCGGGCTCACCGCGGTCGCCATCGCCCCGGACCTCGGCGAACGCTACCTCGACACCGTGTACCGCCCCGGCTGGCCGCACGGCCTGCCCGAGGCGGACCCGATCCACCACACGGCGGAGGTGATGGCCCACCTCGCCTGACCGCCTCCCCCCACCCCACGGCACCCGGCCCGCACACCTGCGGCGACCGGGTGCCGAGCCGATCCCACGAGCGGCCGGCACGTGCCCTTTCGGCGGGTTGCCAGTACGCCCACCGCAGCGACCAGAGGCCCTCCCGCAAGGCGCCCTCAGCGCCCCGGCTGCGTGACCGTGAGGCGCCGGCACCCGGCGGCGACCGCTGCCGTACCGGCGAGGTCCCGCCACACACGCCCGCGGCAGCCGGAGGCGCTCCCCACAACACGCCCCAGCACCCCAGCGCCCGGCCCTTCAACCGCGAGACGCCCAACACCTGCACAGCGACCCGCTGCCGTACCGGCAAGGTCCCGCCACACACGCCCGCGGCAGCCGGAAGCGCTCCCCACGGACACGCCCCGGCACCCCAGCGCCCGGCCCTTCAACCGCGAGACGCCCAACACCTGCACAGCGACCCGCTGCCGTACCGGCGAGGTCCCGCCACACACGCCCGCGGCGACCGGACGCCCACCCCGCGCGGTCCCGCACCACGCCCGCACCGGCCCGGCGACCCGTCCGCGACGACCGCCCCGCGGAGCGCCCGGCACTCCCGTGGGGTCCCCGTGCCGTGTCCGTGAGGTGACCGGTGCCGTACCCCGGGGTACGTTCGCATAATGGCAGGCAGTACGCACACCGTGACCAACCAGCCCCCACCGCTGATCGGCTACGACGTCTACAGCGCCGACCGCGCCCTGCGCGCGGCCGTGGAGCGGCATCTCGACCCGGCCCTGCTCGACGAGGTCCACAGTGAGCTGGCGGCGCTCGGCCGGGCCTGCGGCTCGGCGCAGGTGCAGGAGTGGGGCCTGCAGGCCAACGAGAACCCGCCCCGGCTGCGCACCCACGACCGGTACGGCCACCGTATCGACGAGGTGGAGTTCCATCCGGCCTGGCACCGGGTGCTCGGCAAGGGCGTCTCGGCGGGCCTGACCGCCGCCTGGGCCCGCCCCGGGGGCCATGTACGGCGCGCGGCGGCCTTCCTCCTGTGGACGCAGGTCGACGCGGGCAACTGCTGTCCGCTGTCGATGACCCACGCGGCCGTCCCCGCCCTGCGCACCGACCCGGACCTGGCCGCCGAGTGGGAGCCCCGCCTCACGTCCATGGTCTACGACCGCGAGCTGCGGCCCGCCCGCCTCAAGGCGGGGGCGCTGTTCGGGATGGGCATGACGGAGAAGCAGGGCGGCAGCGACGTCCGGGCGAACACCACGTCGGCACGGCCCCTGCCCGACGGCGAGACCTACGAGCTGACCGGCCACAAGTGGTTCTGCTCCGCGCCCATGTCGGACGGCTTCCTGGTCCTCGCCCAGGCCCCGGGCGGGCTCAGCTGCTTCCTCGTGCCGCGCGTCCTGGACGACGGCACCCGCAACACGTTTCTCCTCCAGCGCCTCAAGGACAAGCTCGGCAACCGTTCCAACGCCTCCGGCGAGGTCGAGTTCGACCGCACCTGGGCCCGCCGGGTGGGCGACGAGGGGCGCGGGGTCCGCACCATCATCGAGATGGTCGCGGCGACCCGGCTCGACTGTGTGCTGGGCTCGGCGGGCCTGATGCGCCAGGCCGTCGCCCAGGCGATCCACCACTGCACCCACCGCGAGGCGTTCGGCGGCAGGCTCGTCGACAAGCCGCTGATGCGCAACGTCCTGGCCGACCTGGCCGTGGAGTCCGAGGCGGCGACCACCCTCGCCCTGCGTCTGGCGGCCGCCTACGACAACGGCGACGAGCAGGAACGGGCCTTTCTCAGGATCGCGGTACCGGCGGCCAAGTACTGGATCACCAAGCGCTGCGCGCCGCTGACGGTGGAGGCCGCCGAATGCCTGGGCGGCAACGGATATGTCGAGGAGTCCGGCCTGCCCCGCCTGGTCCGCGAATCACCGCTGAACTCCATCTGGGAGGGTGCCGGCAACGTCCAGGCCCTGGACGTGCTGAGGGTCCTCCAACGAGAGCCCCAGGCCCTGAACGCCTACCTCCTGGAGATCGGCGAGACCCGGGGCGCCGACCACCGCCTGGACGCGGCGACGAAGAACCTCTTCACCGAACTGGCCGATCTGGAGGGCGTCGAGGGCCGGGCCCGCCACCTGACGGAACGGCTCGCGCTCGTGCTGCAGGGCTCCCTGCTCGTCCGCCACGCCCCCGCGGAGGTGGCCGACGCGTTCTGCGCGTCCCGTCTGGGCGGCGACGCGGGATCGGCCTTCGGGACGTTGCCCCCCAGCCTGGATCTGGCGTCGGTGGTGGACCGGGCCCGTCCGGTGCACTGACCTGTCGACACGAGAACGGGGGTGGTGCTGCGCCGACACGGCACCACCCCCGTTGCGGCCCTCGGAGGCCGGACACGCCGCTGCGAGACGGCGTTCGCCCAAGTTTCAAACAAGCCGGGGCCCACCACCAGGGTTGCAGGGGGTTGCAACTTCCTGGCGTCTGTGGGCGGACTGTGTCCCTGACCCGGACACGACCGGCACTATGAGACAGACAGTCAATGGAACCGGGACCGGGAGGACCAGTGCCGCTCTCGCCGACGCATGTGACCCAACTCGCCACCGCGGACACGGCACGTGCGGCGCGGGTGCTGAACGACATCCGATCGGCCACCCTGTCCGGCCGGCCCGCGCCCATCGCTCCGCGGCCCGTGATCGAGGAGTCCTGGACCCGTATGCTGCGCGGCGGCGTCGATCCGGACCACGACTTCCGGTCGGGGCTGCTGGCGCCCGAGGAGGTGCAGCGGCGCCGGGAGAGCACGCCGCTGCGGCACGTCCTGCCGGTCCTGCGGGAGGGGCTGCTGTCGGTCGCGGACGTCGCCCACCACATCATGGTGGTCGCCGACGAGGACGGCCGGGTGCTGTGGCGGGAGGGCAGCTCCCCCGTGCTGCGCAAGGCCGACGGCACCGGATTCGAACTCGGCGCAGACTGGCGGGAGGACGTCGTCGGCACGAACGGCATCGGCACCCCGGTGGTGGTGCGCCGCCCCGTGCAGGTCTTCGCCTCCGAGCACTTCGTCCGCTCCCAGACCTCCTGGACCTGCACCGGCGCCCCCATCAAGGACCCACGGGACGGCCGGCTGATCGGCGTGGTCGACGTGAGCGGGCCGCTGGACACCATGCACCCGGCGACGCTTGCCTGGGTCGACTCGGTGGCCAAGCTCGCCGAGTCACGGCTGCGCGAGCTGCATCTGACCGCTCTGGAGCGACTGCGGGCGGTGGCGGCGCCGGTGCTCGCCCGGCTCAGCGGCCGGGCCCTGGTGGTGGACCGGGACGGCTGGACGGCGGCCGTGACCGGAATGCCGTATCCGAACCGGATCGCGCTGCCCAAGTCCCTCTCGCCGGGCCGACGGTGGCTGCCGGCGCTCGGTCTGTGCGCGCTGGAGCCGCTGGCGGGCGGCTGGTTGATCCGCGCCGCCGACGAACCGGAGCCGCAGGGCGTCACCCGGATCGTCCTTGACCTGGCGCAGCCGCGCCGCTGGACGGTGACGGTGTCGGGCGGCGCGGGGACCTGGAGCCACGAACTGAGCCCCCGGCACGCCGAGTTGCTCTACCTGCTGGCCCTGCACCGCTCGGGCCGCAGTGCGGCGGGCCTGGCCGAGGACATGTTCGGCGATCCGGGCCGTACGGTGACCGTGCGCGCGGAGATGTCCCGGGTACGGCGCTATCTCGGGGCGTTTCTGGAACACCGGCCGTATCGTTTCTGCGAGGAAGCCGACGTCGAGGTGCTGCTGCCGGGCCGTCCTGGCGACCTGTTGCCGCATTCGACCGCCCCCGCCGTGCTCGGCGCCCGGGGCGGCGGCGAGACCGAGTGAAAACCCTCGATCTGGGCGCATCTTCCGCATAATTGCACGGTCTTCGCCCCCTGCGGCGCTTTACTGCCGTAGCATCCCTCTACGGGCCACCCCACCTGCTCCTCGGTCAACGTACGGATCATCAGGCGCAGTTGGCCCGCCTCGGGAGGACGGTATGAAGCAACGTGGCAGACACCGCAGGCGCAAGCGGGGCCAAGCGCTGCGCGCCTTCCTGGCCGGGACCGCACTCGCACTGACCGCCGCCGCCACCATGATCAGCGCCTCCCAGGCCACGGTCGCCGCCAATCCCGGGCCGCTGAAGCCGCTCACCTCGGCCGCCGATACCGATCCGATGCGCCTGAAGGAGTCCCGGGTACCGCAGAGCGCCCTCGACCGGCTCTCCTCCACGATGGGACGTCCGGCCGGTGTCTCCGCCGTCCTCGACTCCGCCGACCGGAGCCTGCGCGACGCGATCGACTGCACGGCCGGCGAGCGCAGGGCCCTGCCCGTCGCCCCTGAGGCCACCGCCGCGTACTGCTGGGACACCGCCGACACCCGCTCCTGGCGGGCCGGAGCGGTCACCACCTCGGGAGACGCCGACGACGACGGCCTGTGGGGCGCCCACCGCGTGATCCTCTCCGCGTGGAGCCGCACCGGCACCGCGGCGCACGACGGGGGTCTGGCCCGGGTCGCGTTCGTCGACGCGGGTGATCTGAACCGGCCCACCTACTCCTGGGTCCTCCTCGCCGTCCCGGTCGACGGCGGACGCGACTACCGCGGCCTCGTCTCCCAGGTCTCCGGCATGGTCTGGTACCAGAACAAGCTGCTGGTCACCGCGAGCGGCGACGGCGGCGACGCGCTGTACGTCTACGACATGAACCGCGTCCAGCGGGCCACCGTCGACAGCGACGCGGTCGGCAAGGTGCGCGGCGGCTGGTCGGCGCACGGCGCCCAGTGGGTCCTGCCCGCGGTCGCCTCCTACCGCCCGACCGCCGGCACGGGCGCCGCCCGCCCCGACTACCTCTCCCTGGACCGCAGCACCGCCCCGGACAGCCTCGTCGCGAGCGAGTGGGTCTCCGGGGACGGCGACGCCGGGGCCCGGCTGTGGCGCTACGACTTCAGCACCTCCCCCGCCCGCTCCGGCCTCCTGGCCACGGACACCGGCGGCCACGCGCGCGTGGCCGAGGCGTACGTCACGAAGGCGTCCGGCTCCGGCCCCGCCCTGTCGTACGACTCCCAGTGGTACCTGGGCCGCGCGGCGCGCACCGAGGGCGACCACGGCACCCTGTGGCGCCAGAACGCGAAGGACCCCGCGAAGGCCGCCCGCTGCGGCACGGACGACACCCGCAGCTGCTGGAGCGGAGAGTCGGAGTCCCTGTCGTACTGGGAACAGACGGGCGACGTGTGGTCCCAGTCGGGCCGGGTGCTGTTCGCGCTGCCGCTGGCCTCGATCGACAGATCTCTGGGATAGATGATTCCCTGACCGGCATGCCGAACATCCCCGTGACCACCTGGTCCCTGGAACAGACCGCTCCGACCGATCTCCTCCCGGCCGAACCCCCGGAGGGCGACGTCAAGATCCGTCGTGCGGAAGTCCCCTCCCCCGAGTTCAGCCGCTACCTCTACGCCTCGGTGGGCGGCGACATCCACTGGATCGACCGGCTCTCGTGGACGTACGCACAGTGGCGGGAGCACCTGGAGCGCCCCGGCGTGGAGACCTGGGTGGCCTACGACCGCGGCACCCCCGCCGGCTACGTCGAACTCGCCCCGCAGGACGACGGCGTCGTGGAGATCGCGTACTTCGGCCTGATCCCGGCGTTCCGCGGCAAGCGGATCGGCGGCCACCTCCTGTCCTACGGCGCCGCCCGCGCCTGGGATCTCGCGGACCGCTGGCCGGGGCTGACGGACACCAAGCGGGTCTGGCTGCACACCTGCTCCAAGGACGGCGAGCACGCGATGGGCAACTACCAGCGCCGTGGCTTCAAGCTCTTCGACACCAAGGTCGAGGAGGAGGCCGAGGCGCCCACACCCGGCCCCTGGCCCGGGGCCTACCCGGCCTGACCTGCGGGAACAAGACTCCCCGCGATCTTTGTGACCAACGACACCCCGGTCTCGCCTGTCGAGACCAGGGTGTCCACATGGTGGATAAAGCTGGACTGTGTCCAGATCGCCGTGACACGCTTCCGTCATGTCTGGAACTGGAATTGCCTTGGTGAGTCGGCGGCACGTCGATCTCGGCCGCATGTCCAGCGCCATCTGTCCGGTCCGCTGACGAGCCGCAGCGTCACCCGGCACATCCTCTCGTTCTCCTCCCCGCGCAATGCCGCGCAGGTACACCCATGCGCCCGTACCCGCAGGTAAGAGCCTCCCGCCCGCCGCCCGACCACCACCCCTCATCGACGGCGCTACGCGCCGACACCTTCCCATCGCTGTCCCGAAGGACGTAACAACCATGGCCGCCACCCCGCAGAACCCTGCCGCCGCAGCGCCCCGCCGCAAGGTGAGCCGTCACCGCGGTGAGGGTCAGTGGGCCGCGGGGCACCACACCCCGCTGAACGGCAACGAGCAGTTCAAGAAGGACGACGACGGTCTCAATGTGCGGACACGCATTGAGACGATCTACTCCAAGCGGGGCTTCGACTCGATCGACCCCAACGACCTGCGCGGCCGGATGCGCTGGTGGGGCCTGTACACCCAGCGCAAGCCCGGGATCGACGGCGGCAAGACCGCGATCCTGGAGCCGGAGGAGCTGGACGACAAGTACTTCATGCTGCGGGTGCGGATCGACGGCGGACGCCTCACCACCCGGCAGCTGCTCGTGATCGGTGAGATCTCCGAGGAGTTCGCGCGCGGCAGCGCGGACGTCACCGACCGGCAGAACATCCAGCTGCACTGGATCCGCATCGAGGACGTCCCGGAGATCTGGAACCGCCTCGAGGCGGTCGGTCTTTCCACGACCGAGGCCTGCGGTGACACCCCGCGCGTGATCATCGGCTCACCGGTCGCCGGCATCGCCGAGGACGAGATCATCGACGGCTCCTGGGCGATCGACGAGATCCACGAGCGGTACATCGGCAGCAAGGAGTTCTCCAACCTGCCCCGCAAGTTCAAGACGGCGATCTCCGGCTCGCCGCTGCTCGACGTGGTCCACGAGATCAACGACATCGCCTTCGTCGGCGTCGAGCACCCCGAGCACGGCCCCGGCTTCGACCTGTGGGTCGGCGGCGGTCTGTCCACCAACCCGAAGCTCGGCGTCCGGCTCGGCGCCTGGGTGCCGCTGGACGAGGTGCCCGAGGTGTGGGCCGGTGTGGTCGGCATCTTCCGCGACTGGGGCTACCGCCGGCTGCGCACCCGGGCCCGTCTGAAGTTCCTCGTCGCCGACTGGGGCCCGGAGAAGTTCCGCCAGGTCCTGGAGGACGACTACCTGAAGCGCAAGCTGGTCGACGGCCCCGCGCCCGCCGAGCCCTCGGGCCGCTGGCGCGACCACGTCGGCGTGCACCGCCAGCAGGACGGCCTGTTCTACGTCGGTTTCGCCCCGCGCGTCGGCCGTGTCGACGGCGCCACGCTGACGAAGATCGCCGAGACCGCGGAGGCGCACGGCTCGGGCCGGGTCCGGACCACCGTCGAGCAGAAGATGATCATCCTCGATGTCGAGGAGGCGCAGGTCCAGCCGCTCGTCGAGGCCCTTGAGGCGCTCGATCTCACCGCCAAGCCCTCCCCGTTCCGGCGCGGCACCATGGCCTGCACCGGCATCGAGTACTGCAAGCTCGCCATCGTCGAGACCAAGCAGCGCGGCGCCTCGCTGATCGACGAACTGGAGCGCCGGATCCCGGACTTCGACGAGCCGCTCACCATCAACCTCAACGGCTGCCCGAACGCCTGCGCCCGTATCCAGGTGGCGGACATCGGTCTCAAGGGCCAGCTGGTCCTCAACGACCGGGGCGAGCAGGTCGAGGGCTACCAGGTGCACCTGGGCGGCGCGCTCGGCCTGGAGGCCGGGTTCGGCCGCAAGGTGCGTGGCCTGAAGGTCACCTCCGAGGAACTGCCCGACTACGTCGAGCGGGTCCTGAAGCGGTTCCAGGCCGAGCGCGAGGACGGCGAGCGCTTCGCCGCCTGGGCCTCGCGCGCCTCCGAGGAGGCACTGTCGTGAGCGAGCGGGCCGCCCCCTTCTACTGCCCCTACTGCGGCGACGAGGACCTCCGTCCCAGCGAGCAGAGCCACGGCTCCTGGGAATGCGCGGCATGCAACCGCGCATTCCAGTTGAAGTTCCTCGGGCTGCTCGCCCGGGGCCTTCGGCACACCGACGAAGGGGGAGATCAGATATGACGGCGATTCAGGAAGAGCGCACGACCGAGGATCTCAAGGCGCTCGCCGAGCAGGCGGGCCGTGACCTGGAGGACGCCTCGGCACTGGAGATCCTCCAGTGGGCGGTCGACACCTTCGGCAAGCGCTTCTGCGTGACCTCCTCGATGGAGGACGCGGTGGTGGCGCATCTGGCGTCCCGGGTCCTCAAGGGCGTGGACGTCGTCTTCCTCGACACCGGCTACCACTTCGAGGAGACCATCGGCACCCGGGACGCGGTCGAGGCCGTGATGGACGTCAACGTCATCACGCTGTCGCCGACGCGGACGGTCGCCGAGCAGGACGCCGAGTTCGGCCCGAAACTGCACGACCGCGACCCCGACCTGTGCTGCAAGATGCGCAAGGTCGAGCCGCTGGAGCGGGGCCTGACGAACTACCTGGCCTGGGCGACCGGTCTGCGCCGCGACGAGTCCCCGACCCGGGCGAACACCCCGGTGGTCGGCTGGGACGAGAAGCGGCAGAAGGTCAAGGTCTCCCCGATCGCCCGCTGGACCCAGGACGACGTGGACGCGTATGTCGCGGAGCACGGCGTCCTCACCAACCCGCTGCTCATGGACGGCTACGCCTCCGTCGGCTGCGCCCCCTGCACCCGCCGTGTCCTGGAGGGCGAGGACGCGCGCGCCGGCCGCTGGGCGGGCAGCGCCAAGACCGAGTGCGGGCTGCACGGATGACGACATCGACCAAGGAGTTGCACGTGACGACCGGAGCCACCGTCTGGCTCACGGGTCTGCCGAGTGCCGGCAAGACCACCATCGCGTACGAGCTGGCCGGCCGGCTGCGCGAGGAGGGCCACCTCGTCGAGGTGCTCGACGGCGACGAGATCCGCGAGTTCATCTCGGCGGGCCTCGGCTTCAGCCGCGAGGACCGGCACACCAACGTGCAGCGCATCGGTTTCCTCGCCGAACTGCTCGCCCGCAACGGTGTGAAGACGCTGGTCCCGGTGATCGCGCCCTACACCGACAGCCGTGACGCGGTGCGCAAGCGCCACCAGGAGAGCGGCGCGGCCTACCTCGAGATCCACGTGGCGACTCCGGTCGAGGTGTGCTCCGTACGCGATGTGAAGGGCCTGTACGCCAAGCAGGCGGCGGGTGAGCTGTCCGGGCTGACCGGGGTCGACGACCCCTACGAGGAGCCCGAGTCGCCCGATCTGCGCATCGAGTCGCAGAACCAGACCGTTCAGGAGTCCGCGGCGGCGGTCCACGCGCTGCTCACCGAGAGGGGACTGGCATGACGACGACCGTCGCGAAGGCGGACGAGGGCACGGAGGCTCCGTACGCCCTGTCCCACCTGGACGCGCTGGAGTCCGAGGCGGTGCACATCTTCCGTGAGGTGGCGGGTGAGTTCGAGCGGCCGGTGATCCTGTTCTCCGGCGGCAAGGACTCCATCGTCATGCTGCATCTGGCGCTGAAGGCGTTCGCCCCCGCGGCGGTCCCCTTCTCGCTGCTGCACGTGGACACCGGGCACAACTTCCCCGAGGTGCTGGAGTACCGCGACCGTACGGTCGACCGGCACGGTCTGCGGCTGCATGTCGCCTCCGTGCAGGACTACATCGACCGGGGTGTCCTCAAGGAGCGCCCGGACGGCACCCGCAACCCGCTGCAGACGCTGCCGCTGACCGAGAAGATCCAGGCGGAGAAGTTCGACGCCGTCTTCGGCGGCGGCCGCAGGGACGAGGAGAAGGCCCGGGCCAAGGAGCGCGTGTTCTCGCTGCGGGACGAGTTCTCCCAGTGGGACCCGCGCCGCCAGCGCCCCGAACTGTGGAACCTGTACAACGGCCGGCACGCCCCCGGCGAGCACGTCCGCGTCTTCCCGCTGTCCAACTGGACCGAGCTGGACGTCTGGCAGTACATCGCCCGCGAGGGCATCGAGCTCCCGGAGATCTACTTCGCCCACGAGCGTGAGGTGTTCTCGCGCAGCGGCATGTGGCTGACAGCCGGCGAGTGGGGCGGCCCCAAGGACGGCGAGAGTGTCGAGAAGCGCCTCGTGCGCTACCGGACCGTCGGTGACATGTCCTGCACGGGTGCCGTCGACTCCGAGGCCGTGACGCTGGAGCAGGTCATCACGGAGATCGCCGCCTCCCGGCTCACCGAGCGCGGCGCCACCCGCGCCGACGACAAGATGTCCGAGGCCGCGATGGAAGACCGTAAGCGCGAGGGGTACTTCTAAGCATGAGCACCACCACGGAACTCACCGAGACGACCCTGCTGCGGTTCGCGACCGCCGGTTCGGTCGACGACGGCAAGTCGACGCTCGTCGGCCGGCTGCTGCACGACTCCAAGTCGATCCTCACGGACCAGCTGGAGGCAGTGGAGCGCGCGTCGGCGAGCCGGGGCGCCGAGGGTCCGGACCTCGCGCTGCTGACGGACGGCCTGCGCGCCGAGCGCGAGCAGGGCATCACCATCGACGTCGCGTACCGCTACTTCGCGACGCCGAGGCGCCGGTTCATCCTCGCCGACACCCCCGGCCACGTGCAGTACACCCGCAACATGGTGACGGGTGCCTCCACGGCCGAGCTGACGGTGATCCTCATCGACGCCCGCAACGGCGTCGTCGAGCAGACCCGCCGGCACGCCGCCCTCGCGGCGCTGCTGCGGGTGCCGCACGTGGTGCTCGCGGTCAACAAGATGGACCTCGTCGACTACGCCGAGCCCGTCTTCGCCGCGATCGCCGAGGAGTTCACGGCGTACGCGCTCGAACTGGGCGTCCCGGAGGTCACCGCGATCCCGATCTCGGCGCTCGCCGGTGACAACGTGGTGGAGCCGTCCGCGAACATGGACTGGTACGGCGGCCCGACCGTCCTGGAGCACCTGGAGACGGTCCCGGTCACCCACGACCTGAGCCACTGCCACGCCCGCCTTCCGGTGCAGTACGTGATCCGGCCGCAGACCGCCGAGCACCCCGACTACCGGGGCTACGCCGGTCAGATCGCCGCCGGTTCCTTCCGTGTCGGTGAGCAGATCACCGTGCTGCCGTCGGGCCGTTCCACGAAGATCGCCGGCATCGACCTGCTCGGTGAGCCGGTCGACGTGGCCTGGACGACCCAGTCGGTGACGATCCTCCTGGAGGACGACATCGACATCTCGCGCGGTGACCTGCTGGTGCCCAGCAAGGACGCCCCGCCGACCACCCAGGACATCGAGGCGACCGTCTGCCACGTCGCCGACGCCCCGCTGACCGTCGGCCACCGGGTGCTGCTCAAGCACGGCACCCGCACGGTCAAGGCGATCGTCAAGGACATCCCGTCCCGGCTCACGCTCGACGACCTGTCCCTGCACCCGCACCCGGGACAGCTCGTCGCCAACGACATCGGCCGGGTGAAGATCCGTACCGCGGAGCCGCTGCCCGTCGACGCGTACTCCGACTCGCGGCGCACCGGCTCGTTCATCCTCATCGACCCGAACGACGGCACCACGCTCACCGCGGGCATGGTCGGCGAGTCGTTCGCGTCCCCGGAGCCCGTCAAGGACGAGTCCGAGGACGACGGGTGGGACTTCTGACATGAACTCCACCGACTACTACTCCACGTTCGCGAAGGAGGGCGGCCGCGTAGGCAGCGGCGCGCTCGGCAGCGGGCAGGGCGGAGTGGCGCGATGTGTGCGCTGACGTACGCGCACCGCTTGCGCGCCCCGTCCCCCCACCGCCGTAGACGCAGACCTGCCGACCTCCCGGCCACGACCTGAGAGACCGTGACCGCCGGGCCTCCGAGAGGAACACCTCCCGTGCCTGCTTCATCCGCTCTTCGCCGCACCTTCGCGGTCATCGCCGCACTCCCGCTGCTCACCCTCGCCGCTTGCGGCTACGGCTCCGACTCCGACTCCAAGGACGCCGGTACCGCCAAGGTCGCCGCCGGGGCCAAGAAGATCGACGGGCTCGACTCCGTCAAGATCGGCTACTTCGGCAACCTGACCCACGGCACCGCGCTCGTCGGGGTGAACAAGGGCTTCTTCCAGAAGGAGCTCGGGGCCACCAAGGCCTCGTACGCGACCTTCAACGCCGGTCCTTCCGAGATCGAGGCGCTCAACTCCAAGTCGATCGACATCGGCTGGATCGGCCCCTCCCCGTCGATCAACGGCTACGTCAAGTCGGGCGGCAAGAGCCTGAAGATCATCGGGGGTTCGGCCTCCGGTGGTGTGAAGCTGGTCGTCAACCCGGACAAGATCAAGTCCTTGAAGGACGTCAAGGGCAAGAAGATCGCCACCCCGCAGCTCGGCAACACGCAGGACGTGGCGTTCCTCAACTGGATCGCCGACCAGGGCTGGAAGGTCGACGCCCAGAGCGGCAAGGGTGACGTCACCGTCGTCCGCACCGACAACAAGATCACGCCGGACGCCTACAAGGCCGGTTCCATCGACGGCGCCTGGGTGCCCGAGCCGACCGCGTCGAAGCTGGTCGCCGAGGGCGGCAAGGTGCTGCTCGACGAGGCGTCGCTGTGGCCGGACAAGAAGTTCGTGATCACGAACATCATCGTGCGGCAGGACTTCCTCAAGGAGCACCCGAAGGCGGTCGAGGCCGTCCTGAAGGCGGCGGTGGAAGCCAACAAGTGGATCAACGCCAATCCTGACGCGGCGAAGGCGGCGGCGAACAAGCAGCTGGAGGCGGACTCCGGCAAGGCGCTCAAGCCCGAGGTCCTGGACCCGGCCTGGAAGTCGATCCAGTTCACCAACGACCCGCTGGCCGCCACGCTCAACACCGAGGCGGAGCACGCGGTCAAGGCCGGTCTGCTGAAGAAGCCCGACCTGAACGGGATCTACGACCTCACGATCCTCAACAAGGTCCTCAAGGCCGACGGCGAGTCCCCGGTCGACGCCGCCGGTCTCGGCACCAGCTGATCCCGGTCCCCGAAGAGTTCCCCAGGAGGTGACGACCATGGCCACGACCGCGACACTCGCCAAGGCCGACGAGTCCGTCGAGTACGCCGCACGCCTCGATCACGTCTCGAAGTCCTTCGCGGGACCGGGCGGACAGCAGCTCGTCCTGGACGACATCAGCATCGATGTCGCGCCGGGCGAGTTCGTCACCCTCCTGGGGGCCTCGGGCTGCGGCAAGTCCACGCTGCTGAACCTGGTGGCGGGGCTGGACCGGCCCA
Organism: Streptomyces sp. LUP47B; assembly: GCF_001746295.1. Taxonomy (GTDB): domain Bacteria; phylum Actinomycetota; class Actinomycetes; order Streptomycetales; family Streptomycetaceae; genus Streptomyces. Next base: position 93,605 of record NZ_MJAH01000012.1, on the reverse strand, counting down.
GCACGGGCGCCATCACGACCGACGGGCGTCCCGCTCTGATGTTCCAGGAGCACGCCCTCTTCCCGTGGCTGACCGCGGGCAAGAACATCGAACTCGCCCTGAAGCTCAGGGGGGTTCCCAAGCCCGAGCGGCGCGGCAAGGCCGAGGAGCTGCTCGAACTGGTCCGGCTGAAGGGCGCGTACGGCAAGCGCGTCCACGAACTGTCGGGCGGCATGCGCCAGCGCGTGGCACTGGCCCGCGCGCTGGGGCAGGAGAGCAACCTGCTGCTGATGGACGAGCCGTTCGCGGCCCTCGACGCCATCACGCGGGACGTGTTGCACGACGAGATCACCCGGATCTGGACCGAGACCGGGATCTCCGTCCTGTTCGTCACACACAACGTCCGCGAGGCCGTACGGCTCGCGCAGCGCGTGATCCTGCTGTCCTCCCGGCCCGGCCGGATCGCGCGCGAGTGGACGGTCGACATCCCGCAGCCGCGTCGCATCGAGGACGCGCCCGTGGCCGAACTGGCCCGTGAGATCACCGAAGAACTGCGTGGGGAGATCCGCCGTCATGGCCAGCACTGACACGACACCGGCCCAGGACGCCGGGAGCGTAGAGGCGGGCCTCGACGCGCTGGAGACCCAGGCGACGGGCCGCCCGACCCTCCGCCAGACCCTCGTCAACAAGATCCTGCCGCCGGTCATCGCGCTCGCGGTGGTCCTCGCGGTCTGGGCGCTCCTCTACCCGGTCGTCGACGACCCGTCCAAGCTGCCGTCACCGGCGGCCGTGGGCTCCACGTTCAAGGAGGCCTGGCTCCAGGGCGATCTGCTCGGCTACATCTGGACCAGCGTCTCGCGCGGTCTGCTGGGCTTCTTCTTCGCCCTGCTCATCGGCACCCCGCTGGGCCTGATCGTGGCCCGGGTGAAGTTCATCCGGGCGGCCATCGGTCCGATCCTGTCGGGCCTGCAGTCGCTGCCCTCGGTGGCGTGGGTGCCGCCTGCCGTGATCTGGCTGGGCCTGAACAACTCCATGATGTACGCCGTGATCCTGCTCGGCGCGGTTCCCTCCATCGCCAACGGCCTGGTGTCCGGCGTGGACCAGGTGCCGCCGCTGTTCCTGCGGGCCGGCCGCACGATGGGTGCGACGGGCATCAAGGGCATCTGGCACATCACGCTGCCTGCCGCACTGCCCGGCTATGTGGCGGGTCTCAAGCAGGGCTGGGCGTTCTCCTGGCGCTCGCTGATGGCCGCGGAGATCATCGCCCAGTTCCCCGACCTGGGCGTGGGACTCGGCCAGCTGCTGGAGAACGGTCGCACCAACAGCGACATGGCCATGGTGTTCGAGGCGATCCTGCTCATCCTGTTCGTCGGTATCGCGATCGACCTGCTGATCTTCAGCCCGCTGGAGCGGTGGGTGCTGCGCAGCCGCGGTCTGCTGGTGAAGAGCTGAGTTTCATGAAGCCCGTTCTCCTGGTCATCGCCCACGGCAGCCGCGACCCGCGGCACGCCGCGACGGTGCACGCTCTCGTCCGCCGGGTGCGCTCGCTTCGCCCGGACGTGCGGGTGGAGACGGGCTTCCTGGACTTCAACATCCCTTCCGTGCAGGGGGTGCTGGAGTCCCTGGCGGCCGAGGGCGTCCGTGACGTCGTGGCGCTGCCACTGCTGTTGACGCGGGCGTTCCACGCGAAGGCGGACATCCCCGCGGTGCTGCGGGACGCTCCGCCGCAGCTGCGGATCCGGCAGGCGGAGGTGCTCGGCCCGTCGCCGCTGCTGCTGTCGGCGCTCGAACGGCGGCTGTACGAGGCGGGGTTGACGCCCGCCGACAAGTCCTCGACCGGGGTCGTGCTGGCCTCGGCGGGGTCCACCGACCCGGAGGCGATCGCAGTGATCGCTGACATCGCGCGGGAGTGGCGGCACACCGGTTGGTGCGCCGTGCGGCCTGCGTTCGCCTCCGCGGCCCTGCCCCGCACCGAGGACGCGGTGCGGGAGCTGCGGGCTCTCGGCTGCGCGAAGGTGGCCGTGGCGCCGTACGTGCTCGCCCCGGGCTTCCTGCCCGACCGCATCGCGCGGGGCGCGGCCGACGCGGACGTCCTGGCCGGAGTGCTGGGGCCCGCGCCGGAGGTGGCGCGGGTGCTGCTGCGGCGGTACGACGCGGCGGCGGCGCGGGGGCTGCTGCGGCTGACGGTGAGCGCGTAGGCGTTACTCCTCGGCAGCCGCCACCGCCTCGTCGGCCAGCCGTGCCAACTCCCCCACCGGCACTGATCCGGCTGCCCTGCGCTCGCGGGCGAAGGTGTTGGCCAGGCCCTGGAGAAGTTCGTTCAGCGGCGTCGGGACGCCGTGCAGGCGGCCCAGGAGGACGATCTCACCGTTGAGGTAGTCGGCCTCGATGGTGCCGGTGGCGCGGGCGAGGGACTGCCAGGAGGAGCCGCCGACCGGGACGCCGTCGAGCGGGACGGCGGTGACCTTGTCGCCGCGGGTCGTCCGCTGTTCCTCGACGCTCGCGTACGGGATCCCGGCCGCGTCGAGCGCCGCCTCGCCCTCGGCACGGACCCGATGGCGCAGGGACCTGCTGTCCGCTCCGCCGTCGTCCGGGCCGCTCAGGGCCATCAGGGCGTTGCCGAGGTTGGTCAGCAGCTTGGCGTACTGCCAACGCGTCACGTCCGCCACGACCGGCGCCTCGAACCTGGACTTCTCCAGGTCGGCGGCGATCCGGTGCAGGATCTCGTCGGTGCCGTGCGGGTAACGGCCGAGGTGCAGCATCCCGGTGAGCGGGGCGCAGGCGGCGCTGACGACACCGGGTTCCACGAAGGTCGCCGGCAGCCAGACGCAGACGCCGTACACATGCCGGAAGCGGCGCAGGGCCAGACGCTGCCCCTCCACGCCGTTCTGCGCGCACAGCAGCGGCAGCCGCTCGGCCGCCGTGCCGCCGCCCTCGACCGGGGCCGGAGCCCACGCGTCCAGGGCGCCTTGCGTGTCCTGGGTCTTCACGGCGAGGACGAGCACGTCGTCGGCGCGCAGTACGCCGAGTCCGGCCGGTCCCTCCACGACCGGGAGCCGGTACGTGAACTCGCCCTCGGGCACTCTCAGCCGCAGTCCGCCGTCCCTGAGCGCCGCGTACTGTGCGCCCCGCGCGACCAGAACGACCTCGTGCCCGGCCCCCGCGAGCCGCCCGCCGACGGCCCCGCCGACCGCCCCTGCCCCGATGATGATGTACCGCATGGGACGAGCCTCGCACAGCGGTGCCGACCGCCGTGCGTCCGGTGGGTCATCCCGCGAAGGGCGTCGCCTGGTGGAAGTACAGCAGCCAGCCGCTCTGCGTGCGCCGCCACAGTGAACTGCGGTGCGCCCGGCGGCCGTTGTGCTCCGTGTCGAAAGTGAGATGAACGACGTCCGGCGCGAGGCGGACCCCCTCCATCCCGGACGCCGCTATCGGCCCGGCCTCCTGATCCGTGGGTCCTGCGAGGGCGGCGATGATCGACGCGCGGTCCCAGTGCCGCCCGGAGGCGCCGAACTCGTGGAACTCGGGGTGCAGCAGCGCGCCCACCAGCTCGGGCGAGGCGCGTACCTCGGGGTCCAGGAGCCGCAACTCGCCCTGGACGGCGGCCTCCACGGCGGGGTCTCGGTCAGGCACCTGTCATCTCCACCAGCTTGACGACGGTGTTCCAGTTGCGGCTGGTGGCGATGACGCCCTTGTTCAGCCTCGGTTTGGACAGGTGCTCGGCGAGCTTGGAGCGGCCGAGTCCGTTCGGGGCGTACAGGTACAGGGCGCGGTCGCCGAGGCGGAACTCCTCCGGGAGGTAGGCGGCCTGGTCGATCTCCGCGAAGCGGTCCGCGTCGACGGGGGCGGAGAAGTAGGTGACGTGGAGCTGTTTGGCCTCAAGGTCGGCGGCTGGGAAGGGGCAGTTGTCGGCGATCGCCTTCAGGTAGGCGTGGTCGCGGACGATCACGTCGACCGTGAAGCCGAACCGCTTCTCGATCGCGCCCGCCAGCTCGGCGGCCAGGGTCTCCTCGTCGCCGTGGTCGGCGGTGAACACGGCCTGGCCGCTCTGGAGGTAGCTGCTCACACCGCCATGTCCGAGGTCTGCCATCAGCGTGCGCAGGTCGGCCATGGGGACCTTCCTGCTGCCGCCGACATTGATTCCGCGCAGCAGCGCCGCGTACGTCGTCGTCATGCCCACACCCTAGGACGGCGCTCGTGCGGACCCCGATCACCGCCCCGCACACGGTTCGTTAGATGTAAGGGTCACGGTCCTCCCCAGTACGGAGGGCGGGCGGTCCCTTGGGAGGAGCCGGTGCCCGGCGCACCTCACCGGGCAGCACGACGAGATGGCCTTATCCGGCCCATACCTTCGAAATGAAAGGTGGCGGCAGGGGGCTGTCACCGCTCACAAGGGGGCAAGCCCGTCATGGGGAACGGAGACACAAGGGTGCGGGGCCTGGCCGCCCGGGCCGGCGGCTGGAGCGCACGGCACCGATGGGCTGCCGTCGGTATCTGGGTGCTGTTCGTCGTCCTGGCGATGGGGCTCGGCTCGGCGGCGGGCCGGGTCGACGTCAAGGAGAGCGACCAGCTCAAGGGGGAGACCCACACCGCCGCGAAGATCATCGAGGACGCCGGGATCGACGAACCGGCCAGTGAGACGGTGCTGATCCAGGCCAAGGGGTCCGGCGGCAAGGCGACCGACGCCGACTTCAGGGCCGCCGTCGCCGCGGTGATGAAGGCGGTCGAGGGCACCGGCAAGGTCACGGACGTGACGTCGCCGTACGACACCGACACGATCTCCAAGGACGGCCGCAGCGCGCTGGTGCAGTTCGACATGCGCGGCGAGGCGGACACCGCGGGTGACCGGGTCGAGCCGGTGCTGAAGGCCGTCGAGGGGGTGCAGAAGGAGCACGGGTCGCTGCGGATCGAGGAGATCGGCGGCGCCAGCATGAACAAGACGTTCTCCGACGCGTTCGGCGACGACTTCGAGAAGGCCGAGCTCTCCGCGGTGCCGGTGGCCCTCGGCATCCTGCTCATCGCCTTCGGCGCGTTGGTCGCGGCCCTGCTGCCGGTGCTTCTGGCCGTCAGCGCCATCATGGCGACCATGGGTCTGATGGGCATCGTCAGCCATGTGATGCCCATGAGCGACACCGCCAACTCCGTGATGCTGCTGGTCGGTCTGGCCGTCGGAGTCGACTACTGCCTGTTCTATCTGCGCCGTGAGCGCGAGGAGCGGCAGGCCGGCCGGGACGCGCAGACCGCTCTGCGGATCGCCGCCGCCACCAGCGGCCGAGCGATCATCGTCTCGGGTGTCACGGTGTGCGTGGCGATGGCGGGCATGCTGTTCACCGGGCTCGCCGAGTTCGAGGCGATGGGCCTGGCCTCGCTGATGGTCGTGGCGGTCGCCATGGTCGGTTCCGTGACCGTGCTGCCCGCGCTGCTCTCGCTGCTGGGCGGGCGGGTCGAGAAGGGCAAGATCCCCTTCCTCCACCCGGAGAGCCGGCTGCGCCGCAAGCGGGGCGGCAACCGGGAGAGCCGGTTCTGGACGGCCGTGCTGAAGGGTGTCCTCGCGAGGCCTGTCGTCTCGGTCGTGGTCGCGGCCGGCGCGCTGCTCGCCATCGCGGCACCCGCGCTCGGCATGAAGACCCAGAACCTCACCCTGGACCAGGAGTTCGGCGACTCGCTGCCGATCGTGCAGACGTACAACCGGGTCAACGACGCCTTCCCCGGCGGTTCCGAACCGGCCGAGGTGGTCGTCAAGGCTGCCGACATCAACGCACCCGAAGTCACCGGCGCGCTGGCCGACTTCAAGGAGCGGGCGATCTCCTCGGGCGCCTCGCGGGGTCCGGTCGAGATCAAGCTGCACGACGCGCAGAACCTCGCCTTCGTGTACGTCCCGCTGGTGGGCGGCTCCGACTTCGACAAGGCCGGTCAGAGCCTGGACAAGCTGCGCGACGAGGTACGTCCGGCCACGCTCGGCAAGGTCGACGGGGTCCAGGCACCGATCACCGGGCAGGTGGCGGGCTCAAAGGACTTCAACGACCAGCTGACCGGAGCGGTCGTCCCGGTCTTCGCGTTCGTGGTGGTCTTCGCCTTCGTGCTGATGCTGCTGTCGTTCCGCTCGCTGACGGTCGCGATCACCTCGATCGTGCTCAACCTGCTGTCGGTGGGCGCCGCTTACGGCATCCTCGTCGCCGTCTTCCAGCACGGCTGGGGTGCCTCGCTGGTGGGCGCGGAGGGCGTCGGCGCCATCATCACCTGGTTGCCGCTGTTCCTCTTCGTGATCCTGTTCGGCCTGTCGATGGACTACCACGTGTTCGTGGTCTCACGGATCCGCGAGGCGCGTCTGCGGGGCCGTACGACGAGGGACGCGATCCAGCACGGCGTGGTCACCACGGCCGGTGTCGTCACCAGTGCCGCCGTCATCATGGTCGCGGTGTTCGCGATCTTCGGGACGCTGTCCATGCAGTCCATGAAGCAGATGGGCGTGGGCCTCGCGGCCGCGGTGCTCATCGACGCGACGATCATCCGGGGCGTGCTGCTCCCGGCGGTGATGGCGCTGCTCGGCGAGCGCAACTGGTACCTGCCGAAGTGGCTGAACCGGCTGCCGGACCTCACTCACGACGAGGCCGCGGACGCCGTGGCGGCGCCCGCGGCGCGGGACGACGAGGGTGAGCCACTGAGGGTCTGAGCCTTCCTCGTCGAAGGCTGAACCCCCTTGTACCGAGGGCCCGTTGGTGACCGGGGTACCAACGGGCCCTCACTCATGCGGGCAGTGCCGCCTCGATGAGGTCGGCCGCCCTGCGGGTGCCGCCCTCCTGAGCCATCTCCGCCTGGATCTCCTTCAGTCTCCGGGCGACTTCGGGGTCGTCGACCAGCGCGAGGGCGGCCGCTTGCAGGGCCTCGGCGGTCGCCTCCTCGGTGTCGATCCGGCGGGCGACACCGAGGCCCTGGAGCATGTCCGCGTTGCCGAACTGGTCCACGGCCTGCGGTACGGCGATCATTGGCGTGGCGGTCGCCAGTCCCTCCTGGCTCCCGCCCGCGCCGGCGTGCGTGACGAACAGGTGGGCCTGCTTGAGCACAGCCAACTGCGGCACCCAGGACCGCACTTCGACGTTGTCCGGCACGGTGCCGAGTTCGGCGGGGTCCACGTGCCTGCCGATCTGGAGCACGAGGTGCCAGCCGGGGAGGTCACCGAAGGCCCTGACGCATTCCTTGTAGAAGTCGGGACGCCGGGTGAAGGAGGAGCCGAGCGAGACGAGCGCCACCTTCTCCACCGCGGCCGGCCGCTGCCACTCCCCCTCGGCGCCACGGTCGCCCTGGCAGGCGCCGACGAAGGTGTACACGCTCTCGTCGACCCGGTCGGCGTTCGGCTGCAGGGCCTTCGGGATCAGCACGAGAGAGCGGTCGGGACGGCCGACGAAGGTGTCCGGGTCCGTGGTCACGCCGTTCCCCTCAAGCCAGTTGTGGAACCGGGCGTAGTAGGCCTGCCCGCGCTCGGTCCTCTTCGGTTCGGCCCACATCGGCTCGGCGATCTCCTCCTCGTAGCCCCGCCAGGCGACGAGGTTCGGCGAGAGGGAGATCGCCGGCACGCCCCAGCGGTGGGCGAGGACGCGGGCCGGGTACGCGGTGATGTCGTGCAGGACGAGATCCGGTTCGTCACCGTCGTACGCCTCGGCCTGCTGCGGCAGGGCCTGGATCGCGTCGGCGAGGAAGAGCTCCACATGGTCGAGCAGCTCGGTGCCCCAGGCCGCCGGGTCGTCGTCGGGGCCGGGAAGCGTCGAGTTCCAGGGCTTCACCTCGGCGCCGGTCTCGGCGACCTTCTCCGCGAACAGGGGCGGGACGGCGTACGTGACCCGATGCCCGCGCGCCACGAGTTCACGGATCACCTCGAGGCTGGGGTTCACGTGGCCGTGGGCGGCGATGGAGAACATGGCGATGTGCGAGCGAGTGGTCATGACAGGAAGGCTAGACGAGACGAGACGTCTCGTGCAACTCGAATATCACTCATGCCACCAGCACCGCGTGCAGTCGCAGCCACTGCTCGGGCGACACCGCCCCTACGAGTACGGCCCGGTCAAGACGGGCGGAGCGAAACGCCGCGTCCACCCGCCGCCGGGGGTGGACCCGGCGCAGGGACGCATACAGCGACCCGCCGACTCCGGAGAAGCCGAGCTCGACCAGGTACCGCCAGCCGTGCAGCGCCGCGGGCCCGAGCAACGGTGTACGCCGGCGCTCGATCCGGAGGATCCCCGCGTCCACCCGTGGCGCGGGCCGGAAACTGTGCCGACCGACCCGACCCACCAGCCGCCATTCATGACGCGGCCAGCTCAGGACCGTCAGCAACGTCCACCTCCCGTAGTCCCCGGTGCGTTTACGGGCGTACTCGAGCTGGGTGAGAAGTGTCGCCTCGGTGAGTGCGGGGGCCCGCAGACACCAGTCGACGATGTCCGCGGTCCGTGAGAAGGGCACGTTGCCGGCGACGGCGAACGGGGTGCGGGGCGGTCGGGCGAGAAGGAAGTCCCCCTCGACCACCTGCACGTGGGGGGTGTCCGAGAAGCGCTCCCGGAGTGCGGGAACGAGCCGCGAGTCGATCTCGTACGCGAGCAGCCGACGGCAGCGCGGGGCGAGCGAGTCGGTCAATGCGCCCTTTCCCGCGCCGACTTCGAGCAGCAGCGGGGTCGGTCGGGGTACGGCGAGTCCGGCGAGGCGCGCGGCGGCACCACGGTCGGTGAGGAAGTTCTGCGAGAGCGCGCGGGAAGCGCGAGTGGGGCGGCCCATGGCCAGTGGTCCTTGTCTTCCGTGACGGGAAACGGGCAGACGAAGGCCCCGACCGGAAGACTGGGGAAAGTGAAGCGGGGACGCGCAGGCGTCAGTAAGTGACGCGCCCCGGACCGGTCAGGGCTCCGGGGCCACGGCGCATCCGGATGGAGTGCGTGCAGCCCCGGCCGAGACCGGAGATGTTGATCGCGTTGAAGGCTCCCACGCAGGGCACGCTAGGCGCGGGCCCTGGACGCCGACAACCGAATTACCTCAGCGCTGGTAGCGCGCCAGCACCAGGTTCCCGTCGTCCTCCAGGCGTTCGCGCAGCTCACCGAGGCCGATGGCACCGCTGTAGTACTCCTGGAAGGCCGGTGTGGCGACCTTGTCCTTCCACTCCGGGTAGCCCCGGACGGACTGCGCGGGAGCCGTGGTGAGGTGGGAGGCGAGGGCGGTGCCGGTGGCCCAGCCGTCCTTGGTGGTGCGCAGGGCGGGGTCCTTCAGGGCCTCGGTTCCGGTGGGCAGCATCCAGTCCCCCAGTGCCAGCCGGACCATGTTCTTCGGCCGGAGCAGGAAGTCGATGAACTCGACGGCCGCCTTCTTGTGGGGGCTGTCCTCGGCCACGGAAAGGGTCTGCGGGCTGACGCCCTGGGTGAGCCCCGCGGCGCCGGCCGGGGCCGGCAGCACCTGCCACCTGAAGCCCTTCGGCGCCTGCTGCGCGATCTGCTGACGGTAGGAGAACCCGAGCGGGACCATCGCGTACTTCCCGCCGAAGAAACCGGGCAGGGTGTCGGAGCCCCCGCTGCCGAGCGTGGTGGGCGAGGCGCTGCGGTCGGTGTTCGCCTGGTCGTGGATCGTGCGGGGCACGGTCTCGTCGGCGTTCTCGAAGTCGATGGTGACCTTTCCGTCGGCGCCCCGGTGGAAGAGCTGTCCGCCCGCCGACAGCGACAGGTTGAGGGTCGCGGAGACGGGTTCCTTGAGCGGCCAGGCCACGCCGTACTTGCCGCCGCCGCTGAGCCGCTCGGTGATCTGCCGGAACTCCGCCCAGCTCCAGGGGTGTTCGGGGGTCGGGATCCGGACGCCGGACTCCTTCAGCCACTCGGCGTTGGCGATGAGGACGCGGGGCTCCTGGAGGAAGGGCACGCCGTAGACCCCGTCGCCGAAGGTGGCGGTCTGCCAACTCCGTCGCGGGATGTCCGACTTCAGCCGCAGTGGCAGCAGGTCCGTGAGGTCCGCCAGGTAGCCGCCGTAGGCGAAGTCCGCGAGGTCGTCGGAGGCGTCATGGATGATGTCCGGCGCCTCGCCGCCCTCGAAGGAGGTGAGCAGCTGGTCGTGGACGCTGTCCCAACTCCCCTGCACATACTCGACCTTCACGCCGGGATGCGTCGCGTTCCACTCCTTCACGAGTGCCTCGTTGGCCTCGACGGACTCCTCCTGCCAGGCGAGGGACTGGAAACGAAGGGTGATACGACCGCCCTCGGACGTACTCGTGCCGGTACACCCGGCCAGGAGCAGAAGGAGGACTCCGACGAACCAGCGGACGCGCATCAGCTCTTCACCGCCCCGGCCAACATGCCTCCCGTGATACGGCGTTGGATGATCGCGAAGATGATCAGCGAGGGAAGGGTGGCGAGGAAGGCGGCCGCCGCCAGTGGGCCGAGGTCGGCGACACCCTCCGCGCCGATGAAGTGGGTGAGGACGACCGGCAGGGTCTGTTTGTCGGAGGTCTTCAGCAGCACCAGCGCGAAGAAGAACTCGTTCCACGCGGTGATGAACGCGAACAGCGCCGTCGCCACGATCCCCGGCGCGAGCAGCGGAGCCGTCACCGACACCAGGGTCCGCAGGCGCCCGGCTCCGTCGACGGCCGCGGCCTCCTCCAGTTCGGTCGGCACGGCACGGACGTATCCGACGAGCATCCACAGCGCGAACGGCAGCGCCCAGACGACGTACACCAGCACCAGGCCCACAAGGGAGTTGATCAGCCGCAGGTTCTTCAGCACCAGGAACAGCGGGATGATCACCAGCACCAGTGGGAAGGCCTGGCTGACCACCACCCAGCCCGTGGCGGCCTTCGCGAGCCGGGTGCGGCGGCGTGCCATGACGTACGCCAGCGGGGTCGCGATCAGTACGGCGATCACGGCGGCGGCGGACGCGGCGAGCAGGGAGTTTCCGGCGGCGCGGAGCAGGGGCTGTTCGTCGAAGGCCTGGCGGAAGTTGTCGAGGGTCGGGTCCCGCGGGATCCACGTGGGGTGCAGACTGCCCAGTTCCCGCGGGGACTTGAACGCGGTGGAGACCAGCCAGAGGAAAGGGAAGGCGAGGAAGACGAGATAGGCGAGAAGGGCGGCGTACTGGCCGACGCGGCCGGTGGTGCTGGTTCTCACGCGTCATCACCCCCCTTGAGACGGCCCATGAGGAAGAGGGCGAGGAGGACGGAGACGACGGCGACCATCACACAGCCCATCGCGGCCGCGTAGCCGAACTGGCCGTAGCGGAAGGCCTCTTCGTAGGCGAAGAGCATGGGGAGCCGGGTACGGCCGCCGGGTCCGCCGCTGGTGAGGACGTAGACGAGCGCGAACGAGTTGAAGTTCCAGATGAAGTTGAGGGCGGTGATCGCGAGCGCGACCGGCCGCAGGGCGGGCCAGGTGACCGTGCGGAAGCGGCGCCAGGCGCCCGCGCCGTCCATCGCGGCCGCCTCGTGGAGTTCGCGCGGGGTGTTCTGGAGGCCGGCGAGCAGGGTGACCGTCGTCTGGGGCATCCCGGCCCAGACGCCGACGACGATCACGGCGGGCAGGGCGGAGGACAGGCCGCTGAGCCAGTCGCGGCCGTCGCCGAGGCCGAGGGTGCGGAGGGTCTCGTTGAGGACACCGGCGTCCGGGTTGTAGACCAGCCGCCACATGACACCGACGACCACCTCCGGCATGGCCCAGGGGATGATCGCGAGGGCCCGGGCGAGCCAGCGCAGTTTGAGGTCCTGATCGAGCAGAAGGGCGAGGCCGAGCGCCAGCAGGAACTGCGGCACGGTCACGCCGACCGCCCACACCAGGCCGATCCGGAACGACTCCCAGAACAGGGTGTCGTGCAGCAGATCCTGGAAGTTGAGACCGCCGATCCACTGGGTGGCCCGGGTCCGGCCCGACTGGGCGTCGGTGAAGGCCAGCAGGATCCCGTACAGCAGGGGTCCCACGCTCAGCACCAGGATCGGGATCAGCGCGGGCAGCACCAGGAACCAGGCCCCGCGGTCGGGCGGCCGGCGGCCCCCCTCGGCGCGCGGTGCGCCCTGCGCCGACCGCTCCGTCGCGGTCACCAAGGTCACGTCATCGGCTCCTTCGCACGGCTCGTGACGATCCGGCCCTCCTGGCCTGGGCCTTGGTCATGGTCGTGAAGGGGCCAGGCGCCGTCAAGGCAGCGTGCACACGGGCCCACCTGTGGGAATGCGAGACTGGCCGGGCGATGGCGTGAACTCGACGCCGTTCGCGGTAGCGATACACAGGCATGCGTGACATGCCGGGACCGGGGAGGCCGGACGATGGACGAGACACGGGCGCGGGACGTACTGGCCGCGGCGGGGGTGCTGCCCGGGGCCCGACTGCTCGCCCTGGGCGAGAACGCCGTGTTCGCCGCCGGTGACCTCGTCGTCAAGGTGGGCCGCGACGCCGAACTCCTCGACCGGGCACGCCGTGAACTGGACATCGCCGTGTGGCTCGCGGAGGCGGGGGTGCCGGCGGTGCGGGCGGCCGAGCCGGAGGCGCGGTTGGTGGAGGGGCATCCGGTGACCCTGTGGCACCGGCTTCCCGACGCCGTACGGCCCGCCGAGCCACGGGATTTGGCCGAACTGCTACGGGTCGTGCACGCCCTGCCGAAGCCGTCCTTCGACTTGCCGCCGCGTGAGCTGCTGGGGGGTGTGGAGCGGTGGCTGAGGCTTGCGGGGGACGCGATCGACCCCGCTGACGCGGCGTACCTGCGGGAGCGGCGGGACGGTTTCACGGCGGCCGCGGCCGCGCTGACGCCTCGTCTGGAGCCGGGGCCGATTCATGGGGACGCGCTGCCTCGCAATGTGCACGTGGGGCCCGACGGGCCGGTTCTCGTCGACCTGGAGACCTTCTCCTCGGATCTGCGTGAGCATGATCTGGTGGTCATGGCGCTCTCCCGGGACCGGTACGGGGTCCCCGCGGAGGCCTATGACGCGTTCACGTCCGCGTACGGGTGGGACGTCCGGGAGTGGGAGGGATGTTCGGTGTTGCGCGGGGCCCGGGAGACGGCCAGCTGTGCGTGGGTGGCGCAGCATGCGCCGTCCAACCCCAAGGCGTTGGCCGAGTTCGAGCGCAGGGTGGCTTCGCTGCGGGACGGTGACGAGTCGGTGCGGTGGTATTCGTTCTGACCGGTGGGCGAGTTCGGGTCGTGTGTGGCCGGTCGCGCGGTTACCCGCGCCCCTGAGTCAGTCCCCTGGTCGTCGGATTGTCTGTGCCGCCCTCCTGAGCTCCGTCAAAACCGTGTGCACCGCCCTTCTTGCCGTCCTCTCCGGGCGATACAGGGCGTCGATGTGGCGTCGTGCCTGGACACCGCTCAGGGGTCTCAACGCCAGCGCCGGGTGACGGCGCGTCGTCCAGCGGGGCATCAGCGCCAGGCCGCCGCCCGCCGCCACCACCTCCGCGGCCACCGCGAACTCGTTGATGCGGTGGGCCAGGTGCAGGCGGCGACCCGCTGCCGCCGCGATCGCGTCGATGGTGGCCATGACCGGGAAGCCGTCGTGGACGGTGATCCACGGCTCGTCGGCCACGTCCATCGGGGTCACCCGGTCTCTGGCCGCCAGTGGGTGGTCGGCCGGCATGGCCACATCCAGCGGTTCCCGCAGAAGCGTCGTGACCGTGACCGTGGACGGCCAGACGGGGGCATGGACGAGACGGTGGGCCAGGACGATGTCGTACTCCCGGGTGAGGCGGGGGAAGTCCTCCTGCGGCACGTCCTTGTCGGCCAGCCTCGGCACGGGGGCGCCGGGGCCGGCGAGGGCGCGCAGCAGCAGGGGGAAGAAGGCCGCGGCGGCACTGTGGAAGGCGGCCACCGAGACCTCGCCCTCGGGCCGGTCCACGAACTCCTCGACCGTGTGCCGCGCGCGCGCCAGCGCCGTCTCCACCTCGATGGCCGCGCCCGCCAGGGCCTGCCCGGCGTCCGTGAGCACCAGCCGCCTGCCGTCGCGCTCGGTCAGCGGGACCCTGACCGAACGCTGCAGCAGCCGCAGTTGCTGTGAGATCGCCGACGGGGTCACCAGCATCGCCTCGGCGACCGCGGTGACGCTGCCCAGTTCGCCGAGTTCCCGCAGGATCCGCAGCTGTCGTTCGTCCATCACGACAGTGTAGGAGTACTAAAAGATCGTTTTAGAAAGTGGATCTGGGCTTCAGCGGGCTCCGGGTGGACCGTAGGGACATGTCCGACACCCGCCGTACCGACGCGGTACTCCTGCTGGTCGCGATCGTCTGGGGTTCGAGTTATCTCTCCGCCCAGACAGCGACGTCCGCTCTCCCCGTCCTGCTGGTGCTCTTCGCCCGCTACGCCCTGTCCGCGCTCGCCTGCCTGGGAGTCGTCGCCGCCCCCGGACGGGGGCCGCGCCGGTGGACCCGCGAGGAGCTCCGGGCGGGGGTCCCCCTGGGCCTCACCCAGGCTGCCGTCCTAGTCGTCGAGACCTACGGCGTCGCCCACACCAGCGCCGGCAACGCCGGGCTCATCATCAGCCTGACCATCGTCCTCACCCCCCTCCTCGACCGCACCGGCCACCAGGGCGGCCTGCCGCCCGCCTTCTACGCCGCCGCCGGTGTGTCCGTCCTGGCCGTCGGGCTCCTCATGGCGGGCAACGGCTTCCACGCGCCCCGCCTCGGGGACCTGCTGATGCTCGCCGCCGCGGTGGTACGGGCCGGCCATGTGGCGCTGGTCGGCCGGCTCACCGCGGGCCGGGCGATACGGCCGCTGCACCTCACGACCGTGCAGACCCTCGTCGGCACGGCTCTGTTCCTCCCCCCGGCCGCACGCGAGCTTCCGACCCTGGCCCACGCCGGCCCGGCCATCTGGGCGCAACTGCTCTATCTCGCCCTGTTCTGCAGTGTGTTCGCCTTCCTCGCCCAGACCTGGGCGGTGCAGCGCACCTCGGCCAGCCGGGCCAGCCTGCTGCTCGGCACCGAGCCGATCTGGGCCGCCGCGGTGGGGGTCGCCCTGGGTGGTGAGCACTTCACCCTGCTGACCGGGCTCGGCGCGGTCATGATGCTCACCGGCACCTACTGGGGGCAGTCCGTGGAACGCGCCCACCGCGCAAAGACTTCGCCCCGCACCGCAGTTCACCCCGTCGAAGAGGACCCCCGATGCCCGGCGACGACGCCTACGACACCTACGACCGTCTGATCTCCCTGCTCGACGCCTCCTCCGTCGACTACCGGCTGATCGACCACGCGCCCGAGGGCACCACCGACGCCGTCTGCGCGCTGCGCGGACACCCCGCCTCCGAGGCCGCGAAGTGCATCGTCCTGCGGGTCAAGGTGGACCGCAGGACCACCCGGAACGTCCTGGCGGTCGTCCCCGGGGACCGGCGCGTGGACCTGGACGCGATCCGGGCGCTGTACACCGCGCGCTATGTCGGGTTCAGCGATGCGGAGACCGCCGAGCGGCTGGCCCGCGCGATCCCCGGCACGGTGCTGCCGTTCAGCTTCGACCCCGGGCTGGAGGTCGTCGCCGATCCGGACGTCGTGGCCCGGCCCCGGCTGTACTTCAACGCCGCCCGGCTCGACCGGTCGCTGTGTCTGTCGGGGGCCGACTACGAGCGGTTGGCGAAGCCGCGGGTGGAGCCCATCGCGGGTCCCGCGCCGGAGTGACGCTCTCTCACACCGTCTCGTCGGCCGGCTCGCGCAGCGGCCAGGTGCTGTCGATCACCGCTGTCGCGTCGCCCTTGCGGCGCAGGAAGCTCTGGAAGTCCGCCGCCCATTCCGCGTACCACTCGATCTGGCGGCGGTGCAGCTCCGCCGGGCCGAAGGCGGCGACCTTGGGGTGGCGCACGGCTATCGCGCAGGCGAGCCGGGCCGCGGCGAGGGCGTCGGCGGAGGCGTCGTGGGCGGCGTCGAGTGCGACGCCGTACTCCGTGCAGACCGCTTCGAGGTTGCGCTTGCCGCGCCGGTAGCGGTCCACCGACCGGTCGATGGTGTACGGGTCGATGACCGGGGCGGGGTCGAGGCCGCCCAGGCGCTCGCGCAGCGACGGCAGGCCGTACCGGCGCAGTTCGGCGGAGAGCAGGCTGAGGTCGAAGGCGGCGTTGTACGCGACGACCGGGACGCCCGTCTTCCAGTAGGTCGCGAGGACGTCCGCGATGGCGTCGGCGACCTGGTCGGCGGGGCGGCCCTCGGCGGTCGCCCGCTCGTTGCTGATGCCGTGCACCGCCACGGCGTCCGCCGGGATCTGTACGCCCGGGTCCGCGAGCCACTCCCGGCGCCCTATGGGCTGCCCGTCCCTGACCTCGATCACGGCTCCGGTGACGATGCGCGCCTCGCGCGGATCGGTGCCCGTGGTTTCCAGGTCGAAGCCGATCAGCAGCTCTCGGTGCCAGCCCATGGGCCGTCCCCCTTCTTGGTGGTGCTTTCCCCCAGTGGTCTCCACCTTCCCATGCGCCACTGACAATCAGAGGACCGCATTCCGCTTCCCGGTCCGGACACTTCGGGAGTCGGACACTTCAGGCCTGGACATTTCAGAACGCCGGAACACTTCAGGACACCGGCCGCGAATCCGCCCAGTTCGTCTCGAACTCCTCGCGATAGGTGGGGAAGAGGCCACTGTCGTCCACATCGCCCGGCTTGACCACCCGATGGCCGTTGCGCAGCACGAGGACCGGTGCCTCCATGCCCCGCGCCCGGCGCAGATAGGACTGCACGACCGCGATGCCGTCCGAGCCGTCGCCGTCCACGAGGTAGGCCGTGAGGCGCGGGGTGTCGTCGTAGACCTGGATCTCGAAGGCGCCCGGGTCGCGCAACCTCGACCGCACCCGGCGCATGTGCAGGATGTTCATCTCGACCGCGCGGCTCAACTCACCGCGCTTCATGCCGAGTTCCCGCTCGCGCCGCTTGACCGCGCTGGAGGCGGGGTTCAGGAACAGCAGCCGCACCCGGCAGCCGCCCTCGGCCAGACGGACCAGTCGGCGACCGGAGAAGTTCTGCACGAGGAGGTTGAGACCGATACCGACGGCATCCAGGCGGCGGGCGCCGCCGAAGATGTCCTCGGCGGGGAACTGCCTCAGCAGCCGCACCCGGTCGGTGTGTACGGCGACCACGTCGGCGTACCGGTCCCCGACCAGGTCCTCGACCGCGTCGACGGGCAACCGGCGGGCGGACGGCACGTCGCCGCCGGCGCCGAGTATCTCCAGCAGCTTGGCGGAGGCGCGCTCGGCCTGGCCGAGGACCGCCTCGGACAGGGCCCGGTTGCGGGAGACGACGTTGCGCGTCACCTCAAGCTCGTCCAGGGCCAGTTCGACATCGCGTCGGTCGTCGAAGTAGGGCTCGAAGCACGGCCAGTGCTGCACCATGAGCTCGCGCAGCTGCGGCAGGGTGAGGAAGCTGAGGACGTTGTCGTCGGCCGGGTCGAGCAAGTAGCCCTTGCGGCGGCTGACTTCGCGCACGGCGACCGCGCGCTGCACCCACTCCTGTCCGGCGGGCCCGGCAGCGGCGACCACCCAGTCGTCGTGGCCGTGGACGGGTTCGTAGATGGGACGCAGAACAGCGGCCACCACGGCCCGCAGCCGCTGTTCGACGAGGTTCAGCCAGATGTAGGCCCGGCCGGCCCGCTGTGCGCGCGTGCGTACCTCGCGCCAGGCGTCGGCGTCCCAGTCCAGCTCCGGCCCGATGGTCGCTCCCGCGTCCATCGGCCGCGCCAGGGACACCGTGCCGGGCGGGGCGTCTGAGGAGTTCCCCTCGTGACCCTCGTCACCAGGGGGCAACTCCAGCCCTCCCGAGCCCACCCGCGCACCGCCTTCCGCTCCCCCGAGCACTCCCGGGGGCATGGCCCCACCCAACGATCAAGGAAGGGTACTCCGGGAGCGGTCGGCGGTGCAGCCGGATGGACAGGGTCAATCTCAACTACCGGGCTCCCAGTGGCCGTTCTGTCCGGCGAGCTCGGCGGGAGTGAGCGGATTCATAGCCGTGACGTCCCTGGGGGCGATGGAGAATCCCTGCCAGTGGACCGGCATGGGCTGCTGGTCCTCGTCCCGGGCGATGTGGTGGAAGCCCACGTTCATCCAGACCACCGGGTGGGTGAGGGTCTGGCCGTTGACCCACTTGTCGACGGACTCGCCCGCTCCGGCGCCGCAGTTGCCGGTGTTGTTGCTGGCGAACTGCTCACACTGGTTGTACTCGGTGAAGTACACGTCGTGCTTGGTGAAGCTGCGGCCCGGGTACTTCGTGCTCGGACCGGGGACGATCTCGTACGACCGCGGGTGCCAGTCCTTGTTCTTGCCGACCGCGCTGACCATGCGCCACCAGCGGTAGCTCTTGGCGTCGCCCGCGAGTTCCTTGGTGACCGGGGTGCGGGTGGTCTTGACGGTCGCGGCCTGCTGGCCCTGGGCGGCCGCGGTGACCGTCGAGTCGTACTGCTCGACCCGGTTCTTGGAGGAGCCGTCGAGGGCGAAGTCGAGGCGCCAGAAGGCGTTGTGGCTGTGGCTGGTGGCCTGGGCGCGGGGGCCCTTGCCGATGGGCCAGCCGCGGCCGTCCCCGGCGTCGTAGTCCTCGTAGGACAGGCTGCCGGTCGCGCCGAGGTTCATGGTGATGGTGCCGTCGTCCTGGAAGCGCCACTCGGTCATGTACTCGTACCAGCCGACCTGGTTGACCGAGTAGACGAGCAGGTCCTTGCCCTGGGCCTGGTAGACCTTGTTCGCGCTGTCGCCCTGCATGCGGTAGGCGTGGCCGCGGGAGCGGGTGGTGGTGCACAGGCCGTTGACGTTCGGGTGGTCCGGGTCCCAGGAGTCGGGGACCTTGACGCTCTTGATGGTGCCGCCGGGACACTCGCCCGGGTCCAGGTTCATCAGGCCCTGCGCGAAGCCGAAGCCCGTCAGGTCGTCGTACTCGACGCTGCCGTCGTCGTAGGGGACGTGGATCTGGCCGAGCCGGGCACTGTTGAGGACCTTGATCGGCGAGGTCTCGCCCTTGGGCTGGTAGGAGATGTTCTCCAGGACGAGCCCGGCCTTGCTGTCGTAGCGCCAGCACATCCGCCAGGTCGTGCCGCTGGAGAGCTTCTGCTCGATCTTGTAGGCGGTGCTGCACTCCGCGGCGGCCGCGGCGGCGGCCTTCGGCTGGGCGGCGGCCGGTCCCGCACCGGTGGTGACACCGGCGGCCAGCGCGGCCACGGACACACCGAGGGCCGCGTGCCTGCGCGCGCGGCTGATTCTGTTGACACGCATGAAGAAATAACTCCCTTGCGGAAGGACAAGGTGGGAAAAGCGGACGGAGGGGGCGGATCAGCTCTCGAGCTTGGCGACCTTGCGGGCGCTCAGGTCGATCACGAAGGACCTGGCGTCGATCCAGGGGCCGTTCTTCACCTTCGGGAACAGCCGCACGCAGCGGTGCTCGCCGCACTTGTCGAGCGCGGCGGGCTGACCGCCGGGAACCGCCCGGTACACGGCGCCGGTGAGCAGCAGCTGGTTGGGATCGGTGAGTTCCTTGTCGGTGGCGTCCTTGTAGTCGGCCTTCAGGTCCGCGCCCAGCGGGTCCGCGATCAGAAGGCTCGCGGCCTCGGCGTACTCGGCGCTGCTCAGCGGCGGCTGGACGCCGTGCTGGGTGCCGGTCGCGACGACCTTGCCGCTGTCGAGGTCGACGGTCCTGGTGACGAGGGTGTCGTCCCGGTAGTCGTAGAACGTCACGTCCGCGCGCCGGGGCGCGTTCGGGTCGTCCAGTTCGCCGGCCTTGGGGTCGGCGAGGTCGACGGTGAGCCGTTCCGGGCCGCGGTCGCCCTCGACGTCCTCACTGGCGTTGCGCAGCTGCGGGTTCACGGCTATCTGCTCGACCCGCTGGATCTCGTCGTCGGTGAGCGGGTCGCGGCCCTTGCCCTTCTCCCCCTCGGCGGCCGGCGCCTGTTCGACGACCCCGGGCGCCACGGCCCCGTCCGCGCCCTGTCCCGCCTGCGCCACGGACTGTCCCGCGGCCGTCTTGCCGCCCCCCGTGTCGTCCGCCCCCGCCGTGCCGGGCAGGGTGATCCCGATCATCACGGCGGTCCCGGCAATAGCGACGGCCGCACCTGCCACCACCTTCCCGAGGTGGCGGTGCACTATCTTGCGCACATCTTCCCCCTACTCCCCGGGCAACTCCGGGAGTACGTGTATGCCCCAAATGTTCGGCCCAGGCCGATTCTGTGATCGCCCTGTGGCACTGGTCGATCGGTAAGAGGGACGTAAGTCATAGGTGGTTCCATCACTTTCGTGGACACTCGTGGCCAAGGCGCCCCACGCGGCGCGGGACACCTGAAAGAGTCGTTCCATGCAGGTCTGGCCTGGAGAGGCGTATCCACTCGGTGCCACGTACGACGGCGCCGGTACCAACTTCGCGGTCTTCACGGAGGCCGCGAACCGAGTAGAGCTGTGTCTGTTGCACGACGACGGCTCGGAAACGGCGGTGGAACTGCGCGAGAGCGACGCGTTCGTCCGGCACGCGTATCTGCCCGGCGTGATGCCCGGACAGCGCTACGGCTTCCGCGCGCACGGCCCGTACGCACCGGAGCGCGGCCTGCGCTGCAACTCGTCGAAGCTGCTGCTCGACCCGTACGCGCGCGCGATCAGCGGTTCCATCCGCTGGGGCGAGGAGGTGTACGGCTATCACTTCGACTCGCCCGACAAGCGCAACGATCTCGACTCGGCGCCGCACACCATGACGTCGGTCGTGGTCAACCCCTACTTCGACTGGGGCGACGACCGTCGGCCGCGGATCGGCTACCACGAGACGGTGATCTACGAGGCGCACGTCAAGGGCCTCACCATGCGGCACCCGGGGCTTCCCGAGGAGCTGCGGGGCACTTACGCCGCCCTCGCGCACCCCGCGATCATCGAGCATCTGGTGGAGCTCGGCGTCACCACGCTGGAGCTGATGCCCGTCCACCAGTTCGTGAACGACCACCGCCTGGTCGACATGGGCCTGAACAATTACTGGGGCTACAACACCATCGGTTTCTTCGCCCCGCACAACGCGTACGCCTCCTGGGGCGACCGCGGCCAGCAGGTCCTGGAGTTCAAATCGGCGGTCAGGGCGCTGCACGAAGCCGGGATCGAGGTCATCCTGGACGTCGTCTACAACCACACCGCCGAGGGCAACCATCTGGGCCCGACGCTGTCCTTCAAGGGCCTCGACAACCCGCAGTACTACCGTCTGACCGACGACCAGCGGTACTACATGGACACCACGGGCACCGGGAACTCGCTGCTCATGCGGTCTCCGCACGTCCTCCAGCTGATCATGGACTCGCTGCGGTACTGGGTCACCGACATGCATGTCGACGGCTTCCGCTTCGACCTCGCGGCGACCCTGGCCCGGCAGTTCCACGAGGTGGACCGGCTGTCGTCGTTCTTCGACCTGGTGCAGCAGGACCCGGTGGTCTCCCAGGTGAAGCTGATCGCCGAACCGTGGGACGTCGGCGAGGGCGGCTACCAGGTGGGCAACTTCCCGCCGCTGTGGACCGAGTGGAACGGCAAGTACCGCGACACCGTGCGGGACCTGTGGCGGGGCGAGCCGCGCGCGCTCGCGGAGTTCGCGTCCCGGCTGACCGGTTCCTCCGACCTCTACCAGGACGACGGACGGCGTCCGCTGGCCTCCATCAACTTCGTGACCTGCCACGACGGGTTCACCCTGCGTGACCTCGTCTCGTACAACGACAAGCACAACGAAGCCAACGGAGAGGACAACCGCGACGGCGAGAGCCACAACCGGTCCTGGAACTGCGGGGCGGAGGGCGAGACGAACGACCCCGCGGTGCGGGAGCTGCGCGCCCGCCAGATGCGCAACTTCATCGCCACGCTGATGCTGTCCCAGGGCGTGCCGATGATCAGCCACGGCGACGAGGTCGCGCGCACGCAGCGCGGCAACAACAACGCCTACTGCCAGGACAGCGAGCTGGCCTGGGTGGAGTGGCCCGAGTCCGCCGGCGAGACGGGGCTCGGCGCCGAGTTGCTGGCCTTCACGCGCGCGATGGTGTGGCTGCGCAAGGACCATCCGGTCTTCCGCCGTCGCCGGTTCTTCCACGGCAGGCCCGTGGAGGGCACCCACGACGAGCTGTCGGACATCGCCTGGTTCACGCCCGAGGGCAAGGAGATGATCCAGCGGGACTGGGACCGGGCGCAGGCCTCGGCGCTGACGGTCTTCCTCAACGGCAACGCGATCTCCGAGCCCGGCCCTCGTGGGGAGCGGATCACCGACGACTCGTTCCTGCTGATGTTCAACGCCTCGCCCAAGACGCTGGACTTCGTGGTCCCGGTCAACCACGGCCGGCAGTGGCAGGTGGTGGTCGACACCGGCCGCCCGGACGGGGTGCCGCCCGGTACGGGGGCGAAGGTGCAGGCCGGGGATCGGCTGACCCTGGTGGACCGCAGCATGGCGGTGCTGCAACGGCCCGTCTAGCAGTGTGTTCGTGTACCGGCCATCGGGTACGCGTGCGTGAGGAGCGTTTTCGGTGCGTCCGGGGTACGAGGCCGGATGCGCCGTCGGCGTGGGGACGGGACCGTATCGTCGTGCCGCCGGACGTCGGCGTGGGACGGGACGGTACCGTCCCGTCCCGATGTCCGCGTCCCGAGCACGTGGTCCACGCGATGACAGGAAAGGCCGCAGGGCGGGTACGTAGGTCTGCATGACATCTGAGCGACCCGACCCGTCGGTGCCGACGGCCACGTACCGGCTGCAGCTGCAGCCCGAGTTCCCGTTCGCGGCCGCGGCGGCGGCCGTGCCGTACCTGGCCTCGCTCGGCGTCTCGCATCTGCACCTGTCCCCCGTCCTGGAGTCCGTCCCCGGTTCGACGCACGGCTATGACGTCGTCGACCACGCGCGCGTGCGCGGGGAACTGGGCGGCGAGGACGGGCTGCGGGCGCTGTCGCGCACCGCGCGGGAACACGGGCTCGGTCTGGTGATGGACATCGTGCCGAACCACATGGCGATGGCCCCGCGCCACAACCGCGCCCTGTGGGAGGTGCTGCGGGAGGGCCCGAAGTCGTCGTACGCGCGATGGTTCGACATCGACTGGGAGGCACAGGGCGGTCAGCTGCTGCTGCCGGTGCTGGGACATCCGGTCGGCGCGGAGCTCGGCAACCTCACGGTGGACGGCGGGGTGCTGCGCTACTACGACCACGTGTTCCCGCTCCGCGAGGGCACCGAGGAGCTCCCGCTGCCCCAGCTCCTGGACGCGCAGTGGTACCGGCCGGTCTGGTGGCGGCTGGCCCGTACGGAACTCAACTACCGGCGTTTCTTCAGCATCTCGGAGCTGATCGGGGTGCGCGTCGAGGATCCGGAGGTCTTCGAGGCCACCCACGCCAAGATCCTCCAGCTGCTGCACGAAGGCGTCGTCGACGGCCTGCGGGTGGACCACCCGGACGGCCTCGCCGACCCCGACGCATACCTCCAGCGGCTGCACGAGGCGACCGGCGGGCGCTGGACCGTCGTGGAGAAGATCCTGGCGGACGGTGAGCAGCTGCCGGCCGACTGGCCGACGGCGGGGACCACCGGCTACGACGCCCTGCGGCACATCGACGGGCTGTTCACGGACCCGGCGGGGTTCGGGGAACTGCTCGGCCAGTACCGGAGGTTTGCGGCTCCGCAGACCGACCGCGGCGGCGACTGGGCCGCGACGGTACGGCGGGCGGCGTACAAGGTGATCACACACGAGCTGGCCACCGAGACCGACCGGCTGACCCGGGTGGCGGCACGCGTGTGTGCCGCGTCCCCGGAACCCGCGCTGCGCGACCGTGCGCCCTGGGCCCTGCGCACCGCGCTCCAGGAACTCCTGGTGCGGATGGAGGTCTACCGGCCCTACGGCTCCTCGGACGCCGCCGCCGTCGTCACCGAGGAGGCCGCGGCCGAGGCCAGGCTGGCCTTCGTGATCCCCGAGGAGGCGGGCGCCGTCGACGTCGTACGGGATCTGGTGCTGGGGCGGGCCGGTGACGGGCCGGACCATGTGGAGTTCCGGACACGGTTCGCGCAGACGGCGTCGGCGCTGCGGGCCAAGTCCGTGGAGGACACGGCGTTCTACCGGTACGTGCCGCTGCTGTCGGCGACCGAGGTGGGCGGCAATCCCGGGAGCCCGGCCGTCTCGCCCGAGGAGTTCCACGCCTACTGCACGCGCCTGCAGCGCGACTGGCCCCTGACGGGGACCGTGGTGTCGACGCACGACACCAAGCGCAGTGCCGACGTGCGGGCGGCCCTGGCCGTGCTCACCGAGTGCCCCGAGTGGTGGGCGGACACGCTGGCCGAGGTGACCCGCACCGGCGACGGCGTACCGGACGCACAGCTGGCGTGGGCGGCCTGGCAGACGGTGTTCGGACTCGGCCCCGCGGCCCCGGAGCGGATCCGGGAGGCGCTGCTGAAGCATGTGCGCGAGGCGGGGCTGTACACGAGCTGGACGGAGCAGGAGCCGGCGTACGAGGAGGCCGTGGCGGCGTTCGTCGCGGCCGGGCCGTGCGGGCCGCAGGCCGACCAGGTGACCGGGCTGCGGGGCCGGCTGGAGCCGCACATCCGGGCGAACATGCTGGGCACGGCCCTGGTGCAGCTGACGATGCCCGGGGTGCCGGACGTGTACCAGGGCACGGAGGGCCCGTACCTGGCGCTGGTGGACCCGGACAACCGGCGGCCCGTGCGGTTCCCGCCGGAGGACTCCGGTGACAAGGGCGCGCTCACGGCCGCGGCGCTGCGGCTGCGCCGACGCCGGCCGGATGTCTTCGGTGACGCGGCGACGTACACGCCGCTGGTCGCGGAGGGGCCCTCGGCGGCGCACTGCGTCGCGTTCGTGCGCTCCGGGGAGGTGGTCACCGCGGTGACCCGGCTGTCGCTGCGGCTGGCGGAGGCGGGCGGCTGGCGGGACACGGTGCTGCCGCTGCCGCCGGGCGTGTGGAGCGACGTACTGGTGCCGGAGCGGGAGTTCTCGGGGCACGCGCGCGTGGCGGACCTCTTGGGCGAGTCGCCGGTGGCGCTGCTGCAGCGGGTCGCCACGGATTGACCAGGTCCGGATGCGTACGGCCGGTGCGGCCAGGTCTTCCGTCACTGCCCACCGGGGGCGCGGACAACCCCGCTGACACATACGGCTCCACCGGCTGCCGGTCAATGCATCCGGGCGCCCCCTGAAGGCTCCCCCATGGCGTCCTTGACAGCTCAATCAGACCGTGGGGTACTGCGAATTGCGAGACCGGTCGGACGTGTCGGGGGTGAGTCTCCTGCCGGAGCTGCGCTACCCCACGGTGACCGAACTGGTTCTGTCCGCGAGGGCGCTGGCCGCACGGCGCCCCGACGTCTGCCGACTGAGGCAGGTGGGTGTGTCGCGAGCGGGCAGGCCCCTGCATGTGCTGTCGGTCGGCCACGCCCGGCGGGCCGTCCTGGTGGTCGCGGGCGCCCACTCCAACGAACCGACCGGCGGCCCCGCGGCCCTGGCGGTGGCCGCACGGGTACTGGGCGAGCGGGAGTTGAGATCGGGTACGTCCTGGCACTTCCTGCTGTGCGCCGATCCGGACGGGGCGAGTCTCCATGTCACCCCGGCTCCGCGCAGCCTCTTCGACTACCACCTCGGCTTCTTCCGGCCGGCCGGAGAGGAGCAGCCGGAGTGGGCGCCCGCGATGCTGCCGCCCGACCGGCTGCCGCCCGAGACCCGGACCCTGATCGGACTGATCGACGAACTGCGCCCCTACCTCCAGGTGACCCTGCACGGCACCGACCTGGGCGGCAGCTGGGTGCAGTTGACGAAGGACGTGCCGGGCCTCGCCGAGCCCTTCTCGAAGTCCGCGGCGGAGTTGCACATCCCGGTGGAGACCGGTGCCTCGGACGCGGCGGGCTGGCCGGCGTCCGGGCCCGGCGTGCATGTGATGCCGGCGCCGGGCGCGGGGGCGGCGTACCCGAGCATGCCGGACGACGCCCGGCGCAGCACCTGGTATCACGCGCACCGCTACGGCGGTCTGACCGCGGTGGTGGAGGTGCCGATGTGGGCGAGCGACCTGGTGGACGACCCGGCGCCGCATCCGGCGCCGGCGGCGGCGATGGGGCGGCTGGCGGGCCGGCTGCTGCGCCAGTCACGGGCGGTGGACCGAGTGCTGGCGGAGGCGCTGCCGCGTCTGGAGGGCGCCGACGGGCCGCTGCTGCGGGCCGCCACCTGGAGCCTGGAGCTGGTTCCGGGACTGGCCGCGGACTGGATCCACACCCGGCCCGCCGACGACACGAAGGCGTACATCGGCAGTGTGGACGCGTTCTCCCGTCGGCTGCCGCTGCGGGCGGCGGCCATGCTGCTGCGGGTCCTGCGGGAGGCCGACGACCGTGCGGCACCGCCGCTCGAACGGCTCGTCAAGGCCTGGAGCGACGCCTTCGCGGACCGTTTCCAGGCCCGCTGGGTGCCGTTGGAGCACCAGGTGGAGCACCAGGCCCGCACGGTCGTGGCGGTGGCGCTGCACGCGCGCGTACGGGCGGACTGAGCCGAGGGCGCTCCACGCGCGCGTGCGTCACCGCGCCGCGCTTCACGCCTCAGCTCTCCAGAGCGAAGACCGCCCCGGTCCGCGCCCCCAGCACACATCCGTTCGGGAAGGTCTCCCGGTACTCGACCGGTCGGCCGTTCCACTCTCCGTCGGCCTGGGCGGTGACCGGTGCGTAGAGCATCGGGCAGAAGACGTCCGCCGGCGGAAGTGAGCGGATGTCGCCGGCGACGGCTGCGAGTTGGGCGCAGGCCTCGGCTGCCCGGCCGTGGCCCTGGGGCGGGTCGCACAGCAGGAGGGTGCCGCGGGTGTCACCGGAGCGGCCGTCACCCCTGGTCACCGTGAGGAAGAGGTGGTCTCCGGTGGAGGGCGCGGGCGCCGCGGCGGCGAGGAGCAGGACGGCCATCACCGTCAGACCCGCGCGTGCCGCTCGCCGTACCGCCGTCGCTGTGATCGTGTACGTCATTCCCGATGCATCGGCACGGCGGCCTCGGAACCCCACCCCGGCTCACCCGAACGGGAGCATGCGGGCGCGTGCCGCGAGGCGAGCTCGAAGGCGGCGAGCACCACCCGCGACTGGTACTCGATCTGGCGCGGGACCGGGATCCAGCGTGCCCCACAGCCGTCGCGGTAGTCGGCGCACCAGATGTCGATGAGCCGGTCCAGCTCCGGCAGAGCACCCGCCGGGTCGGCGCCCGCGCGGGTCACGAGCTGGTGCAGGAGCCCGGCCGTACGCAGGGCCAGGCGTCGTCCGGCGATGCGCAGCGCGGCCAGGTGGCCGGTGCTGAGCGGCGGGAGGGGACGGCCGCCGTCGGTGACGTCGGGGTCCCAGGCGTCGGCGAGTCCGGGGCCGACCAGTAAATAGTCCTCGACCGGGGCGAGCAGGCGGGCCGCGTCCGGGGCGTGGGACACCTGCGGGCGGATCCGCGCCAGGACGTCCTCCAGGAGCCGCGCGTCGCGGCGCAGCGTGTGGCTGACGGTGCGCAGCACGGCGCCCGCGTCGGCGGGTGTGCTGCCGTCCTCGACGGCGGCCACGCCCCACATGGGCGCCTCGACGACGGCGGTCACGGTGCCGTGCCGGTGCGGGTGGTACCAGGTCGACTCGACGGCGGCCTCGGTGATGGCGGCGGCCAGGTCGCCGCGGCGGGGCGGCGGGATCCGGTAGACGGCGGGGCCGAGACACGGCCAGTACAGGGTGTCGTAGGGGCCGAGCTCGCGGGGGACGCGCAGCCGGGCCGCCGTGTGGGCGACGCGCCGGGCGAGGCCGGGCAGGTCGCGGGTGAGTTCGACGAAACCGCCGCCGACGTCGACGCCGTGCAGGGAGCACTGGAGGAAGGGCCGCAGTTCGTCCTGGAGGGCGAGGAGCGTGCGGGTCTCCGGAAGCGCGGCGGCCTCCGCACCGTCGGGCAGCCATTCCGGCTGTTCGCCGAAGCCGGGCCGGAAGAAGTTCCGGAAGTAGCGGTCGAGGGAGTACGGACCGCGCAGCCAGCCCTCGTTGCGGCGCAGGCCGTCGGGGTCGAGGCAGAGCAGGAGGTTCCAGGTGACGTCGGCCTCGACGGTGAGCCGGGGGTCGGCCAGGGCCTGCTCGGCGAGCCTGAGGGCGGTCCCGCCGCCCACGGGCTCGTTGGCGTGCGGACCGGCGACGACGAGGACGTGGCGGCTGCCGTGGCCGACGGAGAGCAGCCACAGGGGGTTGCCCGCGCGGGAGGTGCCGGCGCGGCGCAGTCGGGCGTCTGCGGGGTGGCGGGCGACGAGCGCTGCGGCCCGCACACCGAGCTCGTCGACGGTCGGGTAACGGAGGAGGGGCGTCAGGGCACACCTCCACAATGTGGTGCCGTCGGTTCACCTGGTGTACATGGTGTACGCACAGTCAGTCACGACTTCAGGAGTACGTCAACACCGTGCGACGGAAAGGACGTTGGGCCGCGACGGCACGTAAATCCCAGGCCAGAGGTGAGGTTGGGCTCAGTTGACCGCGAGCCGGAAGGCCATCCGGCCGAACCCCACCTGGTCGCCCTCACGGACGACGGCGGCGCCGATGACCCGGCGGCCGTTGACCGTGGTGCCGTTGGTGGAACCGAGATCGCGCAGGACCCACATGCCGCCCTGACGGCTGAGTTCGGCATGGACCCGGGAGACCGTCTCGTGGGTCAGCCGCAGGCCGTTCGCCGGATCGCGGCCGATGCGCAGCGCGTGGCCGCTGCCAGGGTGCGGCAGCAGCAGCTTGGGCAGACGCTCGGCCTGCCACGCCCTGCGCAGCCGTACGGTGAATCCGGAGACGGCCTCGACGGTGCCGAACACCAGTCGGGAGACGCGGCTCTCCTGGGGCAGGTCCGCGGTGAGCGCGGCGAGTTCGTCGGACCGGCGCGCGATGAGGGCCAGCTCCATGCGGCGCACGAACGTGTCGTGCGACAGACGGCCCATGGCGACGCCGTCACGGAGCACCTTCAGCACCTTGTCGCGCTCCGCGTCGGACAGCCGCGCGGGGTACGTGTTGAACTCGAAGGACGACGTCACGTTGGTGATTGTCGGGCAGTGAAGTCCGGGTGTCCAGAAAACGAGACAACGCCCGCCACCCGCGCCCACCTGACGACACCAGTCGCAAAGAGGAAGATTCAAAGGCGGATTGATCTCGTTTGACGCACCATGGACGGGCTACATCACGGTGAGCAGACGAAGGGGACCGTCCGTGCAGTTCGAGGTGTGGGCACCGCAGGCCGGCCGTGTGACGCTCCATTGCGAGGGCGCCACGCGCGCGTTGGAGCGCGATCCGGAGCGCTCGGGATGGTGGTGGGGCGAGGCGGAGGCCGGCGACGGCACCCGCTACGGCTTCGCGCTGGACGACGGCCCCGTCCTTCCCGATCCGCGCTCGCGCCGCCAGCCGGACGGCCCGGACGGGCTCAGCGCGGTCGTCGAGCACGAGCGGTACACGTGGCGTACGCGGTGGACGGGCCGCCCGCTGCCGGGCGCGGTCCTCTACGAGCTGCACGTGGGCACCTACACACCCGAGGGCACCCTGGACGCGGCCGCGGCCCGTCTCGAGCACCTCGTCGAACTCGGCGTCACGCACGTCGAGCTGATGCCGCTGTGCCCCTTCCCGGGGCGACACGGCTGGGGCTACGAGGGCGTCTCCCTGTGGGCCGTGCACGAGCCCTACGGCGGCCCCGAAGCCCTGAAGCGTTTCGCCGACCGGGCGCACGAGCTGGGCCTGGGCGTCGTCCTGGACGTGGTGCACAACCATCTGGGCCCCTCGGGCAACTACCTGCCCGTCTTCGGACCGTACTTCACGGACACGCACCACACGCCATGGGGCTCCGCGGTCAACCTGGACGCGCCCGGATCCGACGAGGTGCGCGCGTATCTGCTGGGCAGCGCGCTCTCCTGGCTGCGGGACTACCGGATCGACGGACTGCGCCTGGACGCGGTGCACGCGCTCGCCGACACACGCGCGTGCCACTTCCTGGAGGAGCTGTCGACAACGGTCGACGCCCTCGCCGCCGAGCTGGGGCGGCCGCTGTTCCTGATCGCCGAGTCGGACCTGAACGACCCGCGGCTCATCACGGCCCGCGCGGAGGGCGGTCTCGGGCTGCACGCGCAGTGGAACGACGACTTCCACCACGCCCTGCACACCGCGCTGACCGGGGAGTCGCAGGGCTACTACGCCGACTTCGCCCGCGCGCCCCTGGCCGCGCTCGCCAAGACCCTCACCAGCGGCTACTTCCACGACGGCACCTACTCCAGCTTCCGCGGCCGCAGCCACGGGCGCCCACTGGACCGTACGCGTGCGGCGGCGCACCGGCTGCTCGGCTACTCCCAGACCCACGACCAGGTCGGCAACCGCGCCGTGGGCGACCGGCTGGCGGCGTCGCTTTCCCCCGGCCTGGTGGCCTGCGCGGCGGCGCTCACCCTGACCGCGCCCTTCACGCCCATGCTGTTCATGGGTGAGGAGTGGGCGGCGGGCACGCCCTGGCAGTTCTTCACCGACCACACCGATCCCGAGCTCGCCGAGGCCGTACGGCGGGGCAGGCGGCGGGAGTTCGCGGAGCACGGCTGGGCCGAGGAGGACGTGCCCGACCCGCAGGACCCGGCGACCCGGGACCGCTCCTGCCTCGACTGGTCCGAGCTCGAACGTGAGCCTCACGCGCGCGTGCTCGCCTGGTACCGCCGGCTCCTCGCGCTGCGGCACGAACAGCCGGACCTCACCGACCCCGACCTCGCCGACACCAAGGTCGCCTACGACGCGGACCAGCGCTGGCTCGCCTTTCGGCGCGGGGACGTCCGGGTGGCCGTGAACCTCGCGAAGTCGCCGGCGGCGATCCCCATCGGCCCCCGGGAGGCCGCCGTCCTCGCGGCCTGGGAACCCGTGGAGGCACCGGGCGCGGACGGGGTGCTGCATGTGCCCGGGGAGTCGTGCGTGGTGCTGCTTCAGGCCTGAGTTCATGAAACCCCCTCCGCTGCCCCGACTCGCGCGAGGGCGGACACGGGAGCCGGTTCCTGGTGACGGGCGCGTGTGCGCAGGCCGCGGACGACGATCACGCCGAGGCGGACGACGACCTCCCCGAAGGCCATGAGAACCAGGGCAGCCACCCACGCCTGCCCACCGGTGATGTCGTGATCGGCGGAGAAGCGGGCGACGGACGCTCCACCGGAGGGGTGGGAGGACCACACGGCGAAGCCGAGACGAAAGCCCATGCTGACCACCCACAGGGCCGCCGCGCCCAAGGTCGCCTTGACCCGTATGTGCCCGTCCGCGTACCGGACGCGGGTGATCACGCCGCCGGCCAGCCCGAAGGCGACACCGATCCCGGCGAAGGATCCGATCAGCACGAGGTCGTTGCCCGCGGTGGGGATGTCGTGCAGGTAGGCGGTTCCCGCCCAGGCGATCAGCGCGAGCGGCAGCAGCACTGTACGCAGCGTCAGCCTCTCCTCGCGCAGCTGCCGGAAGACCACGAGGAGAAGCGCCACGTCGATGAGCCAGTCGGAGATCGTCATGCCTCGACTATCCGGCTCCGGCACGGTCGCGCGCCTCGACCCCTGGGTGGAAGCAGGGTGGAAAAGACCAGGTGGAGACGCCTACAACCCCGCGTCGTCCGTCTCCTCGTCCCGCAGTTCCGTGACGCGCTCCAGCAGGATCGCCTCCCAGGCGCGCAGCAGCCGGGTGCGCAGGAGCGGCAGAGCGGCGGCATCGCGGCCCTGCACGCCCGCGGCGAGGCTGATCACGGTGTCGCAGCGGGCGAGCCAGAGGCCGCGCAGGCAGGGCCGGGCGCCGTAGCCGGCGAGGGTGGCGGCGCGCACGGCGGCGGGCGAGCCGACGGCGAGGGCGAGGCCCGCGATGTCCTCGGCGGGGTCGCCGACCACCGTGGCGGTCCAGTCGAGGACACCGCGCACCCGGCCGTCGGCGCTGATCACGAGGTGTTCGCCGGTCAGCGCGTGGTGCACGAGGACCGCGCTGCCGGGCTGCGCGGCGAGCTGGACCGCGGCCGGCGAGGTGAGCTGCTGGAGCCGGGCCGGATCGAACTCGTCGGCCGCGCGCAGGAGTTCGGCGGCCCGGCCGGCCTCCCGGCGCAGTGCCTCCAGGGAGCGCGGGGCGACGCGTGGCACGCCGAGCGCCTCGGCCTGCCGTACCGGCACCTCGCGCAGCCCGGTGAGCAGCGCGGCGAGGTCGGCCTCACCGACGGCGGAGACGTCGTGCTCCTCGGCCGAACCGCCGGGCACCTTGATGTCGAGCGTGTAGGCAAGACCGGGCGCCCACTCGCCCTGCGCCACGCTGGTCGGCACCGCGACCGGGACGTACGGGCGGACCAGGTCACGCACCCGCAGTTCGCGGCGTCCGCGAGTGGAGGCCGCGCGGTCGCCCGCGAGGCGCAGGACATGGCGGGTGCCGACCCACCAGCTGGAGTGCCCGCCGCCCTCGGCGACGGGCAGGACCTCGGGCCCGCCGGCCTCGCCCGCGCCGGGCGTGCTGTCCTTGAGCAGGGAACGGACCAGTCGGCGGACCGTGTCCGCGGTGGGTGTCGGTGCCTGGGTCATGGTCGCGCCGTAGTCGCTCGGGGGTGGAGGGGCTCCTGGGGCTCGTCAGTCCACTATGACCATCTCGCGGGTGGTGTCGTTGAGCCTGCGGCCGCCGTCCTCGGTGACGGTGACGATGTCCTCGATGCGTACCCCGAAGCGGCCCGGCAGATAGACGCCGGGCTCCACGGAGAAGCACATGCCCGGGACGAGGGGCTGTTCCTCACCCTCGATCATGTACGGCGGTTCGTGTGTGGTGACACCGATGCCGTGCCCGGTGCGGTGGATGAAGTACTCGCCGTACCCGGCGTCGGCGATGACCGCGCGGGCGGCCCGGTCGACCTCCTGGCAGGGCACGCCGGGCCGTACCGCACGGAAGCCCGCCTCCTGCGCCGCGCGCACGAGATCGTGCACCCGGCGCTCCTCGTCGGTGGGCTCGCCGACGTGGACCGTACGGGAGGTGTCGGAGCCGTAGCCGTCCTTGAGGCCGCCGAAGTCGAGGACGACCATGTCGCCGCGTTCGATGACCCGGTCGCCCACCTCGTGGTGCGGGTTGGCGCCGTTCGGGCCTGAGGCGACGATGGTGAAGTCGACCTGGGAGTGGCCGAACCGGCGCAGCAGTCCGGCGAGGTCGGCGGCCACCTCGGACTCCCTGCGGCCGCCGAAGGGAACCTTCCGGATCTCCTCGAACGTCGCGTCGGCGGCCGCTCCAGCGGCCGCCAGCAGCTCCAGCTCCGCCGTGTCCTTGACGGCCCGCAGCATCGGCAGGGCGTCGGTGAGGGAGGCGTACGACGTGGCGGGCAGCGCCTTCTGCAGGCCGAGCAGGTGCATGGCCCAGGCGTTGTCGCTGATGCCGAACCGGCCGCCGGCGTCCAGGAGGGCGGCGGTGGCGGCGTAGGGGTCCTTGCCGTCGGTCCAGTCCCGCAGGGTCAGGGCGCTCGCGCCGGCCGCCTTGGCCGCGTCCGGGGCCTCCAGGGTGGGCACGACGAGGACGGGGTCCTGTCCTGGGGCGAGGACCAGCAGAGTGAGCCGTTCGGTGGCGGCCGTCGGTGCGTAGCCGGTGAGCCACACCAGGTCCGGGCCGGGGGCCACGAGGAGACCGGCGAGCCCGGCCTCGGCGGCCGACCGTGCCGCGCGCTCCATGCGCGCCCTGTAGTCGTCGGCGACGAAGGGCGCTGCAGTGCCGGTCATTCGGGTCTCCCTGGGCGCGTGAGGGTCTTAGGGCAGCATCCTGCCCGGACGGCGAGGGGCGCGCGAGCCGGTCGACACGCCTTTCGGACGGACCCGACGGGCTGCCGGCCCCCGCGTCAGCTCTCCAGGGCCATGCGGACACCGAGGAGCAGCAGTACGCCTCCGGAGACCTGTTCCAGTCGCCGGCGCACGCCCGCGCGGGACAGCACGGCCCGCAACCGGCCGATGAACCACACATAGAGGCCGTAGTAGCCGACCTCGTAGACCGCCCAGAGCGCGGCGAGCCCGACCTCCCCCACTGCCTTAAGGGCGTGGGAGGTACCCCCAGAGCAGGTGAGGGGCGCCCTCGGGGACGAACTGCGGCAGGAAGGACAGGGCGAAGACGGCGGCCTTGGGGTTGGCGAGGTTGAGAAGCAGTCCCGCGCGGTAGGCGGCCCAGCCGGTCCTGCCGGTGCTCTCCCAGCCGCCGGGGGCCGCGGCCCCCTTGGTGCGGCGCGCCTGCCGCAGCGCCTGGATGCCGAAGGCGACGAGCACGACGGCGCCGCCGATGCGCATCACGTCGTAGGCGATCTCGGAGGCGGTCAGCAGCGCGGTCAGGCCCAGCGCGGCGACGACGCCCCAGATGAACACCCCGGTCTCGTTGCCGAGCACGGTCAGAAAGCCGGAGCGTCTGCTGTGCAGCGACTGCTTGATGATCAGCACGGTGCTCGGCCCGGGTGACGCGGCGATGAGGGTGCAGGCCCCGAGGAAGGCGATGAGCGTGGTCGGCATGGGCTCATCGTGACGCCGACGGCTGGATCCGGACCAGTGGTTTTCCGCCCCTAAGGACGGGAGGCTTGATCATCCATTACCGCTAATGCTTGGATTATCCCAAGCCATTAGAAGAGGGGGTACGGTCGTGCTGGTACTCGCACACATCAGCGATCTGCATCTCGACGGGAGCGCGCGGGCGACCGAGCGCGCCGAGCGGGTGCGTGACCGGCTGTGGCAGTTGCCGGGGCAGGTGGACGCTCTGCTGGTG
This sequence comes from Streptomyces sp. LUP47B, assembly GCF_001746295.1. GTDB lineage: Bacteria > Actinomycetota > Actinomycetes > Streptomycetales > Streptomycetaceae > Streptomyces. Next base: position 59,016 of record NZ_MJAH01000012.1, on the reverse strand, counting down.
ACCGGTGACATCGCGGATCACGGCGTCGAGGCGGAGTACGAGGAGGCCGCGCGGATCCTGGGACTGCACGAGGGCCACCCGCCGTTCCCGGTGCTCACCTGCCCGGGCAACCACGACAGCCGGGCCCCGCACCGCAAGGCCATGCTGCGGCGGCCCGCGGACGACGGACCGGTGAACAGCGTGCAGGTCTTCGACGGCGGCGCGGTGCTGATGTGCGACTCCAGCATCGCGGGCAGCGACGAAGGGGCGCTGGACGAGGAGACGTACGCCTGGATCGAGGCGACCCTCGACGAACTGGACGGGAGCCTTCCGGCGCTGTTGGCCTTCCACCATCCGCCCGTGGCGCTGCACCACCCGCTTCCCGACTCCTACCAACTGGGCGGGCCGGGGAAGCTGGCCGCGCTGCTGGAGCGGCGGCCCGAGATCGCCGGACTGCTCACCGGTCACGCGCACACGCCCGCCGCGACCGTGTTCGCCGGGCGGCCCCTGGTCGTCGGGCCGGGGGTGACCTGGACGCTGCGGCTGCCCTGGGAGGGCGAGCAGGTCGCGGACCGGGACGCGCCGGTTGGCCTGGCCTTTCATGTGCTGGACGACGACGGACGGCTCACAACGCACTTCCGGGTGGTCACGTGAGCACGGGCGTGTGATGAGCGTTCACCTGACGAGGGTTCACGTGACGACGCCCGGCACGGCCGTCAACTGCTGGTAACCGCCGCCGCGATGGCGGACCGTCAGCATGACCTCGCGGCCGGGGCGGGCGCGGGCGACGGCTCGCGCGAGGTCGGCGGCCGTGTCGATCCGGGTACGGCCGAAGACGAGGAGTACGTCGCCGCGGACCAGGCCCGCCGTGAAGCCCGGGCCCGGGACGTGGACGCCGACCACCAGCGCGCCCGACTTCTCGGCGTCCACGGCCTCCAGCCCCAGGGTCGCGGTGACGGGGACCCGTCGGCGGGGCGGAGCCGATGCGGAGGGGTCCGCTGACTCGGAGACGGGCGGGCCCGTCCAGGTGCGCTGGCCGCCCTGGCCCGGTGCGCCCCGGCCGGAGGCGGCCTCTCCCGGCACCCCGGGCCCGCCCCCTGCCTGCCGTTGCAGTTCGGCCAGCCTGCTCATACCGATCACCGTGACGCCCACCGTGCCGAGACCCACCCCCGTCAGGACCAGGACGGTCGCGACGAAAAGACCGAACAGCAGGGTCGTGAGCCGGCGTCCGCGCCGGCGCGCGGCGTGCGGTCGCCGGGCGGACCCGGACTTCCTGCCTCCGCCCGATTGACCGGGCATCGGCTTGGGGCGCAACGCAGTCTGTTCCATGGATCGCCTCCGGCTGGATCACCACCGGTTGGTGCCTACCCGGCGCACGGGCACGCGACGAGCCACGAACGAGTGAGACTGACGGGGGGTCAGGAACGGGAAGCGGTCTGAACCAGCAGGTCGACCAAGTTCGCCGCGGCTCCGCTCGATGGGCCCGCGGTGGCCGCCGGCCGGGGCAGCAGGGCCCGGCCTCGGCCGACTGTGCGGTGAGGCCGGCCAGGATGCTCACATCGGTGCCCGACGTCGGTCCGACCGGGTCAGCCGGAACCGTCCGGCGACGGCTCGCGCCGCGCCCGTCGTCCGGGCGCCGGCGCGAGCCGCGGAGGAGCACGCCCGGGCGCACGGAGCGCGTCAGCCCGTGTGACCCTCGCCGTGGCCGCCGTGGGCCCCGCCATGGTCGAACTTCAGCGCCTCCGGGGGCATGACGACGAAGGGCCGCATCATGCCCATGTCCTCGTGCTCCAGGAAGTGGCAGTGGTACATGAAGCGGCCGTACGCCCGTCGAACTTGCCCATGATGCGCAGCACCTGGTTCCCCGGAACCCGGTAGACGTCCTTGTAGCCCAGCTCGTCGGGCGCCAGTGGGATCGTCCTGGACGGGTCGTGGGTGATCGGGGTGCGGGTACCGCCGACCGTCGCGTCGAAGCCCGGTTGCTGCGGTACGAGACGCGGTCGTCGATGACCGATGAACTGCGCCTGGCCGCCGTGCTGGTGGGTCTGTACGGCCGGGCGGAGGACCTGCCGCTGCTGCAGGAGGTGCGGGAGACGGACTTCGACAAGGCGTGCGGGCTTAGCGAGATCCCCGAACCCGACGCGGACGCGGCGCCCCCCCTGTGGTCGTCGAACCGGGCAGCGAGCAGCCGCCGACCGACGGGCACGCGGGCGGCCGAAGAACCCGAGCGGTCGTGACGGCCGAGTCGGTCGGCAGCCCCCGCTGTCAACCCGCCAAAGGCAACGCCGGCGGCCGGTCCGGGAGGAAGCCGTGGGTGCGGTGGGCCAGGTGGTCCGCCTTGTAGCGGTCGACCGTGCGGTGCCAGTTCAGGATGCCCGCCATCCAGTGCTGGAGGTCGGCGACATAGCCCCGCATGACCTCCCGTGCTTCCTCCGAGAGACCGAAGTCGTCGTACACGACGGGCAGTTCGTGTGCGGCGACATGCTCGAACTGCTGCATGCGCTGGGTCATCAGGTCATGGACGACGCGCAGCGCGGTCGGGTAGTCGATGCCGAAGAAGTTCTGCACGACGAGGATCGCGTTGTGGACCTCGCCCTCGTACTCGATCTCCTTCTGGTAGGAGAAGACGTCGTTGACCAGACACGCGTAGTCGACGGCGGCGTTCTCCAGGGAGCGCACCGGTCCGCTTCGGTAGACCTCCGGCGGGACGGCGGGCCCGTGGCCCATCCGGCACAGGCTCATGGTGAGGTCGGCGCCGAAGGTGGCGCGCCGCATCTCCAGGTAGTCGACCGGGTCGGGGACGCGGTGCTGGATCTGGTTGGCCAGCTCCCAGACCCAGCTCTCGGTCATGACGTTCACGGCGTCCTTGAGGGTGCGCCGCTGGTCCGGGGTCATCTCGGCCGTGGTGCGGGCCCACAGGTCGATCAGGCCGCGTTCCATGGCGTTGACGGGGACCAGGACCTGCTCGCCGTCGAGGGGCATGCAGTCCGACAGACGCTGTGTGGTCAGGCGGGCGGCGGCGAGATCGCGGCGGCCGCCGTAGACGAGCGGGTAGTAGTCGTCGCCGTAGGTTCCCCAGGCGAGCCAGTCCGAGCTGAGGTCGAGGGCCTCGGGGCTCGTGTCCGGGTCGATGCCCGCCGCGCACAGGGGGAGGTCGGCCGCGGCGAGCTTGTCCTCGTCCCAGACGCCCTCCTGGAGCATGCCCATGCGATGCGTCCACTCGATGAGACGGGGGCGGGCGCCGGGCAGATGCGGGCTGAGTTCGTTCTCGAAAGGCATGTAGAAGTCGGGCAACAGGGACGGCCCGACCTTCTGGAAGGGCACATGCGTGTGGGCGCGCAGCCGCTCGGCGCCGGCCGCGGCGAGCAGGGCACCGACGTCGGCCGCCGAGGTGCCGGGGCCGGTCAGGGTCTGCCAGGGGGAGGTGGTCTCGGCGCGGGCGTTCATGTAGCGGCTGGAGCGCATGTGCCATTCGTGGCCGCCGGACTGCCAGTCCTGGAGGCCTTGCGTGTAGGCGGCGACGGCGGTCAGCTCGCCCGGCGAGAGACCCTTTTCCAGGGCGATCGCGGGGACCTCGGTGAGGGCGGTGTGCTCGAACTGGTGGAGGCGGGAGGTGAGGACGTCGTTGACGGTGTCGGCGGCCTCCTGGGTGGTGCAGCCGAAGAAGGTCTCCAGGACGAGGACGCCGTTGCTGAGCTCTCCCTCGTCCTCGACCTCGCGCTGGTAGGAGAACAGGTCGTTGCGCAGGTGGACGCCGTCGGAGAAGGTCTCCATCAGCACGCGCAGGGGTCGTGTGCCGGCGACGGACGCCGGTACCTCGGCTGTCGCGTACTCCACGAGACCGGCCGACCAGGGGGCGCCGCCGACCTTGCGGCGCATCTCGATGTACTCGACGGGGTTGGCGATCCGTCCCTCGTTGATGTTGGACAGCTCCCACAGGGACTCGTTGAGCAGGTGCTCGGTGGCGACGGCGAAGCGGCGGCGCCAGTCGGCGGACATCGACGGCACGGTCCGCTTCCACAGGTCGGCGAGGCCGGCCTCGACCGGGTTCTCCGGCTCGGGCATCGGAGTCGACAGGTCCATCGGCATGAACAGCGGCAGCCGGTCCAGGTATGCCTTGCCGCCGGCGCGGTCCTGGGTGCGCTTGAAGATCTCCAGGAAGTGGTCGTCGAAGAAGAACACCCACACGTACCAGTCGGTGATGAGGGAGAGGGCGGGGCCGTCGCAGTCGGGGTGCGTGTAGGCGCAGAGCAGGCCGTAGTCATGCGCGTCGAGATCGGACTGCTCCCAGATCCCGGATCCCTCCAGCATGCCCATCTCGCGCGCCCACACGGTCGAGTGGGCACGGGCCTCGTCGAGGTGCGGGTTCAGCCGCGCGGGATACGGCATGTAGAAGTGCGGGAGTTCGAAGGGCTGCTGCGTCATGAGCCGGGCCCTACCCAGGGCTTTCCGGAGGCATCCGTCGCGGCCCACATGATCACACCATCGCGTGAATCCGGACCGAACTCGGGAGTTCACGGCGGTACTTGTGGCGTTGATCTCCACGCACGAAGACTTCACTCCCCGCCGCGCACCGCCCGCCCCACCTCCGCCCGCAGTGCGACGAACTCGGGCAGTCCCCGGGTGGCGATCTGGTCCCGTCGCCCGGGGAGCCGGACCGGCAGGTCCCGGACGATCCGCGAGCCGGGGCCCGGGGAGAGGACGACGACGCGGTCGCCGACGTAGACGCTCTCGTCGATGTCGTGGGTGACGAACACGATGGTCGTGCCGTCGGTGCGGTGGACCTCCAGGAGGAGGTCCTCCAGGTCCTCCCGGGTCTGGGCGTCCAGGGAGCCGAAGGGTTCGTCCATGAGGAGGAGGGTGGGCCGGCAGACGAGGGCACGGGCGATGGCGACGCGCTGCTGCATACCGCCGGAGAGCTGCCAGGGGTGGCGGCGGGCGGCGCCGGACAGACCGACGCGGTCGAGGATGCGGTCCGCCTCGGCACGGCGTTCGGCCCGGGCGAGGCCGCGGCGGCGCAGCGGCAGGGCGACGTTGTCGCGGACCGTGAGCCAGGGGAAGAGGGAGCGGCCGTAGTCCTGGAAGACGACGGCCAGGCTGTCGGGGACGCCGGTGACCGGTGCGCCGTCGACGGTGACCGTGCCCTCGCGGGCGGGGAGCAGACCGGCGATCGTGCGCAGCAGGGTGGACTTGCCGCAGCCGGACGGGCCGACGACGCACAGGAGTTGGCCCGTAGGGACGGTGAGGGTGATGTCGTGCAGCACGCGGTGGTCTCCGTAGTGCTGGCCGACCGCGGTGAGCTGGAGCATGCGGTCGGTCCCCTGTTCCCGGGTGCGGGTCGCGTGGCTCATGGGGCCCTCCCCCTGCCGATCAGTCGTTTCTCGATGGCCAGCAGGCCGGTGTTGAGCAGATAACCAAGGGCGCCGAGCAGGACCAGCGCGGCCCAGACGGTGAGCAGGTCGGAGCGGGTCTGCGCTTCGGTGAGCGTGAAACCGATGCCGTTCGCGGTGCCGGGCAACAGCTCCGAGAACACCATGAGGATCAGGGAGAGGGAAAGGCTCAGGCGCAGTCCGGCGAAGACGCGGGGCAGGGCGGAGGGCAGGACGAGGAACCACAGGCGTTCGGCGGTGTTCAGGCGCAGGACCGCGGCGACGTCGAGGCGCAGCGGGTCGGTGTTGCGGACGCCGGCCGCGGTGTTGATCAGCACCGGCCAGACGGCGCTGAACGCGATCGAGGCGATCTGCATCGGCGTGCCGAACGCGAAGACCACGACGAAGACGGGGACCAGGGCGGGCGGCGGGACGGCCCGGGCGAACTGGAGGACGGGGTTGGTCAGCGCGTACGCCCGCCGCGAGCGGCCGACCGCGACCCCCAGCACGATCCCGGCGACGGCCGCCAGCGCGAACCCGGCGGTCATCCTGCCGAGGCTGGGCAGGATGTCGTCCACCGCGGCCGAGCTGAGGAAGAGATGCCGGGCGGGCCCGTCGAACCACAGCTCGTGGACGTGGCGGGCGATGCGGTCCGGGGGCGGGAAGTAGACGCTGCCATGGGCGCGGGCGGCCAACTCCCATATGCCGACGGCCAGGACGAGGACCAGCCAGCGGAGGAGGACGGTGGGGGCGGCGGCGCGGGCGCGGGTGGGAAGCGAGGCCGGTGCCGGGCTCCCCTGTGGTGCGGTCTCTGCTTCCCGGCTCACACCCGAGCCCCTCCCCCGGCGGCCTCCCGATGTTCCGGCGTCCAGGGAAACAGCCGTCGCTCGCCCCACACCAGTACGCCGTTGATGACGAGCCCCAGCGTCCCCGCCCACACCACGCCCGCGAGGACGTCCCTGGTGCCGTCCGTGGCCAGGCCCGCCTGGGCGATGAAGATGCCGAGTCCTTCGCCGAAGCCGGAGAGGATCTCCGTGGCGACGGCGAGGATGAGGGCGACGGCGGCGGAGATGCGGATGCCGGCGGCGATGAAGGGGGCCGTGGCGGGGAGTTCGGCGCGCAGCAGGACCGCGAGGCGGCCGAAGCCGAAAGCGCGCAGGGTGTCCTTGGCGAGAGGGTCGGTCTCGCCCAGGCCGTAGACGGTGTTGAAGAGGATCGGCCACACCGAGGCGTAGCTGATCAGCGCGACCTCGGTCTCGGTTCCGGAGCCGAGGAGCAGGGAGACCAGGGGGATCAGGGCGACCGACGGCAGGGGCCGCAGCAGCTCCACGATCGCCCGGGTGGCGGTGTCGACGAGCGGCACGCTGCCCAGCAGCAGGCCGAGTGGTACGGCGATCGCGCAGGCGAGGCCGAGGCCCAGCGCCCAGGCCCGCAGGGTCACCCCGATCCCGTCGAGGAAGACCGGGTCCCCCGTCAACTCCACAGCCCGGACGAGGACTTCGGAGGCGGGCGGCAGATAGCTGCGGCGGACGAGACCGGCCCGGCTCACCGCCTCGCACACGCCGAACGCGAGCAGCACACCGAGGAGCCCTAGCCACAGCTCCTGACGTGACCTCAGCCCACGCACGAGCACCGCCCCTTGACGCCCCGCCTCGACGGCGCCCCGTTCACGCCCCGCACCGACGAACGCCCCTCACTTCACCAGCAACGTGGTCGGATCGATCGGCGTCTTCAGCATTTTCTGTTTCTCCATGAGCTCGGTGAGCCGGGCGAGTTGCGCTCCGTCCATGGTGGCCGGGTACACCGGCAGGTCGATCTTCTCCGCCTGCTCCTTGGTGACCTTGGTGTACGTCGGCAGCACCTCACGCACCAGGGACGGATCCGCGTCGGCGAGCTTGACGGCAGCCTTGAGGGCCCGTTGGAACCGGGCGAGCGCATCGGCGTTCTTCCCGGCGAACCTCTGCGTCGTGATGTAACCGCTGAGCGGGATCGACTCGACGGGGGCGGACGAGCCGTCCACCAGCACCCGGGCCCCCGACTCGTCCTGGATGGAACTGTCGAAGGGCTCGACCGCGTGCACGGCGTCGACCTGTCCCTTGTCCAGGGCGGCACCCATCTGTGGGAAGGGGATCTGCCGGTAGACGGGGCGGCCGACGCCCTGTTTCGCCAGGATCTCGTTGAAGGTCAGCGACTGGACGTTGTTGAGGACGTTGACGGCGACCTTCTTGCCCGCGAGATCGGCGAGGGTCTTGATGTCCGAGTCCTTCGGCACCAGGACGTCCATCATGCGCGGCGCGGCCCTGATCGCCTCGGCGACGATACGGATGTCGAGGGTGCCCTGGTCCTGGGCCTGGAAGTAGGTGACGTAGTTCGCGCTCGCGACCATGTCGATCTGGCCCTTGGACAGGGCGGGCAGCGCCTGGAGGCTCTGCTGGATCTGCTGGACGCGGACGTCCAGGCCCTCCTTCTCGAACAGCCCGCGGTTCTTGGCGATGTAGAGCATGGCGGAGTCGCTCAAGGGCAGCGCGGCCACCCTGAGCGTCGTACGCCCGCCGTCCGAGGACGTGGAGTCCCCGTCACCGCCGCAGGCCGTGAGCACCAGTGCGAGGGCGGCCGCGGTGGCCGCCGCCTTCCCGCTTCCCGAACGCCGAGGTCGTAACGTCAGTCCCCACGTCATCCCGGCATGATGACCGATCTATTGACATGATCACTACATCAAGGTCAGCCGAATCGTCACGCTTCGGAGAACTCCGAGAGGATCTCCTCCGCGACCCAGCCGAGCGCGTCGGGCAGCGCCTCGGTGGCCACCGGCAGCCACAGCGAACAGGCGGTGAGCCCCGCTTCGGCCAGCTGCCCGAGCTCCTCGCGCACCCGCTCGGCGGTGGGCCGCGCTCCGCCCAACGGACGCCGTCCGGGCGGTTGTACGGCGGCCTCGAAGCCCGGCGGTACGAGCATCAGGCCCTCCGTCAGCGCCGGGACCTTGGCCGGATCCCGCCCCGCCTTCTCCCCGAGCTCCGCCAACCGGCCCCGCACCTCGGCGACTCCGGCCGCGTCCAGCCCGGAGCCGTGCCACGCGTCGCCGTACCGCAGCGCCCGCCTGAGGGCCGCGTCACTGTGGCCGCCGACCCAGACGGACGGCCCCCCGGGTGTGCGCGGCCGCACCCCGAGCCGCACCTCGGCCTCGTCGCGCCACAACTTCCGTACGGTCTCCAGCTGTTCGTCGGCGCGCCTGCCCCGCCCGCTGAAGGGCACCCCGGCGGCGGCGAACTCCGCGGTGTCCCAGCCGGTGCCGACGCCGAGCGTGAACCGGCCGCCGGACAGCCGGTCGAGCGTCGCCGTCTGGTGGGCGACGACGACAGGCTGGTACAGGGGCAGGATCAGGACGCTGGTCACCAGCCGGATCCGGGTGGTCGCCCCGGCCACGGCGGACAGCAGGACCAGCGGATCCGGGGTCACGCCCACCGCTCCCGCCAGCAGATGGCTGCTCGCGATGAGGTGGTCGAAGCCCATTTCCTCGGCGTGACGGGCGGTTTGGAGGACGCCGTCGAGCTCGTCCTCGTGCGCGGGCCACAGGCGGTGCGGTGCGACTCCCAGACGCATGGGGTGCGACTCCCTTGGGGTGAGGGGGCAGAGGGTGGTGCACCCGGGCCAACAAGGCGACGGCCTCTCCTCATCCCTCTGTCGACAGGCCCGAACGCTCGTGTCGAACTTCATCAACCGGATCAAGTCCCTACGCGCCCACGAGACATGAGAACCTGAAGACGGGAGAGGGGTTCGGACGTAGCCGCAGAGGTGTGTGCCGACAGGGGGTCCTCGGTGTTCGGGGCAGAGTTGTTCACCCAGACCGCTGCCGCCGCAGCGGGCACGATGGTCGGGCTGATGACCACGGACGCGTGGCAGGCGGCCAGGCAGCGGCTCACGCGGATCCTGCGGCGGGAGGACGTGGAGCGGCTGGAGCGGGCGCGGGCCGAACTGGACGCGGCGCCGCCGGGGCGGCAGCAGATCATCCTGCGCGAGCAGCGGGACGATCTCGACACGACCCTGCGTGCTCTGCTGACCAGCAATCCCGCGCTGTCCGGCCTGCTGACCGAGTTCGTCCAGGAGTTCTCCGGCTTCGCGCGCCCGGTCCTCATCCAGATCCAGCAGCCCCCGGCCGCGGTGGAGCCCGTCCGGGCCCCCGGTGCGCTGACCGTCGCGCCGCCGCTGGGCCGGCTCGACCGCCGGGTGCGTGGCCGTGAGCCGCTCCTGGACACGCTCAAGCAGCTTGTGGGCAAGCCGACTTCGGGTGTGCGGGTGCTGCACGGCATGGGCGGTAGCGGGAAGACGACGGTCGCCCTGGAGATCGCCGCCCACGCCGCCGCGCTGAACGTCGACGTGTGGTGGGTGACGGCGAAGAACCCTGCCGCGCTGAGCGCGGGGATGCGCGAGGTGGTGGCCGCGCTGGGCACGCCCGCCGATCTCATCGACCGTGCCTGGTCGGGCCGTTCGAGCGCGACCGACCTGCTGTGGCGGCGGCTGTGCGACACCGCGAGCCCCTGGCTGCTGGTGGTGGACAACGCCGACGAGCCCGAACACCTGGCCCCCTACGGCCGGTTGGCGGAGGGCACCGGCTGGATCCGGCCCGCCGCGGAGCTGCCAGGACTGGTGCTGATCACCAGCCGGGACAGCAGCCCGACGACCTGGGGGCCGTGGGCGACGCTGCACTCGGTGGACGCCCTGGAGGAGGACGACGCCACCGAGGTGCTGTGGGATCTCGCCGGGGAGCGGGCCGGTTCACGTGAGGACGCCCGGCTGCTGACCCGGCGGCTCGGCGGGCTGCCGCTTGCGCTGCGCATCGCGGGCTCGCATCTCGCGGCGGCCTCGGCGTTCCCCGCGTGGCCGGGCACCACGACCGTGCGGACGTACGCCGACTACCGCGTGGCCCTCGACGAGCGCTTCACCGAACTCCTCGACGAGCGCCCGCCCGGGCGGCAGGGCAGCAACTACTCCGTCCCCGTGACCGGCACCTGGGAGCTGTCACTGGATCTCCTCGAGCGGCGGGGCATCGTCCAGGCCCGGCCCTTGATGCGGCTGCTGTGCTGTCTGGGCGAGGCGCCCGTGCCCCTGCTCGCCCTGTTACGCCCCGACCGGCTCGCGGACTCGTCGCTGCTGCCCGGTGTCACCCCCCAGGAGCTGTACACCGCGCTCACCTCACTCGCCGACTTCGGTCTGGTCGAGCTGCACACTCCGCCCGGCGGGGACGACCACACCCGCACCCTGCTGATGCACCCGCTCGTCCGGGACGCCGGCCGACTCCAGCGTGACCTCGCCGAGCACCTGAGGGAGTACGCGGCCGTCGTCGCCGACCTGGTCGTCTGTGCCACCGCCGAGCTGAGCGAGGACGACCCGCGCGACTGGCCGCGCTGGCGGCTGCTGCAGCCGCACTGCGACGCCCCGCTGGCCCTGATCGGCGACCCGTACGAGGCGGAGGACGACCTCGTCTCGAAGGCGCTGCGGGCGGCGGCGGCCGGGGCCCGGCATCTGATCAAGAGGGGCTGGCTGGACCGGGCGGAGGAGGTGCTGGGGGCGTGCGAGCCGGTGGTGCTCGCGTGCGGTCCGCGAGACCCCGACGCCCTCGAAGTACGGTCCGCCGCGGCCCACTTGCTCCATCTGCGCGGTCGGCTTCCGGCGGCCGAGTCGCTGCTTCGCACGGTGCTTGAGGACACCCGGGCCCTGTTCGGTGACGCGGCCGGCGAGACCGCCGACGCCCGGTACGCACTCGCGAACCTGCTCAACGGCCGGGGCCGCCCGGTCGAGGCGGCGACCGAGTACCGCGCGGTCCACGCCACACGCCGGGCCCTGCTGGGTGAGCGCGACCCCGGGACCCTCGCGGCCCGCAAGGGCGTGGCCTGGATGGCGCGCTACCGGGGGTTGCTCGCGGAGGCCGAGGAGGACTACCGCCTGCTCCTGGACGCCTATCGGGAGACGCTCGGCGCCAACCACCCCGACACCCTGGTCACCCGGCACGAGATGGCCCAGGTACTGCACGAGCGCGGGATGTTCCGGCAGGCGGAGCAGGAGCTGCGGGAGACGCTCCAGGTGTGCGCGGACGTACTGGGCGAGCGCCACCCGAGCACCCTCGCCGTGCGCCACGACCTCGCGGACGTCCTGCGCGACCGAGGCCTGCTCGTGGAGGCCGAGCACGAGTTCCGTACGGTGCTCGGGCTGCGCGCCGACGCCTACGGCGAGGACCATCCGGAGACCGTGGCCGCCCGGCACGGCCTGGCCACCGTGCTGCGCGACCGGGGCTGGCCCACCGACGCGGAGACCGAGTTCAGGGAGGTCTTCGAGGTCCAGCGCCGGCTGCTCGGCGACATGCATCCGCACACCCTGGAGGTCCGCCACAACCTGGCCGACCTGCTCATGGAGCGCGGCCAACTGGAGGCGGCGGAAGCGGAGTTCAGAGAGGTGTACGCGGCGCGCCGCGAAGTGCTCGGCGAACAGCACCTGCTCACCCTCTCGGTGCGGCACGGCGCCGCGCACGTCCTGCACCTGCGGGGCCGTACCGACCGGGCCGAGACCGAGTACCGCACGGTCCTGGCGGACTGCGTGGACACCCTCGGCCCCCGCCACCCCGGCACCCTCGCGGTCCGGCACAACCTGGCCGACCTGCTCAAGGACCAGGGCCGGTTCGCCGCGGCGGAGCAGGAGTTCCGGGAGGTGTACGAGGCCCGGCGGACCGTACTCGGCGAACAGCACCTGCTGACCCTGTCCGTACGGCACGGCGCCGCGCACGTCCTGCATCTGCGCGGGCACGTCGAGCAGGCGGAGGCGGAGTACCGGACGGTGCTCGCGGACTGCGTGCGGACGCTGGGGCCACGGCACCCGGGGACCCTGGCGGTCCGGCACAACCTGGCCGATCTGCTCTGCCTCAAGGGTGAACTCCCGGCGGCCGAGGCGGAGTTCACGGAGGTGCGGGAGACCTGTGAGGAGGTGCTGGGACCACGGCACCCGCGGACCCTGGCCGCCCGGGACGCCCTCGCCCGTCTGCGTCCCAGGGACGGCGATCAGGCGCCGAGCGACCCCGACTCGGCGACCGCCGGCTCGTAGCCCGGGAAACGCGCGGGGATCTGCCGCAGGTCCCACAGCGCGAGCGCCTTGTCGTCGTAGAAGTCGTCGGACTCGTCGTCACCGATGACGCGCAGCGGTTCGGGCAGGCCGAAGGGTTCCTTGCGCAGGTCGATGGGGCGCCACCAGCCGGTCACGATGTCGGTGTTGGCGGGCGTCCGGGAGAAGGTCGTGGTGAGCAGATAGCGCGAACCGCTCTCCCGGAAGCGGGTCAGGGCCTCCACCACATGCTGGTAGGAGAAGTGCACGAGGGCGTCCCGGCACACGATGAGATCGACGCGCGGCACGGGCTGGGCCGTGAAGTCGAGCAGCTGGAACTCGCGCCGTGGGCCGGGGTGGTCGGCGCGGTTGGCCGTGATGAGCTCCGTGACGACGTCCCCGCCGAGATAGGAGGCGCCGTGCAGGTCGACGTACTGCATCCAGTTGAAGTCCCCGCACGGCGCGTCCAGCACCGAGCGAACACCCAAGTCCTTGATGAGGGCGCCGAGTTGGCCGATCACCCGCTTCATGCGCTGCAGCTCGGAGCCCGGTCCGGAGCGGGTCTCGTCGGAACCCCAGCGGTTGGTGCGGTAGATGTCCGTGAACACGTCGTGCAGGTCGGCCTCGGCACGGGCGTCCGTGACGTCGACATAGCGCCGTGCGTCCACGTCGTAGACGGGCTCCCCTGGATTGCTCAGGTACCGCGGGGTCAATGACGTCCTCTTTCGCTGCCCGTCGGCGGGACGTATGGCAGCCCACCTGTACTGGTCGGCATCCTATGCTCCTCAGGGCCGGACCTGGATGAGCGCATGGGTCCCGCCGGTCCGCCAGCGCTGCCCCTCCGCCTCGACCAGCGCGGCCTCCGTGAGGCCGTCGAGCCCGGTGATCACATCGGACTTCAGGGTGCGCAGGGCGGCGACCGGGCCCGGGAAGTACGCGGTCACCTCGGCGAAGGACGTGGTCGGCGCCCACCAGCGATCCCCCACCAGCCGCCGGTAGTTGAGGTCTCCCTTCAGGACCGTCAGCGCGGCCCCGCCGATCTCCGCACGAAGGTCGTCCGGCATGTCCGCGTAGGACAGCGGAGCGCAGAAGAACGCGTGCGCACGCACACTCAGCCGTCCGTCGGCCATGGCCTCCCACAGCCGGCGCCCGTACTCCGCGGCCCGCCCCGGCGCCCGCACGAGCCGGCGCAGCGCGTCGACCACGTCGGCGGTGGTCGCGTCGGAGACGTAGTAGGGGTACGGCTTCACGTGCAGAACGGCCCGCTCGACACGACCGTGTTCCAGCAGGTGGGCCAGCAGCAGCAAGTCGGGAATCAGCTCACGTCCGGCGTTGTCGGCGATCAGGCAGAGGGTGCCGGCACCGTCGAGCAGCGACCACAGCCGGTCGCTGTCGTCGGTGACCAGATCCGGTACGGCGTCCCGACTCTCGGCCTCGCCGTCGGAGAGCCGGAATCCGAGGTCGGCCCGGTTTCCCCACAGCGATCCGTGCAGCAGAGCCGCCTCCTGCTCCTCGGCCGTCCGGGAGGCGAGTTCGTCCAGAGCGGCCAGCTCCTGGCCGGTCTCCGGGGAGTCGAGTTCGGCGAGCTTGGAGGGCCGGAACGGGTCGATGCCACGCCAGGGCCCGTCGCCGAAGTAGCCGACGGCGTCAAGGAGCCGCCGGTAGAAGTAGCTCTCGGACCACAGCCACGGCACGTCGAACCAGGACTGCCCGACGTGGTCGTCGATTCCCCACTCGCCCCACGCCCCTTCGGGGAGCGGTTCGATCACCCCTTTGGTGCAGTTGTCGAGCAGCGCGTCGAGGGCCCGGTGCTGCTCGGGCCCGTAGGGAAAGGCCTCCCGCACCTGCCCGATGATGGCGGGGTGCCGCTCGGCGAGCACGCTGTACGGAAAGGACTCGGGTGCACTGCCGAGGATGACAGCCGCGCTGGGAGACATGCCCCGACTGTAGCCATCTGGAAGCGCGGGGCTGCGGCCACCCACCGGCACGGGCCGGAACGGGGCTCAACCGCTCCGGGACTCCTGCTCCAGTTGGCTGACAAGGGCCAGATACCGCGTCCGTCGCGGCACCGGCACCAGCCCCCGGATCATGACGTGCCACATCTCCGCGAGCCGCCGCGGCTGCCGCCCCACCGGCTCCAGATGCCGCCCCACGACCCGCGTCCCGACGAAGAAGCTGACGAGCGAGTGCGCCACCGCGTCCACATCGGTGTCGGGATGGAGGTCGGACTCCTTGACCGCACCCAGCAGCTTCCCGGTGGCCAGGTCGAGCCACTCCGTGAACGGATGCCGAAGCGGCGGCCGCACCTCGACTCCGCCCGTGGCGAGCCGGAGTCCGGCACGGAGCACCGGCCCCTCGACCGACAGCCGCGCTATCCCGAAGGTGATGCGGACCAGCGCCTCCATCGAGGTGTACCCCCGGGCGTCCACGTCCCCCGCCACCTGCCGAGACGCCCGCGACTGGATCTCCATGATCGCGTGCGCGAGATCGTCCTTCGCCGCGAAGTGGAAGTACAACGCGCCTTTGGTGACTTGGGCGTGCTGGACGATGTCGCTGAGACTGGTCGATTCATAGCCACGACGGTCGAACAGATCGGCGGCGGCGGTGAGGATCGTCGCTCGGGTCTGTTCAGCGCGTAACTGCCTCGGCATCGACTGCACACTCCTGGTACGGAAAAGAACGGGTCATGCCGTTTGTTTCTGACTCCCTGTACAAGATAACTCACCGTGTGGCGGCACCCACGCGGCACTCGAAGACCACCGACTCATCTTGCAGCGCGACGACTTGTACGTCGTCGCCGCCCCCCGCGCTCACTTCCGTCCAGACCGGCCGGTCGAGCTCCGCGTACTGGTGAAACGTGGCGTGGAAGGACGCCGGCACCCGGTCCTCGTCACCTCCGTGCGCCCGTACGGTCTGGCGGGCGGCCTCCAGGAGGAGCATGCCGGGGATGTGGTCCAGCGGGTGATCGAAGAAAACAGGATGTGCGGTATCGACACGGAGCCGCCAGCGGCCCGGGCGGGCCGCGGGTGACAGGAGCACGTCGGCGCGCAGGGCCCTGCCCACCGTGTCGGCCGGCAACTGCGCGGGGGGCGGCTGGGGCAGCCGCAGGGCGCCGACGTCGGCGGTCCGTCCGCCGCGCAGTCGGCGGTAGACGGACTCGTTCGTCCAGGTCACGGCGATACCGCCGGTCGCGACCCGCTCACCGCCCAGGCGTACGACGGCCTCGTAGCGCAGGGCGGCCGGGCGCCCCGCTCGGCGGCGGACCTCTCCGACCGTGATGTCGATGACGGGCTCGGCGGGGGCGGCGCCGACGGCCAGGTGCTCGGGGCGCGTGTCGACACGCAGCTCCCGCAGGACGAACTGATGACCCAGCGGGACCTCGTACGCCGTGTGGGCGAGCAGCGCCCCGCACTGGCGGACCGTTTCTGCAACCAGCAGCGGTTCGTATGCCGAGCGGTCCGGGGACACGTGTAACTGATGGGTGCGCGGCCATTGGGCGGTGATGGTGAACCGGTCGGCGTCCGTCCTGGTCCAGCCGGTGAGGAGGACCTCCGCGACGGCCACGCGGTGCACGAGTTCACGGGCGACGGTCGCCGTCAGCACCCCTGGGCCGGCCGGGGCCCGCGTGAACTGCCGCAACTCTGGCATGTCTCCCCCTCGTTCCTCCGAAGCGATGACGGACGGCGAGGTGCCCGTGCCGGTGAGCGATAGAGTACGAGGGATTCCGGTCTGTTTTCAATGTGACCTGATCGAGACCGGACAGGATCCGAACTCGGCGCATGGGAGGGGTTCTTATGGCGAGACAGGAGCGCGCCATCAGGACACGCAGGACGATCGTGGAGGCCGCGGGCGCCGTCTTCGACGAGCACGGGTACGCCGCGAGCACCATCGCGATGGTGCTGGAGCGGGCCGAAGTCACCAAAGGTGCCCTGTATTTCCACTTCCCCTCCAAGGAGTCCCTGGCCCAGGCGGTGCTCGACGAGCAGTTGTCGCTGGGTGCCGTACCGCCGCACCCGTGCAAGGTGCAGGAGATCGTCGACATGACGTTCGTCTTCGGGCAGCGGCTGCGGACCAACTCCCTGCTGAAGGGGAGCGTCCGGCTGACGGTGGACCAGTGCGCCCCGCCGGGTGTCGATCACACGGGACCGTTCCGGCAGTGGAGCGAGCATCTGGTGGGGATGCTGCAACAGGCCCGCGACCAGGGCGAGTTGCTGCCGACGGTTCAGCTGCGGGACACCGCGGACCTGCTGGTGGGGGCGTTCGCCGGGGTCCAGCTGATGTCACGGGCACTGCACGGGCGGGAGGACCTGGGGCACCGGATCTCCGTCATGTGGGGTCATCTGCTGCCGAGCATCGCGGTGCCGGGACTGCTGATCGGTCTCGACAGTCGGCCCGACCGCGGTGCCCGCGTGCTGGCGTCGGTGGAAAGCGGTGAACTGGTGGGCGCCGAGGCGTGATTCCGAGGGACCTGAGATGCCGGCCCCGGCCCCACGCAGACGCAGGACGGGCCGGCCGGTGCCCCATTCGCACCGGCCGGCCCACCCGTTCAGGGGAGTTCACTCAGAAGGTCAGCTTCCAGCCGTTGAGCGTGCCCGTGTCCTGCGCCGCCGTGTCCTGGACGCGGAGCTTCCAGGTGCCGTCGGCGGTCTCGGACGAGGCGTTCACGCTGTAGGTGGTGTTGACGTTGTCCGCGGAGTCCGAGGAACTCGCCGGCTTCAGGCTGTACACCGTGCCGTCCGGGGCGACGAGGCTGATCACCAGGTCACCGCGGTAGGTGTGGGTGATGTCGACGCCGACCTGGAGGGCCGAGGGGGCACTGCCGCCGCGACCGCCGACGGCGATGGAGGACTCGATCGCGGAGCCGTTGTCCGGGATGGCGACGGCGGTCGTGCTGGAGAAGGTCGTCCCCGTCGTCGTACCGCCGCCGCTCACGGCCGCGACCGTCTTCGCCGCGTCCGCGAGGCCCGCGCCGCAGCCGCCCGAGCAGGCGCCCGGCAGCGGACGGGCGTTGTTCTTGATGGCGGTCTCGATCTGCGCCGGGGTCAGCGAGGAGTTCGCCGACTTCACCAGCGCGACCAGGCCCGCGATGTGCGGGGTGGCCATGCTGGTGCCCTGGTAGTAGGCGTACGACTCCGAAGCGGGCGTCGAGGGGCCGGAGTTGAGCGTGGACAGGATGCCGTTGGCGGTGCCGGTGCTGGTCTGGCCGCCGGGCGCCGAGATGTCCACGAGGGAACCGTAGTTGGAGTAGGAGGCCTTGGCGCCGGCGCGGTTGGTGGCGGCGACCGAGATGATGTTGTTGCAGTTGCCCGGCGAGTGTCCGGAGACGTTCTCGTTGTCGTTGCCTGCGGCCACGACGACGGTCGTGCCGCGGCCTACGGCGTTGTTGATGGCGGTCTGGGTCGCCGAGGTGCAGGCGCCGTCGCCACCGAGGCTCATGTTGATGACCTTGGCGACATTGGTGTTGGCGGGCACGCCGGAGACGGTGCCGCCGGACGCCCAGGTGATCGCGTCGATGATGTCGGAGTCGTAGCCGCCGCACTTGCCGAGGACGCGCACCGGGGAGATCTTCGCGCCGTACGCGATGCCCGCGACACCCTTGCCGTTGCCGGTGACCGCGGCGATCGTGCCGGCGACATGCGTGCCGTGCCAGGAGGAGCTGGAGGCGGGTATGCCCGAGCCGCACTCGTTGGCCGCGTAGTAGTCGCCGGGGTCGGCCGGGTTGCTGTCGCGGCCGTTGCCGTCGACCGAGACCGCGGTGTCGGAGATGAAGTCGTAGCCGCCGACGATGTTCGCGGCGAGGTCGGAGTGGGTGACGTAGCCCGTGTCGATGACGGCGACGGTGACGCCGCTGCCCGTCGAAGTCGCCCAGGCACCCGGCACGTTCATACCGGCGGTGGACTCGAACAGGTCCCACTGCTTGGCGTACTCGGTGTCGTTCGGATCGGCCTGCGGCTTGTTCAGACGGTCCGGTACGACGTAGGCGACCTGCGGGTCCGCCTTGAACTCGGCGACCGCGTCGGCGACTTCGGCCTTGCTGGGGTCGGCGCCCAGGTCGACGAGAGCGGCCCCGGTGCCGAGTCTGCGCCGGAAGTCGGCGTCCTTGGCGGCGGCGTCGGCCTCGGCGGCCTTGTTCGACGTGGCCTCGGCGGCGCCGGTCCGGTATCCGACGATGAGGCGCTCTGCCTGGATGCCGGGGGCGGCCTCGGTGAGCGCGGCCGGGACGGCGGCTTCCCGGGCGGGGGCGTCCTGGGCGACGGCGACGGAGGCCGTGCCGACCGAGAGCAGGGCCGCGGAGACCGCGGCGGCGGATATCAGCTTCCGCCGGAGGGAGGGGGAGGTACGCAAGGGCTTGCCTTTCGTGGCCGCGCTCCGGGCAGCAGCGCGGAGCGGCAGTCGAATCGCTTCGTCGGTGAAGCGGCGGGGGGTGAAGCCAGGAGCGCGGCGGCCGGCCGGACGAAGGCGCATGACCCGTTCGGGGTTACCTGTGGGTCAGCTGTGGTCGAACGATAGGCAAAGAGAAGGTCATGCGGATACAGGGGAAACCCTTGATCCGGCCGAGAACGCACCCTCTGCGGTGGCCGGTTGACCGATGGCGGCCGCTTGGCCCGCGCCGAGTGGCGGCGGTCGACCCGGTGCGCCGGTGAACACCTGAGGCCCGTTTCCCGTACTGCACGGAAGCCCGTAGTTCCCGCGCCGCCCGAGGAGGCGTTCCGGATGGCCCGGATGCCCTGGACCACCGCCCGTCGCACGAGTGCGGCGGTCGCCGCCCTGTCCCCGTTCCTGCTGACCGTGTTCGCGGCGGCGCCCGCGCAGGCCCACGGCGCTCCCACTGATCCGGTCAGCCGGGTCTTCGCCTGCTCCCCCGACGGAGGCTCCTCGGGCACGGCGGCATGCCGCGCCGCCGTGGCGGCCAACGGCTCGTCCTTCACGGCGTGGGACAACCTGCGGGTCGCGAACGTGAACGGCCGGGACCGGCAGACGATCCCCGACGGCAAGCTGTGCAGCGGCGGCCTGCCCGCCTATCGGGGCCTCGACCTGGCCCGCTCCGACTGGCCGTCGACCCGCCTGACCCCCGGCGCGACGATGACCATGAAGTACGCCTCGACGATCCCGCACACCGGCACGTTCCGTATGTACCTCACGGAGCCCGGCTACGACCCGTCGAAGCCGCTGAAGTGGTCCGACCTGCCGGAGCAGCCGTTCGCTCAGGTGAAGGACCCGGCGCTGACGGACGGCGCGTACCGGATCAGGATGACGCTGCCGAAGGACCGGACGGGCCGGCAGGTGCTGTACACGATCTGGCAGAACAGCAGTACGGCGGACACGTACTACTCGTGCTCGGACGTGGTGTTCCCGGCGGCGGCCGACAAGGGCGGGGACGGGGGTGGGGCGAGCGCCGCCGCGTCGCCGACCCGGTCGAAGGCGGCGGAGAAGCAGCCCTCGAAGAGTCCGGCGCCTGCCACCGCCTCACCCACGCCGACACCTTCCGTGGCCCGTTCGGCGGGCGGTGTCGTCCCCGACGCCACTCCGGTGGCCGCCGACGCCGACCCCGCCTCCGGGCCTTCCGCGCCCATGCTGGCGGGCGGCGCCGCCGCGGTGCTGGTCCTCACCGGGGGCGCCGCCCTGGCGCTTCGTCTGCGCCGGCGCTGAACTACGCTCTCACGCGGTTCAGTTGACGTAGACCGCTGCTCCGTCCGCGGTCACCGGGCTGTACTTCGCGGTCCAGAAACCGTTGGCGGGGCACAGCGAGGAACCGGACGTCCGGGTGAACTGCTGGTTGGCGAACTTGATGCTGTTGTCGGTGTTGTCGGCCGTGCCGGCCAGGCCGGACGCCGCCTGGTAGACACAGCTGACGCTGCCCAGCAGGGTGCGGAGCACGACGGTGGTCTGGATGGCGGAACCGCTCGCCGGGGTCACGGCGACGGAACCGTCGGAGGACACGGCGGTGGTGTACGGCAGGTTGTTCACCGTGATGCTGGTGACGCCGAGGACGCCGACCACGTTCGAGGTGCAGTTGCTGAAGGTCTGCCCGGTCAGGGACTCGGTGGCGGTGCCCGGCGCGGTCGGGTTGCCGTCGACCGTGGCGGTGAACGTGGAGGCCGAGCAGGTGATCCCGCTGGTGCCCGTCGAGGTGGAGTAGAGGGTCGCGGTGGTCCCGGCGGCCAGGGCCGCGCTGATGGCCGTGCCCTCGGCGACGTTGGTGCCGCCGGCCCCGCCGGTGGTGAGAACCGCGACGTCGGCCGCGGCGGCGGGGGCGGATGCGGCGACGGCCACGGGAAGTGCGAAGGCGGCGGCAGCGGCGGTGAGGGAGAGCAGAGAACGCATACGCATGCGGGGTTGCCTCTTTCCTGAGGTGAGGGTGGGTGTGGGGGGGGCGCGGACGCATGTCGGCGTCCGCCGTTGCCGACCCGTCACGCCTTCTCCGTACGTGACGGACCGGCAACGGCAGCCGGCCGGTGACCGGCCGGACACCCCATGGGGGAGGGCTCCGGTCGGGCCGGGCGGGAGGTGGCGAGCCCGGTATGGCCCAGGGGGGAAGCGGCCGTTTCGGGTGCCGTGGAGGGTCGGACTCGGGGGGTGAAGAGCCCGTGAAGGACAGATGGTCCGGGAACGCGGGCAGGTGCCGCCCGACGGCTTGGATCCGGCGCCACGGATCCGGGGAAGCCAGGGAGAGTTGTAGACCTGATCATCCGTCAACGTCAAGGTGCAACAAGCGAGTTGATCATCGTTCGGTGATATTTCCTTGCCGGTGGGAACGTCGTTGATCACAGCTGTCACATAATCAACACCCTTTACTCACAAGTTGCTTGACCCATGACCGTAACCGCCGGTAACTTCCCTGTCGTCGTTACTGCGGAGTACGAGAAAGCCCTTGCAGCCGCCGGGGGTTGGGAGGAGACGTGCGCCGCAGCCGCCGTCCGCGCCAGGACACCAAGCCACTGAAGCCGCACATCCGCACGTGAGCCCCACTTGCGTTGACTATGCCCCTGGGAGCAGCACATGGCCTCGTCCGTCGGCACCACCTCTGAGACCCTCGAAAGCGGTTCCACCCCCGAAGCCTCCGACAGCCCCGCCAGACGCGGGCGGGTCCGGGGACGGCGGGCCGCGATCATGGCCGTGCCGGCCGTCGTGATCACCGCGGGTCTCGCGATCATGACCGCCGAGGGCGCCCTGGGCGTCCAGTTCGCCATCTCCGGCATGCCCTTCACCGTCACCGCCGACAGTCTCGACGGCACCGGTTTCGAGCAGTTCGGCGGCCTCGACAACATGGCGGACAACAGCCCGAACGCCGGCGACACCGGCGGACAGGTGCTGGTCGTCACCTCCGCCATCAAGAACGCCACCCTCACCAAGCTGTGCCAGAGCGTCGACCTGGGCGGCACCAACCTGAAGATCGAGGCGGGCAACGGGAAGGACAAGGTCCAGGCGACCGACCTGACCACGGACTCGACCGAGCTGACGGGTAACGCCTCCTTCGACAACATCGAGATCGGCAACGACGCCAGCACCCTCACCAAGGCGGGCGTGAAGGGCCCCATCGGCGTCTTCAGCCAGCAGGCCGACACCGTGCACATCGGCACCCTGCGGCAGACCAACTACGCCACCACGGCCGGTGTGTTCAAGCTGCCCGGCCTCAAGCTCAGCTTCAGCAGCAAGGCTTGCTGATGGAGGGCCCGGAGCCGCAGGGCGTTCAGGAGCCTGTGGTCAGCCAGGACGCGTTCACCCGCTGGGTGTACGGAAGGCCTTTCTTCGGCGGACTGTGGCTGACCCTGGGCGGGGCATGGATCCTGCTCACCATGAAGGCCTCGGTGAAGGTCGTCCTGCACGTGGGGATGCAGGGGGTGGCGGGCTACCTCCTGCCGACCCTCATGGTGCTGCTGGGACTGCTGATCCTCTTCAGTCCCGACCAGCGCCTGTTCTACTCGATCACCGGCGTCCTGATCTCCATGGGCACCTGGGCCACCTCGAACCTGGGCGGCTTCGTGGTCGGCCTGCTGCTGGGGGTCGTGGGGAGCGTCCTGACCTTCGGCTGGCTGCCCGACCAGGACCCGCGGGTGAGCCGCCGCGAGCGGCACGAGCAGGCCCGGGAGGCGGAGCGGCCCGGTACGGAGACCGAGCCGGGGCAGCCCGGTCCCGCGGCCGGCACGGCGCAGGCCGGGGCGGTCTCCGGTACGGCGCAGGCCGCCCAATAGCCGGGCCCCGCACCGACCACACCCGTCCGTGGGATCAAGCACCTCCGCGGAAACACGCGCCCGCCCTCCCACGCCCGGACCGCGCAGGCACCACCCGTCACCGGGGCAGCCCGGTCCCGCGGCCGGCACGGCGCAGGCCGGGGCGGTCTCCGGTACGGCGCAGGCCGCCCARTAGCCGGGCCCCGCACCGACCACACCCGTCCGTGGGATCAAGCACCTCCRCGGRAACACGCGCCCGCCCTCCCACGCCCGGACCGCGCAGGCACCACCCGTCACCGGGGCAGCCCGGTCCCGCGGCCGGCACGGCGCAGGCCGGGGCGGTCTCCGGTACGGCGCAGGCCGCCCAGTAGCCGGGCCCCGCACCGACCGCACCCGTCCGTGGGATCAAGCACCTCCGCGGAAACGCGCGCCCACCCTCCCGCGCCCGGACCGCGCAGGCACCACCCGTCACACGCCGGGCAGCCTGCGCGGTTCGACGCGTTCCTCCACCGCCGTCCCGCCGTCGCGAGTGACGACGTAGGCACCCTTTCCGGGCACCTCGGTGACGGCCTCGACGAGTTCGGTGCCGCGGTAGACCAGTCCCACGCCGTCGTCCGTGCAGTGGGTGGTGGGCAGAGTGCCGTCCGCGACGAGCCGGTGGACCAGGGGGCGACGACCCGGGTCACTGTCGTAGTGCACGCCGTTGCCGTACGGCAGGAAGCCCAACGCGTCGGTGAGCGGGCGGAGTTCGGGGCCGTACGAGTCGGTGGTACCGCCCTCGAACCAGCACAGGGAGCCCGCGCTGACCCCGCTGAGCACCACCCCGGCCTCCCAGGCCCTGCGCAGGACGCGGTCGAGACCCTGCACCCGCCACACGGCGAGCAGGTTCGCCACCGAGCCGCCCATGACCCACACCACGTCCTGCTCCAGGACCGTGCCCTCCACGTCGTCCAGGTTGGGCATGGGGAAGAGCTGGAGCGGGGTGAGGTCGAAGCCGGCCACCCGGGCCGCCTCGTGCATACGTGCCGTGAAGTGTTCCGCGTCCCCGATGGCCGTGCCGACGTACATCACGCGCGGCCTGCGGCCGTGGGCACCCGACAGATCCACGGCGTGGTGCACCAGCGCGTGGAAGGACACCATGGTGCGACCACCGGCGCGGTGTCCTCCGGAGGTGGCGACGATGGTCGGTTCCGAGCCCATTCACGCGATCATAGCCAGCGACCGCGCGAGGACGGCCTGTGCCGGGACGCCTGGACGGCTCGGGCACCGAGGTGGTCCGGGACGCGGACGCCGCGATGTACGGGATGGTGGGGCGCAAGGCGTGGTGCGGATGGTGAGGTGGGGAGGGCGAGGGGGCGTGAGCGCCGGCCCGCTACCGCCGCCTCCTGCTGCCCGCAGGCGTGAAGATCATTACGATGCGGAACCGAGAAGTCATTACAAGGGGCTGATCACTTGACTACCGGCGGTCACACGCGGTTGGCTCCTGGCCAGTGAAGGTTAAAGCGGTCGGCGCACCCGCGTTCCGGCCACCCTTTCGCGTTCCGCCTGCTCGGCCGCACAGCGAGGTGCCGCTCCCATGAACACTCCTCCCCCACCTCGGACTCCCGCGAGATCCCTGCGCATGGCCGTCCTCACCTCCGTAGCCCTCCTGCTGCTCGCCGGCTGTTCCGGCGGCGACTCCTCCCTCGGGTCGGGCAGAGGCGCGGCGGACGGGGCGGACACCGCAGGGCTGAAGGTCGCCCTGATCACCCACGGCGGCGAGGGTGACGCCTACTGGGAGCTCGTGCGGAAGGGGGCCGAGGCCGCCGCCGCGAAGGACGGTGTCGATCTGACGTACGCGAACGACTCCGACCCCGCCGGCCAGGCCCAGCTGGTGCGCGACGCGATCAGCGACCGGGTCGACGGCATCGCGGTCACCCTGGCCAAGCCGGCCGCGATGAAGGCACCGGTGGCCGCGGCGCGTGCGGCGGGCGTCCCGGTGGTGGGCCTCAACTCCGGAATCGACGCCTGGAAGTCGCAGGGGCTGCTGGAGTACTTCGGCCAGGACGAGAGCGTGGCCGGCGCCGCCGTCGGGGACAAGCTGAACGGCCTGAAGGTCAAGCACGCCCTGTGCGTCATCCACGAGCGGGGCAACGTCGCCCTGGAGGCGCGCTGCGCCGGTGTGAAGAAGACGTTCGGCGGCGAGACCGAGAACCTGTACGTGGAGGGCACCGACCCCGAGGCCGTGGACGCCGTGCTCACCGCCCGGCTGCGGCAGGACCCCGGCATCGACGAAGTCGTCACCCTCGGCGCGCAGTTCGCCCTGGACGCCGTGGGATCGGTGAAGGCGGCCGGCAGCAAGGCCCAGGTCGCCACCTTCGACCTCAACAACGACCTGGTCAAGGCGATCCGCGCCGGATCCGTACAGTTCGCGGTGGACCAGCAGCCGTATCTGCAGGGCTACCTCGCGGTGGACTCCCTGTGGCTGTACAAGACCAACGGCAACGTCAGCGGGGGCGGTGTGGCTCCCGTCCTCACCGGGCCCGCGTTCGTCACCCGGACGAACGTCGCCGCGGTGGCGAAGTTCGCCGCGGCCGGCACGAGGTGACCTCCCTTCGGAGCGAGAACTCGCCTCGGAACACCCCACTCCGCTCTCCCTGACCGCCCAAGGACGACCATGCCCGACCGGAAAGGTACCCGGCGCCGCCTCGGCTCCATACGTCTCTCCCTCATCATGCTGGCGCTGGTGCCCAGCGTCACCCTCGCCGCCGTGTGGGGCGTGACGACCACGCAGTTGTTCTCGGAGGGCCTACGGCTGCGCTCGCAGACCGAGCTCAGCCGGTCGACCGGCGCGATGGGCACCGAGGCCACGCTCGCACTGCAGGGGGAACGCGCACTGTCCGCCGCCTGGCTGGCCAAGGTGCCCGGTTCCCGGGCCGCCCTGGACGAGAAACGCGCGGCCACGGACGCGGCGGTCGCCAAGCTCGTCCGGCGGTCCGACGAGATCCAGCAGGCGCCCGCGCGCATCGCCGACCAGCTGTACTCGGTGCTCGGCTCGGTGGGCAGCCTGGAGTACTACCGCGACCAGGTGGACCACCCCACCGACATCACCGCCCAGCAGGCCCTGGACCAGTACACGTCGATCATCGACGACCAGATACACGCCTTCCAGCAGCTCTCGCAGGTCGACGACGGCGACCTCACCTCGCAGGCCGGGCCGCTCGTCGCCATCGAACACGCGGCGGAGCTGACCTCGCAGGAGGATGTGGCGCTCACTCTGGCCTGGCCGTCCGGGCATCTCGACGAGAAGGCCTGGGAGCAGTTCGTCCAGCTCGTCAACACGCGCCGCTGGCTCGTCGAGGACCAGATCGTGCCCGCGCTGAGCGGCACCGCGAAGACGCAGACCGAGCAGATCCTGGCGAGCGCGGACTGGCGGGCCCTGACGGCCGTCGAGGACCAGGTGCTCGCCGCGCGTCCGGCCGCCGGGACGGGGCAGGTGGCCCTGCCTGATCTGAGGAAGCGGTGGACGCCTGCGATGGACAAGGTGTCCGTCCGCTACACCGCGCTGATCCGGCAGCAGACGTCCGGGCTGCTGACCCGCAGCGCGGACAAGGCGCACGAGCAGTTGCTGACGGCGGCCTCGCTCAGTGCCGGCGGGCTCATCGCGCTGCTGCTGTGCCTCGTCATGTCCTGGCGGATCACCCGTTCACTGTCCCGGCGGCTGCGCGGTCTGCGGGAGGCCACGTTGAGCCTGGCCCAGGAGCGGCTGCCGGACGTGGTCGCACGACTGGACCGGGGCGAGAAGGTCGATGTGGACCGGGCGGCACCGGAGTTGGACTACGGCTCGGACGAACTGGGCCAGGTGGCCAAGGCGTTCAACGCGGCGCAGCGCACCGCCGTGGTGACCGCCGTCGAACTCGCCGACACCCGGCGGGGATTCCAGAAGGTGATCCTCGGGATCGCGCGGCAGAGCCAGAACCTGGTCAACCTCCAGCTCAGCCGGCTGGACTCGCTGGAGCGCGAGCACCAGGACCCGGACGTGCTGTCGGGGCTGTACGAACTGGACTCCACGGCCAGCCAGTTGCGGCGGTACGAGGAGAACCTGGTCATCATCAGCGGCGGGCAGCCGCGGCGCAGCTGGACCGAGCCGGTCGCGCTGATCGACATCCTGCGCAGTGCGGTGGGTGAGGTCGCCGAATACCAGCGGGTGGAGGTGCACACGGAGGAGGAGGTCTGCCTGGCCCCGCCCGCGGTCGCGGACGTGATCCACCTCCTGGCCGAGCTCATCGAGAACGCCACGCTGTACTCCCCCGCGCCGAGTCCCGTCTCGGTACGGGCGGGGCTGGTCGCCAAGGGCCTTGCCGTCGAGGTCGAGGACCGGGGTCTTGGCATGTCGGAGGACGAATACGCCTCCCTCAACGCCCATTTGGCCCAGGCCCCCAAGTTCGACGTCGTCGCCCTCGCCGACGACCTCCGCCTGGGCATGTTCGTCATCGCCCGCCTCGCCAACCGCCACGGTGTCCAGGTGACGCTGCGGTCCTCGCCGTACGGCGGAACGACGGCGATCGTGCTCATCCCGCACGAGATCGTCGTACCGGAGGAGGGCGAGTCGCAGGACCTTGTCGGAGCCGTCGCCCCGGCGGCGTCGGGGAGCTCGGCCGGTGTCGGTGCCATGACGGGACCGGTCCGTACGACGGCTTCGGCGGGTCCGGTACGTGTGAAGCGTCCGTCCGACGGAGCCCCGTCGACGGACTCCGCGAGCGCAAGCCCCTTGGCACGTACGGGGCTTGTGTCGGATGCAAGGGGGCCGGAGAGCACGGCACCCGTGACGGGATCTGCGAAGCCGGGAGACCTGGCTGGTGCGCCGGGGGCGACTGAGGCGGGAGACCCGGCTCGCGTAACAGAAGCCGCGGGCGCGGGAGACCCGACCGGTGCACGGGGCTCGGCTAAGGCCGGTGACCCGGCTCGCGTAACAGAAGCCGCGGGCGCGGGAAGCCTGACCGGTGCACGGGGGTCGGCTGACGCGGGAGACCCGACCGGTGCACGGGGGTCGGCTGAGGCCGGTGACCCGGCTCGCGTAACAGGAGCCGCGGGCACGGGAAGCCCGACCGGTGCACGGGGGCCAGCTGACGCGGGAGACCCGACCGGTGCCTCGGGGCCGACTGAGGCCGGTGACCCGGCTCGCGTAACAGGAGCCGCGGGCGCGGGAGACCCGACCGGTGCACGGGGGTCGGCTGAGGCCGGTGACCCGACCGGTGCCTCGGGGCCGACTGACGCGCAAGACCCGGCTCGCCTACCCGGAGCCGCGGGCGCGGGAGCCGGTGCGTCAGCCACCGCGGACCCGGGAAACCCGACCGGCGTGCCGAGTGCAGCGGCCGCGGCCGGCACAGGAGGCACGACTGCCCCCGCGAACACACCCGGACCCACCCCCGCGGGCACGTCGGCGGTCGCGCCCGGCACACGGGGCACGACCACCGCGGCGAACTCGTCAGGATCCGCCTCCGCGGACGACTCGGCAGGCGCGCCCGGCACACATGGCGCCGCAGCCCCGGCGAGCTCGTCGGGATCCGTCAGCGCCTCGCGCCCGGACGGGCTCGCGCCTCTCCCCCGGCGGGTGCCGCAGACCAGTCTGGCTGTCGAGCTGAGGGAGGACGCCCCGGCCGTCGGTGAGCAGGAGGACGACGACGAGTTCACCGCGGACCGCGCAGCCTCCTCGCTCGCCGGATTCCAGTTGGGGACGCTCCGCGCCCGGGACGAGGACGCCGGCTTCGACACCCCGGAGAACGCGACCACGGCGGCCGGCACCGGGACCGACGAGGACGGGTTGCCCGGCGCTACGGCGAACTCCGCCCCCGCCGGGGAAACCCCGCGCCCCGCCCCGCAGGAGCCGGCCCCCGCCGACCACAACCACCTGCCCGGCACCCGGAAGACCCAGAACGCCGCCCCGCACACCCCCGTCGACGAACCCCCGTGCCCTGCCCGCGAAGAGTCGGACCCCGCCGAGCCCACGCCCCCAGCCGCCCCGCAGGACACCGCCGTCGCCGCTCGTAGTCCCCGTATCGATCGCTCATGAAGGACACGCCATGACACGCCCCACCCCCGCCACGCACACCCAGCTGGACCAGCTGCTCACCGGACTCGTGGAGCGGGTCGCCGACGTGACCCAGGCCGTCGTGCTCTCGGAGGACGGGCTGGTCGTCAGCAAGTCCACCGGGTTCCTGCGCGACGACGCCGAGCGGCTGGCGGCGACCGCGTCCGGTCTGATGAGCCTGAGCAAGGGGGTCAGCATGGATTTCCGGGGCGGCCCGGTGCGGCAGGCACTCATCGAGATGGCGAACAGTTTCCTGATCCTCACCTCCGCGGGGCCCGGCGCCCATCTCGTCGTGCTCACCGGGCCGAACGCCGACGTCGGCGTCGTGGCGTACCAGATGAACATGCTGGTGAAGAAGATCGGCGAGCACCTCAGCGCGGCACCGCGGGCCGGCATCGGCCCGACCGGCGGGTGAGGTGACCGACAGCGACGCGGCGGGCAGGCTGGTGCGACCGTTCGCCCTGACCGGCGGAAGGACGCGGCCCAGCCGTGCCGATTTCACCCTCATCACGACGGTCACCGCGGTGGATCCGCCACCGGAACTCGCCCCCCGCCCGCAGGCCGAGCAGACCCGCATCCTGCGCCGGTGCGCCCGCCCGGTCGCCGTGGCGGAGCTGGCCGCGCTGCTCGACCTCCCGGTCAGCGTGGTCGTGATCATGCTCTGCGATCTGCTGGAGGCGGGCCTCATCACCGCGCATCCGCCACGTCCCGTCTCGCCCCGCACCCCGGACCTGGACCTGTTGCAGAAAGTGAGGGAAGGCCTTGGCCGGCTCTGACCCGCTCGCCACCGAGACAGCCGGTGCTCCCACCGCACCCGACACCGTCAAGATCCTCATCGCCGGCGGCTTCGGGGTCGGCAAGACCACCATGGTCGGGTCGGTCAGCGAGATCGCCCCGCTGCGCACCGAAGAACCCCTCACCGTCGCGGGCCTCGGCGTCGACGACCTCGCCGGGATCGAGCAGAAGCGGGCCACCACCGTGGCCATGGACTTCGGCCGGATCACCATCAGCGACGAACTCGTGCTCTATCTCTTCGGCACCCCGGGCCAGCAGCGGTTCTGGTTCATGTGGAACGACCTCGCCATCGGCGCCCTGGGCGCGGTCGTGCTCATCGACGTCCGGCGCCCGGAGTCGAGCTTCGCCGCGGTGGACTTCTTCGAACGCCGCCGCATCCCCTTCGTCGTCGCCGTGAACGGCTTCGAGGGCCGGCACCCGTACCCCGCCGAGGACATCAGGGAGTCCCTGGCCCTCCCGGAGGGCGTCCCGGTGGTGTTGTGCGACGCACGGCGACGCGAGTCGTCCCGGGACGTGCTGATCGCCCTCCTGGACCTGCTGATCGCGGCGGCGGTCGACTAGCGGCACCTCACTCGTCGGGCCCGGTCAGCTCCTCGTCCGAGGACGGGACCAGCCGAGCCCTGAGGTCCGGGTCGGGCATCTCCCGGTCGAAGGGGAACATCGGTCGGCGGATCCGTCGGTGGCCCAGGCGCGGCAGGTCCTGGTCGACGCCGCCCGGGGTGAGGGCCATCTTCCAGTCGGCGGCCATCGCGAACAGCTCGGGCTCCAGATACCCGATCTTGACCAGGACGAGGTCCGCCTCGCGCGGCGCCAACTCCAGGTCGGTGAAGTCGTGTTCACAGTGGTACGGCTTCCTCAGGCGCGTGAGGATCACGTACACGCTTCCCACCCGCAGCACCGCCTCGGTCACCGCGTGCTGGTCACCGTGCCGGATCGCGTGGACCACACCGGTCAGCGTGAGCGGGCCCGCGTGACGGTCGTCGACCTCGGCACCCGCGGTCACGGTGACCGTGGCACCGACGCCGGCCCGTACGGCCGTGTCGACGGCGGCCGGGCCCGGGAGCGAGGCGTAGATGACCACCGGGCCCGAGGGATCCTTGAACTCCGGGCGGGCCAGCACCTCTTGGAGTCCCCAGGTGACATCACCGGCGCCGCCCGCGGTCGGGTTGTCGCCGGTGTCGCTGATGAAGTACGGCCGCCTCCGTGAGGCCAGCGCCGCGTCCAGGCACTCCTCGAGCGTGCCGGTCGGGGCGACGAAGTCGAAGTCGTGACGGGCCTTCCAGAAGCCGCGGGCGAGCCGTTCGGCACCGGTCGTCACCGCGTCCGCGGAGGAACCCGTGACGACGACCGCGGCCCGGTTGCGGGGCTCGTCCGCCCACGCGTAGCCGACCCAGATCGCCGCGTCCGTCACTCCGTCGGTCGCCTCCACCTCCGCCACTGCGGCGTAGACGCTCTTCGCCGGCTCGATCCGGGTGGAGGTCTGCTCACCGGCCAGCAGCACGGGGACCGGGATCCAGGCCTTGACCGGGCGGGGAGCGCCGCTCGTGAGGTGGTTCACGAGGTTGCGGGCGGCCCGCTCCTTCGTCTCCATCGCGTCCTCGTGCGGGGCCATGCGGTAACAGGTGATCAGGTCGGTGCGGTGCAGCAGTTCGCGGGAGACGTTGCCGTGCAGGTCCATGGAGGCGGAGATGATCGTGTCGGGTCCTGTGATCTTCCTTATGCGGCGCAGGAGTTCGGCCTCGGCGTCGTCCAGGCCCTCGACGGTCATCGCGCCGTGGATGTCGTACCAGAGGCCGTCGACGGGACCCAATCGGCTCAGTCTGTCCAGGAGTTCGTCGGTCAGGTCGGCGTAGGCGGCGGCTGTGACCGTCCCTCCCGGGAGCGCCTTGCCCACGAGGGTGCCCCGCCAGTCGGCGGCCTCGCGCAACGGTCGTCCCGGGGCGAGAAAGGGGTAGCGGGTGAGGACGTCGTCACCGCGCAGCGGGTGGAACGCGGGGGCGTCCGTGCGTGCCGGGGAGAAGGTCGAGGACTCGATGCCGAGGCCTGCGACGGCGATCACGGGAGAGGAGGGCATGAAGTGCTCCAGGTCGTCTGTTGTCCGCGGCTTCGCTGTGGCTGGTCGCGCCCACGCGGCGGAGCCGCCCATGGACACGGTCCCGCGCCCATGGGCCGGTCACCTGAATCCCCGCTCACCCGGTCACCGCCTGCATCGCCCGGGCCAATGCTCTTTGCAGCGCGAACTGGCCCGCCCCCGCCAACCCCGCGTCCGCCCCCAGTGACGTCCGCTCGATCACCAGGTGCTGGGTCACCAGCGGATGGCAGCCCTCGTACAGCTGGCTCCGCACCGCCGCGACGAACGGCTCCAGCGTGGAGAGGATGCCGCCCAGGTACACGGCGTCGGGGTTGAAGAAGTTGACGTTGGCGGCGAGGACCTGGCCGAGGTAGCGGCCGGCCTGGCGGACCGCGCGGGTCGCTTCGGGGTCGGCGTCGAGGGCGAGGCGTACGACGTCCTCGGTGCCCGCCACCGGCAGGCCCCGCTCCCGCAGGATCCTGACCAGTGCCGCGCCCGAGGCGACCGTCTCCAGGCAGCCCGTGTTGCCGCAGGAGCACGGGGTGTCCTGGGCGGCCTCGACGCGGACGTGGGTGATCTCCCCCGCCCCTCCGGTCGCGCCCCGATACAGCCGCCCGTCCGCGATGACGCCCGCCCCGATCCCGGAGCCCACCTTCACCATGATCGACTGCCGGTGCTCGACGGGCCGGACACTGTGCTCGCCCACGGCCATGCAGTTGGCGTCGTTCTCGACGGCCACCGGGACGGCGAAGCGCTCCTCGAACCAGTCCCGTACGGGGAAGCGGTTCCAGCCGGGCATGCGCGCCGGAAGGGTGACGAGGCCCGGCTCGACGTCGACCGGACCCGGCAGGCACAGACCGACGCCCCGCAACTGCTCCCGGCCGTGCCGGTCGATCAGCGCCTGGAGCGTGTCCGCCAGGCCGGGCAGCGCGGCCTCGGGCCCGTCCGCCGTGGCGAACGGCACGGTCGACACGTCGGTGAGACCGCCGCCGGGGTGCACGACCCCGACATGCGCGTGCTTTCCGCCGAGGTCGGCCGCGACCGCGTACCCGTCGCTGCCGCCGAGCCGCAGCACCTTGCGCGGCCGCCCGCCGGTGGAGGACCGGGTGCCCTCCTCGGCGACCAGGCCGTGTGCGAGCAGCTGACCGACCGCGAAGGACACGGTCGAGGGTGCGGCGCCGAGCAGTGCGGCGAGCTCCGTACGGGTCGACGCCTGCCCGGAGGCGAGGAGTTCGAGCACTCCTTCGGCGAGCGAGGAGAAGCCGGAGCCGTGCCGTCGATGCGGTGGCGGACTTTTTTCAAGCATGGTCGAAGTTACTCCCGAATTCGACGGCCCAGGCGTCGAGCGTAGGCCCGAAAAACCCCTCTGCGCTTTTTCCAGAACAGTAGAAACAGGCTTTTTACAGCGGCACGCCTATTTCTTCCAACAGAGGGGGCGTTCACTTGCCCCACCCCCCGCTACCACTTCCCTGGTCCCAGGAGCAAGCCATGCCCCCTGCCCGCACGAGACTCCTCGCCGGTGCCGCCGCCCTCAGCGCGGGCACCTTGCTGCTCACCGCGTGTTCCGGGTCGAGCGGCTCGTCGTCGTCCTCCTCGCACGACACGATCAACTACGCGCTGCCCGCGAACTTCACCCCGAACTGGATCCTGCCGATCGGCACCGCGGCGCACCTCAACACCAACAACATCTCCATCGCGAACACGCTGTGGGAACCGCTCATCGCCTACGACGGCTCGACCGGCAAGATCGGCTGGAACAAGGCCGGTTCGGTCGCCACGGACGCCAGGTTCGCCGCCGACAACAAGAGCGTGACGATCACCCTGGGCGACCGGCACTGGAGCGACGGGAAGCCGATCACCTCGGCGGACGTGAAGTTCTGGTTCGACCTCATCAAGGCGAACAAGAGCGAATGGGCGGGCTACAACCCCGGCAAGGCGCCGGACAACTGGACGTCCTTCAAGACGGTCGACGCCCGCCATTTCACGATCACCTTCGACAGGGCCTACAACCCGCAGTGGATGCTCGCCAACGAGCTGAACTCCATCAACCCGCTCCCGCAGCACGCCTGGGCCGGCGGCCGGGATGCCAAGCAGGCCTGGAAGTACCTCAACGACGCGGCGAAGAACATCTCCGGCTACGCCTCGAACCCGCTGTGGAAGACCACCAGCGGCCCCTACACCGTCAAGTCCTTCACCACAGCCGGCAAGGTGGTCCTCACCGCCAACAAGAAGTACGACGGCGGCGAGAAGGCGAACATCCCCACGGTGAACCTGCTCCCCTTCACCACCGCCGACGCCGAGAAGAACGCCCTGCGTTCGGGCAGCGTCGACTACGGCTACATCGAGGCGACCGACCTCGACCAGAAGGACAGCTTCACCGCGCAGGGCTTCAAGGTGGAGCCGTGGTCGGGCTGGGCGATCACCTACATGCCGTACAACTTCAACAACCCGGCGATGGGCGCGGTGTTCAAGCAGCTCTACGCCCGTCAGGCCATCCAGCACTCCATCGACCAGGCGAGTCTCTCGAAGGTCGTCCTCAACGGGACGGCGGTGCCCGGCTACGGTCCCATCCCACAGGGACAGGCCTCGGACTTCCTGTCGTCGGTGCAGAAGGACAACCCGTACCCCTTCTCGAACGCCACCGCCAAGTCCCTGCTGACCAGCCATGGTTGGAGCGAGCAGGGCGGGGTCATGACCTGCTCCGAGCCGGCGAAGTGCGGTGAAGGCGTCGCCAAGGGCACGAAATTCGAGATGCAGGTGCTCTCGCAGTCCGGCTCCGCGGTCACCGACAACATGATGAGCGCGATCCAGTCCTCGCTCGCGAAGACCGGCGTCAAGTTCTCCATCAAGACCGCACCGGTCAACTCGGTGCTCTCGCAGACCCCGCAGTGCACGTCGGGGCAGTCGATCTGCAAGTGGCAGCTGAGTTTCTTCGGCACGGCGGGCAGCTGGTACTTCAACGCCTTCCCGACCGGTGACTCGCTGTTCCAGACGGGCGGCGGCTCCAACTTCGGCAACTACTCGAACCCGGACGTCGACAAGCTCGTCTCCGCCACCACGACGTCGAGTTCGAACCAGGCCATCCAGGACTACAGCGCGGCCCTCGCGAAGGACCTGCCCGTGATCTGGCTGCCCGAGCCGGACTACCAGATCTCCGTCCTCAAGAACGGGCTCGGCGGCTTCTCCCAGGACTCGCTGGCCAACTTCCACCCGGCGCAGTGGAAGTGGATCGGCTAGTGGACACGGCCCTCTATCTCGTCCGCCGACTCCTTCAGGCCCTCGCCGTGATCCTGATCGTCACGATCGTGGTCTTCTGCCTGCTGCACGCGCTTCCCGGGGGTCCCGCGCGCGGGATCCTCGGGCCGCAGGCGACGGCCGGGCAGATCGCCGCGTTCAATCACGAGCAGGGGCTCGACCGGTCCCTGCCCGTGCAGTACGTCCTGTATCTGCGCGAGTTGGTGCAGGGGGATCTCGGGACCTCGTACACGCTGAACGAAGCGGTCTCCCGGCTGATCGAGCAACGGCTGCCGAAGACCCTGGTGTTGACCGTGCTGTCCGCGATGGTCGGGCTGGTGCTGGCCGTGCCGCTCGGCATGTGGCAGGCCGTGCGACGGAACAAGCCGACCGACTATGTCATCACCACGCTGAGCTTCGTCGCGTACTCGACGCCGGTGTACTTCCTGGGGCTGCTGCTGATTCTGCTGTTCACGCAGACGCTTCGGTGGTTCCCGTCGCAGGCCCCCCAAGGGGACACGCTGGGGCAGGTGTTGGCCGATCCCGCGGGGCTGGTGCTGCCCGTGGTCACCGGGGCCGCGTCCATGGTGGCCGTGTTCAGCCGCTATATGCGGGGCGCGACGCTGGAGAACCTTTCCGAGGACTATGTGCGGACCGCTCGGGCGGGGGGTGCGTCGCAGTACGCGGTGCTCTTCCGGCATGTGTTCCGCAACTCGCTGACCCCGGTGGTGGCGATGCTCGGGTACTACGTGCCGGTGCTGTTCGGAGGGGCGCTGGTTGTCGAGCAGCTGTTCAACTACCCGGGGATGGGGCTGCTGTTCTGGTCCGCGGCCCAGTCGTCGGACTATCCGGTGCTGCTCGGGTGTGTGCTGGTGATCTCGGTGGCGACTGTTGTGGGGACCTTGCTCGCGGATGTGGTGCAGCGGGTTGTCGATCCTCGGGTGAAGGAGGCGCGGGCGTGAGTGGTCGTGTCGAAACCGTCCGCCGGTGGGGCCTTGTCGCGCCCCGCGGCGGAGCCGCAAACGGACGCAGCCCCGCGCCCCTGAGAGCGCGCTTCGCGCGCAATCGGCTCGCTGTGGCCGGGGCCGCTGTTGTCGTTCTCTTCCTGCTGTTCTGTTTCGTCGGGCCGCTGGTGTACTCCACCGACCAGACCCACACCGACCTCACCCAGGTCAATCTGGCGCCGAATTCGGCCCATTGGCTCGGTACCGACGCCGTCGGGCACGACCAGCTCGGGCGGCTCATGTACGGCGGGCAGGTGTCGCTGCTCGTCGGGCTGGCGGCCGGGGTGCTCGCCACCGTCATCGGGACGCTGTGGGGGGCCGTCGCGGGGTATGCGGGCGGGTGGGTCGATGCCGTGATGATGCGGGTCGTCGACGCGGGCATCGCCATCCCCGCGCTGTTCATCCTGCTGGTCGTGTCCGCCATCACCAGTCCCGGCACGCTCGGGCTGATCGTCGTGCTCGGACTGGTGTCCTGGCTCGTGCCGTCCCGGCTGGTGCGGGCCGAGACGCTCACGCTGAAGAACCGGGACTACGTACTGACCCTGCGCGCCACCGGTGGCACGCACGGGCGGGCCGTCCGCCGGCACATCCTGCCGAACTCGGTGTCCACGATCGTCGTCGCGGCCACCTTCCAGATCGCCGACGCGATCCTGCTCATCGCCTATGTGTCGTATCTCGGGCTCGGTGTGCAGCCGCCGAAGACCGACTGGGGCGGCATGCTGTCGGCCGGGCTGACGGCCGCGTACTCGGGGCGCTGGTGGCTGATCGTTCCGCCGGGCCTCGCGATCATCCTCGTCGTGTGCGCGTTCAACGCGATCGGCGACGGGCTGCGGGACGCCTTCGACGTGAGGGGACGCGCGTGAACATCCTGACCATCGAGGGTCTCGGGGTGACCTTCTCCACGGAGACGGGTGACGTACCCGCCGTCCGTGGCGTGTCGCTGCACGTCCGGCCGGGCGAGACACTCGCCCTCGTCGGCGAGTCCGGGTCCGGGAAATCGACGGTGGCGCTCGCCGCGATGGGGCTGCTGCCGGGCACCGCCCGCGCCTCGGGGCGTATCGCGGTCGACGGTACGGAGATCGTCGGAGCCCCGGAGACTGCGCTCGCCCGGCTGCGGGGGCGCACCGCCTCCATGGTGTTCCAGGAACCGGCCACCGCCCTCGACCCGCTCACCCGGGTCGGCGCCCAGATCGCGGAGGTCGTACGCAACCACCGGGACGTCTCCCGGTCGGAGGCCGCCCGGGAGGCGGTCGAGCTGCTGCGCCGCGTCGGGATACCCGAGCCGGAGCGGCGGGCCTCGGCGTTCCCCTTCCAGCTGTCGGGCGGGCAGCGGCAGCGGGTCGTCATCGCCATGGCGATCGCCAACTCGCCCAGTCTGCTGATCGCGGACGAGCCGACCACCGCGCTCGACGTGACCGTGCAGGCCGAGATCCTGGATCTGCTGCGGCGGCTGGCGGCCGACTCGGGCACCGGCGTCCTGCTCGTCACGCACAACATGGGCGTGGTCGCCGACTTCGCGGACCGGGTCGCCGTGATGCTGCGGGGCGAGGTCGTGGAGACGGGGCCCGTCGAGGACGTGCTGTTGCGGCCCGAGCACGAGTACACGCGGGGGCTCCTTGCGGCGGTGCCGCGACTGAGGTTCAGCGGCGAGGACGCACCTCCGGCCGAAGAGCCCCCCGTGGTGCGGCTCCGGGACGTGTCCGTGCGGTTCGGGCGGGTCCAGGCCCTGGACGGCGTCTTCCTCGACGTCCGTCCCGGGGAGACCGTCGGGCTCGTGGGCGAGTCCGGGTCGGGCAAGTCGACCGCCGCCAGGGTCGCACTCGGGCTGGTCGCGCCCGCCTCGGGATCGGTGTCCCTGTTCGGGGCCGACCTGGGCCGGGTCCGGGGCCGGAAGCGGCGGGCGCTCCTGTCCGGTGTGGGGGTGGTGCTCCAGGACCCGGTGGCCTCGCTGGACGCGCGGATGAGTGTGGCCGAGTGCGTGGCGGAGCCCCTCAGGGTGCACCGCGGGGGGATGTCGGTGGCCGAGCGCCGGGACCGCGTCGCGGAGGTGCTCGAACTCGTGCGGCTGCCCAGGGAGTTGGCGGGGCGGGGGCCGCGTGAGCTGTCCGGTGGTCAGCGGCAGCGGGTGAGTCTCGCCCGGGCGCTGGTCCTCGAACCCCGGCTGCTGGTCGCGGACGAGCCGACGAGCGCGCTGGATGTGAGCGTGCAGCGGACCGTGCTGGAGGTGATCGCCGAGTTGCAGCGGGAGTTGGGGTTCGCCTGTCTCTTCGTCTCCCACGACCTGGCCGTCGTGCAGGAGTTCGCGCAGCGGGTCGTCGTCATGCGGGACGGGCGGGTCGAGGAGCAGGGGCCGACCATGTCGACGCTGCTGCGCCCGGAGACCGAGTACACCCGGCGGCTCATCGCGGCCGTACCCGTGCCGGATCCGGTGGTGCAGCGGCGGCGGCGCGCCGAACAGCGGGCCGAGGTCACCGCGTGAAGGCGGTCGCCGGTGTCGACATCGGCGGTACCAGTACACAAGTGGCCCTGTTCACCGCTGACTTGACGGTGGTCGAACGACTGGAGGTGCCCACGCCCGCGGCCGCCGGCGGAGGCGCGATGGTCGGCGCCGCGCTGGACGCCGTACGCCTGCTGCTTCACCGTACGGACGCACGGCTGCTCGGGGTCGGGGTCGGGGCGGCGGGTGTGGTGGACGCGCCGGCGGGGCGGATTCTGGTCGCCAGCGATTCCTTCCGGGACTGGGCCGGGTTCGCGGTGACGGCGGCGTTCGAGGAGGCGCTCGGTGTGCCGGCGTTCCTCGACAACGACGTCAACGCGTTCCTGCGGGGCGAGGCGACGGCCGGGGCGGTGGCCGGCGAGCCCGATGTGCTCGGGATGACCCTGGGCACCGGGGTCGGCGGGGCGCTGTTGCTGGACGGCGCGCTCTACGGCGGGCCGCACGGCGCTGCGGGCGAGATCGGGCACATCCCGGGCTTCGGCGACCTGCCGTGCACCTGCGGCGCGCGCGGCCATCTGGAGACGCTCGCGTCGGGTCGGGCGATCGCGGCGCGGTACGGGGAGCGCACCGGGCGGGAGCTGGACGCGCGCGAAGTGGCGGAGGCCGCCGACCCGGACGCGCTCGCCGTGTACGAGGACGCGGGCGCCGCCGTGGCTCGCGCGCTGCTCGTCACGGCAGGCCTGCTGGATGTCACCACCGTCGTGATCGGCGGGGGCGTCAGCCGCGCCTGGACGCTCCTCGAACCGTCGATCCTGCGGACCCTGGCCACCGAACCGCCGGTCAGCGGACATCCGGTACGGGTGGTGCCCGCACTGCTCGGCGGGGACGCGGTGGCGGTGGGCGCCGCGGCCCGGGTCCGGGCGGAACTCGGAGTCTGACCTGCGAGCCGACCGGAGGGGCATACGGTCACGACCTCGGGACCGCGGGAGACAGCAAGAGCATCCGATACGGGTGGTCCTCTCACGGCTCGGCCGGGACGCGGTGGCCGTGGGCGCCGCGGCCCGGGTCCGGGCGGAACTCGGAGTCTGACCTGCGAGCCGACCGGAGGGGCATACGGTCACGACCTCGGGACCGCGGGAGACAGCAAGAGCATCCGATACGGGTGGTCCTCTCACGGCTCGGCCGGGACGCGGTGGCCGTGGGCGCCGCGGCCCGGGTCCGGGTCCGGGCGGAACTCGGAGTCTGACCTGCGAGCCGACCGGAGGGTCATACGGTCACGGCGTCGGGGCCGCCGGACAGCGGCCGGTTGCGCTCGGACCCGGCGGGACGGGAGCCGAGCCCCGGCGTCGCCCGCGCCGGCCGGCCACGCGGTGTCGAGCACGGCCACCGTCGGGACCGGCGCGGGTCCCCCTGGGGAGGAGTCCGTCCACTGCAGGGAAGACCACCCGCGCCGGTTCTCGACCTGGGTCAGCCCAGTCCGTTCGTCTTCAGCCACGCCTTCGCCACGTCCAGCGGGTCCTTGCTCTCCAGCTGGACCTGGGAGTCCATCTCGAGGAGCGCCTTGGTGTCCAGCTTGGCCGAGACCGCGTTGAGGGCGGCGACGCCCTCCGAGGAGAGGCCGGACTTGTAGACCAGCGGAGTCACGTTCGCGAAGCCGAAGAGGTTCTTCGGGTCCTGGAGGACGACGAACTTCTCCTTGATGATGGTCGGATCGGTCGTGAAGATGTCCGCGGCCTGCACGGTGTTCTTCTTCAGCGCCGCCTGGGTCAGCGGACCGCCCGCGTCGAGCGCCTTGAAGGACTTGAACTTCAGGCCGTACACGGACTCCAGGCCCAGCAGACCCTGCTGCCGGGTCTGGAACTCCGGCGAACCGCCGACGACCAGGTCCGGGGCGATGTCCTTGAGGTCGGCGAGTGTGGACTCGCTGGTCAGGTTGTACTTCTTCGCGGTGGCCGCGTTGACCGAGACCGAGTCCTTGTCCTCCGCCGGCGCCGACTCCAGCAGCGTCAGCTTGGAGTCGAGCTTGGCCGTGGCCGCGGCGTTCACGGCCTGCGCCGACTCCTGCTTGGCGTCCTTGTCCAGGTAGGCCAGCAGCGAGCCGTTGTACTCGGGCAGGACGGTGATGGAGCCGTTCTTCAGCAGGCCGTAAGTGGTCTCGCGGCTGCCGATGTTGGGCTTGTAGGTGACCTTGACGCCCTTGGCCTTCAGGGCTTCACCGTAGATGTCGGCGAGCAGGATGCTCTCGGCGAAGTTGTTGGAGCCGACGACGACGGTGTCACCGTTGGCGGCCCCCGCCGTGTCCTCGCTCAGCGGGTCGGAGGTGTCGTCGGAGGACCCGCATCCCGCCAGCAGGACCGTGGCGGCGGCGAGCGCGACAGCGGCCACGCCGGGGTTCTTCCTGAGGGACCTGCGGTGTGCGGCGGTAAAAGTCACGATTCCCGTTCCGGAA
Source organism: Streptomyces sp. LUP47B (assembly GCF_001746295.1). Classification (GTDB taxonomy): domain Bacteria; phylum Actinomycetota; class Actinomycetes; order Streptomycetales; family Streptomycetaceae; genus Streptomyces. The sequence goes on along the minus strand of NZ_MJAH01000012.1, from coordinate 18,350 downwards.
CTCAGGGGATGCAAGGGGGTTCAAGGACGTTCAAGGGGGGAAGCCCTTGCACTGATCCAATCCAGCCTGTTCTGGCCCAGTCAAGACCGGCCTGGTCACAATTGGCATCAACCCGTGATCGGTTGTGAAGGAAAAGCGAAACCGGCACGCGGGGTGCGGCGCGGGTTGTAACGGATTCTTGACTCAGGGCGGCGGCAAGCGCTGTCCGAAGAGGCTGTAGTCTCGCCGAAGTTGGCGCCGGTCACACAGGCGTGCAGGAGCCACTCAGGTGTCCTATGCACCGTCCCGTAGCGATCAGTATCGGTCATGTGCGTTCTCGCGCCGCCGAGACATCCACGAAGGAGGGCTGGTGTCCACGAACGAGGTGGGCGCGTCCACCCGGTCGGCACCGCCGCCGTCCCGGGGCGGCACCCGTGGCAGTGGTATACGGGACTTCGCCGAACGCTGGCCGTTCCGGCGCAAGCTGAACATCCTGGTCGGTGTGCCTCTCGCGGTGGTCGCGGTGCTGCTGACCTATCTCTTCGCCGACCAGGTCGGCCAGTCCCAGGACGCGTCGGACGCGTCCCGGCTGGTCCGGGACAGCGCCGAGGTGGCCAAGCTCGTCGGGCAGTTGGAGGCCGAGCACCAGCAGGCGGTCCTGCTCTCCGTGCGCCACCAGGCCACCTGGGACGGCGCCACCCCCTCGCAGTCCGCCTACCGCGAGGCCCAGATCCGGGTGGACAACCAGGTCGAGAAGGTCCAGGCGACCTTCGGCGGCCGGCTGCCGGGCGAGGAGGCCCAGGCCCTGCGCGAGGTCAACGGCCTGGAGGACCTGCGCAACACCATCGAGAAGTCCTATCTGCCGGCCGACAACATCGACCCGGCCTACAGTGACGCCGCCAAGGGCCTGATCGACGGTCTCGGGCTCGACCGCAACCCGGCCCTCGCCGCCACCTTCACCGGCAACCTGCTCGACTCTCTGCTGCGCGCCGACGCCGCCCACGGCGCCTTCGAGACCGGTGTGTTCTCCGCGACGACCGGCGACTCCAACGCCCTCATCGAGCTGATCGGCGCCATCGGCTCCTACGACGAGTACACCCACCAGGTCGAGCGCTTCGGCCGCTTCGCCAGTGCGCAGCAGGCCGAGGAACTCGGCGACATCGAGCACAACACCGCCCAGGCGACGATCGCCCGGCAGTACGCCGAGCTGCAGATCGACCCGGGCACGCTCCAGGCGGACACCCCGTCCGAGATCAAGAACGCCTTCCAGACGGCGCTGGACTCCTACCCGGACTACCGCGCCCAGGCCCGGACCCGGCTGAAGACCACCACCTCGCTCATCGACCAGATCGCCGACCGCGCCGACACCGCCTCCCGGGACGCGCGCTCGAACGCCGCCTGGCTGCTCGGATCGGCTCTCCTCGGCTTCGTGCTCTGGCTCGCCTTCTCGGTGGCCGTACGACGCTCGGTGGTGCGCCCGGTGCAGGCGCTCACCGGTGCCGCCAGGCAGGTCGCCGAGGTGGCGGGCCGTGAGCTCGCCCGCGTGGCCGACGACGACACCGAGGACACCGGGACACCGCGGCTCCAGGAGATGCCGGTCACCGCGAAGGACGAGATCGGTGATCTCGCCGACGTGTTCAACCAGGTGCAGACCACCGCGGTCGCGCTCCTGGAACGCCAGGTGCTCAGCCGCCGCAACGTCGCCGAGATGTTCGGCAACGTGGGCCGCCGGGTCAGCAACCTGACCACCCGGCAGCTGGCCCTGATCGACGCGGTCGAGCGCGGCGAGACCGACCCGGCACTCCTGGAACGCCTCTACAGCATCGACCACATCGCGGTCCGCCTGCGCCGCAACGCCGACAGCCTGATGCTGCTGGCCGGCATCCGCGAGACCGTCCTCGACTCCGGGCCGCTCGCCCTCACCAACGTCGTCCGCGCCGCGCTCGGCCAGATCGAGGGCTTCCAGCGGGTCTCCCTGCAGGCCGGCACGGAGGCCATGGTCGAGCCCGACATCATCGGCGACCTCACCCTGATGGTGGCCGAACTCGTCGAGAACGCCGTGTCCTTCTCGCCCGCCGGCAGCCCCGTCGAGGTGATCGTCAAGGACAGTCACGAGGGTGCGCTGGTCGTGATCTCCGACCACGGTCTCGGTATGAGCGCCGAGCGCCTGGAGGAGGAGAACGCCCGCCTCATCCGCCGCGAACGCCTCGACCTGGTCCCGACGAAGGTGCTCGGACTGTTCGTGGTCGGCACGCTGGCGCGCCGCTGGGAGGTGGGCGTGGTCCTCACCCGCACACCGGGCGGCGGTGTGACGGCCGAGGTCACGATCCCCTCCTCCCTCCTGCTGACGATGAGCCCGGTGACGGTTGCCTCCGGCGGTTCGTCGGCGGGTACGGCGGCGGAGTCCCGCACGGCTCCGGCGGCTGTTGTCGGTGCTGCCGCGAGCGCCGCGACAACGCGCTCGGCGTCGGACTCCCGCTCGTACTCGGCGTCGGCTTCGGCCGGCGTTCAGGGCGCCGGTGCCACAGCCGCTCGGGCTGAGGCCGCCGCAGGGGTGACGGGCGGTGCCGGGTCGGGGCAGGATGCTCCGGCGTCCGCCGGGACCGGTGTCGCGGGAGCGGGCTCCGCCGCGTCGGAGGGGCCCGTCACGCCCGCCACCGACCGGCCCACCGCGCTTCCCCGCCGTATCCCCCACCGCACCTCGTCCGCCACCGGCCCGGGCACCGCCCCCGCGGCCTCCTCCGACACCCCGTCGTCCCCCGAACTCCCTTCCGGCACAGCCACGTTCATTCCCAAGGCCCGCGCCGGTGAGACGGCACCCGCCGAGGTGACCGGGAACGGCGACGGCGCCCGTCCCCTGCGTCGCCGTGTCCGTGGCGCCACGCTGCGCACCACCCTCGGTGCCGACCCCGTCTCCCAGGCGGCCCCGCCCCGGCCCGCGGACGCCGAGGCCGTGCGGGACGCGCTCGACGAGTTCGAGGCGGCCGTGGAGCGTGCCCACCGGGACATCGAGACCGGGAGCCACACCCGACCGGTGTTCGCGGACGACGTGGAAACCCACAGGACCGCATCCGACCCCCCGCACGACCAGAACCACTCCCCGGAAGGAGCGGAGCAGTGAGCACGTCCACAGGTGACACGCCTACGGAAGGCACCACGCCCGCCGACCTGCAGGCCGCCGCAGCCGACTTCACCTGGCTGCTGAACCGTTTCGCGACGGAGACGGCGGGTGTCGTCGACGCCATCGCCGTGTCCTCGGACGGGCTGCTCATCGCGGTGTCGGAGCTACGCGAGCACGCGGACTCCGAACGCCTCGCCGCGATCGTCTCCGGCATCACGAGCCTGGCCGCGGGTGCCTCCGGCAACTACGGCCTCGGCGGCCTCAACAAGGTCATCATCGACCTGGAGGGCGGGCATGTCCTGGTCTCCGCGATCGGCAGCGGCGCCGTGCTCGGCGTCGTCACCGACAAGGAGGCCAAGCTCGGCAACATCGCGTACGAGATGACGCTGTTCGCCAACCGTGCCGGCAGCGCGCTCAGCCCTCAGCTCGTGCTCGAACTGAAGAACAGCGTCGGCGCGGCGTCGAAGCGCTGACCGAGGAGGAAGCGCAGTCATGGCGGACGGCAGCACGCCTCCGAGACCGGAGCCGGGCGGCCCCGTGCCCGCCGTACGGCCGTTCCTCGTCACCGCCGGCCGGGTGGCACCCGATCCGTCCGGCCGGACGATGCCCGTCGAGACCCAGGTGGTGGCCACCGCCGAAGGGCTCGCCGTGCTCGACCGGCTCTCCTTCGAACAGCACGACATCGTCGCCGCGTGCCGGATACCGCAGTCCATCGCGGAGATCGCGGCCCGGCTGCGGCTGCACCTGAACGTGGTGCGGATCCTCGCCGAGGACCTGCGCACGGCGGGGCAGCTGACGGTGCACGTGCCCGACACCGACATCACTCACGACGCCTCCGTTCTGCGCAGGCTCATCGACGGCCTGCGCGCCATCCCCGACTCCCGAGGGGTACTCCGTGACACCGACTGAACCGGCCGCCCGGCCCTCGGCCGCGCCCTCCGCCGCCGTACGACCGCCGCTGCCGGTCAAGATGGTGATCGCGGGTGGCTTCGGGGTGGGCAAGACCACCGCGGTCGGCTCCATCTCCGAGATCGAGCCGCTGACCACCGAGGCCGCCATCACCGAGGTCGCCGCGGGCGTGGACGACCTCAGCCACACCCCGCGCAAGACCACGACCACGGTCGCGATGGACTTCGGCTGCATCACCGTCGACCCGACCCTGAAGCTGTACCTGTTCGGCACGCCGGGGCAGGAGCGCTTCGGCTTCATGTGGGACGACATCGTCGAGGGCGCGCTCGGCGGTCTGGTCATCGTCGACACCCGCCGCCTCGACGACTGCTACGCCGCGGTCGACTACTTCGAGCACCGGCAGATCCCGTTCGCGGTCGCCGTCAACGCCTTCGACGGCAGGGTCGAACACACCCTGGACGAGGTCCGCTGGGCCCTGGACGTCAACGACCGCGTCCCGGTGATCGTCTTCGACGCGAGGGAGCGCGGTTCGGTCCGCGACGCGCTGCTGGTCGTACTGGAACAGGCGTTGGCGCGCACAAAGGCCTGACGGGGCCGGGGGGATCGGAACTCCCCCGGCCGTTCGCCTAGTTGCTCCTGAGCACCCCGCGCGAGACCGTGAGCCGGGTGATCCCCCAGAACAGCGCCAGCGTCGCCAGCGCCATCAGGGCGACCAGCGCGGCGCCGCCCACGACCTTCTCGTAGTTGCGCTGGTAGAGCCCGTCCACGATGTACCGCCCGAGCCCCCCGAGAGACACGTACGCGGCGATGGTGGCCGTCGACACGATCTGGATGGCCGCCGACCGCAGTCCGCCGAGAATCAGCGGAAGGGCGACCGGAAGCTCGACGCGGAAGAGCACCTCGATGTCGTGCATGCCCATCCCCCGGGCCGCGTCCACCGGGGCGGGGTCCACCGACCGCATCGCCTCGTAGGTGGTGACCAGGATCGGCGGCACGGCCAGCACGACCAGCGGGATCATCACGTTGATCAGCCCGAACCCGAGCGAGAGGGTCATCAGCACCAGCAGACCGAAGGTGGGCAGGGCCCGCCCGGCCACGGCGAGGAAGGCCAGCGCGTTACCGCCCCGCCCGTAGTGCCCGGTGACGAGCCCCACCGGCAACCCGATTCCCGCGGCGATGGCGAGGGCCTCCAGGGTGTACTGGACGTGCTCCCCCAGCCTCGTGGGAATCCCGTCGTAGCCCTGCCAGTGCGCGCTGTCGCTGAAGAACGCGCTGATGAAGTTGAGGATGTTCACCGGGCGGCGACCTCCGGTTCGGGCCGCTGCGCGCGCCGCGCACGCGCGCCGCTCGGCATCCACGGCGTCATGAGCAGTCGTACGACGACCAGCAGCCCGTCGGCGAGGATCGCGAGGACCGCCATGGTCACCACGGCGTTCACTGCGAGCTCGGGCCGGTTGTAGATGTTCGCGTCGTTGATGAGGTTGCCGAGCGCGCCCTGGTTGCCGATGAGCGCGCCGACAGAGACGAGGGAGATGCTCGACACGGTCGCCACCCGCAGCCCGGCGACGATGGCGGGCACGGCGATCGGCAACTGGACCTGGACGTAACGGCGTACGGGTCCGAAGCCCATCGCCGTCGCGGCGGCGATGGTCTCCTGCGGCACCGAACGGACGCCGTCGACGATCGCCGGGACCAGGATGACGAGCGTGTAGACGGTGAGCGGGATCATCACCGTGAGTTCGGTCTGACCGGTGTAGTCGATGAGGACCACGAAGAAGGCCAGCGACGGGATGGCGTACAGCACGGTCGTCACCCACAGCACCGGCGGGTACAGCCACCGGAAGCGCACGCACAGCTGGGCGAGCGGCAGGGCGATCAACAGCCCGGCGAGGACCGGCAGCCCGGCCTCCCGGACGTGCAGGCCGATGAGACCGAGCCAGCTGTGCTGGAGGTCGCTGGGGATGTCGAAGAAGCCGTCCATCAGCCGACCTTGGAGTCCGGGACGGGGGCGTCCGTACGGCCCTCAGCGTGCGCCCCGCGGATCGCCTCGCCGATGGACTGCTGGGAGACCACCCCGGCCACCCGTCCCTCGGCGTCGACACCGACGGCCCACCCGGTGGGCGAGAGCACGGCACAGTCCAGCGCGGCCCGCAGCGAGTCCGTACCGGCGACGAACGGCCGTCCGTACGGCAGCAGTCGACCGACGTCGACGCTCCCAGCGGTCAGCTGTCCCGGCTCGCTCCAGCCAAGGGGCTTGCCGTCCACGTCGGTGACGAGGAGATAGGGGGCCTCGGCCGTGTCCCGCGCGGCGATCTGCTCGGCGGTGGCGTCGACCGCGACGACCGGTCCGGTGAGCAGTCGCAGGCCCGCGGAGGGGAAGAAGGAGAGCCGCCGGATACCGCGGTCGGTGCCGAGGAAGTCCTCGACGAACGCGTCGGCGGGGCTGGAGAGCAGTTCGGCGGGCGGCGCGTACTGGGCGAGCTTGCCGCCGGTGCGCATCACGGCGACCATGGTGCCGATCTTGACGGCCTCGTCGATGTCATGGGTGACGAAGACGATGGTCTTGCCCAACTCGTCCTGGATGCGCAGGAGTTCGTCCTGGAGACCCTTGCGGACGACGGGGTCGACGGCCGAGAACGGCTCGTCCATCAGCAGGACCGGCGGATCGGCGGCGAGCGCCCGTGCCACACCGACGCGCTGCTGCTGTCCGCCGGAGAGCTGGTAGGGGTACCGCTTGGCGAGCGAGCCGTCGAGCCCGACCCGCTCCATCAGCTCCCGCGCCCGGGCCCGCGCCTTCTCCTTGCCCCAGCCCAGCATCCGGGGCACGGTGGCGATGTTGTCGACGATCGTGCGGTGCTGGAAGAGACCGGCGTTCTGGATGACGTACCCCATGGACCGGCGCAGTGTGTTGACCGGCTGCTGCCGGCTGTCCTTGCCGTCGATCAGGATGGTGCCCTCGCTGGGCTCGACCATCCGGTTGATCATGCGCAGGGTCGTCGTCTTGCCGCAGCCCGAGGGACCGACGAGGACGGTGATCGAACGGTCGGGGATCTCCAACGAGAGCCGGTCGACCGCCACCGTGCCGTCCGGGTACCGCTTGGTGACTGAATCTATCCGTATCAAAGCGCCGAATACCCTTCGGGTCTGGCAGAAGTTGTCCGCATTCGGCCAGTCCGGCAGGCCGTCCGGCAGAGTCTAGACGGCTTGTGTTGCGGACAGCCGTACAGGGCGATGCGGCTGTGGGCACTCTGTGAGTTCTCTGATTCTCATCCTGCGTTCAGCGAAGCCACAGGGATCACCCAGCCCCGGGCCCGACGGTCATGACAACCACCGCTCGGAGACCTGGAGTAGCTGCCATGACGACCCTCGCCCCACCGCCCGCGCCGACCGACCAGGACGGCCGGCACCGGGCCGTGCCGCCCGCCGCGAGCAGCCGGCTGCGCGGACTGTTCACCGGTCCCCCGCAGGATCCACGCTGGGCCCGCCCCGCTCTCTGGGCGATCCTCGTGCTGGCCACGGCGCTGTACGCCTGGAACATGTCGTCCGTCAGCGGCAACACCTTCTACAACGCGGCCGTCTACTCCGGCACCAAGAGCTGGAAGGCGTTCTTCTTCGGCGCCCTGGACGCGGGCAGCTTCATCACGGTCGACAAACCGCCGTTCGCGCTGTGGGTGATGGGGCTCTCGGCGCGTGTCCTCGGGTACGGCACCTGGCAGCTGATGCTGCCGATGGTCGCGCTCGGCACCGGCTCGGTGGCCCTGCTGTACCGCATGGTCAGGCGGGACTTCGGGGCCGTCGCGGCCACGATCGCGGCGCTCGCGCTCACCCTCACGCCGATCACCGTCGCCATCACGCGGGACACCAACCCGGACCCGGTCCTGGTCTTCCTGATGCTGCTCGGCGCGGCCGCGCTGATGAAGGCCGTGCGCACCGGGCGGCTGCTGCCGCTGGTGTGGTCCGGGGTGGCGATCGGCTTCGCGTTCAACACCAAGATGATGCAGGCGTACGTCGTCCTGCCGGTCTTCTTCCTCGTCTACCTGTGGGCGGCCAAGGGCTCGCTCGGCCGCCGTATCCGCAATCTCGCCGTCGGCACCGTCGCGCTGGTCGTCTCCAGCGCCTGGTGGATGGTGGTCGTCGACCTCATTCCGGCGTCCTCCCGGCCGTACATCGGCGGCTCCACCGACAACACGGTGTGGGACCTGGTCATCGGCTACAACGGCTTCGGCCGGATCTTCGGGGCGAGTTCCTCGGTGGGCTCGCAGGGCAACGGCGCCAGTTTCGGCGGCGAGGCGGGGCTGTACCGGCTGTTCAACAGCATCGTGGGCGGTCAGATCTCCTGGCTGATCCCCTTCGCGCTCGTCGCCCTGATCGGCGGTCTGGTGCTGCGCGGCCGGGCCCCTCGTACGGACGCCAAGCGGGCGGCGCTGCTGCTGTGGGGCGGCTGGTTCGTCCTGCACTACCTGACCTTCGCGCTCGCCGAGGGCACCTTCCACCCCTACTACGTCACCGCCATGGCGCCCGGCATCGCTGCTCTGGCCGGTATCGGCGGCGTGATGCTGTACCGGGCCTTCCGTGAGGGTGCGGCGGCGAAGTGGGGGTGGGTGCTGCCTGGGGCCGTCGCGGGCAGCACGGTGTGGGCGGTCGTCCTGCTCCAGCGGGTCTCCGGCTCCGGGACGCTGTACACGGTCGCCGAGGTCGTGGCCGGGGTCGCCGGTACGGTCGCCGTGATCGGGCTGCTGCTCGGCCGGTTCACCGGGCGGCAGCGGCTGACGGGCATCGCGGCCCTCGCGGCGGTCGTCGCCCTGCTCGCCGGTCCCGCCGCGTACTCGGCGTCGGCGGCCACCTCCAGCACCAACGGCACCAACCCGACGGCCGGTCCGAGCACAGGCGGCATGGGCGGGGGCGGCGGCATGGGCGGGGGCCAGCGGCCCAGTGGGAGCGGCGGCCCGGGCGGCGGCACCGGCACGGGCACCAGCGGCAGCGCACCGAGCGGCTCCAGCACCTCCAGCTCCAGCGGCCAGTCCACGGGCCAGTCCGCGTCCGGCCGTACTACTGGCGGCATGGGCGACACCCAAGTCTCCTCCGCGATGATCACGTACCTGAAGAAGCACCAGGACGGCGCCACCTGGCTGGTCGCGGTCGCCACCGACCAGACCGCCTCCTCGATCATCCTGGAGTCCGGTGAGCCGGTGATCTCGATGGGCGGCTGGTCCGGCTCCGACAACGCCATGACCCTCGCCAGGCTGAAGAGCCTCGTGAAGTCCGGCAAGCTGCACTACATCGTCGTCAGCGACAGCGGCCAGGGCTCCTCGAACTCCGAGATCTCCACCTGGGTCAAGAAGAACGGCACCGCGGTCTCCGCCTACAGCGGCCTGTACCGTCTCGGCTGACCAGCACGTGGACACGCGGAGGGCGGGCCGCCGGTGAACAGAGCCGGCGGCCCGCCCTCGTGGCATGTCCTGTCAGGGGACGGCCGGGAAGCCCGGCGTCCGCAGCACCTGACGCTCCGCGTCCACCGCGAAGACCTCGCAGCCCGCCAGGGAGGCGGCCCAGTCGACGCCCTCGGGGCCCATGGCGAAGGCCGCCGTGGCGACCGAGTCGGCCTCCGTGAGCGTGGGGGCCACGACGGTGAGGCTGAGGAGGCCGGTTGCCGGGCGGCCGGTGCGGCCGTCGAGGATGTGGTCGCCCCGCTCGTAGCGCGCGGACGTCGCGACCGCACCGCCGTCGAGCGACAACACCGTGCACAGTTTGTCGGCCTCTTCGGGGTGCCGTACGCCCACCCGCCAGGGGCCGCCGGCGGCGACCACGTCACCGCCGGCGTTCAGGACGAACCTCGTCGCGCCGGCCGCTGTCAGCAACTCCGCCGCCCGCTGCACCGACCAGCCCTTGACCACCGCGCAGGGGTCGAGCCGGCGACCGGGCAGCCGTACGTCGAACGCGCCACCGGTGGCCTTCCGGTAGTGCTCGCACAGGTCGAGGATCTCGCGCAACTCCGCGCTCAGCCCGTCCGCGGACAGCTCGCCCCGGTCGTACCGCGACACCTCGCTGTCGTCCTTGAACGGGCTGAAGCGGGCGTCGACCTCGCGCAGCCACGCGAAGACCGCGTCCGCCGCCGACTCGGGGACGTCCTCGTCGTCGACCCGCAGCGAGACCGGGAACCCCATGACGTGTTCGACGCGGTGCAGCATGGTCGGTACCTCAGCCCCTCGCGTCGATCGCGGCCTGGAGAGACGTCTTGTAGGCCTCACTGGTAATGGTCGCACCGGACACCGTGTCGATGTCCGCGCTCTGCGCCTCGAGCGTCTCCGCCACCAGCACCGGCACGGCCGCCGTGGTCTGCGGGTGGTTCGGCTGCTGGAGCATCTTCACCGCGGTGATCTTCGTACCGACGAAGGTCACCTGGGCCTGTACGGGGCCCTTCTCCGTGCTGAGGGCCGAACCGTCGACGGTCCGGGAAGCCGCCTCGGAAGCGGACGCCGAGGGCGAGGCCGACGCCGTCTTCACATTGTCGTCGATCGTGGCCTGGAGGGACTTCTTGTAGGCCTCGCTGGTGATGGTCGCGCCGGACACCGTGTCAATGTCCGCGCTTTGCGCCTCAAGCGTCTCCGCGATCAGCTTCGGCACGGCCGCCGTGGTCTGCGGGTGGTTCGGCTGCTGGAGCATCTTCACCGCGGTGATCTTCGTACCGTCGAAGGTCACCTGGAGCTGTACGGGGCCCTTCTCGGTGGTGATCGTCGAGCTGGTGACGACGTTCGCACCCGACGACGAAGAGGATGAAGAGGACGAGGTGGAGGGTGCCGGGGTCATGGTCTGGACGGTGGAGGACTGGGCCGACGGCTGGTAGAGCCACACGGGGACCAGGCCCGCGATGCTCAGGACGACGACAGGTATGGCTCGTTTCACGGTCTGTTCCTCATCCCGCCAGGCTGAAGCGCTCGAAGTGGATCTGCGGCTTGGGCACGTCCAGCTCGCGCAGGCTGCCCAGGACCGCGGTCATCATCGGCGGTGGTCCGCACAGGAAGACGTCCCGGTCGGCGATGTCGGGCACGAGCCGTGCCAGCTCGCCCGCCGCAAGCTTGTCGGGCACCGGCGGGCCGGTGACCAGGTGGAGTTCGGCGCCCTTGGCGAGCGCGAGGTCGCGCAGCTCGTCGTAGAGGACGGCGTCCCGGTCGGAGCCGACCCGGTAGATGACGACGGCGTGGCCTTCCACCTCCTCCAGGAGGGCCCGGATGGGGGTGACGCCGACACCGCCGGCGATCAGCACGGACTCGGGGCGGGTGCGGTGCAGGGCGGTGAAGGCGCCGTAGGGGCCCTCGGCGAAGACGCGGGTGCCGACCTTGACGTGCCTGAGGGCGGCGCTGCCCTCGCCGGCCGCCTTGGCGGTCAGGCGCAGCGTCCTGCCGTCGGGGGCGGCGGAGAGGGAGAAGGGGTTGGCCTGCCACCAGCGGTCGGCGGTCAGAAAGCGCCACAGGAAGAACTGCCCGGCGCGGGCGGGCAGTTGGTCGAGGTCCTTGCCGCTGACGTAGATCGAGACGACGCTGTCGTTCTCGGGCACGACGGCCGTGACCCGGAACTGGTGACGCCAGTTCCGCCACAGCGGAAGCACCGCGCGACCCAGGACGACCGAGCCGAGGGCCACGCCCCAGACGCCGTACCAGTACCCGGTGGCGACGGAGGAGGACGTGAAGGTCGTGCCGACGGCGACCTGGTGGGTGAAGGCCAGCACCACGGCGACGTATGTGTACAGGTGGATGAAGTGCCAGGTCTCGTAGGCGAGACGGCGCCGGGCGTACCGGGCGGAGACCGCGCCGACCAGGATGATCAGGCAGAACGCGACGACCGCGCGCAGAACGCCCTCGGTGGTCTCGGCGAGGTCGACGATCTCACCGATCGGGCCCACGTCGGTGCCGTCGGCGTAGCCGAAACTGATGAAGACGACGTGCGCGAGGAGCGTCCACAGGATGCCGAAGCCGGTCCAGCGGTGCCAGGAGGTCAGCCGGTCCATGCCGATGCGGCGGTCGAGCCAGGGCAGCCGGGCCACCAGGACCAGCTGGAAGGCCATGATGAGCGCGGCGTACAGGCCGGCGAGGCGGCCGATCACGATGAGCGCGTTGGACGCGAAGCCGGCCTGGGCGAAGAACCAGGCGACCACGGCCGCGTTGGCGGCCAGCACGGCGTAGAGCCCGGTGCGGGCCACCACCCTGGGGCGTTGTATCGCCGTGGGGGGCGCAGGGGGCGATTGGACGGTCGTCACGGGTCGTAGCTCCTTGATCGGGGCCTCTGGATTACCGAGCTTGTCCGGCGGGAGCTGTCGATTCGCTGTCGTACAACTTTCAAGAGGTTATCGATGTGGCCGGTGCGTCCACCCGGCGGTGGCTTTCCGGCCGCTGTGCAGCACTATGAGCGGGTGGAAAAAGTACGACTCCTCGTCGTGGACGACGACCCGCCGATCGCCGATCTCGTGGCGACGGTCGCCCGCTACGAGGGCTGGGAGGCGGTCACCGCGAACTCCGGTGAGGAGGCGCTGAGCCGTGCCTCGGAGTTCCGTCCCGACATCGTGGTGCTCGACCTCATGCTGCCCGACATCGACGGCTTCGGTGTCCTGGAGCGGCTGCGGCGCTCGGGCACGATGGTGCCCGTGGTGTTCCTCACGGCGCGGGACGCGGTCGCCGACCGGGTGGCCGGGCTGACCCGGGGCGGGGACGACTACCTGGTCAAGCCGTTCGCGGTGGAGGAGCTGATGGCCCGGCTGCGGACCGTGCTGCGGCGCAGTTCCGGGCCCGGCTTCCAGCGCTCGGTGCTCGGGGTCGCGGATCTCACGATGGACGAGGACACCCGCGAGGTGCGCCGCGGCGACAAACTGCTCACCCTCACCCCGACCGAGTACGAGGTCCTCAGGTATTTGATGCGGAAGTCGCCGACCGTGCTGACCAAGGCGCAGATCCTCGACCACGTGTGGGAGTACGGCTTCGGCGGCCGCTCCAACGTCGTGGAACTGGTCGTCAGCCGGCTGCGCCGCAAGCTGGACGACACGGGCGAGCCCCTGATCCACACCGTGCGGGGCTTCGGGTACGTCATACGGCAGGCGGCCGAATGAGATCCTTTTTCGCCCGGCTGCGTTCGGCGTACCGGAGGCTGCGGCTCGGTACCCGTCTGGCACTGGGGCTCGGGGCGCTGGCCCTGGTGGTGTTCGCGGTGGTGGGCACCGCGCTGACCACGTACATGCGGGACTATCTGTCGGCCCAGCTCAACGAGCAGCTGTCGCTCGCCCAGGTCGCCCAGTCGAAGAGCATCGCCGAGTCCGGCACGCTCACCGGCAAGAAGTACTGGAGCTGGTACTACGCGGTGTACGACGTCAAGGACGGCACCCCGCGGCTGCGCACGCCCGAGGACCCCTCCGACCTGCCGGAGGACGTCGACGACTTCACCGCTGTCGCGAAGACGCAGATCGTCGCGCACACCGAGGTCCTGGCCACCGAGCACCTCAGCGGCCAGGGCGAGTACCGGCTGCGCGCCTGCGAGGTCGAGCCCGGTGTGGTCCTGGTGAGCGCGGCTCCCATGGCCGACATCGACGCCACGGTACGGCGGCTGATCACGGTCCAGGTCGTCGCCTTCGGGCTCGCGCTGCTGGCCCTCGTGGTCGTCGGCCGCAAGATGCTGCGCCGGGGCCTGAAGCCGCTGAGCGACATGGCGCACACCGCGCACGGCATCGCCCTGCACGACCTGACCGAGTCGGCGGCCCGGTTGCCGCTGCGCGCCGACAAGCGGGGCGGCGGTCCGGAGATCGAGGAACTGCGGACGGCGTTCAACACCATGCTGGAGCACATCGACGACTCGCTCGCGGTCCGCGCGGAGGCCGAGCAGCGGCTGCGCCGGTTCGTCGCGGACGCCTCGCACGAGCTGCGCACCCCCTTGATGTCCGTACGGGGCTACGCGGACCTCTTCCAGTACGCCGCCGCGAACGCCCCCGAGGAGCGCGACAAGCACCTGGCCCGGTTGCGCGCCGAGGCCGCCCGCATGGGGTTCCTCCTGGACGACCTGCTGCTGCTCGCCCGCCTGGACGCGGCGGAGGTGGAGACCCCGCTCAGGCCCGTCGAGACGGACCTGGTGGAGCTGGTGGAGCACGCGGCCGACGCCTTCCGCGCGAGTCACCCGGACCATCCGCTGACGGTGCCGCCGGGTCCCCTGGCCCTGAAGCTGCGGCTCGATCCGCAGCGCGTCCGCCAGGTCCTCGACAACCTCCTCACCAACGCGGCCATGCACACTCCGCCGGGCACGGCGGTCTCCGTCGGGGTCCGCGTCCGGGACGGCCACGCTCAGGTGCGGATCGCGGACGCGGGTCCCGGCATTCCGGCCGCCGACCAGGAGCGGGTCTTCGACCGCTTCTACCGCGTCGACAAGGCCCGCAGCCGGGACCGGGGCGGCAGCGGTCTGGGTCTCGCGGTGGCGAGGTCCCTGGTCCGGGCGCACGGCGGCACGATCGAGCTGGCCGCCGAGCCCGGCTCGACGGTGTTCACGGTGTCGCTCCCGCTGAGCCTCACCCAGCCGTGAGTCTTACGAAGCCGTGACGTGACGGGCGCGGTCCGGCCGTCCGGGCAGTTCACGGCCCTACGTTGAGGGCATGCGCGTACTGGTCACCGGCAGCGCCGGTTTCATCGGGTCCCAGATCGTCGAGGCGCTCGTGGCACACGGTCACGAGCCCGTCCCGTACGACGTCCGGGCCGACCCGGCGTCCGACGTACGGGATGCCGACGCCGTCCGCCACGCCCTGACCGGCGTGGACGCGGTGTGTCATCAGGCGGCGATGGTCGGCCTGGGCGTGGACTTCGCCGACGCCCCCGAGTACGTCTCCCACAACGACCTCGGCACGGCGGTCCTGCTCGCCGCGATGGCCGCGGCGGGGGTACGGCGGCTCGTGCTGGCCGGGTCGATGGTGGTGTACGGCGAGGGCCGCTACACCTGCGCCCGGCACGGGACCGTACGGCCGGGTCCACGAGCCGTCGCCGACCTGGACGCGGGGCGCTTCGAGCCGCCGTGCCCGGTGTGCGGCGCCGATCTCTCCCCCGGTCTGGTCGGCGAGGACGCCCCGGTCGATCCCCGGAACGTGTACGCGACGACCAAACTCACCCAGGAGCACCTGGCGGCGTCCTGGGCGCGGGCCACGGGCGGATCGGCGGTGGCCCTGCGCTACCACAACGTCTACGGGCCGGGCATGCCCCGCGACACCCCGTACGCCGGCGTCGCCTCCTTCTTCCGCTCCGCGCTCGCCCGCGGCGAGGCCCCGCGCGTCTTCGAGGACGGCGGTCAGCGCCGGGACTTCGTGCACGTGCGGGACGTGGCCGCGGCCAACGTGGCGGCCCTGGAGGCGGATTCGAGGGGCGGCGCGCTCACCTCGTACAACACCGGAAGCGGCGAGCCGCACACGGTGGGCGAGATGGCCCACGCGCTGGCCGGGGCCCACGGCGGGCCCGAGCCCGTGGTCACCGGGGAGTACCGCCTCGGGGACGTACGGCACATCACGGCGGACTCGGCGCGGCTGCGGGCGGAGCTGGGGTGGAAGGCGGCGGTCGGATTCGCCGAGGGCATGCGGGAGTTCGCGGGCGCCGGGATGCGGGGCGCGTAGCCCGCGGTTGGACCGGTGGTGCCACCCGCGAAAGAAAGCGGCCGCGGGCGGCACCACCTTTGATTAGGGAAGCGGGCCGAGGGCGTCCTCGGTCAGGAGGCGGCTCCGGGCAACAGCACCTCGAAGCGGCAGCCGCCCGGGACGTTGCGGACCGTGGTGCTGCCCTGGTGGGCCTCGACGATGCCGCGGACGATGGCGAGCCCTCGGCGGCTGCCGCAGGGGGCGAGTGCGCCTCGGTCAGGAGACGGCTTCGGGGAGCAGTACCTCGAAGCGGCAGCCGCCCGGGACATTGCGGACCGTGGTGCCGCCCTGGTCGGCCTCCACGATGCCCCGCAGGGGGGCGAGGGCGCCTCGGTCAGGAGACGGCTCCGGGCAACAGCACCTCGAAGCGGCAACCGCCGGGGACGTTGCGGACCGTGGTGCTGCCCTGGTGGGCCTCGACGATGCCCCGGACGATGGCGAGCCCGAGTCCCGCCCCGGCGGGTGGTGTCCGGGCGTGTGTGCCGCGCCAGCCGGTGTCGAAGACGCGGGGCAGGTCCTCCTCGGGGATGCCGCCGCAGCTGTCCGTGACGGACAGGACGACCCCTTCGGCGCGGTGCTCGGCGGCCACCGCGACCGTGCCGTCGGCGGGCGTCCGGCGGATGGCGTTGACCAGGAGGTTGCCCAGCACGCGGCTCATCTCCTTGCTGTCCACCTCGACCGGCACGGCCGCCACCCGGTCGCCGACCAGCCGTACGCCGTACTCGCGGGCCAGGGGGTCGGCGCCCGCGAGGGCGTCCGAGACGAGGTCGTACAGGGAGATCCGGCTCGGGCTCAGCGCCAGCGTCCCCGCGTGGATGCGGGAGAGTTCGAAGAGGTCGCCGACCATGCCGTTGAGGCGTTCGACCTCGGTGCGGATCTGCCTCAGGTAGCGGGCGGGGTCGGCGGCGACACCGTCCTCCAGTGCCTCGGACATCGCGCGCAGACCGGCCAGCGGGGTGCGCAGGTCGTGGGAGATCCAGGCGACGAGTTCACGCCGGGAGGACTCCAGGGCACGTTCCCGCTCCCGGGACTCGGCGAGCTTGGCGCTGGTGGCCTCCAATTCCCGGCTGAGTTCGGTGAGTTCGGCGGTGGTGGGCCCCCCGGGCGAGGTGAAGTCACCGCCGTCGCCGAAGGAGCGGGCGGCGAGCGCGAGGGCCCGGCTGCGGGCGGCGACCCAGCGGCCGAGCAGCAGGGCGGTGGCCAGGGAGACCACGGCGGCCATCAGGACGACGGTCGTGACGACACTCAGGTCGTGCCCGGACAGGAACATGGCCTGGGCGACCGCGAGGGTGCCGGCCAGCATCGCGGTGATGCCGACAGCGGCGACCACGGTGAGGTGCAGGGAGAGCGAGCGACGCCGGATCAGCAGCAGCACGCACGCGCCGAGGAGTCCGGCCGTGGCGGCGCCGAGGAAGGCGTAGAGGGCGATGAGGAGTGTGTCGCTCACGGGTCACACCTCCGCCGGCGAGCCGTCGAAGCGGTAGCCGACGCCCCACACGGTCTGGATCAGACGGGGCCTGGCCGGGTCGTCCTCGACCTTGCCCCTGAGCCGGCGCACGTGGACGGTGACGGTCGACAGGTCGCCGAAGTCCCAGCCCCACACCTCGCGCATCAGGTCCTCGCGGCTGAAGACCCGGCCGGGGTGGCGCAGGAAGAAGGCGAGGAGGTCGAACTCCCGGATGGTGAGGGCGAGTTCGGTGCCGCCCTTGAGGGCGCGGCGGGCCGCCGGGTCCATCGAGAGGCCGGCGGCGCCCAGGTGCCCGGACGGCTGGGAGGGCCCGGAGCGGCGCAGCACGGACTCGACGCGCAGCACCAGTTCGCGGGGGCTGAACGGCTTGGTGACGTAGTCGTCGGCGCCGACCTCCAGGCCCAGGATCCGGTCGTCCTCGTCGCCGCGCGCGGTGAGCATGATGACCGGGACGGGTCCGCGCCCCCGCATCCGGCGGCACACCTCCAGGCCGTCCATGCCGGGCAGCATCAGGTCGAGGACCACGAGGTCCGGGCGGTTGGCGGCGGCGCGGGCGAGTGCCTCGGGGCCGTCGGCGGCCTGGTCCACGAGGTATCCGGCCCGGTCCAGATAGCCGGCGACCACCTCGGCGACGGTGGGGTCGTCGTCGACGACGAGGACCCGGGGCCGGGTCTGTGCGTACTGCTGCTGCTCCATGCCGCAAGCCTCGCACCAGGCGTGCGCATGTGCGGCCCACAGCTTCCGACGTCTTTTTTTCGTAAGGAGCCGGAGTCGGGTTCGTCCGTTTTGCGCTCGTAGGGTGAACGTCGTGACGACCCCTTCCGTAAACGAACCGGCGGCGTCCGTGGACGTCGTGCTGCCCTGTCTCGACGAGGCCCGGGCCCTGCCCTGGGTGCTGGAACGCATCCCGCCCGGCTGGCGCGCGCTCGTCGTCGACAACGGCTCCACGGACGGCTCCGCCCGCATCGCCCAGACCCTCGGCGCGACCGTCGTCCGCGAGGAGCGGCGCGGTTTCGGCGCCGCCTGCCACGCGGGGCTGACCGCCGCCACGGCCGACATCGTGTGCTTCTGCGACTGCGACGCCTCGCTCGACCCTTCGGACCTGGTGCCGTTCGTGCACGAGGTGCTGGCCGGCGAGGCCGACCTCGTGCTCGGCCGGCGCCGCCCGCAGGCCCGTGGCGCCTGGCCGCCGCACGCCCGGGCGGGCAACCTCGCGCTCGCCCGGCTGC
>NZ_MJAH01000011.1:10956-334562 GCF_001746295.1 Streptomyces sp. LUP47B | reverse complement strand
GCCGGCGGCCGGGTCGGCCGGGGTGGATGCGGCCTCCGGCAAGACCGTGGGCGCGGCTGCGGGGTCCGGCCCCACGGGACCGTCTGCGGTCGCCCCCGTCCCGCCGCCCCCGCCCTCCCCTCCCGCGGGCTGGCCCGGAACCGGAAGCGGCAGCACCTGGCACGGACCCGGTGCCGCCGGTGCGCCCGGTGCCCCCGACGGCGGCTGGTCCTCCGTCGAGCAGCTCGGTGGCGGATCCGCGCCGTCGGCCGAGTGGTCGGGAACTTCCTGGTCGACCGCCGCACAGACCGCCGCACAGACCGCCCCACCGACCGCCGCTCAGACGGCCGTCACCCCGCCTCCCACCCGGACGAACCGTCGGCTCGTCTGGTCCGTGCTCGCCGGGGTCGCCGCCGTCGGGGTCGCCGTGACCCTGGTGGTGACGCTGGCCGGCGGCGGGGACGAGGACGACAAGGCCGGTGGCCCGAGCCCGGCGCCCACGGGAGTCGTCTCGCAGCAGAGCGGCCCCGACGGGTCGCCGACCCCCTCGCCGACCGAGGACACGGCGTCCCCGCTCGCCTCGGCGCCCGAACTTCCCGCCGGGTACGAGCTGTACGAGGACGAGGAGGGCTTCCGTATCGCACGGCCCGCGGGCTGGTCGCGCACCACCGTGACGTCCAAGTACGGCATCGACGTGGTCAACTACCGCAGCGCGGACGGCGAACGCCGGCTTCAGGTCTACCAGGTCGCGGAGGAGTCCCCGGAGGCGTCCTTCGAGCTCTACCTCTCCGCCGAGACCAGGAAGCCGGACGGCTTCGAGAAGCTGGACCTCCAGCCCGTCGAGGAGGACGGGTTCACGGGCGAACGCATGGAGTACCGGGCCGACTCCCTCAGCGGTGAGCCGGACGTGGGCCCCTGGCATGCCTACGACGAGCGGTTCGTCGCCCAGGACGGCCTCATCTACGCGATCGCCGCGTACGGCCTGGAGAACGACGGCGGCGAGGACGAACTGGAACTCCTGACCACCGCTCTCTCCGGCTTCTGCGCGCCCTACGCCTGCGACGCGGCGGCGATCGACTGAACCGGCGTCCGGCCACACCCGCCGCCGTGCCTTTCGTCCCGATTTGCCCTCATGTTCAGTGAGCCAGCCCACTTTCGGCCACCGATTGCGCATGCAATCGGGGCCCGGGGGCAGGCGACGACGGTCCCCGTGAGTGACACGTGTGTGACACAGGGGAACTGAACAGGAACGGAAGGCAACACCGATCATGGCCGGACAGCAGGCGCGGCAGGAGCCGCAGACCATCCACGCGGGCGGCGAGTGGCGCGCAGCCGTCTCCGGAGCCACCCGCGAGATCCTCGACCCTGCCGACGCGCGGCCGTTCGCCGTGGTCGCCGAGGGGGACGAGAAGGACACCGACCTGGCGGTCGCCGCAGCCCGCCAGGCCTTCGACTCAGGACAGGGCCCCTGGCCGCTCACCCCCGTCGCCCAACGCGCCGCACTTCTGCGCCGCGTTGCCGATCTTCTCGTACGCGACCGCGAAGAGCTCGGTCTCCTGGAGAGCCGTGACGCGGGCAAGACGGTGGAGGAGGGCCGGGTCGACATCGACTGTGTCGCCGACGCCTTCCGCTACTTCGCCGACCTGGTCGCGGGCGAGGCGCCGGGCCGGGTCGTCGACGCCGGCTCGACCGACATCCACAGCGTCGTCGTCCACGAACCCGTCGGCGTGTGCGCGCTCATCACGCCCTGGAACTACCCGCTCCTCCAGGCCAGTTGGAAGATCGCTCCCGCACTCGCGGCCGGCAACACCTTCGTGGTCAAGCCGAGCGAGATCACCCCGATGACGACGATCGCGCTCATCGAGCTGCTGGTCGAGGCCGGTCTGCCGACAGGTGTGGCCAACATCGTCACCGGGCCCGGCCACACGGTCGGCGCCCGGCTCGCCGAGCACCCCGACGTCGACCTCGTCTCCTTCACCGGTGGCCTGGTCAGCGGCACGAAGGTCGCGCAGGCGGCGGCCGTCTCGGTGAAGAAGGTCGCTCTCGAACTCGGCGGCAAGAACCCGAACGTCGTCTTCGCGGACGCCTGCGCCACCCCCGAGGGCTTCGACACCGCCGTCGACCAGGCCCTCAACGCCGCCTTCATCCACAGCGGTCAGGTCTGCTCCGCGGGTGGCCGCCTCATCGTCGAGGAGTCCGTCCGGGACCGCTTCGTCGCCGAACTCGCCCGCCGGGCCGCGAAGATCCGCCTCGGCCGCGGCACCGAGGACGGTGTCGAGTGCGGGCCGCTGGTCTCCGAACAGCAGCGGACCAAGGTCGAGTCCTACGTCGCCTCCGCGCTCGCCGAGGGCGCGGTGCTGCGCTCCGGCGGTCAGCGCCCCGAGCCGTCGGCCGAGCGTCCCGCCGACGGCTACTTCTACGAGCCGACCGTCCTCGACCGCTGCCACCGCGAGATGCGGGTCGTGCGGGAGGAGGTCTTCGGACCGGTCCTCACCGTCGAGACCTTCCGCACCGAGGCCGAGGCGATCGCCCTGGCCAACGACACCGAGTACGGCCTCGCCGGCGCCGTCTGGACCACCGACGCCGGACGTGCCCGCAGGGTCGCCGGCCGTCTCCGCCACGGGACCGTCTGGATCAACGACTTCCACCCCTACCTCCCGCAGGCGGAGTGGGGCGGCTTCGGAAAGAGCGGAGTGGGCCGCGAGCTCGGCCCCGCCGGACTCGCCGAGTACCGCGAGAGCAAGCACGTCTACCAGAACCTGGCGCCGAAGCCGGTCCGCTGGTTCGCAGGCTGAGCGCACTCGCCCCCCTCTCCTCTCTCAAGACTTTCCTGGAGTACCCCCATGTCCGAGATCAAACAGGAGTACGACTACGTCGTCATAGGCGGCGGAACGGCAGGCTCCGTCATAGCCTCCCGCCTCACCGAGAACCCCGACGTCACCGTCGCCGTCATCGAGGGCGGCCCCAGCGACGTCGGCAGGGACGACGTCCTCACCCTGCGCCGCTGGATGGGCCTGCTCGGCGGCGAGCTCGACTACGACTACCCCACCACCGAGCAGCCGCGCGGCAACTCCCACATCCGGCACAGCCGCGCCCGGGTCCTCGGCGGCTGCTCCTCCCACAACACCCTGATCGCCTTCAAGCCGCTGCCCTCCGACTGGGACGAGTGGGAGGAGGCGGGCGCCAAGGGCTGGGGCGCGGTGCCGATGGAGGCGTACTACGCCCGGCTGAAGAACAACATCGTCCCGGTCGACGAGAAGGACCGGAACGCCATCGCCCGTGACTTCGTCGACGCGGCCCAGAAGGCGCTGGACGTGCCCCGCGTCGAGGGCTTCAACAAGAAGCCGTTCGACGACGGCGTCGGCTTCTTCGACCTGGCCTACCACCCGGAGAACAACAAGCGCTCGTCGGCGTCGGTGGCGTATCTGCACCCGGTGATGGACGAGCGGCCCAACCTCCACCTCTTCCTGGAGACCTGGGCGTACAAGCTGGAGCTGGACGGCACGCGTGCGGAAGGCGTGCACGTGCGGACGAAGGACGGCGAGGAGACCCTGATCAGGGCCCGCCGCGAAGTCCTGCTGTGCGCCGGTGCCGTCGACTCGCCCCGTCTGCTGCTCCACTCCGGCATCGGCCCCCGCGAGGACCTCGAAGCACTCGGCATCCCGGTCGCGCACGACCTGCCGGGCGTCGGCGAGAACCTCCTCGACCACCCCGAGTCGGTGATCGTCTGGGAGACCAACGGACCGATCCCCGAGAACTCCGCGATGGACTCCGACGCGGGCCTGTTCGTGCGCCGCGACCCCGAACACGCGGGCCCCGACCTGATGTTCCACTTCTACCAGGTCCCCTTCACGGACAACCCGGAACGTCTCGGTTACGAACGCCCGGCGTACGGCGTCTCGATGACCCCGAACATCCCCAAGCCGAAGAGCCGCGGCCGCCTGTACCTGACCAGTGCGGACCCGCAGGTGAAGCCCGCCCTCGACTTCCGCTACTTCACCGACGAGGACGACTACGACGGCCGCACCCTCGTCGACGGGATCAAGATCGCCCGCGAGATCGCGCGGACCGAACCGCTCGCCGGCTGGCTGAAGCATGAGGTGTGCCCGGGCCCCGACGTCACCGGTGACGAGGAGCTGAGCGAGTACGCCCGCAAGGTCGCCCACACCGTGTACCACCCGGCGGGCACCTGCCGTATGGGTGCCGCCGACGACGAACTGGCCGTGGTGGACCCCGAGTTGAGGATCCGGGGCCTGGACGGCATCCGTATCGCCGACGCGTCCGTGTTCCCGACCATGACCGCAGTGAACCCGATGATCGGAGTGCTCATGGTCGGCGAGAAAGCCGTAGACCTGCTGGGAGGTGGTGCGTGATGAGTACGACCGCGACCATGGAGAATCCGCCGACGACGGATCAGTCCGTGTTCTCCGTCGACGGCCTGTGGAAGGTCTTCGGCCCCAAGGCGGACCGCGTCCCCGAGGACGCCGAGCTGTCCGCCCTCGACCCCGCCGAGCTGCGCGCGCAGACGGGCTGCACGGCGGCCGTGCGCAACGTGAGCTTCGACGTCCGCAAGGGCGAGGTCTTCGTCGTCATGGGCCTGTCCGGCTCCGGCAAGTCCACGCTGGTGCGCTGTCTGACCCGGCTCATCGAGCCGACCGCGGGCACGATCTGCATCGACGGCGAGGACGTCCGCGCGATGGACAAGTCCCGGCTGCGCGAACTGCGCCGCCACCGCGCCGCGATGGTCTTCCAGCACTTCGGCCTCCTGCCGCACCGCACGGTCCTCGACAACGTGGCGTACGGCCTGGAGATCCAGGGCATGGGCAAGGCCGAGCGCCGGGCGCGGGCCGCCGAGGTCGTCGCCAAGGTCGGCCTGGACGGCATGGAACAGCGCAGGCCCGCCCAGCTGTCCGGCGGTCAGCAGCAACGCGTCGGCCTCGCACGGGCGTTGGCGGTGGACCCGCAGGTCCTCCTCTTCGACGAGCCGTTCAGCGCGCTCGACCCGCTGATCCGGCGGGACATGCAGGAAGAGGTCGTCCGCCTGCACCGTGAGGAGGGCCGCACGATGGTCTTCATCACCCACGACCTGAGCGAGGCCCTCAAGCTCGGTGACCGTATTGCCCTGATGCGTGACGGCAAGGTCGTCCAGCTGGGCACCCCGGAGGAGATCGTCGGCTCCCCGGCCGACGGCTATGTCCGCGAGTTCGTCCGGGACGTGCCGCGCGAACAGGTGATGACGGTCCGCAGGGCCATGAAGCCGGGCGACTGCGCGGGCCCGACCCACCCGGGCGCACTGGCCCCGGACTCCGTCGTCGCCGACGCCATCAAGGTCGTCGCCGGCAGCGGCAGGCCGGCCTGCGTCGTGGAGAACGGGCGGTGCCTCGGCGTCGTCGACCACGAGCGACTGCTCGGCGTCGTCGCGGGAACCGAGCTCGGCAGGGGAGTTGCCGGAACGGAGCTTCGCAAGGAGGCCGTCTGATGGCAACCGTCACCGCGTCCACGCCCCGCGCCCTGCCCAGCGGTCTGCTCAGGCACCGGGCGGTCCACAAGCTCCTTCTCATCGCCCTCGCCGCCGCGGTCCTCGTGCCGCTCGCCAACGCCCGCTGGGCCAGCGGCAGCTGGCCGAGCGCCCTCACCGTCGACCTCACGAGCCCGCTGTCCAGGGCGAGCGACTGGATCATCGACAACCGCGACAGCCACCCGCTGTTCCTCTACTTCTTCGGCTACGTCAGCAACGCCGTCGTGATCTCCGTACGCGCCGTGTATCTCGTCCTGCTCGGCGCGGGCTGGGCCGGCGTCACAGCGCTCGGCGCCCTCGTGGCGTGGCGGGTCGCGGGCGTCAGGCTCGCCGTGGGCACGACGGCGGCGTTCCTCGCCTGCGGTCTGCTCGGCATGTGGGTCCCCACCATGCAGACCCTCGCCCTGATGGTCGTCGCCGTCCTCGCCTCGGTCGTCGTCGGTGTCCTGCTGGGTCTCGCCGCCGGGCTGTCCCGCCGGATGGACAAGATCCTTCGCCCGGTCCTGGACACCATGCAGGTCATGCCCGCCTACGCCTACCTCCTCCCGGTGGTCCTGGTCTTCGGCATGGGCGTGCCCGCCGCCGTCCTCGCGACCGTCGTCTACGCCGCCCCGCCCATGGCCCGCCTCACCGCGCTCGGTCTGCAGGGCGCGGACAAGGAGGTCCTGGAGGCGGTCGAGTCGCTCGGCACCACCGCCCGCCAGCGGCTGCTGACCGCCCGTGTCCCGCTGGCCCGCAAGGAACTCCTCCTCGGCCTCAACCAGACGATCATGATGGCGCTGTCGATGGCCGTCATCGCGTCTGTGATCGGCGCCGCCGGCCTCGGTGACCGCGTCTACCAGGCGCTGGCCTCGGTCGACGTCGGCGCGGCGCTCGCGGCCGGCATCCCCATCGTGCTGCTCGCCGTCGTCCTCGACCGGGTGACGGGCGCGGCGGGCGACGGCACCGAGCCACGAGGGCGCGCGGGATGGGCGTACGCCCTCGCCGGGGCCGTCGTCGTGGCGGTGGCCGGGCGTCTGCTGGGCCGTCTCGACTGGCCGGACGCCTGGACCCTGAACATCGCCGAGCCGGTCAACCGGGCCGTCGACTGGATGACGGACCACCTCTACTCCGGTGTCCCCGTCGTCGGCGGCACCGCCGACTGGGCCGGCCACTTCACCACCTGGGTCCTCGACCCGGTCCGCGACGGGCTCCAGGGGCTGCCCTGGTGGTCCGTGCTGCTCATCGTCGCCACCCTGGCCTGGCTGATCGGCACCTGGCGCACCGCGCTCACCGCCGTCCTCGCCATGGCCGCGATCGGCGTCCTCGGTGTGTGGACACCCGCGCTGGACACCTTGTCGCAGGTCCTCGCGGCCGTCGCCGTCACCCTTGTCCTGGGCTTCGCGACCGCCGTCGCGGCGGCCCGCAGCGACCGCGTCGAGCGGCTGCTGCGGCCCGTCCTGGACGTCTTCCAGACCATGCCGCAGTTCGTGTACCTGATCCCGGTCGTCGCGCTCTTCGGCGTGGGCCGCGCGCCCGCCGCGGCGGCGGCCGTCGTCTACGCGCTGCCCGCCGTCGTCCGCATCACCACACAGGGCCTGCGCCAGGTCGACCCGGCCGCGATGGAGTCCTCGAGGTCGCTCGGCGCGACCAGCTGGCAGCAGCTGCGGCAGGTGCAACTCCCGCTGGCCCGACCCGCGTTGCTGCTCGCCGTCAACCAGGGCGTGGTGCTCGTCCTCGCCGTCGTCGTCATCGGCGGTCTGGTCGGCGGAGGAGCGCTCGGCTACGACACCGTCTTCGGCCTGGCCCAGGGCGACCTGGCGACCGGCCTGGTCGCGGGCGCCGCCATCGTCTGCCTCGGCCTGATGCTCGACCGGGTCACCCAGCCGACCGAACGCCGCACGGGGAAGGGAGCCTGACATGCGAGTACGTGCGATCGCGGGCGTCGGCGCCCTGCTGCTCCTCACCGGCTGCGGCGCCGCCGACATGACCAAGCAGGCCTCGCCCTTCGCCAACGCCCAGGGCGCCAAGAGCCTGACCCTGTCCGTGCAGTCCTGGGTCGGCGCCCAGGCCAACGTGGCCGTCGCCCAGTACCTCCTCGAGCACAAGCTCGGCTACCGCGTCGACACCGTCCAGGTCGACGAGGTGCCCGCCTGGGACGCGCTCAGCCAGGGCCGGGTCGACGCCATCCTGGAGGACTGGGGCCACCCCGAGCAGGAACAGCGGTACGTCAAGGACAAGAAGACGATCACGCCGGGCGGCGGACTCGGCGTGACCGGGCACATCGGCTGGTACGTCCCGACGTACTTCGCCAAGCAGCACCCGGACGTCACCAACTGGAAGAACCTCAACAAGTACGCCTCGCAGCTGCGCACCGCGGAGAGCGGCGGCAAGGGCCAGCTGATGGACGGCTCCCCGTCCTATGTCACCAACGACAAGGCGCTGGTGAAGAACCTGGACCTGGACTACCAGGTGGTGTTCGCCGGTTCGGAGGCCGCGCAGATCACCCAGATGAAACAGTTCGCCAAGGAGAAGAAGCCCTTCCTGACCTACTGGTACGCCCCCCAGTGGCTGTTCGAGAAGGTGCCCATGACCGAGGTGAAGCTGCCCGCCTACAAGGAGGGCTGCGACGCGGACCCGGCGAAGATCACCTGCGCCTATCCGCACACCCCGCTCCAGAAGTACCTCAACACGGACTTCGCCAGGTCCGGCGGCAAGGCGGCGGCCTTCCTGAAGAAGTTCAAGTGGACGACCGAGGACCAGAACCAGGTCTCCCTGATGATCGCCGACCAGAAGCTGACACCCGAGGAGGCGGCGAAGAAGTGGGTGGACAGCCACACGTCGACGTGGAAGGCGTGGCTGTCCTGAACAGCACTATCGCTGGAGGCGGTCGGCGCTCTCCCGCAGCTGGCGGGCCATCCTCCGCTGCAGCCCCGGTCCGAACGTGACGCGAGTGGCCCCGAGTTCACCGAGTTCGGTGGGCGAGGGGCCCTCGCCGTCCAGCCGGCCGAGCACGTTGACCGGCCCCTGGACACCGGACCGCAGCAAGGGGAGCACGCCCACCGGGGCGCCGATCGGATAGACGCAGTCGGCGCCCGCGGCGACGTACAACGCGGCTCGCTCGATGGCCCGTTCGGGATCGCCGTCGCCGTACGCGAACGTGTCCACGCGGGCGTTGACGAACAACTGGTCACCGGCCGCGTACCGCACCTCGGCGAGCCAGTCGGCGTGCTCGCGCGGGTCCTTGAGGACACCCTGGCGGGAGTCCTCGAGGTTGCAGCCCACGGCACCCGCCTCCAGGATCCGCTCCACCAGCTCTTTCGGCGCCAGCCCGTACCCGCCCTCGACGTCCGCCGACACGGGGATGTCCACGGCCCCGGCGACACGCGCCACCGCGGCGAACATCTCGTCGGCCGGGGTGGACCCGTCCTCGTGCCCGAGCGCGGCCGCGATCCCCGCGCTGGGCGTGGCGAGCGCCGGGAACCCGGCCTCCTCGCACACCCGGGCGCTGAGGGCGTCCCAGGGACCGGGCAGCACCAGCGGATCGTCCGGCAGACGGCCTCTGTGCAGGGCGCGAAAGACCTCCACCTTCCTCACGGCCGGTGACCCCCCGGCGGGATCCGGCGAGCGACCATCACCCGGTTCCAGTTGTTGATGGCGACGACCAGACCGATGAGATGGGCGAGTTGCCCCTCGTCGAAGTGCTCGGCGGCGGTGGCGTACACGTCGTCCGGCACGAACCCTTCTGTCAGAACGGTCACCGCCTCCGTCAGCGCGAGCGCGGCCCGCTCCCGCTCGTCGTAGACGCCCTCGGCCTCCTCCCACGCGGCGAGCAGTTCCAACTGGCGCTCGCTCACCCCGTGCTCACGGGCGATCCCGAGATGCATGTCCAGGCAGAAGGCGCAGTGGTTGAGCTGCGAGGCCCGGATGACGACCAGTTCGGCGAGGGCAAGGTCGCCGAGCCCCCGTTTCGCGGCGGCGCTGAGCGCGGACAGGGCCTGGCCGACCTCCCGGTCGAGGACCTCTGTACGGCTCACTGGTGCTTCCCCGCCTCGTAGTGGCCAGGGACCATACGGCAGGTCACGCCGAACCGGTTCCACGCGTTGATCACCGTGATCGCGGCGATCAGCTGGGCCAGTTCGGCCTCCTCGAAGTGCTTGGCCGCCGGGGCGTACACCTCGTCCGGCACGAAGCCGTCGGTGAGCACCGTGACCGCGTCGGTCAGTTCGAGGGCCGCGGCCTCCTTCTCCGTGTAGAAGTGCCGCGACTCCTCCCACGCGCCGAGCTGGATGATCCGCTCGACGCTCTCGCCGGCCGCGAGGGCGTCCTTGGAGTGCATGTCGAGGCAGAACGCGCAGTGGTTGAGCTGCGAGGCGCGGATCTTCACCAGCTCAAGGAGACGGGGGTCCAGGCCACGCCGGGCGGCCGTGTCGAGGCGGAGCATCGCCTTGTAGACCTCGGGGGCGTGCTGGGCCCAGGACAGACGGGGAGTGTGCTCGGGCGCGTACCGGACGGTTTCCTCAGTGGTCATGCCTCGACCCTAGGAGCCAGGCAGCCCAGGGGTATGGTCCACTTCCATGGCGAAACCCTGGGCCACTTTCGGCGTCGACCTGCACCTGGAACCCACCGGAGGGGGTGTCCGGCGGGGCCTCACCGACGCCCTGCGTGAGGCCGTCCGCACCGGCCGCCTCGCCCCCGGCACCCGGCTGCCCTCGTCCCGCGCCCTCGCCGCCGACCTGGGCGTCGCCCGCAACACCGTCGCCGACGCCTACGCGGACCTGGTCGCCGAGGGCTGGCTCACCGCCCGCCAGGGCTCGGGCACCCGCGTCTCGGAACGCACGGTCGTCCCGCCGACCGGCGCCCCACCCCGGCCCCGCCAACCCGGGCGTCCCACCCACAACCTCGTCCCCGGCACCCCCGACCTCGCCTCCTTCCCGCGCGCGCAGTGGCTCAAGGCCGCCCGCCGCGCCCTCGCCACCGCCCCCTACCAGGCCCTCGACTACGGCGACCCGCGCGGCCGCGTCGAACTGCGCACCGCCCTCGCCGGCTACCTCTCCCGCGCCCGCGGGGTGCGCGCCGACCCCGAACACATCCTGGTGTGCGCCGGGTTCTCGCACGGCCTGCGCCTCCTCGGCGCGGTGCTGCGGGCCCGGGGCGCCCGCACGGTCGCCGTGGAGTCGTACGGCCTCGACGTGCACTGGGACCTGCTCGCGGCCGCCGGTCTGCGGACCGTGCCTCTGCCGTTCGACGAACGCGGCACGAACCCGGGGGAGTTGACCGACCAGGGCGCGGTGCTGCTCACCCCCGCCCACCAGTTCCCGATGGGCGGCACCCTGCACCGCGACCGGCGGGCGGCCGTCGTCGAGTGGGCGCGCCGCACCGGCGGCCTGGTCGTCGAGGACGACTACGACGGCGAGTTCCGCTACGACCGCCAGCCCGTCGGCGCCCTCCAGGGCCTGGACCCCGACCACGTCGTCCACGCGGGCACGGCCAGCAAGTCCCTCGCCCCCGGCCTCCGGCTGGGCTGGCTGGTGCTGCCGCCCGGCCTCATGGAGGAGGTGCTGGCCGCCAAGGGCGGCATCGACTCCTGCGGCTCACTCGACCAGCTGACCCTCGCCGAGTTCCTCGTCTCCGGCGCCTACGACCGTCATGTGCGCGCCGCCCGACTGCGGTACCGGCGCCGCCGCGACGCCCTGGTCGCCGAGCTCGCGCGACGGGCCCCGAGGGTCCACGCCACGGGAATCGCGGCCGGTCTGCACGTGGTGCTGCGGCTCCCGCCGGGCACCGAGCAGCCGGCGCTGCGGGCGGCGGCCTGGCAGGGGCTCGCGGTCCACGGGCTGCACCGCTACCAGCACCCCGAGGCCGGCGTCGAGCGGCGCGACGCGCTCGTCGTGGGCTACGGGACGCCGCCGGACCACGCCTGGTCGACAGCGCTGGAGGCGCTGTGCGCGGTGCTGCCCGAATAACGCCGCCCATTTCGGCTGTTCCCCATTCCCGAATACGGCCGCCTGGATAGAGTCGCCCCATGAACAACAGCGCATCCATATCCCGTGTGGCCCTGAAGAAAAGCACCCCCGACGTTTCGTCGGCGATGGGCTCCCTGCACGCCGCCGCCGTTTCCGCGGCCCAGGACGCCAAGGTCGAACCGGAACTCCTGGAACTGATCCGGATCCGCGCCTCGCAGATCAACGGCTGTGCGTTCTGCCTCGACATGCACACCAAGGACGCCCGTGCGGCGGGCGAGACCGAGCAGCGCGTCTACGCCCTGAACGCCTGGCGGGAGACCCCCTTCTTCACCGCCCGCGAGCGCGCCGCACTGGCGTTGACCGAGGCCGTGACCCTGGTGCATGACGGGCAGGTGCCGGACGCTGTCTACGCCGAGGCCGCGGACGTCTTCGACGAGACGCAGATCGCGGCGCTGATCTGGGCGGCGACCGTCATCAACGCCTACAACCGGATCGCCATTGCCACGCGGATGGTTCCGGGGGGTTATCAGCCGACACCGAAGAATTGAATCAAGGCAGCTTTGATTGCGCCGGACCGTATATGGTCCGGCGCATTGTGCGGTAGCAGAGGCCGGATGCGCGGCAGCGGAATTCAGATGCGCGGCAGCGGCTCCATGATGTCGTCCAGCCACGCCCGCCATTCCGGGGCGCGCCGCGCCGGTGCCGCCCGCAACGGTCCGCCGCTCCACCCCGTCACCGGCCGTATTCCGTGCAGCGCGTTCACCAGCCACACCTCACGGCCGTCCAGCCAGGCCACGGTCCGTTCGCGGTGGGCGACGGGGATGCCCTCGCGCCGGGCCCGCTCCTGGACGAGGGCGACGGTCACCCCGGGCAGGACCGGCAGCCGGGGCGGAGGCAGACACAGGGTGTCGTCCTCCCACCACAGCACGCTGGCGGTGGCCGCCTCCAGCACGGAGCCGGAGGGCGCGACCAGCACCGCCTCCTCCGCCCCCGCACCGGACGCCCGCTCGCGCACCCGGGCGAGGGCGCCGAGGTCCGGTCCCTTGCGGCGGGGCACGGTCCGTGGATCGGCCTGGCCGGTCGTCCAGACCCGCACGCCGGTCCCGAGCGGAGGAGCGTGCCGCAGCAGCAACCGCAATTGCGGGGAGCCAGCGGCGAGTTCGACGCGGGGGAACCACTCGCCCGTACGGGGCAGCGCGTCGGTCATGTCCCGCCAGAACTCCAGCAGCCGGCGCAGCGGCGGTCCGTCCACCTCGCCGCAGCTCCGCAGGAACCGCTCCCGGTGGCGTTCGAGCCCGCGCACCCTGCCGTCCCGCACCAGCCAGGAGTCCGCGACGAGCAGGGGTGTCGTCGGCTCCGCGGCAGGGGTCAGCCCACGGGCCGGTGACCACGCCGACAGCCCCTCCACGACGACCGGTTGTGTCACAGCCGCTCCTTCCTCAGTACTTTCGGCCGGCGTTCACCGGCGCTCCGTGCCGGGGCCCGTACGGTGCGTGCTCCAGCCACGCGCCGCACCACGGCAGCACCGGCGCGAGCGTCGCCGCCGCCCGTTGGCGGGCCCGGACGATCCGGCGCCGGGGCCGCAGATGGTCCAGCGCGGCCCCGGCGGCGGCACTGTTGAACAGCGCCGCGGACCGCCGTACGTCGGCGAAGGCCTCGACCGTCCCGTCGGCGATGGCCTCCGCCGCGGCCGCCGCGTCCGCGATGCCGCTGTTCATGCCCCGCGCCCCGAACGGCGGGAAGAGGTGCGCCGCCTCCCCGACGAGCAGCACCCGCCGGTGCGGATCGGTGAACGAGGCGGCCACCTTGCGCAGAAAGCGGTACGTCGACACCCACAGGATCCGCTCGCCGTACCCCTCGCCCACCACCGCCGGAAGCCATCGCCGTACGGCCTCCTCGGTCCCGAACTCCTCCTCGGGGTCGTCGTCCCGGCACTGCAGGTCGACCTGGAAGCCCCCGGTGAACGGCACCCGCATCACACTGCGCCCGCCCGCGCCCGGATGCTCGTAGTGGAAGATCCGCTCGGGCGGCGGCTCGGCACCGGGGGTGTGGGCCACGTCGACGACCACATGGAAGCCCTCGCCCCGCTCGCCCTCCATGGCGATGCCCAGTGCGCCCCGCACGGCGGACCGGGCACCGTCGGCGGCGACGGCGTACGCGCAGCTCCACTCCCGGCCGTTCCCGCAGCTCAGCCGGACCCCGGTCGCCGTCGTGCGGACGTCCAGCACCCGTGCGTCCCACACGAACTCCACACCCGCCCGCTCACACGCGCCCCGCAGGAAGCGCTCGGTGTCCACCTGGCGCAGGCTGGTGAAGGGCGGCGGGCCCTCCTTCGGCGGATAGGTGCGGGAGTACACCTCGCGCCCGCGGTAGAGGGTCCGCCGGGTCCGCCAGGTCTGCCCGTACGCGGTGATCTCGGCGGCCAGTCCCGGACACATCCCGTCGAGCAGCGCGAGCGTCTCGCGATGCACGAACAGGGCACGGCTGCCGGGCCTTTCACGGTCCTCCGGCTCCGCCTCCAGCAGCACGACCTCCCGCCCGCGCGCCCGCAGCGCGAGCGCCGCCGACAGACCCACGGGACCGGCTCCGACCACCACGACCGGTGTCACGCGCGCGCACCCTCGGTGAGCATCCGGGTGATCTCCACCCGCTTCACCTTCCAGGTCGCGGTCATCGGCAGCTCCTCGAACCGCCACTGCCGCGGCTCGGCCATGGCCGGCAGGTCGGCCGTCGCCTCCCGCCAGCGCCCGAGGTCCAGCGGCTGCTCCCCGCGCACGCACACCACCGGCACCGGCTCCCGGTCGGCCCCCGGCACGATGACGACCTCCCGGAGCTCCTCCAGGCGCTCCATCAGGGTGTCCTCGACCTCCAGATTGCTGTGCACGGAGTCGATCCGGTCGATCTCCCGGTCGGTCAGATGCAGGGTGCCGAGGCGACTGCGGTACCCCATGTCGCCCATCTCCCACCAGCCGTCGTCGAGTTGACGGTCGTAGCGGTCCTGCATGCCGAGATAGGTGAGGATGCGGCCCCTGGTACGGGCCTCGATACGGCCGCTCGTCCCGGCGGGGACCCGCTCCCCGCCCGGCCCCGTCACCCGCACGCGGGTGAAGCCGGGTATGCCGATCCCGACCCGCCGCCCGTCCGCGCGGGCGGCACTGCGCCGGGTGAAGCACTGGAAGGCGACCGGGCCCGTCTCGCTCTGCCCGTACAGCTGGATCAGCCAGGGCGAACGGCGCTTCGAGGCGCCCAGCAGCCGCCGTACCGTGCGCGGATGGATCGCGTCGAACGTCGAGCCGTAGGACCGTACCCGCGACAGCGGGGCACCGGGCGCGTCGGTCAACTCCTCCCACAGCACGAACGTGTTGGGGTGGGTCTCCACGATGCCGGGCCGGTGCCTGGTCAGCAGCGGGCCCACGGCGGCCGGGTCAGGGTCGGTGATCAGCACCAGCGGGCTGCCGAAGTGCAGCAGGACGCCGAGCAGATGGTAGAAGCGCGAGTGCACGAACGACATGTGCAGCGCCGCGGTCTCCCCGCGCGTAGGCCAGCCCATGGCCTT
Organism: Streptomyces sp. LUP47B; assembly: GCF_001746295.1. Taxonomy (GTDB): domain Bacteria; phylum Actinomycetota; class Actinomycetes; order Streptomycetales; family Streptomycetaceae; genus Streptomyces. Next base: position 319,564 of record NZ_MJAH01000011.1, on the reverse strand, counting down.
CTGCGGTACGAGCCGGTTCCACATGGTGTTCGCGCAGTGCACGGCGAGTTTGGGGAGGCCGGTGGTGCCGGAACTGTGGGTGATCAGCGCCGGCTCCCGGGGATGGAGGCGTACGGCCGGCGGGGGCTCGGTGCCGGCGTACTTCTCCAGGGGCTCGGCGCCCGGCGCGTCGTCCACGGCGAGGACCTGACGCACCCGCAGGCCGATCCCCTTCAGCGGCCCCTCCAGTTTGGCCCGGTCGGTGACCAGCCACGGCTGCCGTAGCCGCTCGATCAACTCCCCGACCACCTCACCGGCCAGCCCGGGGGAGAGCAGCACGGGCACCGCGCCGATACGGGAGACCGCGCAGGTCAGCAGCACGATGTCGACGTTGTCCGTCTTGTGTACGACCACCTGCTCCGAGGGCCTCACCCCCGCCTCCCACAGGCGTCCGGACAGATCCTCGACGACCTTGGCCAAGGCCGGGTAGGTGAGATCGACACCGAGTGCGGGATGGGTGTCCAGCGGCCGGTCCAGGGTCACGAAGACGGCGCCGTGCCGGTCGGCCGCCCGGCGGAACACCGGGCCCAGGTAGAAACCCCGGTCGGTGAAGGGGGGTTGCTGCTCTCGCATGGGGCCGTTCCTCTCCGCGGTGCGGCTACGGTGCTGGTTCGATGCCTGTGGGATGTTCCTGCCGTGGTTCGTCACCAGGCGCCCCGGCGGACCAGGTGGCGGCGGAGCTTGCCGGTCGGGGTGCGGGGGAGCGACGGGACGAGGCTCACGCTCCTGGGCACCTTGAAGGCGGCCAGCCGTTCGCGGGCCAGGCCCAGGAGGTCCTCCTGGAGACTTCCGTCGGGGACCGGGGCGACGGGGACGACGAACGCCCGCAGTCGGCCCACCCCCCTCCCGTCGGTGACGGCCACGACCGCGACCTCCTTCACCGCAGGGTGGGTGCGCAGTACGGCCTCCACCTCCAGCGGGGAGACGGTGATGCCGCCGACCATCTCCATGTCGTCGGCGCGGCCCAGGTGCCGGTAGGTGCCGTCGGCTTCGCGGACCGCCCGGTCACGGGTGGCCAGCCAGCCACCGACCAGGGTGCGTTCGGTCTCCTCGGGCCGGTTGAGATAGCCGGGGGTCACCGTCGGGCCGCGCACCCACAGCTCGCCCTCCGTGCCGTCCGGGACCGGGTGGCCGGCGCGGTCGCGCAGCTCCACCTCGAAGCCCGGCACGGGGCGGCCGACGGTGCCCGGGCGGTTGTGGCCGAAGCTGTTGGCGCAGAAGGCGTGACCGGCCTCGGTGGAGCCGATCTGCTCCAGCACCGGCGCGCCGAGCAGCTCGGTGACCTGTCCGGCGAGCCCCTCCGGCAGGCCCTCGCCGGCCGACACCGCGGCCCGCACCGAGGCGAAGCAGGCCTCGTGCCCGCTGCCCCGGTCGGCCACCAGCGCGGCGTACGCGGACGGCACGGAGTACAGGAGGGTCACCCGGTGCCGGGCGACGAGCTCGTCCACGGCGGCCGGGGTCGGGCGCCGGTCCACCAGCACGGCGGAGGAACCGGAGAAGAGCGGGAAGACGAAGGAGTTGCCGAAGCCGTAGGCGAAGTACAGCTTCGACACCGACAGGGTGACGTCGTCCTGGCCGACCCGCAGCAGCCGCCGGCCGATGAGGTCGTGGTACGCCTTCGGGTCGCCGTGCCTGTGCACGACCCCCTTGGGACGGCCCGTGGTGCCCGACGTGTACTGGACGTACAACGCCGTGTGCGCGTCGACCGGATGGGCGGGGGCCGGCTCCGCGGAAGCGGTGAGCGCGAACAGCTGGTCGGCACCGAGCCGGGTCCGCCCGGCGAACCGGCCCTCCAGACCCGGCCCCGTCACACACAGCGCGGCGTCGGCGTCCGTGGCCATGAACGCGTGGTCGGCCGCGGGGAGTTCGGGATTGACGAGGACGGCGACGGCCCCGAGGCGCGCGACGGCGAGGAAGGCCGTCACCCAGGCGATCCCGTCCGGCAACGCCAGCACCACCCGGTCACCCGGCCCGGCGCCGTGACCGGCGAGCACGGTGGCCGCCCGGGCCGCGAGCGCGTGCACCTCGCCATGGGTCCAGACCCGGTGGCCCTGATGGAAGGCGGGCCGGTCCACCCAGCCGCGCCGCGCGGCGAGATCGGCGAGCTGGGCGGCGAGATTGCCGGGGGCGTCGAAGCCGGCCGAAGAGAGCACGGGCTGCGCAGTCGTCATCGGACCGGCTCCTCGGTGGCCGTGTGCCCTCCGCGGGCGTCGACGCGGACGGCTGTGTGCCGCCGCTGCTCCGCCGTCCGCTCCGCGGTGTGCAGGTGCAGGGCCCTCATCTGTGCCGCCGTCTTCAGCAGCATCTCGTCGTACTCGGCGACCGGATCGGAGTCGAGGACGATCGCGCCTCCGGCGCCCAGCTGCATCAGCCCGTCGGCGAACACGGCCGTGCGGATGACGATGTTGAGATCCGCGCCTCCGCCGCACCCCAGATAGCCGAGGGCGCCGGAGTAGACCCCGCGGGCCTCGGTCTCCAGGGAGTCGATGATCTCCATGGTGCGCAGCTTCGGTGCCCCGGTCATCGAGCCACCGGGGAAACAGGCCCGCACGCACTCCACCGCGTCGGTCCCCTCCCGCAGCCGCCCCTCCACGGTGGACACGAGCTGATGCACGGTCGCGTACGTCTCCGTGGCCATCAGCCGGGTCACCCGCACCGAACCGGTCCGACACACCCGCCCCAGGTCGTTGCGGAGCAGGTCGACGATCATCAGGTTCTCGGCGCGTGTCTTGGCGTCCGCCGCCAGGGCATCCCGCAGCCGGGCGTCCTCCTCCGGCCCGGCGCCGCGCGGCGCGGTGCCCTTGATGGGCCGGGCCTCGGCGATCCCGTCCCGGGTGATCCGCAGGAACCGCTCGGGGGAGGAACCCGCCACGTCGACGTCCCCGAACCTCAGGAACGCCGCGTAGGGGGCCGGGTTGACCCGGCGCAGCACCCGGTAGAACTCGTATGCGTCCGGCGGGGCGGGTAACCGGGCCGCATTCGTCAGACAGACCTCGTAGCTGGTGCCCGCCCGCAGCTCGCGATCGCAGGATTCGATGTCGGCGACATAGGCCGCCCGGTCCCGCACCAGCCAGGGCTCGGCGGCCCCGAGGCCGGCGCCGAGGCCGAGGCCGGGGTCGGTGGGGTCGGTGGGTGTCGGCGGCGCGGGTGTCGCCGTCGGGTCCGGCTCGTTGGCTACGAAGGTCAGCTGGGCCAGCGTGCTCTCCAGCCAGTCCTCGGCCTCCCGCGCGGCCTGCGGGGTGTCCTCGGCCAGGCAGACCGCGTAGGTGAACCTCTTCAGATGGTCCACGGCGATCAACCGGTCGGCGAACAGCCAGCAGGCGTCCGGAACGTCGGAGGTGTGCCGGTTCGGTGAGCCGCAGTCGGCCTTCATCTCGTAGCCGAAGTAGCCGACATAGCCGCCGGTGAAGTCGAAGGGCAGCCCGGCGCCGTCCACCCGGCGGCTCGTCAACTGCCGTCCCAGATAGTCGAAGACGCTCGCCGCGACCTTCCTCGTCGGCCGCCCGGCCCGCTCGATCTCGCACCTTCCGCTCTCGACGTCGTACCGGACGAACTCCGCGAGCGGACCGCTGTCGTCACCGAAGAACGAGAACCGCGAACGCCCGTCCTCGACCAGCGCGCTGTCCAGCCAGAACGCCCGCCTCGACGCCGCGTACATCCGGGTGAAGGCGGCCTCGGTGTCGACCGCGCCGGCGATGCGCCGAGTGTGCAGACGGTAGGCGGGCGCGGCCGGCCGGGGGCGCGGGACGAGCCGCGCGGGCCGGGGGATCACCGCCTCGGGCGGAGGCACCGCGGTGTTCTTCGTACGCGGTCTGCGGGCCCGTTCCGCCGTGAGATTGCGGAAGTTGACGAGCATGCGGTGGCCGTAGTCGGTGAGCACGGACTCCGGGTGGAACTGCACCCCCCACAGCGGCCGGCTGCGGTGCCTGAGCCCCATCAGCACACCGTCCTCGGCCCAGGCGGTGGCCTCCAGCGCCTGCGGGAGCGGCTCGGACACGGCCAGCGAGTGGTAGCGGACCGCGGTGAAGTCCTGCGGCAGCCCCCGGAACAGGTCCCGTCCGTCGTGCCGGACCGTCGACAGATGACCGTGCCGCGGCTCCGGGGCGGGTCCCACCCGGCCCCCCTCCCCGAGGGCGATGCCCTGGTGACCCAGACAGACGCCGAGCACGGGGATCGGCGACGCGGCGAGCACGGCGGTGCTCAGTCCGAAGTCGCGCGGCTCGGCGGGGTGCCCGGGGCCGGGCGAGACCACGACATTGTCGAATCCCGCAAGAAATTCCCCGAGATCGGGAAGGGCGCCGACCGCGTCATTGAGGACGACGACCGGTTCCTCGCCGTTGACCTCGGCGACCAGCTGGAACAGGTTGTACGTGTACGAGTCGTAATTGTCGATGAGCAGGGTCTTCACCCGCCCACCTCCCTCGGTTCGTGCCGGACCTATGCGGTCCGTCTTTTGTGCCGTCCGCGAAGCGCCTGCAGCGGTGGATACAGCCATTTCCTCAAGAAACGCTGAAGCCGGGGCATGAGAATCCAGGTGACGAGAGCCGTCACACACAGGCACAACAGCAGTGTGCGGATGAGCGGATTGAGTCCGCCGAGATAAGGAAGAACGATCAGATTGAACAGGAGCACCGGCGGAAAAACCGCGCTCATGTTCACGAACCACAGTTTCCATTTCGCCGGCGGGACGGGCGGCTTCGGTGTAGTGGTCTGCGAGTCGAACCACATCTTGGAGCCCCGCACGCTCCTGCGCTCCGTCTGCCGGGCGAAGGCCGTCGCCCGGTCGTGCCATTGGTTCCGGACGGGCGAATCTTCCCAGGCCCGGGCCGTTCCCTCGCTGGCGAAGCGATAGACCACATGCCACTCCGCCTCTCGGTCGACAAGAACGCCACCCCCAAGGAAGCCCGGCTGCTGCGCACTCGCGGCCAGCATGGCCCACCCCCAGGAGTGGAAGTCGGCCTCACGGCCCGGCACCACGTGATAGGCCACGGTGACGGTGACGGGATTACTGCTCACGCCGTCGTATACGCAAGGCCTTCACAGCACGTTCAAATATTCAACGAGGCTTTTTCGGCTGTCCGGATCGTGACTCTTTATCGTCCTTTCGGTCGGCATGGCTCAGTCTGTCGAGCTGTGCCGGAAGTAAATCGATCAACCCCTTACGGAATTCGGGAAGGGGAATGCGGGGCGGAATGTTCAGGGGCCTCCCCGAACCTGGCCAGCGCCAACGCTCCCGCGACGGCCACGGCGAAACCCAGCACCGCCACCCACGCCAGCCCCTCACGGGTACGGTCCCCGAGCCACACCACGCCCACCAGCGCCGGCCCGATCGTCTCCCCGATCACCATCCCGGCGGTCGCCGTGGTCACCGAGCCCCGCTGCAGCGCCGAGGTCAGCGACAGGAAGGCCGCACCACCGCCGATGAGAAGCGCGTACGTCGCCGGGTTGGCCAACAGTGCCGACGGCGCGAGCGAGTCGATCAGCCGTACCGCCACCTCGACCACCCCGAACCCGAACCCGGCCCCCAGCCCGAGCGCCAACCCCCGTCCCCGCTCCGGCAGTCGCCCACCGAGCAGCGCGAGCCCCAGCACGGCCAGGGCCATCCCGAGCATCACGTACTTCAAGGCCGACGGCCCCTCCCGGTCGCCCTCCGTCCCGGACGCGATCCCCAGCAGCGCCATCCCCGCGCACACCACCCCGACGGCACCCCACTCGCGCGCGCTCAGCCGGACCTTCAACAACCGCGCCGACACCACCGCGGTCACCGCGAGGCTCGACGCGAGCGCCGCGCCCACCGCGTAGATCGGGACCGACCGCAACGCGGCGATCTGCAGCAGGAACCCCACCCCGTCCAGCGCCAGCCCCGCCAGATACCGCCACTGCCGCACCGCCCGCAGGAACAGCGTCACCGCGAACGCCGTCCCCTCGCCGTCGCGGCCGCCCGTGTCCGCAGCCCGCGCCGCCATCGCCTGCAGCACGGTGGCCGTCCCGAAGCAGACGGAGGCACCCAGAGCACACACCATTCCAAAGAGCACGAAGTGACCTTAGGGGGAGGTGGTGCGGGGTGGGTCGGTTTCCGACCGGCTCTCACCGATCTCCAGCTGTCCGCCGGACCCGAGCCGTATCCCCGGGCCGTGTCCCCGAGGCAGGGTCCGCGAGCGGCCGGCGAAAACGCGTTGTCGGCCCCCGTCCGGTCGCGTTACGGTCGGCGCACTCTGACGCACACGCTCTCTGGAACCATCGCCGCAGAACGGGAGCAGGTCCGCGCACAGCGCGCGGCACCACGGAGGGGCGGCACCGGATCCGGCCGACCGGCGGATCCCGTACGCCCTCCGGAGGACTCTCCCATGAACATCGGCCTCGGCCTTCCCATCGACGACCCCGCCCAGCTGCTCCCCTGGGCCTGGCGCGCCGACGCGAGCCCTTTCAGTACCCTCGGCCTGCTCGACCGCCTCGTCTACGACAACCCCGAGCCCCTCGTCACCCTTGCGACCCTCGTCGGCGCCACGTCCCGCATCCGCGTCCAGACCGAGGTACTGCTCGCACCTCTCCACAACACCGCACTGCTCGCGAAGCAGACCGCGACCCTCGACCGCCTCTCCGGCGGCCGCTTCACCCTCGGCATCGGTGTCGGAGGCCGCGAGGACGACTGCCTGGCCGCCGGCACCGACCTCCACCGCCGAGGCCGCCGCCTCGACGAACAGATGACCCTGCTGCGCCGCACCTGGTCCGGCGAGCCCTACGGCCAAGGCGTCGGCCCCATCGGCCCCACCCCCGCCACCCCCGGCGGCCCGGAGGTGCTGTTCGGCGGCTTCGCCCCCGCTGCCCTCGAACGCGTCGGCCGCTTCGGCGACGGTTTCCTCGGCGCCGCACTGCCGCCCTCCTTCATGTCCAACCTGTTCCGCGCCGCCGAAACGGCCTGGCAGAAACACGACCGCCCCGGCCGCCCCCGCCTGGTCGCCCAGGCGAACGTCGCTCTCGGCCCCGACGACACGCTGGACCGGGCCCGCCGCAACCTCCGCGACTACTACGCCTTCAGAGGCCAGGTCGAGTACATGGAGGCCGGCTTGCTCACCACACCGCGGCAGATCCGCGAGGCCGCCGACGCCTACGTCGGTATCGGTGCCGACGAGGTGATGCTCTATTGCTGGGCCTCGGACGCCGACCAGATCGACCGCCTGGCCGACGCGCTGTTCTGACGCCCTGCACCGCCCCGGCTTCGAGGCCCCGGCCCTTGCCCGGGCCTCGAAGCCGTCGCTCGCATGGTGGACGCCGCACCGGGGCCGTTCCACGTGCCCGGTAGGCTGGCCGACAGGCCGTGACTGGCGCGCTGGGATGGGACGGACCATCGGGGAGCGGCCTGTGAATGACCAAGTGCCGTGCGCCTGGGCCGAACCGTGATCCGTGACCGCTTCAAGCCACGCAGCCCGGAGGCCGCCATGTCAGAGCAGCAGCCCCTGTCCACCGAGTCCACGGCCTTCCGCGCCGCCCTCGACGTGATCCGCGCCGTCGAGCCGCGCGTCGCCGACGCCATCGGCCAGGAGGTCCACGACCAGCGCGAGATGCTCAAGCTGATCGCCTCCGAGAACTACGCCTCCCCCGCCACCCTCCTCGCGATGGGCAACTGGTTCAGCGACAAGTACGCCGAGGGCACCGTCGGCCGCCGCTTCTACGCCGGCTGTCGCAACGTCGACACCGTCGAGTCCCTGGCCGCCGAGCACGCCAGGGAGCTCTTCGGCGCCCGGCACGCCTACGTCCAGCCGCACTCCGGTATCGACGCCAACCTCGTCGCCTTCTGGTCCGTCCTCGCCCAGCGTGTCGAGGTCCCCGCCCTGGAGAAGGCCGGCGTCCGCCAGGTCAACGACCTCTCCGACGCCGACTGGGCCGAGCTCCGCCAGGCCTTCGGCAACCAGCGCATGCTCGGTATGTCCCTGGACGCCGGCGGCCACCTCACCCACGGCTTCCGACCCAACATCTCCGGCAAGATGTTCGACCAGCGCTCCTACGGCACCGACGCCACCACCGGTCTGGTCGACTACGACGCGCTGCGCGCCTCGGCCCGTGAGTTCAAGCCGCTGATCATCGTCGCCGGCTACTCGGCCTACCCCCGCCTGGTGAACTTCCGGATCATGCGCGAGATCGCCGACGAGGTCGGCGCCACGCTCATGGTCGACATGGCGCACTTCGCCGGTCTCGTCGCAGGCAAGGTCCTCACCGGCGACTTCGACCCGATCCCGCACGCGCAGATCGTCACCACCACCACCCACAAGTCGCTGCGCGGCCCGCGCGGCGGCATGGTGCTGTGCGACGACTCCCTCAAGGACCAGGTCGACCGGGGCTGCCCGATGGTCCTCGGCGGCCCGCTCCCGCACGTCATGGCCGCCAAGGCCGTCGCCCTCGCCGAGGCCCGGCAGCCCTCCTTCCAGGACTACGCCCAGCGGATCGTCGACAACTCCCGCGCCCTGGCCGCCGGCCTGATGCGCCGCGGCGCCACCCTCGTCACCGGCGGTACCGACAACCACCTCAACCTGATCGACGTCGCCTCCTCCTACGGCCTCACCGGCCGCCAGGCCGAGGCCGCCCTGCTCGAGTCGGGCATCGTCACCAACCGCAACGCCATTCCGGCCGACCCCAACGGCGCCTGGTACACCTCCGGCATCCGCATCGGCACCCCCGCCCTGACCACCCGTGGCCTGGGCACCGCCGAGATGGACGAGGTCGCCGGTCTCATCGACCGCGTCCTGACCACCACGGAGCCCGGCACCACCAGCAAGGGCGCCCCGTCCAAGGCCCAGCACATCCTGGACCCGAAGGTCGCGGACGAGATCTCCCACCGGGCCACCGACCTCGTGGCCGGTTTCCCGCTGTACCCGGAGATCGACCTCGGCTGACACACGTCCTCTCTTGAGTTGTCAAAGACCGGTGACTCCTAGAGATCGATGAGTTCCTGTCGTGGCTCATCCCGCGGCGGTCCGGCTCCTGGCCCGACCGCCGCGCGGCGTATCAGCCGCGTGCCGCCGGCTCCCGCCGCGAATCCCACGACGAGCCCCGGCACCGCCCACCACACGCCGTGCTCCGGGCCGGTCGAGCTCTTGGACCTCTCCTTTCCCTGTCGCTCCCCGGCACCGCCCGCGAGGCCCGCCCGGTCCAGCCGATCGAAAACCGCCCGCGGCGCCCGGTGCCAGCGGATGTCGTCGTCCTCCCGCTCCGGCGCCGGATCCGAGCGCACCCACGGCGTGCCGTCCCCCGTCAGGAACAGCTGGTCCTGCCGCGCCACCGCCACATCACCCCCTGGCGCCGAGTCCGTCCGAGGCCAGCCGCCGACACCCGTCAGCCCCCACAGGACGGTGAACCGCACCGCCGGATACCGGCCCTCCTCCCAGGCGCCCGGCACCCGCTCCGTGCCCGGGTACGTCGGCTGCAGCAGCTGCCACAGGCGGGTGAAGTACGGCTCGTCGGAACGCACGGCCTCCGTCCGGCCCGAGCCGCCGGTGACGACCATCGCCAGGTCGGGCCGGTCGAGGCCCGCTTCCCGCGTCTGCTGTGTCGCCGCAACGGCTGCCGGCGCCCCGAGCACGGTCACCGCCACCACCGGCGCCAGCGCTGCCAACGCCCTGCGCGGTCCGAGCCGCGTCCTCGTGTGTCTGCTCCGCACTGCCATCCCCCTCGGTCGATCAGCCTCGCTCTCTCCAGCTCGCGGGCACCTCCTTTCGTCACAGATCACGCAGTTCCTGCCGAGGCCCCGGCTCCCGGCGCACACGATCCCCTCGCATCCGCACGGCGAACGGCCGCAGCGCCAGCGCCAGCACGGCTCCGGCCGCAAGCCCCGGAAGCGCCCACCACCAGTCGGTGCCGTCGTCCGCCGTGGAGGACGGGCCCACAGACGCCTCCGTGGCCACCGCCCCCGCGTCGATCCCCGGCTCCTGCCCGGGCGCCGGGAAGATGGCATGGCCCTCGCCGGATACCTTGCCCATCACTCCCAAGTCCTTCAGCAGAGCGCGCAGTTGGGGCGGATTCTTTGTGCGGTGCCAGTGGCCGTTCACCGACTGGGGGACGTGCTCCGCCGTGTGTATCCACACCTCGTCCGTGTCAGCCAGCGGGAAGACCTGGTCCAGCCGCCACGGTGAGACGTCGTGCGCCATCCACGTGACGTTGATCTGCCGGGCGGCGAGCAGATTCGCCTCGGGTGGTTTGGTGCGGGCGCCCGCACCCGGAGGGCCGAGAAGCCGCTCCAACTCGGCGTACTCCTCGTCGGAGTAGTACAGCGATGCCGTCTCCCCGCTCTCCGGCGAGACCACGAGCACGCTCGTCGGTCCGCCCGCCGACGCTGAGGGCGCACCCCACACCGTCAGCGCGAGCGCCACCGCCAAGGCCCCCGATGCCGCCGTCAGTTCACGACAGCGGCCCCTCCGTCCAGCTACACGCTTCTTCATGCCGGCCCCCAACAGGCGATCCCCGTGCGGCCCGTCCGCGAGCCGCGTGTCACTTCTGGTACACCGCCCGGCCCGTCGGGGTTCCCACCCCGCGCGCACTAATCCGAGGGCGTCTCGGCGCCCTCGTGCCCCGGCTCGCCGAGGGACTTCGCGATCTCCACGGCACGCGCCTTCGACGCGACCCCCTCCAGCCGCAGCGTCACGTCCGGCACGTCCAGGACACCCGACCCGTGCATCCACAGCAGCGTCGGCCCGGCGGTGCGCTGCTCGCGGGTGTAGTGGGAACCGGCCGCGTCCACCAGCCAGAAGCTCAGCAGGTGGGGCCGCGGAAACCACAGAGCTGTGTCACGGGTCCCACCGAGCTCCGAGGAGTCCTTGTCCAGCGAGAGCCACTCCGGCTGCTCCCGCACGCTCTTGGTGAAGCCGATGTCCAGACGGGCCCGATACTCGTCCAGCCGTATGGTGTCCCCCCGCTCACGCCAGCACAGACTCACCAGGGACCGCCCCCGCGGCTCCGCCGTCACCGTCACCACGTCCGGAGCGCCGAGCGCCGACGGAACCAGCGGTTCGAACCCCGCCCGCCGCTCGGCCTGCGCGAGCGACACCGAGCGACCGCAGCCGGGCACCTCGGCCCCCGGCGAGGGCACCGCCGACGGGTCGTACCGCACCTCGACCCCCCCGAAGTCGAACCAGTCCAGGACCGCCGCCCGCACCGGAGGAGTGAGCGCGAGGACCGTCAGCAGCCCGCACAGGGTCGCGGCCAGCGAACGCCACCGCGTCCGCGTCCACCGCCGCACCGCCCGCAGCCGCTCACCCGGCCCCGGCGCCTGGGCCACCGGGACCGGCAGCCGCTCGGCGAGTATCTGCTCCAGCACCCGCTCCACCATCGACTCGGGCCCACCCGCACCCGGCGCGTCCAGCGAACGCCCGAGCGCCCGCAGCTCCTCGGGCAGCCGGGACGCAGGCTCACGCCCGCTCCGGTCGGCGCCCTCACCGCCGTAGGCCTCACTCACGCTCATCACCCCCTTCCCGAGGCTCGAAATCCGGCAGCAGTCTGCCGAGCTTGCGCAGCGCGCGGTTCAGCCGGGACTTCACCGTCCCCCGGGGCCAGCCCAGGGCCTGGGCCGTCTCCGACTCGTCCATCTCCAGCAGATACCGGTAGGTGACGACCAGACGGTGCTCCTCGCTCAGCTTCTCCAGCGCGGATCCCAGCGCGGCGCGGCGCTCTATCTCCACGGCCGCGACCGCCGGGTCCGCCGATTCCGGTATCAGCGGCTCGGCCTCCGCGAAGGCCGCCTCGCGGCCGGCGAGCGTGCGCTGGCGCGCCGCCGTCCGCACTGTGTTCCTCGTCTCATTGGCCACGATCGACATGAACCACGGCTTGAACGCCGAGCCCTCCTTGAAGCGGCCCAGCCCGCAGTACGCCTTGACGAAGGCCTGCTGAACCACGTCCTCCGCGTCCGCACCCGCCCCGAGCGCGGCGGCCGCTCGCAGCGCCAGGCCCGTATGGGCCCGCACCAGCTCCGCGTACGCCTCCTGGTCTCCGGCGCGTACACGTGCGATCACCGCGGCCTCATCGACGATGCGGCCCCCCTCCCGCGTCCTCACACGATTGGTACACCGTCCGGACTGAATCGGTTCCCCCTCGTGGCGCATCTGTTTCCGACTGGTTCCGGATCGGACCCCGACACCTGAGAGAATGATGAGCATGGCCTCTGACCGACCCCGTGTGCTCTCCGGAATCCAGCCCACCGCAGGCTCGTTCCACCTCGGCAACTACCTCGGCGCCGTCCGCCAGTGGGTGGCTCTGCAGGAGTCCCACGACGCGTTCTACATGGTCGTCGACCTGCACGCGATCACGGTTCCGCAGGACCCGAAGCAGCTCACGGCCAACACCCGCCTGGCCGCCGCGCAGCTCCTCGCCGCGGGCCTCGACCCGGAGCGCTGCACGCTCTTCGTCCAGAGCCACGTACCCGAGCACGCCCAGCTCGCCTGGGTCATGAACTGCCTCACCGGATTCGGCGAGGCCTCCCGCATGACCCAGTTCAAGGACAAGTCCGCCCGCCAGGGCGCCGACAGCGCGAGCGTCGGCCTGTTCACGTACCCGATCCTCCAGGTCGCGGACATCCTGCTCTACCAGGCCAACGAGGTCCCGGTGGGTGAGGACCAGCGCCAGCACGTCGAGCTGACCCGTGACCTCGCCACGCGCTTCAACGGCCGCTTCGGCGAGACCTTCACGATCCCGAAGCCGTACATCCTCAAGGAGACGGCGAAGATCTACGACCTCCAGGACCCGTCGATCAAGATGAGCAAGTCGGCGTCCACGCCGAAGGGCCTCATCAACCTCCTCGACGAGCCGAAGGCCACCGCCAAGAAGGTCAAGAGCGCGGTCACGGACACCGACACCGTCATCCGCTACGACACCGAGAACAAGCCGGGCGTCAGCAACCTGCTCACCATCTACTCGACCCTGACCGGCACCGGCATCCCCGAGCTGGAGCAGCAGTACGAGGGCAAGCTCTACGGCGCGCTCAAGACGGACCTCGCCGAGGTCGTCGTCGAGTTCGTGACGCCGTTCCGGGAGCGGACCCAGCAGTACCTGGACGACCCGGAGACGCTGGACTCGATCCTGGCCAAGGGCGCGGAGAAGGCGCGCGCGGTCGCCGCGGAGACCCTCTCGCAGACGTACGAGAAGGTGGGCTTCCTGCCCGCGAAACACTGATCGCCGCCGGCCGGCGGTACCGACCGCCGGCCACCGGGGCGTACCACCGCACACCAGCACCACCGGGCAGAGCGCTGCACATCACTACGCCTGCGCCTGCCCACAGCACAGCCGTGGCCGTACAGTCGATAGCCGGACGGCTGGGAACGAATCCGACAGGACGACGGGGAAGAACAGGAGACGACGTGGGGACCGTAACGATCGGTGTGTCGATCGCGGTCCCGGAGCCTCACGGCAGCCTGCTCCAGGAGCGGCGCGCGGGCTTCGGCGACGCCGCGGCTCACGCCATCGCCACCCATGTCACCCTGCTGCCGCCCACAGAGGTCGCGGACACCGCGCTGCCCGCCATCGAGGCCCACCTCGCCGAGGTCGCCGCGACGGGCCGGCCCTTCCCCATGAAGCTGTCCGGCACCGGCACCTTCCGGCCGCTGTCACCCGTCGTGTACGTCCGGGTCGCCCAGGGTGCCGAGGCCTGCACCTGGCTCCAGAAGCAGGTCCGTGACGCCTCGGGGCCGGTCGCGCGGGAACTCCAGTTCCCCTATCACCCGCACGTCACGGTGGCCCACGGCATCGACGAGGCCGCCATGGACCGCGCCTTCGAGGAACTCGCCGAGTTCGAGGCCGAGTGGCCGTGCACCGGATTCGCGCTCTACGAGCAGGGCGCCGACGGGGTGTGGCGCAAGCTGCGCGAGTTCCCTTTCGGTCGCTCGACCGTGCCGCCCCAGGCGGCCCGCGTCGACCGCGGCTCCCTGCCCACAAGCCAGCTGTAACCACGGTTACAGCGGCAGCAGCCGGAACACCGCCCGCGGCAGATGCCGCATCGCCGCCATCACCACCCGCAGCGCCCCCGGCACCCACACCGTCTCCGAGCGGCGCCGCAGGCCCAGCTCGATCGCCGTCGCGACGGCCTCCGGGGTGGTCGCGAGGAGCGCCCCCTCCAGACCGGCCGTCATCCTCGAGCGGACGAATCCGGGACGTACGACCATGACGTGCACGCCCGTGCCGTGCAGGGCGTCCCCCAGCCCCTGGGCGAAGACGTCGAGGCCGGCCTTGCTGGAGCCGTAGATGAAGTCGGCGCGGCGGGCGCGCTCGCCGGCCACGGAGGAGAGCACGACGAGCGAGCCGTGCCCCTGGGTCTGCAACGCGCGCGCGGACACCAGGCCTGCCGAGACGGCGCCCGTGTAGTTGGTCTGCGCGACCCGCACCGCCGCGACCGGGTCGCGCTCGTCGTGGGCCTGGTCGCCGAGGATCCCGAAGGCGAGCAGCACCATGTCGATGTCGGCCTCGGCGAACACCTTGCCGAGCACCGTCTCGTGGGAATCGGGGTGCAGCGCGTCGAAGGCGACGGTGTGGACCTCGGCCCCCAGAGAGCGCAATTGCGTGGCGGCCGCCTCCAGGGCCGGTGACGGGCGCCCCGCCAGCCACACCGTGCGGGTGCGGCGGACGACGAGGCGGCGGACGGTGGCCAGGGCGATCTCGGACGTACCGCCGAGGACGAGCAGGGACTGGGGAATGCCGAAGGCGTCCTTCACGAACAGCTCCTTGGAGGGCCTGGGATCTTCAGAGGGCTTGGAGGGTCAGACGGCGGGACAGGTCCGAGGTGAACACCCCGTGCGGGTCCAGCTCGGCGCGCAGCGCACGGAAGTCGTCGAGGCGCGGGTACATCGCGGTGAGCAGTTCCGGCCGCAGACGGGAGTCCTGGGCCAGGCAGACCCGCCCGCCTGCCATGGCCACCTCCTCGTCCAGTTCGTCGAGGAGGGCGCAGAGACCGGGCAGGCCGGCCGGGATGTCCAGAGCCAGGGTCCAGCCGGGCACCGGGAAGGAGAGCCATCCGGGGTCGGCGTCCCCGAACCGCTTGAGCACGGCGAGAAGGGACGGGCATCGCCGCTCGGAGACCCGCCGCACGATCCGGCGCAGGGTGTCGTCCTGGTCCTGTCCGACGACGAACTGGTAGTGCACGAGGCCGCCGCGGCCGTAGATCCGGTTCCAGTGGGGCACACCGTCGAGGGGGTGGAAGAACGCGGAGATCCCCTGCAGCCGGCCGGTACGCGCGCGGGGCGCCGTCCGGTACCGGAGCTCGTTGAACAGCCCCACGCTCGTGCGGTGGAGAAGTCCCTCGGGGAGGAAGCGGGGCGGGGCCGGGAAGCGCGGGGTCCCGAACGTCAACGGGTCTCTCCGCGCGCGTGTGCTCCTGGCGAGCGGCCCCGGTGTCTCCAGCGCTTCCAGCGGCGCGTGGTCGCCCCGCGTGAGAACCGCCCGCCCCGTCGCGGCCCCGCGGGCCAGCAGGTCGACCCAGGCGGCCGAGTAGCGGTACTGGTGATCGGTCGCCGTCAGACGGGCCATCAGGTCGTCGAGGTCGCGCGCGCGTTCCGTGTCCACCGACATCAGGGACGTCTCGACCGGCTGGAGCTGGACCGTCGCGGTGAGGATCATCCCGGTCAGACCCATGCCGCCGGTGGTCGCGTCGAACAGAGGTGTGCCGCGGCGCACGGTGCGGATCTCGCCGTCGGCGGTGAGCAGTTCGAAGGACAGCACATGGCGGGAGAAGGAGCCGGACACATGGTGGTTCCTGCCGTGGACGTCCGTGCCGATCGCACCGCCGACGGTGACGTACCGGGTGCCGGGCGTCACCGGCACGAACCAGCCGAGCGGCAGCAGCACCTCCATCAGCCCGTTCAGGGAGACGCCCGCGTCGCACAGCACGGTGCCGCCTTCGGCGTCGATCGCGTGGATCCGGTTCAGGCCGGTCATGTCGAACACCGCGCCGCCTGCGTTCTGTGCCGCGTCCCCGTACGCCCGTCCCAGGCCCCTCGGGATGCCGCCACGGGCCCCGCAGCCCCGGACGGCGGCCACGGCCTCCTCGTAGCTCCGTGGACGGATCAAACAGGCCGCGGTGGGGGCGGTGCGCCCCCATCCCGTGACGGGAACGGTGTCGGCAGACATGCCGGTGACCGTATCGCCGCTATAGGGACAATTTGATCTCAAACTTCATGCCTCTACCCGGAATGGGTGATTAATGGGCGCGCCCCCGCCCGACGCCGTCCCGCGTTTTCGGGGTACTCACACATCGGTCTTCCACGCGGAGGGCAAGATCCGATCATGGACTGGCTGAAGAGACTCCCCGTCGTCGGGCCGCTCTGGGTGCGCCTGACGGCCACGCACGCGTGGCGGTCGTACGAACGGCTGGACCGGGTGAAGTGGACTCGGCTGGCCGCGGCGATGACGTTCACCAGCTTCGTCGCGCTGTTCCCGCTGCTCACCGTGGCGGCGGCGATCGCGGCCGCCACGCTCAGCACGAAGCAGCAGGACGACCTCCAGGACAAGATCGCCGATCAGGTGCCCGGCATCTCCGAGCAGCTGAACATCGGCGGCCTGGTACAGAACGCGGGCACCGTCGGCCTCATCGCCGCCGCCGCCCTGCTGTTCACCGGCATCGGCTGGGCCGGCTCGATGCGCGAGTGTCTGCGCGCGGTGTGGGAGCTGCCCGACGAGGAAGAGAACCCGATCCTGCGCAAGGGCAAGGACCTGGGCATCCTGGTCGGATTCGGCGGCGCCGTCCTGGTCACGCTCGCCATCTCCACCGTCGCCTCGGCGCTGGTCGACTGGATCAGCGGGGAGCTGGGCCTTCAGGAGGGCGGCGCGGGCCGGGTCCTGCTGCGTGTCGTCGCGTTCGTCATCGCCGTACTCGCCGACTTCCTGCTCCTGTTGTACGTCCTGACCCTGCTGCCGGGGGTCGAGCCGACGCGCCGCCGGCTGTTCGTCGCCGCGCTGACCGGCGCGATCGGCTTCGAACTGCTGAAGCTGCTGCTGAGCGGCTATATCCAGGGCGTGGCGACGAAGAGCATGTATGGCGCGTTCGGCGTCCCCGTCGCCCTGCTGCTGTGGATCAACTTCACGGCGAAGCTGGTGCTGTTCTGCGCCGCGTGGACGGCGACGGGGAGCAAGGAGCAGGAGCTCACGGACGAGAAGAGCGACGACGTACCAGATCCGGCAGCGGCCAGCGGCGGTTGACGAGGAACGCGGCGCCCGCGAGCAGCACAAGGAGGCCGCCGGAGATCGCGAGGGCGGTGCCCATGCCGCGGGAGCCGTGGTCGGCCGTGGCGGCCGCGGCGTGCTTCGCCGAGTCCCCGGAGCCCGCCGAGTCCCCGGAGCCGCCGGATCCACCCCCGGCCTCCCCGGCCTCCCCCTGGCCGCTGGACTGCGCGGCGCCCTTGGGCGGCACCAGCTCACCCACCGGCTGGACCTTGCCGGCCGCCTTGAAGCCCCAGTCGAAGAGCTTCGCGGTCTCCTTGTAGACCTCGTTGTGCCCTTCCTTCGACGGGTTCATGACGGTGACGAGCAGCACCCTGCCATTGCGCTCGGCGACACCGGTGAAGGTGGCGCCGGCGTTGGTGGTGTTGCCGTTCTTCACACCTGCGATGCCCTGGTACTGCGAGATGTCGTAGTCGCCGCTCAGCAGTCGGTTGGTGTTCTGGATCTCGAAGGGCTTGCGGACGACCTTGCCCTTCTTGTCCTTCTTGGTCTCGCCGGGGAACTTCGCGGTGACCGTCGAGCAGTACTCGCGGAAATCCTTCTTCTGCAGGCCGGAACGGGCGAACAGGGTCAGGTCGTAGGCGGAGGAGACCTGGCCGGGGGCGTCGTAGCCGTCGGGGCTGACCACATGCGTGTCGAGGGCCTGGAGCTCCTCGGCGTGCTCGTTCATCTCCGTGACGGTCTTGGCGACGCCCTTGTTCATCGCGGACAGGACGTGCACGGCGTCGTTGCCGGAGCGAAGGAAGACACCGAGCCACAGATCGTGGACCGTGTACGTCTCGCCCTCCTTTATCCCGACCAGGCTGGAACCGGCGCCCATGCCCGCGAGGTCGGAGGGGACGACCTTGTGCTTCTCGGTCTTGGCGAACTTCGGCAGCACGGTGTCCGCGAAGAGCATCTTCATGGTGCTCGCCGGGGGCAGCCGCCAGTGCGCGTTGTGTGCGGCGAGCACATCGCCGGACTCGGCGTCCGTGACGATCCAGGAGCGCGCGGTGATGTCCTTGGGCAGCACCGGAACGCCGCTCGCGAGATTGACCTGCGTGCCCGCCTGGCCGAGCCGTGAGCCGCCCACGGTCGACATGTTCGCCGGGGGAGTGGCGCTGGGGGACGCACTCGGGGACGTGCTCGGTGACGGGCCGGGAGCCGCGAGAGCGACCGGCGCGGTCAGCGCGAGGGACGACAGGGCGGCGGCGGAGGTGACCAGCAGGGATCGCCCGGCGGTCTTCTTGTGGGGTGCGGACACGCTCAGGAACGTACATGGCGCGGAGGGTGAAGTCCCAGCACCCTCCCCACCCCGGCCGTCGAACCGGCCAACGGCCCGCGATACTGGACCCATGAAGCTCAGCCGCCCCGTCTCCTGGTTCCTGCTCGCCTTCGGGGTGTGGAGCTGGATCATCTGGATCACTTTCGTCAAGAACCTCGTCAAGGACGCCAGCGGGCTCGCGTTCGACGACGCGGGCGACCCGACGGGGTACTTCTGGGTGCACCTGCTGCTGGCCGTCGTCTCCTTCGTATTGGGGACGGTCGTCGGGCTCATCGGGTTGCGTGGAGTGCGCGCACTGCGCCGGAACTCACAGCCGACCCCCGAGAGTTAGCAGACCGTGGTCATCGTCTTCGCACTGCTCGCCCTGGCCGTCCTCGTCACGGCCAACTGGTACCTGTGGCGCCGCCTGTTCCGCGACACCACCGACGGCCCCGGCCGGGCCCGCCGCGTGGGCGCGGTGCTCATCGGCGGCGGCTGGGTGCTGGCGGTCGGTGCCCTGGTCGCGGAGCGCACCGGCGCCCCCTTCTGGCTCCAGCGTGTGCTCGCGTGGCCCGGCTTCCTGTGGCTGGCGCTGTCGATCTACCTGCTGCTCGCGGTCGTGGCGGGAGAGGTCGTACGACCCCTGCTGCGACGTTTCCTCGAACGCCGGGACCGGCGCGGCGAGCCCGCCGTGACCGCCGTACCGCACCCGGAGCGGGTACCGGCGGGAGCACCTGCCGAGAAGCCGCAGGAGCCCGGGAGCCCGCCCCGGGAACCCGGGAAGGACGGACCGGCGTCCGGGGAGCCGTCGGAGCCCGGCGGCGCCACCCTCGTCGGCGCCCCCTCCCGCCGCCTCTTCGTCTCCCGGGTCGTCGCCGGAGCCGCCGCCGCGGCCGCCGTGGGAACCGTCGGCTACGGCACGTACGGCGTCCTGCGCGGGCCCGGGGTCAAGCGGGTCACCGTGCCGCTGGCGAAGCTCCCGCGCGCGGCGCACGGCTACCGGATCGCGGTGGTCAGCGACATCCACCTGAGCCCGGTGCTCGGCCGTGGCTTCGCCCAGAAGGTCGTCGACACCATCAACTCCACCCGGCCCGACCTGATCGCGGTCGTCGGCGACCTGGTCGACGGCAGTGTGAAGGACCTCGGCCCGGCGGCAGCCCCCCTCGCGCGGCTCGAGGCACGACACGGCTCGTTCTTCGTCACCGGCAACCACGAGTACTTCTCCGGCGCCGAGCAGTGGGTCGAGGAGGTACGGCGGCTCGGTCTGCGTCCGCTGGAGAACGACCGTACGGAACTGGCGTGGTTCGATCTCGCCGGCGTCAACGACATCGCGGGCGAGAGTGAGGGCCAGGGCCCCGACTTCGCCAAGGCCCTCGGCGACCGGGACACGGCACGCGCGTGCGTGCTCCTCGCCCACCAGCCGGTCCAGATCCACGACGCCGTCGACCACGCCGTCGACCTCCAGCTCTCCGGCCACACCCACGGCGGCCAGCTCTGGCCCGGCAACCTCCTCGCGAAGGCCGCGAACCCGACCGTCGCCGGTCTGGAGCGCTACGGCGACACTCAGCTCTACGTCAGCCGCGGCGCCGGCGCCTGGGGCCCGCCCACGCGCGTGGGCGCCCCGTCGGACATCACGGTGATCGAACTGGCGTCGAAGCAGGCCTGAACAGCGGCCCGGACCGTCGTGCTGCTGTGCCCGGTGCGGGAGTCGGCGTACTTTGACCACGACGGCCCTCCCGGGGCCGGCCGGGGGAGGGTTCGCGCATGATGTCCGACACGTCCCTCCGGCGCCTCGCCCGCAGCAGGCCGGTTCTGTTCGCCCTGTACGAGACCCTGCTCACCGGTGGCTGCGCGCTGTTCTGGTACGCGGTCGCCGGATTGCTGTATCTGGAGAACGCGGCTCACGACCCCTGGGATCCCGACTACCCACCCGCGCGGCAGTTCTTCCTCCTCGCCTGCGTGTCCGCGCTCTCCCTGCCGGTCACCTGGCTGCTGAGAGGCGTTCCGGTCCCGTGGCTGCGGCGGATCGTGGACCGGGCGATCATGGCGCGGGCCGTCGCGTCGGTCCTGGTGTGCGCCGCGGCGGTCGCCTGCGCGACCGTCCGTTGATCGCCGGCCGGAGATCCTGTGGGAACTCTGTGAAACATGGCCGAAACCCCTTGCGGTAACGTCTTGCCCAACTCGACAAATCCCTCTTCCCCCAGCTGAAACACCTGTGATTAGGTGATCCGCGCCACTAGGGGGTGGCATGTGCACTGGGACCCATGGGGTCCGGGGAGGGCAAACCGATGCGGTCGGTTCGCGTGCGGATTCTCGCGACGCTTCTTGTTCTGGGGGTCGTGGGAGTTGGCGGCTGGCAGTTGCTCCCGTCCGAAGGGACGGGCAGGACGATCAAGGTGGGGACGACGGACGAAGTCACCTCCCTCGATCCGGCCGGAGCCTATGACGCCGGCTCCTGGGCGCTGTTCAACAACGTTTTCCAGTCACTGCTGGCCTTCGAGCCGGGCAGTGCCACTCCCGTGCCCGACGCGGCCGAGAGCTGTGGGTTCGAGGGCAGTGATCTGCGCACGTACCGCTGCGTGCTGCGCGAGGGCCTCACGTTCCCGAGCGGCCGCGAGATGACCGCCAAGGACGTCAAGTACTCCTTCGACCGGGTCAAGAAGATCAACTCGGATGTCGGCCCGGCCTCGCTGCTGAGCACCCTGCAGTCGGTCGGTGCCAGCGGCCGGACGATCACCTTCCGGCTGTCCTCGCCCGACGCCACCTTCCCGTTCAAGGTGGCCACGGGAGCCGGTGTCATCGTCGACAGCACGAAGTACCCCGCGAATTCACTGCGCACCGACAACGGCGTCGACGGCACCGGGCCGTACGAACTGACGGCGTATACGAAGGGCAAGAAGGCGGTCCTCGCGCCCAACGGCGACTACAAGGGTGAGATCAAGAGCACCGGCCGCCCCGTCGAACTCGACTACTACGGCAACTCGAACAAGCTGAACAGCGCCTGGAAGGCGAAGCGGATCGACGTCGCCTACCGCCAGTTGCCGCCCAATGTCCTCGCCGGACTGAACCCGAGCGACCCCGGCCAGCGCGTCTCGGAGGCCGACAGCTCCGAGGTCCGCAACCTCTACCTCGACACCCGCGCGGGCAAGCCCCTGCACGACCCCAAGGTGCGTCAGGCCATGGCCTGGCTGATCAACCGCGAGCAGCTGGCCGCCTCGGTGTACGACGGGACCGTCGACCCGCTCTACTCGCTGATCCCGACCGGTATCACCGGCCACACCACGTCGTTCTTCGACACCTATGCGGAGCCGAGCGTCAAGAAGGCGCGTGCCCTGCTCACCGAGGCCGGCGTGACCACCCCGGTCAGCTTCACCTACGGCTACGGCCTCACCAGCGGTTCAGCCGCCGCGGAGGCCAAGGAGCTCAAGAAGCAGCTTGAGGCGAGCGGCCTGTTCAAGGTGACGCTCAAGGGCTACGAGTGGACCGACTTCCAGAAGCGCTGGGCGACCGGGAAGCTGGACGCCTACGCGGTGGGCTGGGTGGCCGACTACCCCGACCCGGACACGTACGGCTCCCCGCTCGTGGGCACCGACGGCACCATGAACACCGGCTACAGCAGCCACGAGGTCGACCATCTGATTCAGGACAGTCAGCGGTACGCCGACCGCGGCGAGGCAGGGCAGGACTTCCGCGACCTCCAGGCGGACATCGCCCGCGATGTCCCGGTCATCCCGCTGTGGCAGGCCAAGGACTACGTCGTGACCAGCGAGGACGTCGGTGGCGGCCAGTACCTCTCGGACGGCACCGGAGTCTTCCGCCTCTGGCGCCTCAGCTGGATCTGATGTCGGCGTCCTGGATCTGATCCCGACGTCATCGCGCCGTTTCCGACGCATTCCCGTGGAACCGACATTCGCCCGAGTGACGCCGGGCAGCCACTCAACGCAGCACCGTGTGACGGAGGTGTGCGCGGGGTGAGGAGCAAACGTGTTGAGACGCAACTCCTTCCGGCTGCCCCGGCATCCGGCTTCCGTCGGTCTCGCCCGGCGGCGGGTCCGGGACCACCTGGCCGACTGGGGCCACGGACCCGACGATCCGGCGCTGGCCGACGTGGTGCTGCTGGTCTCGGAACTGGCCACCGATGTGGTGCGCCACGGGCCGCTCCTGGAGCGGGAGTTCGAGGTCGCGGTGACCGCCCTCGCGGACGGCTCCTGCCTGATAGAGGTCTCCGACGAGGACCGACTGGAACCCCGGCTGCGAGCGGTCGGCGAGGGCGAGGAGACCGGCCGCGGTCTGCGTCTGGTGGAGAACATCGCCACCGCGTGGGGGGTGTGGAGCCGGGGGCGGCACGGCAAGACCGTGTGGGCCCTGCTCATGGCCGACTGAGCGGACGTACGCGTGGGGTCACTGACCCGCGGACACCCGCGCCGGCAGGCTGACCGTGACCGCCAGCCCCTCGCCCGGGGCCGTGCGGACCGCCACCTCGCCGCCGTGGGCCCGCACGACGCCCTGGACGATCGCCAGACCGAGGCCGCTGCCCGCGCCGCCGCCGACCCGGAAGAACCGGTCGAAGACGCGCGCCGCGTCGTCCGCGTGCAGCCCCGGGCCCTCGTCCGCGACACACAGCCGTACGACCCCGTCCTCGCGCTCCACCCCCAGCCGCACCGGCACCTCGGCGGGTGTGTGCGTGCGCACGTTGGCCACCAGGTTGCCCAGGACCTGTCTGAGCCCCGACTCGTCGGCCCGCACCAGCAGCGAGCCTTCGGCGGCGACCTCGACGGGCCGGCCGGGCTGCTGCACCCGCAGATCCTCGGCCGCGTCCCGCACCAGCCGGCTCAGGTCGACGTTCCTGAACCGCAGTTCGGGCTGCTGGTCGAGGCGGGCGAGGGTGAGCAGCTCGTCGACGAGCCGCCCCATCCGGTCGGTCTCCGCGAGCACCCGGGCCCAGGCGCGCTTGCGGTCGTCCGGGTCGGACAGCATGCCCTTGTCGTACAGCTGGAGATAGCCGCGTATCGCGGACAGCGGGGTGCGCAGCTCGTGCGAGGCGTCGGCGACGAAGCTGCGCAGCTGGGCCGCGCTGTGCTCGCGCGTGCGGTACGCCGACTCGACCTGGTGGAGCATGGAGTTGAGGGCGACCCGCAGCTGCTCGACCTCCAGGGTGGCCTCGCGGCTGGAGGGGACGCGCCGGGTCAGATCGCCCTCGGCGATCGCCGACGAGGTCTCCACCATGTCCTCCAGCGGCCGCATCCGGCGCCGGACGCTGAACATCGTCAGACAGGCCAACAGCGCGAGCAGCAGGGTGCCGATCGCGAGGTCGAGCCGGACGGCCTTGGCGACGCCCTGGTGCAGGACGTCGGTGGGCGCGGCGAGCAGGGCGTAGGAGCCGTCGCCGAGCCGGGCCGCCGTGGCGCGGTAGGCCGATCCGCCCAGAGTGACGTCGTGCGGCTCGGAGTCGGCGGCGAGCGCGCGCGGGTCGCCTGCCGCCTCCGCCAGGCCCTGCTGGGCCTCGGTCGGATCGAAGCCGAGGATCCTGACCGGCTCGCCCCGGCGGTCGACGACCGCGAAGACGGTCTCCGTCGAGCGCTCGTCGCTCGACTCCTGCTGGGTCGGCATGAGCCGGTCGCGCACGAAGCCCAGCATGCTCAGCGAGTCGATCTCCCGCAGGGTGATCTGTGAACCGCCCAGGGAGTCCCGGGTCTTGAGGAGTTCGCTGTCGATCTGGTCGAGCAGGTAGTACCGCATGCCCATCACGCTCACGGCGGTCGCGGCGACGATGCCGATCGCGAGCAGCGCCACATTGGCCAGCGTCAGCTTGCCGCGCAGCGAATGGATGCCGTGTCGGCCACGCGGCAGGCGGACCTTCATGCGAGCCCGTACCCGACACCCCGCCGGGTGGTGATCACCGGCGGTCCCAGGGCGTCCAGCTTGCGCCGCAGATAGCTGATGTAGGTCTCGACGACGGTCGACTCGGGCGGGGTGTGCTCGTACTGCCAGACATGCCGAAGGAGTTGCTCCTTGGGCACGATCCGGCCGCCGTTGCGCACCAGGAAGCGCAGGAGCGCGTACTCGGTGGGGGTGAGCTGGACCGTGCGGCCGTCGCGGTGCACGGAGTACGTCGTCTCGTCCAGCTCCAGGTCGCCGTAGCGCAGGGGCGGGCGCTGGGGCAGGACGTCGGCCGGGCGGGTGCGGCGCAGGACCGCGGTGATCCTGGCGACGACCTCGTCGATGTTGAACGGCTTGGTGATGTAGTCGTCGCCGAAGCCGAGCGCGCCGACGATCTCGGCGGGAGCGTCCCGCGCGGTGAGGAAGACGAGGGCCAGATCGGGCCGCCGCTCGCGCAGTTCACGGCCGAGGGCGCGGCCGTCGCCGTCGGGCAGCATGACGTCGAGCAGGGCCGCGTCCGGGCGGGTGCGGTCGGTGAGCGCGAGCGCCTCACGGACGGAGCCGGCGACCATCACCTCGAACCGGTGGTAGCGCAGGGCGATCGCGAGCACGTCGGCGATGCTCTCCTCGTCCTCCACCACCAGCACGGTGCCCGGACTCTTCGTCTCTCCCTCAGCGCTGCCCCCAGTCATGCCCCCAGTATCGACGGGCCCACTGACAACCGCGCGGCTTCGCTGCTTTGGAGTTCCTTGTGAGTCATGGCGTGCCGCCCCCACGCGCGCGCGGCGCCACCGAATCTGTTGCGCAGGACCTGGGGGACCAACCGACCGAGTAAGGAGCTGTTGAGCGTGGCGGCATTGGCACGGTGGTGTTACCGGCACCGGCTGGTGGTCCTGTTGCTGTGGGTGGGGGCGTTGTTCGGCCTGGGCTTTTCGGCCTCGACGGCGGGCACGGACTACGCGAACGTCTTCTCCCTCCCGAACACGGACTCCAAGCGCGCGTACGACCTGATGGAGAAGGCCTTCCCGCAGAGCGCGGGCGACACCGACACGGTGGTGTGGAAGGTCGACGAGGGCTCGGTACGGGACCAGGCCGTACGGTCCCGGATCCAGCCCGCACTCGACAAGATCGCCGGCATGAAGGGCGTCGGCGGCGTGACCAGCCCCTACAAGGCAGACGCGGCCCAGGTCAGCGGCGACGGGCGGATCGCCTACGCCCAGATCACCTTCACCGACCAGGCGAACGCCGTCCCCAAGGAGCTGGTCCAGGACGTCGTCGACACCGCGCAGGGCGCCGAACGCGCCGGACTGCAGGTCGAGTTGGGCGGTCAGGCGATCCAGCGGGTGCAGGAACCGCCCACCGGCCTCGCGGAGATGGTCGGCATCGTGGCGGCGGCCGTCGTACTGTTCCTGGCCTTCGGCTCGTTCTTCGCGATGCTGCTGCCGCTCGCCGTCGCCATCTTCGGTGTCGGCATGGGCCTGTTCTCGACGCAGCTGCTCAGCCACGGCACCGACATCCCTGACCTGGCCCCGCTGCTGGCCACCCTCATCGGCCTCGGTGTCGGCATCGACTACGCCCTGTTCATCGTCACCCGGCACCGCAAGGGCATCCTGCGCGGCATGGACCCGGAGGAGTCGGTGGTCACCGCCCTCAACACCTCGGGTCGCGCGGTGCTGTTCGCGGGCGGCACGGTGTGCATCGCGCTCGCCGGGATGCTGGTGACGAACCTGCGCTTCCTGGACGGCGTGGTCATCGGCACCTCGCTGACCGTGGTGCTGAGTGTCCTCGCGGCCACCACCCTGCTGCCGGCGCTGCTCGGCTTCCTCGGCAAGCGGGTGCTCAGCCGCCGGCAGCGGCGCAGGCTCGCCGCCGCCGGGCCCGAGCCGGAGCGGACGAGCGGACTGGCCGCCCGCTGGTCGGCGGGCGTGCAGAAGCGCCCGCGCCGGATCGCCGTGCTCGCCCTCGCCGTCATGGCCGTCCTCGCGCTGCCGGTGCTGTCACTGCGCCTCGGCGCGACGGACCAGGGCAACGACGACACCACGACGACCACCAGGAAGGCGTACGACCTGCTCGCCGAGGGCTTCGGCCCCGGCTTCAACGGACCGCTCCAGGTGGTCACCGACGGCGGCGACAGCTCCGCTCTGGTCAAGGGCATCCAGGGCACGGACGGGGTCGCCCGGGTCGCCGCGCTGCCGCCCGCGCGGGGCGTGACGGTGATCCAGGTCGTCCCGACCACGTCACCGCAGTCCGAGGAGACCGACCAGCTCATCGACACCCTGCGGGACAAGGTGATCCCGCAGGCCGGGGTGCAGGCCCACGTGGGCGGCGTCACGGCGGTCTCCAAGGACTTCGCGACGGTCACCGGCGACCGCCTCCCGCTCTTCATCGCGACCATCATCGGCCTCGGCTTCCTGCTCCTGCTGATCGCCTTCCGCTCCCTGGTGGTGCCGCTGACGGCCGCGGTGATGAACCTGATCGCGGCGGCCGCCTCCTTCGGCGTCCTCGTGGCGGTCTTCCAGTGGGGCTGGGGACTCGACCTGCTGAGCCTCGGCAAGGAGGGCCCGATCAACGCCTTCCTGCCGGTCATCATGCTGTCCCTGCTGTTCGGCCTCTCGATGGACTACCAGGTGTTCCTGGTCAGCCGCATGCACGAGGAATGGGTCCACACCAGGGACAACGCCCGCGCGGTCCGTGTGGGCCTGGCCGAGACCAGCCGCGTGATCAACTCCGCGGCTCTGATCATGGTCTGCGTGTTCCTGGCCTTCGTCCTGAGCGGCGACTCAGGGGCCGCGATGGCGGGCGTGGGCCTCGCGGCCGCCGTGGCCCTGGACGCCTTCATCCTGCGCACGGCCCTGGTGCCGGCCGCGATGCATCTGCTCGGGGACTCCAACTGGTGGCTGCCCAAGGGGCTGGAGAAGCGGCTGCCGCATCTCGCGGTGGAGCCGAAGGAGGAGGCACCTCCGGCGACGGCGGTTCCCTCGGGCGGCGGCCCGTCGTCGGCCGTCCACGGCTTCGTCCGTACGGCGGAAGGGGAGCCCGTGGAGGGCGCGGCCGTCTCGCTGCTGTCGGCCGGGGGCCGTCAGCTGGACCGGGTGGAGTCGCTGGCCGACGGCTCGTACATCGTCTCGGTCCCGGCCCCCGGGACGTACCTGCTGTCGACCACGGCTCCGGCGTACGGCTCGCGCGCGCGGCACGTCGTCGTGGGGGAGGGGCCACTGGTGTACGACGTCGAACTGGTCGAGGGCGAGGTCGACGCCGTCAACTGACGTGACTACGCCTTCCTGCCGGGGTCCGGCATCACCTTCGTCATCCCCGGCAGGAAGTCCGTGAACAGTTCGTGCACCTCCCGTACCAGTGGCCTGAGCACCCGGAACCGGGCCAGCGACACGCCCCTCGCGGTGAGCTTGGCGCCGCGCTCGGCGAGCCGGTAGCTCCGCTCGCGGCCCTCCGTGCGGTCGAAGATCCAGTACAGGACGAGCCCCATCTGGGACAGCCACATCAACTCGGGCAGGATGTCCCGGAGTTCATCGGGCACTTTCGTCTTGGTCGCGCCCCGCAGCACCTCGCGGTGTACGGCGATCGCCTCCACGCGCGCGGGCTCCGACTCGGGCGAGAACGGACTGAGGGGGCTGTCGGGATCGGCGGCGTTCTTGAAGAACTGCACCGCGAACTCGTGGTACGGCTGCGCGATGTCCAGCCAGACCTTCAGCACGCCCGCGAGCCGTGCCTCCAGGTCGCTCTCCCGGGCCAGGACCTCCCGGACCGCCGCCTGGTGCTCGGCGGCGATCCGGTCGTAGAAGCCCTGGATCAGGTGCTCCTTGCCCGCGAAGTAGTAGTACGCGTTGCCGACGGAGACCCCGGCCTCCTGGGCGATGGCCCGCATGGTCGTCTTGTCGTACCCTCGCTCCTGGAACAGCCGCATCGCCGTCTCCAGGATCAGCGCGCGCGTCTGCTCGGACTTGCTCGTCTGATCGGACTTGCTCGGGGTACTGCCCTCGTCGGGGCCGTCGTTGTTCGCAGGCACGGAAAGAGAGCCTAACCAGTGGCGCGGCCGCCGCTGTCGCACCCCGGTGGGGTGTGGACCCAGCCCCGGCCGGGGTCGTACGCCCAGCCTTCCGAGCGGCGGTACGCAGGGCCGCCCCACTGACCGCCCTGCCACTGTGCCCCCCGCCACTTCGCGGCGGCGAGTACCGCGCCCTTCGCGAGCCGTGCCCCGGACGGGGTGCTGAGCCGGTGAGCGAGCGGCCGGTGCTCGCGCAGCGCCCACAGGGTCACGATCCAGGCGGCGGTGTCGCGGTAGACCTGTCCCGCGTCGCCGACGACGGTGATCTCCTCCAGGGTGGCGCGGTGATCGAGCCCCGGGAACCTCAGCCGGGCCTCCTGCGACCCGGCCGGCACCAACTCCAGCGGCACCAGCTGCGGCTGCCGTACGAGCCAGTCGCGCAGGAAGGCGCACAGGGAGCAGTCGGCGTCGTACAGGACGGTGAGCCGGCGGATGGGGGTGCGGTCCGCCGGGACGCCCGCACCGCCCGTGGCACCTGTCGGGCCTGTCATGCCCGGACCCAGTCCTGCGGCGCGACCGGCGGCACCTGCTCCCGCTCCATGGCGCCCCGCCTGCGGATCCGGTTGAGGACGTACACATTGGCCAGATGCATCACGCCAAGCACCAGCAGCACCACGCCCAGCTTGGTCGACAGGGCCTCGAAGACGCCGCGCGTGTCCTCGATCGTCCCGTCGCCACTGAGGTAAAGGGCGACGAACCCGAGGTTCACGAGGTAGAAGCCGACCACCAGGAGGTGGTTGACGGCCTCGGCGAGCTGCTCGTTCCCGCGCAGCACGTCGGCGAGGAAGATCCGGCCGTTCCTGCTGAGCGTGCGGGCCACCCAGACGGTCAGGGCGATGCTGACGACCAGGTAGATGACGTAGGCGACGACCGTGCGGTCCATGCGCCTCCCCCTTCTTGAACGCGTTCAAAACGTTGACAGGGCAGACTCTAGACCTGCTTTTGAACGTGTTCAACTCGCTTGCGGAGAGGTCTGCGTCACGTGTGCGTCCGTGAGCCCTCAGGCTCGCCGGCCGAGCTCGGGACGCTTGGTGTAGTCGGTGAACCCGAGGACGTTCCCCCAGGGGTCGGCGACCTCGACGGTCCACCCGGTGACCACGGAGAAGGGCTCGTCGAGCAGTTCGAGGCCGGCCGCGCGCAGCTCCCGGCCGGCGGTTCTGGCGTCCGGCACCTCCAGCCACACGCGCGTGGCGGGCCACGGCGGCGGCCGGTGCCCGAGCGCCTCCTCCTGTCGGAGCAGGATCCCGGGCGTCTCGCCGCCGACCTTCAGCTGCGCGATCCCGGCCTCGTCGAGCCTGAAGCCCACCGTGAAGCCCGCGCGCTCGTAGAAGGAGACGGCCTCGCCGAGGTCCCCGACGGGCAGCAGCACGTTGTCGAAACCGAGCAGTTCGTACGACTGGTCATCTGACATGTCGTCAGATTAAGCCGGGGCTGACGGAACGGGCTTCTGCGACGCGGTGTCCGTCGGGCATGATGACCGGGCTCATTGTCTTTTTTTCGCGGGTCCTCCCGCTTCGGTCCCCAGGAGCAGTCCCCCTTGAGCGAGCAGCAGGGTCACGAGCAGCAGGGCCCCCAGCAGGGCCCCCCACCCGGATATCAGCAGCAGGGCTATCCGCCACCGGGCTACCCGCCTCCCGGCTATCCGCCGCCGGGCTACTACCCGCCCCCGGGGACGTACACGGGAGACCCCAACGCCCCCTACGGCTACGACCCGTACGGACGGCCGTACTCCGACAAGTCGAAGGTCATCGCGGGCATCCTCCAGCTCACCCTCGGCGGCTTCGGGGTGGGACGCTTCTACCTGGGCAATGTCGGGATGGGACTCGCACAGCTCTTCACCTGCGGCGGCCTGGGCATCTGGTCGCTGGTCGACGGCATCCTCCTGCTCACCGGGAACGACCACACCGATGAACACGGCCGGATCCTCCGAAGCTAGCGCGGAGGGCGCCGCGCCCGCCGGGACCGCTCCGGCGGCGCCCTGGTCCTCCGCACGACGCTCCCCGCTCCGCCACCCCGCGACGGCACCCTCGGCGGTACTCGCCGCGGGAGCCGCCGGTGCCGTGTACCTCTACCGCACCGACCCGCACGACCCCGGCCACCTCCTGCCGCAGTGCCCGTTCCGCATGCTCACAGGCCTGCTCTGTCCGGCCTGCGGCGGCACCCGCATGGTGTACGACCTGATGCACGGCCACTTCACCGAAGCATGGCTGGACAACCGGGCCCTGCTGCTCGCCTCGCCGTACGCCCTGATGCTGCTGGGCCGTTGGGCGTGGGAGGGCCTGCACGGCCGCCGCTGGCGCCCCACGCTGAGCCCCCGGGCGCAGGTGGTCGTCCTCGCGGTGGCCGTGACGTGGACGGTTGTCCGCAACCTCGTGTGAACCCTCCGAGCAGGGCCCGTTGTCAGTGGTGTCTCGTACTGTCCTCGGTATGGGAATCGTGATGTTCGTCGACGAGACGACGAGCGGGAGCCGTAGCGACGGCTGGGGTCTGGAGATCGCCGAAGAGCGGCTCGCCGTGCGCGAGTTGATCCGCCGCCGGGTCTTCCAGGAGGTCGCCGAGTACAACGCGCGAACCCCCGCCGTCTTCCAGGGCCTGGTCCAGCCAGAGAACACCGAACGCGTGCTGAACGGCTACGCGTTGCGCACGCCCCGCCGCTTAGACCCCCAGACCCAGACCGAGCTCGCCCTCAAGGCCTTCGCGGGCAACGGCTTCCTGGTGCTGGTCGGCGACCGTCAGGTGACCGAGCTCGACGAGGAGATCGACCTCGTGCTCGGCACCGAGGTCACCTTCCTCAAGCTCGTCCCGCTGGTGGGTGGCTGACCATGGGCGAGATCCAGAAGTACAAGGACCTGATCCGGCAGCGTGCCGCCGACGGTGACCTGGAGGAGCTCGCCGCCGACCTGCTCAGGGCCGCGGTCGCCAACAAAGGCAACTGGGCCGGCCTGTGGGACGGCGTACTGGCCCGGCTGCTCGAACTGCCGCCGGACGCGCGGTCACGGATCGCCGACGGCCTCGTGACGCAGTACCACTCGGACCAGGCGGGCCCGAACGCCCGGCAGAACGCGCTGATCCTGCTGGGAATCGTCTCCCGGGACCTGCCGCCCCACGACCGCCTCACCGCGGAGCGGCTGTCCCTGCTCGACGGGATCTCCCGGCAGCACTCCTTCTGGTGGGGCGCCCGCTACGAGAACCTCATCGAGGCCGAACTGGCCGCGGGCCGCCCGGTCGCGCCCGCTGTCGTCGCCACGGTCCGCCGCTCGGTCCTCCACGCCTACCAGAACGAGGACCTGCCCAGGACGGCCAAGAAGCTGACCGAGCCGCCCCTCAACGTCGGGGAGGCGTGGGCCGAGGAAGCCCTGCGCGAGACCGGCCCCGCCTGGCAGCGACTCCTGACCCACATGACGACCGCCACCGCGGCCAAGCCTTCCCTCAAGTGGGACGAGCAGGCAGCCGCCCTGGTCGACCCGCTCGGGCCCGACCGCGTCCGCGAGGCGGTGATCCGCTGGCTCGCCCTGGTCGGCCGCCCCCGCACCTTCGAGCTGGAGCGCGGGCGGTACGAACCCGACGTCAACAGCGCCTACGACCCCTACAACGCGAACGCCCTGCGCGGCCTCGCCTGGCTCCTCTCCCTCCTCCCGGCCCACCCCGACACCGCCCGCGCCCTCGGCGCCCTCGTCGAGACCTCCCTCAAGAAGGTCGCCGGCCTCGGCCCGCGCAACCCGAAGGTCGCCAACGCCGGTGTCAACGCCCTCGCCCGCATCGACAGCGAGGCCGCCCTCGCCGAACTGGCCCGCCTGGCCACCCGGGTGACGTACAAGAACACCGCCAAGCTGCTCGACGCGGCCCTGGAGGCACGCGCCGTCGCCCTGGGCCTCAGCCGCGAGGAGATCGAGGAACTGGCCGTACCGGCGTACGGCCTGACCGAGGTCGGACGCGCGGAGCACCGGCTTGGCGAGAACACGGCTGTCCTCGAAGTACAGGGCACCAAGGCCGTGTTGACCTGGAGCAACGCGAGCGGGAAGCCGGTCAGGAGCGTGCCGGCTGCCGTGCGACGGGACCACGCGGAGGAGCTGAAGGAGCTCAAGGCGGCCGTCAAGGACGTCGACAAGATGCTCTCGGCCCAGAGCGAGCGCCTGGACCGCCAGTTCCTGGCCGACCGCACCTGGTCCTACGACACCTGGCGCGAGCGCTACCTCGACCACCCCCTCGTCGGCACCCTCGCCCGTCGCCTGCTGTGGACGGTCGACGGCACGACGGCCGGATACGCCGACGGCTCGCTGCGCACGGTCACCGACACCCCGGTCACCACAGGCACGGAAGTCCGCCTCTGGCACTCGGTGGACCACACCCCCGCCGAGATCGTCGCCTGGCGCGACTGGCTGGAACGCCATGAGATCACCCAGCCCTTCAAGCAGGCCCACCGGGAGGTCTACCTGCTGACGGACGCGGAGCGCATCACCGGCACCTACTCCAACCGCTTCGCGGCCCACGTCCTGCGCCAGCACCAGTTCCACTCCCTGGCGGCGGCCCGGGGCTGGCGCAACAGACTCCGCCTGGCCGTCGACGACGAGGCCCCGCCGGCCGGCCGGGACCTCCCGCGCTGGGGCCTGAGAGCCGAGTACTGGATCGAGGGCGAGGGCGGCGAGGACTACACGGACATCACCGACTCCGGGACCTTCCTGCGCCTGCGCACCGACCAGGTCCGCTTCTACCCGATCGGCGCCCCGGAGAACTGGGCGCACTGCGCCGGCGGCGAGTACCGCATGTGGCTGCGCGACGGTGCCGAGCCGGTGGACCCTCTGCCCCTGACGGAGATACCGCCCCTGGTCCTGTCCGAAGTCCTGCGCGACGTGGACCTGTTCGTCGGCGTGGCCAGCATCGGCAACGACCCCACCTGGCAGGACGGCGGCCCCGGCGGCCGTTTCCGCGAGTACTGGACGTCGTACGGCTTCGGAGAGCTCAACCAGAGTGCCGAGACCCGCCGTCTCCTCCTGGACCGCCTGATCCCGAGGCTCGCGATAGCCGACCGATGCACCCTGGAGGGCCGCTTCCTCCATGTGAAGGGCGACCGCCACACGTACAAGATCCACCTCGGCTCGGGCAACATTCTCCGCACCCCGAACGACCAGTACTTGTGCATCGTCCCGAAGTCCAACCCGTCGGCACCGCAGGCCGGTTACCTCCCCTACGAGGGCGACCGCATGCTCGCGGTCATCCTCAGCAAGGCGATGATGCTGGCGGACGACACGAAGATCACCGATCCGACGATCCTGAGCCAGCTGTGACCGGCCGGAGCGGGGGGCGCGGTCACAGACTGAAGGAGGCCGTCACAGGTTTCCGTAACCGTCCCTGACGACTTCACGGGCCAGCGTCCCGCGTACGTCCGCCAGCTCACTGGCGATGCGCTCGGTCCGGGCGGCGTCCATCGTCACCGAGGCGGGCACCGGCGTACCGTCCAGCAGGAGCCGCCGGCGCAGATGGGTCGGCGGGTGGCTCGCGTCGACGCTGTGGCCGCGCAGTGCCCCCACCCGGCGCTGACGTTCGAACTCGGACTCCGGGACGGAGTCCAGATGGGCGACGAGCGCTTCCCACAGGCCGTCGGCGTTCTGCTTGCCGCCCCGGCCCGTCCCGCGGAGCCGGCGGCTGTTGGTCTCGCGCTGCAGGGTGGTGACGATCGAGTCGGTGACCATGAGGCGGTCCATCAGACCGACCGCTCCCTCGGTCGACCCGGTGCGCGCCGCCGTCGCGTCGGCCAGATACTCACCGCGCTGGGAGGCCCGCGCGGTCAGCTGGTCGAGCAGTGCCATGACGCCGGTGATGAGCAGGCGGAGCGGGACGCACGCCAGGTTGGTGATGGCCTGGACCACGTTCGGGTTCGGCATCGGCTGGACGTAGTAGAGCCAGGTGCTCAGCGACCTGAAGGCGGTTCCCACGACCATGCCGTGCCGGGTGTCGCCGTGGGTGAAGTGGCCGAGCTCGTGGCCCAGGAGCGCTATCCGCTGCTGGGGGCTCAGCACCTCCCACAGCGGCAGCCCCAGCGTCAGGAGCCGGCGCCGCAGCCCGAGATGGGTGACACTCGCGTTGGCGTCGACGTCGACGACGACGGCGTCCACGCTCCGGGTGCCCAGGCCGGCGGCGACCTCGTCGACGAGCGCGAACAGCTCGGGCGCGTCGCCTCGCAACAGGACACGGTCGTCATCGGACAGCCGGTTCAGCCGCGGCCGCAGCGACCAGGCAAGCGCCAACAGGAACAGCCCGAAGACCATAGCGAGCCCGCCCCAGCCACGGACCAGGCCCCACAGGCCGACCGCGGCCAGAACGACGGTCAACCCGTGCACGGTGAGCGCGAGCGCGTAGGCGAGCGGACCGGACCAGGTGAGCCCGCTCCCGCTCCCCTTCCCGCCCCCACCCCTCAGCTCGTCGAACAGCCGCGCGCCGTACCGCTGCGCCAGCCCGCGGCGCACCCTGTCCAGCCCACGCTTCTGCTCGCCGGGCCCCTGCGGGTCCACGTTCCACTCACAGGCGGCACACCACGTGGTGAACCGTCTGTCCGTACGGATCTCCACCCCGCACTGCGGGCACGGCGACACGATCTCTTCTCCAGCGGTACGCACCGCTGCCTCCCCTGTCCCCCGGCCCCTCCCCAGAGGCCCCAGTGCATGACCGCCGAAGTGGATCACGCCCGCTGCGCCAGGCGCAATCCCAGGTTCAACTCCCGTTTTCGCAACCGCCAACGCGCCGTGTGCCGAGCGCGATGTCGTCCATACGGATGTCGTACGACGACGGCGTCGGGTCGCCCTGATAGAGCTGCCAGCCCAGCTTCAGCTTGTCGAAGGAGGGAAAGACGAAGTCGTCCGAGGTCCCCCCGTGCGCCCTCGTGGACACGGTCAGGTCGGACTGCTCCACGCCGCCCAGGTACACGGTGACCCGGTTGTCGGTGGCGTCGAGATGGAACTCGACGCACTGCCAGGCCCCACCTACGGCCGGCGCGGAGGTCTTCCAGGAGGTCCAGTCCCCGGTGGGCCCGAGATCGGACCCGACGCCCCAGAAGTTGCCGCGATCGGTCGGCGCGTACTGCCCACCGATCGGCCGTACCAGCGTCGCCGAGCGCGCCCCCGACGCCTCGGCGATGGTCCAGTGCGCCCAGTCGGGCGCCGTGGGGAAGCCCCCGACCCGCAACCGCACCCGTCCCCAGAAGCTGTTGCCGGGCGGGGAGAGCTCATCGAACACAAGGAAGGCCCGACCGTTGCCCTCGGTACGAATCCGCAGCTCACGTCCATGCCCCGTGGCGCTGGGGACAACGGTCAGCGTGCCGCCGGCCGTATCGGTGCTCCAGCCACGTCCCTCGGCGACCGGCCCGAGGGGGAGACGATCGAAGTTCTCCCTGGCCAGGGTTCCGTGGGGAGCGGGGGTTGCGGAGGCAGTGGGGGGTGTCGCGAGCAGTACCGCTGCGGCGGCGCACAGCGCGGCGGCGGATTTCCTCAGGAGTGCCATGGTGGCAGTCTGCGACCGGCGCCCCACAAGTAACAACAATCACATGGGACTTGACCGGTGCCGGCCACGCGCGTGGCTTGATCGCACCACGCACCCTCCCTGCTCTCTGCTTGACACGGCGCTTCATACTGAACAGCGCTCAGGGGCCTACGGGGAGGGCGAGCTTCGTGCGACGGGTGCTGTCGGTGCGTTTCGCGCCGTGCGCGCTGTTCGTCGCCGGGGTGCTCGCGCTGGTGCGGGCGGGGAGTTTTTCAGGGCGGAGCAACTGGAGAGCGTTGAGGCCGCAAGGGCCGGAGGCCGCGCTGGGGGTGATCCTGGCGGTCGTTGTCTGCGCGGCACTGCTCGGGCTGCTGGTGCAGCCGTTCCAAGTGCGTCTAGTGCGCGTTCTGGAGGGTTACTGGGACCGCTGGGTACTCACGGCCAGGCTCGCGGGGCTCTTGGCCCGGCTGCAGCGCAGGCGCTGGCAGGCACTCCACCGGCGGGCTCACGGCCAGACGGGCGGGGACCGGGAGCTGCGCCTACGCGCGGACGCACGCCGCCGACTCGCCGCTCACCCGCCGGCCCACGTCCTGCTGCCCACGGCACTCGGTAACGCCCTGCGCGCCGGGGAGCTGAGCGCGGGTGAACGCTACGGTCTGAGGACGCTGAGCTCCTGGCCCCGCATCTACCTGCAGGTCTCCGATCGCATGTCCGAGGTACTCCGCTCGACCCGGGACGCACTCGAGACCGCGGTGAATTTCTGCTGGGCGTTCCTCGCCCTCATGGGGGTCGGGACAGCCGCCCTGTACGACGAGCCGTCACAGTGGTGGCTGTGCGGAGCCGCCCTGGCCCTTGCCGCCGTTTCGTACAAGGGCGCTGTGACCGCGGCGCAGGCGTACTCGGGCCTCATGCATGTGGTGTACGACCTGCACCGCTTCGACCTGCTCGACGCGTTGCACTACCCCCTGCCCGCGGACCGCGCCTCCGAGGAGGTCATGTTCTCCGAGGTATCGGACCTGTTCGCCGGGGTTCGGCGACAGGACCGACGGTACAACCACCCAGGGGGCTGGACCTCAGAGTCGTCGGCGCAGGATCGTGACGATCCCTCAGCGTCCTAGTACTCGGGAAGGATCGCCTGCACCTTCCTGAGCTCCGCCCTGAGCTGATCGGGTGTGCTGAGGGCGACGACGGCTGGTGGAAGACACCTGAAGGCACAGGTCGTCCTGTGCAACTCATGCGCCCTCGACTGGTGGATGTACAACCGCAGCGCTTCGGCATCACGCCGCTCGACAGTCTGGTACCACTTCTGCAGATCTCCGTGCCCGAAGATTCCGTGGAAGATCTCTTCGCATCCGCCGCACAAGTGCGCGACAGGAGGTTCGCCCGGCAGTGTCACGTCGTACAACGTCACTTCGTTCCTCCGTCCAGGGATTTCTGCTTGTCCGGGCGCTTCCTGAACTCCCGGAAGAAGAGGTGATACATCCACCAGGCCTCGCCAAAGGCGCCCAGCAGTGCCAGGCCGGTGGCGATCCAGCGCCAGGCGGCTTGATCTCCGCCAGGGGGAACCAGTACCGATGTGATCGCGAAGATCAGCAGCATGGTGCCCGCATTGAACGCGATCACCGCGCGTTGGTTGCGGATCTTCCACTGGATGAAATGTTTCTCGCGCTCGGCCAGCGCTCGCGGGCCGCGCTTCAGTTCGTCCTCCGTGTACCAGGCCTCGAGCGTCTGCCTGTTGTAGAGGAACCGGCGTGCGTCCGCGCCCACCTGGATGCTCGCGATCAGGGTGATGGACGCCGAGACGACGAGGAGCAGTGTCGCCCCTGGCCAGCGGAACGTGCTGTCATCGACGACGACGACACCGAGCAAGGTCAGTGAAGCGCCCGCGAGTAATGGCGCAGCCACTGTCTGGGTCGCGGCCGAGGCTTCCGCATAACCGAGCGGATACGGAACGCCTGGCCATATGTACGGTTCTTTGCTCCGCTCCATGAACCGCCCCCCACTTATTGGGCATTGTGCCCGGAGTGTGACAGGCGGAACGAAGTATTCGGTAGAGGGCGAATTTTTGCCAGATATACCAGAGGGCCCTGTTTCCCAAGTGAAGGAAGCAGGGCCCTGATGCAGAGCTGGAAAGATCAGTAACGCCGAGTGATCAGCGCCCTCTTCACTTCCTGGATCGCCTTCGTGACCTCGATCCCGCGCGGGCAGGCGTCCGTGCAGTTGAACGTCGTGCGG
The DNA here is from genome assembly GCF_001746295.1 of Streptomyces sp. LUP47B. Classification (GTDB taxonomy): domain Bacteria; phylum Actinomycetota; class Actinomycetes; order Streptomycetales; family Streptomycetaceae; genus Streptomyces. The sequence goes on along the minus strand of NZ_MJAH01000011.1, from coordinate 281,444 downwards.
CAGCGCCACACGCCGTCCCGGTCGTTGAGGATCTCCAGTCGCTGCTCGCCCGCCTCGTCACGGCTGTCGAAGATGAAGCGGTGGGCGTTGACGATGGCCGCCGGGCCGAAGTACTGGCCGTCGTTCCAGAAGACCGGGCAGGACGACGTGCAGGCAGCGCACAGGATGCACTTCGTCGTGTCGTCGAAGCGCTCGCGGTCCTCGGCCGTCTGGAGGCGTTCGCGCGTCGGCTCGTTCGTGTCCTTCGTGATGAGGAAGGGCATGACGTCGCGGTACGCCTGGAAGAACGGGTCCATGTCGACGACCAGGTCCTTGAGGACCGTCAGGCCCTTTATGGCCTCGACCGTGATCGGCTTCTCGGGGTTGATGTCCTTGATCAGGGTCTTGCAGGCAAGGCGGTTCTTGCCGTTGATCCGCATGGCGTCCGAGCCGCAGATGCCGTGCGCGCAGGAGCGGCGGAAGGTCAGCGTGCCGTCCTGCTCCCACTTGATCTTGTGGAGGGCGTCGAGGACACGTTCCTTCGGGTCGATCTCCAGCTGGAAGTCTTCCCAGACCGCTTCCGCCGAGACCTCGGAGTTGAAGCGGCGGATACGGAAGGTGGCCGTGATGTACGGGGAGTCGGCGAAGCCGGGCTCGGGTGTGCCGGCCGCGTCCGCCTTGTCCAGGGTCGGGGTTGCCATCAGTACTTACGCTCCATCGGCTGGTAGCGGGTCTGGACGACCGGCTTGTAGTCGAGACGGATGGACTCGGCGCCGTCGTCGCCCACCTCGCGGTACGCCATGGTGTGGCGCATGAAGTTGACGTCGTCCCGGTTCGGGTAGTCCTCGCGGTAGTGACCGCCACGGGACTCCTTGCGGGCCAGCGCGGAGACCGCCATGACCTCGGCGAGGTCCAGCAGGTTGCCGAGCTCGATCGCCTCCAGCAGGTCCGTGTTGAAACGCCGGCCCTTGTCCTGGATCGAGACGTTCAGGTAGCGCTCGCGCAGTTCCGCGATCTTCTCGACCGCCGTCTTGATCGTCTGCTCGGTGCGGAACACCATGACGTTCGCGTCCATGGTCTCCTGCAGCTCGCGGCGGATGACCGACACGCGCTCGGTGCCCGTCGCGTCCCGCAGCCGTTCGACCTGCGCGATGACCAGCTCCGCCGGGTTCTCCGGCAGCTCGACGTAGTCCGCCTTCTGGGAGTACTCGGCGGCGGCGATACCGGCCCGCTTGCCGAACACGTTGATGTCGAGGAGCGAGTTCGTGCCCAGGCGGTTGGCGCCGTGGACCGAGACACAGGCCACCTCGCCGGCCGCGTACAGGCCCGGGACCACCGTGGTGTTGTCGGCGAGCACCTCACCCTCGACGTTCGTCGGGATGCCGCCCATCGCGTAGTGCGCGGTGGGCTGGATCGGGATCGGGTCCGTGTACGGCTCGATACCGAGGTAGGTACGGGCGAACTCCGTGATGTCGGGCAGCTTCGCGTCCAGCTGCTCCGGCGGGAGGTGGGTGAGGTCCAGGTAGACGTGGTCACCCTCGGGACCGCAGCCGCGGCCCTCGCGGATCTCCGTGTAGATGGAGCGGGACACGACGTCACGGGACGCGAGGTCCTTCATGACCGGCGCGTACTTCTCCATGAAGCGCTCGCCGTCCTTGTTGCGGAGGATGCCGCCCTCACCGCGGGCGCCCTCCGTCAGCAGGATGCCCATGCGCCAGATGCCGGTCGGGTGGAACTGGAAGAACTCCATGTCCTCCAGGGGCAGGCCACGGCGGTAGACCGCCGCCTGGCCGTCACCGGTCAGCGTGTGCGCGTTCGACGTCACCTTGAAGAACTTGCCGCAGCCACCGGACGCGTAGATCACGGCCTTCGCCTGGAAGACGTGGATCTCGCCGGTCGCCAGTTCGTACGCCACGACACCGGCCGAGCGCTTGACGCCGTCGACCTCGGTGATCAGCTGGTCCAGGACGTAGAACTCGTTGAAGAACTCCACGCCCTCCTTGACGCAGTTCTGGTACAGCGTCTGGAGGATCATGTGGCCGGTGCGGTCGGCCGCGTAGCAGGAGCGGCGGACCGGCGCCTCACCGTGGTTACGGGAGTGACCGCCGAAGCGGCGCTGGTCGATCGTGCCGTTCGGCGTGCGGTTGAACGGCAGGCCCATCTTCTCCAGGTCGAGGACCGAGTCGATGGCCTCCTTCGCCAGGATCTCTGCGGCGTCCTGGTCGACCAGGTAGTCACCGCCCTTGACCGTGTCGAAGGTGTGCCACTCCCAGTTGTCCTCCTCCACGTTGGCCAGCGCGGCGGCCATGCCGCCCTGCGCGGCGCCCGTGTGGGAGCGGGTGGGGTAGAGCTTGGTCAGCACGGCGGTGCGGCTGCGCTTCGTCGACTCGATGGCCGCGCGCATGCCCGCGCCACCGGCGCCGACGATGACGGTGTCGTACTTGTGGATCTTCATGATTCTCGCAGCCCCGTGCCTAGCGGATGTTCGGGTCGAAGGTGAAGATCACCAGCGTGCCGAGCAGGATGGTGAACACCGTGGCGGTGTAGAGCAGGCCCTTCAGCCACAGGCGGGTGTTCGGGCGCTCCGCGTAGTCGTTGATGATCGTGCGCAGGCCGTTGGCGCCGTGCAGCATCGCGAGCCACAGCATCAACAGGTCCCAGACCTGCCAGAACGGGGACGCCCAGCGGCCCGCGACGAACGCGAAGCCGACCTTCGACACGCCGCCGTCCAGTACCAGCTGGATCAGCAGGTGGCCGATGACCAGGACGACCAGCACGATGCCGGACAGGCGCATGAACAGCCACGCGGCCATCTCGAAATTGCCACGGGTCGAGCGAGGCGTCTTCTTCGTGCGCTTGCGCGGGGCCTCGATCAGGGGCGCCGGGTTGTCGACGCCGTAGCCGGACGCGCCCTCTACGGGGCCGATGCCGGAAGCGGTGGTTTCAGTGGTCGCCATCGGTGTCAGCTCCCGAACAGTTCACGAGCGGCGTGGCCGAGGACGGGGTAGATCGCCCCGAGCATCAGCACGACCCAGATGCCGGCCACGGCCCAGAACATCTGCTTCTGGTAGCGCGGGCCCTTCGACCAGAAGTCGACGGCGATGACGCGCAGGCCGTTGAGAGCGTGGAAGAGGATGGCGGCCACGAGGCCGTACTCCAGGCACGCGACGAGCGGGGTCTTGTACGTGGACACGACCTTGTCGTAGTCCTCGGGGGAGACACGGACGAGAGCGGTGTCCAGCACGTGAACGAACAGGAAGAAGAAGATGAGGACGCCGGTGACTCGATGAGCCACCCAGGACCACATTCCTTCCCGGCCGCGGTACAGCGTTCCAGCCGGCACGGAAGTCCCTCCGGGAGCGGGGTATCGGGGCCAGCCGGCTTGTGCTGTCGGTCGGGCCCGGCCGGGTACGGTCCACCGGCCCCCAGCATCGTAGCGATGCGCTGCCGCTGGGCTTACCCCGGGCCTACCTGTGTGATCAAAGTGGCACGCAGATGGGGGTACTCGACAGCTATTGGGGTGGTCTGAGCTGTTATGTGCCGGGTGCGGCGCCGTGGGGGCCGGTCGCGCCCACGCGGCGGCAGCCGCACATCGACTACCGCCCCGCGCCCCTCAGGGCGGACACCAGCCGGCCCCTCGCGATGCGGCGGAGTTCCTCGGCCGCCACCACCCGTTCTTCCTCCGGATCGTTCGTCAATCGTGACCGGATGCCCGCCAGGACGTGATCCAGCGCCTCTGCCGGGGGCAGGCCGTCCAGGCAGATGACGAAAGCGTGTCCGAAGCGGGCCTCATAGGCCGCGTGGGCCGCGTCCATGGCCATGTGGGCCGCCGAGTAGACCCCGTCCGGCAGCGCCGGCAGGGACTCGGCCGCCAGGGCCTCGGAGAGATCCGCCACGGTCAGGTCGTACGCCGCCTCGTCCGACGCGGCCAGCAGGGCGTCCACGGTCGGGTAGGGGCGGTGGGCCGCGACCCGCTCCGCCCAGCGGAGGCTGTGCAGGCAGTCCAGGAGAAAGGGCCTGGCCTCGTCGGCGGGCGCGATGTTGAAGGCGTCCAGGACGGTGGGCAGGGACGGTATGGCCAGTCGGCCAGGAGAATGTGTGGGCGTCACGTGTGTTTCGGCAGGGGAAGCTGTGAGCGGTGTGACGCCACGCTATCGAGAGTGGACATGATCTGTCCGACGGATGCCCGAATTTCACCCGGACGGGGGCGTTTCGGTACGGGTGCAGGACGCGGTCCTCCCTCACCAGGCCCTAGGTTGACAATGTGAGCCAGCACAGGAAGCGAACGGAGAAGCAGACGCGAGGGCTGATCGCGGGGGCGGTCGTCGTCACCGTCGCGGTCGGGTTGGGTCTCGGTCTGTGGGCGGGCGGCGACAGCGACCCGGCCGGATCGGCCCGGTCCCAGGCCGAGTCACCCATGGGCGGCAGAGCGGAAGGCTCCCCGGCCCCTTCGAGGGCCCCGAATCCGGCCCCCAGCCCCACCCGGTCGTACCCGCTGTCCACCACACCCCGCACCATCCCGGCCGTCCGCGCCCACACCCCGGCGCGCGGTCCTGGCTGGCGTCCCGCCCCCGGCCGGCGCGTGGTCGTGAACGACGCCGGCCTCGCCGACGAGGGGCGTCTGCTCGCCGGTGAGCTGGGGCTGACGTACGCCGGACGGAAGAACGACGTACGCGCCGGGGACGTACGCCTCACGGTCAACGGCGGCAAGGGCGCGAACCCGGAGTCGTACCGCATGACCGTGGGCGGCGGGCGGGTCGTCATCAGCGCGCCGGGCGACGCGGGGGTGTTCTACGGCACCCGCACGCTCAAGCAGGCGGTGCACGGTGGCGGTACGGCGCCGGAGGGCGTCGTGCGCGACGAGCCGGCCAAGCCGGTGCGCGGGTTCCTCCTGGACATCGCGCGCAAGAACTTCACGGCCGGCTGGATCGAGGACCGGGTCCGGGAGCTGGGCGACCTGAAGTTCAACCGGCTCCAGCTGCACTTCTCCGACGACCAGGCGTGGCGGATCGAGTCCGACTCGCACCCGGAGATCGTGTCGAGGCAGCACCTGACCAAGGCGCAGGTGAAGAGGATCGTCGCCCTCGCGGCCCAGCGGCACATCGCCGTGGTCCCTGAGATCGACTCGCCCGGACACCTGGGGGCCGTCATCGCCGCCCACCCGGAGCTCCAGCTGCGGAGTGCGGCGGGGAACGCGGCGCGCGGGGCCGTCGACATCTCCAACCCGGCTTCCGCCAGGATCGTCGACGACCTGCTGAACGAGTACGCCGGTCTCTTCCCCGGCGCCGACTGGCACCTCGGCGGCGACGAGTACCGCGCGCTCATGGTGTCCGACCCGGCGGCGACCTACCCGCAGCTCGCCGCCGCCGCCAGGAAGGCCTACGGCGCCGGTGCCACCGTCGAGGACCTGACCACGGGCTGGCTCAACGACCGCGCCAAGACCGTCCGGGCGCACGGCAGGGCCCCGATCGCCTGGAACGACGGCTTCTTCCGGGGGACGTCCGTCCGGGCCGCCGACGACATCCGGGTCGGGTACTGGACGGGCAAGGAGATCGGCGCCCGGCAGCCGCTGGAGTATCTGAGCGAGGGGCGCACGGTCGTCAACTACAACGACAAGTTCCTCTACTACGTCCTCGGGCAGCCCAACCAGTTCTACTATCCGACGGGCCGGCGGATCTACGAGGAGTGGACCCCGAGGGTCCTGCGCGGAACGACTGCCGTCCCCGCGAAGTACGACGGCCAGATCCTCGGCGGGTACTTCGCGGTGTGGTGCGACTTCCCGAACGCGCAGACGCAGGACCAGGTCGCGGCAGGCATCCGGATGCCGCTGCGGGCGACCGTGCAGAAGCTGTGGGACCCGGGAAAGCCCGCCCTGACCTGGACGCGGTTCAAGGCGCTCGGGGACCGGCTGGGCTGAGGTGCCGGGGATTCCTGTGGACGTACGGGCCCGTCGAACCGTATGTTCCGCATGCCGCGCGTGAGGCTCTGGGGAGAAACCCGCGCGGTCTGCTGATCATCCGCACCTCGGGGGGACCTCACCATGCTCTGTACACGCTGCCATCACTTCGAAGCGGCGCCGGACGGCGTCCTGTGCACCCAGTGCACCGCCCCGGCCGGATTCCAGTCCCCACCCGTCGGCGCGCCGAAGCTCTGGCTGCGCTCGCCGGTCGGGCTCGGGCGCGCCACCGCGGTGCTGCTCGCGGTGGCCGCGGCCGTCGACGTGTTCGCCCTCGGCGCGGACTTCCTGATGTACGACGTCACGGGCGATGTCGTCGGCGGCGACCTCGGGGACGATGTGCTGGACCGGGCCGACCTGGCGGACACGCTGACGGCGGTGGCCGCCTCCGCACAGGCCGCCGTGCTGCTGGCCTGTGCCGTGGTCTACGTGATCTGGTTCTGGCGGGTGCGGGTGAACGCCGAGGTGTTCGCCCCGGACGGACACCGCAAGGCGCGCGGCTGGGTGATCGCCGGCTGGGTCGTGCCGTTCGTCGGCTTCTGGTACCCGCGTCGGATCATGCTCGACGTCTGGGACGCGAGCAGCCCCGAGGGCAGGCCCAGGGGGCATGCGCTGGTCAACGCCTGGTGGACGCTGTGGCTCCTGACGACCGGCGCCGGGCGGTTCGTGTCGAGCATGGCCGGGGAGGCCGACACCTCCCAGGAGATCCACGACTCCATGCCGCAGATGATGTTCGCGGACGGTGTCGACCTCGTGGCCGCCCTGTTCGCCGCCGCCGTCGTGCTGCGGCTGACCCGGATGCAGGACGAGAAGGCCCACCAGGGTCCCGCCGTGCCTGTCGCGGTGTGACGGATTTGGTCCATCCTGCTGCGAACTGCCGTACGAATGTGGTCTATTCGGGCTCGAGCCGTACCGAGCAGCCAGGGGGAACCGGGGATGGGCTACTGGGGTTACTTCGTCGTGGGCCGCGGGGAGCGGCCGCTCGCCGAGCTGGACGCGCTGGCCGGGGCCGAGGGCATGGTCCTGCGCGAGTCGGCGCCCGGCGGATGGCAGGTCTGGGAGTACGCGAACGGCGAGGGCGACGTCGGGAACATGAACGCCCTTGCCGTGGAGAGCGGTTCGCCCGCGCTCTTCGGATACGTCATGGACAGCGCGTCGGTCGTCCTGGAGGCGGCGGGGCCGGAGAGCGGGGCCTGGACGACCTGTCTGGCCCGTTCCGCCATGGCCGCGTACATCGGGGGCGGCGAGGAGGGGCTGACCCTGGAGGACTACTTCCTCGAACCCCGGGACGCGGCCGCGCGGGCCGTCGCCTGGGCGGCCGAGGCGGGGCACGAGGTGGCGGAGGAATCGCTGTTCGACGTACTGAGCGCCGAACCCGACCTGTTGGCCGAAAACCTCTTCTTCCGTATGCTCGACCGGCTCGGCGTGGTGCCCCTGTGACACTCCCGGGCCATCGCGCGCAGTAAGGGGAAGTGCGGGTTCCGTTAGGGAATACCGCTCGGCGAGGGAGGCGTGGATGAGTCTGGTGGAGCTGATCGGCCAGGCCGACGAACGCGGACTGGCCGTCAGCGGGTTGGCTTGTTTGGATCGCTGCGTACCGCTGCTCGGTGGCGACGACGAGGTCCTGCGGCCCCTGTGGGCGGGGCTCGCGGACGACGCCGGGGCCGCGGAGTGGGGCGAACGGCTGGAGCAGGTTCGAGGCAAGCTGGGCGGGGAGTTCGGGGCAGGCGACGGGGAGGCGGATGCGGGTGGCTCCGCTGTCCTCTCCGGTTCCGGTGAGGACGAGGCCGTGCTGCTGGCCCGCCGGATGCTCTCCGCCGCGCCGGTCGAACGGTCCGCCGCCGGGCTACGGGTGTGGGCCGACGCCTGCTCGGTCGCCGCGCTCCGGATCCACCGGCTGCTCGACCCCCTGAAGGACGCCGGCGACTCGGTCGAAGCCCGCCGTGAGGGACGTACGGAGGGCATGTCCCCGCTCGTCGCCGCCGAACTGCGCCGCCAGATCACCGTCCTGGAACTCCTCTCCGGCCACGGCCCGGCAGGCCTGCGCCCGGCCCTGGAGGTGTCGACGGAGGGCCGCCGGGTGCTGCGCGCGGTGGTGTCCCGGAGGAGCCGGCGGCGGGGGTGAGGGTGGGCGGCTCAAGGGAGGAGCGGCTCAGTGGACGATCCACTTGACCACCGCGTCCCCGTACCGCGCCGTCTGGTCGTAGAACGCCGTCAGATCCCGGTGCGCCGCCGCGAACACCCCCCGCGCCTCCCGTTCCGCGGCCGCCCCGCCGTGTCTGGGCAGCAACTCCTCGCGGACGACCAGCCACAGGGCCTCGAAGTCGGCCGAACCGAGGTACGCCGAGACGCGGTTCGCCCGGGCCGCCGTCAGGAGCAGGAACGGGGGCTTGTCGTGGTCGCCGGGATAGACCGGCAGTCCGCCGAGGACCACCTCGGCGCCGGCGTAGAGAAGTTCGTGGTCCAGGTAGGACTTGTCCAGCACCTCCTCCCGATGTCGTCCGATGCGTTCGCGGACGGCGTCCCAGTCGTCCTCGAACAGCCGTTGCATCCAGTTCGCGCTGTTGCGCAGGGCCGAGGGCGGCACCGCGCGGAGATGGAAGTAGTCGCTCATCAGAGACAGGAGCGCAGCGGCGGGGTGAATCGTCACTCTGGCGTCAACCTCGCTACCGAGAGGGTCCTGTGACCGTCCCGGGAGGGATACGGCGAAGGTGGGTCGGTCCTGCACCGGTCCGCGCGAAGTCCCCGATCCGCGTGACGAAACACCTCGCTGAGACGCTTTCCCCAAGTGATGACTGATGTGACGGCTCATGCGACCGCTGATGTGACGACCCGCCAGGCACCCAAGCCGGCGACCAGGCCCTCCGCCGCGACCAAACCCGTGCGCTGGGCGGCCGACGCGGTGTCGGCCCTGCGCGAGGGCGCACGCGTCCGGCTCGACTACTCGGCGCAGAGCCTGTGGCGCGTCGACCGGCTGATCGAGGAGATACGGCGGGAGGGGGCGCCGTACGCCGCCGTGGAGACCGTGCTGCGCGGGCTCGGCGCCTACGCCGGTGAGGTGGTCGTCCGCCAGACGGGTGCCGAGTGGTGGAACAGCGGCGGTGACCACTGGGTCCGTACGCCCGACGGACGGCTGTGGGACCCGGTGGACGAGGCCCGCCGCTGCTTCGCCGGGGACGGCTCGCTGCGACTGCTGTGCCGGGATGCGACGGGTGCCGTGCGGCGCTGACCGGAGACGCAAAAAAACCGTAATAAGAGACGCTGCCGTTCCCAAAGGGGCGTCGGCAGGCGCACGATGGGGTCATGGCCGACAACCGTCGTTGGTGGGCGCTCGTGGTCATCGCGCTCGCCCAGTTGATGGTCGTGCTGGACATGACCATCGTGAACATCGCCCTGCCGTCCGCCCAGGCCGACCTGAACATGTCGGACGCGAACCGGCAGTGGGTGATCACCGCCTACACCCTCGCCTTCGGCGGGCTCCTGCTGCTCGGCGGCCGGATCTCCGACCTCGCCGGGCGCAAGACCACCTTCATGATCGGGCTCGTCGGCTTCGCCGCCGCCTCCGCGCTCGGCGGGGCCGCGACCGGGCAGGGGATGCTGTTCGGGGCACGCGCCCTGCAGGGCGTGTTCGCCGCGCTGCTCGCGCCGGCCGCGCTGTCGCTGCTCGCGACGACCTTCACCGAACCGAAGGAGCGGGCGAAGGCCTTCGGGGTGTTCGGGGCGATCGTCGGGGCGGGCGCCGCGATCGGGCTGCTCGCGGGTGGACTGCTCACCGAGTATCTGGACTGGCGCTGGTGTCTGTACGTCAACGTGCCCGTCGCGCTGGTCGCGTTCGCGGGCGCGTGGGCGATCCTCGCGCCCGGCGGACGGCACCCCGAGGCCCATCTCGACGTGCCGGGCGCGCTGCTCGGCTCGGGCGGCATGCTGGCGCTGGTGTACGGCTTCTCCGAGGCGGCGTCCCGGGGTTGGGGCGACGGGCTCGTGGTGACCCTGCTGGTCGCCGGAGTTGTGCTGCTCGCCGCCTTCGGGGTGTGGCAGACCCGGGCGCGGGTGCCGTTGCTGCCGATGTCGGTGGTCAAGGACAGGCAGCGCGTGGGCGCCTTCCTGACCGTGCTGTTCGTCACCGTCGGGATGTTCGGCGTGTTCCTCTTCCTGACGTACTACCTCCAGGGCGTCCTCGGCTGGTCGCCGCTGAAGACCGGGCTCGCGTATCTGCCGATGACGGCCGCGATGATCGTCGGCTCGACTCAGATCGCCGCACGGCTGCTGAGCAGGGTGCCGCCGAGGACCCTGATCGTGCCCGGACTGCTCGTGGCCGCGGGCGGGTTGGCGATCATCGCGCAGGTCGGCGTCGAGCCGGCGTACGTCTCCCATGTCCTGCCCGGCATGCTCATGCTGGGTCTCGGCATGAGTACGGCGATGATGACCTCCATCTCGCTGGCCACCGGCAGCGTCGCGCCGCGTGACTCGGGGGCGGCCTCGGCGACCTTCAACACGGCCCAGCAGGTGGGCGGCTCGATCGGTACGGCCCTGCTGAACACGATCGCCGCGAGCGTGACCGCGACCTACCTGACCGCGCACGCCGGACCCGGCGTCGACAAGCGGCTGCTGCAGGCCGAGGCCACGGTGCACGGCTTCAACGTGGCCACCTGGTGGGCGTTCGGGGCGCTGCTGCTGGCCGCACTGATCGCGGGAGTCGTCGTGAACGCGGAACGGGCGCCCACTCCCCAGGGTGCTGGGGAGCGGACGCCCGAGCCGGTGGACTCGCTGGGCTGAGGCCCTACTTGATGTAGACCAGGCCGTCCGTCGTGATCGTCGGGCGGCCGCTGGTGCCGACCACCACGATCTTCACCGTGTGCTTGGCGCTGCTGGACCACGACTTGGTCCAGATCGCCTGCCGGTAGGCGGTGGTGGAGGACTTCAGGTCCACGGTCGCGACCTTGGTGCCGTCCACGTACACGTACGCCTGCCCGGAGGTGGACGCCCGCGAGACCACCCACGCGGCGGACTTGCCGGTGAACGTCCAGGTCAGGCTCGCGTTCTTGGAACCGCTGGAGTACGACTTGCCGCCGAGGTAGCTGGTCGACGAACGGGTCGTCCAGCTACCGGACTTCGTCGCCGAGGTCTCCTGAAGGATCATCGGCGTGTACGAGGGGGACGACGTACGAGTGTTGCCCGCGACGTCGTACGCCTTCATCGACCAGGTGCTCGCGGTGCCGGGCTTGGCGGTACGGCTGGAGCTGGTGGTGGTCGGGCCGAAGGTGGCCGTCGTCGGGGACAGCAGGCTCACCTGCTTCAGGGCCTGGGAGTCGGCTGCCTTCCAGCCGAGGGTGACCGGGGCGGCCGTGGTGGTGACCGTGCCGGTGCGCAGGGTGATCTTCGGCGTGGTGGAGAAGGTCGGCGCGGTGGTGTCGGTGACGACCGTCAGCGCGGTGGTCGCAGGAGTGGTCTTACCGGACTGGTGCACGGCCCGTACGGCGACCTTGTGGCTGCCCGCGGCCAGGGTGGTGGCGGCCGAGGTGGCCGTACCGGGCGCGGTGGCGACGACCTTGCCGTCGACCAGCAGCTCGAACTTCGAGATCAGCGAAGCCGGCGTGGTGGCCGTCCACTTCGCGGTGATCGCGCCCTTGGTCCAGTATGTCGAGCCGGACAGGACCGCGCCGGTCAGCGAGGTGAGATTCAGTCCCTGCACCGGGCCGGACGCCCAGGCGCGGATGGTCGGCAGCTGGGCGTAGAGGGAGGTGCCGGGGCACTCGGTGGCGTAGCCGTCGCGGTGGCCGGAGACCCGGTTGAAGGTGTAGAGGCTGCCCGCGGTGAAGCTCGTACCGGCGAGGTTCTTCTGGGTCGCGCCCGCCTTCAGCTGGACCGTCGAGTTGGGGTCGACACCGTACTGGCCGAGCTTCCAGGCCGTGATCCGGGCGACCGAGGTGAGAGCGGCGTTCGAGGCGCCCGCGTCGGTGAAGTTGCCGAGGACCGCGATGCCGGTGGACTCACGGTTCCAGCCGTAGGTGTGCGCACCGAGGACCGGCAGGTCCACGCCCCCCTTGCGGCCCTCGAAGATGGTGCCGCACTTGTCCACGAGGAAGTTGTAGCCGATGTCGTTCCAGCCGTTGGTCTGCGTGTGGTACGCGTAGATGCCGCGCACGATCGCCGCGGAGTCGGCGCACGAGTAGTCGTTGGAGCCGTCCGTGTGGTGCACGAAGACGGCCTTCACATCGGCGTTGTACTCCGACGGGTCGGGGCTGAGCGACTCGTCGGCGCCCCAGCCGGCGCGGGAGACCATCGAGGGCTCGGGGGCCGTCGACGGGGGCGCGGTGGGGATGGTGGCGGTGGGCGAAGGTGTGGCCGTGGCGGTGGCCGTAGCCGTGTCGGTCGGGGTCGCGGTCGGAGAGGCGGACGCGCTGTCGCTGACCGTCGGTGTCGGTGTCGGCGTGGGCGTGGGCGTCTCGTCCGCGGCGAACGCCGCCGGGTCCGTGTCGTCGCCCGCGTTCTTCTGCTCCGCGGCGGTCGCGATGCCCGGGTCGACGAGGTTGACCTCAAGTCCCTTGGGCAGCCCGGCACTTGTGGTGCCGTCCTCGTGGACGACCTGTACCTGCACGCCGTCCGAGGGGCCGACCCACAGCGGTTCGGACGCACCGCGGGCGCCCTCGCGCTCCTCGGGGTCCTCCGGCGGGTCGATGTTCGTCTCCAGGTCCTGCCAGGCGGTCCACTCGCCCGTGTCGCTGCTGCGGGTACGGACCTGCGCCTTGCCCTCCAGCGGTTTGGTCACCCCCGTCCAGGAGACACCGAGCAGCGAGAACTCCTTGGTCTCGGTGCGCGGCAGCTCCCGCTTGCCGGCCGCGGCGCTCTTCAGCGCCAAGTCGTAGACCTTCACCGGCCGCTTGGGCTGCACGTCCCCCGCGGCGTCGGTCGACGGACTGGCGACGGCGTAGGTCGCGATGCCGCCGCCTCCCAGAACCACCGCGCCGAGCGTCAGCCACGCTCGCCGCTTCATGCTGAGCGGTCTGTACGCACGGCTATTACGACGACTCACTACCCCACCCCTGAATTTGGTCACAGAAACACCACCTGTCACACAGGTGGCACCTATACAGCGTACGAACTCTGCCAGCTGTCACAGGTGTTCGAGTGCGGGTGCCCGGGATGTCCGACCCGCTGTGACACTTCTGTGAGGTCCGACGCTGTTGACCGTGGGGGACATGGGCAAGGGCGTGACCGTGCCGGACGGTGCGGAATCGCCACGAACCGGTACGGACAGGAAAGTTCTTGGGCCAGGGAGGGGAACCCCGCCGCGTGCAGGCCTACGACGGGGAACTGGGCGCGGCCGTCGCGCGGGCCCAGGAGGGCGACGAGGCTGCCTTCGCGGTCGCCTACCGGCTGGTGCAGCCCGGACTGCTCGGGTATCTGCGCGGGCTGGTCGGGGAGGACGCGGAGGACGTGGCGTCGGACGCCTGGCTGGAGATCGCCCGGGACCTGGGCAGGTTCAAGGGTGACGGGGCGGGCTTCCGCGGCTGGACGGCGACCATCGCCCGGCACCGGGCCCTGGACCATCTGCGCCGGCAGCGGGTGCGGCCCCGGTCGGCGGCGCTGGAGCAGGACATGCTGGACCTGCCCGGCCCGCACAGCACCCACGACCAGGCGCTGGAGTCCCTCTCCACCGAGTACGCCCTCGAACTGGTCCGGGGGCTCCCGCGCGACCAGGCCGAGGCGGTGTTGCTGCGGGTCGTCGTCGGACTGGACGGCCCCGCCGCCGCCCGCGTCCTCGGCAAGCGCCCCGGCGCGGTACGCACCGCGGCGTACCGGGGACTGAAGCGGCTGGCGCACCAGTTGGGCGCCGAGAGTGTGACGGATGAAGGCCCCCGGACGCTGGGGGAGTCGACATGACAGGCGAGGACGCCACATCGGACAGGAACGGACACGACATGGGTGACGAGCGGAGCGGCGATGCCCCCGGCCGTCGGCATGCGCGTCCGGAGGAGACCGCGCGGGGCCGGACCGCGGGGGACGGGCGGCAGCCGTACGACGAAGCCGCCCACGACGGCACCGCCCTCGCGCCGAAGGCGCCGTACGACGACGGTCCCCTCGAGGCGCTGCTCGCCGCGGCCCTCCGTGGTGAGAAGTCCGACGGCGAGGCGGAGCGGCGGGCCGTGGCCGCCTTCCGGACGGCGAGGGACACCGGGGCGCACCGGGCGCGGACCCGGCGGCGGGACGACTGGCGGCCCCGCCCGCAGCGGCGCCGGGCACGTTCGCTGAAGGCGACGCTCTCCGTGCTCCTCGCGAGTCTCACCCTCGGCGGTGTCGCCTACGCGGCGATCGGCTCGGCTGGCGGCGGCGGGGCCAAGGGCGCCGCGGACGGCAAGGACGTACGCCCGAGCGTCTCGGCGAGCACCCCGGCCGAGTCGCACAGCAGCGCGAGGCCCACCACGTCGGCCCCCGCCGCCCCTGCCGAGCGCCCGCCCACCGCGAAGGACACGCTGGCCCACTGCCGCGCCTACGAGAAACTCCGGGGCCGGGGCAAGGCGCTGAACTCCACGGCGTACCAGCGGCTCGTGACGGCGGCCGGTGGCGAGGCGAACGTGAGCGCCTACTGCGCCACGCTGACGGGTACGGGGGCGGCCGACGCGAATGACACCGCGGACGCGGCGGACGCGAAACCGGGGCAGCAGAAGGGCAAGACGAGCGGCCCGCAGAACGCGGACAAGAACAAGTCCAAGAAGGACTGACCCGGCACGGGTGGACCGCGGAGACGGCCGGAGCCGCCACCCCCCACAGGAGAGGCCCCGGCCGTCGCGCGGCACGGGCCGCGCGGCGGCCCGTACTTTCTTCAGCGCCGTGGGTGCGGTTTCTGTCACACCCCGCAGTGCCCACCTCGGATCACGAGGTAGTTGCATTTTGTACGGACATGGACGAGCAGCGGTTTCAAGTCGTAACGTGCCTTTCGCGCCGGGCGGGGAAGTTGAATGATCAGCGCGACTCTCGAGCGATCACCACCACCCTCGACGGCTCGAAGCGGCGACCATCGATCGCGACCATGTATTGAGGATTCACGGGTGCTGGGGGACGACGCGGAGCTGACTGCCGCGGTGCTTGCGGCACAGGACGGGGACGAGACCGCGTTCCGGACTGTGTACCGCGCGGTGCACCCGCGGCTGCTCGGATACGTCCGGACGCTGGTCGGTGACCCGGACGCCGAGGACGTGGCCTCCGAGGCCTGGCTCCAGATAGCCCGCGACCTGGACCGGTTCGACGGGGACGCGGACCGCTTCCGGGGCTGGGCCGCCCGGATAGCCCGCAACCGCGCCCTCGACCACATCCGGATGCGCGGCCGCCGGCCCGCCATCGGCGGCGACGAGACCGAGCTGACCGGGAAGCCCGCCGAGTCGGACACCGCGGGCGAGGCCATCGAGGCGCTGGCCACCGGCAGCACCCTCTCGCTCATCGCCCGGCTGCCCCAGGACCAGGCCGAGGCAGTGGTGCTGCGCGTGGTGGTCGGCCTGGACGCCAAGACCGCCGCCGAGACCCTCGGCAAACGTCCCGGCGCGGTACGCACGGCCGCGCACCGAGGTCTGAAACGGCTCGCCGAGCTCCTCGGCGACGATCCGGAATCGGCCGGCGCGCTCGATGCCCTGCCGCCCCAGCGAGAACCGCAGGACAGTGCGGTGACGTCCGCGAGTGTGACGCATATGCGCCCGCGGACGCAGAAGGACATGTGATGGCCGACGAGAGCTACGAGTGGCTGGACCTCGAGACAGCAGAGCGGTTGCTGCGCGGCGAGTCACTGGAAGCTGTCGACCCGGCCGACCGCGACCAGGCCGAACGCCTCGCGAAAACGCTGGAGGCGCTGACCGCGGAACCCGCCCCGACCAGCGGCGGACTGCCCGGCGAGGAGGCCGCGCTGGCCGCGTTCCGCAAGGTGCGCGCGGATCGTACGGACGACTGGGTGAGCCCGGCCGCCCGGGGCCGGCACCGGACCGGAGCCGGCCGCACCGACGCCGGTCTCGTGCGGATCGGCACCCCGGACGCGGAGGCCGGCCGTCCCCGCAGGCGGCGCCCCGCGCACCTCGCACTGGCCGCCGTACTGGCCGTGGGCATGGTCGGCGGAGTGGCCGCGGCGGCCGGAACCGGAGTCCTGCCGCACTTCGGGGACGGCCAACCGGAACCCGGCGCGTCGGTGTCGGCCGCCGCCACCCCGGACCGTCCGTTCGTCTCGCCCTCGGCCCCTCAGGTCGCACCCTCGCCCGAGAACTCCCCTTCCGGCGGGGCCGGCTCCCGGGACACGGCGGGCGGCGACACCGGCGCGGCGCCCGGCACGGGCTCCGACGGACCGGGCGCGGGATCCCGCAGGGACTGGAGCGGATCCGCCTCGGCCTGCCGGGACATGCGCGACGGCAAGAACCTCGACCCGACCCGCAAGCGTTCCCTGGAGGGCGCGGCGGGCGGCACCTCGCGGGTGTGGAAGTACTGCAAGGGCGTCCTGTCCGGCACCGACACCCGGGGCGACGCCAAGTCGGGCCCCGACGACCGCAACGGTGACGGCAATGGCGACGGCAAGGGCGAGGACACCGGCAGCCGTGACGACAACGACAAGAGCGGCCACGGCGACCGGGACGGCCACGGGAACGGGAACGACCACCACGACGGCCAGTTCACGTCCCCTCGCAAGAACCACCACGCCCCCGACGGCGGCACCTCCGGCGCCCCGCTCGCCTCGCCCGGGGCAACGATGTCACCGACCCCGTGGCCGAGCCCGTCGTACAGCGCGATCTGACCGCTCCCCGAATCGCTGACCTGCACTTTTCTCACCCACTGCGGTTTCGGTCGCGGTGGGTGTGACATTTTCGGCCGCTGCGGCGCAGTACTGAGTGAGCCGACTGGTCATCGGCCGTCGCACAGAGCCGGGGTTCCCCCCGTACCTACGGCTCGTGCACCTGGCGCGGGCGGGACACGTTCCCCCGGTCCCGTCCGCGCCCCTGATCCCTCTCGCGGAACTCACCAGTGGACGACGACCTTGTCGCCGTTCCGTACCTGGTCGAACAGGTCGGCGATCGCCGCCTCGTCCCGCACGTTGACGCAGCCGTGCGAGCCACCCGCGTATCCGTGGGCCGCGAAGTCGGCCGAGTAGTGCACCGCCTGGCCGCCGCTGAAGAACATGGCGTACGGCATTGGGGAGTCGTAGAGCGTCGACACATGGTGGCGGGACTTCCAGTAGACGCTGAACACGCCCTCACGGGTCGGCGTGCCCACCGAACCGAAGCGCACCGACACGGTCTTCACCGTCCGCCCGTCGATCATCCAGCGCAGTGTCCGGCTCGTCTTGCTGATGCACAGCACCCGCCCGGTCAGACAGCGCGCGTCCGGCGCGTCGGCCGGCTGCCCGCCCATCAGATACAGCTCCCACTTGCCCGGTGCGTGCGTCATGTCCTTCAGCCGCTTCCAGGTGACCGTGTCGGTCTTCCCGGTCCTCGGCAGCCCGCGCTTGCCCTGGAACCCCTTGACCGCGCGTTCGGTGAGATCGTCGTACGACCCCGTCGGCCCGTCGTAGAGCCACGCGACCTGCCGCAGCCGGGCCTGCAACTCCCGCACGTCGCGCCCGGAGTCGCCGCGCGACCACAGCACGGCGGCGGGCGCGGCGGAAGGAGCGGACGACGGAGCAGACGGTGTCGCACTCGGCTTCGGGTCGTCGTCCGCCGGTGGCGTACTGCGCTTGGGGACCTCGATCCGTACCGGCAGATGCCGCTTCCCGTCGCCGTCCCCGTCGGCGGTCCGCACCGTACAGCCGCAGGCCATCGCCAGGACCAGCAGTGCGGCGAACGATCTCCCCATGCCCGTAGTACGCATCCGGACCCCCTGTCGTCTCACCGGCATCCCCTGAGATGTCTCCCCCCGGACGGCCGGTTGCGAACGACCCGGCGGCGCTTCGCCCGGGACCGCAATACGGTGGTGGGCATGACGCGTGAGTCGGAGTCCGGACTGCCCATCGAACCCGTCTACGGTCCCGGCGCCCTGGAGGGCTGGGACCCGGCCGAGAAGCTCGGCGAGCCGGGCGGGTACCCCTTCACGCGGGGCGTGTACCCGTCGATGTACACGGGCCGCCCCTGGACCATGCGCCAGTACGCCGGTTTCGGCACGGCCGTGGAGTCCAACGCCCGCTACCGGCAGCTGATCGCCCACGGCACGACGGGACTGTCGGTGGCCTTCGACCTGCCCACCCAGATGGGTTACGACTCGGACGCGCCGATCGCGCACGGCGAGGTCGGCAAGGTGGGTGTGGCGATCGACTCGATCGACGACATGCGGGTGCTGTTCGGCGGGATCCCGCTGGACGAGGTGTCGACGTCGATGACGATCAACGCCCCGGCCGCGGTGCTGCTTCTCCTGTACCAACTGGTCGCCGAGGAGCAGGGAGTTCCGGCCGACCGGCTGACGGGGACGATCCAGAACGATGTGCTGAAGGAGTACATCGCGCGCGGGACGTACATCTTTCCGCCGAAGCCGTCGCTGCGGCTGATCGCGGACATCTTCAAGTACTGCCAGGTGGAGATCCCGCGGTGGAACACGATCTCGATCTCCGGCTATCACATGGCGGAGGCGGGTGCCTCGCCCGCGCAGGAGATCGCGTTCACGCTGGCGGACGGCATCGAGTACGTGCGTACGGCGGTCGCGGCCGGCATGGATGTCGACGACTTCGCCCCGCGTCTGTCGTTCTTCTTCGTGGCGCGGACGACGATCCTGGAGGAGGTCGCCAAGTTCCGTGCGGCCAGGCGCATCTGGGCGCGCGTGATGCGGGAGGAGTTCGGTGCGCGGAACCCCAAGTCGCTGATGCTCCGCTTCCACACGCAGACGGCCGGGGTGCAGTTGACGGCCCAGCAGCCGGAGCTCAACCTGGTCCGGGTCGCCGTCCAGGGGCTGGGGGCGGTTCTGGGCGGTACCCAGTCGCTGCACACCAACTCCTACGACGAGGCCATCGCCCTCCCGACCGACAAGTCCGCCCGTCTCGCCCTGCGCACGCAGCAGGTGCTGGCCCACGAGACCGACGTGACGGCGACGGTCGACCCGTTCGCGGGCTCGTACGTGATCGAGAAGATGACGGACGACGTGGAGAGCGCCGCACTGGACCTGATGCGGAAGGTCGAGGACCTCGGTGGCGCGGTCGCCGCCATCGAGCACGGTTTCCAGAAGAACGAGATCGAGCACAACGCCTACCGCATCGCCCAGGAGACCGACGCCGGCGAGCGCGTCGTCGTGGGCGTCAACCGCTTCCGGCTCGACGAGGAGGAGCCGTACGAGCCCCTCCGCGTCGACCCCGCCATCGAGGCCCAGCAGGCGGAGCGGCTGGCCCGGCTCCGTGCCGAGCGCGACGGGTCCGCGGTGGAGTCGGCCCTCGCCGCCCTGAAGAAGGCCGCCGAGGGCGACGACAACGTCCTCCACCCGATGAAGGACGCGCTCAAGGCCCGCGCGACGGTGGGCGAGGTGTGCGACGCCCTGCGCGAGGTGTGGGGCACCTATGTCCCGGCGAACGCGTTCTGAGTGCGACACTCGTTCCCATGTTCGGTGTCATCGACCTCCCCACGTATCTGGCGGGCCTCGTCCTGATCGTCCTGCTCCCCGGGCCCAACTCGCTGTACGTCGTCTCCGTCGCCGCGCGGCGGGGAGTGCGGGCCGGGTACACGGCGGCCGCGGGCGTCTGGTGCGGGGACGCCGTGCTGATGACCCTGTCCGCGGCCGGGGTCGCCTCGCTGCTCCAGGCCAACGCCGTGCTGTTCGGGATCGTGAAGTACGCGGGGGCCGGGTATCTGACCTGGCTCGCGGTGGGGATGCTGCGCGCCGCGTGGGGGATGTGGCGGACCCGGCGGGAGCGGGCCGCCGAGGAGGCTCCCGTCGCCGGGGCCGGTGACGAGCGGCCTTATCGCAGGGCGCTCGTGATCAGTCTGTTCAATCCCAAGGCGATCCTGTTCTTCGTCGCCTTCTTCGTGCAGTTCGTGGATCCGGGGTACGCGTACCCGGCGATCTCGTTCGTCGTCCTGGGAGCCTTCGCCCAGCTGGCCAGCTTCCTGTACCTCACCGCGCTGATCTTCGGCGGGACGAGGCTGGCGGACGCCTTCCGGCGCCGGCGGCGACTGTCGGCGGGCGCGACCTCGGCGGCGGGCGCGCTGTTCCTCGCGTTCGCGGTGAAGTTGTCGTTCGCTAGCGCGTGACCCCTCGCCCCATATAGCTCACCAGCGCCGAGGCGTCCTCACCCGCCCAGCCCACATAGCCGTCCGGACGCACCAGGAACAGTCCCTTCCCGTACGACGGCTGCTCCTCGCCGGTGACCACCCGCACGGACTCCGGCAGCCCCGGTGCCGCCACGCCCACCGCCACCAGCGTCCAGTGCGGGCCTCGGAACGCGTCGAAGAGGCGGACGTCGCCCAGCTTGCCGTCGGGGGCGCGATCGCCCGCGCGGAGCCCGCCCGGTGCCGTGCGTGTCTCCTGCGTCAGGGACGAGTCCCGGTACCCCAGGCCGAGTTGGCGGGTCGCCTCGCCGCGGCGGACCTCGCCCCGGTGCACGCCCGTCGAGATGCCGAGCATGTGCGCGGCGATGGGCCGGCGTTCCTCCTCGTAGGTGTCCAGGAGAGCGGCCGGGGCACCGCCCCGCAGCACCGCGCCCAGCTTCCAGCCCAGGTTGTACGCGTCCTGGACGCTCGTGTTCAGGCCCTGGCCGCCCGCGGGGGAGTGGACGTGGGCCGCGTCACCGGCGAGGAAGACCCGGCCGGAGCGGAAACGGTCCGCGAGGGCCGCGCGGGGCCGGAAGTCGGAGGCCCAGCGGACCTCGGTCACCGACTCGGCGGCCAGGTGGGAGCGGGCCGCGACGACCGCGCGGATGGCGTCGAGGGACAGGTCCACCTGCGTGCCCTCCGGGAACTGGGCCACGACCTGGAAGTCCTCGGTACCGGCGAGCGGGCAGATCGCGAGGTGGCCGACGCTCTCGCGGGGCGGGAAGACGTGCCAGTTGTCCCGGTCGAGTCCGGTGATGCGGACGTCCGCGACGAGGAGCGGATTCGGGTCGACCGTCTCGCCGGTCATGCCGATGCCGAGCGTCCGGCGGACGACCGAGCGCCCGCCGTCGGCGGCGACCACGTACCGCGCGCGGACGTCCGCTCCCGCCGCGAAACGCACGGTCACCCCGTCGGCGTCCTGCTCGAATCCCACGACCTCCCGGCCGAAGGACACCCGCCCGCCCAGCTCCTTCAGCCGCGCGAACAGCACCTCCTGGGTGCGCCACTGCGGCACCATCCACGGCGCGTTGTACGGCGAGTCCTCCGTCGCCTCCGCCGGGTCGAACATCCGGTGCTCGCCGACCCGCTCGCCGTCCTGCCAGACCATGCCGACCGGGTAGGTCCCGCCGACCGCGAGGATCGCGTCGAGCACGCCGAGGTCGTCGAAGACCTCCATCGTGCGCGGCTGCAGGCCCTTGCCGCGTGAGCCGGGGAACAGCCGGTCCGCCTTCTCCACGATCAGCGCGTCCACACCCCGCCGGGCGAGGTCGATGCCGAGGGCGAGCCCCGTGGGGCCGGCGCCGACGACCAGTACGTCCGTGTTCATACCCATCTCCTTAACGCTGTTAAGTGCCGTCGACCCCGAGGGTGCCCTTAACGCTGTTAAGCTGTCAAGCGTGAGTACGGAGAAACGCCCGCCCCTGGACCGCGCCCGGGTCGCCCACACCGCCCTGAAGCTCCTGAACGAGGTGGGCCTCGACGGCCTCAGCCTGCGGGCCATCGCCAAGGAACTCGACGTCAAGGCGCCCGCCCTGTACTGGCACTTCAAGGACAAGCAGGCGCTGCTCGACGAGATGGCGACGGAGATGTTCCGGCGGATGGTCGCCGGGACCGAGCTCGACCCGTCCGACAGCTGGCGGGAGCGACTCCTCAGGTCCAACCGCGGGCTGCGCACCGCCCTGCTCGGCTACCGCGACGGCGCCAAGGTCTACAGCGGCTCACGCTTCACGGGCCTGGTCCACGTCGAGCACATGGAGGAGACCCTGCGGCTCTTCACGGACGACGGCTTCACCCTCGCCCAGGCGGTCCGGGCCACGTCGACGTCGTACCTCTACACCCTCGGCTTCGTCATCGAGGAGCAGGGCGTGGAGCCGCTGCCCGGCGAGCGCCGCGAAGGCTTCGACGTGGCGGAACGCGCCCGCCTGATGGCCGGCTTCCCGCTGGCGGCAGCGGCGGGCGCGGAGATCTTCCAGGACTTCGAGCGGCATTTCGAGGAGGGGCTGGCCCTGGTGCTGGCGGGAATCGAGAAGCGGTACCGGCCTACCGGGCCCGCACCTTCCGCACCGCGCGCGTGACGACCGGCGGCAACAGGTCCACGGCGATCCGCCGGGCCGGGGACCGACGCGGCTTCGGAGCGGGGGCGGGCGCGGCGGGCGGCGCGACATAGTGCCGGGAGCGGGGGAACGGCGGCGCCTGCATCTTCTGCGCCCGCGCGCGCACAAGGCGGTGACCGGCCGCCTCCTGCACGCTCAGCCCGACGTCGGTGCGCTCCTGGAGCATGGCCAGCAGCTCCTCCTGCACCGGCTCCGGGTCCCCCCACGTGCCGTAGAGCTTCTGCGTGCTGAGGCAGATCGGCCGCAGCCCGCGGTTCAGCACGGCCTCCCACACGGCGACGGAGACACCCGGGGTGTGCTCGGAGCGGAAGTCGTCCAGGACGACCAGCCCGTCCGGCAGCAGGATCTCGCGCGCGGCGCCGATGTCGTCGCGCACGTGCTCGTACAGATGCGAGGCGTCGATGTGGACGAAGCGGCAGGTGCCCGCCTTCACCTCACCGGAGATGACCGAGGTGGGGGCCTCGATCACCCTCGGCAGGGTGTCGTGGAAGGAGAGGTAGTTGCGCTCGAAGGTCTCGCGGGTCAGGGAGGCGTACGACTTGGAGGTCTCCGCGCGGTTCGCGCCGTCGGGGGCCTCGCCGCCGAACAGGTCGCAGACGGTGAACGCCTCGCCCGGGCGCAGCTGGTGCCCGAGCAGGATCGCGCTCTTGCCCATGTAGACGCCCAGTTCGAGGAGGTCGCCGGCGAGCTGCTGTTTCTCCAGGAACCAGGTGAACAGCACCTGGTCGAGCGGCGGGAACCAGCCGGGGACGTCCTTCAGTTCACCGGGGAGCTTGGGAGTCTGCTGTGAGTCGGCCATGAGACATGCTTGCTCGCCCACGCCCGGCCCAACTGGCGGCCCGCTGAACGTCCGGTGAACAGATTCAGAGCCGACGGGCCAGCGCCGAGCGCAGACGGGGGGTCAGTGGCTTCTCGACGTAGCGGTTGATCAGCCAGGCCAGCAGCAGCATCCCGGCGATCGTCAGCGCGAAGGTCCCGGCCGCGGGCACGCCGAGCCGGACGTGCAGTTCGTGCACGACCACCCAGCCCAGGTGTTCGTGCACGAGGTAGAACGGATACGTCAGCGCCCCGGCCACCGTCAGCCAGCGCCAGTTCGCCCAGCTCAGCCAGCCCAGCGCGATCGCCGCGACCGCGAGGAAGCCGAAGGCCACCACCAGCACGATGCCCAGCGTGGTGCGGTGGGCGAAGGCGTTCGGGTCGGACGCGTTCCACAGCGAACGGACCGCGTAGTGCTGCCCGATCAGGAAGCTGACCGCGACGATGCCCCACGCGTACACGTCCCGCCGGTCGCGGTGCACGAGGTAGAGGCCGACACCGCCGATGAAGAAGGGGGCGTACTCGGGCATGAAGACCACGTCGAGCAGCGGCTGGTGCGCGGACTGGGTGATCGCCGCTGCCAGCGTCCAGCCCGCGCAGAACATGATCACCCGGCGCCGGGAGGCCCCGGGCAGGACCACGCACAGCGCGAACAGCACGTAGAAGCGGACCTCCGCCCACAGCGTCCAGCACACCCCGAGCACCCGGTCCACGCCCAGCGGCTGCTGAAGCATGGTCAGGTTCACCAGGACATCGCTCGGCGACAGCGCCTCGTAGGCGACCACCGGCAGCGCGAACACGGCCGTGACCAGCAGAACGGCGAACCAGTACGCGGGCAGGAGCCGGGAGGCGCGAGAGGCGAAGAACGACTTCAGGGGCCGCCCCCAGCCGCTCATGCAGATCACGAAACCGCTGATCACGAAAAAGACCTGGACGCCGAGGCAGCCGTAGGAGAAGTACGTGTGCAACGTGGGGAACTGCTGTTGTGCGGAACTTCCCCAGGCCTTGGTGATCTCGCCGCCCCGACCGCCGTAGTGGTACGCCGCCACCATCAGCGCGGCCACCAGCCGCAGTCCGTCCAGGGCCCGCAGCCGGGTCTCCCGGGGGCGTGGTGCGGACGGCGGCCCCACCTGTTGCGGCCCTTCCGGCCGCCGGGGCAGGTCGGCCGCCGGCCGGACGGTCATGCTGGTCACGGAAATCCCCTTCGCAAGCTCTGCGGAGCCTATGTCACTCCTGTGGATGCGCCCCAGCACGTTAGTCCGAATCACGACGATGTCTTACTCGCCGGGCCAACCATTAGCCGCCTGGTCCCGGTGAGTTCACCTGTTTGTCGTTTTGGCTTTCTAAGTTCGCCCAGAATCCCCCCACGTCGCAATAAACACATGAACTTGTCTTTGCTTTGGCAAGAAAACAACGGGAGTGCCATGACGACGGTCCAGAAGAGGCGTGCACGCGCGCGTGGAGGGGAGCTGGACGAGTGCCTGCGCGCCTGCGCGGCGCACAGCGGCAAGGTCGTCGGCAGCGTCGACCGGCGCCGCGTCGAACTCGGCGAACAGCTGCGCAAGCTGCTCGTCGTGTGGGGGACGACCGCCACCGCGGCCCCGGCGACGCCCGCCCCCTCCGGTGCGACGGCCCTGCTCAAGCGGGCCGTCAAGGGCGCCGCGACCCCCGCCGCCGGCATCCCCGCCGAACTGCTCGACGCCTTGCTCGCCGTCGCCAACAAGGCCCTGGAGTGCGGTTACGACGACGAGCTGAACCTCGCCCTGATCATCAGCGACACCGTCCTCGCCCAGCGCAAGAACTCGCGGGCCGGCTGGCGGCTGCGCGCCCGGCTCCTGGAGGCCCTCGGTGAGGACGCCGAGGCCCTGGAGGCCTACGAGCGCTATCTCGCCCTCACCGACGACGACGGCTTCGGCGTCCGCGCCCGGATCGCGGGCCTGCGCATCGCGGGGGAGAAGGAGCGCGAGCTCCTCGACCTCCTGAAGCGCCAGGTGCCCGGCGCCCGCGCGTTCGCCGCCCGCCCCGCCACCGACGTGTGGGCCGAGGGCCTCGCCGCGCATGCCGTCGGCGACTGGGCCGAGGCCGAGCCCCGGCTCGTGGGAGCGCTCCTCGCGCTGACCGACGAGAGCGCCCCCGTGCAGGAGCGCCAGGAACTGCTCAGCCAGTACCTCGACCTGCGCTCCACCGAGGACACCGACATCACCGCGCTCACCCAGGCCGTCGCGCTTTACGCCGAGCAGCGCCGCAACCGCATGCGCGGTCCGGTCACCGACCCGACCGTGGGCGGCGTGCAGTGGATCACCCTGGGAGAGTTCCGCAACCTGATCGCCGGCAAGTCGATCTGCCTGATCGCCAACTCCGGGCGGGTCGGCGCCAGTTCCATGGGCGCCGAGATCGACGCGTACGACCTCGTCGTCCGCTTCAACTCCTACCGGATCGACCCGAAGCACACCGGCAGCAGGACCGACATCCACGCCACGATCCACAAGCACGGCTTCAACTGGGACCAGCAGGTCACCACCCGGCTCGTCTTCGGCGGGGTCTCCGGCGACTGGAAGTACTCGCTGCGCAACCGCCTGGTGCCCGGCGCCCAGACCTACCTGGGCGACGAGTCGCTGCGCTGGCCCCTGCGCAACATCGGCAAGGTCTCCACCGACGCCTGGTCCGGCATCCCCACCACCGGCTTCAACATGCTCTACCTGCTCGACTTCCTCGACGTCAGCCCGAAGCTCGACCTGATCGGCTTCGACTTCTACGAGAGCGGTGCCTACCGCGTCCAGGAAGCGATGAAGCTCGCCATCACCTCCGTGCACGAGTACACCAGCGAGAAGGCATGGGTCATGGAGCGGGCCCAGAGCGTGACCGACATGAGGATATCCCTGCGATGACCATCAACTCCCTTACCGGGACCGCCGCCCCCCTGGCCCCGGTGACCGACGCGCACGCCCTCACCGGCAAGCGCAGGATCGCCTTCGCCAGCTTCGTCGACGAGAACTACCTGCCCGGCTTCCTCGCCCTGCTGCGCAGCCTCGCCCTGTCCAACCCGGGCGTGTGCGAGGACTTCGTCGTCCTCTACGACGACCTGCGGCCCGGCTCGATCGCCCGGATCCGCGCGCTCCACCCGCGGATCGTCCTCAAGCGGGTCGACGCCGACCACTACGACTCGTACAAGAAGGGCGACCAGGACAACTACCTGGTCCGCAAGGCGTACTTCATCCTGGACGTCTTCAAGATCCGCGAGTACGACACCGTCATCACGCTCGACACCGACATGGTCGTCCTCGGCGACCTGAGCGAACTCCTCCAGCTGCGCGAGGGGCTGGCGGCCGTCCCGCAGTTCTTCTACGGCCAGCACAAGCTCAACTCCGGTCTGCTGGTCATCCAGCGCGAGTACCTGAGCGACGCGTTCTGCGCCCGGCTCGACAAGTGCGGCCGCTCCGGCGACTACGAGCTCGACAAGCACGACCAGGGCATCCTCAACGCCGTCCTGGACGGCGACTTCGTGCGCCTCGACGCTCGCTACAACTTCGTCAAGCGGCGGCTCTCGGGGGACCTGCCCGTCCCCGACGACACCGCCATCCTGCACTTCACCGGTCGCCACAAGCCCTGGCAGGGCGGCGAGGCCGGCTACAGCCGGGCCGAGGACCGCTGGCGCGAGTTCGAGCTGTCCGACGCCGACTTCCAGTCCGCGTACCTGGAGTCCACCGGCGCACTGCACCACGACCTGATCGTGCACTACGGCACGCCGCACGTGGCCCGCACCGGGGACGTCGAGGTCGCCCGCAAGGTGGCCGCCGCGCACATCGCGTCCGGTGACTACCAGGACGCGGTCGACGTGCTCTCCGGCGTCCGCATCCCGCTCGACGAGGCCTGGCCGCACGAGGTCCTCGGTCACGCCCTGATGAGCGTCTCCCGCTACGAGGAGGCCAAGACCCAGCTCCTGCTGGCCGCCGCCGCCCCCAACCGGGCCGCCACCGCCTACGCCCGCCTCGCCCAGATGGCCTGGGTGCACGGCGACCACACCGAGGCCCTGAAGTACGCCACGGCCGGCATGTCCGTCGACCCGACGCACCGCCCCAGCCGTCTGTGGGCGCAGCGCGCGGCCGCCGTACCGGCACAGGAACTGGGCGCCCCCGAGGACCAGTTGTCCCATGTCGCCTTCTACATGGACCGTCAGGGCAACGCCGGTGACAAGCTCCTCCCGGAGAGCGTCCGCTCCGCCTTCGGCCCGGACACCACCTCCCGCCGCTGGCACTCCGTGCACGCCCACCGTCTCTTCGACGAGGCCGCCCTCCAGCGCGTCAACCGCCGCCGCGGCCTGGTCATCGGCGGTGGCGGACTGTTCATCCCGGACACCATGCCCAACGGCAACAGCGCCTGGCAGTGGAACGTCCCGGACGAGCTGCTCAAGCGCATCGACGTGCCCGTCGCGGTCTTCGCCGTCGGCTTCAACGCCTTCGACGGCCAGTCCTACCGCGCCAACCGCTTCCGGGACTCGCTGCGTCTGCTCGTCGAGCAGTCCTCGTTCTTCGGTCTGCGCAACCACGGCTCGATCGAGAAGGTCCGGGCCATGGTCCCGGCCCAGCTGCACGACAAGATCCGCTTCCAGCCCTGTCCGACGACCGTCGCCCGCCAGCTGGTGCCCGGCTGGCAGGACCCCGCCAAGCGCGACGACACCATCCTCATCAACGCCGCCTACGACCGCGCGGGCCTGCGCTTCGGCCACGACTACGGCTACTTCCTGGCCCAGATGGCCCAGGCCGTACGGGACCTGGGCAAGCTGGCCGAGGTGCAGTGCGTGGCGCACTCCCTCGACGACGAGAAGATCGTCTTCGACCTGCGCCGCGAGCACGGCATCTCGATGCCGGTCATCCCGATGTACGACTTCGAGAACAAGGAGATCCTCGACCTCTACGCCCGCACCAAGCTGGTCATCGGCATGCGCGGCCACGCGGGAATGATCCCCTTCGGTGTCGGCACCCCGATCATCAGCCTGATCTCGCACCCGAAGATGGCGTACTTCCTGCGGGACATCGAGCGGCCCGAGTGGGGCGTCTCGGTCCACGACCGCCACCTCGCGGCCCGTCTGGTGGAGCGTTCGACGGAGCTGCTCGCCGACCACGACAGGACGGTCGCCGACGTCCACGGCCGCCAGCAGGAGCTGTGGAAGGTCACCGAGGCGAACGCGGCCGACCTCCGGGTCATCCTGGGCGGCTGACCGTGACGAGCACCCTGGCGGGCGGCGCCACTGTCGCCGCCCGGCCCCGTACCACCGGCCGCCGCTCACCCCTGTGGTGGGCGGCGGCCGCCCTGCCGTCCGCGGTGGCCGTGGTGTACACGGCCCTCACCCGCGGTCTGACGGGCGACATCCACTACGTCCTCGCTGCCCTGCGCACCGGCCGCGCGGCCGGCTACTCGCCGTCGGAGGTCTTCACCCACCGCCCGTACTTCTACCGGTGGTTCGTCGCGCTCCTGGACCGGCTCGCCTTCTTCGGGAGCACGGAGGTGCGCGAGGCGACGATGAACGTGGCCGGGGTCCTCCTGGCCGTCGCCGCCGGCTACGCGCTCCACGCGGCGCTGGTCCGCCGCGTGGGCGCCCGCGAGGCCGCCCTGACGGCCGGCGCCACCGGACTGGCCCTGGCACTCGCGCCCCGCAACGACTTCCTCCAGCCCGAGTGGGCGGCCGTCGTCCTCACGGTGTTCGGGGCGGCCGCCGCGCTCGGCCTCCGGCGGCCCTGGCCGGCGGCGCTGCTCGCCGCGCTCCCGTTCGGCCTCGCGGTGATGATGAAGTACTCCACGGCCGCGACCGCCGCGATCGGCGTGCTGCTCGTCTACGCGGTCGACCGGGGCCGGGCGGTACGCGTCGCGGTGCTCGGTGTGCCCGCCGCACTCGCCCTGTTCGGCATCAGCGTCCTCGCCGGCAGCCACGAGTGGCAGTGGACCGAGGACATGCCGCAGATCAACCAGTCGGCGCTGAGCCGCACCGGTATCCGGCCGCACTTCATCCTCGACCGTTCGCTGGACTTCCTCGCCGACCGCGCGGTGGCCAGTCCGGTCCTGCTGCTCCTGCCGGGCGCGCTGCTGCTCGTCCTCACCCGGGTCCAGGGCCGCCTGCGGCGGGCCGAGCTCCTGGCGATCGCCGCGCTCATCGGCCTCGCCGCGCAGGCGGTCGTGGTCGTCCAGGGCAACTGGTTCCTCTACCACGGGGCCCAGATGCCGGTCGTCGCGGCGGTGGTCTGGGGCGTCGCGGTCGGCGGAGCGCGCCGCTCGCCCCCGTGGTGCTTCGGGGCCGTGTCGCTGCTGTACGGCGTGGCGCCCGTGGTGTACGCGCAGTTGCCCAAGGGGGCGCAGCGGTCGTGGGAGGTGTGGGTGGCGGGGCTGGTCGCGCTGCTCGCGGCCGTGCTGGACGTGGTGCTGGAGAAGCGGCTCCGGAACCGGTCGGCCGTCCTGGTCGCCCTGTCCGGTGTGGTGCTGCTGGCCGCGAGCATCTGGCCCGGCTCCCCGCACCTGGTGCAGTACGGCAAGGTCACCGTCACCGGTGCCGCGTACCTGCAGTCGCAGCGGCGGGCCGCCGAGGACGCCGACCGCATCCGTGCCGAGCTGCCCGCCGGGGTGCCGGTGCTGTACCTCGCCTTCGGCGAGACGGCGTACGACGTCGGGCATCCGGCCCGGTGCCGCTACCCGATCGCCACGTTCCTCCAGCGCACCCGCTATCTGCCGGACGTGGCCGAGCTGAAGTCGTTCAAGGAGAACGCCGACTGCGTCGACCACGACCCGGCCCCGTACGCCGTCCTGGAGCGGCCCTGGTTCCAGCCGGGCCGTGTGGACCCGGAGCTGTGGCGCCGGGTCACCGCGGTGTACGACTGCCCGCGCGGCGAGGAGGGCGCACGGCTGGTGCTGTGCGTCAGGCGCTGAGCCCCAGGGACCTGGTGACCTTGCGGGCCATGGCCACCGAGTAGCTCTGGCCCCGGTCCTGCGGGTAGATCTGGGCCATCGTCGCCAGCGTGACCCGGCTCATGGGTGTCTCGTGGGCCGGGATCAGCGCGCGGTACTCCGGCGTCACCACCGGCTGCGCGAACCCGGCCTTCGAGAAGTGCCAGTCCTTGATCCAGGACTTCTCGAAGTCCGGGTTGATCCGCCGCAGATACGGCACGAACGCGTCGAGCAGCTCACTCGGTTCGGTGGTGAAGCGCCAGTCCTCGCGCTCCACGTAGTTGCCGACGTAGAGGATGTGCCGCCCGCCGTAGACGGCCGGGTCGATCATCTTGGTGTGCTCGACGACCGCGAGGAAGGGGAAGTCGGGCTCGTTGATGTTGAGCCAGTAGTACGGGATCGCGCTGCGGTCCAGTTCCAGGACGAAGCAGGTGGCGCCCAGGTACTGGTTCTTCCACACCGTGTCGTCGGCCGGGAGCCCCGCCGCCTTCGCGAAGGCCGGCTGCGGGGTCGTGACGATCAGGTGGTCGAACTCGTAGGACGAACCGTCCGCGCAGCGCACCGACACCAGGTCGCCGTCCTGCCGTATCGTCCCGGCCGCCTTGCCGAACTCGACCTTGCCGCCGCGCTCCTCGATGCCGTCCCGCAGCGCCGCGTAGACCCGCTCGAACCCGCCGTCCACATAGCCGAGTTCAAAGGTGCGGCAGTGGATCCGGGCCCACAGCCAGGCCATCGACACCTGTTCGGCGCGGTCGCCGAACTTGCCGGTCAGCAGTGGCTCCCAGACGGCCGCGGTGGCCTTCTTCCCGGCCCACTTGCGCAGCCAGGCCAGCGCGGTGAGGTCGTTGTAGCGGTCCCCCTTGCGCACCGCCTTGAGCACCGCCGAGGAGCCGGCGAAGCGCACCGCGTCGACGGGGCCGAACTCCGGGAAGCGCACCATGTCGAACGGCGTGGTGAAGTCGATCAGCCTGCCACCCCGGTAGATACCGGTGGTCGGCCGGTGGAAGCGCAGCGCGTCCCCGAGCCCCAGCTCCTCGATCAGGGCGATCATCGCCTTGTCGCTGCGGAAGATGTGGTGGTAGTAGCGCTCCAGGGGAACCCCGCCGACCTCCAACGAGGCGGCCAGGCCGCCGAGTTCGTCCGCCGCCTCCAGGATGGTGACGCGGTGGCCGGCGCGTACGGCGTCCCAGGCGGCCGTCAGGCCGGTGGCGCCGGCGCCGATGATGCCGAGGTTCATGCGAAGCTCCACTTTCTGTTGAGCACGAACTGGAGCGCCAGGACCAGCGGCAGTGAACCCGCCTTGACCAGGTTGGCGTCGATCCCCAGACCGTCGGTGAAGGCCAGGAACAGCAGGTTCGTCAGGGCGATGCCGGTCAGTCCGACGGCGTAGAAACGCAGGAAGCGGACGACGAGCCGGTCACGGCGCTCGAAGGTGAACCGGGCGTTCAGGGCGAAGTTGCTGGTGATGCCGAGCGTCGTGCTCAGCGCGTTGGCGAACTGCTCGTTCATCCCGGTGAAGTTGTGCAGCAGCAGGAAGACGACCAGGTCGAGGGCGACACCGCTGCCGCCGATGAGGGTGTAGCGCAGCAGTTGCCGGGTGATCCGGGGCGGGGCGGGGGCGGGGGCGGTCTCAGTGGTCACCGTCACCGCCGACGACCTCGCGCACCAGGTACAGCGGCCGGCCCTGTGCCTCGCTGTAGATGCGCCCGATGTACGCGCCGATGACCCCCAGCGACAGCATCTGCGTGCCGCCCAGGAACAGCACGACACACATCAGCATGGTCCAGCCGGAGACGGTGATCTCGGGCCGGAAGAACTTCATGGCCAGTGCGTAGAGGATGCCGAGCAGTGACAGCGCGAGCACCACGAAGCCGAGCCGCGTGATCATCTTCAGCGGGGCGGTGGAGAAACTGGTCACGCCGTCGATCGCGAGCCGGGCCATCTTGCGCAGCGGGTACTTCGTCTCGCCCGCGAACCGTTCGTCGCGGTCGAAGGCGACCTCGGTCTGCCGGTAGCCCATCGAGGCGACGATGCCGCGCACGAACCGGCTGCGCTCGCGGTACCTGCGCAGCTCGTCGGCGACCCGCCGGTCCAGGAGCCGGAAGTCCCCCGTGTCCAGCGGGATGTCCACGTCGGTGGAGGAGCGCAGGACGCGGTAGTACAGGTGCGCGGTGGCCCGCTTGAACGCGCTGTCCTGCCGGGAGCGCCGACGCGCGTGCACGATCTCGGCCCCCTCGCGCCAGGCGTCGACCAGCTCCAGGCTGACCTTCGGCGGGTCCTGGAGGTCGGTGTCCATCACGATCACCGCGTCGCCCCGGGCGAGGTCCAGCCCGGCGGTGATGGCGAGCTGGTGCCCGAAGTTGCGCGCGAAGTCGACGACCCGGACCCGTCCGTCCCGCTCCGCGAGGCCCTTGAGCAGCTCCAGGGACCCGTCCGTGGAGCCGTCGTTGACGTACACCAGCTCGAAGTCCAGCTCGGGGCGGCTGTCGAGGGCCGCGGTGAGCTCGGTGTGGAAGGCGGTGATGCCGTCCCGCTCGTTGTAGACGGGGAGGACGTAGGAGATCAACGGCCGCCCCCGCTCCGGCTCCGCGGTGACGAGCGTGACGGGAGCCGGAGCGGGGGACGGCGGACGTATGTCCTGTTGGGTCATGTTGCGGGAAGTTATGGAGCTACTGTGAACCGCAACCCAACAACCCGCGTCGGACAGGCGTCCTCCCTGTTTCTCTTCGGCTTTCTTCCGCGATTTCGGGTTCGGATGTCAGTCGCGGGGGAGGAACAACAGATTCCGCGTCTTGGGCGGCCGCGGCCCGGACGACGGAACGAGTTCACCGTCGAGTTCGGAAATCCAGTGGGAGTCGTAACCGAGCGGGTCGAATTCCGCGAGAAGCGGGTCCAGCGGGGCGCCGGCGAGTGCCTCCAGCAATACGGCGGGCCGGTCGCGTTTCAGGACCTGCCGGGCGCCTTCCAGGACCGACATCTCGTGGCCCTCCACGTCGATCTTGATCAGGTCCAGTTTCGTGTCGGCGAACACCTCGTCGAGACAGACCAGGCGAATGCGCTTGAGCTGGGCGTCGGCGGTGGAGTGCTCCAGGGTGGAGCCCGTCGACAGCAGGTTTCCCGAGAAGCGGACGCTGATCTCCGCCCAGCCGGCGGCGGTGGACACACCGGCCTGGTGGAGCCTGACGTTCTGGACGCCGTTCGACCGGACGTTCACCGAGAGCCGGGCGTGGATCTGGTCCACCGGCTCGAAGGAGTGCACGGTCGCCTCGGGACGGGAGAGCGCGGCGATCATCGAGAAGTAGCCGACGTGCGCGCCGACATCGGCGATCGTCGTGCTCTTCGCGGCGAGCCGGGCCCAGGTGGCGAGGCTGCCGGGCTCGTAGCCGAACCGCCCGTTCCACAGGGTGTCGAGGGCGACGGCGTCGTCGTTCACACAGAACATGACGAACGGCGGACAGTACGGGGAGTCGATCTCGGCATAGCCCCGGTACGGGTGCTTCTTGCGGTGGACGCGGATGATGTCGCTGGTGGGAACCGGCCTGACGGATGGTGCGTGGGCCAGCATGCGGGCATTGGCTTCATCGAGCTGGTGGATACGCATCCGGCGATGGTAGGGCCAGGTCATACGGGGTGACCTGGCCTTTTCCCCGGCGTCATGTTCCAGGCGCGCCGTGTTCACTCACGGTTCGTTCAGCGCTTCACGGCCTTCTTCAGCGCCCGGGCCCGCCGCACCACCCGGCGCGCGGTGGAGCTGCGCGGCAGGAAGGCCAGCCGCTCGGGAATGCCACCGGGCAGGCCCAGCGCGGTGAGCCGCTTGCGCTTGAAGTAGCGCTGGGTGCGCGGCTTGAAGTGCTTCGCGAGATACCCCTCCGCCGCCGACCGAAGGGTCGGATAGATCTGCGGCTGCATGGTGAATCCGACCGCGGTGACCAGGGCGTTCAGATCCCCGGCCGGGATCGCGTCCTCACTCCCGCGGCCGTCCAGGTCCGCCAGCACCGCGTCCGCCAGCACCACCGGGACCCGGTTGCTGTTCTGGTACGGCGTCAGCCGTTCAAGCAGCAGCTCGGTGCCGACGCGAGCGGTCGGCAGGTCGTAGAGGGCGGAGGCCGTGAACAGCGCGGTGGAGAAGCAGCCGACGACCAGTGCGGGCCGCGCCTTCTCGAACAGGACCTCGGCGAGCACCGGGATGTCGAGGACGGTGAGGTCCACGCCGAGTTTCTCGGCCTCGGCCTCCAGGGCGCGGCTGAAGCGGGCCGGCGCGCTGGGGTGCGGCTTGAAGACGATCGAGCGGTGCCCCTTGGCGACCGCGCCCTTCAGCATCCGTACGTGCAGGTTCTCCTCCTCGACGGGGGAGAGGATGTCCAGCGCGGAGAGGTACTGACCGAGCAGCAGCGCCGCGTTGTCCGGCAGCGGCGGCAACTCCTCCACGGTGGCGGTCAGTTCGCTCATCGCCTTCAGGAAGGCGGACGTCGGCACCACGACCGGCGGTACGCCGAACTCGGTCAGCAGCATCGGCGTGAGGCCCGCGATCAGGTCCAGGTGGAGCAGCCGCCGCACACGCGTGCCGACCAGCGGGTCCAGCTTGCTGCGGGTGGGTCCGTAACTCATCAGGCCGTCGGCGTAGACGTCGACCGGGGCGCCGGTGAAGATCTGGGCGACGGTGAGGGCGGGGGCGACCTGGAGGGACTCCAGGACCAGTTCGACACGGTCCTCGCCGAGGCCCCACAGCAGGCGCAGATAGCGCTCGAAGAGGGGGATGTCGTCCGGGCGAGGGGTCCAGGAACCCGGGTGGAAGGGGCGGATCGCCTCGTTCCAGGAGAGCACCTCGTCGAAGTGGTCGCGCAGCGGAGCGAAGCCCGGCATCGCGTCCAGCGGCAGCGAGGTCTCCGGCGTCGCGGTGTTGTTGAACACCAGCAGCACCCGGCGCTCGGCCTCCTCGAAGAGGTCGGAGTCGATCGCGGCGGCCAGGGTGACCGCGCCGTACAGCGTGGAGGCGCAGAAGATCTGCGTGGTGCGGGGGGTACGGGGGGACATCACGCGGCCGCCTTCGCTGTGGTCATCCGCCGTCGCAGCCGCCGCAGCTTGGCGGAGCGGCGCAGGTCCATGGTGTCGAGTACGTCCCCGAGCGCGTCCTGCGGCATCCGCTGTATGGCCGCCGCGCTCATCGCCCGCAGCTGCTTGGCCACGGACGGCTCCCACTTGGACTCGTCGGAGAGATGGTGGGCGATGATCGCGCAGTAGGTGCGCACCGCCTTGGGGAGCAGCTGGTCGGCGTCCCGGTCCGCCGCCGTCTCCTCGACGACCTGGTCGAAGGCGCGGATGAAGTCGAGCTGGCGGGCGTCGCCGATCTGGGTGAGGGAGGAGGCCACCCCGCGCCGGTAGAACACGCCCAGCAGACTGACCACGGCGAACGACTCGGCCTCGCGGTGCAGCTTCCAGATCCACGGCCGGTCCTCGGCCGTGCGCAGTCCGTCGGTGAAGTGCAGCAGGCCCTTGTCCAGCAGGCGGCGGTGGTAGGCGCCGGCCCACGCGTACGCGTAGTCGACGGACGTCGACCGGTTGGCGGGCAGGATCGCGTCCCGCGGGTTCATCACCTCGCCGCGCCGACCGATCGGGACCCGGTGCACGGTGCGGGCGCGGGCGACGGTCTGCACATGGTCGGTGCGGACGAAGTCACAGCCCAGTTCCTCGATGGCGGTGACCAGTTCCGTGAGGTAGCCCGGCGCGAGCCAGTCGTCACCGTCCAGGAAGGTCAGGTACTCGCCCCGCGCCGCGTCCAGACCGGTGTTGCGCGCGGTGGCGAGCCCCCCGTTCGTCTCGTGGTGGAGGACCTGCACCTGGGCGACGTCCGAGAGCTCCTCGGCCGCGCGGTCGAGAATCGCCGGCGTTTCGTCCTTTGATTTGTCGTTCACCAGCACGAACTCGAAATCTCGCCGCGCATTCATGCGAAGACTTCGGAGGGTGTCCGGGGCGTATTGCTGCACGTTGTAGAAGGGCACGATGACGGAGAGCTTTGGCACCCGCGAAACGCTAGAAGGCGGTCCGGCAGCGGAACTTTCGGGCAGGGGGACTGCGGGTGAACTCAATGTGTCGGAACGGTGCATCCCGTGTACTTCCCGGTCTTCGGCGGGCCAGTTCGGCTCTCGGTGGTCTTTTGTTAACTTCTCGTTGATTCGCGGTTGGGTAGGACCTAGAAATTGCTTCCTAGCGTCTTCGTTGTGCCGCCAAGTACAACGAAGTCCCTTCGAATCGCCGTCCTCGCGGACTCCGACACCCGCTGGAAATGGGGTGCGCTGACCGCCGACCGCATCGCTCCGGGTCCGTCCATGGAAGCCGGACCGCGAGGCGGGGCGCAAGTCGGTCTCGCGCTGGACGGATTCCTGCTGCGCGGGCGGGCCACGCCCACCGCACGCCAGCTCGAAGAGGTCGGTGTGCGTGCGGACTCCCTGCGGGAGGTCACCGCCGTGGAGTTCCTGCGCGCCATGGCCGAGACCTCGTACGACATCGTCGTGCTGGCCCTGGTCGGCGGCGGGGTCCAGGCCATGCTGCACGGTCTGAAGCGGGTCTGGGAGGGACGCGGCGAGCGGCCCGTCGTCGTCACCGGCTATGTCGGCGTCGTCTACGAGAAGCTCGCCGACGGCCTGCTCCTGCGGCACGGGGCCGACCTGGTCCTCGCCAACTCCCGCCAGGACGCCGAGCGGTTCCGGGCGGTGTACGAGGGTGTCGGCGCGGACGCCTCCTCCGTGACCGAGGTGGCGCTGCCGTTCCTCGGCGGCGCGGCGTACGAAGGTGAACACGACCCGTACACCGTGGTGTTCGCGGTTCAGCCCTCCGTGCCCGACAACCGCAGGGACCGGGTGTACCTGCTGGAGCGGCTCGTGGGGCACGCCCGGCTGCACCCCGAGCGCGAGGTGCTGCTCAAGCTGCGCTCCAGGCCGGGCGAGCACACCACGCACATCGAGGAGCTGCCGTACCAGAAGCTGATCCAGCGGCTCGATCCGCCGGCCAACTTCCGTCTGGTGTACGGCAACATGGGCGAGGTCCTCGACCGCACCGACCTGCTGGTCACCATCAGCTCCACGGCGGCCCTGGAGTCGCTGCACCGCGGCATCCCGACGGTCGTGCTGACCGATCTGGGCGTGCGCGAGGTCCTGGGCAACCACCACTTCGTCGGCTCCGGCTGCCTCGCCTCCTGGGACCAGCTCGACGAAGGGCACCGGCCGGCACCCGACGAGGAGTGGGTGGCCCGGCAGGGCGTCGTCGCGGACGGCACGTACGCGCACGCCTTCGACGGGGCCCGTGAGCGCATCGCCAAGCTGCTCGCCTCGCCCGAGCGGGCCCCGCTGACCCCGTACTACACACCCGTCACCGCCCCCGGCTACCTCCCGGGCATCCTCGCCCGCCACCACCTCGGCCCCGACGGCACACCGTTGCCCGGCGCACCCGCCCACGACAAGGAGCCGGGCCCGGTGCGGCAGATCGTCCGCCGCGCGGCCCGGGGCGCGTACCGGCACGGAGTGCAGCGGGTGGCCCCGGTGATCCGGCGGATGGGGGAGCTGTGAACACCTTCCAAGGCCTTTCGCAAGGAGCAGACCCCATGTCCAACCCGCAAGCGGGCCAAGGCGCTTCGGTGCGCCGGGTGCTCGCGGTGATTCCCGCGCGCGGCGGCTCCAAGGGCGTGCCCGCGAAGAACCTCGCCCCGGTGGGCGGTGTGCCGCTGGTGGCACGGGCCGTACGCGAGTGCCTCGCCACCCGGCTGGTGACCGACGTCCTGGTCTCCACCGACGACCAGGCGATCGCCGCCGCCGCCCGCGAGGTCGGCGCCGAGGTCGTGCTGCGCCCCGCCGCCATCGCCGGTGACACGGCGACCTCGGAGGCCGCCGTCCTGCACGCCCTGGACACCCACGAGGCCCTGCACGGCGCGGCCGTGGACGTCGTGGTGTTCGTGCAGTGCACCAGCCCCTTCATCGTCCGCGAGGACATCGACGGGGTCGCCGCCGCGATCGTCGAGGACGGCGCGGACACCGCCGTCACGGTGGCCCCCTTCCACGGCTTCATCTGGCGGGACGCCGAGACCTCCCAGGAGGCGGCCGACGCGGCCACCGGCGGCGGCCACGGTGTCAACCACGACAAGTCCTACCGCCCCCGCCGCCAGGACCGCCCCCAGGACTTCCTGGAGACCGGCGCCGCCTACGCGATGGACGCGCAGGGCTTCCGCAAGCACCAGCACCGCTTCTTCGGCCGCACCGAACTCGTCCGTACGGACCCCGCGCGTGTGCTGGAGATCGACGACCCGCACGACCTGGCCCGCGCCCGCGCGCTGGCCCCCCTCTTCGACGCGGACCGCGCCGGCGCCCTGCCGTCCTTCGGCGACGTGGACGCGGTCGTACTGGACTTCGACGGCACCCAGACCGACGACCGGGTGCTGATCGACGCCGATGGAAAGGAGTTCGTCTCCGTGCACCGCGGAGACGGACTCGGCATCGCAGCCCTGCGCAGGTCGGGCCTGAAGATGCTGATCCTCTCCACGGAGCAGAACCCGGTCGTCGCCGCCCGCGCACGGAAGCTGAAGATCCCCGTGCTGCACGGCATCGACCGGAAGGACCTCGCACTGAAGCAGTGGTGCGAGGAGCAGGGCATCGCGCCCGAGCGCGTGCTCTACGTCGGCAACGACGTCAACGACCTCCCGTGCTTCGCCCTCGTGGGCTGGCCCGTGGCGGTCGCGAGCGCCCACGACGTGGTACGCGGCGCCGCCCGTGCGGTCACCACCGTCCCCGGTGGCGACGGCGCGATCCGAGAGATCGCCAGCTGGATCCTCGGCCCCTCTCTCGACTCCCTCGACAGTTAAGGAACGTTCCCGTCATGTCTGTTAACTCCCGCCTCCGCACGTTCGGTACCGAGCGCATCGCCGGCCCCGGCCAGCCCGTCTACATCTGCGGCGAGATCGGCATCAACCACAACGGCGAGCTGGAGAACGCCTTCAAGCTCATCGACGTGGCCGCCGAGGCCGGCTGCGACGCCGTCAAGTTCCAGAAGCGCACGCCCGAGATCTGCACCCCGCGCGACCAGTGGGACATCGAGCGCGACACCCCCTGGGGCCGGATGACCTACATCGACTACCGCCACCGCGTGGAGTTCGGCGAGGACGAGTACCGCCAGATCGACGAGTACTGCAAGAGCAAGGACATCGCCTGGTTCGCCTCCCCGTGGGACACCGAGGCCGTCGCCTTCCTGGAGAAGTTCGACGTCCCGGCCCACAAGGTGGCGAGCGCCTCCCTCACGGACGACGAGCTGCTGCGCGCGCTGCGCGCGACCGGCCGCACGATCATCCTGTCCTCCGGCATGTCGACCCCGAAGCAGATCCGTCACGCGGTCGAGGTCCTCGGCTCGGAGAACATCCTTCTCTGCCACGCCACGTCGACCTACCCGGCGAAGGCCGAGGAGCTCAACCTGCGCGTGATCAACACCCTGCAGGAGGAGTACCCGAACGTCCCGATCGGCTACTCCGGCCACGAGACGGGCCTGCAGACCACCCTCGCGGCGGTCGCCCTCGGCGCCACCTTCGTCGAGCGCCACATCACCCTCGACCGCGCGATGTGGGGTTCCGACCAGGCCGCGTCGGTGGAGCCGCAGGGCCTCACGCGCCTGGTCCGCGACATCCGCACCATCGAGGCCTCCCTCGGCGACGGCGTCAAGAAGGTCTACGACTCCGAGCTCGGCCCCATGAAGAAGCTGCGCCGCGTCACCGGCGTGATCGCCGAGGCGGAGATCGCCGCCGCCGCGGGCGAGCCGCTCTCGGTCTGAGCCACCAGGTACCGGGTCCTCGGCGACTGTCCGTCCGGGACCCGGTTTTCATTACGCGCGCCGCATGAGCGCCTTACGACGGGACGGTCGTACGTCGATGAGCCCCCGCGCCGGAAAAACCGGCCCCCACACTCTCGCGTTCGTCGAGAGCCCGGTCCAGCTGCTGAACGTGCTGGAGTGGGCGCACGCCCACGCGCCCGGCGCGGAGCTCACCCTCGTCGTGCTGTCCCCGACCGACCCCATGACCCGCGGCCAGCTGCGCCGGATGGCGGAACTCGCCCGCGAGGAGGGCCACGAGGTCCGCTGGGAGGAGGCGAGGGGCGGCCCCGCGGCCCCCTTCCAGACCATCGGGGGCCTCGCGGGCATGCTCCGCAAGGCGGACCGCGTGGTCCTGGGTGACCCCTTCTCCCGCTATGTACAGCTGCTCCTGACCATCACCCGCGCCGGCGACCTGGTCGTGGTCGACGACGGCACGGCGACGATGGAGTTCGTGTCCCAACTGGCCCGCGGCGAACGCCTGGTGCGCTGGCACCGCAAGGGCGGCCGCCCGAGCCCCCGGGACCTGGCCTTCGCCCCGATCTCGGCGGCGGCCCGCAAGCGCCTGACACCGGGGGCGGGGCGGGGAGTCGAGATATTCACCTCGATGCCGATGGAGGAGGCACCGTCGGGAGTGACGATGTCGGTGAACTCCTTCGCCTGGACCCGCGGCCGCTTCGGCCCGCCGCGCATCACGAAGGGCGCGGACATGGTCGGCACCTCGCTGGTGGAGACCGGCGTGGTGGACGCCGACCGCTACCTGGAAGCGGTCACCCGCCTGGCCAAGACCCACGGCGCGACCCGCTACTTCGCCCACCGCCGCGAGTCCACGGAGAAGCTCCACCGGCTGGCCGTGGAAACGGGACTGGAGATCGTCCGCCCGGATCTCCCGCTGGAACTGATCGCCCGCCGCGGCCCGATCGGCCGTACGATCCTCAGCTTTCCGTCGACCGTGGTCCACACCCTGCCCCTGGCGCTGGCCGGCACCGAGGTCCGCGTGGCGGTCTGCGACATCGACCCGGACTGGCTGACGGAGACGGCTTCGCCGCGGGCCCAGGGATTCCTGTCGGGGGTCACCGGGACGGCCCGGGACGTGCACCGCCTGTCGGCGGTGGCGACGGGCTGATTCTCAACTGCACGCGCTAGCATCATCGTTCACTTGTGCGACGTTCGATGAGGGCTATGACGGGGGCGGCTGGAGTGAGTGCCGAGGCGTTGCGGCAGGGCAACCTGCGTGCGGTCGTGGGGGAGTTCCGGCGCAGCGAGGTGCTGGTGCCGGTCGTGGACGGTTCGCTGCTGTCGGCGGAGTCGGGCGGGATCCGCTGGCTGTTCGCCTTCACGGATCTCACGGCGCTGGAGCGTTTCGCCGAAGCGCGCGGGGAGCCTGTGCCGGAGCGAATACCGGTGTACGGGGCGCGGCTGCTCGACCAGGTGATCCCGAAGGTGGACGGTCCGGCCGGCATAGCGGTGGACGCGGGGAGCCCGACGGGTCTCGTGCTGCCGCCGGTTGCGGGGATCGTGCCGGACGCGGTGGCCGTGGACGCTTCGGCGGGAGCGCGACCGTGAGCGCCGGTGACGGCTACCAGGTCGACCCGGAGGCGATGGAACGGATCACCCGCGGGATCAACCAGGCGATGGCGGAGCTGAAGGAGTTCGGCTTCGACATCGAGGCGAACCTCGGCCGCGGCTTCGACGACCTGTCGATGACGGGCCTGGAGGTGGGCGACGACGGCCTGCAGCAGGTGTTCGGGGACTTCTGCGACCGCTGGGGCTGGGGTGTGCGTTCGCTGATGCGGGACGCGAACGAGTTCGCGGGTCGGCTGGGGCTGTCGGCGGGGATCTACCACGAGCAGGAGCAGTACGTCTCGGACACCTTGAAGTCGGTGTGGACGGCGGGCACGGGCAACCCGTACCTCTCCCCGGACGAGGTGAAGGAACGTTCCTGGGCACAGACGCTGAAGGACAACCCGGTCTCCCAGGTGGCGAACGCCGATTACAGCGCGGAGTCCTTCACGTCGGGGCAGGACGAGGTGAAGGCGGCCTGGTCGCAGGCGGCGGAGGACGTGGAGACGTCGACGGTGACGCCGGACGCGTTCTTCGATCCGCGGACGGACTGGCAGTGGAGCGGTCCGCCCTCTCCGGCTTCCGACGGGGAGGGTGAGGGCTGATGGGCTTCGGGGATCTGGTCGACGACTTCGGCGACGGTCTGGAGAGCGCGGCCGACGGCCTGAACAAGGGTGTCGGCGAGGCGGTCGGCTGGGGCGCGGACAAGACGGCCGGACTGCTGTCGGACGTGGGCGCGGACGGCGCGGCCGAGAAGGTCCGCGACGTCGGCGAGGGTGTGAACAACCGCCTGGGCGGCACGGTGGCCGAGCGCGCGCTGGGCGAGAGCGAGGACCCGAAGGAACTGGTCCACGGCAGCGAGCCGGCGCTCCGCGAGCGGGCCGGGCATCTGCGGAAGTTCGCGGCCGGCTTCGAGAACGTCGGCCAGGGCATGCGCTCGCTGGACCCGGGCGAGTGGCGGGGCCAGGCGGCGGACGCCTTCCGCGCGAAGTTCGACGTACAGCCGAAGCAGTGGCTGACGGCGGCGGACGCGTGCACGGCGGCGGCCGGCGCTCTCGAGTCGTACGCGGACATGGTGGGGTGGGCGCAGAAGCGGGCGCAGGTGGCGATCGACACCTACCGCCGGGCGCAGGACGCCTCCCGGCGGGCGGCGGACGCGTACGACGCGCAGGTGTCGGCGTACAACCGGGCGGCCGAGCGATACAACGCGACCGCCGAGGCGGGCGGCGACCCGGGCGTGAAGCCGACGAAGCCCGGCGATTTCACCGACCCTGGGACGACGGGCCGCAAGGAGGCGCAGGAGATCCTGTCCGACGCCCGCCGCCAGCGCACGGACGTGGCCCAGGACGCCCGCCGCAAGATAGCCGCCGCCCTGGAATCGGCCCCGCCGAAACCGGA
Organism: Streptomyces sp. LUP47B; assembly: GCF_001746295.1. Taxonomy (GTDB): domain Bacteria; phylum Actinomycetota; class Actinomycetes; order Streptomycetales; family Streptomycetaceae; genus Streptomyces. The sequence continues at coordinate 238,590 of NZ_MJAH01000011.1, read as the reverse complement.
GTTCACCGACCGCCTGGGCGCGGGCGCGGGGGACCTGTTCGTCGGCACCCAGCTCAACTCGGTCCACGTCCTGGGCGGCCTCCTGCGCGGCGGCACGGACGTCCTGAAGCTGGCCCGCACGGTCAATCCGCTGGACCCGTATAACCTGACCCACCCCGGGGAGTGGTCGAAGAACTCCCAACTCCTGTTGGCGGGCCTGGTGGGGACGGCGGCACACCCGGAACGCCTTCCGATGTCGCTGCTCGGCACGGGGTGGTCGAGCGATCCCGGGGACGCGTTGGGGTACCTCGCGTCGAACCTGATCGGGGGGAAGGGCGCGGGGGGTGTGGGCCGTGCGGCCGCGCGGGATGCTTTGCGCGGGGTTGCCAAGGACGCGGCGACGGGAGCCGCGCGCCAAGGCACGCGCCGGGGGCTCATGGACGTCGCCCGTGAACTGAAGTGCAAGCTGTTCGGCGGCGACCCGATCGACATGGCCACCGGCCGTATGTCCCTCCCACAGACGGATGTGACGCTACCGGCCAGGCTTCCCCTGCTCTTCTCTCGCCAGTTCGAGTCGTCGTACCGGGCGGGCCGCTGGTTCGGCGCGTGCTGGACGTCGACGGCAGACCAGCGCCTGGAGATCGACGCCGAAGGAGTCATCTTCGTCCGCGACGACGGCTCATTGCTGGCGTACCCGCACCCGGCGCCAGGCGTCCCGGTGCTGCCGTCGGCGGGCGCTTCCTGGCCGCTGACGGTGGACGAGTGGGGCGACTACACGGTCACCGACCCGGAGTCGGGCCGCGTCTGGGACTTCGCGGGCCCGGGCGGCGACGGCATAGCTCTGTTGGCGCAGGTCATCGACCGCTCGGGCGGCCAGTGGCTGACCTTCGAGTACGACGACGAGGGCGCCCCCACGGGCATCATGCACTCGTCCGGTTACGACCTGAGGATCACGACCGAGGGCGGCCGGATCACGGCCCTGCACCTGGCCGACGACATCGAATTGGTCCGCTTCACCTACGACGCGCACGGCCACCTGTCGACGGTGACGAACTCCTCGGGGCTGCCGACCCGGTTCGCCAACGACGCGATCGGCCGGGTCACGGCGTGGACGGACACGAACGACTCCTCGTACCACTACGCCTACGACGACGAGGACCGGTGTGTTTCTCAGGGCGGCGAGGCGGGCCACCTGCGCAACACGTACACCTACGGCGACCCGGACCCGACAACCGGTCATCGAACCGTCACAGCCGTCAACTCGCTGGGCCACAGCACCCGTTACGAGGTCAACGGCGACCTTCAGGTGGTGGCGGAAACCGCCCCGGACGGCGCCACGACCCACACCACCCACGACCACGCCCACCGCCCGCTGACCGTCACCGACCCACTGGGCCGAACCCGCAGCTATGCCTACGACGGGGCGGGCCGCACGGTCCTGGCGATCCGCCCGGACGGCCGCTACACCAGCATCGCCTACGACGATGGCGGCCTGCCCGTCGCGGTGGTTGGCGCGGGCGGCACCCACGTCACCCAGCAGTTCGACGAGTTCGGCAACCGCACGGCGGTGACCGACACCTCGGGGACGACGACTCGCTTCACGTACGACGACCACGGCCACCTGGCATCCGTCACAAACGCCCTCGGGGACACCACACGAGTCCGCTGCAACGCGGCGGGCCTGCCCCTGGAGATCACCGACCCGCTGGGCGGGGTGACCCGCTACGAACGCGACGCCTTCGGCCGCCCGGTGACGATCACGGACCCGACGGGCTCGGTGACCCACCTGGAGTGGACGGTGGAGGGCCGCCTGTCCCGCTGCACGGCGGCGGACGGCACGGCGGAATCCTGGACGTACGACGGCGAGGGCAACTGCACGTCCCACACGGACGCGTTGGGCGCGGTCTCCCGCTACGAGTACACCCACTTCGACCTGCTGGCGGCCCGCACGGGCCCGGACGGCGTGCGCTACGAGTTCGCCCACGACACGGAGCTACGCCTGACGAAGGTCAGCAACCCACAGGGCCTGACGTGGAGTTACGAGTACGACCCGGCGGGCCGCCTCATCGCAGAGACGGACTTCGACGACCGCAGGCTGACGTACGACCATGACCCGGCAGGGCAACTGAGAGGCACCACCACCGCATCCGGCCAGTCGATCCACTTCGAGCGGGACGTCCTGGGCCAGGTGACCCGCAAGGAGGCGGCGGGTGCGGTCACGACGTACGCATACGACCTGACGGGCGCCCTGACGGAGGCGACGGGCCCGGACGCGAAGGTGACTTGGGAGCGTGACGCGGCTGGCCGCGTCCTGTCCGAGGCGGTCAACAACCGCACCCTCACTCACACCTACGACGAACTGGGTCGCCGCACGGGCCGCACGACGCCCACCGGCGCGAAGACGACGTGGTCGTACGACGCGTCGGGCAACCGCACCGGCATGGCGGTGTCGGGCCGAACCCTCACCTTCACGCACGACGAGGCGGGCCGCGAACTGACCCGCCACATAGGCGAGACGGTGACCCTCACCCAGGCGTTCGACCCCCTGGGCCGCCTGACGAAACAAGACATCATCGGCCCGGCCGGCAGCCACCTCCAGCACCGCGCCTACACCTACCGAGCCGACGGCAACCTCAGGGCCATCGACGACGACCTGAACGGCACGCGCCACTTCGACGTCGATGCGACGGGCAGGGTGACGGCGGTCCACGCGGCGAACTGGACGGAGACCTACGCCTACGACGAGGCGGGCAACCAGACGGCGGCGAGCTGGCCCTCCAGCCACCCTGGCCACGAGTCGACGGGGGACCGCACCTACACAGGCACCCGCATCACCCGCGCCGGCACCATCCGCTACGAACACGATGAAGTGGGCCGCATCACCCTCCGCCAGAAAACCCGCCTGTCCCGCAAGCCGGACACCTGGCGCTACGAATGGGACGCGGAGGACCGCCTGACGGAGGTAACGACCCCCGACGGCACCCGCTGGCGCTACCGCTACGACCCGTTGGGCCGCCGCATCGCGAAGCAACGCCTGGCGCCGGACGGCGACTCGGTCCTGGAACAGGTGGACTTCACCTGGGACGGCACGACCCTCTGCGAACAGACCACGACGTCCCCGTCCCTCCCCAACCCGGTCACCCTGACCTGGGACCACCAGGGCCTGCACCCGATCACCCAGACGGAACGCATCACCGCGGCCGAGGCCCCCCAGGACGAGATCGACTCCCGCTTCTTCGCCATCGTCACGGACCTGGTCGGCACCCCGACGGAGTTGATCGACGAATCCGGCGACATAGCCTGGCGCACCCGAAGCACCCTGTGGGGCACCACGGCCTGGGCGGCCGACAGCACCGCCTACACCCCTCTCCGCTTCCCGGGCCAGTACTTCGACCCCGAAACGGGGCTCCACTACAACTACTTCCGGCACTACGACCCCGAAACCGCGCGCTACGCCACGCCTGACCCACTCGGCCTAGCGCCAGCGCCCAACCCAGGGACCTACGTCTCGAATCCGCTCACCTGGAGCGATCCGCTCGGCCTGGCGCCGGGAGTCTGCTCTCGAACGGGCCAGTCAATAAATCCTAGGGGGTACACGTCGCTTTTTGAGATGCAACTTGACCCCTCAGACTTTGGAAGAAGTCGTAGTGTGCATTTCAATCGCGCCAATGCTGCCCTCGATGAAGCCATAAAGGCGGACCCTGAGCTGGGTAGGCATCTGGACCAATTCTCCCCTGGAATAGCTGACCAAGTAGGCGAAGCGGGTGGCCGAAGGAACCCCGTCGGCCATACATGGCAGCATGAGCCCGCAGCCAACGCCGGTGGGCGTCAGGGTGTGATGCGACTCGTTCCAACTTATCAGCACAGCCCAGGAACTCCGTGGTGGGATGTCCTGCACCCTGGTAATTCAGGGGGGTATGCTGAATGGGCTGTCCCTAATGGTGCGCCTCCTAATCGGAGAGGATGACCTCATGTCATACTTCATGAACAACGTCATGGGTGAGTCTATTGATGAACCTGATGAGCAAGGAATTCGTGAAGTTCTTGCGGAGCTACGGGATGTGGATGGTGAACACTTTGACGTATCGCTGGTCCATGAGTCCGGCTGGTCTCTGAGTGTCTACCCTGACAAGAATCTGGTATGGGAAAATGTTAATGAGGGTGAAGTTCGGCCGCGTGAACTCACTCTTGACTCTTGGCAGGGTGTTGTCGATGCCCTTCTGAAACTGTCTCAGGGAGAAATCTCGACTCTGAACTCGCTCGACTGGCGCGAGGGGTGAGGGCTGCAGGGGACGGGTAAAAGTGTCCTGCGCCGCCAGTTTCCTCGCCACTAGAAAGCCGTTACAGCCCCTAAAGGAATGACCTGTCAGCGGTTTCAAGGTCACGTCAGAGTCGTTGACTGTGGTTGCTAGGGTCCGACAGTGACCTTGACGGACCTCAGTAACTGCTTTCGCGATGATGATCAGCGGCGACGCGTCCAGACGGTCATCCACGATCGCCTCGCCGACGACCGCGAGCCGCAGGAGTGCCGCTACCTCATGCGGTTCTGGTGGCAGTTGGGTATGCCCTACCAAGAGGTTCGAAGCTCAAGGTTGATGTGTTCCTGGCATCGGTCGCTGAGGGACTTTGAATGATTTGACATCACGGCCGGCATCTCGGGGCAACCGCTAGAATTTATTGCTCGGAAGGGTGATGGGTAGTGGTGCAGAAAGCCCGCGAAGAATTGGTTCGCATGGTTCAGTTGCTCATTGACGCGTATCTCCCAGAGGAGGAGGAAGACCAAATCGTTGAGGAGCTGAAGTCGAGCGTCTTGCATCCACGAATTACTGACCTGATCTATTGCAACATCCCTAAACTGACAGCTGAAGAGGTAGCGGACAGGGCTCTCTCCTACCGTCCCATTCAGGCGTAGGCCTACCCGACCGTGGGGGGACTCCCTCGGGCTTTAGTTGCCCGGAGCCCGCTTTCTGTCTTGATCGGGCTCGATTACTGCTTCCGGTGTGTGCAGCCAGTAGTTTGCGGCCGAAGCATCGTCGAGGCGTGGGTGGGTGAAGAGCGCCGCGCCGGGCCTATGACGTTATAAATGAGACGCAGAGGACAGCCTCACGTCGATGACGACTTCGAACGGCGAACCGGTCCTGGAACAGGTTGACTTTCACCTGCGGCCAGGGCACATCGGTCCCCTGCCTCCGACTGGGGGGGCAGAACCTGATACGTGTGCCGGGGCAGGGACACAGCTACGGCCTGCCCATCCGTCCGCGTCGATCGGCTCCTGGAGGAGCAGTAGTCAACTCATGACGTCTGCCGCTAATCCAAGGCTGCGACCCCGCAGTTGACTTCGAGTGCCCTATCCCCCTACCCCGCGAGCGAGTCCAGGGCCTCTGCGACCGGGACGGGATCCAGGGGGCCGATGTGTGACGCCTCGGGAAAATCGTGGACGTGGAAGCTGTTGCCGGGTGTGGACGCGTCGGCTTCCGCGATCATCCTGTCCTGGAGTGCGGTGGCGATCGTCCGGTCCCTGCCGAAACGCAGGTAGGTGCGGGGAATGCGGCCCCAGCTGCCGGCCCGGCCGACCGCTCGGCCCGCATAAGCGGCGACGGGCTCGTCGGTCTGCATGCCGGCCAGTATCCGGCGGAATTCGGCGTCGGGGTAGTCCGCGCAGATCATCTCCTTCAGGAGGGCCAGCGCACGGCTGTCACCTGTCCGGAAGTTCAGTCGGAATACACCGAGCCGGTCAAGGTCACCCACCGCCAGCTCGACCGGGCTGACGGCGTTCGCGTTCTCGGGTGCCGCCGTGCAGGCGTCCGCTGTGGGCAGGGCGCGGCTGGGGCAGAAGGCCGCCATGTAGCAAATGTGGTGCAGCAGATGCGGGACGGCATCGCCGACACGGCTGACCGACACGCCTCCCAGGCTGTGCCCGACCAGCACCACCGGGCCGTTGCGTGCCGCCCGGCGCACGATGCCCGTGACGCGCGCCTCGTAGTCCTCCAGCCCGAGCCCCTTCAGCGGGGAAGGCTCGACCGCCATCGCCTTGAGGTCCTGCCGCTGATACGACTCCGGCACGAAGGCCTCCGCGCCATGCCGTGGTTGGTCCACCATGACGACGCGGTGACCGCGCAGCGTCAGCTCCCGTGCGATCGGCATCCAGAACGCGCCGGCGCTGTGGGTACCGTGCACCAGCACGTACGTGGTGATCCCGCGACGCGGGTCCGCTGCGGCCGGGGAGGCCCCGAGCCCGGTGGCCAGTGCCACGCCACCTAACGCGAGTCCCAGCCCACGTAATGCCGTCCGCCTGGAGGCATCTGTTCGCTCTTCGTTCGTGTCATCCGTCATGAGTACGACGCTATGAAGAGCTCGCTCGACCCACCAGCGGTCCAGCACCCCCACTGGGGTGGACCCAGCCCCCGTGCTGGTTGCGCGCGCCTGCCGGTGGGCCGACGACGGTGGTGAGCTGGAGTTTGGTCTCGTCCTCACTGCCCGGCGCGGCGGTCATGATGACGATCTTGAGCTCGGTGTCGCCGTCGGTCAGGACATCGCAGTCCACCGTGACCGCGCCCACCGACGGGTGGTCGACCGTCTTGTGGACGTCGCGGTTCGCGGCCACCTCTCCCGCCGCCCACAGCTCGGCGAACCTCGCGTTGCCCGCGTTCAGGTCGCCGACCAGCGCGGCGAGGCGGCTGTCCCGGGGGAAGCGGCCAGTGGCGCGGCGCAGGTCGGAGACGAGGGCGGCGTCGGTGGTGTCGGGATCCGCGTCGGTGACCGGCCACAGGGCGAGGGAGGTGTGATCGGCGTCCACCGGGAACCTGTCGCGGGCGAAGTTGCGCATCCGCGGCGGCGCGGCCGAGGGATCGCCCAGCAGGGCGGCCCAGCGGTGGTTCCACCACACCAGTTGCCAGTCCGCCGCGAACACGGCGACCGCTACGTCTCCGAGGCGGACGAGCACGCGTTGCATGCCGGGCGGGAGATGGTCGCTGATCGTGCCGTCCGCGGGTGGCACGATCCGGGCCAGCCGGTAGAGGTGGTCCCGCTCGGCGGTGGACAGTTGGAGGGCACGCGCCAGGGAGGCCACCACCGACGCCGAGGGTGTCGTGGCCCGCCCCTGTTCCAGGCGTACGACGTAGTCGACCGACACCCCGGCCAGGTCGGCCAGTTCCTCGCGCCGCAGACCGGCCGCCCGGCGCTTGCGGACGACCGGCAGCCCGGCAGCCGACGGGGGCAGGCGGTTGCGCCACGTGCGGATCATCGCGCCCAGTCCGGCCCCCGGGGGTGTCGTCGTCATGCCCTCCATCCTCCCGCCTCCCCGATCACCTCAGGGGGCGCAAGGGTGGTACTGCTCTTCCCACCGTCGAAGCGTCCCTGGTCCGGCTCGCTCGGCAGAGCAACCATCGAAGGCATGACGATCACCTTCATCACCGGAGCCAACAAGGGCCTCGGCCGCGAGACCGCCCGCCGCCTCGTCGCGTGCGGTCACACCGTTCTCCTGGGAGCCCGCGACCGTGAGCGGGGCGAGGAGGCGGCCGCCGCGCTGGGCGCACGCTTCGTGCCCGTCGACGTCACCGACGACGCGTCCGTGGCCGCGGCCGCCGCGGACGTCGCCGAGCACGAGGGCAGGATCGACGTCCTGATCAACAACGCGGGGGTGCAGGGTCCCTTCGCGGATCCCGGCGAACTCACCGCCGCCGACGCCCGCGCCGTCCTGGACGTCAATGTCATCGGCGTCGTCCGCACCATCACCGCCTTCCTGCCGCTGCTGCGCCGCTCGGACGACCCCGCGATCATCAACGTCAGCAGCGGCATGGGCTCCCTCGCCTTCACCCACGACCCCGGCCGGCCCGAGTCGCACGTCGTCGTGCCGCTGTACGCCTCCTCGAAGGCGGCGCTGACGATGTTGACCACGCAGTACGCCAAGGGCCTCAAGGACATTCGCGTCAACGCCGCCGACCCCGGCTACACCGCGACCGACCTGAACGGTCACAGCGGCCCCCAGACCGTCACCGAGGGCACGGACGCGATCGTCGCCCTCGCCACGGAAGGGCCCGGCGCCGGCACCGGGCGCTTCATCGACCGCCATGGCGAGATCGCCTGGTCCTGAGACCGGCGGTGCCGGGTCACCAGCGCTCAGCGTGCGGGCAATGCGTCTACGCCGGTTTCCTCGCCACCAGGTACGCCCGGGACAGTTTCTCCTCGCCCAGGGGCTCCCTGAGCACTCGGACGATCACCTCGAAGCCCGCCTTGACCAGGGGCTCGACCACGGCTTCCGGTGCGCGCAGCCAGTAGTCGAGGGAGATCTTGTGGCCGAAGCGCTCGTCGAGGTGCATGTGGGTGCCGCCGGGCTCGTACTGGAAGCCGATCAGGGCGTGGGCGCCGGGGGCCAGGGTGCGGTGGAACTCCGCGAAGGCCGTCGGGAGGTGGTCGTCCGGGACGTGGATGATCGAGTACAGCGCCGTGATTCCGCCCAGGGTCTCCGACGGCAGGTCGAGCGACGTCATCGAGCCCACGTGGAAGCGGAGGTCAGGGTGGGCTCGGCGGGCCAGTTCGACCATCTTCGGGGAGACGTCCACGCCGAAGACCGGGACACCGAGTGCGGCGAGCTGTGCGGTCACGTGCCCCGGGCCGCTGCCGACGTCGGCCACCGGGCCCTTGCGCTGCTCCTTCACCAGTTCCGCGAAGCCGGTGATCTGGGTTCTGTCCAGCGTGGGGATGCCGGCCCAGTCGGAGAACTGCTCGGTGTAGGGCTCGGCGATCGTGTCGTACGCGGTTCGGGTGGCCCGTATGAAGTCGGGATTCTCGGCGTTCACGGGCTGCACCCTAGCGGGGCGATTCCGGGCGCCGGGCGGGAAGTCGCGGACGGCCGCGAGGAGTTTCCCTGGCGGTCATCGGGCGGTGGAGTGCGGGGACTTGAGGGCTTCGAGGATCCCGAACGACGTCCGAGCCGTCACCGTCGCCCGCCGCACCCTCCGGCTCATCCTCACGATGCACGGCCTGATCCGCCTGACCGACACCGCGGAGCTGCTCGCGGCCGAGCTGGTCTCCAACGCCGTACGGCATACGAAAGAGCCCGCGGCCCTCAGGGTGCGCTGGTCGGCGGGGGTGCTGCGGGGCCTGGGATGCCGACCCTGGTTCTCCGGAGCCGCCCGAAGAGTTGAGCGCCATGGGGGAGGTGGAGGAGGGGCGGGGCTGGCGTTGGTGCGGGCCTGCGCGGATCTGTGGGGGTGGCAGCCGTTGGCCGGACACGGCAACCGTGGGAGGTTCGTGTGGTGTGAGCCGGCGGGCGCTTAGGAGCTTCCACCTCGGCGTGGCTCGCGACACAGTCCGACGGACGCGTATGAGCCAGGCGACCCCGCCCACCACCGCTGATCACCCCGCGTGACCATCCCCACCCTGTCCCAATGCCGTTTCGACAGATGAACGGTGCCACCGGACGCAGGCCCAGCATGGTATGTGTGGGAAAAGAGGTTCCTACCCACCTCAAATCACGTCCATGCGTCGAGCGGCCAGATTTTCTTCCCTGCGACGGGTTGAAGTTTTGTTGATCGCGGGTCGGTTGGTCGCCCCGGCGTCCTACCCTTTAGAGGGTGAAGCAACTGATGTCACTGGAGTCCGAGGTCGATCTTCCCGGGGAAGCAATCCTTCCCGGCGTGCTGAGCGAGGAACTGCACGCCGAACTCGTACTGTTCCGACGCGACTTGCACATGCACCCGGAGCTCGGCAACCAGGAGTTCCGAACCACCGCGGCGATCAAGGAGCGGCTGGAGCGGGCCGGGCTGAAGCCCCGGGTGCTCGCCATGGGGACCGGTCTCGTCTGTGACATCGGGGACTGGGACGGGCAGAAGCCCATGCTCGCCCTGCGCGCCGACATCGACGGCCTGCCCATCCCGGACACGAAGACCGAGTGCTCGTACCGGTCGACCGTGCCCGATCGGGCGCATGCGTGCGGACATGACGTTCACACGACCGTGGTGCTCGGGGCCGGGCTCGTCCTCGCCGACCTGCTCAAGCGCGGGCTGCTGCCGCGGCCCGTACGGCTGCTCTTCCAGCCCGCCGAGGAAGTGCTCCCCGGCGGTGCCGCCGACGCCATCGAGTGCGGGGTGCTGGAGGGGGTCGGGAAGATCCTCGCCGTGCACTGCGACCCGCGGGTCGACGCCGGGATGATCGGGCTCAGGACCGGTGCCATCACCTCCGCCTGCGACCGGCTGGAGATCTCCCTCGACGGGCCCGGTGGGCACACCGCCCGGCCGCACCTCACCACCGACCTCGTCACCGCCGCCGCCCGCGTCGTCACCGACGTGCCCGCCATCGTCGGGCGACGGGTGGACACGCGGGCCGGACTCGCCGTGACCTGGGGGCGGATCGAGTCGGGACACGCGCCCAACGTGATCCCGCAGCACGCCGAGCTCTCCGGGACCGTGCGCTGCCTGGACCTCGACACCTGGCGGCAGGCCCCGGACATCGTGGTCGCCGCGATCGACGAGGTCGCCAATCTGCACCGGGCCAAGTCCGAGATCAACTACGTGCGGGGGGTTCCGCCCGTCGTCAACGACGCGGACGTCACCGAGCTGATCCGCGAGGCCATGACCGCCCGGCGCGGGGCCGACTCGATCGAGAGCACCGAGCAGAGCCTGGGCGGCGAGGACTTCTCCTGGTATCTGGAGCACGTGCCGGGTGCCATGGCGCGTCTCGGCGTGCGCACGCCGGGGGAGCGGACCGTGCGCGATCTCCACCAGGGCGACTTCGACGCCGACGAGTCCGCCATCACCGTCGGTGTGGAGATGTTCACGGCGGCGGCCCTGCTGGATGCCGCACAGTGATCCGGGTGTGACGGACGGCCCCCACGTGGGCCGTCCGCCGACCGGCGCAACATGGTTGTAAGCCAATTGTGCGCACATCGAAATCCCGGTGTGCGACGGCGGAAGAGCCTGAGTTCAGACGCTGTTTGCCTCGAATCGATAACGGCTTCGGAAGAGGTCTGTTTCCGACATCTACGCGCGTTACGATGCCGCGAAGCCAACGCCGCAGGGGCGTACAGGCCCGGGCACTGGCATGGTGCTCACATGAAGCGCCGACAAGGCGCTCAGGTCAGGTGAAGGAGCCTCCCGTGCGCCGGGTAGCCAAGCTTTCCGCTGCGTGTATCGCCACCGCAGCTCTCGCAATGACTGCCACAGCCTGTGGCAGCACTTCCTCGGACAACGACAGCTCGTCGTCCGCCTCCGCCGGCAGCAGCAAGGGCGGTATCAAGATCGGTCTCGCCTACGACGTCGGCGGCCGTGGTGACCGCTCCTTCAACGACTCCGCCGCGCGCGGTGCCGACAAGGCCGCGAAGGCGTTCGGCGGTTCCCTCAAGGAGCTGACCGCCAAGAGCTCCGACACGGAGGCCGACCGCGAGCAGCGCCTGACCGACCTGGCGGACGCCGGCTACAACCCGATCGTCGCCGTCGGCTTCTCCTACGCCACCTCGGTCGACAAGGTCGCTCCCAAGTACCCGAAGGTCAACTTCGGCCTCATCGACTCGGTCGCGAAGGCCACGAACGTCGACAGCATCACCTTCACCGAGGAGCAGGGTTCCTACCTGGCCGGTGTCGCCGCGGCGCTGAAGACCAAGAAGGACCACGTCGGCTTCATCGGCGGCGTGGACACCCCGCTGATCAAGAAGTTCGAGGCGGGCTACGCCCAGGGCGTCAAGGACACCAACCCCAAGGTCAAGGTCGACGTCCAGTACCTGACCCATGGCTCGGACTTCTCCGGTTTCGCCGACCCCGCCAAGGGCAAGGAGGCCGCGTCCGGCATGCTCGACAACGGCGTCGACGTGATCTACGCCGCGGCCGGCTCCTCCGGCAACGGCTCGATCGAGGCCGTCTCCGGCGTCAAGGGCGCCTGGGCCATCGGCGTGGACTCGGACCAGTACAACATCCCGGGCCTGGCCAAGTACAAGAACTCGATCTTGACCTCGATGGTCAAGAACGTCGACGTCGGCGTCTACGACTTCATCAAGTCCGTCAACGACGGCAAGCCGCTGACCGGCAACCAGATCTACTCCCTCGCCAAGGGCGGTGTCAGCCTCTCCACCAGCGGTGGCTTCATCGACGACATCCAGCCCAAGCTGGACGAGGCGAAGAAGAAGATCGTCGACGGCACCATCAAGGTCAAGACCAGCTGACCTGACGGTTCCCGCCGGAACCCGGGCTCGACGAGGGGGCCTCGACAACCCCCTCGTCGAGCCATAACAATGTGTCAACTCTACGCGTGTAGCACGGAGTTGCCGCGCTAGCGTCGCCGACGCCTGCCCTCCCCTACGCAGCCCCTTTCCCTCAGGAGAGTGCGCCATCAACGCGTCCAGCCCTCCCGCTGCCGTCGAACTGCGCGGCATCACCAAGCGATTCCCAGGCGTCGTCGCCAACAAGGACATCGACATCACCGTCCGCACGGGCACCGTGCACGCTCTGTGCGGTGAGAACGGTGCCGGCAAGTCCACCCTGATGAAGATCCTCTACGGCATGCAGCAGCCGGACGAGGGCACCATCACGGTCAACGGCGAGACGGTCACCTTCCACACCCCCGCCGACGCCATCGCCCGCGGCATCGGCATGGTGCACCAGCACTTCATGCTCGCCGACAACCTCACCGTCCTGGAGAACGTCGTCCTGGGCGCGGAGAAGCTGTACGGCATCGGCGCCAAGGCCCGCGCGAAGATCAGGGAGATCTCCGACGCGTACAACCTGAACGTCCGCCCCGACGTCCTCCTGGAGGAGCTCGGCGTCGCCGACCGCCAGCGCGTGGAGATCCTCAAGGTCCTCTACCGCGGCGCCAAGACCCTGATCCTCGACGAGCCCACCGCCGTCCTCGTGCCCCAGGAGGTCGACGCCCTCTTCGACAACCTGCGCGAGCTCAAGGCCGAGGGCCTCACCGTCATCTTCATCTCCCACAAGCTCGGCGAGGTCCTGTCGGTGGCCGACGAGATCACCGTCATCCGGCGCGGCACCACCGTCGGCACGGTGAAGCCCGCCGACACCAACACCAAGCAGCTCGCCGAGCTGATGGTGGGCAGCGAACTGCCCACCCCGGAGACCGAGGAGTCCACGGTCACCGACGTCCCGCTGCTGAAGCTGGACGGCCTGCGCCTGGCCCAGACCGACCTCGACGGCGTCGAGCGGATCATCCTCGACGACATCTCCTTCACCATCCACAAGGGCGAGGTCCTCGGGATCGCCGGTGTGGAGGGCAACGGCCAGTCCGAGCTGGTCGAGGCCATCATGGGCATCCGCGACCCCGACTCCGGCACGGTCACCCTCGACGGCACCGACATCTCCCACGTGCCCACCCGCCACCGCCGAGAGTCCGGTGTCGGCTACATCCCCGAGGACCGGCACCGTCACGGTCTGCTCCTCGAGGCCCCGCTGTGGGAGAACCGCATCCTCGGCCATGTCAGCGAGAAGCCCAACTCCCGCGGCCAGCTCCTCGACATCAAGGCGGCCCGCACCGACACCGAGCGCATCATCCAGGCGTACGACGTCCGCACCCCCGGCATCGACGTCACCGCCGCCTCGCTGTCCGGCGGCAACCAGCAGAAGCTGATCGTCGGCCGCGAGATGAGCCACGCGCCCAAGCTGCTCATCGCCGCCCACCCCACCCGCGGTGTGGACGTCGGCGCGCAGGCCGCGATCTGGGACCACATCCGCGAGGCCCGCCGCGAGGGCCTGGCCGTGCTGCTGATCTCCGCGGACCTGGACGAGCTCATCGGCCTGTCCGACACCCTGCGGGTGATGTACCGCGGCCGACTGGTCGCCGACGCCGACCCCGCCACCATCACCCCCGAGGAGCTGGGCTCCGCCATGACCGGTGCGGCCACCGGCCACCTGGAGCACGCAGAAGGCTCCGCAGGGGACTCCGCAGCGGTCTCCGCCGAGGACGACGAGGACGACGAGGACGACTCCCGATGAACAAGCTGACCCAACGCATCGACAAGGAGCGGCTGCTCCTCGGCATCGCGGCGCCGCTGCTCGCGGTCGTCGCCGCACTCGTCGTCACCACCCTGGTGATCCTCGCCACCGGCAAGAACCCGGGCGCCGCCTTCAGCGACATGCTGACCTACGGCTCCGCCAGCGACAGCCAGGTCTACATCCTCAACAAGGCGACGACGTACTACCTCGCGGGTGTCGCGGTGGCCATCGGCTTCCGCATGAACCTGTTCAACATCGGCGTCGACGGCCAGTACCGCATCGCCGCGTTCTTCGCCGCCGTCCTCGGCGGCGCGCTGACCACGCCGGGCTGGATCTCCATCCCGCTGATCATCCTGTGCGCCATGGGCACCGGCGCCGTGTGGGCGGGCATCGCGGGCGTTCTGAAGGTGACCCGCGGCGTCAGCGAGGTCATCTCGACGATCATGCTCAACGCGATCGCCACCGCGATCATCGCCTATCTGCTCCAGCCCGGAAAGCTCGCCGAGCTCCAGGCCGGCGGCACGGTCGTCTCCACCAAGCCGCTGCCGTCGTCCTCGCACTTCTTCCAGATCGACACCGGCGCCGCGGGCGTGCTGTGGGGCTTCATCGTCATCGCCGTGCTCGTCGGCATCGCGTACTGGTTCGTGCTCGGCCGCACCCGCTTCGGCTTCGACCTGCGCACCGTCGGCCAGTCCGAGAGCGCCGCCGCCGCGAGCGGTGTCTCGGTGAAGAAGATGATCGCCACCAGCATGCTCATCTCGGGCGCGGTGGCCGGCCTGATCGGCATGCCGACCCTGCTCAACGACAGCCACCAGTTCAGCAACGACTTCCCCGTAGGCATCGGCTTCACCGGCATCGCCATCGCCCTGCTCGGCCGCAACAACCCGGTCGGCATCGCGCTGGGCGCGCTGCTGTGGGGCTTCCTCGAGCGCACCACCAACCACCTGGAGTTCGAGGGCTACGACAAGGAGATCCTCGGCGTGATCCAGGGCGTCATCGTCCTGTCCGTCGTCATCGCCTACGAAGTCGTACGCCGTTACGGACTCAGGCGCCAGCAGCAGCGGGTCGGCGCCGAGCTCGCCGCGCAGGCCGCAGCCCCGACCCAGAAGCAGGAGGTGGCGTGATGACTGCCACGATGACCGACACGCCGCCCCCCGCGGCACCCAAGGTGGACACCCCCACCCGGTCGGGCCGCTCGCTCGGCCAGATCCTCATGATCGTCGCCGGTGCGCTGCTGCTCGTCGCCGCGGTCCGCGTCATCTCCGGCTCCGACCAGCTCACCTCCGAGGGCCAGGTCTCCGCGGCGCTCAGCCTCGCCGTGCCGATCGGCCTCGCGGGCCTCGCCGGTCTGTGGTCCGAGCGGTCCGGCGTGGTCAACATCGGCCTCGAGGGCATGATGATCCTCGGCACCTTCGGTGCCGGCTGGATCGGCTGGCAGTCCAGCCCCTGGCTCGGCCTCCTGTGCGGCGTCGGCTTCGGTGTCGTGGGCGGTCTGCTGCACGCGGTCGCGACCGTCACCTTCGGCGTCGACCACATCGTCTCCGGTGTCGCGATCAACCTCCTCGCGCTCGGCACCACCCAGTACCTCGCCAAGCTCTTCTTCGTGGACGGCAAGGCGGCGGACGCGGGCGGCAACCCCAAGCAGTCCCCGCCGGTGGACTCGCTGCCCAGCTTCGACGTCCCGGGCGTCTCGAGCGGGCTGCACTCCATCGAGAACCACCACTGGTTCCTGATCTCCGACATCGCGGGCATCCTCGGCGGTCTGTTCACCGACCTGTCCATCGTGACGGTCCTGGCGGTCGCGCTGTTCGTCGGCAGCTGGTGGCTGCTGTGGCGCACCGCGTTCGGTCTGCGGCTGCGCTCCTGCGGCGAGAACCCGATCGCCGCCGAGTCCCTCGGCGTCAACGTCTACAAGTACAAGTACATGGCCGTGGCCGTCTCCGGCGGCCTCGCCGGCCTCGGTGGCGCCTTCCTGGCCCTGGTCACCTCGCACACCTACCTGGAGGGCCAGACCGGCGGACGCGGCTACATCGGCCTCGCGGCCATGATCTTCGGCAACTGGCGGCCGGGCGGACTCGCCATGGGCGCGGGCCTGTTCGGCTACTCCGACGCGCTCCAGCTGCGCAACGGCGGCGAGACCGTCCACGCGCTGCTGCTCCTGCTGTTCGTGCTGCTCCTGGCGATGGGCGGCTGGAAGCTGTACAAGAAGGCGCACTGGCAGGGCGGCATCAGCCTCATGGTGGCCGCGGGCGTCCTGGTCTGGTACCTGGTCACCGACGAGGTACCGAGCGACTTCGTGGGCGCCACCCCGTACGTCGTCACGCTGCTCGTGCTGTCGCTGTCCGCGCAGCGCCTGCGGATGCCCAAGGCGGACGGCATGCGCTACCGCAAGGGCCAGGGCAAGTGACCGCGCGGTCCGACGTCGACTGGGAGTCGCTGCGCGAGCGGGCCCGGGACGCCATGTCCCGGGCGTACGCCCCGTACTCCGGCTACCCGGTCGGCGTGGCCGCCCTGGTCGACGACGGCCGTACGGTCACCGGTTGCAACGTCGAGAACGCCTCCTACGGCCTCGGCCTGTGCGCCGAGTGCGGTCTGGTCTCGGAGCTGCAGAACACGGGCGGCGGCCGTCTCACCCACTTCACCTGCGTCGACGGCGGGGGCGAGATCCTCGTCCCCTGCGGCCGTTGCCGGCAGCTGCTGTACGAGTTCGGCGGCCCCGAACTGCTCATGGAGACCCCGGCGGGGATCCTGCCGCTGTCGGAGATGCTGCCGCAGGCCTTCGGGCCGGGGCATCTCACCAAGTAATTCCCGGAAGGAAAGCCCTGCATGGCCATGGACGCCATCTCCGTCATCCGCACCAAGCGGGACCGCGGTGAACTCAGCGACGAGCAGATCGACTGGGTCATCGATGCGTACACCCGCGGGGAGGTCGCCGACGAGCAGATGTCCGCACTCGCGATGGCGATCCTGCTCAACGGCATGAACCGTCGCGAGATCGCCCGCTGGACGGCCGCGATGATCGCCTCGGGCGAGCGCATGGAGTTCTCGTCCCTGTCCCGCCCGACGGCCGACAAGCACTCCACGGGCGGCGTCGGCGACAAGATCACCCTCCCGCTGGCGCCCCTGGTGGCCGCCTGCGGCGCGGCCGTCCCCCAGCTCTCGGGCCGCGGCCTCGGCCACACCGGCGGCACGCTCGACAAGCTGGAGTCGATCCCGGGCTGGCGGGCGCTGCTGTCGAACGAGGAGATGCTGAACGTCCTCGACACGACCGGCGCGGTGATCTGCGCGGCGGGCGACGGTCTCGCTCCGGCCGACAAGAAGCTATACGCCCTGCGTGACGTTACGGGAACGGTCGAGGCCATCCCGCTGATCGCCTCCTCGATCATGTCGAAGAAGATCGCGGAGGGAACGGGCTCGCTGGTCCTGGACGTGAAGGTCGGCACCGGCGCCTTCATGAAGACCATCGAGGACGCGCGCGAGCTGGCGTCCACGATGGTGGGCCTGGGCACGGACCACGGCGTGCGGACGGTCGCCCTCCTGACGGACATGAGCACGCCCCTCGGTCTGACGGCGGGCAACGCGCTGGAGGTCCGCGAGTCGATCGAGGTCCTGGCGGGCGGCGGCCCGTCGGACGTGGTGGAACTGACCCTCGCGCTGGCCCGCGAGATGCTCGACGCGGCGGGCGTCCGCGACGCCGACCCCGCGAAGGCCCTGGCCGACGGCTCGGCGATGGACGTGTGGCGACGGATGATCGCGGCGCAGGGCGGTGACCCGGACGCGGAGCTGCCGGTGGCCCGCGAGCAGCACGTGATCAAGGCGCCGGCCTCGGGCGTCCTGACCCGCCTCGACGCCTACGGCATCGGCGTCGCCGCTTGGCGCCTCGGCGCGGGGCGGGCCCGCAAGGAGGACCCGGTGCAGGCGGGCGCGGGCGTCGAACTGCACGCCAAGCCGGGCGACACGGTGACCGAGGGCCAGCCCCTGCTGACCCTCCACACCGACACCCCGGAACGCTTCGAGTACGCCCTCCAGTCGATAGAGGGTTCCTACGACATCGGGGCGGCCGGGACGGACTTCACGGCGTCGCCGGTGGTGCTGGAACGTATCGCCTGACCGGGGGTTCCTTTGAGTGAACGGGACCGGTGAATCTGCGCCGGTCCCGTTCGGCATGTTTGCTGTCCCCATGGATGAGCACGACGGCGACTACGTCATGGCAGACAACGAGTGGGACGAACTGGTCTGGGTCTGGCAGCGGACGGACGTCCCCAAGGGTTGCCGAGTGGAGATCCTGGCAGGGCTGATCACCGTGACGCCCTACTCGGCGGGGACTCACCACGGCATCGTGGAGCGAATGCAGCGGCGCCTGTATGAAGCGATCCCGGAGGGCTGGGGCGTCTACCAGAGGCTGGCCATGGCTGTGCCGTCCCGGCTCGGGCTGTTCGCCCCCGACCTCGCGGTCGTCCCCCGGGAGGCGCTACGCGCGGGCGACGGGCTGGTGTGCTTGGACACCGCCGAACTCGTCGTGGAGATCGCCTCGGAGACCACCGCACTCCACGACCGGACGACGAAGACCATCGGCTACGCCGACGCCGGTGTCCCGCTCTATCTTCTCGTCGACCGCCTGGCACCTGACGGACCTGCCGTCACGCTCTACGGAGAACCGAGAGACGGTGCCTACCGCGTCCTTGGGACCTACGGGTTCGGCGACCTGGTCACCCTGCCCGAGCCGTTCGCCGTCACCCTCGACACCGGATACTTCGCTCACCCCAACAACGCCGCCACGACCACCAGCACCGGCACCGACAACACCGTCGACACCAAAATCGAGTCGCGGGCCAGCCGCTCGCCCACGCCGTAGGTGGAGGCGTACGTGTAGAGGTTCTGCGCGGCCGGCAGGGCCGATGTCACCACCACGTCGAGGAGCTGGGCCCCGTGCAGGCCGAAGACCCCGGCCGCCAGTGCCCAGGCCACCGCGGGCTGCCCCACCGACTTCAGCGCGACCGACAGCAGGACGAGCTGCCGGTCCGGGCCCCGGCCGGGCATCGTGCTGCCGCACAGGGAGATGCCGAAGGCGAGGAGGACGGCCGGTACCGACATGCCGCCGATCAGGGTCAGGGGGTCCATGACGGGGGCCGGGACCTTCAGACCGGCCGCCGAGACCGCCACACCGGCCAGCGAGCCGACCGCGATCGGATTGCGGAGCGGGGTCAGGAGTCTCCGCCACAGCGGGCCCTTCTCCCCGTTGCCCGACGCCAGGTCCAGGACGGTCAGCGCGACCGGGGTCACCCCCACCAGCTGGAACAGCAGCACCGGCGCCACGAGCGACGCGTCACCGAGGACGTACACCGCGATCGGGATGCCGAGGTTGCCGGAGTTGACGTAGGACGAGCACAGCGCGCCGATCGTCGTACGGCCCAGCCCCCAGCCGCGTGCGACACCCACCGCCACGAAGACGCCCGCCGCCGCCGCCGTGCTGAGCGCGGTCACCAGCAACCGGCTGGAGAAGATCACCGACAGATCGGCCCGCGCCAGCGTCGTGAACAGCAGGGCGGGGGACGCCACATGGAAGGCCAGCTTGGTGAGGACCTCCCGGCCCTGGTCGCCGAGGTAGCCGCGCAAGCCGATGAGGTAGCCGACCCCGATGACCACCGCGATGACCGCGAAACCGGTCAGCACTCCCTGCACGGGGACTCCTCAAGGGTGAGGAGGGCGTGCCGTATCCAGGAAGGTGCTGATGGGTGGCGCATACAGGCAACCCTCGCGGGAAGACGGCCCGCTGGTCAACGTGATCCTGCCCGCGCGGACGGGGCGTCGGCCGATGAGTTACGCCCGCCCGCCCGGTCTACCGATCGTGGACGCCATGACACCCGCTGTACTCGTGCTGGCCGGCCCCGTCACCCGGGACGAGGTGACGGGGCTGAGCGACGAGGTCGGGGCGCTGCTGCGGGCGAGCCGTACCGACGTGGTGGTGTGCGATGTCGCCGGGCTCGGGCCGCCGGGGCTCGGCACGGTCGAGCTGCTCGCCCGGCTCCAGCTCGCGGCCCGGCGCGCCGGGGGCCGGATCAGGCTGCGCGACCCGGACCCCGGGCTACACGCCCTCCTCGACCTCGTCGGCCTCCGCTTCGAGGTGGAGGGGCAGTCCGAACAGGGGGAACCAGCGCTGGGTGTCGAGGAAGAAGTGGAACCCGGTGAGCCGGCCGTCTGAGATCTCCAGCACCTGTACCGCCCAGGGGATGTGACCGCCCTTCTCCGGGTCCGGCTTGTACTGCGCGAACCCCGGCAGGCCGTTGACCTGCACCGGCACCAGACGTGAGCCTTCGCAGGCCGAGCCCAGGGTCGTCATGAAGCCCGTGATGTCGTCGTGGCCCGTCAGCCAGAGGTCGAACGGCGGCATCGTCATGATGGCGTCCTCGTGGAGGAGAGCCGTCAGGGCGGTCATGTCGTAGCCCTCGAACGCCTTCACATAGCGGTCCAGGAGCTTCTGCTGCTCCTCGTCCAGCGGGTCGGACACGGCCGCGTCGGCGCCCCGCTCCTCCCGCTCGGCGAGGGTGGCGCGGGCCCGCTGGAGGGCGCTGTTGACCGAGGCGACGGAGGTGTCGAGCAGTTCGGCGACCTCGCTCGCCTTCCACGCCAGCACCTCGCGCAGGATCAGCACCGCGCGCTGCTTGGGCGGCAGTTGCTGCAGGGCGGCCATGAAGGCGAGCCGCACGGTCTCCTTGGCGACCGCCGCCTCGGCCGGGTCCTCGACCGTCGGCAGGATGCGGTTGTCCGGCATCGGCTCCAGCCAGGTGTGGTCGGGGCGGGGGGAGAGGACGGCCTGGGCAAGCGGCGTCGACTCGGTGAGGTCCATGGGGCGGGCGCGCTTGTTGCCCGCCGTCAGCATGTCCAGGCAGACGTTGGTCGCGATCCGGTACAACCAGGAGCGGAGGCTGGAACGGCCCTCGAACCTGTCGTAGCTCCGCCAGGCCCGCACCATCGTGTCCTGCACCGCGTCCTCGGCCTCGAAGGAGGAACCGAGCATGCGGTAGCAGTACCCCATCAGCTCCGTGCGGTGCTTCTCGAGCCTGACGTCGAGGTCTGTCGTAGCCGTAGCGTCCGTCATCGTCCACCCACCCCTGTGGCCGTGCTGTGCCGCGCCTTTGCGCCCACTACTCGGAAACTACCGCAGGGCTCTGACAATGGCGTGCCGAGTGAACGAACGTGCAGGTCAGAGCTTTCTCGCCCCCGCCGCCCCTACCCGTCCCGTCCCCAGGGGCTGCCGCCCCTTCGGCCCCGCTCCCAGGGGGCTCTGCCCCCTGGACCCCCGCTCCTCAAACGCCGGAGAGGCTGAATTCATCGCAGCCCGTCCGGCGTTTGAGGACGAGGCCCTTCGGGCCGATGGGGGTCTGGGGGCGCAGCCCCCGGTCGGGGTCTAAGGGGCAGCGCCCCTGGGGACGGGACGGGTAGGGGCGGCGGGGGCGAAAAAACATCCCCCTGACCGGCCGACCCCGGTCAGGGGAAGCAGAACCTGCCGCTCAGACCGTCGCGAGCCGCTGCTCGGCCCTCGCCGCACGCGTACCAAGAACGGTGATCGACACCACGCCGAGTACCGCCAGCAGCCCGACCCCGACCGTCCCGGTCCAGCCGCCCGCGTGGAAGGCGAGCGCGCCGACCGTGCTGCCCGCGCTGGAGCCGATGTAGTACGCGGACTGGTAGAGGGCCGAGGCCTGGGCGCGGCCGTGGGTGGCCGTCTTGCTGACCGCCGAGGACGCCACCGCGTGCCCGGCGAAGAAGCCGCCGGTGATCAGGACCAGGCCGAGCAGGACCAGCGCCAGGGAGCCGGCCAGGGAGAGGAGGAGGCCGGCGGCCGTCGTACCGCCCGCTGCGTACAGCGCGCCCCGGCGGCCCAGGCGGCCGACCAGCCGGCCCGCCGTCGACGCGGACACCGTGCCCACCAGGTAGACCAGGAAGATCGAGCCGACGATGCCCTGGGGGAGCGAGAAGGGCGCCTCGGTCAGCCGGTAGCCGATGACGGTGTACACGCCGCCGAAGACCGTCATGAACAGCGCGCCGATGGCGTACAGGCGGCGCAGCAGCGGGTCGCCCAGGTGTCCGTGGACCGTGCCGAGCAGCACCCGCGGCCGCAGCGAGCCCGCCACGAAGTGCTTCGGCGCCGGCAGCAGGAGGCGGAACGCCACCGCGCAGGCCACCGCGATCGCGCCGATGACCCCCACGGCCACCCGCCAGCCCCACTCCTGTGCGACCCAGCCGGTGATGACCCGGCCGCTCATCCCGCCGACGCTGTTGCCGGCGACGAACAGACCGATCGCCGTGACCAGTGCCTTCGGCTTGACCTCCTCGGCCAGATACGCCGTCGCCGAGGCGGGCAGCCCCGCCAGGGCCGCCCCCTGCACCGCCCGCAGCACGACCAGCGCGGGCAGCGAGGGCGCGAAGGGGACCAGGAGACCGACCGTCACCGCGATCGCCAGCGACGCCGTCATGACCGTACGGCGTCCGAAACGCTCGGAGAGGGCGCTCATCGGCAGCACGAACAGCGCCAGACCGCCGGTCGCCGCCGCCACCGTCCAGCTCGCCTCGCTCGCCGCCACCCCGAAGTCGTTTGAGATCAGCGGGAGAAGGGCCTGCGTGGAGTACAGCAGTGCGAAGGTCGCGACACCGGCGAGGAAGAGGGCGAAGCTCATCCGGCGGTAGCCGGGGCCACCCGGAGTCAGACGGGAATCGACGGCGGCAGAGGCGGAGGCGGCAGAGGCGGGAGATACGGCGCCCACGCGGGTGGGCGCCTCGGTACTGGCAGGCATGCCTCGAAGTTACGTACGACGCCGCTCATCCGTCCAATGCATGGATTCGCCATAATCGTTCCCATGGAGCATCAGCAGAGGTCACAGGCGCGTCTGTCACCATCCAGTGACACAGAAGACATGGTGATGTCGCTGGCCCCGCGGCTCGCCCACTTCGCCGGCGTGGCCCGCACCGAGCACGTCACCCGTGCCGCGCAGGAGATGGACGTACCGCAGTCGACGCTCTCGCGGGCCATGGTCCGCCTTGAGCAGGACCTCGGCGTCGATCTCTTCGCCCGCATCGGCCGGACGGTCTCCCTCACCCCCGCGGGCCGCACCTTCCTCGCCTCCGTCGAGCGCGCCCTCGCCGAGATCCGGCGCGCCGCGGACGAGGTCCGCGCGGACGCCGACCCGGCCACCGGCAAGGTCGCCTTCGGCTTCCTGCACACCATGGGCTCGGAAACGGTCCCCGGCCTCATCCGGGCCTTCCGCGCCGACCATCCCCGTGTCCGCTTCAGCCTGGTCCAGAACTACGGCGAGGCGATGATCGAACGCCTGCGGGCGGGGGAGCTGGACCTGTGCCTGACCTCCCCGGTCCCGGACGCCCCCGACCTCGTCGCCCGCCGCCTCGACGAACAGAAGCTACGGCTCGTGGTCCCCGCCGATCACCCCCTCGCGGCCCGCAGACGCGTGCGCCTCGCCGAGGCCGCCGAGGAACCCTTCGTCACCCTGGAACCCGGCTACGGCCTGCGCCGCATCACGGACGACCTCTGCCAGGAGGCCGGCTTCAAACCGAGGATCGCCTTCGAGGGGGAGGAGGCCGAGACGCTGAGAGGGCTCGTGGCGGCCGGACTGGGCGTGGCCCTTCTGCCCCCGCCGGCCTTCCCCCGCCCGGGAGTCGCGGAACTGACGGTCACGGCCCCGCGGGCGGCCCGTGAGATCGGCGTGGCCTGGCTCGACGGCCACCCGGACACACCCCCGGTGGCCGCCTTCAAGAAGTTCCTGCTGTCGAGAAGGGGAAACCTGCTGCCCTGACCTACCGTCTGCGCCCGAACCCGGAGGCGAGCGGCATCCGCAGCCCCAGCGGCGGAGGCGCGGCCAGCGCGTCCTGCACCGGCCGGGACAGCGCCCGCCCGAACAGTGCTCCCATGACGAAGTCCTCGGTCAGCGCCTGTACTTCGGCCCGGTACTGGTGCAGCCCGTGGCCGTCGGAGTGCACCTCGAAACGGCACACCTCCCGGTTCGCCTTCTTCGCCCGGGACGCGAGCCGGAACGACAACTCCGGGTCCGTCTGCTCGTCGTTCGTACCGTGCACGATCAGCACCCGCCGGCCCACGAGCTGCTTCACCGGTTCGGGGGTGGCCGCCACATCCTCCTCGGGCAGCCAAGGGGCAATCGCCACCACGGAGTTGACGGCCTCGTGCCCGGCCGCGCGCAGGGCGGCCCGTGCGCCCATGTCGACGCCGACCAGGGACACGGGGACGTCGCCGTATCGCCGTACGATCTCGTCGGCGGCCCAGGTCGCGTCGTGCGCGAGATGCGCCTCGCTGCCGTTCCAACCGCGATAGCGGTAGTGCACCAGGTGTGCCGCCAGCCCGTCGGCCTGTCCTGACCGGGCGAGCCGCCGTCCCAACGCCCTTACGGCGGAGGGCAGTCGCATCGAGGCGGGCCTGCGCAGAGAGCTTTCGTCGCCGCCCGGGAGGAGCAGCACCACCCCGCTCACCGCCGCCGGCTCCGGGCCGAGTGTCCTGCCCAGTCGGGCGCTGCGAACCGGCGTCGCTTGCTGTGCCATGACAGAACAGTGTCAGAAGCGCGGGTGTACGACACGGGGCGGGGCGGTCACCGTTACGTATCGGCGGATTCGTACAACGAGCCGTCTACGCGCGTAGGCGTTAGAGTGCCAGGATGACGAGCAAAACTGACCGGATGGGGAACCCCCCGAGCTCGGACCAGATCCGCCGGGCACCCAAGGTTCTGCTGCACGATCACCTCGACGGCGGGCTGCGTCCCGGCACGATCGTCGACCTCGCCCGGGACACCGGGTACACCCAACTCCCCGAGACCGACGCGGACCGGCTGGGCGTCTGGTTCCGTGAATCCGCCGACTCCGGTTCGCTGGAACGGTACTTGGAGACCTTCTCCCACACCGTGGGCGTCATGCAGACCCGTGAGGCGCTGGCGCGGGTGGCCGCCGAGTGCGCCGAGGACCTCGCCGAGGACGGCGTCGTCTACGCCGAGGTGCGGTACGCCCCCGAGCAGCACCTGGAGAAGGGCCTGACCCTCGAAGAGGTCGTCGAGGCCGTCAACGAGGGCTTCCGCGAAGGGGAGCGCAGGGCCAGGGCGAACGGCCACCGCATCCGCGTCGGCGCCCTGCTCACCGCGATGCGGCACGCGGCCCGTGCCCTGGAGATCGCTGAACTCGCCAACCGTTACCGCGACCTGGGCGTCGTCGGCTTCGACATCGCGGGCGCGGAGGCCGGTTACCCGCCCACCCGCCACCTCGACGCCTTCGAGTACCTGAAGCGCGAGAACAACCACTTCACCATCCACGCCGGTGAGGCCTTCGGGCTGCCGTCCATCTGGCAGGCCCTGCAGTGGTGCGGCGCCGACCGGCTCGGACACGGTGTGCGCATCATCGACGACATCCAGGTCCACGAGGACGGCACGGTCAAGCTCGGGCGGCTCGCCTCCTACGTCCGGGACAAGCGGATCCCGCTGGAGTTGTGCCCCAGCTCCAATCTGCAGACCGGGGCCGCCGCGTCGTACGCCGAGCACCCGATCGGGCTGCTGCGGCGGCTGCACTTCCGGGCGACCGTGAACACCGACAACCGGCTGATGTCCGGCACCGGCATGAGCCGGGAATTCGAGCATCTCGTCGACGCGTTCGGCTATACGCTCGACGATCTTCAGTGGTTCTCCGTCAATGCGATGAAATCAGCGTTCATTCCTTTCGATGAAAGACTCGCGATGATCAATGACGTCATCAAGCCCGGATATGCCGAGCTGAAGTCCGAATGGCTGTTCCAGCAGACTGCTTCCACCAGCGGTTCTGTGGCCGAGGAGAGCTGAGCGAGCACGTTCTTGAGTATGAAATGCGGGCGGGTGTTCACCATTCGTCCGCATTTCGATGTTTGCGGCGGGCGGGGCGGCATGTTTACGGTCGTGAACCGCTGACATTCCCGTAAAACCATTTCGAGGACGCATTTTATGAAGCAGTCTGCTGCCAAGACCCTCGGTGTCGCCGCCCTCGGTGCCGCCTTCGCCGCCACCGGCGCGGGTGCCGCGAACGCCGCTCCGGCGGTACCGGACGCCACTCAGGCGCTCGGCTCCGTCTCCAAGGGGCTCCCCACCGAGAACGTCACCAAGGCGCTGCCCGGTGGCGGTGAGGCGCTGGCGCAGGCCCAGCCGACGCTGGGCGCGGGCCTCGCGACCGCCCAGCCCGTCGTCGCGAAGATGCTCGTCGACGGTCCGGCCGCGCCCGTCGCCGGTCTCCTCGGCGGTCTGCCGGTCGCCCCGCTCCTGCTGGGCGGCGACTCCGGCCTGAACGGCCTGCCGCTCGGCTGAGGTCCGGCACTGCTCGCACGCGCCGGTGGGGCGCACCCCGAGATCACGGGGTGCGCCCCACCGGCGTACGTGCGTAGGAGGGCTTACCAGGCGGCCTGCGCCTTCTCCTCCGAGGGGAACAGGACCCACAGCGCGATGTAGAGCAGGAACTGCGGGCCCGGCAGCAGACAGGAGACCAGGAAGATCACGCGCATCGTGGTCGCGGAGGTGCCGAAGCGCCGTGCCAGCGCGGCACACACTCCGCCGATCATGCGGCCGTTGGTGGGGCGGGCGAGGCGGGACATTGCGGCTCCTTCGTGAGCGTCGGTGGTCGGGTCCGAGTGACCTCTCCAGCTGTCTTCAACGCTACGGAGACGAACGGCACAAAGCGTCGCTCTACGGTGCGATCCCGACCCTGGGAATCGTCGGGGTCCGACCCTGAGCCGGCTCCTCCTGGCGGACGGCGGTGCGCCGGCGGCGCTCGGTCCCGCGGCGGAGCCAGTGCCGTGCCGCCGGCACGACCGCGACATGCGCGAGGGCCACCCCGGCGGTGTTCAGGAGCAGCGAGTCGATGTCCACGACCTGGCCGGGAACGCCGGTCTGGAGGAGCGCGATACCCAGGGAGATCAGGGCGCCCGCGGCGGACGTACGGATCAGGGAGCCGAGCGGAGAGGCCCACAGCCTGCCGTGCGCCATCGGCAGCAGGAAGCCGAGCGGGGCCAGCAGGGCCAGTCCCTCACCGATACGGCGGGCCGCCTCGTGCCAGCCGAGAGCGAGGTCGGCGCGGATACCGGCCAGCGGGTGCAGGTTGGCCGGGACGACCCAGGGCACGTCCAGCGGACGCAGCGTGAACCAGGCGACGAACGCGAGGTGTGCGACCAGGAGGGCACCTCCTGCCACACGGACGCGAAGGGCGGCACTGCCGCCGACGAAGCCTTGACGCTGCACGCCCCCCTAGACGCCCCGCTCGCCACGAACGGTTCCGGAACACCCCGAGGTACCTGGGTGAGGTCTGCGCCACACGTGGTGGTCGCACCGGCGTCAGCCGCCCGTCACCTCGCTCGACGCGGGCTGCCGGCTGCCCGGTTGGGAGCGGACCTCGTCCGTGCAGTCGTAGCGGCGCAGCGGGGTGGTCGTGGGTCCGCCGAGGATGACGGAGCCGTCTCCCTCGGCCGCGGCCGAGTCGGAGAACGTGCACACCAGCTGGGCGAGCGCGTAGGCGGAGAGCTCGGCGGGCGGGGTGCTCAGCCGGAGCGTGTCCTCGGGGTCCTTGGCACGCGGTCCGCTGACGGTCATGCCGCCGCGCACATACGTCTGGTACCCGGCCTCCCGCTCGGCCGCCGACGGTGTCTCGGCGAGCTGGTCGAGGAGCCGCTGCGCGACCAGCACCCGTCGCGCGGAGTCCGCCGTGCCGTCCGGGACCCTCAGGCTCCGGTCCACGGCCACCAGCGACGACCCGCACAGCAGGAACACCTGCACGGCCAGCCCCCGCGAGGCCTGCGTCGCCGTGTCCGGCTCGGACAGCGAACACCGCACCCGCGAGGGCGCGGGACCGAAGTCGGTGGGCACCTCGGTGGAGCGGATCCCGCACCCGGCGACCAGCAGCCCGAGCAACGGCAGCGCCAGCAGCCGGCGTACGTTCAGCCCGGCGCGCGCTGGTACGGCCCGTCCCCGGTGTCGCCTCTCGAAGCTCATCAGGCGTTCCCCTTCTTCGACGCGCCGTCGCCCTTCTTGGCCTCCAGGAGTTCCTCGGCCAGCTCCGAGGCGTCCCGGGGGAGCCGCAGCGTGAAGACGGCACCCCCGTCGGGAGAGTTCGCCGCGGTGATCTCGCCGCCGTGGATATGGGCGTTCTCCCGGGCGATGGAGAGGCCGAGGCCACTGCCCTCGGAACGGGGACGGGAGGCGCTGGCCTTGTAGAAGCGGTCGAAGACGTGCGGGAGGACGTCCTCGGGGATGCCGGGGCCGTGGTCGCGGACCCCGATGACCACCTCGTCGGCCGCCGCGCGCACCGCCACCCGCACCGGGGAGCCGCCGTGCTTGAGGGCGTTGCCGATCAGGTTGGCCAGGATCACGTCGAGGCGGCGCGGGTCGAGGCGGGCGTGGATGCCGCGCTCGGCGTCCAGCTCCACCGCGTCCAGCCACGCGCGCGCGTCGATGCACGCGGTGATCTGGTCGGCCACGTCGACGTCGTCGAGGACCAGCCGGGCCGTACCCGCGTCGAAGCGGGTGACCTCCATGAGGTTCTCGACCAGGTCGTTGAGCCGGCGCGTCTCGCTGACCACCAGCCGCACGGCCGGCTCGATCATCGGGTCCACCGAGCCGGTCCCCGCCTCCAGCTCCTCCTCCAGGATCTCCGTGACGGCGGTGATCGCGGTGAGCGGCGTACGGAGCTCATGGCTCATGTCCGCCACGAAGCGCCGTGAGGCGTCGTCGCGGGCGGCCATGTCGTCGACCCGCTTCTCCAGCGCCGCGGCCGCGTGGTTGAACGTCCTGGAGAGATCGGCGAGTTCGTCGGTGCCCGACACGCTGAGCCGGGTGTCCAGCTTGCCCTCGCCGAGCCGGCGCGCGGCGACCCCGAGCCGGTGCACCGGCTTCAGTACGGTCGTCGAGGCGGCCTGCGCGAGCAGCGCGGAGCCGATCAGGGCCAGCCCGGTGGCGATACCCAGCGACCAGGCGAGGGAGTTGAGGTCCTTGGCCTCCGGCTCGAGGGACTTGAGCATGTAGCCGGTCGGGCCGCCGCCGATCACCCTCGTCCCGGCGACCAGATAGGGCGTGTCGTGGTCGACGGTCCGCTGCCAGTACAGGTGGTAGGCGTACTTGTTGGCGGAGTCGACCTTCTGCTTCTCGTTCACCGCCTCGCGTAGCGACACGGGCACGTCCTGGAGTGTGAAGCCGTCCAGGGCGCCCGAGTTGCCGTACACCGTCCTGCCGTCGGCGTCGTCGGCGACGAGCAGCACGCTGAAGCGCTGGCTGCTGCCCGCCATCTGCCCCGCAGCCTGCTGGAGCTCGTCCTGCGTGGGGTCCTCGGGCAGGGCGCCCGCGCGGTTCTGCATCTCCTGCTGGAAGTCCCGCAGCACCGCGTCCTGGGCGCGGGTGAGCACCGCCTCGCGGTTGAGCCAGTAGGCGATCCCGGACGCGGACACGGCGGCGGTCAGCGCCACCAGGCCGAAGACGACCACGAGCCGCAGCCGCAGACTGGTGAAACGCAGCCGCGACCACACACCCTTGCGAGCCGCGAACCAGCCGCGGAACCCCCCTTGCGCTTCGGTCACTGAGGCGTGTCCAGCCGGTATCCCACGCCCCGCACGGTACGGATCAGCGTCGGGGACGACGGCACGTCCTCGACCTTGGCGCGCAGCCGCTGCACACACGCGTCCACCAGGCGCGAGTCACCCAGGTAGTCGTGCTCCCAGACCAGCCGCAGCAACTGCTGCCGCGACAGGGCCTGGCCGGGCCGCCGGCTCAGCTCCAGGAGCAGCCTGAGCTCGGTGGGCGTGAGCTGGAGGTCCTCGCCGTTCTTCGTCACGGTCATGGCCGCGCGGTCGATGACCAGGGAGCCGAAGCTCGCCGCGTCGGTCGACTCGCGTTCCCCGCGTCGCAGCACGGCCCGGATCCGGGCGTCCAGCACCCGCCCCTGGATCGGCTTGACGACATAGTCGTCGGCGCCGGACTCCAGTCCGACGACGATGTCGATGTCGTCGTTGCGCGCGGTCAGCAGAATGATCGGCAGCTGGTCGGTGCGCCGGATGCGCCGGCACACCTCGAACCCGTCGATGCCGGGCAGCATCACATCCAGCACGATCAGGTCCGGCCGCTGCTCACGCAGCAGCTTCAGGCCGTCCTCGCCGGTGGCAGCGGTGGCAACCCGGTGGCCCTGGCGCGTGAGGCTCAGCTCCAGGGCCGTACGGATGGCGTCGTCGTCCTCGATCAGCAACAGGGAAGGCACGGGCTCATTCTGGCCCATGGAGGGCCTGCGGTTCGACCTGTGGGGACAGGCAGTCCTTACGGCACCCGTCCGTGGGTCCGCTGTGCAATTCCTGAGACGGGCCCCTGTGACAGGTCTGTGACAGTCGGCGGACACGGCCATGAAGGTGCGTTGGCAGAGTTCTCGGCACGGGCAAGGCAGCACCGCCCGAGCAGACCGAACACCGGTAAGTCCACGACGGGGGGCGCGAGATGAACACGCTGCACAGCATCAGCACCAGCGCAGTGGTCACGCGACTGCACGACGTGACCCGGAGTTCCGAGAAGTCCGGTGCCGTGAGCGGGCGGGGGTGCGCTCGCGGCACCGGGCGTCAGCACACCGGGTACATGTCGGTGGTTGACACCATCACGGGGGAATCGCACGGGGGATCGTCGTACAGGGAGGACACGGGGGAGCGTCGTTCGCTGTCGGAGGCGGAGTTCACCGCCTACGTCCAGGAGCGCCGCGCCTCCCTGTACGCCACCGCGTACCACCTGACCGGGGACCGCTTCGAGGCCGAGGACCTGCTGCAGAGCGCGCTGTTCTCGACGTACAAGGCATGGGACCGGATCAGCGACAAGGCCGCGGTCGGGGGCTACCTCCGCCGCACCATGACGAACCTGCACATCAGCGCGTGGCGCCGCCGCAAGCTGAACGAGTACCCGACCGAGGAACTGCCGGAGACGCCCGGCGACACGGACGCGATGCGCGGCACGGAACTGCGCGCGGTCCTGTGGCAGGCGCTGGCCCGGCTCCCCGAACTCCAGCGCACGATGCTGGTCCTCCGTTACTACGAGGGCCGCACCGACCCGGAGATCGCGGAGATCCTCGACATCAGTGTCGGCACGGTGAAGTCCAGCATCTGGCGGTCGCTCCGCCGGCTGCGCGAGGACGAGGTCCTCAGCTTCGGCCGTGACGAGGAGAACGCCTTCGGGGAGCTTGTCGCCTGAGGGTCGGGGGGAACGGGGGATCAGGGGTACCGGCTGGGGGGCCGGTACCCGGGGGGATCAACGGGGGTCACGGGGGACCCACGGGGACAGCGGGGAAGCACCAAGAAGCGGGACCGGAGGGCCGGGGGGTCCGTCCGGTCCCGCTTTGGTGTGTGCTCAGCGGATCTCCACGAGCCTCGCCAGTGCGGGCGAGTCACCGACGGCAATGGCCTCGGCGGGGTCCCTGCCCTCGACGAGGTACGCGTTGGTCGTGCTTTCGGGAACGGCGACGCCGGGATCGTTCGGGGTGTCGTCGCACTCGAGGATGCGGGCGGTGCCCAGGCGCTCGCCGACGGTGAAGTCCTCGTCCTGGGCGGGCAGATAGTCGCGCTTCTCGTGCGTCACGACCCCTGCGCAGGAGACCGCGGCTTCTCCGCCGGCCGAGCCGCCGGACGAGCAACCGAGCACCACCGCCAGCGTCGCCACCGTCATGACCAGCCGTGCTGTCGTCATCCGCTTCCTTCCCGAGGTGACCGTTTTCCGGTCCTACGACGGAGAAGGCGCCGCATTCGTTCGGCCGGGCCGCTCAGGTGGCCGCAGTCGCCGCCGGTCGGTGACCCGTTGCCGCGGCGGTCAGGCGGGTCAGGGCCTCGTCCTTGTCGCAGGGGTGGGCGCCCAGGGCGGTCTGGCGGGCCACGATCGAGCGCTCCAGGCGCATCAGCCGCCAGCCGCGGCGCAGCAGGAACGGCACCGACTTGCGGCCCTCGCGCAGATCCCGCAGGAACCGGCGGCGGAACGTGCGCACCGGGCCCCGGCTCAGGCACAGCGCGTCGGCCAGCACGCCGAGCTCCCGGCAGCGGGTGACGATCTCCGCGGCGAAGATGCCCTCCGCGATGAACAGCGGGGTCCGGCCCATGTCGACCGCCTCCTCGCCGGTGCGGGCGCTCAGCGAGATGTCGTAGACCGGGATCTTCGTACGACCCGTGCGGCACAGTTCGACGATCGCCGCCACCGCGGTGTCCGCGTCCCAGGACCCGGGGTCGTCCCAGTCGATGTCCGAGCTCCCCGCCACCAGCGGCAGCGTCGGGTCGTCGCCCTCCTTGTAGAAGTCGTCGAGCCTGAGAACCGGAAGACCGGAACGGGCCGAGAGAAGGGACTTGCCGGAGCCGGAGGGGCCGCAGAGCAGCACGACTCGCGTCGGTATGGGCGGTTGGGAGCTCACGGGACACCAGTGTGGGGCATTCACCTGCCGTTCATCGACCCCGCGGGTTGGCTTTGAAGCGTGCGTCACACCTCAACTACCCTTCGTGTCGACACGCTTACCCAGTGCACGGAAAAGGTGGCAGAAACACATGGCACGACACGCGAACCCGACAGCCCGGCGCACGCTCACCGCCCTCGCCACCGCGGGTGTCGCACTCGGCGCAGGCGCCGGGGTGGCCGCCGCGGACACCGAGCCGGTCGTCGGCATGGTGGGCGCCCGGCCCACCTCGCTGGGCAACCTCGACCCGCAGGCCGGGGTGCGGTCGCTCACCGGCTCGGTCGGCTACGTCACCGGCCCGGTCGCCGGTTTCAAGCCGAACCCGCTGGCGGGGACGGGCGCGGACCCGTTGGACAACGGGGTGGCGCTCGGCGACTCCCAGCCGATCGCTTCGCGGGCGCTGCTGGCGCCCGTCGCGCAGGCGCCGTCGATCGGGAGCATGCCGGTGGTGGGGCAGGTGGTGGGGCTGCCGGTCAACTGACCCTGGGACGAAGGCCGCTTCGGCGGAGAGCCGCGTCTCCCCCCGGACGGAGGGGAGGCGCGGCTCCGCGGTGCGGACGGGTCAGTACGACGAGCCCGAGGCCCCCAGAGAACCCGTCGGGTGCCAGACCGTCTTCGTCTCCAGGAACGCCGTCAGGCGCTCGATGCCCGGCGACGCCGTCCAGTTGTCCACAGGCTGTGGACGCAGCACGCGCTTCAGGTTGTCCGCCGCCGCGATCTCCAGCTCCTTCGCGAGAACCTCGTCGGCGCCCGCCAGGTCGATCGCGTTGACGTCCTGGTGGGACGCCAGGGGGGCCGCGATCTCCGCCGTACGGCCCGAGAGGACGTTGACCACGCCGCCGGGGACGTCGGAGGTGGCCAGGACCTCGCCCAGGGACAGCGCCGGGAGCGGGGACCTCTCGCTCGCCACCACGATCGCCGTGTTGCCCGTGGCGATCACCGGGGCGACCACCGAGACCAGGCCCAGGAACGACGACTCCTGCGGGGCCAGGACGGCCACCACACCCGTCGGCTCGGGGGAGGACAGGTTGAAGTACGGGCCCGCCACCGGGTTCCCGCCGCCCACCACCTGGGCGATCTTGTCGGTCCAGCCCGCGTACCAGACCCAGCGGTCGATCGTCGCCTCGACCTGCTCGGCGGCCCTGGACTTGGACAGACCCTCGGCGTCGGCCACCTCGTGGACGAACTGCGCCTTGCGGCCCTCCAGCATCTCCGCGACGCGGTAGAGGACCTGGCCCCGGTTGTACGCCGTCGCGCCGGACCAGCCGCCGAACGCCTTGCGTGCGGCCACGACCGCGTCACGGGCGTCCTTGCGGGAGGACTGCGGCGCGTTCGCCAGCCACTTGCCCTTGGAGTCGGTCACTTCGTACACCCGGCCGCTTTCGGAGCGGGGGAACTTGCCCCCGACGTACAGCTTGTAGGTCTTGAGGACGGACAGACGGTCAGACATCGAGGTACGCCTCCAGGCCGTGGCGGCCGCCCTCGCGGCCGAAGCCCGACTCCTTGTAGCCGCCGAACGGCGACGTCGGGTCGAACTTGTTGAACGTGTTGGACCAGACGACCCCGGCCCGGAGCTTGTTCGCCACCGCCAGGATCCGCGAACCCTTCTCCGTCCAGATGCCCGCCGACAGGCCGTACTGGGTGTTGTTGGCCTTGGCGACGGCCTCGTCCGGGGTGCGGAAGGTGAGGACCGACAGCACCGGGCCGAAGATCTCGTCGCGGGCGATGGTGTGCGCCTGGGTGACGTTCGTGAAGAGCGTCGGGGCGAACCAGTAGCCGGAGGAGGGGAGTTCGCACTCCGGGGACCAGGGCTCGGCGCCCTCGGCCGCGCCCTTCTCGACGAGCGAGGTGATCCGCGACAGCTGCTCGGCGGAGTTGATCGCGCCGATGTCGGTGTTCTTGTCGAGCGGGTCGCCGAGGCGGAGGGTGGACAGCCGGCGCTTGAGCGAGTCGAGCAGCTCGTCCTGGATCGACTCCTGGACGAGGAGTCGGGAGCCCGCGCAGCAGACCTGGCCCTGGTTGAAGAAGATGCCGGTGACGATGCCCTCCACCGCCTGGTCGATCGGGGCGTCGTCGAAGACGATGTTGGCGCCCTTGCCGCCCAGTTCGAGCGTGACCTTCTTGCGGGTGCCGGCGACGGTCCGCGCGATTTCCTTGCCCACGGCGGTGGAGCCGGTGAAGGCCACCTTGTTGACGTCCGGGTGCGCGACGAGCGCGGCGCCCGTGTCGCCGTAGCCCGGAAGGATGTTGACGACACCCCTGGGCAGGCCGGCCTGGCGGCAGATGTCCGCGAAGAACAACGCCGACAGGGGAGTGGTCTCCGCCGGCTTCAGGACGACGGTGTTGCCGGTCGCCAGCGCCGGGGCGATCTTCCACGCCAGCATCAGGAGCGGGAAGTTCCAGGGGATGACCTGGCCGGCCACGCCGAGGGGCTTCGGGGCAGCGCCGAACCCGGCGTGCTCCAGCTTGTCGGCCCAGCCCGCGTAGTAGAAGAAGTGCGCGGCGACCAGGGGGAGGTCGGCGTCGCGGGTCTCCTTGATGGGCTTGCCGTTGTCCAGGGTCTCCAGGACGGCGAGCTCGCGGCTGCGCTCCTGGATGATCCGGGCGATGCGGAACAGGTACTTGGCGCGCTCGGAGCCGGGCAGCGCCGACCACTTCTCGAAGGCCTTGCGGGCGGCCTTCACCG
Source organism: Streptomyces sp. LUP47B (assembly GCF_001746295.1). Classification (GTDB taxonomy): domain Bacteria; phylum Actinomycetota; class Actinomycetes; order Streptomycetales; family Streptomycetaceae; genus Streptomyces. The sequence continues at coordinate 203,520 of NZ_MJAH01000011.1, read as the reverse complement.
CGCGGTCCACGTCCTCGGAACCGGCCTGGGCGACCTCGGAGAGGACCTCCTCGGTGGACGGCGAGACGGTCTTGAAGACCTTGCCGTCGGCCGCTTCCACGAACTCGCCGTCGATGAACAGGCCGTAGGAAGGGGCGATGTCGACGACGGAGCGGGACTCGGGCGCCGGTGCGTACTCAAATACGGAAGCCATGGTGATCAGTCCACCGTCACGTAGTCGGGGCCGGAGTAGCGGCCGGTGGCCAGCTTCTGACGCTGCATCAGCAGGTCGTTCAGAAGCGAGGAGGCGCCGAAGCGGAACCAGTGGTTGTCCAGCCAGTCCTCGCCGGCGGTCTCGTTGACCAGTACGAGAAACTTGATGGCGTCCTTGGACGTCCTGATGCCGCCGGCCGGCTTCACACCGACCTGGATGCCGGTCTGCGCACGGAAGTCACGCACCGCCTCCAGCATCAGCAGGGTGTTCGCCGGGGTCGCGTTCACCGCGACCTTGCCGGTCGACGTCTTGATGAAGTCCGCGCCGGCCAGCATGCCGAGCCAGCTCGCGCGGCGGATGTTGTCGTACGTCGACAGCTCGCCGGTCTCGAAGATGACCTTGAGCCGGGCGTCCGTACCGCAGACCTCGCGCACGGCGACGATCTCGTCGTACACCTTCGAGTACCTGCCGGAGAGGAACGCCCCGCGGTCGATGACCATGTCGACCTCGTCGGCGCCCGCGGCCACGGCGTCGCGCACGTCGGCCAGCTTCACCTCGAGGGCGGCGCGCCCGGCCGGGAACGCGGTGGCCACGGAGGCGACCTTCACGCCGGAACCGGCCACGGCTTCCTTCGCCACGGGCACCATGTCGGGATAGACACAGACGGCGGCCGTGGCGGGGGTCGTCCGGTCGGTCGGGTCGGGACGGACCGCCTTGGCGCCGAGCGCCCGGACCTTGCCCGGGGTGTCCGCGCCTTCCAGCGTCGTCAGGTCGACCATCGAGATGGCGAGGTCGATGGCGTACGCCTTCGCGGTCGTCTTGATGGAACGCGTACCGAGAGAGGCGGCACGCGCCTCCAGGCCGACCGCGTCCACGCCGGGCAGCCCGTGAAGGAACCGGCGCAGCGTGCTGTCGGACGCGGTCACGTCCGTGAGCGGGTGTGCGGCTGATGCAGTGGTGGGCATGGTCACCAGACGAGCATATCTACGCGCGTAGCGGCTGTACAGCCCGGTGTGCGGATTCCGATGGCACCCGCACACCGACACGAACCGGGGCGGCGCTTAGGATCGGCCTCATGACGACCGCACCCCCCGAGTCCAGGGACCGCATCTACCGCTCACCCATGGCACTGATCGGCGGCTCCCTCGTCCTCGTCATCATCGGCTGGCTCGGCATCGACGCCGTCGTCTCCGGCACCGGCCGCACCCCCTGGCTGGCCCTCGCCACCCTGATCCTCGTCGTCCCGCTGGTGGTCGCCTTCACCCTGCGCCCGGCCGTCTTCGCGAACCACGACCGCCTGCGCATCCGCAACCCCTTCCGCGTGATCGTCGTGCCGTGGGGCGAGGTCGAGATGCTCCGCTCCGGCTACTCGAACGAGGTGCTCGTCAAGTCCGGCGCCAAGTACCAGCTGTGGGCGATCCCGGTCTCCCTGCGCGGCCGCAAGAAGGCGGCACGGCAGACGGCCCAGCAGAGTGCCCGGCAGTCGTCGGGGCGTGGTGCAAGCAGGGGCCTCGGCCTGTTCGGCGGCGGCATGCAGCCGGACGGCTTCGGCGGCCGTACGCCCGTCCCGGAGGGGCCCGCCCGCGCCGAGACCGACAAGATCATCGACGAGCTGCGCGAGATGCTGGAGGCCCGGGGGAAGGCGCAGACCTCCCAGGGCGAGGTGACCGTGCGGTGGGCGTACGAGATCGCGGGGCCGGCGGTGGCCGGGGCGGTGCTGCTGGCGATCCTGGCGGCGGTTGGGTGAGGCGGTTCGGGGGGCGGGGGGGCGTGGTGTGACGTCTGCGCGCCGTTGTAGCAGGCCGCGGTCAGGTGGTGGAGCCGTCCCTCGGTGGGGCGGCTGAACGGGTGGCCGTCCTGGTGGTGCTTTGTTGACGCGTCTCGGGGTGCCACGTGGTGTGGTGTGACGTCTGTCGCGACGGTGTGGCAGGCCGCGGTCAGGTGGTGGAGGGGCACGTCGGCGGGGCGCGGCTGAACGGGTGAGGGGCGGCTCGGGTGGGGGCCGCCCCTCGGCCACAGCCCCGCGGCCACCCGGCGGAGTCGTACCTCGGCGGGGCGGCTGTGGGTTCAGGTTTTGGCAGGTTCAGATTCCTGCCGCTGCGGACAGGTCCCGCTTGATGGTGGTCAGGAGGGCGGTCGCCTTGGTGCGGGCCGTCGGGAGGCCGGCGTGGGTGGCTACCGGGACGACCACCTCCAGGTAGCACTTCAGCTTCGGCTCGGTGCCGCTCGGACGGACGACGACCCGGGCGCCGGTGAGGGTGTAGCGCAGGCCGTCGGTGGGCGGGAGCCTGTCCGTGCCCCGCGTCAGGTCCTCGGCCCTCGTGATGGCCAGGCCCGCGAGCTCGGTCGGCGGGTGCTCGCGGAGCTGCTCCATCGCCCGGGCGATGACCGACAGGTCCTCCACGCGGACCGCTAGCTGGTCCGTGGCGTGCAGGCCGTGCTCCACTGCGAGGTCGTCGAGGAGGTCGAGGAGCGTGCGGTTCTGTTCCTTCAGCCCGGAGGCGAGCTCCGTGATGAGCAGGGCCGCGGTGATGCCGTCCTTGTCCCGAACGCCCTCGGGGTCCACGCAGTAGCCGAGGGCCTCCTCGTAGCCGTAGCGCAGGCCCTCCACCCGGGCGATCCACTTGAAGCCGGTGAGGGTCTCCTCGTAGGGAAGGCCCGCCTTCTCGGCGATCCTGCCGAGGAGCGAGGAGGAGACGATCGACTCCGCGAAGGTGCCGTGCGCTCCGCGGGCCACGAGGTGCGCGGCGAGGAGGGCGCCCACCTCGTCGCCGCTGAGCATGCCCCAGGTGTCGTCCCGCTTGACGGCTACCGCGCAGCGGTCCGCGTCGGGGTCGTTCGCGATGATCAGGTCGGGGTTCGTCTCGCGGGCCTTCGCGAAGGCCAGGTCCATCGCGCCGGGCTCTTCCGGGTTGGGGAAGGCGACGGTCGGGAAGTCGGGGTCGGGCTCGGCCTGTTCGGCGACGAGTTCCGGGGCGGGGAAGCCGGCGCGGTCGAAGGCGGCGAGGAGAGTGTCCTTGCCCACGCCGTGCATCGCGGTGTAGACGGTGCGGGCGGTGCGGGGGGAGTTCTCGGCCAGTACGGCGTCCGTGCGGGCCAGGTAGGCGGTCAGGACGGCGTCGTCGAGGGTCTGCCAGCCGGCGTCCGGGCGGGGGACGTCGTTCAGGCTCGCGATCGCCGCGATCTCGGCGGCGATGTCCGCGTCGGCGGGCGGGACGATCTGGGAGCCGTCGCCGAGGTAGACCTTGTAGCCGTTGTCGCGGGGCGGGTTGTGGCTGGCGGTGACCTCTACGCCTGCCACCGCGCCGAGGTGCCGTATGGCGAAGGCGAGGACGGGGGTGGGGAGGGGGCGGGGGAGGAGCGCCGCTTTGAGGCCGGCGCCGGTCATCACGGCTGCCGTGTCCCGCGCGAAGTCTTCCGATTTGTGGCGGGCGTCGTAGCCGATGACCACGAGGCCGTCTGTGCTGCCGTGCTTCTTGAGGTATGCGGCGAGGCCGGCGGCGGCTCGGATGACGACCGTGCGGTTCATGCGCATCGGTCCTGCGCCGAGTTCGCCGCGTAGGCCGGCGGTGCCGAACTGGAGGGTGCCGCTGAAGCGTGCGGTCAGTTCGGTGACGTCGCCGGACTCGATGAGCTTCGCGAGCTCGTCGCGGGTGTCCGGGTCGGGGTCCTCGGCGAGCCAGGTCCTGGCCCGTGCGATGAGGTCGTCGTGCACGGTGCGTCAGCCTCTCGTTGTCGTTGTGTGCGGGGTCGGTGGGGGCGGGCGTTTTTTGCGCAGTTCCCCGCGCCCCTGGGTGCCTGCGGCGGCCTGTTTCGGCCCCGGTGGGGGCGGGTGTAGCGCGTGGGGTTCGGTGGGTGGGTCGGGGCCGGGGTGGGGGGTGTCCGTCCTCGGTCCGGCGGCTCGGCTGCTTCAACAGTGCCCTGTAACGGACGCCGGCCGCTGCGGGCGGACACCCCCCACCCCGGCCCCTTCGCGCCGTACGCGGCTGCCCGCCCATCGTGGCGGGCGGTGCGGCGGACGGTTCGTCGTGGTGGGCGGTGCGGCGGACGGTTCGTCGTTAGCTTGCGGTGCGGCGAGTGGTCCGTCGTGGTGCGTGAGGTGGGGATCGGTCCGTCGTGGCGCAGGTGACTGCAACTCCCTAGGGGCGCGGGGAACTGCGCGACCAGCCACAACGGGCCCGCAGCCGCCCTACGACATCACCTGGCACCCCCTACCGCGTTCCTTCAGATCCGGCCCAGCACCTGCGCCAGCAGTGAACCCATCCGCGTCGCGCTGTCACGGCCCGCCTGGAGAACCTCCTCGTGGTTCAGGGGCTCGCCCGTCATGCCCGCGGCGAGGTTCGTCACCAGCGAGATACCCAGAATCTCCGCCCCCGCCTCGCGCGCGGCGATCGCTTCGAGGACCGTCGACATGCCCACCAGGTCCGCGCCGATGACGCGGGCCATGCGGATCTCGGCCGGGGTCTCGTAGTGCGGGCCGGGGAACTGGGCGTAGACGCCCTCCTCCAGGGTGGGGTCGATCTCCTTGCACAGGGCACGCAGCCGGGGCGAGTAGAGGTCGGTGAGGTCCACGAAGTTCGCGCCGATGATCGGGGACGTCGCCGTGAGGTTGATGTGGTCGCTGATCAGGACCGGCTGGCCGGGGCGCATGCCCTCGCGGAGGCCGCCGCAGCCGTTGGTGAGGACGACGGTCTTGCAGCCGGCGGCCACGGCGGTGCGGACCCCGTGGGCGACGGCGGCGACACCGCGGCCTTCGTAGTAGTGCGTGCGGCCCAGGAAGACCAGGGCACGCTTCTCGCCGATCTTGTACGAGCGGATCTTGCCGCCGTGCCCCTCCACCACCGGCGGCGGGAAACCGGGCAGCTCGGTGACGTGGAGCTCGGCGTCGGGGGCACCGAGGGCGTCCACGGCCGGTGCCCAGCCCGAGCCCATCACGAGGGCGACGTCGTGGGTCTCGGCGCCGGTCAGTTCGCGCAGGCGCGCGGCGGCGGCGTCGGCGGCGGCATGCGGGTCGCCCTGGATGTCGTCCGGAAGAAGAGATGCGTTCACGCGGATGAGGGTAGCCGGTCCGGGCCTACGCGCGTAGATGACAGAGCTGACGGGATGGCGATCGTTGTCTTGTCGTTTCCAACCAACTCTGTGACGCCGGTGACCTGTGTGATTCAGCAGGGGCGCTTGCGGAGTTCCATCACGTAGTCGTGGGGCGCGCCCGCCGATTCCGCCGCGTCGGCCACCTCGCCCAGGTAGCGGGCGGAGGGCAGGCCGCCCTCGTAGCCGTTCAGGACGTACGTCCAGGCCTGCTCCTCGCCCTCCAGGGTGTGGACGCGGATGCGGGTGCGGCGGTAGATGTCCAGGCCCACGCCCTCCCAGCGGTCCATCGAGTCGTCGTCGGCGGGCGCGATCTCGTAGAGCGCCACGAACACCTGGCAGAGGGGGTCCTCGACGATCGTCGCGAGTGCGCCCTCCCAGCCCATGTGCTCGCCCCCGAAGGTCAGCCGCCACCCGTTCAGCCACCCCGTGGCGCGCATCGGCGAGTGCGGGGCGCGGCGGGTCATCAGCCGCGCGTCGAGGTTGCCGGCGTAGGCGGCGTAGAGCGACATGGGTCGAGGGTACGGCAGTCGTCCCCGGCGTCTCTCCCGTAACAGTGGCATCTCGGGGTGGCCCCCGGGGCCGTAGCACCTCGGGTCGTGCGGGACAATGGAGTACGTGACTCGGATCGTGATCATCGGTGGCGGACCCGGCGGATACGAGGCGGCCCTGGTGGCCGCCCAACTCGGCGCGGAGGTGACCGTCGTCGACTGCGACGGCCTGGGCGGAGCGTCGGTGCTGACCGACTGCGTGCCGTCGAAGACCCTTATCGCTACGGCCGAGGTCATGACGACCTTCGACTCGTCGTACGAGGAACTGGGGATCATCGTCGCCGACGACACCCCACCGCTGGAACAGGCGGCCCGGGTGGTGGGCGTCGACCTGGGCAAGGTCAACCGGCGTGTGAAGCGGCTCGCCCTCGCCCAGTCGCACGACATCACCGCCTCCGTGACGCGTGCCGGTGCCCGGGTGCTGCGCGGGCGTGGGCGCCTCGCGGGCATGCAGGCCCTCGACGGGTCGCGGAAGGTCGTGGTGCGGGCCGTCGACGGGAGCGAGGAGACGCTCGTCGCCGACGCCGTGCTCATCGCCACCGGCGGGCATCCCCGTGAGCTGCCCGACGCCCAGCCCGACGGCGAGCGCATCCTCAACTGGACCCAGGTCTACGACCTCACCGAGCTGCCGGAAGAGCTCATCGTGGTCGGGTCCGGTGTCACCGGTGCCGAGTTCGCCGGCGCCTATCAGGCGCTGGGTTCCAAGGTGACGCTCGTTTCGTCGCGGGACCGCGTGCTTCCCGGGGAGGACCCGGACGCGGCGGCGGTGTTGGAGGACGTCTTTCGGCGGCGCGGCATGAACGTCATGGGGCGTACTCGGGCGCAGTCCGCCAAGCGGGTCGGGGACCGGGTCGAGGTCACGCTCGCGGACGGGCGGGTCATCAGCGGGTCGCACTGTCTGATGGCCGTGGGTGCCATTCCGAACAGCGCCGGGATGGGGCTGGAGGAAGCGGGCGTCAAGCTGCGCGAGTCCGGGCACATCTGGACCGACAAGGTGTCCAGGACCTCGGCTCCCGGCGTGTACGCCGCCGGTGACGTGACCGGGGTGTTCGCGCTGGCTTCCGTGGCCGCCATGCAGGGGCGCATCGCCATGTACCACTTCCTCGGTGACGCGGTGGCCCCGCTGAACCTGAAGACGGTCTCGTCGAACGTCTTCACCGACCCGGAGATCGCCACCGTCGGCTACTCGCAGGCGGACGTGGACGGCGGCAAGATCGACGCCCGGTCCGTGAAGCTCCCGCTGCTGCGCAACCCGCGCGCGAAGATGCAGGGCATCCGCGACGGGTTCGTCAAGATCTTCTGCCGGCCGGGGACCGGGATCGTCGTCGGCGGTGTCGTCGTCGCGCCCCGCGCCTCGGAACTGATCCATCCCATCTCGATCGCGGTCGACAACAATCTGACGGTCGAACAGATCGCGAACGCTTTCACCGTTTACCCGTCCCTTTCGGGGTCGATCGCCGAGGTGGCGCGGCAGCTGCACACGCGCAAGGAGACCGGCGGAGCCTGACGGCCGAAAGCGATTCCTGCCTGGTCACAGGGAGTTGTCGACCATTCGCGCGGCATAGGCGGGGGGATTAGGCCCTATACCACTTCGCGCCCTGGCGTGCGAACATCTTCTGCTATTCGGCGCAAACAGCTGAAAGCAGACGGTCGTTGGCGTTACTGTCAGTTTCGTGTTCGCTGCAGAACGTCGCCAATTGATCCTCGAAATGGTGCGAGCCAACGGGGCTGTATCGCTCCGTGAGCTCGCCCGCGTCGTCCAGACCTCCGAAGTGACCGTACGGCGGGACGTGCGCGCACTGGAGGCAGAAGGACTCCTCGACCGCCGGCATGGCGGTGCGGTATTGCCGGGCGGGTTCACGCGAGAGTCCGGCTTTCCGCAGAAATCGCATCTCGCGACCGCCGAGAAGACGGCCATCGCCGATCTCGCCGCGGGTCTCGTCGAAGAAGGCGAGGCCATTGTGGTGGGGGCGGGTACCACCACGCAGGAGCTGGCTCGCCGGCTCGCCCGGGTTCCCGGGCTGACCGTCGTGACCAATTCCCTTCTGGTGGCTCAGGCACTCGCCCATGCCAACCGGGTGGAGGTCGTGATGACCGGCGGCACTCTGCGCGGTTCCAACTACGCCCTGGTGGGTTCGGGAGCGGAACAGTCGCTCCAGGGCCTGAGGGTCTCGCGGGCCTTCCTTTCCGGGAGCGGGCTCACCGCAGAGCGCGGTCTGTCCACGTCCAACATGCTGTCGGCGTCCGTGGACCGGGCTCTGGTGCAGGCCGCCGCGGAGGTCGTGGTCCTCGCCGACCACACCAAGCTCGGTACGGACACGATGTTCCAGACCGTGCCGACGGACCTCATCACCCGGCTTGTCACCGACGAGCCCCCGGCCCACGACGACCGGGCCGCTACGGAACTCCAGGCGCTCGCCGACCAGGGGGTGCAGATCGCCGTGGCCGGCGCGTCGGGAGCACCGGGGGGTGATCAGGTCCCGGCGCGGCAGCAACAGCGTCGGGACGTGCCCCTGCCGGGGCCCCGCCGCGGTCAGGTCCCCTCGCCGGGCCCCGGCCTCCGCACGGCCACATCCCTGGGTGACCCGATTCAGGGTGCGGAGCGGGCACGGGTGGCGGATCTTCGGCGACGCTGATCGCCGACGGCGTCAACGAACTGGCTGTGGTGAACGGCCCGATCCGCTACGTCGTCGCCGCGCACGTCGTCGGCGCGATCCTGCTCGGTGTCGCCCTGCTGCGCGGCCGCGTGATCCCGGCCTGGCCGCCCGGCTGCTGATCCTGTCCACGCCGCTCGACGCGGCCGGACGTGATCGGCATCGCGGCTCTGACCGCGCTGTCCTTCGGCACGGCGGCCGTCGCCTTCGGCTGCGTCGGCCTCGCCCTGGTCGGCCACGGCACCGGTTGGGCGCCAGCCCCGTGGGTCACCGTCTCGGGAGACGGGGAAAACGAGGCGCCCGGCGCACTGAGTGCTTCAGTCCGCCGGGCGCCTCGAATGTCGTACGACTGCTCAGTCCTTGATCTCGCAGATCGCGGCGCCGGAGGTGATCGACGCTCCGACCTCCGCCGTCAGGCCCTTGATGGTGCCGGCCCTGTGCGCGTTGAGGGGCTGTTCCATCTTCATGGCCTCGAGGACGACGACGAGGTCGCCCTCCTTGACCTCCTGGCCCTCCTCGACGGCGATCTTGACGATCGTGCCCTGCATCGGCGAGGCGAGGGTGTCGCCGGAGGCGACCGGGCCGGACTTCTTGGCCGCGCGGCGCTTGGGCTTGGCCCCGGCGGCGAGGCCGGTGCGGGCCAGCGACATGCCCAGGGAGACCGGCAGGGAGACCTCCAGGCGCTTGCCGCCGACCTCCACGACGATCGTCTCGCGGTCCGCGTCCTCGTCGGCCTCCGCTTCCGTGGGAGCGGAGAAGGGCTTGATGTCGTTGACGAACTCGGTCTCGATCCAGCGGGTGTGGACCGTGAACGGGTCGGCGGAGCCGGTCAGCTCCGGGGCGAACGCCGGGTCGGTGACCACCTTGCGGTGGAAGGGGATCGCGGTGGCCATGCCCTCGACCTGGAACTCCTCCAGGGCGCGGGCGGCGCGCTGGAGGGCCTGCTCGCGGGTGGCGCCGCTGACGATGAGCTTGGCCAGCAGGGAGTCCCAGGCGGGACCGATGACGCTGCCGGACTCGACACCGGCGTCCAGGCGCACACCCGGGCCGGACGGCCCCTCGAAGCGGGTGACGGTGCCGGGCGCGGGCAGGAAACCCCGGCCCGGGTCCTCGCCGTTGATGCGGAACTCGAAGGAGTGGCCGCGCAGCTCGGGATCGCCGTAGCCGAGCTCCTCGCCGTCGGCGATGCGGAACATCTCGCGCACCAGGTCGATGCCGGCGACCTCCTCGGTGACCGGGTGCTCCACCTGGAGGCGGGTGTTGACCTCCAGGAAGGAGATCGTGCCGTCCATGCCGACCAGGAACTCCACCGTGCCGGCGCCGACGTAGCCGGCCTCCTTGAGGATGGCCTTGGACGACGCGTACAGCTCGGCGACCTGGGCGTCGGAGAGGAAGGGCGCGGGGGCCTCCTCGACCAGCTTCTGGTGGCGGCGCTGCAGCGAGCAGTCGCGGGTGGAGACGACGACCACGTTGCCGTGGGTGTCGGCCAGGCACTGGGTCTCCACGTGGCGGGGCTTGTCGAGGTAGCGCTCGACGAAGCACTCGCCGCGGCCGAACGCGGCGACCGCCTCACGCACGGCGGAGTCGTAGAGCTCGGGGACCTCTTCGAGGGTGCGGGCGACCTTCAGGCCGCGTCCGCCACCGCCGAAGGCGGCCTTGATGGCGATCGGCAGGCCGTGCTCCTGGGCGAAGGCGACGACCTCCTCGGCACCGGAGACCGGGTCGGGGGTGCCGGCCACCAGGGGGGCGCCGGCCCGCTGGGCGATGTGCCGGGCGGCGACCTTGTCACCGAGGTCGCGGATGGCCTGCGGGGGCGGCCCGATCCAGATCAGACCCGCGTCCAGGACCGCCTGCGCGAACTCGGCGTTCTCGGAGAGGAATCCGTAGCCGGGGTGGATGGCGTCCGCGCCCGACTCGCGTGCGGCACCCAGGACCTTGCCGATGTCCAGATAGCTGGTGGCCGGGGTGTCACCGCCCAGGGCGAACGCCTCATCCGCGGCGCGGACATGCAGAGCGTCCCGGTCCGGGTCGGCGTACACGGCCACGCTCGCGATACCGGCATCCCGGCAGGCCCGGGCAACGCGGACAGCGATTTCGCCACGATTGGCGATGAGCACCTTGCGCACGATTGAGGCTCCCTCCTTGAAACAAGCCGAGTTTAGGGACTGCCGACACGTCTCTTCGACCCATCCCCAGTGGTGAGCTTCCCCACACGGAGCGTGATGCGGGGCTTGCCCGACACGCGAAATCCCTTGTCGCACCTCGTTACGCAGGACTCCTCCCGGAAACCCTAGCCCTCCTCTGTGGCCAAGGTCTCTGTGAGAGCGTGCTGCGGACCACTCCGTTTCTTTGTGGAGTCCCTACGAATGGCCCAATGAATCTTTGCCCGCGGCCGAACCCTTGTCCCCGGGTTTACCCGTTAGTAGCGTTCGCGCTGTATTGAACGTACGTCTGGTAACCGGAGCATGGCTCGAAAGTGGGTGGGGACCGGTGATCCGCAGGCCGGTGGCGTGGGTCGTGGCGGTTGTTCTCTTCGCAGAGGCTCTCGGCGTGGCGATGCTGAACTGGGTCATGGGCAATCTCGTCGACGCGCAGAACATGTCGCTGGCCGGTCTGGACCCGGACGCGATGTCGATGTCCTCGAAGATCGGCGGGATCGTCTTCGGTCTCTACTTCATGCTGTGCGCGCTGGTCGCCCTGCTGGTGGCGGTGCGCGACCGGCAGCCCGCCGGGCTCGGCCGGGTCCTGCTGATCAGCGCGGCCGTGGTGCACGGTGTGCTGGGCGCGGTCGCCTGGGCGCTGATCGGCTGGCGCCCGTTCCTCTTCATGGTCGTGATGCTCGGGCTGCTCGTGCTCGTGCTGGTGACCTACGACGGACAGCGAGGGCCGGTCGCGGCGGGGCCGCAGGACGCGAAGGGTCCGGGCGGCCCCGGGGGTCCCAAGGAGCCGGAGGGTCCTCAGGGAGCAGGCGGCTCGCCGCTCACGCCTCCGCCGGCGCCCACAACTCCGTGATGCCGACGCCGAGCTCGGCCAGCAGCCGGCGCAGCAGTGGCAGGCTGAGGCCGATCACATTGCCGTGGTCGCCGTCGATGCCCTCGATGAACGGGGCCGAGCGGCCGTCCAGGGTGAACGCCCCCGCCACATAAAGGGGTTCGCCGGAGGCGACGTACGCGGCGATCTCGTCGTCGGTCGGCTCGCCGAAGCGGACGACGGTCGAGGCGGTGCCGGAGACATACCGGCCGCTCGTCGTGTCGTAGACGCAGTGGCCGGTCTGCAGGGTGCCCGCGCGCCCGCGCATGGACTTCCAGCGGGCCGACGCCTCCTCGGCGTCGGCCGGCTTGCCCAGTGCCTCGCCGTCCAGGTCGAGCACCGAGTCGCAGCCGATCACCAGCGCACCCTTGACCTCGGGCTTCGCGGCCACGACGGAGGCCTTCGCCTCGGCGAGGGCGAGCGCGAGATCGGCTGGGGTGGGAGCGGTGACGGCGTCCTCGTCGACCCCGCTCACGAGTACCTCAGGAGTGAGGCCGGCCTGCCGCAGCAGGTTCAGGCGAGCGGGTGACTGGGAGGCCAGGACGAGTCGGCGGCGCGGCTGGTCGGTCATGCGGTCAGCGTAGTCCGATCACAATCATCGCGAGCACCATGGCCAGCGCGAGGAAGATGCTCAGACGCCGAAGCATCTCCTGCGTGTCGCGCAGTTCCTTGGGCGGTTCGTTCTCGGGGTCGGACCACAGCATGGTTTCCAGCGTGCGGCGATTTCGCGGAGGGCGCCTGAGTACGCGTACTCAACTTCTCCGACGGGCGGGGCCGCCTACCCCGGCCAGTAGGTGCGTGCCCACGAGGTGGGACCTGGCTGGGGCAGACGGTGGCCCGCGATCCGCGACGGGTCGGACCACGCGGCGCTGCGCTCCTCCGCGCCGGACGGCGTGTCCGTCGCCGCCGCGGCGCGGGCCCGGACCACCGCCAGGGCGGCGGCGAGCTCCTCCGGGGTGGGGTTACCCCGTACGACCTTGATGTTCATGAGGGCTCCCGGCAGGGCTAGAGGGGGATGTTGCCGTGCTTCTTGGGGGGCAGGGACTCGCGCTTGGTGCGCAGCTGGCGCAGGCCCCGGACCACGTGGCGGCGGGTGTCCGACGGCATGATCACGGAGTCGACGTAGCCGCGCTCGGCCGCGATGTAGGGGTTGAGGAGGGCGTCCTCGTACTCCCGGATCAGGCGGGCGCGGGTCGCCTCCAGCTCTCCGGCCGCCTCCGCCTCCGCGATCGTGCGGCGGTGCAGGATGTTGACCGCGCCCTGGGCGCCCATGACGGCGATCTGGGCGGTCGGCCAGGCGAGGTTGAGGTCCGCGCCGAGGTGCTTGGAGCCCATGACGTCGTAGGCGCCGCCGAAGGCCTTGCGGGTGATCACCGTGATGAGGGGGACGGTGGCTTCCGCGTAGGCGTAGATCAGCTTGGCGCCGCGGCGGATGATGCCGTCGTGCTCCTGGTCGACGCCGGGGAGGAAGCCCGGCACGTCGACGAAGGTGATCACCGGGATGTTGAAGGCGTCGCAGGTGCGCACGAAGCGCGCCGCCTTCTCGGACGCGGTGATGTCGAGGCAGCCGGCGAACTGCATCGGCTGGTTGGCCACGATGCCGACCGGGTGGCCCTCGACACGGCCGTAGCCGGTGAGGATGTTCGGCGCGTACAGCGGCTGCGTCTCGAAGAACTCGGCGTCGTCCAGGATGTGTTCGATCACCGTGTGCATGTCGTACGGCTGGTTCGCGCTGTCCGGGACGAGCGTGTCCAGCTCGCGGTCCTCGTCGGTGACCGCGAGGTCCGCCTCCTCCGGATAGACCGGCGGCTCGGAGAGGTTGTTGGACGGCAGGTACGACAGCAGCTGCTTGACGTACTCGACGGCGTCCTTCTCGTCGCCGGCCATGTGATGGGCCACGCCGGACACCGCGTTGTGGGTGCGGGCGCCGCCCAGCTCCTCGAAGCCGACGTCCTCACCGGTGACCGTCTTGATGACGTCGGGGCCGGTGATGAACATGTGCGAGGTCTGGTCGACCATGACCGTGAAGTCGGTGATCGCCGGGGAGTACACGGCCCCGCCGGCGCAGGGACCGACGACCAGGCTGATCTGCGGGATGACACCGCTCGCATGGGTGTTGCGGCGGAAGATCTCGCCGTAGGCGCCGAGTGAGGCGACCCCCTCCTGGATGCGGGCGCCGCCGGAGTCGTTGATGCCGATGACCGGACAGCCGGTCTTCAGCGCGAAGTCCATCACCTTGACGATCTTCTGGCCGTAGACCTCGCCCAGCGCGCCGCCGAAGACGGTGAAGTCCTGGGAGAACACGGCGACGGGACGGCCGTCGACCGTGCCGTACCCGGTGACGACACCGTCGCCGTAGGGGCGGTTGTTCTCCAGGCCGAAGTTGGTGGAGCGGTGCCGGGCGAACTCGTCCAGCTCGACGAAGGAACCCTCGTCGAGGAGGAGCTCGATGCGCTCACGGGCCGTCAGTTTGCCCTTGGCGTGCTGCTTCTCGACGGCGCGTGCGGAGCCGGCGTGCGTCGCCTCGTCAATACGACGCTGGAGATCCGCGAGCTTGCCCGCGGTGGTGTGAATGTCGGTCGCTTCCGGCTCGGACATCGGGATCGCGGCTCCCTGCCTGCTCAAAAGGGGGGACGGTTACTCATCCGTAGAGTAGTGGTGCCCCTCGGAATCAGCAGTGCGGCGTTTCACACACCTAGGGTGGCTTGCATGACGCCGCGAGATGTTTCAGGAGACGACAGCCGTTGGTCGGACCTCGACCGGCCGCCCCTCAACGCGGCCGCGCTGCGCCGCGGGCTGGTGCGGGACGGCGGGCTGTGGTCCGGGATCGAGGTGGTGACCGGCACCGGCTCCACCAACTCCGACCTGGTCGCCCGCGCCGCCGCGGGCAAGGCGGCCGAGGGCGCGGTCCTCGTCGCCGAGGAGCAGACCGCGGGGCGGGGCCGCCTGGACCGCCAGTGGACCGCGCCGCCGCGGTCGGGTCTGTTCTTCTCCGTGCTGCTGACGCCCGCCGAGGTGCCGGTGGCCCGCTGGGGCTGGCTGCCGCTGCTGACGGGGGTGGCGGTGGCGACGGGGCTGTCACGGGCCGCGGGTGTCGATACGGCCCTGAAGTGGCCCAACGACCTCCTCGTGACCGTGGGGGGCGAGGAGCGCAAGGCCGGCGGAATCCTCGCGGAGCGGGCGGGCGAGGGCGGCGTCGTCGTGGGCGTGGGCATCAACGTCACCCTCCGGGAGGACGAGTTGCCGGTCCCGACGGCGGGTTCGCTGGCGCTGGCCGGAGCGGTGAGCACGGACCGCGATCCCCTGCTGCGGGCCGTCCTGCGCTCCCTGGAGGAGTGGTACGAGCGGTGGCGCTCGGCGGCGGGCGATCCGACGGTGAGCGGACTCCAGGAGACGTACGCGGCGGGGTGCGCGACGCTGGGAAGAACGGTACGGGCGGAGCTGCCGGGTGACCGCTCACTGGTCGGCGAGGCGGTCGCGGTGGACGGCGACGGTCGTTTGGTGATCGCGACGGAGGAGGGCGTACAGGAACCGGTGGGCGCGGGAGACATCGTCCACCTGCGACCGGCGTGAGCGGAGCTGTCCCACCTCATGGAGTGAGGACGTGAGCTACCGCACACCTGCCGTACAGTTGAGGCCGGTCGATACCTGACCGTGACAGATCGGAAGGGCAGCAGGCGTGACCGCAGACGACACGGGCTCCGGCGCGGACGCGACCCCGCACCCGCTCGCCGTGCGTCTCGAGCAGCTCATCCTCGGCGCGGAGCGGCGCTACACCCCTTTTCAGGCGGCCCGCACCGCCGGTGTCTCCATGGAGCTGGCCACCCGCTTCTGGCGGGCGATGGGCTTCGCCGACGTCGGCCAGGCCAAGGCGTTCACCGAGGCGGACGTCCTCGCGCTGCGCCGGCTCGCCGGTCTCGTCGAGGCGGGGCTGCTGAGCGAGGCCATGGCCGTACAGGTGGCGCGGTCCACCGGGCAGACCACCGCCCGGCTCGCCGAGTGGCAGATCGACTCCTTCCTGGAGGGCCTGACCGACCCCCCGGAGCCGGGCATGACCCGCACCGAGGTGACGTACCCGATCATCGAGCTGCTCCTGCCCGAGCTGGAGGAGTTCCTCGTCTACGTCTGGCGCCGCCAGCTCTCCGCCTCGGCGGGCCGGGTCGTGCAGGCCGCCGACGACGAGGAGATGGTCGACCGGCGGCTGTGCGTCGGCTTCGCCGACCTCGTCGGGTTCACGCGGCTGACCCGCCGTATGGAGGAGGAGGAGCTCGGCGAGCTCGTCGAGGCCTTCGAGACCACCGCCGCCGACCTCGTTGCCGCGCGCGGCGGGCGGCTCATCAAGACGCTCGGTGACGAGGTGCTGTACGCGGCCGACGACGCGGCGGTGGCCGCCGAGATCGCCCTGCGGCTGATCGAGACCATGGCGAACGACGAGACCATGCCCGAACTGCGCGTCGGCATCGCCTTCGGCACGGTGACCACCCGAATGGGTGATGTCTTCGGTACGACGGTGAACCTCGCCTCCCGGCTGACCTCGATAGCTCCCCGCGACGCCGTTCTCGTCGACAGCGCCTTCGCGGAGGAGCTGATCCGGCACGGCGAGGCGCCCGCCTCCGAGGCGGAGGCGGCCGAGGCCGCGGCCACCGCCGAGAAGGAGGGCGAGGAGCCGCCGACGTACCGCTTCGCGCTCCAGCCGATGTGGCAGCGGCCGGTGCGCGGACTCGGCGTCGTCGAGCCCTGGCTGCTGACCCGCAGGGACGGGCCTCCCTCCTAGCCGCGCTGCTGTACGCACAGGCCGATGATCGGTACGCACAGGCCGGGTGCGGGCCGGCTCGTGTGAGTGGGCTGGGTGGGGTGAGTGGGTGCCGGTGCCGGTGGGGGCGTGGTCCGGGACGGTTGCGGGGCCGTGGTCGTCGACGGTGAGTGGGGCGTGGTGGAGGCCGTGGGGGCCGGGGCCGGGGTGTTCGGTGCCTCCGGGATCGTCGTGGGGGCCGCCGCGAGGGGCAGTGGTACGGCGGTCGCGGAACCCGCCCGGGCGTGCGGGACACCCGGTGTGGGCGTCGCCGAGATCCCGCCCATCGTCGTGGTCGACGACGGGCTCGCCTGCGGGACGGAGCCCACGGTCGCGGCGGCGTTCGTCGCTCGGTCCGTGCCGGTGTCGATGTCGATGTCTCCGTCCGAGTCGGCGCCCGGGGCGGCCTGGGGATCCGTCTCCGTCGCGCCGTAGCCGCCCAGTCCCGCGTCGGGGGCCATCCGTACGAGGCTCAGGGCGCCGGCGGCCAGGGCGAGACCACCCGCGGCGAGCACGATCTTGCGGGGGCGGGGTTTGCGGTGGCGGCCGCGCGGTCCGAACAGGCGGGTGCCGCCGTCCGCCGTCGGCTCTGTCGTCGTCACCGTCGTCATCGTCGCCGTCATGGTTCCTCCCCTGGGTGCCTGCGCCCCCGTGCGCTGCGGCGGGGCGCACGTTATGCGCTGCTGTGGGCGGTCGGGGAGGAGTTGGGCGGGATGTCACTCGAACGGGGTGTCGGGTGGGTCGGCGGGAACCTTTCGCGGTGTGGGTGGGGCTGCGATGATCGGAGCGTTCTTTGTTAACCCGCGTTAACCGGGAGGGTGTCATGGGTGAGGAGCGGTTCGGGGAGTTCGTGCTGGTGCGGCGGCACGGGGAGGGGGACGGCGGCACCGGGGAGGGGACTGTCGCCGAGCTGGTCCTCGATCGGCCCAAGGCGATGAACGCGGTCTCCACGGAGATGGCGCGGTCCGTCGCCGCGGCCTGTGCCTCGCTGGGGGGTGATGAGGGGGTGCGGGTTGTCGTGGTGACCTCCACGCATGAGCGGGCGTTCTGTGTCGGGGCTGACCTGAAGGAGCGGAACTCCTTCAGCGACGCCGAGCTGCTGCGGCAGCGACCGGTGGCGCGGGGGGCGTACACGGGGGTGCTGGAGCTGCCTGTGCCGACCATCGCCGCGGTGCACGGGTTCGCGTTGGGCGGGGGGTTCGAGCTGGCGCTGTCGTGCGACCTGATCGTGGCCGACCGTACGGCGGTGGTGGGGTTGCCGGAGGTGTCGGTGGGGGTGATCCCCGGGGGTGGGGGGACGCAGTTGCTGCCTCGGCGGGTGGGGGCCGCGCGGGCCGCGGAGCTGATCTTCAGTGCGCGGCGGGTGGAGGCGGAGGAGGCGCATCGGCTGGGGCTCGTGGATCAGCTGGTGGATGCGGGGGAGGACCGGGCGGAGGCGTTGGCGCTGGCGGGGCGGATCGCGGCGAACTCGCCTGTGGGGTTGCGGGCGGCGAAGCGGGCGCTGCGGGTCGGGCAGGGGTTGGACCTGCGGGCCGGGCTCGAGGTGGAGGATGCGGCGTGGCGGGCGGTGGCGTTCTCGGGGGATCGGGCGGAGGGGGTGGCGGCGTTCAATGAGCGGCGGTCACCGCGGTGGCCTCCGGCGGTTTGAGGGGGGTGCCTGCGGGTGTGGGTGCGGGTGCGGGTCGGTGGGGGCGGGCGTTTTTGCGCAGTTCCCCGCGCCCCTGGGTGCCTGCGGCGGCCTGTTTCTGTCCGGTGGGGGACTGGGTAGCGCGTGCGGGTGTGTGGTGGGTCGGGGCCGGGGTGGGGGGTGTCCGTCCTCGGTCCGGCGGCTCGGTTTCTTGAGCAGTGCTCGGTGACGGACGCCGGCCGCTGCGGGCGGACACCCCCCACCCCGGCCCCTGCGCGCCGTACGCGGCCACCGGCCCGTCCTGGCGCCCGGTACGGCGAACGGCCCGTGGTGGCGCGCGGTGCGGCGGACGGTCCGTGGTGGCGCGCGGTGCGGCGGACGGTCCGTCGTGGCGGGGGKGACTGCACCCACCTAGGGGCGCGGGGAACTGCGCGACCAGCCCCCACCGGGCCGCAGCCGCCCGGCAACCCAACCCGGAACCCCCGTAGGCGCCCCGCGCAGCTGCCCGCGGGTTCTCGAACGGCCCAACCACAACCGGGTCCCCAACCGAATCCTCCCTAGCCTGGAGTGATGGGTGAGGACATCCGGCTGGCTGCCGTCGTGGCGTTGGCTCAGGGCATGGCGGCGGCCCACGGCTCGCGGGAGGCGTGGCGGGCCGCCGCCGCTGGGGCGTGCCGTGCGCTCGGCGGGAGCTTTGCCGCGTTGTCCGTGTGGGAGCGGGAGCTCGGGCGGCTCAGGGTGCTGGTGAACGTGGGGGAGCTGGCCGCCGGGGAGGAGGAGTTTCCCGACGGTGAGGCCTACCCCGTGCACCAGTTCCCGGAGATCACCGAGTTTCTGCACGAGCGGTGGGCCGGGGGCGGCGAGCCCAACGCCTGGGTCGAGACGGCGGAGGGGCCTGCGGCCGGGGGGCGGCCCGGGTATGTGCATCAGCGGGTCGCCGCGCTGCGTAGAAGGGGGCGTGGGAGTTGTGTCGTCGCGCCCATCGTGCTCAATGGACGGGCTTGGGGGGAGCTGTATGTGGCCCGGCCCGCCGGTGCCCCCGTCTTCGGGCGGGAGGACGCCGACTTCGCCACCGTTCTGGCCTCCGTCGTCGCCGCCGGAATCGCCCAGGCGGAGCGGCTGGAGGAGGCGCGACGGCTGGCGTTCACGGACGCGCTGACCGGGCTCGCCAATCGCCGTGCCGTTGACGCGCGGCTCGACGAGGCCGTCGACCGGCACAAGCGGGACGGTGTCGTCGTCAGCCTCGTCGTGTGTGATCTGAACGGCCTCAAGCGGGTCAACGACACCCGTGGACATGCCGTGGGCGACCGGTTGCTGGAACGATTCGGCTCGGTGCTGTCGCTGTGCGGGGCCATGCTGCCGGGTGCCCTCGCCGCGCGGCTCGGCGGGGACGAGTTCTGTCTGCTCGCCGTCGGCCCGCCCGCCGACGACGTGGTCAGGGCGGCCGGTGAACTGTGTCGGCGGGCGGGGGAGTTGGAACTGGGCGAGGGGGTGGCCTGTGGGGTCGCCTCCACGGCGGATCCGATCGGGCCCGTTCAGTCCGCCCGGCGGCTGTTCCGGCTCGCCGATGCCGCGCAGTACCGGGCCAAGGCCGAACGCGCCGTCAAGCCCGTCGTCGCGGGGCGGGCGGGGCCCGACGACCCCGTCGTACGGCTGGCCGATGCCGCTCCTTCCGGGGAGACGCCCGAGCGGCGGCAGTTCCGGGGGCGACTGCCCTGACGGGGTGGGTAGGTGTAAGGGGCGTAACCCCGACCCAGTAGTGACATCCTGGAATTCAGTGCGTACGCTCCTGAATATGGATATGCACACTGTGGTGGTGGGGACGTCCGGGGTCACCGCGTCCGACGTCCTTGCCGTGGCACGAGACGGTGCCCGCATCGAGCTCTCCGAGGAGGCGGTCGCCGCTCTGGCCGCGGCCCGCGGGATCGTGGAAGCCCTCGCGGCCAAGCCCGAGCCGGTCTACGGCGTCAGCACCGGTTTCGGGGCCCTCGCGACCCGGCACATCAGCCCGGAGCTCCGCGCCCAACTGCAGCGCAACATCGTCCGTTCGCACGCCGCGGGGATGGGGCCGCGGGTGGAGCGGGAGGTCGTACGGGCGCTGATGTTCCTGCGGCTCAAGACCGTCTGCTCGGGACACACGGGGGTGCGGCCCGAGGTGGCGCAGACCATGGCCGACGTGCTCAACGCCGGGATCACACCGGTGGTCCACGAGTACGGTTCGCTCGGCTGCTCCGGCGATCTCGCGCCGCTGTCCCACTGCGCTCTCACGCTCATGGGGGAGGGGGACGCCGAGGGACCGGACGGTGTGGTGCGCCCTGCCGGTGAGCTGCTCGCGGAGCACGGGATCGAGCCGGTCGAGCTGCGCGAGAAGGAGGGGCTCGCCCTTCTCAACGGCACCGACGGCATGCTCGGGATGCTGGTCATGGCGCTCGCCGATCTGGACATGCTCTACAAGTCCGCCGACATCACCGCCGCCCTGTCGTTGGAGGCGCTGCTCGGTACCGACAGGGTGCTCGCTCCCGAGCTGCACGCCATCCGACCGCATCCGGGGCAGGGGGCCTCCGCCGCCAACATGCTGGCCGTGCTGCAGGGTTCGGAGCTCACCGGGCATCATCAGGACGACGCGCCCCGGGTCCAGGACGCCTACTCCGTGCGCTGCGCGCCGCAGGTCGCCGGGGCCGGGCGGGACACCATGGCGCATGCGCGGCTGGTGGCGGAGAGGGAGTTGGCGTCCGCGGTGGACAACCCCGTTGTGCTGTCCGACGGTCGGGTGGAGTCCAACGGCAACTTCCACGGTGCGCCGGTGGCTTATGTGCTTGATTTTCTCGCCATCGCCGTCGCCGACCTCGCGTCGATCGCCGAGCGGCGCACCGACCGGCTGCTCGACAAGAACCGGTCCCACGGGCTGCCGCCGTTCCTCGCGGACGACGCCGGCGTCGACTCCGGGCTGATGATCGCCCAGTACACGCAGGCCGCGCTGGTCAGTGAGTTGAAGCGGCTGGCCGTTCCGGCGTCCGCGGACTCGATCCCGTCGTCGGCGATGCAGGAGGACCACGTCTCGATGGGCTGGTCGGCCGCGCGCAAGCTGCGCACCGCCGTCGACAACCTCACCCGGGTTCTCGCCGTCGAGCTCTACGCCGCCTCGCGCGCCGTCGAGTTGCGCGAGGGTCTGAGCCCGGCGCCGGCGACGCAGGCCGTCATCAGCGCCGTACGCAAGGCGGGTGTCGAGGGTCCCGGTCCGGACCGGTTCCTGGCGCCCGACCTCGCCGCGGCCGACGTGTTCGTGCGGGAGGGGCGGCTGGTGTCGGCGGTGGAGGCCGTCACCGGGCCGCTGCTGTAAGGGGGCGGGGCCCTGTTCGCCGTACGACCGAACAGGGCCCTCGCCGCGGTTACTTGAGCTTGGTCAGCTGGGCGTCGATCACGGCCGTCGGCACCGGAGCCGCCTTGCCGCTGTCGAACGAGGCGAAGTTCACCGTGTAGTACGAGGAGACGGCGTTGCCGACGCGGACCACCTCGGTGTTGATGGTGGCCGTGCCCTCGCCGTCCATGTCGGACGCGACGGAGAACCCGACGGACTCGTCGCCCTTGCCGGAGGCCTTCACCGAGGCGACCTTGGTGACCTTCTGCTTCTCGCCCTGGGCGGTGATGGTGAAGCCGCCGGAGCAGGCGGCGATGGCGTCGGAGACGGACTTGACGGCCTTCTCGGCGCCGTCGCCGGCGTAGGAGGACAGGCCCACGAAGGTGATCTCGACGTTCAGGGCGTCCTCGAGGGAGGCATCGTCCGGGGACGCGCCGGCCTTGGGGGTCTTCGTGACGGTGTAGCTCGCGCTCGCGTCCGTGTCGCCCGGCGCGAGGCCCGCCATGGCGTGGGCCAGCGGGGCGCACTCGGTCTTGTCGGTCTTCACCTCGCTCTTGGACTTCGGCAGGGAGCCGTCGTCGGCGGTGTCGACCTCGTACCCGGCGACATCGCCCTTGGCGAGGAACAGCTTCTTCAACTCGGCCGTGCTGAGCGCCTTCGCGGCCGTGGTCGTGCTCGGGGAGGAGGAGGCGCCGGCCTCCTTGGACGCACCCGACTCCTTGGAGTCGTCGTCCGAACCCCCGCATCCTGTGATGAGGGCGAGCGACAGCACGCTCACGGTCGCCGTGGCGCCTATGCGCACCCTCGATGTTCTCTTCATGGGCGGACTATGAACGTTGGGCCAAGAAATCGTCAAGCGAGTTCAAGCGGAGCCCAAGCGGCCTCAGAAACCCAGTCGTTCCCGGCGTACCGAATAGACGACGAAGCCCGCACCCAGAGTGAGGAACAGGGTGCCGCCGACGACGTACGGCGTGGTGTCGAAGCTGCCGGTGTCGGCGAGCCGGGTGTCGTCCACGGACGTCTCCGCGCTCGTGGTCGTGACCCGCGCCTGTGCCGTGACCTGCGGGGACGGCTCTGTTCTCGCCGGGCTGTCCTGGGACGCGTTGGCGGACGGGACGAACCACAGGGCACCCAGAAGGGTCCCCGCGGCGGTGGCGGTCAGCAACGGACGGCGAACGGATGACACGGAATATCGATCCCCTTGTGGTGCTGGCGAATTGGCCGTGTGGGGCGATGTTAGTGAAAGGCGCGGGTCACGGGAAAGTCACGGGAGGGATGGGCTTTACGCTCCGGGCATGAGCACTGAAAAGACATCACGTTTTGTACGGCTTCGTGTGGAACTCGTCGTCGAGGTCGACGATCTGGACGCCGTGACCGGGGCCGCACTGGCGCGGATCGCGGAGGATCCGGACATGCCGGGTGACGAGCGGGCGCATGCCGAGGGTGCTGTGACGGAAGACACTGCGGAGGCCCTCGCCTATCTCGTGGACCCGTTCGACCTGGTGGGGGACCTGCCGGGCGTCGAACTGGCCCAGGCTTCCTGGAGCAGCGAGCAGATCGACTACGACCCGGATTCGCCGGACTGGGACCTCGACGAGGATGATGTAGAGGAAGACGAGGAAGAAGAGGTCGTCGGCTGAGCGTGCTCGGGAAAATCGTGACCCCGGGTGGCAACCGCCGTCCGGGGTTTCGTCGTCTCATGGGTCGCACGGACCGACAGACGCCACCTTCCGCCGCAGCGGACGTGGTGTGCCCCACACCTTCCGAGAAGGTGGAACGGGATGAACCGGTCGTAGCGTTTAGTTCTTGGCGGGGACTCTCGGGGTTTCTGGGATTCGGCAACGATGGAGAAGCGTGTGATGACGGTCAGTAAGCGGCGCAGGGGCCTGACGGTCGCGTCCGCACTGCTCGGCGGGGTGCTGATGCTCTCTGCCTGTTCTGGTGGCGACGACTCCTCGTCGAAGGGCGGCGGCAGCGACACCTCGCAGGCCAAGGCCGACGAGGCGGCGGCCAAGAAGAGCTCCCAGGCCGAGATCAAGATCACGCCCAAGGACGGCACGGACAACGCCTCCATCAACAACTCCGCCGCCGTCACCGTGAGCAAGGGAACGCTCACCGACGTGACGATGACGACCACCGACGGCACGAAGGTCGCCGGTGAGCTGTCCGCCGACAAGACCAGCTGGAAGCCCGACACCCAGTTGGAGCGCTCCACGACCTACAAGGTCGCAGCCGAGGCCAAGGACACCGACGGGCTCGTCGCCCACGAGAACGCCTCGTTCACGACGGTCTCCCCGGCCAACAGCTTCATAGGCAACTTCACTCCCGAGGACGGCTCGACCGTCGGCGTGGGCATGCCGGTGTCGATCAACTTCAACAAGGAGATCAGCAACAAGGCGGCCGTGCAGAAGGGCATCACGGTTTCCTCCAGCAGCGGCCAGGAGGTCGTCTGCCACTGGTTCTCCACCGTCCGCATGGACTGCCGTCCCGACGAGTACTGGAAGGAGAACTCCACCGTCACGCTGAAGCTCGCGCTCGACGGTGTCGAGGGCGCCTCCGGTGTCTACGGCGTCCAGCAGAAGACGGTCACCTTCAAGATCGGCCGCAACCAGGTCTCGTACGTCGACGCGAAGACCAAGCAGATGAAGATCACGCACAACGGCGCGGTCATCAAGACCATCCCGATCTCGGCCGGCTCGCCGGAGAACAAGACGTACGAAGGCATCATGGTGATGTCCGAGAAGTTCAAGGAGACGCGCATGAACGGCGCGACCGTGGGCTTCACCGACGACGACGGCAAGGGCGAGTACGACATCAAGGACGTGCCGCACGCCATCCGGCTCACCAACTCCGGCACCTTCGTGCACGGCAACTACTGGGGCGCCAAGTCCGTCTTCGGCAACGTGAACACCAGCCACGGCTGCGTGGGCCTGTCCGACACCAAGGGCGCCAACGACACGGGCACGGCGGGCTACTGGTTCTACACCAACTCGATCGTCGGCGACGTGGTGGTCGTCCAGAACACCGGCGACAAGACGGTGGCCCCGGACAACGGCCTCAACGGCTGGAACCTGAGCTGGGCGGACTGGAAGGCGGGGTCGGCGGTCTGACGCCCACTTCGGCCTGAGCACACGAGAGGCGGTCGCCCTGAGGGGCGGCCGCCTCTCGGCTTGAACGGTCCCGCCTTGACAGGCGTGTGAGGGCTCGTCCCTGGCTCGCGGACAGCCTTCTCATGCAGCTCTTATCCGTGCCTTATGGAGTCATCACGCGCCGTACCTAGCTTGCGGCCATGTTCTTCACCTACCTGAGGCGCGAACTGCGCCGCCGCAGAAAGGCGGCCCTCGTCGTCGCCTCCGGGCTCGCGCTCGGGATCGCGCTGGTCATCGTGGTCAGCTCCGTGTCGTCCGGCATGGGCAAGGCCCAGGACAAGGTCCTCCAGTCGCTGTACGGGCTGGGCACCGACATGACGGTCAGCAAGGCCGCCCAGCCGCAGGCGAGTTCGTCGGATCGGCCGCGCTTCCAGTTCGACGCCCAGGACAACGGCTCCGACTCGGAGCAGAGCAGCGACCGGGTGCTGGTGCAGGGCTTCCAGACCCTGTCCACCTCCACGGTCACCAAGGTCGACCAGCAGACCGGGGTCTCGGACGCGGTCGGCGGGCTGAGCCTCCAAGTCATCAAGGTGAGCGGGCAGTTCACCCGTGGCCAGTTCCAGCAGGGCCAGAACGGCGGGAACCGGCAGCCCGGCAGCGGCGGCACCGGTCAGCCGCAGGGCGAGGTGCGGGGCGGCGGCGCCAACTTCGACGTCAACAACTACTCCGTCTTCGGCACCGACGTCACCAAGGCGGCCCTCGGCCCGCTGACCTCCTCCAAGATCACCACCGGCCGTACGTTCACGTCGGCCGAGACCGACGCCAAGGTCGCCGTCGTCGACTCCGCGTACGCCAAGGAGAAGAAGCTCAAGGTCGGCTCCACCGTCACCATCAAGAGCGTCAAGTTCAAGGTGATCGGTATCGCCACCGCGGACAGCGGTGACGCCGCCGCCAACGTCTACATCCCGCTCACCCAGGCGCAGACCCTCAGCGACTCGAAGAACAAGGTCACCACGATCTACGTCAAGGCGACCGACTCGCAGAAGATCGACTCCGTCAAGTCGTCGATCCAGAAGAACATCTCGGGTACGACGGTGACGACCTCGGCGGATCTCGCGGACACGGTGTCGGGGTCGCTGTCGACGGCCTCCTCGCTCGCCACGAACGTCGGCAAGTGGCTGTCGATCGCCGTGCTGGTCGCCGCGTTCCTCGTCGCCGGTCTGCTGACCTCGTCGGCGGTGTCCCGTCGCGTACGTGAGTTCGGCACGCTCAAGGCGCTGGGATGGAAGTCGGGGCGGGTGACCCGGCAGGTCGTCGGTGAGGCGATGGTGAACGGGCTGCTGGGCGGGGCGCTGGGCATCGCGCTCGGCCTCGCGGGCGCGTACGTCGTGACGGCCGTCAGTCCCACGCTGCAGGCCCAGTTGGGCGGTGGCGGTGGCGGTGGCGGCGGCGCGGGTGGTCCCGGTGGCGGAGGCTTCGGTGGGTTCGGCCGGCAGGCGGCCGCCAAGACGCTGGACGTCTCCCTGACCGCTCCCGTCAGCCTTACGACGGTGTCGATCGCGGTCGGGCTGGCTGTGGCCGGTGGTCTCATCGCCGGGGCGTTCGGCGGCTGGCGTGCGTCGCGGCTGCGGCCGGCGGACGCGCTGCGCCGAGTCGAGTAGCGGTGTCCGACGCGGTCGGTTGCAGGTGCGGGCCCGGACCGATCGATCAAGGTGACCGCATCCACCCAGGGGCGCGGGGAACTGCGCGACCAGCCCCCACCGACCCGCAGCCGCAGACGATCCGCACCACCCCGGAAACCGGAACCCAGGAGCACTCACATGTACGAACTCAGAAGCGTCACCAAGCGCTACTCCCGAGGCAAGGACACCGTCGACGCGCTCGCCGGTGTCGACCTCACCATCGCCGACGGGGACCGGCTCGTCATCCAGGGCCCCACGGGCGGCGGCAAGTCCACCCTGCTCCAGATGCTCGGCGCACTGGACAAGCCCACGGAGGGTGAGGTCGTGCTCGACGGCACCGACCTGGCCAAGCTGTCGGAGGCCAAGCTCACCAAGGTCCGCAGCGAGAACATCGGCTTCGTCTTCCAGTCCTTCAACCTCATCCCCACCCTCACCGCCCAGGAGAACGTCGAGACCGCCCTCGTACCCCTCGGTGTGAAGGGGAAGGAGCGACGGGAGCGGGCGGCCGAGGCCCTCACCTCGGTCGGGCTCGGGGAGCGGCTGCGGCATCTGCCCTCCGAGTTGTCCGGTGGACAGCAGCAGCGTGTCGCCATCGCCCGCGCCCTCGTCAAGCAGCCGAAGGTACTCCTCGCCGACGAACCCACCGGCAACCTCGACGAGTCGATGCGCGACGAGATCATGGACGTACTCGAACGCATGTGGAAGGAGCTGGGGCTGACCTTCATCATGGTCACCCACGACTCCGCCATCGCGAAGAAGGCCCCGCGCCTCGCCACGATCCGCAAGGGCAGGATCACGGTGAAGGAGAACGCCGCCACCTGAGCCGGAAACCCCAACTCCCCCTGAACCCGGCAGTCTTGTAACAGACTTTGCTGTCGGCCAGTTGTCTATTGAGGTCGTGATCACCCCTCGGCATACTTCGAGCACCGGGGGGTGCACGTATATGCGTGCGAGTCTCCCCCCGCCCGGGTGAACGGGGAATTCACCCGGTCCTTCTGCAAGGGGGAATCTTGCGCAGACAAGTGAAAAAGGCATGCGCGGCCACCATCGCCACAGCGGCCGCGGTAGCGCTTGCGGCGGGCATGACCAGCCCGGCGTCGGCGGACGCGAAGCAGACCTCGAGCGTCTCGCAGTCGAACAAGGCGCAGCTCACGCCCAAGCACCGCATCACCCTGATCACCGGTGACCGCGTCGTCGTGGACGCCAAGGGCCGTGTCGTGGGCCTGGAGCCCGCGAAGGGCCGCGAGCACATACCCGTGCAGCTCCGCAAGGCCGACGGCCACACCTATGTGCTGCCGTCCGACGTCGTCCGCCTGGTGTCGAGCGGCAAGCTCGACCAGCGCCTGTTCGACGTCACCGAGCTCAACAAGGCCGCCACCCGCAAGTCCCAGAGCAAGGGACTGAAGGTGATCGTCGGCTACAAGGGCGCGGCGAGCGCGGCCAAGGACGACGTCCGGGACGCGGGCACGCTCCGCCACTCCCTGACCTCCCTGAACGCCGACGCGGTACAGACGCCGAAGGAGGACGCGCCCGAGCTGTGGGACGCGGTCACCAACGGCGACAAGACCGCCTCCGGCATCGCGCACGTCTGGCTCGACGGCGTCCGCAAGGCCAGCCTCGACAAGTCCGTGCCGCAGATCGGCGCCCCGACCGCCTGGGCCAAGGGCTACGACGGCAAGGGCGTCAAGATCGCCGTCCTGGACACCGGCATCGACGCGACCCACCCGGACCTCAAGGACCAGGTGATCGCGGCGAAGAACTTCTCCACCTCCGCCGACGCGACCGACAAGTTCGGTCACGGCACCCACGTCGCCTCCATCGCGGCCGGTACCGGCGCGAAGTCGAACGGCAAGTACAAGGGTGTGGCGCCGGGCGCCAAGCTGCTCAACGGCAAGGTGCTCAGCGACGACGGCTACGGCGAGGACTCGCAGATCCTCGCCGGCATGGAGTGGGCGGCCGAGCAGGGCGCCGACGTCGTCAACCTCAGCCTCGGCGGCGGCGACACCCCTGAGATCGACCCGCTGGAAGCCGAGGTCAACAAGCTCTCGGAGACCAAGGGCATCCTGTTCGCGATCGCCGCCGGCAACGACGGCGACTTCGGCGAGCAGACCATCGGCTCCCCGGGCAGCGCCGCCTCGGCCCTGACCGTCGGCGCGGTCGACGACAAGGACAAGCTGGCCTCCTTCTCCAGCACCGGCCCCGGCCTCGACGGGCAGATCAAGCCCGACGTGACCGCGCCCGGCGTGGACATCACCGCGGCCGCCGCCCCCGGCAGCCTCATCGACAAGGAGGTCGGCGAGAAGCCGGCCGGCTACCTCACCATCTCCGGTACGTCGATGGCGACCCCGCATGTCGCGGGCGCGGCGGCGATCCTCAAGCAGGAGCACCCCGACTGGAAGTTCTCCGAGCTCAAGGGTGCCCTGACCGGATCGGCGAAGGGTGGTAAGTACACGCCGTTCCAGCAGGGTTCGGGCCGTATCGCCGTCGACCAGGCCATCAAGCAGACCGTCATCGCCGACCCGGTGTCGGTGAGCTTCGGCACGCAGTCGTGGCCGCACACCGACGACAAGCCGGACACCAAGCAGGTGACGTACCGCAACCTCGGTACGAAGGACGTCACGCTGAAGCTGTCGTCGACGGCCACCAACCCGAAGGGCCAGGCCGCTCCGGCCGGCTTCTTCAAGCTGGGCGCCACCACGGTGACCGTCCCGGCGGGCGGCAAGGCCTCCGTCGACCTCATCGTCAACACCAAGCTGGGCGGCACGCTCGACGGTGCCTACTCGGCGTACGTGACCGCGACGGGCGGCGGCCAGACCGTCCGCACGGCGGCCGCGGTGCAGCGCGAGGTCGAGTCGTACGACGTCACGCTGAAGGTCCTCGGCCGTGACGGTCAGCCGACGAAGAACTACTCGAGCGACCTGAGCGGTATCTCCGGCCTCGGCAACGGCAAGTGGTACACGCCGTACGACGAGGACGGCACCGTCACCGTGCGCGTGCCCAAGGGCGGCTACGTCCTCAGCACCACGACCTTCGTCGACCCGAAGGACGTCACCAAGGGCACCGACTGGCTGGTCCAGCCGAAGCTGAACGTCACCAAGAACACGACGGTCACGCTGGACGCGCGCAAGGCCAAGCCGGTCGACATCACCGTGCCGGACACGGCCGCCAAGTCGGAGTTCGCCTCGCCCGGCTTCGAGATCGACACGCCCGAGGGCGGTTACGGCTTCGGCTGGTTCCTGGACTCGTACGCGGGCTTCAACACCGCGCACATCGGTCCGCAGGTGACCGACGGCTCGCTCAGCGAGCAGTTCGACGGCCACTGGAGCAAGGGCGCCACCGAGCAGTACGACACCGTCGCCGGCGGCAAGGTCAAGCAGTTCGCCACCGGTTACACCAGGCACTACAAGGCGAGCGAGCTGGCCAAGGTGAAGGTCGGCATGGGCGCGGCGACGAGCGGCAAGAAGGGCTCGATCAACGCCGTGGGCTGGCTGCCCGGCTCCTCCTCCGCCTCCTCGATCGGCATCCAGCAGACCCTGCCCGGCACCCGCACCCTGCACCTGTCCACCGTCAGCGGTGTCAAGTGGGGGCTGGAGTTCGAGCAGGACGGCGGTGTCGACGCGGACGGCTTCCCGATCTCCGAGGCGTACTACACCCTCGGTGCCTCGCAGTCCTTCACGGGCGGCAAGTCCTACGCGAAGACCTTCAACACCGCGGTCTTCGGCCCGCATCTCAACGCCGACTTCGGTCTGTACCGCGACGGCAACGAGATCTTCGGCTCCCTCCCGCTGTTCGCGGACGGCCCGGGCCACGCCGGCTCGTCGCTGTTCACCTCGGTCAACACCACGCTGTACAAGAACGGCGTCAAGGTCGGCTCGAACGACGACCCGCTGTTCGGTGAGAAGACCTTCAAGGTGCCGGCCGGCCAGGCCTCGTACAAGCTGACGACCTCGGTCAAGCGCAGCACCAAGGTCGCGGCCGCCTCCACCCGGATCGACGCCAGCTGGACGTTCACGTCCAAGAAGCCGGCCGACCTCGCCAAGCTGCCCGCCTCCACGGTCCGCTTCAACGCGGCCATGGGTCTGGACAGCCGCGTCGAGGCCGGCAAGACGGTCAAGATCCCGCTGACCGTCGAGGGCTCCGCCAAGGGCTCCAACCTGAAGTCCCTCGCGGTGTACGTGTCGTACGACTACGGCCAGACCTGGAAGAAGGTCACGGTCTCGGGCGGCAAGATCACCGTGAAGAACCCGGCGAAGGGGAAGGCCATCTCCTTCCACGCCAAGATCGCCGACAAGAAGGGCAACAAGTCGACGATCTCGATCTACAACGCCTACTACGCGAAGTGACCTGTAGGACGCGGTAAGGGAGAGGCCCGTCGGAAGCACCGCTTCCGGCGGGCCTTCTCCGTGTCTCAGCCCGCCGTCCAGGGCCGCAGCTTCTCCGGGTTCCGTACCGCCCAGATGCGGGTGACCCGGTCGTCCTCGACATCGAGGGCGAGGACCGCCTCGACGGTGTCGTCGACCTGGACCACCAGGCCGGGCCGGCCGTTCACCGTGCGTTCCAGGAGGGCGAGCTCGGGGGCCCCGGTGACGAGGCCGGCGAGGAAGCGGGCGATCGGCTCGCCGCCGTGGAGCGGGACGGGCAGGGCGGTGACGAGGCCGCCGCCGTCGCTGGTCGCCACGGCGTTCGGGTCGAGGAGCTGGACGAGGGCGCCGATGTCCTTCGCCTGCCAGGCCTCCTTGAAATCGCGCACCACGCCCGCGTGCCGGGCCGTCGAAGTCGTGGGGGGCCGGGCCTCGCGCACGCGCCGGCGGGCCGAGACGGCCAGCTGACGGCAGGCCGCCGGGGTACGCCCGACGATCTCGGCCACGTCGGCGAACGGGTAACGGAAGACGTCGTGCAGGACGAACGTCACCCGCTCGGCCGGGGTCATCGACTCCAGCAGCACGAGGAAGGCCATCCCGACCGACTCGTCGAGGGTGACCCGGTCCGCCGGATCCGCCGGGGGGCCGGCCCACTCCGCGCTGTCCGGCACAGGCTCCGGGAGCCACGCACCGACGTACCTCTCGCGCCGGGCCCGCGCCGAGCCGAGCGCGTCCAGGCAGATCCGCCCGGCGACCGTGGTCAGCCAGCCGCCCGGCGATCTGATCCCCTGCCGCTGCTCGGGGGGCATGGCGTACCAGCGGGTGTACGTCTCCTGCACGACGTCCTCGGCGTCCGCGAGGGACCCGAGGAGCCGGTACGCGAGATGGAGCAGCCGGCGCCGCTCACCCATGATCGCGCCCAGGGCCGGATCGGACGGTGTGCTCATGACGGTCTCCTCCTCGGTCTCACCACTACGACGAGACAGCACCCCGGAACGTGAGGTCCTCACATTCTCGGTGGCCGTGTCGTCGTAGCGGTGAGACCGAGGAGGAGACCCATGACTGATGTGCGGGCCATTGCCGACCGCATCGAGATCCAGGCACTGCCGGGCGAGTTCACCGACGCGGGGATGCTGCGGGACTACGACCGCCTCGCCGCGCTGTTCGCCGAGGACGGCGTCCTGCGGATACCCGCCGCCGGCGTCGCGTTCACCGGCCCCGAGGAGATCCGCGAGGGGATCGAACGGCTGCGGGGCGTGTGGGAGTACTTCGTGCAGACCGTGCACCCGGGAGTCGTCAGGGTCGACGGGGACAGCGCGTACGGGCGGGCGTACATCGTGGAGTTCGGGCGGATGCGCGACGGCAGCTCGCACGCCAACCACGCCCTGTACCACGACCGCTACCGGCGCACCCCGGACGGCTGGAGGTTCACCGAGCGCTCCTACGAGATCCGCTACCTCGACACCACCGCGCTCACCGGCGCCCCGCCCGAGCCCGGCCTGACCATGACCCTTCCCGCCGGCAGGGCCGAGGCATGACGGCCACGACCGGAGCCGAGGAACTGACCGGCGACTACGTCCTCGACACCGCCCGCACCCGGCTCGGCTTCGTCAGCCGGTCCCTGCTCGTCGTGAAGGTGCGCGGCCGGTTCGAGGAGTTCGAGGGCAGCGCGCGTCTGGACGGTGACGACCCGTCGCGGTCCGTCGTCCGGCTCACGATCCGGGCCCGGAGCATCCGGACCGACCACGACAAGCGCGACGGGCATCTGCGCGGCGGCGACTTCCTGGACGCGGACCGCCACCCGCTGCTCACTTTCTCCTCGACCGGCGTGCAACCGGCCGGTCCGGGCTTCCGGGTCACCGGCGACCTGACCGTGCGGGGCGTGACCAGGACGGTCGTCCTCGACCTGGAGCGGACCGGCGACGCGACCGACCCCCGGGGTGCACTCCGGCTCGCCTTCGCGGCCAGGGGCAGCCTCGACCGCAGGGACTGGGGGATCAACTGGGGGCGGGGCATGATCGCCCGGAAGGTGGCCCTGGAACTGGACGTGACCGTGGTCCGGCGCGGCCCCGGATGAGCCCACAGCGAACTCCGGGTCGGAAGGGGAGCCTCCGGCGGGGTGTCCGTGTTTGTGTGAGGTCATGACCACAGAGACCGTCGAGTACATCCGCTACCGCATCCCGGAAGACCGCTCGGCGGAGTTCCTGTCCGCCTACACCCACGCCTCGGTCCAGCTGGCGGCGGCCCCGCAGTGCGTCGACTACGAACTGGCGCGCTGCGAGGAGGACTTCGCGCACTTCGTCCTGCGCATCACCTGGACCTCCACCGAGGACCACCTGGAGGGCTTCCGCAAGTCGGAGCTCTTCCCGGACTTCCTCGCCGAGATCCGGCCGTACATCGAGAACATCGAGGAGATGCGCCACTACAAACCGACGACGGTCCGCGGCCGGGGCGGCGCCGTCCCCACCCTGTTCTCGTGGGCGGGCGGCGCGGAGGCCTTCGGCCGGCTCACCACGGTGTTCTACGAGAAGGTCCTGGCCGACGATCTCCTGGCGCCGGTGTTCGCGGGGCTGGCCCCCGAGCACGCCGAGCACGTCGCCCTCTGGCTCGCGGAGGTCTTCGGCGGCCCGGCCGGCTACTCCGAGACCCAGGGCGGCCACGGCCACATGGTCGCCAAGCACCTGGGCCGCGGCATCACCGAACCGCAGCGCCGGCGCTGGGTGAACCTCATCCAGGACGCGGCCGACGAGGCCGGCCTGCCCACCGACGCGGAGTTCCGCTCGGCGTTCCTCGCCTACGTGGAGTGGGGCACCCGGCTCGCGGTCCACTTCTCCGGCCCGGACGCCAAGCCGCCGGCGGAGCAGCCGGTGCCGAGGTGGAACTGGGGAGCGGCGCCGCCGTACCAGGGCTGAGAGCGGCTCAGGAGTGCGTGGACTCGCCCGCCCGGGTCGCGTCCGCGCCCCAGCTCGCCAGCAGCCGCAGCGCCTCCGCCGAGGGGGAGCCCGGTTCCGCGTGGTAGGTGACCAGGGCCTGCTCGGTGCCGTCGGACAGGGGGAACGACTCGAAGTTCAGGGTCAGTTCGCCGACCAGTGGGTGGCGGAGCTGCTTGACGCCGAAGTTCTTCTCCTTGACGTCGTGAGTGGCCCACAGACGCCTGAACTCCTCGCTCTTCACGGAGAGCTCGCCGACCAGCGCGGACAGCCGCGGGTCGTCGGGATGGCAGCCGGCGTCCATGCGCAGATAACTGACCATGTCGGTCGCCTTCTGCTCCCACGGCACGAACAGGTCGCGGTACTCCGGCCGCAGGAACACCAGCCGGGCCCAGTTGCGCTCCTGCACCGGCAGCTCCGACCAGTCCCCGAAGACCGCCGCCGCCATCCGGTTCCAGGCCAGGATGTCCGAGCGCCGCCCCGAGACGTACGCCGGGACGTCCATCGAGTCCAGCAGCTGCCGGATCGACCCGCGCACCTGCTCGGTGCGCGCGGTGGCCTTCTTCTTGTGCTGCTTGGGCTTCGCCAGATGCGTGAGGTGCGCGCGCTCGGCGTCGGTCAGCCGCAGCGCACGGGCGATGGCGTCCAGGACCTCCGCCGAGACATTGCGCCCGTTGCCCTGCTCCAGACGTGTGTAGTACGCCACCGAGACGCCCGCCAGCTGCGACAGCTCCTCGCGGCGCAGCCCCGGTACCCTGCGGTGCCGCCCGAAGTCCGGCAGCCCCACATCCTCCGGCTTCAGCCGGGCCCGCCGGGTGCGCAGAAACTCACTGAGCTCGGCGCGCCGGTCCAGCGAGCGGCCTCCGGGCAGTTCCTCGGCCATGTCGTCCATACGTCAAGTATTCACGGTCGTACGCACACCATCCTGTCCCCGCCAGTAGTAGAACCGGCGAACGTACGCAAAGCCGTGGCCTGGGTGGGCGTCGATTCCTGGGGCAGGCTGTGCAGCGTGCCCGGACGGATGGACAAGACAGAAGGCAGCCGGGCACGCACTCTCCCGAGGAGAACCACCCTCATGACCACTGTTGCCGCATACGCCGCCCCCGCCGCGAAGGCTCCGCTGGAGCGCACCACCATCGAGCGCCGGGCGGTCCGCGAGCACGACGTCCTGATCGACATCAAGTTCGCCGGCATCTGCCACTCGGACATCCACCAGGCCCAGGAGGGCTGGGGCGAGGCCATCTTCCCGATGGTCCCGGGCCACGAGATCGCCGGCACAGTCTCCGAGGTCGGCCCCGGTGTCACCAAGTACCAGGTCGGCGACCGGGTCGGTGTCGGCTGCCTGGTCGACTCCTGCCGTGAGTGCGACAACTGCAAGGCAGGCCTCGAGCAGCACTGCACCGGGGGCTCGGTCGGCACGTACAACGCCATCGGCAAGGACGGCGAGCCCACCTACGGCGGCTACTCCGAGAAGGTCGTCGTCGACGAGAACTTCGTCGTCCGTATCCCCGAGGGCCTGGCCCTCGACGAGGCCGCCCCGCTGCTGTGCGCCGGCATCACCACGTACTCCCCGCTCAAGCGGTGGGGTGCCGCTCCCGGCAAGAAGGTCGCCGTGATCGGCCTGGGCGGTCTCGGCCACATGGGTGTCAAGATCGCGCACGCGCTCGGCGCCGAGGTCACCGTCCTGTCGCAGTCCCTGCGCAAGAAGGACGACGGCCTGAAGCTGGGCGCGGACCACTACTACGCGACCAGCGACGAGAGCACCTTCAAGGAGCTGTCCGGCTCCTTCGACCTCATCCTCTCCACGGTCTCGGCCCCGCTGGACTTCGGCGTGTACCTCGGCCTGCTCAAGGCGGGCGGCGCCCTGGTGAACGTCGGCGCCCCCGAGGAGCCGATCGCCCTGAACCTCTTCTCCCTCATCGGCGGCAGCAAGACCCTCGCCGGTTCGGCGATCGGCGGCATCGCCGAGACCCAGGAGATGCTGGACTTCTGCGCCGAGCACGGCATCGGCGCCGAGATCGAGCTGATCACCGCGTCGGAGATCAACGAGGCGTACGAGCGGGTCGTCAACAGCGATGTCCGCTACCGGTTCGTGATCGACACGGCGACGATCTGACGCACACGGCGTGAACGAAGGGCCCCGGTCTGATGCCGGGGCCCTTCGGCGTACGGCTGGGGCGGGCCAGGTGTTGGTGCTTGGGTGTACGGCTTGCTTCCGTGGGGGCCTTGGGTGTGTGGCTGGCGCGGGCCGGGGGTCTTCAGCGCATGGCTCGCTTCGCGGGAGGGCTTTGCGTGTGCGGCTCGGTCCGGTGGGGGGCTTTGCGTGTGCGGCTCGGCCCGGTGGGGGCTTGGGTGTGTGGCTTGCGTCGGTCGGGGGTCTTCAGGGCATGGCTTGCTCTGCGGAGAGCTTTGCGTGTGCGGCCGGCCCCGGGAGGGCCTTGGGCGGGCGGCTTGTGCGCGCCGGGGGCCTTCAGCGCACGGCTCGCTTCGGCGGGCGGCGCCTCGGTGTGCGGGTCGCTCCGAGGACGACGAACAGCCGGCCAGCAGCCCTCCGACGACGGTCGCGGCCACGACGGCCTTCACTGCTGCTGCGCGCACGGCTGCTCCGGGAAGTACTGGGGTTGCAGGAGGTCTGCTAAGGCAAGGCTTACCTTAACCCGTGGCGGAGTAGGGTCTGAACGAGGAGGTACCGATGACCGTTCAGCTGAACCACACCATCGTCGCCGCACACGACAAGCACGCCTCGGCCCACTTCCTGGCCGACCTCCTGGGCCTGCCGGTGAGTCCGCAGTACGGCCCGTTCGTCCCGGTCGAGATCCCGAACGGGGTGACTCTCGACTATATGGACACGCGCGACGAGATCACGCCCCAGCACTACGCGTTCCTCGTCACCGAGGACGACTTCGACACGATCTTCACCCGGATCCGGGAGGCGGGGCTGACCTACTGGGCGGACCCGTTCCACCACCGCCCGGGCGAGATCAACCACAACGACGGGGGCCGGGGCGCGTACTTCGATGATCCGAACGGCCATCGGCTGGAGATCCTGACGAGGCCCTACGGCAGCGGAGGCTGACGTTCCCCGAGGGGCACGGGCGGTTCAGCGGGGCGTGATTCAGCCCTTCGCCCCGCCGGCCAGGTAGGCACCCAGGCTGTCGAGGAGCATGGTGCTGCCCTGCTCGGCCATGTCGCGTTCCTCCGCGCTGTCAGAGGTCTGGCGGAGCACGATCCGCGTACGGCGGTCGTCCCGCTCCTCGAGTTCCATGGTCATGACCGCGGGCGCGGGCTTGCCGGGTACGTCCATACAGACCACCAGAACGCGGTTCTCGTCGACCTCGAGGTAGGAGCCGGTCAGCGGGAACTGTCCGCCGTCGGGTGTGACCACCGTGGCCTTCCACGCGCCGCCCGGTCGTACATCCATCTCGACGGAGCCGGGAGCGGCGTAGGCCCACTGTGCGTACTGGTCGGGGGTGGTCCACGCCCGCCACACCCGCGCCGCCGTAACGTCCAGCGTTCGGGTCAGCTCGTAGGAGAAGCCGTTGGCCGGGGTCGTCTGCTCGGTGCTCATGCTTGGTCGCCTCGTTTCGTGCCTCGCGGAACTGTCGTGCCTGTAGACGTCCGCGGGCACGAGGACTCATCGGTGCGCCGGCCCTTGTCCGGTGTCGGGGTGCGCCCCGGGTCGGGGGCGCACCCACGGTCCACCGGTCTACGGGGTGCCGTTGGCGGCGAACGTCCACACGGCACGGCTGCCGGGGCCGACGGTGAGGGTCGAGTGGCCGAGCTGCTCCACGTGCCGGTCCTTCACGGGCCGGTTGAGCGACATCTCGACCCGCTGCAACCCGGCCTGTTCGCGCGGGACGGCGTCGAACCTGATCGTGGTGCCGCCCCCCGTCGCGACGACGCCACCGCCCGGCACGTTCTTGACGGCGAACCCGCCGGCCCGCAACAGCGGCACGGTGTCGGCGAGGTCTCCCTCGGTGACCGCGAAGTGGACGTAGGTCACGTCACGCATCAGGTGGGTGCGGTAGTCGTCGGACAGGTAGCGCTCCCGGCCGACGTCACCGGGGAAGCTCGCGGGCTCGGTGTTGCCACGAGGATCGGCGAAGTACTCCGGCCGGTACTCCATCGCCCAGGCGTTGAAGGCGTCGTACTCGGTGGTGGTGAGGATGGCGTCGAACCACGGCACGGGCACACCGTCACCGAAGTCCTTGGTCTGGAGGAATTCGACGGGGTCGGTGACCCCTTCGCTCTTCAGCCGCTCGGTGACCGTCGCCAGGTCTCCGTCCCGTTCGGTCGACAGGCCCAGCCCGCCGGAGCCGAGGGTGCCGTCCGGGCCGGCGATGTCACCGACTCCGAACAGTTCCAGATAGGTCTCGCGGCCCATCAGGTAGCGGCCGGTCCAGGTCTGTCCGCCGGTACCGGTCGTGGTGCGGACCTGGAAGTTGGCGAAGTCCCGCAGGTAGTCGGAGTGTTCGATGGCGTCGGCGGTCTCCCGGTCGAGAACCCCGTAGGAGTGGTTGTAGAACAACAGCTGCCGGTCGGACGAGACCCGGCTCCCTTCGGCCTGTGCCGTCCCCACGGCACCCCCGATCGCTGCGGCGAGGGCCGCGGCGAGTACGACGATCATCCGTAATATCCGCTGAATCCGCATGCGGGCGATCGTAGGTCGGGACGGCCGCGGCCGCGGTTCATTTTCAACGGGGTCGAAATGCTTGACACATGGCGTTCAGTGCGGTGCCGCACGGCGCCGCCCCGCTGTTACGCGGGGAGGTAACTCGGCCACCAGGGTGGGACGTTGCCCGGGCAGAACGGGTCGGGGTAGGAGTCCGGCATGCCGAGCCACGTCACGAGGAACCAGGCGAACCACAGGGTGAAGACGAGCCCTGTGACCCGAGCGGTGCGGGGGTAACGCCTGCCGAGGGTGTTGTGCAGGATCATCCACGGAACCGAAGTGGCGATCCATATGAGAGGCACCAGGAACGCCAAGGTCATGCTGTTGGCCGCCGCCTTGATGCCGATGTCACAGGCAGCCCACGCCCTGCCGATCGCGGCGACGCACACCACCGCGGTGAGCCCGCCGAGGAGGACACCCGAACCGGCTCCTCGGAAGTGACGGCTCGCAGGACGCGACGGACCGGCTCCCACGATCAACCCCCCGGGCAGTGGTCACGCAGGGTACCAATGCCTTGACGAAGGACGCCGGGGCCATGGCCTTCACGGAGTGGCTCAGGTGGCCCGGAATCGTCCGGAACCCTCGTGCGTTGAGGGGGGTGGGCACAGAATGTCGGTGACGTGCGAGCCGAGTGGCCCGACTGACCGAGCCGACAGATATGGGAGGACCGCAATGGCCACGCAGACACAGAGGGCCGTGCTGGCGGGCGGATGTTTCTGGGGCATGGAGGAACTGATCCGCCGGCTTCCGGGCGTCACGGCGACCCGGGTGGGATACACCGGCGGTGACGTGCCGAACGCGACGTACCGCAACCACGGCACGCACGCGGAGGCCATCGAGATCCTCTACGACCCTGAGAAGACCGACTACCGCGCGCTCCTGGAGTTCTTCTTCCAGATCCACGACCCGAGCACCAAGAACCGCCAGGGCAACGACATCGGCCTCAGCTACCGCTCGGCGATCTACTACGTGGACGACGAGCAGAAGCGGATCGCCGAGGACACGATCGCGGACGTCGACGCCTCCGGTCTGTGGCCGGGCAAGGTCGTCACCGAGGTCGAGCCGGTGGGCCCCTTCTGGGAGGCCGAGCCGGAGCACCAGGACTACCTCCAGCGGTACCCGGACGGTTACACCTGCCACTTCCCGCGGCCGGGATGGCGCCTGCCCGCCCGCACGGAGGGCTGACCGCAGGGCGCCCCGCAGCCCTGTTCCGTTGCGGAGAGACCCGTCACCGTGCCTCGCGCAGCCGAAGAAGATACGTCGCGGTCAGCGCGACGGCACGGTCGATGTCGTACGACAACGCCACGAGGGCGCGTGCGGCCGTGGCTCCGGGGATGTCCGCCAGCGCCTGGGTCAGCCGGGCGCGGGCGGGCGCCTCGGCGGCGCCGTCGGCGAGGCGCCCGACGAGCCCGGTGGCGATCCGGTCCGCGGTCGCGGTGTCACCCGCCAGCATGCTCAGTGCGTCGGCCGCGTCGGTGTCGTTCGGCCCCGCCACGATCATGTCGATGAGCGCCGGGACGGCATCGGCCACGCCACGCGTCCCGAGTGCCAGCGCCGCCTGACCGCGGACCACGGCATCGGTGTCCGCGAGAGCCGCACGCAGTCCGGCGGTGGACTCCTCACCCGGCATCTCGGCGAGGGACCGAACGGCACGTTCCCGTACCGCGGCCGACGGTGAGTCGAGGCCCTGAGCCAGCAGTGCCGCGCTGCCGTCGCCCGACCGTGCCAGCGCCCATCGAAGGGCTCCGGCGACGTTCGGATCCGTCTCCCTGAGCACCGCCTCGACCAGGGCCTCCACCGGCACGCGGATCTCGTCGACCGAGGACAGCGCGGCACGCTGGCGGGCGGCGGCGCTCTTCGACCCCAGCGCCCGAAGCATCACGACGACCTGGAGTACGGACTCCCAGTCCGCGGGTTCCACGGCATCGATCCGGCGGAGCCGCGTCAGCAGCTCGGTCTCGGCCGCGATGCGTTCGCGCGTCTGACGGATGAGGTCGTCGACGAGCGCCGAAGGTGTGAAGCCGGGATCGTCGAGCGCGCGCCCGATCTCACGCAGCGACAGTCCCAGCGACCGCAGGCTCTCGATGTGGAAGATCCGCCGGATGTCGTCGCCGGAGTACTCCCGGTAGCCGGAACCCGTACGACCCGAAGGGCGCAGCAGGCCGAGCGACTCGTAGTGCCTGAGCATGCGGGCACTGACCCCGGACCGTCGCGCCACCTCACCGATCAACACGCCCTATCGTCCCTCCTGGCCGTCCCCGCCGAGGGCCACTACGCGCTTCGCCTCCTCGACAGCGAACTCGAATCCGGCATCAGGGTCGCGCAGCAGCCGTTCCGTGGCGAGCGCGTGTGTGCGCACGCGTCGGTCAGGGGCCGTCGTCGCGGCACGCAGCACCGGCAGCACGACCTCACCCAGTGCGACCAGCGCCCTGCTGAGACTCAGCTGCGTCTCCCGCTCGCCACGGCCGAGCTGCGTCGCCAGTACCGTGGCCAACCCGGACTCCCCGCCTTCCGGCACCAGCACGACCGCGGTCCGCCAGGCACTGCGCGCCACCTCCTCGTCGCCGTCGGACAGAAGCTCCCTGGTGATCGCCGGCCACGCCCGCCGGTCCCCGATCTTGGACAGCGTGTGCAATGCCTGGCTCCGCGCCTGCGCACGCTCCGAGGCGACCTCGCGGAGCAGCACGGGGAGCGTCACGGACACCGGGTGGCGGGTGAGGGCCCAGGTGAGCATGTCCCGGACGAAGAACTCTGGCTCGACCGCGCACCGCTCGACGAGCTTGTCGACGAACCGCGCATCCGGCGCCGTACCGACCGCCAGGGCGGCCCGCAGCCGCACGGACGAACGACGGTCCTCCAGCCCCTGAAGCGCCCGCATGTGCTTCGCGTCCGGTCCCTGTCCCTGCTCTGCCATGGTCACCGAGACCACCTCCTCGGCAAGCAGTGAAGGCCTTGTCACGGTGTCAAGGTCAATGGGCGCGGTGCGTGCTTGGTTGCTCAGCGCTCGATGAAGCGGGGGTCCGGCCACGTGGAGATCGGTTCGTCGGAGACCGAGTAGATCTCCAGGAGCGACAGGTAGCCGTCCTCGGTGCAGACGATGACACCGGCCGAGTGCGGGTCGGTGTAACCGGCGTCCACAGCCGGATTGTCGTGCGGCGGCGCAGGAGCGACCGCTGTACGGTCCACCTCCAGATCGACCGTCGCGCAGCCGCAGCCACATCGGCCCGACACGCGGGTGTGAGGAACCTGGGCCAGCAGGGCGCCACTTACCGGATCCGGGCCGGCCAGCAACGCCCGCAGGGTCGCCGTGACCTCCGGCGACAGCGACTCAGCCATCGGCCTTGGCCCCGCAGAT
Source organism: Streptomyces sp. LUP47B (assembly GCF_001746295.1). Lineage (GTDB taxonomy): Bacteria > Actinomycetota > Actinomycetes > Streptomycetales > Streptomycetaceae > Streptomyces. The sequence continues at coordinate 162,138 of NZ_MJAH01000011.1, read as the reverse complement.
CGGGCAGGAGACACCGGTCCGTCATTCGCGTAGGTGGGCAAGAAGTTCGTCCTCAACGGGATAGGGGCGTTCCTCGGGCAGCAGCCGGGTGGCCGCGTCCAACTCGCCGGCTCTGACCAGGGCGTGAATTTCGTGGGCGAGTGGGGTCACGTCGCGGATGGCGATCGTCCACTCGTCCGCGTAGCGTCGTGAGGCCTCGCCGGAGAGGCCCAGTTGCAGGGAACGGTACGGCCGGGGCTGGAGTTGCAGATCCCGCTCAGGATCCCACTGCACGCGAGCCGGGGCGCGTTTCAACTGACGCTGCCAGGTGGCCCGGTCGGCATGTGTGCCGCGAGCGTAGGCCGACAGGCAGGCGTTGGTCAGCGCCCACTCGAAGCCGTCACGGTTGATCTCGACCGCGAGTACGGTCTCCTGCCCCTCTTTGGTGCCCCAGCCGCAGCGGTACATCATCCACAGGAACGACGGCTTGATCCACGTCATCCTGTCGCGCTTCCACGCGGCGGGGAAACGGCCCTCCTTGACGGCGGGCAGGCCGATCTCCGGGGCGTACGCCTGGTAGACGGTGATCGTCGATGCCGTGTGCAGCGCGCGGATCCTGTGTTGCGGTTCGTCCATGACGTACAGGGTGCGGCCCGTTGATCCCTGCCGGCCATCGGTTTTCGAACGCTTGAGATGCCACAGCGAGGGTTGGGCAAGACCGAGTATCTGGACCGCCGGTGCCTCGGACCTGGGGGCCGCACTGCGATCAACTGCAGGTGCTTCCTGAAGCTGCACTCACCGACCCGGTGATCACCGAGCGCGGACATCGGCGAGCGGTCAGTCGTCCGCAGGAGTCGGCGTAAGGCCTGTCGGGCAGGACGCCCCCCCAGTTCGTCCCGACCGGGTCACCCAGCCTGATCCCCGTCCACGATCCCGCAGTACCCCGCCGGGGATTCTTGTCGAGGTACTGCTGGTGGTAACACTCGGCGGCGTAGGAACGGAGTAACCTCATCCAGCCCGCTGACCAGCCCAGCTATCACCGCGTGAGACCGACTAGACTGAGGCCAGCGCGAGGCCGCGAACCTCAGCAAGGCCGCCGCACTCCGCATCGGCCAGGAGGCCGGCCACGGCGAGATCATGGCGTGGGCGTGGGAGATCGAGCATGGTTCGCCCTCACTCAGAGCCGTTGGCAAGGCATGCTCCAAGCCGTCGAAGCCGGCCACGTCGCCGACCAGACGCATTCCGTCGGCGTCCAGCTCTACGCCCACAAGGCGGGAGCCGCCGCCCGCCTCGGCTTCGGTGATGCGTACAACGCGGGAGTAGCGGTGATCCTCGAAGCCGCTGAGATGCCTGAGAACGGCCGCCGCGTTGTCCCGGTGCAACATTGTGGGTGCCGGTCACACCGCGCGGTTCCAGTCCCCTCCATGGGGCTCCCAAAGTGAATGTCGACAACAACCGACCGGTCGTGACCTTTACTGACGCTGCAGGCAGCCGCTGGATCCTTGATGAACATGGTGAACTGCGCGAGGCCCCCGGAGCATAGTCGCGCGCCGTCCCAGAGATCTCCGATCCGTTGGTCATGCAGCCGACCAGGGAGAAAAGGTCTGTGAGGGTGGCTTGACATGGGTCATCAAGCCGCGTCCACAGTCCTCAACCACGCTGCCGGTGCGGTCTGGCGGGCTGGACTGACCAGGTGGGAACGGGCAGGTCTGTGAGAAAGTGCGGCGTGATCCACTATCTGCGGTTCTTCTTCGAGGCCGGCGTGAACACCCCTCTGTGGCCGGAAGACATGGACAGCCCGTACGGCTACCCATGTGATCTGGCGCGCCTCCCGATCAGTCCACAGACACGGGCCGAGTTGGCCAGGTTGAGCGAGTGGTACCAGTCGTCGATTGACTGGGACTACCCGCCGGATCCGTCACCGTGGTCCGACGAGGAACTCCAACAGTTCAAGCAGCAGGCTCTCAGCACATTGGACGTGCTGCGTCGCGAACTGGGTGTGGGCTGGGTCGTCAGGGACGAGAGCCTGCTCTGAGACGTGAGCGGAGGTCAGAAGAGCAGTTCATATAGAAGGCCTCAACCCGGTGCTCGTGCCCACCAGTCGGTTCACCGCCAACGACATGGACTTCACCCTGCTCAACCGCTCCACCGACTACGGCACGTTCGCCGAAGTCCAAGCAGCAGACCCGGAGCACACCACAAGCTGACTGCCTCACTGCCGGAGGAGGCCTGCTACTCAGGGTGCTCAACTTAGGATGAGTGAGGCCTGGATGGAGGAAGGATGCTTGGCGAGCAGCAGTGATAAAGGTCTGTGAGCGAGGCTTGACATGGATCAAGCCGTCGTTGCTGGCCGACTGCCGTCCGCGGGAGGAACGAGGACTTGAGCCAGGTCATCCGGTTCCGCTTCCACACGGCGGGAGCGTCCCTCTCGGATGATCGAGCAGGACGGCCCCGGTTCGTCTCCAGTGACGCCTCCGCTCCACCTCCGTCCGGCCGAACTTGACCTGCCGTGTGACCTGACGGGCCCTTTCGCCGGTGTGACGATCAGTTGACGGTTACACCGGGAACGAAGGCAACGAGCCCCGACAGGAAGCTGCCAATAGCCGCGAGGGTGACGAGGGTGGCCTTGCCATCCGAGAACAGCCCTGAACAGAAGGCACGTACCTGGCGTCGGAAGATCAGCATCTTGAGTTTCTGCCAACGGTGCTGACGGATGTGGCAGCCCATGAGAAGGCCAGTTGCGTTGTTACGGCAGCCGTCCTCGCGTCCACGGACGGGGGCACTGCACGTCACTGGGGCTTGGAAGAAGCACCAGAGCAGGACGGCGGCCGAGAGAGTGATCACCACCGCAGGTCCAGCCGCCTTGTTGATCCATGCGGCGATCAGTAGTGCGCCGGCCAGAACTCCCCACCACTGTCCCAACCCGCCAAGTCGACTGCTTCGTGCCCCCGAGGTTGCCATGTCTTGAATCGTGGCGAGCTGCATGGCAACTCATGCCCTGGGATGGCTTCCTGACCGAAAAGAGCCTCAGGACGGCCGACTGGTGCTGCAGCGGAGAGTCTGCCGCTGCACTCCCTGAGGTGTCGGTGCCACAGCCGCCCTGCTAGACGGAGTGCCGCGCCGCCGCCTACTTGCCCGTTTCCTCCGGCGCTGTGGCGATGCCCGTCGGGCAGGACGCCCCCCAGTTCGTCTCGAATGGGGTACTTAGCTTGACTCCCGTCCCGCCCAGCCCGCAGTACCCGCCCGGGTTTTTGCTACCCGAAAGGTACTGCTGGTGGTACCCCTCCGCCGGGTAGAAGGGCCAGCCCTTCGCGGGGAGGATCTCCGTGGAGATCGTGCCGTGGCCCGAGGACGTGAGGGCCTGCTGGTAGGCGGCTCGGGAGGCTTCGGCCGTGGCTGCCTGTGCGGGGGTGTGGGTGTAGATCGCCGAGCGGTACTGGGTGCCGACGTCGTTGCCCTGGCGGAAGCCCTGCGTCGGGTCGTGGGACTCCCAGAAGGTCTTCAGGAGGCGCTCGTACGAGATGAGGGCGGGGTCGAAGACCACGCGGACCGCTTCCGTGTGGCCGGTGAGACCCGAGCAGACCTCCTCGTACGCGGGGTTCTCGGTGTGGCCGCCCTGGTAGCCGACCAGGGTCGTCCACACACCCACCGGGAGCTTCCAGAACGTGCGCTCGGCGCCCCAGAAGCAGCCCAGGCCGAAGTCGGCGATCTGGTGGCCCTCGGGGTAGGGGCCGAGCAGCGGGGTGCGGAGGACCGTGTGGCGGTCGGGGACCGTGAACATCGGCTCGGGGCGGCCTGTCAGCGCCTGCTCGGCGGTGGGCAGGACGGGCGTACGGCCGAACAGCATGACGTGGGCTCCTTCGTTCGTGCGCGTCGCACGGGATGCGCAGTCGGCATCGGGAACGTTTCCGTGCGGGGCCGCATTCCGACTGGCCCGGACTGGATGTGAGCCCGGCGCCGGCCCGAGCCCGCTGTCAGTCCGAACGTGCCGCGCCGGATCACCCTCGACGTCACTGCGTCAGCGTCGCCGGACTGCCGCCGTTCGCCTCGTACCCCGCCACCGCCAGTGCCCGGTATATCGCGAACTCCGCGGCCGGATCGGCGGACAGTGTCCAGGGCAGGGCGCCGACGTGGCCGTCGATGTGGACGAGCTGGCTCATCGCCTCCGCCCAGCGCTCGCCGCGCACGAGGAAGAAGACGAGCAGATGGCGGACGTGGGCCAGCATCGGATCGTCGGCGCGGGCCGAGTGGACCGCGTGCAGCGCGCCGTGGATCGCCTTGGTCACGACCTCGCTCCGGTAGAAGCCGCTGACCAGGTTCACCTCGGGCAGGTGCTCGAAGACCGCGAACAGGGGCATCGCGGCGAGGAGGGAGCCGCGCGGCGCCCGGGCGGCGGCCGCCTCCGCGAAGCTGTACGCCAGCTCCCGAGAGCCGTGCCACTTCTCGCACCAGTAGTGCAGCGCGGCCAGGTGCGCCCCCATGTGGGCCGGGGCGCGGTCCAGGATCTTCAGCCACAGTTGCTCGAACTCCGCCTGCGAATAGGCCATTCCGCGCGCCACGGAGAGCTCGACGATGTACGGGACCGGATCGCCGGGGGCCAGCAGCGCCGCCTCACCGCAGGCCACCTTCGCCTCCTCCATGATGATCCGGAACTCGTCCGTGCCCGGCGTCGAGGTCCGCCACGCCTGGTGGACCAGGAACTCCGCGTGCACGGCCGCGCCGCCCGCGTCCTTGGGCTGCTCGGCCCGCCACACCCGCAGCCACTGCCCGCCCGGCGCCTCGCTGACCCCGCCCGGACGCTGCTGCAACTCCAGCGAGGCGGCTCCGGCGAAGGCCTGCACGCGCTGCCAGCGCAGCTCGCCCTCCCGCTCGGTGCCGGCGAGGAGCTGGGAGGCCGCCTTGTAGTCCTGTGTGCGCTGCACCAGGTCCAGGACGTCCAGCAGATCCTGGTCGGGGCCGGGCATGCGGATGTCCAGCTCCTCCTGCCGCGCGAAGCCGTAGTCCTCCGGGTCCGCGGCGTCCGGGTGGCCCGCCGGGACCTGTTCGATCCCGCCTCGCCTGCGCCGCAGGAACGGAAGCAGCACGAAGCCCAGCATGACCGCCGCCATCAGGACCCAGAGAATCTCCATGCCCCAAGAGTTCCAGACGCCGCCGACAATTGCCCAACCCGCTCGGCGGCCTGTGGAAAACTTCCGGACCGGCCCGAATGTCCTGTGGGAAACTCCCCGCGGACCGCCCGAACGCCTGGGGAAACCCCTGCCGTGGGGCCTTGCGGAGCCCGTCGTCCGTCATCGGTCCTCCGGGCGGACTACTCTCGGAGCCCATGAGCGACAGGCACATCAGTCAGCACTTCGAGACCCTCGCGATCCACGCGGGCAACACCGCGGACCCCGTCACCGGAGCGGTGGTCCCGCCGATCTACCAGGTCTCGACCTACAAGCAGGACGGCGTGGGCGGTCTGCGGGGCGGTTACGAGTACAGCCGCAGCGCCAACCCGACCCGCACCGCCCTCGAGGAGAACCTCGCCGCCCTCGAAGGCGGCCGCCGGGGCCTCGCGTTCGCGTCCGGACTGGCGGCCGAGGACTGCCTGCTGCGTACGCTGCTCAGCCCCGGCGACCACGTGGTCATCCCCAACGACGCGTACGGCGGCACGTTCCGCCTCTTCGCGAAGGTCGTCGCCCGCTGGGGCGTCGAGTGGTCGGTCGCCGACACCAGCGACCCGGCCGCCGTACGGGCCGCGATCACCCCGAAGACCAAGGTCGTGTGGGTGGAGACCCCCTCCAACCCGCTGCTCGGCATCACCGACATCGCCGCCGTCGCCCAGGTCTCCCGGGACGCGGGCGCCAAGCTCGTCGTCGACAACACCTTCGCGACGCCCTACCTCCAGCAGCCGCTGGCGCTCGGTGCCGATGTCGTCGTGCACTCCCTGACCAAGTACATGGGCGGCCACTCCGACGTCGTGGGCGGCGCCCTGGTCACCGCCGACGAGGCACTGGGCGAGGAACTGGCGTTCCACCAGAACGCGATGGGCGCGGTCGCCGGGCCCTTCGACTCCTGGCTGGTGCTGCGCGGCGCCAAGACGCTGTCGGTGCGCATGGACCGGCACAGCGAGAACGCCACGAAGGTCGCCGACATGCTGACCCGGCACGCGCGCGTGACGCAGGTGCTCTACCCGGGCCTGGCGGAGCACCCCGGGCACGAGGTCGCGGCCAAGCAGATGCGGTCCTTCGGCGGCATGGTCTCCTTCCGGGTGGAGGGCGGCGAGGAAGCGGCCGTCGAGGTCTGCAACCGCGCCAAGATCTTCACGCTGGGGGAGTCCCTCGGTGGCGTCGAGTCGCTGATCGAGCACCCCGGCCGCATGACGCACGCGTCCGTGGCGGGCTCGGCGCTCGAGGTCCCCGCCGACCTCGTGCGCCTCTCCGTGGGCATCGAGAACATCGACGACCTGCTGGAGGACCTCCAGCAGGCGCTCGCCAAGTAGGCCGGGCCGGGCTCACCAGCCCCCCATCGGTGGAGTCGTCGTGGACGGCGGCTCCACCCACGGGCGCGCGGTCAGCGCCCACACCACGAACGCCACACTCGCGGCGAACAACAGCAGCCACATGATCCGGCGCGCCGCTGTCCTGCGCCGGAGCATGCGCGATCCACGCCGTACGACGTCCCCGTACAGATCCGCGGGCACCTGCGGCGCTCCCCGTTCCATGATCTGTCGCACGGCGGCCTCACGCTGGGTCCGGTTCACGCGCACCTCCCGAGACGACGCACGTGTCCCCGGGCACGGCCGCCACTCCGTCCCGCCTCCTCATGACGCCGCCACCTTCGCCTTCACCACTGCCGGTGCGGGCCCGCGCGGTGGGTGCAGCAGCGTGGCCGTCGCCCGGTCGCAGATGGTGCGGACGCGTTCTGTCGGCAGGCCGAGCAGGGCGGCCGCCTGTTCCTCGGCCACGCCCTCGTAGAGGCGCAGTACCAGGATCAGCCGCTCCTGGGGGGCGAGCCGGGACAGCGGGCTGTCGGGGTGCGTGCGGCCGCCGAGCAGGACGCCGTGGCGGCGCCATGCCCCGTGGGCGAAGCGCAGGGCGAGGTGCTGGCGGGTGCGGTCGTAGGGATCTTCACCGCGCAGCCGGTCCCAGCACGCGTACGTGTGCGCGAGCGCGAGTGTGAGCAGGCGTCGCGCGCGCGGGTTGTCGTCCGGTGCCTCCGCCGTCAGGAGCGTCGCGGTGTGCAGCAGCCGTCCGGCCGCGCCTGCGACGAACGCCTCGAACTCCCGGGCCCGACGCGTCCCCTGGAACACCTGCTGTTGCGGCACCGCACCTCCCCGCCTGCGGATGGCCGTACGACGGCTTCGTACGACCACGAGGACCCGGTCTCAGAGGACCCGGTCTCATATGAGGCCCGGCACGGCCGTCCGGTCAAGGGGCGGGGCGGTACACACGTGTGCGCGTGCCTAAGAGGACTGCGCCTCCGGTCCCGGGAGGCCCTGGACCGCCATCCGGGAGGAGAGGGCGCTGTTGAAGCGTGTGAGGAGCGTGCAGAACGCCTCGCGCTCCTCCGGCGCCCAGTCGTGTGTCAGCTCGGCCATCAACTGACGACGTGAGGAGCGCACTTCCTCCAGCCGGGACTGCCCGCGCGGGGACAGCTGGAGCACCACCGCGCGTCCGTCCTCGGGGTGCGAGGTGCGCTTGACCAGGCCGGTGTCGACGAGCGGCGCCACCTGCCGGGTGACCGTGGACGAGTCGATCCCCATGCTCGCCGCGAGCGCCTTGACGCCCATCGGGCCTTCCTTGTCGAGCCGGTTGAGCAGCAGGTACGCGGCGCGGTCCATGGAGTTGCGCACCTGCCCCACCCCGCCGAGCCGGGTCTGTTCCGCACGACGGGCGAAGACCGCCACCTCGTGCTGCAGGGTGTCGAGAAGACCGGTGTCACCGACGGTCGTCATGTCCATCGACATTCCAGGTGTTGTGGGCATGGCCGGAGGCTCACTTCATGAAGGGGCAGCTGAATTGGGGGACAGAGTACGCGGCCCGGAGGCAGGCCGTACCAGCGCTGAGTAAACCCGTCTCGGACGTTGGTCACAGCGCGAGCACGCGCGTGTGAACTGCGAGACTCGAGTCATGAACTACCGCAAGGCCCACCCCGTGCCGCCGGTGACGCTCGACGACGTGCGCGGCGCGCAGAAGATGCTGTCGGGCGTGGCGCGGACGACCGCGATGGAGGGCAGCCGCCACCTGAGCCGGCTGGTGGGCGCGCCGGTGCACTTCAAGTGCGAGAACCTCCAGCGGACGGGCTCGTTCAAACTCCGCGGCGCCTACGTCCGGATCGCCGGGCTGCTGCCCGAGGAGCGGGCCGCGGGTGTCGTGGCCGCGAGCGCCGGAAACCACGCGCAGGGCGTCGCGCTGGCCTCCACGCTGCTCGGCGTGCGCTCCACGGTGTTCATGCCGAAGGGTGCCCCGCTGCCGAAGATCAGCGCCACCAGGCACTACGGCGCCGAGGTGCGCCTGCACGGCCAGGTGGTCGACGAGACGCTGGCCGCCGCACAGGAGTACGCGGCCGAGACGGGCGCGGTGTTCATCCATCCCTTCGACCACCCCGACGTCATCGCGGGGCAGGGCACGGTCGGCCTCGAGATCCTGGAGCAGTGCCCCGAGGTGCGCACGGTCGTCCTCGGAATCGGCGGCGGCGGACTCGCGGCCGGTGTCGCGGTCGCCGTGAAGGCCCTGCGGCCGGACGTGCGGATCGTGGGTGTGCAGGCGGCGGGCGCGGCCGCATATCCGCCCTCGCTGGCGGCCGGGCACCCGGTGGCGGTCGAGAATCCGGCGACGATGGCCGACGGCATGAAGGTCGGGCGGCCGGGGGACGTGCCGTTCGGGATCGTGGAAGAACTCGTGGACGAGGTCCGCACGGTGACGGAGGACGAGCTGTCCGCCGCGCTGCTGCTGTGCCTGGAGCGGGCCAAGCTGGTCGTCGAGCCGGCCGGCGCGAGCCCGGTCGCGGCGCTGCTGAGCGACCCGGGCTCCTTCGAGGGCCCGGTCGTCGCGGTGCTGTCCGGCGGCAACGTCGACCCGGTGCTGCTGCAGCGGGTGCTGCGGCACGGCATGGCCGCGCAGGGCCGCTACCTGGCCGTTCGGCTCCGGCTCACGGACCGGCCCGGTGCCCTCGCGACACTTCTCGGGGTGTTGTCAGTGGTCGACGCTAATGTCCTGGACGTGAGCCACGTCCGGACCGATCCACGGCTCGGGCTCGCGGAGGCGGAGGTCGAGCTGCACCTGGAGACGAAGGGTCCGGAGCACTGCGCCGAGGTCGGCCGAGCCCTCCGCGAGGCGGGCTACACGGTCATCGACTGAGGTCAGGACCCCCTTCAGGACACAGGAGTCACTCTTTGGAGTAAGTCCATTGAGAGACGCGATACATCGCGTTATGGTGTGTCTCGTGCCCCCGTTCACGCCGCCCGCGGAAAAAGCACGGGCGGTGGAAACCGCACAAACCTAGGCTTTCCCAAGAATCCCGACGACGTGGAGACTCATATGCCAGGCGCCATCTATGCCGAAGGTCTGGTCAAGACCTTCGGGGACGTAAAGGCTCTGGACGGCGTCGACCTCGATGTCCCGGAGGGCACCGTCCTGGGCCTCCTCGGACCGAACGGCGCGGGCAAGACGACGGCCGTCCGCTGCCTGACGACCCTCCTGAAGCCGGACAGCGGCTCGGCGGTCGTCGCGGGCGTCGACGTCCTCAAGCACCCCGACGCCGTGCGCCGCTCCATCGGCCTCTCCGGCCAGTTCGCGGCCGTCGACGAATACCTCACCGGCCGCGAGAACCTGCAGATGGTCGGCCAGCTCTACCAGATGAAGGGAAAGCAGGCGAAGCTCCGCGCGACCGAGCTGCTGGAGCAGTTCGACCTCGCCGACGCGGCCGACCGCCCCACCAAGACCTACTCCGGCGGCATGCGCCGCCGCCTCGACCTCGCGGCGGCCCTGGTGGTCTCACCACCCGTGATGTTCATGGACGAACCGACGACCGGTCTCGACCCACGCAACCGGCAACTGCTGTGGGAGGTCATCAAACAGCTGGTCTCCGCCGGCACCACCCTGCTGCTGACCACCCAGTACCTCGAAGAGGCAGACCACCTCGCCCATGACATCGCCGTCGTCGACCAGGGCCATGTCATCGCCACGGGCACCTCCGACCAGCTCAAGGCCCGCACCGGCGGTGAGCGCGTCGAGGTCGTCGTCCACGAGCGGGAGCACATCCAGGCCGCCTCGGAGGTCCTGCGCGGCTTCGGCAAGGGCGACACCACGGTCGAGGACCACATGCGCAAGCTCACCGTGCCCGTCACGGGCGGCGCCAAGCTGCTCGCCGAGGTCATCCGTGAACTCGACACCCGCGGCATCGAGATAGACGACATCGGTCTGCGCCGCCCCACCCTCGACGACGTCTTCCTGTCACTGACGGGACATGCGGCTGAGGTCAAGGACGCGGAGAGCGACAAGGAGGCCGCCAAGTGAGCATGATGAACGATTCCCTGGTCATCGCCCGACGGAACCTGATCCGCATGACCCGGATCCCCGAGATGATCCTCTTCGGGCTGATCCAGCCCATCATGTTCGTGGTCCTCTTCACATACGTCTTCGGCGGCTCGATGAAGATCGGCGACAGCACCGACCCGGACGTCTACAAGAACTTCCTGATGGCCGGCATCTTCGCGCAGACCGTCACGTTCGCCACCGCGGGCGCCGGCGCGGGCATCGCCGACGACATGCACAAGGGGCTCATCGACCGGTTCCGCTCGCTGCCGATGGCGCGCGGTGCGGTGTTGACCGGCCGTACCGTCGCCGACCTCGTGCAGACGGCCCTGACCCTGCTGGTCCTGGCCATGGTCGCCCTGCTCGTGGGCTGGCGTCCCGGCTCCGTGGACTCGACCAACCTCGGCAAGATCCTCGGCGGCTTCGGTCTGCTCCTCCTGCTGGGGTACGCGTTCACCTGGATCGGGGCCCTGATCGGTCTGTCCGTGCGGACCCCGGAGGCGGCCACGTCCGGAGGGCTGATCTGGCTCTTCCCGGTGACGTTCATCTCGAGCGCCTTCGTGGACTCCGCCCAGATGACCCCGTGGCTGCGGCACATCGCCGAGTGGAACCCGTTCAGCGCCACCGTGCAGGCCTGCCGTCTGCTCTTCGGCGACCCCGGTCTGTCCCAGTCCGACGCTTGGCCCATGCAGCACCCGGTCTGGGCCTCGCTGATCTACTCGGTCCTGATCATCGTCATCTTCAGGACCCTGGCGGTCCGCAAGTACCGCTCGGCCACCGCATGACGGAGCCCCCGGCGCCGCGAGGGCGCCGGGGGCCCGCCAAGGACAACGGTCGGCCGGGGTCAGCCGTTGTAGGGCTCTGCCGTGAGGATGGTCACGGAGGCCTTCTTGCCGTTCGGCAGTTCGTACTCCGCTTCCTCCCCGACCTTGTGGCCGATCACGCCGGAGCCCAGCGGGGACTGCGGCGAGTACGTCTCGACGTCCGCGCTCGCGTACTCGCGCGAGGCGAGCAGGAAGGTCATGGTGTCGTCCTCGTCACCGTCGAAGGCGATCGTCACGACCATGCCGGGCGCCACCGTCCCGTCCGCGGACACCGGAGCCTCGCCGACCTTGGCCTTCTCCAGGAGCTGGGTCAGCTGGCGGATGCGGAGCTCCTGCTTGCCCTGCTCTTCCTTGGCTGCGTGGTACCCGCCGTTCTCGCGCAGGTCGCCCTCCTCGCGCGCGGCCGCGATCTTCGCGGTGACTTCCTCGCGCGCGGGACCAGACAGGTACGCCAGCTCTTCCTTGAGCTTGGTGTACGCCTCCTGGGTCAGCCAGGTGACGTCTTCGCTGGTCTGGGTCACAGGTGCTCCTCGTAGGTACTGGGAATACAAAGCATCGCCCTACCCAGAAGAATGTGCCTTCACGGATGGGCGAAACCACGAGCCTAACAATTCAGCGGCCGAAGGGGGAGGACATAAGCCATCAGAAATACGTCCGCGCAGGTCAGCGTCACGCATCGAGAGTGACGTCAGTCGGCGTGACAGCCCAGCAGCTCGGCCGTGGTGCCCGGGGCCGTCGTACGGAGCGTGACGACCTTGTCGATGCGGGTGGCGTCACCGCCGAAGCGGAAGTCGGCCCGGCCCACCTCGGAGCCGTCCGCCGCCTGGGAGCGGATCGTGCAGTAGCCGGAGGTGCCGGAGTCCTTACGGACCTCCAGATGCACCTGCACCGCGGACTTCTGCGAGTCGAACGTGATCACCTCGGCGCTGATCTTGTTCTGCACGACGTAGTGGTAGGCGAAGTAGCCGATCAGCGCGAGCAGGAGGGCGCCGAGGACGGCACCGGCGATCCGGAGCTTGTGGTCGGCACGCTCGTCCGAGGAGCGGCCGTAGCGTCCCTCGGGCAGCCGGGTGCTCGCCGTGCTCATGATCGTCTCCTGGTAAACCAAGGCCGTGGAATTAATCGCCCCCCGATTCGGTCACTATAGAAGCCGCCGTTCGCCCCCGAAGACACCGGGGCGCCGACTTACTGAGGATTGAGTCTTGACTGACCAGCTGCGACTGATGGCCGTGCACGCCCACCCCGACGACGAGTCGAGCAAGGGCGCGGCCACCATGGCGAAGTACGTGTCCGAGGGGGTGGACGTGCTGGTCGTGACCTGCACGGGCGGGGAGCGCGGCTCCATCCTCAACCCGAAGCTTCAGGGCGACAAGTACATCGAGGAGCACATCCACGAGGTACGCAAAAAGGAGATGGACGAGGCCCGAGAGATCCTCGGCGTACGGCAGGAGTGGCTCGGCTTCGTCGACTCCGGCCTGCCCGAGGGCGACCCGCTGCCGCCGCTGCCCGAGGGCTGCTTCGCCCTGGAGGACGTCGACAAGGCGGCCGGCGAGCTGGTGAAGCAGATCCGCACCTTCCGTCCCCAGGTGATCACCACCTACGACGAGAACGGCGGCTACCCGCACCCCGACCACATCATGACCCACAAGATCTCGATGGTGGCGTTCGAGGGCGCGTCGGACACCGAGAAGTTCCCCGAGTCCGAGTTCGGCCCGGCCTACCAGCCGCTCAAGCTCTACTACAACCAGGGCTTCAACCGCCCCCGCACGGAGGCGCTGCACCACGCGCTGATCGAGCGCGGCATGGAGTCGCCGTACGGGGACTGGCTCAAGCGCTGGGACGAGTCGCCGATGCGCAACCGCACCCTGACCACGCACATTCCGTGCGCGGAGTTCTACGAGATCCGCGACAAGGCCCTGATCGCGCACGCCACACAGATCGACCCCGACGGCGGCTGGTTCAAGGTCCCGCTGGACCTCCAGAAGGAGGTCTGGCCGACGGAGGAGTACGAGCTCGCGAAGTCCCTCGTCGATACCTCCCTCCCCGAGGACGACCTCTTTGCGGGCATCCGCGACAATGCCTGACATGAGCGCAAGCGCAAGCCTGGCAATGACGCACCTCGCGACCCTCGCCAAGGAGGTCGACGAGGACAAGGTCACCCCCGGAGTCCTCGGCTTCATCGTCTTCGCGGCGATGGCCCTGGCGGTGTGGGCCCTGATGAAGTCCATGAGCAAGCACATGAACAAGGTCGACTTCAAGGAGTCCCCGGACAGGGCGGCCTCCGGCGAGGAGACCGCCGACAGTCCGTCCGGCAAGACCTCGCCGGCCAAGGGCTGAACCACGCGGCGGCGACGGGAGGGGACACCAGAGGCCCCTCCCGTCAACGGCCGTGCCCGGCCGACGGCCGCCAGCCGAAGGCCCGCCCACCTCAGCCCCGCGCCGGGGCCACCGCCACCCCCATGACCTCCCGTGCGTGCCGGTTCGGCACCATCCCGAGGCGCCAGGCCTGCCATCCGGCGTCCAGATTCACGCCCCGCTCCAGCAGCAGTCCGTACGCCCCCACGTAGTCGTCCAGCTTCTCGTCCCGTGCCCCGTGCTCCCGGCGGCCCAGCTCCGCCAGCTCCTCCTGGGCGACCGCCGCGCCGATCTCCACGCCGCCCGGTGCCGCGTACGGCAGCAGGGTGCAGCGCAGGAAGCGGGCCCAGTCCTCGCCCCGCTCGTCGCCGTAGGAGGCGAACAGGGCCACCGCCTCGTCGCACAGGGCGAGGGCCTGCGGGGTACGGCCGTTGCCCGCGTCCACCACCGCCAGTTCGAGGCAGGTCCACCCCTCCCCGTGGGCGACGCCGATGCGCTGGAAGTCGGCGCGGGCGTCGACCAGGAGCTGGCGGGCGAAACCCGAGTTGCGCAGCGAACCCGTCTGCGCGGCGCGCTGGTCGCGGGTGGCACGGGCCGAGTGGTGACGGGCGCAGGCCAGGCCGTAGACGTCCCGCATACGGGAGAACATCGTCCGCGAGCGTTCCAGCTCACGGACCGCGAGGTCCAGGTTGCCCGTCTCCTCCAACGCCTGACCCAGGTAGTACACCGTCCACGCCTCGCCGCGCGCGTCCTCGTTGTCGCGGTGGCGGGACGCGGCCTGGCGCAGGCCGTCCACCGCCGCCGACGGATCCCCGGCCACCAGGCGGGCCCGCGCCAGCTGGGTCAGCGCCCACGCCTCACCGCGGGCGTCGCGGGTACGGCCGTACAGGTCGAGGGCTGTCCTCAGCTCCGACTCCGCGCGCGGTACGTCGCCCATGCGCAGGGCCAGCTGGCCGAGCTGGAAGTGGGCCCAGGCCTCGCCGTGGACGGACTCGCCGGCGCGGTGCAGGACCAGGGAACGGGTCAGCAGGTCCTGTGCCTGCGCGACACGGCCGCGGTCGCGTTCGACCGCCGCCAGGGCGTGCATGGTCCAGGCGCGGTCCGTGGCCAGCTCGGGAGGCGACTGGAGGGCCAGGGCCTCCTCGAGTTTCGCCGCCGCCTCGGTCAGCTGGCCCTGGTGGTGGAGGGTGATGCCCAGGGAACACAGAGCGCGCGCGGCGCCCGCGTCGTGGTGGGCCTCCATATAGAGGTCGACCACCGAGGTCAGTGTCGTGCGCGCCTTGTCCAGCTCACCCAGCTGGCGGGCCGCGATACCGGTGCGCCACTGCACCGAGCGGACCAGCAGCCCCTGGTCCACCGCCTGCGCCAACTCGCTTATCTCACCCAGGCGGTAGAGGTCGCCGCGCAGCAGGCAGTAGTCGCACAGCGCGCCCAGGAGATTGAGGACCGCCCCCTGGTTGACGCCCTCCGCGTGCCTGAGCGCCGCCGTGATGAAACTCGACTCGTCGTCCAGCCAGCGCAGCGCCTCGTCGAGGGAGGTGAAGCCGTGCGGACTGAAACGGTCCGAGCGGGTCGACATGTTGCCGTCGACCAGGCGCAGCACCGAGTCGGCGAGGTCGGCGTAGTTGACGATGAGGCGTTCCTGCGCGGCCGTGCGCTCGGCCGGCTCCTCCTCATCCAGCAGTCTGGCCTGAGCGAAGGCGCGGACCACGTCGTGGACGCGGTAACGGCTGCCGCGGACGTGGTCGATCAGGCCCGCGCGGGCCAGCGCCACCAGGTGCCGGGTCGCCTCCGTCTCGTCGGTGGCCAGCAGCGCGGCGGCCGCGGCGGCGCCGAGCGAGGACCGGCCGGCCAACGCGAGGCGGCGCAGCAACCGGCGGGCCTGCTCCGACTGGTCGGTGTAACGCAGCCACAGGGCGCGTTCGACGGGCCCGACCGGACCGTACGCGCCGAGATCAGTGGCCAGTTGGCGCGGGGAGCGGGGACCGAGGGACGAACCCGCTATGCGCAGGGCCAGGGGCAGACCGCCGCACAACTCCCTGATCAGGTCGGCCGACTGGGCGTCGTAGGGGCCGCTGGTGGACTGCGCGGCCGCCTCGAGGAGCTCCTCGGCGCCCGCCGCGTCCAGGGAGTCGACCGGGAGTTCGTGCACATGGGCGGCGAGGTCCGACGGCAGGCCCAGCGGCTCGCGGGCGGTGACCAGGACCAGACTGTCGGAACGCTCGGGCACGAGGGTGCGGACCTGCTCGGGGTCCGAGGCGTCGTCCAGCACGATCGTCACCGGCAGGCCGGTCAGATGCTGGTGATAAAGCTCGCTCAGCCGCTTGACCTGCTGGTCGGGAGAGGAACGCTCACGGAACAGCAGCTGCTCGCGCGGGGCGCCGAGCCGGTTCAGCAGATGCAGCAGTGCGTCCCGGGTGGAGAGCGGGGACTCCTCCGGGTTGTCACCGCGCAGGTCCACGACGCAGGCGCCGCGGAAGTAGTCCCTGAGGTCGTGCGCCGCCCGCACGGCCAGTGCCGTCCGGCCGCTGCCGGGCGGGCCGTGCAGCACGACCACCGTGGGCCGGGTCTCGGTCGTCGCGCGCGAGGCCTGCACCCACTGCCGGATGCGGCCCATCTCCGTCCGGCGGTCCGCGAACTCACTGATCGGCTCCGGGAGTTGCCCGAACGACTGCTCCAGCACACTCCTGCCGCGGGCCGCCGCGCTCTTGTCCGTGCCGCGCAGTCGCGGGCCCGCCTTCTTCGGGCCGGTCGACGCGCTCAGCACCCGCTGCTGGTCGAGGAAGGGCCGGATGCCCCGTACCTCCAGGGCCGTCAGCCACTGGAGCCGGAGCTGTTCCGGGCCGCCGGGCTGGCCGATGGCGCCCGCCCGGTGGTGCGCGGCCGGCAGATGCGAGCCGGCCACCTTGACCACGGTCGTCGCCGCGGCCACGACGCCCACGGTCACGCCCGCGCCCAGCGCGGTGCCCGTGTCGGTGCCGAGCGCCAGGTCGGCCACGGCAGCGGCCAGAGCGGCGACCGCGGCCACCAGCAGAGGAGTGCCGGACGCCTCCTTCGCGTACCGCTGCCCGAAGGTGAGTTGACCGGCCTGCGCCTCGTCCAGCGCGTGTGTGTACGCCTCGTACTCGTCGGCGGCCGTCTGCGCCATCGCGTCCAGTGATCCCCGGGCCCGCGCGAGCAGTACGGCCCCGTCGACCCGCCCGCCCGAGCGCCGCACCTCCTCCTCCACGGCCCGCCCCAACAGCCGTTCGGCTTCCGCCCGATGACTGTCCCGCATGTCACTTCCCCCTCCGGCGGCAACGACTTCGCCTATGAGTGTCCTTCGAGGCGGGCGGGAGCGCGAGGGGGCGGCGATCACGAACGGTCAGGCTTGAGAGAGATCCAGAACTCTTCAGGATTCCGTTTGATCACCAAGTGCCCGTCTCGTAATGGATCGTGCCTCATTCTCAGAAAACGGAGGAGAGGGTATCAATGCCGCATAGCCTCTTCGCGGGACGCGAGGGGAGTCTTGGTGCGCGAGGATCACGCGACGCTGGTCGCATTGGGGTTCGGTTCTGACGAGTTGGAGGGGATGGGCCTGGACAAACCCGCGTCCGGGGAGCCGTCGGGGCTTGTGGACGCTTATCTGCGTCGCAGCGCCAAGAAGGAGGATCTGGCCACCCTTCGGGGACACGTGAGAGACCTGGTTCGCTGGGCGCAGGCAGAAGGTCTTCAGATTCGGCACATCTGGTTCGAGCAGCTTTCAGCATCCAAGACGTATGTCCGGCGCAGGGAGTTCGAGAAAGCCACACATGCCGTCATGGCAGGCAAGTCCAAGACGCTCGCCGTGTGGAAGACGGACCGCTTCGACCGGCGCGGTATGGGAGCGGTCGGCCGGATGCTTGACGAGTTCGACCGCAGGCGGGCGCGGCTCGTTTCTGTGTCGGAGGGATTGGATTCATCGAAGGGCGGACGAGTGGTCTTCGCGATCCTGAGCGAGAGGGCGAGGGAAGAAGCGAAGGACATGGCGCAGCGGGTCAAGTCCGGCCATGACTCGCACAAGGCCGAAGGGCGGAGGGGCACGGGAAGGCCGCCGTTCGGGCTCTGCAGCCCTCCGGGAAGCGGAAAGGTCGAACCCGATCCTGGAGAGTACGAAACGGCTCGCAGGGTCGCCGATCTGCTGCTGGACAGGAAGAGCACCAAGGAGACGGCCCATCAACTCAATGAAGAGGGACGTCGAACCCGAAGCGGCGCCACGTGGTCACCCACCGCAGTGAGCAAGCTCGCTCAGTCCCCGCTCTTCGCGGGCATGGTCCCGGTCCGGCGGCGCAGAACCGACGAGTGCGGGAACCCTCTGGGTAGTTGGGAGGGTTACGGAGAGCCCCTCTACAGCGAAACGGGCGGGATCGTCTCGTGCGGGACAGGGGTGGTGACCACGGACGAGTGGTTTCGCATCAAGGCCCTCATCGCCGAACGGACCGATGCGCGGTGGGCCATGGGAAGACCAGAGGGGAAGTACCTGGGTACGGGCATTTACCGGTGTGGCCGGATGCGGGACAAGACAGACAGCGGAATGCTTGAACCGTGCGGTGGCCCCATGAGCCAGCGCGGTGGACGCTACCGGTGTGAAGTCCGCCAGACGCGCGGCAGGTCAGTCTGCGAGGGTTTGGTGACCCTCGCTGAACGCGTTGATCGCGCGGTCGGGCAGGCATGGATCGACCACATCACCGCTCTTGAGCCGGATGCGCCAGTGATCACCGCGATTGCTCGGCGGTGGACCATGTTCGCAGATCCGGCGACTCAGGTGAAGAGGAACGAAGTAGAGAGGGCTCTCGAAGCAGCGCAGAAGCGGGTGAGGAAGCTCGAAGAGGACTTTTATGTCTACGGGAAAATGGACGAGGGCCGCTTCGAGGAACTGAGCGAGGGACAACGCGCTGTCATCGAGAGTGCAAGCTCGACGCTGGAGGCGGTCGGAGCGGAAAGTGGCCTGTCGTACGTCCCGCAGCCCGATGCTCTGAAGGAGGCGTGGGGACGAGCAGACATGGTCGACAAGCGGATGTTGCTGAAGTGCGCGCTCGGGGGCACAGGCATTACGGTGATGCCGGCGGCCAGGCAGGGGGATCCGAGTCCGATCCTGGATCGGCTCGTGTTCGACTGGTTGTGATGTGAGGACTCAGGGGCGCATGAGCTTGATTTATCAGGTTCGTGCTCCATGCCTGTGGCGGGGATGCGTGTGGATTGCGACGTGCGCGAGGATGGACGCATGCCCAACCGACTTGCACGCGCCACGTCTCCCTATCTCCTCCAGCACTCGGACAACCCGGTGGACTGGTGGCCGTGGGAACCCGCTGCTTTCGAGGAGGCGCGGCGACGTGACGTGCCTATCTTCCTGAGCGTGGGGTATAGCGCTTGCCACTGGTGCCATGTCATGGCGTCCGAATCCTTTGAGGACCAGGCCACCGCGGATTACCTCAACGCCCACTTTGTCTGCGTAAAGGTCGACCGCGAGGAACGTCCCGACGTCGACGCCGTCTACATGGAGGCCGTGCAGGCAGCCACCGGGCAGGGCGGCTGGCCGATGACCGTGTTTCTCACGCCGGAGGCCGAGCCCTTCTACTTCGGCACCTACTTCCCACCCTCCCCCCGCCAGGGCATGCCCTCCTTCCGGCAGGTCCTGGAGGGTGTCCGGCACGCCTGGACCGACCGGCGGGACGAGGTCGCCGAGGTCGCCGGGAAGATCGTGCGGGATCTCTCCGGGCGGGAGATGTCCTACGGCGACGCGCAGGCACCCGGCGAGGAGCAGCTCGCGGCGGCTCTGCTCGGGCTGACGAGGGAGTACGACGCGCAGCGCGGCGGATTCGGCGGGGCGCCGAAGTTCCCGCCGTCCATGGTCCTCGAATTCCTGTTGCGGCATCACGCCCGCACCGGATCCGAAGGCGCGTTGCAGATGGCGCAGGACACCTGTGCGCGCATGGCGTGCGGCGGGATCTATGACCAGCTCGGTGGTGGTTTCGCGCGGTATTCGGTCGACCGAGACTGGACAATTCCGCATTTTGAGAAAATGCTCTACGATAACTCCCTTTTGTGTCGAACCTACGCCCATCTCTGGCGAACAACCGGCTCCGATCTCGCCCGCCGCGTCGCCCTCGACACCGCCGAGTTCATGGTCCGTGAACTGCGCACGAACGAGGGCGGTTTCGCCTCCGCGCTGGACGCCGACAGTGACGACGGGACGGGCAGGCACGTCGAGGGCGCGTACTACGTGTGGACGCCGGAGCAGTTGCGTGAGGTGCTCGGGGAGCAGGACGCCGAGGTCGCGGCGCAGTACTTCGGTGTGACCGAGGAGGGCACTTTCGAGCACGGGCAGTCCGTTCTGCAACTTCCGCAGCAGGACACCGTGTTCGACGCCGAGACGATCGAGTCGATCAGGCGGCGGCTCCTCGACGCGCGTGCGGAGCGCCCCGCGCCCGGCCGGGACGACAAGGTCGTCGCCGCGTGGAACGGGCTCGCGATCGCCGCGCTCGCCGAGACCGGCGCCTACTTCGACCGGCCCGACCTGGTCGAGGCCGCCGTATCGGCCGCTGATCTTCTCGTGCGGGTGCATCTGGACGAGCAGGCCCGGCTGTCCCGTACCAGCAAGGACGGTCAGGTCGGTGCCAACGCCGGTGTGCTGGAGGACTACGCCGATGTCGCCGAGGGTTTCCTCGCGCTGGCGTCCGTGACCGGGGAGGGGGTCTGGCTCGACTTCGCCGGGTTCCTGCTCGACCATGTGCTGACGCGGTTCACCGGGTCCGAGGGCGGGCTGTTCGACACGGCCGCCGACGCCGAGCGGCTGATTCGCCGGCCGCAGGATCCGACCGACAACGCGGTGCCCTCCGGGTGGACGGCCGCGGCGGGGGCGCTGTTGTCCTACGCCGCGCAGACCGGGTCCGAGCCCCATCGCACGGCCGCGGAGCAGGCGCTCGGCGTGGTGAAGGCGCTCGGGCCCCGGGTGCCGCGGTTCGTCGGATGGGGACTCGCGGTGGCGGAGGCACACCTCGACGGGCCGAAGGAGGTCGCGGTCGTGGGACCCGCGCTGACCGACGACGCCACAAGGGCCCTGCACCGTACGGCACTTCTGGGGACCGCTCCCGGCGCCGTGGTCGCGGTGGGCACTCCGGACAGTGACGAACTCCCGCTGCTCGCCGACCGTATCCTCGTCGACGGCGAGCCCACCGCCTACGTCTGCCGGCACTTCACCTGTCAGGCGCCTACGACCGACGCGGAGGCGTTGCGGATGGCGTTGGGCGGTTGACCTCCGCCAGGGCGTTCGCCACGATCGCCTCCAGCTGTTCGTGGTGTGCGCCCTTCCAGTAGGCGCGGCCGCACTCCTGGCATTGTGCGAAGACGTCGTACGAGCGTTCCGTCCCGCCCTCCAGCCGGTCCGCCACCTGCTCCTTGGTGGCC
Organism: Streptomyces sp. LUP47B; assembly: GCF_001746295.1. Lineage (GTDB taxonomy): Bacteria > Actinomycetota > Actinomycetes > Streptomycetales > Streptomycetaceae > Streptomyces. Next base: position 141,038 of record NZ_MJAH01000011.1, on the reverse strand, counting down.
CCGCGCAGCAGGCCGTTGCAGGCTGTGCAGCGGGTCCAGGGGCGTAGTTCGGGGCGGAAGCGGTCCAGGATGTCGCGGAGTTGGTCCTCGGGGCGGGTGCTGTAGACGAAGGCGCCCGCCCAGAGTTCCCTGCGGTGCAGAAGGCCCCGGTCGCGGCTGAGCATGACGCGTTTCTCGGTCGCGGAGCGGGTGGCGAGGGCCGGGTCGCCGATGTCCGTGGACTCGTACGCCGTGTCCACGCCGAGCAGGCGCAGGCGGCGGGCGAGGGTGCCGAGGTGGACGTCGAGGAGGAAGCGCAGGGGAGCGCCGGGGATGTGCTGGGGGCGGGAGACGGGCGTGATCTCCACGGAGTCGCCCGCGGCGGGGACGTAGGACCTCGGGACCTCGCGGCCGTTCACCCGCAGGGCCCCGACCTCGGTGAGCGGGACGCCGGTGGACTCGACGACGTGGCCGAGGGAGGAGACGCCGTCGGTGGTGAGGGCGGTGGGCCCCCGGCGGCGGCCGCTCGCGACGAACATGGCCAGGTCGGGGGCGAACTCGACGTGGATCTCGGGACCGTTCACCTGGTCAGGATGCCATGGGAGGGGAGAGCGGATTCAGCGCTTTTTCGTCGGCAGGCCCTGGTCCAGGACGTCCAGGGCCTGGTCCAGGAGGTCGCGCATGTCGCCCTGGAAGTCGTTCTCCGCCCAGTACATGGAGACTTCCATGAGGCCGCCGATGAGGGACATCGCGAAGACGCGGACCTGGAGGCTGTCCGCGGGCAGTCCTGAGCGTTCGGCGAGGGCCTCGCAGAGCATGCGCCCGGTCTCCGACATGCTCTCGAGCATCCGGGCGCGGACGGCGGGGACCTGGACCCCGAGCTGGGCCCGGACGCGGATCGCCTCGGGGTCCTGTGCCGTGGTGCCGTCGAGGGCCAGGCGCATCACGTGCCGTACCGAGTCGATCCACGGCTCGTCGGCGGGCCGGGCGCGCAGTTCCTCGACCATCAGAGGGTCGTACTCGTCCGTGAGGACGATGTCCTCCTTGGTCGGGAAGTAGCGGAAGACGGTCGACGGTGACACCTCGGCGCGCTCGGCGATCTGCTCGACGGTCGTGGCGTCGTAGCCCTGTTCCTTGATGAGCGCGTAGGTCGCGGTGCGGATCGCCTCGCGGGTCTTGATCTTCTTGCGCTCTCGAAGGCCCAGTTGGGGGCGGTCGGCGGGGGAGAGGGGGGAGCGTGCGGCCGTCATGTGGTTCATTGTCGGGCATCCGCCTCCTCGGCGGCCAAGTCCGGGGCTGTGGAGGTCTCGGCGGGACGGGGTGTGCCCGGCAGGAAGGCGGCGGCGAGCAGCGCGGCGACGAGGGCCGCGATCCCGCAGACCAGTAGGACGACGCCCATGCCGTGGACGTACGCGCTGTTCGCGGAGGCCAGCAGGTCGGCGGAGCCGGTGCGCCGGGCGACCAGGTGCGCGGCGACCACGGACTCCCCGGCGGTGTCGGCGGCCCCGGCGGGCAGCCCGGTGACGTCGAGGCGGTCCCGGAAGGTGCTGGAGAGCAGGCTGCCGAGCAGGGCGATGCCGATCGCGCCGCCGACCTGGCGCATGGTCATCAGGAGTCCGGAGCCGCTGCCGGCGCGGTCGCGGGGCAGGGCGCTGAGGCCGCCGTTCATGGCGGGGATGAGCGAGAGGCCGAAGCCGAAGCCGGTGAGGGAGAGCCACAGCGCGACGAATCCGTAGCCGGAGTCCACTGTCGTACGGCTGCCCAGGAGCCCGGCGAAGGCCAGCACCACCAGACCGGCGCTCACCGCGGCGCGCGCGCCGAAGCGGGCGACGACCTGGGGGGCGAGGCGGGAGGCGACCAGCAGTCCGCCCATCATCGGCAGCAGCCGGACGCCGGTGCCCAGGGCGTCGTGGCCGAGGACGGCCTGGAGGAAGGGCGGCAGCACGAACAGCAGGCCGGACAGGATGAAGTTCACCAGGGTCGCGGCGACGGTGTTGAAGAGGAAGCCGCGGTGGGTTAGCAGGGTCATGTCGAGCATGGGGCGCGGGACCCGGCGTTCGCGCAGCACCAGCCCGGCGATCAGCAGGACGGACGCCGTGATCATGCCCAGTACCAGCGGGTCGCCCCAGCCGCGGGTGGGTGCCTCGATGATCGCGTAGACCAGGGCGCCGAGGCCGGTGACGGTGAGTGCGGCGGAGAGGGCGTCGACCTTGGGTGAGGAGGGGTCGCGGGTCTCGGGGAGCAGGAAGACGCAGGCGGCGATGCCGATCGCGGCCATCGGGACGTTGACCAGGAAGACCGAGCCCCACCAGAAGTGGTTCAGCAGCCAGCCGCCGATGATCGGGCCGAGCGGCAGGCCGAGCGCGGAGGCGGCGGAGACGATGCCGACAGCCTTGGTGCGCTCGTCGGGGGCGAAGAGCGTGGGGAGCACGGAGAGGGCGAGCGGGGTGACCAGGGCGCCGCCGACGCCCATCACCGCACGGGCGGCGATCACCGCGTTGACATCGCCCGCCAGCGCGCCGACCAGTGATCCGGCGAGGAAGATCGCGAGGCCGGTGATCAGCATCCGGCGCCGGCCGAACCGGTCGCCGAGCAGTCCGGCGGGGAGCATCAGGGCTGCGAAGACGACGACGTACGCGTCGGCCATCCACTGCTGTGCGCCGGTGCCGGCGTCGAGGTCGGCGGCCATGGTCGGCAGCGCCACGTTGAGGATCGTCAGGTCGAAGCCGAGCGTCAGCATGCTCGCGACGAGGGCGGCCAGGGCCCACCAGCGGCGGGGGTCGGGAGTGATAGTTTCCATGAAATGATAGTAGCTCTCAAAAGCTAGGAACTGTCAATCGGTTTGGCCATGCAAAAAGGGCCACGGCTCGGAAGCCGTGGCCCTCGAAAGGCGTGGAACGGTCTACGTGTGCTGGTACGCCACCAGCGAGATGCCGACGTAGTGGACGGCGAAGGCGGCCACCGTGAGGGAGTGGAACACCTCGTGGAAGCCGAACCAGCGCGGTGACGGGTTCGGCCGCTTGAGACCGTAGATCACACCGCCCGCGCTGTAGAGCAGGCCGCCGATGACGACCAGGACCAGGACCGCGACACCGCCGGCGCGCATGAAGTCGGGCAGGAAGAAGACGGCGGCCCAGCCCATCGCGATGTAGCAGGGGGTGTAGAGCCAGCGTGGGGCGCCGACCCAGAAGACCCGGAACAGGATGCCGGCCACCGCTGCGCCCCAGATGCCCCACAGGAGCCACCGGCCCTTGCTGCCCGGCAGGAGCAGCATGGTCAGCGGGGTGTAGGTGCCCGCGATGATCAGGAAGATGTTGGCGTGATCCAGCCGCCGCAGTACGCCGTCCATGCGGGGGGTCCAGGTGCCCCGGTGGTACAGGGCGCTGACGCCGAACAGCAGGCAGGCGGTCAGGGCGAAGATCCCGCAGGCGATCCGGCCTCTGGTGGAGTCCGCGAGGGCGGTCAGTACCAGCCCCGCGATCAGTGCGGCCGGGAACATGCCGAGATGCAGCCAACCGCGCAGCTTCGGCTTGATGGGCTCGGCCAGCTGCTGGGCGTGCTGCTTGATTTGGTGCGGCAGGGACGGGGCGTCGGCGTCGTGGGCGGGCGGCGTCATGACCGGCATCGTACCTACGGGACCGTAAGTTACGCATGAGTAGAGCGCGCGGAACGGTCAAGAGTGGCCATCCTCTCACGGGAGTTGACCAGTAAAGAGACGGTTGGCTGAACGCTAAGTGCACGCAAATAAACGCGCTGTGCACAAAGGGAGCGTGGCGATCCTCACTCCGCTCACCTGTGATGCCCTCTGGACAGATGGGCGCATCAGTCGGATGATCAAATGAGTGCGGTCGACACCGGATGAGCGCCAAGGTCACCACCAAACGGCACAAGAAGCATCCGGGTCGCAGCCCCCACGGGGCCTCCAAACAAAAAATCCCTCATCTAGGAGCAATCGTGGCGCGCGACATCGCGGCTCCCCCCGTCATCCCCACCCAGCACAAGGAACTGATCTCGTGGGTGAACGAGATCGCCGAACTGACCGAGCCGGACAGCGTGGTCTGGTGTGACGGATCCGAAGCGGAGTACGAGCGCCTGTGCGAGGAGCTCGTGGCGAAGGGCACCTTCAAGAAGCTCGACCCGATCAAGCGCCCCAACTCCTACTACGCGGCCTCCGACCCGACCGACGTCGCGCGCGTCGAGGACCGCACCTTCATCTGCTCGGAGAAGGAGGAGGACGCGGGGCCGACGAACCACTGGAAGGCACCGGGGGAGATGCGGGACATCTTCGCCGGCGAGAAGGGCGTCTTCCGCGGTTCGATGAAGGGCCGGACGATGTACGTCGTCCCCTTCTGCATGGGCCCCCTCGGCTCGGACCTCTCCGCGATCGGCGTCGAGATCACCGACTCCGCCTATGTCGCGGTCTCCATGCGCACGATGACCCGCATGGGACAGCCGGTCCTCGACGAACTCGGCTCCGACGGCTTCTTCGTGAAGGCCGTGCACACCCTCGGCGCCCCCCTCGCCGAGGGCGAGACGGACGTCCCGTGGCCGTGCAACTCCACCAAGTACATCTCGCACTTCCCGGAGTCCCGCGAGATCTGGTCCTACGGTTCGGGCTACGGCGGCAACGCCCTGCTCGGCAAGAAGTGCTACGCCCTGCGCATCGCCTCCGTCATGGCGCGTGACGAGGGCTGGCTCGCCGAGCACATGCTCATCCTCAAACTCACCCCGCCGCAGGGGGAGTCCAAGTACGTCGCCGCCGCCTTCCCGAGCGCCTGCGGCAAGACCAACCTCGCCATGCTGGAGCCCACCATCTCCGGCTGGACCGTCGAGACGATCGGCGACGACATCGCCTGGATGCGCTTCGGCGAGGACGGCCGCCTCTACGCGATCAACCCCGAGGCCGGCTTCTTCGGCGTCGCGCCCGGCACCGGTGAGCACACCAACGCCAACGCGATGAAGACGCTGTGGGGCAACTCCGTCTTCACCAACGTCGCCCTCACCGACGACAACGACATCTGGTGGGAGGGCATGACGGAGGAGACCCCGGCGCACCTCACCGACTGGAAGGGCAACGACTGGACCCCGGAATCCGGGGTCCCGGCCGCCCACCCCAACGCCCGCTTCACCACCCCCGCCGCCCAGTGCCCGATCATCGCGCCCGAGTGGGAGGACCCCAAGGGCGTGCCGATCTCGGCGATCCTCTTCGGCGGGCGGCGCGCGAGCGCGGTCCCGCTGGTGACGGAGTCCTTCGACTGGAACCACGGCGTCTTCCTCGGCGCCAACGTGGCCTCCGAGAAGACCGCCGCCGCCGAGGGAAAGGTCGGCGAGCTGCGCCGCGACCCCTTCGCCATGCTGCCGTTCTGCGGCTACAACATGGGCGACTACATGGGGCACTGGGTCGACGTGGCCAAGGACAAGGACCAGTCGAAGCTGCCGAAGATCTACTACGTCAACTGGTTCCGCAAGAACGACGACGGCAAGTTCGTCTGGCCCGGCTTCGGCGAGAACAGCCGCGTCCTGAAGTGGATCGTGGAGCGGCTGGAGGGCAAGGCCGACGGCGTCGAGACCCCGATCGGCGTCCTGCCGACCAGGGACGCGCTGGACACCAAGGGCCTCGACCTGGCCGAGTCCGACCTGGAGTTCCTGCTCACGGTGGACAAGGAGGTGTGGCGGGAGGAGGCATCCCTGATCCCCGAGCACCTCAACACCTTCGGCGACCACACGCCGAAGGAGCTGTGGGACGAGTACCACGCGCTGGTGCAGCGCCTGGGCTGAGTCCCCCCGAGAACCCCCGTGGCCGGCCCCGATGGGAGCCCTGACCCGTGATCGTCACGGGCCGGCCGCGGGAGGCGGCACGAGGGCAGGTCCGCAAGGACAGGCCCTGAGTCACGAACCGGCCCCGCACAACGGCGTGCGGGGCGTGCTGCCCTCAGTGCGAGACCCTCGGTCACGCACTGACCCCGTTGTGCCCGCCCCGGTCCTCCAGATACCGGGTGTGGGTCTCCTGGCGGCGGGCCTCCGTGTCCCGGAGTGCCGCCGCCAGCTGCTGCGCCTCCTGCTTCATGAGACCCAGCTGCTGTTCCAGGTGGAGTTCGGGGGACTCCGTGCCCGGTGTCATCCGCGTCCACCACCGGGTGCGTACGAAGCTGTCGACGGCCTCGGGCAGGTCGCGCCGGACGATCCGGGACAGCGAGTGCACGCCCTCCGGGTCATGGGCCAGCAGCTCCTTGCTCCAGCCCTCGTCGAGCAGCGCGGTCAGCAGCTCGGTGAGTTCCCGCAGCCGGGCCGCCGCCGTGACGGACAGGTCGATGTCCGTCAGATAGGCGCGGACCTTCTCGAAGTCCCCCCGCACCTCGTCCAGTTGGGCCGACGGGTCCGGGAGGTCCGGCGGTGCGGGGCGCTCCGGCGGGGCGATCAGCGCGCCCGCGCCGTACAGCCCCGCCACGACCACCGGCCAGTACGGGCCGGCCACCCCCGCGAAGGTCAGCACCAGACCGACCAGACCGCACGCGCTTCCCGCGATGTTCTTGCGGGACTCCAGATACCTACTGATAGCCACGGATCTCCTCGAAGGCGCCGTCCAGCGAGCCCTGTTGGGCGTCGAAGAGGCGGCCGCCGGTCAGATCGGCGATATGGGCCAGTTCGGAGCGGTCGGAGTCGCCGAAGAGGATGGGGAAGACGGGGATGTCGCGAGCCTCCCGGCCGAGCCCGGCGTAGAAGGTGTCGAAGTCCCTCGCCTTCGCCCCTGCCGTGTTCTCGCCGTCCGTCATCAGCACGATCGACGTGAACGTGTCGCGGCCGGCGCCGAGATGGCCGTACGCCTTCTCCAGCGAGGTGTAGATCGCGGTGTCCCCGTCGGCGGAGAGCGCCGAGGTGTCCTCGCGGATCGCGTCGAGGCCCGTCTGCGGATCCGAGGGCTCGACCACATGGGTCCGCACGCTCTTCACCTGTGAGCCGAACGGCATCAGCGTGACCTCCTCGCGTTCGCGGAAGTCACCGGTGAGGTCGGTGAGGGCCGTCTTGAGGCGGTCCAGGCGGTCGCCCTCCATCGAGCCCGAGGTGTCCAGGACGTACACGGTCCTCGACGGGCGGCGCAGCTCGTTCTCGTAGGAGTCGAGCAGGCCGTCGGCGACGGGACGGGTGCCCGGGAAGGGCAGTTCGCGTCGGCGGGTGGTGTCCAGACCGCTAGCCGGAGGGACCGAGGCGACGACCGGGCGGCGGTGGGTGCGCGCGGTGATCTCCCGCTGGATCTTCTCGGTGCGCAGGTCCTCCGTCAGCCGGCGGACGTCCTCGCGGGTCCGTGTGTTCGTGGACTTGAGCGTGGTGAGCGGGTAGTCGGCGGTGATCACGCCGTCGCGGGGGCGGATCACGGTCAGTCCCGGGATGCCCTTGAGGACGGACTCGTAGTTGAGCAGGGCGTCGACGTCGCCGCGCCGGTCGTACGTCGCGGCCAGCCAGCCCGAGGAACCCGAGGTCAGCTTCTGGCCCTTGAAGAACTCCTTCAGCCGGGGCGTGGCCTTGGTGACGTCCGCGTCGGTGAGCGCCGACTGGGCGCCGGAGAGGGCGGAGGCCACCGAAACCAGTGTGGAGAAGCCGGAGTTGGAGCGGGCCGGGTCGGTCATGCCGTACGTCAGCTTTCCGTCCTGGACGGCCTGCTCGACCTGGGACCAGGTGACGTCATCGGGCTTCCAGCCGAGCGCCTTCACCTTCGCCGACTTCACGCCGATCGCGACCGGGCTCGACATGACGGGCGTCTCGGAGACCACCTTCGCGGCCGCGTCGGGGTGCAGCCGGAGATAGTCGTTCGACGACAGCCACAGGGCGTCGTACCGTCCGTCGGTCGTGCCCTTCGCCAGCATGTCCACGGCGTCCAGGGTGCCGATGTACGTCGGCCGGACCTTGATGCCGGTGTCCTTCTCGACCTGGTCGAGCACCGGCGTCATGTCGCTGAGCTCGCTGGAGGCCAGGACGCGCAGGGTGCCCGGCTCGGCGGGCCCGGGGACGCCGGGCGTCGAAAGGCCGCTGATCCCGTCCTTCTGTGCCGTACAGGCGGTGAGCAGGCCGAGCGCCGCGAGGCAGACGGCCAGTGCGTGTCGTCTCATCCGAGGCCCCCCTCCAGCGCGCCCTGCGACCGGCTGCGCTCCAGGTACCCGCTCGCCTGCTGGAGTTCGGAGGTCAGTGACTCCACGGTCGCCGCCATCACCTCGGTCGCCTGGACCTTGTACGTGTCGATCGCGTCGAGGGTCCGGTAGATCTGCTGGAAGGCGGAGCGCAGTGTCTCGGCGCCGACCGCCGGGTCGGCCGCGATGCGCTGGATCTCCCCGCTCTGGGTCGCGAGCATCTCGGCGTTGCCCCGGATCAGGTCCTCGGTGGTCCCGCGCAGGGCGTTGACCTGCTCGACGACCTTCTTCTGGTTGTCGAGCGCGGATGCCAGCATCACGGAGATGCGCAGCGCCGACACGGTGGTCGTGGCCGCCCGGTCGACGCCCTTGATCAGCTCCTCGTTGTTGCGCCGAACGACGTCCATGGCGAGGTAGCCCTGCGCGCAGACGGCGAGCTGGGTCAGCAGGTCCTGGTGCTTCTGCCGGACGGGGAAGAGGACGTCGGCGCGGAGCGAGTCGGCCGCCTCCGGATCTTCTACGGCGGTGATGTGCCGCTCGACGGCCGTGTCCAGGGCCTCGGTCAGCACGACGTACTCCTGGAGCTTGCCCATGGTCTCCCACAGGCGGACCCGCTCGGTCTGCAACGCGGCGTTGTCCCGGCGCAGTTCGTCCTGGCCGCCGCGCAGCGAGCCCACGATCTTGTTCAAGGTCCCTTGTGCGGAGGCGTACTTGGCCATGTGATCGCGCAGCCTGTTGCCGCCGGGGAGCCGGGACAGGAACCTGCGGCCCTTGGCGGCGGACAGGTCCCGGGGGTCCAGGTCCTCGACCACGCGCCGCAGTTCGACGAGCGAGCCCGCGACCAGGGACTGGGCGTCCCCGCCCTTGTCCGGCAGGCTGCGCACGGTCCGCTCCAGCATCCGGTTGGACTGCGCGGCGGCGCTGCGCATCTCGCCGGCACCGAGCCCGGTGATCTCACCGACCTTGCCGGCGAACTCGGGCGAGCGGGCGTCGAGGGTCGCGAGCCCCTCGACGTACGCGGAGGCCTTCTTGGCCATGTCCGTGCGCACGGAGTCGTCGACGGGGACGAGCCCGCCGGCCTTCTCGCGGGGCACGGGTGCGACGGCCTCGGGAGGCGTCAGGACGAAGGTGTCGTCGTTGATGGATGTCATGGCTGGTGTCCCCCGTTATCCGCGCGCCCGTCGCGCCAGCTCGTGCAGCACCGCGGAGGTGGGCACGGGCGCCTGGCGGACGCCGGTCAGTTCCTGCTTGAGATAGGTGGCGGCCGAGGCGAACTCGGTGGCCTCGCCCTGCGGCCGGAACCCGTGCCGGACCTCCAGCTCCCGCAACCGCCGGTCGGTGGCGAGGAGCCCGGCGAGGGCCTGGCCGTTCTCGGTCAGCGGTACGACCGTGTGGTCGCTGTTGACCGTGGTGTCCGGGTAGAGGACGACCAGGTCGTCGGGGTGCTGCCCGTCCGCCAGGAGCGAGGCGACCTGGGACTCGTAGACCAGCACGAGCGGATTGCCGGCGCCGCTGACGAAGTCCCGGAAGGCCGCGTCCGTGCTGGACTGCTGGGCGCCCTGCACACTGACGAGCTTGTGCAGCAGGGGAGCAGTCTTCTTGACCTCCGCCTCGCTCGCGACGACCTTGCCGCCGTTGGCCACACAGGAGGCGGCGGCGAGGTAGAGGGCGCCGGAGTTGGAGGTCTCCGGGTCGGTGCTGGAGAGGTAGAGGGTGCCGGTGAGCTCCCCGTACTTGTCCGCCCCCTTCAGTTGCTGCCAGGTGCGGTCCTTGCGGGCCGCGTCGAGGTAGGCGGCCATCTTGAGGGTGCCGCGGTGCTCCGCGTCCAGCGTGGCCAGGCCGTTGCCCGCGAGGACCTCGGCGGCGCTCTTGTGCGCCACGACGACCAGGGGCGAGTAGAAGGGGCGGGGGAGGGTCCCCCGTACCTTGTACTTCGCGGCGAGCTCGGTGGCCGGGGCCTGGCTGGACGGGAAGGCGAAGTCGTACCCGTCGAGGTCGAGGCCCTCCATGGCCCAGGACCCGGAGGTCTCGGCCGTCACGGTGTAGCCCTTGGCGGCGAGGGCCTTCACCACGTCGGGATCGGCGAAGAACTCGGCCTTCTCCGATCCGATCACTCCCTGCACGGTCTTCGTTGCCGTGCCCTTGTCGTCCGCTTCCCGGCCTGCCACGACGGCTGCCACCACGCCGCCGATCAGCAGGACCGCGAGGACGATCCCTGCGATTCGTCTCACATGGGGAGCCTGCTCGCGGAACCCAACATTCCCCGGCGAACAGGATGAACGGAAGGTGTACCACCGGTCCCGACTCGACACGGGCGCGCATTCCAGGGCCGCGCGGAACAACCTGCACAGGCTGAGCGGAAGGTGCAGCACCGGTCCCGACTCGACACGGGTGCGCATTCCAGGGGCGCGGGGAACGGCGCGCCAAGCCACGACGAAACCTGCACCCGCGAGCCGACAGGCCCCTCCCACGGCGAAGAGGGTCGACGGAAGGTGCAGCACCGGGCCCCGACTCGACACGGCCAGTGAATGCGCCCCTCAGGGGCGCGGGGAACGGCGCGCCAAGCCACGACGAAACCCGCACCCGCGAGCCGACAGGCACCCCGACGGCGAACAGGCTGAGCGGAAGGTGCAGCACCGGGCCCCGACTCGACACGGCCAGTGAATGCGCCCCTCAGGGGCGCGGGGAACGGCGCGCCAAGCCACGACACACCCGCAGCCGCGACACGACGGGCACACTTACGGCGAACAGGCGCCCTGCTCAAGCGAACGCAGTGCTATGGCGCCCGGTCCGCACGTCGCTGCGGGAGCGCGCGGACCGGGGCCGTTCAGGGAGCCGTAGGGCTCAGTGGGCGGCGAGTTCGCGGGGCTCCAGGGCCGCCGCGTGGGAGTCCATCCGCTCCGCCGACAGAATCGCCGCCGCCGTGTCCGCCCGGGACGCCGCCACGAGCAGGGCACGGCCCGCCACGGCGTGGGCGCGGCGGTGCAGGGCGTCCAGGCTCGACGTGGCCGCGGTCAGCGACGCGCGGGCAGGCACACCTCCGCCCCGCAGCCGGGTCACCTGCTCGGCGAGCCGCTCGGCCGCGGCGTCCAGGTCCGCGGACGGCGCCACCGCCCGCAGCTCGTCCGTGACGGCGAGCAGCGCCGCGAGATGTCCCGCCAGCTGGATGTCCAGCTCTTCCTCGCGGGAGCGGTGGGGGAAGTCGGAAGGGGCGTCGGCCATCGTGCTGTGGACCGACTTGGTACGGATCGGTTCGTACATGGGATGGCCTCCTGATGCTGTCAGGAAACCATCCTAGCTTGGATCCTGTCTAAAGTTGGCCGTACCCATCCAGGAAGTTCGCGATCCGCCCCACCGCGTCCCGCAGGTCCCCGACCGCCGGCAGGGTGACCACCCGGAAGTGGTCGGGCTCGGGCCAGTTGAAGCCGGTGCCCTGGACGACCATGATCTTCTCCTGGCGCAGCAGGTCCAGGACCATCCGCCGGTCGTCCTTGATCTTGAAGACGTCGGGGTCGAGCCGCGGGAAGAGATACAGCGCCCCCTTCGGCTTCACACAGCTCACGCCGGGGATCTGCGTGAGCAGCTCGTACGCCACGTCCCGCTGCTCGACGAGCCGCCCGCCCGGCAGCACCAGGTCCTTGATCGACTGCCGCCCGCTGAGCGCGGCGACCACCCCGTGCTGTCCCGGCATGTTCGCGCACAGGCGCATGTTGGCCAGGATGGTCAGGCCCTCGATGTAGGAGTCGGCGTGCGCGCGGGGCCCGGAGATCGACATCCAGCCCACCCGGTAGCCCGCCACCCGGTACGCCTTGGACATGCCGTTGAAGGTGAGGGTCAGCAGGTCGGGGGCGATCGCGGCGGTCGGGGTGTGCGTGGCACCGTCGTAGAGGATCTTGTCGTAGATCTCGTCCGAGCAGACCAGCAGGTTGTGCCGGCGGGCGATGTCGGTCAGGCCCTTGAGCACGGTCTCGTCGTAGACCGCGCCCGTGGGGTTGTTGGGGTTGATGATGACGATCGCCTTGGTGCGGTCGGTGACCTTCCGCTCCACGTCCGCGAGGTCGGGCATCCAGTCCGCCTGCTCGTCGCAGCGGTAGTGGACGGCCGTACCGCCGGACAGCGACACGGCGGCCGTCCACAGCGGGTAGTCGGGCGCGGGTACGAGGACCTCGTCGCCGTCGTCGAGCAGACCCTGCATCGCCATCACGATCAGCTCGGAGACGCCGTTGCCGATGAAGACGTGCTCGACGTCGGTCTCGATGCCGATGGTCTGGTTGTGCATGACGACGGCCCGGCGCGCGGCCAGCAGGCCCTTCGCGTCGCCGTATCCATGGGCCGTCGACACGTTCCGGAGGACGTCCTCCAGGATCTCGGGCGGTGCCTCGAACCCGAAGGCCGCGGGGTTGCCCGTGTTCAGCTTGAGGATGCGGTGCCCGGCCGCTTCCAGGCGCATCGCCTCCTCGAGAACCGGGCCCCGGATCTCGTAACAGACATTGGCGAGCTTCGTCGACTGGATCACCTGCATGTCTGGGAGCTTACGGCCCGGTAACGCATCGTGGGCCGTGCTTTCCGCCACGTGAGACGCGTCCATTTGGGCTGTTATCGCCGGTAGCTGTCCCACCTGCCACATCCGTCTCTAGAATTCGTCGCCATGTCGAGGCCAGTCGAGTACGAGTCCGGGGCGCCGAACGTCTACCAGCCGCAGCCCGCACCGGCCCCGGCGTACGAGGAGTACACGGATCCGGCAGCGGCGCATGGCTGGCAGAACGTGTACGACGCGACGGCCGAGCTCCCCCGGGTCGAGCCCGCGGCCCCGGAGCCCGGCGACGCGGAGCCGACCGGCCCGCAGCCCGCCGGCCGGGCCGCCCGGCGGCGCGCCGCGCAGGGCAAGGGCCCCTGGCGCTCGCGGCGGGTGGTCGTGGCCGTCGGAGCCGTCGGAGTGGTGTCGGCGGCGGCCCTGATCGCGGGGCTGTCCTCTTCGGGCTCCTCCTCGGGACCCGCGCGGGGCGGCACCCCGTCGGCCTCCGCCGGGACGAGCGACGCCACCGACCCGGCGTCCTCCGCCCGCCCTGCGGTCCCGGGGTCGACGGCCTCCGGTGCCGCCGCGTCCGGCGTGGACACCTCCGCGGATACGTCCGCGGGCCCGGAGACGGGCGGGAGCCCATCGGCGGGGGCCTCCTCCGGAACCCGGCCCACCCTTTCAAGTTCCCCGTCGCCATCCCCCTCGTCGAGCTCTGCCCCCGCCGGCGGCCCGGGCAACTCCAATGGCAAAGGACGCGGACAGGGCAGCACCAAAGGACCCAAGTAGCCGTCCGAATGGGTAAGTTGACCATGCGCGACGGGAAGGCGGGCATGGACTTCGCCCTGTTGAACGACGGGCCGGGCAGCCCGTGAGCCGGCCGCGCTGATGCCGGGCGCGGAGATCGCCATGCCCGGTGAGGAGTTGTACCGGTGCGTCGACGCCGTGCTCCGTTCCGCCCGCCGGGCCTCCCTCCCGGCCGGGCCGAACACGCGGGCTTGACACAGCTTCTTGCCCAATAACCCACCTCTCTTCACAATGTGCATGACAAAATCGCGGGCGGCCGGAAGATTTCCGGCCGCCCAAGTCGCAAGAGGGGACCCCCACATGAGAAAGCCTCTCGTCGCCGCGCTCAGCATCCTGGCCTTCGCCGGGATGAGCACGGCACCCGCGGTCGCGGCCGAACCCACGGCCACGAGCGTGGGCAAGGGCGCCGACACGGACACGGTCACCTCCGTGGTCCACGACGTGGTCACGTCCACCACGGCGAGTCTGTCCCAGCTCACGTCACCGTCGCCCCAGCTGAAGGCCGTCACCCTCGCCGGGACCGTCTCGCTCAGCAACTGTTCCGGCTCGGTCATCCGGTTCCCGAACTCCCTGGACACCGACCCGGCGCTGGTGCTCAGCAACGGGCACTGCCTCACCACCGGCTTCCCGGAGCCCGGCGAGGTGCTCACCAACCAGTCCTCCAGCCGGACCTTCGGACTGCTCAACTCCGCCGGCACCAAGGTCGCCACCCTGCGCGCCAACAAGCTCGCCTACGGGACGATGACCGACACGGACGTGTCGATCTACCAGCTCACCAGCACGTACGCGTCGATCAAGAGCTCGTACGGCATCTCCGCGCTCACCGTGCAGGACACGCACCCGACCGCCGGAACCGCCATCACCGTGGCCTCCGGCTACTGGAAGAGGCTCTACAGCTGCAACATCGACGGGTTCGCGTACCGCCTGAAGGAGGGCGACTGGACCTGGAAGGACTCGGTGCGTTACACCTCCGCCTGCCAGACCATCGGCGGCACCTCGGGCTCGCCCGTCATCGACCAGTCCACCGGCAAGGTCGTCGCCGTCAACAACACCGGCAACGAGGACGGCGAGCGCTGCACGGAGAACAACCCGTGCGAGGTCGACGCGAACGGCAACGTCACCGTCCGCGAGGGCATCAACTACGCCCAGGAGATCTACAACATCCCGGCCTGCTTCACGACGGGCAACCAGCTCAACCTGAACGCGAGCGCGTGCACCCTGCCTAAGCCGTAGCGCTGTGCGGGGCGTTCCGTCGCACGGGACTGTGACGGACCGCCCGGCCTGCCATGACGTCCGTGCGCAGGCCGTTCTCGATCACGAACCGTCCGTCGACCAGGACGTGCGGGATTCCGGTCGGCAGCCGGCGCGGCTCCTCGAACGTCGACCCCGGCGCCACCGTCTCCGGATCGAAGAGGACCAGGTCGGCCCGGTAGCCCTCCCTGACGAGACCGCGGTCCGGCAGGCGCAGCCGGGATGCCGGGCGCGAAGTGAGATGCGCGACGCACTCCTCCAGTGACAGGACGCCCAACTCCCGCACGTAGGTACCCAGGTACCGCGGGAAGGTGCCGTACGCCCGCGGATGCGGCTTGGCGCCCTGCAGGATGCCGTCGGAGCCTCCGGTGTGCACCGGGTGGCGCATGATCGTCCGGACGTTCTCCTCGTGGCCGACGTGCTGGAGGATCGACGGGGCCAGCCGGTCGGCGAGCAGGAGCCGGCGGGCGGTCGTCCAGGGGCTCTCGCCCCGTGAGCGGGCCGACTCCGCGACCGTACGGCCGACGAAATCGGCGAAGGCCGCGTCACCGACGCCCGAGATCTCGATCGTTTCCCACTCGACGGGCACACCGTGGCAGCCGTCGGCGCCGATCTCCTCCAGGTGATGCCGGATCCACTCGGCCGTGTCGTCGTCCGCCAGCCGCTTCAGGACGGCCTCGGGACCGCCCTCGCTCGCCCAGCTCGGCAGCAGGGCCGCGAGGGTCGTGGAGCCGGGGGTGTAGGGGTAGGTGTCCAGGCTGATGTCCGCGCCCGACGCCAGCGCCTCGTCCAGGAGGGCGAGCAGTTCAGGCGCCCGGCCCTTGTTCACGCCGAAGTTCATGGTGGTGTGGGCGAGATGGAGGGAGCAGCCGGCCTCCCGGGTCAGGGCGACCATCTCCTCGTACGCCTCGAGCGCGCCCGCCCCGTACGAGCGGTGGTGCGGGCAGTAGTAGCCGCCGTACTCGGCCACCACCCGGCACAGCTCGGTCAGTTCGGCGTCCTTGGCGTACATGCCCGGGGTGTAGGTCAGGCCTGACGACATGCCGACGGCGCCCTGTTCCATGCCTTCCGCGACGAGCCGGCGCATACGGTCCAGCTCCCGCGCGGTCGCCTCGCGGTCCTCCCAGCCGACGACGAGTGCGCGGAGCGTGCCCTGGGGGATCAGATAGGCCGCGTTGACGGCGATCCCGCGGTCGAGGCGGTCCAGGTACTCGCCGACCGACCGCCAGTCGAAGTCGATGTCGTCGCCGTGGCCGTTCCACCCGGTGATGGCGCGGCGGACCTGCTCCAGGGTGCGGTCGTCGACCGGCGCGTACGACAGCCCGTCCTGGCCCAGCACTTCGAGTGTGACCCCCTGCGCGGCCTTGGCGCTGTGGTCGGGGTCGCGCAGCAGGGCCAGGTCGCTGTGGGCGTGCATGTCGATGAAGCCGGGGGACAGGACGAGGCCTTCGGCGTCCAACTCCCTTCTCGCCGTGGGACGTTGGCAGCCCGCGTCGGCCGCCTCCTTGACGATCGAGACGATCCGGCCGCCGTCGACCACCACGTCGGCGCGGTACGAGGGGGCGCCACTGCCGTCGACGACGTCGGCGTCCCGGATGACGAGCTCTTCCATCGCCGTGCTCCCTTCGTGTCTCAGAAGAACGTGTCTCAGAAGAACGTGCGGATGTATTCCACAACGGTGCCGTCGGCCTGCGCCACGGGGATGAGCTGCCACTTGTCGAAGGACGTGCACGGGTGGGAGAGGCCGAGGCCCAGCCAGTCACCGACCTCCAGGTCGGTCCCGGGAGCCGTGCGCAGCCAGGCGTGCTGGTCGGAGAGGGCGGTCACCTCGATGCCGGTGGCCGGGCGCTCGGTGCCGCCCCGGCGGACCACCTGGGGGAAGGGCAGGTCGAGGTCGTGGGCCGCGTCCCGCTTGCCCGCGTTGGTGAAGGCCTGGTCGGGGGAAGGGCGGGAGACGACCTGCGTCCACAGGCGGAACGCGGGCTCCAGGGCGCCCTCCTCGGGGATCCGGTTGAAGGGGGTCACCTTGCGGTAGTGGCCGTCGTCGTGCGAGACGTAGGCGCCGGAGCGGAGCAACTTCAGGACCGGGCGGGAGAGTTCGGGGATCTCGGCGAAGACGTCGGCGACCGCGTCGAACCAGGCGCTGCCGCCGGCGCTGATCACGATCCCGTCCGGTCTCGCCGCGGTGAACCGTCCCGCCTTGTCGAAGTCGGCGGCCAGGGCGACGAGCCGGCGCAGCCAGGTGTGGACGCGCTCCGGGTCCGCCCCCGGGACCTCGCCCTCGTATCCGGCGACGCCGACGAGCCGTAGCGTCCCGGTGCCCGAGACCGCGTCGGCGACCGCCGCGCACTCCGCCTCCGTGCGGACGCCGGTGCGGGCGCCCTCGCCGGCGGCGAGTTCGACGACGACGTCCACGGGGCGGGCGGCGCCCTGCAGGGCCGCGTCCATCAGCTCGACTCCGCGCACGGAGTCGACGTAGCAGATGAAGCGGAAGTCCTCGTCGCCCGCGAGTTCCCCGGCGATCCACTTCAGCGCCGCCGGGTCCACGAGCTCGTTGGCGAGGAAGATCCGCTCGATGCCGAAGGCGCGGGCGACGCGTACCTGATGGGGGACGGCGAGGGTGATGCCCCAGGCGCCGCGCTCGATCTGGCGCCGGAAGAGCTGGGGGGCCATGGTCGTCTTGCCGTGCGGGGCGAAGGCGAGGCCGTGGCGGGCGGCGTACGTCTCCATGAGCGCGAGGTTGTGCTCCAGGCGCTCGGCGGAGAGGGCCAGCACGGGGGTGGTGAAGCCGTCGGTGAAGAGGTTGCGGCGCTGGGCGGTCAACTCGGCGACGGACAGGCCGTCCGCGTCCGGGGGGAGGCCCTTGAAACGGTGGTCGACGCGGTCCTCTGCGAGGCGGGCGAGGGACACGGGGCCTCCCTGATCAGGTGGGTTGCAGTAACTGCAACGGCCATTGCGTATATCGCTTACTGCTGTCTAACATCCACGCCAATGCCGGGTCAATCAAGGGAGCTACGACCATCGTGAATGCCCCCGACGTCGTGGACGTCGTCGCGCTCGGCGAGTCCATGGTCACGTTCCTGCCCACGCGTGCGGGCCGGCTCGCCGACGTGCCGTCCTTCGACCGGGCGATCGGTGGGGCGGAGTCGAACGTGGCGTGCGGGTTGGCCGCCGCCGGCCACACCGTGCGGTGGGTCAGCCGGGTCGGGTCCGACGGGTTCGGGGATCACCTGGTCGAGACGGTCGCGGGGTACGGGGTCGATGTCTCCGCCGTGCGGCGGGACTCCTCGCGTCCCACGGGGGTGTACTTCCGTACGGCGGGGGACCGGGCGACGGACGCGCATGAGGTCGCGTACTACCGGGCGGGGTCTGCCGCGTCGGCGATGTCGGTGGAGAACGTGGACCTGGCGTCGGTCCGGGCGGCCCGGGTGCTGCATCTGTCGGGGATCACGGCGGCGTTGTCGCAGGGATGTCTGGCGCTGCTGCGTTCGCTGATGGCGCCGGGCGAGGACCGGCCGCTGGTGTCCTTCGACGTCAACCACCGGGCCGGACTGTGGCGGGACGCCGAAGGTCCGCGGGTGTTGCTGGAGTTGGCCCGGGCGGCCGACATCGTGTTCGTGGGGGAGGACGAGGCGGAGGAGGCGTGGGGGATGTCCGGCGGACCGTCGGCGATCCGGGCCGCGCTGCCCGAGCCGGGGGTGCTGGTGGTCAAGCAGGGCGGGACCGGGGCCACGGCGTTCGTGTCGGACGCGGGCCCGTCGGGGCCGGTCGCGCCCCGCGGCGGAGCCGCATACGCACCCAGCTGCCCTGCGGGCGTGCGTGCCGCTGGCGCGGCCCCCACCCCAAAGACAGGCGACACCCCGCAAGCGCGGGAGAGCGACACCCACTCCCGGCCGCAAGGTGCCGGCCCTTCACTCGGTCCCACGCAGCTTGCGGACATGTCAGGCCCTGCGGGAAGCGTCACTTCGCAGGCGAGGGTGGGCGACACCGACCCTCGGCCGCGAGGTGCCGGCCCGGGACCCCGTTCCACGCAGCCTGCGGACGGCTCCGGCCTTGCGGGGAGCGGCACTTCGCAGGCGCGGGTGGGCGACACCGACCCTCGGCCGCGAGGTGCCGGCCCGGGACCCCGTTCCACGCAGCCTGCGGACGGCTCCGGCCTTGCGGGGAGCGGCACTTCGCAGGCGGGGGCGAGCGGCGGCCACACTGGGCCGCGAGGTGCCGGCCCTTCACTCGGTTCCACGCCGTCTGCGGACGTCTCAGGCTCTGCGGAGAACGGCGCTTCGCAGGCGCGGGTGGGCGACAGCGACCCTTGGCCGCAAGGTGGCGGCCCTGGCCCCCGTCCCACGCAGCCTGCGGACGGCTCCGGCCTTGCGGGGAGCGGCGCTTCGCAGGCGGGGGTGGGCGACACCGACCCCCGGGCGACCCCGGAGCCCGGCACCTTCGTTCCCGCCCCGTACGTGGACGTCGTGGCGACCACAGGCGCCGGTGACGCCTTCGCCGCCGGGTTCCTCTCCGCCACGCTCCGCGGCCTTCCCCTGAAGACCCGCCTCCGTCACGGCCATCTCCACGCCGCCGCCGCCCTCACCGCCCCCGGCGACCTCGCGACACCTCCCACCCGCGACACCGCCGACCGACTGGCCGCCGTCGCGGACGACGTGTGGGGGACACTTCGACTCGGCCCCGGCTGGACGCAAGCCGGTACGGCCCCGGAGGAGGTACGCACCCCATGAGTCAGACCGTCGACCGAGCGCTCAGCATCCTGCCGTTGCTCGCCGAGGGCCCCGCCGACCTCGGTCAGGTCGCCGACCGCCTCGGCGTCCACAAGTCCACCGCGCTGCGACTCCTGCGCACCCTCCACGAACACGGCATGGTCTACCGCCAGTCCGACCAGCGCTACCGCCTCGGTGCCCGCCTCATCGCCCTCGCCCAGGAGGCGATGGAGAACCTCGACATCCGCGAGATCGCCCACCCCCATCTCGTACGGCTGAACGAGCTGTGCGGGCACACCGTCCACCTCGCCGTGTACGAGGAGGCCGAGGTGCTCTACATCGACAAGGTCGAGAGCCGGTATCCGGTGCGGATGTACTCGCGGATCGGCAAGCCCGTCGCCATCACCGTCGCGGCCGTGGCGAAGCTGCTGCTCGCCGATCTCCCCGAAGCCGAGCTCCGCGCCCTCGCGGACAAGCTCGACTACCCCCTGTACACGGCCCGTTCGACACCCAACGCCCCCGCCTTCCTCAAGGAGCTGGAGCGCGTGCGCGAACAGGGCTGGGCCACCGACCTCGGTGGCCACGAGGAGTCCATCAACTGCGTCGCGGCCCCCATCCGCGGCGCCGACGGCAGGGTCGTCGCCGCGATGTCGGTCTCCGCGCCGAACGTCGTCGTCACCGCCGAGGAACTCCTCACCCTGCTCCCGCAGGTCCGCCGTACGGCCGACGCCATCAGCGGCGAGTACTCCGGCAGAACAACAGCAAAGGACCCCAAGGACACCGTATGACGGACAAGATCGCGCTCACCCCCACGACCCACACCACCCCGCCCGCGAAGTTCTCCCACGGGGTCAAGAAGGGCAACATCCTCCAGGTCGCCGGACAGGTCGGCTTCCTCCCGGCCGAGGAGGGCAAGGCCCCCACGCCCGCAGGGCCCACCCTGCGCGAACAGACCCTCCAGACCCTCGCCAACGTCAAGGCGATTCTGGAGGAGGGCGGTGCCTCCTGGGACGACGCGATGATGATCCGCGTCTATCTGACGGACGTCGACCACTTCGCCGAGATGAACTCGATCTACAACGCCTACTTCGAGGAGCAGGGCCTCACCGCCCCGCCCGCCGCGCGGACCACCGTCTACGTCGGCCTTCCCGCCGGGCTCCTCATCGAGATCGACGCGCTCGCCGTTCTCGGCTGAGACTGCACCGGCTCCACCGAACTCCCGCACGCCGTGACCGGTGCGGCCCGTGACCGGGCCGTACCGCGATGCCCCCTGCCCGAAAGCTCCATGTACTTACCCAGAGGACCTCCCCCATGTCCCCATCGCTCGCCGCGACCACCGAGACACCCCCGCACACCGGTGGTCTGCTCCTCCTCGTCGACGGCACGGCCGGTCTCCTCACGGTCGCCGCCATCGGTATCGCCCTGCTCCTCTTCCTGATCATCAAGGCGCGACTCCAGCCCTTCGTCGCCCTGCTCGGCGTCTCCATAGCCGTCGGCCTGCTCGCGGGTCTCTCGGTCACCGAACTCTTCGGCACGGTCCAGCGCTCGGACGCCGTGTCCACCATCGAGTCCGGGATGGGCGGCATCCTCGGCCATGTCGCCATCATCATCGGCCTGGGCACCATGCTCGGGGCGATCCTCGAAGTCAGCGGCGGCGCCGAGGTGTTGGCGTCCCGGCTGCTGAACCTCTTCGGTGAGAAGCGCGCCCCGCTCGCCATGGGCCTCACCGGCCTCATCTTCGGCATCCCGGTCTTCTTCGACGTCGGCATCTTCGTGCTCGCGCCGATCGTGTACGCGGCAGCGAAGCGCAGCGGCAAGTCGATCCTGCTCTACTGTCTGCCGCTGCTGGCCGGCCTCTCGATGACCCACGCGTTCCTGCCCCCGCACCCGGGCCCGGTCGCGGCCGCCGGTCTGCTCCACGTGGACCTCGGCTGGGTGATCCTCATGGGCATCGTCTGCGGCATCCCCGCGGTGCTGGCCGCGTGGGCCTACTCGGCGTGGGTCGGCCGCCGCATCTTCGTCGCCGTACCGCAGGACATGGTGGAGGCGGCCGCGGAGGCGAAGCAGGCGGTGATCGAGGAGCAGCGGACGCAGGGTGTCGTACCGCGTGAGGACCCCGTACCGCTCGGCACGGTCCTCGGCATCATCGGTACGCCCCTGGTCCTGATCCTCGCCGCCACCTTCTCCTCGATCGCGCTCGACCCGTCCACGGGCCGCTCGGTGATCGAGTTCTTCGGCAGCCCCTTCGTGGCGCTGACGATCGCCCTCGTGCTCGCGTACTACCTGCTCGGGATCCGCCGCGGCTGGTCCCGCAAGTCCCTGGAGACGGTGTCCACCGCGTCCCTCAAGCCGGTGGGCAACATCCTGCTCGTCGTCGGCGCGGGCGGTGTCTTCGGCGCGGTCCTCAAGGCCAGCGGGGTCGCCCAGGCGCTCTCCGACACCTTCAACGACGTCGGTCTGCCCGTGCTCGTGCTCTCCTACCTGATCTCGGTGGTCCTGCGCGTGGCCCAGGGCTCGGCGACCGTCGCCATCGTCACCACGGCCGGCATCGTCGCGCCGCTGCTGACGGAGGGCGACCACTCCCAGGCCTTCGTCGCGCTCGTCATCATGGCCATCTCGGCCGGCTCCATATTCGCCTCGCACGTCAACGACGGGGGCTTCTGGATGGTCGCCAAGTACTTCGGCATCAGCGAGCGGGACACACTCAGGACGTGGACCGTGCTGGAGACGGTGCTGTCGGTGGCGGGGTTCGCGGTGGCGGCGGTCCTGAGTGTGTTCGTGTAGGCGGTGTGACCCCATGTAGGCGTCCGATAACGATGTAGGGGCCGGCTGTGTCGAGCACAGGATCGTCGACCATACTGCCCGCTGTGGAGCAGCGCATAGGTTCGAGCAGCCAGCCCCTGGAAGGCGCCGGATTCGACCCGGCATTCATCCCCGGGCTCACCTCACCCGTGTCCGGCGAGGCGGAGGAGGCCAGGGCGGACGAGGCCGTGGAGGACGACGAACCCGCGGCGGAGACGGTGGTCTCCGAGGAGACCGAAGTGGCCGGGGAACCCGCCGACGGGCCCGTCTTCGAGGCCTCCGACCGGCGCGCGAGGATCGTCGCCGATCACCAGGGCGTACGGCTCTTCCTCGACGACCAGGCCTGTGAGTTCCGTTGGGACGAGATCGGCGCCGTCGAGACGGAGTCCCCGCGCTTCGGCAAGCGGTTCACCATCACGGTGCACACCCCCGACCGCCGCTGGTACCCGATCGAGATCGAGGCGGAGTCGAGGGCGCGGTTCGCCGAGTGGGACGACCAGCTGGACGCGGTCATGGACAAGTACTTCGAGGACGAGACCCCGGAAACGAAGGAAGAAGAGCCCGAGGAGTCCGACCAGGACCTCTAGCAGTACTGCGCCTGCTTCCCGATGGACCGGTACATGCAGTCCGAGTTCTCCAGCAGCTGCAGTACCGCGTCCCGGTTCCGCGAGGTCTCCCGCTCGATCACCTCGTCGGGCGGATAGAACCCGCCACCGGAACTCGACGACGGATACATCTCGAAGGTGTACGAGAAGATCTTGTGGGTGCCCCAGAGGTAGTCGTCGATCGACCCGTCGGTGATGTACAGGTCGCTCGCCTGCTCCGCCGTGTACCCGTTGCTCGCGGCCATCTTCTGCCCGACGGCCTTGAACACGGCGTTGTCGTCCGCCGTCATGCCGGTCGCCGTGTCGGAGTACGTGTACCCGTAGGGCCACAGCACCAGTTCGCTGTACGTGTGGAAGTCGATGTTGGTCTTGATCTGCTGGACCCCGCCGACGACCCGGCTGCGCACGAAGTCGGCCACGACCTTGACCTCGGGCGCCGACTCGGCGGCCGTACCCCGGTAGGTCTCGGAGGACGTCGAGCCGGACGAACCGCCGCAGCAGCCCCAGCGGTAGGCCCAGTTGCGGTTGAGGTCGGTGCCGACGGCCGAGGAACCGGAGTTGGGCTGCCGGTTCTTGCGCCACGAGCGGTAGGAGCCGGTGGCGATGTCGTACTCGCCGCCGTCCGGGTTGAGGTCGGGGACGATCCAGATCTCACGGTTGTTCACCATGTTCGTCACCCGTGAGTCGCTCCCGTACCCCGCGCCGAGTTCCCGCAGCAGATACAGGGCCATCTCCACCGTGAGGTGCTCACGGGCGTGCTGGTGGTGGGTGAACAGCACCTCGGGCTCGGCCTCGTCGGTCGCCACGTTGTCGCTGATCTTGATGGCGACGATGTCCCGGCCCTGGTACGACCTGCCGATGACCCGCTTGCTCATGATGTTCGGGTACGCGGCGAGGCGCTGGTCGATCTCGGCGTTCATCTCGGCGTAGTTGTGGTAGCGCGAGTCGGCCGACGGGAAGTCGTACAGCCGGACCTCGTCCTCGGCGATCCGGTCCGGAGCCGCGCCCAACGCGGTGACC
Organism: Streptomyces sp. LUP47B; assembly: GCF_001746295.1. GTDB lineage: Bacteria > Actinomycetota > Actinomycetes > Streptomycetales > Streptomycetaceae > Streptomyces. The sequence goes on along the minus strand of NZ_MJAH01000011.1, from coordinate 117,226 downwards.
TGGTAGCCGAGTCGGCGCAGTCTCTTGATCTGGTCCGCGCGCCCGGAGACCACGACGGTCTCCTCGTCGGCCTCGTCGACGGTCACTCCGCTCTGCTGGATCGCCGTACGGGTCAGGGGCGTTGTGCGCTGGTGGATCTCGTACTGCCGGACGTCCTCGGCGCTCGGTGCCGCCTTCGGGGCGCCGTCGGCGTTCGCGGAGAGCGGGGCCGCGAGGGCGAGGGTCAGAACGGCGGCGAGGGCGGCGTAGCGGGTGCCGCCGCGGGCGCCGGAACCGCGTATGCGAAGTCGCATGAAGTCTCCTGGGTTCTCCGGGGTTTCCGGGATCTTCCGGAAGTGGGGGAGTGGAGCGGGGGTGGTTCAGCGACGTGCTGCCGGTGCGGGTGCGCCGCTCATCGTCTGCTTGTGACATGGTCAGGTCAAGAGCGAATAAAGGCGCGATGGCGTGAACTGTGCGCCGGCTGTGAGCTCTTGGTGTGTCGAGAGGGCCGCGCAGTGTACGCGGATCGGTGCGCCACGGCGTGATCCCCCTGGAAGTGCACCCGCGGGTGTGAGCCGTGGATGCATATATGTGAGCCGCCTTGCACAGTGGGATCTCCGACCACACTTCGGAGGGCTGGCTGATCATGGGCGGATCAGCGCCACGCCGGGCCGGACACCTGCCGGTCGAGACCACCAGTTTCGTCGACCGGCGCGGTGAACAGGCCGCGGGCCGCGAACTGCTCAGCCGCGCCCGCCTGGTCACGCTGACCGGCCCCGGCGGCGTCGGCAAGACCCGCCTCGCCGCACGCATCGCGGCCCGCGCGGAGCGCACCTTCCCCGACGGCGTCCGCTTCGTCCACCTCGCGGGCCTGCGCGACCCCGAGCTGGTCCCGCTCGCCGTCGCCGACGCGCTCGGCCTCCACGACCACTCCGCCGGGCCGCCGACGGACGCCCTCGTCGCCCATGTACGGGACCACAAGGTGCTGTTGGTCCTCGACAACTGCGAACACCTGCTGCGCGCCTGCGCCCGGCTCGCGGCGGCGCTGCTGCGCGACACCACGGGGGTGCGCATCCTCGCGACCAGCCGGCACCGGCTCGGTCTCACCGAGGAGAACCTCCTCGACGTACGACCGCTGCCGGTGCCCGATCCGGACGGCGACCTGTCCGCGGCCGACGGATATCCGGCGCTGGCCCTGTTCGCCGACCGCGCGGCCGCGGTCGTCCCCGGTTTCGCGCTGACCGGCGGCAACCGGGCCGCTGTCGCCCGCCTCTGCCGACGCCTCGACGGACTCCCCCTCGCCATCGAGCTCGCCGCGGTACGCATGCGCGTGCTCGGTGTGGAACAGCTCCTGGAACGCCTCGACGACCGCTACCGCCTCCTCACCTCCGGCAGCCCGGCGGCCCTCCCACGCCACCGGACCCTGCGGGCCGCGGTCGACTGGAGCCACGAACTGTGCACCGCACGCGAACAACTGGTCTGGGCCCGGCTCTCGGTACCGGCCGGCGGCTTCGACCTCGAGACGGCGGAGGCGGTCTGCGCGGACGGCGACCTCGTGCACGGCGCCGACGTGCTCGACGCGATCGCCGGCCTCGTCGACAAGTCCGTGCTCTCCCGGGAACCGGGGCCGGACGGGGTGCGGTACCGGCTCCTGGACACGTTGCGGCACTACGGCCTGGAGAAACTGCGCGGGACGGACGGCGAGGAGCTCGCCACCCGGCGCCGGCACCGCGACTGGATGCTGCGCCGGGCCGGCGCCTGCGAACAGGCCTGGTTCGGTCCCGGCCAGCGGGAGATCGTCGCCCGGCTCCGCGCGGACCAGGACAACCTGCGGGCCGCACTGGACTTCAGCCTGCGGCAGGCCGGCGAGCCGGCCGGCACGCCGGGCCCTGAAGCGCCTTTCGGCGCAACTGTCCCGGGCGGGACGTCCGTCATCGGCGCGGGCCCCGGCGCGGCGACCCGCGCCGACGCCCTCGCCGGGCTGCGGCTCGCCGGGACCCTCTGGTTCTACTGGCATGCCTGCGGGGCTCCCCGCGAGGGCCGCTACTGGGCCGAACGGGCCCTGGAGGCGCATCCGGAGCCGACGTCCGAGCGGGCCCGCGGGCTGTGGGTGGCCGGGCTGCTGGCGGGGTGTCCCGAGGACCTGACCAGGGGACTGCGCCGGGCCGAGGAGGCCCGGGAACTGGCCCGCGGTCTCGGGGACAGCGCCGAAGCCGCCCACGCCGAGTACGTCATCGGGGTCATCCGGCTCTTCGCCGACGACCTCTCCGCCGCGCTGGCCCACTTCGAGGCCGGTGTCGCCCGTGGGCCCGTCCCCGGCCAGCACCTCAGCCTCGTCGGCCTCGACCAGGTCGAACTCGCCTGCGCCCTCGGCTTTCTGGGCCACGCCGACCGGGCCGTCGAGGTCTGCGAGAAGACCCTGCGGCTCTGCGAGGAGCACGGTGAGGAATGGGTCCGCTCCTACGCCCTGCGCATGCTCGCCCTCGCCCACACCGTGAAACAGGACTGGCCCCGCGCCGAGCAGTACGCACGCGAGGCCCTCCGGCTCAAACTCGCCGTCAACGACCTCATCGGCCTCGCCCTCACGCTCGACCTCACGGCACGGATCGCGACCGAGCGCTCCGCCCATGAACGGGCGGCCGTTCTCCTCGGCGGGGCCGACCGGGCCTGGGCCGCCGTCGACCAGGGGAGGTGGGGTTCCGAGGCACTCAACTCCTTACGGCGGGAGACGGAGAGGCAGGCGGGGCGTGCCCTGGGCGCGACCGCGTTCACCGCCGCGTACGACCGGGGCGCGGCCCTCACCCTCACCGAACTCGTCGGTCACGCCCTCCAGGAGCCCGGCCTTCCCGACGTCACGGCCCCCGCACCGGACAGACCCCGGATCCGCCTCACCCCCCGGGAGGCGCAGGTCGCCGAACTCGTCGCCGAAGGCCTCGCCAACCAGCAGATCGCCGACCGCCTGGTCATCGCCCGCCGCACCGCCGAGGGCCACGTCGAACGGATCCTCAACAAGCTCGGCTTCCATACGAGAACGCAGATCGCGACCTGGGTCACGGCCCAGCGGTGACAGGTCCCAGCCACCCTCGTCCACCGAACACCCATCCCACCGAAGGATCCCCCCATGAGCACCCCCTTCGACCACCGCATGTCCGTCCACTCCACCGACGAGGAATTCCTCGCCAACGCCCTCCCCTTCCTCGCGGAGGCGCTCGACACGCCCGAGGAACCCCGGCCCGCGGCCATCGCCTCCCCCCACCTCCTCGCACTCCTCCGGGACACCCTCGGCACGGACGCCCGGCACGTCACCCTCATCGACCACACCGACTGGTACACCGGCTCCGCCGCGAACGCGGTCGCACAGGGAGCCGGGTACCTCGCGGCGCATGCCGGGCCCGGCGGCCGTATCCACCTGCTCATGGAACCCGTCTGGAACGGCAGGGCCGGCCGTTCCCCCCGCGAGACCACGGAGTGGATCCGCTACGAGGCCCTCGCCAACCTCCTCTTCGCGCCGCTCGCCACCACCGCGCTGTGCGCCTACGACACCCGCACCGCGGGCCCCGCGATCATCGACACGGCCCGCAGGGCCCACCCCGACACGGACGTGTACGAGGAGCCCGCACGCCTGGTCGCCGAGCTGGACGCTGTACCCCTGGCGCCGCCCCCGCCGGACGCGGAGCTCCTGACCGACCTGGCCGCCGACGCCGTACGGCTCCGGGCGCAGGCGCGTGGTCTCCCGCCCGCCGACGCTGAACTGTTCGCGACGGCCGTCGCCGAGGCCGCGCAGGCCGTGGGGGAGCGGGCCGGTACCGCGCTGCTGTGGGGGCGGGACACGCACTGTGTCTGCGAACTGCGCTCTCAGCGCCGCGTGGACGACCCCCTCGCCGGGTTCGTCCCGCCGGGCACCACCGACCCGGAGTCCGGCCAGGGGCTCTGGTACGCGCGCCAGGTGTGTGCGTACGTCGACGTACGCGCCGACCGGGACGGGTCGACCGTACGACTGCAGTACGCGTAGCCGTACAGATGTGGTGTAGGTATGGAATCAGGTAGTACTCCCCGTGTGCCCCGCCCCCGCGGGGGCCACCCTGTGAACATGCTGCGACTCTCCGGGGGACGCCTTCCGGATCCCGACCCTCGTTACGCCGCCTACCCCCAACCTCCCCTGGGAGCAGGTCACTTGAGTGTCGAGTACGAGCCCCGACCGGTCGCGGTGCGCGAGGCCAGGGCCGAGGTCCGAAGACAGCTGGAGGGGTGGGGGCTCGCGGAGCGGGACGACCTGGCGGACACCGCCGAACTCCTCGTGAGCGAACTGGCCACCAACGCCCTGCTGCACTCGGCCGGCAGCTTCACCCTCACCCTGTCCGCCGCGCACGGCCTGCTGCGCTGCGAGGTCGCCGACTCCGGCCGGCGCGTCCCGCAGGTGCTGGACGCCGGGGTCGCGGAGAGCGGCCGCGGGATGTTCCTGGTGGAGGCGCTCGCGCTGCGCTGGGGCTGGCACGAGGACGGGCGGGGCAAGACGGTCTGGTTCGAACTGGGCACCTGCGGGGGCGCCGGCTGCGGTGGACGCCCCCCGGGCGACCACTGATTTCCTTCACCGCACGCCCTCTTGCCGGGTCACGATCTTTAGGGTTTCTTGACCTTCATGGCGGACACCACGGACAACACAGTGACCGGTGAGACGAACTCCGTACCGCGCAAGTCCAGTTGGCGGTACATCGGCCCGGGGATCGTCGTCGCCGCGACCGGCGTCGGCGCCGGGGACCTGGTCGCCACGCTCATCGCGGGCAGCAACTTCGGCTACACCCTGCTGTGGGCCGCCGTGATCGGCTGTCTGGTCAAGATCTCCCTCGCGGAGGCGGCGGGCCGCTGGCATCTGTCCACCGGCAGCACCCTGTTCGACGGCTGGGCGAGCCTGGGCCGCTGGACCACCTGGTTCTTCGCCGTCTACGTGGTGATCTGGGGCTTCGTGTACGGCGCGGCGGCGATGTCGTCGAGCGCGCTGCCCCTTCAGGCGCTGTTCCCGGACGTGATGGACCTCGAGTGGTGGGCCATCGCCTGCGGTCTTGTCGGCCTGGTCTTCGTCTGGTTCAACAAGTACGCGGTGTTCGAGAAGGTCATGACGGTCCTGGTGGGCGTCATGTTCGTGGTGACGGTGTACCTGGCGATCAGGGTCACCCCCAACCTGGGCGACGCCCTCGCGGGCCTGCTCCCCGTCCTGCCCGACGAGAAGGACTCGATCCTCAACACCCTCGGTCTGATCGGCGGCGTCGGCGGCACGATCACGCTCGCGGCGTACGGCTACTGGGTCAACGCCAAGGGGTGGACCAACACCGGCTGGATGAAGGTGATGCGCCTGGACAACCGGGTCGCCTACATCACCACCGGGATCTTCGTCGTCGCCATGCTCTTCGTCGGCGCGGAACTGCTGCACAGCGCCAATGTGGCGATCGCGAGCGGCGACAAGGGGCTCGTCCAGCTGAGCGACATCCTGGAGGACGAGTACGGGTCGGCGACCGCCAAGTTCTTCCTGATCGGCTTCTTCGCCACCTCCTTCACCTCGCTGATCGGCGTCTGGCACGGGGTGAGCCTGATGTTCGCGGACTTCGTGGCGCGGTACCGCGGCGACGAGGGCGCGGCGGCCTCCGGCCAGAAGGTCGCGTCCGGTTCGCGCGAGCGCTCCTGGCCCTTCCGCGCGTATCTGCTCTGGCTGACGTTCCCGCCGATGGTCCTGCTCTTCCAGGGCCAGCCCTTCCGCCTGGTCATCATCTACGGCGTCCTCGGTGCGGCCTTCCTGCCCTTCCTGGCCGGCACGCTGATGTGGCTGCTGAACACCTCCCGCACGCCCAGGGAGTGGCGCAACGGTCCCCTGAGCAACGGCATGCTGGCGATCGCGGGCCTGCTGTTCCTGGTCCTGTGCGTGAAGCAGATCTGGGACCAGCCGTGGTCGGAGTTCTTCTAACTGCCGCTCCACCACAGGGCGTCGAGCGCCATCTTCCGCATCTGGGCGATGGTCAGCGCGGGGGCCTCACGGGTCGCGGGCTCGTTCTGGGTGCCGGCGTTGAAGGCGCTGATCACCACGCGCTTCCCGTCGGCTCGCATGGTGTCGACGGTCCACATGACCTGGTCGCCCCTGTCCCCGGGGCCCTGCTTGACGGCGACCCGGGTGCCGTCGGGCAGGGTCTCGGAGTCCGAGCCGAAGAGGTCGGCGACCGAGTCCAGCATGTCGGGCTGCACATTGACCTGGACCATGCTTTTGCCCTTGCCGTCATCGACCACGGCGTAGGCGAAGTCGCCGTCGTCGCTGCTCTTGTCGGTCACCTTCAGCCCCTTCGGCAGCAGGGCCAGCAGGTGGGTGCGGGCGTGCAGGTCGGAGCCGGGGAGTTCAGGCTCGGGGAGCGGATCGGGGAGGGCGTTCGCGACGGTGCGCCACTCCTTCGCCGCCGCCAGCCGTGTCAGCTGGGCCGGGTCCAGCGGAGGATCGGTCCGGGTGACGGGCTTGTCCTTCTCGGCGGCCGCGTTCCACTCGCTGACGGTGATGTGCTGCCCGGTCGGGGTGACCAGCTCGGCGGTCCAGCACTTGGTGTCCACCCTGCGGTCGGGATACTCGTAGCCCTGGAGCACGGTGACCACGGAGCCGTCGGCGAGCCGACTGGTCTTGCAGGCGTCGTACGGGATGTACACCCGGTCGGGGCACTGGGCCGCCTGCCGGGCCGTCGTACCCCCCGGCTGCACCCGGCCCACGCTGACCCCGATGGCCGCGGCGCCCTTGCCGTCGTCGAAGACGAGCCCGGCGGACGGCGCGGGCACCTTCAGCTTGTGGGTCCGCACGGTGCCCTGCCCGCGCTCCTCGCTGAAGTCACCCTTCGGCAACAGGTTCTTGAGAGTCTCGATCATCTCCTCGTCGGTCGCGAGCGTGGCCGTGATGCTCGGCTTCGGCTTGGCGGAGGCCGTCGCGGACGACGGCACGGCCTCGGTCGCCGTACCGCCCGGCCGCAGGACCAGCGCCCCGCCGACGCAGGCGAGCACGACACTCGCGGCGCCCCCGGCGACAGCGGCCCGCCGCACGAACCGCTTGCGCCGGCCCCGCTCCGCGCCGCGTGCGGCGAGGGTCGTGCGGTCGGTGTCGAACCCGCCGCCGGTCTCGTGCAGGGCGGCGGCGAACCGCTCCTCGAAGGGGTCTGTGTGCTGGTCTGCGGGCATGGGGCAGCCACCGTTCCGGTCGGTAGGACGAAAGGGAAGTCAGGGGGCGGTCAGGGCCGGGCGTAGGCGCCGATGTCCTCGCCGAGGAGCCCTCGCAGCTGCTTGAGGGCTCGGGTGCAGCGCGTGCGGACGGCTGCCGCGCTGGCGTTCAGGACACCTGCGGTCTCCTCGATGGAGCGGTCCTCCCAGTAGCGCAGGACGACCACGGCCCGGTCCTTGGCGGGCAGCCGTGCGAGGGCGTCGAGCAGCGTCAGCCGCAGGGGCGTGTCGACACCGGCGGCGGCCGTCTCCGGCAGGACGTCGGTCGCGCGCTCTCTGCTACTGCGGCGGCGCTGATGGGTCAGGAACACCCGGACCAGGACGGTCTGCGCATACGCCGCGGGGTTGCCGACGACGGAGATCCGGTTCCAGCGGACGTAGATCCGCCCGAGCGCTTCCTGCACCAGGTCCTCCGCGAGATGAGTGTCACCCGCGGTCAGCAGACACGCCGACCGGTACAGGTGGCCGGCCCGGGCAGCGGCGAACTCCGCGTACTCGTCCGCGCGGGCCTGTCTCATGTGATCCCCCTGGTGCTGTGCGCCCGGCCTTGGAAGAGGTCCTCACTTCACTGACGCTGTGAGGTGGGGAGAATGTTTCACATGAACTGGAAGCAGTCCGCGACGCCAGGGGACGGATACCGATGACCACCCCGCCACCGCCCTACGGCAACCAGCCCCACCCGTACGGCGCCCCGCAGGGGTTCGGCCCGCCACCGCCCCCGTCGGCCTTCGCCCCTCAGCCACCCCAGGAGGCGCCCGGGGGCCCGGAGTTCATGGCTGTCGACCGCCACAACTCCGTCGTCGTCGACTCCGTGGGCGTCGCCTTCGAGGACCACGGCCACTCCGCCGAGTTCCCCTGGCACGAGATCCGCAGCGTCCACTACAAGGCGGGCCCGAACGGCAAGACCCTGATGGTGGCCGTCATCCACCTCGACAGCCGCTTCTACGAGTGCGTCGTCGACGCCAAGAGCCGGGACACCCTGGGCCGGTGGTTCGCCCAGCTGGCACCGGTCCTCGGGTACTACCGGCCACTGGCGTGACGGTGGCCGCGGAGCTCCAGATCCATGAGGTGCGGAGCGCAACGGCGACGGAGGTGACGGTCGTCGTGCGCTGCCTCAGCGGCCCCGTCCGCCTGGGCGCCCGCTTCTCGCTGGTCCGCGACACACGCGCGCCGATCGATCTGGCGGTGACGAGCATCGTGCGCTACCACCGCCCGGACCCCACGGTCGACCCCGGGCACTCCGCCCTGGTCACGCTCCGCGGCACGGGTGCGCGGGAGCTGCTGCCGACGATCGGGCAGACGGGCCGGGAAGTCATGGCGGTCGTCCAGGGCGACAACCCGGCCGCGTCCTGACCGACGGCTACGACAACCCGTGCACGTGCGGTCCCACCGTGTTGGACCACGCGTTGCCCGCCGCCGCGTCCCAGTTCGTCGACCAGGTCATGGCGCCGCGCAGGTCCGGGTAGGTCTTCGACGGCTTGAAGGAACCGCAACCCGTGCCCTTCGTCAGACAGTCCAGCGCGTTGTTCACCACGGAGGGCGAGACATAGCCGCTGCCCGCCCCGCTCGTGGACGCCGGCAGGCCCAACCCCACCTGGGACGGCGACAGTCCGCCCTCCAGCTGGATGCACGCCAGGGCGGTCAGGAAGTCCACCGAGCCCTGCGAGTAGACCTTGCCGTCGCAGCCCAGCATCGAACCGCTGTTGTAGTACTGCATGTTGACGACCGTGAGGATGTCCTTCACGTTCAGCGCGGTCTGGAAGTACGCGTTGGACGTCGACTGCATGTCGATGGTCTGGGGCGCCATCGTGAGGACCAGACCCGACCCCGCCTTCGCCGACAGCGATCGCAACGCCTGTGACATATAGGTGGCGTTGAGCCCGTTCTCCAGATCGATGTCGACCCCGTCGAAGCCGTACGTCTGCATCAGCGCGTACACCGAGTTCGCGAAGTTCGCCGCCGACGTCGGGTCGCTCACCGAGACCGTGCCGTTCTGGCCGCCCACGGAGACCACGACCTTCTTCCCGGCCGCCTGCTTCGCCTTGATGTCCGCCTTGAACTGGTCGACCGTGTACCCGCCGAGCCCGGCCGAGTCGAGGTTGAAGGTCACGGCACCCGGAGTCGCGGTCGCGTCCGCGAACGCGACCGCGATGATGTCGTACTGCGACTGCACGGCCGACAGCTTCTGGACCGTCGCCCCGTTGTTGAAGTTCTGCCAGTACCCGGTCACCGCGTGCTTCGGCAGCGCGCCGCCCCCGTTGCCCTGGGAAGCCGTCGTCGTCCCCGTCACCGCGCCCGACTTCACGGACTCACCCGCCGAGTTCACCGCCGTGACCTGGAAGCTGTACGAGGTCGACGCGGCCAGCCCGGCCACGGTCGCCGAGGCCCCGGTCACCGCCGTGACCTTCGTACCGTTCCGGTAGACGTTGTAGCCCGTCGCGCCCGACACCGCGTTCCAGGACAGGGAGACGGACGACGAGGACGTGCCGGAGACCGCCAGACCGGCCGGCGCCGCCGGGACGGTGGGGGTGGGATCGCCCCCGCCGCCCCCGTCCGGGCCGTACACCGACACGTCGTCCGCGAGGTACGCGGCCTGTCCGTACCAGCCGTGCGTGTACACCGTCACCGAGGTCGTCGAGGCGCCCGTCGTGAAGGTGGTCGTCAGCTGCTTCCAGGACGCGGTGTCGGGGGTCCAGGTCGACACGTCCGTCGTGCCGGTGCCGGTCGCGCCGAGGTAGGCGTAGCCGCCCTGCACCCAGGCGCTCAGGGTGTACGTGGCGTTCGGCTTGACGGCCACCGTCTGGACGCACTGGGCGTTGTCCTGTCCGGCCGGCGTCGCCTTCAGCGCGGCCGAGCCGCCGTGCACGGGGGAGGAGACGGTCGTGCCGCTGCTCGCCGAGCAGGTCCAGTTGGTCAGGCCGGACTCGAAGCCGGCGTTCTTGACGTTGTTGACGTCCGCGGCGGACGCGGGGCCCGCGACTCCGAGGGCGAGGGCGAGGGCCAGAGTGACGGTTGTTGTCCAGAGCCGTTTTCTGTTGAGTATGGGCATGACAAGAGAGTTGGTCCAGACCAATCCCGCTGTCAAGGATGTCGTCAGTGATGGGTACGCAACCGGCCTTTCTCCGGCCCGCGCACGTGGCAAGTGCGCCCCATCTGGGCAGTAATCGCCCGCTTTTGATCCCTCGCGCAGGCCAGGAAGTCACAGAATCGCTGTTCTCCGGCCATAGAGCCGTGGTTACAGTGCTCAGGTAGTCACGCAGTGAAGTCGACCGGGTGCGCCGGAGTGATCCGTCGGACCCACGGGCATGGGATACGGGGAGCTGCGCGTGCCAACTGCCATCGCCGTGACCGGTGCCGACATGGCGCTGCCGGCGCAGGACGAACGGACCCTGCCCGCCGTCGTGCTCGACGGCCTCGGCCGGCAGCCGCTCGACCACTCGCTCGCCGCCCTCCAGACGCTGATCGACCAGCACGGTCACGTCATCGTCGTGTACTCCCGTGCCGTGCCCCCGGCGGTGGGCCAGCGGCTGCGCACCGTGCGGTCCCTCCTGGAGAGCGACCGGATCGCCCTGTTCCAGCCCGAACTGCCACCCCTCGGGGTCGCCGTCCTCGCCCGCCAGTTGAGACAGCTCGCCTCCTGCGACCTCAGTCCCGGCGTCCTCGCCTCGGCCGGCCGGCTGCTCACCCACTACATCCACGCGGGCGCGCTCCTCGGTTCGGTGGCCAAGCTCGACCGGGTCCCCGTAGGCCTGAAGTCGCACGCCAAGTCCTGGGTGCCGGGCAGCCAGTTCGCCGTGCTCGCCCATCCCCAGCCGCAGCTCGTCAGGATCGCGCCGGACGCCACGCTCGCCGGCCCGGAGTTCGCCACCTCGATGCTGGTCGCCCGCGGTCAGCTCCAGTCCGACTGGGTCTCCGGGACGCTGGCCAAGTCCTGGCGGATCCAGGGGCTGCGCGAGAGCCCGCTGCCCGCGGAGTCCGCCGAGTGGTGGGGCACCGGCAAGCTGATCGAGTTCTGCAGCTTCCTGCCCGACCTGTCCGTCCTTTACCAACTGGTCACCTCGGTACGGCAGAACATCTGTCACTGGTGCGGTATCGACGTCATCGGTGACCGCTGTGTGTTCTGTTCGGCCACCGCTCCCGTGACACCCGTTCCACAGCAGCGACAGCACCAACTGCCCGCCGGGTGAGCCGTACCGGATCGCCCCCGTCCCCGATTCCGCTCGACCGAGCCCCCCAACGAGGTTGTACGGTTCATGAACTCCCGTCAGCGCCGCGGCGTGATACTCCTGCTCCTGTCGGTCCTGGGCGCCCTCGCGGCCTTCGCCGGCGTGCTCTCCGTCATCGACGACGCGAAGTCCAAGGTCGGCCCCGAGGTCACGGCGTACGAGGTCAAGAAGGACATCGAGCCCTACACCCGGCTCACCGCGGCGCAGTTCGAGAAGACCGAGATGCCCAAGCGCTGGCTGTCGGCCAACGCGATCACCGACCTCGCCGCCGTCCGCGACAAGATCGCCGTGACGACCCTGAAGAAGGGCTCCCTGCTGCAGAGCGACATGATCGTCGATCAGCCCGCTCTGCAGCCCGGGCAGCAGGAGGTCGCCATCATGATCGACGCGGCGACCGGCGTCGCCGGCAAGATCACGCCGGGCTCCGCGGTCAACGTGTACGCCACCTTCGAAGGGCAGAAGGAGGGTGATCCCGACCAGTCCAAGATCATCGTGACGAACGCGCGGGTCCTCGATGTCGGCGACCTCACCCCGCTCCAGCCGGACGCCGACGACCGCACCCGCGCGGCGACCGAGGCCCGCCCCATCACCTTCGCCCTCTCCGCCCTCGACGCCCAGCGCATCACGTACGCCGAGTCGTTCGCCAAGCGGGTCCGGCTCGCGCTGGTCGCGCCGGGCGAGACCGGGACCGTGCCCGAGCGGGAGCGCACGTACGAACTCGCGAAGGACAAGTGAGAGGCCGCCATGCCCACGAGGATCCTTCCGGCCGTCGGCGACGCGGACGCGGTCCGCTCCCTCACCACCCTGCTCAGCCAGCTCCCGGACGCCGAGCCGGTCGTCCCGGTGACCGACTCCACCCAGCTCATCGACACCCTCGCACGCCTGGCGTCCGAGTCCATCGACGAGCTGCCCGAGGTCGTCGTGGTGCACGAGCGGATCGGGCCCGTCCCGGCCCTGGAGCTGATCCGTGAGGTCGCCCTGCGCTTCCCGGCCGTCGGCGTCATCCTCGTCACCTCCGACGTCGGCCCAGGCCTCTTCCAGGCCGCCATGGACTACGGCGCCCGCGGTCTGATCTCCCTCCCGCTCGGCTACGAGGAGCTCGCCACCCGGGTGCACGCGGTCGCCCAGTGGTCGGTGGGCGTACGACGGCACCTCGGCGCCGCCACCGACGTGTTCACCGGCGTCGGCGGCACCGTCGTCACGGTCAGCGGCGCGAAGGGCGGCGTCGGCGCCACCACGACCGCCATCCAGCTCGCCCTCGCCGCCCAGGCCTCCGGCCGCACCACCGCCCTGCTCGACATGGACCTGCAGACCGGTGACGTCGCCTCCTATCTGGACGTCCAGTTCCGCCGCTCGGTCGCCGACCTCGCCACCATCACCGACATCTCCCCACGCGTCCTCGCCGACGCCGTCTTCTCCCACGACACGGGCCTCGCGCTGCTGCTCGCCCCCGGCGAGGGCGAACGCGGCGAGGAGGTCACCGAGCGCGCCGCCCGCCAGATCGTGAGCGCACTGCGCTCCCGCTACGAGGTCGTCGTGGTCGACTGCGGGGCACAGCTCAGCGGGGCGGGCGCGGCGGTCGTGGAGATGGCCGACACGGCCCTGCTGGTCACCACGCCCGACGTGGTCGCGGTCCGCGGCGCCAAGCGTGCCGTGCGCATGTGGGACCGCCTCCAGGTCCGCAAGGCCGAGGAGACCACCGTCGTCGTCAACCGGCACAGCCGCGGTACGGAGATCCAGCCCGCGCTCATCCAGAAGATCACCGGTACCGGCGTCGCGGCGACCGTGATCCCGGCGAACTTCAAGGAGCTCCAGGGCGCGGTGGACGCGGGCCGGGTCCACGAACTCGACGCCAAGGGCACGGTGAAGCAGGCCCTGTGGACGCTCGCCGGTGAACTGGGCCTCGTCAAGGGCTCGGAGGCGAACTCCCATCGCAACGGCGGCCGGGAGCGCGGCGCTCTGACCTTCCGGCGGCGCAAGGAGCTCGGGAGGTGAGCGAGCGGCGGGACGAGGGACAGGTGACCGTCGAGTTCCTCGGGATGACCCCGCTGATCCTGATCACGCTCGTGTTGCTGTGGCAGTTCGTGCTCCTGGGATACACGTACACGCTCGCGGGGAATGCTGCGGACGAGGCGGTACGGGCCGCGACGGCGGCGCCGCCGGGGGAGCGGGAGGCCGCGTGCGAGCAGGCGGGACTGGACAAGCTGCCCGGCGCCTGGACCGGCCAGGTGGACTGCGCCACCGGCGGCGGCTACGTCACGGCCGATGTGCACCTGCGCGTCCCCGTCCTCTTCCCGGGCTCGATCGCATTCCCCTTCCAGGTCGACGGACACGCGGGCGCCGTGGAGGAGGACAAGGACTGAGATGTCGTACTCCCGGAAAAGCCCTCGCGACCGCGGCCAGGTGGCCCTCGAGTACCTGGGCTTCATCCCGATCCTGATCCTCGTCGCCATGGCGGGCGTCCAGATCGGGCTCATCGCCTACACCGCCCAGCAGGCCGGTACGGCGGCCAGGGCCGGGGCGCGGGCCGCCTCGCTGGACCTGAGCGCGCAGGACGGCTGTGTGAACGCGATCAGCGACTGGCTGTCCGTCGACTGCGCCGAGGGCGGCGGCGGCGACTCGGTCACCGTCACCGCCACCGTCCAGATCCCGTCGATCGTCCCCGGCTGGGACTTCGATCCAGCCGTCAAGACCGCCACCATGCCGCTCGACCACTGAACGAGGTACCTCATGAGTCTGCGGTCCCGCATCAACACCCCCGAGGAGAACGGCAGCCGGGGCGAGGACGGCCACCTCGTCGCCTCCTACCGGGCCAAGCTCCTGGAGGAGATCGACCTCGCGGAGATGAGTTCGCTGGCGGCCGCCGAGCGACGGGCCCGTCTGGAGCGGGTGCTCGGGCACATCATCAGCCGTGAGGGACCCGTCCTGTCGACGGTCGAACGCTCGCAGCTCATCCGGCGGGTGGTCGACGAAGCGCTCGGCCTCGGCATCCTGGAACCACTGCTCGAAGACGCCTCCATCACCGAGATCATGGTCAACGGTCCGGACTCGATCTTCGTCGAACGCGCCGGCCGCGTCGAGCAGTTGCCGCTGCGCTTCCCGTCCCACGACCAGCTGATGCAGACCATCGAGCGAATAGTCTCCACGGTCAACCGGCGCGTGGACGAGACGAACCCGATGGTCGACGCGCGCCTCCCGTCCGGCGAGCGGGTGAACGTCATCATCCCGCCGCTCTCCCTGACCGGCGCGATCCTCACGATCCGCCGCTTCCCCCGCTCCTACACGCTGCAGGAACTGGTCGGATTCGGCTCGCTCGACGAGAACATGCTGTACCTGCTGGCGGGCCTGGTGCAGGCACGCTTCAACATCATCGTGTCGGGCGCGACGGGCACGGGAAAGACGACCCTGCTCAACGCGCTGTCCGGGCTCATCCCCGAGGGCGACCGGATCATCACCATCGAGGACTCCGCCGAACTCCAGCTCCAGCAACGGCACGTGGTCCGCCTCGAGTCGCGCCCGCCGAACGTGGAGGGCCAGGGCCGGGTCACCATCCGCGACCTGGTCCGCAACTCGCTGCGCATGCGCCCCGACCGGATCGTGGTCGGCGAGGTCCGCGGCGGTGAGTCCCTCGACATGCTCCAGGCGATGTCGACGGGCCACGACGGCTCCCTCGCCACCGTCCACGCCAACAGCGCGGAGGACGCGCTGATGCGGCTGAAGACCCTGGCGTCGATGTCGGAGGTGGAGATCCCCTTCGAGGCGCTGCACGACCAGATCAACAGCGCGGTCGACGTGATCATCCAGCTCACCCGGTTCGCCGACGGCGCCCGCCGGATCACCGAGATCGCCCTGCTCGACAGCCACGGCAGCGAGCCGTACCGGCTGGCCACGGTGGCCCGCTTCGACGCCCAGCCCATGGCGGCGGACGGCCGGATCTACGGCCGGTTCGAGTACTTCCCGCTTCCGCGCCGTGCCGTCGACCGCCTCTACATGGCGAGCCAGCCCACCCCCCAGGCCTTCGGCGTGGCCCAGTCCGCGAACCAGTTGGCCATCCGAGAAGCCAGGTAGGACCCACCCCCATGGACCTCCAGACCCTAGTCACGCTCACCATCGGCGCCACCCTGGTGACCTGCGCGCTCGCCGTCGTGGGCGTCCACTTCTACGCCAGGGGGCGGGCCCAGCGGGCGGCGCTGGTCGACCGGTTGTCGGCGGCGAGCCAGGTGTCGTACACCGGCCGCCGCCGGCACTTCCGCGACCTGGACCGCCGGCTGCGCCGCACCCGGTTCGGCAGGCAGCTGGAACTCCGGCTGGCGGCGACCGGCCTTGACGTGACACCGGGTGAGTTCTTCGCCGCGATGATCGGGCTCGTCGGAGGCCTGTGGCTGGTCGGCCAGGCGACCCTGGCGCCCTTCTTCGGCCCGCTGGCCGGTCTGGCGGGCGTGTGGGCGGCGGTGCAGTTCCTCAACTGGCAGCGGCAGAAGCGCATCGAGAAGTTCATCAACCAACTCCCCGAACTGGCCCGCATCCTGGCCAACGCCACCCACGCGGGCCTCGCCCTGCGCACCGCGATCGGCATGGCGGCGGAGGAGCTGGAGGCACCGGCGGGGGAGGAACTGGCGAAGGTGGCCAACCAGTTGGCGGTGGGCGTGTCGATGGAGGACGCGCTGGACGAGATGGCGAAGCGGCTGCCGTCCCGGGAGCTGGTGGTCCTGGTGACGACCCTGGTGCTGTCGAGCCGGGCGGGCGGCCAGGTGGTCAGCGCCCTGCGGAACCTGACCGAGACGCTGGAGGAGCGCAAGGAGACCCGGCGCGAGGTCCGCACCCAGCTCTCCCAGGTGAACATGACGTCGTACGCCGTCCCGGTCCTGGGCATCGGCTCGCTGTTCCTGATGAACGGCGTCAAGGACGGCGCGCTGGAACGCATGACGGGCTCACCGCTCGGCCAAGGGGCGGTGATCATCGCATTCGCCCTCTACGCGGTCGGATTCATACTGATCCGCCGCCTGTCCCGGATCGACGTCTGAGGGGGTGGCCATGATCGGTATCGGACTGGCCCTGTTGATGGCCGTGAGCGTGTGGGGCGTCTTCGCCGGGATCCGGATGTACCGGGCGGAGGCGAAACTGCCGAGCGACCTGGTGCTGGCACTGGAGGTCGGATCGACCCGCACCGGCGCGGTGGACTCCCTGATCGACCGCATGGGCATGCGCTACGCCCCCGCCGTCCTGCGTCTGATGGGCCCCAAACAGGTCGCCAAGTACCGCCGCAGGATCGACCTCGCGGGCAACCCCGGCGGTCTGACCATCCATCGCTACGCGGCCCGCAGGGCGGTCTACGGCTTCCTCGGCGGCCTGGGTTTCCTCGTGTTCCTTCTCCGCGGCCAGATCCTGGTGGCCCTGCTCCTGCTGGCCTTCGGGGCGTTCTGGACGGAGGTCGGCATCTGGTCGGCGATCCGGGTCAGGAAGGACGTCATCGAGCGCACGCTCCCCGACTTCCTGGACGTGCTCGCGGTGGTGGTGAGCGCCGGCCTGGGCTTCCGCCAGGCGCTGGACCGCGTGGCCTCCAAGTACGAGGGCCCCTGGGCCGACGAACTGCGCATCACGCTCCGCCAGATGGACCTGGGCATGAGCCGCCGCCAGGCCTTTGCGGAGCTGCGCCGCCGCAACGACTCCGAACAGGTCGCGATGTTCGTGACGGCACTGCAGCAGGGCGAGGAACTGGGCGCGCCCATCGTGGACACCCTGGTCTCCCTGGCCAAGGACATGCGCCGGACGGACGCCCAGAACGCCCGCCGCAAGGCCGCCCGCGCGGTCCCCAAGGCCACCATGATGATCACCACCTTCATGGTCCCGGCCACGATGCTTCTGCTGGCCGCGGGGCTGCTGCTCGGCTCGGGCACCGACTTCGGCACGATCACGGGGAAGTAGGGGCCGGGCGATGTCGATGACGGGTGTGCGCAGGACGGGGTGGGGGCGTGGGCGGGGGCGCGGCGTGGCCGCCGACGGCGCTCCGGGCGAAGGCCGGGTGGGGGCCCCCGACACACCCGCACTGGACATCCAGGTCAACGCCCTGCAGGCCATGTGCCGCCAGGTCTTCGGCTTCCGGCTGGCCATGATCGCCCTCGCCGCCCCCGCCGCCCTCCTCAACGCCAACCCCGGCCTCGGCACCCGCCTGGTCGGCGCGGCGGTCGTCGTCACCTTCATGGTGTCGTACGCCCTGTTCAGGGACTGGGAACGCTTCGGCCCCCTCCTCCTGCGCCACCCCACCCTGCTCGCCGCGGACACCCTCTTCGCGAGCCTCCTCCTGATCTCCGCGGGCCCCGACACCACGCTCGCCTACGTCAGCGTCTGTACCCCTCTCCTCGCCGGTATCGCCTACAGCTGGCGAGGCGCCGCGGTCTTCGCGTCCCTGCAGTCCCTGATCCTGCTCCTGGCCCAGACAGCCCTCCCGCACTCGAACACCACGCCCGCCGACATCCTTCTCCTGCCGGGCTTCTGCGTGATCACGGGCGCGGTCGGCTCCACCCTGCGCAACCTCCTGCTGCGCTTCGGCACGGCGACCCAGGCCCTCACCGCGATGAAGGCCCGCCTGGCGGTGGCGGAGGCGATCAGCGAGGAACGGGCCCGTCTGGCACGGGAGATGCACGACTCGGTGGCGAAGACCCTCCATGGCGTGGCCCTGGCGGCCGAAGGCCTGGCGACATCGGCGGCCGCCCCCGCCCCGGACCCGGCCCTGCTGGAACGACAGGCCGGTCTGGTGGCCCGAGCGGCCCGCAGAGCGGCAACAGAATCCCGCGAACTCCTGACAGACCTGCGCCGGGACCAGGCCCCCACCACGGACGTACTCAAGGAACTGGCCGCCCGCACAAGGAACTTCAGCGCCCGTACGACCCTCCGGGCGACCTACCGGCCCCCCACCCACCCCCACCCCGCGCTCGCCGTCCCGCACCCCGTGGCCCGCCAACTCCTCACCATCACCGAGGAGGCGATGGAGAACGCCCACCGGCACGCCGATGCCACGCGCATCGACGTCACCGCGGACGTGGACCCCGACCACGAACTGCTCAGCATCAGCGTCCAGGACGACGGCCGCGGCCTCCCCCCGGACACCACCCTCGACGAACTCCGCCGCTCCGGCCACTTCGGCCTGGTCGGCATGATGGAACGCGCCGAGTCGGTGGGCGCCCGTATCCGCATCGGCGAGGGCGCGGACGCGAAGGGCACCGAAGTACTCCTGGAACTGCCCTTGTCACTCCCACGGGCGGACCGATGACCCCCCGCCCCACCACGAGAGGAGGCCGCGACATGCCGGACGACCCCCAGCACCCCACCCCACCGATCGCGCTGTTCCCGACGGCCCCGCCCACCCCCGTCCGGATCGTCGTCGCCGACGACAACCCGGTGGTCCGAGCGGGCCTCACCGCCCTCCTCACGGGCCGCGAGGACATCACGGTCGTGGCGGAGGCGGCGGACGGCCGCGAGGCGTACGAGGCCGCGAGCCGGCACCGCCCCGACGTGATCCTCCTGGACCTCCGCATGCCGGGCGTCGACGGGATCTCGGCGCTGCCGTACCTCGTGCCGATCGCCCCGGTGCTGATGCTGACGTACAGCGGAGAGCCGGAGACCGTCCAGGAGGCATTGCGCAGGGGAGCCGACGGTTACCTCGTCCACGGCGAGTTCACCGCGGACCAGCTCGTGCTGGCCGTCCGGGACACCGTGGAGGGCCGCACCCACCTCACACCCACGGCGGCGAGCGCACTGCTGACCCAGCTACGCGATGCGAATGCACACGTAAATCCCCATCTCCCGGTGGCTCCAATGGGGTTTCCCCCTAAAGGGCTTTCGCAACTGCAATCGCCTGTGGGACAGTTGTCATCGGACAGGTCGCGTTTCCAACTCAGCGCGAGGGAGGCGGAGATCATGAACCTCATCGCATCCGGCATGAACAACCAGCAGATCGCCGCCGCCTGCTTCATCAGCGAGAAGACGGTCAAGAACCACATCAACCGCATCTTCGCCAAGCTCCACAGCGCGAGCCGCTCCGAGGCCGCCGCGAAGTGGCTGGGCACGGCGCCGGGTTCGGGCCGAGGGGTGGGGTGAGCCGTGCCGCTGCGAGGTTGGGCCCGGATTTGGGCCCAGGGGCCCTGCGCCGATCGGTATCCGCAGGTCTACGTTCCGGTTGTCGACAGCGACGACGCCGAAGGGGCCCGCAATGAGCAACCGGTTCAACGACGACAAGGGTCAGACCGCGGTCGAGTACCTGGGCATCATCGCGGTGGTGGTGGCGATTGTGCTGGCGATCACGGGGACGGATATCGGCAACACGATCTACACCGCGATCGTGGACAAGGTCAACGAAGTCATCAGCGGCTGAACGGGCCTCGTAGACACGACGACGCAGGGCAGGCTTTCCCCATCTACATCATGGTGGTGGCGGGCCTGCTCTTTCTCGCGTTCGCCTACCTCGCGGTGGGCCAGGCTGCGGCGAACAGGAACGGCGCCCAGACGGCGGCCGACGCGGCGGCGCTGGCAGCGGCCCTGGACACCCGGGACGAGATCACCGACAAGTGGGTGGAGGACATTCTCGATCCCACCAAGTGGCGGGACATCTTCGACGGCGTGGGAGTTGACTTCAACGGGTGCGAGCGGGCCGACCAACTGGCCGCGCAGAATGACGCCACCCGCCTCTCCTGCCAGTCGGTACAGGGGCTGTACCCGGGCTACCGGGTCGAGGTCAGGACGAACAAGACCGTCGGTGATTCCATAGTCCCCGGAGTCGAGGGCAAGCAGTCGACCGAGGTCGCCGAGGCGGTCATCGAACCGATCTGCGACTTCAAACCGCCTGGCGAAGGCGCGGACGCGGACGTGCTGCCGGAGCTCACCTGCGAGGGCGGTGTCGTGTGGACCCTGGACCCGGACGACCTCACGGATCTGCCCGGACCCGAGGACCTCTTCGACGTCCATCTGGCACAAGCGAACGACGAGTGACGAAGGAAGCGGAGTGATGAGCATTCGGTTCACGGCGAAGGCCCGCAGGGGGATGGTCGCGTTGACGATCGCGGCCGGACTGGCCGTCGGTGTGGCCGGTTGCAGCGGTGGAGGGGACGACGGCAAGAAACCGGACACGTCGGCGTCGGCCTCCCGCACGGGCGGGTCCGACCCGAGTACGCAGGAAGGCGAGTCCGATGAGCCGATCGCGGAGCTGAAGGGCTCGAGCGGACTGCTGCTCCAGATCACCTCGGCCACTCGTGACGCCGGCGGCTTCGTCACGGTGAACGGCAACCTGAAGAACGACGGCTCCAAGCGCATCACCATTCCCCCCGCGGTCCGTGGAGACGAGACGGAGATCCTCCGGCACGGCATGTCGCTCGGGGGCGCGACCCTGGTGGACGCCACGTCGAAGAAGCGCTACTACGTGCTGCGCGACACGGACGGCCGACCACTGACGACGACGGGCTTCTCATCGCTGCAACCCGGCGAATCCCTGGCCGTCTTCGTCCAGTTCCCGGCCCCCCCGACCAGCACGACCGACGTCACCTTCCAACTCCCCACCTTCGCCTCCGCCCCCATCCAGATCTCCGGATGACGCCTACCATGACCGCCACCCGAACCCCACCCCGCCTCGCCCTGGCCATCACCGTCGCCTCGCTCATGGCGGCCCTGACTCTCACCCCGGCGCAGGCCGACGACGGTGGCCCCAGCGTTCCCCCGGGCACCGAACCCTCCGCCACCGCACCCGTCGAGGTGGACCCCAACGACCCGGATCTGAAGCTCCCGGAAGGCGCCACCCTCGCCGAACCGAAGGTCCTGGACATCAAGCAGGTCGTCGAGGACCAGAGCGGAGACGAACGGCGCGAGGACACCAACGCGGACGTGAAGTTCGCGCTCCAGGCGGAGGTCCTGTTCGGCAAGGACAGTTCGAAGCTGAACGGCGAGGCGAAGGCACGTATCTCCGCGATCGCGGCGGAGATCAAGAACCAGCACGCCACCCGGATCCGCGTCTTCGGCTTCACCGACAACCTCGGCAGCTACGCCCACGGCCGCACCCTGTCCCGGCAGCGCGCCAACGCCGTACAGGACGTCCTCGACCAGGAGTTGAAGGACTCGGGCATCACCTACGAGGTCCGCGGCTACTCCGAGGACTATCCGATCGCCTCCAACTCGACGGAGTCGGGCCGCAAGAAGAACCGCCGAGTCGAGGTCTCCTTCCCCCGAGGGGAGAACTGACCGACCGGGATGGTGGGGCTCACCAGGTCACCGGCAGCTCGTAGACGCCGTAGACGATGCCGTCGTCCTTGAACGGGATCTCGTCGAGGTCGGTGGCGCGGCGCAGGGTGGGGATGCGGCGGAAGACGGTGTGGTAGACGACCTGGAGTTCCAGGCGGGCCAGGGGCTGCCCCAGGCACTGGTGGATGCCGAAGCCGAAGGCCATGTGGCGACGGGCGTCGCGGCGGACGTCGAGCCGTTCGGGGTCGGGGAAGACGTCGGCCTGCCAGTTGCCGGTGGCGCCCGGCAGGATGACGCCTTCGCCGGCCCGGACGGACCGGCCGCCGATCTCCAGGTCCTCCAGGGCGAGGCGGCGCTGGCCGTTGTGGACGACGGTCAGATAGCGCAGCAACTCGTCCGCGGCGGACGCCAGGACCTTCGGGTCGTCGGTGTCGCGGACGACGGCGAGCTGGTCGGGGTGTTCCAGGAACGCGAGGATGCCCAGGGCGAGCATGTTGGCGCTGGTCTCGTGCCCGGCACCGAGCAGCAGGACACTCAGCATGGTGGCGTCGTGGTGGGTGAGATCACCGGTGCGCACCCGGGCGGCCAGCTCGGAGAGCATGTCGTCCGCAGGGTCGGCGAGTTTCGCGTCGATCTGCCCGCTCAGATACTGGTAGATCTCGCCGAAGGCGGCCCGAACCGCTTCGGCGGTCACGTCCCGGCGGAGCCCCACCTTGCTGTTGGCCTGGAAGAAGTCGTGGTCCTCGTAGGGGACTCCGAGCAGTTCGCAGATCACCAGCGACGGCAGGGGGAGCGTGAGCGCCTCGACCAGGTCGACCGGCTTGGGCCCGGCCAGCATCCGGTCGATCAGGTCGTCGGTCATCCGCTGAACGGCCGGGCGCATGGCCTCGATACGTTTGACGGCGAACGCACCGGTGACCATCCGGCGGATGCGCGCGTGGTCGGGGTCGTCCATGTTGAGGAAGGACGGCGGGTTCTTGGCGGCGGTCTCCCGGAAGGCCTCGTTGAGGTAGGGGAAACCCGGCCGGGTGGTGTCGACGCTGAGGCGCCGGTCGCCGTACAGGGCCCTCTGGTCCTCGTACCGGGTGACGAGCCAGTGCACGCTGCCGTCCCACAGCCGAACCCTGGAGACCGGCTCCTCGGCGTGCAGTTTCATCAGCGCCGGGGGCGGGGCGAACGGACACCCGGCCGCCCGGGCCATCGGGAAGTCGGGAACAGCCTCGTCCTGCGTGTGGACAGGCGCGTGGGTCATGACACTCCTCGGTGGGGGGAAGGAAGCCGAGGACATCGAACCCTGCGAGCCTGACAACTCCCCGTCAGACAGCTGACGGGTGGCTGATTGGCCGGATCAGGGCAGGTGGCTCACGGCGACAAGGGTGTCGTAGGCCTCTGTGTCGTCACGGCCGGAATCCGTCCGAAGGCCCGAAGACGCGGCCCGCCACGGTGATATTTTTTTGCACACGCATCACTGACTGATTCGCGTAACGGATCGAAAGCCCCGCACCACCAGGGCCGAAGCGAACACGGGGGATACGGCATGTCGGGCGGCACGGACATCGAGGATCCGGCGGCACTGAACCGCGCGGGCACCGGCGCGCAGGAAATGGCGGGACGCACGCGAACCACCGGCGCCCACCCGGTGGACGAGACCCGCTCGGCAGCCAAGGACTTCGGCAGCGGCAACTGGGACGGCGGACTCGGCGGAGCACTGAGCGGCCTGGCGGAGACCTGGTCGAGTCAGGTCTCGGCACTCGCCTCCCAGTGCGACGGCCTCGCTCGCCAGTGCGGCGGCTCGGGCCTGCTCTACCAGAGCACGGAGACGGCGAACACGCAGACCATGCGCTCCCTGTCCGGCAAGCCGTCACCTTTCGGCTGAACCCGGCCCGAGCGCGCCACCGCCCACCGCGATCACCACACACGGGGACCCACCGCAGCCATGCCGACGTACGAGCAGCTCTATCACCTGAACCTCAGCAACCTGAAGGCCGCCGCCGACCGCTGGAGGGAAACGGCCGCCAAGTTCAAGGGACTGCACACCGCGTACGGCGACGAGGTCGCGGCGCCCTTCAAGCAGGCCGGCTGGCACCAGCCCGTTCTGACGGCGGCCAAGGCGGACGGCGATGTCCGCGCCGCCCACCAGGAGTTCGCGGACGCCCAGAAGGAGGCGGAGGGCATCGCCGGCGTCCTCGCCTCACTCCACGGCGCTTTGACGAAAGCCAAGGGCGACCTCAGCCACCTCGCTGACGTAGAGGCCCCGAAGCAGGAGCTGCACATCAGCGCCACGGGTGTCGTCACCCCGCGCAACGACGCCAACCAGCAGACGTGGGCCCACCACGACCCCGACGGCCAAGCGCTCATCCGCAAACAGCAACAGGCCTGCGACGCCTTCGCCCGCCGTATCGAAGCCGTCCTCCAGCAGGCCGCCGACGCCGACGAGACCGCCTGCTGGGCCCTGCGCCGCGACCTCGGCGGCTACACGGACAACTTCAACTCCAAGGTCGTCACGTCCCTCGATTCCGCCGACGCCACGCACGCGGCCGAGCTGATGAGGAAGGGCGACAAACTCACCGACACCGAACTCACGCAGCTCAACCATCTGCTGAAGTCCAACCAGCGCGACCCGGAGTTCTCCACCAGCTTCTACCAGCAGCTCGGCCAGAAGGGCACCCTCCAGCTCTACGGCCGGCTGGCCCTCCAGACCGCCGACGCCGGCGACGAACGCAAGGCGCTGCTCCAGGAGTTGCAGCGCAACATGGGCAACAACCTGGCCACCGCCACCAACCCGGGCAAGACCCCGCACCTGGACGAGCAGTGGACCGCCGACCTGCGCAAACTCGGGACCCAGCACATCGCGCTGTACCCGGACAGCATGCGCGAGGGCCCCTACGGCTACCAGCTCCTCGGCGGCATCCTCCGCTACGGCAACTACGACTCCTCCTTCCTCACCCCCATCGCAGAGCACGTCACCCAACTCCACGCCAAGGACCCGGACTTCTTCGCCGGAACGAAGTCCGACTTCGGAGACCCTGGGTACGGCTTCAACCCCTCGGGCAAGAACGGCGCGGGCTACGACCCCATGAACAGCGTCCTGGAGGCGTTGGGCCACAGCCCGCAGGCGGCGACGGACTACTTTTCGCCACCGATGCAGGAGTACGCAGAGGACGGTTCCCCGAAGGGCAAGCCGCAGGAGACCCTCGACGTCGACGGTTCGACCAACTACCTGGACTACCTCGTCAACAAGGACTACGAATCCTTCCCCGACATCACCGGCCACGACCCCGACGCCGCGGAGAAGTCCATGAACGACTTCCCGGACTCCCTGGGGCACGCCCTCGAAGCCGCCACTACTGGCCGCTCCTGGGATGGTGACCCCAACGCTGATTCCGTCCTGCATTCGGACGCCCAGGCTGCCCTGGCACGCCAGATCGTGGACAAGTTCGGTGGTGAGGGAGGCCCCGAACTCCTCAACGGCAAAGACGGAGCTCCTTACGAGGCCACGCGTGACAGCTTGGGCAACATCGCTGCGGAGTACATGGGCGACGTTCAGCGCGCCGTGTCCAGTCAGGAGAGCCTGCCGGTCTTCGGTACTCCCGCACAGCTCGACCCTGCGCACACCGAGGCGTTCCTCTCCCAGGTCGGTCAGGATCCCGATGCTTATGCGGCGATCACAGCATCGCAACAGGCGTACACCACGGCTGAGGTCGACCGGGCCATGAACGGCAAAACGGACTCCACTGTGTCCGTCGAAGAGAGGGCATCCAGCGCCGTCCGCCCCGGTGCCACCATCGCCGGCATTATGAGCGAGGCCCGCGCGGACGCGATCTTCTCAACCCACCGCGAGAAGGACGCGGATTTCAATGAGTCGGCCGAGACCACCAGCAAGTGGGTTGGCCGCGGCTTGGGCCTGGCCACAGGTGCCATCAAGGTCCCCGTCGCCGGCGACGTCGTAGGTTGGGCGATCGAGGACATCCAGTCGAGTGTGTTGGAGAGCATCCAGCGGGACACCACATCTCAGGCACAGGACGAGGCAAACCGGGACTACACCAACGGCAGCACTCAGGTGCAGCGGTCGGCTCAGGCTGCTGTCGAGCAGGCGGCACAGCGCGGTAATTACAACGCTGACACCGTGCGTGATATCAAAAATGCCGTAGCGGGGGAGGCCTTCCAGAGCCACGCTGCCGGAGCCAAGTGGGAGGACGCGCACCATGGATGACCTTCAGCTCATTCCGAAGCGGCCGACATGGGCACTTCTGGCGGTGCTGGCGCTCCTGTCCGGCTGTTCAGCCGAGCAGACGGTGAAGTACGACTTGCCGAAAAGCCTCTGCGGAGTTCCAGTCACCCGCAGCGTGATTGAACCGCTCTTCCCTCCTGGGAAGGATCTCACGCAGACAGGGGGTGCTCTCGCGGATGGCCAAGACCAGTCGTCTTGCTCTTACTTGGTGGACGGAAACACCGTGCTCAGTCTCTCGGACCAGCGCTACCAGGAGAAGCTGGCTGCCCGAGATGTTCTCGCAAAGACCGTCCCTGGCAGTCAAGCAAGAGAGATCACCGTCTCCTCTTCCGGTCGCATCGCCACGTACAGGGGCCATGCCGTAGGTGTAGCGGATTGCTCAGGGCTCCCGTCGGATGTCGATGGTGAGGAAGCTCAAAGCTATGCGCTGACAGTCGGTGTTGGAAATCCCAATAACTGGCAGGAAGCTCAAACGAAGCTCACCAAGTTCATGAGGACGTTCCTCGGCGCAGCTACGAAAGCGGACGGATGCTGATCAACCTGTAGACCACTCCGGTGGCGCAGTACGGTCGCCATGCGGCAGTTCTGCCGACGGCTTCAGGGGAACAGTCGACTCCGGCAAGGTTCACAGCAGCAGCCCCCCGGCGCGAACCTTGCCAAGGGAGCGCTGTCGTCGCGGAGTCACGCGGTGGCGGCCGTGGCGGCGTCGGCGAGCGTCGACTCCACACACGCGATCTCATGTCGCACCTTCATCTGGCTAGGCTGCGGCCAGTTCGAACCACACGTACTTGCCCCGGTTGCCGTACCGCGCCAACGGCTGCCACCCCCACAGGTCGGCACAGGCACGCACCAATGCCAAGCCCCTCCCTTGCTCTGCCTCTCCGAGCAGTTCGAACTCCTTTGGAGGCTCGGGAGGTTCGGGGTCGGCGTCCCACGCTCCGATGCGCAGGACGCCCGGTGACCACCGCACCCTGAGGGCAGCCGGTCCCTTCGTGTGGCGTACGGCGTTGGCGATCAACTCGGCTGCGAGCAGTTCGGCGGTGTCGACAAGCCGGATCAGGCCGTGCATGGTCAGGATCAGGCGGAGGGTACGGCGGCTGATGGTGACGGCTCTGGGGTCGTTCGGGATATACAGCGTGTACTCCCAGGGGGCGTTTTCGGGCATGCGGCAACTCCGTTCGGTGGAAGAAGGGTTCGGGGAGCTGCGGTGGCCGGCGGTGGCATTGCCGCAGCCGTCGTGGCAGGACGGAGTGGTGCGCTTCCGGGTCCCGGCAGATCCGCAGAGTGTGCGTCGCGTCACTGACGGTAGGGGATAATCTTTCGGTGGTGCAAGGTGATCGCGTAACCTGACACCCGAACGAGTCGCGCTCACCGGCGCGTTGCACCGAGGAGCGATCGATGACGACGAGACGCGAACCGACGGCCCGGCAGAAGCGCCTGGGGAGTGAACTGCGCAGGATGCGGGAGGCGGCAGGGCTCAGTGCCCGTGAAGGGGCCGCCCTGCTCGGCGTGAACTCAGTCCAGATGAGCCACATCGAGTCGGGGCTATCGGGTGTGAGTGAGGAGCGGTTGCGTCGCCTCGCCGCCAACTACGTTTGCTCGGATGCGCAGTTGATCGACGCCCTGGTGACCATGGCGACTGACCGGACGCCCGGCTGGTGGGAGGAGTACCGGGGTGTCCTTCCTGCCGCCTACCTCGACCTCGCCGAGCTGGACCACCACGCCAGGTTTCGCCACGATGTGGCGGTCATGCACGTGCCGGGGCTCTTTCAGACGGAGGACTACGCCCGTGCCCTCTTCGCTTACATGAACCCCGAGTTCCCGGATCGTGAGGTCGAACTTCGGGTAGGGCACCGGATGAAGCGGAAGATCGTCATCGAAGGCCCCGATCCCATCCCGTACGAGACGGTGATCCACGAAGCCGCTCTGCGCATCAAAGTCGCGGGCTGCACAGCGACCCGAGCTCAACTGGCCCGCATCCTGGAGATGTCCGAGGCGGACCACGTCGCGGTTCGGGTCATTCCCTTTGCTCTGGACGACTTTGCCGGAGCGGGCAGTGCCCTGGTCCACGTAGGCGGCCCGGTGCCCCGTCTGGACACAGTGGTGCGCGATGCCCCTCACGGCACCGCCTACCTCGATTCCGAGGCTCAACTGGAGCATTTTCGAACGCTCTTCCTTAGGGTGAAGGAAGCGTCGCTCCCTCCGGAGCAGTCACGCGACCTCATCCATCAGTTGGCCAAGGAACTGTGAGGACAGCATGACCACCCCCACTCCGTGGAAGAAGTCGTCCTACTCGGGTGGAGGTGAGGGCAATGACTGCGTGGAAGTCGCGGTTCGCCCCACGTGCATATCCATCCGCGACTCCAAGGCCCCGGCCAGAGCAATGCTCACGGTCCCGACAGGAGTCTTCGCACCCTTCATCGGTGCCCTGAAGGACCGCTCCGCCGTCGCCGCCTTCGCAGGGTTCCGGGACTGATTCACCTGAGACTTGTCCCGCAACTGCCGCAGAGCGGCCAACAGGTCGCGACAACGAGGCAGTCTCAGGTTTCGATGTAGCCCGGTCGCATGGCTGATCGCCTCAGGGTTTGCCGCCACTCGTCCACCAGATCGTGGGACTCATCCATGGCGGGATCGCGACTTCCGCCGGGTGCGTAGGCCGCGGACCGGTCCGCTCGGAGCGGCACATGAGCGCAGTACCAGGCTCGCTCGGCACCCTCTTGCTCCGCATCCGTGCCTGTCCGTAGATAGTCGAGCAGCGCCTTCATGACCCGGCGGCGTCCGAATGCGTAAACGGCTGGTTCAACGAACCAGCGGCAGAAGCTGGGGTCCGGGTCATAGACGGCCGCAGCCATCAACGGGCCGAAGAACTCTTCGGGCAGACTGGCGTGTTCGAGCAGTGGTCTGCATGTCGCATGGGCCAGATGCCGCGCGCGGCGGGCCTCTGGCACGTTGGCCGCGTTCCCGAGGTCCAGCAGCCGTGCCACCTCGGCTGCGCATGACAGGAACGAGCGTGCATCTGCCTCGTTGTGCTCCTCTTCGGCCATGGGGGCATTCTGGACCGCCTCAAGTCACGGGGCCACGGGGCGATGGTTGCTGCTCCGTGGTCGACGGCATGGCGCTCGACCATTTCTCCTGAATGAAACGATCATGTTGTGGCTGGTGTGATCACGTCGTCGTCGCCGAATCATTGGCATGACCGGCTGTGGCTACTGCTGGGGCGGCCACTGGCCCTGAGGTGGGGTGGGCTGTTGCTGGTACGGATTAGGCTGCTGGGGTGATACCGGCTGGTGGTACGGGTTCTGCTGCGGGTAGGGCTGCTGGCCGTACTGCGGGTAGCCGGCGGAAGTGCCAGTACTGTCGGGTCCGTTGTTGCTGTTCCCGCTGCGCCTGGATCGCTTCACGATCAGGAGGGTGACCAGCCCGATGACGGCCAGCCCCACGACACCGACGACGGCCCAGATGATCACGCCCTTCTGGTTCGTCTTCTCCTGCCCTTCGTCGGATGCGCCGAGTGCGGGAGCGGCGGATTTCTCCTTCAAGGACTCTGGGACAGTCAGGGGGCCGTACTTCGAGCCGGCCGGGATGTTGTCCTTCAGCGCGGCGAGGGGCTGGATGATGCCGTAGCCGTAGCTCTTGTCGGGGAGGGAGAGGCCCTTCTCGGAATCGGGCAGCGCCGCTGTCTTTACTAGGCGGTTGGCGATCTGGCCTGCCGTCAGGTCGGGGAACTTGGATCGGAGGAGGGCGGCTGCCGCTGACGTGTAGGCGGTCGCATCCGATGTGCCGTCTCCTGCGTGATATCCATTGCCAGCGCCGTTGGCGGAGACGATGTTAGTTCCGGGAGCTGTCAATGAGACATGAGGGCCCGAGTTAGATTTCTCCCAGACCTTCCCGTTGTTCGTCACGGCACCCACACCCAGCGCGCCCGGTGAAGCCGCCGGGTAGCATGTGGACGAGTTGCCATCATTTCCTGCGCCGCCCACGACTAGGACATCGTGACTCAATGCGTAGGCTACAGCGTCGGAAGTTTTGTCCAACTCGCTCTGATCCGTGGAATCAAAGCATTGCGACACGTTGATCACAGATGCGCCATGGTCAACGGCGTATCGAATGGCAACGTCCGTTCCCGGTCCGTCAGTGCCGTACTCCCGGATCGGTAGAATCTTCGCCCCGGGCGCCAGGCCGATCACGCCATTATTCGTGCCGTGTCCATGTCCGGCGATGATGGATGCCATTGCCGTTCCGTGATTATCGCCTGAATCTGGGGTCGCGCTACCCCCGTCCATGAAGTCCTTGCCTTCAAGGACATTTCCTTGAAGGTCGACGTGACTGGCGTTCACTCCGTCGTCGATAACGGCAACTGTGACGCCTTGTCCCTTGGAGAACTTCCACACGGATTCGGCATTGAGCGCCTTCAACGCCCATTGGTCATCTCTGACCTGGTCTGCCGCTGACAGTGGTGCTGCGGCGAAGAGCAGCGCGCCGGTCAGCATGACGCAGCCCGCGGCGCGAAGTGCCCGGGTGAACCTCATCCGTGTGTCCTCTCTAAGGTTGGTGCGGGAATGGGAGTGAGGAATGCATCCCCGCACCTTCCGGTCTACTACGGCACGTCGCGCTTACCCCTCGATGACCCGAGGTGCCACGTTACGCTGCGGGGTCCAGGTCTCCTCATCCTCGACCAGATAGTCGGGACGCTCCCGCTCGCACTGCTCTTCGTCCTTGGGGCGACCGTTGCGGCCATTTGGTGCACCCGCGACTCCGCCCTTGCGGACAGCGCTGGCTCCTTGGCCCGCGGCACCGCGGCTGTTGTGCAGGCCCGAGCCGCCAGCGGTCCCTCTGCCTGTCCCCGCACCCACACCCGCCTTGGGCGTCCCACCGCTGATGCCACCCGAGTTGCGAGCTGAGCCTCCTGGGCGGGCGCTCCCGGCCGCACCCGCACCCGCACCCGCACCCGCACGCGCTCCAGCGCGGCCGGCCATGCCGCCCCCGCCGGGTCGGCCGACCATCGCTCCGCGCGCGCCAGCTACGCCGCCGACGACGCCAGCGCCACCACCGACGAAGCCAGCGCCACCACCGATGCCGCCGCCAGCGGATCCACCACCGACGCCGCCCCCGCCACTGGGCGTCGGCGTACCAATGTTGCCACCGGAGATGCCGTCAATCGCCGTGCCGACACTCGGTACCGGCGCCGTCGACTGATGCCCCCCACCGGTGATGTCCGAAGGCGGAGTCACCGACTTCGACTGGCTAATAGTGCCAGTCTGGGCGTGCCCGGCGGTATCTACTGTCGCTTTCCTCGGGCTTCGAGGCGAAGTGGTCGACGGAGTCGCTACCGGCGTGGGTGTAATGCCGCCGGGATCGCCGGGGTAGTCCTTCTCGCCCTCGATCGGTGGCTTCCTATTCCAAGACCCCATCGCTTTTGCCTGCGAATTGTAAGACGCCCCCAACGTCTCCATCTTCGCTGCCATGGCAAGCTGCGCCTCCCGCCCCGCCGACAGATCGTCATGGTTGCGGTCGAGGACTTCCTGGGCGCCCCTCCCGGCCGCGATGTCCTTCTTCATGCCGCTGTCGTCGCCGGTGAATCCGTCGCCCGCAGAATTGAGGAAGCTGGAGACCCTCCCCGGCTTCTCCATCGCCAGGACGTCGTCCTTGACCTTGCCCAGTGTGTAACTGGCATTCGCCATGGCGATCGACGTGTGCCCGGCGTACTTGGCCGTGTCGCCGATGCTCTTGCTGACCTGTTTGGCCTTCGCGGCGAATCCGTCGGCGGCGGCGCCCTTCCAGTGTTCCTGGATACGGGCGACCTCCTTCTCGAAGTCGCGCTGGATCGTGGTCAGTTGAGCCTGGACGCCCTTCCAGCCCGTCACGACGCCCTCCACGAGGTCCGGTCTGGCGTGGCGGACCATTGCCTGCATCTCGTCCATGTTCTTGCCGCCGGAGAAGGGTGTCGAGTGCTTCTCGTTGAAGCACCGGTTCATCTCGACGTAGTCGTAGTCGATGTACTTGTCGCCCTCAGCCATATGCCCTTACCCCCTGGTACTTCGTACATCAGCCCGCATCGCGCTCATGGACCGCTACTGTCCCGCGTTCGGGAAACTCGCCTGCGCCGCGTAGTCCGAGTCCTGGTACGCCCCGTGTGTGTACTTCGTCTTCCGGCCGAACTCGTCCATGACCGAGTTGAGATACTTCACGACGTCCTCGATGTACGTCTTCATCTCGTTGTGGGCGTTGGCGAGCTTGTGCGCCTCGTCGAATCCGGTTCCGAGGGCGCCTTCCGGGAGATACGTGTTGGTCGCCGTGTCCGTGTTCGCCTTGCCGAGATCACTCAGCACCTGGTTCAGCGCGGTGACGGTCTTCTCGAGCTCGTCGAGATCGACGCTTACTTCTTCAGCCATGCCCAGCTCCCCGTTTGCCCAGTGGTGTCACTCACGGTCGTTCGTGTCGTGAACGCGTCACGGCCGGTGACAGACGCACCAAGTCTGACCTGCTCCGATTCTAGTGGCGACCACAGACAGAACGAACGCCCCAACGTTCTGTCACGAGACCACGACTTCACAAGCAAGATTCAAGGCGGCTCGCGCACGCCCGTACCGGCCGGTGAGGCGGGTGCGCGAGGTTTGCCATGTGACTCCGGCAACGCACGCCACGCCCGGCTGGACCGGCACACGATCATCATGATGTGCTTTCGCACACCAGAAGAACAGTCACGAGGTGACCACGCATCATGGCGGAAGCGGTCAGCAGCACGACAGTTGGCGTGGGTGCCCTCGAACGGGCAGCGCTGACCGCCGAGATACACGACCTGTACGACGGTCAGGGCGACAGTGAGCGGCTGTTGGCGGCATTTCGAGCGGCGGCGCTGTACGTGCCGTTCGCCGAGGAAGCCGAGGACGCCGAGCACGCCGAAGGCGAAGCGATGTGCTCCGGCGAAGCCGACGGCGTCCGCTGGCTGTACGCCTTCACCTCGACCACCGAGCTGGAGCGTTTCGCGCGCGCCCGCGCCGAGGCGGGCACCGACCCCGGGTGGGCGAGCGGCCGTATCCGCTACTGGACGGTGCTCGGCTCCCGGCTGCTCGACATAGCCGTACCCGCCGCCGTGGCCGAGAGCCGTACGCCCGCCGGGGTGGCGGTGGACGTCGGTGGCATCCGGCCGCTCCTCCTCCCTCCTCTGTCCGGTGTCGTGCCGGACCAAGTGGCGGTGGATCTCATCGACCGGACTCCAGGGGCCAGGCCTCGTAGCGCAGGAGAAGCGTGAGCAACGGTTACGAAGCGGACCCCGAGGTCCTCAAGCAGGCCGCCAAGGGCATCAACCAGACCATCGAGGAGCTCCAGGACGTCGGCATGGTCGGCGGGGGCGCGGTCGGGCGCGGCTTCGGCAGCCTCGGGTTGACGCAGTTGCAGATGGGACACACCGGGCTGGCCAAGGCCTTCTCCACCTTCGCGGAGCGCTGGGCGTGGGGAGTGAAGGCGCTGGTCGACGAGGGCAATGAGATCGCGGAGAAGCTCGACCTGTCGGCCGGTTACTACCACGAGGCCGAGGAGTACGCGATCGGCGTCACCAAGGACTACGTCGTGGCCGCCTACGGCGATCCGGCCGTATCCGGCGAGAAAGCGGAGCGGATGTCGTGGGGCCAGGTCGGGGCGTCGGCGAAGGGGAGTTGGAGGCCGGATCTCTCCCAGCAGTCGGCCTCCGAGTCCCTGCACCAGACGGGGCAGGCCTGGCAGGCCACCGAGGAGGATCTGACCACCAGCGGCCAGTACGGCACACAGCTGCGGGTCGGCGGCGAGTTCCTGCGGGAGCCGATGGACGCCGTCACACCTGAGGACAGCGACTGATGGGCGTCCTGGGGGAGTTGGGGGACCTCGCCGACGGCGTCAAGCAGGGCGTCTCCGACGGAGTCAACGCGACCGCGGGCGTGGTGGGCGACAGCCTGGACGGGGTCGGGCTGAAGTCCGCCGGGGAAAAGGTCCGCGACGGCGCCGAGTACCTCACCGGGGTGGTCGGCGCCGTGGTGCCCGAGCGGGAGTTGGGCGAGACCGACGAGCCGGGCGAGCTGATCCACGGCTCGACCGGGGACATCGAGGAGGCCGTCCGGCATCTGAAGTCCTTCGCCACCGCCTTCGAGAGCGTCGGGCAGGCACTGAGGAAACTCGACCCGGGCCACTGGACCGGAACCGCCGCCGAGTCCTTCCGGGAGTCCTTCACCACTCACCCCAGGAAGTGGCTCACCGCGGCCGACGCCTGTACGGCCGCGGCGCAGGCACTGGCGTCGTACGCCCACACGGTTTCCTGGGCGCGCGGGCAGGCGGGCGAGGCGATCGAGAAGTGGCGGGCCGCGGAGGCGAAGAGCAAGGCGGCACGGCAGAAGTACGACCAGCAGTTCTGGGAGTACCAGTCCGCCCTGACCGTCGGCTCCCTGTCGGGCTCCGATACCGCCACCCCCACCGACCCGGGGGACTTCGTGGACCCGGGAGAAGCCGACCGCGGGGCGGCGCGGGAGACCCTCAAGTACGCCCGCCACACGCGGGACTCCGCCGCCGAGACCGCCGCGACCAAGGTGACCGGCGCGTTCGAGGCGGCCCCTGCCGAGCCCGGTGCCTGGGCCAAATTCAAGGCCGGCCTGATCGACGCCCCCATGGCCCTGAACATGGAGCTGGAGCACTTCGCCGGCGGCTTTCTCAAGGGCGGGATCGGGCTGACCCGCATGATGCGGAAGGTCAACCCGCTGGACCCGTACAACCTCACCCACCCCTCGCAGTACCTGCGGAACGTCTCCAGCACCGGCATGGGTCTGCTCACCTCGGCCAACCACCCGGTGCGCGCAGCCAAGTCGATGGTCGGCTCCGGCTGGTCCACCGATCCGTCCGAGGCGCTGGGCACCTTCAGTTTCGACGTCGGCCTCGACCTGCTCACGGGCGGTGCGGCTGGGGGTGCGGCCGCGGCCCGCCGCACGGTCACCGCGGGCGTGAAGGACTCCCTGGAGACGGGGGTGGAGCGGGCCGCCCGGGAGGGGATGGGAACGGCAGCGGAGAGCGCGGGCGAATCGGCCGCGAGGAACGTGGCCAAGGACGGCTTGCCGGACGGCTGGACCGTCAAGCGGGCCCAGGAGACCGCGGACGCCACGGCGGATGCCGCCAAGGACGTCGCCCGGGACAAGTGGGAGAAACCCGCTGACCCCGATGGCGGTTCGTCGGCTGCGGAGGCCGATGCCCAAAGCGCTCCCCCGAGGCGGGACGGCCTCCCGGACTCCGCCAGGCACCAATCGGCGATGGCCGGGATCTCCGAAGGCGCGGTCACGTTCAGAAGCAGTGAGGGTGCGATGCAGTACGGCGCCAAGCACTGGAATGACTATGCGGAGGGCCTGCCGAACGAGGTGAAGGAGACGGTGAAGAGCTACACGGAGACCGGGCATCTGCGCGTCAACGGGTTCCTGCGAGGCGAGAAGTACTACGACACCCCGGAGGTACACCAGCAGATCGAGCGTCTCGACAAGGCGCTCGCCGGGAATCCGTTGCCTGAGGACGTCGTCGTCGACCGCAGCACGAACCTGGAACACTTCTACGAGAAGATGAATGTCGACGACCCGAGACTGATGGTCGGTAGGAACTTCACGGATGACGGCTACATGTCCACCTCGCTGGGTGGGGCCGTATCCGAGTCCAGGGCCGCCGTCCTCCATCTGCGAGTGCCCGCGGAGACCCCGGGCCTGTGGGTGGAGAAGGTGGGCGCCTACGGTGCCGGAGAGCGTGAACTGCTGCTCGGCCGTGGCAAGGAATACACGATCACCGAGGCGTTCAAGGACGCCAACGGGAAGTGGCAGATCTACGGAAAGATTCACTGATGAGCGAGCAGCACCAGCCGGACGAACACTTCGGGGAGAGGCCGTCTTCTGCGATGTCGCAGGATCTGCGCGTACGGCTGACAGGCGGGGTGGAAGACTATCCACACCATGCCGACGGTCCCGTGCAGTACGTCGTGGTGGCCTACATGGCGGGGATTCTGCTGGCTGTGTACGCATCGGATGCGGAGGGCGCCCTTGGCTACGTCGTGCGTCCGGAGCTGGGGCCCGATGCCAGTAACTCCACCGGCTTCTGGATCGACCGCATGCGGGCCGCGTGGGTGCTGAAGACGCCTCCCACCAAGGCGTTGGCCGAGATGGTGGCGGTGGCGCAGCGGGACGGGCTTCCGTTCCAGGCGTGGGTGGTGCCCGGGCCGTGGCAGGAGGCTCCCAGCCTGGCGGCCCTCAAAGAAGAGATCGTCGGCGACGGCAAGTGGGACCGGAGCCCGCGCAACCTGAAACTGAACGTGTATCCGGTGATCCCCTTCCGCGGTCCGAAGATGCTCGCCCCCGAGGTGACCGAGGTCATGCGGTATGTCGCCCGGCGTCAGCCCGGCAAGGTGATCTTCGCCATCGATCCGGCATACGACCCGCACGGCGAGGTCCCGGAGGAGCGGATGCTCGGCGGCTGGGAAATCGACGAGAACGGCGAGATCGGCGAGTTCCACTTCAACCCCACCTATGAGCCCACCCTCACCGCGCTGCGGTACCGTCCGCCGGAGAACGAGGTCGAGCGTACGCTCCAAGCCCTGGACTCGCGCCGCGGCACCCCCGAGGCACTCCTGGACGCCTTCCGCGAAGGTACGTTGCTGGTCTCCCTCGACGAGGACGGCAAGCACCTCCGCTTCCGCCAGCGCGACGACGGCGAGCGCATCCTGGACGTCTACACCAGCACCCAGTACGTCCCGGACGACGGTCGACAGGTGCGGGCGATGAACGGGGGCGAACTCGCCAAGGGCCTGTTCGGTTGCTACGTCGCGATCAACCCCGGCAGTCGCGCCAACGTCGAGATCCCGTCGGCCGATCTCGCCGTCAGCGCGTTCGGCTGACGGCGGCGGTACGACAGTTCGGCGCCGCACTCGCCTTCCCGCTGGCCGGGTCGTCCACGTCCTCTCGCCGACGCCGGACCTTGCGGGGCCTCGCCCCCTACTCCACCCCGATCTCCACCCGCACCCCCACCCATACCCCCCACCCCTCCATCGCCCCGGCCTCCGCCTCCAGCACATGACGGGAACGCAGCCGCGGCATTCCCAGCCGCCCCGGCTTCATCGTGCGTACGGCGATGACACGGAGCCGCCGGTCGAGGTAGGCGACGTCGATGGGGAACCGCATCCGGAAGGTGTGCACACTGCCCGCGGGGGACAGGAGCAGGGCCCCGTCGACGGAGTCCCGTCCCAGCAGTCCCTTCGTCCGGGCGCGGTAGGAGCTCGCGATCTCCAGCGGCACGGCGAGCTCCTCCTGCTCCCCGTGCACGATCAGTTTTCCGCAGCCGTCCTGCCAACGCCCCATCCCGGAGCCACCTCCAAGCCGTGGAGTTCCCACGCCGTCCGTGTCGGTCCCAGTACCGTGGGAGTCGATCCTCTCTCTTCTGCCCAGGTCAGGTGTCCGATGCGAAGAATCGTCCTGATGATGTCCATGTCCCTCGACGGATACATCGAGGGCCCCGACCGGGACATCAGCTGGCACCGCGTCGACGACGAACTGCACACGCACATGAACGCCACGGTCGGGAGCATGGGCGGACTCCTCCACGGCCGCGTCGTCTACGAGCTCATGGCCGACTACTGGCCCACCGCCGACGCCGACCCCGACGCCCCCGCGTCCGTCAGGGAGTTCGCCCCGATCTGGCGGGACCTCCCCAAGGTCGTCTACTCCCGGACCCTCACGAACGTCGACTGGAACTCCACCCTCGTCCGCGAGGTCGTACCCGAAGAGGTCCGGGCGCTGAAGGAGCAGCCGGGCGGTGATCTCGCGCTGGGCGGGGCCGACTTGGGGGAGACCTTTCTGCGATACGGCCTCGTCGACGAGCTGCGGGTCTACGTCCACCCCGTCCTCGTCGGCCGGGGCAAGCCCCTGTTCCCGCACACCGACACGCTGACCTCCCTCCGGCTCGTCGAGTCGCACACCTTCGGCAACGGCGTCGTACTGCTGCGGTACGAGCCGACGCCGTAAAGAAGTTGTCCGGTCCTACCTTCATGGGTAGGAAGGGCGGCATGACCGAACTCGGCGCTGTGTTCCGTCCCCAACTCCCTCCCGAGCGGCTGCGTGCCCTCGCCCGGCTCGCGGATGAGACGGGGCTCGAAGAGCTCTGGCTGTGGGAGGACTGCTTCCGGGAGGGCGGGATCTCCACC
The DNA here is from genome assembly GCF_001746295.1 of Streptomyces sp. LUP47B. Taxonomy (GTDB): domain Bacteria; phylum Actinomycetota; class Actinomycetes; order Streptomycetales; family Streptomycetaceae; genus Streptomyces. The sequence continues at coordinate 79,143 of NZ_MJAH01000011.1, read as the reverse complement.
GCCGCTGCCGCCCTCGCATGGACCGAGCGGGTGCGGATCGGCGTCGGCCTGCTGCCCGTGCCGTTGCGCAACGTCGCCATCACGGCGATGGAGGCGGCCACCCTGCACCGGATGTTCCCTGGGCGGGCGGTCCTCGGTGTCGGCCATGGTGTGCAGGACTGGATGGGGCAGGTGGGAGCGCGGGCGGAGTCGCCGCTCACCCTGCTGCGGGAGCACCTCGTCGCGCTGCGCGCCCTGTTGGGGGGCGAGCGCGTCAGCACCCGGGGGCGGTACGTCTCGCTGGACGACGTCGCCCTCGACTGGCCGCCCGAGGGTCCCGTCGAGGTGCTCACCGGGGCCACCGGCCCGCGCACCCTGCGCCTCGCGGGCGAGGCCGCCGACGGCACGGTGCTCACCGCCAGCACCCCGCCCGACGGCGTCCGCCGGGCCCGTCGGCTCATCGACGAGGGACGGCAGAAGGCGGGGCGGACGGACCGGCACCGGGTCGTCGTCTACCTCCTCACCGCCACCGGGCCCGACGCGGCCGCCCGGCTGCGCGCCGAACTCGCCGAGGAGGGCGTCGCGGACGTCCCCGACCTGGGCGTCGCCGGAGACGCGGGGGCGGTCGCCAAGGCCGTCCAGCGGCTTGCCGACGCCGGTGCCGGCACGGTGGTCCTCCAGCCGACGGCCGACGAGCCCGACCCGGAGGGTTTTGTACGGTTCGTCGCGGAGGATGTCCGGCCTTTGGTGCCCTGATCCGGCGTAGGCCGTTCAGCGGCTTGTCGACGCCGGTGCCGGCACGGTGGTTCTGCAGTCGACGGCCGACGAGCCCGACCCGGAGGGTTTCGTACGGTTCGCCGCGGAGGATGTCCGGCCTTTGGTGCCCTGACCCGGCGTAGGCCGTCCAGCGGCTTGCCGACGCCGGTGCCGGCACGGTGGTCCTCCAGCCGACGGCCGACGAGCCCGACCCGGAGGGTTTCGTACGGTTCGCCGCGGAGGATGTCCGGCCTTTGGTGCCCTGACCCGGCGTAGGCCGCCGGCGGCTTGCCGACGCCGGTGCCGACACGGTGGTTCTGCAGTCGACGGCCGATGAGCCCGACCCGGAGGGTTTCTTACGGTTCGTCGCGGAGGATGTCCGGCCTCTGGTGCCCTGACCCGGCGTAGGCCGCCGGCGGCTTGTCGACGCCGGTGCCGACACGGTGGTTCTGCAGCCGACGGCCGATGAGCCCGACCCGGAGGGTTTCTTACGGTTCGTCGCGGAGGATGTCCGGCCTCTGGTGCCCTGACCCGGCGTAGGCCGCCGGCGGCTTGTCGACGCCGGTGCCGACACGGTGGTTCTGCAGCCGACGGCCGATGAGCCCGACCCGGAGGGTTTCTTACGGTTCGCCGCGGAGGACGTCCGGCCTCTGGTGCCCTGACCCGCCGGGCGGAGGGGATCCCCGGTCCCGAAGTGGCCGGAATCCCGAAGTGGCCGAAAAAAACGAGCGGCGCCCGCACGCGTCGGCCTGCGACGATCACCCCATGACCTCCCACCGCACCCGCACGTTCGAGGACCTCGTCGCCGAGGGCGCCGCCGTGCCCACCGAGGGGTGGGACTTCTCGTGGTTCGAGGGGCGGGCCACCGAGGCGCGGCCCTCGTGGGGGTTCGCCCGCTCCCTGGGCGACCAGCTGGCCGGTGCCACCGCCTCGCTCGACATCCAGACCGGCGGCGGCGAGGTCCTGGACTTCGCCCTCGGGCAGGGGATCAAGACGCCCCCGCTCGCCGCGGCCACCGAGGGCTGGCCGCCGAACGTGACCAAGGCCACCGCGCTGCTGCGTCCGCGCGGCGTCGTGGTCGTCGCCACGCCGGAGGACGCGCCGCTGCCCTTCGCCGACGACACCTTCGACCTGGTGAGCAGCCGGCACCCGGTCAACCCGCAGTGGGCGGAGATCGTGCGCGTACTGCAGCCGGGAGGCACGTACTTCGCCCAGCACGTCGGCCCGCGCAGCGTCTTCGAACTCGTCGAGTACTTCCTCGGCCCGCAGCCGGAGGCGCAGAGCTCGGACCGCCACCCGGACCGCGACCGCGCCGCCGCCGAGGCCGCCGGACTGGAGATCGTCGACCTGCGTGCCGAGCGGCTGCGGATCGAGTTCCACGACATCGCCGCCGTCGTCCACTTCCTGCGCAAGGTGGTGTGGATGGTCCCCGGCTTCACCGTGGCCGAGTACGAGCCCCGCCTTCGGTCCCTGCACGAGCGGATCGAGTCCGAGGGCCCCTTCGTCGCGCACAGCAGCCGCCATCTCCTTCAGGCCCGTAAGCCACGCGCCTGACCTTCACGGCTCCGGATGGCGCTTGGACAGCTGCAAATAGGGCAATTGGTGCATCCTGTGGCGATCCATCCCGTGTATCCATGGTCTTCACGGGGTTTCCACATCGTTATCCCAGGTGGCTCGCATCGGGGCCACGGCTGACGTAAATTCAATGCGAGGCAATTCGCGCTGGCAAAGCTGCGCGGTGGCACCGCGCAGAGGAGGGGGCTGCGCGGTGCCGCGCCCACTTCCCGGCGTCAAAGAAACGTTCCGACCCGGAGTCACCCGCTTGGGCGATGCCCCACGTCCCCATGATTCCGCCGTAATTCGGCCACGAAACCCCCATGAGCAGGGCTTCGACCGGGCACCGCGCCGTCGCCGCCCGACTCCGGAGAGTAGTTGTGGCACGCCGATGCACCCACCATCCCTCACGAAGGGTTATGGTGGAACCCCCCCCTCGGGCCGGTCCGTATCCCCCCCACGGACCGGCCCGTTTTTTCTCGCTCGGACCTGGACGCTTCCTCCGGCCGACGCAGGGGCCATCCGATCGACACCCGATCCAAGGGCCGCACGGCTTCGCCGTGCCGATGTCACCGCCCCCGCAACACGCAGGAGCACACGGACAGATGGCCCCCCGGGCGCCGGGCATCCGGCACTCCCCGGTACGCTCTAGCCGCGGGGACCGCCATCCGTCAAAGGGGCTGACAATCACGTGAACCTGCGCGACAAGCTGCGCGGCCTGCTCGTCAGGCTCTACGCACGCCGGGTGGAAGGACACCTGGACCACGCCCAGGTGCCGAAGCACATCGGTGTCATCGTGGACGGCAGTCGGCGCTGGGCGAAGGCAGCCGGTTCCACCCCCGTCGACGGTCACCGCGCCGGCGCGGAGAAGATCGAGGAGTTCCTCGGCTGGTGCAGCGAGACGGACGTCGAGGTCGTCACCCTCTGGCTGCTGTCGACGGACAACTTCAACCGCCCGCCGGAGGAGCTCGGCCCCCTCCTCGGCATCATCGAGGACGTCGTCCGCACCCTCGCCGCCGACGGCCGCTGGCGGGTCCACCACGTCGGCACCCCCGACCTGCTGCCCTCCCCGATGCAGACGGCGCTGAAGGAGGCCGAGGAGTCCACGGCCCACGTCGACGGAATACTCGTCAACGTCGCCATCGGCTACGGCGGCCGCCAGGAGATCGCCGACGCCGTACGGTCGATGCTGCTGGACGCGCAGGACAAGGGCACCTCGATGGAGGAGCTCGCCGAGGCCGTCGACATCGACATGATCGGCCGCCATCTCTACACCGGCGACCAGCCCGACCCCGACCTCGTGATCCGTACCAGCGGTGAGCAGCGGCTGTCCGGGTTCATGCTGTGGCAGACCGCCCATTCGGAGTACTACTTCTGCGAGGTCTTCTGGCCGGCCTTCCGCAAGGTCGACTTCCTGCGCGCGCTGCGCGACTACGCGGCACGCCACCGCCGCTACGGCGGCTGACCAACCCCTTCGGGTACCCCGTTCGGGGCGGAAGTGTCGCGTTTTCAGGGGGATACCCCCAGATCCCCAGGAGTTCACCGGGGCGTCGTCACATGAGTCGGCATGGCAGTGCTTGTTCGAGGGCATAAGCCAGTCAGGTCGATGCCCGAACCACGGGTGTCGGATCTCAGCGGACGGCACGGGGCCGTCCGCCCGGGAGGCCCCTTGCACCAGCTCGACCGTGCGGTCACAGCACGGAAGAAGCAGTGGAGGGCCGGTTCCCGGTCCGTGCAAACGGGCCGACGACCGGTCCAGCTCCACTCCGTCGCTCCCCGACCTCATCCGAGGGGGTACGTCCTTCCGTGGTGACCAGCACAAAGCGCCGCATGCCTGACCGGCGCACCTACGTTCTCGACACCAGCGTCCTGCTGGCCGACCCGAACGCCCTGAACCGCTTCGACGAGCACGAAGTCGTGCTCCCCATCGTCGTGGTCACGGAGCTGGAGGCAAAGAGGCACCATCCCGAACTCGGCTACTTCGCCCGGCAGGCCCTGCGGCTGCTCGACGAGTTCCGGGTCCGGTTCGGCCGACTCGATGCCCCCATCCCGATCGGGGAACTCGGCGGGACCGTCCGTGTCGAGCTCAACCACTCGGACCCCAGCGTGCTGCCGTCCGGATACCGCCTTGGTGACAACGACTCCCGCATCCTCGCGGTCGCCCGCAACCTGCAGGCCGAGGGATTCGACGTCACCGTCGTGTCGAAGGACCTCCCGCTCAGGATCAAGGCGTCCTCGGTCGGGCTCCTCGCCGAGGAGTACCGCGCCGAGCTCGCGATCACGGAGAATTCCGGCTGGACCGGAATGTCCGAGCTGACCCTGCCGGGCGAACAGGTGGACATCCTCTTCGAGGAGGGGCACGTCTACGTTCCCGAGGCCGCCGACATCCCCGTGCACACGGGGCTGACGATCCACTCGGAGCGCGGCAAGGCCCTCGGCCGGGTCTCGCCCGAGGGAAACGTCCGACTGGTGCGCGGCGACCGGGAGGCGTTCGGCATCAAGGGGAGGAGCGCGGAACAGCGCATCGCGCTGGACATCCTCCTCGACCCGGACATCGGAATCGTGTCCATGGGCGGCCGGGCCGGCACCGGCAAGTCGGCGCTCGCGCTGTGCGCGGGTCTCGAGGCGGTCCTGGAGCGCCGCCAGCACAAGAAGGTCATGGTCTTCCGTCCGCTCTACGCGGTCGGCGGACAGGAACTGGGCTATCTGCCGGGCTCCGAGTCCGAGAAGATGAGCCCCTGGGCGCAGGCGGTCTTCGACACGCTGTCCGCGGTCACCAGCCGCGAGGTCATCGAGGAGGTCACCGCGCGCGGGATGCTCGAGGTCCTGCCGCTCACCCACATCCGCGGCCGCTCGCTCCACGACGCGTTCGTGATCGTGGACGAGGCACAGTCCCTGGAACGGAATGTGCTTCTCACCGTTCTGTCCCGAATCGGCGCGAATTCACGGGTCGTTCTGACCCATGACGTGGCCCAGCGGGACAATCTGAGGGTCGGTCGCTACGACGGTGTGGTCGCCGTGGTGGAGAAGCTGAAGGGGCACCCCCTCTTCGCCCACGTCACACTGACGAGGTCCGAGAGGTCCCAGATCGCGGCCCTTGTGACCGAAATGCTCGAAGACGGCCACATCTGAGGCAATCCGCCAGCCTCGGGAAGTCTGGGGTATTCAGGGCCAGTTGGCGCCGTCCGGAAAGGCCAAGAGCCTAGCCGGGCGGCGCCTTCGCGTGGTGCTGTTTCTCGAAATCCCAGGGCGCAAACGGGATGTGAGCTTTCACACGCAACTCAGAATTGCCACCCGGCGTCCGGTTACGGCAGAGTCTCATTCCTGTCAGGCCCCGCATACGACACACCTGTACCCCCAGCGGTACGGCACCACAGCAACACCACCAACTCCACAGCGTCGTCGTATGCCGCCCGTGCACCATGCGGCGCTCCCCGCGAGGGAGTTGCCCACCGGGCCCGCGCCTCCCGTGACCCCTTTAGTTGGGAGGCCAGTGTCTAGGGGCACGATTGCGTCCGCCAGGGTCACCGAAGCGGGCGATGCTGGAAGGAAACCGTGTGAGCCCGATTTCGGTCCGGGGATTCGCAGTGGCCTCCGCCACCGCGGTCACCGCTGTCGGAAGCGTTGTCGGAGTTGCCTCCGGCAGTGTCGCGCAGCCGAACGACGCCGAGGCGACGGCAGCAGGCACGACGCTCCTGGCGGATCTCCCCGCGGGTGAGCAGGCTCAGGTGCAGACCGCGTCCCTCACGCAGCAGGCCGACACCCAGGCCATCGCCGCGGACGCGAGCGCCAAGAAGGTCGCGGAGGAGTCGGCGCGCAAGGCCGCCGCCAAGTCCGCGATCGAGAAGAAGGAGGCCGCCGAGCAGGCGGCCAAGGAAGCCAAGGAGCGCGCCGAGGCCAAGGAAAAGGCCAGCAGGAGCTCCTCCAGCTTCCCGGTCCAGAGCTCGTACACCGTCGCGCAGATCCAGTCGATGGCTGCCTCGATGGTGCCGAGCGGGCAGTTCCAGTGCTTCAGCAACATCGTGGACCACGAGTCCAGCTGGAACTACCGGGCCGTCAACGCCTCCTCCGGTGCCTACGGTCTCTTCCAGGCCCTGCCGGGCTCCAAGATGTCGTCGGTCGGCTCCGACTGGCAGACCAACCCGGCCACCCAGATCAAGTGGGGCCTCAACTACATGGACAGCCGGTACGGCAGCCCGTGTGAGGCCTGGTCGTTCTGGCAGGCCAACAACTGGTACTGAGCGCGCCCGGCTCTCAACCTCGCGAAGCCCCTCCCCGTCCTAGGGGGAGGGGCTTTTGCCATGTACGGTCGGACCGGACGACTCCAGGGGGGAGTGGTGAGGAGAGACGGGGGAAGAGGACGGATCATGTCGCGAGTGCCAGGGTGGCTCGGTCGGATGGGTACCCGACTGACCGATATGGGTGAGCGGTTGGACGAGCGCCGCGCGGAGGTGGCCCGCGAGGAGGCCGAGGCCGACTCGGCCGAGGCGCCTGAGCGCCGGCCGAAGACGCCGTCGGGCGCCGCCTCCCGTGCGCCCGTCGTGCTGGTTCCCCGTCCCGATCCGGCGCAGGCCGTGCCGTGGGGCGTACGGGTCGCCGCCGAGGCCGGCTGGCGGCTTCTGGTCCTCGCGGGCACCGTCTGGGTGCTGATGCGGGTCATCAGCTCCGTACAGCTCGTCGTCTTCGCCTTCGTCGTCGCCCTGCTCATCACCGCGCTGCTCCAGCCGACGGTGGCGCGCCTCATGCGGCACGGCGTCCCGCGCGGCCCCGCCACGGCCCTCACCGCGATCCTGGGCTTCGTCGTGATCGGCCTGATGGGCTGGTTCGTGACCTGGCAGGTCATGGAGAACATCGACGACCTCTCCGACCAGATCCAGAGCGGCATCGACGACCTGCGCAACTGGCTCCTGAAGAGCCCCTTCCACGTCACCGACAAGCAGATCAACCAGATAGCGAAGAATCTGCGGGAGGCGGTCGGCGCCAACACCGACCAGATCACGTCGGCGGGCCTGGAGGGCGTCCAGGTCGTCGTGGAGGCGCTCACCGGCATCCTGCTGACCTTCTTCTCCACGCTCTTCCTGCTCTACGACGGCCGCCGCATCTGGGCGTGGACGCTGAAGCTGGTCCCCGCGGCCGCCCGGCCCGCCGTGGCCGGCGCGGGACCGCGCGCCTGGCGCACCCTGACCGCCTACGTCCGTGGCACGGTCCTCGTGGCCCTCATCGACGCCGTCTTCATCGGCATCGGCATCTACTTCCTCGACGTCCCCATGGCCGTTCCGCTGGCCGTCTTCATCTTCCTGTTCTCGTTCATCCCGCTCGTCGGTGCGGTCGCCTCCGGAGCGCTGGCGGTACTCGTCGCGCTGGTCACACAGGGAGTGTTCACGGCGGTGATGACCCTCGTGGTGGTCCTCGCCGTCCAGCAGATCGAGGGCCACATCCTCCAGCCGTTCATCCTCGGCCGCGCGGTGCGCGTCCACCCGCTCGCGGTCGTCCTCACGGTCGCGACGGGCGGCATGGTGGCCGGCATCGGCGGCGCGGTGGTGGCCGTACCGCTGGTGGCGGTGACGAACACGGTGGTGAGCTACCTCAAGGCGTACGCCGAGGAACAATCGGCGCCACCCGAGGTCGAGGACGAGGCCGTAGCGGATGAACAGGGTCCGACGGAACCGCCTCCGGGCCCTGAAAAACCTGCCTCGGATTCGGTCAAATGAGCGCCGAACACAGTGCTTTGAGCAGCCCGCGAAATCAACTTCCGTCAACTAGCGGCAGGTAGGAAACCGGGCCCCGGAATATGCGCCCGTCCTGATACACATTCCCTCCTGAGCGCTACGCGTCAGGCGTATGTGCGAGGCGGCGGGGGGTGTGATGTCGGGCCACGAACACCTGGCACAGGCCCTGGCCGCGTGCGGCCGTGACGGCTTCACCGGAGAGCTGCGGATCACCGGGACACCCGGTGGCACCTTCCACTTCGGGGACGGCCGGGTGGTCGCCGTGGAGTCGCCAGGTGCCCCGGGACCCGAGGCGCTGCTGCTGCGCTCCGGGCGGGTCAGCGGCGAGCAGTGGGCCGAGCTGGTGCGGGAGTCCGGCGGTTCGCGCTGGCCGGCCACCGCGCTCATCGCCCACGGCTACGCGGGGGCCGCACAGCTGCGTGTGGTGTGCGCGCTGGCCCTGCACGACGCCGCGTTCGCGATGGCCGCGGGCCGGGTGGAGGACTGCGAACGGCGCGCCACCGCGGAGCCGTTCGCGCAGGTCCCGCTGGGTGAGCCGCCCCTGCGGCTGCTGCAGGACGCGGTCCGCAGACTCACCGCCCTGGCCGCGCTTCCGCACCCGGTGCACCCCGACCGGGAACGGCCCGTGCCCTCGGGCACGGACAACGGATCCGGGGCCCTGCGACGCGAATTGCTCACCCACGCCGACGGTCGCAGCACGGCCCGCGATCTCGCCTTCCGGGTCGGGCGCGGCGTCTACACCGTGACGGTCGAGGTCGCGCGCATGCTCGAGGAGGGACTCCTGGTGTGCGCCGGACCGCCCACGCCCATCGCGGTCCGCTCTCTTCCCGATGGTGACGAACTCCGGCCTCGCACGCCCACGCCCGTGGAGCAGCCCCCGTCCCAGGCAAGGACCGATCTGCCCCGCCGAAAACCCGGCAGCTTCTTCCGACTCCGAAACGGAACGCCCAAATGAAACAGCCGATCAGATGTGAACAGATTCAGGGGAGTTGAGTCAATGGATCACAAAGCCCTGGCGCTCGAAATGCGTGGTCTGCGCGAACAGGTCACCGGAATCACGGATACCGCGGTCGCCGCCGCGGACGGACTGCTCATCGCCGCGGACACCGCCGACTCGATCGACCCGGAGGGCCTCGCCGCGCTCGCCGCGGCCGGCCTCGGCCTGGCTCGGCGCACCGCCGGGGCGACAGCCCGCGGCGCGCTGCGCCGGACGGTGACGTACGGCAGCCACGGCTGCGCCGCCTTCTACGCCGTCGGTGACACCGCCCTGATGGTGGTGCTCGGCGACGAGGGCATGGACCTGGACCATCTGCACCGGGCGACCCAGCCGACCCTGAACCGGATCGGCTCGATCCTCACCGACAAGGCGACCGAGAAAGCGCCAGAAGGAGTCTGAAGGGATGGCGACGAAGCGTATGACCTCAGGTTTCTCCGACCAGGTGATGGGCCTGGTCAAGTCCCTTCGCACCGACGCCCCCGACTGTGTCGCGTCCGGTGTGGTCGACATGTCCACCGGCATGCTGCTGTCGTACGAGACCGTCGAGAACCACCCGCCGGAGGTCCTGGACCTCCTGGCGGGTGCGACCCTCGACCTGTTCCAGGGCCGTACGGTCGTGATGATCGAGGATGTCTTCAAGGAGCGCCGTGGGGTCAGCAGTGACAACCACTTCTTCCAGGAGATCCTGGTCAACAGCGAGAACCTCACGCACCTGTTCGTGCGGCTGAGCGAACAGCAGGACGTCGTGGCCGTGGTGGTCTGCCGCAAGTCGGTCAACGTCGGCATGCTGTTCGCCCAGGTCCGGCGGGTGGTGAAGGAGTACAGCCTCTAGGCTAGGGCCTGTCCGGCGGATCATGCCGACGTCGCGGGGTCTGGCATGCGCATCTGCGGCGTTGTCGCAGCTGCACGCTCCCCCACTCTCGGCTTCGCTCGAGCGGGGGGACCCCCATGACCCCGCTCACCTGCACTGATCAGGCACCGTTGCTTGAAGTCGGCCTGATCTGCCGGACAGGCCCTGGTGGACGGCCGGCTGCGGGCGGTTACTCCGTCCGCAGTCCGTCCGGTCGCATCAGCCTCAGCAGCGGCGGCAGGCTCAGCACCGTGACCACGATGACCACCGCGGCCCCCACGCCGGTCATCGACAGCACGCTCGGCCAGTCCACGCGCACGGTGGTGTCCGTCATCCGCAGCAGGACCGCGCCCAGGGTCAGCCCCACCACCAAGGCCAGCAGCAGACCGAGCGTGATCGGGATCGCCGTCTGCCACAGCACCGACAGGCTCAGGGTGCGCCTGCGGGTGCCGAAGGCGACCAGCGCCGACAGCAGCTTCTTGCGCTCCCGCAGCTGCTCCAGCTGGGAGACCAGCAGGCTCGCCCCGATCAGCGCGAGGACACAGGCGGCGCCGACGAACAGGCCGGTGCGGATGGAGTCGTAGCGGTCGTTGCGCTCGTACGACACCCAGTTCATCGGCTCTTCGAGCGGGTTGATGCGGGCCGCCGTGTTGCGTACGTACTCGCGCGCGTCCGGCAGCGACTCGTCGAGCCGCAGATAGATCTGTCCGCGCACCCCCGGCGCGACCGTCGAGGACAGGGCGCTCGGGGTGATCAGGAGGCCGCCGCGCTTGTAACCCGTCGGATCCACGAGCGAGCGGGCCTGCTTGACGTCCTTCGGCAGGGTCCAGGCGACCGGTTTGGTGTTCTCGGAGCTGTCCGAGGTCTCGGTGTCGAAGTAGAGCCTCCGGCCGGGCTCGGCGGTCAGGGCCCCTTCCTCGCCGTCGTCCCCGCCGCCCTGCAGGACGAAGGAGTCGCCCTCGCGGCACGAGGGCAGTGCGGCGATCTCGCGCAGGGACGCGCAGTCGGCGACGGTCACCCGGCTCCAACGAGCCGAGTCGCCGGGCCCGTCGGCGATGTACCCCTCGTCGAACGCGTACACCTTCTCCACGCCCTTGGTCGCGGCGAGTTCCTTCGCGGACGCGGCCAGTGCCTTCCCGTCCGGGACAGTCACCTGCATCTGAGCCCGCGAGACGTCGTAGCCGGTGCTCTTGGTGTAGTCGCCCTCGACACCCGCGAACAGCATCTGCAGAGCGATCGCCCCAGCCACCGCCACCGCGATGCCGTTGACCATCCGGGCCGCCGTGCCGCTGCTCAACTGAAGCCTGCGCACGGCCAGTTGCCAGGACAGTCCGCCCGCGCCCAGCCGGGCCACGACCGCCTCGACGATCCACGGCAGCAGCGCGGTCACCCCGACAAGGAGCAGGACGACACCGCCGGTGACGAGGTACTGGTTGAAGTCGCCGCCGTCGCGCCCCTGTCCGACCATCGGGTAGAGCATCGCGAGGCCGGCCAGCGGCAGCAGCAGCCGCCACCACAGCCGGCGCCGTGCGGGCTTCGCCGTACGCACCACGCCGAGCGGCTCGATCACCACGCCGCGCAGGGCGAACAGTGTGACCATGACGGCCGCCGCGGGCACCGCGAGACCGACCAGCAGGGCCAGTGCGGGGGAGGGGTTGAGGTAACTCGGGAACACGCTCATCCCGAACACCTCGACGGAGCCCGCCACTTCGCGTCCGATCAGGAAGAACCCGGTGCCGAGGACCAGCCCCAGCACCGCTCCCGCGAGCGCCTCACCGGCGGCGATCCGCCGGGTCGAGCGGCCGTCGGAGCCCACCAGGCGCAGGGCCGCGAGCCGCCGGTCGCGCCGCTCGCCGCCGAAGCGCACGGCCGCGGTGATGAACACGGCGACCGGCATCAGCAGGACGACGAAGACGACGAGGACCAGCAGGAGTATGACCGGGTCGGTCTGCTCCTTGGTCGGGTGCGGGTCCCCGAAGCGGTCGATCCGGGTGATCCGGCCGCCGTCGATGCCCTGGGCCGCGAGCCCCTCGGCGCCCCGGTAGTAGGCGAGTTCATGGGAGCCGATGAGTCCGCTCTCGCCGATCGTGCCGACGATCCGCTCGGGCAGCCGGTCCCGCAGGAGCCTGCCGTCGCCGGACTCCAGCAGCTTCTTCAGCGCGGGGGAGACGACCATCTCGCCGGCCGCCGGGAACGCTCCGACCCCCGGCGGCAGCGGTGCCTTCGGTCCCTCGGGCTGCAGCTCCCGGCCGCGGATGCTCAGGTCCCGGAAGGTGGTTCCGGTGGCCGCGACCAGCAGGGTGTCGGCTGCCTTCGGGATGACCTTGTCGCTGTACGTGATGTCCGTACGGGCCGCCTCCCGGTCGTGCCGGACCGCCAGTGCGCTCGGCAGCGCGGTGGTCAGCAGCAGCAACGCCACCCCGAGCCCGACGCCGACCGCGGTCAGCAGCGCCCGGACCCATCCCTCGCGTCCGCCCGCGAAGGCGAACCGGACCCCCATGGCGAGGTCTCGCCACCACTGCCTGAGACTCATACGACCCGCTCCATGTCCCGGGACTTCCCGTCCCGTACGACGATCTCGCGGTCGGAGTAGGCGGCCACCCGTGCCTCGTGCGTGACGAGGACGACGGCCGCGTTGGTGGACCGGGCGGCCTCGGTAAGCAGGTCCATGACACGCTCGCCGTTGAGGGAGTCGAGCGCGCCGGTCGGCTCGTCGGCGAACAGCACGCGCGGGTTGGTCACCAGGGAACGGGCCACGGCCACACGCTGCCCCTGACCGCCGGACACCTCACCGGGCCGTTTCTTCCTCAGGTCGTCGACCTCGAGGCGTTCCATCCAGCCGAGCGCGGCCTTCTCGGCCTCCTTGCGGGAGGTGCCGTTGAGCCGCAGCGGCAGCGCGACGTTCTCCACGCAGGTCAGCTCGGGGACGAGCTGCCCGAACTGGAAGACGAACCCGAACTCGGAGCGCCGGAGCGCACTGCGCTCGGCGTCGTTCATCGTGGCCATCTCCCGGCCGTTGTAGGTGATCGAGCCCGAGTCGGGCGTGACGATCCCGGCGAGACAGTGCAGCAGGGTCGACTTGCCGGACCCGGAGGGGCCCATCACGGCGACGACCTCGCCGGGGTGGATGGAGAACTCGGCGCCGTCGAGGGCGACGGTCGGACCGTAGGTCTTGCGCAGCGCGTCGGCTATGAGCAGGGAACCGGCCGGGGTCACTTGACCACCACCTCCGCGAGCTTGTCGAGACGCGCGGCGGTGAGCTCCAGCCAGCGCAGGTCGGCTTCCAGATGGAACAGGGCGTGGTCGCAGATCAGCTGGTCGGCGAGGTCGCCCTTGCGCTTGCGGTCGGTGAGGATGCGCATCATCCGCAGGTGCTCCGCGCGCTGGTTGTCGAGGATGTCGCCGGCGTCGCGGTGCGTGAGCAGCGCGAGAACGACCTTGGTGTACAGCGTGGACTGGAGATACGGCTCGGGCTTCTCCGGCGTCGCGAGCCACCGCTGGACGTCGGTGATCCCGGCGTCGGTGATGGCGTACCGCTTGCGCTCGGGGCCGCCGCCGGGCTCGATCCCGTCGACTTCGACGAGCCCGTTCTTCAGCAGCCGCGACATCGTCGAGTAGACCTGGCCGTAGTGCAGCGGCCGGTCATGACCGAACTTCTCGTCGAAGGCCCGCTTGAGGTCGTAACCGTGGCGGGGCCCGGACTCCAGGAGCCCTAGGAGGGTGTGACCGATGGACATGGAGAGGACTGTACATGCGGTGTATACCCCTCGTGTATACGCAGGGTGTGTAGAGGGATTCCGCACGTGAGGAGCCGCAGGTGGGGGCCGATTGTCACGGTTGTGCTACGCGTCTTTGGGCGGCCGTTCGCGGGACGGCTGTTCTTTGGGGGGCCGTCCCCGGCGCGGCAGTGGCCCGGTGTCACCGGGAAGCCGGCCGGTCTCCTTCAGGGCCCGGCGCAGCAGGAACTCGATCTGCGCGTTCGCCGACCGCAGCTCGTCCCCGGCCCAGCGCGCCAGCGCCTCGTACACCAGCGGGTCCAGCCTCAGCAGCACCTGCTTGCGCTGCTGAGGCCGCCGCTCGGGGGAGCCCCCCTCGGAAGGTGTCGTCACTGGTAGAGGGTCCCGGTGTTGAGCACGGGCTGCGGGGCGCGGTCGCCGCACAGCACCACCATCAGGTTGGACACCATCGCCGCCTTGCGCTCCTCGTCCAGCTCGACGATGTCCCGCTCGGTGATCCGGGCGAGCGCCTCCTCGACCATGCCGACCGCGCCTTCCACGATCTGCCGCCGGGCCGCGACGACCGCGCCGGCCTGTTGCCGCTGGAGCATCGCCGAGGCGATCTCCGGCGCGTAGGCGAGGTGGGTGAAGCGGGACTCGATGATCTGGACCCCGGCCGACTCCACGCGCGCGTGCAGCTCGGTGGCGAGCTTCTGGGTGATCTCGTCGGCGTTGCCCCGCAGTGAGAGCCCGTCCTCCTCGTGGGCGTCGTAGGGGTACTCGATGGCGATGTGCCGTACCGCCGTCTCCGTCTGGGTGGCGACGAACTTCACGAAATTGTCCACCTCGAAGGTGGCCTGCGCGGTGTCCTCGACCTTCCACACCACGACCGCGGCCAGCTCGATCGGGTTGCCGTAGGCGTCGTTGACCTTGAGGACGGCGGTCTCGTGGTTGCGGACCCGGGTGGAGACCTTCGTGCGGGAGGTGAAGGGGTTCACCCAGCGCAGGCCGTCCTGGCGGATCGTGCCCTTGTAGCGCCCGAAGAGCTGGACCACCCGGGCCTCGCCCGGCGCGACCGTGTTCAGGCCGCGCAGCGAGATGAGCGCCACTATCAGGACCAGGGCCCCGCCGACGGCGAAGCCGGGGCTCTCCCCGCTCGCGGCGAACAGGAAGACGGCGAGCAGCAGTCCGACCAGGCCCAGCAGCAGCGCGAGCGCGCCGCCGATGCTGTGCGCGGCGAACTCCCGCACGCGCGGAGCGGGCATGTCGGGTGCGTCGGCGATGGGTGCGGATTCTTGCGCGGACATGGAGGTCCCCCGTTTCGAGTCTATCTCGATGCTAACTAAGTGATATCACTTTACCCGGTTCCGGCAACCTTGACACCCTCTCGGAGGTCTGGTTCCGAGGAGGCGGGTGCTGATTCTCACGCCCCCCGAAGACCCGATCGAAGGCCCGGCGCCATATGGACCGGTGTTAGCTTTCTGAGCTGACCTGTGCCACGAACCTGTGTGGCCGCCGATGAGGAAGCGGAGCGAGTCGACCCATGGGACGAGCGGAAGAGAGAAGAGCACGTCAGCGCGGTGGCCGCCGCGCGGCGCCGCCCACGCGCTCGTCCCGGACAACGCCGAGCGAGGGGATCGCTCCGGGCGAGGGCATCGCGCCGGGCGGCAGGGCCGCGGCACGCAAGGCGGCCGCCCGGGGTAAGAAGAGCACCAAGGAAGGTAAGAGCGGTATACGCCGGCTCTTCACCTGGAAGAAGATCCTCGGCACGTTCTTCGCCTTCTCCCTGCTCGGCATCGGCGCCTTCGTCGTGATGTACATGATGATCGACGTGCCGAAGGGCAACGCGAAAGCTCAGGAACAGAGCAACATCTACAAGTACAGCAACGGCTCGGTCATGGCCCGTGAGGGAGACACCAACCGCGAGATCGTCGACCTCTCCGAAGTGCCCAAGCCGGTCCAGCGCACCTTCGTGGCCGCGGAGAACAAGACCTTCTACTCGGATGCGGGAGTCGACTTCAAGGGCATCGCCCGCGGGCTGTTCAACACCTTGTCCGGCAAGGGCAAACAGGGTGGCTCCACGATCACCCAGCAGTACGTCAAAAACTATTACCTCGACCAGGACCAGACCGTCACGCGCAAGCTGAAGGAACTGGTCATCTCGCTGAAGGTGGACCGCGAGACGCCCAAGGACGACATCCTCGCCGGCTACATCAACACCAGCTACTACGGCCGCGGCGCCTACGGCATCCAGGCCGCCGCCCAGGACTACTACCGCGTCGACGCCAACAAGCTCAGCGTCGAGCAGGGCGCCTATCTCGCCGCGCTGCTCCAGGCCCCGAGCCAGTACGACTGGGCGGTCGCCAGCGACACCGGCAAGAAACTGGTGACGGCCCGCTGGAACTACGTCCTGGACAACATGGTCGAGCAGGGCTGGCTGGACAAGACCGAGCGCGCGGGGATGACGTTCCCGGTCCCCAAGGAGCCCAAGGCCGCCCCCGGGATGGAGGGGCAGAAGGGCTACTTCGTCAAGCTCGCCAAACAGCAGCTGGAGAAGCAGCTGGTGGCCAAGGAAGGCATCACCCAGGACGAGGCGGAGGCCCGGGTCGAGAACTCGGGTTGGACCATCACCCTGAACATCGACAAGAAGAAGCAGGCCCAGCTGGAGAAGGCGGTCAAGACCCAGCTGACCAGCCAGTTGGACCCCAAGAAGCGGCCCGTCGACAAGAACGTCCAGGCCGGCGCCGCCTCCGTCGATCCCAAGACGGGGAGGATCGTCGCCCTGTACGGCGGTACGGACTACACCAAGCACTACATCAGCAACGCCAACCGCACCGACTACCAGCCCGCGTCGACCTTCAAGCCGGTCATCCTCGCCGCCGCCCTGGAGAACGCCTCCGAGACGCAGGGCGGCAAGGCGATCGGCGCGAACACGATCTACGACGGCACCAGCAAGCGTCAGGTCGTGGACAGCGACGGCAACAAGGTCGGCTTCGGTCCCGAGAACGAGGACGACGCGAACTACGGCAAGGTCACCGTGCAGACGGCGATGGACAAGTCCATCAACTCCGTCTTCGCGCAGATGGGCGTCGACGTCGGCATGGACAAGGTGCTGGCGACGGCCACGAAGCTCGGGATGGACACCGGCAAGCTGAGGCCGCTGCCCGCCTACACCCTGGGCACGATGGGCGCGAGCCCGATCCAGATGGCCGGTGTGTACGCCACCCTCGACAATCACGGCAAGCAGGTCACGCCGAGCATCATCAAGTCGGCGGAGCAGGGGGGCACCGAGTTCCAGATGCCCGACCCGATCGGCGAGCAGGTCATCAGCCGGGAGGCCGCCGACACGGTGACCTCGGTGCTGACCGGTGTGGTCGACGACGGTACGGCCAAGAAGGCCGTCCAGCAGAACCCCGCACGTGACGGCCGCAAGGTCGCCGGCAAGACGGGTACCTCCGACGACAACAAGTCGGCCTGGTTCACCGGCTACACCCCGGACCTCGTCACCTCGGTCGGTCTGTTCGGTGAGGACTACAAGACCCACGGGCAGAGCAAGCTGTACAACACGGCCGGCCTCGACCGCGTAAACGGCGGTGGCTTCCCGGCCCAGATCTGGGCGGCGTACACCTTCGGCGTCGCGGCCGAGAACACCAAGTTCGACCTCGACACCGACCAGGGCGCAGCGGTTCAGCCCAGCTGGACCCCGAGCCCCACCCTCTCCCGGTCCGAGACCCCGTCGTCGACCCCGACCAAGGAGAAGCCGTCGGAGACGCCCTCGGAGTCGCCGACGGAGTCGCCCTCGGAGTCGCCGACGGAGTCGCCGTCGCAGTCTCCGCCGACCAGCGAACAGAGCACTCCGGTCGAGATAACGACCTCACCGGAGAATCCGTTCGACCCGGGCAACGGCCAGTAGCGAAGAAGAAGGGGCGCCCGGTGACCACCGGGCGCCCCTTCTCGCATGTCAGAGGTGCTTCAGCTCGTGTTGAGCTCGAACCACACCACCTTGCCGGTGCTGAGCCGGGTCGCTCCCCACCGCCGGGCCAGCCGGTTGACGAGGTACAACCCTCGCCCACCCTCATCGGTGGCCCGGGCCTGCCGCAGCCGCGGCAGTTGCGGCACATCGTCCCCGACCTCGCACCGCAGCACATCGGTGCGCAGCAACCGAAGCGTCACCGGCCGGGTCGCGTACCGCACCGCGTTGGTGACGACCTCGCTCACCAACAGCTCGACGGAGTCGGTGAGATCCTCCATGCCCCAGCGGGACAACGCCCGCCGCGCGAGCCGCCGCGCACGCCCCGGCGCCGCGTCCTCCGGCTCCAGGAACCAGTACGCCACATCACTGGGCGCGATCCCGTCGAAGCGGGCCGCGAGCAGCGCGATGTCGTCGTCCCGGTCGCCCGGTCCGAGCATGTCGAGCACCTCGTCGCACAACGCCTCCAGCGGCGGCGGATGGTCCGGCCCGGTGAGCTGGGCGGTCGCGGCGAGCTTCTCCCGCAGCTGCTCTATCCCGGTCCACACGTCCCGCAGCCGGGACTCGACGAGCCCGTCGGTGTACAGCAACAGCGTCGCGCCGGCCGGCGCGTCCAGCTCCACGGCCTCGAAGTCCACGCCCCCGACACCGATCGGCGCGCCCGGCGGCACCCGGAGCACCTCGGCACGGCCGCCCAGGTGCAGCAGCACCGGTGGCGGATGACCGGCGTTGGCGATGGTGATGCGGTGCGACACCGGGTCGTAGACGGCGTAGAGACAGGTCGCCATACGGTCCGTACCGAGCCGCTGCGCCTGCTCGTCGAGGTGGTGCAGCACCTCCTGCGGGGGCAGGTCGAGCCCGGCCAGCGTCTGTGCCGTGGTCCGCAGCTGGCCCATGATCGCCGCGGACGTCATGGAGTGGCCCATCACGTCACCCACGACCAGGGCGACCCGGCTGCCCGGCAGCGGGATCGCGTCGTACCAGTCACCGCCCACCCGGGCCGTCTCGGCGGCGGGCAGATAGCGCGACGCCAGCCGCACTCCCGTCGGCCGCGGGAGCGTCTCGGGCAGCATGGTGCGCTGCAGCTCGTCGGCGATGTACGCCTCACGGCCGTACAGGACGGCCTTGTCGATGCCGAGCGCGCTGTGCGTGGCGAGCTGGGCGGCGACGAGCAGGTCGTCCGGGTCGAAGGGGATGCGGTCGGGGCGGCGCAGGAAGAGCGCGGCACCGATGACCCGGCGCCGGCCGCGCAGCGGGGCCAGGATCGTCCGCCGACCGGTCGGTACGGCGAACTCGCCGCCCTCGCCGAGCAGCTCCGGCAGCGCCCCGCGGGCCGCGGGCGTGTCCGTGAAGACCGGACGCACCCCGCGCAGCACCTCGGCGAGCGCACTGCCGGGCTGCACCTCGCACAGTTCGCTGCCGAGGGCGTCCAGCTCGGTCGGGTTCTCCGGCACCGGCACCGGCAGGATGCCGTCCTCGAGGTCCCGCTCCTGCTGCGGGATCCGGTCACTGCGCCGCAGCCGGAGCACGAGGGGGCCGATGGGCCGCTCGTCGCCGACGGGCAGCGGGTCGCGCAGATAGACGAGGATCGCGTCCGAGAAGGTCGGCACGGTCGCCCGGCACAGACCCATCACGATCTCGTCCAGGTCGATGCCGCGCGCGATCCGGCGGGTCGCCGCGCCCACGAAGCGCAGCCGGTCGCCGTCCCGCCGCATGGGCGTGGGCCGGCCGGGGACCGCGCCCTGTCCGGTACGGCGTTCCTCGCTGCCCACGCCGCTCTGCGGCCGGTCCTCCTCGCCGCCCGGCTGGACCGGGACGCCTTCGGGTACGGGCCGCGGGCGATGGGTGTCCTGCTCGGCGGCGGCCGGCTGGGAGTGCTCGGGGCCGGTACCGGCCGGGTTCATGCCCATGTCCTTGTGGTTACCGGTCCTGCCGGTCGTGCCGCTGCTGCTCTGGACGACGGGTGCCGCGTCCGGCGTGGGGTCACCGGAGCGGGCCTGGACGGGCAGAGCCGTCGGCGCCTCGACGCCCTGGGCGGACGGCGGCGCCGGGGAACGCAGGAGCGCCCCGCGGGGGTCCGTGGGGTCGACGCCCGGCTGGGGGCGTTCGAAGGAGGTCGGGTGCTCCGTCACGCGTGTCGAATCCGTCCGTCCGGGGCTGCACGCCGTACGCGCAGTTGGTCCCGCCGAAATCCCGATACCCGGAATGCGTGTCCCAGGAACGGAATTCCCGCGTGGTCAGGGGCTGTTCCTGCGTTGTTGGTCGACTTTCCGCGGCCCGTACCGGTGTTGCCCTCGTACCCCACGCTCACGTCCTGCCGCCCCTCGGTGACGATCGGTCAAGCCCAGTGCCCGCTCCGGTAGTTGCCGCTGCGCACTCTTGCGGAGGACGATCCTACGTTTGCAGCCCGGGGGCGCATCAAGGGTCTCATGAGGACAAGTGCGCGGGAGTACGGTCCCAGTCTTCCGGAAGAAGCGGCACAGTCCAGGACGGATCGGGCCGCCAGTCGGGCCAGCCGTCCGAGAACGGCGGGCCCCAGGCGCGGATCACCTCCACTGCGGACCGCCCCGCCTCCCTGACCTGTTCGGCCAGGTCAGGGCCCATCAGCCCGTCCTGCTGGGCCTGCGCGAACTCGTCCTCGTCCCGCCACTGCCAACTGTGGTCCGGATCCACGGTGATGTCCAGGAAGTGATCCTCGGAGTCCACACCCCCGGCCCACCGCGCCAGCGGCTCCTCGAGGTTCACGTACCAGTTCTTGAAGCGCCAGCCCGGCTCCCAGAACAGCCACACCGACCACGGCAGTCCCGGCCGCGCCAGTTTCAGCACCCCGGTGCCGAACCAGCGGTCCCGCTGCACGGAGCGCGGCTTGGTGTAACGCGACTCCAACGGCTCGGCATGCACCGAGGTGCCGTCGGCCAGCACCGGCTTCACACACTCGGTGCCCGGTGCCAGCCACACGGCGAGCAGGTCCTCGTCGTCGCGTACGACGGTCACCGGGCGCGCGATGTGCACGTGCGCGCCAGCGTTCTCCCGGTAGCGCCACAGGATCTGACTCCCGGGCTCCCAGAAGTGCGCCGACGTACCCGCTTCCACCGCTCTCACCGCTCCACCGTCTGCCATGACCAGATATTAGGTGCCGTAGGCATACGACGCTGCGGTGCGCGTCACGGTTCACCCCGGGGCGGGGAAAGGTTACGGCCGTGTCATCCGCAGGACATCCAGCGCCTCGTCGAGCTGCTCCTCCGTGAGGTCGCCGCGTTCGACATAGCCGCTCTCCAGTACGACCTGGCGGATCGTCTTCAGCTCCGCGAGGGCCTTCTTGGCGACCTTCGCGGCCTCCTCGTACCCGATGTACCTGTTGAGCGGGGTGACCACGGAGGGCGAGGACTCGGCGTACTCCCGGGCGCGTTCGCGGTGCGCGACGATCCCGTCGACGGTCCGGTCGGCCAGCAGCCGGGAGACGTTGGCGAGCAGCCGGACCGACTCCAGGACGTTCTTGGCGATGACCGGCAGCATGACGTTGAGCTCGAAGTTGCCGGCCGCACCGGCGGTGGCGACGGTCGCGTCGTTCCCGACGACCTGTGCGGCGACCATGAGGACGGCCTCCGGGATCACGGGGTTGACCTTGCCGGGCATGATCGACGAGCCGGGCTGGAGGTCGGGCAGCGAGATCTCCGCGAGCCCGGTCCTGGGCCCGGACGACATCCACCGCAGATCGTTCGCGATCTTCGTCAGGCCGACCGCGATGGTCCTGAGCTGCCCGCTGGTCTCCACGATCCCGTCCCGGGCGCCCTGCGCCTCGAAGTGGTCCCGTGCCTCGGTGAGCGGCAGCCCGGTGGTGCGGGCGACCTCCTCGATGACGGCGGCGGAGAAACCGGGCGGGGTGTTGATACCGGTGCCGACCGCGGTGCCGCCGAGCGGCAGTTCGGCGAGCCGGGGAAGAGAGGCCTGCAGCCGCTCGATGCCGTACCGCACCTGAGCCGCGTAGCCCCCGAACTCCTGCCCCAGGGTCACCGGGGTGGCGTCCATCAAGTGGGTCCGCCCGGACTTGACGACGTCGGCGAACTCCTCGGACTTGCGGCCGAGGGCCGCGGCGAGATGGTCGAGGGCCGGGATCAGATCCCGGGTGACGGCGGCGGTGGCGGCGATGTGGATGGAGGACGGGAAGACGTCGTTGGACGACTGCGAGGCGTTGACATGGTCGTTGGGATGCACGCCCCGGCCTTCGCCGAGCCGCTCGGTCGCCAGCGTCGCGATGACCTCGTTGGCGTTCATGTTGGACGAGGTGCCGGACCCGGTCTGGAAGACGTCGACGGGGAAGTGCGCGTCCCAGTCTCCGCGGGCCACCTCGTCGGCCGCCTCCTGGATCGCCTCCGCGACGTCCTTGTCGAGCACCCCCAGGCGCGCGTTCACCTTCGCGGCCGCCCCCTTGATCCGGGCGAGCGCCTCGATGTGCGCCCGTTCGATCCGCTGCCCGGAGATGGGGAAGTTCTCCACGGCCCGCTGGGTCTGGGCCCGCCACCTGGCGTCCACCGGGACACGGACCTCGCCCATGGAGTCGTGCTCGATGCGAAACGCCTGTTCCTGCTGCTCGTCGGCCACTGCCGATCACCTCCGTCGTGGTCAGCGTCCGTGACCGCCGAGGCTATTCCTGCCGCAGGACCTGGCCCGGCAGGCTCGGCCGCTCGGCGGGCGGGAACGCAGTGGCCAGGTAACGGTGCAGTTCATCGGCGCGGGACTGGACCTGGCGGGCGTGTTCGGCCAACTCCCGTGCGCGCAGGTCGGCCTGCTCCGACTCCGTACGCAGCCGCTCGGCCTCCTGCTCGAACCGGACGATGTGCCGGCGGATCTCCGTCAGCCACTCCGGCTGGTCCGCCTCGCGGCCGGAAAGGTACCCGAAGTGGAGAGTGGCCCCGGGGTCGGAGGACGGGCCGCGCCGTAACCCGGTCAGTTCGGTGGTGAGGGACTGCAGTGTCTGTTCGAGGCGGTCGGTGCGGTGGGTGTGCTGGTCGAGTCGCTCGACGATGTCGTTGAGCAGCGAGGCGACATGGTCCTCGGCGGCGTGCACCTCCGCCTCGGCCGCGCGGTATCTGCGCCGCCAGTAGTCGAGGGTTTCCTGTTCCTTGTCCTCGGGATACTGGCAGATCTCACAGATCGCCCTGACCACGTCCTCGATCAGTTTCCAGGAGGCCAACTCCGTTTTGCACCACGCCCGGTAGACCCCCGTCTTGCTGCGAAAACTGACTTCCGCGATACGGGCCATGCTCACATTCGAGTCCAGGCAGAATGCGTTGAGCTCCTGGCCGAACTGTTCGATCGGGGATCTGCGGTGCTTTGACAACGTCGATCGCCCCCGGGGCCCCGTACTCTCAACGATCTTGAGGGTGGCGGGGGTGGGGGAGGCCCTCCCTTCCTTTCTGCCCGATAAGTGTGGCAGTCCGCCGAAGATCCAATTGCCGCCGCCGTTCTCGGTTTTTAGCGGAGAACTCCAGAGGTGGGTGAGTGGCAAGTGGCGGAACGCGGTCAGTGATACATATGAGCAGACGGTTGGAGAAGGGGCCGAACGGCTGCTGCCCGCAGGCGAGTTGTACGACCGAGAGGCAAAGTCCATGCACGGACCGGGGCGGGACCCCCACTACGACCGCGATTCCCTGCGTTTCCAGATGATCGAACTGGCCGCCAATCTCCTGGCGCTGCTGTCGATCCTGGCGACCATGCTGGTCATCGTGCTCGCGGCGGACACAGGCCCGACAGTGATCGCCGCCCTCGCCACGGCGGTCTCGGTCTCCTTCCGCGCCTGGCTGGCCTACCGCCACCGCCACCACCCGGGAAACCCGACGCCTTTCCCGTCCCCCGATCGTCCCCGACTGCCTGGCCCTCGCCGGTCGTTCGACCAGTCGGCGGGCTCCACCGCAGAGAGCGGGAACGAGACCGTCTGAACCGGCGAAGGAAGCTCGTCGAGGAAATCGGGCCGCATCGGGGATGCGTGCCAGGGAGCATGGCGGTGTGTCCGATCTTCTGTGGGACGACGTCCAGCACTGCTTCGACCTTGACGAGATGGGGTCACTGCCGGACGTGCGTGTCCCTGATGCCTCGGTGGAGGACTGGCAGGCGGTTCTCGACCTGATCAGCGCGAGCGGCTGGAAGTGCCGGTACTCCGAGGGCGAGGTGGTGATGCCGGTGCCACGGGCGGAGGCAGTGCTGTCCCGCCCTGCTGACGCCGAGTGCCCGGACCTGCGGGTCTGGTTGACGCCGGATGTGCTGGTGATCTTCCGCTTCTGCGCACCGGAGGAGATCGACTTCGATGTTGATCTGCGTGAGCTGCAGGGCCAAGAGCGACTCGATGTTTTCTGCGGCTTCCTGCGGGCCATCGGGAGACGGCTGGGCAAGCCGGTCCTGATGGAGCCGGAGGGCGACTGCGGCCATCCGGTTCTCCGGTTCGATGTCGAAGCCGATCAGGTCGTTCTCCTGGCTGGACCGCCGGTCAGCTGACCGCTGATCCTGTGTTCTTGCGCTGGTTGGCGTTGAAGCGGGCCTTTTTCTGGCGGTTGCCGCAGGTGTTCATGTCGCACCATTTGCGGGTGCGGCTCTGACTGGTGTCGAAGAAGGCGGCCCGGCAGGTCGGTGAGGCGCACAAGGCCAGCTTTCCGTCTCGTTCGCCTGCGATGATGCTGATCGCGTCGGCGGCGATCACGCCGAGGGCGTCTTCCACCCGGGAAGCCGGGCCGAGCTGCCATCGCCGCTGGCCCTCGGGCGTCAGGATCGCCGCCGCCCGACCCTGAACGCTGCGGTCATTGATCACCTGGACAGCGGGCGCAGGGAGCGCCTCCTGGATCGCGGCCGCGGTCGCGGCGGCGTGAATCGACTCCCTCAGTTCCCGCGCGAGGTCGAGCTGCGCAGGGGTGCAGGAGTCCACGGCGAGGCCGTACAGGGCCAGCCAGTCGACGAGCCGGTGCGGCGTGGGGATGCGCTCCACGGCGTTGCCGTGACGCTCCGACAGAGTCCCCGTGAAGCTCGTCGCCAGCACGGTACCGAGGCGGAAGTCAGGGAAGCCGGCACGCATGGAACCACCTTAGCCGGTTGCTCGTCGGCATGAAGGCATGCCACGCTGGAACCGCCTTAGACGGTTCCACGACGGCCAGGAGGTCTCATGTCCCGTCCGACCAGCGACGCGCAGCCAGACGTGCAGACATTTGAAGCCCACGCAACCGACGCCGACCTCGACGAACTGCGCGCTCGACTGGCCGCGGCGCGACTACCGGAGGCCGAGACGGTCCACCGCGCCGCGCCCGGCCCCCGCCGATGGGACCAGGGCGTTCCGCTCGCCGACCTCGTCGAGGTCGTGAACTACTGGCGGACCGGGTACGACTGGCGGTCGTTCGAAGAGCGCCTGGACCGTATCGGCCAGTTCCGCACGACCATCGATGATCTGGGAATCCACTTCCTGCACCGCCGATCCGCGCGCGCAGACGCCACTCCGCTGATCCTGACGCACGGCTGGCCGGGCAGCATTGCCGAGTTCGTCGACGTCGTGGACGAGCTGGCGGATCCGAAAAGCGCGGACGCGCCGGCGTTCCACGTCGTGGTCCCGTCGCTCCCGGGCTTCGGTTACAGCGACAAGCCGGCCACCACCGGGTGGGGAACCGAAAAGATCGCGGCCGCATGGGTGGAACTGATGGAAAGGCTGGGGTACAGCAGGTTCGCGGCCCACGGCGGCGACTGGGGAGGCAATATCACCACGGTTCTCGGCGGCAGGTTCCCGGCGCACGTTCTCGGCATTCACACCTTGTTCGCTGAGGCGCCGCCCGGGCTGACCACGGACGGGCTGACGGCGGCCGAGCGCAAGTGGACCGAGGAAACACGAGATTTCTGGAGCCACCGCGCGGCGTACGCGAAGCAGCAGGCGACCCGACCGCAGACCATCGGCTACTCGCTCGTCGACTCACCGGTCGGGCTGCTTGCCTGGATCCTCGACAAGTTCGCCGAGTGGTCGGACACCGAGGACAGCCCGTTCGAGACCATTTCCATGGACAGGGTCCTCGACGACGTCACGCTGTATTGGCTGACGCGGACCGGCGCATCGGCGGCCCGCATCTACTACGAGAGCCACAACTCGCTGGACCCCGAACTCCGTGTCGACGTGCCGTCGGCGATCACCATGTATCCCCGCGACATCGAGAGGTCTCCGCGTCCCTGGGCACAGGAGCGGTACCGGCAGATCGTCCGATGGAGGTCACCGGAAGTCGGGGGCCATTTCCCGTCCCTGGAGGTCCCCGGCTATTTCGTCAAGGATCTGCAAGAGGGCCTCGCGGCGGTACTGGCCGCCGATCGATGAACGCAGCAACAGGCCCCCCGGCGTCCGCCGAGGGGCCTGGAGGATGCGACTGTGGCCGCGACTCAGGCCAGGCCAGGACCCCGGACCGGGATGGTGGTGAACGTCGGCTGCTCGGGTTCCGGTGAAGTGAAGAAGTCGTTGCCCTTGTCGTCGACGACGATGAACGCCGGGAAGTCCTCGACCTCGATCTTCCAGACCGCCTCCATGCCGAGCTCCTCGTACTCGACGACCTCGACCTTCTTGATGCAGTCCTGGGCGAGCCGGGCGGCCGGGCCGCCGATGGAGCCGAGGTAGAACCCGCCGTGCGCGTCGCACGCGTCGGTGACCTGCTTGCTGCGGTTGCCCTTGGCGAGCATCACCTTGGAGCCGCCGGCCGCCTGGAACTGCTCGACGTAGGAGTCCATGCGGCCGGCCGTCGTCGGGCCGAAGGAACCGGACGCGTAACCCTCGGGCGTCTTCGCCGGGCCCGCGTAGTACACCGGGTGGTCCTTCAGGTACTGCGGCATCTCCTCGCCCGCGTCGAGACGCTCCTTGATCTTGGCGTGGGCGATGTCACGCGCGACCACGAGCGGACCGGTCAGGGAAAGCCGCGTCTTCACCGGGTACTTGGTGAGCTCCGCGAGGATGTCGTCCATCGGCTGGTTGAGGTCGATCCTGACGACGTCACCGTCGGACTCGAGGTGCTCGTCCGTCGTCTCGGGCAGGAACCGCGCCGGGTCCGTCTCCAGCTGCTCCAGGAACACGCCCTCCGCGGTGATCTTCGCGACGGCCTGGCGGTCGGCCGAACAGGACACGGCGATGGCGACCGGGCAGGACGCGCCGTGCCGGGGCAGTCGTACGACACGCACGTCGTGGCAGAAGTACTTGCCGCCGAACTGCGCCCCGATCCCGATCTTCTGCGTCAGCTCGAAGACCTTCTCCTCCAGCTCCTTGTCCCGGAAGCCGTGCCCGAGCTCCGAGCCCTCGGCCGGAATCTCGTCCAGGTAGTGCGCGGAGGCGTACTTCGCGGTCTTCAGCGCGTACTCGGCCGACGTACCGCCCACGACGATCGCCAGGTGGTACGGCGGACAGGCGGCCGTACCGAGCGAACGGATCTTCTCCTCCAGGAACTTCATCATGGAGGCCTCGTTCAGGACGGCCTTCGTCTCCTGGTAGAGGAACGACTTGTTGGCCGAACCGCCGCCCTTCGCCATGAACAGGAACTTGTACGCGCCGCCGTCGGTGGCGTACAGCTCGATCTGCGCGGGAAGGTTGGAACCGGTGTTCTTCTCGTCCCACATGGTCAGCGGGGCCATCTGCGAGTAGCGCAGGTTGAGGTTCAGGTACGCGTCGTAGATGCCCTTCGACAGCGCCGCCTCGTCACCGCCCGCCGTCAGCACGTTCTGGCCGCGCTTGCCCATGACGATCGCGGTGCCGGTGTCCTGGCACATCGGGAGGACGCCGGCCGCCGCGATGTTCGCGTTCTTCAGCAGGTCCAGCGCTACGAACTTGTCGTTGTTCGACGCTTCGGGGTCGTCGATGATCCGGCGCAGCTGAGCGAGGTGCGCGGGGCGCAGGTAGTGCTGGATGTCGTGGATGGCCTCCGTGGCGAGCTTGCGCAGCGCCTCCGGCTCCACCTTGAGGAAGGTCCGCCCGTCGGCCTCGAAGGTGGAGACACCCTCGGAGGTCACCAGCCGGTAGGGGGTGGTGTCCTCTCCCATGGGGAGCAGATCGGTATACGCGAACTCAGGCATCTCAGCCCATTCCTCACTCGAAAGACGGCCACCCACCTCCGTTGGCGGGCCGCACCAGCGTAGAACCTGTCCGAGGGCGAGAGCTTGTGAGGTAAGGCTCAGTCGGTTCGCCAGGAGTTGTCCACAGGCCTAGTCGCGATCTATCGCGTTTCGGTACGCTGCTGCCGTGGACCTTCAGAAGCCCGACTCTCAGAAGCACGCGGGCCCCGCCCCCGCGGTGGCCGACCTGCGTGCCTCGGACGCCGACCGCGACCGTATCGCCGACATCCTGCGCGACGCCCTCGCCGAGGGCCGCCTCACCGCGGACGAGCACGCCGAGCGGGTCGAGGCGGTGCTGAGCGCCAAGACGGTGGGCGAGCTGGAGGTCTTCATACGGGACCTTCCGGCGGCCCACGAGCGCCGTGCCGCCCCCGCCTGGACTCCGGCCCCCAACCGTCCTACCGACGCGATACCCCATGACCCCGACGACAACGTGGTGGCGATCTTCAGTGCCGCCGTCCGCAAAGGCCGCTGGCGCGCGGGCCGCCGTATCCACGCCTACGCGATCTTCGGCAGCGTCGAGATCGACCTCAGCGAGGCGATCTTCGAGTACCGCCAGGTCGTCATCAAGGCGTTCTCGTTCTGCGGCAGCGTCGAGGTGCGGGTCCCCGAGAACATCTCGCTGCGCGGCACGGGAGTCGGTGTCCTCGGCGACTTCCAGGTGGACACCCTCGACGCGGCTGAGCATGACGCACCCGTGGTGTACGTCGACGGCTGGGCCGTCCTCGGCAGCGTCGACGCGAAGCCGAAGCGGGGCAAACTCGTCGCGGACATCCTCGACCGGGTTCAGCGCGCGGTCGACCGCAAGGTCGACAAGAGTTTGCGCAAACACCTGGATCGTTGACGGTCGTGAATCCGGGCGCATCCGTAGGGAACGGATCCGCCCGGGGCGGGCTCCGGAAAGCGCACACGAGCGCCCGCGGTCCAGCGGTTCGGGACTCAGTGCATAGGCGCGCGCACAGCGGGTAGGGCTTGCTGCATCGTCTCTCGCTCGCGAAGCCGTCGTCAGGAGTAGACCGTGCTGCAACCGCCGCATTCGTCCCTGCAGGTAGCTGCCGTTCCGGCCCAGCGGGTGCCAGTGCGGGACAGGGACCAAGACGCTCCATGGCACACCGAGGCGGTGTGCCGGCGCGACGAGGCCGGCCTGTTCTTCGCCCCGTCCAAGGAACCCACCGCCGCCAGGCTCTCGCGCGAGGAGGCCGCCAAGCGCGTCTGCGCCCGCTGTCCCGTCATGGTCGAGTGCCGCGAACACGCCCTGCTCCAACCCGAGCCCTACGGCGTCTGGGGCGGCCTCACCGCAGCGGAACGCCGGGTGGTCCTGGCCCGAAGGCGCCGCCGCGACCTGGAACTGCAGAAGGCGGCCAGGGCGGCGCGCATAGCCCAGGCGGGCTGAGCACTCGCACAAGAAGGCGCCCCCACCGCACCGGGGGCGCCTTCTTGAACGGCGGCGAGTGAACTCACCTGGGGCGCGGGGAACCGCGCGACCAGCCACGACGCACCCGCAGCTGTCAAGGCCGCACGGCCCCCGAGCTATTTGGCGCGATCAAAATCAATCGCGCTGTAGGCCCGCAGCTTGCTGAGCCGATGCTCGGAGTCGATCCGCCGAACCGTCCCGGACTTGGACCGCATCACGATCGAGTCGGTCGTGGCCGTCTCCGAGCGATACCGGACACCCCGGAGCAGCTCCCCGTCGGTGATACCCGTGGCCACGAAGAACACGTTCTCCCCGGACACCAGGTCGTCCGTCATGAGCACCCGGTCCAGATCGTGCCCGGCGTCGATCGCCCGCGCCCGCTCCTCGTCGTCCTTCGGCCACAGCTTGCCCTGGATCGTCCCCCCGAGGCACTTCACGGCACAGGCCGAGATGATGCCCTCGGGCGTACCGCCGATGCCCAGCAGCATGTCGACGCCGGTGCCTTCGCGCAGCGCGTAGATCGACCCCGCCACGTCACCGTCGGAGATCAGCTTGATCCGCGCCCCGGCCTCCCGGATCTCCTTGATGATCCCTTCGTGCCGGGGCCGGTCGAGGATGACCACGGTCACGTCCTCCGGAGTGGACCGCTTGGCCTTGGCGACCCGCCGGATGTTCACGGAGACCGGCGCGTTGATGTCGACGAAGTCCGCGGCCTCGGGACCCGTGACCAGTTTGTCCATGTAGAACACGGCGGACGGGTCGAACATCGACCCACGGTCCGCCGCGGCCAGCACGGCGATCGCGTTCGGCATGCCCTTGGCCGTCAGCGTGGTCCCGTCGATCGGGTCGACGGCGATGTCGCACTCGGGCCCGGTCCCGTCGCCCACGCGCTCTCCGTTGAAGAGCATCGGGGCCTCGTCCTTCTCGCCCTCGCCGATGACGACCACGCCGTTCATCGACACGGTGGAGACGAGGGACCGCATGGCGCGCACCGCGGCGCCGTCGGCGCCGTTCTTCTCGCCCCGGCCGACCCAGCGGCCCGCCGCCATCGCGGCGGCTTCGGTCACCCGGACGAGTTCCAGGGCGAGGTTGCGGTCGGGGGCCTCGGAGGGAACTTCGAGTTCGGACGGCAGATGATGATGCTCGGTCATCGGAGCGCACCTTTCTGATACGACGACGGCCGGATGAGGGTTCGACCATCGACTCTATCCCCAGTCCGACAAAATGAGCAGGGGACCCCACGGATGAGCGGACCGGGCACCTGCGACGATAGGGGCGTGGCAGGTTCGAACGGCAAGCAGAAGACGGTCCGGGACATGATTCTCTCCCTGGGCCTGATCGGGATCGCGGCGGCGGTCATCTACGTGTTCATTCCGCACGACGACTCCGCTCCCGACATCAAGACGGTCGACTACCGCGTCGAGCTGCTCACGGCCCGCCGCGCGGCC
This sequence comes from Streptomyces sp. LUP47B, assembly GCF_001746295.1. GTDB lineage: Bacteria > Actinomycetota > Actinomycetes > Streptomycetales > Streptomycetaceae > Streptomyces. The sequence continues at coordinate 48,623 of NZ_MJAH01000011.1, read as the reverse complement.
TCCTATCCGGTGGCCGCGCCCGAGGAACTGCCGGCCGGCTGGAAGGCGACCTCGGTGCGCTTCCAGGGCGACCAGTTCGACGCCTGGCACCTGGGTTTCCAGGCCCCTGGTGGTCAGTACGTGCAGGTCGAGCAGTCCGCTCAGAAGCCGTCGACGTTCATCGACGAGGCGAGCCAGGGCGGCGAGGCGACGAAGCAGACCCAGCAGATCGCGGGCCGCACCTGGACGCGGTACACGGGCGGCCGCTACGACGCCCTCGTGCACACTGGTGACGGGGCGACGACGGTGGTCGCGGGCACGGGATCGTTCGCCCAGCTGACCGAGATGGCGAAGTCGCTCAAGACGGCGTGAGAGCGCGCGAGAGGGCCCGGCCGCCAGGCGGCCGGGCCCTCTCGTCGTGTGTCAGCCGTCTCAGACGGTGGTGACGACGTCGTCGTACGCCAGGCGCGGGGAGCGCGGGAACCAGGCGTCGTCGCCCGGCTTGCCGATGTTGACGACCATCAGCGGGGTGTGGTCGTCGTCGAGGAACTCCTTGCGGACGCCCTCGAAGTCCAGACCGGTCATCGGGCCGGCGGCGAGACCCGCGGCACGGACGCCGATGATGAAGTACGCGGCCTGCAGGGCGGCGTTCAGCCCGGCGGCACCCTCGCGGGCGGGGCGCTCGCTGAAGAAGACGTCCTTGGCCTGCGGGAAGTGCGGGAAGAGCGCCGGCAGCTCCTCGTGGAACTCGTTGTCCGCGGAGAGGATCGCGACCAGCGGGGCGGTGGCGGTCTTCGGCTGGTTGCCCTCAGCCATGTGCTGGACCAGGCGCTCGCGGGCCTCGGCGGAGCGGACCAGGGTGATGCGCAGCGGGCTCTGGTTGAAGGCGGTCGGGCCGTACTTGACCAGGTCGTAGATGGCCTGGAGCTGCTCGTCGGTCACCGGCTCGTCGGTGAAGGTGTTCGCGGTACGGGCCTCGCGGAAGAGCAGGTCCTGAGCGGCGGGGTCAAGAACGAGAGACATGGAAAACCTTCTCGAGGGGGCGTCGACCCCGGGAAACGGACCGGGGACCGGTTGACGTTCTCGACCGTACGCGACTGAAGTTCAACCTTCAACAAAAACCGGCGCGTCGTGATCCGCCTCACAGATCACCAGGTCTCCTACTCGGCGTCGCCCTCGGCTCCGGCCTCTTCCTCCTCGGCCAGTGCCGCGTCCAGCCGCGCCCGCGCCCCGTCCAGCCAGCGCCGGCACACCTTGGCCAGCTCCTCGCCCCGCTCCCAGAGCGCGAGGGACTCCTCGAGCGTCGTACCGCCCGCCTCCAGCCGCCGTACGACCTCGATCAGCTCGTCCCGCGCCTGCTCGTACCCGAGCGCCTCTTCCGCCACCTTGCTGGTCATCCGCCCACCCTATGCATCGACTCGGACAACGAACTCACCCTCGGCGACCCGCGCCCGCAGGGTCTCCTCCGCCGTCACCTCGTCCGGCGCCCGCACCACATGCCCGTCGGCCCTCTGGAGCACGGCGTACCCGCGCTGGAGGGTCGCGGCGGGGGAGAGGGCGACCACGCGTGCGTGCGTGTGCGTCAGCTCGGAGTCGGCGCGGTCCAGCAGATGGCCCAGGGTGCGGCGGCCGCGGTCGGCCAGGGCGGACACATGGTCGGCGCGCTCGTCGATCATCCGGTGCGGATCCTCTATCGACGGCCGCGCGAGGGCCTGCGCGAGGCCCCGCTCCTCCCGCTGGAGGAAGGACTCGACACACCGCCGCGCGCGGTCTTGCAGTGCCCGCACCCGCTCGTACTCCTCACCCACGTCCGGTACGACCTTCTTGGCCGCGTCCGTGGGCGTGGAGGCCCGCAGGTCGGCGACGTAGTCGAGCAGCGGAGTGTCCGGCTCGTGCCCGATCGCCGACACCACCGGCGTACGACAGGACGCGACCGCCCGCACCAACTGCTCGTCGGAGAACGGCAGCAGATCCTCCACGCTGCCCCCGCCGCGCGCCACGATGATCACGTCCACGTCGTCCAGCGCGTCGAGCTCCTTGACCGCCTGGACGACCTGCGGGACGGCGTGCACGCCCTGCACCGGGACGTTGCGCACCTCGAAACGGACGGCCGGCCAGCGGTGCCGGGCGTTCTCCAGGACGTCCCGCTCGGCGGCCGAGGCCCGGCCGCAGACCAGCCCGATGAGCTGCGGCAGGAACGGCAGCGGCTTCTTGCGCTCCGGCGCGAACAGCCCCTCCGCGGTGAGGGACTTCTTCAGCTGCTCCAGCCGGGCCAGCAGCTCACCGACCCCGACGGGCCTTATCTCGGCGGCCCGCAGCGAGAGCTGGCCCCTTGGCGCGTACCACTCCGGCTTCGCCAGGACGACGACCCGCGCGCCCTCGCTGACGACGTCGGCGATCTCGTCGAAGACCTGGCGGAAGCAGGTCACGCTCACCGAGATGTCGTACGACGGATCGCGCAGCGTGAGGAAGACGACGCCGGCGCCGGGGCGCCGGGAAAGCTGGGTGATCTGGCCCTCGACCCACACGGCACCGAGGCGGTCGATCCAGCCGCCGATCAGGCGCGACACCTCGCCGACGGGCAGGGGCGCTTCGGGAGTCGAGTTCACAGCCATGCCGCGAGCGTAACGGCCCGGTACGACAACGCACCGTCACCGGCCGTCACAGCGCTGCGGGATCCGGCCTCCTTCGCTGCCCGACGAGCACCGACAGCCCCACGACCAACCACACCGCGCCCACCACCTGTGCCGCCTCCGACGCCTCCACGATCACGGCCCGTGATCACCGCGCCGGCCACCGGCACCAGCACTTGCCGCCACCAGATCACCGGCCCGCCCCGTCGCCGTAACTGAACGCGGTGAAAGCCGTCGCCGCGGTGGCGACGGCATAGACGAAGGCGACCGCCCCGTGCGACTTGGCGTCCAGGGTGCCGTAGACGCCGACGGGCGCCTTGGGGGCGATGAACAGCAGCCCGTGGACGACGAGGTCCCGGTAGCCCAGGCGGCGCCGCAGGTCGCCCTTTCGCTCCTCGGTCGTACGGTCCGCCGCCTGTGCCTCGCACGTCCCGCCCCCACATCCCCGGGTAGGTCTTCCCGGGAAGGTCACGGGCACGCGATCTTTGACCGGCCGAACGCGGCCTTACGATGGGACACATGACTGCTTCGCCTGGCCGCCGTGTCCTGCTCGCCGCCCCCCGTGGCTACTGCGCGGGTGTGGACCGCGCCGTGATCGCCGTCGAGAAAGCCCTGGAGCAGTACGGCGCTCCGGTCTACGTCCGGCACGAGATCGTCCACAACAAGTACGTCGTACAGACCCTGGAGAAGAAGGGCGCCATCTTCGTCGAACGGACGGAGGAGGTCCCGCCGGGCAACATCGTCATGTTCTCGGCCCACGGCGTCGCCCCCGTCGTCCACGAGGAGGCCGCGCGCGGCAAGCTCGCCACCATCGACGCGACCTGCCCGCTCGTCACCAAGGTCCACAAGGAAGCCGTCCGCTTCGCCGACGAGGACTACGACATCCTCCTGATCGGGCACGAGGGCCACGAGGAGGTCATCGGCACCTCCGGCGAGGCCCCCGACCACATCACGCTGGTCGACGGCCCCTCGGACGTCGCCAAGGTCGAGGTCCGCGACGAGTCGAAGGTCGTCTGGCTCTCCCAGACCACGCTGTCCGTCGACGAGACGATGGAGACCGTCGACGCCCTCAAGGAGAAGTTCCCGCAGCTCATCTCCCCGCCCAGCGACGACATCTGCTACGCCACGCAGAACCGTCAGCTCGCGGTGAAGCAGATGGGCGCCGAGGCCGAGCTGGTCATCGTGGTCGGGTCCCGCAACTCCTCCAACTCCAAGCGGCTCGTCGAGGTCGCCAAGCTGGCCGGCTCCCGCGAGGCCTACCTCGTGGACTACGCGAGCGAGATCGACGAGGCCTGGCTGGAGGGCGTGACCACCGTCGGCGTGACCTCGGGCGCCTCGGTGCCGGAGGTGCTGGTCGAGGAGGTCCTGGAGTGGCTGTCGCAGCGCGGATACGGCGACGTGGAGCTCGTGAAGGCGGCCGAGGAGTCCATCACCTTCTCGCTGCCGAAGGAACTGCGCCGCGACCTGCGCGACGAGGCGGCGGCCCTGGTCGCGGAGCGTAAGGGGACCTCCCCGGCGTGACTGTCAGTCGTCCGTCGTAACGTAGGGCCATGCAGATCTTCGGCTTGGACATCGGCGGATCCGGGATCAAGGGCGCCCCTGTGGACCTGGACAAGGGCGACCTCACCCAGGAGCGCCACAAAGTGTTCACCCCGCACCCGGCCACGCCCGACGGCGTGGCCGACGGGGTGAAGCAGGTCGTGGACCACTTCGGGTGGACGGGACCGGTCGGCCTGACCTTCCCCGGCGTGGTCACCGGCGGCTCGACGATCCGCACGGCGGCCAATGTCGACAAGAGCTGGATCGACACCGACGCGCGCGCGTTGTTCAGCGAGCGGCTCGGCGGACTCCCGGTGACCGTCGTCAACGACGCGGACGCGGCGGGCGTCGCCGAGATGAACTTCGGCGCGGGCAAGGACCGCAAGGGCACCGTCATTCTGCTCACCTTCGGCACCGGCATCGGCAGCGCGGTCTTCGTCGACGGCGTCCTCGTCCCCAACACCGAGCTGGGCCACCTGGAGCTGCAGGGCCACGACGCCGAGAAGAAGGCGTCCAGCAGGGCCAGGGAGGTCGAGGAGCTCACCTGGGAGCACTGGGCCCACCGAGTCCAGAAGTACCTCGCCCATGTCGAGATGCTCTTCTCGCCCGAGCTGTTCATCATCGGCGGCGGCGTCAGCCGCAAGTCCCAGAAGTTCCTGCCGCACATCGAGGGCATAAAGGCCGAGATCGTCCCGGCGCAGCTGCAGAACAACGCGGGGATCGTGGGGGCGGCGATGCGGGCGGTGGAGAGCTAGGGGGCGGGTCGACGACTGTCCCCCTTCGCACCGCCAACGGCCCTCGTCAGCGCGAGCGGCGCCGCACCAGGCGGATCCGGCGGACCAGCGCGATGATGCCGGCGGCCATCGTGCCGGCGTAGAGCCAGCCGGCCTGCGTGGCCAGCGCGGTGAACAGGCCCATCAGCCGGCCCGACGTACCGCCGCCGCTGTCGGCGACCGGGACGAGCCCGGCGGCGAAGGCGATCGGGACGATGATCGGGGCGGTCAGCAGATCGCCCCGGCGCATCCAGACCGCGGTCAGCACACTCACCGGCACGAACAGCACGCCGTACACCGTCAGCGACGAGCCGAACAGCAGTGAGACGAGGCAGCCGAGCACGAACATCAGCCCGGCGCAGAACAGGCCGCCGCCGAGCCCGGTGAGCCGGGGGTTGGGAAACCGTCGCAGCGTCTGGACCACGGGCGGCGGGGGGCGGCGGGGCGCCGCCGGCCGTCGCTCTCCGCGGGCCTGCGAGGGCAGCGGCGCTCCCGGGGCCGGTCGTCGTGTTCCGTTGTGCGGGGGTCGGGTCCTGTGTTGCTCCACTGGACCAACCTAGGTCTGTTTATGTGTGGAATCGCTCTTCGGACACGCGGTGGGAAAGACCTTGGCCATGCGTTCGAGAGGTCAGCCGGGGCGTGTTGCGGCACGCCGTAGACTGGTGGATCGGCCCCCTGGCCGCCAGTCTCCTCACGTCTCCTCTCACGTACGGGAAGTCGCAACGTGTCGCTCACGATCGGAATCGTCGGTCTGCCGAATGTCGGCAAGTCGACCCTGTTCAACGCCCTGACCAAGAACGACGTGCTGGCGGCCAACTACCCGTTCGCCACGATCGAGCCGAATGTCGGTGTGGTCGGCGTCCCGGACCCGCGGCTGGCGAAACTGGCCGAGATCTTTTCCTCCCAGAAGATCCTCCCGGCGACCGTCGACTTCGTGGACATCGCGGGCATCGTGAAGGGCGCCTCCGAGGGTGAGGGCCTGGGCAACAAGTTCCTGGCGAACATCCGTGAGTCGGACGCGATCTGCCAGGTCATCCGCGCCTTCAAGGACGAGAACGTCGTGCACGTCGACGGCAAGGTCTCGCCCAAGGACGACATCGAGACGATCAACACCGAGCTGATCCTCGCCGACCTCCAGACCATCGAGAAGGTCCTGCCCCGTCTCCAGAAGGAGTCGCGGATCAAGAAGGACACCGTCCCGAAGGTCGCGGCGGTGGAGGCGGCGAAGGAGATCCTGGAGAAGGGTGACACGCTGTTCTCCGCGGGCATCGTCCAGGGCTCCGGCAACGAGGAGCTCCTGCACGACCTGCACCTGCTGACGACGAAGCCCTTCCTGTACGTCTTCAACGTCGACGAGGACGAGCTGGTCGACGAGTCCTTCAAGGACGAGCAGCGAGCCCTGGTCGCCCCCGCCGAGGCGATCTTCCTCAACGCCAAGCTGGAGGCGGACCTCGCCGAGCTCGACGAGGAGGACGCGATGGAGCTCCTGGAGTCGGTCGGCGCCGAGGAGCCGGGCCTCGCCACCCTCGCCCGCGTCGGCTTCAACACCCTCGGCCTGCAGACCTACCTCACGGCAGGCCCCAAGGAATCCCGCGCCTGGACCATCAAGAAGGGCGCGACCGCCCCCGAGGCCGCCGGAGTCATCCACACCGACTTCCAGAAGGGCTTCATCAAGGCGGAGGTCATCTCCTTCGACGACCTGGTGGAGACGGGCTCGGTCGCCGAGGCCCGCGCGAAGGGGAAGGCGCGGATGGAGGGCAAGGAGTACGTGATGCAGGACGGGGACGTGGTGGAGTTCCGCTTCAACGTCTGACGGTTGATCAGGAACCCGTGCCCCACCGACTCGTGGATCGGGCACGGGTTCCCCTCCGTCCGGGTCCTCGCCCCGTCGGCCGGCACCACGACGGCGCGGCCCACCCGCGAAGAGATTGAAGCCGCCTGCGCGCTCCTGTGCAACGACCACCGGGCAGGTCGCCGGGCCGTCGTCCGACGGCTTCGTCGTTGTGGGGGCCTCGGCGGGAGCTGTGAATATCCGCAGGTGGATCTGAGTCGTTCACCGGGCGCCGCGGGCGTCCGTCGGACGGTGGGAGGATGCGGGAGGGTGGCAGAGGGGCGGGAAGCGTGGGGCGTGGTGAGCGGGACACGGTCGCGGGGGGAGTGCGACTGTACGAGGCGGCCCAGGCCGTGGCCGGTGACCACGGAAGGGCGGTGGAGGCGGCACGCGCGGCGCTGAAGCCGATCCACGACGCGGCGGTCAAGCGGGAGTTGGACACCATCCCCGTGGCCCGACTGCAGGACGTCACCGAAGGACGGCTGCGGCTGGGGAGTGTCGAGAAGAGCGGCCTGCACTCAGTGGGCGATGTCCTCGAAGCGGGCCCCTACCGGTTGCGGCAGATTCCCGGTGTCGGGCAGCGCACCGTCGACCAGATGGTCGCGGCCGCCCGCCGACTCTCCGAGGCCGTGCACGAGGCCGTGGCCGTGCACATCGACATGGACCGGCCGGAACCGAGCACGACCGCGCTCGTCATGGCCCTGCACGTACTGGTGGAGGCCGGCCCGGACACTCGCCGTGCCGTGGACAGGGCCGCCGTCCTGTCGGAACGGCTCGGTCCGTTGCTCGCCGACGCGGGACCCGCCACCGGACGGATCCGCATGTTCCTGGCGGGCCGGGAGAAGAAGGCTCGCGCGTCGGCCGCGGTCACCGAGATCCGGTCACTGGTGGACGAGGCGGAGCGGGCGGACCTGCCCGGGCTGTTCGCCCAGGCATCGGTGGACCTGCTCCGGGGCCCTTCGTCCGACATCGCGGCCTGGGTGGACTTCGAACTCCGCTCCGCCGAGTACTACAGCCTGCTCGCCGAGATCTCCGGGCGGCTGCCGGACACGGCGGCTGCCGAGGGTTTCCTGCCGGACGAGATCGCCGAGAGGGTACGGAGTCAACGTCTCGACGACGCGCACCGGCGGGTCTCCCTGCGGGGGTACCAGGCGTTCGGCGCCCGGTTCGCGCTCGCGCAACGCAAGGTGATTCTCGGCGACGAGATGGGCCTCGGGAAGACCATCCAGGCGATCGCCGTGCTGGCACACCTGGCCGCCGAGGGACAGAGCCACTTCATGGTCGTCTGTCCGGCGAGCGTCCTCGTGAACTGGACACGCGAGATCGAGGCCCGCAGCGCCCTGCGTGTCATGGTGCTCCACGGTTCCGACCGGCACCACGCGTTCGCCGACTGGAAGGGGCGGGGCGGGGTCGGGGTGACCACTTTCGACGCGCTGCGCGGGTTTCCCGTGCCGGGCGGCGGTGAGGTCGGACTGCTCGTGGTGGACGAAGCGCACTCCGTGAAGAACCCGAAGGCCAAGCGGTCCCAGGCGGTCGCTCTGTGGGCGGAGCGTTGCGGGCGCACCCTCCTCATGACCGGAACCCCGATGGAGAACAGGGTCGTGGAATTCCACAACCTGGTCCGAATGCTCGACGGCGATCTCGCGGACGCCCTAGGTGAACGGGAAGCGTTGGCCGGATCGGTCGCCTTCCGCAAAGCCGTGGCCCCGGTCTACCTGCGGCGCAACCAGGAGGACGTTCTGACGGAACTCCCGAGTCTGCAGCAGACCGACGAGTGGGAGGAGCTGAGCGCATCGGACGAGGAGGCGTACCGCGAAGCCGTGCGCGCAGGCAATTTCATGGCGATGCGCAGGGCCCCGTACATGCGCCCCGAGAAGTCGGCGAAGCTGGACCGGCTCCGGGAGATCGTTCAGGAGGCCGGGGAGAACGGGCAGAAGACGGTGGTCTTCTCCTATTTCAAGGACGTCCTGAGCGTGGTGAAGGAAGCACTCGCGCCAGGGAGCACCGATGGTGTTCCACTGTTCGGTCCGCTCACCGGAAGCGTCCCGGCCGGGCGGCGGCAGCAGATCGTCGACGACTTCGCCGGTGCTCCGGGCCCCGCGGTGCTCCTGGCGCAGATCCAGGCAGCGGGCGTCGGCCTCAACATGCAGGCAGCCTCCGTCGTGGTCATCTGCGAACCCCAGATCAAGCCGACCATCGAGCACCAGGCGGTGGCCCGGGCCCACCGCATGGGTCAGGTCAGGCCGGTCCGCGTCCACCGTCTCCTCGCCACGGGGGGCGTCGACGAACGCCTGGTGAAGCTGCTGGAGGCCAAGACGCGTCTCTTCGATGCCTACGCCCGCCGCAGCGCCGTGGCCGAAGCCTCCCCGGACGCGATCGACGTGTCGGACACCGAGCTGGCCCGACGGATCGTCGAGGAGGAGCAGGCGCGTCTGGGCATGGCGGACGAGAGGCTCACAGCAGCCGAGTGAACGGGCCGAGCCGACCGTGGTCTTGCAGACCAGGAGGGTGAGGCCAGGCCTGACTTGTGCCCGGGTCTCGCGAGGCGCTTCCGCATTCCGCCACTGCGCGGGCGTCCGCGACCACTGGCTCCGGGCCCGCCCGTTGTCCGTACGCGATCTGCGCCGCCGCATCGCCGACATGCTCGGCGGACTGGGTGCCGCGAGCCGCTTCCAGGCCGGGTTCGAGGTCAGCCGTCCCAGTCTCCGACCCCCACCCTCGCGCACATACCTGAGGTGCGCGGAAGTGGATTGCCCCGGGCGGTTCGACCAGGATGGACCGCGGAGCGTCCCGGGTCCGGCACCGGCCGCGGACACCCGGCAGCGGGGCCCCGCGGCGGCGGACACCGTGTCCTGACCCGCCCAGCCCGGCCTCAGCCGCTCCGCAACGCGACCCCGCCGCCCCCGACCACCCCTGTTCCGTGCCGTGGCGCTCGGGGCCGAAGATCACCCCCCGTCAGACCGCCCCCGCCACCGCCCGGCACGCCTCCGCATACCCCCGCACCAGCGGCCGCCCCCCGTCCTCCTTGCGCCAGGCAAGTACGTATCTGCTCGGGCCGATCCCGCGGACCGGCCGGGTGACCACCCCGCCCAGGGTGATCAAAGGGGCGTTTCCGGCGGCCACGAGGCAGATGCCCAGGCCCGCGACGAGGGCCTCGTACGTCTCCTCCGTGCCGGCGATCTCCGCGCCGATGCGGGGCGGCCGACCGGACCGTTCGTCGAGGGCGAGCCAGAAGTCGCGCAGGGGTCCCGCGCTCGGCGGCAGGGCGAGGAACGGTTCGTCGGCCAGGTCGGCGAAGTCGATCTCCTCGCGGGCGGCGAGCGGGTGGCTGTCGGGGAGGGCGACCAGGCGGGACTCCTCGGCGATCACCGTCCACCCGTAGCGCTCCTCGTCGGGCAGCGGCAGCCAGACGAACGCGACCTCGGTCTCGCCGTCCGCCAGACCCGCGGTCGGGTCCTGCCAGCCCATCTGCCGGAGCCGTACGACCGCCTCCGGATGCGCGGCCGTGAAGCGGGAGCGGATCGCCGGGAGCAGACCGCCGCGGCCGGGGCTGGTGCTCATGCCCACCACCAGCGTGCCGCGCCCCGCCGCCCGGGCCGTCGCCATCGCGGCGTCCGCCGCCGCCCAGGCCGCCAGTACCTGCCGGGCGTGCGGCAGCAGTGCCTGACCCGCCTCGGTGAGCAGGACGCCCCGCGGGTCCCGCCGTAACAGCTCCACGCCCAACTGCCGCTCCAGTGCCCGGATCTGCTTGCTCAGCGCGGGCTGTGACACGTACAGCCGTTCGGCCGCGCGGGTGAAGTGCAGTTCCTCGGCCACCGCCAGGAAGTAACGCAGGTCCCGTACATGCACGTCGATCGTCATAGCCATCGGTTATCACCGTGGGTCTTGGACGGGCAACCGACTTCGGCGGCAGGCTGGTTCGCGGAAGAACCCGAGAAGAGGAGTCGTCATGAACAAGGTCTGGCTGATCACGGGCGCGAGCAGCGGATTCGGGCGGGCGATCGCCGAGGCGGCCCTGGCCGACGGCGATGTCGTGGTGGGCGCGGTCCGCAGGCCAGAGGCGCTGGACGACCTCGTGGCCGCCCACCCCGACCAGGTGGAGGCGGTGCGTCTGGACGTGACCGACACGTCCGCCGCGGAGGCCGTCGTACGGGATGTGGTGGCCCGGCACGGGCGGATCGACGTGCTGGTCAACAACGCGGGCCGGACCCATGTCGGCGCCTTCGAGGAGACCACCGACGCCGAACTGCGCGAGCTGTTCGACCTGCATGTCCTCGGACCGGCGGCGCTCACGCGGGCGGTGCTGCCGGTCATGCGCGAGCGGCGTTCGGGCGCGATCGTGCAGATGAGCAGCATGGGCGGGCAGCTGTCCTTCGCGGGCTTCTCGGCGTACAGCGGGACGAAGTTCGCGCTGGAGGGCATGTCCGAGGGGCTCGCAGACGAGGTGCGGGAGTTCGGCATCAAGGTGCTGATCGTGGAGCCGGGGTCCTTCCGCACCTCGCTGTTCGACTCCAGCCGCGCGGGGGTCAGCACCGACAGCGGCGTCTACGCCAAGGTGAGCGAGACCCGTGGGTTCGTCTCCGGCGGCGACGGCACCCAGGCCGGCGACCCGGCGAAGGCGGCGGCCCTGATCCGCGCCGCGCTCGACGCCGAGGAGACCCCGCTGCGGCTTCCCCTCGGCGACGACGCGGTGACCGCCGTACTCGACCACCTCGACGCCGTACGGAACGACGTGGCCGCCTGGGAGAAGACCACCCGGGCGACGGCCTTCGACGACTGAGACCCCATGGCGGTCACCGGAGTGGCGCCACTTCGGTCCACCCGTCCGGTCGCCGAGGGGAGGACCTGCCCGGGTCACGGCTTTCGGCGGCTGAGGCCGCAGGGGCGGCCACCGGAGTGGCGTGGCGTCGGTCCGCCCGCCCCGTCCGGTCGCCGAGGGGAGGACCTGCCCGGGTCACGGCTTTCGGCGGCTGAGGCTGCAGGGGCGGCCACCGGAGTGGCGTGGCGTCGGTCCGCCCGCCCCGTCCGGTCGCCGAGGGGAGGACCTGCCCGGGTCACGGCTTTCGGCGGCTGAGGCTGCAGGGACGGTCACCGGAGTGGCGTCGCTTCGGTCCGCCCGCCCCGTCCGGTCGCCGAGGGGAGGACCCGCCCGGGCCACGGCTTTCGTCGACTGAGGCCGCAGGGACGGCCACCGGAGTCACGCCGATTCCGCCGCCATGCCGAGGCTGCGGCGGTCGAGCCCGCGCAGGGTGCGGCCCCGCCATGGGCCCGTGGACGGCCGTGCCGGACGTACCTCGAAGGGCCGCAGCCACGCGGTCCGCAGAGCCGGCGCACTCGCCAGCACCAGCGCGGTGTCGTCCCGCACCTCCACCGGCATCCGCTCGATCAGCCCACCCGTCCGCTTCGCGGCCCAGGCGTCCAGCTCCCGCTGATCGAGGACGGGATCGCCGGTGAGGACCCCGAGCGCGTCGGTGGCAGGCCTGCCTCCCACTCCTCGCGCAGCACCAGCGTCCGCCAGGTCCACAGTCCGAGAGCCGAGTCCAGTGCCTGCGACTCGGCCAGTCCCGCGAGCAACTCCCGTGCCGCCGCGGCCGCTTGCTCCGCCGGCACTCCGAGCGCCCCTGCCGGCTCGGCCCGCGCCGGGCCCCGCGCCCCGTCGGCCAGGAAGGCCAGCAGCGGCCACACACCCGCAGCCGAGAACACGGTCCCTCCGGAGGACACCCCCGCCCACCTTGTCGTCAGCCCGTTCACCGCCTGGGTCGTCGCACCCGTGATCGGCATTCCACGCCCGCCCGCCCCGCGCATACCATGCGCCCTGTCGTACGTCAGTTCCCCGCCACTGCTGAACCAGGAGCACGGTACCCGTGTCCATACCCCCGCCCCCTGGGCCCCACCAGCCCGACCCCGCCCGGGGGCCGTCCCCCGCCCCGGACCCGTACGGGCCGCCGCCGCAGGGACAACAGCCGTACGGACAGCAGCCGTACGGACAGCAGCCGTATGGGCAACAGCCGTACGGACAGCAGCCGTACGGGCAACCCTATGGCCCGCCGTACCAGACCTGGGGACAGGGCTACAGCCCTTACGCCCGCCCGTCGCCGGTCAGCGGCCTTGCCATCGCCTCACTGGTGCTCGGCGTCCTGTGCTGCTTCCCGGCGGTGGGCCTTGTGCTGGGTGTGATCGCGCTCGTGCAGATCAAGAAGAAGGGCCAGTCCGGCAAGGCCATGGCGATCACGGGGTCGATCCTGTCGACGCTCGGACTCGCCCTGTGGGTGACGGTGCTCGCCACCGGCGGGCTCTCCGACGCCTGGGAGGGGTTCAAGAAGGGCGCGACCGAGGGCGCGACCTTCTCGGTGGTGAAGGGCCAGTGCTTCGACGCGCCGGGGGAGTCCCTCGAAGGCCTCACCTACGACGTCGACCAGGTGCCCTGCGCGGGTGAACACGACGGCGAGGTGTTCGGCGAGTTCAAGATGACCGGCGGCGACGGCTTCCCGGGGGACGGCGCGGTCTCCGACGCCGCCGACGACAAGTGCTACCCCCTCCAGGACGCCTACGTCATGGACACCTGGGCGCTCCCCGACGACGTCGACGTGTACTACTTCGGCCCGACCCGGCAGAGCTGGCGCCTCGGCGACCGCGAGGTCAGCTGCATCTTCGGCAACACCGACGAGAAGGCCACCCTGAGCGGCTCGCTGCGTGCCGACGAGACCACCCTCGACACGTACCAGATCGCCCTGCTGAAGTCCCTCAACTCCCTGGACACCGTCCTGTGGAAGGAGCCCGAGGACTACCCCGAGGACGACCTGCGCGGCTACCAGGACTGGTCCCAGGACGTCCACGACAGTCTCGACGAGCAGATCAAGGTTCTGCGCGCGAACTCCTGGCCGGCCGCCGCCGACAGGCCGGTCGCGGCCCTGGTGAAGGACATGGAGCACGCGCGCGACGAGTGGGCGAAGGCGGTCGCCGCGGCCGAGGACGACGACGTGGACACCTTCTACCTCCACTACGACAAGGGCTACGAGTACGTCGACGGCGCCAGCACGGTCACCGCACGCAAGGCTCTGGGGCTCGCCACCAAGCGGCCGACGTACGACGACGGGGGCGAGGACGGCGGCGGCGAGTCGGGCGGCGGCGAACTCAATGTGTGAGCGCGGCCATAGCGGGGAGAAAGTGCCTGCGTAAAGACCCCCACCCGCACATGTCATCACATCGAGTGATTCTCTGGCCTTTGCTTGCATGGCCCAACCCACGGTTGCCAGGCTGTTGCTGTCTGTACAACCTGATGGGAGCGGCCAGTGACATTCGGTGAGCAACCGGCGTACCTGCGTGTCGCGGGAGATCTCCGCAAGAAGATCGTCGACGGTTCGCTGCCACCGCACACCCGCCTGCCGTCCCAGGCCAGGATCCGCGAGGAGTACGGCGTCTCGGACACCGTCGCGCTGGAGGCCCGCAAGGTGCTGATGGCCGAGGGCCTGGTCGAGGGCCGCTCCGGCTCCGGGACGTACGTCCGGGAGCAGCCCGTGCCCCGTCGCATCGCCCGCTCCGGCTACCGCCCGGCCTCCGGTGCCACGCCCTTCCGGCAGGAGCAGGCCGACGGGGAGGGGCGCGGCACCTGGGAGTCCAGCAGTGCGCAGACCGAGGCGTCGGCCGCCATCGCCGAGCGGCTCGACATCCGGGTCGGCGACCGCGTGATGTGCACGAAGTACGTCTTTCGGGAGGCCGGTGAGCCGATCATGCTCTCCACTTCCTGGGAGCCCCTCGCGGTCACCGGCCGCACTCCCGTGATGCTCCCCGAGGAGGGCCCGCTCGGCGGCATGGGCGTCGTCGAGCGCATGGCCGCCATCGACGTCGTCGTGGACAACGTCACCGAGGAGGTGGGTGCCCGCCCCGGCCTGGCCGAGGAACTGCTCGCCCTGGGCGGTGTCCCCGGCCATGTCGTCCTCGTGGTCCACCGCACCTACTACGCCTCGGGCCGCCCGGTGGAGACGGCCGACGTGGTCATTCCCGCCGACCGCTACCAGGTCGCGTACCACCTCCCGGTGAAGTAGCGCGCGCCCCGGGGAGGTTGCCCCGGGCGAACACCCAACGGACCCGCAGGTGAACGCCGTTCGGATTCGGCCGTTCTCGCAGGTCGAGACCACTGTTCCCGAGGCGCTCCTGACCGGAGGCATCGCCGCCCACCGGGGGCGCGTTCATGGCTGCGCGCCCCTGTCGGAGGAGTCCGTCCTGGCTGGTTGCGTACCTCTTTGTGAAAACGCGTGTTCGCTCAGTAAAGGTTGGGCGTAGGCTCGGGCATATGCGGAGTGCGGTTTCCTTATCGGGTGGGGCTCGACGCAGGTCGGGAAGGAGCGGTGGGACGCAATGAACGACGGCACGATCACTCTTCCCTGGCTCGTCATACGACAGGACGACAACGGCAATCGCTACCGCGTGGGCAGGTACGCGACCCGGGCCGAGGCCCAGAAGATCGCCGACAGCCTCGATGCCCGCGGTCACAAGCAGCTCTACTGGGTCGAGCGCATCAGCCAGAACGGCGCGAGTTCGGCCGACTGAGAAGCCTCCCGTAGGCTCCGGCACATGACGGAACGGATCGTGGTGGTGGCGGCCGCCCTGTACGACGGCGACCGCCTTCTCGCAGCCCGCCGCAGCGCACCTCCTGTTCTGGCCGGCCGCTGGGAGCTGCCCGGAGGCAAGGTGGAGGAGGGGGAGTCGTCCGAGGCGGCCCTCGTGCGCGAACTCCGGGAGGAGCTGGGCGTAGAGGCGGAGGTCGTGGCGCGCGTCCCCGGCGAGTGGCCCCTCAAGTCGCCGTACGTCCTCCACGCCTGGACAGCCCACCTCTTCCCCACCTCCCCGGACCCCGAGCCCCTGCAGGATCACGACGAACTGCGCTGGCTCGCCCCGGACGAGATCTGGGACGTGGACTGGCTCGACCAGGACGTGGAAGCCGTTCGCTCCCTGGAGACACTCAGGGGCCCGAGCTCCTAGGTGCCCCGTGTTAAGCCGTTCGGCACGGTACCGCGCCCCCGATATCGGGTATGTGCCCCTTAACCCCACGAAAGTGGACAAGGGCTGCCCGGGATGTGATCGGCGTGATCGACACCGAAGGCGACCG
The DNA here is from genome assembly GCF_001746295.1 of Streptomyces sp. LUP47B. GTDB lineage: Bacteria > Actinomycetota > Actinomycetes > Streptomycetales > Streptomycetaceae > Streptomyces. The sequence continues at coordinate 32,759 of NZ_MJAH01000011.1, read as the reverse complement.
CGCCGCGTGGACGTTCCCGGCCGACCCGGGCGCCGTACGCGCTGCCCGGACGGCTGTCCGGGACCGGCTGGCCGCCTGGAATCTCGACGTCCTCGCCGATGTCGCCGCCCTGCTGGTCAGTGAACTGGTGACCAACTCCCTGCGGCACGCCACCGGCCCCATCGGCGTCCGCCTGGTCCGCCCCGGCGCCGTCGACGGCGTCCTCCTGGTGGAGGTCTCCGACCCCCTGCCCGACCCGCCCCGTGAGCGCGTCGCCGCACTCGACGACGAGAACGGCCGCGGTCTGCAACTGGTCGCCCACGCGGCCCACCGCTGGGGCACCCGGCCCGGCGCGACGGGCAAGACGGTCTGGTTCGAACTCTCCGTTCCGGGATGAACGGGACCTGATCACGGTGAAGAACGCCTGTACGCCACCCCTACCCCTGTCCATCGACTGGTTCAGGCCAGTGGCGGTTGTCGGCAGACGTGATTCGAGGAGGTGTCCGCTGGTTAGAAGACTGGAAGTGTTGTCGCAGCCCGGACCGAAAACCGTCGGGATCGTGCTGTGATCGTGAACACCGTGTTGTGCGGCGCCGTAGTGCTGGATACTGCGGGCAGCCGCCCCCGGTGACCGGTACCGGACGCGGTGAGCTGGAGGGGACGGTTCGCGTGAGCGAGATACCAGCGAAGGCCACGGAGTCGAAGGACCCGTTGGACGGCGCGAGGACGGAGGCCGCGGCTGATGCCGTGGCGCACGGCCGTCCCGGCGAGCCGCCGTCCGGTGACGCCATGTGGCAGAGCAGCCCGCCCGGCTCGATCTACGACTACATCAAGGTCGCGTCCTTCTCCATAGGCCCCGACGGCCTGGTCGAGCAGTGGAGCCTGCGCGCCGAGCAGCTCTTCGGCATCCCCGCCCGGCACGCCGTCGGCATGGACCCCATCGAGGCCTTCATCGACCCGGACCTGCGCGCGCAGGGCCAGCGCAAGATGGCGGAGATCCTGGACGGCCGCGAGTGGACCGGTGTGGTGCCCTTCCGGGTGCCCCCGTCGGCGGCCGACGGCGAGTGCGGCCGGGAGGGCCTCGCCGAGGTCTATGTGATGCCGACGCGGACCGAGGAGGGCGAGAAGGCCGCCGTCTGCATCGTCGTCGACGTGCGCACGCTGCGCAGCATCGAGACCGACCTCGCCGCCTCGCAGGCGATTTTCGGTCAATCTCCCTTCGGGTTCATCCTGATCGACCCCGACCTGCGGGTTCGCCGCGTCAACTACCGTTTCGCCTCCCTCTTCGGCGGCAGCCCGGACGACCACCGGGGCAAGGGCGTGCACGACTATCTGCCGCGCCCCGAGGCCGAGCGGGTCACCGCGACCCTGCGCCGGGTCCTGGAGACCGGCGACTCCATCACCGACATGCACGTCACGGGCTTTCTGCCCGGTTCCGACGAGCGCCGCCACTGGTCCATCAACCTGTACCGGGTGCGCAGCGGGTCCGGCCGGCCCATCGGCATCGCCTGGCTGGGAACCGACATCACCGCCCGCCGCGCCGCCGCCCGCGAGGCAGCCGCCGCCCGGCGCAATCTCGCCCTCCTGAACGAGGCCGGCGCCCGCATAGGCAACTCCCTCGACCTGGAGACCACGGCCCGCGAACTCCTCGATGTCGTCGTCCCCGGCTTCTGCGACCTGGCCACCGTCGACCTCTACCAGGGCCTCCTGGCCGGCGACGAGACCCCGCCGGGCCTCGCCGACGGCAGCGCGGAACTGCGCCGGGTCGCCTTCGCCAGCGCGGTCTCCGACGCCCCCTTCGTCGGCTCCGGCGACCCCGTCTCGGTCGGCGCCGTCCACCACTACCCCTTCAACTCGCCCTGCGCGGACGCCCTGCGCACCGCGCGCCCGCAGTACATCCCGGCCGAGGAGGGCGGCCTCGTGCAGTCCACGCTCGCCGTGCCGATGGTCGCCCACGACACCGTCGTAGGCCTCGCGCAGTTCTCCCGGACCAAGGGCAGCGAGCCGTTCGGGGACCGGGACCGGGACCTCGCGGTGGAGCTGGCGGCGCGGGCGGCGGTCTGTATCGACAACGCGCGCCTGTACCGGCGGGAGCACGAGCGGGCGCTGATACTGCAGCGGTCCCTGCTGCCCCCCGGCGACCCGGTCGCCTCCGGCCTGGACATCGCCTGCCGCTATCTGCCCGGCAACTCCTCCGCGGACCGGCCGAGCGAGGTCGGCGGTGACTGGTTCGACGTCATCGAACTGCCGGGACACCGTACGGCGTTGGTGGTCGGTGACGTGATGGGCCGTGGTCTGCGGGCGGCGGTGGCGATGGGGGAACTGCGGTCCGCCGTGCGCACTCTGGCCCTCCTGGACCTCGAACCGGCCGAGGTGCTCAGCGCCTTGGACGAGATCGCCCGCGGTCTCGGCGCACCCGGCGGTGTCCAGCAGGCCACCCGGGCGGCCCGCCGCCCCCGTGAGGCGGACCTGTCCGAGGTCTACCTCGCGACCTGCGTCTACGCCGTCTACGACTCGGTGACCCGCCGCTGCACCTTCGCCAACGCGGGGCACCTCCCGCCCGTCCTGGTGGAGCCTGGCGAGGACGCGCTGATGCTCGACGTGCCGCCCGGCATGCCGCTCGGCGTCGGTGGCGAGCCCTTCGAGGAGGTCGAGGTCGAACTACCCGAAGGCGCCCTGCTCGCGCTCTACACGGATGGACTGGTCGAAAGCCGCGATCATCCCCTCGACGAGGGGCTCCAGGCCTTCGTCGGAGCGCTCACCGACCCCTCCGCCCCCCTGGAGGACGTCTGCGACCACGTCCTCAACACCCTCGACACCCTCCACGGCGAGGACGACATCGCACTGCTGATGGCACGTGTCCAGGGCCTGCCCGTCGACTCGGTCGGCGACTGGACCCTGCCGCGCGAGCCCCGCAGTGTGGGCAAGGCCCGGGAGTACACGCGCGGTCGGCTGCTGAGCTGGGGCCTGGAGCCGCTCGTCGACACCACGGAACTCCTGGTCAGCGAGCTCGTCACCAACGCCCTGCGGTACGGCGAGGGGGACATCCGGCTACGGCTCCTGCTGGACCGCACCCTGGTCTGCGAGGTCTGGGACTCCGGACTCGTCCAGCCGCGCCGCCGCCGCGCCCGCGACACCGACGAGGGCGGCCGGGGCCTGCAACTGGTCGGCCTGCTCAGCGCGGCCTGGGGCTCCCGCCGTACACCGCGCGGCAAGACGGTGTGGTTCGAACTGCCGCTGCCCGACGGACAGAACGGCATGGTGGACCCGGCGGAGGCGTTGCTCAGCCTGTTCTGACTCCTGAGCCTGCTTCTAGGCGGGGTGCCCGCGCAGGCGTACGTCCTGTTCGGCGCGGCCACGCGCCTCGCGGGCCAGGGCGTCCGCCCGCGGGAGATCGTCGGTGAGCCGAGCCTGCGACAGCAGGACGCGGGGCGCGGCACCGACGGCCTCGCGGTGGACGGCGACGTAGTCGTCCGCCGCGGCGACGGACTCCCGGGCGACCAGCAGCGCGGCCACCGCGAGCACCCCGGACCGGCCGACCGCCAGGGGCGCGGTCGCCTGCACGATCCGACGCAGGACGCCGAGGGGGTCGTACGGCTGTCCGGACGTCGTCTCCTGTCGTACGGCGGCCAGCACCGCGTCGGCGTGCAGGAGCCGGGCGTAGGTCTCGCCCTCGTAGGGGGTGCTGTCGCGGAAGGGGGCCAGCTCGGCTTCCGCGCCCGTGAGCGCGGGCGGCATCAGCCGGGCGGCCTCGGTGCGCGCCGAGCGCAGCCGGGCCACGGCCGTCACCAGCACGTCCGCACGGGAGATCGCGGTCTCCGCCGCACGGAGGCGGTGGGCCGCCTCGTCCGGCCGGCCGGCGGCGGTGGCCTGGTGGGTCTGGTTGAGGTGCACGGTGGCGGTGACCAGGCTGTCCTTGGCCAGCTCGACGTACCCGGTGACGGAGTCGTCCAGGGGTGTCGTCTCCGCCCCGGCCGTGCGGGCGGTCAGCTCACGGAAGCGGGCCTCGGCCGACGCCAGGGCCGCGGCGGGGTCACGGTCCAGTGCCCGCAGGGTGCGCAGCTTCTCCGCCTCGGCGGTCAGCCGCAGCTCGGCCTCCTCACAGCGGCCCACGACCCCGGCGAGGGCGGCCGCCTCCTCCGGTACGCCTTCCTCGTACCGAGCCCGTATCGCGCACGCGGCCGACAGTTCGGCCTCCGCCGCCTCGGCCGCCGTCGCGAAGGGGCCGGAGACGGCCTCGGCGAAGAGCAGTTCCTCCCGGAAGGCGCGCAGGCGGTTGTCGGCGTCGACCAGCGCGGCCCGGGAGCGTTCATCGAGGTCGGTCGGCGGGGGCTGGGCCCCGGGGGCGGGATACGCGCCGACGTGGGTCGTACCGGCGGCCGCCGGTGTCGTACGGCTGCGGGTGCGGCGTATCCGGCGGACTGAACCGTAGGCGGCGAGGCCGAGCACCACGGCGAGCGCGGCCACCGGCAGGACCAGGTCGGTGCCGGAGCTCTCGTCCGCCGCCGGAGCGGCGGCGCTCGTGCGCACGCCCGCAGCCGGAGCGTCGTCATCGATCGTCATCCACGGCAACACCAGCCACAGAACCCCGACGACCACACCCACCAGGGCATGCGCCACCCGCACGAACAAGTGCGAGCGGCCCCGCCGAGGTCGGCCCCGTATCAAGGATGGCGTCACGTTTGGGAGCGTATGATCCGAAATGCCCTGACGCGAGCGGGGTGCGACGGGCGGGGGTACGCGAGGGGACGGGGGAGCGGATCCTCACGGCGAGGCGGAGAAGCGCCCACTTACACCTGAAGCCCCTGCACTCATGGGCCTGCCGTGCCACCCCGGAAAACCACCTGCGGTCCGGCGCACCGCACTGCGACGATCGGCCGAATGACCACCACCCGCAGACACCTCACCCGCGACGACCTCGCCCCCCTCGCCCGCGCCGCGACCGGCCGTGCCCTCACCGGCGTCACCCGGCTCCGCGGTGGCAGCAAGAAGGGTGTCTACCGGCTCGCCCTCGACGACGGCACGACGGTCGTCGCCTACGTCTGGTCGCCGGACGAGGACTACTGGGACGCCGGCCCCTCCGACCCCCGCGACCCCTTCTCCGCCGGCACCGGTCTCGATGTGTTCACGGCCGCCCACGACCGGCTGGTCGCGGCCGGCGTGCGCACCCCCCGCCTCCTGTACGCCGACCCCGCCATGGACGCCGTGGTCGTCGAGGACATGCGGGGCGGCAGTCTGGAGGAGGCGCTGGAGCGGGACCCGGTCGCCGATCATGCCGCGCTGCAGCTGCTGGCCGCCGAACTCCGGACTCTGCACACGCAGGAGGGCCCCGCCTTCGGCAAGGTCGCACTCGTCGACAACGGCGGTACCTCGTCGGCGGGGTCGGCCGCCCGGCGCATCACCGAGGGCGCCCTGCACCACATCGAGCAGGCCGCCGTACGGGATGAACGCATCGCCGTCGTACGGGAGCAGCTGGAGGAGACCGTACGACGGCTCGCCTCAGCCGTGCGGCCCCGCGCCCGGCACACCCTCGTCCACGGCGAACTCGGCGCCGACCACGTCCTGTTGGACGACCGGGGCAGGCCCGCCCTCATCGACATCGAAGGACTCATGTACGCCGACGTCGAGTGGGAGCACGTCTTCCTTCGCATCCGCTTCGGACCGCGGCACTACGACGTCCTGCGCGCCCCCGGCCTGGACGAGGACCGGATGCGCCTCTACCGCCTCGCCATGCACGTGTCCCTGGTCGCCGGCCCCCTCCGCCTGATCGAGGGCGACTTCCCGAATCCGGAAGGGATGCGGGAGATCGCGGAATCCAACCTGGTCAGGGTGCTGGAGCTCGTCGGCTAGGTGGACCTCCTCCTGATCTTTGAGCCCAGCCATACCAGCGGGTCGTACTTGCGGTCGACGGCTCGTTCCTTCAGTGGGATCAGTGCGTTGTCCGTGATCTTGATGCCCTCGGGGCAGACCTCCGTGCAGCACTTGGTGATGTTGCAGTAGCCGAGGCCGTGCTCGTCCTGGGCCGTCTTCTTGCGGTCCAGGCCGGACTCCTCGGCCGCGTCCAGCGGGTGCATGTCGAGTTCGGCCACCCGCATCAGGAAGCGTGGGCCCGCGAACGCCGTCTTGTTCTCCTCGTGGTCGCGGACGACATGGCAGGTGTCCTGGCACAGGAAGCACTCGATGCACTTGCGGAACTCCTGCGAGCGGTCCACGTCCTCCTGCATCATCCGGTACTCGCCCGGCCCGAGATCGGGCGGCGGCACGAACGCCGGCACCTCGCGCGCCTTCTGGTAGTTGAAGCCGACGTTCGTGACCAGATCCCGGACGACGGGGAAGGCCCGCAGCGGGGTGACCGTGATCGTCTCCTCCGGAGTGAACACCGACATGCGGGTCATGCACATCAGCCGGGGCCGCCCGTTGATCTCCGCGGAGCAGGAACCGCACTTGCCCGCCTTGCAGTTCCAGCGGACGGCGAGATCGGGCGCCTGGGTGGCCTGGAGGCGGTGGATGATGTCCAGCACCACTTCACCGTCGTTGACCTCGACCTTGAAGTCCTCCAGGTCCCCGCCCTTCACATCGCCCCGCCACACCTTGAAGTGGGCCGTGTAGCCGCTCATTCGTACAGCTCCTCTTCGGCGAGGTACTTGACCAGCTCCTCCTTGTCGAAGAGGGCGAGCAGGTCGGCGCGGATGGGGTCGGTGGTCTCACGGGTGAGGTCGATCTGACCCCGGACGGGGTCGGTCGCCGCCAGCCCGCCCGTGGGGTCGGTCAGTTGGCACAGCAGGTTGATCCGGCGCCACTCGCGGTCCATCGCCGGATGGTCCTCGCGGGTGTGGCCGCCGCGCGACTCGGTCCGCTCCAGCGCGGCCCGCGCCACACACTCGCTGACCAGCAGCATGTTCCTGAGGTCCAGCGCGAGGTGCCAGCCCGGGTTGAACTGCCGGTGCCCCTCGACCCCGGCCCGCCGGGCCCGTACCCGAAGATCCGCCAGCTTCTCCAGGGCCTGTTCCATCTCGCCCTCGCGGCGGATGATGCCGACCAGGTCGTTCATCGCCTGCTGGAGTTCCTGGTGCAGGGTGTACGGGTTCTCCGGAGGGCCTACGGCGGGCTCCGCGCCCTCCGCCGAGAACGGCCGCAGCGCCTCCGCCGCCGCCGCGTCGACCTGGACCTCGTCCACGGGCGGGCGGTCCGCCGCGAGCCCGGTCGCGTACTCGGCCGCGTGCCACCCCGCCCGGCGTCCGAAGACCAGCAGGTCGGAGAGGGAGTTGCCGCCCAACCGGTTCGAGCCGTGCATGCCGCCGGCCACCTCACCGGCCGCGAACAGCCCCGGCACCCCGCGCGCCGCCGCCGTGTCCGACTCGACCGCGACACCGCCCATCACGTAGTGACAGGTCGGCCCGACCTCCATCGGCTCGGCCGTGATGTCGACGTCGGCCAGCTCCTTGAACTGGTGGTACATCGAGGGGAGTCGTCGGCGGATGACCTCCGCCGGCATCCGCGTCGAGACGTCCAGGAAGACGCCGCCGTGCGGGGAGCCCCGGCCGGCCTTCACCTCGGAGTTGATCGCGCGGGCCACCTCGTCGCGGGGGAGCAGCTCGGGCGGGCGCCGGTTGTTGTCCGGGTCCTCGTACCAGCGGTCGCCCTCCTCCTCCGACTCGGCGTACTTCTCCTTGAAGACGTCCGGGACGTAGTCGAACATGAACCGCTTGCCGTCGGAGTTGCGCAGCACACCGCCGTCGCCACGGACCGACTCGGTGACGAGGATGCCCTTCACCGACGGCGGCCAGACCATGCCGGTCGGGTGGAACTGCACGAACTCCATGTTCAGCAGGGGCGCGCCGGCGAGCAGCGCCAGCGCGTGGCCGTCGCCGGTGTACTCCCACGAGTTCGACGTCACCTTGAAGGACTTGCCGATGCCACCGGTCGCGATCACGACGGCCGGGGCTTCCAGGACGAAGAAACGGCCGGTCTCGCGGTCGTAGGCGAAGACCCCGGAGACACGGTTCCCGTCCTTCAGGACCCTGGTCACCGTGCACTCCTGGTAGACCTTGAGGCGGGACTCGTAGTCGCCGGTCTCCTTGTGGTCCTCCTGCTGGAGCGAGACGATCTTCTGCTGGAGCGTGCGGATCAGCTCGAGGCCGGTGCGGTCGCCGACGTGGGCGAGGCGCGGGTACTCATGGCCGCCGAAGTTGCGCTGCGAGATCCGGCCGTCCTTCGTACGGTCGAACAGGGCGCCCCAGGTCTCCAGCTCCCAGACCCGGTCCGGGGCCTCCTGGGCGTGCAGTTCGGCCATCCGCCACTGGTTGAGGAACTTCCCGCCGCGCATGGTGTCGCGGAAGTGGACCTGCCAGTTGTCGTTCGAGTTGGCATTGCCCATGCTGGCCGCGATGCCGCCCTCGGCCATCACCGTGTGCGCCTTGCCGAACAGCGACTTGCAGATCACGGCCGTACGGGCACCGCGCTCCCGGGCCTCGATGGCGGCACGCAGCCCGGCCCCTCCGGCGCCGACCACGACGACGTCCCACTCCTGCCGGTCCACCACGGACATCAGAAAAACCTCGGATCGTCGAAAGCGCCGGAGGCGACCAGATACACGTAGAAGTCGGCGAGCGCCACGCTCACCAACGACGCCCAGGCGAGCTGCATGTGCCTGGCGTTGAGCTTCCCGGCCCACTGCCACATGCGGTAGCGCACGGGATGCTTGGAGAAATGCCTGAGCTTGCCGCCGACGATGTGCCGGCAGGAGTGGCACGAGATCGTGTACGCCCAGATCAGCACGATGTTGACCAGGAAGACGAGGGTGCCGAGGCCCATGTGTCCCCACTCGTACCGCTCGTTGCGGAACGAGAGCACGGTGTCGTAGGTCAGGATTCCGGCGACCACGATCGCGGCGTAGAAGAAGTACCGGTGGATGTTCTGCAGGATCAGCGGGAAGCGGGTCTCGCCGGTGTACTTCTTGTGCGGCTCGGCCACCGCGCAGGCCGGCGGGGACGCCCAGAAGCCCCGGTAGTAGGCCTTGCGGTAGTAGTAGCAGGTCAGGCGGAAGCCGAGCGGGAAGATCAGGATGATGATCGCGGGGGAGATGCCCCACCAGCCGCCGAAGATCTCCCAGTTGGGGCCGTGGCGCATGGGTGCGCAGCGCTCGGCGAGACAGGGGGAGTAGAACGGCGAGACATACGGGGCCGCGTAGTAGTCCGTGTCGGCGAAGGCCCGCCAGGTCGAGTACACGATGAAGGCGAGCAGCCCGGCGGCGGTGACCGCCGGTGCCAGCCACCAGCGGTCCGTGCGCAGGTGCGGAGCGTCGATCGCGGCGCGGGTACCGGTGCGTACGCCGCCGCGGGAGCTATGGGATTCGGTGTCGGGGGGTTCCGTACCAGTGGCCAACGCTTGACTCCGGTCGGGTTCAGGGGGCTCGCCGGTCGCGGGCGCCGAGTCCCTCGTCGTCCGAGTCCGTCCACAGGGTGTTGTCGTACGGGGTGTCGGAGATGGAGACGAGATCCGGGCGGCGCGCCTTCGCGAGCGCCGGGTCGGTCTCCTTCAGCAGCGCGAGGCTCTCGCGCAGCCGGTCGGTGTCGATCCGGACGCGGCGCATCTCCAGGCTGCCGCTGCCCAGCTGCTGCTCCAGGCGCTTGACGTACCTGAGCACCTCGTCGAGCGAGCGCTGCGCCGCTGTCAGTTCGTCGTTCACGGACATGACGTGACCTCACTTCCGTGGGCGGGGATGCCCTGGACGGGAACGGTCATGCGCCTGCGAGTGTTGCGCGTCACACCAGCCGGTGTGAAGGGACGTGCACGGATTGGCGGATCGTGAGCCTCCGTGCGCGCCCCTCGTGCGCCGTCGATTGCGCCGCACGGGTGGGCTTCCCGGTCGTTGTCGCCGTGTCGCCGTCCGTTGCCGAACCCTTTCCTCTTCAGTGGCCGCATACATGTGATCAGCACCATATACCGCCAAAAGTGATCATAACGCCCGCGGCTCCCGGAGGTAAGCAGAGATGTCCCACAACGGCGTCGCACTGCGCGCGGTCACGCGCTCGGTCGCCTTCCTGACCGCGGGAGCGCTCGCGGTGACCGCCCTCTCCGGGTGCAGCTCCGAGGAGAAGCGGAGCAAGCCCCTCGCCGCGCAGGACATCGCGCCCGCCGCCCGCAGCCTGGTCGCCGACGGCGGCACCCTGCACTGGGCCGTGGACGCCGTACCGGAGACCCTGAACACCTTCCAGTCGGACGCGGACGCGACCACCACCACCGTCGCCCAGGCGGTTCTGCCGTCGATGTACCGGCTCGACGCGAACGGCCGGCCGCAGGCCGACCCCGACTACCTGGAGTCGGCGAAGGTCGTCGAGACCAAGCCGAAGCAGGTCGTGCTGTACAAGCTGAACCAGCAGGCCGTGTGGAGCGACGGCCGGGAGATCGGCGCCGCCGACTTCGCCGCCCAGTGGCGCGCCCTGTCCGGCAAGGACTCCGCGTACTGGACCGCCCGCAATGCCGGCTACGAGCGCATCGAGAAGATCGAACGCGGGGCCGACGACCTGGAGGTCCGGGTCACCTTCGCGCGGCCGTACGCCGACTGGCGCTCGCTGTTCTCACCGCTGTACCCGAAGGACGTCATGGGCACCCCGGACTCCTTCAACGACTCCGCCCGCAAGAAACTCAAGGTCACCGCCGGTCCCTTCACGCTGAAGAAGGTCGACCGCAAGGACGACGAGGTCATCCTTGCCCGCAGTGCGCGCTGGTGGGGCCACCCGGCCAAGCTGGACCAGATCGTGCTCCGTGCCGTGCCGCGCGACAAGCGGGCCGCCGCGCTGGCCGCCGGTGAGATCGAGCTCGCCGAGGTCGACCCCGAGGCCCTCGGCCGCATCGGCCTCGCCGCCCGCGCCGGGGCCACGCCCGGCAGCAGCCCGCTCGCGGGCCCGGGCGGACTTCCCGCGCACGGCTCCGGCAGCAACCTGGGCGCCGCCGACGCGCTGCGTTCCTGGGCCCTCGCCCACGACGAGGACGAGGAGGACGCCGACGACGAGCTCAGTGCCCGGCAGAAGGAGCGCAAGGCGCTCGCCGCCTACCAGCGCGAGCAGGCGGCCCTGAAGGGCTTCGAGATCCGCAGGTCCCTGGAGCCCGCTTACACCCAGCTCGCCCTCAACGGCGCCTCTGGCCCGCTCGCCGACGAGCGGGTCCGCCGGGCTGTGGCGCGCGCCCTCGACCGCAAGGTGCTGGCCGGCGTCGTTCTCTCCCCGCTCGGGCTGCCCGCCGTGCCCGTCGGCAGCCACCTCGCGCTCTCCGGCCAGGACGCCTACGCCGACAACAGCGGCGCGCTCGGCGGCCAGGACACCGAGGAGGCCCAGGCGCTCCTCGCGGACGCCGGGTGGGTGGCCGGCGGCAAGGTCGAGAAGGAGAAGAAGGAGAAGAAGAAGGGCGAGAAGGCCGCTGGAGCCAAGGGCAAGAAGACGGAGAAGGAGGACGACGGCACGTACGTCGTCGGCGAGGACGACAAGGGCGACGACAAGGACCCCAAGGACCACCCCAAGGGCGTGGACGCTCCGCGGCATCTCGCTCAGGACGGCAAGCGGTACGCGAACAAGCTGAGGCAGGGCGGCGCTCCCGGGGCCTACGCCCCCAAGGGCACGGCGGCTCCGGCGGACGCGGCGAAGAAGGTGCTGGCCAAGAACGGCAAGGCGCTCGCCCTGCGGTTCGTGCTGCCGTCCGGCCCCGGGTCCGGCACGCTGCGGACGGTGGCCGGTCGGATCTCCTCGATGCTGGAGAAGGTCGGTATCCGGACGGAGATCTCCAAGGTCTCCGACGAGAGCTACTTCAAGGACCACATCGCGTCCGGGGAGTACGACCTGGCGTTGTACTCCTGGCCCGCGTCCGCGTTCCCCGCCACCGACGCCCGCCCGATCTTCGCGAAGCCGGTGCCGGCCGCGGACGGCTCGCTCAACGTCGAGCAGAACTACACGCGGGTCGGCACCGACCAGGTGGACCAGCTCTTCGACCGGGCTGTCGCCACTCTCGACGAGGGCAAGAGCCGCAGCCTGATCCGCAAGGCCGATTCCCGGATCTGGGCCGCCGCCGGGTCCATCCCGCTGTATCAGCGTCCCCAGCTGATCGCCGTGAAGAAGGACGTGGTCAACGCCGGTGCCTTCGGATTCCGGACGCCCGTCTACGAGGACATGGGCTTCCTGAAGAAGGGCGGGAAAGGCTCGGGCCGGCCGTCCGGGGACTGAGCCCGGCGAGCCTCCGCCCGGGAGGCAACGTACGATGGGGTGAGGCCGTGGCGTGTCAAGCCCGGCAGGCCCGCGTCACACGGACGTTCGTAGCAGGGCCTTCTCACCACTTGGGAGTACGCCGCAATATGGCCACGCGCCACGACATCCGCAATGTCGCCATCGTCGCCCACGTCGACCACGGCAAGACGACTCTTGTCGACGCCATGCTGAAGCAGGCCGGTGCCTTCGCCGCGCACGCTGCCGAGTCGCTCGACGACCGCATGATGGACTCGAATGACCTGGAGCGTGAGAAGGGCATCACGATCCTGGCCAAGAACACGGCCGTGAAGTACCACCCGAAGGATGGCGGCGACGTCATCACCATCAACATCATCGACACCCCCGGCCACGCCGACTTCGGTGGCGAGGTGGAGCGCGGTCTGTCGATGGTGGACGCGGTGGTCCTGCTGGTCGACGCCTCCGAGGGGCCGCTGCCGCAGACCCGCTTCGTGCTGCGCAAGGCGCTGCAGCAGCGCCTGCCGGTCATCCTGTGCATCAACAAGACCGACCGCCCGGACTCCCGGATCGACGAGGTCGTCAACGAGACGTACGACCTCTTCCTGGACCTGGACGCGGACGAGGAGCAGATCGAGTTCCCCATCGTCTACGCGTGCGCGCGTGACGGTGTCGCCTCGCTGACCAAGCCGGAGAACGGCACGGTCCCGGCGGACAGCGACAACCTGGAGCCGTTCTTCACCACGATCCTGTCGCACGTCCCGGCCCCGGAGTACGACGAGACGGCCCCCCTCCAGGCGCACGTCACCAACCTGGACGCCGACAACTTCCTCGGCCGCATCGCGCTGCTCCGCGTCGAGCAGGGCGAGCTGCGCAAGGGCCAGACCGTCACGTGGATCAAGCGCGACGGCACGATGTCCAACGTCCGCATCACCGAGCTGCTGATGACCGAGGCGCTCACCCGCAAGCCCGCCGAGATGGCCGGCCCCGGTGACATCTGTGCCGTCGCCGGTATCCCGGACATCATGATCGGTGAGACGCTCGCGGACCCCGAGAACCCGATCCCGCTGCCGCTGATCACGGTCGACGAACCGGCGATCTCCATGACCATCGGTACGAACACCTCGCCGCTGGTCGGCCGGGGCGGCACCGGCAAGGGCGCCTCGGCCAAGGCCGCGGTCAAGGACCGCAAGGTGACCGCCCGTCAGGTCAAGGACCGCCTCGACCGCGAGCTCATCGGTAACGTCTCCCTCCGTGTGCTCGACACCGAGCGCCCGGACGCCTGGGAGGTCCAGGGCCGTGGCGAGCTCGCGCTCGCCATCCTGGTCGAGCAGATGCGCCGTGAGGGCTTCGAGCTGACGATCGGCAAGCCGCAGGTCGTCACCAAGATCGTCGACGGCAAGGTGTACGAGCCCGTCGAGCGCATGACGATCGACGTCCCCGAGGAGCACATGGGCGCGGTCACGCAGCTCATGGGCGTCCGCAAGGGCCGTATGGACAACATGTCGAACCACGGCTCCGGTTGGGTCCGTATGGAGTTCGTCGTGCCGTCCCGCGGCCTCATCGGCTTCCGTACGGAGTTCCTGACCGGCACCCGTGGCACGGGCATCGCCCACTCCATCCACGAGGGCCACGAGCCGTGGTTCGGCACCCTGACGACCCGTAACAACGGCTCGTTGGTCGCCGACCGCGCCGGTGCCGTCACCGCCTTCGCGATGACGAACCTTCAGGAGCGCGGTGTGCTGTTCACCGACCCGGGCACCGAGGTGTACGAGGGCATGATCGTCGGCGAGAACTCGCGCTCCGACGACATGGACGTGAACATCACCAAGGAGAAGAAGCTGACGAACATGCGGTCGGCCTCGGCCGACTCGTTCGAGGCGATCGTCCCGCCGCGCAAGCTCTCCCTGGAGCAGTCCCTGGAGTTCTGCCGCGACGACGAGTGCGTCGAGGTGACCCCGGAAGCGGTCCGCATCCGTAAGGTCAACCTGGACGCCCGCGAGCGCGCCCGCGCCGCGAGCCGCGCCAAGCACGGCTGATCCCACCGCCGGCGAATGTCGGCAGCCCGGTTCTCCGAGACACGGGGAACCGGGCCTCAGGCGTGTCCGCCGATACCTGTCCGTGACCTATGAGTGACCGTCCGGATATCGGTAATGCGCCCAGGTGTTTCGGACATGTGAACAGAAATCCATTGCGGTATGTCCGTTTTGACGGTCTGTCGGTTCACGTGTCAAGCGCGCGCAGGTGTCAATCTTTGCAATTTTTCCTCAAAATATGGTCGGTAGGGAGATCCCTATGCCTTCCGCCCTTGACGCGCGTTGAACACTTTGGCGAAAGTTCCCCCAAACCACAGAACCTGCCGGTATCTGTGCTGCGCTCAACTCTCCAACCCCCCGGGGGAAGTACACACATGACCAGTCCAGTCGCCTTGGACCCCGAGCTCGAGACGGACGCCGAGCCTGTCAAGGGCGAGCAGAAGCTCGAGGGTCGTTCTCCCGGCCAGTTGATGTGGCAGCGCTTCAAGCGTGACCGTACCGGTGTCATCTGCGCCGTGGTAGTGATTTTGTACTTCGTGATCTCGCTGCTCGCGCCGCTGCTGGTCAAGCTGAGCGGGACCGACCCGTACACGCTGTACGGGCAGGACCCGACCTACGCCGACAAGCCGATCCTGGATCAGTTCGGGCTGCCCCTGGGCTACTTCGGCGGCGTCTCCGGCGACCACTGGTTCGGTGTGGAGCCGCAGTACGGCCGTGACCTGTTCGCCATGCTCGTGTACGGCATGCGGACATCGCTGTTCATGGCTCTCGGTGTGACGGTCCTGCTGATGGTCACGGGCGTGATCATCGGTCTGATCGGCGGATACTTCGGTGGTCGCACCGACTACTGGATCGGCCGGGTCACCGACTTCTTCCTGTCCTTCCCCCAGCAGCTGTTCTTCATCGCCTTCATGCCCGTGGTCACCGCATTCTTCGTCGACCCGCGGGAGGCGACCCCCACGTACTTCCGCGCACTGGCGATGCTGGTCGTGCTGTGGCTGCTGGGCTGGATGGGTATGGCGCGTCTGGTCCGCTCGACCGTGCTGTCCCTGCGTGAGAGGGAGTTCGTCGAGGCCGCGAAGGTCTCCGGTGCCTCCCCCTGGCGGATCGTCCGCAAGGAGATCCTGCCGAACGTGGTGACGCCGATCCTGGTGCAGTTCACGTTCCAGCTGCCCAGCACCATCCTCACCATCGCCTTCCTTTCCTTCGCCGGAGTCGGGTTCGTCGAGCCGACTCCGGACTGGGGACGACTGTTCGCCGCCGCTGCCAAGTACACCGAGCAGGACCCGGCGTTCCTCTTCTTCCCCGGCGCGGCGCTGGTGATCTTCGTTCTGGCCTTCAACCTCCTCGGAGACTCGGTCCGGGACGCTTTCGACCCCAAGTCCGGGCGGTAACTCGTCCATTGGTGGGGGGTGACTGCCGCCCCCGCGTCGGCCTACCAGCCACGTCAGGCAGTACTCATGGATAACAACCGACAGGTAGGTAATCGCCTCATGAAGCCCATCAGCTCGCGCAGAGCGCGTGCAATCGTCGTCGCCCTCGCGGCCGGTTCCCTGGCTCTCACGGCCTGCTCCAAGAACGACGGCGGCGACTCCGGTGCCGACTCGAAGAAGGACCAGAAGGAGGCCTCCGTCCAGTCGAAGGCGGTCACCTACGCCGACGCCGCGGGCTCCACGGGTCCTGCCCAGGAAGTCACCGGCGCCAAGGCCGGCGGCACGATCAACGTGTACCAGGAGGCGGGCCTCTCGCACCTGGACCCGGGCCAGATCTACGTCTCCGACGCGGGCCAGGTCGCCAACCTGCTCTTCCGTCGTCTGACGCAGTTCAAGGAGGACGACAAGGGCAACGTCTCGGTCGTCGGCGACCTCGCCACCGACTCCGGCAAGTCCTCGGACGGCGGCAAGACCTGGACCTTCACGCTGAAGGACGGCATCAAGGACCAGAACGGCAACGCCATCACGTCCGCCGACGTCCGCCACACCGTCGAGCGCCAGTACGCGAAGTTCATCTTCGACGGCCCGACCTACCTGCAGACCTGGCTGAGCGGCGCGGACTACCGCAAGGCGCTCCCGGACGGCGGCTTCGGCAAGAAGCACCTGCCGGACTCGGTCCTCGCCACCCCGGACGACAAGACGGTCGTCTTCCACTTCGACACCGCGCGCCCGGACCTGCCGCAGACCCTGGCCATGGCCGGCTACGCCATCGTCCCCGCGAAGACGGACACCAAGGAGAAGTACGACAAGGCCCCGGTCGCCACGGGCCCGTACAAGATCGCCTCCAACAAGGTCGGCAAGGAACTCGTTCTCACGAAGAACACCAACTGGGACCCGAAGACCGACTCCGTCCGGCACCAGTACGCCAACAGCTTCGACCTCCAGTTCGGCGTCACCGAGTCGACCCAGACCAAGCGTCTGATCGCCGACCAGGGCGAGGACAAGAACGCCATCCAGCTCACCGGCGGCGTCGAGTCCACGCAGATCCAGGACGTCATCGGCAACGCCGCGGTCAGCAAGCGCACGGTCAAGGGCTACCAGCCCTACGTCATGCAGCTGACCTTCAACCTCGACCGGGTCAAGGACCTCAAGGTCCGCCAGGCCATCACGTACGCGGTCAACTCCAAGTCGCTCATCGCCGGTGAGGGCGGTGCCTACGGCGGCGACGTGGCGCCGAACTACTTCGCCCCGACCCTGCCGGGCTACGAGGCGAACTACGACCCCTACGGCCGTCTGAAGGCGCCGCAGGGCAACATCGCGAAGGCCAAGGAGATCCTCAAGGGTGTCCCGGCCGCCGAGAAGAAGGTCGTCTTCGCCTACTCCAACAGCGAGGCCGGTCAGAAGCGCAAGGTCGCCATCGAGGACGCGCTGACCAAGGTCGGCTTCAACGTGGTGTCCAAGGAAGTCGACTCCGCGAGCTACTACGAGCAGATCGGCAAGCTCAACAACCCGTACGACATGTACATCTCCGGCTGGGGCCAGGACTGGCCGTCGCCGGGCACGGTTGTCACGCCCATCTACGACGGCACCCAGGTCGCCGACGGTTCCTCGAACTACTCGCACGTCAAGGACCCGAAGGTCGACGCCCTGATCAAGCAGGCGCTCTCCGAGGACCCGACCGCGGCCGCCAAGACGTGGAAGGAAGCCCAGCACTACCTGCTGGAGAAGGTCCTCCCGGCCGCCCCGCTCTGGTACACCAAGCAGTTCCAGCTCTCCGGTTCGAACATCGGCGGTGCCCGCTACGGCTCGGTGTCCAGCCTCATCGACATCACCCGCCTCTACGTGAAGTCGTAACTCTCTACGGCTGATCGCGGGGGTGCGCACCAGGCGGAGCGCACCCCCGCACCTCCGTGAAACCTCCCACCGTCTCCGCAGAGAGCAGCCCTCCCGCCATGTTTCAGTTCATCATCCGGCGCACGGTCGGTGCCCTGGTCACCCTGTTCCTCATCGGCGCCGCCACGTTCTTCCTGTTCGTCGCCGCGCCCTCCGACTACGCCTCCCTGGCCTGTGGCAAGGACTGCTCGCCCGCGAGACTGGAGGACATCCGCCAGGCACTCGGCCTCAACCTGCCGATCCACCAGCAGTTCTGGGACTTCATGTCCGGCATCGTGATGGGCCGTGACTACCCCACCGGGCACTGCAGCGCGCCCTGTCTCGGCCAGTCGTTCTACTCGGGCGACATGGTCTGGTCGACCATCATGGACCGCTTCCCGACGACCCTCACGCTCACCGCGGGCGGCGCGATCGTCTTCGTCATCGTGGGTGTCGGCGCCGGCATGATCGCCGCCTACCGGCGCGGCACGCTGGTCGACAAGGTCGCCACCGGTGTGTCGATGGTGCTCAGTTCGTTCCAGATCTACGTGCTCGGACCGATCGTCCTGCTGATCTTCGTCTACAGCACCGGCTGGATGGACAACCCGGCCTACCACCCGATCACCGACGATCCCTGGAAGTGGTTCACCGGCCTGCTGCTGCCCACGCTGGTGATGGCCACCATCTTCACCGCGCAGTACACCCGTATGGCCCGCTCCTCGATGATCGAGCAACTCGCGGAGGAGCACGTCCGTACCGCCCGCGCCAAGGGCATGTCGAACAAGTACGTCTTCTTCCGCTACGCCTGGCGCGGTTCGATGATCCCGATCGTCACCGTCCTCGGCATCGACATCAGCTCGATGCTCGGCGGCGCGGTGGTCACCGAGCTGACCTTCTCGCTCCAGGGGATCGGCCGCCTCGCCGTGGACGGCGCGGTCCACAAGGACCTGCCGCTCACGATGGGCGTCATGATGTTCGGTGCCTTCTTCATCCTGATCGTCAACATCCTCACGGACATCGCGTACGCCGTCATCGACCCGCGCGTCCGTCTCTCCTAGGAAGAACGAACCACCGTGACCACACTGACCAAGACCGAGGACGCGCCGGCCCCTTCCGGCTCGGACAGCTTCCTCTCAGTGCGCGATCTGAAGGTGCAGTTCTCCACCGAGGACGGCATCGTCAAGGCCGTCGACGGCCTGTCCTTCGACGTCGAGCGCGGTAAGACCCTGGGGATCGTCGGCGAGTCCGGCTCCGGCAAGTCCGTCACCAACCTGACGGTCCTGGGCCTGCACAACCCCCGCACCACCACCGTCGACGGGGAGATCATCCTCGACGGCAAGGAACTCGTCACCGCCGGCGAGCGGGAACTGGAGCAGCTCCGCGGCAACAAGATGGCGATGATCTTCCAGGACCCGCTGACCGCCCTGTCGCCGTTCTACACGGTGGGCCGGCAGCTGGCCGAGCCGTTCGTGAAGCACCGGGGCGCCTCCAAGAAGGAGGCCAGGGACCGTGCCGTCCAGATGCTGGAGAAGGTCGGCATCCCGCAGCCCAAGCAGCGCTACGACGACTACCCGCACCAGTTCTCAGGCGGTATGCGTCAGCGCGCGATGATCGCCATGGCGCTGATGTGCGACCCCGACCTGCTGATCGCCGACGAGCCGACCACCGCGCTGGACGTCACCGTGCAGGCCCAGATCCTGGACCTGCTCAAGGACCTCCAGCAGGAGTTCGGCTCCGCGATCATCTTCATCACGCACGACCTCGGCGTCATCTCGAACATGGCCGACGACCTGCTGGTGATGTACGCGGGCCGGGCCGTGGAGCGCGGCTCCGTCCGGGAGGTCCTGGGCGCGCCCAAGCACCCCTACACCTGGGGCCTGCTGAGCTCGATGCCCCGCCTGGACGGCGACATCAACGCGGCGCTGGAGCCGATCCCCGGCTCGCCGCCCTCGCTGCTCAACCCGCCCTCCGGCTGCCCGTTCCACCCGCGGTGCGCTTTCAAGGACGAGGTGCCGGGCACGCTGTGCACCGACTCCCGCCCGCCGCTGGGCGAGGGGCGCGCCTCCGCGTGCCACCTGACGGCCGAGCAGAAGCAGACCATCTTCATCGACAAGATCCAGCCCCGGCTGCGCTAGGGAGATCCGAGACATGAGCGACAACCTCACCCTCCCCGCCCAGCAGGGTTCCACCGGTACGTCGACCGAGGAACTCCTCAAGGTCGAGGGCCTGACCAAGCACTTCCCGATCTACGGCGGCTTCCCGATCAAACGCAAGGTCGGCGCCGTCCAGGCCGTCGACGGGGTCGACCTGACGGTCGGCGTCGGCGAGAGCGTCGGCCTGGTCGGCGAGTCCGGCTGCGGCAAGTCGACGACGGGCCGGCTGATCACGCGGCTCCTGGAGCCGACGGCGGGCAAGATCACGTACTCCGGTCAGGACATCACGCACGCCTCGCGCCGTCAGCTGGCGCCGGTGCGGTCCGAGATCCAGATGATCTTCCAGGACCCGTACTCCTCGCTGAACCCGCGGCAGACCGTCGGCTCGATCATCAAGTCGCCGATGGAGGTCAACGGGATCGAGCCGGAGGGCGGCCAGGAGACGAGGGTCCGCGAGCTCCTGGAGCTGGTCGGCCTCAACCCCGAGCACTACAACCGCTTCCCGCACGAGTTCTCCGGCGGTCAGCGTCAGCGCATCGGCGTGGCCCGTGCGCTGGCCCTCCAACCGAAGCTGATCGTGGCGGACGAGCCGGTCTCCGCGCTGGACGTGTCGATCCAGGCGCAGGTCGTCAACCTGCTCAAGAAGGTCCAGGACGAGCTGGGCATCGCCTTCCTGTTCATCGCCCACGACCTGGCCGTCGTACGGCACTTCTCGCAGCGCGTCGCGGTCATGTACCTCGGCAAGATCGTCGAGGTCGGCGACCGGGAGTCGATCTACAACCGGCCCCGGCACCCGTACACGCACGCCCTGCTCTCCGCGGTGCCGGAGGTCGACATCGACGGCACGGGTGCGAGCCGTGAGCGGATCCGCCTGTCCGGCGACGTCCCCTCGCCGATCCTGCCGCCGTCCGGCTGCCGCTTCCGCACCCGGTGCTGGAAGGCGCAGGACAAGTGCGCCACGGACGAGCCCCCGCTGGTCCAGATCTCTGGCAACCTGGCCGGCCACCTCACGGCCTGCCACTTCCCGGAGGACCCGACCATCGAGGCCCGTGACGAGGACGTGATCATGGACCCGGCGCTGAAGGCGCTGGAGGACGCGGCGGAGCCGTCCGCGTCGGACGAGGCGCCGTCCAAGGACTGACGCACCCTGCACGACCCCCGGCCGGGGGCGGAGGCACTGCGCCTCTGCCCCCGGCCGCAGTTCCACCCTGGCTCGCCGAGCCGACGCCGGTGGGGGTGACCGGGGGAGTTGTCCGAGGAACTCCCTGCGCCTCCTCCAGAGGAGGCGGGGACCACGGCGTCGGAGCCAGGGCTGATCGGCCGTCAGCGCCTGGTCAAAACGCTGTGCCCGCCGCGCGTTTCCCGGGCCCGACTCATCGTCGCGGTGCGGGGACGCCCACGTGGGCCTGGCGACGCCTGGACCTGCTGCCGGTCTGGCCTGTCGTCCCCCTGACCCCCGGCACGTGGGCTTGCCGGTTCCCTGTCTCACGGTGGCTGCGTCTGACGGTGCCGCGATCTGCCGGCGGGTCCCGTGAGTCACCGGCACCCTGGCCTGGCGGCCTCCCGCCCCATGGGCGGCTTGGTCCGCGGGGACCGTGGCTCGGCGGCACCTGGCACGGCGACGCTCCGACCCGTTGCCCTGGGCCCGCTCGGCCCCGGTTCTCTGGCCCATGGGCGGCTTGGTCCGCGGGGACCGTGGTTCAGCGGCACCTGGCACGCCGACGCTCCGACCCGTTGCCCTGGGCCCGCTCGGCCCCGGTTCTCTGGCCCATGGGCGGCTTGGTCCGCGGGGACCGTGGCTCGGCGGCACCTGGCACGCCGACGCTCCGACCCGTTGCCCCGGGCCCGCTCGGCCCCAGCTCTCTGGCCCATGGGCGGCTTGGTCCGCCGGGACCGTGGCTCGGCGGCACCTGGCACGCCGACGCCGCGACCCCCTTCAACCCCTCGTCCCGCTGACCCCGAGCCCTTAGCCCCTTCGTCCCCCTGACCCCTGACCCCTGACCCCCGACCCTTCGGCCCCTCCCCCCTCCCCCCTGCCCCCCGACCCTTCGGCCCCTCCCCCCTCCCCCCTGCCCCCCGACCCTTCGGCCCCTCCCCCCTCCCCCCTGCCCCCCGACC
>NZ_MJAH01000011.1:0-10825 GCF_001746295.1 Streptomyces sp. LUP47B | reverse complement strand
CCCCTGCCCCCTGCCCCCTGCCCCCCGACCCTTCGGCCCCTCCCCCCTCCCCCCTGCCCCCACTTCGCCTCCTCGTCCCCCTGGCTCCCCGCCCCCGACCCTGAACTGGTGCCCCCCGCCTCACCCGCGCCCACCCCCAAAGGCCTACCCAGGCGTGCGGAATGTCCCCCTCGGTTCGATATTGGCCGGTAACGGATCAGTCTTGAGGAGGCACTCCATGCGTGGAGCCACGCACGCCAAATGGGCCGCATGCGCGGCGGCGGTAGCCCTCGCGGGGACGGCCTGCGGCGGTGGGGACAGCGGCAGCAACAGCGGCAGCGGGAGCAGTGACGGCGGCGCCGTGCTGAGCTCCTCCTGGGGCGACCCGCAGAACCCGTTGGAGCCGGCCAACACCAACGAGGTGCAGGGCGGCAAGGTCCTCGACATGATCTTCCGGAGCCTGAAGAAGTACAACCCGGAGACCGGCAAGGCCGAGGACATGCTCGCCGAGAAGATCGAGACGAGCGACTCGCAGAACTTCACGATCACGGTCAAGACCGGCTGGACCTTCAGCAACGGCGAGAAGGTCACCGCCAAGTCGTTCGTGGACGCCTGGAACTACGGGGCCTCCCTCAAGAACAACCAGAAGAACGCCTACTTCTTCGGCTACATCGACGGCTACGACAAGACGCACCCGGAGGACGGCAGCAAGCAGAGCGCCGACACCCTCTCCGGACTGAAGGTCACCGGCGAGCAGACCTTCACCGTCAAGCTCAACCAGAAGTTCTCGACCTTCCCCGACACCCTCGGCTACCCCGCCTACGCCCCGCTCCCGCAGGCGTTCTTCAACGACCACTCGGCCTGGCTGCAGAAACCCGTCGGGAACGGGCCGTACACCATCGACTCGTACACCAAGGGCTCCCAGATGGCCCTGAAGAAGTGGGACGCCTACCCCGGCCCGGACAAGGCACAGAACGGCGGGGTGACCCTCAAGGTCTACACCGACAACAACACCGCCTACACCGACCTCCTGGCCGGCAACCTCGACCTGGTGGACGACGTCCCGGCCGCCCAGCTCAAGAACGCCAAGAGCGACCTCGGCGACCGCTACATCAACACCCCGGCCGGAATCATCCAGACCCTCGCCTTCCCGTTCTACGACAAGAAGTGGAACGCGGCCGGGTCGGAGAAGGTCCGCACCGGCCTCTCCCGGGCGATCAACCGCGACCAGATCACCGAGACCATCTTCCAGAAGACCCGCACCCCCGCCACCGACTGGACCTCCCCGGTCCTCGGCAAGGAGGGCGGCTTCCAGGACGGACTGTGCGGGGACGCCTGCGACTACGACCCCGCCGCCGCCAAGAAGCTCATCCAGGAAGGCGGCGGACTTCCCGGCGGCCAGATCAAGATCACGTACAACGCGGACACCGGCTCCCACAAGCAGTGGGTCGACGCCGTCTGCAACTCCATCAACAACGCGCTCGACAACGACAAGGCCTGCGTCGGCAACCCCGTCGGCACCTTCGCCGACTTCCGCAGCCAGATCACCGCGAAGAAGATGAGCGGCCCCTTCCGGGCGGGCTGGCAGATGGACTACCCGCTCATCCAGAACTTCCTCCAGCCGCTCTACTACACCAACGCCTCCTCCAACGACGGCAAGTGGTCCAACAAGGACTTCGACAAGCTCGTCAACGAGGCCAACGCCGAGACCGACACCACCAAGGCGGTGCAGAAGTTCCAGGAGGCCGAGAAGGTCGTACGGGACAACATGGCCGCCATCCCGCTCTGGTACCAGAACGGCAGCGCCGGCTACTCGGAGCGGCTCTCGAACGTGAAGCTCAACCCGTTCAGCGTCCCCGTCTACAACGAGATCAAGGTCGGCTGACCCCGCCATGGGACGGTACGTCGTCCGGCGCCTGCTCCAGATGATCCCCGTGTTCATCGGGTCGACGCTGCTGATCTTCCTCATGGTGGACGTGATGGGCGACCCCATCGCGGGCCTGTGCGGCGACAAGCAGTGCGACGCGGCGACGTCCGCCCAGCTCAAGAAGGAGTTCGGCCTCGACAAGCCGGTCTGGCAGCAGTACCTGACCTACATGGGGCACGTCTTCACCGGCGACTTCGGCACCGCGTTCAACGGCCAGAAGGTCACCGAGCTGATGGCGACGTCGTTCCCCGTGACCATCCGGCTGACGATCGTCGCGATCCTCATCGAGATCGTCGTCGGCATCACCCTGGGCGTGATCACCGGACTCAAGCGCGGCCGGCCCGTCGACACCTCGGTCCTCCTCCTCACCCTCGTCGTGATCTCCGTCCCCACCTTCGTCACCGGTCTGCTGCTCCAGCTCCTCCTCGGTGTCCGGTGGGGCTGGATCAAACCCTCGGTGTCCACGGAGGCCACCTTCGGCGAGCTGCTCGTTCCGGGCCTGGTCCTCGCGTCCGTGTCCCTGGCGTACGTGACCCGGCTGACCCGCACGTCGATCGCGGAGAACCGGCGCTCGGACTACGTCCGTACGGCGGTGGCCAAGGGTCTGCCGAGACAGCGGGTCATCGTGAGGCACCTGCTCCGCAACTCGCTCATCCCCGTGGTCACCTTCATCGGTACCGACATCGGCGCCCTGATGGGCGGCGCGATCGTCACCGAGCGCATCTTCAACATCCACGGCGTCGGCTACCAGCTCTACCAGGGCATCCTGCGCCAGAACACCCAGACCGTGGTCGGCTTCGTCACCGTCCTCGTCCTGGTCTTCCTGGTCGCCAACCTGCTCGTCGACCTCCTGTACGCCGTCCTCGACCCCAGGATCCGCTATGCCTGAACCCCAGGAACAAGAGGGAGCCATCGCCGGGACCGGAGCGGGGGGCGCGATGGATCTCGCGGTGAGCGAGGCGACCACTCTGGAGAAGGGCCCCGACGATACGACCCCTCTGGACAAACCCCGCTCCCTCTGGTCCGACGCCTGGCGCGACCTGCGCCGCAACCCCGTCTTCATCATCTCGGCCCTGGTGATCGTCTTCCTGGTCGTCATCTCCCTGTGGCCCTCGCTGATCACCTCGGGCAACCCCCTCAAGTGCGACCTCTCCAAGGCCCAGGAGGGCTCCCAGCCGGGCCATCCCTTCGGCTACGACGGCCAGGGCTGCGACGTCTACACGCGCACGGTGTACGGCGCCCGTACGTCGGTGACGGTGGGCGTATGCGCCACGCTGGGCGTCGCGATCCTGGGGTCGGTCCTCGGCGGCCTCGCCGGGTTCTTCGGAGGCATCTCGGACTCGATTCTGTCCCGCACGACCGACATCTTCTTCGCGATCCCGGTGGTCCTCGGCGGTCTGGTGCTCCTGTCGGTCGTCACGAGCAGCACGGTGTGGCCGGTCATCGGGTTCATGGTGCTGCTGGGCTGGCCGCAGATCTCCCGCATCGCGCGGGGCTCGGTCATCACCGCCAGACAGAACGACTACGTACAGGCGGCCAGAGCCCTCGGCGCCTCCAACTCCCGCCTGCTGCTGCGCCACATCGCCCCGAACGCGGTCGCCCCGGTGATCGTGGTCGCGACCATCGCGCTGGGCACCTACATCGCCCTGGAGGCGACCCTGTCGTATCTCGGCGTGGGCCTCAAACCCCCCACGGTCAGCTGGGGCATCGACATCTCCGCGGCCTCCGCCTACATCCGCAACGCCCCCCACATGCTCCTCTGGCCGGCCGGAGCCCTCGCGATCACGGTCCTCGCCTTCATCATGCTCGGCGACGCGGTCCGCGACGCCCTCGACCCGAAGCTGAGGTGAGCGGACGTGGTGCTGAGCGCGCGTGAGAGGTGCGGCAGTGCGACAGGGCGGACCCCGCGCTCCTGCCACCCGCACCAGGTCGACGTGTTGCCCGGCAGCGCCGCACCCGACGCGCACCCCGGAGCCGAGGCGAGTGGCAGCAGCCCCCTGCGACCGCAGCGCGCGGGCGGCCCGGGAACCGGTCGCGGCGCGGCACGGTGCGGCTCCCGGAGTCGTCGTCCGTTGCGCCACGTCGCTCCCGCTCCCGCTCCCGTCCATTCCTGTGCGGCGCCACCCGCGACGCCCCGACCCGAAGCCGAGGTGAGTCGCTGTGCTGCTCGAAGTGCGTGATCTGCATGTGGAGTTCAGGACCAGGGACGGGGTCGCCAAGGCGGTCAACGGGGTCGACTACGGGGTGGACGAGGGCGAGACCCTCGCCGTGCTCGGGGAGTCGGGGTCCGGGAAGTCGGTGACCGCGCAGGCGATCATGGGGATCCTCGACATTCCCCCGGGGAAGATCACCGGCGGCGAGATCGTCTTCCAGGGGCAGGACCTGCTGAAGCTGAAGGAGGACGAGCGGCGCAGGGTCCGTGGTGCCCAGATGGCGATGATCTTCCAGGACGCGCTGTCGTCGCTGAATCCCGTACTGAGCGTCGGAGACCAGCTCGGCGAGATGTTCGTCGTGCACCGCGGGATGTCGAAGAAGGACGCTCGGGCCAGGGCCGTCGACCTGATGGACCGGGTGCGCATCCCGGCCGCCAAGGAGCGGGTGAGGGACTATCCGCACCAGTTCTCCGGCGGCATGCGCCAGCGCATCATGATCGCGATGGCGCTCGCCCTGGAACCCGCGCTGATCATCGCCGACGAACCGACGACCGCGCTCGACGTCACCGTCCAGGCCCAGGTGATGGACCTGCTCGCCGAACTCCAGCGCGAGTACAACATGGGGCTCATCCTCATCACCCACGACCTCGGTGTCGTGGCGGACGTGGCCGACCGGATCGCCGTCATGTACGCCGGACGGATCGTCGAGCAGGCCCCCGTCCACGACATCTACAAGGCGCCGGCCCACCCCTACACCCGCGGACTGCTCGACTCCATCCCCCGTCTCGATCAGAAGGGGCAGGAGCTCTACGCCATCAAGGGACTGCCGCCCAACCTGATGAACATCCCGCCGGGTTGCGCGTTCAACCCCCGGTGCCCGATGGCCCGGGACGTGTGCCGCACGGACGTACCGCCTCTGTACGACGTCGACGACGGGCGGACGAGTGCCTGTCACTTCTGGACGGAGTGCCTCAATGGTTGAGCCGATCCTGGAAGTGGGTGGACTGGTCAAGCACTATCCCTTGACGCGAGGCATTCTGTTCAAGAAACACGTCGGTGCCGTCAAGGCCGTGGACGGTGTGGACTTCACGCTCAACAAGGGAGAGACCCTCGGCATCGTCGGGGAGTCCGGCTGTGGCAAGTCGACCGTCGCCAAGATGCTCGTCAATCTTGAGCGCCCGACGCAAGGGTTGATCAAGTACAAGGGCGAGGACATCACCAAGCTCTCCGGCAAGGCGCTCAAGTCGGTCCGCCGCAACATCCAGATGGTCTTCCAGGACCCGTACACCTCGCTCAACCCCCGTATGACGGTCGGCGACATCATCGGGGAGCCGTACGACATCCACCCCGAGGTGGCCCCCAAGGGCGACCGGCGCAGGAAGGTCCAGGACCTGCTGGACGTCGTGGGCCTCAACCCCGAGTACATCAACCGCTATCCGCACCAGTTCTCCGGCGGTCAGCGCCAGCGCATCGGCATCGCGCGCGGACTGGCCCTGCGCCCGGAGGTCATCGTCGCCGACGAACCGGTCTCCGCCCTCGACGTCTCCGTCCAGGCCCAGGTGATCAACCTTCTCGACCGGCTCCAGAGCGAGTTCGAGCTGTCGTATCTCTTCATCGCGCACGACCTGTCGATCGTCCGGCACATCTCGGACCGGGTCGGGGTGATGTACCTCGGGCGGATCGTCGAGATCGGCCGGGACGAGGAGATCTACGACCATCCGACGCACCCCTACACCCAGGCGCTGCTGTCCGCCGTGCCGTTGCCCGACCCGGAGGCCCGCGAGCACCGGGAGCGGATCATCCTCACGGGTGACGTCCCGTCCCCGACGAACATCCCGTCCGGGTGCCGCTTCCGCACCCGCTGCTGGAAGGCCCAGGAGCGCTGCGCGCTGGAGGTCCCGGCGCTGGCGGTGCCCGCGGAGTTCCGGTTCGCGGGCGGGCCCGCGGCACACGACTCGGCATGCCACTTCGCGGAGGAGAAGCAGGTCGTTCCGACCGAGGAGCCGGAGTAACACGGAGGCAACTTGGCTGACCCGGTTCCGATATACGGACGCGTCAGTCTCTACGACGTACGGCCGTGCGGGTGCCGTAAGCGGGCCGGGACGCGCCATGTCGTCCCGGCCCGCTGCTGTTCTTTGCGCCTGAACCGGCGCCGCTCTCGCGGACCTGGCTGGTGCTTCGTCGTGGTTCCTCAATTGATGGTTGCGGTGCTCCGTGGAGAGTCTCCGCTCAGCCCAACTTGAGAGCGCGCCGAAGGAAGTCCAGCTGAAGCCGCAGCAGGTTCTCCGCGACCGTCTCCTGCGGGGTCATGTGGGTCACACCGGACAGCGGCAGCACCTCGTGCGGGCGGCCGGCGGCCAGCAGGGCCGAGGACAGGCGCAGGGAGTGGGCGACCACCACGTTGTCGTCCGCTAGGCCGTGGATGATCATCATCGGGCGGTGCGGCTCGGCCGCGTCGACCAGGCCCTCGTCGTCGACCAGCGAGTTGCGGCGGTAGACCGCAGGCTGCTCGTCCGGGTGGCCGAGGTAGCGCTCCTGGTAGTGGGTGTCGTACAGGCGCAGATCGCTGACCGGGGCGCCGACCACCGCCGCGTGGAAGACGTCGGGCCGGCGCAGCACCGCGAGGGCCGCCAGATAGCCGCCGAAGGACCAGCCGCGGATCCCGACCCGGGAGAGGTCGAGAGGGAAGTCCGCGGCCAGTGCCTGGAGCGCGTCCACCTGGTCCTGGAGGACGACCGCCGCGAGGTCGTCCCGGACCGCCTTCTCCCAGGCGGGGGAGCGGCCCGGGGTGCCCCGGCCGTCGGCCACCACCACCGCGAAACCCTGGTCGGCGAACCACTGCGAGGTGAGGTGCGGATTGTGCGCGGCGACCACCCGCTGTCCGTGCGGACCCCCGTACGGGTCCAGCAAAACCGGAAGGGGGCTGTCACCGGCGTAGTCCTGCGGCATAAGCACGGCGCACGGGATCTTTCGTGCGCCCCCCTCGATGAGGGTCACGCGCGGGGTCAAACCGGGATCTTCCGCGTACGACGTGACAGTCGCCGTCTCCTTGCCGTCGCGCAGGACCCGAGCGCGTGCGCCCGGCCGGTCGAGGGCCGCCGACACCAGCACGGTCACGCCCCCGGCGCGCACCGCCGAGTGCACGCCCGGCTCCTGCAACACCCGCTCCACCCCGAGCTCGTTCACCCGGTAGACGTGCACCTCGCCGGTCTCCGGCGACTCGGCCTCCGTACCGGCCGACGCCGAGACCAGCACGTCGTCCTCGGTCACGTCCAGCACCGCGCGGACGTGCAACTGCGGGCCGGTCAGCGGGCGTTCACCTACCGCGAGCACCCGCGCGCCACCCTCGTCGGCGATCCGCACGAGCCGGCCCGAAGGGCTCCAACAGGGCACCCCGGGAAAAAGATCCAGCCAAGTTGGATCTTCGTCCGCGTGCACCATCCGGGTCGCCCCGGACTCCGCGTCCACCGCGAGATACAGCTGACTGCGCTGGTCGCGCGCCTGTACGAGCAGCAGCGGAGCGCCCGCCGCTGACCAGTGCACACGGGCCAGATACGGATAGCGCCCCCGGTCCCAGGAGACCTCCGTGCGGGCCCCGTCCAGGGCCAGCACGAACAGCCGTACGTCCGCGTTGGAGGTGCCCGCGGCCGGGTACGGGATGTGTTGTGGATCACGCTCCGGGTGGGCCGGGTCGGAGATCCACCAGCGCCGCACCGGCGTGTCGTCCACGCGCGCGACCAGCAGCCGGTCCGACTGCGGCGACCACCAGAACCCCCGTGACCGGCCCATCTCCTCGGCCGCGATGAACTCCGCGAGACCGTAGGTGACCTGGTCCGACTCCGGGACGGCCAGCGCCCGGTCCCCCTCGCCCTCGGCGCCCACGACCCTCAGGGCGCCCTGCGCGACGTACGCGATGTGCCGTCCGTCAGGGGCGGGGCGCGGGTCGATCACCGGTTTGGGGACGGGCAGTTCACGTGCTGTGCCGGCTCGCAGCTCCGCCGTGAAAAGCCGCCCTGACAAGGCGAAAGAGGCCAACTCGACGGCTGCATCGGTGGCGTAGCCGACGATGCCGGCACCGCCCTCGCGGCTGCGTTCGCGGCGCGCACGCTCCTCGGGTGAGAGGTGCTCCTCGGCGCCGCCCAGCAGGGCGCGCGGGTCGGCCGCCACGCGCTCCCCGCCGTCCGCCGTGTCGAGCACCCACAGTGAATTGGCCCGGTCGGTACCGGAGTTCGAGCGCAGGAACACGACACGCGATCCGTCGGGCGCCACGGTGAACGCGCGCGGCGCGCCGAGCGTGAAGCGCTGGGTGCGGGCGTGCCGGCGGGGAAAGGAGTCAGGCTCGGTCGTCATGCCCCGACCATATTGGCCATGCGCCCCCTTGTGCGGCCGTGCGCCGACGGATGCGCAGGCCCGGATAGTTATGATCACTACCGCATAGTGGGTAGGAACCTGCTGGCCTACGTATGGATTTATCTGCCCCCCTGGTCCGACCCCCCGCGCTCTTGGGATCTTTGGAGGTGAGCCGCCGTGGCACTCTCGATTTCGGCGGTGGTGCTGCTGGCGATCATCGTCTTCTTGTTGGTCAAGAAGTCGGGACTGAAGGGCGGGCACGCCGTCGTGTGCATCCTGCTCGGCTTCTATCTCGCGGCCTCTTCGATCGCACCGACGATCAGTGAGGTGACGACCAACATCGCGGGCATGATCAGCAGTATCAAGTTCTGACCCCACTGCGACGACCCGGCTGAGCGGGACTGTCGGTGGCTCCTCGTAGGGTGGGGCCATGACGGAACAGCCCGCTCGGCGTCTTCTCCTGGTGCACGCGCACCCGGACGACGAGTCGATCAACAACGGCGCGACCATGGCCAGGTACGCGGCCGAGGGCGCCCGGGTGACCCTGGTCACCTGCACCCTCGGCGAGCGTGGCGAGGTCATCCCGCCGGAGCTCCGGCATCTGACCGGCGCCGGCCTCGCTCAGGAGCGTGAGCGCGAGCTGGCTGCGGCCATGGAGCGACTGGGCGTCGAGGACTTCGGTTTCCTCGGCGGCCGCGGCCGGTACCAGGACTCCGGGATGCTGGGCACCGCCGACAACGACAACCCGCACTGCTTCTGGCGGGCCGACGTCGACGAGGCGGCCCGCCATCTCGTCGAGGTGATCCTGGAGGTGCGCCCCCAGGTCCTCGTCACCTACGACGAGAACGGCGGATACGGCCACCCCGACCACATCCAGGCCCACCGGGTCGCCATGCGCGCGGTGGAGCTCGCCGCCGGGACGGGCTGGACGATCGAGAAGGTCTACTGGAACCGCGTACCGCGCGCGGTCGGCGAGCAGGCCTTCGCCCGGCTCCACGACGACCTGCCCGGCCTCCCCTTCGCCAAGGCCGCCGTCCTCGACGACGTACCGGGTGTGGTGGACGACGAGCGCATCACCACGGAGATCGACGGCACGGCGTACACCGCCGCCAAGAGCGCCGCGATGGCCGCGCACGCGACCCAGATCGAAGTGTCGGGGGCGTACTTCGCGCTCTCGAACGAACTCGCGCAACCTCTCTTCACCACCGAGTACTACCAATTGGTGAGCGGGGAACACGGGAACACCAAGGAGACCGACCTGTTCTCCGGGATCGAGGGCGCATCATGAGCGACCGTACGTCGATGCCGGCCCAGCCCCTGCAGCGCCCCTCCGCCGGACGGGCCGCCGCCTACCTCGGTCTTTTCGTGCTCGGCGCGGTCGTCGGGCTCGCCGGAGCACTGGTGCAGGGCGGCTGGTTTCCGGGCGGACTGCTGCTCGCGCTGCTCGGCGAGGCCGGACTGCTGCTCGGCGGAGCGCGCGCCGCCGACAGCCGCGCCGGAGCCGTCGCGCCCGCGGGTGGCTGGATGATCGCCGTCATCTTTCTCACCGCCAGCCGTCCGGAAGGCGACTTCGTCTTCGCCGCAGGAAGCGGCTCCTATCTCTTCCTGCTCGGCGGCATGGCTGTGGCTGTGATCTGCGCCACCCTTGGGCGAGGGCGGCAACCGGGCGGCGACCCCGTCCGACTTGGCAAGTGACGTACCACTTCTTCGCATCGCGCGCGTGCGAGTCCCGTGTGGGTTTCCTCAGCGGTCGTGGGATACAGGCCAGAAGTGGCCAGTATGGTGGTGCGCGCCGCCGAGCCGCCCGAAGCACTGAGGTCGAAACGGGCGGTGGAGCCAACCAGGAGAACCTGCCTTGAGTCGTGAAACTGACAGTCCGTCCTCCGGGCCCAACGGGCGCGGCGGAGCCGCCTACCCCTCGGGCACGCCGCCGTACGGGACGCCCCAGGTGTCCGACGGCGGTCCGGACGCGGGCCGTTCGGCCGCGCAGCCGGAGGAACGCAAGACCGAGACCACGCTGACGACCCGGATCCGGATCAACATCCCCGGATCGCGGCCCATTCCGCCGGTCGTCGTGCGTCAGCCCGTCGGCGATTCGGAGAACTCCGGCGACAGAGGCCAGGACACTCAGGCGCCGGCGCCGAGTCCCTCCTCGACCACGGGCACCGTCGAACTGCCCGCCGATCCCGCGCCGCCCGCCGGCGAGGAGAAGGCGAGCGACTGGTTCGCGCCCCGCAAGTCCGGCCCCGCCAAGGGCGGTCCGGGCGAGGGTGCCACCAACGGAGCGGGTCTGCCGGGCGGTTCGGCCGCGGGTGTGCCCGGTGCCGGTGCGCCGGGTGCTGCGGGCCCGGGTGCCGGTGCGTCCGGTCCCCGTCACGGTGGCTCGAGCGCGGCCGCGTCCGGCGGTGCGCGTCCC
>NZ_MJAH01000010.1 GCF_001746295.1 Streptomyces sp. LUP47B | reverse complement strand
GGGGGCGCCGGTGCCGTCGTCGATCACGGCCAGCTCGGCGCCGACCTCGACCGTCTCGTCCTCGGCGACCTTGATGGAGGCCAGGATGCCGGCGGCGGGGGAGGGGATCTCGGTGTCGACCTTGTCGGTSGASACCTCGAGCAGCGGCTCGTCGGCCTCTACACGCTCACCCTCGGCCTTCAGCCAGCGGGTGACGGTGCCCTCGGTGACGCTCTCGCCGAGCGCCGGAAGGGTTACGGAAACCGCCATGGTTTCGGTTGCTCCTTACGAATTGCGGAAGTCTGTGATCGTCGCTTCGTCGACCGAGGGATCAGTCGTGCGCGTGCAGCGGCTTGCCCGCAAGGGCCAGGTGCGCCTCGCCGAGCGCCTCGTTCTGCGTCGGGTGGGCGTGGATGAGCTGGGCGACCTCGGCCGGCAGCGCCTCCCAGTTGTAGATCAGCTGGGCCTCGCCGACCTGCTCGCCCATGCGGTCGCCGACCATGTGGACGCCGACCACGGCACCGTCCTTCACCTGGACGAGCTTGATCTCGCCCGCGGTGTTCAGGATCTTGCTCCTGCCGTTGCCCGCGAGGTTGTACTTCAGAGCGACGACCTTGTCCGCGCCGTAGATCTCCTTGGCCTTGGCCTCGGTGATGCCCACGGAGGCGACCTCGGGGTGGCAGTAGGTCACCCGCGGGACACCGTCGTAGTCGATCGGAACGGTCTTGAGACCGGCCAGACGCTCCGCGACCAGGATGCCCTCGGCGAAGCCGACGTGCGCGAGCTGGAGCGTGGGGACCAGGTCACCGACGGCGGAGATGGTCGGGACGTTGGTGCGCATGTACTCGTCGACCAGGACGTAGCCGCGGTCCATCGCGACGCCCTGCTCCTCGTAGCCGAGACCGGCGGAGACGGGCCCGCGGCCGACGGCCACCAGCAGCAGCTCGGCCTCGAACTCCTTGCCGTCGGCGAGGGTGACCTTGACCCCGTCCTGGGTGCACTCGGCCTTCTGGAAGAAGGTGCCCAGGTTGAACTTGATGCCGCGCTTGCGGAACGCGCGCTCAAGAAGCTTGGAGGAGTTCTCGTCCTCGAGAGGGGCGAGGTGCTTGAGACCCTCGATGATCGTGATGTCCGACCCGAAGGACTTCCACGCGGAGGCGAACTCGACGCCGATGACACCGCCGCCCAGGATGATCGCGGACTTCGGCACGCGGTCCAGGACGAGGCCGTGGTCCGAGGAGATGATCCGGTTGCCGTCGATCTCCAGGCCCGGCAGCGACTTCGGCACGGAGCCGGTCGCGAGGAGCACGTGGCGGCCCTGGATGCGCTGGCCGTTGACATCGACGGAGGTCGGCGACGACAGCCGGCCCTCACCCTCGATGTAGTGGACCTTCCGGGAGGCGACAAGCCCCTGGAGGCCCTTGTACAGGCCGGCGACCACGCCGTCCTTGTACTTGTGCACCCCGGCGATGTCGATGCCCTCGAAGGTGGTCTTCACGCCGAACTGCTCGCTCTCGCGGGCCTGGTCGGCGATCTCGCCGGCGTGCAGCAGGGCCTTGGTGGGGATGCATCCCCGGTGCAGGCAGGTACCGCCGACCTTGTCCTTCTCGATCAGGGCGACGTCAAGCCCCAGCTGAGCCCCGCGCAGGGCCGCGGCGTAACCGCCACTACCACCGCCGAGGATCACTAGGTCGAAAACGGTGCTGGCGTCGTTCGCCACGTCACGTCCTCCATGCATGTGCGCCGTACGCCGGTCTCCAGTGACCGCGCGGCGGCTGGTGTCCGGCCGCTCTTTCTTCGGCCCTGTGTGGGGGCCCTGTCCTGCCGAGCCCCATCTTCGCACTTGTCAGCCCTGAACGAGACGCCGGGCCGGGGTGTGAGACACCACACGCTCACATGAGAAGAAGGGGTCAGGTGAGACACGCAAGGGGCGCGGGGGCTGTGTCCATGTGCGGCTCCGCCGCGTGGCTCGACCAGCTCCCACACCCCTGCACACGCCGTACAACCGATGGCACCGAGCTCTTAGGCGAACATCACCCCAGGTCACCGGAGCCGACAAGCTCCGCCAGCCGCACCAACGTACGCACCGCGGACCCCGTCCCGCCCTTCGGCGTGTACCCGAACGGCCCGCCGTCGTTGAACGCGGGACCCGCGATGTCGAGGTGCGCCCAGGTGATCCCCTCACCCACGAACTCCCGCAGGAACAGCCCCGCGACCAGGCCCCCGCCCATCCGCTCACCCATGTTCGCGATGTCGGCGGTGGGCGAGTCCATCCCCTTGCGCAGGTGCTCCGGCAGCGGCATGGGCCAGGCAGGCTCCCCGACCTCCTCCGCGGCCTCGTGCACCGCCGTGCGGAACGCGTCGTCGTTGGACATGATCCCGAACGTCCGGCTCCCCAGCGCCAGCATCATCGCGCCCGTCAGCGTCGCCACGTCCACGATCGCGTCCGGCTTCTCCGCCGACGCGGCCCACAGAGCGTCGGCGAGCACCAGCCGCCCCTCCGCGTCGGTGTTGAGCACCTCGACCGTCTTGCCGCTGTACATCCGCAGCACGTCACCGGGGCGCGTGGCCGACCCCGACGGCATGTTCTCGGCGAGTGCCAGCCACCCGGTGACGTTGACCTCGAGACCCAGGCGCGCGGCCGAGACCACGGCCGCGAACACCGCCGCCGCCCCGCTCATGTCGCACTTCATCGTCTCGTTGTGACCCGCCGGCTTCAGGGAGATGCCGCCCGAGTCGTACGTGATCCCCTTGCCGACCAGCGCGAGGTGCTTCTTCGCCTTGGACGAGGTGTACGACAGCTTCACCAGCCGCGGCCCCGACGCCGACCCCGCGCCGACGCCGAGGATGCCGCCGTAGCCGCCCTTCTCCAGCGCCTTCACGTCGAGCACCTGCACCTTGAGGCCGTGCTCCTTGCCCGCGGCCTGCACGATCGAGGCGAACACCTCGGGGTTCAGGTCGTTCGGCGGCATGTTGACGAGGTCGCGCGCGCGGTTGAGCTCCTCGGCGACGGCGGTGGCCCGGGCCAGCGCGGCCTTGTACGCGGCGTCCCGCGGCTTGCCGCCCAGCAGCACCGCCTCGGCCAGCGGAGCCTTGCCGTTCTTCGCCTTGGCGTCGTTTTTCGAAGGCGCATTCTCCTTGTAGGCGGTGAAGGAGTACGCCCCGAGCAGCAGGCCCTCGGCGACCGCGCCGAGGTCGGCGGCGTCGCCGAGCGGCAGCACGAACACGGCCTTCTTCGAGCCGGCCAGCGCGCGGGCGGCGACACCGGCGGCCTTGCGCAGCGCCTCCGGGGCGAAGGAGGAGTCCTTCTCGGGCTCGGCGCCCAGACCCACCGCCACCACGAGCGGCGACTTGAGGCCGGAGGGTGCCGGCAGCTTCGTCACCTCGCCCTCGGCGCCGGAGGCACCGAGGGTCTCCAGGACGCCGGCGAGCCTGCCGTCGTAGGCCTTGTCCACGGATTCGGCGCCCGGCGCCACAACCAGGTCCCCGGACCTGGACGCAGCGCCCTTGGCGACACCGATCACGATCGCGTCGGCCCGCAGGCCGGGCGCCGCGGAGGAGCTGAGAGTGAGAGCAGTCACGGTGGTGAATTCTCGCTTCCGATGTGAAGTTGCCTTGGTCGAGCGGGTGGGTCGACCGGGCCCGACGGCCGACCCTATTTCGTGTCCGAGCACGGGCCCCGATCGGGGCCTTCACCCCTGTCGGCGACCACCCGGGACGAGCCTACGCTCGGGTCGGCCGAGCGTACCTCCGGCTGCGGCACACGAGATCATCCCTGGAGTACGCCGTCGCACTGTCTGGAGCCCGTCCGTTGAAGCGCCCTATTCTGCTCGTCACCCTGCTCCTTCTGGTGACGGGATGCTCGACCACCCCCGACTCCGCCCCCGACTCCGGTTCCGGCGACTCCCGTTGGCGGCCCCGCCCCGGCGTCGCCTGGCAGTGGCAGCTGACCGGCCGTGTCGACACGTCCGTGGACGTGCCGGTGTACGACATCGACGGCTTCGACCAGTCCAAGGCGGTGGTGTCGGCCCTGCACCGCAAGGGCCGCAAGGTCATCTGCTACCTCTCCACCGGCGCGTGGGAGGACTGGCGCCCCGACGCCGGCAGGTTCCCCAAGTCGGTGATCGGACGCGGCAACGGCTGGGACGGGGAGCGCTGGCTCGACATCCGCGCCACGGACACCCTGGAACCGCTGATGGCGGACCGCATCGACATGTGCCGTGAGAAGGGCTTCGACGCGGTGGAGCCGGACAACATGGACGGCTACAAGAACCGCACGGGCTTCGGACTGACGGCGGCGGACCAGCTCCGCTACAACCGGCTGATAGCCCAACTGGCCCACGACCGCGGAATGTCGGTCGGTCTGAAGAACGACCTCGACCAGATCCCGGAGCTGGTCGGGGACTTCGACTTCGCGGTCAACGAACAGTGCGCGCAGTACGCCGAATGCGCGGACATGGAGCCGTTCGTCAAGGCGGACAAGGCGGTCTTCCACGTCGAGTACGAACTGCCCACCAGCCGCTTCTGCGCCGAGTCCCGGCGGCTGAAGCTGAGTTCGATGCTGAAGAAGTACGAACTCGGGGTGTGGCGCGAGGCCTGTTAGACGTTCATCGACAGGATCACCAGTGCCGTCGTCGCCGCCGTCTCCGCCAGCCCCCCGAACACGTCCCCGGTGACTCCGCCGAAGCGGCGCGTGCAGTGCCGCAGCAGAAGCTCGGCCGCTCCCACGGCGGCGGCGACCGCCAGGACGGTGCGGACGACGTCGTACGACCCGAGGAGCGCCCCCGCTCCGGCCGCCCCCAGCGTCACCGCGACGGCCACCGGTACCGCGCCTCGTACGGGGACCACCCCCGCCACCGCGGCCCCCAGTCCCTCCGGCCTGGCCGGCGGGACCCCGGCGCGGGCCGCCAGCGTCAGGACCAGGCGCGCGGCGGTCGCCGAGACCACGGCCGCGGTCGCACCCCGCGCCCACGAGTCGCCGTACAGCTGCGACAGCGCGGCCACCTGGGCGAACAGCACGAGGACGAGGGTGATCACCCCGAACGGTCCGATGTCCGACTGCTTCATGATCCGCAGCGCGTCCTCGGCGGGCTTGCCGCTGCCCAGGCCGTCGGCGGTGTCCGCGAGGCCGTCG
The DNA here is from genome assembly GCF_001746295.1 of Streptomyces sp. LUP47B. Taxonomy (GTDB): domain Bacteria; phylum Actinomycetota; class Actinomycetes; order Streptomycetales; family Streptomycetaceae; genus Streptomyces. The sequence continues at coordinate 451,271 of NZ_MJAH01000010.1, read as the reverse complement.
AGGTGCAGGCCCCGCGTGAGGACCGCCGGTACGGCGACCGTGGCGACCGCGGCGAGCAGTGCGGAGGAGCCCAGGGCCAGGAGCAGCAGGCCCAGCGCGGCCGACACACACCCCAGTGCGACCCCGACCAGCGGAGCGCACAGCATTCCGCCGCGCGCCGCCTCCCGGTCCCAGCGGGTCACCTTCACGGGGAGCACGCTGAGCGTGCCGAAGGCGAAGCGGAGACCGTCGAGCGGGGGTGGGGTCATGGACACGTCGGCAGGGTAGCCCGGACGCCGTGGCCGCCGGGCGGCCCACCCCCGCCGACCGGAGACTGGGTCCATGGGCCATTGGCTGCACCGCAACATCGTGGAACCCGGCAAGCTGCCGCTGCTCCTCGCCCTGACCGCGTTCGTGCTGACCTTCCTGATCACGCGGGTCGTCACCCGGCTCATCCGGGCGGGCAAGGGGCCCTTCGGCAACGTCAGCACCGGAGGGGTGCACATCCACCACGTGGTGCCCGGAGTCGTCCTCACCGTCGTCGGCGGCTTCGGCGCGGTCGCGGGCGGGCGGACCGGCTTCGTGGCGGGGCTGTGCGCGGTCGTCTTCGGCATGGGCGCGGGTCTGGTGCTGGACGAGTTCGCGCTGATCCTGCATCTCGACGACGTCTACTGGACCGAGGAGGGCCGCAAGAGTGTCGAGGTCGTCGTCCTCACCGCGGCGCTGGTCGGCCTGATGCTCGCGGGCTTCTCGCCGTTCGGTGTCAACGACGTGACACAGGAGGAGGCCCAGGACCGCGGCGGCGTCATCACCAGCGTGGTGATCAACTTTCTCTTCGCGATGCTCGTCCTGTTCAAGGGCAAGACCCGGATGGCGATCTTCAGCGTGATCATCCCGCTCATCGGCCTGATCGGTGTCATCCGACTGGCCCGCCCCGGCTCCCCCTGGGCCCGGCGCTTCTACCGCCGTCGCCCGCGCGCCCGCGCCCGGGCCACCCTGCGCGCCTACCGCCGCGACAAGCGCTGGTCGGGCCCCCGCCGGAAGTTCCAGGACCTGATCGGCGGCAAACCGGACCCGGCCCCGTCTCTGGAACGGCGCTGACGCGCTGCGGGGATCCTGGTCAGGGGTGAGCGCGTCGTCCGGTCGCCGACCGGGAAGGCGGCCGTGACGGAGACCTGGCCGGGGGCGATCGAGCCGTGGCTCGCCGAGGCGCGGGCGCACGGGTGGCTGTCGGCGGTGACGGGCGCGGGTGAGGACGCGGGACATGATCCGCGCTGGTGCTCGTCTCAAGGCTCGCCGGGCGGCAGCCCCGACCCGGATTCCTCCCTCACCCGCCGCCGACGTGCCGCCGGGATCGCGCACAGCACCAGCATTGCCGCGATCGCCGCCAGGTGTTCCCTGCCGGCGAGGTTCTCCTTCAACAGCACCTCCGCCACCATCGACGCGATGACGGCACCCGCGGTGACCCGGGCGCCGTAGCGCAGGCCGACGAAGACGGCGAGGCCCACCACGGCCGCCGACGGGCCCGTGTCGACGACATGTGCGTCCGCGGCGGACAGGCCGAGCGGGCTGTCGGGGCCCAGCCAGACGCCCACGCGCGCGTACAGCGTTCCGGCGAGCGTGGCCGCGTAGGCCAGAGCGAGCGTCCGCCACCGGCCCAGACAGATCTCGGCGATCCCGAACACGAACAGGAGCTGCGCCAGCGCGCCCCACACCGGCAGGTCCAGGGCCGGCACGAACAGGGAGAGGGGAGTGCGGAGCAGGGCGAGCCACAGCGGGTCCGCGGCGCGTACGGCACCGACGTCCTGGACGAAGCCGTAGCCCCACGACTGGTTCTGCACGAAGTGCAGGGCCGCCGTCAGCCCCACGGCCGTCAACGCCAGGGGGATCGCCCGCCACGTCCGCCGCCGCAGCGGTCCGCGCACCGTGGCGTACAGCGGCCCCCACTCCGCGCGGGTCCAGCGGACGAGCGTCTTCATCCCACGGTCCTCATCTGTGCGTGCTCAGGTGCTCCCGCCGCCGTAGCCACCCCGGCAGTCCCGGCACCTCCAGGAACCCCTCCGCGCGGGCCGAGGCGATGCCGATGCGCGGCAGGTCCGCGCTCTTCTCGAAGAGCAGGAACCGCGGTTCCCAGATGGGCCGGTACTTGGCGTTGGCCCGGTACAGGGACTCGATCTGCCACCAGCGGGAGAAGAAGCTGAGCAGCGACCGCCACAGCCGCAGTACCGGCCCGGCACCAAGACGTGCACCACGTTCGAAGACCGAACGGAACATGGCGAAGTTGAGTGAGACCTGGGTGATCTGAATCTCCTGGGCCCGGTTCAGCAGCTCGATGACCATGAACTCCATGAGCCCGTTGTCCGCGTCGCGGTCCCGGCGCATGAGGTCGAGGGACAGCCCGTGCGGCCCCCACGGCACGAAGGACAGCACCGCCTTCAGCTCACCGTCGCCGGACCTGCACTCCAGCGCGACGCACCGGCCGTCCTCCGGATCCCCGAGCCGCCCCAGCGCCATGCTGAACCCGCGCTCGGTGGCCCCGTCGCGCCAGTCGTCCGCACGCCGTACGAGCGCCGCCATCTCCTCGGCGGGGATGTCCTCGTGGCGCCGGATCCGCACCGTGTACCCGGCCCGTTTGACCCGGTTGTAGGCCTGCCGGACGGTCCGCATCGCCCGCCCTTCCAGCGTGAACTCGGCGACCTCGACGATCGCCTCGTCGCCCAGCTCCAGCGCGTTCAGGCCGTGCCGCGCGTACACCGTCCCCGCGTCCTCGCCCGCGCCCATCACGGCCGGCAGCCAGCCGTGCGCCCGCGCCTCGGCGAGCCACGGCTCGATCGCCCCCGGCCAGGCCTCCGGGTCGCCGATCGGATCGCCGGAGGCCAGCGAGACCCCGCTGACGACCCGGTAGGTCACGGCCGCCTTCCCGGTCGGCGACCAGACGACGCTCTTCTCCCTGCGCAGCGCGAAGTACCCGAGCGAGTCCCGCTCGCCGTGCCGTTCCAACAGCTTGCGCAGGCGCCGCTCGTCGTCCTCGGTGAGCGCGTCGACCGCACGCCGGGAGCGGAAGGCGGCGTAGAAGACGGCGAGGACGAGGATCGTGCTGAGCACGTTGATGACGACGTTGACCCAGTTCGGCGTCAGGATCCCGTCGAAGCGGGAGTCGTCGGCGGCCACGGAGACCAGTCGCAGGGTGCCGTACCACCACCGCTCCCCGAAGGACGAGGACCTCGAGGCCTTGTTGGTGACCGTCACCAGCAGCGCGGCCAGCAGCGAGCACACGAGGAGTCCGCCCACGGCCACGGCGGCGGCGAGCCGCGGATTGGCCCGGTCGCCCTTGGCGTAGAACTCCCGCCGGCCGACGAGCAGCGCGGCGACGAACGCGGCCGTGAGGCCGAGCGAGATCCAGTTCTGCGCGTACCGACGGATCTCCGGGAAGGCCATCGCGAGGACGAACAGCGCGAGGAACGCCCCCGACAGCGCCAGGTTCAGGATCCACGCCGCACGCTTGCGCCGCCGCATGGTGATGGCGAGGAAGGCCGTGAACACCCCGGAGGCGAAGCCCGCCGTCAGCAGATACGGCGTGAAGAAGTCCTGCTGGTTGTGCCGGCGCACGTCCTGCCCCAGTGAGACCCACACCGCGCTGAGGAAGTTGACGAACGCGACGACCCGCAGGTACCAGACGGCGAACCCGGCGGCCCGCCGCGAGGCGCCGGTGGACCGGCGGACATTCCGAACAGGTGCAACCCGGACATCTCCCATGAAGGGCGATCATGCCCCTTGCGCCGGAGATTCCGTCGCAAGGGCACCCACCTGTCCCGGACTACTCCTCGTCGGAGACCTTCTCCGGCTCCTCCTCAAGAACCGCGGGCTTCTCCGGCAGCTCGGCGGCCAGCGCCGCCGCGGCCTGCACCAGCGGCAGCGCCAGCAGTGCGCCCGCACCCTCCCCGACCGTCACACCATGGTCGAGCAGCGGATCCAAGGCCATCCGGTCCAGCGCCTTCGTCTGTCCCGGCTCACCGCTGTTCTGCCCGGCCAGCCACCAGTCCGGCGCCCGGAACGCGATCCGCTGACCCACCAGCGCACACGCGGCCACGACCACCCCGTCCAGCACGACGGGCAGCTTGCGCACCGCGGCCTGGAGGAGGAAGCCCGTGATCGCGGCGAGGTCGGCCCCGCCGACGGTCGCCAGCAACTGCAACTGGTCCCCGAGCACCGGCCGCGCCCGCCGCAGCGCGTCCCGGATCGCCGCGCACTTGCGCATCCAGGCCAGGTCGTCGATACGGGTCCCGCCCCGCCCGGTCACGACGGACGCGTCCGTCCCGCACAGCGCCGCGACCAGCACCCCGGCCACCGTGGTCCCGCCCACACTCACATCGCCGAGCACCACGAGATCGGTACCGGAGTCGGCCTCCTCGTCGGCCACCGCGACCCCCGCCCGGAAGGCGGCCTCCGCCTCCTCGAGGGTCAACGCGTCCTCGACATCGATACGACCGCTCCCGCGCCGCACCCGATGCCGTACGACGTCCTCCGGCAGCTCGGCCGGATCGCAGTCCAGCGCCATGTCGACGACCCGCACCGGCACACCCAGCCGCCGCGCGAGGACCGACACCGGACGGCCGCCCTCCAGGACCTCCCGCACCAACTCCGAGGCGCTGCCCGCGGCCCGCCCCGAGACACCCAGTTCGGCGACCCCGTGGTCACCGGCGAACAGCACGACCCGCGGCCGTTCGATCGGCCGTACCGGTACGGCCGACTGCGCCGCGGCCAGCCACTCACCGAGTTCGTCGAGGCGCCCCAGCGCCCCGGGCGGCACGATCTGACGCTCCCGGCGCGCCTCGGCGTCGCGACGCACCCCGCCGTCGGGGCGCTCGATCAGATCGGAGAAGTCGTCGAGATTAAGCGAGCTCATTCGCCGAACAGTACCGGCCCTGATCGAACACGGGGGCGCCACATGGCCATGACGTCATTGCACCCGGGATCGGGATCCCATACGTTCCGTTTTGCAGCGAATTGCCGTACGTCACCGGGAGGCCTCATGCCCGCACCAGCCGCCCCTTCCGTACGGCGTCTTCGCTCCACCGCCCGCGCGATACTGCCGTTCCCCGAACCGGAGAGCTGGCTGGATGTGGAGACGGGGGACGCGGACTTCCCGGAGGCGGCGAGAACGTTCTTCCCCTACACGGCCTTCGACGGCCTGGACCTCAGCCACCGCGTCCTGCACGCCCAGGCGGTCGAACGCCTGGAGGAGGGCTACCTGGGCCGTCTGACGGACCCGCAGATCACCGCCCACCTGCGTGCCCGCTACGACGTGGTCAGCCTGCTGAACCAGCGGCCCCGCGCCAAGGACCTCCGGGCCGCCCTCGCCGTCCTGCGCCCCGGCGGCCACCTCCTCGTGGAATCCACGGACGATCCCCGCGCCGAGCTGTTGTCCCAGGGGTGCACGATCGTCACCACGGCCCGCAGATCCGCGCACATCCCGGGCCGCGTGACGACCCGCCTCCCCCCGACGGTGACCGGACCGCCGGCCTCCGCCGCCAGAGCGCTGGACCATGCCCTGGCCCTTCTCCTCGCCGGCACCCGCTTCGCGAAGGCGTACCGGGTGATCGCCCGCAAGAACACGGACAGCTCAGCCCCGTAGCACCATCGCCTGCCCCGCCACCACCAGCACCACCTGCTCGCACTCGCCCGCGAACGCCGCGTTCAGCCGCCCCAGCTCGTCCCGGTACCGGCGCCCGGACGCGGTGGCCGGCACGATTCCCGACCCCACCTCGTTGGACACGGCCACCACGGTCCGCCGCGCGCCCCGCACCGCCTCCGTCAACTCCCGCACACGCGCCCGCAGTTCGCGCTCCCCGCCGTCGGCCCACTCCGCGTCGTCCCACGCTCCCACGGCGTCCATCGCGTCCGTCAGCCACAGCGACAGACAGTCGATCAGCAGCGGCGCCCCGTCGTCCTTCAGCAGCGGCACCAGGTCGCACGTCTCGGCCGTACGCCACGACCCGGGCCGCCGCTCCCGATGGGCGAAAACCCGGGAGGCCCACTCGGTGTCCCCGTTCCGCGACCCGCCGGTCGCCACGTACAGCACCTCGGGGAAGGCCTCCAGCCGCCGCTCGGCCTCCACCGACTTCCCGGACCGCGCCCCGCCCAGCACCAGCGTCCGCCGCGGCACATCCGGAACGTCCTCGTAGGCCCCGACGACCAGAGTCGTTCCGTCGGGCACGGCCCGCGCTCCCGCCGCGGCCAGCCGCCGCCGCAACTCGGCGCCCGGCGGCACGTCATGATCGACATGCACGGCGACGACGTCCGTCGTGGGCCCGACAGCGCCCACGGCCCGCAGCCGGGCCAGCGCGTCCGGCCGCCGTACGACATCGGCGAGCACCATGTCGTACGACTCGACGGCCCCCTCCTCCAGCCCGGCGGGCGAACCACCCGGCGGCAGGTACAGCGCCCGCTGTCCGTCGGGCCCGGTGACGGCGTACCCGGTCCCCGGTGCGTCCATCGCCACGGCCCGCACCCGATGCCCCGTCAGCAACGTCAACTCACGTCCGTCCGGCACCCGCCCCGGCTGCGGAACCCCGGCGGGCACCTCGACGGGGGGCCCGTCGTGGGGGTGCGACAGCAGAACCTGCCGTACGCCACCGAGCGTGTGCCCGGCGCGGGCGGCCGCGAAGGCGGCACCGGGGGTGAGATCGAGCAGCAGGATCTCGTCGACGAGGACGGCGGTGGCACCGCGCGCGTCCGCCCCGACGGCGACCGCACAGGCGGCACAGGGACAGCCGGGGCGGGGAAGGCCGTTGGGGGCACCGGTACCGAGCAGAGTGAGTTCCACGCAAACGATTCTCGCCGGTCCGCGTTGATCTTGCGCGAGCGGAGGCTCCCCGAGGTGGCGCGGGCGACCGTGCGAGCAACCCCCACGGGCCCGCGGCCGACGGACTACCGCTTAGGGTGCTCTTCGTAACGGATCAAACACGGGAGGCTCACATGGCTACATGGATCTGGCGATTCGAGAAGGCCGACGGCGCGGAGACCCAGCCCGCCGTGGAGCCGGAGGAGTTCACCACCCAGGGAGACGCCGAGTCCTGGCTCGGCGAGTACTGGAAGGACCTGCTCGCGGGCGGCGCGGAACAGGTACGGCTCTTCGAGGACGCCACGGAGATCTACGGTCCGATGAGCCTGCGCGCGGCCGAGGAGGCCTGACCTCGACGGGCGAGGGTGCCATGGCCCCCTCGCCCCCTCCGCACTGCGACAGAGCGCTCAGCCCCGCACTCCGCACAGGTGCAGCAGCGCGGCGACGCCCCGATACGGATCCGTCCGCCCGGCCCGCTCCTCGCAGGCCAGCAGTGCCTCCACGTCGGCCGGCGTCTCGGTGTCGTCCGTCGCCGTGTCCGTGAACACCCGCACCCCGTACCAGGCCTGCAGCGGTGCCCCGATGCCGGCGAGCGTCGCGGTCAGCGTGCTCAGCCGGTCGGCCCGCACATCGAGACCGAGCCGGTTGCGGTAGGCGGTGGTGTCGAAGGCGCCCAGCGCACCGGCCCAGTCCCCGGCGAGCCCCGGCCGCATCGCCAGCGCGTCACCGTTGCGCACGAGCAACGACAGCAGCCCGCCCGGTGCCAGCATCCGCGCCAGCCCCGCAAGCAGCGGATCCGGCTCCTCGACGTACATGAGCACACCGTGGCACAGCACCACGTCGAAGCTGCCCGGCAGGAAGTGCACCCCGGTGTCCCGGCCGTCGCCCTCGATGATCCGCATCCGCTCCCGGATGCCCTCGGGCTCGGCGGACAGGGCCTCCCGGGCCGCCGCGACCATCGTGGAGTCCTGTTCGAGGCCGGTCACCTGGTGCCCGGCCCGCGCCAGCCGCAGCGCCTGGGTGCCCTGGCCCATGCCCACGTCGAGCACCCGCAGCCGCTGTCCGACCGGGTACCGCCCGACTATCTGCTCGTCGAGCTGCCGGGCCACCAGCTCCTGTCGTACGACATTCCGCAGCCCGCCCAGCTTGTTCAGCCAGGCATCCGCCGCGCCCCCGGAGAAAGACGTCGTACTCAGGGCCGCTCTCCGCGCTTGACCTGCGGCTTGGGCAGCCGGAGGCGACGCATCTGGAGGGAGCGCATCAGGGCGTAGGCGACCGCGCCCTTGCGGCTCTGGTCCGGGAAGCGCTCGGCGAGCCGCTTCTTCAGACGGAAACCGGTGAGCACCGAGTCGAGCACGATGAGCACGATCACGACGAGCCACAGCAGCAGCGCGATGCTCTGCAGCGCACCCACCCGCACCACGCTCAGCACGAGGATGACCACGGCCATCGGCAGGAAGAACTCCGCCACGTTGAACCGCGCGTCGATGGTGTCGCGGGCGAACTTGCGCACCGGGCCCTTGTCCCGCGCGGGCAGATACCGCTCGTCACCGCCGGCCAGCGCCTGGCGCTGCCTCTCCAGCGCGCTGCGGCGCTCCTCGCGCTGGCGCTTGGAGGCGTCCTTGCGCGACAGCGACGTATTGGCGACGCTGCGGCGCTGGGACTGGGCCTCACTGCGCTTCGGCGTGGGCCGACCCTTGGGGGCCTGCGGGTCGCGGGGCTGCTTGGAGTCGGTCAGCTGCGCCTTGTCGGCGACGGCGGCCTTCTCTTCCTTGGTGGCACGGCTACGGAACACAAAACCCAAGGGTAAGGGGTGTCCGGGGTTGGACCCCAGCCCGGTGGGGAACGATCCGGCAACACCAGTCGTCATGTAGGGGGACAGAGGGGACGTCCGGTGTCGGTTGCACACCCTGACGGTCACCTACTCCTTACGCCGGAGCAGGGGATTGGTCAGTCGTCCTTGGGGATGAGCGCATCCGTCCCGGAACAGTGCGTCAATGGATGCAGGGCCCGTACTGTGGGTTCTGTCGCAGAGCTGGAGCTGGAAGTCCGTCAGAAGGGGGCGCGCGAAGCCCATGAGCGGTGTCATGAAGCGTATGGGGATGATCTTCCGCGCGAAGGCGAACAAGGCCCTTGACCGGGCCGAGGACCCGCGCGAAACCCTCGATTACTCGTATCAGAAGCAGCTGGAGCTGCTCCAGAAGGTGCGCCGGGGCGTGGCCGATGTCGCCACCTCCCGCAAGCGCCTGGAACTCCAGCTCAACCAGCTGCAGTCGCAGTCGGGCAAGCTGGAGGACCAGGGCCGCAAGGCGCTCGCGCTCGGCCGGGAGGACCTCGCCCGCGAGGCGCTGTCCCGCCGTGCCGCGCTCCAGCAGCAGGTGACGGACCTCGAGACACAGCACTCCACGCTCCAGGGCGAGGAGGAGAAGCTCACTCTTGCGGCCCAGCGCCTCCAGGCCAAGGTGGACGCCTTCCGCACGAAGAAGGAGACCATCAAGGCGACGTACACCGCGGCCCAGGCCCAGACCCGTATCGGCGAGGCGTTCTCCGGCATCTCCGAGGAGATGGGCGACGTCGGCCTGGCGATTCAGCGTGCCGAGGACAAGACGGCGCAGCTGCAGGCGCGGGCCGGCGCGATCGACGAACTGCTCGCCTCCGGCGTCCTGGACGACCAGTCCGGCATGCACAAGGACGACATCCAGGCCGAGCTGGACCAGATCTCCGGTGGTACGGATGTAGAGCTGGAACTGCAGCGCATGAAGGCGGAGCTGGCGGGAGGCTCGTCGTCGCAGCAGGCCATCGAGGGCGGCACCGGCCAGCCGCAGTCCCAGCAGCAGCCGCAGGACACCCCACGCTTCGACAAGCAGTAGGGCCCACGCCGAGGAGGGCGACATGATCGTACGGATCATGGGGGAGGGGCAGGTGAGGCTGGCCGAGAGCCACCTCGCCGACCTGAGCAAGCTGGACGACGAGCTGCTGGCCGAGATGGAGAACGGCGACGGCCCGGGTTTCCGCCGCACCCTCCAAGCCCTCCTCACCAGGGTGCGCGAACTGGGCGAGCCACTCCCGGACGACTCCCTGGAACCCTCGGAACTGATCCTCCCGTCCCCGGACGCCACCCTGGAGGAGGTCCGGGACCTGCTCAGCGACGACGGCCTCATCCCCGGGTGACCGGGCGGACAGTGCGCTCCCGGGGACGGCGGTCACCGCGTCGGGGGCCCGGCCGCCCGGGACGTACCGGCAGCCTCCGTTCCGCCCCTGTCGGAGCACCCGTACCGTTGCGGACGTGAGCACTCTCCAGCGCGCCAGACAGCAGCTCAGGGCACACCCCCTGGCCCTGGACGCCGTCCTCGCGGCGGGCGTCCTCCTCTGCATGATGGCCGGCTCCTTCGTCGAGCCCCATGAGCGGGACGCCGTCAGCTGGAGCCTGCGCACCCCGGACCCGCTCAGCCTCGTGCTCATGGTCCTCGGCGCTCTGGCCCTGGTCTTCCGCCGCCGTGCCCCGCTCACGGTCCTCGCCCTGACCGGTACCGTCTCCCTGATCGAGTCCGTCACCGGCGACCCCCGCGCCCCCGTCGCCATGTCCGCGGTCATCGCCCTCTTCACCGTCGCCTCCCGCACCGACCGCCCCACCACCTGGCGGGTCGGCCTGCTCACCATGACCGTGCTCACCGGCGCCGCGATGCTCGCGGGCCCGCTGCCCTGGTACGCCCAGGAGAACCTCGGCATCTTCGCCTGGACCGGTATCGGCGCCACCGCGGGCGACGCCGTCCGCAGCCGCCGCGCCTTCATCCAGGCCATAAGGGAGCGCGCGGAGAAGGCCGAACGCACCCGCGAGGAGGAGGCCCGCCGCCGCGTCGCCGAGGAACGCCTGCGCATCGCCCGCGACCTGCACGACGTCGTCGCCCACCACATCGCCCTGGTCAACGTCCAGGCCGGAGTCGCCGCGCACGTCATGGACAAGCGCCCCGACCAGGCCAAGGAAGCCCTCGCCCACGTCCGCGAGGCCAGCCGTTCCGCGCTCAACGAACTCCGCGCCACCGTCGGCCTGCTCCGGCAGTCCGGCGACCCAGAAGCCCCCACCGAACCCGCCCCCGGGCTCGCCCGCCTCGACGAACTCGTCGGCACCTTCCGCAGCGCGGGCCTCCATGTCGAGGTCGCCCGCGCCGACAACGGCACCACACTCCCAGCCGCCGTCGACCTGGCCGCCTACCGGGTCATCCAGGAAGCCCTCACCAACGTCCAGAAGCACGCGGGCGCGGAGGTCAAGGCCGAGGTCAGCGTCGTACGCGTCGGCACCGACGTGGAGATCACCGTCCTCGACAACGGCACCGGCGAGGACGACGCCCCCGACAGCGGCGGCGGCCACGGCCTCCTCGGCATGCGCGAGCGGGTCACCGCCCTGCGCGGCACCCTCACCACCGGTCCCCGCTACGGCGGCGGTTTCCGCGTCCATGCGATCCTGCCGGTCAAGACCCGAACCACCGCCAGGGACAAGCCGGGAGAGCCCGTATGACGATCCGTGTCCTGCTCGCCGACGACCAGGCACTGCTGCGCAGCGCCTTCCGGGTGCTCGTCGACTCGGAGCCGGACATGGAGGTGGTCGGGGAGGCGTCCGACGGCGCCGAGGCGGTCCGGCTGACCAGGCAGGAGCGCGCCGACGTCGTCCTCATGGACATCCGGATGCCCGGCACGGACGGCCTCGCGGCCACCCGCATGATCAGCGAGGACCCCGGCCTGGCCCATGTCCGCGTGGTCATCCTGACCACCTTCGAGGTCGACGACTACGTCGTGCAGTCCCTGCGGGCCGGTGCCTCCGGCTTCCTCGGCAAGGGCAGCGAACCCGAGGAACTCCTCAGCGCCATCCGGGTCGCGGCCGGCGGTGAGGCCCTGCTGTCGCCGGCCGCCACCAAGGGTCTGATCGCCCGCTTCCTCGCCCAGGGCGACGCGGACGACAACGACCCGGTGCGCTCCGAACGCCTCGCCGCCCTCACCGTCCGCGAGCGCGAGGTCCTCGTCCAGGTCGCCGGCGGCCATTCCAACGACGAGATCGCCGAGCGCCTCGAGGTCAGCCCGCTCACCGTCAAGACCCACGTCAACCGGGCCATGGCCAAGCTGAGAGCCCGGGACCGGGCCCAGCTCGTGGTGATCGCGTACGAGTCGGGGCTGGTACGTCCAAGGGTGGAGTGAGCTCAACCGTCCCGTACTGCGCCCGGAGTAGGCGCCGTATAAGGAAATGGTCCTGGAGGCTACGGATCACCTCACACGCATGCCACAGGGTTGAGGGGCCACCACGCCACTTCTGCCGCTCACAGAAGAGAGAACCCTGACCCATGTCCTGGCTGTCCAGATTCAGCCTCGCGCAACGGGCCCTGATAGGCCTGATGTCCCTCATCGCGATCGCGTTCGGCGCGATCGCGATCCCGCAGCTGAAGCAGCAACTCCTGCCCACCATCGAACTGCCGATGGTGTCGGTGATCGCGCCCTACCAGGGTGCCGCACCCGACGTCGTCGAGAAGCAGGTCGTCGAGCCCATCGAGAACAACCTCGAAGCCGTCGACGGCATCTCCGGCGTCACCTCCACGGCGAGCGAGGGCAACGCCGTCATCATGGCGTCCTTCGACTACGGCAACGACACCAAGCAGCTCGTCGCCGACGTCCAGCTCGCCGTCAACCGGGCCCGACTGCCCGACGACGTGGACCCGCAGGTGGTCGCCGGTTCGACGGACGACATGCCGACCGTCGTCCTCGCCGTCACCTCGGACAAGGACCAGCAGGCCCTCGCGGACCAGCTGGACCGCACCGTCGTACCGGATCTGAAGAACATCGACGGCGTGGGCCAGGTCACCGTCAGCGGTGTGCGCGACCTCCAGGTCTCCGTCACCCCGGACGACCGGAAACTGGCGACGGCGGGCCTGACCGCCCAGTCCCTCGCGCAGGCCCTCCAGGCGGGCGGCGCGACCCTCCCGGCCGGCTCCTTCGACGAGGCCGGCGCCAACCGGACCGTCCAGGTGGGCGGCGGCTTCACGTCGTTGGAGCAGATCCAGAACCTCATGGTGAAGGGTTCGGGCGAGCCGGTCCGGCTGGCCGACGTGGCCACCGTGCGGCAGGAGCAGGCCCCGGCCGACTCCATCACCCGCACCGACGGCAGGCCCAGCCTCTCCGTCGCGGTCACCATGGACCACGACGGCAGCGCGGTCGCCATCTCGGACGCGGTCCGGGACAAGCTGTCCGACCTGCGCGGGGACCTCGGTTCCGGCGCCACGGTCACCGTCGTCAGCGACCAGGGCCCGGCGGTCTCGAAGGCCATCTCGGGCCTGACCACCGAGGGCGCGCTGGGCCTGCTCTTCGCGGTCCTGGTGATCCTGGTCTTCCTGGCGTCGGTCCGCTCGACGCTGGTGACGGCGGTCAGCATCCCGCTCTCCGTGGTCCTGGCCCTGATCGTCCTGTGGACCCGCGACCTCTCCCTCAACATGCTGACGCTGGGCGCGCTCACCATCGCGATCGGCCGGGTCGTCGACGACTCCATCGTCGTACTGGAGAACATCAAGCGGCACCTCGGCTACGGCGAGGAACGGCACTCGGCGATCCTCGGCGCCGTCCGCGAGGTGGCCGGAGCGGTCACGTCCTCGACCCTGACCACGGTCGCCGTGTTCCTCCCGATCGGCCTGGTCGGCGGCATGGTGGGCGCGCTGTTCGGCGCGTTCAGCCTGACCGTGACCGCGGCCCTGCTGGCGTCGCTCCTGGTCTCGCTGACGGTCGTCCCGGTCCTGTCGTACTGGTTCCTGCGCGCCCCGAAGGGCACCCCCGAGGACGCCGACGAGGCACGCCGGATCGCGGAGGAGAAGGAGGCGCGGAGCAGGCTTCAGCGCCTCTACGTCCCCGTCCTGCGGTTCGCCACGAGGCGCCGTCTGACGAGCGTGCTGCTGGCGGTCGTGATCCTGATCGGCACCTTCGGCATGGCCCCGCTCCTCAAGACGAACCTCTTCGACCAGGGAGAGCAGGAAGTCCTCACCGTCAAGCAGGAGTTGAAGCCCGGCACCAGCCTGGCGGCGACCGACGCCCAGGCGAGGAAGGTCGAGAAGCTGCTCGCCGGCACGAAGGGCGTCAAGGACTACCAGGTCACCATCGGCTCCTCCGGCTTCATGGCGGCATTCGGCGGCGGCACGGACACCAACCAGGCGTCCTACCAGGTGATGCTGGACGACTCGGCGCAGTACGACCGGGTCCAGGACGACATCGAGGCCGGCCTGAGGAAGCTCGACGGCATCGGCACGACGACCGTCGCCGCCGGTGACGGCTTCGGCAGCCAGGACCTCAGCGTGGTCGTGAAGGCGGCCGACGCGGGCGTCCTGCGTGCGGCGTCCGAGCAGGTGCGCAAGACGGTGGCCGGCCTGGACGACGTCACGGACGTGACCAGCGACCTGGCGCAGAGCGTGCCGCGCATCTCGGTGAAGGCGAACGACAAGGCCGCGGCGGCGGGCTTCGACGACCAGACGCTGGGCGCCGCGGTGACCCAGGCGGTCAAGGGCACGACGGCCGCGCAGGCGACTCTGGACGACACCGAGCGGGACGTCGTCATCAAGTCGGCGAAGCCGGCCGTGACCCTGGACCAGCTGCGGAACCTGCGGCTCGGCCCGGTGAAGCTGGGCGACATCGCCACCGTGAAGCTGGTGGACGGCCCGGTGTCGATGACGAGGATCGACGGTCAGCGGGCCGCCACGATCACCGCCAAGCCGACCGGCGACAACACCGGCGCGGTCAGCGCGGACCTCACGTCCAGGCTCGACGCCCTGAAGCTTCCCAAGGGCGCCACGGCCGAGATCGGCGGCGTCACCTCGGACCAGGACTCGGCGTTCAAGAACCTGGGTCTGGCGATGCTGGCGGCGATCGCGATCGTCTTCATGCTCCTGGTGGCGACCTTCCGCTCGCTGGCACAGCCGCTGATCCTCCTGGTCTCGATCCCCTTCGCGGCAACGGGCGCGATCGGCCTCCTCATCGCCACCGGCACCCCGATGGGCGTCCCGGCGATGATCGGCATGCTGATGCTCATCGGCATCGTGGTGACGAACGCGATCGTGCTGATCGACCTGATCAACCAGTACCGCAAGCAGGGATACGGCGTCGTCGAAGCCGTGGTGGAGGGTGGCCGGCACCGGCTGCGTCCCATCCTGATGACGGCCCTGGCCACGATCTTCGCCCTCCTCCCGATGGCGTTGGGCGTCACGGGCGAGGGCGGCTTCATCGCCCAGCCGCTCGCGGTGGTCGTGATCGGCGGCCTGATCACCTCGACCCTGCTGACCCTCCTTCTGGTGCCGACGCTCTACACCATGCTGGAGCTGCGCAAGGAGCGCCGCGCGAAGAAGCGGGCCGCGAAGAAGGACGGGCCCGCGTCCCAGCCGGCCCCGGCAGCCGAGGAACCGGAACCGGCCGGCGTGTGACACCCGCCGGGCACGAGCCCCCGCAGCGTCGGCTGCGGGGGCTCCCGCCGTTTACGAGAGCCGGAAAAACAATCCCCGCGACGATGTCGAGAACCCGCGCCCCGCTCCGTCCCCGTGGTGAGAGCGGCCAGAATGGGCCGCAACAGGACCCAGGAGAGACATCATGGCCAAGTACCTGCTGCTCAAGCACTACCGTGGCGCCCCCGCTCCGGCCAACGACGTCCCCATGGAGCAGTGGACGCCGGAGGAGATCTCGGCGCACATGCAGTACATGCGGGACTTCGCGGAAGGGCTGGAGAAGACCGGAGAGTACGTCGACGGGCAGGCGCTCGCTCCCGAGGGGACGTGGGTGCGTTACGACGGCGAGGGCCGCCCGCCTGTCACCGACGGGCCGTTCGCCGAGACCAAGGACCTCATCGCCGGGTGGATGGTCATCGACGTCGACAGCTACGAGCGGGCCGTCGAACTGGCCGGGGAACTGTCGGCCGCCCCCGGCGCCGGCGGGAAGCCGATCCACGAGTGGCTGGAGCTGCGCCCGTTCTACGCGGCGTCGCCCACCGACCCGGAGTGCCACCCCGGTGGATGAGGCGCTGCTCAGAAGCCTCACGCCGAGCGTGCTCGCCGTCCTCGTCCGCCGCGGAGCCGACTTCGCGGCGGCCGAGGACGCCGTCCAGGACGCGCTCGTCGAGGCCGTCCGGGTCTGGCCGGCCGACCCGCCGCGGGACGCCAAGGGCTGGCTGGTCACCGTGGCCTGGCGCAAGTTCCTCGACGCGACCCGCTCGGACACCGCTCGCCGCCGGCGTGAGGACCGTATCGAGGAGGAACCGGCGCCAGGACCCGCGCCCGCCGTGGACGACACGCTCCAGCTCTACTTCCTGTGCGCCCACCCCTCGCTCACCCCGTCCTCCGCCGTCGCCCTCACCCTGCGCGCCGTCGGAGGACTCACCACCCGCCAGATCGCCCAGGCCTACCTCGTGCCCGAGGCGACCATGGCGCAGCGCATCAGCCGGGCCAAGCGCACCGTCTCCGGCGTCCGCTTCGACCAGCCCGGCGACGTGGCCACCGTGCTGCGCGTCCTCTACCTGGTCTTCAACGAGGGCTACTCCGGCGACGTCGACCTCGCCGCCGAGGCCATCCGGCTCACCCGGCAGCTCGCCGCCGCCATCGACCACCCCGAGGTCGCGGGGCTGCTCGCCCTCATGCTGCTGCACCACGCCCGTCGCGCCTCGCGCACCGCCCCCGACGGCAGCCTGGTGCCGCTGGCCGAGCAGGACCGCACCCGCTGGGACACCGCGGCGATCGCCGAGGGCGTCCGGATCCTGCAGAGCGCCCTCGCCCGCGACCGGCTGGGCGAGTTCCAGGCACAGGCCGCGATCGCCGCCCTGCACGCCGACGCGCCCACCGCCGAGGAGACCGACTGGGTGCAGATCGTCGAGTGGTACGACGAACTCGCCCGCCTCACCGACAACTCCGTCGTCCGCCTCAACCGCGCGGTCGCCGTGGGCGAGGCGGACGGCCCCCGCGCGGGCCTGGCCGCCCTGGCCGCGGTCGAGGACTCGCTGCCCCGCCACACCGCGGCCGCCGCCTATCTCCACGAACGCGCCGGCGACCCGACGACCGCGGCCCGCCTGTACGCCGAGGCCGCCCACAAGGCCCCCAACCTCGCCGAACGCGACTACCTGACCCGCCAGGCGGCCCGGCTCAACTCCCGTACCCGGCACTGACGGAGCGACGCGGGACCTTCATGAGGCGAGGCCTGGCACCCCGTTACCTATGCTGGGTGCTCGCAGTGCCGCACGGGGGAAGGGGACGCGAGCGTGCAGTTGAACAAGGACGACCCGAAATCGGTCGGCGGGTACAAGCTGGTCGACCGGCTCGGGTCCGGGGGAATGGGCATCGTCTACCGGGGCAGATCCCGCTCCGGGCGCGAGGTCGCGGTGAAGGTCGTGCACGCCCAGTACGCCGAGGATCCCGTCTTCCGCACCCGCTTCCGCCAGGAGATAGAGGCCGTCCGCAAGGTGAGCGGCGCCTTCACCGCACCGGTGGTGGACGCCGATCCGGAGGCGGCTCGGCCGTGGATGGCGACCCAGTACGTCCCCGGCCGCTCGCTCGCCGACCGGATCTCGGAACTCGGCCCACTGCGGGAGACCGAACTGCGGCGCCTGGCACTGGGGTTGGTGGAGGCCCTGCGGGACATCCACCGGGCCGGTGTCGTGCACCGCGACCTCAAGCCCGCCAACGTCCTGATGGCCGACGACGGCCCCCGAGTCATCGACTTCGGCATCTCCCGGGCGGCGGAGAACAACCCCCTGACCGAGACCGGCCAGATGATCGGCACTCCGCCCTTCATGTCCCCGGAACAGCTCACCGACGCCCGCACCGTCGGCCCGGCCTCCGACGTCTTCGCGCTCGGCGCGCTGCTGGTGTACACCCTCACGGGCCGGGGGCCGTTCGACGCGGACAGCCCCTACCTCACGGCGTACCAGGTGGTGCACGACGAACCCGTCCTGGACGGCGTACCACCGCACCTGCGCACCGTCCTGCGGAGCTGCCTGGCCAAGAAGGCCGCGGACCGTCTCCAACTGGACGACGTGGCTCGGGAGTTGGCGAGGGTGCTGCCCGAGGAGGCGACGGACGGCCCGCAGACGGTGACGCTGTCCGGGGATCTGCCGGACCCTTCCGAGACCGGGGCCCCGGACCCGAGGTCGGCCACGTCGCCGGGCCGCCGAGGCCGGCTGCGCCCGCTGTGGGCGGCGACCGCCACGATCGGCGTGGTGGCGCTCGGTCTGACGGCGTATCTGCTGACCGGACCGGGACGGACGGGTGGCGACGACGGGGAGGGCGGCGGCACGGCCGGCGCGCAGACCGCCGTCTCCCGCTGGACGGCGTTGCCCAGCGGCTGGCAGCCCTGGCAGACGACGGTGTACGCCGACGCCGAGCGGGGCCTGAAGAAGGGGATCACCCTCCTGGAGGGAGGGTTCGACAGCGGCCCGGAGTGCCAGATGCACGAGGGCTCCGTCTACTGCGCGGGCAAAACGGTTCTGCCCATGCGCCTCGACGGCGTCACCGGACGGGTCGACTGGCGCGCCGACGGGGTGCCGTCCGTCATGAGGAAGAGGTCGTACGTCTTCTCGCTCCTCGGGGTCGCGGACGACGTCATGCTGGTCGAGCAGCACTACCAACCCGAGGGCGGGGATCTCGTGATCTCGGTCATCGCCCTCGACACCGGGACAGGGGAACGGCTGTGGCGCCGCACGGTGGACTCCGCGTCGAGCCACCCGTACCTCTCGGGCGACCTCCTGCTCGTCCCGGACATGGAGCGCGGATCGGTGACCGCACGTTCGGCGCGCACCGGCGCCGAGCGCTGGAAGGCGCCTCTTCCGCCGGGGATGCAGTGCGACCCAGCGCGCGTGAACGAGGGCCTCTACCTGGACTGCGGACCCGCCAAGACGGCCGGCAAGGACACGCTGGTCCTGGGTTTCGACCGCTCCGACGGCTCGGTGCGGCGCCTGACGGTGCCCCGTCAGGCGATTCTCGTCGGCACGTACGACGGCCGCCTGCTCTACCTCGAGGCGGGGCACCTGGCCTCCGAGGACAAGGGACCCTTCTCCCGGATCCGGCTGGTGAACCCGGACACCGGTGCCGCCACGACCACGGAACTGGCGAAGGAGGTCGAGGGCACCGTGACGACGGCGGACGGCACCCTGTGGTTCACCGGCACCTCGGGCCAGGTGACCGCGGTGTCGGTCCGCACCGGCAAGCAGCTGTGGCAGACCCCGACGAGCCTGGAGCAGCCGAGCGGTGTGATCCCCGCCCCGCGCGCCCGCGTGGTCTATCTGTCCAGCGCCAGCGGCCGGGTCGCGGCCCTGGACGCCAAGAAGGGCACGCTGCTGTGGGAGTCCTTGCCGCGTGCCAAGTGGGTGAACGACCTGAACGAGCGGCTGCCCGAGGTGCTGCTCCACGAGGGCGCCCTGGTCGTCACCACCCAGGCAGGCGACATCTTCACCCTCGACCCCGCCCACCCCGAGCGGACCTCCGCATCGGGGTGAGCGCTTCTCGTGGCGGTGCTACGGCAGCGCCAGCATCCGCTCCAGCGCCAGCTTCGCGAACGCCTCCGTCTCCTTGTCGACCTCGATCCGGTTGACGAGCTTGCCCTCGGCCAGCGACTCCAGGGTCCAGACCAGGTGGGGCAGGTCGATGCGGTTCATGGTCGAGCAGAAGCAGACCGTCTTGTCCAGGAAGACGATCTCCTTGCCCTCGGGGGCGAAACGGTTGGCGAGCCGTCGTACGAGGTTGAGCTCCGTGCCGATGGCCCACTTCGAGCCGGCCGGGGCCGCCTCCAGCGCCTTGATGATGTACTCGGTCGAGCCGACGTAGTCCGCCGCGGCCACGACCTCGTGCTTGCACTCGGGGTGCACGAGGACGTTCACACCGGGGATCCGGGCGCGGACGTCCTCCACCGACTCCAGCGAGAAGCGGCCGTGCACCGAGCAGTGGCCGCGCCACAGGATCATCTTCGCGTCCCGCAGCTGCTCGGCGGTCAGGCCGCCGTTCGGCTTGTGCGGGTTATAGAGGACGCAGTCCTCCAGCGTCATCCCCATGTCCCGCACCGCGGTGTTGCGGCCGAGGTGCTGGTCGGGCAGGAACAGGACCTTGTCGCCCTGCTCGAAGGCCCACTCGAGAGCCTTCTTGGCGTTGGACGACGTGCAGATGGTGCCGCCGTGCTTGCCCGTGAACGCCTTGATGTCCGCCGAGGAGTTCATGTACGACACGGGCACGACCTGCTCGGCTATGCCGGCCTCGGTGAGCACGTCCCAGCACTCGGCGACCTGCTCGGCCGTCGCCATGTCGGCCATGGAGCAGCCGGCGGCGAGGTCGGGGAGGACCACCTTCTGGTCGTCGGACGTGAGGATGTCCGCCGACTCGGCCATGAAGTGCACACCGCAGAACACGATGTACTCGGCCTCCGGGCGCGCGGCCGCGTCCCGGGCCAGCTTGAAGGAGTCGCCCGTGACGTCGGCGAACTGGATGACCTCGTCACGCTGGTAGTGGTGGCCGAGGACGAACACCTTGTCGCCGAGTTTCTCCTTGGCGGCACGGGCGCGCTCGACCAGGTCCGGGTCGGAGGGCGAGGGCAGGTCGCCGGGACACTCGACGCCCCGCTCGCTCCTCGGGTCGGCCTCGCGGCCGAGCAGCAACAGGGCGAGCGGAGTCGGCTGTACGTCGAGCTCCGTGGTCTGGGCGGTGGTCACGACACGCACCCTTTCTACTTTTCGTCGAACTGACGTTATCTATCATAACCCGGTTCATGTCACTTTGACGATGCCTATAACGTCGATGTGACGTGAATCCCGGTCCTCCCGAGGAGGGGTGGTTCTCGGGCCGCTGTTCGCTTCGCCGCGGGTGTGCGAGCATGAAGAGGACAGGCGAAAAGACAAGTTGCTCGGCCCGGAATGAATCCGCGGCCCCGGCGGTTGCAATCGTCGGTAAGCAGTCTCCGTACAACCCGGGAGAGATGTAGATGTCCGTATCGGACGAGACCGGCACCGTCACCGACGGCATCATCCTGTCCGACGCCGCCGCGGCGAAGGTCAAGGCCCTGCTCGACCAGGAAGGCCGTGACGACCTGGCCCTGCGCGTCGCCGTTCAGCCCGGCGGCTGCTCCGGCCTGCGTTACCAGCTCTTCTTCGACGAGCGTTCCCTCGACGGGGACGTCGTCAAGGACTTCGGTGGCGTCAAGGTCGTCACCGACCGTATGAGCGCCCCGTACCTGGGCGGCGCGTCCATCGACTTCGTGGACACCATCGAGAAGCAGGGCTTCACGATCGACAACCCGAACGCGACCGGCTCCTGCGCCTGCGGCGACTCCTTCAGCTAAGCCTGGGGTTCGACCAAGGCTCGAGCGACAGAAGGCGGCGGCCCCTTCCGAGGGGCCGCCGCCTTCGCGTGTCTCCAGGGCTACCGGGCCCCGGATGTCTCCGGCAGCCGTGCCCCCGCCTTCTTCAGCGGGATCTCCTTGCCGTCCGAGCCCACGACCTTGCGGTCACCGAGCGGCTCGTCGAGCGGCACGGTCTTCTGGATCTCCTTGGCGATCATGATGCAGACCTTGTCCGGCCACGGCGTATAGGTCACCTTGGCCGTCACCTCGCCCGAGGTCTCGCTCGCCGTCGCCGCATAGTCCCCGCACACCCCGCCCGTGAAGCTCAGGGTCAGCTCGTCGCCCTCGGCCGAGTAGCCGTCCACCTTGACGTCCCGCGTCTTCGGCGCCGAGGTCGGCTGGTCCGAGGGTGCCGTGGGTGTGGCGGGTGACGTGGGCGTCGCCGTCGCCGGGGAAGCGATGTACGTCGGGTCGACCGCCGGATACGTCACCGTGAAGGCGTCCTTCGCACCCGTCGCCCGCACCTCGAACAGCCAGGACGGCACGAGCGCCGGCCGGCCGGCCACGAGCTGCGAGGCCAGCCCGAACGCCGCCTTCTCGACGGTGAGCGTGTTCTTGGCGGGGCTCGCCGTCGACTCCCCGCAGGGTGCCTCCAGCCGGTCCTTCAGCGGTACGGGGCTGGCGCAGCCGCCGATCCCCATGCGGTGGTCGGTCGCGGGCACCTTGTTCAGCAGGCCCAGCGTCTTCTCGGCGCTCAGCACGGGATACGTGTCGCTCTTCACCGGCGCCTTCAGTCGGCCGGTGCCGCCGACCACTTCACCCTGGCCGTTCACGGTGACGCCGGTCGTCCAGCCGTACGTGGGCAGCCCGCCCACGACCGGATCGGCGTTCACGACCCGCTGGGCGCCCATGACCTGGCTCGCCTCGAGCTTCGCGCCGTCCTGGCCCGCCGCCTTCAGTACCGGCGCGGCGGCCTTCTCCGCGACCGCCACGCTCACCGGAGGACCGGTGGGGGTCTGCTCCGCCCCGCACACGGTGGCGCTGCCGCAGTTGTCGGTGGCGGGGGAGTAGCGCTGGAAGGTCCACGCGCCCGGTGCCTGCCGGTTCACCTGGAGACTGGGTCCCGAAGCGTCCTTGGCCCCGACCCGCCAGACCTGCCCCTGCGCCACCGGCGTCCCGTCGACCCCGAGCGCCTCGGCGAGCCGCACCACGTCGCGCTCGGTGACCTGCCCCTGCGTCCGGTAGACCGGCGCCGAGCCGGGCCCCTTTGGCAGACTGCCGTCGACGCGGTACGTCGCGCCGTACGGATTCGGCTCCCCGGGTGCGATCCCGTTCCCTGCCCCACCGGTCCCGCCGTAACCGTCGAGCGCGAGGGGCGGGGGAGTGTCGTCCCCCGACGCGCCGGAGGCCGTGCCGTCGCCGGACCCTCCGGAAGCACTGGCGGCGAGGTACGCCCCACCGCCTCCGACCAGCAGGACGGCTGCGGCGACGGCGGCGATGACGGCGGGGGAGCGGTGCCGACCGGAACGGGGGACGCCGGGGCCGGAGAGGGCGGCGACGTCGGGAACGTGATCGTGGTCGGAAGCCGTGTCCGGGCCCTCGGGTTCATCGGCACCGGCAGCGGCGTCGGGTGCCGGGAGCTTGCCAAGGCCGGAGCGGGTGGGGGCCGACGAGCCGTGGCCATCGGCAGGAGCCAGTGGCGTGTCGGCGTCGGCGTCGGCATGAGCGCCGGGGGCCGCGAGGCCGTCCGGCTCGTCGGAGTCGGAGTCGGAGTCCGAGTCGGCGTCGGAGTCGACAGCGGCGTCGGCATCGGCTCCGGCCGCCGTGCCGGAGGCCGGAGAGTCGTCCGCCGCTCCCTCCGCCTGGTCCGCCGAGCCTCCAACGGCACCGGCTTCCTCGGCGCCCTCCGCTCCACCGTCCTGCTCGGCCCCCGCGTGACTCCCCTCCTCGGAAGGCGTTACGGCGGGGCTCGCCTCGTCGCCGGGAACGTCGGAACCCCGCGTCTCCTCGGCACTGCTCACTGCCTCGGCGCCGAGCGCCCCCGCACGGCGCGCTTCCGCAGAGCTCCCGTCCCCGCCGCCGGAGGCCTCGTCGTTGTCGGGTCGCTCGGTGTTCACCGCATCGCTCCTTCTGCTGCGCAACTGTCCCTCGACCCTGACCCGACCCTGTCAAAAAGGTCGGCAAACGGGTCGTATGCCGCATCCCCTTTCCGGGGGACGGCGATGGGACGCAGCGGGGGAGCGCGCGGTTCCCTCGAACGCGCCGACGCGAGCGCCCTGCCTCAGTCGCCGTACTCCGACATCGCCTCCAGCACCCTGGCGGAACCCTCGGGCACCGTCACACCGTGGATGAGTGAGGGAGAAACCGGAAGGGAGACGATCCGGTCGGGAACGGCCCAGTGCGGAGCCATCCGGGCGCAGTCACCGAGCAGCGACGCGAGGCCCCCGTCCAGGTCGGTCGGGGCGGAGACGTACAGCTCAAGGTTGGTCATGACGGCACCGTATGCACGCCCGGGCCCGCGAAGAAAGATCTACTATCGGGTAGTTTTACCTGCTTCACCGCGCCGTCGGCCGCCTCGCAGTACCCCATACGGACCCGATAGCGTGAACCGTCAATACACCCTCCACCCAGGAGAGCCACGCCGTGCGCATCGCAGTCACCGGCTCCATCGCCACCGACCACCTCATGACCTTCCCCGGCCGCTTCGCCGACCAGTTCGTCGCGGACCAACTGCACACGGTCTCGCTCTCCTTCCTGGTCGACAACCTCGACGTACGCAGGGGAGGCGTCGGCGCGAACATCGCCTTCGGGATGGGCCAGCTCGGCACCAACCCGATCCTCGTCGGCGCCGCGGGCTTCGACTTCGACGAGTACCGCGCCTGGCTGGACCGGCACGGCGTCGACACCGCGTCCGTCCGCATCTCCGAGACGCTGCACACCGCCCGCTTCGTGTGCACCACCGACGCCGACCACAACCAGATCGGCTCCTTCTACACGGGCGCGATGAGCGAGGCCCGCCAGATCGAGCTCAAGACGGTGGCCGACCGGGTTGACGGCCTCGACCTCGTCCTCATCGGTGCCGACGACCCCGAGGCGATGCTCCGCCACACCGAGGAGTGCCGGTCGCGTGGCATCCCCTTCGCCGCGGACTTCTCCCAGCAGATCGCCCGGATGAACGGCGACGAGATCCGGATACTGCTGGACGGCGCCACGTACCTCTTCTCCAACGAGTACGAGAAGGGGCTCATCGAGTCCAAGACGGGCTGGTCCGACGCGGAGATCCTGGCGAAGGTGGGCCACCGGGTCACCACGCTCGGCGCGCAGGGCGTGCGGATCGACAAGGCGGGCGAGGAGCCGATCGTCGTCGGCTGCGCGGAGGAGGAGCGCAAGGCGGACCCCACGGGGGTCGGCGACGCGTTCCGTGCCGGGTTCCTGTCGGGGCTGGCCTGGGGAGTCCCGCTGGAGCGGGCGGCTCAGGTGGGCTGCATGCTGGCGACGCTCGTCATCGAGACCGTGGGGACGCAGGAGTACCGGCTGCGGCGGGGGAACTTCATGGAGCGGTTCACCAAGGCGTACGGCGACGAGGCCGCGGCGGAGGTCCAGGGGCACCTGGTCTGACTCGCGCCCCTGGCAGCATCACCTGATCCGGCGGATCACATATGCCGTTCCTGATTCCGCCGGTTCCTCTCCCACGTACTCCTGCTCCCGCATCTCGCACCAGGCGGGGATGTCCAGGCGGGCCGCCTCGTCGTCCGACAGGACCCGGACGGTCCCGCCCACCGGCACGTCTCCGATGACCTTCGCCAGTTCGATGACCGGGATCGGGCACCGCTTGCCGAGGGCGTCCACCACCAGGGCGTCTCCGTGCACGGCGGTCGTCGGCGTCGGGGCTCCCAACTTCTCCCGTACCGCCGTCACCGCTCCCGGCAGCACCTCCAGGAACCGGTCGACCTCCTCGGAGACCGCCCCGAACGGCAGCGAAATCCGCACATTGCCCTCACTCAGCACCCCCATCGCCTTCAAGACATGGCTCGGCGTCAGCGTGCTGCTCGTGCAGGACGAACCGGAGGAGACGGAGAAACCGGCGCGATCCAACTCGTGCAGCAGGGTCTCCCCGTCGACATAGAGACAGGAGAAGGTGACGATCCCCGGCAGCCGGTGCTCCGGATCCCCGACCACCTCCACATCGGCGACCAGCTGAGGCACCCGGGCCCGGATCCGCGCCGTCAGCTCCCGCAGCCGTACGGCCTCTTGCGCGGCCTCGGCCCGCACCGCCCGCAGCGAGGCCGCCGCCGCGACGACGGCCGGCAGGTTCTCGAACCCCGGCGCCCGCCCCGACTCCCGCTCGTCGGTCGGTCCCTGGGGTGAGAAGCGGACACCTTTTCTCACGGCGAGCAGGCCGACGCCCGACGGGCCGCCCCACTTGTGCGCGCTGGCGGTCAACAGCGACCACTCACCCCCGACCGGCCCCCACCCGAGCGACTGCGCCGCGTCCACCAGCAACGGCACCCCGGCCCGACGGCACACGGCGGCCACCTCGGCCACCGGCTGCACGGTGCCCACCTCATGGTTCGCCGACTGGAGACACGCCAGCGCGGTGTCGAGGCGAAGAGCTTCGACGTACGACTGCGGGCTCACCGCACCCGTACGGCTGACCGGAACCTCGGTCACCTCGAACGGCTCCGCCGAATGCAGTACCGAGGAGTGTTCGACGGCTGACACGATCAGGTGACGTCCGATCCGCCGTCGCCCGGCCAACGCCCCCGCGATCCCGTCGTGCACGGCCCGCGTCCCGGAGGACGTGAAGGTCAGTTCGTCAGGCCGGCACCCCACGGCCTCGGCAGCGGCCTCCCGAGCGGCGTCCAGCAACATCCGGGCCCGCCGCCCCTCCCGGTACAACCGGGAGGGATCAGCCCACCCTTCATCCAAAGAGGCCAACAGCGCCTGACGGGCAACAGGGTGAAGGGGCGCACTGGAGGCAGCGTCGAAATATGACACACAGCCACGCTAACCCCAGGAGCGCGGGGCTGTATCCGACAGCGGCTCCGCCGCGGGGCGCGATAAGCCACAAACAACCCGCAGCCGCCAATCCAGCGAACCAACCCACCCACTAGGCCACCCCTCCCGCTGAACCCCCGGAGAGCGTCGGCTAGGGTTTGGTCCGCATAAACATCCAAACCCCTGCCCGACGCAGGGCGGCGACCGACCACCGAGTAAGGGCAGGCCGCAGCCAATCCGCGCGGGCGAGACTCTCGGGAAGGCGCTACGTGAGTCCCAACGGCTCCGACCGCTCGCCGCGGCGCCCGATGCGGCGGAAGCTGCTGCAGGCAATGATTGCGGGCCTGGTCCTGGCGACCGCCACCGGTTGCTCGTACAACTGGGAAGACTTCCCCCGCCTTGGTATGCCCACCCCGACCACGGAAGAGGCTCCGCGGATCCTCTCCCTGTGGCAGGGCTCCTGGGCTGCCGCGCTGGCCACCGGTGTGCTGGTGTGGGGCCTGATCCTGTGGAGCGCGATCTTCCACCGGCGCAGCCGTACCAAGGTCGAGGTTCCTCCGCAGACCCGGTACAACATGCCGATCGAGGCGCTGTACACGGTCGTTCCGCTCGTCATCGTCTCGGTCCTCTTCTACTTCACGGCCCGCGACGAGTCGAAGCTCCTCAGCCTCAAGGATGAGCCCGACGTCACCGTCAACGTCGTCGGCTACCAGTGGAGCTGGGCCTTCAACTACATCGAGCCCGTCGCGGGTTCCACGGGCGACGCGAAGACCGACAAGAACCTGGACGCGATTCCGACCCGGTTCAAGAACGACTTCCCGGCGAACGCCGGCGGTGTCTACGACTTCGGTACGCCCGCCACGAGGAACCCGCAGACCGGCAACCCCGGCCCGACCCTCTGGCTCCCCAAGGGCAAGAAGGTCCGCTTCGTCCTCACCTCGCGTGACGTCATCCACTCCTTCTGGGTGGTGCCGTTCCTCATGAAGCAGGACGTCATCCCGGGCCACACCAACGCCTTCGAGGTGACCCCCAACAAGGAGGGCACCTTCCTCGGCAAGTGCGCCGAGCTGTGCGGCGTCGACCACTCCCGGATGCTGTTCAACGTGAAGGTCGTCTCTCCCGAGCGCTACGAGCAGCACCTCAAGGACCTCGCGAAGAAGGGGCAGACCGGTTACGTTCCCGCGGGCATCGAGCAGACCGCCCACGAGAAGGACCGGGAGACGACGAACCTGTGAGCATCCTCAACGAACCCCAGGGTGCCGCCGAAGCGGGGTCCCACTACGCGGACGAACTTCCGGTCCGGCGCCAGAACCGCGGCAGCGTGGTCATCAAGTGGCTCACCACCACTGACCACAAGACGATCGGCACGATGTACCTGGCCACGTCGTTCGCGTTCTTCCTCATCGGCGGCGTGATGGCGCTCTTCATGCGCGCCGAGCTGGCCCGGCCGGGTCTGCAGATCATGTCGAACGAGCAGTTCAACCAGGCGTTCACGATGCACGGCACGATCATGCTGCTGATGTTCGCGACGCCGCTGTTCGCCGGCTTCACCAACTGGATCATGCCGCTGCAGATCGGCGCGCCCGACGTGGCGTTCCCGCGGCTGAACATGTTCGCCTACTGGCTGTACCTGTTCGGCTCGACGATCGCGGTCGGTGGCTTCCTCACCCCCTCGGGCGCGGCCGACTTCGGCTGGTTCGCCTACTCCCCGCTCTCCGACGCCGTCCGCTCGCCGGGCATCGGCGCCGACCTGTGGATCATGGGTCTGGCCTTCTCCGGCTTCGGCACGATCCTCGGTGCGGTCAACTTCATCACCACGATCATCTGCATGCGCGCGCCCGGCATGACCATGTTCCGCATGCCGATCTTCGTGTGGAACGTGCTGCTGACCGCGGTGCTGGTCCTGCTCGCCTTCCCCGTCCTCGCCGCCGCGCTGTTCGCGCTGGAGGCGGATCGGAAATTCGGGGCACACGTCTTCGATGCCGCGAACGGAGGAGCGTTGCTGTGGCAACACCTCTTCTGGTTCTTCGGCCATCCAGAGGTGTACATCATCGCCCTGCCGTTCTTCGGCATCATCTCCGAGGTCATCCCGGTCTTCTCCCGCAAGCCGATGTTCGGCTACATGGGTCTGATCGCGGCGACCATCGCGATCGCGGGTCTGTCCGTGACGGTGTGGGCGCACCACATGTACGTCACCGGCGGTGTGCTGCTCCCGTTCTTCTCCTTCATGACGTTCCTCATCGCCGTACCGACGGGCGTGAAGTTCTTCAACTGGATCGGAACGATGTGGAAGGGGTCGTTGTCCTTCGAGACACCGATGCTCTGGGCCACCGGCTTCCTGATCACCTTCACCTTCGGTGGTCTGACCGGTGTCATCCTGGCCTCGCCCCCGCTGGACTTCCACGTCTCGGACTCGTACTTCGTGGTGGCGCACTTCCACTACGTCGTCTTCGGCACCGTCGTCTTCGCGATGTTCTCCGGCTTCCACTTCTGGTGGCCGAAGTTCACCGGCAAGATGCTCGACGAGCGCCTCGGCAAGATCACGTTCTGGACGCTGTTCATCGGCTTCCACGGCACCTTCCTGGTCCAGCACTGGCTGGGCGCCGAGGGCATGCCGCGTCGTTACGCCGACTACCTGGCGGCCGACGGCTTCACCGCCCTGAACACGATCTCGACGATCAGCTCCTTCGTGCTCGGCCTGTCGATCCTGCCGTTCCTCTACAACGTGTGGAAGACGGCCAAGTACGGCAAGCCGGTCGGCGTCGACGACCCGTGGGGCTACGGCCGCTCGCTCGAATGGGCGACCTCCTGCCCGCCGCCGCGCCACAACTTCCTCACCCTGCCGCGGATCCGCAGCGAATCCCCGGCGTTCGACCTGCACCACCCCGAGATCGCCGCTCTCGACCAGCTCGAGAACTCCGGTCACGGTGAGAAGGCTCTGGCCGGCAACGGCGGCAAGGAGGCCGGCAAGTGAAGATCCAGGGACGGATGTTCATCTGGCTGAGCGTCTTCATCCTCGTCATGGCGATCGTCTATGGCGTGTGGTCGAAGGAGCCGGCCGGTACCACGGCGCTCTTCCTGGCCTTCGGGCTGTCCATCATGATCGGCTTCTACCTGGGCTTCACGGCCAGGCGGGTGGACGCCGGCGCGCAGGACAACAAGGAGGCCGACGTCGCGGACGACGCCGGCGAGGTCGGGTTCTTCAGCCCGCACAGCTGGCAGCCGCTCGCCCTCGGCTTCGGCGGCGCCCTCGCCTTCCTGTCGGTCGCGATCGGCTGGTGGCTGATGTACTTCTCGGTGCCGGTGATCCTGATCGGCCTGTACGGCTGGGTCTTCGAGTACTACCGCGGTGAGAACCGCACGCAGTAGCACGAGCGCAGCTCAGCAGGAGCCCGGACTCTCCGTCAGGAGGGTCCGGGCTCCTGCTTCTGCCGTAATCCTTGTCCCTCGTACGAGTCACCCAGCGCGCCGTTCTTGACGGGGCTTCCTAGCGTGAAGTCATGAACCACGCACCGCGTACCCGCATCCTCGTGAGCTGCACGCTGCTGGTGATCGCCCTCGGCGCGAGCGCCGCCGCCTGCGGGTCCGACGGGAACCCGCTGGCGGCCACACCGTTCGACGCGGCGGACCAGATCTCCTTCAACGCGCCCACCGGCGACGGCAAGAAGGCCGACCCGGACAAGCCGCTCGAGGTCACCGCCGACGAAGACGACGGCCGCATCACCGACGTCACGGCCACGGACGCCACAGGCCGCTATCTGGCGGGCGAACTCTCCGCCGACGGCACCCGCTGGCGCAGCACCTCCCCGCTGGCCGCAAACGCCCACTACACCGTCCGGGTGAGCACCGAGGACGAGGACGGGGCACCGGGCCGCAAGGTCCTCGACTTCGACACCAGCAAGCCGCTGGGCAAGACGCGTCTGAAGGTCACCTTCGGCCCCAAGTCGGGCACGTACGGCGTCGGCCAGCCCGTCACCGCCAAGCTGGACAGACCCGTCAAGGACAAGGCTCAGCGGGCCGTCATAGAGCGCGCCCTCAGGGTCGACTCCACGCCCGCCGTACCGGGCGCCTGGCACTGGGTGGACGACAAGGAACTGCACTACCGGCCCAAGGAGTACTGGCCGGCGCACGCCACGATCCAGGTCCGCAGCGAGCTGGAGGGCATCAAGATCGGCGACCGGCTCTGGGGCGGCAAGGCGAAGCCCCTGAAGCTGACCACCGGGGACCGCATCATCGCCGTGACGGACGCCTCGTCACACTCGATGACGGTCTACAAGAACGACGAGGTCATCAACGAGCTCCCGGTCACCACCGGCAAGCCCGGCTTCGAGACCCGCAACGGCGTCAAGGTCGTGCTGGGCAAGGAGTACTTCGTACGTATGCGCGGCACCAGTATCGGGATCGCCGAGGGGTCCTCGGACTCGTACGACCTCCCGGTCTACTACGCCACCCGCGTCACCTGGAGCGGTGAGTACGTCCACGCCGCCCCCTGGTCGGTCGGCTCCCAGGGCTACGCCAACGTCAGCCACGGCTGCACCGGCATGAGCACGTCCAATGCCGAGTGGTTCTTCAACACCGTCCACGAGGGCGACGTGGTCCAGGTCGTCAACTCGGACGGCAACACCATGGAGCCGTTCGGCAACGGCTTCGGCGACTGGAACCTGGACTGGACGAAATGGCGCGACGGCAGCGCCCTGGTGGCCGGCACCCCGGACACCCGCCCCGACCAGACGGCAAGGCTGAGGCCACAGAGCATCTAGAGGGCCGTGGGGGCGGCTCTCAGGCGCTCAGGGCCTTCCGGTCCCGCAGCAGGGAAGCCAGCGCCGAGGCGAACTCCACCGGATCCACCGGATGGGTCACCGCGGCCTCCGCCCGGCTCCACGTCGCCAGCCACGCATCCTGCGGCCGCCCGATCAGCAGCAGCACCGGCGGGCAGTCGAACACCTCGTCCTTGATCTGCCGGCAGAGCCCCATGCCCCCCATCGGCACGGCCTCCCCGTCCAGCACACAGACGTCGATCCCGCCCTTGTCCAGCTCCTTGAGCACCGCCGCAGGCGTGGCGCACTCCAGGAACTCGACCAACGGGACGTCGGGAGCCGGTCGACGGCCCGCCGCGAGCCGTACCTGCTCGCGGGTGTTGGAATCGTCGCTGTAGACCAGCACCGTGGCGGTCGGCTGCATTGTTCCTCCGTGACGTCAGCGTCGTAAGGACAGGCCCGTTGGGCCGGATGCTACTCCCTTGAACACCACGTCAACACCGGTATGGAACAGGGAGACACTCCGAACGGCACCCCCCGGGGTGAGGGCGGGATAAGCGACCGACATAATGTCGGTCGTGGCGACAGCAACGACAGAGACAACCGGGCACGCGCACCCGTCGGTCAACCGACCGAACCTCACCAGCGTCGGAACCATCATCTGGTTGAGTTCCGAGCTGATGTTCTTCGCGGCCCTCTTCGCGATGTACTTCACCCTGCGATCGGTGACGGGTCCTGATCACTGGAAAGAGATGGCGCACGCCCTGAACGTTCCGTTCTCGGCGACGAACACCACGATCCTGGTGCTCTCCTCCCTCACCTGCCAGCTCGGCGTCTTCGCTGCCGAGCGAGGTGACGTGAAGAAGCTCCGGGGCTGGTTCATGATCACCTTCATCATGGGTGCCATCTTCATCGGCGGTCAGATCTACGAGTACACCGAGCTGGTGAAGAAGGACGGGATCTCCCTCTCGTCCGATCCGTACGGGTCGGTCTTCTACCTGACCACCGGCTTCCACGGTCTGCACGTGACAGGCGGCCTCATCGCCTTCCTGTTCGTCCTCGGCCGTACGTACGCGGCGAAGCGGTTCACCCACGAACAGGCGACCGCGGCCATCGTCGTGTCCTACTACTGGCACTTCGTCGATGTCGTCTGGATCGGCCTCTTCGCCACGATCTATCTGATCAAGTAGCCGGGCCCGCTCCCGACATCGCAGACATCGACGCAGAAGATCCTGACACCGGGGTAATCCGTGAAAAAGCTCTCCGCACGACGACGCCACCCGCTGGCGGCGCTCGTCGTCCTACTCCTCGCGCTGGCATGCACCGGGGGGCTGTACGCCGTGTTCGCACCCGCGAGCAAGGCGCAGGCAGATGAAACCGCCCAGTCCCTGGCCATCGACGAGGGCAAGAAGCTCTTCGCCGTAGGCTGCGCCAGTTGCCACGGCACCGGCGGTCAGGGGTCCTCCGACGGTCCGAGCCTCGTGGGCGTGGGCGCCGCGGCCGTCGACTTCCAGGTCGGCACCGGCCGTATGCCGGCCCAGCAGCCGGGCGCGCAGATCCCGCGCAAGAAGGTCGTCTACACGCAGGCCGAGATCGACCAGCTGGCCGCGTACATCTCCTCGCTGGGCGCAGGTCCGAGCATCCCGACCAAGGCGCAGTACGGCCCCGACGGTGCCGACATCGCCAAGGGCGGCGAACTGTTCCGTGACAACTGCACGCAGTGCCACAACTTCACCGGCAAGGGTGGCGCGCTGACGCACGGCAAGTACGCGCCGAGCCTCGAGGGTGTCGACCCGAAGCACATCTACGAGGCCATGCAGACCGGCCCGCAGAACATGCCGTCGTTCCCCGACACCACGCTGTCGGAGCAGAACAAGAAGGACATCATCGCGTACCTGAACGCGGTCAACGGCGACGACACCGTGAGCCCCGGCGGCCTTGAGCTGGGCGGTCTCGGCCCGGTCTCCGAAGGCCTGTTCGCCTGGATCTTCGGCCTCGGCGCGCTGATCGCGGTCGCCGTCTGGGTCGCCGCTCGGACCGCAAAGGCCAAGAAGTCATGAGTAGCCAAGACATTCCAGAAGAGAACCTGCCCGCAGAGCAGGACGCGCACGGCGCGGTAGGTGTCGCGGACGAGAAGAACCCCTTCGCGGACCCCGGCCTCCCGCCCCACGAGCACCGGGTGCAGGACATCGACGAGCGGGCCGCCAGGCGGTCCGAGCGCACGGTGGCCATGCTCTTCACGGTGTCGATGCTGGCCACCGTCGGGTTCATCGCCTCGTACGTGGGCATCCCCCACGACAAGTCGATCTTCGTCTTCCCGATCGGGCACATCAACGCGCTGAACTTCGCGCTGGGCCTGACCCTCGGTCTCGCCCTCTTCTCGATCGGCGCGGGTGCGGTCCACTGGGCCCGCACCCTGATGTCCGACGAGGAGATCGCCGACGAGCGCCACCCGATCGAGGCGCCCCCCGAGGTCCGCGCGAAGGTCCACGCGGACTTCAAGCAGGGCGCCAAGGAGTCGGCGCTCGGCCGTCGCAAGCTGATCCGCAACACGATGTTCGGCGCGCTGGCCCTGTTCCCGCTCTCCGGCGTCATGCTGCTGCGCGACCTCGGCCCGCTGCCCGGCACCAAGCTGCGCCACACCCTGTGGTCCAAGGGCAAGCTGCTCGTCAACATGAACACCAACGAACCGCTGCGTGCCTCCGACGTCGCGGTCGGCTCGCTGACCTTCGCCAAGCCCGAGGGCCTGGAGGAGCACGACGAGGAGTTCCAGACCGAGATCGCCAAGGCCGCCCTGATGATCGTCCGCATCCAGCCGGACAACATCAAGGACAAGCGCGAACTCGAGTGGTCGCACGAGGGGATCGTCGCGTACTCAAAGATCTGCACCCACGTGGGTTGCCCGATCTCCCTGTACGAGCAGCAGACGCACCACGTGCTCTGCCCCTGCCACCAGTCCACCTTCGACCTCTCCGACGGTGCCCGGGTGATCTTCGGCCCCGCCGGTCACGCCCTGCCGCAGCTGCGCATCGGCGTGAACGACCAGGGTTACCTCGAAGCGCTCGGCGACTTCGAGGAGCCCGTCGGTCCTGCATTCTGGGAGCGCGGATGAGCACAAACGAGAGCACCGCGGCCAACGGGGCGCGGCGCGACAAGGCAGCCCCGGCCGGCGAGCGCGTCGCCGACTGGGCCGACGGCCGGCTGGGGATCTACTCCCTGGCCAAGTCCAACATGCGCAAGATCTTCCCCGACCACTGGTCGTTCATGTTGGGTGAGGTCTGCCTCTACAGCTTCATCATCATCATCCTCACGGGTGTGTACCTGACGCTGTTCTTCCACCCGTCGATGAACGAGGTGGAGTACCACGGCAGCTACGTCCCGCTGCAGGGCCAGCTGATGTCCGAGGCGTTCAACTCGACCATGCACATCTCCTTCGATGTGCGCGGTGGTCTGCTGATCCGGCAGATCCACCACTGGGCGGCGCTGATCTTCCTCGCGGGCATGTTCGTGCACATGATGCGCGTGTTCTTCACGGGCGCGTTCCGCAAGCCGCGTGAGGTCAACTGGCTGTTCGGCTTCCTGCTGTTCGTCCTGGGCATGTTCACCGGCTTCACCGGCTACTCGCTCCCGGACGACCTGCTCTCCGGCACCGGTGTCCGCTTCATGGAGGGCGCGATCCTGTCCGTGCCGATCGTCGGCACGTACCTGTCGTTCTTCCTCTTCGGCGGCGAGTTCCCGGGCGGCGACTTCGTGGCCCGCTTCTACTCGATCCACGTGCTGCTGCTGCCGGGCATCATGCTCGGCCTGGTCGTCGGCCACCTGATCCTGGTCTTCTACCACAAGCACACGCAGTTCGCGGGCCCCGGAAAGACGAACAACAACGTCGTCGGCATGCCGCTGCTGCCGGTCTACATGGCCAAGGCCGGAGGCTTCTTCTTCCTGGTCTTCGGTGTCATCGCGGCCATCGCGGCCATCGCCTCGATCAACCCGATCTGGTCGATGGGCCCCTACCGTCCCGACCAGGTGTCCACGGGCGCCCAGCCGGACTGGTACATGGGCTTCTCCGAGGGTCTGATCCGTGTGATGCCGGGCTGGGAGATCAACTTCTGGGGTCACACGCTCGTTCTGGGTGTGTTCATCCCGCTGGTGATCTTCCCGCTGGTCCTGGTCGCGATCGCGGTCTACCCGTTCATCGAGTCCTGGGTCACCGGCGACAGGCGCGAGCACCACATCCTGGACCGCCCGCGCAACGCGCCGACGCGTACCGCCTTCGGCGTCGCGTGGATCACCTGGTACATGGTGCTGCTGATCGGTGGTGGAAACGACCTGTGGGCCACCCACTTCCACCTGTCGATCAACGCCATCACCTGGTTCGTCCGGGTCGCGTTCTTCGTCGCCCCGGTCCTCGCGTTCATCGCCACCAAGCGGATCTGCCTCGGCCTCCAGCGCCGCGACAAGGACAAGGTGCTGCACGGCCGCGAGTCCGGCATCATCAAGCGCCTGCCGCACGGTGAGTTCATCGAGGTGCACGAGCCGCTCAGCCAGGAGCAGCTGCACACGCTCACGGCGCACGATCAGTACGAGCCGGCCGCGATCGGTGCCACGGTCGACGAGAACGGCGTCGAGCGCAAGGTGAAGGGCTCCGAGAAGCTGCGCGCCAAGCTGAGCGAGGCGTACTACGGCGAGGAGTCCCAGATCCCCAAGCCCACCGTCGAGGAGTACAAGGAGATCACGAGCGGCCACGGCCACCACTGATCGCTGCGCTCGCCACGCGCGATGAAGGGCCCCGTCCGAACGCCGGACGGGGCCCTTTGCCGTGCCCCGGGCTGGATAGGGTGGGAACACCTTGTTCTACGACATCTGGAGCGGCCCCATGAGCGCTGTGACCCCCGCTGGAGGCGACACCGCGGCGGGCCGTTCCTGGCCCGCTCTCCTCAACGGCCTGCTGGAGGGCCGTGACCTGTCCGCCGACGACACCGCGTGGGCGATGGACCTGATCATGCGCGGTGAGGCCACGGACGCGCAGATCGCCGGGTTCGCGGTGGCGCTGCGCGCCAAGGGCGAGACCGTCCAGGAGATCACCGGCCTTGTCCGGACGATGTACGAGCACGCGAACGTCATCGAGGTGCCGGGCCGGACCGTCGACATCGTCGGCACGGGCGGCGACGGGGCGAAGACGGTCAACATCTCCACGATGTCCTCGATCGTCATCGCCGGCACCGGCGCGAAGGTCGTCAAGCACGGCAACCGGGCCGCCTCCTCCGCGTCCGGCGCCTCGGACGTCCTGGAGAAGCTCGGCGTCAATCTGGAGCTGACACCGAAGCGGGTGGCCGAGGTGGCCGAGGAGGCCGGGATCACCTTCTGCTTCGCGATCAAGTTCCATCCGGCGCTGCGTCATGTGGCCGCCGCACGAGGGCAGTTGGGGATCCGGACCACCTTCAACGCGCTCGGTCCGCTGACCAACCCGGCCAAGGTGAAGGCACAGGCCGTGGGCGTCGCCGACCCCCGCCTGGCGCCGCTCATCGCCGGCGTCCTGGCCGAGCGGGGCAACTCCTCCCTCGTCTTCCGCGGCGACGACGGCTTCGACGAGCTGACCACGACGTCCACGTCCCGGGTGTGGGTCGTGCGCGACGGCAAGGTCACCGAGGAGAGCTTCGACCCGCGGGACGTCGGCATCGAGCTGGTCCCGGTGGAGGCACTGCGGGGCGCGGACCCGTCGTACAACGCGGAGGTCGCGCGGCGGCTGCTGGACGGCGAGACGGGCCCGGTACGGGACGCCGTACTGCTGAACTCGGCGGCGGCGCTGGTGGCGCTGGACCCGGGTCCGGGGACGCTGGCCGAGCAGATCGGCGCCGCCATGACGAGGGCCGCCGAGTCGATCGACTCCGGGTCCGCCAAGCGCACGCTGGAACGCTGGGTGGCCGCGAGCCACGCCTAGCCGGCATCGCGGTCCCGTCATCCGGACACGGGTTGCGGGACCGCGATCACTTCACGTACGTTTTTGCACCAGGTCATGAGTGACAGTCATGAGGCCCCGGCCGACTGTCCGGCAACCCTCCGTCCGTGGCGGGGTGCCCCGGGTGAAGACCAGGCCGTAGGCAGCGAGGTCTACGGCAAGCGCGGGCCCCTCTCGAAACCAGGGGTCCTGGTCATTCGAGGGAGTCTTCCGTGAGCAAGCGAATGCGATAGGGCGCCGAGCCCCGCCTCCGCACACCCATCTCACCTTTCTTTTCACGGGAGTCCCCCATGTCTGTCTCCACCGCTGCCTCCGTTCAGACCATTTGTGCCCAGCTGCCCGTTCTGGGCAGGGATGTCACCGTCCCGCTCGTCACCGGCGGTGAGGTCACCTACGCGGCCCTCGACTACGCGGCCAGCGCCCCCGCCCTCCAGCGGGTCTGGGACGACGTGGCGGCGTACGCGCCCTACTACGGCAGCGTGCACCGCGGCGCCGGCTACCTCTCCCAGCTGTCGACCGACCTGTTCGAGAACGCCCGCAGGACCGTCACCGAGTTCCTCGACTGCCGGGACGACGACCAGCTGGTCTTCACCCGGTCGACCACCGACTCGCTCAACCTCCTCGCCGCCGCCCTCCCCGCCGACTGCCAGGTCTTCGTCTTCGAGACCGAGCACCACGCCTCGCTGCTGCCGTGGAAGGACGCCCGGGTCACCTACCTCGACGCCCCGCGCACCCCGCGGCAGGCCGTCGAGACCCTGGAGAAGGCCCTCGCCGACCGGGATCCCCAGGGCCCGGCCCTGGTCTGCGTCACCGGCGCCTCCAACGTCACCGGTGAGCTGTGGCCCGTACGGGAACTCGCGACGGCCGCGCACGCCCACGGCGCCCGGATCGTGCTCGACGCGGCCCAGCTCGCCCCGCACCACCCGTTGAGCGTCCGTGACCTCGACGTCGACTGGGTCGCCTTCTCCGGCCACAAGCTCTACGCCCCCTTCGGCTCGGGCGTGCTGGCCGGCCGCGCCGACTGGCTCCGGGCCGCCGATCCCTACCTCGCGGGCGGCGGCGCCAGCCGCAAGGTCACGCGGCGCGAGGACGGGGGAGTGGACGTGGAGTGGCACGAGAGCGCCGCCCGCCACGAGGCCGGCTCCCCGAACGTCATCGGCGCCTACTCCATCGCCTCCGCCTGCCGGGCCCTCACCGAGGCCGGCTTCGACACCCTGGTCGCCCGCGAGCAGCACCTGATCGAGAAGGTGCGGACCGGCCTCGCCGAGGTCCCCGAGGTCCGTGTCCTCTCCCTCTTCGGCGACGATGCCCCCCGCGTCGGCGTGATCTCCTTCGTCGTCGAGGGCTGGAACAGCTCCCACTTCGCCGCCGCCCTCTCCGCCGAGTACGGCATCGGCGTCCGCGACGGCCTCTTCTGCGCCCACCCCCTCGTCCGCACCCTCCTCGGCAGCGACCCGCAGTCCCAGGGCGAGTGCGGCGCCCCCGAGGCCGCGCCCGGAGAGAAGTCCCTCAACGCGATCCGGGTGAGCTTCGGCGCGGGCACACCGGACGAGCACGTGGAGCGGTTTGTGCGCGCCGTGAAGGAACTGGTCGCGGACGGCGCGAAGTGGACGTACCGCACCGAGGACGGCCGTTGCGTACCGGCCGTCTGACGTACTGACGTCCTACCCCGCGTATACGCTCGCTCGACAGCCGTGCGGAGGCAGGGGGAGCGCGGGGCTGGTATCCGCCCGCCGACAAGGACCGGAGCGCTGCCGGGTTTGATCACGAGGTCGACGCGTGGGCTGGGCGGAAACGAGCCTTGACCAGCGAATCCTCTTCGCGTTGAGCCGGGTCGCTCACGAAGGCCACGCATGATCAGTGGGCATTGGCCCGGCGTGCCAAGGCGGCGCAAATTCAGATCCTTGAGGCCGATGTCGCCACGATCTCCCATCGGCTGTCGCTGCCGGTGGGCGAACCGGGAAGCGGGCGGACCCCGGGCGGGTACCGCACCCGACAGGAGTGGTTCGTCAAGAACCGACGCCTATGTGCGCTCGCCGATCGGCTCCAGGCGGAGCGGGCCGAGCATGAAGCCGGGCGCGTCCGGGTGACACGCGGCGGCAAGCGAATGCTGAACACCCGGCACAACCTGGATCGGGCGCAGCTCCCCGAAGTGCCTGGCGCCGCCGCTGCGGGCCAGGCGCCGGTTCCTTCAAGCGGATGGGGAGGGGGGGCAAGCGCTTCGGGAACGAGACTTGTCTCCGGCGTTGCTTTCCAACGCCGAGGTCAGGAGTGGACCGAACGTACGTACCTCACGGCTGCCTGGCAGATTCCACCGGCCAAGACCGTGCCCCTCGGCCAGGTGCGCATGGGCGGATTGGTCGGCGTCGACACCAACGCTGACCACCGGGCGGCTCGATGGTTCGACTACAACCTCTCCGCCGGCCGCCCGGTAGCGCGGTCGACCCCGCCTATACCTCCAAATGGGCTGCCCAGCACTGGCGAAAGCCCCGCACCACTACGGAGCTGCGCGAGACGAATGGGCATTGAGCCGCCACTGGCCGGTAAATCATGTACCACAGTTCGTGTCGTTTTTGCCGCCGGTCACGCTTCCGATGGTGCCGCGCCAGGAGACGCATTCACCGGAGGCGTACAGGTAGATGGGGCCTCCCCAAGTCGTCAGGTTGGGTTCGCATTTGCTGTTGCTGTCGCTGTCGGTCCACAGTTTCTCGCAGATGGTGGTAGCGCTGCCGGAAGAGTTTCGAATGGTGACGACGCAGTTCCTCCCAGTCGATGAGTTGTAGGTGAGGAAGACAGTGCCCACCGTGCCGACGGATGCCGAGTTCACCACGCCGTATCCGGCGCCGCAGCCGCCGTTGTACGTTGCAGCAGCCGCGTTGGGTGCAACGCTCACTGTGGTGGCCACAGCGGCTCCGGCTACGCCAAGTGTCGCCAGCGTGCGGGCAATCAGGCGGTTCATTTCTCCCCCAGGGGCTTGTCGCAGCACAGCTTGATCGCTGGGAGGGATGCAACCAAGGTGACGGAAGTGAGTCAAGAGTTGCTTTAGTGCCCGAGCATGTGAAGTAGGCTGAAATTCGCCATGCTGATGGGAAGAGGCGATAGATTAATGCCTTTTATGGGAGAGTGATCGGGAACCTCCAGATTTCGACGAGCGTCGTTTTCGTTAACTGATTCATTCCGCACCGGAAAGCGTTCCGGAACCTGACCCCCCGTAGTGAGAATCATCCAGGCAGGTCGTGCGGGGAGCCGACTGAGATGGATGCTCGCAGCGATCGGTGCCATCTTGACCGGCGAGGCACGGAGCG
Organism: Streptomyces sp. LUP47B; assembly: GCF_001746295.1. Lineage (GTDB taxonomy): Bacteria > Actinomycetota > Actinomycetes > Streptomycetales > Streptomycetaceae > Streptomyces. The sequence continues at coordinate 411,113 of NZ_MJAH01000010.1, read as the reverse complement.
CTGCCTTGAGCCACGGCAGGCGGTACTGCCCTCAGCTGGGTGCTCCTGCGCAGGCAAGGCGGTGGGTCACAGTCCTGGACCTGGCAGAGCGCGTTGACCAACGCCTGTACTGGAGGGGAACGGCTTCGACGCCTGTGGCGGGCAGCCCAACATCCGCAGGACTCGTGACATGGCTATGAATAAGCGCCCCTAGTTGCGCTTGAGCGCATCACATCAGCCGTCGAGGCCGATCGCGAACGCGGCCTCCAGGTCGTGCTGGGAGTAGGTCCGGAACGCCACGTGGGTGTCCGTTCCCTCCACGCCCGGGATCTTGCTGATGCTGCCGGGGATGACCTCGGCGAGGTCCTCGTGCTGCTTGACCCGGACCATGGCGATCAGGTCGTACGTGCCCGTGACGGAGAAGACCTCGCTCACGGACTCCAGCGCGGCGATCCGCTCCGCGATCTCGGGGATCCGGTCCACGCTGGTCTTGATGAGGACGATCGCGGTGATCACTGCTGGTTCTCTCCCTCGGAGGCCGGTGGCGGGGCTCTCACCCTACTCGCGGTCCGGCTGGCCTGGTTTTTCTGCCGGGGGTCCGGGGGCTGGCCCCCGGGAAGACACCGCAGTGGTACGGCCGAAGCGCACCCACGCGAAGACCAGGCCCAGGCCGAAGCCCACCAGGTGGGCCAGATAGGCCACCCCCGGACCGTCGGAGGCGCGGCCCGCCGCCAGCCACTGCAGGGCCGCCCAGAAGGGGAGGACGACCCAGGCCGGGAAGCGCAGCGGCAGGAAGAAGAGGAACGGCAGAAGACTGGTCACCCGGGCCCCGGGGAACAGGAACAGGAACGCGCCGAGGACCGCCGAGATCGCCCCGGAGGCACCGACCAGGGACTGCTCGGAGTCGGCGTTGGCGGCCGCGTAGCCCAGCAGGGCGAGGTAGCCGCAGCCGACGTAGAAGAGGAGGAACTGCACCCGGCCCATCCGTTCCTCGGTCATCACCCCGAAGACATAGAGGAAGAGCATGTTGCCCAGCAGATGCACCCAGCTGCCGTGCACGAACAGCGCGGTCGCCGGGGTGAGGGCGGCACCGGGGGAGTCCGCGAAGAGCTCCGCGGGCACCACGCCCCACCGGTGGAAGTAGGCCCGCTGGGCGGCCAGGGCCGCGCCCCCGGAGCCGTACGCCGGATCGAGACCCGAGGCGGGGCCGACCAGGAAGACCAGACAGCACAGGGCGATCAGGCCGTAGGTGACCGGTGCCGGCCCCCACAGCGACCTCTTCGCTCCACCGACCGTCACCCTCCAGTTACTGATCACGAACACAGAGCATGGCGTAACGGGACGCAACCGCACAGACCGCCTCGCCGTCGGGGAGGCCCTGTGGACGCCCGAGCGGCGAGTACCCGCCAGGCCTTAGGGTTACGAGCCACACGCACCGGGCCGCCGGTGTGTCACGGACAATGGCTAGTAGGAAAGAGCACAGTCACGATGACGGTTCCCCTCCCGACCGCCTCGACGCGGTGGCGCTGCACCCTCTGCGGCAACCTCACGCGCTTCGACGTGACCCGCTCGTCGAAGGTCGTCGAGTACGTCCACCTCGACCTGGCCGGAGAGCCGAAGGTCGAGGAGCGCGAGGTGGTCAGTGAGACCATCGAGTCGGTGCGGTGCCGCTGGTGCAATGCCGTGGACCAGGTGGAACTCGTGGACAGGCCGGGCGCCGACTCCTGACAGAGCCGGCCCCGCACAGTGATGGGGTGTGACGGATGGTGGAGACACAAGGCGGGGAGCCGGGCGACGGCGCCGCCGAGGTGCTCGACCGTCCGCTGCCCGACGGTGTGCGACGCAGGGTCGTGCACATCGTCTCGGAGGGCTTCGGCGGGCTGACCGTCGGCGAACTGCCCGCACAGCTCAGGCAGTACGCGCGCTTCGCGCCGAACCGGCGGGCCAAGTTCGCGGGCAACGCCATGGCGGCCGCGCTGGAGACCGATCCGCTGTTCCGCCAGCGGATCGGGGAGAAGTTCAGAGAGGCCCAGCCGGAGCTCGCCGGTGCGCTCGACTCCGGTGCGCCGCCCCCGGCCGCGGACCCGCTCGATGTGGCGGCCGCGGCCTATGTTCTGCGGCCGACCGGCTGGGTCAAGCTGGTCACCGCGGCCGGCGAGGAGGCCCTGCGGGCGGACGCCGAGCGGGCCGACGAGGAGAGCCGCGCCGAGCTGGAGCGGCTGCGCGAGGAGCTCACGGCCGCCCGCGACCAGACGCGTGCCGAGACCGAGCGGCTGCGCACCGACCTGGAGTCCGCCAGGAAGGAAGCCGAATCGCTGCACCGCAAGCTGCGGGCGGCACTCAGTGACGTCAAGCGCGGCGAGGCCGCCCTGCGCAAGCTGCAGGCCGAGATGGACGCCGCACGCACCGAGAGCCAGGCTCAGGTGTCCGCCGCCGAGAGCGAGTCCCGGCGCCTGAAGGCCCGCCTCGGGGAGTCGGAGGCCGCCCTGGAGGCCACGCGCAGAGCAGCGCGGGAGGGGCGCAGTGTCGAGGACATGCGCGTGCGTCTGCTTCTGGACACCGTTCTGGACGCGGCCCAGGGGCTGCGGCGGGAGCTGGCGCTGCCGCCGGTCTCCGTGCGGCCCGCCGAGACGGTGGACGCGGTCGAACCGGGCCGCATGACCCCGAAGGACATCGCCGCGCGGGCACTGTCCGAGAACGACCCCGCGATCCTGGACCAGCTTCTGGCCCTGCCCCAGGCGCACTTGGTGGTCGACGGCTACAACGTCACCAAGACCGGCTATCCCCAGATGCCGCTGGAGAAGCAGCGCCTGAGGCTCCTCGGGCAGCTCTCCCAGCTCGCCGCGCAGACGGGGGCCGAGGTGACCTGTGTCTTCGACGGGGCCGAGCTGGCCGCGCCCGTGCTGCTCGCGCCGCCGCGCGGGGTGCGGGTGCTGTTCTCCAAGGCGGGTGTCACCGCCGACGAGTTGATCCGCCAGCTGGTGCGCGCCGAGCCGCCCGGACGGCCGGTGATCGTCGCCTCGACCGACCGCGAGGTCGCCGACGGCATCGCCAAGGCGGGGGCACGGCCGGTCGCTTCTGCGGTGCTTCTGAAGCGGCTGTCCTAAACCTCGAAGTTAGCGGTTTAACGACCGAATTGGTCGTATCATCACGCAACGTAGCGTCAAGCGCGGATCACTGCACGTGAGTTGTGTGTAAAGATTGCAAGGCGTGACCAGATTTTGCTCCTGAGGATTTGAATGATCACGGGAAGGTCACTAGGGTCTGGGCTCGAACCTCCGAGCGGGTGATCACTCAAAAGAAGGAGTTCACCTCCGTGGCGTCCCACCGTCGACCCAAGCAGCCGAGCCGTACGCGCGTGACCGTGCTCACGACCGCAGCCGCTGCCGCCGTGGCCCTCAGTGCCAATGCCGCCAACGCCGCGCCGAGCGAGAAGCCGAGCAAGGACGAGGTCAAGGCGAAGGTCGACGCCCTCTACGAGCAGGCCGAGCAGGCCACCGAGAAGCTCAACGGCGCCAAGGAGAAGCAGGAGAAGCTCCAGAAGGAGATCTCCACCATCCAGGACAACGTGGCCCGCGGCCAGGACGACCTGAACGAACTGCGGGACTCCATAGGCCTCGCGGCCGCCGCGCAGTACCGCAGCGGCACCATCGACTCCTCGCTCCAGCTCTTCCTGTCCTCCAACCCGGAGGACTACCTGGACAAGGCATCCACCGCGGACCAGCTCAGCTCCCAGCAGGTCGAGGCGCTGAAGAAGATCCAGGAGAAGCAGCGCGAGCTGGCCCAGGACCGCGCCGAGGCCTCCGAGAAGCTCAAGGACCTCGCGAGCACCCGCACCGAACTGGCCAAGCAGAAGAAGTCCGTTCAGGGCAAGCTCGGCGAGGCGCAGAAGCTCCTCAACACGCTGACGGCCGCCGAGAAGGCCGCAATCGCCGCCGCCGACGCCCGTGCCAGCCGCTCCGCGAGCGAGCGCGTGGACCTCGGTGACGCCCCCGCGTCCTCCGCCCGGGCCCAGGCCGCCTTCAACGCCGCCCAGACCCAGCTCGGCAAGCCGTACGTCTACGGCGCCACCGGCACCGCCTCCTACGACTGCTCGGGCCTGACCTCCTGGGCCTACGCGCAGGCCGGCATCACCATCCCGCGCACCTCGCAGGCCCAGGCCAACGCCGGCACCCGCATCTACAGCATGAGCGACCTCAAGGTCGGCGATCTGGTCATCTTCTACGGCGACCTGCACCACGTCGCCCTGTACGCGGGCAACGGCCAGGTCATCCACGCCCCGCGCACCGGCACGGTCGTGCGCTACGAGTCGATCAACAACATGCCGTTCCAGTTCGGCGTGCGGATCTGAGCCTCCCGACTGCTCAAGATCGCGACTGCTCGCCGTCCGTTCGGGCGAATCGCGACAAGCTCGACTGACTCCACACCCCGCCCATGACCTGCGTCATAGGCGGGGTGTCACGTTGTGTGCCCATGGAGGACGTTGGATACGTCCCCGCCGCGGGGCTACTGTCGGCCGCGTTTCCCCCTCGCCGGGGAACGTCTCTGTCCGTCAGTGGAAGGAGCGCGGCTTCCCGTGGGGTCCCATCGCCGCCTTGTCCAGACGTCCGGGTTCAACCGGGGCGCCGGTGCCGCCCTGGGCGTGCTGTCCGCGGCGGCTGCCGCGCTCGGCGCCGTACCGGCCGTCGCCGCCCCGTCCGACGACACCCGGGCCGAGGTGGACCGTCTCTACGAGGAGGCCGAGCACGCCACCGAGGCCTACAACAAGGCCGACGAGCGCGCCGACTCGCTGCGCGAGGAGGTCAGCACCGCGCAGGACGGCATCGCGCGGCAGCAGGAGCGCATCAACTCCATGCGGGAGGCGCTCGGTTCGCTGGCCGGCGCCCAGTACCGCTCCGGCGGCCTCGACCCGTCTCTCGCGCTGCTGTTCTCCGACGACCCGGACGAGTACCTCGACAAGGCCGCCGTCCTCGACCGGATCAGCGCCCACCAGGCGGGAGAGCTCAAGGACCTCGAGGTGGCCATGCGCGAACTCGCCCAGGAGCGCAGCGAAGCGGCATTCAAGCTCGGCGAACTGGAGAAGAGCCGCAAGGCGGTCGCCTCCCACAAGCGGACCGTCGAGAGGAAGCTCGCCAGAGCGCGCGAGCTGCTCAACTCCCTGCCGTCCGACGAACGCGCCGCCTACGACCGGGCCTCCCGCTCCGGCCGGCTGCCCGACCTCTCGGGTGCGGTGGCGCCCTCGGGTCGGGCAGCTGCCGCGGTGGCCGCCGCGCAGTCCGCGATCGGCATGCCGTACGTGTGGGGCGCCAACGGGCCCACCGGCTTCGACTGTTCGGGCCTGATGCAGTGGGCCTACGCCCAGGCCGGCGTCTCCCTGCCCCGCACCTCCCAGGCCCAGCGCTACGCCGGCCGCCAGGTCCCGCTCTCCCAGGCGATGCCCGGCGACCTGGTCACGTACCGGGGCGACGCCAGCCACGTCGGCATGTACGTCGGCAACGGTCAGGTCGTCCACGCCCCCTATCCCGGCGCCCCGGTGCGCTACGACCCGGTGGGCATGATGCCGGGGGCGACGGTCACACGCCCCTGACCGACGGCATCCGATACCCGTACGATCGGGAAACATGGCTGGTCGAAGGCGGGCGTCGAAACACGGTGTCGTGGTGCTGTGCCTGCTGCTGACCTCCCTGGTGGCCTGCGGCGGGAGACCGACGGCCACCGACACCGCCAAGGCCGACGTGCAGCGCGTCCTCGACCGGCGGGCCGCCGCCGTCCTCGACCGGGACAAGGCGGCGATCGCCCGGACGGGCACCGCGAGTTGGTTCGAGGACGTCAGCGCGGTACCGCTCGCCTCCTGGTCCTACAAGGTCACCGGCGTCCACCGCAGCGGCTCCACCGCCACCGCCGACGCGGAACTGCGCTACCAGGTCCAGGGCTACGACAGCGCACCCGTCACCGTCGCCCGGACCCTGGACCTCTCCCTGGACGCGTCCGGCCAGTGGTACGTCGTCGCTGAGAAGCCCGCCAGGAAGGCACCACAACAGCTGTGGGACCAGGGCGAGGTGACCGTCGTCCGCGGCAGGCACAGCATGGTCCTCGGCGTCGGACACTCCGGCGAGAAGCTGCACTCCTTCGCGGATCTGGCCGACCACGCCGTGCCCGCCGTGTCGGACGCCTGGGGCGCCGGGTGGTCCCGGCACGTCGTCGTGCTCGTACCGAGGTCCGTGCAGGGAATGGGGGGCCTGCTCGGCTCGCCCGCCTCCTCGTACCGCGGGATCGCGGCCGTCACCACCGGCGAGACCGGCGCCCCGGCGCAGGCGCCCGCGGACCGGATCATCGTCAACCCCGACGCGTACGGCCTCCTCGGCACCGTGGGCGGGCAGGTCGTGCTCACCCACGAGACCACCCATGTCGCCACCCGCGCCGACACCACCGCCGCGACCCCGCTGTGGCTGTCGGAGGGGTACGCCGACTGGGTCGGTTACCGCGGCACCGGACGCACCCCGGCCGAGGCCGCACCGGAGCTGGGAGGAGCCGTCGCGGAACGCCGGATACCGACGGTCCTGCCGTCCGACGCGGACTTCGGTTTCGCCGGCAGCGCGACCGCGCTCGCCAAGTCCTACGAGAGCGGCTGGATGGCCTGCCGGATGATCGCGGACCGGTGGGGCGAGGCGAAGCTGGACGCCTTCTACCGGGCCGTGGGCACCCACAAGGAGCGGCCGGGGGCGGTGGAGGAGGCCATGGCGAAGGTGCTCGGCACCGACTTGAAGACTTTCACCGCCGAGTGGCGGGAGTACCTGAGGGCTCAGCTCGGCTGATCCAAACGCTCGACGGCCTCCGCCTCAGGGTTCCGATGGTGTGCCGGGGTTCAGGAGGAGGCGGAGGCCTCCTGGGCGGGTGCCTCGGTCTGATCCGGTGCCGGGAGCGCCGGGGCGGGCTTGTGGACCGTCGCCTTCCACAGCTCGCGCATGCCGATGACGGTGGCGAGGACCAGCAGGCCGTTGCGCGCGATCAGGAGGGTGATGCCGCGCGGGGTGCTCCCCACGATGTCCGCGAACCAGATCGGGAACTCCAGGACCGTCACGAAGCACGCCATCAGCACCATGGCGGCCGGCACGCCCATCCGGCTCCCGCGGAAGCACAGACAGGCCGCCGCGAGACCGACCAGCCACACCATGTACTGCGGGCTGATCACGCGGCTGGTGGTGGTGAACATCAGCACCGCCACCAGCGCCGCGTCGGCCGCCGTGTGCGCCTCGAACCGGGTGGCCGCGAGCCGCCACAGCAGCAGCAGTCCGAAGGCCATGCCGGTCAGCGCGAGCGCGGCCGTGCTGACCGCGGTCACCCACGGGCCGAGGAACTCGACCGAGCCGTAGTTGAGCAGGACCGAGCCGTTCCAGCCGTGGTGCCGGGCGATGTGGAAGACCAGCGAGCCCAGCGACTCCACCTCGGTGCCCCGCTCCCGCTGGAAGGTCAGGAAGGCGAAGGCCCCGGGCATCGCGACGGAGAACAGTCCGGCCACCACCGCGACCGTCACCCCCGCCGAGGCCCAGACGCTGCGCCTGCGGATCCCGACGAGGATCAGCGCCGGCCACACCTTCAGCAGCGCCCCGAAGCCCACCAGCGCCCCGGCCACCTTCGGATGCCGGGCGGCCGCGAGAACCGCGGCGACGGCCACCGCGGTCACCATCACGTCGTAACGGGAGTAGACGGTCGGGCCGAGCAGAGGTACGCCCGCCACCCACACCCACGCTCCCCGCAGCCGCCGTCCGGGACGCAGCCCCGCGTACAGCAGCAGGAGGAGGGCGGCCAGGTCCGCGGCGAAGGCCATGAGGAAGAAGGCCTGTGTGTACTCCAGGAAGGGCAGCAGCGCGGGGGAGAGGATCGCGAGGGCGGCGGCGGGCGGATACTGCCAGGTCACGTCGGACTGCGGGAACGTTCCGGTGCGCAGGACGTCGTACCAGCCCTGGTAGATGACCGACACGTCACTGGTGACGTCCGGCCCGGGGAAGACGTACACCTTGAAGACGACCAGGAGCAGCAACAGCCTGGTCACGCCCCAGGTCAGCAGCAGCCACGTCAGGGACCGCCGCACGCCCGTCGTCTCCACGTGGTTCCCCGCCGTTCGCCGTCGCCCCGAAATGGTCACTTGAGGAGAACATGATGTCCCGCTCTCCTGTGAGGGTGCCATAAGGGCGGCCGTCCCCGGCTGTGAGCTGCCGGTTCGGTAGGGTCGGCGGCGATGGACAAGACCCTGATCGTGACGAACGACTTCCCGCCCCGCCCGGGTGGTATCCAGGCGTTCCTGCACAACATGGCGCTCCGGCTCGACCCCGATCGCCTGGTCGTCCACGCCTCCACATGGAAGCGGAGCCGGGAGGGCATCGAGGCGACCGCCGCCTTCGACGCGGAGCAGCCCTTCACCGTCGTACGGGATTCCACGACCATGCTGCTGCCGACGCCCGGGGCCACCCGCAGGGCCGTCGGGCTGCTGCGTGAGCACGGCTGTACGTCGGTGTGGTTCGGGGCGGCCGCGCCGCTCGGGCTGATGGCGCCGGCGCTCAGGAGGGCGGGTGCCCGGCGGCTGGTGGCCACGACCCACGGGCACGAGGCCGGGTGGGCCCAACTGCCCGCCGCGCGGCAGCTGCTGGGCCGGATCGGGGAGTCGACCGACACCCTCACCTACCTCGGCGAGTACACCCGCTCGCGGATCGCCGGCGCGCTGACGCCGCAGGCGGCCGGGCGGATGGTGCAGTTGCCGCCGGGGGTCGACGAGAAGACCTTCCATACCGGGTCGGGCGGCGACGCCGTGCGGGCGCGGCTGGGGCTGACGGACCGGCCGGTGGTCGTGTGCGTGTCCCGGCTGGTGCCGCGCAAGGGGCAGGACACGCTGATTCTCGCCATGCCGCGCATCCTCACGAAGGAGCCCGACGCCGTGCTGCTGATCGTCGGCGGCGGGCCCTACGAGAAGGAGCTGCGCAGGCTCGCCCACGAGACCGGTGTCGCCGACTCCGTGCGCTTCACCGGAGCCGTGCCCTGGGCCGAGCTGCCCGCCCACTACGGCGCAGGGGACGTCTTCGCGATGCCGTGTCGGACCCGCCGGGGCGGGCTCGACGTCGAGGGGCTCGGGATCGTCTACCTGGAGGCCTCCGCGACCGGTCTGCCCGTCGTCGCCGGGGACTCCGGAGGCGCTCCGGACGCGGTCCTCGACGGCGAGACCGGCTGGGTCGTGCGCGGCGGATCGGCCGAGGAGACCGCCGAGCGGATCGCCGTCCTCCTCGGCGACGCGGAACTGCGGAGCCGCATGGGGCAGCGGGGACGGGAGTGGGTCGAGGAGAAGTGGCGATGGGATTTGTTGGCGGAAAAGTTGAAGACCCTGCTATAGCCGGAGCCCGATAATCCGCCGATGCTGCGCGCATGACAGAAAAACTGATACAGCGTCAGCTGACGAGACGTCAGATCCTTGGTATGGCCGCCCTCCAGACGGCGGCCACTCTCGGCTTCACCCGAGTCGGGCTCCAGTCGGCCCGCGCGGACGAGCCCGCAGCGGTCGAGTCCGCGCCCGCCATCGTCGTCGGCTCAGGCTACGGCGCCTCCGTCGCCGCCCTCCGCCTCGGCCAGGCCGGCATCCGCACCCTCGTCCTCGAGATGGGCCGGCTCTGGAACACCGCCGGCCCCGACGGCAACGTCTTCTGCAACACCGCCAACCCCGACCAGCGGTCCATGTGGTTCCGCACCCGCACCGAGGCGCCGCTGGCGACCTTCCTGTGGCTGGACGTCGTCAACAAGGACATCAATCCCTACCCCGGCGTCCTGGACCGCGTCCGCTTCTCCAACATGTCCGTCTTCGTGGGCCGCGGGGTCGGCGGCGGCTCCCTGGTCAACGGCTCGATGGCGGTCACCCCGCTCCAGTCCTACTTCGCCGAGCAGTTCCCGGGCGTCGACACCGCGGAGATGTACGGCACGTACTTCCCGCGCGCCCGCGCCATGCTCGGCGTCAACACCGTCGACCCGGCCTGGTTCGAGTCGACCGAGTGGTACCAGTTCAGCCGGGTCTCCCGGAAGCACGCCACCAACACCGGCCTGAAGACCACCTTCGTGCCCAGCGTCTACGACTTCGGCCACATGCAGCGCGAGGCCGCCGGCACCGCCACCAAGTCGGCCCTGGGCCAGGAGGTCATCTACGGCAACAACCACGGCAAGAAGAGCCTCGACAAGACGTATCTGGCGTCCGCGCTCGGCACCGGCAACGTCACCATCCACACCATGGAGAAGGTCACCGGGATCAGCCGGGCGAGCGACGGCAGCTGGGTGCTGACCGCCGACCGCATCGACTACACCGGCGCGGTCGTCGAGACCAAGCAGTACGGCTGCACCTATCTGTTCCTGGGCGGCGGCAGCCTCGGCACGAGCGAACTCCTGCTGCGATCACGGCAGTCGGGCACCCTCCCGGCACTGGACGCGAGCGTCGGGGCCGGCTGGGGACCCAACGGCAACACGATGCTCGGACGGGCCAACCACCTGTGGGACACCGTCGGCGCCAACCAGTCGACCATGCCGGTCATGGGCATCGACGACTGGGCCAACACCGACAACCCCGTCTTCGCCGAGATCGCGCCTTTACCCACGGGACTCGAGCACTGGGTGAGCCTGTATCTGGCGATCACCAAGAACCCGCAACGCGCCAGATTCTCCTACAGCGGAGGGAAGTTGAACCTCGACTGGAGCGCCGCGCAGAGCTCGGTCTCCTCCGGCATGGCCAAGAAGCTCTTCGACCGGATCAACTCCGCCAACTCGACCATCTACCGGTACGACCTCTTCGGCTCCCCCAGCAGGGTCTTCGCCGACGACTTCACCTACCACCCGCTGGGCGGCTGCGTGCTGGGCAGGGCCACCGACAACTACGGCCGGGTGAAGGGCTATTCGAAGCTGTACGTCACCGACGGCTCGCTGATCCCGGGCAACATCGGGGTCAACCCGTTCGTCACCATCACCGCGCTCGCCGAACGCACGATGGCGCGGGTCCTCGCCGAGGACACCGCGCCATGACGCTCCTTCAACAGGCGTACTACTTCGTGTAGATCGCCTCGATCTCGTCCGCGTAGTCCTTCGCCACCACATTGCGCTTCAGCTTCAGCGACGGCGTGAGGTGGCCCGTCTCCTCCGTGAACTGGGAGGACAGAATGCGGAACTTCCGCACCGATTCCGCCTTCGACACCGCGGCGTTGCCGTCGTCGATCGCGGCCTGGATCGCCGCGTTCAGGTCCGCGTCCCCGGCCAGCGACGCCGCGGTGGAACCCGCCGGCTTGCCGTGCTCGTCGGCCCAACGGCCCAGGAACTCCTCGTCGATGGTGATCAGCGCGCCCACGAACGGCCGCCCGTCGCCCACCACCATGCACTCCGCCACCAGCGCGTGCGCCCGGATGCGGTCCTCGATCACGGCCGGCGCGACGTTCTTGCCGCCCGCGGTGACGATGATCTCCTTCTTGCGGCCGGTGATCCGGAGGTAGCCGTCCTCGTCGAGGGTGCCGATGTCACCGGTGTGGAACCAGCCGTCGGTCAGCGCCTCGGCCGTGGCGGCCTCGTTGTTCCAGTAACCCTTGAACAGGTGCTCGCCGTGCAGCAGCACCTCGCCGTCGTCCGCGATCCGGATCACCGAGCCCGGCAGCGGCTGACCGACCGTGCCGATCTTCGTGCGGTCCCAGGGGTTGAACGCGGTCGCGGCACAGGACTCGGTCAGGCCGTAGCCCTCCAGGACCGTGAAGCCGATGCCGCGGAAGAAGTGGCCCAGGCGCTCGCCGAGCGGGGCGCCGCCGGAGATGGCGTACTCGCCCTTGCCGCCGAGGACCGCGCGCAGCTTGCTGTAGACCAGTTTGTCGAAGGTCCGGTACTTGATCTTCAGACCCAGCGACGGACCTGACGGGGTGTCCAGGGCCTTGCTGTAGGCGATCGCCGTGTCGGCGGCCTTGTCGAAGATCTTGCCCTTGCCGTCCGCCTGCGCCTTGGCACGCGCCGAGTTGTAGACCTTCTCGAAGACGCGCGGGACGCCCAGGATCAGCGTCGGCCGGAAGGACGCCAGCTCGTCGGTGAGGTTCTTGATGTCCGGGACCATGCCCAGCTTGATCGGCGCCATCATCGGCGCGATCTGCACGAGCCGGCCGAAGACGTGCGCGAGCGGCAGGAAGAGCAGCACCGAGCAGTCACCGGTGCGGAACAGCGGGCGCAGCCGCTCCACGATGTTGCCGCACTCCGCGAAGAAGCTGCGGTGGGTGAGCACACAGCCCTTGGGACGGCCGGTGGTGCCGGAGGTGTAGACGATGGTCGCCGGGTCGTCGGCCTTCGCCAGCGAGCTGCGCTCCTCCACGGCCGCGTCGCTGATGTCCTGGCCGGCGCGGGCCAGCTCCTCGATCCCGCCGCCCTCGATCTGCCAGACGTGCTTCAGGGCGGGCAGCGAGTCGCGCACCGACTCGACGGCCGCGGTGTGACCGTCCAGCTCGACGACGCAGGCGGTCGCGCCCGAGTCGCCGAGGATCCACTGGATCTGCTCCGGCGAACTGGTCTCGTACACCGGCACGGTGATCGCGCCCGCGCTCCAGATCGCGAAGTCGAGCAGCGTCCACTCGTAGCGGGTACGGGACATCAGACCGACCCGGTCGCCCGGCTGAACGCCGGAGGCGATCAGTCCCTTGGCGGCGACGTGCACCTCGGCCAGGAACGCCGTGGCCGTCACGTCCTGCCACTGGCCGCCCACCTTGCGGGCGATGACGGCGACGTCGGGATGCTGCGCGGCGTTTCTCCGGACGATGTCGGTGAGATTGCCGTCCGCAGGGACCTCGTACAAAGCCGGAAGGCTGAACTCGCGCAAGACTGCTGCTCCTCATAGGGCGCCGGCGCCACGACGTTGTGTGATGCGACGGTCGGTCCAAGGCTCGGGCAGGTGCTCAGGAATTCAGTAATTGAAAGCTGAGCACGACTGGACTGCCCGGACGTTACCCGCCGGTATGGCTTCTTCGACAGGGGGTCCCGGCGAGATGTTCGCTGCGTCACACGGATGGGGGTTCTTCGCGCACAGTAGTCCACCTGCTTGCCGACTGGCCAGTAACCGCAGGACCGGGCGGCTCTGTTCACGTATGCCGCACAGGCCTACCCTTGATCGTCATGGCACCCACACCGTCCGGAAACCACAGGACGCGCGTACATGTGGTCAGTGATGTGCACGGCAACGCCCGTGACCTGGCCAGAGCCGGCGAGGGCGCCGACGCCCTGATCTGCCTGGGCGACCTCGTCCTCTTCCTCGACTACGCCGACCACTCGCGCGGGATCTTCCCCGACCTGTTCGGGACGCAGAACGCCGACCTGATCGTGGAACTGCGCACCGCCCGCCGTTTCGAGGAGGCGCGAGAGCTCGGGGCCCGGCTGTGGGGCGGAATCGGCGCCGACCGGGCCTCCGTGATCGAGAAGGCGGTGCGCAAGCAGTACGCCGAGATGTTCGCCGCGTTCCCCGCACCGACGTACGCGACTTACGGCAATGTCGACATGCCGCCTCTGTGGCAGGAGTACGCAGGCCCCGGTACGACCGTGCTCGACGGCCAGCGGGTGGAGATCGGCGGCTGGACCTTCGGCTTCGTGGGTGGCGGTCTGCGGACCCCCATGCGGACGCCGTACGAGATCAGCGACGAGGAGTACGCGGCGAAGATCGAGGCGGTGGGCGAGGTGGACGTGCTGTGCACGCACATCCCGCCGGAGGTGCCGGAGCTGGTGTACGACACGGTGGCGCGGCGGTTCGAGCGGGGGAGCCGTGCCTTGCTGGACGCGATCCGCCGCACCCGGCCCCGGTACTCGCTCTTCGGTCACGTGCATCAGCCCCTGGTCCGGCGAATGCGGATCGGGGCGACCGAGTGCGTGAACGTGGGGCACTTCGCGGGGAGTGGGAAGCCGTGGGCGCTGGAATGGTGAGCCCGGACGCGCGGTAGCCTTCACGCTGCACAGACGTGCGTACCACCCTTCCTCACCGGACCATATCTGGAGGAGCCACGGCGATGGCGGAACACACCAGTTCGAGCATCACGATCGAAGCTGCGCCTGCCGACGTCATGGCGGTGATCGCGGACTTCGCCCGCTACCCGGACTGGACGGGCGAGGTGAAGCAGGCGGAGGTCCTCTCGACGGACGCGTCCGGCCGCGCCGAGCAGGTCCGGCTGGTCATGGACGCGGGCGCCATCAAGGACGACCAGGTCCTCGGCTACACCTGGACCGGCGAGAACGAGGTCTCCTGGACGCTGGTGAAGTCCCAGATGCTGCGGCAACTGGACGGTTCCTATGTGCTGAAGCCCGCCGGTGCGGGGGCGACGGAGGTCACGTACCTGCTGACGGTCGACGTCAAGATCCCGATGCTCGGCATGATCAAGCGCAAGGCGGAGAAGGTCATCATCGACCGGGCGCTGGCGGGGCTCAAGAAGCGGGTGGAGTCGGAGCGGTAGGGGTTTCGCGGTCGGCTGCGGGCCGGTGGGGGTCGATCGCGCCCGCGCGGCGGAGCCGCATATGGATGCAGCCCCGCGCCCCTGGGCAGGTGCAGTCACGCCGGCTGGAACGCGCCCCAAAGGGGCGCGGGGAACTGCGCGACCAGCCCCCACCGGCCCGCAGCCGCGAGACCACACGGCCGGGCCGAACCGCGGCGTCCGTTACGGTTCACCCCTATGCGCACCATCCTGATCACCGGCCCCGGCGGCAGCGGTCGTACGACGGTCGCCGCCGCCACCGCCCTGCGCGCCGCGGGCGACGGCATCCGCACCCTGGTGCTGAGTGCCGACCGCACGGACACCCTGGGCACGATGCTCGGCGCGACAACGGGCCCCACCCCCACCCGGATCACCCCGAACCTCACCGCCTGGCGTCCCGACGCCACCGCCGGTTTCCGGGATGATCTCGCCCGCTTCCAGGACCGTGCCTCCCACGTGCTCAACCTGCTGGGCGCCTCCCGTCTGGACCCCGAGGAGGTCACCCCCCTCCCCGGCGCCGAGGAACTCACCCTCCTGCGGGCCCTGCGCGACGCGGCGCTCTCCGAGCGGCACGAACTGCTCGTCGTGGACCTGCCGCCCACCCAGCAGGCCCTCGCCCTTCTCTCCCTGCCCGAGGAACTCCGCCGCTACCTGCGCCGTCTGCTCCCGGCCGAGCGCCAGGCCGCCGCGGGCCTGCGCCCCGTGCTCGGACGGCTCGCCGGCGTCCCCATGCCCTCGGAGTGGCTGTACGAGACCGCCGCCCGCTGGGACACCGAACTCGGCGCGGTCGAGGCCGTCCTCGCCGACCGCGAGGCCGTCGTACGACTCGTCGCCGAACCCGGCCCCGCCGGCACCGACGACGTACGGTCCGCAAGCCTCGCCCTCGCCCTGCGCGGCCTGCGCCCCGACGCCCTGATCGCCAACCGCGTCGTACCGGAGGAGTGGCCCGCCGGCTTCGTCGCCCAGCAGCGCAAGGCCCTGGAGGAGTGGCAGGAGTCGTACGACGTCCATGCCGTCCCGCACCTCGGCCACGACCCGCGCGGCACCGACGACCTCACCGCCCTCGCCGTCCCCGAGGTCAACGACACGACCTCCACGGTCGAGTGGCCCGTCACCGATCACCTCGCCGAGGACGGCGTCCTGGTGTGGCACCTCCCGCTGCCCGGCGCCATACGCGACGAGCTGGACCTGATCCGGCGCGGCGACGAACTCCTCGTCAGCGCGGGGCAGTTCCGCCGGATCGTCCCGCTGCCCTCGGCCCTGCGCCGCTGCACCGTCGCCGGCGCCGCCCTGCGCGAGGGCGAGCTGCGGATCCGGTTCGCGCCGGACCCGGATCTGTGGCCCCGGACCCCGTGAACCGGGTACGCCCGTTCGGGTAACGTCGTAGGGACGAACCGTAGTCAGGAGGTCGTCATGAGCGAAGAGCTCCCCCCGTCCGACGCCGGAGACCGCGAGCCGGTGGACTCGGTGGACGAGGTACGGGCGACCGACGCCGACGCGTGGGCGACGGCGGCCGCCGAGGACCTCGCGGCGGAGAAGGCCCGCCGCCGCACCCAGTACGGCCCGCCCCCGGGCTCGGCCGCCGAGGAACTGCGCAAGCTCGTCGACAATGTCGCCGAGAAGCTGTCCGGTCTCCAGTCCCCGCTCCTCGGTGGCATCGCCGGGCCCGCCGCCCAGCAGGTGGTCAAGCAGGTCGTCCAGCAGGCCAAGGCAGCGGTCGAGCCGGTCATCGAGCGCAACCCGGACGTCTTCGACCACCTCGCCGCCGCGGGCGGCGAGCTCCTCGCCGCCTACCGTTCCGCGGTCCAGGCACAGGAGCAGCGCTGGAGCCGCCGCGACGACACACTGCGCGACCGGGGCGAGGATCCCGGCCCCGGCGAGCGCATCGATCTGGACTGAAACCCGCTGACGGCAGGGGCTCGGGTACGGTTGGCCGTAGCGGGGCTCGACCGAAACTGAGGGATTCATGGGACTCACCATCGGCGTCGACATCGGCGGCACGAAGATCGCGGCCGGCGTGGTCGATGAGGAAGGCAACATCCTCTCGACCCACAAGGTGCCGACCCCGGGCACGGCCGAGGGCATCGTGGACGCGATCGCCTCGGCGGTGGAGGGCGCGCGCGCCGGGCACGCGATCGTGGGCGTGGGCATCGGTGCGGCCGGATACGTCAACCGCCAGCGCTCGGAGGTCTACTTCGCGCCCAACATCCACTGGCGCAACGAGCCGCTGAAGGAGAAGGTCGAGACCCGGGTCGGCCTTCCGGTCGTCGTGGAGAACGACGCCAACGCGGCCGCTTGGGGCGAGTACAAGTTCGGCGCGGGCAAGGGCCACCGCAACGTCATCTGCATCACCCTGGGTACCGGCCTCGGCGGCGGCATCATCATCGGCAACAAGCTGCGCCGCGGCCACTTCGGCGTGGCGGCCGAGTTCGGCCACATCCGCATGGTGCCCGACGGTCTGCTGTGCGGCTGCGGCAGCCAGGGCTGCTGGGAGCAGTACGCCTCAGGACGCGCCCTGGTGCGCTACGCCAAGCAGCGCGCCAACGCCACCCCGGAGAACGCCGAGATCCTCCTCGGCCTCGGCGACGGCAGCCCCGACGGCATCGAGGGCAAGCACATCTCCATGGCCGCCCGCCAGGGCGACCCGGTGGCCGTCGACTCCTACCGCGAGCTCGCCCGCTGGGCCGGCGCCGGCCTCGCCGACCTGGCCTCCCTCTTCGACCCCTCCGCGTTCATCGTCGGCGGCGGCCTCTCCGACGAGGGAGAACTGGTCCTGGACCCGATCCGCAAGTCCTACAAGCGCTGGCTGGTGGGCGGCAACTGGCGCCCGGTCGCCGACGTCATCGCGGCCCAACTGGGCAACAAGGCGGGCCTGGTGGGCGCCGCGGACCTGGCGAGAGAGCCCGACCCCATCATGTAGACGGCATTCAGTGGACCTACTCAGGGGCGCGGGGCGGCACACACCTCGCGCCCCTCCCTCTTGCCCGTGGGCGTAAATTGATCCACATGGTTCCGGTCAAAGTCCTGAGCTACAACATCCGCTCGATGCGAGACGACACAGACGCGCTGGCCAGAGTCATCAAGGCCTGCGAACCCGATCTCGTACTGATCCAGGAAGCCCCCCTCTTCTTCCGCTGGCGCAAGAAGCTGGCACGGCTGGCGTCAGCGTCAGGGCTGGTGATCCTCACCGGAGGGGGCACAGCCGCGGGCCCCGCGATCCTCTGCAACCTGCGGGCAACGGTCGAACGTACGGAGGACGTCCTCCTCCCGCTCACCCCCGGCCGACACAGAAGAGGCTTCGCCACAGCCGTCGTACGACTCGGCGGCGCCCGCCTCGGCGTGCTGAGCTGCCACCTGTCGTTGCACGAGGACGAGCGCTACGACCAGGCGGGCATGCTCCTCGACCGTCTCGCCGGCATGGGCGTGGACCAGGCCGTCGCGGGCGGCGACCTGAACGACCGGCCCACCGGCCGCACCTTCAGGCGCCTCGCCGCGAACCTCCAGGACTGCTGGGCGGCCGGCCCGATGGGGGGCGAACACACCTGGACCCGCTCGGAACCCCACCAGCGGATCGACGCGATCTTCGCCACGAAGGGCATCGAGGTGCTCGGCTGCGGAGTCCCCACGCACCTCCCCGGGATCACGGAGGCAGACATGAGGGCGGCCACCGATCATCTCCCGGTCCTGGCCACCCTCAGAATCCCCGCGAACTGAGCCGGATCAGACCACGGCACCCCGGCCGGGATCCTCGTCGTCCTCGTCGTCCGCCCGCATCCGCGTCACCAGCGTGACGAAGCCACCCAGGAACCCGCCGATCCCCGCCGTGGCCAGCCACCACGTCATCTCCCAGCCGAGCAGCACCGCGACGAGCAGCAGAACCGGTCCGCCCAGCACGCCCAGCCAGGCGAACCTCGAGGTGGTGTCGGCGGACGGCAGCGGCGGCGGCTCCGGGGGGACGAAGTGCCCCTCGTCGTCCTCCTCGAAGTCGTCCTCGGCCGGCTCGGGCGCGCTGTAGTCACGAGGCCCGACACCGGGTGCGAAGGCGACGGAACCGCCCAGCGGCTTCGCCGGGTTCTCGTCCTTCTTCGGCGCGTCCTTCTTCGCCCCGTCCTTCTTGGGTTGCGTCTCCGTCGTCGTCGGATCGTCGTTCGTCTCGGTCTCGAGCAGCGCGAGATCCTCGATCGACTTGAACGGCTTCGTGCCCGGCGGGTCCTTCGGTTCCTCGCCGTACCCGGCCACGATGGCCGCCCACGCGGCCTCCTCGTCGAAGGGGACGCCCTGCTCGTCCGGCTCGCGGTCCTCGCGGTCGGAGTCGTGCTCAGCCACGTGCGGCCGTCCCTTCGCTGCCGATGCCGGTGGTGTGCCGGCCGATGAACGCGAGGCTCTCGTCGAAAATCCGCTCCGCGTCATGGTCCAACGTCGCCACGTGGTAGCTCTGTTCCAGCACGATCTCAGTTACGTCCGTCGACGACACCCGGCTCAGCACGCGCGCGGAGTCGGCCGCCGGGACCACATGGTCCTGGGCGCTGCGCAGCACCAGCAGCGGCTGGGTGACCTGCGGCAGCTCGCCGTCGACCTGCCGGAAGAAGGTGCGCAGGGAGTGCGCCGCGTGCAGCGGCACCTTGTCGTACCCCAGCTCGACGCTGCCCTCCTTCTTGATGTCGCTGGCGATCCCGGGCGCCGTACGGACGAAGTGACGGGCCACCGGAAGGGCGTACGGCGCGAGGCCGTGCATGCGGTTCGCCGGGTTGACGACCACGACACCGCGCACCGCGTCCCCGTGCTTGGCGGCCAGCCTGAGGGCCAGGGTGCCGCCCATGGACAGTCCGGCCACGAACACGGAGGTGCAGCGCTCGCTGAGGGCGCGCAGCTCGCGGTCCACCTCCGCGTACCAGTCCTGCCAGCCGGTGAGGGCCATGTCCTGCCAGCGGGTGCCGTGCCCGGGCAGCAGCGGCAGGGAGACCGTCAGGCCGTGCTCGGCGAGGTGCTGGGCCCAGGGGCGCAGTGACTGGGGGGAACCGGTGAAGCCGTGGCAGAGAAGGACACCGGCGTCCCCGCCCTCATGGCGGAACGGCTCGGCTCCGGGGAGGACCGGCACCTAGGTCTCCTGTTCATGAAAGAAGCGTGAGCAAGTCCAGGTGAGGTTCACCGTACGCGACCGCACTGACACCGACCAGGGCCGTCGGGCTGTTTGACAGGGCCCCGGGTTAAGGTCTCATCCACGGACACAGGAGGCACTCGGTTGTTGTACGGCACGATGAAGGTCGCCATCGGAGGGCCGCTGAAGGTCGCCTTCAGGCCCTGGGTGGAAGGCCTCGAGAACATTCCCGCCGACGGCCCGGCCATCCTGGCGAGCAACCACCTCTCCTTCTCCGACTCCTTCTTCCTTCCCGCGGTCCTCGACCGCAAGGTCACCTTCATCGCGAAGGCCGAGTACTTCACGACCCCCGGGGTGAAGGGCCGTCTGACGGCCGCCTTCTTCAAGGGCGTCGGCCAGCTCCCGGTGGACCGCTCCGGCGCGCGCGGCGCGGGCGAGGCGGCGATCAAGAGCGGCCTGGACGTACTGGAGCGTGGCGAGCTGTTCGGCATCTACCCCGAGGGCACCCGCTCGCCCGACGGCCGCCTCTACCGGGGCAAGCCCGGCGGCCTCGCGCGCGTGGCGCTCGCCTCCGGCGTCCCGGTCATCCCGGTCGCGATGATCGACACCGAGAAGATCCAGCCGCCGGGCAAGGTCATGCCCAAGCTGATGCGGCCGGGCATCCGCATCGGCGAGCCCCTGGACTTCAGCCGCTACCAGGGCATGGAGCACGACCGTTTCGTGCTGCGCGCGGTGACCGACGAGGTCATGTACGAGATCATGAAGCTCTCCGGTCAGGAGTACGTCGACATCTACGCGACCGCCGCCAAGCGCCGGATCTCGGAGGCGGCCAAGGCCGAGAAGGCCGCCAAGGCGGCTGCCGCGAAGGCCGAGCAGGACAAGCCCGGGCAGTCGGCGTCCTAGGATCCTGGGACACGGCAGTCGGAGCCCGGGGGTGGGGGACATGGCCAAGCAGGTGCGCGTCATGCGCATGTCGGTCGAGCAGCCGCTGTGGCGTGCGCTGACCGGGTACCGGGTGCTCACCATGCTGTACGCGGTCGGACTCTTCGCGACCGAGTACGACGAGTTCGACCGGCCCGGCATCGCCATCGCCTACTACGTCGTCCTGTGCGTGTGGACGTTCGCCACGCTGCCCCGCGTCCAGAACGCGGCCGCCTGCACCAAGCGCTTCCTCGCCGTCGACCTCGCGATCGCGGTCACCGGGATCGTGCTGACCCCGCTGGTCGTCAACGACCACCACATCGACAGCGGCGGCCCCACCCTGCCGTCGATATGGACGGCCGGTTCCGTCCTGGCGTTCGCCATCAAGGGCGGCTGGCGCTGGGCCGCGCTCGCCTCCACGCCGGTCGCCGCCGCCAACCTTTTCGAGCGCGGCCACCCGGCCCGCGACACCGTCCACAACGTGATCCTCGTCTGGGTCGCCTCCATCGCCATCGGCTACGTCGTCGAGGTCGCCCGCGCCTCCGAGCGCACCCTCGCCCGCGCCCTGGAGATCGAGGCGGCGACCCGGGAGCGTGAGCGGCTGGCCCGGGACATCCACGACAGCGTGCTCCAGGTGCTCGCCATGGTGCAGCGCCGGGGCGCGGTCATGGGCGGCGAGGCGGCCGAGCTGGGCCGGATGGCCGGCGAGCAGGAGGTGGCGCTGCGCACCCTGGTCTCCGGCGGCCTGACCTCCGTCTCCCGGGTGTCCCGGGACGCGGCCCAGGGCGCGGTCGTCCACGTCATCGACGTCGAGCGGGACGACGACGGGCCGGACGAGACCGGTCCGCTCGACCTGCGCGCACTGCTCGCCCCGTACGCCTCGGCGAAGGTCTCCCTCGTCGAGCCCGGCGCCCCCGTCCCACTGCCCCCGCCCGCCGCACGGGAACTGGCCGCGGCCGTCGGGGCCGCCCTGGACAACGTGCACCGGCACGCCGGTGAGCACGCGCGTGCGTGGATCCTCGTCGAGGACGAACCCGACGAGGTGATCGTGACCGTACGGGACGACGGACCCGGCATCCCCGAGGGGCGGCTCGCCCAGGCCGAGGGCGAGGGGCGGCTCGGGGTGGCCCTGTCGATCCGGGGCCGGCTGCGCGAACTCGGCGGCAGCGCCGAGCTGATCTCGCCTCCGGGCCAGGGCACGGAGGTCGAACTGAAGGTACCGAAGGTCTCACGGGGGAAGGCAGGACAACGATGAACGACAAGGGTCCGATCAAGGTCATGGTGGTCGACGACCACCCCATGTGGCGCGACGCGGTCGCCCGGGACCTGGCCGAGTCCGGCTTCGACGTGGTCGCGACGGCGGGCGACGGCGACCAGGCCGTACGCCGGGCCAGGGCGGCGGACCCCGACGTGCTGGTGCTCGACCTGAACCTGCCGGTGAAGCCCGGCGTCCAGGTCTGCAAGGAGCTCGTCGGGCACAACCCGGCGCTGCGTGTCCTCGTGCTGTCGGCGAGCGGCGAGCACGCCGACGTCCTGGAGGCCGTGAAGTCGGGCGCTACCGGCTATCTGCTGAAGTCCGCGTCCACCGAGGAACTCCTGGACGCGGTCCGCCGCACGGCCGTCGGAGACCCCGTCTTCACGCCCGGTCTCGCCGGCCTGGTGCTCGGCGAGTACCGCCGCCTCGCCACCGACCCCGCGCCCGCCGGCGACCCCGACCAGCCCAGGGCCCCGCAGCTCACCGAGCGCGAGACCGAGGTGCTGAGGCTGGTCGCCAAGGGCCTGAGCTACAAGCAGATCGCCGAACGCCTGGTGATCTCCCACCGCACGGTCCAGAACCACGTCCAGAACACCCTCGGCAAGCTGCAACTCCACAACAGGGTCGAGCTCGTGCGATACGCCATCGAAAGAGGCCTCGACGACGAGTGAGACGCGCGTCACACTGACCCTTCGTCAGGCACCTGCGGCGAAGGGATCTGTCCATGCGCGTCGGAGTACTGACCGGAGGCGGCGACTGCCCCGGCCTCAACGCCGTCATCCGGGCCATCGTCCGCAAGGGCGTTCAGGAGTACGGCTATGACTTCACCGGCTTCCGGGACGGCTGGCGGGGTCCACTGGAGGACCGCACCGTACGTCTCGACATCCCGGCCGTCCGCGGCATCCTGCCCCGCGGCGGCACCATCCTCGGCTCCTCCCGCACCAACCCGCTGAAACAGGAGGACGGCATCCGCCGGATCCAGGAGAACCTGGCCGCGCGGGAGATCGAAGCGCTCATCGCCATCGGTGGCGAGGACACCCTGGGCGTGGCCGCGCAACTGTCCGACCGGCACGGTGTGCCCTGTGTCGGCGTACCGAAGACCATCGACAACGACCTCTCCGCCACCGACTACACCTTCGGCTTCGACACCGCGGTCGGCATCGCCACGGAGGCCATCGACCGGCTGCACACCACCGCCGAGTCCCATATGCGCGTCCTGGTCTGCGAGGTGATGGGCCGCCACGCCGGCTGGATCGCCCTGCACTCCGGTCTCGCGGGCGGCGCCAACGTCATCCTCATCCCCGAGCAGCGCTTCGACGTCGACCAGGTGTGCGCCTGGATCACCTCCCGCTTCAGGGCGTCGTACGCCCCGATCGTGGTCATCGCCGAGGGCGCCATGCCGAAGGACGGTGACGTGGTCCTCAAGGACGAGTCGCTCGACTCCTTCGGACATGTGCGGCTGTCCGGTGTCGGCGAGTGGCTGGCCAAGCAGATCGAGAAGCGCACCGGCAAGGAGGCCCGCACGACCGTGCTCGGGCACATCCAGAGGGGCGGTACCCCCAGCGCCTTCGACCGCTGGCTCGCCACCCGCTTCGGCCTGCACGCCATCGACGCCGTCCGCGAAGGCGACTTCGGCAAGATGGTCGCCCTGCGCGGAACGGACATCGTGCGTGTGCCGATCGCGGAGGCGACGGCGCAGCTGAAGACGGTCGACCCGAAGCTGTACGAGGAGGTGGGGGTGTTCTTCGGCTGACGCCGGCCGGCTCACACAGCCGTGCGGCGCAGCTGCCTCACCAGCTCCCGTACGACGGTGGCGCCGTTCAGTGTCAGGACCGACTCCGGGTGGAACTGGACGCCCGCGAAGCCGGGGCCGCGCAGCGCGTGCACCTCCCCGTTGCCGGCCCGGCTGATCTCGACCTGGTGCGCCGCCAGTTCGGTCGCCGTCTCGTCGTCGCAGTGCGCCACGAAGCTGTTGTAGAAGCCGACGGTCTCGGGCCGCCCGAACAGATCGACCGTCGTCTGCGCTCCCTGGTACGGGACTTCCTTCCGTACGATCTCCAGGCCCAGCTCGGCCGCGATCAGCTCGTGGCCCAGGCAGACGCCGAGGACGCCGTGCCGGTGTTCCCCGAGGACGAGCGCGGTCAGGTCCCGCAGGAACCGCATCTTGGGGTCGTCCAGGTCGGACGGGTCGCCGGGACCGGGGCCGAGGACGACGGGCCCCTCGTGCGCGAGCACGGCGTCCTTGAGGCCCGGTTTGTCGTAGCGCCGCACGGTCACGTCCAGCCCGCCCGAGCGCAGCACATGCGCGAGCATCGAAGTGAAGGTGTCCTCGCCGTCGACCACGAGGGTGTGCCCTTCGAGCCCGTACGACCGCTCCTGCATCCGCAGCCAGAAGGGGGCGAGGTTCGTGCGCCGCCCGTCGAGCGCGGCACGCACGCGTGGATCGTCGGCGAGACTCACGCGCGCGTGCTCCGCCCGGGGCCGGGACGGTCGTACGCCGAGAGCCGCCAGTACGCCAGCCGCCTTGGCGTGGGTCTCCGCGACCTCGCTCACCGGGTCCGAGCCGCGCACGAGGGTCGCGCCGACGGGGACCCGCAGCCGCCCGTCCGCGTTGATGTCGGCGGTGCGGATGAGGATGGGGGAGTCGAGGGTCTGGGCACCACCGGAGTCCCTGCCGATCAGCGCCAGCGCGCCCGCGTAGTACCCGCGCCCGCCGACCTCGTGCCGCTCGATGACCCGGCAGGCGTTCTGCACGGGCGAGCCGGTGACGGTGGCCGCGAACATGGTCTCCTTCAGGACCTCCCGCACGTCCAGCGAGGACTTCCCGCGCAGCTCGTACTCGGTGTGCGCGAGGTGGGACATCTCCTTCAGCCGGGGCCCGATGACGACCCCTCCCATGTCACCGACGGTGCACATCATCTTGAGCTCCTCGTCGACGACCATCGACAGCTCCTCGATCTCCTTGCCGTCGGCGAGGAAGCCGAGCAGGTGCTCGGGGGTGGGGCCCTCGGCGGGATAGCGGTACGTCCCGCTGATCGGGTTCATGACGACGGTCCCGCCGGACATCCGGACGTGCACCTCCGGGCTCGCACCGACCAGGGTCCGCTCCCCGGTGTGCACGACGAAGGTCCAGTACGCGCCCCGCTCGCCCTCCAGGAGCCGCCGGAACAGGGCGAGCGCGTCCGCGCGGGAGAACCCCGGGATCTCGCCCTCGTAGGTCCGCCGGATCACGAAGTTGGCGCCCTCGCCACGCCCGATCTCCTCGTGCAGCACCCGTCCGACGATCTCGGCGTACTCCTCGTCGGCCACGTCGAAGCCGCCGTTCTCGACACGGACGTCGTGGGCGGGAAGCTGCGCGAGGGCCTCGGCGAGGGGGAGGGCGTGGGTCTCCTCGGGCGTCAGCACGGCGAGCGGCGTCCCGTCGTCCCGCACGTCGAAACCGCGCTCGCGGATCTGGCGGAAGGGGACGAGCGCCAGGCCCTCGTCGGGGAGGTCGGCGAGACGGTCGTAGGTGCTGACGGGGCCGAGCAACACCTCCACGGTGTTCTCGTCATGGCCCGGGGTGCGGCGGCGGAGCAGGGCGAAAGGGCGGTCGTCGTGCAGGAGCTTGGTCAGGTCCATGGTTCCTCGTCCGTCTTGTGTCGATGGCGGTGAGGAACGACCCCGGAAAACGCCGAAGGCCGCCCCTCGGGCGGCCTTCGCGAAGTCTTGCGTACGCGCTTGTCAGTGGGCCGCCGGATGAGCGGTCCACCACCAGTTCTGGGTCGAATGCGCGAACATGCGACGCACCCTACCCCATGTCCACGGCGCGCCACCCGTGTCTCATTTCCTGGGCATGGCACGGGAGCCAGGACACGACCCCGTAATGTTGACGTCGTGACCGTGAACGCTAAGACCAGCGCCAGCGCTGGCAACACCTGGCGAGACCTGCCCGCGGCGCAGCAGCCCGAGTACCCCGACACCGAGGCTCTGCGCGCAGTGATCGCGGACCTCGAGTCGTATCCGCCGCTCGTCTTCGCGGGCGAGTGCGACCAGCTGCGCGCCCGGATGGCGGCCGTCGCCAAGGGAGAGGCGTTCCTGCTCCAGGGCGGCGACTGCGCCGAGGCCTTCGACGCCGTGTCCGCGGACCACATCCGCAACAAGCTCAAGACGCTGCTCCAGATGGGCGCCGTGCTGACGTACGCCGCCTCGGTGCCGGTCGTGAAGGTCGGCCGCATCGCCGGCCAGTACTCCAAGCCGCGCTCCAAGGGCACCGAGACCCGCGACGGTGTGACGCTGCCGACGTACCGGGGCGACTCGGTCAACGGCTTCGAGTTCAACGAGAAGGCCCGCATCCCGGACCCCGAGCGCCTGAAGCGGATGTACAACGCCTCCGCCTCCACGCTCAACCTGGTGCGCGCCTTCACCACCGGCGGTTACGCCGACCTGCGCCAGGTGCACGCCTGGAACCAGGACTTCGTGAAGTCGTCCCCGTCCGGCCAGCGCTACGAGCAGCTGGCGCGCGAGATCGACCAGGCGCTGAACTTCATGCGGGCCTGCGGGACCGACCCGGAGGAGTTCAAGACCGTCGAGTTCTACTCCTCGCACGAGGCGCTGCTGCTCGACTACGAGTCGGCGCTCACCCGCGTGGACTCGCGCTCGGGGCAGCTGTACGACGTCTCCGCGCACATGGTGTGGGTCGGTGAGCGCACCCGGCAGCTGGACGGCGCGCACATCGAGTTCGCCTCGCAGATCCGCAACCCGATCGGCATCAAGCTCGGCCCGACCACCACGGCCGAGGAGGCGCTGCAGTACATCGAGCGCCTCGACCCCGACCGCGAGCCCGGCCGGCTGACCTTCATCGTCCGCATGGGCGCCGACAAGGTCCGCGACAAGCTGCCCGAGCTGGTCGAGAAGGTCACCGCCTCCGGCGCCACCGTCGCCTGGATCACCGACCCGATGCACGGCAACACCTACGAGGCGGCCTCCGGCCACAAGACCCGCCGCTTCGACGACGTGCTCGACGAGGTCAAGGGCTTCTTCGAGGTCCACAAGGGCCTGGGCACCCACCCGGGCGGCATCCACGTCGAGCTCACCGGTGACGACGTCACCGAGTGCGTGGGCGGCGGCGACGAGATCTTCGTCGACGACCTGCACCAGCGCTACGAGACGGCCTGCGACCCGCGGCTCAACCGCAGCCAGTCGCTCGACCTGGCGTTCCTCGTCGCGGAGATGTACAGGGACCAGTGACAGGGGCACCTGTTACAGGAACATGAATGGGGCGCGGATCACATACGATCCGCGCCCCACTCCACTTTTGCGGTTCCAGAGCGCCGGGTAAGGTTAGGTTAGCCTTATTGATCTCGGCGGGAGGTGGAATCCGCGTGTACGTCTGCAACTGCTTCGGAGTGACCGAGGCGCAGGTCCAGCAGCACGCGGACGGTGGTGCCTGTACGCCCCGCCAGATCGCCTCAGCCTGCAAGGCCGGGACGGACTGCGGATCCTGTGTACGCCGGATCCAGGCCATCCTCGGCCGCGGCGCCTACCCCCGCCGGGAGCCGGCCGACCCGGGCAAACAGGTCCTGACCGGACTCGAAGAACTCGACGAGGCCGCCTAGCTCTCCGGCTGCTCGATCAGCTGCGCGATGTACAGCGCCTCACCGAGCTTCTCCAGAAGCTCCAGCTGCGTGTCGAGATAGTCGATGTGGTGCTCCTCGTCCGCGAGGATCGACTCGAAGATGTTCGCCGACGTGATGTCGCCCTTGGCGCGCATGACCTCGATACCGCGCTTGAGGCGGTCGATGGCCTCGACCTCGACCTGCCGGTCGGCCTCGAACATCTCCTTGACGGTCTGGCCCACGCGCACGTGGAACAGCCGCTGGTAGTTCGGCAGCCCCTCCAGGAAGAGAATGCGGTCGGTCAGCACCTCGGCGTGCTTCATCTCGTCGAACGACTCGTGCCGCGTGTACTTCGCCAGCTTCGTCCAGCCGAAGTTCTCCTGCATCTTCGCGTGCAGGAAGTACTGGTTGATCGCCGTGAGCTCGCCCGTGAGCTGCTCGTTGAGGAATTCGATGACCTCGGGGTCGCCCTGCATCGCAGAGGCTCCTTCCAACCGTGGGGAACTGGCAGGCTGCGCCGCATCCTCGCACCGGCGAAGAAGATCGTCCAGTAAGTCTTCACTTAGTAAGTAAGGGCATGCTTAGTCCGGTGTGAGGTGAATTGGGTGGGGGCTGGTCAGGTGCATCGCCTCGGGTCTGTCAGGATGGAAGACATGGGTCAGCCGGTGGAGCGCGAGAGCGGAGAAGCGGCGCACTCCGAGCTTCCGCCGGGGCAGCGACTGCAGCGCGGCTGGCCCGTCACGCACTACGGGCCGGTCCCCAGGTTCCGGCCCGAGCGCTGGGAGTTCCGGGTCTTCGGCGCCACCGCGGACGGCGAGAAGCACTGCTGGAACCACGAGGAGTTCACGGCGCTGCCGTACACCACCGTCGTGGGCGATCTGCACTGCGTGACGAAGTTCAGCATGCTCGGTGCCGAGTGGGGCGGCATTCCCGCCCGTACGATCCTGGACGTCGCCCCGCCCGCGCCGGCCGTCACCCATGTGATGGTCTGGGCCGAGTACGGCTTCAGCTCCAACCTCCGCCTCGAGGACTTCGCGTCCGAGCAGGCGATCCTCGCCACCCACAAGGACGGGGAACTGCTGACCGCGGAGCACGGCTTTCCGCTCCGGCTGGTCGTCCCCCATCTGTACGCCTGGAAGGGGCCCAAATGGGTCCGTGGCGTCGAGTACATGACCGCCGACCGCCGGGGCTTCTGGGAGGAGCGCGGCTATCACAACGTCGGCGATCCCTGGAAGGAACAGCGGTACTCGTACCAGGAGCAGCCGGGGGACGGCCCCGAGCTGTGACCGGTCAGTGCGCGTGGTGCTGGTGGACCACGGCGTGACCCTTGCCGCGCCCGATCATCCACTTGTTGACCGGCACGGTCACGACGAACGCGATGGCCAGCGAGATCGCCAGTGACGCCCAGAACAGCAGGTCGGCGAGTTCCGCGTCCATGGCGTCCGGCCACAGCACGATGACACCGTTGTCGATGAGCTCCATCGCGGCGATGGAGAGGGTGTCGGCGGCCAGCGCCACCTGGACCGCGGCCCGGAAGTCCAGGCCGCCCTTCAGGGCCCCGCGCAGGGTGAGCGAGTAGCCGAAGAGGAACGCGAGGGCGATCGCCAGGACGGTCGTGGACAGATTGCCCCAGCCGAACGCGGTGCCGATGACCATGCCGAGCACTTCGCCGATGGCGCAGCCGGTGAGGCAGTGGAGGGTGGCCTGGACGGCCGTGGCCCATCCGCTTGTCGGGTGCTGCATCAGTTCCCCCAATGTCAGGTGACGGTTCCTGTACCGAGCAGGAACCGCATACCCCCTAGGGGTATTCCTCGATGTGTCACCCGTCCCGGAGTTTCTTCAGCCGCTCCACGTCCGCCGCGTGTCCCTCCTTGCCGCCCGGCGTTTCGATGATCAGCGGTACGCCCGCGGTGGCGGGGTGGGTCATCAGGGCGCGGAACGGGTCCTCGCCGATGTGGCCGGATCCGATGTTCTCGTGGCGGTCCTTGTGGGCGCCGACCACGTCCTTGGAGTCGTTGGCGTGGATCAGCTTCAGACGGCCCTCGCCGACGGTCTCCACCAGGAGGTCGAGCGTCTGGTGCATGCCGCTCGGACCGGTGAGGTCGTGGCCGGCCGCGAAGATGTGGCAGGTGTCCAGGCAGACGCCCAGCTTCGGGTGGGCGTCCAGGGCCTCGAAGTACGGGCCGAAGTCCCAGGTGCGTGAGCAGAGGGAGGCGCCCTGGCCGGCCGTCGACTCCAGGAGCAGGTACGGGTCGTCGTCGTGGGTGAGCTCGTCGAGAAGCGGCAGCAGGTGCTCGCGCACCTGCTTCAGGGCCACGGAACGGTCGCGGCCGCCGGTCGCGCTGCCGGTGTGCACGACGACGCCCCGCGCGCCGATCTCTCGTCCGCGCCTGAGGGAGTGCCGGAGCGAATCGGCCGACTTCTCCACGGTCGCCTCGGTGTGCGAGCCGAAGTTGATCAGGTACGGGGCGTGGACGTACGCCGGTATCGCCTCTTCCGCGCAGGCCTCGCGGAATGCCTCGTCCTGGCGGGGGTTGCCTGCGGGGGTGGCCCAGCCGCGCGGGTTGGCGACGAAGACCTGCACGGTCTCGGCGTCGAGGTCACGGGCGTACGACAGGCCGACGGAGTTCAGGCCGCCGGCCACGGGGACGTGGCCGCCGACGGGGTTGCGCTGAGTTGTCACCGGTCAAGGGTGCCATTGCCTGCGGCGCCTGCACGGATGGGGTGCGGTGCGGTGCACCGCGCATCACACCCCTCGCGCACAGCCCGCACTCGTCAGCGAATGGTGATCTTGATCGTCGAACCCTTGGGGGCCGTGTCCCCACCCTCCACGGACTGCTTCTTCACCGTGTCGCCGAACAGGCCGAGCAGGCCGCGGTCCTCGTCGACCTCGAAGCCCGCGTCCTCCAGTTCGGTCTTGGCGTCGTCGACGCTGTCACCGGTGACGTCCGGGACCTCGATCATCTCCGGGCCCTTGGAGATCGTCAGGGTGACGGTGTCGCCGTCGGCGGCCTGGCTCTCGCCGGCCGGGGTCTGCTCGGCGACCTGGCCCGCGTCGAACTCGGAGTTGACCCGGGTGGTGGCGATCTTCACCTTCAGACCGGCCTCCGTCAGGTCGGCCCTGGCGTCGTCCAGGTCCTCGCCGGTGACGTCCGGGACGTCGACCGGTGCACCCTTGCTGACGGTGAGCGCGATCGCCGAGCCGGCGCGCAGCGTGGTGCCGTCCCCGGGATCCGTGCTGATCACGAAACCCTTCGGTACGTCGTCGCTGAACTCCCGGGTGACCATGCCCGGCTGCAGCCCTTCCGCCTTCAGCCGGGTCCTGGCACTGCTCAGCGCGGCCCCCTCCAGATCGGGCACCTTCACGGTCTGGGGGCCCTTGGAGACGGTGATCGACACGGAGTCGTGGTTCCGTATGCGGGCGCCCACCCCTGGGTCCGTGCTGATGACGGTGCCGCGCTTCACGGTGTCGCTGTAGGCGTACGAGACCTTGCCGGTCTCCAGACCGGCCTCGTCCAGCCGGTCCCGGGCCTGCGCCTCGGTCTTCGTCAGGAGGGCCGGGACCTGGGTGAACTGGCCGGAGTTGATGTACCAGACACCCGCCCCGAGCCCGAGGGCCAGCAGGATCGCGGCGATGATCAGGAGGGGACCGCGCCGGAGGCCGCCGGAGGAGCGGCCGCGCCGGGAAGGCGGCGGCGGGCTCTCCAGACGGCTGGTGCGGTGGTACACCGGCTCGTCCTCGTTGACCGGCAGCAGGCGCGGCACGGTCAGGGAGCGCGGGATCACGCTCGTGCGGTTCTCGGCGCCCGCGTGCTCCGCCGCGAGCGCCTGCGGCGGTACCGCGTCCAGCTGGTCGGCGCTCAGCCTGCCGTGTGCCTCGCGGGTCTGCGCGAGCAGTTCCACGGCGTCGTACGGACGCAGGTCCGGGGTGCGGGCGGTGGCCGACGCGACCAGTTCGTCCAGTTCGTACGGCAGCCCAGGGACCACGGCCGAGGGCGGCGGGACGTCCTCGTGGAGGTGCTTGTAGAGAACGACGGCGGGGGAGTCGCCGTCGTGCGGGCGGTCGCCGGTCAGCATCTCGTACAGGACCACACCGCACGCGTACACGTCGACGCGGGCGTCCGCGGTGCCCGGCTGCTCGATCTGCTCGGGCGAGAGATAGGACACGGTGCCGAGTACGGCTCCGGTGGTGCTGGTCACGGTGTTCACCGACCGCACGAGTCCGAAGTCGGCGACCTTGACCCGGCCGTCGTCCCCTATCAGGACGTTCTCCGGCTTCATGTCCCGGTGCACGAAACCCGCGCGGTGTGCGGCGCCGAGCGCGGCGAGCACGGGCTCCAGGATGTCCAGGGCGGCGCGCGGCTGCAGGGCCCCGCGCTCGCGCAGCACGTCGCGCAGGGTGCACCCGGCGACGTACTCCATGGCGAGATAGACGTACGACCCGTCGGTGCCCTGGTCGAAGACCTGCACGACGTTGGGGTGGGCGAGCCGGGCGACGGACTTGGCCTCCCGGATGAACCGCTCGACGAAGGTCCCGTCCGCCGCGAGCGCGGGGTGCATCACCTTGAGCGCGAGCACGCGGTCCAGACGGGTGTCCAGGGCCCGGTAGACCGTGGCCATCCCGCCGACCGCGATCCGCGCGTCCACGCGATAGCGGCCGTCGAGCACCTGCCCGACCAACGGGTCCTGAAGGGTCGTATCCACGCAGGTGAGTGTACGAGCCGACGCTGACAGCCCGTCCTGTTCGGCCGATATCGAGGCGGGACTGCAGCGCAGCTGTGACGCAGATCGCACGGAGTTGCAGGTCGCGGGCAGGTGTGCCGCTTGAGTCACCCACCCGCCCCAGCCGCCACTTCAGGTCACTGGAAAGCAGGCCGCTCCGGGTCCAGCACCGCCCTGCCCGCCACCGGGGAGGACGCCTCGGCGAAGTGCCGTCGGGGGATCCGCCCCGCCCGGTACGCCAGCCGTCCCGCCTCCACCGCGTGCCGCATCGCGTGCGCCATCAGCTCGGGCTCCCGCGCCCGCGTCACCGCTGAGGCGAGCATCACACCCGCGCACCCGAGCTCCATCGCCAGGGCCGCGTCCGACGCCGTGCCCGCTCCCGCGTCCAGGATCACCGGCACACGCGCGTGCTCGACGATCAGCTGGAAGTTGTGCGGGTTGCGGATGCCGAGGCCCGAGCCGATCGGTGAGCCCAGCGGCATGATCGCCGCGCAGCCCACGTCCTCCAGCTTCCGGGCGAGCACCGGGTCGTCGTTCGTGTACGGCAGCACCGTGAAGCCGTCGTCCACCAGGGTCTCGGCCGCGTCCAGCAGCTCCATCGGGTCCGGCAGAAGGGTGCGCTCGTCGGCGATGACCTCCAGCTTGACCAGGTCCGTGCCGAGCGCCTCGCGCGCGAGGCGGGCCGTCAGTACGGCCTCCCCGGCGGTGAAACAGCCCGCCGTGTTCGGGAGCACGCGGATGCCGAGCTTCTCCAGTACGGACAGCACCGAGCCGTGCACCGAGGGGTTCACGCGCCGCATCGCGACCGTCGTCAGCTCGGTGCCGGAGGCGACCAGGGCTCGCTCGAGCACGTCCAGGCTGGGCGCTCCGCCCGTGCCCATGATCAACCGGGACGAGAAGGACGTGCCGTCGATGACAAAGGGATCGTCGGCCATGGCTCAGCCTCCTTGGACGGCGGTGAGGACTTCCACGCGGTCTCCCTCGGTGAGGGACGTCGAGGGCCACTGCGCGCGCGGGACGACGGTCTCGTTGAGCGCCGCGGCCACCCCGGACGGCGCCGGCGTCAGCGCCCGCACGACGGTGTCGAGAGCCGTGCCGGGAGCGAACTGCCGCGGCTCCCCGTTGACGGAGATGTTCATGCCGGCTGCTCCAGGCGTTCCGTGGCGGCGAATCGCCGGGGAGTGAACGGGCGTGCCACATCGGGGAGTTCACCGGTCGTCAGGACGTGCGCCATGGCGTCCCCGGTGATCGGCGTGAGCAGCACGCCATTGCGATAGTGGCCGGTCGCGAGCACCAGCCCGGTCAGTTCCGTGGGCCCGAGCAGCGGAGCGTTGTCCGGGGAGCCCGGGCGCAGTCCCGCGCGGGTCTCCGTCAGCGGCAGCTCGGTGATGCCGGGGACGAGCTCGTGGGCGTCGCGCAGCAGCTCGTACACCCCGCCCGCGGTCACCGTCGTGTCCCAGCCCAGCTCCTCGCTGGTCGCGCCGACCACCAGCTCGCCGTTCTCCCGCGGCACCAGATAGACCTGGCTGCCGCGCACCACGGCCCGCACGGTGCGGTTCAGGAAGGGCGCGCAGTGTGAGGGCACGGTCAGCCGCAGCACCTGGCCCTTCACGGGCCGTACCGGGGGCAGGACGTCCGCGGGGACCCCTTCGAGGCGGCCGCTGAGGCTTCCGGCGGCGAGCACCACCTGGCCCGCGCCCAGCTCGTCGCCGTCGGTCGTCGTGACCCCTGCGGCCCGGTCCCCTGCGACCCGGAGGCCTTTGGCCCACGCGCGGTGGAAGACGACACCCGCCTGCTCGCACGCGGCCAGCAACGCGCGCGTGAGCCGCCGTGGATCGATCTGGTGGTCGCCGTCCACCCGCAGTCCGCCCCGCACCCCTGGTGCCAGCATCGGCTCCAGGCGCCGGCACTCCCGGCCGGACAGCCACTCCGACTCCAGCCCCGACTGCCGCTGGAGCGCGTGCAGTTCGCGCAGGTGGGCGCGGTCGTCGGCGTCCAGGGCCACGGCGAGCGTGCCGCAGCGGCGGTAGCCGAGGTCGAGTCCGGTCAGGTCGGTGAGCTCGGCCGCGAAGTCGGGATAGCGGTGGGCCGAGGCGAGGTTCAGCCCCAGCAGGGTGTGCTCGCCGTAGTGGAGTTCGGTGACCGCGGCCAGCATCCCGGCGGCCACCTGGGCGGCCCCGCCGCCCGGTTCGGGGTCCACGACGGCCGTGGTGAGTCCGCGCTGCGCGGCCCGCCAGGCCGTGACCAGGCCGATGATGCCGCCCCCGACGACGAGGACGTCTGACGTACGTGAGGACATGGGCGTCCAGCCCCTCCCTTCGCCGGCATGACCCGGATCAGGTTCGTACGGTCGGAGGCCGCCAGCCTCCCTCTCAGCCCGGTGCGTCCGGGCTCCCGCGAGTGCTCTACGTTGGCCACCCTAGCCCGTGCCCGTGCGCCTCTGTAAGGGAGCCTTCCGCCATGCCCCGCTCGCTCGACGGCCTCGTCCTCGCCCCGGTGGCCGATCAGGCCCCAGGTCAGGTGGGTACGCGGACCCGGTTCACCTACCACGAGAAGGATGGGGAGATCTGGGCCGGGTACGCGGGCGGTGACGTCGTACGCGGGCATCTCGTCGGCACGCGCGCGGGGGACCGTCTCGACTTCCGGTACGTGCAGCTCAAGCACGACGGAACGACGTCCTCCGGCCACTGCGTCTCGACGGTCGTGGAGCTTCCTGACGGGCGGCTGCGGTTGGAGGAGACGTGGGAGTGGGAGTCGCAGCCGGGCAGCGGGACGAGCGTTGTGGAACAGGTCACTGAGCACGACTCCTGACTGACTGATAGTCAGATGGCTAGGGTGATCAAATGAGCGAGCAGACGCAGGCGCAGCGGCGGGTGGTCGTGGTCGGCGCGGGCATGGCCGGCGTACAGACCGCGGTCGCCCTTCGCGAACAGGGGTTCAAGGGCACGGTCACGGTGATCGGCGCGGAGCCCCATCAGCCGTACGACCGTCCGCCGCTGTCCAAGGCCGTGTTGCTCGGCAAGGCCGAGGGCTCCGCCTTCGACGTGGACTTCGAGTCCCTCGGCATCGAACTGCTGCTCGGCCGCGAGGCGCTGGGCGTGCGCCCCGAAGCGCACGAACTGGACACCGAGGCCGGGGCGGTCCCGTACGACGCCCTGGTCCTCGCCACCGGTGCCGAACCGATCCGGCTGCCCGGCACGGAGGGTGTGTCGGGCGTGCATCTGCTGCGCACCCTGGACGACGCCGAGCGGCTGCGCCCCGTGCTCGCCCGGCAGCACGACATCGTGGTCGTCGGGGCGGGCTGGATCGGCGCCGAGTTCGCCACCGCCGCGCGCGAGGCG
Source organism: Streptomyces sp. LUP47B (assembly GCF_001746295.1). GTDB lineage: Bacteria > Actinomycetota > Actinomycetes > Streptomycetales > Streptomycetaceae > Streptomyces. The sequence continues at coordinate 375,705 of NZ_MJAH01000010.1, read as the reverse complement.
GGCTGTGCGGTGACGGTCGTGGAAGCCGCCGAGCGGCCGCTCGCGGGCGCGCTGCCCGCCGAGGTGGCCGCGCCGATGACCTCCTGGTACGCCGACGCGGGTGCCGTTTTGCGCACCCACGCGCGCGTGGACCGCGTCGAGCCCGGCGAGGTCGTCCTGGACGACGGCTCCCGGGTGGCCGCGGGCGCGGTCGTGGTGGGTATCGGCGCCCGGCCCGCCACGGTCTGGCTCGCCGGGTCGGGCATCGAACTCGGCGCCCACCGCGAGGTCGTCGCCGACAACCGGCTGCGCACTTCCCTGCCGGACGTCTACGCGGTCGGCGACTGCGCCTCCTTCCCCTCGGGGAGGTACGGCGAGCGGCTGCTGGTCCACCACTGGGACAACGCCCTCCAGGGCCCCCGCACGGTGGCCGCCGACATCCTGGGCGAGACCCGAATGGTCTACGACCCCGTCCCGTACTTCTGGTCCGAGCAGTTCGGCCGCTTCGTCCAGTACGCCGGCCACCACGCGTCCGCCGACACGACACTGTGGCGCGGTGAGCCGTCGGGTCCCGCCTGGACGGTGTGCTGGCTGCGCGAGAACCGTCTGGTGGCCCTCCTGGCGGTGGGCCGGCCCCGCGACCTGGCCCAGGGCCGCCGCCTGATCGAGGCGGGCACGGAGATGAACCCGGAACTGCTGACGGACCCGGCGAGACCACTGAAGGCGGCGACAGCGTAGGCAACGTCCCGCAGCCCGGCCCGGCGGCCGAGACCTCCCGGGCGTCGTCGGCCGACGCCTGACGACTGGGCCTGCGTGGTGTGGCGGCAGGGGCTTGCGTGGTTCTGGCGGCCGGGGCCCGTTCGGCCTCGACGGTCGGGTCCGGCTGGCGGCAACGGCTGGGGCTCGCGTGGTTCTGGCGGCCGGGCCCACTTGGCTTCGCTGGCCGGGTCTGCCCTGGTGGCGACGGTTGGGACTGCGTGTTGTGGCGGCTGGGGCTTGCGGGGTGCTGGCGGCCGGGCCTGCTCGGTCTCGGCGGTCGGGCCCGCCTGGCTCCGACGGCGGGGGCTCGCGTAGTGCTGGCGGCCGGATCCGTTTGGCCTCGACGGGCAGGTCTGTCTGACTTCGGCGGCTGGGGCTGCGTGGTGTGGCGGCTGGGGCTCGCGGGGTGCTGGCGGCCGGGCCTGCTCGGTCTCGGCGGTCGGGTCCGCCTGGCGGCGGCCAGGGCTCGGGTGGTTCCGGTGGCCGGATCCGTTTGGCCTTTGCGGCCAGGGCCGCCTGGCTCTGGCGGCCGGGCCTGCGTGTTGTGGCGTCTGGGCTTGCGGGGTGCTGGCGGCCGGGCCTGCTCGGTCTCGGCGGTCGGGTCCGCCTGGCTCCGACGGCGGGGGCTCGCGTAGTGCTGGCGGCCGGATCCGTTTGGCCTCGACGGGCAGGTCCGTCTGACTTCGGCGGCTGGGGCTGCGTGGTGTGGCGGCTGGGGCTCGCGGGGTGATGGCGGCCGAGCCCGCTTGGCCTCGACGGCCAGGGGTGCCTGGTCCGGCGGCTCGGGCCCGCTGGGTGTGGCCGCCGGGGCCGCTCGTTCTCGGCGGCCCGGGCTGCCTGGCTCCAGCGGCCGGGACCGCCTGGTTCTGGGGCGGGCGGCAGCCGGTGATCATGCGCCCCGTTCCCCCGCCGGAGGCGCCCCGGCTTCCGACTGTCAGTGTGGGATGGCACGCTTGATCCCGTGACCGAGATTGACGCAAAGATCGATGCTCTCGTCCCCGCCTGGCTCACCCTCCCCGACATCGCAGAGATGCTCGATGTCGAGGTGACGCGTGTGCGGCAGCTGGTCAAGGACGGCCAGCTCATCGCCGTACGCCGTGGTGAGAACCGCGCGCTGCACGTCCCCGCCGCCTTCATCGACGGGGCCGAGCAGAAGGTCGTCAAGGGCCTGGCCGGGACCCTGACGCTCCTGAGGGACGACGGATTCAATGACGAAGAGATGCTGGAGTGGCTCTTCACGCCCGACGAGAGCCTGCCCGGCACCCCCGCGCAGGCCCTGAGTGAGAATCGCGGCACGGAGGTGAAGCGCCGCGCCCAGGCGCTCGCCGTCTGATCCGAACCACACCGGCGTACGGGCCGTGACCGCCGAGGCCACGGCCACGGTCCGGCACGGCCCGTACGCCACCGAACCCGGGGGAGACTCACGCATGCCCGACACCACCCGTGACCGGCTCGCCGGCGCCCGCGTCTACCTCTGCACGGACGCCCGCAAGCGCCAGGGCGACCTCGCCGAGTTCCTGGACGCGGTCCTGGCCGGGGGCGTCGACATCGTGCAGCTGCGGGACAAGGGCATGGAGGCGGCCGAGGAACTGGAACACCTCCAGGTCCTCGCCGACGCCTGCGCGCGGCACGGCAAGCTCCTCGCGGTCAACGACCGTGCCGACGTCGCCCACGCGGCGGGCGCCGGTGTGCTGCACCTCGGCCAGGGCGACCTGCCCGTCCCCGCCGCCCGCGCGATCCTCGGCGACGACATCCTCATAGGCCGCTCCACGCACGCCGAGGCGGAGGCGGCCGCGGCCGCGGTCCAGGACGGCGTCGACTACTTCTGCACCGGCCCCTGCTGGCCGACCCCCACCAAGCCCGGCCGGCACGCCCCCGGCCTCGGCCTGGTCCGCTACACCGCCGCCCTCGGCACCGACCGCCCCTGGTTCGCCATCGGCGGCATCGACCTCGGCAACCTCGACGAGGTCCTGGAGGCCGGTGCCCGCCGGGTCGTGGTGGTCCGGGCGATCACCGAGGCGGACGACCCCGGCGCGGCCGCCGCGGAGTTCGCGAAGCGGTTGAGTGACACGGAGTGAGGGGCCGGTATGCGTCGGCCACATGATCGGTCCGGTGTCCGAGGGGTGGACAACAAGTCGACAAAACGGGCAAATTTCCGTGATCCGGTTGGGCGACCGCTGCCCCCTGGCTAACCTGCGGGTATGGCCCTAGGAACCGCATCCACCAGGACTGACCGCGCACGCACGGTGCGTGACATGCTCGCCGCGGGCAAGACGACGTACTCCTTCGAGTTCTCGGCGCCGAAGACCCCCAAGGGTGAGCGGAACCTGTGGAGCGCGCTCAGGAGGGTCGAGGCGGTCGCGCCGGACTTCGTCTCCGTGACCTACGGCGCCGGCGGCTCCACCCGCGCGGGCACCGTCAAGGAGACCGAGCAGATCGTCGCGGACACCACCCTGACCCCGGTCGCCCACCTCACCGCGGTCGACCACTCCGTCGCGGAACTGCGCAACATCATCGGCCAGTACGCCGACGCCGGGATCCGCAACATCCTGGCCGTGCGCGGCGACCCGCCCGGCGACCCGATGGCCGAGTGGGTGGCGCACCCCCAGGGGCTGACCTACGCCGCCGATCTCGTCCAGCTCATCAAGGAGTCGGGCGACTTCTGCGTCGGCGTCGCGGCCTTCCCGGAGATGCACCCGCGCTCCGCGGACTGGGAGGCCGACGTCACGCACTTCGTCGACAAGTGCCGCGCCGGCGCCGACTACGCCATCACCCAGATGTTCTTCCAGCCGGAGTCCTATCTGCGGCTGCGTGACCGAGTCCACGCGGCGGGCTGCGCGACCCCGGTGATTCCCGAGATCATGCCCGTGACCAGCGTGCGGATGCTGGAACGGCTACCACAGCTCAGCAACGCGAGCATCCCCTCCGCCCTGAAAGAGCGGATCCTCACAGCAAAGGACGATCCGACCGCTGTACGCTCGATCGGAATCGAGTTCGCCACGGAGTTCTGCGCCCGGCTGCTGTCCGAGGGAGTGCCCGGACTGCACTTCATCACGCTCAACAACTCCACGGCGACACTGGAAATCTACGAAAACCTGGGTCTGCACCATCCACCGCAGGCCTAGACCGGTCGTACGGATATACGACACACTGCGTAGCGGTCACTGGGAGAGGGGCGTACATGGGCTGGACGGTCCTCTACATCGCGTTCGGAATCGTCGCGCTGTGGCTGCTGGGCGAGGTGCTGCTGCAGTACAAGGCACGGCTGCGCTGGCGGCTGCTCGCCTTCGTCGGCTTCCTCGGTGTGGTCCTCGGCGTGCTGATGCCGTCGGTGGTCGTCATCGGGCTGGGCGCAATCGCCTTCGCGGTCGGCCAGACGTACGTCACGCTGTCGTTCCGCCGCGGCTTCGAGCAGGGCTGGGCGGTCAACCCGCCGGCTGCGCTGGGCGGTCTGACCGGCGGCAAGAAGAGCCGGCGCGAGCGCGGCGAGGAGCCCGCCCTGGAGGTCTCCGACCTGGAGGCGGGCGACGCGGCCCAAGGCGACGAGGCCGGATACGACCGGGGCCGGCCGGACACCGCCGGCTACGGCCACGACGACTACGACCGCGACGACGTCTTCACGCCCGCGCGCTCCGCCGCGCCCACGGCCGCCGAGACCACCTCGGTCTACGAGCCGCAGCCCCTGCCGGACGACACCGGCTCCTACGGCATATACAACGACACCTCCTACGCCGGCGACCAGTCCTACGCGTCCGCGGGCCAGACCCAGGACCAGTACGCGACGGCCGCCGCCGACCAGACGTACGGCTACGACGGCTACGACCAGCAGCAGTACGGCTACGACCAGTCCGGGCAGCAGCAGTACGCCGCCTACTCCGACCCGTACATCGGCACCCAGACCTATGGCGCGGGGTCGTACGACGCCTCCTACGGCGGCCAGCAGCAGTTCGCCCAGCAGGGCTACGACCAGTACGGCGGGACGTACGGCGGCGAGACCCCGGCCGGCGGGGTGTGGGTGCCGCAGCAGCGCACCGACGAGCCCTACGGCGGCGAACTCCCGCAGGAGCAGGGGTATTACCAGGACAACAGCGGCCAGGGGCAGCAGAACCAGGGCCAGGGGTACGACGAGCAGTACCGCTTCTGACGCGGGACGGCTCCGTCACTGAGAACCGCGGAACTCCGGTCCCTCGACGATCAGTCCGGCCACCAGCGAGCCCGACATGCCCGCGTGGGGGAGGCCCCCGCCGGGGTGTGACCAGCCGCCGGCCGTCAACAGACCAGGTATCGCCGTGCTGTTGGACGGGTGCAGGGTGCCTTCGCCGCCGGCCAGCGAGGGCGGAGGGACGGCGCCGCCCACGGCCCCTGTCTCCTGCTCGGTGTGCACGGGCGTGCGTACCTCGCGCCAGAGGATCCGCTCACGCAGGCCCGGAATCGCCCGCGCGGCGGCGGTGACCATCCGGTCCGCGAAGGCCTCGACGACTCCCGCGGTGGCCCAGTCGTACCCGAGGCCGCAGGGCACGGTCGCCGTCAGCACCACGGACTCGTGGTCCGCGTCGGGACGCAGGGCAGGGTCGTCCGGCCGGTCGACCCGGACCGTGGGGTCGGGCATCGCCCCGTCCACGAACAGGTCCAGCTCGTTCTCCGGTTCGGGCCCGTACACCACCGTGCGGTGCACCGCGTCCGACTCGCGCGCTCCGCGCAGAGCGAGGCACACGACGACCCGGCCCGGATGCAGGTCCTCGGCGTCGGGAAGGACGTCCTTCGCGCCGTAGAGCTCACGACCCGGTACGAGCCCGCGCAGTCGCCAGGGCCCGGCGCCGACGACGGTGTCCGCTTCCACGACCGCCCCGTCGGACAGCTCCAGACCTGCCGCCCGACCGTCCTTCTCCACGACGCCCGTCACCTCGGCGCCGAAGTGGAACTCGACCTTGCGCTGGACGCACCGCTCGTACAGCGCCCGCGCCAACTCCCGCATGCCGCCCCGGACATACCAGGTCCCGAAGGCGTGCTCCATGTATGGCAGGACGGCCGCGCTTGCCGGCGCGGTACCGGGGTCGACGCCGTGCGCGAGCGCATGGCCGTACAGCAGCGCCGCGAGCCGCGGGTCCCGCAGCTCCCAGGCGCAGATCTCGTACAGCGTGCAGGCCCGTCGGGTGCGCAGCAGCCGTTTGTGCGGCACCGCGGGGTAGGGATCGCGCTGCAGCACCTGCCAGTTGGGCCACAGGGGCTCCTCCAGGAGCGGCCTGCGGGTGCGGTCCCAGGCCTCGCGGGCCCGGACGAGGAAGTCGCCCCAGCGTCCGCCCGCGCCCGCGCCGAGGGCCTCGTCCAGCGCGGCGACCACTCCCGCGCGCGAGGCGTTCGGCAGGGACACCTCGGTGCCGTCCGTGAAGAGGTGCCGCGACGACGGATCGACCTGGACCAGCTCGACGACCGACTCCAGCGGCTCCTTGCCGGTCTTGATGAACAGATCGCGGTAGACCGCGGGGAGGGTGAACAGTCCCGGCCCGGTGTCGAACCCGAACCCGTCCCGCTCGAACCGGCGCACCGCCCCTCCGTACGTCTCCGTACGCTCGTACACCGCCACCCGGTGGCCCGCGACGGCCAGCCGGGCAGCGGCCGCCATCGCGCCCATCCCGGCGCCGATCACCGCAATCCGTGCCATGCCTGCGACTTTATCGGCCGCCACTGACACTCCGCCCGCGGGCGGCCGGCTTGCCGACGAGGACCTGCTGCACACCGGGGCCGGCCGTCAGCCGGGCGGTCGGCCGATGGGTGCCGCGAGGCGTTTCTCCTCCCGGCGTCGGGCCCTGCGGCGTCGGAATCTCCGGATACGGGAGATCAGGAAGCAGAGCGTCAGCAGGCCGGCCAGCAGCAGTACGCCCGCGACGACCGCGGCCGCCTCTGGGTGGAACATCGCGAAGGCGACGATGCCGCCGACCCCGAGATCCTCGGCCAGGCTCAGGACCACGTTGCTGAAGGGCTCGGGCGAGGTGTTGACCGCCATGCGCGTGCCCGCCTTGACCGTGTGGCTGGCCAGGGCCGTCGAACCGCCGATCAGGCCGGCCGCCACATCGGAGAGCGAACCGCTCTGACCCGCGAGCAGCGCGCCGACCCAGGCGCCGGCCACGGGACGGATCACCGTGTGGACCGAGTCCCAGGCCGAGTCGACGTACGGGATCTTGTCGGCCACCGCCTCGCACAGGAACAGCACACCGGCCGCGACGAGCACCTCAGGGCGCTGCAGGGTCTCGGGGACGTCGTCGCTCAGCCCCGTCGCACCGAACACGCCGAGCAGCAGCACCACCGCGTAGGCGTTGACGCCGCTGGCCCAGCCGCTGGTGAACACCAGAGGGAGTACGGACACGGACGCGATGGTAACCAGCCGGCCGCGGGCCGGTCTGGGGGTGAGTGCGCAGAACTGAGTATCCGTACCTAGGGGATGAGATGAGTACGCGCGCGGATGGGCTCCGACCTGCTCGGACGAGAGAGTGGAGCCACGGCGAAGGGGAACGGCTCCGGCACCGGCGACACGGGGCGCCGGAACGGAGCCGCCCCGGATCCGCTCCTTCCGCCGGCCGAGGTCGGCGGGAGCGAGGCACGGGGGAACCCGGGAAAGCGGGGGAACGACCGAACGGGGGCCCAACGGGGGTACGGGGGAAATCGGGGGAGCAAGGGAAGGCGCCGGTTCGAGGTGGCCCGCGGGGGACGCGGCCACACCGGACCGGCGCTTTCGCATGTCAGCCCCGGGTCATCCCCGGCGCCCGCTCACCCGCCCCTGCAACAGCCGCGACAGCGCCGCGTGCACGTCGTCCAGAGAGCGCTCGGGCTGGAAGGACTGCCAGTCCAGGGCGGCCACCAGGACCATGCCGACCAGTGCGGAGGCGCTCAGCGGTACGTCGATCTCGTCGCTGAACTCGCCGTTCTCCACGCCCTCGCGCAGGACGTCCTCCACGACCGCCACGGCCTGCTGACGGACCACCATGAGCGTGGACTGCCAGGCCCTGTTGGTGCGCCACAGCTCGGCCACGTACAGCTGTGTGAAGGCCGGGTAGCGGTCGATGAAGACGAGACCGGCCCGGATCATCGCGTCCAGGGCGTCCACCTTGCCGCCACCCGCGCGTGCCGTCGATTCCGCCGCCTCCCGCAAAGAGGCGGTGAGCAGGCCCACGCCGTGCCGCAGCAGTTCCTCGAACAAAACGGACTTGCTCGCGAAGTTGTAGTAGACCGTGCCCTTCGCGACTCCGGCCCGCTCGGCGATCTCGTCGACCGTGGTGGCGGAGAAGCCCTGCTCGGCGATGAGCGTGACGGCCGCCTCGTAGAGCTTCTGCCGGGTGGCCTCGCGGCGTGTGCTGACGCCCGCCGTGGCGCTGCTGCTTTCCATGCTCCTGATTCTCACAGGTGAGGCCGCTTTTGAGGTCGCGGAAGAGCTCACAGGGTCAGCTCCGGGTGCAACCGGTCCAGCGTCCACACCTGCCGGCGGCGGGCCGACAGGGCGGTCAGTGCGAGGGCGCCGGCGGTGAAGGCGAGGAGCACCACGCACGCGTGCCACACCGGAGTGAGACCGCCGCCCGTGATGAGCCTCCTGAGGGCCTCCACGACGTAGCTCATCGGCAGGAAGGGGTGGATGGTGTTGAAGAAGCCCGGGCTGGTCTGGACGGGGTAGGTGCCGCCCGCGGACGTCAGCTGGAGCATCAGGAGCGCCAGGACGAGGATCCGGCCCGCCGCTCCGAAGCGTGCGTTCAGCCATTGGACGATCGCCGCGAAGCAGGCCGTCACCAGGAAGAGGAAGCCCACGGTCCCGGCCGCCCGCGCCATCTGCAGGCCGATCGCCCAGTGCAGCACCGACATCAGGGCCACGGTCTGCAGCACTCCGATCGCCACCACGGGCAGCCACCCGGCCAGCGCGATCCGCCAGGCCGCGGCACCGGCGGCGAGCGCACGCCGGTTCAGCGGTGTGATCAGCATGTACGCCACCATCGCGCCCACCCACAGGGACAGCGGGATGAAGTACGGGGCGAACCCGGTGCCGTAGTTCGGCGCCTTGTGCAGGTCCCTGGAGACCAGTTGGACCGGATCCGCCATCACGTCGGTGCGCTTGTCACGGTCCTTCTTGTCGTAGTCGGGAATCTGCGAGGCGCCGTCGTGCAGCCCGTTGGAGAGCTTCTCGGAGCCGTCGGCGAGCTTGTACATGCCGCCGCTCAGGTCGTCGGCCCCGGTGCTGAGCCGGCCGAGGCCCTCGTCCAGGTCCTGTGCGCCGGTCCGCGCGGTGCCCAGGCCGGAGTGGAGCGTCCTGGCGCCGACGGCGACCTTGCCCGCGCCCTGGTTCAGCTTGTTGATCTTCGCTACGGCGTCGTCCAGGTCCTCGGAGAGACGGGGCGCCCGGTCGGCGAGCGCCCGGGCCTGCTGCTGCAGTGTGGCGAGCCGGCTGTCGAGCTTCTTCAGATCGCCGTTCTGGTCGGCGACAAGAGCGTTGACGTCGTCGGCCACCTTCGCCACGTCGGCGGCGGCCTGCTCGGCCTTCTTCAGGTCGGCGCAGGCGGGGTCCGGCAGCACGGGGTCCGTGCAGCGCGCCTTATAGACGGCGTTCAGGGTGGCGGCCGCCTTATGTGCGCCCTCGGCGGCCGCCGGGGCGGTCCTCACCAGGGTGCCGAGGTTGTGGCGGACGGCCCCGGCCGAGTCGGCGACGAGCCGGGCGGTGTCGCCGATGGTCTTCTGGTTGCCTTCGAGGAAGGGGCCCAGCTTGTCCGCGACCCCGTTGACCTTGTCGGCGAGGCTCTGGGTCCCGTCGGCCACCTGCTGTGCGCCGTCAGCGAGATCACCCGAGCCGGTGTCGAGCTTCGCCAGACCGGCGGAGAGCTTCCCGGTGCCCGCCTCGGCGTCCTTCAGGCCCGTGGCGAGATCCTCGGATCCCTTCTCGGCCTTGCCGATGCCGCCTTCCAGGTCGTCGGCCCCGTCGGCGGCCTTCACGGTGGCGCCGTGGATGTCGGAGAAGGAGATGAAGATCCGGTCCAGGAAGGACCGCGAGGCCTTCGTGGACGCGGCCCGGCGCACCTCGGCGAAGACCGTCCGCGAGATCTGCCCGACGATGTAGTTGTTCGAGTCGTTCGTACGGACCTGGAGGGCGCCGGTCTCGGGGGAGTCACCGGCACTGGAGGCGATCCGCCCGCTGAAGTCGGCCGGCATGGTCAGCGACAGGTAGTACGTGCCGTTCTCGACACCCTTGCGTGCCTCGGCGGCGCTCACCTGGTGCCAGTCGAAGGTGTCGCTCTCGCGCAACCCCTTGGTGAGGTCGTCTCCGGCGGTCAGCTTTCTGCCGTCGGCGGTGGCACCCCTGTCGTCGTTCACGAGGGCGACGGGGATTCGGTCCAGGCGGCCGTACGGGTCCCAGAAGGACCACAGATACAGGGCGCCGTACAGCAGCGGCAGCACGAGCAGTGCCACCAGAGCGGCGCGCGGCAGTTTCCCCCTGCCGAAGCGGCGCAGCTCAAGCGCGGCCAGTCTCGGCGAGCGCATCGGCCGTCTCCTTCCGGGTTCGGGTGTCCTCTTGCGGCTCGGATCGCGTGGACACCGTCACGGCGTCCTCCGGGGCCTCACTGCACACCGCCACGACCGTCGTCCCGGCCGCGGCGAGGGACCTCAGCAGCGCCCAGGCCTCGGTCCGCTCGGCGTCCGACAACTTCAGGTCCAGGTCGTCGACGGCGAGCAGTCGCGGGCGGCCGATCAGGGCGAGGGCGATGGACAGCCGCAGGGCCTCCAGGCGTTCCAGATCGCGTACGGCCGTCCGCGCGCCCTTGGGCAGCGCTTCCCGGTCGAGCCCGGCGGCCGTCAGCGCGGTGTCGATCCTCAGCTTCGTCTCGGACCTGCGCTCCTCACGCGGCCGCAGCAGCGCGCGCACCGAATCGCCGAACCGGTGCTGCAGCAGCGCCCGTTCACGCAAGTGCTCCGCCACGGTCAGGGCCGGGTCGAGGTCGGTAACCCCTGCGACGTTCGCCGGCGCGCTGAACCGGCGCACCGCCGCCAACTGCTTCGGCAGCCGCGCCCCGCCCACGGTCGCCGTCCCCTCGGTGGCCTTCATCCGCCCGGTGAGTGCGAGCAGCAGGCTCGTACGACCGGAACCCGAGGGCCCCTCCACGGCGATCAACGCGCCGGGCTCCGCGGCGAGGTCGACCCCGCGGAACGCCCAGCCGCGAGGCCCCTCGAGCCCGAAGCCTTCGGCCGTGACAGCGATTCCGTCCACGGCCACCCCCTGATCTTCTTGAATCCGGAACTTTTTGAACTGACTGGTCAGTGCAAAAACTAACCCGAACCTTCGATCGAAGCAAAAGCCCAGGTCAGAACGGATTGTCAGTGGCATACCTCACGATGGGCACATACGGCACTCCGTAGCGGGAGGTGCCGGCAACCAGACGACAGGAGGTTCGTCATGGCCAGCTACCACGCAGCCGCCGCCCGTCGGCGCCGCGCCACCGGCCCTGCCCCCTCACTGACCGGCCCGGCGAGCGACGTGCACCCCGTGCTGCGCCGGACGACGGCCCCGCCCGCCGCCCTCGACCTGCTGGCCCAGGCCCGCGCCGGCCTCGACGAGGCCTCGGCGCTGGAGACGTCGAACGAGCGCTATGCGACGGCGCATCTCGCCGCCCTGCGCACCGCGGCCGCCGTGCTCGCCGCGCGGGGGCGTCCGGAGCCCACGCCCCGACGCCGGGCCAAGATCCGGAGCGCCTGGGAAGTGCTCCCCGAGATAGCGCCCGAGCTCACGGAGTGGAGCGCGCTGTTCGCCTCCGGGGCCCGGCGCCGCGCCCGGGCCGAGGCGGGCATCCAGGGCGCGGCCAGCCGCCGGGACGCGGACGACCTCATACGCGACGTGGCGATGTTCCTGCGCCTCGTCGAGCGGATGCTGGTGCTCCAGCCGGTCCTGCCCCAACCCCGCCAGGACGCGGACCAGCCCGAGGCAGGCGGCGCAGAGACCGACCGCGGCCGCGACTTTCCGGACACGGGCTGAGCGTGGCACGCTCCCGGGACTCGTACCACAGGGGGCGGTCCAGAGACCGGCTCGCCGACGGCGGCCCGGATGGACGCGGGGGTACGTTTCGCGAGGCAGGCCCGCAACCCCATGCGGTGCCCCGTCAAACCGGTGGGCGCCGCGCCTCCACGCCTCGACCCGGCGCGGCTCGCAGAGCACCGCCCGTGGACCGTCCCGCCGGGCCTCAGGCGCCGCCTTACCGGCCCGGAGCGAACCGCAGAGCGCCGCCCCGCCCAGCCTCTTCTCGCAGCGCCCCGTGCCCCACCCGGCCGCCTACGGTTCCCACCGTCTCACCGGGCGGGACGTACCCCTGGCGCCCGGCACCGCGATGCCGGGCGCGGTGCCGGAGGCAATAGGGTGGGGAGCGCCTGAAAGCCTTCCCCGTCCACGCCCCCGGCCGGGAAGGCGCCCCGATCGCTCCGCCGTGCAACGGGCGGTGCCGCGCCGAGGAGTCAACTGCCGTGTCGGACCCGATGCGACCCCGCGCCTCTCTCCGTACCGCCGTGGTCTGGGAGGTACTCCAGGACGCCCTCGACCGCCGGGTCAAGGCCACGGGACGCCAGGCACTGGACGTCCTCGACACCGGAGGCGGCAGCGGCAACTTCGCCGTGCCCGTCGCCCGCCTCGGCCACCAGGTCACCGTCGTCGACCCCAGCCCGAACGCGCTGTTCGCCCTGGAGCGCCGCGCGGCCGAGGCCGGAGTCGCCGACCGGGTGCGAGGTGTTCAGGGCGACGCCCACGGCCTCTTTGACGTGGCCGAGCGCGGCGGCTACGACGTGGTGCTGTGCCACGGCGTCCTGGAGTACGTGGACGACCCGGCCGAGGGCGTGCGCAACGTCGTGGCCGCCCTGCGCCCCGAGGGCGTGCTCAGCCTGCTCGCCGCCGGTCTCGGCGGCGCCGTGCTCGCCCGGGCTCTGGCAGGCCACTTCAAGGAGGCCAGGCAGGCGCTCGACGACCCGGACGGCCGCTGGGGCGACGGCGACCCCGTACCGCGCCGCTTCACCGCCGAACAGCTCACCGCGCTCGTCGAGGGCGCGGGCCTCACCGTGGGCGCCGTACACGGTGTGCGGGTCTTCGCCGACCTCGTCCCCGGCGTGCTCGTGGACACCGAGCCCGGCGCCCTGGAAGCCCTGCTGAAGCTGGAGGAGGCGGCGGCCGAGCTCCCCGCCTTCCACTCCGTGGCCACCCAGCTCCATGTGCTCGGCGAGACCCGGGAGGCGGCCGAGGCCTGAGCCGCCCCCTGTGCCGGAGTGCTGATCAGGTACTTGATGGCACATGGAGTACGCCACAGGCCCCCCGATCGCGCGCGCAGCGCCGTATGATCGAGGGAGACCGCCCGGCATGACGGGACGGCCGCTGGGGAATGACAAGATTCAGCAGCCGGAGCGTTCATGGCGGAATCCGGTTGGCCAATTGGCGCAGAGGGGCGGGTTTCACGGGGGCGATTCCCTGCCTATCCTGAAGGGACCCCCCGAGTCGCCCCGGCGACTGCACGATGAGGAGGACTCCGTGCCGCTCTCGGAGCACGAGCAGCGCATGCTCGAGCAGATGGAGCGAGCGCTGTACGCCGAAGATCCCAAGTTCGCGTCGGCGCTCGAGGGAAGCGGGCTGCGTACGTACACCCGGCGGCGGGTCTACCAGGCAGTTGCCGGCTTCCTCGTAGGTATCGCGCTCCTCATGGCCGGTATGGTCGCCAAGCAGGTGTGGCTCAGTGTGGTGGGCTTCCTCGTCATGCTGGGTTGCGCGGTGCTCGCCGTGACCGGCTGGCGCAAGGCCCCCAAGCCGGGCGAGCAGCCTGCCGCGGGCGCCCCACATGCCCGTCGCCAGGGACGCCAGAAGCGCTCGATGATGGATCGGATCGAGCAGCGCTGGCAGCGGCGACGAGACGAGCAGGGCGGTCAGTAGCCGGCCCGCCGAGCAGCTCCCACAGATGTCGTGAGGGGGTGAGCACCCAGCCGGGTGCTCACCCCCTCACACATGTCCTCGAGCTCGCGTAGTCCTCAGGACGTGACCTCCACCCGTCTCTCCGCAGGACACTCTCACCCCTCGCAACACGGTGGCCCGGGCCTTTGAAGGCCCGGGCCACCGTCGTGCCGCCGTCTGCGGACGGCGGTTTTTCAGCCTTGCTGACCGAACGGTTTGCGCAGGGTCGGCCGGATCGCCGCCGCACGTGCCTTGACCCCGGCCCACCACTCCGACGCCGCCCACAGCACCCGTGCGGTGGAACGCGGGGCGATCAGCGCGCGCGCCCGCGTGACCCGGCCGACCGAGCCGCGCAGTCCGCCGATCACCCGGTAGACGTCCTGGGCGAGGCCGGCCGTCGGCCGGGGGCGCGGGGCGTAGAGCACCTGCTCCACGGCGTCCGCCACCCGGTGCACCGAGGCCGCGGCCGTCGGATCGAGATGCCCGAGCCGTACGATCCGCGCCGCCGCCTTGCGCGGCGTCTGCGAGTCGTCCGGCAGGATCCCGAAGTCCCACGCCGTGTCGGTCAGCTCCTGCCAGGCCGCCAGGGCGTGCGCGGCGGCATCCGCGTCACTGCGGCCGTGCCCGCCCAGACGTACCGACCGGGTGCGCAGCCGCCCCAGCATCGGCGCCAGGGGGATCAACAGCACGAGCAGTCCCACGGACACCCAGAACAGCAGCTTCAGGTACCACCACTGGCCCTGGACGGCCCACCAGGGGCCGCCACCGTCCCCGGCCGCCGCGGCCGCGGGCGACGCGCTGTCGCACGCCTCCAGCTTGCGCAGCTGGGCGGAGCAGCTCTCGCTCGCCGAGGGGGAGGCCGACGGCTCCGTGGACGAACCCGCGGACGGCCGGGGCACGTCGGGGGTCAGACTGCCGGTGGCGTCCGGGACGGTGTACGAGGGCACCGTGCCCCGGGTCGGGGTGGGCTCGAAGCGGGTCCAGCCCACCCCCTCGAAGTACAGCTCGGGCCAGGCGTGGGCGTCCTTGAGCCCCACCGAGATCGAGCCGTCCGCCTGCGGGGTGCCGGGCGCGAAGCCCACCGCGACCCGGGCCGGAATGCCCAGGGAGCGGGCCATCGCCGCCATGGCGAAGGAGAAGTGCACGCAGAAGCCCTGCTTGTCCCGCAGGAAGTTGGCGATCGCGTTGGGCCCGTCGCCGACCTCCACCTTGGTGTCGTACTCGAAGCCGCCGTTCACCGCGAAGTAGTCCTGGAGCGCGACCGCCTGCTCATAGGGGTTCTTCGCGCCCGCGGTGACCTCGCGGGCGGTCTTGGCGACCACCGACGGCACCGAGTCGGGCAGCTTGGTGTAGTCGCGCTCGATGGCCGCGGGCGCGGTCGGCGCCGACGCGAGCTGCTCGGCCGTCGGCTGCACATCCAGGCTCTTCACCTGGTACGTCAGCCCGCGCGTGTTCTGCCCGTGGTCGCCGACGAGCGCCATCCCCTCGGGCTCGTAGCGCCAGCTGCCCTTGATCTTCACGCCGCTCGGCGGGTACGGCATCGGCAGGTAGTCCTGCGCGTACCAGTTCGCCGCCGCGATGGTCGTGTCCACCTCCGCGCGTCTGACGTCGCCGCCGAGGCCGACCGGGGTGGGGAAGTCGTCCGGTACGGCCTTGATGGGCCGCTTGGACGGCTTCCAGGTCCGGCCGTCGAATTCGTCCAGGGAGACGATCCGCAGGTACAGGTTGGAGACGTCGGTGCTGTTCCCGGTCCGCACGGACAGGACCTGGCGGTCCTCGTCCACGTTCAGGCTGTCGCGCAGGGTGAGCAGCGGGTTCACGGCGGAGATCGTGCCGCCGTTGCCGTTTCCGGCGCCCACGCCCGCCCCGGTGGTGTCCAGGAGCCCGCCGTTCATCGTGGGCAGGACGGCCGACACCGCGAGGGCGACGCCGAGGCTCGCCACGCCGATCCGCCGGCCGGTGCGCACCGGCGCCACCGGCCCGGGGTCGGCGCCCGGGCCGCGCGCGGCCCCGCCGAAGACACGGCCCCACTGCGAGAGCCGCTCGCGCCCCTCGGCCAGCAGCAACAGCAGATAGCCGGTCGCCGCGAGCAGGAACCAGAACCAGTCGCCGTGTCCTTCGGACAGCCCCGCGGCGACGGAGTACAGCGCGAGCAGCGGCAGACCCGCCGGGGCCGCGCTGCGGAAGGTCACCGCGAGGGTGTCCACCACGAGTCCGATGATCAGGACTCCGCCGAAGACCATCAGCTTGATGCCGTCGGAGTCCAGCGGCGCCGGGATCGCGTAGCGCGCGATGTCGTCGCCACCCTGCTGGAGCAGGTCCCCGAAGTGCACGAAAGCGCCCGGGCCGGGGATCAGCCCGAAGAGGGCCTGGTCCCGGGCGAAGATCAGGGTCAGCATGACCAGCGTGACGAGGGTCTGGGCCGCCACCGTCAGAGGACGGGCCAGCGGGATCCGCCGGGTCGCCGCGCCCACGACCGTCTGCACCCCGAGCAGGAAGGCCGCCTGCACGATCCAGGTGACCGGCTCGACCAGCGGCAGCAGGGCGCACGCGGCCATCAGCGTGGCCGCCCACGCGCACAGCGCCAGTCGTCCCCGCCCGCTCAGCATGGTCCCTCCCCGGCGCCGGCCACGCCGACGCCCGTGCGCTCGCGGTCCGCGAGGCGCCACAGCTCCTCCAGCGAGGAGCCGCGCGGCACACCCAGTGCCGTCCAGCCCGCCTCGCGCAGCATCCGCAGCCGTTCGTCGCGCTCCTGCAACGCCCCGGGCACGTCGGTCGGTTCCCGCACCCAGCTCTCGCTGTCGAGCACGAAGGCGAGCGCGCCCCCGCTGCGCTGCCGCATCTTGGCGACCACGGTGGCCTGCTCCTCGTCGAGATCGCCGAAGAAGGCCACCAGCAGTCCTTCGTTCCCCCTGCGCAGCACGTCGTACGCGCGCGACAGGCCGGTGTCGTCGGAGTGGTCGATCACCGCGAGCGTGTCCATCATCAGCCCGGCCGCGTCCGCCGTCCCCTGACTGGCGCCCGCGAAGCCGTCGGCGCCCTCGCCGGGCACGGAGTTGCCGGTGTCCGTCAACAGCCGTACGGAAAAGCCGCGTTCGAGCATGTGGACCAGGACGGAGGCGGCCCCCGAGACGGCCCACTCGAAGGCCGAGTCCGGGCCCGCACCCGCGTAGGCGAGGCCCCGGGTGTCCAGGAGCACCGTGCAGCGGGCGCGCTGGGGCTGTTCCTCGCGGCGCACCATCAGCTCGCCGTAGCGGGCGGTGGAACGCCAGTGCACCCGGCGCAGGTCGTCGCCGTAGCGGTAGCCGCGCGGGATGGCGTCGTCCTCGCCGGCCAGGGCGAGCGAGCGTTGCCGCCCGTCGCCGTACCCCTTCGCCTCGCCGTTCAGCCGCACCGGCGGCAGCGCCTCCACGCGCGGGATCACCGTCAGGGTGTCGTACGTCGAGAAGGCGCGGGTCAGTTCGCACATGCCGAACGGGTCGGTCAGGCGCAGCTGGAGCGGGCCGAGCGGGTAGCGGCCCCGCAGGTCGGAGCGGACCCGGTAGGACACCTCGCGGCGGCCGCCCGGCTCGACGCGGTCGAGCACGAAGCGGGGGCGCGGGCCGAGGACGTAGGGGACCCGGTCCTGGAGCATCAGCAGGCCGGTGGGCAGCCGCGAGACGTTGTCCATGCGCAGATGGACGCGGGCCTCGCTGCCGGCGGGCACGCGCGCGGGGGAGAGCCTTCGGCTGCCCGCGACCCGGTAGCGGGTGCGGTAGAGCACGGTGGCGCAGATCAGGGGCAGCACGGCCAGCATCAGGCCGACCCGCAGCAGGTTGCTCTGACCGAGGACGCAGGCGCAGACGGCCGCGGCGATGCCGGCGGCGAAGAAGGAGCGGCCCCGGGTGGTCAGACCCGTCAGCGCGGTCCGCACCCCGCCCTTGTCGCCCCGGTCGGCCTCGGGGCCGTCGGCCGATGGCGCCCCGGTGGACATCACAGGCTCCGCGGCGGCTGCTGCGGGTACGCGGGTGCGGAGCGGCCGATCCCGAGGCCGCCCTGCTGGGGCGCGGCGGGAACCGGGGTGCGCTGGAGGATCTCCTGCACGACCTGCTCCGCGGTGCGCCGGTTCAGCTGCGCCTGGGCGGTGGGCAGCAGACGGTGGGCGAGGACGGCCACGGCGAGTGCCTGGATGTCGTCCGGCAGCGCGAACTCCCGGCCGCTGAGGGCGGCGGAGGCCTTGGCGGCGCGCAGCAGGTGCAGCGTCGCGCGCGGGGACGCGCCGAGTCTGAGGTCGGGGTGGGTGCGGGTCGCGGAGACCAGGTCTACGGCGTACCGCCGGACCGTTTCGGCGACGTGGACGCCGCGGACGGCCTCGACCAGCTTCACGATGTCGTGTGCGTGCGCCACCGGCTGGAGGTCGTCCAGCGGGTTCACGCCGCCGTGGATGTCGAGCATCTGCAGCTCGGCGTCCGCGCTGGGGTAGCCGATGGAGACCCGGGCCATGAAACGGTCGCGCTGGGCCTCCGGCAGCGGATACGTGCCCTCCATCTCGACCGGGTTCTGCGTGGCCACCACCATGAAGGGACTGGGCAGCTCGTAGGTCTGCCCGTCGATGGTGACCTGGCGCTCCTCCATCGACTCCAGAAGCGCCGACTGGGTCTTCGGCGAGGCGCGGTTGATCTCGTCGCCGATGACTATCTGCGCGAAGATCGCACCCGGTTTGAACTCGAAGTCCCGGCGCTGCTGGTCCCAGATGGACACACCCGTGATGTCCGAGGGCAGCAGGTCGGGCGTGAACTGGATGCGGCGCACCGAGCAGTCGATGGACCGCGCCAGCGCCTTGGCCAGCATGGTCTTGCCGACGCCGGGGACATCCTCGATCAGAAGATGTCCCTCGGCGAGCAGCACGGTCAGCGAAAGCCGAACGACCTCGGGCTTCCCCTCGATCACGCCCTCCACCGAACTGCGTACCCGCTCCACGACGGCGGTCAGATCAGTGAGGCTCGCTCGATCGTCATAGGTGGTCACCCGGCCCTCCTCGGCCCGTACTTTCCGGGCCGACGCTCTGTGATGCGTAACCGGCCCACCCCGAATCACGGACACCACGCGTGAAAAGTTCCGCGTGACGCCACAACCGCATTCTTGCTGCCGTTACCGATTCGTGTCACTCGACTGTGGACAACTGGCTGCACTATGTCGGGTTTTACGACGTTATGGGCATCGTGAGGGCCGAAATCAACAGCGAAACGACAGCTACGGCGGCCGATTACGCGGGGTCGATCTCGCGCAGCAGGCCCGTCTTGACGTCGAAAACGAAGCCGCGCACGTCGTCGGTGTGCACCAGGAACGGCGAGGTGCGCACCCGCTGCATGGACTGGCGTACGTCCTGGTCGACGTCCCGGAAGGCCTCCACCGCCCACGCGGGACGCTGGCCCACCTCCATCTCCAGCTCGGTGCGGAAGTCCTCGGTGATCGCCTCCAGGCCGCAGCCCGTGTGGTGGATCAGGACGATGCTGCGGGTGCCGAGTTTGTGCTGGCTGATGGTGAGCGAGCGGATCACGTCGTCGGTGACCACGCCGCCGGCGTTGCGGATGGTGTGGCAGTCGCCGAGCTCCAGGCCGAGTGCGGCGTGCAGGTCGAGTCGGGCGTCCATGCAGGCCACGACGGCGACGTGCAGGACCGGGCGGGCGTCCATACCGGGGTCGGTGAAGGCGGCGGCGTACCGCTCGTTGGCGTCGACCAGGCGATCGGTCACACGGCCGCCGGGAGATATGGCGCCTTCGGTGGGAACGGATGCGGAAGTCGTCATAACCATGACGGTACTGGTCACCGCCGTCCCGGTCCTGCCGTGAGAAGGGAAAAAGAGCGTCATCACGTCCTCGGTGTGAGGTACCCCACAGGGTCCCAGGTGCACCCGAAAGGGTGTTTTCCGCCCTTTCGTGGCGTCGGGTCCGCGCCGAGGCGCGACGCGCAGGCCGGTTGATTGACCGCGAGAGGCCGTGGACTAAAGTGACGCGAAGCGGGAGGCGAGGCCTCCCTGCTGGACTTTCCCCGGAGACCCCGGCGATTTTCCGGAGATCTCCCCGCGTGCGCGGCGCGTACGTACGGCTCGGCCTCCTCCCGCTCCCGGTCGGCTGACGCTTCCGGCGCCGGCAGGCCTCCCCTTTCACCGGGGTCCACCGGCGAAGGGGAGGGAGGGCGGGGACCCGGCGGTGCGTACCCTCGCGCCGGACCTGAGAGGGCCCCTTGAGTCAGAGTCGACACGTCCCGGTGATGCTCCAGCGGTGCCTGGACCTGTTGGCCCCCGCTCTCGAGCGGCCCGGAGCGGTGGTCGTCGACTGCACGCTCGGCCTGGGCGGTCACAGCGAGGCGCTGCTCCAGCGGTTCCCCGAGGCCCGGCTCGTCGCCCTCGACCGCGACAAGGAGGCCCTGCGCCTGTCCGGCGAGCGGCTCGCGCCCTTCGGCGAGCGTGCCACCCTCGTCCACGCGGTCTACGACGAGCTCCCCGACGTCCTCGACAGGCTCGGCATCGCGCGCGTGCAGGGTGTCCTCTTCGACCTCGGTGTCTCCTCCATGCAACTCGACGAGGCCGACCGAGGCTTCGCCTACGCCCAGGACGCCCCCCTCGACATGCGCATGGACCAGACGACCGGTATGAGCGCCGCCGAGGTCCTCAACACCTACCCGCCGGGCGAACTCGTCCGGATCCTCAGGGCGTACGGCGAGGAGAAGCAGGCCAAGCGGATCGTGTCCGCGATCGTGCGCGAGCGGGAGAAGGAGCCCTTCTCCCACAGTGCCCGGCTCGTCGAGCTGATCAGAAACTCCCTGCCGCAGGCCGCCAAGCGCACTGGCGGCAACCCGGCCAAGCGCACCTTCCAGGCCCTGCGTATCGAGGTCAACGGCGAACTCTCCGTCCTGGAGCGGGCGATCCCGGCCGCGGTGGAGTCGCTCGCCGTGGGCGGCCGGATCGCCGTGCTGTCGTACCACTCGCTGGAGGACCGGCTGGTCAAGCAGGTCTTCGCGGCCGGCGCCGCCACCACCGCCCCGCCCGGACTGCCGGTCGTCCCCGAGCAGTACCAGCCCCGGCTCAAGCTGCTCACGCGCGGTGCCGAACTTCCCACCGAGGAAGAGATCGCCGAGAACCGGCGGGCCGCACCGGCGCGCTGCAGGGGCGCCGAGCGAATCAGGGAGTCCATCGAGTGAAGTGCGTGAGGCGCGTGAGCCGCGTCAGTGAGTTGGGAAACCGGACTCGCTGGAGGGTGAGTGAGTAGGAAACCCGAACTGAGGGGGAGGGCGGCCCGTCTCGCGCGTCTGTTCCCCGGCCCGACGGGCTCCGGACAGGCGGCCCGCGCCCCCTTCGTGCTCCTCGTGGTGCTCCTCCTCGGCGGCGGCCTCATCGGGCTGCTGGTGCTGAACTCCGCGATCAGCGAAGGGTCGTTCAAGCTCACCGACCTCCAGAAGGAGACCAAGAGCCTCACCGACGAGCAGCAGGGTCTCCAACGGGACATCGACGCCTACTCCGCGCCCGAGGCCCTGGTGCGCCGCGCCCGTGAACTCGGCATGGTGCCCGGCGGCGACCCGGCCTTCCTCGACCCCGACGGCACCGTCAAGGGCGTCCCGTCCCCCGCCTCCGACGCCGAACAGGCCTCCTGGCGGATGCCGCTCGTGCTCGCCCCCGAGGTGATCGACAGCGCGACCGTCCCGACGCCGGCGGCCGCCTCCACCCCGACGCAGACCGTCGTACCGGCGCCCGAGGCCGTGCCCTCGGTCGTCCCGCCCCCCACGACCCCGACCCCCGGCAGGTGACGGAAGTGTCCGACGATTTCGGCAGGCAACCGCCGCGCCGCCGCGTGCCAGGACCCGCGCGCCCCGAGCGCTCCGCCCGCCCCGTCGGCCGACCGCGCCCGGGCCCCGGATCCCGNTTGCGGCAGGCAACCGCCGCGCCGCCGCGTGCCAGGACCCGCGCGCCCCGAGCGCTCCGCCCGCCCCGTCGGCCGACCGCGCCCGGGCCCCGGATCCCGCCCCGCCCGCCGCCCCGCGGCGCCCCGCTCCGCGGCCCCCAAGACCATCCGCCTGGGCAGCCCCCGCCCCCGGCTGCGCCTGGTCGGCCTCGCGCTGACGCTGGTGCTGGCCGCCTTCGTCGTACGACTGCTCCAGGTGCAGGCCGTCGACGCGAGCACGTACGCCGCCAAGGCCCAGGAGAACCGGTATGTCGGCTACACGCTGGCCGCCGAGCGCGGCGGGATCACCGACCGCGACGGCGTGGCCCTCGCGACCAGCGAGGACGCGTACGACATCACGGCCGACCCCACGCTGTTCAGCCGCGAGGAGTTGAAGATCGACGACGGCCCCGAGCAGGCCGCCGCCCTGCTCGCCCCGATCCTGGGGCAGGAGCAGGAGACGATCGTCAAGAAGCTGCGGCCCAAGGACAGAACACTCCGCTACGCCCTGCTCGCCAACCGCCAGACCCCGCAGGTCTGGAAGCAGATCAAGGACCTGAAGACCGCGCTCGCCACCAAGAGCGAGACCGACCCGGGCACAGCCAACGTCCTCGCGGGCGTCCTGTCCGTGCCGACCACCAAGCGCGTGTACCCGAACGGCGATCTCGCCGCCGGGATACTGGGCTGGGTCAACGCCGACGGCAAGGGCGGCGGCGGTGTCGAGCAGCAGCTGAACTCCCTGCTGGCCGGCAAGGACGGCAAGATCCGCTACGCCCAGTCCGGCGGCCGCCAGGTGCCCACCGTGGGCTCCACCGAGACCCCCGCGGTGCCCGGCAGCGACGTCGAGCTCACCATCGACCGTGACATCCAGTGGGCCGCCCAGCAGGCCATCACCGAGCAGGTGAAGGAGTCCAAGGCGGACCGCGGGTACGTGATAGTGCAGGACACGCGGACCGGCCAGGTCCTCGCCATGGCCAACTCGCCCGGCTTCGACCCGAACGACCTGTCCAAGGCGAGCTCGGTGAACATGGGCAACGCCGCCCTCCAGGACGCCTACGAGCCCGGTTCCACCGCCAAGGTCATGTCCATGGCCGCCGTACTGGAACAGGGCGTCGCCACCCCGCTCACGCATGTGATCGTGCCCAACCGGCTGCACCGCGGTGACCGGCTCTTCAAGGACGACATCGACCACGCGACCTGGTACCTCACGCTCAACGGCGTGCTCGCCAAGTCCAGCAACATCGGCACCATCCTGGCGACCGGCCAGCTCGGCAAGACCCAGGCGCAGGCCAACCGGGTCCTCTACTCGTACCTGCACAAATTCGGGCTCGGCCGCTACTCCGGGCTCGACTTCCCCGGCGAGACCCCGGGCATCCTCGCCAAGCCCGCTGACTGGTCGACCTCGCAGCAGTACACGATTCCTTTCGGCCAAGGCGTGTCCCTCAACGCGATGCAGGCCGCGTCCGTCTACTCGACGATCGCCAACGGCGGTGTCCGCGTCGAACCGACCCTCGTGCGCGGCACGAAGGGACCCGACGGACGCTTCACACCCGCCGCGAAGCCCAAGGAGACAAGGGTCGTCAGCGCCAAGACGGCCAAGACGCTGGCCCGGATGCTGGAGTCGGTCGTGGACGACCAGGAGGGCACCGGCACCAAGGCCCGCATCCCGGGGTACCGGGTCGCGGGCAAGACGGGCACGGCCAACCGCGTGGATCCGGCCACCGGCAAGTACAAGGGCTACACCTCGTCGTTCGCCGGCTTCGCGCCCGCCGACAAGCCCCGGATCACCGTCTACTGCGCCATCCAGAACGCCACCAGCGGCAGTTACTTCGGCGGCCAGATCTGCGGGCCCGTCTACAAGCAGGTCATGGAGTTCGCCCTGAAGACCCTGCAGGTCCCGCCCACGGGGGCGAAGGCCGCGAAGCTGCCCGTCTCCTACACGCCCTGATCAGCATCACCTCCGCCTCATCAGCACCTCGGAAAGGCCACCAGGAACCACCTCGTGACGACGACCACCTCCGATTCCGGGAACCAGGGCGCCCGTCGCCCCTCGCTTCGCTCCGAGGCGGGTGTGCCCGGTACGCTCACCGCCGTGCCACACGCTGATCAGTCCCAAACCACCCAGAAGGGCGCACCCGTGACATATCCGGGACCGCCCCGGCCGGTCCGGGTCTCCGCAACACCCCTCGCGGAGCTCGCCGACCAGCTGGGTATCGAACAGCCGGAGAAGAGCGCGCAGGTCACGGGCATCACCCATGACTCGCGCGCCGTCCGCCCCGGCGACCTGTACGCCGCCCTCCCGGGCGCCCGCCTGCACGGCGCCGACTTCGCCACCCAGGCCGTCGGCCTCGGCGCGGTCGCGGTGCTGACCGACCCGGCAGGCGCCGAACGCGCCGCCGCGACCGGGCTCCCGGTGCTGGCCGTCGAGGACCCACGCGCGCAGATGGGCGAACTCGCGACCACGATCTACGGTCACCCCGGCCGGGACCTGCTCCAGATCGGCATCACCGGCACCTCCGGCAAGACCACCACGGCGTACCTCGTCGAGGGCGGTCTCAAGGGGGTCAAGTCCACCGGCCTGATCGGCACCGTCGAAATGCGCATCGGCGACGAGCGCATCAAGTCCGAGCGCACCACGCCCGAGGCCACCGACCTCCAGGCCCTGTTCGCGGTCATGCGCGAGCGCGGGGTCGAGGCCGTCGCCATGGAGGTCTCCAGCCACGCGCTGGTCCTCGGCCGGGTCGACGGCTGTGTCTTCGACATCGGCGTCTTCACCAACCTCAGTCCGGAGCACATGGAGTTCCACTCCGGCATGGAGGACTACTTCCAGGCCAAGGCGCAGCTGTTCACGCCGAAACGCAGCCGTCTCGGCGTGGTCAACCTCGACGACGAGTACGGACGCCGGCTCGTCAAGGAGGCCACGGTCCCGGTCGTCACCTTCTCCGCCGAGGGCCACCCCGACGCCGACTGGCGCGCCGCCGACGTCCAGGTCGGCCCGATGGACTCGACGTTCACCGTGATCGGCCCCAAGGACGAGCGGATCACCGCCAGGTCGCCGCTGCCGGGGCCCTTCAACGTGGCGAACACCCTCGCCGCGATCGCCGCCCTGGCCGCCGCGGGCCTCGACCCGCAGACCGCCGCCGACGGCGTCGCCGCGGTGCCGGGCGTACCGGGCCGCCTGGAGCGCGTGGACGCCGGACAGCCCTACCTCGCGGTCGTGGACTACGCCCACAAGACCGACGCCGTCGAGTCGGTACTCAAGGCGCTCCGCAAGGTCACCGAGGGCCGGCTGCACGTCGTGCTGGGCTGTGGAGGCGACCGCGACAGGACCAAGCGCGGCCCGATGGGCGCCGCCGTGGCCCGCCTCGCCGACACCGCCGTACTGACCTCCGACAACCCCCGCTCCGAGGACCCCCTCGCGATCCTTGCAACCATGCTCGAGGGCGCGGCGTCCGTGCCAGTACACGAGCGCGGCGAGGTTCAGGTCTTCGAGGACCGGGCGGCCGCGATCGCCGCAGCCGTCGCCCGCGCGCGGCCGGGCGACACCGTACTGGTCGCCGGGAAGGGCCACGAGCAGGGCCAGGACATCGCCGGGGTGGTCCGTCCCTTCGACGACCGCCAGGTGCTTCGAGAAGCCATCCAGAAGACCCAGGGATGAACTTGTGATCGCCCTCTCTCTCGCCGAGACCGCCTCAGTCGTCGGCGGGCAGACGCACGACATACCGGATCCGTCGGTGCTGGTGCACGGGCCCGTCGTCATCGACTCCCGGCAGGTGAAGGACGGCAGTCTGTTCGCCGCCTTCGTGGGGGAGCGCGTCGACGGCCACGACTACGCCGAACAAGCCGTCCGGGCCGGTGCGGTGGCCGTGCTGGCCCAGCGCCCCGTCGGCGTGCCCGCGATCGTCGTCGAGGACGTCCAGACGGCCCTCGGCGCCCTCGCGCGTCATGTCGTACGACGGCTCGGCGCGACCCTCGTCGCCCTCACCGGCTCCGCCGGCAAGACCAGCACCAAGGACCTGATCGCCCAGGTGCTCCAGCGCAAGGCGCCGACGGTGTTCACGCCGGGCTCGCTCAACAACGAGATCGGCCTGCCGCTCACCGCGCTCACCGCCACCGAGGAGACGAAGTTCCTCGTCCTGGAGATGGGCGCCCGCGGCATCGGCCACATCAGCTACCTCACGGATCTGACGCCCCCGAAGATCGGCCTGGTCCTGAACGTCGGCTCCGCCCACATCGGGGAGTTCGGCGGCCGCGAGCAGATCGCGCAGGCCAAGGGCGAACTCGTGGAAGCCCTGCCGTCGGCACAGGAGGGCGGCGCCGCGATTCTCAACGCCGACGATCCTCTCGTACGTGCCATGGCATCCCGTACGAAGGCGAAGGTGATCCTTTTCGGAGAGTCCGGCGAAGCGGACGTTCGCGCCGAGAACGTACGACTCACGGACAGCGGACAGCCTGCCTTCATGCTTCACACACCCTCCGGTGCAAGCGAAGTGACCATGCGCCTGTACGGTGAGCACCACGTGTCGAACGCGCTCGCCGCGGCCGCCGTCGCCCATGAGCTGGGCATGTCCGCAAGTGAGATCGCCACCGCGCTCTCCGAGGCGGGCTCCCTCTCCCGCTGGCGTATGGAGGTCACCGAGCGCCCGGACGGCGTGACCATCGTCAACGACGCCTACAACGCGAACCCCGAGTCCATGCGAGCCGCCTTGCGCGCGCTCGCGGCCATCGGCAAGGGGCGGCGGACCTGGGCGGTGCTCGGCAAGATGGCCGAGCTCGGGGACGAGGCGCTCGCCGAGCACGACGCGGTTGGACGGCTCGCCGTCCGGCTCAATGTCGGCAAGCTCGTCGCGGTCGGGGGCAGGGAAGCGTCCTGGCTGCAACTGGGCGCATATAACGAGGGTTCGTGGGGTGAGGAGTCGGTGCACGTGTCCGACGCACAGGCGGCGATCGACCTGCTGCGCAGTGAATTGCGCCCGGGAGACGTCGTCCTCGTGAAGGCGTCCCGTTCGGTCGGCCTGGAGAGCGTCGCCCAGGCGCTGCTCGACGCCGAGGGTGAGGTTGCCGCCCGATGATGAAGCAGATCCTGTTCTCAGGAGTCATCGGCCTCTTTCTGACCCTGCTCGGCACCCCGCTGCTGATCAAGCTGCTCGCGCGCAAGGGTTACGGCCAGTACATCCGGGACGACGGACCGCGCTCGCACGGCAGCAAGCGCGGTACGCCGACGATGGGCGGTATCGCCTTCATCTTCGCGACGGTCGCCGCCTACTTCCTGTCCAAGGTCATCACCGGCTACCCGCCGACCTACTCGGGCCTGCTGGTGCTCGGCCTGATGTGCGGCATGGGCCTGGTCGGTTTCCTCGACGACTACATCAAGATCGTCAAGCGGCGTTCGCTGGGCCTCAGGGCCAAGGCGAAGATGGCCGGCCAGCTGATCGTCGGCATCAGCTTCGCCGTGCTCGCGCTGATGTTCCCGGACGCCCGCGGCAACACCCCGGCCTCCACGAGGCTGTCGTTCATCACCGACTTCGGCTGGAAGATCGGCCCGATCCTGTTCGTGGTCTGGGCGCTGTTCATGATCCTCGCGATGTCGAACGGCGTGAACCTCACCGACGGTCTGGACGGCCTCGCCACCGGCGCCTCGGTCCTCGTCTTCGGCGCCTACACCTTCATCGGTGTCTGGCAGTTCCAGGAGTCCTGCGCCAACGCGGGCAGCCTGACCAACCCGAACGCCTGTTACGAGGTGCGCGATCCGCTCGACCTCGCGGTGATCGCCTCCGCGCTGATGGGCGCCTGCCTCGGCTTCCTGTGGTGGAACACCTCGCCGGCCAAGATCTTCATGGGTGACACCGGTTCGCTCGCCCTCGGCGGTGTCCTCACGGGCCTGGCGATCCTGTCCCGCACAGAACTCCTGGTCGCCATCATGGGCGGTCTGTTCGTCCTCATCACCATGTCGGTCGTCATTCAGGTCGGCTCTTTCCGGATGACGGGCAAGCGGGTCTTCCGAATGGCACCGCTCCAGCACCACTTCGAACTCAAGGGCTGGTCCGAAGTCCTCATCGTGGTCCGTTTCTGGATCATCCAGGGCATCTGTGTGATCGTCGGACTGGGCCTCTTCTACGCGGGATGGGCAGCGGAAAAGTGACCTCCTCGGAGCCGTTGGACTGGCAGGGCAAGCACGTCACCGTCGCCGGACTCGGTGTCTCCGGCATCCCGGCGGCCAAGGTGCTGCACGCGCGCGGGGCGCACGTCACGGTCGTCAACGACGGCGACGACGCACGCGCGCGTGAGCAGGCCGCCGAGTTGGAGGCGCTCGGCATCGCCGTCCGGCTCGGCGACGGCGCAACCCTGCCGGAAGGCACCGAACTCGTCGTCACCGCGCCCGGCTGGAAGCCGGACAAGCCGCTGTTCGCGGCGGCCCGAGAGGCCGGCCTGGAGATCTGGGGCGATGTCGAACTCGCCTGGCGGCTCAGGGGCCCCGACGCGGCTCCCTGGCTCGCGATCACCGGCACCAACGGCAAGACGACCACCACCCAGATGCTGGCGTCGATCCTGAAGGCCGCGGGGCTGCGCACCGCCGCCGTCGGCAACATCGGCGTCTCCCTGCTGGACGCCGTGCTCGGCGACGAGCAGTACGACGTCCTGGCCGTGGAGTTGTCGAGCTATCAGCTCCACTGGGCGCCCTCCCTGCGCGCCCACTCCGCCGCCGTGCTGAACCTGGCGCCGGACCACCTCGACTGGCACGGCTCCATGGAGGCGTACGCCGCCGACAAGGGCCGCATCTACGAGGGCAATCGGGTCGCCTGCGTCTACAACGTCGCCGACAAGGCCACCGAGGACCTGGTGCGCGAGGCGGACGTCGAAGAGGGCTGCCGGGCCGTCGGCTTCACCCTCGGCACCCCCGGACCGTCCCAACTCGGCGTCGTGGAGGGCATCCTGGTCGACCGCGCCTTCGTCGAGGACCGGCACAAGAACGCCCAGGAGCTCGCCGAGATCTCCGACGTCAACCCGCCCGCCCCGCACAACATCGCCAACGCCCTTGCGGCGGCGGCTCTCGCACGGGCATTCGGGGTGCCCGCAAGGGCCGTACGGGACGGGCTGCGGGACTTCACCCCGGACGCCCACCGCATCGCCCACGTGGCCGATGTGGACGCCGTCGCGTACGTCGACGACTCCAAGGCCACCAACACCCACGCGGCCGAAGCCTCGTTGGCGGCCTACGAGTCGATCGTGTGGATCGCGGGCGGGCTCGCCAAGGGCGCGACCTTCGACGAGCTGGTCGCCAAGTCGGCAAAGCGACTTCGCGGTGTCGTGCTGATCGGCCAGGACCGTGCCCTGATCCGTGAAGCCCTCGCGCGACACGCCCCGGAAGTACCCGTGGTGGACCTCGACCGGACCGACACTGGGGCGATGCTCGCGGCTGTCCAGGAGGCTTCGCGCCTCGCCGTCGCCGGTGACACGGTGCTGCTGGCCCCGGCCTGCGCCTCGATGGACATGTTCGCCAACTACAACAAGCGCGGTGACGCGTTCGCGGAGGCGGTTCGCGAACTCGGCTCCTGACCGACGTAGCGGAGGCGTTGATGCCCAGTAGCCGTACCGGCAGGCCGCCCGTGCAGCGGGCGTCCCGGCGCCCCGCCGTCTCCCGGCCCTCGCGCGAGAACCCCGTACAACGGCTCTACACACGTGCGCGCAAGGCCTGGGACCGGCCCCTGACCGCCTACTACCTGATCCTCGGCGGCAGTCTGCTGATCACCGTGCTCGGTCTGGTGATGGTCTACTCGGCCTCCCAGATCACGGCTCTGCAGATGTCCTTGCCGGGATCCTTCTTCTTCCGCAAGCAGTTCCTGGCCGCCGCCATCGGCACCGTACTGCTGCTGATCGCGTCCCGGATGCCGGTCAAGCTGCACCGGGCCCTCGCCTATCCGATCCTGGCGGGCGCCGTCTTCCTGATGGTCCTGGTGCAGGTGCCGGGGATAGGGATGTCGGTCAACGGCAACCAGAACTGGATCTCGCTCGGCGGCTCCTTCCAGATCCAGCCCAGCGAGTTCGGCAAGCTGGCCCTCGTGCTGTGGGCGGCCGACCTGCTCGCCCGCAAGCAGGACAAGAAGCTGCTGACCCAGTGGAAGCACATGCTGGTGCCGCTCGTCCCGGTCGCCTTCCTGCTGCTCGGGCTGATCATGCTCGGCGGCGACATGGGTACGGCGATCATCCTGACGGCGATCCTGTTCGGCCTGCTGTGGCTCGCGGGGGCGCCGACCCGGCTGTTCGTCGGGGTGCTGTCGGTCGCCGCGTTCATCGGGTTCGTCCTGATCAAGACCAGCCCCAACCGCATGGCCCGGCTCGCCTGCATCGGCGCCACCGAGCCCAAGTCCGGGGCCGCCGACTGCTGGCAGGCCGTGCACGGCATCTATGCCCTCGCCTCCGGCGGAATCTTTGGTTCCGGGCTCGGTGCGAGTGTGGAGAAATGGGGCCAACTACCCGAAGCCCACACCGACTTCATCTTCGCCGTCACCGGTGAGGAACTGGGCCTCGCGGGGACGCTGTCGGTACTCGCCCTCTTCGCGGCTCTAGGCTATGCGGGTATCCGCGTGGCCGGACGCACGGAGGACCCCTTCGTCAGGTATGCCGCGGGAGGCGTGACCACCTGGATCACCGCTCAGGCTGTGATCAACATCGGTGCGGTGCTCGGTCTGCTGCCGATCGCCGGTGTCCCTCTCCCGCTGTTCTCCTACGGGGGTTCCGCCCTGCTGCCGACCATGTTCGCCGTCGGGCTGCTGATCGCGTTCGCGCGTGACGATCCCGCCGCGCGGGCGGCGCTTTCGATGCGGCAACCCCGCTTTGGTAGAAAGCGGGCGGGAGGCGCCGTGCCGGCACGGGGGCCTCGGAGATGGAACACGATGAGACGGCGCGCCCCCTCGGCGCGTTCGTCCGGAGAGCGGTGAATTTCGGTGCATGTCGTACTCGCCGGTGGGGGGACCGCCGGCCACATCGAGCCCGCGCTCGCCCTCGCGGACGCCCTGCGCAGGCAGGACCCGAGCGTGGGGATCACGGCTCTGGGCACGGAACGGGGGCTGGAAACCAAACTCGTCCCACAGCGCGGCTACGAGCTCGCGCTCATCCCGGCCGTCCCGCTGCCCCGTAAGCCCACCCCGGAGCTGATCACCGTGCCGGGCCGGCTGCGCGGCACGATCAAGGCCACCGAGCAGATCCTTGAGCGCACCAAGGCCGACTGCGTCGTCGGCTTCGGCGGCTATGTGGCACTGCCCGGCTACCTCGCCGCCAAGCGGCTCGGTGTGCCGATCGTGATCCACGAGGCCAACGCCCGCCCCGGCCTCGCCAACAAGATCGGGTCCCGGTACGCCGCCCAGGTCGCCGTCGCCACACCGGACAGCAAACTGCGCAACTCCCGCTACATCGGCATCCCGCTGCGCCACACCATCGCCACCCTGGACCGGGCCGCCGCCCGCCCCGAGGCCCGGCACATGTTCGGCCTCGACCCGAACCTGCCGACCCTGCTGGTCTCCGGCGGCTCGCAGGGCGCCCGGCGCCTCAACGAGGTCGTCCAGCAGGTCGCGCCCTGGCTCCAGCAGGCCGGGATCCAGATCCTGCACGCGGTCGGCCCCAAGAACGAACTGCCGCACGTACAGCAGATGCCGGGAATGCCCCCCTACATCCCGGTAAGTTACCTGGACCGGATGGACCTCGCGTACGCCGCGGCCGACATGATGCTCTGCCGCGCGGGCGCGATGACCGTCGCCGAACTCTCCGCCGTCGGGCTCCCGGCCGCCTACGTCCCGCTGCCCATCGGCAACGGCGAACAGCGGCTGAACGCCCAGCCGGTGGTCAAGGCCGGCGGCGGACTGCTGGTCGACGACGCGGAACTGACGCCGGACTGGGTCCGGGCCAACGTCCTGCCCGTGCTCGCCGACCCGCACCGGCTGTACGAGATGTCCCGCTCCGCCGCCGAGTTCGGTCGCCGGGACGCCGACGAGCTGCTCGTCGGCATGGTGTACGAGGCGATCGCCTCCCACCGACGCCAGTAGCCAGGAAGAGGGAGTGGGCGTGGCCGGATCGACGACCGCCGAGCGCGGTGAACGCCAGCAGGAGTCGTCCGGCCCGCCTCCTGCCCGGCGGTTGAGGGTGCGTCGGCTTCGTACGATCATCATTCTTGCCGTGGTGCTCGTGCTTCTTTCCGCGGGCACCGTCTGGCTGTTGTACGGCTCCCAGTGGCTGCGCGTCGAAGGCGTGTCGGTCTCGGGAACCAGGGTGCTGACCCCGGACCAGGTCCGCGAGGCCGCCGACGTGCCGGTCGGAGCGCCGCTGATTTCCGTCGACACCGATGCGATTGAGGCACGGCTGCTCCGGAAATTGCCCCGAATTGACTCGGTTGATGTCGCTCGTTCCTGGCCCCATGGAATCGGACTGAAAGTGACCGAGCGTACTCCGGTTCTGCTTGTCCAAAAGGGCGGAAACTTCGTCGAAGTGGACGACGAAGGAGTCCGATTCGCCACGGTTTCTGAGGCCCCCAAAGGCGTTCCCGCGCTGGAATTGACGCTCTCCCGGCCGGACTCCCGTGCCGCGAGCCTGCGCCGCTTCGGTGAGGCCCGGCTCGTGCGCGAAGCGGTGCGCGTGGCGGGTGACATTCCGGCCGCCGTCGCGCACACGACCCGTTCCGTCAAGGTGCGTTCGTACGACGACATCTCGCTGGAGCTGGAGGGCGGCCGTACCGTCGCCTGGGGGAGCAGTGAGAAAGGTGCCGCGAAGGCCCGTACGCTCGCCGCTCTCATGAAAGCCACTCCCGATGCGCGGCACTTCGACGTCAGCGTCCCCACGGCCCCTGCGTCATCAGGGAGTTGACGCACATCAGCGCAGGCCAGCACCCTGGTTGGGCACTGCTACGGCTGATCACATAGGGTGAAAAGAAAAACGGGAGGTTCGGCGTGTTCGTTGAACGTGCGCCACTTGTCGACTTAGTGTCCTGTTCAGAAGACTCCAGGGAACAGACACACTGGTAACCCTAAACTTCAGCGTTAGGGTTCGGGTCGGCGCTACGGACCGTCCCATTCGGCATCAGTCGACGGATCGCGAGGCAGCAGTGCCCCGTTGGTTCGGCGACACGTAACTCGAGGCGAGAGGCCTTCGACGTGGCAGCACCGCAGAACTACCTCGCAGTCATCAAAGTCATCGGTGTCGGCGGCGGTGGTGTCAATGCCATCAACCGGATGATCGAGGTCGGTCTCAAGGGCGTCGAGTTCATCGCCATCAACACCGACGCGCAGGCGCTGTTGATGAGCGACGCCGACGTCAAACTCGACGTCGGCCGCGAACTCACCCGCGGACTCGGCGCCGGAGCCAACCCGGCCGTGGGCCGCAAGGCGGCCGAGGACCACCGTGAGGAGATCGAGGAGGTCCTCAAGGGGGCCGACATGGTCTTCGTGACGGCCGGCGAAGGCGGCGGCACCGGCACCGGCGGCGCGCCCGTCGTGGCCAACATCGCACGCACCCTGGGCGCCCTCACCATCGGCGTGGTCACGCGCCCGTTCACCTTCGAGGGACGGCGCCGCGCCAACCAGGCCGAGGACGGCATCGCCGAACTCCGCGAAGAGGTCGACACCCTCATCGTCATCCCCAACGACCGACTGCTGTCCATCTCGGACCGCCAGGTCTCCGTCCTCGACGCCTTCAAGTCGGCCGACCAGGTCCTGCTCTCCGGTGTCCAGGGCATCACCGACCTCATCACCACGCCCGGTCTGATCAACCTCGACTTCGCCGACGTCAAGTCGGTCATGTCCGAGGCCGGTTCGGCGCTCATGGGCATCGGCTCGGCCCGCGGCGACGACCGCGCGGTGGCCGCCGCCGAGATGGCGATCTCCTCGCCGCTCCTGGAGGCGTCCATCGACGGCGCCCGCGGTGTGCTGCTCTCCATCTCCGGCGGCTCCGACCTCGGCCTGTTCGAGATCAACGAAGCGGCTCAGTTGGTCAGCGAGGCCGCCCATCCGGAGGCCAACATCATCTTCGGTGCGGTCATCGACGACGCCCTCGGCGACGAGGTTCGCGTCACCGTGATCGCCGCCGGCTTCGACGGGGGGCAGCCGCCGACCCGTCGGGAGACGGTCATGGGTTCGTCCTCGAACCCGGCCCGCCGCGAGGAGCCCACTCCGGTACGGCAGACCGAGAGCCGCCCGTCCTTCGGCTCGCTCGGCAGCGTCACGCCGAAGGAGGACCCGGAGCCCGCGCCGGAGCCGGTCGCCGACCTTCCGGTGGCCCCGCCGGTCCCGCCGTCGCGGCACTACACCGACAGCGCGGCCGAGGAACTGGACGTGCCGGACTTCCTGAAGTGACAGGACGGCGCGAGAGCGTGAGCGGCGCGCACTTCGCCTTCACCGACCGGTGGGGCGGGGTGAGCGCCGCTCCGTATGAGGAGCTCAACCTCGGCGGGGCGGTCGGTGACGACCCCGAGGCCGTGCGGACCAATCGCGAACTGGCCGCCAAGACGCTGGGTATCGATCCCGCCCGGGTGGTCTGGATGAACCAGGTGCACGGGGCGGACGCCGTGGTGGTCTCGGCGCCGTGGGGCGAGCGGCCGGTGCCTCGGGTCGACGCGATCGTCACCGCCGAACGCGGTCTCGCCCTCGCCGTCCTCACCGCGGACTGCACCCCGGTGCTGCTCGCCGACCCGGTCGCCGGGATCGCCGCCGCGGCCCACGCGGGCCGGCCCGGCATGGTCGCCGGAATCGTCCCCGCCGCGCTACGCGCGATGACGGAACTCGGCGCCGATCCCGCCCGGATCGTCGCCCGCACCGGACCCGCCGTCTGCGGCAGGTGCTACGAGGTGCCCGAGGAGATGCGCGCCGACGTCGCCGCCGTCGAGCCCGCGGCGCACTCCGAGACGAGTTGGGGCACGCCCGCGGTCGACGTGACCGCCGGCGTGCACGCGCAACTCGACCGGCTCGGGGTGCGCGACCGGCAGCAGTCGCCGGTGTGCACGCTGGAGTCGGGCGACCACTTCTCGTATCGCCGCGATCGCACCACGGGGCGACTCGCGGGATATGTCTGGCTGGACTGATAGGGCATGACGGACCGTAAGGATGAACTCGCCGCAAATCTGGCGAAGGTGGAGCAGCGCATCGCCGCCGCGTGCGCGGCCGCCGGCCGGGCGCGGGAGGAGGTGACCCTCATCGTGGTCACCAAGACCTATCCCGCGAGCGATGTGCGGATGCTCTCGGAGCTCGGCGTGCGTCATGTCGCCGAGAACAAGGACCAGGACGCGGCCCCCAAGGCCGCCGAATGTTCGGATCTGCCGCTTACTTGGCACTTTGTTGGTCAATTGCAGACCAACAAGGTGCGATCTGTGGTTGGTTACGCGGATCTCGTGCAGTCTGTCGATCGTTCCAAGTTGGTGACGGCCCTTTCGAAGGAGGCCGTGAAGGCCGGGCGTGAAGTGGGATGTCTCATCCAGGTCGCGCTCGACGCCGGATC
Source organism: Streptomyces sp. LUP47B (assembly GCF_001746295.1). GTDB lineage: Bacteria > Actinomycetota > Actinomycetes > Streptomycetales > Streptomycetaceae > Streptomyces. The sequence continues at coordinate 340,629 of NZ_MJAH01000010.1, read as the reverse complement.
GAGCGAGCGAGGGGAGCGGGGTGGCGTGGCGCCAGGCGGAATCGCGGAGTTGGCCGATCTCGTGGCCCGGGCTCCGGGGTTGCGGCTCGACGGGTTGATGACCGTCGCTCCGCTCACCGGGGAGTACGCGGGACGCGAACAGGCGGCGTTCGAGCGGTTGATGGATTTGTCGACGGACCTGCGCCGAGTCCATCAGGCTGCGAACATGGTCTCGGCAGGGATGAGTGCGGACCTCGAACAGGCCGTGGCGGCAGGGGCGACACATGTGCGCGTCGGCACCGCGGTACTCGGAGTCCGCCCCAGGCTCGGGTAACGTCGCCAAGAAGTCGGACCACAGCAGAAAATATGGTCATTTCCGCCGAAAGGCGGTCATAACGACCTCGTGGATCGCGGGCACTTGGCAGTCGTCAGCCGATCCACCACAGAGCGGAGGACTCAGAGAATGGCCGGCGCGATGCGCAAGATGGCGGTCTACCTCGGCCTCGTGGAGGACGATGGGTACGACGGCCGCGGTTTCGACCCCGACGACGACTTCGAACCGGAACTCGACCCGGAGCCCGAGCGGGACCGCCGACGGCATGAGCCGTCTCACCAGTCACATCAGGTACTTCAGCCCGAAAGGGATGAATCGGTCAGAGTTGTGCAGTCCTCGGTGCCGCGCGACTCCGTGCCCCGATCCACTTCGCCGGCCGCGGAATCGGTGCGTCCCGCGCGTATCGCGCCCGTGGCATCCATCACACAAGAGCGCGCAAGCCTGGAGAAGAACGCACCGGTGATCATGCCCAAGGTCGTGTCGGAACGAGAGCCTTACCGGATCACCACGCTTCACCCTCGGACCTACAACGAGGCCCGTACCATCGGGGAACACTTCCGTGAGGGCACCCCGGTGATCATGAATCTGACTGAGATGGATGACACAGACGCCAAGCGACTTGTCGACTTTGCGGCCGGTTTGGTGTTTGGTCTTCACGGCAGCATCGAGCGGGTGACGCAGAAGGTGTTCCTGTTGTCGCCTGCTAACGTCGATGTCACGGCGGAGGACAAGGCCCGCATCGCAGAGGGCGGGTTCTTCAACCAGAGCTGAGAAGCACAACCGGAACGAAGTACGGAACAGGGGAGAGGGAAAGACAGACCATGAGCGTGTTCGCGCAGGTGATCTACATCGCGCTGATGGTGTTCCTCATCGTGCTCATCTTCCGGTTGGTCATGGACTACGTCTTCCAGTTCGCCCGCTCGTGGCAACCCGGCAAGGCGATGGTGGTCGTTCTGGAGGCCACCTACACTGTCACCGATCCACCGTTGAAGCTTCTGCGGCGGTTCATCCCGCCGCTGCGTCTCGGGGGCGTGGCGCTCGACCTGTCCTTCTTCGTGCTGATGATCATCGTCTACATCCTCATCTCCATCACGGGAAACCTGGCGAGGTGACTGTGGACGATACGGTCTTGCCGACTGCCGATGACTACGTTGAGGTGAAGAGATGCCGTTGACCCCCGAGGACGTGCGGAACAAGCAGTTCACGACCGTCCGCCTCCGAGAAGGCTATGACGAGGACGAGGTCGATGCCTTCCTCGACGAGGTCGAAGCCGAACTGACGCGCCTGTTGCGCGAGAACGAGGACCTGCGCGCCAAGCTGGCCGCGGCGACGCGTGCTGCTGCCCAGAACCAGCAGAACATGCGCAAGCCCCCGGAGCAGCAGGACCAGCAGCAGGGTGGCATGCCCGGACAGGGAATGCCGCAGCAGGGCATGCGCGGCCCAGGTCCCGGCGCTCCGGTGCCCGCCGGCATATCCGGTCCGCCGCAGCAGCAGATGGGCGGCCCCATGGGTGGCCCGCCCCAGCTGCCGAGTGGTGCTCCGCAGCTGCCCGCCGGTCCCGGCGGTGGCCAGGGTGGCCCGCAGGGCCCCGGCCAGATGGGTCAGGGTCAGATGGGCCAGGGCCCCATGGGCCAGGGTCAGATGGGCCAAGGCCCGATGGGTCAGGGTCAGATGGGCCAGGGCCCCATGGGCCAGGGTCAGATGGGCGGTCAGCCGCCCATGCAGCAGCAGATGGGTGGCCCGATGGGCGGCCCCATGGGCGGTCCGATGGGCGGCCCCGGTCAGGGCCCCGGTGGCGACAGCGCCGCCCGTGTCCTCTCGCTGGCCCAGCAGACCGCCGACCAGGCGATCGCCGAGGCTCGCTCCGAGGCCAACAAGATCGTCGGCGAGGCTCGTTCGCGTGCCGAGGGTCTTGAGCGTGACGCCCGTGCCAAGGCCGACGCGCTGGAGCGGGACGCGCAGGAGAAGCACCGTGTCGCGATGGGCTCCCTCGAGTCCGCCCGCGCCACGCTGGAGCGCAAGGTCGAGGACCTGCGCGGCTTCGAGCGCGAGTACCGCACGCGTCTGAAGTCGTACCTCGAGTCGCAGCTGCGTCAGCTGGAGACCCAGGCCGACGACTCGCTGGCTCCGCCGCGTACCCCGGCGACCGCGTCGCTGCCGCCGTCCCCGGCGCCTTCCATGGCTCCGGCCGGTGCGAGCGCGCCGTCGTACGGCGGCAACCAGGGCATGGGCGGCGGTCCTTCGCCGGCCGGCCCGTCCTACGGCGGCCAGCAGCAGATGTCTCCCGCGATGACCCAGCCGATGGCGCCGGTACGGCCCCAGGGTCCTGGTCCGATGGGACAGGCTCCCTCGCCGATGCGTGGCTTCCTCATCGACGAGGACGACAACTGACGGCCTCTAGTACGCCTTAGGCGTCGGCAGCGTTCAGGGCGGGGCCCCGGATTTCGATCCGGGGCCCCGCCCTTTTACGCGGGTTGATCACAGTGTCGCCAAGACGCGGAAGGCCCGGCCCCCTCCTGGGGACCGGGCCTTCGCTCTCGCCGGTTACGCCTTGCGCAGGCGGAACGTCAGGGACAGGCCCTCGTCGGTGAACGGGGTGCCGTAGGTGTCGTCCGCCTCACCCTGGGCGAAGTCCGTGGCCAGGACCTCGTCGGCGATCAGGGGCGTGTGCTCGGACAGAGCCGCGATCACGGCCGGGTCCGTGGCCGTCCAGCGGAGCGCGATACGGTCGGCCACGTCGAGGCCGCTGTTCTTGCGGGCCTCCTGGATCAGACGGATCGCGTCACGGGCCAGGCCCGCCTGACGGAGTTCCTCCGTGATCTCCAGGTCCAGCGCCACCGTCGCACCGGAGTCGGACGCCACCGACCAGCCCTCGCGCGGGGTCTCCGTGATGATCACCTCATCGGGGGCGAGCGTGATCGTCTCGCCGTCGACCTCGACCGACGCCGTGCCCTCGCGCAGGGCGAGGGAGAGCGCGGCCGCGTCGGCGCCCGCGACGGCCTTGGCCACGTCCTGGACGCGCTTGCCGAAACGCTTGCCGAGAGCGCGGAAGTTGGCCTTCGCCGTGGTGTCGACCAGGCTGCCGCCGACCTCGCTGAGGGAGGCGAGCGCGCTCACGTTGAGCTCCTCCGTGATCTGCGCGTGCAGTTCACGGTCGAGGGAGCCGAAGCCGGTCGCGGCGATGAGCGCCCGGGACAGCGGCTGACGGGTCTTCACACCCGACTCCGCGCGCGTGGCACGGCCCAGCTCGACGAGCCGGCGCACCAGGACCATCTGCTTCGACAGCTCCGGGTCGATGGCGGACAGATCCGCCTCCGGCCAGGACGCCAGGTGCACGGACTCCGGGACGCCGGGGGAGACCGGCACGACCAGGTCCTGCCAGACCCGCTCGGTGATGAACGGGGTCAGCGGGGCCATCAGCTTGGTGACCGTCTCGACGACCTCGTGCAGCGTGCGCAGCGCGGCCTTGTCGCCCTGCCAGAAGCGGCGCCGGGACCGGCGTACGTACCAGTTGGACAGGTCGTCGACGAACGCCGACAGGAGCTTGCCGGCGCGCTGGGTGTCGTACGACTCCAGGGACTGGGTCACCTGGTCGGTCAGCGCGTGCAGTTCGGACAGCAGCCAGCGGTCCAGGACCGGGCGGTCGGCCGGGGCCGGGTCCGCCTCGCTGGGCGCCCAGTTCGACGTACGGGCGTACAGGGCCTGGAAGGCAACCGTGTTCCAGTACGTCAGGAGCGTCTTGCGGACGACCTCCTGGATCGTGCCGTGGCCCACGCGACGGGCCGCCCACGGGGAGCCGCCGGCCGCCATGAACCAGCGCACCGCGTCCGCGCCGTGCCGGTCCATCAGGGGGATCGGCTCCAGGGTGTTGCCCAGGTGCTTGGACATCTTGCGGCCGTCCTCGGCGAGGATGTGACCGAGGCAGACGACGTTCTCGTACGACGACTTGTCGAAGACCAGGGTGCCCACGGCCATCAGCGTGTAGAACCAGCCCCGGGTCTGGTCGATGGCCTCGCTGATGAACTGCGCCGGGTAGCGGGACTCGAACAGCTCCTTGTTCTTGTACGGGTAGCCCCACTGCGCGAACGGCATCGAACCCGAGTCGTACCAGGCGTCGATGACCTCCGGCACGCGCGTGGCCGTCTTCTGGCACTGGGGGCACGCGAAGGTGACCTCGTCGATGAACGGGCGGTGCGGGTCCAGGTCGGAGTGGTCCGTGCCGGTCAGCTCGGTGAGCTCCGCGCGGGAGCCCACGACGGTGAGGTGGTCGTCCTCGCAGCGCCAGATCGGCAGCGGAGTGCCCCAGTAGCGGTTGCGGGACAGCGCCCAGTCGATGTTGTTCTGCAGCCAGTCGCCGAAGCGGCCGTGCTTCACCGTCTCCGGGAACCAGTTGGTGTTCTCGTTCTCCTGGAGGAGGCGGTCCTTGGCGGCCGTGGTGCGGATGTACCAGGACGGCTGCGCGTAGTAGAGGAGCGCGGTGTGGCAGCGCCAGCAGTGGGGATAGCTGTGCTCGTACGGGATGTGCTTGAAGAGGAGGCCGCGCTGCTGGAGGTCCTCGGTGAGCTTTTCGTCCGCCTTCTTGAAGAAGACGCCGCCGACCAGGGGGACGTCCTCCTCGAACGTGCCGTCGCGGCGCACGGGGTTCACGACGGGCAGGCCGTAGGCGCGGCAGACCTTGAGGTCGTCCTCACCGAACGCGGGGGACTGGTGGACCAGGCCCGTACCGTCCTCGGTCGTGACGTACTCGGCGTTGACCACGTAATGGGCCGGCTCCGGGAACTCCACGAGCTCGAACGGACGTTGATAGGTCCAGCGCTCCATTTCGGCGCCGGTGAAGGACTCGCCGGTGGTCTCCCAGCCCTCGCCGAGCGCCTTGGCGAGCAGCGGCTCGGCGACGACGAGCTTCTCCTCACCGTTGGTCGCGACGACGTAGGTGACCTCGGGGTGCGCGGCCACGGCCGTGTTGGACACCAGCGTCCAGGGGGTCGTCGTCCAGACCAGGAGCGCGGCCTGGCCGGCGAGCGGACCGGAGGTGAGCGGGAAACGGACGTACACGGAAGGGTCGACGATCGTCTCGTAGCCCTGCGCCAGCTCGTGGTCCGACAGGCCCGTCTCGTCGCGGGGGCACCAGGGGGCCACGCGGTAGTCCTGGACCAGCAGGCCCTTGTTGAAGATCTCCTTGAGCGACCACCAGACGGACTCGATGTACTCCGGGTCCATCGTGCGGTAGGGGTCGTGGAGGTCGGTCCAGTAGCCCATGCGGGTCGTGAGCGCCTCGAAGGCGTCGGTGTGGCGGGTCACGGACTCGCGGCACTTGGCGTTGAACTCGGCGATGCCGTACGCCTCGATGTCCTTCTTGCCGGTGAAGCCGAGCTCCTTCTCGACCGCCAGCTCCACCGGCAGGCCGTGACAGTCCCAGCCCGCCTTGCGGGCCACGTGGTAGCCGCGCATGGTGCGGAAGCGAGGGAAGACGTCCTTGAAGACGCGCGCCTCGATGTGGTGGGCGCCGGGCATGCCGTTGGCGGTGGGCGGGCCCTCGTAGAACACCCACTCGGGGCGGCCCTCGGACTGCTCCAGGCTCTTGGCGAAGATCTTCTGCTCGCGCCAGAAGTCGAGCACCGCGTGCTCGAGCGCGGGCAGGTCGACCTGGGCGGGCACCTGGCGGTACGTCGGCGTTGTCATCAGCGAGCTTCCTCCGGCGGACTTGCTGCCTTCCGTCCGGAGGGACGAGAGCCCCTGCGCCGGTTTCGGCGCGCTCCCGCGGTACCACCCTCCTTGGCCCGCCGACGCCTGGTGTGCGTCGGTGAGCCCCCTCATTGGGGTCGCGATGCCGGGTCTACCGGCCCTGGTGGCCCGTGGGCGGAGCCCACTGATCCAAGGCTTTCTTCCGGCGGCTCCGGGGTGATCTTCACGTCGCGCTCGCCCCCGGGCTTCCACCGTCCCCGGGTCGCTCTGGGCTGCGTACGCCGCTACTCGTCCCCATCCACGCTTTTCGCTCCGCCCAGTGTACGGCGCCCCGGGGACAGTGGCCGACCGGATTTCCGGGGCCGGACGCGGAGGCCGCCGTAGGGCACGGAGTGACCCGAATGGAGCGGCACGGCTGTTCGGATTCCGGGACGGACGGTCCGGCGGATTACCTGGCGGGGAGCTGGGCACAACGCATGCATGCTTCCCGCCCCGCGCGCGCGGGGCGGGCGAATCGGGCGGCGTGCCCCGTTGCCGCGGGACTGAAGTCGATTTATCGTCCCAGCACGATTCGCGAGCAAGATCACAATATGTGAAGGGGCCGCGGCATGGTGGCGAAGAAGACCGCCGTACAGCAGTCGGCGTCGGGCCGGTCCACCCATGCCCGTGCCTCCGGCGGCGAGGCCAAGGGCGCGGCCGCCAAGGCCGTGAAGGCCGTCGGAGCGGCGGCGAAGAGCGTCGCGAAGAAGGCTGCCGTCAAGAGCACTCGCGCGGGTGGCGAGAAGGCCGTGGCGAAGAAGGCGGCGCCCCGGAAGGCGAGCGGCGCCAAGAAGGCCACGGCGGCTCCCGGCGGCCGGACGGCCGCGGAGGAGGCCTCGGCCGGGAGACCCGCGGCCGAGGCGCCTGCCGGCGGGACGGCAGACGTCACCAAGGGCGTCGGCAAGACCTCTGTCACGAAGAAGGCCTCGACGCCGAAGAAGGCGGCGGCCGCCAAGAAGTCGGTCGCCAAGAAAGCCTCCGCCGCGAAGAAGGCGGCCACGAAGAAGACAGCCACAGCCACCAAGAAAGCGGTGACGAAGAAGGCCGCCACGAAGGAAGCGGCTACGAAGAAGGCGGCTACGAAGAAGGCGGCCACGAAGAAAGCCGCCACCAAGGAAGCGGTGACCGAGAAGGCGGTCACAGAGAAGGCCAGTACCAAGAAGGCGGCCGCCAAGGAAGCGGTGACGGAGAAGGCGGTCGCCAAGGAATCCGCAGTGAAGGACACGGCCGCGACCAAGCGCGCGGCCAAGGGCGCGGGGAGGAAGACGGCCGCGCAGGACATCGCGGCCGAGGAGAAGGCCGCCACGGAGGCCGGTGCCCCGCAGGGGGACGCCGGGCAGGGCACCTCCGGGAAGAACACCCTCACCAAGAGGGCGGCCAGGAAGAGCACGGCCAAGAAGGCGGGCGCGGCCGAGGCCGCGAAGCAGACGGGAGCCACGACAGTGGTTGCGAAGAAGACTCCTGGTACGGCCACGGCGGCGAAGACCGCCCTACCCAACGCGCGTGTCTCCGCGGTGGAGCCCGGAGAGCTCGCGGTGCGTCCTGGTGAGGACCCGTGGACGCCCGAAGAGGTCGCCGAGGCGCGCGCCGAGCTCACGGCCGAGGCCCTGCGGCTCCGTACCGAGATCACCACCTCGGAGGAGTCCCTGGTCGGGCTCATGCGGGACTCCGGCGACGGCGCCGGCGACGACCAGGCCGACACCGGGACCAAGAACATCACGCGGGAGAGCGAGATGGCCCTCGCGGCCAACGCGCGCGAGATGCTCATCCAGACCGAACGCGCTCTGGGGCGGCTCGACGCCGGCACCTACGGCCTGTGCGAGAACTGCGGCAACCCCATCGGCAAGGCGCGCATGCAGGCATTCCCGCGCGCGACCCTGTGCGTGGAGTGCAAGCAGAAGCAGGAACGCCGGTACTGAGGGTCCTTGGAGGCGTGTCGTACCCTCGTCCTCAGTCAGGTATCTAGGTCGAGGGACTCACGTGACAGAGGCGGAGCGCATCATCGGTACGCCGGATACCCCAGAGGCGGCGGGGGCCGAACCGGAGCAGGACCAGACGGCGCTGCCCAGGGGCAGGCGCCGTATCGCCGTGCTGTTCACGGTGGCCGCCTTCGCGTACGCCCTCGACCTGGTCAGCAAGATGATCGTGGTCGCCAAACTGGAGCACCACGAGCCGATCGAGATCGTCGGGGACTGGCTGAGGTTCGAGGCGATCCGCAACGCGGGCGCGGCCTTCGGCTTCGGTGAGGCCTTCACCGTGATCTTCACGGTGATCGCGGCGGCGGTGATCGTGGTCATCGCCCGCCTCGCCCGCAAGCTCTACAGCCTGCCCTGGGCGATCGCGCTCGGTCTGCTGCTCGGCGGCGCGTTCGGCAACCTCACCGACCGGATCTTCCGCTCCCCGGGCGTGTTCGAGGGCGCGGTCGTCGACTTCATCGCGCCCAAGCACTTCGCCGTCTTCAACCTCGCCGACTCGGCGATCGTGTGCGGCGGCATCCTGATCGTGCTGCTGTCGTTCAAGGGACTCGACCCCGACGGCACCGTCCACAAGGAGTGATCCACAGGCGCCGGTCGGGGCTGTCGGTGGTGTCCGGCATACTCGACGGGTGAGCACCGTTCCCGAGATCCGTACCCTGCCCGTGCCCGACGGCCTGGAGGGCGAGCGCGTCGACGCCGCCATCTCCCGCATGTTCGGCTTCTCCCGGACCAAGGCGGCCGAGATCGCCGCCGCGGGGAAGGTCACGGTCGACGGGTCGGTGGTCGGGAAGTCCGAGCGGGTGCACGGCGGGGCCTGGCTGGAGGTCGAGATGCCACAGGCGGCCGCGCCGGTGCAGCTCGTCGCCGAGCCGGTCGAGGGCATGGAGATCGTCCATGACGACGACGACATCGTCGTGATCGTCAAGCCGGTCGGTGTCGCCGCGCACCCCAGCCCCGGCTGGACCGGGACGACCGTGATCGGCGGGCTCGCCGCCGCCGGGTACCGCATCTCGACCTCCGGTGCCGCCGAGCGCCAGGGCATCGTGCACCGCCTCGACGTGGGCACCTCGGGACTGATGGTGGTGGCCAAGTCGGAGCGGGCGTACACCTCGCTCAAGCGGCAGTTCAAGGAGCGCACCGTCGACAAGCGGTACCACACGCTCGTCCAGGGCCACCCGGACCCGACCAGCGGCACCATCGACGCACCCATCGGCCGCCACCCCCAGCACGACTACAAGTGGGCGGTCACGGCCGAGGGCAAGCCGTCCGTGACGCACTACGACCTCATCGAGGCATTCCGTGCGGCCTCCCTGCTCGATGTGAAGCTGGAGACCGGGCGCACCCACCAGATCCGTGTCCACATGGCGGCCCACCGCCATCCCTGCGTCGGCGACCTGACGTACGGCGCCGACCCGACGCTCGCCAAGCGGCTGAGGCTGACCCGGCAGTGGCTGCACGCCGTGCGGCTGGGCTTCGAGCACCCCGGGGACGGAGAGTGGGTGGAGTTCGCGAGCGACTATCCGGAGGATCTGCAGCAGGCCCTGGACCTGGTGCGTGAGGAGACCTACGGGTGAGCACGCACGCGTACGTGGTGCGGGTCGCCGAGGACCCCGCAGACCGTGAGGCCTGCTTCACGGTGCGCAAGGAGGTCTTCGTCGGCGAGCAGGGCGTGCCGGAGGACATCGAGTACGACGTCTACGACGCCGTGGCGGTGCATGTGCTGGCCGTGCGGGAGGACGGGGTGCCGCTCGGGACCGGGCGGCTGCTGCACGGAGAGGCCGCGGCCGGGAAGACCGGCGGTGACGTGACCGTGGGCTCGTTGGGGCGGCTCGCCGTGACACAGGCGGCGCGCGGACTCGGGGTGGGAGCGGCTCTCGTGCGGGCCGTCGAGGACGCGGCACGCGCGCGTGGGCTCGTGGCCGTGGATCTGCATGCGCAGACGCATGCGCTGGGGTTCTACGAGCGGCTCGGGTACGTGGCGTACGGGCCGGAGTTTCCGGACGCGGGGATACCGCATCGGGCCATGCGGCGGGTTCTCTGACGGTCGCAATGCGCGCCGACGGGAGAGGACGAGCGGCGGTCGGGAAGGTCTGGGCGTGAAGCGGGCAGACTGAAGTGACCGTAGATTTGTCGATCTGCCCGGAGTTCTGACCGTGGATCAGTTGGCCCTGTTGTTCGTGTTGCTGCTGGGGGCTCTGATCAGTGTCCCGGTGGGAGACCGGTTCGGATTGCCGGCGCCGGTGCTGATGACGTTGCTCGGGATCGTGCTCGCGGTACTGGACTTCGTACCGAATGTCGATATTCCACCCGATCTGATTCTGCCCATCCTGTTGCCGCCGTTGCTCTACGCGGCGGTGCGTCGGACGTCGTGGCGGCAGTTCGCGGCCAACAAGCGGCCGATCTTCCTGCTGGCCGTCGCGCTCGTGTTCGTCACCACGCTGTGCGTCGCCGTCGTCGCCCAGGCGATCGTGCCGGGACTGCCGATCGCCGCCGCCGTCGCGCTCGGCGCGCTGGTCGCGCCGCCCGACCCGGTCGCCGCCACCGCCGTGGCAGGCCAACTCGGGCTGCCCCGGAGGCTGGTGTCCATCCTGGAGGGCGAGGGGCTCTTCAACGACGTGACGGCGATCGTGCTCTACCACGTGGCGGTCGCCGCAGCCGTCAGCGGCTCGTTCACGGCCGGGAAGGCCGTCTTCGAGCTGGTGCTCTCCGCGGTGGTCGCCGTCGCCGTGGGGCTCGCGCTGGGCTGGGGGGCCAACAAGCTGATGGATCTGCTGGGTGACGCCACGCTCCAGATCGGGCTGACGGTACTCGTGCCGTACGCCTCCTACGTGCTCGCCGAGGAGCTTCACGGCTCCGGTGTGCTCGCGGTGCTGACCACCGCCCTGTTCATCGCCGAGTACGCCACCGACGCCGACGACGTGATGACCCGGCTCGCCGGGCACACCTTCTGGGACATCGTCGACACGCTCGTGACCGGCGTTGCCTTCGGGCTCATCGGACTCGAACTGCACAACGCGATCCGGACCGCGTCCGGACGCTGGGGCGAGATGCTCGGTTGGGCCGCCGCGATCGTGGCCGTGGTGGTGCTCGTACGGCTGCTGTGGCTGTTGCCGGCGACCTGGCTCACCAAACGCCTGCACGCCAAGCGGGACATAGACGAGGAGATCCCGATGGGATGGCGGGAGACCGTCGTCATGTGGTGGTCCGGGATGCGGGGCGTGGCGTCCGTGGCGCTGGCGCTGGCCATCCCGCTGGAGACCGACTCGGGGGCGGCCTTCCCCGACCGGGACGAGATCGTGTTCATCGCGTTCGGGGTGATCATGGCGACGCTCGTGCTGCAGGGGCTGACCCTGCCGTGGCTGGTGAAGCGGCTGGGGGTGCGGTCCGACAGCGAGCGGGAGATGGAGTTCGAGAAGATCCTCGCGGTCCGGGCGGCGAAGGCGGCCAAGAAGCGGCTGCGGGAGATCGAGAACGTGGAGGAACTGCCCGAGGAGTTGTCGGAGCAGATGCTGCGGCGCGCGTTCGAGATCGGTGTGCGGATCTCTCCCGAGATGGGGGACGAGGAGCGGCGCGAGGCCCGACGGCGGCTCAAGCGGGCGCGGCGCATCCACGGCGAGATGCTCAGCGCGGCGCGGCACGAGGTGCTGGCGGCGCGGAGCGAGCCCGGGGCCGATCCCGAGATCGTGGACCGGGTGCTGCGGCATCTGGACGTTCGGAGTTTGCGGTGAAGGTGCGGAAACCGGGGTGAGCTCGCCGACCGGGCGTTTGTAGGCTGCGGTCATGGCTCGCAACGTGGTGATCAGCGGTGGCGGTACGGGAATCGGACTCGCGGCGGCGCAGGTGTTCGCCGCGGAAGGGGACCGGGTGCTGCTGCTCGGCCGGCGTGCCGAGGTGCTCGGGAACGCCGGGGTGCCAGGCGCTCTGACGTACGCCGCCGATCTCGGTGACGTCGACCAGGTGCGCGGGGTCGTCGGGTTCGTGGAGCGTGAACTCGGGGCCGTGGACGTGCTGATCCACAGCGCCGGGGGTACCGGGCAGCTCGAGCCGCACGTCGACAGCTCCGATCCGCTCGACGCCGTCGCGCACAACTGGACCGTGAACTTCCGGCTCAATCTCCTGACCGCGGCACTGCTCACCGAGGGGCTGAAGGAGCGGCTCGCCTCGCCGGGCGGGCGGGTGCTGTTCGTGAGCTCCATCGCCGCGTACCGGGGGTCCGGGAGCGGGGCGTACGGGGCGGCCAAGGCGGGGCTGCACCCGTACGCCCATGATCTCGCGCGCGAGTTGGGGCCGCGGGGGATCACCGCGAACGTGGTCGCGCCGGGGTACATCGAGGACACGGAGTTCTTCGGCGGGGCCATTGATCCCGCTCGGCGGGAACGGCTCGTCAACGACACGTCGAACGGGCGGGCCGGGATGCCGGGGGATGTCGCCGCGACGCTTCATTGGCTGGCGTCCCCGGGGGCGGGGCATGTGACTTCGCAGGTCGTGCAGGTCAACGGTGGGGCTGAGCGGGGGCATTGACGGTGGGCGGGCGCGGTCCGTCGTGGCGGGGCGCGCCCACGCCGCGGCAGCCGCACAGGGACACGGCCCCGCGCCCCCGGGCCGGTGCGGGCACCGGCCCGGGACGGACCGTCAGCCCCGCCCCGTCCGTGGGGACTCGTGGGCCCGGCGGGTGGCCGTGCCGTTGCCGTTGCTGTTGCCGTTGGAGGAGGGGCCGCCGCGTGGCCGTACGACCGCGTCCGCCGTGTTGACGCGGGGGAGCGCGTACGGATGGTTTTCGGTCAGCCAGCGGAGCATCTGCTCGCGGACCGTGACCCGTACCGTCCAGATGTCGTCGGCGTCCTTGGCGGTCACCAGGGCCCGTACCTGCATGGTGTTCGGGGTGGTGTCGGTGACGTCGAGGCCGTAGGCGCGGCCGTCCCAGGCCGGACACCCGCGCAGGATGTCCCGCAGCCGCTCGCGCATCAGCTCCACCGGGGCCGTGTGATCGACGTGCCAGAAGACGATGCCGGTCATCTGCGGGGTGCCGCGGGACCAGTTCTCGAACGGCTTCGAGGTGAAGTACGACACCGGCATGGTGATCCGGCGCTCGTCCCAGGTCCGTACCGTCAGGAAGGTCAGCGTGATCTCCTCGACCGTGCCCCACTCGCCGTCCACCACCACGGTGTCGCCGATGCGCACCATGTCACCGAAGGCGATCTGCAGCCCGGCGAACATGTTGCTGAGCGTCGACTGGGCGGCGACACCGGCGACGATGCCGAGGATTCCGGCGGAGGCCAGCAGCGAGGCACCGGCCGCGCGCATCGCGGGGAACGTCAGCAGCATCGCGGCCACCGCCACCACCCCGACGGTCGCGGCGACCACCCGCATGATCAGCGTCACTTGGGTGCGCACCCGGCGGACCCGGGCGGCGTCGTGGTGGGCGCGCGCGTAACGGGTGTACGTCGTCTCCACTATGGCCGCGGCGATCCGGATCACCAGCCAGGCGGTCGCCCCGATCAGGACCAGCGTCAGCGTCTGCCCGATGCCGGCGCTGTGCCGCTCCAGCACCCTCGCCTCGTCGTACGCCCCTCTCAGCATCGCCGCGCACAGCACGAGCATGTAGGGGATGCGACCACGGCGCAGCAGCCCCCACATCGGGGTCTCGCTGTGGCGTGCGTCGGCCTTGCGCAGCAGAAGGTCGGTGGCCCAGCCGATCACCAGTGTGACCAGCACCGAGCCACCGACCACGATCAGTGGCCGGAGTACGTTCTCCATGACCCCGAACCTAACCGGCCCGGGCGGGGCATGAACATGTGACTTCGGCCGCGAAGTGGGTACGGCCGCCCGCACGCCCGCGAAACGGCGCTGTCGGTGCAGGCTGGCACCATGGCCTCATGAACATCATGCTCTTTCACTCGACCTACGGCCTCAGGCCCGCCGTCCGTCAGGCCGCCGACCGGCTGCGGGAGGCCGGGCACGAGGTGTGGACGCCGGACCTCTTCGAGGGGCGCACGTTCGAGACGGTCGAGGAGGGCATGGCCTTCAACGCGGAGATCGGCAAGGACGAACTGCTCAAGCGGGCCGTCCTGGCCGCCGCGCCGTACTCCGACCGCGGTCTCGTCTACTCCGGCTTCTCGCTCGGCGCCTCGATCGCGCAGACCCTCGGCCTCGGCGACGAGAAGGCCCGCGGACTGCTCCTCCTGCACGGCACGTCGGACATCGCGCCGAACGCGACCGCGGACGAGCTGCCGGTCCAACTGCACGTGGCCGAGCCGGACCCGTTCGAGACCGACGACTGGCTGAGCGCCTGGTATCTCCAGATGGGCCGCACCGGCGCCGACGTCGAGATCTACCGATACGCCGGGGCCGGTCATCTCTACACCGACCCCGGCCTCCCGGACTACGACGAGGAGGCCGCCGAGGCCACCTGGCGGGTGGCCCTCGGCTTCCTCGAGACGCTCTAGACGGGGGTGTACGTCCGCTCGACCTTCTGTGTGCCGGTCCGCGTGCGGTACGAACGCGCCCAGGACGAGGTCGCGTTCGCCTTGGTCTTGTCGGACAGCACGTAGTAGTCCATCTGCGCCCGGTCGGCGGTGATGTCCAGGACGCCGTAGCCGTGGCGGTCGGTGTCGACCCAGTGGACGTGCCGGTTGGCGACCTGGATGACCGGAGCGGCGAGCGCGGTGACCGTGCCCTCGGGGACCTTCAGCAGGTCGTCGAGGTTGTCGGAGGTCACCGAGGTGACCACGAACTCCGTGGCGGCGGAGGCCGACAGCGGATAGGTGCCGGCGTCAACCGGTACGTCGTTGGCCCACGCCATGTGGATGTCGCCGGTCAGGAAGACGGTGTTGCGGATGGCGTTGGAGCGCAGGTGGGCCAGCAGTTCGCGACGGTCGTCCGTGTAGCCGTCCCACTGGTCGGGGTTGAGGGCGAGGCCCTCCTTCGGCAGGCCCAGCAGCTCGGCGAGCGGCTTCAGCAGGTCGGCGGAGAGCGAGCCGATCGCGAACGGCGAGATCATCACGGAGTTGCCGACCAGCCGCCAGGTCGTGTCGGAGGACTTCAGCCCCGCCTTGAGCCAGTCCAGTTGCGCGCGGCCGGTGATCGTGCGGTCCGGGTCGTCCACCGAGCCGTTGCCCACGGCGGCCTGCTGTGAGCGGAAGGACCGCAGGTCGAGCAGCGAGAGGTCGGCGAGCTTGCCGAACCGCAGCCGCCGGTAGGTGGTGCCCGCGATCGCCGGGCGCACCGGCATCCACTCGAAGTAGGCCTGCTTGGCGGCCGCCTGACGGGCCGACCAGGCGCCCTCCGCGCCCTCGGTGTGGTTCTCGGCGCCGCCCGACCAGGCGTCGTTGGCGAACTCGTGGTCGTCCCAGATCGCGACGACCGGGGCGACCGCGTGCAGGGCCTTCAGGTCCGGGTCCGTCTTGTACTTGCCGTGCCGGATCCGGTAGTCGGCGAGGGTGAGGATCTCGTGGGCCGGCGCGTGCTGTCGTACGACGGTGTCGCGCGTGCCGTAGTCGCCGGTGCCGTACTCGTAGATGTAGTCGCCCAGGTGCAGCCAGGCGTCCAGGTCGCCGCGGGCCGCGAGGTGGCGGTACGAGGAGAAGTAGCCGGCCTCCCAGTTGGCGCAGGAGACCACGCCGAAGCGGAGGTTCGCGACGGCCACGTCCGACGCCGGCGCGGTGCGGGTGCGCGCCGCCGGGGACTCGGTGCCGCCGGCCGAGAAGCGGAACCAGTAGTCGGTCGCGGGCGCGAGGCCGCGGACGTCCGCCTTGACCGTGTGGTCGGAGGCGGCGGTCGCGGTGACGGAACCCTTGGCGACGACGGTCGTGAAGGCCTTGTCCCTGGCGACGACCCAGCCGACCTCGGTGTCCGGGCCGAGCCCGGAACCGGGCACGGCCTCGGCGGTCGGGGTCACCCGGGTCCACAGCAGGATGCCGTCCGGGAGCGGGTCGCCGGAGGCGACGCCGTGCAGGAAGGCGGGAGCCTCGTCGGCGGCTCGGGCCGGCAGGGCGGCGGCGAGCGGAGCGGCGAGGACAGCGGTGGCCGCCGCGGCCTTGACGACCGTACGGCGGCGCGGGGACAGGGAGTTGCTCTCGGCTGATCTCTGTCTACTGGTCACGGCCGATCAGGTTACTGGCCGGTATGAACGAGAGCGGGCGAACTCGTGAAAGTTCGCCCGCTCTTTGCCTGAAGAGTGCGGGGGTCAGGCCTTCAGGGCCGCATCGAGCGCCGTGTTGAAGTCGGCGACCGTCATCGGCGCGCTCTTGCCGTCGGAACCGGTCAGCGTCTTGCCGTCCATCTTCAGGGTCGGTGTGCCGGTCACGCCGTCCTTGTTGAACTTGTCGGACATGTCCAGGGCCCACTTGTCGTAGGTGCCGTTCTTCACGGCGTTCTGGAAGGTCTTGTTGTCCTTCAGCTCCGGGACGGTCTGCGCGATCTTGATGAGGTAGGCGTCGTCCTTGAACTTGTCGGGGCCGTCCTCGGCAGGGTGCCACTTCGTGGAGTACATCGCGGTCTTGTACTTCAGGAACGCCTCGGGGCTGACGTTCAGCGCCGCGCCGAGGGCGCTGAGGCCGTTCTTGGAGCCCTCGCCGCCGAGGTTGCCGTCGAGGAAGCTGGCGCCGACGTACTGGATCTTGAACTTGCCGTCCTCGACGTCCTTGTCGACGGTCGAGCCGACGGTCTGCTCGAACTGGGCGCAGACGGGGCAGCGCGGGTCCTCGTACATGACCAGGGTCTTCTTGGCGGTGCTCTTGCCGATGACGACCGTCGTGCCGTTGCTGCCCGTGCTGTTGGCCGGCTTGACGAGCTTGTCGTTCTTGGCCTCTTCCCAGTAGCCGGGCTTGTTGTTCTGGACGACCGCGTAGCCGATGCCGCCGGCTATCGCCAGGACGCCGACGACGGAGCAGGCAACGATGACCTGCCGCTTGACCTTGTCACGCTTGGCCTGGCGCTCGCGCTCCTGGCGCAGCCGCTCACGGGCGGCCGTCTTCGAGGCCTGGCTGTTCCGCTTGCTCATGGTGGTGTTCTCCATCAAGGGGACGCGCACACGTCGTGTGCGGGGGGATACGTCGATCGGGACTGGTGGTGCTCAGCTGCTGTTCCTGTTCAGGCGACAGCGACCGAGCACGGCGGTCCACGCCGTCCCAGGGAGTGCACGAGGATCTCGTCGAGCGCGACGGCCGTACGGCGGCCGGGGCGCACCGGGCGGGCCGGCTCCGGGTGCGACCGCACGGTCAGCGCGGCGGCCACGAGGAGGAGCGGCCGGAAGGTCGTGGCGGCCACGGCCCGCAGCAGCTGGGCCAGGGCCCGCTCGCCGCGGCGCAGCCAGGCGGCCGCGAGAAGGCCGACACAGAGGTGAGCGCCCAGCAGCAGCCAGGCGGTCTGCGGGTCGGCGTGCGCGAGCAGGCCGCCGAGCCGGCCGGGATCGGTGCCGGTCATCCGGGCCAGTGGCGAGCCCACGCTGGTGCCGTCGCCGCAGAACACGTCCCAGCCGACCGAGCGCAGCGGGCCCGCCACCGGGCCGCCCGCGGCGCCGTAGCAGACGTGCTGGCCGGTGGTGAAGACGGTGTCGGCAGCCAGCTCCAGCGGGATCAGCACGGCGGCGATCCGCCCGAAGCCGCGCTCCCGGCCGGCCAGCACGTAGGCGAGCGCGAACACGGCGACGGCGACCGCCGCCACCGTGTTGAGCGGCAGGGGAGCCCGGGACAGCAGCACGTGCGACGCGGTGCTGAGCGTCACGACGAGTGCCGTGAACAGCGCCGCGCGGAGCGCTCGTAGCTGGGTCCCGGATATGTCCATAGCGTGGAGAGTCTGTCACGCGGGGCTGTAAGGGACCCCTAAAGGATCCCTGTGAGCGGCCCTATCGTTATGGGAAGGGTCATGAGCCCTGTCACAGACCGGGGATCCGGCCGTTGCGGAACAGGTCGACGAAGGTCTGGTGGTCGGCACGCGCGCGTGCGCCGTAGCTGTGCGCGAAGTCGACCAGCAGGCCCGCGAAGCCGTCCTCGTCGGCGGCGATCGCCGCGTCGATGGCCCGTTCGGTGGAGAAGGGCACCAGGGACTCGCCGGAGGTGTCGTCCGCCGCCGCGTGCATGGTGGCCGTGGCCCGGCCGAGGTCGGCGACGACCGCCGCGATCTCCTCCGGGTCGTCGATGTCGCCCCAGTCCAGGTCCACGGCGTACGGCGAGACCTCGGCGACCAGCTGGCCCGCGCCGCCCAGCTCGGTCCAGCCGAGCCACGGGTCGGCGTGCTGCTGGAGGGCGCGCTGGGAGATCACCGTGCGGTGGCCCTCGTGCTGGAAGTAGTCGCGGATCGCCGAATCGGTGATGTGGCGGGAGACGGCCGGGGTCTGGGCCTGCTTGATGTAGATCACGACGTCGTTCTCCAGGGCGTCGGTGTGCCCTTCGAGAAGGATGTTGTACGACGGCAGACCGGCCGAACCGATGCCGATGCCGCGGCGGCCGACGACGTCCTTGACGCGGTAGGAGTCCGGACGGTCCAGGGAGGCCTCCGGGAGGGTCTCCAGATAGCCGTCGAAGGCGGCGAGCACCTTGTAGCGGGTGGCCGCGTCCAGCTCGATGGAGCCGCCGCCCGGCGCGAAGCGGCGCTCGAAGTCGCGGATCTCCGTCATCGAGTCCAGAAGGCCGAAGCGGGTCAGGGAGCGGGCGTCGCGCAACGCGTCCAGGAGGGGGCCCTGCGCGGTGTCCAGGGTGAAGGGCGGGACCTCGTCGCTCTTGGCGCCGGTGGCCAGGGCGTGGATCCGCTCGCGGTACGCGCCCGCGTACACCTCCACCAGCTCGGTGATCTGCTCGTCGCCGAGGGCCTTGGCGTACCCGATCAGCGCCACCGAGGCGGCGAAGCGCTTGAGGTCCCAGGTGAAGGGGCCGACGTACGCCTCGTCGAAGTCGTTGACGTTGAAGATCAGCCGGCCGTTGGCGTCCAGGTAGGTGCCGAAGTTCTCCGCGTGCAGGTCGCCGTGGATCCACACGCGCGAGGTGCGCTCGTCGAGGTACGGGCCACCCCTCTTCTCGGCGTCGAGGTCGTGGTAGAAGAGGCACGCCGTGCCCCGGTAGAACGCGAACGCGGAAGCCGCCATCTTCCGGAACTTCACGCGGAACGCTGCCGGGTCGGCGGCCAGGAGCTCGCCGAAGGCGGTGTCGAAGACAGCGAGAATCTCCTCGCCGCGGTGCTCGTCGTTGAGCTGCGGAACCGACATCGCGGGGTGCCTCCTGGTACATGTGTACGACAGCGTTTCTGTCGTCAGTCCAACGGTCGGGCCCGGGGGAAAGTGCCCGCGGCCCTCGTTGTGAAGGTACGCGGGGCGACCCCCTGAGTGTCAGTGCAGAGGCATAGACTTCGACGCTGTCCCCCGAGCTGTCCGTCCGCCTGTCGTCGAGTGTTTTCCATGGAGGCCACGCCGTGTCAAAGCCGCCGTTCACGCACCTGCACGTCCACACCCAGTACTCCCTGCTGGACGGTGCCGCGCGGCTCAAGGACATGTTCGACGCGTGCAACGAGATGGGCATGACCCATATCGCCATGTCCGACCACGGCAACCTGCACGGGGCGTACGACTTCTTCCACTCCGCGAAGAAGGCCGGGGTCACCCCGATCATCGGGATCGAGGCGTATGTCGCACCCGAGTCCCGGCGCAACAAACGGAAGATCCAGTGGGGCCAGCCGCACCAGAAGCGGGACGACGTCTCGGGTTCGGGTGGCTACACCCACAAGACGATCTGGGCGGCGAACAGGACCGGCCTGCACAACCTCTTCAAGCTCTCCTCGGACGCGTACGCCGAGGGCTGGCTGCAGAAGTGGCCCCGCATGGACAAGGAGACCATCTCCCAGTGGTCCGAGGGGCTCATCGCCTCCACCGGCTGCCCCTCCGGCGAGCTCCAGACCCGGCTGCGCCTCGGCCAGTTCGACGAGGCGCTGAAGTCCGCCTCCGAGTACCAGGACATCTTCGGCAAGGACCGCTACTTCCTGGAGCTGATGGACCACGGCATCGAGATCGAGCACCGGGTCCGCGACGGCCTCCTGGAGATCGGCAAGAAGCTCGGCATCCCCCCGCTGGTCACCAACGACTCGCACTACACGTACGCGCACGAGGCGACCGCCCACGACGCGCTGCTGTGCATCCAGACCGGCAAGAACCTCTCCGACCCGGACCGCTTCAAGTTCGACGGCACCGGCTACTACCTGAAGTCCACGGACGAGATGTACGCCGTCGACTCCTCGGACGCCTGGCAGGAAGGCTGCCGCAACACGCTCCTGGTGGCCGAACAGGTCGACACCGAGGGCATGTTCGAGGCCAAGAACCTCATGCCGAAGTTCGACATCCCCGACGGCTACACCGAGGTCACCTGGTTCAAGGAGGAGGTCCGCCGCGGCATGGAGCGCCGCTTCCCGGGCGGCATCCCCGAGGACCGCCAGCGGCAGGCCGAGTACGAGATGGACGTCATCATCCAGATGGGGTTCCCGGGCTACTTCCTCGTGGTCGCCGACTTCATCATGTGGGCCAAGAACAACGGCATCGCGGTCGGCCCCGGCCGAGGCTCCGCGGCCGGCTCGATCGTCGCCTACGCCATGGGCATCACCGACCTCGACCCGATCCCGCACGGTCTGATCTTCGAGCGGTTCCTCAACCCCGAGCGCGTCTCCATGCCCGATGTCGACATCGACTTCGACGAGCGCAGGCGCGTCGAGGTGATCCGGTACGTGACCGAGAAGTACGGCGCCGACAAGGTCGCCATGATCGGCACGTACGGCAAGATCAAGGCGAAGAACGCCATCAAGGACTCCGCGCGCGTGCTGGGCTACCCGTACGCGATGGGCGACCGGCTCACCAAGGCGATGCCCGCCGACGTCCTCGGCAAGGGCATCGACCTGAACGGCATCACCGACCCCTCCCACCCGCGCTACAGCGAGGCCGGCGAGATCAGGTCGATGTACGAGAACGAACCGGACGTGAAGAAGGTCATCGACACCGCCAAGGGCGTCGAGGGCCTGGTCCGGCAGATGGGTGTGCACGCGGCCGGCGTGATCATGTCCAGCGAGCCCATCGTCGACCACGCCCCGATCTGGGTGCGCCACACCGACGGCGTGACCATCACGCAGTGGGACTACCCGCAGTGCGAGTCGCTCGGCCTGCTGAAGATGGACTTCCTGGGGCTGCGCAACCTCACGATCATGGACGACGCCATCAAGATGGTGAAGGCCAACAAGGGCATCGACCTGGAGATGCTCGCCCTGCCGCTGGACGACCCCAAGACCTTCGAACTGCTCTGCCGCGGTGACACCCTCGGTGTCTTCCAGTTCGACGGCGGCCCGATGCGCTCGCTGCTCCGCCAGATGCAGCCCGACAACTTCGAGGACATCTCCGCCGTCTCGGCCCTCTACCGGCCGGGCCCGATGGGCATGAACTCCCACATCAACTACGCCGAGCGCAAGAACGGCCGCCAGGAGATCACCCCGATCCACAAGGAGCTGGAGGAGCCGCTCCAGGAGGTCCTCGCGGTCACCTACGGCCTGATCGTCTACCAGGAGCAGGTGCAGAAGGCCGCCCAGATCATCGCCGGCTACTCGCTCGGCGAGGCCGACATCCTGCGCCGCGTCATGGGCAAGAAGAAGCCCGACGAACTGGCGAAGAACTTCACCATCTTCCAGGCCGGCGCCAAGAAGAACGGCTACAGCGACGAGGCGATCCAGGCCCTGTGGGACGTCCTGGTCCCCTTCGCCGGCTACGCGTTCAACAAGGCGCACTCCGCCGCGTACGGACTGGTCTCCTACTGGACCGCGTACCTCAAGGCCAACTACCCGGCCGAGTACATGGCCGCGCTGCTCACCTCGGTGAAGGACGACAAGGACAAGTCGGCGGTCTACCTCAACGAGTGCCGTCGTATGCGCATCAAGGTGCTGCCGCCGAACGTCAACGAGTCGGAGCACAACTTCGCCGCCCAGGGCGACGACGTCATCCTCTTCGGCCTCGAAGCCGTGCGCAACGTCGGTACCAACGTGGTCGAGTCGATCATCCGCAGCCGCAAGGCCAAGGGGAAGTACGCCTCCTTCCCCGACTACCTCGACAAGGTCGAGGCGGTCGCCTGCAACAAGCGCACCACCGAGTCGCTGATCAAGGCGGGCGCGTTCGACACCATGGGGCACACCCGCAAGGGCCTCACCGCGCACTTCGACTCGATGATCGACAACGTGGTCGCGGTCAAGCGCAAGGAGGCGGAGGGCCAGTTCGACCTCTTCGGCGGGATGGGGGACGAGGACACCAGCGAGCCCGGCTTCGGACTGGACGTGGAGTTCACCACCGAGGAGTGGGACAAGACCTATCTGCTCGCCCAGGAGCGGGAGATGCTCGGTCTGTACGTCTCCGACCACCCGCTCTTCGGCCTGGAGCACGTGCTGTCCGACAAGGCCGACGCGGGCATCGCCCAGCTCACCGGCGGTGAGCACTCCGACGGCGCGGTGGTGACCATCGGCGGCATCATCTCGGGCCTCCAGCGCAAGATGACCAAGCAGGGCAACGCCTGGGCGATCGCCACCGTCGAGGACCTCGCCGGTTCCATCGAGTGCATGTTCTTCCCGGCGACCTACCAACTGGTGTCGACGCAACTCGTCGAGGACGCCGTGGTGTTCGTCAAGGGCCGCCTCGACAAGCGGGAGGACGTGCCCCGGCTGGTCGCGATGGAGCTCCAGGTCCCCGACCTGTCCAACGCGGGCACCAACGCGCCCGTGATCCTCACCATCCCGGCGCTGAAGGTGACCCCGCCGATGGTCAGCAGGCTCGGCGAGATCCTCAGTCACCACAAGGGGGAGAGCGAGGTCCGCATCCGGCTCCAGGGCCCCAGCAAGACCACGGTCCTGCGGCTGGACCGGCATCGCGTGAAGCCGGACCCGGCGCTCTTCGGAGACCTGAAGGTGCTGCTCGGACCGTCCTGCCTGGCGGGCTGAGGACGACTCCAGAGGGGCGCACCCGCAACCGGGTGCGCCCCTCTGTGTATCCGGGTCTCAACAACCCTTTAGGCAGATGTCAGTTGTGACCGAAGCTCTTCTGCCGGCCCTTGCGGGCGACGTCGCCGGGGGTCACCTGCGTGGCACGCTCCTCGGCCGGTGTCTCCATCGCGGAATGCTGGGCCTCCTGCCGGCCACGCTCGGACTGCGGCTGCTTACGGCTCTGCTTCTTGTTCTTGGCCATGGTGTCTGCCTCCTGTGGGGGATCTAGGGGCCAGGGCCGGGATCAGATTCACATAGGCTGGCAAGAGGCGCATTTCGGATAATTACCGTGTGTGACAGGGAATGTCGCCGTGCGATGCCCCGAAACGCCACGCCGAAGATCGAGTTCCGGCCGTTAACCCTCGCGTGGTCGGGCAGACTCGAAGGAAGCCCGAAGCAAACCTCCCGGAAAGAGGGTGGATCGCGTGGACCGCTGCATCGTCCTGGTGGACGCCGGGTATCTGCTGGGGGCCGCCGCCAGTCTCCTTGCCGGGGAGCCCTCCCGTTCCCGTATCACCGTCGACCACGCCGCCCTGGTCCAGGGGCTGCGCGACCGGGCCGAGTCCGACACGGAACGGCCCCTGCTGCGCATCTACTGGTTCGACGGCGCCCCCGACCGCGTCCCGCAGCCCGAGCACCGCAGACTGCGCGTGATGCCCCGGGTCACCGTCCGGCTCGGCGCCCTGACCCGCAGCGACGGACGCTGGGCCCAGAAGGGCGTGGACGCCGCCATGCACGCCGAACTCACCGAGCTGGCCCGCAATCGCGCCTGCTCCGACATCGTGCTCGTCACCGGCGACGGGGACCTGCTGCCGGGCATGATGGCCGCCAAGGAGCACGGGGTCGCCGTACACCTGTGGGCCGTGCAGGCCGCCGACGGGGACTACAACCAGTCGGAGGACCTGGTCGCCGAGGCGGACGAGCGGCGGGTGCTGGACCGTGCGTGGATCACCAAGGCCGTACGCGCCAAGGAAGTCGGCGGGATCTGCGCGCCGCCACCGGTGCCGCGGCCCGAGATCGCCGCGATCCTCTCGGCGCCGCTGCCCGAGTCCGCGCCCGAGCGGACCGGGGAGGAGCGCGAGCACGCCACGGCCGCCCCTTCGGAGAACGGCACGCAGGAGCGGGTGCCGGCGCCGAAGGGGGTGCCGACGCCCAAGGACCTCGCCGCGCTGCGGGCGCCCGGTACCCAGGCCGCCCAGCACCCCGCGAGCGCGACCCTGCGGTGGTCCTCCGACAAAGGGTGGGTGGACCGGCCCAGTGGCGCCGCCGAGCCGCCCGAGGTCGCCTCCATGCCGACCCTCGCGCAGCTGACCACGGCGGAGCAGCGATGGGCCGACCGGGAGGAGGACATCACCACGGTGGGCGGTGATCCGTTCGAGGTCGGGCAGGTCTTCGCGCGGCGGTGGATGGAGCGGCTGGGGGACCAGGCGCATCTGCAGCGGCTGTCCGGGATGTATCCGCGGGTGCCGCACCGGATCGACGGGGAGCTGCTCAGATACGCGGCGCGGTTCGGGCTGCTCGCGCACAAGGACGACCAGATCGACGAACACGACCGTTATGCGATCCGGGCCGGGTTCTGGCGGGAGATCGATGTACGGACGGCGGCGGAGCACGCACCCGCCGGGGAGTGAGACGGCGCATACGCCGCCCCAAAGGGGAACAGGACGCCCCGACCCCGTAGTCTCGTCCTTTGTGAGTACGCGCGCGGCACAGGCACTTCGGCACGGTGATGACGTCGTGTGTGCGGTGCGCGGGCTGACCAAGACCTACCGTGCGGTGCGCGGCCGGCGCGGCGCCCCGGGGACACCCGAGGTGCGGGCCACCGACGACGTGGAGCTGGACATCCGGCGGGGTGAGATCTTCGGCCTGCTGGGGCCGAACGGCGCCGGGAAGACCACGCTCGTACGGCAGCTGACCGGGCTGATGCGGCCCGACCGCGGCAGCGTCGAGATCCTCGGGCACGACATCGTGCGCCACCCGGACCGGGCCTCGCGGATCCTCGCCTACCTCGGCCAGGAGTCCACCGCCCTCGACGACCTCACCGTCTCCCTCGCCGCCGAGACCACCGGTCGGCTGCGCGGCCTGGAGGCGCGGCGGGCGCGGGCCGAGCGGGACGCCGTGCTCGAGGAGCTGGGGCTCACGCCGATCGCCGGGCGGCCGCTGAGGAGGCTGTCCGGCGGGCAGCGGCGGCTCGCGTGCTTCGCGTCGGCGCTCGTGGGGGAGCGCCCGCTGCTCGTACTCGACGAACCGACCACCGCCATGGACCCCGTGGCGCGGCGCGCGGTGTGGTCCGCCGTGGACCGGCGGCGGGCCGAACGGGGCACGACCGTCCTGCTCGTCACCCACAACGTCATCGAGGCTGAGACGGTCCTGGACCGGGTCGCCGTCCTCGACCAGGGCCGGGTGATCGCCTGCGACACACCCAACGGCCTCAAGGAACAGGTCGCGGGCGAGGTCCGCGTGGACCTCGTGTGGCGCGAGGCGGCCCCGCTGCACGTCCCCGAGGTCGCCGCGCTCCAGGACCGGGCCGTGGCCTCCGGGCGCCGCTGGACGCTGCGGCTCGCCCCCGAGGAGGCCCGTGCGGTCGTGGCCACCGTCACCGGTGGGGCCGCGTTCGCCGCGCTGGACGACTTCACGCTCGCCACACCCAGCCTGGAGGACGTGTACCTCGCGCTGGGCGGGGCCGCGCGGCAGGGGCTGGTGAAGACTTGAGCGCTTTGAGTACGCGGACGGCCGCATCCGTACGTCACAGGGCGACCGCCGGAGCGAAGAGGAGCAGAGCCACGTGAGTGTCGTACCCGCCGGGGTTCTGCCGGGCGGCGCGCCGGCCGTCGAGGAGACGGGCCGGGCGGCGGCCGCCGAGCTCGGGCCGCGCGCGCGGCTGTGGCCGTCGCTGGCGGCCGTCTACCGCGCGCAGCTGTCCCGCGCGCGGGTCGCGCGCATCCCGCTGCTGTTCGTGGCGACCTTCCAGTCGATCGGCATCATGGTCCTGATGCGGGGGGTCGTGGACGGCGGCGGCGAGGCCCGGTCCGTGGTCGCCGGGGCGTCCGTGCTGGTCGTCGCTTTCGTCGCGCTCAATCTGCTCGCTCAGTACTTCGGCCAGCTGAGGGCGAGCGGGGGGCTCGATCACTACGCCACCCTGCCGGTGCCGCCGGCCGCCGTGGTGCTCGGCGCCGCGGGGGCGTACGCCTCCTTCACCGTGCCCGGGACCGTGGTGACCGCCGTGTTCGGGTGTGTGCTGTTCGGGCTTCCGCTGGCCCATCTGTGGGTGCTCGTGGCGGTGATCCCGCTGGCCGGTGCGGCCCTCGCGGGACTGGGCGCCGCGCTCGGGCTGCTCGCGCCCCGGCCGGAACTGGCCACCCTGCTGGGACAGCTCGGCATGTCCGCCGCGCTGCTGCTCGGGGTGCTGCCCGCCGAGCGGATGCCCGAGGCGGTGCGGTTCGCGCGGGACCTGTTGCCCTCGACCTACGGCGTCGAGGCGTTCGCCCGTACCTTCGGACCGCATCCCGACTGGGCCTTCGTGCTCGGTGACCTCGCCGTGTGCGGGTGCGTGGGCGTGGTCTCGCTTGCCGTCGCCACCTGGGCGTATCGCCGGGCGGCCGTCCGGTGACGCGCCGCACAGGCGGGCCTGGCACGATGTCAGGGTGACCGCACCGTTGACTCCTCCTCCGCCGCCCCACGAACCGTCCTCGCACGATGCGTGGCAGGCCCCTGATCCCCGGTACACGGCCCCGGCCGAACCCCGGTACGGGCAGGACGGGCCCGGCATGAAGACCGAGCTGCTGGAGGCCTTGGCGGTCACGGTGGCCGTGGCGGTCCTCGGAACGCTGCTCGGCGTGCTGTGGTGGTGGCTGGCGCCGCATGTGCCGCTGGTCGGGGATGTGGACGAGCAGGGCAGCTGGGTCGTCTATCTCAAGGACACCGAAGGGGAGCAGGCGGTGGGGGTGGACGGGACGTTCACCCTGTTGGCGCTGGCCTTCGGCTTTGTGAGCGCGCTCGTGGTGTTCCTCTGGCGGCGACGGGGCGGGGTGCCGTTGGTGGTGGGTCTCGCCGTCGGAGGGATCCTGGGATCCTTTCTCGCGTGGCGGGTGGGGACATGGCTCGGGCCGTCCTCGGATGTGCTCGCCCATGCGAAGGCCGTGGGCAAGGGCGTCACGTTCTCCGCGCCGCTGAAGCTGGGCGCGAAGGGGGCGTTGCTGGCCTGGTCGCTGGCCGGGCTTGTCGTGCATCTGGGGCTGACGGCGTTGTTCGGGCCCCGGGATCCTGAGCCGATATATGGGGAGCCGGTCCCCAAGGACGGGTACGGAGCGCCTGCGCAGTAGGGGATGACCCCCTTCGACCCCTACGATCCCCGTCGCACCCCTACGCCGGCCGGCTGCCGTGGTTCGAGCGGCCCTTCTTGGTGCGCCATTTGCGTTTCCGCGTTTTCTTCGACATGCCCCTTCTGCTCAACCGAGGAAGGGGGGCTCGTCGAGGGGTCACGCGCGGGCGACGGGCGCCAGGACCGCTTTCGTGAGGCGGGCCAGGTCGGCCGGCGCCAGTTCCACCTCGAGGCCCCGGCGGCCGGCCGAGACGCAGATCGTGTCGTGGGTGGAGGCAGAGGCGTCCAGGACCGTGGGGAGCTTCTTGCGCTGGCCCAGGGGAGAGATCCCGCCGCGGACGTAGCCCGTGGTGCGTTCGGCGAGGGCCGGGTCCGCCATCGCAGCCCGTTTGCCGCCCGCCGCCGTGGCCAGGGCCTTCAGGTCCAGTGAGCCGGCCACCGGGACCACCGCCACCGTGAGGGCCCCGTCCACGTCCGCGACCAGCGTCTTGAAGACGCGGTCGGGGGAGACGCCCATCGCCTCGGCAGCCTCCTCGCCGTAGGACGGATGGGAGGGGTCGTGGTCGTAGCTGTGCACGGTGAAGGGCACGCCTGCCGCGGTCAGGGCCACCGTCGCGGGGGTGCCTCCCGGCTGCTGCTGCTTCTTCGGCTTCTTCGGCATCTGGCGGTTCCCGGCCTCAGTTCAGACTCGTCGGGCCGAGCGTCAGTTCCGACGCCGGCAACGACGGAAGATTACGGATGATCGCCGTCTCCGCGCGCAGAAGTTTCAGTTCGTCCCGGAGACGGGACGCGGTGTCGGGGGCCTGGAGCAGTCGCTGCTTCGTGGGGGTGTCCAGCATCATCGCCGCAGCCACCAGGTACGACACAACGGACGGTTCGTCCGGGAGCTCCGTGCCGGACGACAGGGTGCGTTCCCTGGCCCCCGCCAGGCGCTTCTGGTACTGGAGGAAGGCCCGCAGGACTCCTTCCGCCAGGGGACCGGACTCCTCGCCCGCCTCCTCCGGCAGCTCCTCCAGTTCGGCCGTCAGATACGGGCCCGACGCGTCGACGGACAGCAGGCGGACCCGGGTCGTGCCCGTCGCCAGGACCTCGAACGTGCCGTCCGCCCGCTCCCGTACCGTCGCCGCGTCCGCCACGCAGCCCACCGCGTGGAACGCCGTGGCCGGGTCGTCGCCGAAGCCGGCCGCGGGGCCGCGCTCGGGCACGGCCGTCTGGTCCGGCAGGCCGGGTGCGCTGGGCGCCACCTCGTGGCCGTCGCGGATCGCCACGACGGCGAACCGGCGCGGCTCGTCCTCGGGCGTCTTCAGCAGTTCGCGCATCATGGCGCGATAGCGCTCCTCGAAGACGTTGAGAGGAAGCACGAGCCCCGGGAACAGTACCGAGTTCAGGGGGAAGAGCGGGAGCCGCACGGTGGTCACGGCGCCAAAGCCTAATGGCCTCCGGAGCGGACACGTCCCCCGTGCTCACTCCGTGGATGGATCAGGGCGTGCCGGCGGACCTCCTCGCGGACCTCCAGGAAGCGGCCCAGCGGGTCCTCGGACTCCCGGCCCCACGGGAACGAGGTCGCGTACGCGCCGATCATGCGCAGCTGCTCCAGAGCGTCCGTCCAGCGGCCCAGGCGCACCAGGACATACACCAGCTTGTTGCGGACCTCGGCCGGCCAGAGGTCGGCCACCGCGAACGTGGCGGACAGCTCGATCGCCCGGTCCGCCGCCGCGTCCAGCCGCTCGCGCGGCACCGCGGTGCCGCCGCCCTCGGTCAGACACGCGAGCGCTGCCCGCGCGGGCAGCGCCTGGATGAGGGAGCCGGACGGGGCGTCCTGCGCGGCCCGGTCGGCGAAGTCGAAACACTCGCGGTACGAGCCCCGCCAGGAGGTCGCCAGATAGCGCAGCGCGGCGACATGGCAGCCGTAGTGGAGCGGGGCGCGACTGAGGGACGCCTCCCACAACTCCCCGAAGTAGACGTGCCCCGCCTGCGAGCCGCGCGCGTGGTCCAGCGCGATACGCCACGGCACCGGGTCGCGGTCGTCGCCGCGTGCCGCGGCCGTGATCAGCGGGCTCACCTCGCGCAGCAGCTCCGCCCGGGCCGGTGAGTCCCAGACGCGGTCCACGGCGAGCTGGGCGGCAAGGAGCAGCTGGTCCGGGTCGTACGGGGCCTCGGCGCGCCAGGCGTCGTACCACTCGGGGCGCGAGCGGGCGAAGGCGGAGAGCCGCCGGACGTACCGGTCGCGCAGTTCCCAGGCGGCGCTCTCGCGGGTTGCCGCGAGCACCTCGGCCGCGCGTCCGTACGCGCCCTGCCCGGCCGCGACCAGCGCCGGCCCGAGCCGGTCGTCGGGCGCGTCGAGCAGTACCTCGTTGTCGGCGGGCAGTCCGCCGGTGAGGTACGGGGGTGTCCGTGACGCTCGGATGAAGGGGGGCAGCAGAGCCATGGTGTCGACCATTGAAGGTCCGCGAGCCAGCCCTGCGCCAGTGCGCACGTGCAACTCGTGGAAAGTTGTACGACGGACGGTCAAAGCGCGGTAAAGACGTGACCTACGTTCACCTTACGCACCACGGACCTCCCTAATTCCGCCGCAACAGCCTCGTCGCACCCGCCGCCACGGTGGTCGCCAGGATCCACCCGAGGAGGACCATCGCGGCCGCCAGCCATTGCCAGCCGCCACGTAATTGCCAGAAACCGACCTGGCCCAGGTCGATCACCGGGAGCAGGAGGTCGAGGGCGAAGAGGGCGGGATTCCAGACCGGATGGTCGCCGCCCTTGAGCGGCGGATGGCTCGCGTGTGCGAACGCCACGGAGCCTGCCGCCCACAGCACCGCCATCCATACGGCGGCCCGACCGGGCCGGTACCCGTAGGCGACCGTCCAGTCCTGCACGTACCCCCACAGCTTGGCGGCCAGCGGCAGGCTCTCGCGGCGCCGGCGCTGCTTGGCGAGCAGCACCTCGCGCGCGTCCTCGTCCTCGCCACCGGCCCGCAGCACCGCCGCGAGCCTCTCGTACGGTTCCGGGTTGTACTCGGCGGTGGCGGCCGCCACCCACTCCAGCCGCTCGGCCAGCGGGAACGGACCGTGCGGTACGAGGTTCTCGTAGACGAACCCGCCCATGTGGAGGTTGCCCGGTCCCGGCCATGCGCTCGCCCGGTCCACCAGGTTGCCGACCCGCGCTCCCGAGAGGACCACCTTGCCGCGCTGCGGCTTCTCACCCAGGAAGCGCAGCTCCGGGGCCTGGACCCGGCGCAGCGACAGCTCCTGGTCCTCGGTGAAGGTGAAGCGGGCCCGTTCCAGGTCGACCGCGTCCCCGAACCGCCCGTCGTCCAGCCGCACGCCGCCCTGGCACTCGAAGCGCTGGATCCGCGTCCCGCGCGCGGGGGTCGCCCCGCTCAGCATGGAGGCGCCGACGCCCGCCGGGGTCAGGTACAGCGTGCGCTCGACGGTCAGCTGGGGGGCGTTCAGCGCGAGCCGGGTGTACGGGTTGTTCAGCCGGGCGCCGCGCAGGCTCAGGGAGACGCCGATGGTGGCGCTGCGCAGGCTCAGCTCGCCGTGCGACTCCAGGAGCTCCGCCTGCAGGTCCTGGCCCACGGTGATGCCGTCGGCGGCGATCGAACGGCCGCTGCGGTCGCGGTAGACGATCGCCTGGTTCATCAGCAGATCCGTGCCGATGTGCGCGTCGGTCAGCCGTACGCCGTTGTGGAAGCGGCAGCGCGGCAGATGCAGATCGCCCTCCGTGTGCACCCTGGCGGCCTCCAGGCGCGGCACCGAGCAGTCCACGAACCGTGCGGTGGTGAAGCGGGCCTCAGGCAGCAGGATCTCCCGCTCGAAGCGGCAGCCCTTCATCTCCAGGTACGGCACGACCGTGCCGCCCGAGAGGTCCAGGGTGCCGCTGATCTGCACGCCGGTGAGCTTCAGGGACGAGACCCGGCCGGCGAGCGCGGGCGGACCGTCCAGGAGCAGCCAGCACACGATACGCGCGCGTACCGTCCGCTCGGGACCCCAGGGGTGCCCGCCGTGCGGATCGTCGACGACGGTGTCGCCGCTGCTCAGGTCGTACACGGTGCCGTTGCGGAAGGCCTGCCACATACCGGCTTCCGCGGCGGTCAGATCGTCCGGCAGGTCTCCGTCCCGGACCCCGGCCCCCTCGGTCACGGTTCTTCCAGCCCCTCGGTCACTTGTGGATTCGTACAGCCGTTCATGCCCGCTGAGTAACCCCCTGAACGCTAGACGTGAAGGCGATCTTCCAGGTTGCGTATCAGCCATTGGAATGCGCGAACGGGCCCTGACGAGGGTCTGAGAGAATTGGGAGCGTGATCTCCCGAATCGACCTGCGCGGCGACGCCCTCCCCGAGGGCCCCGCCCTGCGCGACCTGCTGCCCCGAGCCGACTTCGACGTTCAGGCCGCCCTGGAGAAGGTGCGTCCGATCTGCGAGGCCGTGCATCATCGGGGCGACGCGGCGCTGATCGACTTCGCGGAGAAGTTCGACGGGGTGCGGCTGGAGTCGGTACGCGTGCCGGCCGCCGTTGTGGACAAGGCGCTCGAAGAGCTCGACCCCGCCGTGCGCGCGGCCCTGGAGGAGTCCATCCGCCGCGCCCGTCTCGTCCACCGCGAGCAGCGCCGTACGACCCGCACGACCCAGGTCGTCCCCGGCGGTTCCGTCACCGAGAAGTGGGTGCCGGTCGACCGTGTCGGGCTGTACGCACCCGGCGGCCGGTCGGTCTACCCGTCCTCCGTGATCATGAACGTGGTGCCCGCGCAGGAGGCGGGAGTGGAGTCCATCGCGCTCGCCTCGCCCGCCCAGGCCGAGTTTGGAGGCCTCCCGCACCCGACGATCCTCGCCGCGTGCGCGCTGCTCGGCATCGACGAGGTCTACGCCGCCGGTGGCGCGACCGCCGTCGCCATGTTCGCGTACGGCACCGAGTCCTGCCCGCCCGCCCCCATGGTCACCGGCCCCGGCAACATCTGGGTCGCCGCGGCCAAGCGCTACTTCACGGGCAAGATCGGCATCGACGCCGAGGCCGGACCGACCGAGATCGCGGTCCTGGCGGACGCCTCCGCCGATCCGGTGCATGTGGCCTCCGACCTGATCAGCCAGGCCGAGCACGACCCGCTGGCCGCCGCCGTCCTGGTCACCGACTCCGTCGAGCTCGCGGACGCGGTCGAGAAGGAGCTGGAGCCGCAGGTCGCGGCCACCAAGCACATCGAGGACCGGATCGTGCCCGCCCTGAAGGGCAGGCAGTCCGCGATCGTCCTCGTCGACGGCATCGACGAGGGCCTCAGGGTCGTCGACGCGTACGGCGCCGAGCACCTGGAGATCCAGACGGCCGACGCCGCCGCGGTCGCCGACCGGGTCCGCAACGCGGGCGCGATCTTCATCGGCCCCTGGGCGCCGGTCTCGCTCGGCGACTACTGCGCCGGGTCCAACCACGTGCTCCCGACCGGTGGCTGTGCCTGCCACTCCTCCGGACTGTCCGTGCAGTCCTTCCTGAGGGGCATCCACATCGTCGACTACACGAAGGACGCGCTCGCGGACGTGGCGCACCACGTGGTGACGCTCGCGGAGGCGGAGGACCTGCCCGCCCACGGGGCGGCGATCAAGGCACGGTTCGGGTGGAAGGTACCGACGAGCAAGTGAACTTCGGAATCGACGATCTCCCAGTACGGGACGAGCTGCGCGGCAAGTCCCCCTACGGCGCGCCCCAGTTGGACGTCCCCGTACGGCTGAACACCAACGAGAACCCCTACCCGCTGCCCGAGCCGCTGGTCGAGCGCATCGTCGAGCGCGTCCGCGAGGCAGCCCGCGATCTCAACCGCTACCCGGACCGGGACGCGGTCGAGCTGCGCACCCAGCTCGCCAAGTACCTCAGCGACACCTCGGGGTACGAGGTCGGCCTCGCCAACGTCTGGGCGGCGAACGGCTCCAACGAGGTCCTCCAGCAGCTGCTGCAGACCTTCGGCGGACCGGGCCGTACGGCGATCGGCTTCGAGCCGTCGTACTCGATGCACGCCCTCATCGCGCGCGGCACCGGCACGGGCTGGATCTCCGGCCCGCGCAACGAGGACTTCACGATCGACCTCGCCGCCGCCGAGAAGGCCGTCGCCGAGCACCGGCCGGACGTCGTCTTCATCACCACGCCCAACAACCCCACGGGCACCGCGGTCCCCCCGGAGACGGTCCTCGCGCTGTACGAGGCCGCGCAGGCCGCGAAGCCCTCCATGGTCGTGGTCGACGAGGCCTACATCGAGTTCAGCCACGGCGACTCACTGCTGCCGCTGCTGGAAGCACGGCCGAATCTCGTCGTCTCGCGGACCATGTCGAAGGCGTTCGGGGCCGCGGGCCTGCGCCTCGGCTACCTCGCCGCGCACCCGGCGGTCGTGGACGCCGTACAGCTCGTACGGCTGCCCTACCACCTGTCGGCCGTCACACAGGCGACCGCGCTGGCCGCCCTGGAGCACACCGACACCCTGCTCAAGTACGTCGAGCAGCTGAAGGCCGAGCGGGACCGGCTGGTCACCGAGCTGCTGGAGATCGGCTACGAGGTCACCGCCTCGGACGCCAACTTCGTGCAGTTCGGCCGCTTCGACGACGCCCACGCGATGTGGCAGAAGATCCTCGACCGGGGCGTCCTGGTCCGGGACAACGGCGTCCCAGGCTGGCTGCGGGTGACGGCCGGAATCCCCGAAGAGAACGACGCGTTCCTCGACGCGGTCCGTGAGTTGAAGAAGGAGAGCGCATGAGCCGCGTAGGCCGCGTGGAGCGGGTGACCAAGGAGACCTCGGTCCTCGTCGAGATCGATCTCGACGGGTCCGGAAAGGTCGAGGTGTCGACGGGCGTCGGCTTCTACGACCACATGCTCGACCAGCTCGGCCGGCACGGTCTGTTCGACCTGACCGTGAAGACCGAGGGCGACCTGCACATCGACTCCCACCACACCATCGAGGACTCCGCCCTCGCGCTGGGTGCCGCCTTCAAGCAGGCGCTCGGCGACAAGGTGGGCATCTACCGCTTCGGCAACTGCACGGTCCCGCTGGACGAGTCCCTCGCCCAGGTCACCGTCGACCTCTCCGGCCGCCCCTACCTCGTGCACACCGAGCCCGAGAACATGGCGCCGATGATCGGTGCGTACGACACCACGATGACCCGGCACATCCTGGAGTCCTTCGTCGCCCAGGCGCAGATCGCGCTGCACGTGCACGTGCCGTACGGGCGCAACGCGCACCACATCGTGGAGTGCCAGTTCAAGGCGCTGGCCCGGGCCCTCAGGTACGCCAGCGAGCGCGACCCGCGCGCGGCCGGCATCCTCCCCTCCACGAAGGGCGCGCTGTGACCGGCCTCTCGACCCTCCTGATCGTCGTCGGCCTCTTCCTGGCCGGCGGCATCTACTCCTTCGTCAAGCAGGACATGCCGAAGAGCCTGATCGTGCTGCTCTCCATAGGCGCCGCGATGTGTCTGGTCGCGGGCGTCGTGAGGCTGGAGGTGTGGAATTGAGCGCATCCAAGCGAGTGGTCGTCTTCGACTACGGCTTCGGCAACGTGAGGTCCGCCGAGCGCGCCCTCGCGCGCGCGGGAGCCGACGTCGAGATAACGCGTGACTACGACAGGGCCATGAACGCCGACGGTCTGCTGGTACCGGGCGTCGGCGCCTTCGCCGCCTGCATGAAGGGCCTGCACGAGGCCCGCGGCGACTGGATCATCGACCGCCGGCTGTCCGGCGGGCGCCCGGTCATGGGCATCTGCGTCGGCATGCAGATCCTCTTCGCGCGCGGCATCGAGCACGGGGTGCAGACCGAGGGCCTCGACGAGTGGCCCGGCGCGGTCGAGCCGCTGAAGGCCGACATCGTGCCCCACATGGGCTGGAACACCGTCGACGCGGCGGCCGGCTCCCAGCTGTTCGCGGGCCTGGACGCCGACGCCCGCTTCTACTTCGTGCACTCCTACGCCGTCCACGACTGGTCGCTGGAGACGCACAACACGGCGATGACGGCCCCCAAGGTCACCTGGTCGACGCACGGCGAGCCCTTCGTGGCCGCCGTGGAGAACGGCGCGCTGTGGGCCACACAGTTCCACCCCGAGAAGTCCGGCGACGCCGGTGCCCAGCTCCTCACCAACTGGATCGGAACACTGTGAGCAAGCTCGAACTCCTTCCCGCCGTCGACGTCCGCGACGGCCAGGCCGTCCGGCTCGTCCACGGCGAGTCCGGCACGGAGACCTCGTACGGCTCCCCGCTGGAGGCCGCGCTGTCCTGGCAGCGGTCGGGCGCCGAGTGGCTGCACCTGGTCGACCTGGACGCGGCGTTCGGCACCGGCGACAACCGGGAGCTGGTCCGCCAGGTCACCGAGGCGATGGACATCAAGGTGGAACTGTCCGGTGGCATCCGGGACGACGCCTCCCTGGCGGCCGCCCTCGCCACCGGCTGCACCCGGGTCAATCTCGGTACCGCCGCCCTGGAGAGCCCGGAGTGGGTCGCCAAGGTCATCGCCGAGCACGGCGACAGGATCGCGGTGGGCCTGGACGTCCGCGGTACGACCCTGAAGGGCCGCGGCTGGACCCGCGACGGCGGCGACCTCTACGAGACGCTGGAGCGGCTCGACTCCGAGGGCTGCGCCCGGTATGTCGTCACCGACATCGCCAAGGACGGCACGCTCCAGGGCCCGAACCTGGAGCTGCTGCGCAACGTGTGCGCGGCGACCGACCGCCCCGTGGTGGCCTCCGGCGGCGTGTCCTCGCTGGACGACCTGCGGGCCATCGCCGAGCTGGTGCCCCTCGGTGTCGAGGGCTCCATCGTCGGGAAGGCCCTGTACGCGAAGGCGTTCACCCTGGAAGAGGCCTTGGAGGCGGTGGCCAAGTGAGCGACGTACGACGTGTCACGACCGGTGGGCCGTGGGAGGAGACCTTCGGGTACTCCCGTGCGGTGGAACTGCCGAACGGCCTGGTGCTGGTCTCCGGCTGCACCTCGGTGGTGGACGGCGAGATCGTCGCGGGCGACCCGTTCGAGCAGACGGTCAACGCCTTCGACGTCGCGTTCGCGGCGCTGGGGCAGCTGGGGCTCGGCCGCGAAGACGTCGTGCGGACGCGCATGTACATCACCCACGCCCGGGACGTGGAGGAGGTCGGACGGGCTCACAAGGAGCTGTTCGACACCGTCCGGCCCGCCGCGTCCATGATCATCGTCTCCGGCTTCGTGGACCCGAGTCTGGTCGTCGAGGTCGAGGTGGAGGCGTTCCGAGGGGTGTCCTCATGACGCTGGCCGTACGAGTCATCCCCTGCCTGGACGTGGACAACGGCCGGGTGGTCAAGGGTGTCAACTTCCAGAACCTGCGCGACGCGGGCGACCCCGTCGAGATGGCCAAGGTGTACGACGCCGAGGGCGCCGACGAGCTGACCTTTCTGGACATCACCGCCTCGTCGGGCAACCGTGAGACGACGTACGACGTGGTGCGCCGCACCGCCGAGCAGGTCTTCATCCCGCTCACGGTCGGCGGCGGGGTCCGCACGGCCGAGGACGTGGACAAGCTGCTGCGGGCGGGGGCGGACAAGGTCGGGGTGAACACCGCGGCCATCGCGCGCCCCGAGCTGATCAAGGAGATCGCCGAGCGGTTCGGCCGGCAGGTGCTGGTGCTGTCGGTGGACGCGCGACGCACCGCTGAGGGAACCTTCGAGGTCACCACCCACGGCGGTCGCCGCGGTACCGGCATCGACGCCGTGGAGTGGGCGCACCGGGCGGCCGAGCTGGGCGCCGGCGAGATCCTGCTCAACTCCATGGACGCCGACGGCACCAAGGACGGCTACGACCTGGAGATGATCGAGGCCGTCCGCAAGCACGTGACGGTGCCGCTGATCGCCTCCGGCGGCGCGGGCAAGCTCGACCACTTCCCACCGGCGATCGGAGCGGGCGCGGACGCGGTGCTGGCGGCCTCGGTGTTCCACTTCGGCGATCTGCGGATCGGCGAGGTCAAGGAGACGCTGCGGGGGGCGGGGCACCCGGTGCGGTGACGCCTTTGCGGGGCTGAGCCCCGGTCGTGGAGACGGCGCGCACGGAACCTGCGGCGCGCCGAGCTCCCGGTGTGACCTCAGATTCCGAGCTCCTTCGCCTCGTGCAGCTTGGCGATCGCCTCCTTGTCGCCGTCCAGCTCCACCTTGGCCGCGCTCTGCCGGCCGTACAGGAACAGCAGCAGCTCCGACGGCTCACCGGTCACCGTGACGACCGGTGTGCCGCGGTGGGCGACCGCCGTCTGGCCGTCCGGGCGGCGCAGTACCAGGCCGGTGGGGACGCCGCGGCCCATCAGCCGGGCGGTGCGCTCCAGACGGGACCACAGGGTGTCCTGGAAGACGGAGTCCAGTTCGCGCGGCGCCCAGTCGGGGCGGGCCCGGCGGACGTCCTCGGTGTGGACGTAGAACTCGACCGTGTTCGACAGCTCCTCGACCTGCTTGAGCTGGAACGGCGAGAAGCGCGGCGGGCCGGTGCGGATCAGCTGGATCAGTTCGTCGTAGGGCTTCTCGGAGAACTCGGCCATCACCCGGTCCAGGCGGGACGCGAGCTGCTTGATCAGCAGGCCGCCGGCGGCGTCGGGACGGCGCTCGCGCACCACCACGTGCGCCGCGAGATCCCGGGTGAGCCAGCCCTCGCACAGAGTGGGGGCGTCCGGGCCCTCGGCCTCCAACAGGTCGGCGAGGAGAAGTCGTTCACGCTTGGCGAAAGTCGACATGCAGTCAGCCTACGGCCGCCCGACGGGTCCGCCCAGTGGACAGGGCCCCGGGCTTGTCGGTGGCGCGCGGCACAATGGCAACCATGACCAGCACGCCCCCGCCCGCCCGTCGCCCGGCCACCGCCCCTCATCGAGGCGCTTCGCGCCACAGTGCTCCATCCAGTCACCTCGACCCGGAGATCGCCGCGCGTCTCAAGCGCAGCGCCGACGGGCTCGTCCCCGCCATCGCCCAGCAGTACGACACCGGTGAGGTGCTCATGCTCGGCTGGATGGACGACGAGGCACTGCACCGCACGCTGACCACCGGCCGCTGCACCTACTGGTCGCGCAGCCGCCGGGAGTACTGGGTCAAGGGCGACACCTCCGGCCACTTCCAGTGGGTCAAGTCCGTCGCCCTGGACTGCGACGCCGACACCGTGCTGGTCAAGGTCGACCAGATCGGCGCCGCCTGCCACACCGGCGCGCGCACCTGCTTCGACGCGGACGTGCTCCTCAAGGACGGCGCTGATTCCGGTACCGCCGCCTCGGATCAGTAAGGTCAGCCGCCATGGACCTCGAGACCTTCCGCAAGCTGGCCACCGACCGCCGTGTCATCCCCGTCACGCGCAAGCTCCTGGCCGACGGCGACACCCCGGTCGCCCTCTACCGCAAGCTCGCCGCCGAGCGCCCCGGCACCTTCCTGCTGGAGTCCGCGGAGAACGGCCGCTCCTGGTCCCGCTACTCCTTCGTGGGCGTGCGCTCGGCCGCGACCCTGACGGCACGCGACGGCCAGGCCCACTGGCTCGGCACCCCACCGGTCGGCGTCCCCGTCGACGGCGACCCGCTCGCCGCCCTGCGCGCCACCATCGAGGCCCTGCACACCCCGCACCAGGAGGGCCTGCCGCCCTTCACCGGCGGCATGGTCGGCTACCTCGGCTACGACATCGTCCGCCGCCTGGAGAAGATCGGCCCCGGCGAGCGCGACGACCTGAAGCTCCCCGAGCTGACCATGCTCCTGACCAGCGACCTCGCCGTCATGGACCACTGGGAGGGCTCGGTCCTGCTGATCGCCAACGCGATCAACCACAACGACCTCGACACCGGCGTGGACGAGGCCCACGCGGACGCGGTGGCCCGCCTGGACGCGATGGAGGCGGACCTGTCCCGCGCGGTGGCCCAGCCCCCGGCCGTCCTGCCGCCCTCCGAGCTGCCCGAGTACACCGCGCTCTGGGGCGGCCCCGACTTCCAGGAGGCCGTCGAGGACATCAAGGAGCGCATCCGGGCCGGGGAGGCCTTCCAGGTCGTCCCCTCCCAGCGCTTCGAGACGCCGTGCACGGCAAGCGCGTTGGACGTCTACCGCGTCCTGCGGGCGACCAACCCGTCCCCGTACATGTACCTGTTCCGCTTCGACGGTTTCGACGTCGTCGGCTCGTCCCCCGAGGCCCTGGTCAAGGTCGAGGACGGGCACGCCATGGTGCACCCCATCGCCGGCACCCGGTGGCGCGGGGCGACTCCGCAGGAGGACCAGGCCCTCGCCGACGAGCTGCTCGCCGACCCGAAGGAGCGCGCCGAGCACCTGATGCTGGTGGACCTCGGCCGCAACGACCTGGGGCGCGTCTGCGAGCCGGGCTCCGTCGAGGTCGTCGACTTCATGTCCGTCGAGCGCTACTCCCACGTGATGCACATCGTCTCCACGGTCACCGGCAAGGTCGCGCAGGGCCGCACCGCCTTCGACGTCCTGACCGCCTGCTTCCCCGCGGGCACCCTCTCCGGCGCCCCCAAGCCCCGCGCGATGCAGATCATCGACGAACTCGAGCCCTCCCGGCGCGGGTTGTACGGCGGCTGCGTCGGCTACCTCGACTTCGCGGGCGACTCCGACACCGCGATCGCGATCCGTACGGCCCTCCTCCGCGGCGGCACCGCCTACGTCCAGGCCGGCGCCGGCATCGTCGCCGACTCCGACCCGGTCGCCGAGGACACGGAGTGCCGCAACAAGGCGGCGGCGGTCCTGCGGGCGGTCCACACGGCGAACCGGCTCGGCAAGTAGGGGCCTTCGCCGCGGAATGGGGCGCTTCTCACGGAACCCCGGGTGCCCGTTCGCCCGGGGTTCGGGTGATAGTGGGGTACGTGACTGCTGTACCTCACCCCCGTTCCGAAGCCGCCGGACCCGCCAGGGCCGGACGTCTGAGTCTCGCTGTCGCTCTGCTGTGCGGCGCGCTCGGCGCCGCCGTGGCGCTGCTGGCCACCCGTCAGCGGTGGTCAGAGGGCACCGCGACCGTGGCAGGCGGCGCCTTTCCCCTGACCGCCAAGGGCAGTGACGTCACCGGCGTCCCCGCCGCCCTGGCCATAGTGGGCCTGGCCGCGCTCGTCGCCGTCTTCGCCGTCCGCAAGGCCGGGCGCTTCCTGGTCGCCGCGCTGCTCGCGCTCTCCGGCGCGGGGATCGTCGCCGCGGCGCTGTTCGGGGCGAGTGACTCGTCCGCGCTGGACGAGCAGGCGGCCCAGGCCTCCGGCGACACCTCGGCGACGGTCGCCGCTCTCTCCCACACCGCCTGGCCGTACGTCGCGGTGGTCGGGGGTGCGCTGATCCTGCTCGCCGGGCTGCTCGCCCTGCGGTACGGACGGCTGTGGCCCGCGATGTCCGGGCGCTACGAGCGGGACGGGGCGCCACGGGTGCGTCGTAAGGCCGCCGTCGTGGACCCTGACCGGCCCGAGGACATCTGGAAGGCCCTCGACCGGGGAGAGGATCCGACGGGGGCATAGCGGTCGCCCGCAAAGCGCGACCCCGGATCACCTCGTGCCCTCGCGTGCGGGACAATGACTTCGAGCGTCCGGCTCAGACACGTACTTCAGCACCTAGGAGCAAGCAATGGCGGGCAGCAGCCACGGTCACACCCCGGCCGCCTGGACCGGTGTCACTATCGCCTTCATCGGTTTCTGCGTCGCGGGCGCCTTCATGGTGATGGCCCAGCCGGCGGGCTTCTGGGCCGGTATGGCGATCGTGGTCATCGGTGGTGTCGTCGGCTGGATCATGAGCGCGATGGGGATGGGCATGCCCAAGGACACCCACAAGCCGCTCGCCACCTCGCAGCAGGGTGAGACGGCCGAGGCCAAGAGCTGACACGCACAGCACCTCGTGGAGGGGCGGCCCGGCGGGAGCGCGGGGGCCGCCCC
This sequence comes from Streptomyces sp. LUP47B, assembly GCF_001746295.1. GTDB lineage: Bacteria > Actinomycetota > Actinomycetes > Streptomycetales > Streptomycetaceae > Streptomyces. The sequence continues at coordinate 299,466 of NZ_MJAH01000010.1, read as the reverse complement.
TCGCGCGTGCGTGGGGTCCCGCAGGGCACAATGCGAGGCGTGAACGCCGACACCCAGCGCGCACCCCGACTCAGCGGGCTCGCCGTCCCGGGCGGAATCCTGGCGGCCGTCGCCGGGGCCTTCGCGTACGTGGGGACCGTGGACCCCAACCAGCCCGGCCACTATCCCGTCTGTCCGCTCTACCGGATCACCGGCCTCTACTGCCCCGGCTGCGGCGGTCTGCGCAGCGCGCACGCGTTCATCCACGGTGACTTCCTGGCCGCCCTCCAGGACAACGCGATGGCCGTTGTGGGCTATCTGGGCTTCGCCGTGCTGTGGACCGTCTGGGTGGTCCGTGCGGCACGCGGCCGACCGCTGCGGCTCGCGCTCGGGCCGGTGCACCTGTGGACACTGGGCACATTGCTGCTGGTCTTCACGGTTGTCCGGAACCTGCCGTTCGGTGGCGGGCTTCATCCTTGATCAACTGGCGAACGTCCAGTATGGGGGCACCTCCCGCCCGAGCATGCGAAGCTTGTTCGAGGGTGGGGGAGGGTGCGGCGTCAACCGGATGCGAGGCCTACGCCCTCCTGCGGATACCATCGCAGTGACCACTTGTTTTCATCAGTCGCCGGACCGACCGCCTGGAAGGGGGCCGCTCGCGTGAGTGTGCTCGACGAGATCATCGACGGAGTCCGTGCCGACCTCGCGGAACGGCAGGCGCGCGTCAGCCTCGACGAGCTCAAGGAGCGCGCGGCGAAGGCTCCCGCGGCCAAGGACGGCGTGGCCGCCCTGCGTGGCGACGGCGTCAAGGTCATCTGCGAGGTCAAGCGCTCCAGCCCCTCCAAGGGCGCGCTGGCCGCGATCGCCGACCCGGCGGGCCTGGCCGCGGACTACGAGGCGGGCGGCGCGGCCGTCATCTCCGTCCTCACCGAACAGCGCCGCTTCGGCGGCTCGCTGGCCGACCTGGAGGCCGTCCGCGCGCGCGTGGACATCCCGGTCCTGCGCAAGGACTTCATCGTCACGTCGTACCAGCTCTGGGAGGCCCGGGCCTACGGTGCCGACCTCGTGCTGCTCATCGTCGCGGCCCTGGAGCAGCCCGCCCTGGAGTCCCTCATCGAGCGCGCCGAGTCCATCGGGCTCACCCCGCTCGTCGAGGTCCACGACGAGGACGAGGTCGAGCGCGCGGTGGACGCCGGCGCGAAGATCATCGGCGTCAACGCGCGTAACCTCAAGACCCTCGAGGTCGACCGCGGCACCTTCGAACGCGTCGCCCCCGAGATCCCCGCCCACCTCGTCAAGATCGCCGAGTCCGGCGTCCGCGGCCCGCACGACCTGATCGCGTACGCCAACGCCGGCGCCGACGCGGTCCTGGTGGGCGAGTCCCTGGTCACCGGCAAGGACCCCAAGACGGCGGTCTCCGACCTGGTGGCGGCCGGCGAGCACCCGGCACTGCGGCACGGCCGCGGCTGATCGCCCGATAGGCTGACCCCGATGACACTCACCCTGACCCCCATGGACCGGCACGCCCGCCTCGCGCGCGGCTGCCGTCCGAGGGGCTGCCGGGCCCCGGCTCGCCGGGTACACGGCCGTAGGGTCCGTTACGTCATCGGTGACGAACCTGGGCAGGTAAACGGGCGGCGATGGCAGCAGGCCTTCAGGGGCGCGGGGAACTGCGCGACCAGCCCCCACGGGCCCGCAGTCAACTGACAACCCCCCGCCCCACGGCGATTAGTGTTTTCCCACAAACTCACCGTGAGGTTTCCGCATGCCCAGCGAGTTCTTCATCCCCGACCCCGAGGGTCAGATCCCCAGCCCCGAAGGCTACTTCGGCGCGTTCGGCGGCAAGTTCATCCCGGAGGCCCTCGTCGCCGCCGTGGACGAGGTCGCCGTCGAGTACGACAAGGCCAAGCACGACCCCGAGTTCGCCCGTGAGCTCGACGACCTGCTGGTCAACTACACCGGCCGCCCGAGTTCGCTCACCGAGGTCCGCCGTTTCGCCGCGGAGGCGGGCGGCGCCCGGATCTTCCTGAAGCGGGAAGACCTCAACCACACCGGCTCCCACAAGATCAACAACGTTCTCGGTCAGGCCCTGCTCACCAGGCGCATGGGCAAGACCCGGGTGATCGCCGAGACGGGCGCCGGTCAGCACGGCGTCGCCACGGCCACCGCCTGCGCGCTGTTCGGCCTCGAGTGCACCATCTACATGGGCGAGATCGACACCCGGCGCCAGGCCCTCAACGTGGCCCGGATGCGCATGCTCGGCGCCGAGGTCATCGCCGTGAAGTCCGGCAGCCGCACGCTCAAGGACGCGATCAACGAGGCTTTCCGCGACTGGGTCGCCAACGTCGACCACACGCACTACCTGTTCGGCACCGTCGCGGGACCGCACCCCTTCCCGGCCATGGTCCGCGACTTCCACCGCGTGATCGGCGTCGAGACCCGCCGCCAGCTCCTGGAGCGCGCCGGCCGTCTTCCCGACGCGGCCATCGCCTGCGTCGGCGGCGGCTCGAACGCCATCGGCCTGTTCCACGCCTTCATCCCAGACACCGGCGTACGCCTCATCGGGTGCGAGCCCGCCGGGCACGGTGTGGAGACCGGCGAACACGCGGCGACCCTCACCGCGGGCGAGCCCGGCATCCTGCACGGCTCCCGCTCCTACGTCCTCCAGGACGAGGAGGGCCAGATCACCGAGCCGTACTCCATCTCCGCCGGTCTGGACTACCCGGGCATCGGCCCCGAGCACTCCTACCTCAAGGACAGCGGCCGCGGCGAGTACCGCGCGGTCACCGACGACGCGGCGATGCAGGCCCTGCGCCTGCTGTCGCGCACCGAGGGCATCATCCCGGCCATCGAGAGCGCCCACGCGCTGGCCGGTGCCCTGGAGGTCGGCAGGGAGCTCGGCAAGGACGGACTGATCGTGGTCAACCTGTCCGGCCGCGGTGACAAGGACATGGACACGGCCGCCCGCTACTTCGACCTGTACGACACCGACGCCCAGGTCGCCGCCGACCAGGACGCCGACACCGCCGAGATCGAGGGGGACGCCAAGTGAGCGGGAACATTCAGCTGCTGTCGGACACCCTCGCCGCCGCCAGGGCCGAGGGCCGCGCCGCGCTCATCGCCTACCTCCCGGCCGGGTTCCCGACCGTGGACGGCGGGATCGAGGCGATCAAGGCCGCGTTCGACGGCGGTGCCGACGTCGTCGAGGTGGGTCTGCCGCACAGCGACCCCGTCCTCGACGGCCCCGTCATCCAGACCGCCGACGACATCGCCCTGCGCGGCGGCGTCAAGATCGCGGACGTCATGCGCACGGTCAAGGAGACCCACGAGGCCACCGGGAAGCCGGTGCTCGTGATGACGTACTGGAACCCCATCGACCGCTACGGCGTGGAGCGCTTCACGGCCGAGCTCGCCGAGGCCGGCGGCGCGGGCTGCATCCTGCCCGACCTGCCGGTGCAGGAGTCGGCGCTGTGGCGGGAGCACGCGCAGAAGCACGCGCTCGCCACGGTCTTCGTGGTCGCGCCCAGCAGCAAGGACGCGCGACTCGCGGAGATCACCGCGGCCGGCAGCGGCTTCGTCTACGCCGCCTCGCTGATGGGCGTCACGGGTACCCGTGAGTCGGTCGGGGCGCAGGCCCAGGACCTGGTCGAACGGACCCGGGCCGCGGGTGCCGACCTGCCGGTCTGCGTCGGGCTCGGCGTCTCCAACGCCACGCAGGCCGCCGAGGTGGCCGGCTTCGCCGACGGCGTGATCGTCGGCTCGGCCTTCGTGAAGCGGATGCTCGACGCGCCGGACGACAGGGCCGGGGTGGAGGGCGTCCGCGCACTCGCGGGCGAGCTGGCGAAGGGCGTGCGCCGACAGGCGTGACCGCGGCGCGGCCCGTCATCGCGTAATGAGATATTCGGTCACTCGAAGGAGTGGTCCTGGGACCGGGGAGGCGCGGTGCGCCTCCCCGGTTCGTTCTGCGGGTGTGAGCGAGAAGAACCGTGAGGGAAAGCGCACCGCCCGGGAGCGGCTGGCGGAGGAGCGCGCGAAGCAGAAGACCGCGGACAGGCGGCGCCGGGTGCTGATCGTGGGCGCGAGCGTGGTGTGCGTCCTGGGTCTCGCGGCGGTGATCGGTGTCATCGCGGCGAACTCCGGCAAGGACAAGGCCTCGGGCCCGGTCGTGGCGCCCTCGGGGGCCAACGGCCAGGACAGCCTCGCCGTCCCGGTCGGCAAGGAGGGCGCGAAGTCGACGCTGGTCGTCTGGGAGGACTTCCGCTGCCCGGCCTGCAAGGCCTTCGAGGCGGCGTACCGGCCGGCGATCCACGAGCTCACCGGGTCCGGCAAGCTCAAGGTCGAGTACCACCTGGCGACGATCATCGACGGCAACATGGGCGGCACCGGCTCCCGCAACGCGGCCAATGCCGCGGCCTGCGCCCAGGACGCCGGGAAGTTCCCGGCGTACCACGACGTGCTCTACGAGAACCAGCCCGAGGAGACCAGCGACGACTACGCCGAGAACGGCAAACTCCTCGAACTGGCGAAGAAGGTCGACGGGCTCGACACCCCCGCCTTCCGCAGCTGTGTCGAGAAGGGCACCCACAACACCTGGGTGGACAAGTCCGCGGCCGCCTTCCGCAACGGCGGATTCTCCGGCACCCCGACCGTGCTGCTCGACGGCAAGAACATCTACCAGGACCGGACGATGACGCCGGCGAAGCTGAAGCAGCAGGTGGAGGCCGCCGCCAAGGGGTGAAGGAGCGGCTGACAGGGAGCAAGCCGGCGGGCGGGTTCTCTCACCCGCCTGTTATCCACCCGTTGCCGGGCCGCCTGCCGTCGGCCCGGCCCGGCAGGGTAGCGTCGACCCTGCCATGGAACTTGCCTACATTCCCAGCCCGTCGCGCGGGGTGATTCACCTCGGTCCCATCCCGCTGCGTGGCTATGCGTTCTGCATCATCATCGGTGTCTTCGTTGCCGTCTGGCTCGGCAACAAGCGCTGGATCGCCCGCGGCGGGCGGGTCGGCACGGTGGCCGACATCGCGGTCTGGGCCGTGCCGTTCGGACTGCTCGGCGGCCGCCTCTACCACGTGATCACGGACTACGAGCTGTACTTCAGCGAGGGCCGTGACTGGGTGGACGCCTTCAAGATCTGGGAGGGCGGCCTCGGTATCTGGGGTGCGATCGCGCTCGGCGGGTTGGGCGCGTGGATCGGCTGCCGGCGCCGGGGCATCCCACTGCCCGCCTGGGCCGACGCCCTCGCCCCCGGTATCGCCCTCGCGCAGGCGATCGGCCGCTGGGGCAACTGGTTCAACCAGGAGCTGTACGGCAAGCCGACCGACCTGCCGTGGGCCCTGCACATCACGTCCTCCACGGACGGCCGGGTGCCGGGCTACTACCACCCGACGTTCCTGTACGAGTCGCTGTGGTGCGTCGGCGTCGCGCTCCTCGTCATCTGGGCCGACCGCCGCTTCAAGCTGGGACACGGACGGGCCTTCGCGCTGTACGTCGCCGCGTACTGCACGGGGCGCGGCTGGATCGAGTACATGCGCATCGACGACGCCCACCACATCCTCGGGGTCCGGCTCAACGTCTGGACCGCGATCATCGTGTTCGTGCTCGCGGTGACGTACTTCGTGCTGTCGGCGAAGAAGCGGCCCGGCCGCGAGGAAGTGGTCGAGCCGGGTGCCGACGCCGCCGACGGTGAGGCCGAAGAGGCCGAGAAGGCCCACGGTGCGGAGAAGGAAGAGAAGGCAGAGAAAGCCGAGGCCGACTCCGGCGAGACCGAGGCCGACTCCCGTGAGGTGAGCGACGAGGCCGGGTCGGCGAAGAAGAGCTGACGGTCCGTTGTACGTCGACGAGGGCGCCCCGAGTTGTCGGGGCGCCCTCGCCGTATGTCAGCGGCGGTGGGCGAGGGAGAGCGTGCGGTGGGCCTGGGTCACCACCGCCGCGTCGATGAAGGTGCCGTTCGGGAGGGCCTGGGCGCCCCGGTGGGCCTCCGCCGCCTTGAGGACCGTCTCCGCCTGCTCGATCTCCTCCGCCGTGGGGAGATAGACGCGCTCGATCACCGGGAGCTGGCGGGGGTGCACGGCTGCCCGGCCCAGAAAGCCCAGGGCGCGGCCGTGGGCGCAGGACGCTTCGAGGCCCGCCAGGTCCTGGGTGTCGGGGTGGACCGACTGGGGCGGGGGAGGGAGGGACGCCGCTCTTGCCGCCACGATCACTCGCGAGCGGGACCAGTCCAGGCCCCCGTCGTGTCGTACGCCGAGGTCGGCTCGCAGGTCTGCCTCACCGAGGGCGATGCCGCGCAGACCCGGGTGCGCGGTGGCGATGGCGTAGGCACGCTCGATGCCCAGGGCCGACTCCAGGAGGGCGTACAGGGGCGGGGCGCCTCCTTCGGCCCAGGCCGTCGTCTGTGCGACGTGGGTGATCTGGTCGGGAGCGGTGACCTTGGGCAGCCGTAGGCCGGAGATGCCCGGGAGGGCGGCGATCGCTGCCAGGTCAGCCGCCGCCAGGGGATTGTCCAGGGCGTTCACCCGGACGTGCACCGGGATCGGCTGCGGGTCGGCGAGACGTTCGGCCGTCGCCTCGCGGGCGTACCGCTTGCGTTCGGGGGCCACCGCGTCCTCCAGGTCGACGACCACGACATCGGCGCCGGAGGCCAGGGCCTTGGTGACGGTCTCCGGGCGGTCGCCGGGGACGTAGAGCCAGGTGAGCGGGTGCGGTCTCACAGCGCACCCTCCGTGCGCAGGGCCGTCAACTCGGCCTCGGTCAGGCCCAGTTCCGTCAGGATCTCGTCCGTGTCCGCGCCGTGCGGGCGGCCCGCCCAGCGGATCGCGCCGGGGGTCGAGGAGAGCCGGAAGAGGACGTTCTGCATGCGCAGGGGGCCGAGGTCGGGATCGTCGACCGTGGTGACGGTGTCGAGCGCCTGGTACTGCGGGTCGGCCATCACGTCCCGGATGTCCTGGATCGGGGCGACCGCGGCCTCCGCCTTCTCGAAGGCCGCGAGGACGTCGGCGCGGGTGCGTTCGGCGATCCAGGAGCCGACCGCCGCGTCGAGGACGTCGGCGTGGGCGGCGCGCTGGGCGCCGGTCGCGAACCATGGCTCGTCGATCAGCTCCGGGCGGCCCACCAGGCGCATCACGCGCTCCGCGATCGACTGGGCCGAGGTGGAGACGGCGACCCAGGTGCCGTCCGCCGTGCGGTAGGTGTTGCGCGGGGCGTTGTTGGCGGATCGGTTGCCGGTGCGCTCCTGGACGAGGCCGAGCTGGTCGTACCAGGTCGGCTGCGGACCGAGGACCGTCAGGATCGGTTCGATGATCGCCATGTCGACGACCTGGCCCTCGCCGGTGCGGTCGCGGGCCGCGAGCGCCGTCATCACCGCGTACGCCGTGGCCAGGCCCGCGATGGAGTCGGCCAGGCCGAAGGGCGGCAGGACCGGGGGCGCGTCCGGTTCGCCGGTGATCGCCGCGAAGCCGCTCATCGCCTCGGCGAGGGTGCCGAAGCCGGGGCGGTGGGCATACGGGCCGAACTGGCCGAAGCCGGTGACCCGGGTGAGGACCAGCCGCGGGTTGACGGCGGAGAGCTCCGGCCAGCCGAGGTCCCACTTCTCCAGGGTGCCGGGGCGGAAGTTCTCGATGACCACGTCCGCCGTTTCGGCCAGGCGGAGGAAGGTGGCGCGACCGCCCCGCTTGGAGAGGTCGATCGTGATCGTGCGCTTGTTGCGGCCCAGGACCTTCCACCACAGGCCGATGCCGTCCTTCGAGGGTCCGTGGCCACGGGAGGGGTCCGGCCTCGTGGGGTGTTCGATCTTGACGACCTCCGCGCCGAAGTCGCCGAGCATGGTGGCCGCGATCGGGCCCGCGAACAGGGTGGCCAGGTCGAGAACGCGGAGGCCGGTGAGAGGTGCGTGTGTCATGACGTGTACCGGGCCTCGATCTCGGATCGGTAGGGCATCGACGCCGAGGCGCCTTCCCGCTGGACGGAGAGCGCGGCCGCCGTGGCCGCCCAGGCCATCGCCTCCCGGATCGGCCGTTCCTCGCCGAGGGCGACGGCGAGGGCGCCCACGAAGGTGTCACCGGCACCCGTGGAGTCCACGGCGGTGACGTGCGGGGCGGGGACGGCGAGGGGTTCGGCGTCCCGGGTCAGATACACGCTGCCCGCCGCGCCCAGGGTGATCACCACGCGCGGGACCCGGTCCAGGAGGGCGGCGCCCGCGGCGAACGGGTCGCTCTGGCCGGTGAGGGTGGCCGCCTCGTGCTCGTTGGGCACCAACAGGTCGGTGGCGGCGAGGAGTTCGGGCGGGAGGGGCCGGGCGGGGGCGGGCGTGAGGATCGTGCGGACGCCGTGGGACCGGGCCGTCTGCGCGCCCGCGAGGACCGCCGACAGGGGGGTCTCCAGTTGGAGGAGCAGGGCGTCGGCGGAGGCGATCAGGCCCTCGTCGCCGGGGACGAGGTGGTCGACGGCGCCGTTCGCGCCGGGGATGACGACGATCGCGTTGCCGCCCGCGTCGTCCACCACGATGTGCGCGGTGCCGGAGGGGCCGTCGAGGGTGCGCAGGTGGTCGGTGGTCACGCCGGAGTGCTCCAGGGTGGAGCGCAGCCGGGTGCCGAAGCCGTCGTTGCCGACCGCGCCGATCATCGAGACGGTGGCGCCGGCGCGGGCCGCGGCGATCGCCTGGTTGGCGCCCTTGCCGCCGGGGATCGTACGGAACTCTCTGCCGGTGACGGTTTCTCCGCGCCGGGGTGCCTTGTCGACGTAGGTGACCAGGTCCATGTTCGTGCTGCCGAGCACGGCGATGTGGGTCATGGGCGAGCAGCCTCCCGGTGGGTGAGGTGGGCCAGGGTGTCGAAGCCGGTGCCGTTGAAGTCGGCGACGGAGGTGGCCAGACGGTTCTTGAGGGGGGTGGTCCAGCGGTCGGGGAGGTGGTCGGGGGCACCGGCCAGGAGCGCGGCGATGCTGCCGGTGGTGGCGCCGTTGGAGTCGGTGTCCCAGCCGCCGCTGACCGCTCTGCAGACGGAGCCGGTGAAGTCGCCGTTCGCGTGGGTGAGGGCGGCGGTGATCAGCGCGGTGTTGGGGATCGAGTGCACCCAGTGGTGGGTGGCCGCGTGGGTGGCGTGGAGTTCGTCAACGACCTCGTCGAAGTCCTCGTGCCGCTCGGCCAGTCGGACGGCGTGGGTGATCGCCCTCGCCAGGCGGGAGTTCGGGGGGATCACGGTGAGGCCGGTGCGCAGGCAGGTGTGGATGTCGGGGGTCGTCGTCGCCCGGGCGATCACCGCTGCCGTGAACATCGCCGCGTAGACGCCGTTCGCCGTGTGGGTGAGGGTGGCGTCCCGGTGGGCCTGTTCGGCCGCGGCGGCCGGGTCGCCGGGGTTGGTCCAGCCGTGGACGTCCGCGCGGATGAGGGCGCCGATCCACTCGCGGAAGGGGTTGCGGTGGCGGGCCGTTCTCGGGGGTTCCAGGCCCTGGAGGAGGTTGCGGTAGGCGATGCGTTCGGCGGTGAAGGTGCGGCCGGCGGGGAGTTCGGCCAGCCAGAGTTCGGCCACGTCCGTGGTGGTGAACCGCCTGCCGTGGCGTTGCAGCAACAGGAGGTTCAGCAGGGGGTAGTTGAGGTCGTCGTCCTCGGGCATGCCGTCGATGTTCTCGGCGAGGGAGGTGGTTGCCGAGCGGCGGTTCCAGGGATGGGCGGCGAGGAGTTCCGCCGGGACGCCCTTGGCCGTGAAGTACGTGTCGAGGGGCCAGTTGCCGGTTGACCGTGCGAGTCGGCGGATGGCATCGAGGGGGAGCTTCTCCACCGGTTTGCCCAGGAGGCAGCCCGCCGCCCGGCCCAGCCAGGCCGCCTCCAGACCGGCCTGCGCGGGGGGTGCCGCGGGGGTGTGCGACGGCCACTCCCGGCAGCGGGCCTTGATCGTCGCGAGGTCGGTGGGTTCGTGTTCCGCCAACGCGCTGGGGAGATCCGCCAGTTCGTCCAGCAGGTCTTCCGCCAGTTGCCGCAGGTACCTGGACGCGGGCTCCGCGGAGGCGCCCGCTCGTGTCGGCGCCCCCTTGCCGCCCGCCGCTCTCCACCTCGCCACGATCGCCGACGGCTCCCTGCCGTCCTGGGCCGCCTGGCGGAGTTCGTGGCCGATCAGGTCCTCCGGCTGGACCCAGGTCAGTCGGAGCATCTCGGGCCTCCGAGGTCCGCGAAGGCCGCCTCGTGGGTCCTGCGGTGGGTCACGTCCCGCTCGAAGACCTCCCGGGTCACGGCCGTCAGCGTCGCCGCCGGTTCCCACAGGTCCAGGCGGCTCGCCTCCGAGACCGTTTTGGACCAGTCGTCCGGGACCGGGGAGCCCAGGGCGCCGGCCAGGGCGCCGGCCATCGTGGCGATCGAGTCGCAGTCCCTGCCGTAGTTCACCGCGCCGAGGACCGCGCGCCGGTAGTCGCCCGCGGCCACGAGCAACATGGCCAGGGCGATGGGGAGTTCCTCGATCGCGTGGAGGCGGGAGGGGCGGCGGGCGCCGAGGGAGGGGGCGCGGTAGTCGGGGCCGACCGTGTCGTAGGGCGCGACCGCCTTCCGCAGCGGGAGCAGTGCCGACTCGAAGTCCGTGTGGCGGGTGGCCACTTCGCAGACCTGCTCGATCGCGGTACGGGTGCCGTCCTTCGCCAGCGAGAGACAGGTCGTCACCACGGAGTCCGGTGTCGCGCCCGGTGTCGCCGCCGCCGCGACCGCCGCCGCGAAGACTCCCGCCGCCTCGCGGCCGTACGACGACTGGTGGGCGCCCGCGACGTCCAGTGCCTCGGCGTAGGCGGCTCGCGGGTTCGCCGCGTTGACCAGGCCGACGGGCGCCATGTACATCGCCGCGCCGCAGTTGACGATGTTGCCGACGCCTGCCTCCCGGGGGTCGACATGGCCGTAGTGGAGGCGCGTGACCAGCCACTTCTCGGCGAGGAAGATCCGCTGGAGGGGGAGCGCCGCCGCCTCCAGCTCCGGGATCCAGCGCGGGTTCGTCATCAGGTCGGGGACCAGGTGGTCGGCGATCGCGTAGGCGTCGAGGTGGTCGCGGACGCGGTCGTAGACCCTGATCAGGGCGTGGGTCATCAAGGTGTCGTCAGTGATGTGGCCGTCGCCCTTGTGGTACGGGGCGATGGGGCGGGCGGTGCGCCAGGCGTCGCCGTTCCAGGGGCCGACGATGCCGTGGACGCGGCCAGCGTGACGTTCGAGGATCTGGTCGGGGGAGTAGCCCTCGACGGGGCCGCCGAGGGCGTCGCCCACCGCCGCGCCCACGAGGGCTCCGGTGATCCGGTCCTCAAGGCCGATTTCTGAGTTTTTGGGCGTCATGCCCGGAATCATCCTCCTGGGAGGGGCGGTTGTGCGGCTTCCAGGAGTTCGGCGAGTTCCACGAGGTCCGTGCCGGTGAGGCGGGGGAGGGCGCAGCCGGAGAGTGTCCGGCAGGTGTTGCGCCAGGTGGCGGGGATCGCGCCGGCGCCGCCCAGTGCCCCGGTCAGCGCGCCCACCAGGGCGGGGGCCGAGTCGGCGACCCGGGAGAGGCAGGCCGCGGCGGGGATCGCCTCGGCGATACGGCCCTGTGCGGCGCCGGCCAGCGCCAGGGCCACGGGGACGGTTTCGGCGGCCGCGATGCCGTAGCTGTAGACGTGGTCGACGATTTCGTGTTCCAGGGCGGGGATCAGGGCGAAGGCGGTGTCGGCGGACCGGGCGAGGTGCAGGGCGTGGCGGGCGTTGCGGCCGATCTCCGTCTCCTCGGGGAGTTCGGTGAGGGCGGCCGCCACGCAGGCCTCGACGGGGGTGCCGATCAGGGCGAGGGAGACGGCCGCGGCCATCGCCCGTGCGCCGTGTACGCCGTCTCCGTCCTGGGTGTAGCGGGCGTCGAACTCGGCCAGGTCCGCGGCGAGTCGGGGGTTGCCGGGGTGGGCGACGGCGAGGACACAGGCCCTGATGCAGGCCGCGTCGTCGAAGTAGTGCGGGTTGTCGTGGCCGGTGGCGGGTGGGCGCAGTCCGGTGGCGAGGTTGCCGAGCCCCGCTCTTACGGAGATACGGGCGCGCAGGGGGAGGACGGCGGACTCGATCTCGGGGGCGCGATGTGCCGCGGCGGCCACTTCGGCGGCGAGGGCGTTCCAGGTGGCGTCGATGGCGGCTCTTGTACGGCGGTCTCCGGTCAGGTCGCCGAGGGTCGTGCCGGCGCCTGCCCTGAGGAGGGCTTCCGCGGTGAAGGCCGCCCATTCGGCGTCGTCGGAGGGGCCGAGGCGGAGGGGTTCGGGGGGTTGGTTGAGGGCGATGGGGACGGGGAGGGTGGTGGTGGCGTTCTGTTCGGCGAAGGTGTCGAGCTCGCGGGTGAGGCGGCGGGTCCAGTCGGGCATGCGGGCGGCTCTGTGGCGGGCGGCGGGCCAGCCGGCGGCGTCGCCTGCGGCGAGGCCGAGGAGGAGGCCCTGGACTCGCTGTCCGGCCTCGGCTTCGCCTTCGGCCTTCGTTTTCCCACCCGCACCACCCGCGCGGCTTTCGTGGTCGGCTGCGGGTGGCCCCTGTGGGGCGAACTCGCCGTCGGCGGGCGCGGGTTGGTGTGGCTTCGGCGTGGGCGCGGCGGGTTGGTGCGGCTTCGCCGTGGGCGCCGTGTGCGCCGCGGGGTCGGTGGTGGGTGGCGGGGCTGTGGTGCTGTAGGTGGTTGGCGCGGTCGTAGTGCTGTGGGTGATCGGTTGGGTGGTGGCGTCCGTGGTGGGTGGCGGGGCTGTGGCGCTGCAGGTGGTTGCCGCGGTCGTGGTGCTGTAGGCGTTCGATCGGGTGGCCGGGCCGGTGGTGGTTGGTGGGGCGGCGCCGGACGTGGTCGGTCGGGTCGTGGCGTCGGAGGTGGTCGGTCGGGTCGTGGCGTCGGAGGTGGTCGGTCGGGCCCGGGTGTCGGAGGTGGTCGGTCGGGCGGCGGTGGTGTCGGACGTGGTCGGTCGGGCCGTGGCGTCGGACCTGGTCGCTCGGGCTGTGGTGTCGGACGTGGTCGGTCGGGTCGTGGTGTCGGAAGCGGTCGGTGGGGCTGTTGTGGTGGGGGTGATTCGGGTGGGGGTGGGGCCCGGTGTCTCCGTCGAGGGGCCCGGCCGCCTCATCGGGCCACTCCCGGGTTGCCGTCCGCCGCCAGGGTGAAGGCGGCCGGGTTCGCGGCCGGCCATGGGTGCCGGGTGAGGCCGGTCGTGGCCCACTTCTTGTCCTCGCCCGGCACCAGCAGCTCCGCCACGTCCAGTACGTGATGGCCCGCCATGGAGGGGAGGCAGGTGCCGCTCGCCGGGCCGATCGCCGACGCCCAGTCGGCCGGGATCGCCGACGCTCCCCTCGTCGCTCCCGCCAGGGCCCCCGCCACCGCCGCCGTCGTGTCCGCGTCCCTCCCCATGTTCACCGCCGTCAGGACCGCCTCGCGGAAGTCGCCGTCGGCCGCCGCGTACGCGCCGAAGGCCAGGGCCACCGCCTCGGGGGCCAGGTCGGTCCACGGGTAGCCGCCGATCACCACCGCGGAGCGGACCGCCCTCTCGCCCCGGTGTGCCACGGCCACGGCTCGGCGCAGTGACCGGGCCGTCCAGCTGTCGTCCGGGATCACCGCCAGCGCGGACGCGACGACCACGACGGTGGGTGCGCCCGCCATCGCCGCCGCCACTCCCGCCGCCACCGCCTGCCCGCCGTAGATGCCCTCGCCGTCGTGGCTCACCGAGCCGTCGATCGCCACCAGACGGGCCGCCTCAGCGGGACGGCCCGCCGCGAAGACGCCGAAAGGGGCCGCCCGCATGGCCAGGCCGTCACTCCAGGCGTGGCGGTGCTGGGCCGAGATCGGGGCCGCCAGGCCGCGGCGCAGGTTCTCCAGCGTGCCGCGCTCGCTGAAGCCCGCGCCCCGGAACGGGCCCTCGTCCCGGTCCGCGATCCACTCGTGCCAGGCCGCCTCCACATGGGACGGCGTGAGGGCCGAGCCGTGCCGGGCGAGCAGCAGGCCGGAGAAGATCGTGTACTCCGTGTCGTCCGTACCGGCCGGCTCGTCCAGCACATAGCCCTCGATACGGCCCCAGCGGGCGCGGATCTCCGACGGCTTCATGTTCTCGGCGGGGGCCCCCAGGGCGTCCCCGACCGCCAGGCCCAGCAGGGCGCCGCGGGCCCGCTCGCGGAGTTCGGCGGCGCCCTCGGGCGCCGGGACCGAGGGAATGCAGGCGATCGATGCCATACGCGGCCTCTCCCAGAGGGGGTTCCACATGGGGCGCGGAACCCTTTGCGCATGTGTCCCACCATCGGCGGTTGACCTGAGCCTCCGAAGCCTCAGCATCACCCGGTCGACAGCTGAGCGGTGATCCGATCGTCTGCGCATTCGAAGGTAAAGCCGCAGGTTAGCCGAGCCTTTCCTTGCTGGCGGACGGGAATGAGCCGTCGTACTGTGAGCGTTGTTAAGAATTAGAATGTGTCCAAAGTTAGCTTTGGCTTAGCTTCCCTGGGGGACCGGAATGGCCATCATCGACATCGAGGCGCCACTGCACGAGGCGCACCGGGACAACCACACGCACCGGGACGTGAACGGCGGCTGGCTCAGGCCCGCCGTCTTCGGTGCCATGGACGGACTGGTCTCCAACCTCGCGCTGATGACCGGAGTCGCCGGTGGGGCCGTCGGTCAGCACACCATCGTGATCACCGGACTCGCGGGGCTCGCGGCCGGTGCCTTCTCCATGGCCGCCGGTGAGTACACCTCCGTCGCCTCGCAGCGCGAGCTCGTCGAGGCCGAGCTGGACGTGGAGCGCCGGGAGCTGCGGAAGCATCCCCAGGACGAGGAGGCCGAACTCGCGGCCCTGTACGAGGGGCGTGGTGTCGAACCCGAGCTGGCGCGCGAGGTCGCGCGGCAGTTGTCGAAGGATCCCGAGCAGGCCCTGGAGATCCATGCCCGTGAGGAGCTCGGGATCGACCCGAGTGACCTGCCCTCGCCGCTCGTCGCCGCCGTGTCCAGCTTCGGGTCCTTCGCCCTGGGCGCCCTGCTGCCCGTACTGCCGTATCTGCTCGGGGCGACCGTCCTGTGGCCCGCCCTGCTGCTCGCTCTTGTGGGACTGTTCGCGTGCGGTGCCGTCGTGGCCAGGGTGACCGCGCGGACCTGGTGGTACAGCGGACTCCGGCAGCTCGCTCTGGGAGGTGCGGCGGCCGGTGTGACGTACGCCCTGGGCAGTTTGTTCGGAACGGCCGTAGGATAGATCGGCTGCTACTTATGCGATGGGCCGCATAAGTAGCCGTTACTCGCTGGTTTCGAATGCTTAACCAATGGGCATGAGCCGTAAGCGCTGCGGGCAATGACGCTTGCGGCGCACCCGCGGGGTCGGCGACGACGCCTTCACCGCCCCTGGGCCGACGGACGACGATCTGACCGATCGGTCCGGCTCGGTCCCCACATACTTCAAGCCACGTGTGCGACACCCCCCTCGCACGCCGTGGCGTCCGCATGTTGGAACGGAGTATCCGGTTCCCGAGATCCGCTCCATCATGTAACCTGCACGAAATTTTGCACTTACGCAGAGGGCCAACGTCGTCCCTCGGCAAGCTGAATATGCCAATTGACGACGACGGGAGAGCCGATGCGTACGCCGCGCCAGCCGTCCCAGCACTCCACGAGTGGCCAGAAGTGGTCGTTCATGGATGCTCGCCCTGCTGCGCAGGGTATGTACGACCCCCGCAACGAGCGCGACGCCTGTGGCGTCGGCTTCGTGGCCACCCTCACCGGCGAGGCGAGCCATGCGCTGGTCGAGCAGGCGCTCACCGTTCTGCGCAACCTGGAGCACCGCGGTGCCACCGGCTCCGAGCCCGACTCGGGTGACGGCGCGGGCATCCTGTCCCAGGTTCCGGACGCATTCTTCCGTGAGGTCACCGGCTTCGAGCTGCCGGCGGCCGGTGCGTACGCGGTCGGTATCGCCTTCCTGCCGGAGGACGGCGTCGAGGACGCCGTCTCGCGCATCGAGACGATCGCCGCCGAGGAGGGCCTCACTGTCCTCGGCTGGCGCGAGGTCCCGGTCGCCCCGGAACTGCTCGGCGCCACCGCCCGCTCGACGATGCCGGCGTTCCACCAGATCTTCGTTGGCGACGGCTCGTCGGAGGGCATCGACCTCGACCGCAAGGCCTTCGTGCTGCGCAAGCGCGCCGAGCGCGAGGTCGACGTCTACTTCCCCTCGCTGTCCGCGCGGACCATCGTCTACAAGGGCATGCTGACCACCGGTCAGCTGGAGCCCTTCTTCCCGGACCTGTCCGACCGCCGCTTCGCCTCCGCGATCGCGCTCGTGCACTCCCGGTTCTCCACGAACACCTTCCCGTCGTGGCCGCTCGCGCACCCGTACCGCTTCGTCGCGCACAACGGTGAGATCAACACCGTCAAGGGCAACCGCAACTGGATGGCGGCCCGCGAGTCCCAGCTGGTCTCCGACCTCTTCGGTGGCGACGACAAAGCCCTCGAGCGCGTCTTCCCGATCTGTACGCCGGACGCCTCCGACTCGGCGTCCTTCGACGAGGTGCTCGAACTCCTGCACCTGGGCGGCCGTTCGCTGCCGCACTCCGTGCTGATGATGATCCCGGAGGCGTGGGAGAACCACGACTCCATGGAGTCGGTCCGCCGCGCCTTCTACCAGTTCCACTCCAACCTGATGGAGCCCTGGGACGGCCCGGCCTGTGTCACCTTCACCGACGGCAAGCAGGTCGGCGCGGTCCTCGACCGCAACGGCCTTCGCCCCGGCCGCTACTGGGTCACCGACGACGGCCTCGTCGTCCTCGGCTCCGAGGTCGGCGTCCTCGACATCGACCCCGCCAAGGTCGTCCGCAAGGGCCGTCTCCAGCCCGGCCGGATGTTCCTCGTCGACACCGTCGAGCACCGCATCATCGAGGACGACGAGATCAAGGCCGGCCTCGCCGCCGAGCAGCCGTACGCGGAGTGGCTGGAGGCCGGCGAGATCGAGCTCGGCGACCTGCCCGAGCGCGAGCACATCGTGCACACCCACGCCTCGGTCACCCGCCGCCAGCAGACCTTCGGCTACACCGAGGAAGAACTCCGCGTCCTCCTCGCGCCGATGGCCAAGGCCGGTGCCGAGCCCATCGGTTCGATGGGTACGGACTCGCCGATCGCCGCGCTGAGCGAGCGCCCGCGTCTGCTCTTCGACTACTTCACCCAGCTGTTCGCGCAGGTCACCAACCCGCCGCTGGACGCGATCCGCGAGGAGCTCGTCACCTCGCTGCGCTCGGCCCTCGGCCCGCAGGGCAACCTGCTCGACCCGAGCGCCGCCTCCTGTCGCTCCGTCGTGCTGCCCTTCCCGGTGATCGACAACGACGAGCTGGCCAAGCTCATCCACATCAACGCCGACGGCGACATGCCCGGCTTCAAGGCCGCGACCCTGTCCGGCCTGTACCGGGTCTCCGGCGGCGGCGACTCCCTCGCCGCGCGCATCGAGGAGATCTGCGCCGAGGCCGACGCCGCCATCGACAACGGCGCCCGGCTGATCGTCCTCTCCGACCGCCACTCGGACGCCGAGCACGCGCCGATCCCGTCGCTGCTGCTCACCGCGGCCGTCCACCACCACCTCATCCGCACCAAGCAGCGCACCCAGGTGGGCCTGCTGGTCGAGGCCGGTGACGTCCGCGAGGTCCACCACGTCGCCCTGCTGATCGGCTTCGGCGCCGCGGCCGTGAACCCGTACCTGGCCATGGAGTCCGTCGAGGACCTGGTCCGCGCGGGCACCTTCCTGTCGGACATCGAGGCCGAGCAGGCCATCCGCAACCTGATCTACGCCCTGGGCAAGGGCGTACTGAAGGTCATGTCGAAGATGGGCATCTCGACCGTCGCCTCCTACCGCGGCGCCCAGGTCTTCGAGGCCGTCGGTCTCGAAGAGGGCTTCGTCCAGAAGTACTTCAGCGGCACGGCCTCCAAGATCGGCGGCGTCGGCATCGACGTCATCGCCAAGGAGGTCGCCGCCCGGCACGCCAAGGCGTACCCCGCCTCCGGGATCGCGCCCGCGCACCGCGCCCTCGAGATAGGCGGCGAGTACCAGTGGCGCCGCGAGGGTGAGCCGCACCTGTTCGACCCGGAGACGGTCTTCCGCCTCCAGCACTCGACGCGCGCGAACCGCTACGACATCTTCAAGAAGTACACGGACCGCGTGAACGAGCAGTCCGAGCGCCTGATGACGCTCCGCGGCCTGTTCGGCTTCACCTCCGACCGGCAGCCGATCCCGGTCGACGAGGTCGAGCCGGTCAGCGAGATCGTCAAGCGCTTCTCCACCGGCGCCATGTCGTACGGCTCCATCTCCAAGGAGGCGCACGAGACCCTCGCCATCGCCATGAACCAGCTGGGCGGCAAGTCCAACACCGGTGAGGGCGGCGAGGACGCGGACCGGCTGTACGACCCGGCGCGGCGCTCCTCGATCAAGCAGGTCGCCTCCGGCCGCTTCGGTGTGACCTCCGAGTACCTGGTCAACGCGGACGACATCCAGATCAAGATGGCCCAGGGCGCCAAGCCCGGCGAGGGCGGCCAGCTGCCCGGCCACAAGGTCTACCCGTGGGTCGCCAAGACCCGGCACTCGACCCCGGGTGTCGGCCTGATCTCCCCGCCGCCGCACCACGACATCTACTCCATCGAGGACCTGGCCCAGCTGATCCACGACCTGAAGAACGCGAACCCGCAGGCGCGGATTCACGTCAAGCTGGTCTCCGAGGTCGGCGTCGGCACGGTCGCGGCGGGTGTGTCCAAGGCGCACGCGGACGTCGTCCTGATCTCCGGTCACGACGGTGGCACCGGTGCCTCCCCGCTGACCTCCCTGAAGCACGCGGGCGGACCCTGGGAGCTCGGTCTCGCCGAGACCCAGCAGACCCTGCTGCTCAACGGCCTGCGCGACCGGATCGTCGTGCAGACCGACGGTCAGCTCAAGACCGGCCGTGACGTCGTCATCGCCGCGCTGCTCGGCGCCGAGGAGTTCGGTTTCGCGACCGCGCCGCTCGTCGTCTCCGGCTGCGTCATGATGCGCGTCTGCCACCTGGACACCTGCCCGGTCGGCATCGCCACCCAGAACCCGGTGCTCCGCGACCGGTTCACCGGCAAGGCCGAGTACGTCGTGAACTTCTTCAAGTTCATCGCCGAGGAGGTCCGCGAGATCCTCGCCGAGCTGGGCTTCCGGTCCATCGAGGAGGCCGTCGGTCACGCCGAGGCGCTCGACGTGACCCGCGCGGTCAACCACTGGAAGGCGCAGGGCCTGGACCTGGCTCCGCTCTTCTACGTGCCCGAACTGCCCGAGGGCGCCGCGCTGCACCAGGTCATCGAGCAGGACCACGGCCTGGAGAAGGCGCTCGACAACGAGCTCATCAAGCTCGCCGCCGACGCCCTGGCCGCCGACTCGGCGACCGACGCCCAGCCGGTGCGCGCCCAGGTCGCCATCCGCAACATCAACCGCACGGTCGGCACCATGCTCGGCCACGAGGTGACGAAGAAGTTCGGTGGCGCGGGCCTGCCCGACGACACCATCGACATCACCTTCACGGGCTCCGCCGGCCAGTCCTTCGGCGCCTTCCTGCCGCGCGGTGTCACGCTGCGCCTGGAGGGCGACGCCAACGACTACGTCGGCAAGGGCCTCTCCGGTGGCCGCGTCATCGTCCGCCCGGACCGGCGTGCCGACCACCTCGCCGAGTTCTCGACGATCGCGGGCAACACCATCGCCTACGGCGCGACCGGCGGCGAGCTGTTCCTGCGCGGTCGTTCCGGCGAGCGCTTCTGCGTCCGCAACTCCGGTGCGCTGGTGGTCTCGGAGGGCGTGGGCGACCACGGCTGCGAGTACATGACCGGCGGTCACGCGGTGGTCCTCGGCGAGACGGGCCGCAACTTCGCGGCCGGCATGTCCGGCGGTGTCGCCTATGTGATCGACCTCGACCGGGACAACGTCAACGTCGGCAACGCGAACGCCGTCGAAGCGCTCGACGAGGCCGACAAGCAGTGGCTGCACGACGTGGTGCGCCGCCACCAGGAGGAGACCGCCTCCACGGTCGCCGAGAAGCTGCTCGCCGAGTGGGACACCGCCGTCGAGCGCTTCAGCAAGATCATCCCCAGCACGTACAAGGCAGTGCTCGCCGCCAAGGACGCCGCCGAGCAGGCGGGACTCTCCGAGTCCGAGATCACCGAGAAGATGATGGAGGCGGCGATCAATGGCTGACCCGAAGGGCTTCCTGAACCACGGCCGTGAGGTCGCCAAGTCCCGCCCGGTCGACGTGCGCCTGAAGGACTGGAACGAGGTCTACGTCCCCGGCTCCCTGCTGCCGATCATCAGCAAGCAGGCCAGCCGCTGCATGGACTGCGGCATCCCGTTCTGTCACAACGGCTGTCCGCTCGGGAACCTCATCCCCGAGTGGAACGACTTCGCCTACCGCGAGGACTGGTCCGCCGCCTCCGAGCGTCTGCACGCGACCAACAACTTCCCGGAGTTCACCGGTCGCCTGTGCCCGGCGCCCTGTGAGTCGGCGTGTGTGCTCGGCATCAACCAGCCGGCCGTGACCATCAAGAACGTCGAGGTCTCGATCATCGACAAGGCGTGGGACAGCGGTGACGTCGAGCCGCAGGCACCCGAGCGCCTGTCCGGCAAGACCGTCGCGGTCATCGGGTCGGGCCCCGCCGGTCTCGCCGCCGCGCAGCAGCTCACGCGGGCCGGACACACCGTCGCCGTCTACGAGCGCGCGGACCGCATCGGAGGCCTCCTCCGGTACGGCATCCCCGAGTTCAAGATGGAGAAGCGGCACATCAACCGCCGTATCGAGCAGATGCGCGCGGAGGGCACCCGCTTCCGTACCGGCATCGAGATCGGCCGCGACCTCAGGGCGACCGACCTGAAGAAGCGCTACGACGCGATCGTCATCGCCGCCGGTGCCACGACCGCCCGTGACCTGCCGGTCCCCGGCCGCGAGCTCAAGGGCATCCACCAGGCCATGGAGTACTTGCCGCTGGCCAACAAGGTGCAGGAGGGCGACTACGTGGCGCCCCCCATCACGGCCGAGGGCAAGCACGTCATCGTCATCGGCGGCGGCGACACCGGCGCCGACTGCGTGGGCACCGCCCACCGCCAGGGCGCGGCCTCGGTCACCCAGCTGGAGATCATGCCGAGGCCGGGCGAGGACCGTGCCCCGCACCAGCCGTGGCCGACCTTCCCGATGCTCTACAAGGTCACGTCCGCGCACGAGGAGGGCGGCGAGCGGGTCTACTCCGTCTCGACGACCCACTTCGAGGGCGACGAGGACGGCAACGTCCAGTGGCTGCACCTCACCGAGGTCGAGTTCATCGACGGCAAGCTGACCCCGAAGCCGGGCACGGAGCGCAAGATCCCCGCCCAGCTGGTGACCCTGGCCATGGGCTTCACGGGCACGGACCGCGAGAACGGTCTCGTGGACCAGTTCGGCCTGGAGCTCGACGAGCGCGGCAACATCGCCCGCGACGCCGACTTCCAGACCAACGTGCCGGGTGTCTTCGTCGCCGGTGACGCGGGCCGCGGCCAGTCGCTCATCGTGTGGGCGATCGCGGAGGGCCGCTCGGCCGCCCGCGGCTGCGACCGCTTCCTGACCGGTGCGAGTGAACTGCCCGCGCCGATCCGGCCGACGGACCGCTCGCTCATGGTGTGATCCCACCCGAATAGACGTCCCGTACAACGGCGTACGGAACGCTGATGGCGCCTGCCCTCCACGTCCCCGACCGGACCAAAGGGCAGGCGCCGTCGCATGTTCTCCTACGGCACCTTGAACGTCTCCCCGTACACCTGCCACTCCAGCGGTGTCCGCAGGGCCAGGTTCCCGTCGTTCAGGAAGCGTCGTTGCGCGGTGTCCACGCGGGAGGTGTCGATGCCCGGGTGCTTTGCGCGCATGGCGTCCTCGCGGATGTCGAGGAAGGTATTCAGGTAGGCCTTCTCCGAGCCGCCCTCGGTCGGGCTGTCGGACTTCCGCAGGGCGCGTTCGCGCAGGCCGTAGAAGCTGGTGGCGTTTGTGCCGGGGCCGTGGAAGACCATCGCGTCGTAGTAGACGAACTGGCCGAGGGCGCCGAGGCCGTCGAGTTCGGCGAGGCGCACCGCGGGGTCGAAGTACACGCGGTCACGTGCCGTGTCCTGGGCCTTCTGGAAGGCCGGGACCCGGGCCTCCGCCTTCCAGGCGGCCGTGAAACCCGGGTCCAGGCCCTCGTGGGAGTCCGTGCCGTCGACCGCGCGCAGCGCGGGGAGGTACTTCGCGAGACCGTTGCCGGGGTGGGCCTTCGTGTAGCCCTCGACGAGGGTGAGCAGGTCGTTGGTGCCGGTGCAGAAGCCGATGATGCCGGCCGTGTAACCCTGGCCGTCGCCGATGTCCTCGATGTAGGCGTAGGCGCTGCGCCAGTCGAGGGTGGAGTTCTCGGCGCTGGCCACGAGCTGCTGGGCGAGCTCCTTCTTGGCGGGGTCGGTCAGGCCCGGCGGGAGGTCGGCGATGACCGCTTCGTCCTCCGCACGCCTTGATCCCTCGGAGCGCTCGGCCCAGGCTTTGGCACCCTGCGCGCCCTTGGCGTCCTGGGCCGCCTGGGAGCGGTAGGCCTTGGAGAGGTCGGGGCCCGCCCCTCCCGCGCCGGTGTCCTCGGGCGCGAGGAGGTAGACCGACGCCGTGACGACCACGGGGACGGCCGCGAAGAGCAGCAGGCGGGCACCTTTCACTGCGCTCCCGTCAGTTCGGCGACCTTGGCCCAGGCGGACACCAGGAGTACCACCAGCAGTACGGCACATGCTCCCGCCTGCACCAGGGCGCGACGGCCGTCCCGGGGGGCGTACGCGTAGGCGAAAGTGACTGCGGCTCCGGCGAGCAGGCCGCCGAGGTGGCCCTGCCAGGACGTCAGCCACGCCGACATCACCAGCCACAGCAGCAGGCCCGCCATGAAACGGTTGACCTGGGCCATGTCGGCGCCGAGGCGGCGGGCCATCACGTAGTACGCGGCGCCGAGCCCGAAGATCGCGCCGGAGGCGCCGAGCGTGGGGGTGCCGGGCGCGACCAGCAGGACGAGGACCGAGCCGCCGAGCGCGGACAGCAGATAGAGGACGGCGTAGCGCAGACGGCCGAGCTGGACCTCCACCACCCGCCCGATGTTCCACAGCGACACCATGTTCATCACGATGTGCAGGATCCCGAACGTGCCCTCGGTGGGCGGCAGATGGAGGAACGCACCGGTCAGCAGGCGGTACCACTCGCCGTCGACGACACCCACGGCGTGGAGGTCGGAGGGGTAGGGGTCCTGCCACACGTAGTGGCCGCCGTCCGGGCCGTCGAGCCCGGCGCCCAGCATCTGGAAGCGGTCCACGATCGCCGGGCGCACCAGCTCGCCGACGTAAGCGAGCACGTTGAGACCGATGAGGACGTACGTCACCAGGGGGACGGCCGTGATCCGTCCGCCGAACGCGGTCCGGGCCTGCCGTACCGACCGCGCTCCCTCCCGCACACACTCCGGGCACTGATGGCCCACGGCCGCCTCCCGCATGCAGTCCGGGCAGATGTACCGCTCGCAGCGGGTGCAGCGGACATGGGACTCCACCGCGGGATGGCGATAGCAGGTGGTGACGGCGGATTCGGGTTCCACGGCCGGCTCCTCGGAGTGACAGGGGTGATGATCGAGCCGGTGGGGGCGGCGGCGAACAAAATAGCGAACGCCGGTGCCGGCGAAGAGCGCAGGGGCCGGAATCCGGAGGTCGCACGCCCCGTTGGCATCACCCACGCGTCGTGCCACCCTGAAGATGATCCGACGGGGAGGCGACGACTCATGGACGGCGCGCGATCGGTGAACCAAGGCACTCGTGGCGGAGAGGCCGCAAAGGGCGAGAAGCTCGCCGACTGGGCCGACGGGCGACTGGGCCTGTACGCCCTGGCCAAGGCCAACATGCGCAAGGTCTTTCCTGACCACTGGTCGTTCATGCTGGGCGAGGTCTGTCTCTACAGCTTCCTCATCCTGATCCTCACCGGCGTCTATCTCACTCTGTTCTTCGAGCCCAGCGGCGTCGAGGTCGTCTACCACGGCTCCTACGGGCCCCTCAACGGCGTGGTGATGACCAGGGCCTACGAGTCCACCCTCGACATCAGTTTCGACGTGCGCGGCGGACTGCTGATCCGGCAGATCCACCACTGGGCGGCGCTGGTCTTCGTCACCGGCATGCTCGTGCACATGATGCGGGTGTTCTTCACCGGCGCCTTCCGCAAGCCGCGCGAGCTCAACTGGGTGTTCGGCTGGACCCTGCTGTTCCTCGGCATCATCACCGGTCTGACCGGCTACTCCCTCCCCGACGACCTGCTCTCCGGCACCGGCATCCGGTTCGCCGACGGGGCGATCCTGTCGATCCCGATCGTCGGGACGTATCTGTCGTTCTTCCTGTTCGGCGGGGAGTTCCCGGGGCACGACATCATCCCGAGGCTCTTCCCGATCCATGTGCTCGTACTGCCCGGGATCATGCTCGGCCTGGTGGTCGCCCATCTGATCCTGGTCTTCTACCACAAGCACACCCAGTACCCGGGGCCCGGCCGCGACAACAAGTCCGTGGTCGGCATGCCCTTCCTGCCGGTCTACATGGCCAAGGCGGGCGGCTTCTTCTTCCTGACCTTCGGCGTGCTGGCGCTCATGGGCGGCCTCGCCCAGATCAACCCCGTGTGGGCGTTCGGACCGTACAGCCCCCACCTGGTGACCACCGGAGCCCAGCCCGACTGGTACCTGGGCTTCTCCGAGGGGCTGATCCGGGTGATGCCGGGATGGGAGATCAACTTCTGGGGCCACACCCTGGAGCCCGGTGTCTTCATCCCCTTCTCCCTCTTCCCGCTGATCCTGCTCGCGCTCGGGGTCTATCCCTTCGTCGAGGCGTGGATCACCGGCGACAGACGCGAGCACCACATCCTGGACCGGCCGCGCAACGTGCCCGTCCGCACGGGGCTGGGCGTCGCCTGGCTGAGCCTGTACGTGGTGCTGCTGATCGGCGGCGGCAACGACATCGTGGCCACGCATCTGCATCTGTCGATCAACGCGATCACCTGGTTCGTGCGGGTGTCCGTGTTCGTGGTGCCGGTGCTCGCGTTCGTCGCCACCAAGCGGGTCTGTCTCGGGCTGCAGCGCCGGGACCGGGACAAGGTGCTGCACGGCCGGGAGACCGGCACCATCCGGCGGCTCCCGCACGGCGAGTACGTCGAGGTCCACGAGCGCCTCGCGCAGGCGCAGTTGCACACCCTCACACAGCACGAGCAGGAACCGCCGTACGAGATCGGGCCGCTCGTCGACGCCAACGGGGTGCGGCGGCCGGTCAGGCGTTCCCAGCGGGTGCGGGCCGGGCTCGCGCGGGCGATGTTCGGGCCCGACACGCGGATCGGGAAGCCGACGGTGGAGGAGTACCGCGAGGTCACCAGCGGCGACCACCACTGAGGACCGTGTCGCGGCACTCCTCGGGACTGCCCCAGGCGGTGCGCAGGGCGCGGGCCTTGGTGAGCCACAGGGACAGGTCGTACTCCGCCGTGTACCCGATCGCGCCATGGAGCTGGAGCGCGGTGCGGGCGGTGGCGTACGCCGCCTCGCACGCCGTGACCTTGGCGGCGGCGACGTCCTCCCCGGTCATCGTCAGGGCGGCGCCCAGGACGAGGGGTCGGGCGAACTCCAACGCGATCTTCGAGTCGGCGAGTTGGTGTCTGACCGCCTGGAAGGAGCCGATGGGGACGCCGAACTGGGTGCGCTGTTTGACGTGGGCGACGGTCCTGTCGAGCAGCGCGAGACCGACGCCCAGGGCCTGTGCGGCCGTGGTGAGGCGGGCCAGGAGGAGGGCCGGGGCCAAGGGCGCGTCGGTCGCGAGGAGTTCGCCGCCGGGGTCCAATGGGGTGAGACGACGGGCGGGGTCGAGCGAGGAGCGCACGGGGCCGTGGCCGGGGGCCAGACGCAGTCCCTCGGCCGTCAGGGAGAGACGGATGCCGGCCGCGTCACCGTCCAGGGCGAACCCGTGATCGCGGGCGACCGTGGCCATCGTCTCGCCCGCGGCCAGCGCCGGGAGCAGTCGCTTCGCCGGTCCCGTGTCGTCCGGTGAGGCGAGCAGCGTCGCCGCTGTGACCGTCTCCACCAACGGCCCCGGTACCGCATGCCGTCCCAACTCCACGAAGCCCAGAGCGAGTTCCAGGGGACGTGGGCCCAGTCCCTCATAGGCCTCCGGTACCGCCAGTGCGAACACCCCGGCTTCCGCGATACGACGCCACAACGCGCGCCCGCTCGCGTGGTCCCCTCGGCTCCAGTCCCGTACCACCGACGGGGTGTCCGCGGCCGTCAGCATCGCGTCCAGGGAGGTCGCGAACTCCCGTTGCTCGGGGTCGAGAAGGAAACGCATCACCGGCGGCCCTTCGGCAGGCCCAGCAGGCGCTCGGCGACGATGTCGCGCTGGATCTCGTTCGTGCCCGCGTAGATGGGGCCGGCGAGGGAGAAGACGTACCGCTCGGACCAGTCCGTGTCGGCCAACTCGCCCTCCTCGCCCAGGAGATCGAGGGCCGTCTCGGTGAGGGCGATGTCGTACTCGGACCAGAAGACCTTGTTCAGGCTGGACTCGGGGCCGAGCGTCTCGCCCTTGAGGAAGCGGGAGGCGGCCGCGTAGGTGAACAGCTGATAGGCACGGGCGCCGATCAAGGCGTCCGCGACACGGGTGCCGGCGGCCCGGGGACTGCCCTGGGACTGCCAGAGGGCGTGCAGGCGGTCGGCGGCGGCCAGGAAGCGGCCCGGTGAGCGCAGCATCAGGCCCCGTTCGTTGCCCGCCGTCGACATCGCGATCCGCCAGCCCCGGCCGGGCTCGCCGAT
Organism: Streptomyces sp. LUP47B; assembly: GCF_001746295.1. Lineage (GTDB taxonomy): Bacteria > Actinomycetota > Actinomycetes > Streptomycetales > Streptomycetaceae > Streptomyces. The sequence continues at coordinate 272,710 of NZ_MJAH01000010.1, read as the reverse complement.
GACGTCCTCGTCCGGCACGAACACCTCGTCCAGGAAGAGCTCGGCGAAGGCCGGTTTCCCGTCGAGGCGGCGGATCGGGCGGACGGTGACACCGGGGGCGCGCAGGTCGAACATCAGGTAGGTCAGGCCCTGGTGGGGTTTCGGGGTGTCGGGGTCGGTGCGGAACAGTCCGAAGGCGCGGTCCGCGAAGGCGGCCCGGGAGGACCAGGTCTTCTGGCCGCTGAGCAGCCAACCGCCTTCCGTGCGCACCCCCTTCGCCCTCAGGGAGGCCAGGTCCGAGCCCGCCTCCGGCTCCGACCAGGCCTGCGCCCACACGGTCCGCCCGGTGGCCATGGACGGCAGGACACGGTCCCGCTGCTCCTGCGTGCCGTGGTCGAAGAGGGTCGGGGCGAGGAGGCTGATGCCGTTCTGGTTGACGCGTCCGGGCGCCCCGGCCGCGTAGTACTCCTCCTCGAAGACCAGCCAGCGGACGATCCCCGCGTCCCGGCCGCCGTACGGTATCGGCCAGTTGACCACCGACCAGCGGTCCGCGGCGAGTTCCGCCTCCCACGCGCGATGGGCCCCGAAGCCCTCCTCGGTCTCCAGGGAGGGGAGCGGGGAGGCGGGCACATGCGCGTGCAGCCATGAGCGGGCCTCGGCGCGGAAGTCCTCGCCGGCCGGAGAGTGCGTGAGGTCCACGGTCGCCATCCTTCCCTAACAAGTGTTTGGTAGGTTAGCGTGAGCGTATGACAGGCGTCGAGAGCCCGGCCTACGTGCCCGGACACGGGCTGCTGAGAGGGCGTACGGCCGTCGTCACGGCCGCGGCCGGCGCGGGGATCGGAGGCGCCACCGCCCGCCGCCTCCTGGAGGAGGGAGCCCGCGTGCTGATCAGCGACGCGCACGCGCGGCGGCTGAAGGACCACGAGGCCGGGCTGGCCCGGGAGTTCGAGGGGGCGGTGACGTCCGTGGTGTGCGACGTCACCGACGAGGCACAGGTGCGCACGCTGTTCGACACCGCCGTACGGGAGCACGGCCGGCTCGACATCGTCGTCAACAACGCGGGCCTCGGTGGCACCTCGGCCCTCGTCGAGATGACGGACGAACAGTGGTCCAAGGTCCTCGACGTGACCCTCAACGGCACCTTCCGGTGCACCCGGGCCGCACTCCGGCACATGCGGGACACCGGCGGCGTGATCGTCAACAACGCCTCCGTCGTCGGCTGGCGCGCCCAGGCCGGACAGGCGCACTACGCCGCCGCGAAGGCCGGCGTGATGGCGCTGACCCGCTGCGCGGCGCTGGAGGCCGCCGAGTACGGCGTACGCGTCAACGCCGTGGCACCGAGCCTCGCCATGCACCCGCACCTGGTGAAGGTGACCTCGGCCGAGCTGCTGGAGGAACTGACCGCGCGCGAGGCCTTCGGACGGTACGCCGAGCCCTGGGAGGTGGCCAACGTGATCGTGTTCCTTGCGTCCGGCTACTCCTCGTACATGACGGGCGAGGTCGTCGCCGTCAGCAGCCAGCACGCATAGGACGACAATGACTCCGTGCCGACCAAGCCGACCAAGAAGAAGCCCCAGGTGAGCGCCGCAGCGCCCGCGCGCCGCCGTGAACTCCTCGACACCGCCGCCGAGGTCTTCGCCGAACAGGGCTACAACGCCACGACCGTACGCAAGATCGCGGACCACGCGGGCATGCTCGCGGGCAGCCTCTACTACCACTTCGACTCCAAGGAATCGATGCTGGAGGAGATCCTGCGGACCTTCCTCGACGAGCTCTGGGGCGGCTACGACGCCGTCCTGGGCGCCGAACTCGGCCCGCGCGAGACGCTGGAGGCCCTGGTCACCGAGTCGTTCCGGGAGATCGACCGGCACCGCGCGGCCGTCGCGATCTACCAGAAGGAGAGCAAGCAGCTGGTGGCGCAGGAGCGGTTCGCGTTCCTCGCCGAGTCACAGCGCAGGTTCGAGAAGGCCTGGCTGTCCACGCTGGAGCGCGGGGTCGCGGCCGAGGTGTTCCGGGCCGACCTCGACGTACGGCTGACCTACCGGTTCGTGCGCGACACCGTGTGGGTCGCCGCGTCCTGGTACCGGCCCGGCGGACAGCACAGCCCGGAGGAGATCGCCCGGCAGTACCTGTCGATGGTGCTGGACGGGATCGCCGTACGTACGTAACTCACTGGGGAGTTGCCATGGCCGAGGCCTACATCGTCGAAGCGGTCCGTACGCCCGTGGGGCGGCGCGGGGGAGGGCTGAGCGCGGTCCACCCGGCCGATCTGGGCGCGCGGGTGCTGGTCGAGCTGGTGGAGCGGGCGGGGGTCGATCCGGCCGCCGTGGAGGATGTCGTGTTCGGCTGCCTGGACGCGGTCGGGCCGCAGGCCGGGGACATCGCACGGACCTCGTGGCTCGCCGCCGGGCTGCCCGAGGAGGTGCCCGGGGTGACCGTGGACCGGCAGTGCGGGTCCTCGCAGCAGGCCGTGCACTTCGCCGCGCAGGGCGTGCTCTCCGGGACCCAGGACCTCGTCGTCGCCGGCGGGGTGCAGAACATGTCGATGATCCCGATCGCCTTCGCGACCCGGCAGGCCGCCGAGCCGCTCGGGCTGACCCAGGGGCCCTTCGCGGGCAGCGAGGGATGGAAGGCGCGGTACGGGGACCGGGCGGTGAACCAGTTCGTCGGCGCCGAGATGATCGCCGGGAAGTGGGGGATCAGCCGGGAGGACCAGGAGGAGTTCGCGCTCCGGTCCCACCGGCGGGCCCTGCGGGCCATCGACGAGGGTCGCTTCGAGCGCGAGACGGTGGCCTACGGTTCGGTCGCGGTCGACGAGGGCCCGCGCCGGGACACCTCGCTGGAGAAGATGGCCGGTCTGAAGCCGGTGATCGAGGGCGGCACCATCACCGCGGCCTGCTCCTCGCAGGTCTCCGACGGGGCGGCGGCCATGCTGCTGGCCTCGGAGCGGGCGGTGCGCGAACACGGCCTCACGCCACGCGCACGCGTGCACCACCTCTCCGTGCGCGGCGAGGACCCCATCCGTATGCTCACCGCCCCCATACCGGCCACCGCCCACGCCCTGAAGAAGACCGGCCTCACCATCGACGACATCGACCTCGTCGAGATCAACGAGGCCTTCGCCCCGGTGGTCCTGGCCTGGCTGAAGGAGACGGGCGCGGACCCGCAGAAGGTCAACGTCAACGGCGGCGCGATCGCCCTCGGGCATCCGCTGGGAGCGACGGGCGTGAAGCTGATGACGACCCTGCTGCACGAACTGGAGCGCACGGGCGGCCGATTCGGCCTCCAGACGATGTGCGAGGGCGGGGGACAGGCGAACGTGACGATCATCGAGAGGCTGTGACGGCGGCAGGCCACCCGCTTCGGCGGACGGAGTCCGGCGCAGGCTTCCGAAGCCCGTGAGGCCCCCTGGGGGCGAGCGGTGCGAGGGGGCCGTCGGGGATGGTGCCCGTGTGCGAGGGCGGGGGACAGGCCAACGTGACGATCATCGAACGTCTCTGAGGCCATCCAGAATCCCCTCCGCCTCCTTCATGATCCGTTCCACCAGCTCCGCGCACGACGGCAGGTCGTCGATCACCCCGGCGACCTGCCCGGACGCCATGACTCCGAGATCCGTACGGCCGTCCACCATCGCCGACCTGAGCAGCATGGGGGTGTTGGCGGCGAGCAGGACCTGGCTCCAGGTGAGGTCCTTGCCGTGGCGCGTCGCGAGGCCGTCGTGGAGCAGCTGCCGCCAGGTCAGGCCGGAGAGTCTGCGGAAGGCGGCGGCGTGCCGGGCGGCGCGCAGCAGGGTGCGTGCACGGCTCGTGGTCTCCAGGGAGTCCACCAGGTCCGTGCGGAGCATGCGGTGGGGGAGGCCGTCGACCGCCCGGGTCACCGTCACGTCCTTGACCGTCGCCGCCAGATAGCGCGCCTTCACCGTGTCCGGCACCGTCGAGTCCGAGGTGAGCAGGAAACGGGTCCCCATGGCGACGCCCGCCGCCCCGTACGCCAGTGCCGCGACCAGACCCCGCCCGTCGAAGAAGCCCCCCGCCGCCACGACGGGAATGTCCACCGCGTCCACCACCTGCGGCAGCAGGACCGTCGTCGCCACCTCCCCGGTGTGCCCGCCGCCCTCGCCGCCCTGCACGATCACCGCGTCCGCGCCCCAGGCCGCGACCTTCTCGGCATGCCGCCGGGCCCCGACGGACGGGACGACGACCACACCCGCCTCCTTGAGCGCGCCGATCAGCTCGGCGGAGGGCGCGAGGGCGAAGGACGCCACCCGCACCCCTTCCTCGACGATCACCCGCACCCGGTCACCCGCGTCCGCCGCGTCGGCCCGCAGATTGACCCCGAAGGGCGCGTCCGTACGGGACTTCACCTCCCGTACGGCATCCCGGAGCCGGTCGACGGTCATGGTCGCGGAGGCCAGGATGCCGAGCGCGCCCGCGTTCGCCGTGGCGGACACCAGGCGCGGGCCCGCCACCCACCCCATCCCGGTCTGCACGATCGGACGGCGGACACCCACCAGCCGGGTGAACGCGGTCTCCATCAGGCGTCGACCTCCCTGGACCGGGCATTCTGCGGATCGATCACCTCACGGATCAACCGCAGTTCCCGCTCGGTCGGTTCGCGTGTGTACGGCACCTCGTCCGGCACCACCAGATCGAACCCGGTGGCCTCCCGCACCTGTGCCACGGTGACCCCCGGATGCACCGACGCCAGCCGCATCGAGTGGTCCGGCGTCGCGAAGTCGAAGACACCCAGGTCGGAGACGACCCGGGGGATACGGTGATGGCGGGCGCCGTCCGCATGGTCGTACCCCACCCCGCACACCATGTCGACCTTCTCCACGAAGACCCGCCGGGAGTGCCTCGGCACCCAGTAACTGGTCGGATTGTTGAGCGTGTTGACCGGTGCTCCCCGCACCCCGAGCAGCTGCCGCTTCGGCCGCGCCCAGTCGCCGATGCACGAGATGTTCTGGTTGCCGTACCGGTCGATCTGGCTCGCGCCCATCATCACGTGCCGCCGGCCACCGGTGACCAGGGTCAGGTGCCGGCGGTAGGGCAGCCAGCCCTCGGGCGTGCCGTCCGGGCGGACCAGCAGGGCCTCGCCGTCGGTCAGCAGCAGGTCGGGGGAGAAGGTGAGGCGGGCGAGCCGGGCACCGACCGAGGGGATCAGGCCCATGGGGCTGGCCAGGATCTCGCCCGCGTCCCGCCATGCCTCGGCGCAGGCGATCACGCAGTACTCACTCCGGGTCGCGGTCATGAAGTCCTCCCCCCAGATACCGTGCGGCGAACTCGGGCCAGGGTGTGGTCGCGTACTCCCGCTGTACGGCCTCGTCCCGGCCGTAGTCGGGAACGCAGGAGGTGAAGTGCGCGCCGCCCGGAGCCTCGACCACGCCGGTGACCGAGTGCCGTTTGAGCAGCAGCGACTGCGGCGGCGCCTCCTTCGTCAACTCCGCGGTGTCCACGATCCGTTCGCAGGAGACATAAGCGGCGTCGGCCGCCTCGCAGAACAGGTCGTCGAAGTACGGGTCGGGGCCGAGGTACTGGCCGTTGCCCAGCCGGTCGGCGCGGTTCACGTGCACCAGGGCGGCATCCATGCCGAGCGCGGGCATGGCCACGAACGTCTCCTGGTCGTCGTACGGCGAGGTCACCGTCCGCAGACCCGGGTTGACCCGCATGACGTCCGAGCCGATGCCGGCCCGCACCGGCAGGAACGGCAGGCGGTTCGCGGCCGCGTGCAGGCCCCACATGAACATCGCCTCGTCGATCTCCATGAGCTCGAAGGCACCGGCCTCGCGGGCCGCGCGGTAGTGCGGTTCCAGGGGGATCGAGTCGAGGGTGACGAAGGCGGTGACGAGCTTGCGGACACGTCCGGCGGCGGCGAGCATGCCGACGTCCGGGCCGCCGTACGAGACGATCGTGAGGTCGGTGACCGGCGATCGGAGCAACGCCCTGAGCAGGGCCATCGGCTTGCGGCGGGAGCCCCAGCCGCCGATGCCGAGCGTCATGCCGCTGTGCAGGCGGGAGACGACCTCGTCGGCCGTCATGGTCTTGTCGCTCACTCGGCCTCCCTGCCGAACCTGTCACGGACCCGGTCGGCGACCCCGCTGACGCTCGCCTCGTAGGTGAAGCCCTGCTCGAAGCGGTAGCTGCGACGGACGTCGACCGGGTCGATGCCGTTGATGGCCGCCTTGGCAAGGCGCAGCAGTTCGCCGTCCTTGGCGGCGATCTCGCGGGCCGACTCCAGGGCGGTGGCGGCGAGTTCGTCCCTCGGTACGACCTTCCACACCGCGCCGTGCCGGTGCAGTTCGGCGGCGGTGACCGTGCGGGAGGTGAAGTACAGGGCGCGCATGAGGTGCTGCGGGACCAGCCGGAACAGATGGGTGGCCGCGCCGAGCGCACCGCGGTCCAGTTCGGGCAGGCCGAAGGTGGCGTCCTCGCTCGCCACGATCACATCCGCGTTGCCCACCAGGCCGATGCCCCCGCCCAGGCAGAACCCCTGCACGGCCGCCACTACGGGCACCTCGCAGTCGTACACCGCCGAAAAGGCCTCCAGACACCCGCGGTTGGCACCGACGAGGGCGGCCGAGCCGCGCGTCTGGATCTCCTTGATGTCCACGCCCGCGTTGAAGCCGCGCCCCTCGGCCGCCAGGACCACACACCTGACCGCCGGATCACGGCCCGCCGCGCGCACCGCGTCGGCCAGGGCGAACCAGCCGTCCACCGGCAGGGCGTTCACCGGCGGGAAGTCGACCCCGACCAGCACGATCCCCTTTTCCGGGGACGAGGTGGAGACACCCATGGCCGCATCAGCTACCTTTCCACCAAACGTTTGTTAGGTGAAGGGTAGCGGTGAATGGAGCTGAACGGGAGGGTCGTGGTCGTCACCGGCGGGACGCGCGGAGTCGGCGCCGGGATCGCCCGCTCCTTCGCGGAGGCGGGCGCCGAGGTCGTCGTCTGCGCCCGCAGACCGCCCGAAGTCCCGCTGCCGAAGACGCGGTTCGCGAAGGTGGACGTCCGGGACGCGGACGCCGTACGGCAGTTCCTCGCCGAACTGCCGCGCCTGGACGTACTCGTCAACAACGCGGGAGGGGCGCCCTACCGGCTGCTCGCCGACGCCGGCCCCGAACGACACCTCAGGATCCTGGAGTTGAACCTCCTCGCCCCGCTGACGGTGTCGCTGGCCGCGTACGAACACCTGAAACGGACCCGCGGCTCGATCGTCATGATCGGGAGCGTCAGCGGCGGCCGGCCCTCACCCGGCGCGGCCGCGTACGGGGCGGCCAAGGCGGGCCTGGAGAACCTCGCCCGCTCGATGGCCGTGGAGTGGGCGCCACACGTGCGCGTCAACACCCTGGTCGTCGGCATGGTCCGCACCGAGCGGTCGCAGCTGCACTACGGCGACGAGGAGGGCATCGCCGCCGTCTCCCGCACGGTCCCGCTCGGGCGCCTCGCCGAGCCGTCGGACGTCGGGGCGGCGGCCGTGTTCCTCGCCTCGGACGCCGCCGCGTACATCAGCGGGGCCTCGCTGCTGGTGCACGGCGGCGGGGAACGGCCGGCGTTCCTCGACGCCGCAACGGTCAACCGGGAGACGTGAACCATCAACAGGGAGACGTGAGATGACCGGAATCTGCGACCGCCGGGTCGTCGTCGTCACCGGCGCGGGCCGCGGTCTCGGCCGCGCCCACGCCCTCGCCTTCGCCGCCGAGGGAGCACGGCTCGTCGTCAACGACCTCGGCGTCGGCCTCGACGGCACCCCGGGCCCGGACAGCCCCGCCTCCCTCGTGGCCGACGAGATCCGCGCGGCGGGCGGTGAGGCGGTCGCCCACGGCGGCGACATCGCCACGTCCGACGGTGCCGCGTCCCTCGTCCGGGCCGCCCTGGAGACGTACGGCCGCCTCGACACCCTCGTCAACAATGCCGGCTTCCTGCGCGACCGGATGCTGGTGAACCTCGACGAGGACGACTGGGACGCGGTGACACGGGTCCACCTGAAGGGCCACTTCCTGCCGCTGAAGCACGCGGCGGCACACTGGCGGACGGAGGCGAAGGCGGGACGCACACCGACCGCCCGCATCGTCAACACCAGCAGCGGAGCAGGCCTGCTGGGCTCGGTCGGGCAGGGCAACTACAGCGCCGCGAAGGCCGGCATCGTCGCCCTCACCCTGGTCGCGGCGGCCGAGCTCGCCCGCTACGGCGTCCAGGTCAACGCGATCGCCCCCGCGGCCCGGACGAGGATGACGGAGCAGACGTTCGCCGACACGATGGCAGCCCCGACCGACGGCTTCGACATGATGGCCCCGGAGAACGTGTCACCGCTGGTGGTCTGGCTGGGCTCAGAGGCGAGCGCGGGAGTGACGGGCCGGGTCTTCGAGGCGGAGGGCAGCCGCATCACGGTGATGGAGGGCTGGCGGCCCGGCCCGACCGCCGACAAGGGGGCGAGGTGGGCCCCCGCGGAGGCGGGCGAAGCGACCCTGAAGCTGCTCGGCGAGGCGGCGGCGCCGGGCCCGGTGTACGGGGCGTAACCGGGTCCGCCACCCCTTCGTGCCCCTACGTGTCACACTCCAGAACCGTCCGGCACAGCGCACACCGCGCCCGCACCCGCCCCCGCACCGGCACCCGGATCCGTTGATGACAGGTAGGGCAGGGAAACGACACCCGCAGGCGCCCGGGGCCGTCCGGGGTGAAGGTGTAGGGGACCCCAGGCTGCGGGCCGGGCGCGTGGCGACGGTCCCGTGCGTAGCGGCGCCGGCCCGCCCAGCCCGCCGCGGTGAGCGGCGGTTGCTCGGAATCCTGGCGGGCCTGCGCCATCCCCTTCACGTACGCGGTGTACGCCTGCGCACTGGTGAACCACACCGAGGGATCCTCCCCGAACACCAGCGACCGCTTGGCCAGCACGTACCCGAACTCCTCCGGCGTGAGATACCCCAGCTTCTGCGACGACGCCGCGTCCTCCCGGTACGCGTCCAGCAGGAGCCAGCCCGCCCCCAGATACGTCGCCGCCGTGTCCGTGAGGATCTCGTTCTCGCGCACCCCCGGGAACGAGAGGTCCAGCCGGTGCAGATACACGTGCATGATCTCGTGGGCCAGTGCCGCGCCGATGTCCCGCCGATGCGTGCGGAAACGGTCGTTCAGCTCGACGAAGTACTCGGGGCCCGCGGTGAGTTCGACGTTCGCCGCGTGGGTCATCTCCCGGAAGCTGACCACGAACCGGGCGTCCGGCAGCCGGTAGTGCCGCACCAGCTCCCGGGCCACCCGCTGCGTGCCGAGATAGAGATCGTCGGTGTCGCAGAACGCCACGTCCACCGGCGCCACACTCGTCGCGAACGCCTGGACGGTGTCGTAGGAGAGCCGCTTGTAGAGCGCGTTGATCGACGCCCGCACCGTCTCCAGGTGCGGGTAGCCGTGCTGGACCGGTCCGTCGTTCGTCACGCCCGTACCCCCAAGACGCCCAGAACCCGACTCCACTCTACGAGGTCGTGAGCGGATTCTCGTGGGCCGGACCGGGCGCACGGAACCGGAGCACGGTCCCGTTCGCCGGTGCCTCCTCCAGCTCCAGCACCCACACGTCGTTGCCGCCCTCCCGCAGCACGGGACCGGGCACGTACAGCGTCCGCTGCGGGCCCGCCGACCAGTACCGGCCGAGGTTGAAACCGTTGACCCACACGAACCCCCGGGTCCAGCCCGGCAGCTCCAGCACCGCGTCCCCGGCGCCCCGCACGGACACCTCACCCCGGTACAACCCCGGCGAGCCGTCCCCGGAAACCTTCCCGAAGCCGATCCCCGTCACCGAGTCCAGCGCGTCAAGCCGCAGCCCCCGCGCCCGCACACCGTGCAGGAACTGCCGCTCGTGCAGCAGCCCCCCGGTGATCCCCTTGGCCTCCCCGCTCCGGGGCCCGTAGTTGACCCGCCCCAGCGACTCCACCCACAGCTCCACGCGCGCGTGCCCCGCGACCGGCTCCTTGAGCTGGACGTCCTCCTCGGTGAGCACCCCGGCCCGCTCCCCGTCGACGTACACCACCGCGAGATCCCTGAGCCCCCGCGCGGTCAGCGGATACGGCTGCCGCGGCCCCGGCACGGTCACCTCGTACCGCACGAGCCCCCGGTCCACGTCCAGCTCCTCGAAGGTCGCCGGGACCGGGCCCTCGTGGAGCGGTCCGCCGCGCTCCTCCAGTACGGCGGACAGGGACGCCCACCCGGACAGGTTCACGCCGGCGTCCGCCTCCAGCACGCTGGGCGCGGGCGGCAGGTCGGCCACCGGACCGTACTGCGCCAGCACCTCACGGAAGCGCCAGAACTTCTCCGTCGGCCTGCCGTACTCGTCGATCGGCGCGTCGTAGTCGTACGACGTCACGTCCGGCTCCAGCGGACCGTCGTGCAGCGCGCCCCCGCCCCGGTTGGCGCCCGCCCAGCCGGCGAAGTTCGTGCCCCCGTGCGCCATGTAGAGGTTCACCGAGGCGCCGCACTCCAGGATCTCCCGCAGCGCCCCGGCCGCGTCCCCGGCGTCCCGCACGACCTGCTCGCCGCCCCAGTGCTCGAACCAGCCGCACCAGAACTCCATGCACATCAGCGGCCCGTCCGGGCGGAACCGGCGCAGTGCCTCGAAGGCCGTCCGCGCGTCGGAGCCGAAGTTGACCGTGGCGAGGACACCGGGAATCGAGCCGCTGGTGAGCATGTGGTCCTCGGGGCCGTCCGAGGTGAACAGCGGCACCGTGACCCCCTGCGCGCGCAGCAGTTCCACCAGCCACAGCAGGTACGCGGCGTCCGAGCCGTAGCTCCCGTACTCGTTCTCCGCCTGGACCATGATCACCGGGCCGCCGCGGTCGATCTGCCGCTCCACGACCTGGGGCAGCAGCCGCCGGAACCAGCGCTCCACCTGCCCCAGGTACACCTCGTCGCTCGTGCGCGCGTGACCCTTCAGCCAGTGCGGCAGACCGCCGTTCTCCCACTCCGCGCAGATGTAGGGGCCCGGGCGGACGATCGCCCACAGCCCCGCCTCCCGGGCCGCGTCCAGGAACCGGCCCAGCGCCTCCACGTCCCGGACCTCACCCGGGTGCGGCTCGTGCAGGTTCCACGGCACGTACGTCTCCACGCAGTTGAGGCCCATCGCCCGCAGCATCGCCAGCCGGTGCCCCCACTGGGCCTCGTGCACGCGGAAGTAGTGCAGCGCGCCGGACAGCAGCCGCACCGGCCGTCCGTCCAGCAGGAAATCGGTTTCACCCACCGTGAACTCGCTCATAGGCTCCACCCTCACGACTGGCGGCGGCCAGGTCCATGGACAAAGATCGTCGCTGCTTGGACCGAAGCGCAGGCAAGGAGCGCGATGTACCACACGTGGATGCGGTTCTTCACGCCCAGCCCCGTCCATCACCGCCTGGGCCTGGTCTGCCTCGGGGTCGGACTCCAGTACGGCCCGCTGCCCACCGTCGGTCCCCGCACCCTCGACAGCCACGTCGCCGTCGTCATCAGCACCGGCACCGGGTGGTACGAGACTCCCGACGGCCGGCGCAGAACAGTCACCGCGCCCGCGCTGCTGTGGCTGACACCCGGGATCCCGCACCACTACGCGCCCGACCCGGGGGCCGGCTGGGACGAGGGCTTCGTCGGCTTCACCGGGCCCGCCACGGCGACGTACACCGAACTCGGCTACATCGAACCCGACCGCCCTGTCGTGCCCCTGTCCGACGCCACAGGACCGCGAGCGGTGATCGCCCGTATCGCCCGGGCCGCCCGCCGCGACAACCCCCTCCTGGAGGTGGAGACCGGCGCCGCCGTCCACGAACTCCTCGTCGCCCTGCGCCGCGCCCGCGCCGACCTCGCCCCCGACGGCGACCCCGTCCTCAAGGCCCTCGCCCGCGACGCCTTCAAACCCATGTCGGTCGCCGACCACGCCACCCGGCACGGCATGACCCTCGCCGAACTGCGCACCGCCGTCCGCCGGGGCGCCGGCTGCAGCCCCAAGGACTACCTCCTCGGCATCCGCCTGGGCCGCGCCAAGGAACTCCTCGCCGCCACGGAACTCCCCGTCGCCTCGATCGCCCGCCGCGTCGGCTACGACGACCCCGCCTACTTCTCCCGCCTGTTCACCCGCCGCGTCGGCATGCCCCCGATCCGCTTCCGCGCCCAGGAAAGCCGGACGGTCCCCGGCGGCTGGAGCAACCAGGTACCGGATCCGGACGATCCACCGAGGATCTGATCGGCACGCCCCCGATCGGGCGGTCCGCCTGCGGTTCGGTCACCCCGCGGCCGTAGGGTTGTCGCCCATGACCACCAGCAACACCGGATCCGGTGACGTCGACCCCGCCGTCCGCGAGGAGCTCGCCCGGCTGCGGGACAGCATCGACAACATCGACGCGGCCGTCGTCCACATGCTCGCCGAGCGCTTCAAGGCCACCCAGCAGGTCGGCCACCTCAAGGCACGCCACCAGCTGCCGCCCGCCGACCCGGACCGCGAGGCCCGCCAGATCGAGCGGCTGCGCACCCTCGCCGAGAACGCCAAACTCGACCCGGCCTTCGCTGAGAAGTTCCTGAACTTCATCATCGCCGAGGTGATCAGACACCACGAGCGCATCGCCGAGGACACCGTGAACGGCTCCGCCCCACTGGCCAATTGACCTCGACCGACGCCCCGGGGAGGTGACACGGCGGCCCACACGCGGCATGCTGCGCTGTGCACTCCTTGTCAGCCCGCGTGCACTCCGCGTCAGGGCGCGGGCGTAGGCTGGCTGTCCGCGAGGGAGGGACGTCGGGCCATGCCTTCGGATGCCAAGATCCTCATCGTCGACGACCACGAGGACACGCTCTACGCCCTGGAGAGCGCCCTGGCCCCGCTGGGCTACCGGCTCGGCCGCGCCACCAGCGGGGACGAGGCCCTCAAGCAGGTGCTCCGGGGCCAGGTCGGCCTCCTGCTCCTCGACGTGCGGATGCCCGGCGTCAGCGGCCTCGACGTGGTCCGCTACATGCGGCGCCTGGAGCAGACCCAGCACATCCCCGTCGTCCTGCTCACCGGCTTCGGCGCCGACCACGAACTGACCTCCACCGCCTTCCGCCTCGGCGTCGCCGACCTCGTGATGAAACCCATCGACCCATGGGCCCTGCGCACCAAGGTCCGCTACCTCTTCGACGCCCACCAGCGCCACCTCGCCCTCGAGCACGAGGTGCGTGAGTTACGCGCTCTCGTCAAGGACCACGGCGAGCACGACGAGGAGCACGCCGCCCGCAGGCCCCTGCCCCACCCCGACGCCCGGGTCCCGGTGCAGCGCGTACAAGGGGCGCGCACCGGGGAGCTCGAACAGGACCGGACATAAGGCGTGTACCGATCCGCCTCTGTGAGTTGCCCCTGCCATCAGGCAGCATGTCCTGCATGTCCGTACTGACGCGCGACGAAGCGCAGACCCGTGCCAAGCTCCTCGACGTTCACCGTTACACCATCGCGCTCGACCTCACCACCGGCGACGAGACCTTCGAGTCCCGGACCGTCGTCCGGTTCACAGCGCGCGCCGAAGCGGACACCTTCGTCGAGCTCAAGCCGGCCGAACTGCGGGAAGCCACCCTCGACGGCCGCCCCCTCGACCCGGAAACCCTCGAGGACAACCGGCTGCCCCTCAAGGGCCTCACCGCCGGCGAGCACGAACTGCGCATCGACGCCGTCATGCGGTACTCCCGCACCGGCGAGGGCATGCACCGCTTCACCGACCCCACCGACGGCGAGACCTACGTCTACACCCAGCTGTTCATGGACGACGTCCAGCGCGTCTTCGCCGCCTTCGACCAACCCGACCTCAAGGCCGTCTTCGACCTGTCCGTGAAGGCCCCCGAGGACTGGACCGTCCTCGCCAACGGCATCACCTCCGACCTCGGCGAGGGCCTCTGGCAGGCCGCCCCCACCCCCCTGATCTCCACCTACCTCGTCGCCGTCGCCGCCGGCCCCTGGCACTCCGTGCGCACCGAACACCGCGGCCTGCCCTTCGGCATCCACTGCCGCCGTTCCCTCGCGCCCCACCTCGACCCGGACGCCGACGAACTCTTCGAGATCACCCGGCAGTGCTACGACCGCTACCACGAGAAGTTCGAGGAGCCCTACCCCTTCGACTCCTACGACCAGGCGTTCGTCCCCGAGTTCAACGCCGGCGCCATGGAGAACCCCGGCCTGGTCACCTTCCGCGACGAGTTCGTCTACCGCTCCGCCGTCACCGACACCGAACGCCAGACCCGCGCCATGGTCATCGCCCACGAGATGGCCCACATGTGGTTCGGCGACCTCGTCACCCTGCGCTGGTGGGACGACATCTGGCTGAACGAGTCCTTCGCCGAGTACATGGGCTACCAGACCCTCACCGAAGCCACCCGCTTCACCGACACCTGGGTCGACTTCGGCGTCGTGCGCAAGGGCTGGGGCTACGACGCCGACCAGCGCCCCTCCACCCACCCCGTCGCCCCCGAGGCAGTCGACGACACCGCCTCGGCCCTCCTCAACTTCGACGGCATCTCCTACGCCAAGGGCGCCTCCGCACTACGGCAACTGGTGACCTGGCTCGGCGAGAAGGACTTCCTCGCCGGCATCAACACCCACTTCGCCCGCCACAGATTCGCCAACGCCACCCTCGCCGACTTCATCGACTCCCTCGCCTCCGCCACCGAACGCGACGTCCACGCCTGGGCCGACGCCTGGCTGCGCACCACCGGCGTCGACACCCTCAGGCCGAGCATCACCCGCGCCGAGGAAGGCACGTACACCCTCAAGGTCGAGCACCAGGGCAGCCGCCCGCACCGCATCGCCGTCGGCCTCTACGACCAGGACGTCGCCGACGAGGGCCGCCACCTCGTCCTGCGTGAACGCCTCGACCTCGACGTCCCCCGGACCGACTCCCAGGGCCCGCTGCCCATCGGCAAGCGCCCCGCCCTCCTGCTGCTCAACGACGGCGACCTCACCTACGCCAAGGTCCGCTTCGACGCCGAGTCCTTCACAGCGGTCACCGAGAGCCTCTCCGGCCTGCCCTCGCCGCTGACCCGCGCGGTCGTCTGGAACGCCCTCAGGGACGCCGTCCGCGACGGCGAACTCCCGCCCCCCGCCTACCTGGAGGCGGCCCGCTCCCACCTCCCGCACGAGACCGACCTCGCCCTCGTCCAGGGCGTCCTCGCCTTCGCCTCCACCTACGTCGCCGACCGCTACGTCACCCCCGAACAGCGCCCCGCCGCCCTCGCCACCCTCTCCTCCCTCTGCCGCGACCTCATCCGCCGCACCGAGGACGGCGACAACCCCGGCCTGCGCCTGATCGCCGTCCGCCACTGCATCAACGCCACCTCCCAGCCCGACACCATCGCCGCCTGGCTCGCCGACGGCACCGTCCCCGGCGGCCCCGAACTCGACCCCGAACTGCGCTGGCGCGTCCTCGCCCGCCTCGCCGTCCTCGGCGCCACCGACGAGACCGCGATCGCCGCCGAACTGGAACGCGACCCCTCGGCCACCGGCCAGGAAGGCGCCGCCCGCTGCCGCGCCGCCCTCCCCACCGAGGAGGCCAAGGCACAGGCCTGGGAGGCGATGTTCACCCACGACGACCTCTCCAACTACCTGTTCACCGCCACCGCCCAGGGTTTCTGGCAGCCTGAACAGACCGAACTCGTACGGCAGTACGTTTCCCGCTACTACGAGGACGCCGTCGCCCTCGCCGCCCGCCGGGGCCCCGCGATCGCCGACGCCGCCGGCCGGTGGGCGTTCCCCGACTACGCCATCGACGAGGACAACCAGGCTCTCGGCCAGGCCTGTCTGCGCGACGCCGACCTCATCCCCGCCCTGCGCCGCAAGCTGGTCGACCAACTCGACGACCTGGGACGGGCGTTGCGGGTGAGGCAGAAGTAGAGCGGGTTTTCCCCGTACGGGAGTACCCCCTTTCGGGTCAGGATCGTTGAACTCTCCGGGCGCGCGCACGCGGGCCGCGTCCAAGCTGGAAGCCCCCAGCGCCCCCGGAGGTCGACGATGAACACGCCGCCCCTGGCCTCGGGCCCCGAAGGCCCTTCCTCGCTGCGCCCGCTGCTCGCCACGGTCCTGGAGGCCTTGGGGGAGGGGGCACGGGCGCGCGGGGGCCCACTCCCGGCGGGCGGCCCCTCCGAGGTGGCAGCGCGCGTAAGGGCCGCGCTGGGAGACGTACTCCCGGACGAGGGCGATCCGGAGGCTCTACGGCACCTGGTGCGCGCCTTGGCGGAAGGCGCGGCGGACCCGGCGGACCCGCTCTGCGCGGCCCACCTGCACTGCCCGCCTCTCGCGGTGGCCGCAGCGGCAGACCTGGCTGTCAGCGTTCTGAATCCCTCGATGGACTCATGGGACCAGGCCCCGGCAGCCTCAGAGCTGGAGGCCCAGCTAACACGAGCACTGGCAAACGAGGTCTACCCAGACCCACTTAGGGGCGCGGGGCTGGGGCGATATGCGGCTCCGCCGCGGGGCGCGACCAGCCCCCACCGGCCCGACGCCTTGGTGACCACCGGCGGCACCGAGTCCAACCAACTCGCCCTCCTCCTGGCCCGAGAGACCCTGGGCCCCGGGGTCCGACTCGTCTGCGGCGGAAACGCCCACCACTCCCTCCCAAGGTCCGCCTGGCTCCTGGGCCTGCCGGCCCCGGTCATCGTCCCCACCCCCAACGGCACCCTCGACCCCGCAGCCCTCGACAAGGCCCTGCACGGACCGTCGATCATCGCCGCGACCGCGGGCACCACCGACGCCGGCCTCATCGACCCCCTCCCCGAGATCGCCGCCCTGTGCGCGCATCGCGGCGCCCGCCTGCACGTGGACGCGGCCTATGGCGGCGGCCTCCTCTTCAGCTCCCGGCACCGAGCCAAGCTCACTGGTCTGAGCGCCGCCGACACCATCACCCTCGACTTCCACAAACTCGGCTGGCAGCCCGTAGCCGCAGGACTCCTCGCCGTCCGCGACGACAACGACCTCGCCGCCCTGAACCAGCGCGCCGACTACCTCAACGCCGACGACGACACCGAAGCCGGCCTCCCCGACCTCCTCGGCCGCTCCCTGCGCACCACCCGCCGCCCCGACGTGCTCAAGATCGCCGTCACCCTGAAGACCCTGGGACGCACGGGACTCGGCGCTCTCATCGACCAAGTCTGCGATCAGGCAAGGGAGTTCGCGGAACTCGTCGACGCCCACCCCGGGTTCGAACTCCACGAACAGCCCACCATCAGCACGGTCCTGTTCCGACCGGCGAGCGCCACCGACGACGCCATAGCCGCCGTACGCCGAAAGCTCCTCACCGACGGCCGCGCCGTCTTCGGCCGGGCCCGCGCAGCGAACCGGCTCTGGCTCAAGGCGACCCTCCTCAACCCCACCACCCGGCCGGCCGACCTCGCCGGACTCCTGGAACTCGTGGAAGGAACCACCCCCCGATGAACCCCCACCCCCCACACCACGAGCCCGACGCCCCCCGCGACCTCGTCGGCATCGGCATCGGACCCTTCAACCTCTCCCTCGCCGCCCTCGCCCAGCCCCTCACCGCCCTCGACGCCGTCTTCTACGAACAACGCCCCGCCTTCGGCTGGCACCCCGGACTGCTCATCGAAGGCGCCACCATCCAAGTCCCCTTCCTCGCCGACCTGGTGACCCTCGCCGACCCCGCCAGCCACTGGACCTTCCTCAACTACCTCAAGACCCGCGAGCGCCTCTTCCCCTTCTACTTCGCCGAGCGCTTCCACATCCAGCGCGCCGAATACGACGCCTACTGCCGCTGGGTCGCCGAGAGCCTCCCCGGCCTCCACTTCCACCACCAGGTCGACGCCGTCCGCTTCAACCCCGAACGCGACGTCTTCGAAGTCGACTTCACCCAGCTCGACAGCGACGGCGAAGCCGAAGCACTGGGCCGCACGTACACGAAGAACATCGTCCTCGGCATCGGCACCGAACCCCACGTACCCGAGCCCCTCAAACCCCTCGTCGAGACCCCCGGCGTGCCCGTCATCCACGCCACCGACTACCTCGCCCACCGCCAGACCCTCCTCGCCGCCGACCACATCACCGTCGTCGGCTCGGGACAGTCCGGCGCCGAGGTCTTCCTCGACCTGCTCCGCAACCGCCCCACCGGCCACGAAGGACTCCACTGGCTCGGCCGCACCGATGCCTTCGCCCCCATGGAGTACTCCAAGCTCGGCCTCGAACACTTCACCCCCGACTACACCCGCTACTTCCACGCCCTCCCGGAAAGCGTCCGCGACCGCCTCGGCACCACCCAGTGGCAGCTCCACCGCGGCATCGACGCCGACACCATCGCCGCCATCCACGACGAGCTCTACCACCGCACCCTGCACGGCGGCTGGCCCGACGCCGTCCTCACCCCCGGCGTCCAGGTCCGCACCGCGGGCAGAATCGCCACCACGAAGATCGAACTCCACCTGGAGCACATCCAGCAGGGCACCCGCTCCCGCCTCACCACCGACGCCGTCGTCCTCGCCACCGGCCACCGCGAACGCCCCCTCGACCGCATCCTCGCCGGACTCGACCCCTACCTGCGCCGCGACAGCCGCGAACGCCCCCGCGTCGACGAACACTTCCGCCTCGCCCTCGACCCGTCCGTCACCGGCGCCGACTGCCACGTCTACGTCCAGAACGCCGAACGCCACACCCACGGCGTCGGCACCCCCGACCTCGGACTCGCCGCCTGGCGCAGCGCCACCATCCTCAACACCGTCACCGGCAAGGACGCCTACCCCCTCCCCGCCCGCACGGCCTTCACCACCTTCGGCCTCGAACACCGGCCCCAGATCCCACCCGCCCGACAGACCCCCACCCTCACCCCCCTGTTCGAGGGACGGTAAAAAACCGGTGGCGGCGGAAGAACCCGTGCGCCGGCCCGGTTGGCTCCCACATGACGACCACCTGGACCGCCGCCCACCGCGCCGCCGCCATCAGCCCCCACGAAAACCTCGCCCTCTTCGAGTCCCGCGGCTTCACCGACCAGACCGTCCGCCAGTCCCTGCGCCTGGCCGGCGGCGGCGAGGCCGTCCGCATCCACCTGACGAACCGCTACGGCACCACACCCCTGGACATCGGCGGCGCCCACCTCGCCCTGCGCACCAAAGGCAGCGGCATCGACCCCGGCAGCGACACCCCGCTCCGCTTCTCCGGCGCCCCCACCATCACCATCCCCGCCGGCCAGGAGACGACCAGCGACCCCGTCGAACTCCCCGTGAGCGCGGGCGAGGAACTCACCCTCAGCCTCTACCTGCCCGGCGACACCGGACCGACCACCTTCACCGCCATGCCCTACGACACCGGACACGCCGTCCCCGGCAACCAACTGTCCGCCGCCGTACTGGAAGACCCCGAGGAGTTCGCCACCGGCCACCTCCTCGCCGGCGCGGACGTCCTCGCCCCGGCCGGCACCCGCATCGCCGTCGCCTTCGGCGACTCCTGGATCGAAGGCGCCGCCACCACCCCCGGCACCGACAACAGCTTCCCCGGACAGCTCAGCCGCCGCCTGAAACGCGGCTGGATCGTCAACGCGGGCATCTCCGGCAACCGGCTCCTCACCGACGAGATCGGCGAACACCTCCTCGCCCGCATCGACCACGACGTCCTCGCCGTCCCCGGCGTCAGTCACGTCATCATCCACATCGGGCTCAACGACCTCGGCCTGCCCGGCCACTTCGCCCACCCGGAACCCGCGGAAGGCCCCACCGCGGCCGAGTTCAAAGCCGGCCTCACCACCCTCGCCGACCGCCTCCACACCGCCGGACTCACCGCCATCGGCTCCACCATCGGCCCCTACAAGGGCACCGTCCACGACGGCTACGACACCGAGCGCGGCCAGGCCGTACGCGCCGAGGTCAACGCCTGGCTGCTCGGCGGCGACCACCCCTTCGACGGGATCGTCGACGTGGCCGCCGCCGTCGCGGACCCGGACCAGCCCGACCGGATCCGCGCCGAGTTCAACGCCGGCGACGGCCTGCACGTCAACGACGCCGGCGCCAAAGCGATCGCCGACGCCGTGGACGTCACCCTGCTGGACCTCTAGAACACAGGCGTTCCGTCGCGCGTGAGCCTCCAGTCCACCGACGCGAAGTCCTTCGGGTCCAGCACGCCCTTCGCGGTCACCCACTCCGCGATCCGCGTCCGGATCTCCGTCGACTCCGACCACAGCTCGGTCGCGGAGGCCACGTGCGGGAACGCGCCGCCACCGTTCGCCCGGTAGTTGTTCACCGCCAACACGAACTTCTGGGCGTCGTCCAGCGCGGCACCGTTGTACGTCAGGTTCTTGATCCGCGAACCGGCCGCCTGCGCGATGTCGATGTCGTACGACAGCCCCGACACATAGTCGTAGTTGTAGTCCGGACGGTTGTTCGCGTTCGTCAGCTTCTCCACGTCGACCACCGCGCCCGCCGCCGTCCGCACGAAGTACTCCGCCGAGTACTCCAGGTACGCCCGCAGCTGCGCACCCGTCAGCAGCTTCGCCACCAGCGTGTTGTCGTACACGTACAGGCTGGACAGATCCCGGATCGTCACATTCCCCGCCGGGATCTCCGAGGTCCGCGAGAACGGCGACGCCTGCGCGATCACCGGCAGCGCGGCGTACTCCGTGCCCGCCAGCGCCGCCCTGACCACATCCTCCTGGACCTTCGTGATCAGGTCGATGATCGGAGCATCCTTGTACCGCGCATCCACCGTCGTCAGCGTCTGCGTCGCCGTACCGACCACCTGGTTGACGTACTTCACGACCACGTCATGGTCGGCCTTCAACAGCTTGGTGATCTTCGGGTCGTCCGCGACCGAGTTCGAGTTGAGCACCTTGGACGACACCGACTCGACCGCCCAACGGCCCTTCGCGAAAACCAGCTCGATGTCGAACAGCGACAACCGCTCCGCGAACGCCAACGGCTCCGACAACACGACCGTCTTCCCGGTCTTCGCGTTGGTGACCTTCAGCTCCGGAATCTCCACATGCGCGTGCCCGACCAGAATCGCGTCGATCCCCGGCACCTGCTGCGCCACCAACGCCGCCGAGTTCTCGACGTACGGCAACTGGTCACCGTAGGAAGAAGTACCCGAAGAGCCCGAGTGCGCCGACACCACGACGACGTCCGCACCCATCGACCGCAGCTTCGGCACCCACTTCGCCGCCTGCTCCTCAAGACCCGGGAACGTCAACCTGCCCTGCACATAGGCCTTGTCCCAGATCGCGATACCCGGGTTGGTCAGACCCAGCACCGCGACCCGCACCGGCGGCGCGCCCTTCACATGGAACTTCTTGATGAAGTACGGCGGGAAAGCGGGCTTCTGCGTCTTCGCGTCCAGCGCGTTCGCACCCAGCAGCGGGAAGTCGCACTGCTCCTCGAACTTCCGCAGCGTCTCGATACCGTAGTTGAACTCGTGATTGCCCAGCGCCACGGCGTCGTACCCGATGGCGTTCATGGCCGCGGCCATCGGATGGACGGGACCACCCTTGGCCGTGATCGGGTCGACCTTCGCGTAGTAGTACGTCAGCGGCGTTCCCTGGATCGTGTCGCCCGCGTCGAGCAGCAGCGTGTTGCAGCGGCCCTTCTCCGCACGCACCTGGTTCACCAGCGTCGAGATCCGGGACAGACCCTGGGCGTTGCCCGCGGAGTCCTTGTACTCCGCGTCCTTGAAGTAGTCCCAGTTGAAGACATGACCGTGCAGATCGGTCGTGCCCATCACCGTCAGGGAGTACCGCTTCTCGTGTCCCACCTTCGCCTCCGCGGCCTCAGCCGCCGGAGCACCCACGGCACCCGCCAGCGCGACACCCGCACCGGTCACGGCGGACTTCTCCAGGAACTTCCTGCGGTTCAAGGGCATGTCTTGATCTCCTCGGGGAACGGTCAACAACGCGCGTAGATTCTGACCCGGCCATGCCCAACGGCAACAGGCCCAGCAGGTTTCGATCTGATGACCCAACCCGTAAAAACTGACACAGTGGGCCGTTATGACCGTTCCCCACGGCACCCCCGACGCCCCCCGCATCGCCGTCCGCGGCGAAGCCCACCTCGAAGTCGACCCCGAGATCGCCCGCATCGGCGTCACCGTCGCCGCCCGCGGCAAGGACCGCCGCACCGCCCTCGACGACCTCACCCGCCGCAACACGAACGTCCTGGACCTGCTGAAGTCCTACGGCGACGCAGTCGAACGCCTGGAAACCGGCTCCTTCTCGGTCACCCCGGAACTCAAGGAACACAGCCGCGGCGAACGCGTCCACGCCTACCACGGCCGCGTCCACATCACGGCAGAACTGACCGACTTCACCGCACTGGGTGAACTCACCACCAGACTCGCCGACCTCGAATTGACGAGCGTCGACGGCCCCTGGTGGGCCCTGCGCCGGAACTCACCCGCCTACCGCGAAGCCCGACAGCAGGCAGTACGGGAAGCGGTCCAGCGAGCCAGGGAGTACGCGGAAGCACTCGGCACGTCACTCGACTCCCTGCTCGAACTCGCCGACATCGGCGCCGAGGACCCCGAACCCCGCTTCGTCGGCAGGGCCAGCCGCGCACGCTCCATGGCCTACGAAGCCGCAGCCGACACCTCGGCCGCCCCCCTCGACCTCGAACCGCAACGCCAGCACGTCCACGCCCAGGTCAACGCACGCTTCACCATGGCACCACCGAGACTGTGAGCGGCCACTGCGATTTGCATCCGAAATGCTCATCGGAGCGGAGTGCCGCACACTTCAACGCTTGTCAACAGCCCTTCACCCAAAGGTTGTTGAGTCGACATGCCTCCCCAATTCACTACCCGCCGGTAAGGTCTAGGGTCGAAACATGCGCCGAGCAAAGATCGTCTGCACACTGGGCCCCGCCACCCACTCGTACGACCAGATCAAAGCCCTGGTCGACGCCGGAATGGACGTAGCCCGATTCAACCTCAGCCACGGCAGCTACGCCGAACATGAGGAGCGCTACCACCACGTCCGCAAGGCCGCCGACGAGACCGGCCGCAGCGTAGGCCTCCTCGCCGACCTTCAAGGCCCGAAGATCCGCCTCGGCCACTTCACCGAAGGCCCCGTACTCCTTGAACGCGGCGACACCTTCACCATCACGGTGGAAGAGGGCGCCGAGGGAGACCAGCGCTCCTGCGGGACGACGTACAACGGACTCGCCTCGGACGTCGCCGCGGGCGAACGCATCCTCGTCGACGACGGCAAGGTCTGCCTCGAGGTCACCTCGGTGGAAGGCCCCCGCGTCCACACCAGGGTCGTCGAGGGCGGCATGATCTCCGACCACAAGGGCCTCAACCTCCCAGGCGTGGCGGTCTCGGTCCCGGCGCTCTCGAAGAAGGACGAGGACGACCTCCGCTGGGCCCTGCGCACGGGCTTCGACGTGATCGCGCTGTCCTTCGTGCGCTCGGGCCACGACATCAAGGGCGTCCACCGGATCATGGACGAGTCCGGGCGCCGGCTCCCGGTGATCGCCAAGGTGGAGAAGCCGCAGGCGGTCGAGTCGATCGACGACATCGTGGCCGCGTTCGACGGCATCATGGTGGCCCGAGGTGACCTGGGCGTGGAGATGCCGCTGGAACAGGTGCCGCTCGTCCAGAAGCGAGCGATCAAACTGGCGAAGCGGAACGCCAAGCCGGTGATCGTGGCGACGCAGATGCTGGACTCGATGATCGAGAACTCCCGTCCGACGCGCGCGGAGGCCTCTGACGTGGCCAACGCGGTCATCGACGGCACGGACGCGGTGATGCTGTCGGGTGAGACGAGCGTCGGCAAGTACGCGGTCGAGACGGTCCGAACCATGGCGAAGATCGTCGAGGCGGCGGAAGAGGACATCCTCGCGAAGGGGCTGCCGCCTCTGACGGAACGCAACAAGCCCCGTACGCAGGGGGGCGCTGTCGCCCGGGCGGCGGCGGAGATGGGCGACTTCCTGGGCGCGAAGTTCCTGGTCGCGTTCACGCAGAGCGGGGACACGGTGAGGCGGCTGTCCCGGTACCGCTCCCCGATCCCCCTCCTGGCCTTCACCCCGGAGCCGGCGACCCGCTCGCAGCTGAGCCTGACGTGGGGCGTGGAGACGTTCCTCGGCCCGCACGTCGAGTCCACGGACGCGATGGTGGACCAGGTGGACGAGCTCCTGTTGCGGTACGGCCGCTGCGAGAAGGGCGACGTGGTCGTGATCACGGCCGGCTCACCGCCCGGGGTGTCGGGGTCGACGAACCTGGTCCGGGTGCACCACATCGGCGAGGACGACAGTCCAAAGTAGTCGTGGTCAGTGCTTGGGGCCTACGTGGGTGTCCATGAGGGCTACTGAGGCTTTGCGGGCGATCGAGATGTTGCGCTTGTTCGGCTGCTTCCAGTCGACGCCAACGCGGTCGAGGGTGTCGGTGAAGAGCCGGATGATGTCGCCCGACAGGTTGGTGAAGAAGTACCGGGGGTATTCGTAGCGCTTCTGCTCACCGGCTACGAGACGGGTCGTCCAGTTGGTGATGCGGCATCCGTCGGAGTGGATGAGGCCGCGGATGAACTCCCAGGGGTGCACGTTGACGATCTCCTGCTGCCAGGGTTCGAGGGTAATGGTGCGCTCGTGCTTCTTGCCGGGGCCGTGCTGGGGGAAAAGGCTTGGCCAGTGTCGGGAGTAGCTGGTCACCATCCTGCAGCCCTCCCTTTGCAGGGCGTAGACGCCGATGCCCGGACGCACCTTGGTGATCGCTTCGCGGCATTCCTGGATGAGCCCCGGCCAGGCGTCGGCGCACGCGATCCGGAGGTAATAGCCGCCGCCACGCGGGTGCGCGCTGATACAGCCATCGCCCAGGTAGAGGCCCAGCAGGTAGGAGTAGGCCTGGTCATCGGCAGGCGGCCCAGGATCCGGTGAGGCCATGCGCGGTAGCGGCTCAAGGCGTTGTTGCCAGGACCGGATTGCCGCGCGCGAGACGCCCGTCTGCCGGCTGACCGAGTTCAGGCTGCGGCCCTGGGCAACCAGCGCGAGGGCTCGCTTGCGTGTGCTGACGTCGTACATGCGGCCACTTTGTGCGAGTGATCGCGAAGACACGCAGCAAAAAGCGGATGTTCACGAGAACGGGAACATCCGCTTACTGGGTTAACCTTCGATTCGAAGGAAAAGTGCCCCGGGTGGGATTCGAACCCACGCTGTCGGTGGTTTGAGCACCGTGTCTCTTCCGCTGGACTACCGGGGCTTCCTCTAAAACAAAGGTTGGCGGTCACCCGCCGTGCCCCCACCTTACCGCAGCTAGGTACGCTCTTGTCAGCAGTACCCCCGCCCCTGAACGAGGAGCCCCCGTGACCGCCCCCGAGCCGCCCCAGCCCCTAGACGCGCCCGACGACGACAAGTCGCACGTGCCTCCGCTGACGACCCGTGTCGTCATTGCCGAGGACGAGGCCCTCATCCGGCTCGACCTCAAAGAGATGCTGGAGGAAGAGGGCTACAGCGTCGTAGGCGAGGCCGGTGATGGTGAGCAGGCCGTCGAGCTCGCCCGTGAGCACAAGCCGGACCTCGTGATCCTTGACGTGAAGATGCCCAAGCTGGACGGGATCTCCGCGGCCGAGAAGATCGCCGAGGAGCGGATCGCTCCGGTGCTGATGCTCACCGCCTTCTCGCAGCGGGACCTGGTGGAGCGGGCGAGGGACGCCGGTGCGATGGCGTATCTCGTGAAGCCCTTCAGCAAGAGTGATGTCGTGCCGGCGATCGAGATGGCCGTGTCTCGGTTCACGGAGCTGAGGGAGCTGGAGAACGAGGTCGCGGACCTCACTCTGCGTCTGGAGACCCGCAAGCTCGTGGACCGGGCGAAGTCGATTCTTCAGACGTCGTACGGGCTGACGGAGCCCGCCGCGTTCCGGTGGATCCAGAAGACCTCGATGGACCGGCGCATGTCGATGCAGCAGGTCGCGGAGGCCGTGATTCTGGACGCGGACGAGAAGAAGGCCAACAAGGGCTGAGTCCCGGCGTTCACGAAAGACAAAGGCCCGCGTCCCCGGTAGGGGGGCGCGGGCCTCGTCGTACGGCCGAAGGGTCAGTCTTCGCCGAGGTATGCCTTGCGGACGGACTCGTCGTGGAGGAGGTCTTGTCCGGTGCCGGACAGGACGATGTTGCCGACCTCCATGACGTGTCCCTGGTCGGCGAGGGAGAGTGCCGCCTGGGCGTTCTGTTCGACGAGGAGGATCGTCATGCCCTGGGACTTCAGTTCGACGATGGTCGACATGATCTTCTGCATCATGATCGGTGAGAGGCCCATGGAGGGTTCGTCGAGCATGAGGAGTTTGGGCTGGGACATGAGCGCGCGGCCCATGGCCAGCATCTGCTGCTCGCCGCCGGAGAGGGTGCCTGCTGCCTGGTTGCGGCGTTCGCCGAGGATGGGGAAGAGCTCGTAGGCGCGTTGTACGTCCTTCTCGATGCCCTCCTTGTCCTTGCGGAGGAACGCTCCGAGCTGGAGGTTCTCGAAGATCGTCAGGCGGGGGAAGATGTGCCGGCCTTCGGGGGAGTGGGCGAGTCCGAAGGAGACGATCTTGTGGGCGGGGACGCTGCTGAGTGGCTTGCCGTCGAAGAGGATCTTGCCGGCTGTGGGCTTCAGCAGACCGGACAGCGTCCTGAGCGTCGTCGTCTTGCCGGCGCCGTTGGTGCCGATGAGGGTGACGACCTGGCCGGCTTCGACGCTGAAGGAGATGCCTTTGACGGCTTCGATCTTGCCGTAGGAGACCCGGAGGTCCTCGACTTCGAGGAGTGCGGTCACTGGGCTTCTCCCTTGGTACCGGTGGTGCTCTGCGCTTCCGTCGCGCCGGGGTCGCCGTCGAAGGGTTCGCCGAGGTAGGCGGCGATGACGCGTTCGTCGGCCTGGACGACGTCGGAGGTGCCTTCGACGAGTTTTTCGCCCTGGACGAGGACGGCGACGCGGTCGGAGAGGTTGAAGACGAAGCGCATGTCGTGCTCGATGAGGAGGACGGCGATGCCCTTGTCGCGGATGGCGAAGACCAACTCTTCGGTGGCGCGCGTCTCCTGGGGGTTCATGCCGGCGGTGGGCTCGTCCAGGAGGAGCAGGCCGGGTTCGGACGCGAGTGCGCGTGCGATCTCGAGCTTGCGCTGTTCGCCGTAGGGGAGGTTGCGGGCGAGGTGGTCGCGTTTGGCTTCCAGGCCGATGAACTCGAGGAGTTCCATGGCGCGTTCCTCGCTGGCCTTCTCCGCCTTCTTGAAGCCGGGGCCGCGGAGCAGCGCCGACCAGAGGCCTTCCTTGGTCCGCGTGTGGCGGCCGACGAGGACGTTCTCGAGGACCGTCATGTTGGCGAACAGGCGGATGTTCTGGAAGGTGCGGGCGATGCCGGCCTGGGTCACGAGGTGGGGCTTGGGCGGGAGGACGGTGCCCTTGTAGGTGACCGTGCCTTCCGTGGGGACGTACAGGCCGGTGAGGCAGTTGAAGAAGGTGGTTTTTCCGGCGCCGTTGGGGCCGATGAGGCCGACGATCTCGCCGGAGTTGACGGTGAAGTCGACCGAGCGGACGGCGGTGAGGCCGCCGAAGCGCATGGTGACGTTGCGGGCTTCGAGTACAGGTGTCGGCTGTGTCGTCATCGTGCTCACGCCCCCGCCTTGGTGACGGCGGCCGGTTCGCCGGACAGCGTCGTTTGTTCTGGTATGTCGAGTTGGCCGGTCTCGTGGAATTCGAGTTGGTTGCGGCGGTTGGCGATGATGCCTTCGGGGCGGAAGCGCATCAGCAGGATGAGGGCGATGCCGAAGGCCAGCAGCGACTTGTCCTGGAGGAAGACGAGCTTCTCCGGGAGCAGGTAGAGCAGGGCGGCGCCGAGGATGGGGCCGGCGACCGTGCCCATGCCGCCGAGGACGACCGCGGCGAGCAGGAAGGCGGAGTTGGGGGGTGTGGAGCCGGCGAACTGGTACGGCGTCGGGACGACGCTGTAGGTGACGTGGGCGCTGACGGTGCCGGCGAGGCCGGCGAGGGTGGCGCCGAGGGCGAAGGCGACGAGTTTGACGCGGAAGCCGTTGATGCCCATGGCGGTCGCGGCGGTCTCGTCCTCGCGGATGGCGATCCAGGAGCGGCCGATGCGGGAGTCGGCGGCTCGGGTGTAGACCAGGACCACGATGGCCATGATCAGCACCATGAGGAGGTAGTAGTTGGCGAAGCGGCCGAGGGTGAAGCCGGCGACGTCGTGGGCTTGGCCGAGGTTGAACCCGAGGAGATTGAGGTCGGGGATGGCCGGGATGCCGTTGGGGCCGTTGGTGAGGTCGGGCCCGGACTGGCCGTCCATGTTGTTGACGGAGATGCGGAAGATCTCTCCGAAGCCGAGGGTGACGATGGCGAGGTAGTCGCCGCGCAGTCGCAGGGTGGGGGCGCCGATGAGGACGCCGAAGACGAGCGATGCGGCGGCGCCGGTGATGGCGGCGGCCCAGAAGGGGAAGTGGACGCCGGAGAAGCGGGAGAACTCGGAGCCGGAGACGAGGGCGGCGGTGTAGGCGCCGACGCCGAGGAAGGCGACGTATCCGAGGTCGAGGAGGCCCGCGAGGCCGACGACGATGTTGAGGCCCAGGGCGACGGTCCCGAAGATCAGGATGTTGACGCCGATGTTGGCGTAGTGGTCGTTGCTCTGGGTGAAGGGGAACGCGATCGCGGCGGCGAAGCCCATGGCGAGCGTGAAGCTGCGGTTGCGGGCGACGATCCGGGAGAAGCGGTCGTTGAGGCCTGCGGTGTGCAGGGCCCAGACGCCGAAGACGACGACGATGAGGAAGCCGACGAAGAGTTCGCCGTACTCGGTGTCGATGCCGTAGGTGAAGACGGCGAGTCCGACGATCGTGGCGATGGTGATGATCGCGCGCTCGAGCCAGGGGCTGAGGGGCTGGGCGGGGGGGATGCCGTCGGGCTTGGCGAGGTACGCCTTGAGGTTCTCCTTGGCGCTCGCGGTGCGAGGCTCGGGGAGGGCGAAGGCGCCGATGACGGGCAGGAGGGAGGCGATGGCCGCGACCCAGCCGCCGGGCTCGAGGTTGGCGAGTCCGCCGAGTTCGGCGGCGATCGAGACGATCGTGTACCAGGTGACGCCGAAGGCGCCGAGGGCGGTGAGCACCAGGGGTGCGTTGTTGCGGGCGGGTATGAGGCCGCCGAGGCCGCGTATGCCGTAGGACGAGAGGGCGAACACGGTGGTGAGGATGCCGGCGATGAAGGTCAGCCATTGGAGGCCGCCGGGGTAGCCGCTGATGGTGAGGTCGCCGGGGAACTCGCTGGTCCAGGTCCAGGCGAGGAAGGCGGAGGCGGCGGTGGCGATGCCTCCGGCGAGGAGGAGTGCGCGGGCCGCGGCGAGGGGGAGCGGGATCAGGCCGCGAGTGGTGGTGTCGGTCATCGTGATCACGCCCTGTCCGCTACGCGTTCACCGAGCAGGCCTTGTGGCCTGACGAGGAGGACGATGATGAGCAGGCAGAAGGCCCAGACGTCCTTCCAGGAGCCGCCGCCGAAGAGGTGCATGCCGGGGATGTCGTCGATGTAGGCGGAGGCGAGGGTCTCGGCGACGCCGAGGACGAGGCCGCCGAGCATGGCGCCGTAGATGTTGCCGATGCCGCCGAGGACGGCTGCGGTGAAGGCCTTGAGGCCCATCAGGAAGCCCATGCGGTAGTCGATGCTGCCGTACTTGAGGCCGTAGGCGACGGCGGCGACGGCGGCGAAGAACCCGCCGATGGCGAAGGCGATGACGATGATGCGGTTGGTGTCGATGCCCATGAGCTGTGCGGTGTCCGGGTCCTGGGCGGTGGCCTGCATGGCGCGGCCGGTGCGGGACTTGCGGACGAAGAAGGCGAGGGCGGACATGCAGACGATGGCGGCGACCACGAGGAAGATGTCGGCGTCCTTGATGGTGACGGAGCCTATGTCGTGGGTGCCGTCGAGGCCGGGGAAGGCGACGGCGCGGTCGGCGTGGGGGTAGAAGTTGCGGACGACTTCCTGGAGGGCCAGGGAGAGACCGATCGCGGTGATGAGCGGTGCGAGCCGTGGGGCTCCGCGCAGGGGCCGGTAGGCGAACCGTTCCGCTCCGACGGCGATGAGGATGGCGACTATTCCGCCGCCTATCAGCATCAGGGGGACGGCGATGGCCATAGAGGTGCCGTCGGGCAAGAGGTAGAAGTAGACCGTGAAGGCGCCGAAGGCGCCGGTCATGAAGATCTCGCCGTGCGCGAAGTTGATGAGCTGGACGATGCCGTACACCATCGTGTAGCCGATGGCGATCAGCCCGTACATCGAGCCCAGAAGCAGCCCGTTGGCCAGCTGCTGCGGCAGGGTGTTCACCGCGTGGCCTCCATTGTCGCTGGTGGTCGTGTGCACATATCGCGTGCTGGGGTGGGGTGTGGCAAGGGCCGCGCGGTCGGGGTCCCCTCCCGCGCGGCCCGTCGTGGTGTTGCTGTGCGCTGCTGGGCCTGGACTAGCCGAGGTCGGCGGTGCCGGTCTTCACAGCCTTCCACGCACCCTTGGTGACCTGGTACACGGTGAGCTGCTTGTTGGTGGTGTCGCCGTACTGGTCGAAGGCGACCTTGCCGGAGATGCCTTCGAAGTCGGACTTCTGGACGGCGTCGACGACGGAGGAGCGCAGGGCGTTGATGTCGCTGGGGACCTTGCCGCTGTTGGCGTCGACGGCGGCCTTCACTGCCTTGATGATGGCGGTGGTGGCGTCGTAGGAGTACGCGCCGTAGGCGCCGTAGTCACCCTTGTAGCCCTTGGACTTGTACGTCTCGATGAACGTCTTGGCGGCGGGCAGGGTGTCGGCGGGGACGCCGACGGCGGTGGCGAGGTCGCCCTCGGAGGCGGTGCCCGCGGTCTCGATGTAGGTGGAGGCGAACATGCCGTCGCCGCCGAACAGCGGGATCTTGACGCCGCCGCCCTTGAGCTGCTTGGTGATCAGCGAGGACTCGTCGTACTGGCCGCCGTAGTAGAGCAGGTCGGCGCCGGAGTTCTTGACCTTGGTGACGAGGGAACCGAAGTCCTTGTCGCCGGTGTTGACGTGGTCGGTGCCGACGACGGTGCCGCCGAGCTTCTTGAACTGCTCGTTGAAGATCTTCGCGAGGCCGGCGCCGTAGGTCTGCTTGTCGTCGACGACGAAGACCTTCTTCTTCTTGAGGCCGTTGTACGCGTAGTCGGCGGCGAAGCTGCCCTGGAGCTCGTCGGTGGTGGCGGTGCGGAAGTACGTCTTGTACGGACGCTTCTTGGCCGTCTGCCAGTTCTTGCCCTGGGTCAGCTCGGGGTTGGTGTTCGAGGGGGAGATCTGCACCATGTTGGCCGAGGCGAACACCTGCTGCATCGTCTGCGCGACGCCGGAGTTCAGCGGGCCGACGGCGCCGACGGCGGTCTTGTCACCGGTGATCGTGGTGGCGTTGGACTGGCCGGTGGCGGGCTGCGCCTTGTCGTCGTAGGCCTTCAGCTTGAAGGTGACGCCGGGGACGAGCTTGTTCTTGTTGGCATCGTCGACGGCGATCTGGGCGCCGTACTGGATGCCGAGACCCGTGGTGGAGTTCTCGCCGGAGAGCGGGGCGTCCACGCCGATCGTCAGGGTCGTGCCACCTCCGCCTTCGCTGTCGCCACCCTTGTCGTCTCGGGAGCCGCAGGCGGTGAGCGTCAGAGCTCCAGTCGCGAAGACGGAGGTCAGTATCACCATGGAACGTCGCACAATCAGTCCTTTCCGCAGGCACACGCGCCCTTGTGGGTGCGGCCTTGTGCCGCGCTGGTACCGAACTCCCGATGGAGCGGTGACTGGCCGTGACTCTAAGCCCGGTTTGCAGGCAGGGCATCGCTGTGCGCTGGCTTGTGACTTTCTTGTTATGACGGGGTGGATGGCGCGCTTCCGCGGAGGGGGCTCTCAGCCGGTTTGGCGGAATTTCCCCTCAGTCCGCATTTTGAGAACCTGCACTTCCGCTTGGCCGTCCGGCCTGTGACGCCGTTGTCGTGGCGCAGGCGCCTCGAAGGAGCTTGAAAAGGTCGTGGGAGTAGGCCCGGCCGAAGATGAAACTGTGGTGCTGTATTGCGCGCGTGTTACGGAGCGTCACGTCAAGAAATGGTAGGGCTGCATTCAGCGGGAGACCCGAACAGTCGGAAACCGATATCTCCACGGTGACGCGGCGGGTCGTGCCGGCGTGCGCGGTGAAGGTCTCGGGCAGGGCGTGGGCGGTGAGGCCGGTGAAGGCGGCGCCGGTGACCCGGAGGGTGACGGGGGGTCCGCTGCGGACGTCGACGGCGAAGCGGAAGAGGCCGCTGGTGGGGTGGGTTCCGGTGGGTTCGGGGAGTCCGGCGGGTCCGAGGTACCGCCAGGCGGTGACGTTGGCGGGCCAGGGCACGGGGGTGTCCGGGACGGCGGTGCGGTTCTCGTCGGCCAGGAGGCGGGCGAGGAGGACGCCGGCCGCGAGCAGGGTGAACGCGGCCGTTCCCAGAGCCGCTTGGCGGGCCCTGGGCGACAGCTTCTCCCACCACGATGTCCAACGGTCCGTCAGACGTGCCTCGTCGGTGCCGATGACGTCGTGATTCTCCCCTGCCTGCGGTGAGTTGACGGGCTCGACGGGGCCGGTACCGGTCATGCGAGAACGGTAGGGGTGCCGGGGTCTCGTGCCCAGTCGGTGTGCGCCCTGGGGCCTGTCCGGCGGATCGCGCCGACGACGACTTCGCTCGAGCGGGAGGGGCCTCACCGATCGGGCACCGTTGCTCGAAGTCGGCCTGATCCGCCGGAGGCTCTAGCGGCCGGGGGCGTCCCGCAGCAGGCAGGTGAGCCGGGCGGTGCAGACGCGTCGGCCCTCCTCGTCGCTGATGACGATCTCGTACGTCGCGGTGGAGCGTCCGCGGTGCACCGGTGTGGCGACTCCGGTGACCAGCCCGGAGCGGGCTCCCCGGTGGTGTGTGCAGTTGAGGTCCACTCCGACCGCGATCTTCGAGCTCCCGGCGTGCAGCATGGAGCCGACGGAGCCCAGGGTCTCGGCGAGCACGGCCGAGGCGCCTCCGTGCAGCAGTCCGTACGGCTGGGTGTTGCCCTCGACCGGCATGGTGCCGACGACCCGTTCCGCTGAGGCCTCGACGATCTGCACGCCCATGCGGGTGCCCAGGTGGCCGGCCGAGAACATGGCGACGAGGTCGACGCCGAGCGCCGCGTACTCGTCGATGACCTCTTGGGGAAACGTGGCGTGCTGCTGCTCACCCATGGGGCGGGCTCCGTTCGTCCTGGTCGCTACGACTGCCTGCGCTGAGCAAACGCTCAGTCGGTCGCCGATTGTTCCAGACGTACGACGACGGACTTGCTGGCCGGGGTGTTGCTGGTGTCGGCGGTGGCGTCCAGCGGCACCAGGACATTGGTCTCGGGGTAGTAGGCGGCCGCGCATCCCCGGGCGGTCGGGTAGTGCACGACCCGGAATCCGGGTGCCCGCCGCTCCACGCCGTCCTTCCACTCGCTGACGAGGTCGACGTAGGAGCCGTCGGTGAGCCGGAGTCTGTCGGCGTCCTCGGGGTTGACCAGGACGACCCGGCGGCCGTTCTTGATGCCCCGGTAGCGGTCGTCGAGGCCGTAGATCGTGGTGTTGTACTGGTCGTGCGAGCGCAGCGTCTGCAGCAGCAGCCGGCCCTCGGGCAGTTCGGGGTACTCGACGGGCGCGGCGGTGAAGTTGGCCTTGCCGGTGGCGGTGGGGAAGCGGCGCTCGTCGCGCGGGGCGTGCGGCAGGGTGAAGCCGCCGGGGCGGGCCACGCGCGCGTTGAAGTCCTCGAAGCCGGGGATCACTCGGGCGATGCGGTCGCGGATGGTGGCGTAGTCCTTCTCGAACTCCTCCCACGGCACCCGGCTCTTCTCGCCGAGCACGCGCCGTGCCAGCCGGCACACGATGGCGGGCTCGGACAGCAGTTGTCGGCTCGCGGGTTCGAGGCGGCCGTGGGAGGCGTGCACCATGCCCATGGAGTCCTCGACGGTCACGAACTGCTCGCCGCTGCCCTGGAGGTCGCGCTCGGTGCGGCCGAGTGTGGGCAGGATCAGGGCACGCGCGCCCGTGACCGCGTGCGAGCGGTTGAGCTTGGTCGACACGTGCACGGTCAGCCGGGCGCGCCGCATGGCGGCCTCGGTGACGTCGGTGTCGGGGGAGGCGGAGACGAAGTTGCCGCCCATGGCGAAGAAGACCTTGGCCTCGCCGTCGCGCAGGGCGCGGATGGCGCGCACGACGTCGAAGCCGTGCTCGCGTGGCGGGGCGAAGCCGAACTCCTTCTCCAGGGCGTCCAGGAAGGCGGGCGCGGGGCGCTCGAAGATGCCCATGGTGCGGTCGCCCTGGACGTTGGAGTGGCCGCGGACCGGGCAGACGCCGGCGCCGGGGCGGCCGATGTTGCCGCGCAGGAGGAGGAAGTTGACGACCTCGCGGATGGTCGGCACGGAGTGCTTGTGCTGGGTGAGGCCCATGGCCCAGCAGACGATGGTCCGCTCGGAGGCGAGGACCATGGAGAGGGTTTCCTCGATCTCCTCGCGGGACAGACCGGTCGCGGTGAGCGTGTCGTCCCAGTCGGCGGCGCGGGCGGCCTCGGCGAACTCCTCGTAGCCGTGGGTGTGTTCGCGGACGAAGGCCTCGTCGACGGCGCCCTGCGTCTCCAGTATCAGTTTGTTGAGGAGGCGGAAGAGGGCCTGGTCGCCGCCGATGCGGATCTGCAGGAACAGGTCGGTGAGCGCGGCGCCCTTGAGCATGCCCTGGGGGGTCTGCGGGTTCTTGAAGCGCTCCAGGCCGGCCTCGGGCAGCGGGTTGACGCTGATGATTTTCGCGCCGTTCGCCTTGGCCTTCTCCAGGGCGGAGAGCATGCGGGGGTGGTTGGTCCCCGGGTTCTGTCCGGCGACGATGATCAGGTCGGCCTGGTAGAGGTCGTCGAGCAGGACGCTGCCCTTGCCGATGCCGATGGTCTCGCTGAGCGCCGAACCGGACGACTCGTGGCACATGTTGGAGCAGTCCGGCAGGTTGTTCGTGCCGAGCTCGCGGGCGAAGAGCTGGTAGAGGAACGCGGCCTCGTTGCTGGTGCGGCCCGAGGTGTAGAAGACGGACTCGTCGGGGGAGTCGAGGGCGGCGATCTCCTCGGCGATGATGTCGAAGGCGCGCTCCCAGGTCACCGGCTCGTAGTGGGTGCCGCCCTCGGGGACGTACATGGGGTGGGTGAGCCGCCCCTGCTGACCCAGCCAGTAGCCGCTCCTGGTCGCGAGGTCGGCGACGGGGTGCGCGGCGAAGAACTCCGGGGTGATCCGGCGCAGGGTGGCTTCCTCGGCGACCGCCTTCGCGCCGTTCTCGCAGAACTCCGCGGCGTGCCGGTGGTCGGGCTCGGGCCAGGCGCAGCCCGGGCAGTCGAAGCCGTCCTTCTGGTTGACGCGCAGCAGGGTCAGCGCGGTGCGCTTCACGCCCATCTGCTGCTGGGCGATCCGCAGGGTGTGGCCGATGGCCGGGAGGCCGGCCGCCGCGTGCTTGGGTTCGGTGACCTGTGGAGCGTCCTGAACCGGATCACCCTTGGGCGGCTTCGTGGCCATCGGACTCTCTCCTTCGCACACACATGTGAGGTACGTCTCCGATCCTCGCACGCGCCGGTGACAACGGTGTTTGCCGGGCCTGCAGGGAGCCGCGGCAGAGCTTGCGCCTTCCGTGCCCTCGGCGGCGAGCGGGTCTGAGTGTCAGTGGGGCGTGGCAGGATCGGGGGCGTGGCAGAGACAGCAGCGAAGAAGACCGACACCAGCCCCGGCGGCAGCCGCCCGCGTCTGATGCTCATGGACGGGCACTCGCTGGCCTATCGCGCGTTCTTCGCGCTGCCCGCGGAGAACTTCACCACCGCGACCGGCCAGCCGACGAACGCGATCTACGGCTTCGCGTCGATGCTGGCGAACACCCTGCGCGACGAGGCCCCCACCCACTTCGCGGTGGCCTTCGACGTGTCCCGCAAGACGTGGCGTTCCGAGGAGTTCACGGAGTACAAGGCCAACCGCTCCAAGACCCCCGACGAGTTCAAGGGCCAGGTCGAGCTGATCGGTGAGCTCCTCGACGCGATGCACGTCTCGCGCTTCGCGATCGACGGCTTCGAGGCCGACGACGTCATCGCCACGCTCGCCACGCAGGCCGAGGCCGAGGGCTTCGACGTGCTGATCGTCACCGGTGACCGCGACTCCTTCCAGCTGGTCACCGACCACACCACCGTGCTCTACCCGACGAAGGGCGTCTCGGAGCTGACCCGGTTCACCCCGGAGAAGGTCTTCGAGAAGTACGGCTTGACGCCCGCCCAGTACCCCGACTTCGCGGCCCTGCGCGGCGACCCGTCCGACAACCTCCCCGGCATCCCCGGCGTCGGCGAGAAGACCGCCGCGAAGTGGATCAACCAGTTCGGTTCGTTCGCGGAGCTGTGCGAGCGCGTCGAGGAGGTCAAGGGCAAGGCCGGGCAGAACCTCCGCGACCACCTGGAGGCAGTCAAGCTCAACCGCCGCCTCACCGAGATGGTGCGCACGGTGGAGCTCCCGAAGGCGGTCACCGACCTGGAGCGAGCTCCGTACGACCGCAAGACCCTCGCGATGATCCTCGACACCCTGGAGATCAGGAACCCCTCCCTGCGGGAGCGGCTCCTGGCCGTCGACCCGGGCGCCGAGGAGGCGGAGGGCACCCCGGTCGTCGCGCCCGGCGTGGAGCTGGACGGCACGGTGCTCGGCACCGGCGAGCTGGCCGGCTGGCTCGCCGAGCACGGCGCACAGCAGCCCCTGGGTCTGGCCACCGTCGACACCTGGGGTCTCGGGACCGGCTCGGTCGCCGAGGTCGCGCTCGCCGCGTCCGGTGGTGCGGCCGCCTGGTTCGACCCGTCCCAGCTGGACGAGGCCGACGAGCGGGCCTGGGTCGCCTGGCTCGCCGACGCCGGCCGGCCCAAGGTCCTGCACAACGCCAAGGGCGCCATGCGGGTCTTCGCCGAGCACGACTGGAGCGTCGCCGGTGTCGGCATGGACACCGCGCTCGCCGCGTACCTGGTCAAGCCGGGGCGCCGGTCCTTCGACCTGGACGCGCTGTCGCTGGAGTACCTGGGCCGGGAGCTGGCGCCCCCGGCCGCGGCCGACGGGCAGCTCGCCTTCGGCACGGACGACGGGGCCGAGGCCGAGGCGCTGATGGTCCAGGCGCGGGCCGTGCTCGATCTGGGCTCGGCCTTCGAGGGCCGCCTGCAGGAGGTCGGGGCCGCGGATCTGCTGCGGGACATGGAGCTGCCCACCTCCGCGTTGCTGGCTCGCATGGAGCGGCACGGCATCGCGGCCGACCGGGCCCACCTCGAGGCCATGGAGCAGATGTTCGCGGGCGCGGTCCAGCAGGCCGTGAAGGAGGCGCACGCGGCGGCCGGGCACGAGTTCAACCTCGGCTCGCCCAAGCAGCTCCAGGAGGTCCTCTTCGGGGAGCTGGGCCTGCCGAAGACGAAGAAGACGAAGACCGGCTACACGACGGACGCTGATGCGCTGGCCTGGCTCGCGACCCAGACGGACAACGAACTGCCGGTGATCATGCTCCGGCACCGTGAGCAGGCCAAGCTGCGGGTGACCGTCGAGGGGCTGATCAAGACGATCGCCGCGGACGGGCGTATCCATACGACGTTCAACCAGACGGTCGCGGCGACGGGCCGACTGTCGTCCACGGATCCGAACCTCCAGAACATCCCGGTCCGTACGGACGAGGGGCGGGCGATCCGGCGCGGGTTCGTGGTGGGGGAGGGCTTCGAGTCCCTCATGACCGCGGACTACAGCCAGATCGAGCTGCGGGTGATGGCCCACCTGTCCGAGGACGAGGGGCTCATCGAGGCGTTCACCTCGGGGGAGGACCTGCACACGACCGCCGCCTCGCAGGTGTTCGGCGTGGAGCCCGGTGGGGTCGACGCGGAGATGCGCCGGAAGATCAAGGCGATGTCGTACGGGCTGGCGTACGGGTTGTCCGCGTTCGGGCTCTCGCAGCAGCTGAACATCGACGCGGGGGAGGCCCGCGCCCTCATGGACGCGTACTTCGAGCGGTTCGGCGGGGTGCGGGACTATCTGCGGCGGGCGGTCGACGAGGCCCGGGCGACGGGGTACACGGCGACGCTCTTCGGGCGCCGGCGGTATCTGCCCGACCTCAACAGCGACAACCGTCAGCGGCGTGAGGCGGCCGAGCGGATGGCTCTCAACGCGCCGATCCAGGGGACCGCGGCGGACATCGTCAAGATCGCGATGCTCAAGGTGGACGGTGCGCTGCGGGAGGCCGGCCTTGCCTCTCGGATGCTGCTCCAGGTCCACGACGAAATCGTGCTGGAGGTCGCGCCGGGGGAGCGGGAGGCGGCGGAGTCGATCGTCCGCCGGGAGATGTCCGACGCGGTGCGTCTGAACGTGCCGTTGGGTGTGTCGGTGGGGGATGGGTCGGACTGGGAGTCCGCGGCGCATTAGCCTCCGGCGGTGGGGTGGGGATTCGGTGCGGGTTCGGTGGGGGCGGGCGTTTTGCGCAGTTCCCCGCGCCCCTGGATGCCTGCGGCGGCCTGTTTCTGTGGGGGGGGGTGTGKGGTGGGTGGGGGCGGGGGTGGGGGGTGTCCGTCCTCGGTCCGGCGGCTCGGTCCCTTGAGCGGGGCTCGGCAACGGACGCCGGCCGCTGCGGGCGGACACCCCCCACCCCGGCCCCTGCGCGCCGTACGCGGCCACCGGCCCGTCGTGGCGCCCGGTACGGCGAACGGTCCGTGGTGGCGCGCGGTGCGGCGGACGGTCCGTCGTGGCGGGGGTGACTGCACCCACCTAGGGGCGCGGGGAACTGCGCGACCAGCCCCCACCGGCCTGCAGACGCACAAGGACCCGGCGAGGCTCCCCGGTAGGCGCCGCGTCCCAGCCCAGCGCAGTTGCCCGCGGGGAGCTGCGCGACCAGCCCCCACCGGGTCGCAGCCGCCCGACAACCTGATCCGGCACCCCCCGTAGGCGCCCAGCTCAGCCCCGCGCACGCGGCTGTCACTCGCGTGGGTGTCACAACATCGCCCCCGACCGCACCCCCGGCCAGGATGCGCTCATGGGTATACGCATGCTCCACCGCCGGACGGCCCCCGCACAGGCGTACGCCGCCCCGGCCCCGTTCTTCGCGCAGCGTCCCGTTCCGGCCCACGCGGCTGCCGCAAGTACCGTCCGCATTCCCTTCGACCTGGCGACACTCCTGCGCCGAGTCCCGGCCCGCTTCACGGCCACCTTGCGCCATGCCGCCACAGAGCTACGGCACCGTGTCCCCCGCCGCGGCCGCGATGCCGTAGAACAAGGCCATCGGCTCTGGGCCGAGCTGGCGCTGAGTTATCTGGCCCTTGCCCTCACCCTGCTGCCGTGGTCCCGTCCGATGCCCACCATGACGGTGTTCATGGCGGCGTCGGACACCGTCAGCGAGCGAGCGGGAGGCCGGTCTCTTCCTGGGCATCGGACACCGGGGCCGGGCGCCACAGCCTGACCCCCGCGGCGTACAGCAGTATCCCGAGCACCAGGCCGGCGCCCGCGCCGAAGCACAGGGCCGGGATCAGTTCCCAGGGCTTCGCGGTGGAGCCCCAGTACGCCCACCACCGCGACGCCCGCTCGAACGCGCCCACCGTGATACACCCGCCGAGCACGACCAGAGCCCACCACCTGTCCCGCGCCGACAGCACAGGGACACCGGGCGGCGCGGCCACCCTGGGTGCCCGGCGCAGCGCGTACCCGCAGAACACGGCGATCACCACCGCGGCCAGCGCCGAACCGCCGTACTGCAGGTACCAGTACAGAGGCGACCCGGCCACCTCGCGGCCCAGGACGGGGAACAGCCGCATCCCCCACCGGTCGTGATGCGTGAACGCGTCCCACACGACATGGGTCAGTGCTCCGAGGACGGCGGAGGCGTACCAGCGCACGGCCAGTGCCGCGGTCACGCGCGCGCGTGGTGACCCGCAGCGCAGCAGCGTCGCCACCCTGCCCTGTCGCCCTCGTGGCAGCAGAGCCACCAGTGGTTCTCGCAGCAGCAGCCACAGACCCACCAGCGCCCAGGCGACGAGCACGTCGATCGTGAAGACGCCCGGGAAGGAGTGCGTGACGGTGCCGAACTCCATCGCCCCGGGCACGACACTTGCCGCGTAATAGGTCATGTCGGGAGCGAAGGATCCGGCCACGAGCACGGCCGGAACCAGTCGGCTCCGCCCGGTTCCGTCGGTGCGTACCGCGGGCAGTACCGCCGCCGCATGGCTGAGGGTGAACGGCAACAGTGCTCCTCGCGGCGGGCGTTGGCCGGGCGGCGGCCCGGATGATCGGTGCGTCCAGTATGAGCGACGCGAGCCCGCGCCGATCGAACATGGCCAACCGGTGAATATCGGGCACGAACCGGTGTCCGCGAAAAGGAAGTTGTCGTAGGGTCACACGGGTCACCGCGCTGGGGAGCTCGGTCGAACGTGCGAATCAGGAATTGCCGCGCGTCACAGGGGCAACCTCCAGGGTGGCTCGACTGTCACAACTGGACGAGAGCGACAGACGGACAAGGGCGCTCGGGCGTCCACAGGAGGGGTTCACTTTATGGCGGCGCAATTCGGCAGGAGGCTGCGCAAGGGAGCGGTGACCACCGCCGTGGCCGCGGCTGCGGTCGCGGCACTGTCCGCCTCCCAGGCTCCCGGGGTGACGGCCGACGACAACGGCAGATCCACCGCCGCCGACGCCCAGCCCTCTCCCGACGCGACCACCGGGGACAGCAGCGCCACCGGCAACTCGCCGTACTACACGGACCTGCCGCCGCTGAACACCCCGAGCCCCGCGCCGACCGACGGCACCGCCACCTCCACTCCGGTCGAGTCCGAGGCGGGCCTGCCTGCGACCGTCCTCGACGCCTACAAGAAGGCCGCGGCCGAACTCCAGGAGTCCAAGCCCGGCTGCAACCTGCCCTGGCAACTCCTCGCCGCCATCGGGCAGGTCGAGTCGGGCCAGGCCCGCGGCGGCCGCGTCGACGCCGACGGCACCACGACGTCCAAGATCCTCGGCCCGGAGCTCGACGGCAACGGCTTCGCGCTCATCAAGGACACCGACAACGGTGCCTATGACGGCAACAGCGCCTACGACTCGGCCGTCGGGCCCATGCAGTTCATCCCGTCCACCTGGGCGTGGGCCGGCCGCGACGGCAACGGCGACGGGGTGAAGGACCCGAACAACGTCTACGACGCCTCCCTTGCCGCCGGTCACTACCTGTGCCGCAACGGCTGGGACCTCTCGACCGACGGTGACCTCAACAAGGCGATCCTCAGCTACAACAACTCGCAGGCCTACCTGAACACCGTCCTGTCGTGGCTGGAGTACTACCGCAAGGGCACCTACGAGGTCCCCGACGGCACCGGCACGATGCCAGGCAACCGCAGCGACGGCAGCAGCGGCAACGGTGGCACCGGTGGCTCGTACTCCTCGCCGTCGTCGCCCTCGACGCCGCATTCGTCGAAGCCGAGCACGCCCGGCTCGCCGAGCCCGACCCCGCCGTCGACCACCCCGCCCGCGTCGGGGACCCCCACCCCGCCGGCCCCGTCGACCCCGCCCACCCCCACCCAGTCCGTGGACCACCTGGAGGACTCGGGCACTGCGAAGCTCACCGCCATGGCGGGCGACGCGTTCACCGAGCAGATCAGCACCAAGGCCGAGAACGCCGCCGGCAAGGGCGTGGCCAAGGTCCGGATCCGCTTCACGATCGTCGGCGACACCGACGCCGCCTTCACCGGCGGCGAGAAGGTCGCCACCGCTCTGACCGACAGCGCCGGTGTGGCCACCGCACCCGCGCTCAAGGCGGGCGAGACCACCGGCGCCTTCACGGTCCGCGCCGCCCTCATCGGCC
The DNA here is from genome assembly GCF_001746295.1 of Streptomyces sp. LUP47B. Taxonomy (GTDB): domain Bacteria; phylum Actinomycetota; class Actinomycetes; order Streptomycetales; family Streptomycetaceae; genus Streptomyces. The sequence goes on along the minus strand of NZ_MJAH01000010.1, from coordinate 230,990 downwards.
GGACGGTCACCGCCCCGGACTACACGGCCACCGTCACCCAGCGCGTCGCCGACACCCTCGTGCGCACCAGCGACACCGCGCTGACCTGCACGCCGGGTGCCGAGTTCGCCGACGCGGTCCAGGTCAAGGCCACCTACAAGGACGCCGTCGCCGACAAGGTCGCCGCCACCGCCACCCTGATCAAGTCGGCCGACGACGCGACCGAGAACGACAAGGGCCCCTACTTCAAGGACGCCGACGGCAAGACCGTCCGCACCCTGACGGGCCTCACCACGGACGCCGACGGCCTGCTGAAGCTGCCGCAGCTCTACTCCGACGACACCACCGGCACCTTCGTCCTCCGCATCACCACCGCGGGCGGCGCGACGCTCGACGTGACGCTGACCGTGGCGGCCGCTGAGACCTCCGCGAGCCCGTCGCCCAGCCCCAGCGCGAGTTCGTAGCCGTCCGAGCCACTTCGAAGGGCGTCCTTTCCGCTACGGCGGAGCGGGCGCCCTTCGTCCGTGCGCGGCTGTTCTCATCTCGCCCGGCCGTTGCTACGGTGCCGGACCTGACGATGTATCAGTTCCCGTGCCCGGGAGGTGGATGTGCGCGCCCTGATCGCCGCCGCGACCGGTCTGGCCCTCGCGTTCGCGCTGGTCCTCACCATCACCGCACTCGGCACGCCGACCGGCAAGACGTCCCCGAAACCGCTGCTGACCATGGTGCCCGCACACCCGTGACCCCGGGAGGCCGAGATGCGCCGCAAGACCAGCCTGGTCCTGCTCGCCCTCGCCGTGTTCTTCGCGGCGCTGTCCCCGCTGCTGCGCTGGTACGCCTTCCCGCGCCTGGCCAAGATCCCCGCCAACCAGTACCAGGACATGGTCCTCGAGGCGAAGGACGCGACCCTCATCGACTACACCGACGGAATGAAGGCGAAGAAGGTCTCCAAGGTCACCATCGTGCAGACCCTCAAGGGCAACGTGGAGGCCTCGGAGAAGATCGAGAAGACAGCCGGGAAGGACGTCGTCGTCTGGGACGGCCTGTCCTACGTCGTGGGGCCCGACGGCAAGATGGTCTCCAGGATCCCCGAGCGCTACATCTTCGACGCCCACACCCAGGACCCCGTCCACGCCACCGGCGAGTCGGTCGACGGTGACCCCGTCAAGCGTGTCGGCATCGAGTTCAAGTGGCCCTTCCTCACCGAGAAACGGGACTACCAGTACTTCGACGCCCAGGCCCGCACCTCGGCCCCCATCCATTACAAGGGCACGCAGACCTTCCGCGGCGTCGACGTCTACTACTTCGAGCAGACCATCCCCTGGACCAAGGTGCCCTTCCCGAAGACCATGCCGGTCCAGGGCATCACCCCTGCGTCCCTCGCCAAGACCGGCACCACCCGCTGGTACACCACGGTCCGCAAGTTCTGGGTCGAACCCCTCACCGGCGCTCCCGTCTACGGCGAGGAACTCCACAAGGAGGAACTGCGCGGCGGCACTCTCCTCGGCGGCCGCGACAAGGTGACCGTCTTCGCCGGCGACGTGAAGATGCGCGAGGACTACATCAGGCACACGGTCGACCTGGTCAAGTCGAACCGCACCCTCGTCCTCCTCATGACCTCGTACCTGCCGTGGGGCTTCCTGATCCTGGGCCTCCTGCTGCTGTCGCTGTCGCTGTGGCTGGAGGCCCGCAGCCGCCGACCGGCCGCGACGAAGGTCGAGGAACCCGAACCGGTCACGGCCTGAGCCGCGCCTTGGTGTGCCGCGTCGGCTCCGCGCCCGCCGGGTCCTCGGGCCACGGATGCTTCGGATACCGGCCGCGCAGCTCCGCCCTGACGCCCTTGTAGCCGTCCTTCCAGAAGGACGCGAGATCGGCGGTGACGGCCGCGGGGCGCCCCGCGGGGGAGAGGAGATGGACGAGAAGGGGCACGCCGGCGATCCGCGGCGACTCCTGCAGTCCGAACATCTCCTGCAACTTCACCGCGAGGACGGGCTGTTCGGGGCTGCCGTAGTCGATCCGGATCCTGGACCCACTCGGTACGGCGATCCGCTCGGGCGCCAGCTCCTCCAGTCGCGTGGCCTCACCGGTGGCCCAGGGCAGGAGCCTTTGCAGGGCCTGTCCGGCGTCGATGCGCGCCAGGTCGGCCCGTCGCCGGGCACGGCTCAGCTCCGGCTCCAGCCACTCGTCCACGCGCGCGTGGAGCGCGTCCTCGGAGACCTCCGGCCACGGATCGCCGAGGTGGTGGTGCAGGAACGCGAGCCGCTGCCGCAGTACTCCGGCGTCGGGCGTCCACCGCAGCAGCCGTAGCCCTTCCTGGCGGAGCCCTTCGAGAAGGGCCTCGCGTACGAGGACGGCGTCGGCGTTTTTCAACGGCCGTGCCGTGAGCTCGATCGCCCCGAGCCGCTCCACCCGCCGTGCCACGACGTCCCCGTCGGCCCAGTGCACCTCCTGGCGCTCGGAGTGCAGGGACGCGGCCGCCGACCGGGCCGTGTCCTCGTCGATCACCGCGGCGAGCTGCACACGCGCGTGCCCCTTTCCGACGGGCCGGTCCGCCACGGCGACGGCGAGCCAGGGCGAGCCGCGCAGCGGGGAGCCGTCGGAGAGTTCGGCGCGGGTGCCGGAGGCCATCAGATAGGAGCCCGAGTCGGCTCTGGCGACCCGTTCGGGGAAGGCGAGGGCGGCGACGAGACCGTCGTTTCCGGCGGCAGCGGACTCGGTGAACTCCGCCGAGGCGGACCGCAGCCTCCGTACCTCCGTCCGCCACCGTCCCGCATAGGCGTCACCGCCCCGCCGCGCGGTCCGGACGGCGGCCGAGAGGTCGTCGCCGTACTCCCGCGGCGGCTCCTCCGACAGCAGCGCGACCGTCTCGGCGCCGGCACCCGAGGTGTCCAGCAGCGCGCGTCCCAGCCGGGGATGCAGGCCCAGACGAGCCAGGCGCACACCCCGCGCGGTCGCCCGTCCCTCGGCGTCCACCGCCCCCACGGCCGTCAGCACGCCCCGCGCGGCCGCCATCGCCCCGCCCGGTGGTGGGTCCAGAAGAGCCAGCCCGGACGCGTCCGGATCGCCCCAGCAGGCCACCTGCAACGCGAACGCCGTCAGGTCGGCCACCTTGATCTCCGGCGACGGGAAGCGCGGCAGCCGGGCGTCCTCGGCCTCCGCCCAGCACCGGTACACCGCACCCGGCGCCTCACGTCCGGCGCGGCCCGCCCGCTGGCGCCCGGCCGCCTGCGAGGCCCGTACCGTCGCCAGTGCGCTCAGCCCGCGCGCGTGGTCGACGCGCGGCTCCCGGGCGAGCCCCGAGTCGACGACCACCCGCACTCCGGGCACGGTCAGGGACGACTCGGCCACGGAGGTCGCCAGGACCACCCGCCGCCGCTCCCCGCCCGTCAGCACCGCGTCCTGCACGGCCGCCGGAGCCCGGCCGTGCACCTGGAGCACCTCCACGTCACCGAGACCGCCCAACTGGCCGGCCACGCGCGCGATCTCGCCCACCCCCGGCAGGAAGCACAGCACGTCCCCCTGCCGTTCGGACAGCGCCCGCCGTACGACCGACGCCACGTGCGTGAGCAGTGCGGGATCGACGCGCATGCCGTGCGGCGGCCGTACCGGACGGGCCGGTGGCGCCCACACGACCTCGACCGGATGCGGGACACCCGCCGCCTCGACCACGGGCGCGTCCCCCAGCAACCGGGCCCACCCCTGCGCGTCGGTCGTCGCGGACGCGGCCACCAGCCGCAGCTCCGGCCGCAGGGCCTGCCGTACGTCCCACAGAAAGGCCGCCGTCGTGTCCGCGTCCAGGTGCCGTTCGTGGCACTCGTCGAGCACCACGACGTCTACGCCCGCCAGCTCCGGGTCGCGCTGGAGCCGCTGGAGCAGCACCCCTGTCGTGACGACCTCCACGCGCGCGTGCCGTCCGACCACCCGCTCGCCGCGCACGCTGTAGCCGACGCTCCCGCCGACCTTCTCGCCCAGCAGCCACGCCATCCGCCGGGCCGCCGCGCGGGCGGCGATCCGGCGGGGCTCGGCGACGACGATCTTCCGCGCGGGTGCGTCCGAGTCCAGCAGGCCGGCGAGGGCCAGCGGCACGAGGGTCGTCTTGCCCGTGCCGGGCGGCGCGACGAGGACGGCCGTTCCGTGGCCTTCCAGGGCGTCGCGCAGCGCGGGCAGGGCACCGCGCACGGGAAGCGGGTCCAGGGCGTCGTAACGGATCACGCCCCCAGTGTCGTACGACTGCCGGTACGCCTCAGTCGCGCTCGCACACGAAGATCGCGCTCCCGGGGATCAGATTCCCGCGCAGGGGAGACCAGCCGCCCCACTCCGAGGTGTTCCAGACCGGCCACTCCGGCTCGACCAGGTCGACCAGACGGAAGCCGCCGGCGACCACGTCACGCACCCGGTCGCCGATCGTGCGGTGGTGCTCGACGTACACCGCGCGGCCCTGCTCGTCCTGTTCGACGTAGGGCGTGCGGTCGAAGTAGGAGGCGGAGACGGAAAGGCCCTCGGGGCCGGGCTCGTCCGGGAAGGCCCAGCGGATGGGGTGGGTGACCGAGAAGACGAAGCGGCCGCCCGGACGCAGGACGCGCCGCACCTCCTTCAGGACCAGTACCGGGTCGGCGACGAACGGCAGCGCGCCGTACGCCGAGCACGCCAGGTCGAACGAGGCGTCCGCGAAGGGCAGCGCGCCCGCGTCGGCGCACACCAGGGGGAAGGACGTACCGATGCGCAGGGCGTGCTGGAGCTGGCGGTGAGAGATGTCGAGGGCGACCGGGCGGGCGCCCTGTGCCGCCAGCCAGCGCGCGCACTGGGCGGCACCGGCGCCGATCTCCAGGACGTCCCGGCCCTTGAGGTCCTCGGCCGGGCCCAGCAGCTCGGCCTCCACCTCGTCGAGGCCCTCGGGGCCCCACACGAAGCGGTCGTCGCCGAGGAACGTGCCGTGCTCGACCTGGTACTCGTCCGCGTTGCGGTCCCACCAGCCCCGGTTGGCCCGGGAGCTCTCGGTGACGTCCGCGTCACGCCGGGTGGCCTGCGACTCCGCGTCCGGACCCGTCTCCTGCTGGTGTGATGCGGGCTCTTGGATGATCGGCTCCCTCGTATTAGTGTGCGGGCTCTTCCGTCCCGACCGTCGTGACGACGTCACGAATGGGACGTCGTCAGGTCCGCGTGGCCTCGTGAGACTGGTTTTCTGCCGGGAATGCGGCGATCCGCCCCGGGTGTGCGCCTTCGCGCATTGACCCTGTCCGGCTGCCCCCGTATGCTACAAGTTGCGCTGCGGGCCTGCGCTCCTCAGACGTAGCAGGCTGCGCTCGCATCTGTTGTATGTCCCCTCGGTTGTCGAGGCGCCACCAAGTGATTGTGTGGCGCTTCCTTGGCTGTCCGGCTTCTTCAGAGCGAAACAGGCTCCCGGCGTAAGCAGTACCTACGACTCACTGTCCGTACCGGAGCCCTTTCCCACATGACGAGCAGCACCGAGACCACCTCTACCACTCCGCAGGTAGCGGTCAACGACATCGGTAACGAGGAAGCCTTCCTCGCCGCGATCGACGAGACGATCAAGTACTTCAACGACGGCGACATCGTCGACGGCGTCATCGTGAAGGTCGACCGGGACGAGGTCCTGCTCGACATCGGTTACAAGACCGAAGGCGTTATCCCGAGCCGCGAGCTCTCCATCAAGCACGACGTCGACCCCAACGAGGTCGTCGCCGTGGGCGATGAGATCGAGGCCCTTGTTCTCCAGAAGGAGGACAAGGAAGGCCGCCTGATCCTCTCGAAGAAGCGCGCCCAGTACGAGCGTGCCTGGGGCACCATCGAGAAGATCAAGGAAGAAGACGGCATCGTCACCGGTACCGTCATCGAGGTCGTCAAGGGTGGTCTCATCCTCGACATCGGCCTCCGTGGCTTCCTGCCGGCCTCCCTCGTCGAGATGCGCCGCGTTCGCGACCTCCAGCCTTACGTGGGCAAGGAGCTCGAGGCCAAGATCATCGAGCTGGACAAGAACCGCAACAACGTGGTCCTGTCCCGCCGTGCCTGGCTCGAGCAGACCCAGTCCGAGGTTCGCCAGACGTTCCTCACGACCCTCCAGAAGGGTCAGGTCCGCTCCGGTGTGGTCTCCTCGATCGTCAACTTCGGTGCCTTCGTGGACCTGGGTGGCGTCGACGGACTGGTCCACGTCTCCGAGCTCTCCTGGAAGCACATCGACCACCCGTCCGAGGTTGTCGAGGTCGGCCAGGAAGTCACCGTCGAGGTTCTCGACGTCGACATGGACCGCGAGCGTGTCTCCCTGTCGCTGAAGGCGACCCAGGAAGACCCGTGGCAGCAGTTCGCCCGCACCCACCAGATCGGCCAGGTCGTGCCCGGCAAGGTCACGAAGCTGGTTCCGTTCGGTGCGTTCGTCCGCGTGGACGAGGGCATCGAGGGTCTGGTCCACATCTCCGAGCTGGCCGAGCGCCACGTGGAGATCCCGGAGCAGGTCGTCCAGGTCAACGACGAGATCTTCGTCAAGGTCATCGACATCGACCTCGAGCGCCGTCGCATCAGCCTCTCGCTGAAGCAGGCCAACGAGGCCTTCGGTGCCGACCCGGCCTCGGTCGAGTTCGACCCGACCCTGTACGGCATGGCCGCGTCGTACGACGACCAGGGCAACTACATCTACCCCGAGGGCTTCGACCCCGAGACCAACGACTGGCTCGAGGGCTACGAGACCCAGCGCGAGGCGTGGGAGCACCAGTACGCCGAGGCGCAGACCCGCTTCGAGCAGCACCAGCAGCAGGTCATCAAGTCCCGCGAGGCCGACGCGGCTGCTGCCGCCGAGGGCGGGGACGCCGCGGGTGCGGCTCCGGCCGCCGGTGGCGGCGGTGGCGGTGGCGGTTCGTACTCCTCCGAGGGTGCGGACACCTCCGGCGCGCTGGCTTCGGACGAGGCGCTTGCCGCGCTGCGCGAGAAGCTGGCCGGTGGGCAGAGCTGAACGCCCACTGAGCAGTAGCTCTTGACTGAGGGACCGTACCTTTCGGGGTGCGGTCCCTCAGTGTTTGTCCGACGGCCGGTGGGGGCTTGTGGCGCGGTTCCCGCGCCCCTGACGGGGCGCGTTGTTCCTGCCCCCTGTCATGAAAAGGGCGTAAGAGATGGCCTGATCAAGCGCTCGGGTGGGAATGCCGCTGTTCCAGGGCGCGTTGAAGCGTATGAACACGAGGAGGAGCGGTCACAGTGCTTGATCCGCAGGGTTTGTACGCATGGGAGCCCAAGGGCCTCGCCGTCGTAGACATGGCGCTCGCCCAGGAGTCGGCCGGCTTGGTCATGCTCTACCACTTCGACGGATACATCGACGCGGGCGAGACCGGCGACCAGATCGTCGACCGGCTGCTCGACTCGCTGCCGAACCAGGTCGTGGCCCGTTTCGACCACGACCGGCTCGTCGACTACCGCGCCCGCCGTCCGCTGCTCACCTTCAAGCGCGACCGCTGGACGGAGTACGAGGAGCCCACGATCGACGTGCGGCTCGTGCAGGACGCCACCGGAGCGCCCTTCCTGCTGTTGTCGGGCCCGGAGCCGGACGTGGAGTGGGAACGCTTCGCGGCGGCCGTCCAGCAGATCGTGGAGCGGCTCGGCGTCCGGCTGTCCGTGAATTTCCACGGCATCCCGATGGGCGTCCCGCACACCCGGCCCGTCGGTCTCACCCCGCACGGCAACCGTCACGACCTCGTCCCCGGTCACCGCAGCCCCTTCGACGAGGCGCAGGTGCCCGGCAGTGCCGAGGCCCTGGTCGAGTACCGGCTGATGGAGGCCGGCCACGACGTCCTGGGCGTCGCGGCGCACGTCCCGCACTACATCGCGCGCTCGCCCTACCCCGACGCGGCCCTGACCGTCCTGGAGTCCATCACGGCCGCCACCGGCATGGTGCTGCCCGGCATCGCCCACGCCCTGCGTACCGACGCCCACCGCACCCAGACCGAGATCGACCGCCAGATCCAGGAGGGCGACGAGGAGCTCGTGGCCCTCGTCCAGGGTCTCGAGCACCAGTTCGACGCGGCGGCGGGCGCGGAGACCAGGGGCAACATGCTGGCCGAGCCGGTGGACATTCCGTCGGCGGACGAGATCGGCCTGGAGTTCGAGCGCTTCCTGGCGGAACGGGAAGGCGACAACTGAGGCACGCGCCCCAGGTCTCCTTCCGTACCACCCGCACCGCCCCCGAGCGGAGCGTCTAGGCTTCCGGTCATGCTGAAGGTGGGCCTGACCGGCGGTATCGGCGCCGGCAAGAGTGAGGTGTCGAGGCTCCTCGTGGAGCACGGCGCCGTCCTGATCGACGCGGACCGCATCGCGCGCGAGGTCGTCGCGCCGGGCACGCCCGGCCTCGCCGCGGTCGTGCGGGCCTTCGGCGAGGACGTACTCGCCGAGGACGGAACCCTCGACCGCCCCAAGCTGGGCTCCATCGTCTTCTCCGACCCGGACCGGCTGGCCGTACTGAACTCGATCGTGCATCCGCTGGTGGGCGCCCGCTCCCGGGAGCTCGAATCCGCCGCGGCCGAGGACGCCGTCGTCGTCCACGACGTCCCGCTCCTCGCGGAGAACGCCCTCGCGCCGCTCTACGACCTCGTGGTCGTCGTCGACGCGAGCCCCGAGACCCAGCTAGACCGGCTCGTCAGGCTGCGCGGCATGACCGAGCAGGACGCCCGCGCGCGGATGGCCGCCCAGGCGACGCGCGAGAAGCGACTGGAGATCGCGGACGTCGTGATCGACAACGACGTACCCCTGGAAGACCTGCGGCGACGCGTACAGGAGGTATGGGGCGATCTCGTACGCCGGGCAGGCGCCTCCCGGACGTCCCAGGAATAGCGCCCCCCTGTCCGGGCGTTGAACCCTCCCAGTGAGGGAAGGACTTTGCCGTGCCCGAGACCAGCGGATCGACCGGACGTACTCCGGAGACCCATGTCATCGACTTCCGCGCAGCGGAGCAGTTGCTCTCCGCGCGGGACCCGCGGGGCGCGGTGAAGCTGCTCGACTCCGTCATCGCCGCCCACCCGGAGAACACCGCGGCCCGGCTGCTGCGCGCGCGGGCCTTCTTCGCCGCCGCGCAACTGCGGCCCGCCGAGCTGGAGTTCACCATCGTCCTGGAGCGCGAGCCGGACAACGCCTTCGCCCACTTCGCACTCGCCCGCACCTATGAGCGACAGGGCCGGCCCGACCAGGCCAGGCGTCACTTCCGGCTGGCGGCCGCGCTGGACCCGAAGCCGGAGTTCCTGAAGGCGGCACGGTTCGACAGCTGAGCGTGGCCCGCTACCTGGGCCGGCTCTCCGGCGGGCGGTACGGCGGGATGTCGGGGCCCGGCTGGTAGTGCGGGCCCTGCCGGATGTGCCGGAGGATCATCGCCGTGTCCGCGGTGATCACCAGCCACAGCACTCCGCAGGCGATCGCCCACCCGGGCCGGCCCGCCAGCGCGAACGCGACCGTACCGAAGACCGCCCAGATCAGTCCCCACACACTCAGCCAGAACCGCATCCGCAGTGCACTGCGCGCGGTCGTCGGCTCACTGCCCGTACGCATCGGGATCACCACTCCTTTCCTGCAACGTACTCTTCGGATCGGACGTTGACCAAAGGGCGAAAGAGGGGGTCACCGCGTGCTTCCGGACGCCGACGAACTGGCCGAGGTGCTGGTGGAACTCGCTGTGCCGCACGAGGACGTGGGCGAACTCGTACGGATGGGCCGACGGGTCATGGACGATCCGGAGCTGCGGCGGTTCCTGGAACACTCCGTCGACGAACTCGTCCGGGACATGGGCAGGGCCGACGACCCGGTCGTCCTGCCCGAGCTCGACTGGCCGGCCGGCGCCCTCCAGCGCTGCTTCCCCGTCTACGTGCTCGTGGCCGCGCTGCCCCACACGCGCGCGTACCACCGCTCACGCGGCATCCCGGCCGAGGTGTCCCGGCGCACCCTCGCCGACCTCGGCCGGAACATGGCCGTGCACCGCAGGCGGTACGGCAGGACGGGCGTGGCGTCACCGCGCTGGCTGACCCGGCACTCCCGGGGCGAGCTGTACCAGCTGGGGCGACTCCAGTTCGAGCGGACGCGGTACGGGCCGTGGAACAGCCGGACGCTCGCGGCCGCCGGACTCGACATCGCCCCCGGCACGCCCTGTCTGAGCCTGCACATCCCCGACTTCCTCGGCCCGCTGTCACCGGAGGCCTGCGATCGCTCGCTCGCCCTGGCCGCCGAGTTCTTCGCCCGGCACTTCGCGGAGGAGCCGTACGGTGCCGCGCTGTGCAACTCCTGGCTGCTCGACCCGCAGTTGAAGGGGTATCTGCCCGCGGACTCCAACATCGTCCGGTTCCAGGAGCGCTTCCGGCTGGCCCCCGAGGACCGGGAGCCGGAGGACGCCGAACCGGTGCAGTTCGTGTTCGGGGATCCGGAGCTGTCGGTGGAGAGCCTGCCGCGGCGGACGGCGCTGGAGCGGGCCGTCGGTGATCATCTGCGGGCCGGCGGGCACTGGTACATCGGGCACGGCTGGTTTCCCCTGTAGTCCAGATCCTTTGCCGCTCGGTCCTCTGCTGCTCGGTTTTCTGCAGCGCGGGCCCTTCAGGTCGCGGTGGTTCCCTCTGTAACTCGGACGGGTGAATCTGTGCGAGTCGGGAACGGCCGTGCGGACACGGGCCGTTGGACGGGTATGGAGCTGAGGATGCGAGCTGGACATCAGGGGACGGGACCCGGGGCGATCACCCCGGACGGGTGCGCGGTCGAGCTCTACTCGCGGCTGCGGATCGGGCCGGAGCCGGACATCATCGCCGGGGCGGTGCCCGCGGGAGCGCACATCCTGGAGCTGGGCTGCGGTGTGGGGCGCATGACCCATCCGCTGCTGGAGCGGGGTTTCGCGATCACGGCGGTGGACGAGTCCCCCGACATGCTGGAGCGCGTGCGCGGGGCACGGACGATATGCGGCACCATCGAGGACCTCGACCTGGGCGAGACGTTCGACGTGGTGATGCTCGCGTCGTTCCTCGTGCACCACGGCGACCTGGAGGTGCGACGCGGGATGCTGCGTACCTGCGCCCGGCACGTGGCGCAGGGCGGCAGTGTGCTGATCCAGCGCGAGGGCGAGGACTACCACTCCGATCTGCCGCGCGAGCGTAGCGAAATGGGGGTCCCCCCGGCCGAAGGCTGGGGGAGCATCGACCCCAGTGGTTACACCGTGCGGATCGTCTCCTCGGAGCCGGTGGCAGAGGGCGTGAACTCGGTGCACGCGGAGTACGAGTTCCCGGACGCGACCTGGACCCAGACGTTCCAGGCCCGCCCGCTGACGAAGGAGCAGTTCGAGGAGGCGCTGGCGGAGGCGGGGCTGAAGGTGGACCGGTATCTGACGGAGGACCGGACATGGGTGCGGGCGGTGGCGGCCTGAGGGAAAAGGTCGTGGAGCGGCGATGAGTTCGGGTTCGGGCGCGGGTCTATCTCTCTGACAGCAACACAGACCGCTTCCCGCAGGAGACCCCGATGTCCGAGACCACCGTCCCCGTCACCCGTACCGCCGCTTCCTCCGCCGTCTCCCCTGTCATCGCCGAGTCCTCGACGGCACGCGGCCGCCGGGCCCGGATCGCCCTGCGCACCCTGCAGGTCGTGCTCGCCCTCTTCTACGTCATCGCGAGCGCCCTCCCCAAGCTGATCGCGCACCCCTCGGCCGTCGAGGGCTTCGACAAGATGGGCTGGGGCAGCGCGGGGATGTACATCATCGGCGTGCTCGAACTGGCCGGTGGGATCGCCCTGTTGATCCCGGTGCTGCAGTCGGTGGCGGCGGTGGCGCTGAGCGGGCTGATGGTCGGCGCGTTCGTCGTCCAGCTCACCTACTTCGACGGGGAGAACGCGGCCACTCCGCTCATCCTGATCGTGCCGCTCGCCCTGATCGCCTGGGCCCGGCGTCGGCACAACGCGGACCTGCTGCGCCTGGTGCGGCGACGGGCGTGAGGAGAGCCGCCCCACGGCCACCACCGTGAGGCCGGTGCCCTGCCCTTCGGGAGGGGACCGGCCTCACGGTGGTGGCCGACGGTTGCTTCTCCGCCGACCCCGGAGCAGCGTCCTCGCCTCAGCGTCCGGTCCTGCCCGAGTGGCCGCCCCGGTTCGAGCGTCTGCCCCTGTCGGAGCGGCGTGCCCCGTCCGGACTGTCGGGGCTGCCCGAGCCGTCCGGTCCACCGGAGCCGCCGATCGCGTCCGCGTCGCCGAATCCCTCCGAGCCACTGGGGCCGCCCGGGCCACCCGGGCCGCTGAAGCGGCTGCGGCGGTTGCCTTCCGTGAGGCCGCGCAGGCGTTCCAGCTCGCGGCGGTCGCGCTTGGTCGGGCGGCCGGTGCCGCGATCGCGGATGCCGGCGGGGGCGACGGCCGTGCGGGGCGGGGGCGGGGGAGAGTTGTCGACGTAGCACTGGACGGCCACGGGGGCGCCGACCCGCTTGCGGATCAGACGCTTGACGATGACGATCCGCTCCCAGCCCTCCTGGCGGACGCGCACCTCGTCGCCGACGCGCAAGGAGTGGGCGGGCTTCACGCGCTCGCCGTTCACGTGCACATGCCCGCCCCGGCAGGCGGTGGCTCCCGCGGAACGGGTCTTGGCCAGCCGTACGGACCAGATCCAGCTGTCGATCCGTACGGTCTCGCCGTTCTGCGGCCCGGCGGCCTCCGCGGCGGCGACCGCGGCGGCGATCTTCGGGTCCGGTGCCTCGGCGGCGCTGAGGCCGGGACCGGCGACCTTCGCGTCGGAGCCCTCGGCCGTCGTTCCGGCCCGGCCCGTCCCACCGGTCTCGTTGTCGTCCGTACGTTCCACAGCCATGGCTCCGACCTTAGTACCCCGGGCCGTGTGCGCCAGGTGGGTTTTCCGGGGGGTGCCCGGAGTGGTGGCCCACCCCCGTCCTCACGGCTCGGACGTGCCCGTACCGTGGGACCGTGAACGCCCTCGCCGAACTCGACCGCCGGATCGCCGGCTGTCGCGCCTGCCCGCGGCTGGTCGACTGGCGGGAGGAGGTGGCCCGGACCAAACGGGCCGCGTTCGCCGACTGGACGTACTGGGGACGGCCGGTGCCCGGCTTCGGGCCGGCGGACGCGCGGATGCTGATCGTCGGGCTCGCGCCGGCCGCGCACGGCGGGAACCGTACCGGGCGGATGTTCACCGGTGACCGTTCCGGGGACGTGCTGTACCAGGCGCTGTACGACGTCGGGCTCGCCTCGCAGCCGACCGCCGTGACCGCGGACGACGGCCTGGAGCTGTACGGCGTGCGGATCACCTCACCCGTGCACTGTGCCCCGCCCGCCAACAAGCCCACCCCCGGGGAGCGCGACACCTGTCGGCCCTGGCTGGTCCAGGAGCTGAACCTGCTGCGGCCCACGCTGCGGAGTGTGGTCGTGCTGGGTGCCTTCGGCTGGCAGGCCGCACTGCCCGCGTTCACGGAGGCGGGCTGGAGCGTGCCCCGGCCGCGGCCCGTCTTCGGACACGGGGCGCGCGTCCCCCTCGACGGCCTCGAACTCTTCGGCTGTTTCCACGTCAGCCAGCGCAACACCTTCACCGGCAAGCTCACGCCCGCCATGCTGCGGGACGTGCTGGGCACGGCCGCGGAAGCGGCGGGAGTGCGTGGTCGTAGCGGCGAAAACGAGGCGACGAGGGCGCCGTACGACGGTTAGGGTCGCCGGATGCCCCTCTACCCGGAGATCGAACCGTACGACCACGGCATGCTCGACGTCGGCGACGGCAACCACGTGTACTGGGAGACCTGCGGGAATCCGGACGGCAAGCCGGCGGTGGTGCTGCACGGTGGGCCGGGGTCGGGCTGCACGCCGTGGGCGCGTCGGCTGTTCGACCCGGCCGCGTACCGGATCGTGCTCTTCGATCAGCGCGGCGCCGGGCGGTCGACGCCGCACGCGAGCGCGTACGACACCGACATGAGCGTCAACACGACCCCGCATCTCATCGCGGACCTGGAGGTGCTGCGACGGCATCTCGGGATCGAGCGGTGGCTGGTGTGGGGCATTTCCTTCGGCTCGATGCTCGGGCTGCGGTACGCGCAGACGCATCCTGAGGCCGTGACGGAGCTGGTGCTGACCGGGATCGCGACCGGCGCGAATCCCGAAGTCGCCCTGCTTACCAGGGGAGTCGGGAAGATCTTCCCGGCGGCGTTCGAACGGTTCGTCGGCGAGTTGCCGGCCGAGGAGCGGACCGGGAACATCCCCGCCGCGTACAACCGGTTGCTGGAGTCGCCCGATCCGGAGGTGCGCGAGCGGGCGGCGCGGGCGTGGACCGACTGGGAGACCGCGATCGAGTCAGCGCCGCCACGGTCGGTGCCGCGCTACGAGGACCCGGAGTTCCGGCAGGGCTTCGCGCGTACCGTCACCCACTACTGGGGCAACGACCACTTCCTGGGCGAGGGCAACGACGAGGGCGTCGTCCTGCGCGACGCGCCCCTCCTCAAAGGCATCCCCGGCACCCTTGTCCAGGGCAGCCTCGACTTCGGCAACCTCCTCGGCACCGTCTGGCGGCTCCATCACGCCTGGCCCGGCAGCGAGTTGACGGTGATCGACGACGGCGCGCACTTCGCGGGGGAGCGCGGTGTGGACGTGATGGTGGCGGCGACGGACAAGTACGCGCGCGACCGGACCCGTTAGATCATCTCGGCCGTGTCCCCGAACAGCTGCCGTACCGTCGACTCGTAGTTGGTCCGCACATGCGCGAGGGCGTGCGCGCGGGCCCGGTCCGGGTCGCCGGACGCGATCGCCTCGTACAACTCCCGGTGCTCGACGAGGAGTTGGGGCCACTCCTCGTTCCGCCGCGTCATCCAGCGCAGCCGCCCGGCAACCGGTTCCAGAGCGTTGACCAGCAGGCTGTTGCGGGCCATGGCCACGATGCTGTCGTGCAGACGGCTGTTGACGTCCGTGATCGCCTCCGCGTCGCCCGCCTCGGTCGCGGTCGCCGCGAGGGCGAGGAGCCGCTCGACCTCGGCGAGGTCCTGAGGGGTCGCGCGCGCCGCGGCGAGGCCGGCGGCGTACACCTCCAGTGCCTCGCGCAGCTCGAAGAGTTCCTTGACGTCGTTCGGGGTCAGTCGCCGTACCACCGTCCGGCGGGGCGTCTCGAAGTGGACGAAGCCCTCGGCGACCAGCGCCCGGATCGCCTCGCGGACCGGCACCCGGGAAACCCCGAAGCGCTCCGCGAGCTCCCGCTCGACCAGCCGGTCGCCCGGCCGCAGCCCGCCCGCGATGATCTCCTGCCGCAGGGTGGCCAGGACGCGTTCGCGGACGGCGCCGAGGGGCTCGATGTTCGTCGTGGAGCTCATGAAGCCATCTTCTCCGACTCCGGAGCTGTTTTACGAAGCGTTAACGGACGCGACATCGGTCGGAACTCTTGACGGCGGGACCATGTCCCCAGTTTGGTATACCAAAACTGGATGCCAGGCGGCCGCCCTCCTCCTGTCCCCGTCCCTGGAGGCCCTGTGTCCCTCGCCGACCGTGCCGAAGTCACCGGCGCACCAGCGTTCGTCCCCGATCCCCGGCTCACCAACGAAGACCTGGCCCCGGCAGGCAAGCGCAACTGGAAGGTCTTCGACCTCTTCGCCATGTGGATGTCCGACGTCCACAACCTCGGCAACTACACCTTCGCGGCCGGTCTGCTCGTTCTCGGCATGAACGTGTGGCAGGTCTTCACGTCCCTGCTCGTCGGCTTCGTGCTGATCTACGTCGGCATGAACTGGATGGGAAAGATCGGCCAGCGCCACGGCGTGCCGTTCCCCGTCGTCAGCCGCATCAGCTTCGGTGTGTGGGGCGCCAACATCCCCGCCCTCATCCGGGCCGTGATCGCCATCATGTGGTACGGCATCCAGACCTATCTGGCCTCCGTCGCCGTCAACGTGATGCTGCTGGCCGCCTGGCCGGGCCTGGAGTCCTGGACGCACAGCTCCTTCCTCGGCCTCGACGCGCTCGGCTGGGTCTCCTTCCTCTCCCTGTGGCTGATCCAGGCGCTGATCATCAGCCAGGGCATGGAGTCGGTCAGGAAGTTCCAGGACTTCTGCGGACCAGCGATCTGGCTGGTCATGATCGCGCTGGCGATCTGGGTGCTGGCCAAGGCCGGCTGGAGCATCTCGCTCACCACCACCCCGCACCCGGTCTCCTTCGGTGAGCAGTGGCGGCAGTGGTTCGGCGCGATCGGCCTGATCCTCGCCACGTACGGCACGCTGATGCTCAACTTCTGCGACTTCTCCCGCTTCGCACCGGACTACAAGACCGTCCGCCGCGGCAACTTCTGGGGCCTGCCCATCAACTCCACGGCCTTCGTGGTCGTCTCCGTGATCGTCACCGCGGGCTCGCTGGAGGTCTGGGGCCAGGCCATCACCGACCCGGCGGAGCTCGTCGCCAAGGTCGGCAACACCTGGGTGATGGTCCTGGGCGCGCTCACCTTCGCCATCGCCACCATGGGCGTCAACATCGTCGCCAACTTCGTCTCACCGGCGTACGACCTCGCCAACGTCTGGCCGCAGAAGATCACCTTCAGAGTCGGCGGCATGATCAGCACGGTCGCCGCGCTGCTCGTGACCCCGTGGAACCTCTTCTCCAACCCCACGGTCGTCAACTACTTCCTCGGCGGCCTCGGCGCCTTCCTCGGCCCGCTGTTCGGCGTGATCATGCTCGACTACTACTGGGTCAAGAAGGGCCGCGTGGACGTCGACGAGCTGTTCAAGGCCGAGCCCGGCTCCCGCTACTACTACCGCAAGGGGGTCAACCCCAAGGCCCTGTGGGCGTTCCTGCCGGCGGCCGCGGTCGCGGGCGTCCTCGCCCTGGTGAAGACGTTCAGCGACGTGGCCCCGTACTCGTGGTTCATCGGTACGGCCCTCGCGGCCGGCCTGTACGCGCTGCTGTGCCGGAGTGAGCGGGCGGCTCCCGCTGAGGCTGTGGAGGTCTGAGAGACGTGCGGATCGTCGTCACCAACTGCAACACCACGCAGGAGATGACCGAGGAGATCGTACGAGGTGCCCGGGCCGCCGCAGGCCCGGGCACCGCCGTGCTCGGGCTCACCCCGCGGTGGGGACCCGAGTCCGCGGAGGGCTGGCTCGACAGCTATCTCTCCGCGGCGGCCGTCATCGACCTGCTGCGCACCTACGAGGGTCCTCCCTACGACGCCGTCGTCATGGCCGGTTTCGGCGAGCACGGCCGGGAGGGCGTCCGGGAGTTGGTGGACGTACCGGTCGTCGACATCACCGAGGCCGCCGCCCATCTGGCCTGTCTGCTCGGCCGGCGCTACGGCGTGGTGACCACGCTGGAGCGGTCGTGCGGCCAGATCGAGGACAGCCTGGAACTGGCGGGGGTGGGGCGCAATTGCGCCGCCGTCGTCGGGACCGGACTGGGGGTTCTCGACCTGGGCGACGCCGACCGCACGGAGGCCGCGTTCCTGGCGGCCGCCGAGCGGGTGCGGGATGCGGGCGCCGAGGTCCTGGTGCTGGGGTGCGCGGGCATGACCGGGCTGCAGCGGACGGTGGGGGAGAAGCTGGGGCTTCCCGTCGTCGACGGGGTGGGGGCGGCGGTGAAGCTCGCGGAGTCGCTGGTGGGGCTGGGCCTGAACACCAGTCGGGCGGGCGGGTACGCGAAGCCGGTGCCGAAGAGGCGGGTGTGGGGAGGGCGGGCCGATTGACCCCTCTCAGGGCCGCCACACATACCGCACGTCCGGCTCCCGCTCCTCGTTGCCGCTGCCGTCGGTGCGCTCGGCCTCGACGAAGCCGTGACGTTCGTAGAAGCGGTGGGCCGGCCTGTTGACCTGGAAGGTCCACAGGCTCAGCCCCCGCGGAGCGCGTTCCTTGGCGAGCGCGACGAACCGGTCGCCGAGGCCGCGCCCCCGCCAGTCCGGGTCGAGATACAGCTGGGACAGCAGATCGCCGGCGAGGACCATGAGGCCCACGACCTGTTCCTCCGCCACCGCCACCCACGTCTCCCGCGACGGCACCACGACGTCCCGGATGTAGGCGCGCACCTCGTCGTCGGACCGGGGCCGCACGACCGTCGGCAACGCGGCGGCGAAGGAACGCAGATAGACGTCGGCCGTGCCGGACGCGTCGGAGGCGGTGGCCCGGCGGATGACGACCGCGCTCATCGCGAGGCCCTCTCCGGCACCACGGCCGTGGCCGTGATCTCCACCAACTGGCCCGTGTAGCCGAGGCAGGCGACCCCGATCAGCGTCGACGAGTGCGGGCCGCTGCTCAAACCGGACGCCTCCACGACCTCCCACACGGCGGACAGCACCGCCGGCTCGCTGCTCACGACGTGCACGTCGGTGGCCAGCACATGCTCCAAGTCGCTTCCCACCGCGTGCAGTTGCTCCCGAAGGTTCGCGATCACCTGCTCGGCCTGCCGCGCGGGATCCCCCTCCCCGACGACGTTCCCCTTCGCGTCCAGCGGCACGGACCCGGCCAGAAACGCGAGCTTCGTGCCGGCCTCGACGACGGAGGCGTGGGAGTAGGTCGGCGGCGGGAACAGAGCCGGGGCGATGACGCGCTGGATCACGTGGACTCCTGGGGTGAACGGCGGACAACTTTCCGATCATCGGGGGCGGGGGACGGGACCGCACCTGAATTTCCGGGACCGGGGAAACGGGTTGCCTCGCCGCCGCGTAATTCCGTGGAGGGCCGCCCCCGGGCTTCGTACGCTGCGCCCATGCCCCCCACACTCTCCGACGCCGCCTTCCTCGACACCACCGCCGACCGTCTCGCCGCCCTCCCCGCCGTCCGGGCCGTCGCCCTCGGCGGCTCCCGTGCCGAGGGGACCGCGCGGCCGGACAGCGACTGGGACCTGGCGGTCTACTACCGGGGAGCCTTCGACCCGGCCGATCTGCGTGCCGTCGGCTGGGAGGGCGAGGTGTCCGAGATCGGCGGCTGGGGTGGCGGGGTGTTCAACGGGGGTGCCTGGCTGACGATCGACGGGCGGCGGGTCGACGTCCACTACCGGGACCTCGACGTCGTGGAACGGGAGTTGGCGGAGGCGGAGCAGGGGCGGTTCCGGGTGGAGCCGTTGCTGTTCCACCTCGCGGGCATCCCCACCTACCTGATCGTGGCCGAACTCGCGATCAACCAGGTCCTGAGGGGCGACCTCCCGCGCCCTGCGGCCTACCCGCCGAAACTCCGTGCCTCGGCCGCCGCCCGCTGGCGCGACACCGCCCACGCCACCCTCGCCTACGCCAAGGCTCACCACGCCCCGGCCGGCCGCCTCACCGAGACCGCCGGCGCGCTCGCCACAGCCGCCGTGCAGATGGGGCACTCCGTACTGGCGGCGCGGGGGGAGTGGGTGACGAACGAGAAGCGGCTGCTGGAGCGGGCCGGACTGCGGGACGTCGACTTGATCGTCGAGTCCTTGACGGCATCACCCGGGGCGGCCGTCCGCGCGGTCACGGAGGTGCGGGAGTTGCTCGACAGAGCGAACTGAGCGGCCCCGGCTCACCTTCCCGGGTTGCGTTCATAAAGAACGTGGCTCTTACAGACATCGTCACACGTGAGTAACACGAGCGTCCCGGACCGTCCAAGAACGCGATCTACCGTGGACCCCACAGCCCAACGCCCGGCCACCGTCGCCCGAAGGCACACCCCCGCCTCCCCCCGACGACAGGAGCCCCGTGTCACTCGCCCCACCGCCCTGGCTCGCTCACGCCCTGCGTGCTCAGCGCGGACCGATTCCCTGGAACGCCGTGGTGCGGGGTGCACTGTCCGCCGGGCCCATCCTCCTCGTCGCCGTCCTCACCGGCCGCACCTCACTCGGTGTCGTCGCCGCCATCGCCGCCATGCTCGCCGGGATCAACGACCGGCCCGGGAGCCGGCGGGTCTCCGTCAAGCGGATCGGGATGCCGGCGCTCGCGGGAGCCGTCGGGATGTTCCTGGGGACCACCGCGGGGGAGCACATCGGGGCGGTCCCACTGACCGTGCTGCTGACCCTCGTCGGGCTGATCGCCGGCGGCATCAGCGCCGTCGGGCCCGTCGCCTCCGGGGCCGGTACGCAGCTGCTGGTCGCTTCGGCGATCGGGGCGGGCATGCCGTTGCCGGAGGAAGGGTGGCTGAGGGCCGTCGCCTATCTCGGCGGTGCCTGCTGGCTGCTCGCGCTGCGGCTCGTGCTGCCCACCCCCGGCGGTCTCGCCGGGGACTTCCGGTTCGACGGCGAGCGGGAGGCCGTCGCTGAGGTGTATGACGCCGTCGCCGCTCTCCTGGACGCCGTGGGGAGTGCGAACGCCACCGCACGGCGCGTCGCGCTCACCGCCGCCCTCGATCACGCGCAGGACGCGCTCACCGGGCCGCGGCTGCGGCGGTACGCCAGCTCGGCCGCCGAGCGGCGGCTGCACGCGCAGTACGCCGCCGCGCTGCCGCTCGCCGAGGCCGCCACCGCGCTCGCCTGGGCGGAGGAAGCGGTGCCCGGGCGGGCCTCCGCGGGGCCCCGACGGCTCGCCGTCGCCGTACGGGAGAACACACACACCGGGCCGTTGCCCGCGCCCGCCCGGTCGGGGCCCGCGCTGCGGGCACTCGACGACGCGCTGCTGCGGGCCGCCGACGCCTTCGACGGGGGCCGGGGCGGGGATCTGCACAAGCGTCGGCTCACCGTCAGGGGCGCGCTGCGGTCCGTTTTCGGGGCCGGCGGGCGGGAGTACGGGCTGCGGGTCGCCCTCTGCTTCGGGGCCGGCGTCGCCGTGGCACAGGCGCTGCACCACTCCCACTGGTACGGGGAGCACCAGCACTGGTACTGGCTGCCCGCCACCACCGTCTTCCTCGTCAAGCCCGACCTCGGACCGCTCGCCTCCCGTGTGCTGTGCCGGGCCGCCGGGACCGTCCTCGGAGCGCTGGTCTTCGCCGGGTTCGCGCTCGTACTGCCGCGGCCCGAAGGACTCATCGTGCTCGTCGCCGTCAGCGGGGCGCTCATTCCCGTGGCCACCCGGCACTTCGCCGCGCAGACCGCCGTCGTCACCGTCCTCGTCCTGGCGCTCGTGATGGTGGGCGGTGAGCCGCAGGCCTCCGCCGGCCGGATCACCGAAACCCTGCTCGCCTGCGGCATCGTGCTGATCGTGGGGCATCTGCCGATGCCGGGGCAGCGCGGCGGGGGAGTGCGGTCCCGGCTGGCCGCGGCGAGCGGCGCGGCCGAGGCGTACCTCACGCACGTGCTGCGGGAGACCGAACGGCCCCTTCCACGGGAGATGGCGCGGCCTCTTCCACGGCGGACCGCGCGGCCCGTCCCGCGAGGCGCCGGGTCCGTCGTACGGGACATCGCCACCGACGACACCCGCGCCCGGCGCTGGACCCTCCGCCGCGAGGCCTACCGCGCGCTCGCCGAGGCCCGTACCGCCATCGCCCTCGCCGCCGCCGAACTCCCCGCGCTCGCCCGGCACTCGGAGGGCGCCGACGAGATCGTCGCCGTGCTCGAAGGGATCGTCGACACGACCACCGCGAGCGCCGTCCACCTCGACGACTCCGGGCGGCTCGCCCCCGAACAGGTCCGACGGCTCACCGAACTCCTCGACGAACTCGGCCGACTTGACGACGGGCGAGGTCGAGTGGAGGTCCGGCTGCCCGGAGTTCACCTCGCCGGTTAGGGGTCACACCCCTACCCCACACCGGTGCGGGCCGCCACTTTCGCCTCGTACACGAGGGCGACGACGGGATGCGCGGTTCACTCACAGCGAGGGCACGACCGCGTCGTACGGTGCCTGTATGACGCCTTCTCCCGCAGGTCTCATCATCACCCCGTGCACGGTGCTCACGCACGACGATCAAGAGCAGGTCGGGTTCGTGGACGACGCGGCGATCGTCGTACGGGAGGGTGTCGTCGAGTCGGTGACCAGCAGCGCGCGGGCCGAGGAACTGCCCGCGGCGGAGCGCATCGACGGGCGGGGGCAGATCGCCCTTCCCGGGCTCGTCAACTGCCATACCCACGCGCCCATGGTCGCCCTGCGCGGGATCGCGGAGGATCTGCCGACCGAGGAGTGGTTCAACGACGTCGTCTGGCCCATCGAGTCCAACCTCACCGAGAAAGACGTGGAGTTGGGGGCGCGGCTGGCCTGCGCCGAGATGATCCGGGGCGGTGTCACCTGCTTCGCCGACCACTACTTCTCGATGGACGCCGTCGCCGCGGTGGTCGAGGAGTGCGGCATCCGCGCGCACCTCGGGGAGGCGTACTTCTCCTCGCAGGGGCCCCAAGGGCGGGAGAAGTCCCTGGAGTTCGCGCTACGACACCGCGGCGGCGCCGGTGGCCGCATCACCACGGCACTCGCCCCGCACGCGCCCTACACCGTGGACGACGGCGACCTCACCGCGACCGCCGCGCTCGCCCGGGAGCACAGCCTGCCCGTCCATCTCCACGCCGCCGAGAACCGCGGCCAGGCCGAGGCGAGCCTCGCCAGGCACGGGGTGACGCCCATCGAGGTGCTGCGGCGCACCGGGATCCTCGACACGGACGTGCTGATCGCGCACGGCTCCGGCATCCTCGACAGCGACCTGCCGATTCTCTCAAGTGCCGCCGGTCGCACGGCAGTCGCGACCGCCCCGCGCGGCTACCTCAAGTTCGCCTGGCCCACCACCACGCCCGTGCGCGCCCTGCACGACATCGGAATCCCCGTCGGACTCGCCACGGACGGGGCCGCCTCCAACAACTCCCTCGACGTATGGGAGTCGATGGCGCTCACCGCGCTGATCCAGAAGTCGACGACCGGTGACCCGCGCTGGCTGACGTCCCGTCAAGCCCTGCACCACGCCACCCTCCAGAGCGCTCGCGCGGTCGGCCTCGGTGAGATCGTCGGCAGTATCGCACCCGGTCGGCGTGCCGACATCATCCTGGTCGACCTCACCGGCCCGCACACCCAGCCCGTCCACGACCTCGCCGCGACCCTGGTCCACAGCGCCCGCTCCTCCGACGTCCGCACGACGATCGTCGACGGCCGCGTGCTGATGCGGGACCGCGAGCTGCTGTCCATTGATGTCGGCGCCGTCGTGGGGGAGTTGGAGGAGCGGATGCCCGCGCTGCTGGACCTGAGCCATGGCAGGCGCATCCAGAACTACAGCACCTGACATCCGGCCCGGCAGCCCGTGATCTCCGCGCCGCTAGGCTGACGCCCATGGATCCCGCCGACGGCCTCCTCGACCATCCGTACGACGTGTACCGGCGCCTGCGCGACACCGCGCCCGTGCATCGGATCGCCGGGCCCGACGGGACGCCCGCCTGGATCGTCACGCGGTACGACGACGTGCGGGCGGCTCTCGCCGATCCGCGATTGGCGTTGGACAAGCGGCACGCCACGGCGGGGGCCTACAAGGGGTTCTCGTTGCCGCCCGCGCTCGACGCCAACCTGCTCAACATGGATCCGCCGCACCACACCCGGATCCGCCGACTGGTCGGACGGGCCTTCACCCCGCGTCGGATCGAGCAGTTGCGCGAGCCGATCCGGCGCACCGCCGACCGGCTCCTCGACGCGCTCGGTTCCCACGGGACCACCGACCTCATCGCCTCCTACGCCGCGCCCCTGCCGATCACGGTCATCTGTGACCTGCTCGGCATCCCGGACGAGCACCGGCTGGACTTCCGGGTGTGGACCGACACCCTCGTCGCGCCGGACCCGGCGGCCGGACCCGCGGCGGCCAAGGAGGCGATCGTGGCGATGCTCGGCTTCTTCACGCGGCTCCTCGCCGACAAGCGCCGGGAACCCGCCGACGACCTGCTCTCCGATCTGATCGCCGTCCGCGACGAGGGCGACCGGCTCAGCGAGGACGAGCTGATGTCGCTGGCCTTCCTCATCCTCTTCGCCGGGTACGAGAACACCGTGCAGCTGATCGGGAACGCGGTGCTCGCGCTGTTCCAACATCCCGGACAGCTCGACGCCCTGCGCGAGGACCCCGCCAGACTCCCCGCGGCCGTCGAGGAGTTCCTCCGCTACGAGGGCCCTGCCCTGCTGGCCATCCGCCGCTTTCCCCTCGAGGACGTCACCATCGGCGGGGTCACCGTCCCGGCGGGCGAGACGGTCTGGGTCTCCCCGTCCGCGGCCAACCGCGATCCCGACCGCTTTCCCGACCCCGACCGCCTGGACCTCGCCCGCGACGCCTCCGGCCATCTCGCTCTCGGCCACGGCATCCACTACTGCCTCGGCGCCCCGCTGGCCCGTGCCGAGACCGAGATCGCCCTGGCCGCGCTCCTGGAACGGTTCCCGGATCTCGCGCTCGCCGAGCCGACCCCGAGGTGGCGCAACTCCCTGCGCGCCCGGGGCCTGCTCGCGCTCCAGGTGTCGTACTGAACCAACCCGTCCAGGATTTTCCCGCGACAGCGATGAGTTCCGCCCCTCCCCACGGTCACCACTCCGACGGACCGTCGCACAGGAGGGACCCCATGGCGCTTCCGGAGATCGTCTCTCGGGACGAATGGCGCGCGGCGCGCGCGGAACTGCTGGTCAGGGAGAAGGCGGCCACGCGCGCGCGGGACGCCCTGAACGCCGAGCGGCGCAGGCTTCCCATGGTCGAGGTCGAGGAGGAGTACGTCTTCGAAGGCGGTGACGGCAAGGCCACCCTGCTCGACCTCTTCGAGGGGCGCGGCCAGCTCGTCGTCCACCACTTCATGTTCGCGCCCGAGTGGGACGCGGGCTGCCGCAGCTGCTCCGCCTTCCTGGACCAGATCGGACACCTGGCCCATCTGAAGGCGCGGGGGACGACGTTCGCGGCCGTGTCGAGAGCGCCGTATACGAAGATCCTGCCGTTCAAGGCGCGGATGGGATGGACCGTGCCCTGGTACTCGTCGTACGGCGGCGACTTCAACCACGACTTCCAAGCCACCTTGGAGATCGACGACGAGCCGGCCGAGCGGCCCGGCATCAGCTGCTTCCTGCGCGACCGTGACCAGGTCTTCCACACCTATTCCACCTATGAACGCGGCCTCGACGGACTCGGCTCGACCACCAGCTTCCTCGACCTCACCGCACTGGGACGGCAGGAGGAATGGGAGGAACCCAAGGGGCGCGCGTCCGCTCTCGGGGCGCCCGCAGGCAGCGTACGCATGCGGTATCACGACGAGTACGAGGACTGACACGGAGGGTGAATGATGTCGTCACACCGTGACGGGATCCTCACACTCCGGGGTGAATCTGTGTCGGCTACGTCTCAGTACGGCAACTCACCGAGGCTTTCCGGCCCTGGAAGGCGTTAACTCCTACAAGCGCTCCTACGGGGAGTGCAACGCTTTCTGGAGGTGCAGGGTGGTGAACGGGCGAACAGTGCTCGAACGCTTTCCCGCTGGCGGGCCGCGCGGATCGTGGCCGGCGGAGGAGTTCGCGCAGGCGAGGCGTCTTGAGGGACTGCCGGCGGAGGTCGTGATGGACCTCGCGACGGACACGTTCCTGGTGATCGTCCGCAGTGGAGAGGCAGCGATAGACGCTGTCGCGTGAGGTCAGCCCGCCTCCTTGGCGGGCACCTTTGCCGTGAACTGCTCGGCCTGGAGCGAGTACAGCTCCGCGTACACACCACCGGAGGCCAGGAGCTCGTCGGGCGTGCCCGACTCCACGAGCCGGCCCTGCTCCAGGACGTGCACCAGGTCCGCGTGGCGCACGGACGCCAGCCGATGGGTGATCAGGACGACCGTCTGACCGGTGCCGGACAGCGCGCGGATCTTCTCGAAGACCTCCAGCTCGGCCCGTGCGTCCAGGGCGGCCGTCGGCTCGTCCACGATCAGGATGCGACCGCGCCGGTAGGCGGCCCGAGCGATCCCGAGCCGCTGCCACTGCCCGCCGGACAGCTCGTGCCCGCCGCTGAAGTTGCGGGCCAGCAGCGTGTCCAGGCCGCGCGGCAGATCGGCCAGCACCTCCCCGGCGCCGGCCTCGGCGACCGCGCCGGACACCCGCTCCTCGGTGAGCGGCACCGACGAGCGGCCCACCGCCACATTGACGCGGGCGGTGAACGGCCACCGCTTGAAGTCCTGGGCGACCATCGCGACCCGCTCGGCGAGCAGCTGGCGGTCCGCGTGCGCCGCGTCCAGGTTGTCCCACAGGATCCGGCCGCGGTCGGGGGCGTACAACCCCGCGAGCAGCTTGACCAGGGTGGTCTTGCCGGAACCGTTCTCCCCGACCAGGGCGACGATCTTGCCGAGCGGCAGGGTGAGGGTCACGTCGTCGAGCGCGGGGCGGGTCGCGTCTCCCGGGTAGGTGAAGGAGACGTTCTCGAAGCGGATCTCGCGCGGGTCGTCCGGCAGCGCGGACCCGCCCTCCGGGATCGCCCGCTCGGCGGCCTCCGTGTAGAGCCGCTGCAGGTCGCCGACGAACAGGGCCTCCTCGTGCAGCGCGTTCATCTCGATGACCAGGGTGTTCAGACTCTGCGAGCCGGTGCGCACGGCGATCACGGCCGTACCCGCCACCGACAGCGCCATCGCGCCCGCCAGCAGCAGCGCGCCCAGTGTCGCGTACGTCGCCACCGTCGCCAGGCCCGTCCAGGTCGCCGCTATCAGCCCCGTCCGGGCCGCGAGCCGGGCCAGTCGGGCCTGCTCGGCCTCCGCCGTCTCCGCCATCGCACGGTAGTGCCGGAGCAGGAACGGCCCCACGCCGTGGACGCGGATCTCCGGCGCCGCCTCCGGCTCGATCAGCAGGGCCCCGAGGAGGCGGCCCGCCCGCACGTGCTGCACCCAGGTGTGGAAGGACTCGTACTGGCGGCGCGCGATGGTCAGCGCGCCCCAGCCGCTCGGGATCGTCATCGTGACCAGCAGCGGCAGCAGCGCCGGGTGCAGCACGGTCAGCACGCCCGCCGCCGCGATCAGCGAGATCATCGCGTTCACCACCCGCGTCGCGAACGAGATCATCCGGCGGGCCGAGGTGGCGCCGTACTGCGCGGTGTCCAGCAGCTTGTGGAAGGCGTGATCCTCGATCGCAGACAGCTCGACGGTGGCCGCCCGCTCCAGATACCGCTCGGTCGCCACCCGCTCCACCTTGGGCTCGAGGCGGCCGGTGGCATGCGTCGACGCGGCCCGCAGCAACGCCCCCAGGAGCATCACGGCGGCCATGGTGACCAACGCGGGCACGGCCCCGCGCAGCCGGTCCTCCAGCGCGCCCCCGCCGATCAGCCGCCCCAGCACACTGTTGACCGCGAGCAGACTCACCGCCTGTGCGAGACCCCGGGTCACCTCGGCGGCCAGCACGGTCCGCGCGGCCCGCCGGTCCGCCTGCCAGGCCAGCCGGAGACTCGCCGACAACAGCGACGGCAGCCGCACCACCATGGCCCGGAACCCCAGCTCCAGAAACGCGTCGGAGTGCGAGTTCCAGCCCGTGTCGTACCTCAGCGGTCCCCCGAAGAGCAGCCGCTCCGACTCGGAGACTCCGGGCTGCTCAGTGCCACGCCGTTTTCCCACCGCAGACCTCCCCCGATCCTGGACGGGGCAACTATGGCGGCGGCGGGCCGCAGGGAGGGAGAGCGCGAAAGGGGGCAGAGAAAACGCGCGGGCGTACAACGGGCCGCAAAGGAGCGCGGGGCTGCGTCACCATGCGACTGCGCCGCGCGGGCGCGGCCGGCCCTCACGGACCCGCACCGAGGGATGGTCTTCCGGCCGAGCTAACCCGCTGAGCTGACCGGCCGGGACCAGCTGGGAGTGGTCCCGGTCAGCTGGCACAAGGCCAGGTAGAGAGGGATGGGGGGCGTGTACGGCAACGTCCCCTCGCCCCGATGGACAAGGGACGGCACCACCGGGGCGTCCGGAACAACCGCCCCGGTGGCGTACTGGGCAGGCCTGGGCCACTCGAGCGCGTAGTCGGAGTCGGCAGGAACGATCCACCACCAGTGCGTGTCATCGGCGTACACACACCCGACCCGCGGCAACCGGGACACCAGTTCCCTGCTCAACTGCACCGGCACCCCGACCGCGTCGCAGCCAAGCGGCACCGTCATTCCCTCCGGAACGGCCAGCCTGCGCGGCGTCCCCGGCGCCCGCAGCCCGCGTCCGAGGCGGACCAGCGTGTCCATGGTCAGCACCTGGCCGCCGGGTCCGCCGCTCACGCCCATGCGCCCGCGCCCCCCGCTCCGTGATCGCGCGCCTCCCCCACGGGCGCCGCTCTGTGGTGCTCCTCGACCTCGTCCTCCTGGCCCGATCCCCCGGAGGGAACCGGCTTGGGGCGGGCTCCCCAGCCCAGATCGTTGCGCGGGCCGGTGTCCACGCGGGGCTCGTCCGCCTTGCGCGGCAGCTCCGCCCAGACCAGCAGCCCGGGGCCGTGCTCATGAGCGCCCCACGCGTGACAGAGGGAGTCGACGAGAAGCAGTCCCCTCCCGTGCTCCTCCTCGCCGCGCTGCGGGGACGGGTGCGGTTCACCCGGGGCGCAGCCCTCGTCGCGCACGGCTATTCGCACCAGGTCGTCATCGTCGTGCAGCTCGCAGACCACACGGCTGCTCGCGGTGTGCACGATGGCGTTGGTGACCAGCTCGGAGACGACCAGGGCGGCCGAGTCGCAGGTGTCCTCGCAGACCGACCAATGGGTCAGCCGCGCCCTCGTCAGGCGTCTGGCCTGCGCGGGAGAACCCGGATGCGCGGCCAGCTCGAAACGGAACCGGCGCCGGACAGCGGCCCTGTCGGGCCCTTCTGCCGGGACAGCACCGAGACCCTGGGGGTGGCCTACGGCAGCGTCTGTTCCTAAGGGCGGGGACGGAATCACGCTTGCCACTATCGCCCCGTCGTGAACACTTGGCAAGTGTCACTCTGAAAAATGCAGAGTGCTGTGTGACGCGGTGGGAGGCCGTGGCACACTGCTCGCAACAGCATCTTGAGCGGCGCCAGTTGGGATCACCGGAGATCCGTACGCAGCGGTATTCCGTATTCGTACAGATCTTCGAACCAGGTCTTCGAATGGCGCCGCTGGGCTGTCAGCATGCTGGTGGCTGTGACGCCCGTAATGACTTCGTGGAGGTGGAGCGTGAGCGAACCGCGGTCCGCGCCGACGGTCGGTCAGGTCGTCCTCGGCCGGCGCCTGCTGGACCTGCGGGAACGCGCCGGGCTCAAGCGCGAGGAAGCCGCCCGTATCCTCCGCGTCGCCCCCGCCACCGTCCGTCGCATGGAGATGGCCGAGGTGGGGCTCAAGATCCCGTACCTCCAGCTCCTGCTGAAGGCCTACGGCGTCGGTGACCAGGAGGCCGAGGACTTCGTCCAGCTCGCCGAGGACGCCAACCGCCCCGGCTGGTGGCAGCGCTTCCACGACGTGCTGCCCGGCTGGTTCTCCATGCACGTCAGCCTGGAGGGCGCGGCCGCGCTCATCCGCGAGTACGAGCCGCACTTCGTCCCCGGTCTGCTGCAGACGGAGGACTACGCGCGTGGCGTCCTGCGCTCGGGCGCCATCGGCCAGACCAGCCCCGACGACATCGAGCGCCATGTCGCCCTGCGCATGGAACGGCAGGGACTGCTCACCCGTCAGGACGCGCCCCGGTTGTGGGTCGTCATGGACGAGACCGTGCTGCGCCGCCCCGTCGGCGGCCCGGAGGTGATGCGTGCCCAGATCGACAAACTGCTCGAGGCAACGAAGCTGCCCAACGTGACGCTCCAGGTCGCCCCGTTCGCCAACGGGCCGCACCCCGGCACGTACGGGCCCTTCGTGCTCTTCCGATTCGCCGTGCCCGAACTTCCGGACATGGTCTACAGCGAGTACCTGACCGGCGCGATCTATCTGGACGCGCGCGTCGAGGTGGCGACCCATCTCGAGGTCATGGACCGCATGGCGGCGCAGGCCGCTACGGCACATCGCACGAAGGAGATCCTCCGGGATCTCCGCAAGGAGCTGTGAATGAATCGCATCAAGCCGCGCCTGTCCGTCTACAACGGCATGCCCGCCCGGGAGCTGGGGAGCGAAGGCTGGCACAAGCCGTGGAGCGGCGGCAACGGCGGCAACTGCCTGGAGGCGATGAAGCTCGCCGACGGCCGGATCGCCGTCCGTCAGTCCACCGACCCGGACGGACCGGCGCTGATCTACACCACCGACGAGATGACCGCGTTCATCGAGGGCGCCAAGGCGGGGGTGGCCGACTTCCTGCTCTCCTGAACTCAGTGCTCCCTTGATGAGTAATCGCTGAATGATTGAGATCGACCAAGGGGGGTGGGCCGCTGCCGGCCCACCCCCGGGGCAGGGCCCGGGGGATCAGTGGACGCCGTTGTCTCCTACGACGCCTGCGTCTCACCCGGCGGCAGCGCCCCGCACAGTGTCTCCAGCGCCGCCGCGTACGCATGCTCGGAAGGTGTCGCGTACCCCACGACCAGACCGTCGTGGGCCGGCATGTCCGTGTCCGGGTGACGGAACTCCGCGAGTCCGTCCAGCGCGACGCCCTGCCAGATCGCGGCCTTGACGGCGGATCGCTCGGTGCCCGGCGGCAGCCGCAGCACCGCGTGCAGCCCCGCCGCGACCCCGGTGACCTCGATGTGCGGCGCGTGCTCGGCCAGCGCGGCGACGAGCAGGTCCCGGCGGCGCCGGTAGCGCTGCCGCATCTGCCGTACGTGACGGTCGTAGGACCCCGAGACGATGAGGTCGGCGAGGGCCAGCTGGTCGAGCACGCTTGCCCAGGCCTCCCGCTCGCCCTTGGCCGCGAGTACGTCACCGACGTACCGCTCGGGCAGCACCATCCATCCCAGCCGCACCGCGGGCGACAGGCTCTTGCTGACCGAGCCGATCAGGATCACCCGCTCGGGGTCGAGGCTCTGCAGGGCGCCGACGGGCTTGCGGTCGTAGCGGAACTCCCCGTCGTAGTCGTCCTCCAGCACCACCGCGCCACGCGCGCGTGCCCAGTCGACCACCGCCGCCCGGCGCTCGGCGTGCAGCGGACCGCCGGTGGGGAACTGATGCGCGGGCGTGAGCAGTACGGCCCGCTCGCGGGTCAAACGGTCCACGCGCGCGCCGTGTTCGTCCAGGGGCAGCGGCACGGTCCGTACGCCCTCGGCCGCGAGCAGCTCCCGGTGAAAGGGCAGTCCGTACGCCTCCACGGCCAGCGGGCCGCGCAGGGGCTGCCCGCCTCCGCCTCCGCCCCCGCCTCCGCCCCCGAAGAGCAGCCGCAGGGCGTGCGCGAACCCGGAGCAGATGACGATCCGGTCCGGCTGCGTGCGCACGCCACGCGCGCGTGCGAGGTATGCGGCGAGGGCCGCTCTGAGCTCCGGCCGCCCGGCGGGGTCACCGGGACCGAAGACCTCGTTGGGGGCCTGGTGGAGGGCCCGGCGGTAGGAGGCGAGCCAGGCGCTCCGGGGGAAGCCGGAGGCATCGGGGGTGCCTTGGCGGAGGTCGTGGCGGGTGGCACGCGCGCGGTAGGTGGCCGGCCTTCTCGTGCGTACGGCGGCGTGGAGCGGCCGGGACCGTTCGGCGACGCGAGTGCCGGAGCCCTGGCGGGCGGTGAGCCAGCCCTCGGCGACGAGTTCGGCGTAGGCGTCGGCCACCGTGTTGCGGGCGACGCCGAGGTCGGCGGCGAGTGAGCGGTAGGGCGGCAGCCGGGTGCCGGGTGCGAGCCGCCCACTGTGTACGGCCTCCCGCAACGCCCGGATCAGCGCGGCCCGCTTGCTCCCCGGACCGGAGAGTTCGAGGTGCAGGTCGGAGCCGATCCGCTCCGCGTAATTGACCCACGATTCCACCATGGAAATGCACCCTACAGCCGGTCTTTGCGCCCCGTAGGTTGATCACATGACGACGACGCACACGAACGTGACAGGTACGGCTCGGCTGGACTTCGCGAAGGCCGCCCCGAAGGTGTTCCGAGCGCTGATCGGTTTCGACGCGGCCGCCCGCGAGGGCCTCGAACCCACCCTCGTCGAACTGATCCAGATCCGCGCCTCCCACCTCAACCGCTGCGCGTACTGCCTCCACATGCACACCAACGACGCCCGCAAGGCCGGCGAGACGGAGGACCGCCTCCACATGGTCCCGGTCTGGCGAGAGGCCCGCCATTTCTTCACGGAGAAGGAACAGGCCGCCCTGGCCCTTACGGAGGCGGTGACGCTGGTGGCCGACGGCGGAGTCCCCGGCATGGTCTACGCGCAGGCCGCGGCCTGCTTCGACGAACAGGAACTGGCCCACGTGCTGTCCCTGATCCTCACGATCAACACATGGAACAGGGTGGCGCTGTCGACGGCGAAGGTGGCGGGGACGGATGAGCGGGGGTGAGGTAGGGGGCGGGCTTGGGTGGGGGAGTGGGGCGGTGGTGTCCTGCGGCTTCTGGTCCGTGTCGGTGGCGGGCACCGCCACCGACAGCTGAACTCGCCGCGCCCCTAGGCCCGTCCGCCGCCCTACACCGTCATCGGCCGGTCGTACGGTCCGATGGGCGCCGGCAGTCGTGAACTCCCCGTCAGATACCGGTCGACCGCCGCCGCGACCGCCCGCCCCTCGGCGATCGCCCACACGATCAACGACTGTCCCCGAGCGGCGTCGCCCGCAGCGAACACCCCCGGCACATTCGTACCGAACCCGGCATCCCGTGCGACCGTCCCCCGGGGCTCCATCCCCAGCCCCAACTGCTCCACGAGCCCGTCCCCCCGATCCGGCCCGGAGAACCCGAGCGCCAGCAGCACGAGGTCGGCGGGAATCGTCCGCCCCGTCCCCGCCACCGGCCGCCGCGCCGCGTCCACCGCGACAAGGTGCAGCGACCGCACATGCCCGTCCCCGTCCCCGGTGAAGCGCAGTGTGGACGCCGCGAACAACCGCGCGTCCGCGTCGGCCGCGGGCGCGGTCTCCAGCTCCCGGGCCTCCTCGTGCGCCGCCGACAACCGGTAGATCTTCGGATACGTGGGCCACGGCTCCGCGTCCTCGTCCCGCTCACCCCCGGGCTGCGCATAGATGTCCAACTGGGTCACGGACGCGGCCCTTTCACGCACCGCGGTCCCCAGACAGTCGGCCCCCGTGTCACCTCCGCCCACGATCACGACATGCTTCCCGGCGGCCGACATCGGGGACACCGCCAGATCCCCCTCGCGCACCCGGTTGGCCAACGGCAGATACTCCATGGCCTGCTGAACCCCGGCCAACTCCCGTCCCGGCACCTCCAGTTCACGCCATGCCGTGGCCCCCGTGGCGATCACCACCGCGTCGTACCGTGACCTGAGTTCCGCCGCCCCGACGTCGCGCCCGACCACCGTGGACGTACGGAACTTCGTCCCCTCGGCCCGCATCTGCTCGATCCGCCGCTCCAGATGGTGCTTCTCCATCTTGAACTCGGGGATGCCGTACCGCATGAGCCCGCCGAGCCGGTCGTCCTTCTCGTAGACGGCGACCGTGTGCCCTGCCCGGGTCAACTGCTGTGCCGCGGCGAGCCCGGTGGGCCCCGATCCGATCACCGCGACGGTCCGCCCGGACAACCGGTCCGGTGGTCGCGGCGGAGTGAACCCGAGCTCCCAGGCCCGGTCGGCGACGGCTGCCTCGACGTTCTTGATGGTGACCGCCGGCTGGTTGATGGCGAGCACACATCCCGCCTCGCACGGTGCCGGACACAACTTCCCCGTGAACTCGGGGAAGTTGTTCGTCGCGTGCAGCCGGTCGGCGGCCTGCCGCCAGTCGTCCCGTGAGACAAGGTCGTTCCACTCGGGGATGAGATTCCCCAGCGGACAGGCGTCGTGGCAGAACGGGATGCCGCAGTCCATGCACCGGTCCGCCTGTTTGCTGATGATGGGCAGCAGGGCCCCGGGGACGTACACCTCGTCCCAGTCCCGGACCCGTTCCTCGACCGGCCTGCGGGGCCAGTCCTGGCGAGGTGTGGTCATGAATCCCTTGGGATCGGCCATGGCCGTCTTCCTTGCTCGCGCTGGTGACGCCGACGCGTCCGCCGTGGCCGTGCGTCATCGGGCGGCACTCCTGCGGAACTCCTTTCGGCCACGATACGGCTGATCGGCCCCTGGCGCAGAGTGCCTGTCAGCCGCTGGGACAGCGCTTTCTCCGGGTTCGGAGGCCGGTGTGGCGACGCTCATGTGAGGGCCAGCACGTACGCCAGCGCCGCCGCGCCCGAGGCGACCGCGCGGACGTGGTTCCACATGGTCCACTCGCGCACATACGTCGGCCAGTACGCCGCCGCCTCCGGGGTACCCGGGTCCAGCTTGAGCAGGGCGTCGTTGCGGGGCACGTTCGCCACCATCGTCAGCCCGAACGAGCCGAACAGATACAGCGCGCTGCCCACCAGCAGCTCGACCGTCCCCTCGTCCGGCCACAGCACGAACGTCACCACCGCGATCACCGCGCACAGCACCGCGGAGCCCGCGAACACGGCCATGAACGGCGGCCGCACCGCGGTCACGTTGATCGCGTTCATCGCGGCGACGCCCTGCGCGGGCGGCAACTCGGCGAGCCCCTTCATCACAAAGGTCGAGAACGCACAGAAGACCCCGGCCACCAGCCCGGTCCCGAGCACCCCCAGCACGACCAGCCCGAAGTAAGGTCCCTCGATCATCACCACACCAGCTCCAGCCTCCGGCCGAGCCCCAGGCCCGGCACCACCCGTCCCCACCAGTGAATCCCGCCCCCACCCCCCGAACCATGGCCATGGCGCGCACCTGCATAACCCAACGTCCACCCCCTGAACTCCTGAGTTCCGGCGCGCGGTTGTTCCGGGCCGGGGTCCAGCGGGCCGGTCAGGGGTCCTCAGCCCGACGCCTGAGTCACCTCCTTCACCATCTCCAGCACCCGCCACCCCCTGAGCACCGCCTCCACATCCCCCAAGATCCGTCCCCGCGCCTCATGCCGCGTCACCCCGCTCATCAGCAGCGCGTCATACGGCGTGTCCACATGCCGCACGGAAGCACCCACCGCCGACACCACCGCGCCCTCCGACAGGGCTCGTCCCGCCGCGCTCCGCCCCACCCGCCCGCTGCCGCGCAGGGACGCATGCGAGGCGATGGCCCGAGCCCGCTCGTCAGGACACCCCGGAAACAACCGCCGTATCTCCGCCGCGAACGCCTCGGCGAACCGCACGTCCTCCACCGCCCGCCGGCGCGCGTCCCGCACCCGGCGCCGCCGCCGTGCCTCCGCGTCGGCCAGGCACCGCTCCTCGGCCCGCGCCAGCCCCGCCTCCTCGACGAGGACGCCCTGCCGTTCGTAACGCCCCTTGCGCCGGTTGAACCGCACGACGACCGCCGACAGCGCGCTCTCCTCCCGCGAGCGGCGCGTGAGCGCGGTGTTGCCGCGCGGCAGGAACACCAGATGCCCGAGGTCGGCGCAGTCGAGACACCGCGGCGTCCCGCCCTCGACGACGAGCATCGGCAACGGCCCGCCCCGGCACTCCGCACAGTGCCGTCTCCGCAACGGCTGGACGACAAGAGGTCCGCCAGGGGTCGGGGGAGTCGCGAGGCCTGTCATGAGGGGTTCATTCCCCAGCCACGCGCATTACCGACACCGACCCCGACCAACCGGCGTGGCGACCCCGGCCCGCCGCCCACGGGACCGACGAGCGGGACGCCTTCCCAACACCGGCTGACGCATCATGGCCGTGTGCGACTCGAAGCGATCACCTGGGACCGGCTCGGCGAGCAGCTGGCCGACCGACTCCTCGACCTGAAGCCGGCCGACGGCAGCCCCTGGCCCCGCGTCGCCCTCGACGGCGCCCCGGCAGCCCGCCCCGGCGAACTCGCCGAGCGTGTCTCCGAGGCTCTCCGCATACGTGGCCGCCCTTCGCTCGTCGTCGGCATGGAGGGCTTCCTGCGCCCCGCCTCGCTCCGTCTCGAATACGGCCACCACGACCTGGAGGCCTACTACAGCGGCTGGTTCGACACCGGCGCTCTCTGGCGCGAGGTCTTCGGCCCCCTCGAACCCGGCGGCGACGGCCGAGTCCTGCCCGACCTGTGGGACCCGGTCACCGACCGCGCCACCCGCAGTCCCTACGTCCATCTCCCGCCCGGCGGCGTCCTGTTGCTTCACGGCCCCCTCCTGCTGCACCACTGGTTCCCCTTCGACCTGACCGTCCACGTCCTCCTCTCCGAGGGTGCCCTGCGCCGCCGTACTCCCGAGCCCGACCACTGGACCCTCCCCGCCTACGAGCGCTACGCCGACGAGACCGACCCGGCCGGAACGGCCGACGTCCTGGTCCGCGCCGACGACCCCCGCCACCCGGCGTGGAGCGGCTGACCCGGACCGTCCGAGGACTGTGGCGACGCTGCCCGGGACCGGCCGCCGCTACCGACAGGTTCCGGGTGCGGGCCCCCGGTGGCACGGCGAGAATGAAGGGCGCCGGGACTTGCGGTGCCGTCCGCGCCGCGCCGGCCGTCCGGCACCGGGAGGTACTCATGACCACCGCCGGAGACATCATGCACCGGGGCGCCCAGTGGATCCCCGCTCACGAGACCCTCGACCGCGCCGCCCAGCTGATGCGTGAACTCGGCGTCGGAGCCCTGCCCATCAGTGACGAGAACGAACGGCTGTGCGGCATCCTCACCGACCGCGACATCGTCATCGGCTGTGTGGCCGTGGGCCACGACCCGGCCAAGGTCACCGCGGGCGAGATGGCCCAGGGCACACCCCGCTGGATCGACGCGGGCGCCGACGTCTCGGACGTCCTGCACGAGATGGAGGAGCACCGGATCCGCAGGCTTCCCGGCATCGAGAACAAGCGCCTGGTGGGCATGATCAGCGAGGCCGACCTGGCCCGGCACCTGACGGACGAGCAGATCGCCGGCTGGGCCGAGAGCGTCTACGCACGCAGCTCCAGCACCCACTGACCGTCCCGCGGACGAGCCCGGTCACAGCCAGCCGTTGCGCCGGAAGCCGCGGTACAGCACGCCACAGGCGACGGCTATCACGCCCATGACCAACGGGTAGCCGAACGTCCAGTGCAGCTCCGGCATGTGGTCGAAGTTCATGCCGTACACACCGCACACCATCGTCGGGACGGCGATCACCGCGGCCCAGGCCGTGATCTTCCGCATGTCCTCGTTCTGCGAGACCGTCACCTGCGCGAGGTGGGCCTGCAGGATCGAGTTGAGCAGTTCGTCGAACGCGGCGATCTGCTCCTTGGCGCGCAGCAGATGGTCGGAGACGTCGCGGAAGTACGCCTGTATCTCCGGGGCGATGACATGGATCGGCCGCGTGGAGAGCTCCTCGAGCGGGCGGCTGAGCGGGACCACCGCCCGCTTCAGCTCCAGGAGTTCGCGCTTGAGCTGGTAGATGCGGCCCGGGTCGACCCGGGCGCCGTTGTCCGCGAAGACCGCCGTCTCGACCAGGTCGATGTCCGACTGCATCGAGTCGGTGACGTGCAGGTAGTCGTCGACCACGTGGTCCGCGATCGCGTGCAGCACCGCGGCCGGCCCCTTGGCGAGCTGCTGGGGATCCGACTCCAGCTCTTCGCGCAGCGGACCCAGCGATCCATGACTGCCGTGCCGCACCGTGATCACGAAGTCCTCGCCGGCGAACACCATGATCTCTCCGGTGTTGACCACCTCGCTCGTCGCCGTGAGCTCCTCGTGCTCGACGTAGCAGACCGTCTTGAACACGGCGAACAGCGTCTCGCCGTAGCGCTCCACCTTGGGGCGCTGATGGGCCTCGACCGCGTCCTCGACGGCCAGCGGATGCAGGTCGAACAGGTCCGCGATGCCCTCGAACTCATGGTCCGACGGCTCGTGCAGGCCGAGCCAGACGAAACCGTCACGGCTGTCGCGCACCCGCTCCACGGTGTCGACCAGATCGCCGCCGACCGGGATACGGGCTCCCTCCTTGTAGGTCACGCAGTTGACGACCGAGGTACCCAGCGGGGAGCGGGCGTGGTGGCTCAGGTCGACGCGCGGGCGCCGCCGGGCCAGCCGGGCCACCTTGCGCAGGCCGCCGACCCTGCCGAGGCTCGTGACCTTTCGCAGATTCCCTGCCATGGACATCTGGATCTCCTCGCGTGGATCTCCCAGCGACGCGTGTCTGCGTCCTGGCGGGCCAGTTTGCCAGGCCGACGTAAGCGTCGGGTGAGCCTGTGGACAGGGGAGGTTCCGCTTGGTTCCCGCCTGTGGACAACCGCCCGCGCCCGCCTCGGTGCAGTCGCCTCGCCGCATAGAGGCCGGCCATCTCGTCGTAGGACCGCGTCGCCCGTTTCGGACAAGCACGGCTACTGGGATCATCGCGGCATGACACGAACCGACCGATATCTCCTCGACAACCGGCAGACGGAGGCGGGCGAGCGCTTCGACGCCTTCGCCACCCTCTTCGACCCCACGACCTTCCGGCATATCGAAGGATTCGGCATCGGAGCCGGCTGGCGCTGCTGGGAGGTCGGCGCGGGTGGCACGTCCGTGGTGTCCTGGCTGGCCAAGAAGGTCGGTCCCACCGGGAAGGTCGTCGCGACCGACATCGACACCACGCTCCTGGCCGCGGCGGCCCGCCCGCCGGTGGACGTACGCGTTCACGACGTGAGCGCCGAGGATCCGCCGGGGGAGGACTTCGACCTGGTGCACGCCCGGCTCGTCCTCGTCCATGTGCCCGACCGGGAACGGGCGTTGCGGTCGATGATCAAGTCCCTGCGCCCCGGCGGACGGCTCCTGCTGGAGGACGCCGACCCCGCCCTGCAACCCCTGACCTGCCCCGACGAGCGTGGCCCCGAGCAGCAACTGGCGAACCGGCTGCGCCAGGGGTTCCGCCGGCTGCTCGCCGACCGCGGCGCCGACCTCTCCTACGGCCGCACCCTTCCGCGTCTGCTGCGTGAGGCCGGTCTGCGCCAGGTGGCGGCCGACGCCTACTTCCCGCTCGCCTCGCCGGCCTGTGCCGCCCTGGAGTCCGCCACGATCCGCCAGATCCGCGAGCAGCTGGTCACGGCGGGCCTCGCCACGGACGAGGACATCGACCGCCACCTCGCCAACGTCGCCACCGGCACGATGGACCTGGCCACGGCCCCGTTGATCTCGGCGTGGGGCCGCAAGGCGTAGCACGGGAGCAGCAGCCGGGGCGCCGGCCGTCGGTCGTCAGTCCGGCATCGGAGGCCTCCCGCCCACCCGCTCCACCGCCAGCGCACCCGCCCGGCATCCGTCCGCCGCCGCGTCCTCGGGTGCGGCCCCCGCCAGCAGGGCGGCGAGGAACCCGCCCGTGAAGGCGTCGCCCGCCCCGGTCGTGTCCCGGGGCGTCGCCGCTACGGCGGGCACACGGGCGTACACGGTGCCGGAGCGGGCAAGCACCGCACCCTCCGCTCCCTGCTTGACGACCACCAGCGGGACGTGGCGGCTCAGCTTGGCCGCCGCGTCCGCCGCGTCGGGCAGCCCGGTGAGCAGGCACGCCTCGTCCCGGCTCGGCAGCAGGACGTCCACCCCCTCGATCAGCGAGAGGCAGCGGTGCACCCCCAACTCCCGGAGGAAGCCCGCCGACGCCGGATCAAGGCTCACCGGAACACCACGCGCGCGTGCCGACTCCAGGGCCACCGCCACCAGCGCCCGGCTCGGCTCCGAGAACAGCAGATAGCCCGACAGGTGCAGCCGTGCCACGCCGTCGAGCAGCGCGTCCGACCAGTCGTCCGGCTCCAGCCGCAGCGAGGCGCCGCTGTCCGTGAGGAACGTCCGCTCGGCGGCCTCACCCGTGTCCACGAGGCAGATCACCGTCCCGGTCGGCGCCTGCGGATCGACGACGAGCCGCGGCCGTACCCCGCACGCGGCCAGCTCCCGCTCGTGCCACGCGGCCGCGTCCGCACCCACCCGCCCCAGCAGCCGTACCTCGGCACCGCCACCGCGGGCGGCCCAGCAGGCCACGTTGGCCCCCGCCCCGCCCGGCACCGTACGGATCGCGGCGGCGGTGTCCGTGCCCGCGGCGAGCGGCCCCCGGTGCCGGGCGACGACGTCCGTGATGACGTCCCCGACGACCAGCAGTGCGCCACCCCGGCCTGCCGTAGCGGTACCGAGCACCTCCGTCGTCACGCCCCGGCCCGGGCCGCCGCGATCCGCCCCGCCAGCCGCACGTTGCCGCGCACCGCCGCCAGGTTGGCGCTCAGCGAGGCGCCGTCGGTGTGCCGCACCAG
Source organism: Streptomyces sp. LUP47B (assembly GCF_001746295.1). Lineage (GTDB taxonomy): Bacteria > Actinomycetota > Actinomycetes > Streptomycetales > Streptomycetaceae > Streptomyces. Next base: position 191,127 of record NZ_MJAH01000010.1, on the reverse strand, counting down.
GTAGTCCAGCAGAAACGGTGTGACCCGTTGACCGGTGACCCCCGCCTCCTCGCACGCCTGCAGCGCGGCCGCGAGCACACGCGCGTGCAAGTCGGGATCCAGCTGCTCCTCCTCGGGCACGGGGTTGGCGACGATCAGCGCGGAGCCGGGCGCGTCCAGCGCTTCCCGCGCCCGCATGACCTCCGCGACCTGCTGCGGGGAGTCCAGCCGCCACTCCACGGGGTAGCCGGAGTCCGACAGATAGAAGCCGGGGAAACGGTCCGTCCCGTACCCGGCGACCGCGACCCCCAGCGTCTCCAGTCGCTGGAGCGTTGCGGGCACGTCCAGGATGGACTTCACGCCCGCGCACACCACGGTGATCGGTGTGCGCGCCAGCAGGCCGAGGTCGGCCGACTCGTCCTGGGTCGTCGTCCACTCCCGGTGCACCCCGCCGAGCCCGCCCGTCGCGAACACCTCCACCCCGGCCAGGGCCGCCAGCTGCGCCGTGGCCGACACGGTGGTCGCCCCGCTCACACCCGCGGCCACCGCGAGCGGCAGATCCCGGTGCCCCAGCTTGCGGATCCCGTCCTCGTTGGCGACCCGCTCCAACTGCTCCTTGTCCAGGCCGACCAAGGGCCGCCCGTCCAGGACGGCGATCGTCGCCGGTACGGCGCCTTGCCGCCGTACGACGTCCTCCAGCTCCAGCGCCACCTGCAGATTGCGCGGGCGCGGCAGCCCGTGCGCGATGATCGTGGACTCCAGGGCCACCACGGGTCGACGCGCGTCGATCGCTTCGCGCACCTCTTCGGACACCACCAGCACCACGGGCCTGCCTCCTGTCGTTCGGTCTTCCCTCATCTCTGGCGGGCGGCACGTCCGGTCAAACCCTTGCGGGCTGTGGAGGACGACACCAGCCTGGAGTGCATGAAGGACAACTCGACACGTCTCGACCATGTAGTCCTCTGGGTCCGTGACCCGGTGGCCTCGGCCGACTTCTACGAGAAGAACCTGGGCTTGGAACCCGTGCGGCTCACCGACTTCGCCGCGGGGGCCGTGTCCTTCCCCTCCGTACGGCTCAACGACGAGACCATCCTCGACCTCATGCCGCTCGCCATGGCGGACGACATGAAAATGGTCCCTGGCGCGGCCGAGAGCGCGGGACACCCCGTCAATCATGTCTGCCTGGCCCTGCCCGCCGACGATTTCGAGACACTCCGCGCCCGGCTGGAGGAGCGCTCGGTACCTGTTTCGGACGTCTCCCACGACTCCTTCGGCGCCCGCGGAATGGCCCGGCGCAGCTTCTACTTCCGCGACCCGGACGGGAACGTTTTCGAGGCGCGCCACTACGACTGACGCGGACCGACGCGCGAGGGGGCCACCCGCCACGGGCGTGGTCCTCTGCTGCGACCTGCCAGCCGGTCGTACGCCGGTCAGCGCTCCGTAGCCGCGCGGTGCGTCGTCCAGCCCGACGACGGTCGTGTTGACCGCCTTGGCGATGTGTACACGGTCGTGCAGGATCGCTGTCATCAGACTCCGGTGGTACGTCATCACCGGGCACTGTCCAGTGGTGAAGCGGTGGCTCTTGGCCGAGCCGAGCCCGAGCCGTACCTTCATCGTCCCGCTCCTGGCGTCGTCCTCGACCCCCGGGGTCATCGGTGATGTACAGGCCCGGGATGGCCGGCGCACCGCTGGCGCGTTTGATCCCCATCAGCGAGTCGAGGACCCTCGCGGGTGCCTCAGGGCGTCCTTGCCGTGGGCACGGGCCTCGAAGCCCACCGCGTCGACCGCGGCGTCCACCTCGGGCCGTCGCGCAGGGGCCGTCACGCAGAGATGTCCGTCGCGCGTCAGAACAGCGGCTCGGGCAGCACGCCCTCCAGCGCGAGCAGCTTCCGCTTGGTCTCCAGACCGCCGCCGAACCCGCCGATTCCGCCGTCGCTCTCCACGACCCGATGGCAGGGCACGACGACCGGCAGCGGATTGGAGCCCATCGCCACCCCCACGGCCTGCGCGGCACCCGGCTGGCCGACCCGCCCGGCCAGATCGCCGTACCCGACGACCTGGCCGTATCGCACACCGGACGCCAGCTCACGCAGCACCTGCCGGTTGAAGCCCGAGATCAGCGACCAGTCCAGGGACAGCTCGAAGTCGTGCCGCTTGCCTGCGAAGTACGCCTCGACCTGGCGTATCGCCTCGGCCAGCAGCGCGGAGCCGGGCGCCTCGACGGGCTCGGTGCCCAGCCGGGAAGCGAGCCGCTCCAGTGCTTTGTCGCGGACCGGTTCGGTGGCGTGAAAGACCACGTTGACCAGGCCCTCGTCGGTCGCGGCCAGCAGCAGCGGCCCGATGTCCGTGCCGACGACGGTCCACACGACCCGCTGCTCGTCCTGCCCTTGGCTGTTCATGCGTCCACCGTACGAGCCGGCACTGACAACACCCGGAGGTCCGCGTGAACGGTCCGCTACTCGCGCAGCGCGTCCCGCACCACGTCCGGCTTGTTGGTGATGACGCCGTCGACGCCGTACCCGGCGACCAGCCGCGCTGCGTCCGCGGTGTCGACGGTCCAGGCGGAGACCTCGAGCGGCCTGCCGTGCGGACCCGTGAAGGCCTGGACCGCGGAGACGTACGCCCTGGAGACGGCGGCGTGCGACGGGTTGATCTGGTCGGCGAAGACCGCGTACGCGTGCAGGTCCGCCACGGGCGGCGCTCCGAGGAAGCCGGTCTTCACAGCGGGCTTGAGATCGTGGACGGTCCGCAGACTGGCCGCGCTGAAGCTCTGCACGACCAGTCGGCTCCCGTGCTTCCGGTCGAGCCACCCCTCGTTGCCGAGAAGCTTGAGGGTCTCCCGCTCGATGCCCGGATACAGCGCCGGGTTCTTGAGTTCGAGGAGCAGCTTCTGATGGTGAAGATCGACGCGGTGCACATACTGCTTGAGCGTCGGCACGCGCGTGCCCGCGTAGGCGGCGCCGAACCAGCTTCCCGCGTCCAGACGCGCGATCTCGGCGGCGGTGAAGTCCTTCACCTTCCAGGGCGCCCGACCGGGGAACACCTGCTCCACGTCGGTGGTGCGCCGGAGACTGTCGTCGTGGAGGACGACGAGTTCGCCGTCCCTGGTGCGCTGGACGTCGTTCTCGACCCAGACGGCGCCGAGCCGCGCGGCCTTGTCGACGGCGGCCAGGGTGTTCTCGGGGGCGTACGCGGAGGCGCCCCGGTGGGCGATGATCGCGGGCGGTGTGCCGTCCTCGACGGCTCGGACGTCGGTTGCGGGAAGCAGGAGGGCGGCGGTCCCCAGAAGCGCGGTGGTCATGGCGGTCGCAGCGCGCGCGTGCATACGTACTCCTCGCGTCGAGCAATCACGTACAGCACCACTTTGACAGCACCGGGTCAACGGCACTGGGGTACAGAATGGCCACATCCTGAGTGGTCGTGTTCCAAGTCCGCTCACCGGTGCCGCACAACTGCGGCAAGGGCGTGTTTCTTTGCCGGAAAATCGTTCGACCATTCTGGTGAGAGTCATACTCTCTGCCTCGACCCCGACCGCTCGAGCGGTGCTGGGAACGGGCGCATTTCAGGGAATTCCAGGACGTAAGAGGGCGGAAGGTAGCCGCGCATGCAAGGCACGGTCGACGGATTCAGCTACGGACTCGTCACACCGCTGGTGGCCTACCTCATGGCCTGCCTCGGCGGCGCCCTCGGCCTGCGCTGCACCACAAGATCCATGCTGGTCAACCGGTCCTGGCGACCCGGCTGGCTGGCCCTCGGCTCGGCGGCGATCGGCTCCGGCATCTGGACCATGCACTTCGTCGCGATGATGGGGTTCAAGGTCGACCAGGCACCCATCCACTACGACCGGGCCATCACCTTCGCGAGCCTGGCCGTCGCCATCGTCATGGTGGGCGTCGGGGTCTTCATCGTCGGCTACCGGGGCGCGACCGGAACACCCTTGATGACCGGTGGTGCCGTCACCGGCCTGGGCATCGCCTCGATGCACTACCTGGGCATGGCGGGGATGCGCCTGAACGGGCAGCTGGAGTACAACACCGTCACCGTCGCCATCTCCGTGGTCATAGCCGTCGTCGCCGCCACCGCCGCACTCTGGGCCGCCGGGCAGGTCAGGGGATTCCTGTGGAGCGTGGGCGCGAGCCTGGTCATGGGCCTCGCCGTGACGGGCATGCACTACACCGGCATGGCCGCCCTAAGCGTCCATGTGCACCGCACGTCCGCCCCCCTCGCCGGTGACTCGCCCGCCTCCCTGCTCGCGCCGATGATGATCGGCCCGCTCGCCTTCCTGCTGATCGCGGCGGTCGTCGTGATGTTCGATCCGCTGATGGTCATGGGCAAACCCGTGTGGTCGCCCGCCGAGAACAAGCCCGGCATCCCCGCGCGCGAACTCGCGCACCACGGGGCCTCCCGCCGCCCCTCGATCCGCCCCCGCCGGAACCTGGCCCACAGCGACTCCGGCACCTCGCAGAACCGCTGACCCACCGGCCCCTCCTCCGTCCGAAGCCCCTGGTCGGACCGCGTTGTCAGTGGGGAGTCGTACGGTGGACTCCATGCGGCCCGTTTCTCACATCGAACGTACGGTGGCGCCCTTCGAGGTCGTCAGCTCCTACCAGCCCAGCGGCGATCAACCGGCGGCCATCGCCGAGCTGGCCAAGCGCATCGAGGCAGGTGAGAAGGACGTCGTGCTGCTCGGCGCGACCGGCACCGGAAAGTCCGCCACCACGGCGTGGATGATCGAGAAGCTCCAGCGCCCCACCCTCGTGATGGCCCCGAACAAGACGCTGGCCGCCCAGCTGGCGAACGAGTTCCGCGAGCTGCTGCCGAACAACGCCGTCGAGTACTTCGTCTCGTACTACGACTACTACCAGCCCGAGGCCTACGTCCCGCAGTCGGACACCTACATCGAGAAGGACTCCTCGATCAACGAGGAGGTGGAGCGCCTGCGCCACTCCGCGACCAACTCGCTGCTCACCCGCCGGGACGTCATCGTGGTCGCCTCGGTCTCCTGCATCTACGGTCTCGGTACCCCGCAGGAGTACGTGGACCGCATGGTCGCGCTCAAGGTCGGGGACGAGATCGACCGTGACCAGTTGCTGCGCCGTTTCGTCGACATCCAGTACACGCGCAACGACCTGGCCTTCACCCGGGGCACCTTCCGGGTCCGCGGCGACACCATCGAGATCTTCCCGGTCTACGAGGAACTCGCCGTCCGCATCGAGATGTTCGGCGACGAGATCGAGGCACTGTCCACGCTCCACCCGCTCACCGGCGAGATCATCAGCGACGACGACCATCTGTACGTCTTCCCTGCCTCGCACTACGTCGCGGGACCCGAGCGCATGGAGCGGGCCGTCAACGACATCGAGAAGGAGCTCGGGGAGCGCCTGTCCGAGCTCGAGAAGCAGGGCAAGCTCCTGGAGGCCCAGCGGCTGAGGATGCGCACGACGTACGACCTGGAGATGCTCCGCCAGATCGGCTCCTGCTCGGGCGTCGAGAACTACTCGATGCACTTCGACGGCCGCTCGCCCGGTTCCCCGCCGCACACCCTGATCGACTACTTCCCGGACGACTTCCTCCTCGTCATCGACGAGTCGCACGTGACCGTGCCCCAGATCGGCGCGATGTACGAGGGCGACGCCTCCCGCAAGCGCACCCTCGTCGACCACGGCTTCCGCCTGCCCTCGGCCCTGGACAACCGTCCCCTCAAGTGGGAGGAGTTCACGGAGCGCATCGGCCAGACCGTCTATCTGTCGGCGACGCCCGGCAAGTACGAGCTCTCGCGCGGGGACGGCGTCGTCGAGCAGATCATCCGCCCCACCGGCCTGATCGACCCCGAGGTCGTCGTCAAGCCCACCGAGGGCCAGATCGACGACCTGGTGCACGAGATCCGCACCCGCACCGAGAAGGACGAGCGCGTCCTGGTCACCACGCTCACCAAGAAGATGGCCGAGGACCTCACCGACTACTTCCTGGAGCTCGGCATCCAGGTCCGCTATCTGCACAGCGACGTCGACACCCTGCGCCGCGTGGAGCTGCTGCGTGAGCTGCGCTCCGGCGAGTTCGACGTCCTCGTCGGCATCAACCTCCTGCGCGAGGGCCTCGACCTGCCCGAGGTGTCCCTGGTGGCCATCCTCGACGCCGACAAGGAGGGCTTCCTGCGCTCCGGCACCTCCCTGATCCAGACCATCGGCCGCGCCGCGCGCAATGTCTCCGGCCAGGTCCACATGTACGCCGACAAGATCACCCCGGCGATGGAGAAGGCCATCGACGAGACCAACCGGCGCCGGGAGAAGCAGGTCGCGTACAACACGGAGCGGGGCATCGACCCCCAGCCGCTGCGCAAGAAGATCAACGACATCGTCGCGCAGATCGCCCGCGAGGACATCGACACCGAGCAGCTGCTCGGCTCCGGCTACCGTCAGGGCAAGGACGGCAAGGGAGCCAAGGCCCCCGTGCCCTCCCTCGGCAAGGCCGCGGCCGGCACCAAGGCCGCCAAGGGCAAGGCCAAGGAGACCGTCCCGACCGACCGCCCCGCGGCCGAGCTCGCCGGGCAGATCGAGGAGATGACGGCACGCATGCGTGCCGCCGCCGCCGACCTCCAGTTCGAGATCGCGGCCCGGCTGCGCGACGAGGTCTCCGAGATGAAGAAGGAGCTCCGGCAGATGAAGGAGGCCGGCCTGGCCTGACCTCCATCGCGCTGTGTTGCAAGACCGACACAAAGTGCGCTTCGGGGTGCGTCACCGTCGATGCCCCTGCGTAGGGTTCTGGACAACCGCGGGCACCGCGGCAACAGGGGACAGCAGCGAGAGGGGTTCGGCGCGTGACCGTCAACATGACCAAGGGTCAGGCCATCAGTCTGCAGAAGAACGACGGAGGCAGCCTGACCGCGGTGCGCATGGGCCTCGGCTGGCAGGCGGCTCCCCGGCGCGGCCTGTTCGGCACGCGCACGCGGGAGATCGACCTCGACGCCTCCGCCGTCCTGTTCGCGGACAAGCAGCCCGTCGACGTCGTCTTCTTCCGTCACCTGGTGAGCGACGACGGCTCGGTCAAGCACACCGGTGACAACCTCGTCGGCGGCGTCGGCCAGGGCGGGGACGACGAGGCGATCCTCGTCGACCTGTCCCGCGTCCCCGTTCACATCGACCAGATCGTCTTCACCGTGAACTCCTTCACGGGCCAGACCTTCCAGGAGGTGCAGAACGCCTTCTGCCGACTGGTCGACGAGACCAACGGCGACGAGCTGGCCCGCTACACGCTCGCCGGCGGCGGCGCCTACACCGCCCAGATCATGGCGAAGGTGCACCGGACGGGTCCGGGCTGGACCATGACGGCCCTCGGCACCCCGGCCAACGGCCGTACCTTCCAGGACCTGATGCCGGCGATCCTGCCGCACCTGTAACCGGCCCGCCGAGCGGCACCCGACCGACACCACGACACAGGGGGAGAAGGCGATGACGGCCGAGCTGGTGCGGGGGCAGAACCACCCGCTCTCCCAGGCCCGACTCGAGATCCGGATCGCGGCCGGTACGCCGATCGTGGCCGGAGCCACGCTCGGCGACGAGCACGGCACGGTGCACGGCGTCGAGTGGGTCCTCCACCCGGGTGCGCCGGCCCTGCCGGGTCTTGAGGTCTCCCGGCAGGCGGCCGCCGACCACCGCCTAGCGGTCGATCTCGGCGCCGTGCCCGAAGCCGTCCACCGGGTCCATGTGCTGCTCGCCCTGCCCTCGGCGGGCGGCCCCGTGCGCTTCGGCGCCGTCGCCGCCCCCTTCGTCGCGGTCACCGGCCTCGACGGCACCGAGCTCGCCAGCTACACCATCACCGGCCTGGACGCAGAGTCGGCGGTCGTCGCGCTGGAGCTGTACCGCCGCCAGGGCGCCTGGAAGGTACGCGCCGTCGGCCAGGGCTACGCGGGCGGTCTCACCGAACTCCTCACCGACCAGGGCCTTCCCCAGGCCCACCAGCTCGCGAACACCATCCATGAGGCGGTGGCCCAGGGCCTGGCCCGAGCGGTGACGCCCCCGGCCCGCACGGCGGACGGCGACCATGCCCGGCAGACGGCCACGCCGGCACCGGGCCCGGAGCAGGGCTCCTCCGTGGCCCAGGGCGCCTCCGGTGCCGTACCCCCGCAGCCGTTGTCGCCGTACGGCACACAGCCTCCGGGCACACCGCCGCAGCCGACGAGCCCGAACGGCGGCTCGGCCGCCGGTACATCGCAGCCCGCCTCTCCCTACGGCGCACAGGGAGCCCCGGCAACCGGCGGACCGCAGCCCGGACCCACCCAGATGCCCGCGGACGCGTCCTCCGCTCAGCCCTCCGCGCCCACCGTCGGCGGCCCGATCGACTACAGCCACCCTCGACGGCAGAACGCCGCCCCGCCTCCGCCTCCGCCCGCCGCGCCCCCGGTTCAGCCGGGACAGCCCGCGCGACCCGTCGCCGGGGACGCGACCGGCTGGTCCATGGACGAGCGGCTCTACAACCAGGTGTGGGGCATGTTCGAGGACCTGGCCCGCTCCACGGCCGCTTACCGCAGCGCCGTCGACTTCGCCGACTCGCGCATGGAGAAGGAGCTCGACGCGGCCCTCGCCGACCCGCGCAACCGGATCGGCGGGCAGGGCGACGCCGCACGTGAGGCGGCCCGCGCCAGGTACGCCCAGCTCGTCGAACAGGCCCGGGCGGTCTACGACCGGGATCTCGGCCAGCTCACGGCGGAGTCCGAGGTGGTCGAACCCGCCCTGCCGCCGGCGTTCGCCCGCTGGGACAACCCCGTCTGGCACGGCTACCGGGTGCCGTTCGAGGCGCCCATGGCCGTGCGCCTGGGCGATCTGCATCTGCCCGAGTGCCCCGAGCTGCGTATCCCGATGCTGATCCGGCTGCCGCTGGAGCGCGGCCTGTGGATCGACAGCGGGGCCGCCGGATCCCTCGACGGCTCGTTCCTCGACTCCCACGAACTGCACCGCCTGGCCATGGACACGGCCGTGGCGCTCGCGGCCCGCCTCCTCGCCGTCCACCCCGCCGGGGACTACACCCTGCACGTCATCGACCCGGCCGGCGCGGGGGCGCAGGCGCTCGCCCCGCTGGTGTGGACCGGCGTGCTCGCGGCCCCGCCCGCCGTCGGCGCCGCGGGCGTGGCGGACGTCCTGGCCCGCCTCACCGAGCGTGTCGACCTCGTGCAGATGGCGGTGCGCGGCGGTGCGGCCGACTCGCTCCCGCCCGGCCTCGACACCTCCGAGCAACTCCTGATCGTCAACGACTTCCCGCACGGCTTCGACGACCGGGCCGTGACCCAACTGCGCTACCTCGCGGACGAGGGACCGTCCGTCGGCGTCCATCTGATGATGGTCGCGGACCGTGAGGAGGCCGCCGCCTACGGCCCCCTCCTCGACCCCCTGTGGCGCTCGCTCATGCGACTGACCCCGGTGCCCGACGACCACCTCGCCGACCCCTGGGTCGGGCATGCCTGGACCTACGAGCCCGCGCTCGTCCCGCCCGGCAGCCAGGTCGTCCAACAGGTCCTGAACCAGGTGGCGGAGGCTCGTACCAAGTACACGTAAAGGCACTACCACCAGGGATTTTGACCCTTCTTTTGCCAATCGCTTTACCTTTACTTGGTGATTGGGGTACGGTTGGTGGCACGGAGGGGAGTACTCCCTGTCGACCGCGGCGTACCCGTCAATACGGATCAGGCCTGATCCCGGGGCGTCGGCCCACCGTGGGTGGAAGAGACCTCCGGCAGCGCGACGACGCTGGTTACTTGCCGTTACGTATTGCCGGAGGAACTGTGGATGTTTCCGTGACCCTGTGGGTCCTGACGATCGTGGGCCTCGCCGCCCTCATCGCGGTCGACTTCTTCATCGGCCGCAAGCCGCACGACGTGTCCATCAAGGAAGCGGGCATCTGGACGGTGGTCTGGATCGCCCTGGCCGGCCTCTTCGGGCTCGGTCTGCTCCTCTTCGGCGGTGGCCAGGCCGGCGGAGAGTTCTTCGCGGGCTTCATCACCGAGAAGTCCCTGAGCGTCGACAACCTCTTCGTCTTCGTCCTGATCATGGCGAAGTTCGCGGTGCCCTCGCAGTACCAGCAGCGGGTGCTCCTCGTCGGTGTCCTCATAGCCCTGGTGCTGCGCGCGATCTTCATCGCCGCCGGTGCCGCGATCATCGCCAGCTTCGCCTGGGTGTTCTACATCTTCGGCGCCTTCCTCATCTGGACCGCCTGGAAGCTCATCCAGGAGGCCCGTGCGGACGAGGAGGAAGAGGAGTTCGAGGAGAACAAGCTGCTCAAGGCCGCCGAGCGCAGGTTCGGCGTGGCCGACCGCTACCACGGCACCAAGCTGTGGATCGTGGAGAACGGCAAGCGGGTCATGACCCCGATGCTCGTCGTGATGCTCGCGATCGGCTCCACCGACGTGCTCTTCGCGCTCGACTCGATCCCCGCGATCTTCGGCCTGACCCAGGACCCGTACATCGTCTTCACGGCCAACGCGTTCGCCCTGATGGGTCTGCGTCAGCTGTACTTCCTCATCGGCGGGCTGCTGAAGAAGCTGGTCCACCTCAGCTACGGCCTGTCGATCATCCTGGGCTTCATCGGCGTCAAGCTGGTGCTGCACGCCCTGCACGAGTCCGGGGTCCACGTCCCCGAGATCAGCATTCCGGTCTCGCTCGGCGTGATCTGCGCGGTTCTGATCGTCACCACGATCACCAGTCTGATGGCCACCAGGAAGCAGGCGGCGGCCGAGGCGGCGCAGGCGGAGGGCGAAGGCGCTCCGAAGGACAGCATCGAGGCCTGACCACGGCAGACGTAGGAAGAACCACCACCGGGAGCGGAGCGCGGCGAATTGCCGGGTACCGCTCCCGGTGCTTGTTTGGTTCAGAGCGCGTTCCCCGGCCCGGGGGCGCCGTGGCCGGCTGGAGACACCCATGAAGTTCGTGCAGATCATCGGCTTCGAGACCGAGCGCATGGAAGAGATGCAGCAGCTGCTGCAGGAGGCGGGGCAGCGCAACGCGGGCAGGACCGGCGGCCCGACCCACCGCATGCTCCTGAAGGACCGGGACAAGCCCAACCACTATCTGGCGCTGATCGAGTTCGACTCCTACGACGAGGCCATGCGCAACAGTGACGACCCCGAGACGGGCAAACTCGCGGAGCAGCTCGGCGCGCTGAGCATCGGCGAGCGCGTCTACACCAACTGCGACGTCCTGGAGTCGGGCGACATCAAGTAGCGCCGCCGTGCTGCGGAGCCGCTCGGCCTCTGCGACGATCGCACCATGATCGCCCGGCTCAGGACGCTCACCACGAGCTGGACGTTCGCCGTGCCGGTGCTCGCGGTCGTCCTGCTGGTGTTCACCTGGGGACGCGATCTGCCCGCCGTGATCGTCGTGCTCGTGAGCCTGGTCCTCGCGGGGGCCGTGCTGGCCGCCGTGCACCACGCCGAGGTGATCGCGCACCGGGTGGGTGAACCGTTCGGCTCCCTCGTCCTCGCCGTCGCCGTCACGATCATCGAGGTCGCCCTGATCGTCACCCTGATGGTGGACGGCGGCGACAAGAGTTCGACCCTGGCCAGGGACACAGTCTTCGCGGCCGTGATGATCACCTGCAACGGCATCGTCGGCATCAGCCTCCTCGTGGCCTCACTGCGCCACGGCACCGCGGTCTTCAACCCCGAGGGCACCGGCGCCGCCCTCGCCACGGTCGCCACCCTGGCCACACTGAGCCTGGTGCTGCCGACGTTCACGACGAGCAAGCCGGGCCCGGAGTTCTCCGCCACCCAGTTGACCTTCGCCGCGCTGTCCTCGCTGGTCCTGTACGGCCTGTTCGTGGCGACCCAGACCGTACGGCACCGTGACTACTTCCTCCCGATCACCCGTCAGGGCGAGGTGATCGCCTCCGGCGACCACGCCGACGCGCCCACCGCCCGTACCGCGCTGACCAGCCTGGGCCTGCTGGGCCTGGCATTGATCGGGGTGGTCGGTCTGTCCAAGGGAGTGTCGCCCACCATCGAGTCCGGCGTCGCCAAGGCAGGTCTTCCCCAGGCCGTCGTCGGCGTGGTCATCGCCCTGCTGGTGCTGCTCCCCGAGACCATCGCCGCACTCCGCTCCGCTCGCCGCGACCGGGTGCAGACCAGCCTCAACCTCGCTCTCGGCTCGGCCATGGCCAGCATCGGACTGACCATCCCCGCGGTCGCTCTGGCCTCCGTCTGGCTCTCCGGCCCGCTCGTCCTCGGCCTCGGCTCCACCGACATGGTGCTGCTGGCCCTGACCGTGGTGGTGAGCTCGCTGACGGTGGTTCCCGGCCGGGCCACACCGCTCCAGGGCGGTGTCCATCTGGTGCTGTTCGCGGCCTACCTGGAACTGGCGGTCAATCCATAGCGGGCTCCGCCACCACCACGGGCATCGGCCGCGTCTCCGGCAGCAACGCGAAGCACCCCAGGCTGAGCAGCGCAATCCCGGTCAGATACGCGCCCACGCCCCACGGCACCCGCCCGCCCTGCTCCACCAGCGCCGTCGCCACGATCGGTGTGAGCGCGCCACCGACGACCCCGCCGAGGTTGTAACCGACCGCGGCGCCCGTGCAGCGCACCCGCGGCTCGTACAGCTCCGGCAGATACGCGGCGACCACCGCGAACATCGTGATGAAGGCGATCATCGCGCCCAGGAAACCGAGGAACATCAGCAAGGGCTCCCCGGTCGCGAGCAGCGCCACCATCGGGAACATCCACAGCGCTGCCGCCGCGCACCCGGTCAGACACAACGGCCGCCGCCCGTACCGGTCCCCGAGCAGCGCCGCCACGGGCGTGAGCGAGCCCTTCACCAACACCGCGGCCATGATGCAGGTCAGCATGACGGTACGGCTCACCCCGAGCCGCTCCGTCCCGTAGGCGAGGGACCACGTCGTCACGGCGTAGAAGAGCGCGTATCCGGTCGCGAGCGCCCCGGCGGTCAGCAGTACGAGCCGCCCATGGTCGCGCACCACCTCGGCGAGCGGCACGCGTGCGTGGTCGTCGATCTCCAGGAACCCGGGGCTCTCCGGGAGCGAGGAGCGCAGCCACAGCCCCGCCGCCGCCAGCACCCCGGCCGCCCAGAACGGCACGCGCCAGCCCCACGCGGCGAACTGCGTCTCGGACAGCGCGGTCGACAGCGCCAGCACCACCCCGTTGGCGAGCAGGAACCCCAGCGCCGGCCCTACCTGCGGGAAGCTCGTCCACAGCCCGCGCCGCTCGGCGGGCGCGTGCTCCGCGGTCAGCAGCACGGCCCCGCCCCACTCCCCGCCGAGCCCCAGCCCCTGAAGAAAGCGCAGCACCAGAAGCAGCACCGGCGCGGCCACCCCGAGCGTGGCGTACGTCGGCACACAGCCGACCGCGACCGTGGCGGCGCCGGTCAGCAGCAGTGAGGCCACGAGCACCGGCCGCCGTCCGTACCGGTCCCCGATGTGCCCGAACAGCACCGACCCGAGCGGCCGTGCGACGAACCCCACGCCGAACGTCCCGAAGGCGGCCAGGGTCCCCGCCACCGGTGAGAAGGTCGGGAAGAACAGCGGCCCCAGGACCAGTGCCGCGGCAGTCCCGTAGACGAAGAAGTCGTAGAACTCGATGGCCGTCCCGGCGAGGGAGGCGGCCGCGAGCCGCGGCATGGAGGGCGCCCTTACGGTGCGTACGTCGTGCATGCCGCGTCAACTACCCACGGTGATCAGCGGTTACGGGGGCGCGTGGGCGCACTCGGGCATGATCAGTATGTGACGGTGATGCGCCGGGCGGGCCCGTCGACACGGACGAGACCGCCGTAGGGGATGACGAGTTGTGGATCGGTGTGTCCGAAGTCCACATCGAAGACGATGGTGGTGTGCGGGGCATATACGCGCATGGCCCGCAGTACGGCCTCGCGCTGGTCGGCGGCGTAACGATCCGCCTCCTCGGGGCTGTTGGGACGTTCGAAGGCCCAGGTCTTGGGGCGACCCCAGAGCAGTGCGGAGAAGCGCTGAAGGAGGCCGCGCTCGCCCATGTTGCGCAGGGTGCGGAAGACCTCGACGTCGCTCGGCATCTCCTCCGAGGTCTCCAGGAGCAGCACTCCGCCGTCGTACCGACTCAGGTCACGCGCGATCTCGCGGTCGGCCATGAGCAGCCAGCCCACGATCTCCAGACAGCCGCCCCAGGCCCGGCCCTCCACCGTCCGGTCGGCGTTCACCCAGGTCCAGCCGTTGCCGGGACGGGTCTCCGGTTCGGAGTCGAAGGTGGTGGGGTCCGCCCAGTCACGGTCGACGTCCCGCCAGCGGGTGGCCGGCGTCAGTTCGTACTCGCCCGAGGTGAACAGGGCCGCCCGCAGGGAGTCGGCGGTCAGCGCGCTCATGGCGACCGGCCGTCCGAGGGAGGTCATCACGGTCGCGCCGTGGTAGCCGACGATGCCGGTGCTGTACAGGAACGCGAGCAGGTTGGTGTTGTCGCTCATCCCGAAGAACGGCTTCGGGTTCGCCCGGATCAACTCCCGGTCCAGGAACGGCAGCACGGTGATCTGGTCGTCTCCGCCGATGGACGCCATGACCGCCTTGACGGCCGGGTCGGCGAACGCGGCATGGATGTCGTCTGCGCGCTCCTGGGGCGTCGAGCCCATCCTGCGGGTCGACGGGTACTCGACCGGCTCCAGCCCGTACTCCTTGCGCAGCCGATCGAGCCCCAACTCGTATGGCCGCGGGAAGAGTCCCGGCAGACCGGCGCCGGGGGAGATGACGGCTATGCGGTCGCCGGGTACGGGCTTGGGCGGGTACGAGATCGTCGTCATGCCCGGAGGGTACGGGCCGCACCGCGCGTGCCGCACCGTGATAAACCGGGTCCGAGCAGCCCGTCTTCACCGACCGGAGGAACCGTGCCCCGCACCCTGGCCAACGCCCCGATCATGATTCTCAACGGCCCCAACCTGAACCTGCTGGGTCAGCGTCAGCCGGAGATCTACGGCAAGGAAACCCTGGCCGACGTCGAGGCCCTGTGCGCCAAGGCGGCCGCCGCGCACGGCGGCACGGTGGACTTCCGGCAGTCGAACCACGAGGGCGAACTGGTCGACTGGATCCACGAGGCGAGGCTCCGGCACTGCGGGATCGTCATCAACCCCGGTGCCTACTCGCACACGTCGGTCGCGATCCTGGACGCACTCAACACCTGTGACGGGCTGCCGGTGCTGGAGGTGCACGTCTCCAACATCCACCGGCGCGAGTCCTTCCGGCACCACTCCTACGTCTCGTTGCGCGCGGACGGAGTCATCGCCGGCTGCGGGGTGCAGGGGTACGTCTTCGGCGTGGAGCGGGTCGCGGCGCTCGCGGGGCCGGCCCAGGCCGAGGCATAGATCTGTAAGGGCCGCAGGCAATGGGCGGGCGTCCCTTACAGCCACCCCTTACAACTCCCTACTACAGCCGTCCCGCCTCCACGATCCGCTTCAGAAAGCGCTGCGTGCGCTCCTGCTGCGGGTCGCCGAAGATCTGCCCGGCGGTCCCGTGCTCGAGCACCACACCCGCGTCCAGAAAACACACCTGGTCGGCGACCTCGCGCGCGAAGCCCATCTCGTGCGTGGCCAGCACCATGGTCATGCCGTCGCCCTTCAGGTCGCGCACGACGTTCAGGACCTCGCCCACCAGCTCCGGGTCGAGGGCCGCGGTGATCTCGTCGAGCAGCAGCAGGCGGGGGCGTACGGCGAGCGCCCGAACGATCGCCACGCGCTGCTGCTGACCACCGCTGAGCCGGTCGGGGTACTCGCCGGCCTTGTCGGCCAACCCGAGCCGCTCCAGGAGCTCGCGGGCGTGTTCCTCGGCCTCCGCGCGGGCCACTCCGTGCACCCGGCGCGGGGCCAGCGTGATGTTCTCCAGCACCGTCATGTGCGGAAAGAGGTTGTACGCCTGGAACACCACGCCGATACGACGCCGTACCGCGTCCTGGTCGACGCGCGGATCGGTGATCTCCTCGCCGTCCAGCCAGATGGCGCCGTCGTCGATCTCCTCCAGGAGGTTGGCGCAGCGCAGCAGGGTCGACTTGCCGGAGCCGGAGGCACCGATCAGCGCGGTCACCGTGTGCGGGGCGACCTGCAGGTCGACGTCCCGCAGCACGACCGAGCCGCCGAAGGTCTTGCGGACGGACTCCATCCGCAGCACCGGTCCGTCGCTCATGTGGTCCCTCCCTGGGCCCGCCTGCGGTCCATCCGTGCCGTCACCCAGTCCGTGAAGCGGGTCATCGGGATGGTCAGCGCCACGAACACCAGACCCGCGACGATGTACGGCGTGTAGTTGAGGCTGCGGCCGACGATGATGTCGGCGGCCCGTACGGCGTCGATCGCGCCGCCGATCGACACGAGACCGGTGTCCTTCTGGAGGGACACCAGGTCGTTCAGCAGGGGCGGCACCTGGCGGCGCACCGCCTGCGGCAGCACCACATGACGCAGCGCCTGCCGGTTGGAGAGACCGAGCGAGCGGGCCGCGGCACGCTGCGAGGGGTGCACGGACTCGATGCCGGCGCGGAACACCTCGGCCACGTACGCCGAATACGTCAGCGTGAGGGCCGTACCGCCCAGCAGCACCGGGTCGACCGTCACGCCCTCGAGCCGCAGCGCCGGGACGCCCAGCACGACGATCATGAGGTTGATGATGAGCGGAAGCCCGCGGAAGAAGTCCGTGTAGGCGGCGGCCAGGAAGCGCAGCGGAAAGAACACCGGGCCGCGCAGTGTGCGGGCGATGGCGATCAGCATGCCGAGCACCAGCACGGCGACACCGCAGATCAGCAGCAACCGGACGTTCAGCCACAGCCCTTCGAGGACCTTCGGGAACGCCTCGCGCGCGTACTGCCCGTTGAAGAACGTCTCCTTGGTGCGCGGCCAGCCGGGAGCGCTGACGACGACCAGATAGAGGACGACGGCGGTGACCAGGGTCGAGACCGCGGCGATCGCCGTCGCGCGGCGGGCGCGGGCACGCTTGAGACGCTCCCGCTCGATCCGCCGCTGCGACGGTGTGTACGAGTCGTCCGCTTCCGGTGTCCCGGCGCCGGACTCGTCCTTCGTGAGCGTCACTTGAGCACCGGGGCGTCGACCGCGTCCGACAGCCACTCCTGCTCCAGCTTGGCGAGCGTGCCGTCCTTGCGCAGGGCGTCCACGGCGGCCGTCACGCAGGAGGTGAGCGCGCTGCCCTTGTCGAGGACGAGACCGAACTGCTCCGGCGTGCCGGCCTGGTTCTCGAACTGCCCGACGATCGTGCCGTCCGTCACCTCGGCCGCCGTGATGTAGAAGGCGGTCGGCAGGTCGACGACGATGGCGTCCACCTGGCCGTTCTTGAGCGCGGACTTGGCCTGGTCGTTCTTGGCGTACGCGGCGGCCTCCCGCGTCGGCTTCACCACGTCCTCGATGTAGTTGAGGCTGGTCGTGCCGACCTGGGCGCCCAGCTTGAGGCCCTTCAGGTCCGCGATGCTCTTCGCCTTGGCGGCCTTGGTGCCCTTGAGGGCGATGACGGCCTGCCGCACGTCGTAGTAGCCGGACGAGAAGTCCACGGCCTTCTTGCGCTCGGCGCTGATCGACACCTGGTTGATGTCGAAGTCGAAGGTCTTCTCACCCGGTGCGAACGCCTTGTTGAAGGGGACGCTCTGCCAGACGACGGCGCTCTTGTCGTAGCCGAGCTGCTTCGCCACGGCGTAGGCGACGGCCGACTCGAAGCCCTTGCCGCTCGCGGGCTTGTCGTCCTTGAACCACGGCTCGTACGCGGGCTCGTCGGTCGCGACGGTCAGCTTTCCGGAGCTCTTGGTGGCCAACTTGCCCTTGGCGCAGGTGGTTCCCGTCGAGCCCGAGGCCTTGGCGTTCGCGTCGTCCTCCGACTGCGGAGCACAGCCGACGGCGGTGGCGAGCAGGGCTATGGATGCCGCGACGGCGGCGCGGCGCAGAGCGCGCGGGGCAAGGTGCATGGCGGGAGAGTGACAGTCCAAAGTCCCGTTTGTCGAGGTCACAACGGCAATTGTCCGCATATTGGGAACGTGTGTTGCATTCTTGTGAACGCTTTTCGGACAGGACGCCGGGGCCGCCGGTCGAGGGCGGGGATAGAAAGACCGGCGGCCCGTACCGCGCAGGAGCCGTCATCCTGTGCGGGGCTGCTCCCAGTTGACTGCGCAACCATGTGCGCCGGGAGCGCGTGCGTGGCACCGGCGTGTGTGAAGAGTTCACACGGGGCGCGTGTGAGGGGTATGCGCGGGGCGCACGCCCCGGAGTTCACCACCCCCGCGCGCGCCACTCCGGCAGTTGCGGCCGCTCCGCGCCCAGCGACGTGTCGTTCCCGTGTCCGGGGTACACCCAGGTCTCGTCCGGCAGCGCGTCGAAGATCTTCGTCTCGACGTCGTGGATCAGGCTGGCGAACGCCTTGGGATCCTTGCGGGTGTTGCCCACACCTCCCGGGAACAGACAGTCCCCGGTGAACACATGGGGATGCCCGTGCGGGTCGTCGTAGACGAGGGCGATTGAGCCCGGTGTGTGCCCGACCAGGTGGCGCGCGGTCAGCTCCACGAGCCCCACGCGGATGACGTCGCCGTCGTCGACCAGGACGTCGGTGGGTACGGGGATGCCTTCGGCGTCGTCCCGGCCGGCGTACGTACGCGCGTGCGTGGCCGCGACGACCGCGGCGAGCGCCTGCCAGTGGTCGCCGTGCTGATGCGTGGTGACGACGGAGGCGATGCCGTCGTCACCGATCATGCCCAGCAGGGTGTCCGCGTCGTTGGCCGCGTCGATCAGCAGTTGCTCGTCGGTGGCCCGGCAGCGCAGCAGATAGGCGTTGTTGTCCATCGGGCCGACCGCGATCTTGGTGATCATCAGGTCCTTGAGCTCGTGCACGTCGGCGGGTCCGCCGACCGTCACCTGTCCGCTGTACGTCATGGCGGTCAGCCTATAGCGGGGGTAGTGGGGGGAGCGTGCCGCCGTGGACCGTCAGTGCCGAGCCGTCGCGGCGGCCGGCCAGCCAGCCGAGCAGATCGGCCTGGCGCCCTGCGACGACGAGCGTGACGTCCCCGCGGCCGCCCGTCGGGATCCGGCGGCCGTCGTCCTCCTCGATCACGAGGGAAGGCACGTCGGCACTGCCGCGGAACCGCTCCGTCAGGAAGTTGATCTCGCGCTGCGTGAACTCCTCGGAAAGATCCTCCAGCTCGTACCCGATCCCGAGATCCACGTGGTGCAGCTCCACCTCGGCCCATCGCCGGAACGGCACCCGGGACGCCGAGTCGGTGACCCCGTTGCGCAGCTCCACCGTGCGCGACCAGTCTGCCGGTGCGGCCCCCGCCTCCTGGAAGAGCTCGGCGCTGTCGCGGAGGTCGGCGAGCTGGACGTCGAGGGGGCGCGGGGCGTCGCGCTCGATGTCGGCGTCGCGTGCTTCCGCGGAGGGGTACATGGGCTGCCCCCGCAGAACGTTCACGAGGGCGTCGGCATTGCGGGACAGGTGTGCGAGGACATGGCCGCGGCTCCAGCCCGGCAGCCGTGACGACTCGGTCACGGACGCGTTGTCCAGCTTGGCGGCTGCGGTCAGGAGCCGCTCGGTCGCACCACGTACAGACACCAGGTCATGAGCGTGATCAATCATGCTGCTGACCCTAGCCGCGCCACCCCTTTGGGTGAAGGTGGTGAAGCAGTGCCGTAAATCGAAAGCACGTGCTATATGGTCGGGTGCGGCGTCGGGCATGCTGGATGGTCGGGGATTGTTATGCCTCCGGGGAATCCGACCGGCGTTGTCAGTGGCTCCCCCTAGTCTGAGAAATACGGGGGCCCCGCCCCTGTCACTCCTCTCAAGCCAAGAAAGGTGCGGACCGGCGTGGCCGACCGTCTCATCGTCCGTGGCGCGCGCGAGCACAACCTGAAGAACGTCTCGCTCGACCTGCCTCGCGACTCGCTCATCGTCTTCACGGGCCTGTCCGGGTCGGGCAAGTCCTCCCTGGCCTTCGACACCATCTTCGCCGAGGGCCAGCGTCGCTACGTGGAGTCGCTCTCCTCGTACGCCCGCCAGTTCCTCGGCCAGATGGACAAGCCCGATGTCGACTTCATCGAGGGCCTCTCGCCCGCGGTCTCCATCGACCAGAAGTCGACCTCGCGCAACCCGCGCTCGACGGTCGGCACCATCACCGAGGTCTACGACTACCTGCGCCTGCTCTTCGCGCGCATCGGCAAGCCGCACTGCCCTGAGTGCGGCCGCCCGATCTCGCGCCAGTCGCCGCAGGCCATCGTCGACAAGGTCCTGGAGCTGCCGGAGGGGAGCCGCTTCCAGGTGCTCTCGCCGCTGGTGCGCGAGCGCAAGGGAGAGTTCGTCGATCTCTTCGCGGACCTCCAGACCAAGGGTTACAGCCGTGCGCGCGTGGATGGCGAGACCATCCAGCTCTCCAACCCGCCCACGCTGAAGAAGCAGGAGAAGCACACCATCGAGGTGGTCATCGACCGCCTCACGGTGAAGGAGTCCGCCAAGCGCCGTCTCACCGACTCGGTGGAGACCGCCCTCGGCCTCGCCGGCGGCATGGTCGTGCTCGACTTCGTCGACCTCCCCGAGGACGACCCCGAGCGTGAGCGCATGTTCTCGGAGCACCTGTACTGCACGTACGACGACCTGTCCTTCGAGGAGCTGGAGCCCCGCTCCTTCTCCTTCAACTCGCCCTTCGGCGCCTGCCCCGACTGCTCCGGCATCGGCACGCGCATGGAGGTCGACCCCGAGCTGATCGTCCCCGACGAGGACAAGTCCCTCGACGAGGGCGCCATCCACCCCTGGTCGCACGGCCACACCAAGGACTACTTCGGCCGTCTGATCGGCGCCCTCGCGGACGCGCTGGGCTTCCGGACGGACATCCCCTTCGCCGGGCTGCCGCAGCGTGCCAGGAAGGCCCTGCTGTACGGCCACAAGACCCAGATCGAGGTCCGCTACCGCAACCGGTACGGCCGCGAGCGGGTCTACACGACGCCCTTCGAGGGTGCCGTGCCCTTCGTCAAGCGCCGGCACAGCGAGTCCGAGAGCGACGCCAGCCGCGAGCGCTTCGAGGGCTACATGCGCGAGGTGCCCTGCCCCACCTGTGAGGGCACCCGTCTCAAGCCGCTCGTCCTCGCGGTCACCGTCATGGGCAAGTCGATCGCCGAGGTCTCCGGCATGTCCATCAGCGACTGCGCGGAATTCCTGGGTGAGCTGAAGCTCAGCGCCCGTGACAAGAAGATCGCCGAGCGGGTGCTCAAGGAGGTCAACGAACGGCTGAAGTTCCTGGTCGACGTAGGCCTGGACTACCTCTCGCTGAACCGCGCGGCCGGCACCCTGTCCGGCGGCGAGGCCCAGCGCATCCGTCTGGCCACCCAGATCGGCTCCGGACTCGTCGGCGTCCTGTACGTCCTCGACGAGCCGTCCATCGGCCTGCACCAGCGCGACAACCACCGGCTGATCGAGACCCTGGTCCGGCTGCGCGACATGGGCAACACGCTCATCGTCGTCGAGCACGACGAGGACACCATCAAGGTCGCCGACTGGATCGTCGACATCGGCCCCGGCGCGGGCGAGCACGGCGGCAAGGTCGTGCACAGCGGCTCCCTGAAGGAGTTGCTCGCCAACGCCGAGTCGGAGACGGGCCAGTACCTGTCGGGCAAGAAGGCCATCCCGCTGCCCGACATCCGTCGCCCCCTGGACCCGTCCCGGAAGCTCACGGTGCACGGAGCCCGCGAGAACAACCTCCAGGACATCGACGTGTCCTTCCCGCTGGGCGTGTTCACCGCGGTCACCGGCGTCTCGGGCTCCGGCAAGTCGACCCTGGTCAACGACATCCTGTACACGCACCTGGCGCGCGAGCTCAACGGCGCCAGGAGCGTCCCGGGCCGGCACACGCGCGTGGACGGCGACGACCTCGTCGACAAGGTTGTGCACGTCGACCAGTCGCCCATCGGCCGCACCCCGCGATCGAACCCGGCGACGTACACCGGCGTCTTCGACCACGTCCGCAAGCTGTTCGCCGAGACCACCGAGGCGAAGGTCCGCGGCTACATGCCCGGCCGCTTCTCCTTCAACGTCAAGGGCGGCCGCTGCGAGAACTGCGCGGGCGACGGCACCATCAAGATCGAGATGAACTTCCTCCCGGACGTCTACGTCCCGTGCGAGGTCTGCCACGGCGCCCGCTACAACCGGGAGACCCTGGAGGTCCACTACAAGGGCAAGTCCATCGCCGACGTCCTGAACATGCCGATCGAGGAGGCGACGGAGTTCTTCGAGGCCGTCCCCGCGATCGCCCGCCACCTCAACACTCTCAAGGACGTCGGTCTCGGCTACGTCCGTCTCGGCCAGGCCGCGACCACCCTGTCCGGCGGCGAGGCCCAGCGCGTGAAGCTCGCCAGCGAGCTCCAGAAGCGGTCCACCGGCCGTACGGTCTACGTCCTGGACGAGCCGACCACCGGTCTGCACTTCGAGGACATCAGCAAGCTGCTGAAGGTCCTGTCCGGCCTGGTCGACAAGGGCAACACCGTCATCGTCATCGAGCACAACCTCGATGTGATCAAGACGGCCGACTGGGTCGTCGACATGGGCCCCGAGGGCGGCGCGGGCGGCGGACTCGTCGTCGCCGAGGGCACCCCGGAGGAGGTCGCCGGAGTCCCGGCCAGCCACACCGGCAAGTTCCTCAGGGAGATCCTCGGCGCCGACCGGATCAGCGACGGGGCCGCGGTGAAGGCCCCGCGCAAGGCACCGGCCAGGAAGACGGCGGCGGCGAAGAAGACGGTCGCCGCCAAGTCGACGGCGAAGAAGACGGCGACGGCCAGGACGACGACAACCGAGAAGGCCGCGCCCGCCAAGAAGGCGACCCGGGCCCGCAAGGCCTGAGACACCGGACCGGCGGGCCGAGCACATCCGGAGAAGACACGCAGCGAGCGGTGCCCCGCGGGAACTCCCCGCGGGGCACCGCTCGTTCCGGCGCGCCCAGTTCGTCGAGCTGCGGGCGCTACTCCGTCGCCAGCCCCTGGGCCGACGTACCGCCCCGCGCCGACCGATACGGGTCTCGTCAGTGCCTACAGTCCGCCGAGTTCGGACGCGTACGGCGGCTGCGCCCCCGCCCGTGAGCAGGTGATCGCGGCCGCGCGTGCCGCGAACCGCAGCAGCCGGGTCCAGTCCTCGACGCCCAAATCCGCGAGCGCCGCCGGGGACAGCGCGTCGAGGGCGCCCAGGCCGTGCAGCAGGGCCGCGTTCACGGTGTCGCCGGCGCCGATGGTGTCCACGACGTCGACCTTCTCGCCCGGCACGGCAAGCACCGCCCCGTCCCGCGTGAACACGGTCAGCCCGTCACCGCCATGGGTGACCACGACGGCCGAGGGCCCCGAGGCCAGCCACTCGCGAGGGGTGCCGCCCAGCCACAGCGCGTCCTCCTCGGAGAGCTTGAGCAGCGAGACCGACGGCAGCCAGCTCTTGAAGCGGGCCCGGTAGGCGTCCGCGTCGGGGATCAGCCCGGCACGGATGTTCGGGTCGAGGGCGGTGAACACACCCTGCGCCGCCGCGGTCCGCAGCAGTTCCTCGTAGGCGCTCGCCCCCGGTTCCAGGACGAGCGAGCAGGTGCCGAAGGACACCGCACGCGTGTCGGCGGGGAGTGCGGCGGGGGCGGCGAAGAGGCGGTCGGCGGTGCCGTCGACGTAGAAGGAGTAGGCGGCTGAGCCCTTGGTGTCGATCGTGGCGACGGCGAGCGTGGTGGGTTCCGCACCGCGCTGCACGGGGGACACGTCCACCCCGGCCTCCCGCAGCCCGTCGAGCAGGGCCTCCCCGAAGGCGTCGAGCGAGGTGCGGGAGCAGAAGGCGGTGGGGGAGCCGAGCCGGCCCAGGGCCACGGCGGTGTTGTAGGGACCACCGCCGAGCGCCGGCGTGAGGCTCGCGAGGGCGCCCCTGCCCTGCGGTACCAGGTCGATCAGGGCCTCACCGGCGACGACGATCACGAGACGTTTCCTTTCTCGAACTGCGAGGGCTGGGAAGGCTGAGAGGGATGGGAGGTCTGGGAGGTCTGGAAGGACTGGGACGACCGCGATGACCGCCCCCGCTCCCCGGAGTCGGGACAACCGCACGACGTGCGGTGGACGAACGTGCAGTCGAGGCGCACGGTCCGGGCGGGCCGGTCCGGCGCGGCGAGGCGTTCCAGGAGCACACGGACCGCCTGTGCGCCGATCTCCCTGCTGGGCTGGGCGATCGCGGTGAGCCGGGGCGAGAACAGGTCGGCCCAGGCGAAGTCGTCGAAGCAGCACAGGGCGAGGTCGTCCGGTACCGACAGACCGCGGTCCCGCAGGGCGCGCAGCGCGCCGATGGTCATGGCGTTGTTGGCGGTGACGAGGGCGGTGGGCGGTGCGGCGAGGGAGAGCAGGGCGGCGGTGGCCCGTTCGGCTCCGGCCGACTCGGAGTCGCCGTGGACGACGAGGTCGTCGTCGTAGGGGAGACGGGTGGTGGTGAGGCCCTGGCGGTATCCGGTGATCCGTTCGGCGGTGGTGCTCAGCCCGGGCCGGCCCGCCACCAGGCCGATGCGCCGGTGGCCGAGTCCGGCGAGATGGGTGACCAGCCGCGCCATCGGCCCGGTGTTCTCGGCGCAGACCTGGTCGAACCGCTGCGGGCCGCCCGCCGGGTCCTCGACCACACCCTCGGTCACTCCGCCGACCACACCTTCGGTCACTCCGCCGACCGCACCGCCGACCGTACCGGTCACACCGTCGATCACTCCGTCGATCACCCGGTCGAGGAACACCGTCGGGACCCGGTGGCGCCCGAGATAGGAGACGAGCTCGCGCGGGTCCGCCGACGGCGCGACGATCATGCCGTCCACGCGCCTCTCGTGCAGCAGCTGGACGACCTTGCACTCGTGGTCGGGGTCGTCGTGCGGATCGGCGATGAGCAGGCTGTAGCCGTGTTCCAGCGCACCCGCCTCGACGCCCTGGAGAATCTCCGTGAAGTACGGGTTGCTGATCGCCGACACCGCGAGCCCGATGGAGCGGGTGCGGGAGGTCACCAGGGAGCGGGCGAGGGTGTTGGGGGTGTAGCCGAGCTCGTCGACGGCGTCCAGCACGGCCTGGCGGGTGTGGGGCAGGACCGGCCGGGTGCCGTTGAGGACGTGCGAGACGGTCGCCACGGACACACCCGCGCTGCGTGCCACGTCGGCCATGGTCGGCATCGGGTTCCCCTCCCACAAGGACGCCCAGGGGGCACCGGAACGGCGGCCCACGGCCCGGAAGGTATCCCATTCGACAGCGGACGTAAACGATTGCGCAAGCGTTTACGTGCAGTCACCGACCTGACGGCGCCCCGCTCACTCCCAGTCCCACCCGATCCCCACGACCCCCGATCGCACCCGCTGCTCGACGAGGTGCACCGAGTGGTGGTGGCCGGTGAGGGCCAGTTCCTGGCGGCCGCTGCGGGGGGCTGCGGGGGAGTGCTGGGCGAAGCGGTGGCAGCGCAGGGGCAGGGCGTTCGCGTCGAAGCGGACCTGGAGCGCGTACTGGCCGCCCGGTGAGCCGAAGCCGCGGACGTACTCGCGGGACACTCCGGCCGTGCCGTCCTCGACGCCGTAGCGGAACAGGAAGGTGTCACCCGCGCGCAGCCTGGCGTCGAGGAGCAGCTCGGCGACGAGCACCCCCGTGTCGTGGTGCGAACGGACGCGTCCCGTACGGCAGTTCTCCAGGGCGTGCACGGTCATGAGCTCCGGCCTGCACCCCGGGTCGCCGTGGTGGACGGCCATGAAACGGTCTACGCCGTCACGGTGGGCGCGCACGATGTGGTGCGACTCGCGGCCGCGCAGCTCGCGGCGCGCCCCTATGTCTATTCGCTCGTGGTGGCCGAGAGTGTGCAGCCCCCCGTCGGGCGGCGAGTCCAGCTCGCCCAGCAGCTGTACGAGGACGTCCGAGGCCGCGAGGAGGGAGCGGTAGGAACGGGCCGCGGGCTGCACGGCGCCCGACCGGTCGTCGTGCTCGGCGAGCAGCCGGATCAGCGACTCCTCCGGCAGCTGCAGGATCTCCTCCAGCGCCCGTACGGCCCGCAGCGACTCGGGACGCTGCGGGCGCCGGGCACCCTGCTGCCAGTAACTCAGGCTGGTGACGCCCACCCTGACCCCGTACCGCGTCAGATGGTGCTGGACGCGCTGCAGCGGCAGCCCCCGGGCGGCGATCGCGGCGCGCAGTGCGACGTGGAAGGGGCCGCCTCGCAGGGCCGTGTCCAGTTCCGCGTCGGCGACGGTCGCGACGTCCGCGTGCTGTGTGGCGTGCGGCATGCAGGGGCCTTTCTGTACAGGTCCGGGCGGCTGGTCAGGCCGTTCGTGAGGGTGCGTCGGGGCTGTCCGCGGCAGTGCCGAAAGGAGGCTTCACATCCGTACGCCGTCGTTCCCGGCCCCGAGTTCCTCCGCATTGAAGCGTGTTGACCAAGTCCCGACAACACCTGTCGCCGAACGATGGCGCACTCCCGGCCGGACGGCGGCCCCTCCGTTTCAGGTCGGCAGGGCCTCCCCGTCGCCGCCCAGCAACTCCCTGATCGCCCGCGCCGACAGCGCCGACTTGGGCAGAAAGCCGCGCGCCGGACTGCCGGCGACCAGCTCCTGGACATCGTCCAGCGCGTGCGTGGAGATCAGGATGATGACGCAGGAGACACTGCGGGCCAGCTCCACCCCGACGTCGAATCCGCTCTCGCCGTCGAGGTCGAGATCGACCAGGACGACGTCCGTGGTCAGCTCCGCGGCCCGTGCGAGAGCCTCGGTACCCGACAGTGCGACGCGGACGACATATCCCGTCGCGTTCCAGCAGACTCCGCGCGGTCGGTCAGGTCCAGCGTGATCGTCGAGGCCGGCACCCCCGCCGGGTACGCCCGCGTCCGGACAGGCCGCTGACCCGGCCTCTCCGTCAGGATCCGCCCGACAGACCCTGCCCGTTGTCCACAGGCTCACCGGAGTGTCAGCCCTCGCCAGTAGGGTGTGAGACATGGCCGACCCCTCCAGCTACCGCCCCAAACCAGGGGAGATCCCGGACACTCCCGGGGTGTACAGGTTCCGCGACGAGCACCGCCGGGTGATCTACGTCGGAAAGGCGAAAAGCCTGCGCCAGCGCCTGGCGAACTACTTCCAGGACCTGGCGAGCCTGCACCCCCGCACCCGCACCATGGTGACCACGGCCGCGTCCGTGGAGTGGACGGTGGTGTCCACGGAGGTCGAGGCCCTCCAGCTGGAGTACTCCTGGATCAAGGAGTTCGACCCCCGGTTCAACGTCAAGTACCGCGACGACAAGAGCTACCCGTACCTCGCGGTGACGATGAACGAGGAATTCCCGCGCGTGCAGGTGATGCGCGGCCAGAAGCGCAAGGGCGTCAGGTACTTCGGGCCGTACGGGCACGCGTGGGCGATCCGCGACACCGTCGACCTCCTCCTGCGCGTCTTCCCGGTCCGCACCTGCTCCGCCGGCGTCTTCAAGAACGCCGCCCGCACCGGCCGCCCCTGCCTCCTCGGCTACATCGGCAAGTGCTCGGCGCCCTGTGTCGACCGCGTCTCCGCCGACGAACACCGCGACCTGGCCGAGGACTTCTGCGACTTCATGGCCGGCCGTACCGGCACCTACATCCGCCGTCTCGAGCAGCAGATGAAGGACGCGGCCGAGGAGATGGAGTACGAGCGGGCGGCTCGCCTGCGCGACGACATCGGGGCCCTGAAGAAGGCCATGGAAAAGAGCGCGGTGGTGCTCGCCGACGCGACCGACGCCGACCTGATCGCGGTCGCCGAGGACGAGCTGGAGGCCGCTGTCCAGATCTTCCACGTGCGCGGCGGACGGGTCCGGGGCCAGCGCGGCTGGGTCACCGACAAGGTCGAGGAGATCACCACCGGCGCCCTCGTCGAGCATGCCCTGCAGCAGCTCTACGGCGAGGAGAAGGGCGACTCGGTCCCCAAGGAGGTCCTCGTCCCGGCCCTGCCCGACCCGGTCGAGCCGGTCCAGGAGTGGCTGACCGAGCGCCGCGGCTCGGCTGTCTCCCTGCGCATCCCGCAGCGCGGCGACAAGAAGGCCCTCATGGAGACCGTGCAGCGCAACGCCCTCCAGGCGCTCGGCCTGCACAAGACCAAGCGCGCCTCCGACCTGACCACGCGCTCGCGTGCCCTGGAGGAGATCGCCGAGGCCCTCGACCTGGACAGCGCGCCCCTGCGGATCGAGTGCTACGACATCTCCCACCTCCAGGGCGACGACGTGGTCGCCTCCATGGTCGTCTTCGAGGACGGACTCCAGCGCAAGAGCGAGTACCGCCGTTTCCAGATCAAGGGCTTCGCCGGGCAGGACGACGTCCGGTCCATGCACGAGGTGATCTCCCGCCGGTTCCGGCGCTATCTCGCCGAGAAGGAGAAGACGGGCGAGTGGGTGGACGACCTTCCTGAGGAGGGCACCACCGAGAGCGGCCTCAAGGACGACGACGGCCGCCCCAAGAAGTTCGCCTACCCGCCCCAGCTCGTCGTCGTCGACGGCGGACAGCCCCAGGTCGCCGCCGCCAAGAAGGCCCTGGACGAGCTCGGCATCGACGACATCGCCGTCTGCGGCCTCGCCAAGCGCCTGGAGGAGGTCTGGCTGCCGGACGACGACGACCCGGTCGTGCTGCCCCGCACCAGCGAAGGCCTGTACCTTCTGCAGCGGGTCCGTGACGAGGCCCACCGCTTCGCGATCACCTACCAGCGCACCAAGCGGGCCCAGCGCTTCCGGTCGAGCCCGCTCGACGACGTCCCCGGGCTCGGGGACACGCGCAAGCAGGCCCTGCTGAAACATTTCGGGTCCTTGAAGAAACTACGATCCGCCACCATCGACCAGATCTGCGAGGTCCCCGGCATAGGCCGCAAGACGGCCGAGACGATCGCCGTGGCCCTCGCCCAGGCGGCCCCGGCCGCGCCCGCCGTCAACACGGCGACTGGAGAGATCATGGATGAGGAGGAACCCGGCACCACGGGTTCCGGTGGGGAACCCGTGACGGCGGGTGCCCCGGACGAACGACGGGGGCAGGAGACATGAATGTGAACGAGCACGAAGAACAACAGGACCAGGGCGCAGAGGACGCACAGGCGAGTGCGGGCGCGCCCGCCGACGCGGCCGGAGTTCCCGAGGCGGCCATCCCCGAGCTGGTGATCATCTCCGGGATGTCCGGCGCCGGGCGCTCGACCGCCGCGAAGTGTCTCGAGGACCTCGGCTGGTTCGTCGTCGACAACCTCCCGCCCGCGCTGATCCCCACCATGGTGGAGCTCGGCGCCCGCTCCCAGGGCAACGTCGCGCGGATCGCCGTGGTCGTCGACGTCCGCGGCCGGCGCTTCTTCGACAACCTCCGCGAATCCCTCGCCGACCTGGCGGCCAAGCACGTCACCCGGCGGATCGTCTTCCTGGAGTCCTCCGACGAGGCCCTGGTGCGCCGCTTCGAGTCCGTGCGCCGCCCGCACCCGCTCCAGGGTGACGGCCGCATCGTCGACGGCATCGACGCCGAGCGCGAGCTTCTGCGCGAGCTGCGCGGCGACGCCGACCTGGTCATCGACACCTCCAGCCTCAATGTGCACGAGCTGCGCGCCAAGATGGACGCCCAGTTCGCCGGCGAGGAGGAGCCCGAGCTCAGGGCCACCGTCATGTCCTTCGGCTTCAAGTACGGTCTCCCGGTCGACGCCGACCTGGTCGCGGACATGCGGTTCCTGCCCAACCCGCACTGGGTCCCGGAGCTGCGCCCCTTCACCGGCCTCAACGAGGAGGTGTCGGCGTACGTCTTCAACCAGCCCGGCGCCAAGGAGTTCCTCGACCGCTACGCCGAGCTGCTGCGCCTCATCGCGGCCGGCTACCGCCGCGAGGGCAAGCGGTACGTGACCATCGCCATCGGCTGCACCGGCGGCAAGCACCGCTCGGTCGCCACGTCGGAGAAGCTCGCCGCGCGCCTCGCGGCCGAGGGTGTGGAGACGGTGGTCGTACACCGGGACATGGGACGGGAATGACCGCACGTAGTCCGCGGCTGAGCAGGCTGCGCAGGGTCGTTCCCGAAGGGCGCGCGACCCGGCCCGTCGAGGCCAGGGGGGCAAGACCCCGTCGGCGCGGCGCCCAGCCCAAGGTGGTCGCGCTCGGCGGCGGCATGGGCCTGTCCGCCTCACTCGCCGCACTGCGCCGGATCACCGGCGACCTCACCGCCGTCGTCACCGTGGCCGACGACGGCGGCTCCAGTGGGCGCCTGCGCGACGAGCTGGGCGTCCTGCCGCCCGGCGACCTGCGCAAGGCGCTGGCCGCGCTGTGCGGCGACGACGACTGGGGCCAGACCTGGGCCCGGGTCATCCAGCACCGCTTCCAGTCCAAGGGCGACCTGCACGAACACGCGGTCGGCAACCTGCTCATCGTCGCCCTGTGGGAGCAGCTCGGCGACCATGTCCAGGCCCTCGACCTGGTCGGCAGACTCCTCGGCGCACACGGACGCGTGCTGCCCATGTCCGCCGTACCCCTGGAGCTCCAGGCCCTGGTCAAGGGGCACGACCCGGACCGGCCCGAGGACGTGGAGACCGTACGGGGACAGGCGACCGTGGCCCTGACCCCGGGCGAGGTGCAGTCGGTGCACGTCGTGCCGCCCGACCCGCCCGCGGTCCCCGAGGCGGTGGAGGCGGTCCGGGACGCGGACTGGGTGGTCCTCGGACCGGGCTCGTGGTTCTCCTCGGTCATCCCGCATCTGCTGGTGCCCGAACTCCTGGACGCCCTCACCGAGACGAAGGCGCGCCGGGTACTCTCCCTGAACCTCGCACCGCAGCCGGGAGAAACCGATGGCTTCTCCCCGCAGCGTCATTTGGAGGTTTTGGGACGACACGCCCCTAAACTCGCCCTGGACGTGGTGCTGGCCGACCAGGCCGCCGTGCCCGACCGCGATTCCCTGACCGATGCCGCCAAGCGGTTCGGCGCCGCGGTCGAGCTGGCGCCGGTGGCCCGGCCCGACGGGACCCCGAGGCACGACCCGGAGCTGTTGGCCGCCGCGTACGACCGTATTTTTCGGATGCATGGAAGGATCGGCCCATGGCGATGACGGCAGCGGTGAAGGACGAGATCTCCCGGCTCCCCGTCACCCGGACCTGCTGCAGAAAGGCGGAGGTCTCCGCCGTCCTGCGGTTCGCCGGCGGCCTCCACCTGGTGAGCGGGCGCATTGTGATCGAGGCGGAGCTGGACACCGCGATGGCGGCCCGCAGACTCAAGCGGGACATCCTGGAGATCTTCGGCCACACCTCCGAACTGATCGTGATGGCACCGGGCGGACTGCGCCGCGGCTCGCGTTACGTCGTCCGGGTCGTGGCCGGCGGTGACCAGCTGGCCCGCCAGACCGGCCTGGTCGACGGCCGGGGCCGCCCGATCCGGGGGCTCCCCCCGCAGGTCGTCTCCGGCGCCACCTGTGACGCCGAGGCCGCCTGGCGCGGAGCCTTCCTGGCGCACGGCTCGCTCACCGAGCCCGGCCGCTCCTCCTCCCTGGAGGTGACCTGCCCGGGCCCCGAGGCCGCGCTCGCCCTGGTCGGCGCCGCCCGCCGCCTCTCGATCGCCGCCAAGGCCCGCGAGGTCCGCGGCGTGGACCGCGTGGTCGTCAGGGACGGGGACGCGATCGGTGCCCTGCTCACCCGGCTGGGCGCCCACGAGTCGGTGCTCGCCTGGGAGGAGCGCCGGATGCGCCGCGAGGTGCGGGCCACGGCGAACCGTCTCGCCAACTTCGACGACGCCAACCTGCGCCGCTCCGCGCGCGCGGCGGTGGCCGCCGGAGCCCGGGTCCAGCGGGCCCTGGAGATCCTCGCCGACGACGTGCCCGAGCACCTCGCCGCCGCCGGGCGGCTGCGCATGGAGCACAAGCAGGCCTCCCTGGAGGAGCTGGGCGCGCTCGCCGACCCGCCGCTGACCAAGGACGCCGTCGCCGGCCGTATCCGCCGCCTGCTGGCCATGGCCGACAAGCGCGCCTCCGATCTCGGCATTCCGGGCACGGAGTCCAGCATCACCGAGGAGATGGCCGACAACCTGGTCGGCTGACCGTCCCTCACCACGCCGGTGCCGACGCCCACTTGGGGCGTCGGCACCGGCGTTTGCGTATTCGTGAGGCGCCCTTGACTGGAGCGTCAACTGTCATGAGCCTGGCATCTGTTCGCTGCTGTGGCGGACCACCGCAAGGGGGGCTCATGAGACGAAGAGCGAGACCGATCCTCGCCATTGGCGCGCTCCTGCTCGGCGGCGCGGGCATCGCGCCCGTCGCCCAGGCCGCTGAGAGCGCCAGTTCTCCTGATCCGAACGAAGTCAAGGTCTTCCGCGCCGAGGTGACCAGCGGGCAGGTACCCCTGCTGCTGGCGGCCGGGCAGGACGGCCGCGAACTGAGCGAGCAGGTGCCCGCGAAGGGCACCGCGACCGTCGAGGTCTACCTCACCGACCAGGAGGCCGAGAAGCTCGAAGGGCAGGGCGTCGAGCTCACCGAGCACACCCTGACCGCCAAGGCCGAGGCCCGTGTGGACAAGGCCGCGGAGGGCGTGTTCCGGCCGTACAGCGGAAGCGGCGGCCTCCAGGAGGAGATCCTCGCGACGGCCCGGGCCAACCCCGGCCTCACCAAGGTCGTCTCCATCGGCAAGACCGTGAACGGCAAGGACATCCTCGCGCTCAAACTGACCAAGAACGCGAAGAAGTCCAAGGACGGCGCCAAACCCTCCGTCCTCTACATGTCCAACCAGCA
This sequence comes from Streptomyces sp. LUP47B, assembly GCF_001746295.1. Classification (GTDB taxonomy): domain Bacteria; phylum Actinomycetota; class Actinomycetes; order Streptomycetales; family Streptomycetaceae; genus Streptomyces. The sequence continues at coordinate 158,493 of NZ_MJAH01000010.1, read as the reverse complement.
CGCGCGCGAGTGGATCACGCCGGAGATGACCAGGCGGCTGCTCCACTACTACGTGGACGGTTACAAGACCGACAAGCGCCTCAAGAAGATCGTCGACTCCACCGAGCTGTGGTTCGTCCTGTCGGCCAACCCCGACGGCTACGACTACACCTTCCAGAGCGACGACAACCGCCTGTGGCGCAAGAACCTGCACGACAACAACGCCGACGGCACCATAGGCGTCGGCGACGGCGTCGACCTCAACCGCAACTTCTCCTACAAGTGGGGCTACGACAACGAGGGTTCGTCCCCCAACCCCACCAGCGAGACCTACCGCGGCGCGGCCCCCTCCTCGGAGCCCGAGACCAAGGCCCTGGACGCCTTCGAGAAGCGGATCGGCTTCACCTACGGCATCAACTACCACTCCGCCGCCGAACTCCTCCTCTACGGCGTCGGCTGGCAGGTGGCCACCGACACGCCCGACGACATCATGTACAAGGCGCTCGCCGGCACCCCGGACAACTCCGCGATACCCGGCTACCGTCCGCAGGTCTCCTCGGAGCTGTACACCACCAACGGCGAGGCGGACGGCCACGCGTCGAACGTCAACGGCCTGGCGATGTTCACCCCCGAGATGTCGACCTGCCAGACCGCCTCGGATCTCGACCCGAACGACCAGTGGAACGCGGCGGACTGCCAGTCGGTCTTCAACTTCCCGGACGACGAGAAGCTGATCCAGCAGGAGTTCGAGAAGAACATCCCGTTCGCGCTCTCCGTCGCCGAGTCCGCGGCGGGGCCCGACCAGCCGAAGTCGTCGCTCGGTCTGAAGGCCGCCGACTTCACCCCGAAGCCGTTCACCACGTCCTACGCGCGCGGCGCGGACCAGGAGGTCTCCGTCGTCGTACGCAAGGCGGTGCGCGACAAGGAGCTCAAGTACCGCGTCAACGGCGGCCGTACGAAGGACGAGACGCTCCGGGCCTGGAAGGGCGGCGAGACGTACGGCGGTGAGGACAACCTCTACTTCGACGAGTACCGGGCCAAGGTCGAGGACGCCGACCCGGGCGACAAGGTCGAGGTCTGGTTCACCGGCCGGACGAAGAGCGGAAAGACCGGCTCCAGCGCGCACTTCACCTACACGGTGGCCGAGCGGCCGCGCGCGGACGTGCTCGTGGTCGCCGAGGAGGGCGCGACCGCCACACAGGCGCAGACCTACGTGGACGCCCTCAAGGCGGCCGGCCGCAGGGCGATCGTCTGGAACGTCGCCACGCAGGGCGCGCCCGACGCGCTCGGCGTGCTGGACCACTTCAGGACCGTGGTCCACTACACGGGCGCGACCGTCCCGGGCAACCCCACCCAGCTTCAGCTGCGCGCCTTCCTGAACGAGGGCGGCAAGCTGATCGAGGCCGGCGAGCGGGCCGGCGGCAACGTCGACCTGGGCGGCGGCACCCTGTCGAACGACTTCAGCCAGTACTACCTGGGCGCCTACACGCGTACGACCCTGCCGAGCGCCACGGCCTTCCAGGGCACCGGCAAACTCGCCGGAGCCGGCGCGAGCCTCGGCGCCGCCCCCGGCAACCCGCTGGACGCGGCCGGATCCTTCAGCGTCACCTCGGACAACCTGCCCGCGGCGACCTTCCCGCAGTTCGCGAGCGCGGGAGCCGGCACATACCCCGGCACGCCCAACCCGTACGGACCGTACGAGGGCACGTCCATGGCGGCCGTCACACACAGCGACTACGCCTGGAACCGCCTCACCCGCACCGTCGACCTCACCCAGGTGACCGCCGCGCAGGCGCCCACGCTGCGCACCCGGATGCTGTGGGACACCGAGGAGGGCTACGACCACGCCGTCCTGGAGGCGCACACCGCCGGGGCCGACGACTGGACCACCCTCCCGGAGAAGAACGGTGCGACCACCAACGCCGTACCCGCCGAGTGCGAGGCCGGGTTCTTCATCGCGGCCCACCCCGCGCTCAAGCGGTATCTGACGCAGGGCACCGGCGGCTGCACGGCCTCCGGCACCAGCGGCCAGTGGAACAGTCTCACCGGGGCGTCGGCCGGCTGGCAGGAGGTCTCCTTCGACCTCTCCGCGTACGCGGGCAAGAAGGTCGAGCTGTCCTTCAGCTACATCACCGACCCCGGGTCCGGCGGTCGCGGTGTCCTCCTCGACAACACCTCCGTCGTCGTCGGCGGCCAGGCCGTCGAGACGGAGGGCTTCGAGACCTCGCTCGGCGCGTGGAGCGTGCCCGGGCCACCCGCGGGCAGCCCCGCGGTCGTCAAGGACTGGGGGCGCGCCGGAGAGCTGTTCAAGACGTACGGCGCGGTCACCACGAACGACACCGTGCTGCTGGGCTTCGGCCTGGAGCACGTCACCGCGGCGGCCGACCGTGGCGCTCTCGTCAAGAAGGCCCTCGCCGCCATCGGGGGGTGAACCCGACGTGATCCGCCGTAGTCATTCCGGGTGACCGGAGCTTTCGGTCCGGGGCGGTCCGTACCCCTACTGACGGGTACGGACCGCCCTGCCGTGTATGGGGCATCTCGATGTCACCACGCCGGGCTCAGGGAGGTAGGGTCGGGGTTGGTCGGGGACATCCCATACAGCTCGCCGGTCTCACAACCGGCGTACCAACGAGGAGATCGGTTCGTGACGATCCGCGTAGGCATCAACGGCTTTGGCCGCATCGGTCGTAACTACTTCCGCGCGCTGCTGGAGCAGGGTGCTGACATCGAGATCGTGGCTGTCAACGACCTGGGTGACACCGCGACCACCGCGCACCTGCTGAAGTACGACACCATCCTGGGCCGCCTCAAGGCCGAGGTGTCGCACACCGCCGACACGATCACCGTCGACGGTCACACCATCAAGGTGCTGTCCGAGCGCAACCCGGCCGACATCCCGTGGGGAGAGCTGGGCGTCGACATCGTCGTCGAGTCGACCGGCATCTTCACGAAGAAGGCCGACGCCGAGAAGCACATCGCGGGCGGCGCCAAGAAGGTCCTCATCTCGGCTCCGGCCAAGGACGAGGACATCACCATCGTGATGGGCGTCAACCAGGACAAGTACGAGGCGGCGAACCACCACGTCATCTCCAACGCGTCCTGCACCACCAACTGTGTGGCGCCGATGGCCAAGGTTCTGGACGAGAACTTCGGCATCGTCAAGGGCCTGATGACGACGGTCCACGCGTACACGAACGACCAGCGCATCCTGGACTTCCCGCACTCGGACCTGCGCCGCGCCCGCGCCGCCGCCGAGAACATCATCCCGACCACGACGGGTGCCGCGAAGGCCACCGCCCTGGTCCTGCCGCAGCTCAAGGGCAAGCTGGACGGCATCGCGATGCGCGTCCCGGTCCCGACCGGCTCGGCCACCGACCTGGTCGTGACGCTCCAGCGCGAGGTCACCAAGGACGAGGTCAACGCCGCGTTCAAGAAGGCCTCCGACGACGGCGACCTCAAGGGCTTCCTGACCTACACCGAGGACCCGATCGTCTCCTCGGACATCGTCGGCGACCCGTCGTCCTGCACCTTCGACTCCTCCCTGACCATGGTCCAGGAGGGCAACACGGTGAAGATCCTCGGCTGGTACGACAACGAGTGGGGCTACTCCAACCGCCTCGTCGACCTCACGGTCTTCGTCGGCAACCAGCTCTGATCGACCGATCAGGCACCTAGGTGTGTGAGCAGGGCTCGGGCAGCGCGAGGACGCGTTGCCCGAGCCCTCACTCACGTGATCAGCTTTCGTACGATCCAGAGCCCTCCTCAGGAGTCCCCTTCATGAAGACGATCGACGAACTCCTCGCCGACGGCGTGGCCGGCAAGCGGGTCTTCGTCCGCGCCGACCTCAACGTGCCGCTGTCCGGCACCACCATCACCGACGACGGCCGTATCCGAGCCGTTCTGCCGACCGTGAAGGCCCTCGCCGACGCGGGCGCCCGCGTGGTCGTCGCCTCGCACCTGGGCCGCCCCAAGGGCGTTCCGGACCCGGCCTTCTCCCTCGCCCCGGCGGCCGCCCGCCTCGGTGAACTCCTGGACGCCCCCGTGGAGTTCGCGACCGACACGGTGGGCGAGTCGGCCACCGCCACGGTCGCGGGCCTCGCCGACGGCCAGGTCGCGGTCGTCGAGAACCTCCGCTTCAACGCCGGCGAGACCTCCAAGGACGACGCCGAGCGCGGTGCCTTCGCGGACCAGCTCGCCGCCCTCGCCGATGTCTACGTCGGTGACGGCTTCGGCGCGGTCCACCGCAAGCACGCCTCGGTGTTCGACCTCCCGGCCCGGCTGCCGCACTACGCGGGCCACCTCATCGCCACCGAGGTCGGCGTCCTGAAGAAGCTCACCGACGACGTCAAGCGCCCCTACGTGGTCGTGCTCGGCGGCGCCAAGGTCTCCGACAAGCTCGCCGTCATCGACGAGCTGCTCGGCAAGGCCGACCGCATTCTCATCGGCGGGGGCATGGCCTTCACCTTCCTCAAGGCCAAGGGCCACGAGGTCGGCGCGTCCCTCCTCCAGGAGGACCAGATCCCGGCGGTTCTGGAGTACATCGAGCGCGCCGAGAAGACCGGCGTCGAGCTGGTCCTGCCGGTCGACGCGGTGGTCGCGCCCGCGTTCCCGGACCTGAAGACCAAGGCCCCGGCCGACGCCACCACGGTCGCCGCCGACGCCATCCCCGCCGACCGGATGGGCCTGGACATCGGCCCGGCGTCCGGCAAGCTGTACGCCTCGAAGATCACCGACGCCGCCACCGTCTTCTGGAACGGCCCCATGGGCGTCTTCGAACACCCCGAATTCGCCGAGGGCACCAAGGCGGTCGCCCGGGCTCTCCTCGACTCCTCGGCCTTCACGGTGGTCGGCGGTGGCGACTCCGCCGCTGCCGTCCGCACCCTGGGCTTCGACGAGAACGCATTCGGCCACATCTCGACCGGTGGCGGCGCCTCCCTCGAATACCTCGAGGGCAAGACGCTCCCCGGCCTCGCCGCACTGGAGGACTGACCTACATGGCTCCATCTGTTTCGTCTGGGCGCACGCCGATCATGGCGGGCAACTGGAAGATGAACCTCAACCACCTCGAGGCCATCGCCCACGTCCAGAAGCTCGCCTTCGCCCTCGCGGACAAGGACTACGAGGCCGTCGAGGTCGCCGTCCTGCCGCCCTTCACCGACCTGCGCTCCGTGCAGACCCTGGTCGACGGCGACAAGCTCAAGATCAAGTACGGTGCCCAGGACCTCTCGGCGCACGACTCCGGCGCCTACACCGGCGAGATCTCCGGCTCGATGCTGGCCAAGCTGAAGTGCACGTACGTGGCGATCGGCCACTCCGAGCGCCGTCAGTACCACGCGGAGACCGACGAGATCGTCAACGCCAAGGTCAAGGCGGCCTACAAGCACGGCCTCACCCCGATCCTGTGCGTCGGCGAGGAGCTGGACGTCCGTGAGGCGGGCAACCACGTCTCGCACACCCTCACCCAGGTCGAGGGCGGCCTCAGGGACCTCCCGGCCGAGCAGGCCGAGTCCGTCGTCATCGCCTACGAGCCGGTCTGGGCCATCGGCACCGGCAAGGTCTGCGGCGCGGAGGACGCCCAGGAGGTCTGCGCCGCCATCCGCGGCAAGATCGCCGAGCTGTACTCGCAGGAGCTGGCCGACCAGGTCCGCATCCAGTACGGCGGCTCCGTCAAGGCCGGCAACGTCGCCGAGATCATGGCGCAGGCCGACATCGACGGTGCGCTGGTGGGCGGTGCGTCCCTCGACGCCGAGGAGTTCGTCAAGATCGTGCGCTTCCGGGACCAGTGAGTAGGACCTGGCGAGGATCCGTCGTACCCTTGCGGGGGCATGGCCCTGAAGGCCGTGCCCCCGTCGTTCATCCGAATCCGAGAGAGTTGGTCCAGCCGTGGTTATGGGGTTCTCGATCGCCCTGATCATCTTCAGCGGCCTGATGATGCTGCTGGTGCTCATGCACAAGGGCAAGGGCGGCGGCCTCTCCGACATGTTCGGTGGCGGTATGCAGTCCTCCGTCGGCGGCTCCTCGGTCGCCGAGCGCAACCTCGACCGGATCACCATCGTGGTCGGTCTGCTGTGGTTCGCGTGCGTCATCGTGCTCGGTCTCCTCATCAAGACGAACAGCTGAGCGGCGACACCACACACAGCACGTACATTCCGCACGTAAGGCCCCATGTTCGGTACGCGCAGCTGAGCGCGGCCTATCATGGGGCTTGCGTCTAGGTGTGGGGGCTGTAACTCCAATCACTGGACGCGCGTTGGGCCTTACGTAGACTGAGGCGCTCGCAACGAAGCGACACGCCGACTCGCTTCGCGGCACCATCACGCAGGGAGTTACGACCGTGGCAAGTGGCAACGCGATCCGAGGTAGCCGGGTCGGGGCGGGGCCGATGGGCGAAGCCGAGCGGGGCGAGTCCGCGCCCCGTCTGCGCATCTCCTTCTGGTGCTCCAACGGGCACGAGACGCAGCCCAGCTTCGCCAGCGACGCGCAGGTCCCCGATACCTGGGACTGCCCGCGCTGCGGCTTTCCCGCCGGACAGGACCAGGACAACCCGCCGGACCCACCGCGCACCGAGCCGTACAAAACGCACCTCGCGTACGTACGGGAGCGGCGCAGCGACGCCGACGGCGAGGCGATCCTCGCCGAGGCGCTCGCCAAACTGAGGGGCGAGATCTAGAGTCGACAGCCGGCCGGACACCGAGAGGTGCCTGGCCGGAGCGGTTTCAGCCTCGGCCGACGCGCTGCGCGGTTCCGCCCTGCCCTGTTCGCGACGGGCTTCTTCGTACTGTCCATCGCCCAGCCGATGCGCTGATCAACCAGGTTGGAACAGCTGGGACAGGCACGAAAGAAGGCTGAAGTCGGACATGAACGCAGACGGCCGTACCAGGCTCAACCGGACGCCCGAGTGGACCGCGCTGGCCGAGCACCGCGAAGAGCTCGGCGAAGTGCAGTTGAGGGAGCTGTTCGCCGCCGATGCCGGACGCGGCACCGGGTACACACTGCGGGTCGGTGACCTGCACGTCGACTACTCCAAGCACCTGGTCACCGACGAGACGCTGCGGCTGCTGCGCGAACTCGCCGCCGCGACCGACGTCTTCGGCCTGCGGGACGCCATGTTCCGCGGCGAGAAGATCAACGTCACCGAGAACCGGGCCGTGCTGCACACCGCGCTGCGCGCCCCGCGGGACGCCGTGATCGAGGTCGACGGGGAGAACGTCGTACCGGGCGTGCACGCCGTGCTCGACAGGATGAGCGACTTCGCGAACCGGGTCCGCTCCGGCGAGTGGACCGGTCACACCGGCAGGCGCATCAAGAACGTCGTCAACATCGGCATCGGCGGCTCCGACCTCGGTCCCGCGATGGCGTACGAGGCCCTGCGGGCCTACACGGCACGGGAGTTGACCTTCCGTTTCGTGTCCAACGTGGACGGCGCCGACCTGCACGAGGCGGTGCGGGACCTGGACCCGGCGGAGACCCTGTTCATCGTCGCGTCCAAGACCTTCACCACGATCGAGACGATCACCAACGCCACCTCGGCCCGCACCTGGCTGCTCGAAGGCCCGGCCGGACTCCACGACGACAAGGCCGTCGCCAAGCACTTCGTCGCCCTGTCGACGAACGCCGAGAAGGTCACGGACTTCGGCATCGACCCGGACAACATGTTCGAGTTCTGGGACTGGGTCGGCGGCCGCTACTCCTTCGACTCGGCGATCGGCCTGTCGCTGATGNCACGATCGAGACGATCACCAACGCCACCTCGGCCCGCACCTGGCTGCTCGAAGGCCCGGCCGGACTCCACGACGACAAGGCCGTCGCCAAGCACTTCGTCGCCCTGTCGACGAACGCCGAGAAGGTCACGGACTTCGGCATCGACCCGGACAACATGTTCGAGTTCTGGGACTGGGTCGGCGGCCGCTACTCCTTCGACTCGGCGATCGGCCTGTCGCTGATGATCGCCATCGGCCCGGACCACTTCCGTGAGATGCTCGACGGCTTCCACCTCGTCGACGAGCACTTCCGCACCGCCCCGGCCGAGTCCAACGTACCTTTGCTCCTTGGCCTGTTGGGCATCTGGTACGGCAACTTCCACGACGCCCAGTCGCACGCGGTACTGCCGTATTCCCACTACTTGTCGAAGTTCACCGCGTATCTCCAGCAGCTGGACATGGAGTCCAACGGCAAGTCGGTGGACCGTGACGGCAACCCCGTGGAGTGGCAGACCGGCCCGGTCGTGTGGGGCACGCCCGGCACCAACGGGCAGCACGCCTACTACCAGCTCATCCACCAGGGCACGAAGCTGATCCCGGCGGACTTCATCGGCTTCGCCCGGCCGGTCGCCGAGCTGTCCGACGCGCTCAGGGCGCAGCACGACCTGCTGATGGCGAACTTCTTCGCCCAGACGCAGGCGCTGGCCTTCGGCAAGACCCCGGACGAGGTGCGTGCGGAGGGGGTGGCCGAGGAGCTGGTCCCGCACAAGACGTTCAAGGGCAACCACCCCACCACGACGATCCTGGCCCGCGAGCTGACCCCGTCGGTCCTCGGCCAGCTCATCGCGCTCTACGAGCACAAGGTGTTCGTCCAGGGCGCGATCTGGAACATCGACTCCTTCGACCAGTGGGGCGTCGAGCTCGGCAAGGTCCTCGCCAAGCGCGTCGAGCCGGCGCTCACGGAGGGCGCCGAGGTGCCTGGCCTGGACGCGTCCACGAAGGCCCTCGTGACGACGTACCGGGAGCTGCGCGGACGGCGGTGAGAACGCGGACGCCGGGCCCCTCCTGGGAGGGACCCGGCGTCCGAACCGCCTTCTCTGAGGCGGGTGTTACGACGAAGCCGGCGGATACAGCGACCTCGGCAGCTGGGAAGCCGCCGCCGAGTCCAGCAGCCACAGGGTGCGGGCCCGGCCACGGGCCCCGGCGGCCGGCGCCTGGATCTCGCCCGCGCCGGACAGGGCGATCGCCGCGGCCTGCGCCTTGTCCTCGCCGGCCGCCAGGAGCCAGACCTCACGGGCCGCGCGGATGGCGGGCAGCGTGAGGGTGACCCGGGTCGGCGGTGGCTTCGGGGCGCCGTGGACGCCGACGACCGTGCGCTCGGTCTCCCGTACCGCGGGGAGCTCCGGGAACAGGGACGCCACGTGGGTGTCCGGGCCCACGCCCAGCATCAGGACGTCGAACGTCGGGACCGCGCCGTGGTTCTCGGGACCGGCCGCCCGGGCCAGCTCCTCGGCGTAGGCCGCCGCCGCGGCCTCGACGTCGTGCCCGTGCGGACCGTCCGACGCGGGCATGGCATGCACACGCTTCGGGTCCAGGGGTACGGCGTCCAGCAGGGCCTCGCGGGCCTGCGTGACATTGCGCTCCGGGTCGCCCTCGGGCAGGAAGCGCTCGTCGCCCCACCACAGGTCCAGGCGGCTCCAGTCGACGGCGTCCCGGGCGGGCGCCGCGGCCAGCGCGGCGAGCAGGCCGTTGCCGTTGCGGCCGCCCGTGAGGACCACCGACGCCGAGCCCCGGGAGGCCTGCGCGTCCACGATCTTCGTGATCAGACGGGCCGCGGCGGCCTGCGCCATCAGCTCCTTGTCGTGGTGCACGACCAGCTGCGGCGTGCTCACTTCGCCGCCTTCCCGGACAGGCCCGAAGGGACCGGCTTCAGCGATGCCGACGGCGCCGCTTGCGGCCCGGAAGCTTTCGCAGGGCTCTCGACAGGGGCTTTGACGGCGACTTCCGCGGAGGCTCCGGTTCCGGCCGGCTCCGCGGAGAGGGAATCTCCGGAGTCGGGCTCGCCGGCGACGGAGCCGGGTTCTCCTTTGGCAGCCGGTTCCGGAAAGGGCGCCGACGGGTTCAGCCGTTCCACCCCGAACCGCAGTGCGGAGGCGTATGTGTCGTCCGGGTCGAGCCGGCGCAGCTCCTCCGCGATCAGCTCGGCGGTGTCCCGGCGCTTGAGCGCCACCGCACGGTCCGGCTGGCCCTGGATGGAGAGCGTGGCGAGCGAGCCGTCCGCGCGGTCCAGGACGATCGGACCGCTGTCCGTGTGCAGACGTACGGCCGTAAGGCCCGGACCGCCCGACAGTGACCGCTTCACCGGCACGTCCAGCCGGTCCGCCAGCCACATCGCCAGCAGCTCGCAGCTCGGGTTGAACTCCTCGCCCTCCACCTCGACGGCGTCCACCTCGCAGGTGACCTGGTCGAGCGCGGCGGCCAGCATCGAGCGCCACGGCGTGATCCGGGTCCAGGAGAGGTCTGTGTCGCCCGGGGTGTAGGTGTCGGCGCGTGCCGTCAGCTCGCGCACCGGCTGCTCGGAGGAGTAGGTGTCGGTGACCCGCCGCTGGGCGAGCGCCCCGAGCGGGTCCCCGGCCGGGTCGAGCGGTGCGTCCACCGGCCACCACACGACGACCGGCGCGTCCGGCAGCAGCAGCGGAAGGACGACCGACTGGGCGTGCTCGGCGACTTCGCCGTACAGCCGCAGCACCACCGTCTCGCCGGTGCCGGCGTCGGCACCCACCCGCACCTCGGCGTCGAGGCGGGACTGGGTGCGGTCACGAGGACTCCTCGACACCCGCTTGATGACCACCAGCGTGCGCGAGGGGTGCTCGCGGGACGCGTCGTTGGCGGCCTTGAGGGCGTCGTAGGCGTTCTCCTCGTCCGTGACGATGACCAGCGTGAGCACCATGCCGACGGCCGGCGTGCCGATGTCCCGGCGGCCCTTGACCAGGGCCTTGTTGATCTTGCTGGCGGTGGTGTCCGTGAGGTCTGTCTTCATGGCCGGCGCCAGCTCCGTCCCTCTCGTGCGAGCATTTCGTCGGCCTCGACCGGACCCCAGGTACCGGAGGGGTACTGGGCGGGCTTGCCGTGCGTGTCCCAGTACTCCTCGATCGGGTCGAGGATCTTCCAGGACAGCTCGACCTCCTCCGTGCGCGGGAAGAGGTTCGAGTCGCCGAGCAGGACGTCGAGGATCAGGCGTTCGTACGCCTCGGGAGAGGACTCCGTGAACGACTCGCCGTAGGCGAAGTCCATGGACACGTCCCGGATCTCCATCGAGGTGCCCGGCACCTTGGAGCCGAAGCGGACGGTGACGCCCTCGTCGGGCTGGACGCGGATGACGATCGCGTTGGAGCCGAGCTCCTCGGTGGCCGTCGTGTCGAAGGGGGAGTGGGGCGCGCGCTGGAAGACCACCGCGATCTCGGTGACCCGGCGGCCCAGACGCTTGCCGGTGCGCAGGTAGAAGGGGACACCCGCCCAGCGGCGGTTGTCGATCTCCACCTTGATGGCCGCGTAGGTGTCGGTCTTGGACTGGGGGTCGATGCCGTCCTCCTGGAGGTAGCCGACCGCCTTCGCGCCGCCCTGCCAGCCCGCCGCGTACTGACCGCGCACGGTGTTGCGGCCCAGGTCCTTCGGCAGCCTCACCGCGCCGAGCACCTTGGTCTTCTCGGCGGCCAGCGCGTCCGCGTCGAAGGAGGCCGGCTCCTCCATGGCGGTGAGCGCCATGAGCTGGAGGAGGTGGTTCTGGATGACGTCACGGGCCGCGCCGATGCCGTCGTAGTAGCCGGCCCGGCCGCCGATGCCGATGTCCTCGGCCATCGTGATCTGCACATGATCCACGAAGGACCGGTTCCAGATCGGCTCGAACATCGTGTTGGCGAAGCGCAGCGCCAGGATGTTCTGGACCGTCTCCTTGCCCAGGTAGTGGTCGATGCGGAAGACCTGGTCCGGGGCGAAGACCTCCTCCACGGTCGCGTTGAGCTCCTCGGCCGACTTGAGGTCGTGGCCGAAGGGCTTCTCGATGACCGCGCGCCGCCACGAGCCGCTCGACTGGTCGGCCAGCCGGTGCTTCTTCAGCTGCTGGATGACCACGGGGAAGGCCGACGGCGGCACGGACAGGTAGAAGGCGAAGTTGCCGCCGGTGCCCTGTGCCTTGTCGAGTTCGTCGATGGTGTCGCGCAGCCGCTCGAACGAGTCGTCGTCGTCGAAAGTGCCCTGGACGAAGCGCATCCCCTGGATGAGCTGCTGCCAGACCTCCTCACGGAACGGCGTCCTCGCGTGCTCCTTGACGGCGTCGTGGACGACTTCCGCGAAGTCCTCGTTCTCCCAGTCCCGCCGGGCGAAGCCGACCAGCGAGAAGCCCGGTGGCAGCAGACCCCGGTTCGCGAGGTCGTACACGGCGGGCATGAGCTTCTTTCGTGACAAATCGCCCGTGACGCCGAAGATGACCAGGCCCGACGGCCCCGCGATACGCGGGAGCCGTCGGTCGGCGGGGTCACGCAGCGGGTTGCTGCTCGACAAGGGTTCAGCCCTCCGATGGGGCGAGGCGCTGAAGCTCCGCCTCGGTCGACTTGAGCAGGTCGTTCCAGGAGGCCTCGAACTTGTCGACGCCCTCGTCCTCGAGGAGCTGTACCACCTCGTCGTACGAGATCCCGAGCTTCTCGACCGCGTCGAGTTCCGCACGGGCCTGCTCGTACGTACCGGTGATCGCGTTGCCGCGGATCTCGCCCTGCTCCTCGGTGGCGAACAGGGTCGCCTCCGGCATGGTGTTCACCGTGTTCGGCGCGACCAGTTCCTCGACGTACATGGTCTTCTTGTACGCCGGGTCCTTGACGCCGGTCGAGGCCCACAGCGGGCGCTGCTTGTTCGCGCCGGCGTTCTCCAGCTTCGACCAGCGGTCGCCCGAGAAGACCTCCTCGTACGCCTGGTAGGCGAGGCGCGCGTTGGCGACGCCGGCCTTGCCGCGGGCGGCCTTGGCCTCGTCGGTGCCGAGCGCGTCGAGGCGCTTGTCGATCTCGGTGTCCACACGGGACACGAAGAAGGACGCCACGGAGTGGATCTTCGACAGGTCGAGACCCCGCTCCTTGGCCTTCTCCAGGCCCGCCAGGAAGGCCTCCATGACCTCGCGGTACCGCTCGAGCGAGAAGATCAGCGTGACGTTGACGCTGATCCCGAGGCCGATCACGTCGGTGATCGCCGGGATGCCGGCGCGGGTGGCCGGGATCTTGATGAGGGTGTTGGGGCGGTCCACCAGCCAGGCGAGCTGCTTGGCCTCGGCGACCGTCGCCTTCTCGTTGTGCGCCAGGCGCGGGTCGACCTCGATCGACACGCGACCGTCCTGGCCGCCCGTGGCGTCGAAGACCGGGCGCAGGATGTCGGCCGCGTCCCGGACATCCGCCGTGGTGATCATGCGGATGGCCTCTTCGACCGTGACCTTGCGGGCAGCGAGGTCGGACAGCTGCAGGTCGTAGCCGTCGCCCTCGGAGATCGCCTTCTGGAAGATCGACGGGTTGGTGGTGACGCCCACGACGTGCTGCTGGTCGATCAGCTCGGCGAGGTTGCCGGACGTGATCCGCTTGCGCGACAGGTCGTCCAGCCAGATCGCCACGCCTTCCTCGGAGAGGCGCTTGAGTGCGTCTGTCATGGAATTACATCTCCTACGTGTCGTATGTGAGCGTCAGCGCTGGGCGGCGGCGAGAGATTCCCGCGCCTTCGCGGCCACGTTCTCGCCAGTGAAGCCGAATTCCTGGAAGAGGACCTTGCCGTCCGCGGAAGCACCGAAGTGCTCCAGGGAAACGATGCGACCGGCGTCCCCGACGTACTTGTGCCAGCTGAGACCGATACCCGCCTCGACCGCGACACGAGCCCTCACGGCCGGGGGCAGGACGCTGTCCCGGTACCCCTGGTCCTGCTCCTCGAACCACTCCACGGACGGCATGGACACGACGCGCGTCGGCACCCCGTCGGCTTCCAGCTGCTCGCGTGCCTCGACGGCGACGTGCACCTCGGAACCGGTGGCGATGAGAATGACCTCGGGAGTCCCGGTGGAGGCCTCGAACAGGACGTAACCGCCCTTGACAGCGTCCTCGTTGGGCTCGTACGTCGGCACGCCCTGACGGGTCAGCGCCAGACCGTGCGGGGCACCCTTGCCGAACTCCTTGGTCCAGCGCTTGAGGATCTCGCGCCAGGCGATCGCGGTCTCGTTGGCGTCGGCCGGGCGGACCACGTTCAGGCCGGGGATGGCGCGCAGCGCGGCGACGTGCTCGACCGGCTGGTGCGTCGGGCCGTCCTCGCCGAGACCGATGGAGTCGTGCGTCCACACGTACGTCACCGGCAGGTGCATCAACGCCGAGAGCCGGACGGCGTTGCGCATGTAGTCGGAGAAGACGAGGAACGTACCGCCGTAGATACGGGTGTTGCCGTGCAGCGCGATGCCGTTCATCTCCGCGGCCATGGAGTGCTCGCGGATACCGAAGTGGATCGTGCGGCCGTACGGGTCCGCCTCCGGCAGCGGGTTGTCCGCCGGGAGGAACGAACTGTTCTTGTCGATCGTGGTGTTGTTCGAGCCCGCGAGGTCGGCCGAGCCGCCCCACAGCTCGGGGATGACCGCGCCGAGGGCCTGGAGGACCTTGCCGGACGCGGCACGGGTGGCGACACCCTTGCCGGGCTCGAAGACCGGAATCGAGGACTCCCAGTCCTTGGGCAGCTCACCCGCGGCGATGCGGTCGAACTCGGCCGCGCGCTCGGTGTTGTTGCTCCGCCACTCCTGGAAGGACTTCTCCCACTCGGCCCTGGCCTGACGGCCGCGCTCCAGCGCCTGGCGGGTGTGCTCGATGACCTCGTCCGCGACCTCGAAGGACTGCTCCGGGTCGAAGCCCAGCACCCGCTTGGTCGCCGCGACCTCGTCGTCGCCGAGCGCCGAGCCGTGTGCGGCCTCGGTGTTCTGGGCGTTCGGGGCGGGCCAGGCGATGATCGAGCGCATCGCGATGAAGGACGGCCGGTCGGTGACCGCCTTCGCCTTCTGGATCGCCTCGAAGATCGCGACCGGGTCGAGGTCACCGTTGGCCTGCGGCGCGACACGCTGGACGTGCCAGCCGTACGCCTCGTAGCGCTTGACGGTGTCCTCGGAGACGGCCGTCTCGGTGTCGCCCTCGATCGAGATGTGGTTGTCGTCCCACAGCAGGACGAGGTTGCCGAGCTTCTGGTGGCCGGCCATCGAGGACGCCTCGGCGGAGATGCCCTCCTGGAGGCAGCCGTCACCGGCGATGGCGAAGACGAAGTGGTCGAAGGGGGAGGTGCCCTCGGGGGCCTCCGGGTCGAACAGACCGCGCTCGTAGCGGGCGGCCATCGCCATGCCGACGGCGTTGGCGACACCCTGGCCGAGCGGACCGGTGGTCGTCTCGACGCCCTTGGTGTGGCCGTACTCCGGGTGGCCCGGGGTCTTCGAGCCCCAGGTGCGGAACGCCTTCAGGTCATCCAGCTCCAGGCCGAAACCGGCCAGGTACAGCTGGGTGTAGAGGGTCAGGGACGAGTGGCCGGCGGACAGCACGAAGCGGTCGCGTCCGACCCAGTCGGGGTCGGCCGGGTCGTGCCGCATCACCTTCTGGAAGAGGGTGTAGGCGGCGGGCGCCAGGCTCATCGCCGTACCCGGATGGCCGTTTCCGACCTTCTGTACGGCGTCGGCGGCCAGGACGCGGGCGGTGTCGACGGCCCGCTGGTCCAACTCGGTCCACTCGAGGTCTGTGGTGGTCGGCTTGGTGCTCACCCTGGGTCAGGGCTCCTCTCCACATGTCACGCATGTCGAATGCCGGTGCACGGGACGCCCGGCCGTTGTCGAGCCTACCCCCGTAAGTACGTGCGTTTTTTCGAGTCATTCCAGACTGCCGGGCCGTGCGGACATCCGCCTCCCGACTGGCCCGTACCGCATTCGGCAACTGAATACGCAGCCGCTCGTAAGAGTGCTCAACCGAGTGCGCCCGAGCTCTTCCGGGGGCGTCCCCGGACACGACCCGACCCCCGCGAATACCGGGGTATGGGCAACGTCTACAGTGGCGTGGTACGCGCGAGCCTTTACCGCGACTTCACACGGGCGAGGCTTGCTGGGATGTCTCTGTAGGGGTGTGCGTGACGGCCGTCGAATCCCGTCCAGCGGGTGTGCTCGGTGCGAGCCAGAGCCCGGTTCACCGGCCGTTCGGGGCCCGTGTCAAGGCGTTCGTGGCGCTGACCAAGCCTCGGATCATCGAGCTGCTGCTCATCACCACCGTTCCGGTGATGTTCCTGGCGCAGCAGGGGGTGCCGGACCTGAAGCTGGTCCTGCTCACCTGTGTCGGCGGCTACCTCTCGGCGGGCGGCGCCAACGCGCTCAACATGTACATCGACCGCGACATCGACGCGCTCATGGACCGCACCTCGCAGCGTCCACTGGTGACCGGCATGGTGTCGCCGCGCGAGTGTCTGGCCTTCGGCATCACGCTGGCGGTCGTCTCGACGCTCCTGTTCGGGCTCACCGTCAACTGGCTGAGCGCCTGGCTCTCCCTCGGAGCGCTCCTCTTCTACGTCGTCGTCTACACGATGATCCTCAAGCGCCGTACCTCGCAGAACATCGTGTGGGGCGGCATCGCCGGCTGCCTCCCGGTCCTCATCGGCTGGTCGTCCGTCACGAACTCCATGGCGTGGGCGCCGATCATCCTCTTCCTGGTCATGTTCTTCTGGACGCCGCCGCACTACTGGCCGCTGTCCATGAAGGTGCGCGAGGACTACGCGCGCGTGGGCGTACCGATGCTGCCGGTGGTCGCCTCCAACAAGGTGGTCGCCAAGCAGATCGTCCTCTACAGCTGGGTGATGGTCGGGGTGTCGCTGCTGCTTCAGCCGCTCGGCTACACCGGCTGGTTCTACACGGCGGTCGCGCTGCTCGCCGGCGGCTTCTGGCTGTGGGAGGCGCACGGACTGCAGAACCGCGCCAGGGCCGAGGTGACGGGCGCGAAGCTCAAGGAGATGCGGCTGTTCCACTGGTCGATCACCTATGTGTCGATCCTCTTCCTCGCGGTGGCGGTCGACCCCTTCCTGAGGTAAGGGTCACGTCGCCGTTGCCTCTACCCGTCGGTAGCATCCTGGTCATGGCAGACACGCAGCAGGTTGACGCGAAGGCCGAGCGCAAGGCCGCCCGCCTCGCCAAGCAGATCAGCGCCTTCTCCAAGGAGCACGGCGGCGCCGAGGGCCAGCTGGCCTACGTCGGCGAGCGCGGCGCCCGGATCGTCCTCGTCGGCGAGGACGGCGGCTGGGGCGACCTGATGGCCCCCACGTACGGGATCGCCGAGAAGGCCGTCGAGAAGTCCGGCATCACCGTTCACGAGGAGTTCGACGGCGAGTTCGCCGCGAAGGTGAGGACGGGGCCGTACGAGTGGACCCGGATGGCGGGCATCCAGGTCGGCGGCCCGTCGAACGGCTGAGGTCTGCCGGTTTTCGTACGGGGTGTGCGACAGCAGCACCTGATGCCCGGTTCACCCGTTAGGACCTGTGAGCAGCGACACGGTCCAGCATCGGGGAGCCCGGATGATCGAAACGCCGTCCCTCGTGGACCAGTACTGCCACGGCGTGCTGAGGACGGAGCTGGGTCTCGGCACCTTCGAGACCCAGCTGGCCCGCACCGAGGGCCCGCCCGCCGCCGGGACCACGCTGTTCGACACCCAGACCGGTTTCGCCGTACGGCGATGGTGCCCGCCCCTGCTCGGTCTGGAACCGCACTGTCCGCCCGCCCGCTATCTGGCCCGGCGCCGGGAACTCGGCGTACTGGAAGCGGGTCGCAGGCTGCTGCGCGGCAGCGGAATCACTACGTATCTGGTCGACACCGGGCTGCCCGGTGACCTCACCGGACCCACCGAGCTGGCCTCCGCCGCGGCCGCCGAGGCCCGCGAGATCGTGCGCCTGGAGCTCCTCGCCGAACAGGTCGCCGACACCTCCGGCACCGTCGAGTCCTTCCTCGCCAACCTCGCCGAGTCGGTGCACGGAGCCGCCGCGAGCGCGGTCGCCTTCACGTCGGTGGCGGGGGTACGACACGGCCTGGCGCTCGCGCCCGAGCCGCCGGGTCCGGGAGAGGTGCGGGGCGCGGCGGGCCGATGGCTGGCGGGCCGCCGGGTGGGCGGCGAGCTGTCCGACCCGGTTCTCCTACGGCACCTGCTGTGGATCGCGGCCGCCTCGGGCCTGCCCCTCCAGCTGCACGCCGGGCTCGGCGAACCGGGTCTGCGTATCGACCGCACCGATCCCGTCCTGCTCACCGACTTCGTCCGGGCCACCGCGGGTCTGGGCACCGACCTGGTCCTGCTGCACAGCTACCCCTACCACCGGCACGCCGCCCATCTCGCCGGCGTCTTCCCGCACGTCTACGCCGACTCCGGAGCCGCCCTCGTCCGCACCGGCGCCCGCGCGGCGACCGTCCTCGCGGAGATCCTGGAACTGGCCCCCTTCGGCAAGATCGTCTTCTCCAGCGGGGCCCACAGCCTGCCCGAACTGCATGTCGTGGGCGCCCACCTGTTCCGCGAGGCGCTGGCCCGGGTGCTGGGCGGCTGGGTCGCGGAGGGGGCCTGGTCACTGGCGGACGCGCAGCGGGTGGCGGGCCTCATCGCGGCGGGGAACGCGCGCAGGGTGTACGGGCTGGAGTGAGCTGTACAGGATGGGTGCATGCAGACCGAGGTGTTACTCGACCGCTTCCTGACCGGACTCGCCCCGCTCACGCCCGTCGCCGTCTGGGCCCACGGTTCCCTCGCGGGCGGCGACTACCAGGAGGGCCGCAGCGACCTGGACCTGATCGCCATCCTGCCCTCGCTGACACCCCGCACGGTCTGGCGGCTGGCGAAGGCACACGCCCGGCTGCGGGCCGAGCCACTGTCCGGGTACCTGCACTGCACCTACCTGACGCCCTCGGCCGACATGGACCGCCGCCACCTCACCTGGGCGCACGAGGAGCTGTTCAAGCGGCCGGTCACCCCGGTGACCCGGCGTGAACTGCACAGCTTCGGGCGGGTCTTGCTGGGGAGACAGCCCGCGGAACTGCTGCCGCCGGTGTCGGACCGCGAGCTCGCCGACTTCGTCGTCCGTGACCAGCGCGACTTCTGGCGCCCGGCCCTCGACAACGCGCCGCTGTGGACCAGGGACGTGTGGGTCGACCTGGGGCTGCTGACCTTCGCCCGCGCGAGCGTCACCCTGCGGGAGGGGCGACTGATCAGCAAGCGCGAGGCGCTGGAACGGCTGCCGGGACTCGGGGCGCCCGTGGAGGTCGTCGAGGACATCCGGGGGCGGCGCTACGGCGAGCCCGGACCCGCCGTCGAGAACAGGGCAGCGCTGACCCGCGGCTACCTGGGCCCGGCGATCGACGGACTGGTGGCGGCGTACGACTGAGCCGGGACCTCGGCCGAATCACCCTCGGACCGCTCCCGCAGGGCCAGCAGGACACGCAGGACCGCGATCCACACCAGGGCCGAGCCGAGCATGTGCAGGCCGACCAGGAACTCTGGCAGATCGGTGAAGTACTGGACGTAGCCGATCACGCCCTGGGAGAGGAGGACCAGGAAGAGGTCGCGGGTGCGGTGCAGGGGCCCCTTGGGGGCGTCGACCGCCTTGAGGATGAACCACAGGGCAAAGGTCAGCGACACCACGATCCAGGCCAGGACGGCGTGCACCTTGGCCACCGTCTCCCAGTCCAGCGGCATCCGGTCGACCTCGCTGGAGTCACCGGCGTGCGGTCCGGCGCCGGTCACGACCGTGCCGACCAGGATCAGCAGGGCGGCGGCCGCGACCAGGAACCACACCAGCTGCTGCACGGGCTTGCCGACCAGCGGACGGGGTGCCGTGTCGCCCTCGCGGGTGCGCTGCCACATCACCGCGGCGACCGTGATCAGGGCCGTCGTCGCCACGAAGTGGGCCGCGACGGTGTACGGGTTGAGCCCCACGAGGACGACGATGCCGCCGAGGATCGCGTTGCTCATCACGATCCAGAACTGCGCCCAGCCCAGCCGGGTCAGGCTGCGCCGGTACGGCTTCTCGGACCGCGCGGCGATGATCGCCCACCCGACGGCGGCGCACAGCACATACGTCAGCATCCGGTTGCCGAACTCGATCGCGCCGTGGAAGCCCATCGCGCTGGTCGCGGTCAGCGAGTCGTCCGTGCACTTGGGCCAGGTCGGGCACCCGAGCCCCGACCCGGTCAGCCGCACCGCCCCGCCGGTGACCACGATGACCACCGCCATGACGAGCGCGGAGAGAGCCGCCCGCTGAACCGTCCGGGGAGTCGGGGTCCAGCGTGCGGCGATGAAGGCGAGCGGGTTGCGGACGGCCGCTACGGCGTCGGCGCGGGTCAGGTTCGGCACGCTTTCCATCGTAGGGGGCCGCTTGTGCACGCTTTCACGAGGGCCCCCTACTCCCAGCGGAAGAAACGTCCGGCCAGGGCCAGGCCCGCCACGGCCCACACCGCCAGAATCCCCAGGTCGCCCCACGGCATCCCGGCCCCGTGCTGCAGCACGTCCCGCAGGCCGTCCGACAGGGCCGTGATCGGCAGCAGGGCCAGTACGTCCTGGGCGCCTGAAGGGAACTTGGACAGGGGGACCATCACTCCGCCGCCCACCAGCAGCAGGAGAAAGACCAGGTTCGCCGCGGCCAGGGTCGCCTCCGCCTTCAGGGTGCCTGCCATCAGGAGGCCGAGACCCGAGAACGCCGCCGTGCCCAGGATCAGCAGGAGCAGCACGGACAACGGGTTGCCGTGCGGGGACCAGCCCAGCGTGAAGGCGATCACCGTCAGCAGGATCACCTGGAGGATCTCCGTCACCAGGACCGACGCCGTTTTCGCCGTCATCAGGCCCCAGCGGGGGAGCGGGGAGGAGGCCAGGCGCTTCAGGACGCCGTATCGGCGTTCGAAGCCGGTCGCGATCGCCTGGCCCGTGAAGGCCGTCGACATGACCGCCAGGGCCAGGACGCCGGGGGTGAGGAAGTCCACCGCCTTGCCCTCGTCGGTGTCGATGATGTCCACCGAGCTGAACAGCACCAGGACCAGGGTCGGGATCACCACCGTCAGCAGGAGCTGTTCGCCGTTGCGCAGGAGCATCTTCGTCTCCAGGACCGCCTGGGTCGCGATCATGCGCCCCAGCGGTGCCGCGCCCGGCTTCGGGGTGTACATACCGGTGGCCGTCACGCGCGCAGCTCCTTGCCCGTCAGTTCCAGGCTGTGTCTTCCCGGGGGACGACCCCCGGACCCCCGGCAGATCCTTGTGCGGGCCGACGTCATGAGCGCAACTCCTTGCCCGTGAGCTCCAGAAACACGTCTTCCAGGGTGTGCCGTTCCACCGAGATCTTCTCCGGCATCACGCCGTGCTGGGCGCACCAGGACGTCACCGTCGCCAGCAGTTGCGGGTTGACCTTGCCGACCACCCGGTAGGAGCCGGGGGTCAGCTCCGCCGCTGAGCAGTCGGCGGGGAGGGCCTTGAGGAGAGAGCCCACGTCGAGCCCGGGGCGGCCCATGAAGCGCAGGGTGTTCTCGGCGCCGCCCCGGCACAGCTCCTCCGGGCTGCCCTGGGCGATGACCCGGCCGCCGTCGATGATCGCCACGTCGTCGGCGAGCTGCTCCGCCTCGTCCATGTAGTGCGTGGTGAGGATGACCGAGACGCCGTCCGCGCGCAGGTCGCGGACCAGGTCCCAGGTCGAGCGGCGGGCCTGTGGGTCCAGGCCGGCGGTCGGCTCGTCCAGGAACACCAGCTCCGGGCGGCCGACCACGGCCATGGCGAGCGCCAGCCGCTGCTGCTGGCCTCCGGACAGGCGCCGGTACGTCGTCCTGCCGCAGCCGCCGAGGCCCAGGCGCTCGATCAGCGTGTCCACGTCGAGCGGGTGTGCGTGGAGCCTGGCCACGTGCCGCAGCATCTCGTCGGCCCGGGCGCCCGAGTACACGCCCCCGGACTGCAGCATCACGCCGATCCTCGGGTGCAGCTCACGGGCCTGCCGCACCGGGTCGAGGCCCAGGACCCGTACCGTGCCGGAGTCCGGCTTCCGGTATCCCTCGCAGGTCTCGACCGTCGTCGTCTTTCCCGCGCCGTTGGGCCCGAGTACGGCGGTCACGCCCGCCCGGGTCACCAGGTCGAGGCCGTCCACAGCGGTCTTCGTGCCGTACCGCTTCACCAGGGCGTGGACCTGGACCACGGGCTCACTTCGCATGCGCCCGAGTCTAGGTTCGCCGCCCACGCCGCAGACGGGCGGGTGCAGGATCTCCACCCGGATCCCCGCTCAGGGCGTTCCGGGGGATGTCTTCGCGTGACCGATGCAGCGTCAGCCACCGCTGCGCGTACCGCACGGCGTCCGCCACCGGGAACAGCCGAGTGTCGGCCGCGCCCGCCTTTCCCCGTACGACGACGCCGCTGTCCCGCTCGAAGTCGTACCCCAGTTCGTCGAAGCGGTCCGAAGTGATCGAGACCTCCGTCACCACCTCCCATCCGTCCGGTCCCGGGCGGCCGACCCGCACCAGTGGGGCCGGGACGCGGTACTCGGCGAGATGGAAGCTCGTGCAGGTGTCGTAGCCCGCGCCGAGGAGCAGCACGCGCGCGTGGAGGGCCTCGAGGCGGGCCAGCGGGCTGTGCTCGCCGAGGCGGCAGTCTGGGGCGTGGCCGTCCAGGACCGCGTGCGCGCGGGGGCCTATCGCCGCGAAGGAGGTCTGCGGGTGCGCGCTGCGCCGGGCGCCCGGCCAGGTGCGCACCGTCTCCGGGATCACGCCGACCCCGCGCGAGGGCGTGACGAGGGGGTCGTAGGCGGGCATGGTCGCCCGGATCGTGGGCCACCACTCCTCGGGCACCGGCGGGTTGCTCCACACCGCCGGGTCGGAGAGATCGCCGGTCTGGGTGGGGACCACGAGGGTGCCGTCCGGGCCGAGGGCGTCCAGCAGTGCCTGGACCACCGCGACCGGGCCTCCGCAGACCCAGCCGAGGGCGCTCAGTGAGGAGTGCACGAGGAGGATCTCGCCGCTGCGGACACCCAGCTCACGCAGCTGCCCCGCGAGGGTGCTGCGGGTGACAAGTGGGCCGGTGGGAGGTGGTTTCGGCATGGTTCCGGAGTGTCCCTGACAGGACCGCGAGATGCCACCGGTTTGATCGATCAAAGATCGTTCTCCCAGGTCAGGTTAGGAGTACCTAAGTGATGCAGGGCACCGTCCACCGGATGGGACACGGCTTGCCCGGTCCTGAGGAATTACGCAACAATGGCGTTGTGAAAAACGTCGGCGAGGCTCGGGAGACCCCCACGGGGGCCCCTCAGGAGGAGCTCGCGACCGGTGAGCGGTCCACCCGCAACCGCGTCGCGCGATCCATCCTGGACCACGGCCCGTCGACCGTCGCCGAGCTGGCCGGACGGCTGGGACTCACCCATGCGGCCGTACGACGCCATCTGGACGCCCTGGCGGCCGACGAGGTCGTCGAGGCGCGGGAGCAGCGGGTGTACGGCGCGCGGACACGCGGCCGCCCCGCCAAGGTCTTCGCGCTCACCGACTGCGGCCGGGACGCCTTCGACCAGTCGTACGACAAGCTCGCCGCGGACGCCCTGAGCTGGATCCAGGAGCGGTTCGGCGGGGACGAGGCGATCGTCGCCTTCGCACGCGCGAGGATCGCAGCGCAGGCTGAGGAGTACCGCAAGGCCGTCGAGTCCGCCGCCCCCGAGGAGCGCACCGAAGCCCTGGCCAAGGCCCTGAGCGCGGACGGGTACGCTGCTACGGCGCGGAGCGCACCGGTCGGCGAGCAGCTCTGCCAGCACCACTGCCCGGTGGCCCATGTCGCTGAGAAGTTCCCCCAGCTCTGTGACGCGGAGACCGAGATCTTCTCCCAGCTGCTCGGAACGCACGTCCAGCGACTGGCGACCATCGCGCACGGCGACGGCGTCTGCACGACGTTCATCCCCAAGATTTCCCACATGTCTCATAACGCATCTGCAAGCACGGCCGGGAGGAACCCCGCATGACTCTCCCCACGGAGACTGCCCACCCCGAGCTCGAGGGCCTGGGCAACTACGAATACGGCTGGGCCGACTCCGACACGGCCGGCGCTTCCGCGCGCCGCGGTATCAACGAGGACGTCGTCCGCGACATCTCCGCGAAGAAGAACGAGCCGGAGTGGATGACCAAGCTCCGCCTCAAGGGTCTGCGCCTGTTCGGCAAGAAGCCCATGCCGAACTGGGGCTCGGACCTCTCCGGCATCGACTTCGACAACATCAAGTACTTCGTGCGTTCCACGGAGAAGCAGGCGGAGTCCTGGGAGGACCTGCCCGAGGACATCAAGAACACGTACGACAAGCTCGGCATCCCCGAGGCGGAGAAGCAGCGCCTCGTCGCCGGTGTCGCGGCCCAGTACGAGTCCGAGGTCGTCTACCACCAGATCCGCGAGGACCTGGAGGAGCAGGGCGTCATCTTCCTGGACACCGACACGGCCCTGAAGGAGCACCCGGAGCTCTTCAAGGAGTACTTCGGCACGGTCATCCCGGTCGGCGACAACAAGTTCGCGTCGCTGAACACCGCGGTGTGGTCCGGCGGCTCCTTCATCTACGTGCCGAAGGGCGTGCACGTGGAGATCCCGCTCCAGGCCTACTTCCGTATCAACACGGAGAACATGGGCCAGTTCGAGCGGACGCTGATCATCGTCGACGAGGGTGCCTACGTGCACTACGTCGAGGGTTGTACGGCCCCGATCTACAAGTCGGACTCCCTGCACTCCGCGGTCGTCGAGATCATCGTCAAGAAGAACGCCCGCTGCCGTTACACGACCATCCAGAACTGGTCGAACAACGTCTACAACCTGGTCACCAAGCGCGCCGTGGCGTACGAGGGCGCGACCATGGAGTGGATCGACGGCAACATCGGCTCCAAGGTGACGATGAAGTACCCGGCCGTCTACCTGATGGGCGAGCACGCCAAGGGCGAGACCCTGTCCATCGCCTTCGCGGGCGAGGGCCAGCACCAGGACGCCGGCTCCAAGATGGTCCACATGGCGCCGAACACGTCCTCCAACATCGTCTCCAAGTCGGTGGCGCGCGGTGGCGGCCGTACGTCCTACCGCGGTCTCGTCGAGATCGGCGAGGGCGCGCACGGCTCGAAGTCCAACGTGCTGTGCGACGCGCTGCTCGTCGACACCATCTCCCGCTCCGACACGTACCCCTACGTGGACGTCCGCGAGGACGACGTGTCCATGGGCCACGAGGCGACCGTCTCCAAGGTCTCCGAGGACCAGCTCTTCTACCTGATGAGCCGTGGTCTCTCCGAGTTCGAGGCGATGGCGATGATCGTGCGCGGCTTCGTCGAGCCCATCGCGAAGGAGCTGCCGATGGAGTACGCGCTGGAACTCAACCGGCTGATCGAGCTGCAGATGGAAGGCGCGGTCGGTTAAGACCCGCCCCACCACGACCAGCTAGCGAATTCCGACGTAGGAAAGAGAGCAGACCGACAGCCATGGCTGAGGCTACGAATATCCCGGTGGGGTCAACCACCGCGGGCCAGATCGCGGTGGCCGCCGAGTCGACCGTCGCCACGCGCATGAGCGCGCCCCCGTCCTTCGACGTGGCGGACTTCCCGGTCCCCCACGGCCGCGAGGAGGAGTGGCGGTTTACCCCGCTGGAGCGCCTGCGCGGGCTGCACGACGGCACCGCGGTCGCCACCGGCGACGGCGTGAAGGTCGACATCACGGCACCCGAGGGCGTCGTGATCGAGACCGTCGGCCGCGACGACGCCCGGCTCGGCAGGGCCGGCACCCCGGTGGACCGCATCGCCGCCCAGGCGTACTCGGCGTTCGAGAAGGCCGGCGTGATCACCGTCCCCAAGGAGACGGTGCTCACCGAGCCGATCCGGATCGCCGTGCACGGCGAGGGCGGGACCGCCTACGCCCACCAGGTCGTGGAGCTGGAAGCCTTCGCCGAGGCCGTCGTCGTCCTCGACCACACCGGTGACGCCGTGCTCGCCGCCAACGTCGACTACGTCCTCGGTGACGGCGCCAAGCTGACCGTCGTCTCCGTCCAGGACTGGGACGACAAGGCCGTGCACGTGGCGCAGCACAACGCGCTGATCGGCCGGGACGCCACCTTCAAGTCGTTCGTGGTCACCTTCGGCGGCGACCTCGTGCGGCTGCACCCGCGCGTCGCCTACGCCGGCTCCGGCGGCGAGGCCGAGCTGTTCGGCCTGTACTTCACGGACGCCGGTCAGCACCAGGAGCACCGTCTCCTGGTCGACCACAACACCCCGCACTGCAAGTCGAACGTCGCCTACAAGGGCGCGCTCCAGGGCGAGGGCGCCCACGCGGTGTGGATCGGTGACGTGCTCATCGAGGCCAAGGCCGAGGGCACGGACACGTACGAGATGAACCGCAACCTCGTCCTCACCGACGGCGCCCGGGTCGACTCCGTGCCGAACCTCGAGATCGAGACCGGCGAGATCGTCGGAGCGGGCCACGCGAGCGCGACCGGCCGCTTCGACGACGAGCAGCTCTTCTATCTGATGGCCCGCGGCATCCCGGCCGACGAGGCCCGGCGCCTCGTCGTCCGCGGCTTCTTCGCCGAGCTGGTCCAGCAGATCGGCGTCGACGACATCGAAGAGCGCCTTCTCGTGAAGATCGACGAGGAGCTGGAGGCCACCGTCTGATGGCCTTCGTACGCGCCTGTGCACTGAGCGAGCTGGAGGAGGACACCCCCAAGCGGGTGGAACTCGACGGCACGCCGGTCTCGGTCGTGCAGACCGCGGGCGAGGTCTTCGCGATCCACGACATCTGCTCGCACGCGAACGTCTCGCTCTCCGAGGGCGAGGTGGAGGACTGCCAGATCGAGTGCTGGCTGCACGGTTCCAGCTTCGACCTGCGCACCGGCAAACCGTCCGGCCTTCCCGCGACGCGCCCCGTCCCCGTATACCCCGTAAAGATCGAAGGGGACGACGTGTTCGTCTCCCTTTCCCAGGAGTCCTGAGGCATCCATGGCAACGCTTGAAATCCGAGACCTGCACGTCACCGTCGAGGCCGACAACGCCACGAAGGAGATCCTCAAGGGCGTCGACCTGACCGTGAAGCAGGGCGAGACGCACGCCATCATGGGCCCCAACGGCTCCGGCAAGTCGACGCTCGCCTACTCGCTCGCGGGTCACCCGAAGTACACCATCACCGGCGGCACCGTCACCCTCGACGGCGAGGACGTCCTGGAGATGTCCGTCGACGAGCGCGCCCGCGCGGGCCTGTTCCTGGCGATGCAGTACCCGGTCGAGGTTCCCGGCGTGTCCGTGTCGAACTTCCTCCGTACGTCCGCCACCGCCATCCGCGGCGAGGCCCCCAAGCTGCGCACCTGGGTGAAGGAGGTCAAGGAGACCATGGAGCGCCTCTCCATGGACCCGTCCTTCGCCGAGCGCAACGTCAACGAGGGCTTCTCCGGCGGTGAGAAGAAGCGCCACGAGATCCTCCAGCTGGAGCTGCTCAAGCCGAAGATCGCGATCCTCGACGAGACGGACTCCGGCCTCGACGTCGACGCCCTGCGGGTCGTCTCCGAGGGCGTCAACCGCGTCCGTGAGACCGGCGAGGTCGGCACCCTGCTGATCACGCACTACACGCGCATCCTGCGCTACATCAAGCCCGACTTCGTCCACGTCTTCTCCGGCGGTCGCATCGTCGAGTCCGGCGGCGCCGAGCTCGCCGACAAGCTGGAGAACGAGGGCTACGAGGCATACACGAAGGGTGGCGTATCCGCGTGACACAGCTGCCGGGCCTCCTCACGAGTACATCTCAACTACTTGACGAGGCGATCCGCAAGGACTTCCCCATCCTGGACCGCCAGGTCCACGACGGCCGGAAGCTCGTGTACCTGGACAACGCGGCGACCTCGCAGAAGCCGCGCCAGGTGCTCGACGCCCTGAACGAGTACTACGAGCGCTACAACGCCAACGTCCACCGCGGTGTGCATGTGCTCGCCGAGGAGGCCACGGCGCTGTACGAGGGTGCGCGCGACAAGGTCGCCGCCTTCATCAACGCGCCGAGCCGCGACGAGGTGATCTTCACCAAGAACGCCTCCGAGTCGCTCAACCTCGTGGCGAACATGCTGGGCTGGGCCGACGAGCCCTACCGCGTGGACCACGAGACCGAGATCGTCATCACGGAGATGGAGCACCACTCCAACATCGTGCCGTGGCAGCTGCTCGCGCAGCGCACGGGCGCGAAGCTGAAGTGGTTCGGCCTGACCGACGACGGCCGGCTCGACCTGTCCAACATCGACGAGATCATCACCGAGAAGACGAAGATCGTCTCCTTCGTGCTGGTGTCCAACATCCTGGGCACCGTCAACCCGGTCGAGGCGATAGTGCGCCGCGCGCAGGAGGTCGGCGCGCTGGTCTGCATCGACGCCTCGCAGGCCGCGCCGCACATGCCGCTGGACGTACAGGCTCTGCAGGCCGACTTCGTGGCCTTCACTGGTCACAAGATGTGCGGTCCGACCGGCATCGGCGTGCTCTGGGGCCGTCAGGAGCTCCTGGAGGACCTGCCGCCGTTCCTCGGCGGCGGCGAGATGATCGAGACCGTGTCGATGCACTCATCGACGTACGCCCCGGCGCCGCACAAGTTCGAGGCGGGCACGCCGCCGATCGCGCAGGCGGTCGGTCTGGGCGCCGCGATCGACTATCTGAACTCGATCGGCATGGACAAGATCCTCGCCCACGAGCACGCGATCACCGAGTACGCGGTGAAGCGCCTCGCCGAGGTCCCGGACCTCAGGATCATCGGGCCGGCCACGGCCGAGGACCGGGGCGCGGCGATCTCCTTCACGCTCGGCGACATCCACCCGCACGACGTGGGCCAGGTCCTCGACGAACAGGGCATCGCGGTCCGTGTCGGTCACCACTGCGCGCGGCCCGTCTGCCTCCGGTACGGAATTCCCGCGACCACGCGAGCGTCGTTCTATCTGTACTCCACGCCGGCCGAGATCGACGCACTGGTCGAGGGGCTGGAGCACGTACGGAACTTCTTCGGCTGAAGGGCGTGCTGAAACCGTGAAGCTGGACTCGATGTACCAGGAAGTCATCCTGGACCACTACAAGCACCCGCACGGGCGTGGTCTGAGGGATGGCGACGCCGAGGTGCACCATGTGAACCCGACGTGCGGCGACGAGATCACCCTCCGTGTGAAGTACGACGGCAAGACGATCGAGGACGTCTCGTACGAGGGCCAGGGCTGCTCGATCAGCCAGGCCAGCGCGTCCGTCCTGAACGATCTGCTGGTCGGCAAGGACCTGGCGGAGGCGCAGAAGATCCAGGAGACCTTCCTGGAACTGATGCAGTCGAAGGGCAGGATCGAGCCCGACGACGCGATGGAAGAGGTGCTGGAGGACGCGGTCGCGTTCGCCGGTGTCTCCAAGTACCCGGCCCGGGTCAAGTGCGCCCTCCTCAGCTGGATGGCATGGAAGGACGCGACGGCCCAGGCGCTCGGCGCCGACGCCGACGCCGAAAGGAAGACGGCATGAGCGAGACCGTTGAGATGAAGCCGGCCTCGGAGGAAGAGGTCCGCGAGGCGCTGTACGACGTCGTCGACCCCGAACTGGGCATCGACGTCGTCAACCTCGGCCTGATCTACGGCATCCACATCGACGACGCGAACATCGCGACCCTCGACATGACCCTGACCTCGGCGGCCTGTCCGCTGACGGACGTCATCGAGGACCAGGCCAAGTCCGCCACGGACGGCCTCGTGAGCGAGCTCCGCATCAACTGGGTGTGGATGCCGCCGTGGGGGCCGGACAAGATCACGGACGACGGCCGGGAGCAGCTTCGGGCGCTCGGGTTCAACGTCTGAGCGACCCCGTTCGCGGGAAAGCGGCGGCACCTGCCGGGTGCCGCCGCTTCGCTGTGCTCATACGCGGCTCAGGCCAGCCCGCCCACCAGCTGGAACGAGGAGTCCGACAGGTACTGGGAGCTGTACTCGAAGCGTTCGAGGCGGACCACGAAGTTCTGGTGGCGGAGGAAGTAGCCGGGGTAGTTGACCGACTCCAGCATTTTCGCCCCGGAGTAGGAGGAGTCCCGGGGGCAGAACGTGGCGTCCTGCTTGAAGAGGGAGGAGCCGTCGTTGCGGTCGGCCCGCAGGACGAAGTCGCGGTGGCGCAGGTACTTGCCGTCGTGTGTGGTGAAGGAGTAACAGGAGCTGTTCGCCAGGCCCTTGACCAGGGTGAAGGTGGCGTCCTCGCGGAACTCCGAGCCGCCGACCGAGTCCAGGCCCACATAGCCGTTGTCCACGTGCCAGTACCGGGCCGGGTAGTTGACCGAGCGGACCGAGCGGTAGGTCACGGACGGCTGCGGCTTCGAGGAACTGGCCTTGGACGCCGTTGACTTGGGCGGCTTCGGGGTGGCCGTGACCGTGGCGGTGGGCTCGGCTCCCTGCTGCTGGGGGCCCCGGGGAGTGGGGGACACCGACGAGAGGCCGCTGTCGCCCGCCGGGGGCATGGTCCCCGCGGGGGGCTGGGAGGAGAAGGAGATCAGGCCGGATCCCTCGTCCCGCGCGGTTTTCGACGGTTCGCCGGATTCGTTGTCCGTGGCGGCTATCGCCGCCACACAGGCGATGATCGTGACCACCGCCAACGCCCCGGCGAGATAGAGCCGTCGGGTGCCGGGCGTGCGGGAGGTGTCCAACGTCCAGCCGTTCTCCCAGGGGCGTTCCTGGGGCGGCCGGGACTTGTCTTCGGGCATGCGCTGTTCCTCCGGCGCGGCGCGAGGCGACGTGCCGCTGCTGTGGTGGCGCGGTATGTGAATGGTGAAACACAAGTGGTTCCGGGGGAACACTAGTGGTAACCGGCGGTCCCGAGCAGCCTTTTGAACCGGCTGGTTTCCACATTCCTCGCCATTCCCCTCTCGGCGGGCTCCTGGCTGATGGTCGATCAGATACGACGGGGCGCAGCCCTGTTGGGAGAACGGCTGCGGAGCGATGGCTGCGAGCCCGCTTTCGGCCTCCGTTATGTACGCTTGTACACATGGGATACCTGCTGCTCGCCGGAGCCATCGCCGCCGAGGTCGGAGCGACCACGGCCATGAAGTACACCGAGGGCTTCAGCCGGCTCGGGCCCTCACTGCTGACCGTGCTGGGGTACGTCCTGTCCTTCGCGCTGCTCGCCCAGACGCTCAAGACGGTGTCGGTCGGCACCGCCTACGCGATCTGGGCCGGGGTGGGCACCGCGGCCATCGTCGGCATCGGGATGGTCTTCCTCGGGGAGGGTCTGACGGCCACCAAGGCAGCCGGGATCGCGCTGATCATCCTGGGGGTCGTGGTGCTGAACCTGGGCGGGGCGCACTGATGGCCCGGCGGCACGATCCCGAGCGCCGGCAGCGGATCATCGACGCGGCCATCCGGGTCGTGGGGGAGAAGGGGCTCGCGGGGCTCAGTCACCGCAGCGCCGCGGCCGAGGCCGATGTGCCGCTCGGTTCGACGACCTACCACTTCAAGAGCCTCGACGAGCTGATGGTCGCCGCGTTGCGCCAGGCCAGCGAGGGTTTCGCCAAGGCGGTCGCCGCGCACGGCGCCCTCGACGACCCCGGCGGTGACCTGGCGGCCGACCTCGCCCGCGTGCTCGGCGACTGGCTCGGCGGCGACCGTACGGGCGTCGAGCTGGAGTACGAGCTCTACCTCGCCGCCCTGCGCCGCCCCGCCCTGCGCCCCGTCGCCGCCGAATGGGCCGACGACCTCGCCGAACGCCTCGCCCACCGCACGGACCCGGTCACGGCACGCGCGCTGGTCGCCCTGTCCGACGGAATCTGCCTACAGGTACTGCTGACCGGTGCGCCGTACGACGAGGGCTATGCGCGGGAGGTACTGGGACGGGTGATCCCGGCTGACGGCGGGTGACTGCCAGGAGTGCGGATGATCCCCGCGGGCTCGGGTGATCTCCACCGACTGCAGGAGAACTTGTCGGCCCCGGTGACCCCACGACCGCGGGTGGTTCCCGGCGACCGGGGTCATTCCACGACCGTGGGCGATCCCGGCCCGGCCCCGGTGATGCCTCACCGGTCCTTACGACTGCGGGGTGCCGTCGACCCGGGTGACTCCATCCACCACAGGAGATCCCGTCGGCCGGGGTGATCCCCATCGACCGCCGGTGGTCCCCGCCGGCCCAGGTGATCCCCATCGACCGCCGGTGGTTCCCGCCGCCCCGGATGGTGGTGTCCGGTGGTCGGGGCGCTCGACCCCTGAGACGTCCCGCGCAGGGTTCGCGTCCCGTGCCCTGTGCCGGTTAGGTTGCCCTCATGACCGACACGACTGCTCCTCGCACCACCGGCGCCATCGCCGCAGGCCTCGCCACCGTCGCCGCCGACGGCACCGTACTCGACACCTGGTTCCCCGCCCCCGAGCTCTCGGCCGAGCCCGGCCCCGCCGGCACCGAGCGGCTGTCGGCCGAGAAGGCCGTCGAACTGCTCGGCGAAGGCGCCGCCAAGGCGATCGGCCCGGACGCCCGCCGTGGCGTCGAGGTGATCGCGGTCCGTACGGTCATCGCCTCGCTCGACGAGAAGCCGACCGACGCGCACGACGTCTACCTGCGCCTGCACCTCCTCTCGCACCGCCTGGTGCAGCCGCACGGCCTCTCCCTGGAGGGCCAGTTCGGCTTCCTCGCGAACGTCGCCTGGACCTCGCTCGGCCCGGTCGCCGTGGACGACATCGAGAAGGTGCGGCTCAACGCCCGCGCCGAGGGGCTGCACCTCCAGGTGACGTCCGTCGACAAGTTCCCCCGCATGACGGACTACGTGGCCCCCAAGGGCGTCCGGATCGCCGACGCCGACCGGGTCCGCCTCGGCGCGCACCTCGCCGCGGGCACCACCGTCATGCACGAGGGCTTCGTCAACTTCAACGCGGGCACGCTCGGCACGTCGATGGTCGAGGGCCGCATCTCCGCCGGTGTCGTGGTCGGCGACGGCTCGGACATCGGCGGCGGCGCCTCCACCATGGGCACGCTCTCCGGCGGCGGCAACGTCCGCATCACCATCGGTGAGCGCTGCCTGATCGGCGCCGAGGCGGGCGTCGGCATCGCGCTCGGCGACGAGTGCGTCGTCGAGGCCGGTCTCTACGTCACCGCCGGCACCCGGGTCACCATGCCCGACGGCCAGATCGTCAAGGCCCGTGAGCTGAGCGGCGCCTCGAACATCCTCTACCGCCGCAACTCGGTCACCGGCACGGTCGAGGCCCGCCCGAACAACGCGGTCTGGGGCGGCCTGAACGACATCCTGCACAGCCACAACTGAGCCGCCCCGGCACAGACGAAGATCACTTACGGGTTACTGCGCGTGACCTCGGAGGCGTTTCGGCAGATGAACGGATGGACGCAGAGTCCGATCAGACACCGAAACGACGAACGAGGGGTCGAGCGATGAGGAATGTGCGGAAGAGGGCCGTCGCGCGCGGGCTGACGGTCCTGGCGACGGTATGTCTCGTGCCCGTCGGCAGCGCGCACGCCGACGAGACCAACACCGCCTCGCACAACGGCCCCCGGGTCGGCCTGGTCAACGTCGGCCAGGTGGACGATCCGATGGAGGACGTGCTGGAGCACCTGCTGCTGATCGGCGACGGGTACTCCTGGAACTGACCCGCGACCCTGTGCGGAAGTCGCCGTAGCGGAATCCGATTCCGCTGCGGCGACTTTTTTCGTGGTGGTGGCATAGCGGCGGGCCGCGGCACGCGTCACAAGGGTCGGAGGGGTGGCGCACAGGCGTCGCCGGGGAAGAGAAGGTGACGATGAATGCCGAAGGGCTGGAGAGTTTCCGGGACTTCGTGGACAGCAGGTCGTCCGCCCTGCTGAAGACCGCTGTGCTGCTGTGCGGGGGAGACCAGCACGCCGGTGAGGACCTGTTGCAGAACGCCCTGGTCAAGACGGCCGGACGGTGGCAGAAGATCGACGAACCCGAGGCCTATGTACGGCAGGTCCTCTACCGCCAGCAGGTCAGCCGCTGGCGGCTGAAGTGGCCCCGCCGGGAGGTCAGTGTCGCCGAGCCGCCCGAACCAGCGGGCACCGGCGAGCCCGGCGCCGACACCGCCGCCGCGGCCGAACTGCGCCTGGTGATGCGCGAGGCCCTGTCCCGGCTCACCGCCCGCCAGCGCACCGTGCTGGTGTTGCGCTACTTCGAGGACCTGCCGGAGGCCGACGTGGCCCGGCTGCTCGGCTGCTCCGTCGGCACCGTACGGTCCACCACCCACCGTTCGCTGGCCCGGCTGCGTCAGCTCGCGCCCGAACTGGCCGCCCTCGGGCCCGCCCAGGCCGAGCTGCTCGAGTCCCGTGACTACTCGCCCGTGGAGGTGCGTCAGTGAACGTCGACGACATCGTGCGCGACGCACTGCGCGAGCAGGCCGCCGAGCAGCCCCCGGTGGCAGCGGGGTTCGCCGACCGGGTGCTCGCCGTCAGGCGCCGCCGCCGTACCCACAGGATCACGGCCGCCGCGGTCGTCACGGTGGCCGTGGTCGCCGTCGGGGTCGGGGTGCCGCTGCTGGACTCCGGAAAGCACGACGTACGGCCCTCGGGTGGCGGTGGCGTCGTGGTGGAGAAGAAGACCAGGGCCCACCCCGACCAGTCGCCACCGCGCGAGGAGATCTCCGTCGGAGGCACGACCCTGGCCGGGTACTTCGTCCCGGAGACGGTCAAGAAGACCGCGGAGACCGCCGTCTACCAGCGCACCTACCACCTGCTGAACCCGAAGACCGGCAGGTACGCCAAGACCGTGGACTGGTCCTGGGTCGCCGTCGCGCCCGGCGGGAAGACCGCCGCCGTCCTCGAACCGGACCTGCCCGCCTCGCGGATCGGCCTGCTCGACCTGACCACCGGCAAGGTCGAGCGGTGGATCCCGGTCGAGCACGGGGTCGGCGGGCTCGCCTTCTCCCGAGACGGCCGCAAGCTGGTCGCGACTACGTACACCAAGAACCCCGATCTGCGGGTCAGGACGCAGGGCGACATCGAATGGAGCGCGGAGTGGACGTCCAGCCGCACCGGCTTCTACGTCCTCGACGTGGCCTCCGGGAAGGGTGACTGGAACGAGGTGAAACTCGCCTCCGACGACGGCAAGCTCGGGGGTTCCGTCCTCAACTCCCGCCAGGACTTCGCCCTCACCGACGACGGCCTGCACGTCTGGTCCGGGAACCCCATGGGGGACATCGGCAAGGAGTTCTGGGACCTCAGGGGCAACAAGGTCCCCACACCGGCGAAGGACAAGCACCTGGAGTGGTACGTGGACGCGGGGAAGTCGCCGGACGGCAGCCTCGTCGCCGGTGAGTTCGCGGGCAAGAAGTGGAAGACCTCCTCCTGGATCGTCGACGCCGCCAGCGGTGACACGACCGAGGTGCGCGGTCAGCAGTTGCTCGCCTGGGTGGGCAACAAGCAGCTCATCGCCTGGGACATCGGCAAGAACGACAAGAACGAGTTCCATCAGCGGCTCGTGCTCGTCACCATCGGCGGCGAGAAGGAAGTCCCGCTCAGCGGCTTCCGTGCGGGCAACGACGGGGACGCCGGACGCTGGGAGCCGATCTTCGCGCAGCCCTGATCAGGCGGCCACGAGTCGTTCGTACTCCGCCAGCAGCCCGTCGGCCGCCTCCCGGCCGGCGGGCCGCAGCGGGGCGCGGACCGGGCCCGCGGGCAGACCGAGCGCGTGCAGGAGGGCCTTGGCAGTGACCGTGCCGGGCAGGCCCGCCGACATCATCGCCTCGATCAGCGGCGTGGCCCGTTGTTGGAGGCGGGCGGACACGGGGGTGTCGCCCGCCTCGAACGTGTCCAGGATCGCGCGGAGTTGGGCCGGGACCACGTTGGCCACCGTGCTGACGTAGCCCGCCGCACCCACCGCGTACAGGGCGAGGATGTGCTCGTCGCAGCCCGCGTAGTACGCCAACTCCGTGCGGTTCAGGACCTTTTGGGTGCCGAGAAAATCGTAGGAGCAGTCCTTGACCGCGACGATCCGGGGATGCCCGGCGAGCCGGATCATCGTCTCCGGCTCGATGCGGGTGCCGGTGCGGCCCGGGATGTCGTAGAGCATGACGGGCAGCCCGGAGGCGTCCGCGATCTCCCGGAAGTGCGCCTCCAGCGCGTCCTGCGGCGGCCTGCTGTAGTAGGGGCTGACCACCAACACCCCGTCCGCGCCCGCCTTTTCGGCCGAGTGGGTCAGCTCCACGGTGTGCCGGGTGTCGAAGGTGCCCACCCCCGCCACGACCGACGCCCGCTCGCCCACCGCCTCGCGCACCGCCGTCACCAGTGCCGCCTTCTCGGCGTCCGTCGTGGTCGGCGACTCGCCCGTCGTGCCGGACAGCACGAGACCGTCACAGCCCTGGGCCACCAGCCGCGCGGCCAGCTCCTGAGCGCCGTCGAGATCGAGCGAGCCCTCCTCGGTGAAGGGGGTGATCATGGCGCAGAGGGCGCGGCCGAAGGGCGGGGCGGTTGTCGTCATACGCGTAGTCTCGGCAGACCAACCGTGAAGCTCCACTTAATTCTTCTACGGTGTACCGGTAAGCGATGCTGCGAAAAGGCCCTATGTCCAAATCGGGCCCGGATGGGTCACCATGGTCAGGACGGTGCACGACCCCTGGTCCTGGAGGCGTCATGAAGCTCGGCAAGGCACTCGCCACCGGAGTCGCGGAAGAGCGGCCGGAGATCCACGAAGAGGAGCTCGAGCTCCCCGAGGAGATCAAGGAGCTGAAGGCTCCCGAAGAGGTTCCGGCGGCCCGATGAGACTGCGGCTTCCGGAGGAACGCCCGACGGAGCCGCCGACCGGATACAAGATCGCCCACCCGGTGCTGTCCCAGGACGGCACCCGGGCCGGGTTCACCGGTGTGTCGCTCGGCGGCGCGCTGCCGTACGGAGTCCTGGCCGACGCGTCCTGCGTCTACGGCCTGCGGCACCGGGCACCGAACCGTCGCTGCGACTGCGGCTTCCACTGCGTGCACGACCGCGCGGCGGCCGAGGCGCTGCTGTGCACGGCCGAGCACCGTACGGCCGTCCTCCTCGACGTCCTGGTCCTCGGCCGCTACCTCCGCTTCGAGCGCGGCTTCCGCTACGCCCGCCAGCGGGTGCGGACCGCCACCGTCGGACCCTGCGCCTGCGGCACGGTCGCGGCGGCCCTCGCCGACGCCGACTGGGGCAGACCCGGCTGGCGGGCCCTGGCGCCCTCGTGCGCGGGCTGCCTGCGCGGTCGTACGGCCGTCTCGCTCGCCGGGTTCGCGCGGCTGGCCGGAGAGCGGCTGCGGGTGGTGGCACGGCCGGCCACCGTGCTCACGCAAGGTGATCCCGGCCTGCCCGAGGGTCTCGGGGTGCCCGAACTCGCCGCCGAGGCGGCCCTGCTGCAGGCCAGGCTCGACTGGTTCCAGACCCAGCTGGCCCGGCTCGGACAGCGTGGCCCGGACGGCGGTCCGCAGGGGTAGTGGGGGCCGGGCCGGGTACCCGGGAGTTCCGACCGAGAGGAGGCGGAACACCGTGACCGGAACCACGGCCCCCAGGCCGGTGCACGACGAACATCACTCGGTGGGCGAACTCGTCGGCCAGGCCACCGAACAGGTCTCCCGGCTGGTACGGCAGGAAGTCGCCCTCGCGAAAGAAGAGCTGGCCGAGAAGGGCCGGCGGGCCGGCAAGGGCGGTGGGCTGCTCGGTGCCGCCGGTGCCTTCGCCTACGCAGGACTGCTCGCCCTGGCCGGAACGGCCACCGCCGCCCTCTCCCTGGTGCTGTCGGTGTGGGCCTCGGCGCTGATAGTGACGGCTGTGCTGTTCGTGATCGCGGGGGTGCTCGCCGCCACCGGCCGCGCTCAGCTGCGCCGTGCCACACCTCCGACGCCCGAGGAAGCCCTCGGCAGCGTCAAGGCGGATGTCGAGGAGATCAGGGAAAGGGCGCACCGATGACGGACAGGACGGGCAGCGAGCCCCCCGTGACGGGGGCCAAGGGACCCGACGAGCTGCGGCGCCAGATCGAGCGCACCCGCAGCGAACTCGGCGACACCGTAGAGGAGTTGGCAGGGAAGATGGACGTGAAGGGCCGCGCGCGGGCCCGTGCGGCAGACCTCAGGGACAAGGCGGGCGCGATGACCGTGCAGCTGCGCAGCAGCGCCGCGCAGGCCGGTCACACCGTGCACGACCGTGCCACGCAAGCCGGTCACAAGGTCCAGGACAAAGCGGTGAAGTCCGGCCACAAGGTCCAGGACAAGGCCGTGAAGTCCGGCCACAAGGTCCAGGACCGCACGCTGCAGGCGGGCCATGCCACCCAGGGCAAGGCCTCACAGACGAGTGCCGCGCTGGAGCGGAGGGCGGAGCGCAGCGTGCCCCAGCCGGCCCGGCCCCTGGTCATGGCCGCGGTACGGCATCCGGGGCCGGCGCTGATCGTCGGCGCGGCCCTGGCCGCGGTCGTCGTGGTGTCGTGGCGGTATCCCAAGAAGTGAGCGGTGCGTACGGCTGGGCGCGGGCGGTGGTGGCCCGCGCCCAGCCTTGTGCGTGCCGTCACCGCCCGCGGTTCGCCCGCGCCCGCAGCCTCGGCGGCCACTTCCGGGTGTCCCGGGGCTCCACGTACGGCTCCTGAGTCGGCTCGGCCTCGCCGGAGACGATCGCCCGCTCCCGGGTCAGTTCCGCGTCGAACTCCAGGCCCAGCAGGATTGCCAGGTTCGTCAGCCAGAGCCACACCAGGAAGACGATGGCGCCGGCGAGGGTGCCGTACGTCTTGTTGTAGGAACCGAAGTTGGCCGCGTAGAGCGCGAAGCCCGCGGAGGCAGCGAGCCAGACCAGGGTGGCGAGGACACTGCCCGGCGAGACCCAGAGGAAGCCGCGGCCGCGGACGTTGGGGGCCGCCCAGTACAGCAGCCCGATCATCAGGACGACCAGGAGCAGCAGCACCGGCCACTTGGCCACGCCCCAGAGCGCGATCGCCGCGTCGCCCAACCCCACCGCCCTGCCCGCCCGTTCGGCCAGCGGACCCGTGAACACCACGATCAGCGCGCTCGCCGCCAGCATCAGCATCAAGGTCACGGTCAGCGCCAGCCGCAGCGGCGTCAGCTTCCACACCGGACGCCCCTCGGGAAGGTCGTACACCGCGTTGGACGTACGGATGAACGCGGCGACGTACCCGGACGCCGACCACAGCGCGGCGAGCAGGCCGACGATCGCGAGCACGCTGCCCGTGCCGCCGCTGTCGCCGAGCTGGACCACCGCGTCCCGCAGGATGTCCCGGGCCGGACCCGGCGCGAGATCCCCGATGTTGTCCAGGATCTTGTCCGTGGCACGCTGTCCCACCACGCCCAGCAGGGAGACCATCACCAGCAGGGCGGGGAACAGCGACAGGACGCCGTAGTACGTCAACGCCGCCGCGCGGTCCGCGAGTTCGTCGTCCAGCAACTCCTTCCCGGTGCGCCGCAGCACCGCACGCCAGGATCGCGCGGGCAACTTGGAGGGGCTTTTCGGCTGGTCGTCGGCCTGCTCGTCCATGCCGTGGCGGGTCTCCCGAAACCACCCCCCGAATCGCCGACTTGACCTCAATCCTGGTTGAGGTCGAAGGGTGGTCGGTATGACACGTCGTACCGACACCCACCCCGACCTGACCGACCCTCGCGTCGGTGCCCCCTTCTTCAGTCACTGGCGGGTGGGCACCCCCCTGCGCCAGCGGCAGACCGTCGAGGCCGTCGCCGCCGTCTGGGAGCGGCGGCCCTGGCCCGCCGACGGCCTGCTCGGCCATCACCTCTACAGGGGGCACGACACCGCCACCCTGATGCACTACTCGCAGTGGGCGAGCGAGCAGGCCTACGAGGCCTTCGTCAAGACGCACCGGCAGGAGCGGGTGGACGAGATCGACACCGCCGTTCCGGACATCGAGCGCCTCGGCCTCGGCCGCTACCGGCGCTACCGCAGCGCCGCCCGGGATGGTGATCCGCGCGTCCCCGGCTGCATCGTGATCGTCGACGTCGAGTTCGACGGACCCGACCCCGGCCGGCAGCGCGCCTGGGTGGACGCCGTCCTCGACGCGCTGGAGAACGAGCCGAACCCGCACCCCGGCGGTATCAGCGCCCACTTCCACCTCAGCACCGACGGCACCCGCGTCCTCAACTACGCCGAGTGGGAGAGCGCCCAGGCCCATCTCGACGCGCTCGCCGCGCCGGGAGAGGGGATCGGCTCGGCCTCGGACCGGTGGGAGCGCGTGCAGACCTGGCCGGGGTTGAAGAGCACCACGGTCAGCAGGTACGACCACGCTCTCGGGCTGGTTCCCGGCTAGGCCGCCAGCCGAAAACTCGAACCGTCTGGACAAAAAAAGTGTTCGGTGAGACGGTGGACCCATGCTGGACGTCACCGTGATCGAGGACCCCGAGGCCGCAGCCGTCTCCCTGGACCCCATACGGGCGAGGCTGCTCGCCGAGCTGGCGGCCGGCCCCGCGTCGGCCGCCATGCTGGCAGGCAAGGTCGGGCTGCCCAGACAGAAGGTGAACTACCACCTGAAGGCGCTGGAGCGGCACGGCCTGGTCGAGCTCGCCGGGGAGCGCCGCAAGGGCAATGTCACCGAGCGGCTGATGCAGGCGACCGCGGCGTCGTACGTGATCTCACCGCTCGCCCTCGCCGCCGTGCAGCCCGACCCGGACCGCTTCCGCGACCAGCTCTCCTCGCGCTGGCTGCTGGCGCTGGGCGCCCGGCTGGTGCGGGACGTCGGCTCGCTGATCACCGGCGCGGCGAAGGCCCGCCAGCGGCTGGCGACGTACGCGCTGGACGGCGAGGTGCGCTTCGCCTCCGCCGCCGAACGGGCCGCGTTCATCGAGGAGTTGACGGCCGGAGTCACCGGCCTGATCCGCAAGTACGACGCCCCGGACGCCGAGGGGGGCCGAGACCACCGCATCGTGGTGGCCGTCCATCCCACGTTGAAACAGACCGAGTTGGAGTAGATCATGTCCAAAGAGTTCGAGATCGCGCGCGAGTTCGAGGTCGACGCCACCCCCGAGCAGGTGTGGGAGGCGATCACCACCGGAACCGGCGGCTATCTGTGGCCGATGGAACCGCCCGAGCCCCGCGTCGGCGGCACCGGCCCCTTCGGCTCCAAGGTCGTCGCCTGGGACCCGCCGCACCACTACACCAACCGCGTCGAGAACGTCGACGGCATCTCCGAGCAGACCCTCAACCAGCTCGACTACACCGTCGAACCCCGCGACGAGGGCCGGCGGGCCTGGGTGCGGTACGTGCACAGCGGGATCTTCGTCGACGACTGGGACAACCAGTACGACGGCGCCGCCAAGCACACCGACTTCTATCTGCACACGCTGCGCGAGTACCTGACCCACTTCGCGCCCCGCCCGGCCGCCTTCGCGACCTTCGACGGACCCGAGGCGTCCAAGGCCCCGGACGCCCTCGCCGCAGTGGGGCGGGCGCTCGGCGTCGGCGAGGACGTGGCCGCCGGTACCCGCGTGACGGTCCACGGGCCGGACACCTTCGACGCCGTGGTCGACTTCCGCAACCCGTACTTCATCGGACTGCGCACCGAGAGGGGCCTCACCCGCGTCTTCGGCCGCAACCACTGGGGTCACCCGGTCGGGATCTCCCTGCACGACTTCGCACCGGACACCGACATCAAGGAGTGCGAGAGCGAGTGGCAGGCCTGGCTGAACGGGGTGTTCAACCAGGCCTGACACTCGGGGAGCTACGGCTTGAAGCGCAGCACCTGCGGGTCGTGGTCGCTGATCTGGTCGTGGAACTCCGAGTTGATGTGCACGCTGTCGTACTCGAAGTCGCAGCCGCGCCGGATCGACGGACTGACCAGGATCTGGTCCAGGACCTGCTGGTTGCCCTGGTAGTCGTAGGTGTAACGCTCGCTCTTCGGCAGCGACTTGATCGCCGACCAGAGCTCGCCGTCGCCCTCCAGGATCTTCGCGGTGTCGGAGAACTCGAAGTCGTTGATGTCGCCGAGGGCGATGACATCCGCGTTCTTCTGGACGTCGAGGATGTCCTTGACGAAGGCGTTGACCAGCGTCGCCTGCTGGTGGCGCTGGATCTCCGAGCTGCGTGGGACCGGCTGGGTCGCCGAGGTCAGACCGTAGTCGCCGCCCTTGGAGTTGAGGTGGTTGGCGATCACGAAGACCGTGCGGCCACGGAAGACGAACTCGCCGGCCAGCGGCTTGCGGCTGCTGTTCCAGGCCGTGTTCGTCGGGTCGACGCGGCCCGGGGAGACCGTCAGCGCGGCCTTCCCATGGGTCCTCGTCACGCCGACGGCCGTGGTGGCGTCGCCGCCCGCGCGGTCGGTGAAGGAGACCCGCTCCGGGTTGAAGAGGAACACCTGGCGGATGTTGCCGCCCGGCTCTCCGCCGTCGGTGTCGTTGGTCGGGTCGATCGAGCGCGACTCGTACCTCGGGCCGCCCGCCGCGACGATCGCGTCGATCAGCTTGTTCACCGTCACGTCGGCGGCGGTCGTGCCGTCGTCCTTCGCGCCGTTGTTGTCCTGGATCTCCTCCAGGGACACGATGTCGGGCGACTTCAGGTTGTTCACGATCGCGGAGGCGTGCTCCTCGAAGGTGGCGTCGGTCGGGTCGAGGTTCTCGACGTTGTAGGTCGCGACCGCCAGCTCGCCGTTCTTCTGCTTCTGCGTGGTCTCCCGCTCGAGACCGGCGCTCTTCAGCGTGCCGAGCTCGTTCGCCACCAGGGTGTAGCCGCCGAACTGGTTGTAGTCCAGCGGGCCCGCGGTGGAGCCGGTGAGGACGTCACCGACGTTCGCGACGGGGAAGGCCGAGGTCGGGCCCAGCGACTGGATCTGCAGCCGTCCGGTGTTCTGCGAGGTGTAGGAGCCGTAGAGGGTGCCGCCGCGACGGGTGGTGTTCTCGCGCGGCTTCACCGTCACCCACAGCTCGGTGTACGGGTCGCTCGCCCCGACCACGCGGGTGTCGGCGACCTTGACGTTCATGCCCTCAAGGGACTCGTAGAAGTCCAGGGCGTACTTCTTCGGCTCCAGGGTCGGGCCGTTGATCGAGTTGCCCGCGGCGGGGTCGCCCGCCGGGGCGTACGCGGCCGGCACCGACCTCGCGTCGATCACCGTGGCGGCGGGCACCGCGTTGCCGCTGGAGACGACCGTGACGGTCGGCTTGGTGATCTCGGTCAGCGACTGGTTCCCGGTCGACGTGCCGCCCGGGACGTACTCCGAGACCGTGCCGGCGACCGTGACGGCGTCACCGACGGCGACCTTCGGGGTCGAGCTGGTGAAGACGAACACGCCCTCACTGGTGGCCGGGTCGGCGTCCGGGTTCGGATCCTGGATCCAGAACCCCTTGGAGGAGCCGTAGGTGCGCACACCGGTGACGATTCCGGCCACATCCGCGACCTTCTGACCGGCGTATGGGGATATCCGGGTCGCGCCCTGGATGTCATGGATGCTCACACCGGCCGCGTGGGCGGGGGAGACGAGGACGACGGTGGAGGCCGCCGACAGGGCGGCGACGGTGAGCGCGGCGAGACGCGCGGACTTCTTGCTCGGCAACGGGATCCCTCCGGGGACGAACGTAGGCGCCGGGACGAGGGTGAACGTGGAACGGTGGGAGCCGCGACCTGTGGGGCGGAGGCGACGCGCGTAGAAAATACAGTGAACAGATGTCCGCCGGATTTCTACGCGCGTCAATCTCCTGCCTGGTCAGGCCAGTTGTCAAGGTTTCAGCCATGTACGAACCCTGTCGGGGACATGAACCGGGCGGCATAGGTGGATATCCGTCTACGCTGAGCGGCTGAGTGGCACGACGCGTCCGAGGAGAACCAGCCGATGTCAGACAGCTCCCCCCTGCCGCCGGTGCGGCTGCATCCCGAAGCGGAGCTGGCGCGGGACGCCCTGTCCACGCCGCTGCTCGCCCGGGCCGCCCGGCTCGCCCGCTGGGCCGGCGAGGACACGCGGGTCGACGCCGGGGGCGGACTCGTCGAGGAGCAACTGCCCGCGGCGGCCGCGCACCTCGGACTGACCGGGGACGAGGCGGCGGCCTCGGCGAGCGAGGCCTGGCGGGTGGCCGTCGACACCGGACTCGTCGAGATCCTCGACGAGGAGGAGGGCACGGTCGCCGCCGGCGAGGACCTGGCCCTGCTGTCCGGGTCGCCGCAGGACGTGCTCGGCGTGTGGCTGACGGCGCTGGAGACGGCGCTGGCCGACGCGAGCGTGCCGGACCTGGACGACCTCGTCGACGCGATGTCCTCCGCGGACGCCGGCGGGGAGATCGACTTCGCCTCCCTGGACTGGGACCCGCAGGCCGAGCAGGAGTTCCTCGACGGTGTGCTCGGGAACCTCTACCTGCTCACGGTCAGCGAGGACGGTCCCGGCGACGCACCCGTGCCGCTGCCGGCCCTCGCCGCATCGATGATCGTGCCGAGCGACATGGGTGAGCCGACCAACGACGTCCTGGAGCAGGTGTCCGACGCGATGATGCGGCTGGACGACCAGTTCCGGGCCCTGGAACCGGTGGGGATCGTCGAGTACCAGCCCGTCGACGAGGCGCTGATGGCGGACGCCGACGACGAGCCCGCCGCGGTCGTCGACGAGACCGACGTCTCCCGGTACGGCATGGTCCGGCTCACCCCGCTCGGGCTGTACGGGCTGCGGTCGCGGCTGCTGGAGGCGGGCATCCCGGCACCGGCCGTCGGCGACCTCGCCGACAAGGGGGCGGACGCGCTGCTCGACGGGACCTCGACGTTCCCGCCCTCCGCCGCGCAGGCCGAGACCGAGCAGTGGCTGGACCGGCGTGAACCTCTCGCGGCCGTTCGGGAACTGCTGACGGCCGCTCGGGGGAGCGACGCGGGCGCGCCCCTGCGCAGGCTGCGGTGCCAGCAGGCGTTGTCCTTGGTCGGCGCGGTCGCCGAACCCGCGTTGCGGGAGGTCCTCGACGACGCCGAGCTGGGCGGGCTGGCCCGGGTCTGGCTGACCGAGCGGGGGTTCGGGGACGTGCCCGCGCCCTCCCAGGACATGGTGTTCTGGCTGACCGTCGACACGATCGCCGCGCAGCTCGCCGCGGAGGGGAACTCCGAGGAACTGCAGGGGCTGGTGGAAGGACTGGCCCAGCAGCACGGTGGGTTCTTCGCGGCGGCCTGGCGCGTCGACCACCCCGCCACCGCGGATGTGCTGGAGGCGATGGGGCGGTTGCATCCGGACAAGCGGGTGGCGAAGGAGGCGCGGAAGGCGGCGTTCAAG
This sequence comes from Streptomyces sp. LUP47B, assembly GCF_001746295.1. Taxonomy (GTDB): domain Bacteria; phylum Actinomycetota; class Actinomycetes; order Streptomycetales; family Streptomycetaceae; genus Streptomyces. Next base: position 113,649 of record NZ_MJAH01000010.1, on the reverse strand, counting down.
GCGCGGTCGCAGCAAGGGGGTTGATCCCGGTTTGCGGGTGCGGGTCCGTTGTGGCTGAGCGCGCCCGCGCGGCGGAGCCGCAGATCGACACAGCCCTGGGCCCCTATAGGGGCCCATTCCCTTCCCTTTGTTGATTCATGGAACCGGGTGCACTGAAGTCCCCTGGCGTTCAACCGGTGTTCAGATGTGGGCGGGAACGTAGCGCCGACCCGAGGTCCCCCACCCTCCACGGCATATCCACCGTCTCAGGAGACACCATGTCGCTCACCCGCAGGGACTTTGCCGCGAAATCCGCGATCACCGGAGCCGGTGTCGCGCTGGCGGGCAGTGTCGGCGCCCTCGCCACCGCACCCAACGCGCTCGCGGCCACCGACGTCGAGAGCGAGGGCGCGGAGATCGCGGGCGCCCACCACGGAGTCGGCTACGGGCCGCTGATCCCCGACCCCGACGGCCTGCTCGCGCTGCCCGCCGGGTTCGCGTACGAGGTCATCACCTACAGCGGCAGGACCAAGCTGGAGTCCGGCGAGTTCACCCCGTCCAACCATGACGGTACGGCCACCTTCTGCGGCCCCCGCGGCGCGACCCTCCTGGTCAACAACCACGAGCTCAAGGGCCCGCGTGCCAACTGGCCCCACCCCGTGCCGCTCACCGAGGGCCTTGTCTACGACCCCGCCGCCTCCGGTGGCTGCACGGTCGTCGAGGTCCGCCACGGGCATGTCGCCGAGTGGGTAGGCATCGCCGGCACCTCCACCAACTGCGCGGGCGGCACCACCCCGTGGGGCACCTGGCTCACCGGCGAGGAGACCGAGGACAAGGCCGGCCAGAACGGCATGACCAAGGACCACGGCTACATCTTCGAGGTCGACCCCGAGGACCGCCGCGCCAACCGCGACCCCAAGCCCGTCAAGGCGTTCGGCCGGTACGCCCACGAGGCGGTCGTCATCGACCCCAAGCGCGGCCACGCCTACCTGACCGAGGACGCCTCCGGCCCCAACGGCCTGCTCTTCCGCTGGACACCGCCGGCGGGCTTCCACCACGGCCGCGGCAAGCTGCGCACCCTCGCCGACAACGCGGGGGTCCTGCAGGCCTTCAAGTGCTTCGACTCCGGTGGCAAGTTCGTCGACGACCTCTCCCGCGCCACCAGGATCGGCACGGTGTACGGCGTCGACTGGGTCGACGTGCCCGACCGCGACGCCAAGACGGTCTCCGTCCGCAAGCAGTTCACCGACGGCCAGGTCACCCGTGCCCGCAAGCTCGAGGGCATGTGGTGGGGCGACGGCGGCGCGTACATCGTCTCCTCGTACGCCCGTGAGGAGAGCCCCGTCCAGCACGACGGCGCGGTCTGGTTCTACGACCCCAAGCGCCGCACCCTCACGCTGAAGGTCCTGCTCGGCGTGAACCCCGACCCGTCCAAGGACGGCGCGTTCGACGGCCCCGACAACATCACCGTCTCCCCCTACGGCGGACTCGTCATCGCCGAGGACGGCGAGGGCGTCCAGCACCTGTTCGGCGCCACGGAGAGCGGCCGCACCTACCCGATCGCCCGCAACGAACTGAACCAGGGCACCGAAGCGGAGCCCGAGTACAGCGAGTTCACCGGCGTCACCTTCTCACCCGACGGAAAGACGCTGTACGCGAACATCCAGACGCCGGGGATCATGCTGGCGATCACGGGGCCGTGGAAGCGGCAGAAGCGCGGCTGAATTTAATTCGCTCGCCCGGCCCGCGGCACGCCTCCTAGAGTGATGAACGTCCAGGTGCGAAGGCAGGACCTACTTCCACTCATAATGGGGCGGCCGCGGGTTCGAATCCCGCCACCGGTACCACGTGCCGGTGTAGCTCAGAGGCAGAGCACCTAATGTCGGTTCCGCCGATCTGAACTCTGGACACCACAACTTCACGCACCTCCCGGTGCGAGCATTTTGATCTCGGGAGGCGCAGCTCATGGTGGGTGCCCGGTGCGCAGGCAGCGGATACTTCGGGAACTGGTGGGGGAAAGCCCTCGTGCGGGTTCGATTCCCGTCATCGACTCAGGGTCGGTGTGGCGGAACGGAAGACGCGCCAGTTTATAAGCACCGCAGTCGACTTCGACCTCGGGCACCCTCCATTTGCCGCGTCTCCCTCCGAAACGGAAACGAATTCGGGGGAATTCGCCATGGCGCGATTCAACAAGAAGGCCGCGCGGGCCCGTCCCACCTCGCGCGTGACGTCGACGGGACGCATCCTGCGGACGTACGAGGGCGGCCGGGGCCGCGAGCGTGACGCACGCTCCGAGCTGTTTCTGCTCGCGGTCGCCAACTTCGTCTCCCAGCAGACCCACTACGAGTCCGGCGCGGACCGCGACGACCGGTTCGCCACGCTCGTACGGCAGCTCGCCGTCACCGACCCGGCCTGGACCGCCGGCCTGCTCGGCTGGCTGCGCGGCGAGGGCAACCTCCGTACCGCCTCGATCGTGGGCGCCGCCGAGTACGTCAAGGCGCGCCTCGACGCGGGCGCCACCGACGGCCCCTCCAACCGCCAGGTCGTGGCCTCCGTACTCCAGCGGCCCGACGAGCCCGGCGAGTTCCTCGGTTACTGGACGGCGCAGTACGGCCGTAGCGTCCCGAAGCCCGTCAAGCGCGGGATCGCCGACGCCGTACGCCGTCTGTACAGCGGCAAGTCGCTGCTGAAGTACGACACCGCGTCCAAGGGTTACCGGTTCGGCGACATCCTCAACCTCGTGCACGCGGCCCCGGACCCGGACAAGCCGTGGCAGGGCGAGCTGTTCCAGTACGCCCTCGACCGGCGGCACAACCCGGACACGGCTGTGCCGCCCGCGTCGAGCCGGGTGCTCACCGCGCACCGCGAGCTGATGGCGGTGCCGGTCGGCCGCCGGCGCGCGCTGGTCACGTCCGAGGGCGGTGCCGAGCGACTGGCCGCGGCCGGGATGACGTGGGAGGCGCTGGCCGGCTGGCTGCAGGGGCCGATGGACAAGGCGGCCTGGGAGAGCGTGATCCCGTCCATGGGAGCGATGGCGCTCGTTCGCAACCTGAGGAATTTCGACGAGGCCGGTGTCTCGGACGAGGTCGCCGCCCGGGTCGCGGCGAAGATCAGCGACCCGGCGGAGGTGGCGCGGTCCCGGCAGTTCCCCTTCCGGTACCTCGCCGCGTACCAGCACGCGCCGTCGCTGCGCTGGTCCCACCCGCTGGAGCAGGCGCTCGGCCACTCGCTGGCCAACGTGCCCGCACTGCCCGGCCGGACCCTGGTGCTCGTCGACCGCTCCGGCTCGATGTGGACGCGGCTGTCCGACCGCTCGCGGCTCAACCGGGCCGACGCGGCGGCGATCTTCGGCACGGCGCTCGCGCTGCGGGCGGCGGACGCGGATCTCGTCGAGTTCGGCACCACGAGCCGGCGTCTGACGTACGGCAGGGGCGAGTCGGTGCTGAAGATCCTCGGCCGCTTCGGCGACCTGGGCGGCACCGACACCACCTCGGCCGTCCGCGCGCACTACCGGGGCCAGGACCGGGTGCTGATCGTCACCGACGAGCAGTACACGTACAACCGGCACGGCGGCCCGACCGAGCAGATCCCGGCCGAGGTACCCGTCTACACCTGGAACCTCGCCGGCTACCGGGCGGGCCACGGCCCCTCCGGCACCGGCAACCGCCACACCTTCGGAGGCCTCTCGGACGCGGCCTTCCGGATGGTTCCGCTGCTCGAGGCGGCCCAGGACGCCGACTGGCCCTGGGCTGCCTGAGCCCCGAGCGTGGCCCGCACCTCACGGGGGGTGCGGGCCACTCGCATGTCCGCACCCTTGTGCGCGGTCCTGATTGACATCTAACATTTCAGTTCATGGAGGCCATACGACCACTCGCCCGCACCCTTCTCCGGGACCGGGCCTACGCATCCATCCGGGACGCCATCGTGGCCGGCGAGATCGAGCCCGGGGCGGTGGTGCGGGACGCCGATCTCGCCGAGCGGCTAGGGCTGTCGCGGGCGCCCGTGCGGGAGGCCTTCGCGCGGCTCGTCGACGACGGGCTGCTGGAGAGCAAGCCGCAGAGCTACACGCGGGTGACCCAGGTCGTCGCCGCCGAGGTGCGGGACGCCGCCGCCGTGGTCGGGGCCATGCACGAACTGGTCACGCGGGTCGCCGTGCCCCGGCTGTTCGCCGCCGACATCGAGACGATGCGCGCGGCCAACGAACGGTTCGCGGCCGCGGTCACCGCCGGTGACGTGGACGAAGCACTGCACGCGGACGACGCCCTGCACGACGTCCTCGTCCGCGTCAGCGGCAACCGCGCGGCGGCCGCCACCGCCGCCCGCTACACCCCGCTCATCCGCCGACTGGAGCGCCGGCGCTTCGCCGAGGGCGGCAACTGCCGCTCGGCGGGACTGCACGACCGGCTGATCGAGGCCTGCGCGGCCGGTGACGTGGACGAGGCGGTCCGGGTCACGGCGGAGATCTGGCGGGGCCTGGCCGAACTGGCCGACAGCGACTGAGCCCACAGCGACCGACCCGGGAGGTCCCCATGCCCCTTTCGTCCTACGACCGTTACCCCCTCCTCTTCGGACCGTCCCCCGTCCACCGCCTGGAGCGCCTCACCGAGCACCTCGGCGGCGCCGCGCTGTGGGCCAAGCGCGAGGACTGCAACTCCGGGATCGCGTACGGCGGCAACAAGACCCGCAAGCTGGAGTACCTGGTCGCGGACGCCCTCGCCAAGGGCTGCGACACCCTCGTCTCGATCGGCGGCGTCCAGTCCAACCACACCCGTCAGGTCGCCGCCTGCGCCGCCCGGGCCGGGCTCAAGTGCGTCCTGGTGCAGGAGAGTTGGGTGGACTGGCCGGACGCCGTGTACGACAAGGTCGGCAACATCCTGATCAGCCGGCTCGCCGGGGCCGACGTACGGCTGGTGAAGGCCGGGTTCGGGATCGGGTTCAAGGAGAGCTGGGAGCAGGCGCTCAGGGACGTCGAGGAAGGGGGCGGCAAGCCGTACGCCATCCCCGCCGGCGCCTCCGACCACCCGCTCGGCGGCCTCGGCTTCGCCGCGTGGGCCTATGAAGTCGCTGATCAGGAACGCGAGTTGGGCGTCTTCTTCGACACGGTCGTGGTCTGCTCGGTGACCGGCTCCACCCAGGCCGGCATGGTCGCCGGGTTCCGGGCGCTGGAGGAGGCGGGCGGCCGGCCCCGGCGCGTCCTCGGCATCGACGCCTCCGCCAAGCCCGTCGCCACCCGGGAACAGATCGCGCGGATCGCCCATGGCACCGGTCAACTCATCGGCGTACGGAAGGAGTTGACCGAGGAGGACGTGGAGCTGGACGAGCGGTACCACGCGGGTGTCTACGGCATCCCCGACGACACCACGCTGGAGGCGATGCGCCTCGCCGCCCGCACCGAGGGAATGGTCACCGACCCCGTGTACGAGGGCAAGTCGATGGCCGGGATGATCGACCTGGTCGGGCGGGGCGAGATCGGCGCGGACTCCACGGTGCTCTACGCCCACCTCGGCGGGCAGCCGGCCCTCAACGGGTACAGCGCGCTGTTCTAGCCCGGGCCGGGCCCGTTCCCGTGAGGGCTGGATACAGTGCACTGCATGTGGACCGACGAGCAGCAGCGGGAGCCCGGTGGTCACGCGTCCGACGGTCCTCGTCGCCGGGCGACGATTCACGACGTGGCGCAGCTCGCGGGAGTGTCACGCCAGACGGTCTCGCGGGCGGTGAACGACAAGGGCGAGATCGACCCGGACACCAAGGCGCGGGTGCTCGAAGCCGTGCGGATGCTGGACTACCGGCCCAGCCGGTTCGCGCGCGGGCTGGTGCGGAAGGGGACGGTGACCGCGGGGCTGGTCATCCCGGATCTGATGAATCCGTTCTTTCCCGAGGTCGCGGCCGGGGTGCTGGAGGCCGCCGAGGAGCGTGGCTGGCAGGTCGTGGTGTGGGACACCCGCACCGACGGTGCCAAGGAGCGGGAGGCGCTCGGCGTACTGTCCCACCAGGCGGACGCCGTGATGGGCTACTTCAAGAACGACGACGAGGTCCTCGCCCGGTACCTCGGCGGTCTGCCGCTCGTCCTGCTGGAGCGCGGCCCGCAGCAGACCCGGTTCGCGGCCGTCGGGATCGATGCCGCGGCGGGTCTCGAACAGGGCATCGCCCACCTGGTCCGGGCAGGTCACCGGCGGATCGGCATGCTGGACGGTGACCGGCTCACCCCCGGGCCCCGACGGGAGGCGTTCCTGGCCGAGGTACGGCGGCACGGGCTGCCGGTCGACGACGGCTGGATCGCGATGTCCGACGGCCACGGCGTCGCGGGCGGCGAGGCGGCGATGGAGCAACTCCTCGATGCCCGGCCCCAGTTGACCGCGGTGTTCGGCTTCAACGACCTGATCGCCGTCGGCGCGATACGAGCCGCCCGGCGCCGGGGCCGGCGGGTGCCGGAGGATCTGGCCGTGCTGGGCTTCGACGGGCTCGCCCTGGGCGAACTGGTGGAACCCGCCCTCACCACCCTGCGGCTCGACAAGCGCCGGCTGGGGCGGCTTGCCGTCGAGCAGGTCGCACGGCTGCGGGCCGGCGAGAAGCCGCTGACCGGTGCGGATGCCTGGGTGGCACCTGAACTGGTGGTACGCGCCTCGGCCTGAGACCTGCCGTATCCGAGCCGGCGCTTGATTTACTGAGGGCAGAGGGCGCGTATGGACATCCGGCAGTTGCAGTACTTCCTCGCGATTGTTGATCGTGGGGGGTTCAACCGTGCGGCCGCGGCTCTGTACGTGTCGCAGCCGGCGCTGTCGCAGGCCGTGCGGGCACTGGAGCGTGATCTCGGCTCCGAGCTGTTCCATCGCATCGGGCGTGGGGCGGTCCTGACGGAGGCCGGAAGGGCCCTGATCGAGCCTGCCCGGGAGGCCGTACGGAGTCTGGAGACGGCGCGAGCGAGTGTCGCGGCGGTGCATGAGCTGCGTGAGGGGCGCCTGGATGTGGCGTCGACGCCGACACAGGCGGTGGAGCCGCTGACGACCTTGGTGAGTGCCTTCAGCCGACGGTATCCCGGCGTCTCCGTGGCCATCAAAGCGGCGTTCACCGCGCGTGATGTGATCGACATGGTGCGCACGGGTGCCGTGGAGTTGGGGCTCCTGGCGTCCGCCGGGCCCGTCTCCGGCAAGGAGGTCGTCTTCCACGAACTGGGGCGGCAGCGTTTTGTGCTGGTGGTGCCGGCCGACGGCCCGTTCGCCGATCGGACGGCGGTGGAGTGCCGGGAGCTCGCGGGACAGCGGCTGATCGTCGGGCAGCCAGGTACCGGGATGCGCGCCTACGTCGACGCGCTGCGCGAGCAGGGGATCGAGTTCACCGTCGCCGCCGAGAGCGAGCACCGCGTGTCGCTCATGCCCCTGGTACTGGCCGGGGTCGGGCTCATGGTCGTCACGGATGCCTGGCGGGACGTCGCCCGGCGACTGGGCGCCCGGGTCCTGGACATCGAGCCGGAAACCGGCTTGGACATCGCCCTCGTCAGCCGCCGCGGCAGCCTGTCGCCCGCGGCCGCCGCGTTCGTCACGAGCGCGACCTCGGTCACCGACAGCTGATAGGTACCGCTTATAAGGGAGATCCGCTTTGCGTCTTGGACGCCGCACGGACCGCCTTGCTGCAATCGACGGCATGACGACGAACCACCGCATTGCCCTGATCCCCGGCGACGGCATCGGTGCCGAGGTACTGCCCCCGGCACAGCAGGTGCTCGATGTTCTCGGCCGCCGCCACGGCTTCGGCCTGACCTACACGTCGTACGACGACTGGTCGTGCGAGCGGTACCTGCGGGAGGGCGCCATGATGCCCGCCGACGGGATCGACCAGCTGCGCGACAAGGACGCGATCCTGCTGGGCGCTGTGGGATATCCGGGGGTGCCCGACCACGTCTCGCTGTGGGGGCTGCTGATCCCGATCCGGCGCAGCTTCCGCCAGTACGTCAACCTCCGGCCCATCCGTGTCTTCGAAGGCATCGACAGTCCGGTGCGCGGCGCACGGACGGGCGAGGTCGATTTCGTCGTCGTGCGCGAGAACATGGAAGGCGAGTACAGCGAGGTCGGCGGCCGGCTCAACAGGGGCTTCCCGGACGAGATCGCCGTGCAGGAGGCCGTGTTCACCCGGGCCGGCGTCACACGTGTGCTGGACTATGCCTTCACGCTCGCCGCCCAGCGCGGCGGCCGCCTGACCTCCGCGACCAAGTCGAACGGCATCGTGCACACCATGCCGTTCTGGGACCAGCTCGTCACCGAGCGGGCCGCCTCGTTCCCGCGGGTCGCCTGGGACCAGGAGCACATCGACGCGCTCGCGGCCAAGTTCGTCCTCGAGCCGGCCCGCTTCGACGTCGTCGTCGCCTCCAACCTCTTCGGCGACATCCTCAGCGACCTCGCGGCCGCGGTCGCCGGATCCATCGGCATCGCCCCGGCGGCCAACCTCAACCCCGAGCGGGACTTCCCCTCGATGTTCGAGCCGGTGCACGGCTCCGCGCCCGACATCGCGGGCCAGGGCATCGCCAACCCGCTGGGCGCGATCTGGTCCGCGGGCATGATGCTCGACCACCTCGGCCATCCCGCCGCGGCCAGGGAGATCACGGACGCGATCGCCTCGGTCCTGGCCAAGAGCGATATCCGCACCCGTGACCTGGGTGGAACCGCGACCACCGCCGAGTTCACCGACAGGCTGATCGAGCTCCTCTGAGCCTTCCGCCGACCGTAAAGGTACTCAGCGTGACGGCCGGCTGCCCGTCATGGGCCGGGAACAGCTGCTTCCCCGGCGTCCAGGACCAGCACCGCGACGTGCAGGGACGTGCACTGCAGGCCTGATTCCAGGTCGCAGCCGAGGAGCCGTTCGATGGTGTGGAGGCGCTGGTAGTACGCCTGCCGGGACATGCCGAGGCGTTTCGCCGCGACTGACTTGTTCCCGGCCGCCGCCAGATAGGCGCGCAGTGCCGGGAGCAGATCGCCGCTGTTGCGGTCGTCGTGCTCGATGAGGCGGGTCAGCTGCCGTTCCGCGAACCGCTGAAGACGGGTGTCCTCCCGCAGGACGCCCAGCAACTCCGGCAGCCGGACGTCGGCGGGGACGTAGAACCACCGCTCCGGGGAGGCCGGTGTGATGGCCTCGGCCGTCTGCTCCGCCTCCTGCCACGACCGGGCGATCCCGGCGAGGTCGGTCACCCCGGGGCCAACGGCGACGACGGCCTCCGGTCCCAGCTCCTCCCGGGCCAGACGGCCGATCCGCTCGGCGACCGGCTGCCAGGCGCTCGCCTGTGCCAGTGCCAGAAGCACGCCGATCCGGCCCGGTGCCGTCTCGCCGACCAGGGCGCGGACGCCGGTATGCGCCAGCGCCTTCGCGATCTGTTCGTCGAGGTGCTCACTCTCGGTGCCGGTGTACGTGTGGCGGATGACCACGGCGAACAGCCGGTGCCCGAGGGCCGGGAGCCCCAGTGCCTCGGCGCGGGCGCGCGCATCCGCAGGGGAGCGGAACCGCCGTTCGTACAGGTCCCGCAGTACGGAGCGGTGGGCCCGGCGCTCCCACCAGGCCGGCCCGGCCAGACGCGCCATGGTCAGCGCGATCGCCGCACGCTCCAGCACCAGGACGTGTTCCGGGTCGGGCTCGGCGTTCAGCCGGCCCTCCAGCAGGACCAGCCGCCCCCACAGCCCCAGGTGGTCCTGCACCGGGGCGATCAGCCACCCCTCCGGGCCGCTCGGCGTGATCCTCTCCGGCGTCGGGGCGGCCCGCGAACGCCGCGACCAGGCCGACACCACCGGCTCGTACGGCCGGCCGAGCAGCTCGCACATCAGGACCCGGTGGGTGAGATCCTCCAGCACCACCGGGGCTCCGGTGAGCTCCGCGGTGGTGTGCACCAGTTCCTCGGGGTCCGCGCCCCGCAGCGTCAGGGCGGTGAAGACGTCCTGGATGTCCCTCCCGCGCCGCAGCAGGGCGCCCTGGGCGTCGAGGATGAGCGCGTGCACCGTCTGCGTGACGTCGATGAACCGGACGCCCCGGGCCAGCTCGACCAGCGGCACTTCACGGGCACGGCACGCCGCCACCAGCTCGCCGGGCACCTTCCGGTACCGGTAACCGAGCTCCACGATGAGACCGGCCGCGCCGACGTCGGCCAACTGGTCGACATAGCCTCGCAGCTCGGAGGCGTCCTCGGGATGCGGCATGCCGGTCGTCAGCACCAGCTCGCCGCCCTCCAGGAAATCGGCGGGATTGAGCAGCTCGGTGACATGCACCCAGCGCACCGCCCTGTCCAGCTGTGACTCACCGGCCAGCACGCGCGGCATCCCCTCGGTGAGCACGGGCAGCCGCAGTACCTCCGCGATCGTGGGGAAGTGCCCGTTTACGGGCCGTCTGGGCGGCATGGGGGGTGCTTTCGTCCGAGGGGATCGGGCACACCCTCGCACCGGCCACTCACCGTGACAAGAGGGGGCAGACATTTTGTACGGCCCGGCCGTCCGCGGTGACAGACCGTCTCGAGAAGGCCCCCAGGTGGAACACAGTGTGGGTTGACCTGCAGGTTCCCCCGGGCCGAGAGTGAACGCCATCCCCAGCGGGACCCGAACCGGAAGAGTCCCCGCGATGTCTTCACCGTGCTGGGGCCCGACTGCCACCCGGACCACACCATCGAAAGGAGCGACCTCATGCGCAACCCGAAGCGCGTCGCCGTGATCGGTGCCGGCAGCATGGGCAGCCAGGCCATGTGGCGACTGGCCGCCCGCGGAGCCGAGGTCATCGGCTACGACCGGTACGCGCCGGGTCATGACCGCGGTGCGGCCGGGGGCGAGACCCGCATCTTCCGAGCCGTCCACCTCGGCGAACCCCGCTACATCCCGCTGCTGCGGCTCGCCGACCGGATGTGGGACCACCTCCAGGAGGAGACCGGATTCTCACTGCGACGCCGCAGCGGATGCCTGGTGATGGGCGAAACCGCGTCGCCCTCCATGGGCCTCCTCCTCGCCGCCGGCTCCACCCACCGGCTGGATCACGAGGTACTGGACCGGGAGGAACTCGCCCGCCGCTACCCGCAGCACCGCCTCCCGGACGGGCACACCGCCGTCCTCGACCGGATGGGCGCCGTCATCAGGCCCGAGGCGTCGATCCAGGCCGCCGCCGCCCGTGCCGAGCAACTGGGCGCCCGGCTGCACCGCTACACCCCGGTGCGGGAGATCGCGCCCGCGACCGGCGGCGGGGTGCACATCGTCACCGACCAGGGCACGGATCACGTGGACACCGCGGTGGTGACAGTGGGCCCCTGGATCAACACCCTGCTCCCGGACCTGCCGCGCGCGGTCGACGTCCGCCGGCTGATCAGCTCCTGGCACATCCCCACTCGCCACGACTGGTTCACGGGCGGCGCCCCCGCCTTCGTACGCAGCACACCCCACGACTGCTACGGGCTCCCGTCGCCCGACGGCATGTCCGTCAAGCTGGGCCTCTCCTTCAAGCTGGGCCTCCACTCCGCGCGCCATCTGCCGGTATCCGACCCCGAACGGCTCGACCGGACGGTCCGTCCGGAGGAACTCGCCACCATGCGTGAGTTCATCAGCGAGCTGATGCCCGACCTGAACCCCGATCCCATCAGGATGTCGGCCTACATGGAGGGCTACACCGACTCCGGCGACCCGCTCGTCGGCCGCCTCCCCGGCGAGGACGACATCATCGTCATGGCCGGCTTCTCCGGCAGCGGCTTCAAACTGTCGCCCGCCATGGGCGAGATCGCCGCCGACCTCGCCCTGGACGGCACCACCGACCATTCCGTCGGCTTCCTGGCACCGGCCGGAGCCGACGCCGTCTGACCTGAAGTCACCTCGCCTCCCTCATGGGGCAGTCCGTCACCGATGTGCCGGACAAAAAGCGACAAATGCTGAGTCGATACCTGTTCCTGCAGCAAAGAACTGGAGTTCTTCCATGCCCATTCCGTCGTTTCAGTTCCGGCCGAAGTACGTCTCGTTCGACTGCTACGGCACGTTGATCGAGTGGCCGATGACGCCCATCACGCGTGAGCTCGTCGGCGACCAGATCCCCGCGGAGCACTGGGACCAGTTCCTCCGGGAGTTCCGCGGCTACCGCTACGACCAGGTCCGCGGCGAGTACTACCCCTACGAGCAGGTGCTGCAGGACTCCTTCGAGCGGGTCTGCCGCAAGTGGGGTGTGAAGGCGGCGCCGGACGCGGGCAAGCGGTTCGCCGACGGCGTGCGCAGTTGGGGCCCGCACGCCGACGTGCCCGAGCCGCTGAAGAAGATGGGCGAGCACTACAAGCTGGTGATCTTCTCCAACGCTGAGGACTCTTTCCTGAAGGAGAGCGTGCCCCGGCTCGGGGCGGACTTCCACGCGGTCTTCACCGCGGAGCAGGCCGGCTACTACAAGCCCCGGTACGCAGCGTTCGAGTACATGCTCGACCAGCTCGACGCGTCCCCCGAGGACTTCGTGCACGTCTCCTCGCACACCCGCTACGACCTGATGCCGATGCACGACTTGGGCTTCCGCAACCTGATCCTCCTGGACCGGGGCTACGACCCGGTCACCCACGGCTACGACTACGTGCCGGTGAAGTCCCTGGACGAGCTCAACACCATGCTCGGCATCTGAATCTCCACGCACACCGTCCCGCACGGACAGCCCAGAAGGACCCCCCACCCCAGTGTTTTCCGTTCCCCCGAATCCACACCCAGCACCAGGAGGCGCCCGATGGAAGCCAACCGGATAGGACGCAGAACCGTACTCAGCACCGCAGGCGCGCTGGCCGCCGCCACCGTGGTGACCGGCTGCGGCACCCTCATGGGCAGCAGCGAAAGCCGCGGCTCGGGCAGCTCCAAGAAGCGGCTCGTCGTCAGCAACAGCGGTGGCACCTACAACGACGCCCTGACGAAGGCGATCTACGAGCCGTTCGCCAAGGAGACCGGCATCACGGTCACCACGGTCAACTATCAGTCGGCGCAGATCATCGCCCAGGTCAAGCAGGGCCGTCCGCAGGTCGACCTGATGGACAACACCCTGCTGAACTTCCAGAAAATGGCGGGGCTGGAGTGCCTGGAGCCGGTGGACCAGGACCGGCTGAAGAGTGTCAAGGGCGCCGGGATCGCGGAGCACAACCTGCCGGAGCACGCGGTCGGCAAGAACGTGTGGGCGAGCGTGATGGCCTACCGCACGGACAGCCTCAAGCGCACCCCGAAGAGCTGGGCCGACTTCTGGAACACGCATTCCTTCAGCGGCCCCCGCTCGCTGCAGAGCGCGGAGGCCGACCTGCCGGAGCTGGAGTTCGCGCTGCTGGCCGACGGTGTGCCGCTGGACAAGCTGTACCCGCTGGATGTGGACCGGGCGTTCGCGTCGATGTCGCGGATCCGCCGCGATGTGAAGAAGTTCTGGAACACCGGCGCCCTGCCGGCCGTCCTGCTCGGCCGCAAGGAGGTCGTCGCGACCAGCCTGTGGGGCGGCCGCGCGGACGAGCTGATCAAGCAGGGTCAGCCGGTCGCCTACCAGTGGAACGGCGCCCGCAGGATGACCAACGGCTGGGGCATCCCGAAGGGCGCGGGCAACATGGACGCGGCCTACCAGCTGATCGACTTCTCGCTGCGTCCCGAGGTACAGGCGGCGTTCTCCAAGCTCTTCCCGCACGGCCCGGTCGTCCCCGGCGCCACCAAACTGCTCTCGGAGGACGTGCTGGCCACCCTGCCGACCTCGCCGACGAACCTCAAGACCGGGTTCGACGCGGATGTGGCCTGGTGGGACAAGAACCGTGACGCCGTCACCAAGCGCTGGCAGGAGTGGGCCGATGCATGAGCGGACCCGGAGTCTGACCGCCGCAAAGCTGTCCGCCGACCACCTGGCCACCGCCTTGGCCCCTCGCTCCTCCTCACCGACGGGCAAGTCGTTGTCGGTGACGGGGCTGTGCAAGTCCTACGGCGGGACGACGGTGGTCGACGGCGTGGACATGGACATAGCGGCGGGTGAGTTCGTCACCTTCCTCGGCTCCTCCGGTTCCGGCAAGACGACCACGCTGATGATGCTGGCCGGGTTCACCGAGCCCGACTCCGGCGCCATCGCAGTGGACGGCCGGGACATCACCAAACTCAACCCGGGCAAGCGGGACTTCGGTTTCGTCTTCCAGCAGTACCTGCTTTTCCCGCACATGACGGTCGCCGAGAACGTCGCCTTCCCGCTCACCCTGCGCGGTGTGCCGAAGGCGGAGATCCGCCGCCGGGTCGGGGAGACACTGGAGGCGGCGGGACTGTCGAAGTTCGCCGGCCGCAAGCCCCGTGAGCTCTCCGGTGGTCAGCAGCAGCGCGTCGCCCTGTGCCGGGTGCTGGTCTACCGCCCGCCGATCGTGCTGATGGACGAACCGCTGGGTGCGCTGGACAAGAGGCTCCGCGACCAGATGCAGACCGAGATCAAGTCCATCCAGCGCGAACTCGGCCTGACCGTCGTCTACGTGACGCACGATCAGGAGGAGGCGCTGGTTCTCTCGGACCGGATCGCCATCATGAAGGACGGCCGCATCGAGCAGTTCGACACCCCCCGCGGCCTGTTCGAACGCCCCCGCACCCCGTTCGTCGCCGACTTTCTGGGCGCCGCCAATTTCCTCACTGGCAACGTCGAGGAGGGTGGAGCAGACGACTGCACCCGCGTGCGGCTGGACACCGGCGGTGTCCTCACGGCCCGCGCCCACCCCTGCATGCCCGGACAGAGCGTGCGTGCCGCGGTGCGGCCGGGCAAGCTGCGCCTGGTCGGTGCCGAGGAGAGCTGCTGTTCCGGCACGGTCGAGACGGCCGTCTACGTCGGCTCGCTGACCCGGATCACCGTCCGCCTGGACGGTGGCGCTCCGGGGACGCAGCCGCTGCGGATCGAGACCGCCGCCGTCCCGCCGCGCCCCGGCGAGCGGGTGTGTGTCACCGCCGACCGGGACGACGTCAGCGTCTTCGACGCCACGGACGGGGGGTGAACCGTGGCCGGCACCGCTCTCGCACCCGGCAAGGTGCGTGTGAAGACGTCCGCGATGCGCGGGCACCGCTCCCGGCTCGCCCTGGTCAACGCCGTCCCCGTCACGGTGTTCCTGCTGGTGCTGTTCGTCTACCCGATCATCGGGGTGCTCTCGCTGAGCCTCAAGGGCGACAGTGGCGCATTCACCCTGCACTGGTACGCCGACGCTCTCAGCGGCGTGAACCTGTCCGTGCTGCTCTCCACCCTGCGGATCTCCGCGGAGACCGCCGTGCTCAGTCTCCTGGTGGGTTTCGTCCTGGCCCACGCCATCGCCCGGATGCGGCCCGCATTCGCCGCGCTGGCCATGCTGATCGTGGTGGTGCCGCACTTCATCAGTGCCCTGGTACGCACCTACGGGTGGATCATCATGCTCGGTGAACACGGCCTGATCAACACACTGTTGATCTCCCTGCATGTGCCCGGAGCCCCGTTCTCGCTGCTCTACAACGAGACCGGTGTGGTCATCGGCACCACCTCGGTGATGCTGCCCTACACCGTCCTGGTCCTGCAGGGTGTGATGCGCGGCGTCGACGGCCGGCTCCTGGCCGCGGCGGCAGGCTTCGGGGCGAGCCGGTTCACCATCTTCCGCAGGATCTACCTGCCGTTGGTCGCGCCCGGGATCGGCACCGCGGGACTGCTCAGCTTCATCCTGTGCCTGGGCTACTACATCACCCCGGCCCTGATGGGCGGCGGCAAGCAGACCGTCGTCGCCGCGCTCATCGACCAGCAGGTGATGCAGCAGGACCAGTGGAACTCGGCCGCCGCCTTCGGCGTCATCCTGCTCCTGCTCACCTTCGCCGGCCTGGGCGGGCTCGGCCTGGCCAAGCTCCGCCACAAGAAGGCGGCCGCACGAAGGAGCAGCTCATGATGGAACTGCCCGCCACCCGGGCCGGACACATCGGCCGCGCCCTGAGCGCCACCGCGATCCTGCTGTTCCTGGCGATGCCCATCGTCATCATCCTGGTCACCTCCTTCGGCGCCGACGGCATCGGCACCTTCCCGCCGAAGGAGTACAGCACCCACTGGTACGAGCAGATGGCCGCGCCCGGCGGCAACTGGGCCACCTCCATAGCCCTGTCCAGCCTCATCGCCTCCCTCACCACCGTGTTCTCCCTCATCCTGGGGGCCACCGCGGCCACCGCCCTGGCCCGCGGCCGGTTGCCCCTGCACACGGCGGTCTACGGGCTGGTCCTGGCTCCGCTGCTCATCCCCCAAGTGGTCATCGCGCTCGGCCTGTTCCTGTTCTTCGAACCGGCCGGCATGCTCGGCAGCCCCCTGGCCATCGCTCTTGGCCACACCGTGCTCGCCGCGCCCATCGCGATCCTCATCATGATCTCCACGCTGAGGGGCATCGACGAACGGCTCGAAGACGCCGCCGCCAGCATGGGCGCCAACCGGATGACCATCGCCCGGCGCATCACCTTCCCCCTGGCCACCCCCGGGTTGATCGCCGCCGCGGTGTTCTCGTTCATCACCAGCTTCGACGAGTTCTTCATCGCCCAGTTCATGTCGACCCCCGACACCCGCACTCTGCCGGTCCTGGTCTTCAACGCCCTGCAGTTCGACGTCGACCCGACCGTCACCGCCGTCAGCGCCGTCCTCATCGCCCTGGCCGTCCTGGCCCTCGCCCTGGTCGTCCTCGTCCGCAGACTCGGCGGCCACAGCGACGGCCAGAACGCCCTCCCCGTCGAACCGCTCACCTGAGCCACGTCGAAACTCCCCGCAGAGGACCCGAAATGAAGACGATTCCCTACTGGATCGAAACCGCTGGGGTGTTTCCCGACCGGTCCGGCAAGCCGCTGACCGAGGACGCCGACCTGGTGGTCGTCGGCGCCGGCCTGACGGGTCTGTCCACCGCCCTCCACTCCGCCCGCAAGGGCGCCCGCGTCACCCTCGTCGAGAAGGGCCAGATCGGCTCGGGGGCCTCCGCGCGCAATGGCGGCATGGCCAACCTGGGCTTCACCATCGGCGTGGGCCAGGCCATCCGCCGGTACGGACTCGAGCGGGCCCGCGAGATCTACAACTCCTACGGCGAGGCCGTGGACACCATCGAGCGGCTCGTGAACGAGGAGTCCATCGACTGCCAGTTCCGTCGCGTCGGACGCCTGGGCGTCGCGTCGCGCCCCGCGCACTTCGAGAGTAAGAAGGTCCAACAGCGCGACCTGGCCAAGTACTTCGGACACGAGACCACTCTGGTCAGCAAGTCCGAGCTGCGGTCCGAGATCGGATCCGACGCCTACCACGGCGGCCTGCTCGACCCGTTCAGCGCCGCACTGCACGTCGGCCGATTCGTGCGCGGCATGGCCGAGGCGTGCGAGCGCACCGGTGTCGAGATCCACGAGCGCAACGCGGCCATCGGCGTGCGGCGAACCGCCGCGGGCCGGTTCGAGGTCAGCACCGAGCGCGGTGTGATCCGCGCCGGGCAGGTCATGATGGCCACCGACGCCTACACCGACAAGAACTTCCCGTGGCTGCGCCGCCGGCAGGTCTGCCTGGGCAGCTTCATCATCGTGACCGAGCCGCTCGGCGAGGACCTCGCCCGGGACATCATCCCCAAGGCCCGCCTCATCGTCGACTCCAACCAGGTCTGCCACTACTTCCGGCTCACCCCGGACAACCGGCTGCTGTTCGGCGGCCGCGCCCGCTTCGCGCCCTCCGACCCGACCTCGGACAAGAAGAGCGGGGCCGTCCTGTTCCGTGAGATGTGCGAGATCTTCCCCCAACTCGCCCGCACGAAGGTCGAGTACGTGTGGGGCGGCTCCGTCGGATTCGCGATGGACCGCATCGTGCACGCCGGGCAGACCGAGGACGGCGTCCACTACTCCATGGGATACGCGGGCCACGGCGTGCAGATGGCCACGCACATGGGGCAGGTCATGGCCGAGGTGATGGACGGCCATCCCGGGGCCAGCCCGGTCCGCGACCTGGCCCCGCCCCGCATCCCCCTCTACAACGGCACCGCCTGGTTCCTGCCCTTCGCGGGCGCCTACTACAAGACGCTGGACCGCATCCGCTGACCGGTCGGCAGCCCCTCACCACACATCCAAGGAGATACCTACGATGACTGTCGTCCGTGATGTTCCCAAGCAGTTGTTCATCGGCGGTGGCTGGCAGGACGCCGAGTCCGGCCGGACCCTGTCCGTCGACAACCCGGCCACCGGTGAGGAGCTGTGTCAGGTCGCCGACGCCTCTCCCGCGGACGGCCGGCGTGCCGTCGAGGCGGCGGTCGCCGCGCAGGCCGCCTGGGCCGCCACTCCGCCCCGGGTACGCAGCGAGATCCTGCGCCGCGCCTACGACAACATCATCGCGCGCACCGAGGACCTCGCGCTGCTGATGACCCTGGAGATGGGCAAGCCCCTGGCCGAGGCGCGTGCCGAAGTCGCCTACGGCGCGGAGTTCTTCCGCTGGTTCTCCGAGGAGGCCGTCCGTATCGACGGCGGGCTGACCACCGCCCCCGACGGCAGGAACCGCCTGCTGGTCACCCGCCAGCCCGTCGGCCCCTGCCTGCTCATCACCCCCTGGAACTTCCCCCTGGCCATGGGCACCCGCAAGATCGGCCCGGCCCTCGCCGCCGGCTGCACCATCGTCCTCAAACCCGCCCCCCAGACTCCCCTGACCAGCCTCGCCCTCGCCGCGATCCTGAAGGAAGCCGGTCTGCCCGACGGCGTCCTCAACGTCGTCGTCACCACCGACGCCGCGGGCGTCGTCGAACCCCTCCTGCGCGGCGGGAAGATCCGCAAACTCTCCTTCACCGGCTCCACCCAGGTCGGCCGGATCCTGCTGGCCCAGTGCGCCGACACCGTCATCCGCACCTCGATGGAACTGGGCGGCAACGCCCCCCTCATCGTCTTCGACGACGCCGACCTCGACGTCGCCGTCGAAGGCACCATGGTCGCCAAGATGCGCAACATGGGCGAGTCCTGCTGCGCCGCCAACCGCATCTACGTCCACACCTCCGTCGCCGAGGAGTTCGCCTCCCGCCTCGCCGCCCGCATGGCCGCACTGAAGGTCGGCGACGGCACCGAACCCGGCACCGACGTCGGCCCCCTCATCGACAACGCCGGCCGCAGCAAGGCCCACGACCTGGTGCGGGACGCCGTCAAGCGCGGCGCCACCGTCCTGACCGGCGCCGAACTCCCCGAGGGGCCGGGCTGCTTCTACCCGCCCACCGTCCTCACCGGCATCGCCCCTGAGTCGGCGATCATCGACACCGAGATCTTCGGTCCGGTCGCCGCGATCCGTACCTTCGAGACCGAGGACGAGGCCGTCACCACCGCCAACGACACCGAATTCGGCCTGGCGGCCTACCTGTTCACCCAGAACCTGGACCGCGCCCTGCGCGTCAGCGAACGCCTCGAAAGCGGCATGATCGGCCTCAACACCGGACTGGTCTCCAACCCCGCCGCGCCCTTCGGCGGCGTCAAGCAGTCAGGCCTGGGCCGCGAAGGCGGACGCGTCGGCATCGACGAGTTCCTGGAGTACAAGTACATAGCCGTCCCCGTCGGAGCCTGACATGCCCGAGCGACTCGTCGTCCTCTACCGCGGCAACCGGCCCCCCGCCACCGAACTCATCGAACGCCTCGCGGACACCGTCTACGCCACCGAGGAGGAACTGCCCTACCTCCTCCCCGGTGCCGACGCCCTCCTGGCCTGGGTCACCATCACCCCGGCCATCCGCGAGGCCTGGCCCGACAACCCGGACAAGGCACCCCGCTGGGTCCACGCGGCCTCAGCGGGCGTGGACTCCTTCCTGTTCCCCGCCCTGGTGGACGATCCGGGCGTTGTCCTGACCAACGCCCGCGGGGTCTACGACCAGCCGACCGCCGAGTACGTCCTCGGCCTGATCCTCGCCCTCGCCAAGGACTTCCCCGGCACCTGGGAGCACCAGCGGCGCCGCGAGTGGCGCCCGCGCCCCAGCGACGGCATCACCGGACGCACCGTGCTGGTCTGGGGGACGGGTCCGATCGGCCGGGCCACCGCCCGGCTGCTGCGCGCCGTCGGGATGCGGGTGTCCGGCGCGGGCCGCAAGGCCCGCACGGACGACCCCGACTTCGGCACGGTCCACGGTGCGTCGACCTTGCGCTCCGCCCTGACGGAAGCGGACTACGTCGTCCTGGCCGCACCCCTCACCCAGGGCACCCGAGGCATGGTCGACGCCCCCGTGCTCGCCGCCATGAAGCCGGGGGCACGGCTGATCAACGTGGGCCGGGGCGGACTCGTCGACGAGGAGGCGCTCGTCGACCACCTCGCCGCCGGACGGCTCGGCGGCGCAGCCCTGGACGTGTTCGCCCAGGAACCGCTGCCTGCCGCATCACCCCTGTGGGACATGCCCGGCGTGATGATCTCCCCGCACACGGCGGGCGAGACCACCAGCGAGCGGGAGGCGCTCGTCGAGGTGTTCCTCGACAACCTCAACCGGCACATCGAGGGCCGACCGCTGCGCAACGTGGTGGACAAGCGGCGCGGATACGTGGTCGACGAGACGCACCCCTCCTGAGGGCGGCACTGTCGGCAGCAAATTACAAGCACTCAACACATCGCGCCCGCACACGTCTTGACTCCTGTTTTCAGCCACCCCAATACTCGTCGGCAACGTTCACGTGAACGTTCACGGGAGCTTGACATCGTTGTCCTAACTTGTCCCGGAAAGCGAGTGCGCGCCCATGCCACACCGAACGATGTCCCGCAGGCGCCTGCTCGGCGCCTCTCTCGGCGGGGCGGGTGCCGCTCTGCTGGGCCTGTCGGGGTGCGGGAGCGCGAGCAGCTCGATCTCCGCGGGCACCGACCACCTGACGATCTGGTACTGGAACGGCTCGCTGAGCGACAAGCTGCTCACCACCTCCGCACGCGGCGTGCCGGGGGCGAGCGGGCTGAAGGTCAAGGGCGCCTCGATCGCGGGTGACTACCGGGGCAAGCTGCGGACTGTTATGGCGGCCCGCGCCTATGTCCCGGACCTGGCCTGTCTCAACTCCCCGATCGGGGACTACTTCCCGGACGAGAACGAGTTCGTGGACCTGAAGGACCTGGGCGCGGACGCCGTCGAGGACGACTACCTCGCCTGGAAGTGGAAGAGCTGCATCAGCCCGGCCGGCCGGATGATCGGCTTCCCGCTGGACGCCGGTCCCACCGCGCTCTACTACCGACGTGACCTGTTCGAGCAGGCCGGTCTGCCCACCGAACCGGAGGAGGTCGCCGAGGCCACCTCGACCTGGGAGAAGTACCTCCAGGTCGGCAAGACCCTCAAGGCGAAGGCGCCGAGCCACCCGTATCTGGTCTCGCAGATCGCCTATGTGTTCCGGATGGCGCTCTACCAGAGCCCCAAGCAGTTCGTCGACGCCGACAACCGCTTCATCGGCGACCAGGAACATGTGAAGCGCGCCTGGGACCTGGCCGTCGAGACCTACCGGCAGGGGCTGAGCGCCCGGACCCTGGACGGCACGCCCGACTTCAACTCGGCTCTCAGTGGCGGCCGTATCGGCACGATCAACAACGCGGTCTGGTACATCGGCGGCCTCAAGGACACCGCGCCCAGGACCTCGGGTCAGTGGCGGTTGACCACCATGCCGGACGGCCCGGCGAACTACGGCGGGTCCTATGTCGGCATCACCCGCTACTGCCGTGATCCGGAAGGGGCGTTCGCCTTCCTGAAGTGGATGCTCGGCCCCGCGAACCAGCTGAAGAGCTATCAGGAGATGTCGCTGTTCCCCACCACCCCGGCCGTCTACTCCCAGCCGGCGATGCGCGAACCGGACCCGTTCTTCGGCGGGCAGATCCCCGTCGACGTCTTCGGACCGGCGGCGAAGAAGGCCCCGGTGATCTTCTTCAGCGCCTACGAGAACACCGCGAACACCCCGGTCTACCAGGAGCTGACGAACGTGGAGACGCTCGGCAAGAACCCCGACAAGGCCTGGCGTGACGCCATGAACGCCGCCGAACGGGCACTCGCCCAGCGGGGGGTGAGCTGACATGGCCACCCTGGCACAGGCACCCGCGTCCGACAGCACCGAGGAGCCGGTCCGTACGGAGGCACCGCGGGGCAGGTGGCGGCGTCATCTGCCGCCGTACGTCGCCATCTCGCCGTACTACATCCTCTTCGCCCTCTTCGGCGCCTTCCCGGTGTTCTTCTCGTTCTACCTGTCCTTCCACGACTGGGACGGCATCGGGAGCATGAAGTTCGTCGGGCTCAGGCAGTACTACTGGCTGCTGCACGACTCGGTGTTCTGGCACTCGATCGTCAACACCTTCGAGATCTGGTTCATGTCCACGGTGCCGATGCTGTTCCTGGCGCTGGTGCTGGCGTTCCTGCTGCACTCGCAGGTGCGGTACTCGGCCGCCTGGCGGGTGGCGTACTTCATTCCGAACGTCACCTCCATGGTCGCCATGACCATCGTGTTCGGGTCGGTCTTCGCGCAGGCCGGGCTCGCCAACTCGCTGCTCAAGGCGGTCGGGGTGGACGGCATCGGCTGGCTGACCTCCTCCCTCGGGATCAAGTCGGCGATCTCCCTCATGGTCATCTGGCGGTGGGTCGGCTACAACACCCTGATCTTCCTGGCCGGTCTCCAGGCCATCCCGAACGAGCTCTTCGAGGCCGCCCGGGTCGACGGGGCGAGCAGCCGCCAAGTGCTGTTCCGGGTCGTCGTGCCGCAGCTCAGGCCGGTGATCCTGTTCGCCATCATCACCTCCACCATCGGCGGCCTCCAGATCTTCACCGAGTCACAGGTGCTGTTCTACTCGGACGACCCGGGCACCGCGGGCGGCCCCGGCCAGGAAGGCATGACGATCGTGCTCTATCTGTGGCAGAAGTCCTTCAACGACCTCCAGTTCGGCTACGGCGCCGCGATGGGCTGGATCCTCTTCGCGCTGATCGCCGTCTTCGCCGTCATCAACTGGCGGCTGGTGTCCGGGGGCGACCGCGACGACCGCCGCGGCATCCCGCTGCTGCGCAAGGGAGGCCGCAATGGCCGCTGAACACACGAGCTCCAACGCGGGCCTCGCGATCGGCGCCGGCAGCAGGCGGACCCGGGTCCTGGTACGGGCTGCCCTGCTCTTGGGGGTGGTGGTCTCCCTCTTCCCCTTCTACTGGCTGGTGGTGATGGCCTCCGTCACCACCCAGGACATCCTGGCCTACCCGCCCCGGCTGGTGCCCGGCACCCAACTCCTGCACAACATGCGGGAGGTGATCGACCGCATCGATTTCTTCACCTCCCTCTTCAACACGGTCGTGGTGGCCACGGTCGGCACGCTGCTGGTGCTGTTCTTCGACTCCTTGGCGGCTTTCGCCTTCGCCAAGTACGAGTTCCCGGGCAAGAGGATTCTCTTCGGCGTCCTGATGGCGACGTACATGATCCCGTCGCAGCTGGCGCTGGTGCCGCAGTTCGTCACCATGGCCGAGTTCGGCTGGGCGGGCACGCTGAAAGCGCTGATCATCCCGGGGGCGGCCAATGCGTTCGGCATCTTCTGGATGCGTCAGTACGCCCAGAACTCGCTGCCGGACGAACTCCTCGACGCCGGCCGGATCGACGGCGCCGGCTTCTTCCGGCTCTACGCGCAGGTCGCGCTGCCGCTGTTCCGGCCCGCGCTCGCCTTCCTCGGCATCTTCACCTTCATCAGCCTCTGGAACGACTACATCTGGCCCCTGGTGGTGATGGTCAACCCCGACAAGGTGACCCTCCAGGTCGCCCTCGCCAACCTCAACATCGCCTACAACACCGACTACGCGGTGGTGATGGCCGGCGCGCTGATGAGCGTCCTGCCGCTGATCGTCGTCTTCCTGATCGGCGCACGGCACTTTCTGCGGGATCTGGCGGCGGGGGCGACGAAGATGTGAACGTGGGTGGGTAGGGTCCCGGGATGGGGAAGAGCGAGGGCGTTCCGGAGAAGGTGGCCTGGGTTCTGGTCCGTGACGGGCGGGTGCTGGTGACCCGCTGCCGCGGTCTGGATGTCTTCTACTTCCCGGGCGGGAAACGGGAGCCGGGCGAGTCCGATGCGGAGACCCTGTCGCGGGAGATCGTCGAAGAGCTCCGGTCCCGGGTCGATACGGCCACGATGGTGCACGTCGGTACCTTCGAGACGCGGAGGGACGGCGACGGAGGCACCGAGTTCCGGATGATCTGCTACACCGCCGAGTACACCGGTCCGCTGGTTGCCTCGAGCGAGATCGAGGAGTCGGACTGGTTCGGCTACGGCGATCGTGCGCGGGTCTCGGCGGTGGATCAGCTGGTGTTCGACGCGCTGCACGCCTCCGGCCAACTGCCCTGAGGGGAAGGAGTACCCGGATGACGCAGGTCAGGCCCATGCGCGCGGACGCCCGGCGCAACTACGAGCGGCTGCTGAAGGTGGCCGCGGAGGCGTTCGCCGAGCATGGGGAGGGCGCGTCGCTGGACGACATCGCCAAGCGGGCCGGTGTGGGGTCCGGGACGCTGTACCGGCACTTCCCGACGCGGCAGGCTCTGCTGGAGGCGGCGTACCTCGACCGCGTCGAGGGGTTCGCACGGCGGGCCGACGAGCTGGCGAAGGAGTTGCCGCCGGGAGAGGCACTGGCGGAGTGGCTGTACGAGCTGTGCGTCGGGACGATCCAGGTGCGGGGGCTGAAGACGCTGCTCGGGTCCGCGATGGTGGACGGGAGCGATGCGGTGCTCACGGTGTGCGGGACACATGTGCGGGGGGCGGCCGCGCGGCTTGTGGCGGCGGCGCGGGCGGAGGGGACGCTGCGGCCGGATGTCGAGCCGATCGAACTGCTTCGGCTGGCGCACGGGGTCGCCGGTGCGGCGGAGTTGGCGGACGGCGGGGGCGAGTCCCTCCGGCGGTACCTGTCACTGCTCACGGAGGGGCTGCGGGCGTAGGGCGCCCAGCGCCTAGGGATGTGCCTCGCTTGTGATTTTGCGGGTGCGGGTGCGGGTGCGGGTGCGGGTGCGGGTGCGGGTGCGTCGTGGCTGGTCGCGGCCCGCGGCGGAGCCGCTGATGTCACAGTCCCGCCCCCATGGGTGGGTGCAAGTCAACGCCTGTCTGGCTGTGCCCACCCAGGGGGCGCAGGGACCTGCTAGAGCGCCTGTGCCGCCGGCTTCACCATCCCCCTCACCGTGCGGGACTTCACGAAGTCGCCGATCGCCGTCATCTCCCACTCGCCGGAGAACTGCTTGATCAGCTTGGCCATCATCACGCCCGTCTGCGCCTCGGCGTTCGTGAGGTCGAAGCGGACCAGTTCCTCTCCGCTCGCGGCGTCGATGAGACGGCAGTACGCCTTGGCGACCTCCGTGAACTTCTGGCCGGAGAACGAGTTGACCGTGAAGACGAGGCCGGTGACCTCCTGGGGGAGCCGGCCGAGGTCGACGACGATCACCTCGTCGTCACCGCCGCCCTCACCCGTGAGGTTGTCCCCGGAGTGCTTGATCGCGCCGCCGACGATGGACAGCTTGCCGAAGTAGCAGCTGTCGATGTGGTTGCGCTGCGGCCCGTAGGCGATGACGGACGCGTCGAGGTCGATGTCCTTGCCCCGGTACGCGGGCTCCCAGCCGAGGCCCATCTTGACCTGGGAGAGAAGCGGACGCCCGCCCTTGACCAGGGACACCGTCTGGTTCTTCTGGAGGCTGACCCGGCCCTTGTCGAGGTTGATCTTCCCGGCGCCGGGAGCGGGCGGAGCCGGGGGAGCGGCGGGCGCCGGCGGGGCGGCGAGCCGCGGGTCGACGGCCGGGGCGGGCGGGGCCACCGGGGCCTGTACGGTCGGCGCGACCGGCGGGGCCACCGGCGTCGGCGCGGGCTCCTCCACCGTCACGCCGAAGTCCGTCGCGATCCCGGCCAGCCCGTTGGCGTACCCCTGTCCCACCGCCCGGGCCTTCCAGGCGCCGTTGCGCAGGTAGACCTCCACGATCACCAGCGCCGTCTCGGTGCCGAGCTGCGGCGGCGTGAACGTGGCCAGCACGCTGTTGTCGTCCGCGTTGCGGATCGTGGCCGTGGGTTCGATGCCCTGGAAGGTCTGGCCCGCGGCGTCCGGGCTGGCGGTGACGACGATCTTCTCGATGCCGGGCGGTACGGCCGACGTGTCGACGGTGATCGCGTCGGGGGCCGTACCGCCGCCCGAGCGGTACGTCACCCCCGGGCCGGAGGGCTGGTTGTAGAAGATGAAGTCGTCGTCGGAGCGCACCTTGCCGTCGGCGGTGAGCAGCAGGCCCGATACGTCGAGCCGCACGGGCGCGGCGACGTCCACCGTCACGCGGGCGGCGGACAGGGGGATGTTCGAGCCGGGGGTCATAGCTGTCATGCCCCGTGAACGATCGGGCCCACTTTGCCGTTCCCTTACCCGACGGCCAAATGGCCGAGCGGGCTACGGCACCACCACGATCTTCCGTCCGACCCCCGCCGCGAACTGCTCCAGCGCCTCCGGATACCGGTCCAGGGGCAGCCGGTCGCTGATGAAGATCTCCGGGTCCAGGACACCGGTCGCGAAGAGTTCCGCCGCGCGTTCGAAGCTGTGCAGGACGGCCATGGAGCCGGTGATGGTGATCTCCTGGTTGTAGATGCGGTACGGGTCGATCGTCACCCGGGTCGCGTAGTCGGCCACCCCGAATTGGAGGAAGGTGCCCGCCTTGGCCACCCGCTCCAGGCCGTCCTGGATCGCCGCCGCGTTGCCCGTCGCGTCGATGACCAGGTCCCAGCCCTGCGGACGGTCCAGCTCGTCCGGGTTCGCGGCGGACGCCGAGACGCCGAGCCGGCGGGCCGTCTCCAGGCGGGTGGGGTTGACGTCCACCATGTCCACGCTCGCCGCGCCGGTCCGTTTGGCCAGCTCCAGCATCATCAGGCCCATCGTCCCCGAGCCGTAGATCAGGACATGGGCGCCCAGGCGGGACTGCAGGACGTCGTAACCCCGGACCGCGCAGGACAACGGCTCCACCAGTGCCGCGTCCTGGGTACGGACGTGTTCGGGCAGCCGTACGCAGTTGGCCACCGGCGCGACCGCGTACTGCGCCGCGCCACCCGCCGTCGTGACGCCGATCGCGGCCCAGCGTTCGCAGAGGTTGTTGTGGCCCGTACGGCAGTACCGGCACTCGTAGCAGTACAGGGACGGGTCCACCGCCACCCGGTCGCCGACCGCGAGCTCGGTGACCTGGGTACCGACGCCGACCACCTGGCCGGCGAACTCGTGGCCCGGCACGATCGGCAGCTTGGGGGCGAACTCGCCCTGGAGGATGTGCAGGTCGGTGCCGCACAGACCGCACGCGGCGACCTCGACGACGACCTCGCGCGGGCCCGGCGTCGGGTCCGGGACCTCGGCGACGACGGCACGGCCCACGGACTCGATGACGGCGGCCTTCATTTCACGGCTCCCAGCGACAGGCCCTGGACCAGTTTGTCCTGGGCGGCGAACCCCGCGGCGAGTACCGGCAGGGAGATGACGAGCGACGCGGCGCACACCTTGGCCAGGAACAGGCCCTGGCTGGTGATGAAGCCGGTCAGGAACACGGGGGCGGTCTCGGCCACCACGCCGGTCAGCACCCTCGCGAACAGCAGTTCGTTCCAGCTGAAGATGAAGCAGATCAGGGCCGTCGCCGCGATGCCGGGCAGGGCGATCGGGGCCACCACGCGCGCGAGGATCGTCGGAAGGCGGGCGCCGTCCACGCGCGCGGCCTCGATCACGGCCACCGGGACCTCGGCGAGGAAGGACTGCATCATCCAGACGGCGATCGGCAGGTTCATCGACGTGTAGAGGATGACCAGCAGCCAGATGTTGTCGAGCATGTCGGTGTTCTTCGCGAACAGGTAGATGGGGAGCAGGCCCGCCACCACCGGCAGCATCTTCGTCGACAGGAAGAAGAACAGGACGTCCGTCCACTTCTTCACCGGGCGGATCGACAGCGCGTACGCCGCCGGGAGTGCCAGGATCAGGACGAAGAGTGTCGAGGCCAGCGAGGCGACCGTCGAGTTGATCAGCGCCGGCCAGGGGCTCGCGCCGCCGCCCGTGCCGAAGAACTCGCGGTAGCCGTCCAGGGTGAGGGCGGCGCCGAAGGAGGGCGGGTTGGTGGCTGCGTCCGACTCCGAGTGGAAGGACGTCAGGGCCATCCAAGCGATCGGCAGGAAGAAGACGATCCCCAGCAGCCAGGCCACCAGACCCAGGCCAAGTCCCTTGCGTTTCACGGCGATTGTGTTGCTCATGCCCGGCCCGCCTCCTCACGGAACAGGGACGACACCACGCGCAGGGCGAAGGTCGCGATGATGATGGAGCCGATGACGACCAGGACGCCGGCCGCCGAGGCGAGGCCGTTCTCGTGGGCCTGGTAGAAGCTCTGGTAGACGGTGTAGGGCAGGTTGGCGGTCCCGAGGCCGCCGGAGGTGATCGTGAAGACCGCGTCGAAGTTCTGGACGATGTAGATCGAGCCCAGCAGGGCGCCCAGCTCCAGATACCTGCGCAGATGCGGAAGGGTCAGATAGCGGAAGATCTGCCAGTCGCTCGCGCCGTCCACCCGCGCGGCCTCCATCTGCTGCTGGTCGCGGCTCTGCAGGCCGGCCAGCAGGATGAGCATCATGAACGGGGTCCACTGCCAGACCAGGGAGGCCTCGACGGCGAGCAGCGGGGTGTTGGAGATCCAGTCCGGCTGTGGGCCGCCCACATAGTGCAACAACCCATTGAGCAGGCCGTATTCAGGGTTGTAGAGCACATGTTTCCAGAGCAGTGCGGCTGCCACCGGCACCACCAGGAAGGGCGCGATCAGCAGGGTGCGGACCACGCCCCGGCCCTTGAAGCGACGGTCCAGGAGCAGGGCCAGGAGCAGTCCGAGGACGAGGCTGACCAGGACCACCGTCACCGTCAGCAGGACCGTCGTCCATACGGAGTGGCGCAGGTCCGCGTCGGTGAGGACGTCCTTGTAGTTGTCGACGCCGGTGAAGTGACGGGCTTTGGGGTAGAGGGAGTTCCAGTCGAAGAACGAGATCACCACCGTGGCCACGAACGGCAGCTGGGTGACCACGATCATGAAGATCAGGGCGGGGAGCAGCGGGCCGCGGGTGGCCCAGGCACGGAGGCGGGCCTTCGACGGGTCCGCGGTGCGTACGGTCTCGGTGGCCGGCGGGGCCATGGTTGTCGCGGTCATCGTCCCTCGTACTCCTCGGAGATCTTCTCGGCGAGCTGCTGGGACTTCTTCAGGGCGGAATCGACGGACTGGCGTCCGGCGATGGCCGCGCTGATCTCCTGGGAGACCCGGGTGCCGAGATCGGTGAACTCGGGGATGCCGACGAACTGGATGCCGGGCGCGGGGCGCGGCTGCACCCCCGGGTCGTTCGGCCGTGCCTGCTCGATGGCCTCCTTGGTCATCTCCTGGAAGGCTGCGGCCTCTTTGACGTAGGCGGGGTTGGTGTACGTCGACGCGCGTTTGCCGGCCGGCACGTTGGACCAGCCGATCTGGTCGCCGACCAGCTGCTCGTACTGCTTGCCGGAGGCCCAGGAGACGAACTTCCAGGCCTTGTCGGGATTGCGGGAGGCGTCCTGGATGCCCCAGGCCCAGGTGTAGAGCCAGCCGGAGGACTTCGTCTCCTCGACGGGGGCGGGGGCGTAACCCATCTTGCCCTTGACCGGGGAGCCCTTCGCCTCCAGGGAACCCGCCGCGGAGGTGGCGTCGTACCACATGGCGACCTTGCCCTGGGTCATGTTGTTGAGGCACTCGGCGAAGCCGGACTGGGCGGCGCCGGATTCGCCGTGGTCGCGGACCAGGTCGACATAGAACTTCACCGCCTTCTCGAACTCGGGGGAGTCCAGGCGGGCCTTCCAGCCCTTGTCGAACCAGGTGCCGCCGAAGGTGTTCACGACCGTGGTGAGCGGGGCCATCACCTCGCCCCAGCCGGGCAGGCCGCGCAGACAGATGCCCTTCATGCCGGACTCGGCGCCGTCCGCCTTCGCGGCCAGGTCGGCCACCTGCTGCCAGGTGGGACGGGCCGGCATCGTCAGTCCCTTCTGCTCGAAGACGTCCTTGCGGTACATGAGGAAGGACGACTCGCCGTAGAAGGGCTGGCCGTAGAGCTTGCCGTCGTCGCCGGTCAGCGACTGGCGCATGGGCGCCAGGACGTCCTTCTCGTCGTACGACGGGTCCTTGGCCACGTAGGAGTTCATGTCGTGCAGCCAGCCGTTGCGGGCGTAGATCGGGATCTCGTAGTTGGACAGGGTCGCCACGTCGTACTGCCCTGCCTGGTTGGCGAAGTCCTGGCTGATCTTGTCGCGGACGTCGTTCTCGGGCAGGACCGTGAAGTTGACCTTGATCCCGGTCTCCTTGGTGAAGTGGGCCTTGGTCAGCTTCTGCAGCTCGGTCATCTGGGGGTTGTTGACCATCAGGACGTTGATGGCGTCGCCGCCCGACCCCGCCCCGCCGGCTCCGACCCAGCAGCCGGAGAGCAGCGGGGCGAGCAGCGTCCCTGCGGCGGCCATGGCGAGCGTGGCTCGCGGCGGCCGTCGTCGGCTCTGGGTTCGCATGGATCGCTCCTGGACATAGAGGGATATATAGGGCACTTCATGACGCGGAAGGCCCGCTGGTCACGTCAGTTCGACGTTCAGACCCTGATGACCTGTGGTCCCAGCAGTGAGTACCGATGGGCCTCGGACGAGGGCAGCAGCGTGCTCGTCACGATCGCCTCCAGCGCGCCGATCTCCGCGAAGCGGCAGAAGCTGACCGCGCCGAACTTGGTGTGCACGCCGGCGAACACCGTGCGGCGCGCGGCGCGGATCGCCTGTGCCTTGACCTCGCTGACCGCGGGGTCGGGGGTGGTGAGGCCGTGTTCGCGGGAGATGCCGTTGGCGCCGATGAAGGCCAGGTCGAGGACGAAACCGGCCAGCATCTTGGTCGTCCAGTGGTCGACGGTCGCCAGGGTGCCGGGGCGGACCCGGCCGCCGAGCAGCAGGACGGAGGTGTTCTCGGCCTCGGCGAGGGCTCCCGCGACCGGCAGGGACGCGGTGACCACGGTCAGCGGCCGGTCCCTGGGCAGGGCCTCGGCGATGAGCTGCGGGGTGAAGCCCTCGTCGACGAAGACGGTCTCGGCGTCCCCGAGCAGCTCGGCCGCGGCGGCCGCGACCCGGCGCTTCTCGGGAACATGGCTGGTGGCCCGGAAGGCGAGCGTGGTCTCGAACCCGGCGCTCTCGACGGGATAGGCCCCGCCGTGCGTACGGCGGACCAGGCCGTGGTCCTCCAGGGCGCGGAGGTCTCGGCGCACGGTTTCCTTGGCCACGCCGAGTTGGGTGGCGAGGGTGTTGACGTCGACGGCGCCTGTGGTGCGGGCGGTCCGCACGATGTGCCGCTGGCGGTCTTCCGCGCTGTTGGTCATGGGCTCACCCGCCTTGCTGCTGTGCTGTCTGCCCGTTCGGGCTCTAGGGGGAAGTTCTACAGCGGGTGGGGTGTGGTGACCAGGTCTGTTGCGGGGGTGATAGTGACCGCGTGTGCCCGTTCGGGCGGGGCGGGCCCACCAGCTCGGGTGGGACGGTTGTGC
Source organism: Streptomyces sp. LUP47B (assembly GCF_001746295.1). Classification (GTDB taxonomy): domain Bacteria; phylum Actinomycetota; class Actinomycetes; order Streptomycetales; family Streptomycetaceae; genus Streptomyces. The sequence continues at coordinate 82,224 of NZ_MJAH01000010.1, read as the reverse complement.
GGCGGCTGCGGGTCCGATGTGGCTGGTCGCGCAGTTCCCCGCGCCCCTCGGCGTGGCGCTGTCGCGGCTGCGCCCGGGACGGCTGCCCGTGCCCGGATATGGGTGCGGGCGGGCCCGTTCGGTGCCCGCCCGGCTGTCTCGTGGGTGTCAGTACGGCCAGATCGGCGGGTCCGTCACGAACTGGCCGCCCAGGTAGGCGTGACCCTCGTTGCCGTCCTGGAGCTCGCCCTGCTCGGCGATCAGCTTCTCCGCGTACGGTTCGGAGTCGTCCTGCGGGTCGTAGCCGAGCGCCCGCGCGGTGGTGAGGGCCCACCACAGGCGGGTGTTGGCGGAGGAGCCGTAGACCACGGTGTGGCCGACCTGCTCGGCGGTCAGGGCCGCGTGGAAGAGGCGGGCGCCGTCGGCCGGGCTCATCCACAGCGAGAGCATGCGCACGCTGGTCGGCTCGGGGAAGCAGGAGCCGATCCGCACGGAGACGGTCTCCAGGCCGTGCTTGTCCCAGTAGAACTGCGCGAGGTCCTCACCGAAGGCCTTGGACAGGCCGTAGAAGGTGTCCGGGCGGCGCGGGGTGTCGATCGGGATGAGCGGATCGGCGCCCTGGGGGCGGGGGGTGTAGCCGACGGCGTGGTTGGAGGAGGCGAAGACGATCCGCCCCACACCCTCGGCGTGAGCGGCCTCGTACAGGTTGTAGGTGCCCTCGATGTTCGCCTTGAGGATCTTCTCGAAGGGGGCTTCCAGGGAGATGCCCGCGAGGTGGATGATCGCGTCGACGCCGCGTACGGCTTCGCGCACCGCGTCCTTGTCGGCGAGGTCGGCGACGACCGCGTCCGGCTCGCCCTCGACGGGCCGCAGATCGAGCAGGCGCAGGTCGTAGCCGTAGGCCGGGAGCAGATCCCGCATCAGGGTGCCGAGCCCGCCGGCGGCACCGGTGAGCAGAACGGTACGGGGAGCGGGCATCCTCGGGTCTCCTTGGGGCGACGGCCGTATGAGTGCACGGTATTCACATTCGTGGACAAGCTAAGGATCATTGCGCCACTCCGTCAAGGGTGGCGCGACCCATGTTCATAAATATAAACTTCGATCAGAATCGCGTACGCCTGTTTCTTCTCGTCCACTCGTTCTAGGGAGAGCCTGTGACGTCTGCCGACCTCGCCCATCGACTCGGCATCCCCAGCGGGCCGCTGTTCTTCCCCGTCACGGCCTACGGCGCCGACGGCTCCGTCGATCTCGACACCTACCGCGCGCACGTGCGCCAGGGTGTGGCGGCAGGGGCCGCGGCCGTCTTCGCGTGCTGTGGCACCGGGGAGTTCCACGCGCTCACGCCCGAGGAGTTCGAGACGTGCGTCCGCGCGGCCGTCGAGGAGACGGCGGGGCGGGTTCCGGTGGTGGCGGGCGCCGGATACGGCACCGCGCTCGCCGTACGGTACGCGCGGCTCGCCGAGGCGGCCGGGGCCGACGGGCTGCTCGCCATGCCGCCCTACCTCGTCGTCGCCGGGCAGGAGGGGCTGCTGCGGCACTACCGGGAGGTCGCCGCCGCGACCGCGCTCCCGGTGATCGTCTACCAGCGCGACAACGCGGTCTTCACCCCGGAGAGCGTCGTCGAACTGGCCCGCACCGACGGGATCATCGGCCTCAAGGACGGTCTCGGCGACCTCGACCTGATGCAGCGGATCGTCAGCGCCGTGCGCACCGAGGTACCCGGCGACTTCCTCTACTTCAACGGGCTGCCGACCGCCGAGCAGACCCAGCTCGCCTACCACGCCATCGGCGTCCCCCTGTACTCCTCGGCCGTCTTCTGCTTCGCCCCGGAGATCGCCCTCGCCTTCCACCGCGCGCTCATCGACGGCGACCGGGCCACCGTCGACCGCCTCCTCGACGGCTTCTACCGCCCCTTCGTCGAACTACGCGCGCGTGGCCGCGGATACGCGGTCTCCCTCGTGAAGGCCGGGGTCCGGATGCGGGGCCTCGACGTGGGAGAGGTCCGCCCGCCGCTGCACGAGCCGGGCGGGGATCATGTGAAGCAGCTCGCGGAGATCATCGAGCGCGGGTACGCGCTCCTGGAGGAGGCACAGTGAAGGCGTCGACGTTCGTCTACCCCTGGGACGTCAACGGGGACCCGGAGGCCGCGACCCGTATCGTCGGGCTCGGCGTACAGCAGGCGACCCTCGCCGCCGCCTACCACTCCACGCGCGCCCTGACCCCCCGCCACCCGCACCACCGCATCGTCACCGCCGAGCACGCGTCCGTGCTGTATCCGACGGACGCACGCTGGGAAGGGCGTGAACTGCGTCCCTACGCGGCCGGCGACTGGGCCCCCGGCGACGCCTTCGGCGAAGCGGCCGCGCAGCTCTCCGAGGCCGGCCTCGACGTGCACACCTGGGTCGTCCTCGCGCACAACTCCCGCCTGGGCGCCGAACATCCGGACACCTCGGTCGTCAACGCCTACGGCGACCGCTACCCGTGGGCCCCGTGCATCGCACAGCCCGCCACGCGCGCGTACCTGACCGACCTCGCCGTCGAGGCGGCACTGCGCCCCGGCGCGGCCGGCACCGAACTGGAGTCCCTCGGCTGGTACGGCCTCCAGCACCTGCACGCCCACGACAAGACCGGCGGGGTGCCGCTCGGCGACGCCGGGATGTACCTCATGGCGCTCTGCTTCTGCGGGACGTGCCGCGAGGGGTACGGCGAGCAGGGTCTGGACGCCGACTCGCTGGCCGCCTCCGTACGGGTCGCCCTGGAACCGCTGTGGCGGGGCGCGCCGGACGACGGGGGCTGGGCCGGGGTCGAGAAGCTGCTGGGCGCCGGTACGGCGGCGGCCACGCGCGCGTGGCGTGACGAAACGGCCCGTACGCTCCAGGAGACGACGGTCCGCGCGGTCCGCGCGGCCGCTCCCGAGGGCTTCCAGATCCTGCTGCACGCCGACCCCGTGACGTACCACGTCGGCGCCAACGCAGGTGTCGACCCGGAGCACATCCTGTCCGTCGCGGACGGTGTCGTCGTGCCCTGCGCGGGCGGACCGGGCCTGCTCACGCCCTTCGCCCGGGCCCGCGAGGACGCGGTGATCGCCGCCAACTTCCCCGTCGTCTCCCAGATGGGCGGCAGCCCGGGCACGCTCGCGGCGGACGTGGCGCGGGCACGGGAGCTGGGCGCGACCGAGATCCGGCTGTATCACGCGGGGTTGGCGTCGGACGGCGACCTGGACGCGATCCGTGAGGCACTGGCCGGCCTCTGAAACAACGGCACCGCCGTGGCCAGCCAGACCATGCCCAGGAGGGCCGACAGCGGCCCCTGGTCGACCAGTTCGACCAGGGCCGCACCGGCCGCGAGGCCGATCACGTTCGGGGCGTACACCAGCGTGTGCGCCGTGGCGACGGCACGGCCCAGGAGCGCGTCCGGGGTCTCGCGCTGGACGGCGGTGAGCGCGGCGATCAGCACACAGGGGAGACCCGCGCCGATGGCCGCGCTGCACGCCAGGGCCAGCGGGTCGGACGGGATCGCCCGCAGGCCGGCGGCGACGGCGGTCAGGGCGATGCCGTACGCCGCGAACCGACGCTCGCCCAGCCGCCGCAGAGCGGGCCCGGAGAGCAGCCCCACCGCCACGGAACCGGCGCCCTGGGCGGCGTACAGCGCTCCGGCGTACCCGGGGGAGTGGCCGAGCCCGTCGATCACGGCGTAGATCAGCGCGCCATTGAGCCCGGCGAAGAGCATGGTGGTGCCGCCGGCCAGGATCAGGGGACGGAGTATGGGGTGGACCCATATGTGGCGGGTTCCGGCGCCGGTGGGGGTGCGCCTGGACGGCGTCGGACGGCTGCCGGGTGAGGGGCGCCGGGGCGGCTGTGGGTCGGTCTCGGTGAGCCGCCCGGGGTCGGGTGCGTTCGACGCCGCCGATGCGCGCCTGAACAGGGTGCGGCGGTCGGTGGCTGTCGGGCTGAGGCCGGGTGCTTCGGGTGCGGTGGCCTTGCGCTTGAACAGCCTGGGGCGGCCGGGGGTGGTCGGGCGTCGCCCCGGTGCCTCCGCCGCGGTCGCCCCTCGCCCGGACGGCTCGTCCCCGGCGTCCCTGCTCGTCGGCGGCGCGAGGGGACCCCGTCGGTTCTCGCGGACCCGCAGCCCGGTGTACAACAGCGCCGCCAGTACGAACGTGATCGCGTCCAGGAGTGCCACGCCCGGTCCGCCCTGGAGTGCGTAGAGCCCTGCTCCCGCCGGCGGCGCCACCAGCTTCATTCCCTCCGTGACCGCCATCCGCAGTCCGTTGAAGTCGCCGAGCAGCGGCGGGGCGACGGCGCCGGCGACCAGGGCCGACTCCGCCGAGTCGTGTACGACGCCTGCGGCGCCGTACACGAAAAGGACCGTGAGGACGAGCCACACCCGGTCGCGGCCGTCGACGGCGAAGAGGACCGGAAGCAGGGCCGCGAGCAGGAGGCTGCCGGCGATCAGCAAGGGTTTGCGGGGGACCCGGTCGGCCAGTGTGCCGAGCAGCGGGCCCGCCAGGGTCGGTGCCCACATCGCGAGCATGCACAGCGCGGCCAGTCCGTCCGAGCCGGTGAGGTCCTTGACCCAGACGCCGGACACCAGCCACAGGGCCGAGGTGCCGAAGCCCGAGACGGTCACCGCGATGAGAAAGAGCCTGGCGTTGCGGTCGTGGAGAACCGCCCATGTCCTCGTCATGCCTGGACATCGTGGGTCTAAGGCCCCGGGTCCGGGATGGGGCAGGTGCCCTACATCCGCGGACGTGCGAGCGATGAGTTCTCGGGGCGGGGGCGGTCTACCACGTACGACACCGTGACCATGAGGAGTTCCGCATGACCGTCCCGCCCCTGGACCTCGGACCACAGACACGCGTCATCGCCCTTCTGGCCGAGGGCGTCACCGATGATCAGCTGGGGAACGCCACGCCGTGTCCGAAGTACGCGGTGCACCACCTGCTCGGGCACCTGCTCGGCCTCTCCGCGGCCTTCCGTGACGCCGCCCGCAAGGACCTCGGCGCCACGACCGACACCCCGCCGACCGACTCCGTCCCGGACATCGGCCCCGGCTGGCGCGAGGATCTCCCCAAAATCCTCGACGAACTCGCCGAGGCCTGGCGCGACCCGGCCGCCTGGACCGGCATGACCCGTGCGGGCGGCGTGGACCTGCCCGGAGAGATCGCCGCCGCCGTCGCCGTCGACGAACTGGTCGTCCACGGCTGGGATCTGGCCCGCTCCACCGGCCAGGCGTACGACCCGGACCCCGCCGCGCTCCAGGCCTGCTCCGACTTCCTTCAGGCCTCCGCGGAGGACCCGAGCCGGGACGCCATCTTCGGCCCGATCGTCCCCGTGCCCCAGGACGCGTCGCTGCTGGACCGGGCGATCGGGCTCAGCGGTCGGAACCCGGGCTGGACGACGTAACAGGGACCGGCTCTCGGGGACGCCGTCACGGGGGGCGTCCCCGTCGGCGTCCCCTTCGCTGCCCGCGACACCGGCCTGCCCTGTCCGCTTCGCCGCGCCCGGGCGGCCATCGGGCCAGGACCGCCCCCGCGTCCGACGCGCCGTGCCCGGCTGCCGTAGACACCGGTACGACCCTGCCGTAGAGGAACGGAAACCGGCGGCGGGCGGCAGACCCGGACCGTACGCTCCCCACCATGCCGCCCCTCAGCCTCACCGTCCTCGGCACCGCCTCCCCGTACCCGGCGCCGGGCCGCCCCTGCTCCGGCTATCTGCTGCGCGGCGGGGGCGCCGAGGTGTGGGTGGACGCCGGGCCCGGCACCTTCGCGGAATTGCAGCGGCACACGGATCCCTCCCGGCTGACGGCGATCTGGATCTCCCATCTGCACGCCGACCACACGGCGGATCTGCTGTCCGCCGTCTACGCCTTCGCGTACGGCGGACTCACCCCGCCCGCCCCGATCCCGGTGTACGCGCCGCCCGGCTGCGCCCACCGGCTCGCCGGGTTCTTCGGGCGGTCCGACATCCGGTTCCTCGAGGGCATCCTCGCCTTCCATCCCCTGTACGACGGCCACGCCGTCCGGCACTGGAACCTCCGGCTCGCCGCCCGGGCCGTCGCGCACGACACCGAGGCGTACGGGTTGCGCGCCGAGTGCGCCGGACGCGTCCTCGCGTACTCCGGGGACAGCGGGCCCTGCGCCGCCCTCGTCGAACTCGCCGCGGAATCGGACGTGTTCCTGTGCGAGGCGGACATCGACCGTCATCGCGAAGGCGAACAGGTCCACCTGACGCCCGAGGACGCCGGCGGTATCGCCCGTAAGGCCGGGACGCGCGAACTGCTCGTCACCCACGTCGGACCCACGCTCACCAGGGAAGCGGCCACCGCACGCGCGGCCGTCGCCTTCGCCGGGCGCGCCAGTACGGCCTTCGAGGGCGCCACCCGGCTCGTCTGACCCTCGTCTTCACCGCAACTTCAACTTCCTTTGCCAGAAGCATTGACGAAACATCGCGCCCCTCCCTACCTTCAACGCGTCGTACTTCGTACGTCATATATGAGACGCGATACGCGAGATCAGATACGCAAGATCCGATACGCGAGATCCGAGAGGCGCGCATGACCTCTGTGCCCACGCCGATCCCCTCCCGCACGCAGTACGTGCTGGAGGAGATCAAACGCCGCATCCTCACCGGGCGCCTGACGCCTGGTCAGGCCCTGGTGGAGACCGAACTCGCCGCACAGTTCGGGGTGTCCAAGACCCCGGTGCGCGAGGCGCTCAAGACCCTGGCCGGGACCGGGCTCGTCGTGATGAGCCAGTACAAGGGCGTCACGGTGCGCATGGTGGACGCGGACATGGCGCGCGAGGTCTACGACGTCCGGCTGCTCCTCGAACCCGAGGCGCTCAAGCGGGCCGTACGCCGCGGGGCCTCCCTGGACGCCGCACGGGACGCGCTGACCCGGGCCGACGACGCCACCGACACCGCGGAACGCTCCCTCGCCAACCGGGAGTTCCACCGCTCGCTCTACCTGCCCTGCGGCAACCCGCTGCTCGGCCGAATGCTCGACGAGGTCCGCGACCAGGCCGCCCTCGTCTCCGCCGTCGCCTGGGCGGCCTCGCCCTCCTGGGAACGGGAGGCGGGTGAGCACCGGGAGATCCTGCGGCTCGCCCTGGAGGGCGACGCGGACGGAGCGGCCCGCGCCCTGCACGCCCACATCGCGTCCTTCGTGGAACGAGCGTTCCCCGGAGTGCTGGACGAGGAAGGTCAGGAATGAGCAGCGAGACGTTCGAGACCCGCCGGGCGGCCCTGGCCGACGTGGTGGCGATCCCGGTGACCCCGTTCGCCGAGGACGGCACCGTCGACCAGGACACCCACCGGGCCCTGCTGCGTCGGCTGCTCGACGGAGGGATCACCACCCTCACCCCCAACGGGAACACCGGCGAGTTCTACGCCCTCACCCCCGAGGAGCGCCGCCTGGTCACCGAGCTGACCGTCGAGGAGGCCGGGGACCGGGCGAACATCCTCGTCGGCGTCGGTCACGACGTCCCGACCGCCGTCGCCTGCGCCCGCCACGCCCGCGAGCTCGGCGCCGGGATGGTCATGGTCCACCAGCCCGTCCACCCCTATGTCTCGCAGGGCGGCTGGGTCGACTACCACCGCGCGATCGCCTCGGCCGTCCCGGAGCTCGGAGTCGTTCCGTACATCCGCAACGCCCAGCTCAGCGGCGACCGCCTCGCCGAACTCGCCGACGCGTGCCCGAACGTGATCGGCGTGAAGTACGCCGTCCCGGACGCGGCCAAGTTCGGCGCCTTCGCACGGGACGCGGGACTCGAACGCTTCGTGTGGGTCGCCGGGCTCGCCGAGCCCTACGCGCCCTCCTACTTCTCGGCGGGAGCCACCGGCTTCACCTCGGGGCTGGTGAACGTCGCCCCCGCCGTCTCGCTGAACATGATCGAGGCGCTCCGCTCCGGTGACTACCCCGCTGCCATGAAGGTCTGGGAGCAGATCCGCCGCTTCGAGGAACTCCGCGCGGCGAACGGCTCCGCCAACAACGTCACCGTCGTCAAGGAGGCCCTCGCCTCCCTCGGGCTGTGCCGCCGCGAGGTGCGCCCGCCGAGCCGCGAGCTGCCCGAGAACGAGCGCGCCGAGGTCGCCGCGATAGCCGCCGGGTGGTCGATATGACCGACAGGAAGCGTCCCGAAGAGCTCAGAAGCCATCAGTGGTACGGCACCGAGGGCCAGCTGCGGACCTGGTCGCACAACGCCCGTATGCGCCAGCTCGGTTACGAGGCCGAGGAGTACCGGGGCCGTCCGGTGATCGCCGTCCTCAACACCTGGTCGGACATCAACCCCTGTCACGTCCATCTGCGCGAGCGCGCCGAGGCGGTCAAGCGGGGGGTGTGGCAGGCCGGGGGCTTCCCGCTCGAATTCCCGGTCTCCACCCTGTCGGAGACGTACCAGAAGCCCACCCCGATGCTCTACCGCAACCTCCTCGCGATGGAGACCGAGGAGCTGCTGCGGTCGTATCCGATCGACGCGGCGGTGCTGCTCGGCGGCTGCGACAAGTCGACGCCGGCGCTGCTCATGGGCGCGGCCTCGGCCGACGTCACCTCGATCTTCGTGCCCGCGGGCCCGATGCTGCCGGGGCACTGGCGGGGCGAGACCCTCGGGTCCGGCACCGACATGTGGAAGTACTGGGACGAGCACCGCGCGGGCAACCTGACGGACTGTGAACTGCGCGAGCTGCAGGGCGGGTTGGCGCGCTCTCCGGGCCACTGCATGACCATGGGGACCGCGTCCACGATGACCGCGGCGGCGGAAACCCTTGGCATGACCCTGCCGGGTGCGTCCTCGATCCCGGCCGTCGACTCCGCGCACGAGCGGATGGCCGCGGCCTCCGGGCGCCGCGCCGTGGAACTCGCCTGGACCGGCCTCAGGCCGTCCGAGATCCTCACCCGCGAGGCCTTCGAGGACGCCGTCACCACGGTGCTCGGGCTCGGCGGCTCCACCAACGCGGTCATCCATCTGATCGCCATGGCCGGCCGGGCCGGCATCAAGCTCACCCTGGACGACTTCGACCGCATCGCGCGTACCGTGCCGGTGCTGGCGAACGTCCGGCCCGGCGGACAGACGTACCTCATGGAGGACTTCTACTTCGCAGGCGGTCTGCCCGCCTTCCTCTCACGGATCACCGACCTGCTCCACCTGGACCGGCCCACCGTGAACGGCACCCTCGGGGAGCAGATCGAGGGCGCCGAAGTCCACAACGACGACGTCATCCGCACCCGGGACAACCCGGTCGCGAGCGAGGGCGGAGTGGCCGTCCTGCGCGGCAACCTCTGCCCGGACGGCGCCGTCATCAAGCACATCTCCGCCGAACGGCACCTGCTCAAGCACACCGGCACCGCGGTCGTCTTCGACGACTACCGGACCATGCAGCGCACCATCAACGACCCGGCGCTGAACATCACCGCCGACAGCGTGCTGGTGCTGCGCAACGCCGGTCCCAAGGGCGGTCCGGGCATGCCCGAGTACGGGATGCTGCCGATCCCGGACCAGCTGCTCAAGCAGGGCGTGCGGGACATGGTCCGGATCTCCGACGCCCGGATGAGCGGGACGAGTTACGGCGCGTGTGTGCTGCACGTGGCGCCCGAGTCGTACGTCGGCGGACCGCTCGCCCTCGTGCGGACGGGGGACGACATCACCCTCGACGTCGAGGCACGGGTTCTCCAACTCAACGTGGACGACGAGGAGTTGGAGCGTCGCCGGGCGGAGTGGACACCGCCGCCCGCGCGTTACGAGCGCGGCTACGGCGCGCTCTACAACGAACAGATCACCCAGGCCGACACCGGCTGCGACTTCGAGTTCCTCGCCCGCCCGGGCAAGGTCGCCGACCCGTACGCGAGCTGAACCACGACCCGCTCGGGCGGGCCGCACCATCGCACAGCACGACCTGGCACATCCATGTGCAGAGAGAAAGCGCTTCCCGCACCACGAACGCACGTCGCACGTCCGACGTACTGAGAACGGAGAACAGTCATGGCCCAAGCCGCAGCCGTGGCGAAACCGCCCGCGCCACCCCGGCGGCGCCGTGCCTCCGCCACGCCGCGCAGACTGCCGTACCTGCTGATTGCGCCGGCGGCCCTGCTGATGCTGGGCTTCATCGCCTACCCGGTCATCAGCGTCTTCTACTACAGCCTGCAGAACTACAACCCCACCAAGCCGTGGCGGAACGGGTACGCGGGCTTCGACAACTTCGTCCAGATCTTCACCAAGGACCCGCAGTTCTGGGACACGCTGACCTTCAGCGCCAAGTGGGTCTTCGTCGAGGTCGGACTCCAGCTGCTGTTCGGCCTGGCGCTCGCGCTGATCGTCAACCAGAGCTTCGTGGGCCGGGGGCTGGGGCGCGCGATGGTCTTCTCACCGTGGGCCGTCTCCGGAGTGCTGACCTCCGCGATCTGGGTGCTGCTCTACAACTCCCAGACGGGCATCACCCGTTACCTCGCCGACATGGGCATCGGCTCCTACGGCACCAGCTGGCTGTCGGACACCTCCACCGTCTTCTCGGCGGCGGTCGTCGCCGACCTGTGGCGCGGTGTGCCCTTCTTCGCGATCCTGATCCTCGCCGACCTCCAGTCCGTCTCGAAGGACCTGTACGAGGCCGCCGAGGTCGACGGGGCCAGCCGCTTCAAGCAGTTCTGGCACATCACGCTGCCCCACCTGAAGGACGCGATCATCCTGTCCACGCTGCTGCGCGCGGTGTGGGAGTTCAACAACGTCGACCTGCTCTACACGTTGACCGGCGGCGGCCCGGCGGGCGAGACCACCACGTTGCCGCTCTACATCGCCAACACCTCGGTCGACGCCCACAACTTCGGCTACGCGTCCGCCCTGACCACGGTCGCGTTCGTGATCCTGCTCTTCTGCTCGATGGTCTATCTGCGGCTGAGCAAGTTCGGAGGCGGTTCCAAGTGATCACCAAGGAGGCCACGGAGGTCGCACCCGCGCCCGTGCGCGAGACACCCGAACCGCCGCGCTCGGTCAAGCACCGCCGGTCCTGGGACGAGGTCCCGCGCTGGCAGATCTACACCCCGCTGTCGATCTACCTCGTCTTCACGATCATCCCCTTCTACTGGATCGTGCTCTTCGCTCTGCGCCCGGCCGGCTCGACCTCGCTCGTCCCCTGGCCGATCACCTTCGACCACTTCAAGAAGGTGTGGACGGAGCGGGCCTTCGGCACCTACTTCGAGAACAGCGTGTACGTCGGCCTCGCCACCCTGGTGATGACGACACTCGTCGCCCTGGCCGGCGGATACGCCCTCGCCCGGTTCGACTTCAAGGTCAAGAACGCGTTCATGCTGGCCCTGCTGTGCTCGCAGTTCGTGCCGGGTGCGCTGCTTCTGGTGCCGCTGTTCGAGATCTTCGCCGAACTGAAGATGATCAACTCGCTGGGCAGTGTCATCATCGCCGAGACGGTGTTCCAGCTGCCGCTGTCGATGATCCTGATCAGCAACTTCATCAAGAACGTGCCGTACTCCCTCGAGGAGGCGGCCTGGGTCGACGGCTGCAACAGGATGACGGCCTTCCGGATCGTCGTCCTGCCGCTCCTGCGGCCCGGTCTGATCGCCGTCGGTTCCTTCGCCTTCGTGCACTCCTGGAACCACTTCCTGTTCGCCCTGATGTTCCTCAACAACCAGGACAAGCAGACGATCCCGGTCGGCCTCAACACCCTGATGAGCGCCGACAGCGTCGACCTCGGCGCGCTGGCCGCCGGCGGCATCATCGCGGCCGTACCCGTGGTGATCGTGTTCGCCTTCATCCAGAAGTGGCTGATCACGGGCTTCAGCGCGGGGGCGGTGAAGGGATGAGACTCCGCCGGATCGCGATGGGTGGCGTGCTGCTGGGCCTGCTGGGAGTCGCAGTCCGCGCGGAGGGCCGTGCCGTTGGCCGGGTTCTGCTCGGGGTGAGTGACGCCCGGGTGTCCGAGGCGGTGGGTGTGGCGGCCGGTCGTGGTCGGGCCGGGGCGGCCGTGGGTGTGCGGCAGCGGTCGGTGTGCGTCTCCCGCTCGGAGGTGCGGGCATGATGTCTCGCCATATCGAGCCCGCTGCGAGTGTGGTGGCACTCCGTGTGGCCGCCGCTCGCGGTCGTGCTGGGACGGCCGTGGGCCGGACCGGGGGCGTTCGGGATCAGTCGGTCTTCGGCACCGGCGAGGACGACCACCGCTGCTCCCTCGGCGTCCCCACCGAGTCCGGGATCCACGCCATCCACATCCCCGGCCACACCGAGGCGGCCTGCAACCCGGGCAGCGAGCGTGACCTCACGGCGGACGCCGGCCGGCCGCCTACCCTGCACACAAAGATCGACAGCGCCGAGACGGCCGACCGAGAGGTGGCCCGCGGCGCGGACGCAGGGAGGATCCCATGAGCACCGTAGACATCGTCCTGGCGGGCGCGCGCGGCCACGGCCGCTGGCACCTGGAGAACATCCGCCGGCTGCAGGACAAGGGGATCGTACGACTGGCGGGGATCTGCGAGCTGACCCCGCTGACCGGCGACGAGATCCCCGAAGGCCTGGGGACGCCCGAGCAGTCCGCCGACTTCGGCGCGCTCCTCGACTCGACCGGCGCCCGGATCGCGGTGATCTGCACGCCGATCCCGACCCACACCGACCTGGCGCTGGCGGCGGCCTCCCGAGGAGTGCACATCCTCCTGGAGAAGCCCCCCGCCCCGTCGTACGCCGAGTTCCGCCGCATGGCCGACGGCGTCGCCGCGGCCGGTGTCGCCTGCCAGATCGGCTTCCAGTCGCTGGGCTCGCACGCCGTGCCCGCGATCCGCGAGCTGGTCGAGGAGGGAGCGATCGGCGAGGTGACCGGGATCGGCGGGGCCGGTGCCTGGGCGCGTGCCGAGGCGTACTACCGGCGTGCGCCCTGGGCGGGCAAACGGCGGATGAACGGCGTCGACGTGATCGACGGAGCACTGACCAACCCGCTCGCGCACGCCGTCGCCACCGCGCTCGCCCTGGGCGACGCGAGCCGCGCCGAGGACGTCACCCGTATCGAGACCGAGCTGCTGCGCGCGAACGACATCGAGTCCGACGACACCTCCTGCGTCCGCGTCACCACCGCCGGCGGCCTCCAGGTGACCGTCGCCGTGACCCTGTGCGCGGAGGACCCCGACGAGCCGTACGTCGTCGTGCACGGCGACCGCGGCCGGATCACCTACTGGTACAAGCAGGACCGCGTGCTGCTCCAGCGGGCCGGCCACGGCCCCGAGGAGTACCAGTACGGCCGCACCGACCTGCTGGAGAACCTGGTCGACCACGTCACCGACGGCGACGCCCTGCTGGTCGTCCCGGACGCGACCGGCGCCTTCATGAAGGTCGTCGAAGCCATTCGGCTGGCCCCCGACCCGGCCCCGCTCCCGGCGACGGCCTGGCACCTGCTCCCCGACGAGGACCGCCGGGTCGTCCCCGGCATCGACGGACTCGTCGCGGCCGCCGCCGACAGTCTCGCCCTGTACTCCGAGCTGGGCGCCGACTGGGCCCGGCCACACGTCGCGAACGAGGTGAGCACATGACGATCCCCGATTGCCCGGTCCTGCGTGTCGCGGGCCGCCCGGTCGGCCGCTACGTCACCCGGCCCGCGCTGCCCGCCCGGCTCTCCCCGCGCCCCTACCTGCACCCCGTCACCACCCTGGCCGGCACGGCGGTCACCGAACTCGCCCCCGCCGACCACATCCACCACCTCGGCGTCGGTGTCGCCGTTCCCGACGTCGAGGGGCACAACTTCTGGGGCGGGCGCACCTACGTCCGCGACCAGGGCCCGACCGAGCTCGACAACCACGGCGCCCAGCGCCACCACTCCTTCCAGCTCCGCGACCCGGACGGCTTCGTGGAGGAGCTGCGCTGGGTCGCCTCCGGAACCGAGCTGCTGCGCGAGCGCCGCACCGTCGCGGCCACCGAACTGACCGCTGCCGCCTGGGCGTTGGACTTCACCTTCTCCCTCACCAACGTCACCTCGGACCCCCTGTCGATCGGCAGCCCCGCGACCAACGGCCGCCCGGGCGCGGCCTACGGCGGATTCTTCTGGCGGGCCCGTAAGGAACAGGACGCGCCGGACGTCTTCACCGTCGACCGCGAGGGCGAGGACGTGATCCACGGCACCACCGCCGACTGGATCGCCCTCACCGGCGCCACCTGGACGCTCGTCTTCGCCGGGGCCACCGACCGGACCCGCCGCGACCCGTGGTTCGTGCGCGCCGGCGAATACCCGGGCGTGGGCTCCTCGTTGACGTCCGAGGAGCGGCTGGCCGTGCCGCCCGGCGAGACCGTCGTACGCCGGATCGTCACCGTCGTGGCCGACGGACGCCTGCCCCGTCTCGAAGCGGCGGCCCTGGTACGGAAGGCGGTCAGCCAGTGACCCACACGAACCCGAACCGGCCGGCGACGTACACGAATCCGATCCTGAACGCGGACTGGTCCGACCCGGACGTGCTCCGCGTCGGAGACGACTTCTACCTCACCGCCTCCAGCTTCGGCCGGGTCCCCGGTCTGCCGCTGCTGCACTCCCGCGACCTGGTCAACTGGACGCTGATCGGCCACGCCCTGCCGCGCCTGGAACCGGCGGGGGAGTTCACCAAGCCCCGGCACGACTGCGGGGTCTGGGCACCTTCCCTCCGCTACCACGACGAACGGTTCTGGATCTTCTGGGGCGACCCGGATCAGGGCATCTTCCAGATCAACGCCCCCGGGATCAGGGGCCCTTGGACCCGCCCGCACCTCGTCAAGTCGGGCAAGGGCCTGATCGACCCCTGCCCCCTGTGGGACGAGGAGACCGGCGAGGCCTATCTGGTGCACGCCTGGGCCAAGTCCCGTTCGGGGGTGAAGAACCGCCTCACCGGCCACCGCATGGACCTCGACGGCCGTGAACTCCTCGACGAGGGCAAGGTGATCGTCGACGGCGACCGGATCCCCGGCTGGTTCACGCTCGAAGGTCCCAAGCTCTACCGGCACGACGGCTGGTTCTGGATCTTCGCTCCCGCAGGGGGAGTGGAGACCGGCTGGCAGGGCGTCTTCCGCTCGCGCGGGTTCTTCGGCCCGTACGAGGAGAAGATCGTCCTGGAACAGCGGGACACCGACGTCAACGGTCCGCACCAGGGCGGCTGGGTGCGCACCCCGTCCGGCCAGGACTGGTTCCTGCACTTCCAGCAGAAGGGCGCCTACGGCAGGGTCGTCCACCTCCAGCCCATGAGCTGGGGCCATGGGGGCACCTCCCGCTCGAGCGAAGCCGAGAGTGGGGGAAGCTGGCCGGTGCTCGGCGACGACGGGGCCCCCGTCGCCGTACACGTCAAGCCCGACCTGCCGCCGCAGCCGGACGCGGCGCCCGCCACCGACGACGACTTCCCCGGCGGACGCTTCGGCCGCCAGTGGCAGTGGACCGCGAACCCGCAGCCCGGCTGGGCCACCCATCACTCGGGCGACGGGCTACGGCTCACCTGCGTCCGTTCGGCCGACGCGCACGACCTGCGCAGACTGCCGAACGTCCTCACCCAGCGGCTGCCCGGCACACCCTCGGCGGTCGAGGTGGAACTGCAACTGCACAGCGAGGAGCCTGGCGCACGCGCCGGACTCACCGTCCTGGGCGATGCCTTCAGCTGGATCGGGCTCCAGCGCGGGGCCGACGGGAGCGTCCATCTCGTGCACCGCTTCGCCGAGGGCGTCGCCGAGCAGGAGCGGGACGCCGACCATCCGCGGCCGGCGCCCACGGGACGGGCACGGTTGCGGATCGAGATCGGCGCGGGGGCGCGCTGCCGGTTCTTCCACGACGTCGGCGAGGGCCTGCGCCCCAGTGGACCCGTCTTCGCCGCCACCCCCTGGCGCTGGGTCGGAGCCCTGCTCGGACTGTTCGCCCTCGCGCCCGTCGGAGGAGGACACGCCGGGGCGGCAACCTTCTCGCACTTCAGGATCGACCACCTGTAACGCACCGAACCCGTAAGCCTGTTGGGAGCCGCAATGACGCAGCACCTTCATAGCAAGCGCTTGCAGAGACCGGGATACGGCACGGTCCTGGCCGCTGTCCTCGGCCTGGTGGCCGCGCTGAGCCTCGGGGCGATCGGGCAGGCCGAGGCTGCCGAGAAGACTCCGGTCGACCGCTGGAGCGACCGGGCCCACGGCTTCGCCTCCCTCGCGGGCGGTACCACCGGAGGGGCCGGCGGCAAGGTCGTCACCGTCACCGACCAGGCCGCGCTGGCCACCTACGCGGCCGCCGAGGAGCCGTACGTCATACGGGTCTCGGTCGCGATAGCCGTCGAGCCCTTCGGCTCGGACATCGTCGTGGCCTCGAACAAGACGATCATCGGCGTCGGTGACACCGGCGAGATCGTCCACGGCGAGCTCCATCTCAACCCCGGCACGCACAACGTGATCATCCGCAACCTGACGATCCGCGACTCGTACGTCGAGGGCGACTGGGACGGCAAGACGACCGACTTCGACGCGATCCAGATGGACACCGTCGACCACGTCTGGATCGACCACAACCGCTTCACGCACATGGGCGACGGCTTGCTCGACATCCGCAAGGACAGCCGGTACATCACCGTCTCGTACAACCAGTTCACGAACCACAACAAGGCGTTCGGGATCGGCTGGACCACCAATGTCCTCACCGAGATGACGATCGACCACAACTGGTTCCGCGGCACCAAGCAGCGCAATCCCTCGGCGGACAACCTCGCCTACGCCCACCTGTACGACAACTACCTGTCCTCGCAGGTCGCCGACGGCGACCCGGTGTGGACGTACGGGAACTGGGCGCGCGGCCGGACAAAGATGGTGATCGAGAACAGCTACTACGACGGCGTCCAGCATCCCTATCAGGCCGATGCCACCGCCGAGTTGGTGCAGCGCGGCTCGATCCTGAAGAACACGACCGGGCGAACGGACGCGTGGGGTACGGCCTTCGATCCGCGGTCCTTCTACGACTACCGTCTGGACCCGGCCGCCGCCGTGCCCTCGCTGGTGTCGAGGTTCTCCGGACCGCAGAAGCGGATCGGGGTGACCCTGCACGTCCCCGCTGACTACCCGACCGTGCAGGCCGCGGTGGACGCCGTGCCCGACGGCAACGCCGTGCCGGTGACGATCGCCGTCGCGCCGGGCACCTATCGTGCCAAGGTCTTCATCCCGGCGACCAAGCCCAGGATCGTGCTCCAGGGGACTGGACACGACCGGTCGGACACCGTCATCGTCTACGACACCCCCGCCGAGTACGGCGGTTCGACGGGCAGCGCGACGGTCCGGATCGCCGCGAACGACGTCACCGCCCGCCACCTCACCTTCAGCAACGACTTCGACGAGGCCGCGGTCGAGCTGAAGGGCGAGCAGGCCCTCGCGATGAAGACGACCGGCGACCGCATCGTCTTCGAGGACACCGCCTTCCTGGGCAACCAGGACACCCTGATGACCGACAGCCCCAAGCTGGACGTGATCAGCCGGGTCTACATCCGCGACTCGTACATCGAGGGCGATGTCGACTTCGTCTACGGCCGGGCGACGACGGTGATCGAACGGTCCGTGATCCGGGCACTGAGCCGGGGCTCGGACACCAACAACGGCTACATCACGGCCGCTTCGACCTGGACGGGCAACCCGTACGGGTTCCTGATCACCCGGTCGAAGGTCGTGAGCGACGCGCCGGACCAGTCCTTCCATCTGGGCCGGCCCTGGCATCCGGGCGGTGAACCCGCTGCCGTGGCACAGGTGTTGATCCGCGACACCGAGCTGCCGGCCGCCGTGAAGTCCGCACCGTGGACCGACATGAGCGGCTTCTCGTGGAAGGACGCGCGGTTCGCCGAGTACCGCAACTCCGGACCGGGCGCCGCCCCGAGCGCCGACCGCCCACAGCTCGGTGCGGCCGACGCGAGGACGTACACCGTCGCGAACTACCTCAAGGGCACCGACGGCTGGGCGCCGTACGCCGGCCACTGACCTCCGGGCGCCACCGACTTCCCCCCACAGCTTCATATCTCCGCTGGAATCAGAAGAAGAAGAGAGCCGATCAATGAAGATCAGTATCCGCAGAAGCAGGCGTGCTGCCATAGCCGTCGCCCTCGGGTCCGTCCTGGCGCTGACCGCCACCGCCTGCGGTGACGACGGCAGCGGGTCCGGCGGTGACAAGGGAGACGAGGGCAGCGGCAAGGGCAAGATCGTCTTCTGGGACAACAACGGCGGTGTGCGCACCGACATCTGGAAGGAGATCATCGCCGACTTCCAGAAGGCGAACCCGGACATCAAGGTCGAGTACGTCGGCATCGCCTCCACCGAGTACCAGTCCAAGGTCGACACCGCCATCCAGGGCGGCGGTCTGCCGGACGTCGGCGGTGTCGGCGCGGCCATGCTCGCCGGGTTCTCCGCGCAGAACGCGTTGGAGCCGCTGGACAGCCGGCTCTCCAAGTCCTCCCTGAACGGCAAGCTCAACGAGGACATGGTCGGCGTGCTGAAGGCGGCGGGGGGCGGGGACGGGACGCTGTACTCGATCCCGACCTCCGCCAACAACGGCGTGCTGTACTACCGGACCGACCTGTTCAAGAAGGCGGGCCTCGACGAGCCGACCACCTGGGACAAGTTCTACGAGGCCGCGGACAAGCTCACCGACGCCAAGGAGAACGAGTTCGGTTACACCATCCGCGGTGGTGCCGGGTCCATCGCCCAGGCCCTGGACGCGATGTACGGGCAGAGCGGGATCACCTCGTTCTGGAACGGCGACAAGACCACCGTCAACGACCCGAAGAACGTGGCCGGGCTGGAGAAGTACGCGGCGCTGTACAAGAAGGTCACTCCGGCGGCCGACCTCAACAACGACTTCACCAAGATGGTCGCCCAGTGGGACTCCGGCACGATCGGGATGCTGAACCACAACCTGGGGTCCTACCAGGACCACGTGAAGGCGCTCGGGGTCGACAAGTTCCGGGGCATTCCGCAGCCGATCGGCGCCTCCGGCAAGCGGGTCCAGGTGTCCAACCCCGTCGACGGGATGGGGGTGTTCAAGAGCTCGAAGAACAAGGACGCCGCGTGGAAGTTCATCGAGTTCGCGACCTCGGCCGCGGAGAACTCGAAGTTCAACAAGGCCGCCGGGCAGGTGCCGTCGAACAACGACGCCGCCAAGGACGCCTGGATCTCGGAGGCCGAGCCCACGAAGCTGGCCGCCGCCGCGCTGACCGACGGTTCCACGACCATCGTCCAGCTGCCGTACTACCTGCCCGACTGGAACACCATCTCCAAGGCGGACAACGAGCCGAACTTCCAGAAGGTGCTGCTGGGTGACATGAGTGCGAAGGACTTCCTGGACACCATGGCCGACCAGCTGAACAAGGCTCAGGCCGAGTGGAAGGAACAGAACGGCTGACAGCTCGGGGGTTCGCTGTGCGGCCGGCCGCAGGTTCGTCGTGGCCGGTCGCGCCCCGCGGCGGAGCCGCAAATCGACACAGTCCCGCGCCCCTGAGGGAAGAGAGGCTGCCCAAAGTGTCACTCACACGCAGACAGGTCACCGTGGCGGCGATCGCCGCCGTGCCCGTCGCTTTCAGCGCAACCGGTACTGCTCAAGCCAGAGAACAGCGCACCCTCTACATCGCCGGCGACTCCACCGCCGCCCAGAAATACGCCGACGCCTCGCCCGAGACCGGGTGGGGCATGGCGCTCCCCTTCTTTCTGCGCAAGGATCTGGCCGTCGCCAATCACGCGGTGAACGGGCGGAGTTCCAAGAGCTTCGTCGACGAGGGACGGCTCGACGCGATCCTCGCCCTCATTCGGCCCGGCGACCTTCTTCTCATCCAGTTCGCGCACAACGACGAGAAGACAGCCGATCCGACCCGGTACACCGAGCCCTGGACGACGTACCAGGACTATCTGCGCCTGTACCTCGACGGCGCCCGGGCCAAGGGCGCCCGGCCCGTGCTCGTCACGCCCGTCGAACGGCGGAAGTTCGACGCGAGCGGCAACGCCGTGCCGACCCATGGCGAGTACCCGGCGGCCATGCGCGCGCTTGCCAAGGAAGAGGGCGTGACGCTGCTCGACATCCAGGCCCTGTCGCTCGCGTTGTGGCAGGAGCTCGGGGTCGAGGAGACCAAGAAGTACTTCAACTGGACCGACACCGAGCAGGACAACACGCATTTCAACCCGCCCGGTGCCATTGCAATAGCGCGCCTGGTCGCCCGTGAGCTGCTGCGGCACCGCGTGCTGGCGCCCCGGGACGTGCGCCGGCTCGATGCCGAGATCCCGGAGTCCTGGATCACCTGGCCCTCGCCGGCCACTGCCTGACCACTCCTTCTTCGTTGCCGAAAGAGAGCCGCACAATGAACGCACAGACATGGCATGAGCATGTCATTACAAAGGCGATGGCCGTGGCGGGTTGTGCCGCCCTGGTCCTCGCGGTCACCGGCCCCACCGCCCAGGCCAAGGGCCATGACGCCGCCCGCGACACCCTCGCCACCGGCGACGGCTGGGCCTCCGAGGGCACCGGCACCACCGGAGGCGCGGCCGCCGACGCCGCCCACGTCTACACCGTCACCGACTGGGCCGGCTTCAAGGCCGCCCTCGCCGCCGGGGGCACCGCTCCGAAGATCATCAAGGTGAAGGGGACCATCGACGCGGTGTCCGAGGGCTGTGACTCCCTCGCGGCGCCCGGGTACGACTTCGACGCCTACCTGGCGAAGTACTCGCCCGAGGCCTGGGGCCTGGACACCGACCTGAGCGCCGAGCCCGACGACAGTCCCGAGGGGCTGCGCCGCGTCTCCGCCGCCAACCAGGACCAGACCATCAAGGCGAACGTGCCCGCCAACACCACGATCATCGGGGTCGGCAAGAACGCCGGGTTCAGGGGCGCGAGCCTCCAGATCAAGGCCGTCGACAACGTCATCGTCCGCAACCTCACCTTCGAGAGCCCGATCGACTGCTTCCCGCAGTGGGACCCGACCGACGGTGACAAGGGCAACTGGAACTCCGAGTACGACACCGCCGTCGTCTACGGGTCCACCCATGTGTGGCTGGACCACAACACCTTCACCGACGGCAGCCACCCCGACAGTGCCGCGCCGACCTACTTCGGCATGCTCTACCAGCAGCACGACGGCGAGCTGGACATCGTGCGCGGCGCGAACTACGTCACCGCGTCCTGGAACGTCTTCACCGAGCACGACAAGACGATCCTGATCGGCAACAGCGACAGCGAGTCCACGGCGGCGGGGGACCGGGGCAAGCTCAAGGTCACCTTCCACCACAACCTGTTCTCCGACCTCGTCGAGCGCGCGCCCCGGGTCCGCTTCGGCCAGGTGGACTCCTACAACAACCACTTCGTGGCGAACGACGACTACTCCTACAGCTTCGGCATCGGCAAGGAGTCCCAACTCGTCGCCGAACACAACGCGTTCACGCTGCCGCAGGGGATCAGCGCAGCCAAGGTGCTCAAGCGGTGGAACGTCTCACCGCTCACCGCCGCCGACAACTACGTCAACGGCAGCCTCACCGACCTGATCGCCGTCCACAACGCCGAGATCCCCGCCGAGACCCTGGAGTCCGGCGCGGGCTGGACGCCCACCCTGCGCACCAAGGTCGACCCGGCCAAGAAGGTGCCCGGGATCGTCGACCGCGGTGCGGGCGCCGGGCGCGTCTGCTGACACCACCCCCTGACCGGCCGGGGCGGAATCCAGCGGCCGCCCCGGCCACCCACCTCAACTTGTGTCGCATGTCCAAGGAGCACCCGCATGCCCTCGCACGACACCCGACTTCCCCTGGCCAGAAGGGGATTCCTGCTCGCGAGCACCGGAGCGGCGGCCGCGCTCGCCCTCGCGGCGGCGCCCGCGCACGCCGGCGCCCGGCGCCCGTTCGGCCGCTTCGGATCACCGGCCGCCCGGCTCACCCCGCAGACCCTGTACGTCGACCCGAAGGGCCGTGGCGACCACACCACCGTCAAGGACGCCGTCGCCGCGGCCACCGGCAGCGGCTGGACCCTGGTTCTCGCGCCCGGCACCTACCGGGAGACCGTCGCCGTCGACGTCACCCGCACCGAGACGACCTGGATCGGCGCCTCCGAGGACCCGCGGGACGTCGTGATCGTGTACGACAACGCGGCCGGCACCCCCAAGCCCGGCGGCGGCACCTACGGCACCACGGGGTCGGCCACCACGACCGTGCAGGCCGACGGCTTCACCGCCCGCTGGATCACCTTCGCCAACGACTGGCTGCGCGCCGACCACCCCGACATCACCGGCACCCAGGCCGTCGCCATCAAGGTCCAGGGTGACCGCTCCGCCTTCCACCACTGCCGCTTCCTCGGCCACCAGGACACCCTCTACGCCGACTCGATCGCCCTCACCTCCTTCGCCCGCCAGTACTTCTCGCACTGCCATGCCGAAGGCGACGTCGACTTCGTCTTCGGGCGGGCCACGGCCGTCTACGAGCACTGCCACTTCCGGACCCTGAACCGGACCGACCTGGCGGCGGCGCCGTACGGCTTCGTCTTCGCGCCCTCCACGGCGGGCGCCAACCCGCGCGGCTACCTCGTCACCAGGAGCCGCGTCAGCAGCGAAGCGCCCGACGCCTTCTACAAGCTGGCCCGCCCGTGGGTGCCGAGCTCCGACACCACCGCCCGGCCCTCGCTCGTGGTGCGGGACACCTGGCTGGGCCCCGGAATCGACGCGGCCGCCCCCTACACCAACATGTCGGACGCCTTCCCCTGGCAGAACCAGCGTTTCGCCGAGTACCGCGACACCGGTCCCGGAGCCAGGATCACCGTCCCGGAGAACCGGCCCCAACTCACCCGGGAACAGGCCGAGTCGGCGACCAGGGAGGCCTACCTCGGCGACTGGCGCCCGTGGAAGGAGACGTGCTGATGCGCAGGCGCATTCTCCTCGGGGCCGGTCTCGGGCTCGCAGTGGCGGGAGCGGCCCCCGCTTTCGCCACCGGAGGTCACCGCGTCCTCCACGTCCGCCCCGGCGACTCCGTCCAGGCGGCCGTCGACGCGGTCACCGGCCCCGGCTGGACGATCGTCGTGCACCCGGGCACCTATCGCGAGGTCGTCAACATCCCCGCGGACAAAGCGGAGTTGACCGTGCGCGGCGCCGTCCGCGACCCACGCGCCGCCGTCATCATCTACGACAACGCCAACGGCACCCCCAAACCCGACGGTTCGGGCACCTACGGCACCGCGGGCTCCGCCACCTTCACCTCCGCCGCCCCTGGCGTCACCGTCCGCGACCTCACCCTCGCCAACGACTGGCTGCGCGCCGACCACCCCGACATCACCGGCACCCAGGCGGTCGCCGCCTACACCTACGGTGACCGCACCCACTTCGAGAACGTCCGCCTCCTGGCCCACCAGGACACCCTCTTCGTCGAGACGACCGCGCTCACCGCCTTCGACCGGCAGTACTTCCGCCGCTGCTACATCGAGGGCGACGTCGACTTCGTCTTCGGCCGGGCCACCGCCGTCTTCGAGGAGTGCCACTTCCACACCCTCCGGCGGGACGTCGACTTCACCCCCAAGGGCATGGTCTTCGCCCCCTCCACCGCCCGCGCCAACCCCTACGGCATCCTCGCCGTCCGCTCCCGTATCACCTCCGGGGCCGAGGACGCGGCGTACAAGCTGGCACGGCCCTGGGTGCCGTCGTACGAGACGACCGCCTGGCCGTCGCTCGTCGTGCGGGACACCCACATCGGCCCCGGGATCGACCCGGTCGCGCCCTACACCAACATGCGCGAGGCCTACCCCTGGCAGACCATGCGCTTTCGGGAGTACGCCAACTCCGGCCCCGGCGCGGTGATTTCCGTCCCCGGCAACCGGCCCCAGCTGACCGCCGACGAGGCCGCCGTGCACACCCGGCGGACCTGTCTCGGGGACTGGAGGCCCTATGAACGCCGGTGAGGTGGGCCGACGGGCGTTCGTGGTGGGCGCCGGAGCGGCCATGCTGGCCGGGGGAGCGGTGAGCCCCGCGGCAGCCGGGGTCGTGGCCGGCCCGCTGCCCGACTTCCACCCGGCGCTCAAGGCCGAGCTGGACTTCCCGCTGGCCTGGGGTACTTCGCCGGTCCGTGACTTCCGCGCCTGGCGCCGGACCGCTCGTGCCACGGTCGAGGAGCACCTCCTCGTCGACCGCGAGGACAGGACACCGTACGCGCCCGAGTTCACCGATCGGTCCCCGTCCGACGGATACACGAGAGAGCTGGTCACCCTCTCCCTCACCCGTCACGAACGGGTCCGCGCCGCCCTGCTCACCCCGCACGGCCGCGGCCCCTTCCCCGCCGTGCTGCTTCTCCACGATCACGGGGCGAAGTTCGACATCGGCAAGGAGAAACTGGTCCGGCCCTGGTACGACGACACCCGGCTCGCCTCCGCGCAGACCTGGGCGGACAAGTACTTCAGCGGCCGGTTCGTCGGCGACGAGCTGGCCCGGCGCGGCTATGTCGTCCTGTGCGCGGACGCCCTCGGCTGGGGCGACCGCGGACCGATCAACTACGACCAACAGCAGGCCCTGGCAAGCAACTTCTACAACCTCGGCTCCTCGCTCGCAGGTCTCATGGCCCGCGAGGACGCCCGCGCCGCCGGGTTCCTGGCCGGCCTGAAGAGGGTGGACGCCAGAAGGGTCGCCGCCGTCGGCTTCTCCATGGGCGCCTACCGCGCCTGGCAGACCGCCGCGCTGACCGACGCCGTCACGGCCACGGCAGCCGTCTGCTGGATGACCGGCCTCAAGGAAATGATGGTGCCCGGCAACAACACCCTGCGCGGGCAGTCCAGTTACTACATGCTCCACCCGGGGCTGCCCCGGTTCCTCGACTTCCCCGACGTGGCGAGCATCGCCGCCCCCAGGCCGATGCTCTTCTTCAACGGCGGGCTCGACCCGCTGTTCCCCGCCGACGGCGTTCAGGTCGCGTACGACAAGCTGCGCGCCGTCTGGCACTCCCGCCACGCCGAGGAGCGGTTGCACCTGAAGACCTGGCCCGACCTCGGCCATGTCTTCGTCGACCGCATGCAGGACGAGGTTTTCGGCTGGCTCGACGCCGTCCTCTGAACCATCCCCCACCCGCACGAGAAGGGACCCGCACTCCATGTCTCGTCGTACCGCTCTCATCGCCACGGCCGCCCTGGCCCTCGGCTCCGGCATCGCCGTTCTCCCCACGCAGGCCCAGGCCGCGACGGTCGTCGTCAGCAACTCGACCGACCTGTCCAACGCCATCAAGAACGCCACCGCCGGCACCGTCATCCAGGTCCGAGGCGGCACCTACTACCCGACGGCCACCCTCCAGTCCACGGCCAACGGCAGCTCCTCCGCGCCGGTCACGCTCACCGCGTACGGCTCGGAGACCGTGAAGATCGACGGCTCGTCGCTCCCCGACGGTGACTGGATCTTCAAGCTGACCGCCGACTACTGGAACGTCTCCAACATCACCTTCCAGAACTCCCCGGACAGCGCGGTCGTCTGCCAGTCCTGCACCGGGACGGTCTGGAACAACATCAAGACCATCAACGGCGGCGACTCCGGCTTCACGCTCACCGGCGACGGCACCGTCAACAACACGGTCAAGAACATCGACTCCTACGGCAACTACGACGCCGCGAACCACGGCGAGAACGCCGACGGTATCGCCGTGAAGTTCGGTTCCGGCACCGGCAACCTCATCACCGGCGCCCGCCTCTACAACAACTCGGACGACGGGATCGACTTCTGGTCCTTCTCCTCGCCCGTCACCGTGGAGCACACCTGGTCCATGGGCAACGGAGTCAACCGCTGGTCCGACTCCGCCTTCGCGGGCGACGGCAACGGCTACAAGCTGGGCGGCGACGGCGAGGTCGTCGCGCACGTCATCAACAACTCCGCCGCCTGGGGCAACGCCGGCAACGGGTTCACCGAGAACTCCAACACCGGCGCCATCGTCATCAACCGCACCACCGCCTACGCCAACAGCAAGTGGGGCTACTACTTCGCCACCAGCTCCGCGAAGCTCGGCAAGAACCTCGCGGTGAGCAACGGCGGCGGCTCGGTCAGCAAGGGCTCCAAGGTCTCCTCGTCCGGCAACAACTGGGACAGCGGGATCAGCACCCCCGCCTTCAAGTCGACGGACGCCTCGACGACGTACAACGCCCGTAGTTCCAGCGGCACTCTGCCCGCCACCACGTTCCTGACGACGGGCAGCACCACCATCGGCGCGACCATGAACTGACGCCGCCTCTGGAAACCCCCGGCTCAGGGCGCTTGACCCGTTTTTTACCGGGCGGGTCTCGCGCCCGACATGGTTACGCGCGTAGAACCTCTGTCATGCATAAGTCACTGCGTATCGCAGCCGTCGCCACCGTCTGTGCGGTCGCCGGCGGCGCCCTGTACGGCGCCGGCGCGGCCACCGCCGGTCAGTCCACGGCGAACTCCACGCACGAGCCCTACAACATCGGGCTCCTGGTCAAGGACATCGACACCTACTACGGCACCGCGGCCGACGCGAACGGTGTCTACCAGGCGTCCCCCACCAGCCCGTACGCCAAGGACCTCGCGTCCGTCGACAAGGCGGCCAGGAAGTACATCGACCAGGCCGCCCGCAAGGCACACCACAGGGGCGAGAAGCCCGCCGTCGTCTTCGACATCGACGACACGCTGCTGCTCAGCCTCGACTACGAGAAGCGGTACAACTACACGTACAACGCGACCACGTGGGCCGACTACGTGAACCGGGCCGACCGCCCGGCCGTCTTCGGCAGCCCCGAGCTCGTGCAGTACGCCGAGAAGAAGGGCGTCGAGGTCTTCTACAACTCGGGCCTCAGCGAGGCGCAGCGCTCCGCCGCGGTCGAGAACCTGAAGAAGATCGGCGCCGACGTGAACCTCGACACCGACCACGTGTTCCTCAAGGACAAGGCGAACCCGCCGTCCTACCTGAGCGCCTGCGCCACGCCGGGCACCTGGACCTGCACCACCGTGCAGTACAAGTCCGGCACCCGCGCGCACATCGAGAAGGACCTCGGGTACGAGATCATCGCCAACTTCGGCGACCAGTACTCCGACCTCGACGGCGGTTACGCCGACAGGACGTACAAGCTCCCGAACCCGACGTACTTCGTGAGCTAGTTCTTCACCGGCCGGATCCCCTCGAGGGTCGGCACCACGGGCTTGATCGAGCCGTCCGCCGCGAACTCCATTCGGTCCACGGTGGTTTCGCGGTGCATTCCGTCGCCGCCGGGCTTCCCCGGCCCGTTCAGGGCGAACCGGTGATAGACGATGTACCAGTCGTCGGTGCCGGGGACGTTCACCACGGAGTGGTGGCCGGTGGCGAGGATGCCGTACTCGGGACGCTTGGACAGGATCGTCCCCTTCTTGGTCCACGGGCCGAGCGGGGACGGTCCCGTCGCATAGGCGACGTGGTAGTTCTCGCTGCGGGTGTCGTCCTCGGACCACATGAAGTAGTACGTGCCGTTCCGCTTGATCACGAAGGAACCCTCGCGGAAGTTGTCCGGGGTGATGTCCTTCACCGCGGCGGCGTCGTAGGACGTCATGTCGTCGTTCAGCGGGACCACATAGCCGTGCCCGTTGCCCCAGTAGAGGTACGACGTCCCGTCGTCGTCCGTGAAGACGGCCGGGTCGATCATCTGTCCCTGCAGCGAGCCGCCCTTCGCCACCAGCGGCCTGCCCAGCGCGTCCTTGAAGGGACCGGCGGGGGAGTCCGCCACCGCCACGCCGATCTGCTGCTCGGCGCAGAAGTAGAAGTAGTACTTGCCGTTCTTCTCCGCGATGGCCGGCGCCCACGCGTACTTGTCGGCCCACGACACGTCAGCGCCGAGGTCGAGGACGACCCCGTGGTCCTTCCCGTGGACCAGGTCCTTCGACGAGTACGCCTTGAACCGCGTCCCGCTCCAGCCGTTGAAGCCGTCGGTGGTCGGGTAGATCCAGTACTCGCCGTTCAGATAGTGCACATCGGGGTCGGCGTTGAGGCCGGGCAGGACGGGGCTGCCGGTCCGCACCGCCTCGACCGTCCAGCTGCGGGTGGTGCCGTCGGCGGCTGTCACGGTGTACGACTGCGGCCTGCGGAAGTCGCGCCGGGTACCGGACCTGGGGGCGATGCTCGCGCCCTCACCCACGGCGATCTTCGGAGCGAGGTGCGTGAGGTCGGTGTCGGTCTGCACCGGGAGCACGACCTTCGACGCGGCCTCCGTGACGATCGCGTAGCCCTTCTGACCCTTGGCCGTCGCGTCCACGACCGAGGCGGGCGTCGACGGATACGCGGTCAGCAGCCGGTCGTACTCGTTCTGCGTCACCGGAAGTACCGTGCCGTGCCGGGGGCTGGCGGGCAGCTGGTAGTTCGTGGACGGGGTCCACCTGCCCGAGTCGAGGTCGGTGGTCTCGAAGGGGACGTATCCGCGACCGCCGTACTCGTCGATGAACAGGTACCACTTCTTCTCGTTGTTCGACTTGAACACCGTCGGCCCCTCACCCCGGTCCATCGCCCCGCTGCCGATGCAGTCCGCGACCAGGTCGTACTTCGTCGAGGTCAGGCTTGTCGACTTCTCGCCGGTGATGAACTTGGCGCAGGGCGAGCTGGAGGTGGGGTCCCGCTCGTCCTTGGTGTAGCGGTAGTAGGTGCCCCTGTACTTCACGACCGTCGAGTCGATGACCGAGTAGCCGGGGTCGTCCCAGACCTTGGGCGCGCTGAAGGTGCGGAAGTCCTTCGTGGTCGCGTACAGCATCTTGTTGTACGTCGATCCGGTGTGCCCGGGGTCGTCGTCGGCGTACAGCTTCGACGCCCAGAAGACGACGTACTCACCGAGGCTGTCGTCCCAATAGGCCTCAGGCGCCCAGGTGTTGCCCGCGGAGTCCGGGGCGACCTTCACCAGGCGCTGGTCGGTCCAGTGGACCAGGTCGGTGGACTCCCAGATCATGATCGACTTGCTGCCGTGCCGCTGGACGTCGTCCCAACTGCCGCTGCTGTTCTTGTACATGCGCAGGTCGGTGGCGATCAGATAGAACTTGTCGCCCTTCGGGGAGCGGATCACGAAGGGGTCGCGCAGACCCTTCTCACCGATCGTCGACGTCAGGACCGGCTTGCCCTGGTTCAGCTCGCGCCAGTGCAGGGGGTCGTTGCCACGGCTGAGGGCGTAGCGGATCTGCTCGCCGTCGGCGGTGCCCTCACCGGTGAAGTAGGCGAAGAGATAGCCGGCGTACTTGGGGTGGTTCACGGGTGGTGCTCCTGAGTGGGCGGAACCGGGCGGTGCGGTGAGAAGGGCCAGCAGTAGCGAGAGACAGGCGACGAGGAGGATACGTGGGCGCATGTCGCTCCTGTGAGTGTGGGGGTGTGGGGGATTCTGTTGGGGGCTGTGCGCGCCTTCGGAGTGTTACGAGTGGGAAACAGCACGTCAATCGATGAGTGCGCGCGGAGGAGCAGCGAAAGTTTCGACTGTTTTCGTTGAGCCGCGGCAACCTCGTCGGCCATGGCGGCGACTGCAGGGCGTCCCCATTCCCGAGGAAAGGAACGCCCCCGTGCGTCACAGCACCGGACGCCACCGGCGGACCCGCACGCTCTCCATCGGCGCGGCCGTCGCCGTCGCCGCGGGCGCGGGCGGCGTCCATCTCGGCCTGTCGGGCGGCGGGGCCGAGGCCGCGTCGACGACGGTCACCGTGTCCGGCACGGCGCAGTTGGAAGCGGCCGTGAAGAACGCCACCGCGGGGACGGTCATCGAGGTCCGCGCCGGTACGTACACCCCGTCGGCCACCCTCAAGTCCACGGCCGACGGCACGAGTTCGGCACGG
Source organism: Streptomyces sp. LUP47B (assembly GCF_001746295.1). GTDB lineage: Bacteria > Actinomycetota > Actinomycetes > Streptomycetales > Streptomycetaceae > Streptomyces. The sequence goes on along the minus strand of NZ_MJAH01000010.1, from coordinate 52,539 downwards.
ATCACCTTGCGGGCACACAGCAGCGAGAAGGTGCGGATCGACGGGTCCAGGCTGCCCGCGGGGTCCTGGCTGGCCGGCATCTACGGCGACTACTGGACCGTCCAGAACCTCACCTTCCAGAACTCCCCGGCCCAGGGCTTCGTCGTCACCTCCTCCGTCGGTGGCGTCTTCAAGAACCTCGTCACCGCGAACAACGGGGACTCCGGGTTCACCCTGCGCGGCGACGGGACCAGCGACAACCTCGTGCAGAACCTGGACAGTCACGGCAACTACGACCCGGCCGGGCACGGGCAGAACGCCGACGGGATCGCCGTGAAGTTCGGGTCCGGCACCGGCAACCGGATCACGGGGGCGCGGCTCTACGACAACTCGGACGACGGGCTCGACCTGTGGCAGTTCTCCTCACCGGTCACCGTCGAGCACAGCTGGGCCTTCGGGAACGGCAGGAACCGGTGGGGGGACGGCGCCTTCGAGGGCAACGGCAACGGGTTCAAGCTGGGCGGCGGGGGCGTCACGGTGGCGCACCTCGTCAACTACAACGCGGCCTGGGACAACACGCTGAACGGGTTCACCGAGAACTCCAACACCGGGGCGATCGTGCTGAACCGCAACACGGCGTACTCCAACGGCGAGGCCGGGTTCTACTTCGCCACGGGCAAGGCCCGGTTGGCGCGGAATCTGGCGGTGGGCGACAAGGGCGGCTTGTCGAAGCGGGGTTCGGCCACGGTGTCCGCGGCGAACAACTGGGACCGCGGGGTGCCGACTCCGGCGTTCGGGTCGACGGATGCCGGCACGGCGTACGGCACCCGCGGGCCGGGTGGTTCGCTGCCCTCGACGGCCTTCCTGACCACCGGCTCCACCACCCTCGGCACCACGATGAACTGAGCGGGAACGTCGGAACGCCCCGCCTGTCGTCACGGGCGGGGCGTTCCTCGTGCCGGCCCGAGGGGGGCTCCAGCCGGCAGCTGCCGGCCGAGGGGGGCTCAGGCCGGCAGGTCCATGCAGTCGCACTACTAGGGACGTTGAAGATGACCGAATGGTTGTTCCCCCGGCATGAACTCGTGGTGAATGAGCGCGTGCCGGGCCGCGTGGGGGCCGTGGGGAATGGCCGAAGCCGGCGACTGAGCTAGGCTAGGAGTCCCCTTCGTCCGCCCCGTCGTCCTGGGCCGCGAAGTCGCCCTTCACGGCGAGGTCCCCGGACTTCGCGGTCGCCGTCGCGGTGTAGCCGTCGCCCTTCGCGTCCCGGCCGCCGCGTTCGTGGTTGTACTGCCCGGCGAACACCCACTCGCCCTTGGGGACCGTTCGGCCGTCCTTGAGCACCCAGGTGTAGACGAGGAAGCCGTCCTTCTCGGCGACCGTCAGGGTGAAGTCGTTCTCGGGCAGTGAGCGCCAGGCGCCGGTGTTGGTGACACCGCCGGTCTGTTCGATCCTCAACTCGACCGTGAGCGCGGTGAGTTGCTCGGAGGTCTTGAAGGTCAGATCGCTCTGCGCCCAGAACTCGTTGCTGTGCGGGTCCACCGAGCCGTCCGACCACAGCGGGCCGTCCTCGACGCCGGAAGCCTGCACCCCGGTGGAGGCGCTCGGCGAGTGCGAAGGCGTACCGCTCGGCTTCCCGGCCTTCTGCGTCGGGGTAGTGGTGCTCGGCGTCGGATCCGCCGGCGGGGCGGGCGGCCGGTTGGTCGCGTCGGGCGACGGGGTGGGCGTGCCCGTGGCCGCGACCGACGTCTGCGCGGGTGTCTCGTCCTTGACCGCGGACGCCACCGCGTAACCGCCGAGGCCCAGCACACAGGCGACCGCGGCCGTGGCGCTCACCACCCGCACCCAGCCGTAGACCGGTGGCCGGGTCGCCCGGTGGTCGGGGCGTCGCTGTTCCGACATGCCGCGCTCGATCCGGGCGAGGATCTGCTCGCGGTTCGGCTCGTGCGCCTTGGCCGCGTCCTGCAGCCGGGCGCGCAGTTCGCCGTGCACGTCCCGCCGCATGGTCATCGGTCCCTTCCTCCGGCCTCACTGGTGCGCGCCATCGCGGCGTGCACCTTCAGCGGAGCGTTCTGAGGGCCGAGCAGCCGCTGCAACTCGGCCATCCCCTTCGAGGTCTGGCTCTTCACCGTACCGACCGACACCCCCAGGGCCAGTGCGGTGTCCTTCTCCGAGAGGTCGAACGCGTGCCGCAGCACGACACACGCCCGCTTGCGGAACGGCAGCCTGCGCAGCGCCTCCTGGACGTCGACCACGCCCGCCACGTCGGGGTTGTCGACCTTCTCCTCGCGCTGGGACCAGAACAGGGCGATGCGCCGGCGCTCACGGACCGCGCTGCGGATACGGGTGCGGGCCAGGTTGGCGACCACTCCGCGCGCGTACGCGGCCGGGTGGTCGGCCGCGCGCACCCGGTCCCAACGGTGCCACAGCGCCAGCAGGGCGTCCGCCGCCAGATCGTCGGCGGCGTCCGACTCGCCGGTCAACAGATGTGCGAGGCGGGACAGTTCGGCATAGTGGCGTTCGAAGAAGGCGTGGAACTCCACGGAGGCGGCGTCGTCGACGACTGTGCCCACGGGCTCCCTCTCCTTTGCGTGTCATGTGAATGACATGTGATCGTCCGGGGGTGGCCGGGCGGAGATCCGGAAGCGTAGCAGTGATCGAGTACGTGTTTTCGTACGGTCCTTCGAACGATGTATGACGGGGCGGCCCCCGATTCCGTAACACGGGGAAAACCCGAAGCGCGTTCAACGCAGGAACAATCCAGCCAGCATCCGCAGACGATCATTCAGGCACCAGGGAGCATCGAGCATGTCCGTCGACCGGTACTTCAGGATCTCCGAGAGGGGATCCACCTTCGCCCGTGAGATACGCGGCGGCTTCGCCACGTTCTTCACGATGGCCTACATCCTTGTCCTGAATCCCATCATTCTCGGCAGCGCGAAGGACAAGTTCGGACACCAGTTGGATGCGGTGCAGTTGACCACCGCGACGGCTCTGGTGGCCGCGGTCATGACGATCATCATGGGCGTGGGCGGCAACCTGCCGCTCGCGCTCGCCGCCGGGCTGGGGCTGAACGCGGTCGTCGCCTTCCAGATCGCCCCGCTGATGAGCTGGGACGACGCGATGGGCCTGGTCGTCCTGGAAGGTCTGCTCATCTGTGTGCTGGTGGTCACCGGACTGCGGGAGGCCGTCATGCACGCCATTCCGCAACCGCTCAAGCAGGCGATCAGTGTCGGGATCGGGCTGTTCATCGCGTTCATCGGCTTCGTGGACGCCGGGTTCGTTAGCCGTATCCCCGACGCCGCGAACACCACCGTGCCGGTGCAGCTCGGGGGCACCGGCGCCCTCACCGGGTGGCCGATCCTGGTCTTCTGTCTCGGGGTGCTGCTGACGATCGGGCTGCTCGCGCGCAAGGTCAAGGGCGCGATCCTGATCAGCATCGTGACCATGACGGTCCTCGCGATGATCATCAACTCCGTCGCCGACATCAAGGCCTGGGGGCTCACGACACCGGCGTGGCCCGACAAGGTCGTCGACACCCCCGACTTCGGACTGATCGGTCACTTCAGCCTGTTCGGTTCCTTCAGTGCGCCCGGCGTGGGGATCGTCACCGTCGTCCTGCTCATCTTCACGCTGATCCTGTCCGACTTCTTCGACACGATGGGCACGGTCGTCGGAATCACCGCGGAGGCGGGGCTGCTGGACGAGGAGGGCAAGGTGCCCAACCTCGGCCGGGTGCTGCTGATCGACGGGGCGGCGGCGGTGGCCGGTGGCGCGGCGTCCGCGTCCTCCGCCACGTCGTACATCGAGTCGGCAGCGGGGGTCGGCGAGGGCTCGCGCACCGGGTTCTCGAACCTGGTCACCGGTGGGCTGTTCGGCCTGGCGCTGTTCCTGACGCCGCTGCTGACCATCGTCCCGCTTCAGGCCGCCGCTCCCGCCCTGGTCGCCGTGGGCTTCCTGATGATGACGCAGGTCAAGCACATCGACTGGGACAGGTACGACATCGCGATCCCGGCGTTCCTGACCATCGCCGTGATGCCGTTCACCTACTCGATCACCAACGGCATCGGGGCCGGCTTCCTGGCGTACGTCGTGATCAAGGTGGTGCTGGGGAAGGCCAAGGAGATCCACTGGCTGTTGTGGGCCACCTCGGCGCTGTTCCTCGTGTACTTCGCGATCGACCCGATCGAGCAGATCCTCGGCGCCAAGTAGCCACCGGACGCCTCAGTTCTTGAGAGCCGCCTCCATCACGGCCTTGGCCACGGGGGCGGCCAGCCCGTTGCCGCTCACCTCCGAGCGGGCCGCGTTCGACTGCTCCACGACCACCGCCACGGCGACCTCCTTGCCGTCGGCCTTTCCGTAGGACGTGAACCAGGCGTACGGCGTCTGGCTGTTGTTCTCGCCGTGCTGGGCCGTGCCCGTCTTGCCTCCCACGGTGACGCCGTCGATCAGGGCGTTGGTGCCGGTGCCCTTCTCCACCACCGTCTGCATCGCCGACTGGAGTTGTTCCGCAGTGTCGGAGCTGACGATCCGCTCGGTGCCCGCCTCGTCGTCGTAGTTCTTCAGGACGTCGCCGCCGCTGTCGGTGATCGTCGAGACCATGTGGGGCGTCACCAGCTTGCCGCCGTTGGCTATGGCAGCGGAGACCATGGCCATCTGGAGGGGGGTGGCCGTGACGTCGTACTGGCCGATACCGGTCAGGGCCGTCGAGGACCTGTCCATGCCGGACGGGTAGACGCTCTCGTAGGCCCGCACCGGGACGTCCTGCGTGGCGTCGTTGAAGCCGAACTTCTCGGCCATCGCCTTCACCTTGTCCTGGCCGAGGTCGACGGCCATCTTCGCGAAGACGTTGTTGCAGGAGTACTGCAGCGCGGTGCGGATCGTGGCGTTCTCGCAGGGCGCGGAGGTGTTCTCGTTCGCCAGTTCCCTGGTCGTGCCCGGCAGGGTGTACGGGTCCGGGCTCACGGTCTTCTCGTCCACCGAGGAGTAGAGGCCGTCCTCCAGCGCGGCCGAGGCCACGACCAGCTTGAACGTCGAGCCGGGCGGCAGCGGCTGGCGCAGCGCACGGTTGGTCAGCGGCTTGTCGGAGTCCGCGTTGAGCTGCTTCCAGGCACTGCCAGCGGTGTTGGCGTCCGTCAGCGAGGACGGGTCGTACGACGGCGTCGACACGACCGCCAGGATCTTGCCCGTCGCCGGGTCGATCGCGACGGCCGCGCCCTTCTTGTCGCCGAGCGCGTCGTACGCCGCCTTCTGCACGGCGGGGTCGATCGTCGTGATCACATCACCGGGCTCGGCCCGCTGGTTGGTGACCGTGTCCATGACGGTCTTCAGCCGGCTGTCCGTGCCGTTGAGTAGGTCGGCGTAGATGCCCTCCAGCTGGGTCGGGGCGTAGGCCTGCGAGGCGTAGCCCGTCACCGCCGCGTACAGCTTGCCGTTCGTGTACGTCCGCTTGTACGTGAGGTCGCTGTCCGTCACCCTCTCGGAACCCGTGACCGCTTTTCCGGCCACGATGATGTTCCCGAGCGGCGAGGAGTACGTCTCGATCGCGTTCCGCCGGTTGTCGTTGTCGTCCGCGAGTGCCTGGCCCTCGTAGAACTGCACCCAGGTCGCTCGGATCAGCAGAGCGAACACCAGGAGCAGCGCGAAGACCGATGCGCGCCTGATCGTCTTGTTCATCCCACTCAGAAGACGATCAACGGCGGACGAATCGTTCCCGAACGTCCGCGTTTCTCATCGGACGTTCATCTACGGCGGTGTCACGCGTCCAGCGTGAGCACGAACTCGTCGATCTCCGCCCCGCGCGCCTGGGCGTACCCGGACGCCTGAGCGGCCACCCGGAATCCGCACTTCTCCAGGACGCGCAGGGAGCCGGTGTTGTCGGCGGCCGCGCGGGCGTACAGGGGCCGCTCGGGCACCTGGACGATCAGCTCCCGCAGCGCCGCCGTGGCGATGCCGCGCCCCCAGTAGGCGCGGTCGATCCAGTACGTCACCTCGCGCTCGCCCGGTTCGCCGTACACGGCGGCGCTGCCCACCACGTCCCCGTCGGCCAGGATCGTGCGCTGCACGTCCGCCGAGGCCCGGATCCGTTTCCAGTGGGCGTCGAAGGCGTCCCGGTCGGCCGGGTCCTTCGGGGTGAAGGCCGCCATGTGCAGGGCCTCTGGGTCGTTCATCTGCCGGAAGAACACCGGCAGATCGCTGTCATGGACTTCGCGGAGAACGATCTGCATGCCTCAGAGCCTACGGGTGGCCAGTGTCAGCCGGTCCCGCGCGTCGAACAGCGCGTCCTTCACCATCTGTTCATGGGCCGGGGTCAGCCGCGCCACCGGTACCGAGCAGCTGATCGCGTCCCGCGCGGGCGTGCGGTACGGGATGGCGACGCCGAAGCAGCGCAGCCCCAGCGTGTTCTCCTCGCGGTCCACGGAGAAGCCCTGCTCCCGGATCTGGTGCAGCTCCTCGATGAGCTTCTCGCGGTCGGTGATCGTGTGCTCGGTGAGAGCGGGCAGGGTCTCGGGCAACATCTTGCGGACCTGCTCGTCGGAGTACGTGCTCAGCAGCGCCTTGCCGAGGGAGGTGGAGTGCGCCGGGAGCCGGCGGCCCACTCTCGTGAAGGGCCGCAGGTAGTGCTGCGACTGCCGGGTGGCGAGGTAGACGACGTTCGTGCCGTCCAGACGTGCGAGGTGGATGGTCTCGGTGGTGTCGTCGGAGAGCCGGTCCAGCGTCGGCCGGGCCGCCGCGACCACCTCGTCGCCGTCGATGTAGGAGGTGCCGACGAGCAGTGCCCGCACCCCGATGCCGTACCGCGTGCCCGTCGCGTCGGTCTCCACCCAGCCCAGCTCGACCAGCGTGCGCAGCAACATGTAGAGACTGGACTTGGGGTACCCGACGGCCTCCTGGACCGCCGCGAGGGAGTGCATGCCGGGACGTCCGGCGAAGTATTCGAGCAGTTCAACCGTCCGTACCGCGGACTTGACCTGTGACCCGCCGCCCGTCTCGCCAGCCGACATCGCCCTTGACCCTTCGTTCGACGGGAACCCAGATATATAGTCTCCAACAGCATATTCACCATCAGGGACAGCGTTCAGCATATCGAACGGTCCTGGTGGCTGACCCAGATACACGTGGAGGGACCCGCGGTGGCAGCAGCACCAGTCTGGAGTGTCGACCCCCGAACCGGGAAGCAGCGCGAGCAGGTTGCGGTGGAGGCCACGGCCCAGGAGGTGGACACCGCCGTCCGCGCCGCGCACGACGCGCGGGCGTCCCTTGCCGACCGCACCGTCCGCGCGGCCTTCCTGCGCACCGCCGCCGACCGGCTCCAGGACTCCAAGGACCACCTTGTCGAAGCCGCCGACGCCGAGACCGCGCTGGGCCCGGTCCGGCTGACCGGCGAGCTCGCCCGCACCAGCTACCAGCTGCGGGCCTTCGCCGACATCGTCGACGAGGGCGAGTTCCTCGGCGTGGTGATCAACCACCCCGACGACACCGCCACCCCGCCGATCCCGGACCTGCGCCGCTACAAGGTGCCCCTCGGCGTCGTCGCCGTCTACTCGGCCTCCAACTTCCCCTTCGCCTTCTCGGTCGCCGGCGGCGACACCGCGAGCGCGCTCGCGGCCGGCAACCCCGTCGTCGTCAAGGCCCACCCCGACCACCCGGGCCTGTCCGAGCTGGTCGCGTCCGTGCTGCGCCGGGCCGCCGCCGAGCACGGCATCCCCGCGGGCGTGGTCGGTCTCGTCCACGGCTTCGAGGCCGGCCTCGAGCTGATCAAGCACCCGCTGGTCGCGGCCGCGGGCTTCACCGGTTCCGTGAAGGGCGGCCGTGCCCTGTTCGACGCGGCGGCCGCGCGGCCGGTGCCGATCCCGTTCCACGGCGAGCTGGGCTCCCTGAACCCCGTCGTGATCACCGAGGAGGCGGCGGCCGAGCGCGCGGAGGCCATCGGCGCCGGGCTCGCGGGCTCCATGACCCTCGGCGTCGGCCAGTTCTGCGTGAAGCCGGGCCTGGTCCTGGTGCCGTCCGGCGCGGCGGGCGACGGCCTGCTGAAGTCCCTGACCGACGCCGTCAGCGACACCGACGCGGGTGTCCTTCTCGACCACCGCATGCGGGACAACTTCGTCGCCGGGGTCGCCGAGCGCGGGGAGCTTCCCGAGGTCGAGTCGCCGGTGACGCCCGGAGCGGGCGGAGAGCACACGGTGAGCGCGGGCTTCCTCACGGTGGCGGCGGAGAAGCTGACCACCGAGGGGGCGTACGACCTGCTCCTGGAGGAGTGCTTCGGTCCGGTGACCGTGGTGGCCCGCTACGAGGACGACGACGAGGCGCGGGCCGTGCTGTCCCGGCTCCCGGGCAACCTCACCGCGACGGTCCACCTGTCGGCGCAGGAGGCCGCGGGCGAGGGGCGGGGCGCCGAGATCCTGGCGGAGCTGACGCCGCTGGCCGGCCGGGTCCTGGTGAACGCCTGGCCGACGGGCGTGGCCGTGGCCCCGGCCCAGCAGCACGGCGGCCCGTACCCGGCGACGACGTCCACGTCGACGTCGGTGGGCGGTACCGCGATCGAGCGCTGGCTGCGCCCGGTGGCGTACCAGAACACGCCGGAGGCCCTGCTCCCGCCGGAGCTGAGGGACGACAACCCGCTGGGCCTGCCCCGCCGTTTCAACAACCGTCTGGAGCGCTAGGGCCTCCGGCGGATCAGGCCGACTTCACGCGACGGTGCCTGATCAGTGCGGGTGAAGGGGTCTGGCCCGCAGATGTGTGTGCCAGGCCCCGCGACGTCGGCATGATCTGCCGGCCAGGCCCTGGCACCCGAGGCCCGGGCGCGGAGAGGGAGCTGGAAAACTCTGAGGATGGACGTCGAACTTCCCGAACTCCCTTTCTCTCTCCGCACCTACGGTCCCGACGGGCACTGGGCCCACGAGGACGGCATCCTCTCCGGGTGGGCCGGCCCCCGGCAGGACCGGTTCGTGCCGCCCACCGGGGAGTCCCTGGACCCCGCCGCCGACGCGCCGCGGCTGCTCGGTGCCCCCGAGGGGGACTTCCAGCTGATAGCCCGCGTCACCGTGGGCTTCAACGGTTCGTTCGACGCGGGCGTGCTCTACGTCCATGTCGGCGAGCGGGCCTGGGCCAAACTCTGCCTGGAGAACTCCCCGGACGTGCCCACCGTCTGCACGGTCGTCACCCGCGGGCACTCCGACGACTGCAACTCCTTCACCGTGGACGGCAGTTCGGTGTGGCTGCGGGTCAGCCGCACCGGCCGCGCCTTCGCCTTCCACGCCTCCCGCGACGGCAAGCACTGGACCTTCGTCCGCCTCTTCACCCTGGGCGACGAGAAGGAGACCGACGCGGCCCTGATCGGCTTCATGGCGCAGTCACCGATGGGGGAGGGGTGTGTGGTGACGTACGACCACATCGAGTACCGGCCCGAGTGGCCCGCCGACCTGCGCGACGGACGCTGAGCGAAGAGGGGGCGGGGGGAATGGAACCCGCTGCTTGAACGTTCACCCAACCGGCGGAGGGAGTCTCCGCAGCCGTCCGACCTGGAGAGAGCCGTACATGCGCGTCGAGATCTGGAGCGACATCGCCTGCCCCTGGTGCTACGTGGGCAAGGCCCGCTTCGAGAAGGCGCTGGCGGCCTTCCCGCACCGTGACGGCGTCGAGGTCGTCCACCGGTCGTTCGAGTTGGATCCCGGGCGGGACAAGGCCGACGTGCAGCCCGTCCTCGCGATGCTCAGCAAGAAGTACGGCATGAGCGAGGCCCAGGCCCAGGCCGGCGAGGAGAACCTCGGCGCCCAGGCCGCCGCCGAAGGCCTCGCCTACCGGACCCGGGACCGCGACCACGGCAACACCTTCGACCTGCACCGGCTTCTCCACCTCGCCAAGGAACAGGGCCGGCAGGACGAGCTCGTCCAGATCTTCTACCGGGCCAACTTCGCCGAGGAGAGGTCCTTGTACACCGAGGGCGACGAGCGCCTCGTGGAGCTCGCTGTGGAGGCCGGCCTGGACGCCGACGAGGTCCGCAAGGTCCTCGCCGACCCCACCGCCTACGCCGACGACGTCCGCGCCGACGAGCGCGAGGCCGCCGAGCTCGGCGCCAACGGCGTGCCCTTCTTCGTCCTGGACCGCACGTACGGCGTCTCCGGGGCCCAGCCCGCCGAGGTCTTCACCCAGGCCCTCACCCAGGCCTGGGGCAACCGCTCCCCACTGAAGCTGATCGACCAGGGCGACACCTCCGCCGAGGCCTGCGGTCCCGACGGATGCGCCGTGCCCCAGCAGGGCTGACAAACGCGCAGGCCGGCGCGGACGTATAAGCGTTCCTTGGCGAAACCACGTAGAAAATCGCAATGGACCGAGAGGTCTCCCGGCCCCACAGTGGACCCATGGAGACCTTCGAGAGCCTCGTCCGCGCCGAGTTCGCCCCGAAGAACACCTTCCTCAACACCGCGAGCAGCGGCCTGCTCCCCGCACGCACCGTGACCGCCCTCCAGGAGGCCGCGCTGATCCGCGCCGAGGGCAGGCCGCTGGACCCGCTGTTCCAGGACGTGGAGCTGTCCCGCGCCGCGTTCGCCAGGCTCGCCGGCGTCCCGGTCACCCGGGTCGCGGCGGGACCGTCCGTCTCCACCTTCTCGGGCCTGGTCGCCGCCTCGCTGCCCCCGGGCGCCGAAGTCCTCACCGCCGAGGACGACTTCACCTCCGTCGTGAACCCCTTCCACACCCGCGGTGACCTGAAGGTGCGCATCGTGCCGCTGGAACGGCTCGCCGACTCCGTCCGCCCCGGCACCGCCCTCGTCGCGGTCAGCGCCGCCCAGTCCGCCGACGGCCGGATCGCCGACCTGCCCGCCCTGCGGGAAGCGGCCGGGAATCACGGAGCCCGCACCTACGTCGACTTCTCGCAGGCCGCGGGCTGGCTCCCGGTGGACGCGCGGTCGTACGACTACACCGTCTCCACCACCTTCAAGTGGCTGCTCGGCCCGCACGGCGCGGCCTTCCTCGCCGTGCCGGAGGACTTCGGCGACCTGAAGCCGGTCCTCGCCGGCTGGGTCGCGGGGGAGATCCCGTGGGACAGCTGCTACGGCCCCGTCGCCGAACTGGCCCACTCCGCCCGGCGGTTCGACGTCAGCCCGGCCCTGTTCACCTACACGGGCACCCGCCGCTCCCTCGAACTCCTGGAGGAGCTCGGCGTGGACGCCGTACGCGCCCACGACCTCGCCCTCGCGGACCGCTTCCGTACGGGACTCGCCACCCTCGGCCACGCACCGCTGCCGGCCCCCGGCTCGCCGATCGTGTCCGTGCCCGGACTCGGCGGACGCCAGCCCGAACTGAGCGCGGCGGGCATCGAAGTGTCCAACCGTGCCGGTAACCTGCGCGCCTCCTTCCACCTCTACAACACCGCCGCCGATGTCGACCGCCTCCTGGACGCCCTGTCTGCCTGAACCGCTGGCGCCGCGCCGCCCGGGACGCTAGGAAGGGGCGTCAAGGGGTGGTGGTGCCGTGGAGTCCACGGACGGGACGACGTCCGTACAGCAACCCGCAGACGCGGAGCTGCACCGGCGGCTGGTGTACGGCGACGAGTCCGCGCTGGCCGAGGCGTACGGAGCGTACGGCGGGCTGGTGCGGGCGGTCGCGGTGCGCGTGACCCGCAGCGGGGCCGCGGCCGAGGACGTGGCACAGGAGGTCTTCGCGCAGCTGTGGAGCAGACCGTACGCCTTCGACGCGCGCCGGGGCAGCCTGCGTACCTGGCTGTCGCTGCTGGCGCACCGGCGGGCCGTGGACTGGGTGCGCAGCGAGGCCCGGCACCGCAAGGACGCCCGCGCCGACGACCTGGCCCTGCACGGCATCCCGGACGCCTCTCCCGGCCCCGCCGACGCGGTCGTCGACCGGGAGCGAGCCCTCCTGTTGCACACCGCCCTCGCCGAACTCCCGCAGCCACAAAGGGAGGTGGTTCACCTCGCCTACTTCGCGGGCCGCACCTACCGGCAGGCCGCCGTCGAGCTCGGCATCCCCGAGGGCACCGCGAAGACCCGGCTGCGCACCGCCCTGCGCGCCCTCGCGGAGACTTTGGCCGACCCACCCGACCCGGCGTGTGAAGAGGGCGCATGATGGCGGCAGGGAAAGACAGGGAAGGGGGCGAGCGGTGACCGATCACGACGACGTACGCCACCTGCTGGCCGCCTGGGCCTTCGGCGCCCTGGAACCGGCCGAGGAGCGGCTGGTCCCAACGCATCTGGCCGAGTGCGAGAGCTGCGCGACGGAGGCGGAACGGCTCCGCGCGACCGTACGGCTGCTGGACGGCCCGCCGCTCGACGAGCCGCCGTCCCCCCTCGACACCCTTCTCACCGGCGCCCTCCGCGTCCGCCCCGCGCCGCCCCGAGTGGCCCGGCACGCCGCCCCCTACGCGGCCGCCGTCGCCGGGCTCGAGGCGCTGCTGCCCGAACTGCCGGGGCGCTGGTCGACGCCCGTCGTGCACGACTGGGACGTGCACGCGACGGTCGCCCATCTGCTGGCCGCCGACGAACATCTGGCCCTGCGGCTCGGGATCGACGCCCGGGTGCCGGGCGCGCGGATCGACGAGGACGCGGACTGGGCGGACGCCTGGGAGAGGCGTACCGCCGAGGTGATCGCCCATGAGCACGGCCGTACGCCCGAGGAGACCGTCGCCGCCTGGTCCGCCCAAACCGCCGCGCTCCTCGGCACCCCCTATGCCCGCGATCCCGAACTCGCCGCCGGAACAACCCTGTTGATGGGCCTGAGGCTGCCCGTCACCGCGCACTTCCTGGCGCGGGCCTTCGAGGCGTGGATCCACACCGACGACATCGGCCGCGCCCTGGGCCTGGCCGTGCCGCCGCCGCCCGAGGAGCACCTGGGGCAGCTGGTCGGGCTGGCCGTCCGCGTTCTCGGCACCGTCCTCGGGGCCGAGGCGCCCCCGGTGCTGTTCGCCGTCAGGGGCGGCGAGGAGTGGGTCCTGGGTTCGCACAGCGATCCCGTGGCCGCCGAACTCACCCTGGATGCCGTGGACTTCTGTCTGCTGGTCGGCGGGCGGTACGCGCCGGACACGGTTCCCCGGGACAGCACGGGCGACGCGGCCGCCGTACGGAACGTACTGGAGCGGGCCGCGTCGCTGTCGTGGCTGTGAAGATCAACCCGTAGGGGTCACTTCACCGGCGTGAAGTCCCGCGCGCCAATGAACTCCGGCCGCCGGATGGGCGCCGCGAACGGCTCCACGGCCTGGTTCTCCACGCTGTTGAACACGATGAACACGTTGCTGCGCGGGAACGGCGTGATGTTGTCGCCGGAGCCGTGCATGCAGTTGCAGTCGAACCAGGTCGCCGAACCGGCCTTGCCCGTGAACAGCTTGATGCCGTACTCCGAGGCCATCGCGGTCAGCGCCTCGTCCGAGGGCGTGCCGGCGTCCTGCATCTGCAGCGACTGCTTGTAGTTGTCCTTCGGGGTGGCCCCCGCGCATCCGAGGAAGGTGCGGTGGGACCCCGGCATGATCATGAGGCCGCCGTTGGTGTCGTAGTTCTCGGTCAGCGCGATCGAGACGGACACCGTCCGCATGTTCGGCAGGCCGTCCTCGGCGTGCCAGGTCTCGAAGTCGGAGTGCCAGTAGAAGCCACTGGCCCCGAAACCGGGCTTGACGTTGATCCGCGACTGGTGGACGTAGACGTCGGAGCCGAGGATCTGCCGGGCCCGGCCGACGACCCGCTCGTCACGCACCAGCTTCGCGAACACCTCGCTGATCTTGTGCACCTCGAAGACCGAGCGGATCTCCTTGGACTTCGGCTCGATGATCGAGCGTTCGTCCGCGCGGATGTGCGGGTCGGTGACGAGCCGCTCCAACTCACGCCGGTAGACGGGGACTTCGTCCGGGCCGATGATCTGGTCGACGGCGAGGAAGCCGTCGCGCTCGAACGCCTCCAGCTCGCCCGTGGCGATCGGTCCCGGCGCGCCGGGGGCCGACCAGACGACCGGGTCCTTGCGGGGCGTCGACACCTCGGTGGCGCCGCGGCTGGGATAGAGATCGGTGACGGTGGTGGTGGTCATGGGTGCGGTCACACCTCCTCGGATTCGGGTTCGGTGAGCAGCGGGTAGACGCCGTTCTCGTCGTGGTCCTCCCGGCCGGTCACGGGCGGGTTGAACACACAGATGCAGCGGAAGTCCTCCTTGACCCGCAGTGTGTGCCGCTCGTGACCGTCCAGCAGGTACATGGTCCCGGGCGTGATCGAGTGCGTCAGCCCGCTCTCGTGGTCGGTCAGCTCGGCCTCGCCCTCGACGCAGACGACGGCCTCGATGTGGTTCGCGTACCACATCGACGTCTCCGTACCCGCGTACAGGATCGTCTCGTGCAGTGAGAAGCCGACCCGCTCCTTGGCGAGCACGATGCGCTTGCTCTCCCAGGTGCCGGACGCTGCCCTCACATGCCGGTCGGTGCCTTCGATGTCCTTGAAAGAACGGACGATCACGGTGCTGCGATGCCTCCTACGTAGACGGTGGTTCAGACGGTGGTTCAGACGGTTTCGCGTACGGAACGGGCGAGGATGCTGAGTCCCTCGTCCAGTTCCTCGGGGGTGATCGTGAGTGCCGGAAGCAGCTTCACGACCTCGCTCTCGGGGCCCGACGTCTCGATGAGCAGCCCGAGTTCGAAGGCGCGGTGCGCCACCCGTCCGGCGCGCTCCTTGTCGTGGAACTCCATGCCCCACACGAGCCCGCGCCCGCGGTACTCCTTCACGTCGGCCAGGTTCTCCTCGGTGATGGAGATGAGCCCCTGCTCGACCTGTTCGCCGCGCTTGCGGGTCTGCTTCTCCATCGCGGACCCGTCCGCCCAGTACTGCTCCAGGGTGGCGGTGGCCGTGACGAAGGCGGGGTTGTTGCCGCGGAAGGTGCCGTTGTGCTCGCCGGGCTCCCAGATGTCCAGCTCCGGCTTGAACAGGCAGAGCGACATCGGAAGGCCGTAGCCGCTGATGGACTTGGACACGGTGACGATGTCCGGCGTGATGCCCGCCTCCTCGAAGGAGAAGAAGGCACCGGTACGCCCGCAGCCCATCTGGATGTCGTCGACGATGAGCAGCATGTCCTGCCGCTCGCACAGCGCGGCGAGCGCCTGCAGCCACTCCCGGCGGGCCACGTTGATGCCGCCCTCGCCCTGCACGGTCTCGACGATCACGGCGGCCGGCTTGTTGAGGCCCGAGCCCTGGTCCTCCAGGAGCCGCTCGAACCACAGGAAGTCCTCGACGGTGCCGTCGAAGTAGTTGTCGAACGGCATCGGCGTGCCGTGCACCAGCGGGATACCGGCGCCCGCCCGCTTGAAGGCGTTGCCGGTGACGGCAAGGGAGCCCAGCGACATCCCGTGGAAGGCGTTGGTGAAGGACACGATGGCCTCGCGCCCCTTGACCTTCCGGGCGAGTTTGAGCGCCGCCTCCACGGCGTTGGTCCCCGTCGGGCCCGGGAACATGACCTTGTACGGCAGGTCGCGCGGTCGCAGCACGAGGTCCTGGAAGGTCTGGAGGAAGGCGCGCTTGGCGGTGGTCGACATGTCGAGCCCGTGCGTGACGCCGTCGCGCTCCAGGTAGTCGATCAACGCCCGTTTCAGCACGGGGTTGTTGTGGCCGTAGTTCAGTGAACCGGCGCCGGCGAAGAAGTCCAGGTACGCGTGGCCGTCCTCGTCGTACATGCGGCTGCCCTGCGCGCGGTCGAAGACGGTGGGCCAGCCGCGGCAGTAGCTGCGCACCTCGGACTCGAGGGTCTCGAAGACGCTGAGGTCGGGCTGGGTGATGGTCACGACGAATCGCTCCTCGGGTGCGTGGGGGGTCAGGCGGAGGGAGTGGCGGAAGCGGGGGAGAGGGGACCGATGCGGTAGAGGACCTCGGGGTCGTGCGGCCCGTCGGGGAACAGGCTCGTGTCGAACAGCACCTCGCGCTCCAGGCCGGCGCCACGGCGTTCGGCGAACGCCGTGAAGAGCCGCTCGGAGGCGGTGTTGCCCGGTGTGATGGTGGTCTCGACGGTGGTCAGCCCGCGCTCGGCGGTAAGCCGGGCGGTCAGTCCGTCGAGCAGGGCGGCGGCGAGTCCGCGGCCGCGGTACGCCGAGTCCACCGCCACCTGCCAGACGAGCAGGGTGCCGGGCCGCTCCGGGCGGACGTACCCGGTGACGAAGCCGATCGGCTCCCCGCTGTCGTTGCGTGCGACGGCCGACGTGGCGGCGAAGTCGCGGCACCACAGCAGATAGCTGTACGACGAGTTCAGGTCGAGAACCTCGGAGTCGCGGGCGATCCGCCACAGTGCGGCTCCGTCCGCGACCGTCGGCCGGTCGATTTGCAGGTCTGCTTGTGCGGCAGTCATGCGAATTGAATTTACCGAGGGAAATTTAAAATTGCATCGCCGGGCGGGGTTACGTGCGAGCGCTCCATGTGTTATCACGCGGGCGCGCGCCGACGCGCAAGAAGTGACCGGTATGTACGATTACGCCCGGCAAATAAGGGGCAAATTGATCACGATGTGTAACGCGTCACAAGCATGTAACCCCCACGAGATCTACCCGAATTCAACCGCTTCGCGTTCGCAGAATCTTTGCGTTTAGGTTGAGGGAAAGCGGGCAGAAGAAGACGGGAAGCTATTCTCTGATAAACCCCGGAATTACTCCGCCAATTATGCACCCGTTAATGGAAAAGCCGGCCGAGGGTTACCGCCACGCGTCTTCCGCCGCGCGCAGCGCGGCTTCCACGTCCACCGCGAGCCCCTTCTCCCGCAGTGCCGCGCCCAGTGCCGCCAGACTCGCCCGCACGGCCCCCCGGGTCGCGTCCACCCCGTAGTGGTTGACCCGGATCATCTCCTTGGCCAGCGCGCCGCCCCCCGCGGCCAGCGGCAGCGCGGGGTCGGACGCCAGTGCCCGGGCGACGAGTTCCGACGCCACCAGGCCGGAGGTGGACCGCAGTGTCGTGGCGACGGGTGCGGCCTCGCGGTTCTCGTGTACATAGGGCTCCAGGCCGGCGCCCAGCGCCCGCACCCCCGCCCGCGTCGCCGCGGCGGCGGCCCGGTGCCGGCCCATCACCGCCTCCAGCCCGTCCGCCTCGATCCGCTCCACGCACGCCTCCAGCGCCAGCATCTCCAGCTGCGCCGGAGCGTGCAGCAGGACCTTCCGGCCGCCGTCGATCCAGCGCTCCTTCCAGTCGAGCAGCGAGAGATACGACCGCCGCGGCGCCGCCGGATTCGCGGCCATCCGGGCCCACGCCCGCTCGCTCACCGACACCGCCGACACGCCGGCCGGTCCGCCCATCGCCTTCTGCGCCCCGATCACGCACAGGTCCACACCCCACGCGTCCGGCAGCACCGGCTCGGCCCCCACGGAGGCGACCGCGTCCAGATAGAAGAGAGCACCCTGCCGCCGTACGACCTCACCGATCTCCGCGACCGGATTGGTGTTGCCGGTCGCGGCCTCCGCGTGCACCAGCGACACGAAGTCGATCGCCGGGTGCTCCTCGAACGCCGCGGAGATCTGCTCGGCCGTCACCGCCGTGTGGAACGGCACCGCCAGGTCGATCACCGTCGCACCGCAGTCCCGCAGCCAGTTCCCGAAGGTCTGCCCGTACGGACCGGTGATGACGTTCAGCGCGGTCGTACCCGGACCTGCGGTGGAGCGGATCGCCCCCTCCAGTGGCAGCAGCGCCTCGCCCTGCATGATCACGACGTCCTGCTCGGTGCGCAGCAGCCGCGCCACGCGGTCCTCGATCGAGGCGAACTGTGCCGCGCCGAGCGGGGCCAGATCCAGGAAGGGGTGCGTCACGACGGTGCTCTCTTCGCTCACTGGGGTAGACGTGAACGAGCGTAACCGTTCCCCACCACCCCCCGACGACCGGCGACT
Source organism: Streptomyces sp. LUP47B (assembly GCF_001746295.1). Lineage (GTDB taxonomy): Bacteria > Actinomycetota > Actinomycetes > Streptomycetales > Streptomycetaceae > Streptomyces. The sequence continues at coordinate 34,727 of NZ_MJAH01000010.1, read as the reverse complement.
TCCTAGGCTCAACGGCCTCGAAACCATCGGTTTGGTTTGAGAGACTCAAACCTTTCCTTATAATCGGAACCCACAGTTCCCCCACAGGAGGCCTTCCGTGAACACCCTCTCCGGGCGCCGGACCCGCGTCCTGGCCGCCACCACCGCGACGGCCGGGCTCCTGCTCGTCGCCGCCTGTACCTCCAGCGACGACGGCGGCAGCGGTTCCAAGACCGCCGCGGGCGGGGTCGAACTGGTCAAGGGCGGACAGCTCACCACCTGCACCCACCTGCCCTACCCGCCCTTCCAGTCGGAGATCGACGGCAAGGTCCAGGGCTTCGACGTCTCGCTCATCGACCTGGTCGCCAAGGACCTGGGCGTGAAGCAGGAGATCCTCGACACCCCCTTCGAGAACTTCAAGACCGGCGCCTTCCTCAACTCCGGTTCGTGCGACCTGGCCGCGGCCGGCATGACCATCACCGAGGAGCGCAAGAAGAACGTCGACTTCTCCGACCCCTACTTCGACGCCACCCAGGCACTCCTGGTCGCCAAGGGCAGCGGGATCTCCTCGCTCGCCGACGCCAAGGCGAAGAAGGTGCAGCTCGGCGCCCAGGCGCAGACCACCGGCGAGGACTACGTCAAGAGCCAGGGCTTCGACCCGGTCTCCTTCGAGTCCTCCGACGCCGTCCTGAGCGGTCTGCGCTCCGGCCAGGTCAAGGCCGTCGTCATCGACTACCCGGTCGTCCAGGGCTGGCTCAAGAACAAGGCCAACGCCGACGCCTTCCAGGTCGCCGACAACATCAACACCGGTGAGCAGTACGGCTTCACGGTGAAGAAGGGCAACACCAAGCTGCTGGCCGCCGTCAACAAGGCGCTCGCGGACGCCAAGGCCGACGGCACGTACAAGAAGCTCTACGAGAAGTGGATCGGCCCGTACGACGAGTCGGCCGCGTCTCCCTCCGCCTCATGACCGCGACCGACACGCAACTCCAGCCTCGCAAAAAGGGCCTGACCCGACGTCAGAAGCGCAGCCTGTCCCGTGGCGTCCAGTACGTCGTCTTCGTCGGCGTCGTGGTCGCCTTCGCGGTGTCGGCGGACTGGGGGCGGCTGAAGAACCAGTTCGCGCAGGCGGACATCGCCGACCAGATGTTCCCGGACGTCATCACCCTGGCGCTGAAGAACACCGTGCTCTACACGCTGTCCGGCTTCGTCGTCGGACTCGTCCTCGGCATGGTCATCGCGCTGATGCGGCTGTCGTCGGTGGGCCCGTACCGCTGGTTCGCCGGTGTCTACATCGAGATCTTCCGCGGTCTGCCCGCGCTGCTGATCTTCATCTTCATCGGCGTGGCCGTACCGCTCGCGTTTCCCGGTACGGAGATCATCGGCGGCACGTACGGCAAGGTCGCCCTGGCGCTCGGTCTGGTCGCGGCGGCGTACATGGCGGAGACGATCCGCGCGGGCATCCAGGCGGTGCCCAAGGGGCAGATGGAGGCGGCCCGTTCGCTGGGCTTCTCACCGGCCCGCGCGATGGTCTCGATCATCATTCCGCAGGCGTTCCGGATCATCCTCCCGCCGCTGACCAACGAGTTGGTGCTCCTGTTCAAGGACTCCTCCCTCGTGCTGTTCCTCGGCGTCACCCTGGAGGAGCGCGAACTGTCCAAGTACGGCCGCGACCTGGCCAGTACGACCGCCAATTCCACGCCGATCCTCGTCGCGGGGCTGTGCTATCTGCTGGTGACGATCCCGCTCGGGTTCGTGGTCCGCCGTATGGAGGCCAAGGCCCAGGAGGCCGTGAAATGACCGTTGGGACGAGCCGGCCGGAGATCGAAGTACGCGGCCTGCACAAGTCGTTCGGCACCAACGAGGTCCTCAAGGGCATCGACCTGGAGATCGGCCAGGGCGAGGTCGTCTGTGTGATCGGGCCGTCCGGCTCGGGCAAGTCGACGCTGCTGCGGTGCGTGAACCTCCTGGAGGAGCCCACGAAGGGCCAGGTCTTCGTCGGCGGCACCCAACTCACCGACCCCGACGTCGACATCGACGCCGTACGCCGTCGTATCGGCATGGTCTTCCAGCAGTTCAACCTGTTCCCGCACCTCACGGTGACCGAGAACCTCACACTGCCGCAGCGCAGGGTCCTGAGACGGGACAAGGCGCGGGCGGCGAAGGTGGCCGCCGAGAACCTGGAGCGCGTGGGCCTGGCGGAGAAGGCGGACGCCTACCCCGCCTCCCTCTCCGGCGGACAGCAGCAGCGGGTCGCGATCGCCCGCTCGCTGTCCATGGGGCCCGAGGTGATGCTCTTCGACGAGCCGACCTCGGCCCTGGACCCGGAACTGGTGGGCGACGTCCTCGCGGTCATGCGGATGCTCGCCCGGGAGGGCATGACGATGATGGTCGTCACCCACGAGATGACCTTCGCCCGTGAGGTCGCCGACCGGGTCGTCTTCATGGACGACGGCATGATCGTCGAGGACGGCACCCCGGCCCAGGTGATCGGCGCCCCGCGCCATGAACGCACCCGCCACTTCCTCTCCCGGCTCCTCGACCCCGCGATGGCCGACGTGGAGGAGGACGGCGACTGAAAAGGGCCTGCCATCGCCTGTCCCGCCACGCCGGACGACCCTGGAGCGGCATCGCCTCCCTGGCCGCGCACGCCGACGCAAGGGCCTGGGGGGCTTGACGCCTTCGAGCCGCGTCCCTTCCTGACCTGGACGGTCCGCCGGGGCGGACCCGCCCTCGGCGTCGGGGCGGCGGTCCTCTTCGACGTCCACCAGCTCGCCTTCGAGGGACCACCACCCTGGGAGCAGTGACCCCCCGCTGGCTAGGGTGCGGTGCATGAACGATCGCGCGGTGCTGCACGTGAAGGGCCGGGTCCTGGCCGGGCCCGAGGACGTCCGGGACGAGCTGTGGGTGGTCGACGGGCGGATCTCCTACGACCGCCCCGTCGCCGCCCGTGACATCCGTACGGTGTCGGGCTGGGCGCTGCCCGGTCTGGTGGACGCCCACTGCCATGTGGGCCTGGGCCCGCACGGCCCGGTCGACCAGGACGTGGCCGAGAAGCAGGCGCTGGCCGACCGGGAGGCCGGCACCCTGCTGATCCGCGACGCCGGGTCGCCCTCCGACACCCGTTGGGTGGACGACCGCGAGGACCTGCCGAAGATCATCAGGGCCGGCCGGCACATCGCCCGCACCCGCCGCTACATCAGGAACTTCGCCTGGGAGATCGAGCCCGCGGACCTCGTCGCGTACGTCGCCCAGGAGGCCCGGCGGGGTGACGGCTGGGTCAAGCTGGTCGGCGACTGGATCGACCGCGAGGTGGGCGACCTGGCCCCCAGCTGGCCCCGGGAGGCCATCGAGGCGGCGATCGCGGAGGCCCACCGCCTGGGCGCCCGGGTCACCGCGCACTGCTTCGCCGAGAACTCCCTGACGGACCTGGTCGAGTCGGGCATCGACTGCGTCGAACACGCGACGGGCCTCACGGACGACCTGATCCCGCTGTTCGTCTCCCGGGGCGTCGCGATCGTGCCGACCCTGGTCAACATCGCGACCTTCCCGAAGCTCGCGGACGGCGGCGAGTCCAAGTTCCCCCGCTGGTCCGCCCATATGCGCCGACTCCACGAACGCCGCTACGACACCGTACGGAACGCCTACGACGCCGGCATCCCGGTCTACGTCGGCACGGACGCGGGCGGCACCCTCCCGCACGGCCTGGTGGCGGCGGAGGTCGCGGAACTGGTGACGGCCGGCATCCCCCCGCTCCAGGCCCTGTCGGCGACGACATGGGGTGCCCGGAAGTGGCTGGGACGCCCCGGCCTTGACGAGGGCGCCGCCGCGGACCTGGTGGTCTACGAACAGGACCCGCGCACGGACGTACGCGTGCTGGCGAACCCGCTCCAGGTCGTGCTGAACGGCCGGGTGGTGCAGTAGGCCCCGGCCGACATCCGACGCGTCACCTTTGGCACCGGGCACCCGAAGTTCAGGGCGGGGGCTGACCGGGTTCGGGTGCGGGCCGGTGGGGGCGGCCGTTGTGCGCAGTTCCCCGCGCCCCTGAATGCCTGCGGCGGATCCGACATCCGGCGTCCCTCGCCATGTGGCCGTCGTGAGCGTCCTCCTGGCCCGCCGCCCGTAGCCGAATGAGAGCGTTTTCATTCGCGGTCACGCTCAGTACATCGCTCTGACCTGCGTAAACTTCCCAGCTTTGTCAGAACTGTTGACCCATGCATGAAAGCGCTTTAACTTCCTCTTCGGTCTGAGCCACCAGGAAGAGGGAGAGCCTTGGCAGTCGTCCGACGAAAACGCTTTCAGAGCCGAGCCCTTTTCCTGCTGATGCTGCCCGGCCTCGCCTACTTCCTGCTGTTCCACTACGGCGCGCTGGTCGGCAACGTCATCGCGTTCAAGGAGTACGTCCCCTTCGACGGCCTGTGGGGCAGCCCCTGGACCGGACTCGGCAACTTCCGGCGGATGTTCGAGGACACCGCGTTCTGGGACGCGGTGCTCAACACCGTCTGGATCGCCGTCCTCCAGCTGGTGTTCTACTTCCCGGTCCCGCTCGGCCTCGCCCTGCTGCTGCACAGCCTCACCCGGAGCAGCGTCCGCCGGTTCGTGCAGTCGGTCGCCTATCTCCCGCACTTCATCTCGTGGGTGATCGTCGTCGCGCTGTTCCAGCAGCTGCTCGGCGACACCGGACTGCTCAACTCAGGCCTGGACGGCATGGGGTTGCACACCGTCGACATCATCGGCAACCCCGACGCCTTCAAGCCGCTCGTCGTCGCCCAGGTCATCTGGAAGGACGCCGGCTGGGGCACGATCATCTTCCTCGCCGCCCTCGCCCAGGTCGACGAGCAGCAGTACGAGGCCGCCGCGATCGACGGAGCGGGCCCCTGGCGGCGCTTCTGGCACGTCACCCTGCCCGCCATCCGCCCGGTGATCGTGCTGCTGCTCATCATGCGGCTCGGCGACATCCTCTCGGTCGGCTTCGAGCAGATGCTGCTCCAGCGCGACGCGGTGGGCCCCGAGGCCTCCGAGATCATCGACACCTTCGTCTACTACCAGGGCATCGTCGGCGGCGACTACGGATTCGCCGCCGCCGCGGGCCTGTTCAAGGGCGTCATCGGCGCCCTCCTCGTCTACGCCGCCAACAAGGTCGCCCACCGCCTCGGTGAACAGGGGGTCTACAAGTGAGTGCCCAGGCCCGTCCGGGATGGATGGAGAAACCGAAGCCGGTGACGCAGGCCGCGAAGGCGGTGGCCCTCGCCGTCGTCGTGCTGCTGGTCTGCGTGCCGTTCCTCGTCATCGTGTCGACCTCGCTCGCCTCCACCGAGGAGGTCGTCGACAACGGGGGCTGGGTGCTGTGGCCCACCGATCCCTCGCTCAGGGCCTATCGCGACATCCTCGACGGCGGCATCGTCACCCACGCACTGGGCGTCAGCGTCGGCGTCACGGTCGTGGGAACCCTGCTGAGTCTGCTGTGCACGGTCACCCTCGCCTACGCCCTCGCCCGCCCCGGGGTCTTCGGCGGCCGGCCGGTACTCCTCCTGGTCCTGTTCACCTTCCTCTTCCCACCCGGCATGATCCCGAGCTTCCTGCTGGTCAAGGAGCTGGGCCTGCTGGACAGTTACGCCTCGCTGGTCCTGCCCGTCCTGGTCAACGTCTTCAACCTGGTCGTCCTGCGCGGCTTCTTCCAGGGCATCCCGGACGAGCTCTACGAGGCCGCGCGCCTCGACGGGGCGGGGGACCTGCGGGTGCTGGTCTCCGTCGTACTGCCGCTGTCCAAGGCCGCGTTGGCCGTCGTGGGGCTCTTCTACGCGGTGGCCTACTGGAACTCCTGGTTCTACGCCTCCCTCTACCTGGAGAGCGACCACTGGCCCCTCCAACAGGTGCTGCGCACCTACGTGGTGGCCGGTTCCGGGCTCACCGACGCCACCACCGGCGAGGGCACCGTCACCGCCCCGCAGACCGTGCAGATGGCGGTCCTCGTGATCGCCACCGTGCCGATCCTGCTGATCTACCCCTTCCTCCAGAAGTACTTCACCAAGGGCGTGCTCACCGGCGCCATCAAGAGCTGACCGACCCAAGCCGACACGAGGTGATTCACCCATGCCCAGCCTGTCCCGACGCACCCTGCTGCTGTCCGCGGCGGCGGTCTCCGTCTCCGGTGCGCTGACCGCCTGCTCCACCGGCTCCGGCGACAGCGACGTCTCCAACGCGGGCAAGAAGCTGGCCCCCTGGCCCGCGTACAAGGCCGCGAGCGGGCCCAAGCCGGACCTCGCCCCCACCGAGGCGGGCGTCCAGGCCGGATACACCGCCTATCCCGCCGACCTCGTCAAGTCCGTCTCCCGCACCCCCGGCGACGGCTCGACCGTCAAGGTCATGTCGGTGTCCTTCGGCACCCCGCCCAAGCCGGCCTCGGCCAACCGCTTCTGGGCGGCCGTCGAGAAGGCGCTGGGCGTGAAGATCGAGTACACGATCGTCTCCCAGGCCGACTACCAGAAGAAGATGGCCACGGTGATGGCGGGCGACCCCGACACCCTGCCCGACATCATCAACCTGTTCTCCGGCTTCGTCCTGCCCCGCGAGGCGGAGTTCGTGCAGCGCCGGGCCGAGGACCTCACGCCGTATCTCTCCGGCGAGGCGATCAGCGCCTACCCGAACCTGGCCGGGATCCCCACCCACGCCTGGCAGGACATGGGCCGCGTCGGCGGCCGCATCTACGGCATCCCGCTCGAACGCCCGCTGCCCGGCTCCACCCTCTGGCTCAACCAGGGCATGTTCACCGACGCCGGCATGAAGGAGGGCTGGACCTCCGAGGACTTCGCCGCCGTCGCCCAGCGGGCCACCAGCGGCCGCACCTACGGGCTCGGGGCCGCCAACGGCTCCCTGTTCGGCAACGCCGTGCACGCCGCCGCCCACCGCGCGCCGAACGAGTGGGCCGTCACCAAGGACGGCACCTTCCGGCACTGTGCCGCCGACGAACGCTACAAGGCGGCCATCGCCTACCAGGCCCGGCTCCGCAAGAGCGGCTCCTACTACCCGGACTCGACGTCCGTCTCCCAGATCGACCTCACCACGCTCTACTACAACGGCACCGTCGGCTCCATGCAGGACGGCTTCGGCGCCTACCTCCCCAAGTACCGCGAGTCGCAGGGCAAGCTGACCCCGGCCGCGGCCCTCCCGTACAGCGTGGACGGTGAGCCCGGCGGAATCGTCGCCGCCCGCCGCTCCTTCGGCTACACCGTCCTGAAGAAGGCCAACAAGGAGCGGGTCGAGCTCCTCCTGCGCATCCTCGACTACCTCGCCGCCCCCTTCGGCAGCCAGGAGTGGGAGCTCGTCCACTACGGCGTCGAGGGCACCCACTTCACCCGCGCCAAGGACGGCTCGCCCGAGCCCACCAAGCTCGGCGAGGTCGAGAACAACACCAACCTGCCGCTGAAGTACCTCGCCGAAGGCCCGCAGGTGCTGTTCGTGCCGGGCATGCCCGATGCCGTACGGGCCCTGCACTCCTGGCAGCGAAAGGTAGTGCCGTACGCCATCCGCAACGCCTCCAACGGCCTGCAGTCCCGCACCAAGAACGCCCAGGGCACCACGCTCAAGGCGATGCTCGACGACGCCGTCACCGGGATCGTGGCCGGACGGCTGCCGCTGTCGGAGTGGGACGCGGTGGTCAAGAAGTGGCGTGCCCAGGGCGGCGACAGAATGGCCGGGGAGTTCGCGAAGGACTACGCGGCCAATACGTGAGGCGCCGCCGGTGGAACAGGAGACGCGGGGGATGGAGAACGACATGACGGACACGGGGTCCAGGCGGCGGGTCACGATCCGTGAGGTCGCCGAGCGCGCGGGGGTGTCGATGGCGACTGCCTCGCGCGCGCTCAGCGGCAACCATCCGGTGCCGGCCGCGACCCGGGCCCGTGTCCTGCGTGCCGCCCGCGATCTCGACTACGTCGCCAACGCGCATGCCAGGGCGCTGGTCGGCGGCGGCCGCAAGATGGCCGCCGTCGTCGTCCGGCAGGTCACCAGCCCCTTCTACGCCCAGGTCGCCGAGGGAGTGGAGGCCGAGGCCGCCGACCGTGGATGGCTGTGCGTGGTCGGGGCGACCGGCGGGGAACCGCAGCGGGAGATGGAGTTCGTACAGCTCATGCGGGAGGAAGGGGCCCGGCTGGTGATCCTCGTCGGCGGGGTCGTCGAGGACGAGGCGTACCGCTCACGCGTGGCCCACTACGCGCAGGCCCTCGACTCCTCCGGGGCCCGGCTGGTGCTGTGCGGCCGTCCCGCCCCGGACCCCGACATCCCGGCGCTGGTCGTCGAGTTCGACAACGAGGCGGGGGCCCGGGCCATCACCGGGCACCTGCTGTCCGCGGGGCACCGGCGGATCGTCTTTCTCGGCGGGCTGCCCGGGAACACCGCCCTCGACGCCCGCGTCGCGGGATACCGGGCCGCGCTCGCCGAGCACGGGCTGCCCCCGGCTGCCGCGCGGGTCGTCGACTGCGGCCTCGGTCGGGCGGCGGGGTTGCGGGCGATGACCGAACTGCTGAAGGAGACCAGGGAGTTCACGGCGGTGGTCGCCGGGGACGACATGGTCGCGGCGGGGGCGTTGCGTGCCATCGCCGACGCCGGGCTCGGCGTGCCCGCGGACATCTCCGTCGTCGGCTACAACGACATCCCGCTCGCCGAGGACTTCAACCCACCGCTGACGACGGTGCGCACGCCCGCCGAGGAACTCGGCCGCGCCGCCGTCCGCATCGCCCTGCGCGACCCCGAACACGCCGCCGGGAGCCGTCATCTGCTGGGCACCCACATCGTCGTACGCAAAAGCGTCGCCCCACCACCGACCGACGGAGGACTCACCCCCGTATGACCGCGCCGCATGTGTCGCCGACCGACGACCCGACGCACCACCCCGACCTCCCGCCCACCGACCCCCTCCTCTCCCCCCTCACCGGCTGGACCCGGGCCCACTGGGAAGCGGTCGCCGACCGGCTGCTCGACGGGCTGCTGCCCTACGCCACCCCGGGCTTCGCCCAGTACCGGCTGCCCGGCCCGCCCAGCCACTCCGGGGCCTGGTCCGACGGCCTCGAGGGGTTCGCGCGGTCCTTCCTGCTCGCCGCCTTCCGGATCGCCGGGTCGGCGGGGCGGGTCGCCCCCGCGCTCATCGAGCGGTACGCCGCCGGACTCGACGCCGGCACCGATCCGCACCATCCCGAGCACTGGCCGCCGATCGCCGACCGTGCCCAGCCGATGGTGGAGGCGGCCTCGATCGCCCTCGCGCTGCACGAGTCCCGGCCCTGGCTGTGGGACCGGCTCGACGACCGGGTGCGGGGCCGAGTGGCCGAGTGGCTCGGCCGGTTCGTGGGGGCGAGGGCCAACGACTCCAACTGGCGGCTCTTCCAGGTGATCACGGAGGAGTTCCTGGCCTCCGTCGGCGCCCCGCACAGCCGGGCGGAGATCGACGCGGGCCTCGCCCGGCTGGACGACTGGTACCGGGGCGGCGGCTGGTACACCGACGGCGACGGGAAGAAGTTCGACTACTACAACGCCTGGGCGCTGCACCTGTACCCGGTGCTGTGGGCCCGGATCGCGGGACCGCGCGCCGACCCGGGGACCGTGGCCCGGCACCGCGACCGGCTGCGGGAGTTCCTCGGCGTCCACCAGTACTTCTTCGGCTCCGACGGCGCCCCTGTCCACCAGGGCCGCTCCCTCACCTACCGGTTCGCGGCCGCCGCCCCGCTCTGGGCGGGCGCCCTCGCCGACGCCACCCCGCTGCCGCCCGGCGTCACCCGCCGCCTGGCCTCCGGCACCCTCAAGCACTTCACCGAGCGGGGCGCCCCCGACGAACGCGGCCTGCTCACCCTCGGCTGGTACCGGCCGTTCGAGGGAGTGCTCCAGCGCTACTCGGGCCCCGCCTCCCCGTACTGGGCGAGCAAGGCGTTCCTCGGCCTGCTGCTGCCGGCGGACCACCCGGTGTGGACGGCCCCCGAGGAGCCCGGCCCCGTCGACACCACCGACACCGTCCTCGCGCTCCCCGCCCCCGGCTGGCTGATCCACTCGACCGCCTCCGACGGCATCGTCCGCCTCGTCAACCACGGCACCGACCGCCTTCCGCCCCCACCTGCGGCCGACGACGACAGTCCGCACTACGCCAAGCTCGCCTACTCCACCGCCACCGCCCCCGAGACCCCCCTCGGCCCCGACAACCACCTCGCCCTGCTCGCCCCCGACGGCACGCCGTCCCCCCGCGGCCGTATCCACCCGCTGCACTGCGAAGGCCGTACGGCCGCCTCCTGGCATCTCGCACGCGGGCACCGTGTCGAGACGGTGAGCGTGGTGCACGGGCCGTGGGAGGTACGCGTGCACCGCATCCCGGTGGACGACGTCCCGGTGCGGGAAGGGGGCTGGGCCCTCGCCGACGACAGCGGGCCGCCGATCACCGAGTCCGGGCCCGGCTGGGCGCGGGTCCGCCGGGCCGCCGACGGACTGACGAGCGCCGTCGTCGGACTGTACGGCTGGGGCGAGGCCGACGGCACGGTCGTGGCGGCCGAGGACACCAACGCCTGCGGCCGGTACTCGGCGACCCCCGTCCTCGAAGGCACCGGCACGCTTCTGGTCACCCTCGTGGCCCTCGGCGCCGACGTGCCCGTCACGGGCGCGGCCGCCACGCTCACCCCCGGCGGCACTGTGGAGATCCGTTTCCCCGACGGCACCCGCCTCAGTGCTGGGCCAGCGTCACGGCCTGGTCCAGGGCCTGCAGAAAGGAGTTGACCGTCGCCCGGTCCCGCACCGCGAGCCGCAGCCACTCCTCGCCGAGCCCCGGGAACGTGTCCCCGCGCCGCACCGCGAAACCGAGATCGCGCAGATGCCGTCGTACGACAGCCGCCTGCGGCAGGCGTACGAGGACGAAGGGGCCCTGTGCCGGTTCGACCACCCGGAGCCCGTCCGAGGCGAACTCCCGCAGCCCGGCGACGAGATGGGCCCGGTCGGTGGCCACGCGGTGCGCCGCGTGGGCGGCCTCCGCCAGGGCGCGTGGCTCCATGCACGCCAGGGCCGCCGCGAGGGCCGGTGTGGAGACCGGCCACAGCGGCTGGGCGCGCTCCAGGGCGGTGATCGTCTCCGGGTCGGCGAGGACGTAGCCGATCCGGAGCCCGGCCAGGCCCCAGGTCTTCGTCAGGCTGCGCAGGACGACGAGTCCGGGCACGTCCGTCCGCCCGGCCAGCGCCTCGCGCTCGCCCGGCACCGCGTCCAGGAACGCCTCGTCCACCACCAACGTCCGCCCCGGACGGGCCAGTTCGGCGATCGTGCCGGCCGGATGCAGGACCGAGGTGGGGTTGGTCGGATTGCCGACGATCACCAGGTCGGCGTCCTCGGGGACGGCCGCCGGGTCGAGCCGGAAACCGTCCTCCTCCCGCAGCAGCACCCGGTCGACGGTGTGCCCGGCATCCCGCAGCGCCGCCTCCGGCTCGGTGAACTGCGGATGCACCACCACCGGGTGACGGATCGTCAGGCCGCGCGCGAGCAGCACGAACGCCTCGGCGGCCCCCGCCGTCAGCAGCACCCGCTCCACGGGCACCTCGTGCCGGGCCGCCACCGCCGCCCGCGCCGCCCGCCCGTCGGGATAGGCGGCGAGCCCCGTCAGCGATCCGGCGATCCGCTCCCGCAGCCATACCGGGGGAGTGTCCGCGCGGACGTTCACGGCGAGGTCGGTGAGCCGCGCCCCGTCGTCCCGCACCTCGGCGTCGCCGTGGTGCCGCAGGTCGTGCCCGCCGGCTCGGTCAGTGCGCATGGCTGTGGGCGCCGTGGTGGTGGCCGTGGTGATGGTGGCCGTCGTCGTCCGGATGGAAGTGCGGCTGCTGGGGCAGACCCACCTTGTCCTCGAAGCCCGGCAGCGCGATGCGGTACACGCACGAGTCGCAGTTCATCCGAAGATCGCCTTTGACGGCCTCCTCGTAGCGCTCCATCACCAGGTCGAGCAGCTCCGGCTCCGGACCGATGACCTCCGCGGAGCGCACCTCGACCTCCGGATGCGCGGCCGCCCAGCCCTCGGTCTGCTGCTGCACCCGGTCCGGCAGGATCCCGGTGAACAGGAAGTATGGCAGCACGACGATCCTGCGCGCCCCCAGCGCCACACACCGGTCGAGCCCGCTCGGCACGTCCGGCGCGGCCAGCGACACGAACGCGGTCTCCACGCCCGCGTATCCGCGCCCCTCCCACAGCAGCCGGGCCGCCTTGTACACCTCGGCGTTGGCGTCGGGATCCGTGGAACCCCGCCCGACGAGCAGCACGGTCACGTCCGCCCGGTCCATCGGGGTGCGCCCGCCGGTGGCGCCCAGCGCCTCGTCGAGGCGCCGCTCCAGGACGTTCAGCAGCGCCGGGTGCGGGCCCAGTGGACGCCCGTAGGTGTACGAGATCCCGGGGTGCCGCTCCTTCTCGCGGGACAGCGCCGCCGGGATGTCGCCCTTGGCGTGTCCGGCGGACACCAGCATCAGCGGCACGGCGGCGAACCGGCGGACCCCGCGCTCCACCAGCTCGGCCACCGCGTCGCCCAGCGGCGGCGGGGAGAGCTCGATGAAGCCGCCCGCGACGGGCAGTTCGGGGTGGCGGGCCCCCAGCTGCCGGACGAAGTCACGGAACGCCTCGGCTCCGGCCTCGTCCCGGGTGCCGTGACCGGCGATGAGCAGGGCGGGCGGCGGGGTGGTCACGATGTCTCCTCGGAAGGGTGAATGGGGTGGTACAGCAGGGCGTTGAGCGCCGCGGAGGCGACCGCCGAACCGCCCTTCTCGGACACGTTGGACACGGCGGGCAGCCCGCTCTCGCGCAACGCGGCCTTGGACTCGACCGCGCCGACGAAGCCGACGGGCAGCCCGATGACGAGCGCCGGGGCCGCGTCCAGGGTCAGCAACTCCTCCAGCGCGGTGGGGGCGTTGCCGATCACCCAGATCGCCCCGGGGCCGACCTGCTCGTGGGCGAGGCGGATGGCGTGGGCCGAACGGGTCAGCCCGGGCCCCGACTTGGCGTCCCTCAGCCGGCAGACGGTCTCCCGCCGGGTGATGCCGGCCGCGACCATCTCCACGTCCGTGACCACGGGCGCGCCGGAGTGCAACGCGGTGTGCGCCTTCTCCAGGTCGCCCTCGTCCATGACGAGATCGGTGGCGTACCCCAGATCGGCGGCGGAGTGGATGACCCTCTCCACCACCGCCCGGGTCAGCGGCGGGAAGTGGGAGGTGTCCAGGCGGGCGCGCAGCCGCCGGTAGGACTCCACCTCGATCGGGTGGACGACACGGTTCACTTGGCGCCCTCCTGCCAGCGGTAGCCGCGCGGCGTCACCATACGCCCCGCGATGTCGCGGGTCGCCGTGTTGCCCACCGTCACGACCGTCATCATGTCGACCGTGGCCGGGTCGAGAGCGGCCAGGGTCGTCAGCCGGGCGGACTCGTCCGGCCGCGACGCGTTTCGTACGACACCGACCGGCGTGGCCGGCTCCCGGTGCTCGGCGAGGATCGCCAGCGCCTTGGGCAGCTGCCAGTCGCGGCCCCGGGAACGGGGGTTGTAGAAGGTGACCACGATGTCCGCCTCGGCCGCCGCCCGCACCCGCCGCTCGATGACCTCCCACGGCGTGTGCAGGTCGGACAGGCTGATGGACACGTGGTCGTGGCCCAGCGGGGCACCGAGGAGCGCGGCCGCCGCGAGCGCGGCCGTGACCCCCGGCACCCCGATCACGTCGATGTCGTCGGAGGCCTCGGCGAGCGCGGGGGAGGCCATGGCGTACACGCCGGCGTCCCCGCTGCCGATGAGCGCGACCGCCTGGCCCTTGCGGGCCTCTTCGACGGCCGTGCGCGCCCGCTCCTCCTCGGCCCCCAGGCCCGACTCCAGGACCCGGGTGCCGGGCCGCAGCAGATCGCGGATCTGGTCGACGTACTGATCGAGCCCGACGAGCACGGAAGCACGCCGGAGCTCCGCCTTCGCGCGGGGCGTGAGCAGGTCCCGGGCGCCGGGACCGAGCCCGACGACCGCGAGCCGGCCGCGCACGGGACGCCGTACGACCGCACAGGTCGCCATGGCGGGCGTCGCGGCCGATTTCCGCTTGGGGACGAGGAGTTCACCGCCCCGTACGAGGGCCGCGGCCTCCGCGACCGACGGCGTGCCCACGGCGGCCAGGGGCGCGTCCGACGGGTTGGGCACCTCGACGGCGGCCAACTCCTCGGCGGAATGGGTGACCAGGGGCACGCCGAGCCGCTCGGCCGCCGCCACGATCCCCGGCTCCTCGGCCTTGGCGTCCACGGTGGCGAGTTCGGCGATCGACTTCGGGGACAGCCCGGCCTCACGCAAGGAACTGCCGATCAACTCCAGCACCTCTTCGGCGGGCGCGCCCTTGGAGGCGCCGACGCCGACCACGAGCGTGGGCGGACGCAGCACGACCTCCCGCTCGGAGGGCTCGACGAGCCGGTCCGTGACCCGGATGCCGTACGCCCCCTCCGCGGCGACCGGCAGCGGCGGCAGCGGCCAGAGCGACTCGTTGTGCAGGGCGACGGGTTCCCCGTCAAGCAGCGCCCGTGAGACGGCGGCCACCGCGCCCTCCACCGGCAGCCCGAGCGTGTCGAGCCCCGGCACCCCCACCGCGTCGGTCGCCGTCGTCACCACGGGCTCGGCACCCAGCAACTCGCCGATCTCCCGGGCGAGTTCATTGGCGCCGCCGCCGTGTCCGCCGACCAGGGACACGGCGAACCGGCCACCCTCGTCGACACACACCACACCCGGGTCGGCGGCCTTGTCGCGGAGCAGCGGCGCGATCAGCCGTACGACCGCCCCCGTGGCCAGGAAACACACGAGCTGCTCGCACTCCGCGAACGCCCGCCGTACGGCGTCGCCCACGGGCCCGTCGTACACGCGCGTACGGTCCGGCCATGCCGCGGCCAGCCGGTCGCGTGCCGCCGCCCCCGCCGCGGTGGCGGAAATGAGGCCGATCACTGGGCAACTCCTTCATCAGAGACGGGGTTTCTGGCACCCCACAGCAGAAAGACCGGATTGGTCGCCGCGAGCCGGGTCACGTCCCCGGGCAGCGGTGCGAGACGGGACGACTGGAGCAGTACGCCGTCGCAGCCGAACCCGGCGCCGGTGAGTGCCGCGCGTACGGCCGGCACCCGGTCGAGCGCGGCCATGGCGACGACGACGCTGCGCCGGGCCCGCCGCGCGCACACGGCGACGATGTCCGGCAGTTCGCGTCCACCACCGCCCACGAACACGGCGTCCGGGTCGTCGAGTTCCGCGAGCGCGTCCGGCGCGGACCCGTGCACGGTCCGTACGTCGACTCCGTGGGCGGCCGCGTTGGCGCGGATCCGTTCGACGCCGTCGGGTGCCTTCTCGACCGCGACGACGGCCGCACCGAGCCGCGCGCACTCCACGGCCACGGACCCCGAGCCCGCGCCGACGTCCCACACCAGATCCCCGAGCCGAGGCCCGAGCCGCGCCAGCGCCAGCGCCCGCACCTCGAACTTGGTGATCATCGAGTCCCGGTGGGTGAACTCACCCTCGTCCAGGGCCCATTGGGAGGGAGCTGCGGAAGGCCCGGCGACCGTGCGCACGGCACCGAGAGCTCGGGACTCGTCGAGACACAGCACGACACTCACCGCCGTGCCCCAGTCCCGGGCGGCGGCCTCGGCGGGGGTGACCCGCTCGACGCGTTCGTCGTCGCTGCCCAGAGCGGAGGCGACGACGAGAACGCGCTCAAGGGGCGCGGGGCCGTATCGATGTGCGGCTCCGCCGCGGGGCGCGGCCGACCACGAAGCAGCCGCAGTCGCCCGACAGCCGCTCGTGGCACTTCCTGCGGCGCCCGCGTCCCCGGGCAACGCCAACGCGGCTCCCAGCTCGGCGGGGCCCGCCCCCGGCCCCGTCAGCACCGCCACCTTCGGGCGCGCGCGGCACACGTTCACCGCCGTACGCAGATCACGCCCGTGCGCGCTGACCACCACCGCGTCCTCCCACGGCAGTCCGACCCGCGCGAAGGCGGCGGCGACGGAGGAGACTCCGGGCCGCACGTCCAGCGCGGCGGGCCCGAACCGCTCGGCCAGCACCCGCACGATCCCGAAGAACCCGGGGTCGCCGGAGGCCAGCACGACCACCCGCCGTTCCTTGTCCAGGTACTCCGCCATGGTGTCGAGGGCGGGAGCCAGCGGCCCGAGCACGATCCGCTCCGCCGCCTCCGGCAGCCGTACGGCATCCAGGTGCCGCCGCCCGCCCACCACCAGCTCGGCGCCGGCCAGGCACTCCTGGGGCGGCGCCCCCGTCCCCGTACCCACGACCGTGATCACGTGCCGGCACCCCGCGCCGCGCGCAGGGCCCGCCGGGCCTCCGGGTCGGCCTTGCGGTAGCCGTGGAAGTGACCGGGGTGGTAGAGGTGCGACCGGGTGCCCTCGGAGTCCAGCGCCGGGCCGACCAGGAAGAGCGTGTGCTTCCAGAGCTTGTGCTCCTTGACGGTCTGCTCCAGCGTCTCGATCGTGCACCGCACGACCAGCTCCTCCGGCCAGGTCGCCTGGTAGGCGACGACGACCGGCGTAGAGGTCGGATAGCCGCCCTCCAGCAGCTCCCGCACCAGCTGCCCGCTGCGTGCCGCGGACAGGAAGATCGCCATGGTGGTGCCGTGCTTGGCGAACTCCCGCACCTCCTCGCCGGGCGGCATGGGCGTCTTGCCGCCGCCGAGCCGGGTGAGCACGACGGACTGCGCGACCTCGGGGATGGTCAGCTCGCGCCGCGCGAGCGCGGCGACCGCGGAGAACGCCGAGACACCGGGCACGACCTCGGTCTCGATGCCGATCCGCGCACACCGGTCGAGCTGCTCCTGCGTACCGCCCCACAGAGCGGGGTCGCCGGAGTGGATCCGGGCGACCTTCAAGTCCTCGTCGCGCGCCCGCTCGTACACCGCGACGACGTCCTCGAGCGACATGGTCGCCGAGTCGAGGATCTCCGCGTCCTCGCGCGCGTGCTCGAGGACCTCCGCCTGCACCAGGCTCGCGGCCCAGATCACGACGTCGGCCTCGGCGATGGCGCGCGCGGCCCGGAACGTCAGCAGATCGGCGGCGCCGGGGCCGGCACCGACGAAGGTCACCTTGCCGGTGGGGGCATCGGCCATGGGAATCGGTCCTCTCGTTGCAAAAGGTGTCAAGGGTGTCGCCGGTGCGGTGGCCGGATGTGCGCGAACGGGGGCTGATCGGATACGAAGGCCCTATGGCGGTCTTCGTCGCGCTCGGCGCGTTCCTGATGACGCTGGCCGGCGGCTGGACGGCACAGCGGGTGACCGACCGCCGTCATCTGGTCCTCGGACTGGCCGGCGGCCTGATGCTCGGCGTGGTCGGCCTGGACCTGCTGCCGGAGGCGCTGCGCGCGGCCGGCGACGAGGTCTTCGGTGTCCCCGCGGCCCTGCTCCTCTTCGTGGCCGGCTTCCTGCTGGCCCATCTGGTGGAACGTCTGCTGGCCGCCCGTCAGGCGGCGCACGGCGGCGAGGAGAGGGACGGCCGGGTGCCCGAGGTGGGCCTCACGGCAGCGGCCGCGATGGTCGGCCACAGCGCCATGGACGGCGTGGCGATCGGCGCGGCCTTCCAGGTGGGCGGCGGTATGGGTACGGCCGTCGCGCTCGCCGTCGTGGCCCATGACTTCGCGGACGGCTTCAACACGTACACGATCACGAGCCTGTACGGGAACGACCGCCGCAGAGCGCTGGGGATGCTGTTCGCGGACGCGGCGGCCCCGGTGTTGGGCGCCGCGTCGACGTCGTTCGTGACCATCCCGGAAGGTCTGCTCGGTGGCTATCTCGGTCTCTTCGGCGGCGCGCTCCTCTATCTCGCGGCGGCCGAGATCCTCCCCGAGGCCCACCACGAACACCCCGCCCGCTCGACCCTGCTGTGCACCGTCGCGGGGGTGGGTTTCATCTGGCTGGTGGTGGGCCTGGCCGGCTGATCCGGCGGCTCTGGAGGGGCTCGCGGGGGGTGTCACAACTTGCCGCCCCGGGTGCCGTCCCGCCGCGCGGGCGCGATGAGGGTGGAGAGATACGGCAGGGGAGCCCCGTCGAGCTCACCGGCGGGCCGGATGGACTCGGCCTCCATCCCGAGCGCCGATCCCCATACGGCGTCCTCGATCCGCCCGGTCTCCCTGAGCGCCTCGGCCACCTCACCCGCCAGGCGCCCGAACTTGTACGCGACGACGGTCCCGGGCCCGTTGAGCGCATCCTTGAGGACGGCGGACCCGGCGGTGACGGGCACGAGGGTGAGCGGCTCGGTGCCCTCGGTCAGTACGGCCCCGGAGCGCGCGGCGAGATCCTGCATGGCGGTGATCCCGGGCACGGTCTCCACGACGGCGTCGGGCACGAGCTCGCCGATGGTCTGGGCGAGATAGGTGAAGGTGGAGTAGACGTTGGGGTCGCCGATGGTGGCGAAGGCGACGCACGAGTGGGCGGCGAGCAACTCGGCGACCCGCTCCCCGGCCGCGTCCCAGGCGGCCTCGCGCCGGGCGTGATCACTGCGCTCGTTGAGAGCGAAGACGACCCGGACGATCCTCTCCTGGGGCACGTAGTGCAGAACGGTCGCCTCGGCCCGCCCCCTCTCACCCGTGTCCATGACCGGCACGACGACCACGTCGGCGGCGCGCAGGGTGTTGACACCCTTGACGGTCACCAGCTCCGGATCGCCGGGACCGACCCCGACCCCGATCAACCTGCTGCTGCTCATGACGTCCGGCACCTCTCCACGAACCGACGGGCGACACCGGGCTGCGAGGCCCAGTGCGTGTGCAGATAACTCGCGTGCACACCACGCTGTACAAAACCCTCGAGCCGCCGCCGGGGCACCCGCACACCCCACGCGGCCGCGTCCCCGGCCCCCGGCTCCACGACGGTCCGGTGGAACTCGTGCCCCCGCATCCGCGTCCCGGCGACAGCCAGCGAACTGTCGCTGACGGCGACGGCGTCCCGATACCCGAGGGTGAGCCTGTCCTCCATCCGGGCCGAGGCGTCGAGCACCCCGCACATGGGCTGCCCGTCGAGCTCACGGCACAGATAGAGCAGACCGGCACACTCGGCGGCGACGGGAGCGCCGGTCTCTGCGAGGGCTGAAACGGCCTTGCGCAGCGGTTCGTTGGCGGAGAGCTCGGCGGCGTAGACCTCGGGGAAACCGCCGCCGATGACCAACCCGTTTGCCCCGGCAGGCAATTGCTCATCGCGTAGGGGGTCAAAGACGATGACCTCGGCACCGGCGGCGGCGAGCAGCTCGGAGTGCTCGGCGTAGGAGAAGGTGAAGGCAGGCCCGCCGGCGACAGCGACTCGTACCGGTCCGTCGGAAGCCGGGTGCGGCTGAGTGGGGGCTGGTCGCGCAGTTCCCCGCGCCCCTGGGTGGGCGACCTGAGCCAAATCCAGCCCCTCCGGCGTTTGAGGAGCGGGGGTCCAGGGGGCGGAGCCCCCTGGTGGGGGTCCCCCCTCTGGGGGAGGGACGGGTAGGGGCGGCGGGGGCGAGGAAGCCAACACCTCAGCCGCATCCCAAGCCGCACACGACAACGCCCCCGCACCCCGCGCCAGCGCAACCAGCCCATCGAGATCACACCCGGCACGAACCTGCGCCGCCATCGCCGCGACAGCGGACACTGCCGCCCCCCGCCGCTCGGCGACCGGCACCAACCCCAGATGCCGGGACGGCGTGTCCACCTGGGCCACCCGCCGCAGCACCCCGAACACCGGCACCCCGGCCGACTCCAACGCCTCCCGCAACAACGCCTCATGACGGTCGGAGGCGACCTTGTTGAGGATCACGCCCCCCACCCGCACCTCGGGATCCCACGACGCGAACCCGTGCACCAGCGCGGCAACCGACCGGGACTGCGACGAGGCGTCGACGACCAGCACCACGGGCGCCCGCAACAGCTTCGCCACATGAGCCGTGGACGCCAGCTCCCCTTCCCCCGCGGCCCCGTCGAACATCCCCATCACCCCCTCCACGACGGCGATGTCACACCCGCGCGCCCCGTGCAGGAACAGCGGAGCCACCAGCTCCGGACCGCACAGATACGCGTCGAGATTCCGCCCCACCCGCCCGCTCGCGAGCGCGTGATACCCGGGATCGATGTAGTCAGGACCCACCTTGTGCGGAGACACGGCGAGCCCCCGCGCGGCGAACGCGGCCATCAACCCCGTGGCAACGGTGGTCTTGCCGCTGCCGGAGGACGGCGCGGCGATGACCAGCCGAGGGACGGAAGAAGTCACCACTCGATGCCCCTCTGCCCCTTCTGCCCGGCGTCCATGGGGTGCTTCACCTTGGACATGTCGGTCACGAGATCGGCGAAGTCGACCAGCTTCTCGGGCGCGTTGCGGCCGGTGATGACCACGTGCTGGGTCCCGGGCCGATTCCTGAGCACGTCAAGAACCTCATCCGTGTCCACCCACCCCCAGTGCATCGGGTAGGCGAACTCGTCGAGCACGTACAGCTGGTACGTCTCCGCGGCGAGGTCCCGCTTGACCTGCTCCCAGCCCTCCCGGGCCTTCTCCTCATTGTCCATCTGGGCATCGCGCTGCACCCAGGACCAGCCCTCACCCATCTTGTGCCAGTCGACGGACCCGCCCTCCCCGGACGCCCCCAGCACCCGCAGCGCGTTCTCCTCGCCGACCTTCCACTTCGCCGACTTGACGAACTGGAACACCCCGATGGGCCACCCCTGATTCCAGGCCCGCAGGGCAAGCCCGAAAGCGGCGGTCGACTTCCCCTTGCCGATGCCCGTGTGCACCACCACCAACGGCCGGTTACGACGCTGACGAGTCGTCAGTCCGTCCTCCGGCACCACACTCGGCTGTCCCTGAGGCATTACGCGGCCCTCCTCTGTACGTCCTTCACCAGTCCGGCGATCGAGTCGGCCCGCAACTCGTCCAACGTCACCGCGGTACCGTCCAGTTCACCCGCGAGCTGCCCGGCCAGCCCCAGCCGCACCGGCCCGGACTCGCAGTCGACGACGACGGAGGCGACGCCGTCCGCGGCGAACAGCCGGGCCGCCCGCCCCGCGAGCGCGACCGGCTCGGGCCCACCGGTGGCCCGCCCGTCCGTCACCACGACCACCAGTGCGCGCCGCGCGGGATCCCGCAGCCGCTCCACCCGCAGCACCTCGTGCGCCCGCAGCAGCCCGGCCGCGAGCGGGGTACGCCCACCGGTCGGCAAGGTCTCAAGGCGGGCGGCCGCGGCGTCCACCGACGACGTGGGCGGCAGGGCGACCTCCGCCGCCGACCCCCGGAACGTCACCAGACCCACCTTGTCCCGACGCTGATACGCGTCCAGCAGCAGCGACAGCACGGCCCCCTTCACCGCGCTCATCCGCTGCCGCGCCGCCATCGACCCCGAGGCGTCGACGACGAACAGCACGAGATTTCCCTCGCGTCCCTCCCGCGTCGCCTGCCGCAGATCGTCACGCCGGACGACGAGACCACGCCCCGTCCGCCCCCGCGCCCGCTGATGCGGGGCGGCCGCCTGCACGGTGGCCGCCAGGTGTAGCTTCGTCAGGGCTCCCTGGGGCCGCCGGGCGCCGGTCGTCCGCCCGTGCTCGGTCCGCGCACGGGACCGCCGCCCGGCAGCTCCGTCGCCGAGCCCGGGCACGCTGAGCACCTTGGTACGGAAGGGCTCGGAAGCCCGTGCGGCGGACTGCTCCCCGGAACCGGCACCGGACGCCTGCGGCTCGCCGTCGTCGCCCGCCTCCGGCTGCGCACCGGAACCCCCGTCGGCCTGCGGCCCGTCGTCCTGTGGCCCGGACGGCGGCTGCCCGCCACCCCCGCCGGGCCCGTCCGGGTCGGGATCCTCGTCGCCCTCCCCGCTGAACTCCTCCAGCGTCTCGTCGAGCTTGTCCTCGTCAAGACCCGGCGCGTCAAAGGGATTACGGCGTCGGCGGTGCGGCAGCGCGAGGAGCGCGGCCTGCCGCACGTCCTCCGCGAGCACATCGGTCCGCCCGGCCCACGCCGCCAGCGCGGTCGCGGTGCGCGCCATCACGATGTCGGCCCGCATGCCGTCCACCTCGAACGCGGCACAGGTCGCCGCGATCTGCCTGAGCGCCCCGTCGCCCAGCCGCACCGACGGCAGCAACTCCCTTGCGCCGACGATCCGTTGCCGTACGGCACGCTCCTCGTCCGCCCAACGCGCCGCGAACCCGGCCGGATCGTCGTCGTAGGCGAGCCGCCGCCGCACGACCTCCACCCGCTGGTCCGGCTCCCGCGAGGCCGCGACCTCGACGGTCAGCCCGAACCGGTCGAGCAACTGCGGCCGCAGCTCGCCCTCCTCGGGGTTCATGGTGCCGACGAGCAGGAACTTCGAGGCGTGCCGTACCGAGACGCCCTCCCGCTCGACGTACGACGCCCCCATCGCGGCGGCGTCGAGCAGCAGGTCGACCAGGTGATCGTGGAGGAGGTTGACCTCGTCGACGTAGAGGATCCCGCGGTGCGCGTCGGCGAGGAGTCCCGGCTCGAAGGCCTTCACTCCCTCCGCGAGCGCCCGCTCGATGTCGAGGGCGCCGACGAGCCGGTCCTCGGAGGCGCCGACGGGGAGTTCGACCATGCGGGAGGGGCGCGTGCCGCCGTTGCCCGCCTCGTGCGGACCGTCCGGGCAGGACGGGTCCGGGGCGGCGGGGTCACAGGAGAAACGGCAGCCGGGGACGACCGCGACCTCGGGCAACAGTGCCGAAAGGGCGCGCACCGCAGTCGACTTGGCGGTGCCCTTCTCGCCGCGCACCAGCACACCGCCGACCGCCGGCGACACGGCGTTCAGCAGCAGCGCGAGCCGCAGGTCCTCCTGGCCGACGACGGCCGTGAACGGAAACGGGGTACTCACTTGTCGTCACCCTCCAAGTCGCCCTCGAGCTCCAGGTACGTGGCCCGCAGCCGCTCCAGCGTGTCCGCGTCCGGCTCGGCCCACAGTCCACGGTCGGCGGCCTCCAGGAGCCGCTCCGTGATGCCCCGCAGGGCCCAGGGGTTGGACTTCTTCATGAAGTCCCGGTTCTCCGCATCGAAGACGTACTCCGCGCTGAGCTTCTCGTACATCCAGTCGTCGACCACGCCGGCCGTGGCGTCGTAGCCGAAGAGGTAGTCGACGGTCGCCGCCATCTCGAAGGCGCCCTTGTAGCCGTGCCGGCGCATGGCCGCCATCCAGCGCGGGTTGACGACCCGGGCCCGGAAGACCCGGTGGGTCTCCTCGCCGAGCGTCCGCGTCCGCACCTGGTCCGGGGTGGCCGAATCGCCCACGTACGCCTCGGGGTTGGCGCCCGTGAGGTGGCGCACCATGGCGACCATGCCGCCGTGGTACTGGAAGTAGTCGTCGGCGTCGACCAGGTCGTGCTCGCGGGTGTCGACGTTCTTCGCGGCGACGTTGATCCGCTTGAACGCCGTCTCCATGTCCCCGCGCGCCGCCCGGCCGTCCAGCCCGCGCCCGTAGGCGTAGCCGCCCCACACCGCGTACACCTCGGCGAGGTCGGCGTCCGAGCGCCAGTTGCGGGCGTCGATCAGCGGCAGCAGACCGGCACCGTACGCCCCCGGCTTGGACCCGAAGATCCGGGCGGTCGCGCGTCGCCGGTCACCGTGCTCGACGGTGTCCTCGTCGGCGTGCGCCTTCACGAAGTTCCCGTCGGCCGGCTCGTCCAGCTCGGCGACCGCGCGGACGGCGTCGTCGATCAGGCCGACGACGTGCGGGAACGCGTCCCGGAAGAAGCCGGAGATACGGACCGTGACGTCGATGCGGGGACGGCCGAGCTCGGTCAGGGGAACGACCTCGAAGCCGGTGACCCGCCGCGAGGCGTCGTCCCACACCGGACGGCAGCCCAGCAGCGCGAGGATCTCGGCGATGTCGTCGCCCTGCGTACGCATCGCGGACGTACCCCAGACCGTGAGCCCCACGGACTTCGGGTACTCGCCGGTGTCGGCCAGGTACCGCTGCACGAGCGAGTCGGCGAGCGACTGCCCGACCTCCCAACTCAGCCTGGACGGAATGGCCTTGGGGTCTACGGAGTAGAAGTTCCGGCCGGTCGGCAGCACGTTGACGAGTCCGCGGGTGGGCGAACCGGAAGGCCCCGCCGGGACGTAACCCCCGTCCAGGGCCTTGAGGATGTGCCCGATCTCGTCCGTCGTACGGGCCAGCCGGGGCACGACCTCGGTGCAGGCGAACTCCAGCACCGCGACGGCCTCGGGGAGTTCGGCGCCGAGGACGTCACGCACGAGAGCGGGAACGGCCGTCACGTCCCAGGCCACGGCCTCCATGCCCTCCGCGACCCGCCGGCACAGCTGCTCCAGCAGATCGATCGCGTCGGCGGCGCTGCGCGCAGGACCGTCGACCAGGTCGGAGAGCTCGACCGGGACCTTCACCGGCGTACCGGGCTCGGCCAGCAACTCCTTCTCGACCAGCCCGAAATGCTCCGCCAACGAAGCACGCAGCCCCGGCAGGGCGTTCGCCTGTCCGCCCCACACCTGCGAGGCGCGCAGCACGGCGAGCACGAGGTTGACCCGGGCCTCGTCGACGGGACCGCCGCCGAGGATGTGCAGCCCGTCCCGGATCTGCACGTCCTTGATCTCGCACAGATAGCCGTCGATGTGCATGACGAACTCGTCGAACGCCGCGTCGTCCGGCTGCTCGTCCACATGCAGGTCGTGGTGGAGCTCGGCCGCCTTGACCAGCGTCCAGATCTGGGCGCGCACGGCCGGGGCCTTGGTCGGGTCCAGGTCGGAGACGAGCGCGTACTCGTCCAGGAGCTGCTCCAGCTTGGCCAGGTCGCCGTAGGTGTCGGCCCGCGCCATCGGCGGCACGAGGTGGTCGACCACGGTGGCGTGTCCGCGCCGCTTGGCCTGGGTGCCCTCGCCGGGGTCGTTGACGATGAAGGGGTAGATCAGCGGCAGTTCACCGAGCACGGCATCGGGCGCACAACCCCCGCTGAGGCCGAGGCCCTTGCCCGGCAGCCACTCCATCGTGCCGTGCTTGCCCATGTGGACGATCGCGTCGGCGCCGAAAGAGTTCTCGAGCCACCGGTACGCGGCCATGTAGTGGTGGGACGGCGGCATGTCCGGGTCGTGGTAGATCGCGATCGGGTTCTCCCCGAAGCCGCGCGGCGGCTGGATCATCACGACGACGTTCCCGAACTGGAGCGAGGCCAGCACGATGTCGTCCCCGTCGACGTACAGCGAGCCCGGCGGCTCACCCCACGCGTCCACCATGGCCTGACGAAGCCCCGGCTCCAGCTGGTCGAACCAGGCCCGGTAGTCGGCGAGCGGCACCCGCGCGGGAGCCGACGCCAGCTGGTCCTCGGTCAGCCACTCGACGTCGTGTCCGCCGGCCTCGATCAGCCGGTGGATGAGCTCGTCGCCGTTGTCGGGGTACCCCTCGGCGACGTACCCGGCGTCCCTGAGCGCGTCCAGCACCCGCACCGCCGAGGCGGGCGTGTCCAGGCCCACCGCGTTCCCGACCCGTGAGTGCTTGGTCGGATAGGCGGTGAAGATCAGCGCGAGCTTCTTCTCGGCGTTCGGCTTGTGCCTCAACTCCGCGTGCCGTACGGCGATCCCGGCGACCCGCGCGGCCCGCTCGGGGTCCGCCACGTACACCGGGACATCGTCGGGCCCCTGCTCCTTGAAGGAGAACGGCACAGTGATGAGCCGTCCGTCGAACTCCGGGATCGCGACCTGCATGGCCGCGTCCATGGGGGACAGGGCGGCGTCCGACTCCTCCCACGCGGCCCTGGACGACGTGAGGCAGAGCCCTTGCAGCACCGGCACGTCGAGGTCGGCCAGGGCCCCGATGTCCCACGCCTCCTCGTCACCGCCCGCCGAGGCCTGCGAGGCGTGGGTGCCGCCGGCGGCGAGGACGGTGGCGACGAGGGAGTCGGCGCGGGCGAGGAGCTCGTAGAGCCCGGCGTCGGCACCGCGAAGTGAACCGCAGTACACGGGAAGGGCATTGGCGCCCCGTGCCTCGATCGCCTCGCACAGGGTGTCCACGAAGGCGGTGTTGCCGCTGAGTTCATGGGCCCGGTAGAAGAGCACACCGACGGTCGGGCGGCCGTTGTCCGGCGCGAGCGAGCCATGGACGCCGTACTCCGGCATCTTCCGCGGCTCGGCGAACCCCTCGCCGGTCAGCAGCACGGTGTCGGACAGGAACCGGGCGAGTTCCTCCAGGTTCGCGGGCCCGCCCTCGACGAGGTACCTGAGCGCCTCGGCCACGACACCGGCCGGGACGGACGACTCGGCCATCAACTCGGCGTCCGGCACCGTCTCTCCGCCGAGCAGCACGGTCGGGACGCCGGAAGCCTTCAGCGCGGCGAGCCCGTCCTCCCAGGCCCGCTTGCCGCCGAGCAGACGTACGACGGCGATGTCCGCGCCCTCGATCAGCGCCGGCAGCTCCTGCGCGACCTCGACCCGGGTCGGATTCCCGATCCGATACGAGGCACCCGTGGCGGCCCGGGCCGCCAGCAGATCCGTGTCGGCGGTGGACAACAACAACACTGTGCTCATGCGGGCGCTCCCGGTGGAATGAAAGGCAGTCCTTGCGGCGCACCGGACTCGATGAGCCGCCACAGCGCGTCCGTGTCCGCGTGCTGTTCGATCAGGTCGCCGAGCCGGTCGAGCTGCTCCTCGCGCAGCGCGGCGAACGAGGTGTCGGGGGCCGGCACGAACCGGCGGCCCGCGGCGGCCGCCACCTCCCGCAGGAAGGCCCGCCGGAACCCGTCCGACTCCAGCGAGCCGTGCCAGTGGGTCCCCCAGGTCTGGCCGACGCGGCAGCCGTCCAGGCTGTGTCCCTTGTCATCAGAGAGGAACGCTTGGCCCCCGTGGATGTCGGCGACCCCGTGATGGATCTCGTACCCCGCGACGTGCTCGCCGAGGGCTTCGCCCTCCGGCCGGGTCAGGGTCTTCTCCCGCGCGAACCGCACCCGCACGGGAAGGACTCCGAGCCCCTCGACATGTCCCTGCCGGCTCTCGACCTCGTCCTCGATGTGCTCGCCGAGGATCTGGAAGCCACCGCAGACGCCGAGGATCGGACGGCCTTCCGCGGCCCTTCTGACCAGTGCGTCGGCCAGTCCGCGCTGCCGCAGCCACTCAAGCGCCCGTACGGTCCCACGGGTTCCCGGGATCACGACGAGGTCGGCGTCCGCCAGCTCCTCCGCCCGGTCCACGAACCGCACCACCACGCCGGGTTCGGCGGCCAGGGCGTCGACGTCGGTGAAGTTGGACATCAGGGGGATCGCGCAGACGGCGACCCGCAGCACGTCCTCGCCCACCGGAGGGCTCACCGCGGACTCCCGGACGGTCCCCCGCAGGGACACCCTCAGCCCGTCCTCCTCGTCGATCCCGAGGCCGTGCCGGAAGGGCAGAACGCCGTACGTGGACCGCCCGGTGAGCCCCTGGAGCATGTCGAGCCCGGGTTCGAGCAGCGAGACGTCCCCCCGGAACTTGTTGACGAGGAACCCCGCGACGAGCGCCTGGTCCTCGGGGGAGAGCAGCGCGACGGTCCCGAAGAAGGAGGCGAAGACGCCCCCGCGGTCGATGTCGCCCACGACAAGGACGGGCAGCCCGGCGTTCCGGGCGATCCCCATGTTGACGATGTCGGTACGCCGCAGGTTGATCTCGGCCGGGCTGCCGGCCCCCTCACAGATCACCGCGTCATACGTGCCCCGCAACTCGCCGAGACAGTCGAGCACGGTCCCGAGAAGCTGCTGCTGCCGCCCGCCGTGATAACCGCGTGCGCTCAACTCCCCGACGGGCTTCCCGAGCAGCACGACCTGACTGCTCTGCTCACCACCGGGCTTGAGCAGCACGGGATTCATGAGCGCGGTGGGCTCGACGCGGCAGGCCTGAGCCTGCATGGCCTGGGCCCGCCCGATCTCCGCGCCCTCCCTCGTCACGAACGAGTTGAGAGACATGTTCTGCGCCTTGAACGGCGCGACCTTCACCCCCTGCCGCACCAGCCACCGGCAGATCCCGGCGGTGACGACACTCTTGCCGGCGTCCGAGGTGGTTCCGGCGACGAGAAGACCCCCGCCACTCATGCCGTACGCCCCTTCACGAAGGCCCGCGCGGCGACACCGACGCCGAGCGCGAGCAGCCCGACGCGCCGTGACAGCCGTACGGCGCGCTCGATGTCGTACGTGGCGACGGCGCGCCCTCGCCGATGCAGCACCGGACGGTGCTCGACCCGCCCCGCGTACGAGAGGGTCCCCCCGAGCCGGACCCCCAGCGCCCCCGCGAACGAGGCTTCGACGGGACCGGCGTTGGGACTCGGATGCTTCGGTGCGTCCTCCCGCCAGGCCCGCACGGCACCCCGCGGGCTGTCACCGGCCAGGGCGGCGAGTACGGCGGTCAGCCGCGCCCCCGGCCACCCGGCGAGGTCGTCCAGCCGGGCCGAAGCCCACCCGAAGCGGCGGTAGGTGACCGACCGGTGCCCCACCATGGCGTCGAGCGTGTTCACGGCCCGGAACCCGAGCAGCCCCGGCACCCCGGCGACGGCCCCCCACACGAGCGCCCCCACGACGGCGTCGGAGGTGTTCTCGGCGACGGACTCCACAACGGCCCGCGCGATCCCGTCGGCGTCGAGTGCCTGGGGATCGCGCCCACACAGATGCGGCAGCCGCTCCCGGGCCGCCTCGACGTCCCCGGCCTCCAGCGCCCGCCCGATGACCTTGGCCTCCCGCACGAGTGAAGTCCCGCCCACGACGGCCCAGGTGGCGGCGGCGGTGAGTGCGACGGAAGCGGTACGGGACGGACGTACGACGTTCTCCGCCACGGCACCGAGCCCCACCGCACCGCCCACACACACGGCGGTGTGCAGCGTGCCCCAGCCCCGGTGGTCCCGCCACAACACCCGCTCCACGGCGCCCGCGGCCCGTCCGAACGCGGCGACCGGATGCCCCCGACGGGGGTCACCGAGCAGAAGGTCACCGATCAGACCGGCGGCGGCGCCGTACGCGAAGACGCGATCGGCACGCACCGGCTCAGCCGATCGCGGGGTCGTTCAAGTGCCTGGAACTGCGGGTGGATCGGCAGGCGAGCATCGCGTCATGTCCTCACTCAGGGTGTCCACGCCCTGGTTCGACGAGTCCGGCGGCGAGAGTTCCTGGCTCCCGGGGCTACCTACCCCGGTGACAGTGGCGGGACCGCGCCGGATTCGCACCGGCTTCCTCTTCTGCCGCCGTATATGGCTCCGGCAGTCCACCATGGCCCTTCGAGAGCCGTCAACTTGCTGCTGACCTGCGGCGGGGGAGTGTGCAGAACCCCACATCGCCGGTCACGCAAGGACGGCCGGGTGGGCACGGAACTCGCAGTTCCGTGCCCACCCGGCCGTCGAGTGACGAGTGCCGTCAGGCCACGATCAGAGAAATGCCGTACGCCACCGCCGCCGCGCACGCCGCGAAGCAGGCGTAGGCGCCGGTGACCGCGAGGGCGGCCGAGTCGCCCTGGGCGGTGGCCCGTTCCTGGCGGGACAGGCCCATGATGCCGAGGGTGAACAGGGCCACGAGGCCCACGGTGACGACGAGGCTGACGCCGAAGACGGAGCCGAGTGCTTCCCAGTCGATCTTCATGGTGAGGCTTCCTTAGTACTGCGGGCTCAGACGGCGGCCGGCGGGGCTGCCGGTTCCGTCGTGGCGGGCGGGGCCGGGACCGTGGCGGTGAGGGTCTCGGTCACCGTGCCCGCGGGCGGCGGGGTCACGGCGGCGATCGCCGTGGTCACCACGCCGGCCGGCTCGTCGGTGTGGTTGACGTTGGACGCGTCGACGACCTCGCGCCGCGAGATCTTCCAGATCGCCGCGCTGGAGGCGACGAGGAAGACCGCCACGACCGCCGTACCCCAGTCGCCGAGATCGGTGACCGACTCGGCAAGGGCGCCCACCAGGGCCGCCGCCGGGAGCGTCAGGCCCCAGGCGACGAACATGCGGGTGGCCGTGGACCAGCGGACGACGCCGCCCTTGCGGCCGAGGCCGGCGCCCATCACCGAACCGGAGACGGAGTGCGTGGTGGAGAGGGAGAAGCCGAGGTGGGACGAGGCCAGGATGACGGTGGCCGCGCTGGTCTGGGCGGCGAAGCCCTGCTGCGGCTGGAGGTCGGTCAGGCCCTTGCCCATGGTGCGGATGATGCGCCAGCCGCCGAGATAGGTGCCGAGCGCGATGGCGAGGCCCGCCGAGAGGATGACCCAGGTGGGCGGGTCGGAGTCGGGCGCGACGACACCGCCGGCGACCAGGGCGAGGGTGATGATGCCCATCGTCTTCTGCGCGTCGTTGGTGCCGTGGGCCAGCGAGACCAGGCCGGCCGAGGCGATCTGGCCGGTGCGGTAGCCCTTCGCGGCGGCCTTGCCGTCGGCCTTCTTGCCCAGCGTGTAGGAGAGCCGGGTGGCCAGCATGGCGGCGACGCCCGCGACGATCGGCGCGGCGATCGCCGGGATCAGGACCTTGGTGACGAGCGCGTCACCGTGGACCGCGCCCGTGCCCGCCGAGGCGATGGTGGCGCCGATCAGACCGCCCATGAGGGCGTGCGAGGAACTGGAGGGCAGGCCCACCAGCCAGGTCAGCAGGTTCCAGAGGATCGCGCCGACGAGGGCGGCGAAGATGACCTCGGGACGGATGCCGGTCTCGTCGACGAGACCCTTGGAGATCGTGTTGGCGACCTCCACCGAGAGGAAGGCGCCCACAAGGTTCAGCACGGCGGACATGGCCACCGCGACCTTGGGCTTGAGCGCACCGGTCGAGATGGTGGTGGCCATCGCGTTGGCGGTGTCGTGAAAACCGTTCGTGAAATCGAACGCGAGTGCGGTTACCACCACAATCGCGAGGATCAGCGAGAAGTTTTCCATTTACCCAGGCAATCGTTCGAGGTCATTGGCCCGTTGAACGTAGGTAACCTGGATGAACGGAAGATGAACTGAGGCGGGCCGCACGGTGACCGAAACCTTGCGGCTCACGGCTATGACCCCATCGCGAACCGCCTCAGCTGATTCGCCGACCCGTTGAAGAGATTCTGGTCACCCGGCAGGCTGCCGCTGTTGTCGTACTGCCAGATCGTCCAGTACGACCATCCGATGGGCAGCGCTCCCGCGTCCGCCGAGTGGTAGCGGGCCACCCACAGCGCGTGGTCGGAGGCGAAGGCCCCGCTGCCGCCCGTGCACCTGTTCCACCAGTGAGCGGTCGTGTAGATCACCGGACGGCGCCCGGTGAGCCGTTTCACCTCATCGCTGAACGACTTGATCCAGCCGACCAGCTGCGCCTTGGTCATGCGGTAGCACTTGTGCTTCCTGTCGTACGGGTTGTACTCGATGTCCAGCGCGGGCGGCAGGGTCCAGCCGTCCGCGGACCAGGCGCCGCCGTTGCGTACGAAGTACGCGGCCTGCGTCCTGCCCGACGACTTGTCCGGCAGCGCGAAGTGGTACGCCCCGCGGATGATGCCAGCGTCGCGCGCGCCGTCGTACTGCTGACCGAAGTGCGGATTGCGGTAGTCGGTGGCCTCGGTCGCCTTGACGTAGACGAACCTGGCGCCCTTGGCCCTGGCCTTCTGCCAGTCGACGTTCTTCTGGTGCGAAGAGACATCGTGCCCCTTGGGCGGGCCCGCCGCCGACGCAGATGTCCCGGTCAGCGCCGTGCCCCCCACGGCGAGCATGGCCACGGACACGAATACGGCCAGGGCGCGAACTCGATGACGGGCAGGCTTGCGATCACGGGCCATGTGTCCCCCCGGAATGGCGTCGTGCACGACAAAGCCCAGAGATTACTGGAAGATAATCGAATTACAGGCGATCTCCGGCCAAGACACGAGAGAAGGGCGCGTATCCGCATTTGCGCCCTTTCGGAGCTCGGATGCGCGCCCTACAGTGCCCGGCCCGAGGCGATCCGGTGCCTGGGCTGGCAGGATCGCGGCATGACTGAGGAACGACGGGATCCACGGGACGTACGGGGTGTCGGAGCCGAGGAGGCGGACGCCTGGGAGGAGTTGGTCGACACCGCCCGCCGGACCGTCTCCGACGGACTGGTCGTGGGAACCTCCGGCAACGTCTCGGTCCGCGTCGCGGACACGGTCCTGGTCACGCCCTCGGGCGTCCCCTACGACCGCCTCACGCCGGACGACGTGACGGGCGTCGACCTCGACGGCCGGCAGGTCCTCGGCAGCCTGGTCCCGACGAGCGAACTCCCCATGCACCTCGCCGTCTACCGCAGCACCGACGCCCGCGCGGTCGTCCACACCCACGCGGTGCACGCCACGGCCGTCTCGACACTGGTGCCCGAGCTCCCCGCGATCCACTACATGACCGGCGCACTCGGCGGCACCGTCCGGGTCGCCCCCTATGCCACCTACGGCACCGACGAGTTGGCCGAGAACATGCTCCACGCCCTCGCCGACCGCTCCGCCTGCCTCCTCCAGAACCACGGCACGATCGCCTACGGCAGCACCCTCTCCCAGGCCTACGACCGCACAGCCCAACTGGAATGGATGTGCCACCTGTGGCTCACGGCCCGCGCGGTACCGGGCCTGACCCCGAACCTCCTGACGCAGGAACAACTGACGGAGGCGGGCGAGCGCTTGCGCGGATACGGCCAGCGGGGACTGCGCCGGGCTTGAGCGGGGCGCCTCATGGGGGTGCCGGTTGAGGTTGCCGGGCGACTGCGGCCCGGTGGGGGCTGGTCGCGCAGTTCCCCGCGCCCCTAAGGAGTTGCACTCACCCGCGCCAGGACGGACCGTCGACCACCTCGCGCGCCACGACGGGCCGTTGGCCGCACCGCGCGCCACGACAAACCGCTCACCGCACCGCGCACCACGACGGACCGTTCGCCGTACCGTGGGCCACGACGGGCCGGTAGCCGCGTACGGCGCGAAGGGGCCGGGGTGGGGGGTGTCCGCCCGCAGCGGCCGGCGTCCGTTACCGAGCACTGCTCAAGGAACCGAGCCGCCGGACCGAGGACGGACACCCCCCACCCCGGCCCCGACCCACAACACACCCGCACGCGCTACAAAGGCCCCCACCGGACAGAAACAGGCCGCCGCAGGCACACAGGGGCGCGGGGAACTGCGCAAAAACGCCCGCACCCGCACCCGCACCCGCACCCGCACCCGCACCCGCACCCGCACCCGCACCCGCACCCGCACCCGCACCCGCACCCGCACCCGCACCCGCACCCGCACCCGCACCCGAACCCGCACCCGAACCCGCACAAGCCGCCGCAGGCACCCCGCCCACTGGCCGTCAACCGAGTCCGACAGGACACTGAAAGGCGTGCGTACTGTCAAAGCGACGGCCGCAGCCGTCACCGCAGCCCTGGCCGCCGGCACGGCCGGAATCATCGCCGGGAGGATCGCCAGCGACGCCGGACTGAAGGCGTCGCCGGGCCGCCCGCTGCCCGGCGAACCCCGGCTCACCGTTCACTCCACCGCCGCCGGCCGCATCACCCTCACCCGCGACCTCGCCGCCCTCCGCCCCGGCACCTACGGCCTCGCAGGCGACGCCTCCCACGCCGTCGTGGGCCCCGTCCTCGCCGCGGAACCGCACTCCGCCGACACCGTCGTCCGCCGCCTGGAACGCGTCACCCACGGCACCCTGGAACCCGGCGACAAGGTCTGGCTCACCCCGAACACGTACGTCGGCAACCCGAAGTCGGTCCTCGGCCTCGACCACACCGACGTCGAGATCCCGGGCGAACTCGGCACCCTGCCCGCCTGGTTCGTCCCCGGCACACGCGACACCTGGGTCATCGCCGTCCACGGCCTCGGCACGACCCGCGAACACGCCATGAACCTCATGGAGTTCCTGCATCGCCTCGGCTTCCCGGTCCTCGCCCCCACCCACCGCGGCGACGCCGGCGCCCCCCGCCCGCCCGACGGCCTGAACCACTTCGGCGACACCGAGTGGCGCGACCTGGACGCGGCCATGGCCTTCGCCGTCGGCCACGGCGCCCGCCGACTCGTCCTGCACGGCTGGTCCACCGGCGCCACGATGGCCCTGCGCGCCGCCGCCCACTCGGACCTGCGCGACCGCGTCAGGGGGCTGGTCCTCGACTCCCCGGTCCTCAGCTGGGAGCGGACCCTGCGCGCCCTCGCCGCGGCCCGCCACACCCCCGGCGTCCTCCTGCCCCTCGCGGTGCGCGCGGCACAGGGCCGCACCGGACTGCCCAGCGACCACTTCGGCCTGTACGCGGACCGCACCGTGCCCTACGCCGACCACGAGAACCGGACCGACGACATGGGCCCCGACCGGCCCCCGCCGCCGACCCTGATCTTCCACGGCCCGGACGACACGATCGCTCCCTGGGACCTCTCCCGCCGTCTCGCCGGCACCCACCCCGACCGGATCGCCCTCCACACGGTCCGTCAAGCCCCGCACGCGGCGATGTGGAACGCCGACCCGAGCGGCTACGAAGAAGCACTGCGCCGTTTCCTCACCCCCCTGATGTGACCTGCGTGCGCCCCGGTCCCACAGGTTCCGTTTAAGCCCGTACTACTGGCCTGATCTCGGCGTATGCCCCTCCGTGCGGCCCCCGTGTCGACCCGCCCCGTCGTGCGCGGTGGCATTCCGTTTGGGTTTTCGGACCGTCAACCGGAAGACTGCACCCGTGACGTCCCGTATCCCGCGCGACTCCAGGCTTCGACTCGTCCGCCCGCGACCCCTGGCCGCCGCCCCCTCAGCCGTGAACCAACGGCGCCCGCGCCGCCCCGCGCCCCGCCCGCCGGAAGGCACACCGGCCCCCGCGGAACTGGCCAGAATGGCGCGCTCCGGTCTCGCCGACGCGGCCCGCGTCGCGCGCTGGGCCGACGGCGCCCT
>NZ_MJAH01000001.1 GCF_001746295.1 Streptomyces sp. LUP47B | reverse complement strand
TTACCTCCGGGTCGCGGTGCGGCTGACCCACAGATTGATCATGACGGCGCCGAGCAGCATCACGCCGAGGAAGGCCTTGAACCAGTCCGGGTTCCAGTTGGCGTAGACGATGCCCTGCTGGACCATGCCGAACATGAACGCCCCGAAGACCGGGCCGATCGCGGAACCCGCGCCGCCGGTCAGCAGACAGCCGCCGATCACCGCCGCGGAGATGTAGATCAGTTCCTGGCCCACACCCTCGCCGGACTGCACGGTGTTGAAGGAGAACAGGTTGTGCATGCCGACGAACCAGGCGGCGAAGCCCACCAGCATGAACAGGCTGATCTTCGTGAAGGTGACCGGCACACCCACCGCCCGCGCGGAGTCCTTGTTGCCGCCCACCGCGAAGACCCAGTTGCCGTACCGGGTGCGCAGCAGCACCCAGGTCGCGATCGCCGCGAACACCAGCCAGTACACAATCGTGATCTTGATCTGCACACCGGCCACGTCGAAGGAGCTCGCGAAGACCTTCTTGGCCTGGTCGAAGCCGTCCATGTTGCTGATGTCGTCGGTGGCCACATTGCCCGTCACCAGCTTGGTCACGGCCAGGTTGACGCCCTGCAGGATCAAGAACGTGCCCAGCGTGATCAGGAAGCTGGGCAGGCCCGTCCTGACCACCAGCCAGCCGTTGAGGAACCCGATCGCCAGCGACACCAGCAGCGCGACCGCGATACCCGCCCACACGTTCAGCGTCAGCTGGAAGGCGAACATGCTCGCGGTCAGCGCGGAGGTGATCACCGCGACACCCGCCGACAGGTCGAACTCCCCGCCGATCATCAAAAGCGCCACCGGCAACGCCATGATCCCGATCGTGGACGACTGATACAGGATGTTCGCCATCGAACTGCCGTCCCGCACCGGCGGAGCGGCGATCAGGAAGAACACCCACACCGCCACCGCCCCCAGGAACACCCCGACCTCGGGACGCGCCAACAGGCGCAGCGCGAGCGGTCGTTCCGCGGTCCGGCCGTCAGTGACCTTGCCCGGGCCGGAGGCCGGCGGTGTCGTCACCGCCGGCTCGGCGTGCTGGGTCATACCCATCACCTGGTGCCCTTCGCGGCGAACGCGGCTCTGCGATTCGCTCCGCAGGCAGCCTCCGTGCCCGTCGGCAAGGTGCTCGACAGCGCCATCGCCAACGCCGCGCACAACTACGACCACACCGACGCCGACAGCCTCGTCATCTCCGAGGCGTACGTCGACGAGGGCCCGACCTGCGCCTGCGGTCGTACCCCTTCATCNGATACAGGATGTTCGCCATCGAACTGCCGTCCCGCACCGGCGGAGCGGCGATCAGGAAGAACACCCACACCGCCACCGCCCCCAGGAACACCCCGACCTCGGGACGCGCCAACAGGCGCAGCGCGAGCGGTCGTTCCGCGGTCCGGCCGTCAGTGACCTTGCCCGGGCCGGAGGCCGGCGGTGTCGTCACCGCCGGCTCGGCGTGCTGGGTCATACCCATCACCTGGTGCCCTTCGCGGCGAACGCGGCGATGGAGTCGGCGTTGTCCTTGGTGACGAAGGCGGGGCCGGTCAGGACCGGCTGCTCGCCACCGCCGCTGAAGTTGCCGTTGTTCTTGTAGAGCCACAGCGCGTCGATGGCCA
This sequence comes from Streptomyces sp. LUP47B, assembly GCF_001746295.1. Classification (GTDB taxonomy): domain Bacteria; phylum Actinomycetota; class Actinomycetes; order Streptomycetales; family Streptomycetaceae; genus Streptomyces. The sequence continues at coordinate 1,519,212 of NZ_MJAH01000001.1, read as the reverse complement.
GGTAGCCCTGGAGATAGGGCTGCTGGTCGACGGCGAACTCGACAGTGCCGTTCTGGACGGCGGTGACGAGGTCCTTGTTGAGGTCGAAGGTCGCGACCTTGGCCGTGCTGCCGGCGTCCTTGACGGACTGGATGGCGGTCAGGGCGAAGGGAGCGCCGAGCGTGACGACCTGGTCGATGGACTTGTCCTGCTGGAGTTTGGCGGTGATCGTCGACTTCACGGAGGGCATGTCGGTGCCGGTGACATAGATCTTGTCGGTCTTTCCGGAGAAGCCCTTGGCGAGGCCCGCACAGCGGGATTCCAGGGCGACCTGGCCCTGGGACTGGACGACGCACAGGGCGTGCTTGGCGCCGAGGGTGTTGAGGCGTTCACCGAAGGCCTGGCCGGCGATGTTCTCGTCCTGGCCGAAGTACTCCAGCATGCCCAGTTTCTTCCAGTCGTCCAGGCCGGAGTTGAAGCCGGTGACCGGGATGCCGGCCTTCTCGGCCTTGGCGACGACGGCCTTCATGGCGTCTGGTTTGGCGGCGGTCAGGGCGATGCCGTCGACCTTCTGGTCGATGGCGTTCTGGACCAGGTTGGCCTGGGCGCCGGCGCTGGGATCGGCGGAGTAGACGAGCTTGATGTTGTCCTTGGCGGCCGCGGCCTGAGCGCCCTTGCGGATGAGGTCCCAGAAGGTGTCGCCGGGTTCGGCGTGCGTGATCATGGCGATGGTCATCCGGGGAGTGCTCGCCTTGCCCGCGGAGGCGCCGTCCGCGCTGTTGTCCTCGGACTGTTTGCCGCCGGAGCTGCTGGAACAGCCGGCGGCGAGCAGGGTGCCCGCCAGGACGGTCGCTGCCAGGGCGGCGGCTCGGTGGTTTCTGTGCATGTCCCTTGCACCTCGCTGTGCTGTTCGAATGGGAAAGAGGATCCGGCGTCGACAAAGGAGTTCCGCCCGGTCCGGAGAGCGCGGGCAAGCGGCTTGGAGCGCCTTGTGCGGCGGGAGATGTTGTCGCGGCAGCTGTGGGTGTGGGCCGCGCATCGGGCTACTAGAGCGCGTTACTAGTGCGCGCTAGGTGGTCGTACTATGAAATGCCCCGCTGGTGATGTCAATAGATTTGTCAGGACGTATCGACAAGCTCCGCTGTCAGCGCCGAGGTGCCGTGGGGTGCGGGGCGTGGTCCATGGTCCCGGTGGGGCCGCGCCCGGCGTGCGCAGGCACCCGTCGGCCCATGCAGTGCCCGTGTGACTCCCCTGTCGCCAGGTGGACCACGTCCGAACCGCCCAGTCGCGCAAGGTGGATTGTCTCGCCCAGCGCGTCCGACGCCCCGTCGAGATGCGGCCGTACCGCGCGGACGTACAGGTCGCTGTCCAGACACCTGGTCCCGGTGGGCCGGGCGCGGATCCCGACGCCGTGGAGGGATCCGGTCGCGTCGGTGTGGACCCAGCCGTACTCCCCGAGGACGTGGAAGAGCACCCCAGCGCCTCGGCGAGCTCGCGCAGGCGCGCAGGCCGCTCGACACGGCCCGGCTCTCAGGCGATTCGTGCACACCCCATTGACCCCGGTGATCGCTACATCTAGCCTGCGTCCTCATATGTAGACAACGTCTTTGTATGAGGATCGCGTTCAGCGGAGTGACTTCAAAGGGTGCTCCGGTGAACCCTCCTCATCGCACTGCCAGTTCAAGGGAGAACTGACGCATGCCGCTCGTCGTGGTCGGGATCAGCGTTCTCGTCCTGCTCTTTTTGATGACGAAGCTGAGACTGAACGGCTTCGCCGCCCTCCTCCTGGTCGCCGTAGGTGTCGCCCTGGTACGCGGCATCGGACTCGAGGACATACCGGACGTCCTCTCCGAGGGCATCGGTGACCAGATAGGCGACACGATGCTCACCATCGGGCTCGGCGCCATGGTCGGCCGGGTGATGGGGGACTCCGGCGCCGCGCAACGCATCGCCGGCAAGCTCCTCGACGTCTGCGGCCCGCGCTGGGTGCAGGTCGCCATGGTGCTGTCCGCCATGCTCATCGGCGTGACGATGTTCTACGAGGTCGCCTTCGTGATCATCGTGCCGGTCGCCTTCACCCTCGTCCGGGTCACCCGGGTGAACCTCCTCTGGGTGGGGCTGCCGATGTCGATCGCCCTGTCCACCATGCACAGTTTCCTGCCGCCCCACCCGGGCCCCACGGCCGTGGCCGCCACCTTCCACGCCTCCGTCGGACTGACCTTGTTCTACGGCCTGTTCATCGCTGTCCCGGTCGGCGCGTTCATCGCGCTGCTGTGGCCGCGCCTGCCGTTCGTCCGGCGGATGAACCCCGAGATCCCCAAGGGCCTGGTCAGCGAACGGATCTTCGAGGAGGAGGAGATGCCCGGCATGGGGTGGTCGCTGGCGGTGGCCCTACTGCCCGTCGTGCTGATCGCCGGTGCCGCGGTGACCGACCTGGCCACCTCGGGGGACAGCGCCGGGCTGCACTTCGTCGCCTTCATCGGCTCCGCGCCGATCGCCCTGCTGCTGACGCTGCTCGTGGCCGTCTGGGTCTTCGGGCCGCGCATGGGGCGCAGCCTGGACGAGGTCAGTACCTCGTGCAAGGAGGCCGCTCAGGCGATGGCGATGATCCTGCTGGTCATCGGCGCGGGCGGTGCCTTCAAGAACGTCCTCGTCGAGGGCGGGATATCCGACTACATCAAGGACGCGACCGACGGCTGGTCCATCTCGCCGATCATCCTGGCCTGGCTGATCGCCGCGATCCTGCGCGTGGCCCTCGGTTCCGCGACCGTCGCCGTCGTCACCGCCTCCGGCGTGGCACTGCCGCTGCTCGCGGGAAGCGGAGTCCACGCGGAGGTCATGGTGCTCGCCGTCTCCTGCGGGTCGATCGCCTTCTCGCACGTCAACGACCCGGGCTTCTGGATGTTCAAGGAGTACTTCAACCTGTCCGTCATCGACGCGATCAAGGCACGCACCACGTACACGACGGTGCTCGCGATCCTGGGTCTCGGCGGTGTACTGGTCCTGGAACAGGTGCTGGACGCCCTGAAGGTCTGACCTCTCCCTCATCACTCGTCAGAAGGACACCGCCTCGCCATGAGCCAGCCCGTCGTCACGAAGTTCTCCGTCCACCCCGTCGCCGGCCGGGACTCCATGCTCCTGAACCTCTCCGGTGCCCACGCCCCGTACTTCACCCGGAACGTCGTCGTCCTCGAGGACTCCGAGGGACGCACCGGTCTCGGTGAGGTGCCGGGCGGCGACGGCATCACACGGACCCTCCGCGACGCCGAGCGCCTGGTCGTCGGTGCCCGCGTCGGTGACTACAAGAGCGTCCTGCGCACCATCCACGACACCTTCGCCGACCGTGACTCGGGCGGCCGCGGCGCCCAGACCTTCGATCTGCGGACGACCGTGCACGCGGTCACCGCCGTCGAGTCGGCGCTTCTGGACCTGCTCGGACAGCACCTCGAGGTCCCGGTCGCGGCGTTGCTCGGCGACGGCCAACAGCGCGATGCCGTGCGGGTCCTGGGCTACCTCTTCTACGTCGGCGACCCGGACCGCACCGCCCTCGACTACGTCCGTGAGCCCGGTGCCGAAGCGGAGTGGTACCGCCTCCGGCGCGAGGAGGCACTGACCCCCGAGGCGATCGTCCGCCAGGCCGAGGCCACTTACGACCACTACGGCTTCCGCGACTTCAAGCTCAAGGGCGGTGTCCTGCCGGGCAGCGAGGAGGTGAAGGCCGTACGAGCGCTCAAGGAGCGGTTCCCCGAGGCCAGGATCACCCTCGATCCGAACGGCGCCTGGTCCCTGAGTGAGGCGGTCGAGCTGTGCCGTCCGCTCGTCGGCACGCTCGCCTATGCCGAGGATCCGTGCGGTGCGGAAGGCGGTTACTCGGGCCGGGAGATCCTCGCCGAGTTCCGCCGGGCCACCGGGCTGCCCACCGCGACCAACATGATCGCCACGGACTGGCGGCAGCTGACCCACGCCCTGGCCCTGCAATCGGTGTCCATCCCGCTCGCCGACCCGCACTTCTGGACCATGCAGGGCTCGGTCCGGGTCGCCCAGCTGTGCCACGCCATGGGACTGACCTGGGGCTGCCACTCCAACAACCACTTCGACATCTCGCTCGCGATGATGGCGCACTGCGGTGCCGCCGCGCCGGGGGAGTACAACGCCCTCGACACCCACTGGATCTGGCAGGAAGGCCTGGAACGGCTCACCGTCGAACCGCCGCGGATCAGCGGCGGCGAGGTCGCCGTCCCGGACACGCCCGGCCTCGGGGTCCGCCTGGACCGCGACCGGCTCCGGGCCGCACAGGAACTGCACGAAGAGGTGTCCTCGGCGGGCCGTGACGATGCCGCCGCGATGCAGTACCTGATCAAGGACTGGACGTTCGACGCGAAGCGTCCGTGCCTGGTGCGCTGATTCCGTCCGGGTCGAAGTCGTTGACATGGTCAAGACATCTCATTAGCATCCGGGAAACCTGGAAAGCGCTTTCCAGCAGTTCATGCCTCGACTTACCCCCCACGGGATCCACCCCCACAGAGGACCCCCACATGAACCCACGAAAGACCGCAGTGGCAGCAGCGCTCGCCGCCCTGCTGCTGGCCGGCCCCGGCGTCGCCCAGGCCGCCCCGCCCGCCGCTCCCGCGCCCCGGGAACAGGTCGCGGCGGCGACCATCACCTGGACCCTGGAGCGGGCGAGCAACCCGACCGCGGACCAGCAGGCGGCGTACACCCTCATCACCTCGGCGATGAACGCCGCGGTGGCCCGCTACAACAACCTCAGCGACCTGGGGAAGTCCATCACCGTCCGCTACGACACGAGCGTGCCCACCGCGGACGGCAACCTCAACGGAACCATCCGCTTCGGCAGCAACCGCGGCTACATGACCGAGCGGACGGCTCTGCACGAGATCGCCCACACCATCGGCGTGGGCACGAGCTCGGGCTGGTCGTCCCTCGGTGGCAGCGGCACCTGGACGGGAGCTCAGGCGACCGCCCTCGTCCGGCAGTTCGACGGTTCCTCGGCCAAGTTGTCCACCGGCGGCGGGCACTTCTGGCCCTACGGCCTCAACTACGAGAACGAGTTCTCCGGCACGGCGGCCGACCGCCACGTGCGGATCGTCGCCGCGATGGTGCGTGACGGTCTGTGAGCTGAGGGGTTGGTGTCCGGGGGCGAAAAAACCGCTTCCGGACACGGTGTTCGGGCGCAGGACCGGCCCCTGCGGGGAAGGGCCCTTGTCGACCGGCACCTCACCCGCGCACTGGAGGCTCCCTTGGACGCCCACGGCACACACGACACCTTCCGGCCCGGTCCGCTCTCCCGCCGCAGATTCCTCCAGGCCGCCGGTGTCACCGCCACCGCCACGGCCGTCGCGGCCGCCGCTACCCCCGTGTCGGCCGCCCCCTCCCATACGGTGACCCTCTCTTTGACCGCGACCACCGGCGGTTCCGCGACGCTCTCCCCGGCCGGCGACCGGCTCGTCGCCGAAGTGCAGAACGTGCTCTGGTCGATTCCCCGTACCGGTGGCACCGCCGTCGCGCTCACCTCGCCCGGCCTCGAACCCACCCGTCCGCAGTTCTCGCCCGACGGCGGCCGCCTCGTCGTGTGCGCCTACCGCGGCGGCGGCTTCCACCTCTGGACGCTGCGGTCCGACGGCGGCGACGTACGACAGCTCACCGAGGGGCCCTGGGACGACCGCGGCCCCGCCTGGTCCCCGGACGGCACCCGGATCGCGTTCGCATCCGAACGCGGCGGCGACACCGTGGCCGGCAGCCCGTACCGCATCTGGATCGTCGACGTACGCTCCGGCGCGCTGACCCGGCTCACCGGACGCGCCGCCCAGCAGGGCCCGGCGCAGGGCGGTGCCTGGGAGGACTCCGATCCCACCTGGTCGGCGGACGGCGAGCGCGTGCTGTTCGTGCGCGCGGCCGTCACCACCACGGGCACCCTGCGCGCCGACACCGTCGCCTCGGTCGCCTCCGACGGTTCGGGACCGGTCACCGTCGAGCACACCGACGACTCCGGCGCGCAGCTCATGACCCCGGCCGTCTCACCCGACGGCCGCCTCGCGTATCTGCGCACCACGCCCGCCCCCAGCGCCTCGTGCACCCTCGTCGTGGACGGCACGCCGATCGCCCTCGACGGCGACGTCCTTCCGGCGCCGCCCCGCTGGACCGACGGCGAACGGCTCCTGCTCGCGGTGGACGGCCACTTCCGCCTCGCGGACCCCGAGGCGCCCGCGGCGGGGGAGGAGATCCCCTTCACGGCCGCGATGCCCGTGCCACGACCCCGCTACCGCGGCAAGGCATACGACTTCGAGGGCGCCGGCACCCGGCCCGTGCGCGCCCTGCATCTGCCCGCCCTCTCGCCCGACGGCCGCAGCGTCGCCTTCGCCGCGCTCAACTCCCTGTGGACCGCCCGGACGTCGGGCGGGCGCGCACCCCGCAGGGTGCTCCAGGTCCCGCACACGCGCTATGTGCTGGGGCCGACCTGGACACCCGACGGCACGGGGCTGGTCTTCGCCGACGACCGGGACGGACTGTTCGCCGTACGGCGCCGCGACCTCGACTCCGGCGAGGAGACCGTGCTCGCCGACGGCGGCCGGGTCTTCCCCGCCCTGTCGCCCGACGGGACACGGCTGGCCTGCCTGGACATGTCCGGCAACCTGCTCGTGCGAGACCTGCCCGACGGCAGCGAACGGACCCTCGTCGCAGCGCTCGGCGCGGGCGGTCTGCCCGGCCGCCCCAGCTGGTCCCCCGACGGGCGGAACATCGCCCTGTGCGATCGCAACCGGCTCAACCAGCGCTTTCGGGAGGGCTACAACCTCATCCGGGTCGTCGACACCACCACCGGCACCGCCGCCCTGCACGCCCTCGCCCCGCACACCTCCCTCTCCGACCGCTACGACTCCGGCCCGGTCTGGTCGCCGGACGGCCGCTGGATGGCCGTGGTCGCCGAGTCCGCCCTGTGGCTGCTGCCGGTCCGCGCGGACGGCACCCCCGACGGTGAGCCGCGCCTCCTCACCACCGAGCCCGCCGACCACCCCTCCTGGTCCGCCGACGCCCGCAGTCTGCTGTACCTCTCCGCCGGCGCCCTGCGCCTGATCGACGTCCGCAGCGGCAAGGCCCGTACCGTCAAGGTCCCGTTGGACTACCGGCGCCCCCGTCCCGCCGACACCCTCGTGCACGCCGGCCGGTTCTGGGACGGCACCGGACCGGACGTCCGCGAGGACATCGACATCCTGATCCGTGACGGCCGTATCGCGGAGGTCTCCCCGCACCGCGCCGGGCGCTCGGCCGCACGCCGACTCGACGCGAGCGACCGCACCGTGCTCCCGGGACTCTGGGACGCGCACACCCACCCCTGGCAGAGCACCTACGGCGGACGCCAGACCGCGCTCCAACTCGCCTACGGCATCACGACCGCCGTCTCCCTGGGCGGCTTCGCCTACGAGCAGGCCCGGATCCGGGAGGCGGTCGCCGCCGGCGTGCTCGCCGGGCCGCGACTGCTGGCCACCGGCGAACTGCTCGACGGGGCCCGCGTCGCCTACAGCATGGGCCGCGCGCACCGCACCCCCGAGGGACTGCGGCGCTCGCTGGCGCGCGGGGCCGCGCTGGACTGGGACTTCGTCAAGACGTACGTCCGTGCCCCGGGCTGGGTGATGAAGGAGGCCGCGGACTTCGCGCACAAGCGGCTCGGTGTGCGCAGCGGCAGCCATCTCTGCACTCCGGGAGTGCAGCTCGGGCAGGACCTGACGACCCATCTGCAGGCCACGCAGCGGCTGGAGTTCGGGCACGCGACCACCGCCACGGGCCGTGTCCACGAGGACGTCCAGGAGATCTACACCAAGGCGGGCTTCCACCTCGTCGCCACCCCGTTCACGGCGCTCGCCCTGCTGGGAGCGGACCCCGCGCTCGCGGAGGATCGCCGGGTCACCTCCCTGATGCCGCCGTGGGACACCGCGCTGGTCCGCCAGCAGGCCGGGCAATCACCCACGGCAGCTCAACTGGCCACCCTCGACCGGGAGGTGGCCGTGTACCGGCGCATCCTGGCCGACGGCGGTCAGGTCGCGCTCGGCACGGACCAGCCGCTCGTGCCGGTCGGTCTGCATCTGCATCTCGCCCTGCGGGCGCTGCACCGGGGCGGGCTGTCTCCCGCCGAGACCCTGCGCACCGCCACCTTGCTGCCCGCCCGTGTGTTCGGCGCGGACACCGACCTTGGCACGCTGGAGGAGGGCAAGCTCGCCGATCTCACGGTCGTGGACGGTGACCCCTTCACCGACTTCGACACCCTGATCCGCACCGTGGCGGTGCTGCGCGGAGGTGTGCCCTTCGAGCAGGCGGACCTCATGGACGCGTTCGACTCCGTGCGGCGCTCCGGTGTGTCCTCGGACGCGACCTCCGAGGCGGATTGGCTCAAGGTGAGCGAACAGATGCGGCGTGAGGGATGCTGCGATCCGGGGACCGCGCTGTGAGAGATAACGGGCGATGCACGTCTGACGCCTGGACGTGTGCGGGCCCTGGATCTGACTTGTCCGATTCCTGTGCGGCGCGCACCCTGGGTCTGTGAGGCACCTCACCGCGCGAATAGAGCAAGAATGGCCACTTTTGATCAAGGGAACGGTCACAGCGGGTGGTCATCCGATGTCGCGACGGTCACCCTCAGCCTGGACGGTGTGGTCACAGGGTGGAGCGAGGGCGCTCGACGACTGCTGGGCCACCGAGCGCCGGAGGTCGTAGGGCGTACCGCGACGGATCTGCTCCTCGGTGAGGGAGCTCCCGGGGCGACGGGGCTCTCCCTCACCGGCTCCCAGGAATGGAGGGGCACGGCGGCACTGCGGCATCGGGACGGCCACCCCGTCGAAACGGCCCTGCACGCCCAGCCGTCGCTGGGCGGCGACGGCACGCCCCACTCCTTCGTCGTGACCCTCTCCCCGGGCCCCGACCGAAACCTGGTGGAGTGGGCCTTCGACCAGGCCTCGATCGCGCTCTCCACCCACAGCGTGACGTCCGGCGCGTGGCGCCGGAACGCGACGGCGGAGAGCGGGGAGCGGGGGGGAGGGGGCGAGGGTGGAGCGCGGCCGGTTGGGGGCGAGGGTGGAGCGCGGCCGGTTGGGGGTGAGGGTGGAGCGCGGCCGGTTGGGGGTGAGGGGCGAGCGCGACTGGTTGAGGGCGAGGGCGAGGCACGACCGGCTGTGGCCGATGGTGGCGTGCGACCGCTTGAGGGCGAGGGCGAAGTGCGACCGGCTGTGGCCGATGGTGGAGCGCGGCCGGTTGGGACCGATGGTGGCGTGCGACCGGTTGGGACCGATGGTGGCGTGCGACCGGTTGACGGCGGGGGCGGAGCGCCACCAGCTGGGGCCGAGGGCCGCGCGCGATCGACGGGAGTCGAGGCCGCGGAGCCGCCGGCAGTGGGTGGAGACCAGCCGGCCCCCACGGGCGGGGCTGAACCGGCGGTGCGCCGAGCCGCACGCGGGGTGGACCTCGATGCCGGATACGAACCGCACGCGCCCGCCCCCGCTGACGATGGTTTCCTGCAGTGTGTCCGCCGGGTCGCCGAAGAAGGCGCCCCGATGCGCTACGAGTGTCTCGCCCCGGAGCCGGTCTGCGCCCCCGGCGCTGACGTCCCCCGCCACTCCGCCCACCACCGCGCCTGGGTCATCGAGCTCTGGCCCGTCCGCGACCCCGCGACCGGTGAGGTCGTCGGCGTGGGCACCGCCGCGTTCGACAGCAGCGACCAGCACGCGGCCCGGCAGCGGCTCGCCCTGTTGCAGGAGGCCGGCACCTGCATCGGCACCACCCTGAACGTGACCCGCACCGCCCAGGAGCTCGCCGATCTCGCCGTCCCGCGCCTCGCCGACTTCGTCAGTGTGGACCTCCTCGACTCCGTGCTGCGCGGGGACGAGCCCATGTCGGGACCGGTCGACGCGGCCGTGGTGCTCCGCAGGGTCGCCCACCAGTCCGCCGCCGAGGGGGAGGGTGTCCCGGGGGCGGCCGTCGACCTCGGCGGGATGGACACCTACCCGCCGTTCTCACCGCCCGCCCGCTGCCTGGCCGACGGGAAACCGGTGCTCAGCGGCGCGGGCGACCCCGACTTCGACGCCTGGATCGCCGGACACGAGACGCGCACCGCAAGCGTGGCGGAGTACGGGTTCCACTCCGTCATGGCCACCCCCCTGCGCGCCAGGGGCATCACCCTCGGCGTCGCGGTCTTCACCCGCAGCGGCGGCTCCCCACCCTTCGAACCGGACGACCTGATCCTCGCCGAGGAACTCGCGGGCCGGGCCGCGGTCGGCGTCGACAACGCCCGCCGCTACACCCGTGAACGCACCAACGCCCTTACCCTCCAGCGCAGCCTCCTGCCCCGGGACCTGCCCAAACAGGCGGCCGTCGAGGTGGCGTACCGCTATCTGCCGGCCGGCACCGGCGCGGGCGTGGGCGGCGACTGGTTCGACGTCGTGCCGCTGTCGGGCACCCGCGTGGCCCTGGTCGTCGGGGACGTGGTCGGGCACGGCATCCATGCCTCCGCCACCATGGGCCGGCTGCGTACCGCCGTCCGCACCCTCGCCGACGTGGACCTCCCCCCGGACGAACTCCTCACCCATCTGGACGACCTGGTCACGCACCTGTCCACGGACAACGAGGACATCGCCTCGGACGAGCCGTACGTCGTCAGCGGCGAGATCGGTGCGACCTGTCTGTACGCCGTCTACGATCCGGTCTCCCGCGTGTGCACCTTCGCCAGCGCGGGTCACGTCCCGCCCGTCGTGCTGCTCCCCGACGGCACGGCCCGGGTGGTGGAGCTGACGCCGGGGCCGTTGCTCGGCGTCGGAGGGCTGCCCTTCGAGTGCACCGAGCTGGAGCTGCCCGAGGGCAGTCTGCTGGCCTTCTGCACCGACGGTCTGGTCGAGGCGCGCGACCGTGACCTGGCCCTCGGGCTCGACCGGCTGTGCGAGTCCCTGGCCGGCCCGGTCACCTCGCTGGAAACGACCTGCGACACCATTCTCAGGGCCCTGCTGCCCAAGAGCCCGTCCGACGACGTGGCCCTGCTCCTCGCCCGCACCCGCGCTCTGCACGCCGACCAGGTCGCCGCCTGGTCCCTGCCCTCCGACCCGTCGATCGTGGCCGACGCCCGCGCCCAGGCCACCCGCCAGCTCACCGCGTGGGGACTGGAGGAGGCGGCGTTCGTCACCGAGCTGGTGGTGAGCGAGCTGGTCACCAACGCCATCCGCTACGGCGCCGTTCCGATCGGCCTCCGCCTCATCCGCGACCGGACCCTGATCTGCGAGGTATCCGACGCCAGCAACACCGCCCCGCATCTGCGCCGCGCCCGCACCTACGACGAGGGTGGCCGCGGGCTGCACATGGTCGCCCAGCTCACCCAGGGCTGGGGCACCCGCCAGAGCCCCGTGGGCAAGACCATCTGGGCCGAACAAACCCTCCCGGCCGGCTGACCATGGCAGCGCGACCCAGAACCGACGACTCCGGCGGCGGCACGCACACGCTGGGGCTCCTCTACCCGCCCGCCGGACGTCGCCATGACTACACCACCATGCAGCTCGCCTTCGTGGGCGGGGTGGCCGAGGCCGCCGCCCAGCAGGGCTACGACCTGCTGCTCGCCCCCGCCGGCGCCCATGACGACCCCTCTTTCCTGCGGATGATCGACGACCGGCGGGTGGACGGCGTGATCGTCATGGAGATCCGCCGGGAGGACGATCGCGTCGAGCACCTGGCCGAAGCGGGCTTCCCCTTCGTGGCCATCGGCCGCAACCACCGGGCCGGCGCGGCCGGCTGGGTCGACCTGGACTTCGCCGGCCTGGCCGGCGGCTGCGTCCAGCACCTCGCCGACCTCGGCCACCGCAGCATCGCCTTCGTCAACCGGTCCGAGCAGCTGTTCAACAGCGGCTACGGCTTCGCTCGGCTCGGGGACGAGGGCTACACCGAGGCGATGAAGAAGCTGCTGCTCACCCCGCACGCCTACCTCTGCGGCGACGACCTCGCCTCGGGAGAGGAGGTCGTGGAGCGGATCCTGAGCGAGGAGCCGGCGACGACGTCGCTGGTCACCATGAACGAAGCGGCCCTGGAAGGCGTCTACCGCGGACTCACCCGGCACGGTCGCAGCGTGCCGCGCGACTTCTCCGTCGTCGGCGTCGCGGCCAGTCCCTGGGCCGAACAGGTGAACCCGCCCCTCACCGCTGCCGAGATACCCGCCAAGGAGATGAGCCGGGTCGCCGTCGACCTGATGATGCGGCGGCTGCGCTCACCGGACTCGCCGCCCCGGCACGTCCTGCTGAAACCGCTGATCACCCTGCGCGGCAGCACGGGACGCTGCCAGCCGGTGCCGGGCTCGGAACCCGAGTCTGATATTCCTGATTTCCCCGATTTCGACATTGATTTCTGATACGTCGGTTTCTGTGCCCGATCATCGAACCTTTGGGAGCAGACCATGTCGTACCCCCTCGACCGCCGTGGCTTTCTGCATGTCTCCGGTCTGGCGGCGGCCACCGCCGCTCTCGGTCTGACCTCCTGCAGCTCGGACACGTCGGGCCCGGTGACCCTCACCTGGTGGGACTACTTCACCCTGGACAACTTCCAGCCCGGAATGAACCGCCTGATCAAGGACATCGAGGCCGGCGTCCCGGACGTGCGGATCGAGCGGCGGACCTTCCCGTTCGCGGAGCTGGACCGGCAGATCACCCTGGGCGCGATCTCCGGCGACCTGCCCGACCTCGCCATCGTCGACAACGTCGCCATGAACACCCTCGGCGGCAGTCATCTGCTGGCCGACCTCACCGCCCGAGTCGAGAAATGGGGCCAGGCCGACCAGTACTACAAGGGCCCCTGGGAGGGCTGCCAGGTGGGCGGGAAAACGCTGGGCATCCCCAACAACAGCAACTGCCTCGCCCTCTACTGCAACACCCGCATGCTCAAATCCGCCGGCGTCGAACCTCCCACCACATGGGACGAACTGGCCTCCACCGCCCAGAAACTGACCGGCGGCGACCGCTACGGCCTGGCGCTGAGCGCGATCAACACCGAGGAAGGCGTCTTCCAGTTCCTGCCGTTCCTCTGGCAGGCGGGCGGCGACCTGGACACCTTCCGCACCTACGGCGCCACCGCGCTCACCTTCCTGGACGCACTGATCGCCAAGGGCTCCCTGTCCGAACAGTGCGTGGGCTGGACCCAGCAGGACGTCAACACCCGCTTCCTCGACGAGCGCGCCGCGATGCAGATCAACGGCCCGTGGCAGATCCCCACCCTGAAGAAGGCCGCCTTCGACTGGAACGTCGTCGCCCTGCCGCGCGACAAGGAGGCAGCCACCTGCCTCGGCGGGGAGAACTGGGTCGCGATGGCGAACAGCAAGCACGTGGACAAGGTGTGGGAGGTCCTGGAGTACACACAGCGCCCCTCGGTCCTGGTGCCGTACCTGGTTTCCTTCGGTGAACTCCCCGCCCGCAAGGACCTCGCCGACCGGGGCAGCTGGGCCTCGGACCCGGCCCTGCGGCTCTTCCTCAGCCAGCTGCCCCTGGCCAGGCCGCGCCAGTACGGCGCCCACTACGCCGAGGCCTCGCAGGCCGTCGCGGAGGCGGAACAGGCCGTACTCACCGGATCCGCGTCCCCGTCCGCCGCGGCCAGGACCGCCGCCGGAAAGATCGACAAAGCTCTGGCCGAGCAATGAACCAGCCCTCCGCGCGCCGCCGCCGCACCGGCTACCTCTTCTGCCTGCCGGGCATGGCCTTCCTCGCGCTCTTCCTGGCCTACCCGCTCCTCTACAACGTCTGGACGTCCGTCCACGACGTCGACCTGGGCCAACTCCTCGGCGGGGCCGAGCGGTTCAACGGACTGGACAACTACCGGACCGTGACCGGTGATCCGGCCTTCTGGCACTCCGTACGCCTCTCCCTGATCTTCACCCTCGGCTCGCTGCTGCTCCAGTTCACGATCGGCTTCGCCCTCGCCCTGCTCTTCGCCCGCCCGTTCCCCCTCAACGGCCTGCTGCGTTCCCTCCTGCTGGTCGCCTGGCTGCTCCCCCCGGTGGTCAGCGGCACCCTCTTCCGCTGGATGCTGGACGCGGAGTCCGGCGCCTACAACGCCCTGTTCCGGGTGGTCGGCCCGAACGGTCTCTCCCACGACTGGCTCACCGACCCGTCCACCGCGATGGCGGGGGTGGTCTTCGCCAACGTCTGGGTCGGCGTGCCCTTCAACATGCTGCTGCTCCTGGTCGGACTGCACACCATCGACCCCGAACTCCACGAGGCCGCCGCCATCGACGGAGCGAGCGCCTGGCAGCGCTTCCGCCACATCACCCTCCCGCTGATGCGGCCCGTCTCGGTGACCGTCCTGCTCCTCGGCCTTCTCTACACCTTCAAGGTCTTCGACCTCGTCTACGTGATGACCGGCGGCGGCCCCGTCGACGCCACCCGCGTGCTCTCCCTCTACGTCTACGAGGTGTTCTTCACGTTCTTCCGGTTCGGCCAGGGAGCCGCGGCCGGCCTGCTGCTGCTCGTCGTACCCCTGCTGGCAGGCGTCTGGTACGTAGGACGGCTGCGGCGCGAGGACGAGGCACCGGCGGGAGGTGCCGTATGAGACCACCCCGCCACCCCTGGCTGCTGACCGCGACCGCCACGCTCATCACCGCCGTCTTCCTGCTGCCGGTGTACTGGATGGTGAAGACCAGCCTCACCCGGCCGGACCGCGTCCAGACGCCGGATCCGCAGTGGGCGCCCAGCCCCGTCACCGGCGAGAACTACTCGACGGCCCTGGGGTACGAGGGCCTGACCCGGGCCCTGCTCAACAGTCTGGTCATCTCCTGCGGGGTGGTCGGGCTCACGGTGCTTCTCGGCGTCCCGCTGGCCTACGCCCTCGCCCGCATCCGCATGCGGGGCTCGGGCACGATGGTGCTCGCCCTCCTCGTCGCCCAGCTCCCACCCGCCATCGTGCTGGCGGCACCGCTGTTCATCCTCGAACGCCGGGCCGGTCTCACCGGCACCTACCTGGGCCTGATCGCCGCCGACACCACGCTCACGCTGCCCTTCACGGTGATCGTGCTGCGGCCCGTGATGCGCAGCCTGTCCCCGGAGCTGGAGGAGGCGGCCCTGGTCGACGGCTGCGGACTGCCCGGTGTGCTGCTGCGGGTCGTCCTGCCGCTCATGGTGCCCGGTGTGGTCGCGGCAGCCGGACTGTCCTTCCTGATCGGCTGGGGAGAGTTCCTGTTCGGGCTCACGCTCGCCGAGGGGCCGGGCGTCCAGCCCGTCACCGTCCTGCTCAACGCCTTCGTCGGGCAGCACGGGACGTCGTGGGGAGCCCTGATGGCCACGGCCACCCTCATCAGCATCCCGGTGGTCTGCGTCTTCGCCGTCTTCCAGCGTTTCATCGTCGGCGGGCTCACCGCGGGCAGCGTGAGGGGCTGAACGCCATGCATCCTCGTGACCGCGCGCCCTGGGTGGCACCGCCCCCACCCCTGATCCCGGCCACGCCGGATCCCTTGGCCGGTGCCTGGGTCGCCTCCGCGGACAAGGACGGCGTGACCCTCGACGTACGCACCGCGGCCGGACGTAGCGGCATCCTCCGGCTGCGCCCCGCGACGGGCAACTGCCTGCGGATCACCCTGCGGTGGGACGGCGTACCGGCGGCGCCCCGGGTGTCCGTCGTCACCGCGCCGACGGACACCCGCTGCACGGTCGAGCAGTCGCCGGACGCCGTCACCCTCCACCTCGAGTCGCTGTGTCTCCAGGCCCGTCTGGCGCCGTTCGCGATGAAGTTGACGGATCATCACCTCCAACAGGCGACCGACGTGAGCGACCCCAGCGGCCGCGGGACCGTCCTGCCCCTCGGTGTCACCGAACTCCCGGACGGCCGACTCGCCCACCATGACAGCTGGTTCACCGAGCCCGACGAGCACTTCTACGGCCTCGGCGAGCGCTTCACCGGCCCCGACCTGCGCGGCCAGCGCGTCGACTGCTGGGTCGAGGACGCCCAGGGCTCGACCGGCACCCGCTCCTACAAGGCCGTCCCGTTCCTGCTCTCCAGCCGGGGCTACGCCGTCCTCGTGGACACCACCACCGCGGCCTCCTTCGACCTCGCCCACAGCAACACCGGTGCCTGGTCCCTGACCGTCCCCGACGAGGAACTCGACTACTACCTGATCACCGGCACCCCCGCCGAGTGCCTGCGCACCTACCGCGACCTGACCGGCCCCGCCCTGCTGCCCCCGCAGTGGGCCTTCGGCCCCTGGATCTCCGGCGGCGTTCCGCCGGGACAGCGCGGCCGACGTACGCGAGAGAGCCCGCCGTATCCGCGAACTCGGCTTCCCCTGCGACGTGTTGCACATCGACACCTACTGGCAGCGGCCCGGCTGCTGGTCGGACATGGAATGGGACACCGAGACGTTCCCGGACCCCCGCGGGCTGATGACCCACCTCGCAGGACAGGGCTTCCACGTCTCGCTCTGGATGAACCCGTACATCAGCGTCGACAGCCCGTACTTCGCCGAGGCGGACCGCAACGGCTGGTTCCTGCACGCCCCTTCGGGCACCACCTGGACCGGCCAGGTCTGGGGCGGCGCGCACCCGGACTCGGCCGTCCTCGACCTGACCCACCCCGGTGCCGTCGACTGGTTCCGGGAGCGCGTCCGTCAGGCCCTGGCCACCGGAGTCTCGGTCCTGAAGACCGACTTCGGTGAGGCGGTTCCCGCGGAGGCGGTGGCGTACGACGGCATGACCGGCGACCGGCTGCACAACCTCTACCCCCTGCTCTTCAACGACCTGGTCGCCGAGATCACCCGGGAGGTCGCGGGCCACGGCCTGACCTGGGGCCGCTCCACCTGGACCGGCGGCCAGCGACACGGCGCCAAGTGGACCGGCGACTCCGACGCGAGCTGGCAGGACCTCGCGTCGACCCTGCGCGCGGGCCTCTCGCTCTCCTTCTCCGGTCACCCCTTCTGGAGCCACGACATCGGCGGCTTCCACGGCACACCCGATCCCGAACTCTTCGTCCGCTGGGCGCAGTTCGGTCTGCTGTCACCCCTCAGCCGGTTCCACGGCATGACGTCCCGGCTGCCCTGGGACTTCGGCGAGGAGGCGTACACGGCCGTCCTGCACGCGGCCCGGCTGCGCACGAGCCTGCTGCCGTACCTCCACCGCGCCGCCGCCGAAGCGGTCCGCACCGGGGAACCGCTCGCCCGCCCCATGGCCCTGGACCACCCCGACCGCCCGGACGCCCACGCGGCCGACCTCCAGTACCTGCTCGGCCCCGACCTGCTGGTCGCCCCCTTGTACGCGCCGGGCGGACGCAGACAGGTGTGGTTCCCGCCGGGGGAGTGGCTGCCCTACGCGGGCTCCGGAGGGCCGATGACCGGACCGGCCTGGCGTCGGGTCCGCATCCCCCTCACCGCCGCCCCGCTCTGGCTACGGGCCGGAGGGCACGCTCTGTGAGCAAGACGTCGCACACCGCCCGGCGGCGTGCGCCGACTGTCCGGGGCGCTCCCGAGGTGCGACTCTGGGACGGGAGAGGCATCCGCCGAGGGGACTCGGGAGGCCCGATGGGACGTGACGTGCCGGCCCTGGTGTTCACGCGGGAGGACCGCCGACGGTACCGGGACAAGATGCACACCTGCCTCGACGTCCTCGCGCAGATGCTGCGCGAGTCCGGCTTCGAGAGCGAGCGGCCGCAGGTCGGGCTGGAGATCGAGCTCAACCTGGTGAGCGAGGACGGCCTCCCGGTGATGCGGAACACCGAGGTGCTCCAGGCGATCGCCGACCCCGCCTGGTCCAGCGAGCTGGGCCGCTTCAACCTGGAGATCAACATTCCGCCGCGCGGGCTCCTGTCCGGCGGGCCCGGCTCCTGGGAGCAGGAGATCCGTGACGCCCTCAACCACGCCGAGGAACGCGCCTCGGCCGTCGGCGCGCACCTGATCATGGTGGGCATTCTGCCGACCCTGGGCGAGGCGGACGTCGGCGAGTCGGCTCTGTCGGGCGATCCGCGCTACCGGCTGCTCAACGAGCAGATCTTCGCGGCGCGCGGTGAGGACCTGCGCATCAAGGTGGAGGGCGTGGACCGCCTGGCGATGTACGCCGACGCCATCACCCCCGAGGCCGCCTGCACCAGCACGCAGTTCCATCTCCAGGTCGCTCCCAAGGAGTTCGCGGCCTACTGGAACGCGGCACAGGCCGTCGCGGGCGTGCAGATCGCCCTCGCGGCCAACTCGCCCTTCCTCTTCGGCAAGGAGCTGTGGCGCGAGACCCGCATCCCGCTCTTCGAGCAGGCCACCGACACCCGCCCCCAGGAGATCAAGGCCCAGGGCGTACGGCCCCGGGTGTGGTTCGGGGAGCGGTGGATCACCAGCGTCTTCGATCTCTTCGAGGAGAACGTGCGCTATTTCCCCGCGCTCCTGCCGATCTGTGACGACGAGGACCCGCGGGAAGCACTGCACAGCGGCCGGGTTCCGGAACTCGGCGAACTGACCCTGCACAACGGCACGATCTACCGCTGGAACCGCCCGATCTACGCCGTCACCGACAGCGGCCCGCACCTGCGCATCGAGAACCGGGTCCTGCCCGCCGGGCCCACCGTGGCCGACATCATCGCCAACGGCGCCTTCTACTACGGCCTGACGCGCGCCCTGGTCGACGAGGACCGGCCGGTGTGGACGCGCATGTCCTTCTCGGTCGCCGAGGAGAACCTGCACACCGCCGCCCGTGACGGCATCGACGCCCGCCTGTACTGGCCGGGGACGGGCGAAGTGCCGGTCACGGAACTGGTGTTGCGGCGGCTACTGCCCCTCGCCCACCGGGGCCTGGAGCTGGCCGGCATGGACGCGCAGTGGCGTGAGCCCCTGCTCGGCGTCATCGAGCAGCGCTGCGTCACCGGCCGCAACGGCGCCCTGTGGCAGGCGGAGACGGTCCACCACCTGGAGAAGGCAGGCGTCGGCGACCGTCAGGAGGCGCTGCGGCGGATGACGACGACCTACATGGACTACATGCAT
Organism: Streptomyces sp. LUP47B; assembly: GCF_001746295.1. Classification (GTDB taxonomy): domain Bacteria; phylum Actinomycetota; class Actinomycetes; order Streptomycetales; family Streptomycetaceae; genus Streptomyces. Next base: position 1,500,266 of record NZ_MJAH01000001.1, on the reverse strand, counting down.
CTCAACGCGCCCGCGCACACCTGGCCCGTGGACTGATCACCGCCACTCCGGCGGAGGTGTCAGCGGCACCGGAACAGGCCGCTCCACCGACGTCGACAGCTCGATCCGTCGCCCCTCGGCCGACGAACGCAGCAGGGCGGTCATCGTCTCCAGTACGTGCAGGGCGAGTTCACCGCTCGCGCGTGGTGCCCGCAGTCCGTCGGAGGCGACGAAGTCGAGCAGTCCGACGCCGCGGGCGGCGCCGACGTAGCCCGCGGACGGCAGAAGCGTGCGCCACCCTTTCTCGCGCTCGCCGAGTTCGAGGAGCCGTACGTCGCCGTCGAAGTTGTTCGGGTCCGGGACCATGAGGGTGCCCTTGTCGCCGTGGACCTCGATGGGCGCGGCCGTGGTGGCGACGCCGTCGAAGCTCGTCGTGATCGTCGTCAGGGTCCCGCCCTCGTGTTCGAGGACCCCGGAGACATGGCTGTCCACCTCGACCGGTATTCGCTCGCCCGCGCGCGGGCCGGACCCGATGACCCGCTCGGTGCGGAGCCGACTGGACGCACCGATCACGGCACGTACCGGACCCAGCAGATGCACCAGTGAGGACAGGTAGTAGGGCCCCATGTCCAGCAGGGGGCCGCCCCCGGCCGTGTAGTAGAAGTCCGGGTGGGGATGCCACCGTTCGTGGCCCGGGGTGACCATGACGGCCGAGGCGAACAGCGGGCGGCCGACGGCCCCGGCCTCCACCGCCGCCCGGGCCGTCTGGACGCCGGTGCCCAGGACTGTGTCCGGCGCGCATCCCACACCGACCGCCGCCTTCGCCGCGGCCTCCAGGACGGTGCGGGCCTCGGTGAGTTCGGCGGCCAGCGGCTTCTCGCCGTAGACGTGCTTGCCGTGGGCGATGGCACCGAGGGCGATCTCGGCGTGCGCCGCGGGGACGGTGAGGTTCAGCACCGTGTCGACGTCCGGGCTGCGTAGCAGCTCCTCGACGGACAGCGCCTGGACTCCCGGCAGTTGGGCGGCGACGGCGGCCGACCGGGAGGCGTCCAGGTCGGCGACGGCGGTGATGCGCACGGCGGGGTGGCCGACGAGGGTGTCCAGGTAGGCGCGGGAGATGACGCCGAGACCTACGACGCCGATGCGGTGCGCGTCGCCCACAGCATGCCCCTCTCGATGACGGTACGGACGGCGGGGTGCTCGAGGACCTCGAGGTTGTGCCCGGGTGTCGTCACCACGACACGTCCGGCACCCCATTCACGGGCCCAGACCGCCGGGGAGGTGACCGGCCGGTGCCAGGGCTGCCAGGGCTGTGCCGGGTGGGTGGTGGTGGCCAGGACGTCGATCAGGTCGTCGTGGAGCACCCAGTACTGCTCGGTGTGCAGCTCGAAGTCCTCGATGCCCGCGGTGACGGGGTGTTCACGGCCGAGCTCGGTGAAGGTGACGGTGTACGGCAGGAAGTTGTCCTCCTCGCCGCCCCGCCGCTCGCACGGTTCCTTGCCCGGGTGGGTCGCGAACTGGCCGCCCACCAGATGGAGGTAGTCGGAGGAGGCACGGAACGAGTCGGCGATCCCGCCGTGCCAGCCGGTGAACCCGGTACCGGCCATGACGGCCGAGCTCAGTCCCGAGACCTGCTCGGCGGTGATCTCCGACATGGTCACGCACTGCACGACGAGGTCGGTGGCGGCCATCTCGGCGCTGTCGGCGTAGACATCGGTCGATTCCTCGATCCGGACGTCGTAGCCACTGCTCTCCAGGAAGGGCAGGAACAGCTCCGTGGCCTTGACCGGCTGATGTCCCTCCCAGCCGCCTCGGACCACCAGTGCTCTCTTACGCGTCATCTTGTTCCTTTGTGGGGCAGTAACGGGCTCCTGGGGTGTTCCCCCGGATGGGCCGGAGGAAATCCACGTTCCGCGTGCCGGGATTTCCGCCGACTTCGCTATTGGTATGGACCTGTCAACGGTGAGCGGCTAGGCTCTGCCGAGCCACACTGAGAGCGCTCTCAGAGAACTCTGCTGTTCCACCCCCACCTCGTTGGAACGACGAAGGGCAATCTCCATGAGACGCACCAGAATCATGCGCGCGGGCCTGGCCGTGCTGCTCCTGCTCGGCGCCGGGGCGGCCGCGGGCACGGTTCCCGCCACCGCCGGCGAGAAGGCGCCCGCCTCCGCCGGTCTCCTCTCCGCCATGCAGCGGGACTTCGGACTCTCGCGCCAGCAGGCCGAGGCAAGGCTCGCCGCCGAGCGGCGGGCCACGGCGCTGGAGCCCAAGGTCCAACGGACCGCGGGTACTTCGTACGGCGGCTCCTGGTTCGACGCCGCCAAGGGCACGTTGACCGTCGCCGTCACGCCCGACGCCTCCGCCACCGCCCTCCGCGAGATACGTGCCACCGGTGCCACGGTCCGCACCGTCACGCACAGCGCCCGCGAACTCGTCGCCACCCAGGCCCGGATCGACAAGGTCTCCGCGCCGGACGCCGTCAGCAGCTGGCACGTCGACGTGAAGGCCAACACGGTGGTGGTGAACATCGTCAGCGGCCGGCAGGCTGACAACGATGTCCGGAAGTTCGTCGCCCGCGCCCGGCAGGCGGGCCCGGTCACCGTGCGGGAGGTGGCCGCCGCGCCGACCACCTTCGCCGCGGGAACCGTCGGCGGCGACCCCTACTACACCGGCAACGTCCGCTGTTCCATCGGCTTCTCCGTGTACGGCGGCTTCATCACCGCCGGCCACTGCGACCAGCACACCGGCAGCGTCTACGGCTGGGACCGCAGCTACATCGGCAACTTCCAGGGCTCGTCCTTCCCGGACAACGACTACGCCTGGGTCAACGTGGGCAGCGGCTGGTGGACCGTCCCGGTCGTGCTCGGCTGGGGCACCGTCTCCGACCAGCTCGTGCGCGGGTCGAACGTGGCGCCCGTCGGCTCCTCGATCTGCCGCTCGGGATCGACCAGCCACTGGCACTGCGGCACGGTCCTCGCGATGAACGAGACCGTCAACTACAGCCAGGGTGCCGTGTATCAGATGACCAAGACCAGCGTCTGCGCCGAACCCGGCGACTCCGGCGGCTCGTTCATCAGCGGCGACCAGGCCCAGGGCGTGACCTCCGGCGGCTGGGGCAACTGCTCCAGCGGCGGCGAGACCTGGTTCCAGCCCGTCAACGAGATCCTCAACCGGTACGGCCTGACCCTGCACACCGCCTGAACGCCGGTGTGGGCCCGGCCTTCCGGCCGGGCCCACACCCGTTCCCGCTCAGGTGACGTCGGCCACCGAGAAGATCCCCGGCTCGCTGACCCCGTACAGCACATCGCCCACCAGGAGCGGCGGCACCGAACTCGGCGACAGCTCCTCGAAGGAGCGGCCCGTGGTGTCGAAGGACGGATTGGTACGGCCGATCTCCTTCCCGGTCCTCGGATCGAGGGCCACGATGCTGGTGTCCGGCATCGTGACGTACAACCGGCCCGCGTGGTAAGCGGGTTCGCTGAAGACGCGCAGGTCGCGCGAGCTGGACCAGAGCGGCTTGCCCTTCTTCACGTCGAGCGCGAGCAGGGTCTCGTGGCCGTAGTCGAAGATGTACATGGTGTCGCCCTGCACCAGCGGCGGCGCCTCGGGCTCCACGCTCCAAGGGAAGTCGATCCGGCGGGTCTTGCCGCTGCTGAGATCCTGGACGAAGAAGGCGGCGGACACGCCGGAGTCGTCCTCCCAGCGCGCGTAGTACGCCGTGCCGTCGTGGACCGTCGCCAGCCACAGGTCGCCCTTCGGCGCGTCGACCCTGCCCAGCGTCCTGCCGGTCCGCGCGTCCAGGCGCGCTATGCCGCCTTCGCCGCCGCGCAGATCGGCGTAGAGCGTGTCCTTGGGGCCCTCGTAGAAGGGGCTCGCCGAGGTGGAGGTCAGCTCGCGCCGCCACAACTCCTTGCCCGTGCGCGGCTCGTAGGCCGCGTACCGTGCCGTGTCGGAGGAGTCCAGCTGGTCCAGGCGGACCAGGAGCACTCCGCCCAGGGAATCGAACTCGCCGAGCGGACCCTTCAGTTGCCACAGCCGCTCGCCGGTCCTCCCGTCGTAGGCGTCGACGCCCTGCGAGCGGTCCGCGCCGTACACGAACACCACACCGTCATGGACGACGGGCCCGCGCACCGAGAAGCTGCTGACCTGCTTGCGGCTCATGGGCTTTGTCCACTCGACGTTCCCCGTCGCGGGATTCAGCCGCATCAGGGCGACCTGCTCGGAGGCGCAGAAGACGCCGAGCGCGTCCGGCGTGCACGAGGGGCCGATGCTCATCGACTGGCCTTTGCCGCCCGACCCCAGTGCGTTGTGCCAGGGCCGCCAGCCGGCCGGTGTCGTGCCGCTGGGCGTCGTCCGCGGAGCGAGAGCGTCGAACTCGTCGACCGTACTGGCCGGCTCGTGCTCCACCACGGCGACCGCGGCCGCACCTGCCCCGCCGAGGAGCGCCACGGCGGCGACGGCCGCCCACAGTTTCCTCCCACGGCGCTTTTGCCGGACCGGCCCCATGTGACCGAGCGGCGAGGTCACCACGTCCGTGGTCCGGATCTCCGGGGCCTGGGAGACCTCTTCGGCCGCTCTCCCGTCGGGCAGTTCCTCCGGCAGTCCCGCCAGCCGCTCCAGGACCTCGCCGGACGTCGGCCGGTCAGCGGGTTCCTTCGCCAGGCAGCACGAGACCAACGGGCGCAGCTGCTCGGGCAGTTCGCCCAGCCGGGGCTCGCCGTGCACGGTGTTGTACGCGGCCAGATAGGCGTTCTCCGCCTCGAAGGGGCTGTGCCCGGTGGCCGCGTACACGAGCACCGCGCCCAGCGAGAAGACGTCGACCGCGGAGCCGACCTCGTGCGGGCGGCTGAACTGTTCCGGCGCCATGAACGGCGGCGAGCCCATCACCATGCCGGTCTGAGTACGGACATCGCTGTCGGCCGCGCGCGAGATGCCGAAGTCGATGACGCGTACGGCCCCGTCGTCGCCCTCGCTCTCCAGCAGCAGCACATTGCTCGGCTTGAGGTCCCGGTGCACGACCTCCGCCCGGTGGATCTCCCGCAGGGCCTCGGCGAGTTCGGTGCCGAGGCGGCGCAGCGCGGGCCAGTCCAGCGGCCCCGACTCGTCGACGCGGTCCGCGAGCGTACGTCCCGGCACGAACGCCGTGGCCATCCAGGGCCGTTGCGCCTCCGGGTCCGCGTCCACGACCGGTGCGGTGAACGCTCCGCTGACCCGGCGCGCGGCGGCGATCTCCTGCCGGAACCTGGCCCGGAACTCGGGGTTGTCGGCATACCGGGTGTGGACCACCTTGACGGCGACGGCCCGTCCCGAGGCCGATCGGCCGAGATAGACGACACCCATGCCGCCGGTACCGATCCGCGATTCGATCCGGTAGCCGCCGACAGACTCCGGATCGTTCTCGCGCAGGGTCACCGCGTCTCCTTCACCGCTTCTGGCCAGGACGGCTGCGGTCCGGACCCTTCTGACAGGGACCCCTCACTCTAGAGGGGCACCGGTCCGCGAGGGACACGGATCTCGGCCTTGCCGACCGGCCGAACCCCGCGGGATCACGGTTCTCCGGCGGAAAGCGAGGGGTAGATCCCGGCACCTGGCCCTATTCTGAGGAGGCATGAAGGGGGCTCGGGGCGGGAGTGCGTTCGGTGAAGTACCGGAATCCGAGGGATCGTTCGGTCCGCTTGTCGTCGCCGGACAGCCGATGTACCTGAGGGCGGCGCATGTCGACCTCCCCGCGGAGAACCCCGACCCGACGGTGCTGCCCACGATCACGCTGCTGGGACGCGGCTGGGATCCCGGCGGCGATCCGGGGGAACTGCCGCTGCCGCCGGGGCAGTTGCTCGCGGGCCAGTACCGGCTGATCCGGCCCCTCGGCTACGGCGGCATGGGCGAGGTCTACCTCGCGCTCGACACCAAGGTCGACAACCGAGAGGTCGCCATCAAGATCCTGCACCCGCAGCAGGCGGCTGCCGCGGCGGGTGCGCTGGCCCGGGAGCGGCGGGCCCTTGTCGACCTCGGCCACGACGACATCATCCGTGTCTTCAATTACGGTCATCATCCCGAAGTCGGTGACTTTCTCGTCCTCCAGTACGTGGACGGACTCACGCTGGAGGAGGTGCGGGCGCGGGCCGGGCTGAACCCCGGGGAGTTCGGCGGCCACCGCTTCCACGAGTTCGTGCTCGCCTACGGTGTGCGGATCCTGTCCGCCCTCGCGTATCTGCACGCCGACCGGCCCGGCAAGGTCTACGGCGACCTGAAGCCGGACAACGTCATGCACGACGGCACCACAACGAAGATCATCGACGTGGGCAGCGTACGCCCGATCGGGGCACCCGGTATGACCACGAAGGGCTTCAGCGCACCGACCGTGGGCCCGAACGGCGAGTCCAGGGAACAGGACGACCTCTTCAGCCTGGGCGAGACCCTGCGGCGACTGAGCGGACTCGGCAGATCGGCGGCGGATCTCGCGCGGTTGGGGGATCTGGGGACGCTGGGCGGGGCGGCGGGGGCGACGGGGGCGGATGCGGCGAGTGCGTCGGCCGGCGAGGCGGCACGGGCCGCCGGGGAGGCACTGGCCGCGGGTGAGGGGGCACGGGCTGCCGGGGAGGCACGGGCTGCGGGCGAAGTGGCACGTGCTGCCAGGGAGGCACGGGCCGCGGGTGAAGTAGCACGTGCCGCCGGGGAAGTAGCACGTGCCGCCGGGGAAGTGGCACGTGCCGCCGGGGATGCCTTGGCAGCGGGCGAAGCATCGCGCGTCCAAGGGGTTCTGGGCAGTGGGGAGACGCCGGGTGCCGCCCAAGGGGCGGGCGCTGAGGGGCCGCTAAACCTCGGTGAGACAACGGGCGGGGACCAGACCTCGGGTGCTGAGGGGACGTCTGTTGTCGAGGGGGCCTCAGGCGGCGCGGAGGCGTTGGAGTTCGCCCCGGCAGCGAACGCTGGGGAGCCACTGGACCCCGGCGAGACAGCGGACGCCGCCTCGACACCAGGTGTCGTCCAGATGTCAGGGATCGGGGAGACCTCGGGCGGCGAGGAGACGCTGGGCGTCGCTCAGGGATCAGGCGCCGGGCACCCAGCGGGCGCCGATGACGCGTCGGACGCCGAGCAGAAGTCAGGCGGTGTCGTCCAGGGGGCGGCCGGGGAGAGCGCACCGGGCGTGGCCCGGACGTCGGGTGCCGGCCGGGCGTCGGGCGCCGCAGGGACACCCGATGTCGGGGAGACAGCGGGCGTGGCGCGGAAGCCGGGTGCTGTTGGCGGGTCGGGTGTCGAGGGCGCGCTGGGCGGCGGTGGGACAGCCGCAGTGGCGCGGGCGTCGGGTGCCGTTGGTGGGTCGGGTGTTGGGGGCGCGCTGGGCGGTGGTGGGACGGCGGGCGTGGCTCGGGCGGCGGGTGCTGTTGGCGGGTCGGGTGTTGGGGGCGCGCTGGGCGGTGGTGGGACGGCGGGCGTGGCGCGGACGCCGGGTGCTGTTGACGGATCGCGTGTCGAGCGCGCGCTGGGCGGTGGTGGGACAGCGGGCGCAGCTCGGGCGGCGGGTGCTGTTGGCGGGTCGGGTGTCGAGGGCGCTCCGGACGGCGGTGATACAGCCGCAGTGGCTCGGGCGGCGGGTGTCGGGGATGCACCGGAGGCCGGTGGGGAACCCGGTGTCGTCGGCAACGCGTTCGTTCCCGGCGCGGGGGAGTCGCGGTCCGAAGCCCTGTCGGTGGGGGGTGGGAGACCGTCTGCCCAAGTGCCGCCGCCGGGCAGGGAACCGTGGGCACCCGATGACGCCACCGCCCCCGTGCCCCGTGGCCTCGGCCTGCTCTCCCTCGCCCGGGTCCTGCACCGCGCGACCTTGAGCGAGCCCGCCGGACGGTTCGCCGACGCGCGTGAGATGGACCAGCAATTACGGGGTGTGTTCCGCGAGTTGAGGTCGCTGCGCACCGGAACCGAGACCTTCGAACCCTCGCCGCTCTTCCTCCAGTCCCCGTACGCCCTCGACGGCGCCCTGGGCTCCGCGCCGCCCCTCGCCCACTGGGCCGCCCCCGACGCCCCGTCCCCGTTCGCCCCGCCCACTCCCACCGACGTCGCGCAGCGCCTACCCGTCCCGCGCCCCGACCCGCGCGACGAGCACCACGCCGAGCTGAGCAGGCTCGCCGACGCCGCCCCGGAGGCCCTGCTCCAGCACATCGGCGACTGGCGGGACTCCACGGAGGTCCATCTGCTGCGCTGCCGGCTGCGGTTGCGGAACCCGGCCGACGGACCCGAGGCCGCAGAACGCGAACTGCGGGCGGCCGAGGCACGGATCGGACCCCGCCGTGCCCCGTACGACTGGCGGCTGGACTGGCATCACGGCCTGCTCGCGCTCGCCCGGGAGCAAGTCGCCGCGGCTCGGCGGCACTTCGACCGGGTGTACGCGGCGATCCCCGGCGAGTACGCGCCCAAGCTGGCCCTCGGCCACTGCGCGGAACGCCTCGGACGCCGGCACGAGGCCCTGACGTTCTACGAGGCGGTCGGGCTGCGGAACCCCTCCCTGGGCAGCGCTGCCTTCGGCGCCGCCCGGGCCCGCCTCGCGCTGGGCGGCAAGACGGCGCGTGAGGAGGCCGTACGCGAACTCGACGCCGTACCGCAGCACTCGCGGCACCGGACCGCCGCGCGCACCGCGGCCGTGCGGATCGGCATCGAGCATGTGCGGACGGGCGAGTGCGACGACCGGGCGCCGCAGCGGTTGGGCGAGGTGCTGGGGCGCCTGGCTCTGCTCTTCCACGCGCACGGTCTGACCGACGAGGAGGCCAGGGTGCGGATGACCGTCGAGGCCTGGGAGGCCGTACAGGGCGCCCTCGAGCGCGATGCCCTCGACGCGGCGGGCCTCGCGGCGCTGTCCGCGGGCGCGGACCCCCGACTCGGTCTACCGCCCGACGAACACGGCCTGCGGGAGGACCTCTCCCGTCGCTATGTCGCCCTCGCCCACCAGGCCGCCCGCTCCACCGCCCCCGAGGACGCGGCCGTGGCCGAAATTCTCCTGGACCGCGCCTACGAGGTCCGCCCGTTCGCCTTCCGACACCACAGGGACAGCCCATGGCTCGGCAAGAGAGTCGCCCACTGGCTCCGGACGACCGCTTACGCGCCCTCGTACAGAACACCTCCCGCCTCACGCAGGCCGTCGCCGCCGTAACCACCGAACTCGCCCGCCGTATCCTCCGCTACGCCTGGCCCTCCACCGCGGGCCACCGCAACCGCGCCTACCTGCGGGACCGGCTCCTCGCACTGCCGCTGCTGACCGTGGTGGCCTTCGGCGCGCTCGGCTGGGCCTACGCGGGCGTGCGCGGCGACTCCGCGTACATCCGGGAACGCGCGGCGCCCGCGCTGGTCGACCTCGCGGACGCCCGGGCCTCGCTGCTCATCGCGCAGGGCGAGGCCCAGCGGAACCTCGACGAGGGGCGCGCGGCGGAGCTCAGCGGGCTCAGCGAGCGGTACCGGACCCGCATCGCCCGCGCCACGCAGAGCCTGAACCAGGTCACCCGCAGCGGAGCCCTCACCGTCGCCGAGGAACAGGAACTGCGGGTGGTGTCCGCGCTGGTCGTCGACTACACCAGCTGGATCGGCCGGGCCCAGGGCCATGCCACCGATCCGGTCCTGCGGGATGCCGACTTCTCCTACGCGCGCAGCATGCTCTGCTCGCAGGCCCTCACCCCGACCACCGCGAACCCCTATCCCGCCTGCCGGCCCGACACCGGTTCCGCCGCGACCTCGATCGTCGACCGGGTGACCGGCCTGGAGGGGCGGCTGCGCGCGCGGCTCGCCGACCGGGCCGCCTGGGGCGCGGACACCATCACCGCAGCGGTGATCGCCGTGCTCGCCTTCGCCCTGCTCGCCGCCGGGCTGTGGCGGACGGTGTCCTTCCTGCACCGCCGCTTCCGGATCCGGCTGAGTATCCCGCTCGTGGCCGCCGCCCTGCCGTTGCTCGCCGTACCGTTCCTGACGGCCGACGCCCTCCTCGCCCTGGAGGCCCAGCACGAGACCGTCCCCGTCGCGGACGCGCTGGCCGAGCAGACCTCGCCGAAGACGGAGACGGTCGCCGAGGAACGCCCCTTCGCCGGACCGGACCCACAGGCCATCGAGACGCTCCAGGCCCGGATCGACGACGGTCTCGCCGACGGGCGGCTCGCCTTCCTCGACGGCCTCGCCCCGTTCGTGTTCCCCGCGGGCCTGACCGCCGCGGCCGTGATCGCCGGTGCCCTGCACGCCTACCGCCGCGAATACCTCGTGGTCGCCCGCCCGGGAGCCGTCGCATGAGCCGTCGCATGAGCCGTCTCCTGCGCGTCCTTCTCGCGGCGTGTCTGCTCGGACTCGTCCCCGGCTGCGGGTCGGACACCCGCGACCCGCTGGTCGTCCTCGGCCCCTGGACCGGAGAGGAGGGCCAGGCCTTCGAAGCCGCCCTCGACAAACTGGACGACGGTACCGGGCGGACGTACACCTACGAGGGCACCCGCTCACTCCGCGAGACGCTCGTCTCGCAGCTGGAGGCCGACGACCCGCCGGACGTGGCGGTCCTCAACAGCATCGGCGAACTCACCGAGTACGCCCGCCGCGACAAACTGAAGCCGCTCGCCGATGCGAGCGCCGAGCGTGCCTACCCGCCCTGGGCGCCGACCCTGCTGGTGGACAGCAAGCGGCGCACGTACTGGGTGCCGCTGAAGGTCGACCTCAAGAGCCTCGTGTGGAGCAAAAGGGGAGCCTCCGGCGAACGGCCCACCTGGTGCGTGGGCCTCGCCTCGCAGGCCACCTCCGGCTGGCCCGGCACCGACTGGATCGAGGACCTGGTCCTGCATCAGGCGGGCCCGGCCCTCTACACCGAATGGGCCACGGGCCGCCTCGACTGGCGCGACCCGGCTGTCGAGCGTGCCTGGACCAGCTGGGCGCGACTGCTCGGAAAGCGCTCCCCGGAGTCGGTCGAGCGGTCCCTGACCACGTCGTTCGAGGGTGCGTCCGACTCGCGGGGAGATCCGCGCGGCCTGCTCGACTCGCCCGGCTTCGACTGCACGCACGAGCACCAGAGCGCCTTCATCCGGTACGTCTACGCGGGCGACGACGTGACCGTGGAACCATCGGCCCGCTATCTGGACGGGCCGTCCGCGTACCGGGACGCCTTCGAGGTCGCCGGCGACATGGCCGCCGTGTTCAGCGACGACCCGGACGCCCAGGAACTCGTGGAGCGGCTCTCCAGCCCGGCCGGACGGCAGAGCTGGCGGGCGCAGGCGGCTCCCGCGGTACGGCCGCTGTTCCCGGACTCGGCCGGACTGTCGCCGCCGACCTCCGCGACCCCGGTCGAGCGGGAGATCGACTCCCTGCTCACCACCCGCGCCCGCACCCTCTGCTTCGACGCCTCCGACGTGATGCCGCCCGAACTCCGAGACGCATTCCACCGCGCGGTCCTGGAGTTCTTCCGTGACCCGACCCAGCGGCAACTCGATTCGCTGCTGCAGCAGTTGGAGACCGTACGCGTCCAGGTGAACACGGACTCCGGCACCGACCGCACCTTCCGCCCACCACAGAACATCTGCGCCTGAGCGGCCCGTCTCTGCCCCGCCCCGCGTCGTGGCGGAGCGGACGGCCGACGGCCTGACCTGACATGGTGGTGTCATGTGCTGGAGTGCGACAGCGGATCTCGTGGCGGGTACGGCCATCGCCTCCGTCGGGGCGGTCTGCGTGGCCCGGACCCGCCGTGCCGGAGACCTGCCCCTGGCCGCGCTGCCCCTGCTGCTCGGCGCCCATCAACTGGTGGAGGCCCGGATCTGGCACACCGGCGGAGGGACCGGCGCGGCCACCGTCGCCTGGGCCGTCATCGCCCTGCCCGTGCTCGCGGTGTGGGTGCCGGGGGGCGTGTGGTGCGCGGTCCCACGGAGAAACGGACGCCGGGTGACGGCGGTGGTGGCGGTGGGCGTCGTGACCGCCGCCTTCCTCGCGCATGCTCTCGCCACCCGCCCCGTCCGGGCCGAGATCCGCGGTCACACCATGGCCTACGTCATCGGACTGCCCCACGCGGAACTGCTCGTCGCGGGCTACCTCATCGCCACGGTCGGCGCACTGCTGCTCTCCGGCGACCGCAGCCTCACGGCACTGGGAGTACTGACCGGGGCGGGCGCGCTGGTGTGCTGGCTGCTGTGGCGGCTGGAGTTCGTGTCGACCTGGTGTGCGCTGGCGGCGGTCTGCTCGTTGGTCCTGTACGGATGGGTGCGCACCCGTCCCGCGCCGAGGCCGGTTCTGCCCGCGTGGGACGCCCGGCACTGATCAGTGCGCGCGGCCGTCCCGGGCGGGCCGTCGGCTTCGTCCCCGCCGGGGTCAGGGCGCCGACATGATCATGTCGGCCGCGACGCCGACCAGTGACGCGACCGCCAAGGAGCGACTGCTCGGCGGCCAGGCGATCACCGTGGTCACCTCCGGCGCGTCGACGACGGGCACCGCGACGTGTTCCGGCCACTGCCAGGCCCGGCTGGAGGCAGGGATGACGAGCAACGTCCTGCCGAGCGCCACAAGTTGAGCCAGCTGTGACTGGGTGTGCACCTCGGGTCCCGGCCCGTCGGGATAGGACCCGTCGAGCCGGGGCCACCGAGCGATCGGCAGGTCCGGCACGTCCTGCAGGTCCGCCAGCGTGAGCCGGTCGCGTGACGCGAGCGGATGCCCGGCGGGCACGATCGCGACCTGGCCCTCGACGTAGAGGTCCTCGGAGTCGAACCCGGCGAGGTCGTCGTACGGGTGATGCATGAGTGCCACGTCGGCGTGCCCGTCGCGGAGCAGCCGTGCCTGCTCGCCGACCTCGCACAGGAGGATCTCGATCGGTGGCGCTTGCGGGTCGCTCGCCACCGAGTCGAGGAGCTTTTGTAGCACTTCGTGGGATGCCCCGGCCTTCGTCGCGAGCACCAGCGGTCGCTTCGGGTCCCCGGCACGCCGCGTTCGACGTGCGGCGGCGGCGACCGCGTCCAGGGCCGCTCCGGCCTCCCGGAGCAGCACACTGCCGGCCTCGGTGAGCGCCACTCCGCGACGGTCCCGGTCGAGGAGCCGCACGCCGAGCCGGCGCTCCAGCCTCGCGATCGCGCGGGAGAGCGGCGGTTGCGCGATCCCGAGCCGAAGGGCGGCGCGCCCGAAGTGCAGTTCCTCGGCGACGGCGACGAAGTACCGAAGCTCGCGGGTCTCGAGATCGTCCACCCGGACAGCCTACCGACTGATACCCGGTGAGTATCACAGTGCACCGGTTCGATATTGGACGGTCAATGAACGGCTCGCCCAGCATGGATGGCGTGAACGACATGAAGACCGCGCTGGTCACCGGCGCGAACAAGGGAATTGGTTTCGCCATCGCACAGGGTCTCGGGACCCTTGGCTTCACGGTCGCGGTGGGAGCCCGCGACGACTCCAGGCGCGAGCAGGCCGTCAAGGAACTGCGGGCCGCGGGCGTCGACGCGTTCGGTGTCGCCCTCGACGTCACCTCCGACGACAGCGTCGCCGCGGCGGCGGCGACCGTCGAGCGGACGGCAGGTCGGCTCGACGTGCTCGTCAACAACGCGGGCGTCTCCGGCGCCATCGAAAACGGCACGCAGGATCCGACGACGCTCGACCTCGACGTCGTCCGCACCGTCCTCGACACCAACGTCCTCGGGGTCGTCCGGGTGACGAACGCGATGCTCCCGCTGCTCAGCCGCGCGAACTCACCGCGCATCGTCAACGTGTCGAGCAGCATGGGCTCGTTGACGCTGCAGACCGGACCGATCATGGCCGCGTACGCACCGTCGAAGTCGATGCTCAACAGCGTCACGGCGCAGTACGCCCGCAGGCTCGCCGATACGAACGTCATCGTGAACGCCTGCTGCCCCGGCTATGTGGCGACCGACTTCACCGGCTTCAACGCACCGCGGACACCCGAGCAGGGCGCGGCGATCGCCGTCCGGCTCGCCACCCTGCCGGACGACGGACCGCGCGGCGGCTTCTTCGACGACGAGGGCGTGGTCCCCTGGTGACCCCGGAAGGACGGCGGCGGCAGCGACGCTGCCCGTCCGGCGTCGCATGCCCGTGGCGCGCCTGACGGTCTCGGTCCGGTACTTCGGTGGTGCCGGACCCGCAGCTCATCGGCCGCCCGCTCGCGGCACGCGCGCCTGCGTCCTCGGTGGCGCCCTGCGACGGGGCCCGGCAGGCTTGCCCATCGCTTCCGTCCGGCGCCGGTCGCGTCGCTGACCGGGAACGTGTCCGTGGCGCGCTTGACGGTCGCGGTCCGGTACTTCGTTGGTGCCGGACCCGCAGCTCATCGGCCGCCCGCTCGCGGCACGCGCGCCTGCGTCCTCGGTGGCGCCCTGTGACGGGCCCGCCCGGCAGGCTTGCCCATCGCTTCCGTCCGGCGCCGGTCGCGTCGCTGACCGGGAACGTGTCCGTGGCGCGCTTGACGGTCGCGGTCCGGTACTTCGTTGGTGCCGGACCCGCAGCCCATCGGCCGCCCGCTCGCGGCACGCGCGTCTACGTCCTCGGCGGCGCCCTGAGACCCTCGCCTCCCGCACCGCTTGGCCCGTGCCGTCTGTTCCGGTGCCGACCAGCACACGCGGCTCAGGCGGGCGGCCGCCCCGTGCTCTCCCGGACCACCAGTTCCGGCACGGAGAGCGGACGCGGGGCGATCGGCGCGGACTCTTCCAGTACTCCGTGCAGCAGGGCGAACGCGGCTCGGCCGAGGCCCGTGAAGTCCAGGCGTACGGTCGTGAGGGACGGCGTCAGATAGGCGGAATGCGGGGCGTCGTCGAACCCGGCAACACTGACCTCGCCCGGCACCGAGCGGCCGGCCTCGTGCAGGGCGCGCAGCACACCGACGGCGAGGTCGTCGTTGCCGCACAGGATCGCGGTGACGGACGGATCCCGGGCGAGTGCAAGGCCCGCCGCGTGGCCGTCGGCGGGGCCCCAACCGCCCTGCACGGGAGGGGGTTCCGGAGCGTCCGCCTCCTTCAGTGCCCGGCGCCAGCCGCCGGTGCGGGCGCTGGTGCGACGGGTGCTGGAGGGAATGGCGACGTAGTGCACACTCTCGTGGCCCAGGGACAGCAGATGCCGGGTCACCTCGTAGGCGGCCTCGCGGTCGTCGGTCCACACCCACGGCCGGTCGCCGGTGGGCGCGCTCGCCGGGGTCTCGACGACGCCGACGACCGGCAGCCCGGCCGGGACCGCCTCAAGGGCCCGAACGCCCGCGGGATCGTAAGCGATCGCGATCAGCCCGCCGCCCGCGTCGGCGGCACGCTGCACCTCTACGGTGACGGCGGCCTCGTCGGCCGATTCGAGGACGCCAACACCCACCGAGTACGCTGCCGCGCGCGCTGCCTCCTCGACGCCCTGGAGGATCGAGGCGTACCCGTAGTGCGTGGTGTTGGCGGTGAGCACGGTGACGGCCCTGCTGCGGCCCCTGGCCAGGGCGAGCGCGGTGGCGTTGCGCCGGAAGCCCAGCTCGTCGACGGCGGCGAGAACCCGCTCCCGCGTCGACTCCTTGACGCTGGGGTGGCCGTTGATCACCCGGCTGACGGTCTGGTAGGAAACGCCGGCGGCCGCGGCGACATCCCGGATGCTCGCCGCACTGCGGGTGTGACCGGTCACATTCACCCCCGGATTGTGGCCGGTCACCAGCGGAACGTCAAGAGAGCTCCGTGCGCTTCGACCCGGGATGTTCCGGCGGCTCGACTCCGTCAGCGGGGCCGGTACGCCCTCGGCAGCGGCATTCCGCGGTCGGCCATGATCTGCCGTATGTGATTCGGGTAGTTGGTGATGATCCCGTCCACGCCCATGTCCATGAGCGCCTCCACGGTGGCGGGGTCGTCGCAGGTCCACGGGACGACCTTCAGGCCCCGGGCGTGCGCCTCCCGGACCATCGTCCGGTCGGCGTAGAAGCGGAAGCCGGGGTCGCCGACCTTGCCGCTCTGCGGGAAGCCGTAGTTGGGGGAGAGGGCCCTGACGCCGGGGATCGTGGCGGCCGCCCTGACGAAGTCGCCGCCGTAGTCGTCGGCGTCGATCCCGCCGAGCCACGGGGAGGCGCCTGGCAGGCCGACCTGGAGGAAGTCGTAGTTGGTGAGCGCGACGAGGGGCCACTTCGGGGCCAGTCGGTGCATCGCCTTCAGCGCGCCCCAGTCGAACGACTGGATGGTGACCTGGTTCTCGATGCCCGAGCGGTGGATCTCCTCGTAGACCCGCCGTACGAACAGCGCGCGCGGTGCGGTCTGTTCGGGTGCTCCCGCCTCGACCTTCGTCTCGATGTTCAGCTTGACCTGCTTGGCGCGGTAACTCCTGACCAGGTTCAGGACGTCCCTCAACTCGACCATCCGGAAGCCCTTGACCACCTCCTGCTCGGGGAAGCCGGGCAGTTGCTGGTAACCGCAGTCCATGGTCCTGATCTGAGCCAGCGTCAGATCCTTGATGTACTTGCCGACATACGGATACATCGGGTCGCCGGCCGTCACCGGCCCCGTGTCACGGCACTTGACCGCGCTGATCTGCCGGTCGTGGTTGACGACGACCTTCCGGTCCCTGGTGACATGGGTGTCCAGCTCCAGCGTGGACACCCCGAGGCGCATCGCCTTGCCGAAGCCCTCCAGGGACTCCTCGGTCGTCATGCCGATGCCGCCGCGATGGGCCTGGAGGTCGAAGTGCGGCTTGGACTTCGGGAGTTGGTTGCCGTCGTACGCGATCGCGGGCGTGGCGGCCGACAGCGCGAGCACCGGAACCAGCGCCAGGCCGGCGAGGACACGTCTTGAGGACATCGACACCTCACTCCTATGGGTCGGGACGCCCACAGACGCTAATGAGGACGCGGTTCGGTTCAACCCCTCGGACGTGATCCGGGCGTGAATGTCCGAGGAACGCCGTCCATGCGCGCGTCCACCGAGTACGGCCGTACGTCGGTCTCCGGGAAGGTCCCGAGATACGGCACCCCCGGCAGCCCGAGCCGGCCGATCCGGTGCGTCCGGAACGCGACCAACCGGGACTGACGGGAGCCGGGTTCGGCGCGGGGGCCAGGGTGGCAGACACCGATCGTGTCCGGCCCGGCGGTGTGCCGGACGGGGCGGCGTCCACCGAGCCATGCGGCCCGGCGGACGCCGCCCCGTGAGACCGCCGTCAGTTGCGGCGACCGGCCGGATCCTGCACCACCGTGTCCCGGCCGCCACCGGAGACCGGTGCGGGGGCGGCCGGCGGTTCCTTCGCCCGGTCCGCGTGCCCCGGCCACCAGGCCGCGTGGCCGATGAGGGCCGTGAGGCTGGGCGTGAAGAACATCGCCATGACGAACGCGGCGACGGCGATGCCGAAGGAGACCGCGAAGCCCATCTCCGTCAGCAGGGCGTTGCCGGCCAGCATCATCGTGGCGAAGGTCGCCGCCAGGATGAAGCCCGCCGCGGCCACCGTGGGACCGGCGTGCCGCAGCGCCATACCGGCTGCCTCGCGTGGTTCGCGGCCCTCGCGGGCCTCCTCCCGCAGCCGGGCGATCATGAGGATGTTGTAGTCGGTGCCGATGGCCACCACGAAGAGATACATGATCACCGGGAGCATGAACATCAGGCCCGAGTGCCCCTGGCCCTCCTGGAAGATCCAGACCGTGGCACCGAGCGTCGCGCCGAAGCCGAGGCCCACCGACGCCATCAGGTACAAGGGGGCGACCACACTGCGCAGCAGCAGCCCCAGGATGAGCATGATCAGCACGGCGGCGACGGGGAAGACCGTCCGGTAGTCGTGGTTGACCGCGGTGTCGATGTCCTTGAAGATCGAGGACATGCCGCCGACCAGGGCCTCGGTGCCCTCCGGGGCGTTGGCGTGCGCGACGTCGCGGACCCGGCCCACCGCCTCGATGGCCTTGTCCGTCGACGCCTCGTACTTGAGGGTGACGGTGAAGTCGACGGTGGTGCCCTCCTTGTTCGTCTGCGCCCGGCGAGCGTTCGCCACGCCGTCCACGGCCCCGAGTTTCTTCACGTACGCGTCGGAGACCGTCGTGTCGATCGGCTTGCCGTCGGTGCTGGACAGATAGACGTCGGTCGGCGCGGCGGCACCCGCCGAGTACGCCTTCTGCATCTCGTCCTGGACGACCATCGACTCCTTGGTCTTCGGCATGGAGCCGGATGCCAGGTCGAAGGTGGCGTTGTAGCCGAACGTCCCCAGCGACAGCGCGACCAGGACGAGCCCGGAGAGCGCGGCGGTGAGCGCCGGACGGTTCCGCACGCCGCGGCCCAGAGCGGCGAACCGGGCGTTCTCCGGCTCGCGTTGCCAGGACTTGGACGGCCAGAAGACCTTCGGGCCGATGAGGGAGACGACCGCCGGGATCAGTGTCAGGCCCGCGATCAGGGTGACGGTGACCGCGATCGCGAGGGCCGGGCCCATCTGCTTGAGGAAGCCCAGCGTCGACAGGACCAGCGCCAGGAAGGCGATGATGACCGCTCCGGCGGCGGAGGCGATGGCCTCCCCGACCCGGTCGACCGCGTTGATCATGGCCTGCTTCGGTTCGTCGCCGAGGCGCAGGCGTTCGCGGTAGCGGAACATCAGGAACAGGAAGTAGTCGGTACCCACGCCGAAGAGCACGACGATCAGGATCGACGAGATCGAGCTGTTGGCCTGGAGGTCGAACAGCTTGGTGGCGTACGCGATCAGCCCGTTGGCGATCGCCGACACCAACCCGATCGTGATCAGGGGCAGGAAGGCCAGGATCGGAGCCCGGAAGATGATCAGCAGGGTCACCAGGATGATGACGAAGGTGCCGATGCCGATCAGCGCCTCGCCACGCTTGGACGAGTCCTGCTGGTCGAGGGCCTGCGCGGCGGAACCGCCGAGCTTGACGTCGAGGTCCGTGCCCTTGGCGAGTTGCTTGACGTCCTCGCGCAACACCTCGGCCGCGTCGGCCTGTTTGGGCTGACCGGCGTTCTTGCTGTCCATCTGGACCAGGGTCAGGGCGTACCTGCCGTCCGAGGACGGCTGGCCGGGGACGACCTTCTGCACCTGGTCGATCTTCTTCTTGCCGAGCTCGGAGGTGATCCGGGCGACGTCCTTCTGGTCGGCGGCGGTCAGCTTGCCGCCGTCGGTGCGCTGGTACAGCGCGATCGCGGACGGGGTGAAGGCGCTGGGGAACGCCCTCTCCTGGAGTTCCGCCGCTTTGATGGACTCGTAACTCTTGGGGAGGAAACTGCTCTCGTCACTGTTCGAGGGCAGGCTCGGGGCGGTGGCGACGATCGCCACCGCAGCGAATAACCATGCAACGATCGTCCAGACGGGATGCCGGACGACAGCGTTGCCAATACTTCGGAACATGCGGAAGGTCCTCCTGGGAAGGAAGATCACCGCAACCCGGGGAGCGGTCCCTGGCATCGGCGACCCCCGGCCGTCCCTCAGGGCAGTCCCCCCGTCGGACCGACCGGAATGGTTGTCTTGAGCTCTTATCCTAGGGATCACCGGTGAAGATCGCTGGAGGTGCCGTACCTTCACCTGTCGTGCCGCTCGGGACGTATGTGTACGGGCGAGTTGGTTCGGGACGCGTCTACCAGTTCGGCATCATGCTCTCGGGGTAGCGGGAGCCGGCCGAGCCGCGGGGGAGGAGCTCCTGGATGCGGGCGAGGTCCTCGGGCGTGAGGTCGACGTACGCGGAGGCGACGTTCTCCTTCAGGCGACGCGGGCTGCGGGTGCCCGGGATCGGCACGATGTCCTCGCCCTGCGCCAGCAGCCAGGCCAGGGCCAACTGGGTCACCGCGATGTCCTTGGACTGCGCAAGGGCGGTCAGTTCACGCACCGCGGCCAGGTTCTTCTCGTAGTTCCCGGGCTGCCAGCGCTCGTCCCAGCTGCGCATGTCGTCGGCCGGGTACTCCGCGGCCGGCTTCACCGCGCCGGTGAGGAAACCGCGGCCCAGCGGCGAGTACGGGACGAAGCCGATGCCGAGTTCGCGCACGACCGGCAGCACCTCCGCCTCAACGGCCCGCTCGAACACCGAGTACTCGGTCTGAAGCACCGATACCGGGTGCACCGCGTGGGCGCGGCGGATGATGTCGGGGCCGGCCTCGCTCAGGCCGAAGTAGCGCACCTTGCCTTCGGCGATCAGCTCGCCCACCGTTCCGGCGACGTCCTCGATGGGTACGTCCGGGTCGACCCGGTGCTGGTAGAGCACGTCGACATGGTCGGTGCCCAGGTGGCGCAGGCTGTTCTCGGTGACCTCGCGGATGTGCTCGGGGCGGCTGTCCAGGCCGAATCCGCCCGCCGTCCCACCGCTCAGGTCGAAGCCGAACTTGGTGGCGAGGACGACGTCGTCACGTACGTCCTTCACGGCCCGCCCGAGGAGCTCCTCGTTGCTGCCGGTGCCCATGCCGTACAGCTCGGCGGTGTCGAAGAGGGTGACGCCGAGTTCGTAGGCGCGGCGGAGGGTGGCGATGCTGCTCTGCTCGTCCGAGGCGCCGTAGGCCATGGTCATGCCCATGGTGCCGAGGCCGACGGCGCCGACCTCCAGACCCTGGGTGCCGAGCCTGCGGTGCGGGAGGTTCCTGTCGTGCTGTGTCATGCCTCAACGCTAGGAAAGCGGCACCGGGGAGTCATGGGGCACGGGTCGCATAGGATTGCCTGATCCTCTCAGTCGAAGGGTGCTCTCATGCTGGACCGGCTCGCCCACGCCATCGAGCGGCACTGCCCGGGGCTGTGGTCGCAGACCGCTGTGCCCAAGCTGTCGCTGGTCTCGCTCGACGAGCTCGTGGACCCGATCGAGGTGACGTACGAGCCGATGATCTGCTTCATCGCCGATGGCGCCAAGCGCACCGCTGTGGGTGAGCGCAGCTGGATCACCCCACCCGGTGAGATGGCCCTGTTCACCCTCGACCTGCCGGTCGTCGCCGCCTTCGAGAAGGTGCCCTACCGCGCCGCCGTCATGCGGATCGACAACGAGGTCCTCTCCGCCGTACAGCTGGAACTGGCGGAGAGCGGACCGCCGCAGTCCCCGGCGGCCGCCGTCGCGGCGGTCACCGCGCCGATGCCCCCGGAGATCGTCGACGCGGTCACCCGGTGGGTCCAGCTCCTCGACAGCCCGGAGGACATCGGTCCCCTGGCGTCCCGCGTCGAGACCGAGATCCTCTATCGGCTGCTGCGCAGCCCGCTCGGACCCGTCCTGCGGCACTGGTCGCTCGCCGACTCGACCGCCGGCCGGATCCGAACGACCGCCCGCTGGATCCGCGACCACTGCACCGAACCGCTCGGCATCGACGAGATCAGCGAGGTGGCCCGGATGAGCCCGGCCACGTTGCACCGGCACTTCAAAGCGGCCACCGGCATGAGCCCTCTGAGGTTCCAGAAACACCTGCGGCTCCAGGAGGCCCGAAGGCTGCTGTTCACCAGGGATATGACGGCGGCTCAGGTCGCCCAGGAGGTCGGGTACGTCAGCGCCACCCAGTTCAACCGCGAGTACCGCCGCGCCTACGGCCTGCCGCCCGGCCAGGACGCGGCACAGCTGCGCACCCGGCTGGTCGAGGCCCGGGAGGTGCCCGTGCTGCACGACGGCTCGGGCGCGAAGCCGTGAGGGTCGTTCACGCGCTTGCCTCCTCGGGGTCGCACCCATAGATCCAGCCGTTGCCACCAGCGGCTGGAGCCGACGAGCGCCGCGTCGCGGGCTCGCTGGTGGCGGCCGTCGTGAGTGCGCTGTCGAGGCGCTCGCCCGGCTCCCCGACCTGCCGACCCGGCACCGGCGGCGCATCACGGCGGTGGGCTGGCTCGCTTCGCGCCGGTGCGCGGACCGTGGCTGTCGCCGGGATGACCGGTGTGGGGTGTGAGTGCGGTCGTGTCGGCGTCTGCCTGGGTGCCGTCTGTTGTGGGATTGCAGCCTCGTGGCGTGGGCTGTCTCGGCTCGCGCTGGTCTGCGGCGCCGTGGTTGTTGCTGGGGTGATCCGTGTGGCGTGCGCGTGCCGTCGGGTCGGCGCCTGTCTGGGCGCCGTCTGTTGTGGGATTGCAGCCTCGTGGCGTGGGCTGTCTCGGCTCGCGCCGGTCCGAGGAGCCGTGGCTGTCGCCGGGGTGACCGGCGTGGCGTGCGAGGCCACCGCGTCTGCCTCGACGCCATCCGCTGTGGGATCCCCCCTCCGCGGCCGTCCGCTGTCTCGTCGTCGGCGCGGTGGCCGCCGTGAAGCCGGCCGCTCGCGCCGTGTCCGCCGATTCGCGGCAGTCGCCGCGCTGAGCGGCATCGCGCCGCATGCGGCCGTGCCGAGGCCTCGACTCCGTCGGGTACAGGCATCGCCTGCCACCTCGGCGAAACCGCCTACGGCGCCGGTGTGTGGCTATCCGCCGTGCAGGGCCGCTGACGGGCGGCCCTGTGGTCCCGCCCGGTCGGCCGTCGGGTAGGGCGGCGTGAGCCTTCTGCTGTGCTTCTGCTCACCCCGGCTCCGCGATTTTACTAGGACGTCCTACTATTTTCTCAGCCCGCGTTTTCCGACGTGTCCTGGGAAGGCTCCGCCATGAGCGATCTGCATCGCCCCGTCCACCCCGTCCGCCTGGTCACCGCCTCGGCACTGTTCGACGGGCACGACGCCTCGATCAACATCATGCGGCGGATCTTCCAGTCGCAGGGCGCCGAGGTCATCCATCTGGGCCACAACCGATCCGTGCGGGAAGTCGTGGACGCGGCTCTCGAAGAGGACGCGCACGGCGTGGCGGTCTCGTCCTACCAGGGCGGACACGTCGAGTACTTCGAATATCTGGTCGCCTCACTGCGCAAACAGGGCGCGGAGCACATCCGGGTGGTGGGCGGCGGAGGCGGTGTGATCGTGCCCGAGGAGATCACCCGGCTCAGGGAGAGCGGGGTGACGATCTTCTCCCCCGAGGACGGCCAGCGCATGGGCCTGGCGGGGATGGTCAACACGGTCGTCAAGGACTGTGACTTCGACCTCTGGGACGGCAAACCGGCCGACCTCACCGCGGTTCTGGCTGGCGACCGGTTCGCGATCGCCCGCGCCCTCACCGGCGCCGAACTGGGCAAGCTACCGCCGGAGTTCCGGCAGGAACTGCGGACCACCGCGGCCGGGCGCCACGTGCCGGTGCTCGGCATCACCGGCACCGGCGGTTCGGGCAAGTCGTCCCTGACCGACGAGCTGGTGCGCCGGTTCCGTGTCGACCAGCGGGACGCCCTGCGCATCGCCGTGATCGCGGTCGACCCGACCCGTCGCCGGGGCGGCGGCGCGCTGCTCGGCGACCGGATCCGGATGAACTCCCTCGACGGCGACAAGGTCTTGTTCCGCAGTTTGGCCACCCGCGGCAGCCGCGAGCTGCCCGAGCACCTTTCCGACGTGATCGATGTCGTGAAGGCCGCCGGATTCGACCTGGTGATCGTGGAGACGCCGGGCATCGGTCAGGGCGACGCGGCGATCGTGCCCTTCGTCGACGCCTCGCTGTACGTGATGACGCCGGAGTTCGGTGCCGCCTCGCAGCTGGAGAAGATCGACATGCTCGACTTCGCCGACGTCGTGGCGATCAACAAGTTCGAGCGGCGCGGCGCCAAGGACGCCCTGCGCGACGTGGGCCGCCAACTGGTGCGCAACCGCGAGGCGTTCGGCAAGCGGCCCGAGGACATGCCGGTGTACGGCACCTCCGCGGCCACCTTCAACGACGACGGCGTCACCGCCCTGCACCAGCACCTCACCGCCGTCCTCGCCGAGAAGGGACTCCCGCTGCCCGAGGGCACCCTGGCGCGGGTCGACGTACGCCACTCCTCCGGCATCCGGCAGGTGGTCCCGCCCGAGCGGGTGCGCTACCTCGCCGAGATCACCGACACCGTCCGCGGCTACCACGCCGACACCGAACGGCTGGCCGAAGCGGCCCGGCGGGTCCAGCGGCTGGAGCTGGTCGGGGCCGAACTCGCCGACGCCGGCTCCGATGCCGCGAACGTGCACGCGCTGCTGGAGAACGCCCGCACGCACCTCCCGCACGACATCGTGCGGCAGATCGAGAGCTGGCCCGCCGTGATCGCCTCGTACTCCGGCGACGAGCAGGTCGTGAAGGTCCGCGACCGGGAGATCCGCACCAAGCTGACCCGCGAGTCCCTGTCCGGCAACAAGATCCCCCGCGTCGCCCTGCCCCGCTTCACCGACCACGGAGAACTGGTCCGGTTCTGGCGCGCGGAGAACCTGCCCGGCCACTTCCCCTTCACGGCCGGGGTGTTCCCCTTCAAGCGCGACGGCGAGGACCCGGCACGGATGTTCGCCGGCGAGGGAGACCCGTTCCGCACCAACCGCCGCTTCAAGCTCCTCTCCGAGGGCCAGCCCGCCACCCGCCTGTCCACCGCCTTCGACTCGGTGACGTTGTACGGCCGCGACCCCGACGAGCGCCCCGACATCTACGGCAAGGTCGGCACCTCCGGCGTCTCGGTGGCCACCCTGGAGGACATGAAGGCGCTCTACGACGGCTTCGACCTCGTGGCGCCCACCACCTCCGTCTCCATGACGATCAACGGACCCGCCCCGGCCGTCCTGGCGTTCTTCCTCAACACCGCCATCGACCAGCAGACCGAACGCTTCCGCGAGCAGGAGGGCCGCGACCCCTCGCCCGAGGAGACGGCCCAGCTGCGGGCACACGCGCTGGCGAACGTGCGCGGCACCGTGCAGGCCGACATCCTCAAGGAGGACCAGGGCCAGAACACCTGCCTGTTCTCCACCGAGTTCAGCCTGCGGATGATGGCGGACATCCAGGAGTGGTTCATCACGCAGAAGGTCCGCAACTTCTACTCGGTGTCCATCTCCGGGTACCACATCGCCGAAGCCGGCGCGAACCCCATCAGCCAGCTCGCCTTCACCCTGGCCAACGGCTTCACCTACGTCGAGGCCTACCTCGCCCGCGGCATGCGCATCGACGACTTCGCCCCGAACCTGTCGTTCTTCTTCTCCAACGGCATGGACCCCGAATACTCCGTGCTCGGCCGGGTCGCCCGCCGCATCTGGGCCGTGGCGATGAAGGAGAAGTACGGGGCCGGCGAGCGCAGCCAGAAGCTGAAGTACCACGTCCAGACCTCCGGACGCTCCCTGCACGCCCAGGAGATGGACTTCAACGACATCCGCACCACCCTCCAGGCCCTCATCGCCATCTACGACAACTGCAACAGCCTGCACACCAACGCCTACGACGAGGCCGTCACCACCCCCACCGAGGAGTCCGTACGCCGGGCCCTGGCCATCCAGCTGATCATCAACCGGGAGTGGGGCCTGGCGATGAACGAGAACCCCCTCCAGGGGTCGTTCATCATCGACGAACTCACCGACCTGGTCGAGGAAGCCGTCCTTCAGGAGTTCGAGCGGATCAGCGAACGCGGCGGCGTGCTCGGCGCGATGGAGACGGGCTACCAGCGTGGCCGTATCCAGGACGAGTCGATGCTCTACGAACAGCGCAAGCACGACGGCTCCCTGCCGCTGATCGGCGTCAACACCTTCCGCAACCCGCACGCCGACACCGCCGAGCCCGCCGTCGTCGAACTCGCCCGCGCCACCGAGGAGGAGAAGCAGTCCCAGCTGGAACGCGTACGCACCTTCCACGCCCGGCACCACGACGAGGCCCGGGCCGCCCTGGACGCCCTCAAGGACGCGGCCGTACGCGGCGACAACGTGTTCGCGGTCCTCATGGAGGCCACCCGGGTCTGCTCCCTCCAGCAGATCACCGAGGCCTTCTTCGAGGTCGGCGGCCAGTACCGCCGCAACGTCTGAAGCCGGCGTCGGCCTGGTGGGTCAACCGCCGTCAACCGCACCCACCGACCCACCCCCGACCGCGTCCACGACATGACGCAGGAAGCCCGCCGCGGTGGCTCCGTCGCAGACGCGGTGGTCGAAGGTCAGGGACAGGCCGACGACCTTGCGCACCTCCACCCGGCCGTCCACCGCCCACGGGCGGTCGGTGATGCGGCCCACGCCGAGCATCGCCACCTGTGGGTGGTTGAGGATCGGCGTGGCACCGTCGACGTCGAAGACGCCGTAGTTGTTGAGGGTGAACGTGCCGCCCGTGCGGTGCCCGACCGGCAGGGCGTCCTGCCGCGCGAGCCCGGTCAGGCGGCGCAGTTCCGCGGCGAGGGCGTCGAGGGACAGCCGGTCCGCATCCCGTACGACGGGCACCACCAGGCCCTCCGGCGTCTGCGCGGCGAAACCGAGGTGCACCTGGGAGAGGCGGACGACCTCCCCGCGGTCACTGTCGACGCGGGAGTTGAACTCCGGGAACTCGGCGAGCCCGGTGAGACAGGCCCGGGCGAGCAGCGCCAGCAGTCCCGCCCCGCGGGAGGCCCGCTCGACGAGCAGTCCGGTGGCGTCCACGTCCGCCCAGATCGTCACCGAGGGGGTGTCGCGATGGGCGCGGAGGAACTTCTCGGCCGACGCCCTCATCGGCACCCGGGCATCGGACGCCTCGACTCCGCCGACCGGACGGGCCCGTGAGAGGGACCAGCGCTCCGACTCCCCCGTCCCGTACCCCGTCAGCACCGCACCCGAAGCGTCTTCGGACCCCGCCACGGAGAGCAGCGGCGCTCCCACCCGTACGACCTCACCGGCCGGGCAGTGCAGGGCGGTCACCGTTCCCGTGAACGGACTCGGCAGCGTCACCACCGACTTCGCGGTCTCGACCTCGGCAACCACCTGGTCGTGCGCGACGGAGTCGCCCACCTCGACCTTCCACTCCAGGAGTTCGGCCTCCGTCAGGCCCTCACCCAGGTCGGGGAGGGTGAAAGTGCGGTCGGCAGCGGGCCGCAGGGGCCGGGCGGCCGGCCGGCCGCCCACCCCGGACAGCCGCTGCAGCCCGGCCAGCACACGCGCGACCCCCGGAAGGTAAGCGCCCTCCAGCAGCGGCGGGGGACAGGGCACGTCCGGGCCCGTGACCCGCAACACCGGTGCGCGCAGGGCCTCGAAGCATCGCTCCTGCACCAGCGCCGCGATCTCCGCGCCGACGCCCGCGAACCCCTGGGCCTCGTGGACCACCAGACAACGCCCGGTGCGGCGCACGGACTCCGTGAGCGCACGGTCGTCCAGCGGAACGAGGGTGCGCAGATCGAGCACCTCGACGTCCAGGCCGACGGCGGCGGCCTCCGCGGCGGCAGCCAGGGCCACGGCGACCGAGGGGCCGTAGGCGACCAGAGTGGCGTCGGCACCGGGGCGACGGACTGCTGCGGTGCCGAACGGCTCGGTGCGACAGGGGAGTTCGGTCTCCTCCTTCGTCCAGTAGTGCCGTTTCGGTTCGAGGAAGATCACCGGGTCGGGGTCCTCGATCGCCTCGCGCAGCAGCGAGTAGGCGTCCGCCGTCGTCGCCGGGGTCACGACCTTCAGGCCCGCCGTGTGCGCGTAGTACGCCTCGCTGGAGTCGCTGTGGTGCTCGACGGCGCCGATGCCGCCGCCGTAGGGGATACGCACCACGATCGGGAGTCCCACCAGCCCTCGGGTCCGGTTGCGCATCTTGGCCATGTGGGAGGCGATCTGCTCGAAGGCCGGGTAGGCGAACGCGTCGAACTGCATCTCCACCACGGGGCGGAAGCCCGCCATCGCCAGCCCGATCGCGAGACCGGCAATGCCGGCCTCGCTGACCGGTGTGTCGAAGCAGCGCCGGTCGCCGAAGGTCTCCGCGAGCCCGTCGGTGATCCGGAAGACCCCGCCGAGACGGCCGACGTCCTCGCCGAAGACCAGGACACGCTCGTCCGCGGCGAGCGCGTCGCGCAGGGCGGTGTTGAAGGCCTGCGCCATCGACGTCGGTTCCAGAGCCTGTGTCATCTCAGTGCCTTTCCGACTCGCGGTGCAGCGACGCGCGTTGGGCGAGCAGTTGGGGGGTCGGGGTGTCGAAGACGTGGTCGAACAGGGCGGAGGGGTCGGGTTCGGGATCCTGCGCCAGCCGTCCGCGCAGCCGGGTCGCGTACGCCTCGGCCTCTTCCGACGCGGCGAGGACGTCCGCCGCGGTCAGCAGGCCTTCCGCGCGCAGCGCGGCCTCCAGTCGGGCGAGCGGGTCCCGGGCCCGCCAGTGCTCCTCCTCGGCCGCCGTGCGGTAGCGGGACGGGTCGTCGGCGCTGGTGTGCGGACCGACCCGGTAGGTGTGTGCCTCCACCAGCCAGGGCCCGCCGCTCCTGCGCGCGTCCTCCACGGCGGTGGTCAGTACCGCGAGCACGGCGGCCGCGTCGTTGCCGTCCACCTGCTCCGCACGGACGCCGTAACCGATGCCCTTGTAGGCCAGGCCGGGCGCGGCCGTCTGCGCGGAGAGCGGCACGGAGATGGCGTACCGGTTGTTCTGCACGAGGAACACGACCGGCGCGCGCAGCACCCCGGCCAGGTTCACGGCCTCGTGGAAGTCGCCCTCGCTGGTGGCGCCGTCGCCGACCAGGGCCAGGGCGACCGTGTCTGAGCCCTTGAGGCGCTCGCCGTGGGCCAGTCCGACGGCGTGCGCGGCGTGGGTGGCCAGCGGGGTGCACTGCGGTGCCGTGCGGTGACGCATGGGGTCGTAGCCGCAGTGGGCGTCACCGCGCATCAGTGTGAGCGCCTCGACGGGGTCGATGCCTCGGCTGACCAGCGCGACGCAGTCACGGTAGGTGGGGAACAGCCAGTCGCTCTCGCGCAACGCGAGGGCCGCACCCACCTGACAGGCCTCCTGGCCGAGGCTCGACGGATAGACCGCGAGCCGCCCCTGGCGGGCGAGCGCCGTCGCCTGCCGGTCGAACCGGCGCCCGAGGACCATTCTGCGGTAGGCCTCCAGGAGGAGTTCGGCGGAACCCCCATTTTTCAATTCTGGCAAAAAGGAAACCGGAACCTGTGAAGGGAGCCAGAAGGACGCTTCTTCCCATTCGGAGTCGTCCTTATGCATCGACGTATCTCCCATGTTCCGCAGTCCTTTCGTCGAGGCGTGTGCGAAAGGGATGCTGTCCGCTTTCCCAACTGCCGTGCAGGGGCGGCCGGGTGAAGTGCCGCTGAACATCGATCACGCTGTTCACAGGTCGAACACAATCCGGTTCATGTCGAGCAGGCGTCGCCAAAGGGCCATGTGCGTGTCACTCCTGCTTTCCGTAGCCCGGGGTCCAATTGACCGGCCAGACACGGCACTTCGGAAAGCGAGCGAAAATGTTCCGAGCGCTCCCGGGAACACGTCACTACACGGTTGTCTGTTCCTCATGCGGAACCCGCTACGAGGACGACGGACTCATGCTCGACTGCCGTGCGTGCCGGGAACCGGCGTTCCTGCGCACCGAGTACCACGGGACGCACACCCCGAGCGCGACCGGGCTGTTCCGCCACGCCCCGCTGCTGCCCGTGGTGCGGACCTTCCCCGGCGTACCGGGACCCGTGGTGTACCCGGCGGAGCGGCTCGGCCGGCTGCTCGGCCTGGACCGGCTGTGGGTGGCGTTCAACGGCCACTGGCCCGAGCGCGGAGCGCAGTCACCCACCTGTACGTTCAAGGATCTGGAGGCCTACACCGTCCTGGGGCGGCTGCCCGCCGACCCGCCGCTCCTCGTGATCCCCTCGGCCGGGAACACCGCCGCCGCCTTCGCCTGGGCCGCCACCCGGTACCGGGTTCCGTGTCTGCTCGTCGTGCCCGCCCCGGCCCTGGAGCGGATGCGCTTTCCCGCGCCGCTCGACCCCTGTGTCCGCATCGTCGCCCTCGACGGTGCCGCCACCTACAGCGACACCATCGCGTGCGCCGACCTGCTCGCCCGGATGCCCGGCCACCACGCCGAGGGCGGTGCGCGCAACGTCGGCCGCCGCGACGGACTGGGCACGGTCATGCTCGCCGCCGCCGAGGCCGTCGGACGCCTTCCGCAGGTCTACGTGCAGGCCGTGGGCAGCGGCACGGGCGCCATCGGCGCACACGAGGCGGCCCGCCGGATCCGCGCCGCAGGCGAGCCCCTGCCGCGGCTGCTGATGTGCCAGAACGAACCGTTCGCCGCGCTGTACCAGGCCTGGTGTCACGGCGGCCAGCCGCCCGCCAGCCGCGAACTCGAACCCCTGGCCCGTGAACTCACCAACCGCCGGCCCCCGTTCGCAGTCCGTGGTGGGGTGCGGGACGCGCTGGAGGAGAGCGGCGGCCAAATCCGATGTACGGACAACGAAGCCGCGCTCACCGCCATGGCCCTCTTCGAGGAGACCGAGGGGATCGACATCGAACCCGGCGCCGGCGTGGCCGTGGCCGCCCTCGCGGAAGCCGTACGCGACGGACAGGTGCGCCCCGACGAACTCGTGCTCCTCAACATCACCGGCGGCGGCCGCGCCCGCCAGGCCCAGGACCTTCCTCTCGTACCCGCCGGACCCTGGCTGCGCGTCACCTGGCCGGGCGGCGAGTCCGGGCCGCGCCGCGTCGTCGAGCAGGTCGAGCGTCAGCTGGCGGGCGCCGTGACCGCGGGGGCGGCCCGATGACGGACCTTTCCGCGTCTGCCGACGTGCCGCCCACGACCGGCGTGTCCCTGCCCGCCCGCGCACTGGGCCTGTCCGCCGCCCAGCGCTCGATGTGGTTCGGCCAGCGTCTGGACTCCGCCGCCCGATCCGCCTACAACGTCGGCGAGTACACCGAGATCCACGGCTCCGTCGACGTCGACCGCTTCCGCACCGCCCTGTGCCGGGTCGTCGCGGCGACCGAGACCCTGCGGGCCCGCGTCACGGCCGACGGCGACGTCCTCCACCAGATCGTCGAGCCCGACCCCGTCTGGGAGTTGACCGTCGTCGACCTCAGGGACTCGGCCGACCCCGTCGCCGCCGCCGACGCCTGGCGGGAGGCCGACTTCGCGCTGCCCTTCGATCTCGAACGGGCTCCGCTGTTCCGGTACGCGCTGCTCAGGCTCCGTGACGAGCACTGGATCTGGTACCACTGCTACCACCACATCGTCGTCGACGGGTTCAGCTGCTCCCTCATCGCGGCCCGGGTCGCCGACGCCTACACGGCCCTCGCCGCGGGCACCGCGCACACCCCGCCCGAGGCCCCCCTCGCCCCGCTGGTCCAGGCGGACGAGATGTACCGCACCGACGACCGCCGAGCGGCCGACAGCCGCCACTGGGCCGACGTCTGCGCCGACCGCCCGGATCCGGTCGGCCTCAGTGACCAGTCGCCACGGGTGAGCGAGGGCTTCCTGCGCCGAACCGGTCGCCTCGCCGACAGCGCGGGCGACTCGGTCCACTCGGCCGCCGCGCACACGGGCACCCGCTGGTCCCGGGTCCTGATCGCCGCGACCGCGGCCTATCTGCACCGGCTCACCGGGGCGCGGGACATCGTCCTCGGCCTCGCCGTCACCGCCCGCGAGAGCGACACCGAGCGCGCCACCCCGGGCATGGCCTCCAACGTCCTCCCGCTGCGGCTGTCCGTACGCCCCGACACCCGCGCCGACGACCTCGTACGCCAGGCCGCCGCCGCGACCCGGGACCTGCTCGCGCACCAGCGGTACCGGGGCGAGGACCTGCGTCGCGAGCTGGACTGGCCCGGCGGCGACCGCAGATTCTTCGGCCCCGTCGTCAACATCATGGCGTTCGGACCGGAGTTGAGGTTCGCCGGGCACCCGACCACCCGTCACAACCTTTCCACGGGCCCGGTCGAGGACCTCGCCGTCAACGTCTACGAACGCGCCGACGGCAACGGCATCCGCATCGACCTCGACGCGAGCACCGCCTGCTACACGGACGCCGAACTCACCGCCCACCACGGCCGGTTCAGTCACTTCGCGGAACGTTTCGCGGTCGCCGTGCTCGGTCCCGCCACCCCGATCGGCCGGATCGAGCTGACGCTGCCCGACGAGTCGCGGGCGGCCCTGCTGGACGGCCCGGTGCCCCGGACGGCCACGGGAACCGTGCCCGCCCTCTTCGCGGCCCGGGTCGCCGCGACGCCCACGACGCCAGCTGTCGTGTGCGGCGAACACGTCCTCAGCTACGCCGAGTTGAACGCCCGCGCCAACCGCCTCGCACACCGCCTGCTGCGTCTCGGCGTCCGCGCGGAGGACCGCGTCGCCGTCCTGACGCGCCGCTCCGAACACCTGGTCGTCGCCCTCCTCGCGGTCCTCAAGGCGGGCGCCGCCTACGTCGGCGTCGACCCCCGCGCCCCGGCCGCCCGAACCCACCGGATCCTGGACGGAACATCGGCGGCGGTCCTCCTCGCGGACGGGACGACAGCCGAGGCCCTCCGGGCGGACGGAACGTCACCGTCGTACGACTGCCCGGTGGTCCTGGTCGACGACCTGCCGTCGCTCGCCACCGAGCCCGACACCGATCCCGAGCTCCCGCTGCATCCGGACCAGTTGGCCTATGTCAGTCACACCTCCGGCTCCACCGGCACGCCCAAGGGCGTGGCGGTCAGCCACCGGGACGTCACGGCCCTCGCGACGGACAGTGCCTTCGCGGGCGGCGCGCACGCGCGTGTCCTGGTCCACTCGCCGACGGCTTTCGACGCCTCCACCTACGAGCTGTGGGTCCCGCTGCTGAGGGGCGGCACCGCCGTGGTCGCGGGCCCGGACGAGGATGTGGACGCCGCGGCGATCAGGCGGCTGTCGCGTCGCCACGGGCTGACCGCGCTGTGGCTGACGGCGGGGCTCTTCCGGCTCGTCGCGGAGGAGGACCCGGGGTGCTTCACGGGGCTCCGCCAGGTCTGGGCGGGTGGCGACACGGTGCCGGCCGCCGCCGTCCGCAGCGCACTGGACGCCTGCCCGGGGCTGACCGTCACCAACGGCTACGGGCCCACCGAGGCCACCACCTTCGCCACCACCCGCCCCTGCCCCGGCACTGCGGAGGTGCCGGAACCGCTGCCCATCGGTCGCCCGCTCGACGGCATGCGCGCCTACGTCCTCGACGGCGCCCTGCGACCGGCCCCGCCGGGCACGGTGGGGGAGTTGTACCTCGCCGGCCCCGGCGTGGCCCGCGGCTACCTGGACCGTCCGGGCGCCAGCGCGGAGCGGTTCGTCGCCGACCCGTTCGGACCGCCCGGCGGACGCATGTACCGCACCGGGGATCGCGTACGGCTGACCCCCGACCGCCAACTCGCCTTCCACGGGCGTGCGGACGACCAGGTCAAGGTGCGCGGCCACCGTGTCGAACCGGCGGAGGTCGAGGCGGCTCTCGGCGGCCACCCGGACGTCGAGCACGCCGTCGCCGTCGTCCGCGAGGACCGGCCCGGCGACCGCGGCCTCGTCGCCTACGCCACCGCCGCCGCGGGTGCGGAGGCGGACGCCCTGCGCGCGTACCTCGCCGGGCTCCTGCCCGCCTACCTGGTGCCCTCCGCCGTCGTCCTCCTGGACCGGCTGCCACTGACCGCCAACGGCAAGGTGGACCGCGCGGCCCTGCCCGCGCCGGTACGCGCCGCCGGCCGGCACGCCGGGCGGAGTGCGCGTACCGCACACGAAGAGGTGCTGTGCGCGCTGATCGCCGATGTCCTCGGTCTTCCCGGCGTCGGCCCGGACGACAGTTTCCTCGGTCTCGGCGGCCACTCCCTGCACGCGCTGCGGCTCGTCCACCGCATCCGGACCACGCTGGGCACCGACCTCGGCCTGCGGGACGTCTTCGAGGCGCCGACCGCGGCGGCCCTGGCCCGGCTCCTCCCTGCCGCCGAACCGGTGCGCCCGGTGCCTCCACTGGTCAGGAGTGCGCAGGACGGTGATGCTCCGCTGTCCTCCGCCCAGCGGCGTCTGTGGTTCCTGCACCGCGCCGAGCCGACCGGCGCCGCCTACCACGTGCCCCTCGCCGTACGGCTGACCGGCGCGGCCCTGGACCAGGACGCCCTGCGAGCGGCCCTGGCCGACGTCAGCGGCAGACACGAGATCCTGCGCACCGTCTATCCGGACACCGACGGCACCCCGCGTACCAGGCTGCTGGCACACGTGTCCCCGGAACTGTCCGTCCAGCCGGTGACTGAGTCCGAACTCTCAGACTTGGCAGCCGAGTTGGCGGCCAAGAGGTTCGAGCTCGCCACCGACGCACCGTTCCGTGCCCACCTCCTCGCGCTGGGCCCCGAGGATCACGTCCTCCTGCTGGTGCTTCATCACATCGCCGCCGACGGCTGGTCCCTGCAGCCGCTCCTGAGCGACCTGGCCACCGCGTATCGGACCCGGCTCACGGGCGAGGCCCCCGACTGGGCGCCGCTGCCCGTCCGGTACCAGGACTACGCGCGCCGGCAGCGTGAACTCCTCGGCGACGACCGCGACCGGCAACTCGCCCACTGGCGGCAGGCCCTGGCGGGCCTCCCCGACGAGCTCCCGCTCCCCGTCGACCGGCCCCGCCCGGCGCGGGCCACGCACCGGGGTGGCGACATCCCCGTCCACTGGGACGCCGACCTGCACCAGCGGCTGCGCGACCTCGCCGCCGACCGGGGCGTGACGGTGTTCATGGCCGTACAGGCCGGGCTCGCCGCCCTGCTGACCCGGCTGGGCGCGGGGACCGACATCCCGCTCGGCACACCGGTCGCGGGCCGCCCCGACGAGGCCCTGGACGATCTGGTCGGCTGCTTCGTGAACACCCTCGTGCTGCGTACCGACACCTCGGGCGGGCCGACCTTCCGCGAACTCCTCGACCGGGTGCGCGAGACGGACCTCGCCGCCCACGCACACCAGGACCTGCCGTTCGAGCAGCTCGTCGAGGCGCTCAATCCGTCCCGCTCGCCGGCCCGGCACCCGCTGTTCCAGGTGATGCTCGCCTTCCGGCCGACCGCCTCATGGCGTCTGAGACTGCCCGGCCTGGACGACCGCACCCTCCCCGTGGAGACCGGCTCGACCAAGATCGACCTCACCTTCAACCTCGCCGAGCACCGGGCGGCCGACGGCACCCCGAAGGGCATCGACGGCACCCTCCAGTACAGCGCCGACCTCTTCGACCGCCGCACCGCCGAGGAACTGGCCGCACGTCTGGAACGACTGCTGCGGGCGGCGCTCGCCGCACCGGACCGGGAAATCGCGGATCTCGACGTCCTCGCACCGGACGAACGCCGACGTCTGCTGTCCGACCTGACCGACACCGCGCGGGCCATCCCGGACACCACGTTTCCCCGGATGTTCGCCCAGCGGGCGGCCGAAACGCCCGACGCCCTCGCCGTGACCGACGCGCACACCTCATTGACGTACCGCCATCTAGAGTCTCGGACAGACGACTTGGCGCACGCGCTGGTCGAGCGCGGCGCCGGTCCGGGCCGTGTCGTCGCCTTCGCGCTGCCCCGTTCCGTCGACCTCGCGGTCGCGGTCCTCGCCGTCCTCAAGGCGGGGGCCGCCTATCTCCCGCTCGACCCGGACCACCCCGCCGAGCGGACGGCCCACCTGCTGTCCGACGCCGACCCCGTCTGCGTCATCGCACCGGTACCCGTCGACGCGGACCGCCCGCACGTGAGCCCCGACGCGACCCCCGACGGCCCCACGGCCGAACTCCCCGAGGCCCGGCCCGCCGACCCGGCCTACCTGATCTACACCTCAGGGACCACCGGCCGCCCCAAGGGTGTGGTCGTCGAACACCGCAACCTCACCACCTATGTGGCCCGCTGTGCCGAGGCCTACCCGAGCCTGCGCGGCACCTCGCTGCTGCACGCCACGATGACCTTCGACGCGACCGTGACCACCCTGCACGGAGCGCTCGCCCTGGGCGGCCGGGTGCACATCGCGGCCTTCCACGAGGCGGGCACCACCGAACTGCCCGGCGGCTACAGCTTCCTCAAGGCCACTCCCAGCCACCTTCCCCTGCTCCCCGCGCTACCGTACGATCTCTCGCCCACCGAGGAGTTCATGCTGGGCGGGGAGGCCCTGGTCGGCGAGGCGCTGCGCGTCTGGCGTCGCGATCACCCCGGGGTACGGCTGGTCAACCACTACGGCCCCACCGAACTCACCGTCGGCTGCACCGACCACCGCATCGAGCCGGGGGAGGAGCTGCCCTCCGGACCGGTGCCCGTCGGCCGCCCCATGTGGAACACCCGGGCCTATGTGCTCGACGCACACCTCAACCTCGTACCGGCAGGCGTCGAGGGCGAGCTGTATGTGGCGGGTGACCATGTGGCCCGCGGCTACTGGAGGCGCCCGGACCTGACCTGCGAGCGGTTCGTCGCCGACCCCTTCGGCCCACCGGGCGCACGCATGTACCGCACCGGCGACCTGGCCGTGCGGCGCGCCGACGGCGTGCTGGAGCTGCGGGGCCGGGCCGACGGACAGCTGAAGATCAGGGGGCTGCGGATCGAGCCCGGCGAGGTCGAGGGGGCGCTGACCGGCCATCCCGCCGTCGCCCAGGCAGCGGTGGTGGTGCGCGAGGACACACCCGGCGTACGGCGCCTGGTGGGCTATGTCGCCGGGGCCGCCGCCGGTGACCTCGACGCGGTCCGCGCCCATGCCGCCCGGAACCTCCCCGCGCACATGGTCCCCGAGGCGCTCGTGGCCCTCGACGCCCTGCCCATGACATCCAACGGCAAGCTCGACCGGGCCGCCCTGCCCGCCCCCGGCACCCGCTCCGCCGCGAACAACAGGGAGCCGCGCACACCGCAGGAGGAGACCCTGCGCGCCCTCGTCGCCGAGGTGCTCGGGCTGCCCGCCTGCCAAGTGGGCCTGAATACGGGCTTCTTCGATCTCGGTGGCGACAGCATCACCTCCATCCACCTCGTCAGCAGGGCCCTCGCGGAGGGACTGCGCCTGACGCCCCGGGATGTGTTCGAACAGCGCACAGTCGCAGGCCTCGCCGCGGTGGCGGCCGACGCGCCGCCCCCGACGTCGGTGACACAGGACGCCCCGACGGGCGAACTGCCCCTCACACCTGCCTTGCGGCGACTCGTCGAACGTGGCGGCCCCATCGAGGCGTTCAGCCAGTCGATGCTGCTCGTCACCCCGGAGGACGCCGACGAGGAGAGCCTGTGCAAGGCGCTCCAGGCAGTGATCGACCACCACGACGCCCTGCGGCTGCGTCTGGACGGCGGCGGAACGGCCGTCATCCCACCACCCGGCTCCCTCGACGCCACCGGCCTGCTGGAACGGGCCACCGTCCTGGATCTCCAGCGGGCGGCCCCCCGACTCGACCCGCACCGCGGCGATCTGGTGCGCGCGGTCTGGTTCGACGCGGGCCCCGGCCGTCGCGGACGGCTGCTGCTGACGATCCACCACCTCGCCGTGGACGCGGTGTCCTGGCACATCCTGCGGACCGACCTGGCCGCGGCCTGGCGCGGAGAGGAACTCACCCCGCGAGGCACGTCCTTCAGGGCCTGGGCTCGTCTGCTGGAGCACGAGAGCACATCGAGGTCCGCCGAACTCGACTTCTGGAGGGGAGTGTTGGGGGACCCCGATCCGCTGCCCGCCGTGCGCTCCACGGACCTCGTCGGCCAGATGCGCCACCTCACCCGGGGGCTCCCGGCCTCCGGTCTGCTCACCACGGTGCCCGCGGCCTTCCACGCGGGTCCCGAAGACGTCCTGCTCGCCGCGCTGGCAACCGCCTTCGCCCGTCTGCCGGGCCGCCCGGCGCCGCTGCTCGACATCGAGCGGCACGGCCGCGAGGAGTTCGCCGAGGGCGTCGACCCGACCCGGACGGTCGGCTGGTTCACCAGCGTCGTACCGGCCCGCCTCGATCTGCGCGGGCTCGACCTCGGCGACCCGGCGCGGATCCTCAAGGTCGTCAAGGAGCACCTGCGGGCTGCCCCCGGCCACGGTCTCGGCCACGGCCTGCTCCGCCACCTCAATCCCGAGACGGGCCAACTCCTCGCCGGACTCCCCGTCCCGCAGATCGGCTTCAACTACCTGGGCCGCCGCGACCCCGGCGCGGACGCCCCCTGGTCGCCGGCGCCCGAGACCCTGTCCGGCACGGTACTCGGCGCCGCCCACGACCCGGCGCAGCCCGTCGCCCACGGCCTGGAGATCACAGCCGTGGCCGACCCCGACGGCACGCTCACCGCCACCTGGTCCTGGGTACCGCGCCTCTGGAACGACGACGAGGTGACCGCCCTGGCCGACGGGTGGTGCCAGGCCCTTGCCGCCTTCGAAGGCACCGGCACGGACGGCGGGCACACCCCGTCCGACCTGCCCCTGGTGTCGCTGTCCCAAGCGGAGATCGACGAACTCGAAGCCGAGTTCTCAAGCGAGTGGAGGTAACCCACGGTGACCCGGTCCGGAATCGCCGACATCCTGCCCCTGTCGCCGTTGCAGGAAGGGCTGCTCTTCCACGCCCTGTACGACGACGAGCAGGCACCCGATGTCTACGCCGCCCAGCAGATCCTCGAACTGACCGGTGACGTCGCCCCCGCCGCCGTACGCGCCGCGGGCCAGGCCCTGCTCGACCGGCACCCGAACCTGCGTGCCTGCTTCCGCCGCCGGGAGTCCGCGGCCCCCCTCCAGATCGTTCCCACGGACGTCGAACTGCCCTGGTCCGAGGCCGACTTGCGCGGTCTCGACGACGCCGAACGCGAGAGCGCCTGGCTGCGGATCCTGGACGAGGAGCGCGCCCGCCGCTTCGACCTGGCCCGGCCCCCGCTGCTGCGGTACCTGCTCGTCCGCTGGACGGCCGACCGGTACCGCCTGGTGATCACCAACCATCACATCCTGCTCGACGGCTGGTCGAAGCAGTTGCTGGTAAGGGAGTTCACCGCCCTCTACGCGGGCGAGCACCCCACCGCGCTGCCCGCSCCCCCGCCGTACCGCGACTACCTCGGCTGGCTCTCCCGGCAGGACCGCGCCGCCGCCGAGGTCGCCTGGCAGAAGGCGCTGGAAGGCGTCGAGGATCCCACCCTCATGGCCCCGGGGGCGGCGGGTACGACGGTGCTGCCGCACGACCTCGTCGTCGAACTCCCCGAGCCGGCGACCACCGACGCCGAGAGCGCCGCACGCAACCTCGGCATCACCCTCAACACCCTGGTCCAGGGCGCCTGGGGCGTGCTGCTCGGCCGCCTCACCGGGCGCACCGACACGGCGTTCGGCCAGAC
The DNA here is from genome assembly GCF_001746295.1 of Streptomyces sp. LUP47B. Taxonomy (GTDB): domain Bacteria; phylum Actinomycetota; class Actinomycetes; order Streptomycetales; family Streptomycetaceae; genus Streptomyces. The sequence goes on along the minus strand of NZ_MJAH01000001.1, from coordinate 1,461,485 downwards.
CGTCACCGTCCGCCCGCCCGAGCTGCGGAACGTGGCCTCGATGGTCGGCTTCTGCATCAACACGGTGCCCACCCGCGTGCGTTGGGACGACGCCGACACCGTCGCCGACTTCCTGAACGCTCTACAGGAGCGACAGGCCGCCCTGCTCCCGCACCACCACCTCGGTCTCTCCGACATCCGGCGCACCACCGGCACCGGCGACCTCTTCGACACCCTGCTGGCCTTCGAGAGCCACCCCACGGCCACCGGCCCCGGCGAGGCCCGCGTCACGCAGCTCACCGGCCGCGACGCCACCCACTACCCCCTCACCCTCGCCGTCCTGCCCGCCCGCCGCCTGGCCCTGCGTCTGTCCTACCGGCCCCACCTGTACGACGAGACCGGCGCCCGCACCCTCCTGGACCGCTTCGCCGCGGTTCTGGCCCAGTTGGCGGCCGACCCGTCACGCCGCCTCGGCGAGGTGGAGGCCCTGCTGCCACAGGAGCGGGAGCAGCTGACGGACGGCTCTGCGAGGGTCCCGGCGTACGCGTCCGCCGCTCCGTCCGTCGCCCTGACCGATCTCTTCGCCCGCCAGGCCGACCGCACCCCCGGCGCGACCGCGGTGGTCCACGGCGACAACCGTCTTACCTACGCCGAACTGAACGCCCGGGCGACGGAGTTGGCCTCCCTGATGGTCACCAGGGGCGCCGCCCCCGAACGCCTGGTGGCCCTCGCCCTGCCCCGCTCCACGGACCTGGTCGTCGCGATCCTTGCGGTGCTGAAGACCGGCGCGGCCTACGTCCCGCTGGACCCGCAGTATCCGGCCGAGCGGCTCGCGTACCTGCTCGACGACTCCGCACCCGTCCTGCTCCTCACCACACAGGACACGGCACCGAACCTGCCCGACACCGCCGTACCCGTGCTGACCCTGGACGACCACGGCGCCTCCCCGAGTGTTGCTGACCTCCCGCAGCTGACGGGTGATCACCTCGCCTACGTCATCCACACCTCCGGCTCGACCGGACGACCGAAGGGTGTCGCCGTCCCGCACGGCAACGTGACCCGCCTCTTCGAGTCCACCCGCCACTGGTTCGACTTCGGCCCCGGCGACGTGTGGACCCTGTTCCACTCCTACGCCTTCGACTTCTCCGTCTGGGAACTGTGGGGAGCACTGCTGCACGGCGGCACGCTGGTCGTCGTGCCGCACGAGGTCAGCAGGGATCCGCACGAGTTCCTGCGGCTGCTCGCCCGGGAACGGGTGACCGTCCTCAACCAGACCCCCTCGGCCTTCGGCGAGCTGGTACGGGCCGACGCCGAGCTGCCGCGGATCTCAAAGGAACTGAGCCTGCGGCACGTCGTCCTCGGCGGAGAGGCGCTCGACGTCACGCCCGTCGCGGACTGGTTCACCCGGCACCCCGAAGACGCCCCCGCCCTCGTGAACATGTACGGCATCACCGAGACAACCGTCCACGTCACCGGACTCCCGCTCACCCGGGAGCGGTGCGAGGGCATCGGCGAGCCCATCCCCGATCTGCGAGCCCATGTCCTGGACGCTGGTCTGCGGCTGGTACCGCCGGGTGTGGCCGGTGAGCTGTACGTGGCGGGCGCGGGCCTCGCCCGAGGCTATCGGGGTCGCCCGGGACTGACGGCCGGCCGGTTCGTAGCGGACCCCTTCGGCGGGCCCGGCGACCGGATGTACCGCACCGGCGACCTCGCACGCCGTACGGCGGACGGGCAGCTGGAGTACGCCGGCCGGGCCGACGACCAGGTCAAGATCCGCGGTTTCCGGATCGAGCCTGGGGAGGTCGAGGCGGCGCTGGCGGCCCATCCGGAGGTGTCCCGCGCCGTCGTCCTGGTCCGTCAGGGGCGGCTGGTGGGATACGCCGTGTCCGAAGGCACGCCCGACCCGGTGTCGCTGCGGGACCACATCGCGCGGACCCTGCCCGAGCACATGGTGCCCTCCGCGGTCGTCGTCCTGGACCGGCTCCCGCTGACCGCCAACGGCAAGCTGGACCGCGCGGCCCTCCCGGTCCCGGCCGCGACCACCAGGGTCACCGGTGCCGACCGCGCCCCGCGCACCCCGCAGGAGGAGATCCTCCGCGGACTGTTCGCCGATGTCCTCGGGCTCGACGCCCACCAGGTCGGCTCGGACGATGCCTTCTTCGACCTCGGCGGCGACTCCCTGCTCGCCATGCGCCTCACCGACCGGATCAGGACCGCTTTCGGCACCGTGCTGCCCGTACGAGCCGTCTTCGAGGCCGCCACCCCGGCGGCCCTCGCCCGCCGCCTGGGCGAGACGGGCAACGCGCTACGGCCCGCCCTCCTCCCGCCGCCGGTCCGTCCCGACCCGATACCCCTGTCCTACGGCCAGCAGCGGCTGTGGTTCATGAGCCGCCTCGACGGCGGCCACACCGCCTACACCGTCCCCGCGGCCCTGCGCCTGACGGGCCCCCTGGACCGGCAGGCGCTCGCGGAGGCGCTCGCCGACGTCGTCGCCCGCCACGAGCCGCTGCGCACCCTCCAGCCCGACGTCCAGGGCGCTCCCTACCAGCGGATCCTGGCCCCGGAGGAGGCCCGGCCGCGCCTGGACCTCGTCCGCGCCACCGAGGCCGAACTTCCCGGGCTGCTACAGGGCGCCGCCGGCCGGCGCTTCGACCTCTCCGTCGAACTGCCCCTGCGGGTGACCCTGTACGACCTCGGCGACGACACCCACGTCCTCCTCCTGCTCGCCCACCACAGCGCGGTGGACGGCTGGTCCATGCGGCCGCTGACGCGGGACCTGGAGCGCGCCTACACGGCCCGCCGCGAGGGAAGATCGCCCGAGTGGCCGCCCCTGCCCGTCCAGTACGCCGACTTCGCGCACTGGCAGCGCGAGTTGCTCGGGGACGAGCACGACCCCGGCAGCATGATGGCCGGTCAGATCGACTTCTGGCGCGCGGCGTTGGAGGGAGTCGCCGAGGAACTCCCGCTGCCCGCCGACCACCCGAGGCCCGCCGTACCCAGCGGCCGGGGCGACCGTACGGCCGTCGCCGTGGACCCGGAGCTCCACGCCGGTCTCGCCGACCTGGCCGCCGCACAGCGGGTGACCCTCTTCATGGTGCTCCAGGCCGGACTCGCCGCCCTCCTGACCCGGCTCGGCTCCGGCACCGACGTGCCCATCGGCACCCCCGTCGCCGGCCGGAGCGACGAGCGGCTCGACGACCTCGTCGGATTCTTCGTCAACAGCCTCACCCTGCGCACCGACACCTCCGGCAACCCCACCTTCCGTGAACTCCTCTCCCGCGTCCGGGACTTCGACCTCGCGGCCTACGCCCACCAGGACGTGCCGTTCGACCTCCTGGTGGACGTCGTCAGCCCCGAGCGGAGCCTCGCCCGCCACCCCCTCTTCCAGGTCATGCTGGCCTACACCGGCCATGGCGCCGACCCCGTCCCCGCCCTGCCGGGTCTGAGCGTCGCCCGTGAACCGGTGGCGACGGGGGTGGCCCGTTTCGACCTGTCCCTGTATCTCACCGAGCACCGCCACGACGACGGCTCCCCGGCGGGCATCGACGGCGTCGCCGAGTTCAGCACGGATCTCTTCGAGCCGGAGACCGCCCGCCGACTGGCCCACAGGCTCATCCACTTCCTCGACGCCGTCGCCACCGACCCGGACCGGCGCATCGGCGACGTGGACCTCCTCGACGAGGACGAGCACGCCCGCCTCGACGACTGGAACGCGCACCGGGAACCGGTACCGCCCGAGTCCCTGGCCGAGATGTTCACGCGGCAGGTGCGGCAACGGCCCGACGCGCCCGCGCTCAACGACCTGTCGTACGCCGAACTGGACACCGAGGCACGGAAGATGGCCGGCTTCCTCGCCGGGCGCGGTATCGGCCCCGGCGACCTCGTCGCCGTACGACTGCCCCGGTCCGCGGACCGGATCGTCGCCCTGCTCGCGGTCGCCCTGTCCGGCGCCGCGTTCCTCCCGGTCGACCCGGCACTCCCCGCCGACCGCATCGACGCCCTGCTGGCCGACGCCCGACCGGCACACGTCCTGACCGGCCTCACGACGGACGGCGCCCCCGGCGAACCGCCCACCGACCACCACCCCCACCACGCCGCCTACGTAATCCACACCTCCGGCTCGACCGGCACCCCCAAGGGCGTGGTGGTCGAGAATCGCGGGCTCGCCGCCCTCGCGCGCACACAGACCGAGCGCTTCGGACTCGGTCCCGACAGCAGGGTCCTGCAGTTCTCGGCGCCCGGCTTCGACGCGTCCGTGATGGAGCTCTTGATGGCCTTCGCGTCGGGCGGGACCCTGGTGGTGCCGGACGTGCCGGGGCCGCTGCTGGGCGAGGAACTCGAACAGGAGCTGACCCGGGGGCGGATCACCCACGCCCTGATCCCGCCGACCGCCCTCGCCACGCTGCCGCCGAGCGAGCTGCCCGACCTGGAGACCCTGGTCGTCGGCGCCGAGGCCTGCTCCGGCGAACTGGTGGCCCGCTGGGCGCCCGGCCGCCGTATGGCCAACGCCTACGGGCCCACCGAGTCCACGGTCTGCGCCACCATCGCCGTTCCGCTCTGCGGCGACCAGCCCCCGCCCATCGGGCGGCCCGTCGCCGGTACCCGCGCCCTCGTCCTGGACGCCTGGCTGCGCCCGGTGCCGCCCGGCGCGGCCGGCGATCTCTACCTCGCGGGAACCGGCGTGGCCCGCGGCTACCTCGGCCGCCCCGGCCTGACGGCCGCGCGCTTCGTCGCCGACCCGCACGGCGGCCCCGGCGACCGCATGTACCGCACCGGCGACCTGGCCCGCTGGTCGCCCGACGGACAGCTGGAGTATCTCGGCCGCGCCGACGAGCAGGTCAAGCTGCGCGGCTTCCGGATCGAACCCGGCGAGATCGAGGCGGCGTTGGCCCGCGACCCCGCGGTCGCGCAGGCAGCCGTCGTGATGCGCGAGGACGAGCCGGGGGAGCGGCGCCTGGTCGCCTACGTCACCACCCGCCCCGGACACCGGCCCGCCGACCCCGCCGCGCTGCGCCGGGACGCCGATCGGCTGCTCCCCGAGTACATGGTCCCCTCGGCCGTTGTCGTTCTGGACGCCCTCCCGCTCACCCCCAACGGCAAGCTCGACCGCAGGGCCCTGCCCGCCCCCGGGACGCGAACGGCCCTCGAAGCGGACCGTGCGCCGAAGTCGCCCGCCGAGCGGGTGCTCGCCGAACTCTTCCGCGACCTGCTGAAGCTTCCCGGGCTCACCCTCGACGAGGGCTTCTTCGCGCTCGGCGGCGACAGCATCTCCTCGATCCGGCTGGTGAGCCGGGCCGCCGAGGCCGGAGTGGTGATCAGCCCGCGCGATGTGTACGAGCACCAGACGGTGGCCGCCCTCGCGGCGGTGGCCCGCGGTCCCGTGGGCGCCTCGAGCGGCGGCGGCGCCGACGATGGCGTCGGACCGGTGCCGTTCACGCCCGTGATGCACTGGCTGGTCGAGCGCGGCGGTCCGATCGGCCGGCTCAGCCAGTCGGTGCTGCTGACGGTGCCCGCGGACGCCGACGTGCCCCGGCTGACCCACGGCCTCCAGGCGCTCGTGGACCACCACGACATGCTCCGCTCCCGGCTCACCGGGGCCCGTTCGATGGAGGTCGGCCGGGTCGGCTCGGTCACCGTGGTCGTGGACCACCGGGACGTCAGCGGCGAGAACGACCTCCACGCGGTCGTGGCCGAGGAGTTCGACCGCGCGCTCGGCACCCTCGACCCGGCGACCGGCGCGATGCTGCGGGCCGTATGGCTCGACGCGGGCCGGGAACGCCCCGGACGGCTGCTGCTGGTCGTCCATCACCTGGCCGTGGACGGAGTGTCCTGGCGGATCCTCGTGCCCGACCTGGAGGCGGCCTGGCAGGCGGTCACGCAGCGGCGTGAGCCTCAACTGCCGCCCGTCGGGACGTCGTTCCGCACCTGGTCGGCCGTGCTGCGTGCGGAGGCGCGCACCCGAGGTGCGGAGGCCAAGCTGTGGCGGCGGCTGAACGATGCCCCGCGCGACCCCTTCGGCGCCAGACCGCTCGACCCCGCGAAGGACACCGCGGCCACCGCCAGGTCACTGCGCCTGACCCTAGAAGCCGACGTGACCGGCCCGCTGCTCGGCAGCGTGCCCGCCGCGTTCCGCGCCGGACCGCAGGACGTGCTGCTCGCCGGCCTCGCCCTGGCTGTCGCCGCACGCCAGGACGTCCCGCACGTCGTCGTCGACGTCGAGGGGCACGGCCGTGAGGAGATCGCCCCAGGTCTCGAACTCTCCCGCACGGTCGGCTGGTTCACCTCCCTCTATCCGGTCCATGTCGACCTGGAGGGCCTCGACCTGCGGGACGCGCTGGGCGCAGGTCCCGCCGCCGACGATGTCGTGCGCCGTGTCGCCGACCGGACCGCCGAACTGCCCGACCGAGGCGTCGGGTTCGGCCTCCTGCGGTACCTGAACCCGGACACCGCGGGCGAGTTGGCACAGCAGCCCGCACCCCCGATCGGCTTCAACTACCTCGGCCGGTTCGCCGCACCCCCGGCCACCGACAGCCCGTGGTCGTTCGCCCCGGAGTCGCCGGCACTCGGCAGCGGCACCGATCCCGGCCTCGCCGCCGCCCACGCCCTCGACCTCAACGCGGTCGTCCACGACACCCCGGCGGGCCCCCGGCTCGTCGCCGACTGGTCGTGGCCCGACGGAGTGCTCTCCGAGACCGAGGTACGGGAGCTGGCCGAGGCCTGGCTCGCCGCTCTCACCGCGCTGACCGACCGTGCCGCCCGCAGGTCACCGGAGGCCCCGGGCGCCCTGCTGGCGGCAGAGCTCGACGCGGACGAACTCGACGAACTCGCCGCCGGCCTCGACGGCTGACGCGCACGGAAAGAGACGAAGCGATGACCCAGCCCGCGCTGGCCGACGTCCTGCCCCTGACCCCCCTCCAGGAGGGCCTCCTCTTCCACGCCGTCTACGAGCACGAGCGGGACGCCGCCGACGTGTACCTCGTGCAGCTGGTCCTCGACCTCGAAGGCCCGGTCGACCCCGGCCGGCTGCGCGCCGCCTGGCAGGCCCTGCTGGACCGCCACCCCAACCTCCGCGCCGCCTTCCGGCGCCGAAAGGGGGGCGCGCCGGTGCAGGTCGTCCCGCACCGCGCGACCCTGCCGTGGACCGAGACCGTCGTCGACTCCGAGGGCGGCTGGTCCCGGCTCCTCGACGCGGACCGCGACCGCGGTTTCGACCCGGCCACCCCGCCCCTGATCCGCTGCACCCTGGCCCGCCTGGCCGACGGACGGCACCGGCTCCTCGTCACCCACCACCACATCCTGCTCGACGGCTGGTCGGTCTCCGTCCTGGTGCGCGAACTCCTCGCGCTCTACAAGTCAGAAGAGCTCCCGCCCGCCCCCGCCTACCGCACCTTCCTGGAATGGCTCGGCCGCCAGGACCGCACCGCCGCGGAGACCGCCTGGCGGACGGTCCTGGACGAAGTGACCGAACCGACCCGGCTGGCCCCGCCCGACCCCGGGCCCGGTCCACTGGACCAGGCCCGCGCCGAGCTGCCGGAGACCACCGGGGCCGCCCTCACCGCTCTCGCCCGCAGGCTCGGCGTCACCGCCAACACCCTGGTGCAGACCGCCTGGTCGGTCCTGCTCAGCCGGACGACCGGCCGAAACGACGTGGTGTTCGGCGCCACCGTCTCCGGACGCCCCGCAACCCTGCCCGGCGTCGAGTCGATGGTCGGGCTGTTCGTGAACACCGTGCCGGTTCGCGTACGGCTGCGCCCCGACCGCTCGCTGAGCGACCTGATGCGGGACGTCCAGGGCGGCTGCGTCAGCCTCCTCGACCACCACCACCTCGGCCTCGCCGACATCCAGCGCACCACCGGCCTGCCCGAACTCTTCGACACCCTCGTGGTGTTCGAGAACTACCTGATGGAAGACACGGCTCCCGCCGACAGCCTGCGCATCACCGGCACGAGCGGCCGTGACGCCACCCACTATCCCGTGACCCTCGTCGCCTTCCCCGGACGACGCCTGCGCTTCCGCCTCGCCCACCGGCGCGACCTCTTCGAGGACGGCTGGGCCGACGCCCAACTCGCCCACCTCGTGCACATCCTGGAGACCCTCGCCGCCGACCCGGACCTCCCGCTCGGGCGCCTCGGCCTCCTCGACCCCAAGAACGACCCCCGCCCCGACCCGGCCACCGAACCGGCCCCCGCGACCCGCACCCTCACCGACCTCTGGACGGCCCAGGCGACGGCCACACCCGACGCGGAGGCCGTACGAGCGGGCGGCACGAGTCTGTCGTACGGCGAACTAGACGCGCGGGCCGAGCGGCTGGCCCACCGGCTCACCGCGCTCGGCGCCGGTCCGGAACGGGTGGTCGGTATCGCCCTGCCCCGCACAGCCGACCTGGTCGTGGCCGTCCTGGCCGTACTGAAGTCGGGGGCCGCCTATCTGCCGCTCGACCCCGCCTACCCGAAGGACAGACTCGCGTACATCGTGGAGGACGCCGGGCCGGTGGCCGTGCTGGTCACGGCCGACACGGCGGAAGTGCTTCCCGCGACAACCCAACTGGTGCTGATCGGCGCTGAGCCGGCGGACCATCAGGAACCCCCGCTACAGCGCCCACTGCCCGGAAACCTCGCCTACATCACCTACACCTCCGGCTCCACCGGGCGCCCCAAGGGAGTCCTCGCCACCCACCGCAACGCCGTCGAGTTCGTGGAATGGACTCATCGCACCTTCGGCCGCCAGGCTCTGCGCAAGGTCCTCTTCTCCACCTCGCTCAACTTCGACGTCTCGGTGTTCGAGATCTTCGCGCCGCTGCTGTGCGGCGGACGCATCGAACTCGTCGACAACCTGCTGTCCCTCACCGCCTCCGGCACCGACGCCGGGCTGATCAGCGGCGTACCGTCGGTGATGGCGGGCCTGGTCGCGGAACGCCCGGACGCCGCACCGCACACCGTCGCCCTGGGCGGTGAGCCCATCCCCGCACAGCTCCGCGAAGACCTCCGGGACGCCTTCCCCACAGCACGGCTGGTCAACTTCTACGGGCCCACCGAGGCGACGATCTACGCCACGGCCTGGCGCTCCGACGAGGACACCGTTCAGGGCTCACCACCGCTCGGCGAACCCCTCGCCCGTAACCGGGTCCACCTCCTGGACCAGGCCCTGCGGCCGGTACCCGACGGAATCGTCGGCGAGATCCATCTCGGTGGCGGCGGCCCCGCCCGCGGCTACCTCGGCCGCCCGGCACTCACCGCCGAGCGGTTCGTCGCCGACCCCTTCGGGGCGCCGGGGGAGCGGATGTACCGGACCGGGGACCTCGCGGTCCGCGGCCGTGACGGACGGCTGCGGTTCGTCGGACGTGCCGACCAGCAGGTGAAGATCCGTGGCTTCCGCGTCGAACTCGGCGAGATCGAGGCCGTGCTCACCGCACACCCAGCCGTAACCGAAGCAGCGGTGACAGTGCGTCAGAACCAGCGAGGCGACCAGCAGTTGGTGGCCTACGTCGCGGGGGATGCCGCCCCCGACCGCCTGCGCGAGCACCTGGCCGGCGCCCTCCCCGCGCACATGGTCCCGGCCACCGTCGTGCCGCTCACCGCTCTCCCGCGCACCGCCAGCGGCAAGACCGACCGCACGGCCCTGCCGGACCCGTCCGCACCGGCCGAGACCACCGGCGCCCCGCGCACCCCGCACGAGGATCGGCTGCGCGCGATCGTCGCCGAGGTCCTCGCACTGGCGCCCTCCAGCGTCGGCATCCACGACAGCTTCTTCGACCTCGGCGGCCACTCGCTGCTGACCCCCCGCCTCACCGCCCGGATCCGCACCGACCTCGGCGCCGAACTGCCGCTGCGCGCGGTGTTCGACACCCCCACGGTCGCGGGACTGGCCCAGCGACTGCGGGGCGGCACGTCGGGCGCGGCGCCCCTGGACGCCGTACTGCCCCTGCGCACCCGGGGCGGCAAAGAACCCCTCTTCTGTCTGCCGCCCGCCTCCGGTCTCGCCTGGGGCTTCGCCGGACTCGCCCGCCACCTCGACGCCGAACGCCCGCTGTACGGGCTGCAGTCGCAAGGCCTGATCCCCGGCCGCCCGCGTGCGGACAGCCTTCCGACGGCGGTCGCCGACCACCTCGCCCGCATCCGCGAGATCCAGCCCGAGGGCCCTTACCACCTGCTCGGCTACTCCATGGGCGGCCTGGTGGCGTACGACGTCGCCGTTACCCTCCAGAAGCAGGGCCACGACGTCGCCCTCCTGGCGATGCTCGACGCCTTCCCCGGGATCTGGATCGACCGCGGTGCCCGCGCGGCGGACCGGCCCGCACTGCTGCGCAGCCTGCTCGGCATCCTGGGCCGCCCCCAACCCGACGAAACCGAGCCCCTCACCGACACCCGCTTCGCCGAACTCGTGCGCAGCGTCCCCGACATGACCGCGAGCCTCGACGACGCCGAACTGGCCGCCCTGGTCGAGGTCACCGCCGGAAACCGACTGTTGATGGACGAGTTCGCCCCTACGACGTACCGCGGCGACCTGCTGTTCTTCACGGCCGCACAGGATCCGGACACACACCCGGAGCGCCACCGTGCCTGGCAGCCGTACGTCCGCGGACGCGTCGACAACCACGACCTCCCGTGCGTTCACGGGGAGATGACCCGGCCGGGCCCGCTGGAGCGGATCGGCCGCGTACTGGACACGGCAACCCATGGAAGGAACCCCGCATGAGCGCCAACCCGTTCGACGACGACACCCTCGAGCACTTCGTGCTGGTCAACGACGAGGGCCAGCACTCCCTGTGGCCCGCCTTCGCGGAGGTGCCGGCCGGCTGGACGGTCGTCCACGGCCGGGCGGCCCGCCAGGAGTGCCTGGCGTACGTCGAACGGCACTGGACCGACATGCGGCCCAAGAGCCTGATCCGGGCCATGGGCGAATAGAGCAGGGGGAGTCGAACGATGACCACGCGGCGGACCATCGGTCCGGAAGAGCTCGACACACTGAACCTGGCGGATCCGCGGCTGCACGCCGAGGACGAACTGTCCGCCGTGTGGCACCACTTGCGGGAGCATGAGCCGGTCCACTGGAACCGGGCCACCGAAACGGCTCCCGGCTTCTGGGTGGTGACCCGGCATGCCGACGTGACCTCGGTGTACCGCGACAACACCACCTTCACCTCCGAGGGCGGCAACGTACTGGAAACCCTGCTCACGGGCGGCGACTCGGCGGCCGGCCGCATGCTCGCCATCACCGACGGGGACCGGCACCGGGAGCTGCGCCGCGTCCTGATGTCCGCGTTCACCCCGCGCGCCCTCCAGCCGGTCGTGGCGAGCGTGCGCCGCACGGTCGACCGGCTGCTGCGGGAGGCCATCGACAAGGGGGACTGCGACTTCGCCGCGGATGTGGCCGCCGGCATCCCCCTCGGGGCGATCTGCGACCTGCTCGGCGTGCCCGAGAGCGACCGCGCCCATGTCCTGAGCCTGACGTCCTCGGCCCTGGGCTCCCACGACGCCGACGGCACCGCCGCCGACGCGTGGATCGCCAAGAGCGAGATCCTGCTCTATTTCGCGAACCTCGCCCGCGACCGGCGTGACAGCGGCCACGCGGACGTCATCGCGCTCCTCGCCGGAAGCAGGGTGAACGGGCTTCCGCTGGACGACGACGAGGTCATGCTCAACTGCTACAGCCTGATCCTCGGCGGTGACGAGACGGCCCGGCTGTCCATGGTCGGCGCCGCCCTGGCACTGGTGGAGCACCCCGACCAGTGGGAGGCGCTCAAGCGCGGGGATGCAGGTGTCGACACTGCCGTGGAGGAGATTCTGCGCTGGACGACCCCGGCGCTGCACTCGGGACGCACGGCCACGACCGACACCGAGATCGCGGGCCGCCCGATCCGCGCCGGCGAAATCGTGACGGTGTGGAACGCCTCCGCCAACCACGACGAGCAGATCTTCGACGACCCCGGAAGGCTCCACCTCGACCGCACCCCCAACAAACACTGCACCTTCGCCTACGGCCCGCACTTCTGCCTGGGCGCCTACCTGGCCCGCGCGGAGATCGGAGCGGTCCTGGAGGGACTGCGCGATCTGGTGGAGGACATGGAACAGACCGGCCCGGCGAAGCCGGTCTACTCCAACTTCCTCAGCGGCCTCGGTTCCCTGCCGCTGGTCCTGAAGTGAGGCTCACCCGCTGATCGCCTCCCGCTCGGTCCCGGCCGGCGCCCGATGGCGCCGGAACCCCGGGAAGAGCAGGAGGAGGGTGAGCGCCGCCACCACGGTCAGGACACCGCCGCCCGAGACGGTCCACGTGACGCCGAGGGCGGCGCCGACCGTGCCGTGCAGGAGGTCGCCCAGCCGTGGCCCGCCGACGGCCACCACGGTGTCGATCCCCTGGAGCCGGCCGCGCATCCCGTCGGGAACGGCGCTCTGCAGCACCGTCTTGCGGAAGACCCCCAGCGCGAGGAGCGCACCGCCGGCCGGCAGCAGCCACGCCACGGCGGAGACGAGCGACTGGGCCAGCCCGAATCCCGCGATGGCCAGGCCCCACGCGCCGACCGACACGGCCACCGCGACTCCGTGGCGCCCGACGCGCGTGAAGGCCCCCGAGAACAACCCCGCCAGCACACCGCCGGCCGAGACGGCGGCGTACAACACCCCGATGTCCGAGGGGTGGAAGATCTCCGCCGCCAGTTGCGGGAACAGTGCCGTGGGCAGACCGAGGGACAGCGCGGCGAAGTCGGCGAGATAGACGACCAGCAGGGTCTGACGTCCCGTCACGAACCGTATGCTGTCCGCGATCTGGCGCAGCACCGCGCTCTGTCGTCGCTCGCCGCCGCCGTCCGGAGGAAGAGCCGGCAGTCGCCACACGGCCCACACCGTCGCGCAGACGGCGACCGCGTCCGCCAGATACAGCGTCCGGCTGCCCACGATGGGCAGCAGACCGCCGGCCAGCAGGGGGCCGGTGATGCCGGCGGACAGGAGCACCGTCGACTGCAGGGCGTTGGCGGCCGTCAGCGACTCGGGTTCCACCAGACGGGGCGTGACGGCCCTGCTCACCGTGGAGTTGGCGCCGAACAGGGCCTGCTGCACGGCCACCAGCACGAGCAGCACGGTGACCGACCGCAGATTCGCCCACGCCTGCGCCCACAGCAGCAACGACGTCACCCCGATGCCGATCGTGGTCGTCAACAGCACCCGCCGTCGGTCGCGTACGTCGGCGAGCGCCCCTCCCCACAGCGCCGCCGCGGCCATCGGAGCGAGGCCCACCAGACCGGCCAGCCCCACGTAGGCCGACGAGCCGGAGAACTCGTAGATCTGCAACGGCACCACGACCGCCGTGAGTTGAGCGCCGAGGGCGGTCACGATCCCGGCGGACCACAATCGCCGGAACGCGCCCGCCCGCAGCGGCCGTACATCGATCAGCAGCGGTTTGTCTCGCACCATGGAGTGAGGCTGCGGGCTCCCCTTGGGGCAAGGTCAACCGACGTGGGCGAGCACCTGGTCGGCCAGTTCCCGCGGGGCCGACTCGCCGTCGAGGAACACCGTGTCGCCGGGCAGGGTGTCGACCGCCGCCGTACACGCCTCGATGCGCGCCTTGCACCACGCCCGCACCCGTTCCTCCCGGACGGGATCGTCGGGGAAGAAGCTCCGCGCGTCGATCCGCCGTACCAGGACCTCCGGCGTGACCTTGAGGAAGAAGTGGTGGACCACGACGTCCGCGGCCTTCAGGGCGCCGAAGATCTCGCCCAGGTAGCCGGGGTCCACCAGCGTCATGGGGACCAGGAGCGGGCGCCGGTACTCCTCGACGAGACCGACGGCCAGGCCGGCGACCTGCCGCCGCCACAGCGGAAGGTCCTGGAAGTCGCCGGTCGGCACGTCCACGATCTCCCGCAGCACATAGCCGACCATCTCCGGGTCGAAGACCAAGGCTTCGGGCCACCGCGGGCGCAGTTCCTCCACGAGGGTCGTCTTCCCGCCGCCGAACGGGCCGTTTATCCAGACGATCACAGCCGCTTTCCCCCTGTTCTCACGAACGCCGAACGAGTGAGGTCAGCGTCAGCCCCGCGGTGGCGCGCTGCTCCCCCGCACCACGAGACGTGTCGGGACGAGATCGGTACCGGGCTGTCCGCCCTCATGCGCGCGGATCTGCTGCAGCACCTTCTGGACGCAGCGATGGCCCACCTCCGCGAAGTCCTGGTGGACGGTGGTGAGCGGCGGCACGAAGAACGCGGCGTCCGGGATGTCGTCGAAGCCGACCACGCTGACGTCGTGCGGCACGGACAGCCCGCGCTCGTGGAACGCCCGCAGCAGCCCCAGCGCCATCTGGTCGTTGGCGGCGAACACGGCCGTGCAGTCCGGCGGTTCGGCGAGCGCGAGGCCGGCCGTGTAACCGGATTCGGCCGACCAGTCCCCGTACAGCGCGGGCGGCACCGGCCGCCCGGACTCCTCGAGGACCGCACGCCAGGCCTGGGCCCGCCGCTGTCCCGCGAAGGAGGCCTGCGGACCGGTCACATGCCAGACGGTCCGATGGCCGAGGTCCAGCAGATGCTCTACGGCCTTCCGCGCGCCGTCCGCCTGGTCGGTGTCGACCACGCTGTAGCGGTCGCCGGCGTCGGAGTCCACGACGACGACATGCACCCCGGGCGGCAGCTGGACCGTCCCGGTGTCGAGGAGATGGATCTCCATGATGACGATGACCGCGTCCACGGCCAGCTCGCCCATCCGCGTGAAGGCCCCGAGGACGTTGTCCTGCGTCGGGACGTCGATGGGGATCAGGGTGATCGCGTACCCCTCGGCCGCCGCGTGAGTGGCGATCGCCTCCACCGTGCGGCTGTTGCCGGTCGAGGACAGGCTGAACAGGATCACGCCGATGGTGTTGAACTGGCCGTACCGCAGCGCCCGCGCGGCACTGTTGGGGCGGTAACCCAGTTCCCGCATCGCCGCCAGGACCTGCTCGCGCGTCGCAGGGATCACTCCGGGGTGACCGTTGGAGACCCGCGAGACCGTCTGCGAGGACACGCCCGCCCGCTTGGCGACGTCGGCCATGGACACGCGCTGCTTGCGCCGCCCCCCGGGCACACCGGAGCCGCCCCGTTCCACCACTGCTGCCTCCTCCGTCCGCACACGAACGTGTTGCGTGTCGCACCGGATGTTACGTGTGGGAAACCTTGACGGTCGCCGAGGCGGATGCCACGATTCCGGCGCCGTCATGTTTACGTAAACATGCTGTCATTCCGAAAGGGTTTGGTCGATGCGCAAGACCCCCGTCAGCACCCGTCGCGCCCCGAGGCTGCGTGCCTCGCTCGTCGCCCTCGCGATCGCCGCGGTCAGCGGCGTCACCCTCACCGGCAGTCCCGCCTCCGCCGCCGCGCCGACCACCGACACGACCCAGTTCAAGGGTGTCAACTGGGCCGACCCGCGCGACAACTTCGCCGACGACGAGCTCCAGCTGTCGGGCCTGTCGACCTCCGACACCTACGCCCAGACGTACGCCAAGGCGAGCCGCATCATCTCGGCGTTCCGGGCGAACCTCGGCGCCAACACCGTCCGGCTGCCGATCAACCCGTACACCGTCAACGGCTCCTACTGGAAGTCGTACCGGGGCGTCATAGACGCCGCGACCGCCCACGGCTTCAAGGTCATCGTGTCCTACTGGGAGGGCACGGGCGACCGCAAGGACGGCTTCATCGACGACGAGGCCACCTACTGGCCGATGTGGAACACCGTGGTCAAGGCCTACAAGGGCAACTCCCGGGTCTACTTCGAGCCGATGAACGAGCCGCACGGCTACACGGACGCGCAGTGGGCCGACATCGCCGCGAAGTGGCTGGACACCTACAAGTCCGTGCCGCGCAACCGGGTCTTCGTCAGCGGCGCCGGCTACAACGACCACGTCACGACCGTGTGCGCCGACCCGCGACTGAAGGGCACCTACCTGTCGCTGCACCACTACGGCTTCTGGAAGTCGTACGCCACCTACGACGAGTGGGTGGCCGACCTCAAGGTGCGCATCGGCGACTGCGCGAACCGGACCGTGGCGGACGAGTTCGGCGCGCCGATGACGACCGGTCTGAACTACAACGTGAAGACCCCGGACGACAACTTCGTCAACTACGTCCAGGCCGTCACCGACACCTTCCGCGAGCTGAAGATGGGTTCGGTGTACTGGCCGGGCCTGCGCACCGACGACATCTACTCGGTGCAGAAGCTCGTCGGCCCGGCCAACCGGCCGTGGCTGGAGACCACCAACCAGTCGGGCGCCGACCGCCTCGCCTGGGCCTGGGGCCGCGGAACGCCCGTCAAGGGCTGACGCCCTTCCCTGTTTCGGCCGCGGTGCCCTTCGGTGCCGCGGCCGACCGGCGTTCACAGCGGTGTTCGGACATGGCCGACTCGCGCCCTTCTCACGCCCTGTTGAGCTGCCCAGACTCCTTGGCAGGGACACAGGGGGGAGAGTGCCGTGGCCAGGCGTCGACGGGGTGCGGCCGCTCGCGGGCGGCGAGCGCGGCGGTGGTGGTGGGGCGGCGCGGTGGCGCTGGTTGTCGTGGTGCTGTTCCGGGCGAGCGTGTGGCCGTATCTCGTGGCCGTGGTGTCGGTCGCCGTCGCAGCTGCGATCGTCTGGCGGCTGTGGCACACGGACCGGCTTCTGCGGGGCGGGGACTGTCTCTGGCGGCAGGAGGAGGCGGTGAGGGCGGGCCGCCGGACCCTCGCCGAGGTGGACGTCATGACGGGTACCGAGTTCGAGGAACTGGTCGCGGGGCTGTGCCGGCGGGACGGGTGCACGCAGGTCCGGCGGGTGGGCGGTGCGGGCGACAACGGCGCCGATGTCCTGGGCCGGCTGCCGGACGGCCGCACGATGGTCGTCCAGTGCAAGCGGTATGCGCCGAGCAGGGCGATCCCCAATCGCGAGCTGCGCGATCTGCTGGGCGCCCGGGTGCACTTCCGCGCCGACGTGGCCGTCTTCGTGACGACCTCACGCTTCACCGGCCCCTCCGAGAAGTTCGCGCTGGAGCACGACATCCTCGCCGTGCACCGCGACCTCCTCGGCCTGTGGAACAACGGCGTCTCCCTCGTGTCGCTGGGCGAGGTGAACGGCCGGGGCCAGGGGGACGCACGGCATCGGGCCCGCTGGAGGAAGGCGTACGGCGGCTAGGTCCCCCGTCCCAGGGAGACGCAGGTCACATCCATGCCTGTCACAAACCGCCGGGCCATTGAGTCGTAGGTGTGTAGCCACCGACAACGGCAGAAGGAGCCCACCATGGAAGCCCGACTCAACGTCTTCACCAGCCCGCTGGCCGGCAAGCTGCTGAAGCACTTCGCCTCGGCGGGGAAGGTGGTCACGGACTCGGGACTGCCGATGACGACCCAGGAACTGGTGAAGATCCGCGCGAGCCAGATCAACGGCTGCGGGTTCTGCCTCGACATGCACACCAAGGAGGCCGCCGCCGCGGGCGAGACCGCACAGCGCCTCCACATGGTCGCCACGTGGCGTGAGGCCAAGGTCTTCACCGAGGCCGAGCGCGCCGCGCTGGAGCTGACGGAGCAGGGCACCCGCCTCGCGGACGGGGCCGGCGTCCCGGACGAGGTCTGGGAGAACGCCGCCAAGCACTACGACGAGGAGCAGCTCCTCGCCCTGGTCTCCCTGATCGCCGTCATCAACGCCTTCAACCGGCTGAACGTCATGACCCAGCAGCCGGCCGGCGACTACGTGGTCGGTCAGTTCGGCTGAACCTGAGGACCTGATCCTGAGGACCGCGTGACCGGCCCGGGGGCTGCAGACCCCGGGCCCGACCCCACAACCTCAGCCGGCCAGCGGGTAGTGACAGGCCACCTGACGGCCGGAGGCCGTCGGCGTGAGCCGCGGCCGTTCCACCGCGCACAGATCCCGGGCGTACGGGCAGCGCGTGCGGAACGGGCAGCCCGTCGGCTTGTCCGCCGGACTGGGCACCTCACCGGTCAGCACGATGCGCTCCCGGGGCGGCCCGTCCTCCGCGAACGTCCCGTCGTCGATGTCCGGCACCGCCGACAGCAGGGCCTGCGTGTACGGATGGGCCGGGTCCGAGTACAACGCCTCCGTGCCGGCGAGCTCGACGATCTCACCGAGATACATGACGGCGATCCGGTCCGACACATGACGGACCACACCGAGATCGTGCGCGATGAAGACGTACGTGAGTCCGAACTCCTCCTGGAGATCGGCGAAGAGGTTCAGCACCTGCGCCTGGATCGACACATCCAGCGCGGACACCGGCTCGTCGGCCACGATCAGCTTCGGATTCGTCGCCAAGGCGCGTGCGATACCGATGCGTTGGCGCTGACCGCCGGAGAACTCGTGCGGATAGCGGTCCAGATGGGCCGCCGCGAGTCCTACGACGTCGAAGAGTTCCCGCACCCTGCGGCGGACCGCGGACGCGTTGCCGTAGCGGTGCACGAGCAGCGGCTCGGCCACGATGTCCCCGGACCGACGGCGGGGGTTGAGCGAGGCCTGCGGGTCCTGGAAGACCAGTTGCATGCCCGGCCGTACCGGACGCAGCCGTCGCGCGGACAGCGTGGAGATGTCCTGGCCGTCGAACTCGACGCGCCCGCCGGTGAGTTCGGTGAGCCGGACCAGGCACCGGCCGAGCGTGGACTTGCCGCAGCCGGACTCCCCGACGACGCCGAGGGTCTCGCCGCCGCGCACCGCCAGGGAGACCCCGTCGACGGCGCGCAGCACCTGGCGTCTGCCCCGCACGGGGTAGTGCTTGGTGACGTCCGTGGCCCTCAGGAGGACCTCTCCGGCGGGCGGTGCGTCCGTGTCCACCGCCACGATGTCCTGTGCCGTCACGACGCCGCCTCCGTGTCTCTCGCGCTCACTCTCAGTCCGGCCCGGTCGCCGGACGGCAGCCAGCAGGCGTCGAGGTGGGTGTCACCTGACAGAACGGGCCGTTCCTCGCACCGGTCGTGCCGCAGCCGGCAACGCGGCGCGAACGCGCAGCCTTCCGGAACGCCACCCGGTGCGACCGGCACGCCCGCGATGGTGGGCAGCCGCCGCAGCCGGGGACCGCCCACCCGGGGCACCGAGTCGAGCAGACCCCAGGTGTACGGGTGCCGCGGACCGTGGAACACCGCCCGCCGCGGGCCCTCCTCGGCCGCCCGGCCGCCGTACATGACCAGGACCCGGTCGGCGATCTGGGAGACCACGCCCATGTCGTGGGTGATGAGCACCATCGCGGAGCCCCCTCGGTTGAGTTCTCGCATCAGATCGAGGATCTGCGCCTGGACGGTGACGTCCAGTGCCGTCGTCGGCTCGTCGGCGATGAGCAGTGAGGGGCTGCAGGAGAGCGCCATCGCGATGACCGCGCGCTGCCGCATCCCGCCGGAGAACTCGTGCGGATAGGCGTTCACCCGCGAGGCCGCGTCGGGGATGCCGACGTCCGAGAGCAACCGGACGGCCCGCGCGTTGGCCTCCTTGCGGGAGACCTGTTCGTGCGCCCGGATCGCCTCGGCGATCTGCCAGCCCACGGTGTACACCGGCGTCAGGGCGGTCATCGGGTCCTGGAAGACCATCGCGATCTCCCGGCCGCGCACCGCACGCATCTCCTTGTCGGGCAGGGTGAGCAGATCACGTCCTCGGAAGAGGACTTCACCCGACACGGTCACGTTCGGGTTGGTCAGCAGCCGCAGTACGGCGAGCATAGACACACTCTTGCCGGAGCCCGACTCGCCCACCACGCCCAGCACTTCGCCGGGAGCGACCGAGAAGGAGAGATGGTCGACGGCGGTGACGAGGCCCTGGCGGGTGCGGAATTGCACTCGCAGGTCACGTACGTCCAGCAGCGGTTCAGGCATGGCGGGCCCTCGGATCGAGTCGCGCGTACAGGATGTCCACCAGGGCGTTGGCGAGGACCACGAAGAACGCCGCGTACAGAACCGTGCCCATGATCACGGGCAGGTCCAGGTTCTGCAGGGCGTCGAAGGTGAGCTTGCCGATGCCGGGCAGGCCGAAGACCACCTCGGTCAGGAGCGCGGCCCCGCCGACGAGCGCGCCGAAGTCCAGGCCGAACAGCGACACGATCGGGATCAGCGAGCAGCGCAGGGCGTGCCGGAGCAGGATCCGCCGCTCGGACAGGCCCTTGGCGCGGGCCGTACGGACGTAGTCCTCGTTCAGTGCGGTGACGACCTCGCCGCGCAGCAGCCGGGCGTAGATCCCGGCGTACAGCAGGGCGAGCGTCAGCCAGGGGAAGAGCATGTGCAGCGCCCACTGGCCGGGGTCCTGGCCGAGACCGACGTAGCCGGGCGGGGGCACCCAGGAGAAGAGCGAGTCGTGCAGCTGCTTCTGGGTGAGGAGGTTGACGACCTCGCCGAGCCAGTAGGCCGGGAGCGAGACGCCGACCACGCCCACCAGCATGATCAGCGGGTCGGCGGCTTTGCCGCGCAGCGTCGCCGCGGCCGTGCCCATGAGGATGCCGGCCGTCATCCAGATCAGGGCCGCGCCGATGACCAGGGACAGGGTCACGGGGGTGGCCTGGATGATCTGCGGGATGACCCGGGAACCGCGGTTGACGAACGACTCCAGATCCCGGTCGATCAGCAGGTGACGCATCATCAGCAGGTAGCGGATCGGCATCGGCCGGTCCAGTCCGAAGGAGTGCCGCACCTGGGCGAGGGTGGCCGGGTCGGCGTTGCGGCCGGCGATGCGTGCCGCCGGGTCGACTCCCGGGGTGGCGAAGAAGATCAGGAACACCAGCACGCTGATCGCGAACATCACCAGCAGGGCCGAGGCGAAGCGCTTGAGGGCGAAGGCGAGCATGGTCACACCCCTCCGCGCAGCCGGGCGCTCGGGTCGAGCGCGTCACGCACCCCGTCGCCGAGGATGTTGAGCGCGGCCGTGGTCAGGGCGATCAGCAGACCGGGCGCGATCGTCACGGCGGGCCGGGTGTAGAGGAGCCCCAGACCGTCCTCGATGATCGTGCCCCAGCTGGCGTCGGGTGGCTGGACGCCTACGGACAGGAAGGACAGCGCCGACTCGGTGAGCATGGCGAGCGCGGTCATCAGCGGGACGAACACGATCGCCGTCGGCACCACGTTCGGCAGCACCTCCCGGCGCAGGATGCGCGGGGTGGGGGCGCCGGAGCCGACGGCCGCCTGGATGTACTCCTTGTTGCGCAGCACCAGCACCTGACCGCGCAACGGCCGTGCGATGTACGGCACATAGATCGCCGCGATGATCGTGACGGGCAGCCAGAGACTTCCCGCGTCGACCGTGACAGGGCCCAGCTTGAGACCGTTGGTGAGCAGCACCACCGACAGACAGATCGCCAGCAGATAGACCGGGAACGCCCACACGACGTCCAGGACCCGCGAGATGACGGCGTCCACCACCCCGCCCGCGTACCCGGCGACGACCCCCACGGCCGTGCCGACGACGCAGGTGAGCAGCGCCGCCGTGAACCCGATGAACAGGCTCGTACGGCCGCCGTACAGCAGCCGGGCCAGCACGTCCCGGCCCTGGTTGTCGGCGCCGAGGAAGTAGTGGGCGGGCTCCCAGGTCGGGCCGATCGGGGTGACGCCGAGGCCGAGGCCGGTGCTGCTCGGAGTGAGCACCGGCACGGTCTTTCCGTCCACGACCGTGGTGCCGGAGACATGGGACTGGAAGGGGTCGGTGTGGGCGATGTGGTCCGCGTAGAGCGGGGCGCACAGGCTCGCCAGCACGACGAGGAGCAGGACCGCGGCGGCGGCCAGCGCCGTCCGGTTGCGCAGCAGGTCGCCGGCGGCGGTCCGCCAGGGGCCCGGCGAGCGCCGGGTCCCTGGCGACGGGGGGAGGGTCACTTCACCCACAACTGCCCGACCAGCATGTAGAACTGCTTGCTGAACCGGTAGTTGCCGACCCGCGTCGACGTGAAGTCGATCAGCTTCGGGTTGATCAGCGGTACCACCGGGGACTGGGCCATGACCGTCTGGTCGACGGCACCCCACTGCTTGTCGGCGCTCGCCTTGTCGGTCTGCGAGGTCTTCAGCGCCGCCTGCATCTTCGCGTCGACGCCCTTGTCGCAGAACCCGGAGATGTTGATGCTGGAGTCGCTGCCCGGGTGATAACTCGCGCAGGACAGCAGCACGTTGAGGAAGTCGGAGGCCGCGGGATAGTCCTGGTACCAGGACGTCAGGGCCAACTGCACCTTGTTCTTGGTGTTCTGGATGTAGGTGAACTGGATGTTCGCCGACAGCGGCTTGAGCGTCGCCTTGTAGCCGAGTTGGGTGAGCAGGCTCTGCAGGTACTGCCCGATCGACTTGTTGACGTCGTCGTCCTGGACGACGATGCCGACCTCCTGCCCCGCGGTGCCTGACTGCTTCACGAGCTCCTTGGCCTTGGCGAGGTCCGCGGCCTTCCAGGTCGTACCGCCGCCCTTGGTGTAGTCGCACGATTCGACGTGCCCGGGGAAGCCGGGCGGCAGGACCGTGCACGCGGGAGAGGCGAGGTTGGTGCCGCCGTACAGCCGCACCACGGCGGATCGGTCCACGGCCCAGTTGATCGCCTGACGCGCCAACTTGTTGTTGAAGGGAGCCATGTTGACGTTGAGCGTCGCGTACCAGAACGCCGTCAGCGGGCTCACATGCGCCCGCGAAGCGTACTTGGTGCCGATCTCGTTGAGCCGGTCGGCGGGCGGCGCGTCGAACATCCAGTCCGCCTGGCCGTTCTCGACGGCGGTCACCTCGGACTCGACGGTCTGGCCGAAGGTGTAGTCGATGGCGTCGGGATAGCCCTGCGGCTCCGCCTGCCGCGACCACTCCTTGAAGTGCGGGTTGCGGACCAGCTTGAGCGCCCGGTTGGGGTCGTACGACGCCGCCATGTACGGCCCGGTCGACGGCAGCGGCTTGGTCCCGGCGTCCTTCGTCGGCGAGTCCTTCGGTACGACGACGGCGTGCGGGACGGCCAGCTTGTACTCGAACTCCGGATCCGCGGCCGTCAGGTTGACGGTGACCGTGTTGGTCGTGGCGTCACCGATCACGCCCTTGGACAGGGTGCAGGAGGCCGGTGTCTTCAGACAGGCGTCGGCGCCGACGATGCCGTTGTAGAAGGTGCCCGCGGTGGGGCTGGAGACCTTGAAGATGCGCTGGAAGGACGCCACCACGTCGTCGGTGGTCAGGGGCTTGCCGTTGGAGAAGGTGACGCCCTTGCGGAGGGTGAAGGTGTAGGTCTTGCCGCCGTTGGTCACCTTCGGCATGGCCGTGGCCAGGTCGGGGACGACGGTGAAGGACTCCTGCCCGTCGACCTTCTTGAAGGCGAGCAGCCCGTCGTACATCGACTGGAACAACTGCCAGTACTGGAGCGTGTAGTTGACCTGCGGGTCGAAGCTGCCCGCGGCCGCGTGGGCGACGAGCTTCAGGGTGCCGCCCTTGTGCTGGGCCTGGAAGGCGGACGAGCCGGAGGAGGAGGCGCTCGGGCCGGAGGAGGACCCCGAGTCGGAGGAGGACGAACAGGCGGCCGCGGTGAGCGCGAGCGCGACGGTGGCGGCGGCGAGCGCGCCCCGTCTGGAGGTGCGGGACATGGCTGGGAACTCCCGGGGTCAGTCGGTGGAGTCGAGGAACTCGCCGACGATCCGGAGGTAGAGCTCCTCCTCCTCGACGTGCGGCATGTGGCTCGAATGCTCGAACATGTGCCAGCGCACATCGGGGATGCGGTCGGCGAAGGGGCGGACGGTCTCGGGGGTCGCCTCGTCGAAGCGCCCGGACACCAGCAGGGTCGGCACCTCGATCAGATGCAGCCGGTCGATGACCGACCAGTCCTTGAGGGTGCCGATGACATGGAACTCATTGGGGCCGTTCATCGTGTGGTACACGGTCGGATCGGCCGCGATGTTGTCCCATGTGGCCTGCACCTCGGGCGGGTTGGGTGTCAGTCGGCACACATGGCGCTCGTTGAAGACCTGTTCGGCCGCCCGGTAGTCGGGGTGGTCCGTGGTCCCGGCCGCCTCGTGGGCGTGCAGGGTGTGCTGGACCTCCTCGGGGAGTTCGGCGCGCAGTTCGGCGGCCGCCTCGAGCCACAACTTCATGGACGCGGGGGAGTCGGCGATGACCAGTCCGCGCAGCCCGGGCGGGCGGCGTACCGCGTGCTCGGCGGCGAGCATGCCGCCCCAGGACTGGCCGAGGATGTGGTACCCGTCGGCGATCCCCAGCTCCTTGAGCAGGTTGTCCAGTTCGTCGAGGAAGAGCTGGACCGTCCAGAAGTCGGCGCCCTCGCCGGGCAGATGGGTGGAGAACCCGGTGCCGAGCTGGTCGTAGTGGATCACGAGGCGGCCCTGCTCGGAGATGCCCGCGATGCTGAGCGTGTAGTGGTGGCCGGCGCCGGGTCCGCCGTGCAGGACCACCAGGGGTGTCCTGCCCGGTTCGCCCGTGATCCGGTACCACGTGGAATGGCCGTTGAAGTCGACGGTTCCGGTGTGGTTCGGTTCGGGAATCGCCACGGGGAAGCCTCCCAGACCGGCCGGAACCAGCCGACCGCTGTCT
Source organism: Streptomyces sp. LUP47B (assembly GCF_001746295.1). GTDB lineage: Bacteria > Actinomycetota > Actinomycetes > Streptomycetales > Streptomycetaceae > Streptomyces. Next base: position 1,437,063 of record NZ_MJAH01000001.1, on the reverse strand, counting down.
GAAAAATCGTTGGGATGTGACGGATGGATGCGATAGTGAGGGGGCAAAAGGTCAGTCCACAAGACCTTTTAGCGGGGTGGGGGAAAGACGTAACAGCGGGTTCACGTGGCCCGTGCGCGTTTACAGAAACGACGACTTGCGGGAGGACAACTGACATCCGCACCTGAACCCGGTGACGAGTTCTCACGAGTTCTCGACCGTGTCCTGCTCGGCGACGGTCCGTCGTCCTCGCTGCGTCCGGTCCGGGTGAACTCGGCGGTCGACGAGGTCGCCGACCGGCTGCTCACCGCGATCGCCGTCGGGGACTTCCTGCCCGGCGAGCGGCTGCCCGCCGAACGCGAACTCACCGCACTGCTGCACGTCAGCCGTCCCACCGTGCGCGAGGCCGTCGCACGCCTCCTGGCGTTGGGCGTCATCGAGATCCGCCGGGGCCGCAACGGCGGAGCGTTCGTCCGCGACGCCTGGACCGAGTCCTCCGGCGCCGCGGTCCGGCGGACGCTGCTGCCCCGCTGGGCGGAGTTCGAGCAGCTCTTCGACCTGCGCGGGCTGGTGGAGGGCATGGTGGCCGCGACGGCCGCCCGGCGCCGGCGCCCCGAGGACCTGGAGCCCATGCGCGAGGCGCTGGACGCGCACCTGAGCGCGAGCACACCCAGGGAGGAACAGGCCGCCGACAGCGCGTTCCACCGGGCGATCTGCGCGGCCACCCACAATCCGCAGATCGCCCAGCTCAGCCAGGACCTGCTGACCCGGATCAGTCTGGGCTTCCCGATCGAGCCCTGGGGCAAGGGCGAGCGCTCCCACCACGAACAGGCCGGTCACGGACACAGGGCGCTCTACGAGGCCGTCGCGGCGGGCGATCCGGAGCGTGCGGAGGAGACGGCCCGGGAGCATTTCATGATCAGCGCCGAGATGATCCGGGATGTCCTGGCCCGGGTGCGGGCGGCCGAGGCTCCCTGACCGGGGCTACACCTCCCGGTGGTCGATCCCCAGCAGACTCGCCGCGGCCCCGAAATCAGCGCCGTGGTGCCCCACCGCAAGCGACCAGTGATGCCCCACCCCCGTGGCGCTCCACGCGTCGACCCACTCACCCGGATCCCGGCCGAAGTCGACCCTGCTGGTGGTGTTGCCGATCTCCAGCAGCGGACCGGGCACGACCGTGCCCTCGGACGTGATGAACGACAGACTGCCGTCGGCGTCCTGGCCGAGGCCGAGCAGCGTGACCGGTCCCCGCCGGACGTCGAACTCCACGCTGACACCCCAGCCGCGCTTGCCGTGATAGACGCCGAGGCCGCGCAGCAGCGGGTCCCGGGCGCTGAGCGCGAGGTGGGCCGGCCCGTCGTGGCCCATCTCCACCACGCCGTCCTCGAAGTTCAGCGCCTGGATCTCGGTGAAGGAACCCCCGGCGCCGACACTCTGCGAGGCCAACTGGGCGAGGCTGGTGCGCAGTTCGAACTCACCGGCCGCGGGCACACCGCGGGCGGTGAGCAAGGAGGCGCCCAGGATCATCCCGGCGCCGAGCCGCTCGTGCAGCTCACCGTCCAGGCCCCGGTGGTAGTACGCGAGGGTGTCGAGGCCGAAGTCCTCCACCAGCCGGTCGAGAGCCACCGACACGGTCGCGCCCCACGCGAAGTCCTCGTCGACCACGCTGTCGTCGACGGTGAAGATCCGCCGGGCGAGCTCCACCCGCTCCCGGGTCTCCGCCTCGGTCACCTGCTCCACCCGGTGCCGCAGATCGTCGAACTCCAGCACCTCGACGTGCGAGCCGAACGTCGCCGACAGCAGCGTCGGATCGGTCTGCACGTCGAGCATCCCCGGATACACGTGCCCCATCAGTCCGTGCCGGGCGTGCCGCAGCGCGGCCCGGACGTGCGCGGCCCGCACCCACCGCTCGACGCGCCGCCACGCCGACTCCTGCCGCAGCCAGCCCGACACCGAACGGAAGGGGACACCGGCCCGGCGGAAGACGTTGCCGACCTCCGGTACCGAGCACTGCGAGCAGTACGCCAGCCAGTCGCCCGTGTCGAAGGAGGCGTGGTCCATCCGCTCGGACGGCTGGAGGTCGACGACCAGCACCGGGGTGTGGGTGCGCTGCGCGATCGGCAGCACCATCGACGAGGTGAGATAGGTGGTCAGGAACAGCACGATCAGATCGCAGTCGGCCCGCCGGAGTTGCTCGGCGGCGGCCGCGCCCTCCTGAGCGTCGGAGACGAACCCGGCGTCGGTCACCTCTGCGTCCAACTGGCCCAGCCGGTCGGCGACATACGCGGCCGACTCCTTCAACTGGGGCAGCAGCCCCGGGAACTGCGGCCAGTAGGTGCCGAGCCCGCCGGAGACCAGCCCGATCCGTGGTCGGCGGCGCGGCACGGGCGGGAGCAACTCACCCAGCACGGCCTCCCGTTCACCGGCACGCGTCGTGGTGGATTCGGTCGTCGCCATGGTCGGCGCTCCTTCGGGGGTCGGTTCAGGTCTGCGCGACCTTGAGGTCCGCCGGCGCGGTGGCGGCCGCGGACGCGCGGGGAACGAGGACACGGACGATGTACAGACCCGCGAGCGCCGACAGCGCCATGCATCCGGTGATCACCCAGAGCAGCAGACTGGGGCTCCGGTCGAGCAGGGCGGGCGTGACGAACGCGACGCCCGCGAACACCCCGCGCGAGACGGCGTAGGTGATCCCCTGCGTGGTGCCCCGGGTGTCCGCGGGCAGCGTCAGCTGCGACCACACCTTGTAGTTCGCCTCGCCCGCGAAGGGATAGGACAGCTGGTAGAGGACGTAGAAGACGAGGAAGCCGACGATGGCGCCCAGGGTGAGGGTTCCGATCGCGAAGGCCGCGATCTGCACGACCGTGGCGACGTAGAACATCCGGTCGCGCCGCGGGCCGTCGGCGATCCGGACGAAGGCGAGCGTCAGCAGCAGGCCGATCGGGAGACAGGCCAGGTTGATGCCGGTGGCCACGCTCTGCGAGGCACCGCTGACGGTGACCAGCAGATACGTCGTGAACTGCCCCATGGTGTTGGCGCCCAGGCCCCAGGTGACGTAGAAGGCGAAGGTCGCGAGCATGGGCACCAGCGCGGCACGGGTCCAGACGTTCCTGAGCGCGACACCCTGCTGCTCGGCCGGCTTCTCCGTCGCGACCTGGTCCTGTGCCGGGTCCGGTCCGGTGGCCAGCTCGAGCCGCGAGCGCAGATGCCAGGTGACCAGAGCGGCGACCGCCAGATGGCCGGTGATGAGCCGGGCGCCGAGCATGCCCGTGTCCGACAGGGCGAAGCCGGCGAAGACCACGACGATGATGCCCAGCATCCACATGACCTGCGTGAACGCGATGAGCCTGCCTCGGGCGTGATCGGGGGACGCGTCCGAGACCACGGCCAGGGACGTCGGCAGGTCGGCGCCGGCCGCGAGACCGGCGAGGAGGACACCCACCAGAAGGGTGATGTCGTCGGGCGCCAGCGTGATGACGATCGCCCCGAGGGCGTAGCAGAGGATGTCCAGGTTGTAGAGGCGGCGTCGGCCGAACACGTCGGCGAGCCGTCCGCCGACCAGGGATCCGACAGCGATGCAGATGGTGACGATCGCACTGATCGCACCGGCCATCCAGACACCCATGTCGTAGGCGTCACGGTAGATGGCCAGATTGACGCCGATGCTGACGATGAGTGCGGCATCGAGGTAGGACGCCATGCCGGAGAGGGCCGCGACCTTCCACAGGCGCTTCTCGATGGGCGGTTCCGGCTGGTTCGGGGCAGGCGAGGTTCGGGCCATGATGCGGCTCCGTCTGGGGAGAGGGGGTTCCGAGCGGAGGGGGACGTCGCTGTTCTCGGCCGATGTCCAGCGACTATAAGAGGGTAAAAACGTTCCAACAAGACGTCATGCGGCCATCCGTGGAAACAGCCTGACGGCCCCGCAGCTCTGGTGGGTGCCGTGGGGGTGTCCTACGGTGAGGCAGATGTAAATCGTTTTTGATCCGTGAGAGTGTCCGGGCCGTAGTCGGAAGGACCCATCCGTGATCTCTCCAGCCCTGCAACGGCTGTTCGACAACCCGCCCCGGGACTTCGGCCCCACCCCGCTGTGGTGGTGGTCGGGCGCGAAGGTCACCCGTGACCGCCTGGCCTGGCAGCTGCACCGGTTCGCGGACGGCGGCGTCCACAACCTCGTGGTGATCAACCTGGCCCCGGCCGGCCCGACCTTCGGCGCCCGCACCGACGACCCGGTGTGGTTCGGCGAGGAGTGGTGGGACCGCTTCACGGACGCCTGCGAGATCGCCGGGGACCTGGGCATGCGCCTGTGGTTCTACGACCAGATCGGCTTCTCCGGCGCCAATGTGCAGGGCAGCATCACCCGGGAGCACCCCGAGGCGGCGGGCCGTGCACTGCGCTCACGCCTGGCCGTCGTCTCCGACGGCACGGTCGCACTGCGGGGCACGGAGACGCTGCTGGGGGCGTACGACAGCGGAGGTGCGCGGCTGCCGGTCTCCGGGGAGCCCGGCCCTGCCGGTCGCCAGGCACCGCCACGGATCGGGGCCGCCGACGGCACCGAGGTGCGCCTGGTCCTCGCCGTCCCCACCGCCTTCGACTACCTGAACCCCGCGTCCGTCGATCTCCTGTTCGATGCCATCCATCGCGAGTACGACCGGCGCGTGCCCGAGTACCTGGGCAACGTCATCGCCGGCAGCTTCCAGGACGAACTGCCCGCCACCAACTCCTGGACCGGCCGCTTTCCCGAGGAGTTCCAGGCCCGACGCGGCTATGACCTGGTCGATCACCTGCCCCTCCTCTTCGGCGAAACGGGTGACGACACCACCCGGGCCCGGAAGATCCGCGCCGACTACTACGCCGTCCGTGCCGAGCTCACCGAAGAGGCGCTGTTCCGCCCCCTCGCCGCCTGGCACGACGAGCGCGGCCTGCTCCTGGGCTGCGACCAGAGCCATCCCGCCCGCTCCGGCTTCCCGGCCCAGTCGACGCAGCTCTACACGGACTACTTCCGCACCCACCGCTGGTACAGCGCCGCCGGCAGCGACCACCACGGCGACGCCAAGGTCCACTCCTCCATGGCCCACCTCTACGGCCACGAGCGCGTGTGGATCGAGTCGTTCCACTCCTCCGGCTGGGGCGGCACCCTGGAGGAGACCTACGACTGGCTGCTGCCGTTCCTGCGCAGCGGCGCCAACCTGTACAACCCGCACGCCAGTTACTTCGGCACCGCGGGCGGCTGGTTCGAGTGGGCGCCGCCCTCCACCGACTGGCGCCAGCCCTACTGGCGGCAGTACCCCGCCTTCTCCCGGGCCGTCTCCCGGATCTGCTCGATCCTGTCCTGGGGCACCTACAGCGCCGACGTGGCGGTCCTGCATCCGACCGCCACCATGCAGGCGCTCATCCCCCTCGACGCCCCCGTCCAGCACTTCGGCGACGGCCGCCCGGTCGGGACCCACGCCGACGTCGACGAGACCCAGCGCCACTACCTGGAACTGTGCGGCACCAACAACTGGCTCAGGCCCGCCGTCGGCGCCCTCGACCGCCACCGTGTCTCCTTCGACGTCATCGACGACGCCTCCGTCCAGGCGGCCAAGGCCGGGGACGGGGCCCTGCGCATCAGGGACCTGGCGTACACCGCAGTCCTGCTGCCCTCGGCGAGCGTCCTGGAGCACGAGACGGCCCGCCGACTGGCCGAACTCCTCGACGCCGGCGGACGGGTCGTGGTCGTCGGCCGCCCACCGACGCAGGCGGCCGGGCTCGCCGGTGACGACTCCGTCGTGGCCGCACTTCTGGATCACCCCCGTCTGGAGCGGGTGCCCGACGCCGAGGCCGGTGCCGCCGCGGTCGCCGACGCCGCCGGATACGCGACGGGCGAGGTGCCGCTGCTCGTCAGGAGGAAGGGCGACGCGGCGGTCGCGCTGGTCACGGGGGCGTTCCCCGACGCCCGTACGCATCCGCCGAGGGACCACCACGAGATCGATCCCGCGCGCTACGCCCTTACCTCCTCCGTCACCGTGCGGGCCCCGGTCGCCGAGGCCGAGATCTGGAATCCGGCGACCGGCACCCGCCGCCCCGGACGCGTCACCGTCGCCGACGGCGTCTCGACCATCGAGGTACCCCTCGGGGGCGCCCCAGCCGCCCTCGTCGTATGGCGCGAAGGCCCCCAGGCGGACGCTGTGCCCCCGCCGCCCACGGAGCCCTCGGAGACGACCGACCTGTCGACCGGCTGGGAGGGCCGCCTTGTTCCCACCATGGACAACACGTGGGGCGACCTGGCCCTGCCCGTCGGAGCTTCCGTCACCGAACCGCAGATCTGGACGATGCGATGGACCGAGACCGGCGACTCCTGGGAACGGACACGGGCGACCTACGGCAACCGGGTCCGCGTCCTGGCCCCCGTGCCCTCCGAGCGGGCACCGGCTCCCCTTGACCGTGCCGCCGTCGAGCAAGTCTTGGCCGGACAGCAGGAGTTGGCCCCGGCGAACTGGGATGTCTCGCTGTACTCGACGAGTCGTGGCATCCCGGACCCCGACGGGCTGCTCGGCAACAAGGGGCTGGTTCCCGAGGAGTTCGTGCGGGTGCCGGTACCCATGAGCGGGAACGTCGCCCGGGTCAGGGCCGTCATCGAGACCGACCACCGGGGACCCGCCGACCTCCATGTCGGCGCGGCGGCGGTCAAACACGTGTGGTGGAACGGCAGCCGACTGGCGACGGGCAGCGGCTATCTGGCGTCCGCCCGGGTGGAGGTCGAACGGGCCCGCAACGTGCTCGAGTACGAACTGTCCGACGCCCAGGACCGGCCGCAGACCATCTCGGGCGCCGCCGACACCCCGCTGGGCAGCTACTTCTGCCTCTCCCGCCCGGACGGGTTCGCGCCGCGCCCGCTGTTCATGCGTCTGCCCGACGGCGTACGACCGGACGGCAGGGTGACCTACCGGGGCCGGATCAGCCTCCCGGGCCAGGGTGCGGACGCGGTCCTCGTCGTGGGTGCCGCGGTGGGCGTGACCGTCCTGCTCGACGGAGCCGTCGTGGCACGGCAGGAGAAGGTGGAGTACTACGAGTCCGACTGGGGCGCGGTACCGATGTTCTTCCGGCACGAACTGACGCTGAGCGGCGGCGATCACGTCCTCGACGTCGTGGCCGACAGCGTCGACGCGCGGGACGGCGTCTGTGTCGACCTCGTGGCGGGCACGACCGCCCTGGTCAGCGGCCCGGGTTGGGCGGCCGGGACGGGGGAGTGGAGCGGGCTGACCATCGAACACACGGGCCGGTGGGGGGAGTTGCAGCACTGCGGCGCGGCGGTACGGCCGCACCCGCTGCCCGAGGCCGAGTGGCTCGCCGGTGCTCCGGTGCTCGGGTCCGCCGTACTGCCGCTGCGGTCCACCGACGACCTCCGGGAGGTCGAGCAGCGCTTCCGGTTCGTCGTACCGGCGGGGACCGTGTCGCTTGACCTGCCAGTGACGCTTCCCGCACGAGTGAGGATCAGCGGCGGCCCTGAACTTCCCCTCGACGGAGATGAACTGACGCTCGATCAACCCCTGGCCGTGGCGACCGAGTTCGAAGTCGTCACCGCCGCGACGGCCGTTCTGCGCGGTGGCTCCGCCTGGCGGGGGCCGGTGCGGGTGCGCACCGTACCCGCACCCATGCCGCTGGGGGAGTGGGGTGAGCTGGGCCTGGGCGGTTGGAGCGGAGGCGTGACCTATGCGCGGACGCTGGAGGTGCCGGCCGGGCCGGATCCGGTACTGGACCTGGGGAGAGTGCGCGGCAGCGTCGCGGTGTGCGTCGACGGTGAGCTCGTCGGCGAGGCGTTCTGCGCGCCGTACCGCTTCGAGCTGCGTGGGACCGCCGGGCGTACCGTCCGCCTCGAAGTGACCGTCCACAACACGCTGGCGCCGTATCTCGCCGAAGCCACGCCGACCGCCTGGGCATTCCCCTCCCAGCTTCCCTCGGGCCTGCTGGGGCCGGTGACGCTAGAAAGGCGCGTCTGAGGAAGCCCGGGTGGAGTCCCGCATGACCAGCCCCGGCGCGAACACCCGTGCCTCGTGGGCGTGCTCCGCCCGGGCCTCCACCTCGTCCAGGAGCATCTCCACGGCCGCCCGGCCGAGCTCCTCGACCGGCTGACGGACCGTCGTCAGGGTCGTGCCCACGAAGCTGGCGATGTCCAGGTCGCCGTAACCGACCACCTGGACGTCCTCCGGGATCTTCACGCCGCGTTCGCCCAGCGCCCGGCACAGACCCGCCGCGAGGAAGTCGTTGGTGCAGAACACCCCGTCGGGCAACTCGTTGAGGCTGTGGGCTATTTCGCTGCCGTACGCCACCGTCATCTCCTCGGCGACGATCTGGTCGAGACGGGCCTCGCGCCGGGTGCGCACGGCCTGCCGGGCGCCCTGGTAGCGGTCGGCGCACTGACGGATCGTGCGCTCGCCGTTCACGACGAGGACGTCGCGCGCCCCGCGGTCCAGGAGGTGCTGCACGGCGATGCGGCCGCCGGCGATGTCGTCGACGGAGACCGAACAGCCCTCCTGGGCGGGCATCGCACGGTCCGCGAGCACCAGCGGGATACCGCGCTCGCGCAGCCGGGACAGCCGGGTGGGGTCGGCGCTGAGCGGCACCACCACCGCGCCGACCGCCCGCTGTTCGACGAGCATGGTGAAGTAGCCCTGCTCCCGCTCCGGTGCGTCCCCGCTGTCGCACAGGACGAGGGAGTAGCCGTGTTCGTACGCCGCGTCCGCGGCGCCGCGCGCGATGCGCGAGTAGAAGGAGTTGGCCACGTCCGGCAGGACCAGGCCGATCGACGAGGAATGCCCGGTACGCAGCCCGGCGGCTCCCGGGTGGGGGACGTAGTCGAGGGCGGCGACCGCGTCACGGACCCGCTCGGCGGTGCGCGCGTTGACCCGCTCGGGCCGGTTCAGGACGTTCGACACCGTGGAGACCGAGACCCCGGCGGCGGCCGCGACGTCCTGGATACGGGCGGGGCGAACCGAAATGGCGTCCACCCCCTCGCTGTTCCCCATGGGCGACGCAAGTCTACCCCGGCCGCGGTTAAAACGTTTTCCGTACCAGGGGCCGACTGGGTCGGCATCGAAAATCCGGCGAACCTGCACACCGTGGGCTCTTTGGTGGTGGAGTGTCCGTCTTCGGAACCGCACAGCGATGGAGGGCCGGTCACTGCGCCAGCAAATTCCGTGAAGGAACCGGCGGATCGGGTGACCATGTTGCGACGTCGGTGAAGCCGGGAACGGGAACGGCCTGGGGAGCGCGTCAGACTGACTGGCCGTGTTCATGCCCGGCGTGCTTCCATCCGGTGTCCCTCCTCCTCGAGGATTGCTCATGCGAAAGGAACCGCGCGCCATGAACGTCGCCCCCCACCTCGTAGCGGCCGAGATCGACGACGCCGACCTGGACAACGTCTCCGGCGGTGTCGCCGCCGCGACCTCTGCCGGTCTGCACCTCCAGGTGGCTCAGCTCGAGGTCTGCGCCGACGCCGACGCCTTCGTCTCCACCGAGGGCATCGCGGCGAGCGTCAACGCCCACGCCGGCGTCAACTGACCGAACACCTCCCAACGGGCCCCGGAGAGGACGATCCGGGGCCCGTCGTGGTCCCTGGGCCGCACCGGCGCAGCACCGGGGTGGGATCGCCGGACACGGTGCGCCAAGCCGGGCCCCGACCGGAGGGTCGGTGACATGCTGTCGGTCCCGGAGTGTTCCAGGAGGCCCTCATGCACGAGCAGCCGTCACTTCTCGCCGCGCTGGTGTCCGCCCTGCGGGCCGATTCGATCGAAGTCGTCGATCTCACCTCACCGTTGTCGTCGTCCACACCCGTGATCCAGCTTCCGCCGGAGTTCGGCCAGACGGCCGTCTTCGAGCTGGAGGAGATCAGCCGGTACGACGACCGCGGCCCGGCCTGGTACTGGAACAACTTCCGCAGCGGCGAGCACACCGGCACCCACTTCGACGCCCCGAACCACTGGGTGACCGGACGGGACCTCGCCGACGTGGCCTCCGTCCCGGCCCAGCGGCTGATCGCCCCCGCCGCCGTACTGGACTTCACCGCCGAGGTGGCCAAGGACCCCGACTTCCTCGTGGAAGTGGATCACGTCAAGGCCTGGGAGGAGCACAACGGACCGCTGCCGGACGGCGGTTGGCTGCTGTTGCGCACCGGCTGGGACGCCCGCTCACATTCCCAGGAGGCCTTCCTCAACGCCGACGAGAACGGTCCCCACACTCCCGGCCTGTCCCCGCAGTGCGCCCGCTGGGTGGCCGAGGAGTCGCCCGTGATCGGCCTCGGTGTCGAGACGGTCGGCACGGACGCCGGGCGCGGGCACTCCTTCGACCCGGCGTTCCCCTGCCACTCCCATCTGATGGGTAGCGGCAAGTACGGCCTCACCCAGCTCCAGAACCTGGCCGCGCTGCCCGCGACCGGCAGTGTCGTGGTCGCGGGACCCCTGTCCATCGTCGCGGGCTCCGGCGCGCCCGCGCGCGTGCTGGCCCTCGTGGAGCGGTCATGAAGGTCGCGGAGGCCGTCGGACGGGCCCTGTGCGCGGCGGGTGTCGAGCAGGTCTTCGGCGTCGTGGGGTCCGGCAACTTCCATCTGACCAACGCCATGGTCGCGGCGGGCGCCCGTTTCGTCGCCGCCCGTCACGAGGGCGGCGCGGCGACGATGGCCGACGCGTACGCGCGCGTGAGCGGCACGGTGGCCGCGGTGAGCGTCCACCAGGGGCCCGGGCTCACCAACGCGATGACGGGGATCGCCGAGGCGGCCAAGAGCCGCACACCGCTCGTCGTGGTGGCGGCCGAGGTGACCCGGCCGACCTCCAACTTCTATGTCGACCAGGAGGCGTTGGGGGCGGCGGTGGGCGCGGTCCCGATGCGGGTCGCGTCACCCGAGGACGCCGTAGGACAGGCGTGCGCGGCGGTGCGGCGGGCCCTGCACGAACGACGCACGGTGCTCCTCAACGTCCCCCTGGACGTACAGGCGTCGGACGTCCCCGACGATGCCCTCGCCCAGGCCGCACCGCCACCGCGGCGACCGGCGGTCGAGCCGTCCGCCGACGAAGTGGCGGCTCTGACCCAGGTGCTGGAGCGGGCCCGGCGGCCGGTCTTCGTCGCCGGACGCGGTGCGCGCTCACCCGGGGCCCGGGACGCCCTCGAAGCCCTCGCCGAACGCTGCGGGGCCCTGCTGGCGACCTCCGCCGTGGCGCGTGGGCTGTTCCACGACAACACCTGGTCGCTCGACGTGTCCGGCGGCTTCGCCTCGCCCCTCGCGGCCGAACTCATCGGCGGGGCCGACCTGATCGTCGGCTGGGGCTGCGCGCTGAACATGTGGACCATGCGGCACGGCGCCTTGATCGGTGCGGACACGACCGTCGTGCAGGTCGACGACGACCCCTCCGCACTCGGCGCGCACCGGAAGCTGCACCTCGGGGTCACCGGCGATGTCGAACTCACCGCGCGGCACGCCCTGGCGGCCCCCGGCGGGAGACGGCAGGGCCTGCGGACGCCCGACATCGCGGAGGCCGTGGCCACGAGGGTGCGCTGGCGTGACGTGCCGTACGACGACACGAGCACCCGTGACCGGATCGACCCCCGCACGCTCAGCATCGCGCTCGACGACATCCTCCCCGCGGAGCGGGTGATCGGCGTCGACTCCGGGAACTTCATGGGGCACCCGAGCATGTTCCTGTCGGTGCCCGACCAGGACGGCTTCTGCTTCACGCAGGCCTACCAGTCGATCGGCCTCGGTCTCGCCACCGCGATCGGCGCGGCCCTGGCCCGTCCGGACCGGCTGCCGGTGGCCGCGCTCGGCGACGGCGGGGCGTTGATGGGCGCCGCCGACCTGGACACGGTACGGCGGCTCGGGCTCCCCATGGTCGTCGTCGTGTACAACGACGACGCCTACGGAGCGGAGGTGCACCACTTCGGCCCCGACGGACACCCGCTCGACACCGTCGAGTTCCCGCCGACGGACATCGCGGCCGTGGCCCGCGGTTACGGCTTCGAGGGGGTGACCGTGCACACGCGCGCGGATCTGAAGGCCGTGGAGGACTGGGTCGCCGGGCCACGGTCCGTCCCGCTGCTGATCGACGCCAAGGTGGTCCGGGACCGTGGGGCGTGGTGGCTGGAGGAGGCGTTCCGGGGGCATTAGGGCCCGGAAAAGCAGGAGCGGGATCACCCCTCGCCGTGCCGGCCTGGCGGACCGTACGACCCCGTACCGGGAACGACGGCGCTGACCGAGCCGGTACCGGGGGCCTGTGGACGTGCCGGGATCAGACCGCCGGCGCCGGATACGTCGGGTACTCCACGCCGGTCACGTGCTGTACGACGCGGACCACCTGGCAGGAGTAGCCGAACTCGTTGTCGTACCAGAGGTAGAGGATCGCGTTGTCGCCGTCGACCTTGGTGGCGCCGGCGTCGACGATCGAGGAGTGGCGCGAGCCGATGAAGTCGCTGGAGACCGCGTCGGGGGCCGTGGTGAAGTCGATCTGGCGCTTGAGCGGGGAGGTCAGCGAGACGTCCCTCAGGTGGTCGAGGACCTCCTCGCGGGTGGTCTCACGGCCCAGGCGCAGGCTCAGGATCGCGATGGAGACGTCCGGTACCGGGACCCGGATCGAGCTGCCGGTGATCGGCGCCTTGAGGTCGGGCAGCGCCTTGGCGACGGCGGAAGCGGCGCCCGTCTCCGTGATGACCATGTTGAGCGGCGCCGAACGGCCCCGGCGGTCGGCCTTGTGGTAGTTGTCCAGCAGGTTCTGGTCGTTGGTGAACGAGTGGACCGTCTCCACGTGGCCGCGCAGCACGCCGTACTCGTCGGCCATCGCCTTCAGCGGCGGCACGATCGCGTTGGTGGTGCAGGACGCGCAGGAGAGGATCTGCTCGTCCGGCTTGATCGTGTCGTGGTTGACGCCGTGCACGATGTTGGGGACGTCGCCCTTGCCCGGCGCGGTCAGAACGACCTTGTCGATGCCGGGGCGCAGATGCTGGGAGAGGCCCTCGCGGTCGCGCCACTTGCCGGTGTTGTCGATGAGGATGGCGTTGTTGATGCCGTACGCCGTGTAGTCGACCTCGGAGGGGTCGTTCGCGTAGATCACCTTGATGGTGTTGCCGTTGGCGATGATCGCGCTCTCGGCCTCGTCGACGGTGATCGTGCCCTGGATCTGGCCGTGGATGGAGTCCCGGCGCAGCAGTGAGGCGCGCTTGATGATGTCCTGGTCGCCGCCCCCGCGGACCACGATCGCGCGCAGCCTGAGGCCGTTGCCGGAGCCCGCCTTCTCGATCAGCAGCCGGGCCACCAGGCGGCCGATGCGGCCGAAGCCGTAGAGGACGACGTCCCGCGGCTCACGGCGGTCGATCTTGTTGCCGCCCGTCGCGCCGGCCACGGCCTCGGCGGTGAACTCGGCCACCGACAGCCCTCGGTCGTCGGCCTGGTGGATCTCGGCGAGCCGGCCGATGTCGATCTGCGAGGGGCCGAGGTCCAGCGTCGTGAGCGCCTGGACGAAGGGCAGCGTGTCGGTGACGGAGAGCTCCTCACCGGCGATCTGCCGGGCGAACCGGTGGGTCTTGAGGATGCTGACCACCGACTTGTTCACCAGGGAACGGCTGTGCAGCAGAACCGTGACGTCCCGCTCCCTGTGCAGCCTCCCGATCATCGGGATCATCGATTCCGCGATCTCCTCGCGGTTCTTCCAGTCGGTGAACGAGTCGTCCTTGACAGTCACAGAATTCTCTTTCGAGCTAGGCGGCGCTCATATGCTAACCCCCTGATGTTTTGATCGATCGCCGGGGTGCCACAGCTCACTGCCCCAGCAAACGGGGCGGGGTGACGTCCGGAACCGGCCGCAGCAGTGAGGGGTGCGCGTCGGCCACCCGTTCCTTCGTGAAGGCGCGCACGATCCTGCGCGCCAGCAGCGGATCGGCCGGGAGCGTGTGCGCGGCGAACCAGCGGGCGGGCGCCGGATCGGGGGAGGGTTCGACGAACTCCGCACCCGCGTAGTCGTCCAGCGGCGGGTCGTAGATGTAGCCGCAGACCACGTCGTGCCGCACCAGCCGCTGGACGAGGGAATCGCGGTCGTGGACCAGGAGCGGCACCCGGAACAGGGGGAGGGGCCCCTCGTGCGCCGTCAGGTCGCGCAGCGCCGGCGAGGCCCACGGCGTGCCCGCAAGCAGGGCGACCCCGGCCCTGCGCCGGGCCAGGTCCTCGTCGAGCCGGGCCATCCGCAGCTTCAGCTGGCCGCGGACCAGCGAGCCGTGCCGGGAACGGTAGCCGTGCAGATCGACACGGACCCACCGCTCGTAGGCGGTCAGGCTCGGTGCCTCCCGCGCGGAGGCGGCGAGCCGTGGCGCGCGCAGGTCCATCCGGAACGCGTCGCGTTCCAGCAGCCCCAGACGCTCCATGGTCCGCCACACCGGGCGCACCAGATGGAGCGACCGGACGGCGGACCGGGCCAGCGGGCGCAGGGTCGTGGCCAGGTCCTCGCGCAGCCGGCCGGGGGTCAGGAGATCGTCCCGCAGCAGCTCCAGCTCCCGTCGCGTGCGCGCGTCCTCGACGGCGAGGAAACCGCCCGCCATCCCGGCCACGTGCTTGGACAGGCTGAACGCCGCCGCCCTGCCGAAGGTCCCGACCGGCCGTCCGGCCACATGGCTGCCGATCGCGTGCGCCGCGTCCTCGAACAGCGGGATCCCCAACTGCTCGCAGCGGCGCCGCAGTTCGAGAACCCGGTCGGGCACGCCGTACAGGTTGGTGGTCAGGACCGCGTCCACGTTGCGCCAGGTCGACTCCGGTACGGCGGCCGGGTCGATGTTGCCGTCCCACACGGACACGGGGGCCTGCACGGGGCGCAGCCCGGCCGCGAGGACCACGAACAGGATCACGTCGTCGTTCACCGGTGACATCAGCACCCTCGCGCCCGGCCGGCACCAGCGCCTGAGCGCCAGGTACAGGGCCAGCCGGGCCGAGGGCGTGTAGACGCACTCGCGTCCCAGTCGCCGGGTCATCGTCTCGGACAGCCGCGAGCCATAGGGCATCGGCACCCCTTGTGTCGATGGGCCACGGAAGGACCGTGGAGGAGAACACGCGTCGGCGCCACCTCCCTCGCGAACCGGAGGTGGCGGGCTCGTCAGCTCGCCGGCGGTCCCGCGCTGTCGGAGTCCGAGCGGTGCCCGGAGGTGCGCAGGGTGCCGACGGTCTTCAGGAGACGGTCGGCGGGCTCGCGCAGGGCCGGATGGGCGTTGACCGTGTTGCGCAGACCCCGCACGGGCCGGCGCCACAGACGGTGTGCCGTCGCGACCGGATGGCGACGGGTGGCGAATCCTTCCGCCACGCGCAGCTCACGGGTCTTGAGCCAGTCCTTCCACTCCTTGTCGCCGCGCCCCATGTCCATGAGCCGCGCCCCGCGCCGGCCCGCCGCCTCGGCCATCCGCAGATGCATGATCAGACCGGGGGAGTAGTAGCGCAGCTCGGGGTCGTACGCGGTGAACCAGGGGGCGAACACCGTGCGCGAGGTCGGCCCGAAGTGCGCGGCCACCGGCCGGTCACCGGCGTACACCACCGAAAGGAGCCCGGTGAAGTGCTCCTCGCGGACCTGGAAGAGGTCCTCCACCAGGCTGACGATCCACGGCCGCGCGAACCGGTCCATCCGGCCCGTCCGGCGGTACTGGGCGGACTTCCACTGCATGAGGGTGCGCAGCGCCCCCGGGTCGCGCTCGTCGAACACGAACCGCATCTCACCCAGGTCGCGCGTGAGCCGGCGTTCCTTCTTGAGGGTCGTCTTGGCGAGCCCCGGGTACGCGCCGCGCAGCCACTCCGGGTAACTGTCGCTGCCGACCTTGAGATCGATCACCGGGGAGGCGAACGTGCCGGTGACGTAGGGGGCGAAGGGCGTCTGCTCCTCGACGAGGTGGTCGAACTCGAACACCGAGAGCCGGCACGCCTTCAGCAGCGCCCGGGCGTCCCAGGTGACCCCGGGGCGGTGCACGAGGCCCTGGCAGTCGGAGAGTCCGAGTCCGATGGCACGGCCGACGCCGAAGGAACCCCGTTCGTACGGGAGGAAGCCCACGGCCTCTCCGCGCTGGTGCAGCACCGCCACCCGGGCGCCACCGCGGCGGTGTCTGCCGATCCCGGCCGCGAACTCCGGTGCCAGGAACGGGTTGGCGTACTCGGGCGACTCGTCCATCGCCCGGTGCCAGGCCTCGCGGAGCGAGGTGCCGAGCTCTTCGGGTCTGTGGATCGTTATGTCCGTGTCACTGCTCATGGATCGCATGGGCGACCGTTCCCCCCAATTCCCCCCACGACGCGGCGTCCGCGTCCCGCCGATCGAAATGTCGGCAAGGACCAAACGTCGCCAAACAGTACGCATGCTGTCAAGGGTGTCTGCCGTAACGGAAGAGTGCGGATCGGATACTCCTGGTTCCCGCGCCCGGTCAAGGCAGCAGCCGTCGTTCCTTGGCGACGGCCACCGCGCCCGCCCGGGTCTCGACGCCCAACTTGCCGTAGATCCGGCCAAGATGGGTCTTGACCGTCGCCTCGCTGATGAACAGGGCCCGGGCGATCTCCCGGTTTCCGAGGCCACGGGCGAGCTGCGCGAGGATCTCGTGCTCGCGGGCGGACAGGGCGGGGTGCGGGCTCCGCAGCCGGGTCAGCAGCCGGTCGGCCACCGGGGCGGACAGCGTGCTGCGGCCGGACGCGGCGTCGCGGATCGCCGTGAACAACTCCTCCGGCTGCTCGGCCTTGAGGAGATAACCGGTGGCGCCCGCCTCGATGGCCCGGGTGATGTCGGCGTCCGTGTCGAACATGGTGAGCACCAGCACGCGGGGACCCCCAGAGCCTCCCGCCGTCAACTGCCGGATGGCCGTCACCCCGTCCATGCCGTCGTCCAGTTGAAGATCCATCAGTACGACATCGGGGCCCAGGTGGGCCGCCATGGCGAGCGCCTCCTCACCGGTGGCCGCCTCCCCGACCACGTCGATGCCGTCCGCGCTGGCCAGCAGAGCCCGCAGTCCGGCCCGTACGACGGCATGGTCGTCGCAGAGCAGGAGCCGGACGGGGGACGAGGGCGGCGGTGTACTCACAGGGCGGCCTCCTCGACGACGAGCGGGACGGTGAGCGGGACGGCCACCGACACCACGGTGCCCTCTCCCGGCGTGGACTCCACGGTGAGCCCGCCACCGGCCTGGCGGGCCCGGATCCGCATGGCGGGAAGCCCGTGTCCACGCGTCGACGACCCGGACCCGGGGGCCTCGGCCCGCTCGAACCCCCGCCCGTTGTCCGCGACGTCCAGCGAGACCTGATCGTCCAGCCACGTCAACGTGAGCGCGGCCCGGGTCGCCGCCGCATGCTCCCGTACGTTGGCCAGCGCGCCCTGGGCGATCCGCACCAGCGCCGCCGCCACCCGCTCCGGCAGCGGACCCGGATCCCCCTCGAGCCGGAACTCCACGGTCAGCCCCGGACCGCTCTCACGCCGGGCGAGGGCACCGAGGGCCTCGGCGAGGGAACGCTCGGCGAGGTCCGCGGGAGCAAGGTCGTGCACGAAGCGGCGGGCCTCGGCGAGGCTGTGCGAGGTGATCTCCGCCGCCGCCCGGACATGGTCACGGGCCGCGTCCCGGTCCGAGCCCCACACCCGCTCCGCGGCCTGGAGCAGCATCCGCTGACTGGACAGCCCCTGCGCGAGGGTGTCGTGGATCTCCGCGGACAGCCGCTGGCGCTCCGCCAGGACACCGGCCCGCCGTTCGGTGGCCGCGAGTTCGTGCCGGGTGCGCACCAAGTCCTCGATCAGCAGGCGCTGCCGGGCCCCCTGCCGCTGCAGATGCACCAGTACGGCGGTGGCGACCGCGGCGACGGCCGGCGGGGCCACGACCATGTTCGGATTGAGCGGCCCGTCGGCCACCCGTATCTCCGAGACCACGACCAGCGCGGTGAGCACGGCCGCCACGGGCACCGCGATCCTCGGCGGCAACGCGTGCAGACCGGCGAACAACAGGGGCATCACACACCAGGTGGCGCTCGGCGCGAGGGCCAGCAGGACGACCCAGACGGCGGTGACCGAGCCCAGCCAGACCAGATGGCGCCGGGTGGGCGGCAGTCCCGGGCGGGGCGGCGGGGCCACCAGATGTCCGAGGACGTACAGCACACAGAAGAAGGCGAACAGCGCCACCACCCAGCCGGTGCGCGCTCCGCCCTGATCGCGGGTCAGGAAGCGGGCGAACGACGAGCCGAGCAGCAGGAAGAACGCGCCGTGCACGATCGCGCCCAGCCAGCGCTCGTCCGGATCGGAGTGGTTCATCCTCCGTGTCTAACGTGCCGGACGCAGGATCGCATCAACCGATCGGCTGACATGCCGGTCGCCCGAACCGCTCGGCAGCGGGAGCCCGTTGGCCGAGCCGGAGGCCCGGTCTCCGCGTCGAGGCTGGCAGCAGAGCGACGACCTGCGAAAGGCCTCACGATGCCCGCCAAGAACCTCACCGCCAACCGCGCCGCCCTCGGCCACCGCGTCGGCTACGCCCTGCGGCACCCCGACCGGGTGCCCCGCCATGTGGCCCGCGCCGCCCGCGACCTGTGGCTGCGCCGCCGGCACCCGGACCACATCTCCTACTACCGCGCGGTGATGCGCTCCGACACCCGGACCGACCCGGACGCGGCCGTCGGCAGCCGCAACCGGGAGCGCTGGCTGGCGCTCGGGGCGATGCAGTTCGACTACCTCCTCGGCCACGGGCTGCGCCCCGAGCACCGCATGCTGGAGATCGGCTGCGGCAACCTGCGCGGCGGCTGGCGGTTCATCCGCCACCTGGAGCCGGGGAATTACCACGGCATCGACATCTCGCCCGACATCCTCTTCGCCGCACAGGACACGATCGTCGACATGTCTCTTCAGAAGCGGCTGCCGAACCTCACCCCGGTGCGCGACCTGACGCTGCGGTTCCTGCCGGACGCCCACTTCGACGTCGTCCACGCGCACAGCGTCTTCTCGCACTCGCCGCTGCCGGTGATCGAGGAGTGTCTGGCCAACGTCGGCCGGGTGCTCGCCCCGGGCGGCTGGTTCGACTTCACCTTCGACCGCACCGAGGGCGAGGAGCACCACGTGCTCCGGGAGGACTTCTACTACCGCGTCGAGACGCTCGTCGGGCTGGCCGGGAAGCACGGTCTGTTGGCCCGGTTCATGGACGACTGGGAGGAACTCCCGCACGGCCAGTCCAAGATCCGGGTGACCCACGGGGAGGCGAGCAGGTGAGACGGGCGGAAACTGCCTGTCGGCGGGGGCGGTGAGGGCACAGATCCCTCATCCACGGTCCGGGTGATCCACGGCGACGCGAGCCGGTGAGGCCGGCGGAATTCGCCTGTCGGCGGGGCGGTGAGGGCGCAGACTCCTCTCATCCACGATCCGGGTGATCCACGGCGACGCGAGCCGGTGAGGCCGGCGGAAATTGCCTGTCGCCGGAGCCCGTGAGGGCACAGACTCCTCCCATGGCTGACATGGGGGAGTTCCGGGACGCGGTCACGGCGTGGGCGGCCGGTGGCCCCGGCGACCCGGCACGCGAACTGGCCGCACGGCTGTCCGTCCGGACCGTCGTCCTGCTGGAAGGGCCGAGCGACGCGGCGGCGGTCGACGCGCTGGCCGGGAGCCGGGACCGGGACCTGGCCGCCGAGGGGCTCTGCGTCCTGGCGATGGGCGGGGCGATGAGCGTCGGCCGCTTCGCGGGCCTGCTCGGCCCCTCGGGCCTGGGCCTGCGTCTGACGGGACTGTGCGACGAGAGGGAACGGCCTTTCTATGCCCGCGGCTGGGAGCGGGCCGGCGCGACACCGGACGGGTACTTCGTCTGCGCGGCGGACCTGGAGGACGAGCTCATCCGCGCGCTGGGTGTGGCACGGGTGAAGGAACTGGTGCGCGAGGAGGGCGATCTGCGGCCCCTGCAGACCTTCCTGTCCCAGCCCGCCCAGCAGGGCCGCACCGCTGAGCAGCAGCTGCGGCGCTTCCTCGGTACCAAGAAGGGACGCAAGATCCACTACGGCCGCGTCCTCGTCGAGGCGCTCGACCCCGACCGCGTACCCGCCCCGCTCGACGACCTGTTCGCGGCTCTCTGACCGGGGCTTTCGTGCACACCCGGAGCACCGGGAAGCGTGTGTGGAGGCGCACCCGCCGAATTACTTGAGTCAGGCAAGTGAACGAGCTGTGTGCGTGCCGTGTTCACCGATATCACCGCCCGGGGTCTTGTTAGGACAATCGCCGGGGATCTAGGGTCGACTCCGGGAGAGCAAGCGCTTTCCCCGCATGTCAGCGTCCCCTTGCCGGACGTCCGAGGAGGACCCGTATGCCCCGTCCAGCCCGCCGCCGCGTAGCCGTGGTCGGCACCGGCGCCATCGTCAGCGGCAGCCATCTGTCCGCGCTCAGGGCCCACGCCGAGCGCACGGAACTGGTCGCCGCCGTCGACGTGGACCAGGGCAGACTCGACGCCTTCCGGGAGCTCGCGGGCGGCGAGGTCGCCGGGTACACCTCCATGGCCGGGATGCTGGACGCCGTACGCCCCGACCTGGTCCTCATCGGCACCCCGCCGTCGCTGCACCGGGAGCAGACGGTGGCCGCCCTCAAGGCGGGCGCCTGGGTGCTGTGCGAGAAGCCGCTGACCCTGTCGCTCGCCGAGTACGACGAGATCGCGGCGGCCGAGGAGGCGTCCGGGGCCTACGCCTCCGTGGTCTTCCAGCACCGCTACGGCTCCGGCGCCGTCCACGCGCGCGAGCTGATCACGAGCGGCGAGCTGGGTGCCCCCCGCGTCGCGCACTGCCAGACCACCTGGTACCGGGACGCCGCCTACTACGCCGTACCGTGGCGCGGCACCTGGGCCAGTGAGGGCGGCGGCCCCACCATGGGCCACGGCATCCACCAGTACGACCTTCTCCTGCACCTGCTCGGCCCGTGGGCGGAGATCCGCGCGATGGCGGCCCGGCTGGTCCACGACACCGAGAGCGAGGACGTCTCCACGGCCCTCGTCCGGTTCGAGAACGGCGCCCTCGCCACCGTCGTCAACAGCGTGCTGTCACCCGACGAGGTGAGCCGCGTCCGCATCGACTGCGCCGACGCGACCGTCGAACTCACGCACCTGTACGGGCACCGCAACCAGGACTGGACCTACACCCCCGCCCCCCACGTGGCCGCCGACCGCGTCGACGCCTGGCGTACGCCCGCCGCCGACGTGCCCAGCTCGCACGCGGCCCAGCTCGGCGCGCTCCTCGACGCGTACGACAACGGTGTCAGGCCTCCCGGCAGCGGCGCCGACGCACGTGCCACCCTCGAGTTCGCCGCCGCGCTCTACAAGTCCGCGTTCACGGGCCGTCCCGTGCACGCCGGCGAGATCGCGCCGGGCGACCCCTTCTACCCGGCCATGCACGGCGACCACCCCCACTGGGCCCCCAAGGAGCGCGCATGAGCATCCGCGTCAGCCACGTCCACGGCGAGCACATCGCCGTCGAGGCGGCGAACGGCACGGAGATCCTCCGCTACGTCTACCGACCCGACCCCGAGGCCTTCGAGGCCCAGAAGCCCTACGCCCACCCGGTGCGCACCCTCGGCGGCCGCACGGTGACCGGCTACCGTCCCAACGACCACCGCTGGCACAAGGGCCTGCAGATGACCGCGAGTCATCTGTCGGGGCAGAACTTCTGGGGCGGCAACTGCTATGTGCACGGCCAGGGTTATCTGCCCCTGCCGGAGCGCGTCGGCTCGATGCGGCACGACGGCTTCACCGCGTTCACCGTCTCCGAGGCCCGGCTGGACGTCACCGAGGCGCTGACCTGGGTGGAGAACGGCGGCGAGGAGTGGGCCCGGGAAGAGCGGGGACTGGCCGTCCACTCGGTCGACGAGGCCGCCGGCTCCTGGGCGCTCGACTGGTCGATCCGGCTCACCAATCTGCGTGCCGAGCCCCTCGCCTTCGGTTCCCCCACCACCGCGGGCCGTGAGATGGCCGGTTACACCGGACTGCAGTGGCGCGGCCCCCGCGACTTCACCGGTGGCTCGGTCCTCGCCCCGGACACGGACGGCGACGCGGACAAGCTGATGGGCAGCCAGAGCCCCTGGCTCGCCTTCACCACCGAGCACGACGACGTGGACGCCCACTCCACGCTCGTCTTCGCGCACGCCCCCGAGAACCTCGACCCGCAGCACGCGATCCACGAGTCGCACTGGTTCGTGCGCTCCGAGCCCTTCCCGACGGTCGCGTTCTCCTGGGCGTTCTTCGAGGAGTTCGAGCTGCCGCCGGGGGAGTCCTTCGAATACCGCTACCGGCTGGTCGTGGCCGACGGCGCCTGGGACGAGGAACGCGTGTCCTCCTGTCTGGAAGGCCTGTCCTGGTGAAGCCCGGCCTTCCGCACCCGCTGCCGGGCGCCGTGGGCCTGTCCCACCTGAGCGCCTACGACTGGGAGGCCGCCGACGGCGTCTGCGGCGGCAGCCCGCATCTGCACCTGGTCTGCACGGAGGCCTACGTCGTCACCGGCGGCCGGGGCGCGGTGCAGACGCTCAGCCCCGACGGCTACCGGGAGATCCCCCTGGAGCCGGGCTCGATCGCCTGGTTCACCCCGGGCACCGTGCACCGTATGGTCCAGGGCGGCGATCTGCGCATCACCGTGCTGATGCAGAACAGCGGTCTGCCCGAGGCCGGGGACGCCGTCTTCACCTTCCCGCCGGAGGTGCTCGCCGACCCCTCGCGGTACGCCGAGGCCGCCCGGCTCCCATCCGGTACGGGACCGGAGACGGCCGCGGCCGCCCGCCGGCGCCGGGATCTCGCCGTCGAGGGCTACCTCGGCCTGCGCGAGGCACTGGTCGCGGGAGACAACGGCCCGTATCTGGAGTTCCAGCAAGCCGCCGCCCGCCTGGTAAGGGACAAGGTGCCCACCTGGCGCGAGCTGTGGCGGACCGGGGCCCTGGCCACCGCGGAGCGCACCGGCGCCCAGCTCGACGCGCTGGCGTCCGGCGAGCCGTCGTATCTGGGCGAGGCGACCGCCCACGAGGCCGCACCGACCCGGCTCGGCGGCTTCGGGATGTGCGGCCGACGCGACGAGTACAACCTGCCGGGGACGACGCTGCCCTACAGCGGCGAGTAACACCGCTTGTACTGGGGGGACTTCCGAGGGGGGCCGTAGAAAGTCCGAGGAAGGGATGAGGTGACCTCGGCATGCCCGGACACAGGACAAAGGGGTTCTGCGCTTCGGCCGTCGTACTCGCGCTCTGCGCGCTGGCGGCCGGCTGCGGGGGCTCCGGAGAATCGGTCGGCGGTGGCAAGGTCGTGCTCCGCTACACGTGGTGGGGCAACCCCGACCGCGCGGAGCGCACCGAACAGGCCGTCACCCTGTTCGAGAAACAGCACCCGAACATACAGGTGCAGACGTCGTTCTCGGGTTACGACGCCTACAAGCAGAAGCTCGCCGTCCAGGCCACGGGCGGCGACGCACCCGACGTGATGCAACTCGACTATCGCCAGATCGACCAGTACGCCTCCGGCGGGGTCCTGCTCGATCTGGCGAAGCAGAAGGACGTACTGCGCACCTCCGAGATCGACTCCGGGCTGCTCGCCACCGGACGCGTGGACGGCACCCAGTACGCGATCCCGCAGGGCCGGGGCACCGAGACCGTCGTCTACGACGTCAAGGCCTGGAAGGCCTCCGGGGTACCGCTCCCCGCGCAGGGATGGACCTGGGACGACTGGGCCCAGGCGGTGCGCGCGATCGAGGAGAGGACCGGTGAACCCGGCGCCACCGATCCCGGTCAGAGCGAGGACGCCTTCGAGGTGTGGCTGCGCGGACAGGGCAAGGCCCTCTACACCAAGGAGGGCGGACTGGGCTTCACCGCCGCCGACCTCACCAAGTGGTGGACCTTCACCGACCGGTTGAGGCGCGAGGGAGCCGTCTCCCCGGCCGAGCAGACCACCCAGCTCGACGGCTCCGTCGAGAACACCCCGCTGGGCCGCGGCAAGGCGGTCTCCGACACCAATTGGGACGCTCCGTCGAGCGGTTACCTCGCGATCATTCCGACGGGGATCGCGCTGGGGCCCATGCCGTCCGGCTCCGACGGCACGCCAGGGCAGTACTTCAAGCCGTCGATGTTCCTCGGTGTCTCCGCCCACACCGGCCACGCCGAGGCGGCCGCCCAGCTCGTCGACTTCCTCCTCAACGACCAGGACGCGGCGAAGATCCTCGGCGCCACCCGCGGCATCCCCGTCAACGAGACCATCCGCGAGGAGACCGCACCCCTCCTCAAGGACTTCGACAAGACCGTCGCCGACTACCAGGCCTCCCTGGAAGGGAAGCTGAAGGATCCGCCGCAGGCCCCGCCCTCCGGGGACAACGCTCTTCAGAGCACCTTCCAGCGTGACTACGACCAGGTGTCCTACGAGCGCATGACGCCCCGCGAGGCGGCCGAGAACTACGTCACCGAGGCGAAGGCGGAGCTGAGGTCATGACCACCACCGCGATCCCGACAGGGGAGAAGCGCGCCACCGCCCCCACCACCAAGCGCCGAACCAGGCGCGAACGTCAGGGCGCAGCCTGGGTGTTCCTCTCCCCGTGGGTCCTCGGCGCGTGCGTCCTCACCCTGCTGCCGATGGCCGTCTCGCTGTACCTGTCCTTCACCGACTACAACCTCTTCGACCCGCCCCACTGGGTGGGCCTGCGCAACTACACGCAGATGTTCACCGAGGACCCGCGCTACTGGCGTTCCGTCACGACGACCCTGATGTACGTCGTCATAGCCGTGCCGCTCCAACTGGCGCTCGCGCTGGTCGTCGCGCTCGCCCTGAAGTCCATGAAACGCGGCAAGGCCTTCTACCGGTCCGCGTTCTACGCCCCCTCGCTGCTCGGCGCGTCCATGTCCATCGCCCTCGTCTGGCGTGCCGTCTTCAACGACGGCGGCACCGTGGACAACCTGTTCGGCACCGGCGGCTGGGTCAACAAGCCCGGCTGGGCGCTGCTGGCCGTCGCGCTGCTGACGGTGTGGCAGTTCGGGGCGCCGATGGTCATCTTCCTGGCGGGTCTGCAACAGATACCCGCCGAGCTCTACGAAGCGGCGGCCGTCGACGGGGCCGGGACATGGCGGCAGTTCCTGTCCGTCACCGTGCCCATGCTGTCCCCGGTGCTCTTCTTCAACCTGGTCCTCCAGACCATCCAGGCCTTCCAGGTCTTCACGCCCGCCTTCGCGGTGAGCGCGGGCAAGGGCGGCCCCGCCGACTCCACGCTCGTCTACACGATGTACCTCTACGACCGCGGCTTCGTCGCCTCCCACATGGGCTACGCCTCCGCCATGGCCTGGGTGCTGCTGCTCGTCATCGGCGTCGTCACGGCGGTGCTGTTCCGCACCTCGCGTTCCTGGGTCTTCTACGCGTCCGAGGGGGACCGATGACCTCCGTATCAACTGCCGCCGCCCGCAAGCCCGTTCGCTGGGGGCGGGTCGCCCTGCACCTCGGCTGTCTGGCTGCCCTGCTTGTGATGCTCTACCCGCTGGCCTGGCTGCTCGCCACCTCGCTCAAGCCCGCCGACGAGGTGATCGCCAGCCTCGACCTGCTGCCCAGCCACCTGGAGTGGTCGAACTACGAGACCGCCTTCGAGGGCGTCAACGACGTCTCCGTCTGGCGGCTGCTGTCCAACTCGCTGTTGATCGCGGGAGGCGCGGTCCTCGGCAACGTGATCAGCTGCTCGCTCGCCGCCTACGCCTTCGCCCGGCTGCGCTTCCGTTTCCGTGGCCCGATGTTCGCCTTCATGATCGCCACGATCATGCTGCCGCACCACGCGATCCTGATCCCGCAGTACATCATCTTCAACAAGCTCGGCATGGTGAACACCTACTGGCCGCTGATCCTGCCCAAGTTCCTGGCCACGGAGGCGTTCTTCGTCTTCCTCATCGTGCAGTTCATGCGCGGTCTGCCGCGTGAGCTGGAGGAGGCCGCCCGCATCGACGGCTGCGGTCCCTTCCGCAGCTTCTTCCAGATCGTGCTGCCGCTGACCAGGCCCGCGCTGATCACCACGGCGATCTTCACCTTCATCTGGACCTGGAACGACTTCTTCACCCAGCTCATCTACCTCTTCGACCCGGACAAGTTCACGCTCACGCTCGCCCTCAGGTCATTCGTGGACGCCTCCAGCCAGTCGGCGTTCGGCCCCATGTTCGCGATGTCGGTGATCGCGCTGCTGCCGATCGTGCTGTTCTTCCTCGCCTTCCAGCGGTTCCTGGTGGAGGGCATGGCGAGCTCGGGACTCAAGGGATGAGCGGGATGCGTACTCGTGAACCGGGCGAGGTCTTCGGGCCCAGGATGACCCTGTTCGCCGACATGCTGAGCGTCGGCCTGGCAACGGCCCTGGTCTGCCTGCCCGTGGTGACGGCCCCGGCCGCGCTGTCCACGGCGTGCGCGGTCCTGCGCGGTGCGGGGGAGGGGCAACCGGCCACCGCGGGACGTTACTTCGCGGCGCTACGGCGTCGGCTGCGGGCCGGTGACCTGGCGGCGGGTGCCGTCGCCCTGGTCGGCGCGCTGCTGTTCCTGGCCGACCTGGCGCTCGCCGGGGCCGGGCTGCCCGGGGCGCCGCTGTTCGCGGTGATGGCCGCCGGCATTGGTGCGGTCGCCCTGGTGGTGGGTCTGCGGGCCTGCGCCCGCCCCGAGTCGCTCACCGACTGGCCGGCCGCCGTGCGGGAGGCCGCCCGGGACGCCGTACGGGATCTCGGCGGCAGCGCCCTGGTGCTGCTCGCCGTGGCCACGGCGGCCCTTTGTGCCTGGATGCTGGTGCCGCTGGCCTTCCTGGTGCCCGGACCGCTGGCGCTCGCGCTCACCGCGGTACAGGTCCGGCTCGCGGCCGGGCGGTGAAGGCGTTCGGTTGAGGGGCGGCTGGGCGGGAGCTCGTGGTTTCGGAGTGCCTGTTCGTCCGGTCGGCCGGGTGAGGCGGCTCGGAAGGACGGCGGCCGCAGGGAGGTGCGGTGTGCCTGGACCGTTCGGCGCTCGCGCTCACTGCTGTACATGTTCGGCTCGCGGCCTGGCGGGCAGGGGCTCCTGGTCTCGGAGTCCCTGCCCGCCGGCCGATCGGGTCAGGCGGCTCGGAACGACCGCAGCCGCAGCGAGTTGCCGACCACGAACACCGACGAGAACGCCATCGCCGCCCCCGCGAGCATCGGGTTGAGCAGTCCGGCCGCCGCCAGCGGCAGCGCGGCCACGTTGTAGGCGAAGGCCCAGAAGAGGTTGGACCGGATCGTCCCCAGGGTGCGGCGGGCGAGGCGGATGGCGTCCGCAGCCGCCCGCAGGTCGCCCCGGACGAGGGTCAGATCGCCCGCCTCGATCGCGGCGTCCGTGCCGGTGCCCATCGCCAGGCCCAGGTCGGCCTGCGCCAGCGCGGCCGCGTCGTTGACACCGTCACCGACCATCGCGACCGAACGGCCCTCCGCCTGAAGCCGCTTGACGACGTCGACCTTGTCCTGCGGCAGCACCTCGGCGATCACCTGCTCCGAGTCGATGCCGACCTCTCGGGCCACGGATTCGGCCACGGCCCGGTTGTCACCGGTCAGCAGGACCGGCGTGAGGCCGAGCGCGCGCAGGCGGACGATCGCCTCACGGCTGGTGTCCTTGACCGCGTCGGCGACCTCGAGCACGGCCCGCGCCTCGCCGTCCCAGGCGACCGCGATCGCCGTACGGCCGAGGGCTTCCGCCTCCGACTTGACCCGTCGCAGCTCCTCGGGCAGCTCCAAGGACCAGTCGGCGAGCAGGCGCTCGCGGCCGACGAGCACGGCGTGACCGTCGACGATGCCCTGCACACCGAGCCCCGGCACGTTCGCGAAGTCCTCCGGAGTGGGCAGAGAACCCAGCTTCTCCATCGCCCCGTCGGCGACCGCGCGGGCGACCGGGTGCTCCGACGCGTGCTCCAAAGCACCCGCGAGCCGCAGGACTTCGGCCTCGTCGGTACCGTCCGCCGGGTGCACGGCCAGCAGGGTCATCCGGCCCGTGGTGACGGTGCCGGTCTTGTCCAGGACCACGGTGTCCACCTTGCGGGTGGACTCCAGGACCTCGGGGCCCTTGATGAGGATGCCGAGTTGGGCGCCGCGCCCGGTCCCGACCAGCAGAGCGGTCGGCGTGGCGAGTCCGAGGGCGCACGGGCAGGCGATGATCAGTACGGCGACGGCGGCGGTGAACGCGGCGGCCGCATCGGCGCCGTTGCCGAGCCAGAAGCCCAGGGTGCCGAGGGCGAGCGCGATGACGACCGGCACGAACACCGCGGAGATCCGGTCCGCGAGCCGTTGAGCGGCCGCCTTGCCGTTCTGGGCGTCCTCGACCAGCTTGGCCATCCTGGCCAGTTGGGTGTCGGAGCCGACCCGGGTCGCCTCGACGACGAGGCGTCCGCCCGCGTTGAGGGTGGCGCCGGTGACGGAGTCTCCGGGGGCGACCTCCACCGGCACGGACTCACCCGTGAGCATCGAGGCGTCCACGGCGGAGGAGCCCTCGACGACGGTCCCGTCGGTCGCGATCTTCTCGCCGGGACGGACGAGGAAGCGGTCGCCGACCTTCGACTCCGTGATCGGGACGGTCTGTTCGTGCCCGCCCGAGTGCAGCACGGTGACGTCCTTCGCGCCCAGTTCCAGCAGCGCCTTCAGGGCCGCGCCCGCCTTGCGCTTGGAGCGGGCCTCGAAGTACCGCCCGGCCAGGATGAACGCGGTGACCCCGGCCGCGGCCTCCAGGTACAGGTTCCCGGTGCCGTCACCACGGGCGATCGTCAGCTCGAAGGGATGCTTCATACCCGGCATGCCCGCGGTCCCGAGGAACAGCGCCCACAGCGACCAGCCGAAGGCGGCCGTCGTGCCGACCGAGATCAGCGTGTCCATGGTGGCCGCGCCGTGCCGCGCATTGGTGAACGCCGCCTTGTGGAAGGGCCATCCGGCATACGTCACCACGGGCGCCGCCAATGTCAGGGACAGCCACTGCCAGTACTCGAACTGCAGCGCCGGGATCATCGCCATCGCGACGACGGGCACCGCCAGCAGCACGGCGGTCACCAACCGCTCGCGCAGGGAACGCAGTTCGTCGGGCTCTTCCTCGTCGGGTGCGGACGGCTCGGGTGGTTCCGGTTCCCGGGCCGTGTATCCGGTCTTCTCGACGGTCGCTATCAGGTCCTGGACCGAGACGCCGGCGTTGTGGGCGACCTTGGCCTTCTCGGTGGCGTAGTTGACGGTGGCGGTGACCCCGTCCATCCGGTTCAGCTTCTTCTCGATGCGCGCCGCGCACGAGGCGCAGGTCATGCCGCCGATGGCCAGCTCGGTCTCGGCTGCTGCGGTGGTGGTCATGGCTGCTCCTTGTAGATACGGGGTGGGGGTATGGAAGGTCGCGAGTCCTGTATACCCCCGGTGGGTATCTGAAGCAAGTTAATCGAGCGGTTGACTTGATACCCCCCAGGGGTATGGTGAAGTGCATCGAGAGCTGCACACCGACCCGGAGGAGCCGGCCATGCACGCTGGACTGAAGATCACCGCATTCGCCGCCGCACTGGCCGCGACGTTCGGCACCGCCTACGGCGTGGGCCAGGGCGTCGGCCCCGTGACCGAGGACGAGACACCCGCCCGCCATGACGCACACACGGAAGGCGGCGAGTCAGGACACTCGGGCCATGAGTCGCCCCCGCCCGGCGGCCTTCAGATCTCCGAGAACGGCTACACCCTCGACCTGCGGACCCCCCGCCTCGCGGCCGGACGCACCGCCGACCTCCGCTTCGCCATCCGGGGCGAAGACGGCCGTGCGGTCACAGCCTTCCGCCGGGAGCACGACAAGGAACTCCACCTCATCGTCGCCTCACGCGACCTGAACACCTACCGCCATCTGCACCCCACCCGGGCCGCCGACGGAACCTGGAGAATCCCCGTGTCGCTGCCCCGCGCGGGCGGCTACCGGGTCTTCGCCGACTTCACCCCCGAGAAGAAGGGCGCCGAGAACCTCACCCTCGGCGCGGATCTGGCCGTGTCGGGCACCTACGCGCCGCGGAACCTGCCGGCGCCGGACACCACGGCCACGACCGAGGGCTACGAGGTGAAGCTGGGCGGAGCCCTGCGCCCCGGTGCCGCCCGTGAGCTGAAGCTGACGGTCTCCCGTAACGGCAGGCCCGTCACCGATCTCCAGCCCTATCTCGGCGCGTACGGCCACCTGGTCGCCCTGCGCTCCGGCGACCTCGCCTACCTCCACGTCCACCCGGGCGGCGAACCCGGTGACGGCTCGACCGAGCCCGGCCCGGACATCTCCTTCACGGCCACGGCGCCCAGCAGCGGCACCTACCGGCTCTTCCTCGACTTCAAGCACGAGGGCAAGGTGCACACCGCCGCGTTCACGGTCCGGGCGGGCACGGCGGCGACGGAGGAAGAGGCTTCCGGACCGGCTCCCGGAGAGGTCTCAGAAGAGGCTTCCCATGAGTCTGCGGGCGAGCACGGCCACTGACCGCTCGGGGCGGACACAGATCCGGCGCAGCCGGGTGCGGTCTCGCCGGGGGCCTCACGGTCGAGGCGCAGAGCGCCGCCGTACGGATCACCACTGGGGCGGGCCCACCGTCGCCGGCCGCGGAGGCGAGCGCTCAGGTGCGAGCCCGCCCCGCGGCTCACTGGCCGATGAGAGCCCCCGCGCCCGCGACCCGGACACGGGGGTCGCCCGCGCGCAGGGTCACCGTGAGTTCGCCGGGACGGCCCAGGTCCTCGCCCTGGTGCAGGGTGAGGACGGCGTCCTCCGGGATCAGGCCGAGGTCACGGGCGTAGGCGCCGAACGCGGCGGCCGCGGCGCCCGTCGCGGGGTCCTCGACCACGCCGCCGACCGGGAACGGGTCACGGGCATGGAACACGGTGGCCGACTCCCGCCACACCAATTGGACGGTGGTCAGGTCCAGCCGGTGCATCAGGGTTTCGAGGCGCGGGAAGTCGTACGCCAGATCCGCGAGGCGTGCGCGCGTCGCCGCCGCGAGGACGAGATGGCGGGCGCCGGCGAACGCGATCCGGGGCGGAAACGCCGGGTCGAGATCGCCGGCCGGCCAGTCGAGCGCGGCGAGCGCCTCCGCGAGGTCGGCCTCGGCGACATCCTCGACGTGCGGCTCGACACTGGTGAGCGTGGCCCTGACCGTCCCGTCCTCCTCGCCCACCGACACGGGCACGGTGCCGGCCCGGGTGGCGAACACCAGCTCCCCGGGGCCGATCCGCTCGGCCAGCGCGACGGCGGTCGCGACGGTGGCGTGTCCGCAGAACGACACCTCGGCCTTGGGGCTGAAGTAACGGATGGTGAACGTCCGTCCCTCAGGGCCGTCCAGTCCCTCGGGGGGCGGGGTCAGGAACGCCGACTCCGAGTAACCGAGCTCGGCGGCGATGGCCAGCATGTCGTCGTCGTCCAGGGCGCCGGCGTCCAGGACGACACCGGCGGGGTTGCCGCCCTCGGGAGTGCTGGAGAAGGCGGTGTATCGCAGGACCTCGGGCCGCGGCGCGTTCGTCGTCATGCCGGCTGCAACGTGGGACCGGCCGACGGCTATTCCTCAGCCGAGGGCCCGGTCCAGGTTGAAGGCCGCGCTGATCAGGGCGAGATGGGTGAACGCCTGCGGGAAGTTGCCCTGTTGCTCACCGGTGTTGCTGATCTCCTCGGCGTACAGGCCCAGATGGTTGGCGTAGGTGAGCATCTTCTCGAAGGCCAGCCGCGCTTCGTCGATCCGGCCGGCGTGCACCATCGCCTCGACGTACCAGAACGAGCAGATGGAGAAGGTGCCCTCGTCCCCGCGCAGCCCGTCGGGGCTCGCCGTCGGGTCGTAGCGGTAGACGAGGGAGTCCGACACCAGCTCCTCGGTCAGTGCGTCCAGCGTGGACAGCCACTTGGGGTCGGTCGGCGCGATGAACTTGGTCAGCGGCATCATCAGCACGGCCGCGTCGAGGACATCGCCGTCCTCGTGCTGGACGAACGCCTGCCGGGTCTCCGACCAGCCCCGCTTCATGATCCGCCGGTAGATCGTGTCGCGGCACTCCCGCCAGCGGTTCAGGTCGGCGGGCAGCCCGCGCCGGTTGGCCATACGGATCGCCCGCTCGATCGCCACCCAGCACATCAGCCGCGAGTACAGGAAGTTCTTGCGGCCGCCGCGGGTCTCCCAGATCCCCTCGTCGGGCTGGTCCCAGTTCTCGCACACCCAGTCCACCAGCGCGGACACATCGTCCCACTGGTCGCTGGAGATGGGCTTGGCCCACTTGTCGTAGAGGTAGATCGAGTCGATCAGGGCGCCGTAGATGTCGAGCTGGAGCTGGTCGGCGGCGGCGTTGCCGACCCGGACCGGTGCGGAGCCCTGATGCCCTTCCAGATGGCCGAGTTCACGCTCCGTCAGATCGGTACGGCCGTCGATGCCGTACATGATCTGGAGCGGCCCGGAGGGCCCCTGGCCGTCCGGGCTGACGTGCCGGATGAGGAAGTCCATGAACGCCTCGGCCTCGCTGGTGAAGCCGAGCCGCAGCAGCGCGTACACGCAGAAGGCGGCGTCCCGCACCCACACGTACCGGTAGTCCCAGTTGCGCTCGCCGCCGAGCTGTTCGGGCAGGCTCGTCGTCGGCGCGGCCACGATGGCGCCGGTGGGCGCGTAGGTGAGCAGCTTGAGGGTGAGGGCGGAGCGGTGCACCATCTCCCGCCAGCGGCCCCGGTACTTGGAGGCGGACAGCCAGTGCCGCCAGTAGGAGACCGTGCTGTTGAACTGCTCCTCGGCCTCGGTGCGCGCGCACCGGCGCGGGGTCACCTCGCCGCCGACCTGGTCCAGCGCGAACACCGCGGACTCGCCCTCGGAGAGCTTGAAGTCGGCCCGGGCGTCCAGGCCTTGGGTCTCCAGCGGCACGGTCGCGGTCAGGCCCAGCGACAGCTTGGGGGTCTCGAAGACCGCGACGTCCCCGACCATGCGGAGCGTGTGCGGCTGGGCGCCGTAGTCGAAACGCGGGGCCACCCGGGTCCGGAACGGAATCGAGCCGCGCACGCACACCACCCGCCGGATCAGCCGGTGCCGCTCGGTCTCCACCGTGTCGCCGTCGACCGGCATGAAGTCCTGGACCTCGCCCACGCCGTCCTCGGTGTAGAACCGGGTGATCAGGACGTTGGTGTCGGGGAAGTAGAACTGCTTGGTCCGCGCCGGCACGGTCGCCGCGAGTTCGAAGCAGCCGCCGCGCTCCGCGTCCAGGATCGACGCGAAGACGCTCGGCGCGTCGAAGGACGGGCAGCAGTACCAGTCGATGGTGCCGTCGGTCCCGACCAGTGCCACGCTGCGCAGGTCGCCGATCAGACCGTGCTCGGCGATCGGCAGGTAGCCGGTGTGATCCCTGGGTGATCCGCTCATCGCAGCCTCCTGCGGATCAGCCTATGCAGGATCGACCGGAGTGTCAGGGGAACGGCCCTCGCACCGCGGGAAGACCAGCGCACCACTCCTGCGCATGAATGCTTGCTTGTGCTCGAAAGATGGCTATATCTTGCAAGAGCAATCAAAGTGACAGAGAGGTACGGCATGACTCATGTCGAGGACGAGCTGACCAGCCAGCCCGAGTGCTGGACCCGGGCGGCGGCGGAGGCCGCGGTGCACGCCCGCGCGCTTCCGGCGGCCGGGGAGCGGGTCGCGATCGTCGGATGCGGCACGTCGTACTTCATGGCGCAGGCCGTGGCGGCGCTGCGGGAGGGCTCGGGCCAGGGCGAGACCGACGCCTTCGCCGCGTCGGAGTTCCCGCACGGCCGCTCCTACGACCGCGTCGTCGCCCTCACCCGCTCCGGCACCACGACCGAAGTTCTGGAGCTGCTCGGGCACTTGAAGGGGCGCACCCCCACGACCGCCCTCACCGCCGACCCCGCCACCCCCGTCATGACCGCCGCCGACGAGGTCGTCGTCCTCGACTTCGCCGACGAACGCTCCGTCGTC
This sequence comes from Streptomyces sp. LUP47B, assembly GCF_001746295.1. Lineage (GTDB taxonomy): Bacteria > Actinomycetota > Actinomycetes > Streptomycetales > Streptomycetaceae > Streptomyces. Next base: position 1,403,213 of record NZ_MJAH01000001.1, on the reverse strand, counting down.
CAGACGAGGTTCGCGACCACCGCCCTCACCCTGCTCCGCGCCCACCTGGGCCTGCACACCGACGCCGTCGTAGTTGACGCCCGCACCGCACTCATGACTCCCCTGCCCGAAGGCCTCGTCGAGTGCACGCAGTTCACCTTCCTCGGCCGGGGCTGGACGGTGGGGCTGGCCAACGAGGCCGGGCTGAAGATGCGCGAGGCCTCCCTCGCCTGGACCGAGGCCTACCCGGCGATGGAGTACCGGCACGGCCCCATCAGCATCACCACCCGGGGCACCGCCACCTGGATGCTCGGCACGGCACCCGAGGGGCTGGCCGACCAGGTCCGGGAGACCGGCGGACTGTGGGTGCCGGGCACCCTCGACCCCCTCGCCGAACTGATCCGCGTGCAGCGCCTGGCGGTCGCGGTCGCCGGGGCCCGCGGTCTCGACCCGGACCAGCCCCGCCACCTCACCCGCTCGGTGATCCTCGCCCGCCCCTAGGAGACGTCGTGCCCCTGGTCACCACCGGCGAACTCGTCACCCGCGCCGCCGCCACCCGCTCCGCCGTCGCCGCCTTCAACATCATCACCCTGGAACACGTCGAGGCCGTCCTCGCCGGCGCCGAGTCCCTGGACGCGCCCGTCGTCCTCCAGGTCAGTGAGAACGCCGTCAGGTTCCGCTACGGCCGCCTCCTCCCGCTCGCCCGCGCCGCCGCCGTCGCGGCCGAACGCGCCGCCGTTCCCGTCGCGTTGCACCTCGACCACGTCCAGAGCGACGACCTGCTGCGCCAGGCGGCCGACGCGGGTTTCGGCTCCGTGATGTACGACGCGGCCCACCTGCCCTACGCCGAGAACCTCGCCGCCACCCGGGCGGCGGCCGACTGGGCGCACTCCCAAGGGCTCTGGGTCGAGGCCGAGTTGGGGGAGGTGGGCGGGAAGCACGGCCGACCCCCGCTGGACGCCCACGCCCCCGGCGCCCGCACCGACCCCGCCGAGGCCCGCGCCTTCGTCACCGATGCCGGGGTGGACGCCCTCGCCGTGGCCGTCGGCAGCGCCCACGCGATGACCGAACGCACCGCCACCCTCGACCACGACCTGCTCAAACGCCTCGCCACCACCGTGGACGTCCCCCTCGTCCTGCACGGCTCCTCCGGAGTCCGCGACGACGAACTCACCGCGGCCGTCGCGGGCGGCATCGCCAAGGTCAACGTCGGCACCGCGCTGAACATCGCCATGACCGGCGCGATCCGGGAGTTCCTGGCGGCTCACCCCGAGGCGGTGGACTCGCGCAAGTACCTCGGGGTCGGGCGGGACGCCATGATCGAGGCGGCCCGGCGGATCATCCTGCTGCTCGGGCGGTGAGGACGGGCTGGTAGAACCCGCCGGCGGCCGGATCGTGCCACCGCACGTCGACGAAACCGGCCGCGGTCACGAACTCCGTCAGCTGTGAACGGGTCAGCGCCCAGGAGGTCGTACGGCGGACGCGGACGGCCCAGTCGTCCCCGCCGCCGGGCACGAGCTGGAAGTGCTCCTGGTCGTAGCGCTCGCCGTCCTCGTGCCAGTGCCACAGCTGGAAGGTGATCACCCGGCCGTCGGAGTTCTCGGAGACCTGCGGAGGCGGGGCCGCGGGCCTGGTACGGCGCATCTCGTCGTAGTCCCGAAGGGTGAGCAGCAACAGGCCGTCGTCCCGCAGCACCCGACGCATGTCCGCGAGCGCGGCCCCGACGTCCGAAGCCGTCAGCAGATGAGCCACGGAGTTGTCGGCGCAGACGACCACGTCGAAGACGTCCGGCGCGAACGGCAGCCGTCGCATGTCCGCGGCGGCGGCCGGCAACAGCGCCCCGCGAGCCGCGGCCTCCTGGGCGGCACGTGCGGCGGCCACCGGACTGAGATCGCTGCCGACGACCCGGTGCCCCGCGAGAGCCAGTCCGATCGCCTGGGTGCCGATGCCGCACGAGCAGTCCAGGACGCGCTGCGGCCCCGGCCCCAGGCCCTCCCGCACGAGCGCTCCGAGCACAGCCGCCTGACGCGCCATGCTGACGTCCCAGTCCGCGAAGATCCGGTGGTAGTCCGGAGCCAGCGCGTCGTAGAAGTCCCGCACCGAGGGATCAGACACCCGACTCCTTCACTGCCTTGAGAACCACGAACTTCGGCCCACCGGCGACCAGTTCACTGTTGCCGAACAGCTTCCGCAGCTTCACGTGATACCCGAGGTGGCGGTTCCCGACAACCCACAGTTCGCCGCCGGGCCGCAGCGCCCTGCGCGCACCGGCGAACATCCGCCAGGCCGTCGCGTCGGTCGTCGCCTGGTGGGAGTGGAAGGGCGGGTTGTTGAGGACGACGTCGACGCTGCCCTCCTGCACACCTGCCAGACCGTCCCCGACCCGGAACTCCGCATGTCCCGGCACACCGTTCGCCTTGTACGTCGCCTCGGCCGAGGCCACGGCCTGGAAGGACTCGTCGACGAACAGCACCTCGGCCTCGGGGTCGGCCAGGGCCACCGCCGTGCCGACGACGCCGTTGCCGCAGCCCAGGTCCACGATCCGCTGGGTACCCCGGCTCTTCGGGAGGTGCTGGAGGAAGAACCGGGTGCCGATGTCGAGCCGGTCCGCGCAGAAGACGCCCGCGTGATTGACGACGGCACGCCCGGAGGCGGCACCGATGCCGTCCGGGAGGGTGTAGCCGTACGGCCAGGGGTTGGCGGGCCGTTCGAGCGAGGGCTGCGGTGTGCAGAAGATGAGCCGGGCCTTCTTCTCGGCCAGCGAGGTGCGGGTCGGCCCGAGGATCCGCTCGAACAGCTGGAGTGTCGAGGTGTGGATCTCCTTCACCATGCCGGTGCCGACGACGAGCGTGCCCTCGTGCACCGCGGGCGCCAGCCGCAGCAGCTGGTCCTCCAGCAGCGCCAGGCTCTTCGGCACGCGCACCAGCAGGACGTCGACGCGGCCGGGCGGCGGGTCCTGTGTGGTGAGCAGCCGGACGGTGCCGGGCTCGACGCCGGCGCGTTCGAGGTTGGCGCGGGTCGCCTCCTGGCTGAGGAAGGAGTCGGTGATCTGGACCGGCCGGTGCGGCGCCAGCGCGGTGGCCAGCGCGCCCCAGCGGTCTCCGACCACCACGACCGTGCCGGACAGGGCCACGCCCTCCGCCGCGAGATGCCTCAGCAGATACTCGTCGGAGGCGTCCCAGGCGCGCAGCAGGTCACGCGGGTCCTCGGGGAAACGGGTGAGTGTCAGCTCGCCCCAGGGGGTCGTCATACGGTCGTCCATCGTGCGTCCAGGCTATCGGAGGCGCAGCTCAGGCCCGCTCGGGCAGGATGGAACCCATGGATGCCGAGCTGTTCCCCCGACCCCGAGCGGAGGTCGCGCCGGGTGCGGTGCACGTCCCGGACTGGCTGGAGCCGCGGCGGCAGCGCGACCTGCTGGACGCCTGCCGGGAGTGGGCCCGCCCGCCCGCCGGACTGCGCACGGTCCGCACCCCGGGCGGCGGCACGATGACCGCGCGGCAGGTCTGCCTCGGCCGCCACTGGTACCCGTACGGCTACGCCCCCACGGTCGTCGACGGCGACGGGGCACCAGTGAAGCCCTTCCCGCGCTGGCTGGGCGAGCTGGGCCGGGAAGCGGTGCGCGACGCACTCGGTCCGCAGGAGGTGTCGTACGACATCGCACTGATCAACTTCTATGACGGCGACGCCCGCATGGGCATGCACCGCGACAGCGACGAGAGGTCGGACGCTCCCGTGGTCTCCCTGAGCCTCGGCGACACCTGCGTCTTCCGCTTCGGCAACCCGGAGACCCGGACCCGGCCCTACACGGACATCGAACTGCGCAGTGGTGACCTGTTCGTGTTCGGCGGCCCGTCGAGACTCGCGTACCACGGGGTTCCCCGTGTGCATCCGGGCACCGCGCCGCCCGAGTTGGGGCTGACGGGACGGCTGAACATCACGCTGCGGGTCAGCGGGCTCTGAGCTCGATCGCGAACGGATCATGGGAGACTCGCCCTCATGAGCGGCAAGGCGGACCCCCGGCCGGCGGGGGAAGGAACCACCTCGAGGACGCGGCTGGACCGGGGGCGCGGTGCGCTCGGGCCCGCGTTGGAGCTCGTGCACACCGGCCGCGCGCCCACCCGGGCCGTGCTCACCGCCGAACTCGGGGTGACGCGGGCGACGGCGGGCGCGGTCGCCGCCGAGCTGGAGGCGCTCGGGCTGATCCGCGTCGACGCCCGGCCCACCGCGGCCGCCGGTTCGCAGGGCCGGCCCTCGCATCGCCTCGCGGTCGCCGAGGACGGTCCCGTCGTGCTGGCCGCGCAGGTCCACGCCGACGGCTTCCGGGCCGCCCTGGTCGGTCTGGGCGGCCGTATCGTCGCCACCGCCCCCGGCTGCGAGACGGTCGACGCCGACCCGGCGAAGGTCCTCAGCTCCGTCGTCGAGGCGGGCGCCGACCTGCTGCGCACCACCGGCAGACGCTGCGTCGGCGCCGGACTCGCCGTGCCGTCCGCGGTCGCCGAACCCGACGGCCTCGCCCTCAACCCCCTGCACCTCGCCTGGCCCGCGGGCGCCCCCGTCCGCCGAATCTTCGACGAGTGCGTGCGTGCCGCGGGCATCACCGGACCGGCCTTCGCGGCCAACGACGTCAACCTCGCCGCGCTAGCCGAGCACCGGCACGGCGCGGGCCGCGGTGCTCGGGACCTGCTGTGCGTGGCGACCGGACACCGGGGCGTGGGCGGCGCGCTGGTGCTCGACGGGCGTCTGCACACGGGGAGTTCGGGCCTGGCCCTGGAAGTCGGCCACCTCACCGTGAACCCCGAGGGCCGCCCCTGCCACTGCGGCAGCCGGGGCTGTCTGGACGTCGAGGCGGACCCGCTGGCGTTCCTCACGGCGGCGGGACTCGCCCCCGGCCCCGAGCTCTCCCTGCTCCAGCAGGCCAACGACCTCGTCCGGCACCACTACGACGATCCCGCCGTCCGCACCGCCGCCGAGGCCCTCATCGACCGCCTGGGCCTCGGTCTCGCCGGCCTGGTGAACATCCTCAACCCGGACCGGATCATCCTCGGCGGCCTTCACCGCACCCTGCTGGACGCCGACCCCGCGCGTCTGCGCGCCGTCGTCGCCGACCGCAGCCTGTGGGGGCAGAGCGGCGGCGTGCCCATCCTGGCCTGCACCCTCGACCACAACAGCCTGGTCGGGGCGGCCGAGTTGGCGTGGCAGCCGGTCCTCGACGATCCGCTGGGGGCACTGAGCCGTGGCTGACCTGCTGGAGGCCGGGGGACTCCGCCTGGTCGAGGTGGCGCCCCCGGTGGTCCCGGCCGAGCTGCGGACAGCCATGGACCGCGAGTGGGACGCGGCCGTCCTCGCCAACCCGGCCCTCTTCGACGGTCCGGTGGCGGTGTGCGCGGGCCTCTCGCGGGAGGCCCCGGACGGCCTGCTCGTCTCCTGGTCCCGGGTCACCTATCGCTACTTCGCCCTGCGCCGCGTCCCGGGCGCCACCGCCCCGCGGTCCCTCTTCGTCAGCGTGGTGCAGCCGGCGCACGACGGGCGCGTGCTGGTGGGCCGTATGTCCTCGTCCACCTCAGCGCCCGGCCGCTGGCAGTTCCCCGGCGGATCGGTGGAACCGCCCACCGGCGACGAGCCCCTGGACGAGCCCGCACTGCGCCGCCACGCGGCCGTGGAGCTGGCCGAGGAGACGGGCGTCGACGTCCCGGCCGCCGACCTCACCCGGTGCCTGGTGACGCACGGCGAGGACGGCCAGGTCGGTGTCCACTACCTGGCGCCGCCGTTGCCCGCCTCCTTCCTGCAGGACAGCTTCACGGCGCTGGTGGCCGCTGAGACGGCACGAGGACGCGCGTCGGAGTTCGACCGGCTCGCCTTCGTCGGCTCACCGGCCGACCTGCCGGACCTCGCCGGTCCGCACGTGGGCTACCTGGATCCCGTCGTCCGTTGGGCGAGCCGCCGAGTAGGCTCGTGACATGCGGATCTCCGTCTCCTCGGACATGGACGAACCAGTCGCGCGCACCCTGGTCGACGAACTGCGCGCGCGTGGCCACGAAGTGGTGCCGTACGGCGCCCTGAGCCCCGGCGCCGACCCCCAGTGGGCCGTCTGCTCCGAGGCCGCGGCCCGTGAGGTGGCCGCGGGGACGGCCGACCAGGCGGTCGTGTGCTGCTGGACCGGCACCGGCGCGTCCATCGCCGCGAACAAGGTCCCGGGCGTACGGGCCGCCCTGTGCACGGACGCCTACACGGCGGACGGCGCCCGCCGCTGGAACGACGCCAACGTCCTGGCCCTCAGCCTCCGCCTCACCTCCGAGCCACTCCTCAAGGAGATCCTCGACGCCTGGTTCACCGCCGAGGCGAGCGAGGACGCCGAGGACCGGGACAACGTGGCCCGGGTGGGACGCCTGGACGCCGACTGGGCCTAGCGGCGCGCGTCCGGTCAGGCGCTGAGCGGGCCGGCCACCTTCAGCTCCTCGTGGTCGATCAGCCACCGCACCGACTCCAGTACGGCGGTCTCCGGTTCGTGGCGCGGCGCGTAGCCGAGGAGGGTCCTCGTCGAGCAGCCCGTGGTGTTCCTGGGCTCGGAGGGCGAGCGCGGTGTGGTGGCGGCGAACCTGTCCGACTTCCTGTGGGTGCTCGCCGACGGCCTCGGGCCCTTGGAGGTCGTGGATTTCGAGCAGTACGAAGGCACTCCGAGCGAGACGCTGACCGCGCTCGCCGAACGCCACGCGACCACCTCGCGCCGCACCACCCGGGACATCGTCACCACCGCCCGGGCGGAGTTCCCGACCTTCTCCGAGGACATCGACGCGTTCTGCCGGTGAGCGGCGTCATGGCCGGCTCCACTCCACGGCCAGGGCTCGGCCGGGGTTGTCGGTGAGGATGCGCCGCACCAGTTCCTCACCCAGGTCGGCCGCGAGCCGCGGCCGCAACCGGCGCAGCAGAAACGGCATCCCCGGGCCGCCGTTGACCGAGCGGGCCGCCGCGGTCGTGGTGTCGCCGCCGAGCAGCAGTCGGTCGCCGTGCCCCGCGTCCGCGAGCTCCCGCACCGCGTCGGGCATGCGCCAGTCCGTGGCGTGGTTCGCGCGTGAGGGACCGTCGAAGGCGAGATAGCAGCCCGACGCCGCGGCCTGGCGGTGCGTTGTGAAGTCGGGGGAGCGGTTGAGGTGCCCGAGGATCACTCGCTGCGGCGGCACCCCCAACTCGCCGCACAGCAGCTCCAGTACGTCCAGTGCACCGGTCCCCAGCTCCAGGTGGACGGCTATCGGCGCCCCCGTCGCGTGATGCGCCTGCGCCGCCGCGGTCATCGTCCAGCGGGCGTGCGCGTCGAGCGCGTGGAAGCCGCCCGCCACCTTGATCAGCCCCGCGCGGACCCCCGACGGCCCGATGCCCTCGGTCAGTTCGGTGACGAACACGTCGGCCAGCCGGCCGCGCAGCCCGCCGAGTGTGGCGTCGTCGTAGTGGACGGCCTGGTGCAGCCCGGTCGCGGCGACGATCCGCACGCCGGTCTCCCGAGACAGCGCCGGCAGTTCGTCGGCCCGCCGCCCCAGCCCGTACGGCGTCCACTGCACCACGGCGCCACCGCCCTGCGCGGCGAACGCCGTCAGCTCGGCCCGCGCCGCCGAGACACTCCGCAGCTCCTGCCCGGGCAGTTGGCGGCTGCCGAAGAACAGGTGGTCGTGCGCGTCGCACACGCCGAGCTCCTCGGCGGGGACGTCCCCGGCGACCGTACGGACCGCGACCGCGCTCACCACTGACGCCCCCGCGGCAGCTGTTCCCGTCCCGGCGCCGACACGTGCAGCACCTCGAACAGGTCACCGTCCGCCTTCGGTGATGCGTGCGCCCACAGCGAGAAGTGCACGAGCTCCCAGCGGGCCGTGTCCACAGCGGCCGCCGCGAACACGGCACCGTCCTCCCCGGCCAGCCGCTCGGTCTCCTCCACCGCTTCCACCATCACGTCCCCCAACTCCACTCCCTCGGGCACCGGTTGACGCCTGCGGACCGCGGACCTGGCTGGTGGGCCTACGGCGCCGCCCTCCTCGTACGACAGACCTGTCCACTGCCGCACCGACGGCCGCCCGAAATCGTTGCTGAGCCGCTGGAAAGCGCCTCCCCAGAGGAAGGTGTTCATGCCCGCCACGCTGTCCCAGAGGTAGAAGGGGGCGTACTGGTTGACGGGCGAACCGTTCACCCCGCGCTCGCGCATCAGGTACGTCTTGAAGCCGAGCCCGTCCCAGTCGTCCAGCAGATGCCCGATCCGGGCCACCCGGGCGCGGATGACGGCCATGTCGTAGTCGGCGGGCAGGGTGAGCTCGTACTGCATGGCGTGCATCGGATGCCTCCTCAGGCGGAGTGGTCCTCGGGGACGACGTGCGCCCCAGGCGGCGGTCGTGCCGTCGTCGACGACCGCGAGATGCGTCAGCGCGCGGGTCGCTTCCTCACGGCGATGGTGGGGTGAGCAGTGAGAGCAGACCCCGCAAGCCCATGTCGAACGCGGCGGGCGAGCCGGACGCACGGGCGAGGACATAGCCGCCCTGGACCGTCGCGAGAACGGTCGCCGCGATCTCCTCACCGTCCAGCCAGGACGCGAACTGGCCCTGTTCCTTGCCCTCTTCGACGATCCCGGCGATACGCTCCCGGATCCAGTCGATCGTCTCGTCGACGGGCGCGCGCAGTTCGTCGCTGGCGATGACGTCCGGATCCATCGTGAGCCGGCCGATCGGGCACCCGCGCAGCACGTCCCGCTCGCGCCGCAGATACGCCGCGACGCGCTCGTACGGAGTGCCGGGCCCGCCGAGTACTTCCTCCGCGGTAGCCCGCAAGTCCTCGGCGGTCCGCCGGATCGCGGCCAGTGCGAGGTCGGGCTTGCCCTTGAAGTGGTGGTACATGCTGCCCTGGCCGGCCCCCGCGCGCTCCAGGATCGCCTTGGGGCTGGTCCCCACATAGCCGCGCTCCCACAGGAGCTCACGGGTGGACTCGATCAGTCGGTCCGAGGTGCTCATGCACGCACTGTACATACTAGTAGTTACAGAAGTCGAGCCCTTCTCGTACTCCCCGGGAGGTATCCGCGGTGCCGCTGTCCGTACGACGACCCGGCCCCCTCTCCCGAGCCAGTCTCGAGTCATCACGGCAGGACCCATCAAGGAGATGACTCAAGATGCAGACACTCGCGAACTGGGACGGCGGCCCCGGCCCGTGGATCCTCTTCTTCCCGCTGATCTGGGCGGCCGTCGTGCTCGGCGTCGTCACCGTCCTGCGCCGCGCCGTCTGGCGCGGGCGCCGTGGACCGTGGCGCGCCATGGCCGACGCCGGCCCCTCCGGCGACTCACCCATCGCCATGCTCGGCCGCCGCTTCGCCGCGGGTGAGATCGACGAGGACGAGTACTGGCGCCGGCTGTCCGTCCTGGACGAGCAGTTCGGCCGTACGGCGGGCAAGGGCGGTGCGGCATGACCGCCACGACCGTCTCGACGAGGACGCTGCCGGCCGCCCGGGTGGTCGACGCCGTGAAGGTGTACGGTAGCGGCGACACCGGCGTGCGGGCCCTGGACGGGGTGAGCGTCGACTTTCCGGCCGGCCGCTTCACCGCGATCATGGGCCCCTCGGGCTCCGGCAAATCCACCCTCATGCACTGCGCGGCCGGCCTCGACACGCTCACCGAGGGCGCCTCCTACATCGGCGACACCGACCTCGGCTCGCTCGACGACCGCCGTCTGACCCTGCTGCGCCGGGACCGCGTCGGCTTCGTCTTCCAGGCGTTCAACCTGGTGCCGACGCTGACCGTCGAGGAGAACATCAGGCTGCCGCTGGACCTCGCGGGAGGCAAGGGCGACCCGGAGTGGATCGACGCCCTGATCGAGGTCGTCGGCCTGCGCGACCGGCTCCGGCACCGGCCGGCCGAGCTGTCCGGCGGACAGCAGCAACGCGTCGCCGTGGCCCGGGCGTTCGCCGGCCGACCGGACGTCGTCTTCGCCGACGAGCCCACCGGGAACCTCGACTCCCGCTCCGGCGGCGAGGTCCTCGGCCTCCTCGGCAGGACCGTGCGGCAGACGGCCCGCACGGTCGTCATGGTCACCCACGACCCGGTCGCCGCCGCCCACGCCGACGAGGTCGTCTTCCTCGCCGACGGGCGCCTGGTGGACCGTATGGCATCCCCCACCGCCGACCGGGTCCTGGACCGCCTGAAGGCCTTCGAGGTGCCCTCATGAACGCCTCCGTACGGCTGAGCATGTCCTCCCTGCGCGCCCACAAGCGGCGCTTCGCGGGGACCTTCCTCGCGGTGTTCCTCGGTGTGGCGTTCCTCGCCGGGACGCTCGTCATGGGCGACACGCTCCGCGCCGGCTTCGACACCATGTTCGGCAACGCGACCAGCGGCACCGACGCCGTGGTCCGCAGTGCCGGGGCCATCACCACGCCGGGGGAGAGCCAGGGGGTGCGCGAGCCGGTCGACACCGATCTGGTCAGGACCGTCGAGCAGGTCCCCGGTGTCGCGGCGGCCGCCCCCGACATCCAGGGCGCGGGCCAGCTGATCGGCGCCGACGGCAAGCCCATCGGCGGGCAGGGCCCACCCACCGTGGCCGGCAACTGGATCGACGACCCCGAGCTCAACCCGTACCGACTCGCCGAAGGACGGGCACCGAAGAAGTCCGGCGAGGTCGTCGTCAACCGCGGCACCGCCGACCGGGGCCATCTGAAGATCGGCGACACGACGGTCCTGCGTACGCCCGACCCCGTCGAGGTGACGATCGTCGGCCTCGCGACCTTCGGCGGCGAGGACGGCATGGCCCAGGTGACCTTCACCGGCATGACGGTGTCCGACGCCGAGAAGTACCTCACGGCCGGGCCCGGGGAGGCGTCGAGCATCCAGGTGCGCGCGGGCCCGGGCGTCGGTCAGCAGGAGCTCGTCGACCGGCTGACCCCCGTGCTGCCCAGGGGTGTCGAGGCCATCACCGGTCAGGAGTCGACCCAAGAGAACACCGACATGATCTCCAGCCAGTTCCTGGACATCTTCACGACCTTCCTGCTGGTCTTCTCGGGCGTGGCCCTCCTGGTCGCCACCTTCTCCATCCACAACACCTTCGCCATCGTCGTGGCCCAACGCACCCGTGAGAACGCCCTGTTGCGAGCCCTCGGCGCCTCCCGCCGTCAGGTCACGGCAGCCACCCTGACCGAGGCGAGCGTGGTCGCGGTGACCGCGTCGGCCGCGGGTCTCGCGGGCGGCATCGGCATCGCTGCCGGGCTCCAAGTCCTGTTCCCGGCGATCGGATTCCCCTTCCCCGAGGGCGACTTGGTGATCGGCGTGCTGTCAATGGTGCTGCCGCTGGCGGTCGGTGTCATCGTCTGCCTGGGCTCCGCGCTGCTGCCCGCCGTACGCGCGGGCCGCACCGCACCGCTCGCCGCACTGCGCGAGACGGCCGTCGACCAGTCGGGCGCATCCCGTCTCCGAGCGGTCGTCGGCGGGGGACTGGCGGCGCTCGCGGTGGCCGTGACGCTCACCGGCGTCCTGGTCTCGCCGTCCCTCTGGCTCGCCGGAGCCGGTTCCGTAACGGCGCTGGCCGCGTTCGTGGTCCTCGGCCCGGTCGCCTCCACGACTGCCGTGCGGGTCATCGGTGGCCCCCTCGACCGGCTCCGCGGCGTCACCGGCTCCCTCGCCCGGCGCAACGCCCTGCGCAGCCCCAGGCGGACGGCCGCCACCGCGAGCGCGCTGATGATCGGCGTGGCCGTGGTCTGCCTGTTCACGGTGTTCGGAGCGTCCCTGAAGGCCACCATGGACCAGACCGTGTCCCGGTCTTTTGCGGGCGATGTCGCCGTCAGCACCCCCTCGTTCGGCGCGGGCGGCAGCGGCCTCAGCCCACGGCTCGCCGGAGCGGTCCAGCGACTGCCCGAGGTGGACACGGCGGTGGGCCTCGGTCGCGGTGTCGCCGAAGTCGACGGCAAGGGGCGGGCCTTGACCGTCACCGACCCGCTCGCACTGGAGCGCACCTTCGATCTCGGCACGGTCCGGGGCTCCCTGAGCGACCTCGGCACCGACGGCATCGCCATCACCGAGAAGGAAGCGGAGAAGCAGGGCCTCACGACCGGCGACAAGGCCCGGCTCACCTTCACCGACGGCGCGCGGAACACCTTCACGGTCCGCGCGGTCTACGGGCAGTCCGAGCTGGCGGGGGACTACGTCATCACCCGCGCGGCCTGGGCCCCGCACCGAACCCAGGACTCCGACACGCTCGTCGCGGTCTCCTTCAAGGACGGTGTGAGCACGGGCGCGGGCAAGGCGGCCGTGGAGAGGGTGGCGGCGCGGTACGGCGATCCCGAGGTGCAGACCCGCGACGAGTACGCGCAGTCCTCGGCCGGCGGCATCGACATGATGCTCACGCTGGTCTACGCGCTGCTCGCCCTCGCGGTCCTCATCGCGCTGCTGGGCATCGCCAACACACTGACGCTGGCGATCCACGAACGCACCCGCGAACTGGGCCTGCTGAGGGCCGTGGGCCAGACCCGGTCCCAGCTCCGGGCCATGGTCCGCTGGGAGTCGGTCCTGGTCGCCGCCTTCGGCACGGTCGGCGGACTCGCCCTCGGCGCCTTCCTCGGCTGGGTTCTGGTCAAGGCCTCGGACGGCGCGAGCGACAGCGCCTTCGCCTTCGCGATGCCACCCCTGCAACTCACGGTGGTGGCCCTGGTGGGCCTCGCCGCGGGAGCCCTCGCGGGCCTGCGCCCGGCCCGGCGCGCGGCCCGACTGGACGTACTGCGGGCGATCGCCACCGAGTGACGGGCAAGGGCCCGTGGCTGAGCCGGAGGGGCGCGCCGGTGCCGGGACGACGAACGCGTGCGGGCCCGAAGGGCTGAGCACGATCGTCGACCCGGCACCGCTGGAGGTGCGCGGGCGCGAGCGAGCGAAAAGAAGGAGTCGTCACCGCCCGGTCAGCCGGCAACGGCGGACCGGGCGGGAGCGTGTTCGGGCCTGCGGCCTTCGACCCGCACCTCGGCGTACCGGAGCGCGGTCTTGTCAAGGACGGTCCGCCGCTGGGGCCGCGCGGCGGAGGGTGTCGGCAGTGTGAACCACACGGCCTTTCCCGACTCGCCGTCCGGCCGCACGCCCCAGCTCTCGCTGACCGCGGCGACCATCGCGAGCCCTCGCCCGCACGTGGCGAGCGGCTCGGTGTCCTTGAGGTCGGCCACGACCGGCAGACGCGGGTCGTGGTCGTGCACCGAGACCGTGAGCCGGTCGAGCAGCAGCTCGATCTCCACGGTGCACGTCTTGTCGGGCTGGGCATGGCGGTGGACGTTGGTCAAAAGCTCCGTCACACCGAGCACGGCCCGGTCGATGAGGGGATCCATATGCCAGTAGCGCAACTGCGCAGAAAGGATTCTGCGGACCTGGCCGATCCGCGACGGCAGGGCTTGAAGCTCCACCGTGCAGTGCCTGCTCGGATAACTGATCACGGCTGCGACTCCCCGACGTGAGGTCCGGAAGAACACGGAGTTCGGATCGATCCAGCAGGTGCCTGCGTGAAAACGGCCGCCTGCTGTCGTGCCCGGCGGGCTGGTTCGCAGCGTGATCGCCGGTTAACCCAGAGTGATGTGAGATCAGCGTGACTCAGGAGGTGGGATACCGCAACTCGCGGTGATTCAGCGGCTACGACCCGCAGCCCTGCGTACGGCCTCGATGAACCGGCGTGCGGCGGGCGGCCCCGGTTCGCCCGGAGCGGGGTCGTGCTCGCCCAGGGTCAGCAGATACCGGTTGCCGTTGAGGTCAGCGAGGGCTCGGTCGTCCGCCGCGAACCAGGGCTTGGAGGCGCGCACCGCCTGTACGGGCGCGCTGTCGATCTCGCTGCCGTAACTGGTGAGCAGTTCCAGTCTGCCGTCGTTGATCCGGACCTGACCGGCCCGGGTGAGCGAGCGCAGCCTCTTCCCGATCCGCACGCCCGTAGCCGTGAACTCCGGCTCCGCCATGCCGCCCCGCCCCCTTGTGCGCGTGGGTGTGCCGGCCCGTGGCTCCCGTTTGGGCCGAGAGCCGGCTCCTGTCGTGATCCAGTGTGCGCCCCCGTGCGAGACATCCGTCCCGTCCGGTGCAGTCTGCCCGCCACGGGCGTCCAGCACCAGTGCGCATGACATCTCGCCGGGGGCGCCCGGAGCACTCGTCCGAATGCGCCCCCGTGGCCGCCTTCCGATGTGACCCCAGGGGTGTCTTTGGGGCTCTCAAAGGTGTGTTTATGCAGGTGAGAAGCGTGCGGAAGGTGTCTATGATCGAGCCATCGGCCGCGCGACGCGCCGTCGGCGCGAAGTGTTAGGAGCCCCGCCGTGAGCACCCCTCAGCAGACCCGGACCGGCGAAACCCTCGATGTCGACCGCAGCGACACCGGCTATCGCGGCTGGCTGAAAGAAGCCGTCCGCAAGGTCCAGGCCGACGCCAACCGCTCGGCCGACACACATCTTCTGCGCTTCCCGCTCCCGGAGATGTGGGGCATCGACCTGTACCTCAAGGACGAGTCGACCCACCCGACCGGCAGCCTCAAGCACCGGCTCGCCCGTTCGCTCTTCCTCTACGGCCTGTGCAATGGCTGGATCCGGCGGGGCCGCCCGGTGATCGAGGCGTCCAGCGGCTCGACTGCCGTGTCCGAGGCGTACTTCGCGAAGCTGATCGGTGTGCCCTTCATCGCGGTCATGCCGCGCACGACGAGCGCCGAGAAGATCCGCCTCATCGAGTTCCACGGCGGCCGGTGCCACTTCGTCGACGACCCGCGCACGATGTACGAGGAGTCGGCCCGTCTCGCGGTGGAGACCGGCGGCCACTACATGGACCAGTTCACCTACGCGGAACGGGCCACGGACTGGCGCGGCAACAACAACATCGCCGAATCCATCTTCCGCCAACTGGAGTTGGAGCGTTTCCCGGAGCCCGCGTGGATCGTCGCCACGGCCGGCACCGGCGGCACCTCGGCGACCATCGCCCGGTACGTCCACTACATGCAGCACGACACCCGCATCTGTGTGGCCGATCCGGAGAACTCCTGTTTCTTCGAGGGCTGGACCACCGGCGATCCGGACGTCACGTGCGACTGCGGTTCGCGCATCGAGGGCATCGGCCGGCCGCGCATGGAGCCGAGCTTCGTGCCCGGGGCGATCGACCGCATGATGAAGGTCCCGGACGCGGCCAGCGTGGCCGCCGTGCGCGCCCTGGAGCGGGCCATCGGCCGCAGGGCGGGCGGCTCGACCGGCACCGGACTGTGGAGCGCGCTGAAGATCATCGCCGAGATGGTGGCCGAAGGACGCCAGGGGAGCGTCGTCACCCTGCTCTGCGACCCCGGCGACCGGTACCTGGACAAGTACTACTCGGACGCATGGCTGGCCGAGCAGAGCCTGGACATCGAGCCGTACACGACGGCGATCGCAGCACTGCTGCAGACGGGGGTGTGGCCCGGCCAGGTCTCTCCCGACAGCCACTAGCGTCTACGTCCGCCTCGAGCGGGCCACACGCGGCCCATCGGCGTGGTGCTTCTGTGGGCGGAGCGGGGTGGGGGTCGGCGAGCGGTGAGCCTTCACGGGTGCTGCCGCTCCGATCGCACCGGGGGTGCCCGGGCGCGGTGCTTCTGTGGGCCGAGCCGGGTGGGTGGCCGGTCGAGTGGTGAGCCCTTGCGGGTACTGCGCTCCGATTGCACCGGGGACGCCCGGGTGTGGTGCTTCTGCGGGTGGAGCCGGGTGGGGGGTCGGCGAGCGGTGAGCCTTCACGGGTGCTGCCGCTCCGATCGCATCAGGGCGCCTGGGCGTGGTGCTTCTGTGGGCCGAGCCGGGTGGGTGGCTGGTCGATCGGTGCGCCCTTGCGGGTACTGCGCACCGGGGGCGCCCGGGCGTGGTGCTTCTGTGGGCGGAGCCGGGTGGGCGGCCGGTCGAGCGGTGAGCCCTCACGGACGCCCGGCTCAGGGCGCCTCGGGCGTACTGCTTCTGTCGGCCGAGCCCGATAGCCGACCGTACGAGAGGTTGGCCCTCACGGCACGCCCCTCCGATCGCCCAGGACGCCCCGGCTAGGACCCCTGCGTCGCGAGCCGCCGGTCCAGGGTGCGGACCGCGTCCCGGAAGGCCCGTCCCAGGCCGGCGCGCCCGAGCCTCGCGACGAGGCGGAAGGCCGCCGTGCCGTCCACGGCGAACGTCCAGCGCACGTGGGTGCCCGCCCCGGCGGGGGTGAGCCGCCACTCCTCGGCGATGGCGCGGGCACCGGGAGCGTTGGCCACGTCGACGCGGTAGGCGTACAGTTCGGGCGCCTTCGCCGCGAGGACCGTCTCCTGGAAGCGCCCGCCGCCCTTGAGGTGGATCTCCCGGGTCGAACCGTCCCCGGTCGAACGGGCCAGCGTCACCGCGGAGAACCATTCCTCCCACCCCGGTACGTCCTCGGCGAGCGCCCGGTGAACGTCCTCCGGCGGGGCGGACATCTGCTGGGCGAACACCAGCCGTACCGGCGCGGTCCCGATGAAGTCGAGCCCCACCTCACGCAGTTGGTGAACCATGGACACACCCCCTGGCCTCGAACGGGAAGTGTCACCCTAACTGACGGCCAGTCAGCTGTCTGTATCGTCGACGGACTCACCGGCCACGACCAGCCGCCGCAGATGCTCGGAGACCTCCGCGCGCGCCCCGGCCGGCAGCCCCGCGTCCGTGACCAGCGTGTCGACCTGCTCCAGCGAGGCGAACGAACTCAGGCCCACCGTGCCCCACTTGGTGTGGTCGGCGACCACCACGACCCGCCGCGCCGACTGCACGAGACGCCGGTTGGTCTCGGCCTCCGCGAGGTTCGGCGTCGACAGTCCGGCCTCGACCGATATCCCGTGCACACCGAGGAAGAGCACGTCGAAGTGGAGCGCCCCGATCGCCTGGTCGGCCACCGGGCCCACCAGCGAGTCGGACGGGGTGCGCACACCGCCGGTCAGTACGACGGTGGCCGCGCCCTGACGGGGCCCCGTGGTGCGCTGCGCCGCGTGGAACACGTCGGCGACCCGCACCGAGTTCGTGACGACGGTCAGATCGGGCACATCGAGCAGATGGTGGGCCAGCGCGAACGTCGTCGTACCGCCCGACAGCGCGATCGCGGTGCCCGGAGCGACCAGCTCCGCCGCCGACCGCGCGATGTCCTCCTTGGCGGTCAGCTCCAGACCCGACTTCGCCTCGAAGCCCGGCTCGTGGGTGCTCGCCTCGACCACCGGGACGGCGCCGCCGTGCACCTTCTCCAGCACACCCTGGCGGGCCAGCGCGTCCAGATCACGCCGTACCGTCATGTCCGACACGCCGAGCTTGCGGGTCAGCTCGTTGACGCGCACCCCGCCTCGGCGCCGGACCTCGTCCAGGATCAGGGCGCGCCGCTGCTCCGCGAGGAGGTTCTGATTCTCACTCACGTACGCTCCGGTCCTTTCGCCTGCCGTCCGACATGCCCTGCGCACCCTCTCCCACAAGCACATTTTGCCCGACCCTGGCGCGCGGGAGGTCCCATACTCGCACGGGCCCCGGCGGGGAGTGCCACCGACCGCCCCGACGCGCTCCTGCCACCGGGGTGACACCCGGGCGCCGGCCGTCACCCGGATCGGGGAGATTCCGTGACGAGGGGTGTGCGCATCGCGCAGACCGGAGATCCTTGTGCCCGCACGGACAGATGCCGACAGCGCGTCACGGGGGAAGTGCGACAACAGTGGAACGTGTCACGACCATGGGCGGGGACGGCTCGGCCGCCCGGCCAGAAGAATCCGGAACCGCCCTCGAGCTCCTGGTCCACGGAGTGGGCGGCACCACGCCGGAGAAGATGCTCGACGATCCGCGCACGGTGCGGATCACCGGCGACGACATCGCGGCCGTCTTCCGGCGCGCCGACGACGTCGACGCCGAGAAGGGACAGCGCGACGGCCGTACCGGCCCGGTGCCCGAGGCGTACGTCTGGTGCAACCTGACCTCCGGCAACGGCACCCGCGCCCTGTGGCTGCTGTTACTGCCGTTCATGGTGGTCAACCTCGCCCACTGGATGCGCCCCACCGCACGCGGCCGCAAAAAGACCGTGCGTCTCTACGGCCTGCTGGTACGGCTCGCCGGTCTGACCCTGACGGTTCTGCTGGTCGCCGCCGCCTGCGAGGTCGCCCTGGACCTCGCGGCCTGGCAGTGCGCGGGCACACGCGCGTGTGCCGAGTCGCACTCCTGGCTGGGCTTCCTGTCGCCCGACATCTCCGACGACGGCTGGTGGAGCAGGCCGGGCCGGCGCCTCGCGCTCGCGGCCCTGGTCCCGGCGGCGCTCACCGGCCTCCTCTGGTACCTGTCCCACCGCACCTGGAGCGCCTACGAGTCGCAACAGCCCATGTCCCGCGAGGGCGGGCCGGAGGCGGACGACGGCCGCACCGCGCTCGGCCGGCCGGGCTTCTGGTACGGCCGCCGTCTGGTCGCCCGCCTGCGTGCTGCGCACACCGCCGCGGGCCTGCTGACGATCGCCGCGGCGGTCAGTTCCACGGCGGCCCGCTTCGACCGCGAACCGGGCGGCCCCGCACTGCTCGACACGCTCGGCCGGGTCCTGGAGGCCGGTCTCGTCGCCGCCGGGGTCGCCGTCGTCTGGGTGGTGTGCCGCCGCGGCCGCAGCGAGAGGTATCTCGACCGGCAACTCGACCAGCACCTCGTACGACGTCTGCCGCTCGCCGCGCTCGTCCTGCTCGCCCTCGCCGCGGTGTACGCCGGGTGGGCGCGGCCCGGGTGGGAGTCGCACGGCAGGCTGGCGGGGGACGCCACCTTCGGCGGCATCGCCTTCGTACAGGGCCTGCTGATCATCGCCCTGGCCGTGGTCGCCCACCTGCTGTACCGCACGCATCCCGACCCCCGCGCCGCGATGCGGGGCCTCGGCGGACCGGCCGTGGCGATGCTGGCCTGCGCCCTCGGCGGTGTGATGTCCGGCGGGGTGTCGCAGCGCGTGGCGGACTGGCTGGACGGTACCGGCGCGACCATCCTCGGGCCGCCGGTCCTGCTGACCTGGCAGGCCTCGGTGATCCCGCTGGTCCTCGTCGTGCTGCTGGGGCACTGCGCCTGGCTCGGCCGGCGCACCTTGCGCTCCGAACGGGACCAACTGGGCACGGTGGAAAGCGAGTACCCCGCCGAGCCCAGGGACGCGGCACGGACCCGCCGCATCGCCCGCACCCGCGCGATGGCGGCGCTGACGGACCGGGGGCCCCGTCTGGTCGGGGTGACATCGGCCAGCACCCTGCTCCTCGGCGCCGGAGCGCTCGTGGGCGCTCTGACCTCCCATCAGACACCCGGCAAGGCCGCCGAGGGGGCGTACGCCTTCGTCGAGAGCGCCGCCGAGACCGCGCAGGCCCTCGGCTCCTGGCTGATCGGACTCGGCTTCATCCTGTTCGTCACCTGGGGCCGCCGCGCCTACAAGGACCCCTCCGCGCGCCGGACCATCGGCATCCTCTGGGACGTGGGCACCTTCTGGCCGCGCGCCGCCCACCCCTTCGCCCCGCCCTGCTACGCCGAGCGTGCCGTACCGGACCTGACCTGGCGGATCGCCACCTGGACCCGGGCCACGCGGGGCCGACTGGTCATCTCCGGCCACTCCCAGGGGAGCGTGCTCG
Source organism: Streptomyces sp. LUP47B (assembly GCF_001746295.1). Lineage (GTDB taxonomy): Bacteria > Actinomycetota > Actinomycetes > Streptomycetales > Streptomycetaceae > Streptomyces. The sequence goes on along the minus strand of NZ_MJAH01000001.1, from coordinate 1,383,668 downwards.
CGGCCGCCGCGGCCTGGCAGCTGGAGCCGGCGGTCCGCAAGCGGGTCGCCCTGCTGACCTACGGTTCCCCGCTGGAGCGCCTCTACGGCCGCTGGTTCCCGGCCCACTTCGGTCCGGCCGCGCTCACCGCGCTGCACCACGACGTGGACTGCTGGCGCAACCTCTACCGGCTCACCGACCCCATCGGCGGGCCGGTCCGGCTGCCCGGCGACTGCGGTCCCGAGGTGGACCGGGAACCCCTGAAGGACCCGCTCGCCTACGGCCGTACCGATCTGCATCCGCTGCCCGCGCAGATCCTGGGCCACTCCGACTATCAGGCCGATCCGGTCTTCGCCGAGGAGCGGGCGAAACTGCTGGGCCGGCTGCAGCCGGACGTACCGGGCCCGCGGTCTCAGGACGACTCGGGCAGATCCTCGGCGTAGAGCAGGGTCAGGTCGTCCGTGGTCGGGTCGTCCACCTGGGCGACCCGGCTCGCGTGCCGCTCCACCATCGCCTCGAAGGTCTGGCGCGCGGTACGGCCGTTGCCGAAGGCGGGGCCCTTGGGCAGCACCGTGAAGTACTTCAGCAGAGCCTGAGCGGCGCCCGGTGCCAGCCGGTACTCGTGCTCCTCGGCCTGCTGCTCCACGATGCTGAGGAGTTCCTCGGGGTTGTAGTCGCTGAAGGTGATGGTCCGTGAGAAGCGGGACGCCACACCCGGGTTGACCGACAGGAACCGCTCCATCTCGGCGGTGTAGCCCGCGACGATCACCACGACCGACTCGCGGTGGTCCTCCATCAGCTTCACCAGTGTGTCGATGGCCTCCTTGCCGAAGTCCCGGCCCGAGTCCTCCGGCGACAGCGCGTACGCCTCGTCGATGAACAGCACTCCGCCGCGCGCCTTGTCGAAGGCCTCCTGGGTGCGGATCGCGGTGGAACCGATGTGCTCGCCGACCAGGTCGACGCGGGACACCTCGACGAGATGGCCCTTCTCCAGGACACCGAGGGAGGCGAGGATCTCGCCGTAGAGCCGGGCGACCGTCGTCTTGCCGGTGCCGGGGGAGCCGGTGAACACCAGATGGCGCTTGACGGACGCCGCCTTGAGGCCCGCCTGCCGGCGGCGCCGGCCCACCTCGATCATGTCGGTGAGCGCCCGCACCTCGCGCTTGACGCTGTCCAGGCCCACCAGCGCGTCGAGTTCGCCGAGAACGGCCTTCGAGGTGCGCGAGGGTTTCTCCGGCTCCGCCGGAAGCACCAGCGGCTCCTGCTCGGTGATCCGCTGCCCCGGGATCGCACCGAGCAGCCCGGTCGAGAGGGAGTCGGTCTGTACGGCGGTCTCGCGGGCCGCGGGCGGGGTCAGGCCCCCGCTCTCGTCGCTGGTGCAGTCCTCGACGACGGGACCCGCGCCGGCGGCCGCGTCCGGGGCGTCCGCGAACTCGTAACCCCCGCGCGCGCAGCGCTCGGTGCGGCACTTCTTGAGCGTCGTACGGCAGCCGTCTATCACATGGAAGCCGTACCCGCCGCTGCCCGTCACCCGGCAGTTCAGGAAGCTGCCGCGGCCGCCCGCCGACACGTAGAAGCCCGCCTCGGCGGGGGAGTCGACCGTGCAGCGCTCGATCGTCGGGTCGGCGCCCTTGGTGACGATCACGCCGGTCTGGGTGGCGTCCACGGTGCAGTTGTTGAGGGTGCCGCCGCTGCCGTGGTCGCGGAACCAGGCGCCGGTCGCCGCGTCCCGGATCCGGCAGTCGTCGAGCTGCGCGGTGGCGCCGTCACTCACCGACACGGCCGTGTTGCGGACCTGGGAGATGTCGCTGTCGACGACGTCCGCGCGGGAGCCGCGGTCCAGGACGAACAGGGCGTCCGGCACGTCGTGCACCCGGCAGGAGTCGAGCACGGCGGTGGCGCCGTCGCTGACCCAGACGGCCGGGTAGTCGCCGGTGCTGTCGAAGATCTCGCACTGGTTGGCGTCCACGCGGGTGCCCGGGTCCCACACCGACAGGCCGTTGCGGCCGAACTGACGGACCGTCGTGCGGGTCAGGGTGAGCACCGAGCGGGAGCGCAGATCGACCGCGTTCTCCGGGATGTCGTGGATACGGCAGTCGGCGAGGGTCAGCACCGCGTCGGTGTCGAGTGTGACGCCGTCGGCGGTGGTGCGGTGCACATCGCAGTCGGTGAGGTGGGCGGTGGCCCGGCCGGTGATCTGCACGCCGCTGCCGCGGACCTCGTAGACCTCGCAACCCACGGCCTCCAGCGCGGAGTTCTCGCCGGTGGCCGCCAGTCCCGCGCCGGAGGTGTGGTGGACCCGGCAGCGCTCCAGGCGCGGGTGGGCGCCGCCGCGCACCGAGACGCCGGACTGGCCGGCCGCCACGATCTCGCACTCCTCGAAGACCCCACCCGCGCCGTCCAGTACGGCGATGCCGATGCCGGCCGGGTTGTCGACGGTGCAGCGCCGCACGGTCGGGCGGGCTCCGCCGCGGACCTCGATACCGGCCGCGGACCGGGTGACGACCCGGATGTCGGCGAGTTCCGGGGTGCCCTCCTCGACGAGCAGGGCGGGCGCGGCGGCGTCCTGGCCCTCCACGTGCAGGTCCTGCACCACGGCGGAGGCGCGTACCGTCAGCGGCACCCCGTCCAGGGGCGCGATGCGCACGGAGCCGGGCGATCCTTCGGGGCCGCGCAGGGTCACCGCCCGCTGCACGACGAGGTTCTCCCGGTAGGTGCCGGGCGCGACCGTGAGCACGTCGCCGTCGGCCGCGGCCTCCAGGGCGGCGGCGAGGGACGCGTACTCACCTGTGCGGCGCCGCCACCGCGATGTACCGGTGTGCGTCACCTGGACCGTGCCCTGTGCCATGGCGTTGCTGTGCCCCCACCTCGACGTACGCGGGTTTGTGCTGCCGAAGAACCTCGGCCGGTCCACCGTAGCGTGCGCGCGGGTGGTGGGTTGACCAGAGCCGTAAGGCCGTCAACTGCCGGTGCCGGTGCGGCCCCAGTCCGGGCCCGCGCGGTCCCAGGCCTGGTCCCAACGGGCGTACCGGCGACGGACCATGCGCCAGACGGCGAGCCGCCTGCCGCCCTCGATCAGGCCCGCGGTCAGCAGTGCCGCCCCTGTGCCCGCGAGGACTGCGTGCGTGGTGGCAGTCGCGGAGTCCAGCGGCCGGGCGGCTATGCGTCCGTGGAGGTCGGTCCACAGGCTGAAGTGGTCTCCGCGGTGCGGGGTCTGGAGCGCGGCCAGCACCGTGCCCTTGTGCGTGCTGCCGTCCGGCGCGGTCCAGTCGGCCACGACCCGGCTGCGCACGTCCCGCCCCGAGGCGGCCTCGGGGTCGGCGTCCAGCGGCGAGCGGTCCAGTTTGCGGATCACGGTCGCCGTCACCATCCGGCGGGAATCCTGCTGTTCGCGGACCGACCGCTGCAGCGCGTCCTGGGCCACACCCCCGGTGACGGACCCGATCACCGGTCCGACGACCAGGATCAGCAGCAGGGCCAGCAGGCCCACCCAGGCCTCGGCCAGGTCGGTCCCGCGGCGCAGCGGGTTGCGCCGCCAACGCCAGAGTCCGCTGATCGCTCGCACCGTCCGCACCCCCCTTCCCGCTCCGTGATAACCCCCGGCGGAGTCGTTCACGCGCGGGACCGGCCGAAGAGAGAGCGAAATCACCTGCGGCCGGGTCCTCTCATGAACTCCTCATGAAAGTCCCAACGTGCGGGCACCCGGGCGGTGTTCCCGTGGCCGGGGCCCGGGTCGATCTTTGACGGAACTTTGTCCGCCGCAGCCGCGTCGAGCCGCTGCCCGTCTATTCGAGGATCCTGACCGGGTCGCCGACCCCGATCGTGCCGCGGGACCGGGGCACGAGATTCTGTCCGAAGGCGAGCTTGCCGCCGAGGCGGCGGTGCCGGCCCAGGGTGTGCAGGGGCTCCTTGCCGCGGACGGCAGCGGCCTGGTCGGTGGTGGTCACCACGCATCGCCCGCACATCTTGGCCACCCGGAAGGTCACGTCCCCGATCGCGAGGAGCGACCAGTCGTCCTCGGCCCAGGCGTCGGTGCCGCCCACGACGACGTTCGGCCGGAAGCGGTTCATGGGCAGGGGGCCCTCGGCCGCGTGCGGGCCCTCGGCGATCAGGGAGTTGAGGGCGTCGAGGGAGGCCGCGGAGGCGAGCAGCAGCGGATATCCGTCGGCGAAGGTGACGGTCTCGCCCGGCAGCGCGTACTCGGGTTCGACCGGGCGGCGGGTGGCGGGGTCGTCCATGTGGACGAGGCGGGTCCGGGCGCCGAGGTACTCGCTGCACCACGCGTGCGCGGCCGCGTCGGCGGCGGGTACCCCTTCGACCTTGTCCCCGAAGATGTCCAGCGTGATGGTCCCGGCCGGCTCGGGAACCGGCACGGTCAGCGGATCCATGCCGGGCGCGGACAGAACGACGCCGCCGCCGGGCAACAGCTCGGCGGCGGCCAGTGCGAGGCGCGGCTGCTGTCGTTGTGTGACGACCTTTCCCCCGTCGTCGACCAGGGCCCAGCGCCGGTCCCCGGCCAGCCCCCAGGGCTCCACCTCGGCCTCCCGGGGTGCCAGACCCCGGAACGCCTTGACCGGATGGACGTGGATCGACAGCAGCTGCGCATTCCCCATGAGGCCATCGTGCCAGGCGGCACCGACAGCCCGGGAGGGGAATCAGTACCCGCGGTACTGCTGGTTGTTGTACGGGTCCTGGTAGGGAGCCGCCGGAGCGGGCCGGGGAGCCGCGGGGCGCATCGCCTCGTAGCCCGTGCCCATGCCGGGGCCGGCCTGACGCGGTTGCTGCTGTTGCTGCCCGGGATAACCACGGGGCGCGGCGGCCTGCTGCGGGATGTACGCCCCGGGCGCCTGCTGCAGCGGAGAGGGCTGCTGCGCCTGCGGGTAGCTGTAGGAGGAGTAGGAGGGACCCGCGGGAAGAGCGGGCAGCCCGGACGGAAGCGCGGGCAGGTTGCTCGCCGGGACGTCGTACGCGGCAGGGACCCGGATCGGGGCGATCTGCGGGGTGCCCCGCTCGGCCACGAGCGAGTCGTAGATCGGAGTGTCCGGGAAGGAGGCGGAGTAGTAGCCGCCGCCATAAGTGGAGCGGGGGGAGGTCATGGCAATAAGTTAAGCCCACGATGTGCTGGTTGGGGAGACCGATAAGAGGGTTGTTTTCCGTGTCGGCAGTGACGTGGGATCCCCAATGCGAGCGAACTCGGCAAAAAAGGACGCCAATCCAGGTCCCATCCGTGTAAAGGCCGAGTTCCCAGAGGGTTACCGAGGGTTGACCGGCGATCTTCCTGTCCGTGGGATGGGTGTTCGGTGCCCCGGGGGAATAGGTTGAGCGCGTAGAACTCGAAGGACCTCCGGGGCGCGTCCTGGACTGCCGACATCTGATGGGGGCGGACATGTCAATGTCGAAAGGGTCGAACGCTCCGGTGCCCACGACGGCACTGCGCGTCGAATTGGGCTGGCGCTCGGGACCGGGAGTCCCCGACGCGGATGCCTCGGCACTGCTGCTCGTCGGCGGAAAGGTCCGCTCCGACGCCGACTTCGTCTTCTACAACCAGCCGCAGCACTCCTCTGGAGCCGTCCGCCACGAGGGCAAACGGACCGACGGCGGCCGGGTGACCGACACACTGCTCGTCGACCTCACGCGCGTGGAGCCGTCGGTGGAGACCGTCGTACTCGCCGCCTCCGCCGACGGAGGGACCTTCGCCCGGATCCCGGACCTCTATGTCGAAGTACGGGACGCCGCTCAGGAAACAGTGGCGGCGCGGTTCGACAGCGCGGGTGCGACAGTAGAAACCGCTTTCGTTCTCGGGGAGTTCTATCGCCGTCAGGGCGCCTGGAAGTTCCGTGCCGTCGGTCAGGGCTATGACAGCGGACTGGAAGGTCTGGCAACGGACTTCGGTATCACCGTGGACGAACCCCAGCAGGCAGCACCCATGGCCCCGCCGCCCGCCCCACCTGCGCAACCAGTCCGCCTCTCCAAGGTCACGCTGACCAAGTCGGCGCCTTCGGTCTCCCTCGCCAAACAGGGCGGCACCTCGGGCGCGATGCGTGTGAACCTCAACTGGCAAGTCCGTAAACAGTTCTCGGGCTGGGGCAGCAAGCGCGGTCGCGCGGTGGCCATGCACGCCGACCTCGACCTCGACCTGTGCGCCCTCTACGAACTCGCCGACGGCCGCAAGGGAGTCGTACAGGCGCTGGGCAACGCCTATGGAGCCCTGCACCAGCCGCCGTACATCCACCTCGACGGCGACGACCGCACCGGTGCCCTCGCGAGCGGCGAGAACCTCACCGTGAACCTCGACCACAAGCGGGACTTCCGGCGCATCCTGGTCTTCGTGACCATCTACGAGGGGGCGCGTTCCTTCGCCGACCTGCACGCCACGGTCACCCTCCAGCCGCAGCACGGCGCCCCGATCGACTTCTCCCTCGACGAGTGCACCGTGCCCTCGACCGTGTGCGCGCTGGCCCTGATCACCAACACCGGCGACGACCTGGTCGTCCAGCGCGAGGCCCGCTATCTGGTGCCCGACCGCGGGGTGAGCCCGCAGCGGACGGTGGACCAGGTCTACGGCTGGGGCATGAACTGGACACCGGGCCGCAAGTGAGGCCTCACCCCTCCTCGCCGGCGACGGCGTCCGGGCGCGCGTAGGTGCGGCCCTTCCAGGCCGCGCCGCGACCCCGGTAGTGCTGCACCGCCGAGTCGACCGTCATCAGGAGATAGAGGAACGCGGTGAACGGCAGCAGGGGTGCGAGCCACACCGGCTGCCGGTAGTAGCGGAGCATAGGGACGTACGTCCCCGTCATGACCAGCCACGCGAGCGCACCGGACACCACCGTCGCCGTACTCCCCGCAGCCAGACCTGTGAGGACGGCGACGGGCGGCACGAGATAGACCAGCGCGAGCCCGGCCACCGTTCCGAGCAGCAGCAGGGGGTTGTGGCGGAGCTGGGCGTAGGCGCTGCGCGACACCATCCGCCACAGGTCGTGCAGCCGGGGATAGGGGCGCACGCTGTCCACCCGCTCGGCGAGGCCCAGCCAGATGTGGCCGCCCACGCCCTTGACGGCCCGCGCGAGGGCCACGTCGTCGATGACGGCCTGCCGGATGGCGTCCGGGATCCGCGCCCGCTCGGCGGTCTCGGCGCGCAGCAGGACGCAGCCGCCCGCCGCGGCCGCCGTCCGAGCCCCCTTCCTGCCGATCCGGCGGAACGGATACAGCTGCGCGAAGAAGTAGACGAACGCCGGCACCACGAGCCGCTCCCACAGGCTCTCCACCCGCAGCCGGGCCATCTGCGAGACGACGTCGAAGCCCCCGGCGTGCGCGGCGGCCACCAGCCGCCGCAGGCTGTCCGGCTCGTGGGCGATGTCGGCGTCCGTCAGCAGCAGGTACTCGGGATCACGCGCGCGTGCCAGGCCGATACCGTGGCGCACCGCCCAGAGCTTGCCCGTCCACCCCGCCGGCGGCTCGCCCGGCGAGGACACGGTCAACGGCAGCCCGCCCCGCAGACGCGCCAGCTCGCGGGCCAGCTCCCCGGTGCCGTCCGTGCTGCCGTCGTCGACGAGGAAGACCTCCGCCCGGCCCGGATAGTCCTGGGCCAGGAGAGAGGGAAGACTCGCGGGCAGTACCTCGGCCTCGTCGCGAGCCGGCACCACCACACCCACCGAGGGCCAGACCCGCGGATCCCGCTCCGGCGGCAGTCTCACATCCGTGCGCCAGAAGAAGCCCTGGCAGAGCAGCAGCCACAGCCAGGCGGCGAGGGATACGGCGGCGGTCCACGCGATGGCGCTCACGCGCGCAGTCTGCCCCACGGGACCGGCGCCCAAGGGCACATCGTCTATCGTGGCCGGGTGAAGATCGCGCTCCTGGACTCCGGAATCGGCCTGCTGGCGGCCACCGCCGCGGTACGGCGACTGCGCCCCGACGCCGATCTCGTGCTCTCCCTCGACCCCGACGGCATGCCGTGGGGCCCCCGGACGCCGGACGACATCATCGGGCGCGCTCTGAACCTCGCCGAGGCCGCCGCCGCCCACGGGCCCGAGGCCCTGATCATCGGCTGCAACACCGCCACCGTGCACGCCCTGGCCGCGCTGCGCGCCCGCCTCGAACCGGAGCTGCCGGTCATCGGCACCGTTCCCGCGATCAAGCCCGCGGCGTCCGGCGGCCGCCCCTTCGCCGTCTGGGCGACGCCCGCCACCACCGGCAGCCCCTACCAGCGCGGTCTCATCGAGGAGTTCGCCGACGGGGTGCCGGCCACCGAGGTGCCCTGCCACGGCCTCGCCGAGGCGGTGGAGCACGCCGACGAGGCCGCCATCGACGCCGCCGTCGCCGCGGCCGCCGCCCTGACCCCCGAGGACGTGACGACCGTCGTCCTGGGCTGCACCCACTACGAACTGGTCGCCGAGCGCATCCGTGCCGCCGTACAGCGTCCCGGCCGTCCGCCACTCGTCCTGCTCGGCTCCGCCGGAGCGGTCGCCGCCCAGGCGTTGCGCCGGATCGGCGAGCAGCCCGCGCCCGAGGCCGCGGCCACCGGCACCCTCACGGTGCTGCTGAGCGGACGTGAGGGAAGCGCCCTGCCCGCGCCCGCCCTGGCCTACGCGGAAGGCCGGCTCCTGCGCACGGCCGCACCCGCCCGCTGACCGCCGCGGACGGCCGGGGAGCCCCCGTCCGGAGCAGTCACTCTCCGCGACGAGGTACCCGCACGGCGAAACCTGAGTAACCTCATATGCATGAGGGACCACCCCCACGGCGAGCAGACCTCGCACCACACCGACGTCTGGACCGGTCGCGCCTCCAACCGGGTCCAGTGGCTCTTGGCGCTCGGCGGCGCCGCGATCGTGGCGCTCGGCGTCGAGCTCGCCGTCGACTCGGCGTGGACCTCGGGCGTCGCCCCGCTGGTCATGTCCGTGGTCGGCTGCATCGCGGCCGGACTGCTGGTCCTCTTCCTCACGCTCGGCTTCGTCCATGTGGCCCTCAAGGTCGACATGGAGTGCCTGGAGGTGCGCTGCGGCCACATCGGTGTGCCGCGTCGGCGGATCCCGCTGGCGCATGTCGCCGGTGCCGAGTTCGCGCCCCACGTCAACCCGCGCCAGTGGGGCGGCTGGGGCTACCGGTGGCGGCCCGAGAAGGGCACCGCGGTAGTCGTACGCCGTGGTGAGGGTGTGGTCCTCCAACTGTGGGACGGGCACACGTTCACGATCACCGTGGACGACGCGGAGTCCGCCGTACGCATCATCCGCGACCGGCTGCGGCCGGGCGCCACGAGTCCGCGACGCTGAGTCCGGGCCGATCGGTCACTGCGGGGCCTGTTCCTCGGCGAGCGGGTGGGCCGTCGCCAGACCCGCCAGGAGCCCCGCGCCCACCGACACCATCGTGAAGCTCAGCGCGTTGCCCACCGAGGCGATCGCCGCCAGCGCCGTCAGGGCCGCGCCCGCGGTGAGGACGACAGGCGTGGGGCGGGGAGAGCGCCACAGCGCGTACAGCAGCCAGCAGAAGGCCGCCCCCAGCAGAAGTGCCCCGACCAGGCCCTGCTCGGCGGCCATCTGAAGCGGTGCCGAGTGAGGTTTTCCGTCGGGCGGCAGTGACTGGGCCGCCGTCGTGCTGAGCTCGCCGAAGCGGCCTGGCCCCACCCCGAGGGCGGTGTTCTCGCGGGCCAGGCCGAGGGCGTCGTGCCACAGGCCGATGCGGTGCGGGGTGAACCGGCCGCGCAGCGACTCGGTGAGTCCGTCCGGGACGGCGTTCCCGGCCACCGCCCAGGTCAGACCGGTCACCGCGGTCGCGGCGAGGGTGAGACCCGCGATGCCAGGACCGCGGTGAGGCATCTGGCCCGCCGCGAGGGAGCACAGCAGCACCGCCGCACAGGTGACCAGCCCGGAGACCGACCCCAGGGCGGTCGAGGCCACCGCGATGCCGACGGCCATCAGACGCATCAGGAGCCGCACGGCGGGCGATCCGGTGGTCCAGGCGGCGCAGCACGCGGCGCCGGTGGCGAGCGTCAGCAGGGCGGCCGCGGCGCCCGCGTGACCGAGCGGCGCGACGGTCTCGGGGCCCGGCGACAGGTGGGGGAGAACCACCGCCAGGCCCAGTCCGGTCAGGGCGGCGGCGCAAGGGGCGGCGACCGGCAGCAGCGCCCCCGAGATCCGGCCGGCGGCATACCCCGCGGCCACGGCCAGCAAGGCGAGCAGGACACCCTCCGGACGGCCGTCGTGTGCGGCGGCGGTGATCAGCGACCAGGTGGCACTGGCTCCGAGCACCAGCACGCCCACCACGTCAGAAACGTTTCGTCTGTCGCCGTCCTCCGAAGAACCGGCAACAGACGTCATCCCCGTGGAACCCACCCCGCCCCCCGACACCCCGGTCCCCCGACCTGTGGTCCTCGCCGTCCGCACGCGATCGGCCCGTACGCCGAGGACTTCGGCACACCGTAACGGCTGATGGGCGATTTGTGGACGAGTTGCGCGGGGTTGCCCGGCCACATCACGGTTCAGGTGCCGGGCCACGGGCCACGGCCGCCTGGCGGACCGCGCTGTCGACGCCAAGGTCAACGGCCGTACACTCCCGGAGTGACCGTCACCGCAACTTCCGTGGACGAGTCGGACCAGCTGGAACCGCAGTCCGCGCCCGCCTCCCGCTGGGCCGCCCGGCTCCGCCGTCTCGTCCCGGCCGCCGCCGCGGCGCTCTCCGGAGTGCTGCTGTACGTCAGTTTCCCGCCACGCACCCTGTGGTGGCTGGCCGTGCCCGCCTTCGCCGTCTTCGGCTGGGTGCTGCGCGGCCGCGGCTGGAAGGCGGCCTTCGGACTCGGCTACCTCTTCGGCCTGGGCTTCCTGCTGCCGCTGCTGGTGTGGACCGGCGTCGAGGTCGGTCCCGGGCCCTGGCTCGCACTGGTGGCGATCGAGGCGATCTTCGTCGCGCTGGTCGGCGTCGGCGTCGCCGCGGTGTCCAAGCTGCCGGGCTCACCGGTGTGGGCGGCCGCCGTGTGGATCGCCGCGGAAGCGGCACGCGCGCGTGCGCCGTTCCACGGCTTTCCCTGGGGCAAGATCGCGTTCGGACAGGCGGACGGCGTCTTCTTGCCGCTCGCCGCGGTGGGCGGCACGCCCGTCCTGGGCTTCGCCGTCGTGCTGTGCGGGTTCGGCCTGTACGAGATCGTCCGGCTGGTCGCGGAGCGGCGGGGGACCGGTGCCGTACGACGCCCGGCCGCGGCCGTGGCCCTGCTGAGCGTGGCCGTCCCGGTGGTCGGGGCGCTCGCGGCCCGGACGCTCGTGAGCGACAAGGCCGAGGACGGCACCGTGACCGTCGCGGCCATCCAGGGCAACGTGCCGCGCGCGGGGCTGGAGTTCAACGCCCAGCGGCGCGCCGTGCTGGACTACCACGCGCGCGAGACCGAGCGGCTGGCCGCCGAGGTGAAGGCCGGCAAGATCGCGAAGCCCGACATCGTGCTGTGGCCGGAGAACTCCTCCGACGTCGACCCCTTCACCGACGCCGACGCGGCCGTGGTCATCGAGCAGGCGGCCAAGGCCATCGACGCGCCGATCTCCGTCGGCGGCGTCGTCGAACGGGACGGCAAGCTCTACAACGAGCAGATCCTGTGGGACCCGGTCAAGGGCCCCACCGACACCTACGACAAGCGGCAGATCCAGCCGTTCGGCGAGTACCTCCCGCTGCGCTCCCTCGTCGGCGCGATCAACAAGAACTGGACCACCATGGTCCACCAGGACTTCAGCCGGGGCACCAAGCCGGGCGTGTTCCAGATGGCCAACGCCAAGGTCGGTCTGGTCACCTGCTACGAGGCCGCGTTCGACTGGGCCGTGCGCTCCGAGGTCACCGACGGCGCGCAGCTGATCTCCGTGCCGAGCAACAACGCGACCTTCGACCGCAGCGAGATGACCTACCAGCAGCTCGCCATGTCCCGGGTGCGTGCCGTGGAGCACAGCAGGACCGTCACCGTGCCGGTGACCAGCGGTGTCAGCGCGATCATCATGCCGGACGGGAAGATCACTCAGAGGACCGGGATGTTCGTGGCCGACTCGCTGGTGCAGAAGGTGCCGCTGCGGTCGACGCAGACCCCGGCGACCCGGCTGGGCATCCTGCCGGAAATGGCCCTGGTGCTGGTCGCCGCGGGCGGGCTCGGCTGGGCGATCGGCGCCGGAGTGCGAGGGCGTCGCGGTTAGGGTCGCAGACATGGCTACTCCTGACTTCATCCGCACCCTGCGCCGGTCCATCGGTCATGACCTGCTCTGGCTCCCCGGCGTCAGCGCCGTCGTCCTCGACGACGAAGGCAGAGTGCTGCTCCACCGTCGCTCGGACACCGGCAAGTGGTCGGTGATCGGTGGCATCCCGGAACCGGGGGAGCAGCCCGCGGCCTGTGCCGTGCGGGAGGTCGAGGAGGAGACGGGCGTGCACTGCGTCGTCGAGCGGGTGATCGTCGTCCAGGCGCTCAAGGCCGTGACGTATGTCAACGGCGACATCTGCCAGTACATGGACATCGCGTTCCGCTGCCGGGCCGTCGGCGGCGAGGCGCGGGTCAACGACGACGAGTCGCTGGAGGTGGGGTGGTTCGCGGTGGACGCCCTCCCGGAACTGAACGAGTTCGGGCTGCAGCGGATCAAGCAGGCCCTGACCGACGCACCCACATGGTTCGACTCTACGAGTTCGGAGTGAAGTATGGGGTGTGACCACATGTGGTGGGGGTCGGGCGCTCCCTAGGATCGGAGCATGACCGCCAGCAGCGCCCTCCCGGGCCCCCACGCTCCCACGCTCGACCTCGGCGGCCGCACCGCCCTCGTCACCGGCGCGGCCGGCGGCATCGGCCGCGCCTGTGCGCTGCGGCTCGCGGCGGCCGGGGCCAAGGTGAGAGCGGTCGACCGGGACGCGGCCGGTCTGGACGCGCTCACCGAGCGGTCCGCGGGACTGGCGGGCACCGTCGAACCGCTGGTGCTCGACCTCACCGACCTGGACGCCGCCGAGCACGCCGCCGCGGGCACCGACGTCCTCGTCAACAACGCCGGCCTCCAACTGGTGCGCCCCATCGAGGAGTTCCCGCCCGAGGTGTTCCACACGGTGCTCACCGTGATGCTGGAGGCGCCGTTCCGCCTGATCCGCGGCGCCCTGCCGCACATGTACGGGCAGGGGTGGGGGCGGATCGTCAACGTGTCCTCGGTCCACGGCCTGCGCGCCTCGGCCTACAAGGCGGCCTATGTGGCCGCCAAACACGGTCTGGAGGGCCTGTCCAAGACGGCCGCCCTCGAAGGCGCCCCCCACGGAGTGACCTCTAACTGTGTGAACCCCGCCTATGTGCGAACACCGCTGGTCGAGCGGCAGATCACCGACCAGGCCCTTGCGCACGGCATCCCCGAGGAACGGGTGGTGTCCGAGGTGCTGCTCCAGGACAGCGCGCTCAAGCGGCTCATCGAGCCGGAGGAGGTCGCCGAGGCCGTGGCCTACCTGTGCGGCCCGCAGGCGTCCTTCGTCACCGGAACGTCGCTCGTCCTCGACGGCGGCTGGACCGCGCACTGACCGGCATCCGGCCGTACGCCGCCCCGCCCGGACTTTTCCACAGGCCTGACGGGGTGAGCGTGCGATGAGCAATCCTGTGGGCATGTCCAGCGATCACCTGCAGTCCGCCGAGCGCCCCGCCGGCAGCGCCGAGGCACCCTTCCTCGAGCTGCTCGCCAGGGGCGCGTCCGCCGAGGCCTACGAGCAGCCGGTGCTGATCGCCCGCGCCGAGGGAAGGCCCACCGAGCGGATCGCCGCGCTGGAAGCGGCCAAGGCGGTCGCCCTGCGGGTGCGCTCCGAGCTGGAGGGCCGACGCCGGCGGGAGGCCGAGCTGTCCGCCCTGTTCGAGACCGCCCACGACCTGGCCGGGCTCAGAGACCTGGACGCCGTGCTGCGGGCCATCGTGCAGCGCGCCCGGTCCCTGCTCGGCACGGACGTGGCCTACCTCAGCCTGAACGACCCGGCGCGGGGCGACACCTACATGCGGGTCACCGAGGGCTCGGTCGCGGCCCGCTTCCAACAGCTGCGGCTCGGGATGGGCGAGGGGCTCGGCGGGCTGGTCGCCCAGACCGCCCGTCCCTATGTCACCGACGACTACTTCAAGGACGACCGCTTCCAACACACCCTCACCATCGACGCGGGCGTGCGGGACGAGGGCCTGGTCGCCATCCTCGGCGTGCCGCTGACGCTGGGGCACCACGTCATCGGGGTGCTGTTCGCGGCGGACCGGCGTGCCCGGGTCTTCGAGCGGGAGCAGATCGCGCTCCTCGGCTCCTTCGCCGCGCTGGCCGCGGCCGCCATCGACACCGCGAACCTGCTCACCGAGACCCGTTCGGCCCTGACCGAGCTGGAGCGGGCCAACGAGATCATCCGGGATCACAGCGGCGTCATCGAGCGCGCCTCCGACGTCCACGACCGGCTCGCCGAACTGGTGCTGCGCGGTGGCGGGGTGCACGACGTGGCCGCGGCCGTCTCCGAAATCCTCGACGGCACGGTCGAGTTCTCCGAGGTCGCGCCCACCGAGGCGCTGGAGGCCTCCCGGGCCGAAGGCCACGCCGTACGGCACAAGGACGACTGGATCGCCGCGGTCGCCGCCGGCGGAGAACTCCTCGGTGCCCTCGTGCTGCGCGGCCACCCCGGACTCGACCCCGTGGACCAGCGCACCCTGGAGCGCGCCGCGATGGTCACCTCGCTGCTCCTGCTGGCCAGGCGTTCCGCCGCCGAGGCCGAACAGCGGGTGCGCGGCGAACTCCTGGACGACCTGCTCGACGCGCGCGACCGCGATCCTCGTCTGCTGCGCGAACGCGCGGCCCGGCTGGACGCCGACCTCGACGCCACCCACATCGTGCTGGCCGCCCGTCTCGACGGCGCCGCGGCCGACGCCGACCAGGAGGCGGCCGCCCGCAGACGCCTGTGGTCCGCGGCCTCCCACCTCGCCGCCACCCGGCACGGCCTGGCCGCCGCCCGTGACGGCGGCACCGTGCTGCTGCTGCCCCTCACCGCCGGGGACACGGCCACCGAACTGGCCCGCCGCACCGCCGGACACCTCGGAACAGCCGTCCACGAGGCGGTGACCGTCGGCGCCTCGGGCCCGGTCCGCGATCTCGTCGTCCATCTGGACGCCGTGGCCGCAGCCTACGAGGAGGGCCGCCGCTGCCTCGACGCGCTGCGCCTGCTGGGCCGCTCGGGAGACGGTGCCGCCGCCGAGGACTTCGGATTCCTCGGACTGCTCCTCGCCGGTGACCGGGACATCGCGGGCTTCGTCGACCGGACCATCGGTCAGGTCGTCTCCTACGACGACCGTCGGGGCACCGATCTCCTGCGCACCCTCGACGCCTACTTCGCGTGCGGGATGAGCCCGGCCCGGACCAAGGACGAGCTGCACGTCCATGTGAACACCGTCGCCCAGCGCCTGGAGCGCGTGGGCCGCCTGCTCGGTGAGGACTGGCAGAGCCCCGCACGCGCGTTGGAGATCCAACTCGCTCTGAGACTGCACCGGTTGGCGGCGCCGACGCGGCACTGACCCCCGCACGCACGCAGCGTACGGGGGCCGATGAGCTCGGGCACCGCCCAGGACTCAGGCGGTCCGGGCGTCCGCGGCGGGGGACTTGGCCGCGGGCTCGCGATCGGTGGCCGGCTCGGCGTCGGCCAGGTCCCGGTGGCGAGTCTCCTTGGCGACACCCACGGCGACGACCGTCAGGACGGCCGCGGCGATGACGTACAGGGCGATCGGGGTGGAGCTGCCGTAGTCGGAGAGGAGCGCGGTGGCGATGAGAGGTGCCGGGGCGCCTGCTGCGACGGAGGCGAACTGAGCGCCGATGGAGGCACCGGAGTACCGCATCCGGGTCGCGAACATCTCCGAGAAGAAGGCCGCCTGGGGCGCGTACATGGCGCCGTGCATCACGAGTCCGACGGTCACCGCGAGGACCATGTTGCCGAAGCCACCGGTGTCGATGAGTGAGAAGAAGGGGAACATCCACAGCCCCACGCCGACCGCGCCGATCAGGTACACGGGGCGCCGCCCGACGCGGTCCGACAGGGCTCCCCAGGCGGGGATCACCGCGAAGTGCACGGCCGAGGCGATCAGCACCGAGTTGAGGGCGGTCTGCTTGGAGACTCCGGCCGACGTGGTGGCGTAGACGAGGATGAAGGCGGTGATGACGTAGTAGCTGATGTTCTCCGCCATGCGCGCGCCCATGGCGACCAGCACATCGCGCCAGTGGTGCCGCAGCACGGAGACGACCGGCAGCTTCTCGACCGCGCCGTCCCGCGCCGCCTTGCGGGCCTCCGCGTGCGCCAACGCCTGCTTGAACACAGGGGATTCGTCGACGGACAGCCGGATCCACAGGCCGACGATCACCAGGACACCGGAGAGCAGGAAGGGAATCCGCCAGCCCCAGCTGCCGAACGCGGCGTCCGACAGTAGGGCGGTCAGCAGCGACAGCACACCCGTGGCGAGGAGTTGTCCTGCCGGTGCGCCGGTCTGCGGCCACGAGGCCCAGAAGCCGCGCCGCCGCGCGTCCCCGTGCTCGGACACCAGGAGCACGGCGCCGCCCCACTCCCCGCCGAGCGCGAAGCCCTGGACCAGGCGCAGCACGGTCAGCAGCACGGGAGCGGCCGTGCCGACGGTGGCGTGCGTGGGCAGCAGCCCGATGGCGAAGGTCGCCCCGCCCATCAGCAGCAGACTCAGGACCAGGAGCTTCTTGCGTCCGAGCCGGTCGCCGTAGTGCCCGAACACCAGGGCACCGAGGGGACGGGCGGCGAATCCGACGGCATACGTCAGGAAGGACAGCAGCGTGCCGACGAGCGGGTCGGAGTCGGGAAAGAACAGCTTGTTGAAGACCAGGGCGGCCGCGGAGCCGTAGAGGAAGAAGTCGTACCACTCGATGGTGGTGCCGATGAGGCTGGCGGCGACGATGCGCCTCAGGTTGGTCGGCGTCGGGGGAGCGGATGCTGCTGAGGCCATGTGCGCCACTTCCTCGTGTGCGGTGGGGACGGGTAGGTATGCGCACACCGTAGGAACGCACATTTCATGGGCACATGTGGCGGCGCACCATAGTTCTGGGGTGGGCTATCCGGGGTTTCCACATGTGTGCCATCGCGGGCGCGGAGCTCCTGCCGGACATGACCGTCGGTACGGCCGTTCTGCTGTCGGCCGAGCCGGTCGCGGCTGCGCCGGGGTGGGCGACAGGATCGTTCCATGCAGCCGGTCTTCGTTCTCGTGCACAGTCCGTCCGTGGGGCCCTCGACCTGGCGCCCCGTCGCCGAAAACCTGGTGGCGGCGGGACACCGGGCAAGGGTGCCGTCCCTCCTGCACGTGGGCGCCGGCCCTGCGCCCTTCTGGCCCCGTGTGGTCGACGCCGTACGCGACGACCTCCGCGAGGTCCCGGTCGACAGCCCCCTCGTGCTGGTCGCTCACAGCAACGCGGGCCTGTTCCTCCCGGCGATCCGCTCGGGCCTCGACCATGCGGTGACCGCCTCGGTCTTCGTCGATGCCGCACTGCCGGCCCGGGCCGGGCCCACCCCTGTCGCCCCGCCCGAGTTGCTGGAGTTCCTCCGCCCGAAGGCCGTGAACGGCAGACTGCCGCGCTGGACCGACTGGTGGGACGAGGCAGACGTCGCCCCCATGTTCTCCGATCCGCAGGTGCGACAGAAGGTGGTGGAGGAGCAGCCCGCTCTGCCCCTGTCCTACTACGAGCAGCACATCCCGGTCTCCGACGGCTGGGACGACCACCCCTGCTCCTACGTGCTGTTCGGCCCGCCGTACGACGGATTTGCCGACGAGGCGCGCCGACGCGGCTGGCGGGTGGCCCACTTGCCCGGCGCACACCTCCACCAGATCGTCGATCCCGCTCGCACGGCCCGGCACCTCGTAGAACTCTCCACTCACTGACAAGTCATCGGTGCACAACCGCAGTTGGGAGGAGGCTAAGGTCACCCCGACCGCTCATTCGACGCCGTAGCCGACCGGGCCGTGGCGGTCCGGCGGGCCGGGTCGGAGAGGAAAGGGCGGTACGACGTGCCGAGTTGGGATCGCAGGCTGACGGCCGCCGGTGTGCGGGACCGTGCCCTGCGCGCGGACTATTCGACGGCTGCTCGGGTCTTCGCCCGCAGAATCCTCGCCCACTACGCCGCCGTACGTCTGCTGGTGGCTCCGGCACTGCACCCGCACGTGGTCGCCGCGTACGCCTTCCTGGCGCGGACCGACGACCTCGCCGACCAGGGGCCGCTGCACGAACGGCTGCCCCGCTGGCGGGCGTGGTCAGAACAGGTCACCGTGGGGCTGGAGTCGGGGCGCGCCGACGACCCCGTCCTGCGGGCCTTCCTGCACACCGTGGCCGCACGGCGGCTGCCCCATCACTGGGTGCACACCTACCTCAAGGCCACCACCGAGGAACTGCACTTCACCGGCCACGCCACCGAAGCCGACTTCCAGCGCTACGTCGACCACCTCGCCCTGCCGGCCCTGATGCTGATCGAGGACCTGCAGTACGAGGGTGGCGGTGACGAGGTCTTCCGGTCGCGTTGCCGATCGTTCGCCGATGGTCTGCAACGCCTGGACTTCCTGACCGACCTCACCGACGACCTGGCCGAAGGGCGCCTCTATCTGCCGCAGGACGACCTGGACCGCCTCGGGGTCACCCGCGCCGACCTCGAGCAGGGCCAGGACACCTCGGCCGTAAAGGAGTTGGTGGCCCTGACCTGCGCCAGGACCAGAAAGTCGTTGACCGACTCGCGAGCCCTCCTGGACTCCACCGTGCCGGGCTTCCGGCCGTTGCAGCGTGCTCTGCTGGACCTGGCCGAGCACCAGTTGGGCCGAGTCGAGAACACCGGCACGTCCGTCACCAGGCGCGCGGTGGGCTACGGCGTCCGCGTGCCGGTCGCCGTCCTGCTCCGAGAGAGGCGCCAACTCAAGGGCGGTGCGGCGTTCGACGGGTGAACGGGCTGGGTCGGACCGCCTGCGCGACCGCGCCCGGGCGGGGGTCGCCGCCCGCCGGATCGGGCTGGTCGGCGCGATCCGGCAGGCGACCCCGAGCTGATCTGCACGCCATCCGGACATGCCGGACCGTCAGTGGCGCACCTTCACCTTGCTGAGCGCGGCCACCCCGAGCGCGGCCACGGCGATCTGGATCAGCCACTCGACCCAGTCGACGCCCTTGGTGTCGGCGACATCGAGGCCTGCCGCGATGCCCGTGCCGATGAAGGCGGCGACGATGCCGATCAGGATCGTCCACAGCATGCCGATGTGCTGGCGCCCGGGGACCACGAGCCGGCCGAGGACACCGATCACGATGCCGATGACAATCGCGCTGATCACGCCTGAGATCTCCATGCGGTGTCACCCCATCCGTAGTTGGTGACGCACGAGTGCCCGCCGATGGGGCGCACACTCCACAGCCTTGGCCATTGCTTGGGCGACGTCTCGCCGCTCAAGGAGGCTCCGGAACGGCCCGGAGTGGAAGTTCCGCGCGGTCGGCCAGGGGCGTGCGGATCCCGGCGAGGAGCGCGTGGAGCCCGCCCAGCTGAAGGCCATCAGCCGGGGCGGCGGGCGCCAGTCGGGCGGATTTCGAGAGGGCGTTGTGTCCGGCCCTCGACCGCGGCGACATCGGCTCGGCCCTCCGAGGCGACCGCAGCGAATTGCCGGGGCGCATTTGGAGGTTCGCGCACGTTCGGCTACTCAGGAGATGGCCGCCGCCGGGGATGACGAGTGCCGGGACTGTCCGGCCGCTCGGGACAGCGCCGGGCGCCAGCCGAGAGAAGGGTCTGCCAGGCGGCCCGCGGGGAACCGAGGGCGAGCCCCGCGCGCGAGGTTTCCCAGCGCCGTCGGCGCCGTGAGGACCGCCGTCGCTGCACTCGCGACCCTCGTGTCGGCCGGCGCGGCGGCCCTTCTCCTGCTCATCGGGTAGTGACTGCATCTCGCCGCGCCGACCGCGGAGTTGGGAGCGTCGGTGGTCAACGCCGGTCGGGTGTTGCGCTTCTCGCGGTCCTCACTATGGGCTTGAGTCTCTGGACACTGGTCGGTTCGGGCCTGCGCCGGGGTGCGCGGGCGCGGCGTCGAGCTGCCCTTGGACAGGGGCGGCAAGCTCTCGTGGAGCGGGGCGTCCTGCCGTATCTGTGCCGTCGGTCGCTCTGAGCCCCCGCCCGGTGGACCGCCCCCCTCGGATCACTTCCGCGAGTTTCCGAACAGCAGGCGATAGCCGATCAGGAGCACCAGGGAGCCGCCGATGGCCGCGCCCCAGGTGTAGAGGTCGAAGAAGTGACTCTCCACCGGGCGGTCGAGGAAGCGGGAGGAGAGCCATCCGCCGACGAACGCTCCCGCGACCCCGATGAGGGTGGTGCCGATCAGGCCGCCCGGGTCGCGGCCCGGCAGCAGGATCTTGGCGATGGCTCCGGCGAGCAGACCCAGGATGATCCAGCCGATGATGCCCACGTTGTAGTCCTCCAGTTGGATCGGGGCCGGGGAAAGTCCGCCGGATCCGAGACTTCGAGTTGCCTGATTGCGCAACCTTAAGGACTGAGGCGAGGGAGAAAAGACGTCTGCCGTGCCTGGTGACAAGTCGTCGATGTTCTTTCACACACTTATTACATTGCGCAATCAATGAATCGGAGGCGGTCTCGTGGACCGCGTCCCGCCGCCCTTACACTGAGACAGCACACGTGCGTCGACAGTGACCGGTCGGGGACGGGAGGGGATCGTGGCGACATTCGCCGGTGGTTCGGAGGATCCGTCCGCCGACGTGCTGACGGAGGCGGCCGCCGCGTTCGGCCTCCTCGCGTCCGCCGCCCGGCTGCACATCATGTGGGCGCTGTCCCAGGGCGAGAGCGATGTCACCCACCTCGCCGACCGGGTCGGCGGCGCGCTGCCCGCGGTCAGCCAGCACCTGGCCAAGCTGAAACTCGCCGGGCTCGTCCGCTCCCGCCGTGAGGGCCGACGGCAGGTCTACTACGTCGACGACCCCGACATCGTGACGGTGGTCCGCGTCATGGTCGGCCAGCTCACGGCCCGTACAGCCCCGGCCGCGGCGCGCGGTAACGTCTCACGCAGGCCTTGATCCACCCCTGTGCCAGGTAGCTGTCGGGGGTGCGGAAAGCGCCGTAGGTGAAGGCAAATGTGTCCGCGAGGTTGCCGCGTTCCCTCATGAGATCTCTCACCTGTGAAATGCGGCGGGCTCCGTGCTGGCGGGGCCAGGGGTTTGTTAGATTGCGCAACTACGCAACCCAGGCCGAGGTTCCCGCTTGGCCTGCCTGTACACCGCCGCGCTTGCCCGGCCGCCCACCCCATGGCCCGGCCTGAGAGGCTCGACCGTTTCCTGGAGTGGTAGATGAGCGACCCGTGGGACGGCCCGGGCGGTCAGGCCACGCGCAGCCGCACCGGCCGGGTGCCGGAGCAGCGGGTGGACGAGCCCGGCGGTGCGCCTCGGCCCGGAGGCCGGGCCGCGACGCGGGCCGCGGCCCGCTCGCACGGTGGCAAGCGCTCGCGTCGCCGGGCCCGGCCGGTGCGGCGCGGCAGGCGGGTACTGAAGATCGTCGGGATGTGTATGGCGGTCCTCGTCCTGGCCACGGCCGGTGCCGGATGGTGGTTCTACCAGCACCTCAACGGCAACATCAACAGTGTGTCGCTCGACGGCAAGGGTGGTTCGGAGAAGACTGACGCGTTCGGTCGCACCCCGATCAACATCCTGGTCATGGGCTCGGACGGCCGGACCAGCAAGGCGGACTGCAAGCTGGGCGGCGGCTGCTCCCAGACCGGCGTGCAGACCGGAAACGGCAACGCGGACGTACAGATGGTGGTGCACATATCCGCCGACCGCTCCAACGCCACCGTCATGAGCATCCCCCGCGACACCATGGTCGACGTCCCGGCCTGCAAGGACACCGCGAGCGGCCAGTCCACGTCCGGCTACTACGGCCAGATCAACAGCGCCCTCCGGTACGGTCCCGCCTGCCAGGTCGCCACGATCCACCAACTCACCGGAATCCCCATCGACCACTTCGTCAAGCTCGACTTCTCCGGCGTGGTCAAGATGTCCGACGCCGTCGGGGGTGTCTCCGTGTGCGTCGACCACAACGTGTACGACACCTACTCGCACCTGAAACTCTCCATGGGCTCCCACACCCTCAAGGGAGAGGCGGCCCTGGAGTTCGTCCGCTCCCGCCACGGCTTCGGGGACGGCAGCGACCTCGGCCGCACGGTCTCCCAGCACATCTTCCTCAGCGCGATGATCCGGAAGTTCAAGAGCGCGGGCACGCTCACCGACCCCACCGCGGTCTACGCCCTCGCCGACGCCGCCACCAAGGCGCTCACCGTGGACGACGGTCTCGGCAGCGTCAAGAAGCTGATCGGGCTCGCGGCCGACGTGAACAAGGTCCCCACCAAGCGGATGACCTTCACCACGATGCAGACCGGCGCCGATCCGAACGACACCAACCGGGTCGTGGTGGGCGCGGGTGCCAAGGCCCTCTTCTCCAGCATCGCCGACGACCAGTCCCTGAGCACCGGCTCCGGAAAGAAGTCCACGGCGGCCTCCGCGACGGCCACGGCCTCGGCGGTACCCGCCTCCGAGATCGCCGTGACCGTCGAGAACGGCACCGAGATCACCGGCCGCGCCTCCGCGATCGCGAACGCGCTCACCGGCCAGGGCTTCAGCTCCGCGACGACCACCGCCAACGCGCCGAGCCCGGCGACCACCACCACCCTCACCTACGGCACCGGGCAGAAGGCCCGGGCGCAGACGGCCGCCAAGGCGCTCGGGCTGTCCAGCTCGCACCTCGAGGAGGGCACCGGCACCGGTCTGACCCTGGTGATCGGCAGCGACTGGACGAGCGGCACCACCTTTCCGGGCGGTTCGTCCTCGCCGGCGCCCGCCGACACGAAGGCCGCGGTCTCCAACGCGCAGGCCCAGACCGCCGACCAGGCCAAGAAATGCGCCAAGGTCAGCCCCTACAAGACGGTCTCCCTCAACGGGGTCCCGATGACACCGGAGCAGGCGTACGCGGCGGCGCCCAACAAGAAGGACTCCGACGACTGAGGCGGGCACGAAGCCTGTGGTTGTACAGTTGCGCAAGCTAGCAACCATAAGAAGGGATGTGCGGCATGCTGCGCAACGGACTGGAGCCCTGGCACCTGCTGATCGTGGCGATCATGATCATCTTGCTGTTCGGCTCGAAGAAGCTGCCCGAGGCCGCCCGCGGGCTCGGCAAGTCGATGCGCATCCTCAAGAGCGAGGCCAAGGCGATGAAGGAGGACGGCACCGCGCACTCCTCCGGCGCCGCCCCGGCTGAGTCCGCCCCGCATGTCGTCCAGTCCGTCCCGGGAGAGACCACGGCAGCGCAGCCGACGACGGCCGAGGGCAACCCGGCCCACTGAGCTCCCGTACGGCGTCCTCGGCCGCTGGTCGGCTCGGGCCCGGCAACGCGCGAGGGCAGGGCACGCGCAGCGAGTCCGCCCTGGCCGACCTGAGCGCCGGACCGGGCCGACGGCCGTACAGCAGAAGCGTGCCCGGTCGGGGAGCGGCCGGCGCCACCAAGTGGCACGCTGTCAGAGCGCGCATGAGGCACGTCGTCGACGAACGTCCGCTGCCTGAACGGTCATTGCGAGACCCTGCCGCCTCGTGTCCGTGATGCAGGCGGCGGCGATCGCTGTCGGTGGGGGCAACTAAGCTCCCGCCCATGAGTGAGGCAGACGAAGTCCCCGGCAGACGAGTCGTCGACGGGCGCTTCGCGTTGGAAGCCCGTCTCGGCGGCGGTGGGATGGGCACGGTCTGGCGGGCCAGGGACCTGGTGCTGCACAGGATGGTCGCGGTCAAGGAGGTCCGCCCGCCCGACCGGGACCTCGCCGAGTACGACCCCGACAGCGCGCGGGTGCTGCGAGAGCGGGTGCTGCGCGAGGCGCGGGCACTGGCCCGGATCGACCATCCCAACGTCGTCACCATCCACCACATCGTCGACGGCGGCGACGGCACCTACCCGTGGATCGTCATGGAGCTGGTCAGTGGCGGCTCGCTCGCCGACCGGCTGGCCCGGGGGGCGATGCCGCCGGCCGAGGCGGCGCGGATCGGCCGGGGCGTGCTGGCGGCGCTGGCCGCCGCGCACGACGCCGGGATCCAGCACCGGGACGTCAAGCCCGCCAACGTGTTGCTCAAGTCCGACGGGCGCCCCGTCCTCACCGACTTCGGCATCGCCGCGATCCGCGAGACGACCAGCCTCACCGTCACCGGCTCCATCATCGGCACCCCCGACTTCATGGCACCGGAGCGGATCTCGGGCCACGAGGGCGGCGCCGCCTCCGACCTGTGGTCACTCGCGATGATGCTGTACACCGCCGTGGAGGGCCACCACCCGCTGCGCCGGGCCAGCACGCTCGCCACGCTCGCGGCCGTCCTCAACGACGACGTGCCGCCGCCGGTGCGGGGCGGTGCGCTGGGTGACGTACTGATGAGCGTGCTCGTACGCGATCCGGCGGCGCGGCCGTCGTCTGCCGTGCTGGACCGACGGCTGGCCGAGATCGAGTCGGGATCCGCCGGTCCGGTGACCGCATGGAGCCGGCCCACCACCGCGTACCCGCTGAACCCGCCGTCCGCCGGTACGGCCCCTTCGTACCCGGGGGCCTTCGCCTCGCCCACGGCTCCCCTCGCCGGCGCCCCGGTTCCGGCGGGCGCGGCCGTTCCCGCCGGATTCGGGCCGCCGCCCGTCGCCGCAGGACCTGGTCAGCCGGTGACCTCGCCCGTGCGAGCGGGACGTAGGAGCCGGCCGGGGCTGCGTGTCCTGCTCGGCGTCTCGGGGACCTCGCTGGCCGGTGCCCTGGTCCTGATGTGGTGGGTGCTGCCCTTCGGAGGGGACTCGGGCGGATCGGGGGACGCGGCGGACACCGGCGCCCCCTCCTCCGTCACATCGGCCCCCGGATCGACCGGCTCCCCGGTCGCCGCCCCGGCCGTCCAGCAGTCGAAGGACACGACGACCACGAACCTGCTCACCCCCGTCGGCATCCGCACCGCCATCAAGGCGCTGAAGCTGGAGACGGGCCGGGACAGGTTCGGCGACTTCAGCGTCTACCCGGACTTCGTGTCGGCGGAGCTGATGGTCAACGGCAGCGACAGCAAGTACGACACCTACACCTACCGTCCCGGGCAGGGCGTGGAGAAGGGCATCATCAAGGGCACCCTGTCCGGCGGCGACAAGCCCTTCCGCCTCGACGGCTTCAACTGGGACAAGGTGCCCGCGCTCCTGGAAGAGGCCCGCAAGAAACTCAACGTCGACCATCCGAACAGCCGTTACGTGTTGGTGAGACAGCCCAACGACGTCTTCGACACCCCCCTCGGCATGGCCGTCTATCTCAGCAACGAGTACAGCCAGTCCGGCTACCTGGAGGCGAACACCAAGGGCAAGGTGACCCGTGTCATGCCCGCCGAGGACTGAGGGCCTTCCCGGGGGGCCCGTACAGCGCTGATGCGCCGGTACCGGCTCGTCTCAGAGGCGGATGACGACGAGAGCGGTGTCGTCGGCGTTGCCGGTGGGTGGGAGCAGCTCGGCCAGGAGCGCGTCGGCCAGGTCCTCGGGGGCGGCGTGGCGGTGGTGGGTGAGCGTGCCGGACAGGCGCGCCAGGCTGGTGTCGATGTCCTCGGTGCGGCGCTCGATCAGACCGTCGGTGTAGAGGACCAGCGTGGCGCCCTCGTCGAAGGGTGTGGTGGCCTCCGGGCGGATGGTGTGTTCGAGGCTGGCACCGAGCGGCGGGTCGGTGGCCCGGTCCAGGAAGGTGACCGTGCCGTCGGGGCGGAGCAGGGCGGGCGGGAGATGGCCCGCGCTGCTGTACGTGAGGGTGTGGTCGCCCCAGTCGATGAAGGCCGTCGCCGCCGTCGTCGACTCGGCGCCTTCGACGGAGCGGGCGTACAGTCCGAGCGCCTCCAGAGCCCGGGCGGGGCCGTCGGCGACGCGGGTGGCGGCGCTCAGGGCGCTGCGCAGCTGACCCATGACACAGGCGGCCGCCAGGCCGTGGCCGACCACGTCTCCGACGGCCACCGCGAGACGGTCGTCGGGCAGGTCGACGAGGTCGTACCAGTCGCCGCACACGTTCAGGGAGCCGACGGCGGGCCGGTAGCGCACGGCCGCCTGATGGTGGCTGAGGGGTCCGGAGGCCGGCAGCAGGGCCTCCTGCAGAGCCAGAGCGACCTCGCGTTCGCGGGCGTGCGCCTTGCGCAGGCGTTCGTTGACCTCCTGGAGCTCCCGGGCGCGGGTGTACAGCTCGGCCTCCAGCACACGTGCCCGGCTGTCGCTGCCCGGTCCGCCGCGGGCGCGAATGAGTTCGGTGACCTCCTCCACCCGGTGCACGAGCAGTTTCACCTTCCCGTCGGTGCCGATGACGGGCGCGTTGACGGGGCTCCAGAAGTGCTCCTGCCAGTGGCCGGGCCGCTGGGGATCCTCGATGTCGTAGCGGAGCACCGCCATCGTGTCGCGCTCCCCGGTGGCCACCGCACGCAGCATCGACTCCCGCGTCTCCCGCATCCCGGCGGCGGCCGAATCATTGGGGTTCTCTGGGAAGACGTCGAAGATGTAGTGGGTCAGCAACTGCTCGCGGGTGCGACCGGTGAGCCGTAGGAAGTCGTCGTTGACGTCGACGTACACCAGCTCGGGCGTCAGCAACGCCACCATGCCGGGCAGAGCCCGGAAGACCGCCGCGTAATCGATGTGCGGTTTCCTCATGTGCAGCCTGCCTCGACACGAGCCATCATGATGTGATTTTCCACGATAGATGGGAACGGGCCGCCGCCTCGACAGCTACCGTCATCCCGCGACGCGAACGACTTGGTTGGTTTTCTCACGGGCGCGGCCCCCAGGCCGCTCGCCCGAGTCCCGGAAGGACCCACTCGCATGCGTTACGCAGTCCTCGGAACCGGCATCGTCGGCCGGACGCTGGCCGGCAAGCTCGCCTCTCTCGGTCACGACGTCGTCATCGGCACCCGCGATCCCGGGGCCACTCTCGCCCGCACCCAACCCGACGGCATGGGCAACCCGCCGTTCGCCCAGTGGCACGCAGAGCACGGCCAGGTGCGTCTGGAGACCTTCGAGAAGGCGGCGGCCTTCGGCGAGACGGTCGTCAACACCACCGCGGGCGAGCGCAGCCTCGATGCCCTGCAAGCGGCCGGTGCACCCCGTCTGGGCGGCAAGGTCCTCATCGATGTCGCCAACCCGCTGGGCTTCACCGCCGGGAAACCGACGCTTGATCCGGTCAACACCGACAGCCTCGGCGAGCGCATCCAGCGGGCCTTTCCCGACGCGAAGGTCGTCAAGACCCTTAACACCATGAACTGTTTCGTCATGGTGGAGCCGGCTCGCGTGGCAGGGGAGCACACCGTGTTCGTCAGCGGTGACGACACCGGGGCCAAGAAGGCCGTCACGGCACTGCTGGGCTCCTTCGGCTGGCCCGAAGCGAGCGTCATCGACCTGGGCGATATCACCACCGCGCGTGGCGTCGAGATGCTCCTGCCGATCTGGCTGCATCTGTACGGCACGCTCGGCCACGGCGACTTCAACTTCCACATCCAGGGGGCCCGGCCCGGCGGCTGATCCCGGGTCCACGGATCCGGCGTGAGCCGTTGAGCAGGGCTTCAAGCCGCAGGGGTGCGGGCGGGCGGCCCGAGTGTGACGGGTCCGCTGCCCGGCTGCGCCATGTGAGGTACCCAGGACCGGGCGGCTCGCCCGAGTTCGGCGAACGGCTCGTGGGCCGGTTCGGGCGGGCGCGGCCGGGAGCCGGCCGTCGTGCTCAGGGGTATGGCACCGTCGCGGTGTCGGGCGGTGGTGCCCGGGCCGTCAGCGGGGCGCCACCTCCGAGATCAGTTCCCGTACGCGGGTCTCGATCGCGTCGCGGATGGGGCGTACGGCCTCGACCCCCTGTCCGGCCGGGTCGTCGAGCTGCCAGTCGAGGTACCGCCTGCCGGGGAAGACGGGGCAGGCGTCGCCGCATCCCATGGTGATCACGACGTCGGACGCCTGGACGGCCTCGGTCGTGAGGACCTTGGGGGTCTGGGCGGAGATGTCGATGCCGGCCTCGCCCATCGCCTCGACCACGGCCGGGTTGACGGCGTCGGCGGGGGCCGAGCCGGCGGAGCGGACCTCGATGCGGTCGCCTGCGAGATGGGTGAGGAAGGCGGCTGCCATCTGGGAACGGCCTGCGTTGTGGACGCAGACGAACAGCACCGACGGGCGCGGGGCGGGAGTGCTCATGGTGGGTGGTCCTTCTGGAAGCGCGGGGTGTGGTCAGGAGGTGGCGGGCTCGGGCTCGCCGCTCGGGACGCCGACCTCGCGGCGGGCGGGTGCGGGAGCGGTGTC
The DNA here is from genome assembly GCF_001746295.1 of Streptomyces sp. LUP47B. Classification (GTDB taxonomy): domain Bacteria; phylum Actinomycetota; class Actinomycetes; order Streptomycetales; family Streptomycetaceae; genus Streptomyces. The sequence continues at coordinate 1,355,387 of NZ_MJAH01000001.1, read as the reverse complement.
CGAGCCGTGGATGGCGGCCACCGCACCGAGTCCGACCACGGCGCCGAGCAACTGGGCGGCGACGAACGGGGCCACGGAGGCGGGCGCGATCCCGGCGAAGGTATCGGTGAAGGCCCGGCCGATGGTCACCGCGGGGTTCGCGAAGGAGGTGGAGGAGGTGAACCAGTAGGCGGCGCCGATGTAGGAGGCCACCGCGGCCGGAGCAAGCGCGGCGCGTCCGATCCGGCTGAGGCCGAAGACCAGCAGGATCAGCCCGGCGGTGGCGACGACCTCGCCCAGCCACAGGTGGCCGGCCCACCGGTCGTGGGTCGAGAACTTCACCAGCGGCTCGGCGAACATCGCGTCGGCCAGGATCGCTCCACCGATCGCACCCGCGGTCTGGGCGGTCGTGTAGGCGGCGACGTCCCGCAGCGTGAGGCCGTCCGGAGTGCGGCGGCCGGTGAACCAGGCGGCGAGGGTGACGGCGGGGTTGAAATGCGCGCCGGAGACCGGGCCGAACAGGGCGATCAGGACGCCCAGTCCGAAGACGGTGGCGATGGAGTTGGCGAGCAGCTGCACACCGACGTCGTGAGACAGCTCGACGGCCTGGATGCCGGAGCCGACCACCACCGTCACCAGCAGCCCGGTGCCGATCGCCTCGGCGGCGACGCGGCGGCCGAGCGGCGCGCTCACGCGCCGGCTCCGACGGGCTGCGCAGTGGTGAGGAACGCGCCGAGCCTGTCCAGGACGCCGGGCAGCACCCAGTAGTAGACCCAGGTGCCGCGCCGCTCGCAGTCGATGAGTCCGGCCTGGCGCAGCAGCTTGAGGTGGTGGGAGATCGTGGGCTGGGACAGGTCGAAGGCCGGGGTCAGCTCGCACACACAGACCTCGCCGCCCTGTCCGCGCGAGGCGATCATCGACATCAGGCGCAGCCGGACCGGGTCGCCCAGGGCCTTGAAGACCTTCGCCAGCTCGGCCGCCTGGTCCTCCTCCAGCGGCGCGGCGGACAGGCCCGGGCAGCAGGCGGCCTCCTGGCCGATCACCTCAAGCTCTTGTTTCGACATTCCTCTATGTTGACGTCTTTCGATTCAAGGCGCAAGCTTGCATCGATGAACATCAATGCAAGCAGGAGGAGAGGCCATGAGTGAGCAGTCCATCGACCTGCGTGAGTCCGTCCGGCAGCGGTATGCGGCCGCGGCCGTGCAGGTGACCGAGGGTGGCAGCGCCTGTTGCGGGCCCGAGCCGGTCGAGGTCGACGAGAACTTCGGCTCCACCCTGTACGCCGCGGACGAGCGCGACACCCTGCCGGCCGACGCCGTCGCCGCCTCCCTCGGCTGCGGCAATCCGACCGCCGTGGCCGAACTGCGCGAGGGTGAGCGTGTCCTCGACCTCGGTTCCGGCGGCGGCATCGACGTCCTGCTCTCCGCTCGCCGCGTCGGACCGAGGGGCAAGGCGTACGGGCTGGACATGACCGAGGAGATGCTCGCCCTCGCTCTGGCCAACACGGCGAAGGCGGGCGCCACCAACGTGGAGTTCCTCAAGGGCACCATCGAGGCGATCCCGCTGCCCGCGGACACGATCGACGTCGTGATCTCGAACTGCGTGATCAACCTGTCGGTCGACAAGTCCGCCGTCTTCGCCGAGACCTTCCGCGTCCTCAGGCCCGGCGGCCGCATCGGAGTCTCCGACGTCGTCGCCGACGACACCCTCACCACCGAACAGCGGGCGGAACGGGGGGACTACGTCGGCTGCATCGCGGGAGCGCTGTCCTTCGCCGAGTACCGCGCGGGCCTGGCGGCCGCCGGCTTCACCGGCATCGAGATCGTCCCGACCCACCAGGTCGCCGACGGCATGCACTCCGCCATCGTCCGCGCCACCAAGCCCATCACCGGCGCGACGGACGACTCCTGCTGCGGCGTCACCGGCTGCTGCACACCGTCCGAGCAGCCGGCCGACCCGTCCGTCACCGCCGGCGAGGCCAAGAGCGCCGCGGGATGCGCCTGCCGGAACTGACCCCAACCTGACCTGGACCTGTTGCCGTGCAGGGCGCCCGCCATTCGGTACGGGAAGCGTCCGACCCTGCCGAGTCCGCCCCGCACGGGCGGGTTCCCGGGCTCGGTCTGTTCAGCTCGTCTCTGCCTCGGATGCGCCCCGTCCGGGAACGCGGCCGACACAGCCACGTTCGGCAGCACCGCAGGTGCCGGTACGAGAGAGTGCTCGACGTCCACGAGCCGGGCCGGTAGCACCACGGCCGACCGGCCCCAGGGTCGGCGGCGGGACCCGGTCGGGCCCGGGGGTGTGGTCGGCGGGCGACGGCTGTACGCCCCGTCCTGCGTCGGCGCGGCGAGCACGGTCACGGTTCGTTCGCGGCGATGAGTTCCGGCCGGGTCGGGAGTCTGTTCCGGAGAACGTCGTAGAAAGCCGTACGACGCTGCCGTACGACACTTCACGGAGGACCCATGACCACCACGCCGGACGACCCGAGCACCGCGCTCTCCGACCGCCCGCCCGTTGTCGACCTGGCCACCTGGCAGAGCGCCCGTGACGAGCTTCTGGTCCGCGAGAAGGCCCACACCCGCGAGGGCGACGCCATCGCCGCGGCCCGCCGCCGGCTGCCGATGGTGGAGTTCGACGGGACGGTCGAGGTCGTCGGCCCCGACGGCCCGGTGCCGTTCCTGGACCTGTTCCAGGGGCGCGACGAGCTCGTGGTCTACAAGCACATGTGGTACGACGGCGCTCCGCACCAGGGGCAGTGCGAGGGCTGCACCACCACGGCCTGGCACCTGAAGGACGCCGTCTACCTCAACGCGCGCGGGGTCTCGTTCGCCGTCGTGACCACGGGCCCGTGGGGCGAGGTGGCGTCCTTCGTCGAGTTCATGGGCTACACCCAGCCCTGGTACTCGGTGCGGGGCGTGGACGGGCCAGTCGGAGGGGACATGGGGTACCTCACCTGCTACCTGCGCGACGGCGATCGCGCCTTCCTCACCTACTCCACGACGGGCCGTGGCAACGAACGGGTCAGCGGCTCCCTCGGCCTGCTCGACATGACCCCCTACGGCCGCGGCGAGACATGGGAGGACAACCCCGAGGGCTGGCCCGAGGGGCGCGGTGCCTGCTGGACCTGGCGCTCCGACGCGGAGGGGAACCCCACGTGGGGCCCGACCGGCCGCCCCGTGCCGCAATGGACCCGCCCCGGCGCGACCCCGGTGCAGACCCTCGGCCGACGCGGTCACCACCACTGACGTACCTTCGTCGCTCGGCGCCGGCAAAGGGAACCCGGCGCCGAGCGACACCTCCCGCATCCCTCACCGACGCTCGCTCAATCGGCAGCCGGACGCACCGAATCCCGGATCACGAGCTGCGTGCTCAGCACCACGTGGTTGTCGGAGGCGAACCCCACCTCGCGGTCCAGGGCGAGGCGTACGGCGGTGCGGCCCAGTTCCTCGTACGGGACCCGCACAGTGGTGAGGGCCGGGGTCAGGTCGGCGGCGAAGGGAACGTCGTCGAAGCCGACGACGGAGACCTCGCGCGGGACGCTGAGACCGGCCTCGCGCAGGGCGGCCAGCGCTCCCAGCGCGACCACGTCGGACCCCGCGAACACCGCCGTGAAGCCGACGCCCGTACTCAGCGCCTCCCGGGTGCGCAGGTAACCCGAGACGCGGGTGTAGTCCCCGTTCGTGTCCAGCTCATCGGCGTACGGCACGCCATGAGCGCGCAGCGCGTCCCGGTAGCCGAGGCGCCGCTCCTCCGCGCTGCTGAAGCCCGGCGCGCCGCTGAGGAACAGGACCCGCCGGTGGCCGGCCGTCAGCAGGTGAGCGGTGGCCTGGAAGGCGCCGCCGCGGTTGTCGTAGTCCACGACCGTGGCCGGCACACCCACGGGCAGCGGCGGCCTGCCGCACAGCACCAGCCGGGACCCCGCGGAGTCCAGCGCCTTGGCATAGCCGGCCATACGACGGTGATACGCGTCGTCCGTCACGGTGCCACCCACCAGGACGACCGCCGCCGCGTGTTGTTCCCGCATCAGCTGGACCAGGTCGTCCTCGCGCTTGATGTCGTCCTTGGTCGAGCACACCAGGCTGAGGCGGCCCCGGCTGCCGGCCTCCTCTTCCACCCCCGCCGCCACGTGGGCGAGGGAGGGGCCGGTGATGTCACGCAGGACAAGAGCGATGGGCCCGGCGACCCGGCCGGACAACGCCTTGGCGTGGACGTTCACGACGTAGTGGAGGGAGTCGACAGCGGCCATGACCCGCTCCCTGGTCTCCGCTGACACCGGGTAGTTGCCCGCCAACGTCCGGGAAACGGTTGCTACGGAAACCCCGGCCTTCGCGGCGACGTCGCGGATCGTGCTGGGCCTGTCCGCCGGCTTCCTCTTCCGCTTCGCCCTCTTCGGCACCTGGGCGTCGACCGGCCCCACTTCCTCGTCCGTCACGGCTCCGACGTTACTGCACCGGCTCACGCCTGTGAGTTCCGTCGTCGGAAGGCACCCTCCCGAGACGGTAAGCGTTTACCGAAGGTCAGTCGCCGAAGCAGGCCGGCCGGTGTCGATGTCAGCCGCCTCCGGTGCAGGGTCAACTCGGCTTCAGGACGACCGCCTGGCCGCCCGCCGGGGCCATGGCCACGCTCAGTGTGCTCTGCGCGGTGACGGACCGGGTGCTGACCACGACCGGGGTCTGGTACGGGGCGGCCCCGGGGGTGCCGTCGGCGTACACGGTTGCCGTGTAGGTGCCGCCGCCCAGGAACGACAGCGGGATCGACAGGGTCCGGGAGGTCTCGTTGGTCATGGCCCCGAGGTACCAGGTGTCGCCGCTCCGACGGGCCACCGCCACGTACTCGCCGATCGAACCGGCCACGGTCCGGCTCTCGTCCCAGGTCGTGGGGACGGCGTTGAACCAGGGCAGTCCCGGCCAGTTCGCCGGGTTGGCGTACTTGGACGGCTTGTCGTACCAGAAGAGGAAGTTGAGGGGCTGGTAGTACACCGCGGCCATGGCCATCTGGTGGGTGTTGGTCGTCTTGTCCCGTGACTGGCCGTAGCAGACGGTGTAGTCCATCGGGCCGCCGATGTTGCGGGCGAAGGGCAGCGTCACGTTGTGCGTGGCGGTCGGGAACTGCTCGTTGCCCCGGACGCCTTCCAGGCTGATCCAGTTGGGGTAGGTGCGTTCGTAGCCGAACGGCCGGACGTCGTCGTGCATGTCGATCAGCAACCGGTACTTGGCGGCCGTCCTCGCCCAGTCGGTGATCTGGTCGGTCATCGTCCGCGTACCGTCGTTGATGAAGCCGAGCTTGATGCCCGCGACGCCCCAGCCCTTGTAGAGGCCGAAGAGGGAGTCCGCGTCGGTCAGCGCGAGCCGGTTGACGTAGAGGAAGACACCGATGCCCTTGCTCGTGGCGTACGAGATGACGGACGGGAGGTCGATGGCCGCTATCGGTTCGGTCGCGTCGGTGGTCGTGAACTCGGGGCCGTACCAGCCGGCGTCGTACTCGACGTACTCCAGGCCCCGGGCCACGGCGAAGTCGACTCCCGCCAGGCCCGCGGCGGTACTGAGCTCGCAGCGGAAGACCTTGCCCGGCTTGATCCACGAGGTGTCGGCCAGGGCGTTGGGCGGGGCCAGGTTGAGGATCAGCTCGGCGTTGTCGACCAGTTCGGCATGGGTGGAACCGATTACTACCGCGCGCCATGGTGTGGCGAAGGGGGTCGTGACCGTGCCGGCCGGCTCGACCGGGCCGGTGCCACGGGCGGTGTGTTCCATCAGGAAGGCGGACAGGGTGCCGGGTCGGCCGTCGGTCGAACCGAGCATCAGGCGCGGGAAGCCGAGCCGGGCCGACTCGCAGACGCAGGCGATGAGCCCGTCCGCGAGGGTGGCGGTGAGCGGCAGGTCGGTGAGGGGGCCATTGTCCGTGGTGGAGGTGCCGGTGACCGGGATGGAGCCCGGCGCCACGGGGAGGTAGGCGTCCTCGTCGCGGGCGCTGTAGACGGTGGTGTCGTCGGGGAAGGCGAAGGTGGTCAGTTCCTCTGCGACGGTGGCGGTGCCTGCGTCGAGGAGGAGGTAGCGCAGCGCGACACCGGTCCTGTAGGCGCGGATCTGGACGCCGAAGCGGGTTCCGGAGACGGTGTCCCGGAGGTTCCACCGCTGTTCCTGGTAGTGGTCGGTGACGGTGGCGTTGCGTCCGTACACCGGGTTCCAGGTGGTGCGGGCGGTCCCGTGCTGGTTGCGGTTCACCGTCACGTCGCTGCCGAGGACGGTCCCGTCGCCCAGTTCGAGGCCCAGGACGGACGTGTCGACGACCGTCCTGCCGTGGTGGTCGACGGACCACCGTAGCGCTCCGTCGATCACCGACATCGTGATGGCGTTGCCGCCCATGCGCGCGGTCGCGCAGGCCGACTGGCCTGTGCCGGCCGGTACTTCGGCGGCGTAGACCGGCTGCGTGGTGACGGCCCCCGCCGCCGCCATGCCGACGGTGACTGCCGTGCCCTTGAGGACACCCCTGCGTGACAGCGCCCCCGGGCTGCCGGCTCCGTCCCGCGCAGGCTCTTCCCTGTCCTCTGTGGTTCTCATGGTGAGCCCGGCCTCTCGGTAGAGTAAACGTTTTCTACTGGAGAGTGTTGTACGTGGCCGGGGGAGCGGGGTCAAGGCCTGCGGGAGGCGCAGGCGCCGTGGATCCGCCTGGGCCTCGGGGCGGGCCGGTGTCAATGCGCCGCCGTGCTGGGCGTACTGGCGGGTGTGGCCGCGGCTGAGCAGGGTCAGGAGTCAGGAGCGTGTCAGCGCGCCCGACCCGACGCTGAAGACGCGCCTTCGTGACGCCGGGCCGGCGGTCACCGGGTAGGCAACTCCGGCCCGCGGACCACTCACGGGCGCGGAGTCGGCGATCACGACCTGCCCGGCCTGCTGGGGGACTGGTTCTTCCGCATGCGGACAGCGACGAAGAACGGTGTGTGAAGAGTCTTGAGGTAGCGGCTCTCGTCGACGTGGCGGGCTGCCTCCGTGGCCCGCGGCTCCACGAATCGTTCCAACGCGAAGCCGGCGTCGAGGAGTTCGCCCAGGAAGGTCTGCATCGTCATACGGCGGTGGGAGTTCGTGGTGCCGCTGTCCCCGAAACGCGTCTCGACGCGGTCCTCGTCGAAGTAGGAGCCGCCGTGCCAGACCCAGTCGGCGGTCGGATGGACCGTGGAGACCAGCAGAGTTCCGCCGGGACGCAGCACGCGGTCCAGTTCGGCCAGCAGTTGCCGGCGGGCCTCCAGGTGATGGTGCACCAGGGCCACGACCACCAGATCGAACGAGTCGTCCGGCAGGAAGTCGAGTGGGTCCTCCAGGTCGTGATGGTGAAGGGTGACGGCGTCGTCGTCGCCGATGCGGTCGCGGGCATGGCCCAGCAGCGTCACGCTGCCCTCCACGCCGACCACTTCGGCCGCGCCTCGTGCCCGCAGTTCGGTGATGTAGTGCCCGGCGCCGCAGCCGATGTCCAGGACGCGCAACCCGGTGACGTCACCGGCCAGGGCGAACATGGCGGGCCGGTCGGTGTGGGCGTTGTAGGGGCCGTCGGTCGCGTTGTCGGCGAAGTAGTCGCCGAGGGCCCCCTCGTAGGCGGTGTTGATAGGCATCACCGCATGCTGCCAGGGATTCAGGCAGGGACGACAGAAGACGGCAGCGGGTCACGGTCCCCGGCCAGCCGCAGTGTCGCGAAGGCCGCCAGTCCTGCCGTGACGCCGAAGGTGAGGGCGGCGGGGACGCCCCCGCCGAGAGCGGAGAACATGTGCACGGGACCCCACACGGAGGCGGTGTCGTCGATCGCCATGTGCAGGACCTGGCTCGCGAGCAGTCCCAGCACGGTCGCGCAGACCGCGCCCACCGCCATCCCCGGCGCGGTGGTCCGGGTGAGCAGGCCGGGCAGCAGACGCAGTGACCACCACACCACGGCCAGCAGGAGCCCGTCGGCGGCCCGGTACAGCAGCCAGTGTCCGAGGGGTGCGGTCGACGGCCCCGCCCAGGCGCCGAGGAGCAGCCATTGGCGCAGCAGGTCACCGGGCTCGGACAGCAGGCCGGCGCCGCTGAACGAGGTCTGAATCCAGGCCGCCACCGACTGGTACGACAGGATCACCAGGGACAGCGCGACCACCGCGGTTCCGACGCTCGCCGCCAGGCGGGCGGCGCGCGCCGGCACATCGCGCCGGGGCAGTGGTTCCGCGCCCTTGGCGGAGACGCGGGCCACGAGCACCGTGAGCAGGGCGGTGAACAGCCCCGCGAACACTGGCACCGGTCCGCTCGAGGCGATCACACCCGCCAACTGCGGCAGGACCCGGTAGCTGCCGCGCCCCCGGGACGCGATCAGCCAGGGTGCCGAGACCGTCACGGCCAAGGTCGCGGACACCGGCCCCCAGGCCCACAGCGCGACCAGCGTGCCCGGTGTACGGCCCCGCGTCGGCGGGATCCTGCGGAGCAGGAGCAACGCGCCGGCCAGGAAGAAAGCGAAGACGGCCACGAATCTGATCTGCATCGCGGTGCTGTACAGACTGGCGTAACGGGTGTCTCCGCCCGTACCCGTGCCCGGGTCCAGGGATCCGTCGGACGGCAGGGCCGCCGAGGAGTCGTACGACCAGGGCATGAGCCATCGCCGGAGTTCGTTCACGGAGTCCACGTCGAACACGCTGGTGCTGCCGCGCAGTTGCAGTGCCTGCGCGCTCGCCCCCGCCCACCACAGCAACAACGTGATCAGCAGGCCTCCGACCAGGGCCGGTATGACCGCGCGCCGGTATGTCATGGTGCTTCCCCCCGTTTTGCCCCTGTGTCCGTGGCGTCTCGAACAGAGGAAGAGTAGGGGGCGGTGATCTCGTGCGGACGGGCGGGGCGATCACTCCTGTCGTTCTCGGGCGCGGACCAGGCCGGTCTCGAGGTGATGACGAGGAGCTGGGTGCAGCCGTGGGCGCCGAGTTCGGATCCGGAGGGTGCTCACGAACGCCGGACCGGGCGCTGTCCGTGCCGTCCGCCAGGGCACGGACCGAGGCCGCGTCGGTCCGCTCGGCGTGGCCGGTCCGACCAGCGCGTGACTCCCGGAGCCGACCCACCGCGGATATCGTCGACGTCGCCTGACCAACGACGAAGGCAGAGAAGTGACCACGCAGACGCACCCCGTCGATCATGAACTCGTCCAAGCCGCGGCGCACGTCGCTCGCACGCGTTGCCGGGGCGACAACCACACCATGGCGGCCGCGGCCCGTGCCCGCGACGGGCGGATCATCACCGCCGTGAACGCCTACCACTTCACGGGAGGCCCCTGCGCCGAACTGGTCCTCATCGGCGCGGCGGCCGCCCAGGGCGCCTACGAACTGGAGACGATCGTCGCCGTGGGGGACCGCGACCGAGGGGTTGTTCCACCGTGCGGCCGGTGCCGGCAGGTCCTTCTCGACTACTTCCCCGATCTCGAGGTCATCGTCGGCGAAGGCACCCGCACCCGGACCGTGCGCATCACCGACCTGCTGCCCGAGAGCTACGTCTGGGCCGATCACCAGCTCGCCGCCGAATGACACTGACCCCTGACGACGCTGTCGACGAGAGCGTGGCATGGTCATCGGTCCAGTGGACAGCAGCCTCGTAAGGCCTGCCCCGGAGCCGGCGGCCCACCCGACACAAGGAGCGACAACCATGCGGTACCGCACACTCGGCAGCTCGGACCTGAACGTCTCGGAGATCTCGCTCGGGTCCTGGCTCACCTACTCCGGAGGCGTCGAGGCGGACGCGACCCGCGCCTGCACCGAGGCGGCCTTCGACGCGGGCATCAACTTCTTCGACACCGCCAACGCCTACGGACGGGGAGCCGCAGAGACGGCCTGGGGCGAGATCCTGTCCGCCCATCCCCGTGACTCCTACATCCTGGCCACCAAGGTCTACTTCCCGATGTCGGACGACCCTGCCGACAGCGGGCTGTCCCCCGCCCACATCGCCCAGCAGATCGACGCCTCCCTCACCCGCCTCAAGACCGACCACGTCGACCTGTACCAGGCACACCGCTTCGACTCCGGCGTGCCGATCGAGGACACCGTCGAGGCGTTCCAGAAGGTCGTCGAGCAGGGCAAGGCCCGCTACATCGGCTTCAGCGAGTGGCCCCCCGAACAGATCCGGGCAGCGATCGACATCGCCGGCCCCGATCTGTTCGTCTCCTCCCAGCCGCAGTACTCCATGCTCTGGCAGGCCCCCGAGGCCGAGGTGTTCGATCTGTGCGCCGCCAACGGCATCTCCCAGATCGTCTGGTCGCCGCTGGCGCAGGGCGTCCTCACCGGCAAGTACAAGCCCGGACAGCCCGTCCCCGAAGGAAGCCGGTTCGCCTCCGAGGACATGGCGGTCTCCCAGGACCTCGTCTACAGCGACGCCATCCTCGAAGCGGTCCAGCGCCTCGTCCCGATCGCGGAGGAGGCGGGGATGAGCATGGCCACCCTGGCGCTCGCGTGGGTCCTGCGCCGCGACGAGGTCGCCTCCGCGATCACCGGTGCCTCCCGCCCCGACCAGGTCCACGCCAACGCCGCCGCCTCCGGCGTGGAACTCTCCGACGACCTGCTGACCGCCGTCGACCAGGCCCTCGGTGACGTCCCCGTCGCCGAACCCACCCTCGCCCCCGGCGCCCAGGCCGGCATCAAGCACCGCTGAGCCGGTACGGCGGGTGGGTCCGGCGGAAGGCCCTGGTGAGACGCCGGTACGGCGGGTGGGTCCGGCGGAAGGCCCCGGTGAAACGCCGGTGTGAAGGGTGGGTCCGGCGGAAGGCCCCGGTGAAACGCCCGCACGGCAGGTGAAGAAGGTGCCGAAGTCACCGTGCACCGGCACCTTCCCCGCCGGGAAGACCGCCCGTCCGCCGTGGCGCGTCATCAGCCTCTCGGCGCGTCCAGGCGGCTCCCGGATCGCGACGGCCTGCGCGGCCCGCGAGCGGCCCCGGCCACCGGGGAACCTGCCGATCCGGTGCGCGAGGAGGTCGCCCGCCGTCACGGCACGGGCCGCGGCGGCGATCACACCGGGCAGGCTGATGTGGCCGCCGCGGACCGGCGCGCCCGCGGGAGTGTGCGTTCAGCAGCTGCTGGTCCAGATGTGCGAGTCTCCCCGGTCGTTGGCTGCCGCGTTGTACGGCACCTCCTGCCCGGGGCTCAGGCAGATGGTGACACCGCCGCCCTGCCAGGCACTGGCGTACACCTTGACGTGGTCCTTGATGCCCGGGCCCGAGATGCCGTGGTTGGCCCACGAGCTGTCCTCGTCCGCGATGTTGCTCTCCCACCAGCCGTCGTCGCCGGTCCAACCCACCGACAGCCCGCCGTAGTTGGCGTCGGTGTAGGCGCAGAAGCTCCCCTGGCCGCAGGGTGCGGCGGCCTGGGCCGTGCCCGGTACGACGGCCAGGGCGGTGCCGGCGGCGAGGAACAGTCCGGCCGCGGTGATGAAGGTCTTGCGCATGATGTCGATCCCTTCGATGTGGTGTTGGTGAGGTGACAGGAAAGGGCCTCAGAGGTCGTGCCGCACGGCGTACCGCAGCCCGTGGTCCCGCAGCTGCCGGTGCTCGGCGATCACGTCGGCGTACTCGGCGCGCAGCTCGGCGGCGTACCGCTTCTCCAGCCGGGCACCGGTCCGGGCGAGGTCCGTGCGCCGCACGCACCGTGCCTCGGCCACGGCGAACCGCTGTTGCAGGGCGGTCGCTTCCCGTGGAGTGAGGCCACGGGCCCGGCGCTGCCACGCACTGCGCAGCTCCCCGGGGCTGTCGGCCTGCTGTACGGGGGCGACACAGCGCGACCAGCGGGCGAGTGCGGCCCGGTGGACGGGGTCCTGGGTCACCCGTCGGTGAGCGGCGGCAGCGAGGTTGTTGACCGTGACCTCGGTGCGGAACCAGCGGTCCAGGTCGCCGTAGAGGACCCGCTGTGCCTCGGCCAGACAGCCGTCGCTGTTCGCCTGGACGACCAGTCCGGTGGCCGTGCGGGTGGACAGCTCACGGCGCCCGGTGCCGAACAGGGCGTCGGACAGGCGCTGTTGCTCCTTGGAAGCGCCGGCCTCCTGCTGCCGTGAGCTCCGCTCCACCGGGATGCCGAACCCGTGCCGGGCCGCCCAGCCGGGATCGTCGATCCCGTACGGGAACTCCCGCCGCGGAGCGGCTCCCCGGCCCTGCCCGTCGCCGCCCTCGGCACGCGCCGTTACCTGGCGCTCCGTCAGACACCGTCGCACAAGCGTGGATTCGGCGCTCTTCAGCAGATCGTCCTGCGCGCGGACGGACCGTGGTACGGAACCCGGTGCGCTCCCGTCGCCGCCGTCCGCGCAGCCGCCCACCAGGGTGGCCGCACACACGGACAGCGCCACTGCGGAGACAAACCTCGAAGCCCGCACCGCGGACACCCCCGTCCTTCGCCCGCCCGTAAAACCGCGGCGGGCTCAGCCGTTCCGACTCCTCGTCGGCTCGCCATCCAGTACAGGGGAGCGCGGGACGGCTGTGATCCTCGGAAGTCATAGGGCGGGTCGTGCGGGCGATGCGTGATTGACGCCCCCGCGCCCCCTGCCTACCGTCACCCCAACACGTCTGAACAGGCAGGTCGACGATGACAGACTCCTCGGGATCCCCCGACAGCAGATCCACCGCCCGGCAGCTCCAGGTGGAGACCCACGGGCTGGACGTGATCGGCGACGCAGAACGCAAGGGCACCCCGCGGACGCTGTTCTGGCCGTGGTTCGGCGCCAACGTGTCCATCCTCGGCCTGAGTTACGGCTCCTTCGCGCTGGGCTTCGGGATCTCCTTCTGGCAGGCGCTGGTGGCCGGCGTGATCGGGATCGTCTTCTCGTTCCTGCTGTGCGGCTTCGTCGCGGTTGCCGGCAAGCGGGGCTCCGCGCCGACGATGGTGCTCGGCCGTGCCGCCTACGGGGTGCGCGGCAACCGCCTTCCGTCGGTGGTCTCCTGGGTGCTCACCGTCGGCTGGGAGACCGTACTGTGCGCCCTCGCCACCCTGGCCACGGCGACCGTCTTCGGACGGCTCGGCTGGGGCGGCGGCACCAAGACCCAGGTGATCGCCCTGATCGTGGTCGCGGGGCTCACCGTCGTCGGCGGGGTGATGGGCTTCGACCTGATCATGCGCCTCCAGACCGTGATCACCGTGGTGACGGGCGTACTGACCGTCGTCTACGTCGGGCTGGTCGCCGACCACATCCACTGGAGCTCCGTGAGTGCCCTCCCGGCGGGCTCCGCCCAGGAGTTCATCGGCGCGCTGGTCTTCATGATGACCGGCTTCGGTCTCGGCTGGGTCAACGCCGCCGCCGACTACTCCCGCTATCTGCCCCGCACTTCGTCGAGCCGGGGCGTGGTCGGCTGGACCACCTTCGGCGCGTCCGTGGCCCCGCTGCTCCTGCTGGTCTGCGGGCTGCTGCTGGCCGGATCGTCCACCGAGCTCAGCCAGGCCGTCGCCGCCGACCCCATCGGCGCGCTCACCACCATCCTGCCCACCTGGTTCCTGGTGCCCTTCGCCGTCGTCGCGGTGCTCGGCCTGGTCGGCGGCGCGGTCCTCGACATCTACTCCTCGGGTCTCGCCCTGCTCTCGGCGGGCCTCAGGATCCCGCGCCCGCTGGCGGCGCTCGTCGACGGTGTCCTGATGATCGCGGGCTCGATCTACATCGTGTTCTTCGCCGACGACTTCCTGGGCCAGTTCATGGGCTTCCTCACCACCCTCGGTGTCCCCATCGCCGCCTGGTGCGGCATCATGCTCGCCGACCTCTCCCTGCGCCGCCGTGACTACGACGAGGCCGACCTCTACCGTCCGAGCGGCCGCTACGGCGACGTGCCGCCCACCCCGCTGATCCTGACGGTTCTCGCCACCGCCCTCGGCTGGGGCCTGGTCACCAACTCGGCCGCGAGCTGGCTGGACTGGCAGGGCTATCTCCTCGACCCCTTCGGTCTCGGTGGCAAGTCCGGCGCCTGGGCCTACGCCAACCTCGGGGTTCTGGCGGCCCTGGCCCTCGGCTTCCTCGGCACGCTGGCCTTCGGCCGCGGGCGGGTCCGCGCACAGGAGGGCGCCGTATGACGACCGGTGTGCTGGCCGTCATCGACATGCAGCGCGTGTTCGCCGAGCCCGGCAGTCCCTGGGCCACCCCTCGTTTCGCCGAGGCTGCGGCAGGCGTACGGCGGCTGCTGCCGGCCTTCGCCGAACGGGTCACGTTCACCCGCTTCGTGGCCCCTGACCGGCCCACCGGCGCCTGGCGGGCGTACTACGCGCGGTGGGCCTTCGCCCTGCAGCCGCCGGACGCCCCGCTGTGGCGGCTCACCGACGAGTTCGCCGACCGGGCACCGCACATCATGGACGCGACCACCTTCGGCAAGTGGACCCCCGAACTCGCCACCCGGGTCGGCCCCGAGGGCCGCCTGGTCCTGGCCGGTGTCAGCACCGACTGCTGCGTCCTGTCCACGGCCCTCGCCGCCGCCGACGCGGGCGTCGAGACCCTGGTGGTGTCCGACGCCTGCGCCGGCGTCGACGACGACTCCCATGCCAGGGCGCTGGACGTGATGGCGCTGTACGGGCCGCTGATCCGGGTCGTCACCGTGGATCAACTGATAGGAAACTGAAGGCACTTGGCGGTATCCGGTCGGTACCGGGCAGCGCCCGGCCGTGTTGAATCGCTCGTAGCGCTTCACGAACGGACGGCTCCCACACGCCAGGAGGCATCGTGACCGCCGCACCCGAGACCGGCCTCATCGAGTGGGAGATCATCGAACGGGCCGTGGCCCTCAGGCGCGCTGCTCGCTCGCCAGGCGGAGACCCCTTCGAGCATGTACGAGCCTCTCCTGCGGCGGGTGGGTTGCGACACGCTCGGTCTGCCCTCGGAGCACATCGCGCTGATTCCCTGAGGTCCCGAACGCATGCTCTGGGCACGCTCGGGTACGCGAGCAGCACCGCGCCCCGGGCGATCATGTCCGCGGGCGGGCCGCACGACCGCCGCTACCAGGGGATCTGCCATGGACACACCCGCCAATGACAACACCGCCACACCGGCCCAGCGGGCGCTGGACGCGCTGACGCAGAACACCGAGGACGCGACGGCGCTGGACACGCTCGCCACCAGTGACGTGCTCATTCCGGTGCCCGACGACGCCGCGGACGAGGACACGACCGTGGCGCTGCCCGTGCTGGAACAGCAGGACGGCGCTCCTGTGGTGCCCGTGTTCACCTCGGAGACGGAGATGGCCGAACTGCTTCCGTTCGTGTCCCGTTACCGTTTGGTGCCGCTGGGCGCTCTCGCCGCGCAGTGGCCGGACGGCGATCTGTCGCTCTCGATCGACGCCAGCTCCTCGCATCCGCTGACGCTCACGTCCGAGGGCGTGCGCACCCTGCTGGCTCGGCCGTAGGGCTGACCACACAGTGAGGCTCGGCCACCGCATGTGACGGAGAGGGAGCGGCCGGGCCCGTAGAGGGGTGCGGACCGCTCCCGCTGCCGCACCCCGGTTGTCGCCTGCGGAAACAGAGCTGAGCGGCGCCGACCCCGCTCATCCCCGGCGCGCCGGGCTCATAGGACCGATCCGGCAGGCCGCCGCTCCGGACTACATGGCGCATGTCCGCAAAGCGCGGCGGATCGGCGGGCGAAACGGTTCACGAGGCGTGCAGTGTCCGCGAGGGTGACTCCCGTAGCGCCCCGGTGCCGCCGTGCGGCGGGCAGCGCGGTCCCAGTTGGACCATCCCCCACGTGTGAGTTCTGGGTCGGTCAGTTGCTCTCGCAGACCGGGACGGCTCTCGGCGGGCGGAGGGCGTGGACGACGGGGCCCCAGGCCAGTTCGCCGAGCATGGCATCGGCGCGGGGTGTCCCGCCGTAGCGGAATGTCGGCGAGGGATCGGCGGGACCCTCGCCGGGGAACCGTGGGCGGTGCCCGGCGTCGGCGCGGGTGAGCAGACGGACCGAGCGTCCGGCCGTGCGACGTCGTGCGGCCAGTTGTTCTGCGTACCGCAGCGAGGGCCACATGGCGTCATCACCACCGGCGATGAGCAGTACGTCGGCACGCGCCCGCTCCACCGGAATCGCGGCGGCATCCAGGCGCGTGGCGAAGGTCCGCTCGCTGAGGTCGTACCACCCGCCGATGGCCACCGGCCCGTCGGCCCGCTCCGCCGGTCGCCAGGAGTCGTCCATGGGCACGAAAGGCAGCGGCCGCCCCCGCCAGGTCCAGGAGGAGCGGTGGGGATGTCGGTGGCCGTCGAGACCGGGTCCGACGTTGCACCAGACCAGGGCGGTCGGCGACACCGCGACGACCATGTCCACGAGCGGCTCATGCACCGCCGTGAGCAGTGCGGCCTCGGCGCCCTTGGAGACGCCGAGCACGCCGACGCGCTCCACTCCGCGAGACCGCAACAGGTCCACTCCCGCGATGAATGTCTCCAGGGGGATCTCGCAGATCCCGGCCGCCTGACCGGGCCCGCCGAACCAGCGTATGGCCAGGGCGACAAGGCCCTGCTGAGCCAGAAGTTGCGCTCGCCGCCGGTCGACACGACCACTCGACCCCGCCAGGACCAGGACTCCGGCGCAGCTGCCCGCGGCCGGCTCCAGCAGGACCCCTTCCCAGGGAGCCGTCACCTTGTGCTCGACGATCTCCGACGCGCTCTCTCCGTCACGCATGCGCGGTGCCCACGTCTTCGACCACCACGCAGGCGTCCCTAGCTGTCGAGCGTCTTCGCCAGCACCGCGCGCTGCAGCGGCAGCACCTCGGAGTGCAGGTCACGGCCCTTGCGGGTGAGGGACACCCAGACGCCCCGCCGGTCCTCCACGCACATGGAGCGCTCCACCAGACCGTCCTTCTCCAGGCGGCCGATCAGCCGGGACAGCGCGCTCTGGCTCAGATGCACCCGCCCGACCAGGTTCTGCACCCTGCACTGGTCGCCCTCCCGGGGCGACTCGGTGGCGAGGATGTCGAGCACCTCGAAATCGCTCGCTCCCAGCCCGTGCGGATGCAGCACGCGGTCGATCTCGCACATCGTGCGCGCGTGCACCGCCAGGATGTCCCGCCACCGTTCCTCGAGGCCGGTCGAGACCGTGTTCAGTGCCATACATGCACGGTAACACCGAAGCGGCCATTTGTTGTCTGTGCAACTAGTGTATGTGCAAGGAAAGTGTCAGCCCTGCGGATCCTGGGTGATCCCGACCAGGTTGCCGTCCGCGTCCTTGACGAAGGCGATCAGCTTGCCGCCGCCGACGTCCTGGACGTCCTGGAGCGTCTCGGCCCCGGCCGCCACCAGCGCCGCGAGCGTCGTCCGGATGTCGTCGACGTGCCAGTACGGCACCGGGCCGGTCATGCCCCGGGCGTGCCCGTTCGGGTCGAGGCCGACGTCCTGGCCCGCGTCCTTGAAACCGACGTAGTACGGCTCATCCGCATACGGCTCCACCCCCAGTAGCGCGCTGAACAGGGCCTTCGCCGCGGCCAGATCCTTGACGGGGTAGATGATCGTCTTGAGGCCGGCAGTCATGGTGCGCTCCTTCGTGAGGTCGTCCCGACGGTCCGCGTCGGTGATCTCACGCTAGGCCGGGGGAGGACGTGCGCGCTTCTCCGATCCTGATCGGTCACCGCCCGCAGGAGACGAAGACGCCGGGTCAGGTGGTCATGAGCGCATTCCGATGCATACTCGCCCAGTCGGGCGAGGCGCCTTCTCTTCGGGGGCGCCGGCCACCGGCCCCTCCGACGCCCGGTCTCAGGCCGACTCGCGTCGGACCAGTTCCGTGGGCAGGATCACCGCTGCCGGATCCTCTCCGCCCAGCTGGGCCAGCAGCACCCGCACCATCTCGGCGCTGATGCGGTCGTAGGGCTGGCGGATCGTGGTGAGGGGAGGGGTGGCCTCGGTCGCGGCGATGGAGTCGTCGAAGCCGCCGACGGCCACGTCCTCGGGGATCCGGCGGCCCGCTCGGCGCAGTGCCGACAGGGCGCCAAGCGCCATGAGGTCGGAGGCGACGAACACGGCGTCCAGGTCCGGAGCCTGCGCCAGCAGCCGCTCGGCGCCGGCCTCCCCGGCGGCCCTGCTGTAGTCGCCGGAGACGACGAGCCGCTCGTCGATCCCGACGCCCGCCTCCGTCAGCACCTCCTTGTAGCCGGCGAGACGGTCGACACCGCCCGGCGAGTCCAGCGGACCGGTCACGATGCCGATCCGGCGGCGGCCCAGGGACAGCAGATGGCGGACCATGTCACGGGCGCCGTCACGGTCGTCCGCGGCCACGTAACTCACCTTCGAGCCGGACCTCATGGGCTTGCCGCACTGCACGACGGGCACGCCCGCCTTGTGCAGTTCCTCGGCCACCGGGTCCGCGGAATGGCTGGTGACCAGCAGCACGCCGTCGAGGTGGCCCGCCGTGATGAACCGCTTGATACGGCGCCGCTCGTCCTCGGTGCCCGCCAGCATCAGCAGCAGGGGGATGTCGTGCGCGGCCAGCGCCTGGGTGCAGCCGCGCAGCAGCACGTTGAAGTTGGGGTCCTCGAAGAACCGCTCCTGGGGCTCCGTGAGCAGGAAGCCGACCGAGTCGGAGCGGCCGGTGATCAGCGAGCGGGCGTGCCGGTTGACGACGTAACCCGTCTTGCGGATGGCGGCGTTGACCGCCTCCAGGGCGGGCGGGCTGACGTAGTGTCCGCCGTTGAGGACGCGCGAGACGGTGCCCCGCGAGACCCCGGCCTCGCGGGCCACGTCGTGGATCGTCGGTGGCTTGCGCCGGCCCCCCGCACTGTTCATGGTCAAGACTCTAAGCCCCGGTGGGCGGCACGAGGGTGCTCGAGCGGTGGGACGGCACGGACGGGATGCGACCGTACTGGGATCGTGCACAGAAATGTCGACTGTCAGGCCCTTGGCAAGGGTCACCTCTGTACGGTTATCTTGGGCCGCGTACTTCTGGAGCCGTGTGTGCACGTTCCCAACTACTCGAAACGGGAGAGACCCATGCCGGAGACCACCCCCAGGGGCCTCACCAGGCTTGCCTTCGGCGGGGACTACAACCCGGAGCAGTGGCCCGAGAGCGTCTGGGACGAGGACGTCCGGCTGATGCGCGAGGCCGGGGTCACCATGGTCAGCGTAGGGATCTTCTCCTGGGCGCTCCTGGAGCCGGAACCGAGCGTGTACGACTTCGGCTGGCTGGACCGGATCCTCGGCCTGCTGCACGAGAACGGCGTCCGCGTCGATCTCGGCACGCCCACCGTCGTCCCGCCCGCCTGGTTCTACCGCGCCCACCCCGACGCACTGCCGCTCACGGCCGACGGCACCCGCCTCGCGTTCGGCTCGCGCGGCGCCATCTGCCACAGCAACAGCGCCTACCGCGCGGCCGCCGCGGACATCACCACCCGGCTCGCCGAGCGCTACGCCGACCACCCGGCCCTTGCGATGTGGCACGTGCACAACGAGTACGGCGTCCCCGTCTCCGCCTGCTACTGCGACTCCTGCGCCGCGCACTTCCGCCGCTGGCTCGAGGCGACGTACGGCGGCGTCGACGGTGTCAACGAGGCCTGGGGCACGGCCTTCTGGGGCCAGCACTACACGACCGTCGAGCAGATCGACCCGCCGCGCACCGCGGCCACCGTCGGCAACCCCGGCCAGGCGCTGGACTACAAGCGGTTCGCCGACGCCACCATGCGCGAGAACTTCGTGGCGGAGCGGGACATCCTGCACAGGCTCTCCCCGAACGTCCCGGTCACCACCAACTTCATGACCGCGCTCAGCCAGTGTGACTCCGTCGACTACTGGGCCTGGGGCCGCGAGGTCGACATCGTCACCAACGACCACTACCTGATCACCGACGGCCGCCGCACCCACGTCAACCTCGCCATGGCCGCCGACCTCACCCGCTCGGTGGCGGGCGGCGCCCCCTGGATCCTGCTGGAGCACTCCACCTCGGGCGTCAACTGGCAGGCCCGCAACCCCGCCAAGGCCCCCGGTCAGATGGCCCGCAACTCCCTGGGGCACGTGGCCCGCGGCTCCGAGGGTGCCATGTTCTTCCAGTGGCGACAGTCGCGGCGCGGCGCCGAGAAGTTCCACTCGGCGATGGTCCCGCACGGCGGCACCGACACACGCGTGTGGCGCGAGGTCGTCGAACTGGGCGCCTCCCTGGACTCGTTGAGCACGATCCGCGGCACCCGCACCCAGGCGGACGTGGCCGTCCTGTGGGACTGGCACTCCTGGTGGGCGCAGAACCTCGACTGGCGCCCCAGCGAGGACCACGACGCGCGCGAGCGTGCCGACGCCTTCTACGAGGCCCTCTACGACCGTCACCTCACGGTCGACTTCGCCCACCCGGAAGCCGACTTGTCGGCTTATCCCCTTGTCGTCGTCCCCGCCCTGTATCTGATGACGGAGGCCGCCGGGAACAACCTCAAGGCGTACGTCGAGAACGGCGGCACCCTCGTCGTGTCGTACTTCTCCGGCATCGTCGACGAGCACGACGCCGTCCACGAGGGTGCCCATCCGGGCGCGCTGCGGGACGTCCTGGGCCTGACCGTCGAGGAGTTCTCGCCGCTCCTGCCGGACCAGCTGGTGCGGATCACCGGACCCGACGGCTCCGAGCTCACCGGCGACGTGTGGACCGAGTTCGTCGTGCCGCGCGGCGCCGAGACGGTGTGGACCTACGCCGACGGACTGGCCGCCGGTCACCCCGCCGTCACCCGGCACCGGCACGGCGAGGGCACGGCCTGGTACGTCTCCACGCGCCTGGCTGCCCAGGGCCTCGACGTCCTGCTCGGCTGGGCCGCCGAGGACGCCCAGCTCCCCTCGCGTGCCGACCTGCCCCACGACGTCGAGGTGGTCCGGCGGAACGGAGAGACCGGTTCCTACGTCTTCGTGATCAACCACACCACCTCGGAGGCCAAGGTGCCCCTGGACGCGGCAGGCACCGAACTGCTGACCGGCGAACGTGCCGCGGGCCGCCTCGCCGTCCCGGCGGGCGCCGTCCGGGTCGTCCGGCTCGACGCCTGAACCGACTCCCCTCCGCCCGCGAGACCACGAGCCGCGGGCGGAGGGGGCCTCACCCCGAGAGGCCCGCAAGCCCACGGCCCGTCCTCGCGACCGGGGTGGGCTTCGCGGCTCGGGTGGGGCTGCGGCCCGGGTCGGTCTCGCGGCTCGGGTGGGCCTGCGGCCTGGGTCGGCCTCGCGGCTCGGGTGGGGCTGCGGCCTGGGTCGGTCTCGCGGATCGGGTGGGGCTGCGGCCTGGGTCGGTCTCGCGCACCGCGTCCGTCTCGCGCACCGGGTCGGCCTCACGCCTGGGACCGGTTGGATGCCCTGGACCGGGTTCACGGCTCGGACGGGCCGGACGGGCCGGATTGTCCTCACGCTCGGGACTGGCTGCACGCTTCAGATCGCCCTAAGCCCCGGACCGGCCGCAAGCCCCTGGGCCAGCCTCACGCCTGGGACCGGCTGCACGCCCTGGACCGGATTCACGGCTCGGACGGGCCGCACGTCCCAGATTGGCCTCGCGCCCCGGACCGGCTGCACGCCGCAGACCGGCCTCGCGCCCCGGATCGGCCGCAAGCCCCTGGGCGAGCCTCACGCCCGGGACTGGCTGCACGTTTCAGATCGGCCTCATGTCCCGGATCGGCCGCAAGCCCCTGGGCCAGCCTCACGCCCGGGACTGGCTGCACGTTCCAGATCGGCCTCATGTCCCGGATCGGCCGCAAGCCCCTGGGCGAGCCTCACGCCCGGGACTGGCTGCACGTTTCAGATCGGTCCTCATGCCCCGGATCGGCCGCAAGCCCCTGGGCCAGCCTCACGCCCGGGACTGGCTGCACGCTCCAGACCGGCCTCACGCCCGGGACCGGCCGTACGCTCCAGATCAGCCTCATGTCCCGAACCAGCCGCAAGCCCCCGGGCCAGCGTCACGCCCCGGACGGCTCCGGGCCGCGACCAGGCCGCGATCCCCGGGCCAGCCCCAAGCCCTTTGGACGCACCCGGTGTTTGCCCTCCCCGACCGCCATGCGCACCAACAGCCCTCTGTCCCAGAGGAGTTGATCTCGGACAAGCTCGGTGAGTCCGGGACAGGGCGGCTTCGGCTGCGGGACAGTGGACCCACGCAGAGGGAGGGGCGGAGGGGACGAGATGCTGAGGATCCCGGCCGGCCAGCGGCGTCTGGACATCCTGGAGTGGCTGAAGGACCCGGCCGCGCACTTCCCGCCGCAGCGGCACGGTGACCCCGCCCGGGACGGAGTCACCTCCGACGCCATTGCAGGCAAGCTCGGCGTGCCCCGCTCCGTCGCGGAGACCCACCTCGGCCTGCTCGTGAACCTCGGTCTGCTGCGTACCAGGAGAATCCGGTGGCGCACGTACTACCGTCGCGACGAGATGCGCATCGCCGAGGTGGCGCGCATGTTCGAGAAGGGCTGGTAGTGACCCGCACCGGAAGGGCAGGCACCTGATGGACCGTTCCACCGCACTGACTCCCCGCCACTACGTCGCGATCGGCGGCCACGGACCCGAGGACGTGGTCGCCGACGCCCGCGGACGGGTTCTCACCGGAGTGGCGGACGGCCGGATCCTGCGCATCGACGGACTGACGGAACCGTCCGCCGCCCGCGTCGAGGTGCTCGCCGAGACCGGCGGCAGGCCACTCGGTCTCGAACTCCTCCCGGACGGTGGTCTGTTGGTGTGCGACGCCGAACGCGGACTGCTGGGCGTCGACCTCGCCGACGGCACCGTGCGCGTCATCGCCGACGAGGTGGCGGGGGAGCGGCTGCGGTTCGCCAGCAACGTGGTCGCACTGTCCGACGGCAGCGTGTACTTCACCGTCTCCAGCCGCCGTTACCCCCTGGACCAGTGGATCGGCGACATCGTCGAACACACCGGCACCGGCCGCCTCCTGCGCCTGGCACCCGGCGACGACACTCCCGAAGTCCTGCTGGAGGGACTGCAGTTCGCCAACGGCCTCGCCGCGAGCGGCGACGAGTCCTTCCTGGTCGTCGCCGAGACCGGGGCCCGCCGGCTCACCCGTTACTGGCTCGACGGACCCGAGGCCGGACGCGCCGAACCCCTCGCCGAGAACCTGCCCGGCATGCCTGACAACATCTGGCGCGGCGGACCCGACGGCCCCATCTGGGTCTCGCTCGCCGGCCCCCGCGTGCCCCCGCTCGACCTGCTGCACCGCGCCGTCCCACCGGTCCGCCGAGCCGCCGCCCGTGTCGCCGTACGCGCCCCCTACCGCCCCACGGGCAGCATCGGTGTCCTCGCGGTCGACGACACGGGCGAGGTCGTCCACCACCTCGCCCGCAACCGGTCCGGCTTCCGCATGGTCACCAGCGTCTGCGAGGCCGCCGGCCACCTGGTCCTCGGCAGCCTCTGGGAGCGCGGCATCGCGCTGTGCGAGCCGCCCGCCGCGAAGTGACCCCGGCGGCGCCCCGGCGTTACCCTGGTCCTCGGTCGCGATCACCCTCGCGGCGCGGCGGTGGGGCCCGCCGTACCCGAACCGCGGCGAAGGCGCCGCCAACGGTCCCTACTCGCGATGGAGCGCGCCCGTGTGCCAGGGCCCCGGCGAGTAGGAGAGACACGACCATGACAGCCCCGGAGAGCCTCCGTGCCCCCGCCGGACCCACGCGCCCGTCGCTCCTGCACGGTCAGGCGCCGGTCGTCGCGGTGGTCGCGCTGGGCGGCGCCCTCGGAGCCGTCGCCCGGTACGCCCTCTCCCTCCACTGGCCCGCGCCGCCCGGCGGATTCCCCTGGGCGACCTTCTGGACCAACGTCGTCGGCTGTGCCGTCATCGGCGTGTTCATGGTCGTCATCACCGACGTGTGGGCCGCCCACCGCCTGGTCCGCCCCTTCTTCGGCACCGGTGTCCTCGGCGGCTTCACCACCTTCTCGACCTACGCCGTCGACATCCAGAAACTCGTCGATCACGGCCGGCCCGCCATGGGCCTGGCCTATCTCGCCGCGACACTGCTCGCGGCCCTCACCGCGGTGTGGCTGGCGTCCACGGCGACCCGCCGCGTCCTGAAGTGGAGGCAGCCATGACGAGGCTGACCGGCAGCGCCCTGCGCGTGACCGTCTACGTCGGCGAGAACGACACCTGGCACCACAAACCCCTCTACACCGAGATCGTGCATCGCGCCCACGCTGCGGGGCTCGCCGGGGCCAGCGTCTTCCGCGGCATCGAGGGTTTCGGTGCGTCCTCCCTGATCCACACCTCCCGGCTGCTGTCCCTCAGCGAGGACCTGCCGGTGGCCGTCGTGATCGTCGACACCGAGACCCGCGTACGGGAGTTCCTTCCGCAGCTCGACGAACTCATCACCGAGGGCCTGGTGACCCTCGACCACTGCGAGGTCATCCGGTACGTCGGCCGCGACGGCACCCAGGACACAAGTCGGGGCAGAACGGGCACGAAGGGTAAGAAGTCGTTGTGAACTGGCTGCTGGTCGTCACAGGTGCCATGGTCGGCGCCCCGCTCCGCTATCTCACCGACCGCGCGGTGCAGTCCCGGCACGACTCGCTCTTCCCCTGGGGCACCTTCGCCGTCAATGTCACGGGCTGTCTGATTCTCGGCCTGCTCACCGGCGCCGTGGCCGAGGGAGCTGCCGGATCCCGCCTCCAACTCCTCCTGGGCACCGGTCTGTGCGGGGCCCTGACGACGTACTCGACCTTCTCCTACGAGACTCTCCGGCTCGGCGAGACCGGGGCACGTTTCTACGCCGCGGCCAACGTGGCCGCGAGCGTGGTGGCCGGTCTCGGGGCGGCCTTCGCGGGCGTGGCGCTGGCGCAGGCCGTGTGGGCGTAGGCATCGGCGCTTGTGCGCGTGTAGTAAGACTGGGGCCTCCGCACCTGCCTTCCCCTGAGAAGAACTGGATCCCATGAGCGTCATCAGCGTCGGTCAGGCCGTCGTCCTCGGAGCCGTCGAGGGAGTGACCGAGTTCCTGCCCGTCTCCTCCACCGGCCATCTGAAGATCGTCGAGGGTTTGATGAACATCCCCGTCGACGACGACGCCGTCGTCGGGTTCTCGGCCGTCATCCAGGTCGGCGCGATCGCCGCCGTGCTCGTGTACTTCTTCAAGGACATCGTGCGGATCGTCTCCGCGTGGGGGAGGGGGCTCGTCAACAAGGAGGAGCGCTACCACCACGACTACAAGTTCGCCTGGTGGGTGATCGCCGCGACCATCCCGATCGTCATCGTCGGTCTGGCCGCCAAGCCGCTCATCGAGGGAGCGCTCGCGTCCCTGTGGGTGGTCGCGGGCTCCCTGATCGTCGGCAGCGGTGTGATGTGGGCGGCGGACCAGATGGGGCGGCACAAGCGTGGTGAGGACGACACCTCGTTCAAGGACGCGATGCTGGTCGGCAGCTCGCAGATCCTCGCACTGCTCTTCCCCGGCTTCTCCCGCTCCGGCGCGACCATGTCCACGGCCCTGATGCTCGACCTGGACCGCGTGGCCGCCACCCGACTGTCGTTCTTCCTCGGCATCCCCGCCCTCACCGGCGCCGGCATCTACGAGCTCAAGGACGCCCTCGGCGCGGGCGTGGGGGCGGCTCCGCTCGCCGTCGGCACGGGCGTGTCCTTCGTGGTCGCCTACGGCTCGATCGCCTGGCTGCTGAAGTTCGTGGCCAAGCACTCCTTCAACGCCTTCGTGGTCTACCGGATCGTCGTGGGCCTGCTGCTCTTCGGCCTGCTGGCCACGGGAACGCTCGGCAGCTGACCGCCACGGGGGTGCGAGGCGGCTCTCCCTGCTCGCACCCCCGTGCGGCGGCTCTCCCTGCTCGCACCCCCGTGCGGCGGCTCTCCCTGCTTGCACCCCCGTGCGGCGGCTCTCCCTGCTTGCACCCCCGTGCGGCGGCTCTCCCTGCTTGCACCCCCGTGCGACGGTTGTCGCTCCTCGCCCCCCGTGCGGCGGCTCCCGCTCCTCGTACCCCGTGGGCCCGGCCCCTTGACAGCACCCTCTCGCCGCCCGGAGTATCTGTTCCGTGAACCTGTCAGACAGCCGGACAGCCAGTCAGCCCCCGCGGCGCATCAGCGCCATGGAGGCGGTGCTGGCGCATCTGCGTGACGCCATCGAGCGCGGGGAGTACGCCATCGGCGACAAGCTCCCCTCCGAAGCGGAGCTCTGCCGCACCCTGGAGATCAGCCGGCCCGTCCTGCGCGAGGCCCTCAGGGCCCTGCAGACGATGGGCCTGACGGTCTCCAAGACCGGCAAGGGCACCTTCGTCGTGGCCAACGCGGTGGAGGACCCCACCTTCGGCGACTACGCGGCCAGCGACCTCCTGGAAGTGCGCCGCCACGTCGAGATCCCGGTCGCCGGGTACGCGGCCCGGCGCCGCACCCCCGAGAACCTGGACCACCTGGCCCACCTGCTGGACCGGATGGAACGGGAGACCGACACCACGGCGTGGGTCGCGATGGACACCCTCTTCCATCTCGCCGTGGCCGAGGCCGCCCAGAACCCGGTCTTCCGCCGGGTCATCGAGGAGATCCGGGACGCACTGGCGCGTCAGTCGGCGTTCCTCAACGAGCTGGGCGGCCGCCGTGAGCAGTCCAACCGCGAGCACCGCGCGATCGTCGAGGCGCTGATCGACGGTTCCGAGCACGACGCGGTGGAGGCCATGTCCCACCACCTCGACCGCGTCGAGACCACCCTCACCGACATCGTGCGTCCCTCGCGCACGGGTACGGACACCCCCACGGAAGGCGAACCCCAGGCGTGAGCGAGCAGAGCCTGCACGACGATGTGCAGAAACGTTCCGGCCATGTCGACGCCGGAGACGAGGGCTACAGCAAGTCCCTCAAGTCACGACACGTCAACATGATCGCCATCGGCGGCGCGATCGGCACCGGCCTCTTCCTCGGTGCCGGCGGCCGCCTCGCCGACGCCGGCCCCTCCCTGTTCATCGCCTACGCCGTCTGCGGCGTCTTCGCCTTCCTCGTCGTACGCGCCCTCGGCGAACTCGTCCTGTACCGGCCCTCCTCCGGCGCCTTCGTGTCGTACGCCCGGGAGTTCCTCGGCGAGAAGGGCGCCTACGTCGCCGGCTGGATGTACTTCCTGAACTGGGCCACCACCGGCATCGCCGACATCACCGCCGTCGCCCTCTACACCCACTACTGGGGCATGTTCTCCGACATCCCGCAGTGGGTGATCGCCCTCATCGCGCTCGCGGTCGTCCTCACCGTCAACCTCATCTCGGTGAAGATGTTCGGTGAGCTGGAGTTCTGGTTCGCCATCATCAAGGTGGGCGCGCTCGTGGCGTTCATGCTGATCGGCATCTTCCTGCTGGCCACCCAGCACCCGATCGACGGCCACCACCCCGGCCCGTCCCTGATCACCGACAACGGCGGCGTCTTCCCCAGCGGCCTGCTGCCCATGCTCCTGATCATTCAGGGCGTCGTCTTCGCCTACGCCTCGGTCGAACTGGTCGGCGTCGCCGCGGGCGAGACCGAGAATCCCGAGAAGATCATGCCCAAGGCGATCAACTCGATCATGTGGCGCGTCGGCATCTTCTACGTCGGCTCGGTCCTGCTGCTCTCGATGCTGCTGCCCTGGAACAAGTACAGCGCCGGCGAGAGCCCGTTCGTGACCGTCCTGTCCAACATCGGCATCCCGGCGGCCGGCGGTGTGATGAACCTCGTCGTCCTCACCGCGGCCATGTCCTCGCTCAACTCCGGTCTGTACAGCACCGGGCGCATCCTGCGCTCCATGGCGATGTCCGGATCCGCCCCGAAGTTCACCGGCGTGATGAGCCGCAGCCAGGTCCCCTACGGCGGCATCCTGCTCACCAGCGGCATCTGCGTCCTCGGCGTCGGCCTCAACTACGTGGTCCCCGCCGACGCGTTCGAGATCGTGCTGAACTTCGCCGCCATCGGCATCCTCGCCACCTGGGGCATGATCATGGTCTGTCACCTGCTCTTCTGGCAGAAGACCGAGAAGGGCGAACTCACCCGTCCCGGCTACCGACTGCCGGGATCCCCCTGGACCGAACTCGTGACGCTGGCCTTCCTCGCCTCCGTCCTGGTTCTCATGTACGCCGACGGCGGCGCCGGCCGCACCACGGTGCTGTGCCTCCCGCTGATCGTCGCGGCACTGGTCGCCGGTTGGTTCGCCGTCCGGCGCAGGGTCTCCCGTACCTCCACGGAGAGCCGATCCACCGGCGCGTGATCGCTCGCGCGCTTACCGAGCCCGAATCGACCGGCACGCACGCGTGACCCGCGTGACGTTCCCGGAGAAGCAGGAAGTGATGCACAGCAGTCCCGTCGCGGCCGCACCCCTGGTCCGTGAACCCCTCCACGCTCCCGTCGCCCACCTCATCCGCGGTGGGTTGGTCGAGGGCACCCACTACGGTTCCGTCGTCGTTCTCGACAGCGACGGGGACGTCCGTTTCCAACTCGGTGACATCGAGGCCGCGTTCTATCCGCGGTCCGCGCTCAAGCCGGTCCAGGCCGTCGCCATGGTCCGGGCCGGGCTGCCGCTGGAAGGCGAGCTCCTCTCGCTCGCCGCGGCCAGCCACTCCGGCGAGGAACGCCACCTCGCCGGGGCCCGCCGGATCCTGGAGCTCGCGGGTGTGTCCGAGGACGACCTGCGCAATGTCCCGGACATGCCGTTCGGCCCGGCCGTCCGGGACACGTGGATCCGGGAGGGCCGCGGGCCCTCGCGGCTCGCGCAGAACTGCTCCGGCAAGCACGCGGCGATGCTGTACACGTGCGTGCTCAACGACTGGCCTCTCGAGGGGTACCTCGACCCCTCGCATCCGCTCCAGCAGGCGATCGCCGAGATCGTTGAGGACCTGACCGGGCAGCGGATCACGCGGGTGACCGTCGACGGGTGCGGTGCGCCTTTGTTCTCCGTCTCGCTGCACGGCCTTGCCCGGGCCGCGGCACGGATCACCTCGGCGGCCCCCGGCACACCTGAGGCGCGGGTCGCCGACGCGATGCGGGAGCACGCGGAGATGGCGTCCGGGGCGGGGCGGGACGTGGCCGCGCTGATGAAGGCCGTGCCCGGGCTGCTCGCGAAGGACGGGTTCGAGGGCGTTCAGGTCGCCGCGCTTCCGGATGGGCGCGCTGTCGCCGTGAAGATCTCCGACGGGGCGAATCGGGCGCGGGTGCCGGTTGCTGCGGCGGCGTTGGCGTGGGCCGGGGTCGATCCCTCGCTGCTCACCGAGTTCCAGGGTGAGGCGCTTCTTGGAGGCGGCCTCGAGGTCGGGTGTGTGCGGCCCGTTCGTTCGCTGGAGCCCGTTGGTGTCCCGGCTTGCGCCTAGTGGCTCGGGCGCACCTGTCGTTCGGCGGGTGCGGTCCGTCTGTGGCTGATCGCGCAGTTCCCCGCGCCCCCAAAAAAACTCACCTGATCCCCATGGAAGAAGGAACCGCACCCTCATGACCGTCGCCCTCACCCGCAGCGAGCACGACCTCCTCGGCGACCGCGACGTCCCCGTCGACGCCTACTGGGGTGTGCACACCCTGCGGGCCACCGAGAACTTCCCCATCACCGGGACGCCGATCTCCGCCTACCCGCACCTCATCGACGCGCTCGCCGCCGTGAAGGAGGCAGCGGCTCTCGCCAATGAGGAACTCGGGCTGCTGGAGCCAAGGAAGGCCACCGCGATCGTCGAGGCCTGCCGGGAGATCCGGGACGGGAAGCTGCACGACCAGTTCGTGGTCGACGTGATCCAGGGCGGGGCCGGTACGTCGACCAACATGAACGCCAACGAGGTCGTCGCCAACCGGGCGTTGGAGCTGCTGGGGCACGAGAAGGGGCAGTACTCGTTCCTGCACCCCAACGAGGACGTCAACCTGGGCCAGTCGACCAATGACGTCTACCCGACCGCCGTCAAGATAGCGACGGTCTTCGCGGTACGTGGACTGCTCGAGGCGATGGCTGTACTGCAGGACGCGTTCGCCCGTAAGGCCGTGGAGTTCCGCGAGGTGCTCAAGATGGGCCGTACACAGTTGCAGGACGCGGTGCCCATGACGCTGGGGCAGGAGTTCTCGGCCTACGCCGTCATGATTGACGAGGACCGGTCCCGTCTTGACGAGGCCGTCCAGCTGATCCATGAGATCAACCTGGGTGCCACGGCGATCGGGACAGGACTCAATGCTCCCGCCGGATACGCCGAGTCGGCCCGGCGCCACCTGGCCGCCATCACCGGGCTGCCGCTGGTCACGGCCGCCAACCTGGTGGAGGCGACGCAGGACTGCGGTGCGTTCGTGCAGATGTCCGGTGTGCTCAAGCGGGTCGCGGTCAAGCTGTCCAAGAGCTGCAACGACCTGCGGCTGCTGTCGTCGGGGCCGCGCGCGGGCCTCGGCGAGATCAACCTGCCGCCGGTGCAGGCGGGTTCGTCGATCATGCCGGGGAAGGTCAACCCGGTGATCCCGGAAGTCGTCAATCAGGTGGCCTTCGAGGTGATCGGCAACGACGTGACCATCACGATGGCCGCGGAGGCGGGACAGCTCCAGCTCAACGCCTTCGAGCCGATCATCCTCCACTCCCTGTCGGAGTCGATCACCCACCTGCGCGCCGCCTGCCTCACCCTCGCCGAACGCTGCGTGGACGGCATCACCGCCAACACCGAGGCACTGCGCCGGACGGTCGAGAACTCCATCGGCCTGGTCACCGCCCTCAACCCGCACATCGGCTACACGGCCGCCACCGACATCGCCAAGGAGGCCCTGGCCAGCGGCCGGGGAGTAGCCGAACTCGTCCTGGAGAAGGGTCTGCTGCCGGCCGAGCGCCTGGCGGATCTCCTGCGTCCGGAGGTACTCGCCGGCAGCGGCACGGCACAAGCGATCTGAGGTCCGGCCTCCTTGCGCCGCATGACACCGGCGTTGCCGCGCCGCACCGACACGCGGCGCCGTCACACCCAGGGGTGAACCGCGCCGGGGGTGGTGCACCCGCCACAACCGAATGGTGGCGGCAGAACGAGAGACAGTCCCCCCTCGGGCGGTACCCGCTGATCGGCGCAGCCTGTGTCGCTATTCCCAGTAAAGTCTTATTAATGCTCATATCGTGAATTGTGCGGCCTTCGAAACAGGCCGTCTCCTGTCCTGGTGAAAGACCCTGCACTCTCTGCGCCGGGCGGAGCGATGGAATCCCTTCGGTGAGTCCACGAGAATTCATGCGTGTGGCCGTGACAGGTGGCGGCGGTTTTCTCGGTTCGCATCTATGCGAAGCACTCCTTCGGCGCGGCGACGAAGTCGTGTGTCTCGACGACTTCTCGACCGGCGACCCGGCGAACATCGCCCCCTTTCTCGGAGACCCGGCTTTCGAACTCGTCCGCGGGGACGTCAGTCTGTCCGTGGAGGTGTCGGGCACCGTCGACGCGGTGGCCCACCTCGCCAGCCCCGCCTCACCTCCCGACTACCTCGCCCGCCCGCTGGAGACGCTCGCCGTGGGCAGCCGAGGTACGGAGAACGCGCTGCTGCTGGCGGCGCGCCACGCCGCCCGCTTCGTCCTCGCCTCCACGAGCGAGGTGTACGGAGACCCCGAGGTACACCCTCAGGACGAGACGTACTGGGGCCACGTCAACCCCGTCGGCCCGCGTAGCGTCTACGACGAGGCGAAAAGGTTCTCCGAAGCACTGACCCAGGCCTACCGGACGAACCGCGGAACGAACACGGGAATCGTGCGGATCTTCAACACCTATGGCCCGCGCATGCGCCCGCACGACGGACGGGTCGTCTCCAGCTTCGTCGTCCAGGCACTCGCCCAAGAGCCGTTGACCGTCTACGGAGACGGAAAGCAGACCCGCAGTTTCTGCTACGTCGACGACCTGATGCGCGGAATCGTCGCCATGCTCGACCACGACGAACCCGGACCGGTCAACCTCGGGAATCCCGTCGAACTGACGGTCCTGCAACTGGCGGAACTCGTTCTCGACCTCACGGGATCGCAGGCCGAGATCCAGTTCCACTCGCTGCCGGTCGACGACCCCACCCGCCGCCGGCCGGCGATCGCCCGAGCGGCGCAGCGCCTGGGCTGGAGCCCCGAGGTCGGCATCGAGGACGGTCTGCGGCGAACGGTGGAGTGGTTCGCCTCCCGGCCGGACGACATCGCCGCCGCGCTCTCCGCGATCCGGGGCGGGCAGCAGGACGGCGTCGTCACGGCGGCCTCCTCCCGGCTCGGCGCGACCGTCGCCGCCGCGTCGTGACCCAGACGGATCACGGCGGGACGCCCGGCACCGCCCTGGACGGTGCTCCGGGCACGGCGCACACCGACGAGGCGATGCTGAGAACCCACCTGTGGAGTCTCTCGGCGGGCAACGTCGTCGACATGCCCGCCGACGGACCGGTTTTCGGCAAACCGCGCAAAAGGCTCACGCTCGGGCCGGCGTCCTGCGTTCCCCTGCTGGGGCGCCTTGACCGGATGAAGGTGTCCCTGCTCGCGGTCGGCTGGTGGGCCGCCTTCGTGTGCTTCTGGGAGTGGTGGCTGCGTCCGGAACACCGGGTCGGCATGGTCGGCTTCGCGGTGAACAGCGCCCTGCTGCTGTACCTGTCCGTGCTGCCCCTCTACTTCGTCGTCGTGATGGTGAGGCTGCGCACCTTCGACCCCGCTGTGGAGGTGCCCCGGCTGCGGACCGCGTTCGTGGTGACCCGGGCACCGTCGGAGCCCTGGCCGGTCGCCCGCACCACCCTGAGCGCGATACTGCGCCAGGAATTCCCGCACCCCTACGACGTATGGCTGTGCGACGAGGACCCGAGCCAGGAGATCCTGGACTGGTGCGAGGACAACGCCGTGCGTGTCTCCTGCCGCCGCGGTGCCGCGCCGTACCACCGCGACGTCTGGCCCCGCCGTACCCGGTGCAAGGAGGGGAACCTCGCGCACTTCTACGACCACTGGGGCTACTCCGACTACGACGTGGTCGCCCAGCTCGACGTCGACCACGTACCCCACCCCCGCTACCTGGGGGAAGTGGTCCGGCCGTTCGCCGATCCGGCCATCGGCTACGTCGCAGCGCCCAGCGTGTGCGACGCCAACGCCCGCACCTCGTGGTCGGCGCGCGGACGGCTGTACCGCGAGGCCACCTTCCACGGACCGATGCAACTGGGCCACTCCGACGGTCTGGCACCGCTGTGCATCGGCTCCCACTACGCCGTACGCACCTGCGCCCTCCAGGACATCGGAGGGCTCGGCCCCGAACTGGCCGAGGACTTCGCCACCACGTTCCTGCTGAACTCGGCGGGGTGGCACGGGGCGTTCGCCATCGACGCGGAGGCGCACGGCGACGGCCCCCTCACCTTCGCCGCCATGGTGACACAGGAGTTCCAGTGGTCGCGGAGCCTGGTGTTCATGCTGCTGGGCATGCTCCCGAAGCATCTGTGGCGCATGCCGGGCCGGCTGCGGATCCGCTTCGCCTTCGCCCTCTCCTACTATCCGCTGCTCGCGCTGACGACCACCGCCGGCCTGCTGCTGCCGCCGATCGCCGCGGTCACCGGCCGGCCGTGGATCAACGTGAACTACGGCGCTTTCCTCCTGCACTTCTGGGCCATGTCGTTCTTCCTGATCCTGCTCACCCTGCTGCTGCGCAGACGCGGCCTGCTGCGGCCCGTCGACGCGCCGCTGCTGAGCTGGGAGGGCTGGCTGTTCGGGCTGACCCGATGGCCATGGGTGGCCTGGGGTGCCGCGGCCGCGCTGGTGCAGCGCCTGCGGCCGAGGAAGGTCGTCTTCAAGGTGACGCCCAAGGTCCGCGACGGCATGGAGCCGCTGCCGGTGCGCCTGGTGCTCCCCTACCTCCTGATCACCGTCGTCCTGTCCGGCGCGGCCGTGATCGGGCAGCTGACCGGCCCCGCCCTCGGCTATGTGTTCCTGTGTCTCCTCGGCTCGCTCTCCTACGCGCTGGTGACCCTCGCCGTCAGCTTTCTGCACATCCGTGAGACCGCGAGGTCCGCGGGTGTGGGCGCGCACCGGGCGCTGCGGACGGCGATCATTCCGCTGGCCTCGGGTCTCGTCGCGCTTGTGCCGCTGGGTTTCGCGCTGCTGCTGTTCCCGACCTATGTGCGGGGCTTCCTTTCGGGCTGATGCCCGTGGCCGCCCGGCGCCCCGCCCGCAACGTCCCCCCTTCCCCTGTGACGAAGAACGAGGTTCTCGATGCCCGAAACCGTCCTGGTGACCGGTGGCGCCGGATTCATCGGCAGCCACACCTGCGTCGAACTGCTCGCCCACGGCTACGAAGTCGTCGTCGTCGACAACCACGTCAACAGCTCTCCCCACGCGCTGGAGCGCATCGCCAAGACCGCGGGCCGACCACTCGCCGCCGCCTACCAGGTCGACGTGCGCGACCGGTCGGCTCTCGGGCAGGTGTTCGCCACCCATCAGGTGGACGCGGTCATCCATTTCGCTGCCCACAAGGCGGTCGGGGAGTCGGTGGCGCTGCCGGTCGAGTACTACGACACGAACGTGGGCGGCACCTGCGCACTGCTGTCGGTCATGCACGAGCACGCCGTCCGACGGCTGGTCTTCTCCTCGTCGTGCTCCGTCTACGGTGACGCGCGGACCGTGCCCCTGACCGAGCAGAGCCCGGTGGCACCCACGAACCCCTACGCCCGCACCAAGCTGACGTGCGAGCGGATCCTGGAGGACGTCTGCGCCCACGTGACGGACATGAAGGTGCTCGCCCTGCGCTACTTCAACCCGGTCGGGGCCCACCCCGGCGGACTGCTCGGCGAGGACCCGCAGGGCGTCCCCAACAACGTCATGCCGTACGTCGCCCAGGTCGCCGTGGGCAGACGGGAGCGGCTGAGCGTCTTCGGGGACGACTACCCCACGCCGGACGGCACCGGAGTGCGGGACTACATCCACGTCATGGATGTCGCCGAGGGACACCGGGTGGCCCTCCAGCACCTGGACGACCGCACCGGCATGCGGGTGTTCAACCTGGGCACGGGCACCGGCACCTCCGTGCTGCAACTGGTCGCGGCCTTCGGTGAGGCGAGCGGCCGCCCCGTTCCCTACCAGGTCGTCGCCCGCAGACCCGGCGATGTCGCCGAGCTCGTCGCCGACGCGAGCGCGGTGGCCGAGGCCTGGGGCTGGACCACCACGCGTGACCTCGCCGCCATGTGCCGTGACGCCTGGCGGTTCCAGGAACTCAACCCCCACGGTTACGCCCGCTGACCCGTCGACTCGGTTTCCAAGACAGGAGTACTCCCATGCGGTTGACCGTCATCGGTACGGGTTACCTCGGAGCCGTGCACGCCGCGTGCATGGCGGACATCGGACACGACGTCCTCGGTGTCGACACCGACAGCGGGAAGATCGCGGCACTCGCGGCAGGCCGGGCGCCCTTCTTCGAACCCGGCCTGCCGGAGATCCTCGTCAAAAACACCCGTGCGGGGCGGCTGCGTTTCACCACCTCCCTGCGGGAGGCCGCCGACTTCGCCGACGTGCATTTCGTGTGCGTCGGTACACCGCAACGCGCCGATTCCCTGGCCGCCGACCTGCGCCATGTGAAGGCGGTCGTCGACGGTCTGGCACCGCTCCTCACCCGCGACAGCCTCATCGTCGGAAAATCCACCGTGCCGGTGGGTACCACCCGGACGCTGACCCGCAGGGTGACCTCACAGGTTCGCCCCGGCGTCGACGCCGAGGTCGCCTGGAACCCGGAGTTCCTGCGCGAGGGATTCGCCGTCCAGGACACCCTGCGCCCCGACCGGCTGGTCGTGGGAGTCACCTCGCCGCACGCCGACCGGACGCTACGCGATGTCTACGCACCGATGCTGCGGGCCGGTGTCGCCTACGTCAGCACCGATCCCGCCACCGCGGAACTGGTGAAGGTCGCCGCCAACTCCTTCCTGGCGACGAAGATCTCCTTCATCAACGCCATGGCGGAGGTGTGTGACGCCTCGGGCGCCGATGTGGTGACTCTGGCCGAGGCCCTCGGCCATGACGCCCGCATCGGGCGTGCCTTCCTGTCCGCGGGGCTCGGGTTCGGCGGCGGCTGTCTGCCCAAGGACATCCGCGCGTTCCTCGCCCGGGCCGAGGAACTGGAGGTGGGGGAGGCCGTGTCCTTCCTGCGCCAGGTCGATCAGATCAACCACCGGCAGCGGCGGCGTACCGTCGACCTGGCCCGGCAGCTGCTGGGCGGTGAGTTCGCCGGGCGGCGCGTCGCGGTGCTGGGCGCCACCTTCAAACCCGACAGCGACGACGTGCGGGACTCGCCGGCCCTGGCCGTCGCCGCCGAGATCGTCGCCCAGGGCGCCGACGTCCGCGTGCACGATCCGGAAGGCATCGACAACGCGCGGGCGGCACTGCCCGGACCGTCCTACACCACGGACGTCATGGAGGCGTGCCGGGACGCGGATCTGGTGCTGCACCTGACCGAGTGGCGCCAGTACCGCGCACTGGACCCGGTGAAGCTGTCGCAGGTGGTCCGGGCTCCGCGGATGATCGACGCGCGCAACGCCCTGGACCCGGCCCTCTGGCGGGAGGCCGGCTGGCACGTCCGCGCTCTGGGGCGTCCGGTCCACGTGCCGACGCCAGGTCCTGGCGACGCCCTCCGGGTGACGATCCCTCAGGCGGGCGGACCGGTCTCCACGGCTCCCACGCCGGGCGATCCGCTCAGCGGCGCTCCGAAGTAGTCCACCTGACCGGGGTCGATCCCCATGGCCCGCAGGTCCACCGCAGCAGCGGCCAGCGTGTCGGCGCACCGTCCGGCGAGTGCACCGCGCGTCGGCTCGCTGCCGCGCAGGTTCGGACCGGCCGCGGGCACCGCGACCGGGGCGAGGCACGGGTCGCGGTCGGTGCCGGTGACCTGCGCGCCCAGCGACTCCTGACCCGTCTCCTGGCGCCACGTGGCCATGTCGCTGTACTCGCGCCCGCCCCACAGCAGGGCCCAGCCTCCCGAGCTGTGGTAGTCGTTGCCCTGCATCACCACGGACGACGCGTCGAAGGCCCCCTGCGCCGCGACGACCGGCGAGCCGTCCGTGACGAACACGTTGTTGCGCACGGTGACGCCGCGCAGGCTGGGCTCGAGTCGGAGCGCCGGTGCGCGGACGGCGCCGTTCGCCGTGGTCAGCACCGTGTTCTGGTAGATCGAGAGGTCGCTGACCCGCCATCCCAACGCGACGATGCCGCCGTAGTGCGGGAGCTTGCGGCCGTCGTTGTGGCTGATGTTGTACCGGATCGTGTTGTCCCGGTGAGCCGTGTTCGGGGCGGCGGAGTACGCCAGGAAGCCCGAACCGTCGTTCCCGTAGGCAAGGTTGTACTGCATCAGCGAGTGGGACACGTTGTTGTCGAGGCCGAACCCGCCGCCGTCCACCGTGGAACCGGTGTGGTTGCCGTAGGAGACGTTCTTCTCCAGCGTCATCCACGACGAGTCGTACGTCCAGATGCCCTCGGGGCCCTCGACGGCGTCCGGTGAGGACGAACGCCCGTTGTCGTGGCTGACGGACTGCTCCACCAGGCCACGGTGGACACTTCCGAGGACGATGCCGCTGCCGGTGTTGCGGTCGGCCGCCTGGGGGTCGCCGACATTCCGGTACGCCGTCACCCTCGACACCGTCACGTCGTCGTGCGCGTAGGCGGGCGCGTCCGCGGAGAAGGGCGGACCGTCCGCCACGAGACCGGCGTCCTGGTTGTCGTGCAGTGCGCAGTCGCTGATCACCACGTCGCGGAAGCCGGATGCCTCGGTGCCGCCGTGCAGCCGGAGGCCGTTGCGGAAGCCCGACACCTCGACATCCGAGACCCGGACGTACGGCAGCTTCCGGTCGCCGGGCAGATCGTTGACGAAGGCGATGCCCTCCTGCGATCTGTAGGACGCGGTGTCGCCGACGAGGGTCAGGTCACGGATGACGACTCCGCTCGTGTTGTGCACCTCGATGGCGCGTGTGCCGCGGGCCGTGATCGTCGCGCGGCCCTCTCCATAGGACTCGATCACGACAGGCTTGCGGGCGTTGCCGGCGTCACCCTGGCCGATGCTCAGTCTGCCCGGAAAACGTGCCCCGGCCTTCAGCCGCAGACGGTCGCCCGGCTTGAACCGCAGGGCGTCGGCGCGCAGGAGTGTGCGCCAGGCGGTCTGCGGTGTCCGACCGTCGTCGCCGTCGTCTCCCTGAGGACTGAGATAGAACGTTCGTCCGTCCTTGGGGTTCTCCAGCAGGGGTACGTACGGGGCGGGCGCGCTGCATCCGGCCAGCAGCAACGCGGTCGCGCACAGGCAGGCCGCGGTACTGCGCCGCAGCGGACCGGCGACCGCCCAGGTGCTCTTCCGGTGGGCCGACCGCTGCAAGCCGGTGGCTCCGTCGCCTTCGTTCCGCTGGCGCAACATCGCTCCTGTCTGCTCGATGGCCGAGCGGACCCCGATTCATGGAGGCCGCAGACTCACCCTGACGTGCGAGGCAGGGATGGGTGGGCCAGCACGCGGAGTTCGGCTCAAGACATGCCTGATTGGCCTCCTGCCGGTACCGCTGACGGAGACCCGGAGACGCTCCCGAGACAGGCGTGCGGCATGATGACGCTCATGTCCCCGCAGTTCCAACCGGTCCTGGAGCGCATCGCCGCCGAGATCGAACGGACCCCCGGCCGCGGCAGGCCCGCCGACTACATCCCGGCGCTCGCTGCCTGCGACCCGCGCAGCTTCGGCATGGCCGTCGCGGAGCTGGACGGCACGGTCTACGGCGTCGGGGACTGGCGCGTGCCGTTCTCGACGCAGTCCATCACCAAGGTCTTCACCCTCGCGCTCGACCTGGCCCGCGAGGGCGACCAACTCTGGGAGCACGTGGGCCGCGAGCCCTCCGGCAACCCCTTCAACTCCCTGGTCCAGCTGGAGTACGAGAACGGCATCCCGCGCAACCCGTTCATCAACGCGGGCGCGCTGGTGGTCACCGACCGCCTCCACAGCCGTACCGGAGACGCGGCCGGCGAACTGCTCGACTTCCTCCGCTCGGAGTCCGGCAACCCCACCCTGGACTTCGACATGGAGGTCGCCGCCTCCGAGTCCGCGCACGGCGACCGCAACGCCGCCCTGGCCCACTTCATGGCGTCGTACGGCAACGTCGGCAACCCGGTCCCGGTCCTGCTCGACCAGTACTTCCGGCAGTGCTCGCTGCGGGCCTCCTGCTCCGACCTCGCTCTCGCCACCACGTTCCTGGCCCGGCACGGAGTGCGCGCCGACGGCACGCGGCTGCTCACCCAGAGCCAGGCCAAGCAGGTGAACGCAGTGCTGCTGACCTGCGGGACGTACGACGCGGCAGGCGACTTCGCCTACCGCGTGGGCCTGCCCGGCAAGAGCGGTGTGGGCGGCGGCATCATCGCGGTGGTCCCGGGCCGCTGCACCCTGTGCGTATGGAGCCCGGGTCTGGACGAGCGGGGCAACTCCGTGGCGGGGGTGGCGGCCCTGGACAGGTTCACGACGCTGACGGGTCTGTCCGTGTTCTGAGCGGGGGTGAGCGCATCGCACCCGACCACGCACCGGTCACACCCCGGTCGTCACCGCGTCGCCTTCCAGCCACCCGAAACTGACACGCTGCTGACGTGTTGGCCAAGGTTCCCGTAGATCTCCGTCGCTGCCAGATCCTCGGTCTGGTCGGCACCGCCTTTCTCGCCGCAGGTGGCGAGACCTCAGGAGCTCTGCCCGTCCGTGAACTCCTGACCCCGGCCTCGCCCCAGGCGGCACTCGGCCTGGTCGGTGCCTACTTCGGCGTCGTCCTGCTGATAGCGGCCTGGCTCCTCCTCGGCCGCCTCGTGCGCAGCCCCGAACAGCGGCCCAGCACGCGCGAACTCATGGCCGTCCTTGTCATCTGGTCCATTCCGCTGCTGCTCGCGCCGCCCCTGTTCAGCCGGGACGTCTACAGCTACCTCGCCCAAGGCGCCATGGCCGACGCCCACATGGACGTCTACAGCCATGGCCCCGCCCTGCTCGGCGGTCCCCTCGCGGACGAGGTCGCCCCGACGTGGCGCAACACGGCCGCCCCGTACGGCCCCGTGTTTCTCGGCGTGGCCTCCGCGCTGGCGAAGGCGTCCCACGGCGAACTCCCCGCCGGTCTGCTCGGGATGCGGCTCGTCGCCCTGCTCGGCGTCGCTCTCATGGCGGCCGCCCTGCCCCGGCTCGCCCGCCACAGCGGCGCAGATCCGGCTGCCGCGCTCTGGCTCGGCGCCCTCAACCCGCTCGTGCTGCTGCACCTGGTCGCCGGTGCCCACAACGACGCCGTCATGCTCGGTCTGCTCGGCCTCGGCCTGGTCGCCGCCCTTGGCCGGTGGCCGATCCTGGGCGCGGTCCTCGTGACGCTCGCCGCGCTGGTGAAGGCGCCCGCCGTCCTGGGGCTGGCGGCGATCGTCGTGCTGCGGATCCGGGCCGGTGACCACCCGGCGAGGGCCGTCCTGACAGCCACCGTCTCGGCGGCCGTCACCACGGTCGCCGCCACGGCCGTCGCGGGCACCGGCTATGGCTGGATCGGCGCCCTCAACACCCCTGTGTCTTCCGGCAACTGGGCCCTCACCAGCCTCCTCGGCCGCGCCACCGGAGCCCTGCTGGAACGTCTCGGCAGCGACCTGGCCCCGCTGGCCGTCCCGGCCTGGCACGCCCTCGGGGTCGTGACAGCCGTCGCCGTCATCGGCCACATATGGCTGCGCCTTCGCCCGCGCCCCGTCTACGCCCTGGGCCTGAGCCTCGCCACCGTCGCCGCCCTCGGCCCGGCGATCCGCCCCTGGTACGCCCTGTGGGGACTGTTCCTGATAGCGGCTGCCGCGCCCAGCGCCTCGGTACGGCACCGGGTGGCCGCCGTGACGGGCGTGCTCGCGCTCGCCACCCTCCCGAACGGCGGCCCGGCCGATGCCGGGCAACTCGTCCTCGCCGTCTCCGGAGGCGTCCTCGCCCTGGTCGTGCTCGTCCAGGCCCATCAGACGGCCCAGGCCCCGATGACGGGACACACGGCATGAGGACATACGGCATGAGGGCGCCGACCACGGATCGCGGCCGACTGCTGCTGGTCCTCGCAGCCGGCGCCGCCGTCACCGCCTTCACGGCGACGGTGCCGCTCCTGCGCGACTGGTTCGACCTGCGCGTCTACCACGGAGCCGTCGACACCTGGATCCACCACGGCGGACGGCTCTACGACTACCGGGTGCCGGGGACGACGTACGGCTTCACCTACCCGCCGTTCGCGGCCGTCGCCATGCTCCCGATGGCCCTGTTCGACCTGCGCACGGCGATCGCCGTGGGTCTGCTGCTCAATCTGGCGGCACTGGCCGTGGTCGTGCGGCTCCTCACCGGCCGGGCCTGGCGGCGGTACGGCTGGTACGGCTGCGCTCTCGGCGCCTGCGCGCTCGCGCTGTTCGAACCGCTGCGCGACACCTTCAGCTTCGGCCAGGTCAACCTCCTGCTGCTGGCCCTCGTCCTGCTCGACGGGTGGCTGCTCGCGACGGGCCGGGAACGCCGGGCCGGTGTCGGAATCGGTCTGGCCGCCGCCGTGAAGCTCACGCCGGCCCTCTTCATCGGCCTGCTCCTGATCGCCCGGCGCTGGCGCGCGGCGGCTGTCGCCACGGTCGTGGCCCTGGCGGCGACGGGGTTCGCGGCCGTCGTGGCCCCGGACGCCTCACGTTTCTACTGGACCGACGCCCTGTGGGACACGACCAGGGTGGGCCGCCTCGACTACGTCTCCAACCAGTCGCTGCAGGGCATCCTGGCGCGGCTCGGCGAACCGGACCGCGCGGTCTGGGCGGTCGCCGTGGCGCTGACCCTCGGCGTGTGGGCCGTACGGGGCCGGCGGGCCGTGGTGGCGGGGGACTGGGCGGCCGCGTTCGCGCTGACCGGGCTGACCGCGTGTCTGGTGAGCCCGATCACCTGGGTGCACCACCTGGTGTGGCTGCTGCCCTCCTTCGCCGTGCTCGTGCGTACCGGGCACCTGCGGATCGCGGGCGCCCTGTACGCGGTGCTGTGCACCAGCGTGGTGTGGCTGTGGTTCGACGACGCGTCGGGCATCGACGGCTTCCTCGGCAGCAACACCTACACCTGGATCACCCTCGGCCTGCTGCTGTGGCTGCCGGTGGGTCAGCCGCGAGGGGCAGGCCCGAGCCGGGACCGCAGCGCCAGGGCCATCGACCCCGCACCGAGTCCGGCGGCGCCCAGGATGGCCCAGGTCTCCAGCCAGCCCGGCCCGTCGTCGGCCGGTGCGACCGCCGCCGCGACCGGCACGGCGTCGGGCCCCGGCCGCGGTCTCGCCCGCAGCGCGTCCAGCGAGCCCACCGGATCCACCCGCCCGGCCGCGCCGAACCCCCAGTCGAGCAGCCGGCGCGCCTCCTCGTAGACCGCGAAGCCACCGCCCGACTGAGGGTTCATCACCGTCACGACCAGCGTCCGGTCGCCCCGGCGGGCGGCGGCGACGAGCGTGTTGCCCGCATGACTTGTGTAGCCGTTCTTGATCCCGATCAGCCCGTCGTAGGGCTCCACCCCGTCGGCGCCGGTCAGCAGCCGGTTGGTGTTCCGGATCCCGTACGACCATCCGCCCGGGCCGGGGAACGCCGCCTCGGCCGTGCCGCAGTACCGCGCGAAGTCCGCGTTGCGCAGCCCCGCCCGGCCGAAGACCGCCAGGTCGTACGCGGAGGAGACCTGCCCCGGGGTGTC
Source organism: Streptomyces sp. LUP47B (assembly GCF_001746295.1). GTDB lineage: Bacteria > Actinomycetota > Actinomycetes > Streptomycetales > Streptomycetaceae > Streptomyces. Next base: position 1,312,975 of record NZ_MJAH01000001.1, on the reverse strand, counting down.
GTAGCCGTCGGGGGAGCGGACGTGGGTGTCACGGGCGCCCAGGGCGCGCGCCTTGGCCTGCATCCGGGTGGCCGCCGAACGCCAGCCGCCGCTGAGCCGGGCCAGGACGTGCACGGCGTCGTTCCCGGAGTTGAGGAACACCCCGCGCCACAGGTCGGCCACTTGATAGGTCTGTCCCTCGGCCACCCCGACGAGACTGCTGCCGGGGCCGATGCCCGCGAGGTCCTCCGCGCCGACCGTGTGCCTGAGGCCGCCGGGCAGCACCGGCAGGACGGTCAGGGCGAACAGGGTCTTGAGGGTGCTGGCAGGCGGCAGCCCGCGGTGGGCGTCGTGCGCCGCGAGGACCTCTCCGCTGTGGGCGTCGGCCACCACCCACGACAGCGCGGACACGTCAGGGACCCGGGGTGCGCCCCGGTGCGGCCGGACCTGGGTGCCGGCGTGGTACAGCAGGTCGGGCGATGCGGCCGCGGCCATCGGTCCGCCGGGCGCGGCGGGGTCGGAGCCCGTGCGCGCGGCCGCCGTCGCGGGGGCGCACACCAGAAGTCCCGTCATGCACAGTGCGCAGGCCGAGACGGCAAACCGGGAGGGAAATCCGATAGTCATACTGCAAAGCTAGGAACGGACCGGCCCTGTATCGCGCTGGCCGGGCCGTGGGGCGGGCCCGAGCACCCGGATGCCGCACACCGCCCGGCGTGTCGCGGCGCTCCGCACGGGCTGGCCGACAGGCCCCGCCTAGCCGACGGGCAGCGTCGGCTGGATTCGGCGCAGGAAGGTCGCGTTGTCCGGCGTCTCGCGCATGCGCTCCAGGAGCGTCTCCAGGTTGGCCTGGCCGTCCCGGCTCTGCAGTGCCCGGCGCAGACCGTGCACGGTCGCCAACTCGGCCGGGGGCAGGAGAAGTTCCTCGCGGCGGGTGCCGGAGGGGTTGATGGCGACGGCCGGGAAGACGCGCCGGGAGGCGAGCTCGCGGTCCAGCCGGAGCTCCATGTTGCCGGTGCTCTTGAGCTCCTCGAAGTAGAAGTCGTCGGCGCGCGAGCCGGTCTCCACCAGGGCGGTGGCGAGGATGGTGAGCGAGCCGCCCTCCTCGGCGAGCCGGGCGGCTCCGAAGAACTTCTTCGGCCCGATCAGCGCGGTGGCGTCGACGCCACCGCTGAGGGTGCGGCCGTTGCCGGGGGCCGCGTTGTTGTGGGCCCGGCACAGCCGGGTCAGGGAGTCGAGCAGGATCACGACGTCCTCGCCGGCCTCGACGAGCCGCTTGGCCCGTTCGATCACCAGCTCGGCGAGCGCGATGTGCTCCTTGGGCGTGCGGTCGAACGTCGAGGCGAACACCTCGCCGCGCACGGAGCGCCGCATGTCGGTGACTTCCTCGGGGCGTTCGTCGAGCAGCACCACCATCAGGCGGCACTCGGGATGGTTGCCGGCGACGGCGGCCGCGATCTGCTGGAGCAGTACGGTCTTGCCGGTCTTGGGCGGGGCCACGATCAGCCCGCGCTGGCCCTTGCCGACGGGTGCGATCAGGTCGGCGACCCGCCCGGTCAGGCCGGACGCCGGGTGTTCGAGACGGATCCGCTCGCGGGGGTGCAGCGGGGTGAGGTCACGGAAGTGACGGCGATTGTTGTCGGGTGTACGCCCGTTGACCCGGGCGACCTCGGTGAGGGCGCGCTGGGTGCCGCGCACCCCGTCGACGACGTCCCCCTTGCGCAGGCCGAACCTGCGGATCAGCGCCGGGGAGACCTGGAGGTCGGTGGGTGAGGGCAGCAGGCCGGCGGAGCGCAGGTGGCCCTTCCCGCCCGCGTCGATGTCGAGGACGCCGGTGACGGCCCGGACCGGGGGCTGCTGCTGGACTGGAGGGTGTTCGAGAGTGGTGGTCATGGTGGTCTGTCCTTTCGAGGACGGAAGGCATGGGACATGCGGAAGGAAGGGGGGAAGCCGCGAGAGGGAAGGCGGACAGCGCCTTCGGCGGCGGGAAACAGCACCTCGGGTGTGGCAGGGCCACTGATCACGAGATGATGAGGAGAAGCCGGTACACCGACCGGCGAACTGAGGAGGAACTGGCACCGGCGCCCACAGCAGGGCGTACACAAGTGCTGTCGGCAGAGTAGCACGCGGCTGTCAGCGGTGGGCCAGAAGTCCGTAGAGAAGCGGGATCCGCGGCTCGGGAAGACGCCACCAGCCGGACGGCGTGCGCTTCATGTGGGGCCAGCGGGGCCACGGCAGCTCCTCGCTCTCCCGGAGCCGCCGGACACTCAGTCCCGCCCCCGTCAACGCGCCCAGGACCTCACCTATTCCGTGCATCCACTCGTAGCTTTCGGTGGCCCCCTCGACGGGCGGGCCGTCGGTGTAGGTGTGGGTCGCGTCCCGGTGCACGGGCCCCTCGCCACCGAGGTAGTCATGGCGCAACAGCAGCTCGGGGCCCTCGCCCGGCGCGGGCTTCGGGCCCAGCGAGTTGAGCAGCGGATGGAACTCGACGACGTACAACAGACCGCCAGGACGCAGCAGTTGGGCGATCACGCCGGCCCATCGCTCGAGGTCGGGCAGGTAACACAGGGCGCCCTTGCCGGTGTAGACGACGTCGAAGCGCCGCCCGCCCAACGCCTCGACGGCGTCGTAGACGTTCGCCTGTACGTACTCGACGGCCACGCCCGCCCGCGCCGCGATTCCGGCCGCGGCCGCCACCGACGCCTCCGAGAAGTCGAGCCCCACCGCGCGGGCGCCACGGCGGGCCAGGGCGAGCGTCTCCGTGCCGAGATGGCACTGGAGGTGGAGCACGTCACGGCCGGTGAGGTCGCCGAGGTCCTCCCACTCGAAGGCGGCGAACCAGCGCTCGGGATCGAGGTCCCGGCCGCCGAGACCGTAGAACCGGCTGGCGAGGTGGACGGGGGTGCGGGCGTCCCAGTTGGCCTGGTTGGCCCGCATCAGCCGAGCGTGCTCGTCGGACGTCATGCCACCATCCAACCAGCCGTACGGGTGCCCATCATTTTTCGTGCGCGTCGGGTGTCGATTCGGGTCTGCCCCGTTCGTCGGGTGGGTGTAGGAAGCTCATGAGGACCGGGAGGATCCATGAAGTACATGCTGCTCGTCTGCGGCGACGACACCAACGACGCCTCGGGCATGGCCCCCGTCGAACCCTGGGTCGAGGAACTCGGGGACCGTGGCGTGCGGCAGCACGGGCACCGGCTCGCACTGCCCGCCGACGCGGTCACCGTGCGGGTGCGCGGCGGTGAAGTGCTGCGCACCGACGGGCCGTTCGCGGAGACCAAGGAGTACGTCGCCGGCTTCGACATCCTGGAGTGCGACAGCCTGGAAGAGGCGATCGAGGCGGCGGCGAAGCACCCCGTGGCCACGATCGGCGCCATGGAGGTGCGCCCGTTCTGGGAGGACGAGGATCCCGAAGGGGAGATCCGCCGCCTCGACGCCGAACTGACGGACGCGGCGCGCGCGGGCGACGCAGAGCGGGTGATCGCCTGCTACGCACGGGACGCGGAGGTCGTGTCGCACGTCGACCACCACAGGGGCGCCGAGGCGCTCCGCAAGGCATGGCAGGCGAGGGGGCCGGTCACCCGCGAGGTGCTGGAGTTCCGTATCCACGTCGACGAGAGCGTCGCGTTCGGCCACGCCCTCATCCGCACCGACGGAAACCTGCTGCGCGTCACCACCGGCTACCGCAATGTCGGTCCGCGCTGGCTGATCGTCCACGAGCACGTCACGGAGGCCACGTCATGAAGTACGTCCTGCTGATCTGCACCCCCGCCGGCGGCGCGGAACTCAGTCCCGCCGAGATCGCCGAGGATCCCCGCTTCACGTCCTACATCGAGGAAGTCCGCAGCCGCGACATCGTCAAGGGCGGCGCCCGGCTGCGTCCCGCCTCCGACGCCACCACCGTGCGCGTCCAGGGCGACGAGGTCCTGCTCACCGACGGCCCGTTCATCGAGTCCAAGGAGTACATCGCCGGCATCGACATCATCGAGGTCGCCGACCTGGACGAGGCGATCTCCCTCGCGTCCCGGCATCCCGCGGCGCTCGGGGGCGGCTCGGTGGAAGTACGGCCAGTGTGGGAGTGACGGCCGAAGAGGCGGTCGCCGCCGCCTTCCAGGAGGAGTGGGGCCAGGTCGTCGCCACCCTGATCCGGGTGACCGGCGACTGGGACCTCGCCGAGGAGTGCGCGCAGGACGCCTTCGCCCAGGCCCTCGACCGGTGGCGGCGCGACGGCGTCCCGCGCCGCCCCGGTGCCTGGCTCACCACGACCGCCCGCCACCGGGCCATGGACGTCCTGCGCCGGGAGGCGGTCGGGGCACGGAAACTGCGGGAGGCGGCGATGCTCACGGCACCCGAGGAGCCGTACGACGACAGCGGAGTCCAGGACGACCGGCTGCGGCTGATCTTCACCTGCTGCCATCCCGCGCTGCACATCGAGGCCCGGGTCGCCCTGACCCTGCGCACCCTCGCGGGCCTGACCACACCGGAGATCGCCCGCGCCTTCCTGGTCCCCGAGGCGACGATGGCACAGCGCCTGGTGCGCGCCAAGAAGAAGATCCGCAACGCCGGCATCCCCTACCGCGTACCGCCCGCCCACCTCCTGCCCGAGCGCACGACCGGCGTGCTCGGCGTGCTCTACCTGCTGTTCAACGAGGGCTACGCGGCCACCTCGGGGGCCGATCTCGTACGACGGAACCTGTGCGCGGAGGCGATCCGGCTGGCCCGCGTGCTGGCCCGGCTGATGCCGGACGAACCCGAGGCCCTCGGTCTGCTCGCGCTGCTGCTCCTGCACGACGCCCGCCGCGAGACCCGTGTGGACGCGGACGGCGGACTGGTGACGCTGGAGGACCAGGACCGCACCGCGTGGGACCGCGCCGAGGTGGACGAGGGCGCGGCGCTGCTGGAGACCGCGCTGCGCCGCGGCCGTCCCGGGCCGTACCAGATCCAGGCCGCCATCGCCGCCTGTCACACCACCGCCGCCACGGCCGAGGACACCGACTGGGCCGACATCGCCGCGCTCTACGGCGAGCTGCTCCGCTTCGTGCCCTCGGCCGTGGTCCGCCTCAACCGTGCGGTGGCGGTCGGCATGGCCCAGGGCACGGACGCGGGACTGGCGCTGGTCGCGGAACTGGAACAGGAGGGGGAGCTGAGCGGCTACCACCTGCTTCCGGCCACGCGCGCCGACCTGCTGCGCCGCAGCGGCCGTAAGACCGAGGCGGCGCAGGCGTACGAGCGGGCCCTGGAACTGGTGGAGAACGACGCCGAGCGGCACTTTCTCGAGAAACGTCTCGGGGAGTGTCGATCCGCCTAGTGGCCGTTCGTCGGTGGGGTGAAGGCAACCCCGACACCGGAGGTCCCCATGACCGCCACCGACTCCCGCCGCTGGTACGCCCTTTGTCTGCTCTGTGTCGCCGGTTTCATGGTGATCCTGGACGCGCAGATCGTCGTCCTGGCCCTGCCGTCGATCGCCGACGGCCTCGGGTTCTCCGCGAGCGGCGCTCAATGGGTGATGAGTGCCTACCTGCTCAGTTTCGGCGGACTGCTGCTGCTCGGTGGCCGGGTCGCCGACCTGCTGGGCCGTCGCAGGGTCTTCATGACCGGCACGCTGCTGTTCGGGCTCTCCTCGCTGCTGTGCGGGTTCGCCGGTACGGCGGCCGTGCTGGTCGCCGCGCGTGCCGTGCAGGGCGTCTCGGCCGCTGTCATGGCGCCCACGGCGCTGTCGATCCTGCTGAACACCTTCGAGGAGGGTCCCGAGCGCAACAAGGCCCTCGCCCTGTGGTCGGGCAGCGGCGGCTTCGGCGCCACTGCCGCCCTACTGATCGGCGGCCCTCTCACCGACGTGCTCGGCTGGCAGTGGGTCTTCTTCCTCAACGCACCCGTCGCCCTGGCCCTGCTGGTCCTGAGCCCGCTGCTGCTGCGCGAGAGCCGCACCGAGGTGCGCACCCGCTCCTTCGACCCGATCGGCGCCCTCACCGCCACCGGCGCCCTGGTCGCCTGTGTGTACGCCGTCGTCGAGGCACCCCGCGCCGGATGGGTGTCGCCGCGCACGACCGGCCTGCTGGCCCTCGCCGTCGTCCTCGCCCTTGTCTTCCTGCGTACCGAGTCCAGGACCCCGGCCCCGCTCGTCCCCCTGCGCCTACTGCGTGCCCGGACGGTGAGCGGCGCCAACCTGGTCGTGTTCCTGCTCGGCGCCACCGCCTTCGGGATGTCGTACACCCTGTCCCAGTACGGCCAGGGCGTCCTCGGCTGGTCGCCGCTGCGCTTCGGCCTCGCCAACGTCGTGATGCCACTGGGCGCGGTCGCCGGGTCGTACGCCGGACAGGCCCTGGTCACCCGGATCGGCGCCCGCCCGGTCGCCGTGGGCGGACTGACGCTGTGCGCGCTCGCCGCCCTGCTGCTCTCCGGGGTGCCGGTGGACGGCGGCTTCCTGCGCGACCTGCTCCCCGCGCTGCTGCTCTTCGGACCGGGTGTCGGGGCCTGCGCGGTCGCCGGGTCCATCGCCGCCCTGACCGGCGTCGGCGAGCGGGACTCGGGAGTCGCCTCCGGCATCCAGACGGCCGCGTTCCAGATCGGCGGGGCCTTCGGGGTCGCCGTCGTCACCTCCGCGAGCGTGTCGCACACCGCCGGCACCGAGCGGCTCGCGGCCCTGACAGCGGGCTATCAGGCGGCGTTCACCGCGTGTGTCGCGCTCGCGGTGACCGGTATCGGCTGTGCGTGGGTGCTGCTGCGCGCGCCGCGGAGCCGGACGGTGGAGCCCCCGCGATCAACAGCCACGTCGGCAACACGGGGGAGTACGGCTATGGGATCTACGCCATCGGCGACGCCACCGTCCGCGTCCTCGCTTCCCGGTCAGTGAACCCGGAAGCGTGATCTCAGGAGGCGGCCGCGGCCCGTGCCTCCGCCTCCTTCGCGATCTGCTCGAACCGCGCCCCCATGGCCGCCGCCAGGGCCTGCGCGCCCGACAGCGGACGGACCATGACCATCAGCCGGTCGATCAGGCCGTTCTCGTCGAGGTGGATGAAGTCGCAGCCGTCCAGCGCCCGTTCGCCGACCCGGGTCGCGAACACCAGCGCGTGGTCGCGCCCGTCCTCGCTGCTCAGCTCGCTCACGTAGCGGAAGTCCTCGAAGACCTTGACGACAGTGCCCAGGATCGCCGCCGTGATGGCCTTGCCCTCGTACGGCTTGAACACCACCGGACTCGTGAAGACCACGTCCTCGGCCAGCAGGGCCTCCACGGCGTCGAGGTCACCCGCTTCGACCGCTTCTCGGAACGCTCGCATCGAGCCTCCATAGCAAATTTGTTGAGTAGGTGCGGAGTAGATTAATCACCTGCTGCTAGCCTGTCCATATGTCGCTCAAGTACGCCGTCCTGGCGGCCCTGCTGGAGGGCGAGGCCTCGGGCTACGAACTGTCCAAGGCCTTCGACGTCTCGCTGGCGAACTTCTGGCCCGCGACACCTCAGCAGCTCTACCGCGAGCTGGAACGACTGGCGCAGGACGGGCTGGTCGAGGCCCGCGTGGTGCAGCAGGAACGCAGGCCCAACAAGCGGCTGTTCACCCTCACCGAGACCGGCCGACGCGAGTTGCGCGCGTTCGCCGCGGAACCGCCCCGCAGACCGGCCGCCCTCCGCGACGAGTTCCTGATCAAGATCCAGGCCATGGACGGCGTCGATCCCGGGGCCACCCGGGCGCTGGTCGAGGAGCGCATGTCCTGGGCGCGCGGGAAACTCGCCCGCTACGAGCGGGTACGGGAGAGGCTCCTGGACGGCCGCACCGAAGAGCAATTTCTCGCGGAGGCCGACCGGATCGGCCCCTACCTCACGCTCATGGGCGGAATCACTCTCGAAACGGACATCATCCGCTGGTGCGAGCGCGCTCTTGCCATTCTGAAACGCCGCGCTCCCCTAAGCTGACGCGGATGTTCAGCCCAGAAGGTCCCAGCCTCCGTGAACTCGCCGTCCAGGCACTGTCGTCCGTCGAGCGCGGTTACGACCTGCTCGCCCCCAAGTTCGACCACACCCCTTTCCGTACGCCGGACTCGGTGCTGGACGCGGTCGCGTCCGCGCTCCACCGCATGGGCCCCTTCGACGCCGGGCTCGACCTGTGCTGCGGTACCGGCGCCGGAGCCCGGGTGCTGACGCGGGTCTGCCGGGAGAGCGTGACCGGGGTCGACTTCAGTGCCGGGATGCTCGATGTGGCCCGACAGCGGACGCGGTCCGGGGGCCCGCGTGTGAACTGGGTACGGGGCGAGGCGCGCGCCCTGCCGTTCGCCCCCGCCTCCTTCGACCTCGTCGTGAGCTTCGGGGCCTTCGGCCACTTCCTGCCGGCCGAACTGCCCGGTCTGTTCGCCCAGACCCGCGAGGTGCTCCGGCCGGGCGGCGCTTTCGCCTTCCCGGTCGTCGCCCCGCCTCGTCCCTCGTCTCCCGCCTACTGGGCGCTCCTCGGGTTCGACTCCGCGATGCGGGTGCGCAACGCCCTCTGGCGACCGCCGTTCGTCATGTACTACCGGGACTTCCGGCTCGGGCACGTACGACGGGAACTGGAAGGGGCCGGCCTTCGGGTGGAGCTGTACGCCCTGCCCGAGTTCGGCGTGCGCGGGGACGGCAGCCCACGGGTCCGGATGGTCGTGGCGAGGCGTCCTGTCCGACCGTCGTGAACCATCGAGGACGTCCCGCCGTCACCGCACGCTGTACAAGGCGTCGATCAGTGCCATCTTCCGGGGATCGTCGGCGATGTGAGGACCCATCCGGTTCATCACGTAACCCAGTGATACCCCTGCCTCCGGGTCGGCCAGACCGCACGATCCGCCGAAGCCGTCATGTCCGAAGGCCCGCGGATTCGGCCCGTACGAGCCGTTCGGTCCGCTGAGCCACAGGCCGAGCCCGAGCTCCGTCTCGCTGTCGAGCCCCGCGCCCAGCACCAGGTCGCGGCACCTGCCCTGGCTCTCGCGGACCCGCTCGGCGGCCTCGGGGGACAGGACCCGGTGACCGTTGTGGGAACCGCGGCCCGCGAAGATCCCGTAGAGCGCGGTGACCGCCCGCGCGGTGCCGTGGCCGTTCGCGGCCGGGATCTCCGCGGCTCGCCACTCGCGTGTGTTCGCCTCCCCGGCCCCCGCCCCGGGGTTGGCCAGCGCGGCGATCGCCGCGGGCGCCAACTGGGCGAAGATCGCGGCCTGTTCGCTTGCCGACGCGGCCGGCGGATGCACCAGCTCGGCGGCCCGCCCGGCCTCCTTCTCCGGCAGCCCGATGGTGAAATCGATGCCGAGCGGCCCCGTCACCTCCCGCTCCAGGAAGGCGCCCGGCAGCAGCCCCGAGACCCGCCGGACGACCTCCCCGACCAGGAAGCCGTACGTGAACGCGTGGTACCCGGACACCGTGCCCGGCTCCCACCAGGGCTCCATCGCCGCGAGCCGCTCCGTCGTCAGCTCCCAGTCGAAGAGCTCGGCGAGCGAATGGGGCTCGCGCAGCCCGGACAGCCCGGCCCGGTGCGACAGCAGGTGCCGTACCAGGACCTTCTCCTTGCCCTCGGCGGCGAACTCCGGCCAGTAGGCGGCCACCGGGGCGTCGAAGTCGAGCAGGCCCCGGTCGGCGAGGATGTGGGCGCACAGGGCCGTCGGGCCCTTCGTCGTCGACCACACGTTGACCAGCGTGTCGTGCTCCCAGGGGCGGGTGCGGGCCGCGTCTGCCCAGCCGCCCCACAGGTCCACGACCGTCTCGCCGTCGACCACGACGCTCACCGCGGCGCCCAGCTCGGCACGGTCCCGGAAGTTCTCCTCGAACGCCGTGCGCACCGCCGTGAAGCGCTCGTCGCAGTGGCCGTGGACACGTGGCTCGTGCTCGGACATGGGCCCTCCGTCGTCGCCGGAAGCCCGGACCGCGACACTGCGATCCGGGTGTCCCGAACATACCGACTGGTCGGACTGGAGGGAAGATCTCAGGCGGGACTTCGGACAGAGCTCAGGCGTACGAGCGCAGCCAGCTCAGTTTCGCCGCCTGCTGATACGGGCCGCCGCCCTCATGGTCGTTGAAGTCGTAGACCTCGATGGCCTTGTCGTCGTGGCCCCAGGCGTTGAAGGCCGCGAAGACGGTGGAGGGCGGGCAGGTCTGGTCCTCCAGCGCCGCCGAGAACAGCGCCGGCGTACGGCCGCGGCTCGCGAAGTGCACGCCGTCGAAGTAGGCGAGGGTGCCGAGCACGTCCTCGAAGCGGCCGCGGTGCGTCTTGAGATAGAGGCCGATCTCCCGGTACGGATGACGGTCCGTCACGGTCGCCGCGCGCGGGAAGTCGCACAGGAACGGCACGTCCGGGGCGACCGCCGCCAGATCCGGCACCAGGCCGCCGACCGCGATCGAGATGCCGCCGCCCTGGCTGCCGCCGAGCACGACCGTGCGCGCCGGGTCGGTCAGCGGATGCGACCGGGCCGCCTCCACCGCGCGCACCGCGTCCGTGAACACCCGGCGGTAGTAGTAGTTCTCGGGCGCGTCGATGCCCCGCGTCATGAACCCGGGATACGCGGGCGCGCCGGCCACCGGGTCCGCAGTGCCGCCACCGCCGCCCCAGGCACTGCCCTGACCGCGGGTGTCCATCACGAAGTGCGCCCGGCCCGTCGACGCCCACAGCAGATGCTCGTGCGGCAGTCCGCGCCCGCCGCCGTACCCGATGAACTCCACGACCACCGGTACCGGGGCGGAGACCTCGGCGGGGATCGTGAACCAGCCCTTGACCGGGTGGCCGCCGAACCCGGCGAACGTCACGTCGTACACCTTGACCGTGGTCAGGCCCGTGTCGACGAGGTCGAAGCGGGCGTTCAGGTCGAACTCGCGGGCCTCCCGAAGGGTCTTGGACCAGAACGCGTCGAAGTCCTCGGGCTCGGTGGACTCGCTGCGGTACTCGCGCAGCTCGTCGATGGGGAGGTCGAACAGGGCCATGTAGGACCGCCTTTGCGAAAGGGACAGTGCCGGATGATCACACCGTACGTGCGTGGTCGGACGACTCGCCAGGCCTTTGCCGTGACGGCTGGCTACCATGATTGCCATGTCGACAGCCGTGGACCTGCTGGTCAAGGACGCCGGACTGCTGGTCGTGGACGGGGAGCGGGAGATCGCCGGCGGCTGGCTGGCGGTCGCGAATGGTCGGGTCACCGCCGTCGGCACCGCGGGCACCGAACCCGAGGCCCGGACGACCCTCTCGGCGGCCGGCCGCCTCGTCACGCCGGGCCTGGTCAACACCCACCACCACATCTACCAGAACCTCACCCGCTCCTACGCCCCCGCCGTGAACGGCTCCCTCTTCGACTGGCTGACCACCCTCTACCCCCTGTGGGCCGCTCTCGACGAGGAGGCCGCCTACGTCTCGGCGTATGTCGGCATGGCCGAGCTGCTCATGGGTGGCTGTACGACGTCCTCGGACCATCTCTACGTCCATCCGCGCCCCCTCCTCGCCGACGCGGAGATCCGCGCCGCACGGGACATCGGCTTCCGGTTCCACGCGACGCGGGGTTCGATGACCCGCTCGGTGGAGGACGGCGGGCTTCCGCCGCGGAGCGTCACCCAGACCGAGGAGGAGGTCCTCGCCGACAGCGAGCGACTCATCAGGGCGCACCACGACGCCTCGCCCGGCGCGCTCGTCAGGGTCGCCCTCGCTCCCTGCTCCCCGTTCTCCGTCACCAAGGAGCTGATGACGGCGACCGCCGAACTCGCGGAGCGCCACGACGTCCGGCTGCACACCCACCTCGCCGAGGACCGCGACGAGGACACGTACTGCCTCGAGACGTACGGCTGCCGGCCCGTCGAGTACTTCGAGGAGACCGGCTGGATGAGCGACCGCACCTGGGTCGCGCACTGCATCTACCCGAACGACGCCGAGCTGCGCCGCCTCGCGGCCGCGGGCGTCGGCGTGGCCCACTGTCCTAGCTCCAACATGCTCATCGGCGGAGGGACCGCGCGGGTGGCGGAGATGCGCGAGCTCGGGATGCCGGTCGGTATCGGCTGCGACGGTTCGGCCTCCACCGACCACGCCTCGCTCTGGATGGAGACCAGAGGAGCGCTGCTGCTCGGCCGCTACCGGGGCGGACCCCGCGCGATGACCGCACGCGACGCGCTGGACCTCGCGACCAGGGGCTCGGCCCGCTGTCTGGGCCGCGCGGACGAGATCGGTCACCTGCGCCCGGGGGCCTGCGCCGACCTGGTCGTCTGGGACCTGCACGAGGTGGCGCTCGCGGGCGCGCTCACCGACCCGGTGGAGGCGTGGCTGCGCTGCGGCCCGGCCCGCGCCTGGACCACGGTGGTCGGCGGACGCACCCTCGTGGACCGGGGCGAACCCGTGCTGCCGGGGCTGACGGACGCCCTGCGCACCCACAGGGCGATCGCGCGCCGGATGCAGCAGCAGGCGTAGGCGCATCCGCCCGGGAACCGCGGACACGGTGCCGGCCGTCGCTCGGTCAGGCCCGGCGGCGGGTCCACTGCGGTTCGGTGAGGGCCCAGTCCCGTTCCCACTCGACGAGCCGGTGGCGGGTCGCCGCGCCGCGGACGAGCGAGTGGCCGAGGAGGATCACGGCGACCGTGGCGCCCGCGCCGCAGGCACCCATCGTCACGGTGTGCTGCCAGACCGCGGTCTCGTCCGGCGGCGGGGCCACGCTCCGGCCCCGGGAGTCGAACCACACGTCGACCTTGTCGCCCTTGTCGGTACCGGACGGGACCCGGGCGGTGGCCGTCTTCGCGGCGCCCCCGGCCTCCGTCCAGCGCACGGTCACCCGGTAGGAGCGCTCCCGGCCGCCCTGGATCGTGGGCAACGAGTCCGGAACCCTGCCGACGACCTCCGCGTGGACCCGGTGGCGTTCGGAGCGTTGCTCCGCCGCCATCGCACGGGCGTCGTCATGCGCCCACCAGCCCACCACCGCGCCCACCAGCGGGGCACCCAGCAGCATCAGGGCAGCGATAGCCAGCACTGTCCACGCCTCGACGACGTCGGACCGGCGCCTGAGCGGATTGCGCCGCCAGCGCCAGCCGCGCACCCGGGTTCGCATGTCGACCTCCGCACCACGCCCACCTGCGAGTGGTCACACAGATGTAGTACCCCTCCATCCGCGACGTTCACTTGTGGGGGAGCGCACATAGGCACCCATGGTCAGCCGAAGCGCTCGATCCGGATCCGGTCCACCGGCTGACCGGCCTCCACCAGCAGCCGTGAGGCGTGCTCGGCGAAGGCGTTGGATCCACACACATAAGCTTCCCACCCACCCTCGGGCTGCGCAGCCAGGAGCGGCGCCACATGTGCGGCTGCCATACGTCCCACCGGCACCCCCTGGGGAGCGCTCCGCGTGAACACCGGGGTCGTCTCCGCGCCGAACTCCCGCGCGTAGATGAGGTCCTCGGGGCTGCGCGCCGAGACCAGCAGCCGCAGTGGCACGGACAGCCCGTGCGCCCGGTGGTGCCGCACCATCGACATCAGCGGTACGACACCGGAGCCGGCCCCGATCAGCAGCGCGGGCCGGTCGCCGGGCCAGGCGAAGAATCCGCTGAGCGGACCGCGTACCTCGATCTCGTCACCGGGCTCCGCCACGGTGTGGAACCACCCGGAGACCTCACCGCCCTCGACATGGTCCAGGGTCAGTTCGATGTGCCCGGAGTCCTCCGGCGGGGACGCGATCGAGTAGTGGCGCTGGGCGGTGTAGCCGTCCTCGGCGGTCAGCCTCAGCATCAGATGCTGGCCGGGCAGATGTCCCTGCCAGGCGGGCACGGCGAAACGGAACGTGGAGGTGTACGGGGTCTCGCGGCGGACCTCGGTGAGCGTGGCGGTCTGCCACTCGGCGGCGGCGCGTTCGCTCACCGCGATACGTCCTGGCACCGCGAACCTCGTGTCGGGGGCGAAGGTCTCAGTCACCGGAGTACCGCTGCTCCTCCCACGGGTTGCCCCGCGCGTGATAGCCGTTCTGCTCCCAGAAACCCGGCTCGTCGTGATCCAGCAGCGTCAGTCCGGCGACCCACTTGGCGCTCTTCCAGAAGTACAGGTGCGGCACCAGCAGCCGCGCCGGCCCGCCGTGTTCGGCGGGCAGCGGCTTCCCGTCGTACTCCCACGCGATCCACGCCCGTCCGCCGGTCAGGTCCGCGAGCGGCAGGTTCGTGGTGTACCCGGTGTGCGAGTACGCGACGGCATGGGTGGCGGACCCATGGGGCCGCACCACAGCCAGGAACGCGTCCAGCGACACACCCGCGAACCGCACCCCGAACTTCGACCAGCTCGTCACACAGTGGATGTCACCCTCGTAGGCCGACGCGGGCAGTGTGTGCGCCTCGTCCCAGTCCCAGGTGCGGGGCTGTTCGACCAGTCCGTCCACCCGGAACGTCCAGTCGGCGGCCGAGAGGTCCGGCGTGACCTCGGCGGAGAGCACGGGCCAGTCGTCGCCCGCGTCGTACTGGCCCGGCGGGAGCCCGATGTTGTCGACGCGGGGGCGTCCGGTGAAGCCTCGGGTGACGTTCATGCCTAAACCGTACGCCGTCGCCGCGCGTGCTCCGTCCCAGGTCAGTGCCCCGATCATTGCGGCCGTATGAACACTGCGCGGAGCCGGGAATAGCCGTCGCGCGCCGCTCCTTGGCGCTGGAGTGCGGGGCCGGTGGCCCGGTGACAGTGCGAGGAGAGCGAGGAAGCAGATGCCCAAGGCGTACGTCTTCACGCGGTACGGCGGACCGGAGACCGAGGCGTTCGTGGACGTGGACCGGCCGAGTCCCGGACCCGGTCAGCTCCTGGTGGCCGTCCGTGCGGCGGGCGTGAACCCCGTCGACTGGAAGATCCGCTCGGGCTACCGGCGGCCCGGCGACAGCGGTGAGCGAGCCTTCCCCGCGGTGCTCGGCAGCGAGGTCTCCGGTGTCGTGGCGGAGCTCGGCGAGGGTGTCGAGGGGTTCGCGGTCGGGGACGAGGTCTTCGGCAACACGCTCGACGGGGGCTACGCCGAGTACACCCTGGTGCCGGTCGCCATCGCCGCGCACAAGCCCGCCGAACTGTCCCACGCGGCCGCCGCCACCCTGCCCGTCGCCGCCGCGACCGCCTACGACGGCGTCCGCCAGCTCAATCTGCCCGCGGGCGCGACGCTGCTGGTGACCGGCGCGGGCGGGGGAGTCGGCGCGGCGGTCGTGCAGATCGCCCGTGCCTTCGGACTCCGCGTGGTCGGCGTCGCGAGCGAGGGCAAGAAGGGCTTCGTCCAGTCGCTCGGCGCCGACCACGTCCCCTCCGGGCCGGACTGGGCCGAGCGGGCCCGGGCGGCCGCGCCGGACGGCATCGACGGGGTGTACGACCTCGTCGGCGGCGAAGTGCTCGCCGAGGCCGCCGAGTTGCTCACCGACCGGACGAGGCTGATCACCGCCGGTGCCCCGGAGGAGGACGTGCGGCGGCTGGGCGGTACCCGTGTGGCGCGGGCCCGCAACGCTGCCGTACTGGAGGAGCTGGCGCGGCTCGTGCTCAAGGGCGACCTGGACCCGCACATCACCGAAACGTTTCCCCTCGACCGCGCCGGCGAGGCGCTGCGCGCGGTCGAGGAAGGCCACGCCCGCGGCAAGACGGTCGTCGAGGTCGCGCGATGACCGCCGGCGCCCCGCACGTCCTCGACAACCCCGCCCTCGCCTCCCTGACCGGCCCGCACGCCCACTTCGCCGAGAAGCGCGGCCGGGTCCTGCGTTATCCCGTCGACGTCTCGCCGTGGCTGGCCATGCCCGACGCGCCCGACGCCGGCGACTGGGCCGACCTGGCGGCGCTCGCGGGCCCCGGCGCCGAGGTGCCGCTGACGGCCTACGCGGGACAGCTCCCGGTGGGGTGGGAGATCACGTTCCACGTCGAGGGCGTACAACTGGTCGACGACGGCCTCACCACCGCACCCGACCCGGAGGCGGTCCGCCTCGGGCCCGCAGACGTCCCCGAGATCCTCGACCTCATCGAACGGACCCGGCCCGGACCCTTTCTGCCCCGCACCATAGAGATGGGCACCTACCTGGGCATACGCCGGGACGGCGCGCTCGTCGCAATGGCGGGGGAGCGGCTGCACCCGCCGGGCTGGACCGAGATCAGCGCGGTCTGCACCGACCCCGCCGTCCGCGGTCAGGGCCTCGCGACCCGGCTGATCCTGGCCGTCGCGCACGGCATACGCGAGCGCGGCGAGACCCCGTTCCTGCACACCGGCGCGCAGAACACCGGTGCCATCCGGCTCTACGAGTCCCTCGGCTTCCGGCTCCGGCGCACCACCGCCTTCCTCGCCGCACGGGTGCCCGAGCGGTTGCCGGAGGCGGTGTCCTAGAAACCGTCAGCCGGAGTGCGGCCAGGCGTTGTATCGCACCAGGTACCCGGCGAACCGCTCCAGGTCCTCCTGCGACCAGTCCGCGAGCCGCTCGCCGACGGCCGCTCGGCGGCTCACGGTGACCTGGCCCAGGATGCGGCGGCCCGCCTCGGTCAGATGGAGTACCAGGACCCGGTGGTCCTCCGGGTCCTGGCGGCGTTCGACGAGGCCGGCCCGCTCCAGAGCGCTGACCTGGCGGCTCACCGTGGACTTGTCCAGGGCGTAGTGGGCGGCCAGGTCGGTGGCGCGGCAGCCGTCGCGCTCCTCCAGATGCCCGAGGAGCGTGTACGACACCAGCGACAGCTCGGGGTGCAGACGGCCCGCCGAGGCCCGGGCCCGTCGCGCGAAGACCGTCATCTCGCGCTGGATCGTCTCCACGGCCGTGGCTGCTTCCATCTGACCTCCCTCGCAGTACTGGTTGTAGAGTACAACTCGTGCCGTTCTGGGGTAGGGTGGCGCTCCGGCTGAGGGCGGTCCCAGCCGTGCGGGACCAAGGAGGTGAGACCCATCAACGCTGTGTCAGATCGGGTGCTCCCTCCTCGAATCGGCGCGGATCACCGCCTGTAGGTGACCGCGGGAGCGCCCTTCGGCTCACGAAAGGCTCTCGGCTTCCATGCCTTCACTCTCTCCCCGCTTCACCTCTGCCGACTCCGTCGTCGCCGCACTCCGCACCGCGGGCTGTGTCTTCGCCGAGGACGAGGCCCGGCTGATCCTCACCGCCGCCCGCACCCCCGGCGAACTGGCCGGCATGGTGGACCGGCGGGTCACCGGCCACCCCCTCGAACTCGTCGTCGGCTGGGCGGAGTTCCGAGGACTGCGCATCAGCGTCGGCCCCGGCGTCTTCGTGCCCCGCCGGCGCACCGAGTTCCTCGTCGAACAGGCCCTCGCCCAGGCGCCGGACGCCTCGGTCGTCGTGGACCTGTGCTGCGGCTCGGGTGCGGTCGGCGCCGCGCTCGCCGCCGCGCTGGGCCCCATCGAGCTGCACGCCGCCGACATCGACCCGGTCGCGGTGGACTGCGCCCGCCGCAACACCGCCGACGCGGGCGGCCGGGCCCACACCGGCGACCTCTTCGACGCCCTCCCCGCCGACCTGCGCGGCCGTGTGGACATCCTCGCCGCCAACGTCCCCTACGTTCCGACCGACGAGGTCGCCCTCCTCCCCGCCGAGGCCCGCGACCACGAGCCCCTGGTCGCCCTCGACGGCGGCGCGGACGGCCTGGACATCCTGCGCCGCGTCGCCACCGAGGCCCCTCGTTGGCTCGCCCCCGGCGGCTGCCTCCTCGTCGAGACCAGCGAACGCCAGGCCTCCGCCGCCATCGACGCGTTCACCCAAAGCGGCCTGACACCCCGCCTCACGGTCTCCGAGGAGCGCTACGCCCACGTCGTGATCGGCACCAGGGGCTAGGCCCAGCCAGGCGCCCACGTCCCCACGCCCGGCGGCTCGGGCCGGGTGGCGTGCAGGTGTGCCCGGAGGGCGGCGAGTGCCGGATGGGAATTGTCGGCGCGCCAGATCAGGGAGTGAGGGTAGACCGGCGTGGGCCCGTGCACCGGGATGCGGCGCAGGTCCTGGTCGGACGGCCAGACCAGACGGGTCAGCTCGCCGACGAGGGTCGCCAGGGCCGGGGAGTCGGCGATGGTGTCGAGAAGGGGGTCGGTGCCGAAGTCGGGGCCGGTGACCTCGATGGTGAGGCCGAAGGCGGCGGCGAGGTCGTCGTAGTAGGTACCCCACTCGGTGCCGGTGACCAGGCCGGGCATCCAGATGCGGTGCCCGGCCAGTCGGGCGGGTTCCACCGAGCGGGCTCCCGCGAGCGCGTGGTCGGGGCCGGTGAGCAGTTGGACCGGCTCGTCGTAGACCCGTACGGACTCGATACCGTCGGTCGACTGCCCCGCGGAGTGCGGGATCGCGCGGAAGGTGGCGTCGATCGTGCCGGACCGGAGTGCGGCGACGGCCGTGTCGGCGTCGAAGAGGGTGACGACGTCGAGCTCGATGTCGGGGTGCGTGCGGTGGAACGCGCGCAGCAGTTCGGCCGGCGCGAGGCGGCGGCCGATCACGTCCACACGCAGGGCCCGGCTGCCCGGCCGTACCGAAGCGGCCGCCCGTTCCGCGGCCCGGAGCAGTTCGCGGGCGTGGGGCAGGAACGCCTGTCCGTCGATGGTGAGCCGGGCACCGCGCGGGGTGCGGGTGAACAGCCGCGCCCCCAGGTCTTTCTCCAGCGCGGCGACCCGCTTCGACACGGCCTGCTGGGTGACCGCCAGCCGGTCGGCGGCCTCCTGGAACCGCCCCGCGTCCGCCACGGCGACGAAGGTGCGCACGGCATCGAGATCCATGCCGGAAGCCTAGGCCGTCAAGGCACAACCCGGGGTTGTGGAGCGTCGGTGCCGTGGTTGTTTGATCTGCGTGCCCGGCAGTCGGTTGGATGGCTTCGGTCAACGTGCGGTTGTCGACGAGGAGGTATCGGCGTGGGTGGGAGGCGGTCGCTGGGGCGGCGGTTCGGGTGGCTGTGGGCGGCCTACGCGGTCAGTGCGTTCGGCACCTCGTTGTCGTTCGGCGCTTTCCCGCTCGTCGCCGTCCTGGTGCTGCACGCCGGCCCTGCCGCGGTGTCTGCGCTGGCGGCCGTGGGGCTCGCGGTCGGGGCCGCGATGGCGGTGCCGCTCGGACCCTGGGTGGAGTTCCGCCGCAAAAGACCGGTGATGGTCACGATGGACCTCGTCCGGTTCGCCGCCCTGCTGAGCGTGCCCGCCGCGTACGCGCTCGGTGTGCTCGGTTTCGTCCAGCTGCTGGCCGTGTCGGTGGTCGTGGCGGCGGCCGACATCACCTTCGGCGCCGCCTCGGGAGCCTTCCTCAAGTCCCTCGTCGGCGGGGACGACCTGTTGATCGCCAACGGGCGGTTCGAGGCCACGAACTGGACCGCCATCGTGATCGGGCCTCCCCTCGGCGGTGCCGCCATCGGCCTCTTCGGTCCTGTGACGACCCTGCTGGCCGACGCCGTCAGCTATCTGCTGTCGGCGCTGGGGATCCGGGCGATCGGTGGCGGCGAGCCACGGCCCGTGCCCACCGGGGCGGCGAAGGGATCCCTCCTGGAGGGCTGGCGGTACATCCTGGCCAGTCCCGCCCTGCGCCCGCTGTTCTTCAACACGGTCCTGGTCAACGCCCTGATCATGGTGCCGGTGCCGCTGCTGACCGTCCTCATGCTCGGCCCGCTGGGCTTCGCCCCCTGGCAGTACGCCCTCGCCTTCTCGGTGCCCTGTCTCGGGGGCCTGCTCGGCTCACGGATCGCGCGCCCCCTGGTGGTCCGGTTCGGACGGCACCGCGTCCTGCTCGTCTCGGGCGTCCTGCGCGCGTGCTGGCCGCTCGGCCTGGCCTTCGTCGGCCCCGGCACCGCCGGGCTGCTGCTCGTGATGGCCGTCGAACTCGGAGTGATCACCTCCAGCGCGGTCTTCAGCCCGGTGTTCTCCACCTTCCGGCTGGAGATGACGCCGACGGACCGCGTGGTCCGCACCCTCTCGGCCTGGTCGGTCACCGGCAAGCTGACCACCGCGGCCCTGACCGCTCTGTGGGGCCTGCTGGCCACCTTCACCGGAACCCGTGAGGCGATCGCGCTGGCTGGTGTGCTGCTGCTGGCCACCCCGCTCCTGCTGCCCCGACGGCCCGCCACCGTCCCCGAGACGAGTCGGGACGCCCTGCCCTCCTCGGCCGGGTCCACCTGACGCCGCCGTGCCGGGAGGCCCGCCGAGGAGGGGCCGTTCTCGCAGGTGCCGGTCAAGCCCTGGGCGGTGGTCCTGGTGTCACCGCGGTGAGCCTGCCGGTCCCACCGTTTCGGAGGTGCCGCCGCCGACGACCCTGGTGTCGCTGCTTACGGCGACCCGGCCGCCGTCGATCTCCTCGACGTGCCCGCTGAACCGCGGTCTCCTGCCGTCCGGTGACTGCGACCAGGAGGCCGCCTCGGAGTCGTACCGCCGTAGGGACGTATGGGTGGTGCCGCCGGCGGCCAGGACGCCTGTAGGTACCGGTGAGGGCAGACCCCGTCAGGTCACCGGCGTCTGCACGCGAGCGATCAGCAGCGCCACGTCGTCGGAGTTGTCGGGCTGGTGCAGTGTGCGCAGCAGCAGGTCGCAGACCTCCTCCAGCGGACCGTCGGGGCCGTCGAGCAGGTCGAGGAGGGCGTCCAGGCGCTCGTCGAGTGGATGCTGCCGCGTCTCGACGAGACCGTCCGTGTACAGGACGAGCCGGTCGCCGGGTGCGAGGTCGACGGTGGTCGTGGAGAAGGCGACACCGCCCACGCCCAGGGGCGCCCCGGTGGGCAGTTCGAGCAGCTCGGGCGGCCGGCCGGGGCGCAGCCGTACCGGAGGCAGGTGCCCGGCGTTGGCGATCCGGCACTGTCCGAGTCGCGGATCGTGCACGGCGTAGACGCAGGTGGCGATGGAGTGGTCCAGGTCCTCGGTGATCCGGTCGAGGTGTTCGAGAAGTTTGGCCGGGTCGAGGTCGAGGGAGGCCAGGGTGTTCGTCGCGGTGCGCAGCCGGCCCATGGTCGCGGCGGCGGTGATGCCGCTGCCCATCACGTCACCCACGACCAGGGCGGTCTTGCCCTCGCCCAGTGGGATCACGTCGAACCAGTCGCCGCCGACCTCGGCGGTGGCGCCCGCGGGCTGGTAGCGGGAGGCGACCTCCAGGCCGCCGGTCACGGAGGGGTGGCTTGGCAGCAGGCTGCGCTGCAGGGTGAGAGCGGTGTTGCGGGCGTCCTGGTACCAGCGGGCGTTGTCGATCTGCACCGCCGCGCGGGCCGCCAGCTCCCGCGCGAGCAGCAGGTCGTCCTCGCCGAACGGTTCCGGATTGTGGGCGCGTTTGAGGTCGAGGGCGCCGAGCACCTCGCCTCGCGCGATCAGCGGTACGGCCAGATAGGAGTGCACACCGGCCTTGGCCAGCAGCGCGGCCGCCTCCGGTGAGCGGGCGATACGGGCGAGGTCGTCCGGCCCGACCTGCGCCACCAGGACCGGGCTGCCCGTGCGGACGCACTCGGTGACCAGGCGCTCGGGAGCGTAGCGGGCGACCTGCCCGGGCGGATCGGCCGCGCCCAGCACCTCCGGGGCACCGGCCGCGTCGACGGCCAGGGGACGCATCACGGCGGGCTCGGTCGGGCCGAGGGTGCTGGGTCTGCCCTGCACCACCGCCTCCAGCAGGTCCACGGCCGCCACGTCCGCGAGCTCGGGTACGGCCACGTCGGCCAGCTCACGCGCGGTGCGGTCCAGGTCGAGGGTGGTGCCGATACGGGCGGAGGCGTCGGCGACGAGCGCGAGGCGGCGCCGGGCCGTCTCGACCTCCATGGTGGCCAGATGCTGTTCGGTGACGTCCAGCACCGAGCCGGCCACTCCCAGGACGGTCCCCAGCGCGTCCTCGAGGCGGTACAGCGAGACCGACCAGGCGTGTTCCGTGTCCGGGTCCGCGGGTGTGTACCCGACCGTGTGCTGGTCGACGAGCGGTGTGCCGGTGCGCAGTACCTCGCGGGCGGCGGCCTCGAAGGCGGCCACGTCGAGATGTGGCAGGACCTCGCCGATCTTCCGTCCGACGTGTTCCTCGGCCGGCACACCGTTCAGCTGCTCCAGGGCCGGATTCACCGAGACGTATCGCAGCTCGGTGTCCAGCACGGCCAGCCCGATCGGGGACTGCGAGATCATGCGTGTCGAGAGCGCCACGTCCCGCTCCAGGCGGCGCACGGTCTGCTGGTCGGCGCACAGTCCCAGCGCGTAGACGTCCCCGTGGTCGTCCAGCAGCCGCATGTTGCGGAACTCGACCAGCTTGGTGCCGCCGTCCTTGTGCCGGACGGGGAAGGCGCCGGCCCAGCTCTGCCCGGTCTCCATGACGTCGGCGAACAGTTTGACGACCAGGTCGGCATGCTGTTCGTGGATCATCAGATGGGCCGCGTACTGCCCCAGCGCCTCCCGGGCGCTGTAGCCGAACAGCTGCTCGGCCTGCGGGCTCCACAGCACGATGCGTCCCTCGGCGTCCAGGACCACCGAGGCCATGCCCAACTCGTCGAGCAGCCCGCTCGGCCGTACCGCCCCGCGCGGGGGCTCTGCGCCCTCGGCCGCGGGTATTCCGGCTGCACCCATTGCACGAACCGCCTTAGACCGTCCTCGCGGCACGCCGTACCCCCGTGCCGACTCCCCTTGTTCTACCGCGCTCAACCGTCTCCGTGACCACGCGGTCGTGTTCTTCCACCATCCCTCAACACGGGGGCGCGCGTCCGGTGAAGTCCGACGCGGTGACGAAGTCCGCTTGTTCATTCGATTGGCCTGTACATGACCGTCGTGGGGGCGCCAGACTGTCCGCCGACCCACCTCACCCCGTCCCAGGAGCCTCAGGAGTCATCCATGCCCCTGCGCGCCAGACAGCGTTGTCACGCGCTCCTCGCCGCACTCGTCACCCTTACAGCGACGGCCCTCCTGGCCGCCGCCCCGCCGGCCTCGGCCGCCGACACCTGGACGGAGTCCGGCTCCGACCGGGCCAACCCGCTCACCGAGAGTCAGGGTCTGACGTCGGTGGAGGTCCCTGCCGGATCGGCCAACCGGTACACCGGCATCGGCACCATCCCCCTCGGCGTCTCCAGCCGCGGCTGGAACCACGTGGGCGACCCGGACGCCTCCTACGACGGCCACTACATCGAGCCCTACCAGGCCGACTCCGGCACCGCGAAGATGTACCGCGTACAGGCCCCGGACGGCACCTGGTCCGAGTACGTCCACACCCTCAGCTCCGGGGAGGCGCTCAACAACTCCTGGGTCGCGATCTCACCCGACGGACAGTGGATGCTCTCCGGTGAATGGGGCACCATGACCCGCTTCCTGGTCTTCCCCACGCCCGGCGTCAACGCGAGCACCTCGCCCTCGGCGAACCTTCCGCAGGCGGCCACCGTCACCCTCGACCACGCCGTCCGCGACGTACAGGGCTGCGACTTCCTGAGCGCCACCCAGTTGCTGTGCTCCTCCGACGACCCGGCGGGCACGCTCTTCGGCTACACCAAGCCGCTCCTCCAGATCGACCTGTCCGCCGCCCCGACCGGCTCGGCGAACGTCACCGGCCATGTCACGGCACTGCGCCAACTGCCCCTCAGGAGCTCCTGCTCGGGCGAGTTCGAGGCGGAGGGCATCGACTACGACCGCCGTACCGGAACCCTGCGTGTGATCGTCGTCTCACCGGGCTTCTGTGTGCTGACGGACAGCAAGACGTACCGCTTCACCAGGAGTTGAGCCCTTCACGGGCGGGTGCCGGCCCTTGCGGAAATGAGGGTCGGCACCGATGGCGGGGCCCTGCGGCCGGATGTGACGGTGGGTGACACGAACACCCCGACATACAAAGGGAGATCCCGCATCCATCCCCGTGAAGCACGGCCCGCACGTCCTTCCGCGCCCTCGCGGGAGGTGAACCATGGGACACGCTGACACCCTGCTCGCCATGGGCGGCGCCTTCCTGGCCGCCGCGTTCCTCGCCCGCCTCGGCGGCCGCATCGGACTGCCGACCATCCCGCTGTTCATGCTCGCCGGCATCCTGCTCGGCCCGCACACCCCGGGCCTCGTCCTCGTCGAGGACGCGCACGACTTCGAGATGCTCTCCGCGCTCGGCCTGGTGCTGCTGCTGTTCTACCTGGGGCTGGAGTTCCACGTCGACGACCTGCGCACCGGCGGCAGGCGCCTGCTCGCCGCGGGCGGCATCTACCTCCTGGCGAACGTCGGCGCCGGTCTCGGCTTCGGGTTCGCCCTGGGCTGGGGAACCCGGGAGGCACTGGTGCTCGCCGGGGTCCTCGGCATCTCCTCGTCCGCGATCGTCACCAAGATCCTCATCGACCTGGGGCGGATCGGCCGGCCCGAGACTCGGCTGATCCTCGGCGTGATCGTGGTGGAGGACATCTTCCTCGCGCTCTACCTCGCCGCGCTCCAGCCGGTCATCAGCGGCGCGCGCGGGCCGCTGGAGGTGCTCCTGCAAGCGGGCAAGGCCTTCGGGTTCCTGCTGGTGCTGGCCGTCGCCGCCCGGTACGGGACGCGCTGGATCGGCCGGTTGATCCATGTCCGCGACGACGAACTCCTGGTCATCAGCTTCCTCGGCGCCGCGGTCCTCGTCGCCGGAGTCTCCGAGGTCCTCGGCGTCGCCGACGCGATCGGTGCCTTCATGGTGGGACTGATCCTGGCGGGCACGCCCTCAGGCCCTCGCATCCGCCGACTGGTGCACCCGCTGCGCGACGCTTTCGCCGCGATTTTCTTCTTCGCCTTCGGGCTGTCCATCGACCCCGGGGTCGTCACGTCCGTCGCCGGACCCGTCGCCGCCGCGGCGGCCGTCACCGTCGTCATGAACGTCGTCGCGGGCCTGCTCGTCGCCCGTCTCTACGGCTACGGCGCCCACCCCGCGGCCGACATCGCCACGACTCTCGTCGCCCGGGGGGAGTTCGCCCTGATCCTCGGCGCGATGGCGGCCAGTGCGGGACTCGACGCACGTCTGGCGCCGTTCATCGCCGGGTATGTCCTTGTCCTGGCCGTTCTCGGCCCGGTGGCCGCGGGGCGGGCCCATCTGCCGGCCCGGGTGCTGGGGTCACGTCGTGCCCGGGAGCAGGGGGACGACGTCACACCGGAGCCGGTCCCGGTCGCGGTGGGGACTGACGCCGAACGGTAGGGCCCCGCGAAGGAGGAGCCATGCGCCAGCCCGACGACGAACACCTGGTCGATCTCGCGGCCCGGCTGGAGCGTGACGACCCACGGTTCACCCGCGCACTGGGGTCGGGCCGCCCCGCCCGGCCCCGCGAGTACCGGCGTACCCGCGCCTGGGGGAGCCTTGCCTTCGCGGTGAGCCTCCTGGCCGCGGGGATGGCTTTGCCCGAGGGCATTCTCGTGGCCGCGGGCCTGGTGCTCGCCGGTATCGCCGTCCCCTTGTTCGACCCGCACCGGGATCGCCCGCCTCGCTGACCCCCCGCCGCCGGTAGTGCTCCGCGAAAGGTGGTGCTTTTCTGAGGGTGTGGCGCGGTTCGCGGGGAACCCGGCGGTCCGGTCATCGCCACGAGAGGAGCGATCACGATGGATCGTGAACGAGCGCACGAGGAGTCCGTCTCCCTGGAGATCAGCGGTTGCAGCAAGGAGGACGCCCGGATCGTCTTCGACACGCTGGCCGCGTGCTTCGAGTCCGACCGGGGGGCCAACGAGGTGCCGCAGCAGCTTCACGAGTCGCGGCCGATGGTGTGGCTGGGGACGTTCGAAGTGACGGAAGCGCGTTCATGTCCGCCGCCGGCGCCGTTGTCGTCCTCGGTCGAGGCGGATGCGCAGGGAGGTTATTGGGCCATCGAGAGGCTCCGGAAGACGTTGGACTCGATGTTCACGGTGCGGGACCTCGCGTCCGCGTCGGGGGATCAGGAGCGGGAGCTGCATGTGCGGCTCGAGAGTCGTTGACGGCTGGTTGTTCTTCCGCGGCGCCGTGGTGGCCGGTCGCGCCCTTTCCGCACCGGGGCGCGACCGGCCACCATCGCGGCGAGGGAATCGAGGTCGCGCAGATCGACGGCGACAACGACACAGACGCCTGAGGGCACCGGCGTGGTCCGTATCACCCCTCCCTGGTTGTGCAACTAGTTGCACAAAGATGGCGCGGTCCTCTACAACAGAGGGGCACGAGACCGCGACGGAGGGGCCCCATGAGCCGTTACCCGCACCTGCTCAACCCGCTCGACCTGGGCTTCACCACGCTGCCCAACCGCGTCCTGATGGGCTCCATGCACGTGGGCCTGGAAGAGGCCGAGCTCGGCTTCGAGCGCATGGCCGCCTTCTACGCGGAGCGAGCGCGCGGGGGAGTGGGCCTGATCGTCACCGGCGGCATCGCGCCCAACGACGAGGGCCGGCCCGGCGAGGGCGGCGCCAAGCTCACCACCGACGCGGAGGCCGAGCAGCACCGGGCCGTCACCGAGGCCGTCCATCGCGAGGGCGGCCGGATCGCGATGCAGATCCTGCACTTCGGCCGGTACGCCTACCACCAGGACCTCGTCGCCCCCAGCCCCCTCCAGGCGCCGATCAGCCCCTTCCCGCCCCGCGAACTCACCGACGCCGAGGTCGAGCGGACCATCGGCGACTACGCCCGCGCCGCCCGCCTCGCCCGGCAGGCCGGCTACGACGGCGTGGAGATCATGGGCTCCGAGGGCTACCTCATCAACGAGTTCATCGCCGCGCAGACCAACCACCGCACCGACCGCTGGGGCGGGTCGTACGAGAACCGCATGCGCTTTCCCGTGGAGATCGTGCGGCGGGTGCGCGAGGCCGTCGGCGAGGACTTCATCATCGTCTACCGGCTGTCCATGCTGGACCTCGTTCCGGGCGGCTCGACGCTGGACGAGGTGATCACGCTCGCCAAGGCCGTCGAGGCCGCCGGGGCCACGATCATCAACACCGGCATCGGCTGGCACGAGGCCCGCATCCCCACCATCGCGACCTCGGTGCCGCGCGGCGCCTACACCTGGGTGACGAAACGGCTGATGGGCGAGGTGTCGATCCCGCTCGTCACCACCAACCGCATCAACACCCCTGAGCTGGCCGAGGAGTTGCTCGCCGAAGGGTACGCGGACATGGTGTCGATGGCCCGCCCGATGCTCGCCGATCCGGAGTTCGTGAACAAGGCGGCCGAGGGCCGTCCCGAGGCCATCAACACCTGCATCGGCTGCAACCAGGCCTGTCTCGACCACACCTTCAGCGGGAAGATCACCTCCTGCCTGGTCAACCCGCGCGCCTGCCACGAGACCGAACTGGTGCTGTCCCCGACCCGGCTGCGCAAGCGCGTGGCGGTCGTCGGAGCCGGCCCGGCGGGACTCGCCTGCGCCGTGTCCGCCGCCGAACGCGGCCATGACGTCACGCTCTTCGACGCCGCGAGCGAGATCGGCGGCCAGCTCAACGTGGCCCGCCGGGTCCCCGGCAAGCAGGAGTTCGACGAGACGATCCGCTACTTCCGCCACCAGCTCGACGCCCACGGCGTGGCCGTACGGCTGAACACCCCCGTGGACGCGGGGGACTTGTCCGCCTACGACGAGGTCGTCGTCGCCACCGGCGTCACCCCGCGCACCCCCGACATCCCGGGCGTCGACCACCCCAGCGTGGTGGGCTACCTCGATGTCCTGCGCGACGGTGCCCCCGTCGGCGACCGGGTGGCGATCCTCGGCGCCGGGGGCATCGGCTTCGACGTCGCCGAGTTCCTCACCGACGGCGGCGACAAGGCGCACGAGAACCCCGAGACGTACTTCCGCCAGTGGGGCGTCGACATGGACTACACGGCACCCGGCGGACTGGCGGCCCCGGAACGTCCCGCCCCGCCGCGCACCGTGCACCTTCTCCAGCGCAAGACCGGCAAGGTCGGCGCCGGGCTCGGCAAGACCACCGGCTGGATCCACCGCACCGAGCTCAAGCACCGGGGCGTCACCATGGTCCCGGGTGTGCGCTACGACCGTATCGACGACGCCGGACTGCACGTCACCGTCGGCGAGGAGAGCACGGTCCTGGAGGTCGACACCGTCGTGCTGTGCACCGGGCAGGACCCGCGCCGGGACCTGTACGAGGAGCTCGTCGCCGCGGGCCGCAGCGCGCACCTGATCGGCGGGGCCGACGTGGCCGCCGAGCTGGACGCCAAGCGGGCGATCAAGCAGGGCACCGAGGTCGCGGCCGCCCTCTAGGGGGCCTCCCTAGGATGACTCCATGTCACTCCCGCACGCGATCCTCACCGCTCTGCTCGAAAGGCCGTCGGCGGGGCTGGACCTGACCCGCCGGTTCGACAGGTCGATCGGCTACTTCTGGTCGGCCTCGCACCAGCAGATCTATCGCGAGCTGGGAAAACTCGAGGCCGAGGGCCTGATCCGGGCCCTGCCCGCGGACCGGCCGACCCGGGGGCAGAAGAAGACCTACGAGGTCCTGCCCGCGGGCCGCGCCGAACTCGAACGCTGGACGGCCGCAGCGCAGGACCCCAAGCCGCACCGGGACACGCTGCTGCTGCGGCTGCGCGCGGCGGCCGTCGTCGGCACGCAGGGTCTCGAAGCCGACCTGCGCCGCCATCTCGACCTGCACCGGCGGCAGTTGGCCGAGTACGAGGAGATCCAGAAGCGCGACTTCCCGCCCGGAAACGACAGCGCGCAGGCCAGGCTTCAGCACCTGGTCCTGCGCGCGGGCATCGAACTGGAGACCTTCTGGACGCAGTGGCTCACCGAGGCACTGGAGGAGTTCGCCGAACTCCCGGACAGCTGAGGCTTCCGGAGGCAGCCGAACGCTTTCAGAGGCGGTACGGCCGTGACCGGCGGCGCAGGAACCAGGCCGTGGCCACCCCGCCGATCGCCACCAGGCCGCCGCCGACCGCCAGGGTCAGGGTGCCGTAGTCCTTGGTGGCGCCGCCCAGGCCGCCCATGACACCGCGGGACGGGGAGGCCGTGGCCGTCGCCGAGATCGTGGGCGTCGCCGTCCCCGAGACGATGATCGACTGGGTGCCCGCGGTGCTGTTGTTGAAGGCGCACCTCACGATGACGGTGTACGTCCCGGGACTCACGCTCGACCAGGCCGCGGACTGCAGTGAGGTGGTTCCCGACAGGGCCACCTGCCGGCCCTGGCTGAAGTTCGCCTGGCTGCTGGTGAGAAGCGAGGCGGTGCCCCAGCCGCCGGTGGCCGCGGTGCGGGAGCATGTCGTGGTCGTGACGGAGACCGTGGATCCGGAGGTGCTCACGGAGATGCCCGACGCGGCGGCGGCCGGCCCGGCGGTCAGGGCGAGCGGCAGCGCGGCGACGGCCGCGACGGTCAGGCCGGAGCGGAGAAGAAGCTGAGTAGTGCGCATGGACTGCCCTCCGGCGGCACGGTTGGCGGTACATCCGTGGCGCCGCCGAGGTGGGGGAAGGGCCGTGCTGCCTCAGGGAGAGCCAACGTGCATACGGACCGGCCCGCATGCGGAGCGCCGCCGGCCAGGTGACGGGCTCCCCCGTCCGGCGCAGGCGTGAGGAGCCGTCACCGCTCACCGGCCCGGCCCGTCGTCACCGTCCTCTCGGCCGACAGTCCGCCCCAGGTGCCGTCGGGCAGCCGCGCCCGGATCCGCACCCGGTGGCTCTGCCCGGCCTCGCGTCCCAGGTAGAAGCTGTACGTCGCCCTCCCGCGCGGAGGCGTCCCGCCGAACACCAGCGAGGTGGCCGCTCTGCCGTCCAGGTGCACCTGGTACTCCGTGACGACGCCGTCGGTCTCGGGCGGCGCCCAGGCCAGGTCGAGGTAGTACGCGCCGTCGGTCTCCCGTCGCGCGGTCGCACGGAAGTCCGTCGGAGCGGTGCCCCGGCCGTCGTCGCTGCCCGGTGTGGTCAGACGGACGCTGTTCCCGGCCGGCGACATGTTGTCGGCCGCGTCCCGGGCCCGGACGGTGAAGGAGTACCGGGTGCCAGGACGCAGCCCGGTGACCACGGCCGCCGTCTGGGCGCCGCCCACACTGTGGATCTTCGTATCGCCCTGATAGATGTCGTACGACACCACGTCCCGGTCGTCCGCCGAGGCGCCCCACATCAGCTGGACGGCCCGGCTGCCCGCCGTCCGGCCCCGCAGTTCGCCGGGGCGTGTCGGGGCGGAACGGTCGGCCGCCGTGGCCGCCGGAGTCGTCGCCCGTACCTCACGGCTGGGCGGGCCGAGGCGTCCCTCCGTGTCGCGGGCCCGCACGCTGAAGACATACGGGGTGGCGGGCCTGAGCCTGGTGACATCCACCATGTGCTGCGAACCCGGCACCTCCTGAACCTTCGTGGTGCCGCGATATACCTCGTAGCCGTGGATGCCCGCCTCGGAGGACACGGCGTTCCACATCACGTGCACGCTGGTCGCGCTGCCCGCGGCGGCGGTGACACCCACGGGTGCGGCGGGCAGCGGGCCGCTCTCGCCGTCGTCGGCCCCGCCCCACGCGCAGGAGACGAGCAGCGCGAGCAGTGCGCAGAGCAGCGCGGAACGCCGTAGGGGAACGGGCACGTCGTTGCCTCCCCGGCCAGGACATCACTGCAATGGTCCGGACCAATATGGCGCCGCCGCGCGTTCATATCAAGAGCGCGGACCATGCGGGCCGGGGCTCGGGAGGGTTACGTATGCTGAATGTCTTCACGGCCGAACGCCCCATGAGGAAAAGGGAGTTCGTGCTGGTGGCGCGGGCCGCTGTCGTCGCTGTCCCCGCGCCGTACGGGCGGCCGGGAGGCCCGGGTTCGTCGAGGGCCCGGGCTCCCGGTCCTGCCCCGTCCGGACCCCTACGGTGGCCGCATCGCTGAGACGGCATCAGATTGGGCTGAGTGCTCGTCGATGCCTCCAAGGAGAGGGTCCCTTATCGTGCGTGTCCAGTCGCTGACGCTGGCCGTGGCAAGTGCCGCTCTGCTCGCCCCGACGACGTCCCCCGCCACGGAACTCGCCGACGCCCGGACAGGGCCGACGGTGCGCCACGAGGGCGACGTCGAGGCCGCCGACCTCCTCGCCAGGGTGCGGGAGTGCGCTCCCGTCTCACACGGCCGCTACCGCAGTGACGACGGCACGGCCGCGACCATCCCGGTCTGCGGCACCAAGGAGGCCGTCTTCTGGAAGGCCGACATGGACATCGACTGCGACGGCCGGCCCGGCAGCCACTGCAACCGCCGCACCGACCCGCTGTTCTCCGACGCCACCGCCTACCAGCAGTCCGACGGCCGCTACCTGAGCGCCGAAAGCCTGCCGTACATCGTGGTACCGGCTGCGAGCGGGATCTGGGACTACCGCGATCACGGCGTGCGCGGCGGCGCGGTCGCGGCCGTCGTGTACGGGGACCGGGTGCAGTACGCCGTCGTCGGGGACGTGGGTCCGGAACACATCATCGGCGAGGCGTCCTACGCCACCGCGAAGGCCCTCGGGATCCGTTCCGATCCGCGCGGCGGCGGAGCGCCCTCCGGTGTCACCTACATCGTCTTCAAAAACGCGCAGGTGAAGCCGATCGAGGACCATGCCGCCGCCGTCGCGACGGGGGAGCGGCTGGCGAGACTGTTCGTGGGTAAATGACGGGGCGAATCCGTCAGACAGCCGACCAGCCGTCGTCCACGGGCAGGACCACGCCGTTGATGTTGCTCGCCGCGTCCGAGGCGAGGAACACGATCGCGGCGGCCTGCTCCTCGGGCTCGGCCAAACGGCCCGCATTGACGAAGTGCGGGCCCAGTGCCGCCGGGCCGTGGGCCTCCTGGTCGGCGTCCACGACGATGGAGGTGGCGGTACCGCCCGGGGCGATGGCGTTCGCGCGGATCCCTTGCTTGCGGTACATCACCGCGAGGTTCTTCGTCAGCCCGACCACCCCGTGCTTCGAGGCGGTGTAGGCGGCGCCCGCCGTGCTGCCGCGCAGGCCCGCCTCGGAGGCGGTGTTCACGATCGCGCCCTTGCCCGCCGCCAGCATGTGCGGGAGTACGGCCCGGGTGAGCAGGAAAGGCGCGGTCAGGTTTACCCGTAGGACCCGCTCCCACTCCGCGTCGCTCACGTCCGCGAGCGCCGACATGCGGTCCATGATCCCGGCGTTGTTCACCAGGACGTCCACGCCGCCGAACCGCTCCACGGCGGTTCGCGTCACCTGGTCCACCACGGACTGCTCGCTGAGGTCGCCCGTGACGGCGACCGCCGTGCCGCCCGCCTCGGCGATCTCCTTGACGACGGTCTCCGCGGCCACGGCGTTGAGGTCCGCGACCAGGACCCGGGCGCCCCGGGCGGCGAAGGCAAGGGCTGTCGCGCGCCCGATGCCTGAACCCGCTCCGGTGACGATGACGCCGCGTCCCTCGAATTCCTCGGCCATGGGGTGCTCCCGTCGTTCGGTGCATGGTTCCGCGTGGGCACTCCGCCCCTGCGCTGTCGCCACCATACGACTTAATGTCGGTGAGTGACATAAAATCCTGAGGGAGAATTCCCGGGAGCACGGACACATGATCACCGTGATCACCGGAGCCGGAGGAACTGATGACCGCAACACGCGGACGCACCGGACGACCGCCTCTCACCGAGGAGCGCAAGGCCGAGACACGGCTGGAGATCGCCCGGGCCGCCGTGGAGCTGTTCGTCACCCAGGGCGTGGCGGCCACCACCGGTGAACAGATCGGACAGGCGGTCGGCGTCTCCGCACGGACCGTGTGGCGTTACTTCCCCAGCAAGGAGAGCTGCGTGAGCCCGCTCTTCTCGGAGGGCATCGAGCTGATCGCAGCCCTGCTGCGGGAGTGGGCGCCGGACGAGCCCCTGGAGCGGCTCTTCGACCGGACCCTGGCAACCGAGATCGGCGTGATCGGCGGACTCGAACGGGCCACGGTCGGCGACCTGGTCCGCCTGACCCGCACCGAGCCGGGCCTGCGCGCCGTCTGGCTCCAGACGTACGACGAGGCGGAGCCGGCGTTCGCCCGCGCGCTGGCCGAGCGCGCCCGACTCCCCGCGGACGGACTCGAACCGAGGATCCAGGCGGCCATGTTCAACGCGGTCCTGCGCGCGGCGGTCGAGCACCACGCGTGGCGCACCGCCGACGCAGGCACCGATGGCGCGACGGCGGAGACCGAGCTGATGGACACCCTGCGCTCGGCCCTCGCCGTCGCGGCGGGAGGGATCGGATAGGGGTTGTGGGATCGGACGCGGCTGTGGCGGCCCGGTCAGGGCTGTGGCAGGAGCCGTCAGACCTTCCGGTAGCTGTACGCCTCCGCGGCGGCCGCCTCCACCGCCCCGAGGTCCGCTCCCGTCGCCGCCGTGACGACCGCGGCCACCGCCCCCTCGACGAACGGAGCGTCCACCAGGCGGGTGCCGTCCGGGAGCTCGTCACCCTCCGCCAGCAGCGCCTTGACCGTGAGCACCGCGCTGCCGAGGTCGGCCAGAACGGCGATCCCGGCTCCCCGGTCCACGGTCGCGGCGGCGCCGGCGATCAGCTCCGCACTCGTACCGAGTCCGCCGCCCTCGGTGCCCCCGGCCGCCACGACGGGCACCTCCGCGCCACCGCCCGCGAGCCCCTTCGCCAGCTCCGCGACGGACGCGGCGACCTCCGCGCTGTGCGACACCAGCACGATTCCGACCAGCTTTCCGTCACTCACCTGAGACCTCCGCGAGCGCGGCGATCAGCAGCGCGGCCGAGGTCGCGCCAGGGTCCTGGTGGCCGATGCTGCGCTCGCCGAGATAGCTCGCCCTGCCCTTGCGGGCCTGCAACGGCGTGGTGGCCAAAGCTGCCTGCTCGGCGGCCGTCCGGGCCGCGGCGAAGCCGGTGCCGAGCGCGTCGACGGCAGGCACCAGCGTGTCGATCATGGTCTTGTCGCCCGGGGCGGCCCCGCCCAGCGTCATGACCGCCTCCACCCCCGCCCGCAGCGCCTCGGCGAGCTGTTCCTCACTGACCTCGCCGGCGTCGCCGAGTGCCTTGCCGGTGCGCCGCAGCAGCGTCCCGTACAGGGGCCCCGAAGCGCCGCCGACCGTCGAGATGAGCCGGCGTCCGGCGAGGGTGAGGACCGCCCCCGGGGTGTCCGGGGTCTCCTCCTCCAGGGTCGCGGCCACCGCGGTGAAACCGCGCTGAAGGTTGCTGCCGTGGTCGGCGTCCCCGATGGGGGAGTCGAGAGCGGTGAGCCGTTCCGCCTCGCGGTCCACAGAAGCGGCGGTCGCCGTCATCCAACGGCGGAAGAAGTCGGCGTCGAGCACTGGATCTCCTTGCGTGGTCGGTACGTTGCTCGCTTGCTCACACTCCCCAGCGCAGCCCCGGCGTCTTCACCGGCGCGTCCCACAGCCGCAGCAGCTCCTCGTCCACCTGGCACAGCGTGACCGAGGCGCCGGCCATGTCGAGCGAGGTGACGTAGTTGCCGACCAGTGTGCGGGCGACGGCGACGCCGCGCTCGGTGAGCCCCCGCTGCACCTCGGCGTTGAAGCCGTACAGCTCCAGGAGCGGGGTGGCTCCCATGCCGTTGACCAGGACGAGGACGGGATTGCGTGGGCTCATGTCGTCCAGGATCGCGTGCACCGAGAAATCGGCGATCTCCCGCGAGGTCATCATGGCCCGCCGCTCCCGGCCGGGCTCACCGTGGATGCCGACCCCAAGCTCCAGCTCGCCGGCCGGCAGATCGAAAGTGGGGCTGCCCTTGGCGGGCGTGGTGCAGGCGCTCAGCGCGACGCCGAAACTCCGCGAGTTCTCGTTGACCTGCCGGGCGATCGCCTCAACCCGCTCCAGCGGCTGCCCCTCCGCCGCCGCGGCGCCCGCGATCTTCTCCACGAACAGGGTGGCGCCGGTGCCCCGCCGGCCGGCCGTGTAGAGACTGTCGGTCACCGCCACGTCATCGTTGACCAGGACCTTCGCAACCTGAATGCCCTCGTCCTCGGCGAGCTCGGCCGCCATGTCGAAGTTCAGCACGTCCCCCGTGTAATTCTTCACGATGAACAGCACACCGGCCCCACTGTCCACGGCGGCCGCCGCCCGCACCATCTGGTCCGGCACCGGGGACGTGAACACCTCGCCCGGGCAGGCCGCGGACAGCATGCCGGGTCCCACAAAACCGCCGTGCAGCGGCTCGTGCCCCGAGCCACCACCGGAGATCAGGCCGACCTGCCCGGCGACGGGAGCGTCCCGCCGTACGATCACACGGTTCTCGACATCCACGGTCAATTCGGGATGGGCGGCCGCCATACCGCGCAGGGCGTCCGCGACCACGGTTTCCGGGACATTGATCAGCATCTTCATGGGTTCCTCCGGGTCAGGATGGCAGATGGGCTCGTCGTCTGCGTTCTAACAGTTCAGAACCAGTGTGGCCAGTAGCCGACAATGCCGTCGGCGGGTCGGTCCGACAGCCCGTGGCTCGAAGCCGAGTGCCGCGTCCGCACCGGCACCTCACGCCGTGAGCAGTTCCCGGCCCAGCCAGTCGGTGGAGTCGCGGACGCCGGGCAGGGCGAAGAAGTAGCCGCCGCCGGTCGGGGAGATGTAGTCGACGAGGGGTTCGTCGATCAGACGGGTCTGGGTGGCCTCGAACTGGCGCTGTACGTCCTGCTGGTAGCAGCAGAAGGCCAGG
This sequence comes from Streptomyces sp. LUP47B, assembly GCF_001746295.1. GTDB lineage: Bacteria > Actinomycetota > Actinomycetes > Streptomycetales > Streptomycetaceae > Streptomyces. Next base: position 1,277,672 of record NZ_MJAH01000001.1, on the reverse strand, counting down.
CCCATGTCCAGATTGCCGACGTCGTCGATCCCGCGGTCGTAGTTGTAACCCCGGCGCAGGACGCGGGAGTTGTCGGTCCTGCTGGTGCGCGGGTTGGCGAGGCGGATGTGGGCGTCGAGGGGTATCGCGGTGCCGTGCGGATCCTTGGCGTAGCGCGGGACGTCGGTCTCCTTGGCACCGTCGAGCGGGGCGCCGGTGTCCTTGCGGCGGCCGAACATCAGCTCCTGTTCGGTCAGCGAGACCCGGTCCCAGAACTCGACGAGCATCCGGATGACGCGGATGACCTGGTAGGAGCCGCCGGTCGCCCAGGCCGGCTCGCCCTGTCCGGCCCCGACCCACACGAGCCGGTTCATCTCACGGGCCGAGGTCACCTCCGGGTTGGCGATGCCGTCCTTGAAGCCGAGGAGGTTGCGCTGGGCGCCGCTGGGGCGGGGGACGTTCTGGAAGCCGTCGACGCGCCACTTGATCTGCATCGCGCCTCGGGTGTGCTTGGCGATGTCGCGCAGGGCGTGCAGCACCGTGTCCTGGCGGGCGGCGCAGAGTTGCAGCGACAGGTCGCCGTGGCAGGCGGCCGGGTCCAGGTTGTCGTTCGGGAACGTCCGCATCGGGGTGAGCCGGCGCGGCTTCGCCTTCGCGAGGCCGTAGCGGTCGTCGAAGAGCGAGGCTCCGACACCCACGGTGACGGTGAGGGCGTCGGCGGGGACGTCCGGGCCGAGGATGCCGTTGTCGGAGGGTGGGGCACCGACACCGAGGTCGGCGGGGGTGCCGCCGGAGGTGAGGAAGCGGGTGCGTGTTGTCAACGTCCGCAGCAGGTCGGCCAGTTGTGCGCGGTCGTCGGTGATGACGTCGAAGGAGACGAAGGTCGCCGCGGCCGGTGCCGGGGTGAGGATGCCCGCCTGGTGGGCGCCGTGGAAGGGCACCTTCGCGGTGCCGGAGGTGTCCGCGGCCTGCGCCTCGGTCGTGCCGCCGCTCGCGCTCAGCGCGAAGGCGCCGCCGGCCAGTGCCGCGCCCGCGGCCGAGGCACCGAGGGCCGTCCGCACGAAGGAGCGGCGGCCGGCACCCGCAGGACAGCCTGACGCTTCGGTGGACGGCATGAGGTGGTTCCCTTCGGGGTGCTCGCGGTCGTGGCTCATCACGCGGACTTCCTGATCTCCAGCAGGTCCGGCACCGGCGAGAGATCCTCCAGAAGCTGCCCGGTGGCCCCGTTCAGCCGCGCCCGCGCGGTCGCCTCGAGACGATCGACCGGGGTCCAACTCCCGCTGTGGTGCGCGGAGTCGAGGAGCTTCTGCAGCCGGGCGAGGTCCGCGTCGACGGTGGGGAGCAGGTGCGGAGCACGAGAGGTCAGCAACGGCCGCAGTACGGTGAGGAGTTCGCGGGTGCCGGTGATGTTGGCGTCGGCGGTGGCGAGTTCGGTGCCGCTGCCCTGGTCGGCGTCGCCGGTCAGTTCGAACTGGAGGGTGTTCTCCAGGATCTCGTGGGCGCGTAGGGGCAGGTCGCCGGGGTCGAAGTCCTGGGTGGGGAAGGCTTTGCGCAGCCCGGCGGCGTCGGCGGCGAGTTGCTGGGCGGGCGCGGTCAGTTCGCTCGCGCTCTGACCGTGCCAGAGGCCGTACTCGATCCGGCGGAAGCCTGTGAAGTCCTTGTCGTGCACTCCGCCGGGAAGCCCGTCGGGCCGTCCGTCGATCTTCTGGTCGTAGGCCTCGAACGTGCCGTAGGCGGCACCGAGCGAGGCGTAGGTGCGCTGCGCGGTCAGCCAGTCGGCGCGGGCCGCACCGAGACGGCCGGCCGTGACGTCGTCGCTGAGCCGGTGAGCCTGGGTGACGAGGGCGGCCAGACCGTGGTCGACGTATGCCTTGTACGACTTGAGGGGCGCGGCGAGGTCCTGGGCGGAGACGGGCACGATGGCCGTCGTTCCACCGCCACCCGTGACCCGGACCGCGCGGGAGGTGACCGCCTTGCCGCTGCCGGCCACACAGCGCCAGGCGTACGTGCCGCCCGCGACGGTCGCCACCAGGTCACGCGTGGTGCCGGGAGCGAGGCCCTCGACCTCTCCGTAGACTGCGCCGGTGCCCGGGTCGACGAGGTACACCTCAGAGGTTCTGTCGCCGGTGTTGCGCATCCGGAAGGTCTGCCGCCCGGCCTTCGGCGCGGTGAAGCCCTTGCCGCAGTCCGTCTCCGACACGGCCACGGTCTGGGCACCGGCGGGCCGGGAACCACCGAGGGCGACAACTGCTCCCGCCAGTACGGCGGGTGCGGCGACGACCGCGACGGGGGCCACCCAGGCGGGGCGACGGCGGGCGGATGGCATACCGGCGGGCTTCGTCCGCGGTGCCTTCGTCTGCGGTGCCTTCGGGGCGGGGTCCGCCGGCCGGGTCGACGCGCCGCGCAGGAAGAGCGTCATCACGACGGCGAGATAGCCGGCGTACCCGGCCACCTGCAGCCAGGTCATGGTCGGCGTCAGGTTGAACACGCCCTGCACCAGGGTGCTGTACCAGGCCCCCGCGTCCACGCTGCCGCCGAGATCGACGGCGTACGACGTCCCGCCGGGCAGCACTCTGCCCTCCTGGAGGTCGCGCAGCCCGTACCCGAGCACGCCGGCCGCGATCACGATCAGGACGGCGCCGGTGGCGGTGAAGAACTTCGTCAGGTTGATGTGCAGGACACGGCGGTACAGCCCCCAGCACAGGCCCGCCGCGAGGACCAGGCCGATCCCGGCGCCGGTCAGCGGGCCCGCGGACTCGCCGGCCGCGCGGGCCGTGGTCCACAGGAACAGCGCGGTCTCCAGGCCCTCGCGGCCCACCGCCAGGAACGAGGTGACGATCAGCATGCCCGCGCCCATGCCCAGCGCTCCGGTGACCTTCTCCCGGATCTCGCTGGAGAAGGTGCGCGCCGAGCGGCGCATCCAGAACACCATCGCGGTGACGAACCCGACGGCCACCACGCTCAGCGCGCCGCCGAACGCCTCCTGGGCGGTGGCGGACAGGGACGCGGCGGTGAAGGTCAGCACCGCGCCGAAACTCAGCGCGAGGGAAATCGCGGCCAGGACGCCCGTCCACACCTGCGGCAGCCGGGACCGGGCACCGGAGCGCACCAACGTGGCGATGAGAACGGAGACGATGAGCCCGGCCTCGAGACCCTCCCTCAGCCCGATGAGAAAGCTCGGAAACGCGTCGTCCCACATGGCCGCGGCTACCCTTCCTGACAGTTGACCTCGGCCGCCGTCGTCGCTGGTTAGCGAAGGCACGCCTTACCTACGCCGACCATCATGCGTGCGGGTCTGCCGCTGTCCGGTCATGGATCAGCAGTTATCCGGTCATGTCCGCGCAATGGGGCAGCAAAGATCGCTGGCAGCGCGAGTTCAGGCGGCGCGATGCCGAACTCAATGCCGCGCGCCGCCTGCCGAACCCGTGGTGACCGGGCGGGGAGTCAGGCTGCCAGCGGATTGGCGCCGGCCGCGGCCAGGAGGTACCAGGCGGTGGCGCCGGTGTGCCGGTAGGGGTAGTAGCCGAACCCGAAGCCGGTGTCGAGCGGGCTGCTCGCCGAGACGACCCCGGCGCGGGCGGGGAGGGCCGTGCCGCCGATGGTCTGGGCAGTGCCGAGGAGGCCCTGGGCGCGTTCGATCGAGGTGAGGAGGCGGCGGGCGCGCTTCTCGTCGCCGGGGTGTCCCCGGTGGCGCAGGGCGAGCGCGAGGTGGGCGGTGCCCTCGAACCAGACGCCGTTGCGGTCCGGCCGGGGCTGGCCGTCGGCGATGGGGGCACCCTCGTTCGCCAGCAGGCTCGCGGAACTGAAGGTGACGCCCTCGTAGGACTGACCGGAGGGGACCGTGCTGTTGGGGCGGTCGGCCGTGTCCAGCGCGGCCAGCTCGCTCGCGGCCCAGTCGAGGGAGCGGGAGTGGGCCGGGGAGGCCAGGGCGAGGTGGGTCCAGGTCTGGGTGTCCTCCGGGATCGGGGACTTGTTGATCGTCACACCGTCGTTGCTGCCCGTGTAGAAGAAGCCCCCCGACGGCTCCCACATCTTCTCGACGAACGCTCCGGCCCGCGCACGGCGCTCCCGCCAGACCTTGTCCCCGGTCAGCTTGGCGAGCCGCCCGAACAGGCCGACCAGGTCGGTGTTGTGCTCGGTCGAGGTGAACGGCAGTCTCTGGTTCGCCCCGTCGACACCGAACTTGTAGCCGCCGAGCGGTTCGTCGGTACGTCCCACCCGCTCGATCCACTCGCCGATCCGCACCGCGCCGGTGAGGAAGCGCCGTTCACCGGTGCGCCCGGCGAGCGCGCCGAGCGCGATACCGGCCCAGGCCATGTCGCCCACGGCGGTCCCGGTGAAGCCGAACTGCGTACCGACGTTGGCCGTGCCGTCCGCCTTGACGAACCCGTCCGGCTGCGGGGAGCCGTCGTAGAAGGTGTACGGCCCGACGTTGTACGCCTGCCGCAGTCGGCCGTCGTCGTACGCCGGGTCGTGGGCCTGGGCGTACAGCAGCGCGTCACCGAGGGCCACGGCCCGCGACTCGCCCGCGGGGCAGGCGAGTTGGGCCAGGATCGCGAGGGCGTTGTCGTACGTGAACGCCGTGCTGAACAGTCCCGCCTGGTCCGTGTAGCTCTGGGTGAGCCGGATCGTGCCGTGGTCCGGGTAGGCGTCCATGGCGGCGGCGAGGAAAGCCTGCGCACGCCGTGGCGCGGAGGCCGCGGAGGGGTTCTGCGCGGCGCGGGCCGTGCCGGTGCCGGCCGCGGCGAGGACCGCGACACCGAGACCTGTCCCGATGAGCGTACGGCGGCTGAGGGGTGGGCGGGGGCGGCCTGTCATGGGTCTCCTCGGGAGGTACGAGCGAGCCGTGAGAGCGCTCTCACAGTGGCGGGATCATTCTGCTGTCGGTCCAGGGGTGGGTCAACGCTTGTGATCCGAACAGCAGTTGGCGCCTGGAAGAAGCGACGATCGCGCGAGGGGACGCGATCAGGGGTCGATCAGCAGACGGCGCCGTCCGACCGTGCGCGGGCGCCGGACCGCTGCGGAGACGGCTCCATGACAGCTGCCGTCGCGCTGCCCCAGCCCCGGCGGACCGGGCCGGACCGCACCGCGCCGGACGGGGCCGAGACGGCGACTGCCCGTGCGGGTCGCTTACCCGCCAGGGCTGCACGTCGACGGCGGACGCCTGCGCGAGGAGGGCGAGTTCCCGCGGCTGACGTACGGGGCTGCGGGTGCGTACCGGGTCGGGTCGGTGTGCTCTTCCGCCGGAGTCGGACGCGGGCGGGTGCCGACATTCGGCGCACCGTCACGCCGGAGGCCGTAGGGGTCGGCCTGCCGTGGGCGATGAGGCAGGCGGCCGGGTGCTGCGTCAGCCGAGGTGGCTGCGGTGGTGGCGGGGAGCGGCGGGGTGCGGAGCCGAGGGAGGTGTGACGGGTCGGGGTGGGCGGGGCCGAGGGAGGTGTGAGGGGTCGGGGTGGCGGTGGGGGCCGGTCCAGCGGGTTGCGTCGGCGAGGCGTTGCTCCAGCGGGTCGCGGCGTTGGCCGGGCGTCGGCCTGGCTGGTTGCGGTCCACCTCGGGCACACCGGCACTCAGAGCCGTCGGATTCCCGGGAGCGCGGGTCGCTGCGGCGTCGGCTCTTCGTCCCAGCTCTGCGACCCCGGCCCCCAGACCCGTGGCTCGGCGGCCCCTGGTACTCCGCCAGCGCCCCGCACGCCGACCTCGTACTCCCTGGCCCGTGGCTCGAAGGGGCCCCGGCTACTCCGCGAGCGCCTTGCACGCCAGTCCGGTACCTCCTGGCCCCTGGCTGGACGGCCCGGGTACTCCGCCAGCACCTCGCACGCCGACCTCGTACTCCCTGACCCCTGGCTCGACGGGGCCCCGGGTACTTCGCCAGCGCCCCGCACGCCGACCCCGTACCCCGTCGTCCCCTGGCCCCTGGCTCGACGGCCCCCGGTAGTCCGCGAGCGCCTTGCACCCCGGCCTCATACCCCTTGACCCCTGGCTCGACGGGGCCCCCGGGTACTCCGCCAGCCCCCCCCGCACGCCGACCCCGTACCCCCCGACCCCTGGCTCGACGGGCCCCGGGCATTCCGCCAGTGCCCCGCACGCCGGCCCAGTACCCCCCGACCCCACACCCGCCCACCCCCTCCGCCACCCCCGTTGATCCCCCCGCCCCCGGGGTACCCGAACGCCATGAGCACCCCCTTCCCGCCCCATGCGCTGCACGACTACGCGCTGCTGGCCGACGGAGAGCGCGGGGCGCTCATCGGGCCCGATGGCGCCATCGGGTGGCTGTGTGCGCCCACCTGGCACGACGAGGCCGTGTTCAGCGATCTGGTCGGGGGGCGGGGCGTGTACGCCGTCACTCCCACCGGCCGGTACGTCGTCGGCGGGTACTACGAAGAGGGCACGCTCATCTGGCGCAGCCGCTGGGTCACCGACGACGGAATCGTCGAGTGCCGTGAGGCGCTGGCCTTCCCCGGCGACCCGGACCGGCTCGTCCTGCTGCGGCAGCTGCACGCGGTCGACGGGCCCGCCCGCCTCTCCTTGGTCCTCGACCCGCACAGCGGGTTCGGCACAGCACCGGTCGAGTCCGTCCGCCGTAGCGATGACGGAGTGTGGGAGCTGCGCACCGGCAGCCACCGTTTGCGCTGGCAGGGCGCCCCACAGGCCGTCGCCGGGGAGCGGGGCCTCACCGCCGACATCGAGCTGAAGCCCGGCGAGCGACATGAATTGGTCCTGGAGTGCGCCGTATCCCCGCTGCCGGCCGACCTTCCGAAGCCGGAGCAGGCCTGGGCGGCGACCGAGGCGGCCTGGCACGAGACGGTCCCCGCGCTCGACGGCACCGTCGCACCCCGCGACGCGCGGCGGGCGTACGCCGTCCTGCGCGGCCTCACCACGCAGGGCGGGGGCATGGTCGCGGCGGCCACGACCAGCCTGCCCGAGCGCGCCGAGGAGGGCCGCAACTACGACTACCGGTACGTGTGGATCCGCGACCAGAGCTACGCCGGACAGGCCGCTGCCGCCGCAGGAGCCCACGACCTCCTCGACGCCGCCGTCGGCTTCGTCACCGCACGCCTGCACGCGGACGGCCCCCGCCTGGTGCCCGCCTACACCGTGCACGGCGACCCGGTCCCCGCCCAGCGCGAACTCGACCTGCCCGGCTACCCCGGCGGCTTCGACCGCGTCGGCAACCAGGTCGGCGAGCAGTTCCAGCTCGACTGTTTCGGCGAGGCCCTGCTGCTGCTCGCGGCCGCCGAACGCCACGGGCGGCTCCACGAGGAGCACTGGAAGGCCGTCGAGATCTCCGTGCGGGCCATCGCCGACCGGTGGCGCCAACCGGACGCGGGGATCTGGGAGTTGAGCGACCGGCTCTGGACCCACAGCAGGCTCATCTGCGTCGCCGGTCTACGTGCCGTGGCCGCCGCAGCGCCCCACCGTCCACTCGCCGACACGTGCACCGCCCTGGCCGACACCGTCCTGGGTGCCGTCGAGCGGACCTGCCTCCACCCCGACGGCCACTGGCAGCGCACCCCCGACGACCCGTCGCTGGACGCCGCCCTGCTGCTGCCCGGCGTGCGCGGCGCCCTGCCCGCCACCGACCCGCGCACCCGTGCCACCCTCGCCGCATGCCGTCGCGAACTGGCCGACGACCACTTCCTCTACCGCTTCCGCCACGACGAGCGCCCTCTGGAAGAGGCCGAGGGCGCGTTCCTGCTGTGCGGTTTCGTCATGGCACTCGCCGAACACCAGCAGGGCCGGACCGTCGAGGCGTTCCGCTGGTTCGAACGCAACCGCGGCGCCTGCGGCGCGTCCGGCCTGTACGCCGAGGAGTTCGACATCGCCCAGCGCCAGCTGCGCGGCAACCTCCCGCAGGCCTTCGTCCACGCAGTGCTGCTGGAGGCGGCCGCCCGGCTCGGTGAGTGAGTGAGCCGGGCGGCCGCCTCCAGCCGTTCCAGGGTGGTTCTGGCCGATGAGGGACGTGGGGGACGATTGCCCCGATCAGGCTCGATGTGAAGGGCCGACCGCGCGAGACGGCCGTAGAGGTCAGCTGCCCCCCGGCCCGCCACTGCCGAACGAGCCGCTGCTGCCCTCGTTCCAACGGGGCCGTCCTCCTGCCGGGCCTGTCCGGGTCGGACTGTTGCCGTGGCCCGGAAGCTCGTGGGGGGTCAGCCGGGTGTCGCTCCTGGGTACCTCGTCGGGCTCCCGGTTCTCCCTGACCTCGCGGACCGGCCCGCCCTCCGGCAGCCTCGGCTGTTCCTCGGGCGTGGGCGGCGGCGACTCGCGGCGCTTGACGCGGATACCCAGCCAGAAGGCGCCGATCAGCACGGCCACGACCACGACACCCGCCGCGATCACTCCGGCCGCGAGAGCGCCCCGGCCCGCGGCCATGTCCATCCATTCGGTGTTCAGGGCTTGGTTCATGCCACGCGAGTACCCCTGGCGTCCGGGGCGAACCGACTCGTCCTCCGGACGGAGGAAACCCCGGGAACACCGGGTTTGGCGGCTCGGACCGCGGCTACCCGCCCGGTGTGACGACTTCGACTTCCCAGCAGGAGCTCTTCCGGTTCCTGGAGGACCGCTTCGCGTGCGCCCAGGCGTGCACCGAGTGCGCGCGGGCCTGTGCGCTGCGTGCGAGCCTGGTCGATCCGGACGGGACCGAGGAGCAGGAACTACTCCGACGCAAGGGCATCATGTGTGCCGAGGTGTGCGACGCCACCTGCCGTGTGCTGTCCGAGGACAACCATCTCGACGAGGCCGGCATCCGTGTCCAGCTGGAATGGTGCCGGTCGGTCTGCCTGGAGTGCGCGCAGGTCCTCGACCGGCATGCCGGCGCCGAGGACGCGGCCAAGGCGTGCCGTGAGTGCGCCCAGGCGTGCACGGACTTCATGGCGACCCTCGTCTGAAAGAGGCTCTTCCGCGCCCCGGGCGCTCGCTCCGCGCCCGACGGACCCCTCCTGGCCGTTCCCAATTTCTGGAACACGTTCTACGGTGTGCGCCGTCAGGACCGGTTCAGGGGAGCCTGGAGGGCGCCGTGCATCTCGACCACACACCCGAGCAGCAACGGCTGCGCATCGAACTGCGCACCTACTTCGCCGAGCTGGTCCCGGACAACGCGCACGCCCGCTTCACCGACCGCGAGGCCCAGAAGCGCTTCTACCGTGACACCATCCGGCGCCTCGGATCGGACGGCTGGCTCGGCGTCGGCTGGCCCAAGGAGTACGGCGGCCGCGGCCTGACCGCCATGGAACAGTTCATCTTCTTCGACGAGGCCGCCCAGGCCGGCGTACCGCTGCCGCTGATGGCCCTGAACACCGTCGGGCCGACGATCATGCGGTACGGCACCGAGGAGCAGAAGTCCTGGTTCCTGCCGCGCATCCTGTCCGGGGAGATCGACTTCGCGATCGGCTACAGCGAGCCCGGCGCGGGCACCGACCTGGCCTCCCTGAAGACGCGCGCGGTGCGGGACGGCGACGAGTACGTCGTCAACGGGCACAAGATCTGGACCACCAACGGCGACACCGCCGACTGGGTCTGGCTCGCCGTGCGCACCGACCCGGACGCCCCGCCGCACAAGGGCATCACCATGCTCCTGATGCCGACCACCGACCCCGGCTACTCCTGCACGCTCATCAACACCCTCGCCTCGCACGACACCACGGCCAGCTACTACGAGAACGTCCGCGTCCCCGTGACGCACCGGGTCGGCGAGGAGAACCAGGGCTGGCGGCTGATCACCAACCAGCTCAACCACGAGCGGGTCACCCTCGCCGCCCACGGCACCATGGCGATCCGCGCCCTGCAGAACGTGCAGCGCTGGGCCATGGAGACCAAGCTCGCCGACGGCCGCCGGGTGATCGACCTGCCGTGGGTGCGCCGCCGCCTCGCCCAGACCCACACCCGCCTCGACGCGCTCAAGCTCCTCAACTGGCGGATGGTGGGCGCCGTGGAGGACGGCACCCTCACCCCGCAGGACGCCTCCGCGGTCAAGGTCTACGGCTCCGAGGCGCGCCGGGACGCCTACGCGTGGCTCATGGAGATCGTCGCGGCGGCCGGCGCACTGAAGGAGGGCTCCGCGGGTGCCGCCCTCCACGGCGAGCTGGAACGGGGCTACCGCTCGGCGGTGATCTTCACCTTCGGTGGCGGCAACAACGAGATCCAGCGGGAGATCATCTCGTGGATCGGTCTGGGGATGCCGCGGGTGCGCCGGTAGCTCGCTGTGACGAGGATTTATAGTTGGCACAAAAGATGGATAGTTGGCATCAAGATCGGTGTCATTTCTCAGAGGTGACGACGCATCACTTCGATGCACGTGGCTCGGGCCGCGTTCGATCGGTCCCGGGAGTACGGGACTCCGAGGTTCAAGCCGCTGTCGGTGCTGATCGGTGGCTGCTGCCAGGCGAGGCTCATCTGCGCGCCGGCCTCCGCTCGCGCCGTGGCCACGAGGGTTGCGTAGGGGCCCGCGACGGTTGTGGCCTCGATCTGGAGCCATGCCTGGTGGAAGGCCATTCGTGCCAGCAAACTGCTGATCTCGTCGGTGCGGACGCCGCTACCTCTCGCTCGCAGCCATCGAAGCCTTCGCCCGTACTGCCGGCATCGCACCGGGGATCGTCGTCGGGCTGCTCCAGCACGACCGGGTCTATGACTGGGGTCAAGGCAACGGCCTCAAGCGGAAGGTCACGCTCGGCTGACAGCGGCCACCGTGTCGTCAGTCCTTGAGATCAAGGGCGTGGTCATTTGTTTCCATTGTCCAGTGCAGGTCTCCCGTCTCCTGAGTGATTGCCCAAGCGGCCAGCAGTCCCTTGGTCACCAACTGGTCGAGCAGCAGGGGAAGTATCACGACCTCGGATCCGAACTCGCGCGCCATCAGGTCCGCTTCCGCGGATCCGTGGTCATTTTCTCTCGTGATGCGGGTGGCCAGAGACAGGGCGGCAAGCTGCTGGAGAGGCGTGGGGTCGGCTCGGACCTGGGACGCGGTGCGCAGGGCCCAGTCAGCTGCCTGAAGTCGATCGGGCCGAGCCGGGTGTTGTGCGAGCAAGCCCGCGTCGAGAATCTGAACCCTCACTCCCTGACAGGCGGGCGGAGCTGTCTGCAACCAGCGTGCCTGGCGGAGTTCGTCCCAAGAGGCCGCGGCCGGTGCAAGTCGAAGACCGCGCAAGACACCGAAGGGCAACGTGACCTGAGCCGCGTCGTTCATGCGCAACGCGCACTGGAGGGCGATCAGCCGGGCGGCGGCTCCCGTTTCGGCCGGTAGAGCGGTGGCGAGGTAGTTGAGCATCTCGCGTGCCCGGGTTCGGCTGTCGGGTCCTTTGGGGTGGCGCCGTTTCCGGCTGGAATTGGCGCGTCCGCACGGTGATGCCCTGGTGGCCAGGATTGTCTCGGGAACCACGGCTGCGTGAGACGTGGCCGCAGCGCAAGCTGTGCATGCGTCGGCGAGTCGCCAGATTCGACCGCCGGGCTTGCGCGTGAGCAAGAGCCGGATGGGGCCGTGGCATCCCCGATGGCGGGGATGCCACTCGCAACCGCGTTCATGGCATTGGCACGTCCGAAGATGTGGCGGCACGCGATCCCAGCGGGCGTGCGATGCGAGGTGGGCCAGGAGCTCGGCTCGGGCCGAGGGGCCGTTGACTGGTCGGTTGTTGTGGGCGCAATGTCGGCACACGAGGACTGGGCCGCCAGGCTGTGGGCGCAGTTCCACTGTCCAGGTGCGCCGCACTCTGGGGTGGGCGAAGTGGAGCCTCATGGCGCGTGCGTTCCTCCTGTTGTTTCCGCGCTGGCCCCCGTCGGGCTGGGGTCGACCGCACACGGTAGTGCAGAGCTCTGCCCTCGCTGAGCCACTGACGGGGAGAAATAGGGCAGAGGTCTGCACTGACAGGGCAGGTGTCTGCACCGTCGGATGGTCGGGTGACGATCTTGCCGCCCGACCCGGACTTCGACGCTCTGCGTCTGGAGCTCGCTCGGCTGCGCGCGGCGCGGAGATGGACGTACGACGAGCTGGCCGACCGGAGCGGCTTGGCCAGAAGGACTCTCATCGAGATCGAGCAAGGTCGCACGATCGGCACCCTCAAGACGTGGCACGCCCTCGCTCACGCTCTCAGCACTCCGCTCGACGAACTCTTCGGTGCCCTCTGTCGCGGGCACGAACCCCCTCAGCGGACGAGCGACTGACAGGCTGTCTAAACCTGCGTACCAACCACCCGATCAGTGGGCCCAGGGTGAACGTTTGATCGGGAATCGAATGCGGGTTGGTACGGATGGGGCCGTTCGGTGGACTCCATCGGCCTGGACGGCGCGCGTACGGCGTGTTGCCTGGCACCTTCACGTGCATGCGCCCCTCATCTACACACCGACACTGGGACGGCAGGCCCGTTCGGGCCCACCAGCGACGGTCATTGCTTGTCGAGCCCGACAGCCCCACCCGGCTTCTGCGCTGTGCTCAGCGCGACCGTTGCCGTGAGTGCGGCAACCCTGTCGAGTGGTACCACCGAGTTTGTGACCGCCCAGTCCGCCTGCATCCACGGGAGCTGTCGGCGGCCGAGGTGCCCGCCGACTACCGCTGGCACGTCAGCTCCGGCCTTGCACATCCCGCCGGGGACGGCAGCGCCTGGTGCCGACTGGCCCACGCCGTTGTCTGCCCTGCTCGTGATGGCGCCTCCGTCACCACCCCCGCGCTGACCGGGCTACGGCGGGTGCTGGCGGTGAACACGCGCCGTCTGACCGACGCCGGCGCCTTCAAATTGACTGTGGCCTCGGACCGTTCGGCGGAGCAGAAGGACGCCTGTCGACCCGCCAGGCCCATCGTTCAGATCCTCTACGTCCGCTACCTCGCGGCACGCCCCGTGAACGAGATCCAGTGTGTCGCCCAGACACGGCATCGTGATCGCTGCACCCGCACCATGCTCGCTCCGAACGGTCCCAGGGGCACCTGGACCTTGGTTCCTGCGACAACCACGCGAGGCCAACTGGCGCTTCCTGCTGAGGTGATGGCTCTGTACGACCTCTCCTCCCTGCCGTACGCAGAGCAGTTGCGCTGGCGCACGCAGCGCTGCCCTCAGCATGCCGCCGCCCGAGCCGCAGCGGACCTCGCACTGACCGACTGGGAGCCCTTCGACCCACTCGTCCACCACGCCTACGTGAACCCTCGACTCCCCACCCACGGTTGTCGGCCACGCCCTGACGGCGATGCGCGGAACGCGGTCCGGCGATGAGGCGGCAACATGCTGTCGAGGTCATCGTGACCAGGTCCGCTACCCACCGCGAACTTCACCGGGCCTGCCGTGTGGTGCCGCTCGCAGCGAACGCCGACCGCACCCGGCTGATGACAACGCGCCGCGCCAAGTCTCCTGGCCAGGCTCTGCGGTCGCTTCGCCGCGAGCTCGATCGACTCCTGCCCGTCGACGTGCTGACGACCCACTACTCCGACCGGTCGGGCCGGGTACTGCTCAACCTTGTCCTTCCTCGTGCCACATGCTCGGTGGTCCGCCGGGACGCAGCAGCCCAGGGGCAGAAACCCGGAGACTTCCTCGCCCGAGCCGTCGTAGCGGCCCTCGAACGGGACGAGAGGAACCGCTCTTGGCAACTGGCTGCCCAGTTCGAGAGCCTCCTCGTCCACCACGCCCCCGAAGACGTCCTGACATGTGCGGCCCGCGCCGTGCCGCACCGCCGGCACCCAGGGCACACCTCTCACTCGACTCATTAGCCCCTCTCCTCTGCGGAGCCTCCGTTGCACACGCCCACAGACGAACAGGCACACGCCGTTGACGCCTTCCGCGACGGTCACCACCTTGTCCTCCAAGCCGGTGCCGGCACCGGCAAGACCGGCACGCTGTGCCTGCTCGCCGCGAGTACCGGACGCCGTGGCCGGTACCTCGCCTTCAACAAGGACATCGCCAACGACGCCGCAAACCGCTTCCCCCGTTCCGTACTGTGCAGGACCGCGCACGCGACGGCCTATGCCGCCCTCGGCCACCGCTTCGCTCGCCGTCTCAGCAGCCCCCGCCAGCCCGCATGGCGGATCGGACAGGCCCTCGGCATTAGGTCGCCGGTCCGCATCGGCGATCACGAGATCAGTTGCAGGACGTTGTCCCACACTGTGCTGCGTACGGTCACCCGTTTCTGTCAGTCCGCAGACAGGACTCTTGCACCCCACCACGTACCGGTCCTGCGTAGGCTCGGAGCCCCGGACGAGCGCGCCCAACTCGTCGACGTGGTCATGCCGTACGTCGGGAAAGCCTGGACAGATCTGCAGAACCCCGAGGGAGGCGTGGTTCGCTTCGAGCATGACAACTACCTGAAGATGTGGGCTCTGACCGGGCCGAAGATCGAGGCCGACTTTCTCCTCCTCGACGAAGCCCAGGACACCAACCCCGTCCTTGAACAGATCTTCACCGCTCAACGCGACCACGCCCAGCTGGTGATGGTCGGCGACTCAGCCCAGGCCATCTACGGGTGGCGCGGTGCCCGGGACGTGATGACCGGCTTCGACGCCACCCACCTCACCTTGACCCGTTCCTTCCGATTCGGCCCTCTCCTTGCCGATCAGGCAAATCGCTGGCTCGCGTTCACCGACACGCCGATCCGGCTGACCGGTACCGAAGCTATTCCCACGGAAGTCGGCCTGGTCACCTGCCCGGACGCAGTGCTGTGCCGGACCAACATCGGCGCCGTGACAGAAGTCATGAGGCAGTTGGACGCTGGACGCCAGGTGGCTCTGACACGGGGCGGACAGACACTCGTCGCACTGGCGAAGGCCGCCCGAGATCTCAAAGACGGCGGTCGCACCTCCCACCCTGAACTGGTTCTCTTCGCCTCCTGGGGCGAGTTGCAGGACTACGCGGAGTACGATCCCGCTGGCCGCGATCTCCAGCCGTTCGTGGAACTCGTCGACACTCACGGCCCCGAAGCCATCATCGCCGCCGTCGACGCGCTGACCGACGAGTCCAAGGCCGAGGTCACGGTCTCCACCGCCCACACGGCCAAAGGCCGGGAATGGACCCAGGTCAGAATCGCCGACGACTTTCCCCCGCCACCGGACAGTGACCGGCAGGACCACAGAGGTCGCCCGATCCCGGAACCCGTGAGCGATACGGACGCGCGCCTCGCCTATGTCGCCGTCACTCGTGCTCGCCGCCGACTGGACCTCGGAGGGCTCGCATGGATCGAGAACCAACAAGGTGCCGACGATGGCCGGTGACGAGCCGAGGAACAGGGCTGCACGCGCTTGCCAGAGCCGCACGTACTTGCCAGAATCTCCCCGGAGAACGGACCTGTCAGGGCAGCACGTGCATGGCCAGGACGGAACCGTCCGCGTGCATCGAGACGGGGCCGCTCCACTCCTCGTCCCTGGGGCCCGAGGCCGCCAGTGAGCGGCTGGATGTCGCGCCGGCTCCCGGGCCCGGTCCTCCTTCCGATGGCCTATGGGTCGAGCGGTACCTCGTTGAGCTCGCAGGCGCTGTGGCGTGTCACCCGGGTCTACCGCGCGCCTCATCACCGCAGCGACATGATCCAGATCGCTCAGGCCTTGACCGGGAGGCCAGGGCACGATCTGTTCACGAGTTCCGTGCAAGGTTTCGCTCAAGCCCCCAGGCACCCGCAGTAGCTACACGATTCGTGGGACAGCACAGACCGTGCTGACGGGGCAAAGCACGGCCGCGGCACATGTCTGACGTGCCACGGCCATGGGAATGACGCGGGCCGACGGACAAGGAAAGCGTCACGATGGCCTTGCCGGCTTCCTCAGCCGTTCGTTGCGGCCTTCACCCGGCGCAGTCGGACCGCCATGTACTCACGACCGGGAAGAGTGATCTTGGTCCGCCCCTCGGCCAATCCGGGCTGGGTTTCCACGGTCATGTTCCAGGTGTCGATGAGGTCCACCTCCCACTGCGTGCCCGGGGGCAGCTGGAGCCAGCGGAAGGTGGAGCAGCCGTTGCCGAAGTAGATGATGCGATGGTCGTCGTCTCCGCCGCACACCATGTCCCAGCTGGAGGGCAGAGCTTCGATGCGGCCGCTGGGGATTTCGGCGGTGATGCGGGCGAGGAAGCCGATGCGTTCGGCGGACTCACCGTGCAGGGTTCCGCCCTTGGACCACCAGAGGATCTCTTCGTCGTTGTAGTAGGTCTCGCCGTGGTTGACGTAGCCGCCGCGGATGGCGCCTTCCCAGCAGCGGCGCACAAGTTCACGGGCGCTGAGGTTGCCCCAGCCTGCGTCGATGTCGCCTTCGTAGCCGCATTCGTCGATGACGATGGGCTTGCCGTAGGTCTCCCGCCACTCGGTGGTGTTCTCCGCGGTCCGGTAGGTGTCGACGCGCTGGATGCTGCAGTGCGTGATCCAGGGCCGTGTGTGGTCGTAGAACGTGACCCCGTTGTGGATGCTGGTGAGGTGGCCGGCGTGGTCTTCCCGTCCGATCACCTGGGCAACGCGCTCCCAGTCCTCTTCGGTCTTGTGGGGCAGGAAGTCGTACTCGTTGGCCAGGGACCACCACACGTTGCGGTGCGCGGCCAGTCGCCGCACGACGTACGTGACGAACAGGTCGTCCGCCCAGGCGGGCATGGCGGAAAAGCCCCACCGGTCGTAGCAGTGGAAGAGGATCACGTCCGCTTCCACGCCGATGCGTGCGAGCTGCTCGACGCTGTGGTCCAGGTGCTGGAAGAACGCGACGTCGAACCGGGCGAAGTCGAAGGATCCGTCGTCGTTGCGGACGTAGGGGAAGAGCGGCGGTTCATCGGCGTTGAAGAAGTACGACTTAGGAAAGACACACATGCGGATCTTGGTGAAGGGTGCCTCTTCCAGCGTCCGGAGTGTGGCTGCTTGCAGCTGAGGAGTCTGGTGGGCCCAGGCGTATGCGGTCGTGCCGAGAGGCAGGTAGGGGGTGCCGTCCTGGTAGGCGAAGTGGTACGTGCCGGCCACGTGGACCGGACCCCGGTTGCCTGCCGAGGATGCGGACACCTGAAGTGACCCGGTCAGGCCGTCCAGTGAGCGGGCATTCGAGCGGGTCTCGAACGTCCAACGGCCGGGGTGGGGCGGCTGGAAGCGGATGCGGTAGGTTCCCGCACCGTCGTAGAAGCCGCCGACACGTACCTCGGGTGCTTCGGCGTGCCGGAAGACGGCGTCGAGTTCGACGTCGATGAAGGGGTTGCCGTGGTCCGGGCCCCGCAGGACGACCTCGGCGACGCCCCATTGCTCGGTGTCGCTGACCTCGCTGATAGTCGCCGATGCCCGGAGGGCTTCAGGGGAGTCGTAGTCCGGTACGGGGCGCGTGGGAGCTGGCTGGACCTTACGCAGCGGAGGGTCCGAGGGCAGGGAGGCCAGGTCTTGCCACAGCGCGTCCATCGCTGCGGGGGTCTCGCCAAGCGGTGGGTTGTGACCCAGCATCGCGCCCAGCGGGATGAAGGGCAGCACGGTGAAGTCGGGCATGTCGAGGATGCCGGGAAGGTGCCGCTCGAGAACGGCCGCAGCCTCCTTGGAGGCTTTGAAATCAGTCAGGGGGGTGTGGGGGCCGAAAGGCATCGCATTCTCCTGCGGGTGGGCCGAGGTGCGATCCAGGCTGGCTGGACGCGTGATGGACGGGGTGGACGAGGTGGCCGGGGTCGCCGAGGGACGTAGTAGGCGGATGCGCTGCATCCGTTTGTCGTCGACCGACGATGACGGTCGCGGCCGTGAAAAGAGCAGACCGAGCGGCGCGGGGCGGGCCGGATGGCGTCTGGCCGCGCGGTGAAATACCGGTCGGATCTGCGGCTCAGCCCCAGCGGCGGTGCGGATGACGGATGGGGTGAGACCGGCCTTGAGGTGGTGTGGGAGTGCCTGGCTGAGGGTCAGTCGCTCAGCAGGTTCCGTGCCACCTCGAAGTCGGTGATCAGAACGTTGATCCATCCGCCTTGCACCGCGCCGCGGATCGCAGGGGTCTTGGCCGTGCCGCCGGCCACGCCGATACGGCGCTCCACGGCACGCAGCTCATCGGGCCCGATACCGATGAGACGGTCGTTGAAGGGGGCGTCGACAGGATGGCCGTCGGCATCGAAGTAGCGGGTGCACACATCGCCCACCGCGCCGAGTTTTTTCAGCTGTTGCTGGTCCTCGGTGGTGATGGCGTTGCCCGAGCTGCGCAGCAAAGGTGACGGATCGAGGCCGCCGATGCCCAAAAGAGCGAGCGTGAGGCGCGACCACGCCTGTATCACCTCGTTCATGGCGGGCTCCTGTGACAGCAGGTCGCGCAGTTCACGGCTTCCGACCAGCGCCGCGGACGGCGCGAAGACCGGTCGGGCTCCGGTCAGTTCAGCCAGGCGGCTGGTCAGACGGGTGGCGTGGAGTTGCACTTCGGGGCTGCCCGAGCCGCCAACCATCTGTACGACTTCGTGAGCCACGGACGAGGTCTTCGCCCGCATCACCTTCACCGCTTCCAACAGCGTCGCGCTCCAGGAAGAGACACCGATGACGTCCCCGCCCTTGAGCGTGGCATCGAGGTAGGTGGCGGTCGCCGCAGCGAGTGCGGGGATGACGTCGATCCCCGCGCCCTCCACTTCCACCACGATGGCATCGCGCAGGCCGAACTTCGCGACGAGGGCTTCCTCGAGCTCGGCATGCACGCCCTCGGGGGAGACGACCACGGTGCGCACCACGCCACGGTCGGCGGCTTCCTTGAGCAGTCGCGAGACGCGGGGCTGCGACATGTTCAGGTGCGCTGCGATCTCGGGTTGGCGCACTCCGCGTTCGTGGTACATGCGGGCCACTTTCACCAGTAGCCGCAGGTGGTCAGGACCGGGAGCTGACGGCGCTGTCGCCACTGTTGTTCCCTCCTCGGTTCCCCTGACTGTCGCCGTGCGACACCCTATCGTCGTGCTGATGGTGCGATCGCTGGCTGCGGTTGCGGTACATGCTGTCCTGTCGTACTTGTGCGGAAAGGGCGAGTCTGTGGACCTTCTGTCACCGCAGGGTGCGAGCCGCCGCAAGGTGCCGGTGCCAGCGTGCGACCGCGCCGCTGCGCCGTAGCTCGTCCCAGCCGGGGCGGAAGACCTGAAGGCCGCTGTCGGCCCGTTTCTCCAGATCAGCCTGCGTCCACAGACCGAGTTGGACTCCGGCGAGATGGGCGCATCCTGCGGCGGACAGCTCGTGGTCCCGGGTGCGGGCCACGGTGAAGTCTCCGAGGTCGGCCTGCAACTGCATCAGCGTGTCACTGCGGCTGAGGCCACCGTCGGCAACGACCTGCTGCAGACCGGGCAGGACGGAGAGGACGTCGCCTACCTGGAAGGCAACCGACTCCAGAGCCGCGCGAGCCAGCTGGGCGCGACCGGTGCCGAGGGTGAACCCGGCGAGGACGGGCACGGCCTCAGGGTCGAACCATGGGGCACCGATGCCGCCGAACGCCGGCACCAGAGTGATCTCCTCCGCGTCCGCGTCGGCCGCGAGGCGGATGAGATCGTCCGGTTCTGCGCCAAGGAGGTCAGCGAGCCAGGTCAGGGTCCGCCCGGCTGAGTGGATGTTGGCCTCGTGTGCGTAAGTCGGCCGACCGGTGGACCAGGCGATGGTGCCGCACACGCCGTCCTGCGGTGCAGGCGAGTCCGCCACGGTCATGACCGACGAGCCGGTGCCGTAAGTGACCTTGACTATCCCCGGCCGCCAGCCGGCGTGCGCGAACAAGGCGGCGTGGGAGTCACCCATCACCGCCAGCACCGGGGTGCCGTCAGCCAGCGGCTCCAGGCCGCGCACCGTTGCGAACTCGCCGGTGGAGGCGACGATCCGGCTCAGCGCCGCCCGCGGGACGCCGAACAACTCAAGCAGCTCGTCGTCCCAGTCCGCGGTGGCGAGGCTGAGCAGCTGGGTGCGGGAGGCATTGCCGACCTCGGTGACCAGTTCACCGGTCAGCATGTGCAGCAGGTAGGCGTCCACCGTGCCCAGGCGCAGCTCGCCGGCCCGGCTGCGGGCCCGGGAGGGGTCGTGCCGGTCCAGGAGGTCCGCCATCTTCAGTGCGGAGAACATCGGGTCCAGCGGCAGGCCCGTGAGCCGACGGATCTCCGGCCCCATGCCCGCCTTGATGAGGTGCGCCGCACGTTCGGCCCCACGCCGGTCCTGCCAGCTGACCACAGGCGCGACGGCCCTGCCCGTGGCGCTCTCCCACAGGACGACCGACTCACGCTGCGTGCTCAGTGCCACACCGGCGACACCGCGCGGGTCAGTGTCCTTCATGCATACGGCGACGGCCGTGTGCACACTGTCCAGCAGCGCCGCGGCGTCCTGCTCCACCAGGCCAGGCCCCGGGTGGAACTGACGCAAGGGGGCATGCGCCCGGGAGACGATGTCGCCGGCGGCGTCCAGAAGCAGGGCCTTGGTCGAGCTCGTGCCCTGGTCGATGGCGAGAACGTGCGGCTTCATCAGGCCCGCCCCAGCACGGCACGCGCGGCGCCGGCGATGCCGTCGGCGGTCAGCCCGAAGTGCTCCAGCAGGAAGGCGGCGCTGCCCGTCGGGGCGAAGGCCGGCACACCCAACATGCGCACCGCCACAGGATGATTCTCTGCCACGACCTTGGCCACGGCTGCCCCCAGACCGCCGGAGAGCAGTCCCTCCTCCGCGGTGACGATGGCGCCGGTCTCCCGCGCCGCGGCCACCACCGCGTCCGCGTCGAGCGGCTCGACGAAGGTCATGTTGAGCACACGGGCGGAGATGCCATCACGGCCCAGGGCCGCGGCGGCGTCCAGCGCGCGCGAGACCATCGTGCCGATCGCAATGAGGGTGACGTCACTGCCCTCTGTCAGACGCACGGCCCGGCCGGCTTCGAAGGGGGCGTCGTCGGGGGTGACGGCGGGCACTTTGAACCGGGGCACGCGGATGTACGTCGGCTTGCCCGAGGCTGCGGCCCAGCGCACCGCGCTGCGCATCTGTGACGGATCCGCCGGCACGATGATCTCCAGGCCGGGAATCGCGCGCATCCAGGAGAGGTCCTCGATGGAGTGGTGGGTGGGACCGAGCTCGCCGTAGGCCATGCCGGGACTCTGGCCGCACAGCACGACGTGGCGGTGGGTGTAGGCGACGTCGGCCTTGATCTGTTCCATGGCGCGGCCGGTGAGGAAGGGGGCCGCGGCGGAGGTGAAGGGGATGAACCCGGCGTTGGCGAGGCCGGCCGCCACGCCGACCATGTCCTGCTCGGCGATACCGACGTTGATCAGCCGGTCGGGGAACTCATCGCGGAACTTCACCAAGTTGCTGGAGCCCACTGAGTCGTTGCAAACGGCCACGATCCGCTCGTCGGCGCGGGCCAGCGTGATCAGTTCGTCGGCGAAGTCCGTACGGCAGTCAAAAGTGGCAGCCTGCTGCGTCAGGGTGCTCATCGGGTCAGCTCCTCTAGCGCCAGACGTACCTGTTCGTCGGTGGGCACCTTGTGGTGCCACTCGACGCGGTCCTCCATGAACGACACTCCCTTGCCCTTGACGGTATTGGCGATCACCGCAACCGGACGGCCGGTGGTCGACGGCGCATACGCTTCCTTGATCGCCTGATGGTCGTGTCCGTCAATGACCCGCACCTCGAAGCCGAAGCTCTCCCACTTCGCGTCGAGCGGATCCAAGGCCGTGGTGTCCTCCGTGCGAGCGCCCTGCTGCAGGCGGTTGCGGTCAACGACGGCCGTCAGGTTCGACAGGCGGTAGTGGGCGGCGGTCATCGCGGCCTCCCAGTTGCTGCCCTCCTGCATCTCACCGTCGCCGAGCACCACAATCGTCCGCCACGCCTCACCGCGCAGCCGCGCGCCGAGGGCGATACCGGCGGCCACCGGGAATCCGTGCCCGAGGGGGCCGCTGTTGGTCTCCACTCCGGGCACCTTCAGTCGGGCAGGGTGGCCGTTGAGCGGAGACAGCGGTGCCATGAACTCGGAGAGCCGTGCCCGGGGGAAAAACCCGCAGGAGGCCAGCGTGGAGTACAGGGCGGCGGCGCAGTGGCCCTTGCTGAGCACGAACCGGTCACGCTGAGGGTGGCCGGGGTCGGCGGGGTGCATGCGCAGGGTGCCCCACAGCGCCGTGACCAGCAAGTCGGTGACAGACAGGTCACCGCCCACGTGGCCCATGCCGGCCGACTGGATGGTGGTGAGGATGTCGCGTCGGACGGCGGTCGCGATCCCCTTCAGCTCCGCGGCGGCCTCGGCGGGTGAGGACGCGCGCAGCAGGGCACTGCGCTGCTGGTAAACGTGGGCAGCGTGGTCATCGACCTGCAGCGGCGCTGCAGGCTCCAGGACGGTGGTCATTCGGATTCGCTTTCTGCGAGGGCGCGGAACAGCGCCCGCTTGGCGATGCGCTGCGCCCTCAGGGCGTCCTGGGCGGACTGGGCGGCCGCGAGTTCTTCCCGGTCGAGGTAGGCGAGGGCCTGGTGGAAGGCGCGCATGGTGCGGATGCCGGTGCGGGCGGCTTCGACGGGGTCCTCACGGAACGGGAACTGGTCGAGCTGCCACACCCCCTGCCAGCCGGCGTCGTGCAGGGCGAAGAAGAACTCGAAGGTCTCCAGCAGGTGGACCGAGCCGACGACCATGTCGTCGTCCCAGCCGCGGAAGTTGTCGTTGACGTCGATGGCGAACAGCCTGTCGCGGGCGATCGCCATGCGGGCGGCCTCGGCCGGGGTCTCCCCGCCGTACAGGGAGTGGCCGAAGTCCAGCAGGACGCCGACGTTGTCGACCCCCATGTCCTCGATGGCGAGCAGGGTGCGCGCCACGGACGAGAACACCATCCGGTTGCGCGGCTCGCGCGGCTTGTACTCGATGGCGAACTTCAGGTCTGGGAAGGACTGCGCCAGCTCCCGCAGCGCGTCCACCGACTTCGTCCACAGGTCGGTGTAGTCGGCCTGGAAGGGATAGTCGTAGCCGTCCTGTCCGGGCCAGATCTTGACGTAGTCGACGCCGAGTTCGCGGCCGACCTCGGCCGAGGCCGCGACCAGGTCGATGGCCTGTCGGCGCACGCCGGGGTCGGGGTTGGTGAACCCGCCCTTGGCGAACTTGCCGGTGTAGAACTCCGGCGTCACGGCGATCGCCCGCAGGTTCTGCTCGGCCAGCGCGTCACGCACCGCGGCCGTGCTGATGCCGCCCGGCGGGAAAGGCCAGTTCAGGTCGAGGACCGACAGGTCGCCCACCTCGCCGGCCAGCTTGATCGCGTCGAGGATGGTGCGCGGCTCGCCGTATCCGTCCGTCGCGTAGCGGTCGACGTAGGTGGCGAAGTGCCACACACCGGCACCGAAGACCGGCTCCCCCTCCGACGGCTCCTGAATGTCTATGCGTGCTTGATTGGGCATGCAGGCCAAGCTACGAACAGGCTTCTGGAGTGTCAACCCCGGCACACCCGGCGTCGCGGCGGCCGGCGAGGCGGCAAAGGCCGCGCCACCTCCATCATTCTGGGGCAAATAACGCAATACACGCCTGATCATCCGGGAGAGTCTGGGGGTCGGCACGCCAACCGTCCGCGCGGGCGGTGCAGGTCGCGCCGCGGCCATAGCCTCCTCTCGAGAGGTCTGCGGGCGTATGCCGACCACAGGAAATGCGCGACCGCCTGTCCTCGGTCCGGACAACATGGCGGTGCAGGGGTGGGTGCTCCGTGCCTGCAGCGGCTCAGGCAGAGCGGCACCGGCCCAGGCTTACGTGGTCGAAGCGAGGGCCGGGGCGTTCTGCGAGGTTGCGCGGACCATCCGTGTCGGGGCCGACGCCGGTGAGCCGGCAACCTCGCACCCGGATTGACGCCGTCTTCACGTGCCGCGCGGGCGTTGCCGCGCAGGTCTGCGGGCGTGGTGTGGCGTGCGGAAGACTGTCGGGGAGGTGAACTTGCTGAGCTGGGGCCGGTCCGGGCCCAGACCGGGCGCGCCTTGATCCATCTCGCACGTCGCAGGGCGGACAGCTCCGGCTGAGGTCTGTTGCTGGAGTGGGTCGCCGCGGGGAGGCCGGTGCTGCGGCTCGGCGTAGGCGGCGGGTCGGGCCTGCTACGTGCTGGTGATGCCCGTGTGATCGATGGTGAGGCGTCGGCAGAGGCTGTCGAGGTAGGTGAGGTGGGCGGTGAGGAAGTCGAAGGTGCCGTCGGAGAGCGCCCACTGGATCTGGTAGCCGTCCGCAACAGCGAGCATCTCGCGGGCGACGGCGCGGCCGTCGGTTCCCGGCATCAGGATGTTGCTCGCCACGCCATGGTCGATGGCCTTGGCGATGATGGCAATGATGCGCTCGTACCGCTCGCGGAAGTAGGCGTGGGCGGGGTGGTCCTCGCTGCCTGCCTCGGCGGCCAGAAGGGCGTACATCTGCATGAGGCCGGGCTGGGTGACGTTGAAGCGTGTCTGTTCGGCGATGAGGCGGAACAGCTCCACCGGGTCGGGCTCGGCGGGATCGAGACGGTGGAAGAACTGCTCGAACGCCTGGGTCTCACGGGTCTCGAGGACCGCACGCAGGAGTTCCTGCTTGCTGCCGAAGTGATGCATCAGGCCGGTGGTGGAGATGCCCACGTCGGCAGCGATCTTCTGCGTGGAGGCGTTGTGGTAGCCCTTGTTCGCGAAGTGAACGATCGCTGTTTCCAGGATGAGCCTGCGCCGCTCGTCCGCGGCGGCGTAGGTGCCGGTGCGGCGGCGAGTGCGCGGCTTCTTGGCCGCTCGGTCGTTGTGAGACGCAGGCGGCTCGGCGACGCTGGACATGGCAATGAGCATACGTGGAGGGCATTGACCGGATGACAGATCCGGTTCACGCAAATGCTCACTGGCCGACTGTTTTTAGCCAGGGCCCCATTCCACCCGTCGGCCGCGCAGACGGCTGTCCGGTGCCCGGGAGGTTCGACAGTCGCGTCAGTCCACCTCCCGCGTTCCTGGAGTGACAGTGACGTCCCGCCCCTGCGCACTACCTCCTTGTCGACCACCTGCAATAGCTGGGTCCGACAGCTGTCGGACCGGGACGGATGGCCAGCCGTGCTGGCCGAGCGCCGGCCGGCGCAACTGCAGGCGTACCTCGCGGGCCGGGAAACGCCGCCGTGGGACGGGGTGGACCTGCTACTGAGGGCCCACGAGCGATTCCGCGACACCGGCGCCGTACTGCGGGGGCGCACCTGATCTTTGTATACGCGCGTCCAGCGGTCCGAGGCCGCCCGACACCAGCCCGCGCCGCCCTCATGGCAGGCCCACGATCAGAACCTGGCAGGCGGGGTGTCACCGCAGCGAGCGCCATCCGCAACTGTCCCCGGAGCCGCGCCGGACAGCGAACGGTTCCTGAGCCGGCCCTGGACCAGTCGGCTCGGGAAGCGTCTCGCGACACGCCGCCGCCACGACCGCGGCGCAGGACGGCCGGTGCCTTACTGGCTGCGCCGGCATTCGGCGCCGCGGCTCCGCCGCTGGACAAGCCGGATCCCGAAGGCGCCCCCTCACAATCGGCGACCCGCATCCACAACTGCTGGCCCAGGCCCGCTCGACCGCTCGGCACCTGCGGGCTCTGCGCGCGGCCGGCGCGAGCGGGCAGGCCCACGCTGTGCTCTGCGACGCCGCTACGTGGCCCCGCGGCTTGCCCGCACTCGCTGCCGCCTGGAGGAGAACGGGCAGGAAGCGGAGATCGAGACGTCGCTGTGGGAGGGGCTTCGTTGCCGGCGAACGACCTCGCCCAGGCTGTCGAGGCTCTGGATGACGGCCGACGCTGGGCGCAGGCCGAGCATCTCGCACGCCTGGCCGCAGGCCGTCCGCCCAAGGGGACATCGCCGAGCTGGCTCGCGCGCTGCTGAAATCCGGCCATCGCGCCCTCGCCGGAGATCTCCTGCATCTCCTGCGGAGAGTGTTGGCGACCCGGCCGCGCCAGGACGCCGTAACCCTGGTGGCAGCCCGCCCCGCGTCCGTGCCCGCAATGCTTGCAGCAGCACAGGCCCTCTCCGACGCACACCGCAGGGACCTGCTCTACGCTCTGCGAGCGGCCGGTATGACCGGAGTGTTCTGAAAAACCGTGTCATGTGGAGAGGGTGGCAGCCCGCTGGGCCGCCCACGTCCGTTTGCAATATCGAATCTTCAACGCAAGGCGAGACCATTCTGGTGTGATCCAGGTCACATCGTTAAAAACCTGTAACGCAAACTGTTTTTAAGTTACGGTGCACGGCACCCGAACACTTCCCGCCACCCCGGTGGCTGGGCGGCCCGTCCAGCACGGCCTGCCGCCCCTGTCCGGAAGGACACGCGATGACGCGTACTCCTGCGGCCTCCCCGCCTCCCGCCCCCGTCGCGGACACGCCGCCAGGCGCCAGCACCCGCCTGGGACCCCGACTGACCATGGTCCTGCTGGCCATGCTGTGGCCCGCCCAGATGCTCACCGTGGCCGGTGTCTTCACCGCCACCTCGCAAGGGGCGATCGCCCAGCACTTCCACACCGCCCAGATCGCCTGGTTCACCACGATCTACGCCCTGGTCGTCGCCCTGGCCACCCCGTTCGTCGCCAAGGCCGGTGACCTGTTCGGCCGCAAGCGGGTCATGATCGCCATCCTCGCCGCGGGCCTGATCGGCGACCTCATCACCGTCCTCGCCCCCTCCTACGAGATCACGCTCGTCGGCCGGGCCGTCGCCGGCCTCTACGGGCCCATCGCAGCCCTGGTCTACGCATCGGCACGCGATGTCTTCCCACCCCGCCACGTCGGCATGGCTACTGGCCTGATCGGCAGCTCCGCCGGCGTCGTGCTGGTGGTGTGCCCACTGGCCGCAGGCTGGCTGCTGGACCACAGCGGCTTCCACGGCGTGCTGTGGGCACTGGCCGCAGGCATCGCGCTCGGTCTGCTGCTGGTGTTGCTGTTCATGCCGAACGTCCCTCCCACCGAACAGCGCGTCCACTTCGACTGGGTCGGCGGCCTGCTCCTGGGCGGCTCAGCCACGGTCCTGGTCTACGCCCTCGGCCAGGGCGGCACCTGGGGCTGGACCGACACCCGGATACTCGGCCTGTTCGCCGCCTGCATCGTCCTCGCCGTGGCCTTCGTACTCGTCGAACGCCGCGTGAGAGAACCCCTGCTGGACGTGCGCATGCTGGCCCGCCCCAGTGTCGCCACCGTCCTCGCCGGTTCGGCGATCGCACAGGGCACCTTCTTCACGGCGGGAACCATGGTGGTCTTCGTCGCGCTCTACCCCGCCATCCCCGGAGTATCCGCCGGGCTGGGCTGGTCGGGCACCCACAACGCCCTCGTCGGAACGCCGGCCGGTCTCCTGGTGATAATCGTCGGTCTCATCGCCGGTGTCCTCACCCGCAAGATCGACCCGCGCCTGCCCTGGCGAGCCGGCCTGCTGATCACCACCGCCGGCCTCATCAGCCAAGGCTTCTTCCACCACAACGAACTCCAGATCATCCTCGCCGGCTGCCTGACCAGCTTCGGAGGCGGACTGGTGCTGTCCTGCGCCGGCATCCTGCTGCTGGGCGCCGTCTCCCACCGCGAGCAGGGCCTGGCCAGCGGCATGGCCATCATGCTCATGAACCTCGCGAACGCCCTGACCACCCAGCTGATGTTCACCGCGCTCAACAACGACCGCCACATCCTCAAGGGCACCGCGTTCTACTCCGACGAAGCCCTCACCAACGCCTACTTCACCCTCGCTGGGTGCATGGCCGTCGCCCTGATTCTCTCCTTCTTCATCCCGCGGGTGCTGCGGCCCGACCAGATCGACACCGGCGCACAGCCGGCCACGGTCTGACCGATGCAGCCGGGTGCGTGAGTCCTGACCCCTCGCGCACCCGGCACACCCGCCACCTGAGCCGGACCACCGTCCGCCGCGTTCGCCACCCCTGCCGACCGTGACCGGCGTCCACCCCCCGGCGCACCGCCCGCCCCGCCTCAAGGAGCCCTGTGTCCCCCCACCAGCCCGCCACCGAAGCACACCCCTACCAGGACCCCGCACGCACCACCGAAGAACGCGTCAAGGACCTGCTCGGCCGCATGACGCTGGAGGAGAAGGCAGGACAGCTCTTCCACACCATGGTCACCATCGGCCCGGACGGCACCCTCGTCGACGACCCCGCCCAGGCCCCCGGCCAGACCACCGCACCGCACATGGTCACCGCCCAACACATGACGCACTTCAACGTCCTGGGCGCCGCCGGGTCCCGCGAGATGGCCCTCTGGCACAACCGGCTGCAGGAGACGGCCGCCGCCACCCGCCTGGGCGTCCCCGTCACCCTGTCCACCGACCCCCGCCACGCCTTCAGCGACAACCCCGGCACCGCGATGATGGCCGGTCCGTTCTCGCAGTGGCCCGAGACGCTCGGCCTGGCCGCCCTCGCGGACGCCGACCTGGTCCGCCACTTCGCCGACACCGTCCGCCGTGAGTACCTCGCGGTCGGACTGCGTGTTGCACTCCACCCGCAGATCGACCTGGCGACCGAGCCCCGCTGGTCCCGCATCCCCGGCACCTTCGGGGAGGACGCCGACCTCACCTCAAAGCTGGTGGCCGCCTACATCAGCGGACTGCACGGCCCCGGCGGCGCCCTGGGTGCCGACAGTGTGGCCGCCGTGGTCAAGCACTTCCCCGGCGCAGGCCCGCAGAAGGACGGCGAGGACCCTCACTTCACCTACGGGCGGGAACAGGTCTATCCCGGCGGATACTTCGACTACCACCTGCAGCCCTTCAAGGCAGCCATCGCCGCCGGGGCCACCCAAATGATGCCCTACTACGGCATGCCCGTCGGCACCGAGCACGAAGAGGTCGGCTTCGGCTTCAACAAGGGCATCATCACCGGCCTGCTGCGCGAGGAACTCGGCTTCACCGGCATCGTCGTCGCCGACTGGGGACTGATCACCGAAAGCGACATCATGGGCGAGAAGCACCCCGCCCGCGCCTGGGGCGTGGAACACCTCACCCCCGCCGAACGCCTCCTGAAAGCACTGCACGCCGGAGTCGACCAGTTCGGCGGGGAGAACTGCCCCGACCTCGTCGTCGACCTCGTGCGCGCCGGCCGCCTCGACGAATCCCGCGTCGACGCTTCCGTGGCCCGGCTACTGGCCGAGAAGTTCCGGCTCGGACTCTTCGACGACCGCCGCTACGTCAACCCCGACCAGGCTGAACAGACCGTCGGACGCGCCGACTTCCGCGCCGCCGGCGCCATGGCCCAGCGCCGCTCGGCCACCCTGCTGAAGAACACCACGCGAGCCGATACACCGCTTCTGCCTCTGGCCGCTCGCCCCCGCCTGTACGTGGAAAACCTCCAGCCTGACGTCGCAGCCGACTACGCCGACATCACCGCCGACCCCGCCGACGCCGACCTGGCCGTCCTGCGCCTGAACACTCCCTACGAACCGCGCCCCGGCCTCTTCGAGTCGTTCTTCCACGCCGGCCGCCTCGACTTCCCCGAGAACGACCTGAAGAAGATCCTCAACCTCCTCGACACGGTGCCCACCATCGTCGTCCTGCACATCGAGCGCCCCGCCGTCATCCCCGAAATCGCCGAACGCTGCGCCGCTCTCCTGGCCACCTACGGCGCCAGCGACGAAGCGGTCCTCGACGTCCTGTTCGGCCGTGCCCACCCAGAGGGTCGCCTGCCCTTCCAACTGCCCCGCAGCATGGACGAGGTCGAGCGCGGCCGACCCGACGTCCCCCAGGAAAGCGCCGACCCGCTCTATCCCTTCGGAGGTACCTTCGGTGGCCAGTAGAAATCGTATTCTTTCGTTCGCGGCCGTCGCCGCCGCATTTCTCCTAGGGCTCGGTGCTCCGCCCGCGAACGCGTCCGGGGGCGAGGGACACGACGGTTGCGCGGCGCCAGCCGCGCCAGGGCTCACCACACTGTCCGTCGACTTCAACGGCGGCACCTATCCGGTGACGGTGTACGTGCCCAAGGGGTACGACGGGCACCGGTCCGTGCCCGTCGTGCTCGACCTGCACGGCAGCTCCTCCAACGCTGTCGAGCAACTCGACCGCAGCGACATGGAACAGGCCTCGGACAAGCACGGCTTCCTGGTGGTCGCGCCCAACGGCGGAACGGCCTTGCCGACCGGCGGCTACGCCTGGGTGCTGCCCGGTGTCCCCAACACCTCCGGGCAGTACCCAGGCCCCCAGGAGCGCGACGACGTCAAGTTCGTGTCCGCCACCCTGGACGCCGTGGAGCACGGCTTCTGCGTGGACTCCCGCCGGGTGTACGCCACCGGTTACTCCGGCGGCGCCCGGATGACCTCCCTGCTCGCCTGTCGGCTCGCCGACCAGCTCGCCGCCATCGCCCCGGTCGCCGGCCTGCGTGCGGGCAACCCCGCCGCCGCCGACCCGTCCACGGTGGATCCCACCACCTGCGCGCCGAGTCGGCCCGTGCCCGTGGTGGCCTTCCACGGCCAGGCCGACCCCGTCAATCCCTACGCCGGGGGCGGGGCCGTGTATTGGCAGTACTCGGTGCCCGTGGCACTGCGGCAGTGGGCAACCCTCAACGGCTGCCGGATCGACCGCGGCCCGATCGAGCGGAAGCTCACGGAGCATGTGACGCGCACGGCGTATGCGGGGTGCCGGGCGGGTGCGGACGTGCAGCTGTACACCATCTCGGACGGGGGTCACACGTGGCCGGGGTCCTCGGCGGTCTTCCCCGAGGGACTGGGCAAGGTGACTGCGGAGGTCAACGCGACCGAGGTGATGTGGCGGTTCTTCCGGCAGCACGCGCTGGTGGGGTGACGGGGACTGGTGACCGGGTGGGGAACGCCTGCGGCGGGCCCCGCCCCACGCCGCCCTACACCGCCGGAGCGAGTGGTGGGAACGGACCGCAGAAGGGCGAGCGGGGCGTCTTCTGCGTCAGGGCATGGATTCTCGCCATCAAGGTCCGGGGGCCGGGCATCGATGAGGCGTAGACGTACCACTTGTTCGTTCCCCCACATGCGTTTCCATCGGATCCGGCCCGCACGGGCACCAGCCACGCCGCGGTAGCGTCGTACGGCACGTTCACCGCAGGTGACGGGACCGAGATCGTGCTCTCGGTGCAGAACGAACGCGAATGGGCCTCCTTCTGCAGGACCGTACTGGCGCGCGCGGACCTGACCGCCGACGAGCATTCGACAGCGGCAGCCGATGTGTGACGCATCGCCGTGCACTGGAGGCGTACATCACCAAGGTCTTCTCCGGTGACGGGTGAACAGGTCGAGCAACGCCTCGCCAAGGGACGGATCGCCCACGCCCGGCAACGCGGCGTCGCAGAGATTGCAGCGCACCCCCAACTTGTGGCCCGAAACCGACTGACCGAGGTGGAGTCGCCCGTCGGCTCGCTGACAGCAGTCCTGCCAGCCATCGGACTGCGGGGGCGCCCTTCGCGCATGGATCCCATCCCCGCCCTTGGGCAGCATGCGGACGCCATTCTCGAAGAGCTCGCCTACGACGGCCCGGCGCGCGACCGGCTGCACATCGAATCCGCCGTCTGAACCAACCGCTGCAAGCACTGTGTCCGCCGCGGCGAATGGGCCGTGGCGGACACACTGCTTGCAGATATCGAAGTCCTCGCATACACGATCCTGAAGCGTCCTCCGAAGCCGGTCGGGCCCGCCGCCAGCGCCCCAAGTGCATGGGTGATGCCGCAACTCCGGGCGAGACGGGCGACGGGGCGTGGAGCCGTCCCTCGTCGGCGTGTTTCGGACTGGGCGAGAATCGTGTCCAGTGAAGCTCGGTCGATCACACCGTGTCGTTGCGCACGTCGGCACCGGTCAGGAACGACGGCGAGTCTCTTGGCACGGCACCTTGCCGGCCAGGAGACCGGGCCACGCGGGTACCGCGCCGTTGTCTCCGCCGAGGACCTCGCCGACCCCGGCTGGAACCTCATGGACGAGAGCGACGACACCGGCATCGCCCCCCGCGTCCTCCCGTGCGAACCCGATCGGCTGCTGCCGCCCGACCGGACGCTGGTCACCGACAGCGGCCGCCACGTCGCTGGGTGCCCATGCACATGAACGTCACCGAGCCCCGCGGGTTCGTGTTCACCCAGTCGTTTATGTCGCTGCGACTGTCGCTGGCGACCGGACTGGGCGCCTCCGTCGAGAGACCGTCCTCCCTGACCGTGGTGGTGGTCGGGGAGGACGGTCGGCTGCTCATGAGCCTCGGCGAGCTCGACAGTCTTGTCGCGCAGTCCCGGGACGGTGCTCCCATCCTCGTCGTGGTCATCGACGACGGAGCCTACGGCGCCGAGGTGCACCACTTCGCTCCGCTGGGCGAGCCCACGGACATCGTCGAGCACGGCACCCGTGTCTTCCTCGGCGTGGCAACGGCCCTGGGCGCCCAAGGGCGCGTCGTCCGATCGAGCAAGGACCCACCCGGGGCCTCCCGGCATGGCTGTCCCGCCCCGAGGGCGTCTTCGTCCTCGACTGCAAGATCAACGGCGCCATCGTGGCGCAGTGGCCCGAAGAAGCGTTCCGGGGCCACGCCTATTAATCCAGCTGTAGGTCGGTATTTGGGCTGGTCAGGGGCCTGGTGGCGTGGAGTGTAGCGGGGCGCCGGGTGAGCGGGAGGGACTTCCCCACCGCGCCCAGTTCGAGAGGTGGTTGAAGGTGGTGCGGGAGCGGGGTGGCGAGGGGCCGCGGATCGGGCGTCCGTGGTGACCCCGCCCCCACCAACTGGCAACATCCAGCGCTTGCCTCGCCTGAGACCGCGGGGCAGCCGGGCCTGTTCGCCGGCCTCCTTGGCGGACTGGGCAGTACTGGACGTTGCTCAGGCGGTGGTTTTGGCCGGCCTGTTGGTGATGATGGGACCGCCAACCAGTGACGTCCGGTTGCCCGTCAGGCGCTGCTGTACCCGCTTGGCCACGGCGCCCAGGCATAGGTTGACTGCGATGTACATTGCGCCGACAACGACCACGGTCTGGAACTGGTTGCCGAACTGGGTCCAGATCTGCCTGCCGACCGCGGCCAGGCCGGGGGCGAGGATGTAGTAGCCGAGGCTGGTGTCCTTCAGGGCCACCACGCACTGGCTGATGATCGCGGGCAGCATGATCTTGACGGCCTGAGGAAACAGGACATGGATCATTGCCTGTGTCTTGCGCATGCCTATGGCGTACGCGGCCTCGGCCTGCCCCTTGGGCACGGCCTCGACGCCGGCACGGAAGATCTCGGCGAGGACCGCGCCGTTGTAGAGGGTGAGGCCGATAACCAGGGACCAGTAGGAGCCGATGCCGTTGTCGCCCGCACCGAAGGACATGAAGATGAAGATGATGGCCAGGAGCAGGGGAACGGCGCGGAAGAACTCCACGACGGCCCAGCTCGGCCAGCGCAGCCAGGGGCGCTCGGACATCTTGCCCACGCCGAAGGCGATGCCGAAGACCATCGCGAAAAGGATCGAGGTGAAGGCCATCTGCACCGTCTGGAGCAGGCCGTCCACCAGCAGGGCGTGTATGAAGCTTGGCGTGACGAACGGTTCCCACGCCGGGTAGGCGAACTGTTTCTTGCTTGCCAGCAGCCATACGACGCTGCCGACCGCGGCGATCAGACCCGCGATCGCGGAGGCGGTGTAGATGCGGTGCCGGGCGCGGGCGCGTGGGCCCGGGGCGTCGAAGAGAACGTTGGTCACCGAGCTGCCCTCCAGCGTCGTTCCGTTACCACGGCTCCGGCCGAGAGCAATTCGACGATGACGATGTAACCAGCTGCGAAGACAAGGAAGATGAGCGTGTCGTCGGTGGACTCGTTGGTGAAGTAGCGCATGCGGGCCGTGGCCTCCATCAGGCCGAAAGCTGCCGCGACCGACGTGTTCTTGGTCATCGCGATGAGCACACTGGTCAGCGGCGGTACGGCCACGCGGAACGCCTGGGGCAGGATCACCTGGCTCAGCACCTGGCCGAAGGAGAGCCCGATTGAGCGGGCGGCCTCTGCCTGCCCCACCGGGACCGCGTTCACGCCGGAACGAATGGCCTCGCAGATGAACGACGAGGTATAGACCGTCATCGCGATCACGCCCTTGACCAGGAAGGACGCGTCAATGAGGAGACCAAGATTGGGCAGCGCGACGAAGACGAGGACGAAGACGAACAGCAGTGGCGTGTTGCGGGCCACGGCCACGTAGACCGCCGATGCCTTCTGCAGGACCCGCACGGGGCCGACAGCGGCCGCCGCCAGCAGCGTGCCGGCCGTCAGCGACGCAATGCCGGACACGAGCGCCAGCTGGACCGTCAGCCAGAACGCTTGAAGAACTAGGTCGAAATGGGAAGTTATGTGGTCCATGCGTCAGCTCAGCACCTCGGGCGTGGGTGAGGGATGGGGCTCGGTGGCCTGGACGGGCCGGGTCTACGAAGGTCAGGAGGCGAGGCAGGCGTCCGGGGCCGGTGGGGTGGGAGTCTGAACGCCGGACTTGCCGAGGGTGGTCTCGAACGCCTTCTTCCAGGTGCCGTCCTTCTCGGCCTTGGTGAGCGTGTCGGTGATCCACTGACACATCTCCGGGTGCTTGCGGGAGTAGCCCACGCCCCATCGCTCGTCGGAGAACGGCTTGACGACAACCTTGAGCTGGCCCTTGTGCTGTGCGGCGTAGCCGAGCAGGAGCGCGCCGTCGGTGGTCATCGCGTCAACGGTCCCGTTGAGGACCTGGTCGACGCACTCGGAGAAGGTGTCGAAACCGCGCGGCTTGGCGCCCTTGGCCTCGATCTGGTTCAGTGACGTGGAGCCGGTCACGGAGCAGACCTCCTTGCCCTTGACGTCGGCCAGGCTGTCGATCTTGCTGTCGGAGCGCACCAGCAGCTGCTGACCGGTCGTGTAGTAGGGGCCTGCCTGGCCGACGACCTTGCGGCGCTCGTCCGTGATCGAGTACGACGCGACGACCAGGTCGACCTCGCCGTTCTCCAGGAAGGGCTCCCGGTTGTCGCTGATCGTCTCCTTCCAGGCGATCTTCTCCGGTGCGATGCCGAGTGACGCGGCGAGGATCTTCGCTATCTCGGGGTCGAAGCCGACCGGCATTTTGTCGGTGGCGCCCTTGAAGCCGACGCCGGGCTGGTCGAATTTCACGCCGATGGTGATCTTGCCGGCGTCGGCCAGCTTCTGCATTCTGCCGCCGACGGTGAAGGTGGGCTTGTCAGTGGCCTTGATGCCGACGTCGCTGGACTCGCTGCTGCCGGCGTTGCCGCAGCCGGTCAGGATGAGGGCGAGAACCGCGATGCTCGCGGCGGCGGTTCTGTTTCTGGCAGGGGGCATGGTTGTCTCCTCTGTGCGTGGGCATGACGGACCGACAGGTCGCGTTACTCGGAGGTCTCTACGGGAGCGGGTTGGGGGGAGGGAAATCTCGGCGTCGCGCGGGCGCGAACTGACATAGCCCGCGAGGCGACCAGTGGGGAATGTGTGGGCGAGGCGCGGCCCCGAGGGGAGAGTCAGTGCTTGAGGATCTTGCCGAGGAAGTCCTTCGCCCTGTCCGATCGGGGGTGGGTGAAGAACACCTCGGGGGTGTTCTCCTCGATGATCTGGCCGTCCGCCAGGAAGACGACCCGGTCAGCTGCGGTACGGGCGAAGCCCATCTCATGGGTGACGACGATCATGGTCATGCCTTGTCGGGCCAGGTCGGCCATGACGTCGAGCACCTCCTTGATCATCTCCGGGTCGAGGGCGGAGGTGGGTTCATCGAAGAGCAGGGCCTTGGGCTCCATGGCAAGGGCGCGAGCGATGGCCACGCGTTGCTGCTGTCCGCCGGAGAGCTGGGCGGGGTACTTCGCCGCTTGGTGCCCCACGCCGACCCGGTCGAGCAGCTCGGCTGCCCGCTGTTCCGCGTCGGCCTTGTTCTTCTTGCGTACCTTGATGGGGCCCAGAGTGACGTTCTCCAGGATTGTCTTGTGGGCGAAGAGGTTGAAGCTCTGGAAGACCATCCCGACCTCGGCGCGCAGTCCGGCCAGTGCCCTTCCCTCCTGTGGCAGCGGCCGGCCGTCGAGAGTGATGGTGCCCTGGTCGATGGTTTCTAGCCGGTTGATGGCGCGACACAGCGTCGACTTGCCGGAACCGCTGGGCCCGATAACGACCACGACCTCACGGCGGCGGACGGACAGGTTGATGTCCTTCAGGACGTGATGGCCTCCGTACCACTTGTTGACGCCGGTCAGGGCGATCAGCGGCGCGTCGTCGTCGCGTGTTGCGACAGCGCTGTCCGGGGATGTGGCGGGAGACTCAGGCATGGCGGGCTCCTATCTGTCCGGTCACGTAGGGCAGGCTGATGTGCAGGTAACCGACGATGCCGAAAGTCGGCCAGTCGAAGATCGATGCCTTGACGTTCTGTCGACCGCCACGATGGTCTTCGCCGTGTGTATGTCGATCCGGAGCTCGCCCCGGAGACGCCTACAGCCAGGTCGAGTTGGGGGAGGAGAGCGACTTACTGCCCCCACGCGTCACCGCTGGCATGCTGTTTACGCCGACGGGAGCAATGGCGCCATATCACTTTCAGCGGTCCCGGACCGGGCGGACAAAGAGCGTTCTCAGCACGCTGTATGGGGCCACGGGGCAGACATCCGTGTTGATCAAGGGTGGCCGAACTGTACGTGGATGATGGACTTGTACATTCGGTTGCGCCGCGGCGTATCGGGTTGCGTGCGGCCTTGCTCGTCCGTGGCGCGTGAGACGACGCAGTATTCACCTGCGGTGGGCGGTCTCCAGGGCAGGGTGAACCGTTGCCATGAGCTGTCCTGTCTCGGGCCCAGTTCGGCTGCGGTCCAGGAATGGCCGCCGTCGGTGCTGATGTCGAGGCGGGAGATCGGATACTCGCCCCAGCACCATCCCCATATATCGACCAGAGCGTCATGGACAGGCTGGCCGTTGGCCGGAGCGACGATGACCGAGTTCGGTGCCGCTTCCCAGACCGGGGTTTCCCGGGTGGAGTTCGCGACTGTCTCCCGGTCGGTGTAGTACGTCGTGGTGAAGGCGCTGGTTGATCGCGATGCCGACAGGGAGACCGATCGCAGCCATTTCGTTGAGTTGGTTCCGTAGTAGCCCGGTACCACGAGTCGCACCGGGCCACCGTGTTCGACCGGAAGTGGCATGTTGTTCATTGCAACAGCAAGCAGAACCGAGGGATCACAGGCCTTCGAAATAGGTAGATCCTTTTCGTAGGCGGGATGTCGTGCGTGTTGCCACATCCCATGGTCGACGCCTCTGGAGATGAGGTACTGCGCGTCCTCGTGTGCGCCCGTCAGGTCCAGTATCGCGGCGATCGGGACGCCGGCCCATTTGATGTTGGCTACCCTGCGCTGGGGGATGTCGGGGTGGATCGGGTTGCCCGCACACTCGTGAAACGCGGTCACCTCGCGTTGCGGCAGGCTGGCCAAATCCTGGAGGCTCAGCTCGAGTTTTCGTCGCACGAGCCCGTCGATGGTCACCGTCCAGGATTCGGCGTCAACTCGGGGGACACCGAAGTGATCGGCCTGGAAAACGAACGGCGCGGGGGTGATGAAATCGGTGAGTTTACCCGTCAGCGTGTAGTCCATGCTGGTTGTCCCTGCGTGGTGACTCAGATCGATGAGGTCTCGCGCGCTGCCGCGATCACTTCAACCGCGACCACCGCGCCCTCGGCCGGCAGCCGGGGAACCTGGACCACAGACCGGGCCGGTGGCTGGGCGAACCTGCGACGCCAGACCTGTTCGAAGATCGGGAAGTCGGCCATGTTCCGCAGGAAGACCTGAGCCTTCACGGTCCGCCCGAGAGAACTGCCCACGCTGGTCAGCGCGTCGTCGAGTCGGTCAAGCACCCACTCCGTCTGCAACTCGACGGCTGAGGAGTAGTAGGGATAGGCGTGATGCGGGAGCAGTTGCGGCGGGACGTCGCCGGTGTCCATGCCGGCGTAGACCCCGGCCGAGAATGCCAGGTCTCCGCAGCCGACCGCGTCCGGTCCGCGTGATGTGTCGCGCTCGGATCGGCGGACCGTGTCGCCGAGGTAGGCGGTGAGATCGATCTCGATGATGGTGTCCGTGACCAGAAGTGCGCTGATACCGATGGTTGCGAGCGCGGGAAGGCCGGTGTGTGAGGAGTTCCATATGGCGTCGAAACCCGCGGGGTCGGAAAGATCGGTGAGCAGTGTCTGAGCTTTGACCACCTGGTCGGCTGTGGCACCGGCGGCAGCCAGGGACCTGCGCATGTTGGCCAGGACGTAGGCGGTCTGCTTGCCGACATCGCACCGCGTCGTGGCACCCGTGGCCTCAGTCGGCAGGCCGTTGACGGCGTCGTGCGCGAGTTGTCCGGAGGTGAAGACGAAATCTCCCGCCGTGACGGCTTCGACCTTCTTGGTCATGGGACGAGGCGCGTCCGAGGTGGCAGGGACCGCCGTGATGCCGCTGTCCGCCCTGAGGGCCACGACCGAGATCTCAATTTTGGCCTCCGGAACAAGCAGACCACTGACGGCCACAGTGGTACGGGTCGGCGGGCGCGTGAAGTAGGTGTTCCACACGCGGTCGAACTCGTAGAAGTCCGTGGGATCAGCGAGGAAGACGTTTGCCTTGACGACGTGCGCCAGGCTGATCCCGGCCGCGGCGAGCGTGTCGGAGATCGACGAGAGAACGGATTCCGTCTGCAGCGTGATGTCGGAGACGAGGAAGGACGGCCGCGGTGTAGCCGGGGGTGTGATGCCAGTGCTCCCGACGGTTGCCAGGACCGCGGAGGTGAAGACGAACGGCCCGGCGACGGTGCTCTCTGCCTGCCAGATGAGGGGGTGTACCGCGGGTTCCCGGACAGCACTGCTCTGCTGATTGACCATTGGGTAGGGGCTCCTGTCTCGTGTGGTGGGATCGGACTCGGTCAGTCGGGGTAGAGGCCTTGGCGCCTGATCATGTATTGGAGCCATGAGGCGTGGGCGAGTAGTTCGTCATCGCGGTGACGGGCACCGATCGCTTGGACCGCGAGCGGCAGCCCGTGTGGACCCAGGGCTGCGGGCAGTGCCAGGCAGGGAAGGCCCAGCAGCGTCCACGAGCGGTTGAACGCCGCGTCGCCGGTCGATCGCAGACCCAGGGGTGCTTCCCCGGTCGCGGCGAGGGTGAGAACCAGGTCGTAGCCGGTGAACCTCTCATGCACGGCTGCGGCGAGCTTGCTGCTTTCCGTCTTCGCTTGTTCGTATTCGCTGAACGCTATGGGCAGCCCTTGCCGGATGTCGGCCTTGAGGGGGGCGCCCAGGCTGTGTCGTTTCGTTGTCCACTCGAAGGTCAGTGATCGGGACGTCTCGAATCGGGAGATAGTCCGCTGCCAGTCCAGTGATCGGTCGAAACCCGCCGGCGCGGTGAGGTTGGCCACCCGGCAGCCGAGTGCGGAGCAGAGTTCGGCGACCGTCTCCAGCGCCTCGATCGCCCAGAGTTCGGCCCGGTCGGCGTACGGTCCCAGGAAGACGCCCACCGTTGGCCGGTGCTGTGGCGGCGGACGTTCCGCCAGCGTCTGCTCCCCGCGCAGCGCCGCGAAGAACAAG
Organism: Streptomyces sp. LUP47B; assembly: GCF_001746295.1. Lineage (GTDB taxonomy): Bacteria > Actinomycetota > Actinomycetes > Streptomycetales > Streptomycetaceae > Streptomyces. Next base: position 1,238,426 of record NZ_MJAH01000001.1, on the reverse strand, counting down.
GCGACATCGTCGATGTCTGCCGCGAACAGGCCGAGGGTGTCAAGTGACCACGACGGTGACCTGGTTCCGTACAGCGAGATCGAACCGAAGCTTGGTTTGAAGCCGACGACCCCGCAGAAAGACGCCGGCCTGATGACCGACCCACCGGTCTGGGTACCGGTGGCCAGCGGCACCTGTCCGTCGGCGACCGCGGCTGCTGAGCCGGATGACGAACCCCCCGGGGTGTGGGCGGGGTTGTGCGGGTTCCGGGTCGGAGTCGGCTCGCTGCCACCGAATTCGGTGGTGGACGTCTTGCCGAGGATGACGGCGCCTGCCGAGCGTGCCAGAGCGACACACGCCGCATCAGCCGGGGGCCGGTGCCCCGCATACGCTGCTGAACCGTAACCGGTGGGCATGTCCGCGGTGTCGGAGAGATCCTTGATCCCTACCGGAACTCCATGGAGGAGACCTTTCGGCGTTTCCCGGTCGCGCTGCCGGGACTCCGCGACGGCCTCCAACTCGGCGAGATGAGACCAGGCGCGCAGGTCGTTCTCGCGCTGCTTGGCGCGGCGCAGGTAGCTACGCACCAGTTGTTCCGATGTGAGCCTGCCGGACGCGATCAGCCGGGCGCCTTCCAGCGCGGTCCGGGGCGGAGGCTCCGCGATCATCGGACTAGTCAGCGCTGACAAGGAGGGTGCCGGCGTCCATCACGATGCGGCCATCGACGGTGATGGTCGGATCGCGCAGGATGAAGTCGTAATGGCAGGACGCCTTGACGGTGCCGCCCAGGTTGACACTTGTGCCCACGCCGATGTGGCAGGTGTTGGCGACGCCTTCGTCCTCGAGCATCAGGCCGATCAGCCGGCACTCGGGGTTCATGCCCACGCCGAGTTCGGCGACGTTGTACACGCCTGGATCATCCATGGCCGCCCAGGCGGCGCGCACCGTGTCCGCAGCCCGGCCACCCTTGATCTCCACGACGTTGCCGTCACGGACCTCAAGCACGACCGGTTGGTCCAGCACCCCGATACCGAGGTAGGGGATACTCGCGTCGCAGACAATCCGGCCCTCGGCCGTGACGGGTGACACTGGCGACTCGATGTCCGGCACGGGGTGGAACTGGCCCGGACGCACGATGCCGGTCTTGGCGTGCGGAGAACCGAGCCGCCCGCTGATGTCGAGCTGGAGGTCGGTGCCCGCAGCGGTGGTCACCTGCACCGAGCCGCCGGTGTCCCACACCTTGGCCAAGGCGCGCACCGTCGGTTCGAGCGCGACGAAGTCGGCGTCGATGCCACCGGAGACCATCATTCCCGCAGTCCACTGCGTCATGTTGACGATCCGGGTCCCGTCGGCGCAGGCCTCACTGCCCGCCCTCGTGTGAGTGATCGAGGAGGTGAGTGGTGTGAACACCACCGCCGAACTCCGCATGGCCGCGGCCACCGCTGCACTCGGCTCGCCGGAGTCGGTGCCACCGCCGCTGACCACCATGACGGTCGGCTGCGCGCCTGCGGCAACCACCGCCTGAGCCAGCACCGTGGCAATCCGGGGATCCTGCCGGGCGTCAGTGACTATCAGAGCGTCTTCTCCCGGCTGAACCGCGGCGCAGACCGAAACGAGCTTTGTCGCGCCCTTCATCATCAATACCTCGAGCATCTGTCCTCTTCTTCGTGCGGTTCCGCGCGGGGGGCGAGCAAGGCCGAGTTGCTTCGCAGATCGGGCGGCAGGCTTCCTCGAATCCCGGGCATAATTGGGTCACTGGGTGACCCAATTATGCTCCGAAGGGATGGAATCCTGTGTGTGATGTGCGCCACATTCGCATAGTGGCCTCTGGTCTTACGGCGGTGGCTTCACGTGGGCGGATGCGGGAGGCGGTGCCGACGCGGCAGTGGTCATCTCGGCTTCCACTGCGAAGCGTGCTACGAGTCATCCGTCAAACCCACGGGGCGGGCTTCGCCGGAGAACGCCGCAGTACAGTCGGCTACCGGAGTGTCGGCCCAGGATGTGGAGTGCTCGCCATGGAAGATCAAGTTCCGTCGGAAGGAAAAGCGCTCGAGCAACCGATGCACTTCCGGGCGGCACGCAGTCGCCGACTGTATGAAGACGTGGTTCAGCAGATCATCGAATTGATCGACTCGCAGCAGTTGCAGCCGGGAACCAGGTTGCCTCCGGAACGCGAGATCGCGAAGCAGATCTCGGTCAGTCGCAACGTGCTGCGCGAGGCATTCCGGGTCCTGGAGGAGCGCGGCATCATCATCTCCCGGCAGGGAGGGGGCCGGTTCGTGCGCGCCGTCGACGCCAAGATTCGATCCACAGGTGACTCGGTGTCCACGTTGGAAGTCGCGACGATCGTCGATGCCCTGGAGGCGAGAACGCTTCTGGAGGGGCAGATCGTGGCGCTTGCCTGCCAGCGCAGGACGGCCGAGGAAGGCCAGCGGCTGCGGGAGCTTGCCGAACGTGGCGCTACATGGCAGGACAACGTCGACTTCCATGTCGCTCTCGCGAACGCCACCCACAACTTTCTTCTGGTGCGCATGGTCCGGGAGCAACTTGACCTGCTCCACGAGCTTCACCAGCGCGATCACTATGCGATTCCAGAACAGGGCGGGTATCTGCACGGCGACCACGTCGCCATCGCTGATGCCATCGTCGCTCGAGATGCCCCGCTCGCTCAGCAACTGCTCCGGGAACACCTTGGGCACACGCAGGAAAGTCTGGAAGGCATCGACCCGAGCGACCCGAGCGACCCGAGTGCCGCGTAGCCTCGCTGCTTCGGTTCGGGTAGCCGGCATCTGCCCGGCGAGCAGGCCGTGCGGGACAGCGGACTGGAGTGGACGGTTCTGCGCCCCTCGTCCTTCGCCTCGAACACGCTGGCCTGGGCGGGTGCGGTCTTCACCGATCTCGGCCAGGAAGCGTGCGCCGGTGAGTGGCCCGATCCCGGGAAGCTGCCCAGGAATTCGGCGTCCGGTAGCCCCGCGAACGCCTTGGCCGGCGCCTCGGCGAGGTCATCGGCGGCCCGGCAGCCGGCATCCAACTGGGCGACCAGCGCCAGGGTTGCCGCCCCATAGTCTGCTCGACGAGCGGCGGCTGGTGCAGGTAGTCGCCGGTGAAAATGGTGCGCAGCCTTTCCACCCATACCTCGATGTTCCGCTGCCGTCCGGATCTGCGCAGGACGGCCCGCAGCTGGGCACGGGTCAGGCGGGCGGCGGCGTGGGTCGGGTGCCGCGGCGAGGACCGTGCGGGCCGCGGGAGTCCAGGCCGACGCCGCGGACGGCGAAGGCCGCGAGGGCGGCCGGGTAGTACTGCCGCGTCGTTCCCCACCGATCCGCCACCCAACCCCCGACAGCGCCTGGAGCATCGCGGCTCACGACTGACCTCACCTTAGAAGGGGTAGTGCGGCTGCTCGGTGGAGAGAGTGAGCCAGCGGATGTTCGAGAAGGACTCGATGCCCCAGCGTCCGCCGAAGCGGCCGTAGCCGGAGGCGGCGAAGCCGCCGAAGGGAGCCTGGGGTTCGTCCGCCACGGACTGGTCGTTCACGTGCACGATGCCGGTGCGGATACGGCGGGCCACCTTCAGGCCGTGGGTGCCGTTCTCGGTGAGAATGCCGCAGCTGAGGCCGTATTCGGTGTCGTCGGCCAGGGCCACGGCCTCGTCATCGTTCGCGAAGGCCCTGATGGCGACGAGGGGTCCGAAGGCCTCGGTCTGGTGCAGTGACGCGTCCTCGGGGACGTCGGTCAGCACAGTCGCCGGGTGCAGGGCGCCCTCGGGTGCGGCGCCGCCGGTGAGCACGCGTGCGCCCTTGCCAACCGCGTCCTCGACCAGGCCGGCGACCCGCTGAGCAGCGGCCTCGTCGACCAGCGGGCCGATGACGGTGGTGGGCAGACCCGGATCGCCGGTCGGCAGTTCGGCGATCTTCACGGTGAAGCGCCGGGTGAACTCGTCGGCGAGTGAGGCGTGCACCAGGATGCGGTCGGCGCACATGCAGATCTGGCCGGAATTCATGAACGCGGCGAACGCGGCGGCGTTCACGGCATGGTCGAGGTCGGCGTCCTGCAGCACGATCACGGAGTTCTTGCCACCGAGTTCGAGCACGGCCGGCTTGAGGTGCTGTGCGGCGAGGGTGCCGATGATCCGCCCGACGCCGGTCGAGCCAGTGAAGTTGACTGCGCGGACACGCGCGTCCGCTATCAGCGTCTCGGCAATCGCGGCGGCGTCCTGCTTGTCGTTGGTGATGACGTTGAGGACTCCGTCGGGCAGTCCGGCGTCGCGCAGCACGTCGGCGACGAACATCCCGCATGCGAGAGGGGCGTCCTCGCTCACCTTGGCCACGACGGTGTTGCCCGCCGCCAGCGGGGCGACGACGGCTCGGGTGCCGAGGATGATCGGCGCGTTCCACGGTGCGAACGCCGCGACGACGCCGAGGGGTTCGCGAACGGCCAGGCTCAGACCGCCCGGTTCCTGCGTGGTGAGGACGTCACCGAGCGGGGCGGTGAGCGCGGCGGCGGCCTCGCGCAGCACGTTCGCGGCCACGGTGACGTTGAACAGTGCCCATCCCTGGGTCGCGCCCGTCTCCGCGGCCATCAGTTCCACGGCCTGCTCGCCGCGCTGCTCCATCAGATCCGCCGCGTCGAGGAAGATCTTGCGCCGGGCGAAGGGCGTGAGGGCGGCCCACTCGGCGAAGGCGGCGTCGGCCGCGCCCACCGCGGCTCGCACATCCTCCGGTCCTGCGGCGGCGACCGTGGCGTACGGCTCGCCGGTCCACGGGTTGTGGTCGGTCGTGGTTTGGCCCGCGGCGGCGGGAATCTCCTTGCCGCCGATCAGGAGATTCCGATGAAGTTGCATGGGTCGTTTCCCTTTGTGCTTGGTCGGATGCGGATCTGCGAGTCAGGTGTCCATCAGGTCGAAGCCGCCGTCGGCGTTGAGCTATGCGCCGGTCAGGTGGGAGGAATCGTCGGTGGCCAGGAAGAGCGCGGTATCCACGAGTTCGGCCGGAGTCCGGATGCGGTCCAGCTGGTGTTGGCGATCAGGTCCTCGGGCGGGAGGACTTCCAGTCCGCTGTCTCGGTCTGAAGCCGGACACCGCGTTGACGGGTGCCATCAGCGGCCCGTTCCTGGGCCATGACATTCACCAGCTTGTCCAGGCTGCCCGTCGACAGGGACGAGAAGAACATCATGCTGTCCTGGCCCACTTCGCCGCTTCAGCCGACCCTTGGTCCACCCGGCGAAGACCGCACTCGACAGGTTCAGCGTCACGAGTGCGGTCCCACACCTCGTCCGGCGTGTCCACCGGGGGTCGCCGGTCGTTCGTACCCACGGCGTGCACCACCACGTCGAAGCGCCCAGTGCGCGCGCACCCGGGCATTCGAGCCCTGTGATGCGCGCGCCGCCCCTCAAGCCCTGGCTACCGCATAGGGAGCTTCTGGACTTCAACGGGCTGGGGGTGAGGAGCCGTCAGGCGAGTTCGATCCCGGTTCCGGCAGCCACCCGCGCGTAGTCGATGGCCAAACCCTGGAGGCTCGCCGTCAGAAGGACGTCCACCAGGGAGTTTCCGCCTTCGCTGAGACCGCCGTCGTGGATCGACAGAGCGTGCCGCGGTTTGATCTCGCGGACGTAGTCGATGACCTCGCCGGTCTTGGACCACGGGCCGTGGACCGGTACGAGGAGCGTGTCCACCGGGCGGGTGGGCACGGTGAACGCGTCGCCCGGGTGGAAGACAGCGCCGTCCGTGTTCCCCACGAGGAAGCCGACGTTCGTGTCCTGCGGCATGTCCGGGTGGATCGGCTCGTGGAGTTCGCCGTGGACCTCGACACTGATGCCCTCGATGTCGAAGGCGTCTCCGTTGCCGACGACGGCGACCCGGGTGCCGAGTCCTTCGAGCCTGGCCGCCACGGAGCGGTCGGCCCAGATCCGCAGGGCGGGGTCGGCCTCGGCCGCCGCGCGCAGCACGGCCTCGGCGAAATGGTCCTCGTGCTCGTGCGTCACGAGCACCGCGTCGGCACCCTCCAGTGCCCGGGGGTCGGAGAAGACACCGGGATCGATGACGATGACCACGCCGTCCCGCTCCAGCCTGATACAGGCGTGTCCGCACCTGATGAGTCGCATCTGTCCGCTCACTTTCGTAGTTCGTTCTCGGGAACCCACGTGCCGTGGAAGCCGTAGCGCAGCCGGAAGGGGATCTTCACGGTGGCGATGGGGCCGGCGGCGATGTCGAGGGCGTCGAGGATGACCAGGTCGTGCCGGTTCTGGTCGCGCCGACCGACAAGCGCCAGCAGGTAGCCCTCGCCTTCGGCCGCGTCTGCCGACTTCGGCACGAACACCGGCTCCTCGGGCGCGGCGTGCTCGCCGGGCGCCCAGTGCGTCGTCTCACCGGTGTCGTTGTCGCGGTAGACGAGGGAGTTGAACGGCGGGCCCATCGGACCGACCTCGCACATCGGCTCGTCGGGATGCATACTGCCGATCCACGCATGCCGGCTCTTCTCCATCAGCACACGGGGGTCCACGCGGGGCATGTCACCGGGCGAGGCGATCAGCTGTTCGCTGCGGTAGGTGTTCTTGGCGTCGTCCCAGTGAGCGGCGCCCTGGGTGAGGTCGAACGTCCAGCGGTGCAGGAACGGCGGCAGCTCGGGCAGCAGGCCGACGGTCGTCTTCGGGAACTGGGAGAACCAGCCGGACTTGGAGACGAAGTGGTCGGCGACCAGGGTGTCGCCGTCCGTCCATGCGTTGAGGGAGTGCGTCTCCATCAGCAGTTCGCTGCGGTACCACTGGATGCCGCTCACGCCCTGCTCGCGGGGGATGATCGCGACGTAGGTGCCCTGGTTCGGATCCCAGGCGAAGTACTGCTCGTCCGTCTTGAGCAGCTCCGCGTCGGCGACCATGGGCGAGATGGTGAACACGAAATGGTCCCGGGTGACCAGCCAGTCGTGCACCATCGCCGAGTACGGCACCTCGAAGGTCTGGGAGCGGGTGACCTTGCCGGAGGCCGAGATCTCGTAGATGTGGATCTGTTTGTCCGGCAGACCGGTCGCGTTGTACGCGAAGGCGATCAGCTCACCGGTGCGCGGATCGTGCTTGGGGTGCGCGGTGAACGTACGCCCGCGGATCTGGCCGGAGAAGTCGTAGATTCCCCGGGTCTCCAGCGTCACCGGGTCCAGCTCGTACGGGAGGGCCGCCTCCTTCAGCGCGAGCAGCTTCCCGGCGTGCCAGATGATCGACGTGTTGGCGTTGCCGTCGTCGATGCCGGCCACCGACGGATCATCGGTGTACGGGTTGCGGTAGGCGCCGAACAGGGCCTGGCGCGCCTGGCGTTCCAGCTCGAAGCGCTTGGTGCGGACGAAGCGGGTCTTCAGATCGGCGTGGCCGTTGTCGAACCGCACCATGTGGATCATGCCGTCGCCGTTGATGTAGACGTCGTTCGCGTACCGCGGCGGATACTGGGTGTCCGCGGCGGCCCGGTAGAAGGCGCCGGACAGCGCGGGCGGTATACGGCCCTCGACCTCCAGGTCGTAGACGTCCGCCTCGATCCGCGATGGGGCGAAGAACCCCCAGAACTTCGGCGTGTCCGGCCACGTCATGGTCTCCGGAGGCGGCTGGGTGCCCACAGGCTGCTGCCCGGGTGTCCCGCCTGGCTGCGTCGTTGCAGTCGCCATGGCTCTCTCCCCTGTGACTAGGGTTTGATCAAGCGAAGAAACTGATGGATGCTCCTGGGCGCCAGCGCTCTACTGTGAGAGCAGGCCTCGCAGGAAAGAGTGTAGGAATTGGTGGATCGGAGCTGAACAGCTCGTTCTGGCGCCATGATGTCCTCGTTGTGTCTTCGGAGTCCAACACTGAAACCCGCACGAAATGATCGGAGTTTGCGATGGATCTGCGGCAGATGGAGTACGCGGTGGCCATCGCCGACGAGCTCAACTTCACCCGGGCCGCGGCACGCTGCCGCATCGGGCAGTCCGGGCTCAGCCACCAGATCACCCAGCTCGAACACGAGGTCGGGACCCGGCTGTTCGAACGGACGAGCCGCAACGTCCGGCTGACCCAGGCCGGACAGACCTTCGTGGCCTCCGCACGGCAAGTGCTCAAGGTTGTACAGGAGATGCACGCCGAGATCGCCTCCCTCGACGGACGTGTGCGAGGACGACTGCGCATAGGCTCGGTGACGCTCACGGCCAGTGACATCGACCAGCTCGGCCTGCTGCGGGAGTACCAGGAGGCGTACCCCTCGGTCGAGGTCACCCTCTCCGACGCCGACGGGGTGGAAGCCGCCGCCCAGCTCCTGACCGGCGAACTCGAGGTCGCCATCATCGGCCTGCACGACCACCAGTTGCCCCAGGGCATCGCCTACCACCTGCTCCGCCTGGTGCCGCTCGTGGCCGTCGTGGGTCGTCAGCACCCGTTGCGAGGGGCCGGCGTCACGGATCTGGGCAAGCTCGCCGACGAGCGCTTCCTCGACTACGCCCCGGACACGGGACTGCGCCTGCAGGTGGACGCCGCCTTCGACCGTGCTCGGGCACGTCGCCGGAGTGTCTGCACATTGCGCAACGCGGGAGATCTCGTCTCGCTGGCCGTTGAAGGCATCGGGGTGACCGTCGTGCCCCGCCCGGTGGCCGACGCCATAGTCCCCGCGGACCAAGCCGACTGCATCCTGCGCCTCCACGACTGCCATGCACTCCAGCCACTGGCCCTCGCCCACCGCGACCCGGCACCGGCCTCACCCGCAGCCCAGGCCTTCCTGCGGCTCGCACTCGCCCGCCTGCCCAGAGCAGGGAGCACCTGATTACCTAGCCACCAACACCGGCTGGGTCAACGTCGGGACGGACCATGACACCGCCGGGTTCACCACCGAATCCATCCGCCGCTGGTGGCGCCGCCGTGGGCGAGTGGACCATCCGGACGCGGACCGGTTGCTGATCACCGCGGACGCCAGTAGCTCGAACAACGCCCTCTACTGGACCTGCTCGGCCAGGCGGTTCAACAGCCGCTCCACGATCGCCAGTTCCTCCCGCTCGACATGGACTTCCTGAAGCTGCTTGGTGAACTCCTCGGCGAGCGAGTCCAGTTCGCTTGGGCGAGCGCTGATCCACTGCCGCTCCTTCGTCCCTGGCCCTCCCGCGATCTCGTGGCGTGCCGTCCTGCCGACGGGTCGTAGGCGGGAGCGAGTCGCGGGCGCAGCCGAACCAGACATGCCACCGGAACCGGACCCACCCAATGATCAACACCAAGGCCATCGGCCGCCGACCGGCGCAAGTACCCCACTCGTCATGCACACCAGACCCGCGACCTGCGACTTCACGATGCACGCCGCTCAGTGGGGGGCGCGGTGGCTGACGCGCCGTGTCCGGTTCCCGCCGCCGCGCCCCCGCGCTGGGGGGCAGTGCGGCGGGACCAGCCGTCGCCCTTGTCGGCCGACAGGTTCCTGACCGGAACCGGGGCCGTGCTTCGCGTGGCTGCGCCGCAGCGGCGTAGCCGCCACCGGCAGCCGGTGGGTGGGCGGTCGTGGCCGCTGTCGGCCCGGATCACTGCCAGTCGGGCCACTGGTACGGGACTGAGCCGTCATCCCCGCGGTGAGGCGGAAGAGGGCTGAGCCGTCCCCGGAAGAAGACCATGGGCGCCGCGCCGGTCTTCTCGATCCCTAGTTCTCGCACATGACCGAGGACGAAGTAGTGGTCACCGGTGCTCTGGACGTCAGCGATGTCGCAGTCGATCCAGGCGAGGACGCCCGCCAGGATCGGGCTGCCCGAGGACGCGCCACGCCACTGGTGGCGTTCGAACCGTTCCGGTGACTTGGCGGTGAAGTCGCGGCACATGCCCTCCTGGCCCGCGCTCAGCACGTTGACGCAGAACGCACCGCTGGCCATGATCTGGGGCCAGGTGGTGGAGGAGCGACCGGGCAGGAACCCGACGAGCGAAGGATCCAGGGACACCGAGGTGAACGATCCGATGACCATGCCCACCGGGGTGTCGCCGGGTGCCATCGCGGTGACGACCGCGACACCGGTCGGATAGTTGCCGAGCACGTGCCGGAACCGGGCGGGATCGTCCATGGGGGTATCCCCATGAAGTGCAGCAGCCGACGCCGACGTCGAGTGGTTCATCAGGGGGTCTCCACGCCGAGGACGGAGCGTCCGTAGTCAGTCGCCCACATTCCGTACTGCGCGTTGAGGTGGGACTTGTAGGTGGCGACGTCGCGCAGGTAGCGCTGCATGCGCTCGCCGTTCGCCAGCGTGCTGGAGCCGCTGGCCGGGACCAGCCGCTCGACGGCCTGGCACGCGAGCTGGCCGGCCTGCCGGGCCGTGACCGAAAGGGATTGGTCGTCCAGATAGGAGAAGGGCTCGCCGCCTTGCATGCCGCGGGCGGCATACCCGGTGTAGTCGTCGGCGATCGACAGGATGATCCGCTGGGCGGCATCCGCCAGTCCCATGGCCAGGCCGAGGTTGCGCTGGTGCTCGGGCTCGTGACTGCGCGGATGGAACGGCGGTGTGTGAGTCTTCTTGGTGGTGATGATCCGCTGGTACTCGTCGATCGCGGCCCAGGCGACGCCCGCAAGGATCGAGACCAGTTGGATGTTGAAGAACGACGCCATCTGGCCCGCGTACATCGGGTTGCCGTGCAGACCGACGCCCGGTCCGTCCGCGACGTCGACAGCCTCGATATGGGTCTTGGACACGTACCCGTGGGGCACGAGCACGTTCTCGACGACGACGCTGTTGGAGCCGCTGCCACGGAACCCGAGAATCTCACCCCAGTTGTCCAGGACCTGCCAGTCAGAGGGGACGAGCACCATACCGGGGAGTGGCGGAGCGCCCTCGCCGTCGTCGATGAGCGCGCCGCCCAGGAAATGCGTGGAGACATTGACTCCGGAGGCGTAGTCCCATCGGCCGTTGACCAGGTAACCCTCGGGCGTCCTGACAGCGGTGCCGGTCGGGCTGACCGGCAGCGGCGCCCGGAAGTCGCCGGCCGGCCCGAAGACCTCGCGCTGAGTCTGCTCCGGGAAACGCCCGGCCACCACCAGGCTGTGGGAGGCGGCCAGGCACAGGTTCCAGCCGCTGGACGGGCAGCCCCGTGCCACCTCGGTGACCATCCGGGAGAAGGTGCGCAGGCTGAACTCATAGCCGCCGAAGCGGCGCGGCTGCAGGGTGCGGTAGAAACCGGCCTCCAGGAAGGCCTTGTGTGTGTCGTCGGGCATGCCTGTCAGCAGTTCCGTCTGGTCCTGCCGGTCACGCAGCGACGACTGGAGCTCACGTGCCCGGAGCACTAGGTCTTCCGGTGTCAGGCCCGGTTCGGGCTGCGGTATTTCCACGGTCACCTCGACTGTCTCTGACACTCGGCACCCCATCTGTGAACTGGCTTTTGTAGGTCTTGAATGGAGTGTCAGCACTCTTCGGAAAGCCGTCCAATGCCATTGCGTGTGACGCTGATGAGCGGCACGCATCAGAGAGCGCGGGAGGGAGCGCTCGTTTCAGTGGGATGACTGGCAGGGGGCGGGTGTGTAACCTGTGCCGCAGGTCACAGTGGCGTATCTAGGGCGTGACCTGGGGAGGGTGGAATGGAGATCCGGAGCCTGCGCCACTTCTCAGCGCTTGCCGAAACCCTGAACTATCGGATGGCCGCCGAGCGGCTGCACCTCACCCAACCCGCCCTGACGCGCTCGATCGCCACGCTGGAGCGCGAACTCGGCGTCACGTTGTTCGACCGCGACAAACGGCATGTGGAGCTCACCGCCGAAGGCGCCGAACTGCTCGAGCGAGCTCATCGGGTGCTCGTGAACGCCGACAGGCTCACCGCCACGGCGGGTGCCATCCGGGCTCAGTACACGCGCGAAGTACGGATCGGTCTCTACAGCATCGCCCTGGCCGAGCTGACCCATCCGATCATCGAGGCTTTTTGCGAGCGTTATCCGCACGCCTCGGTCCGCGTGCACGACGCGGATTTCCACCGCGGCATCGACCCGTTGCTCTCCGGGGAGTACGACGTCGCACTGCTGCGCGAGAACACAACCGTCTCCTCGCTGGTCACGGTGCCCATCTTCACCGAGCCCGCCTTCGTCACCCTCTGGAAGGGGGACCCGCTGGCCCGCGCGTCATCGGTGGACGTGGCCGAGGTCTTCGACCAGCCTTGGGTCACGCCTGACGTGTTGTCCGACTTCTGGGTGTGCGGGGATCAACGCAACGGAGTCCCCGCCGCGATCGGCTCCCACGCGCGCTCGGCCGCCGAGATGTCCGCGACGGTCGCCTACCAGCACATGGTGGGCCTGACACCGATGTCGGGGACACGGATGGCTCCACACCCGGGAGTGAGCGCGATACCTCCGAAGGAGCCCATCTTCTCGGTGGCCGCGATCGCGTATCCGGCAACCGGGTTCTCGCCGGCCGCTCCGGCCTTTGCCGAGGTGGCACGCCGGGTCGCCCAGCGCGAGTCGGCACGTGTCCCGCACGCCGAACTCGCAACGTGACTGCGGGGCCGCGTATGAACGACGGTGCGCTGTCGGCGGTCTTCGCCCGGACGGCGGCGTCCAAGAGGCTGCGTACGGCGCACACCGCACGCGCGCACAACTCGGTGCGGGACCGTGACTGACGCGGTCCCGCACTACGGCGAGCATCTCTACGTGATCGAGACGGAGTTGCCGAAAGCTCGATCAACGGCCTGATCGAGGACCTGATCGGTCACCGCCGTACGGGGTGGCCCTCCGCCGCTGCCAGCCGCTTGCCGAGCCAGGCCATCAGCACCTCGGCCACCTCGTCGGAGTTCCTCTCGCCCATGGGCATATGGCCGTTGCCGGTGAGTCCCATCTCCGGCAGGCGCAGGAGGTCGGCGTCGGCACCCGACTGCGTGAGGTAGTCGGCGATGCCGTGCTGGAACGCCGCGAACGGCGATGTGTCGGCCGCGACCACGGCGATGGGGAGGTTCCTCAGGTTGGGCAGGGACCGGGCGGGTTCGGCCTGGACGAGGCAGTCCTGCAGTCCTTCGGCTCCAGCCCTGCGGAGCTGCGTGCGCAGCTCCGCAGGATCCTCGACAGGTGGTTCGTAGGTGATCGGGGTTGCGGTGAGGCCCCAGTCCAGCCGGCCGAAGCCGGGCAGTTCGGTGAACGGCGGACCCATCGGCTCGACCGCGATGACGGCTTTGACCAGTTCTGGCCGGGCGTCGGCGACGACCCAGCCGAAGGGCCCGCCCATCGAGTGGGTGACGAGAACGGCGGGTCCGATGCGGTCCAGCAGTTCGGCTCCGCAGCGGCGCATCTGCTCCTGGTTGTCGGCGAACGTGGGCAACGTAGGTCCCTGGCTCGCGAGCAGCTGGTCCAGGGCGGGGTCGCCGATCTCGCCGGTCCCCGGCCACTGGCTGCCGGGCCGCGCCGTTCCGGTGCAGAACAGCGCCGTCAGGAACTCGTAGCTCGGCGGTGGGCCCACGATGGGTCCCAGCACGTCGGGGTGGTACGGGGAGCGCCCGTGTCCCGGCCGATCCACCACGTACACGGCGAAGCCGGCCTGGAGGAACCTTGTGGCCCACCCGGGGCGGCCGTCCGGTGTGGACAGGAAATCCGTTCCCTGGCCGCCACCGCCATGGACCATCACCACGGGAAAGGGATGCGTCAGGTCGGCCGGGATCTGGTACTGGACGTACATCGCGGCCTCGGGGACGGTGCCGCCCTCGGTCCGCCTGCGTCCGACCCCGACCCAGAAACCGCCCTGCTCACTGATCACAAGTGGTCCGTCGAGTGGTGGTGAGCTGGACATAGATCCTCCGTCACGGCAACTGCGCCTATGACCCGCACTATCCGTGAAGTGCGCCTGAGCGGTCCAATGCGAGTCGGGACGCAGTGATGCACGGCGCTCATCAGCACGCTCTCGCCATGGGAGCGGGCTCGCAACAACCGCGAGTAGCGGTGCGCCTCGTCAGCCCTCGCGGCGCAGGGCAGCCGGCGTCGTACCGAGGTGGGGGCGAATCACCCGGATCAGGAGCTCCTGGTGGGAGAAGCCGCCCATCGCCGCCACCTCGGCGATGGGCATGTCACCCACACGCAGCAAGCGGGCGGTCTGCTCCACTCACATGCCCGTGAGGTACCGATGGGGAGGGCACCCGTGCGGACCTTGAAACGCCGGGCTCACTGGCTGGCACTCAGCCCAGCCGCCAAGGCAAGGTCCTCCAACGACAAGGGCTCGGCAAGCCGGGCATCGAGAAACTCCCCTACGGCCGTGAACTGGCGGTCGCTGAGCCCGGCCGTACGTCCCGACGGCTCGGCGTCTTCCTCCCCAGCCCTCGGCCGGGGGGGCGCCCCCAGCCGTACGCTGTGCCGCCGGGCCAGATGGGCGGCGGATGAGCGCGAGCTGATCCACACAAGTGCGCCCATTGGGCTCCCAGCGCCGCACGACACCGTCGAGCGTCAGGACGAGCTGCTCCAGCAGCTGCGCAGCACGCAAAGATGCGGAAGTTCGCCGAGCACGGTCTGGGACCGGACATCCTCGACAAAGCCCCGAAGTTCTCCGTCTTCGGAGCCCAGAACGGAAGCCTGTTCGAGCTATACGGGTGCAGAACTCCTCAGTACCCCTGGCGGACCAGCTCCACGTCCGTAGCCGCGGGCTTCACCATCATCGATCTGCGCAAGGACATGGCCCACCTGGAGCAGAACAGAGCGAAGTGGGTCTCTCCCATCCAGGCGGCCCCCGGTGCCGGGGGAGATCTCCCGGCGGGCCCACCTGGTGAGCCCGCCGGGAGGGCGTCTGCGGCAACTCGCATACCCCCTGTGGAGCCGAACGCCTGTGCCACGGCAGAGCACCACGCCGTGCCGGGCAGGAGGCTGGCGGCCTCTGCGAGACCGCGGAAAGCCGTGTGGCGGGGCCGGTCAGGCGAAGGACGTAAGGAGTTCGCGGTAGTCCTTGGCAATGGAGGAGACATCCTCGTCGGAGAGTCCGAAGGCGGCGCCGTGCAGGGCGAACAGCGGCTGGATGTCGAACTGGCACAGGCCGAGCGTGGCGCGCCACGGGCCCAGGAGCTGGTGAATCGTGAACTCGGTCGGGCCTTCGAGGCTGTAATCGTCGGCCGAGCCGCCGGTGGTGACCGCCAAGATGGCCTTCTTGCCGGCGGTCTGCGACGGCTTGCCCTCGTAGTTGAACGCCCAGCCGTGGGTCAGGACCGTGTCCTGCCACTGACGGAAGATCGCGGGCGTGCTGTACCAGTACAGCGGGTGCTGGAAGACAATCACGTCGTGCTCCGCGAGCAGTGCCCGCTCGGTGTCGCCGTCGATCTGGAAGTCGGGGTAGACCGCGGACAGGTCGCGCACGGTCACGTGCTGCAGGTCGCGTACGGCGTCGACGAGTGCCCCGTTGTGCCTGGAGGCGGACAGATTGGGATGACCAACGAGCAGAAGAACCTTGGACATGATGAATGAAACCCTTACGTGGAAACGGTGGGACGAGGCGGTCGCAGCCGGCCGTCAGGCCAAGCGCACCGGCACCACTCCATGGCACCGGCGCGTACGCCTCTCACGGGCGATCGCCTGAACCGGCTGGTGCACTGACCGTGCCGCCCGAGGAACTTGATGCATCAAGTGAAGCCGTCCGAGCCCGTTCCTCCCAGGTACGCTCGGGACTCGTGACCGTCATTACCGGACCCGTCATCCCACGAGTCGACTACCAGCGCCTCGGACCCCTGCCGGGTCTGGGCATCGAGGTAGCGACCACGAACGAGGCACGCGAGCGTGCCGAGTGCATACCGGAATCGGGCCCTCACCGCCTCGACTTCGACCAGATCGCCTTGGTCACCGCCGGTTCCGACGAGCACGAGGTGGACTTCGTCCCCTATGCCTGCGCGCCGGGCACACTGCTGTGGATACGGACCGGACAGGTCCAGCGCGGCGTTCTCGCACCCGGTCTTTCGGGATGGCTGATCTGGTTCACACCGGACTTCCCGCATCCCCTGCCGACGACAGAGCACATGCTGCGGGACCCCGTCCGGACCGTGCGCAGAGATCTGGATCAGGAGGAGCTGAGTCGGCTGGTCACCCTCATCACCGAACTACACGCGGAGTCGAAAACGGCCACCCCCGACGCCCACTTCCTCCGACACATGCTCGCCGCCGTCATCCTGCGCATTCGTCGACTGCCCGCCCCCGCCGACCACCCCGACCCGGGAGACGGAGGGCACATCTACACCCGTTTCCTCCAGGAAATCGAACGCTCCTACGCCTCCACCCGCCAGGTCGAGGACTACGCCGCCCGGCTCGGCTACACAGCCAAGACCCTCACCCGGGCATCCCTGGCCGCCACCGGATACTCCGCGAAACACGTCGTCGACGCCCGCGTCCTGCTCGAGGCCAAACGACTGCTCGGCCACACCGACCGGACCGTGCTGTCCATCGCCACCCGGCTCGGCTTCACCGAAGCCAGCAACTTCGGCAAGTTCTTCACCCGCCACACCGGGGTGACTCCACTGGAATTCCGCAAGGCCAGCACCACCGTGTGACCACGACGAGCGGGAACACATCCGGCCGTGCGCCAAGCCGCTACCAGCCGGTGAGATCCCGAGCAGCACGAGCTCGGACGCAGCCGGACGAAGCCGGTGAAAGCCCAGTCGGCCGAACGCGTGAGGGATCTGCCGCTGTGGTTCTGCCTGATAGTTGTGGTGTGGCACGGTGAGGCCCTCTCGCAAAAGCAAGGGTGACGCCCAGGCCCGCTAAAACCACGGGCGATGCCCGGAACCGACCTCCAATCGGCTGCCCGCGGCAGACGTTCCGCGAGAGGTTCCCGGCTGTCGTGGAGCGCTACCAGCGTCGTACCAACCACATGACCGACCAACTCGGCTGCGGAATAGAGGAGTTAGCGGGCAGGGCGGGCGCCCGCCTCTGCCGCGTGCTGGCGGACGCCATCTCCCGTTCGACCGCTCTGCGCATGCTTACGCGCAGCACGCTGCCGCCGCTGCGCGTCCCGCGCGTGTTCGGCGTCGATGACTTCGCCCTCAAGCGCCTGCACCGGTACGCCACCGTGATCATCGACGCCTAGAGCGGTGAGCAGATCGACGTCCTGCCTGTCCGCACTGGTGCCCCAGACGCAGAGCAAAGACGCCAAGCTCATCGAGGTCTCGAACTCGACCGCAGCCCGTCGACGCCGGACTCACCCTCCCGGACCACAACGGCCGCACTGAAGGCGTCAACACACGAACCAAACGGATCACGAGGCAGATGCACGGCCGAGCCGGGTCCCCCCTGCTCCGCCACCGCGCTTCTCCAGTGATCGCTACACAGCGCTACCACCCATTACGGGCCAGAGCCTGATTCATGACACTCCCGTACGCGGGTGGGGACGTTCAGGTGTACGCCGACATTGCTCCCCGCCAGGTGCCTTATGACGAAACCCGACTACTGTGCACGGGGGTCGATCGTCCAGGTGCCCGCGATGTAGCCCGGGATCGCTGGCGCGTCCGTCGGAGTTGCCACGGATGCCTCCTGAGGTTTGGAGGTTGGGGTTCGAAGGTGGAGGCAGGAGTCCTCAGGGCCTCATCAGATGAGTGTGCCGGCGGCCTTGTCGTTGGCCCAACTCTCGAGCGTCTCGTAGCCGGCGCGCAGGTCCTGGCCGTTGAGCTCGCGCGCCTGGTAGGTCAGCTCGACCCGTTGTCCGTTGGGGTCGAAGAAGTAGAGCGAGTAGAAGAGACCGCCGTGGTCGACCTCACCGGCGACTTCAACGCCGGTTTGCTCAAGATGGCGGTGCCAGGCCTCGAGCTCCTCGTGGGAGTCGACCGAGAGTGCGAGGTGCTTGGCCCACGAGGGCACGCCGTCGTCCTGGGGGTCCAGGTCGGAGGCCAGCTCGAAGAACGCGATGCATGATCCGTCCTTGAAGGCGTAGAAGGCGTGGAGGTAGCCGGGGGCTTCCTCGCCGGTGCTCATGGTGTGTCCGTCGGCGCGGATTGCGGCTTTGAACTCGCAGCCCATGACCTCGGTCCAGAATCGGTGGGTCTCGGTCATGTCCTTGGTCGCGAGCGCGTAGTGGTTCACGCGCTCAGGGCTGAGGGTCCGGGTAGTCGTGTCGGTCATCAGTTGACCCCTGTGTTCGTTCCGGATGTCTGTTCGTTCCGGTGGAAGGACGGGTGGATACGGATGGGACAAGGGCACGGCGCGAGATCAGGGCGCGGCGACGTTGTTGGAGCCGTTGATACGGGTCATAAACAGCGCCAGCGGTCCGCTTGCACTTTGAGCGCCTGATCACGCGAGGGCGAGTGCAAGGCTGGCGGGGGCATCGGAAACGTCTTCCGTCGTGAGGTGGATAGGCGCGGCCCGCAGCCTTGGGCGGCCGCATCCTTTGACGGTGGAACCACGGGACTCTCCTGCTATCGTTAGCACAACGTATCAACGGGGGGCTGTCAAGGGTTCAGACGTGGCCGGCGATGTTACCGGTCGCCCTGGTCCGGGGGATCTCGGCGCTCAGCCGACGCTCGGCGGCGACGCGGCGGATCCCGTCCTGGCGGTACTTCCGCGCGGCGTCAACATGTCCGCCTCGTTCCCAGGCCACGACCGTGCTCACCCGGAGGACCGGGCCCTCGATCAGGAACCACCCATCGTCGAAAGGTCGTCATGCGTCTAGCCACCCAGTCAGGTCGCGCCGTGCTCGTCATCGGAGACAAGGCGCTCGACGTCGCCGAGGCTTCCGGCGGAGCCTTCAGCAGCGACATCACCAACCTCTACGACCGCTGGACCGAGCTCCGTGCCTGGGCCGAATCCGGCGTCGAGGGGCCGCTGCGCCCTCTCGACCCGGCCCGACTCGGTCCGGTCAGCCCCCGACCGCGGCAGTCGTTCTGCATCGGGTTGAACTACCGCAAGCACGCTGAGGAAGCGGGCTGGGAGGTTCCGGACGTCCCTATGGTGTTCACCAAGTTCCCGAGCTCGATCGCCGGTCCCGGGGACATCGTCGAGTTGACCGGCCCGACCGTCGATTGGGAGGTCGAGCTGGTCGTGGTGATTGGCCGGCGGGCGCACCGGGTCCCGGAAGAGGAGGCATGGTCGCACGTGGCCGGACTCACGGTGGGCCAGGACATCTCGGACCGAACGACGCAGAAGCGCCCGCGGAGCGCGCCCCAGCACTCACTGGGCAAGTCGCACCCGGGCTACTCTCCGATCGGCCCTGTCCTGGTCACCCCCGACGAGCTGTCGAACCCTGACGCGTTGGACCTGGGTTGCGCGGTGAATGGTGAGGAGATGCAGAACGGCAACAGCTCCGACATGGTCTTCTCCGTCTCCCAGCTGATCGCTTACGTGTCCGACATGCTGCCGATGCTCCCGGGCGACGTCATCTTCACCGGGACCCCGTCGGGTATCGGATCGACGCGGCAACCCCCTCGGTTCCTCCGTGCCGGTGACGAGGTCACGAGCTGGATCACCGGAATCGGCGAGATGTCGCAGAAGTTCATCGACGGCCCCGGCATACGGATGTGAGCCAGTGCCTGCCACGCTCTGCCTGACCGTCGACAACCTCGGGGCCGCGCTGGACATCGACCGTGGGCGCGCCGTACGCCCCGATCCCGACGAGCCCGGGCTCGCCATCGGGCTACCGCGCGCGCTCGCGCTCTTCCACCGACTCGGGGTGACGGCGACCTTCTTCCTCGAGGGCTGGAATGGGCTCCATCACCCGGACGCCGTCCGCCGGATCCTCGACCACGGCCACGAGGTGGGCCTGCACGGGTGGGTCCACGAACGCTGGGCCGAGCTGCCCGACGACCGTCAGGAGGTCCTCCTCTGGGACGGCACTGCCGCGCTCCGTTCGGCCGGGGCGAACCCGGGCGGCTTCCGAGCACCCGGCGGGTACCGGGGTCGGCGCACTGCTGCGGTTCTGGCCGATCTGGGCTACCGCTACGACAGCAGCATCGAACGGGCGACCGAGGAGCGACCCTTGGCGGTGCACACCCTGCCCGAGGGCCTCGGAGTAGTCCCGTGGCGCTGGGAGCACAACGACTACTGGCAGTACTTCATGAACCCATCCGGCGGGAGGACGGCTCGCCAGATCGAGCGATCGTGGCGCGCCGACCTCAAGGCGCAGGCAGCGAGCCGGGACGGGCTGCTGACCCTGACCGTCCACCCGTTCGTCTCCTTCGTCGACGACGAGCGCGAGGCCGTCGTCCGCCGACTGATCGAGTACGCGCTCGCGCAGTCGAACGTGCGCGTGTGCTCCGCAGGACAACTGGTCGGCGAAGTCCCGCGTTGACCTGGACAGCCGCAGATGGGCGTCAATGAACGCCGGCTGAGCCCGTCGTCGCTGCGAGGGGAGGGTTGTTGGGAGCAACTGCTGGGAGGCGACATGCCAGACACCACCTACGTGCAAGCACACGGCGCGCGCCGGGCGGCTGAGGCGGGCGGGGGAGGTCAGTGTCATGAAAGCCGTGATCAGTCACGCCTGAGTCGGCGTGAGGTACTGAGTAAAGGGCTCCCCATGCGCCCGACGAATGCTATCGTTAGCACATGTCAGAGAAGCGTACCGTGACGACCCGGGACATTGCAGAGCAACTCAACCTGTCGGTCTCCACCGTCGGGCGCGCGCTCTCCCAGGATCCTCGCATCAGTCAGGAGACCCGCGCCCGGGTCGAGCAGAAGGCCGGGGAGCTGGGTTACGTCGGCAACCTCGCGGCGCGGCTGATGCGCGGTGCTCCGAGCACGGTGGTTGGGCTGATGGTTCCCGATGTGCGTAACTCCTTCTACAGCACCGCGGCGCATGCGCTCACTCAGAGCATGGGCGAGGGCGGGTACCAGGTCATGCTGTCGCAGACCGACGACGACCGGGATGCCGAGCTGGCGCAGCTGCGCGGTCTGGCTGCGGCCCAGGTCGCCGGCGTGATCCTCGTGCCGTCGCCGAATCCCCGGCCCGAGGCTGTCCGGCTGCTTCGGGACCTTCCGAACGTCCAGCTCCTTCGACACCTCGACAGCATCGGCCATCACTGGTTCGGGGTCGATGACCGCGGAGTCCTGCGTGAAGCCACCCAGCACCTGGTGGACCTGGGGCATCGCCGCATCGCCTTCATCGGCGGGCAGCTCGGCTTCTCGACGAGCAACGACCGGCTGAGCGGGTATCGAGACGCGCTGCGCGGCGAGGTCGACGAATCCCTGGTCGTGCACGCCCCGCCGTCCTCGGTCGAGGAGGCTCGGCGGACCGTCGGGAAGCTGCTGGACCGCAAGGACCCGCCCACGGCCCTGGTGACGGCCTCGGTCAGGACGACGGAGGGTGTGTTGCAGGAGCTGACCTCGCGCGGCGTCGACGTTCCGACCGAGCTGTCGGTCGTCGGCTTCGGGGACGAGTCGGGCTTCTCGTGGTGGGGTCCCGGTCTGACCACGATGGCCTTGCCTGTGCACGAGGTGGCGACCCAGTGCTCGGTCTGGCTGCAGCGGCGAATCCGTAGCGGCGGCATCGAAGGGCCGTACGGCTCGAGCTCCCACGGTTACCTCGTCGAGCGCGGAAGCACGGCCGCCCAGTGACCTGCGCCTCCGACGAGACACCGGAATCTCCGGTCCTCGCCTCGGTCGTGCTGTCCGACGGCATCACGACGGCGGCCGCCGTGCACGCCGGCCGCTTCCTTCGGCTGGACCGGCTCGTGGAGGGCACTCCGGCCACCCTGACCGACCTGGTCCGGAGGTGGGAGGAGTTCGGCGACACGGTCGAGCGCGCGCTGCTGGGCGCGGCGCCCCGGATCGCCGAGGACGGCGCCGTCCTGCGCGAGGTCGCCGTGACCGCGCCGGTGGTCGGCGGGCAGACCTACTGTGCCATCGGGAACTACCGCGGGCAGCTCGCCCAGGCAGCTGCTGACGTCGCCGCAGGTGCCGGTGAGGGTTCGGCCGGTGACGCCGACGGCCGTCGGTTGCGTGCGGACCTGGAGCGCGGGTGGAGGGAGCGGCGCGCGACCGGCGCGCCCTATGTCGCGCTCACGGGCAGCGTCCGCATCGCTGGACCGTTCGATCCGCTCGAGCTC
Organism: Streptomyces sp. LUP47B; assembly: GCF_001746295.1. Classification (GTDB taxonomy): domain Bacteria; phylum Actinomycetota; class Actinomycetes; order Streptomycetales; family Streptomycetaceae; genus Streptomyces. The sequence continues at coordinate 1,216,527 of NZ_MJAH01000001.1, read as the reverse complement.
TCCGCCGACCTCACGACGCTCGACTGGGAGGTCGAGCTCGCCGCGGTGATCGGGTCGTGCGGGGCGGGACTGAGCCCGCACGCTGCCCTGGACGTCGTCGCCGGGTACTGCGTGGCCAACGACCTCACCCTACGGGGCGCGGTGTTCCGCACGGACGTGCCGGCTCTCGGCGGCGACTGGTTGACCAGCAAGGGCCGCCCGGGCTGGCTGCCCCTGGGGCCATGGCTGGTACCCGCGAGCAGCGTCCCCGACCCGGACGCACTCGGACTCGCCCTGCGTCTCAACGGCCAGCAGATGCAGGCCGACCGCACCAGCGACATGCTCTTCAGCGTGGCCGAGGTGATCGCCCACGTCTCCCAGCACACCGAGCTGCGGCCGGGCGATGTGGTGTGCACCGGGTCGCCGGCGGGATTCGGTGCCCACTACGGCCGCTACCTGCGGGCCGGTGACGTGGTCGAGGCCGGAGTCGAGCGGCTCGGCACCCAGCGCTTCACGGTCGTGTCCGAGAGCGCCGCAGTCGGCGCCGGCCACGGCCATCCCTGACCGACCGTCCTCCCGCTGTCCCCCTACTTGCGAAGGCTCTCCTATGGACTCAACCCGCCCAGTCGTCGTCCTCACCGACCGGGCCTGGCCCGACGATGAGATCGAGCGCCGCATCCTCGACGCGGCGGGCTTCGACCTCGTCGCCGGACCCGCCGATCCCGGGACCGCCGAGGAGATCGAGGCGCTGGTGACCGCTCACGACCCGGTGGCGATCATGACCTGCTGGGCCCGGGTCTCGGATGCCGCGGTCGCCGCGCCGAGCAACCTCGGCGCCGTCGCCCGCATGGGCGTGGGGCTCGACAACATCGACGTGGAGGCGGCCACCGCGCGCGGAGTCCGGGTCACCAATGTCCCGGACTACTGCGTGGAGGAGGTCTCCGACCACGCCGTCGCCCTGATCCTCAACTGGACGCGCGGGATCACCAGCTTCGACGCCCAGGTCCGTACGGGCTCGTGGAACCCTGCCGGCGCCCGGCTCGCTCGCACGGCGTCGAAGACTGTGGGGCTCGTCGGGTTCGGCCGGATCGGCCGCGCCACCGCCCGCAAGCTCACCGGTTTCCGCACTCGCATCCTGGTCACCGACCCGACCCTGGGCGCGGACGAGGCCGCCGATCTGGGGGTCGAGCGGACGCCGCTCGACGAGCTGCTGGCGACGGCTCAGATCGTCGTCCTCCACGTGCCGCTGCTGCCCACGACCCACCACCTCATCGGCGCGGAGCAGCTCGCGGCGATGCGAGCGGACGCGCTCTTGGTGAACGTCAGCCGCGGGGGCCTGGTCGACACCGTGGCCCTGGCCGACGCCCTCGATCACGGGATCATCGCCGGTGCGGCGCTCGACGTGCTCGATGAGGAGCCCGAGGTCGATCCTCGACTACTGGCGCACGCCTCAGTGACCGTGACGCCGCACGTCGCGTTCTCCTCCGACGAGTCGGTCGTCGAGCTGCGTACCAAGGCGACCGAAGAGGTCGTCCGGGTCCTGACCGGACGCCCTCCGCACTACCCCTGCAACGACATTGCAGAGCCCGACCCCATCACCGCCGGTGCGACCTCGCCCGCCGTGGACGCGAAGGAAGACAAGTGACCAGCTCCCACAACCGCACGCCCGACACGAGGGTCGCCTCGGTCCGCGGCCGCCAGATCTTCGACTCCCGGGGGCGCCCGACGGTCGAGGTCGACGTCGTCACCGCCTCCGGCGTGCTCGGTCGGGCCGCCGTGCCCTCGGGCGCCTCGACCGGAACCCACGAGGCATGGGAGCTCCGCGACGGCGGCAGCGACTACGCGGGCCTCGGCGTCCGCGATGCGATAGCGCACGTGGACGAGGAGATCGCGGCCGTCGTGATAGGTCGTGACGCCGTCGACCAACGCAGTGTCGACGCAGCGCTCCGCGAGCTCGACGGCACCCAGAACCTCCAGCGCCTCGGCGCGAACGCCGTCCTGGGCACCTCGCTGGCCCTGAGCCGGGCAGCGGCGGCCGCCCAGGGACTCCCGCTCTACCGCTGGCTCGCGCTGCTGGCGGGAACAACAACGCCGAGCCTGCCCATGCCCATGGTGAACATCCTCTCGGGCGGCCTGCACGCGGGCCGGGGGATGGATGTCCAGGACTTTCTCGCCGTGCCGGCCTCAGCACGCACGCTCGACGAGGCGCTCGCGCTGGTTGGCAGGCTGCGCTCGGCCGCGACCGACGTCATGGCCGACCGCGGTCTGACGACCTTGCTCGCCGACGAGGGTGGGCTGAGCCCGGGGCTGGAGACCGGTCGTGCCGCCCTCGAGATGATGGTCGAGGCCACCGAGCGGGCCGGCCTCGTCCCCGGGGAGGACATCGTCGTCGCGATCGACGTCGCGGCCCACGCGCTCTGGGATCCCGAGCGCGGCGACTACCACCTTGCCCGCGAGTGCCGGCACGCGAGCACCGAGGAGATGATCGAGATGGTCTGCGGCTGGGTCGCCGACTTTCCGGTCGTCTCGGTGGAGGACGCTCTCGACGAGGAGGACTGGGCCGGCTGGCGCGGGCTCACCGAACGAATCGGCGACCGGATCAACCTGATCGGTGATGACCTCTTCACCACCAACCCTGACCGTCTCCAGCGCGGCATCGAGTCCGCGGCCGGCAACGGGGTGCTGGTGAAGGTCAATCAGAACGGCACCCTGTCCGGGACGCTCGACGTGGTCGCCGCCGCCCGCGCGGCCGACTTCGTTCCGGTGATCTCAGCCCGCTCGGGAGAGACCGAGGACGCCTACATCAGCGACCTCGCGGTCGCCACCGCCGCGGGGCAGATCAAGATCGGCTCGGTGCGCTGCTCGGACCGGCTCTCCAAGTACAACCAACTGGTGCGCATCGCCGAGGACACCTCCTTGATGTTCGCCGGCATGAGCGCCTACCCGCACCACCGGGTGAGCCTGCCCGCCCGGGCACGAGCGAGCAGGGCATGAGCGAGCGGGGCATGAGGGAGCCGGAGGCCGCGGCGGACGTGCCCAACAGCGCCCGGGAATTCCTCACCGAGCAGGGCCTGGCCACCCCCGACGAGACCCCGCGGTGGACGCCCATGACCGGCGGCGTGTCCAGCGAGCTCTGGCGCGTCGACCTGGCCGGCGGCCCGGTCGCGGTCAAGGGGGCGCTGGCCAAGCTGAAGGTCGCCGAGGATTGGTATGCGCCCGTCAACCGCAACGCCGTCGAGTGGGACTGGCTGGTCTTCGCCCACAGCGTGAGCCCAGGCGCCGTCCCCGTCCCTCTCGCGCACGACGAGCGTCGTGGCCTCTTCGCCATGACGTTCCTGCCACCCGAGGACAACCCGGTGTGGAAGCAGCTGCTCCTCGACGGTGCCGTGCGACCCGCTGACGCGGCCGCGGTCGGTGACCTGGTCGGCCGCCTGCACGCCTGCAGCTGCGGTGACGACAGTGTCGCGCGGCGGTTTCGCACCGACGAGAACTTCCACCAGCTACGCATCGAGCCCTACTTCCTCGCCACCGCGGAGCAGCACCCCGATCTCGCGTCCGCACTGCGCGAGATCGCCGAGACGACAGCAGCGACCCACCGGGCGCTCGTCCACGGTGATGTGAGCCCGAAGAACATCCTCATAGGCCGATCAAATCCGGTGCTGCTGGACGCCGAGTGCGCTTGGTACGGCGATCCGGCGTTCGACGTCGCGTTCGTCCTCACCCATCTGGTCCTCAAGGCCGTCTTCCGACCCGACAGCGCGCGCCTGCTCGAGGCATCGGCGTCCGCGCTGCTCGCCGCCTACGAGGCACAGGTGGTCTGGGAGCCTGCCACCGATCTGCGCGCCCGAGCCGGTCGGCTGTTGTCAGCACTTCTGCTCGCCCGGATCGACGGCAAGTCGCCGGTGGAGTACCTCAACCCGACACAGCGCAATGACGTGCGCCGCCTCGCCCGGTCGCTTGTAGCAGGTGGTCCGCTGGAGGTCACTGCCGTGCTGACACTGGCCTACGAGCGGGTCGCCGCCAGCAACCTGGACCGCTGAACGCAATCGGACGCGCGTCGGGTCGTGCTATCGATGTCATGATCGGTGGGCGACAACCGGACGGGTTGCCTACTCATCGATCACGGCACGCAGGGGGAAAATGCTTGCGTGATCACAGTCACAGCATGCTATCGTTAGCACATGAAGCATCACAGCATCGACGCCGACGCCGATGTGGTCGTCGTCGGCGCAGGACCCTCCGGTGCCGCCCTTGCGGTGGAGCTGGGTCGGCGCGGCTTCTCCGTCGTGCTGCTCGAGGCCGGCGACGGGGTTGTCCGCGACGCGCGGCTGCACACGGTGTCCATCCGAACGATGGAGATCGCCCGACGTTGGGGGATCGAGTCCGAGCTGCGCAACTGCGGCTGGCCGTTGGACCGCCCTCAAGACGTCGTGTGGGGGACCAGCCTCGCGGAGCCTGAGATCGCCCGGCTCGAGTGGCCGGCCATCGCCGAGATGCGTCCCCCCGAGTTCAGCCCGACCTTCGCCCAGCGGTGCCCGCAACGGTGGTTCAACGCGATCCTGCTCGACCTGGCACGCCGCCAGCCCTCGGTGGAGGTCCGCACATCGGCGCGGATGGAGTCGTTCGTCCAAGACGAGAGCGGGGTGAGCGTCGAGCTCGCCGAGGCCGGCGACCGGTCGACTCGCCTGCGCTGCCGATACCTCGTCGGCTGCGACGGTGGCCGGAGCACCGTGCGCGGTGTCCTGGGGATCGAGCGCGAGATGTCGAGCACCTGGGGCACCTCCGCGGAGGCGATCATTCGCAGCCCCGACCTGGCGTCGTTCCCACTGGCGGGGCGGACCGGTCGGTTCACCGTGGTGGAACCGACCGGGATGTCGATCTCGCTGCTGCCCTTCGACGGCAGGGAGGAGTTCCGCGTGACTCTGATGGTGCACGACGGTCGCGGTACCCCAGACGACATCCGACGAGCCGTCACCACGATGGCGGGGCCCGACGTGGACTTCGAGTTCGTGACCGAGGTGATGCCCTGGACCAACCGGGAGGCCGTGGCGCACCAGTTCTTCGTGGGCCGAGTCATCCTGGCCGGCGACGCCGCCCACACGATGCCGACCACGGGAGGCATGGGCATGAACACCGGCATCCTCGACTCGACCGACCTCGGGTGGAAACTGCAAGCGCTGATGGAGGGCTGGGGAGGGCCCGGCCTGCTGCCCAGCTACGAGCACGAGCGGCGCAGCGCCGCGGTGCGCACCGCGGCGCTGGCCAGTGCGATCTACCGCGACTGGTTGGCGATGAAGGACCAGCTGAGCGACGTCGCCGAGCTCGAGCAGGAAGGCCCGGCCGCCGAGCAGGCCCGCCAGCGGCTGCGCGAGCTGCTCCTGACGGGGTTCCGGCGCGAGTTCAACGCGGTCGGCGGTGCCTTGGGCTACCGCTACGAGGACTCGCCGATCTGCGTGCCTGACGGGACGCCGCCGACCCCGGACGTCATGGAGACCTACGTCCCGACCGCACGGCCCGGGCACCTCGCGCCCCACGTGTGGCTGGAGGACGGGACCTCGACGATCGACCTCTTCGACCGCGAGTTCGTACTGCTCTGCCTGGGTGGGGACGAGAGTGCTGCCACTCAGATCACCGCCACCGCTACCGTCCGGGGCATCCCATGGCGGACGGTCGTGCTCACTGATCCGGCCGTCCGGAAGGCCTATGCGCGCAACTACGCGCTCGTACGGCCCGACGGGCATGTCGCGTGGCGCGGCGACGCAATACCCACCGACGTCGACAGCCTGCTCGATGTCGTCACCGGGCATGGCGGTGCGGACGCTCTGGCCCGCCCGAGCCATAACGCCGCCGCGCACGCCTGAACCCCGATGGCCGGTTCCGGCCACACAGCTCGAGCCCCAACGAGGGAAGAGGGTGTCCTTTGTCGACCATGAGAGCCGCACGCATGCACGCACAGCACCAGCCGTTCACGATCGACGAGGTGGAGGTCCCGGAACCTGGCCCGACCGACGTCCTCGTCCGGGTGGGCGCCTGCGGGATCGTCCCCAATCTGGGCAACGTGCTCAACTTCCTCCCCGAGTGGTGGCCCCACCTCACCTTCCCGCCGCTGCCGGCAGTCTTCGGCCTGGACGTGGCCGGCGAGATCGTCGGCAAGGGGAACCGGGTGCACGGCCTCGAGGTCGGTCAACGGGTGTATGTCAACCCCGGCCGGCAGTGCGGCGGCTGCTTCGCCTGCCGCACCGGCGACCCGCAGCACTGCCCGGCCTATACCTTCAATGGGTACTTCGGGTTCGGGGCCGGGTCGGCGCAGATCTTCGCCGACTATCCCTACGGCGGTATGTGTGAGTACATGACGGCGCCTCAGTCGAGCATGGTCACCATCCCTGACAACCTCTCCTTCGAGTCGGCGGCCCGGTTCGGTTACCTGGGTACCGCCTACCGGGCGCTGCGCATGGCCGGCGCCGACGCCAACAGCGTGGTCGTCGTCAACGGAGCCAGTGGCACGCTGGGTGTGTGCATCGTCTTGTTGGCCAAGGCCTTCGGCGTCCGCAAGATCCTGGGCGTGGCCCGCAACAAGGAGCAGCTCGAGAAGGTTCGGGCGATCGACCCGCAGCGCATCGAGGTCTTGTCGACGAACGACTCGGCAAAGGTCGCCCAGTGGATCATCGACTCCACGTCGGGTCGGGGGGCCGACATCGTGGTCGACGCTCTGCAGTCGGGCTCGCCCGCCGAGCCGCTCCTGGAGAGCTTCGAGGGACTGGCGCGCGGTGGTCGGCACGTGCCGCTCGGTGGGGTGCTCGGTCCCCTGCCGATCAACCTGAACGTGTTGATGTCCAACGACCGTCGCATCATCGGGTCGCTGTGGTTCGACGTCGCGGACGGCCAAGCCATGGCGAGCATGGTCGAGAGCGGCACCCTGGACCTCAGCTGCCTGGAGCACGAGGTCTTTGACCTGGAGGACGTGAACTCGGCTCTGGCGCTGTTCGAGAACCGCAACGGCGGCTTCAGCAACTACGTGATCACACCGTGACGACTCGTGGGCTGGGATCGCCCATGCGTGCCCCGGATGCCTCCCGATATGACCGAGGCTTGCCCGCCCTACCGAGTGGGCCCACGTATTGGCTCTACGGAATGGACCGTCTGTGAAGATCGTTCAGGTCGACAAGCCCGGGCCTCCCTCGGCGCTGGAGCTCGTGGAGGTTCCGATCCCCGAGCCGGGGCCGGGTGAGGTCTTGGTCCGGGCACACTCGATCGGGGTCGGGTACCCAGACCTCAGGATCCGGGCCGGCACCTACCCATGGATGCCGCCGCTGCCGGCGATCCCCGGCACCGAATTGAGCGGCGTCGTCGAAAGGATCGGTGAAGGCGTCACCTTGGTCCGACCCGGTCAGCTCGCGCTGCTCTCGGCCCGTGAGCGCACACACCGCGGAGGGCACTACGCGGAGTACGTCGCAGCACCGCAGGAGGCGACGTTCCTGCTGCCGGAAGGCATGAACCTGGAACAGGCTGCAGCACTCGCCAACTACCAGGTCGCCTACCACATGATCTACGACAGCATGCGGCCTCTGCCCGGTCAGGTGGCCCTCGTCTACGGCGCGGCCGGCGGCATCGGGAACGCGGTCATCGACCTGCTCAAGGGGCTGGGCGTGCGCGTCCTCGGCGTGGCGAGCAACGCCGAGCGCGCACGCTGGGCCACAACGTTCGGTGCGGACGAGGTGATCGACCGCACCAACGGAAACATCGTGGGTCAGGTCGCCGCGCTCACCGATGAACGCGGCGTGGACTGGGTGGTCACACCAGCCGCCGGCCCCACCATCCCCGGGAACATCGAGCTGCTCGCACCCGCGGGCACCCTGGTGATCTACAGCACCATGGGCGGTGCGGCGAAGAACGACCTCTGGGATGTGCTGTGGCCCAGCAGATCGGCAGCGGTGCGCCTGTTCAACATCCACACCTGGGACGACTTGGTGGAGGAGCGACGCGCGGGCATGCGGGCACTGATCGCCATGCTCGCCGAGGGACGCATCCGCCCCCACATCCACCGGCGGTTCAAGCTCAGCCAGGCACGAGAGGCACACGAGCTGCTCGAACAAGGCGAGGTCACCGGGAAGATCCTGCTCCAGCCCTAGCACGCTGGGGCGCGGTCCTTCGTGCCAGCACACGGCCGCCGGTTGCCCTCAGAGGTTGAGGTCGTGGAGCGATGGGACGTTCGGCAGCGCGGGTCTGGGCTGCACATGAACGCTTCTCCTTCAAAAAGTACGAGAACCACACTCACCGGGCCGCAGGCTCAACACCACTCAAAGGAGAGTTCGCCGTGACGCATGCGACCGTGCCTGTGCCCACCTGCGACGTCGACCTGTTCGCCGACGAGGTGCTGCACGACCCGTACCCCGCTCTCCGCCGACTCCGGGAAGCCGGCCCCGCGGTACGGCTGACCACCTACGACGCATGGGTCCTCCCCCGCTACGACCATATCCGCGCGGCCCTGGCCGACCACGAACGGTTCTCGTCCGCGCAGGGTGTGGGCTACGAGGACCAGTTCAACGCCCAGATGAAGGGAAGCGTGCTGGCCAGCGACCCACCGGATCACACCCGGCTACGGGCTCTGCTGTCCGACAAGCTCGCCCCCAAGGCCCTGGCCAAGCTCCGCACCCGGATCGCCGCCCTCGCGGACGACCTCGTCGCCGGCGTCGTGGCCAAGGGTGACTTCGACGCCGTGGCGGATCTTGCCGCGGTGTTCCCCGTGACCGTGGTCGCCGACCTGATCGGGCTCGCGGAGGAGGCAAGGGGCCCGCTGCTGTCGTTCGCGGACGCGGCGTTCAACACTTTCGGCCCGTTGAACGCCCGCGCCCAGGCATCCATCCCCTTCGTCGGCCAGATGTTGGAGTACCTGAACACGGTGATGGTGCCGGAGAACCTCCGCCCGGACGGCTGGGCCGCCGCCATCCATCAAGCCGCGGACCGGGGGGACATCGAAGCCGCCTCCGTGGTGCCCCTGCTGTCCGCGTACCTGATCGCGAGCATGGACACCACCATCAACGCGATCGGCAACACGATCCTCCTCTTCGCCCGGCATCCCGAGGCTTACCAGGAGGTGCGCGCGGAACCGGCGCTCGTCGGACCGGCGTTCGAGGAGTCACTGCGGCTGGAGTCCCCCGCACAGGGCTTCTTCCGGCGCACCACCCAGCCGGTGGACCTCGAGGGCATCACCATCCCCGCCGACACCAAGGTCCTGCTGTCCTGGGCATCGGCGAACCGGGACGAACGCAAGTGGGAGCGCCCCGAGGAGTTCCTCGTCCGCCGCAACCCGGTCGACCACGTCGGCTTCGGCTACGGCGTCCACGGCTGCGCCGGCCAGGGGTTGGCCCGTCTGGAGGCGCAGGCGGTGCTCGGCGCGCTGGTGCGGCGCGCATCGTTGATCGAGTTCGCGGGCGAGCCGGTCCGCAAGCTCAACAACGTGATCAGGGGCCTGGCTTCGCTGCCCGTCACGGTACGCGCGGAAGGGAAGTGAGATGTCCCGGATCGTGGTGGACTTCGACCGTTGCGAGGGCCACGGCCTGTGCGAGCAGACCGCGCCCGAGGTGTTCCGGCTCGACGACGAGGGCGACCTGCACCTGACCCACGAAGAGGTGGCTTCGGAGCACGAGAGCGCCGTCGCCGCCGCCGTACGGGTCTGCCCCGTCGCGGCCCTGAAGGTCCAGTCGTGAAGCGCATCGTCGTGGTCGGCGGGTCCATCGCCGCGCTGACAGCAGCGGAGAGCCTGCGGGCCGAGGGCTTCGACGGACCGGTGACCGTCCTGTCCGACGAGCCTCACCAGCCCTACTCGCGGGTCCCGCTGTCCAAGGGCGTCCTGGCCGGCAGGGAACCCGCGGATTCAGCCATGCTTCCTCCTCCGGGCGAGGACATCGAGTTCCGCACCGGAGCACGGGCCGCACAACTGGACGTCCGCGAGCGTGCGGTGCGTCTGACCGACGGCACACAGGTGCCGTACGACGGGCTGGTCGTCGCCACCGGCGCCCGGGCCCGTCGCCTGACCGGGCGCGACGATCTGGCGCTACGCACCCTGGACGATGCCCAGGTCCTCGCCTCCCGGCTTGCCGTCGCCCGGAGCGCCATCGTGCTGGGCGGCGGCTTCCTCGGCATGGAGATCGCCACGACCTGCCGTGCCCTGGGCCTGGACGTCACGGTGGTCGACCTCGTCCCGCCGTTGCTCAGGCTCCTCGGACCCTGGCTGGCCGATCTCGCCGTCGCGGCGGCGCGGGATCACGGTATACGTGTCCGGGTCGCGCCTGACGGCGTCGCCGTCCTGGGCGAACACCGCGTGCGCTGTGGCGAGGTGGTCCTGGAGGCCGACGTGATCGTGTGCGCGGTCGGCGACGTGCCGAACACCGACTGGCTGAAGGGCTCCGGCCTGCCTCTGGACGCCGGCGGCGGCCTCGTCGCCGACGCGTGCTGCCGCGTCACTCCCGGCGTGGTCGCCGCCGGGGACGTCGTATCGCGGGAAGGGCGCCGAACTCCACACTGGACCAACGCTGTTGAGCAGGGCCGGGCCGCGGCGGTCGGTCTGCTGCACGGCGCGTCGGCCCGGCCCTGCCGACCGGACCCGTACTTCTGGACCGAGCAGTCCGGACTCGACATCAAGATCAGCGGCGAGCTGCCGCTCACCGGGATCCCCGAAGTCCTCGCGGGCTCGGTGAACGACCGCAGTGCGCTGCTGAGGTGGCGGAACGACGGAGGGACGACCACAGCCGTCGCGGTCAATCACCGCCTCCCCGTCATCAAACTCAAGCGGCTCGGCGCCGGAGTTCCCGCCGCTCGCACGCCCGGCATCGCCCCGTCTTCTGACCCACCTCCTGATTCGTCTACCTCCCGGCTCACCACCGACGCGTTGCGTTCTGGCTCTGCGGGACCAGCTGATCATCTCTCCAGCCGCTGACCGTCGACCACCGCACCGCTCCCCGACACCCTGCGCGAGCACCTTGGCCTGACCGGCACGAAGAAGGGCTGCGGTCAGGTGCTGTGCGGTGCCTGCACTGCTCTGGTCGACGGCCTCACGACCGTCTCCTGCCTTCACCTCGCGGTGACCGCCGACGGGCGCGAGATCACCACCATCGAAGGGGTGGGCCGACGACGACCGGCTGCATCCGATGCAGACGGCGTTCCTCGACCTCGACGGCTACCAGTGCGGCTACCGCACCTTCTGTGGGATCTGCTCGCCCCTGGCGGTGATCGAGGAGCACGCGGCGGGCCGGCCGAGCGCGGTCACCACCGACGTGTGCCATGGCCGGCCCGCCGTCCCTGACCGCGGACGAGATCCGGGAGTGAATCAGCGTCGCCGCGAAATCAACCCCGCCAGCGACATTCAGACGGCATCCGGCGGCGCAAGGACGATGTCAAAGCGCACCCGCGACCAGGTTCCGTCGCCGAGTTCGCGACCATCAGGAGTCGGCGTGCCTTTTGGCTGCTCGATGAAGTCCTTAACGAGCGATTCCTTGACGCCAAACACGCTGTCGCTGCTCAAATAGCCGTCTCCCCGAACGAAGATGTGCGTGACCAAGGTGCGCAACCCAGGAGCGGTGACCATGAAGTGCAGGTGCGAGGCCCGCATCGGCGAGCGGCCGGTAGCCGCGAGCATGAGGCCGACCGGGCCGTCATGCGGGATCGGGTACGGCGTCGGTGTGATCGCCCAGAAGCGATAGGCGCCTTCGTCGTCGGTGAACAGGTGTGCGCGACCACCAGTACGAGCGTCGTCGTACTGAACGTCGTAGAAGCCGTCTTCATCAGCCTCCCAGACCTCGATGCGGGCACCCGCGAGAGCATTGCCTTCCGTGTCCTGGACGGTCCCCTCGACCCAGCACGGCTGACCGGTCGCGGCACCGGCGATGTCGCCGCCGAGCTCGACGCGAGGTGCGTCCTCCACGAAGAATGGCCCGAAAACAGTGGCCTCGGTGGCATCGGCGTACGCCTCGTTATTGATGGCGATGGTCTGCATCGAGGCGCCCAGCGTGTCGGATAGCAGAATGAACTCTTGGCGACGCTCGTCGCACATGTGCCCGACCGTGGTGAGAAAGTCGATGCCCTGCTTCCACTCGCCCTCGGTCAGCCGGACCTCACGCAGGAAACTGTGAAGGTGGCGCACCGCCGACGTCATGATCTCCTTGAGCCGCGCGTCTCCCGTTTGCTCGAAGGAGTCGAGCACGACCTGCACAAGAGCGTCTTCGCGGGAACGCTGCTCCTCGCTGATCTCCGGGTGCGATTGGGTCATCGCGGGTCAGCTCCTTCCCAGGCATCGTGCAGCAAGTGGGTGAGGTTGTCGATGGTGACCGAAGCCGGGTTGCTCGGGGGCACGTTGGGCATCACAGCAGCAGCGGCATCCGCCACCTGAGCCTCCTCGAGACCGACGTCCCGCAATGAACGCGGCGCACGCAGCAGAAGGCGCAGCGCTTGCAGACCGTCGAGGCCGGTGTTGGCCCCGAATGCCCGCGCGAGGCGCGCGTCGGCATCTGGGGCGAAAGGACCGTTCAGGGCGAGGACATACGGCAGCACGACAGCGTGAGTCTGCGCGTGCGGCAGGCCGTACCGGCCGCCGAGCACATGGCAGATCTTGTGGTGGAGCCCCGAGCCGGCGGAGGCAAATGCGACCGCTGAGAGGTAGGCCCCCAACAGCACCTGCTCCCGCCCGGACATCCCGGTTGGGTCGTCGACGATCCGCGGGAGGCCATCGGCCAGGGCTCGGACGCCCTCCGTGGCAAGCGCGACGTTGATGGGATCGGCCGCCGGCGCCCACATCGAGTCCACGCAGTGGGCCAGTGCGTTGAGCCCCGAGGCGACACTCAGCTCCACGGGCAGCGACAGAGTGAGCTCGGCGTCGTACACCACAGCACGCGGCAGCACCCGCGCGTCGGACCCGGTCGTCTTCGTCGTCCCCTCCGTCAACCCCCACACGTCGGTCGCCTCTGACCCCGCGTACGTCGTCGGCACGGCTACGACCGGCAAGCCGCTGGTCAGTGCCACGGCCTTCGCGAGACCTGTGGTCGAGCCGCCACCGACGCTGACGATGAGGTCGGCCTCGTGCTCGGCTGCTACTGCGCGGGCGCGCTCGGCCACGGCGACGGGCACGTGCATCACCACCTCGTGGTGCACCAGCACCACCGGGAGGTCACACGTGATCCGGGCTGCGAGCGCGACCTCGTGCGCGCCGACGACGACCATGACCCGGCGCGCACCGATCGCTTCAACCTCCGCGGCGAGCGACTCGGCCGCATCTCCGGTTGCGAAGCGCACCCGCTGGCCGAGCGTGTGATGGACGAACGGGCCGGTCACACGCGCCCCAAGACCTGAGCGAGCGCAGCGCGCAGCGCCGCGGTCGGATCGGCGGGCAGCGACGGCGAGCGCCAGGCGATGTGCTTGTCGGGACGGACCAGGAGTGCCCCGCTCTCCTCGATCTCGCGCGCCCGCGCCCAGTCGTAGTAGAGGTCGGTGACATCGCGACCGGGTCCGATGACGACGGCCTCAAGCGGAACACCGAGGTCGGCGGCAACAGCACGGGCGGCGTCCGCCCAAGCCTCACCGGCGATACCCGTGATGAGGGTGAACCGGTCGTAGGGCGCCAGGTCCATCATCGCCTGCTTGTGACGGTGATCGCCGACCCATGCGTGCGGCAGGTGGGCGCCTGCGGCGGTGGTCGACTCGTAGTAGAGATCGGCATCCCGTGTTGGCGCCGGACGATCGGCGCCATCGGGGACGATGGCGGCCGAGGTGTAGAACTGACCTAGCTCGACGCCGTGAGCATTGAACTCGTAGTTCTTGAGCTCCATCGCCTTGACCAGCGCCTCGCGCTTAGCCGCACCTTCGGGCGAGTTGGCCTTGCGCTCCTCTATCCGGGCAACCATCTCCTCCTCAGTCTTGGCCTCGGTGACGCCGAGTGCCACGAAAAGGTCGACGAACTCGCGGCTGGATCGGTTGGCCCGCTTCACGATCCGCTCCGCGACCGGCGCCCGCTCCTCGGAGTAGGTCTCCAGCAGGCTGGGCCTGGCGTATCCGCGCAGAACAGCGGCCAACTTCCACGCCAGGTTGTACGAGTCCTGGATGGAGGTGTTCGAGCCCAGCCCGTTGCTCGGTGGATGGCGGTGCACGGCGTCGCCGGCACAGAACACTCGACCGGACTGCAGGTGGGTCGCGTACATCTCGTTGTTGCCCCACAACGACGTGCCGGTGATCTCGACCTCGAGGTCGGGCATGCCGAGGAGGTTGCGCACGATCTGCGTCGCCGCGGCCTCGTCGACGGTCGGTGGCTCACCGGCGATGTCGTAGCCCCAGACGATCAGCCACTCGTCCCACGGCCGGACCATCCGCACCAGGCCGGCGCCGATGCCGCCGACGTTGGAGCCGGGCTGGATCACCCAGTAGAGGACAGATGGACGATGGCCGACGTAGGCCGCGATGTCGGCCTTGAAGGTGATGTTCATCGAACCGGCGATGTCCATCGCCCCCTCGAACGGCAACTCGAGATCCGCGGCGACCTTCGAACGGGCCCCGTCGGCGCCCACGAGGTACTTTGCGCGAATGACGTACTCCTGGCCGGTGAGCCGGTCGAGCACCTGCACGGTGACGCTGTCGGCATCCTGGGTGTGCGAGAGGTACTCGGTCGAGAATCGCGACTGGGTGCCGCGCGCGGTCGCATTCCTGACCAGGATCGGCTCCAGATAGGTCTGCGGGATGTCGACGGTCAGGCACGGCGACGCCAGCTGATAGTCGGCCTCGCGGGCGGGACTCGTTCCCCATGTCAGGATGCGCCCGATCTCCTCGCCGGCGATCGAGGTGCAGAACACGGTGTCGCCGACCAGCTCGTGGGGTGTCGCGTCCGCAAGGACCTGTGCCTCGATGCCGAGGTCGCGGAAGACCTCCATGGACCGCTGGTTCGTGATGTGGGCGCGTGGAGTGTTGGCTGTCCACCGGTACTTGGTGATCATGATGTTCGCCACGCCCAGCGTGGACAACGCGAGGGCCGCGGCCGATCCTGCGGGCCCGGAGCCGACCACTACGACGTCGGTCTCGACAACCGCAGTCGTCGGCAGCTCGGTCTCGGTCAGGCCGTCGTCGAAGCTCGGCATCACGCCACCCTTCCTCGGGCCAGCCGCGCGCCGGACCCATCTCCCTGCCAGGGTCGACGAACACCCCCGGCCAGGTCGATGACCAGCCGCCGTCTGGGCGGAAACGCAAAACGGTGGCCGAATGCCGCAATCGATCCGGTGGCTCAGCGCAACGCGGTGGCCCGAGCCGCGACGGCGCGTCGGCGGACCTCGCCGGCTCGCTCGCCGAACCGAGCGGTGAAAGCGCTCGAGAAGTGGGCCGCAGAGGTGAACCCGCACTGGTAGGCGACCTCGGCGATGGTCATCGAGGTCACGGCCGGAGTCTCGAGCAGCTTCCGGGCCCTCTCGAGACGCAGACCGCGCACGAGCTGGGGCAGCGTCGTGCCCACATCGGCCAAGACGCGCGACAGGTGGCGCGTGCTGATGCCGACCGCCGCAGCGACCTGTGGGGCCGAGAGCCGGCGATCGCGCAGGTGCTGCTCGATGTAGGAGTATGCCGCCGCGCGATGCGCCGCACGCAGGTCATCACGGTTGCGGCCGGTCAGGGCGACGACCAGCTCCAGCAGCGTCTCCTCCTGGATCGGCACCGGATCCTCGTCGCGAGCTGCACCCCCGACCGTGCGGGCCAGGGTGTGAGCAAAGGAGTTGGACCCGGCCGCGAAGTCCACTACGAGAGGTCGCAGGACAGCGTCGACTCCGGTCGCCTCGGCGAACACGTCGCGAGGTATCTTGAGCACCAGCTCCTCCAGCCCGCGGGAGAAGCCGCGCATGAAAGGCCGGTCGGCGTCGCACATCAGAAGCTGACCTGGCTGGACGGTGCGCAGACCGTCGTCGTGGTAGAAGAATGCCTCGCCGGCCAGGTTGAAGAACAGCGCGACCGACTCGGCCGGCCGGCGCCGCACCATCTCGGCGTCGCGCTCGACGACATGGGAGCTTCCCCGCACCCGTGCGAGGTGGACCCGGCCGAGCTGGACGTTGATCTCGGTGGCGTCGAGCGCCGCAGCGCCCAGGGTTCGACACCGCAGCCCGATCAGCGCGTCAGCGTTGTGACCTTCCCACAGCTCGACCCGCTGGTCCTCGGGAAGGTCGGCCGTCGAGAACACCACCGGATTGACTGGGACCTGTGTCATGTTCGGAGCCTACCTACCACCTGTGCTCGCCGTGGCTCGCGTCATGGCTCCGGGTTCGGCTCATCCTCGAGGCCGGGGCCGCCCCCGCCCAGCAGCAGGTCACAGCCGATGAAGAGTCGACTGAATCGCCAACAGCCGTGGGCCTCCTTGCGGAGCTCTCCGCGATAGAGAACCGAGGCGTGCAGGACGTGGCGGTCCCAGCCCGGTCGACGCGTGCGAGCGCACGACCGGGCAGAAAGCACCACGTCCTTACCGACGGGTAGTGCATCCCACTCGCGGTGTTGCTGACCGGCGGAAACCATAACGACGTCACTCAACTGCTGTCGTTGCTCGACAAGATCCCAGCTGTGACTGGGAATTGCGTGTCCCATGGAGCAGGGGACGGCACAAACGCCCGAGAGGCTCACAACCTTTTGGCGACGTGCTTGCCGAGATCGAGTTCGATTCCGTCAGGTTGCTGCAAGCCGCGTTCGAAGAGGCTGCGCACGTGATCCGCGTTCTCCGGACGTCCCCCTGTGCGCCTGATGGCGGCCAGAGCGGCTGCGTAGTCCCCCGCTGGGATTGCGGTGGCCGCGTCGACGAACTCCTTCGTGCCGGAGACCGCGGTCTTGTCGAAGCCGGCGATGCGGCGGGCGAAGGTGTCGACGAAGTCGTCCAGTTCGTCCTCGGGAAGAATGCGGTTGACGTAGCCGTATTCGGCGGCGAGCTGGGCCGGGAAGTCGTCTCCTCCCACCACGATCTCCATCGCGCGGCCCCGGCCCACCAGCTCGGCCAGTCGCCCCATCGGGTTGCCGCCGGGTACGGCGCCGAAGCCCACCTCGGGCTGTCCCAGGATGGCGTTGCTGCCGACGAAGCGAATGTCCGTGTTCAGGACGAACTCACTTCCCGCTCCTCGGGCACGGCCCTTGATGGCCGAGATCGTGACAGCCGGGACCCTGCTGAGGCGCAGAAGGCTGTCCGGGTAGGGGAGGAGTCCGGTGGGACCGGGCGCTGTGGCGTAAAAGCGCTGCATGTCGGACCGGAGGTCGAAGTGTGCCATGAAGAAGTCGGGGTTGGCACTCTGGAACACCACGACGGTCAGATCGGGGTCCTGCTCCATACGGGTCACCAGATCGCCAAGCTGCTCGACGGTGTCCAGATCGATGAGGTTGATCGGGCCGTTCTCGAAGGTCACCTTCCAGTAGGAAGGCGACACCGCATGTACTTGAAATTGCGAGGGATTGCTCATGGGGGTGACCCTAGAGCGTCTAACTTTAAAAATGCAATCCAGGTGGGATGTGACTCTGCCTCAACTGCCGAGGGAAGCGGCAAGTGCCCCGCCTGAAGAAGGCGCTGTGCATCCCTACCCGGCGGACGGGGCCGGTTCGGCCGTGGCACCCGGGAACTCCGCCGTCGGCGCCAATCGAACCCGGACCTGCCCAGCGCGGACATCCGCATCGGGTACGCGAGGTCCTTGACGGGCTCTCACCGCCCACCGCTCGCTCCCGGAAATGCTCGCCGGGCCCCTGCCCAGCATCTACGACCCCACAGGCCCGGGAAAGCCGCTGTTCGCATTCTTCGCGGCGGCGGAGACCGAGCGGCAGAACATCCGCGAGTCCACGCCTAAGGGCTCGACACCGCGGCCCGCGAGGGCAAGCAGGTTCCGCCCGTCATCACCGACGACATGCGCCACACCATGCTCGGCCGCCGCGCGGCCGGCGAGTCCGCCGAGCAGATCCAGCCCGACCTGATTTCTTCACTGGCAAACGCAAGGGCCAGAACCCCTGGATAGCCAGCATCTACCGGGCACTCGCCGAGCACGCCAAACGCGAGGCATACCCCGAAGCCGTCGCCCATGCACACGCCGACTTCTCCGCCCTCCAGGCCGGAGAGGTCCCGAGTCACGGGCCAAGTCACAGCTCGTACGGTGCCACGCCTTCAGGGGCACGGCAGCGCTGAGCGCTAACGACTGCTCCGCTGTTTCCCGAGGCCGGATGAGTTCTGAGGGTCAGGTGCTGCCATCAGCGACACATCCTCCATGGGGACCTCGCGGCCGTCCTCATCGAGGAACCCCACGTGGACGGCCCGACCCGTGGAGCGGGTCCGCTGGCAAGCGGAGGGGCCTGCGGGCCGCGGACGGTGACGGTCGCCCCACTGCTGCAGTGCACCCAGCACGGGCTGCAGTTCCAGCCCGGCCGGCGTCAGGTGGTAGCTCTTCCGGGGCCTGCTGCCAGCCTCCTGGTAGGCCAGTGTCCGCAGCACTCCGGCGTCGACGAGAACCTTTAGCCGGTCACTGAGCAGGTTCGACGCGATGCCGAGAGAATTCTGGATTTCAGCGAACCGGTGCCTGCCGTAGAGGACCTCACGCAGCACCAGCAGAGTCCACCGCTCGCCGAGTACCTGCAGGCTCCGCTCCATGGAGCAGGCCGGCTCGTCATCCATGGAGCCGGACACGTGCCTTCCTGACGGCACAGAACACACCTCCACATCGACGCCGGGTACTCGTTCCGGCGGCCACGTACTGCCCCCGCAGCCGCATCGTATGCCTGAGTTTACTATCAGAAGCCAGAAGACGCGCGCGCCTGCTGGGCGGGAGCAGGCGACTCGGGCAGGTCCTGCCACGGGATGGCGGTGTGCATCACGTGCAAGATCCGGCACTGCCAAGGGACACGGCAGACTCACGTGCGTTCCTGTCTGAGACATCCCGCGCAAGTCAGATGACACACAAACGGCGTCCCGGCACATCACGTCAGGCCGGTTTCTGGCTCTCCCGGTCGAGCAGCCTCCGAGCTGCCCGCGTGGCCGTCTCGCGCAGCCAGATGTGAGCGGCGTCGTGAGTATGCACCGGGTGCCACCACAGTGCCTCCCGCAGCGGAATGGCCTCGTACGGCGGCTCCACCACCCGCACGGCGGCGAGCGGCGCCATCAAGCGGGCGAGGCGGGCCTGCACCAGGGCGATCCGCCGCGTGCCTGCCACCAGGTGAGGCAGCAACTGGAAGCTGTCGACGGAGACCTCCACGCGGGGTTCGATGCCCAGCATGCCGAGCTGGCGCACCGCGGGGGCGTCGTACGTGCGCTGGTAGGTGACCCAGGGCAACTGGGACAGGTCCTCCGCCGTGATGCGGTCCTCGACGCTCGGGTGATCGTCGGCGACGAGGAACACCCAGTGGTCGTCGTAGAGGTCGGTGGCGGGGAAGTCGCTGATGATGCCGTGAGGCATGAGCAGGCCGTCGGTGGCACTCAGCAGCGTGGCGGTGTCGTCGACGACGGTGGGCGGGGTCTGGGAGAAGCGCAGCCGGATGCCTGGTGCCTCCTCGTGCACGACGCGGGCGAGCTCGGCGCCGAAGACGGCGACGGCGTAGTCCGACGCGATCAACCTGAACTCGCGGGTCTCCTTGGCCGGGTCGAAGTCGGCTTGGCTGGCGAAAAGGCGTTCCAGCACGTCATAGGCAGTGGAGGTGCGGTCGAGCAGTACCTGGCCGAGGGCGGTGAGTTCGTAGTGGCCGCCGACGCGGGCGAGCAGGTCGTCGTCGAAGTGGCGGCGCAGCCGGGCCAGAGACGCGCTCATGGCGGGCTGGCTCAGCCCGACTCGCTCGCCAGCTCGGGTGACATTGCGCTCTTCGAGCAGCGCGCGCAACGCGACGACGAGGTTGAGGTCGAGGCGGGCCAAATTCACGGACTTCCCCTTCGCGGTACGGCGATTACCAGCGAGAATAAAACACATGGATAGTGATCATCCATAGGATCGATTTCCCTGATTGCTGGTGCGCGGTCCAGATTAGTCGCACCGCAATCGGGAGGACATGTCCGTGAAACCTGAACCCGCGTCCGCGCTCTTCGTCGGACCATTCGCCCTTGCCACGCTCTCGGCTCCGGACGGGTCAGCCTTTCCCTCCTTGGTGACGCCCGACGGCCAGGCGCTCGACCTGCGGCGGGCCCTCGGCGACGAGCGGCTGACCGCGCTGGACGTACTGGACCGTTGGGAGGCGGTTCTGCCGCAGCTGCGCGCGCTGGCGGCCGACCCCGCCCTGCCCCGCACACCCGTCGCGGACCTTCGCGTGCACGCGCCGATCGCCCCGCGGCAGGTGTTCCAGTCGGGCGCGAACTATCGCCAGCATGTGATCGACCTGCACGTGGCCCATCGCGCCCCCGGTGACGACCGGCCCGAGGCTGAGCGCCGCGCGGAGGCGGCGGAACTCATGGACCGGCGGGCCGCGGAGGATCTGCCGTACGTCTTCATCGGACTGCCGAGCGCGATCACCGGACCGTACGACGACGTGGTCCTGCCTGCCTGGGCCGAACAGCCGGACTGGGAGCTGGAGTTGGCGGTCGTCATCGGTCGGGCCGCCTATCAGGTATCGGTGGAGGAGGCGCCGGAGTACATCGCCGGGTACACCATCGCCAACGATGTGACCGACCGGGCCACCGTCTTCCGCCGGGACATGCCGCAGATCGGCACGGACTGGCTGCGCAGTAAGAACGCCCCGGGGTTCACCCCGCTCGGCCCGTGGATCGTCCCGGCCGAGTCGATCGCGCACCCCGACGACCTGCAGGTCACGCTCAAGCTCAACGGCGAGACCCGACAGGACGAGTCCACCAAGGACATGATCTTCAAGGTCGCTCGCATGGTGGCGCACGCCTCGCAGACCGCCCAGCTTCTGCCCGGCGACCTGGTGCTCACCGGCAGCCCGGCCGGCAACGGCATGCACTGGGGCCGGCTGCTGCGCGACGGCGACGTCATGGAAGGCTCGGTCACCGGGCTCGGCGTGCAGCGCACCCGCTGTGTGGCGGAGGTCGCGCCGTGACGCTGGACCGCCACAACCCTGAGGCCGCAATCGCCGAAGCGGCCAAGGCCTTTTCCAACTGGGAGCGTTGGGGCGAGGACGACGTGCTCGGCACGCTCAACTTCCTCGACGAGGCCAAGCGCCGCGAGGGCGCGGCTCTCATCCGACGGGGCGTCAGTTTCTCGCTCGCCCAGTCCTTCGACATGAACGGCCCGCAGAAGGGCTGGCGGCGCCGCACCAACCCGGTGCACACCATGCTCGACACCGGCACCGACGCCGCCCTCGGCAACCAGGGCTTCCCGCACGGCATCGGCGGCGCCGACGACGTGATCGCGATGCCGCTCCAGTGCTCCACCCAGTGGGACGGGCTCGGGCACATCTTCGACCACGGCAAGGCGTGGAACGGCCGGGCGGCCGAGAAGGTCGTCACCTCCGACGGCGACCTGGTCACCGGCATCGAGCACATGGCTCCTCACGTCGCCGGGCGCGGCGTGCTGCTGGATGTGGGCCGCGTCATCGGTGACGGCGGCGAACTGCCCGACGGCTTCGCCATCACCGAGGAACACCTGACGGCGACGGCCGAGGCTCACGGGGTGGCAGTGGGCCGCGGTGACCTTGTGCTCGTGCGCACCGGCCGGCTGACCCGGGCCCGGCGTGACGGCTGGGGCGACTACGCGGGCGGCGACTCGCCCGGGCTGTCCTTCACCACGGCCAGCTGGCTGCACGGCACAGAGATCGCCGCGCTCGCCACCGACACCTGGGGCTTCGAGGTCAGGCCGAACGAGTTCGAGCCCGCCTTCCAGCCGCTGCACCAGGTCGCCATCCCGCACATCGGCCTGCTCATCGGCGAGATGTGGGACCTGGACGCGCTCGCCCAGGACTGCGCCGCAGATGGCGTGCACGACTTCTGGCTCACCGCAGCACCCCTGCCCATCACCGGAGCCGTCGGCTCCCCGGTCAACCCCATCGCTGTCAAGTAACCAGCGGAACAAGGGAGTTCCCCAATGACCCCTATGAGTAGAGCCCGCACGGTCCTGGTGATCGGCGGCGGTGCAGCCGGAAACGCCGTCACCCTCCTTCTGCGTCGCGGCGGAATCGCCGTGGATCTGATCGAGGCCAGGGATGACTGGAATGCCACCGCCGGCTCTGGCATCAGCCTCCAGGGCAACGCCCTGCGCGTCCTGCGTGAACTCGGGGTGTGGGAGCAGGTACAGGCGTCCGGCTTCAGTTACGACTCGGTCGGCATCACCGCTCCCGACGGCACCGTGCTACACGTCGCCCAAGACATCCGCACCGGCGGTGACGACCTGCCCGCCACGCTCGGCATGCAGCGTCCCCAGCTCCAGCAGATCCTTATCGACGCCGTGCGCGCGAGCGGCGCCTCGGTGCGCCTGGGCACGACCGCCCAGCTCCTCGACCAGGACGCGAACGGGGTCTCCGTACAATTCTCCGACGGTACCGAGGGCCGTTACGACCTGGTGATCGCCGCCGACGGGCTCGGTTCCTCGACCCGCGCGGCGATCGGCATCACCGACAAGCCGGAACCGACCGGCATGGCCATCTGGCGCATCGCCGCCCCGCGCCCCACCGGTGTCACCCGCACCGACCTCGCCTACGGCGGGCCCTCCTACATCGCGGGCTACAGCCCCACCAGCGACAGCACCCTGTACGCGTACGTCGTCGAGGACAACCGCGACCGTGCCTCGATCCCACCGGCAACGTACGCCGACGAGATGCGCCGCCTCGCCTCCGCCTACGGTGGCTTCTGGCCGGAGATCACCGAGCACATCACCGACCCGGCGAAGGTCAACTACACCTGGTTCGACCAGCTGCTGGTCGAGGGCTCCTGGCACCGCGGCCGCGTCGTGCTGATCGGCGACGCCGCGCACTGCTGTCCGCCCACCCTCGCTCAGGGCGCGGCCCTTTCCCTGGAAGACGCGTGGGTGCTCGCCCAGTTGCTGACCGCCACCGAGAGCTGGGACGACGCGCTGTTCCAGGCGTACTACGAGCGGCGTATCGCCCGCGTCCGACCGGTGGTGGTGGCGTCCGTGCAACTCGGCCAGTGGCAGCTCGACGGCGTCCGAGACGCGGACATTCCCGGTCTGATGGTCCGGACCATGACGATGCTGCGGGAGCTGCCGTGACCGCACTCACCGTCGACGTGCACGCCCACGTCCTGCTGCCCGAGGTCGAAGCACTGGTGGACGGCCTGCCGGGTCTGGCCGAGGCGAAGGCGCTGGACGCCCGGCGCAACGGCCCGGCGGCCCTGGCCGTCAACGGGCCCATGGTGCGCGAGCGCATCCCCCGGCTGACCGACGTCACCGTTCGGCTGGCCGCGATGGACGGGCAGGGCGTGGACGTCCAGCTCGTCAGTCCATCCCCCTCGCACTACCACTACTGGGCGGACGAGGATACGGCCGAGAAGATATACCGGCTCGCGGGCGAGGCGACGGCGACGCATTGTTCGGCCGCCCCCGACCGATTGCGCGGACTCGGCCTCATACCTCTGCAGCACCCGCGGCTCGCGGTACGCGCCCTCGAGCATGCCCTCGAACAGGGGCTGAGCGGCGTGGAGATCTCCAGCCATGCCCCGGGCCGTGAGCTGTCCGACCCGGCGTACGAACCGCTCTGGTCGCGGGCCGAGGAGACCGAGGCAATCCTCTTCCTGCACCCCTTCGGCTGCACGCTCGACCAGCGGCTCGACCAGTGGTACCTGTCCAACACTGTGGGACAGCCGACGGAGAACGCCGTCGCTCTCTCCCACCTGATCTTCTCCGGCGTTCTGGACCGGCATCCCGGTCTGAAGGTGATCGCCGCACACGGCGGTGGCTATCTGCCCACGCACATCGGCCGTTCCGACCACGCCTGGTCCACCCGTTCAGACGCCGGCGCCGGCTGCGCCCACCTGCCCAGCAGCTATCTGAAGCGCCTGTACTTCGACTCCCTCGTCCACGACCCGCACGTCCTGCGGGAACTGGTGCGCGTGGCCGGTCCCGACCGTGTCTGCCTCGGATCGGACTTCCCGTTCGACATGGGAACCGAAGACCCCGTCGGCGCGCTCCGCGCCGCCCAGTTGTCCGAGGCCGACTTCGACGCCGTACGCGGCGGCAACGCCGCCGCCTTGCTCAACCTCACCCTCGACTGAGGAGGATCCCCCCATGAGCACACGCCTGCTCACCCACCTGCGGCACGTCGACCTCGCCGTGCCCGACTACGACAAGCAGCTCGATTTCTACGCCGGTGTCTGGGGTCTGACCAAGGTGGCCGAGGACTCCGGCATCTCCTTCCTCGCCGCCGAGGGCTCCCCGGAGCAGTACGTCGTCCGGCTGCGCAAGGCCGGTGAAAAGCGCCTGGACCTGGTGTCCTACGGCGCCGCATCCAGCGAGGACGTCGACACGCTCGCCGAGCAACTCCTCGCTGGAGGCGTGCAATTGATATCCCAGCCGGGCAAGGTCGACACCCCCGGCGGTGGCTACGGCTTCCGTTTCTTCGACGTCGACGGCCGCACCATCGAAGTCTCGGCAGACGTCGAGGTCCGGCAGCACCGCAGGATCGAGGAGAAGGAGTCCATCCCGGTCAAGCTGTCGCACGTCGTCCTCAACTCCCCGGATCTCAACGTCACTCGGGAGTGGTACGAGCAGCACCTCGGCTTCCGCCTCTCCGACACCCTCAGCTCCCCGCACATGGGCGAGGTCATGCACTTCATGCGGATCTCCAACCAGCACCACTCCATGGCCATCGCCCAGGGCCCGCACACCTCCGTGCACCACGTCTCCTTCGAGATGCGCGGCCTGGACGAGTACATGCGCGGATCGGGCCGCGTCATCCGGGCCGGCTACCAGAAGGTCTGGGGTCCCGGCCGGCACATGGCGGGCGACAACACCTTCACCTACTTCCTCGATCCGCACGGCAACACCGTCGAGTACACGACGGAGCTGGAGCTGCTGGACGAGGACACCTGGCACCCGCACGTCTACGACTTCTCCCAGCCTGAAGTCGCCGACCAGTGGGGCACCGCCAACCCGATGAACGAACTCGTCGCCAAGGAGTCGTTCAACGACCCCGACCGCGGGGTCTTCGTCGCCCCGCCGGTCTGATCCCAACCTCGACACCCGGGGGCGCGGTGGCCCTGTCAACTGCCCTGACTGCACAAGCGCCGCGCCCACGGGCCCTGCCTGCCAGGAGCCGCACCATGCGTTTCGCCGCCTACGAACACCAGCACCGCCACCGCGTGGCCGTCGTGGAGGACGACGGCACACTCCTCCCGCTACCCGGCGTCCCGTCGTTCACCGCTCTGTTGTCGGAAGCCGGCGGTCTGCCCGGAGTGCTGGCCATGGGCGCGGCGGCGCTGGACGTACCACCTGGCCCCCATGTCTCGGAGGTCCGGCTGCTGCCTCCCCTACAGCCCGCGTCGGTACGGGACTTCGTCACCTTCGAGGAGCACGTGGAAGGCGTACGGCGGTCCGTGCAGAGCGCCGTCGGCGTACCGGAACAGTGGTACGCCGCTCCGACCTTCTACTTCACCAACCCGCACGCCGTGTACGGCCCCCACGACGACATCCCCGTCCCACCCGGCTCCACGGTCCTGGACTTCGAACTGGAGGTCGCCGCCGTCATCGGACGCGAGGGCCGCGACCTCACGCCCGAGCAGGCCCGCGACCACATCATCGGCTACACCGTCTTCAACGACTGGTCCGCCCGCGACCTCCAGTCCGCCGAGATGAAGGTCGGCCTGGGACCCTGCAAGGGCAAGGACACCGCCACCACGCTCGGCCCGTACCTGGTCACCGCCGACGAACTGGAGCCGTACCGGGATGCCGAGGGTTTCTTGCGGCTGGCGCTGACCGCCGAGGTCAACGGCGAGGTCGTCGGCAGGGATCTGCTGTCCAACATGAGCTGGACATTCGAGGAGATGGTCGCCTACGCCTCGCGCGGTACCCAGGTCATGCCTGGCGATGTCCTGGGCTCCGGCACGTGCGGCAACGGCGGCTGCCTCGCCGAGTTGTGGGGCGTACACGGCGAGCAGACCCCACCGCCCCTCAAGCCGGGCGACACCGTCACCCTCACGGTGGAAGGTATCGGCACCGTGTCCAACACCGTCGTCCCGGGCGCCGATCCGGTGGCCCTTCCCACCGGCCGACGCCGGTCCCGGGAGCGGCCGTGACCGACCTCCACCGCAAGAGGCTCCTGGGCCGAGTCGTTGTGGTCACCGGCGCGGCGCGCGGCCAGGGCGCCGCCGAGGTGGAGGCGCTCACCCGGGAGGGCGCCCGGGTGATCGCCACCGATGTGACCGAGGCACCCGGCTGCCGCCGTCTCGACGTCACCAGCGAGCAGGACTGGGCCGATCTCGCCGCAGAGTTGAGGGAGGCGTACGGGCAGGTCCACGGCCTGGTCAACAACGCGGGCATCACCTGGCGCGCCCGCCTCGGCGACGTCCGGGCCGAGGACTTCGACCGCGTCCACTCCGTCAACGTCACCGGCCCGCTCCTCGGCATCCAGCACCTCGCCCCGCTCATGCCACCCAGCTCCTCGATCGTCAACGTTGGCTCGTCCGCCGCGCTCACGGCTCACTATCCGGTCGCCTACACGGCCAGCAAGTGGGGGCTGCGTGGCCTTTCCAGGGTGGCCGCACTGGAACTCGGGCCGCGCGGCATCCGCGTCAACACCATCCATCCCGGCTACATCGACACCGAGATGACCGCCTCCGCTGCACCGGCCTTCCGCGAGACCAACATCCGGGAAACACCTCTGGGACGCACCGGAACCGTCGACGAGGTCGCGCCCCTGGTGGTGTTCCTGCTGTCGGACGAGTCGTCGTTCATCACAGGCTCCGAGATCCCGGTCGACGGCGGCCTGACCACCCACGGCGGCGTCAAGTCCGTGTCAGACGCCCTCCGCGAGGGGACGCAGTGAAGCTGCTCGAAGGCAAGGTCGCCCTGGTTTCCGGCACCGCGCGGCCAGGGCCGGGCCGCCGCGTTGCGCTTCGCGGCCGAGGGCGCGCTGGTCGGCGGCGATCCGCTGCACGAGGAGGCCGTCGAGACCCAGCGGCTCATCGCCCGGGAAGGTGGCACCGCCCTCACCAGCGCCCCCCCCTGGACGTTACCGACGAGGGGGGCTCCCTACGGATCTGGGTCGAGGACGCCGTGGACGCCTTCGTTGGATCGGCATCGCCAACGCCAACGCCGACGCCGTCCGGTTCGGACCCGTCGGCAGCCAGCCAGCCCACGTTGTCGCCTCGCGGGCCGAGCTGAAAGCGATGTGGCTGACCGCCCACGCGGCCTGGTCTCACCTCGTCCGCAGCCGGGCTGCATCCTGACGGCCAGCCGGAAAAGCAGCGTGATCGCGCTGACCCGGCACATCGCCGCGGAAGGCGCCCCGTACGGCATCCGCGCCCACTGCGTCAGCCCGGGCCTGATCGACACGGACGGTTCCCCCGCCGACTTCCTTGCGGCGGACCACCCGAGGCGCGACATCGCTCGCCCCAACCCGCTCAACCAGGGCGGTGCGTCCGACGACATGGTCAACGCGGACGTCTTCCTCGCCTCCGACGAGGCGTCGCACATCACCGGCACCCATCTGGTCGTCGACGGCGGCCGGTCCACCGTGCTGCCCGGCGCGGTGCACTGAAAGGACAACCGACACCGTGGACAAAGTCATCGGCAGCGCCGCCGAGTCGGTCGCCGACATCCCCGACGGCGCCTCGCTCGCAGTGGGCGGCTTCGGCCTCAGCGGCGTACCCCAGGTTCTGATCGGTGCCCTGCATGCCCAGGGCACGGGCGGTCTACGAGTCGTCTCCAACAACTGCGGGGTCGACGGCCGCGGCCTCGGCGTCCTGCTCACCGACGGGCGCATTGCCCGGGTCACAGGCTCCTACGTCGGTGAGAACAAGGAGTTCGCCCGGCAGTACCTGTCCGGCGAGCTCGAGGTGGAACTCGTCCCGCAGGGCACGCTCGCCGAACGCCTGCGGGCGGGCGGCGCAGGCATCCCCGCCTTCTACACCCCGGCCGGCGTCGGCACTCAGGTCGCCCAGGGCGGCCTCCCCTGGCGCTACGCCCCCGACGGTTCGATCGCCGTAGCCTCCCCGCCGAAGGAGACCCGCGATTTCGCGAGCCGCCCGTACGTCCTGGAGCACGGCATTACCACCGACTACGCGCTCGTCCGCGCCTGGCGGGGCGATCGGCACGGCAACCTGTGCTTCCGCCGTGCAGCCGCCAACTTCAACCCGCTGGCCGCCATGGCCGGCCGCATCACCATCGCTGAGGTCGAGGAACTCGTCGAAGTGGGCGAGCTGCGTCCCGACGAGGTGCACCTACCCGGCATCTTCGTCCAGCGGGTCGTGGCCCTCACCGCTGACGAGGCCGCCGACAAGCAGATCGAGAAGAGGACGGTACGTACCTGATGGCCTGGACCCGCGACCAGATGGCCGCCCGCGCCGCCGCCGAACTCACCGACGGCTCCTACGTCAACCTCGGTATCGGCCTGCCCACCCTCATCCCCGGGCACCTCCCGCCCTGCGTGCATGTCGTCCTGCACTCCGAGAACGGCATCCTCGGCACCGGTCCCTACCCCTACGAGGACGAGGTCGACCCGGACCTGATCAACGCGGGCAAGGAGACCGTCACCGTCCTGCCCGGCGCCAGCTTCTTCGACTCCGCCCTCTCCTTCGGCATGATCCGCGGCGGCCACATCGACATCGCCGTCCTCGGCGCCATGCAGGTCTCCGCCCGCGGCGACCTGGCCAACTGGATGATCCCCGGCAAGATGGTCAAGGGCATGGGCGGCGCCATGGACCTCGTCCACGGCGCCCGCCGCGTCATCGTGCTCATGGACCACACCGCCAAGGACGGCAGCCCGAAGATCCTCACGGAGTGCACCCTGCCGCTCACCGGCGAGCGATGCATCCACCGCATCATCACCGACCTCGGCGTCCTCGACGTCACCTCGGACGGCCTCGCGCTGGTCGAGACCGCTCCCGGCGTCACCGCAGAGGCCATCAAAACCCACACGCATGCCCCGGTGCGTGTGGACACCCTCACGGCCGCCTTCTGACCGGAGCCCTCCCAGCCGCTCCCCGTCGCACAGGTCCTCGCGGCCGCGGACATGGCCGGGAGCCGCTGTCACCGCTGCACTCGAGCGGGGGATCATCCGGATCGGCTGGATAGCCTTATGGCGACCGAAGCGCGAGAGGGACCAGTGCAGGTTGCCCGTACCGCTGAAAACGCCATGCCCGCCACCTCACAGGCGCGGGTGAGCAGCATCTGGCCCGGCGGGCTGGCATGGCTCGTCATCATGGAATGGCTGATCAAACGGACTTGCAACGCTTACGGGGTTTGGAGCAGGCACTCGTCGACCTGTACCAGCGCCACAGGCACAACGACTTGTCCGCCCTATGCCCGCCTTCGCATGCCGCCACCCCCCAAAGGCGGGGCACACCAAGCATGAGCGGTACAAGAAAAGTAGAGGCCATGAAGAAGCGGGAGTCAGCTGCACCGGCTCCCGCTTCCCGCGCCGGACACCACGTACTGATGCCGGAAGATCGATCTTGATTACCGTTGCTCGCTCCCGATGACGCCTACTAGCGCTGCTGCGGCAGTGATCCAGTCTGGGCTCAGTCCAGCGCACGCAAGCACAAGCACAGTGATCGTCACGGTGATCACGACTATGTGCCACCGCTCCGCGCCGTGTGCCCTGCGTCCATCGGGGGAATCCACACACTGAGGTACGGTCACGTACTTCTCCTTCCAGGTTCGCCTGGTGGGTTCGCCGCCCTCGACGCAGGCTGGTTGGCAAGCCGGGTACCTGCGTAGGGGGCGGCGTCTCTTGGTGGGTCCATACCCACAGATCCCTTCAGGTGGCCGTAAAGCGACGCACAGTGCGATGCATGAGGGGGCGCATGGTGGATTCGTCTCGCCAAATGGACATGATCCTGCGCCTGTCGACCAGCGGTACCGTGCCAAGGACGCTGGGATACGCCACGCCGGTTATCGAGTCGGTGGGCCAGCTGTGCACCGATACGCCAAACCACAGGTCACCGAGAGGTACCTCAGCCGGGCGGTGTGAGCGTCTCGCCCAGCTGACGGGTCCGGCGTACGACCACCTCGTACAGGTCCTGTGCCGCCTGCGGCACGGACTCGGTCCTGCGACGCTGGAGCAGCCGTCCCCGATACACCAGCAGTTCTCTCCAACTCACACCATCACGCGGGCTGTTCACAACTGCACGAGCCTGCCAACATCGTTGTCCGGGTTTGACGCCTTGGTGGGGGGTGGTGCTGTATGACGTCCGTACAGAACAACGACCAGCGGCTTCTCGACCGCATCCTGGAGGACCAGCATCGGAAGCTGGCGCCGGACAAGAGCAGGGACGACTTCTTCACGTTCTTCGCTGCCGACAAGGCCTTGCAGGACTGGGACCTCGACAACGACGAAATCATGGACGGCATCGTGGACGGTGCTCATGACTGCGGCATCGACGGCATCTGGACCTTCGTGGACGAGCGCTACGTCACCGCCGATGCCCATCAGTTCCTGCCGCCGCGTGCCGGCAAGATCGAATTGGTGATCCTGCAAGCCAAGACCTCGACGGGCTACCAGGAGACCGTTGTCGAGAAGCTGCACTTCCATCTGCCGACACTGCTGGACATGAGCCGGGACGAAGATGACCTGGTCGCACACACGAACGCCAAGCTCCTGGACCGCACACGGCGTTTCCTGCACATCCTCGAAGAGCTGGCGTCATCGTTCCCGCAGGTCCGCATCAAGGTGATCTACGCCAACAAAGCCGCCGAGACGCCGCACCCCAACGTGAAAGCCAAGGGAGACCGGCTTCGGCGAGAGCTAGCGAAGATCACTTCGGACACCAAGGCAGATCTGGAGTACCTCAACGCCGCTGACCTACGCGAACGCACTGCCCGAGGTGCCAAAGCGGTCGCGCAGTTGGTATTCACCGAAACCCCGATGAGCACCTCACTCGGTGAGGGGTACGTGTGCCTGGCCCGCTTGGACGAGTACTACCGGTTCATCACCTCGGACAACGAAGCGCTACGACTGGAACTGTTCGAATCGAACGTGCGTGACTACGCCGGGTCCACTGCGGTGAACAACGCCATCGGCGAGACGCTCAAGTCCGGCACCGGCGAGGATTTCTGGTGGTTCAACAACGGTGTCACCGTAGTCGCAGACGCTGCCCAGATCGCAGGTAAAAGGATCGTCGTCAAGGAACCGCAGATCGTCAACGGGCTGCAGACCAGCCATGAGATCTACAGCTACTTCCAGAACGGCGGCCAGCACCGCGACCGCTCCCTTCTGGTCAAGATCGTGGTCGCACCCGAGTCCGGTACCGCCCGCGACCGCATCATCCGAGCCACGAACAGCCAGACCCAGCTGCCGGCGGGCGCCCTGCGCGCCACCGAAGCCATCCAGAAAGACATCGAGGAAAGCCTGGGCCACGCCGGTGGTTACTACTACGAACGCCGCGCCAGCTACTACCGCAACCTCGGCTTCCCTCTCGACCGAGTCATCGGCATGACCCGCCTGGCCCGGGAGTTCACGGCATTCGTCCAGCGCGAACCACACACCGCCCTGCGACACTCGGACGCACTGCTGCTTGACGACCAGCACTACGCCCAGATCTTCTCCCCCCGCCACGACCTGGACATCTACCGCCTCTGCCTCGACGTCCACACCCGCCTACGGACCTTCCTCGCTCACTACGCCGAAGACCGCCCGCTGCTCGGAGAAACCCTGGAGAACTGGCTCTACCCCCTGGCAGCCATGTCCGCCCACACGCTCACTAGGCTTAGGCAGCCCACCTCGCGGGACTTGCTCAACATCGATCTTGAGCATCTCAGCGACGACCTCATGTCCCGCATGACGGGCACGCTGGAGCAGAACTTCAAGAGCGCCCTGCGTCAGAGCAAAGCCGGCGGCGTCGACCGCATCGCCCGCACACCCGAATTCACCACCAAACTCCGCCAGGCCGTCATCTCCCAAAGCCGGTATCACATCGAACATTAACTGCCAGGCAGCAAGCCCGCCCTCGACACGCAGCGCGTCGAGGGCGCTGGAGCAGACGGTGCGGCGACGGCTCGGACGAACGATTACGCCTCGGCCATGGGTATCGCCGCGAGCGAGACGATCAGGTGTGCCTTCGTCGAACTCGGCGTCCCCGAGGAGGCTGATGAAACGTCCCGCTGAGGGGGTGTCCGGGAAGTCGGAGCGGGTGTAGCGGTGCGCGACGGCCGCCCACAGTGCCGCTGTGGCCCCGATGCCGACCGAGCCGGTGTCCGGGTCCTTCGGTCGGCTGGGGTATATCTGCAGCCTGCCTTTTGCGCGCAGTGTCGTCAGGTAGGCGGGGTCGAGGTCCGCCGAGCAGGTAGTTGATCGCGTGCAGGACCGGGGAGGCGTGCGGCTTGACTGAGACACGGTCGGAGTGGTGGAGGACATGGAACTACAGCGCGACCATGATGTCGACCATCGAGGCCGAGGACGCCTGAGGTCCGCCGACCTTGACTCCACTGCTGTTGGGCCGAACCCCGGTTTGCTGCGTCGACGATGGCGGCCGAGAGCCAGAGCGCGCGCCGGGAAATGGAGCGCAGTACGTCCGCATCTTCCTTCGACGGCGCTTTGAGGGCTCCGCTCCAGCCAAGGCCGATGCTGACGCCGCTTGTGGGGCTGGTTGGAGCGGCGATCATGCGGGGCGCTCCTGGATCGTCGTTGCGTTGCACTGAGAATGCACTATGATGCACTCCATGAACGGTAGTGCCAGCGAGCTCTCGGCTGCGATCGGAGCCAAGGTGCGCGCCGAGCGTCAGGGTCGCAAGTGGACTCTCGACCGGCTCGCGGACGCGGCCGACGTGAGCCGTCGCATGATCATCAACGTCGAGCAGGGCACCGCGAACCCCAGCGTGACCACCCTGCTGCGCATCAGCGACGCGCTCGGCATCGGCCTGCAGGCACTCGTGGCAGTCCCGCAGACGAAACGGGTGAAGGTCGTGCGCAGCGGTGACGGTGCCGCACTGTGGACCGGCTCGTGCGGTGGTCGTGGGGTCCTTCTGGCCGGAACCGCACCGCCGGACGTGCTGGAGCTGTGGGACTGGACCCTCGCCCCCGGGGACAGGCACGACAGTGAGGCGCACGTTCGGGGGACCGAGGAGATCCTCCAGGTGCACGAGGGCTCGGTCACCATCGAGGTCGCCGGCCAGACGGAGGTCCTGGAGGTTGGTGACGCCATCTCCTTCGCCAGCGATGTCGCCCACTCCTACGCGAACGAGGGGTCCAAGGGAGCGCGCTTCTCCCTCACGGTGTTCGAGCCCGGTGTGGGCGCCGGCGGGAAGTCGGAGGCGAGCCATGACTGACCGGTCAAGCCTCGATCGAGGTCTAGGTCCTCCTCGCCGGGGCACTGATCGGCTCCGCCGTGGCCACCATCCGGCCGGTCTACCGCGCCCGCCTCATCGCAGGCGACGGCATCGCCCCGGTCCACCAGGATGACGACGCCACCGAAGCACTCCTCGCTCGATCGAGCCGAAGCCGCGGCGAGCGACCTCCTTGCGGATGGCCCCGCCGAAGGGGTTCCCCATGTCGCCGTGTGGTACGAGGCCTACCGCGCTTTCGGCGCCGAGCCGCAGCGCACTCGCAACAGCCGTGAAGCGCTCCTGCTTCGCGCCAGTACTGGTCTTCCGCGGGTCAACGGGCTCACCGACCTGTACAACGCGAGCGGCATCATCCACCAGGTCCCGCTGGGAGGCGAGGACCTCGACCGGTACGCCAGCCCGCCACGACTGATCCGTGCCACGAGGTCGGGTGCGACGACCAGGGCGTGACGTGCCGCCGTTGGAACTGGCGCCAGGGGCCAACGTACACAGCGCAGCCCGGACACCATGCGTGCTCTGTTCATCCTCGACGCCCCCGCATCGATGTCCGGCACGCGCTCGCCACGGCGGGCGACGACCTCACCGGCCATCTGCAGCGCATCAGCCGCGACGTCCGAGTCGCCACCCGCCTCCCGCAGTCTGAGCCTCACCACCCCAGGAGCAACCGTGATCTGCTGCCAGTTCATCTTCAAGCCCGGCACCTACGACGACGACTTCCACCGCCTCGACCAGGAGATCGACGAGTACGCGCGCAGCCTGCCCGGATTCGACAGGGTCGAGAAGTGGGTGGCGCCCGAGGGAGACGTGGTCAACGCGATCTACTACTTCGCCGACCCGGAGTCGGTGGCGCAGCTGGGCCGATTCCCGCAGCACCGCGAGGCCAAGGGTCAGGTGCAGCGCTGGTACGACGGCTACCGCATCGTCGTCAGCGACATACGAGCCACCTACGGGGACGGCCGGCTGCCCGCCTGACGGTCCCTGTCCCACACGAAGACCCCGCGAATGAAGCGGGCCTGTCCTTGCACGCGCCCGCCCACGAACTCGAAGGCAGACCATGACCACCGACGAGAGCACCCGCAAACCCTTCACCCGGCCGGACAAGCACGACTACGACAGCCTGACGGGCAACACGTGGTCCGTGCACGGCGGCAACCAGGCCGACGAGACCACGGGCGCGATCCGCACCCCGATCATCATGGCGAACTCCTACCGCCTGCCCACGGATCCGACCACGATCGATGACCCCGGCTTCGAGGGCCTCGTCTACACGCGCGAGCACGGAGCGAACCAGCGGGGCCTCGAGGAGAAGCTCGCCAAGCTCGAGCACGGCGAGGCCGCCGCGGTGTTCGGCACGGGCATGGCCGCCCTGCACGCCGCGTTCTTCACCCTCCTCAACCCCGGCGACCACGCCATCGTCTCCAACGTCGTCTACATGCGCGTCGCAGGACTCTTCGACAACCTGTTCCCGGCCAAGCTCGGCATCGAGGTCGACTTCGTGGACATCACCGACCTGGAGGCCGTCCGCACCGCCGTACGACCCACCACCTGTCTCGTCCACACCGAGGTCATCGCCAACCCCGACCTCCGCGTCGCCGACGTGCCTGCCCTGGCACAGATCGCCCATGACGCAGGGGCCCTGCTCACCATCGACTCCACGTTCACGCCGCCGCCCCTCATGC
Source organism: Streptomyces sp. LUP47B (assembly GCF_001746295.1). Lineage (GTDB taxonomy): Bacteria > Actinomycetota > Actinomycetes > Streptomycetales > Streptomycetaceae > Streptomyces. Next base: position 1,181,516 of record NZ_MJAH01000001.1, on the reverse strand, counting down.
GTCCGCTTGACCACGGTGCGGACCTGGTCATGCACTCGCTCACCAAGTACTACAACGGCCACGGCGACGCGATGGGCGGCGTCGCGATCGGGGACCGCGCCCTCGTCGAGGAGATGCGCACCGGCGTCATGTTCCACGTCGGCGGCGCCATCTCACCGTTCAACGCCTGGCTCATCATGCGCGGCTCGACCACTCTGCCGCTGCGACTCCAGCGGCAGTGCGAGAATGCTCAGGCAGTCGCCGAGTTCCTCGACGCAGACCCGCGCGTCGCCCACGTCGCCTATCCGGGGCTGGCCGGCCACGGTCAGCACGCCGCTGCGGCCACCCAGTTCACCGGCGGGTTTGGCGGAATCGTCTCGTTCGCCCTCGCCGGCACGCACGAGAACCGCCTGCGGTTCGTCAACGACCTGCGCGTCATCACCTCCGCGGTCTCCTTGGGGCACGACGAGACTCTCGTTGCGTACGAGCAGTACCCCGACGGTCCCTCTGCCGCGTTCGCTCCGGTCTTCCAGGAGCACGGCCTGATCAGGCTCGCCATCGGTCTCGAGTCCCGGGAGGACCTGATCGCCGACCTCGACGCCTCCCTCACCACCGCCTACGGTCCGGCCCGCTGAACTCCCAGCGTCCGTCACCCCAGGCCCCAGAACGAAGCCGGCCCCAGCCGCGACTGGCCGACCCATCCAGCCCTCACTGGCATCCCGCACGAGCAGTGGGACTCGCTGGTCACCGAGTTGGCAGCGGCCCGCGGGGCTCAGCGGGAAGCAGACCTCCGTCACCTCCTCGCAGCACCAGCACCCGAGCAGGCCAACTCGGCGCTCCCCGCTCACTCAGCACACCTAGTGCCGCCCTGCGTTGTCCTACGGGGGGTTGTTGGGCGGATTTAGTGAGGCGTATTTCGTTGGGGCTCATTAAGTCAGGGGCGACGACGAGTAGGACTCCGCCGCGAAGGCTGGGTGGTCGGCTCTCCAGGACGCCAGTGGGTACTGGCGTTTCAACTGACTCCGCCCCTCATCGAGCGCACGGGCGAGGCCATCGGCGTATTCGTTGATGCGTTGAAGGAAGCGGAGTCTGGTGCCTTTACGGTTGCTGGGGGTCTGCAACTGTCCGATGGCGGAGACCAAGGCCTTGGTACTTCGCTTCGCTTCACGGAGTGCCTCCACTGGTGGGCTGTGCAGGTGGTCGCCTTGCGTCACGCGAGCCCACACGAGCGCGGTTGCCGCGGTCCGGGTCAGGGAGGACTCCGCGTCGGCAAGGCGGACCAGACCTACGGTGAGTGCAGCAAGGTCCTCGGCAGGGATCTGCCAGGTGCTCAGCGTTCGACGACGAGTTGCGAAATCCACGTGCCGTGCGGCAGCGTCCAATTCCTGTGCGACGGTCTCGACCGCCGTGTCGAGCAGCGGCCATTGGCCGCCGGGCAGCAGGTTTCGCTTGAGCACGGTCAGGCTACGTTGGGCGGTGACCCACGGTATTCCAAGGATCACGGCGCATTGTGGCCAGGTTCCGCCGCCGGCCATTTCGACGAGCTTGAGGGAAACGACGCGGCGTAGATGGCGTGGCTTCCATACATCCCCAGGGGCCCACAGGGACGTCAGATCGCCGAAGTGCGCACCGATCCAGGTCTCCGGTGCTAGAGCGGGGATGTGCTCGATCCCGAAATGGCAGTGACGTGAAGGAACGTGTTGTCTTGCGTGGTGATGGCCGCCAGCACGGTTGAAGCCAAGGGACCGCTGGGCCAGAGCTCTTGACAGGTCTGGGGAGACGTCCATGCGTCGGAAGGCAGCACCGGTGTTCGCCTCGTTACGCGTGAATGCGGCGCTCGCGAGCGGTTGGATCCGCTCGCGAAGGGCCGGACCGTCCTGGCCGCGGTCGCCGAGCAGGGTGTCAGCGGCCAGCAGCAGTGCTCCGCACTCGGCCGGGCCTTGAGGGGCGGCCCATGTATCACGGGCGCGCCTGCCCGGGCTGCGGTTTTTGCGGAGGGCGGTCCAGGTGGCAACGTGGCGGGCAATCAGGTCGGCGACGGTGCTGGAGGGAGCGAAGCGTGCACTGTCAGGCCAGCTGAGTCGGATGAGTTGAGCAGCGGTGATCAGGTCGGAAAAGAAGTGCTGCTCAGAGTTTGAGTTGTTGTCGCTGGTCGCCAGCGAAGGTTTGGTGGGCATCAGATGCTGTTCGATGCGTCGTTGCAGGGCAAGCATCATGACAAGGTCGCTGCCCGGTTGCTTAGCTGCACAAGCCGTCTGGTCGAGTCGTGCTGCACACAGCGGTGTTCGGGCGCTGACACCGACTGCACCGGATGCGAGGAGATGGCGGCACTGAGCTGGGTGCAGGCCACCGATCGTGCGCTGTGTGATGAGCCCTTGCCGCTCGGTGTTCGAGGGCCGGTTCGGATGGCCTCCGCACTGCGGACATCCATGCTCCAGGAGGCGGCTGTGGGCGGTGCACGCGAAAGAGACCGGGATATGCCAGCGCAGTTTCCACCGGCCGCCATACGTGTTCTGGATGGTGCTCCCATTCCCAGCCAGGCAGTTGGGGCAGAAACGGCTGGACAGGTTGAAGGCCCAGGTGCGTCGGGCGGAGGTCATGTTGCGGCTGCCGCCCAGACGCATGGTAGCCAGCGGCGGATAGGAGGCGGCCATGGCTGACAGAGTGAGCGCGTGGGCTTCGCCGTTGTGCAGAGACGCAGCTGCCTCAAGAGCTGCGGTTGACTCCGCAGGCAAGGTGATCAAGTACTTGGCGGGTAGTCGGTGTTGGTGGCGGCTCAGCCCGCACAGGGAGGCGATCCTGGCGGGCGGACGATCCAGCCGGTAGGCCAAGCGCAAGAGCAGGCCTGGCAGGGACTCTTCCGGTAGTGGGGCGAGACTCCGTGCCAGTGGACGTGTCGTCAATGGACCGGATCTTGGTGTCGGACGGCAGTCTGGATGGCCCAGATCGGTACTTCAATTCGCAAGTGAGTTCTTTCGTTGCAGACTAAGGCGAGCCGGGCAGCCATAAGCCGCGAGCCGACGATTCAGAGTCACGGAGTGGCGATGCGTCGCCGTTGGACTGTGAAGGTAGCTTGCTGAACGAGCCCCTGCGCGTTGTTCGCAAAGCCGGATGGATTCGCATGTAGCGGCGCAGACCTAAGTTCTGAACCTGGGGGACGGAAAGACGCGTCGGGTGGGCGAATTCGGCAGCGGTCTCAGCGGGCGGCTCGATCAGGCGATCGGCAGCGAGACGCCGTTGGCTTTTGATTCCAGTACCACGGCTCTGCCAAACGGGTGGGAAATCGGCGCACTCGATAAGCCGGGCGGAGAAGGAGTCGGTAAAGACTCCTCTGGGCCGGATCGTCGTCGTGCACAGTGATGTGGCCCTTCTGCTTCCCTTATAAATGAGTTTGTGGACCGGGATGTCGGCTGTTCACCGGAGGCGGCGTCGGGGTGAGGCATGTCGACCGGGATGACGGTGAACTGGTTGGGCATGTCCTTGGTCAGCCGTTCAATGCCATCTTCGATGGCGAGGCGACAAGCACGGTCGTTCCAGGCAGCGTGCCAGGGGACGGCGTCGGTCATCCGGCGTTGCTTTCGGCCGGGCCATCATCGTCGAACACGGTGTTGCGGCCCGGGGACTGCTTCTTCTGTGTCGGCTCGTGGGGCGGGATGTGGGGCTGTTCGCCGGATTCGGCGTCGAGGTCGGGCATGTCGTCGGGGGTGACGGTGAACTGGTTGAGCAGGTCCTTGGTCAGGTGTTCGCTCTTGTCCTCCATGGCACGGCGGCAGCCGTGCTGCACGAGCTTTTCCAAAATGCCGACCACACCCTTGGTACGGGTGAAGAGATACTCGGGCATGTCGCCTTGGGTGAGCATGCCGGCGGTGTTGGTCAGCAAGCGCAACTCGCCTTCCAGGCGCCGGAGATGGACCATCCATGCCTCCATCTCCGCAGGCGTGGCGTACCTGAACGGGCCGAGGTCGACGACCTGGAAGCGGCGTTCGTGCTGGCTGGCGGCGTGGTCGTTGGCACTGCGGCCGATATCCTTGACCGGCTTGTAGATCCACTCCTGCGTCTTGGGATCGCGGCGGCCTTCGCGTAGCAGGCCCGAAGTGGGGATGCCGACGCCGACGAGGATGAGTGTGACCGGCATGCTCATCATTTCGCGGATCAGGTCGAGAACGTCCTGGTCGGCTTCACGGTGGAGCTTGAGGCGGGTGATGTCGTCGATGACGAGTGCCTTCGTGGCGTGCTCGACGACCGCGGTCTTGACGGTGCGTACGAGGTCTTCCAGTCGCATGCCCTTGTAGTCCTCGCCGTAGAAGTCGAGGATCCGCTGGCAGGTGGAGATGGGAGTGGCCTTGACCGGGCAGCGTACATAGGCGACGGGGGCGACCAGGTCGCGGGTGCCGGGCATGGCGTCGGGGTTTGCGTAGTTGTTGAGGGCCAGCCACTCCTCCTGGAAGCAGGCTAGGGCCTCGCAGATCGTCTCGGTCTTGCCCTGGGCGCCGTCGCCGTTGACCATGATGCCGCCGCGGGTCCCGGCTTTGTGGCTGAAGGCGCCGTCCTCGACGCGGGCGAGCACCGCGTGGGCGACGTGTTCGCTCATGGGGGTGGCCTGGATAGGCAGGGAGCTGTGTGTCGCGAGGCGATGCAGGTCGTGGATACGCTTCTGGCGCTTCGATAGGCGGCTGTACTCCTGTGCCGTGAGGATCGGCGCGGGGACGAAGGCTTTGCGGGTCTCGCACCATCGGTTCCAGCCTTCGAAGGTGGTGCGGTCGATCGCCGGGCCGGGGAGGAACGACAGTGGGTTCTGCTTCGAGGTCATTGGCTGACTTCTTCCTCGGCCTCGCTGGCCGTGATGGTTACGTCGTCTTCGTCGAAGTCGTCATCCGGCAGCGCCAACAGACTTGAGGCGCGTAGCCGTTCAGAAAGATCGGGGGGCGTGGGTAGTTGGTCGGGGACCGCGGCTTCACGGCGGCGCTGGCGTTCGCTGTTCACCGCATCGTGTACTTGCTGGGCGCGATCGTTCGGGCGCAGAGGTACGACCTTGCCGTCGGGGGAACCTGCCCGCGCTGCGGGAAGGGAGGCGGGCTGTGTCGGCGGCTCCTTCCTGACCGAGTTCCCGGGCCGGTCGGCGGCCGCCGCGGACGCCTGGGCGACTTCGCGTGCGTGCTCGGTACGCTGCCTCTTGGCGAGCTGGGTCGGCCACTTCTCGACCGGGATGTTGCCGCCGATCAACTCCAAAAGCACCGGGAGGAGCTCGGTGTCCGCTTTCGGGGCAAGACCCCGCTTGCGTAGTTCCCGCATGGCTTCACGGACGCGGGCGTCGCTGAAGGCGGGCACCTCGCCCTCCTCGGGCAAGCCCGTCCAGCGCAGCGTGTGCCACTCGTGGGTCCGCGGGTCCTGGAAGAACACGAAACACGGATCGCGTGGGTCGCGGTGGATGACGTACTTGTTCTTGTTACGGCCCCCGCGGCGAGAGAGCTCCCCGCGGTAGGGATCCAGGGCCGGGGCGTCATACCAGAGGTTCTTGATCTTCACGCCGCGCTTGCCGTGGATCATGACCTTGTGCTGCGGCAGGAGCTGGTAGTACAGCTCGGCGGGCGGAATACGCAGGGCGAAGCCGCCCTGGAACATCGCCGCCGCGAATAGGCTGTTGGGGCTGTGGTCGCCGCGCGGGTCCCAGCTTGGGGCGTACGAGCCGAACCGGCGGTTCTGCCAGGTCTCGACAACCCAGGTGGCGATGAGGTGTTCCATCTCCGTCACGGTCAGACAGGCATCCGCCTCCGGGTCCACGCCCCGGTCGGCGACATCCGTGCCCTGGTAGCCGAGCAGGAGGGCGAACAGCAGCGACCTGATGGCGCCGAACGTCCGCTCCACGGAGTGCTTGTCCGTGGGGCGAAGAACGCGGCTGGGTTTGATGTTCGCCTTGATGATCCGCTGCACTTCGACCAGGTGGTGGTTGCGGTAGACGGAGCCGTGATCGGTGGTGACCGTCTCGGGAGGGAAGAACGGCAGTCCGGCGACCTCGTACCCGGCGAACTCCGCGACCACGGTGTTGGGAATGCCGGGGTAGGCCCACTCCACGTCCTTGCCCCAGTCCGGGCGCATCGGCAGGGGCATCATCATGTCCCGCAGCACCATCGCCACATCGATCGAGCTGTCGGACACAAGACTGAGCCGGAAGGCGACGATCGAGCGTGTGTAGACGTCCAGGGCCAGCGTCAGATGCACGGACACCGGGTCACCGAACACGTTGTCCAGCACCTTCACCGGCAACACGGTGCTGTCCAGGGCCACTACCTGGCCAGGCCGGTGCACCACGATGTGCCGGCCCGTCGCGTACTGCTTGGCCTTCGCCGCCGAGCGTGCGTAGCGCTGCCGCGCTCCGTTGGAGCCGAACCACTCCCTCCAGATGGCCCGCAGGGTGTCGTAGCTGGGCATCTTCATGCTCGGAGCGTCGGAGGACTTGCCTCCCACTGGATCGGGCGTCTCGCTTTCCGTTGGACCGAATGTCTCGCGCACGTACTGGTGGATGAGACGTTCTTTGTCCCTCATGGTCAGCTTCGAGCGGCGCTGCGACTCGGCATACACCGCGTACAGGGCCTCACGTAATTCGGGCGAAATCTTGTGACCGGTGGCCTCCCGTAGCCACCGGTCATCGACCACACCCACCGGCCCGTACTTCGCCCGTGCGGTGTCCCAGCGAATCAGTGTCCGCAGGCTCACACGGTGCAGGCCGTTCACCTTTGCCTGCGCAGGAGCCTCGGCTGCGGCCTTCCGTAACTCGTCCACTTTCGCAAGGCGGCGCTCGGTCAGAGTCGTGGTGTTCGGGTCGTACTGCGGCCGTGGTTCATGCGGAAGCGCGGCGAGTGGATGACCGTTGCGGAAGCCCGTTTCGACCTCCCGCAGGTGTTCCATCCGGAGCTCCACGATGGTGCGTTCCCCTAGCTCTAGGTCGTCCATCGCCTTGGGTTGCCGGCCCCGGTCCGAAGCTGGCAGGTCCGCACGGGTCCTGGTCGAGGGACGGCAGTCCGGACGATGGATCAGTGCACTCACCGAGGTCTTCCACGTCTCGCCGTCATCGTCGACGAGCGTCACCCGGCCGAGGTGGGGCAGGCAGGATTGGATCCGCCACGCGGTGTCGCTGATGATCAGCTCGGCGCCCGGTTCCAGGTTCCACATGGCCTCTACTGCCGTGCTCACCGTCCAAGCTCCTGGTGCTGCTGCGGAGCCAGCCGGACCAGGCTCGCGTCTCCCAACGGTACGGAGAGATCCACGCCGAGGTGGTGGTGCCACAGCAGATGGATCGCATGCGCCCGGCCGATCGAAGGGATGCGGCAGTGCTCCACCAACTCGCCGTAAGGCAAGGGTTTTTGCGCTGCTGCCTCCCGTAACTGGCCCTGCATCCCCAGCACATCGGGCAGTGGGCGCCGCTCCGCTGAGAGCGCGTCGATGTTCGTCCACACATGCTGGTGCCAGCCCACCACGACGCCGTAACGCCAGCCCGCCGACAGCGCAGTCGCCGACGCCGCAGCGAACTTCAACGCGTCCTCCGGCTTGATCCGCTCGGCAGGACGTACGTCGATCAGGAAGAGTCCGGACTCCGTCACCAGCAGAAAGTCTGGTGTGTGTTGGATCGCCTTCCCTTCGGCGAAGAACCGCAGCCGGAACGGCTGAGACAGGGCCTCCATGAGACCGGCGGCGAAGTCGGAGACCAACAGCAGGCACTCTTCCTCATGGCTCTCAAAACCGTGGTGCCGGTCCGTCGCCATCAGGTACTCCAGCCCCGGCCGGTGAAATTGATCTGTACGCCACGTGAAGCGGCGCACAGGAACACTCCGCCCGAGACTCACTTGGTCCAGGTCACGCACCGGAATGGCTGCTCGAGAACGGCCGAACTTCCACATCGTGGTCCAACGCACGGGCCACTTCTCGTCGAGATGCAATGCCTGCTCATAGTCGGTGAACCCGGTGTACAGAATGGCAAGATCTTCGAGGCCGCACGCATCCGACCACGCGAAACCCGGGGACGTTGCCGATTTGGAAGACCAACTCCCTTCGAAATCAATTGAGTTCATTCATGGATCCCCTGACCGCTTCTGCCTCCTGATCCGCATGTCAAGAGTGCAATCACGGTACGGCGCTTGGCCTAGCCATTGCCGGTCACTCTTCCCTGGGTCACGCAAACGAGTGAATGTGCGCTTGTTCTCTCGGTACAGTAGCAAGTTGTTCGGCTATGGAGTCAGGGATGCCGGCAGCGTGTGAAAGGTGCCAGAGAGCTACATCGGCGTGAGGCCGACCTCAGCGTCCCTATTGTTCCTGCTTGTTTCTTGATCTGGACTCAGTAGATCGCCCAGATCAACGTGAAGGCTGTTCCCGAGGTCACAGGCTCGTGCGATGGTGGCTGCGTAGCTCTCAAGCCGTTGGCGCAACCTTGGCCAACTGCCTGTCGGGCGATGATCTTCGTAGAATCGTCCTGCCTCTGATGTCAGCGGGGCTGATGGCTCTCCGATGCGTTTTAGCGCCTGGATCAGAGGGCTGTGTAGATGCTCGGACGAGGTTGCCTCGCTCCACACGAATACTGATCCGGGGGTGGGATATTCCTTATTCCGCAAACGGCTTAGAAAGGGAAGATCGCACAGGGTCATCCAGTCATCGAGCGGCATACGCCAATTAGTCAGCGCATGGCGCCGAATTGAATAGTTGATCGGATTCTTATCTCGTCCGAGCTGATGGGAGATTGCTAACACCTTTGCCTCGAATGCTGGCCATAGGTTTGGGGGCCCTAACTGCTCTCCAAGATAATTAACCGTGCCCCTTGCCGCCTTGTTGGGAATTCCCAAGGCCTCCGTACACCGGTACCAAGGTTGGCCGGAGGCTATTTCGGCGAGCCGCAGTGCGGCGCCGCGCCGCAGCTGGCGAGTGGTCCGCGGAGTGGTTCTGTGCATTTTATCCATGAAGTCGGAGAAGTGTGCATCGAACCACGGCTTGGGAAGAAAAGGTGGCACGTTCTGTAACTGGAAGCTGCCTTGGGGGGTTAGGGCTCGCGGTAATGGACCCGCTGGAAAACCATGGACACGCCGTGATACGGCACGTGCCATCGCGGGAGAAATGCCCATTGAATTCATTATGTTGAGCAGGTATTGAGGAGCACGTTCGTGTGCCATGCGGGCGATCGGCTGAACCCGTTCCTGTAGCGATGCTGCATCGCGGTCGCCGAGAAGTGCCTCCGCGGCCATGAGTAACGCCCCGCATGGCGCCGCTTCCTGAGGGAGATTCCGTGGTCCAACGAGACGGCCTGTAAAATTGGAGGTGCTGCGTTGTGCCGCGGCCTGGGCTGAGATAGGTGCAGCGTAAGCGTCGAGGCTGTCCTTCAAGGCAGTTGACGATAGCAGCGACGAACCGAGGGGCCAGCTAAACTTGATCAAGAGCGTGGATAAGATTAGGTCCTGAAGGTACTCTCCGTCCTGCTTCTCAAATACACTTCCCCCCAGCTTCCGATCCATCTGTTGCTGTAATGCGATGAGCAAGTTGATGTCTTCCGATGATATGGCGCCATCTGTGGTAATAGGCAGCTGGGATAATAGCGCGCCGCACGGTTTAATATGCGCCTTGCCGCCCGGGAACATGGGCACGTTTGGGGGGAGGAGATTACGACACTGCTGAGGATTCAGCTCTGGGACTCCTGGTGAGCAGATTAGGCCAATACGCGCATCTACGACGCCATTGATCGGTTGTCTGCATGTGGGACATTTGCTCGCCAATAGACGATGGTGTACTGGGCAAACGACATTCGTCGGTAGGTGCCAGCGCAAAATCCACGGGCCGCCGAAGGCATTCTGGATGGGGCTACCATCTCCATCCAGGCATTGGGGGCAGAAGCGCGTGGAGAGATTGAATGCCCAGTTTGCGCCCAACGTCGGACCTGAAAGTCGTGTTTCTGGCGGCATGGACGCCAACGGCAGATAGGCGTCAGTCAGACTGCTAAGGGTTAAGGATTCGGTTTCTTGAGCAGTCAGCCGGAGGCAGCCACTGACCCGTATGGTTAATTCGTGAGGCAGCTTGAGAAGATGGGTGGCTGGGATGCGATAGCCTTTCTGCAGGCCGCAAAGAGCCGCGATTCTATAAGGAGTGCGTCTCAAGCGATAGGACAGGCGAAGCAGGAGCCCGGGAAGGGACTCACCCGGCAGCGGGACGAGCCCCCGCGGGAGTTCATATCGTGTGGGCGGTGTCACCATGTCGTGAATTTCCGTGTACCTTGAAATCGAAGAACAATGAGTGGTTTGCAGCCCTCATGCTCTTGGATTACTCATCTCGACGCACCCGACCGATTCGCTCGTCCACCGTGGAAGTCCGACGGTACGGTGATTAGGTAGCTGGCGGCTGGCTGATCCTTTAGTGAGTCACTCTTACGGGTGATTAAGTTCCTACTGGGATCCGATTTCATTCCTGATGTGCCAGCGAACATTCGGTGGCCGGGCGGAATCCTGACGTCAACGCCCTTGGATTTTGACGCTCTCTCCGTACTCTTCAGTCACCTCTCCGGTGCGACGTCAGCATGAGCGTCTTTTCCCTATCGGCATCCCCGTGACCTGCGCTGTACCAAAGTGCCAACTACCTCTCTGATTCCGTGCCTGCAGCCGCTGAAGCTACTTGGCATCAGTGCAGGTCACGAACGTTGCCTTGTGTCAACTATCGATCCTGGTCACACTCGCTGTGACGAGGATTTTTTAGTTGGCACAAAAGATGGATAGTTGGCACCAAGATCACGCCCGTGTGATCGGTGGCTGCTGCCAGGCGAGGCTCATCTGTGCGCCGGCTTCCGCTCGCGCTGTAGACACGAGGCTTGCGTAGGGGCCCGCGACGGTCGCGGCCTCGATCTGGAGCCATGCCTGGTGGAAGGCCATTCGTGCCAGCAGGCTGCTGACCTCGTCGGTGAGTTGTTGCCGTACGGCGGACGAGGGCTCCGGCCGGCGCCGTATGCGGTAGGGCATCTCGAGGTACTCCTCGACCGCCGTCAGGGCTTCGGCGAACTGGCCCGGTGTTCCCTTCGCACGGCGCGTTGGCTGAGGGCGTAGGTCAGGAAGGCGCCGAGGAGCGCGATGCACGGGACGATCAGCCCGGCTGTCTGAGCCCAGGTCCAGCCGCTGTCCGTCGCTTGAGCCGCCGAGACGGCCTGCACACGTCACTCCCCGGGATGCCGTGCGGGGCATCCTTCACCAACCACTGGCCGCCGGACTCACCGCCGGTGAGCCGCCAGTAGTGTCGTGTGCCGTTCAGCTGGCTGAAAACTCTGACAGCCGGAGATCTGAAGCGCATGCCGCCGCGGGGAGCCCTGTCGCTCCCCGCGGCGGCATGACCCTTCCTAGGTGCAAACACCATGTTGCGGGAGTGTTGACACCCCGTGGCGCGAGCGTCGAGTATCTCGCCTACGAACACCCGATTGAATCGATTCATTTCGCTTGGGTGCCGTTCAACGCCGGATGCCGCCCCCTTCACGCTGCACTCCGCACAGCGAAAGCAGGAGCCCACGATGAACCATGTATCGCGCCGGTCCGCCCTGCGCTCGGCCATAGCCGTGGCTCTCACGCCCACTTTTGGTTCTCTTGCGCTTCCGGGGCTCGTGTCGACGGCGTCCGCAGCGGTTTCCTGGTCGGCGAGGTGGATCTGGGCGCCTTCCAGTGCGACGAACCAGTGGGTGGCGTTTCGTAGATCGTTCACGTCGGGTTCGGCTCCGTCGAAGGCGGTCACGCAGATCGCCGCGGACTCGAAGTACTGGCTGTGGGTGAACGGCACGCTGGTGGTGTTCGAGGGCGGGCTCAAGCGTGGCCCCAACCGTACAGACACCTACTACGACGAGATCGACCTCGCCCCGTACCTGCAGGCCGGTGGCAACACGGTCGCGCTGCTGGTGTGGTACTTCGGCAAGCAGGGCTTCTCGCACAACAGCAGCGGCAAGGGCGGGTTGCTGTTCCAGGCCGACATCACGACCGGCTCCACTGTGACCCGGCTCGTCAGCGACACCGGTTGGAAGCACGTCGTCCACCCCGGCTACTCGAACAACACGAGCGGAACACAGGTCAACTTCCGCCTGCCGGAGTCGAACGTCTACTACGACGCCCGCAACGCCACGGCTATGGCCGGCTGGCAGTCCTCCGGGTTCGACGACAGCGCCTGGACGGCACCGACCGACTTCGGCGCCACGGGTGCGGCACCCTGGAACGCCCTGGTCGAGCGGCCGGTCCCGCAGTTCCGCTACTCCGGTCCGAGGTCCTACACCAACGCCGCGTCCCTGCCGAGCACCGGGCGGGGCTCCACCGCGATCTCGGGCACCCTGCCCTCCAACCTCCAAGTGACCCCATACCTGAAGGTGGACGCCCCGGCCGGGGCGGTGATCGGCATCCAGAGCGACCACTACGACGACGGTGCGGGCCTGGTGGGCATCGAGCCCGGAACGCAGTACAACATGCGCGCCACCTACGTCTGCTCCGGCGGCGTCCAGGAGTTCGAGCCACTGGCCTGGATGAGCGGGACGGCCGTGCGGTACACGATCCCGGCGGGCGTGACGATCCTGGAGCTGAAATACCGCGAGTCCGGCTACGACACCGACTTCGCCGGGTCCTTCAGCAGCAGCGACCCCTTTCTCGACACCCTGTGGACCAAGGCCGCCCGCACCATGTACGTCAACATGCGGGACAACTACATGGACTGCCCCACCCGCGAGCGGGCCCAGTGGTGGGGCGATGTGGTCAACCAGCTGAAGGAAGGCTTCTACACCTTCGACACCCGCTCCCACGCGCTGGGCAAGAAGGCCATCGCCCAGCTGACCTCCTGGCAGGAGTCCGGCGGGGTGCTGTACTCCCCGATCCCCACGACCATCTGGACCAACGAACTGCCCGTCCAGATGCTCGCCTCGGTGTGGTCGTTCTGGACGTATTACCTCTACACCGGCAACGCGGACGCCGTCACGGGCGCCTATCCGGCGGTGAAGAAGTATCTGAACCTGTGGAGCCTGGACGCCGACGGCCTGGTCAACCACCGCGCGGGGGACTGGGACTGGGAGGACTGGGGCTCCGACATCGACGCCCGCGTCCTGGACAACTGCTGGTACTACCTGGCCCTCGACACCGCCGCAAAGCTCGCCGACCTGAGCGGCAACAGCGGCGATGTCGCCGGATGGAAGGCGCAGCGCGACAGCATCAGGGCCAACTTCGACCGCGTCCTGTGGAACTCCGCGCGCAACGAGTACCGCTCACCCGGCTACACCCGCGACACCGACGACCGCGCCCATGGCCTCGCCGTCGTCGCGGGCCTGGCCCCCGCCTCCCGGTACCGGGCGATCACCGAGGTGCTGCGCACCCATCTCAACGCCAGCCCGTACATGGAGTTCTACGTCCTGGAGGCGCTGTATCTGATGGGCGCGGCCACGGTCGCCGAGGAGCGGATACGCAACCGCTTCGCCGCCCAGGTCGCCGACCCCGCCTGCTACACGCTGTGGGAGGTGTGGGACAAGGCGGCCGGCACCGACAACCACGCCTGGAACGGCGGCCCGTTGTACGCGCTCTCCGCCTACACCGCCGGTGTCCGCCCGACCAAGCCGGGCTGGCAGACATACGAGGTGATCCCGCAGACCGGCACCCTCGCAAAGATCAACACCGTGACGTCGAGCGTCAAGGGTGACATCCGCCTGGGCATCACCCGCGACGGAACAAAGGTGACGCTGACCCTCACTTCCCCGAGCGGAACGGCTGCGCGAGTGGGCGTGCCCACCTACGGCGGAGCCCAGCCGGTCATCAAGGCGAACGACACCACCGTCTTCACCGGCGGTTCGTCGACCGGCGGCGTCAGCGGACTGACCTACGACGGCAAGGACTCCTCGTACGTGTACTGGGTTGTCCAGCCCGGCACATGGACCTTCACGGCGGCCGGCGTGGGCCGTCTCGACAACCTTGCCCTGGGCCGGCCGGTCACCGGCAACAACAGCCTGGAGAACAGCAACTGGGGCCGCAGCCGCCTGACCGACGGCACGCTTACCAGCGTGACCGGCGCCAAGGGCTACACCAGTAACGACTTCGCCTCCGCCGACGTCAGTGCCAGCCCTGTCTGGGTGGAGGTCGATCTCGGCGCCGACACCGACCTCGACGCCGTACGCCTCTTCCCCCGCACCGACACTCCCGCCGCCGGCGGTGGCGGCTCGGCGGGCTTCCCCGTCGACTTCACCATCCAGACCCGGCCCGACGGATCCGGCACCTACACCACCGTCCGCACCGTCACCGGACAGGCGAACCCCGACGGGTTGGTGCAGACATACGGTTTCAGAACCGGCACCGCCCGCTACGTCCGCCTGCAGGCCACGCGCCTGGGTACGCCCGCCTCCGATGAGACCACCAAGTACCGTCTCCAGTTGGCCGAGCTCACCATCCCCACCGCCGGGACCACCGTCACCGCCAACTACACGCTGGAGAACGGTGACTGGGGGAAGACCCGGGTACTGGACGGCACCACCACCAGCGTGACCGGTACCAAGGGCTTCACCAGCATCGACTTCGCCTCCGCCGACGTCAATGACACCCCCGTGTGGATCGAGATCGACCTCGGCGCCGACCGGGCCATCGGCTCTGTCACCCTTCACCCGCGCACCGACGCCAGCGGGGCCGGCGGCGGCTCGGCGGGCTTCCCCGTCGACTTCACCTTCCAGACCCGCACCGACGGCGGCACCACGTACACCACGGCCCGCACCGTCACCGGTGAGCCGAACCCCAACGGAGCCGCCCAGACCTACCCCCTCACCTCCGCCAACGGGCGCTACCTGCGGCTGCGCGCAACCAGGCTCGGCAGACCCGCCTCCGACGAGACCAGCAAGTACCGCCTGCAGTTGGCGGAGATCCGCATCAAGTAACACGCCCTTGGTCAGAGAGCAGCCCTCGGGGCCCAGCGTGTGCGCGAACGCGGAGATGGTTAGGGGTGGTTCTGAGCAGGACGATGCCGCGAAGGCCCGGCGAATCTCCCGCGGCGATGCGGTCAGGCGCTCGCAGCACGACAGCACCGGCAGGAAGAGCAGCAGCACGGGGTGGGAGGTGCAGCCGGTGTCCGGTGCCCTCCCCGAGCAGGAAGGCGAGACCCAAGGCCACGCTGAGTGCCCTTCCTCAGCAGCGAGTAGCCGGTGGACGCGGTGGCCACCAGGCGCCCGCCGCATCGATGAGCGCTCGGAGTGCCTTGAGATGGACTGGTCCTGGCCGGGACGCTCGCCGCACCGTCGGCGAGTGCATCGCCGGCGGCGGTACGAGGCGTCCGATGGACGGCCGGCGGTCGGCCATGAGCGAGCGGGACCTCCGCAGACGACTCGGGCCGAACCGGTCACCGACCCCGCACCCGCTGCCAGTAGTCGCGGCGCGCGTGTCCTTGGCGGTCACGGCGTTGCTGCTGAGGCTGCTTCGTTGATGTCGGCCGGGGTCAGGACGCGGTGCCTCCCGCCGCTACGGGCCGTCTGGATCATGGCCTGGCCCAGCTGCACACTGGTGGTGACGTAGCGCGGTGCGATGCGCCGCAGCACCGGGTACAGCGGACTGAGGACCCGGTACGCCAGGACGTGGAACCTGGCCTTCGCCTTGGTACCCGGCAGGGGCAGGACGAACGCAGGGCGGAACATGTGGGCCCGCGGTGACAGCTCCAGCAGGGCATTCTCCGTCTCGCCCTTCACACGCGCCCACATCATGCGGCTCTTGCCGGTGCTGTCGGTGCCGACGCCGGAGACGTAAGCGAAGGCGAGGCCGGGACTGACGGCCAGCAGGGCGCGGGCGGCGGCGAGCGGGAACTCGTGGGAGACGACCCGGTAGTCGGCCTCGCTCATGCCGATGGCCGAGGTCCCCAGGCAGTAGAAGCAGGCGTCGTAGCCGGTCAGCCGGTCTTGAACGGCGGTGAAGTCGGTGAAGTCCTCGTGGCGGAGCTCATGGAGCTTGGGGTGGGTGCGGCCGGTGGGGGTGCGGCCGACGACGAGGACGTCGGTGACCTCCTCGTCGCGCAGGCAGGCTTCCAGAGCCCCCTGGCCCACCGCGCCGGTGGCCCCAAAGATGATGACGCGCACAGTGTTCCTGTTCTCTCGTACGGCTTGGTCGGCCGGATCGCGGCCTCAGACGGGGAACCTGACGTCGGTGAGCTGCTCGGACACGGCCCACAGGCGCTGCTGGACGGCTGTGTCGTGGGACTTCTTGCTGGAGGCGACCACCTTGGGGTATCCGCGGGTTCCGCCCAAGCCGTTGGGGCCGTAGTACTGGCCGCCGGTGACGGCGGGATCGGTGGCCGCCCTCAGGGTGGGCAGCGCTCCCATGGCGGCCGACTGGGCCAGCAGAGGCTCGAACAGGTCGACCCCCTTGCGCGCCAGGCCGCTCATGTTCTGCGGGAGGTCGGTGGCCGCCGTGCCGGGATGCGCGGCGGCGGCGATGGTGGTGTGGTGCGGGGCGAGGCGGCGCTGGAGTTCGTAGGTGAACATCAGGTTGGCCAGCTTGGCCTGCCCGTAGGCGACAACCCGGTTGTAGGAGCGGTCGAACTGCAGGTCGTCGAAGTGGATGCCGGCCCGGATGCGGTGGCCGACGCTGCTGACGGTGACCACCCGGGAGCCGGGCACGGGCAGCATCAGGTCCAGCAGCAGGCCGGTGAGCGCGAAGTGCCCGAGGTGGTTGACCCCGAACTGCATGTCGAACCCGTCCTCGGTCTTCTGCCGGGGCGTATACATCACGCCCGCGTTGTTGATGAGCAGGTCGATCTTCGGGTGTGCCGCGTGCAGCTCATCGGCGGCCGCGCGTACCGACTTGAGGGAGGCGAGGTCCAGGCGCTGGAGGCTTAGCTTGGCGCCCGGGGCGCTCTCCCTGATGCGGGCGAGGGCCTGGCGGCCCTTGTCGGGGTTGCGCACGGCAAGGACGACGTGTGCGCCGTGTTCGGCCAGGGCCCGTGCGGTCTGCAGTCCGAGGCCGCTGTTGGCGCCGGTGACGACGGCGACCCTGCCGTCCTGGGCGGGGACGTTCTGTTCGGTCCATCGGTCGGTCGTGCTGGCCATGATGATCAACCTCCATAAGGTGAATGATGCTTCATGTTGTATGGTGAAGCATCATTCATCTTTCGTCAAATGATGCCGGAGGGCCGCCCTCATGACCTCACCTCGACCGCTGCGCGCCGACGCGGCGCGCAACCGCACCCGGATCATGACGGCGGCGCATGAGCAGATCACCGAGCACGGGCCCGAGGTCTCGATGGAGCAGATCGCCGCTGCCGCGGGCGTCGCGGTGGGCACCCTGTACAAGCACTTCCCGAACAAGAACGACCTGGTCGCATCCGTGGTCGCCGCCTCGTTCGAAACGCTCGCCGACGACGCCGAGGAGTGCCTGCAACGCGAGGTCCAGGGTGCGCCCGCCATGGCGGAGCTCACCGGCTTCCTCAACCGCGTCATGGACACCGTCGCCCACAATCGCGCCGTCAAGGCAGCCGCCGACGCGCTCAGCGCCGACCACACCACCCACCCCGCCATGCAGGCCGTGGAAACCCGCGTCACCCAGGCCCTCGGTCCACTCGTCCGCAGCGCACAGGCTCAGGGCGCCCTGCGTGCCGACTTCACCCTCGACGACCTGTACCTGATGCTCTCCACCCTCCCCGCCGACCAGCCGCCCACCGCCCGCGCCCGATGGCTCGCCCTCCTGCTCACCGGCCTCACTGCACGCTGACCGGCCGCGCGGCCGGTGAGCACAGCGCTGTGCACACACGACTCGGAAGCAGCGGGGTGCTGCCCTGCCCATGTATCCGCCGGTCCAGGTGGGCAGCATTCACCCGGCGCCGCAGCAGGTCAGGGGCCCATTCGGGCATAGCGTGCACCATCGTCGTACGGGGCGACGCGCACGGTCAGGTCCTTCCTCCTCAGCCTGATGAGCTTTCGCCGCAGGAGCGTGGGTGGGTGTGTGCAGTGCCGATTGTGCAGCTGTCTCCTGAGTGCTTTCCCGGTGCGGATGGCACGCTGGAAGAGCTCCATGACCTTCACCGGCACCGACGCGCGACGGGGTTTCTGCTCACTGGGCTGCCAGTCGAGTGCCGCACCTGCGCCCTCTGCGCTGCGGATTTCGAGTTGATCGCCAGGTTCAGCGAGCCCAGGCTTTTCGCCGTCTGCCCGCCGCCATGCAGTCAGGCCTGCTGCCGGCCGACCCGCGACCGCCCATCTCGCCGGCCCGCGGGCGTCATCATCTCGAACTCCTGCACCGCAGCGGTCCAGTTCGCCAGGCTCACGACCGCCGGCGCAGCGAGTCGGCAGGCCGGGGGGTGGCCGTCCAACTGGCGAGGAGTCTGAGTCGTTCTTCGTCGGGGGTGCCCGGCTGGGCGGTGTAGATAGTCAGAGAGTGCGCCTCGCGGGCGGAGATGGGCAGGTCCAGTGGCTGGTAGGTGAGTTCCAGGGGGCCGGCGTCGGGGTGGTGGAAGCGTTTGACGCCGCCGTGGTGGATGCGCACGTTGTGGGCGGCCCACCGGGTGCGGAATTCGGTGCTGATGGTGGACAGTTCGCCGACGAGTTCGCGCAGTGCCTTGTCGTGCGGGTAGCGGCCGGCTTCGGCGCGCAGCAGGGCGACGGTGGTGTGGGCGGCGCGGTCCCAGTCGTCGACGAAGTCGTGGGCGGCGTCGTCGAGGAAGTAGTACCGGGCGAAGTTGGGGCGACGGCGCTCGCCGGTGGTGCGGCTGTCGAACATCGGCGCGAACAGGGCGCGGGCGAGTGCGTTGGTCGCCACGATGTCCAGGCGGGCGTTGGTGACGAATGCTGCGGACAGCGTCATGGAGTCGAGGAGCCACTGGACGTGGGGCGGGACGTCGACGGCTTTGCGGCGGCGCCGCGTTGCCGGGCTGGGGTGGGCGGCTTTGGCGAGGTCGAACAGGTAGATGCGTTCGTCCTCGCTCAGCTGCAGGGTGCGAGCCACCGCGTCGAGGACATCCTCGGACACGCCGCTGATGTGGCCCTTCTCCAGCCGTGTGTACCACTCGGTGCTCACCCCGGCGAGGACGGCGACCTCTTCGCGGCGCAGCCCCGGTACGCGGCGCCGACCGCTGGTGGGCAGGCCGACCTGTTCGGGCGTGAGCTGGGCGCGCCGGCGGGCGAGGAAGTCACGGATGTCGGCGCGGTTGTCGGGGCGGGGTTCCATGCTTTCCACGCTACGGCCCGTAACCCCGGGCAGGGGGGTTGAGCTTGTACCCCCTATAAACGCAGCCTCCCGCGCGGGCGGCAGGAGCGGTTTCGTGGGATGCGCACCCCGATCTCGATCGCTGCGGAGATGATGCATGACCACGCGAGGAGGAGCCCTCCACGCCCCCGCCGATGTAAGCGCCGGTAACCGCGGGCGTCCGCCTGCCCGGCTTCCGCTCGTCGTGTACGTGCTGGCCCTGGGCACGTTCCTGATGGGCACGACCGAGTTCGTGGTGGCGGGACTGCTGCCGGAGATTGCGGGCGATGTGCAGGTCAGTGTGGCCCGGGCCGGGCTGCTGATCACGGTCTTCGCCATCGGGATGATCGTCGGCGCGCCGCTGATGGCGATGCTGACCCTGCGGCTGCCCCAGCGACTAACGCTGATCCTCGCACTGGGCGTCTTCGCGGCCGGACACGTCATCGTCGCGCTCGGCTCCAGCTTCACGCTGCTGCTGGCCGCACGGTTCCTGACGGCGCTGGCAACAGGGGCGTTCTGGGCGGTGGCCAACGTGGTGGCCACCCGCGCCGCCGGCCCCGCCGCGAGTTCCCGCGCGCTGGGCGTCGTGGGGGCCGGCGCGATGCTCGCCAACGTCGTCGGCGTGCCGCTGGGAGCCTTCGCCGGACAGCTCATGGGCTGGCGGGGACCGTTCTGGGCCCTGGCCGTCTTCGGAGCGGCCGCCATGGCACTCATCGCCCGCCAGGTTCCGCACGACACCGACGGCGGCCAGACGATCTCCGTGCGCTCCGAGCTGGCGGCTCTGCGTTCGGGGCGTCTGTGGCTGGCGCTGGCGGCCTGCACGACCACCACCGGCGGCGTGCTGTCGACGTACACCTACATCTCACCGCTGCTGACCGACCGGGCCGGTCTGGCCGCCGGCCTCGTGCCGCTGGTGCTGGTCGGCTTCGGTGTGGGCGCCCTGGCAGGTTTCCTGGTGGGAGGCCGACTGGGGGACCGCCGTCCGCACGCGACGACGATCCTGGCCCCCGCGGTGACCACAGTCCTGCTGCTGACGATCTGCCTGCTGTCCACCCACGCTGCGCCCACGGTCATCCTGATCGCCCTGCTGGGACTGTTCGGGCTGGGCGCGAACCCGGTCCTCATCTCCCTGGGCGTGCGCTTCGCAGGCAAGGCGCCCACTTTGGGGTCAGCACTGACCGTGTCGGCGTTCAACCTCGGCACCGCCATCGGTTCCTGGATCGCCGGACTCGCCCTCGAATCCTCCTTGGGCGCCACGGGCCCCGCCGTCATCGGCACCGTCATCGCCGCACTGACCCTCATCCCCACGATCGCCATCGCACTCATCCAGCGCCGTCGCTTGGCGACATGAGTCCCATCAACCCAGCAGGTCGCGGCACTGCCGTGCCTTCCGCAACACGAACCGGCGCCGTAGGCGCCAGCACAACAGAGCAAGGAGTACCACCATGCGTGGAGTAGTGATGTACACGGCCGGCGACGTCCGGGTGGAGGAGCGCGACGATCCGAAGATCGTCGAGCCGACCGACGCCATCGTGAAGCTGACCGCGACCTGTATCTGCGGCTCGGACCTGTGGCCGTATCGCGGCATCGAGCCCGCCGATCACCAGGTCATGGGGCACGAGTACGTCGGCGTCGTCGAGGAGGTCGGCTCAGAGGTCAAGAACGTCAAGGTCGGCGACTTCGTCGTCGGGTCGTTCGTCATCTCCGACAACACCTGCGAGATCTGCCAGGCCGGCTTCCAGTCCAAGTGCGTGCACGCCGAGTTCGTCGCGCAGACGATCGGCACCCAGGCCGAGAAGGCCCGCATCCCGCACGCCGACGGCACTCTCGTCGCCACTCCGGGACAGCCCGATCCCGAGCTGATCCCCGCCCTGCTGGCCGCCTCCGACGTGCTCGGCACCGGCTGGTACGCCGCCGTCGCTGCCGAGGCCGGGCCCGGCAAGACCGTCGCGGTCGTCGGCGACGGCGCGGTCGGCCTGATGGCCGTCCTCGCCGCCAAGCAGCTCGGTGCGGAACGCATCATCGCGATGTCGCGCCACCCCGAGCGGCAGAAGCTGGCCCGCTACTACGGCGCCACCGACATCGTCGAAGAACGCGGCGACGAGGGCATCGCGAAGATCAAGGAACTCACGGGCGGCCTCGGAGCGCACTCGGTGGTCGAGGCGGTCGGCACGCAGGAGTCCTTCATGCAGGCCGTCGGAGCCACGCGCGGTGGTGGGCACCTGGGCTATGTGGGCGTCAACTACGACGTAAAGATCCCCGGCATCGAGCTGTTCTTCGCCGGGATCCACACCCTCGGCGGCCCGGCCCCCGTGCGCCGCTTCCTGCCGGACCTGATCCAGCTCATCTGGGACCGCAAGATCGACCCCGGGAAGGTCTTCGACCTCACCCTGCCGCTGGAGCAGGCCCCCGAGGGCTACAAGGCGATGGACGAGCGGCGCGCCACCAAGGTGATCCTCACCTTCTGACCCGCATTTCGCGCCCTTGTCCGCCCCTCCACACCATCGCAGCAGACAGCGCTGGCCGAGGAACTCGTCTCCTCAGCCGCTCTGTCACCCCCATCGCGCGCCGACGTGTTGCTCTGACCCCGGAGCCGTCAAGGACCGTCCAGGCCGGCCTGGCCGCCGCCCCCCCGTCCGGCTGCCGGGCCATCCAGGGCCGCCGCCGCTTCCCACTCCCCGGAGGGTGCGGCGGCGGCCCGCCCCACCACACGAAGAAGCACACGCCGGAGGCAGTCCATGCTCAACATCGCAGACGTACTGCACCGCTGGTGCCGCACAGCCCGCCCCTTCGCCCTGGCCACCGTCGTCGACGTCACCGGCAGCGCACCCCTGCCCATCGGCACGTCGGTCGCGGTCGACGAAGAAGGCAACGCGGTCGGCAGCATCTCCGGCGGCTGCGTCGAAGGCGCGGTGTACGAGCTGTGCCAACAGGTACTCCACGACCGGGGCGCCCCACAACGCGCCTGGTTCGGCTACTCCGACGACGACGCCTTCGCCGTCGGCCTGACCTGCGGCGGCGAACTCGACGTCCTCGTCCAGCGGATCGACCCCACACAGCAGCCCCACCTGACCGCCGCCCTCGCCGAGGTCACCGAGGGCCGACCGGCCGCCGTGGCTCAGATCGTGGACGGCCCTGACCACCTACTCGGCGCGACTGTGAGCATCTTCGGCAATGACCACGTCGCCCACGGGACCATGGACGGCGGAACGGTATACCGCGCGGTAGCGGACCAGGCCCGTGGCCTGATGCGAACGGGGCGCACCGGACGCGCGGAGGCCGGCGGCGGAGGAGAGGCCTGCCTCGAACCGCTGTCCGTGCTGGTACACGTCCACGCCACCCGCCCGCGCATGCTGATCTTCGGAGCCGTCGACTTCGCCGCCGGCCTCAGCGAGGCCGGGGCCTTCCTCGGCTACCGGGTCACCGTGTGCGACGCCCGCCCCGTCTTCGCCACCACGGCCCGCTTCCCGCACGCGGACGAGGTCGTGACCGACTGGCCTCACCGCTATCTGGAACACACCGAGGTGGACGAACGCACCGCCATCTGCGTCCTCACCCACGACGCCAGGTTCGACATCCCTCTGCTGCGCCTGGCGCTCGGCACTTCTGCCGCCTACATCGGCGCGATGGGCTCGCGGCGCACCCACCACGAGCGCCTGCACCTGCTGAGGCAGGCCGGCCTGGCCGAGGACCAACTGGCCCGGCTGCGATCCCCCATCGGCCTCGACCTGGGCGCCCGCACCCCGCAGGAGACCGCCGTGTCCATCACAGCGGAGATCATCGCCCACACCAATCGGGGCACCGGGCTGCCTCTGTCGGTGACCAGCGGCCCGATCCACCGGCCGGCCGTGAGAGAACGAGCTGCCATGAAGTGAGCCGGGCATTGAGTGCTCCCCGAGGCGGCGCTCCACGCGACGGAAGTAGTGGGTCGCACCGGACAGCTACCTCACGGGTCACGTGTATGACAACACCGTCCTGAACGAGGTGACTTGTCGGCTGTCCGTGGCGCTCGACCGGCCAGCGACGGCCGGACGCCCGGGGGACTACTACTTCCTCCGCTTCGAAGCCGCCGGCATTGGGCACGAGTGGCACCGCGACTTCACCCGCAAGGTCGGCCGCGTCGTACCCGGTACGCCAGTACGCGTGCCATCTCCGAGTGGATGACGGCTTGGCCGCCGAGGGCCAGGGGTTCATGGCCCCAGACGGTAGTCGTGAGCCTGCTCAGGAGGGGGGTTGAGTTTGTGCCCCCTATAGACACGACCTTCTTCATGCGCGGCTGAGCCGGTTTCCTGAAGCACCGCAGCTCGGTCACGTCCCGTATCCCGTACTGCACGACTTCCCGCTTGAGCTGCCGCGGCGCCCTGTGCGCGGCTGATCCGTCCGTGATGTGAAGGCGTACGTATGTCCACTGAACTCCCTCAGTCCTCCGTTCCTCCCCCCACCGGAGTCGACGAGCCCTCCTCGGCCCCCACCCGGCGTACCTTCATCGCCACCACCACCGCGGTCGGTGGTGCCGTCGTTGCGGGCGGTGTGATCGGAGGCACTCTGCTCGGCGACGACGAGGTGGCCGCCGCCGAGGCCCCACCTGAGAGTCGCGTCCCCCTTACGGTCAACGGCACCCGGCGGACCGTGACCGTGGACAACCGCACGTCGCTGCTGGATCTGCTGCGCGAACAGTTCGGCCTGACCGGCTCGAAGAAGGGGTGCAACGCCGGAGCTTGTGGGGCGTGCACGGTTTTGGTCGACGGGCGTCGGGTGAACTCCTGTCTGACGCTGGTCGTCCGGCTGGAGGGTGCCGAGGTCACCACGATCGAGGGCCTGGCCGACGCTGACGAACTCCACCCGCTGCAGCAGGCGTTCATCGACGAGGACGCCTTCCAGTGCGGCTACTGCACGCCCGGCCAGATCATGTCCGGGGTGGGCTGCATCAAGGAGGGCCACACCGGTTCCCCGGAGGAGATCCGGGAGTGGATGAGCGGCAACATCTGCCGCTGCGGCTGCTACGTGAAAATCGTGCGCGCGGTCCAGCAGACCGCCGGCCGGAAGTAAGGAGCCGCTGACATGCATCCCTTCTCCTTCACGAAGGCCGCCAACACCCGTGAGGCTCTCAATGCCGGTCGTGCGGGCGGCCGTTACATCGCCGGCGGCACCACCCTCGTCGACCTGATGCGCGAGACCGTCGAGCGGCCCGAAACCCTGGTCGACATCAGCGACCTGCCACTGCGCGAGGTCAGCGTCACCGAGCGCGGAGGCTTGCGCATCGGCGCCCTGGTGAGCATGGCCGAGAGCGCCGCCCACCCCAAAGTGCGCTCTCTCTTCCCCGTCGTCTCCGAGGCGCTGGAGCTGAGCGCGTCGGCCCAGCTGCGGAACATGGCGACCATCGGCGGCAACATCATGCAGCGCACCCGCTGCACCTACTTCCGCGACGTCACCGCCGACTGCAACAAGCGCGATCCCGGCTCCGGCTGCGCCGCCCTGCACGGCTACAACCGCACGCACGCCATCCTCGGCGCCTCGGACCAGTGCGTGGCCACCCACCCCTCCGACGTGGCCGTGGCGTTTGCGGCACTGGAGGCGACCGTGCACCTGCTGGGCCCGGACGGAGAACGCCAAGCCCCCTTCGCCGACTTCCTGCTGCGCCCCGGCGCCACCCCCGACCACGAACAGGCTCTCCGAAAAGGTGAGTTGATTACGGCGGTGGAGGTCCCCGCGCTGCCTCGGCCGCTGCGGTCCGGCTATCTGAAGGTGCGTGACCGGCAGTCCTACGAGTTCGCCTTGACCTCGGCGGCCGTCGCCCTGCACATACGCGGCAGGGTCATTCGCGAGGCCAAGGTGGCCGCCGGCGGTGTGGCGACGGTGCCGTGGAAGCTGCCGGCCGTCGAGCGGGCCCTGATCGGCGAACGCCCTTCGGAGCGTCTGTGGGCCGAAGCCGCCCGCCACGCGGTCGACGGAGCCCGCCCCCTTCAGCACAACCGGTTCAAGGTCGAGCTCCTGAAACGGACCGTCGAACGTCAGCTGCGTGTTGTAGGAGGTACCAAGTGAGCCCTCAGCCGCAGGCAGCCGTGGGTGCGCCGCTGTCCCGTGTGGACGGGCGGCTGAAGGTCACCGGCAAGGCGCGGTACGCCGCCGAGTTCGACGTCGACGGGGTGGTGCACGCGGTCATCGTCGACGCGAGCATCGGACGCGGCCGTATCACCGGCGTCGACACGCGTGATGCCGAAGCCCATCCGGGCGTGCTGAGCGTGATCCACCACGGCAACGCGCCGAAGCTGCCGTACCGCGACAATCCCGGTTCGAACAACCTTCCCGGCCGCCGGCTGCGGGTCTTCCAGGACGACAAGGTCCTCTTCCATGGCCAGCCGGTCGCGGTCGTGGTGGCCACCACGCTGGAGGCCGCGCAGCACGGCGCGAGCCTGGTGAAGGTCCGCTATGCAGCCGAGCAGCCCTCGACCGACCTGACCGAGGCCAAGGCGGGCGAGCCGACCGAGTACGCGCGCGGTGACGCCGAGGCCGGCCTGCGCGAGGCGGTGGTACGGATGGACCTGACGTACCGGATGGCGCGCAATCACCACAACCCGATGGAGACGCACGCCACCATCGCCCGCTGGGACGGGAACAAGCTCACCGTATGGGACAAGACCCAGTGGGTGGTGGGCACCCAGACGGAACTCTCCACGGTGTTAGATGTGCCGCTGGACTCCGTGCGGGTCATCAACCCCTTCGTCGGTGGCGCCTTCGGCAGCGGACTGCGCTGCTGGCCGCACACGGTCGTCGCCGCGCTGGCCGCCCGCGAGATGAAACGTCCGGTCAAGGTGGTCCTGACCCGCAAACAGATGTACTTCGGCACCGGCTTCAGGCCCTCCTACGAGTACCGGCTGAGCCTGGGCAGCGACCGGCGGGGCCGTCTGAAGGCCACGGTCCACGAGATAGACGCGGAGACCTCGTCGTACGAGACGTTCGAAGAGGCCATCATGCTCGCCGGGCAGATGTTCTACAGCACACCGAACGTCAGCCAGGCGTACCGCAAGGTGCCCCTGGATGTGAACAGCCCGATCTGGATGCGCGGTCCGGGCTTTGCGAACGCCTCCTTCGCCATCGAGTCGGCCATGGACGAACTCGCGCACCGCCTCCGCATCGACCCGATCGAACTGCGCCTGCGCAACGAACCGGCCGAGGACGAGTCGAACAACCTGCCCTGGTCCACCCGCCGGCTGCGCGAGTGCTACACCGTCGGCGCCCGGGAGTTCGGCTGGCACCGGCACAACCCGAAACCCCGCGCGAGGCGTGACGGCGACTGGCTGATCGGTCTGGGCATGGCCGCGGCCGTGTACGACCCCAACAACATGGAGGCGCACGCACGGGCCCGCCTGAACGCGGACGGCACGGCGGTGGTCGAGGCCGCCGCCAGCGACATGGGCCCGGGCACCTACACCTCCCAGACCCAGGTTGCCGCCGACGCCCTCGGGCTGACCATGCGCGCGGTGACCTTCCGGCTCGGCGACTCCCTGTATCCGCAGACCCCGCCGCACGGCGGCTCCATGACCATGATGTGCGTCGGCTCCGCCAACCTCGACGCCTGCAACAAGATCCGCCGACAAGCGATCGAACTGGCCGTCGAGGACGAGGCATCACCCCTGTACGGCGCCGAGGCCGAGGACATCGTCGTGCGCAGCGGGCGCCTGCACATGGAGGGCAACCCGGCCCGTGGCGAGACCTACCAGCGGCTGTTGATCCGCAACAACCTCACCCACCTCGAAGCCGACGGCTCGTGGTCCGGGCCACAGGATCCCGAGCGGCACTCTTACTACTCCTACGGCGCGGTCTTCACCGAGGTCGGTGTGGACGCGGCGCTGGGCCTGGTGCGGGTGCGGCGGATGCTCGG
Source organism: Streptomyces sp. LUP47B (assembly GCF_001746295.1). Lineage (GTDB taxonomy): Bacteria > Actinomycetota > Actinomycetes > Streptomycetales > Streptomycetaceae > Streptomyces. The sequence goes on along the minus strand of NZ_MJAH01000001.1, from coordinate 1,154,483 downwards.
CGTGTACGACTGCGGCCGCATCGTCAGCCCCAAGCTCGCCGACAGCCAGGCCCTGGGCGGCATGGTCGGCGGCATCGGCCAGGCGCTCCTTGAGCACACGGTCACCGACCACCGTGACGGCCGGATCGTCAACGCCGACCTTGCCGGCTACCTGCTCCCGGTCAACGCCGACATCCCCGAGATCAAAGCGATCTACCTGGAGGGCGAGGACATGCAGGCCGACCCGCTCGGCGTCAAGGGAGTCGGAGAGATCGTCCAGGTCGGGGTAGCGTCCGCCATCGCCAACGCCGTCTTCAACGCCACCGGCCGACGAATCCGCGAACTGCCCATCACCGCCGAGGCGTTGCTCTGAACCGGAGCGCCCCGGGCCACTGAGGAGCGGCCCGGTCGCCCGGGGCGCTCCATGCTCGTCCGGCAGCGGTCCCCCGTCCGGCTGTCGGACTTCCTCGAGGGCTGCCGTCGCGTACCCGCCTCGTCGGGCGCGGCGGCGGCCCGCCTGTCGCTCCGATCCCCTCGACCCACACGGAGAAATCCACCCATGCTGAACATCGCGGAGGCGCAGAACCGTTGGTGCCGCGAAGCTCGTCCCATCGCGCCGGCCACCGTCGCCTGCGTCTGCGGCTCGAACCTCTGGCCCAACCGCGGCGTTGAGGTGATCGACGGCCCCACCCCATGGGACCCAGTACGTCGGTGTCGTCGAGGGGGTCGGCCATGAATCCGCACGGCGTCAGCCGCCGCAAACTGCTGGGCCTGATCACCGCCGGCTCCGCTGCCGCAGCGGGGCTCCTGGCCGTGAACTGGCAGAACGCGTCCGGCCCCGGCTGGCCGGGCATCTCTCCCGTCAACGCCGGGGGCACACCACCAAGGCGGGGAAACAAGACCCTGGTCGTCTTCTACTCCAAGACCGGCAGGAACTTCCCCGACCTCAACCTCGAAGTCGGCAACACCGCCCAGGTCGCCGGATTCATCCACGACCGGGTCGGCGGCGACAGATACGAGGTCGTCCCGGCCGAGCCGTACCCGGCCGACTACGACGAGACCGACAGGATGGCGCAACGCGAGGCGAGTGAGCGCCTCTACCGTCCCATCAAGCCCGGCACACCCGACACCGACCAATACGGCACAGTCTTCCTCGGCTTCCCGGTCTGGTGGGGCGAACAGCCGATGGCGATGCAGACCTTCATGCGGGATCACGATCTGAACGGCGCCAGGATCGTCCCCTTCGTCACCCACGAAGGCTCGCAGTTCGGCAACTCACTTGAAATCCTCGAGCGCTACTACCCCCAGGCAGACGTCCTGGACGGCTACGCCCGGCAGGGCCAGCAGGTCTACCGCGATCCTGACGGCACCCGGACCCAGGTCAACTCCTGGCTGGAAGGACTGGGGTTCTGATGGCCAGGACGCTACTGCTGTGGGGCCTTGCCGCGGTGTTCCCGCTGCCCCTCGTGCTCACGCTGAACGCCCAGCTCACGGACGTGACGAGCATGCGGCTCTACATATCCCTGGGGCTGGTCGCGTACTGCTGGTGGCTGCTGGCGATCCTGCTCAGTGTGCGCCCGTCCTGGCTGGACCGGGCCGTAGGGCTGCGGCACATCTACGCGCTGCACGGTGTGCTCGGCATCCTCGCCCTCATCCCGGCATATCTGCACCGCGAAAACACTTTCGCCCCGAGCACCTGGGCCAGGGACCTCGGTGACTGGGCGTTCTGGGCGGCGTTCGCGGTGCTGTGCTATTCGCTCCTGTTCATGAGCGGATGGCTGACCGACAGGTCGCCTCTCCTGCTGAAGGTGAAGAGCCGGCTCGAACTTGTCTTCCGGCACCAGATCTCGGTCTGGATACATCGGCTCAACCTGGCCGCCGTCCTCCTGATCTGGCTGCACGTCCACCTGATCGACCGGGTGGCCCAGCACTTCGCGTTCATGGTCCTCTTCGACCTCTACACGGTGGCGGTGCTCGGTATCTACGTCTGGAAGAAGTGGATCGCACCAGACAGCTACCTCACGGGAAGAGTGCAGGACAACGTCGCACTGAACCGGGCGACCCGAAGGCTGGCGGTCACACTCGACCGTACGTCGACGACGTCACGGCCCGGCGACTTCTACTTCCTCCGGTTCGAGGACCCGGGCATCGGCCGGGAATGGCACCCCTTCTCCGCGACCGACGACCGTCACGACACCCTGACGTTCACGATCCGGCAGACCGGCGACTACACCCGCAAGGCCGGCGGCGTCGCGCCCGGAACACGAGTACGCCTGGAAGGGCCGTTCGGACAGTTCGACCAGACTGTCCGGCAACACCCTGCCGGTGCACCGCTCGTGCTCGTGGGCATGGGCGCAGGTGTCGCACCGCTGGTAGGTCTGATCTCAGCCCATTGCGGGGATCGGCGCATCCACCTGCTCTGGTCGGTCCGCCGTCCCGAGGACGCCTACTACGGCACCCTTCTGAAGGAGTACGAAAACCTCAGCGGCGGTCGCCTCACCGTCACTGTCCGGACCGGGCGGTTCACCCGAGACGATCTGGCCCATGCCCTGTCCGAGGAGGAGGTCGCGCGTGGGGCGTTCTTCGTCGTGGGGCCCAACCCGGCCGTGCTGGCCACCCAGCGCACGCTGCGCCGCATCGGGGTATCAAGAGGTCGCACCCACCACGAGCGACTCACGATGTAGTTCCGGCTCATGCCAACTCAGCGGCCACCATGGATAGTTCGCTGGTTGACGCCGATGATCCGGTCCCCCGTCTCGTCGCTGGTCTCCAGCACGTCGGCGGCGAGGCCGATGCCCGCGACGCTGGCAAGCACTGCCGGAAGGCCGACCGCCAGCGCGATCTGCCGGGCCACGTCACCCAGAGAGCGGGCGTTCCTCAGATCGGCGCGGAAGACGGTGGTCTCGGCTCCGGTGTCGAACGGCCGTGTGGCGGTGTCGGCCAGGCCGGGTTCGTCGACGTCGATGAGGACCAGAGGCCGCTGTTGGTGTCGGCGGCGCCGCGGTGTGGCTCCGCTCTGGTCGGGATGTGGCTCGCGTTCAGCCCGTCGTGGCGGGGTTTTGCCAGGGCTGGGGGCCGCAGACGACGCCTACGAGTCGTCAGGCCGAGGATCCGCTGTCGATGACCAGGTCGGCGCCTACTACCGCGCCGGCCACAGGCGAGGCGAGGTAGAGCACCGCGGCCGCCACTTCTTCGGCCTCCGCGACCCGGCCGAGCGGGTTGCCTGTCTTAACCCGCTCGGCACGGTCGGCCTCGCTCTCGCCGGGCAGCAGCGACATGGGAGCGGCGGAGGCGCCGGGGCTGACCGCGTTGATGCGGATGCCCTGGTGGATGTGGTCGAGAGCGGCGGCGCGGGTCAGCGCGGAGACCGCTGCCTTGGAGGTGATGTACGCGGCGCCGTTCGGGATCCGCAGGTGGGCGCCCAGGATCGAGGAGATGTTGACGATGGCGCCGCCGCCGTTCTCCTTCATGTGGGCGATCTCGTGCTTCATGGCCAGCCAGACGCCGGTGACATTGGTCCGCAGCACCGCCTCCCAGTCCTCCTCGCTCACCTCGCCGACGGGTCCGGTGCCGCGGAGTATCCCGGCGTTGTTGACCGCGATGTCCAGTCCACCGAAGCGGGTGACGCTCTCGCGTACGAGGTTCTGGAGCTGGCCGGAGTCGGTGACATCGGCGGTGACGGCGGCGGCCGTGCCGTGCGCGGCCTCGATGAGACCGACCGTCTCCTCCAGGGACGCCGCGGTGCGTCCCGCGGCGACCACGGATGCGCCCTCGGCGGCGAAGGCGAGCGCGATCGCGCGGCCGAGGCCGGAGCCTGCGCCGGTGACGAGGACGGTCTTGCCGGTGAAGCGGTTCATTTCGGTGACTCCCTTATGTGATGGACTACTTGGTGCGGTGTCTCATTGGTGTGGTGTTTCAGGAGAGGGGCCGCGATGGCGAGGGTTGCCAGGGGGCGAGGCGTCGCTGGGGAGCGTGGGCAGGACAGCGAAGCGGACGGTGGGGAAATTTGGTGGCGGTGTCACCACGCCACCCGTGAGCCCGGCCTGCTTTGAGTGCACGCCCTCGGTCTGTGCCGTTGGTTCTGGTGCTCAGTGGACTGGGTGGATACCCGGCCGCTGGTTTTCAGGGAAGCTGGGGGTAGAGCGTCGAGACGCCCCCCGACAGTGCGGCCTGTGCCTGGTGGGCGGCGTCGTCCGCGAGGATCTCGTAGGCGCCGGCGGCGATGCCGTCGATGGCGATGCGGGCGATGTCGGCGGGGTCGGACTTGGGCGCGTCGACGGCCCGGGCCATGTCGGTGTCCATGTAGCCGACGTGCAGGCCGGCGACGCGGATGCCCTGGTCGGCGAGTTGGAGGCGCAGGGTGTTGGTGAGTGACCATTGCGCGGACTTGGCGGCGCAGTAGGCGCCGGCCTCCGGGAAGCTGAACCAGGACAGGCCGGACAGGATGTTCAGGATCGCGCCACCGCCGCCCGCTGCGATCTGGGGTGCGAAGGCCCGGACCACCGAGAGGGTGCCGAAGTAGTGGGTGTCCATCTCCAGGTGGATGTCGTTCAGGCCGGCGGCCAGTAGATCGGCCCCGGTGGAGGACCCTGCGTTGTTGATCAGGACGGTCACGTCGCCGGTGGCCTGGGCGGCGGCCGCGACGGAGGCGGGGTCGGTGATGTCGATCGCGATCGGCTTGGCGCCGGGCAGGTCGACTTGGGCGGGGTTGCGGGCGCCGGCGTAGACCGTGGCGCCGCGGCTGAGCAACTCGGTGGCGAGGGCCCGGCCCAGGCCCCGGTTGGCTCCGGTGACGAGGGCGGTGCTGGTGGAGAGGTCCATGAAAAGCTCCTCGCGATGTGGGAAGGGCGCTGTGGCGGCGCATCGGCTGCGCCTGCTGATGGGCTCCCTCGAGCAATTAAATTACGAACATAATGCTATAGACCCGGTGACCGCAAGACGAAGGAGGCGGCCCGCGCCCTCGTCGTGTCGGGCTTCGAGGTGATCGGAACCGCTCGTAACACCGCGCGAGTCACCGAGCTCCCGTGACGCGCAGTGTCGGTTGCGGTTCGTGTCAGAGCACCAGTGCGGAGGCGAGCGCGGGGCCGATCGCGCCGCCGAGGAGGTAGAGCAGGGTGAACAGCCCGATCGCTGTCGGCTTGTCCTGTTCGGGCACGGAGGCCGTGGCCGCGATGACCTGAGTGGCGTGGGCCGACGTCGTGGCTAACAGCGCCAGGAAGATCCCGGCCAGCAGGAGGACCGGCACGCTCGCGAGGACCGCGGCGAGTACGGCAACGGTCCCGGCTGCGACGAGGGCGATCCGTACGTTCGTGCGGGAGAGGTGGGCGGCGATGGAGGTGAATCCGAGGGTGGTGAGCGAGGCCAGGACCATCGCGATGAGCTGTCCGGTGGCGGCGGCGTCTTTGGTCCAGTGGGCGCGGGTGATGAGCAGCTGCGGGATGACGAACAGCAGGGTGAAGTACCCCGCGGAGAGAGCGAGTGTCAGGCAGGTGGCGGTCTGGAACCGCGTGGACCGGATTGTCGTCATCGGCACATAGCCGTCGGGGCGGCGGCGCGTATGGATGATGAGCCAGATGATCGAGATGGCCGTCGCTGCCAGGGCCGGCAGCGGGTTCGAGGCGAACATCACGACGCTTCCGGAGAGCACCCACTGTGCGGACTTGGCGGCGCAGTAGGCGCCGGCCTCCGGGAAGCTGACCCATGACAGGCCGGACAGGATGTTCAGGATCGCGCCCCCGCCGCCCGCCACGATCTGGGGTGCCAAGGCCCGGACCGCCGAGAGGGATCCCGCGACCGCTTCCACCCGGGCCGGTCGATGGGCAGGGGCCCTGTATCCGTTTCCGAGGGGCCGCTTCCGCCGTGGGGGCTCATCCGACAGGCCGGTGGTGGTACCGGCCTGTCGGGGGCGCTTTCGGTCAGGCGAGGTTCTTGGTGAAGAACTCGTCGAACCTGTCGAAGGGGATGAGGTCTTTGCGGTCGTACAGGTCGACGTGGTCCGCGCCTGGGACGATTACGAGGTCGATGCTGTCGGGTGCCTTGGCCTGGATGTCCTCGGAGTAGTAACGGGAGTGCGCGTCGGCGCCTGCCACCAGGAGGGCCTTGCGGGGTGCCAGCATGTCGATGTTCGTCGCCAGCTGGAAAGCGAAGAATGACATCGGCGTGGTGCCGGTGAATGCGGTGGTGGAGTTGATCGAGCGCGGGTGGTAGCCGCGCTCGGTGCGGTAGTAGTCGAAGAAGATCGCCGTGATCGGGTCGGCGTTTGCCGGGAGGGTCTCGGGAAGGACGCGGTTTGTGGGGGCGACGTTGCCGTTGTCGTCGAAGGGGACCTCGTGTGAGAGTCGCGCGTAGGTGCCGTTCTTGGCGTCGATCCAGCGCTGCCGGCTGAGGTGGTCCACGACCTTCTGGCGCTGCTCACGTGTGTAGTAGTCCTTGTGGCCGCGGGACATGCTGCGCGACATGTCGTACATCGAGGCCGTGGCGACCGCCTTGATACGGCTGTCTGCAGCCGCCGCGGTGAGCGCCATGGCGCTCAAGCCGCAGACGGCCTGCGCGCCGATCCGCTTGCGCTCGACGATCTTCTGCAGGCCCAGGAAGTCGACGGCGGCGCTGTAGTCCTCGGTGTAGATGTCCGGCGAGGCCACGTCGCGCACCGTGCCGCCGCTCTCCCCGGAAAAGGAGGGGTCGAAGGCAAGGGCGACGTAGCCGCGACGGGCGAACTCGTTGGCGTAGAGCCCCGAGGACTGTTCCTTGACCGCGCCGATCGGACCGCTGACCACCAGGGCGGGCAGCTTGCCCCTGGCGTTCTTCGGCACGTAGAGGTCCGCAGCGACCTCGATGCCGTAGCGGTTCTTGAACCGCACGGAGGACCGCTCGACGTTCTTGTCCAGCGCGAAGGTGTAGCCGCCCTTGTCCGTGGCCTCGCCCTGTCCTGTAGCGCCCGCGGCGCGGCTCGTCTCCGCACCGAAGGAGGGCACGGTCGCGACGGAGGCGGCGGCGGTGGCGGCGCCGGTAGAGGCGATCAGTCCGAGCGCTTTACGACGTTCCATGGAGGCGACCTCATACTCGATCGGTGGAGGAAAGGGCGCGACGGTCGGTGATCTCGTGACCGAGGCGCGATTTCAGGAAACCGCTTCTGCGCCAGGCGTGGCAGGTCGCATCTATAGGGGGTACAAGCTCGACCCCCCACCCCGCGGGGCGTGTGTCGTAGCGAGGAAGGCGCAGCACACCGACGCCTCGGCCAGGCCGCCGCCATGTCCGAGGGCGGCCCAATTGGTGCAGGCGCCTCGGGCGGACGGCGTCTGCGCGGCGGCGGCCTCATGTGTAGTGGTCGGGTCAGGACTTGGTGACGACCACTTCGTAGGTGGGTGAGGCGGGCGGGTCCTGCGGCGTGGGGCGGGTGTCGAAGTGGGCGTTCACCGCGGCGAGCAGGTGGCCGAAGCGCGCCGCCGTCGCCGGGACGCCGTAGGCCGGGCTGGTGATCTCCTTCCCGAGGGTGCCGCTGCGCAGGTCGCGACTGAGCTTGAAGCGGGAGATCTTGTTGTCGAAGCCCTGCACCACCCACAGGTCTCGGCCGTGGAGCACGAGACCGTCGGCGTTGGGTGCCTTGACGCCCTTGACCACCGTGGAGGCACCGGTGTCCGGGTTGATGGTGTAGATCCGCTGGTTCGCGAAGTGACCGACGATCAGCGTCTTGCCATCGGGCGTGGCCTCGATCCCGTTGAGGTTGTACTCGCCGCTCAGCTCGGCGGCCGGGCCGGTGACGTCGAGGGTGCGGACCTGTCCCAGGGTGCCCTGCTTGCCGACGGGCACGAAGTGGAGTTTTGCCTGGGCGGAGTCGGTGAACCAGGCGCCGCCCGCGGTGAGGACCACGTCGTTGATGAGGCTGGTGGTGCCGGGGGCGGCGAGTTGGAGGGTGGCGACCTCCGCGCCGGTGGAGGTGCTGTACACGTACGCCTGGCCGCTCTTGTCGCCGGCGACGAAGAGCAGGCCGTGGCGCGTGTCGGCTTTCATGCCCACTGCTGCCCGGCCGGCGGGGGCGTCGATGAAGCGTTCTGCGGTGCCGGTGCGGATGTCGCCGCGGTAGATGTCTCCGGCGTAGAGGTCACCCGCGTAGAAGGTCGTGCCCTTGCCTGCCGCGATGCCCTCGGCGGAGGTGGCGCCGGGCAGCGTGATGACCTTGTTCTGTACGGCCACGTGGTGGGCGGTGGGGGTGGCGGCCACAGCGGTGGCCGCCGTGTGGGAACCGGCGACGAGCAGTCCCGCCGTGAGAAACGTGACGGGTACGCCCTTCAGGACACGGGCGGACGAACGCTTCCAGAGGATTGTGCGCATGGCGTCTTCCTGTTGTGTGAGTTCGGGTGAGTCGCGGCCCCACCTGTCCGGTGGGGCGCGGATGCGCCCCTGCGGGGTGGCATCGGGTGTGTGTGCCGGGGTCGTGGCGGACGGGCCCGTGACGCGCAATGTCGGCTGCGGTTCGTGTCAGAGCACCAGTGCGGAGGCGAAGGCGGGGCCGATCGCGCCGCCGAGGAGGTAGAGCAGGGTGAACAGCCCGATCGCTGTCGGCTTGTCCTGTTCGGGCACGGAGGCCGTGGCCGCGATGACCTGGGTGGCGTTGGCCGAGGTCGCGGCGAACAGCGCAAGGAAGATCCCGGCCAGCAGGAGAACCGGCACGCTCGCGAGGACCGCGGCGAGTACGGCAACGGTCCCGGCTGCCACGAGGACGATCCGCACGTTCGTGCGGGAGAACCGGGCGGCGATGGAGGTGAATCCGAGGGTGGCGAGCGAGGCCAGCACCATCGCGACGAGCTGCCCGGCGGCGGCGGCGTCTTTGGTCCAGTGGGCGCGGGTGATGAGCAGCTGAGGGATGACGAACAGCAGGGTGAAGTACCCCGCGGAGAGAGCGAGTGTCAGGCAGGTGGCGGTCTGGAACCTCGCCGACCGGATCGTGGTGACCGGCACATAGCCGTCGGGGCGGCGGCGCGTATGGATGATGAGCAGGGTGATCGAGATCGCCGTCGCTGCCAGGGCCGGCAGCGGGTTCGAGGCGACCATCACGATACTTCCGGAGAGCACCGCGACCAGCAGCGCGCCCCCGGCGTCGAAACGGCCGATGCCGGCTGTGTCTGGTGCCAGGCGGCGGCTGACGACGGGTACGGCGATCAGCGTGATCGCCAGCATGGAGAGCGCGACGCGCCACGACAGGACGTCGGTGAGCTGGGTGCCGATCAGCGGACTGACCGCACCGAACAGCCCCATCCCGGCGCTGATGGCGCCGATCCTGCGGGCGCTGCCGGCCAGGGCGATGGCGAGCACGTTCAGGCCGGCTCCGCCGGCGGCCTGGGTGGCCCGTCCGGCCACGGCCAGGGGCAGCCAGGGCGAGACCAGGACGATGAGCGTGCCGGCGGCGACGAGCGCGGCGCTGGTGAAGAGCACCGTGGGCCTGCCGCGATGCCTCATGAGCGCGGCTTGCAGCGGTGTCGCAACCGCCAGGGCGAGCGCGAACACGGTGGCGAGCCAGGAAGCGGTCGCGGCGGTCGTGTCCAGCGCGGTGCCGATGTCGTCGAGGATAAGCACCGTCGCGTTGTTCGCGGCGGCCACCGGCGACGCCATGAGCACGAGCCACAACACCGGCACCAGTGGCCGGGAGAGCTCCCGCGCGGGGCTCTGGCTGGACGTGTGTGAATGTGCGGGTGAGTTGTCCGTCATGGTCTCCGCGCCTTCGGGGTGCGGGCGGGGGCTTCTCCGGTCGCCGACCGCCGGCGCCCCGCCCTTGAAAGGGCGGCAGGGCCAGGACCGCATTCTCGGTGCTGACCCTGCGCATCGGGTGTTACCAGGGCAGGATCTGCTCGTCCTGGTAAAAGGCGCCGGTGCCAGCCTCGGCGGGCAGGTTGACGACGTGCTTGATGCTGGCCGCGCCCTCCGCGAGGGGACGGCCGCCCTCACCACCGAGATCACTCGCCGTCCATCCAGGGCTCGCGGCGTGAACGGTGATCCCGTCCTCGGCGAGCTCTGCGGCCAGCGAACGGGTCAGCGCGTTGAGAGCCGCCTTGGACGCACCGTAGGCAGGAGTGGCCGCCCCCATGCGCGCCAGCGACGCCGCCTCGCTGGACACGTTGACGATGCGGGCCCCCTGCGCCTTGCGCAGCAGCGGCAGCATGGCCTGGGTGACACGCCACGTCGTGAAGAGGTTGATCTCCAGTGCTTCCTGCACCACACCGAGATCGGCGGTGGACGCCTGCTGGGCGTAGTCGAAGATGCCGCCGACGTTGTTGACCAGCACGTCAAGACGACCGTGCTCGGCCTCAACCTTCTGCGCCGCGGCCTTGATGCTCGCCGGGTCCGAGGCGTCGAGCTGGACCGGGTGGGTGTCGCCGCCGATCTCTGCGGATGCCTGCGCTGCGGCATCGCCGTTGCGGGCGCTGAGCAGCACGGTGTCGCCGTCCGCGGCGAACTGGGCGGCGAGCTCGCGGCCGATGCCGCGGTTCGCGCCGGTGATGAGGATGACGCGTGACATAGCTGTGTCTCTTCCTTGCGGGGGGATGGGTGGGGGCCGGCCGATACGGCCGCTGACGCGGCGTCCACTACGGACGCGCCCTCGGTCACCACCTTGGTTCCGCGAGGGCACAATGTCAAACAATCAGGCCCTAGAATCTGCTAGAGTTCAACATTATGGAATCCGAGACGCCATCCGGCCGCGTGCTCCAGTCCGTGCAGCGGGCCTTCGACCTGCTGGAACGCATCGCGACGCATCCCGAAGGCGCGCGATTGAGCGAACTCGCCGACGGCGCCGGCCTCAACCGCAGCACCGCACACAATCTGCTCGCCTCCCTCGAAGGGCTCGGCTACATCACCCAGGACAAGAAGGGCGCCGCCTACCGGCTGACCGGCAAGCTCAACCGCCTGCTGCGCCTGGACGCCGAGGCAGAACACGCCCTGCGCGCCCGCATCCGGCCCGTGCTCAAGAACGTGAGCCAGGCATCGGGCGAGTCCACCTTCCTCGCGTTCGCCACCGGCACCGACTACCTGTGCGTGGACGCCGTGCAATCGGACCAGCCCCTGCACCTCGCAGTCAGACCCGGCGAGCGAAAGTCACTGATCGGCGAGGCGCTCGGCCACGCCCTGCTCGCAGCCGACGCCGACCTCGCCCACCTTGTCCGCGCCGAAGACCCGGACCGGTGGGAACGCCACGCACAGGAAATCGCCGACGCCAAGCACCACGGCTTCGCCCTCGACCTGGACAGCCAGCAGGTAGGCATCTCGTGTGTCGCCGTCGCGGTCACCCCACGCGCCGCGATCGCCGTCGCCGGGCCCACCACCCGCCTCCCGGAATCACGCCTCATCACAATCGGCCAGAAGATCCGCGAGGCACTGGACAAAGTGCGACCGGCCAACCAGGAATGGCTGTGACCCTGAACTACTCGAAAGCGGAAAGCCAGCGCATGTGAAAGCGCGCCGGCCTCACGGCCTAATCAGCCCGGTGGTCTGGGCGCAGGCTCTTCTTCAGGTGCGCCCAGACCACCCCCGGCCGGATTGAGGTCGGGGGTGTAGGTCGGGAAGCGGAAGACCGTCAGCCAGGGCCGTTTGCCGATCAGCTCGCGCATAGGGGCGTCGACGCGGTAATCCGGGTTCTCTCCGGCACACTGGTGACCGTGCTGCAACTCGGCCCCCGCTCTGCTGCATTGAGCGGAAGGCATCGCCGAACGCGGTTACGTGCAGGCCTTCTGTCGCCCTCGGTGGGCGCGCATGGGTATCCCATGTTTCGGTGAAGCGGGCGTGCCGTGCGAGCGCCTGGACGGTCTTTGGATCATGCTGGCCTGGTCCGCCGGATTTGCTGATCGGGCGCCGCGCAGGAGGTGCGCACGAATCCGTAGAGGCGCTCACTCCGCGCGGTGTCGACGCGCCCTGTGCGTAGGAGGCGCCCTGCTGTGGCACCTACCAGTCGTGAGGGGCCATCTCCCCTGCCGCTGTGCCGCAATGACGGTCGCGCACTGCTGTCTGGAGTTGGGCGACCTGACATGGCCATTTCCAGCCACGGGGAGGGATTCGTCAAACGAGGCACCAGTGTCGCGGTGAATCGTATGATGCGTCAGAACCGCATGCGGGTGGGGCACTTGAGGCGGTTACAACCGCCTGTGTCGTCGAGGGCGCGGGCCTCATCGCTCGGGGGATGTCGGTGTACCTTGCCTGTCTGTATGCGGAAACTTCCGGATCTTCGGCGCGGCGCCGCAGAAGGACGGCGACAAGGACGCCAGCCTGAGCCTGGACTTCGGTCCCGCCACGAACGTCCTCGTCGGCGAGAACGACAGCGGCAAGACGGCCATCATCGACGCGATCCGCCTATGCCTGCTGACAACCGCGGCTGACTTCTACCGCATCACACGCGACGAATGTTCAGGGGCTCCGTTCGGCCTCGACTTCGTGCCCCTGATCGCAACTGATTCTGCTGAGGGTACACATGACCTTGTGCCTGCTCGACGTGGTGTCAACATGGTGGAGCTTATGCCAGGGAGGCAACACAAGACGCTGGTTTCGGAAAGCCATACGCACTATTGATTACGGAAGGCGAGAGGGCGAGCCGGCTCAGGCATGGCGTCTGCCGGTCCGGCGGCGGCTGCCGTTGAGGGAACTCGACGCGTAGAGGGGCTTGAGCCCCGCCGTGCCCCCTGCGCTGCCGCTGCTCATGCTGAGCCTCGCCACACGAGGTCGGATAGAGGCACGCACACCCCGCATGGAAACGCGAACACGCAACGCAGGAAATGCTTTGCCCCTCTCACCGGGACCCTGTGAGGCACGAGCAGACGCCTGCAGCTACGTGTGAAGCTCCTCCGGTCTTGGCAAGTTGGCCCCGTGCTCCTGGCGAAACACTCTGTGACCTGCGCTGTACCAAAGTGCCAACTATCTCTCTGATTCCGCGCCTCAAGGTGCTGGAGCTAATTGGCATCAGCGCAGGTCCCGAACATGGCCTAGTGCCAACTACCGATCCTGGTCACACTCGCGTGTGACGAGGGTTGCAGTCGGCAGACAAGGCGAAGCGCCGGTCGTCGTAGCTCTCCTGGAGTCACGCCGGGGCTCGGCGGAGGACCGGGCGCAGGGTTTCGATGACGCCGGGGTCGTCCACCGTGGACGGGATGGGTTCGTCGCGGCCGTCGGCGATGCCGCGCATGGTCTTGCGCAGGATCTTGCCCGAGCGGGTCTTGGGCAGGGCGGCCACGACCGTGACGTCCTTGAGGGAGGCGACGGCGCCGATGCGTTCGCGTACGAGTTGGACGAGTTCGGCTTCGACCTCGCCCGGTTCGCGGCCGGTGCCTGCCTTGAGGACGACGAGGCCGCGCGGCACCTGTCCCTTGAGTTCGTCGGCGACGCCGATGACGGCGCACTCGGCGACGTCCGGGTGGGCTGCCAGGGCCTCCTCCATGCTGCCGGTGGACAGCCGGTGTCCGGCGACGTTGATCACGTCGTCGGTGCGGCCCATGACGAAGACGTATCCGTCGTCGTCGAGGTGGCCGCTGTCGCCGGTGAGGTAGTAGCCGTCGTAGGCGGACAGGTAGGAGCCGAGGTAGCGGTTGTCGTCGTTCCAGAGGGTGGGGAGTGCGCCGGGCGGCAGGGGGAGCTTGACGACGATTGCGCCGTCGACGCCCGGGGGCACAGGGTCACCCGCGGGATCGAGGACGCGGACGTCCCAGCCCGGCAGGGGGCGGCTGGGGGAGCCGGGCTTGATGGGGGCGGCTTCGATGCCGACCGGGTTGGCGACGATGGGCCAGCCGGTCTCGGTCTGCCACCAGTGGTCGATCACCGGGACGCCCAGGAGAGCGCTCGCCCAGTGATACGTCTCCGGATCGAGGCGCTCACCGGCGAGGAAGAGGTAGCGCAGGTGCGAGAGGTCGTGGCCCGCGGTGAGCGCCCCCTTCGGGTCCTCCTTCCTGATCGCCCGGAAGGCGGTGGGCGCCGTGAACATGGTCTTGACCCGGTACTCGGCGGCCACCCGCCAGAACTGGCCCGCGTCCGGGGTGCCGACCGGCTTGCCCTCGTACAGGACCGTTGTCGCGCCGGCCAGCAGGGGCGCGTAGACGATGTAGGAGTGGCCGACGACCCAGCCGACGTCGGAGCCGGTGAACATCGTCTCGCCCGGGCCCACGTCGTAGACGGCGCCCATCGACCAGTGCAGCGCGACCGCGTGGCCGCCGCAGTCACGTACGACTCCCTTGGGCTTGCCGGTCGTTCCGGACGTGTAAAGGATGTACAGGGGATCAGTGGCGGCGACCGGAACGCAGTCGGCCGGCGGCGCCGCGGCGACCAGGTCGGCCCAGTCGAGATCGTCCGATCCCAACTCGGCACGCTCCTGCGGGCGTTGCAGGATCACGCACTTCTCCGGCTTGTGGGCCGCGAGTTCGATCGCCTGCTCGAGCAGGGGCTTGTACGCGATGACGCGCTTGCCCTCGATGCCGCAGGAGGCGGAGACGACCACCTTGGGGGTCGCGTCATCGATACGCAGGGCGAGTTCGCGCGGGGCGAACCCGCCGAAGACGACCGAGTGGACCGCGCCGATCCGTGCGCAGGCCAGCATCGCGACGGCGGCCTCGGGGACCATCGGCATGTAGATCACCACGCGGTCGCCGTGCCCCACACCGAGCTGAGCGAGCGCTCCCGCGAAGGCCGCCACCTCGTCCCTCAGCTGCGCGTAGCTGTAGGTGCGGCGGGTGTCGGTCACGGGGGAGTCGTAGACGAGCGCGGGTTGTTCTCCGCGGCCGGCTTCGACGTGCCGGTCGAGCGCGTTGAAACAGACGTTGAGCCGGCCGTCGGGAAACCAGCGGTAGAACGGTGCGCCCGAGGAGTCCAGGGCGCGCTGCGGAGCGACATCCCAGTCGATGCCCTCGGCCGCCTTCAGCCAGAAGTTCTCCGGGTCCTCGGTACTGGCGCGGAAGACATCCTCGTACGTTCCCATCGCGCACTCCTTTGTGGCCTCGACGGACGGTGGTGGGACCGCGTGCGAAACGGTGTCGGACACAAGTACCGCATGCCGACCGGTACGGTCGAGCAGCATGCCGCACGCCGTTCAGCGACATCGCGGCGGTGCTGCGGTCCGGCCGTCAGGGCACGGCGTCGGTGCGGCTGCCGCTCACGCGCCGAGGTGCTCACGCAGCCACTGGCCCATCTGCTGGATGGCCTGGTCCACCTCGGGTACCCGCCCCGCGCCCAGCACGAACGAGTGCTGGCCCTCGGGCATCGGGTGGACCTCTGAGGTGACCTTGAAGTCGGCGAGCCGGCGGCCGAGCTCGGCGCCGTCGTCGGCGAGGGTCTCGTACTCGCCGTAGTGGACGGTCGTGGGCGGCAGGCCGGTGAGGTCGGCGTTCGCGATGCTGATCTCGGGTGAGGTGAAGTCCACGGCGGGGTCCTGCAGCCAGGCTCCGCGGAAGAGTTCGAGCGTGCCCCGGCTGAGCATCTTGTCGTTGTCCTCGTTCTCGTCCACCGCAGGGTTCTGGAGGGTGAGGTCGGTCCACGGGGAGACGCTGACGATGGCGCCCGGGGTGGCCTCGCCCTTTGCGAGCAGACGCAGCGGGAGCATCACCGCGAGGGTGCCGCCGATCGAGTGACCGGTGCTGCCGATGTTCCGCGGCTCGTAGCCCTGCGAGAGCAGCCACCGGTAGGCCGTCTCGGCGTCGTCGAGCTGGGCGGGATAGGGGTGCTCGGGCGCCAGGCGGAAGTCCACGACGAGGGAGCGGGCTCCGGCCGCCTTGGCGACATGGCCTGCGGCCTTGCGGTCCGAGTGCATCGAGGCGGTGACGGATCCGCCGAAGTGGAAGTGGAGCAGCGCCCGGTCGGGATCGGCGCCCTCCGGGATGGCCCACAGGGCGGGGACGCCGCCCGCGTCCACTTCGGCATACGTGACGCCTTCCGGCTCGGTCGACGCCTTGTGGTTCGAGTCGACGATGTCGCGGATGACGGCCAGGTCCAGGCCGGGTGTCGCCGACTTCGCGCTCACGCTCGCCAGGAACCGCGCGAACTCGTGGGCCTCGGGGCTTACTCCCATGGTGGTGCTCCTTCTCAGGCGGATGTCGGGCCGGGGTTCTCCCGCGGCAGCCGGGTCGTCGTGCCGGCACTCATGACGCTACGGGCTGAGTATAGAAAAGTAAACTCAGATGGCGGTGGAATCACCCTGCGGGGTGCGAGGGAGTGCGGCGGGCGGTCCACTGGCCGCACACGGCGGGACGCGTCACCGCCTCGCGGCGGACGGCCAGGGTGATGGGGGGCCGGATGGTGATCTCCGGTGCTCGCGTAATGCGGCCACGGTCTAGGGCGGGCCGTACCGCCCTTCTCGGGCGGCCTTGCCCAGAACGCGATCCGGACCATCGGCCGCCACCTCCGCCGCATCTACGCCGCCGGGGCAGACATCGAGACTCGTGAGGCGACGATGCTCGCCGTGACCCAGGTCGGCTTCGCCTTCTCAGGCTTCGGCGTGGTGCTGGCGCACGGGATGAGCCGCCCGATCGGCGCTCACTTCCGTGTCGCCCACGGTCTGTCGAACGCGATGCTCTTCCCTGCGGTGACCGCGTTCTCCGCGCCCGCCGCCGAGAGCCGGTACGGCGATTGCGCCCGCGCCCTCGGAGCCGCCAACGACGGTCACGGTGACGTCCTGGCTGTCCACAGGCTCGTAGAGGCACTGCGGTCACTGTGTCAGGATCTTGATGTGCCCGGCGAATGAGGAAGAGGAACAGGATGCCCATGACAGCCAGGTCCGCGCGGACCACGAGGCGCTGAGCCATGACCGATACCGCTGCCGCAGAGATTCTCACCGACGTCCACCGGGGCGTCGGGCGCATTCTGCTGAACCGGCCCAAGGCGCTCAACGCCCTGACCACGGACATGGTCGCCGCCATCGACCGCCGGCTCGCCGAGTGGGCGGACACACCACTGTCCGCCGTGGTGCTCGCGAGCACCAGCCCGAAGGCGTTCTGTGCCGGCGGAGACATCCGCACGATCCGCGAGAACAGCCTCGCAGGGGACGCCGAGGCCAGTGAGCGGTTCTTCGCCACCGAGTACCGGCTCAACGCCCGGATCGCCGAGTATCCCGTGCCGGTCGTGTCGCTCATCGACGGAGTGTGCATGGGCGGCGGTCTCGGTCTGTCCGTCCACGGCGGCTTCCGCGTCGTCACCGAGCGCGCGGTGCTGGCCATGCCCGAGACCGGGATCGGGTTCTTCCCGGATGTCGGGGCCAGCTACTTTCTGCCGAGGCTGCCCGGCGCGATCGGTATGTACCTGGGACTGACCGGGCACCGGCTCGACGCAGCCGACACCCTGTACACGGGACTGGCCACGCACTTCGTCCCCGCGGACGGGCTCGACGCGGTCGGCGACGCACTGGCCGGCAACCCCGGCGACCCGGTGGACGTGGTCCTGAACCGTCTCGGCAGCCGTTCCCCGGTGGCGGAGAGCAGGCTGGCGGAGGTGCGCGGGGAGGTGGACTGGGCGTTCGGCGCGCCGACCCTCGGCGAGATCGAGAAACGCCTGCGTCACCTCGACTCTGCCTGGGCGGCAGGCGCACTGGACGCCTTGGAGTCCGCCTCGCCGCAGAGTCTGGAGATCACTCACGCCCTGCTGTCCCGGGGCGGGCAGCGCACGTTGCGCGAGTGCCTTGCCGCCGAACTCGCCCTCGCGCGTACGACCATCCGCACGCCGGACTTCCTGGAGGGCGTCCGTGCGGCCCTGGTCGACAAGGACCGCACTCCCGACTGGCAGCGTGTGGCGCTCGGCGGACGGACACCGTCCTGATCACGCCCGCCGTGAGGAGGCCGGCACGGTCTCAGTCGTTGTCGGGCACCATCGAGACCACGACCTTGCCCGCCTTGGTGCGGCCCTGCTCGACGTACGCCATCGCTTCCAGCGTCCGGTCGAACGGGAAGGTGGTGTCGATGACCGGGTGGAGCTTCCCGCTGTCGTAGAGGGCACCGAGCTTGCGCAGCTGGGAGCCGTCGGCCTGCATGAACAGGAACTCGTAGCGCACGCCAAGCGCCCTGGCCTTCTTGCGGACCTTGCGACTGAGCACACTCATGACCAGGCCCAGGAACGAGGGGGCGCCGAGCTGCTTGGCGAACGCGGCGTCCGGCGGGCCGACGACACTGATGGCCAGACCGCCGGGCTTCAGCACGGTCAGCGACTTCTCGAGGTTCGCTCCCCCTACGGAGTCCAGCACCAGGTCGTAGCCGGACAGCATCTTCGAGAAGTCTTCCTTCGTGTAGTCGACGACGATGTCGGCACCGAGGCTGCTGACCAGTTTCTCCTTGTCGGTGCTCGTGGTTGTGGCGACCGTGGCGCCGAGGTGCTTGGCGAGCTGGATGGCCGTAGAGCCGAGGCCACCGGCACCGGCATGGATGAGCACCTTCTGGCCCGGCTGCACGTGGGCCCGGTCGACGAGGACCTGCCAGGCGGCCAGGGCCACCAGCGGCACGGCGGCTGCCTCTTGGAGGGTGAGGGTGGCGGGCTTGGGGGCGACATCGTCCATGTCGATGGCGATGAACTCCGCGAAGCCGCCGATCCGCAGGTCGCGCGGACGGGCGTAGACCTCGTCACCGACTTCGAGGCCGCGTACGGCGGAGCCGACCCGCGTCACGACACCGGCCAGGTCATGGCCGAGCACGAACGGAGGCTTGTGCTTGATGAGCTGCTTGAACTCCCCGTTGCGGATCATTTTGTCCAGCGGATTGATACTGGCGGCGCTCACCCTGACCAGGACGTCGCGGTCTCCGACCGTGGGCTCGGGTACGTCTGCGGCGCGTACGCCGTCCTTGCCGTACTTCTCGACGACGAATGCCTTCATGCCGGCCGCCCTCCTGTGGGGGTTCCCAGTGCTCGATGTGATTCTTCGCGCAAGTCGCCCTGCGCGCCCGTTCGCGTGCGGTCGGGTCGGTGTGCGGCCACGACGCTACTTCCTGAGTATAGAAAAGTAAACTCAGACGGGGTTCAGGGACCACTCGCGGGACGGCTGCCGATGCTGGTGAAGTGAAGGAAGCGAGCAGGGGGGTGGATCTCTGTGCCGCTCGTGAGGCGGCTGTTGAAGTGGAGTGACCGCTACCGTGGCGCCCCGGGGGGCCGGCGGTCCTGGCGCGACATCGCGAGTGCGGTGCGCACGTCGACGTCCGAATCCGCTGCGGACAGGGGGAGATGGCCCCAGGGGGCCGAGGACTCCGCCGCAGTGGGGCGTGGCAAGGCGACGGCGAGGGCGTCAGTGGCGGCTACGGGCAGGGGAGTGAGCCGGAAAACGCCGGACGCAACAAGGGCAGGGTGGGGCTTCCGTTGGCCAACGGCCGTTTGATCGCGTGCCGTTGGGGCCGGGCCGCCTGGTCCAGGTTCAGGATTCCGGGTCAGGTGAGTGGGGGGCGGTCAGGGCTTCGCGGGTGGACTCCAGGATCTTCTCCGACAGATCCGTGCCCGCCGTGGCCCTGGCGAGCAGGATCGCGCCGACCAGGGTGGCCACCAGGGGAAGACCGTCCTCGGCTTCGGTGGACATCCACGCGGCGAATTTCTCGACGCCGGCCGCGTACGTTTCGCGCATCTCCCCGGCTGAGGGCTCGCGAGCCGCGTCCCCCGCGAATCCCGCGGTGGGGCAACCGCTGCCGGGCTGGTCGCGGTGCTCGGCCGACAGGTAGAAGTCGATGAGGGCGCCGCGCGCGGTGTCATGATCGCCCCGAGCCGTGTCGAACGACGCCAGGAGCAGGTCGAGGTCCCCGAACGCGGCTTGGGCCGCCTCGGCGACCAGGGCCTCCTTGGAGGAGAACTGCTTGTAGAAGCCGCCCGTGGTCAGCCCGATGGACTTCATCAGATCGGCGACGCTGATGCCGTTCACCCCGCGCTCCCGGAAGAGCTGGGAGGCCGCGGCGACCGCGCGCCTGCGGTTCTCGAGCGCTTGTGCTTGCGAGACGCGACTCATCACTCACCTGCCCACGTTAGATACCAAAGTGTATCTATCGTATGCGACGTGCCGCGGGTGGGCGGTAGCGCCGAGCCGCGCCTCCGGGGGCGGCTTCCGCGGCGCTGGTATGCGGGCGGCGGGCAGGTCTGCGTAGGAGTGTCGCCGGTCTCCAGCCAAACCCGATCGGCAGCCGACCTCGCACTCCCGCGTACGCGTCGAGCGGTCCGGCCATCGGCGGTGACCGACGCCCTCGGGGGCGTTTGACGGAACCTCTTTAGATACCTATCGTAATCTAAAGCGAGATCGGGGCCGACGCTTCGGTCCGCACTCATCCCCCCGCTCAGAAATGAGATCCCGCTCATGACCACTCAGAACAAGACCGCAGTCGTCACCGGCGCATCGGCCGGCCTGGGCACCGCCTACGCGCAGCGGCTTGCCGACCGGGGCTACGACCTGATCCTGGTGGCCCGCAACACTGCGCGGCTGGAAACCCTGGCGTCGGACATCCGCAGCCGCACGGGCCGCGCGGTGGACGTCGTCACCGCCGACCTCACCGACACGGCGCAGATCTCCTTGGTCGAGGAGCGCCTTCGGACCGACGAGAGCATCGAGGTGCTGATCAACAATGCGGGCGGTGCGCTGCTCACGCCGCTGACAGCCTCCGACGCGGCGGCCTACGAGACGCTGATCAACCTCAATGTGACAGCGCTGACCAGGCTGACCATCGCGGTCCTGCCGGGGCTGACGGCCCGCGGGCACGGCACCGTGGTGAACATCTCCTCTGCCATGGCTCTCAACATCCTGCCCGTCAGCGCCGTCTACAGCGGCACCAAGAGCTACGTGCTGACGTTCACCCAGGCCCTGCAGCAGGAACTCGCCGAGAGCCCCGTCGTGGTGCAGGCTGTGCTGCCGGGCGCTGTTCGCACGGATCTGTGGGACGGCTCCGGCGTGGACCTCGATGCGTTCCCCGACGAGATAGTCATGAACGTGGACGATGCCGTCGACGCGGCGCTCGCCGGCCTCGACGCCGGGGAGCCCGTCACCATCCTGTCCCTGCCGGACATCAGCGACTGGGAGTCGTTCGAGAAGGCGCGTCAGGCTCTCGTCCCCAACCTGTCCCGGAAGGTCCCGGCCGACCGCTACCGCGGCTGACCGCCGCTCCGGCCCCGGCGGCGGAACCCCTCCCGTGACGACGGCCGGATCAGGCCGTAGAAGGCACGGTTGGCGCTTCTGCATACGACCCAAGCGTCATGGCGACGGTCAGGCGCGCGGCAAGCCGGTCAGCATTCTCGACCACCGAGTCCCCCTCCATGCGGCCGCCTTCCGTGGAGAAGGTCAGCGGCCCATCCGAGCGGTCATCGCGAACGCGTTACTTCCCGCGGGGCGGGCAGCCCGCCACCCGCAGCTCACTCTCACCCCTACTTGAGGAAACATCCATGTCGCACGCCCTGTGGAACCCGATCGTCGCCGGGGAGATCTCCCTGCCGCACCGACTGGCGATGGCCCCCCTGACGCGCAACCGGTCCACCCCGCAGGGCGTACCCACCGAGCTGAACGCCGAGTACTACGCCCAGCGCGCCTCGCACGCCCTCATCGTCACCGAGGGCACCCAGCCCAGCGCCGACGGCCAGGGCTACCCGGTGACCCCCGGTATTTACACGGAGGAGCACATCACCGGCTGGCGCAAGGTCACCGACGCCGTGCACAAGGCCGACGGACGCATCGTCATTCAGCTCATGCACGCCGGACGGATCTCCCACCCCGACAACACCCCCCACCACCGACAGCCGGTGGCTCCCTCCCCGGTCCGGCCGACGGGCGAGATGTTCACCGCGTCCGGCCTCCAGGAGATGCCGGTACCGCGCGAACTGTCGACCGAGGAGGTCGCCGCGACGGTCGACGACTTCCGGCGCGCCGCGGCGGCCGCCATCGCGGCCGGCGCCGACGGCGTCGAGATCCACGGCGCCAACGGCTACCTCCTGCACCAGTTCCTCGCCACCAACACCAACCAGCGCACCGACCAGTACGGCGGCTCCCTCGACAACCGCATCCGCTTCGCCGTCGAAGTCGCCACCGCCGTGGCCGACGAGATCGGCGCCGGCCGCACCGGCATCCGGATCTCCCCCGGGAACCCGTTCAACGACATCGCCGAGAGCGACACCCACGAGCTGTACCCCGCCCTGGTGCGCGCCCTCGCTCCGCTCGACCTCGCCTACCTGCACATCGCCCACGGCGGTGACGACGAACTCCTGCACACCCTTCGCAAGTTGTGGCCGAACACCCTGGTCCTCAACCGGGCCGGCACCGACATCGACACCCGCGCCAAGGACGTCGAAGACGGCGTCGCCGATGTCGTCACCGTCGGCACGATGGCGCTCGCCAACCCCGACCTGGTCGAGCGCGTACGCACCGCCGCGCCGCTCAACACCCCCGACCCCGCCACCTTCTACGGCGGCGGCGAGGCTGGCTACACGGACTACCCCACCCTCACTGCCTGACCGAACCCGGCTGACCGACCCGCCGTACCGGTCCTGGCAGGCCGGTATGGCCGTATGTAGGTGCCTTGTGCCTCATGCCTCGTGCCTGAGCGCGCTGCTGTTGCACCGAGCCCGGAAGCTGGCCGCTGTCCGGCCCGCGACCGCGAGTGCGATGTCTCAGGACCGGAGTCGGGCGCCCTTTCCCAGCCGGGCGGTGACTTCGCGGGGAGTGAGGGTGGAGTGGTCCGCGGAGCATTCGACGACGACGCGGACCGGGGCGTCGCAGTCGCTGTGGCGGACGTCCAGGACAGGCCCCTCGGGGCCAAGGGCGTATGCCTCGCCCCACTGGGTCAGTGCCATCAGAACGGGCCACAGGTCCCAGCCCTTGCGGGTCAGGCGGTATTCGTTGCGGGGACGGCTGCCGGGCTCCCGGTAGGGGACGGTCTTCAGAATGCCGGCCGAGGTCAGCTTGCGGAGGCGGTCGCTGAGCACCGCTTCCGAGAGGCCGATGTGGCGGTGGAAGTCGTCGAAGCGGCGGACGCCGTTGACGGCGTCACGCAGGATCAGCAGTGTCCACTTCTCCCCGATCACGTCGAGCGTGCGCTGGACGGGGCAGTTCTCCGTGCTCGCCTCAAGCCACTCCATCCCGCCATGGTAGGGGACCTGGCTTCTCCATTGACAGTCAGGCGAACAAAAGCCTAGCTTCGCTTGGGAAAGTCAGCTGACAGTCAGAGGGAAGGGCGCTGGATCGTGGGGCGAACGCGTACGTATCAATGGGACGATCCCGCGATCTCGGCGGAGGCGGCCGGACGCATGGCCGGCATCGACTTCCTGCGCGAGGTGCAGGGGGGTCGGCTTCCGGCGGCGCCGATCGGTCACACCGTCGACTTCACCCTGGACGAGGTGGAGCCCGGCAGGGCGGTCTTCTCGCTGACCCCGGGGGAGGAGCACTACAACCCCATCGGCAGCATGCACGGCGGCGTCTTCGCCACGCTGCTCGACTCGGCGGCGGGCTGCGCCGTCCAGTCGCTCCTCCCACAGGGGATGGCGTACACCTCGCTGGACCTGACGGTGAAGTTCCTGCGGCGGGTCACCGTGGACACCGGCCCGGTGCGCGCCATCGGCACGGTCGTCAACAAGGGACGCCAAACCGCCCTCGCCCAGGCTCAGTTGGTCGACGCGAAGGACCGTCTCCTCGCCCACGCCACCAGCAGCTGCATGCTCTTCCCGGTACCCGCTTCTGGGGCGTGACTCCGCAGGCAGGGCTCTCGGTCCGCGGGGGCGGGCCGTCGGGACAACACGGAGCTGCTTGGTCGGTGCGTTCCGGGTCTGGTTACTGGTGGGTCACAAGGTTTTGTAAGATCCACTTCGACCAACTCAAGCCCTACCTGGGGGAAACAACTCATGACCAAGCGCTTTTCCGTCCTGGCCGTCTCCGCGGCCATCGTCGGAGGCTTCTTCATTACCTCGGTGCCCGCTCACGCCGCCGTGTCGGCCGACCGGGGCGAGGTATCGGTCAAGGCCGCCGTCACCTGCAACACGAGCCAGCTGCGCCAGCAGATCGCCAACCTCAAGACCAAGGCCGCGAAGCTGAAGCAGCTGGGGGAGACCGCGGCGGCCAGGAAGGCGCTCAACGACGCGGCCGCCCTCCAGAGGAAGCTCGACGCGTGCATCAAGGCTGACGACGACGCCAGCAAGCCGTTCCCCGGATAAGTCCCCGGTTTCGACGTGTGGCGCTGCCCGTCCCGCTCTGCGGACGGGTGGCGCCACACGCTTGTGCCCCTCAGTTTCCCAGTGTTCCCGGTGCCCTCCCTCAGTGCGGGCAGCTGCCGCACTCGGGCCGGATCGCGAACAGGCCGAACTCGTCGAACGCGAAGGTCCAGCCCGGGAAGCGGTCCAGGATGCTGGAAGGCGCTGCCGTGGCGGGCGAGCGGGCAATACACCTCGCGGCCGATGTGGATGACTCGGCTGCCCAAGCCCACGCCGTTCCCGCCGACTGAGCCGGCGGCTTCATCGCGCATCGGACTGTTGCTGCCCCGTCCACAAGCGCCGCGCCCCACGTCTTCCCGACCTCTTTCGAATCATCAGGCCTGACCACTTGCCATTGCCTGACGATCGTCCTATGGTCGTACGTACGTAAGACATACGACCGTAAGACATACGGGAGTGCGTCAAAACCAAGGGAGCTCGTGATGGCGACAACTCGACCGGTGGTGCTCGTGACAGGTGCCTCCTCGGGGGTCGGTAAGGAGACGGCCCTCGCCTTCGCCGCGGCGGGCTTCGAGGTGATCGGGACCGCTCGCAACACCGCGCGGGTCGCCGCGCCCGCCGGGGTGACCTACCTCGACCTCGACGTGACCAGCGACGAGTCGGTCGCCTTGGTGGTCAAGCAGGTGATCGACCGGTTCGGGCGTATCGACGTCCTGGTCAACAACGCCGGCGTCGGCGCGAACGGGGCCGCCGAGGAGTTCTCCGTCGCCCGGACGCAGGAGGTCTTCGACGTCAACGTCTACGGCATCATGCGGATGACCAAGGCGGTCCTGCCGCACATGCGCGCCCAGCGGCGCGGACGCGTCATCAACGTCTCCTCCCTCAGCGGGTTCGTGCCCAGCCCGTTCATGGCCATCTACACCTCCACCAAGCACGCGGTCGAGGGCTACTCCGGGTCGCTGGACCACGAGGTCCGCGAGCACGGCGTACGGGTCCTGCTCGTGGAGCCCGGCCCGATCAACACCCCGTTCGGCGACCACAGCGTGCAGGGCGACACCCCCATGCCGCTGTACGCGTCGGGACGGCGCACCTTCGACGAGGTGCTGGCGAAGAACACCAGCGGCGGCGACGATCCCTCCACCATCGCCAAGGTGATCGTCGCGGCGGCCACCGACAAGAACCCGAAACTGCGGCGCACCGCCGGTAGGACGGCCGCCGGCATCAGCGTGTTCCACCGCGTCCTTCCGGCCCGGGTCTTCGACCGCATCGTCCGCAGGTTCAACCGGATGCCGAACTGACCCTCCCCCTTCGCGTGCCCCCACCTGTCCGAAAGCGACGACGCGTCCTCGACGACGTGATCGCGGATGTGATGAAGGACGGCGACAACCCTGCCGTCGTCGCCAAAACGATCGTCACCGCGGACCCGACGAGAAGCCGAAGCTGCGCGCACCCCAGCTGACCGCCGCCACGCCGCCCTCACGCGCCACGACGGTACGCCGCCTCGCTCCCGCCGGAACGTTCGACAAGCAGACCCGCAACAACAGCCGTCTGCCCGCCTGACCTCCCGGTCTCCCAAAGCCCATTGATCAGCCACTCGTGATTTACCTAGGAGAGTCATGCAGCAGCAACACCAGCACACGGCCCGACGCAGTGCATCCGGCACAAGGCGTTTTCTGAAGCGGAACGTCGGCATCGCGCTCGCGGTCACCGCGGCGGCTGCCGTCCTGGCCTCGGCGCCGTCCGTGTCCGCGTCGACATGGCCGGGACACTCGTACAGCGGATCCGCGGTCTCCGACGTACGGACCGCCGCGACGTTCGACTTCGCCGCCGGCGAGATCCCCGAGAACATCACCGCCAACCCCGACGGCTCGGTGACCCTGTCCCTGCTCGGCAGCTGTGCGGTGTGTCAGCGCACCCACGGTCCGGAGCTGATGCGTATCTCCGCGTCCGGAGAGCGCACGGTACTCGCCACCGGGCAGGTGGGCGAGGCCATCAGCGGCAACGCCCGTGGCAGTGACGGCACCGTCTACTACGCGTTGTGGGCCCCGGGCAACGCGGCCAGGAACGGCGTGTACAAGCTGCTTGCGGACGGTACCCCCGAGCGTGTCGCCGCCCTGCCCGCCGACTCGGGCCCCAACGGGCTGGCCGTCGACCCGACCGGACGCACCCTCTACATCGCGGACAGCCTGAAGGGCGTCGTCTGGTCCGCTCCGGCCTCGGGCGGCCCGGTGACCCCGTGGCTGACCGACGCCGCTCTCGCGCCGGTACCGACCGAAGCCCTGCCGATCGGCGCCAACGGGCTCAGGTTCCACAACGGCGCCCTGTGGATCAGTAACTTCAACAAGGGGAGCCTGCTGCGGGTGCCCGTCACCGCCACCGGCACGGCGGGCCCCATCCACCAGATCGCGGGCGGCCTGCCCAACATCGACGATCTCAGCTTCCTCACCCCCTTCTCCGACGTGGTCTTCGCGGCGCAGAACGGCTCGTCCTCGAACAACGGCCCGGACAGGGTCGTGGTCATCTATCCCAACGGCACCTACAAGCCCGTCCTGACCAGCGCGGACGGCCTCGCCTCGCCCTCCGCGACCGCGGTGCGCGGCGACCGGCTGTACATCACCGACGGCGGGGTCCCCGACCCCCACGACCCGAAGCTGCAGACCGCCAGGATCAACATCCCCGCTCTCCTTGCGGGCGCGGCACACTGACCCGACCAGCCGGCAGCCGGGGCACCCGCCCCGGCTGCGACGGAGGAACACATCGTGCGGTACACGAAAGAACACAAACAGCAGACGCGGCAGCGGATCATCACGACGGCAGGCCGCCGGCTCAAGCGCGACGGCATCGACGGCTCCGGAGTTGCGACCCTCATGAAGGACGCCGGGCTGACCAACGGCACCTTCTACGCCTACTTCAGCTCCAAGGACGACCTCGTCGCCACCGCGGTCGCCGACCAACTGCGCACACAGCACGCGAACATCGTCGCGCAGGCGGCACCCGGCCGCGCCGGACTCGAACAGATCATCCGCTGGTACTTCTCCACCGAACAGCGGGACACCATCGACGACGGCTGTCCCAACGCCGCCCTCCTCGACGAGATCGCACGCTCCACAGACGCAGCCCGGCAGGCCTACACCGACGGCGCGCTGGTCCTCATCGACGGCTTCGCCGCCCGCCTGGCACCCCACGACCCGCCATCAGCACGTCTCAAGGCGCTCAGCCTCCTCGGCATGATGGCCGGCACCCTGCAACTCTCCCGCGCCCTCACCGACCGGCAACTCGCCGACCAGCTCCTCGAACAGGGGATCCGCAACGCCCTCGCACTGATAGACGCCGAACAGCACGAATGAAATCCGGCCCGTGCCTGCCTCACTGATGCTGCGCCACGCCCGCTCGCCCTTCGCCCCTCCGTCGACTCTTTGGATTACGTTTGCAATACCATAGACTGGCTGAGTCGGTGAAGGGCAACCGGTCCTTCCGGCCGGCGAAGGAGCGTGTGGCGTGGTGCGGTACGGCAAAGAGCACAAGTCGGAGACGAGGCGGCGGATCATCGAGACGGCGGGCCGCCGGTTCAAGCAGGACGGTATCGACGGCTCCGGGGTCTCCACCCTGATGAAGGACGCGGGCCTGACCAATGGTGCCTTCTATGCTCACTTCGCATCCAAGGACGACCTCGTCACCACGGCCATCGCCGACCAGTTGACGGCGCAGGCCGAGAACGTCGTCGCGGCCGCTGAGCCCGGCCGTGCCGGACTCGAGCAGATCGTGCGCGGGTACTTGTCGCCCTGGCACCGCGAGAGCCTCGGCGACGGCTGCCCCAACGCCGCGCTGCTCGACGAGATCGGGCGCTCCACCGAGTCAACCAGGCAGGCGTACACCGACGGCGTGCTGATCCTCATCGACGGCATTGCCGCCCGCATGGCCCCCGAGGACCCGCCCTCCGCACGGGTGAAGGCGCTGAGCCTCCTCGGCCTGATGGCCGGAACGCTGCAGCTTTCCCGTGCCCTGACCGACACCCAACTCGCCAACGAGCTCCTCGATCAGGGGATCGAAAACGTCCTCGCTCTGCTGGACTCCTGGCAGCGCGTCTGACGTACTTCGGGCGCCATTTCGTCCCGCCGGAATGGGCCCCCTGGCTTCATCATTGACAGTCAGGTACACCATGGCTAGGTTCAAATCTCGAACCCAGGTGGAGAGGCAGCGGCGTGGAACGGACGCGTACGTATGAGTGGCAGGATCCCGCGATTGTGGGAGCAACCGCTGGACGCGTCTCGGGCGTGGAGGTGCTGCGCGACCTGCTCGAGGGCCGCCTGCCCCCACCGCCCCTCATAGCCGCTCTGGACTTCGCCCTCGAGGAGGTGGAGGAGGGCCGCGTGGTCTTCTCGGTGATGCCGGGCGAGGAGCACTACAACTCCCTGGGCAGTGTGCACGGAGGCGTCTACGCCACCCTGCTCGACTCGGCGGCCGGCGGTGCGGTCCAGTCGACCCTGCCGCAGGGCACGGCATACACCTCGCTTGATCTGACCGTGAAGTTCCTCCGGCGGATCACCGTGGACACAGGCAAGGTCCGCGCCATCGGCACGGTCGTCAACAAAGGACGCCAAACCGCTCTCGCGCAGGCTCACTTGGTCGACGAGGGAGACCGCCTGCTCGCCCACGCCACCAGCAGTTGCATGCTCTTTCCACTCCCCGCGCCCTGAGCCGCCACCGGCAACGGCAAGATCACGGTCGTGAGAACTGTCCCGTGTGAGCCGCATGCTCGCTGGTTTCGTGGCTGCTTCTCTACGCGGGAAATGGGTTGCGATCGAAGATCGTGACGCGAATGCTTCCACCATGAAAATGCACGCCAACCAGCTGACCGTGTTACCCGAGACGGTGCGCATGTTGGTAGACCAGCAGTTTCCTGAATGGCGCAGCCTGCCGGTCAAGAGCATCGTGTCGCAGGGTACGGTCAACGCCGTCTTCCGGATCGGCGATCGGCTCGCCGCTCGATTCCCTCTTGAGTCCGCAGACGTCGAGTCGACGCGGCGCTGGCTGAAGTCCGAGGCGGAAGCGGCTCGCGAGCTGGCAGGTCGCACGCGTTTCCCCACGCCCGAGCCGATCGCGCTGGGCGAACCCGGAGCAGGTTACCCGCTTCCGTGGTCGGTGCAGACGTGGCTGCCCGGCGTCGTGGCCGCCGACGAGGACCCGGGCGAATCGTCTGCGTTCGCCCGTGACTTGGCCGATCTCATCGGCGACCTGCGCGCGATCGACACGCAGGGCCGCACGTTCGCCGGCACAGGTCGAGGAGGCGACCTGCGGTCCCACGACACGTGGATGGCTACCTGCTTCAGCCACAGTGAGCAACTCCTGGACGTCCCTCGACTGCGCCGTATCTGGGCAACTCTGCGTGATCTGCCGCGAGGTGCGGCTGAGGACGCCATGGCCCATTGCGATCTGATTCCCGGCAACGTGCTCGTGTCCGAAGGCCGGCTTGCGGGGATCCTCGACGTCGGCGGCTTCGCGCCCGCTGACCCTTCGCTGGATCTTGTGAGCGCGTGGCACCTGCTCGAGGCCGGGCCGCGGCAGGTGCTCCGTGATCACCTGGGCAGCGACGACCTCGAATGGGAGCGAGGCAAGGCGTGGGCTTTCGTTCAGGCGATGGGGCTGGTCTGGTACTACGTCAAGAGCAACCCGCCCATGAGCCGGACGGGTCGACGATCCTTGGAACGCATCCTGGCGGACACGCCGCTCGCGTGACGTGAAACAGCTGCCGGCCGCGGGTGGGGAAATCCTGCTCATCGCCGCGTCGGCGGAGCGCGAGCTGCGCGGCGGTGCTCAGTGTGCGGGGGACAGGGCGCCGCGGAAGGTGCGCCGGTAGGCGAGCGGTGAGATGCCGATGGCGGCATGCAGATGCTCTCGCAGTGACGTGCCGCCGGCGAAGCCGACCTGGCCGGCGATCTCGTCCACCGGCTGGTCGGTGGTTTCCAGGAGGTGCCGCGCCCGCTCGACGCGCTGCTGGATCAGCCAGCGTCCCGGGCTCAGGCCCACCTCTTCGGTGAAGCGACGGGCGAAGGTGCGCAGACTCATGTGGGAGCGCTCGGCGAGATCCGTCAGCGTCATGGGCTCGTGGAGATTCTCCAGCGCCCATTGACGGGCGGAGGCCGTTCCGCCGGCCGTGGCCTCGGGCACCGGATGCCGGATGTACTGCGCCTGTCCTCCGTCCCGCCACGGCGGGACGACGCACAGGCGGGCCACCTGGTTGGCTACTTCGCTGCCGTGGTCCTTGCGGATGATGTGCAGGCAGACGTCCAGCCCGGAAGCCGCACCGGCCGAGGTCAGTACGTCTCCGTCGTCGATGAACAGGACGTCCGGATCGAGCAGGACCTGCGGGAAACATGCGCGGAAGAGGTCCGCGACCATCCAGTGCGTGGTGGCCGGCCGACCGTCGAGAAGACCGGCCGCGGCGAGAACGAAGGCGCCGGTGCAGATGGACACGAGACGTGTGCCGGCGGCGACGGAACCGAGCGCCTCCACGACGGCCTCCGGCACTTCCGTCGTGACGGCGGTGGGGGTGAAGGGCGGGATGACGACGGTGTCGGCGGTGCGCAGCGCCTCAGGGCCGTGCTCGACGGTGATCGAGAAGTCGGAGTTGGTGCGGACGGGGCGGCCGTCGACGCTGCAGGTGAGAACCTCGTAGCGACCCTCCGCCGCCTCGAAGACCCGACTCGGAATGCCCAGCTCGAAGGGGTAAACGCCGTCCACGGCCAGGACGACGACTCGGTGCGGGGAGGTCATGGCGTGATCCCGTCGAAAGGCGTAATTCATGCCAGCGTATCGGACCCGCACTCTTGCCGCTGGATCACGGTCGACGCGATGAATCGACGATCGCAGGCCATGGCGCGATCCCGTTGAAAGTTGGCATTCATGCCATGGTGCCGGGGGTGGCAGGCCGCGACGCTGGACGGATGACGAACTCCGACAACCCCACCATGCGCGCCATCCGTCAGGACACCCACGGTTCCCCCGACGTACTCAAGGAGGTCGAAGTGCCCCGGCCCGAACCGGGGTTGAGTGAGATCCTGATCGCCGTCCGCGCGGCCGGCGTCAACCCAACCGACTGGTGGAACCGGGCCCAGCCCATGACCGCCAACGGCCTGCCCCTCATCCTGGGCTGGGACGTCTCCGGAGTCGTCGAGGCCGTAGGCACCGGTGTCACCCTGTTCAAGCCGGGCGACGAGGTCTTCGGCATGCTGCCCTACCCCCACGGGGTCGGCGCCCACGCCGAATACGTGACCGCGCCCGCCCGCGCCTTCGTCCACAAGCCCGCCGGTGTCGACCACGTCCAGGCCGGCGCCCTGCCACTCGCCGCCCTGACCGCCTACCAGGCACTCGTCGACACCGCCGACATCCAGCCCGGGCAGCGCGTCCTCATCCACGCGGCGGCCGGCGGGGTCGGCCATCTCGCCGTCCAGATCGCCAAGTCCCGCGGCGCCCACGTCATCGGTACCGCCAGCGCCGCCAAGCACGACTTCCTGCATTCGCTGGGAGTGGACGAGGCCATCGACTACCACACGGTCGATTTCACCGAGGCCGTCAAGGACATCGACGTGGTCCTCGACCCGATCTCGCTGGACACCGCCGCCCGCGCCCGCTCCCTGGCCGTGCTGCGCCCGGGCGGCACGCTCGTCTCGATCCTGCCGGTACCCATCGACCCCGACGAACTGGCCGACATCGCCGAACGGGGCATCCGCTACGAGGCCCTCCTCGTCGAGGCCGACCGCGCCGGCATGCAGGCCATCGCCAATCTGGTCGAAACCGGCGCCCTGCGCGCCCACATCGATGCCACCTTCCCGCTCGCCGAGGCCGCCAAGGCCCACGCCCTGGGCGAGACCGGCCGTACCACCGGCAAGATCGTGCTGACCGTGGAAGGGACGGTGAAGTCGCAGATCACCGTTCAAACCCTCAGGACCGGCTTCGACGGAGGCGACACGACCCCCATCGACCGGCACGTACGGCCCGACTACATCCAGCACAACCCCCTCGCCCCCGACGGCCCCGAGGCCCTCAAGGCGTTCGGTGCCGCCTGGCGCCGGCAGTACCCGGACACCACGTACGACATCAAGCGGGTCATCTCTGAGGGCGACCTGGTGCTCCTGCACTCCAATGTCGTCCCGGCTCCTGGTACCCGCGGGATCGCCGCCTTCGACATCTTCCGCTTCCAGGACGGGAAGATCGCCGAGCACTGGGACATCCTCCAGGAGGTGCCGGAGACCACGGCCAACGGCAACGGCATGTTCTCCACCCTCTCCCGACCGCAGGTCGAGGTGCCGGGGGAGCGGTGGTTCACCGCCTACAACAAGAAGCTGGTCACCGAGTTCGTCGACCAGCTCATGGTCCGCAAGGACCTGGCCGCCTTCGACACCTACGTCGCCCCCGAGTATCACCAGCACAACCCGAACATCCCTGACGGGGTGGTCGGCGCGAAGGCCGGACTGAGCGCGTACTTGGAGAAGTTCCCGCAGCTGAGCGTGGAGCCGAAGAGGGTCATCGCCGAGGGCGACCTGGTGGCCGTCCACAGCCACTACGTCGACGCACCGGGCGAGCGCGGCCGGGCGGTCCTCGACCTCTTCCGGGTGCGGGACGGAAAGATCGTCGAACACTGGGACGCCGTGCAGGACGTGCCGGAGACCTCCGCCAACGGCAACACGATGTTCTGACGGCCACCGGGTCGTAGCGGTCGCGCTACGACCCTGGGGGGGGCACCCGCACCGGTCCATGTCAGACTCGGCCAAGCTCAGGACTCGAGGAACCGCAACGCCCTTGCGACGAAGTCCTCGTGGTTCTGGAAGATCCCCCCATGCCCGGAATCCGGGTAGAGGGGGACGAGCTCGCTCTTGGGCAGTCGGGCGGCCAGGTCGACAGTGTTCTGACTGGGCACCATCCGGTCGTTCTCGCCGTTTGCCACGAGTACCGGTTGGCGAATCGCCGACAGGTCGGACGGTGCCTGGCGTCCCCACCGTCTGATGGCCTTCATCTGGGCGCGGACCGACGTCAGCGAGATGTCCTTGTCGCGGTTGTCCGTACGCTCCTCCAGTCGCCGCAGAAAGGCGCGTCCTGCCCTTCGGCCGCTTGCGGTGTCGGTGAAGAAGAGGGAGAGCTTCGGATCCTGACGGGTCAGGGCGCCCTTGATCGTGGCCTGAACGGCCAGGGCCGGGACCTTGTCGATGCCGTGGCCGCCGGCGGGGCCGGTGCCCGCGAGGATGACCTTGCGGACAAGGCGCGGTTCTTCCGCCGCGACGACCTGCGCGACGAAGCCGCCCATCGACAGACCGAACAGATCGACCTGGTCGAAGCCGAGGGCGTGGATGAACCGCACCGCGTCGTGGGCCATCCCTTCGATCGTGTCCGGCGTGGAGCCGCCCGACCCGCCCACCCCGCGGTTCCCGAAGGTGATCACCCGACGCCGTGCGGCGAGTCCGTCGACGACGCTCGGGTCCCAGTTGTCCAGGTTTCCGGCCAGGTGGATCAGCAGCACCAGCGGCACGCCGTCCTCGGGGCCGAGTTCGCGATACGCGAAGTCCACCCCGTCGACGGACACGGAGCGGGTCGGTGCGTTCCTGTACGACGATCGCGAGGGGGACGGGGAATTCCGCGGTGCGCTCATGGCCAGGTCTTTCGTGTTGGTGGAGAGAGTGGACGAGCGTGCGCTTCGTCCTGGGCTTCCCCGCGCTTGGAAATGCGCCGATTCGGTACGGATGGCGCCGGCGCGCACGTAAGGCGCGCCGGGTGCTGCGCCCGTTGTCAGGCTCCCGCATATGGGATTACGTTCATCATGCTAAGTGGCCGGTCGGCGGGCCGCAAGCGGGGCAGTTGCCCAGCGCGCGTCACGCCTCGTGGTCGATGGCCCCCATGTCGCGACGCTCTGTATGACGCATCTCTTGCGAAGCGCATTAAAGTATGGTCATAATTCAATGGTCGGCGTGATGCTGAAGGGCTCAACCGGGCAGGGTCCGACCCCTGCGGGCCTTCTGCCGTCGTCCCCGTCCGGACCGCAACCGCAGTCCAGAACCCCCGCAGAAGGGCACGGCCGTGAACGACGCACAAGCAGCACGAGGCGACGTGGTGACGTCGTACCGGAAGGCGCCCACCCGCACCCTCACCGCTGGGGGAGTGACCTTCGCCTATCGCGACCTCGGCCCGCGGACCGGCGTCCCGGTGGTCTTCATCACCCACCTCGCAGCGGTCCTCGACAACTGGGATCCTCGGGTCGTCGACGGCATCGCCGCCAGGCATCGCGTCATCACCTTCGACAACAGGGGAGTTGGCGCATCCAGTGGCTCGACGCCGAAGACCATCGAGGAGATGGCGAAGGACGCCGTCACCTTCATCCGGGGACTCGGGCTCGACCATGTCGACGTTCACGGCTTCTCGATGGGCGGCATGATCGCCCAAGTGATCGCGCAGGACGAACCGCGGCTCGTCCGCAGGCTGATCCTCACGGGCACCGGGCCCGCAGGTGGCGAGGGCATCAGGAACGTGAGCCGACTGTCCCATCTCGACACCGTCCGGGCCCTGTTCACCCTCCAGGACCCGAAGCAGTTCCTCTTCTTCACCCGCACCGCGGGCGGGCGCCGAGCCGGAAAGCAGTTCCTGGCCCGGCTCAAGGAGCGCACCCACGACCGCGACAAGGCGATCTCCCTCACGTCCTACTTCGCCCAGCTCAAGGCCATCCACCGCTGGGGGCTCGCGCAGCCCCAGAACCTCTCCGTCATCCATCAGCCCGTGTTCGTCGCCAACGGCGAGAGTGACAGGATGGTGCCGACGAAGAATTCGTTCGAGCTGGCCCGGCGATTGCCGAACGCCGACCTGGTCATCTACCCCGACGCCGGCCACGGAGGCATCTTCCAGTTCCACGAGCAGTTCGTGGCGGAAGCCCTCGACTTCCTCGAGCGGTAGTGGGTGTCGGGCGGACGGGCGGCGCGTTTTGGCCGGGAGTGGCCATAGCCGGACGTGCGGAAGGGCCCTCGCATCCGGGCTCGGCTCGCCGCCTTCGCGCTCCGCTCGCCGGAGGCCGACATCTAACCGGCGCCCTCGTTGCGGCGCGGCCGGGCCTCTCAACCGATGAGCGAGGGAGCGGGACAGGTGCAGCGGTCCCACCGTCATGCGCAAGAGCCCGATGGCTCATGCCACGAGCGGACTGCAGATCCGTGGGCGCCAGGGGGCGGCGATCCACGATGGCCGTCGCGCCCTCGGCATGGGCCTGCTCGGTGCCGTCCGCGCACATCGGCCGATCTCGTCGCGGCGCGGCGGGAGGAGCATCAGGTCGGGCCGGGCCGGGCCGGTCACGGTGCTCGGGCGACAGGTAGCCGCGAACGAGGTCCGCGAGTCCCTCGCGGCCCGAGGTGATGGCCCCAGGACGGCTGAGTCTCTGAAAGTAAACTCAAACGGCTAGAATCGTTCTCATGGATGCGTGGACCGAAGTTCTCCAAGACACCGGCATGGATCCCCGGCTCGACCGGGACACGTCGAACTGCTCGATCGCGCGGACACTGGAGATCGTGGGTGAGAAGTGGACGATCCTGATTCTGCGTGAGGTCTGGTACGGCTCGTCCCGCTTCAGCGAGTTCGAACGAGTCCTCGGCTGTCCTCGTAACCTGCTCGCGGCACGGCTTCGGATGCTGGTGGAGGAAGGGATCCTGGCCACCGAGTCCTACAAGGAGCCGGGCTCGCGGAGCCGGCCGAAGTACGTGATCACGTCCAAGGGGATGGACCTGGTGCCGGCCGTGATGGGGCTCCTGCAGTGGGGCGACCGCTACCGTGCCGACCCCGAGGGACCGGCGGTCCTGGCGCGGCATCGCGAGTGCGGTGCGCACGTCGACGTCCAGATCCGCTGCGAACAGGGCCACCCGGTGCAGGCGAAGGACATCGAGAGTATCCCCGGCCCCGCCTTTCGGATGAGGTCGCCCGAGTGAGCTGAGGCCTCTTCGGTCAGGTTTCCTTCGTCGGGCCACTCTGTCGTGCACGCACCTGATGCAGGCGGACCTTGGTGCGGTTGCCGCAGCGGGACATGGAGCACCATCGGCGGTTGCGGGCCGGGGAGCGGTCCAGGAAACGCAGAGCGCAGTTGTCGGCTCCACACACGCGCACGCGCCGGATCTCGGCGGACAGAAGCAGGTCGACGGCGTCCTGGGCGATGAGCGCCAGGGCGAGTGCGGGGTCGGCGGCGAGGGGCGTGGGGCCGACGGGCTCCAAACGGTCGCCGTTGATGACGAGTTGCAGGGCGGATCTGGGGGCCGCCGCTGCCGACCGGTTGAGCAGGGTCACGTCGCCGGATGTGGGCAGTCGGCCGTCGGCGACCGCCAGCACGGCCCGGTCGACGCTCTCACGCAGCCGTCGGGCGGACATGAGAACGGCCGCCGTGGCGGGCTCGGTGGTCCCCGGTGCGAGCAGAAGTGCCTCCCGGAGCCAGCCCGCCAGGTCGTCCGGTTCCCGGAGGGTCTCCACCGGAGTGGTTCTCCACCGGCTTCGGAGGGTGTTGGCGAAGTCCAGGCAGACCCGTCCGCCGTCCCAGATCCACCTGCTGTCCGTTGCCACGCCTTCATTCTGCACGCTAATTTAACCGTCTAAGACGGTTAGCTCGCGTTGGCTCGTAGCTCACGTCAGGAAGGCGCACCCATGGGACAGCCGACAGTCACGACCGGAGTGACGCAGGTGGACGGGGTCCGCCTGCACTACGTCCGAGCCGGGGCCGGACCTCTGCTCGTCCTGCTCCATGGCTGGCCGCAGACCTCCGACTGCTGGCGGCCGGTACTGGCGGATCTCTCCGCCGACTACACCGTCGTTGCGCCGGACCTGCGCGGATACGGCCTGAGCGACAAGCCCACCAGGGGATACGACAAGCGGCGGATGGCCGCCGACATGGCCGGCCTCGTCGAGGCGCTCGGCTTCGAGCGGGCCATGGTCGTGGGCCATGACCGCGGCGCTCGCGTGGGGCACCGCTGGGCGCTGGACCATCCGGGCCAGGTGGAGCGGCTGGCCGTGCTCGACATCGTTCCCACCCGGGAGATGTTCCGCCGCCTGGACGCCTCACTCGCCTCCGGGTACTGGCACTGGCTCTTCCACATGCAGCCCGATATGCCCGAACGTTTGGTGGGGGACGACATCCGGGGATACCTCGAGTTCTTCTTCGAGCGGTGGACCTACAACCGCCACGGACTCACGGCCGACGCGGTCGACGGCTATGTCCGTGCGTTCTCCCGTCCGGGTGCCCTGCGCGCGAGCCTCGACGACTATCGCGCCCTGGAGGAGGACATCGCGCTCGACGACATCGACGCCGCCGAAGGCCACCGCCTGGCCATGCCGTTGCTGGCGCTGTGGGGTTCCGTGGGGCTGCCTGCCCGCCTGCCGACGCTGGAGATCTGGCGTGACTACGCGGACGACGTCACCGGTGCCGAGATCCCGGAGTGCGGTCACTTCATCGCGGAGGAGCGGCCGGAGGCCCTGTTGGCGCATCTGCGGCCGTTCCTGGCCGGTGAGACGAGCGGGTGAGCACCCCCGGTGCCGCATGACTCGGCGTGTCTGCGCGGACGACAGCCCAAGAGGCGGCCCCGCCGTAACTGGCGTGGCCGCCCCTCGGTCCCGGCTTCAGGCCGCGACCGTGACACCGGGCGGAGTATCGCCCACGAGGCCGACAGCGCAGGGCCGTCGGCCTTGAGCTGCCGGGGCATCAGCGGCGCCACGGCTGCTGCCAGGGCGACCGCGCCGGCGCCGGTCCAGAGCGCGGGGGTCAGGCCGGCTGTGAACTCTGAGGCGGATCCGTAGCCGCCCTGGCCGGAGAAGACGGCGGCCGGCGTTGCGACGCCGATGGCGCCGGCGGCGATGCCTTGTTCTTCCGGGCGGACGGTGCTCATCACGAGGTTGGCGCTGGGGGCGAAGAACATGCCCAGGCTGATGCCGCAGACGATCAGTGCGGCGGGCAGCATGTGGCCGTCGACCTCGCGCGGTTCGCCGGTGAGGGCCCCGAACTCGGGCGGATCCCTGGGCCGCTGCTCTCAGGGGAGCATCGGGTAGAGCACGGAGACACCTCCGGCAAGGGCGGCCTGCGCCTGGCGGGAGGCGTCGTCCGCGACGATCTCGTAGGCGCCGGCGGCGATGCCGTCGACGGCGATCCGGGCGATGTCGGTCGGGTCGGACTTGGGCGCGTCGACGGCCCGGACCATGTCGGTGTCCATGTAGCCGACGTGCAGGCCGGCCACGCGGATGCCGCGGTCGGCGAGCTGGAGGCGCAGGGCGTTGGTGAGCGACCACTCGGCGGACTTGGCGGCACAGTAGGCGCCGAAGTCCGGGAAGCTGACCCAGGACAGGCCGGACAGGACGTTCAGGATCGCCCCGCCGCCGTTGGCCGTGATCTGGGGTTCGAAGGCGCGGACCACGGAGAGGGTGCCGATGTAGTGGGTGTCCATCTCCAGGCGTATGTCGTCCAGGTCGGCGGCCAGCAGATCGGCGCCGGTGGATGACCCGGCGTTGTTGACCAGGACCGTGACATCGCCGGTGGCCTCGGCGGCGGCCGCGATGGAGGCGGGGTCGGTGATGTCGAGCGCGATCGGCTTGGCGCCGGGCAGGTCGACCTGCTCGGGGTTGCGGGCGCCGGCGTAGACGGTGGCGCCGCGGCTGAGCAGTTCGGCGGCGAGGGCCCGGCCGAATCCCCGGTTGGCTCCGGTGACAAGGGCGGTGCTGGTGGAGAGGTCCATGGAAGGTCCTGGTGCAGTAGGTAATTGAATTACGATCATAATCTAAATGGAGAAGGGCGGTGATCGCAAGCGCCCAGCGCGGAGAGGATGCGCTCCGCCCCCGGTGTGCGACCGGCACGCACTCCACGCGAACGGGGCCCGCCTACGGCCGGCAGGCCCCTTCACGGTCCGTCGAAGGCGGACTCGGAGTTTGACGATCACCTTTCCTGGCCCAGAGAAGCTGTGGACCG
This sequence comes from Streptomyces sp. LUP47B, assembly GCF_001746295.1. GTDB lineage: Bacteria > Actinomycetota > Actinomycetes > Streptomycetales > Streptomycetaceae > Streptomyces. The sequence goes on along the minus strand of NZ_MJAH01000001.1, from coordinate 1,115,455 downwards.
CTCATGAACCAAGCTGATAGCGCCGGGCGGAGAGCGCTGCGTGGCCGGCACGCAGCGAGGCCTTGTCGATCTTGCCGACCGCGTTCTTCGCGAGGGCTTCCACCACGAAGAACTCGGTCGGGCGCTTGTAGCCGGTAAGGCTGCGCGCGCAGAGGGCTCTCAGGGCCGACGGATCGACGGTCGACCCCGGTCGCGGCTGGACGTAGGCGACGACCACCTCTCCCCACTTCTCATCGGGTACGCCGATCACGGCGGCCTCGAGCACGGTCGGGTCGCCCGCCAGCACGTCCTCGATCTCCTTGGGGTAGATGTTCTCCCCGCCCCGGATGATCATGTCCTTGGAGCGCCCGACCAGGGTCAGATAGCCCTCGGCGTCGAGGTGGCCCACATCCCCTGTGTGCAGCCAGCCGTCGACGATGACGCGGGCCGTTTCGTCAGGACGGCCGAGATAGCCACGCATGACGTTGGGGCCCCTCACGACGACTTCACCATCCGTCCCCGGCGTCACTTCTTTGCCGTTGGTGTCGACGATCCGGATCTCCTGGCCCGGGAAGGGAATCCCTACGGTCCCGGCGCGTCGAGGGCCGGCGACGGGGTTGATGGTGGAGCCGCAGGTCCCTTCGGACAGGCCGTACCCCTCGACGAGCGGGAACCCGTACCGGGCCTCGAACCGGGTCAGCAGCTCGGCGGAGGCGGGTGCGGCGCCGCATACTCCGAAGCGCAGCGACGAGGTGTCGGGCCGGACGTCGTCCGGGAGTGCCGCGAGCATGCTGTAGATCGTCGGCACCGCGCTGAAGAAGGTGGGGCGTTCCCGCTCGACGAGTTCGAAGAAGGTTCGGGGATCGAAGCGGCCCGCGATGACGACGCTCGCGCCCACGAGCAGCGGCAGAAGGACGCTGACCACGATGCCGTTGACATGGAAGAGCGGCAGGACCAGCAGGCACCGGTCGGTCGGCCCGACCTCCAGCGCCCGGCGCCCCATCTCCACCATGGCGTCGATGTTGGCGTGGTCGAGCATCACGCCCTTGGGCACCCCGGTCGTACCGCTGGTGTAGATGAGCAGGGCCAGCGCGGCCGGATCCAGAAGCGGTGCTTGATCCGGCTCCGTTGTTCCTTCGTACAGTTCACCGACGGCGAGTACGGCGACCTCGTGCGCCATGACGGCCGTACCGTCCTCGACCACCAGCAGGCGCGCACCGGAGTCCTGGAGCTGCCGGACCACTTCGACGTCGGTCATGCTCGGGTTGACCGGCGTGACGGTGGCGCCGAGCCGCCAGGCGGCGAACAGCAGCACGACGAACTCGACGCGGTTCGCCAGCTGGAGGGCGACGACGTCACCGGGACCGAGGCCGAGGTCCTGGAGCTGACGCGCTGTCATGCGGACCCGGTTCAGCAGGTGGGTGTTGGTGAGGGACTGGTGCCCGTCACGGACCGCGGCCCCGTGGGGGTCGAGCTCGGCGCGGCGGTCGGGCAGGGAAGCGAAATTCATGGCGGGCGTACCTGTCTCGGTGTGATGCGATCCGGTCAGGGAGTCTGGGCGGCGGGCGCCGGGTGCAGCTGGCGGACGAGGAACTCGGTCTGGTCGTGGACCAGTTGCTCGAAGGTCTCACCGGTGTAGAAGTCGAAGTGGCCGGCGTCGTACCTCTTGATCTCGCCGTGGGGCGCGGTGCCCGCGTACCGGAGGGTCTGGGCGGGAGGCGTGACCGAGTCGGTGTTGCTGACGCAGAAGAGGATCGGGACGGTGACCTTCTTCGCCGCACGTCCGGGCCGGTAGGCGGCGATGGTCGGGATCACCCGTGCCGCCACCTCGTGGCGGAACGTCTTGCCGGGCGGCTGGAGAGCCTGGTAGCCGGGCAGGGCGTCCGGGGCGTTCATGAGGGCCGGTGAACCGGGGGCGGCGGCGATGGGAACCATCGCGGGCGCTTTGCCGCGGATCCTCGTCGCCAGATCCCGGGCGAGCACGGGGGTCATCCTGAGCGAGGCGAGCGGGCCCAGCGCGAGCGCGGAGGCGAGACCGTCGGTGAACGGGCACTGGGCCACGGCCGCGCGCAGTTCGGGATGGCGTGCGGCGACGGTGATGGCGTGGCCGCCGCCGAAGGAGCTGCCCCAGACCGCGACCCGGGAGCGGTCGACGTCCGTGCGGGAGCTGACGTAGGCGAGTGCGGCGTCCCAGTCGGCGAGCTGGCGCCTGATCGACAGCAGCTGGCGCGGGTGGCCGCCGCTGTCGCCGAAGTGCCGGTAGGTGAAGGCGACGGCGGCGATGCCCGCTTGGGCGAAACGTTCGGCGAAGGCGTCCAGACGCATCTCGCGGGTCGCGCCCAGGCCGTGCCCGAGGACGACGACGGGCGGGGAGGTGACGCCCGTGGGGAGGTAGAGCCAGCCGGCACAGGTGCTGTCGCCGGAGGGGAACGTGATGTCCTGACGGGTGAAGGAGTGCGCGGTGCTCATCGTCGACTCACCGCCGCGTCGTCTTCGTCGAGCGGCGCCCGGGCACACTGCCCGAGGCGAGCGCCTGCGCGTAGGTGTCCGGACGGTAGAGGGGGAGCTCGCCGGTGGCGTCCGTCGTCTGCAGGTAGTCGAGCATCAGTTCCTGCCCCTCCTTCGACATGACTCTGGTGAAGAACTCGGCGCGTTCGACGTGCAGGCCGTCCTCCAGCGACATGGAGCCGCCGAGGTACACCGACCGCTTGGCGGCCGCCACCGAGCCCTTCGGCCGCTTGCCGAAGCGTTCCGCGAGTTCGACCGCCTGCGCGAGCACCTTCTGCTGTGCGACGACCTGGTCGACGGCCCCGTTGGCGAGGGCCTCCGCGGGCGTGAAGGGCTTGCCTTCGAGAATCGCGGCCAGGGACCGGTGGGTGCCGATCAGGCGGGTCAGCCGCTGGGTGCCGCCTCCACCCGGGATGATGCCGAGGAGGATCTCCGGCTGGCCGATGAAATAGTCCCCGTCGGCCATGACCCGCAGATCGCACGCCCAGGCGAACTCGGCGCCGAGGCCCAGTGCGGAACCGTTGAGGGCGGCGACGAAGAGGACACCGCTGGCGTTCATCCGCAGGAAGGTCCGGTGCAGACGCTCCAGTTGGAGGGCTCCGCGCATCGGGGTCCTGCGCATCACGGCCCCGAGGACACGGGCCCGGTCCACGTGCTTCGCCACGCGTACGACGGCTGCGGCGGCGCGTAGTCCTACCGTAGGGCTCGCGGCGCCCTCTTCCTGCAGCCACCGCACCGCGGCATGGCTGACGAACCGCTCGGGATGTGCCCCGGTGAAGACGACGGCGCGGATGCCCGGATCGCGGTCGGCCCGGGCCACCAGCTTGTCGAGCTGCTGGGCGATGTCGAGGCCGAACTCCTGATGCGGGCCGCCGTCGACCCGGACGATCAGGACGGCCCCGCGATCTTCGATCTCCAGATGGCCCTTGTCTTTGTACGTCATGAATGTGCTCCCGTGCTGAGTTCAGAGGGAAGGTGTGCGGGGACAGGCGCGGAGTGGCCGCGTGTCGCAGCGAGGGGTCGGGTTCGCGCCGGTGGCAGGAGACTGGACCGGCGCGTTATGAGGTGCCCGAGGGCGGACGTCATGTCCGAGACGGCACGGCACGCGTGATGTGTACTATTGCCGCGAGGAATTACATAACCAAGTTATTTCGGGTGTGTCAACGATGGAGGCGTGCGGGACATGGCAGGGCGGGCGAGGCTTGACGACGCACCGGAACGGCTCGTGCGGGCGGCCATCGGCCTGCTGGCCGAGCAGGGGCCATCGGCCGTGAAGGCGCGCACGGTGGCTTCCGCGAGCGGACTGTCGACGATGGTGGTCTACAGCCACTTCGGTGGCATCCCGGAGCTGATGGGCGCTGTCGCCGACCATGGGTTCAGGGAACTCGGCACAGCGTTCGCCCGGGTGCCGGTGACGGAGGACCCGATCGCGGATCTCTTCGCGATGGCGTTGACCTGCCGTCGGCTGGCCCGCGAGAACCCTCACCTCTACGACCTGATGTTCGGACTGTCGACCAGGGCGACGTACCGGCCCCTCTCGGATGCGGACCTTCGCCTGAGCGGGCATTCCCCGGCCTTTCGGGAAGCCCACGCCCATGTGCTCGCGGCGTGCGAACGGCTGGTGCGCTCCGGCAGGGTCGAGCGGCAGGAACCCGAAGCCGTCGCCGCCCAGTTGTGGAGTTTCGTGCACGGTTACATCACCCTTGAACTGGCCGAGCACTTCGTCGAGTTCGACGACGCCGTGGCGCAGGTGCTCCTGCCGATGGGCGTGAACTTCTCGGTCGGGCTGGGTGACGAGCGGGAACGTGCCGAGGCCTCGCACGCGGCCGGCGCGCGCCTGTACGACTCGATCGTCCAAGGTGGTTGAGAAGCCGGGGGAGTTGGGCGCACCCTGGTGCGCCGGTGTGCGGCTAGGAGGATCTGGTCTCCGCGGCGAGGGCATCGGTGCCGGGCGTGACTTGGTCATGCCTCCCCAGCGCCGCGACCTCCCGTTCGAGGGAAGGCACCGCCCGGGCCGCGAAGCGCCTGGCCCAGGGCCAAGCCAGCGGTGAGTTCAGCGCTCCCTTCGCCCAGTTGGCCACGGCGACCGCGCGCGGCACGTACACGCGGCTGCGCCGGCGCACCAGCCCGTCGACGATCGCGGCGGCCGCCCGGTCGGCGCTCGTGGTGACGTTGCCGGGATAGGGCAGCCGGTTGCGCAGGCCCTGGAAGGACGGGAGATCCGCTTCGGCGCCCCGGACGAGGTCCGTGTCGATCCAGGAGGGGTGCACCAGGCCGACCGTGACCCCGAGGTGTGCCACCTCCTGGCGGTAGGTCAGGGCGAGCAGTTCGGCCGCCGCCTTGCTCGCGCCGTACGAGGCCATCGCGGCCAGCGGCATGAACGACAGCGCGGACGCCACGACCAGCACATGACCCCGGCTGCGCTCCAGGTGGGGCGTCGCGTACTTGAGGGTGCGGAACACGCCGTTGAGGTTGATGTCCATCACCCGCTCGAACGACGCCTCGTCCGTCTGCCGCACCGTGCCGTAGGCCACCACGCCGGCATTGGCGACGACGAGGTCGATGCCGTCCATGACCTCGGCGGCCCCGTCGATCGCCGACCGCAGAGCGGCGGCGTCGCACACGTCGGCCTCACGCCAGGAAGCGGTGGGGCCCAGCTCATCGGCGAGGTCACGCAATCGATCCGGCTCCAGCCCGATCAGGGTCACACGGGCACCTCGGGCGCCGGCGAGACGTGCCACCTTCGCGCCGATGCCGCGAGCTGCTCCGGTGACAACCAGCCTTCTGCCCAGCAAGTCACGTTTCATGGCGGCAACATAACTTCGTTATTGATGGAACACAAGAGGCTGCTCATCGGCCCATGTTCGGTTCACCTGCTGGGTCTCACGACTGGACGAACCTATGCTGGCCGTCATGAGGCGGACATCCTTTGCGCAGTGGCCCTGCTCGATCGCGCGGACCATGGATTTGCTCGGCGACCAGTGGACGCCGTTGGTGCTGCGCGAGGCGTTCTACGGGATCCGGCGGTTCGACGCGTTCCAGGAGTCGCTGGGGATCGCCCGCAACACGCTGACGGACCGGCTGCGCCGGCTGGTGGAGGAGGGGCTGCTGGAGAAGCGGCCGTACCAGACGGAGCCGGTTCGACACGACTACGTGCTCTCCGAGAAGGGGCGCGACTTCTACGGCGTGCTGCTGGTGATGAACCGGTGGGGAGACCGCTGGCTGGCCGGGGAAGCGGGTCCGCCGGTGACGATGCTGCACGACGCGTGCGGACGGGAAACCCATGCCGAGGTGGTGTGTGCCGCCTGCGGCGAGCCCATGACCGCGGACAACACTCGCGCGCTGATGGGCCCCGGCTATCCACCGCATCTGGCCGAACGGTCGGACGTGCAGGAGCGGTTCGCGGGCTGAATGGTCAGCCCTGTGGTGGCCTGTGCACGCCCTTGACAAGTAAGTCCTTTTACGCAACTTTACTGGTCAGGTGCTCGAATGAGGATTCTCGGTAGAGACAGGGGGCCGCAGGACCATGGAGTGGACAGGCGCGCGCTACGCGGACAAGCCGACGGTTGAGGTCCACACCTGGATCGCCGCCCCGTCGGCTCGAGTGTGGGCGCTGGTTGCCGACATCGAGCTCATGCCGCGGCTGAGCTCCGAGCTCCAGTCGGTCGAGTGGCTGGACGGCCGTAACGGCCCTGCGCCGGGAGCCCGGTTCATCGGCCGGAGCAAGCATGAGGCGTTCGGAGAGTGGGCCACCACGTCCCACGTCGTCGAGTACGAGCCGTCGAGGACGTTCGCCTGGGCGGTCGAGGGTCCGCAGCATCCGTCGGCGGTCTGGCGGTTCACTTTGGCGCCGCAGGACGGCGGCACTCTCCTCACGGAGTGGATGCAGATGGGGCCGGGCCGCTCGGGCCTCTCCTATGCCATTGATCGTATGCCGGAGAAGGAGCAGAAGATCGTCTTCGTACGGATGCGGGAGTTCGAGGCCAACATGACCGTCACCCTCGAAAAGATCAAGAAACTGGCCGAGAGCACCGGAGGCACCGAGGGGACCGGGACCTCGGGCGAGGTGGGTCTCTGATGCGTACCTCCACCACGATCGAGGCCTCCGGGGGCGACTGGCGGGAGATCGTCGACTACGTCACCGAGGGGGAGAAACTCGGTCTGGACATCTGCTGGGTCGCGGAGGCATGGGGTTCCGAGGCGCCCTCGCCGTTGGGCTACCTCGCCGCGAAGACCGAGCGCATGCTTCTCGGATCGGGGATCATCCAGCTCGGTACCCGCACCCCGATGGCCATCGCCCGCGCCGCGATCACGTTGTCGCAGCTGTCCCAGGGGCGTTTCCTCCTGGGGCTCGGCCCCTCCGGACCGCAGGTGATCGAAGGGCTGCACGGCGTGCCCTTCGCCCGGCCGCTGTCGCGCATGCGGGAGACCGTCGAGATCGTCCGACGGGCCGCCGCCGGAGAAAAAGTCTCGTACGAGGGGCGGGAGTTCCAGATCCCGCTGCCGGGCGGGGACGGCAGGCCCATGCGCCTGTCCATGCGCGCCGAGTACGACATCCCCGTCTACCTGGCCACCCTCTCGCCGAAGATGCTGCACCTGACCGGCGAGATCGCCGACGGCTGGCTGGGCACCAGTTTCGTGCCCGAAGGTGCCAAAGAGGCGTACTTCGATCACCTGGACCAGGGCTTGGCCACCGCCGGCCGCACTCGCTCCGACCTCGACATCTGCCAGGGCGCCGAGGTCGCCTTCGCGGACGACGAGGACGTGTTGCGCGCGATGGTGGCCGGGCGCAAGAAGGAGCTGGCCTTCAGCCTCGGTGGCATGGGCTCCGCGACCACGAACTTCTACAACAACGCCTACAGCCGCCAGGGCTGGGCCGAGGTGGCCGCCGAGGTCCGGACCCGCTGGCAGGCCGGAGACCGGGACGGCGCGGTCGCACTGGTCACCGACGAGATGGTGCTGGCGACCACGCTGATCGGAACCGAGGACATGGTGCGCGAGAGGCTGCGCGTGTGGCGCGGTGCCGGTGTCGACACGGTTCGTTTCTACCCCGCCGGCGAGACCCTTGACGCCCGCCTCGTCACCCTGGGCCGGGCCATCGAGCTGGTCCGCGACATCGAGGACGAGGCGGGCCGGTAGCGAGAGACCTTGGTGACCGAGGCGGGCGGTGGCGTCAGGCCATGGCGACGAAGGCGGGTCGTCCTGCGCCGACGTTGTCCACCCGACCCAGGTTCAGGGCTACCGGACGCTGATGCCGTCGACCGCCCTGGCGCAGACCCGCCCACAGCAGCCGGGCGACAGTGGCGACGGGAACGTACGGTTGCGGTGCACCGCGTTCGGCCGTGCAGACCGTCGCCAGGATCCACGTGGGCCGCTCCGGCCGGGTGGTCCGAGCGGCTCCCGGGATCGCCGGGCGAGCCGGACCCCGGCGGCCGTTCCCTGGCGACGGCGGTCGCCCGCGCCCGGCCACGACCCCCGCTATCGGATCCGATCCGTACGAGATGACAGGACCCCTTCTGGCGTGGGGCGCCGCCCGCGAGGCACAGCCGGATGCCGTCCTCCAGCCCGGTGCGCACGGCGTGGTCGCCGCCTTGGGCCTCGAAGCGCTCAGTCAGTGGCCGCCGAGGCAGGAGTACACGAAGTCGACGGGGCGTCGGTCCGCCGTCGATGATGGCGGAACGGGCATAGATCACGGCGCCGGGGCGCTGAAGCGGACGTGCGGGGAACTGCTGCCGAGGTGGTGCACCATGTGGTCGCCTCACTCGTCACCCACCGGCTCCCCGGCGGTGGGCGGTGGCGGATGCCGCCGCTGTCGAGTTGATGACCAGGTTGTTCGATCGGGAGTGAGCCGGCCCCTCGCGGGGAGCCGGCCGCCCCAGCGGAAAGGAAGCCGTCCATGGACGAGCAGGGTGAGCACTTCGACGTCGTCGTACTCGGCGCGGGCCCCGGCGGATACGTAGCCGCCATCCGGGCCGCCCAACTGGGCAAGCGCGTCGCGGTAGTCGAGGAGAAGTACTGGGGCGGCGTCTGTCTGAACGTGGGCTGTATCCCCACCAAGGCCCTGCTGCGCAACGCCGAGCTCGCGCACCTCTTCACGCGCGAGGCGAAGACCTTCGGCATCAAGGTGGACGGTGAGGTCTCCTTCGACTACGGGGAGGCCTTCCGCCGCAGCCGGAAGGTCGCGGACGGCCGGGTCAAGGGCGTCCACTACCTGATGAAGAAGAACAAGATCACGGAGATCAGCGGTCGCGGTACGTTCGTCGACCCGCACACGCTCCAGGTGGCCGACTACGACGGCAACACCCGCTCCATCGGCTTCGATCACTGCATCATCGCCGCCGGTGCGAGCCCCAAGCTGCTGCCCGGCACCCGTCGCACGTCGCGCGTGGTGACGTTCGAGGAGCAGATCCTGGCCGAGGACCTGCCGCAGTCCATCGTGATCGCCGGCGCCGGCGCGATCGGTGTCGAGTTCGCGTACGTGCTGCACAACTACGGCGTGAAGGTGACGATCGTCGAGTTCCTGGACCGGGTCGCCCCGCTGGAGGACGCCGAAGTCTCCGCCGAACTGGCAAAGCAGTACCGTAAGTTGGGCATCGATGTCCTCACGTCCACCCGCGTCGAGTCGATCGACGAGTCCGGCCCGCAGGTCCGTGTCACGGTGACCGGCAAGGACGGCGCCCAGCAGGTCCTGGAGGCCGACAAGGTCCTGCAGGCGATCGGCTTCGCCCCGAACGTCACCGGCTACGGCCTGGAGAACACGGGCGTGCGCGTCACCGAGCGCGGCGCGATCGACGTCGACGGCCGGTGCCGCACCTCCGTCCCGCACATCTACGCCATCGGCGACGTCACCGCGAAGCTGATGCTCGCGCACGCCGCCGAGGCGATGGGCGTGGTCGCCGCCGAGACGATCGCGGACGCGGAGACCATGGAGCTGGACTACGTGATGATCCCGCGGGCCACCTTCTGCCAGCCCCAGATCGCCAGCTTCGGCTACACCGAGGCGCAGGCGCGGGAGAAGGGCTTCGACGTCCAGGTCGCCAAGTTCCCGTTCACCGCGAACGCCAAGGCCCACGGTCTGGGCGACGCGACCGGTTTCGTGAAGCTGATCAGCGACGCCAAGTACGGCGAGCTCCTCGGCGGTCACCTGATCGGCCCGGACGTCACCGAACTCCTCCCCGAGCTGACCCTGGCCCAGCAGTGGGACCTCACCGTCCACGAGGTCGCCCGCAATGTCCACGCCCACCCGACCCTGGGCGAGGCGGTCAAGGAAGCCGTCCACGGCCTCGCAGGGCACATGATCAACATGTAGCACGGCGCTCGACGCGGCGGGGACAGGGCCCGTTGGCGCTCGGATCGGTTTCGCGACCTCGAGCCGCCAGGGGGCCCTGATGGCAGTGAGTCCGCCGGGGGCCGGCATCGTGATCGCCGGTGACAAGGGAATGACCCAGCGGCGTTCTGGGAACGATCCGGAGTGACCTCGGGTTCGGGGATCGGCGTGATGCTCTGGAGACAGGTGGGAGGCCGTGATCACACCTGGACGTACGGCAGGCACGGCCGGCTTCGAGGCCGGCGATCCCGGGCTGTTCACCCCGGAGTCGGTGACCTGGCAGATCCACGGCGACCCGATGATGTGGGTCGCCGGCATCCGCGCGCTCTACCTCCAGGCCCTGCATCCGCGCGCCCTGCGGGGGGTCATGCAGAACTCCGACTTCCGGCGCGAAGCCTGGGGCCGGCTGATGCGCACCGCCAACTTCGTCGGCACGACGACCTACGGCACCACGGAGGCCGCCGAGAAGGCAGGCGCCAGGGTCCGGAAGATCCACAGCATGCTCGGGGCGACCGACCCCGTCATCGGTGAGCGCTACGGCGTCGACGAACCCGGACTCCTGCTGTGGGTGCACTGCGCCGAGATCGACTCCTACCTCCAGGTCGCCCGCCGCTCCGGCTTCCGCCTCACCGACGAACAGGCGGACCGCTATATATCCGAACACCGGGTCAGCGCCCGCCTGGTGGGCCTGGACCCCGACGCCGTACCGGCGAGCCGGTCGGAGATGGCCGCCTACTTCGAGAAGATGCTCCCCGAACTCGCCGCCACGCCCGAGTCCCGCGAAGTGGACGACTTCCTCCTCCGCCCGCCGACGCACCCCCTCCTCGTCCCGGCGCGTGAGCTGCTGTGGCGGCGCGTGGCGCAGCTGGCGTACGCCGCGCTGCCGCCGTACGCCCACGAGCTGTACGGCAGGAAAGCGCCCGAACCCACCACCGTCACCCGCCAGTTGCGCGCCACCGGCACCCTGCTGCGCTGTGTTCCCGCACGTCTGCGCTGGCAACTCCCGCCCAAACACATCCTGCGCGCCATGGCCCGCCTCGGACCGGGCTCCCGCCCCGCCCCGTACAAACTCGGACGATAGGTCGCCATACTGGGCGAGACAGGGGAGGGCGGGGCGAACTTTACGGGGGCGGTCGCAGGAGATGGGGGACAGCAGGCTCATCCAGGGTCGGTACCGGCTGCTCGATCTGATCGGGCGCGGCGGCATGGGCGAGGTGTGGCGGGCGCGCGACGAGTCGCTGGGCCGCCATGTCGCCGTGAAGTGTCTCAAGCCGCTGGGCGGGCACCACGACCAGAACTTCACCAGGGTCCTGAGAGAGCGGTTCCGGCGTGAGGCGCGCGTGGCCGCCGCCCTCAGCCACCGCGGCATAACGGTCGTCCATGACTTCGGCGAGTCCGACGGCGTCCTCTACCTGGTGATGGAGCTCCTGGACGGCCGCAACCTCAGCCAGCTCCTCGACGACAACAAACAGCACCCGCTGCCCGTCGCGGACGTCGTCGAGATCGCCGACCAGGTCGCCGCCGCCCTCGCCTACACCCACCAGCAGGGCATCGTGCACCGGGACCTGAAGCCCGCGAACATCGTCCGGCTCACCGACGGCACGGTGAAGATCTGCGACTTCGGCATCGCCCGCCTCGGCCACGACGTCGACTTCACCTCCCGGCTGACCGGCACCGGCATCGCGATGGGCACCCCGCACTACATGTCACCGGAGCAGATAGGGGGTTCCGAGGTCGACCAGCGCAGCGACCTGTACTCCCTGGGATGTGTGCTGTACGAGATCGCCACCGGCGCACCGCCGTTCGACCTGGAGGACGCGTGGGCGATCCTCGTCGGCCACCGCGACACCCCACCCCGGCCGCCGCGCAGCCACCGCGCCGAACTCCCGGAGTACCTCGAGAGGGTCATCCTCGACCTGCTGGCCAAACAGCCCGAACAGCGCCCGCACGACGCACGTGAGCTGGGCCGCCGGATCACCCTGGGCCGCACCACCCCGGCTTACGTGCCCACCGTCGTGACCCCGCGGCCCGACTTCCGGCCGCCGGAGTCCGCCGAGCCCGCCCGCCCCCGCGAGACCCGGCTGCCGTCCTGGACCCGTGGCATGACCACCGGCCACAAGGCCACCGGCGCCGGCCTCGTCACCACACCCCCCGACGCCGGGGCCGGCCTCACCGGCGAGTGGATCGCCCGCCCCACCACCGGCCGCACCCAGGAACCCGTGCCGGACGAGCCGCCCGTGCCCTCCGCGCAGGCACTCGCGGCACTCGCCGGACGGCACAACGCGGGACTCAGCCTCGGTCGCCTGGGCCGCTGGGCCGAGGCCGGCGAAGTGCACCGCGCGGTCGCCGCCGAGCGCGAGCACCTGCTCGGCCCCGACCACCCCGACACCCTCGCCAGCCGCTACGAAATCGCCTTCACCCTCAGCCGCACCGGCCGCGCCGCCGACGCCCTGCGCGAGTACAAGCACGTGGCCGCGACCAGGACCCGCGCCCTGGGCGCCGATCACCCCGACACCCTCGCCGCCCGCCAGGAAATGGCGTACGTCCTCGGCCAGCTGGGCCGCCACTTCGACGCCCACCAGGTCTACAACTCGGTGCTCACCGCACGGGAACGCGGTATGGGCCCCGACCACCCCGACACCCTCCGCTGCCGCCACAACCTCGCCTTCAACCTCAGCAGGCTCGGCCGCCTGGAGGACTCGTACCGCATGGCCTGCGAGGTGGCCGCGGCCCGCACCCGGGTGCTTGGCCCCCACCACCCCGACACCCTGGTCACCCGCTACGAAGTCGCCTACGCACTAGGCCAGTTGGGGCGCTGGGGGGAGGCCCTGCAGACCTACCACGAGGTCGCCGAAGCCCGCGCCCAGGCGCTCGGCCCCGACCACCCCGACACCCTCGCCGCCCGCTACGAGGTCGGCATCAGCCTCGGGCGCCTCGGCCGCAGCGCGGACGCCCTCCAGCTCTACCGCGACCTCGTCGAGGACCGCACCCGCGTCCACGGGCCCGCCCACCCCGAGACCCTGCGCGCCCGGCACGGCCTCGGTGTCAACCTCGGCCGCCTCGGCCGCTGGGAAGAAGCCCTCGCCGAGTCCCGTGACGTGTGCGCGATCCGCGAACGAGTCCTCGGGGCCGAACACCCGGACACCCTGGTCAGCCGCCGCGAGGTCGCCGTGGGCCTGGGCTGGCTGGGCCGCTGGGCGGACGCCCTCACGGAGTACCGCAAGGTGGCCACCGCCCGCGAACGCGTCCTCGGCGCCGACCACCCCGACACCCTCGCCAGCCGCAATGACGAGGCCCACTGCCTGGAGCAGCTGGGGCGGGGCGCGGAGGCGGTGGAGCTGTACCGCCGGGTGGCGGTGCTGCGGCAGCAGCGGGCGTCGGGAGCACAGTGACCGGGGCCGGGGTTGTGGGCCGGCTGCGGTCCACCTCTGGCCGACCTAGATCACCACGTGTTACGAAGAACCATGCCTGCACACGAGGGACTCCACCGCAGTTACGACGCCGTCATCGTCGGCGGGGGCCACAACGGACTGGTCGCCGCCGCCTATCTGGCCCGGGCCGGGCGGTCCGTACTGGTGCTCGAGCGGCTCGGGAACACCGGGGGCGCGGCGGTTTCCACCCGGCCGTTCTCGGGGGTGGACGCCCGGCTGTCGCGCTACTCGTATCTGGTCAGCCTGCTGCCCAGGAAGATCGTCCGCGACCTCGGCCTGGACTTCCGCGTCCGCACGCGCAACGTCTCGTCGTACACCCCCGTGGAACGCGACGGCAGGCCGACCGGTCTGCTCGTCGGCGGCGGCGAGCGCCGCACCAGGGAGGCCTTCGCCCGGCTCACCGGCGGCGAACGCGAGTACCAGGCCTGGCAGCGGTTCTACGACATGACGGGCCGCGTCGCGCAGCGGATCTTCCCCACCCTCACCGAGCCGCTGCCCACCCGGGACGAACTGCGCCTGCGGGTGGACGACGAGGAGGCGTGGCGGGTCCTGTTCGAGGAGCCGATCGGCGTGGCCGTGGAGGATCGTTTCGCCGATGACCTGGTCCGGGGTGTCGTCCTGACCGACGCGCTCATCGGCACCTTCGCCGACGCCCACGACCCCTCCCTCAAGCAGAACCGCTGCTTCCTCTACCACGTGATCGGCGGCGGGACCGGAGCCTGGGACGTCCCCGTCGGCGGCATGGGCGCCCTCACCGACGCTCTCGCCACGGCGGCACGGGACGCGGGCGCGGTTCTCGCCACCGGGCACGAGGCCGTACGGATCGACACGGACGGCAGCGCGGCGGAGATCACCTATCGCACGGCCGCCGGAGAGGGCAGCGTCGCGGCCCGGCACGTCCTGGTCAACGCCTCACCGCAGCAACTCGCCGTGCTCACCGGCGACCAGCCGACCACGCCCGCCGAGGGCGCCCAGCTCAAGGTCAACATGCTGCTCAAGCGCCTCCCGCGACTGCGCGACAACGAGGTGGACCCGCGCGAGGCGTTCTCCGGCACCTTCCACATCGCCGAGGGCTACCAGGAGCTGGCCACCGCCCACGCCGAGGCCGCCGCCGGCCGGCTGCCCACCGCGCCGCCGTCCGAGATCTACTGCCACTCCCTGACCGACCCGACGATCCTCGGCCCTGACCTCGTCGAGCAGGGCTATCACACCCTCACCCTGTTCGGCTTGCACACCCCCGCCCGGCTCTTCGACCGGGACAACGACGCCGTACGCGAGGAACTCCTCAAGTCGACCCTCGCCCAGCTCGACGCCCACCTCGCCGAGCCGCTGGCCGACTGCCTGGCCACGGACGCGGACGGCCGGCCCTGCATCGAGGCCAAGACCCCGCTCGACCTGGAACGGGACCTGCGGCTGCCCGGCGGCAACATCTTCCACCGGGAACTGTCCTGGCCGTACACCCAGGAGGGCACCGGCCGCTGGGGCGTGGAGACCCGGCACACGAACGTGCTGCTGTGCGGGGCGGGCGCCGTGCGCGGCGGCGGGGTGAGCGGCGTGCCGGGTCACAACGCGGCGATGGCCGTACTGGAGGAACTCGGAGCCTGACATGCACTGGCCGCGGGGCCTGTCTTTCAGGCCCGGCTGCCGTGCGCTGCTCGGGTGTGCCTGTCTTCAGGCCGGCTGCCGTGTGCCGCTTGAGTGCGCGTGCCCTTCGGGCTCGGCTGCCGCGTCCCGTTTTCAGGGCGCTTGCCCTCGGGCGGTTGCCGTGCGCCGCTCGGGTGCGGCTCCCTTCAGGTCGGCCGTCGTGCCCCGCCGCGGCGACCACCCCTCACGTCCGGCTGCCGCCGTCGACCCGGAGTACCACGGCCCGGCCGCGTGTCCCGCTCGTGTGCGTGCCTGCCTTCAGGGCCGGTTGCCGTGCGCCGCTCGGGTGCGGCTCCCCCTCGGACGGGCTGCGGTGTCCCACCGCGGTGCCCGCCCCTCACGTCCGGCTGCAGCCGTCGACCCGGAGCACTACAGCCCGGCTGCGTGTCCCGCTCGTGTGCGCGCGACTGTCTCAGGCCGGTTGCCGTGCGCCGTTCGAGTGCGCCTGCTCTCGGACCGGTGGCCGTGTCTCGCCGCGGTGCCCGCCCCTCACGTCCGGCTGCCGCCGTCGAGCTGGAGTACTACGGCCCGGCTGCGTGTCTCGCTCGTGTGCGTGCCTGCCTTCAGGGCCGGTGGCCGTGCGCCGCTCGGGTGCGGCTCCCCCTCGGACGGGCTGCCGTGTCCCGCCGCGGTGCCCGCCTCTCACGCCCGGCTGCCGCCGTCGACCTGGAGTACCACTCCGGTGACGTACGAGGCCCGGTCGCTGAGGAGCCAGGCGGCGGCCTCGGCGATCTCGGACGGGTCGGCGCCTCGGCCCAGCGGTGTCTGCGCGACGAGCTGCTCGACGATGCCCGGGGAGTTCGTCTCCCATTCGTCGATCATCTCGGTCAGCGTGGTGCCCGGGGCGATGGCGTTGACGCGGATGCCTTCCGGGCCGTAGGTGGCGGCGGCCGACGCGGTCAGGCTGTTGACCGCACGCTTCGCGGCGCCGTACGCGGGCAGCCAGGGGTTGGCCATCAGGCTGCCGACGCTGGAGTTGTTGACGATCGCGCCGGTGCCCGCGGTGGCCCGGATCGCGGCGATCTCGGCGTTCATCGCCAGCCAGGGGCCCTTGAGGTTGACGGAGATGACGTGGTCGAAGTCGGCCTCGGACAGCTGGTCCATCGGGCCGGGCTGCTGGCTGGTCGCACCGTTGTTGAAGGCGATGTCCAGCCTGCCGTACAGCTCGACGGCCCGGTCCACGGCGGCCTGGACGCTCGTCGGGTCGGCCAGGTCACAGAGGACGTAGTCGGCGGTGCCGCCCGCCGCCCGGATCTCCTCGGTCACGGCCTTGAGCTGGGTTTCGGTGCGGGCGGCGAGCAGCACGCGGGCGCCCTCCTGGGCGAACAGCCGTGCGGCCGCCGCGCCGATGCCACGTCCGGCACCGGTGACGAAAGCGACCTTGTCGGCGAGCAGGGGTGTGATCGTGGTGTTGGTCATGCCGACGAGCCTCCCCCTGGCCACGATCCTCATCCAGGCACCAGTGGTACCTGGCTGGGCGCCCCCGAACCCGCGCACACTGGGCAGGTGGACCGACGAGAACTGGCCGACTTCCTGCGCAGCCGACGCGAGCGCATCACCCCCGCGGACGTGGGCCTGCCCGCCGGGCCGCGCCGCCGCACTCCGGGCCTGCGCCGCGAGGAGGTGGCGCAGCTGGCGTACATCTCCACCGAGTACTACACCCGGCTGGAGCAGTCGCGCGCACCCCGCCCCTCCCTCGAGGTGCTGGCCCAGGTCGCCCGCGCCCTGCGCCTGTCGGACGCCGAACGCGACCACCTCCACCATCTAGCAGGCACCCCGCCGGGCCCGCGGCCGGGCCCCTCCCGCGAGGTGCGCCAGAGCATCGTCGACCTGCTGCACCGGCTGCCGCAGGCCGCCGCGATCGTCATCTCGGCCGCCTATGAGGTCATCGCCTGGAACGACCTGGCCGCGGCCCTCATGGAGGACTTCTCCGCCCTTTCCCGCCGCGACCGCAACCTCGTCCGGCGTGCCTTCCTCGGCCCACACCCGGAGGGCCAGCGACTCTACGGGGTGTCGGACGGGGAGGAGTTCGCACTGTCCTCGGTACAGCAGCTGCGCGCCGCCTCCGCCCGCTATCCCGACGATCGCGAGCTGACCGGCCTGGTGGCGGAACTCCTCGACGGTAGCGAGGAGTTCGCCCGGCTGTGGGCCGCCCACGACGTCGCCTCCCGCCCCACCCTCCGCAAGACCTTCGACCACCCCGTCGTCGGCCCGGTCGCCGTCAACTGCGACGTCCTGGACATCGCCGACCGGGACCAGCGCGTGGTGATCTACACGGCCACGCCCGGTTCCCCGTCCGAAGAAGCGCTACGACTGCTGTCGGTCGTCGGCACCCAGCGGCTGGACATTCCCGGCTGAGCCGTCAGTTCCCGGATGACGCGGCGAACTGGACGCCCTCACCCGTCCGCCCCGATCCGGAGACCTGAATCTGACGGAGCATCAGAAAAACCCTTCCGTCGTCCGGAGGACTGCGGCATCCTGCGGCCATGCAGACGGAGCTGAGCAAGAAACTGGGAGTCGAGCACGCCGTCTTCGGCTTCACGCCGTTCCCCGCCGTCGCCGCGGCCATCAGCCGGGCCGGCGGTTTCGGAGTGCTCGGCGCGGTCCGTTACACGGCCCCCGACGAACTCAAACGCGACCTCGACTGGATCGAGGCGCACGTCGACGGCAAGCCGTACGGCCTGGACGTTGTGATGCCCGCCAAGAAGGTCGAGGGGGTGACCGAGGCCGACGTCGAGGCCATGATCCCCGAGGGGCACCGGCAGTTCGTCAAGGACACCCTCGCCAAGTACGGCGTGCCCGAACTCGCGGAGGGCGAGGTGTCCGGGTGGCGTATCACGGGCTGGATGGAGCAGGTCGCCCGCAACCAGCTGGACGTCGCCTTCGACTATCCGATCCGGCTGCTCGCCAACGCCCTCGGCTCCCCGCCCGCCGACGTGGTGGCCCGTGCGCACGATCAGGACGTCCTCGTCGCGGCCCTCGCGGGCAGTGCCCGGCACGCGCTCAAGCACAAGGAGGGCGGCATCGACATCGTGGTCGCCCAGGGCTACGAGGCCGGCGGTCACACCGGGGACATCGCCTCCATGGTCCTCACGCCCGAGGTCGTCGACGCCGTGGACCCGCTGCCCGTGCTGGCGGCGGGCGGCATAGGCAGCGGGCAGCAGGTGGCGGCCGCGCTGGCACTAGGGGCTCAGGGTGTGTGGCTGGGCTCCATATGGCTGACCACCACAGAGGCCGAACTGCCCTCGCCCAGGCTGATCGAGAAGCTGCTGGCGGCCGGCTCCGGCGACACCGTCCGCTCCCGTGCGCTGACCGGGAAACCCGCGCGCCAGCTCCGTACGGAATGGACCGACGCCTGGGACTCCGCCGACGGACCCGGCACCCTGCCGATGCCCCTGCAGGGCCTGCTGGTCGCCGATGCGGTGTCCCGGATCCAGAAGTACGAGGTGGAGCCACTGCTGGGCACACCGGTCGGCCAGATCGTCGGACGGATGACCAGCGAACGCAGCGTCCAGGCCGTCTTCGACGACCTCACCCGCGGCTTCGAGAAAGCCGTCGATCGCATCAACCGCATCGCCGGAAGGAGCGGCCAGTGACGAGCACACCTCCCGCGGGCTTCTGGGCCCAGGCCACCCAGGACCCTTCGCGTACGGTCCTCATCGCCCCGGACGGCTCGCCATGGACAGCCGGCCGCCTGCACGCCGCCGCCAACCAGCTCGTGCACGGCCTGCGCGCCGCCGGACTCCAACGCGGTGACGCCTTCGCCGTCGTCCTGCCCAACAGCGCGGAGTTCTTCACCGCGCACCTCGCCGCCAGCCAGGCCGGCTTCTACCTGGTCCCGATCAACCACCACTTCGTCGCCCCCGAGATCGCCTGGATCGTCGCCGACTCCGGCGCCAAGGTGCTCATCGCCGACGAGCGCTTCGCCGCCGCGGCACGGCAGGCGGCCGACGAGGCGGGCCTCCCGGCGAGCCACCGGTACGCCGTCGGCGGGATCGACGGCTTCCGCCCTTACGCCGAACTCCTGGACGGACAACCGGAGTCGGCGCCCGTGGACCGCGAACTCGGCTGGGTCATGAACTACACCTCGGGTACGACGGGCCGCCCGCGCGGTATCCGCCGACCCCTGCCCGGCAAGCGGCCCGAGGAGGCCTACCTCGGCGGCTTCCTCGGCATCTTCGGCATCCAGCCCTTCGGCGACAACGTCCACCTCGTCTGCTCGCCGCTCTACCACACGGCCGTCCTCCAGTTCGCGGCCGCGTCCCTGCACATCGGGCACCGGCTGGTCCTGATGGACAAGTGGACGCCGGAGGAGATGCTGCGACTCATCGACACACACAGGTGCACCCACACTCATATGGTCCCCACCCAGTTCCACCGTCTACTGGCCCTCCCCGAGGACGTCCGGGCGCGCTACGACGTCTCGTCCATGCGGCACGCCATCCACGGGGCCGCCCCCTGCCCCGACCATGTGAAGCGGGCGATGCTCGACTGGTGGGGCCCCTGTGTGGAGGAGTACTACGCCGCCAGTGAGGGCGGCGGAGCCTTCGCGACCGCCGAGGACTGGCTGAAGAAGCCCGGCACGGTCGGCAAGGCCTGGCCCATCAGCGAGCTCGCGATCTTCGACGACGACGGCAACCGGCTGCCGCCCGGCGAACTCGGCACGGTGTACCTGAAGATGAACACGGGCGGCTTCGCCTACCACAAGGACGAGGCCAAGACGAAGAAGAACCGCATCGGAGACTTCTTCACCGTGGGCGACCTGGGCCTCCTGGACGAGGACGGCTACCTCTTCCTCCGCGACCGCAAGATCGACATGATCATCTCCGGCGGGGTGAACATCTACCCCGCCGAGATCGAGTCCGTCCTGCTCCAGCACCCCGCCGTCGCCGACGCCGCCGCGTTCGGCATCCCGCACGACGACTGGGGCGAGGAGGTCAAGGCCGTGGTGGAACCGGCCCCGGGTCGGACGCCCGGGCCGGACCTGGCCGAAGACCTCCTCGCCCACTGCGCCGCGCAACTCGCCGGCTACAAGTGCCCGAAGAGCGTCGACTTCATCACCGAGATGCCCCGCGATCCCAACGGCAAGCTGTACAAGCGACGCCTGAGGGATCCGTACTGGCAGGGGCGCTCGCGACCGGTGTGAGCCTCAGGAACGGACCCGGACGACCCGCAGCGCCGGCGACGACAGGATGTCCTTCTCGCAGAACCGGGACGTCACCCACTTCTCCGCCGAGAACAGCCGCGTCTGGTCGCTGAAGTGCGGCGAGTTCGGGTTCGAGGACTGGGAGTACGTCAGCAGGGTGCGGGCCACCGGGCAGCGGCCGCCGTCCCAGCCCACCGCCTGGATGTAGCTCGACCCGGTCGTCACCTCCGTGTATCCGCCGCCCGCCGGGTTCCACACCGGCTCGACCTTGTTCCACACCCCCAGCGACTCGGTGCCGCCCGGAACCGCGATGCGCTCGCCGTTCCGTACGACGAACTGGTGCTCCCCGAGGCGCGAGTCCAGCGGGACACCGGCCGCCCCGAGCTCGGTCACCGTGTCCGCGAGGGCCGTGGCGAAGGCCGGCGCGTCGGTGTTGAGCGTGTTCGGGGTGCCCACCGGGTCGGCCGCCGAGAACGGCACCTTCCACAGTGAGGAACCGGGCAGTTTCCGCCAGAGCCGGTCGAAGAGCAGCGCGCCCCGGCTGTCGGTGTTCGCGGTGCGGTCCCAGGCCGCGAGCACCCCGCAGGCCTCGTGGACGTCAACGACCGTGCCGTCAGTGCCTGTTGCGGTGCCGCCAGGGAGCGCGGCACATGCCTTCGCCGCGTCCGCCGCCGCGAGGCCGCCCGCGGTCACCCGGTTGGCGAACTGCTGCGCCTGAAGGTCCCGTAGGGTCAACCGGCCGCGCGAGGCCATCGCGGACACGTCCTGGAGAGCGCCGCGGGTGCGCATCGAGCGCTGCGTGCCCACGGTGCCGAAGACCCGCTCGTACCCGGTGATCGGCCGCTCGGCGTTGGCGAGCCAGGCGCTGTCGTTGGAGTTCTCCGCGTACGGCGCGTCCTTGAGGACCGGCATCTTCGCGGGCCCGAAGATCCCCGGCTGTACGGCGTCCGGATCGCTGCCGAGGGCGCAGTCACCGCGTGAGCCGTCGAGGATCGCCACGCCCGAGGCGGGGTAGGTGACCCTGCCCAGGGGAGTGGAGCAGCGCTGGGCCATTTCGTCGGTGATCCGGGGGAGCACCTGGGACTGCGTGAACAGCGTGTGCCCCTGTGCGTCGGCGGCGATCGTGTTGACCCACGGCAGACCCTGGGTGCGCTTCAACGCGCCCAGAACGTCAGCGGTGCTGCGGGCCTTGCTGAAGCCGAGGGCCGTGTCGGAGCCGCGCAGATTGGCGGCGTTCGGGTCGTTGAGGGCGTACGCCGTCGTGGTCGTCCAGGGCAGCGGCAGCGAGGCGCCGAGCGAGGTGACGACCGGGCCGTAGCGCGTCCACCACTGGGTCCTCGTCACCGGTTCGCCGCCCTGGACGGCGACGGTCACCCGGCGTTCGGTCATCCGCTCCGGTCTGCCGTCGACGAGATACGTGGTCGGGTCGGCCGGGTCCAGGGTCAGTTGGTGCAGGTTGAGGGTGACGCCGGTGGCCACGGTGTGGCTCCAGGCCACCTGCGCGTTGTGGCCTATGGAGATGGTCGCCGAGCCGAGCAGTGAGCCGCCGGCGATGTTCAGCTCGCCGGGGATGGTCTGCTGCGACTGCCAGAAGCGGCGGCCGCCCTGCCAGGGGTAGTGCGGGTTGCCGAGGAGCAGCCCGCGGCCGTTCGCCGTCGTGGCCCCGCTGAAGGCGACGGCGTTGGAGCCCATGTCGGCGGAGTCGGCGGCGAAGAGTTCCCGGGCCGCGCGGGCGGTGTCCCGGGCGTCCGGCGCACCGGCCGTCGGGGTGGTGGACGCGGGCGGCCGCGCGGCCGTGATGCCGTCCACGGCCCGGCCCTGACCGCCGAGGACGGCCAGCGCGAAGTTGCGCGCGGCCACGTCCTGGACCGTCACCGGACGCACCCAGTCGGCACCCTTGCACGCCGGGTCGGTGATCCGGTTCTTCCGCAGCCAGGCGTTGTAGCCCGCCGCGAAGCCCCGCATCAGCTCCTTCACCGCACGGCTCGGACCCCGCGGCGCGGGCGTGGCCATCAGCTTCTCCACCGTCCCGGCCTCCCGCACCCCGCGGAAGTACAGGTCGCCGGCGAGGCTCGTCGTGGCCGAGGAGAGCGCGGAGTCGGAGGCCGCGTCGGCCCCGAAGAAGCGGGAACGCTCGCCGCGCACGGTCACGAACCCGTCGGCGAGCGCGCACACCTGGTCGGTGGCCTGCGCCCACCCGGTGCCGAATCCGAGGTCCGCGTAGTTCTTCGCGAGGATGTGCGGGATGCCGTACTCGGTGTAGCGGATGGTGGCGGACAGACCGCCGTGGGACGGATGGTCCTGTCTCTGCTGGTTCTGCGCGGCTGCGGCCGGCAGCGTGGCGGCGGTGGCGAACAGGGCCACGGCCGCGACGGCGGCGCGTCTGAGGCGGGTGCGCATCGTGCCTCCCAACGTCATTGAGGGAAGGGGCGGTTGAGCGTACCAACCGGTAGGTTGTCCCGTATGACGCCTGGACACGGCAGTACGGTTGACGGGGTGCTGCGGCGCAGCGCCCGGCGCACCCCGGCGCGCGTCGCGGTGGAGTACGGCGAGCGCTCATGGACCTACGAGGAACTCGACGACGCCGTCTCACGAGCGGCGCGCGTTCTCCTCGACCAGGGCCTGGACCGCGGTGACCGGGTCGGCGCCTACGGCCACAACTCGGACGCGTATCTGATCGCCTTCCTCGCCTGCGCCCGCGCGGGCCTGGTCCATGTGCCGGTCAACCAGAACCTGACCGGCGACGATCTCGCGTACATCGTCGGCCAGTCGGGCAGCACGCTCGTCCTCGCCGATCCCGACCTCGCGGGGCGGCTGCCGGAGGGTGTGCGCACGCTGCCCCTGCGGGACGCCGACGAGTCGCTGCTGGCCCGCCTGGCCACCGCATCGCCGTATGACGGCCCCGAACCGCGCAGTGAGGACCTGGTCCAGCTGCTGTACACCTCGGGGACGACGGCCCTGCCCAAGGGCGCGATGATGACCCACCGCGCCCTGGTCCACGAGTACCTGAGCGCGATCACCGCCTGCGATCTCAGCGCGGGGGACCGGCCCGTGCACTCGCTGCCGCTCTACCACTCGGCCCAGATGCACGTCTTCCTGCTGCCGTATCTCGCGGTCGGCGCCACCAACATCATCCTCGACGCGCCCGACGGCGACCGTCTCTTCGACCTGATCGAGCAGGGCCGCGCGGACAGCCTGTTCGCGCCGCCCACGGTGTGGATCGGACTGTCCAACCGTCCCGACTTCGCCACGCGTGACCTCAGCGGGCTGCGCAAGGCGTACTACGGCGCCTCGATCATGCCGGTGCCCGTCCTGGAACGACTCCGCGAGCGTCTGCCGAAGCTGGCGTTCTACAACTGTTTCGGCCAGAGCGAGATCGGCCCGCTCGCCACTGTCCTCGCACCCGACGAGCACAAGGGGCGGATGGACTCCTGCGGCCGTACCGTCCTGTTCGTCGACGCACGGGTCGTGGACGAGAACGGCAAGGACGTGCCCGACGGTACGCCCGGCGAGATCGTCTACAAGTCGCCGCAGCTGTGCGAGGGCTACTGGGACAAGCCCGAGGAGACCGAGGCGGCCTTCCGGGACGGCTGGTTCCACTCCGGGGACCTCGCGGTGCGGGACGCGCACGGCTACTTCACGATCGTCGACCGGGTGAAGGACGTCATCAACTCCGGTGGCGTGCTGGTCGCCTCACGCCAGGTCGAGGACGCGCTGTACACGCACGACGCCGTCGCCGAGGTCGCCGTGATCGGCCTGCCGGACGAGCGGTGGATCGAGGCCGTCACGGCGGTCGTCGTCCCGCGCGGCGAGGTCACCGAGGCCGAGCTGCTCGACCACGCCCGGGAGAAACTCGCCCACTTCAAGGCGCCCAAGCGGGTGGTCTTCGTGGACGAGCTGCCGAGGAACGCGAGCGGGAAGATCCTGAAGCGGGAGCTGCGGGACCGGTTCGCGGGCTAGCGGGGACGCAGGTCGACGATCCGGCGGATCTTTCCGACGGACCGCTCCAGGGACTCCGGTTCGACGATCTCGACGGCGACCGACACCCCGATGCCGTCCTTGACGGCCGTCGCGATGGTCCGTGCGGCCGCGTCCCGGGTCTCGGGTGTGGCGCCCGGCCGGGCCTCCGCGCGCACGGTGAGGGCATCAAGACGGCCCTCGCGGGTGAGGCGGAGCTGGAAGTGCGGTGCGACGCCCGGGGTGCGCAGGACGATCTCCTCGATCTGCGTGGGGAAGAGGTTCACCCCACGCAGGATCACCATGTCGTCGCTGCGGCCGGTGACCTTCTCCATCCGCCGGAACACCCGGGCCGTGCCCGGCAGCAGCCGGGTCAGATCCCGGGTCCGGTAGCGGATGACGGGCATCGCCTCCTTGGTGAGCGAGGTGAACACCAGCTCACCCCTCTCGCCGTCCGGCAGCACCTCGCCGGTGATCGGGTCGACGATCTCGGGGTAGAAGTGGTCCTCCCACACGTGGAGCCCGTCCTTGGTCTCCACGCACTCCTGCGCGACGCCCGGGCCGATCACCTCGGAGAGCCCGTATATGTCCACGGCGTCGATCGCGAACCGCTCCTCGATCTCCCGGCGCATCTCCTCGGTCCAGGGCTCGGCACCGAAGATGCCCACACGCAGGGAGGTGCCGCGCGGATCGACGCCCTGCCGCTCGAACTCGTCGAGCAGCGTGAGCATGTACGACGGAGTCACCATGATGATGCCGGGTTCCAGGTCCTGGATGAGCTGGACCTGGCGTGCCGTCATGCCGCCGGACGCGGGGACGACCGTACAGCCGAGGCGTTCGGCGCCATAGTGTGCGCCGAGTCCACCGGTGAACAGCCCATAGCCGTACGCCACATGCACCACGTCCCCCGGCCTGCCGCCGGCCGCCCGGATGGAACGCGCCACCATGTCGGCCCACAGGTCCAGATCGTTCTCGGTGTAGCCGACGACCGTGGGGCGCCCGGTGGTGCCGCTGGAGGCATGGATGCGCCGCACATGGTCCCGGGGCACGGCGAACATCCCGTACGGATAGTGCTCGCGCAGGTCAGCCTTGGTGGTGAACGGGAACCGGGCCAGGTCGGTCAGGGAGCGGCAGTCGTCCGGCCGGACACCCGCCTTGTCGAAGGACTCCCGATAGAACGGCACGTGCTCGTACGCGTGCCGCAGTGACGCCCGCAGACGCTCCAGCTGCACCGCCCGCAACGCCCCGGCATCCAGTCGTTCCCCCGAGTCCAGCAGCTCCGCCGCATCCGCCATCGGAACGTCCCTTTCCCCAACCGCGTCATCACGGGCGACCGATCATTCGGTCGTGGTGCTGGGGATCAGTAATCCAGGCGATCGGCGCGGAGGCAAGTCACTTCGCGAACGCCGTCATGAAGCGGTCGCGGAACTTGTCCATGCCCCACTCGGGTGCGTTGTCGGCGGGCTTGAGGCCGTCCGTCCAGTTCCAGCCGTCGACCCGGTCCAGCACCTTCGGGTCCTTGGCGACGATCGTGATCGGCACGTCCGTGCTGGTGGATCCCTTGGTGACGGTCGGGACGGGCTGGTGGTCGCCGAGGAAGACCAGGACCGTGTTCTCGTCGCCGTAGCGCTGCATCCACTGGGTCAGGCTGTCCACGGAGTACTGGATGGCCTTGCGGTACTCGGTGCGCACGCGCTCCTGGCTCTTCCAGACCTCCGTCGGGTTCGTGCCCTCCTTCTTGATCTGCTCGAAGACGGAGCCGTCGCCGAGGTCGTTCCAGTCGATCGTGTGGGCGATCGGCGACCAGGGGTTGTGGCTGGACGCCAGGATGATCTCCGCCATGATCGGGTCACGGTTCTTCTTGCCGTGCTCCAGCTTCTGGAAGGCCTCCAGGCTGAACTGGTCCGGCACGGGCGTCCAGCTGAAGTACGGACCCTTGTAGCCGAGGTGCGTGGAGTCGTAGATGTGGTCGAGGCCGAAGTACTTGCCCTCGGGCCAGGACTTGCGTACACCCGGCACGATGCCGACCGTGCGCCAGTCGCCGGTCTTCTGGAAGTAGCTGGTGAGGGTCGCGCGCTTGCTGGAGGTGAGGTTCAGGTATCGCTGCTGGTTCTTGACCCACAGGCCGGACAGGAAGGTGGAGTGCGCCATCCAGCTTCCGGCACCCGTCACGGGGGACTTCAGCCAGCCGCTGCGCGACGCGAACCCGGCCGACTTGAGCGTCGCGTCGCCCTTCTTGAGGGTCGCGTCGATCTCGGGTGCCATCGCCGGGTCGTCGATCGCCACGCGGCCGTAGCTCTCGATGAAGGTGAACATGACGTCCTTGCCGTGCAGCCCGGTCAGGAGCTGGTCGGGCGGTGTGGCGGCGAAGGCGTCGACGGCGGACTGCTTCTCGAAGACCTTCGCGTCCCCCAGCCCGTTGCGCACGTGCTGCACGCGGTTGGCGAGGAACTCGGTGTTGCCCTTGGTGGCGAACGAGACACCGCCGAACTGCACGCCGACCGTGAAGCAGGTGACCCAGACCGTGCCGAGGACCAGGGTGGTGCCGACGGCCGTCTGACGGTGCCGGGACATCACGTTCGCCAGCCGTACCACCGCCCACGTGCACAGCGCGAGCACGGCGATGAACAGGACGATCACCCCGGTCACGGCGAGTATCTCGCCGGTGCGGCCGAACGACTCCCTGAGCCAGTCCGTCGCGTTGCCCAGCATGATCCAGTCGAAGACCAGGTCGAACGGCCGGGCCAGGGTCTGGTAGAAGCCCATGTCCATGAACTTCAGGACGGTGAACAGCCCGAGGAACACCCCGAAGAGCACGGCCACGATCCGGCGCGCCTTCGGCGGCAGCACGAGGAGGACGACCGCGAGCACGATCGCCTCGACGGGGAGACGGAAGAACGACCGGAGGTTCATGTGGTCGAGCCGGTTGGGGAAGAGCAGCACGAGCAGCACCAGAACGCCGGCCAGCACGCTCGCCCCCACGGACACGCCACGGGCCGTGCGGGGGTAGCGGCGGCGCCAGCCGAACCAGCCGGGGCGCGGGGAGTCGGCGGCCTCGGAGGTCTCGCCGGCCTCAGCGGTCCCGGCAGTCTCAATGGTCGCGGCGGCTTGAGTGGTCTCGGCCGCCTCAGGAGCCTCCAGGACCTCCTCCGTCACCTCTTCCCCCGTCGCACCCCCACCATCCGCTTCCGCCTCGGCCTCAGTGGTGTCCGGCAGTTGACGAGAACGAGTGAAGAGCGACACCCGGTGGTCCTTCCGTGCGGTCTTGCTGTGGCGTGCGGTCCTGCGGCGACGGCATGACGAACAGGGCCCGCTGACCGAGCCTGCCACCACCAGTACGTTCGCACGTCACGTTCGGTTCAATCGCACGGGGTCGGGATTCGACCCTCACCCGTCCGCCGCCACCGCCACCTTCTGCGCCCACCGATAGTCCGCCTTGCCGCTCGGGGACCGGCGGATGGACTGGGCGATCACCAGCTGGCGCGGCACCTTGTAGCCCGCGAGCCGCTCCCGGCAGTGGGTCTGGAGATCGTCCAGGGACATCCGCGCCGCACCCTCGCGCAACTGCACGACGGCCGCCACATGGTGCCCCCACTTCACGTCCGGCACCCCGGCCACGAGCGCGTCGTAGACATCGGGATGCGCCTTGAGCGCCTGCTCGACCTCCTCCGGGTACACCTTCTCGCCGCCCGTGTTGATGCACTGCGAGCCCCTCCCGAGGACGGTGACGACCCCCTCCTCGTCGACGGTGGCCATGTCCCCGAGCAGCACCCACCGCTCGCCGTCCTTCTCGAAGAAGGTGTCGGCGGTTTTCCGCGGGTCGTTGTAGTAGCCGAGCGGCACATGGCCGCACTGGGCGACCCGGCCCACCTCGCCCACGGCCACGGGCTCGTGCGTGGCCGGATCGACCACCTGGGTGCGGGAGTTCACCCGGACGCGGAAGCCGCGCTCGGGGCCGGAGTCCGCCGTCGCCGTCCCGTTGAAGCCGGACTCGGAGGAGCCGAAGTTGTCGAGCAGCATGGCGTTCGGGACGAGTGCGCGGAACTGCCGGCTCACCGTGTCCGACATGATCGCGCCTGACGAGGACACGCTGAACACCGACGACATGTCGGTGCCCTTCATCCGGCCCTCCAGCGCGTCGATGAGCGGCCGCAGCATCGCGTCACCCACCAGCGACATGGCGCTGACCTTCTCCCGCTCCACGGTCCGCAGCACTTCCTCGGGCACGAACTTGCGGTGGAGTACGACTCGTTGGCCGAAGTTGAAGCCGATGAGGGTGGTCAGCGTGGAGGTGCCGTGCATCAGCGGCGGTGTGGGGAAGAAGGTGATCCCCGCCCCGCCCGCGGCGACCCGCTCGGCGAGTTCCTCGGGCCGCTTGACCGGCTCACCGGTGGGTGCGCCCCCGCCCAGCCCCGAGAAGAACAGGTCCTCCTGACGCCACATGACACCCTTGGGCATCCCGGTGGTGCCGCCGGTGTAGATGATGAACTGGTCGTCGGTCGAGCGCGCCGGGAAGCCACGCTCCGGCGACCCGCCGGCCTCGGCGTCAGTGAAGTCCACCGCCGACAGCAGACCCGGCTCCCCGTCCCCGACCCGCACCAGGTGCCGCAGCCGATCCGCCTGCGGCAGCGCGGCCGCCACCCGGTCCGTGAACTCGGTGTCGAAGACCAACCCCACCAGATCCGCGTCCCGGTAGAGGTAGACCAACTCCTCTTCCACGTATCGGTAGTTGACGTTGACGGGGACGATCCGTGCCTTCAGGCAGCCCAGCAGGGTCTGTACGTACTCCACCCCGTTGTAGAGGTGCAGCCCGACGTGCTCACCGGGCCGGACTCCGCTGTCGAGCAGATGGTGGCCGATGCGATTGGCCGCGGCGTCCAGTTCCGCGTACGTCAGCCTGCGCTCCGCACCCGTACCGGGGATGTCGATGTACGCGAGCGCCTCACGGTCCGGCACCACGTCGACGACCGACTCGAACAGGTCGGCAAGGTTGTACTCCACCGCTCCTCCTGACCCAACACGGCCTGCATCTCCGACGGTTCGCCGGTCATCAGAGCAAAGGGCGGCGTGACTGTGAAGGGTTCGCGCGAATAAATCTGACTGTCTGTCAGAAAACTCTTGAAGTGCGTCGGCGCCTCCTGCAACCTGTTCTCGTTCTGGCAGAGGGGAGACGGGCGATGGGTGGGACGGAACACCTCAACATCCAGCGCGAGGGCGCCACACTGGTGCTCACGCTCAACAGGCCGGAGGCGAAGAACGCGCTCTCGTTGCCGATGCTGGTCGGCCTCTACGACGGCTGGCTGGAAGCGGACGCGGACGACTCGATCCGCTCGGTCGTCTTCACCGGCGCGGGCGACTCGTTCTGCGCCGGCATGGACCTCAAGGCCCTCGCGGGCAAGAACACCGGCGGCGAGCAGTACCGGGACCGGCTGACCGCCGACCCGGACCTGCACTGGAAGGCGATGCTGCGGCACCACCGCCCCCGAAAACCGGTGATCGCGGCGGTCGAGGGCTACTGCGTCGCGGGCGGTACCGAGATGCTCCAGGGCACCGACATCCGCGTCGCCGGCGAGTCCGCGACCTTCGGCCTCTTCGAGGTCAAACGCGGCCTGTTCCCGATCGGCGGGTCCACGGTCCGGCTGCAGCGCCAGATCCCGCGCACCCACGCGCTGGAGATGCTGCTCACCGGCCGCCCGTACACCGCACGCGAGGCCGCCGGCATCGGCCTGATCGGTCACGTCGTTCCGGACGGCACGGCACTCACCAAGGCCCTGGAGATCGCCGAACTGGTCAACGCCTGCGGCCCGTTGGCGGTGGAGGCGGTGAAGGCCTCGGTCTACGAGACCGCCGGGATGACCGAGACCGAGGGCCTGGCCGCCGAACTCGAGCGGGGCTGGCCGGTCTTCGACACCGCCGACGCGAAGGAGGGGGCGCGCGCCTTCGCGGAGAAGCGACCGCCCGTTTACCGGCGCGCGTGAGCGATGTCGTCGCAGGTGCGTCGGACACTGCGGGCCGTCGGTGGCTGAGCGCGCCCACGCGGCGGAGCCGCAAGTGTCAGCGCCCCGCGCCCCTCGGGCGTCGCACCGCCGAGCCACCGTCCGCCCACCCACGCGCGTCCGTCCTCGAAGGAGGCACAACCTCGATGCCCGAAGTACTCAAAGCCCCCCTGGTCGTCGAATTCCCCTTCACCCGTTCCCTCAGCCCCGTCCAGAGCGCCTTCCTGACCGGCCTGCGCGAGCGTGTCGTCCTCGGCGTGAAGACCCGTGACGGCCGCACCCTGGTCCCGCCCGTCGAGTACGACCCCGTCACCGCCGAGGAGATCCGCGACCTCGTCCACGTGGGCACCACCGGCACCGTCACCACCTGGGCCTGGAACCACGAACCCCGTCGCGGTCAGCCGCTGGACACGCCCTTCGCCTGGGTCCTGGTGAAACTCGACGGCGCCGACACCGCCCTGCTGCACGCACTCGACGCCCCCGGCCCCGACGCCCTCCGCACCGGCATGCGCGTCCGGATCCGCTGGGCCGAGGAACGCTGCGGTGCCATCACCGACATCGCCTGCTTCGAGCCGTACGACGGAGACGATGCCGTGGTCACCGTCCACGCGGGCGAGTTCGAGGACCCCGTCCACGGCATCGTCGCCCAGGCCCGCCTCGACTACACCTACTCACCGGGCCGCGCCCAGACCGCCTACATCAACGCCCTCGCCGAACACCGGGCCGTCGGCGAGCGCTGCCCCGCCTGCCGCAAGGTGTACGTCCCGCCGAGGGGTGCCTGCCCCACATGTGGCGTGGCCACATCAGAACAGGTGGAGGTAGGTCCTGCGGGCACCGTGACCACCTTCTGCATCGTCAACATCAAGGCGAAGAACCTCGACATCGAAGTGCCGTACGTCTACGCCCACATCGCCCTCGACGGCGCCGACCTCGCGCTGCACGGCCGGATCGGCGGCATCCCGTACGACCAGGTGCGCATGGGCCTCAGGGTCGAGCCGGTGTGGAGCGAGGGCGGCCGCTACCCGGACCACTACCGGCCGACCGGCGAACCCGACGCGGACTACGAGACGTACAAGGAGCTTTTGTGACCAGCGACGCAGCCCCGGGGCCCCGCGACATCGCCGTCGTGGCGTTCGCCCAGTCCGACACCCTGCGCTCGACCGCGGAGGTCTCCGAGGTGGAGATGCTGATGCCGGTCCTGCACGACGTCGTCGCGCAGACCGGTATGAAGACCGCGGACATCGGCTTCACCTGCTCCGGTTCCTGTGACTACCTCGCGGGGCGTGCCTTCTCCTTCACCCTGGCCCTCGACGGCGTGGGCGCCTGGCCGCCCATCTCCGAGTCGCACGTCGAGACGGACGGGGCCTGGGCCCTGTACGAGGCGTGGACCAAGCTGCTGTCCGGGGACGCCGACACCGCGCTGGTGTACTCGTACGGCAAGTCCTCACCCGGCTCCCTGCGCGACGTGCTCACCCGGCAGCTGGACCCGTACTACGTGGCGCCCCTGTGGCCCGACTCCGTCGCCCTCGCCGCCCTCCAGGCCCAGGCGCTGATCGACGCGGGCGACACGGACGAACCCGAGCTGGCGGCCATCGGTGCCCGGAGCCGCGCGACGGACAATCCCCGCGCACAGCTGAAGGGCCCTGTTCCGCAGGGTGACTACCTCGTACGACCTCTGCGCACCGGAGACTGCCCTCCCATCGGCGACGGGGCCGCCGCCGTGGTCCTCGCGGCGGGGGAGCGGGCCAGGGAGCTGTGCGAGCGCCCCGCCTGGATCCGCGGGATCGACCACCGCATCGAGGCGCACTCGCTCGGCGTCCGCGACCTCACCGACTCCCCCTCCACCCGCCTGGCCGCCGAGCGGGCCGGCGCCTTCGAACGGCCCGTGGACACCGCCGAGTTGCACGCGCCGTTCACCTCGCAGGAAGTCGTCCTGCGCAAGGCGCTGCGGCTCGGTGACGAGGTCGACGTCAATCCGTCCGGCGGGGCCCTCGCAGCCAACCCGATGATGGCCGCCGGGCTCGCCCGTATCGGCGAGGCCGCCGCCCGGATCCACCGGGGCGAGTCCGACCGCGCCCTCGCCCACGCCACCTCCGGGCCCTGTCTGCAACAGAACCTGGTCGCCGTACTCGAAGGGGATCCGCGATGAGCAAGGAGCCCGTGGCCGTCGTAGGGATCGGCCAGACCAAGCATGTCGCGGCCCGCCGGGACGTGTCGATCGCCGGGCTCGTCCGGGAGGCCGCCCGAAGGGCGCTCGACGACGCCGAGTTGGACTGGGCCGACATCGACGCCGTGGTGATCGGCAAGGCGCCCGACTTCTTCGAGGGCGTCATGATGCCGGAGCTGTACCTGGCCGACGCGCTCGGCGCGGTGGGCAAGCCGATGCTGCGGGTGCACACGGCGGGCAGCGTCGGCGGCTCCACGGCACTGGTCGCCGCGAACCTGGTGGCGGCCAGGGTGCACTCCACCGTCCTCACCCTCGCCTTCGAGAAACAGTCCGAGTCCAACGCCATGTGGGGCCTGTCCCTGCCGATCCCCTTCCAGCAGCCCCTGCTGGCCGGAGCGGGCGGCTTCTTCGCACCGCATGTGCGCGCGTACATGCGGCGCACCGGCGCGCCCGACACGGTCGGCTCACTGGTGGCGTACAAGGACCGGCGCAACGCGCTGAAGAACCCGTACGCGCATCTGCACGAGCACGACATCACCCTGGAGAAGGTCCAGGCCTCGCCCATGCTCTGGGACCCGATCCGCTACTCCGAGACCTGCCCCTCCTCGGACGGCGCCTGCGCGATGGTGCTCACCGACCGGGCGGGCGCCGCGCGGGCGCCCCGGCCGCCGGCCTGGATGCTGGGCGGCGCCATGCGCAGCGAGCCGACGCTCTTCGCGGGCAAGGACGCCGTGTCGCCCCAGGCGGGCAAGGACTGCGCGGCCGACGTGTACCGGCAGGCCGGGATCGCCGACCCGCGCCGGGACATCGACGCCGTCGAGATGTACGTGCCGTTCTCCTGGTACGAGCCCATGTGGCTGGAGAACCTCGGCTTCGCCGACGAGGGCGAGGGCTGGAAACTCACCGAGGCGGGCGTCACCGAGCTGGACGGGGATCTGCCCGTCAACATGTCGGGCGGCGTGCTGTCCACCAATCCGATCGGCGCCTCCGGCATGATCCGCTTCGCGGAGGCGGCGCTCCAGGCGCGCGGACAGGCCGGGGAACACCAGGTGGAGGGCGCCCGCAGGGTGCTCGGGCACGCCTACGGCGGCGGATCCCAGTTCTTCTCCATGTGGCTCGTGGGGTCTGAGCCCCCTGATGCGTGAATTGACTCCTGAAAGGTCCCCCTCACGTGGCCTGTCGGCGGTCGGGCACGATCGCTAGGCTGGCCGCGGACGACGCAATCGGGAGGAGCACGGACGTGGCCGAGACCACCATCCAGCAGCAGCCGCTCATGGGCTGGGAGAAGCCGGAGCTGGACCTGAGCAACGCCGATTGGCACTCGAGC
Organism: Streptomyces sp. LUP47B; assembly: GCF_001746295.1. Lineage (GTDB taxonomy): Bacteria > Actinomycetota > Actinomycetes > Streptomycetales > Streptomycetaceae > Streptomyces. The sequence goes on along the minus strand of NZ_MJAH01000001.1, from coordinate 1,081,973 downwards.
AGCCGCGGTCGGGGGGATGTGCAGATCGCCTTTGTCGAGGGGTTCATCGCGATGCGAAACAGCGGCCGCCCGGAGAGCCCTTCCCTGATCTTCACCCCCGCGGAATGGGGCGCGTTCGTGTCAGGGGCGCGGGAGGGAGAGTTCGACCTCACCTGAGGGTGAGCGCAAAGGGGTCCTGACCTACGTGTTAATGGATGCGGCGGAACCTATCATTAGCCGCATGCAGGACACGAACGACAGGGATGCCCGTCTCACCCTGGACCTGGCCCTCACCATCCGGCACGACGGACACGGCGGGGTCGCCGACGACCTGGCCGACGTCGCGGGTCTCACCGCCTGGGTCCGGGAGCACGCCGAGACGTTGCCGGACGCCTCGCACTTCGTCGCCGACGAAGGCACCCTCGCGGCGGTCCGTGACCTGCGGGCCGCCGTCCGAGCGCTCTTCGCCCGCGCCGTGCGTCCCGGCGAGCCCAGCCCCGCCGACGCGACCCGTCTGGTGTCCGTGCCCGAAGCGGTCGCCCGCCTCAACACGGCCGCCGCCCGCGCCCCGACCGTCCCCGTGCTGCACTGGACCGACGACGCCGAACCCGTCGTACACCGGCAGCCGGTGCCGCGGGGGACCGACCTCACGGCCGTACTCGCGCAGGCCGCGATCGCCTTTCTCGCCGGAGCCGACCGGCGGCGGCTGCGCGCCTGCCATGCCCCGCGCTGCGTGCGCTACTTCCTGAAGGATCACCCGCGGCAGGAGTGGTGCAAGCCCTCCTGCGGCAACCGTGCGCGAGTGGCACGGCATCACGAGCGGCACAGGGAACAGGGGAGGGGCCGTGACGTCGAAGGCGGGCAGACGGCGGTTCAAGGAGCGGGGACAACAGCGGGGTGACCGGTTCTGTTCGGTCGTAGCCGCCGACGTCGAGGGCTGATCCACGTTCCCGCTGTGCTGTCCGAACACCTCTTCCAGCCATGACCCGAGTGGGTCGACACGGGCCCGCCCGGCGCCCCGCAGGCGTACGCTGAGGTGCCTGTAGGTCACGGTGTGCCCTCGCTCCCCGCGCGGGTGTGCCACCGTGACGGGGGGTGCGCCATGGTGCAGCGCAGTGCGCGCAGCAGAAGGACTCTCCTGGAACGGGAGACCGAACTCGCCGCCGTCGACGAGGCGTTGGGAGAACTCACCGGGCTGCGCACGGACGGTGCCGAACCGCGCGGATGCTCCCGCGGAGCCGTGCTCGCCGTCGCCGGCCGGGCCGGCATCGGCAAGACGACCCTGCTCACCGAGGTCCGCCGCCGTGCCGCCGCCCGGGGCTGCACCGTGCTGGCCGCCCGCGGCGGCGACCAGGAGCAGCGGGTCGCCTTCCACGTCGCCCGGCAGCTGCTGCAGCCGCAGTTCGCCGGCGCGGGCGAAGCCGATCTCCGTGCCCAGCTGGGCAGTTGGTTCGACATCGTCGGCCCCGCACTCGGCCTGTGCGCCCCGACCGACGGGGCGCCGCCCGACCCGCAGGGCCTGCGGGACGGACTCGACTGGGTGCTCACCCATCTCGCGGTCCTGCGCGCCCCGATGGTGCTGGTGCTCGACGACGCCCACTGGGCCGACCCCGAATCGCTGGGCTGGCTGGCCGCGTTCGCACCCCGTGCCGAGGAACTCCCGCTGCTCGTCGTCGTCGCCTACCGGCCCGACGAACTCCCCGACCACGCCGAGTCGTTCAGGGCGCTGCCCGGCCGGGCCGGCGGACGCCCGCTCGACCTGGAACCGCTGAGCGCCGGCGCCGTCGCCCGTCTCGTACGGGAGACGCTCGGCGCGCACGCCGACGACGCGTTCTGCCGGGAGTGCTGGGCCGTCACCGCGGGCAACCCCTTCGAGACGGTCGAGCTGACCGCCAAGGTGCACGACCGCGGTGTGACCCCGACCGAGGACGCGGCGCACCTCCTGCGTGATCTCGCGGCCGCGGTCAAGGGCAGCGGCCTGGTCGCCCGCCTCGAACGCCTCGGCGCCTCGACCGTCCGCTTCGCCTGGGCCTGCGCGGTCCTCGGCACCGAGATCCATCCCTCGCTCGCCGCCGCCGTCGCCGGACTCGGTCACGAAGAGGCCGCCGACGCGGCCGACGCCCTGCGCGGCGCCCGCATCCTCACCGGTGGCGAATCCCTGGAGTTCGTCCACCCGCTCATCGCCACCGCCGTCTACCGGGCCATCCCGGCCGGGTTCCGCGTCGCGCTGCACGGCCAGGCCGCCTGGTGCGTGGTCGACGACGGACGGGGCCCGGCCGCTGCCGCCCGCCACCTCCTGGAGACGCATCCCGACAGCGACCCCTGGGTCGTGCAGCAACTGCGTGCCGCCGCGGCCGAGACCCTGCGCTCCGGCGCCCCCGACGCGGCCCGCAGCTGTCTCGCCCGCGCCCTGCGCGAACCTCCGCCCTCCGAGGACCGCGCCGCCGTCCTGTACGAACTGGGCAGCGCCTCCCTGCTCACCGAACCGGCCACCACGGTCAACCACCTGCGCGCCGCCCTCGAAGAGCCCATCGCCGACTCCGCCCTGCGGCACCGCATCGTCTACCGGCTCTCCCAGGTCCTCGCCCACAGCGACCGCCTCGCCGAGGCCTCCGACACCCTCGCCCGCGAGATCAAGGTCACCGGCGACGCCCGCGTCAAGCTGCGCATGGTCGCCGAACAGTTCATGTGGGACGCCTTCCGCGCCGACGAACCCGACCACCCCTCCCGCTCCCGCCGTATGGCGCGGCTCGCGGACCGTCTCACCGGCCGCGACCTCACCGAGCGGTACATCATCGGCCTGCGCACCTGGGACGCCGTCCTGCGCGGCGAACCCGCCCACATCGCCCTCCGCCACGCCGAGCGCGCCCTGGCCGGCGGACTCGGCTGGGCCGATCCCGACCGCGGCTTCGAGGTGCCCGTCCTGGTCGCCCTCGCCTTCACCTACGCCGACCGCCCGGGCCGTACCGAGGAGCTCTTCGCCGCCGGGATCGCCGACTTCGAACGCCAGGGTTGGCGCGGCGCTCACCTCTCCTTCGCCTACACCCTGCTCGCCTACGTCCGTTTCCGCCGCGGCCGCCTGGCCGAGGCCGAGGACTTCGTCCGCGCGGGGCTGCGCCTCGCCGAGCGCGTCGGGCCGGGCTCCCCGGCCCAGTGGTACGCCGTGGGCATCCTCATCGAGGTCCTGCTCGCCCGGGGCCGGGTCCACGAGGCCGCGCAGACCGCCGAGGACCACTCCTTCGGCGCCCCCTTCCCGGCCGTGGTGGTCTTCCCCGACGCCCAGACCGTTTACGGCGAGCTGCTGCTGGCGCGCGGCCGCACCAAGGACGCGGCCGCCGAACTGGCCGCCGCCGGCCGCCGCCTGGAACCGCGCGGCGTGCGCAACCCCGCGTGGTGCCCCTGGCAGCTCCACCTGGCCCGCGCCGAGAGCCACGAGGATCCGGAGCGGGCGGTCACGACGGCCCTCGAAGCGGTGGCGCGAGCCCGCCAGTTCGGGGCCCCGTCGGCGCTGGGCCAGGCACTCCGGCTGGCCGCCGAGGTCTCACCGGGCTCGGCCCGGGTGAAGCTCCTGGAGGAGTCGGTCGCCCACCTGGAACGTTCTCCGGCCGCGTACGAGCTCGCCTGCGCGTTGGTGGCGCTGGGTACGGAACTCCGTCGCACGGGGCGCGCCCGGGAGGCGGCGGAACACCTCTACCGGGGCCTCGACACAGCCGTCCAGTGCGGCGCAGACGGTCTGATCGACACCGCCCGCGACGAACTGACCGCCGCGGGCCTGCGCCCCCGCCGCCTGCACAGTACGGAGACGGACACGCTCACGGCACGCGAACATACGGTGGCGGACCTGGCGGCGCAGGGGCACACCGAGCAGGAGATCGCGAAGGAGCTGAACGCCGATGGGCAGACGGTGACACGGTTGCTGTCGGCCGTCTGTCGCAAGCTGGGAACGGACAGTACCGGCCTGCGAACGGTGAGTGGTCCCATATAGGGCCGTGGGAGAACCGCGCGGCAGGCCCCCACACCTGCGCCCGCGCGACCACGTGACTGGCCATTACCATTGGCGCATGTCGTTTCTCCGCCGCCGTAGCGCCACTCCCGCCGGTCCAGACTTCGATGTCCTGGCCATGGACCCGGGCGACTGGCCCGGCAACCTCGGCGCGGGGCTCCTGCCCGCCCCCGACGGCACCTGCCAGGGCGTCTTCCTGCGCTACGACCTCTTCGGCGGCCGCGGCCCCGCGATGATCATCGGCAATCTTCCCGAGGGCTCTCCGGCCCGCGATGTCCCCGACGGGCAGGTCCCCTTCGAGGTGGCGCAGCTGCTGATCGCGCTGGAGAACGACGAGGAGGTGACCGTCTCCGACACCGAGGAGATGCCGGTGATGCAGGGCGACAACCTCCTGATCGTGCGCCGCCTCAAGCTCTCCGAGAGCCGGATCTCCTGCGTCCAGTTCGACCGCAGCGACAACGTCCTGGTGACCATCGCCGCCTGGGACCGCCCGATCACGGACGACCTGTACGCCCTTCTCAAGCCCTTGCCGGCGGAGCTCTTCCAGCAGGGCTGAACGTTCGGCAGCGCCGCTCCGGAAGACCAGGCATTTCGGTCCCTGTTCCTCCGGAGCCGCCACCGGCCGGACGTTGACTAGCGGCGCCGGACCGAGGGCTTCACATCGACGTCCGCCGCTCGCACGAACTCCACCCGGTGGCCGTACTGGATCTCGTAGTACAGGTCCTGCCCGACCACGACCTTGTGCGAGTCCTTCGTGAAGGTGACCGCGTAGTAGTACTCGCCGGGCACCTTGTCACCGATCACATACGACTGGCCCTTGAGCACCTTGTACGGCAGCGGCGACACCGCCTGGGCGGGGACCCCCGTCGGATAGGCGGAGGCCTCGGGGTAGGCGCGGCCGTACACCGGGACGCTGTCGCGGCCCTCCTTGGGGGTCACGACGAGACCGGAGGCACTCACCGCGGTCCGGTTGCCCTTGGGGTTCTTGAACCAGGCCTTCTGGCCCAGGTACCAGATCGCCGTCCAGTCGCCGTCCCGGTCCGCGACCGCGTACTGCTGGCCGGTGGAGACCCGCGACGACAGGTCGTTCACGTCGGTCGTCGGAGCCCTGCCGCCCATACCGATGTCCGTGATGAGAGCGGAGTTCTCGTCGGGGGCCGAGTAGAGCCGTACCTCGCTCGAACCGTGGGTCGCGCAGGGCTCGCCCTTGGTGACGCAGCCCGTGTACTGCGGCTGGTTGGTCGCGTAGTCGGGCCGGATCGTCACCAGGCCGCCCCGCTTGCCGGCGGTCGCCTTGAAGGGGTGGCCCAGCAGCTCGAAGTAGTGCCGCCAGTCCCAGTACGGGCCGGGGTCGGTGTGCATGCCCGAGACGGTCGAGGTCGTCGGACCGGGCACGTTGTCGTGGCCGAGGATGTGCTGCCGGTCCAGCGGGATGCCGTACTTCGCGGAGAGGTACTTCACCAGCCGCGTCGAGGACCGGTACATCGCCTCCGTGTACCAGGCGTCCGGATTCGCCAGGAAGCCCTCGTGCTCCAGACCGATCGACTTGGCGTTGACGTACCAGTTGCCCGCGTGCCAGGCCACGTCCTTCGCCTTCACATGCTGGGCGATGTGACCGTCGGTCGAGCGCAGGGTGTAGTTCCACGACACATAGGTCGGGTCCTGCACCAGGTTGAGGACACCCTCCCAGGTGCCCTCCGTGTCATGAATGACGATGTACTTGATGCTCTGCGAGGCCGGACGGTTCCCCAGGTCGTGGTTGCCGTAGTCGTTGTCCCCGAACTCCTCGTAAGGTGCCGGGATCCACTCGCAGGACACCGACTTCGGGCACTCGGTGCTGCCGCCGCCGAGCGTGCGCAGTCCCGTCCGGGCGAGCTGCGCGCTGTCGGGGGTCAGCGTCGGCCGGGCGGTCAGGGCGACCCGCTGACCGGCGTCCGTGGTGCGCTCCTCGCCGGTGCGCAGCACGTCGAAGACGTCGTTCGCGTACGCCGCGGCCGTCGCGCTGTCGTCCGCGCCGGAGAAGCGGGCCACCGCGCCGTACCAGTCCGCCGGGTCCTGGCTCAGCGGCTCGCCCAGATCCTTCTGGGCGGCGGCCAGCAACGCGGCGCCGCCGGCGATGTTCGCCGCGGGGTCGGTGCGCAGGTCCCCGGCGCTCAGGCCGCTCAGCTCGGCCGCCTTCGGCAAGGTCTCCAGCCGGGCCGGGAGTTCGCTGGGCGTCGGCACCTTCGTCTCCGGGAGCAGCGCCGGGCGGGCGCTGTCGCCGCGGGCGTCCTCCGTGCCCTCGCTGTGGTGCGGTTGCGAGGCGAGTGCGGTGCGGGCGTCGGTCAGGTGCATCGGGCCGTAGCCACCGGTCACACTCGGCGCTCCGGCGTGGCCGTCCCAGCGGGACTGGAGATAGGAGACGCCGAGGAGGACGCTCTGCGGGACGTGGTACTCGGCGGCAGCCGAGGCGAAGGCCCGCTGGAGGCCGGCCGAGGAGTCCTCGGCCTGCGACGGGGCCGCGCCGAGCAGGGGCAGCAGCAGGGCGGTGCCGGCCAGTGTGCCGACGATCCTCCGGGCGGCTCTGTTGGGGTCGGTCGTGGATCCTCGCAATGCAGCCTCCTGGGACGGTCGGGCGCGATGAGCCGTGCGGGGCCGGGCGTGCGTCAGTGGTACCGGCTTGCCGACGATCCGTCAATCATGCCCAGGGGCAGACGATTTCCCATGTCAATGAGGGGTGCCGGGAGTTTCGTGGCGGGTGCTTCCAGGCCTGCGGGGCGTCAGTGGCGTACACCAATGTCTTCTGGCGAAAGCCGCACATACGAAGGTCCGCGGCGCGCCCCCGTCCTGCAGGGCGCACCGCGGACCTTCGTCCCCGTCAGCGAGTGCCGACCGCCGCGCGTACGGCCCGGCGGGCCAGCTGGCAGTCGTCGTGCAGCCGCCTCAGCAGCAGCCGCTGTTCCTCGCCGGACGGCGCGGCACCCGGGTGGGCCGGGCCCGGTGACACCGGGGCCGAGTCCTGCATCGAACGCTGCACGGCCATCTCGTACGTACGGATCTCACGGGTCAGGACGAGCATCAGGTTCACCAGGAAGGCGTCCCGCGAGGCGGGGCCCGCCGACTGGGCGATCTGGCTGATCTGACGGCGCGCCACCGGGGCGTCGCCGAGGACCGACCACAGTGTCGCCAGGTCGTAGCCCGGCAGATACCAGCCCGCGTGCTCCCAGTCCACCAGCACTGGACCGGCCGGTGAGAGCAGGATGTTCGAGAGCAGCGCGTCGCCGTGGCAGAACTGGCCCATGCCCTGTCGGCCCGCCGAGTGGGCGATGCCGTGCAGCAGCTTCTGCAGGTCGCCCATGTCCCGGTCGGTCAGCAGCCCCAGTTCGTGGTAGCGGGAGATGCGGGCCGCGTAGTCGAGCGGGGCGTCGAAGGTGCCCGCGGGCGGACGCCAGGCGTTGAGCCGGCAGACCGCGCCGAGCGCCGCCCTGATGTCCGCGCGCGGCGGGGCTTCGGCCGGATGCCGGTGCAGAGCCGCCGCCCGGCCGGGCATCCGCTCGATGACCAGGGTGCAGTTGTCCGGATCCGCCGCGATCAGCCGCGGGACGCGCACCGGGGGCCGGTGCCGGACGAACGAGCGGTATGCGGCTATTTCGTGCCGGATCCGCTCGGCCCATACGGGGGAGTGGTCGAGTAAGCACTTGGCGACAGCCGTGCTGCGTCCCGTCGTACCGACCAGGAGCACGGAGCGTCCGCTGCGGCGCAGGACCTGCACCGGGGCGAACTCCGGGCAGATCCGGTGCACCGACGCGATCGCCGTGCGCAGCTGGGCGCCCTGGGGGCCGGACAAGTCGAGTCTCCCGCTGAGCGGTTGGGTGCCGAGCCCCGGAACGCGCCGCGTCCTGCCCGCACCCGGTACGGGGGCCGTCGGCCGCGCGGGGTCGAGGTAGGGGCCACCGCCCGCCGGGCGGAGTCGCGGCGACCGGGGCGGGGCGGACACGGAGGACGATGCTGCGTACATGGGCGAGACAGATCCCTTCGTGTGCCTGCTGTGCCTGGAGAAGCAGTGCGCTGCCCGACCCGGAACACCGGGTGCACCCTGGGGAATGTCCCTGTGCGGTCCGGGTCGGGGTGGCGCTTTCCTACCTCACCGCAGAGGCGCACTGGCACACCATCTGGCGCACCCTGGCGAACCCTGGCGAATAGTCCCGGAGCAACTGACACGGGGCTACTGTCAACTCAGCCGAGTACCTGGGGGCTTGATGTGAGCGGACAACCCAACACCCGACTTTCGGACCTGTTCGGCCTCGCCGGCTGGTCCAAGGGTGAACTCGCGAGGCTGGTCAACCGGCAGGCGGCGGCCATGGGCCATCCCCAGCTCTCGACCGACACCTCGCGGGTGCGGCGGTGGATCGACATGGGAGAGATCCCGCGCGATCCGGTGCCGCGGGTGCTGGCGGCTCTGTTCACCGAGCGTCTCGGCCGTGTCGTGACCATTGAGGACCTCGGTCTGGTCCGGCACGGGCGTACGGGGAAACGGCAGGGCGACGGGAGTGTGGAACATCCCGACGGCATGCCGTGGGCGCCCGACCGAACCGCCGCGGTCCTCACCGAATTCACGGGAATGGACCTCATGCTCAACCGACGCGGCTTGGTGGGCGCGGGTGCCGCGCTCACCGCGGGATCCGTACTCAGCAGTGCCATGCACGACTGGCTGCACACCGATCCGGCCCTCACCGCCGATGCCCCCCAGTTCGACGACCCCCTGCACGCCGACCCTGCTGGGTTCGACCGTTACGAGGCCGCCCCCATCGGGTCGCAGGAGATCGAGGAACTGGAGCGCTCGGTCGAGGTGTTCCGGGCCTGGGACGCGGCCCGCGGCGGCGGGCTGCAACGCAAGGCGGTCGTGGGCCAGCTCAACGAGGTGGGCGGCATGCTCGCCTACCGGCACCCCGACCATCTCCAGCGGCGCCTGTGGGGCGTCGCCGCCAACCTGGCCGTCCTCGCGGGCTGGATGTCCCACGACGTCGGCCTCGAACCGACGGCTCAGAAGTACTTCGTCATCGCCGCCCATGCGGCGAGGGAGGGCGGAGACCGGCCCCGCGCCGGCGAGGCGCTCTCCCGGGCCGCCCGCCAGATGGTGCACCTGGGCCGGCCCGACGACGCACTCGACCTGATGAAGCTCGCCCAGTCCGGCTCCGGCGAACAGGTGCTGCCCCGCACCAGGGCGATGCTCTACACCATCGAGGCCTGGGCACAGGCTTCCATGGGCAAGGGCCAGGCGATGCGCCGCACCCTCGGACAGGCGGAGGACCTCTTCGTCTCCGACAAGAGCGACGTACCGGCGCCGAGCTGGATGCAGACCTTCAAGGAGGAGGACCTGTACGGCATGCAGGCCCTGGCCTACCGCACGCTGGCGGAGCACGAGCCGGGTGCGGCCGTGCACGCCCAGCACTACGCGGAGAAGGCCCTCGCCCTGCGGGTCGACGGACGGCAGCGGTCGAAGATCTTCGACTTCCTGTCGATGGCCTCGGCCTGCTTCATCGCCGACGACCCCGAGCAGGCGGACCGCTACGCGCGGTTGGCACTGGTGTCGATGGGCTCCAACTCCTCCCACCGCACCTGGGACCGGCTGCGCCAGATGTACCGGCTCACCGCCGAGTACTCCGGCTACCCGAAGATCAACGAGCTGCGTGAGGAGATCAGGCTGGCGCTGCCGAAGCCCAAGGGAAGGGGTGGCAACAGCGCTCGGGCATGAGGTTGTTATGAAGTCACCTTCGCGACGAGCACACAGGCGTCGTCCGCGCGCTCGGTCTCGCCGAACTCCTCCATGACCATGCGCACACAGTCCTGCGCGGTGCGCGCCCCGTCGAAGCGGGGGGCCAGGTCCAGGAGCCGGTTCACGGCAGCCGTACTGCTGCGTCCGGGCACCAGTCCGTCCGTGTGCAGCAGGAGCAGGTCGCCCGGTTCGAGGGTCTCCTCGGCCTGCGCGTAGACGGCTCCGGAGGTCGCGCCGAGGAGCACGCCGTCGGGTGAGTTCAGCCTGCGCCCCGTCCCGCTCCGGAACAGCAGCGGGGCGGGGTGCCCGGCCTGCGCCCAGACCAGGGTGCGGGACTCGGGACGGTAGCGACAGCAGACCGCGCTGCCGAGGGCCGGCTGCACGGTGGTATCGAGCAACTGATTGAGCAGGGACATCAGTTGGCCGGGCTGGGTGCCCGCCATCGCCATGCCGCGCACGGCGCCGAGGAGGGTCGCCATGCCGGAGGCCACGGCGACTCCGTGCCCGGTGAGGTCGCCGACGCTCAGGAGGGTGTCGCCGTCGGCCAGTTCGAGTGCGTCGTACCAGTCGCCGCCGATCAGTGCGCTGGCCGACGACGGCAGGTAGTGGGCGGCGAGGTCCAGGGTCTCGGTGCCCTGGTGCGGGAGCCGCAGGGAGCCACGCCACGGCGGCAGCACGGCCTCCTGCAGCTCGACCGCGAGCCGGTGCTCGCTCTGCGCGCGCTGCCTCTGGCGTTGTAACGAGTCACGGGTCTCGCTCACCGCCCGTTCGCTGCGCCGCAGTTCGCTGACATCCCGCAGCACGGCCCACATCGAGGCGGTGCTGCCGTCGGCGGCGAGCACGGGCTCGCCCATCATGTGGACGGTGCGCACTTCGCCGTCCGGGCGCATGACACGGAACTCGCCGTCTATGCGCTTGGCGTCGACCAGACAGTCCGTGACCATGCCCGTCAGCTTCGGCCGGTCCTCGTCGAACACCAGGGAAGGGAGCTCGTCGAGGGTGAGCGGGGGAGCGGTGGGGTCACGGCCCAGTATCTGGTACAGCTCCCCGGACCAACTCGCCTCGTCGGTAAGGAGATTCCACTCGGCGCTGCCGACCCGGCTGAGCAGCGAGCCGCGCCGGGGAGCGGGCGGCGCGGTTCGCGCGGCGGGCTGCGCCCCGGCTGCCGACCGCGCGGGCGGCGGGCCGTCCCGCAGCTGCGCCAAGTGCTCGTCCAGATCGGTGAGTTGGTGAAGCGCGAGGTCGTACAGCGCGCGCTGCCAGCGCTCCTGGGGGTCCGAACCGTCACTGGGCGCGTCCCGTCGTACGGCGTCCACGTCGCCCTTGAGCCGCCGCGTCTGCGAAATCAGCGCGTCGACCGAGCCGCGTCCTGGCGGCTGGGCGGCGGGGTGGTCCGCGGAGAGGTGGGACGGCATGACGCACTCCGATGCGGGGACGGTTCGACCTACGGGGGGCGGAGGGACCGTTACGACTGTTGCACAGGGCGCGACGCGCTGTAAGGGATTTGGCGGCACACGATACGGTGGTGCTTCTGGCATATGCCACAGTCTTCACGGAGCGCTCGAGCGGAGTGTGTCGCCTACGCCGTTTGATGTTTCAAGTCGTAGACCAGGTACGCGACTTGACGGGTCGGTGGGGTGGCCGATCCGGTGTTCATTTGTGTGTTCGACGTTCCTGTGTTCTAAGGAGTCTGGCAAGGCCTGGTGGTGAAGTCGAGGAATCTTGCTATGTGACGCAGGTCACATTAATTCCCTCCCGCTCAGGCGTAATGCAAACGGCACTTGCGAGGTCGTAATCGTATGGACACGACACTCGAGCAGCCTGCCCGCGCCCGGCTGATCACCGCGGAGAACCAGCAACTGCCCGTCCCCGCCATCCTGCGCTACGACTCCACCGACCCGCTGGCCGTCAGCGTCGACTTCCCGCCCGAGGTCTCCCTGGACGGACAGGGGGTGACCTGGACCTTCGCCCGTGCCCTGGTGGAGGAGGGGCTGCGCGGGCCGGCCGGCGGCGGGGACGTGCACCTCTGGCCGTGCGGCCGGAGCATGACGGTCGTGGAGTTCCACTCGCCGTACGGCCTCGCCCTCCTCCAGTTCGACACACCCGACCTGCGCGAGTTCCTGCTGCTCACCTATGCGGTGGTCGGCGCCGGACAGGAGGATCTCGACGAGGCCGTCGAACAGGGGCTCAACGCGCTCTTCGGGAGTGTCTGAGTGGAGTGTGGCGGCTCAGTACCGCAGCACTCCCGCGATGCCGTCGGAGCCGCCCAGCGTGCCGTCCGGTACGAAGCGGACGTCGGCGCCGGTGTCGAGACACTGTTCGACGATCTCGTCCACGATGTCCTCACGGGCGTCGAGGTCGCCGCTCTCTGCCGGGATCAGATGGTCACCGCCCTCGTCGCGGACCGTCACCCGGTAGTTCTCCTCGACGGCCAGCAAGCGCAGCCGTCCCTCCCGGGCGCTCCGCCAGATCTCGTCGACACCGGCCGCGAACGCCCGCCGTCCGCGCGCCGCTTCGAGCTCCAGGGTCACCGCGTCGGTGCTCTTGCGGGCCTCCGCGGCGACCAGTGGCCGGACCGCGTGCCAGACCGCGTCCGGGGTGCCGTGCGCGAGACCGCCGTGCCGGACGTGCACCGCGTCCTTGGTGACGCTGCCGATGTCGTCCAGCGCGGACAGCGCCGCGGTTTCGCCGGTGACGTACAGCGGCCGCGGGTCCTCGCGCAGGAGCTTGGCCAGCGCGGTGTCGGCGTCCCGCAGGAAGTGCCGCGTGTCCTCGTCCCGGAAGGTGCTCGGCATGTCACCGATCCGCTCCAGGCGCTCGGCGTCGAAGTTCTCGCGGGCCCTGGTCAGCGGAAAGCCGCCGGCGCGGTGCTCGGTGACGCGGTCGACGCCGCCGTTCCACAGTGAGGCGCGGTCGGCCGAGACCGACAGCACCCAGAACGGGCGCTCCGAGGCCTGGGCGGAGACGAGGTTGCGGGTCAGGAAGGTGTCCGAGAGCACCACGCGCTCCGGTACGGCACGGGACAGGGTCCACACCTGGTGCTCGCCCGGAGCGGCGAAGATCACCAGACCGTCCTCGGTGTGCGTCAGATCGATCTCGGCGAGGGCCAGGTCGAGTTGCCGGACGACGTCGGCGCGCCGCTCCCGGGGGACCGCCGGGTCGGCGTCCAGCTGCTTCTTGGCCTCGGCCACCACATTGCGCAGCCGGACCGGATCCTGGGCGTTCTCGGGTTCGCGGCGGTGGGTCGGCGTCAGTACGGACACCGCCGGATAGGCGCGCGGACGGCGCAGTTCGGAGAGGGTCGCAGGGCTGAGTGCGTGCTCCATAAGAGCACCATAGGACCGATCGGCCGATCGGGCATTTGGGGCAACTTGATCGAGCGTTCAGGAGCGCCGACAGCTCAGGTGCTCAGCGGCTCGAGGACGGCGATCGACCCCTGGGCCACCGCGCACAAGGTCTCGGAACCGTCGGCGTCCACGGTGTTCAGGTCGCAGCGGCACACCACGCGGGTGCGGCCGGCCCGTATGACCCGGGCGCGGGCGCGCAGCAGTTCACCGCGGGCCGGACGCAGGAAGTCGATCGAGAAGCCGGCGGTGGTCACCGCGGAGCCGGCCACCGAGCCCGCCGCGAAGGAGAGGGCGTTGTCCGCCGCGTAGCCGAGCACTCCGCCGTGCACGCTGCCGTGCTGCTGGAGCAGGTCGCCGCGGATGTCGAACTCCAGGGTAGCCCCGCCCTCCTCGAACGCCGTCAGACGGGCGCCGACCAACGTGCTGAACGGCTGTGCCGCCAGGACCTTCCGGGCGAGCTCCAAATCCAGGGTCCGGGTCATTCGCCCACCTCCGTCCCGCGTCTCACTTCACTGGTGAAGTGAGACTGGCGTGAACCACTCCCGTCTGTCAACATCGGCGCATGCCCGAGCCCGACGACCAGCGTCTCTACTTCCTGCTCCAGCGGGCCGCGCACCGCTTGCGGACCACTGCGGACCGGCGCTGCCTGGCCGCCGCGGGGGTCACCACGGCCCAGCTCGGCGCCCTGTTCGCCGTGCACGACGAGGCGGGCATCACCCAGCAGCAACTGGCGCGCACGCTCGGACTGCGCGAGTCGGCCGTGACCGGGCTGGTCGGCCGGTTGACGGCGGCGGGTCTCCTCGCGAAGAGGCCGCACCCGCGTGAACACCGGGCCGTCGTACTGGAGTTGACCGACGCCGGAACCGATGCCCTGCGGGCCGCCCAGCCCGAGATCGACCGCTTCAACACGGAACTGCGCGAGGCGCTGGGCGACGACGGTTTCGCCGGGGCGGCGACGGCCATGCACCGGCTCGCGTACTGGGAGTCCTAGGGAGCACCTGTTCAACTCCTCGGCTTTCTCGCCGCGTTCACTCGTGCGGGATCGCAGAGTGGATCTCAGTCGTCGCGTTCGGGTCCGCAGGAGCTGCCGTCGGGCGGCAGGTTGCCGTAGAGCAGGAAGTCGTCGACCTTGCGGCGCACGCACTTGGAGGAGCCGTAACCGGTGTGGCCCTCACCCTTGTTGTCGAGGACCACGGCCGAGTCGCCGAGGCGCTTCGCGGTCTCCACGGTCCAGCGGTATGGCGTCGCGGGGTCGCCGCGGGTGCCGACGAGGAGGATCTTCGGCGTGCGGACGTCTCGCACCTTCTCGCGGATGAAGTCGGTGCCCTTCGGGCGGCCGTAGCAGATGAGGTACTCGGTGAGCCGGTAGCGGCCGAAGACCGGCGACGCCTGCTCGTAGGCGGCACGCAGCCGGGTCAGGTCCCTGGGGATCCGGTCGGCGCCGGGGCGGTCGGGATCGTCCGCGCAGTTGACCGCCATCAGCGCCGCCGGAAGATTGTCGAGCGGTATGTCCTCCACGTCGGAGAGGGTGCTGTGCGTCGGGTCGCCGGAGGGAGAATGCGCGCGGGTGAGGACATCGGAGCCGCCGCCCGTGAAACCGAGGACGCCTGACGTGTCGCCCTGTTCCACCAGGTCGGCGAGCGCCCGCTCCAGCGAGGGCCACAGATCCTTGCTGTAGAGGGCCTGGCCGATGGCGCCCACCAGGTCCTGTCCGGTGAAGTCGGGGCCGAAGTCCGTCGGTACCGGGTCCTCGTCCAGCGACGCCACGAGTTGCAGGACCTGTTCCCGGGCCCCGCGCGCGTCGGTGCCGAAGGGACAGGCGATGTCCTTCACACACCAGTCGACGAAGTCCTCCAGCGCCGTCTGCTGCCCTGCGGCGCCCGCCACGCCCTGTTCGGCCAGCGGCTCGGTGAGGGTGTCCACACCGTCCAGCACCAGGCGGCCCACCTTCTTGGGGAACTGGGCCGCGTACACCGCGCCGAGCCGGCTGCCGTACGAGAAGCCGAGGTAGTTGAGCTTCTTGTCGCCGAGGGCCTGGCGTATGACGTCCAGGTCGCGGGAGACGTTCACCGTGCCGATGTGCGGGAGCACGGGCCCGGAGTGCTTGGTGCACTGGTCGGCGGCCTTCCGGAGCTTCCCGAGCACGGCCTGGGGGTTCCGGTTGAAGGCGGTGTCGTCGTCGGTGGCCGCGAGCGCCACGTCGGTGCCGTTGCCGCAGCTGACCGGGGAGGACCTGCCCACGCCGCGCGGGTCGAAGGACACCACGTCGTACTCGTCCGTGAGGTTCATGAAGTCGTCGCCGCCGGCCGCGAGTGCGGGCACGCCCGCGCCACCCGGGCCGCCGAAGTTCAGCACCACCGAGCCACGCTTGTGCTTGGTGGTGGCCCGGTAGCGGGCGAGTGCCAGGTCGAGGGTGCCCGCGCGGGGCTTCGCGTAGTCGAGGGGAACAGTGATCTTTGCGCACTGCAGGTCGCCGGGGGCCTCCATGCCCACGCACTTCGACCACTTGATCTTCTGGCGGTAGAAGCGCGACAGGTCCGGTCCGGATCCGTCCGTGACCACGGACGGCAGTCCGGCGCCGAGCAGGGCCAGCCCCACGGCTCCGGAGAGAGCGCATCGCCGCCTCGTCACCTTGGCGAGCATCCATGCCTCCAAGGACGCCCATCGGCGCCCTCGATCACGATAAGCGGCCCTTCGACGGGGCGCCTCCGGGAGAGCGCGATCACGGGTGGTGCCCTACTCTGTGCCCGCACGATGCCCATGAGCCGGCGGTCGCTGCCCCTGTCCCGCTTGCCCCGCGGCGTCGACCGGAGCTGCATCCCGGGAGAGCGGGTGTCAGCTCCGATGGAACCGGCTGTGCAACTGCCGCACACGCTCCGTCAGCTCGGGCACCGGCCCCTCCACGACCACGCCGGGTGCGACCTCGTTGACCGGCAGCGTCCGTACCGGTGGTGCCGGGACGCCCAACTCGGTGAGCCACTGGGCCAGTTGTTCGGACGAGGCGACGTACACGATGCGTCCGAGGCCCACCCAGGCGTGCGCGGCGGCACACATCGGACAGTGCTCGCCGGAGGTGTACACGGTGGCCGCCGCCCGCTCCTCGGGCGTCATGTGCGCCGCCGCCCAGCGGGCCAGCTCGAACTCGGGATGGCGGGTGCGGTCGCCTGACGCCACGCGGTTGTGGTCCTCCGCGAGGATCTCTCCGTCGGCGCTCACCAGGACCGAGCCGAACGGTTCGTCCCCGGCCTCCAGCGCCTCGGCGGCCAGCTCGACGCAGCGGCGCAGATACGGCAGTTCGGTGTCCTTCACGACTCGGTGCCCTTCACGACTCTGTGTCCTTCACGACCGTGGAATGCGGCCCTCCTGGCCACGAGCCTAAGGTCATCGCCGCGTCGCCGGGAACGCGTTTCGGGCCACGGTGACCACCCCGAGGGCCACCGCGACCAACGGCAACGCGGTCCACGGCAGCGCCCCGGCGCCCCAGCCGTCCAGTACGAGGCCCCCGGTCAGTGAACCCACCGCGATCCCGGCGTTGTACACCGTGGTCTGCAACGACGTCGCCACGTCCGCCCTCTCCGGACCCGACGCGTCGATCAGCGCAGTCTGGATCAGCGTCGGCGCACCCCCGAAGGCGACGCCCCACAGGGCGACCGAGATCAGCAGCACACCAGGAACCCCGGCGACGAGCCCCAGCGCGAGCATCACGGTCGCGCACAGCGACAGCGCGCCCACGAGCGTCGGCCGCGGATGCCGGTCCACCAGCACCCCGGTGATCCAGATCCCCACCACCGTCGCCGCCCCGAACACCAGCAGCACCAGTCCCGTACGGCCGAAACCGGCATGCGCCGCGAACGGGGCGACGTACGTGTACATCACCTGGTGTCCCACCAGCAGGAACAGCGTGACGGACAGGACGGCCGGGATGCCCGGCAGCGCGGCGACCCGGGCGAGCGGCACGCGCGCGTGCGGCGTCTCGCCCGGGAAAGTGGGCACCCGCCACCGCACCCAGACCATCAGCAGCACCGCTATCCCGGACAGCAGCCCGAACGCCGTGCGCCAGCCCACCGTCCCGGCCAGCGCGGTCCCGGCCGGGACGCCCAGGGCCAGGGCGAGGGTGATCCCGGCGAGGACGATCGCGATCGCCCGGCCGCGCCGCTCGGCCGGCACCATCCGTGCCGCGTACCCGGCAAGCATCGCCCACAGCGTTCCGCCCATGCCCCCGGCCACCAGCCGCGCCCCGAAGGTGAGGGCGTACGACGAGGACACCGCCACCACCGCGTTGCTCACCGCGAAGCCGAGCAGCGCCCCGACCAGCACCGGCCGGCGCGGCAGCCCGCGCAGCAGAGCCGTGAGCGGGATCGCGGCGGCGAAGGACGCGAGCGCGTACCCGGTGACGAGGAAACCGATCCGGGCCTCGGAGACGCCCAGATCCGGGGCCATGCGGGGCAGCAGGCCCGCAGGCAGCAGCTCGGTCAGCACAGCGGTTAAGGCGGCCGTCGACAGGGCGAGGAGCCCGGACCACGGAAGCGGGGCGGACGCGGGCGGAGCGGTGCCCTTGGCCGGGCAGGTGGTGGACATGCGACCATGCTCGGACCTTCACATCAGTGTGAAGGCAAGGGCGACCCCGGGAGTACGTGATGAGGATCGGCGAACTGGCCCGCCGTACCGGAGTCCCCACCCGGCTGCTGCGCTACTACGAGGAGCAGGGCCTGCTGCACCCCGAGCGCACCGACAACGGCTACCGCACCTTCGCAGAGGCGGCGGTCCGGGACGTCCAGCAGATCCGCGGGCTGCTCGACTCGGGCCTGACCACGGAGATGATCCGCGCGATCCTGCCGTACCTTTCGGGGCCGGAGGAGATCCTGTTGCCGCCCGAACACCTGACACCCCGGACCGCGGCCCTCCTGGAGGACCACGTCGATCGCATCCAGGCCCGGATCGACTGTCTGGCCCGCAACCGTGACCGGCTCAGCGCCTACCTGGCGGCGGTGCGCGCGGAGGCCGGGCGGCCGTAATCGCCATTGCCGCGGAGGCGTCCGGGTGATGAAGTGGGCCCATGGATCATGTTGCGGTACTCGCCCTCTTCGACCGGGACATGCGCGAAGGCGCCCAGCCGGACGGTCCCGGTGCCCGTGTCGAGCGGGTCGGCGGGGTGGTCCGCCAGGTCGCCGCCGAGCACGGCTGGAACGGCGTCGTCTGGTCCGACCTGGACGAGTCGAGCGCCGACAAGGCGATCGCCGAGCAGATCGCGTACTACACCGGGCTCGGCCGTGAGTTCGAGTGGAAGCTGTACGGTCACGACCTGCCGTTCGACCTCGGGCAGCGCCTCAGGGCGGCCGGGTTCACCGCCGAGCCCGAGGAGACGCTGATGATCGCCGAGGTCGCCGACCTCACCCTGGACGTCGAACCGCCCGAGGGGATCCGTTTCCTTCCGGTCACCGACCGGGCGGGCGTCGACCTCGTGGCGGACGTGCACGAGAAGGCCTTCGGCACCGACAGCTCCCGGCTGCGGCACCAACTGCTCGCCCGGCTCCAGGACGACCCCGATACGGTGGTCGCCGTCGTCGCGCTCGCCGGGGACGAGCCGGTCAGCGCGGCCCGTATGGAGCTCGTGCCCGGCACCCGCTTCGCCGGCCTGTGGGGCGGCGGCACCGTCGAGAGCTGGCGCGGTCGCGGGATCTACCGCGCCCTGGTGGCGCACCGGGCCCGCGCCGCCGTGGAGCGTGGATACCGCTACCTCCAGGTCGACGCCATGGCCACGAGCCGGCCGATCCTGGAGCGCCTCGGCTTCGCGCCGCTGACGATCACGCAGCCGCACGTGTACCAGCCGTAGTACCCGGCGGCCGGGACAGCCGTAGAGCCCGGCGGCAGGGATGCCACATCCGGGCCCGCCCGGTCCGTCGCACCGGTATGTCGTGTGCGCTCGCTCCGGCGACGACGATGCTCTGTTTCCGGTACCTCGCCCCGGCCGCACTGTGGGCCGCGACGGCCCGGTGATCACAGATCGAGCTGGTACTCCACGGACTTGTGCGTCGGCAGGTATCCGAGTGAGTCGTTGACGGCGAGCATCGGCTTGTTGCTCTCCGCGGTGTCGGTGCACAGCCCGGACAGTCGAGGGTGCCGTTCGAGGGCGTGGCGGACGGCCGCGGCCTTCATCCAGCGGGCGAGTCCCTTCCCGCGGTGCTCGGGCAGCACGGCGGTGCCGTAGTGCTGGCCCTCCGCCGACCCGTCACCCGCCACGACCAGTTCGGAGAAGCCGACCACGCTGCCGTCCGTCGCGTCCACGACGGCGACGGTGTGCAGCAGCTCGCCGCGTCGCGCGATCGCCTCCGCGGCCGCGACCACGCGCTCCACGTCCCAGACGACCTTGCCGAAGTCCGTGCCCTCCATCGGCATGTCGTCCATCGCCCGCCGCGAGTCGGCGAAGGACCGCGCCAGAGCGTCCGGCACGGTGCCCTCCCACTCGGTCAACCGGTAACCGGGGTGCGGCAGTTCGACGAGTGCGTCGATCGCGGCACGGTCGACGTCGGCCAGCGGGAGCCGGGCGTACGTGAGCGCCAGGACCTGCCGGAATCCCCGCGCGGCCAGGAACAGATCGGCGGGGGAGCCCTGTACGGCCTGCGCGATCACCGACCGCCGCCGTTCCGCCTTCGCGGCGCCCACGGCGGCCTTCAGCAGCCCGCTTCCGACGCCTTGGCGCCGCTCGGCGCCGTGCACGGCGAGTTGCAGTTCGGCGAGGTGCTCTTGGCCCTCTTTCGTGAACAGCCGCAGGAAGGCGGACCCGAGCGGGACCCCGTCGTCCCCGGAGGCCAGCCACGCCAGACGACGGCTTGAGGCGGAGGGTTCGGGGTCGGCGAGCGGAGTGATGTGGAAGGGCAAGCGAGGCTCCGTCACGGGAGGAGGGGCGGCAGGAGGTTGAAGCCTGCCGTCGCACTCCGGCGGGCGCAACGGGATTTGCCGGCGGGGGCACTCCCACTCGTCGGAGCCCCACACTCGTCTGACCACTCACACTCGAGGCACCAGCCCTCAGGGCACACGCGCGGCGCGCCGGAGACTCCGACGCGCCGCGTTCTCTCACGTGCTGGGCTGATGCCTTGTCCCGTACGACCCTCAGCGGCGCGCCTTCGACCGGTCCAGCGCCGCCACGCCGATCGCGGCGAGGCCGATCTGGATGAGCCACTCCACCCAGTCGACGCCCTTGGTGTCGGCCACGTCGAAGGCCCCGGCGATCGCCGAGCCGATCAGCGCGGCCACGATGCCGACCGCGATGGTCCACAGGATCCCGATGCGCTGACGGCCCGGAACCACAAGCCGGCCCAGGACACCGATGACTATGCCGATCACGATGGCACTGATGATGCCGTCGACTTCCATCTCCGCCCCCTTTTCCGATGAGCCCCGCTGCAGTCCGGATGCCCGCTGGGGGCGGCCTCAGTCCGGCTCCGTCCCAACCGCCGGTCAACACCCGGTCAATCCTGGCCGGGAGGACCGGACGATTCTGTTCAGCCCCCTTGGTGTCATGTACCGTTCAAATTGATCAGGTATCTATGCGCGTAGTCCCTTCCCTGCATCACCCTTCCCCAACTCCTCACGGAGGTATGCCGGATGCTCGGACTTACCGTTCCCCGCCACAGACTCGGCGCGGTCCTCGCCGGATTCAGCCTTGTCGCCGCAGGTGTCGCCGTGCAGGCCGCCACCCCCGCCGCCGCTGCCACCCCGCACCGGATCCTCTTCGACAACGCCCACGCCGAGACGGCCGGCAACGCGGACTGGATCATCTCCAGCAGTCAGCCCGACCCGCTGAGCGAGGACTCCTCGCCCTCCGCCGAGACCGACTGGACCGGTGCCCTCTCCTCCTGGGGCGTCGCCCTCCAGAAGACCGGCGACTACAGCCTCAAGACCGCGACGAGCGCCCTCACTTACGGCGGCTCCGCGGCCACCGACCTGTCGAACTTCGACACCCTGGTCCTGCCCGAGCCCAACACGCTCTTCACCACCGCCGAGAAGACGGCGATCATGACCTTCGTGAAGAACGGCGGCGGCCTCTTCATGATCTCCGACCACACCGGCGCCGACCGCAACAACGACGGCGAGGACGCGGTCGAGATCCTCAACGACCTGATGACCAACAACAGCGTCGACTCGACCGACCCCTTCGGCTTCTCCATCGACTCGCTGAGCATCAGCTCGGACTACCCGAGCGCCATCAGCGACAGCAGCAACCCCGTTCTGCACGGCTCCTTCGGCACCGTGACCAAGAGCCTGATAGCCAGCGGCACCACGGCCACCCTCAAGCCCGCCGACAACTCCGCCGTCAAGGGCCTGCTCTACCGCACCGGTTACTCGGGCAACACCGGGGCCTTCTTCGCGACCAGCACCTTCGGCAGCGGCCGCGTCGCCTTCTGGGGCGACAGCTCACCCATCGACGACGGCACCGGCCAGTCCGGCAACACCCTCTACGACGGCTGGAACGACTCCGGCGCCACCAACGCGGCCCTCGCCCTGAACGCCACGGAATGGCTGGCCGGTGGCAGCAGCAGCAGCGGCGGCGGCGATGACGGCGGCGGCGGTGCCGGCTGCACGTCCGCCCAGCTCCTCGGCAACAACGGCTTCGAGTCCGGCAGCAGCACCTGGAGTGCCACCAGCGGCGTGATCACCAACTCCGGCGACGAGTCCGCCCGCACCGGCTCCTACTACGCCTGGCTCGCCGGCTACGGCTCCGCGCACACCGACACCCTCTCCCAGTCGGTGACCGTCCCGGCCTCGTGCACCACGGCCACGCTCAGCTTCTATCTGCACGTCGACACCGCCGAGACCAGCACCAGCACCGCCTACGACACCCTCAAGGTGCAGGTCCTGAACAGCTCGGGCACGGTGCTGAGCACCCTGGCCACGTACTCGAACCTCAACGCGGCCTCCGGCTACACCCAGCGCAGCTTCAGCCTGGCGGGCTACGCCGGCCAGACCGTCACCCTCAAGTTCACCGGCACGGAGGGCTCCACCCTCCAGACGTCGTTCGTCGTCGACGACACGGCACTGAACGTCAGCTGAGCCCCGCCGGGACCCACCCGGTCGCGGCCGTCACCTCGGCCGCGATGTCGATCACCGTGCGCCCGTCGGTCACCACGCGCAGCGTGCCGGCGGGCGCACGCTCGTCCAGCATCCGTGCCTTGCGGGCACTGCCCCGCAGCTCCTGCTCCAGCTCGGAGCCGAGCTCCCGCCCGGTCAGCCGCCGCTCGGTCGTCTCGTCGCTCGCGGTGAGCAGGACCCTTACGATCCGGACGCCGTCGCCCATCGCCCGCCGGAACACGCCCGTCGACTCCTCCAGCACGCTCAGGGTGTTGGTGTGGACGAGACGCCGGTAGCCGAGTTCGGCGTAGTTCCCCCACACCGCGGTCAGGTTGCGCTCAGCGATGGCCGCCCGGTGCGGATCGCCTCGGGCGCCGGATGCACCTGCCCCATGAAATCGCCGTCGATCACCGCATGGGCGACCCGAGCGGCCCGCAACCGCGCCGAGACCTCCCAGCCCACGGTCGTCTTGCCGACTCCGGCGCGTCCTCCGATGAGCAGTACCTCCGCGTGATCCATACGGCGAGCGTGGCACGCCAAGTCCCCGCGGGGCCACGGTGTTTCAGGCACGCAGGCGCCACGTGCGCAGGACGATCTCCCGGCCGCGCGACACCCGCCTGACCGGCGGCTCGTCCGTGAGCTCGAACGCACAGGACCGGGCGACCGCCTCACTCGCCGCGTTGGCCGCGTCGATGCACAGCACCACCCGGCGGGGCCGGATCTCCCGGACCGCATACTCGGCGGCGAGGCGCACCGCCCGCCCGGCGAGGCCCTGGCCCCGGTGGGCGGGCCCTATGCCGTAGGCGAGCTCCAGGTCACGTTCGTCCGAACCACTGCGGAACAGCAGCACCTCCCCGCGGGGCAGGAGCCCGTCCGTGGTGACGGCCAACTGGATCTTCCGTCCTTCGGCCTGTCCCTCCCGCGCCCCGGCGAGATAGGCGCGCCCGGCGTCCAGGTCGAACGGCGAGGCCACCGGCGTCCAGCGGGCCATCTCCGGATCGTCGTAGAGCGCGACCAGGTCGGCGAGGTCGGTGTCCGCCCACTCGCGCAGCCGGACGCCGTAGCCTTCGAGACGTGCGGGCGGGACGAGGGTGAAGGTCCTGTTCGTGTCCATGGGTCGATCCTGCCCCGGGAGGCGGTCGGTGGAGGAGTCGGTGCTCGGCGGTGGCGCGGTCAACGAGGTCGTCCGGGTCGGAGAGACCGTGCGGCGCACACCGTCACAACGGTCGGCGTTCGTACGGGAGTTGCTCGCACTGTTCGAGAGCGCCCGGTGGCCGGGCGCGCCCCGGTTCCTCGGCATCGACGAACACGGCCGGGAGACGTTCGGCTACCTCGAGGGAAGGGCCGCGGTGACCTTGCCCGAGCGCGTCCCCGCCCGAGACGACGAAGCCCTCGTGGAGGTCGCCCGACTGGTCCGGGCCTTCCACGACCTGACCCACGGGACGCCGCTGGCCGGCGACCGGGATGTCGTCTGCCACAACGACCTCGCGCCCAAGAACACCGTGTACGCCGTGGCGGACGGCGTATGGCGCCCTTCGGCCTTCATCGACTGGGACCTGGCCGCCCCCGGCGCCCGGATCCACGACGTCGCCCACGTGTGCTGGCAGTACCTGGACCTGGGGCCGGCCGTCACCGACGTGGCGGAGGCCGCGCGCCGGATCCGGCTGGTCTGCGACGCCTACGGCCTCGACGGGCGGGACCGGCTGCTGGACACGGTGCTGTGGTGGCAGGACCGGTGTCGGCGGGGGATCGAGGCCGGGGCGCTGCGAGGCGAGCCTGCCATGGTCGGGCTGCGGGAGCAGGGGGCCGTGGACGAGGTACGGGCCGCGTGGGAGTGGGTCGCCGCTCATCGGCGCGAGCTGGACTCCCACCTGGGGTGACGACCTGTGGAGGGGGGCCGGTCCAACGAGCGTGGACCGGCCCCTGCACTGCTGGGTCGAGGATCCTCTACGGCTTGGGGGCGCTCTTCGCCGCCGTGACGGTGCACATCAGCCCCAGGATCACCGCGAGGGCGCCGATGATGATGTTGTTCAGCGCCACACCGGCGTCGGGGCTCTCGCCGACGACCCAGGGGGCGATGATCATCCAGACGCCGACCGCGCAGAAGGCCCAGCTGAGGCCGTACATGCGCTCGGGGGTCTGGGTGAACCCGAGGGCCAGCAGACCGATCGCTATGCCCACGATGAGGTTGTGGGTCACGAGGGCGGGCTGGCTCGTCGTGTAGTGGAGTATCCAGGGGGACACGGCGCAGTACAGACCGAGCAGGAACACCGGTCCGTCCACGAGCGCCACATCACGACCGCCGAGCATGCGGGCGTAGCGTTCCCGCATTTCTGGAGCGTCGGGGTGGCTGGTGATGTCACCTCTGGTGTGCGAGACGTTGGCCATGACTCGTCTCCTTCGACTTACTGGCCTGACCGCGTCTGGTGCGGTGTGCGGTTAGCGCCGCCTGCATACATTCTGCTCTTATTTTTCCTTTATGTGTAGCGGTGGCGGCCCGTCTCCCGGTTCCCGGCCGGTCTCAGTCACGGCCTCGGGCCCGCTTGAAGCGGGCGAGCCCCTCGGGCAGCTCCACGATCGGATCCGGATAGTCGACGGCGGCGCGGTCCAGGCCCCGCAGCTTCCACGGCTCGTGCACCACGGGCGCCCGCAGCTTGGCCAGCTCGGGCACCCAGCGGCGGACGTAGGCGCCGTCGGGGTCGTACCGCTTGGCTTGACTGACGGGATTGAGAACGCGGTTGGGCCGGGTGTCGGTGCCGGTACCCGCCATCCACTGCCAGTTGAGCTGGTTGTTGGCGAGGTCACCGTCGACCAGCAGCTCCAGGAAGTGCCGGGCGCCGACACGCCAGTCCACGTACAGCGTCTTGGTGAGGAAGCTCGCCGTGAGCAGACGGCCACGGTTGTGCATCCACCCCTCGTGGCGCAGCTGACGCATCGCCGCGTCGACGATCGGGTAGCCGGTGCGCCCCTCCTTCCACGCCTCGATGTCCTCGGCGGCGGCCCGCTCGGAGCGCCAACGGTCGTGCCGGGTGCGGTAGTCGGCGCCGGCCGCGGCGGGGCGGGCCGCGAGCACCTGCCGGTTGAAGTCGCGCCAGGCGAGCTGCCGTACGAAGGCCTCGGCACCCGGACCGCCCGCCCGGCGCACCCGGTGGACGAGTTCGACGGGCGAGAGGGTGCCGAAGTGAAGGTGCGGGGAGAGCCGGGAGGTCGCGTCGCCGGCCAGGTCGTCGTGGCGGTCCTCGTACGCGGTCACGCCCTCCCGGAGCCAGGCGGTGAGCCGCTTGCGGCCCTCCCTCTCACCGCCGGCGGCGAGTCCCTGCGAGAGTCCGGACAGCTCGTCACGGGACGGCAGGAGCTCGGACCTGACGCCGGCCGGGACCCGCACGGTCCTCGGGGCCGCGAGCGGGTCCCGCAGCCGCTCCTGGGACCAGCGCCGGAAGTAGGGGGTGAAGACGGCGAAATGGTCCGAGCCGGCCGGCGCCACGGCGCCGGGACCGACGGCCGTGGTCACCGTGTCGTGGACGTGCAGCAGTACGCCCTCCGCCTCCAGGGCCCGGCGCAGCCGCTCCTCCCGCCGGTGGGCGTGGGCGCTTACGTCGGACGCCATGTGCATCTCGTCGGCGTCCGCCTCGGCGGCGACCTTGCACACCTCGTCGACGAGGCCGCCGTGGCGCACGACCAGCCGGCCGCCCCGCTCGCGCAGACCGGCGTCCAGGTCGCGCAGACAGTCGGCCAGGAACGCCAGCCGGTTGGGGGCGGCGAATCCGGCTTCGTCCACGGCCTGGTCCCGCACGAACAGCGGGACGACCTGCTCGGTGCCGTCCAGGGCGGCTCTGAGCGGTGGGTGGTCGTGCAGCCGCAGATCGCAGGTGAACAGGACGACCGAGATGCTCATGGTGCGTACTCCGGGATGCAGAGAGGAGCCGGGAGGTCAGTGGGCAGGGGTGTGCCGCGGATCGCGGGCCGTCGAAGCCGCCGCGGCCCGGGCGATGTTGCGGGCCATGCCGCCGAAGACGATCGCGTGGAAGGGGGAGACGCTCCACCAGTAGGCCTGGCCGAGCAGACCGTGCGGATGGAACAGGGCGCGCTGCCGGTAGCGGGTGCGGCCGTCCTCGTCCGTGACCACGCCCATCTCCAGCCAGGCCAGGCCCGGCAGCCGCATCTCGGCCCGCAACCGCAGCAGCCGGCCGGGCTCGATCGCCTCGACACGCCAGAAGTCCAGCGAGTCACCGACCCGCAGCCGGGCCGCGTCCCGGCGCCCGCGGCGCAGGCCGACCCCGCCCACCAGCCGGTCCAGCCCGCCCCGCACCGCCCACGCGAGCGGGAAGGAGTACCAGCCGTTCTCGCCGCCGATGCCCTCGACGACCCGCCACAGCGCCTCCGGCGAGGCGTCGACCCGGAGCTCCCGGTGGTCGCTGTAGAGACTTCCGCCCGCCCAGTCGGGGTCGGTGGGCAGCGGATCGCTGGGGGCGCCCGGCACCGAGGCCGACGACCACCGTGTCGTGACCCGTGCCTCCCGCACCCGCTGCAGAGCCAGTCGTACGGCGTCGTCGAAGCCGATCGGACGACCGGGCGGGCCGGGGAGATGGCGGGCGATGTCGTTCTCGTGGCAGACCACCTCGTGCCGCAGCGACTCGGTGAGCGGCCGGGCGATCGAGGCGGGCACCGGTGTCACCAGGCCCACCCAGTGGCTGGAGAGCCCGGGGGTGAGCACCGGCACCGGAAGGATGATCCGGCGCGGCAGTCCGGCGACCGCCGCGTACCTGAGCATCATCTGCCGGTACGTCAGCACCTCCGGTCCGCCGATGTCGAAGGCCCGGTTGACGTCCGACGGCATGCGGGCGCCGGCGACGAGGGCCCGGAGCACGTCGCGGACCGCCACGGGCTGGATGCGGGTGTGCACCCAGCTCGGGGTGACCATCACGGGAAGGCGTTCGGTGAGGTACCGCAGCATCTCGAAGGACGCGGAACCCGAGCCGATGACGACGGCCGCCCGCAGGACCGCGGTCGGGACCCCGGAATCGAGCAGGATGCGGGCCACCTCGGCACGGGAACGCAGGTGCGGGGAGAGTTCGCGCT
Organism: Streptomyces sp. LUP47B; assembly: GCF_001746295.1. Taxonomy (GTDB): domain Bacteria; phylum Actinomycetota; class Actinomycetes; order Streptomycetales; family Streptomycetaceae; genus Streptomyces. Next base: position 1,054,741 of record NZ_MJAH01000001.1, on the reverse strand, counting down.
CGGGCACGCCCGCCGGGGTGAGCCCGCTCAGGTACACGATCCGCCGCACGCCCGCGATCCGGGCCTGCTCGGCGAAGATCCGCGCCGCCCTGCGGTCGGTCTCCTCGAAGTCCTTCCCGGAGCTCATCGTGTGCACCAGGTAGTACGCCACATCCATCCCGGCCAGTGCGCGGGCCACGGACGCGGCGTCGGTCACGTCACCGGCCACCACCTCGGCACGGTCGGCCCACGGTTGGTCGCGCAGCCGGTCGGGGGAGCGGGCCAGACAGCGCACCCGGTGTCCCGCCGAGAGGAGTTCGGGGACGAGCCGGCCGCCGATGTACCCCGAGGCGCCGGTCACCAGGCAGCGCAGTCCCTCTGGCGTGTCGTCGTGCTCCATCGGCCCTCGGTCCTCCGTCCGGTTCCCCCCTGCTGATCACTTCCGTGCCCTGGCTCGCTTCGGATGCGGTAGGCGTGAACTGGCCGACGGGGCGACCGCGGGCGCGGTTCCTGCCGACGGCCGACGCCGGTGAAACGGAAACGCGGGGTCGGGGACATGATCGCGCCCATCCCGGGAAGCCGCACTTTTACGAGACAGGACGGTTCGGGTCGTACATCGATGCTGGAGGTGTTCGCCGCTATGGGCGCGAAGGTGTTGGAGCGGTTTCCTGCGGGAGCTCCTCGCGGATCGTGGCCGGCGGAGGAGTTCGCGGCGGAGCGACGGGCCAAGGGTGAGCCCGCGACCGTCGTGATGGATCTGAAGTCGGACGCGTTCCTCGTGGTCGTCCCGGGGCGGGACGACGACTGAACGAGCATGCTCCTCCGCGGGGCGCTCAGCCGGGCGGGGTGAGCGTCCCGCCCAGGTGCCGGGCCCGGCGGACGAACACGTCGTGCAGGTCCCGGGCCGCCTGCGGCACGGACTCGGCCCTGCGGCGCTGAAGCATCAGCAGCACCCGGGTCGCGTCGCCCTCGATCGGCCGGTGGGTGATCGTGCCCTGCCGCTCCAGCGGATCCCCGACCACGCTGAAGTCGGGCAGCACGGTCACCCCCAGCCCCTCGGCCACCATCAGCTTGCCCATCTCGGCGCCGTCGGTGGAGTACGCGTAGGACGAGCGGCGATGGCCCAGCAGCCGGTGGACGAAACGGTGCATGACATAGCCGGTGCGCATCGCGATCAACGGCTGGGAGAGCAGGTCGTCCACCGACACACAGGTCCGCGCGGCCAGCGGACTGTCGGGGCGCAGGCACACCACCGGCCGCCCCCGCAGCAGCTGCGTGGACTCGAATCCCGCGGGCGTGTCGTCGCCGTCGAGGTGATTGACCAGGCCGAGGTCGAAGCCGCCCTCGGACAGGGCCCGGTGGATGTCCGTCTGCTGCGCGCCGACCACCTCGACCTGGGTGACCGGGTGAGCGGCGCGGAAGTCCTCGACCGCCGGAATGAGCAGCGGCACGGTCGCCGCGTTCACCGTGCCGACCCGGACCATACGGCTGATGCGGTGCTGCTCGCCCGCCGCCGCCCGGAGCCGGTCCACCGCCTCCAGTACGCCGACGATGTGCGGCAGCAGCTCCCGGCCCTCCGCGCTCATCGTCGCCCCGGACCGCTTGCGCTCCAGCAGGTCGACGCCGAGCTCCCGCTCCAGGTTCCGCACGGTCTCGCTCAACGCGGGCTGCGACAGGCGCAGTTCGTCCGCCGCCCGGCGCAGTGAACCGAGCCGCGTCACCGCGGCGATGTATTCCAGCTGTTCCGTCCGCATGCCCCGCAGAATGCGGGTCATTTCCCGCCCGGTTCAAGGGTTTCCCTGTCACACGTTCGTGAAATTCAATGGTCCGCGATACGAGACCGGTCGGGTTTTCCTTGACGCCTCTCGCCACCGGCTGTCACGATCGACGACATGAAGATGCGACTGGACCTCACGCGGCGACGCCATGTCGACCTCGCGCGCGTCTCCAGTGCCTCCTGTTGCGCCGCGGCCTGATCAACCTCCTGTGATCCGCCGCGCTTTCCCCCTTTCTGAGGCTTTCCCCGCCTGAATTCCCTGTGCCCGCGCACCTCTTGAATTCGGCGTGCCCGAAAACATTCCGCAACAGGAGTCACGTATGCCTGCCGCGCCCGTGAAATTCGCCTACTGGGTCCCCAACGTCAGCGGGGGACTGGTCACCAGCAAGATCGAGCAGCGCACCGACTGGGGCTACGACTACAACCGCGAACTCGCCGTCCTCGCCGAGAACAACGGCTTCGACTACGCCCTCAGCCAGGTCCGCTACATGGCCAGCTACGGCGCCGAGTTCCAGCACGAGTCGACCAGCTTCAGCCTCGCCCTGCTGCTCGCCACCCAGCGCCTGAAGGTCATCGCCGCCGTCCACCCCGGCCTGTGGCACCCGGGCGTCCTCGCCAAGCTCGGCGCCACCGCCGACCACCTCTCCAAGGGCCGCTTCGCCGTGAACGTCGTATCGGGCTGGTTCAAGGGCGAGTTCACCGCCCTCGGCGAGCCCTGGCTGGAGCACGACGAGCGCTACCGCCGCTCCGAGGAGTTCATCACCGCCCTGCGTAAGATCTGGACGGAGGACCACGCCGAACTCGGCGGTGACTTCTACCGGTTGCGGGACTTCTCCCTCAAGCCCAAGCCCCTCAACACCGAGGACCGGCCGCACCCGGAGATCTTCCAGGGCGGCAACTCCAGCGCCGCCCGCGCCATGGCCGGCCGGGTCTCCGACTGGTACTTCTCCAACGGCAAGGACTTCGACGGAGTCGTCGAGCAGATCACCGACGTCCGCAAGTCCGCCGCCGAAGTCGGGCGCAGCGCACCGAAGTTCGGCCTCAACGGCTTCCTCATCGCCCGGGACACCGAGGCCGAGGCCCGCGAGACGCTGAGGGAGATCGTCGCCAAGGCCGACACGGAGGCCGTCGAGGGATTCGGCGCGGCCGTGAAGCAGGCCGGCCAGTCCACCGGCGACAAGAAGGGCATGTGGCAGGACTCCACCTTCGAGGACCTCGTCCAGTACAACGACGGCTTCCGCACCGGTCTCATCGGCACGCCGGAGCAGATCGCCGAGCGGATCGTCGCCTACAAGAAGCTCGGCGTGGACCTGCTCCTCCTCGGCTTCCTGCACTACCACGAGGAGGTCGAGTACTTCGGCAAGCGAGTGCTGCCACTCGTGCGGGAGCTGGAGGCCCAGCTCCCCGAATCCGTTCCCGCACAGATCTGAGGAGGTCACTGAGATGAGCACCGTCACGAACACCGACTGGCAGAACCACCCCGCCCCCGAGACCGCCCAGGACTGGATCGCCCGCGCCGCCGAGGTCGCCGCCGTCCTCGCCACCGACGCCGCCGAACGCGACCACGCGGGCGCCACGCCGTACGCCGAGGTGCAGCTCCTCAAGGACGCCGGCCTCGTCACCCTGCTCGGCCCCACCGAGCACGGCGGCGGGGGCCAGGACTGGCCCACCGCCTACCGGGTCGTCCGCGAGGTCGCCAAGGCCGACGGCTCCATCGGCCAGCTGCTCGGCTACCACTACCTGTGGTTCTGGGCCGCCCGCCTGGTCGGCACCCGGGAACAGTGGGAGCACGTCGAGGCCGAGGCGTCCCGCAACCGCTGGTTCTTCGGTGGCGCGGTCAACCCGCGCGACAAGGACGTCGTGGTGACCGAGGACGGCGACGACCTCGTCTACACCGGCCGCAAGTCCTTCTCCACCGGCAGCAAGGTCTCCGACGTCACCGTCCTGGAAGGCGTCCTGGAGGGCACCGACCAGCACGTCTTCGCGATCGTGCCCTCCGACTCCGAAGGCCTGACCTTCCACGACGACTGGGACAACATCGGTCAGCGCCTCACCGAGAGCGGCGGCGTCACCATCGACGGCGTGCGCACCCCGTGGTCGAGCGCGGCCGGATATGTCGACAAGGTGTTCCAGCCGCGCGTCTACAACACCCTCAATGTCCCCACCATCCAGCTGGTCTTCGTCAACTTCTACCTGGGCATCGCGGGAGGCGCGCTGGAGACGGCAGCCACCTACACCCGTGAGAAGTCCCGCTCCTGGCTGCACGGCGGCTACGAGCGCGCGGTCGACGAGCCGTACGTCATCGACATCTACGGCGACCTCACCGCCAAGCTCTGGGCGGCCGAGGCCCTCGCCGACGCCGTCGCCGCCGAGGGGCAGAAGCTCCACGACGACCCCGAGGCGGTCACCGAGCAGACGCGAGGGGACTTCGAGGTCCGGGTGGCCGCGGTCAAGGCCCGCGCCACCGACGTGGCCCTGGAGATCTCGAACCGGATCTTCGAGGTGACGGGCGCCCGCTCCACGGCCACCTCGGAGGGCCTGGACCGGTTCTGGCGCAACGTCCGCACCCACACCCTCCACGATCCCGTCGCGTACAAGCGGCGCGAGGTCGGCCGCTGGGTCCTCGAAGGCGAACTGCCCGAACCCACCTGGTACTCCTGACCGCTTCCCCCGGGGGCGCCCCCTCCTGAACAGGGGGCGCCCCTCCTCCCCGAAAGAGGACCGCATGGCCACCGTCCTGTCCGTCTCCGGCAGTCCCTCCGCCTCGTCCCGTACCAACCGGCTGCTGCGCCACCTCGACCGGCGCCTGACCGCGCAGGGCCACGAGGTGATCCCGCTCGACGTCCGCACCGTCCCCGCCGAGGCCCTGCTCGGCGCCGACTTCAAGCACCCGGCGATCGTCGAGGTGACCGAGCTCTTCGAGCGCGCCGACGGAATCGTCGTAGGGACTCCCGTCTACAAGGCGTCGTACTCTGGTGTCCTCAAGGCCCTGCTCGACCTGCTCCCGCAGTACGCCCTCCTCGGCAAGACAGTGCTGCCGCTGGCGACCGGCGGCTCCACCGCCCACGTCCTGGCCATCGACTACGCGCTCCGCCCGGTCCTCAGCTCCATGGGCGCGGCCCACATCGTGCAGGGCTGGTTCACCCTCGACAAGGACATCACCGTGCAGGACGACGGCTCGCTGAGCGTCGCACCGGCCGCGACCGAGGCGCTCACCCAGGTCGTCGACCAGTTCTCGACCGCGCTGGGACGGCGGCCGGTGCTGGCGGCGGCGGGCTGATCCCCATGGCCGCCCATGTGATCGCCGACGACGCGGAGGCCCTCGAGGTCGCCGCGTCGCTCGCCGCGGAGTTCCGCGCGGGCGCCTCAGCCAGGGACGCCGAACGCAGGCTGCCGCGCGAGGAGCTGGACCGGCTCTCCGCCTCCGGGCTGCTCGCCGTCACCGTCCCCACCGACCACGGCGGGGCGGACGTCAGCGCGCCGACCCTGGCCGAGATCTTCCGGCTGCTCGCCTCCGCCGACGCGAGCCTCTCCCAGATCCCGCAGAGCCATTTCGCCTACGTCAACGTGATCCGCCGTCAGGGAACCGACGAGCAGCGGAAGTTTTTCTTCGCCGAACTGCTCGCCGGCCGCCGCTTCGGCAACGCGCAGTCCGAGGCCGGAACCAAGCACGTCCAGGACATCCGCACCCGCCTGCGCCCGGGGCCGGCCGGCTCGTACGTCCTCGACGGCGTGAAGCACTACTCCACTGGCGCCCTGTTCGCCGACTGGATCCCGGTGCTGGCCCGCGCCGAGGACGACAAACTGCACGTCGCCTACGTCCCCGGCAACGCTCCCGGCCTCACGGTGATCGACGACTGGGACGGACTCGGCCAGCGTACGACGGCCAGCGGCACCGTCCGCCTCGAAGGCGTCGAGGTCCCCGCAGACCGGGTCCTGCCCCACCACCTCACCTTCGAAGGGCCCCAACTCCACGGAGCCGTCGCTCAGTTGTTGCACGCCGCCATCGACGCCGGGATCGCCGGGGGAGCGCTCGCGGAGGCGGCGGAGTTCGTCCGGACGAAGAGCCGGCCGTGGTTCGAGAGCGGTGTCGAGACCGCCGCCGAGGACCCCCTGCTGATCCAGCGCTTCGGTGAACTTTCCATCCAGGTGAGGGCGTCCGAGGCCCTGCTGAGGGAAGCCGCCCGTGCCGTGGAAGCCGCACGGGCCGACCTCACCGACGACTCGGCGGCCGAGGCGTCCATCGCCGTGGCCGCGGCCAAGGTGTCGACGGCGCGGGCCGCGGTGGACGTCGCGAGCGCGCTGTTCGAGGTGTCCGGCACCCGGTCGGCACTCAACTCCCTGAACCTGCACCGGCATTGGCGTGACGCCCGCACCCACACCCTGCACGACCCGACCCGCTGGAAGATCCAGCACATCGGAAGGTACGTCCTCAACGGCACCCGGCCACCCCGGCACGGCCTTCTCTAGCGAACTGCGAACTGCGGACTGCCCAGATCGGAGCCCCCCATGTCCCTCACCTTCCACTGGTTCCTGCCCACCAACGGTGACAGCCGCCATGTCGTGGGCGGCGGTCACGGCACGCCCGCCACCGTCTCCGGACGGGACCGGCCGCCGACGGTCGCCTACCTGAGCCAGATCGCCCGCGCGGCCGAGGACCTGGGCTTCGTCGGGGCGCTCACGCCCACCGGCGCCTGGTGCGAGGACGCGTGGCTGACCACCGCCATGGTCAGCCAGAACACCGAGCGCCTGAAGTTCCTGGTCGCCTTCCGGCCCGGGTTCGTCTCACCCACCCTCGCCGCCCAGATGGCGTCCACCTTCCAGCGGCAGACCGGCGGCCGGCTGCTGCTCAACGTGGTCACCGGTGGGGAGAGCCACGAGCAGCGGGCCTACGGGGACTTCCTCGACAAGGACGCCCGCTACCGCCGTACCGGAGAATTCCTGGACGTCGTACGGGGGTTGTGGGAGGGCAAGACCGTCGACCTGCAGGGCGAGCACCTTCAGGTCGAGGACGCGAAGCTGGCGCGGGTGCCCGACCCGGTGCCCGAGGTGTACTTCGGCGGTTCCTCGCCCATCGCCGGGGAGGTCGCCGCCAAGTACGTCGACGTGTACCTCACCTGGGGCGAGCCGCCCGCGCAGGTCGCCGAGAAGATCGCCTGGATCCGGGGCCTCGCGGCCAAGCAGGGCCGTACCCTGCGCTTCGGAATCCGCCTGCACGTCATCACCCGGGACACCTCCGAGCAGGCCTGGGCCGAGGCAAACCGCCTCCTGGACGGCTTCGACCCCGAGACCGTCAGGTCGGTGCAGGCCGGGCTCGCCCGCAGCGAGTCCGAGGGGCAGCAGCGCATGCTCGCCCTGCACGGCGGCGGGGGTCGCGACGGCCTGGAGATCCACCCCAACCTGTGGGCCGGCATCGGCCTGGTGCGCGGTGGCGCGGGGACCGCGCTGGTCGGCAGCCACGACGAGGTCGCGGAGCGGATCAAGGAGTACCACGCCCTCGGCATCGACGAGTTCGTACTCTCCGGCTACCCGCATCTGGAGGAGGCCTACTGGTTCGGCGAGGGAGTCCTGCCACGCCTGGCCGCACAGGGGCTGTGGCAGCACCCGTCCGGCAAGCAGGCAGCGCCCTCGGCGCAGGTGCCGTTCGCGAGCTAGGACGTCACCACGTACGCTCACGGGCTCGACCTGCGAAACCGTCGAGAGGAACAGCCCGTGAGCGACTGGCCGTTGACCAGGACCTTCCGCAGCAGCTCCGGTGAGGTCCGCTGGAACAGCCTCGGAGACCCGGGCCGGGACCCGGTCGTCCTCCTCCACGGCACACCCTTCTCCTCCTATGTCTGGCGTTCCGTCGCCCGCGCCCTCGCCCGCCGCCACCACGTGTTCGTGTGGGACATGCCCGGCTACGGGGCCTCGGAGATGTTCGCCGGCCAGGACGTCTCACTGGCGGCCCAGGGCCGCGTCCTCACCGAGCTCCTGGCGCACTGGGATCTCGACCAACCTCGTGTCGTGGCCCACGACTTCGGCGGTGCCGTGTCCCTGCGGGCCCATCTGCTGCACGGCGCCCGCTACCACTCGCTCGCCCTGGTCGACCCGGTCGCGCTGGCCCCCTGGGGAACGCCGTTCTTCCGACTCGTCGGCAAGCACTCCGACGTCTTCGACCAACTGCCGCCCGCCCTGCACCGGGCCCTCGTCCGCGAGTACGTCAGCTCAGCCAGCAGCCCCGGCCTGCACCCCGCCGTCCTCGACCGGCTGGTCGAACCCTGGTTGAGCGACTTGGGCCAGCCGGCCTTCTACCGCCAGATCGCCCAGGCCGACCAGCGCTACACCGACGAAGTGCAGGACCGGTACGGCGAGATCGCGGTCCCGACCCTGGTGTGCTGGGGCGAGGACGACACCTGGATCCCCGCCGACAAGGGGCGCGAACTCGTCGCGCGCATCCCGGGCGCACGCCTCGAACCGATCCCGGGCGCCGGTCACCTCGTCCAGGAGGACGCCCCCGCACAACTCACGGCCGCCCTCGCCGACTTCCTGGCCTAGGGCCCGTCTGATGGGCCTCCGCGGCGTCACGGCGTCCGGCACGCATGCTCGGCGCACGGCGCAAAGAGACAGGTGGCTCCGCCACATGACCCTTCGCACCGCACGCCGATCGCACGCACCGGACGCCGCTCCTTCCTCCACGGAGATCCATCAGAAGGGACCCTAGAGCCGCGCCAGAGCGTCCAGATGCGCGCGGCGCACCTCGGTGGTCTGTCCCTGCACGAGCAGGAACATCCCCTCGCGGAACAGTCGTTGGGCCGTACCGTCGAGGCCCACTGCTCGGCCGCCCCCGGCCACGACGGCCGCCGTCGTGGCGGCGCGCATCAGGTCGTACGACCGTGTCTTGAGCGCCAGCCGTTCGGCGACGCGCTCGTGCGGAACGGGATGCTCGGCCAGGGCGTACACCTGCCCGCGCACGTCGTCGAGGCGGTCACGGAGGGCACCCGCGGTCTGCGACTCCCCGGCGTCCGCCAATACGCGGAGCGCCGCGTACGCCACCCCGAAGACGGCGGGGGAGGCGTTGGTGTTGCGGGGCCGGTCCACCAGCGCGAACTTCTCCTGCGGAGTGCGGAGCACCACCGCGTCGTCGGGCAGCCACAGGCCGTCCAGCTCCAGGGAGACCGTCCGGGCCGCCGTGAGCGCCGCGAGCCGCATCGGCTCCGACGCCCGCAGCCCCGGCCGCTCACGTGCCTCGGTGAACGCGAACACCACCTCGTCCGCCTCGCTCACCCCGGCCAGCAGCATCACGTCGTTCAGACCCCAGCCGGTGAACCACGGCACCGTCCCGTCGAAGCGCCAGCCGCCCCGCTCGGCCGTCGCCCGCACCGGCACCCGCGGAAACGCGCGGACGTGAGCGAACGCGATCCCGGCCAGCAACTCGCCGGTCGCCAGCGGCCCGAGCAGCCGCTCCCGCACCGGCAGGGCGGACTGCGCGAGCAGCCGCACCGGCGAGTGGTGCTGGGTCTGCACGAACCAGGTCGAGCAGCACGCCCCGGCGAGGATCTCCTGGACCTCCCGCGCCACCGCGTCCGGGGCGGCCGCACCGCCGTACTCCTTCGGTGCGCTCACCCCGAGCAGGCCCGAGCGCCTGATCGCGTCGAGGTGGCTCGCGGGCACGCCCTCCTGGTCGACGCGGGTCGCGTGCGGGGCGAGGAGGTCGTCCGCGAGGGCACGGGCGGTGGCCAGAAGCGGATGCGGTTCGGTGGTCATGAACAGGATTCTCCCGATCCCGTCGCGCGCGGTGTCGATCCGGGGGTGTGCCGTTCGTGTAGGAGGTGAGACACACTCACAGGAGGAGAGCGACATGCAGTACTACCTGCTCAACGTCATGCAGCCCGGCTGGGACGAACTGCCCGCGCCCGAGGTCCTGGCCGAGATCGGCAAGCGCCTCGACGCCTTCCACCAGGAGCTGCGCGAGGCCGGGGCCTGGGTCTTCGCCGGGGGACTGCACAGCCCCGACTCCTCGACCGTGCTGCGGCCCCGCGACGGCGACGTACTGATCACCGACGGGCCGTACGCCGAGGGCAAGGAACAGCTCGGCGGCCTGTGCATCGTGAAGGCCCCCGACCTGGACGCGGCCCTGGAGTGGGGCCGCAAGGCGGCCCTGGCCACCACCCTGCCCATCGAGGTGCGCCCCTTCCAGCACGAGTCCGAGGACTGATGACCCCGGACGTCGAGGGCGTCTTCCGCGAGGAGTACGGCCGCGCGGTCGCGGTCCTGGTCCGCTTCCTCGGCGACATCGACCTCGCCGAGGAAGCGGTCCAGGACGCCTTCACCACGGCTGTGCGGCGCTGGCCGGAGACCGGTGTGCCGCCCAGCCCGGCCGGCTGGATCATCACCACCGCCCGTCACCGCGCGATCGACCGGCTGCGTCGCGAGTCCACGAGAGAGGCCCGCCACGCCGAGGCCGCCCTGCTGCACGCCCCCGACGCACCGCCCGAGGAGGGCCCCGTGCGCGACGAACGGCTCCGCCTCATCTTCACCTGCTGCCACCCCGCCCTCGCGCCCCAGGCACAGGTCGCCCTCACCCTGCGCCTGCTCGGCGGCCTCACCACCGCCCGGATCGCCCGCGCCTTCCTCGTCCCCGAACCGACCATGGCCCAGCGCCTCGTCCGCGCCAAGGCCAAGATCCGCGACGCCCGCATCCCCTACCGCGTCCCCCGCGACGCCGACCTCCCCGACCGCCTCAAGGGAGTGCTCGCCGTCGTCTACCTGATCTTCAACGAGGGGTACGGCGGTACGGCCGACCTGTGCGCGGAGGCCGTACGCCTGGGCCGTCTGCTGGCCGAGCTGATGCCGGACGAACCCGAGGTCACCGGCCTCCTCGCACTGATGCTGCTCGTCGAGTCCCGCCGGGACGCCCGCACCGGTGACAACGGTGAGCTCGTGCCGCTGTCGGAACAGGACCCCGGCCGCTGGGACCGTGCGCTCATCGCGGAGGGCCAGTCACTCGTACGGCGATGTCTGCGCCGGAACCAGCCGGGCCCCTACCAGATCCAGGCCGCCATCCAGGCCGTGCACAGCGACGCGCCCACCGACTGGGGGCAGGTCCACCGGCTGTACGACCAACTCATGGCCGTGGCTCCCAGCCCTGTCGTGGCCCTGAACCGGGCGGTCGCCGTGGCCGAGACCGACGGACCGACGCAGGCGCTCGCCCTGGTGGACGCGCTGGACCTTGACGGCTACCACGTCCTCCACGCCGTCCGGGCCGACCTGCTGCGCCGGCTCGGACGGGACGCGGAGGCCGCCGACGCGTACGCGAAGGCCGCGGAACTCACCGGGAATCCGGCGGAGCGCACCTATCTCCAACACCGCAGCCGCTCGCTGTGACTCCCCTCACGGAAAGTACGGGCGGCGGCCTGGAATGGGCCCGGACGGGAAAAGGTTGCAATATACATCTGACCGTCGAGATCCGGCCGCAAGGGCCGCCCAACCCAGCGAGGCACCGTGAACCACCCCGCCCCCGAGCCGCCCGCCGACGTCGTGGCCCGACTGCGCGCCACCTTCCGCAGCGGCCGCACCAAGCCCGTCGAATGGCGTACGACCCAGCTGCGCCGACTGCGCGAGATGCTCACGGAGCACGGCACTGAGCTGGCCGCCGCCCTCCACGCCGACCTGGGCAAGAGCTCCACCGAGGCCTTCCGCACCGAGATCGACTTCACGATCCGCGAGATCGACCACACCCTCGACCACCTCACCGACTGGCTGCGGCCCGAGTCAGCCCCGGTCCCGGCGCACCTCGGCGCCGACGCGAGCGCCCGGACGCAGTACGACCCGCTCGGCGTCGTCCTCGTCATCGCCCCCTGGAACTACCCGGCCCAACTGCTGCTCGCCCCGGTGGTCGGCGCCCTCGCCGCGGGCAACGCGGTGGTCGCCAAGCCGAGCGAGCTGGCCCCGGCCACCTCCGCCGCCGTGGCCCGGCTGCTCCCGGCCTACCTGGATACGGACGCCGTGGCCGTCGTCGAGGGCGGCATCCCGGAGACCACCGCCCTGCTGGCCGAGCGCTTCGACCACATCTTCTACACCGGCAACGGCGCGGTCGGCCGTGTCGTCCTGCGGGCCGCCGCCGAGCACCTGACCCCGGTCACCCTCGAACTGGGCGGCAAGTCACCGGCGTTCGTCGACCGCGACGCCGACCTCACCGTCGTCGCCGACCGCCTCGCCCGCGGCAAGTTCCTCAACGCCGGGCAGACCTGCGTCGCCCCCGACTACGTCCTGACCGACCCGGAGACGGCGGCCGCCCTGGAGCCGCTGCTGGCCGGCGCCGTGGAAACGCTGTACGGCAGCGACCCCGCCGACTCCGGCGAGTACGGACGCATCATCAACGAACGGCACTTCGACCGCCTCACCGGCCTGCTCGACTCGGGCCGCACGGTCGTCGGCGGCGCGAGCGACCGTACGAGCAAGTACATCGCGCCCACCGTCCTCGCCGACGTGGATCCCAAGTCCCCGGTGATGCAGGAGGAGATCTTCGGCCCGATCCTGCCGATCGTCACCGTCCCCGGCCTCGACGAGGCCATCGACTTCATCAACGACCGGGACAAGCCGCTCGCGCTGTACGTCTTCACCGACTCCGACACGACCCGGCGCCGCATCGCCGACGAGACCTCCTCCGGCGGCCTCGGCTACGGCCTGCCCCTCGCCCATCTCACCGTCTCCGACCTGCCGTTCGGCGGGGTTGGGGAGAGCGGCATGGGCAACTACCACGGCCGCTACTCCATCGAGACCTTCAGCCACCGCAAGGCGATCCTCGAGAAGCCCCTCGGCTAGGCACTTTCGTTCGGTTCGTCGGACGGATCAGAGGACTGGCTCCGCTGGTCCGCCGGAACGGGGATCACCGCGCGCAGGAGGCCGAGGTCCCCCGCCGACCGCGCACGTCGTAGAGTTCCAGGTGTCGGCCGCCGAGACCGCCCGGACCGCCAGGCGGGACGGCGGATCCGAGGAGCGGTTCGACGTGCTGCCCGCCCGGCTGGTGGAGGATCTCCCCGGTGGCCGGGTCCGCGTCCCGACCCAGGAGACGCGGATCGGCAGGCCCGCCGCCGCGCCGGCCCAGGAGCGTCGGACCCCGATGCTCAACGGCCACCGGGCGTGGCTGGACGGACGGATCCGCCGCTTCCGGCAAGCTCGACGCCTGACCGTACATCCGCACCCCCCCCGCAGAGAGTTGACGTCATGACCGACAAGCTCACCGTGAGTGTCCTGGGCACCGGCATCATGGGCGCTGCGATGGCCCGCAACCTCGCCCGCGCCGGACACACCGTCCGCGCCTGGAACCGCAGCGCCGGCAAGGCACAGCCGCTGGCCGCGGACGGCATCGAGATCGCCGACAGCCCCGCCGAGGCCGTGCGGGACGCCGACGTCGTCCTGACCATGCTGTACGACGGTCCCGCGGCCCTGGACGTCATGCGCCAGGCCGCCGAAGGGCTCCGCCCGGGCATCGCGTGGGTGCAGTCGACCACCGCAGGCGTCGAGGCGATCGCCGACCTGGCCGCCTTCGCCGGCGAGCGTCGACTGGTCTTCTTCGACGCGCCCGTTCTGGGCACCCGCCAGCCCGCCGAGGCCGGTCAGCTGCTGGTCCTCGCGGCCGGCCCGGTCGACGGCCGCGCTGCGGTGACTCCCGTCTTCGACGCGGTCGGCGCGCGCACGGTGTGGACAGGCGAGGACGGCGCCGAAGGCAGCGCGACCCGGCTGAAACTGGTCGCCAACAGCTGGGTGCTCGCGGTGACCAACGCGGCCGGAGAGGCCCTCGCCCTCGCGAAGGGCCTCGGCGTGGACCCGCAGGGCTTCTTCGACGCCATCGACGGCGGTCCCCTGGACATGGGCTACCTGCGGGCCAAGTCGGGCATGATCCTCGACGACCGGTTGTCACCGGCCCAGTTCTCGGTCTCCACCGCCGCCAAGGACGCCCGTCTGATCGTCGAGGCCGGTGAGCGGGGCGGAGTCCGCCTGGACGTGGCCGCCGCGAGCGCCGAACGCTTCGAACGCGCCGCCGCCCAGGGGCACGGCGACGAGGACATGGCCGCCGCCTACTATGCGAGTTTCGACGAGAACGCCTGAAACCGAGGCCCCCAGGCTCCCGAGGAGGAACTCTTCGTGTCCAAGCCCCCGCTGCCGCCCGCGGCCGTCGAACTGCTGCGCCGTCCCAATCCCTGTGTGATGGCGACCCTGCGCTCCGACGGAACGCCGGTGTCGACCCCCACCTGGTACCTCTGGGAGGACGGCCGCGTCCTGATCAACCTGGACGAGGGCCGGATCCGGCTGAAGCACCTGCGCCGCGACCCGCGCGTCACGCTCACCGTCCTGGACGGCGACAACTGGTACACCCACGTCACGCTCATCGGCCGCGTGACCGAGACCTATGAGGACGAGGGCCTCGTCGACATCGACCGCCTCTCCACCCACTACGGCGGCCGCGCCTACCCGAACCGGGTCCGGACCCGCTTCAGCGCCTGGATCGAGGTCGAGCGCTGGCACGGCTGGGGCGAGATGAAGGACAGCGACCAGGCTTCCGGGTGAGGAAGGAACCGACCCTGGCGAGGGCGCGACCGCACGCTCGTCCGCCGCTGCGTCAGACGGCGTTGCTCAGCGGGTGGCTGAAGCCCTGGCCGGAGATGAGGCGAGCGCCCTCGGCGAGCTCCGTGGCGAAGCGCTCGACCGCCTCGTAGGGGAAGCGGTGGCTGGGGCCGCTCAGCGAGAGGGAGGCGACGACCGTGCCGGTGCCGCCGGTCACGGGCACCGCCACGGCGGTGAGCCCCTCGTCCCACTCGCTGCTGCTGACGGCATAGCCGCGCTGGGCCGCCTCCGCGACCCAGGCCCGCAGCCGCTCGACATGTGCCTCGCCCTGCGGTGAGGCGGCCGCGACCCGGCGCAGGAACACCTCGGAGGCGTCCCGCAGCAGGATCTTCGAGGAGGCGCCGGCCCACAGCGGCTGTTCGTCGCCGACGTCGACGACATGGCGCAGCGGGTGCGGACTCTCCTCGTGGGCGACGCAGATGCGGTGGACGCCTCGGGCGACGAAGAGATTGACGGTCTCGCCGAGCCGGTCCGCGAGATCGCGCATGACCTTCCGGGTCTCCTGCGGCACCTCCCACTGACTGCGCGCGAGATGGGCCCAGCGCCACAGCGCGGGCCCCGCGGTGTAGCCGGACGGGTGCGAGCCCAGCAGGCCGGTCTCCTCCAGGGTCTGCACCAGCCGCAGCGCGGTCGTCTTGGCGAGCCCGGTCGACTCGGTGATCTCCCGCAGGGTGATCACGGGCCGGTCCTCGGTGAGGAGGGTGAGGATGTCGAAGGCCCGCCGCACACTGCGCACCCCGCCCGCCTGCGCCTGTTCCTCACTCACCTGATGCCTCCCCGTACGTTCCCTGCGGCCCTCGAAGGATGTCGCTCCCGACCGTAGTCCGCTGTGCGGACCAAGGAAACCGCAACGCCGAAGAGATCTTGCTGCCGGGCCCCGTCGCCCTCCAACCGGGCCGCGTCGCCTTGTCCGCTTGCTCGCCCTCGTTCGCTACGCGCCCTTGTTCGAGGAATCCAGGCCACCTAGGCTGACCGCACAGCGGACCATCAGGACCATCTAGCGGAGATCTGGATCGACCTCGGGAGCGAGTATGCGCAAGTCCATCGCCACCGTCTGCCTCAGTGGCACCCTCACGGAGAAGCTGACAGCCGCCTCACGGGCCGGCTTCGACGGCGTCGAGATCTTCGAGAACGACCTCCTGGCGAGCCCGCTCACCCCCGAGGAGATCGCCGCCCGCACGGCCGACCTCGGCCTGCGCATCGACCTCTACCAGCCGATGCGGGACATCGAGGCGGTCCCGGAAGAGATCTTCACCCGCAACCTGAGGCGCGCCCGGCACAAGTTCGAGCTGATGCGAAGGCTCGGCGCCGACACCGTCCTCGTCTGCTCCAGCATCGCCCCCCAGGCCGTGGACGACGACGCCCTCGCGGCCGAGCAGCTGAGCCGACTCGCCGACCTGGCCCAGGAGTTCGGCGTCAGGGTGGCCTACGAGGCACTCGCCTGGGGACGGCACGTCAGCACGTACGGCCACGCCTGGCGGATCGTCGAAGCCGCAGACCATTCCGCGCTCGGCACCTGCCTGGACAGCTTTCACATCCTCTCGCGGGCTTCCGGGCCCGAGGACCTCAAAGGCATCGCGGACATCCCCGGCGACAAGATCTTCTTCCTCCAGCTCGCCGACGCCCCGCTGATGGCCATGGACGTCCTGCAATGGAGCCGCCACTACCGCTGCTTCCCCGGCCAGGGCGGCTTCGACGTGGCCGGACTCCTCCGCCACGTCCTGAACGCCGGATACGACGGCCCCCTGTCACTGGAGGTCTTCAACGACGTCTTCCGCCAGGCGGACGCGGGCCGCACCGCGCTGGACGGGCTGCGCTCCCTGCTCGCCCTCGAGGAGAACGCCGGTGTCTCCCCGCTCCCCGCTCCGGTGATCCCCTCCGGCGTCGCCTTCGCGGAACTCGCCACCAGCGACCCCGAGCCCGTCGGTGAACTCCTCACCGCCCTCGGCTTCACCCGCACCGCCCGCCATCACGGCAAGCCGGTCGACCTCTGGGCGCAGGGCGAGGCCCGCGTCCTGGTCAACACGGGTGCAGCCGGCCGCCGTACCGACACGGCCCTGGCCGCCGTAGGCCTGGAGACGGCGGATCCGGGAGCCTCCGCCCGCCGTGCGGAAGCCCTGCTCGCGCCCGCCTTGCCCAAGCGTCGTGCCGCCAGGGACGTTCCGTTGGAGTCGATCGCGGCTCCGGACGGCACCGAGGTCCTCTTCTGCGCGACCAGCCGCCCCGAACTCCCAAGCTGGACCGACGACTTCACGTACGCGGCCGAGAGCGGCCCCGGGGAGGCCATGGTCATCGACCACCTCGCGCTGACCCAGCCGTGGCATCACTTCGACGAATCGGTGCTCTTCCATCGCACGGTGCTGGGCCTCAGCCCGCACGAGACCGTCGAACTCGCCGATCCCTACGGCCTGTTCCGCAGCCGAGCCCTGTCCGCCCCGTCCGACGGGCCCCGGCTGGTCCTCAACCTCGCGCCCGCTCCGGAGGAGGGTGGCGAAACCCGGGCCCGGCACGTGGCGTTCGCCGTCGGCGACATCGTCGCCGCCGTGCGCCGCTTCCGGGCAGCCGGGGCGGGGCTGCTGCGCGTCCCGGCGAATTACTACGACGACCTCGAGGCGCGGTTCGAGTTCACCGAGGGGGAGTTGGAGACGTACCGCGAGCTGGGCATCCTCTACGACCGTGACGAGCGGGGCGGGGAATTCCGGCACTGCTACACCGAGACGGTCGGCCATGTCTTCTTCGAGTTCGTGCAGCGGACCGGCGGATATGCGGGGTTCGGCGCCGCGAACGCCCCCATCCGGCTGGCCGCGCAGCGAAGGTAGGAGTTCGGAAACCGTCGACGGTGGTGGGCCCAAGGTGTGTCATCATCCGCCGATGACCTCCGAAACGATCACCGCGGACGCGGCAGGCACCTGGACACTCGGCGATCTCACCGTCAACCGCGTCGGCTTCGGCGCGATGCGGCTGACGGGCAGCGCGGCCTTCCACTTCGGCACCCCGAGCGACCGGCAGCGGTCGATCGCCGTGCTGCGCAGGGCGATCGAGCTCGGTGTGAACCACATCGACACGGCCGCCTTCTACTTCTCCTCACTGCGCTCCGCCAACGAGATCATCAACAGCGCACTGGCCCCGTACCCCGACGACCTCGTCATCGCCGCGAAGGTCGGGCCCTTCCGGAACTACTCGGGTGAGTGGGGCACCTCGGCCCGGCCGGAAGACCTGCGCGGTCACGTCGAGGAGAACCTGCGCCAGCTCGGCCGCGACCACCTCGACCTGGTGTACCTCCGCCGGATGCGCCAGGACTCGGTCGCCGAGCACTTCGGGGCCCTGGCCGAACTGCGTGACAAGGGCCTGATCCGGCACCTCGGCATCTCCGACGTCGAGCCCCGGCACCTCGCCGATGCGCAGGCCATCGCGCCGGTGGTATCTGTGCAGAACCGTTTCGGGCTCGACTCCCGCAACCGGGTCACCGACGACATGGTGCGGATCTGCGGCGAACAGGGCATCGCCTTCGTGCCGTTCTTCGCGATCGCCGGGGACGCCGGAGCCGAGGGCGCGACCACCGCCCACGACGAGGCGGTGCTCGCCGTCGCACGGGCGCACGACGCGACCCCCGCCCAGGTCCGGCTCGCTTGGACCCTCGCCCAGGGCCCGCACGTCCTGGCGATCCCCGGCACCGGCAACCCCGACCACCTCGCCGAGAACATCGCGGCGGGCGCGCTGCGACTCAGCGACGACGAGCTGGACATCCTGAACTCACTGCATCAGAAGGCCGGTTGAGAAATCAGACGGCCCACACGCCGTCCCGCATGACGTGCCGCCCGCGCATCTCGTGCTGCCCGTGGAGGGCCTGCACCGTGCGCGGGCGCACCTGGAAGAAGGCGTAGGAGGCACTGTCGCGGCGCGGGTCCCAGCCCGTCTTCGCCATGAAGACCTCGATCGCCGCGGGCGGAACGTCGTCACCGCCGTAGGTCCGCACATCCCCGTCGATGAGCACGACGTCCTGGGTGTCCCCGAACGCCAGCCGGGTGCGCCCGCCGTCGCGCAGATTGCGGCCCGTGGGATTGGTGATCCGCGTGGACAGCCAGACGGACTCCCCGTCCCAGACGAACCACAGCGCGACCAGACACGGCAGTCCGTCGGCGTCCGCCGAGGCCACCCAGATGTCCATCTCGCGCTCCAGCCGGGTCAGTACGTCGCGCTTGCGCTGTTCGAGGCTGCGGCTCTCGGTGATCGTCATGGCCGGGACGCTACCGGCCGCCTGGCCCCGGCGCCTCGGTCCGGGGCCCTACGACCGCCGACGGAGGCGCCGGCCCCTGTGGGTCGTGCCGGGCGGACCATGACACCGACGCGCACCCTCCCGGCGGCTTTCCGCCAGTGTGCCGTCACCGTCCCTAAATTCGCACTCACTCGAGCGGGGACCCCTCGGCCGACATCCCGACCACACAGCTCCCGCCGTCACGGGCGCCTCAGCTGTGCGGCTGAGCGCGAGCTGACCGGGCAGGCCGCCGTCATGGGTCTCTTGCTGTGCGGATCGGTGCCCCTTGAGCTGACTGGACAGGCCGTTGCCACGGGCTCCCCGGCCGTATGGCTGGACGCACCGGGACGCGCCCGCGTGAGCCGACCGCGCAGGCCGCCGGCACGGCTTTCTTCGCTGTCTGGCCGGCGGCACCGGTCCCGCGTGAGCCGACCGGGCACGCCGCCGTCACCGACTACTCCTCCGCCCGGCTGGACGCACCGGGCCGCGCCCGCCGCAGCCGACCGAGCACGGCTGACCGCAGCAGCCCCGATCCGTCCCAGGGCACCCCGCCTTGCAGGCCGTCCAGCCAGCGGGGCGCCCGCGCTTTGCAGTTGGCCTGATCGGCGCAGGGTGCCTGGCCTTGCAGCAGCGCCGAGCCGCCGCAGGGGCACCTGCGCTTTGCAGACAGTCCGGTCCGCCGCAGGGCACCCGCGCTTGCAGCCGGTCCGAGCCGCCGCAGGCACCCCCGCCTCGCAGTCGCCCCGGTCCTCAGCGCAGCCCCTAACCCAGCCGCTCGTGTAGGAAGGGCACCGTGCTCTCCCACGCGCGGGTCGCGGACTCGGCGTCGTAGACCGGGCGCCCGTCGTTGAAGAAGGCGTGGTTCGCCGGGTAGAGGCGCAGGTCCGGGGTGATTCCGGACTGCTCACGGACCGCCTCGCGCAGAGCGTCGAGGCTCTTCGTCGGGATGCTCTCGTCGAGCTCGCCGTAGTGGCCCAGGATCTCCGCCTTCAGGCCCGAGAAGTCGGGCAGCTCGCCCTGGATCACGCCGTAGAACGGCACCGCCGCGCTCACCCGGGGGTCGGCCGCCGCCAGGTACAGGACGAATCCGCCGCCCATGCAGAAGCCGACCGCGCCGACGGTGTCCGAGGTGACCTCGTCCAGCGAGAGCAGGTGGTCCACCGCGCCGGAGAGCAGTTCCACACCCCGCGAGACCGGGAGGTCCTGCATCATCCGCAGGGCCTCGGCGCTCTCGTGGGCGACATTGCCGCCGTACAGGTCGGGGGCGAGCGCCACGAAGCCCTCCGCCGCCAGCCGGTCGGCGACGTCGGCGATGTGGTCGGTCAGGCCCCACCACTCCTGGATGACGATGACGCCCGGCCCGCTTCCGGACGGCGGCAGCGCCAGATAGCCGTGCGCGGTGGTGCCGCCGCTCGGGAAGGTGACGTTCTGGCGGGCGGGAGCTCCAGTCGACTTCGGCAGTTCTGTCATGGTGCTCGACTCCTGTGCGGCAGTCCGGTGACGGGGGGGCGCCGGAGCCGTGACCCCGGCGGTGATCACCAGCCTGTCACGCCCCGTACGGCCGGGGCACAAGAGCCCCGGAAGACCGGACTGGCGCCGATGACGTTTTACGTATAACCTCTCCCGTCAACCACCTGCCGACCACCCGTCGGGCAGCCGTCCCGAGAGGTTCCGATGAGACGCATCGCCCTGGTCACCCTCGTCGTCGACGACTACGACGAGGCGATTCGCTTCTACACCGAAGCCCTCGGCTTCCGGCTCGTCGAAGACGCGCCCCGTCCCGACGGCTCCCGCTGGGTCGTCGTACGGCCGGGCGGACCCGAAGGCGGCACCGACCTGCTGCTCGCCCGTGCCAAGGACGAGGCCCAGCAGACTCGGGTGGGGAACCAGACCGGCGGACGCGTCGGCTTCTTCCTGCACACCGACGACTTCGCCCGCGACCACGCCCGCATGCTCGGCGCCGGCGTCACCTTCCTGGAGGAGCCGCGCCACGAGCCCTACGGCTCGGTCGCCGTCTTCCAGGACCTCTACGGAAACCGCTGGGACCTGCTCCAGCGCGCCGACTGACCTCCACGCCACCCCTGTTCGAAGTCCGAGGAAGACCCCGCCATGACCGCTACGCGCGTAGACGCCCCACTGATCCGCCGCCTCCCCAAGGCCGTCCTGCACGACCACCTCGACGGCGGCCTGCGCCCCGCCACCGTGGTGGAGCTCGCGGCGGAGGTCGGCCACACCCTGCCCACCACCGACCCGGACGAGCTCGCCGCCTGGTACTTCGAGGCCGCCAACTCCGGGGACCTGGTCCGCTACATAGCCACCTTCGAGCACACCCTCGCCGTCATGCAGACCCGCGAGGGCCTGCTGCGCACGGCCGAGGAGTACGTCCTCGACCTGGCCGCCGACGGGGTCGTCTACGGCGAGGTGCGCTATGCCCCCGAGCTGAACACCAACGGCGGGCTGGCCATGTCCGAGGTCGTCGAGACGGTCCAGGAGGGCCTGGCCGCCGGTATGGCGAAGGCCGCCGCCGCGGGCACTCCGGTGCGGGTCGGCACGCTGCTGTGCGGAATGCGGATGTTCGACCGGGTGCGCGAGGCCGCTGACCTGGCCGTGGCGTTCCGGGACGCCGGTGTCGTCGGCTTCGACATCGCGGGCGCCGAGGACGGCTTCCCGGCCGCCGACCACCGGGACGCCTTCGAGCACCTGCGCCGCGAGAACGTGCCCTTCACCATCCACGCCGGTGAGGCCCACGGCCTGCCCAGCATCCACCAGGCCGTGCAGGTGTGCGGCGCCCAGCGCCTCGGCCACGGCGTGCGGATCACCGACGACATCGTCGACGGCAAGCTCGGCCGGCTCGCGGGCTGGGTCCGGGACCGCCGTATCGCGCTGGAGATGTGCCCGACCTCCAACCTGCAAACCGGCGCCGCCACCTCGATCGCCGAGCACCCGATCACGGCTCTGAAGGACCTGGGCTTCCGGGTCACCCTCAACACCGACAACCGACTCGTGTCCGGTACGACGATGACCCGGGAGATGTCCCTGCTGGTCGAGGAAGCGGGCTGGACGGTCGAGGACCTGCGCACGGTCACGGTGAACGCGCTCAAGAGCGCCTTCATCCCGTTCGACGAGCGCAAGGCCCTCATCGACGAGGTCGTCCTGCCGGGCTACGCGCTCTGAAGCAGCCCCCGCACATAAGCGGCCTGTCCGACGTGCTGGAGATCGTCGGACAGGACGCTGACCAACCGGACCGCGAGGGTGACCGGCGGATCCCAGTTCTCGTCCACGACCCGGTCCAGGTCCCCGGCGGTCAGACCGCGCAGGGCTTCGAGGGTCTGGGCGTGCACGGCGTCGTAGTACCCGGTCAGCAGGTCGGGGGAGTCGACCCGCACCGTGGCGACCTGCGCGGAGGTGTGGCCGTACCCGATGTCACGGGGCTTCAGGTCCAGGCCGAAGCGCTTCTCCCAGTCCTGTGTCAGCCAGACCTGGTCGAGGCCGAGGGCGCCGGCCACGTGGTCGTCCTGGACGCGGGTGAGATGCCAGACCAGCCAGGCGACGGAGTTGGCGTCGGGGCCGGGGCGACGGTGGAGGTCGTCGAGGGCCAGGCCTTCGACGGCCGCGTGGACCTCTTCCTGGATGCGGGTGTACGCGCCGATGAGGATGTCCTTTGCATGCATGGTGTCCACCATCGCGCATCGCGCCGCGTCACGCGTCGGGAATCCAGCTCCCGTGGAAGCCCAGCGGCACCCGCCCCGGCAGATGGATCCGGGCGACCGGCTCGCCGCTGAAGTCCTGGGCCGCGAGAATCACCAGGTCCGAGGCCCCGCGATCGGGGTTGTGCACATACGCGATCGCGTACCCGTCGTCCTCGGCGGCCCGCTCGTCGCAGGGGTCGGACGGCACGAACACGGCCTCGCTCGCCGCCGCGCCCCGGGGCAGCCGGTGCGTCTGCGAGGTTCCCCTCAGCAGGTCGTGCTTGATGAGCGCGTTGCTGAACGCACGGTCGGGAGGCGGGTTGCCGTCGACCGCCTGATAGGCCGCCGCCATCTCCGCGGCCGCCGCCGAGTAGCCGTAGCGGTGCCGGCGGGACACCAACGACTCGTTCACGCGCGGGAATTCCTGAGGACGGTCGTCGAGGGTCCGGGTCCGGACCCGCCCCTGACGCAGGTCGACCGTCCAGCGGTCAAGGCGCGGGGTGCCCGCCCCGTACGGCCCTCCCGAGCCGTTGCCCGCCACGAGGAACGGCGCGTCGAAGTTGGTCATGTCGATCACCAGGTTCGGGCCCTCCTCGTACGCGTTGAGGGTGTGCGAGTAGTACACCGGGTCGACCTCGAACCAGCGGACCGCACCCCCGGCGCGGGGCAGCACGCCGACCCGGGCGGGATGCCGGTCGTTCCAGACGTACGGCACGATGTCGCCGCGCTCGGCGCCCGCCGGGTCGAATGTGACCGGCATGTCGAGGATCACCACATGGTTCTCGGTGAGCGCGAAGTCGTGGATCATCGGCGCGTCCGCCACCGGGATCCGTGTGCTGCGCGAGACGCGGCCCGCCGGGTTCACGACCAGGTGCCGCACGTGGTCCCAGGTCGGGTAGTAGGCGATCGCGTGCAGCTCGCCGGCGTGGGCGTCGAACTTGGTGTGCGCGGTGAACGCGCCCTCCAGGGTGCCCCGGAAGTCGTACGTGCCCACGGTGTTCAGCTCGTCGTCGAGCTCGTACGGCAGCGGTCCGCTCTCCTGGAGCGCCAGGATCCGCCCCCGGTGCGGGATCACGTGGGTGTTGCAGGGGAAGTCGTCCGGCGGCACCGGGCCCGGGTAGGGCTCGCCCAGCTTCTTCGCGACCTGGGACGAGCGCACCCAGCGGTTGCGGTACCACTCCGCACGGCCCTCGCGCAGCCGGACGCCGTGCACCATGCCGTCGCCGAGCATCCAGTGGTGGGCGCGCGGGTCCTCCAGGCCGAGCACGTTGGGGCCGGTGCGCAGGTAGCGGCCGTTCAGCTCGCGGGGGACGCGTCCGGTGACCGGCAGGTCGAAGGCCGTCAGCTCCTCGGTGACGGGTTCGAACGCGCCCTCCAGGAAGGGGAAGCGGCGCGCTGTCCGGGGCGCCGCCGCGGCGGGCAGCGCGCCCGCTCCGGTGCCGACGAGAGCTCCGGCCGCCGTGACCGCCGCCGCGCCGCGCAGTACGTTCCGTCGGGTGGGATCCGTCATCTTCCCTACTCCTGACCGTAGTTGTTCTCGGGAACGGTCACGAGTCTGGTGTGCGGGACGGATCAGGTCACGAGGGGTGGGCCCCGTCCTGGGGTGTACCCAAGCCCCCTGTTTCCAGCAGCGCCATCAGCGCCCGCGCCGCCGGGCTCGTCGCCTGCGAGGGCGGCAGCAGGGCGACCGTCTCGTACACGGTCTCGCCGGTGCCCTTGACCGGCAGAGCCGTGAGCGACGACCGTTTGTGCCGGAAGTGCTGGGGAACGACGGCCACGCCGAGGTTCTCGTCCACGAGGTCGAGCAGACTGTGCACGTCGTTGACCTCCAGCGCGACGTTGCGACGCAGTCCCGCGGCGGCGAAGGCGGCGTCGGTGGTGCGGCGCGGGCCCCAGTCCGGATGGAAGTCGACGAAGACCTCGCCGCCCAGATCCTCCGGCGTCACGGCCGCCCCGACCGCCGCGAGCCGGTGGCTGGGGTGGCACAGCACCGTCATGGGCTCGCTCGACAGCGGTACGACACGCAGCTGGTCGGTGTCCTGCTGCGCCGCCCGCACGGCGAACGCCAGATCGAGCCGTCCGGCGGCGACCTCCTCGGCGAGGGCGGCGGACCCCGCCTGGCGCAGACAGATCTCCACGTCCGCGTGCTGCCGCCGGAACGCCGCGAGCAGCCCCGCCACATGCAGCCCGGCGATGCACTGCTCGGAACCCAGCGCGAGCATCCCGCGCAGCACCCCCTGCACGGCCGCCACCGCCTCGTGGGCCGCGCGCACCTGCGCGAGGATCCGCTCGGCCTCGCCGAGCAGTGCCCGCCCCGCCGGGGTGAGCGTCACCCGGCGCGTGGTCCGCACGAACAGCGGGGTCTGCAGCTCCCGCTCCAGCGCCCGGATGGACGCCGACAGTCCCGACTGGGACACCAGAAGCCGCTCGGCGGCCCGGGTGAAGTGCTGGTCCTCGGCGACCGCCACGAAGTGTTGGAGATGGCGTAGTTCCATGATTGAGAAGCCTATCCGCTGAATTCCATCGGATTCTTCTGTTGGACCAATGCCCCCAGGTCGCGAAAGAGTGGACACAGGTTCAAGACCCCTGGTTCCACCGTGCCAACCCCTCTGGAGTCGCGTTGTACACCGCACACCCCGACCGCTACGCGGAGATGCCCTACCGGCGCACCGGACGCAGCGGCCTGAAGCTTCCCGCGATCTCGCTCGGCCTGTGGCACAACTTCGGCCCGGCGGACCGTACGGTCGAGACCCAGCGGGCCATCCTGCGCCGCGCCTTCGACCTCGGCGTCACCCACTTCGACCTCGCCAACAACTACGGCCCGCCGCCCGGCGCCGCCGAGTCCGCCTTCGGCGAGGCCCTGAAGGCCGACCTCGCGGCCTACCGCGACGAGCTGATCATCTCCACCAAGGCCGGATACCTGATGTGGCCCGGCCCGTACGGCGAATGGGGTTCCCGCAAGTACCTGCTGTCCTCGTTGGACCAGAGCCTCACCCGGATGGGCCTGGACTACGTCGACATCTTCTACTCGCACCGGCCCGACCCGGAGACTCCCCTGGAGGAGACGATGGGCGCCCTGCACACCGCGGTCCAGCAGGGCAAGGCGCTCTACGTCGGCATCTCGAACTACTCGGCCGAGCAGACCCGCGAGGCCGCCCGCATCCTCGGTGAGCTGGGCACCCCGCTCCTCATCCACCAGCCGCGCTACTCGATGCTGGACCGCCGCCCCGAGGACGGCGGTCTGCTGGACGCGCTGGACGAGCTCCAGGTCGGCTCCATCGTCTTCTCCCCGCTGGAGCAGGGCCTGCTGACCGGCCGCTACCTCGACGGCATCCCCGAGGACTCGCGAGCCGCGAGCGACAGCCCCTTCCTGAACTCGGACGCGGTCACCGAGGACCTGGTGCAGCAGCTCCGCGCGCTCAACGACATCGCCAAGGACCGCGGCCAGACTCTCGCCCAGCTGGCCCTGGCCTGGGTCCTGCGCGGCGGCCGCGTCACCTCGGCCCTCGTCGGCGCCAGCAGCCCGAAGCAGATCGAGGACAGCGTGGGCACGATCGCCAACCTGGACTTCGACGCGGAGGAACTGGCGAGGATCGACGCGATCGTCAAGGCATGACCGACGTGGCCGTGATGGCCGCGGGAGGTTGAACGGACGGGCACCGGCTTCAGGCCGGTGCCCGTGCCCATTGCCCTGCCGTCCCCACGGCCAGGGGTGACCGACCCGGGGTGGCGGCCTGCACGCGGTCGGAGCGCCGCTGCTGGGCGCCCGTCACGCCACCGGCCGCTCCGAGTCGTCGTGCGTCACGATCGCTTCCACGGGCGTACTGTCGCCGCCGCGTCGACCCCGTGGGGCAGGCGTGCTCAGCCGGTTCGCTCCTCGATCCGCACGGTGACCGTGTCCCCGGCCTCCTTCCCGATGGCCTTCCGCACGTCGGCCTTCACGGGCAGCATGTGGGTGCCGTCCCCGAGCGCCATGAAGGAGCTCTGGAAGGGGTGTCCGTCGATCGTCCCGCGGACCTTCACCAGTCCGCGGGTGCCGAAGAACTCGACGGAGGCGGGCCAGTGGACACAGGTCCAACTGCCCTTCTCCGGTTTCCTGCTGAGGACCGCGGTGAATTCCGCGTCCACTCCTCCGGTGGTGGCCATGAGGTCCTCCCTCGCCGCTGGCTTCTCTCCAAGAGACCACCGGCGAGGGGAGAACTCATCGCGGCCGTCGCTCACGCCCCGTCCGGAACCCGGTCGAGGAATCCGAGTACGCTCTCGATCCGGCCGTCACCGGCCAGCGTGATCACGTCGGATCCGGCGACGGGCGCCGAGCCATCGACTTCGTTCACGAGTTCCCAGGAGAAACGCGCCGTGTCGTGATGTCCGTCGACGGCGCCGGTGAGCCGGAAGGCGAAACCGGGGAACTGCTCGTGGGCCGCCGCGATGACCCCGGCGATCTGCTCATGGCCGGCCACGTCGGCGAGCGGGTCGGTGTAGCCGCCGCCCACCGCCCAGGCGGCCGCCACGGCTTTCGTACGTGCCTGCGGCTCCCTGGCGTTCCAGGCTTCGAAGTAGCGGCTGACGGCGTTCTCGTAACGATCGGTGTTCGCGGGCATGGGTGATCAGCCTCCGTCGAGGTCGTCTGTGCTGGTGGGACCTGATATCGCAACTCTGCCCGCGCCCCTCGGAACCGTCGATTACTTCCCGGGTAATGACGTTTGAGCGTGTACCCGTCAGATTTCGGCCAGGAGGGTGGGCGAATATGCCAGGAGACTGGCCAAAAAGGTGTGGTGACAGTGTTTCAGTAGTGAACATACTCGACTGACAGGTCCTTCACGTCGAGCGAAGAGCCCGTCACGTACAGCACTGAGAACCGCGTACCGCGCATGAGCCGCACGAAAGCGAGGCCCTGCCGCCAGGTGAACGGAGCAAGCGGGGGAGTGGATCGTGCACGACGAATTCCTGTGCCATGTCACGGGGTACGGCATCTGCGACGGGCGGCGCATCGGCGTACCTCTCGGAACCTATCGCGCACCCACCCTCGCCCTCGCCCTGTGGTGGTTACGCGACCGGGCCTCGTGGATCGCCGACCGATTAGACCCGCAGCCCGAGGCCGAGTACTTCCCTGCGGGCGCCCTCGCTCCCGTCGCCGGTACCGTGCTCGACGTGCCGGCCGTCATGCGGGCCTGGTGCGCCGACCTGCACCAACAGGATCTGGTCGCCGACGAGTTGGCGGCCGGTCGGCTGGTCCGGATCGCCGCCAGTGACGACACCACCGAGTACGAACTGCTCGCCGAGTCCGTGGACGCGGTGAGAATGCACCGGACGGCCTCGGCGCTCTTCACGCCGGTCGCCTGAGCCGGGCCGGTGCCCTCTGTGCGCGCCGCCCGATCCGCTCCGCCGGGCGGCAAAGGTGGCGAATCGGTAGAATCTTGGCATGGCGGAGCGGCCGGTCGCACCGACGGCGCCCGAGCTCGTCCTGGAGACCGACACCGGCTCCACGGTGATGAGCCCGGGCCACGACTACCATGTCGGACGCGACCCGTTGAGCGACATCGTCATCGACGACGCCCGGGTCTCCTGGCACCACGCGGTGCTGCGACCCGAGGCCGACCACTGGACCCTCGCGGACGAGAACAGCACCAACGGCACCTTCGCCGACGGCCGCCGCGTCCGCGAGCGGGACGTCGGCCCCGGCAGCGTGATCCACTTCGGCAGCCCCGCCGACGGCCCCTGCGCGGTCCTGCTGGGCCGCCTCGCCCCCGAGCGCCCGTCCGCCGTCTCGATGCCGGGCCTGACCGGCACCTTCCGGCGGCCCACCGCCGTCCGCCCGCTGCCCACCCGCACGGTCCGTATCGGCCGCGCCGACGACAACGACCTCGTCATCGACGACCTCGTCGTCTCCCGCCACCACGCCGAGCTGCGCGCCCTGCCCGACGACAGCTACGAGATCGCCGACCTGGGCAGCCACAACGGCACCTATCTCAACGGCCGGCCCGTCACCGGCGCCGCCATCGGCCCCGGTGACATCGTCGGCATCGGCCACTCGGCGTTCTGCCTGGTCGGCGACACACTCCAGGAGTACGTCGACACCGGCGAGGTCTCCCTCGACGTCCAGGACCTCACGGTCGCCGTCGACCACGGCCGCAAGACCCTGCTCGACCACGTGTCCTTCCCGGTGGGGGAGAAGTGCCTGCTCGCGGTCGTCGGCCCGAGCGGCGCCGGAAAGTCCACCCTCCTGAACGCCCTCACCGGACAGCGTCCCGCCGACCACGGCACCGTCCTCTATGACGGTCGCGACCTCTACCGCGACTACGCCGAGCTGCGCCAGCGCATCGGCCTGGTCCCGCAGGACGACATCCTGCACGCCCAGCTCACCGTCCGCAGCGCCCTGTCCTACGCCGCCGAACTGCGCTTCCCGCAGGACACCGCCAAGGCCGAGCGCCGGGCCCGGGTCGACGAGGTCATCCGGGAACTCGGCCTGGAGCAGCGAGCCACCCAGCCCGTGCACAGCCTGTCCGGCGGCCAGCGCAAGCGGGTCAGCGTGGCCCTGGAGCTGCTGACCAAGCCCTCCCTGCTCTTCCTCGACGAGCCGACCTCCGGCCTCGACCCCGGTATGGACCGCTCGGTGATGCACATGCTGCGCGGCCTCGCCGACGACGGCCGCACGGTCATCGTCGTCACCCACAGCGTGCTGAGCCTCGACGTCTGCGACCGCCTCCTCGTCCTCGCTCCCGGGGGCCGGATCGCCTACTACGGCCCGCCCGAGGACGCCCTCGCCTACTTCGGTTTCGCGCAGTGGCCCGAGGCGTTCGAGGCCTTCGAAAGGGACCAGGAGCGCGACTGGGTGGGCGACTTCCGCCTCTCGTCCTTCCAGCACCAGTACGTCGCCGAGGCCACCGCACAGCCGCGGATGCCCCGCTCCGAGCCGGTCATCATCGCGCCCCCGCCGAGGCCCCGCAGCCGCGGCGCCCAGCTCGGCACCCTGATCCGCCGCTACAGCGCCGCTCTCGGTGCCGACCGCACCTTCCTCGCCATCATGATCGCCCTGCCGTTCGTCATGGGCGCCATGGCACGGGCCCTCGCGGGCGGCCGACTCACGCAAGAGACCGCGATGAACGCGCTGCTCATCCTGTGCGTCGGAGGCGTCCTCACCGGCGCCGCGAACGCCGTGCGCGAACTGGTGAAGGAGCGGGTCATCTACCAGCGCGAACGAGCCGTCGGCCTGTCCAGATCGGCGTATCTGATGTCCAAGGTCGTCGTGCTGGGCACGATCACCGTCGTGCAGGCGGTGGTCCTGACCTTGGTCGCCCTCCTCGGGGTCGACCTCAACGCGCCCGGCGGCGAAGGCGTGTTGATGCCGCCCCTTGCCGAGATCACCATCGCCGTCGCCCTGCTGGGGTTCACGGCGATGATGCTCGGTCTGCTCGTGTCCGCGCTGGTGCGCAAGGAGGAGGTGACGATGCCGCTGCTCGTGCTGCTCGCCATCGTCCAGGTCGTCTTCTGCGGGGCCCTGCTGCAGCTCGACGGTGTGCCCGGCTTGGAACAGCTGTCCTGGCTGGTGCCCTCGCGCTGGGCCCTCGGAGCGATGGCCGGCACGATCGGCCTCGCCCGGATCGTGCCGGGCGACCTCACCGCCGATCCGTTGTTCAAGCACTCGGCGGGCGTGTGGCTGCTGAACATCGGCATGCTCGTCGTCCTCTCCGTGCTCTTCGGCTACGTCGTCTCCCGGCTGCTGCGCCGCCACGAGCCCGCGGTCATGCGGAAGTAGGCCGCCGATGACCACCCCCGACTTCCGGCCCACCCATGTCGTCCCCGGCCAGGGCATGCCCGCCTGGGACGCCCCCGACCCGGCCCGCCCCACCGTCCCCCTCGACCCGCTCCTGCCCGTCCAGCTCCTGGAGCGACGCGGCGACTGGGCCCACGTCCTGTGCGCCAACGGCTGGTCCGCCTGGGTCGACGGCCGCCACCTGGTCGCCGTACCGCAGGATCCCCCCGCCTCCGACAGCCCGCTGACCCGCGCCGCCGACCCACGCCCCCTGCTGGCCCGCGCCGACGAGGCCCTCGCCCGTTACCGGGCCGCGGTCGAGGAGCTGGCCGGCGGCGGCCTCGACGGGGAGGCGTTCCGCGGGCGCACGCGGGGACTGCGGATCGGGGTGGTCGTCGACGGGGAGCACATGTGGCTGTACGACGCCCAGCACGGACGCTGGGTGTACGCGGACGGGACCCGGCTGAACACCTACGCCACCGATGACGGGCCTCAAGCGGACGGGCCACAAGCGGGCGGACACGCCCCCACCCAGGTCGTGACGCGCGATGGCACGTGAGACCAGCCTCTTCTCCGGCAGCCCCTCCGAACTGGTCGGCAGACAGGTCGCGAGCTACCGCATCGAGCAGGAGATCGGACGCGGTGGCATGGCCGTCGTCTACCGGGCCCGGGACCTGCGCCTGGACCGCACGGTGGCGCTGAAGCTGCTGGCTCCCGAACTGGCCCGCAACGACACCTTCCGCAACCGCTTCAGCCACGAGTCCCGGGTGGCCGCCGCGATCGACCACCCGCACATCGTCCCCGTCTTCGAGGCGGGCGAGACGGACGGCGTTCTGTACATCGCCATGCGGTACGTCGCCGGCAGCGACCTGCGTCATCTCCTGGACCGCCAGGGCCCGCTGCCCCTCCCGACCGCCTTGCGGATCGCCGCCCAGATCGCCTCCGCGCTCGACGCGGCCCACGAGCACGGGCTTGTCCACCGGGACGTGAAACCCGGCAACATCCTGGTCGCCCGCGGCACCGACAGCGACCACCCCGAGCACACCTACCTCACCGACTTCGGCCTCACGAAGAAGTCCCTGTCGCTGACCGGGTTCACGACGGTCGGCCAGTTCGTGGGCACCCTCGACTACGTGGCCCCCGAGCAGATCTCGGGCCGCCCGGTCGACGGCCGCTGCGACGTGTACGGCTTCGCCTGCGTGGTCCATGAGTCCCTCACGGGCCACCCGCCCTTCCGCCGCGACGACGACATGGCCCTGCTGTGGGCCCACCAGTACGACGCCCCGCCCGCCCTCTCCGAGTCCCGCCCCGGCCTCCCCGCACCACTCGACGCGGTGTTCGCCAAGGCCCTCGCCAAGGCGCCCGAGGACCGCCACGACTCCTGCCTGGCCTTCGTCGCGGCCCTCCGCTCGGCGGCGACGGGCGCCCACCCCCCGACGGAGGTCGCCCTGCCGACCGCGGAACCACCGGCAACCCGGCCGAAACCCCCACCCGGCTGGGCGGAGCCGGTGGTCCGGGGGTGGTAGTCAGCGCCGGCCCAGGCCGTTCAACGGCGACTTCCGCGCCAGCACCCTGCGGTGGCTGATCCGCCACCGCGCACCCACGCGGATCACGGTGTCCTCGTACGTGACGGAGCCGCACGAGCCGTCCGCCATGACGCCGAGGCCCTTGGACCGGGCGTGGACCCGGTCGTCGGTGATCTCCTCGACGAGCACATTGGTGACGTGGTGCGCCACGGGGTTTCCGGCACCCAGAGCCAGGGCCGCGTCCTTGACCGCGACGAGCCCGGTGAGTTCACCCTGGCCGAAGTCGGACACGTCGTAGACGACGTCCGCGGTGAAGACCTCGTCCATCCGGTCCAGCGCCCCGGCGTCCACCAGGTGCCCGTGCAGCGCGATCAACTCGGTCACGGCCAGGCGGTCTTCGAGAGCCAACGGCATGCGGTGCCCTTTCCTCGGCTGAGCGCACCCTGCCACGCCCCCGCGTCACGCGTCAGCCGGTTTGATCTCTCCTTTGCGTCGCACCGGCCGTGCCAGCAGGGCGCCGAGGAAACCGGTGACCAGGCCCCACAGGGCGCCGAGACCGACCGCCGCCCAGAGCTCCGGCTCGAGGAACAGCTTGCCGCCCAGGCCGCCCCCGAGGTCACCGATGCCGAGTACCGACAGTCCGTACTGGGCGGAGATCCGGCCCACGAGGCAGATCATGAGAACCGTCAGGGCGAGGGCGACCGCCATGTGCACGGCGTGCTGCCAGGCGCGGACCCGGGCGGGTGAGCGGGCCGCCATCAGGAACGCCACGGCGAGCAGCAGGACCGCGTCGACGACCACCAGCCACCAGACGCGGCCGTCGTGCTCGGCGAGAGTCCGCAGATTCAGCGTGGCGGTGTCCTTGGAGCGCAGCACCTCGTCCAGGAGGTGCGGCATGGGCAGTCCGAAGGGCCCTTCCACCCGGCCGTTCCAGGTGGCGCCGAGGCCGATGGTCAGGGTGAGCCAGACCAGGTTCGGCATGCCCAGCAGAATCACCGCGAGCGTCTCGCGGGCATGGCCACGCGTCACGGCGACGACGAGGGCGATGAGGGTGCCGAGGACGACGTAGGCGAGCAGCAGGACGACCATGGCGTGTGCGGCCGGCCGTACCGACTCCTGGAACGGCACCAGCCGACCGGGCAGCGGAGCCCTGGCCGACACCAGCAGGGCCAGCAGCAGTACGCCGGCCATCCACAGCAGGCCGAACAAGAGGGTCTGCGGCACGTCCGTGGTGAAACCGACCTCGGGGGAGACACCGAAGAGATCTCCCAGGTCGCTCAGCGTGTCGTCGCCGAGGGAGAGCTTGAACGTCTGGCGGGCCGCGTAGGCCAGGGCGAGGAGCGCCGCCAGCCACACGACGGCGATCCGGGCCGCCCATCCGGCGAGCTCCCGGCCGGCCGCGACCGCCCGGTGCCGTAGCGGGCGCAGAAAGCCCGCGCCGAGCACCAGCGCACCGGTCAGACTGACGGAGAGAGGGATCACGGTGAGCCCGGCCTTGGTGTCGGCGAGCCCTCCCGCGCTTCCCGACAGCTTGATCGTGCCCCCGACCGCGGTGACGACGGTCGCCGCGACGACCCGGGGGAAAGCGTTGTCCGGAAGGTCGGACGCACCCGCCGCCCACAGCCCCAGCGCGGCCACCACCCCCATGGCGCCCAGCGCGACCAGGACCGTGGCCACGGCCTGCGCCCAACCGTGGCGAGCGACGACTGCCTGGTCAAAGGGGGGTTGCGGGATCACCCTGCCACGCTAAGCAGCCCCGGCACCGGGCGCCTGCCGGGAGGTCCGTCCGCGTCCGCTTGCGGGCGGCACAGGGCCGGTGCAGACAATGGGTAGGGCACGGAAAATGCGGCTGAATCGGGGCAAAACGCATCGCGGCCGCAGGAATCCCGAGTCGGGAAGAAGAAGAGCTCGTGAGCGTCGAACCTCCGTCCTCCGGCCGTCCCACGGGGCCGCCCTCAGGCCCGCTCTCGGGCCCCTCGCAGCCGCCTTCGGGCCCGCCTTCGCAGCCCCCGGACAGCAGCGGCGGGGCATCCGCGCCCGAACCCCGCCGCCCCTGGTGGAGGTCGGCGCCGCGCGTCGCGGTGATCGCCGCCGCGGTGGTCGCCGCCGTAGTCCTCGCGGTTGTCTTCACCCGCTCCGACGGCGGCTCCACCTCGGCCGGCGGCGACGGCGAGGTCTTCCTCCAGGCCGCCGCCAAGACCGGCCCCGACCCCTTCACCGAGTCGACCGCGAAGGACAGCTCCGTCCCGCCCGTCTCCGCCTCCCCGACGGACACCTCCGAGCCCGCCAACGCCGTACGCGGCGTCGACGGCGGCGCCCCCGGTCTCTACGGCGGCACCCGCAACGTCTCCAGCTGCGACGTCGAGAAGCAGGTCAAGGCCCTTCAGGCGGATCCTTCGAAGAACAGGGCGTTCGCCTCGGTCGCCGGCGTCCAGCCGACCGGAGTCCCGGCCTATCTGCGCTCGCTCACACCCGTCCAGCTGCGCATGGACACCCGCGTCACCAACCACGGCTACCGCGACGGCGGCCCCACCAGTTATCAGGCCGTCCTCCAGGCCGGCACCGCCGTCCTCGTCGACTCCCACGGCGTGCCCCGCACCCGCTGCGCCTGCGGCAACCCGCTGACACCGCCGGTCGCCCAGCAGACCACGCCGAAGCCCACCGGCGACACCTGGTCGTCCTACCAGCCCTCGAACGTGGTCGTGGTCGCACCCTCCACGACGGTCATCAACATCTTCGTGATCTACGACCCCGACCATCACGACTGGATCGCCCGGCACCGCGGCGACACCGGGGGCAAGGACCACAAGACCCACCCGCCGGTCAGGCCCTCCCCGTCGGTGAGCGTGTCCACGCCACCCCCGACCTCTCCGTCGCCCTGCGTCTCCACGTCCAAGGGAGCCACGCCCTCCGGATCGGCGAGTCCCTGCCCGCCGACCTCGACCGCCCCGTCCTCACCGGCCCCCAAGACGCCCTCCTCGCAGCCGCCCACCAGCGAATCCTCGAGTGACGAGCCCTCCACACCCGACTCCTCGGCACCGAAGTCGTCGCCCCAGGCCTCCGACACCACGCCCGGCACCACACAGTCGGCGTCCCTGTCCAGCGGTCCGGTGTCCTGGGTGATGTGACGCGTCACCTGGACTGCGGCGCGTGGCTCGGGGTACGAGCACTGGTGCAGCAGCGTCCGGCCAGTCCGGCTTCCGAGAGAGAAACGCATGATCGAGCACCTGGACGGGGCAGTGATACCGACTGGTTTCGACGTGCCCGTGGAACCCCTACGGCGAGCGGCGCACTACACCGGGGAGCCGGGAAGTATCGCCGAGGCGCGGTCGTTCGCCGCGGACTTCCTCGGCAGGCTCAGAACCGAGTGGTGTGCCGCCATCGGTGACCGCACCGAGGAGGAGGTGCTCCTCGTGGTGAGCGAACTCGTCACCAACGCCGACCGGCACAGCAACGGGCCGTACATCCTCGAGCTGGAGGGCACCGACGCCACGGTCACCGTCACGGTCTACGACAGCAGCGCCACCCTGCCCCGCAGGTTCCCGCGGGATCCTCAGCGCGTGGGCCGGCACGGCCTGGAGATCGTGCACGTGCTGGCGCGCGAGGTCGCGGCGGAACGCGTACCGGTGGGCAAGCGCGTCAGGGCCGTCCTGGGCTTCAGCAGCAAGGAATGAACCCGCCCGGTCGTGCAGCGGGTGCCGTCCTGGGACGGCACCCGCTTTTCGCGCTGTCCGTATGCGTCAGGCGCAGCCCAGCTCGCCCAGCATGCCCTCGCGCAGCCGTGTGATGATCCGCTTGATCAGCCGGGACACATGCATCTGCGAGCAGCCGAGCCGCTCACCGATCTCCGACTGGGTGGCCTCCTCCACGAACCGCATGTGGATGATCTGCCGGTCGCGGTCGCTGAGCTCGGCCATCAGCGGGGCGAGTGACTGGAAGTCCTCGACGAGCCGCAGCCCGTCCTCCTCCACACCGATGAAGTCGGCGAGCACCGCTTCGCCGCCCTCGGGGCCGTCGCCGGTCAGGGCCGCGTCCAGGGACGAGGAGTTGTAGCCGTTCGAGGCGATCTGGGCCTCGATCACCTCGTTCTCGGAGATGTTCATCAGGGTGGCCAGTTCGGCCACCGACGGGTCCCGGTCCAGACGGCTGGCGAGCTCCTCGCGGGCCTTGGCCAGCTCGACGCGCAGCTCCTGCAGACGCCGGGGGACGTGCACCGCCCAGGTGGTGTCACGGAAGAAGCGCTTGATCTCGCCGACGATGTAGGGCAGCGCGAACGACGTGAACTCGACCTCCCGGGACACCTCGAACCGGTCGATCGCCTTGATCAGGCCGATCATGCCGGTCTGGACGATGTCCTCCATGTCGTCCCCGCGGCCCCGGAACCTTCCGGCTGCGAAGCGCACGAGCGACATGTTCATCTCAATGAGGGTGTTGCGCGCGTACTGGTACTCGTGCGTCCCCTCCTCGAGCTCGGTCAGACGGTGGAAGAACTGACGGGACAGCTCCCGCGCGTCCCGCGGTGCGACGGCCCGCGGTTCTTCGACTCCCGGCAGCGGTGTCTCACCCGTCCTGGTCCCGCTGGCGTGCTCGGCGACCTGTGCCTCCGAACGGTTCACGGCGGTGACGACGGTATGCATTACCTCTCCCACGAAAGTCACGGCTCGACGTCTGCCTCTTCGGCCTGGGTTGTCTCGGGTCCTGCGGATGGCGCGCCCCACCGTGTACCCGGAACGCGACGACATATGCGTCCCCGGGCCACCGGCAGACCAACCGCCCGCAGCTCCCTCACCTTGCGCGTACCCGAGGAGTGACGACGCATGCCCGGCAAGTCGCCGGGTGGCGCGAAATCGACGCTGCTCAGGGACCGACCCGGGTCGCGACGATCAGCTCGTGGAGGTACCGCTTGGTGACACGGCCGCCGTGGCGCGACTCGATCAGGTCCCCGATGCAGGCCAGCAGGCCGTCGCGGCGGGTGCTGTCGAGGGCCCGGTGGCCCGAGTAGGTCAGGAGAACGTCGATGTACTGGTCGGTGGTGTAGGTGATGTCCTGCTCGAAACGGGTCACCGTGACCTCAGCGAAGCGCGGGCAGCTCTCGAACTCCTCCGTGTCCGAGGGGATCTCCGACGACGGCTGGAGGCGCAGCCCGGGCGGTGTGGCCGGATCCCAGCGTTCGTAGCAGTCCTGGGCCCGGGCGAAGAAGTCGACGGAGCCGCCCGCGACATGCGAGGTGACGACCACGGCGAGGTGCCCACCCGGGCGCAGCGCGGCCGCGGACTTCTCCACGCGGACCGCCGGGTCGAGCCAGTGCCATGCGGTGGCACAGGCGACCAGGTCGAAGGGCTCGTCCGGCAGGGGCCAGCCCTCGAAGTCCGCGTGGCGCACCTCGACACGGGGGAAACCGGCCAGTTGCCGCCGGGCGACCGCCGCCATCGCGTCCCCCAGTTCCACGGCGGTGATGCGGCAGCCGGACGCGGCCAGGGCGCGGGTGAGCTGGCCGGTCCCGGGAGCCACCTCCAGGACACGGCTTCCAGGGCCGAGGCCCGCCACCCGGGCCATCTCCGAGACCAGAGCCGGCGGATAGCCCGGTCGCGCCCTGTCGTAGAGCTCCGCCGCTTCGTTGAACGTCTCGCGCAGCACCGGGTTCCGCACTTTCCTGTCGGACGATTCCACCCAGGGCAGAATGCCGCACCCTTCCCATGGCGGCCACGGAATTTAGGCTGGGCCGGTGAGCAATGAAGCGCCGAACCAAGCCCGCGTGATCCCCCTGCGCCCGCAGTCCGTGCGCCCGGGGACCGCCCGCCCAGTGTCCGAACGCCCCGCCACGACCCCGCCGGGAAAGCCCGCCGACAGGCAGACCAGGGAACCCCTGTGGCGTGACCTCGTCGGAGACGTCCTGCGTCGCGAGCGTCTCGCCCAGGAGCGCACGCTCAAGGACGTGGCCGACGCGGCCCGGATCTCGATGCCCTATCTCTCGGAGGTGGAGCGCGGCCGCAAGGAGGCCTCCTCGGAGGTTCTCGCGGCCGCCGCCAACGCCCTGGGCCTCGGCCTCGGCGATCTGCTCTCCCTGGCCCAGGGTGAGCTCACCCGGCACTCGGCGCGCAGCCGCCGTGCGGTGCCGGGATCGCCGTACAACGGGATGTGCCTGGCGGCCTGAGACGGCGGGGCCGGTGCCTCAGACCGTCACGAGGCGCCGGCTCACCACCTCGTCGGCCAGCCCGTACTCCACGGCCTCGTCCGCGGTGAACACCTTGTCACGGTCCATGTCCGCGCGCAGGGTCGCGATGTCGTGGTGGGTGTGGCGGGCCAGCACCTGCTCGACCTGGGAGCGGATGCGGACCATCTCCTTGGCCTGCAGGGCGAGATCGGAGATCGCGCCGCGGCTGCCGCCCGAGGCGGGCTGGCCGAGCAGCACGCGCGCGTGCTCCAGCACGAGCCGTCGGCCGGGATCCCCTCCGGCCAGCAGGACGGCCGCGGTGGAGGCCGCCTGGCCCACGCAGAGCGTCGAGATCGGCGCCTGCACGTAGGTCATCGTGTCGTAGATCGCCATCAGCGAAGTGAACGAGCCGCCGGGGGAGTTGATGTAGATCGAGATCTCGTTCTCCGGCGCCGCCGACTCCAGATGCAGCAGCTGCGCGATCACGACGTTGGCCACGCCGTCGTCGATCTCGGTGCCGAGGAAGATGATCCGCTCGGACAGCAGCCGGCTGAACACGTCGGAGGACCGCTCGCCGTGCGCGGTCCGCTCGACGACGTACGGAATCGTGTAGTTCGCCATGTCACAGCCCCATCCGTCGCTTGGAGGCGGCCGGGCGGACGTCCGCAAGGGACTCCAGGACCCGG
Source organism: Streptomyces sp. LUP47B (assembly GCF_001746295.1). Classification (GTDB taxonomy): domain Bacteria; phylum Actinomycetota; class Actinomycetes; order Streptomycetales; family Streptomycetaceae; genus Streptomyces. Next base: position 1,016,313 of record NZ_MJAH01000001.1, on the reverse strand, counting down.
TCCACCATGCCGTACTCCCTGGCCTCCTCGGCCGTGAACCAGCGGTCGCGGTCGCCGTCGCGGGCGATGGTCTCCGGTGTCTGGCCCGTGTTCTCGGAGAGGAGTCGCTCCATGGTCTGTTTGCTGTGATCCAGGTTCTCTGCCTGGATCAGGATGTCGGCGGTGGTCCCGCCGATGCCCGCGGACCCCTGGTGCATCATGATCCGGGCGTTGGGCAGGGCGTACCGCTTGCCGGGGGTGCCGCCGCAGAGCAGGAACTGGCCCATGCTGGCCGCGAAACCCATGGCGAGCGTCGACACGTCGTTGGGAATCAGCCGCATCGTGTCGTAGATGGCGAGGCCCGCGTACACGGAGCCGCCCGGACTGTTGATGTACAGGCTGATGTCGGTGCGCGGGTCCTCCGCGGACAGGACAAGCAGCTGGGAGCAGACGCGGTTGGCGGAGACCTCGTCGACCTGGGTGCCCAGCAGCACGATGCGCTGGGCGAGGAGTTGGGCGGCCAGTTGGTCGTCGAAGCGGGTGGGAGGGGTGTCGCCCTCCTCGGCCCTGATGGAAGTCATGGGCTGTCCTCGTGGTCGTAGGGATGCCGTCGGCTCCACTGTTGACCTCGGACGATGCCCCGAAGCGGTTTCTCTGCCGGTGGCAGATTCGCCACCGGCAGAGCGCGGGCCCCGCGGGGACCTCAGTCCTTCTCGCGCAACTGCCGGAAGAACGCCCGCACGTCGTCGACCAGCAGGTCCGGTTCCTCCATCGCCGCGAAGTGGCCGCCGCGGTCGAACTCGGTCCAGCGCACGAGGTTCTCGGTGCGTTCCGCCTTGTGCCGCAGCGGGATCTGGATCTCGGCCGGGAAGACGGCGAGGGCGGTCGGCGCGGTCGACGGTTCGGTGGGCCGGGCGGCCCTCGCGCCCGTGGCGTGCGCCCGCTCGTAGTAGATCCGGGCGGCCGAACCGGCGGTCCCGGTCAGCCAGTACAGCATGACGTTGGTCAGCAGCCGGTCCCGGTCCACGGCCTCCTCGGGCAGCTCCGCGGAGTCGGTCCACTCCTGGAACTTCTCGACGATCCAGGCGAGTTGGCCCACCGGCGAGTCGGTGAGCGCGTAGGCGACGGTCTGCGGCCGGGTGGAGTGCAGAACGGCGTAGCCGGTGCCCTCGCCCGACCAGGCGCTCCACCGGCGCCACGACTCCAGCGCGCGCTCCCGTTGCTCCGGTGGGAGGGGGGCGAGTTCCTCCTCGGTCGGTTCGTGCGTCGCCTGAGCGCCCGGCAGCAGATTGAGGTGGACGCCGATGACCCGCTCGGGGTGGGCGCGGCCCAGCTCCCGTGAGATCGCCGAGCCCCAGTCGCCGCCCTGAGCGCCGAACCGCTCGTAGCCGAGCCGCGTCATCAGCTCGGCCCACGCGTCGGCGATCCGGCCCGCCTCCCAGCCCGTGTCGGCGGGCGGCCCCGACAGTCCGAAACCGGGGATGCTCGGTACGACGACGTGGAAGGCGTCGGCCGGGTCGCCGCCGTGGGCCACCGGATCGGCCAACGGGCCCACCACGTCCAGGAATTCGACGATCGAGCCAGGCCAGCCGTGCGTGATGACCAGCGGGGTGGCGTCCGGCTCGGGGGAGCGGACGTGGGCGAAGTGGACGGTCGTCCCGTCGATGACGGTCGTGAACTGCGGCCACTCGTTCAGCCGTGCCTCGGCCGCACGCCAGTCGTAGGAGTGCCTCCAGTGGTGCGCGAGTCCACGCAGATAGCCGGCCGGCACCCCGTACGCCCAGCCGGTGGCCGAGAGGTCGTCGGGCCAGCGGGTGCGGTCGAGCCGGTCGTGGAGGTCGGCCAGGTCGCTCTGCGGAATGTCGAGGCGGAAGGGCAGGACCGGGTCCGGGTGCTCTGTGGGCGCAGACGTCATGCCCGGATGCTAGTGCGCACCGGTGTATCGGCCATCTGGATTAACCGGCGGCCCGACCGATGAGTTCCGCGGCGAGGATCGGTCGACACAGATGACGGACGTTCTCACCACCCCAGGAGGTACGCATGACCACCGAAGGTTTCACCACTTGTCTCTGGTTCGACGGCCAGGCGGAGGAGGCCGCCCACTACTACGTCTCCGTCTTCAAGAACTCCAGCATCGGGGAGATCGCCCGCTATCCGGAGGGGGCGCCCCAGCCCGCCGGCAGCGTGCTGACCGTCGAGTTCACGGCCAACGGCCAGCGGTTCCTCGCGCTGAACGGCGGCCCCGAGTTCAAGTTCACCGAGGCCGTCTCCTTCATGGTCTTCTGCGAGAACCAGGAGGAGATCGACTACTACTGGAGCAAACTCACCGAGGGCGGTGGCGAGCCCGGCCCCTGCGGCTGGCTCAAGGACAGGTACGGCCTGTCCTGGCAGGTGGTACCGGACCGGCTGCAGGCCATGGTCACCGACCCGGACCCGGCGAAGTCGGCCCGGGTGATGAAGGCGTTCATGGCCATGAGCAAGTTCGACGTCGCCGCCCTGGACAAGGCCTACGCGGGCGAGTGAACACTCCTCGAACGCTCACGAACCGTCCTCAGGACGCCCCGATCACCCGCGTGATCTCCCGGGCGATCCGCAGGATGCCGGGGGAGCGGGCCGGACAGGGCCTGGGCGTGGACGTGGTGGGCGCCAGACAGAAGTGCAGATAGTCCTTGTCGAGGTGCAGGGCGGTGCGGTCGCGGTCCGGCTGGGTGCAGTAGTCGGCATGCTCGTGCTCGTAGGAGGTGCACGGCAGGTACTGCACCCAGGTGTACCGGGACCCGGCGGGTGCCACCGTCGCGCCCGCGTCGGCGACGACGTCCCCGGAGGCGGCCGCCTGCTCCTCGTACAGCTCGTTGACGCGCCGGACCCGGTCGGGGGTGATCGGGTCCGGGCCCTGCGCCACCCACACGATCCGTGGCCGTCGCTCACCGCCCGCCGCCGCGATCTGGTCGGTCAGCCGGCGAAGGTCGGCCCGGTACCTGCTGAAGTACTTCTGCGGCGAGGCGGCATGGCTGATCCCGTCCATGCACCACGTGTAGCCCCAGGCGTTGCCCCAGAACTGCAGCACCACGAAGTCCGGGTGCTGCGCGCGGACCAGCGCGGCCGCCTTGTCCCGGTCGGGCACCAGCGACCTCTTCCCGGTGCCCTCCAGGTAGTCGCACGGCGTGGTCCCCGAGTACGGCGCGCTCGTGTACGTCGCCCGCAGGTCCCGGCGCAGCTGTTGCCCGAGGACCTGCTGGGCCTCCATGGCGAGCGAGTCGCCGAGATACAGCACACGCGGGGCGACGACGGCCGCGGAGGCGCTCGGGGAGGCCTGGGCGCGCTGATGCGTGGTGGCCGCCCGGGAGACGTCCGGGGTCGGTGGCGCCGTCTCCGGTCCGTCCGACGGGTCGCTGCAGGCGCCGAGCAGCAGGACTGCGGTCAGTACCCCCACGATCCACGATGTCCGCATGCGCGACTCCCGCCCCGGTCGCCGAAAAACGGTTCCCCAGGCAAGCACAGCCGGGCCCGAGGGGGAAGACACACGGCGTGGTTCAGTCGCCGTCCGGACGCTCCAGGATGTCCGTCAGCTCGGCCAGCGGCAGCGGCTTGGTCAGATGGGCGTCGAACCCGGCCTCCCGGGACAGCGCACGGTCGGTGCCCCGGCTGAAGCCGGAGACCGCGATGAGCCGGAGCCGCTCGCCGTTCTGCCCCGCCCGCATCCGGCGGGCGACGGTGTGGCCGTCGATGTCCGGCAGACCCAGGTCGCACAGCACGACGTCGAACGCCTCGGTACCGGTCACGGCGAGCGCGGCGGCGCCGGTGTGCACGGTCGTGACGCGGTGACCCTGCCGCTCCAGCAGCGTGTGGTAGGTCGCGGCCAGGTCCTCGTTGTCCTCCACGATCAGGACGGCCAGCCGGCGCGGGGCGGACCGGGCGGCCGTGGGCCGCGATCGCGGCGGGGCCGTGGGGGCGACAGTGGGCAGGACCACCGTGAACGTCGCTCCCTTGCCGGGCCCGTCGCTGTGTGCGCCGATCCGGCCGTCGTGCAGTTCCACGATCGTCCGCGCGACGGCGAGCCCCAGCCCCAGGCCCTCCGGCGTGTCGGGACCGGCGGGGGCCGCCCGCATGAACACTCCGAACAGTTCCTCGGCCTGACCGGGCTCGAAGCCGATGCCGTCGTCCCGCACGGACAGCCGTACCTCACCGGCCCCGGCCGCGAGCTCCACCTCGGTGCGCCCGCCGGGCCGGGTGTACTTGAGCGCGTTCGACAGCAGGTTCGTCAGTACCTGCGCGAGCCGCAGCCGGTCGCCGTCCACGACGAGGGGCGCGGCGGGCAGCCGTACGTCGAGCGGACGGCCGTCGTGCGCGAAGAGGCCGCGGATGTCCGCGCACGCGCCCTCGACGACCGAGCGTACGTCGACCGGCTCCCGCACCAGCTCCAGCCGCCCGGTCACCGCCCGGGTGCCGTCCAGCAGGTCGTTGCTCATCCGGGCGAGCGTGCCGAGCTGCCGCTCCAGGACGGCCAGCGCCGGATGACCCTCCGGTATGTCGAGGGCGAGCAGTTCGGTGGCCGCCGTCGCGGCGGCGAGGGGGTTGCGCAGTTCGTGCGAGAGCGTGGCGATGAAGCGGTCCTTGGCCCGCTGCTCCTCCCGCAGCCTGTGCCCGGCCGCGTCCAGCTCGCCGTTGGCCCGGCTCAGCTGCTCGTTCACCTCGCGGATCTCCCGCGCCCGCACGAACAGGTCGATCTCCATGCCCTCCGCGCGCATCTGCGCGTCGGCGACCGCCCGCTGCTGCTCCCGCCCCACCAGACGCAGATGCACGAACTCCGTGACGTCCTCGACCCGGTGGATGATGTGCGTGAGCCGCCCCTCGCCGTCCAGGACCGGGGCGTTGACCGGACTCCAGTACCGCTCGGCGAAGACGCCGTCCTCGCCCGTCGGGATGTCGTAGCGCTGCAGGGCCATGGTGTCCGTACGGCCGCTCGCCACCACCGTCTCCAGCGAGCGGCGCAGATTGGCCACGCCGTCGGCCGACGGGTCCTCGGGATTGTCGGGGAACACGTCGAAGATCGGCCGCCCCACGATGCCGCGCCCGGTGCGCGTGGCCGTCAGATAGGCGCGGTTGACCTCGACGATGACGAAGTCGGGGGTGAGGACGAGCAGGGGGGACAGGTTCGAGTCGAACAGGCGCCGGAAGTCCGGGGCATCGGGCATGGGCGGCCTCCTGGCCGGGCCGGTGTCTCAGGGGTCGAGGCGGTAACCGAAGCCGCGGACCGTGGTGATCCGCGGTGCGGGGGCGGGCAGCCCGGCGAGTTTGCCGCGCAGCCGGTACACATGCTCGACGACGGTCGCGGACTGCTGCCAGGACGAACCCCAGATCCGCTCCAGCAGCTGCTCCGCCGAGAACACCCTGCCGGGCGCGGCGGCCAGCATCTCCAGCAGCGCGAACTCCTTGGGGCGCAGGGTCAGCACGGTGCCGTCGACGGAGGCCTGCCGCGCCGCCGTGTCCATGAGCAGGGAGCCGGCCTGGATCACCGTCGACTCGTCCGGCGGTCGGGAGCGGCGCAGCACCGCGTGAATACGGGCCACCAGTTCGCGTTGGGAGAACGGCTTGACCAGGTAGTCGTCCGCGCCGATCTCCAGCCCCGCCACCCGGTCCGTCTCCGCACCGCGTCCCGAGACGACGATGACCGGGAGCCGGCTCGTGGACCTGAGCGCCCGCAGCAGTTCGAGGCCGCTGCCGTCCGGGAGGCCCAGGTCCAGGATCGCGAGGTCCACGCGGCTCTCGTGGAGCACGGACTTTCCGGCCCGGGCGTCCATGGCCCAGGTGACGGTGAATCCGGCCCGCTCCAGATACGAACGGCACATCAGTGCGAAGTCGGGCTCATCCTCGATCAGGGCGAGGTGCGGGCGCATTCCGCATCACCTGGCCCGTCCGGTACCCGCCCGTTGTGTCGCTGATGAGCGGGCGTTGATGCCCAGACCATGTGGCGAAGGTAGAACAGTAAGCACCACGGTTCAAGGGGGGAGCCGCGCGGGGGGGTTCCGGCGCGGACACGTGCGGTGCGGGGATCGCGAAACCGCCGTACGCGTCCGCGCCGGAGCGTGTGCCCCGGCGCGGACGGCCCGGTCCTTCGGTTCAGACGCGGTCGGCGGCGATGAGCAGGTACTGGAAACTGCCGTTCCGGTAGGCCGTCAGGAAGGTGTCCTCGATTCCCGTGACCAGATGGTCGGCCTTCTTGCGCAGTTCCCAGTAGGGCAGGGCCGCCTCGGTGAGGTCCTCCACGTGCACCGGCACCAGCCGGTTGCGGGCCATGGCGCGGAAATACGCCGAGCGGGGATGGATGTCGCAGATGTAGTGGGCGTTGATGAGCGAGACCTCACGGGATGCCTGTCCGTAGGTGTCGTTGTAGCAACCGGTGATCACCACGTAGCGTCCGCCGCGGCGCAGCAGCCGCGCGTGCTCGGCGAACAGCAGGTCGAGCTCGACGTACATGGTCGACTCGTTGTTCCAGGAGGCCGCGTAGGCCCCGGAGGGCAGCCCGGTGTCGAGCATGTTGCGGTGGTGGTAGCGCACCCGGTCGTCGATGCCCCGCTTGCGGGCATGGGCGTTGGCGAACTCCGCCTGCTTCTCGGAGATGGTGACGCCGTCGGCGTGGCAGCCGTGCCGCAGATGTGCCACGACACTGCCGCCGCCGCGCCCGCACCCCGCGTCGAAGACACGGTCCTCGGGACGGAGCGTTCCGAGCCGGGCCGCGAGGAATTCCGCCTGGGCGTGTTCGAGGCGGTGCAGTTCGGCGGTGATCCGCTCCCGCCGCCGTGCCGGATCGGGTTCGTCGAGGACGGAGCGGTCGGCCTCCCCGATGCCGTAGTGGTGGTGGTAGAGGTCGTCGAGCTTTCCGAGTTCGAGGTTGACCGGGTTCTCCTCGGCGTTCCAGTAGTCCGCGACTCGGCTCTGGTACGTCGACTGGGTCGGCACGGGAATGGTCCGGGTGCCGGCGTGGGGGGCGGTGGTCAACGGTGACTCCTCGTGCTGGTGCGTGGGTGACGTTCTGTCATGCGGTCGCGCTCTACCAGTAGTTGGGCAGGTGGTAGCGGTGGCTGTTGGTGGCGTGCCACTCGTGGTTTCCGGCGACCCAGTCGGACAGGCTCCGGGTGTAGCGCTCCACGAGCGGTGACGTGGCGGAGAGCAGGGCCGACTCCTCGTCGAAGGCATCCATGATCTGGTTGTGGATCCCGACGGCCTTCAGATAGGCGGCCTTGAGCCCGCACCGCTCGTTGGCGGCGATGACCTGGGGCAGGTTGAGATGGGTGGGGTCGGCCAGTTCCTTGGTGAAGGAGTACAGGTCGTTGACGAGGGTGGTGGCGTTGCCGGCGAGTGCGGTGAGGCGCTGGATCTCGGGGCGGGCGTACACCGCCTCGGGCAGTTCCCAGCCGTCGATCGCGTCGACGATCGACAGACAGGGACGGAAGTTGTTGAACTGCCGCATCACCAGGTACTCCCATACCCGGGGCATGTACCGGGTCTCGCCCCAGGCGGCCTCGCCCAGATAGCCGAGGTGGAGCCGGGCGATGTCGTGCAGGAACCGGTCTGTCTGGCTGGGAGTGGCGATGACGGCGTAGTCCTTGAGGGCCCAGTGGTACGACCTGAGCGGCCCGTCGGCCTGCACTCCGCTCAGCCACCGCTCCTGGAGGTCGGGCGGGCCGTGGTACGGGTCGAGTGCCGACTGGGCCAGGACCAGCCGTCCGCCGAGGCCACTGCGCGAACCGCCCTTGTCCTCGTCCTCCTCGCAGTAGCAGTTGTCGACGATGTTCTCGGCGAGGAGCAGCTTCCCGGCCACGGTGAGGCGTTCAGGATCGGCCGCCTCCGGGTGTTGCAGCACCACGGCCCTGCCGAACTGGAACCCGGAGAAGTCCCCGTTCCATGTCTCGGGGAACAGCTCCAGGCGCCGGGCCCAGGCCTCGAGCCTGCGGTCGATCTCCGCGGCCTTCACCGGGTCGGCGGGGGCGACTTTCCGGTACCTCAGACCGGGGATCGCCCCGCCGGGCCGGCCGGCGCGCAGGGTGCTCGCGATGTCGGGCGGCCCCGGCAAGGACTGGGTGCTCATCGCGGTCACTCGGCCGTCCGCCCGATCTGGGCGTTCTCCAGGATCCCGACCGCGTCGGGTACGAGGATGGCCATCGAGTAGTAGGCGGTGACGAGGTAGCGGATGATCGAGTTGGCGCCGATGCCCATGAACCGTACGTTCAGGCCGGGTTGGTACTCCTCGGGGATGCCCGTCTGGTAGAGCCCGATGGCACCCTGGTCGCCCTCCCCGGTGCGCAGCGCGATGATGCTGCTGGTGTGCTGCGGGCTGACCGGGATCTTGTTGCAGGGGAAGATCGGCACTCCCCGCCAGGCGGGGATCTCGTGCCCCTCGACGCTCGCCGTGCCCGGCACCAGACCGCGCCGGTTGCACTGCCGGAAGAACGCCGCGATGGCCTTCGGATGGGCGAGGAACAGTTTGGTCTTGCGGCGCATGGCGAGCAGTTCGTCCATGTCGTCGGGGGTCGGCGGCCCGGTGAAGGTGCTGACGCGCTGGCCGTGGTCGGCGTTGTGCAGCAGCCCGAACTCCCGGTTGTTGACCAGCTCCCACTCCTGGCGCTCGCGGATCTCCTCGATGGTGAGCCGGAGTTGCTGCTCGGTCTGGTCCATCGGGTTGTTGTAGAGGTCGGCGACCCGGGTGTGGACCCGCAGCACGGTCTGGGTGAGGGACAACTCGTACTCACGCGGGGCGAGTTCGTAGTCGACGTAGCCGCCGTTGATCGTCGGCTCCCCGACGTGCCCCGCCTGGACGGGGACGTCGGCCTCGCCCTTGCGGTTCATCGGCAGGCTCTGCCGCCGCGCGTAGGCCTCCAGATGGGCCGCGAGGGACGGGACCCGCTCGGTGAACTCGGTGACCACCGACCAGGGCAGGGTCAGCACCACGCCCGCGGTCTCGGCCCGGACCGAGCTCAGCCACAGCGGATCGGGCTGCCCTATGGCCTCGTCGCCCATCTGGGCGCCGTCGGTGACGACACCGACGATCTCCTCCTCACCGTACTTGCCCTCGGTGAAACGGGTGAAGCGGCCGTGCACGACGAGGTAGGCCTCGGTGACCGGCTGCCCGGCCTCGACCAGGACCTGGCCGGCGCGGATCTCCCGCACCCGGAAGCGGGTCGCGAGCTCTTTGAGGACCTCGGTGTCGGAGTAACCGCGCAGAGTGGGGAGTTCGGTGAGTGTCTGGGGGATGACCCTGATGTCGTCGGCGCCGTTCTGTTCGAACTGCACCCGGCCTCGGCCCACCCGGAGCTGGAGGCGCCGGTTGACCCGGTAGGTGCCGCCCTTCACGTCCACCCACGGCAGCATGCGCAGCAGCCAGCGGGAGCTGATGGCCTGCATCTGGGGTTCGGACTTGGTGGTGGTGGCGAGTTGCCGGGCGGCCGTGGTGCTGAGGCTGGTGAGCCGGTCTTCGGACGGGGGGTCGGGTTCGTCGACGGCGGGGCCGGTGGCGCTGTCCGGTGTGGACACATTCCCTCCTGGGAGGTGAGCGGGCTGGCCTTGCGCGAGGACCAGCCAAACAGCCGGGGCGGTCGCCTGATCAGGGCGTGAAGGGGGCGGCTTCACGGTCGTGAAGGTGTAAACCTTGCCGGTGAGGCAGTCGGCGCATCATGAGTGCCCCCGTGCTCCTCGGGACGGGTCGTTCACCAGTACGGCCGCCCCGTCGAAGCGCCCCGCCTTCGGGTCCCGCAGCGCCCGGTCGTCACCCGGCTCCGGGACCGGTTGTCGCGACGAACCCGGAGACCGCCTTCCTCGACTGGTCCCGGAGCCGCCACCGACCATGCCCGGATCGTCATGGAAGCTCCAGATCGCGGAGAGCATCCCTTCCATCCCGTCTGAAGCGGAATCGTCCGTTCGGCGCGCGGTCGGGCGCACCCGTGACTAGCGTGTGGAGTCGTACCGACCACCGATACGGGAAAGGCCGCGATCATGGCCGTACAACCTGAGGGAACCCCCTGTTGGGCCGACGCGATGTTCAGCGACGTCGAAGGGGCCAAGAGCTTCTACGGCGACGTCCTCGGCTGGACCTTCGGCGAGTCGTCGTCGGAGTTCGGCAACTACACGCAGGCCTACGTGGACGGGAAGGCCGTCGCCGCCGTCGTGCCGCCGATGCCCGGCCAGGAGGGCCACTCGCAGTGGTGCCTGTACCTCGCGTCGCCGGATGTCTCCGCCACCGCCCGCAAGATCCGTGACAACGGCGGCGAAGTGCTCATGGAACCGATGCAGGTCGGCGACTTCGGCACGATGTGTCTGGCCCGCGACCCGAGCGGCGTCGTCTTCGGCGTGTGGCAGGCAGGCACCCACGAGGGCTTCGAGGCGCCGCCCGAGCAGCCGGGGGCGTTCTGCTGGGCCGAGGTCTACACCCGCGAACCCGAGAAGTCCGACGCGTTCTTCCCGGCCGTCTTCGGCTACAGCGCCCGGCAGATGCAGGACGACGCCGTCGATTTCCGTATGTTCAACGTCGGCGACAGCACCGTCCTCGGTCGCATGAAGATGACGGACGACTTCCCGCCCGAGGTGCCGGCGTACATCAACGTCTACTTCAGCGTCGACAACTGCGACGACGCCGTCGCCCGCGCCACGAAGCTCGGCGGCATCCTGCGCTTCGGGCCCATGGACTCCCCGTTCGGCCGGTTCGCCGCCCTCAGTGATCCGCAGGGCGCGAGCTTCTCGGTGATCGACGTGACGACGACCCAGGGCGACATGCCCCAGATCTCCGACGTGCCCTAGCTGCTGCGCACCGCCGTGACCACCACGGCTGTGTAGTGCATCGAGAAGCTCCCGCCCATCGCGTCGACGGCGTCACCGAGACCGCCGAGCAGGGCGTCGAGCTTCTCGGCGGGCAACTGCCCGTGGCCGCCGAAGGTGGGTACCTGGTCCAGCCACTCCTCGCGGGTGTAGACCCGGTCCCACTCGAAGCGCCACTCCTCCGGCTCACCGAAAGCGGCCGACTTCCGGATTCCGTCGGCCGCGGTGGCGCAGACGCCCGCGTAGGCGTCCGGGCCGGTCATCCGGCGCCAGTCCATCGGCATGTCGGGCACGGCCCGGGCGTACGCCTCGGTGAACGCCTCGGCCACGTCGTTCGCGGGCTGGAAGGCGTTCCAGAACAGGGCCAGCCGTCCGCCCGGCCGCAGCGCCCGGTCCGCGCCGGCGACGGGGTCGACCCAGTGCCAGACGGTCCCCGCCACGACCGCGTCGAAGGCGCGGCCGGCCGGATCCCAGTCCTCGAACGTGGCGACTTCGACGTCGAGCCCCTTGGAACGCGCGAACGCGGCCATCCGGGCGTCGGGTTCCACCCCGAGCACCCGGCAGCCGTGCGCCCGGAACGCCAGCCCGGCGATGCCGGTGCCCGTGCCCACGTCCAGGACGTCCCGGCCGGGACTCCCGGCAGCGATCCGCTCCACCAGGGCGTCGGGATAGCGGGGGCGGGTCCGGTCGTAGCGCTCGGCGTCCGAGCCGTACGACTCGGCGATGTCGCGTCGGGTGTGCGGCTGCTGTTCCCGAGGTCGAGTGGGCATGCGCCCACTCTAGGTGGGCGCATGCCCACTCGACAAGAATCAGGGAGGATGTTCGAGAAAGAGTGAGGTGGGCCGTGCCGACAGGGATCGCCATCCGCGATGTGCGGGAGCAGTTGTTCGACGCCGCCGAGCGGATCCTGCTGCGGGCCGGGGCGAACGCGCTGACCAGCCGGGCGGTCACCACCGAGGCAGGGGTCGCCAAGGGGGTTCTGCACCGCCACTTCGAGGACTTCGACGCGTTTCTCGCCGACCTGGTGCTCGACCGCATCGGGCGTATCGAGGCCCGCTCCCGGGCCCTGCGCGAGTCGGCCGGGACCGGCACGGTCGTCGACAACCTCACCGCGGCCCTGACCGAGCTCTTCGGGACGATCGCCCTGCGGATCGTCGGCCTGGTCATCGCGCGCGACGCCCTGCGGGCCCGGTTGCGCGAGGCGAGGGGTGGGGGAGTGCCGGTGCTGCGGGAGGCGACCGCGATGGTGGCCGGCTATCTCGCCGCGGAGCGCGACCTGGGGCGCGTACCGGCCGACGCCGACGTGGACCTCCTCGCCCCCGCGCTGATCGGGGCGGCGCATCTCCTCTTCGCCGACACGGAAGGTGCGACGCCCGGGGAGGGGGAGGTCCGCAGGGTCGTGGCCATGGTGGTCACGGTGGAGTGAAGGGGCGTCCCTCCGCTCATGGCATGATCGAGCGCATGCGTGAACGACTGGTGGCCGCGTGCGACGGCGCTTCGAAGGGAAATCCTGGACCTGCGGCCTGGGCCTGGGTCATCGCCGACGAGTCGGAGACACCGGACCGCTGGGAGGCCGGCCCGCTCGGCAAGGCCACCAACAACGTCGCCGAACTCACCGCACTGGAGCGGCTGTTGGCGGCGACCGACCCGGATGTGCCGCTGGAGATCCGGATGGACTCGCAGTACGCCATGAAGGCCGTCACCACCTGGCTGCCCGGGTGGAAGCGCAACGGCTGGAAGACCTCCGCGGGCAAGCCGGTCGCCAACCAGGACCTCGTCGTCCGCATCGACGAACTGCTCGACGGACGTTCGGTCGAGTTCCGTTACGTCCCCGCCCACCAGGTCGACGGCGACCCGCTGAACGACTTCGCCGACCGCGCCGCCAGCCAGGCGGCGATCGTCCAGGAGCCCGCGAGCAGCGAACTCGGCTCTCCGCAGCCGCCGTCGTCGCCGGACACCCCGAAAGCCGACCGCCCCGCCCGGGCCAAGTCGCCCAAGCGGAGCGGCGGTTCGTCTTCTCGTACGATCAAGGCCAAGTTCCCCGGCCGGTGCCTGTGCGGACGTCCCTACGCGGCGGGCGAGCCCATCGCGAAGAACGCCCAGGGCTGGGGGCACCCGGAGTGCCGTACGGAGGCGGCCGGTTAGCGGCCGGTCCGGGCGCGACGGTCAGATGACCGCTCCGCGCCACTCGCCGGTCTCCTGACCACGCTCTTCGATGAACGTCTTGAAGCGCTCCAGGTCACCCTTGGTCTGCCGCTTCACGAACCCGAGCTTGTCGCCGACCTTCTCGGTGATGGTGTCCGGATGGAAGTCCATCTGGAGCATCACCTTGGTGTGGGCGTCGTCGAGGCGGTGGAAGGTCACGGCACCCGCCTGCTTGGCCTCGCCGGCGATCGTGGTCCACGCGACCCGCTCGTCCGGGATCTGCTCGGTGATCTCCGCGTCGAACTCCCTGTGCACGCCGTTGACGTTGGTCACCCAGTGCGTGAGCGTGTCGGTGCGCTGTTCGATGCGCTCGACCCCGCTCATGAACTCGGGGAAGGTCTCGAACTGCGTCCACTGGTTGTAGGCGGTATGCACCGGCACGCCCACCTCGATGGATTCCTCGACCTGCGACACGGGTGAATCCCTCCTTCGTCCTGTCGGTGTGTACGGCGCGGGTACCGCACGACCTGCGCGGCAAACCGGACGAGACGATCGTTACTCGCTGTCGAAGTCGCCGGCCCCTGACTGACACGACGGGCTCACCCGTAAGCGTCCGAGGTGGACGCGCATCCCGGACTGCTACTCTGCGTTGCCAATCGATCGCTTTGAGTAATTACTAGGGGTGCGTGTGAAGGTCGCCTGCGTCGGCGGCGGGCCCGCCGGTCTGTATCTCTCCGTCCTGCTGAAGCGGCAGGACCCGTCCCACGACATCACTGTCCACGAGCGCAACCCGGAGGGCTCGACCTACGGCTGGGGCGTCACCTACTGGCGCGGACTGCTCGACAAGCTCCACGCCCACGACTCCGAGTCGTCCCGCGCGATCGAGGAGGCCTCGGTCACCTGGAACGAGGGCGAGGCCCGGGTACGGAACCTGGTCACCCGGCGCGGCAGCGACCCGGGCTTCGGCATCGGCCGCCACCGACTGCTGGAGATCCTCGCCGAGCGGGCCCGCTCGCTGGGTGTGCGGCTGGAGTTCGAGCACGAGATCACCCACGGCAACCTCCCCGAGGCCGACCTCGTCGTGGCCGGCGACGGCGTGCACAGCTCCCTGCGCACCGGACACGCCGACCACTTCGGCGCCGAGATCAGGGAAGGCCGCAACCGCTACATCTGGCTCGGCACCAGCAAGGTCTTCGACTCCTTCACCTTCGCCTTCGTCGAGACCGACCACGGCTGGGTCTGGTGCTACGGCTATCCCTTCGGCCCCGAAGGCAGCACCTGTGTCGTCGAGTGCGCGCCCGAGACCTGGACCGGCCTCGGCCTCGGCAGTGCGAACGAGGCCGACGGACTGGCCCTGCTGGAGAAGCTGTTCGCCGACGTCCTCGACGGTCAGCCCCTGATCGGCCGCTCCGCCGGGTCGGGCGGCGCCCAATGGCTCAGCTTCCGCACCCTCACCAACCGCACCTGGCACCGCGACAACCTCGTCCTCCTCGGCGACGCGGCCCACACCACCCACTACTCCATCGGCGCCGGCACCACCCTCGCCCTGGAGGACGCCATCGCCCTGGCCGACTCCCTGCACCGGCACACCGAGCTTCCGCAGGCCCTCGCCCGCTACGAGCGGCAGCGCAGGTCGGAACTGCTCTCCATCCAGAGCGCGGCCCGCTACAGCGCCCAGTGGTACGAGAACCTGCCGCGCTACATCGGCCTGCCCCCGGAGCAGATGTTCGCCCTGCTCGGTCAGCGTCACTCGCCGCTGCTGCCCTATTTCCCGCCTCAGCTGTACTACCGGCTCGACAAGGCCGCCGGGCAGCTGGAGGCGCTGCGCAGGGTCAAGTGCTGGCTCGGGCCGAAGGTGGCGCGCAGCGTGCACGCACGGGAGCTGGCTTCCCGCAAGTAGCTCGGCGGCCCTGGACGGGTATTGGGTGAATGGCGATTCACCGCTAAAGTGAATTGTCATTCACCCCGTTTTCCGTATCGAGTCCGGAGCGCCGATGGACCAGCAGGGCCCGATATCCCCGCCGCGCGGAGCAAGCCTGCGGACCCGGCTCACCGTCCCGGTGCTGGCGATGTGCGGCACGCTCATGGCGGTCATGCAGACCGTGGTCGTCCCGCTGCTGCCGGACCTGCCCCGGCTGACCCACTCCTCGCCCGGCGCCGTCTCCTGGATGGTCACGGCGACCCTGCTCGCCGGCGCGGTCCTCACCCCGGTGCTCGGCCGTGCCGGTGACATGTACGGCAAGCGCCGGGTACTGACCGGCGCCCTCGGCCTGATGACGCTCGGCTCGGTGATGTGCGCCCTGTCGTCCGACATCACCGTGCTCATCGCGGCTCGCGCCCTGCAGGGCGCCGCCGCCGCCGTGGTGCCGCTGTCGATCAGCATCCTGCGTGACGAACTGCCGCCGGAGCGCCGGGGTTCCGCGGTCGCCATGATGAGCTCCACGGTCGGTATCGGCGCCGCGCTCGGTCTGCCGCTGGCCGCGATGGTCGTCCAGTACGCCGACTGGCACACCATGTTCTGGATGACCAGCGCCCTCGGCGCCCTGGGCGTCACGGCCGTGTGGTGGGCGGTCCGCGAGTCACCGGTACGACAGCCCGGCCGCTTCGATGTGCAGGGCGCCCTGGGACTGGCCGTGGGCCTGGTGAGCCTGCTGCTCGGGGTGTCCCAGGGCGGGCAGTGGGGCTGGGGCAGCCCCCGGGTCCTGGGGCTGTTCCTGGTGTCCGTCGCCGTCCTGGCCCTGTGGTGGTGGCGCCAACTGCGCACCGACCAGCCCCTGGTCGACCTGCGGCTGGTCACCCGGCCGCGGGTGGGCCTGTCCCATGTGGCAGCCCTGCTCACCGGCTTCGCGTTCTACGCCAACTCCCTGGTCACGGCCCAGCTCGTGCAGGCGCCGAAGGCCACCGGCTACGGACTCGGTCTGTCGATCGTGGCCACCGGCCTGTGCCTGCTGCCGGGCGGAGTCACCATGCTCCTGTTCTCACCGCTCTCGGCCCGGATCTCCACCTCCCGTGGTCCGCGCGTCACGCTCGCCCTCGGCGCCGCCGTCATGGCGTGCGGCTACGCGGTACGCATCGCGGACAGCCGCGATCTGTGGATGATCATCCTGGGCGCGACCGTGGTGGCCACCGGCACCACCCTCGCCTACTCGGCGCTGCCCACGCTGATCCTGCGCGCCGTCCCGGCCGAGCAGACGGCCTCCGCCAACGGCGTCAACGTCCTGATGCGCACCATCGGCCAGGCCGCCTCCAGCGCGGCGGTCGCGGCGGTACTGGTCCACCACACCAGCCCGGTCGGCGGCGCACTCGTGCCCACCCTGCACGGCTACCTGATGGCCTTCGCCATGGCGGGCGCCATAGCCCTCGCGGCGTGCGCGGCGGCACTGACCATCCCCGGCGACTCCGCCCCCGAGGAAACCCGCCGGGCCAAGGGCCGCACCCGGGGAGCACGGAACGAGGCGATGGAGGGAGCATGAGTGGTGTGACCACAACGCCCCCCACCACCACGACCGCCCGCCGGGACGCCGAGGCGACCAAGGCCGCCATCCTCAGGGCGGCCCGCTATCTGCTGGCCCGCACCCCCCACGCGGACATCACCCTGAAGGCGGTCGCCGAACGCGCCGGAGTCAGCCCGCCGTTGATCGTGAAGTACTTCGGCAACAAGGACGCCCTCCTCGCCCGCGTCATGTCCTTCGAGTCCGACGCGACGGCCCTGCTCGACGCCCCGCTGGACGAACTGGGCCGTCACATGGTCCGCCATGTCCTCACCGGCCAGATCGAGCGGGGCGCCGACCCCCTGCTCCGGATCGCCTTCGCCCCCGTCCAGGGCGAACACGGTGACATCCTGCGCGTCAACTTCCGTTCCCAGGTGGTCGAACGCCTCGCGGAGCGCCTGCAGGGCCCCGACGCCGGCCTGCGCGCCGAACTGGCGGTGGGCACCCTCCTGGGCCTGGGCGTGATGTACGGCATCGCCCGGGGCACCGAGCTGAGGGCGACCGCCGTGGAGGACGTGGTGGACCGGTACGCCCCCACGGTGCAGGTCCACCTGACGCCCTAACGGAACAGCCGGTCCAGGAAGGCGTTGCCGAACACACCGTGCGGATCGAGCCGGTCCAGCACCCCCGCGGCCTGGCCCCACACCGCCTCACCGAACGAACCGGGAATGACCGTCCCCAGCACCTCCTCGTCCTCCCACACGGCGTCGTCCGTGTAGGCCCACCCCTTGGACCACTCGACGCGCGTCCCGTCGTAGCCGTCGACGAGGAACTGCTCGATCTCCCGCAGGAACGCCTCCGCGTACGGCGTCCCCGGCAGCGTGAGGATGTCCAGCCACACCGCCGTGTCCCACTCGGGATGCTCCTGATCCGCCCGCAACGCCGACAGCAGCGGAGCCCGCGCCCCCTCCAAGCCGGCCTCGGCCGGATCATCGAGCCCGGTGACCCTGATCTCCACCGTGCCGTTGACCGGGAACCGCCCCTGCGCCGTGTACGCGTCGAGCCGCTCCCGGTAGAAGTCCGTGAACTCCGAGACGACCCGCTGCACTTGATCCCGGCCGGTCAGCACCGCGTACCCGTTCGCGGTCACCCTGAGTGTCGTCGGCTTGATGTAGAGCAGCGTGTTCTTCGACGGCCCCCAGATGTCCGCCGACAGTGTTGCCGTGAGCCCCACCGTCGCCACGTCCAGCTGCGCGTTCCCGAGCACCGGCGCCAGATACCAGGCCGCGTCCGACACCATCCGCCCGGCCAGATCCGCGACCAAGGTCGGGACGTTGTCGGAGAAGGGGTAGTTGTACGGCGAGGTCACGCGCCGTGAGGTCAGCGGCCTGGTCGGCGCCACGCTCCACACCTTCAGCCACGGGAACTCCGTGTAGGCGAACCAGATCGCCTCGACCCGTCCGGCCTCCTCCAGGAAGCTCGCGAAGGTCCGCCCGTCACCGCCGGGGGCCGCGAAGAGCTCGGCCGCCGGAATGTCGACCCGGCTGACACACCGCAGATTGCTGTTGGCGCCGACCCGCAGCACGACCTCGGTCACGAAGGCCCGCCCCAGATGGGTGAGCAGGGCCGCGCTGTCGGCCTCGGCACGGCTGAACTCACGCGGCACGTACGCCCCGCTGTCCTCGTCCCACACCACCGCCGTCAACGACAGGATGCGATTGCTGAGTGAGCCGTACGTCTGTCCCGGCAGCCGCTGCTCCCCGTCGGCCGGAACGGCGGTGCCGTGCGCGTCGACCGCCAGCGCGCCGCCCAGGGTGAGATCGCCTGGGGCGGGCGCGGCGGTGACCCCGAGCCCGTGCCCCTCCAGATAGGTGAGCAGCGCCTCCAGCGTGACGCCGGTGCCGGCCCGCACGGCGGAGGCGGAGTCCAGGGACAGGCCGGTGAGGTGGGAGGCGGTGTCGACGAGGAGGACGGGCGCGTCCGAGGCCGTGCCCTCCGTGACGGTGAGGGGCGACCAGCCGTGCGAGGAGCCCCGGGCGCGCACCCGCCAGCCGTGCCGCCAGGCCCAGTTGACGACCTCGGCCACCTGGTCCGGGCCGGTCGGGGCACAGGCCCACAGCCCGTCGGCGGTGATCTCGCCGACCCAGTTGCGGTACGCCGAACGGTGCAGGGCCACGCCCGCCGGGAAGTCGGGCAGTTGCTCGGCCGCGGCCGCCGGGTCAGCCGGCAGCAGAATCGGTACGGCGGCCAGGGCCGCGGCGCTGAGAAGGAAGCCGCGGCGGGACCAGGACGAGTCGTCCTGCGGATGGTTGCTCACTGAACGATCAGTCACGGGATCACGCTAGGCGCTCGTTGACACGTGCATGCCTTACGTCGATGCGTGTCACCCATGTGAGTGAATAATTCCTCGATGCCGGCCCGGAGCGGCCCGTTCCGCGCAGGTCGGCGACGGATGACAGACTGACGCCATGGACGAGCGCACATTCGGCAGGTCGCAGCAGCACGCATCCGTGGTCGGACTCGGCACCTGGCAGCTGGGGGCCGACTGGGGAGACGTCGACGACAAGGAAGCCCTCTCGGTGCTGGAGGCGGCGGCCGAGTCGGGGGTCACCTTCTTCGACACGGCGGACGTGTACGGCGACGGGCGCAGCGAGCAGACCATCGCCACCTTCCTGAGCGGCCGGCCCGACCTGCACGTGCTGGTCGCGACGAAGATGGGCCGGCGGGCCGACCAGATCCCGGAGAACTACGTCCTCGACAACTTCCGGGCCTGGAACGACCGTTCGCGCCGCAATCTCGGCGTCGACCGCATCGACCTGGTCCAGCTGCACTGCCCGCCGACGCCCGTCTACTCCACCGACGAGGTGTTCGACGCCCTCGACACCCTGGTCGAGGAGGAGCGCATCGCCCACTACGGCGTCAGCGTCGAGACCAGTGAGGAGGCGCTGACGGCGATCGCCCGGCCGGGTGTGGCCAGTGTGCAGATCATCCTCAACGCCTTCCGCATGAAGCCGCTGCGCGAAGTGCTCCCCGCCGCGCGGGAGGCGGGCGTCGGCATCATCGCCAGGGTCCCGCTGGCCTCGGGCCTGCTGTCCGGAAAGTACACCAAGGACACGGTCTTCCCGGAGAACGACCACCGCGCCTACAACCGGCACGGCGAGGCCTTCGACGTCGGTGAGACCTTCTCCGGCGTGGACTACACGACCGGTGTCGAGGCCGCCGCCGAGTTCTCCGCGCTCGCCCCCGAGGGTTACACCCCGGCCCAGCTCGCCCTGCGGTGGATCATCGAACAGCCGGGCGTCACCACCGTCATCCCCGGCGCCCGCTCGCCCGAACAGGCCCGCGCCAACGCGGCCGCCGCCAAGCTGCCGCCGCTGTCCGGTGAGACCCTCGCCGCCGTCCGGGACCTCTACGACCGCCGGATCAAGGACCAGGTCGAGAACCGCTGGTGAGCCGCGCCCGGCTCCGAGAGGCGGCTTCTCGCTGCTCACGGAGCCGCGCTGTTTGAACGATCAGCCACCGGATACCCGTACCGCATGGTCGAGACGGTGAGACGGACGGGCCGCGACGAGACCGAGGACGAGCGCGCGGACCGCATGTGGGGCGAACTCATCCAGGAGATCCGCGTCGCCCAGACAGGCGTTCAGATCCTGTTCGGCTTCCTGCTCACCGTGGTCTTCACACCCAAGTACGACGACCTCGCCCACACGGACCAGGTCATCTACATCGTGACCGTCGTCCTCGGCTCCTGCGCCACCGGAGCCCTCATAGGACCGGTCTCACTGCACCGCCTCGTCTCGGGGCGGCGCATCAAACCCCAGGCCGTGCGGATCGCCTCCCGTCTGACCTTCGTGGGACTGGTTCTCCTGCTCACGACGATGACGGCCGCCCTGCTGCTGATACTGCGCGTGGCGACCCACGACGACTGGGTGCCCTGGCTCGTCACCGCAGTCGTGGCCTGGTACCTGGTGTGCTGGTTCGGAGTGCCCCTGTGGACGCGTCGGCGCTATACGACGAGGTGACCCGCGGCGCGTCCAGCTGCCGGTCGTGCAGATGGCTCAGCGTGATCACGGACACCGTGGCGCCGATCAGCGCGCAGAACATGTCCCACTGGGTGTCCCACACATCGCCCTGCGTGGCCAGGAAGGCGTCCGCCGCCTGACCTCCGATCACCGCGGCCGCCCACTCCAGCATCTCGAACACGGCACTGAAGGCCAGACACGCGCACACCGTCAGCGGCGCCAGCCAGCGGCTGCCCCGCAGCGGTGAGGTACGGCTGAGCAGCTCCCGTACGAGGACCGCCGGCACGAAGCCCTGCATGAGGTGGCCGAAACGGTCGTACGGATTGCGGTCGAGCCCGAACGTGTCCCGCACCCAGTCGCCGAGCGGCACCTGCGCGTAGGTGTAGTGACCGCCCACGATCAGTACGAGCGCGTGGACCGCGAGCAGACAGCACAGCAGATCGGTCAGCGGGAAGCGGCGCCACGTGAACACGATCAGCGGCAGCCCGACCAGAACCCACACGGTCTCCAGGAACCAGGTGGTGCGGTCGCGCGGGTCCCAGGCGGACAGGACCAGCGCGGCGACCACGGCCCACGCGAGCAGGACCGGCAGGAAGCGTCGCACAGTGGTCATGAGGTGCTCCTTGTCGTAGGAGCTCTCATCGTGGGGGCCGGGGGAGGACGGCGGCATGAGTACGGCTACTCAGGCCGGGTGCGCACCGGCCCCTGTCTCAGCCTCCCGCGATGACCGAGGCCAGGAAGTCGTCCACGCTGACCTCCTCCTGTCCCGGCGGCACGATCTCGCGGGTCTCCCGCAGGAAGGACGCCAGCGCCGGGGCCCAGGCGAAGACCACGGCGTGCTGGCGGCCCCCGTCGGAGCGGGCGTCGCCGTAGAACTCCATGCGCAGCTCCTCCCAGACGCCGGTCGAGACGGGGCTGAGCCGCACGTCGCCGACCCCGACCGGACCGCGCAGTCCTTCGGCGAGCATCTCGCGGTCCAGCCGCCACCGGGCCAGCACCCGGCCGTCATGGCTGAAGACAGCGGTGACGGCGAACGGGTCCGCCGCGTCGTAGCCGAGGTGGGCGAGCACGGGGCAACGGCCCGTGCCGCCCGCCTGCAGTTGCACGACCAGAGTCTTGTGCGCGGTTCTGGGGACGAAGGAGTTCACCTGAAGGCCTCCGGGAAGAGCGACGTGTCGCCCTCTAGTACCCCTCACACGCCTAAGATGCTCAGCCGTCCGGGTGATTCACCTTCGCGGTGCGCAAGGCGGTGATGCACGAGGCGATGGCCTGCTGGAGTTCCTCCAGTTGCTGGACCATGTCGTCCTCGTAGAAGTCCTGGGCGTCGTCGAAGGTCAGCTCCTCGAACACCTTGGTGGCCTTCTGGAGGCTGTTGTAGAACTTCGTCCGCCGTTCCTGGACCCGGAGTTCGGGGTCGGCCTCCACGGCCTCGGCGACAAGGGACTTCATGGTGTCGAAGGCCTCGGCCGCCCACTCACCGGTGTCCTCGTCCTCCTCCAGCTCCTCGAGGAGGGACAGGTGCCGCTCGGCCTCCTGGCGCAGGTCCACGGGCGCGTCGATGGTCTGCCCGGCCGGGGTCCTGACCTGACCGGACTCGGCGATCTGGCGGACGTATCCGATCCGGTCGGCCGCGCGGCTCTCGGTGGCCACGGCCTTCTTCAGGTCGTCCGTGCGCACCACGTCCCGGGCCAGCGAGGCCTGGAGCTCCGGGTCCTCCTTGATCCGGTCGAGCAGTGCGCCGCGCGCGGCCCGGGCGGTGGAGGGGTCGGCGAGGATCGCGGCGCGCAGCGCGGTCGGGTTCTCGGCGACCTCCAGGGCCTTGGTGGGCCGGATGCCCTCGGCCTCGGCGGCCTCGGCGATGGCGGTGCCCCGCTCGGAGCCGGCGCTGTTGCGGGAGACGTAGTAGTCGAGCCACACGTCGGCGTCCGGCAGCTCCACGTCCTGGCCCGGCGCCAGCGCCTCGAACTGCGGGACCATCCCGTCGTCGGCGGCCCGGTCCCAGGCCTTGTAGTAGCGCATGACGCGCTCGGGCGAGCAGCCGGCGAGCTCGGCGAACTCCTTCGCGGACACCTTCGGCGTCTCGTCCGCGCTCTGGCCGCCGGGCCGCACGCTGCGCGCCACCATCAGGCCGAAGGCCCATCCGCCGGTCCGCGCGTAGACACCGAACTCCCGGGCGTCCCGCGCTACGAGGTCGGACAGGGGCGCGCCGGACGTCTCGACCGTGGCCTGGGAGGACGTGTCGGACGGGTCGATCGCTAGGGTCACGGGTGCTTCTCCTGGGCAGGCTCGTTCGGACCGCACGATGTGCGGGTCGGAAGCCTATTGCACGTCCGGGCACCGCCGGGCGGTCCGGCCCGCTCAGGCGAACGCGTCGCGCAGCGCGGGCAGCAGCGTCTTCGCCGACCAGTCCAGGAACTCCGCCTGCGAGTCCCCGCCGATCTGCACCAGGGCGATCTCGGTGAAGCCCGCTTCCGCGTACGGCCGTACCGCCTCGACGAAGTCGTCCGGGTCGTCGCCGCAGGGAATCGACTCCGCGACGTCGTCGGGCGTGACGAACTGCGTGGCCGCCTCGAAGGCATCCGGGTGCGGGAGCTCGGAGTTGACCTTCCAGCCGCTGCCGAACCAGCGGAACTGGGAGTGCGCCCGCTTGACCGCCGTGTCCCGGTCGGGGTCGTAGCAGACGGGCAGTTGCCCCACGCGCGGCTTGCCCTCGCCGCCGTGCCGGTCGAACGCGTCGAGCAGGCCGGCCTTGGGCTCCGTGGCGATGACCAGGTCGGCGAGGCGGCCGGCCAGTTCGCAGGACTGTTCGCCGGAGACGGCGATGCCGATCTGCGGCGGCTCGTCCGGCAGGTCCCACAGCCGGGCCGACTCCACGTCGAAGTGGTTCCCGCGGTGGTTCACATGGCCGCCCCGGAACAGCGCGCGGATGATCTCCACCGCCTCTTCCAGCCTCTCGTGCCGTACGTCGGCCGAGGGCCAGCCGCCGCCCACAACATGCTCGTTCAGGTTCTCGCCGGAGCCGAGCCCCAGCCGGAACCGGCCCTCCGAGAGCAGCTGTATCGTCGCCGCCTTCTGCGCCACCACCGCCGGGTGGTAGCGGAAGGACGGACAGGTCACGTACGTCATCAGCGGGATGCGGGAGGTCGCCTGGGCGGCAGCCCCGAGCACGCTCCACGCGTACGGCGAGTGTCCCTGCGTCCGCAGCCACGGGAAGTAGTGGTCCGAGGTCACCGAGAAGTCGTAGCCCACCTCCTCGGCCCGCACCACATGGCCGACGAGCTCTCGAGGGCCGGCCTGCTCGGTCATCATCGTGTATCCGATTTGCACCATGAGGGCCGAGTCCCCGGTGACCGGAGGGGAAAACGGGCTTCCGGGGCCCTCTCGATCAAGGCCGGGGAACAAGAGAGGATGCCCCCATGAGCTCCCTGCCCACCAGCACCCCCGCCGCCCAGGGCGTCGACGCCGCCGGCATACAGGCCTTCCTCGACGCCCTCGAAGCCGACCCGGCCATCGAGCCGCACAGCCTGATGCTGCTGCGCCACGGTCAGGTGGTGGCCTCGGGCTGGTGGGCGCCGTACGCCCCGGACCGGCTCCACCTCCTCTACTCGCTCAGCAAGAGCTTCACCGCGACGGCCGCCGGGTTCGCCCTCGCCGAGGGACTGATCGGGCTCGACGACCCGGTGATCTCGCACTTCCCGGAGTTCGAGGCCGATGTCACCGACCCGCGCAGCCGCGCGATGCTCGTACGGCATGTGGCGTCGATGGCCAGCGGTCATCTCGAGGAGACACTGGACCGGGCGCGCGCACAGGACCGCGAGGAGCTCGTCCGGGGCTTCCTGCTGGTGCCGCCCGACCGGGACCCGGGCACGGTCTTCGCCTACAACCAGCCCGCCACCTACGCCCTCGCCGCGATCGTCCAGCGCGTCACGGGTCAGAAGCTCACCGAGTACCTGCGGCCCCGGCTGTTCGAGCCGCTCGGGATCGGCGAGGTGGCCTGGATCCCCGACCGCAGGGGCCGTGAGCTCGGTTTCAGCGGGCTGCACGCCACCACCGACGCCATCGCCAGGCTCGGTCTGCTGTATCTGCGGGGCGGGGTGTGGGAGGGCGAGCGGCTGCTGCCCGAGTCATGGGTGGCCGAGGCGACGCGGGTCCAGATCGCGCACGAGGTGCCGGCGGCGGGCGGCTGGTCGGACTGGCAGCAGGGCTACGGCTTCCAGTTCTGGATGGCGCGGCACGGCTACCGCGGGGACGGGGCGTACGGGCAGTTCTGCGTGGTGCTGCCCGAGCAGGACGCGGTGCTGGCGATCACCTCGGAGACCGTGGACATGCAGAAGGTGCTGGACCTGGCCTGGGAGCATCTGCTCCCCGCGTTCGGGGCCGGCCCGCTGCCCGGCCGCGAGGCGGTGGACGCGGCCCTGGCCGACCGTCTGGCACGGCTGGCGCTGCCGCCCGCCGAGGGCAAGGCGGCCCCCGCGGACCGGGTGGCGGACTGGAACACCGCCTTCACTCCGTACGGCGGTGCCTGCGCCGACCAGCCGTCCCTGAGCGCGGTCGAGGTGGACCCGCGGGGCCGCGTGACGCTCGTCGACGACGGCGACCGGCTGGAACTGGGGCTCCGAGCCGGGGAGGACCGCTGGACGGTGGCCGACGAGCCCGTGCCGGTCGCGGTGAGCGGTGGCTGGACCGACGCGGAGACCCTCGCCGTCGACGTGGCTTTCCTGGAGACACCGCACCACCTGCTGGTGACGTGCTCGCTCGGGGACCGGACCTTCACCGCGCGCTGGCGCACCCAGCCCCTGCACGGCGGACCGCTGCGGCGGATGCGCGCGCCGCGCTCAGCCTGAGGGCACGTGGAGGGTGCTCAGGAAGGTGTCCAGCGCCACCTGGTTGGCGGCGTCGTTCCAGTCGGCCGCCGGGGTTGTCCAGCGCAGTGAGTAGCCGCGGCCCCCGCCGATGAGGAAACCGCGGCCGAAGGTCCGCACCCGGGTGCCGTCGACGTCCTCGACCCACTGCATGTCGGCGGCCTCGTGGCCCTGGAAGGTCGTGGCGCGGATGTCACCGAGGCGCTCGTAGCCGGGGTTGTTCTCCAGGCCCGGCTCCACGTCGTCGCGCCACACGGCCACGGCGTCCGTGCCGACGGCCTTGCTGTAGGTGACGGCGAGCGTGCGCGGGTCACCGGAGGCGCCGAACGTGACGCGGTACGCCAGGTCGCCCTGGCGTTGCGTCTCCAGTGGCTTCCATCCCTTGGGCAGGGCGACGGAGAAGCCTTCGGGGGAGTGGTACTCGCTGTATCCGGACGGCAGCCCCGTGCCCGTGGTGGGAGAGGCCGTCCGGCTCGGCGTGCGCGTGGGCGTGGGCTTGGGCGTCGCTGGCGGTTCGACGCTCTCGTCGGTGCGGCTGCCGGGTGCGGTGACCGACGGGGAGGGGGCCGGAGGCGGTGGGGCGGGCGCGGAGGCGGAGGCCGACGCGGACGGGGCGGGCGCCTCGCCTGTCGTCGCACTGTCGCCGCCGGGCAGCGCCTTGGTGACGGTGAGGACGGCGGCGGCCACCGCGACGACGGCCACGGCGGTCCCCGCGATCAGGAGGCGGCTGCCGCGACCCGGGGCCACGCCGTGCAGGACACGCAGCCGGGGGGACCTGGGTTCCTCCGGCAGGGCCGCGTCGGGGTCCTCGTCGAGAACCCGGAGGAGGGCGCCCCGCACGGCGGTGCGGCTCAGCCGCTCCCGGGAGTCCTTGCGCAGCAGCCCCTGCACGGTCTGGGTGAGCGGTCCGGCGCGCACCGGGGCCCTGAGCGGCAGCCGGTCGACGCCCTTCAAGGTGGCCGCGGGCCGGTCGCGGTCACGGAAGGGCGGACGTCCCTCGACCAGCGTGTAGAGAATCGCGCCGAGCGCCCACAGGTCGGCGGCCGGCCCGATGCGTTCGTCGCGGGCCTGCTCGGGGGAGGCGTACGACGGTGCCGAGAGCCGGGGGGCGAGGGTCGCGCCGGCCAGGCCCCAGCCGGTCACGACGACGGAGCCCTGGTGGTGCACGAACACCTGGCCCGGGCTGAGTTCACCGTGTGTGATGCCCTCGCCGTGCGCCGCCTCCAGCACCTCCAGCAGCTCCAGGCCGACGCGGGCCGCCCGCACGTGGTCGAACGTCCCCTGTCGGCTGAGGAGTTCGCCCAGGGGGATGCCGTCGACGGGCTCGGTGACGGTCCACAGGGTGCCCTCCTGCACGACGGCGTCCACGACCGCGGCGATCCGGCCGGGGGAGAGGACCCGCATGGTCTTGGACATCCGGACGACTCCCGCGGCCGTGCGCAGCGAGGTCTCCTCGTCGGTGCCGGCCGGCAGCCCGATCTCGGTGAGCAGACAGGGGCGTTCGGCCGCGACGTCCTCGCCGTACCAGCAGGTCCGGTTGGTCTCGCGGTGCAGGACATCCAGGGGCCGGTACCGTCCTGCGACCAACTCGTGTGTGGAGACGTGCGCCTTGACCATGGTCATCCCTCGCTGAACCCCTGGCTCTCACCTTTCACAGAGGTACGGCGGGTGCGGCGGGGTCCGTTCAATCAAATCGTCAACCGATGGAATCCGCTTTCTGGTTGCTCGATTTCTGACTTTCGAGTCAGGAGAACGAACGCAGTCGAGCACTTCATTCACCGCAGCCCGAACCGCCCGGCCCAGTCCATGACGTCGGCGGTGGTCGCGTTGCCGCCGCACACGACGAGACCCAGCCGGCAGTCCTCGCCGACGCGCTCCAGCACCCTCCGGGCGGCGGGCAGCAGACATCCGGCCGCCGGTTCGCCCCACACCTTGGCGTGGTCGGCGAGGTCGAGACAGCCCTGCACGGCCTCCCGGTCCGGGACCACCAAAACCTCGGTGACCAGAGCCGCCACATGGTCGTACGTCAGCCGCGAGACGGACGGGGCGCTCAGCGTGGACACGATGGAGGACAGCGCGACCGGCACCGGCCCGCCCGCGGCGAGTGCCCGGGACATGGCCTCGGCGCCCTCGGTCTCCACACCCCAGACCCGGACACCCGGACGACGCGCCCGCAGCGCCGCCGCGACCCCGGCGATCAGGCCGCCGCCCCCGACGCTGACGAGGACGTCGGTGAGGTCGCCCGCGTCGTCGGCGAGTTCCAGTCCGACGGTCCCCTGTCCCGCGATCACCAGAGGGTCGTCGAAGGGGTGGACCAGTGTCAGCCCCTCGTCCCGCAGCCGGTTCACGAGCGAGAAGGCGCCGTCCATGTCGTCCGTCAGCCGCAACGAGGCCCCGGCCGCCGCCACGATCTCCACCGACCGGGCGGGCGCCGAACGCGGCATGACCACCGTCGCCTTGACGTCGAGCGCCGCCGCCATGTGGGCCAGGGCGATGCCGTGGTTGCCGCCGCTGACCGCCACGACCCCGGCGGCCCGCTCCGCCTCACTCAGCGACAGCAGCTTGGCCGTCGCCCCACGCGCCTTGAACGAGCCGGTGCGCTGGAGCAGTTCGAGCTTGACGGTGACGGGAGCACCGAGCAGCGCCGACAGGCCGGGGCTGGGCAGGGTCGGCGTGCGTACGACGTGCCCGGCGATCAGCCCGGCCTGCTGCTCGATGTCCGTGATCCCGATCAAGACGATTCCTTCCGGCGGGGAGAGCTCATCTCGAACCCTGTCCCGAGGACCGGCGCCGGTCAACTCGGCATCACAGATCACGCCGCAGCAGGTAGTCCAGCAAAGGCCGCAGCTCGTACGCGGTCTCCGCCAAGGCCATGCGACGTCGGGCCTCGGCGAGGGCGGCCGACCGGCCGCCGCACTTCTCGACCAGGTCCGCCATCTCCTGCGGGGGCCCGTCCGACTCCAGGAGCCGCGCCAGCTGCGCCGCCGCAGGTGTCGGTGAGTCGAGCGCGGCCAGTATCGGGAACGTCTTCTTGCGCTCCCGCAGATCGCCGTGCACGGGCTTGCCCGTGACGAGGGGGTCGCCCCAGATCCCCAGGACGTCGTCGACGATCTGGAACGCGACCCCCAGATGCCGCCCGGCCCGGTCCAGGGCGGCCACCGTGGCCGGGGGCGCCCCGCCGAGCAGAGCACCCAGTGCCGCCGCGCAGCCCAGCAGCGCTCCGGTCTTGTGCTCGGCCATGGCCCGGTACTCCTCCGGCCGCACCCGCTCCGGTCCCGTCCAGGGGCGGGTGGCGAACAGGAGGTCGTCCGCCTGCCCACGCACCAGGTCGGACAGTGCCGCGGACAGGAGCCGTACGGCGTCGGAGCCGGCATCGGCCAGGGTCTCGACGGCCAGCGCGAACAGGGCGTCACCCGCGAGCACGGCCGGGCCGGTGCCGTACGCCTTCCACACCGTG
Organism: Streptomyces sp. LUP47B; assembly: GCF_001746295.1. GTDB lineage: Bacteria > Actinomycetota > Actinomycetes > Streptomycetales > Streptomycetaceae > Streptomyces. The sequence continues at coordinate 987,608 of NZ_MJAH01000001.1, read as the reverse complement.
GGGCGGCCGCGCCGGGCCGGATCGCCGTCCATGATGTCGTCGTGGAGCAGCGAGAAGACGTGCACCAGTTCCACCGCGACCGCCGCGGGCACCCCGGCCCGCCCGGGCGCGCCGGCCGCCTCGGCACCCAGCACGGCGAGCGCCTGGCGCACCCCCTTGCCGCCGGACGCGATGGCCGGGGCGCCGCCGACCTCGCACCAGCCGAAGGAATAGGCGGCCATCTCGCTCACCCACGGGTGCAGTCGGCCGACCGCCTCCTGGAGCGCCGGCCGGACCAACCGGCGGGAGCGGGTGAGGACTTCGGGAGCTGCGAGCGTGGTCACCGTACCGCCTCCGTCCGCACGCCGAACTCCTCCTGGGCCCGCGCCACCATCTCCCGCGCGTGCCGCAGCCCGGTCCGCTCCAGCACGCGGGCCAGATCGTCCAGTTCGGCCGCGGTCTCGGCGCGGTCGCGGCCCAGACGGGCCAGGGACTTGGCGAGCCCCAGCCGGGCCAGGGCCTCCCCGCGAGGTTCGCTCATGGCGCGGAACTCGGCGAGCGCCTGCTCGTACACGTCGCGGGCCTCGGGGTAACGCCCCGCGCGGTAGAGCACGTTGCCGCGCATCTTGTGGTTGTATGCCAGCGCGCTGGACAGGTTCATCTCCCGGCAGGTCGTCTCCGCCTCGGACAGCAGGGCGAGGGCCCGCTCCGTGTCGCCGTCGCGCACGGAGAGGAGGTCGGCGAGCCCGCGCAGCGCCCAGGCGTGACCGCGCCGGTCGTCGGCGCCCGCGGCGATCCCGGCCGCCTCCTCGAACATGGCGAACGCGGTGTCGTAGGACCCGGTGTTGCGGTGCATCTGCGCGATCCCGGACAGCGCCCACACCGTGTGCCGTGCCTCGCCACGTCGTCTGGCCTCGGCCAGTAGCTGTTCGTGCAGGTGGCCGACGGCCTCGTAGTCGCCCTGGATACGGCCGGTCTCGGCCAGTCCCGCCAGCGAGTAACCGCGCACGACGACATCGCCGCCACGCTCGCCGAGTTCGGCCGCCAGCCCCAACAGCCGCCGGGCCAGGGCGAATACGCCGCGCTGGCGGGCCAGCGTGCCGCCGCTCCACAGCGCCCAGGCCATGCCCGCGGTGTCCTCGGCCAGGCGGGCCGCCCGGTAACTCGCCTTCCACGCGCGGTCGGCGTCGGTGACCCGGCCGAGCCTGCGCAGCGCCTCGGCGACGGCGAGTCCGGAGCGGGCCGCCTCCGCGTGCCGTCCGGCTCGCTCGGCCGCTCTCAACTGCTCGGTGCCGGCGGCCAGGACCTCGTCCAGCGAGGAGTTCACGGAGAGGGTGGTGAGCGCGCCCTGGTACTCCGGGGCGAATGCCTTGCCGTACATGCATGCCTTTCCGTCCGTATACACCGCATCTATACATGCTGTGTATACATGGTGTGCATAGTGCCTCGAAAATGAGCCCCGGCCCGGGGGCCGGGGCTCATCCGCTGCCGGTCAAGACGTGGACGGAGCCGGACGGGTTGCCTCTGAGGCGCAGATCACTGCCTGGGGCCTCAGTGCTGCTGCGCCTTCTGCGGGGTCGCCTCACTCGGCCGTACGACGACGTATCCCGAGCCCTGCAGCACCAGCTGCACCGCCTCACCGGAACCGCCGCGCAGCATCGACCCGATGGACTGCGAACGGTGCAGCGAGGTCGCGAGGCCCGCCGTCCATCCGACGACCGCGTCCGTGTCGACGTACACGGGGAACTCCGGCGAGACCGGGATCACCAGCGGATTGCCCTCGCAGACGAGCCCGAGTCGGCCGTGGCCGGTGAAGACGCTGTTGAACAGGCCGCCACCGGCTATGCCCGCGCCCTTCACGGTTGCTATCCGGTACGCCAACGAGGCGTCGAAACACAGGACGTTGCGACCGTTGACCGTGAACTCGTCACCCTGTTCCACGTCGACGATGAAACAGTTCTGCGCCTCGTGTGCGAACCAGGCCTCGCCCTGCCCGCGCACCGCCATCAACGGCAGTCCCTCGCCGGTGACGGCCCGCTTGAGCATGCCCCCGACGCCCTGGCCCTTGCGCTCGAACTGGAGATTGCCGCGGTAGGCGACCATCGCCCCCTGGCGGGCGAGCATCTCGCCGTGCACCGCGTACCTGATGCACTTGGAGTTCTCGACCGTCATACCCGGCGCCGTGGCCGGCTGCACCATGTGCTCACTGGAAAAGAGGTCACCCTTCATGGGGGCATCCTGGCCCGGAGGGATACCCTCCGCCAAGATCCCACCGGGTACGGGAATCAGCCGCCGAACAACTGGGTCCAGTACGTGCCTGCCGGGCCGCCGCCCGCGAAGCCGATCCCGATGTGGGTGAAGCCGGGCTTGAGGATGTTGGCGCGGTGCCCCGGACTGTTCATCCAGCCCTCGACGACCTCGGCGGCCGAGCGTTGGCCGCACGCGATGTTCTCCCCGATCGAGCGCCGGGTCGAGCCCGCGGCGGCGGCCCGGTCCCAGGGCTGGGTGCCCTCGGGGGAGGTGTGGGAGTAGAAGGCGCGGACCGCCATGTCGGTGCTGTACGCCTGAGCGGCACGGGCCAGGAGGGGATCGACGCCGAGCGGCGGCAGACCGGCCCGGGCGCGCTCGCGGTTGGTGAGGCTGACCACCTCGTCGGCGGTCCGCGTCAGGCCGTCGGGCGTGAGCGGCCTGGCCCACAGCGCCGTCCAGTACACGTCGCCGGAGCGGCCGTTGGCGGCGTGGGCCAGACCGACGTGGCTGAAGGCCGGATCCTGCAGGGTCCGCCGGGGCTGCTCGGTGCGCAGGCAGTACTCGACGAACTCGGACGGGTCGCGGGGACCGGAGACGAGGTGCTCGCCGACGGTGAGGTACGCGAATCCGGTGGCGGTGAGCCGCTGGAAGAGGGAGACGCCGTCCGGGCCCTCCACGCCGAGACGGTCCGCGGAGGCCATCGCGGTGGCATGGGCGCGGGCGGCGTCGGCGAGACGGGGGTCGAGCACGACCGCGGGTGAACCAGCCGCAGAGCGCGCCGAGTTGACCAGAGCGAGGAAGGCCCCCGGATCGGCGGTCGCAGGGGAGCGGAGCGGGGGCGCGGATCGGGTCGGAGACGGCGGGTGGGCCGGGGACGAGCCCGAGGGCGTCCGGAGGGCGGGAGCAGCGGCACGGCGTGTCACCGCTGCCGGCGACGGCACGAAAGGCACCGCGGTCGCCGGCGTGTCGTCCGTGACGTCCACCCCGAAGTCCCGCGCCAGCCCAGCGAGCCCGTCCGCGTATCCCTGCCCCAGCGCCCGCAGCTTCCAGCCGTCGCCCCGCCGGTAGATCTCCGCGAGCAGCAGGACGGTCTCCTGCCGTGGCCGCGATGGCGTGAACCGGGCGAGCGGGCGGCCGCCCGCACCGGTGACCTGAAGGACCGGGGCGGGCAGCCGGCCCAGCGGGGTGCCGGGGTCGGCCGGGCTGACGACCACCGTGACCCTGGAGGCGCCCGCGCGCAGTCCCCGGGGATCGATGGTCAGGGTGTCACCGGAGAGCCGGGCGCCGGGAGCGGAGGGCTGGTTGTAGAACACGAAGTCGGCGTCGCCCCCGACCTTGCCGTCGTCGTCCGTGACGAGGGCGGACACGTCGAAGGGGCCGGGCACCCGCACGGTGACGGCCCCTTCGGGGAGGGGCAGATTGCCGCCGGGGACCAACTCGCTCATCGTGCCGCCCTGGTGTCGTCGCTCGCCGGGAAAACGCACACCAGGGGGCAGGGGTTCCCGCGGGCTCAGTCCAGCGTGACCGCCGGGGCCATGTCCTCGTGCCTCTCCACCGGCGCCTTGCCGCGCGGGGCCTTCGTGGCCTTGCCGCAGAACGTGGAGTCGAGGGTGCGCAGCATCGTGTTGAGGACCTTGCCGTTGTTGGAGGTGTTGGCGACCGCGGCGAGAGCACGCTTGCCGTCCTTCGAGGCGAACGCGTACGTGTAGAAGCCCTGCACGGCACCCGTGTGGCCGTACACCGAGACCCCGCACGACAGATCACGACGGCGCAGCCCGAGGCCGTACGCCTGACCACTTCCCGCCGGTGCCCACCGCTCCATCTGCGCCAGTTGCGCGGCCGAGGTGAGCCGGCCCCCGAGCAGGGCGGACAGGAAGGTGTTCAGGTCCCGGGTGCTGGAGATGAGAGCGCCCGCGCTCTGCGCCCACGACGCGGTCTGCTCGGTCGCGTCGACGAGTGGGGCACCGGCCTGGTCCGGGGTGAGATAGCCGTGGGCGTGACGGCCGGGGATCTTCATGCCGGGGTGCACGTAGAACGTGTCGCGCAGCTGCAGCGGTTCGATGATCCGCTTCTCGTACTCGGTCCGCACCGGGTTCCCGGTCAGCTTCTCGATCAGCATCCCGGCGACGACGAAGTTGGTGTTCGAGTACGAGTACACCGCGCCGGCCGCGTTCGTGCGCGGTTTGCGCAGCGAGCGCTTCACCAGCTCCTCGGGGGTGAAGACCTTCTTGCGGACCGCCTCGAACCCCTGGACCGTCTTGGCGAACATCTCGTTCGTGTAGTCGTAGAGCCCGCTGCGGTGGCTCAGGACGTGCCGGACCGTGATCCGGTCGTCCGGCAGCAGCCCCGGCAGATAGCGGTTGACCGGCGCGTCGAGTTCCAGCTTCTTCTCGTCGACCAGTTGGAGCAGGACGACGGCGGTGAAGGTCTTGGTGACGCTGCCGATACGGAACCGGTCGGTGTCGCTCATCGTCTGCTGGCTCTTGCGGTCCGCGACGCCGACCGCGGCCCGGTACACCGAGTTCCCGTCGTCGATCCGGGCCATGGACCCCGGTGCGCCCTGCGCCGTCGCGGAATGCAACACGCTGAGCAGACCTGTGAGATCCACCGCGGGTGCGGCGGGCGAATCGGCGTGGGCGGGGACCGCGAGCAGGGGCAGCAGGACCGCTCCGGCCACCGCCCCGACCATCACTCGTGCTGATGCCATCCGGCTGATCTCCTGTCGTTTCGTCAGTTTCCATACGAACGCGGAGATTATCGCCATGAAAGCCGCAAAAAGTGATGATTGACCGCACCGATCGGCACAGAAGTCTCTTCGGGAACGCACAGCCAATCCTGCTTCTTTTATTGACGAAGGAAAAGAAGCCCTCTAAGTTCCCGGCCATGCGCTTCACCCCTCGCGCCGAGACGTTCCCCGCCAACACACCCGCCGCCTCGCAGGTGTTCACCACCGTCCTGTCCCAGGGCCCCCTGCCCCGCCTGGAGGTGGCCCGGCGGGTCGGTCTGTCGCCGGCCGCCGTCACCAAGGCGGTCCGGCCGCTCATCGAGGCCGGATACCTGGTGGAGGGCGCGGACGAGGAGGCCCGACCGGCGCTCGGGCGGCCCGCGAACCTCGTACGGGTCGACGGAGGGCGGGCCCTGTTCATCGGCGTCAAGGTCACCGGCGACGAGATCATCGGGGTCCTCACCGACCTGTGCTGCCGTATCCGCGTCGCCCGGCACCTGCCGCTGCCCGACCGTGAGCCCAGGACGGTGCTCGCGAGCATCACGGAACTCGTCCAGCGGCTCATGGCCGAGACGGACGGCTCCACGGCTCCGGTCCTGGGTCTCGGCATCGCGGTCTCCGGTGACGTCGACCGGGGCGAGGGCGCCGTCCGCTACTCGCCCTTCCTGGAGTGGCGCGACGTGCCGCTCGCCGAACTCGCCGCCATGACCACGGGTTTGCCGGTCACCGTCGACAACGACGTACGCGCTCTGACGGTCGCCGAGCAGTGGTTCGGTGCCGGAGTGGGCCTGTCCGACTTCGCCGTGGTCACCGTGGGCGCCGGCATCGGCTGCGGCCTGGTGGTGCACGGCCGGGTGGTCGCCGGGGCGCACGGGGTGGCCGGGGAGATCGGCCATGTGACCGTCGACCCGGCCGGGCCGATCTGCCACTGCGGCAACCGCGGCTGCGTCGAGGCGATCGCCGGGGAAGCCGCGATCGTCCAGCAGGTCCGCGAGGCCACCGGGGCCGAACTCCCCGACGCCGCCGCGGCCCTGCACCTGGCCCGCGAAGGGGTCGCCGGAGCCCGGGACGTGTACGCGCGTGCGGGCGAGGCGATCGGCCGGGGCATCGCCACCGTCGCCAACCTCCTCGGCCCCGAGCGCGTGATCATCTCCGGCGAGGGGCTCGCCGCCTACGACCTGTTCGCCGAGCAGATCCGCGACGCCTTCGTCGGGGCCGCCTTCGGCTCCGCCGCCCAGTGCGACGTCCGCACCCACCCGCTGCCCTTCGACGAGTGGGCCCGCGGAGCCGCCGCCACCGCCATCCAGTCCTTCATCACCCCGGACCCGACCCGATAACGACCCGCACCCCACCCGCACCCCATTGGAGGTACGACCCATGCGGTCATCCTCGTACTTCGCCCTGCCCGCCAGAGCCCTGCTGGTGCTCGCTCTCACGGCGGTCGCCGTCCCCACGGCCCACGCCGCCGACGCTCCCGCGCCCGCCCTCGCCGCCAAGCCCTACATGGGCTGGTCCAGTTGGAGCATGCAGTCGTCCAAGTACCCCGGCCTCAACCCTGACGGCGACTACAGCTACCTCACCGAGGCCAACGTCCTGAAGCAGACCGACGCCCTGGCCGCCAAGCTGAAGAAGTACGGCTACCAATACGTCAACATCGACGCCGGCTGGTGGATGGACAAGGCCTGGAAGTCCGGGTTCGACCAGTACGGCCGCCAGAAGCCCGACCCCGTCCGCTTCCCCAGCGGCATGAAGGCCGTCGCCGACCGCATCCACGCCAAGGGCCTCAAGGCCGGCATCTATCTCCCGGCCGGCCTGGAGAAGGGGGCGTACGGCGACGGGAAGACGCCCATCTGGAACGCCGACGGCTGCACCACCGCCGACGTCGTCTACGACGACCTGCGCACCACCAACGGCTGGGACAGCGCGTACAAGCTCGACTTCGCCAAGCCGTGCGCCGGCAAGTACATCGACTCCCAGGCCCAGTTGATCGCCGGCTGGGGCTACGACTTCCTCAAGCTCGACGGGGTCGGCCCCGGCTCCGGGAAGAGCGGCGACCAGTACGACAACGTTGCCGACGTGGCCGCCTGGAACAAGGCGATAGCCGCCACCGGCCGCCCCATCCATCTTGAAGTCTCCTGGTCCCTCGACATCGGACACGCCGCCGACTGGAAGAAGTACTCGCAGGGCTGGCGCATCGACACCGACGTCGAGTGCTACTGCAACACCCTCGTCAGCTGGGAGAACTCGGTCGACGACCGCTGGGACGACACCCCCGCCTGGACCCGGCACGCCGGACCCGGCGGCTGGAACGACCTGGACTCCCTCGACGTCGGCAACGGACAGATGGACGGCCTGACCAAGGCCGAACGGCAGAGCTACGCCACCCTGTGGGCCATCGCCAAGTCCCCCCTGTACACCGGCGACGACCTCACCCGCCTGGACTCCTACGGTGTGTCCCTGCTGACCAACCGCGAGGTCATCGGCCTCAACCAGGGCCCCAACCCACCCGCACACCCGGTCACCCCGTCCGACCCGCAGCAGGTCTGGGCCGCCAAGAACACCGACGGCACCTACACCGTCGCCCTGTTCAACCTCGCCGACGCCCCCGCCGCCGTCACCGCCGACTGGACCACCCTCGGCTTCACCGGCAACGCGTCCGTCCGAGACCTGTGGAACCACGAGAACCTCGGCACCTACAAGAACAAGGTGACCCAGGCCCTGCCCGCCCACGGCTCGCGCCTGTTCACGGTCACCCCGCACGGCGCCGGACTGGCCTTCACGGGATACGAGGCCGAGTCCGCCGCGAACACCCTCGGCGGCAACGCCTCCGTCGCCGACTGCTCCGCCTGCTCCGACGGAAAGAAGGTCGGCAACTTGTACCTCGGCGGGACCCTGACCTTCCGCGACGTCGTCGTCGCCAAGGCCGGCACCTACCAGATCAAGGTCTCCTACATCAGCGGTGACGCCCGCTCGGTGGACATCTCGGCGAACGGCGGCGGCGCCACCCGCCACAAGCTCCCCGCCACCGGCGACTGGGGCACCGTGTCGAGCGTGTACGTGCCCGTGACGCTCAAGGCCGGCGCCAACACGATCACCTTCGACAGCGGCACCGGCTACGCACCGGACATCGACCGGATCGACGTACCGAAGTCCTGACCGAGCCTCCAGGAGCCGCCATGACCCCCGCCCCGTCCAGACGCGGTGTCCTCGCGCTGACCGCCGCCCTCGCCGCCCTGCCCACCTTCACCGCGACCGCGGCACCTCAACGCCCCGCCGACGCGCCCGCCCTCGACGCCGACCCACGCCACCGACTCCGGTGGCAGGCTCCCGCCGACGAACACTCGATGATCGAACAGGGTCTGCCCGTCGGCAACGGCCGCCTCGGCGCCCTCGCGAGCAACGACCCCGGCCGCGAAGTCCTTCTCGTCACCGACGCCACCCTGTGGACCGGCGGCCTCAACGACACCCTCGACGCCGACGGTCAGTTCCCCTACGGCCGCCAGGACTTCGGCTCCTTCACCCTGCTGGCCCGGCTCACCGTCGACATCCCCGACCACGACCTGTCCGCCGTCTCCGGCTACCGCCGCACCCTCGACCTCGCCCAGGGCGTGAACGAGACGTCGTACGTCCGCTCCGGCGTGACCTACCGACGCCAGATCTTCGCCAGTCACCCCGACGACGTCATCGTCCTGCACTTCGGCCAGAGCGGAGGAGGCCGCTACACCGGCACGATCACACTGGAGGGAACCCATGGCGAGGAGCCCGCGGTCTCCTTCGGGGCCGCCCTCCCGAACGGCCTGAGATACGGGGCCGCCATCGCGGCGTACGGCTCCGGCGGCAGTGTCACCGTCGAGGGCCCGCACATCGGCTTCACCGGGTGCAGGGAGCTCACCGTCGTCCTGAGCGGGGGCACCGACTACGCCCCCGACGCCGCCGCGCACTTCCGTGACCCGTCCCTCGACCCGCACAAGCTCGCACGCGCCAAGGTCCGCGCCGCCGCCCGGCACTCGGCGGACACCCTGCTGCACACCCACATCGCCGACCATCACGCCCTGTTCGGGCAGTTGGATGTCTCGCTCGGCACCTCCTCCGCCGAGCAGCGCTCCCTCGACACCTGGGAGCGCCTGCGCGCACGCGCCCGGGACGGGGTGCCCGACTCCGAACTGGAGGCCCAGTACCTGCAGTTCGGCCGCTACCTGATGATCGCGGGATCACGCGGCAGCCTCCCGCTGGGCCTCCAGGGGCTGTGGCTCGACGGCAACGACCCGGACTGGATGGGCGACTACCACACCGACATCAACATTCAGATGAACTACTGGGCAGCCGACCGGACCGGCCTGTCCCAGTGCTTCGACACGTTCACCGACTACTGCGTCGCCCAGCTCCCGTCCTGGACCGACCTCACCCGCAGGCTGTTCGACGACCCCCGCAACCGCTACCGCAACTCCACGGGGAAGAACGCCGGCTGGACGGTGGCCATCTCCACCAACCCCTTCGGCGGAGGCGGCTGGTGGTGGCATCCGGCGGGCAACGCCTGGCTGTGCAACTCCCTGTGGGAGCACTACGAGTTCACCGCCTCCCGCGCCCATCTGGAGAAGATCTACCCCCTCCTGAGAGGCGCCTGCGAGTTCTGGGAGGCGCGGCTGCTGACCACGACCCTCCCGGGCACTTCACGGGAGGTCCTGATCGCCGACAGCGACTGGTCGCCCGAGCACGGCCCGCTAGACGCCAAGGGCATCACGTACGCCCAGGAACTCGTGTGGGCCCTGTTCGGCAACTACTGCACGGCCGCGGCCGAGTTGAGGAAGGACGCGGAGTTCGCCGCCACGATCGCGGGCCTGCGCAAGCGCCTGCACCTTCCCCAGGTCAGCCCCACCACGGGCTGGCTGGAGGAGTGGATGTCCCCCGACAACCTCGGCGAGACCACCCACCGCCACCTGTCGCCGCTCGTGGGTCTCTTCCCCGGCGACCGCATCCGCCCCGACGGCTCCACCCCGGCCGACATCGTCGAGGGTGCCACCGCCCTGCTCACCGCACGCGGCATGGAGAGCTTCGGCTGGGCCAACGCCTGGCGCGCTCTGTGCTGGGCCCGCCTCAAGAACGCCGACAAGGCGTACCAGCTGGTGGTCAACAACCTCCGGCCCTCCAGCGGAGGCAGCAACGGCACCGCCTTCAACCTCTTCGACATGTACCAGGTGGAACAGGGCCGCGGAATCTTTCAGATCGACGCGAATCTGGGTACCCCTGCGGCGATGATCGAGATGCTGCTCTACTCCCGCCCCGGCCACCTGGAACTCCTGCCCGCCCTGCCCGACGCCTGGGCCGCCTCCGGCTCCCTCACGGGAGTGAAGGCACGCGGCGGCTTCGTCGTGGATCTACGCTGGCGGGATGGGAAACCGACCGAAACACGGATCCGCAGCACCGGCGGCCGCACCACGACGGTCGTGTACGCGGGAAGCGCCCGCACGGTGACGCTGAAGCCGGGCGCCACCGTCACCCTGAAGGGCTTCGACCGATGAGGCGCCGGACGGCCCGAGGGGCCCGACTCCTCGCCGTCACGGTCGCGGCCGCCGCACTCCAGGCCACGCCCGCACCGGCCGCCGTCAGCCCGCCCGACGGGGTGATCACCTGGGGCACGAGCGCCTACGCCATCGGCGACTCGGCCGCCGACCGCGGCTACCGCATGGTCGTGCACACCAGCGTCGGCGGCCAGGACCCGCGCATCCGGCTCTCCAACGCGTTCGGCCACCAGCCGGTCACCTTCGACAGCGTCTACGCCGGTCTCCAGCTGAAGGACGCCGAGCTGGTGCGCGGCAGCAACCGGCGGCTCACCTTCGACGGGTCGTCCTCCGTCACCGTGGAACCCGGCGCCACGGTGTACAGCGACCCCTTGTCCGGCAGGCTGGCCGCCGGGTCGAACCTGGTCGTCAGCCTCCACACCCCGGACGCGGAGGGTCCGGTCACCGGCCACTGGATGGCCCTGCAGACGTCGTACGCCACCCAGGGCGACCACACCGCCGAGGAGAGCGGCGCCCACTGGACCGAAGCGATCGGGTCGTGGTTCTACCTCGACGCGGTCTCGGTGCGCACCCCCGCGGCCACCGGTGCCGTGGTCGCACTCGGCGACTCCATCACCGACGGCTGGCAGTCCACCAGCGACCACAACCGCCGCTGGCCCGACTACCTCGCCCGCCGCCTCCAGAAAGCCCACACCACGGTCAAGGGCGTGGCCAACGAGGGGATCTCCGGCAACAAGGTGCTGGCCGACGGCGCCGGGCCGAGCGCCCTGAACCGGCTGGACCGGGACGTCCTCTCCCAGCCGGGCGTGCACACCGTGTTCCTCTTCGAGGGGGTAAACGACCTCAAGGCCCACACCGGTGTCACCGCACCGGATCTGATCGCCGGGTACCGCGAGATCGTCGACCGGGCCCACGACGCCGGCAAGTGCGTGGTCGTCTCCACCATCGCCCCCTTCAAGGGCTGGCCGGAATGGGACCCGGCCGCCGAGGCCGTACGGCAGGAGGTCAACGACTTCGTCAGGAGCCACAGCGACGAGTTCGACGCGGTCACCGACTTCGACCGTGTCCTGCGCAGCCCCTACGACCAGGAGCGGATGCTCCCCGTCTTCGACGGCGGGGACCACATCCACCCCAACGACAAGGGCATGCAGGCGATGGCGGACTCCGTCGACCTGAACAGCCTGGACTGCGCAGGCCACTGAGGCAGCGTCAGCCGCGGGCCGTCGTCTCCGGGGCGATCAACCCCTTGCGGTAGGCGACGGCCACGGCCTCGGTGCGGCTCGCCGCACCCAGCTTGGCCAGGATGTTGGAGACATGCACACTCGCCGTCTTGCCGGTGATGAACAGCTCCTCGCCGATCTGGCGGTTGCTGCGCCCCCGGGCGAGCAGCCGCAGCACGTCCTGCTCGCGGGCCGTGAGCAGCTGCGCGCTGGGCGGGGCCTCGGCGAGCCGGCCGCGCCGGATCAGCTCGTCGACCTGGTCGAGCAGCACCGTGGCGCCGAGCCGGGCGAACACCTCACGAGCGGCACGCGCCTCGGCCACGGCCTCCCCACGCCGGTCGGCGGCGAGCAGGGCCTCGGCGTACCGCAGCCGGCAGCGGGCCGGTTCGTACACGTCACCGAAGTCGAACGCGGCGACGGCCCTCGCCCAGGCCTCGGCGTCCGGGCCCGACGCGGCCCGTGTCCACTCCGCCTCGGCCCGGGCCAGCCAGGCCTGCCCCTCCGGGCCCTGCGGTATCCCGCGCTCGCCGTGCGCGGCGGTCATCCTGGCCAGTTCCACCAGCTCGGTCGCGGTCTCCGCCCAGCGAAGCGCCCCGGCCTGGTCGCCCTTGCGGCGCAGATCGAAGGCCCGGTCGGCGACCGCGGACAACGCGAGGCCGGCCAGCCGGACGGTGACGTGAGGAAGCGCGCCGGTGTCGTCGGTCAGCGCCGCGACGGTGGACCGCATCCGCTGCACGGCGTCCTCCGCATCGCCCCGCAGCGCCGCCGCGTCGGTCAGCGCGATGCCCGCGACGAGCGTGGCCATCCAGTCGAAGGGCCCCTCCAGCAGCGCCCGCGCCCGGTCGACGGCCCTGAGGTCGCCGCGCGCGAGCCCGACGTACAGCGCGGGCGCCATCGTGTACCCGCCGGCCGCGGGCAGCACCTCGGCGTCGGCGTGCGCCGCCCGGACACAGTCGTCCCAGCGGCCCAGCGTGTACAGCACCAGCAGCTTCAGGTAGCGCATCTCCATCGGATAGGGCGACGACAGCAGCCCGGCGCGACGGGCACGGTCCAGCCCTTCGGTGAGCCAGGGCAGACACTCGTCGAGGTGCCCCGACTCGAAGCAGCCGACGGCGAGATTGAACAGCGCGCGCATCTCCACGGGGGTGCTGCCCGCCCGCCGGGCCAGCTCCCGGGCCTGCCGCAACCGCTCCCGCCCCGCCTCCGTGCGACGGCCGCCGCCTTCGAGGACGGCCAGGGAGATCAGCAGATCCGCCTGGGCGTCCGGCACGCCCAACTGCTCGGCGGTGCCGAGCGCCTGCCGGGCGACCCGCAGCGCGACCTCGTTCTCCCCGACCTGCCGGGCCGCCAACACATGGGTGGCCGCGGCCCACACCCAGGTACGGGACGGAGGATCGGCGGGGATCATGGCGAGCGCCTCGCTGCTGTAGGCGAAGGCCGCGGTGAGGTTGTCGACGCTCATCAGGTTCCCGGCGAGCGTGTAGCGCACCCGGGCGGCGAGTTCGGAGTCCACCTCCTGACCGACACCGGCGAGCGCGGCGCGCGTGAGCGAGACCGCCCGGTGCAGTTCGCCGGTGTGCGCGGCCGCCGCCGAGGCCCGCAGCATGAGCCGTACCCGGTCGACGCCCTCGCCGGAGGGCCGCGCCGTCGGCTCAACCGCCGACCACAGGTCGAGGGCCGCCTCCAGATGCCGTAGCTCCTCGGCGGGTGCGCCCACCCGCCGGGCGTGGTCCGCGGCCTCCAGTGACGCGGCGAGCGCCTCGGCCAGGTCATGGCTCTCGCGGTAGTGGTGGGCCCGCTCCGCCGCGCTCTCGGCCCGATGTCCCCGCGCATCGAGCAGCCGGGCGAACGCCCCGTGCAGCCGGGCCCGCTCGCCCGGCAGCAGATCGGCGTACACGGCCTCACGGGCGAGGGCATGCCGGAACGCGTACGTGTCGCCCTCACCGGGCACCAGGAGCTGTCGCCCGATGGCCTCCCGCAGCGCCGTTTCCAGCTCTTCCTCGGGCAGTCGTACGGCATCCCGCAGCAGGTCGTGCTCGACGCGCCGCCCGGCGACGGCGGCGGTGCGCAGCACCTGCTGAGCCGTGTCGGACAGCTGCTCGAACCGGATCAGCAGCACGTCGGCGAGCCCGCTGGGCACCCCGCCGTCCCCGCTCCCCGTGGCGGCGAGCAACTCCTCGGCGTAGAACGCGTTGCCCTCGGCCCGCTCGACGATCCGCCGCACGGTGTGGTCGGGCAGCGGAGCCTCCCGCAGGGACCGCACCAGGCGGGCCACCTCGCCGTCGGCCATCGGCCGCAACTCCAGCCGCTCGACCCCGGGCAGCCGCACCAGCTCGGCGAGCAGCGGACGCAACGGATGCCGCCGGTGCAGATCATCCGCCCGGTACGAAGCGAGCACGGCCAGCCGGTGCGTGGGCGCCCCACCCGCCGACCGCTGGAGGATGCCCCGGCTGAGCAGGAACCGCAGCAGATCGCGGGACGACTGATCGGCCCAGTGCAGGTCCTCCAGGACGAGCAGCAGGGGAGCGATGTCCGAGAGATCGGCGAGCAGCCCGGCGATCCCCTCGAACAACCGGAGCCGCCCACCGGAGTCGCCGACAGCGCCGCCTCCCAGCAATCGCTCCACCGACGGATAGGCGGCGAGAACATCGGCGAACCGCTCGTCCTGGGCGAGCGCTCCCAGCACCTCGGTGAACGGCAGATACGGCAGGCCGACATCACCGAGATCKACACAGTGCCCGGTGAGCACGGTCATCCCGGCCGTCGCGGCCCGCCCCGTGACCTCGTCCAGCAGCCGCGTCTTGCCGACCCCGGCGTCCCCGGCGACGAGAACAGCCCGAGCCTCACCGCCGCGGGCACGCTCCAGCACACCTGAGAGCCGGGTCAGTTCGTCTTCCCGGCCGATGAGAGGCGCACTGATGGAAATTTGCGACACGAATACATCCTGGCACGCGACACTGACAGCGCATTTGATCTGAGGGCGCGGTGACCGAGCAAGGGGCGCGGGGCTGTGTCAGTATGCGGCTCCGCCGCGTGGGCGCGACCAGCCACTACGTACCCGCAGCCGCCGTCAGACAAATCCCCCCGAGCTCATCTGCGCAACGTTCGGGCCCAATCCGCCGGCACCCGCCCTTCAGGGCCCGGCGCCGGCTGCGAATCCGGATGACTCACCGGCGCCGCAAGCTCCGGCCCCGCCTCGAACATCTCGTTCGTCTCGAAGTTCCAGAACCACTCCTCACCCGGCTCGAAACTCCGCACCAGAGGATGCCCCGAGTCCCGGAAATGCCCTGTCGCGTGCCGCCCGGGCGAGGAGTCGCAGCACCCCACGTGCCCGCACTGCGCGCACCGCCGCAGATGGAACCACCAGCCGCCCGCCGCGTCGCACTCCACGCACCCGTCCCCGCTGGGCGGCACGCTCGGGTCGATCCCCTTGATGTCGCTCATTCCGACTCCTCGGTCGTGTCGTTGTCCACGGCGGTCAGTGGAAGCAGTACCTGGAAGCGGGTGTCGCCCGGTGACGCCTCCACCTGAAGCGTCCCGTGGTGCTTGTTGACCACGATCCGCCAGGAGATGTCGAGCCCGAGCCCCGTCCCCTCGCCCACGGGCTTGGTGGTGAAGAAGGGATCGAAGATCCGCCCGCGGATGTCCGGCGGCACCCCGGGCCCGGTGTCCCGGAACTCCACCAGCAGCCGGTCGTTGTCGAGCGCGGTCCGGACGGTCAACGTCCCGTCCCCACCGACGCTGTTGATGGCCTGCACCGCGTTGTCGATCAGGTTCGTCCACACCTGGTTGAGCTCGGCGGGGTAGGCCGGGATCCTCGGCAGCGTCCGGTCGTACTCCTTGACGACCTTGATCTGCTGCCCGATCTTCCCGGACAGCATCAGCAGCGTGCTGTCGAGGAGTTCGTGCACGTCGGCCACCTGATAGGGCGCCCGGTCCAGCTGGGAGTACTGCTTCGCCGCGTCGACGAGATGCGAGATACGGGCCGTGGAGTCGTTGATCTCGTCCATCAACAGCTCGGTCTCGACGGTGTAGTTGAGCCAGCCGATCGCGTTCGGCAGGATCTCCTCGTCCACGGCCGCCGCGACCTGGTCGAGCCAGTCCACGTCGAGGCCCGCCTGCACGAAGGTGGGCGCGATCCGCCAGCCCTCCTGGATGCCGTGGTCGTCGAGCCAGTCGCCGAGCGCGTCCTCCCGGTCGGAGGCCTCCAGCGGGCTCAACACGGGCGCCTTGGCGACCCGTTCGGCCGTGCGCTCCTGGATGTCGATGAGGTTCGCCATCACCTCCGGGCTGTAGGAGCCCTGGGCGATGACCGCGAGCTTGTGCCGCATCTTGCCGACCCGTTCGCGCAGCGTCGACGTGGCCCGTACGGCGGCCGCCGCCGGATTGTTGAGCTCGTGCGTGAGACCGGCGGACAACGAGCCGAGCGCCAGCAGCCGTTCCCGCTGCCCGATGGCCCGCTGGGTGTTCTTGGAACCGAAGAAGAGCCCCTCCAGCAGATGGACCGCCATCGGGAACCATTCCTGCATGAAGGCCGAGAACGACTCCGCGGGCAGCACGAAGAACCGCGACGGCTCCGTCACCCGCATGGAGTTGTTGTAGGTCTGCTGCACCCGGTCCTTGAGATAGGCCTGCATGGACCCCGAGTACACCCCGCGCTGCGAGGTGCGGTTGACCTCCACGTCGTCGCCGGCGACCCGGCGGGAGAGGACGACCGTGCCCTCGAGCATCACGTAGAAGCAGGTGGCGGGTTCACCCTCGGTGTACACCGGGCCGGGTTCGAACCGCTCCACCCGGCCCGCGGCGCACAGCTGCCCGAGTTGCTCGGGGGAGAGCTTCTCGAACAGGAACAGCGATCCGATCTCCCCGGGGGCGCACGGCATCAACTGCCCGCTCATGACTGCTCCAGGTACCGGTGGACGAGCATCACGGCCATGGCTCCCTCTCCGACGGCGGACGCGACCCGCTTCGCGGACTCGGCGCGCGCGTCGCCCGCGACGAACACGCCCGGAATGTTGGTCTCCAGGTGGTACGGAGGCCGGTCCAGTTCCCAGTCCGCCGGCGGTCGCCCGTCGGGGGTGAGGTCGGGCCCGGCCAGGATGAACCCGTGCTCGTCCCGCAGCACCGTGCCGTCCAGCCAACCGGTCAGCGGGGCCGCGCCGATGAACACGAACATCCACTGCGCGTCGACGAGTTCGGTCTCGCCGGTCTCGGTGTCGCGCAGGGTCAGCTGCTCCAGGTGGTCGGAGCCGTGCGCGGCGTCGACGACGGTACGCGCGCGTACCGAGATGTTGGGAGCTTCCTCGATCTGCTGGATCAGATAGTGCGACATCGAGGCGGCGAGGTCGGGGCCGCGCACCAGCAGGGTCACCGACTTGGCGCCTCGGGACAGGTACATCGCCGCCTGCCCCGCGGAGTTGGCGCCGCCGACGATGTAGATGTCCTGCCCCTGGCAGGAGGCCGCCTCGGTGAGTGCCGAGCCGTAGAACACCCCGCAGCCGGTCAGGTCCGCACAGCCCGGCGCCTGCAGCTGGCGGTACGACACGCCGGTCGCCAGGATCACGCTGTGCGCGGCCACCGCCGACCCGTCCGAGAACCGCACGGTGCGGGCCGCGCCGTTGACCTCCAGGCCCGCCACCTCGCGGGCGGTGAGGATCTCCGCGCCGAACTTCGTCGCCTGCCGGCGGGCCCGGTCGGTGAGCTGGCCGCCCGAGACACCGTCGGGGAAGCCCAGGTAGTTCTCGATCCGGGAGCTCTGCCCGGCCTGCCCGCCGGTCGCCGACCGTTCCACCAGCACGGTCCGCAGCCCCTCCGAGGCCCCGTACACCGCCGCTCCGAGTCCGGCCGGGCCGCCGCCGATGACGACGAGGTCGTAGAAGTCGGCGGTCGGGGTCGTGGCGAGGCCCACGTGGGCGGCCAGGTCGGGTGCCTCCGGCTTGACCAGGGGCGTGCCGTCGGGGGTGATCACCACCGGCAGCCGCTGTCCGTCCTGCCCCGCGGCGGCCAGCAGCCGCTGTCCCTCCGGCTCCTCCGTGGAGTACCAGCGGTACGGCACCTGGTTGCGGGCCAGGAACTCCCGCACGTCCGAGGAACGCGCCGACCAGCGGTGTCCGATCACCTTGGTGGCGGGCACCGGCCGGTAGTCGCTGCAGCGCCACGCCTCCAGGAGGTCGTCCAGCACCGGATAGAGCTTCTCCTCGGGCGGGTCCCACGGCTTGAGGAGATAGTGGTCGAGATCGACGACGTTGATCGCGTCGATCGCCGCGCTGGTGTCGGCGTACGCCGTCAGCAGCACGCGACGGGCGCCCGGATACACGTCCAGGGCCTGTTCGAGAAACTCGATGCCGTTCATCTGCGGCATGCGGTAGTCGGCCAGGATCACCGCCACGAGGTCGCCGCGCAGCTTCAGCTCCCGCAGCGCCTCCAGCGCGGACTCGCCGGACTCCGCGCGCACGATCCGGTACGACTCGCCGTAGCGCCGCCGCAGATCGCGGGCGACGGCACGGGAGACCCCCGGGTCGTCGTCCACGGTCAGAATGACGGTCCGCGCCGATTCGGCGGCCTGTGCCATACGTCTCCCACCCCGAGCGGTCGGTCAGGGCCCAGCGCCCCCCGTGGTCACCGACCCGGTCCTGCCCATCGTATGTTCGATCGCCGGGCTACGCGCAGGTATGGCAGACCCTGCCGGGGTCAGGCTCGACGCTCGCCCAGTACGCAGAACTCGTTGCCCTCGGGATCCATGAGCGTCACCCAGGACACGTCGCCCTGCCGCACGTCTACGTGCCGGGCGCCCAGGGCGAGGAAGCGGGTGACCTCGGCCTCCTGGTCGTCGGGGCGGAAGTCGAGATGGAGCCGGTTCTTGACGGTCTTCGCCTCCGGCACCGGCACGAAGAGCAGCCCCGGCATCCGGTCCTTCTCGGGGCGGATCTCGAACTCGTCGGGGGCCTCCCCGACCACCACCCAGCCCAGCGCCTCGGCCCACCAACGTCCGAGGGCGACGGGATCGGCCGAGTCCACGATGACTTGCTCCCACTCCAATGCCATAAGGGCAGCGTAGTGAAGACTGGACCGGCACGGACGTGACCGCGAACAGGGAGGCCACCGCATGACCCGCCCGATCACCGCAGGGATCGACGGAACCGAGGAGAGCCTCGCCGCGCTGGACTGGGCCGCGCGGGAGGCGGTCCGGCGGGACGTGGCGCTACGGGTGGTGCACGCGTGGCGGTTCCAGTCGTACGAGGGGATCGACGCGGGGGACCGGGACACCCAGCGAGGCTGGGCGCGGGACGCCGTGGGCGAGGCCGTGCGGACGGTCACCGGGCGGCACACCGGGCTCGACGTGTCCACCGAGGTCGTCGAGGGCGGCAGCGTGGACGTGCTGGTGGCCGCCGCGGCCGAGGCCGAACTGCTGGTCCTCGGCTCCCGCGGGCACGGGCCGGTCGTCGGCTTCCTGCTGGGCTCGGTCGGCCGGCAGGTGATCGCCGAGGCGGCGCGGCCCGTCGTCCTGGTGCGCGCCGGGGACCAGGCCACCGCGGAGGCCGCGGGACGCGAGATCGTCGTGGGTCAGGAGGGCGACCCGGAGGACAGTGCCGACGTCCTGCGGTTCGCCTTCGAGACGGCGGCGGCACGCGGGGCGACCGTGCGTGCCGTACGGGCCTGGACGCTGCCGCCGGTGTTCGCCTACAGCCCCGGCTCGCTGAGGCTTCTGGACGAGGCCGGGGGACTGGAGCCGTACGAGAAGGAGGCGCTGGCCGCGGCGCTCCAGCCGTGGCGGGAACGCTTCCCCGGCGTGCCGGTCGTCGAGCACGTCGAGCTGGGCAGCGCGGGGCAGGTGCTGCTGTCGGTGACCGCGCGGGCCCAGCTGATGGTCGTCGGCCGCCGGGCCCGCCGTACCGCTGTCGGGGCCAGGATCGGATCGGTCGCGCACGGCGTGCTGCACCACGCGGACTGCCCGGTGGCCGTGGTGCCGCACGTGTGAGGTCAGTCCGCGGTGGCGGGGGTGGGCTGGAGCGTCTCCCGGGCCTTGGGGAGGATGTTCTTGATGTAGTCGTCCACGGCCGTGTCAAGCCCGATGTCATGCTGGGCCCGCTCGGACAGGTACCAGCGGTGCTCGAGCAGCTCGTGGTAGATCTCGGCCGGGTCCATCGACCCGCGCATGTCGAGCGGCACGGCCCGCACCGTGGGCCGGAAGACGTCCCGCACCCAGCGGTGCGCGAGTACCTCCGGGCGGGCGCCGAGCGGGTCGCCCGGAGCGTAGTCGTCCTGGGTGGCCATCCAGCTCTCCAGGTCGTTCAGGAGCCGGCGGGCCTGGTTCTCCTCGGCGTCCAGGCCCGTCAGCCGCAGGAGCTGGCGCTGGTGGTGGCCCGCGTCCACGACCTTCGGCACGAACGTGACCGTGTCGCCGTTCGGCGCGTGCTCGATCTGCATCTCGGCCACGTCGAAGCCGAGGTCGTTGAGCCGCCGGATCCGGCGCTCGATGTACTGGTACTTGCCCGCCGGGTAGACGGACCTGCGGGTCAGCTCCTCCCACAGGCTGTTGTAGCGCGAGCAGATCTCCATGCCGAACTCGATCGCGTCCACGGAGGGGTGCAGCGCCCCGGAGGCCTCCAGGTCGAGCAGCTCGCCGCTGATGTTCACGCGGGCGAGGTCGAGGTCGTAGTCCCGCTGCCCGGGGCTGAGCTGCGGATGCAGGTCACCGGTCTCGGCGTCCACCAGATAGGCGGCGTAGGCGCCCGCGTCCCGCCGGAAGAGCGTGTTGGACAGCGAGCAGTCGCCCCACGCGAACCCGGCCAGGTGCAGACGGACCAGAAGGACGGCCAGCGCGTCCATGAGGCGGTGCATGGTGGCGGGCCGCATGGTCGTCTCGAACATCGAGCGGTACGGCATCGAGCCGCCCAGATGCCGGGTGACCAGCACCGGCTCCAGCGGGGCGTCCTCGGCGTCGGCGCGCCCGGTGACCACGGCGAGCGGATCGACGGCGGGTATGCCGAGCCGGTCCAGGTCGCGCAGCAGCTCGTACTCGCGCAGCGCCGGGCGCTCGGCGAGCTCCTTGACGGCGATGACCTCGTCACCGGCCCGGGCGTAGCGCACCACGTGGCGGGATATGCCGCGCGGCAGCGGGACCAGGACCTCTTCCGGCCACTGCTCCAGCGGCAGCTGCCACGGCAGTTCGAGCAGGAGCGCGGGGTGCTCCGGGTTCGTCGCGCTGATCTGCAGTGCCATCGGTGCTCTGTCCTTGCCTGGGCGGTGATCGTCACCTCACCTTAGAGCGCACGGTCCCTGGCCTGAAGTGCCGCTTCACGGACCGGACCACGGTGTACGGGCCCGTGCCCCGGCAGCAGCACGTCGCCCTCCAGTTCCGCGAACACGTCCAGCGACGCCACGGCACGGGCGCGCTCGTGATGGAACATGTCCGGCAGCAGCTGGGGCCCCTTGACCCGCGAGGTGGGGTGACCGCTCACCAGGCCGTCACCGGAGATCACCACACCGCGCTCGGGGAGGTGGAAGGCGCAGTGCCCGTCGGTGTGGCCCGGCGTGTACACGGGCACCGGACGGCCCGGCAGATCGAGCGTGCCCTCAGCCGGGAACGGCTGCGGGGAGGCGACGGGCACATGGGCCGTGCCGCCCACCCGGATCGAGTGCACCGCCCACGGCAGCACACCGGGCCGCCAGCCGTTCTTCAGGACCGTCCCGACGGACACCTGGTGCAGGAACTCCCGCCGCGCGTGCGGCACTTCGGCCTCGTGCAGGTAGATGGGCGTGCCGTAGGTGCTGCGCAGGTACTCGGCGGAGCCGAGGTGGTCGTTGTGGGCGTGCGTGATGAGCACGGCGGTGACCGCCTCCGGGGAACTCCCCACCTCCGCGAGGGAGGCGAGCACCTGCTCCCGGTCGCCCGGATAGCCGGTGTCGACCAGTGTGGCGGCGCTTCCCTCGGTCACGATCACCCAGTTGGTGTTGCTGCCCTGCACCAGGTAGGTGCCGTCCGCGACTTGCTGCACGCCTGCGCTCATGATCGCCCCACCCGATGAGTCCCTGCCCGACGGCACACAGCAAAGCAGACGCTCAGGCGATCCGGAGCGGCGGGTACCGGTCTTCCAGCCGTCAACTTCCGTGCTGACAAGGCTGCCTCCGACGCCGTCCGCGTGGCTGCCGCGCCCGGGGCGCGGCGCCGGACGGAGGGGTCGGCGTCTTCCGTCAGCCTTGAACGCCACGGGACCGGCGGGTATCCCGGGCCGGGCGCGCTCCTGGAGACCTGCGCCCCCGGGCTCCCGGCCCGCCCACGCCACGGTTTCGTCCTCCCGGCCCGCCGCTGCAGCGGCTTGTCGCCGGTCCTCCCCGTCCGGCCCCGGAGGGACGAGGCTGCCTCCGGCGCCGTCCGCCGGAGGCAGCCCCCGCGTGCGGTGGAGGCAGCCGCCTCTCCGCCTCACCGCACGCCGTGCGGGCGGAACTGGATGCTGATGCGCGGTCCCGTCGCGCGCGTGGACTTCGGTACGGCGTGTTCCCAGGTGCGCTGACAGGAGCCGCCCATCACGATCAGGTCGCCGTGCCCCAGCGGCCGACGTACGGTCTCGGCGCCGCCGCGCGCCGGTCGCAGCACCAGGTCGCGCGGTGCGCCCACGGAGAGGATGGCGACCATGGTGTCCTCGCGGGCGCCCCGCCCGATCCGGTCGCCGTGCCAGGCGACGCTGTCCCGGCCGTCGCGGTAGTAGCAGAGCCCGGCCGTGGTGAAGGGTTCGCCCAGCTCCTCGCCGTAGTGCGCGGTGAGCGCCTCGCGGGCCTCGGTGAGTACGGGATGCGGCAGCTCGTCGTCCACGCCGTAGAAGGAGAGCAGCCGCGGGACGTCGACGACGTGGTCGTACATCGTGCGGCGTTCCGCTCGCCACGGCACCTCGGTCGCCAGCTGTTCGAAGAGGGCGTCGGAGCCGCCGAGCCATCCGGGCAGTACGTCGATCCAGGCGCCGAAACCGAGCACGGTACGGCGGATCCCGTCGAGGGGGCCCAGCCGCAGCTCGTCGGTCTGGTCGAAGAGAGAGCCCTGGAGGTGCGCGGTCATGTATCCAGCGTACTCCTTAATCGAAAATCTGTTCCCATGAGATCGATCGAGGTGTTCGACCCTTTCGATGCATCGGTGTATCGGATACATTCGCGTATCGAACGGAGGACCCGACATGGCGACACAGGACACGACCAGGCGCGTGACCAGGCGCCGGGTCCGCACGCGTGCCAATCTCCTGGACGCGGCCTTCGCGGTGTTCGCCGCAAAGGGCTTCGGGCGCGTGTCGATCGAGGAGGTCTGCGAGGCCGCCGGATACAGCCGGGGTGCCTTCTACTCGAACTTCGACAGCCTCGACGAGCTCTTCTTCGCGCTCTACCAGCAGCGCGCGGACCTGATCGCGGAGCAGGTCTCCGGAGCCCTCGCCCTGGACGGCCCGGAGCTCGACGTCCTGGCCGCCGTCGACCGGGTCACCGACGTGCTGCTCCTCGACCGGGACTGGCTCCTGGTCAAGACCGACTTCCTGGTGCACGCCGCCCGCGTGCCCGAGGTCGCCCGGACCCTGCTCGAACACCGGGCGCGCCTCAGGCGGGCCGTCGCCGACCGGCTGGCACGCGCGCGTGGGCACGCCGAACTGCCCGCCGTACTGACCGACGTCGAGGGCGCCGCCCACGCCGTGGTCGCCGCCTACGACGGTGTCACCGTCCAACTGCTGCTGGACGGAGACCTCGAGCGGGCCCGTGTCTGGCTGAAGCAACTGCTCACCGCGCTGCTCACCGACGGCAGCGACACCACCGTATGAGGGAAGGGACGGTCGCCATGGATGCCGACGTCATCGTCGTCGGAGCGGGGCTCGCGGGCCTGGTCGCCGCGCACGAGCTCACCAGCCGCGGCAAGAGGGTCGCGCTGGTCGACCAGGAGAACGCCGCCAATCTCGGCGGCCAGGCCTTCTGGTCCTTCGGCGGACTGTTCCTGGTCGACTCCCCGGAACAGCGGCGCCTCGGCATCAAGGACTCCTTCGACCTCGCCTGGAACGACTGGCAGGGCAGCGCGAAGTTCGACCGCGTCGAGGACGAGGACTCCTGGGCGGTGCGCTGGGCGCGCGCCTACGTCGAGTTCGCGGCGGGGGAAAAGCGGTCCTGGCTCGAGGGGCACGGGATCAAGTTCCTGCCGACCGTCGGCTGGGCCGAGCGCGGTGACCTCACCGCCCACGGACACGGCAACTCCGTGCCCCGCTTCCACATCGCCTGGGGCACCGGCACCGGAGTCGTCGAGCCCTTCGTCGGGTACGCCAAGCAGGCCGCGCGCGACGGACTGCTGACTTTCTACCACCGCCACCAGGTCGACGAACTGGTCGTCGAGGACGGCACCGCCCGCGGCGTGCGCGGCACGGTGCTGGCCGAGGACAACTCCGCGCGCGGTGTCGCCTCCAACCGTGACCGGGTCGGCGACTTCGAGCTCACCGCCCACGCCGTCGTCGTCACCACCGGCGGTATCGGCGCCAACCACGACATCGTCCGCCGCTACTGGCCCGAACGGCTCGGCAACCCGCCCGCCGAGATGGTCACCGGCGTGCCCGCCTACGTCGACGGCCGGATGCTCGACATCAGCGCCGGCGCCGGCGTCCGCCTGGTCAACCGCGACCGCATGTGGCACTACACCGAGGGCATCCAGAACTGGGACCCGATCTGGCCCGGCCACGGCATCCGCATCCTGCCCGGCCCGTCCTCCATGTGGTTCGACGCCCTCGGCCGCCGGCTGCCCGAGCCGTGCCTGCCCGGCTACGACACCCTCAGCACCCTCGAACACCTGCGCACCACCGAGGACATCGCGGAGCACGACCACTCCTGGTTCATCCTCACCCAGAAGATCATCGAGAAGGAGTTCGCGCTCTCGGGCTCCGAGCAGAACCCCGACATCACCGCCAAGGACCGCGCGGGCTTTCTCAAGGAGCGGCTCCTCGGCAAGGGAGCTCCGGGACCGGTCGACGCGTTCCTGCGCAAGGGCGCGGACTTCGTGACCGCCCCGAACCTGGAGCAGCTGGTCGAGAAGATGAACGGGCTGACGGACAAGGCCCTCCTGGACGCCGCCTCGCTCCGCCGCCAGATAGAGGCCCGCGACCTCCAGATCGCCAACTCCTACAGCAAGGACGCCCAGGTGCAGGGCATCCGCAACGCCCGCCGCTACATCGGCGACCGCCTCGGCCGGGTCGCCACCCCGCACCGCATCCTCGACCCCGCCGCCGGCCCCCTCATCGGCGTCAAGCTGCACATCCTGACCCGCAAGACCCTCGGAGGCATCCAGACCGACCTCGACTCCCGCGCCCTGGGCACCGACGGCAAGCCCCTCGAAGGCCTGTACGCGGCGGGCGAGGTCGCCGGCTTCGGCGGCGGCGGTGTGCACGGCTACAACGCGCTCGAGGGCACCTTCCTCGGTGGCTGCCTCTTCTCGGGGCGCGCGGCGGGCCGGGCGGCGGCCAAGCAGATCGGTTAGTGCCTCGGCAGGCAGCGTCTGCCCGTTGAGGAGCGGGGCGGCCGGTGCGTGCTCTGGGGGTCCCCCGGCCGAAGGCTGGGGGGTGCCGGCCGGAAGGCCTCGTACCGGATTGCTTGGGCTTTCGCCCGGTGCGGCGAGAGGGCGTGCCGGGTGTCGCGACGGGGCGAACGCTGCCTGCCGACGGACTAGGACTCCAGCAGGCGCACCAGCACGGTGGCGTGACTCCGCTCCGGCGTCTTCGACGCGGTCAGCAGGGTCACGTCGCCCTTGCTCGCCAGCTCCCGGACCCGGTCGAGAAGCCCGGCCGCCTCGGGATCGGCCAGCTCCGCCTCGTAGCGCTCGGCGAACTCCTCGTACGACCCCTCGCCCGCGTGGTACCAGCGGCGCAGCTCGGTCGACGGGGTGAGCGCCTTCGGCCACTCGTCCACGCGGGCCGCGTCCTTGGACAGCCCGCGCGGCCACAGCCGGTCGACCAGGACGCGCACGCCGTCCGCGGGCTCGGGGGGTTCGTAGACACGGCGGATGCGAACGCTCACGGGCGACCTCTCGACGAAGGCAGGAGTGCGTCGGGAGCGTACTGCGCAGCCGGGCGTGACTTGACCTCATCAAGGGTGAGTTGCGGCGGAGGCGGCCTTTAGTGTGAAGCCATTGCCCACCCCCCGACCTGTAGGAGCGCACGTGCCGAAGGCCGTCAGACGCACTCTCGTCCTCGTCACCACCCCGGTCGCCCTCGTGGCGCTGCTCGGGGCTGCCGCAGGGTCCCCTCCGTCGACGGGCTCATCCGGAGCCGGCGATCCCTACTTTCCGCTCGCCGGAAACGGCGGATACCACGTCGACCACTACGACCTGACGCTCGGTTACGACCCCGGGAGCGGCCATCTCGACGGCAAGGCGGTCCTCACCGCCCGCGCCGGCCAGCGACTCAGCCGCTTCGACCTCGACTTCAAGGGCCTGACCGTCACCGGTCTGACGGTCGATCACGCCAAGGCCGGCTTCCGCCGCGACGGACAGGAACTGGTCGTCACCCCGAGGCGCGCCCTGCGCAAGGGGGAACGGTTCACCATCACCGTCACCTACCGGGGCAAGCCCCGTCCCGTCACCGACCCGGACGGCTCGCTCGACGGCTGGATCCCCACCGACGACGGGGCCTTCGTCGCCGGGGAACCGCAGGGCGCCATGACCTGGTTCCCGGCGAACAACCACCCCACGGACAAGTCGTCGTACGACTTCACGATCACCGTCCCCAAGGGGCGCACCGCCGTCGCCAACGGCGTCCTCCTCTCCCAGCGGACCACGCACGCGAAGACCACGTTCCGCTGGCGCCAGCGCGAACCCATGGCCGCCTACCTGGCCACGGCCACCGTCGGCAAGTTCAAGGTGCAGCAGTTCACCACCAAAAGCGGCATCCGGGTCTACAACGCCGTCGACCCGCGCGAGGCCGCCGCGGCAGCCCCGGTCCTCAAGAAACTGCCCTCCGTCCTGGAGTGGGAGAGCAAGCTGTTCGGGCCCTATCCGTTCCGTGCCGCGGGCTCCATCGTGGACCGCGCCCCGAACGTCGGCTACGCGCTGGAGACCCAGAGCCGTCCGGTCTACGACCGGGCACCCGACCTGAGCACCCTCGTCCACGAGAACGCCCACCAGTGGTTCGGCGACTCCGTCT
The DNA here is from genome assembly GCF_001746295.1 of Streptomyces sp. LUP47B. Taxonomy (GTDB): domain Bacteria; phylum Actinomycetota; class Actinomycetes; order Streptomycetales; family Streptomycetaceae; genus Streptomyces. Next base: position 960,769 of record NZ_MJAH01000001.1, on the reverse strand, counting down.
CCCTCACCTCGTGGAAGGACATCTGGCTCAACGAGGGCTTCGCCACCTACGCGGAATGGCTCTACGACGAGCAGCACGGCGGCGACAGCGCGCAGAAGACCTTCGACGGCCTGTACGCGAAACCCGCGAGCGACGACCTGTGGGAGTTCCCGCCCGGCGACCCCGGCAGCGGCGCCAACATCTTCGGCACCCCCGTCTACGCCCGTGGCGCCATGACCCTGCACGCGCTGCGCACGCGTGTCGGCGACCGGGCGTTCTTCCTGATCCTGCGCGCCTGGGCCTCCGGGCACCGCAATGGCAACGGGACCACCGCACAGTTCCAGCGCCTCGCGGAACGGGTGTCGGGCAAGGACCTGGACAGCCTGTTCCATACCTGGCTCTACACAGCGGGTAAACCGAACCGGGCCTAGAACCTGACCAGTTCCTTACAAGTGTCGGCCAGAGTCGTTCCATGATCACACGCAGAACCCACGTGGCCCTGCTCGCCGCATCTCTGCTTCTCACCGGATGCGGCGGCGGTGCCGTGGCCAGCACGGCGGCCGGGCCCACGCCCTCTCAGGACACCTTGGAGCCCGCGCCCACGCCCTCACCTGAGATATCCGTCGCGGTCGTCCCCCGGCAGATACCCGGGCTCGGTCCGAAGACGTGGGCGAAGGTGCCGGCCGACGCACGACAGGCCGTCGTGGTCACCGGGCGGGGCCGCGACTCGTCGGCCTCCACCGTGGTCCTGTACGAGCGCACCGAGGCCGGTTGGCAGGCCGGTGCGAGCTGGCCCGCGCACAACGCCCTCAAGGGCTGGACCGACCACCACCTGGCGGGCGACCTGCGCTCACCGACCGGCGTCTACACCCTCACGGACGCCGGAGGGCTGCTGAAGAACCCCGGCACCAAGCTGCCGTACGACCGCGGCGTCGGCTTCACCTCACCCGGCACGGGCTTCGAGGGCGAGCCGCTGGCCGGATCCTTCGACTACGTGATCGCCATCAACTACAACCGGCGGCCCGGGACTTCACCCCTGGACTGGACGCGGCCCCTCGGCGCGGGGCGCGGTGGCGGGATATGGCTCCACGTCGACCACGGTGGACCCACCCACGGCTGTGTGAGCATCGCCGAGGAGCACATGAAGGAGCTGCTCCTGACCCTGGACCCGGGCCTCCATCCGGTCGTCGTCATGGGCGACGCCAAGTCCCTGACCCGCTGACCGCTTAGGATCCGCCGGGTGTGCGCACATGTGCTGGTAGCCGAGGACGACGAGATGCAGGCCGAACTCATACGGCGCTCCCTGCTCGCGGAAGGCCACACCGCCACCGTGGTCCACGACGGGCGGGCCGCCCTGGAGGCGGCCCGGCGGCTCGCCCCCGACCTCGTCGTCCTGGACCTGATGCTCCCGGTGATCGACGGCTTCGGCGTGTGCCGGGTGCTGCGCCGCGACGAGGACATTCCCGTCGTGATGCTCACCGCGCGCTCGGAGGAGGACGACGTCCTGCTGGGCCTGGAGCTGGGCGCCGACGACTACATGACCAAGCCGTACAGCCCGCGCGAACTGATGGCCCGGATCCGGACCGTCCTCAGGCGCAGCGGACGGGGCGCGGCCGCCGACCGGCCCGAGGATCCCGTCGTGCGCGCCGGAGGCCTGGCGGTCGATCCCGTACGGCACGAGGTGCGCTGCGACGGGGCGCCGGTGGAATGCACGCCGGCCGAGTTCGAGATCCTCCTCGCCATGGTCGCCGAGCCGGAACGGGTCTTCTCACGGCGGCAGTTGCTGGAGATCACCCGGGGCACCGACCGGGCCTCCACCGAACGGGCCGTGGACGTGCACGTCATGAACCTGCGCCGCAAGATCGAGGCCGATCCGCGCCGGCCGGTGCGGCTGCTGACGGTGTTCGGCGTGGGCTACAAGCTCAGCGGCGGCCGTGGATGAGAGCTCGGATACCCCTGCACAAGCGGCTGCTGGTCCGCCTGCTGATCACGTCCGGGCTCATCGCCGTGTGCTCGGTGGCCGCGACCGCCTGGCTGGCCGTGGCGACCACCACCCAGGCGCTGCGCGAGGAACAGGGGCAGGCACTCGCCGACGACATGGAGGTCCTCGCCGAACTCAGCGGATACGCGGCGACCCACCCCGACTGGACGGGGGTGGCCGCCACCGTGCGGGAGCTTTCGGCGAGGACCGGCCGTCGTATCGCCCTGACCGCCTCGGACCGCCGGATCATCGCCGACTCCGCGTCGCGCGGCACCTCCCTGCCACCGAGCGCGGCCGCCACCGTCGACCCGCTGCACACCGACACCTACACCGAGCGCGGCGCCCAGGTCCCCGGCATCGACCCGCGGGCGGTCGGCCCGTACCGGCTCACCGAGGCGGAACGCGTCAAGGTCGCCGCCCTGGCCCGCAAGCGGCAGGCCTGTTTCTCCCAGTTCGGTGTGCGGACCCGTCTGAGCCGTACGCCGAGCGGGCGGACGGTCCTCACCGACGCGGAGACCGGCTCCGCGCCCGACCATGTGCCCGACGCCTGCGCCGACGGACTGCTCAACACACCCACCCCTTCGGAGGACAAAGCGGTGAAGGAGGTGAAGTCGCTCGGCCGCGCCTGCCTGACCAAGGCCGGACTGGACCCCCGGATGGCCGCGCTGCTCGGAAGCGAACCGGCCGGGCTGGACGCGCGCGATCCCCTGGGCGGCAAGCTCGGCACCGATGAGGCGCGTTCGGTTCAGCCCTGCCTCGACAAGGCCCGCCGCACCCAGCTCGACCCGTACGTGGCGCCGGTGGCCGAACTCTTCCTGGGCACCGGGGACACGCCCGCCGTGCTGTTCGACATGTCCCCGGGCAACAAGGCCAAGGTCGTGGGCACCGCGGGTCTCGTGCTCGCCGTCACCGTCGCCGCGACCGCGCTGGTCGCCACCCGGCTGGTGCGTCCGCTGCGCGCGCTCACCGCCGCGGCCCAGCAGCCGCCCGAACTCCATGTGCGCGTTCCCGTCACCACTCGCGACGAGACCGGCATCCTCGCCGCGGCCTTCAACGACCTGACCGAACGCCGCGAGCGCCTGGAAGCCCAGCGCAAGGCGATGGTCAGCGACATCGCCCACGAACTCCGCACCCCGCTCACCAACATCCGCGGCTGGCTGGAGGTCACCCGGGACGGTGTCGTCGACCCCGACCCCGCCCTGCTCGCCTCCCTGCACGAGGAGGCCCTCGTCCTGCAGCGCGTCATCGACGACCTCCAGGACCTCGCCGCCGCCGACGCCGGCACCCTGCGCCTGCACCGGGAGCCCGTCCGCTGCGACGAACTCCTCCAGCAGGTCGCCGCCGCCCACCGCGTCACCGCCGGCGCGGCCCGTGTCGAACTGCGCACCGACATCGACGGCGAGCCCTGGCTGGACGGCGACCCGCTCCGGATGCGGCAGGCGCTCGGCAACCTGGTCTCCAACGCCCTGCGCCACACCCCGGCCGGCGGCACGGTCACCCTATCCGCGCGCCTGGACGGCGACGACATCGCCTTGGCGGTCGCCGACACCGGCACCGGTATCGCGCCGGCCGACCTGCCCCACGTCTTCGACCGGTTCTGGCGCGCGGAGAAGTCCCGCAGCCGCCGTACCGGGGGATCGGGCCTCGGCCTCCCCATCGTCCGCCACCTGGTCGCCGCCCACGGCGGAACGGTCGAGGCGGCGAGCGAGCCCGGCGTCGGCAGCGTCTTCACCCTGCGGCTGCCCGGGGGCCCGGCGCCTCAGCCGTACCCCTGATTTTCTTCTCGGCGCGCGGGTACCCCGTATGCCTGCGAAAGCAGAGGTGAGAGGAGAGGGAGGCCGGGACATGAGCATGTCGGACGGGTTGCCGGTGGTACGGACACTCGCTGAACTCGGGAGCCTGACCGAACGGCACGGACAGCTGTACGTCCGCTGGTCGCGCGGCCCCGAGGTCGATCTTGCCCGCGTGTCCAGCACCGACGAGCTCACCGGCGTGTCACTGCCGGGACTGTCGGCGAACCCGCTCGGCGTGGAGGAGTGGTGGCAGGGCCGACCCGTGCAGCTGTGGGTGGCCCGACGCCTGTACGACTACTCGCACCTCCCGCACGAGAAGGGCCCCGACGTACGCCCCTGGGTCCTCCAGGGACGCGAGCGGGGCCGGGGGCCGGACAACGAGCCCCTCGTCACGGATGTACGGCCGATGTGCTGGATCGACACCCGCGTGATCGACGAGGCGCGGGCCGAAGTGGAGCGGCAGGAGAACTCCTGGGGCCCACTGCGCCGCACGGTCCGCTGACCGGGCCCGGCCCACGAACGTGTCGTGGGCCGGGCCCGGTCAGCGGACCGTGCTGAACGGACCCGCTCAGCCGGCCCTTCTCCGTGCGGCCGCCGCGCGCCGGGCGAGTGCCCGGCGTTCCGTCTCGCTGGTGCCGCCCCAGACGCCGATGCCCTGCCCGGTGTCGAGGGCCCACTGCAGACACTGCTCCTGGACGGGACAGCGCCGGCAGACGGACTTGGCCTGCTCCGTCTGGACCAGTGCGGGGCCGGTGGTGCCGATCGGGAAGAAGAGGTCCGGATCCTCGCGGCGGCACGCGGCATGGGTTCGCCAGTTGTCCATCAATAGTCACCTGCGATCGAAGTCGTACGTGCCCTCGTGCATGCCTTACTCGCTTTCGGGTCACCTGTCGATGCGCGGTGAAACAATCGGGTCCTGTGGGCTGTGCCGAATCACTGTTCCCGCATGCCCCACGGGGAGCCGTACGCGGTCAGCAGATCCAGGAACGGACGGGCCGGGAAGGCCTCCGGACCGAGGACGCCCGCGCCGGACCAGGCACCGGTGGCGAGGAGTTCGAGGGCGACGACCGGGTTCACGGCGGTCTGCCACACCACCGCCTGACAGCCGTACTCCGCCATGGACCACTGGTTGTCGACCACGTGGTAGAGGTACACCTCGCGCGGCGCCCCGTCCCTCACCCCCTTCACCCAGGTGCCCGCACAGGTCTTGCCGTGCATCCGCTCGCCCAGCGTCGCCGGATCGGGCAGACACGCGGCCACGACGTCGCGGGGCGAGACCGCGACCGGCCCCGCGGCGCTCGGCACGGTCACCGGCGCAGTGCGGTCGAGGCCGAGCAGGTGCAGCGTCTTCAGCGTCTCCACGAACTCGCGGCCCAGTCCGTACTTGAAGGTGACCCGGCGCGCACCGACCCAGCGGGGGACGAGCAGCACCTCCTCGTGCTCCACATTCACGCACTCGACCGGGCCGATGCCCTCGGGAAAGTCGAAGACCTCCGGCTCGCTGAAGGGTTCCGTCGTGAACCAGCCGCGGTCGGCCTCGTAGACCACGGGAGGGTTCAGGCACTCCTCGATGGTCGTCCAGATGCTGAAGGAAGGGGCGAAGTCGTAGCCGTCGACGGTGAGATCCGCGCCGTCGCGGACCCCGATCTCCTCGATCTCGTCGAAGAGCTCATCGGCGGCGTGCCGGGCGAAGACGTCCGAGAGACCCGGCTCCACACCCATGCCGACGAGCGCCAGAGCGCCCGCCTTCTCCCACTCCTCGGCCCGCGCGAACTGCTCGTCGCCCAGCTTGACCCCGCACTCCTCGTACGGCCGCTCGGCATGCGGACGCGACAGGGACATCGCCATGTCGACATAGGTCGCCCCGGCGGAGCGCGCCGCCCGGAACAGGGGCATCACGAACCGCGGGTCGGTGGCGTTGAGGAGGACGTCGCAGGCATGCCGCTCCAGCAGGGCGGTCACGGCCGACTCGTCGTTCGCGTCCACGCGCTCGGCGCGGAACCGGTCTGCCCTGTCGCCGAGCGCGGTCACCGCGGCCTCGGCGCGGGCCGGGTCGTAGTCGGCGACGACCATGACGTCGAAGAACGGCCGCCGGGCAGCGATCCGGGTGATGGCCGTGCCGACGCCCCCGGCGCCCACGAGCAGTACACGCATGACAAAAACTCCCTTACGGGTCAAAGGTCGCAGATGTGAGGGGCCCCTGGCGGAGATACAACGCCGTGCGCCCGTTTAAGGTCAATGGCGTTGGCATAAGGAGGCCGCCATGCCCAAGCCCGTGGTCCCCGAGGACAAGCGCCGTCGGCGCAGGCCCACCCGGAGCGGGACCGTGCTGTCCGAGGAACTGATCGTCGAGACGGCTCTGCGGATGCTCCGCGAACACGGCAGCACAGGCCTCACCGCCCGCTGCCTTGGCCTGGCACTGGACGCCGACCCGAGCACGCTCTACCGCTACTTCCGCGGCATGGACGACCTGACGCTGGCCATCGGCGACGCCCTGATCGGGCAGGCGCTGGCGGGCTGGACGCCGACGGGGCGGTGGCGGCACGATCTGCGCGAGGTGGGCCTGCGCATCCACGCCGCGTACGTCGCCCATCCCCAGGCCGCCGTGCTGACGACCAGCAGGGTCACCGGCCGGGCCAACGAACTGGCCGCGGACGAGGCGGTCCTGGACGTCCTGCGCAGGGCGGGCTTCCCCCTCCCGGACACGGTGCGGATCTACCACGCCTTCATCGACCAGACGCTGGCCTTCGCGGCCCTGGATGCGGCGTCGCTGGCCCTGCCGAGCGCGGCGCTGGACGCCGACGAGTCCATGTGGCGCTCGACGTACGCCCACTTGCCCGGCGACCGCTACCCCCGCATCGCGGAGGCGGCACCCCTACTGGCGACCCGCATGGTCACCAGCGCATACGAGACGGCCTTGGACATGCTCCTGGACAGTGCGGAGACACGGCTCCGAGTGGCGCCCTGAAGGCCAGCGGGGCTGTATCACCATGCGGCGTCGCCGCACGGGCGCGACCGGCCACGACGGACGAGGCCAGGCCATCGACGGCGGACCTCACCGCAGCGTTTCCGACGCGGCCACCATCACCGCCTCCGCCACCGCGGCCAGCGCGGGCGAGTCGAGTTTCCACTGCTGCCAGTGCAACGGGACATCCACCGGTTGATCCGGCACCAGCGAGACCAACCGCCCCTCGCGCAGCAACGGGCCCGCCTGAATCTCCGGCACCATCCCCCACCCCAGTCCCAGCGCGACCGCCTCCACGAACCCCTCCGACGCCGGCACCGCATGCCGCACCCGGCTCGCCCCACCACGGCCCAGCCGCCGCAGGAACCCGTCCTGGATGTCGTCGCTGCGGTCGAACGTCACCACCGGCGCCTCCCCGAGCCCCTCCCGCCCAGACCCCTCGAGATACCGCGACACGAACCCGGGACTCGCCGCGGCGAGATACCGCATCCGCCCCAGCGCCCGCACGGAACACCCCGCCACGGCCTCGGGCGAGGACGTCACCGCCGCCATCACCAGCCCCTCCCGCAGCAGCTCCGCCGTACGGGTCTCGTCCTCGCGCCGGAGCTCGAAACACAGCCGCTCCCGTTCGGGAACCCGTGTGAGTGCTCCCAGGAACCAGGTCGCCAGGGAGTCCGCGTTCACCGCGACCGAGATCCGGGTCACCTCGCCCTCGCCCGGCATGCCCAGCTCGGCGAGAGCGTCCCGCTCCAGCCGGGCCAGCTGCCGGGCGAACCGCACCACCACCTCCCCCGACTCGGTCGGCCGCACCGGCTTCGTGCGCACCAGCAGCACCCGACCCGTGCGCTGCTCCAGCGCCTTCACCCGCTGACTCACCGCCGACGGGGTCACGTGCAGAGCGGCGGCCGCGGCGTCGAAGGTGCCCTCGTCGACAACCGCGAGCAGCGTGCGCACCTGATCAAGGGGTAGCTCGGTCATCATCACGACAACTAATGATACTTAAGAATCTTTAGCTGTACGCGCGGTGATCGTCTCCGTACCGTCGAAGCCATGCCCGCCTCCCTGTCCGCCGCTGCCGCCGGTTTCGGCACCGGCCTCTCGCTCATCGTCGCCATCGGCGCCCAGAACGCCTTCGTCCTGCGTCAGGGGATCCGCCGCGACGCCGTCCTCGCCGTCGTCGGCATCTGCGCGCTGTCCGACGCCCTCCTCATCGCTCTCGGCGTCGGCGGTGTCGGCGCCGTGGTGGTCGCCTGGCCGGGCGCGCTGACCCTGGTCGGCTGGATCGGCGGCGGCTTCCTGCTCTGCTACGGCGTCCTCGCCGCCCGCCGGGTCCTCAGGCCGGGGGAGTCGGGCCTGCGGGCGGAGGGCGAGGCGACGGGCTCCCGGAAGCGCGCGGTGCTGACCTGTCTGGCGATGACCTGGCTCAACCCGCACGTCTACCTCGACACCGTGTTCCTCCTCGGATCCATCGCCGCCGACCGCGGTCCGCTGCGCTGGACCTTCGGACTCGGTGCCGTCCTCGCCAGTCTTTGCTGGTTCGCGGCGCTCGGCTTCGGGGCCCGGCTGCTCAGCCGCTTCCTCGCCAAGCCGACCGCCTGGCGCGTGCTCGACGGCCTGGTCGCCGCCACGATGGTCGCGCTCGGCGCCACCCTGGTGGCCGGCGCGTGAAGTCGTCAAGGGCCGGATCCACGAGCTGAGACACCGCGTCCCGGACTCCTGGACGGTGCTGCGATAGTGAACCCCGGATCCGTTAGATGTAACGAGCAACCAGGACACGTGTGGACACCGGCGAGAGCAGCACCGAATCCAGGACACCGGCCGCGGACGAGGCGCCGTCGACCCGGCGCGGCTGGCGTCGCTGGGCGATGGACACCCGCCCGCTGCGCATACCGGCCTACCGCCGACTGTGGAGCTCGACCATCGTCACGGCCGTCGGCAGCCAGCTCACCGCCGTCGCGGTGCCCAAGCAGATCTACGACATCACCGGCTCCTCGGCCTGGGTCGGCGCCGCGAGCATGGCCGGACTGCTGCCGCTGATCGTGTTCGCGCTGTGGGGCGGCGCGGTCGCCGACAGCATGGACCGCCGCAAGCTGCTGCTGATCACCAACACCGGCATCGCCGTCACATCGGTCCTGTTCTGGCTCCAGGCCCTCAGCGGGCTCGACTCGGTGGCGGCCCTGATGGTCCTGCTCGCGGTGCAGCAGGCGTTCTGGGGCCTCAATTCCCCTGCCCGCAACGCCTCCATCGCCCGGCTGGTGCCCGAGGACCAGCTCCCTGCCGCCAACGCCCTCGGCTCGACCGTCATGCAGACCGGCCAGGTGATGGGCCCGCTCCTCGCGGGCGTCCTGATCCCGGTGATCGGCCTGCCCGAGCTTTACCTCATCGACGCCCTGGCGCTGTGTGTGACGGTGTGGGCGGTGTACCAGCTGCCGTCCCTGCCGCCGCTCGCGGCCGCTGCGGCGCGTCGGGCCGGCGTCCGCGAGATCGCCGAGGGCTTCCGCTACATCTCCGCGCACAAGGTGCTGTTGCTGTCCTTCCTCGCCGACATCATCGCCATGGTCTTCGGCATGCCCCGGGCCCTGTTCCCGCAGCTCGCCTCCGAGACCTACGCCTCCTACGACGAGGGGCTCGCGCTGGGCCTGCTGTTCGCCGCGATCCCGATCGGCGCCGTGGTCGGCGGTCTGTTCTCCGGCGTCTTCTCGCGGGCCCGTCGGCACGGCTGGATGGTCATCGGCGCGGTCGTCGCCTGGGGCCTGGCCATCACCGGCTTCGGGCTCAGCAGCAGTCTGTGGCTCGCCGTGGTGTTCCTGGCCGCGGCCGGGGTCGCCGACATGGTCTCGATGGTCTTCCGCGGGGCGATCCTGCTCTCCGCCGCGACGGACGAGATGCGCGGCCGTATGCAGGGTGTCTTCACCGTCGTCGTCGCGGGCGGCCCCCGCCTCGCCGACGTCCTGCACGGCACCGCCGGCTCGGCCTTCGGGGCCCGGCCCGCGGTCGCAGGCGGCGGCATCCTGGTCGTCGCCCTCATGCTGATCCTGGCCTTGGCCGTGCCGGCGCTGCGCCGCTACCGCATCTGAGACCTGCGGAGCCCCCTGCCGCCAGGGGCCCAGTGCCTCGGCAGGCGGGGCTCGCCCCGCCGCGACGCCCGGCACGCCCTTTCGCCGCACCGGCCGAAGGCCCCGGTACATCCAGTACGAGCACTTCCGGCCGGCACGCCGCGAACAGGCATCGGACGCCGGCTCTCAACGGGCGGACGCAGCCTGCCGAGGCGCTAGAGAACACCGCGCCGACGCGTGCCGTACTGCTCCATCAGCTTGCCCCGGGTGGTCTCCAGCCGGTGGGCGAGGATCTCGGCGACGCTGCGGACCAGGATCATGCCGAGCTGCCGGTCCTCCTCGCACAGCCGGAGCACCGCCGCCGCGTCGAACTCGTAGGCCCGCACGGGGCTGAAGGCCTCCGCGCCGAAGTCCCACTGGTACGGCGGGAACAGCCAGGACCAGCCGAGCAGGTCGCCCGAGCCGAGTCCGGCGACCGTGACCCGGTGCTGGGGGGTCACCTGCTGGGTCAGCGAGACCGCTCCGGAGCGGATGACCCAGAAGCGGTCGGCCCTGCCGCCCGCCTCGAAGATGTGGAAGTCCTCGGGGAAGGAGACCTCCTTGCCGAGCGTCATCAGGCTCTGGCGCTGCGGCTGCGGCAGTGCGGTCAGCAGTTTTATCGCTTTGGTCATGAGGCGGGGCTCCTCGCCGGCGATGGATTCCGGTGTTGTGCCTACGCCCATTTCAGCGGCTGCCGTCGCCCGGGGCACCTCGGCGGATGTGAGGATCTGGCCAGGGCATGAAAAAGCCCTGGCTGGACGGGGGAGACCAGCCAGGGCAGACAGAGGTGGTGTCGGAGGACGGTATGTCGACCCCGTCACCACGTATGAGTGAACCGTAAACCATCCATGGCGATTTCGCGCAATGGAAACCGAGGTGCGTGACCGGTTTCACTCGGCGGGCGCGTTTGCCACCCTGATCGTCTTCAACTCCGCGTCGGCGGGATCGGGCAGGTTCATGCCCGCGGCCAACCCGGTCCGCAGGTACTCCAGTACAGGCTCGGTCAGCAGTTCACCGGGCAGCACGGCCGGGATTCCCGGCGGGTAGGGCGTGATCATCTCGGCAGCGATCCGCCCCGCGGCCTCGGCGACCGGCACCTTCTCGGCCGGACCGAAGAACGCGTCCCGGGGAAGCACGACCTGCTCCATCCGCAGTTCGGACGGCGGCGGTACCTCCACCCGCGGGGCCGGGCCCAACTCCGGCGCCACCCGGGCGAGATCCCTGAGCGCCGCGAGCAACTCGCCGGTCGTCTCCTCGTCGTCGCCGTGGGTGATCTGCATCCCGATACGCCGGTGGTCCGTGAGGTGGGCGTCGATGTGCCGGTGCTCGCGCAGCCAGTCCGCGGCCTGGAATCCGGTGATCCCGAGCCCGTCGAGGTCGATGACACCGGGCAGCGGATCGAAGTCGTCGGCCAGGCCGGGCCCGCAGAAGTCGTCGCGGTCGGCGACGTGCATCCCGTCGATCTCCTCGATCGCGGAACGGACCCGCGCCGCGAGATCCAGCGCCCCGCCCATCAACTCCTTGCCCCGCAGCGCCATCTGGCGGCGCCAGCCGTCCAGACCGGCGTAGAGCAGCACCGAGGGGCTGGTGGTGCCCAGCAGGTCCGCGCGCATCTTCAGCAGATCCGGCGGGACGAGGTCGCCTTGCAGGTGGAAGACCGATCCCTGTTCGAAGCCGCTGCCCATCTTGTGGATGCTGGTCACACAGATGTCGGCGCCCGCGTCCATGGCCCAGGACGGCAGATCGGGATGGAAGGGCAGGTGCGCGCCCCACGCCTCGTCCACGATCAGCGGGACCGAACGGCGGTGGCAGACCTCGGCGATGTCCCCGAGGGCCGCGCAACTGCCGTAGGGAGTCGGGCTGGTGACCAGGGCACCCTTCGCGTCGGGATGGGCTTCGAAGGCCCGCTCGTACTCCGCGGCGGACGGCGGGTGCGCCAGGTGGCGTTCGGCGTCCCACCGCGGCTCGATCCAGACCGGCTCGATCCCCGACAGGATCAGCCCGGACACCACCGACTTGTGGGCGTCCCGTCCGATCAGCAGCTTCTCGTGCGGACCCGCGACGGCCAGCATCGCCGCCTTCACCGAGAGGGAACTCCCGCACGTGGTGAAGAACGTGTGCTCGGCGTGCACGGCGTCGGCCATCAGCTCCTCGGCCCGCTCCAGCACCCGCCCCCGGGTCAGCCGGTCGTCCAGACCGCCCGACGCCAGCACGTCCCCGAGGAAGACCGCGTCGCCCAGCGTCTCCCGGACCGCCGGGTCGGCCCCACGGGCCTGTTTGTGTCCCGGCGGCGTGAAGGACAACTGTCCCCGGCGGTGGTAGTCGGCCAGAGCTTCCAGAACGGGTGCTTGGGTGTGGTCGACAGTCATGGGGCTCGGGTGCCCGGCCCGGCCCACCGTCAATCAGCGCGCACCGGACGCCCGGGCCATGCTGCCCGCGACGGCGGCGGTATCGATCCTGGTCAGCCGCCCGATGGGCGCGCACTGCGTGATCGGCGCGATGGTCCGCACGGCCGGGATGCCGGCCCCCGTCCGGATCCGCCGCTACGACCGCGCCGCCACGAATGCGGGCGGTCAGCGACTGCCCGGCCTGAGCACCTCGTCCAGCACCCTGATCACGGCCTCGTAGGCCAGGGTGCGTACGGCGGCGTCCCCGGCGGCCTCCGGATCGGAGGGCCGCAACTCGTCGCTCCGCGCCCGCCAGGACCGTTCTTCCTCCACCGCGCAGGCTCGGGCCCGCTGGATCCGGCGCAGCAGTTCGTCTGAGTCCACGACATCCGTCATACCGCCCGCGTACCCCGGGATCGCGATCGAATGACCCGGCGTCCCGCCCGAAACGGGGAGGTTTGACCGGACGAGGAGAGGTCAGCCGATTACTGGAGGCCCACGGAGAAAGCACCGTCCAGCGCGGTCAGCGGGCCGTGGGCAGGGCCGGGCTTCCGCTCCACCGACGCAAGAGCCAGCCGATCCACGATCAGGAGCCACTTCATGTGCGAGGAGCACAGGGCCGAATCCGCACCCGAACTCGCCGTCGCGCACCCGCACGCACGGTCACGGCCGTGCAGGCCGGACGAGGCGCGCCGGGCGGTCGAGTGGGCCGTGTCCGAGCGCTGCCGCACCACGCACGTCTCGTGCGACGCGCAGGCCCTCTCGGACGCGCTCCTCGTCGCCTCCGAACTCACCACCAACGCGATCCTGCACGGCGGCGGCATCACCGACTTCCACGTCGACGTCGGGGGCCGGGGCGTATGCCTCTCGGTCAGCGACCGCAGCGCCGAACTGCCGGTCGCCAAGGAGCCCGTCGACCCGCAGGGCAGGTGGCGCCCGGGCGGTCACGGCTGGCCGATCGTCTGCCGACTGGCCCGCGACGTCCGCGTGACCGACCTGCCCTCGGGCGGTAAGTGCATCACCGCCGTGGTGCCTCTGAACTGAGCCGGCACCTCCGCGGAAGCCGCCAGAAAACGGAGTTTCAAAAGCCGAGTTTGAGCCCCATACAGCAGGGCAGACGCAGTTTCGTGCTTCGGACCGGAGGCGCGCCAGCGGGAGCTGTATGGCTGCTGCGGGCCCCTCTTCGGCGGTCCCGGCGGCGTCCCTCCCGCGGTCAGTCCCTGAACCCGTTCTTCAGGAGCGAATCCGCATGCTCACCGACACGTCGACCAGCCGTACCACCACCCAGACCCGCCCCACCGCCGGCAGGCGGCGGCACGACGACGCCCCCGACACCATGGCCCTCTTCGCCCGGCTGGCCGGGCTGGAGGAAGGCCCCGAGCGCGACGCCCTGCGCGACGAACTCGTGACCGCCTGGCTGCCCATGGCCCACCGCATCGCCGGCCGGTTCCGCGACCGCGGCGAGTCGCTGGAGGACCTGCGCCAGGTCGCGGCACTCGGGCTCGTGAAGGCCATCGACCGGTTCGAACCGGAACGCGGAGCCTTCGAGAGCTACGCCGTGCCCACCATCACGGGCGAGGTCAAGCGCCACTTCCGGGACCGCATGTGGGCCCTCAGGGTGCCCCGCCGCGTACAGGAACTGCGCAACAAGGTGCGGGTGGCCCGGCGCGAACTCACCCAGAACCCCGGTTCCCCCGAACCGACGCCCGCCGACCTCGCCGCCCACACCGGCCTGACCGAGGACGAGGTCACCACCGGTCTGGAGGCCCTCGAAAGCTTCAGCACGCTGTCCCTGGACGCCGAGCTCTCGGCCGGCGACGACGGCTACAGCCTCGCCGACACCCTCGGTGCCCCCGACTCGTCGTACGACGTCGTGGTCGACCGCGAATCCGCCAAGGAGGGCCTGCGTCGGCTGCCCGAGCGCGAGCGCGCCATCCTCTACATGCGCTTCTTCGAGGACATGACACAGAGCCGCATCGCCGACCAGCTCGGCATCTCGCAGATGCACGTCTCGCGGCTCATCAGCCGCAGCTGCGCGCGTGTGCGCGACGAGGCGCTGGCGGACCGGGCGCGGCGGCAGGCCGCCGACGGGTCGGGAGAAGCGTGAGCTTACGAGGAGCGAGCCCGAGACTGATACCCGATCCCGCGTACCTGCGCCAGTCTCGTCGACGCGTACGAGGCACTGCGGGCCGAGGAGGCCGCGATGGCGGCCGAGCCGAGCCCGCAGGCCCGGGATCTCGCCTACACGCTCTGTGTTTCCACCGGCACCCGGGATGTGCGGCCGGCCCTGGAGACGGCTCACCGCCTGCTCGCGGCCATGCCTGAACACGCGCGACTGACCGATTGACCACACTCCGTGTGACCGCCCGCCAGGACGGCATCCGGACTTCAAGGGGGGGTCTACATGACCACGAGCTCCACGGCACAGGCCGGCCGGATCCAGGCCAGGCGCGCGGCACGCGGCTCCGCCATGGAGTATGCCGCCCGCGCGGGGTTCACCGCCCGCGGAGTGATCTATCTGCTGGTCGGTGTACTGGCCCTGCAGATCGCCTTCGGCGACGGCGGGCGTCAGGCCGACCGCGGCGGTGCCCTCGCCGCACTTGCCGACAAACCGTTCGGTTCCGTCGTCCTGTGGGCGCTGGGCATCGGGCTCGTCGGCATGGCCCTGTGGCGGCTGTCCGAGGTGGTGTTCGGCGCGGTCGGTCCTGACGGCCGTAAAGCCACGAAACGGCTGCTGTCGGCGGCCCGCTGCGTCTTCTACGCGTTCGTCGCCTACTCCGTGCTGTCCTTCGCCGCCGGCTCCGGCAGCGGAGGATCGAGCGACAAACAGTCCAGGGACATCACCGCCCGGGCCCTGGAGTGGCCCGCGGGGCAGTGGCTCGTGGGCGTCGCGGGCGTCGGTGTCTCGGTGGCCGGTGTGTGGATCGCCGTACAGGCGCTGCGCAGGTCCTTCCACGACAAGCTCAAGCTCGCCCAGATGGGCCCGCGGGTCCGGAAGCTGGTCGATGTGACCGGTGTCGGCGGCGGAACGGCGCGTGGAGTGGTGTTCATCGCGGCGGGCGCGTTCGCCGTCCGCGCCGCGGTCGACTACGAGCCCAAGAAGGCCAAGGGCCTCGACGACACGCTCCGCTCGTTCGCCGAGACACCCCTTGGACCGTGGCTGCTCGTCCTGGTCGCGGCAGGGCTGGTGCTGTTCGGTGTCTTCTCGTTCGCGATGGCCCGGTGGCGACGTGTCTGAGCGGCGGAACACGGGGAACCCGAGGGGCATGAACGAACCCGAGCTTCCGCCCGACGGTAGGCCCGTGGACGTCTACCTGAATCTGTTGCGCATCCGCATGGCCTCGGAGGACTACGAGACGCTGCTCGACGTGGTCAGCCCGGTCCTGCGGGCGATCGAGGAGCAACAGCTGCCCGCGTTGGACTTCGCGCTGGAGGACAGCCGGCAGGACGGGCTGCCCCAGGTGGTCCGCGACGAGGCCGCCCTGGTCATCGCCACCGCCGTGACCGGCCGACTGGACAACAAGGTGATCGAACTCCATGTCGACGAGGGCACCAGTCCGATCCGGGTGGTCACCGACGCGGACACCGCCGAGGACCCGGTCCGCCTCGGGGAGATCGCCGACTACATCCGCGAACGCCGTCGGCTCGACGACGAGCTGCGCGGCATCGCCGAGGTGAGCGGTCTGCCCACGGACCTGTGAGCACCGGGCCCTAGCGTTTCGGCGCCGCGACCGGCACGTGCAGCGGCCGGGCCAGACCCATCACGGTCTCGTCCAGGCGCTGCACATGCCGCAGCACGCGGTCGGTGACACGGCCGAAGCGCGGGGTGCCGGGGACTTCGGTGTCCAGCAGGGACGCGATGCTCGGCCCGGTCTCGACCCGGTCGGTGGAGCGCTCGTCGGCGACATGTGCGGCGATCGCCGCGATGTTGTCCTCGATCCGCCGGCCGGCCCGGCGCAGCCGGGGATCCGCCGCGATCGAGGGGTGCGTGGACAGCAGTTCGGCCGTCGCCGCCAGCGAGCGCGCGTGGTACGCGCACGTCTCCAGGAGCGCCACGACATAGCGGGCCGTGTCGCGCCGGGCCCGCAGCGGTGTGATCGGATGCGTGAGCGGCTTGGTCGCCGCCCGCAGATCGGCCAGCGCCTGGTCCAGGCCGCGCGCCTGGTCGAGCAGTTCGGCGGGCGTGCCGCCGCTGAGCTGGTCCACGGCGGCCTCGGTGACCTCGCCGAGCCGCTCCAGGACGGTGACGAGCAGGTCGTTCGTACGGCGGTCCGTGCGCACCGGCAGGACGAACGCCGCCGCTATCACTCCGCAGGCCGCGCCGAGCGCGGTCTCCTCCACCCGCAGCACCAGCACCGAGAGGCTGTAGGTGTGCAGCAGGGTGTAGAGGAGCCCGAGGGCCGCGGTGACGAAGAAGGACATCAGCGTGTAGGAGAGCGGCGCGGTGTAGAACATCGCGAACACCAGCACCAGTACCAGGACGAACGCCGTCCAGGTGTGCTGCCCGACCGCCCCGGCCAGCACGATCCCGGCCAGCACGCCGAGGACGGTCCCCACCAGCCGACGGTAGCCCTTGACCAGGATCTCGCCCGTGGACGCGGTGTTGATGAAGACGATCCAGCAGGTCAGCACCGCCCAGTACCAGCGCTGGCTGGAGAGGAACTCGCCCCCGACGATGGCGAGCGAGGACCCCACGGCGACCTGAACCGCGGCCCGCGTCGTGGGCCGCCTGAGCCCCGTGAGCTCCTCCTGTGTCCCGGTGTCCTCGTCACCGGCGTCGATGACCGCGTCCTCGGCGTCCAGCTCCTCGCGCGACCGGGCCGTCGCGGGGGAGTCGTCCGACTCGTCCTGCGGACCGTCCAGGGCGATCCTGAGCCCCAGCACCGCGCGGGCGGCCTCACCGATGCCTCGGAAGACGTCCTGGACGGAGGGCGGCGCGGGCGGCAGGTTCTCCTCCTCGCGGTAGCCGAGGAGCCGGTTGCGGACCTGGGACAGCGCCGTGCCCGACCTGGCGGCGACGGGACGCAGCACCAGCAGCCGCAGCGCCTCCAGATCGTGGCGCACCCGGGCCATCGCCTCGTCCCGGCCGGCCATCCGGCCCGCTCGCGGGGCCGGCGCGCCCGGCAGATGCAGGGTCAGGGTGTCCGCCCGCTCGGCGCTGCGGGCGCTCAGCAGCAGCAGTCCGAGCCGCTCGGCGGCGATCTCTGCGTCCGCGATACGCCGCTGCACGAGCCGCGCCGCGGCCGCGTCGGACGTGCCCTCCTCCAGCCGCCCCTGGATCATCAGCGCGGTCTCGTGCAGCCGCGCGGTCCCCTCGCGTACGTCCTTCAGCGCCTCGTCGATCTCCTCGGGCCCGGCGTCCAGCAACTCCAGCTGCGCGGAGACCAGCTGGGCCAGCCGGGCCCGGAAAGCCTCCCGCAGGCGTTCGAGAAGGCCCGCGGGAGTCTCCGGCACCAGCAGGAAGCGTGCCGCCGCGCTGCACAGGAAGGCGACGCCGAGGACGCCGTACAGCTCGGGCAGACCGGAGACCTTCGCCCCGACGAACAGGGACACGAAGTAGATCTGGAAGCCGATCAGTCCGAGCGCGGTGCCCCGGTCGCCGAAGCGGCGGCTGTAGACCGCGCAGAAGATCAGCGCGACGAAGAAGAGGTCACCGGACACCACACGGGAACTGAGGAGGGCGCCCAGGGACAGCGAGGCCAGTGCCACCGGGAGGCCCAGGGCGAGCGTCACGGCCTGCGCGGCGCGCTGCTTCTCCCGGATGGCGAACGTCGCGACCATCGCCGCGATGGCGCCCGCCACCAGATGCGGGACGTCGGCCCGCAGCAGGCCGAGTACGGCCAGCGTGAGCGCGATCGCCCCCACCGTGCGCAGCCCGGCGGCCAGCCGGAGCAGCCCCGGGTCCGACGCGGCGAGCCGATCGCGCAGCCTCGCTGTGTTCACTCCGCCGTACTCACTCCCGTGTCACGTCATGATCCGTTCCAGCATGGCACGGCGGGGTGGCTGCGGTGATGTGCGCCCCCCTACAGGCCCGGTCCCCGCGCTCCCTCGACCTGCTCCCGGACCTGTTCCGGCGTCAGATACGCGTCGGTGTACTCGAAGTCCTTCAGCTTGGCGGGCTTGCGTGCCTGGAAGCCGGTGCGGACGAAATCGTCTCCCGCGATGGCGTTGAGCGTCCAGTTGGTCGCCACCCGGACCTTGGCGACGTTGGTGCGCAGCGCGGCCCAGTGGTAGCCGCGGGCCGCGAACTGGGCGGGCAGGCCGCGCAGTTCGATGCCGAGCGGCTTGGACACGGCATCCGTGCCGCCGAGGTCCACGACGAGGCCGAGATCCTTGTGGACGTACGGCTTCAGCGCCTGGCCCCGGAGCGTCGCGATGACGTTGTCGGCGACCACCTTGCCCTGGCGCATGGCGTGCTGCGCCGTGGGCGGGCAGATCGCGCTGTCGTCGTCCTTGGCCTTGTCGGGCACGGCGGCGGAGTCGCCGAGCGCGAAGACGCCGTCCTGGCCGGGCAAGGTCATCTCGGTGGTGACCGCGAGCCGCCCGCGAATCGTCTCGGCGCCGAGCGTGGCGATCAGCGGGCTCGCGACGACCCCGGCCGTCCAGATCAGGGTCCGGGTCGGGATCACCCGGCCGTCGGTGAAGGTGACCTCCTCGGGGCCCGCCTTCTCGATGGAGACACCCAGCGACACGTCGATACCGCGCCGGCGCAGGATCTCCTGTGCGCTGCGTCCCAGCTTGTCGCCCAGCTCCGGCATCAGCTTCGGGGCGATGTCGATCAGATGCCACTTGATCAGCGACGGGTCGATGCGCGGGTAGCGCTTGACCGCCGCGTGGGTGAGCTTCTGCAGACAGGCGGCGGTCTCGGTGCCGGCGTATCCGCCGCCGACGACCACGAACTGCAGCCGGGCCGCGCGCTCGGCCGGGTCGTGGCTGGCGTCCGCGAGATCGAGCTGGGAGATGACGTGGTCGCGGATGTAGGCGGCCTCGGCGAGGGTCTTCATCCCGAAGGCGTGCTCGGTGAGCCCGGGGATGTCGAAGGTGCGGGTGATGCTGCCGGGAGCCAACACGATGTAGTCGTACGGCTCGTTGACGATCTCGTCCGTGATGGTGCGGATCACGCAGACCTTGGACTTGAGATCCACGCCGATCGCGCCGCCCGGGATGATCCGGGTGCGGTACTTCTTGCTGCGGCGCAGCGAGACGGCGATCGACTGGGGCGTCAGCACGCCGGAGGCGACCTGGGGCAGCAGCGGGAGATAGAGCTGGTAGGCGAACGGCGTCACCAAGGTGACGTCGGCTTCGTCCGGGGAGAGTTTCCGCTCCAGCCGGCGAACGCATTCGACACCGGCGAAGCCGGCGCCAACCACCAGGATCCTGGGTCGTGTCACGGTGTTCATCCCTTTCTGCGGCTCCAGGCGGTTTGCCTCGAACGCCCTTCGTGTGCCCGTGCGGGCGCGACGAATGCGTCGAGGACCACCATGCCCGTCCTGGCCTGAAAGTGCACCGGGAGAAAAGTGAAGGAGGTGCGCGGACCGGACGCGGGGAAACCGCTTGTGACGGTGCCGGTCGCCGAATGTGTGTGCGGCAGAGGGGTATGGGGTGCTGTGGGCCCGCTCGCAGCGGAGAGCCGGGCCGTGCAGGACCACGGAGGGGAGGAGCAACGTGACCACCGACAGAATCTGGTCGTACGCGCCGGACAGCGGGTACGACGAGGGACAGGACCTGACGGGCTTCACCGTCGTCGCGAGCGACGGCACGATCGGACACGTGGACCGGCAGGCCGCCCCCCACGGCATGGCACACCTCGTCGTCGACACCGGCGTCTGGGTCTTCGGCAGGAGCGTCCTGGTACCGGTGGGCGTCGTCACCGCCGTCGACACCCGGGACCGCCGCATCACGCTGGCCTGCACCGGGTCGGAGGTGAAGGCGGCCCCGCGGTTCGGGACGGACAGCGAGACCAGGGACCGCGAATACCTTGCGGCGGTCGGCACTTACTACCTTCGGCTCGCGGCCACGGCCTGACCGCGGCCCGGGGAGGTCACCACGGCAGAAAGGCGTGCACATCCTTGCCGCGGTCGTCCGTGACCACGCTGACCTGGTCGCACAGCGCGTGCACGAGGTGCCAGCCGACGCCCCCGCCGCCGCTGCGCGGATCGAAAGCGCGCGGCGCGGGCGGTGTGGGATTGGTGTCGCGCAGGGTCACGTGCACGCCGTCGAAGGTGCGGCGCAGACGGAGGGCGAAGGGGCCGGGAGCGTACTGGACCGCGTTGGCGGCCAGTTCGGTGACGATCAACAGGATGTCGTCCCAGTGCTCGGCGCTCGCGGGCGGCACCCTCTCGGCCAGGTCGCCGAGGAATTCCTCAGCGGCAAGCCGCGCGCCCGTCACGCACTGCGGTTCTCCCGCGAAACGGGTGGTACGGCTCGGAATCGCCTCGGAAGTCAGTGTCTCGTCCCAACGCGGCTCGGTTGCCATGCCGGAGTTCACCCCCGTGGAGTCGGCAAGGCTTTGTCCTTTCACTGGCATCGCCATTGTGCTGTGTTCCCGAGGGGACGCGCCCCAATCGTCCTCGAGCATGTCGGCTCAGGCGCATCACCGGAACACGTCGTCCGAGTCGTCCCAGCTCAGCAACTCCTCGGCCGGTGTGCGCCGGGCGCCCGGCGAGCGGGCCTGGTACATCGCGTCGATCTCCAGCGCGTACCGGCGCACGATCTCGTCCCGGCGCAGCTTCATCGACGGCGTCAGCAGGCCGTTGGCCAGATCGAACGGCTCCGACAGCACCCGGAACACCCGGATCGACTCCGCCCGCGAGACCGTGCTGTTGGCGGCGGCCACGGCCCGTGCGATCTCCTCCCGCAGCGCGTTCTCCTCCCGTGCCGAGGGGTCCTGCTGGGCCACCAGCACCCCTCGCCAGTGGGCCAGGAACACCGGGTCCAGGGTGAGCAGGGCGCCGACGCAGGGCCGGTTGTCACCCACCACCACGGCCTGGTGGATGAGCGGGTGCATCCTCAGCCGGTGCTCCAGGGCGGCCGGGGCCACGCTCTTGCCGCTGGTGGTGACGATGATGTCCTTCTTGCGGCCGGTGATCGTCAGATAGCCGTCGGCGTCCAGCCGTCCGAGGTCCCCGGTGGCCAGCCAGCCGCCGTACAGCGCGGCCCGGGTCGCGGACTCGTCGTTGACGTACCCCTGGAAGACCGACGGCCCGCGCACCAGGATCTCCCCGTCGTCCGCCACCCGCAGGTCCACGCCCGGCAGCGGCCGGCCCACGGTCCCGGACTTCTCCCGGCCCAGCGGCTGCATGGTGATTCCGCCGCAGGTCTCCGTGAGCCCGTATCCGTCGTGGACGTAGACACCGATGCCTTCGTAGAACAGGGAGAGCTCACGGTTGAGGGTGGAACCGCCCGAGGTGGCACGCCGGGCCCGGCCGCCCAGCGCCGCCCGCAGTCTTCGGTACACCGTCCGCTCGTACAGGGCGTGCTGGAGCCGCAGGTCGAATCCGGGACCGGGGCCCTCGCCCAGCCGCTGCCGCTCGCAGGCCAGGGCGAAGTCCCGCGCGGTGTCGGCGGCCCGCTCGAACAGGGCGCCGCGGCCCGCCTGCTGGGCGACGCGCAGGAAGTTCTTGTAGATCTTCTCGAAGACCGAGGGGACGGCGTAGAAGTAGGTGGGGCGGAAGGAGTTCAGGGAGGCCGCCAGCGCCTCCTCGCTCAGGTCGGGCTCGTGGGCCATGAGCAGACCGCCGCGGATGCACACGCCCTGGATCATGAGGCCGTACACATGGGAGAAGGGCAGGAAGGCGAGGACGGACGGCTGCTGTCCCGCCGGTGCCGTGATCTGGCGCCAGCCTTCGAGCAGCGTGTCGACGGGGCTCGCGAGGCCGCGGTGGCTGAGTGCGCAGCCCAGTGGACGGCCCGCGGTGCCGGAGGTGTAGGTGATGACCGCCGTGGAGTCCGGCAGCACGATGCGGCGCAGCGACTCGACCGTGGCGAGCGGGATCATCCTGCCCCGTTCCGTCAGCTCCTCCAGCGCGGCCGCGTCCAGCTGCCAGACATGGCGCAGCCGGGGCAGCGAGGCGCACACCGAGCCGACCGTCATCACCGCCTGCTCGTCCTCCACCATCACGGCCACACAGCCGGTGTCCCGCAGGATCCACTCGACCTGTTCGCGCGACGACGTCGGATAGATCGGTACGACCTCGGCGCCGACCGTCCACAGCGCGTAGCTGAGAACCGTCCACTCGTAGCGGGTGCGTGCCATGATCGCCACCCGGTGACCGGGTGAGATCCCGGACGCGATCAGCCCCTTCGCGAGGTCCACGACCTCGTCCCGCAGCTCCACGGCCGTGACCTCCTGCCAGTTTCCCGGGGAACCCTCGGGACGGCGGGCGAGCACCGGCAGGGTGGGGTCGAGTTCCGCCCTCTCGAAAACGCTGTCGGCCAGACCACCGCTGGAGCGCGAGATGGTCCGGGGAGCGAGGGCGAAGTCACGCATGCGCTGGCTCCTGACGTGTACGGGCTGTGACTGAGCCGACGAGCTCGGTCATCGGCGGTGCTCGAATCTAGCCCAGGTGTGAGCGGGCGGTACCTGGAATACGGAAGTAAGCGGTCACCCGTGATCTGGTCGAGATCGGGGCACTCGGACCGCATGAGTTACACGAACCCTGATCCCGAACCCGAACGCACCACCGGACTGGAACCGGGCGGCGGCGTACCCCCGGGCGAGACGCCGCCCGCCGAGAGCAGCCTGCCCGAGGCAGGCCCCCGGGAGACGCACAACCCGACCAGGGGCTGGGCCAAGGGACCGATGGCCCTGATCCTGCTCCTGGTCGTGCTCGTCGCCGCCTTCTTCCTGGTGTACGCGATCGTCCTGGCCCTGTGACGGCTACGACTGGGTCAGCCGCACGCACTCGGTGACCACGTCCCGCAGGCTCCCGGTGCGCTCCAGCAGCTCACGCTGCACCCGGGCACCGTTGCCGCGCCGCAGCAGTTCGGCACAGGCCTCGCGGGCCCGGTCCAGGTCGCCGCTGTCGGCGAGCGCGTCCTCGACGTGCTCCAGCAGGGCCCGCAGCACCGTTTCCGCGGGCATCCGGTGCATGGTCGCCGGGTGCAGCAGCTCCTCGGACAGCCCGGAACGCGCGGCCCGCCAGGCGGCCAGCCGCAGCAGGCTCACGCTGTGCGTCACCGGTTCCCGGCCCGCCCGCCACTCGCGCGCGGCCGTCTCCACCAGCCCACGGGCGAGGGTCGCCACGAGGACGGCCGTGTCCGCGTGCAGACAGACGTCCGAGACCCGGATCTCCACCGTCGGGTAGTTCCGGGACAGCCGGGCGTCGAAGTAGATCATTCCCTCGTCCAGGATGACGCCGGTCGCCACCATGTCCGCGACCCGCCGGTGATAGCGCTCCGCCGAGCGGAAGGGCTCCGTCGGACCGGCCGAGGGCCAGCGCTGCCACACCCGGCTGCGGTAACTGCTGTAGCCGGTGTCCTTGCCCTGCCAGAAAGGCGAGTTGGCGCTTATCGCGGCCAGCACGGTCAGCCAGGGCTGCATCCGGTCGACGACGGCGACGGCCTCCTCGTCGGACTCCACCGACACATGGACGTGACAGCCCATGACGAGCTGCTCGCGGGTGGCGATGCCGTACTGATCCGCCATCCACTGGTAGCGGCGGCCGATGCCGACCGACGGGCTGACGGGCAGCGGCGAGGTGGCCAGGGAGGCCACGGCACACCCGCTGTCGCCGGCGAGTCGGGCGGCCTCCTTGCGGCAGCGCACGATCTCGGTGCGGAGCTCATCCATCCCCGACTGCGGGTGCGTGGCGAACTCCAGCATCTGGTTGTGCAGTTCCTTCTCGAAGACGTCCTGGTCCGGCCCGTCCTTCGCGGCCCGCGCGAGTACGGCCGCGGACAGCGCCTGCGGCTCGCCGGTCTCGGGGTCGACGAGGAGGAGTTCTTCCTCCACTCCGACGGTGCGCACGTGATGAAGCCCCTTCTGTGGCCCTCGGCGACGACGAGGATGCTCGTTCTCGTACGACCCCGACTGCCCCTTCGGGACCGGTCGGACACCTCCGCGTCACCCGCGGACTCAGCCGGGCACGGGGACCAGCCACACCGTCGCGAGCGGCGGCAGGGTGAGCCGCAGCGCACCGTCCTCCGCCTTGACCGGGTCACGCCGGACGATGTCGCCGCCGCCGTACCGTGCGGCATCGGTGTTGAGGGACTCCTGCCACAGGTGGAGACCGTCGGGAACGGTGAGGCGGTAGTCCTCGCGCACGACGGGGGAGAGGTTGGAGACCGCGAGCAGCGGGCTGCCCGCCGCATCGAACCTCAGGAAGGCGAAGACGTTGTCCTCGGCCGCGTCCCCCACCACCCACCGGAAACCGCCGGGGTCGGTGTCACGCTGCCAGAGCGCGGGGGTCGCCCGATAGACGGTGTTCAGATCGCGCACGAGGTCACGGACGCCGCGGTGATCGGCCTCGGCCCCGTACGCCGGGTCGAGCAGCCACCAGTCCGGGCCGTGGGGCTCGGACCACTCGGCGCCCTGGACGAACTCCTGGCCCATGAACAGGAGCTGCTTTCCGGGGTGGGCCCACATGAAGCCGAGATACGCACGGTGGTTGGCGCGCTGCTGCCACCAGTCGCCCGGCATCTTGGACACCAGTGCCTGCTTGCCGTGGACGACCTCGTCGTGGGAGATGGGCAGGACGTAGTTCTCGCTGTACGCGTACACCATCGAGAAGGTCATCTCGTTGTGGTGGTACTTGCGGTGCACCGGCTCATGGCTGATGTAGCCGAGGGAGTCGTGCATCCAGCCCATGTTCCACTTCAGGCCGAATCCCAGACCCCCGCTGTCCGTGGGGCGGGTCACGCCGTCCCAGGCCGTGGACTCCTCGGCGATCGTGATGACACCCGGCGCCCGGCGGTACACGGTCGCGTTCATCTCCTGGAGGAACGCGACCGCGTCGAGATCCTCCCGCCCTCCGAACACGTTGGGGCTCCACTGGCCGGAGTCGCGCGAGTAGTCGAGGTAGAGCATCGAGGCGACGGCGTCCACCCGCAGGCCGTCGATGTGGAACTCCTCGCACCAGTACACGGCGTTGGCGACCAGGAAGTTGCGCACCTCCACGCGCCCGAAGTCGAACTCGTAGGTCCCCCAGTCGGGATGCTCGGCCCGGCGGTCGTCTCCGGGCTCGTACAGGGGGTCCCCGTCGAACCGGGCCAACGCCCAGTCGTCCTTGGGGAAGTGCGCCGGAACCCAGTCCATGATCACGCCGACGCCGGCCCGGTGCAGGGCGTCGACCAGGTACTTGAAGTCGTCCGGGGTGCCGAGCCGTGCCATCGGCGCGTAGAACCCGGTGACCTGGTAGCCCCAGGAGCCGCTGAAGGGGTGCTGCGCGACCGGCATCAGCTCGACATGGGTGAAGCCCAGGTCCCTGACGTACGACGGCAGCTCGTCGGCCAGTTGACGGTATGTCAGTCCTGGTCGCCAGGACGGGAGATGAACCTCGTAGACCGAGAACGGCGCCACGTGCACGGGCGTGTCCCCGCGGTGGGCCATCCAGTCGTGGTCGCCCCACTCGTAGCGCGAGGAGGTCACGATGGACGCCGTGTCGGGCGGCACCTCCGCGCGGCGGGCCATCGGGTCGGCCTTGAGGAACCGGCCGCCGTGGCGGGAGGTGATCTCGAACTTGTACCGGGCGCCCTCTCCGATCCCCGGCAGGAACAGCTCCCACACCCCGGACGAGCCGAGCGAGCGCATCGGGAACGCCTGCCCGTCCCAGAAGGTGAACTCCCCGGCCACCCTGACCCCTTGGGCGTTGGGCGCCCACACCGTGAAGCGGGTGCCGGTCACCCCTTCATGGTTCATCGGCTCGGCGCCGAGCGCCTTCCACAGCTGCTCGTGGCGGCCCTCGCGGATGAGGTGGAGGTCGGTCTCGCCGAGCGCGGGCAGGAAGCGGTACGGGTCGTGCACCTCCTGCTCCCCGTCCGCGTACGCCACCACCAGGTTGTAATCGGGGATCGAGTCGAGAGGCACCAGACCGGAGAAGAGGCCGTCGCCCTCCGAGGCCAGCCGTCTGCGCTCGCCGTCGATCACCACGCTCACCGCGCGGGCGAACGGACGCAGCGCACGGAAGACGATCCCGCCCGCGACCGGGTGGGCGCCGAGCAGCGCGTGCGGATCGTGGTGGGCGCCCGCCAGCAGCCGGCCCCGGTCCCCGGGGTCGAGTGGCGGGGCCGGAGCGCAGCGCGCCACTCCGGACGGCTCGGGCAGTGAGGTGTCGCGCAGGGCCACGGCTCAGTCTCCTCTCACGGCGAGTCGTTCGATCGCCGCCATTGGCACGGGCAGCCAGTCCGGCCGGTGTCGTGCCTCGTACAGGACCTCGTAGACGGCCCGGTCGGTCTCGTAGGCGCGCAGCAGGCCGTGCTTCTTTCGCGGATCCCACCCGGCGAGGGCGGCGTAGCCCCCGCAGAAGGCCTCCCGGCAGCGGCGCGCCCACTCCGGCCGCCAGGGCCGGCGCTGCCGGGCCGCGTAGTCGAAGGAGCGCAGCATGCCCGCGATGTCCCGCACCGGGGACTGGGCGGTGCACCGCTCGGCGAGCGGGCGGGACGGCTCACCCTCGAAGTCGATGACGAACCACTCGCGGCCCGCCCGCAGCACCTGCCCGAGGTGCAGGTCGCCGTGGACGCGCTGTGCGGGCGGTCCGGAGTCGCATGTGGCCAGCGCGCCGAACGCGCTCTGGAGGCCGGGGACGAACGGCCGCAGCGCGGGCACGCTGTGCGCGGCGGACTCCAGGCGTTCGGTCATCGCGGCCGCCGTCGAACCGTTGCCGTCGTGGCCGCTGCCGGGAAAGGCGGCGGCCAGCGCGAGGTGCACCTCGGCCATGGCCCGCCCCAGTTCGTGGGCCTGCACGGTGAAGTCGTCACCCGAGGCCAGCGCCTGCAGGGCCAGCGCCCAGCCGTCGGACGCGTCGCGCAGATACGGCTGCAGCACACCGAGGGTCGCGCCCTGCGGATGCGTGGTCCGGAACCAGGCCACCGGCGCCGGCACCCGACGGCAGCCCTGCCCGGTCAGCGCGACCGGCACCTCCAGGTCCGGATTGACCCCGGGCTGGATGCGGCGGAAGACCTTCAGGATGAACTCGTCGCCGTACACCAGCGAGGAGTTCGACTGCTCGGTCTCCAGCAGCCGCGGTGGGAGCCCGGCGGGCACATGCACCGACGGGTCGCCCTCGAAGCGCAGGGGGCCGGCCGCGCCGGGATGCCTCAGCCGCTCCAGCAGCAGCTGCGCCGAGCGCGGGTCGTGCAGGGCGTCGTAGATCGTCAGACCGGCCAGCGGGCCCCGCTCCGCACGGCCGATGAGGGCACGGCCGAGACGCGGCGAGAGGTTTTTGCGCACACCGAGCAGCAGCTGGTAGCAGTCACCGGCCGGGACGCCGCCGGGCCCGGGCAGCCCGCCGTGACCCGTGTGGACCAGCAGATGCAGACAGCCCGGGAACAGCTCGGTCATCGACAGCAGACCGAGCTCGCTCACGGGGCGGTCCTTGCCCGCGAACCAGCGCTGCCGCGGCAGCCATTGGCGCAGCAGCTCGCCCAGCGAGGTCATGAGATCGGTCGCGAGCGCGGGCCTCGGGCTGACCGATGCGGTCTTCGGCATGGTGACGCGTCCTTTCGTCGGCACGCTCAAAGGCGTCGGCCGATGCGGGATGCGACTCGGGAGAGCCGGAACCAGTAGAAGCCGTGCCCGCCGAGGGTCAGCAGATACGGCAGTTCACCGATGGCGGGGAAGCGCACCCCGCCGAACAGCTCGACCGGATGCCGGCCGTCGAACTCACGCAGGTCCAGCTCCGTGGGCTGCGCGAACCGGGAGAAGTTGTTCACACACAGGACCAGGTCGTCCTCGTACTCCCGCAGAAAGGCCAGCACCGCGGGGTTGGAGGAGTGCAGTTCGGTGAAGCTGCCGAGACCGAACGCGGGGTTCTGCTTGCGGATCTCGATCATCCGACGGGTCCAGTGCAGCAGGGAGGACGGCGAGGCCATCGACGCCTCGACGTTGGTGACCTGGTGCCCGTAGACGGGGTCCATGATGATCGGCAGGTTGAGCCGGCCCGGATCGGCCGCGGAGAAGCCCGCGTTGCGGTCGGGGGTCCACTGCATGGGGGTGCGTACGGCGTCGCGGTCGCCGAGCCAGATGTTGTCGCCCATGCCGATCTCGTCGCCGTAGTAGAGGATCGGCGAGCCGGGCAGGGACAGCAGCAGGGCGGTGAACAGTTCGATGGTGTCACGGTCGTTGTCGAGGAGGGGGGCGAGCCTGCGGCGGATGCCGATGTTGGCGCGCATACGCGGGTCCTTCGCGTATTCGGCCCACATGTAGTCGCGTTCCTCGTCGGTGACCATTTCGAGGGTGAGCTCGTCGTGGTTGCGCAGGAAGATGCCCCACTGGCAGTTGTCCGGGATGGCCGGCGTCTTGGCCAGGATCTCCGAGATGGGATAGCGGGATTCCCGCCGTACCGCCATGAAGATGCGGGGCATGACCGGGAAGTGGAACGCCATGTGGCATTCGTCGCCGCCGGCCTGGTAGTCGCCGAAGTAGTCGACGACGTCCTCCGGCCACTGGTTCGCCTCGGCCAGCAGCACCGTGTCCGGATACATCGCGTCGATCTCGCGGCGCACCCGCTTCAGGAACTGGTGCGTGGCGGGCAGGTTCTCGCAGTTGGTGCCCTCCGCCGCGTACAGATAGGGGACGGCGTCGAGGCGGAAGCCGTCGATGCCGAGGTCGAGCCAGAAGCGGAGGGCGGCCAGGATCTCCTCCTGGACGGCCGGGTTCTCGTAGTTGAGGTCCGGCTGGTGGGAGAAGAAGCGGTGGAAGTAGTACTGGCCGCGGACCGGGTCGTGACTCCAGTTGGAGGCCTCGGTGTCGACGAAGATGATCCGCGCGTCCTCGTACTGCTTGTCGTCGTCGGCCCACATGTAGTAGTCGCCGTACGGCCCGTCCGGGTTCTTGCGGGACTCCTGGAACCACGGGTGCTGGTCGCTGGTGTGGTTCATGACGAAGTCGATGATGACCCGCATGCCGCGCTGGTGGGCGGCGTCGACGAACTCCACGAAGTCGGCGAGGTCACCGAACTCCGGCAGGACGGCGGTGTAGTCGGAGACGTCGTAACCGCCGTCCCTGAGCGGTGACTTGAAGAACGGCGGCAGCCACAGGCAGTCGACACCGAGCCACTGGAGATAGTCGAGTTTGGCGGTCAGACCCTTGAGGTCGCCGACACCGTCGCCGTTGCTGTCCTGGAAGGAACGGACCAGCACCTCGTAGAAGACCGCGCGTTTGAACCAGTCGGGATCCCGGTCCTTCGCCGGGGTGTCCTCGAAAGTGTCGTGGACGGGCTCGTTGACGGTCACGGTGTGGTTCCTCCGGTCTGCGGCGCCGACCTCCGGACGTGGAACACGTGTGCGGGCGCCCGACCGGGCTCCAGACGCACATAGTTGTTGCTGCTCCAGTGGTAGGTCTCACCCGTCAGTTCGTCGTGTACGGACAGGGACTCGTGCCGTTCCAGGCCGAGTTGCGGCATGTCCAACGAGACCGTGGCCTCCTGGGTGTGGTGCGGATCCAGGTTCACGACCACCAGGACCGTGTCGTCACCGGTGCGCTTGCTGTAGGCGATGACCGCGTTGTTGTCGGTGTGGTGGAAGCGAAGGTTCCGCAGGCGCTGGAGGGCGGGGTGCCGGCGCCTGATGGTGTTGAGCTGGGTGATCAGGGGGGCGAGGCTGTCGGGGGTGTCCCAGTCGCGGGCCTTGAGCTGGTACTTCTCCGAGTCCAGGTACTCCTCGCTGCCCTCCCGCACCGGGGTGTTCTCCGCGAGTTCGTAGCCGGAGTAGATGCCCCAGGTCGGCGAGAGCGTCGCGGCCAGTACCGCGCGCAGCGCGAACGCGGGGCGGCCGCCGTGCTGGAGGAACTCGTGCAGGATGTCGGGGGTGTTGGCGAAGAAGTTCGGCCGCATGTAGGAGGCCGCCTCNGCTGTCGGGGGTGTCCCAGTCGCGGGCCTTGAGCTGGTACTTCTCCGAGTCCAGGTACTCCTCGCTGCCCTCCCGCACCGGGGTGTTCTCCGCGAGTTCGTAGCCGGAGTAGATGCCCCAGGTCGGCGAGAGCGTCGCGGCCAGTACCGCGCGCAGCGCGAACGCGGGGCGGCCGCCGTGCTGGAGGAACTCGTGCAGGATGTCGGGGGTGTTGGCGAAGAAGTTCGGCCGCATGTAGGAGGCCGCCTCACCCGAGAGCTCGCTCAGGTACTCGGTGAGTTCTTCCTTGGTGGTACGCCAGGTGAAGTAGGTGTAGGACTGCTGGAAGCCGATCTGGGCCAGGGTGTGCATCATCGCCGGGCGGGTGAACGCCTCGGCCAGGAAGATCACGTCCGGGTCGGTGGCGTTGATGTCCGCGATCACCCGTTCCCAGAACACCACCGGCTTGGTGTGCGGGTTGTCCACCCGGAAGATCCGCACCCCGTGGTCCATCCAGTGCCGCAGCACCCGCAGCGTCTCCGCGATCAGACCGTCCATGTCGGCGTCGAAGGCGATCGGGTAGATGTCCTGGTACTTCTTCGGCGGGTTCTCCGCGTACGCGATGGTGCCGTCCGGGCGNGGGGGTGTTGGCGAAGAAGTTCGGCCGCATGTAGGAGGCCGCCTCACCCGAGAGCTCGCTCAGGTACTCGGTGAGTTCTTCCTTGGTGGTACGCCAGGTGAAGTAGGTGTAGGCCTGCTGGAAGCCGATCTGGGCCAGGGTGTGCATCATCGCCGGGCGGGTGAACGCCTCGGCCAGGAAGATCACGTCCGGGTCGGTGGCGTTGATGTCCGCGATCACCCGTTCCCAGAACACCACCGGCTTGGTGTGCGGGTTGTCCACCCGGAAGATCCGCACCCCGTGGTCCATCCAGTGCCGCAGCACCCGCAGCGTCTCCGCGATCAGACCGTCCATGTCGGCGTCGAAGGCGATCGGGTAGATGTCCTGGTACTTCTTCGGCGGGTTCTCCGCGTACGCGATGGTGCCGTCCGGGCGATGGTGGAACCACTCCGGGTGCTTGTGCACCCAGGGATGATCCGGCGAGCACTGCAGCGCGAAGTCCAGCGCGATCTCCAGACCCTGCTTCCCGGCCTGCTGCACGAACCAGTCGAAGTCCTCGATCGTGCCCAGGTCCGGGTTGACCGCGTCATGGCCGCCCTCCGGCGAGCCGATCGCCCACGGCACGCCCACATCGTCCGGGCCCGCGGACAGGGTGTTGTTGCGGCCCTTGCGGAAGGTGCTGCCGATCGGATGGATCGGCGGCAGGTAGACCACATCGAAACCCATCGCCGCGATCGCCGGCAGCCGGCGGGCCGCGGTCCTGAACGTGCCGTGCGGCCGCTCGGGCGTGCCCTCCGAACGGGGGAAGAACTCGTACCACGACCCGAACAGCGCCCGCTCCCGCTCCACCAGCAGCGGCAGCGTCTCCGACGCCGTGATCAACTCCCGCAGCGGATGACGGGCCAGCACCGCGTCCACGTCAGGCGTCAGGGCGCCCGCCAGACGGGTGGCGACCGGCAGTGAGTCATCGGCGAGCGTCTTCGCCGCAGCCACCAGCACCGCATGCCGGGGGCCCTCCGGGACGCCCGCCGCGGCACGGGTGTAGAGCTCGGCGCCCTCCTCGAGGACGAGACCGGTGTCGAGGCCGGCAGGAACCTTTATGCGGGCGACGCGGCGCCAGGTGCCGATCGGGTCGCTCCAGGCCTCGACGCGGTAGGTCCAGCGGCCCTCTACGTCCGGAGTGACCTCCGCGCCCCAGCGATCGCTGCCCGGGGCCAGTTCCCGCATCGGGGTCCAGGGGCCGTGCCGCCCTTCCGGGTCGGTCAGGACGACATTCGCGGCGACCGTGTCGTGGCCCTCGCGGAACACCGTCGCGGTGACCTCGAACGCCTCTCCCACGACCGCCTTGGCCGGACGCCTGCCGGACTCGACGGCAGGGCGGACGTCCCGTACCGGGATGCGGCCGATGACCGGGGTGGAACTCATGCTCTCGCCTCCGCCGTGCTCGAGGCCGGGCGCTGACTGCGCCCGGCCGGGGATCCAAGCTGCGCCGGAAGGGGTTACCTCCCCGCGGGGGAACGTTCCGCGGATCTCGGCGGCCCACGCCTGGCGACGGAACCCGTGCGGGGCAGGTCGCTCTGCTCATGGAGGTAGGCCCCCACGCTGGTGCGCAGATAGCGCTCGGCGGCCTCGGCCGCCTCACGCGCGCAGCGCTTGCCCATCAGCACGCACAGCGTGTAGCCCGCGTCCTCGAAGGTGCCCCGGACGGTGCGGTCGGCGGGGGAGGCCAGCATGACGCGCTCCCAGGCGCGATACCGCCGAAGTTGCCGGGCGACTTCGGCTTTGGCCGGTAGCAGCATGGCGCCATACACCTTTCCGGGCGGGGAGCAGATGCGGGACTCGCGAGATCTTCACTCATGGTGCACGGGTAACGACTCAGCGTCTTGTTGGGTCTTCAACCACCTCATGGATCGCTCGTGTTGCACGAATGGCGTAGCACTCCCACTCTGGAGTGACTCTGAAGCGATCAGCACTCACGCTCCGTGTTTCGGGGTCCGGTCCCGCGGGGGCCGGGAGGAGCGGGAGCTTCGCCGGTGAGGAGTGACGATGAAGACCGCAGTGCCCTGCTACTACCACCTCGACGTGGAGGTCAGCCCGGAACGGGTCGGACAGGTCAGACGCATCCTGGCCGCCCATCTACGGCTCTGGGACCTCGAGACCCTGGTCGAGCCCGTCTGCGGTGGTGCCGAACTGCTGCTCAAGGCCATCGACGAGCACGCGAGGGACAAGAACACCTCAATCGAGCTGTGGTGGAACGGCCAGCACCTCATCACCGCCGTCGCCGAGAACGACAGCGAGCTGCGCCCTGACCTGGATCTGCGCGCCTGCCTGGAGCGGATCGCCGCGATGAGCGACGGCTGGGGCTGCTGTGCCACCGACACCGGCAGCAAGGTCATCTGGTTCTCGCAGCGGGCCCGCGCCGGCGAGCGCGTCCCGCTCGTGCCGACGGCCCCCGAGCCCACCCTGCGGGAGGTGCTCCAGGTGCCGCGCGAGATGCCGGTCGCGGTCCTGGCCGCCACCACCGTCGACGGCGGGTGCTGAGCGTGCCGTCGTCCAGGAAGAAGCCGTACAGGAGCGGGAAGCGGGTGCCGGCCTGGAGCGGGCACCCCTACCCGCTGGGCGCCCAATTCGACGGCGAGGGCACCAACTTCGCCCTGTTCAGCGAGGTGGCCGAGCGAGTCGAACTCGTCCTGGTCGACGAGCGGGGCACCCACACTGCCGTCGAACTGACCGAGGTCGACGGCTTCGTGTGGCACGGCTTCCTGCCGGGCGTTGGGCCGGGACAGCGTTACGGCTATCGGGTGCACGGACCCTGGCAGCCTTCACTCGGCCACCGGTGCGATCCGGCGAAGCTGCTCCTCGACCCGTACGCCAAGGCGGTGGACGGCGAGACGGACAACCACCCCTCGCTCCACACCCCCGAGGCCGACAGCGCTGGGCACACCATGCTCGGCGTGGTCACCGACCCGGCCTTCGACTGGGGCGACGACCAGCCGCCCAGGCGCTTCTACGCCGACAGCGTGATCTACGAGGCCCACGTCCGCGGACTCACCCGCACCCACCCCGAGGTGCCGCCGGAACTGCGCGGCACGTACGCCGGTCTCGCACACCCGGTGGTGATCGACCACCTCACCTCGCTCGGTGTGACCGCCGTCGAGTTGATGCCGGTGCACCAGTTCGTGCAGGACGGGGTGCTCCAGGACCGCGGCCTCGCCAACTACTGGGGCTACAACACCATCGGCTTCTTCGCGCCGCACAACGCCTACGCCGCCCACGGCACCCGCGGCCAGCAGGTCACCGAGTTCAAGGCGATGGTGAAGGCGCTGCACGCGGCCGGCCTCGAAGTCATCCTCGACGTCGTCTACAACCACACGGCCGAGGGCAACGAGAAGGGCCCCACGCTCTCCTTCCGGGGCATCGACAACGCCTCGTACTACCGGCTGGTCGACGGTGACTGGGGGCACTACTACGACACCACGGGCACCGGGAACAGCCTGCTGATGCGCCACCCCTACGTGCTCCAGCTGATCATGGACTCGCTGCGGTACTGGGTGACCGAGATGCACGTCGACGGCTTCCGCTTCGACCTCGCGGCCACGCTGGCCCGGCAGTTCCACGAGGTGGACCGGCTGTCGGCGTTCTTCGACCTCATCCAGCAGGACCCGGTGATCAGCCGCGTCAAGCTGATCGCCGAGCCGTGGGACGTGGGGGAGGGCGGCTACCAGGTCGGCAACTTCCCGCCGCTGTGGTCGGAGTGGAACGGCAAGTACCGGGACGCCGTGCGGGACTTCTGGCGGGGCGAGCCGCACACTCTCGGCGAGTTCGCCTCCCGGCTGACCGGCTCCTCCGACCTGTACCAGCACAGCCGGCGGCGCCCGCGCGCCAGCGTCAACTTCGTGACCGCGCACGACGGTTTCACCCTGCGGGACCTCGTCTCGTACAACGACAAACACAACGAGGCCAACGGCGAGGGCGGGCAGGACGGCGAAAGCGACAACCGGTCATGGAACTGCGGGGCCGAGGGCGAGACCGACGACCCCGCCGTACTGGAGCTGCGGGCCCGCCAGCAACGCAACTTCCTTGCCACCCTGCTGCTCTCGCAGGGCATTCCGATGCTCTGTCACGGCGACGAACTAGGCCGCACCCAGCTGGGCAACAACAACGCCTACTGCCAGGACAACGAAGTCTCCTGGATCCACTGGGAGCTGAGCGAGGAGCAGCGTGAACTCGCCGAGTTCACGCGGCGCGTGATCGGCCTGCGCGCGGCGCATCCCGTCCTGCGCAGGCGCCGGTTCTTCCGGGGCGAGACCGTCACGCACGCGGGGCAGCCGCTGCCCGACCTGGTCTGGCTGCTGCCGGACGCCCGCGAGATGGCCGAGGCGGACTGGCAGCGTTCCGACGCGCACGCGGTCGGGGTCTTCCTGAACGGCGATGCCATCGCCGAACCGGATCCGCGCGGACGCCCGGTGGTCGACGACTCGTTCCTGCTGCTGCTGAACGGTCACTGGGAGCCCGTCGACTTCCGGCTGCCCGGGCCCGCGTACGGCGAACGCTGGACGACCCTGCTCGACACGGCGGAACCCCAGGGCGCCGACGAAGCGGAGCACAAGGCCGGCTCGGAGATGACCATCGAGGCGCGCAGCCTGGTCCTGCTGTCGAGGCCGTCCCGCGCGGGCGCCTGAAAGTCGGTCGTCAGCCCTCACCGCACGCGAAGGGGAGCCCGGCGACTTTCGGTTGCCGGGCCCCGCGTACGGCGAACGCTGGACGGCCCTGCTGGACATGGCGGAGGGGACCGTCCCGCGCGGGCGCCTGAAAGGACGGGCGTCAGATCTCGGCGTACACGAAAGGGAGCCCGGCGACTTTCGGTTGCCGGGCCCGCGTACGGCGAACGCTGGACGGCCCTGCTGGACATGGCGGAGAGGCCGTCCCGCGCGGGTGCCTGAAAGGACGGGCGTCAGATCTCGGCGTACGCGAAGGGGAGCCCGGCGACTTCCGGCTGCCGGGCCCCGCGTACGGGCGAAAGCTGGACGACGCTCCCGGACAGGGGCCGTCCCGCGCGGGTGCCTGAAAAAGCGCCGCGTGCGCCCTCAGCGCACGCGGCTCGAGGTCACCGTGAACTGGGCGCCGTCGGGGTCGCGCAGGACGGCCTCCTCGCCATTCTGCGAGAGCACGCTGCCGCCGTGGATCTCCGCCGCCTTGGCGCAGGCCGCCACGTCCGCGACCGCGAAGTGGACCTGCCAGTGCGGCCGGATGCCGGGATCGGGGGCCGAGCCCAGCGCCCCCGACTCGATGCGCGCCACCACGTCGCCCCTGCTCCGCAGCACCACCTCGCCGGCCTCATAGCGGACCTCGCAGCAGCCGGGCCGCTCCGTCGCCCAGTCGAAGACCTCGCCGTAGAAGATCGCGGCGTCGAACGCGTCGCGGGTGTGCAGCCGTACGAAGGCCGGTTGGGCGCGGCGCCACCCCTCCCAGTTGGCGATGAGCTCGCCCTCCCAGACGCCGAAGGTCGCGCCGTCGCGGTCCGAGAGCAGAGCCGCCCGGCCGGGCGGGAAGGACAGCGGGCCGACGGCCAGGGTGCCGCCGCGTTCCTGTACGCGGGCGGCTGCCTCGTCCGCGCTGGGCACCGCGAAGTACGCGGTCCAGGCCACCGCCATCTGCCACATCGACGCCACCGCCGCGATCCCGGCGACCGGCGTGCCGTCCACCAGCGCGACCCGGAAGCGGTCGCCGAGCTTCAGGGGCTTCCACTCCCACCCGAGCACGGCCCCGTAGAACGCCTCCGTGGCCTGCAGGTCGCGGCTGGTCAGGCTGACCCAGCAGGGGGCGCCGAACACATGGTGCGTGGAGACGACATCCGCGGTCGCGGTGGGATGCCTCGGATCGTGGTTCATGGCAGTCGCGTCCTGCTCTCGTCGGCCGGCGGCCACCGGTTCGGTCTTCGACCAGTGTCCGTCCGGAACCGCTTCGGGCGCCTGTCGAGTACCCCGGAGGCAGCGCCGAAACGGTGGCCCGTACGCCTCACGCCCGGTGGCGCGGGCCTGTCCGAGTGACAGGATGGATGAGTGCCAGTCGTACCGAACGAACCCGCCGACGAGTCGGACCGGATCTTCGCCCTGCAGGAGGAGATCGGCCAGCTCAAGGAAGCGATGGCCTCGCACGCGGTCGTGGACCAGGCCATAGGCATGGTCGTCGCGCTCGGCAGGGTCGCCCCGGACCAGGGCTGGGAAGTGCTCAAGGACGTCTCCCAGCACACGAACATCAAGCTGCGCAACGTCGCGGACCTGATCCTCATCTGGGGACGGTCCGGAGAGATCCCGCCGGAGATCCGGGCCGAGCTGGAGGACGCCCTCGACCGTTACGGCCCGACGCAGATCCCCGGGGCGCCGCCCCAGTGACGGTGTCCTCCGGGTTCACTCGGCGTCGGCCATGACCTCCTCGCGCAGGTGCGCGAAGCATGTGCTGAGCAGCCGGGAGACATGCATCTGCGAGATGCCGAGCTCCTCCGCTATGCCGCTCTGTGTCATGCCCTGGAAGAAGCGCAGGTACAGGATCGTCCGCTCGCGCTCCGGCAGGGCCTCCAGGCAGGGCCTGACGGCCACCCGGTCGATCACCACGTCGAAGCCGGGATCGGGACCGCCGAGGGCGTCGCCCAGGGCGTAGCCGTCGGTGCCGGGCATCTCCGCCTCCAGCGACAGCGCCGAGAAGCACTCCAGCGCCTCCGCACCCGTGCGTACCTCGTCCTCGGTCAACTGCGCCTGCTCGGCGATCTCGGCCACGGTGGGCTCCCGCCCGGGCGTCTGTGCGAGCTCCTTCGACGCCTGCCGGACCCGGTTGCGCAGGTCCTGCACCCGGCGCGGGACGTGCAGCGTCCACATGTGGTCGCGGAAGTGCCGCTTGATCTCACCGGTCACGGTCGGCACCGCGTACGCCTCGAAGGCGCTCCCGCGGCCCGGGTCGTAATGGTCGACCGCCTTGACGAGTCCGAGCGCGGCCACCTGGTAGAGGTCCTCGAGGGACTCCCCGCGGCCCCGGAACCGGACGGCGATCCGCTCCGCCATGGGCAGCCAGAGCTCGACCAGTTCGTCCCGCAGAGCCTTGCGCTCCGGACCGTCGGGCAGCCGCGCCAGGCGCACGAACGCCTTGTCGGTGTCGGGGGCGTCGTCGTGCGGATGAGGTTGTCTTCTGGTGGCGACGGACGACATGCCGCGCACCTCCCTGTGGTGCTGGATGGACAGACACCGTGGGAGGCGCGGAATCGGACGTGAGGAAGTACATCCAGGGCCCGGTGTGCGGGCTCCCACGGAGACGTGCCTCCTGTCCGAAGCACTTATCTGCGGATTCCCGTTCTCGGATGAAATGAAACAAAAAGAGCTAATCATCTGATATGCGCTTGACCAGCGCTTGGGCGAGTTACCTCTGTTGCAGAGGTAACCTCGGTGATGTGGACGACAAGACCTTCCCGGAAGAGCTGGCCGACGCACTCGTCGGGGTTCAGCGGCTGCTCAGGCGCAGGTTGCGCGCCGGACTGACCGTGCCGAGGCTGCGCGGCGCCGAGGTCGAACTGCTGCGCCTGGTCGAGTCGCGGCCCGGCATCGGTGTCTCCGACGCCGCCAAGGAGCTGCATCTCGCCGGGAACTCCGTCTCGACCCTGGTCAACCAGCTGGTCAAGGAGGGTCACCTGGTCCGTGAGACCGACCCCGCCGACCGGCGCGCCGCCCGTCTGCTGCTCACCGAGAAGGCCGAGACCCGCCTCGGCGACTGGAAGCAGCGGCGGGTCGCGCTCATGAGCCGGCACGTCACCCGGTTGGACGCGGCCGATCAGGAGGCCCTGCGCGCCGCGCTCCCCGCGCTGCGCGCGCTCGCCGTCACTCTGCACGAGGAGGCCGAGGACGCATGACACCCGAAGCTGTTTCCTGTACGGGGCTCGCCTACGCCTTCGGTGACACCAACGCCGTGGACGGGCTGGACCTGACCGTCGCAGAGGGGGAGGTCTTCGGACTGCTCGGCCCCAACGGCGCCGGCAAGACCACCGCCATCCGCTGCATCACCACCCTGCTCCCCGTCCCGGCCGGCATGATCCACGTCTTCGGCCGCGACACCGCCACCGACGCGATGGCCGTACGCCGGCTGCTCGGCTACGTCCCGCAGCAGCTGTCCGCCGACGCGAACCTGACCGGCCGGGAGAACGTCACCCTGTTCGCCAGGGTCTTCGACGTCGCCCGCAAGGAACGCGCCGAACGCGTCGCCCAGGCCCTGGCCGCCGTCGACCTCACCGACGCCGCCGACCGGCTCGCCGGCACCTACTCCGGCGGCATGGTCCGCCGCCTCGAGCTCGCCCAGGCCCTGGTCAGCGCGCCCCGGCTGCTGATCCTCGACGAGCCGACCATCGGCCTCGACCCGATCGCCCGCACCGGCGTGTGGGAGCACATCAACGCCGTGCGCGCGGCGACCGGCATGACGGTCCTGGTGACCACCCACTACATGGACGAGGCCGACCAGTACTGCGACCGGGTCGGCCTCATGCACCGCGGCCGCATCCGCGCCCTCGGCACCCCCGACGAACTCCGCCGGGGCCTCGCCGAGAGCCGGGGCACCGACACCCTGCCGACCCTGGAGGACGTCTTCCGTGACGTCGCCGGCAGCGGACTCGAAGACGAGGGAGGGGATTTCCGCGATGTCCGAAGCACCCGCCGCACCGCGAACCGCGTCGGCTGACCCGAGCGGCATCAGCCTGCTGCTCCGCCCGCCGGAGCCCAGCGCGGGCTGGCGAGTGCTGCCCGCCCGGGTCGTGGCGATGTGCGCCGTGGAACTGCAGAAGCTCGGCCATGACCGCACCGAGCTCTACACCCGCGCGGTCCAGCCCGCCCTGTGGCTGCTGATCTTCGGCCAGACCTTCACCCGCATCAAGGCGATCCCCACCCAGGGCATCCCCTACATCGACTATCTGGCGCCCGGCATCATCGCCCAGTCCGCGATGTTCATCGCGATCTTCTACGGCATCCAGATCATCTGGGAGCGGGACGCGGGCATCCTCAACAAGCTCCTGGTCACGCCCACCCCGCGCTCGGCACTGACCACCGGGAAGGCCTTTGCGGCCGGCGTGAAGTCGCTGATCCAGGCCGTCGTCGTCATCGTCATCGCCGCCCTCCTCGGGGTGTCCCTGACCTGGAACCCGCTCAAGCTCCTCGGCGTCGGGGCGATCGTGATCCTCGGCTCGGCGTTCTTCTCCTGCCTGTCGATGACCATCGCCGGCATCGTGCTGAGCAGGGACCGCCTGATGGGCATCGGGCAGGCCATCACCATGCCGCTCTTCTTCGGCTCCAACGCCCTGTACCCGCTGTCCGTCATGCCGGGCTGGCTCCAGGCCGTGAGCAAGGTGAACCCGCTCAGCTACGAAGTCGACGCCCTGCGCGGCCTCCTCCTCGGCACCCACGCCCATCTGGCGCTCGACTTCGGGGTGCTGGCCGTGGCCGCCGCGCTCGGCATCACGGCGGCCTCCTCGCTCCTCGGCCGGCTGGCCCGTTGATCATGCGTGCGGAACGTGATGTGCGGCACGCCGGTGGAAGGGTCCTTCCGGCCGCTCGGCGGAGTTCTTCCTGCGCACGGCTTGATCAGCGATCAAAGGGGGTGAATACCCTGGCCACAGCGCATTCCGCTCATTTGACAGTGCATTGAGCACACAGATAGGAAGCAGCTCTCTGAGGTCGAAGAGGTGCACTGTGTACGAGCCGAACGTGGTCGGGGACTGGCAGGAGTACGACGAGCATGCCGGTCTGCGTGTCCGCGTCCACCGTCTGGAGGCGGCCGAGCCGCCGCGTGGACGAGACGACGCCGCCGAAGGGCTCACGTACTTCAGCGTCCGTGTGACCGTCGAGAACCGTGGCGACCTGCATCCGACCGTCCATCTCGAGGACGGTCAGATCGACGTGCGGATCGGCCCCGACGGCGAGAGCGCCTTCATCGACTGGCGCAACTCGCAGTTCATCGAGGGCTTCGACGTCTATCCGCTGCGCCGCGCCACCGCCGTGCTGTTCGCGGCGGGACCGGAGGCGAGCCTCGGCCAGATCGACGTGCAGATCCAGCTGCGGGTCGACGACGAGTGGGCCGACCGCCGGCTGTGGGCGGGCGGCATCGGACTCGACGAGGGAGCCACCCACCCGGGCGTGGGCCGCGAGGGCCTGGCCTGCCAGGTGAGCAACTTCCTGCGGGACCAGGCCGAAGAGGGCACGGCCTGAGCCGTCCCCGGGCTCAGTGGGGAATGCCGTCGATGATCTCGCGGGCGCCCTGACGCAGCAGCGCCACGGCGACCGAGGTGCCCAGCGTGGCCGGATCCAGTCGCCCCGCCCACTCGTGGGCGTTCAGCCGTGTCTTGCCGTCCGGGGTGAACACACAGGCGCGCAGCGACAGTTCGTCGCTGTGGTCCACGCGCGCGTACCCCGCGATCGGGCTGTTGCAGTGGCCCTGCAGGACGTGCAGGAACATCCGCTCCGCGGTCGCCTCCCGGAACGTGTCCGGATCGCCCAGCGCGCTGACCGTGTCGATCAGCTCGGTGTCGCCCTCCCGGCACTGGAGCGCGAGGATGCCCGCGCCGATCGGCGGCATCATCGTGTCGGGGGAGAGGATCTCGCTGATCACGTCCTCGCGGCCGATGCGTTCCAGGCCGGAGACCGCGAGCAGCAGCGCGTCCGCCTCGCCGGCCGCCAGCTTGGCCAGCCGACGGTTGGCGTTGCCGCGGAACGGCACGCACTCCAGGTGCGGGTGGGTGGCGGCCAGCTGGGCCACCCGGCGCACCGAGGAGGTACCGATCCGGGTCCCCTCCGGAAGCTCGTCCAGAGTGAGGCCGCCCGGATGGATCAGGGCGTCGCGGATGTCGTCCCGCTTCAGGAACGCCGCGAACGTGGTGCCCGCCGGAAGCGGACGGTCGGCGGGCACGTCCTTCACGCAGTGCACCGCGAGATCGGCCTGCCCGGCCAGCAGCGCGGCGTCGACCTCCTTGGTGAACGCGCCCTTGCCCTCGACCTTGGACAGGTCGCCCATCCACTTGTCACCGGTCGTCCTCACCGGTACGACCTCGGTGCGCACACCGGGGTACAGGGCGGCCAACTCGCCTCTGACGCGTTCCACTTGGGCCAGCGCCATCGGCGAGTCACGGGAGACGATGCGGATCAGTTCCGGGAGGGACATGCGGGACACGATAGACCTTGCGGAGGTTCGGTGTTTGACGCTCAGGGAGCAACGGGTAGGGAGTAGCGCATCTTTTGCCCGGCGCGGGCGTCCATCCGGCCGAAGCAGTACCTGTGCAGGTGGTCGCGGCCCTCCCCTCGGAGGCACTGGGGCGGCAGCGCGCGGCGATCCTGGCCGGGCTCGAGAACCCGGCCTCGACGACCGACCTGGCCCACCGCCACGGTCTCGCCCCCTCGACCGTCTCCGGCCACCTGTCGGTCCTGCGCGAGGCAGGCCTGCTCGCCTCACGA
The DNA here is from genome assembly GCF_001746295.1 of Streptomyces sp. LUP47B. GTDB lineage: Bacteria > Actinomycetota > Actinomycetes > Streptomycetales > Streptomycetaceae > Streptomyces. Next base: position 918,491 of record NZ_MJAH01000001.1, on the reverse strand, counting down.
CGGCAGGGTCACCACGTGCTGTACGGGCGAACGCCGCTGGGGGACGCGGTGGCCTCCGGCGGCTGATCTGTGGGGCGGTTCGGGCCGGTTGCTGAGGGGAGCCGGGGGCCCTGGGCTCGGCCGGGCGGTGAGTTGGGCGAGGGACGCGGTCGGGGTCTGCCCGCACGGGGTCCCTGTCCGCGGTGGTGCGATCGAGGGTCGGCCGCATGGGATCACCGCCGGCCGGCGTGATCGTGGTCGGAGACCCGGTGGGCCTCAGACGAGCGGCTCGCTGAGCTCGACCGAGCGCAGGGCGGCCGCGAGGGCCTGTTCGTCGCCGACGTCCAGGGCGGTGTCGGTGAGTTTGATGACGTGCTCGTCGCCGTGGGCGAGGGCTCGTTCCACGACCTCTTCGGGCGCCAGGTGCGCGGGCGGGGCGTAGGCGACCGGTGCCACGGGTGCGTACATCGCCGTCACCGCCGCCGACGCCGTCCAGGCCGCGTGCAGGCTGGGTATCCACTGGTCGCGGGGAAGGGAATCCAGGGTCCGCAGCACGGCGTTGGGGGCCGTGGCCGCGTGGACGAGCATCGTCGGCTCGCCGTGACCGTGGGTGGCGTAGCGGTGGGTCGCGGCGCGGACGAGTTCGGTGAGCCGCTCCTTAGCGGTGTCCGGATCGGTCACCTCCTGCGCCCACACGGGCAGTCGGTGTACGGCGGCCAGACGGTTCCGGAACCCCACGTGCCCCGGCCCGATCGCGGGTACGGCGTCCAGGGCGTCCGCGGCGGTCGCCGCACCCGGCAGTGCCACGAGACCCGTCACGGGCTGGTGGCGTGCCGCCCAGTAGCCCAGCGCGTGCGCGAGTTCGGTGCGCCGGGGCCCGTTCTCCTCGGCCGCAACCGCACGGACGGCGTGGCCGACGCGGATGACCGTGTGCGTGGCACCGCCGTACAGGCCCGGCAGCAGGCGCGGCCACCACTCGGCGAGCACGTCCTTCCAGGGGCGCTCGGCGAGGGTGCGGGAGAAATAGTCGGTCCAGTCCGCGATCCGGCGCGGATCGCCCAGCGCCGAGGGCCAGTTGTCGTCCGTGACGGGGGCGGTGCGGTCGGGGAAGTCCTCCAGCTTGTCCCGGTAGAGGTCCAGCCACCGGTGCACCGAGCCGGCCTGTCCGTGCGCGGCGAGCGCCTCGACCACCATGGGGGCGTGGTTGGTCAGCCAGCCCTCTCGCTCCGGCCCCGACGCGTGGACGCGGTCCAGGGCCTCCTCGAGGTGTCCGCTCGTGTCGCTCGTATCGATCGTGTCCATGAACGCGACGCTATGCCGGGTGCGGCGGAGCGGGGATCGGGCGCGGGACGGAACCCGCGGGGGCGGGGGACCTAGGTCCAGCGCCCGATCGTGTCACCGCGTCAGGCGTTGGGGTCGAAGGAGATCCCCGACGGCTTGGCCGACGACAGGTGGGCCGCGAAGTTGGCGTCCTTGAGGCCGAAGTTGGCGCTGCCGAAGTCGTACGCGCTCAGCTTGTCGCGCAGCCCCGACGGGTAGCCGTTCCAGCCGACCAGCGGCGGGTACTGCCAGGTGCCCTTGGCGTTCTCCGGGGGCTCATCGCCCGAGTTGGCCAGCCGGAAGCAGTGCGTGCTTATGCCGTCCTTGTGGTAGACGATCTTCGCGTGCGTGCCGTCGAAGCGGACGCCGGAGGCCGCGCTCACCGTGAACGAACCGTGGTTGGACGTCGACACGTACTGGACCGTGCCGTTCTGCACCCAGATCACGACGTGCTCCCAGTCGTTCCGGTGCCCGCCGATGCTGCTGTTCGCTATCGCCTGGTCCTTCTCGAAGTACAGGCCGTACATATAGGCGCACCAGCCGTTGTTGCACTTGTAGCGCGAGTACGTGTTGGTGTTGTCGAGGTCCGAGGCGTCATGGCACTCGCCGCTGAGCGAACCCGTCGGATTCAGACCGCCGTTGATCGTGCCGTCGGGGCCGATGGCGGGAGTCGAGTAGCAGCCGTCGGTGTCGTAGTCGAAGGCCGGCTGGTAGGTGAACTCGGCGCTCTCGGCGTTGGCGGGCAGCGCCTTGGGCGGGGCGGCGAACGCGGCGGAGGGGAAGGCGACGACGAGCGCGGCGGCGCCGGCCAGGCCGGTGAACCATCTCGTGCGGTGCTTCTTGAACGACGGTGACGCCACTGCGTCCTCCTCGTGGTCCGGGCGCAGCCCAACGGCTGTGGGTTACTGGGGAGTTCAGCTTCCCCCGCTCTTCATGTCCGCGCCAAGAGGTCGAAGGCGTCACTCCGGTTACGGCCTGCCCAATAGTTCGGATCACGCAGGTGCGTCGTCGGGGAGGTCGGCCGAGGACTCCTCCGGCGCGAGATCCGGCCGCAGCCGCAGCCAGGACGGCTGACGCAGCAACCCCGCCCGGGTGCGGGTGCTGTAACGGACCTCGCCGACCAGCCGGGGCAGCACCCAGCGCGCACCCGGGACCCGCGGTACGGGGTCGAAGGGGCACACATCCGTCGCCGCGGTGGCCAACAGCGAGGCGAGCTCGGTCCGTTCCGCCTCGCTCCAGCCGGTGCCCACACTGCCGACGTAGCGCAGCCGCCCGCCGCTCCGCTGACCGACCAGCACCGCGCCCGGCAGACCGGTGAGCCTGCCCTTGCCGGGCAGCCAGCCGCCCACGACGACGTCCTCGCTGCGCATGTTGCGGATCTTGATCCAGGCGCGGGAGCGCACCCCGGGTTCGTACACCGAGTCGAGCCGCTTGCAGACCAGGCCTTCCAGGCCGTGCTCACGAGTGGCGCGCAGGGCCTGTTCGCCGTGACCGACGAGGGCGGCGGGCGTCGACCAGTGCGGGCCGGTCAGCTCAAGTTCGTCCAGTCGAGCGCGCCGCTGGGTGTAGGGGAGGGCGAGGAGCGAGCGCCGCCCCAGGTGCATCAGGTCGAACAGCACGAGATGCACGGGCGCTTCGGCAGCCCGGCGCGCGGCTCTGCCGGGGGCGTGGGCCAACTGCATGCGCGGTTGCAGCAACTGAAAGTCCGCACGGCCCTGTTCGTCGAGCGCGAGGATCTCCCCGTCGAGCACCGCGGGCGTGGCGCCGAGCGCGTCGCCCAGTGGCCGCAGTTCGGGATAGGCGCCGGTGATCTCCTCCCCGGACCGGGCGCGCAGCAACACGTCGCCGTTCCCGGCGAGGTAGACCACCACGCGCTGGCCGTCCTGCTTCGTCTCGTAGGCCCAGCGCGCGTCCTGGGAGACGGGCGGCAGGGCGCCGGGGGTGGCGAGCATGGGTGGGATCAAGGGGAGCGTCACGGGTGAGTTGTCGACGCGGGCACCGCCGGTCACGCGCTCCGTGCACCGGTTTCCCCTGAACGGGCGCCGCCCCGGGGGCTGCTCAGACCTCCTGGTACAGGTTCACGATGTCGCCGTCCGGGTCCCGCAGCCCGCCGACCGGCGGCCTCACGGCTGGGTGGTCGGTGGCTCGATGATCTCGACAACCTGGGCCGCCCGTCGTTCGTGGCGTGCGTCCACGTCGGTGACCCGGAACTCCACGGCGAAGCTCCCGCTCGCGGCGGCAGCCGTCGAACCGGGCACCATCGACTGCATGCCGCGGGTGCCGAAAGAAGGGCAGGACGGCGCCGGGAACGGTCACCCGGGCGAAGGGCGCCTCGCCCTCCACCTCCGCGTCGAGGACTCGCGTAGAAGGCGGCGAGCGCCGGGACGTCGACGGTGATCAGGGAGGGGCCGGTGAAGTGGGGCCGCATCCGCGGATCGCAGGCGGAGGGTCGGACAATCGGGGCGGGGAGCGGACTTGGCTTAGGTGGTGCCGGGTGCCGGGTGCCGGGTGCCGGAAGACGCAGGTCAGATGATGCCCCCGTTGGCCCGCAGCACCTGTCCGTTGACCCAGTGACCGGCCGGGCTGACCAGGAAGGACACCACGGAAGCGATGTCCTGCGGGGTCCCCAGCCGCTCCAGCGGGGGCTGCGCCGCCAGGCGGGCGACGGTCTCCTCGTCCTTGCCGTCGAGGAAGAGGTCGGTCGCCGTCGGTCCGGGGGCCACGGCGTTCACGGTGACGTCACGGCCGCGGAGCTCACGGGCGAGGACCAGGGTCACTGCCTCGACCGCGCCCTTGCTGGCCGCGTAGGCGCCGTAGCCGGGGAAGGCCAGCCCCACGACCGAGCTGGAGAGGTTGACGAGCGCGCCGCCCGGGCGCAGCCGGCGTGCGGCCTGCTGGTCGACGACGAAGGTGCCGCGGATGTTGGTGCGGTACAGGGCGTCGAGCTCGGCGAGGTCGAGGTCCGCGATCGGGGAGAGGGGCATCCGGCCCGCGGCGTGGACCACCGCGTCGACGCCGCCGTACGTGGCCTCCGCCTGGTCGAACAGGGCGGCGACCTCGGTCTCGTCGGCGACGTCGGCGCGGGCGGCGTACGCGGTGCCGCCCGCCCCCTCGATGGCGCGCACGGCTTCGTCGGCGGCGTCCTTGTTGCCCGCGTACCCGGCGACGACCGCGAACCCGTCGGCGGCGAGCTGCTGGGCGATCTGCCGTCCGATGCCGCGCGACCCGCCGGTCACGATCGCGACACGCTGTTCCGTCCGGGGCTGAGTGGTCATGACTGCATCCTCCTCTGTTAGCACTGCTACGTCCAACTCGTATCGACGATAACACAGACTCGTAGCGACGGTAACCCTCATCTCGTATCGGCGCTACGAATGGCGTACCGTGAGGGCATGGATGCGAGGGAAAAGATCCTGGAAGCGGCCACCGAGCTGCTCGCCGGTGCGTCGGCCGCCGATGTCTCCACGCGTGCCGTGTGCGAGAAGGCGGGGGTGGGTGCGCCCATGCTCTACCGGCTCTTCGGCGACAAGGCCGGTCTGCTGGCCGCCGTGGTCGACCGGGGATTCGAGCGGTATCTCGCGTCCAAGCGGGCGGCGCGGCCGAGCGAGGATCCGGTCGAGGACCTGAAGAGCGGCTGGGACAACCACATGCGCTTCGCCCTGGAGCACCCCAGCCACTACCGCCTGATGTACTCGCCAGAGCTCACCGTGCCCCCGGCCGCGGCCCAGGAGGCTCACGACCTGCTGCACGGCATCCTCGAGCGCTGTGCGGCCGAGGGGCGGCTGACAGTGCCGCCCGCGCTGGCCACGCAGATGATCATGTCCGCCAACGTCGGGGCGGCCCTGTCGATGCTGACCAGACCCGAGCAGTACGCGGACCCGAAGTTCTCGGAGCGGCTGCGGGACGCGGTGCTGGATTCGGTGACCCGGCCCGCCGACCCCGGCACGCCCCGGGGCGGCAGCCCGTTGCCCGTCGCGGCCGCCACGCTGGCGGCCCGCCTGCGCGCCGACCTGCCGCCGGCGCTCACCGCGGCGGAGTCGGCCCTGCTCCAGCAGTGGCTGGAGAAGCTCTCCGAGCGGTGAGGATCAGCGGTCCTCGGGCGGCAGCGCCTGCACCAGACCGGACTGGTAGGCCATGACGACGAGTTGGGCACGGTCCCGGGCGCCCAGCTTCGTCATCGCACGGTGCACGTGGGTGCGCACCGTCAGGGGGCTGACGAAGAGCTTCTGCGCGATCTCGTCGTTGGAGTGGCCCTCGGCGACCCACGCCATCACCTCCCGTTCCCGGGTGGTGAGGCCGCTCAGGTCGTCGGCGGCCGCGAGCCGGGTGCCCAGGCCCGGAGCGGAGAGAAAGCGGGTGATCAGGGTGCGGGTGGCGCCCGGGGAGAGCAGGGAGTCGCCGGCCGCCACCGTGCGGATGCCGGCGAGCAGGGCCTCGGCGGTGACGTCCTTGCCGAGGAAGCCGCTGGCGCCGGACCGCAGCGCCTGTGCGACGTACTCGTCGATCTCGAACGTGGTCAGGATCAGTACCCGCGTGTCGGACAACTCGCGATCCGCGCAGATCACGGACGTGGCGGCCAGGCCGTCGGTCCCCGGCATGCGGATGTCCATCAGGATCACGTCGGGGCGATGGACGCGCGCGAGGTCGACTGCCGCGGCGCCGTCGGTGGCCTCCGCGACCACCTCCATGTCGTCGCACGAGTCGATGAGGATCCGGAAGGTGGCCCGCAACAGGGCCTGGTCGTCGGCGAGCAGTACGCGGATGGTCATGGGGTCCGATTCTGACGTGTCGAGGCGAGGGGCAACCGGGGCAGCGGGGACCGGCCCACCGCGTCCGGCCGGTCGATGCCGGCACGGCCGTCGCCGCCGGACAGGGACGTCGGCAGTCGCAGCGCGGCCGTCATGGCGACGACCGTACGGACATGGTCGTCGGCGTAGCGCCGCAAGGGGATGCTCATCGGTTCTCCGGTCCTGTCCTTGAACCACGGTGGCCGATGCCCGCCGAGTGCGGCCGCCGCGCCCCGTCCCGGCCGCGTGGGCCACGTCCCCACCTCGACGGTCCGGAACGCCAGTCTTGCGTAACCTGGTCCGCTCGTCGTCGTACCACCGCCGACCCTCACGCGTACGAGGAACGCAGTACGCGCCGGGGGCGGGTCATCCTCGGGCAGGACCCGGTGGCCGCCGGACGGCGGCCACCGGACGGGGTGTCAGCGTCCCGAGGGCGTTCCGGCCGAGGCCTCCGCGGCGGCCGGGGCCGCGGGCTCCGCCGGAGCCGCGGCGCGCGGGCGCGGGATGAAGGAGGCGATGGCGAAGGCGAGGAGCGCGGCGCCCGCGCCGATCGCCATGACGGTCTTGAAGGCGTTCTCGGACGGCAGCGCGTAACCGCCCAGATCGATGGTCATCTGGGCCAGCACGACACCGGCGACGGCACTCGCGCAGGACGTGCCGATGGACCGCATCAGGGTGTTGAGGCTGTTCGCGGCCGCCGTCTCGGACGCGGGTACGGCGCCCATGATGAGCGCGGGCATGGAGCCGTACGTGAACCCGATGCCGGCGCCGATCACGGAGGAGACCAGCACCAGGTGCCAGACCTCGGACATCAGCACGATGTTCAGGCCGTACCCGCATGCCACGATCAGCGCGCCGATCATCAGCGTCACCTTCGGGCCCCTGGCCTTGGAGACGGCTGCCGAGACCGGGGCCAGGGCCATCATCACCAGGCCGGACGGGGCCATGACCAGTCCGGCGGTCAGCAGGGATTTGCCCAGGCCGAAGCCGGTCTGGGTGGGCAGCTGGAGCAGCTGCGGGAGCACGAGCGACATCGCGAACATCGAGAAGCCGACCGCGATCGAGGCGAGGTTGGTGAACAGCACCTGACGACGGGCGGTGGTGCGCAGGTCGACCAGCGGCTGGGCGGTGCGCAGTTCGAACAGACCCCAGACCAGCAGGACGATCACGGCCGCGGCGAACAGGCCGATCGTGGTGCCGCTGGTCCAGCCCCAGTCGGCACCCTTCGAGACGGCCAGCAGGAGGGAGACCAGGCCGACCGCCATGCCCACCGCGCCGATCGCGTCGAAGCGGCCGCCGGTGCGCACCCGGGACTCCGGCACGAACGCCAGGACGAGGACGAGGGCTGCCGCGCCCATCGCGGCCGAGGCCCAGAACAGGACGTGCCAGTCGAAGTTGTCCGCGATCAGCGCGGCGGTCGGCAGGCCCAGGGCACCGCCGACACCGAGGGAGGCACTCATCAGCGCGGTGGCTCCGGCCAGGCGCTCCGCGGGCAGTTCGTCGCGCATGATGCTGATGCCGAGCGGGATGACACCGGAGGACAGGCCCTGCAGGGCACGGCCGACGATCATCGGGACCAGGGCGTCGCTGAGTCCGCAGACCACCGATCCGACCACCAGCATCACCACGCTGACCAGCAGCATCCGGCGCTTGCCGAACATGTCGCCGAGCCGCCCGACTACCGGGGTGGCCACGGCTGCGGCGAGGAGGGTCGCGGTGACCGCCCACGCGGTGTCCGAGGCCGGGGCGTCCAGCAGTTTGGGCAGCTCCGGCACGATCGGGATCACCAGGGTCTGCATCAGCGAGACGACGATTCCGGCGAAGGCCAGTACCGCCACCACGGCGTTCGGCCGCGGCGCGACCTCAGCGCCCGTGTCGGCGGATCCGGCTGGAGCGTCGGACATGAAGGAGCCTCCAGGGCATGGGAGCGGGCCGAGAGCTCGGCCACAATTAAGTCAGGTGCTTGACTTAGCTTACTGGGCCCGGTGCCGGCGTCCGCCGAGGGGACCCCACGGTCCGGCGCACCGTCCTCGACGTGCGGTTGCGTAGGCTTCCGGCACGGGAACCCGCCGCACCGCCGGCGGACCTCGGGCGGCTCGAGGGACTGGCCGTCGGAGGGTTCAGCGAAGTCCCGGTGCGGTGGTGAGCATGGCGGGCAGGACGGTACGCGAGGAACAGGTCAGCGCGACCCGGGAGCTGATCCTGACCGCGGCCGAGCGGCTCTTCGCCGAGCGAGGTGTCCTCGCGGTGTCCAACCGCCAGGTCAGCGAGGCCGCGGGACAGGGCAACAACGCCGCGGTCGGCTACCACTTCGGCACCAAGGCCGACCTGGTCCGGGCGATCGCCCGCAAGCATCACGCCCGTATCGAGGAGATCCGCGCCCGGCTGCTGGCCGGCGCCCGCGGCTCCACGGACGTACGCGACTGGGTGGACTGCCTGGTCCGGCCCGTGCCCGAACATCTCGCCGCGCTGGGCAGCCCCACCTGGTTCGCCCGTTTCTGCGCCCAGGTCATGACCGACCCGGTGCTCCAGCAGATCATGGTCGAGGAGTCGATGTCCTCACCGTCGCTCCGGCAGATCGTCGAGGGCCTGAACCGCTGTCTGCCCGAACTGCCCGCCGACGTCCGCGCCGAGCGCGCCGAGATGGCCCGCCATCTGATCGTGCACATGGCAGCCGACCGGGAACGGGCCCTCGCCGAGAACACCCCGACGCCCCGCGCCAACTGGCACGACGCCGCCACCGGTCTCGGTGACGTCGTGGTCGCCATGTGGACGGCTCCGGTCACGGTGACTCGGTAGAAGATCGGACGGGGGATACGTTACTTGAGTTAGGCAAGGAAGGCGCTAGGGTGGGCGGGCGACCCCCTCCGACGAACGGTCTCGTCCATGCACGGCAGTTCCAGCGAGAGACCGGCACTCGCCCGTGGTGCCGGTCAGCGCCTCCTGATCGTCGCGGGCGACTCGGATGCCGCCGAACTGGTCTCCACCACACTGGAGTTGGCGGGCTACCGGATCGCCGCCGTCGCCGCTGCCGCCGAAGGTGTGGCGCGGCTGACCCGGGAGCGGTTCGATCTCGTGGTCGTCGACGCGAACCTGCCGGACGTGACCGAACTGGGCCGCAACCGGCCGACGTTGGTCCGCCGCCCGCCGGTGCTCCTGCTGATCGACTACGAGTCCCTGGACCGGATCGTGCCCGAACTGGGCCTCGGGGAGCGGGACTACGTCACCAAGCCGCTCCGTGTGGCCGACCTCCTGGCCAGGGTGCAGGTCCTGCTGCGCGGCACGGGGGCGGGGCCCGCCCGGGGCGGCGCCCTGTGCTACCGCGACCTCGTGCTGGACGACACCCTGTGCGAGGCCCGTCGCGGACCGCGCGGCCTCGATCTCACCCCGGCCGAGTACCGGCTGCTGCGTCACCTCCTGGTCAACGCCCACCGGGTGCTGTCCAAGGAGCAGATCGGCCGGTACGTCTGGGGCGACCACCGCGGCGACAACGCGATCGAACAGCTCGTCTCCCGGCTCCGGCGCAAGGTGGACCGGGAGGCTCCCGAGCTCATCCACACCCGGCGTGGCTTCGGCTACTGGCTGGGACGCGCCGACTCGGAGGCGTGAGGATTCGGCTGCAAACGGTGGGTACCGGTGTTTCGGAACGCCCCCTCTGGTGGACAACTCCCCTGCTAACAGCGGCAGTTGACGGCGCAGAGGGCGTGTGATCCGGGTCACGTCAGCCTCCCGTCAGGTCACTGGCGGGAGGACGTCAGCCCGGTCTGTTTGCATGTGCTCATCGAGGCCTCGACCACTTCGCCCCGGCGCTCCGCCCCCTCGGGCAGAGCCCCCCACCACCGAGGAGAACCATGGCCGAAACCGTGGCCGGTCCCGCGCACGACGTCGCGGGCACCGCCCCCGAGTTCCCCATGCCGCGTGCCTCCCGCTGTCCCTTCGACCCGCCGCCCGGCCTCAGGGAACTCCAGGAACAGGGGCCGCTCGTGAAGGTGCGCCTGTGGGACGGCAGCGAGCCCTGGCTCGTGACCCGCTACGCCGAGCAACGGGCCGTCCTGGGCGATCCCCGGGTCAGCGCCGACACCGATCAGCCGGGTTATCCGACCAAGGCCAGTGCCGAGGCCGGCGAGGGCAAGCTCAGCTTCATCATGATGGACGACCCCGAACACGCCCGGCTGCGCCGGATGGTGACGGCACCGTTCGCCATCAGGAAGGTCGAGGCCCTCAGGCCCGCCGTACAGCGGATCGTGGACGGCCTGATCGACGACATGCTGGCGGGTCCCGGTCCCGTCGACCTCGTCGAGGCGTTCGCGCTGCCGATCCCCTCGCTGGTCATCTGCGAACTGCTCGGCGTGCCCTACGACGACCACGCCATGTTCCAGGACAACACCAGGACGATGGTCCGCACGACCGCGACCCCCGAGGAACGCGGCGCCGCGACCCGGGAGGTCGCCGGATATCTGGCCGGTCAGATCGCCCAGCGCCTCACCGACTCGAAGGACGACCTCCTGTCGGGCGTCGCCGGGCGCGTCGCGGCGGGAGAGCTGACGCACGGACAGGCCACGGAGATGGCCCTGCTCCTGCTGATCGCGGGCCACGAGACCACCGCGAACATGATCACGCTCGGTACCGCCGCCCTCCTCGAACACCCCGACCAGCTCGCCCTGTTGCGCGACACGGACGACCCCAAGCTCGTCGCCTCGGCGGTCGAGGAACTGCTGCGCTACCTCCACATCACCCACCTGGGCCGCCGGCGCGCGGTCACCGCGGACATCGAGATCGCCGGGCAGGTCATCAGGGCCGGCGAGGGCGTGATCATGGCCAACGAGATCGGCAACCGCGACCCCGAGGTGTTCGAGGACCCCGACCGTCTCGACATCACCCGCGACGCCCGCCGCCACGTCGCGTTCGGCTTCGGCGTCCACCAGTGCCTGGGCCAGCCGCTGGCCCGCATGGAGCTCCAGGTCGTCTACGGCACCCTCTACCGGCGCATCCCCACCCTCAGGCTCGCCTGCGCCCTGGAGGACGTGAAGTTCAAGCACGACGCGTTCATCTACGGCATCCACGAACTGCCGGTGGCCTGGTAACGGCTCCCGCCCACCCACGACAACCGCGAGAAGGACAAGGGGAATCCCATGAAGGTGGAACTGGAAGCCGACAAGTGCGTCGCCTCCGGACAGTGTGTGGTCGCCGCCATGGACGTGTTCGACCAGGACGACGACGGCATCGCGATCCTCCTGACGGACCAGGTCGGCGACGACCAGGTCGACGACGTGAGGGAAGCAGTCGCGGTCTGTCCGGCCGCGGCGATCCGGCTGGTCCGGGCGTGAGGCGGATCGCCGTCGTCGGCGCCTCGGCCGCTGGGCTCTCGGCGGCCGAGACACTGCGCCGCGAGGGGTACGACGGCACGATCACCCTCGTCGGAGAGGAGCCCGAACCTCCCTACGACCGGCCGCCGTTGTCCAAGCAGGTCCTGGCGGCGGAGTGGGAGCGGGACCGGCTCGCCCTGCGCACCTCCGCCGACCTCGCCGCGCTCGACCTCGACCTGCGGCTCGGTGTCGCGGCGACGGGCCTGGAACTCGTCTCCCGCACAGTGGAGTTGGCCGACAGCTCGAAGGTGTCGTACGACGGACTGATCATCGCCACCGGGGTACGGCCGCGCCGCCTGCCCGGTGAGGGCGCGCACGTGCTGCGCACCCTGGACGACGCGCTCACGCTGCGGGAGCGGCTGAGCGCGGGGCGGCGCCTGGTCGTGGTGGGCGCAGGTTTCCTCGGCGCTGAGGCCGCAGCGGTCGCCTGGCGCCTCGGGGCCGAGGTGACCGTCCTGGAACCCGCCGAGGTGCCCATGGCGCACGCGGTCGGCGCGGAGGTCGGGCGGATGCTGGCCCGGGTCCATGTGGAGCGGGGCATCGACCTGCGCTGCGGAGTCACCGTGACCGAGGTGACCGAGGACGGCGTCAGGCTCGCCGGTGGCGAGGAGATCGAGGCGGACGAGGTGCTCGTGGCCATCGGCTCGCTGCCCAACGCCGAGTGGCTGGAGGGCAGCGGGCTCACGGTGGGCGACGGGCTGGTGTGCGACCAGTACTGCGAGGCCGCGAAGCACGTGTACGCGGCCGGCGATGTCGCCCGCTGGTACAACCCGCTGTTCGGCACTTCCATGCGGATCGAGCACCGCACCAACGCCGCCGAGCAGGGCATGGCGGCCGCCCGCAACCTGCTCGCCGCCGAGGGGGCGCGCAAGCCGTTCGCGCCCGTGCCGTACTTCTGGTCGGACCAGTACGACATGAAGATCCAGGCGTACGGCTTCCTGCGCGGGCACGACGAAGTAGCCGTCGTAGAAGGTGACTTGGCGCAGCGCCGGTTCGTCGCCGGGTACCGCACCGGCGACCGTGTCAGCGGTGCCCTCGCGGTGGGCATGCCGCCCAAGGCGATCCGGCAGTGGCGGCAGGCCGTCGCGACCGGAGCGGCCTGGCACGAGACCGTACGGACCGGGGTCCCGGCCGTCGACGTCTGAGTGTTCGGGGGGAGCGCCGGCAGCCGGTCTGCTGCCGGCGCTCCCCGCGTACCCTCGAGCTGTCGGAGATTACTTGAGTTACGCAACAAGATGGTAAACTGGCGAGTATGTCCTCACAGCCGCTCCCCGACGTCCCCGCGTCCCCGGAAGTCATCGAGATCGAGCGGGCGCTCACCCGCATCACCTACCTGAGCACCCGGGCCCGGCAGCACGACCGGCTGATGTCCCTGGCCGAGGTGCCGCTGGACCGTGCCGCCGTGGCGTTGCTGCGGCAGGTCGCCGACACCGAACCGATGCGCCCGGGGGAGCTGGCCAACCGACTGGGGGTGGAGGCCTCCCACGTCACCCGCACCGTCCAGCAGCTGCAGAAGTCGGGTTACGTCACGCGCGTCCCCGACCCCGAGGACCGGCGCGCCCAGCGCATCCAGCTCACCGAGACCGGTCAGCAGGCGATCGACCGCATCCGCGACGCCGGCGCCCGCGGTATGCAGCTGGCCCTGGCGGAGTGGTCGCCCGAGGAGCTTCGGCAGCTGGCCGGGCTCTTCCATCGCATGGTGGACGACTTCCTTTCCCACGCGATCGACGACGACAGCGAGGAGCCGACACCGGCCGGGACCGCCTGACGGTCATCGCGCCGGTAGGCGCGGAGTGGACTGTCGTTCCGGTGCGGGCTCGCGAAGCCCTCGCAGCAGTAGGCCTCCCAGTGCGGGCAGGATGATCAGCGGCATCAGCGCGGTCCGCAGCGACGTGGAGTCGGCCAGCGCCCCGAGCGCCGGGGCGGCCAGCCCGCCGACGCTCACCGGCCGGCACCGCCTGACGGTCATCGCGCCGGAAGGCAGGGAGTGGACTGTCGTTCCGGTGCGGGGTCGCGAAGTCCTCGCAGCAGTAGCCCGCTCAGTGCGGGCAGGATGATCAGCGGCGCCAGCGCGGTCCGCAGCGACGTGGTGTCGGCCAGTGCCCCGAGCGCCGGGGCGGCCAGGCCGCCGACGCTCACCGTCAGGCCCAGCGTGACCCCGCTCGCGGTACCCACCCGCCCGGGCAGAAAGTCCTGGCCGAGGGTGACGTGCAGGGAGAACGGCACGTACAGGGCGGCCGAGGTGAGGGCGACGAAAAGATAGACCGCGGGGCCGGGGACGAGCACCACCCCGGCCACGGCGAGCCCGGTCAGCGCATACGCCCGGCGCACCACCGCGAGGCGCCCGTACCGGTCGGCGAGCCGGCCCCCGAGGACCGTGCCCACGGCACCGCCCGCATAGAGCACACACAGTGCCGCCGTACCGGCCACATCCGCGCCGCCGACGCGCTCACGGACGTACAGCGAAACGAAGGCACTGAGCCCGACGAACACGACCGACCGGCAGACCACCGCGCCCGAGAGCCGCAGGAACGACGGCCAGTCGTCGCTTCCGGAGCCCTCGGTCGGCCGTCCGGCCGGTGTGCGGACCCGTAGGGCGCGGACCGCTGCCGCGCACAGGGCCGCACCCGCCACGGCCGGCACGACCAGCAGGGGGGAGGCGCGCAGCCCGCCCGTGGCGATCACGGCGGCGACCAGCAGCGGGGCGAGGGCGAAGCCGACGTTGCCGCCGAGCGAGAACCAACCCATCCCCGAGTTCCCGCCGGACGCGACGGTTCGGGCGGCCCTGGCGGCCTCCGGATGGTAGGCCGCGACGCCGATCCCGGACACGGCGACCGCTGCGAGCGTGAGCGGGTAGGAGCCGACGACCCCGCTCAGCGCGACCCCCGACCCCGCCGCCAGCGCGCTCAGCGGCAGCAGCCACGGCATCGCCCAGCGGTCGGTCAGCGCCCCGAACAGCGGCTGCACCACCGACGACAGCAGGGACGCGGCCAGGACGACGCCGGACGCGGCCGCATACGAGTAGGCGCGCTCGGCGACGAAGTAGGGCACCAGGGCGGCTACGGCCCCCTGGTACACGTCCACACAGGCGTGACCGAGCGACAACAGCGTGAGGGAACGATTCCTGGACACCGGACGAGCTTCGCCGGAGCGGTGCCCGGCCCGCTTTCGATAATCTGCCCATTGATGTCGGAGATCCGCCACCCGGCCATTCGCCACACACCTGCGGCGCCCACGCGTGCCCAGCACCTCGCCGCAGGCGAACGCATCGACGCCCACCGGCACGACGAGCACCAGATCGTCTATGCAGGCTCCGCTGTCCTCGCGGTCACCACCGACGCCGGCACCTGGTTCGCGCCCGGTACCCGCGCCATCTGGGTCCCCGCAGGCACCGTCCACGCCCACCGCGCCCACGGCCGGCTCGACCTGTACCTGGTCGGTCTCCCCGCCGACGACAACCCACTCGGTCTGGACGCCCCTACGGTCCTCGCCGTCGGCCCGCTGCTGCGCGAGCTGATCCTCGCGTACACCCGCGACCCGGCCGACGACAGCCCCGAACGTCACCGTCTGCTCGCCGTCCTGCGCGACCAACTGCGCGCCTCGCCCCAGCAGCCCCTGCTGCTGCCCACCCCCACCGATCCCCGGCTGGCCGCGGTCTGCGCGCTCGTCCACGCCGACCCCGCCGACCCGCGCACCCTCGCCGCACTCGGCGTCGCGACCGGGGCCTCGGAACGCACCCTCAGCCGACTGTTCCGCGGCGAGTTCGGCATGACCTTCCCGCAGTGGCGCACCCAGTCGCGGCTCTACCACGCCCTGCGGCTGCTGGCCGACGACGTCCCCGTCACGACCGTCGCCCACCACTGCGGCTGGTCCTCCGCGAGTGCCTTCATCGACGTCTTCCACCGCTCCTTCGGCTACACCCCGGGTACCCACAACCGGCGTTCCCGATGAGGGCACAGGCCGCTGCACGAGGTGCTTGTACCGTCCAGTAGTGTGCGCGGCAGCCCCCAGGAGGAGGAACCGTGCCACGGTCCCCACGCTCACCCCTGCTGCTCGCCGGCCTGCTGGCCACCGCGGGCGTCACCCACTTCGCCGCACCACGTCCCTACGACGCCACCATCCCGCGGGCCCTGCCCGGCAAGCCCCGGACCTGGACCTACGCGAGCGGTGCCGTGGAGCTCGCGCTCGCCGCCGGTCTGGCGCTGCCCAAGACCCGGCGGACCGCCGCGCTCGCCACGGCCGCCTTCTTCGTCGGGGTGTTCCCCGCCAACGTCAAGATGGCCGCCGACTGGCGCCACCGTCCCGCACCGCTGAAGGCGGCGGCCCTCGGACGGCTGCCGCTGCAACTGCCGCTCGTGCTGTGGGCACGCAGCATCGCGAAGAACGGGGAGGGCCAGGCATGAGCAAGACGATGGAGACCGGCGACACCGTCGAGGACTTCGAGCTCCCGGACGAGACCGGCACCAGCCGCAAGCTGTCCGAACTGCTCGCCGACGGCCCGGTCGTCCTCTTCTTCTACCCCGCCGCCCTGACCGCCGGCTGCACCGCGGAGGCCTGCCACTTCCGCGACCTCGCCGCCGAGTTCGCCGCGGCCGGCGCCCGGCCGGTGGGCATCAGCGGCGACACCGTCGAACGCCAGCAGGAGTTCGCCGGACAGCACACCCTCGGCATGCCTCTCCTGTCCGACGTCGACGGCAAGATACGCGAGCTCTTCGGCGTCAAGCGAGGCTTCTCCCTGGCTCCCACCAAACGCGTCACCTTCGTCATCGCCCAGGACCGTACGGTGCTCGAGGTCGTCCGCAGCGAACTGCGCATGAACACCCACGCCGACCGCGCCCTCGAAGCCCTGCGCGCACACCGGGAGTGACGAGCGGGGCCCGGTTGCACCGTTTCGGTTGATGCGGCCTGACAAAGGGACCATCCTGGACGATATGGAGCACGTCTCCGCTACGGCGACCACCGATGCCTCAGGCATGGTGACGGGGTGGAGCGAGGGTGCCCGGCGGCTGACGGGACGCACGGCCGAGGAGGTCGTGGGGCGGGCGGCACGGGAGCTGCTCGCCGAGGACCCGCCGGGGCCGGCTGTGTCCGCGCTGAAGGGGACCGTCGTACTGCGGCACCGCGACGGCTCCTCTCTCACGCGCTTCGTTGAGGCGTGCCCGGTCCTGGGCGGGAACGGCGCCCCCGCCGGATACGTGATCACCGCACGGCCACCCGGCTCCGCCGAGCCGACCCTGGCCGGACAGGCCTTCCAGCAGGCGGTCATGTCCATGTCGATCTTCGACACCCGTCAGCAGTACCTGCGCCTCAACGACGTGGCCTGCCGGGTCATGGGGGTCCCGGAGGAAGCCCTGCTCGGCCGGTTCTTCTCGGACACCGTCGAGGACGCCGAACACAGCCGCGGGTTCCTGGCCAACCTGCGCCAGGTCGCCGAGACCGGCAGACCCGTCCGCTACGAGAGCTACACCGGCGCGCCCGCCCTCAACCGGGAACACGCCTGGACGATCGAGATGTGGCCCGTGCGGGAGGAAGGCTCCCAGGAGCTCACGGGTGTCGCCCTGGCCGCGTTCGACAACAGCGACCAGTACTGGGCCCGCCGACGGCTGGCCCTGCTCAACGAGGCGGCGGCAGCCATCGGCACCACCCTGGATGTGGTGCGCACCGCGGAGGAACTCGTCGAACTCCTCGTGCCCCGGTACGCCGACTTCGCCAGCGTGGATCTCCTCGACTGGGTGCTCGGCGCGGACGAGCCGCCGACCGCGCTGGAGGGCGACGTCGTGCTGCGCCGTGTCGCCCACGGCTCCGGCCACGAGGGCACCCCCGAGGCCGCCGTCCGCCTCGGCGAGACGGACATCTACCCCGCCTCCTCGCCGCCCGCTCGGGCCCTGCGGGAGGGACGGGCGGCCGTCAGCCAGGCAGGCGAGCCCGACTTCATGCGCTGGGTCGCCGAACGCAACGCCCGCGCTCCGGCCGGCCGCTCGTACCGCAAGGGCGTCCACTCCGTGCTCGCCGTACCGCTCAAGGCCCGCGGCACCACCCTGGGCGTCGCGGTCGCCGTCCGCATCGACCACCCCGACGACTTCGGGGACGACGACGCCGTCCTCGGCGAGGAACTCGCCAGCCGGGCCGCCGTCTGCGTCGACAACGCCCGCCGTTTCGCCCGCGAACGCACCACCGCCCTGGCCCTGCAGAGCAGCCTCCTGCCGCGCGGCCTGCCCGGACAGGCCGCCGTCGAGGTCGCCCACCGCTATCTGCCCTCGGGCTCGCTGGCCGGGATCGGCGGCGACTGGTTCGACGTCATTCCGCTCTCCGGCAGCCGCGTCGCCCTGGTCGTCGGCGACGTGGTCGGCCACGGCATCCCCTCCTCGGCGACCATGGGCCGCCTGTGCACGGCCGTGCGCACCCTCGCCGACGTCGACCTGCCGCCCGACGAACTCCTCACCCACCTCGACGACCTCGTCACCCACCTCGCATCCGACGACCGCTCCGACGAGGGGGGCGAGGTCGCCGAGCTCGGTGCCACCTGCCTCTACGCCGTCTACGACCCCGTCTCGCGCCGCCTCACCGCGGCCGCCGCCGGTCACCCGCCACCCGCCGTCGTCCTGCCCGACGGCACGGCGCGCCTCGTCCCCCTGAGCACGGGACCCCCGCTCGGCGTCGGCGGCCTGCCCTTCGAGGCCACGGAGATCGAACTGCCCGAAGGGGCCGTGGTCGCCCTCTACACCGACGGACTGACCGAGGACCGGGACCGCGACGTCGACCACGCCACCGACGAACTGTGCCGCGCGCTCACCGCGAAGACGGACACCCTCGACGAACTGTGTGACACCGTTCTGAAGGCCGTACTGCCCGAGGAACCCGGTGACGACGTGGCCCTGCTGCTGGCCCGCACCCGGGTTCTCGGCGCGGACCGGGTCGCCACCTGGGACGTCGAGCCCGACCCCGCGCACGTGTCCGCCACCCGACAGGCCGCCACCGAGCAACTCGCCGTCTGGGGACTGGAGGAGGCCTCCTTCGTCACCGAACTCGTCGTCAGCGAGCTGGTCACCAACGCCATCCGCTACGGCGAACCGCCCATCCAGCTACGGCTGATCCGTGACCGCACGCTCATCTGCGAGGTCTCCGACGGCAGTTCCACCTCACCGCACCTGCGGCGCGCCCACGCCTTCGACGAGGGCGGCCGCGGGCTGCTGCTGGTCGCCCAGCTCACCCAGCGCTGGGGGAGCCGGCAGACCGGCAGCGGAAAGACGATCTGGGCCGAGCAGTCGCTGGAACCGCCCGAGTTCTGATCACTTCGCTCACTGGAAGGAGCAGCCGGGGTTCGGCACGTCCTCCGAGTACGGCGAGCCGTGCGGGAGCACGTACAGCACCTCCAGGACGAGCGGGGTGGTGCCTTCGTTGCGACCGAGGTGGACGTCGCTCGGGCCGCCGGGCTCGCGCACCACGGTGCCCTGCGGATAGACGCCGTCACTGGCGCAGTCGGCGTGGTAGTGGCTGAGGGTGCCCTGCTTGACGTATCCGTAGACGAGACCGTCGTGGTAGTGCCAGCCGGTCGCCTGGCCCGGCGGGACGGTGATCTCTCTGAGGACGTAGTCGGTGTCGCCCACGGTCTTCTGGGCGATCAGCGTGCCGGTCACTCCGGGGCCGGGCGGGGTCGCCTGTGCGGTGCCGCCGGCGAAGACGGTGGCGGTGACGACCGCGCCGGATATGGCGGTACGGAGCGCGATGCGCATACGGAAGGCCTCCTGGCTCGTGTTCTGGGCGACGACATGTCGCGGTGAACGTCGCTGTGAACATAGAGGCACAGAAGGCCAGTTGGGGCGGTATTCGGTGGATCTTCCGGCTCAGTTCTCCTCGGCGGCGACCTGCGCCAGGGTCCGGCCCGTCCGCACCGAGCGTGCCCGGCGCGGATCGGGCGTGCCGTGCCCCGGTTTCCGCCCCTCGGCTGCCTTCACCAGCAGCCAGGACCCCTCACGGAACCGGGTGAGCGCGTACGTGCCGTGCAGTTTCGACCCGTGCAGCCGGAACGTGGCGTGCCCGCGCTCCAGCGACTCGCCGAAGTCGACAGGACGCCCCTTCTTGTCGTGGCTGAGGGGCTCGTAGGTCCCGTGGTCCCAGACGATCACGGTGCCGCCGCCGTACTCGCCCGGCGTGATCACGCCCTCGAACTCCTCGTACTCCAGCGGATGGTCCTCCGTGGGCACGGCGAGCCGCTTGTCCTGGGGGACGTCGGAGGGGCCCTTCGGGACCGACCAGGACTTCAGCACGTCACCGACCTGGAGGCGGAAGTCGAAGTGCAGGGTGCTCGCGTCATGGATCTGCACGACGAACCGCGGCTTCGCACCGGCGTGCCCTTCCCCGCCCTCGGGCTCACCGGTGCGGGCGAAGTCCCGCTTGCCGTGATATTCCCGCAGTCGCTCAGTCACGCGCACCGGGTACCCCTCCCGCGGTTCAGAACTCCTCGTGCACCTCAGGGTCCCCGCCGAGGCGCCGGTGCGGACGGTCGGCGATCGCCGCCATCTCGGCCTCGCTCAGCTCGAAACCGAACACGTCGAGGTTCGTGCGCTGCCGCTCGGGGTCACCGGACTTCGGGATCGGCAGGGCGCCGAGCTGGATGTGCCAGCGCAGGATCACCTGGCCGGGCGTGACACCGTGCGCCTCGGCCACGCCGGCCACGGCCGGGTCGTCCAGGAGATCCGAACCCCGGCCCAGCGGACTCCAGCTCTCCGTCACGATGCCCTTGTCGGCGTGGAAGGCGCGCAGCTCGTCCTGCGGGAACAAGGGGTGCAGCTCGATCTGGTTGACGGACGGCAGGACCCCGGTCTCCTTCTCCAGCCGCTCGATGTGCGCGGCCGTGAAGTTGGAGACGCCGATCGACCGTACGAGACCGTCCTCGCGGAGCTTGATCATGGCCTTCCACGAGTCGACGTACTTGTCGACGCGGGGGAGCGGCCAGTGGATCAGATACAGGTCCACGTACTCCAGGCCGAGACGGGCGCGGGACTCCTCGAACGAGGCCAGGGTCTCGTCGTAGCCGTGATGCCGGCCGGGCAGCTTCGTCGTCACGAGGATCTCCTCGCGCGGCACTCCGCCGGCGGCCACGCCACGGCCGACACCGGTCTCGTTCCGGTAGTTCGTCGCCGTGTCGAGGAGCCGGTAGCCGCTCTTCAGGGCGGTGACGACCGCCCGCTCCGCCTCGGCGTCGTCCATCGGCCAGGTGCCCAGACCGAGGGCGGGGATCCTCGTACCGTCGTTGAGCGTGTGTGTCGGGATGCTGATCACGTCCGGACCTTCCCTTGACTGTGTCGTCCCCCCAGCCTCACGGACAGGGCGGGCAATGATCAACCGGGCGGGCGCGGACGGGGACGGCGGACGGCGCGTTCGGCGGGATCCGGGTGTCCCGTGTCAGGCGACGGTGTGGGCCGTGCCGCCTTCGGCGGCGAGGGCGGCGGCGATCCGCCGGTGGGCCTCTCGGCGTTCCTCGTCCGGGACGGGCGGCAGGAGTTCTTCCCAAACCGGAAGGAAGGTTCCCCGCAGCTGCGTCAGCCCCGCGGGCCGCGCGAGCAGCCAGAAGTGCAGATGGGCGGCTCCGTCGCCCCACCGGTTGACATGGACGCGGGCGACGCCGTCGAGGCTGCGCACCGCCCACTCCGCCCGCTGGAGCAGGGGCCCGAGCTCGGCCGCGCGTTCCACGGGCAGGTCGGTCAGGTCGTAGTGGCCGCGAGGCTGCAGCATCACCACCGCCGGGAGGCGGGACTCGGTGCCGACCGCGTCGAGCCGCCAGTGGTCGTCGGACCAGAGGGCTTCCGTCACGGGCTTGCGGCAGGTGGGGCACTGCTCGGGGCCGTCCTCGCCGGCGCGCGCGGGCTCGGGAAGGACCGGGGGCTGCAAGGGCCTGACCCGCAGGTCCCCTTCGAAGGGGAAGGTCTCCCAGCCGGTCACCGAGTCGGCGGGCAGGGGCAGCTGTTCACCCGCCCGCAGGCGCCGTACGAAGGGGCTGGGCTCCTGGGGAGTTGAGGGAACGGTCACGCTGGGCAGTCAACCATGGGTGACGTGCCCCGTGGGGCGCGGACCTAGGACGGATGCCGGCGATCAACGGAGCACGCATGACGACGGACACGGGCACGGCGGAGTGGGACGCGGGCATCGAGGTGAACCCGGTGGCCGGGTACATCGGAGCCGAGATCACCGGGGTCGATCTGGCCGGCGATCTCGACGACTCCGTGGTCGCCGCGATCCGGGCGGCGGTGCTGCGCTGGAAGGTGGTGTTCTTCCGCGGACAGAGACTCGACCATGCCGGCCATGTGGCCTTCGCCCGCAGGTTCGGTGAGCCCGTCGTCCTGCGTAGGCGCGGCAGCGCCTCGCCCGCGGACTTCGCCGAGATCGAGACGACCGCCGACCGACTGGAGCTGGGCGGGAAGTTCGGCATGGAGCACGAGGAGTGGCTGCAGCGTCGGCGGCACACGCTGCTGCGCGGCTGGCACTGCGACCACGGCGCCCGTATCGACCCGCCAGCGGCGACCATCCTGCGCGCGGAGACCGTTCCGCCGTACGGCGGCGACACCACGTGGTCCAACCTCGCGGCCGCCTACGCCGGACTGTCCGCGCCGGTCCGGGAGTTCGTGGACGGCCTGCGGGTGGAGCACCGGCTCGGGGTCGGCTACCAGCCCCGCCCGGGCGATGACGCCTACGTCCGCCATCTCCTGGACCACCAGGTCGCCTCGCTGCACCCGCTGGTGCGGGTGCACCCCGAGTCGGGGGAGCGGATCCTCTACGTCAACGGCTACTACGTCGAGCAGATCGCCGGCCTCTCCCGTGCCGAGAGCCGGGCGATCCTCGACATGCTCCTCGAACAGGCGGTGCGGCCCGAGTACACGGTCCGCTTCCGCTGGGAGCCGGGCAGCGTGGCCTTCTGGGACAACCGGGCCACCATCCACCTGGCCCCCGGCGACAACGCCCACCTCGGCTTCCCCCGGACCATGCACCGGGTGATGCTGGCCGGGGATGTGCCGGTGGGGGCGGACGGGAAGCCGTCGGAGGCGATCACAGGGACCGAGGTGGGGCGCTGGTGACGGCGCCGATCGGGCCCCCTCGGCCGCCGGCCAGGCCTACGTGCCCGGCCGCCACCCCAGCGCCGGCCCCAGTTTCGTCGCCATGTCGGTGAGGATCTGCACATAGTCCTCGTGCTCGAAGGTGAACGGCAGCGCGAACGCCACCTCGTCGACCTCACGGAACGCGGCGTGCGCGTGCAGCCGTTCGGCGATCTCCTGCGACGTGCCGACGATGTCCGGCGCGAACATCAACCGTGCCGGGCCCTGCGGTGACGTGGTCCGGGGGGTGCGCTTCGCCGCGTACGCCTCGTACTTCGCGCGCTGCTCCGGCGAGGCCGAGTCGGTGGGGATGACGACGAGCCCCTGGGAGACCCGGGCGTCCGCGCCGTCCTGGTGCGCGGCGCGGAAGGCCTGGATGTGCGAGAGCTGGATCTGAGCGAAGTCGTACGGGCCCTCGTCGCCCTCCGCCTTGACGACGCTGCTGGTCAGGAAGTTCATGCCGTGCTCACCGGCCCAGCGTGCGGAACTCAGGCTGCCGCCGCCGTACCAGAGCCGTCGGCCGAGGCCGGGGGAGTGCGGCTGCACCCGGTCGGAGAACACCTCGAAGCCCTGCACCCCGCTGAAGTCGCTGGCCGGCTTGCCGCGCACGAAGTCCAGCAGCCGCCGCACCCGCTCGTAGGAGAAGTCCTCGGTGTCGGCCGTGTCCGGGTACAGCGCCCCCTTGGCCTCGGCGAAATGCATCGGCGGGCCCACGCTCACGCCCGGGTTGATCCGGCCGCCGGACAGGATGTCCACCGTCGCCAGGTCCTCGGCCAGCCGCAGCGGGTTCTCCCAGCCGAGCGGGATCACCGCCGTGCCGAGTTCGATACGGCTGGTGCGCTGCGAGGCCGCCGCCATGACGGCCACGGGGGACGAGATGCCGTACTGGAGATGCCGGTGGCGAAGCCACGCGCTGTCGAAGCCGAGCCGCTCGCCCAGCTCGATGATCTCCAGAGTGGACTCGTGGCCGCGTCGCGGATCCGCCTCGTCGAACAGGCCGATGGTCAGGAAACCCAGCTTGCGCAGAGGGCGGGGGGACGACGGCACGGGCTCCTCCGAGTTGTTTGACGTATCAAGTAGTACGGCAGTGCCAACCCGCCTGTCCCGCATGATGTTCCCGATCGTGGGGCCCGCCGAGTCAAGATCGGGGCAAGGGGATGGTCACCTCGTCCTCGACGGGCGGGTCGATCTCCTGCGCGAGATTGCCGGTGGCCGCGAAACAGCGCAGACGCACCGCCTCCGGAGTGACGTCCAGGCGCAGGAAGCACTTGAAGAACGGTGGGCTGTACGTCGCCGAGCTGGGCGAGAACAGCTGCGTGTAGATCTTGCGCACCGGCAGGCGGAACCGCGAGGTGCGGTCCGGGCGGCCGCCCGCGCCCAGCAGAGTGGCGACCAGGCGAGTGCGGAAGGTGACGCGCGCCGGCTCACCCGGGAGCCGGGTGGGCGGGATGCCGAGCCGTTCGGCGATCACCGCGGTGGCCTCGGCCTCGGTGAGGGTGAAGAAGCGGCGCAGGTGCAGCCGACGGCCGTAGAGCCTGCTGTAGAAGGCCAGGGAGTCCCCACGCAGTGGATAGCAGCGGAAGTCCTTCTCGGCGACGTTCGCGACCGAGACCTGCGGGATGGTGTGGGTGGCGTGCATGAACGCGCCGCCGCCGCCCGAGACGACGTACTGGATGGTGCGGCCGTCCACGTCGACCGGGTAGCGCTGATAGTTGTGGATGTCGCCGCCTATCGCCGCGACGTAGTGGTGTTCCGGGGCCCGCACGATGTCGTCGACCGTGCCGCCGCCCTCGATGGCACAGGGATGGTGTTCGCCGTCCACGTACAGGGGCGAGCCCGTGATGAGGATCTTCGGGCGCGGGCCCTGCGAGACCTCGCGCAGCCAGGCGCCCTGTTCGGCGTCTATGGTGCCGAGCAGTCCGGTGTCTATGCCGATGATGCGAAGCGGGCCGGCGTCGACGGCCCAGTACGGACCCGGCTGGACGGTCCGTTGGGCCGGTGCCGCACGCAACCGGCGTGCCTCGTCCAGGCGTTGGCCGTCCTCGGCGCGCGGTCGGTGCCACAGCAGGGAGCGCAGCCAGGCCCGGGTCAGGGGGCGGGGCGCGGGCTCGGGACCGAGGGGCGGGGCGTCGTCGCAGAAGACCCGCATGAAGGCGCCGAGGTCCTCGTACCAGTCGTGGTTGCCGGGTACCGCGTAGATGGGCGCCGGATAGTCCTGGTACGGCCGGAAGAACTTGGTGCCGTAGTCGTCCGCGCTGCCCACCGGGTAGATCACGTCACTGGCGACGACCGCGAAACCGGTGTCCTGACTGACCTTCAGAAACCCCGGCACGACGGCGTATTGGGGGTCATCGCCCTCGCCGGTGTCGCCGATGACCATGAACGAGAACCGTTCGGGGTCCTCGCGCCGGATCACCTTGTCGGCGGGGGCGCCGGCCGCCGCGCGCTGGGCCACCCAGCGGCTTCGGGTGCGGCCCGTCGGGTCCCCGAACCAGGAGGCGACCACGCCGTTGCGGGCGGCCCACAACGTCTTGGGGTTCAGCCACGAGATCTTCTCGACCTTGGACGGCATCAGCCGCCGGTACTCGCCGAGTTGGGCAGAGCCCCAGCCGGCGCCTTCGGCGGTATCGCGTGAGGAGTCAGACACCGGTGCACCGTAACAACGATCCAGAACCGGCCAGGAAGGGGGGACTGCCCTACGGCACTCCCCCCTTCCTGGCCATTACCGGATCCGTGGGGACTCCAGGGGGATGACTCTCACCACTGCGGGCCGTGCGGTGCGGCCCACTGCGGATCCTGCGGTGCGCGGGCGTGGACCACCCTGCCCTCCTGGTGCTCCATGAGCGGGTCGGGCTGCGGTGCGGTGCTCTCCGTCGCGGCGGACGAGCGGTTCCAGTCGCCGTCGCCGAGCACCAGGAGCGGGTCGAACATGACCACCACCCCGGCCAGCAGCAGGAAGATCACCGGCCCCAGGAGCATGGGCAGCAGCAGCGAGGTGGGCGAATCACCCGCCCATGAGCCGCCGGTCGTGCTGTGCACATGGACACTGACCGCGGACATGCCCGTGTAGTGCATCCCCGTCACGGCGACGCCCATGATCAGGCTGGCCCCGAGGCTCGTCAGGAAACCCCGGATCGTGACGGCCGCCCACAGTGCCGCGGTCGCCGCGACGATCGCGATGACCACGGAGAGCGCGACGGCGGTGGCGTCGTACCGGATCGTCCCGTTGAGGTGCAGCGCCGCCATCCCGAGGTAGTGCATGGCCGCCACGCCGAGCCCGGTGATCACACCCGCGAAGGACAGGTTCAGGGTGCTGGCGCCGCGATAGCCGACGATGAACACGCCGATGCCCACGACGACGACGGCCACGGCGAGACTGAGGACGGTGAGGCCGGCGTTGTAGCGGATCCGGGTCTCCACGACCTGGAAACCGATCATCGCGATGAAGTGCATGGTCCAGATGCCGCAGCCGATCGACGCGGCACCGAGTGCCAGCCAGCCGGCCTTCCACGACTGATTGCCGAGCAGGGTGCGCACGATACAGCGCAGCCCCAGAGCCCCTCCCAAGCACGCCATTAAGTAGGCGGCCACCGGGGTCACCGCACCATAGCGGAACCCGTCAACTGTGCCTTCCATAAGCCAACTCCCCCCAGGGTCTTGGCTGGTTGTCGTCGAAGGCTTACGGCAGGGGATCCGGTAAGGCAAGGCATTACCGGTGGTAAGAGGAGAACTCTCCAATAACTCGGTTGAACTTAAGTCACAATGAGTCGGGTTTCAGCCAAGCGGCCTTCTGAGGGCTGCCGCCGTGCCAGAGTTGAGCGAATGTCAGGTCCTCGGCCAGGGGGTGGGACGCGTCCCTGGTCGTGAAAAGCGCTTGCCGCTCCGCGGGTCGCTCGTGAACGATCCCGTCCCGTGACGACACCATCTCTCTCTGCCGCCCGCCCCCGCGCCCTGATCACCGGCGTGGGCCGCACCGTCGGTATCGGCGCCGGTATCGCACAGCGGCTGGCGGGCTCGGGTTGGGACATCGCCTTCACCTACTGGAACCCGTACGACGCCCGCATGACCTGGGGTACCGAGCCCGGCGCGACCGGGACGATCGAGGCGGGCCTGTCCGAGCGGGGCGCGGCAACCGCCGCCATCGAGGCGGACCTCGCGGACCCCGACACACCGGCCCGGGTCTTCGACGAGGTGGAGCGGCGGCTGGGCCCCGTCACCGCACTGGTGACGAGCCACTGCGAGTCGGTCGACTCCGGCCTGCTCGACACCACCGTCGAGAGCTTCGACCGGCACTTCGCCGTCAACACGCGCGCGACCTGGCTGCTCATCCGAGAGTTCGGCCGCCGCTTCACCGCTGAGAAGGGCACCGGCCGGATCGTCAGCCTCACCAGCGACCACACCGTCGGCAACCTGCCCTACGGGGCGAGCAAGGGCGCCATGGACCGCATCACGCTGGCCGCAGCCCACGAACTCGCCCATCTCGGCGTGACCGCCAACGTCATCAACCCCGGCCCCGTCGACACCGGTTGGATGACCGAGGAGGTCCGCGCGCACTGCGTCGGCGCCACCCCGCTCGGCCGCCTCGGCACCCCGCAGGACACCGCCCACCTGGTGGACTTCCTGTGCTCACGGGAGGGCCAGTGGATCAACGGGCAGCTGCTGAAGAGCAACGGGGGCTTCGAGTAAGCCTGTTCCCCTCGTCCCCCTCCGACCCCGAGCCCCCGGTGCCCGGTCACGTCATCACGTGAAGAACTCGCCCAGCAGCGGCAGCAGCAGGGATGTCCGCCGCATGAGGGACATGTGCGTGGTGGCCGGCAGGACGGCCAACTGCGCCTCGGGGATCAGGCGTTGCATCTCCGCCGCGTGCTCCACCCGTACGAAGTCGCGGTCACCGACGAGCAGCAGTGTGGGCGCCCGCAGTCCGCGCAGGTCGTCGGCGGTCCAGGGCAGCGGGGCGTGCGCCCCCGCCGAGACCTTGGCGAGGAAGTCCTGGAAGTGCTCGGGGTCGGGTGCGACGGCCGCGTACGTGTCGGCCATCTCCTGGAAGTCGGCCTGGCTGGGCAGCCGGGGCGAGCTGTAGTCCGGGACGCGGACCTCCTCGTGGACCCCGTCCTGGGTGTACATGGTGGCGGCGAGCGCGAGCCGTCCGACGCGCTCCGGGTGCCTGACGGCGATCTCCAGCGCGGTCAGCCCGCCCAGGCTGAACCCGAGGAAGTCGGCCTGCTGGACACCCAGTTCGTCGAGCAGCGCCACCACGTCCGAGGCCAGATCCGGCACCGTCAGCGCACGGTCGGTGTCGGCGGTGTGGCCGTGCCCCTGCAGCTCGGGAGCCACGACATTCCGGCCGGCGGCCAGGGCGGGCAGTACGGCGGAGAAGGCCAGGCCGACCGTCTGGGCGCCGCCGTGCAGCAGTACCAGCGGACGGCTCCCGTCAGGGGCGTCGCCGTGGGTCTCGTAGTACATCTCCAGGCCGTTGACCTTGGCGTGGGCGGAAGTGTTCGGCACGGTCATCACATCCGTTCTGCGGGAGCCGTATGCGAGGAAGACCTTGCGTGGACGCGGAAGTCATCGGTGGTCGGCCGTGCTCGTCAGCTCAGTCGTACTCGTCGGGAAGCCGCATCGCCGGACCGCCGACCTGGAGCCCAAGAGGGGTCGCGCGGCCCTTGGGCTCCTCCCATGCCTCCTGGCGGCCGAGGGCGGTGAGGTCGAGGTGGGGATAGCCGTTGTGGAACTCCTCGATGCCCCGGCCGAAGGTGGAGTAGGTGTGGAAGACCTCGTCGTCGACCCGCAGGAAGGCGCTGATCCCGGGCCAGTCGCCGCGCATGCCCGGGGACCAGGGCGTCCCGGCGTCGGCGAGCTCGGCCTCGGAGCGGTGGAAGATCTGTACCGGTGCGACCCGCTCGTCGACCGTCGCGTGGAAGTCGTAGTTGAAGTCGCCGCCCGCCGAGGAGTACCAGGGGAACGACCAGCCCATCCGCTCCCGGAACGCGGCGAGTTTCGCGTACGGCGCCCTCGTCACCGCGGCCAGCGAGGTGTTGCGGACATGGAGTTGCCGCAGGTTGCCGATCTGGTCGGCGGCGGAGGAACAGCTGGGGCAGCCGGTGTCGCGGGGGTGCTCGGTGCCGTCGGCGTCGAGGTCGAAGGTCCACATGAAGTGATGGACGACCAACTGGGCCCGTCCCTCGAAGAGTTCGAGCAGGCTCACCTCGCCGTGCGGTCCTTCGAAGACGTACGGCTTCTCGACGTGGACCATCGGCAGCCGCCGCCGGGCGGCGTTGACCCGGTCGCGCGCCCGGGTGACCTCCTTCTCCTCGGCCAGCAGCTCCTTGCGGGCGCGGAGCCACTCCTCGCGTGAGACCACCTCGGGCAGACGCGCCATCGCCGTCATCTCGATCCTCCCAACCGCTGCTGCCACCTGCCGGGCAACGGGTACGCCTCCGGCGGAAGCCGCATCCTGCTGCGGATCGCGCCGGACGCGGGCCACCTCTCTCCAGCTTGCGCCCGACGCGGACACGAGGCGAACGTGCCTGTCGGGAGCGTGCCTGCCTAGAGCGCCACCACCCGCCCGCTGCGGCCCTGAAGCCGGACCGAGGCCAGGGTCGCGCAGACCACGGCCACGCCGAAGAGCGTGCCGCAGGCCACGGCGGCGGTGCGGGTGTCACCCGCGAGAGCGGCGCGCAGGCCGTGCGCGG
Organism: Streptomyces sp. LUP47B; assembly: GCF_001746295.1. GTDB lineage: Bacteria > Actinomycetota > Actinomycetes > Streptomycetales > Streptomycetaceae > Streptomyces. The sequence continues at coordinate 889,257 of NZ_MJAH01000001.1, read as the reverse complement.
CCCAGTAGCCGGGGGAGACCGGAGCCACGTCCGCCACCCACGCCGGCAGGACGCTGAGCGGGACGAGCGCACCGCCGACGCTGCTGAGGAGCATGCCGCCGATGTCGTAGGCCGCCGAGAGCTCGCCCATGGTCCGCACCAGCACGCCGAGCAGCGCCCCGAGCGCGAGCAGCGTGCAGCTCCAGCTGAACAGGACCCCCAGCAGCAGGAACGGATGCGGGACCCGCAGCCCGAACACGCACACCCCGAAGCCGACGATCAGGAGCTGCTGGGCGAGCAGGGCGGTGAGGACCGGGACGGCCTTGCCGAGGAGCAGCTCCGCCGGACGCAGCGGCGTGCCACGCAGTCGGTCCCAGGTGCGGCCGAGGCGCTCGGTGAGGATCGCGTTGCCGGAGATGCTGAGCGCGAGCAGCGAGAAGGTGACCAGCGTGCCGACGACAGCTTGTTCGGTCCCGGCCGTGCTGCCCTGCGCGGACAGGTAGAGCGGACGCAGCAGGGTCATGAAGACCAGCGGCAGGATCATCCGGCTCAGCAGCGGGCCGGGTTCGCGCACCATCAGCAGCGCGTTGTGGCGTACGAGGGCGCCGAGGCGGGTGGCGGACTCACGCGACGGCGTCACGGGCCTGTGTCCCCTCGTGCGCTGCGGTTTCCAGGGAGTGGTAGAGGTCGTCCAGGCCGGCGCGGTGTACGTCGACGGAGGCGGGCGTACGGCCGGAGGCGAGCAGGGCGGCCAGGTCGGCGCCGGGATCCGTCGTCGGCATCCGCAGTTCGGGTTCCGCCGGGTCGGCGAAGGTGACCCTGAGCTCGCCGGGCAGGTGGCGGGTGAGCTCCTGCTGGGTGCCGCGTGCGATGATCCGGCCCGCCCTCGCGATCGCCAACGTGGCGTCCAGGTCGACGAGTTCGGGGAGATAGTGGGTCGTGTAGACCACGGCGACACCTGTCTCGGCCCGCGCCCTGACGGCCGCCAGCAGCGCCGATCGGGTCTCCGGATCGGCTCCGGCGGTCGGCTCGTCCAGCAGCAGAAGGGGCGGGGAGCCGACCATCGCGGTGGCCGCCTGGACCCGGCGACGCTGCCCGCCGGACAGCACGCCCACCGGCCGGTGCGCGAGGGCCGACAACTGAAGCTCCTCCAGGACCCGCCCGATCCCCGCCTCGCGGCGCCGGCCGCGCAGCCCGGCAAGTCCGGCGAACAGCCGCAGGTTCTCCCGCACCGTGACGCCGCCGTACAGGGCCAACTCCTGAGGAGCCACCCCGATGAGCCGTCGCGCGGCCCGCCCTTCGGCCAACGCGTCGTACGGCCCGATGCGGATCCGGCCCGCGTCAGGGAGCAGGAGACCGGCGACGATCTCCACGAAGGTGGTCTTGCCTGCTCCGTTGTGACCGATGAGGCCGACGATCTCGCCGGGCTCGACCGTCAGATCGAAGCCGTCGAGTGCGCGAAGACGGCCATGACACTTCACCAACCCGTCCGCTACGAGCATCCTTCCCCCTCATGTCTACGGCGTATACGTCTACACTGTAGACCCATGGGTGGCAGGCGGGAAGAGATCCTGGACGCGGCACTGGACATCGCCGACGAGCACGGCCTGGAGGCGCTGTCGATGCGTGCGCTCGCCGACCGGGTCGGTGTCACGCCGATGGCGCTGTACCGGCACGTCAAGGACAAGGCGGCACTGCTGGACGGCATGGTCGGACGCCTGCTGTCCGCACTGCTGCCGTCGGACACGGTGGCGGAACAGGCCTGGGACGAACGCCTGAACACCCTCGCCCACGCCTGCCGGAAAGTCACCCAGCGTCATCCCTGGGCAGCACACCTGCTCTTCTCGCGCCCCGCGGTCACACCGGACGCCGTGCGAGCGGTGGACATCATCTACCTGGCCCTGATCGAGGCCGGGGTCCCGGACCCGGAGGTGCCCCGCCTCGAGCGGCTGATCAGCACGTTCGTGATCGGCTTCGCCGCCTCTGAAGCCTCGGGCCGCTTCGCCCCCGGTGCCCTCGACCCGCGCAGCCGCCGCGGCCAACTCCCGGACAGCGAACTCCCCGGCCACAGCGGTCTCGGGCCCTGGCTGGACCTTCCCGTCGACCTCAACGCGGAGTTCGAGGCCGATCTGTCGGACATCCGGCGACTGGTGGAGGGGGCCGCGCGGGGGAGGAGTGAGGTGGGTACGGCCGGTGGCAGGAGCGCCACCGAGGCCGTCGACCAGTCCGCCCCTCACGCCTGAGCGGTCAACTCCCCGCCGTTCGCCGGAGTTCGGCGAGAGTCAGTACGTTGCCGCCGATGCCCCAGCCGCCGTCGGTGACCTCCTCGACCAGGACGAGGGTGGTGGCGCGGGCACGTTCGCCGTAGATGTCCACGTAGAGCTCGGTGGTGCGGGTGATGATCTGTTCCTTCTGCTCCTCGGTGAGGGTGCCGGCGGGGACCTTGAAGTTCGCGAACGGCATGCGCTGCTCCATCTGCGTCTGCGGGGTGTGTCTGCGGGTGGCGGCTGTGCGGACCGAAGCCGTCGGCCGGGCCTGCCGCCGCACACCACCCTCGCCCGCTGCCGCACGTACAGCCAGGGTTGCGTCCACCCTGGGGGCGGCATCCCCTGGCTCCGCCTCCGCGTCCCGCGTGATGATGGGCGGATGAACCTTGCCGAACTCGCCGCGTTTCTGCGATCCCGGCGCGACCGCGTGCGGCCCTCCGACGTGGGACTGCCCACCGGGCCTCGGCGCCGGGTCCCCGGCCTGCGGCGTGAGGAGGTCGCGCAGCTGGCCGGTCTGTCGGCGGACTACTACACCGAACTCGAGCGCGGAGGTGACGTGCAGCCCTCCGCGCAGGTGCTGGCCGCGCTCGCACGGGCGCTTCGGCTCGGCGGCGACGAACGCGACCACCTCTTCCACCTCGCCGACCGACCCGTTCCCACGGTGGCCCGCGGCTCGAACGCTCATGCCCAGCCGGCCTTGCTCGGCCTGCTCGACCGGCTCACCACGACGCCCGCGCAGATCATCACCGACCTGCACGAGACGCTCGTCCAGAACGAACTCGCTGTCGCGCTGGTCGGCCGTGCCCCCACGCGCCGTGGGGCGGCCGGAAGCTTCGTCCACCGCTGGTTCACCGACCCCGGCTCCCGCACCGTCTATCCCACCGAGGACCACCCACAGCACTCCCGGGCCTTCGTCGCCGACCTCCGGGCCGTCGCCGCCCGGCGCGGTCGCGACACGGAAGTCGCCGGGATGGTGTCCGATCTGCGGCGGCGCAGCGAGGAGTTCGCCACACTGTGGGACATCCACGACGTCGCGCTGCGGCGGACCGACCACAAACGCATCGTCCACCCCACGCTGGGAGTCGTCGAAGTCGACTGCCACACCCTGTTCAGCGAGGACGGACGCCAGCGCCTGCTGTGGTTCAGCGCCCCGCCCGGCACCCAGGGTGCCGCCCAGCTGGAACTGCTCTCCGTGATCGGCACCCAGGACATGACCGCCGACGACGAGACCACGTTGCGGTAGCCGATTGCAGACCTCGTCGAGTTCGTCGTCCGCGGGCACGAAGCAGATCTCGTAGCCGTCGCGCCGGACTCGGTAAAAGGATGGATGTTGGAGACAGGCCACCCCTGTGTCCGAACATCCTCCGCCCGCCTTGGGCCACGGTGCTCAGCCGCCGCGACGTACCTGGGCCGCCTTCCGGGCCTCCGCGAGCTTGCGGGCCTCGTCGGCCTTGCGGGACCTGCCGCCGGTGCCGCGGGAGGCGTCCTTGCTGGTGCCGAGGCCGCGGAAGGGGGCGTTGGTGTTCTTGGGCCGCGGCACGGCGGGGCCTCGGTCGAGCGGGGTGCCGGAGGGAGCCTTGGCCCCGGTGATCCGGCTCAGCTCCGCCTCGCCCGAGCGCACCTTGGTGACGGTCGGCTCGATGCCGGCCTCGGCCATCACCCGGCTCGTCTCGCGGCGCTGGCCCGACAGCACCAAGGTGACGACCTTTCCGGACTCACCCGCCCGGGCCGTACGCCCCGCGCGGTGCAGATAGTCCTTGGGGTCGGTTGGCGGATCGACGTTGACGACGAGGTCCAGGTCGTCGATGTGCAGGCCCCGGGCCGCGACGTTGGTGGCGACCAGGACGGTGACCTGGCCGTCCTTGAACTGCGCGAGGGTACGGGTGCGCTGCGGCTGGGACTTGCCGCTGTGCAGGGCCGCGGCGTGCACTCCGCCGGCCCGCAGATGCCGGGTGAGCTGGTCGACGGCGTGCTTGGTGTCGAGGAACAGCAGCACGCGGCCGTCACGGGCGGCGATCTCCGTGGTGACGGCGTACCGGTCGGGGCCGTGGACGACGAGGACATGGTGATCGCTCGTCGAGACGGCGCCTGCGGACGGGTCGACCGAGTGCACCACGGGGTCGTTGAGATAGCGGCTGACCAACTGATCGACGTCACGGTCCAGGGTGGCCGAGAAGAGCATCCGCTGGCCGTCGGGTCGTACCTGGTCGAGCACCTCGGTGACCTGCGGCAGGAAGCCCATGTCGCACATCTGGTCGGCCTCGTCGAGGACGGTGATCCGCACCCGTCCCAGGCGGCAGGCCTTGCGCTCGATGAGGTCGTGCAGACGACCGGGGGTGGCGACGACGATTTCGGCCCCCTCCCGCAGCTCGGCGGTCTGCCGGCCGATCGACATGCCGCCGACGACCGCGGCCATCCGCAGCCGGAGTGCGTCGGCGTACGGCGCGAGCGCCTCGGTGACCTGCTGGGCCAGCTCCCGGGTGGGCACCAGGACCAGCGCGAGGGGCTGCTTCGCCTCCGCGCGCTGCCCGGCCGTCCGGACGAGCAGCGGCAGTCCGAAGGCGAGCGTCTTGCCCGACCCGGTGCGCCCGCGCCCCAGGACGTCACGTCCCGCGAGGGCGTCGGGCAGGGTGGCCGCCTGGATCGGGAAGGGCTCGCGCACACCGTGTTCGGTGAGGGTGCGCAGCACCTGGGGCGGGAGGGCCATATCGGAGAAGGAGGCGGTGCCGTGCTGGTCCGGGTGGTTCATGCAGAGCCTTCCGCAGAGGAGACGTACCGAGGAAGGCCCGGCAGGAAGTCATGAGCGCGCAAACGTTAGACGGTAACACAAAGTGATGGTTGGGGTGGCGCGTCCGTCGATTGTATCGAACACATGTTTTAATCTGTGGTGGTGATGGAAGGAACTCGCGCATGGCGCCCACCACCCTTCCCGAACAGCTCGTCCGCACCTGCCGCTTCACCCGAGGCGTCCCCGAGCGGTTCACGGTCTCGTCCGACGGAGGAACCATCCTGTTCCTTCGTGGCCGCACGGGTGACGATCCGGCCGCCTGTCTCTGGGCGCTGGACGTCGGCTCCGGGAGGGAGAGGCTGCTGGCCGATCCCGTCCGGCTGCTCGCGAACGGGCGCTCCCCGCGAACGGCCGGTATCGAGGCGTACGGCACCGACGCGGCGACCGGTGTCGTCGCCTTCGCCCTGTCCGGAGGGCTCTGGAAGCTGGACGTGGGCAAGGGGGAGCCTCGCCGACTGCCCGTGGCCGGCCCGGTCGCGGACCCCCGGCCCGACCCGACCGGCTGCCGCATCGCCTACGTGTCGCACGGCGCCCTGCGTGTGGTGGAGGCGAACGGCTCCGGGGACCGCTCGGTGGCCGAACCGGACACCCCCCTCGTGGAGTTCGGAACCGCCGTACACACGGGCACCACATCCCTCGACGGCGCCCGCGGGCACTGGTGGTCCCCGGAGGGCGGTCAACTGCTGCTCGCCCGGAGCGACTTCACGCCTGTCCAGCCCTGGCCGACGGCCGAGCAGGCCAGGCCGCCGACGACCCGCACCGCCCTCGCCGGAACCCCCAACCCGGACGTCACCCTGTGGCTCTCCGCACTCGACGACCCACCAGTACCGGTGAGTTGGGTCCGGACGGCCTTCGAGTACGTCGTGGGCGCCGGCTGGGACGCACACGGACCCTGGACGGCCGTGCAGTCCCGTGACCAGCAGACCGTCCGGTTCCTCACCATCGACCCGGAGGACGGGCGGACAACCGTCCTGGACGAGCAGCGCGACCCGTGCTGGGTGCAGCTCGTGCCCGGACTTCCCGCACGTACGGGATCAGGAGCTCTCCTCGCCCACCGCGACCTGCGGGGCACGAGACATCTCACGCTGGACGGAACTCCGGTGACCCCCGGCGGACTTCAGCTGCGGGCCGTGCTCGGCACGGACGGTGACGAGGTCCTGTTCACGGCCTCCGGCGAGCCCACGGAGACCCACCTGTGGAGCTACGGCACCAAGTCCGGCCTCCGGCAGCTCAGTTCCGGGCCCGGCGTCCACTTCGGCGCCTCCCGTGGCGGCACCCTGGTCCGGGTCACCCGTGACGCCGAACGGCCCGGCGGGCGGGCCGAGGTGCTGCGTGCAGGGAGACCGGCGGTCGCTGTCCTGTCGTACGCCGAACGCCCGGTCCTCGACCTCCACGCACAGCGTCTCGTCCTCGGGTCCCGAGCGCCGGCCGCCCGGCTCCACTTCCCCTCCTGGTACCGCCGGGGCAGTGGCCCGCTGCCGGTGCTCGTCGACTCGTACGGCGGAGCGGCCCTCCAGCGCGTCACCGCGGAGCTGGACTGGCGGGTGCTGCTGTCGCAGTGGTTCGCCGAGCAGGGATTCGCGGTGCTCACGACCGACGGCCGCGGCACACCGGGCCGGGGACCCGACTGGGAGCGCGAGGTGTACGGCGACCTGTTCGTGCCCGTCCTCGACGACCAGGTCACCGCCCTGCACGAGGCCGCGCGCCTGCACCCCGACCTCGATCTCGGCCGGGTCGCCGTCCGCGGCTGGTCCTTCGGCGGGGCGCTCGCCGCGCTGGCCGTGCTGCGCCGCCCCGACGTCTTCCACGCCGCCGTGGCCGGTGCGGGCGTCACCGACCAGCGGCTCTACGCCGCCCATTGGCGCGAGCGGTTCCTCGGCCACCCCGACGCGTTCCCGGAGCGGTACGACGCCTGCAACCTGCTCCTCGACGCGCCCCGCCTGACGCGTCCGCTGCTGCTGATCCACGGTCTGACCGACACCAACGTCCCGCCGGTCAACACCCTCCGCCTCTCCGAGGCGTTACGGGCCGCGAGACTCCCGCACGAACTCCTGCTCCTGCCCGGCACCGGCCACCAGCCGATCGGCTCGACGCTCACGGCGCAGCTGCTGGACCGGCAAGTGCGCTTCCTGCGGCGCCACTTGGACGGCGGACCGACGCAGGAGCCGACCGGCCGGCCCGTACGAAGTTCGCCCTAGAACGTGCGCTTGAGCAGGTCGAGCAGCGCCGCCCAGTGCCGCTCGTCGCCCTCGCGGTGGTACGCGGCGGTGTCGGCCTGGGTGAAACCGTGCGGGGCGCCGTCGTAGACCTCGTAGCGGTGGCGGACCCCGGCCTCGGTCAGCGCGGCGGCGAGGCGCTCGATCTGCTCGGGAGGCAGCGACGGGTCCTGGTCGGCGTGGCCGAAGTACAGCTCGGCGGTGATGTGCCCGGCCACCAGGTGCGGGCTGTCCGGAGCTTCGGTCGCCAGGCGTCCGCCGTGGAAGCCGGCCGCCGCGGCCACCCGGTCCGGGTAGGTGCCGGCGGTGAGCAGGGACAGTCGTGCGCCCATGCAGTAGCCGGTGAGGGCGACCGGGCCGTCGGCGACCTCGGGGCGGTCGGCCAGCCAGCGCAGATACGCCCCGGCGTCCCGCATCGCGAGCTCGGGCGTGAGCGCCTGCACCACCGGCATGATCTTCCTGAAGAGCTCCGGCCGCGCGTCGGTGTCGATGAACTCGGGCAGGTCGAAGACCGGCGCGCGCCCGCGACGGTAGAACAGGTTGGGCACGAGGGCCGTGTAGCCGGCCTCGGCGAGCCGGTCGGCCATCGAGGTCAGCTGGGGGCGCAGCCCGAAGGCGTCCTGGAAGATCAGGACGGCCGGCCTGGGCGCACCGTCGTCCGGGTGGGCCAGATAGGCGTCGGCGACGCCGTCCTCGGTGGGGATGTCGACGGCGGTTCCCTGTACGGAGGTCATGGGGGGTGCCTCTCTGTGCATGCGACGGTGAGCAGGTCGCCGGCCCGACGGAACCGGGCCGGGCACATGGTTGCACGCACCATCCAACTGGCCGTGGCGACCCCCGCCCACTTGAGGGCCGCTTTACTCGAACCGGCTGGTGTCACCCGCGCCATGCCGCACGATCTCGGCCTCGCCGCCGGAGAAGTCGATCACCGTCGTCGGTTCGGTGCCACAGTCCCCGGAGTCGACGACCGCGTCCAGCACATGGTCGAGGCGGTCCTTGATCTCCCAGCCCTGGGTCATCGGCTCCTCCTCGTCGGGCAGGAGCAGGGTGCTCGACAGCAGCGGCTCCCCGAGCTCGGTGAGCAGTGCCTGGGTGACGACGTGGTCCGGGATGCGCACGCCGACCGTCTTCTTCTTCGGGTGCTGGAGCATGCGCGGCACCTCCTTCGTCGCCGGGAGGATGAAGGTGTAGCTGCCGGGCGTGGACGCCTTGATCGCACGGAACACGTCCTTGTCGACCCGTACGAACTGGCCGAGCTGCGCGAAGTCCTGGCAGACCAGGGTGAAGTGGTGCCGGTCGTCCAGATGCCGGATGGTCCGGATCCGGTCGATGCCGTCACGGCTGCCCAGCCGGCACCCGAGCGCGTAGCAGGAGTCCGTCGGATACGCGATCAGCGCGTCCGACCGGATGCTCTCGGCGATCTGGGAGATGGTGCGGGGCTGCGGGTTGTCGGGGTGCACGTCGAAGTACTTCGCCATCCGTCGAGCTTATGCCGTCCCCGGACGGCGGCGACGCAGGCACTTGGGTGCCGCCCCCGGCCGCCGTACGTGCGCGTGGACGACCGAAGGCCTCGGCACGAGCAGAGGCGGCCGGGTTGAGTCTCCCCCGGAGGGAGACCGCAGGATGAGGCCATGGACGACGGCGGCACCCTGTACTCGATCGGTGAACTCGCCCGGCAGACCGGGCTGACGGTGAAGACGATCCGTTTCTACTCCGACCACGGCATCGTGACCCCCGCCGACCGCACCCCCGCCGGCTACCGCCGCTACGGCACCGAGGCCGTCGCCCGGCTCGCCTTCGTACGGACGCTGCGCGAACTGGGCCTCGGTCTCGACGCGATCCGGCAGATCCTCGACCGGGAGCTCGCCCTGGACGAGGTCGCCGCACAGCACGCCGCGGCGCTGGACGCCCAGATCGCCGTCCTTCGGTTGAGGTGGGCGGTGCTGACCGCCGTGGCACGACGAAGGCCCACGCCCGAGGAGACCCATCGCATGCACGAACTTGCCCGACTCTCCGAAACCGAACGCCGACGCCTGGTCGACGACTTCCTCGACGGCGTCGTGTTCGAGGCCCCCGGCAGCGAGGGGATCCGCCGCTCCATGACGCCGGAACTCCCCGACCGGCCCACGGAGGAACAACTGCAAGCCTGGGTCGAGCTGGCCGAACTCACCCTCGATCCGGACTTCCGGGCCGACCTTCGCCGCACTGTCGAGACTCACCGCTCCGAAGCCGCCGCGACGCCGCCGCGCCCGGACGTCGTGGCCCTGGCCCGAGCACACGCGGAACCCGCCCTCGCCGCAGGGGTCGCCCCGGAGTCGCCGGAGGCCGATCCCGTCGTCACGGCACTCCGCGCACACTGCGCCCGCATCCTGGACCGCCCCGACGACAGCACCCTGCGCCACCACCTGCTGAACCGTCTGGAAACCGCCCACGATCCGCGCAGGGACCGGTACTCCGAACTGCTCGCGGTCATCAACGCATGGCCCGCGCCGAGCCCCCTCTCCCCGGCCCTCGCCTGGTCGACGGCCGCACTGCGTGCCCGGACGGCTCGGTGACGCGACCGCGGTCTTCGACCTTTGGCGAGGCTGATTCGGTCCGTGCCGGGGCGTGGCTGGGGTTTTCGTCCGGTTGATGGCCGCACTGCGTGTCCGGGCGGCTCGGTGACACGGCCGCGGTCTTGGGCCTTTGGCGAGGCTGATTCGGTCGGTGCCGGGGCGTGGCTGGGGTTTTGTCTGGTTGATGGCCGCGGTGCGTGTCCGGGCGGCTTGGTGACGTGGCCGCGGTCTTGGGCCTTTGGTGAGGCTGATTCGGTCGGTGCCGGGGCGTGGCTGGGGTTTTGTCTGGTTGATGGCCGCGGTGCGTGTCCGGGGCGGCTCGGTGACGTGGCCGTGTCCCCGGTCTTGCCGAGGCCGATTCGGTCCGCCGGGGCGTGGCTGCGGCTCTCGCCTGGTCCATGACCGGACGGTGCCGGGACCCCTCTCCTCGCGCTCTTGCGCCACGGGCACCTCCCCGCACAACTCCCACCCATCCGACCGAGCCCCCGCCCGCCGCACGTGAGGTAACGTCCCGAGCGGTGTGCCATGTGGGACGAGGGGCGAGGAGAAGGGTGACGTGGCAGGTCAGGAGGGCGGGCTAGGTCGGAGCCGGGCGACGGACGCCGGGACCCCGACATGGGCGCAGGAGCTCCTCGACCATCTGCGGCCGACAGGACGTGACGTCCGCCGGATCGTCGCCTGGCTCGCGGAGACGCTGCAGGGCACGGCCTCGCTGCAGGACCACACCGGAACCCTCGTCGCCGGAACCCGCATGCCGCTGGACGAGTGCCTGGTGGCCGACATCCTCGCCGGACGCATCGCCTCCGCGGCCTCGGGCGACGAGGACGGGCACCTGCGCCTGGTCAGGATCGAGGAGCCGAACCAGACGTTCGCCGGAGTGCTCGCGGTGGCCCGCCAGGACCCCTTCGACCGGCGCGCCTCCGACATCCTCACCCACACCGTCCAGGTCCTGGAACTTCTGCTGCGAGCCCGCGAGACCACCGCGGCCGGGCGGCGCCTCAAGCGGGCCACGTCCGATCTGCGCCTGGCCATCCTCCAGCTGCTCATGGTGGAGGACACCGTCTCCGCCCGTCGCGTCGCCGCGGGACTCTGGCCCGGCCTGCTCGACACCGAGACGGCATGCGTCTACGTCCTCGAGGGAGACGCGGCGCAACGCGACCGGCTCGTGGAGGAGTGCCTCGGCGTGACCGGCGACCGCGCACTGGTGGTGCGCTGTCCGGCCATGGACGAGCACGTGATCATCGTGACCACCGCAGACGCGGTTGGCGAGGCCCTGCGCTCACTCGTCGACCGCAACCCCGGCACCCTGCTCGGCGGCAGCTCCCCGCAGAGCCTGGCCCGGACCGCCACCGCCTACGGGCAGGCGGTCAGCGCCCTCGCCGTGGCGCGGGTGCAGCCGGACAAGGCAGCCGTGTACGCCGAACGCAACCACCCCGAACGGCTGATGGACCCGGCCGCGCTGCGCGAATGGACGGCCCGACTGCTGCGCCCGCTCGACACCCTGCCGCACCACACCCGCGCCGAACTGCTCGTCACCACCCGCCTAGGGCTGGAGTTCACCGCCGTGAGCGCGGCCAAGGTCCTCGGCGTCAGCCGCAACACCGTCCGCGCCCGTATGGAACGCGTCGAGTCCCTGCTGCGGACCGATTTCACCGACCTCACCGTCCGCGCGACCGTCCACCTGGCGCTGAGCACCCAGGTCAGCCTCGCGGACGGACAGGACGGACAGGACGGACAGGAGGGTCACGGCGGCACCCCGCAGGCCCGCGCCCGGCTGGGCGACCTGCTGGCCGGACCCGCGCTGGGGACCTGGGCGCGGGAGCTGCTGGGACGTCTGGACGGCGACGCCCGCGACCTGCGCCGCACCCTGCGCAGCTGGATCGCCGCCGGCGGCAACGCGGAGCGGGCCGCGCAGACACTGGCCGTCCACGCGCAGACCGTGCGCGAACACGTCCGCAGCGCCGAGCCGGTTCTCGAACGCCGGCTGATCGCCTCCGGCAGCGACCTCTACGAGGTCGTTCTGGCCCATCTGGCGACCGGCGAACTCGAACACCCCGTCCTGCTCCGGGACGATCCGGGCCATCCGGACGCATCTGTGCACGGGTGAGCCCTGTGCCGCGCACAGCGGGCATCGACGCGATTCACAAGGATGCGCAGGTCACGTAAGTTCGACGCACCGCAGGGGGAACGACCGGAACGGGGGACCGGTCGCGCCCCCTGCGACGCGTTTCCCCGCGACTCCCGCCGGTCCGTGCCCACGCCGTCGACGCCGGTTCGGTTTTCCGGCACCGGTGTGGACTGACCTGCGCAGGACGGGTACTCGTCCCCTCCGGAACGACTACCGCTGGAGGAGGCCCGAATGACCAGCAGCACGGAGACCGGCGGCGCTACCGGCACGCCGGACAAGGACTACAACCTCATCTGGTACGTCGAGGCGTGCCTGAGCAACGCGCTGCGACTGGAGAGCTACATCCAGGACGCGGAGCGTGACAAGGACACCGAGGTCGCCGACCTGTTCCGCAAGGCCCAGGCGGACAGCCGCAAGGGCGCAGAGATCGGCAAGGGGCTCCTGCGCGCCCGGCTGAACGGCGGCTGACCCGGTAGGTGCGGAAGGGCCGGACAGACGGGTGTCCGGCCCTTCCATCCTGCGCGGACATCGCGATGCCGTCCGGGACTGAACAGGCGTAACCGATCTTCCGTACCCCAGGGTGTAGTCGTACACCGACCGGATACGGAGAAGCTCGTGCCGCGACGAGGACACCATCATCGGACCACCGTGGTACGGCTGGGCACCCTTGCCGGGAGCCTCGCGCTGGTCACGGCCTGCGGCGGAGGCGAGGACGACACCGCCAAGACCCCGCGGCCGTCGAGCAGTTCCGCCGCGCCCGCGGCCGGCATCGTGGCCCCGGCCAGGATCGAGGTGATCGCCGGACTGGCCGGCTGCAAGGCCGAGATCCGTATCGAGGCCGACGAACTGCGTGAGGGACTCTGCCACTCGGGGCAGGCCGACTACCGCATCACCACCTTCCCCGCGGAGAAGTACAAGGAGTCGTGGCTCGACGCGGCCAGTGTCTACGGGGGCAAGTACCTTGTCGGCCCGCGCTGGGTGGTCAGCGCCAAGGCGGAACACCTGGAGCAGGCCAGGAACAAACTCGGCGGGACGATACGGCAGTTGCAGGGCACGTCGTAGGTTCTGCCGGGCGCGCCCCCGGCAGAACCCACACCGTCAGGCGACCAGCGCCGACACCTTGCCGCGAGCCGGTTCCGGCTCGAGGACCCGCTCCGCCAGATAACCGAAGAGCAGCCCGAATCCCGCCCACAGCACGGCCTGGACGCCGAGGGAGGCCAGGCGGAACTCCCACAGGTCGGTGGCCGGGAAACCCTTCGGGGTGTTGTCCCCGGCGGGCAGGACGACCATCGCCACCGCCACCGCGGCGACGAAGGCCGCGGCGGCCGCGGTCGAGGCGTTCCAGTTGCCCCAGGCCGGGGCCAGTCTGCGGCCCAGCAGGACCGCGCCGATCCCGAGGAGCACGCTCAGCGCGATCATCAGGACGAACAGGGCGGTGCGCTTGTCGATCGTGTCCGGGTCGCCCACCGCGGGCGGGTTCGCCGGATACTTGAGCATCGGCACGAGACAGACGGTGAGGAAGCCGCCGAGCGCGGTCAGACCCGCCGTCGCCCGGGCTCCGAACCGGCCGATCCGGCCCAGCGCGAAGCAGAACGCCAGCGCCAGGATGCCGCCGATGGCGACCCCGAACACGAGGACCCCGGTGGCGAGTCCGGCCGTCGACTGCATGGAACGGCTGACGAGTTCCTCGCCGTGCTCGTGGGAGCCGGCCTCCTCGAAGGCGATGGCCGCGTCCACCGGGCCCTCCCCCACCAGGTAGGCGAAGACGAAGGCCAGGACGCCGGCGCCGAGTCCCGCGAGCATGCCGCGCACCAACAGGGTGCGTACGACTGTCGAGTTCATGGTGGTCCGCCCCGCCTCAGTGGCAGGGGAAGCCGAGCAGGTGGCGTGCGTCGTGCACCCACTCGTGGACACCCTCGCCGGAGACGAGTGCGGTGGCGCCCTGTTCGGCGCCGACGAAGTACAGCAGGACGAGCATCAGGACGCCGAAGAAGACGGCCCAGGGGACGAGCGCCCGCACCGGCAGCGGGGTGATCGCAGGGGTGGTGGGCGTGGGGGCGGCAGTGGACTGCGCCATGGCGAGACCTCCTCGGGAACAACGCGTCCCGCATCGTGTGGAGCACTCGACGACGGCGTTGGGTCTGACTCACCACCACCTCGTCGGCCGAGGGGTGGCACACAGTGGCGCGACCGTGCCGGGCTTGCACCGGACTTCCGTGGCGCCGTCGTCCTTGTCGTCCCAGATGGTAGGGGTAATACGGGCTTCGGCCAACAGGGCGTACGCCACCTACGATGAACCGCCCCCGGCGACCCGACGAAAGGGCCTCCATGACCGTCCGGCTCACCCTCCTGTGCGCCGCCGCCCGCACGGAACGCGCCGTACGCTTCGCCGACGACCCCCTCGACGAGCGGGCGCTGCGCCGGGCCGAGGCCGCCGCCGGAACCCTCCCGCAGGCCGGCACCGTCTACACGGCACCTTCTCGCCGCTGCACCGGGACGGCCGAGGCCCTGGGACGGGAGGGCGCCACGGCCCAACCGGCGCTGCGGGACCTCGACATGGGTTCCTGGTACGGCCGCACGCTCGACGAGATCGCGGCAACCGACGCGTCAGGACTGGCCGGTTGGCTCTCTGATCCGGAGGCGGCGCCGCACGGCGGGGAGAGCGTGGAGCAGATCTGTGACCGCGTCGCCGCCTGGCTGGACGCGCTGCCGTCCGACGCCGGACGCGTGCTGGCGGTGGTCGAACAGGCCGTGGCACGGGCCGTGGTGGTGCACGCGCTCGGAGCACCGCGCCAGGCGTTCTGGAGAATCGACGTCCCCCCGCTGTCCACCGTCGAACTCACCGGCCGCGACGGCCGCTGGAATCTGCGGATGGCCGAGCTGCCGCTCAGTCCTCGCCCACCACGCTGAGGTCGTCCCCGAGGGCCGCGGCGATCCGCGCGGCCCGGAAAACAGGATAGGGAGGCAACGGGTCACGCTCCCCGAAGAGTGAGCTCCCGCACGGCCTTCGCCACGTCCGCCGGCGCTTCCTCCGCCATGAAGTGGCCGCAGGAGACGGTCGTATGACGAAGGTCGTCGGCCCAGGCCTCCCACAGGGCGGTGGCCTCGTAGCCGAGCGCGGCTCCCCAGTCCTGCTGGAGTACGGCCACCGGCATGCCGAGCCGGTTCTGCGTGGCCCGGTCGGCCTCGTCGTGCTCGACGTCGATGCCCGCGGAGGCGCGGTAGTCGGCGACGATCGACGGCACCGCCCCGCGGCAGGCCCGCAGATACTCGGCACGGACCTGAGCCGGGATCGCGTCGGGGCGGTTCGCCCACACGTCGAGGAAGTGGCCGAAGAACGCGTCCGCGCTCGCGGAGATCATCCGCTCGGCGAGCCCGGGCGGCTGGGCCATGAGGTAGAGGTGGAAGGCGACCGCCGCCGACGTGCCGTGCAGGGCGTCCCACATGTCGAGTGTCGGGAGGACGTCCAGACAGGCCAGGTGGGAGACCGCCTCCGGATGGTCGAGGCCCGCCCGGAAGGCGACCAGCGCGCCCCGGTCGTGCCCGGCCAGCGCGAACCGGGGGTGCCCCAGTCGGCGTGCGAGCGTGACGATGTCGTTGGCCATGGTCCGCTTGGAGTAGGTGTGGGGGCCGTCCTCGCGCGGCTTGTCGCTGTCGCCGTAACCGCGCAGGTCGGGGGAGATGACGGTGTGGTCGGCCGCCAGGTCCGTCGCGACATGGCGCCACATCAGGTGGGTCTGCGGGAAGCCGTGCAGCAGGACCACGGGTGTGCCGGTCCCTCCCACGGCCACATGGAGGGACACGTCCTCGGCGACGGACACGCGCTGATACTCGAATCCGGCGATGGTGGGTCTCACGGCGGGGCTCTCTTCCGTCGTACGGCGAGTGGGAGGCATCGGAGTCCGGGCCCGGGCGCCGATGAACCCAGGATCCGGGGAGCGAATGAGCAACGAATGAACGCGTGTACGTTGAGGCATGTGCCTGTGATCGAGTTCGGAGTCCTGGGGTCGGTGGCGGCCTGGGACGAGACCGGGGAACCGATCGCCCTGAGGGGTCCGAGGCATCGTGCGGTGCTGGCCCGCCTCCTCATCGCCCGCCGCGGGGTCGTCCCCGTCGGCCGCCTGGTGGAGGACCTGTGGGCGGGGGACCCGCCGGCGGACGCCGTGGGCACCGTCCGGACCTTCGTCGCCGGGCTGCGGCGCGCTCTGGAACCCGAGCGGCCCCGCCGGACCCCGTCCCGCCTCCTCGTCACCGAAGGCCCCGGCTACGCGCTGCGCGCCGAACCCGCCCACGTCGACGCCCGGCGGTTCGAGCACGCCGTCGCCGCGGCGGCGGACCTGCCTCCCGCGCAGGCGGTGCCCCGGCTGACCGAGGCTCTGGAGCTGTGGCGCGGGCCCGCCTACGCCGACTTCGCCGAGGAGCGCTGGGCGCGCGCGGAACGCTCCCGGCTCACCGAGCTCCGACTGACCGCCGTCGAGCGCCGGGCCGACGGCCGGCTCGCCCTCGGCGCCGCGGCCGACGCGGCGGCGGACCTCGACGCCCATGTGGCCGAGCATCCGTGGCGGGAGGACGCCTGGCAGCTGCTCGCCCTCGCCCTGTACCGCTGTGGACGGCAGGCCGACGCCCTGTCCGTCCTGCGGCGCGCCCGACAGCTGCTGCGCGAGCACCTCGGAGTGGAGCCGGGCCCGCGGCTGAGCCGCACCGAGCAGGACATCCTGCGGCACGCCGACCACCTGGACCCGGGCCCCTCGGACGCGGCCGCACACGTCTGGGCGCAGGCCTCCGCGTCGTACGCGAGCATGGTCGCCCCGAGGGCACGCACGCGTCTGGAGTCGACCGCGGGGTTGATGCGCGACCTCGCCGTCACCGGGGGCGGCGGCCTGGAAGCGGCGCGCCGGCATCGCGTGGCGGCCGTGGCGGCGGCGGAGCAGCTGGGCGATCCGGAGCTGACGGCACGAGTCATCGGCGTGTACGACGTCCCCGCGGTCTGGACCCGTTCCGACGACCCCGCCCAGGCCGACCGGCTGGTGGGTGCGGCGGAACGCACCCTGCTCCTCCTGCCGCCGGGCGCGTCCGAGGCGGCCAGGGCACGGCTCCTGGCCACTGTGGCGGTGGAGTCCCGCGGCACGCTGCCCGAGGGGACGCGCGCCCTCCGGGCGGCCCACCAAGCCGTGGCGAGCGCACGCCGACTCGAGGACGCCAACCTGCTCGTGTTCGCCCTCAACGGCCTGTTCATGCAGACCTTCGAACGAGCCGGACTCGCCGCCCGGCGGGCCGGGATCGGCGCCGAGATCACCGAAGCGGCCGCTCGGCACGGCCTGTTCACCTACGAGGTCCTCGGCCACCTGATCCGGCTCCAAGCGCACTGCGCCACCGCCGACTTCACCGCGGCCGACCGGCACGCGGCCACCGCCGACGCACTCGCCGAACGGCACGAACTGCCTCTCGTCGCCGTCTTCACCACGTGGTACCGCGCCCTGCGCACCGCGACGACGGAGCCCCCGCAGCTCGGCGAGTCCGCGTACCGGGCCGCCGCCAAGTCCCTCGAGGGCGCCGGAATGCCCGGCCTGGAGCGGGGGTTGTTGCCGCTCGCCCTGCTGTGCCTGCGCCTGCACCATGGCCTCCCCGTCACCGCCGACCCGCACACCGACTGGGGCCCCTACGAGCCATGGGTGCGCCCCCTGTTGCTGCTCGCCGAAGGGCGCGACCAGGACGCCGTACGCCTGCTGGCTTCCGTGCCCTCCCCGCCCGGTGACCTCCTGTACGAGGCCCTGTGGAGCCTCCTCGCCCGCGCGGCGATTCAGTTGGACGACCGTCCGCTGATGCGGCGCGCCCAGCGTGCGCTCGAACCCGCCCGGGGCGAACTCGCGGGCGCCGCGAGCGGTTTGCTCACCGCCGGTCCTGTCGCGGACCACCTGGACGCGCTCGCTGCGGCGCTCGCACCGCACGCCTCTTGACCTCGGCCGGAGCGGCGGCTTAACGTTCCGGCGTTTGCCAGTGATTGAAACGATTCAATACCTTGGGGCGCCCTTATGCATGAAGCCGACCCGCAGCGTGACGGCATATCCCGACGCGCGCTCCTGACCGCCGGACTGACCGCGAGCGCCGCCCTGGCGCTCGGGGCGGGGGCCTCGCCGGCGGTGGCCGGGACGGGAGGCGCCGCCGACTGGTTCGCGGCCCCCGCCCGCTCCGTGCGGCCCCGGTTCCGCTGGTGGTGGCCGGACGGGCTCGTGGACCCGGACGAGATCGCCCAGGAGATCGACCAGATCGCGGCCGCGGGCTTCGGCGGTGTGGAGATCGCCGCCGTCCACCACAGCATCAAGGACAAGTCGGTCCTGGACACCGCACACCACGGCTGGGGGAGCAGACCCTGGCGGGACGGCGTCGAGGCCGCGCTGCGCCGCGCGGCGAGACGGGGCCTCACCGTCGACCTCACCCTCGGCCCCAGCTGGCCCGTGGCCGTCCCCGGTCTCACGCCCGACGACGATGCCGCCGCCAAGGAACTCGCCCACGGCCGCGCCGCGTTGACCGGCGGCAGCACCTACCAGGGGCCCGTCCCGCCACCTCTCCACGCCGCGGCCGCGGGAGTGACCCGTCAGCAGCTCCTCGCCGTACAGGCCGCCCGGGTCGAGCCCGCCAACTCCACCCGCAAGGAGACCGGACTCGACCCGGACAGCGTCCAGGACCTCACCGCGAGCGTCACCGACGGCGCGCTGACCTGGACCGCGCCCGAGGGTGGGGACTGGGTGCTCATCTCCTACTGGGTGCGTGGTTCGGCCCAGCAGCCCGAGTCCGGCCCCCACTCCGCCCCTGCCGCCTACGCCGTCGACCACTTCAGCCCGGCCGGCACCACCGCGGTCACCTCCTACTGGCAGGACCACCTGCTGACCCCCTCCCTGCGGCGCCTGTTGCGAGCCGCGGGCGGCTCCTTCTTCGAGGACTCCGTGGAGCTGGAGACCGACGGCCTGACCTGGACGTCCCTGCTGCCCGAGGCCTTCGAGAAGCACACCGGACGGCCCCTGCTGCCGTACCTTCCCGCCCTCGTCCTGGACAACAGCAACCAAGTCTTCGCCTACGAAGCCCAGTTGACCCGCCAGATCCGGCACGACTTCTGGGAGACCGTCTCCGGCCTCTTCAACCGCAACCACCTGACGGCCCTGCGGGACTGGGCGCACACCCTCGGCATGACCCTGCGCTCGCAGCCCTACGGTCTCCAGACGGACGCCATCGCCTCGGCCGCGATCCTCGACATCCCCGAGGGCGAGTCCCTCGGCTTCAAGAACCTGGACGACTACCGCTGCCTGGCCGGCGGCCGGGACATGGCCGGGCGGAGAGTCCTGTCCTGCGAGGCGGGCGCCTACAACGGATCCGCGTACAGCACCACTTGGGACCGCTTCCTGCGCACCATGGGCGGCGCCTACGCGGCCGGCGTCAACCAGACCGTCGTGCACGGCTTCTCCTACGCCACCGCGCCCGGGGTGAGCTGGCCGGGATTCGCCGCCTTCAGCCCGTACAACGGCACCGCCGGTTACGGCGAATCCTGGGGCCCGCGCCAGCCCACCTGGCGGCACGTCCAGGACATCTCCGGATACCTGGGCCGCGTTCACCAGGTGCTGCAGACCGGTACCGCCCGAGCGGACGTCGCCGTGTTCCGGCAGACCGGCTACACCGCCACCGGAATCGGGGCCTCCTGGTTCACGGCCACCGGCGTCCCGCTCGGCTGGAGTCACCAGTTCCTCAGCGGGCCCCTCCTCGACCTGCCCTCCGCCACCGTCTCGGACGGCCGGCTCGCCCCCGACGGCCCCGCCTACAAGGCCCTGTTCGTCGAGGGCGACTTCTTCTACGGCTCCACCCCCACCCTTGCAGTCGAGGACGCCCGTAAGATCCTCGCGCTGGCCGAAGCGGGACTTCCCGTGGTCCTGTTCGGCGCCTTCGACCAGGCGCTGACTTCCGGCGTCCCGGACCAGGGGGAGACGGACCGGCTGCGCGACATCCTCGCCCGGCTGCTCACGCTGCCCCACGTCGTCCGGGTCACCGACAAGGCCGCGGTCGGCGACGCCCTCGCCGCGCTCGGGGTGAGCGCCGACGTACGGCACGCCACCGCGTCCACGCTCCTCAACGCCCACCGGGTCACCGCCGACGCGGACTTCTACTACCTCTGCAACGGCAAGCACGCCGAGACGGTCAAGCCGCCCGTGGCCGCGATCGACCACGACGTCACCTTGCGCCGCACGCACGGCGGCAGGACCGTGCCGTATCTGCTCGATCCCTGGACCGGCGAGGCGGTCAGGCTCGCGCGCTACACCGAGGACGGGGCCGACATCACCCTGCGGGTCACGCTCCAGCCTGGGCAGACGATGATCGTCGCCCTGGGACGGCCGGGGCTGTTCGGCGACCGGTACGGCAACAGCCCCCACGCCGAGGCCACCGACGCCGACGCGGTGCTGTTCACCGAGCGCGGGCTGAGCGTGCGGGCCCGTACGGCCGGTACGTGGACCACGCGGCTGTCCCAGGGCCGTACCGCCACCACCAGGACCCCCGCCGTGCCCGCGCCGATCACACCGGCCCGCTGGGAACTGGAGGTCGAGGACTGGTACCCGGGCCCGGACGCCACCCGGACCGACCACGTCATGCGCAGCGTCACCCTCGAGACGCTGCGGCCCTGGTCGCAGATCCCCGAGCTGGCCGACTCCGCGGGCATAGGCCGGTACCGCACCACGGTCACCCTGCCGGCCGACTGGACGTCGTCCCACGGCGCCGAGTTGGAGCTGGGGCAGGTCAGCGACACCTTCCGGGTGAGCGTCAACGGCAGTCGTCTGCCCGCGGCCGACCGGCTCCACCCCGTCGTCGACCTCGGCCCCTACTTGCGGCGCGGTGAGAACACGCTCGAGATCGAGGTGGCGACCCCGCTCATCAACCGGCTCAGGGTCGCGCAGCCCACGGTGTTCGGCGGGGCCGCCCGCCAGGACCACGGTCTGGTCGGGCCGGTGAGACTGGTTCCGTATGTGCAGGCGGTCGTGCGCTGACGGACGAAGGGCGCGCCCGGCCCGTGCCGGGCGCGCCCTCGTTACGCAGGCATCCTGCAGTACAGGAACAGATGCGGTTCGGTGGCGCCTTCGGGGTGGTCCGGGGTGAACTCCACGGCCTGCTCGTGCTCCACGGCCAGACCCGCCTCGCGCACGACGGTCACCACGTCCTCCGGGGCGAAACTCGTGGCCCGGACAGGCTGGCCCATGAACTCGACCGGCAGGTCCTCCACGTCCACGGGCACGGTGGCGAGCACCAGGCTCCCGCCCGGCCGCAGGGCCCGCGCCAGTCGCCCCAGCACCTCCGACTGCTCCGCCCGGGTCATCTGGAGCAGCGAGAAGTACACGCACACCGCGTCGAACGAGCCCTCCTCCAAGGGCAGTTCACGGATGTCCGCGTGGCGGAACACGGCCTGTGGCACCTGCCGGCCGGCCAGGTCGACCATCACGGGAGAGACGTCCACGCCGAGCACCTCGTGGCCCGCGGCCACCAGCGTGGACGCTGTGGGACGGCCGGTTCCGCTGCCGACGTCCAGGAC
Source organism: Streptomyces sp. LUP47B (assembly GCF_001746295.1). GTDB lineage: Bacteria > Actinomycetota > Actinomycetes > Streptomycetales > Streptomycetaceae > Streptomyces. The sequence continues at coordinate 867,759 of NZ_MJAH01000001.1, read as the reverse complement.
CCGGCTGCCAGGGCCGAGCCTCCCGAGCAGCCACTCCAGGGACGCCAGGTGAGCCTCCGAACGCGCGAACGCCTTCTCGTACGTCAGCCCCAGCGCGTCGAAGACCGCTGCTGCCGGCTGCCCTTTGTCTGCCACGACCTGCTCCCCCCTCGCGGTGTCCGGGCATCGTAGCCCGGCGGCACCTGACCACGGCACGGCTTGCGGACGAAAGCCGAGGCGGGCAGGGTTCCACCGTGGCCACCCTGCTGATCGTGCATCACACGCCCTCGCCCAACTGCCAGGCGATGTTCGAAGCCGTCGTCGCCGGTGCGACGGCGCCGGAGATCGAGGGCGTCCGTGTCGTACGCCGCGCGGCCCTGTCCGCCACGCCCTCGGACGTGCTGGAGGCGGACGGCTACCTGCTGGGCACCCCGGCCAACCTCGGCTACATGTCCGGAGCCCTCAAGCACTTCTTCGACCAGGTGTACTACCCCTGCCTCGACGAGACCCGCGGCCGCCCGTTCGGCGTCTACGTGCACGGCGGCAACGACGTCACCGGAGCCCTGCGCGGCATCGCGTCGATCACGACGGGTCTCGGCTGGCGCAGTGCGGCCGAACCGGTGACCGTCACCGGCGAACCGGGCAAGGCCGGCATCGAGGCGTGCTGGGAGCTGGGGGCGACGGTCGCGGCAGGACTGATGTCCTAGGGGTCGCGGAGGGCGCCTTCCGCGGTGCCGCCCGGTGTGATCAGCCCGCTCTCGTAGGCGAGGACCACCGCCTGGACACGGTCGCGCAGCTCCAGCTTCGACAGGATCCGGCCGATGTGTGTCTTCACCGTCGTCGGACTGAGAAACAGCCGCTCCGCGAGCTCGGCGTTGCTCAGCCCCGTCGCCAGCAGCCGCAGCACCTCCAGCTCACGTGGCGTCAGCCCGGACAGGTCCCGGTGCGGGTCGGCAGAGGGAGCGGCCTCCTCACGCCGGGCGAAGCGCTCGATGAGACGGCGGGTGATCGTGGGCGCCAGCAGGGCGTCGCCGGACCGCACCAGCCGTATGGCGGCCACCAGATGCTCGGGTGTGACGTCCTTGAGGAGGAAGCCGCTGGCCCCGGCGGTGAGCGCGGCGTAGACGTAGTGGTCGAGGTCGTACGTGGTCAGGATGATCACCCTGATCTCGCCCGCGGTGTCGTCGGCGAGGATCCGCCGGGTGGCCTCGATGCCGTCCATGCCCGGCATCCGGATGTCCATGAGGACGACGTCGGGGCGGGTCCGCCGGACCGCGGCGACCGCCTCCGCCCCGTCCGCCGCCTCCGCCGTCACCTCGATGCCGTCCGCGGTCAGGATCATCCCGAACCCGGTCCGTACGAGGGCCTGGTCGTCGGCGATGACGGCCCGCAGCCTGTTGTCGTGCCCGGTGTTCACGCCGTCAGCCAACGCAGCGACTCCTTGCCCGTGCCGTTCGCCGACGAAGCGGCACCACCCGTTCGTCGGCCCGCCGAGGGAGCCGTCCCGCCCCACCGCTGCCGGAGCCTGCCCGTCGAGGGAGCCGTCTCGTCGTGCTGTTGCTGGAGCCTGCCCGTCGAGGGAGCCGTTCCGGCGTGCTGTTGCTGGAACTGGTCTGCCGGGGGAGCCGTCCCGCCCCAGCGCTGCTGGAGCCGGTCTGTTGAGGGAGCCGTCTCGTCGTGCTGTTGCTGGAGCCTGCCCGTCGAGGGAGCCGTTCCGGCGTGCTGTTGCTGGAACTGGTCTGCCGGGGGAGCCGTCCCGCCCCAGCGCTGCTGGAGCCGGTCTGTTGAGGGAGCCGTCCCGCCCCACCGCTGCCGGAGCCTGCCCGTCGAAGGAGCCACCCCGCCCCCCGTTGCCGGAGCAGCCCCGCCGAACCGTCGCCGCTCACACCGTCCGCCACGGCACCTCCGCCCTGATCCGGAAGCCCCCGGCGAGGGTCGGGCCGGCCGTCAGCTCGCCGCCGTAGACCGTGAGGCGCTCCCGCAGACCGATCAGCCCGCGGCCGTTCCCGTCCGCGGGCACCCCGTCGCGGACTCCGCCGGTGTCCATGACCTCGATCTCCAACCGGTCACCGGACCAGCCGACGGTCACGACGGCCTCGGCGCCCGGCGCGTGCTTGATGGTGTTGGTCAGCGCCTCCTGGACCACTCGGTACGCCGTGAGGTCCACTCCGGGCGGCAACGCTTCCGGGGGCAGCGAGACCGCGACCCCGACCGGTGTGCCGGCGGCCCGCACCCGGTCGATCAGCGCGTCCAACTGCCCGAGTCCCGGCTGCGGTTCGAGGCCGTCGGCGGGGGAGTCCGGACGGCCGGTGTCCGGCGCGGCCAACAGGCCCATCACATGCCGTAGTTCGGCCATCGCGGCCCGGCCCCCGGCCTCGACCGCGAGCAGCGCCTCCTTGGACCGCTCCGGGGCCGCGTCCATGACCTTGCGCGCGGCGCCCGCCTGGATGACCATCACGCTCACATTGTGGGTCACAACGTCGTGCAACTCCGCGGCGATCCGCGCCCGTTCCTCCTCCACGGCCCTGCGTGTCTCCTCTTCGTGCGCCCGCTCCAACGCGGCGAAGCGGTCCCGGCCGGCCGCCAGGCGCCGCCGCCCGAACCGGACCGCGCCGGCCACCACCCCCGCCACCAGCAGCACCACCCCGGGACTCGACCACCCCGGCAGCACCGGCTGCGTCGAACGGAAGGCGACACCGGCAAGGACGGTGGCGACGACGAGCCCGACCATCGCGCCCGCCCGGTGCCGGCTGTGCATCACCGCGCTGTAGGTGCCGATGACACAGGTCAGGACGTTGATCCAGGAGGCGTCGTCGCCGATGGCCAGCCCCGCGCAGAGCACCACGGCGAACACGGTCAGCGGAAACCGCCGCCGAGCCGCCAGCGGCAGCGCCGACAGCATGATCAGTCCCCACGGCGGCGAGGAGACCGGCGGCTCGATCCGCCCGCCCGGCAGAACGGGAGGCCGGGGCGGAACCGGCCCCCCGTACTCCATCCTCGACACCTGGACCGGACCGTCACCGGGATAACGCGACGCCACCACCAGCGCGACCACCGTCAGCAGTACGGCCAGCAGCACGTCGAAGCACAGCGACCGCCGTGACAGCGCGGCGCCCTTCGCCTCCGGCCGCAGCGCGAGACGCGTCTGCCGTAGCCATCGGCGCAGGTCTTCCGTCCCCATGAGCACATTGTGCGGGCCCGTGCCCGGCCGCGCGTCCGTCTCGACGACCAACCCGCCCTCCCGCGGTCGTACTTCGCAGGGATGACCCCCGGCCGGCTCCTCCGCGCGGAGGGCCACATGTCGGTGTCCCGGCCGACGCGCCCGCGACCCGGCCGCCCGTACCTTCGCCACGCCGACAAGGACACGACCCGACGACGGACAGGACGGGCACCTCCCATGACCGCAGTGATCGAACTGAAGGGCGTGGCCAAGCGCTACGACAACGCCGGCGCACCCGCGCTCGGGCCCCTCGACCTCTCCGTCGCCCAGGGCGAGGCCCTCGCCGTGACCGGTCCCTCCGGCAGCGGCAAGTCCACGCTGCTGAACCTCGTCGCGGGCCTCGACAAGCCGACCGAGGGCACCGTGAACGTCGCCGGACAGCAGGTCGACCGGCTCGGCGAGCACGCCCTGGCCCGGTTCCGCCGGGAACGGATCGGCATGGTCTTCCAGTTCTTCAACCTCCTCGACGACCTCACCGTCCTCGACAACATCCAGCTTCCCGCCCAGCTCACCGGAGGCTCACGGCGCAAGACGCAGGCCCGGGCGCATGAACTCATGGAGGTCCTCGGCATCCAGAAGCACGCCGGCGCCTACCCGGGCCGCCTCTCCGGCGGCGAACGTCAACGCGTCGCCGTCGCACGGGCGTTGGTGAACCGACCCGCCCTGCTGCTCGCCGACGAACCGACCGGCGCACTCGACAGCGCCTCGGGCCAGGACGTCCGGGACCTCCTGGTCGACCTGCACCGCGGCGGCCAGACGATCGTGCTCGTCACCCATGACCCGGCCCTGGCCGAGGCCTGCGCGAGCCGTACCGTGCACCTCGTCGACGGCCATGTCGCCCTCGACTCCCGCGCGGAGGCCGTACGATGACGGGACCGCTGCTGCGTGTCGTCCGCTCCGGAGTGGGCCGGCGCCGCGTGCAGACCGTCGTCATCGCCATCGCCACGATGATGGCCGTGGCGGCCGCCGTGGTCGCGGGTTCCCTCATGGTCGTCTCGAACGCGCCCTTCGACCACGCCTTCGCCGCGCAGAAGGGCGCCCACCTCACCGCCGAGTTCGACCCGGCGAAGGTCACGGACGGACAGCTCGGGGCCACCGGGCAGCTGGACGCGGTCACCGCGAGTGTGGGGCCGTACCCCTCCACGATCATCGAGGCGACCGACTCGTCCGGCCGCCGGCCCCCGGCCATGACCCTGGTCGGACGCACGGGTCCGCACGCGGACGTGGACGACCTGGACCTCACGTCCGGCCGGTGGGCGAGGAAGCCGGGCGAGATCGTGCTGAGCTCCTCCTACGAGGGGCCCGCCTTCACGCTGGGCGACACCCTGACAGTCTCCGACACGACTCTCACGGTCGTCGGTTTCGCCACCTCGGCCAGCAAGACGGCAGACCTGTGGGCAACTCCCGCGCAGGCCAGGGCTCTCGCCACCAAGGAACACCCCGTCACCGGCCAGATGCTCTACCGCTTCGACTCGGCGGGCTCGAAAGGCGACATCGCCGCCGACCGCAAGAAGCTCCTCGCCGCCGTCCCGTCCGGTGCGCTCCTCGGTACCCGCTCCTACCTCGACACCAAGCACGCCGCCGACCAGGGGGCCGCCCCGACCATCCCGTTCCTGGTCGCCTTCGGAGTCCTCGGCATCGTCATGTCGGTGATCATCGTCGGCAGTGTCATCAGCGGCGCGGTCGGCACCAGCCTGCGCAGGATCGGCATCCTCAAGGCCATCGGCTTCACCCCGCGCGAGGTCGTCCGCGCCTATGTGGCCCAGGCGCTCATCCCGGCGACGGTGGGCATCGCGCTGGGAGTCGTGCTCGGCAACCTGCTGGCCGTGCCGCTCCTCGACGACACGGAGCAGGCGTACGGCACCGCCACCCTGGCCGTCGCCTGGTGGGTGGACGTCGTGGTCCCCGCCGGTGCGCTGCTGGTCGTCGGGATCGCGGCCTTCGTCCCCGCGCTGCGGGCCGGGCGGCTGCGCACGGTCGAGGCCATCGCGGTCGGCCGGGCCCCGCGCACCGGACGCGGACAATGGGCGCACCGCGCGGCGGGTCGGCTGCCGCTGCCGCGCGCGGTGACCTACGGCCTCGCCAGTCCCTTCGCGCACCCGGTCCGCACCCTCGCGATGCTGCTCGCCGTCGCGTTCGGCACCATCGCGGCAACCTTCGCCGTCGGGCTCACCTCCTCACTGAACGAGGTCAACGCGGTACAGGACCCCGAGAACCGTTCCGCGGTCACCGTCTTCACCGGCGGTCCGGGCGTCGCGGGCGGCGAGCACGTCCCCGCACCGGGCACCGCGGAACCCGAGCCGGCCGACCCGGCACAGGTGAGCGCCGCCATCAAGGCAGAGTCGGGCACCTCCTCGTACTACGGCATGAGCCAGCAGGACGCCACCGTGGCCGGGGTCTCCGGAACCGTCCGGGCGACCCTCTACCAGGGCGACTCCAGTCGGGGCGGCTACGCCATGATCTCCGGGCACTGGCTCACCGGCGCGGGCCAGGTCGTCGTGCCCGGCCAGTTCCTGGAGACCACCGGCACCGAGGTCGGTGACACCGTACGCGTGACCGTCGGCAAGGAGACGGCCGTCCTGCGGATCGTCGGCGAGGCCTTCGGCACCTCGGACGACGTGCTGGAGATCCAGGCGAACTCCGCGGACTTCCCCGCGACCAGGCCCCAGGTGTTCCAAGTCGACGTCAAACCGGACGTCTCCGCGGTCGCGTACGCCGAGAAGCTCGCCGCGCGGGTCGAGCCCCTCGGCGCCGACGCCCGGGCCAACACACCTTCCGAGCACGGCAACCTGGTGCTCATCCTGAACACGATGGCCGCGCTCCTCACCCTGATGCTCGTCTCCGTCGCGGGCCTCGGCGTCCTCAACTCCGTCGTCCTGGACACCAGGGAGCGCGTCCACGACCTGGGCGTGTGCAAGGCACTCGGCATGTCACCACGGCAGACCGTGAGCCTCGTCCTCGCCTCGGTGGCCGGCATCGGCGTGCTCGGCGGTCTCGTCGGCGTCCCCGCCGGATACGCCCTGCACGGATTCGTGCTCCCGGTGATGGGACACGCGGCCGGCACCGACCTGCCCAGGTCCGTCCTCGATGTCTACGACACCCCGCAGCTCCTCCTGCTGGGCCTGGCCGGTCTCGCCATCGCCCTGCTGGGCGCGCTGCTCCCGGCGGGCTGGGCGGCGAAGTCCCGCACGGCGACGGCCCTGCGCACGGAGTAGCCCTCACTCCTCTCGGCGCAGGCTGAGAACCAGGTCGCGGGGCAGGCCGTGGGTGTCGTGCAGGTACTCGTAGTCCTCCTCGCCCAGCGGCCCCCGGTACCGCGGCCCGGACAGCAGCCGCCGCCCCCGCTCCAGCAGCCTGTCGAACCGGCGTTCCTCCTCCAGCAGCACGTCACGGACGAGCCCTGTCCCGCAGCTCGTACGGAAGTGGTCCAGCGTGTGCTGGAGGAGCTCCACCGGCAGGTCGGACAGGGTGCGGGACGGGTCGTCGCGCCGCAGGGTGGTGAGCAGGCGGCGGACGACGCGGCGCAGGACGTAACCGCGGCCGGTGTTGGACGGCCGTACGCCGTCGCCGATCACGACGACACCGGAGCGCAGATGGTCGCAGACCAGACGCAGCGACGGCTCGTCGAGCCTCCACAGGGGAGGCAGCAGTCGCATCCATGGCTCGAACAGGTCGGTTTCGTAGACCGAGTGACGGCCCTGCAGGACGGTGACCAGGCGCTCCAGCCCCATGCCGGTGTCGATGCTCGGACGCTCCAGGGGCCGCAGGGAGCCGTCGTCGAGGCGGCGGTATCGCATGACGACGTGGTTCCAGATCTCCACCCACCGCGGGTCCGTGGTGGGGGTGCCCCGGGGCGGGGTGTCGCCGGTCCACACGAAGATCTCCGAGTCGGGGCCGCACGGGCCGACGGGCCCGTTGGACCACCAGTTGTCGTCCCGGGTGAGTTCCACGGGCACGCCCGACTCCTGCCAGGTGCGCAGCGATTCGAGGTCGGGGCCCACCTGCTCGTCACCGCCGAACACCGTGACATGGAGTCTCTCCGGGGGGATGCCGAAACCGTCACGGAGCAGCTCGTGGCCCCAGCGCAGGCTCTGCGAGTGGCCGTAGTCGCCGAGCGACCACGAGCCGAGCATCTCGAACACCGTCAGATGGGTGGAATCCCCGATCTCGTCGAGATCGGTGGTGCGCAGACAGCGCTGCACATTGACGAGGCGGCTGCCCCGGGGATGGGGGCGGCCCTCCAGATACGGGGTGAGCGGATGCATGCCCGAGGTGGTGAACAGCACCGGATCCCCGGGCGGTGGCAGCAGTGTGCTGCCCGTGATCAGGTGGTGTCCGCGCTCGCGGTAGAAGTCGGTGAAGACGCGTACGGTCCGGTCCGTGTCCATGGCAGTGGTCCTTCGGTCTCGTGGGACCGGAAACGACCGCGGGGAACAGACGGCGACCAGAGGTCCTGCACCGGCGGTCCGTTTCCGGCCGCCGGGAAGTGGGGGAGATCAGGCGTCGGCAGCCGGCGAGCTGGTCGCTCGCGCGGCTGCGGTGTGGGTACGGCTGCTGATCTCCATACCGTCAACGGTACGCACAGGCGTCCCCGCTCGTCACTCGGATTTCCCGGAGGGGGCGCCGCCGTAGACCGTGCACCGCTGTTCCTGCCGCTGCCGTATCAGCGACCGGCCGCCGTGCGTCGCGCGCGCATCGGCCAGCGCGATGCGCAGTGCCGGGCGGAGCTCCGCCGGAAGGCTGCCGAGGTCGGGCCAGCGCACGACGTGCTGGGCGATGTCCCGCAGCTTGGTGTTGGTGCGCTGGGACACCGCCTTGAGGACCTCCCACCCCTGGTCGGGACGGAGACCGCTGAGGGAGATGACGACCCCGATCGCCTGATCGACGACGGCGTGAGAGACGAGGGCCTGCCGGAGCTGGGCGATTTCCTCCTGGAGCTCTTCGATCTTCTCAACCAGCTCTTCGCGTTGCGTCATGCAGCCCTGTCGCCCTCTCCTCTGGTGCCCGGCGACTTCCGCGGTCGCCATCCCTCCAGCCTGGACGGATGGGCCCACCCGCGACGAGCCACCGGACGCACACCTTGTGACCGAGCAGGACAGAAAACGAAACGCTGTCGGGCAGCATCGCGACATTCGCGGGTACGTGCGCATGAGGAGCGGAGAGTGGGAGGCCCTGGCGCGATGGAGACGCTGACGTTCGACAGCGACGATCTGGATCGGACCGAGGAGTTCCTCAACCATGCCTACGCGAGGATGCGCATCGGCAACGGCACCCCGGACAGCAGCCGGGCGCGGATCCACCGCAGCGCCATCGACTCGGTCAGCGTCGACGAGGTCGACTTCGACTTCGACATGAGCTACGCCGTGACCCCGCTGGGCCGGATCTGCCTGTGCGTGATCCACGAGGGCACCATCGAGGACCACGTCTACCAAGGAGTCTCGGACTCCTTCGGCCCCGGCGACGTCGTGTCCTTCGCCCCGCCCGAGCTGTCCTACGCGGGCCGTGTCCACGCGGCCCGCTACAACTTCACCATGCTGGACACCGACCTGCTCACCCAGGTCGCGGCGACCGCGGACACCCGGAGACCGGAACCGGTCCGGCTCACGGGGCACCGACCGCTCAGCCCCGCCGCGGGCGCCCGGCTGCGGGCGACCATCCGCTATGTGCAGGACCACGTCCTGGCGGACGCCGCCGTCGCCGACGAGCCGCTGGTGGCCTCCACCGCCGCCCAGCACCTGGCCGCGGCCGTCCTGGCCACCTTCCCCAACACCGCGTCCACCGACCCCACCGGCCCCGACCGCCAGGACGCCCACCCCGCCGCCCTGCGCCGCGCCCTCTCCTACATCGACGACCACGCCGACCGGCCCCTGACCGTCGCCCAGATCGCGCAGGCGGCCCGCCTCAGCGTCCGCGCGCTGCAGTACGCCTTCCGCCGGCACCTGGACAGCACCCCGCTCGCGTACGTCCGGCAGGTCCGTCTGTCCCACGCGCACGACGAGCTGGCGGCCGCCGATCCCGAGGACGGGGCCACGGTCACCGACATAGCCGCCCGCTGGGGCTTCTACCACCCGGGCCGCTTCGCCACCCTCTACCGGCACTCCTACGACCGCTCGCCGCGCCGTACCCTGCACGACGGCTGAGGTCGTCTCTGCGGCTGGTGACAAAGCGTCCACCAGGCCCTGCGTTCTTGTGAGCAACCGCGGAGAGCCGTGCCCGCGCAGCCCTACGGTCCGAAGCATGAACACGAGTCGCAGCAAAGGAAGAACCCCGAGGATGCTACGTGTCGCGGCGCTGGCGGTGCTGCTGACCACCGGGGCGTTCACCCCGTCGGCGTCCGCGGACAGCGCGAGAACCGAGACACCTGTCGGGACGAGCGGAGGTGTGACCGAGACCGTCGTACGCGTGAAGGCACCCCTGCCGGCGTCCTTCGGGGCCCGTCCGGCGGCGTGCGACTGGCTGTCGTATCTGCGCTACCGGTCCTCGTCGGGGCCCGCGTCGTCCGCCGACGCCGATCGGGTCCTGGTCGCGCAACCGGGCATCCTGGAGGGCGCCGGAGCCTTCGACAGCGTCGCCCGCAACACCGTGACCCGCGCCGCCGAGCAGGGTCGGCACATCGAGTTCTGGGCCCTGGACCGACGCTCCAACTGCCTCGAGGACCGCACCGGAATCGCCTCCGGCGACCAGCACACCGCCGTCGACTACTACTACCGCGGCAAACAGGTTCAGGGCCGCACCTTCGCCGGGTTCGTCGGCAACGACAAGCTCGGATGGATGGCGAAACTCGGCATCGAGCAGACCGTGCGCGACGAATACACCCTGCTCGCCGCCGAGTTGCCCGACCAGGCCGTCCGCAAGGACAAGGTGCTGTGCGGCGGCCACTCACTCGGCGGTGTCATCACCGGGTACTTCGCCGCCGCCGACTTCGACGGCGACCCCGCCACCACCGCCGACGCCGGACACAACCAGTGCGCCGGCTACTTCGCCCTCGACACCACCGTCTCCACCTCGCTCGGCGACCTGAGCGGCAGCATCCCGGACGACACCAACCTGCCCGACGTAGGCCTGGGTTACGGCGTCGTCCAGGCCGGACTCGACAGCGGACTGCTCCCGCGCTCGCTGTCCGCGCCCGTCCTGCTCAACCCCGAGACCATGACCCTGCTCGCCATCGCGGGCGTGGGTGCCCTGCAGGATCCGGGCGGCGAGGCAGACCTGCCGCGTTATCTGCCCGCCAACACCAACATCGAGGCCACCAACCGCTTCCTGTTCTCCAAGGACACCGCCACCTTCCTCAGCGGCTCACCCGCGGTGAAGGACTTCCGGCTCACCAACGAGGCGATCCTCGGTTCGTTGATGGACGACCAGTCCGTCCCGCTCGCGTTCCTCCAGAGCAGTGTGGGCTTCTTCGACGGCGGGCCCATCACCGACAAGAACTTCCCCGCGGCCAACGGCAGTTCGTCGCAGCCGGGCCTTTTCGGCACCGAGTACAAGGCCATTCCCGCCGAGCCGCACGGTCCGCTCTACACCTGGCGCGACCACGACCGGGTCGGCGATCCGGACGACCCGGGGTACCGGTCGTCGGACGGGACGCCGTTCACCGCGGCTGGCAAGGAGGTCACCGACATCCAGGAGCTGGCGCGCAGTATGGCCGGGCAGCCGCTGGACTTCACCGAGCAGTACTTCCCGACCAAGCTGGTCACCGACCTCGAACTGGCCACCTCCCCGCAGGTGAAGCGGCTCGTCGTGCACCCGGACGGGCTCACCGCCAACCCGACGCTCACGGTCCTCGCGGGCGACGGACTGCTCGCCGGTCGGACCCCGGCCGACCTGCACCCCGTCATCGCGGACGGCTACCAGCACCTCGACGTGCTGACCGCGGCGCCGGTACAGAACAACGGCCGGCCCGAGCCGGTGTCCACCGCTCTGACGGAGTTCGCCCGCACTCCCCGATAGCCGGAGGGCATGCGAAGGGCCCGGGAGGCAAGCTCCTCCCGGGCTCTTCCGTGCGCTGTCGCTCAGACCTCGCGGGCGACGGACTGCTCGCCTGCGGTGTCCAAACAACGGCCGGCCCGAACTGGTGTCCAGACACGTGGCAGGGCCCGGGAGGGAAACTCCTCCCGGGCCCTGCCACATGCGGTCGGTCAGACCTTGCCCGCGGCGAAGGTCGCCGCCGCGTCGGCGTTCGCCGTGTAGCCGAGGTGCGCCAGTGTGTCGTTGCCGCCCGCCTCACAGACGGGGTCGCCCTTGGCGCAGAAGTCGATGGTGCGGCTCTGGTACGTGCCGGTGACGCTCTTGCCGATCGCCCGGATCGGATTGCCGAACAGCAGCACCGCGGCCACCCGTGACTGCAGCGCGGCGGGAATGGTGGCGACGATGGGACTGCCGACCACCGCACCGGCGCTGCTGATACCGATGGAGTTGTCGACGACGTTCGCGCCCTGCGAATAGCCCACCAGAACGAAACGCTGATTCGGACAGGCGGACGCCTGGCTGTTCACGTGGTTCACCAGGTCCGCGTTGCCCTGCGCGGCCGAGGTGAGGGAAAGGTCCGCGGGGTAGTTCACCTTGTAGCTGCTCACATTCTTGCCTGTGAGTTTCTTCTGGAGTGCCGAGTACACCGGGTCGCCGACGATCAGGCCGAGGTTGCCCGGCTCGAACGTGCCGCGAGCGGCGACGACGTCGATGTCCGAGCAGGCCGCGGCGGATGCCGATGGTGCCGAGACGGTGGCCACACCGGCCCCGCCGACCAGCGAGAGCGCGGCGAGGTACAAGCGAATACGCATGGGGGTCCTTTGCGGGTGGGGCGTGTGAAACGCCTGTGGAAAGGATGTCCCGAACGTATTCGCTTGGCGGTGACAGGTGTTATGGACGGGAATTCAGTAATTCCTCGTTCTTTTGTGCGGTGGTGAGTGCCAGAATGAGATCAAGACGCGCCCCTGGATCGTGCAGGGCATCGCCGAATACTTTCTCCAGCTGACGCAGCCGATAACGCACTGTCTGCGGATGGACATGAAGACGGGCGGCGACGTCGGGCACATTGCTGCCGCTGAGCAGCCACGCCAGCAGCGTCTCGGCGAGCCGCTCGCGCTGCCCCTCCGACACCGTTTCGAGCGGTGCGAGGGCCCGCCCCCGCAGCTGGTCGAGCATCGGCTCGTCGCTGTGCAGCAGCAGGGTCGACAAGTGGTCCGCGCAGCGCACCACCCCCTGCCGGGGGAGGATTCCGCGTCCCATCAACCCCAGCGCCCGGGTGGCCCAGCGCAGCGACTGGGCGGCCTCGGCGAGCGGCACCGTCGGCCCGATCGCGGCCGGCCGCCCGCGCAGCGCGAGGCTGAACGCCCGGCCCCCGAAGCGCCCGGAGCCGTCCGGGTCGGGGATCAGCATCCGCGGCGGCCGCGACTCCATGTCCACCAGTGCCCCCGCGGCGGCCAGCGGCCACTCCTCGTCCCGCTGGTCCGGCGTGGCCGCGAGCGCGACGACAGCGACCCGCGTGGGCACCGACCACCGGGCACCGTGCGCCAGGTCCTGCACCGCCGCCGGCGCGATCGGCCCCTCGCCGAGCAGCAGGTCCAGCAGGCGTCTGCGGCGCCGCTCCAGCTCGTCCGTGTTCTGCGAGCGGGCCTCGGAGTACCCGGCCGCAGCCGCCTCCGCGACCTCGTGCACCGTGCGGAAGGCGAGCTCGCCCAGCGCCGTGATCACCGCGGAGTCGAGGCCGAGTTGCTCGGCCGTACGGCCCATCAGGCGCCAGGCGTGCAGCCCGCCGACCCGCAGCGCGGACTGCAACGCGTCCAGACTGCGCCCCTCCAGGGCCTCACCGCGCCCGAGTTCGTAGTACGTCGCCGCGATCGCGTCCCCGCGGCCGCGCGGGTCGGCGATGTGGTCGACGAACAGGGTCAGCGCCTGCACCACACCGGCTCTGAGGTGTTCGCGGTAGGTTCCGTCGGCCGGGCGCGCGTACTCGGGCACCTGCCGGCGGACCTCCTCCTCGACCTCGTCGGCGACCTCCTCCAGCTGGGCGCGCAGCAGTTCGGCCAGGTCGGGCGGGACCGCGGCGGCGCCGCGGCCCTCCGGGACGCCGTGCGGGGCGGGGGTGGCCAAGGGGGGCCCTCCTTTCACCCGGAAGCGGCTCACCCGCGGGCTGTTTCCCGTGGGGCGAGGGGTAAGTCCTGTGTTGGACGGACGACCCCTGCGTTGCGTTCCGTGACCCGACGGTACCGACATCACTGCGGCACCCCCAGTCCCCGGGCGAGCAACGGCCACGACGCGGTGAACTCCTGTTTCCAGTAGGCCCAGCTGTGCCCTCCTCCTGCGTAGAAGTGTGTGGTGACCGGGATGCGCTGCAGCGCGAGCGCGTCGGTGAAGCTGTGGGCTGGGGGCCACAGGGCGCTCTCCAGCGCCTCGGGCAGCCAGTCACCCGTGCCTCCCGCCAGCCCGCTGCCGCTGGAGACGTACAGGGCGGTGCCGCGCAGTCCCGCGGCCCGGTTGCGCGGGTTGAAGTCGAGCCAGGTGAGCAGGTTCAGGAACGGATTGCCCCACAGTGACGTGGGCACCAGGTTCTCGCGGGCCACGATGGCGTCCATCAGGGTGGGGACACCGGGCGCCATGGTGTCGAGGATCCCGCTGTAGGAGGCCGCCGCGGTGAACGTGCCCGGGTGCCGGGCCGCGTGCGCCATGGCGCCGTAGCCACCGGTCGACACCCCCGCGACGACCCGCACACCGGAGGCCCGGTAGTCGCGGGCGAGCAGCGCCGGAACCTCCTTCAGCTGGAAGGTCTCGTAGTCGGGCCCGCCGCGCCAGGCGGTGGGAATCCCGGTGGGCCCCGCGTCGGGCATCGCCACGATCAGGTCCCGGCCCTCGGTGAAGGCCTCGATGTCCGTCTCCCGCGTCCAGGACGTGTAGTCGTCGTGGGCGCCGTGCAGCAGATACAGCACGGGGTAGGTACGAGTGGGCTGCGAGCCGAAGCCCGACGGCAGGATCAGCCGCACCGGCGCACTGCGGCCCAGGGCGGCGGAGGACACGGACACGTCGACGGTGCGTGACCCCAGTGCGGCGGCGGTCCGGGCGCCGAACAGGACGGCCAGACCGGCACCGGCCGCGGCCTTGGTGACGGTACGTCGGGACACTCCGGTGGTGCGACGGTGCATGGCGGCTCTCCTCGGATCACGTTCAGCGGGTCCCGTCGGCGAGCTCGCGCCCCAGACGGGCGGCGATCTCGTCGACGTGCGGCGGGTCGAGCAGCGACAGATGGTGTCCCGCGACCGGTACGACGGTCAGGCGCGGGCACACCTCGTCCCAGCCCAGCGACTGGTCGTCGCGTTCGTAGGCGGGGTCACGCACGGTGTGCGGGGCGGGTTCCGTGGCCCGGTACAGGACCACCCGCCCGTCGTGCCGGCCCGGCCGGTGGGCCTCGCCGATCCTCAGGTCCAGGTAGGAGGAGCGCTGGTGCTCCAGGGCGGCGGGCGGCACGTCGGCGGACGCGCGCAGGATCTCCAGCACGGTGTCGATGCGCTCGCCGTCGTCGTCCATGGCGACGAGGTCGTCGTACGGCAGCTCGAGCCCGACTCCGTAGGCGTCGCGGACGTGTCGGGCGAACCCCTCGAAGTGGGCGCGCAGCCGCTGGGCCGGTGTCCGCTCCGGCTGGGGAAGGGGGCGTACGGAGTCGATGAGGACCACGAGGTCCACGTCCCGCCCCGCCGCGGTCAGTTGCCGCGCGGTCTCCTGGGCGACGAAGCCGCCGAAGGACCAACCGCCCAGCAGGACCGGCCCGTCGGGGTGGACGGCTGTGACGGCCTCCGCGTAGCGGCGCGCCTTCTCGGTCACCGTGGGGGCGTCTTCGAGGCGTTCGAGACCGTACACCGACAGCTCCTCGCCCAGCCGTTCGGCCAGCGCCCGGTAGACGTCGGTCGTTCCGCCGGCGGCGTGCACGAGGAAGAGCGGGGGACGCCCGCCGGTGACGTGCAGCGGGCGTACCGGCCCCGGCAGGACACGGTCGGCCAGCTCTTGGACCGTGGTGGCGCCGAGCAGGTCGCGCAGCGGCAGCTCGACGCCGAACTCGCGCTCGACGGCCGTGCGGACCCGGACCGCCATCAGCGAGTCGAGCCCGAGGCCGGCCAAGGCGGTGGCGGGCGTGATCCGGCCGGTGGGGTGGCCGGTGACCGTGGCGATGTGGTGGCACAGACGGGCTGCGACGGAGGTGTCCTCGATGTCCTCAGGTACCTGCGTCCGCGCCTTAGTGGGCGCCTTCGCGGGCGACACCCCCCGCCCGTCCGACCACCAGTGCCGCGTGTGCTTCCAGCGCGGCGCGGGCAGATCGACGACCCGTCCCGGCGGCAGCGGCAGCCGTCCGCCCGCGCAGTACAAGGTCCCCACCTGCGTGAGGAAGTCCGCGCATCCGTCGGCCTCCCGCCGGAGTGTGCCGATCGTGAGGGCACCGGGCAGGTTGTCGGTGATCGCCCGGGCCAGGACCGGGTGGGGCGAGATCTCGACGAAAGCGGTGTGGCCGTCGGCGGCGGCCGCGGCGACGGCCCGGTCCAGCCGTACGGGCCGCCGCAGGTTCGCGGCCCAGTGAGCGGCGTCGAAGGCACAGTCGCCGCGCGGGTCGTCCAGGACGGTGGAGTAGACCGGCACGAGAGGCGCTCTGCCTCCGACGTCGGCCAAGGCCTCGGTCAGCTCCGCGAGCAGCGGCTCGACCTGGGGCGAGTGCCCGGCACCCACGACCCGCATGGACCGGGCCGCCCGCCCTTCCCGCTCCAGCCACCGCACCAGCCGCGCCACCGCCGGTTCCTCACCGGTGACGACCTTCTGCCCGGGCGAGGAGTGAACGGCGACATGCACGCCGGGGAAGTCCCGGTCCAGGGCGTCGAGTTCACCGTCGTCCAGGTCGACGACCGCCATGGCCCCGCCCTGCAGCCTGCTGAGCAGCCCGGCCCGTACGGTGACGATCCGGGCGCCCTCCGCCACGTCCAGCGCACCCGCGCACACCGCGGCGGCCACCTCGCCCAGCGAGTGGCCGATGACGGCGGCGGGCTCGACGCCGTAGGAACGCCACAACTCGGCCAGTGCCACCTGGAGTCCGAACATCACGGGCTGGGCCGCCTCCAGCCGGTCGAGTTCGCTCCCGGACGTGAGACGGTCGTACAGGGACAGCCCGCACTCCGCGTCGAGCTTCTCCACGGTGGCGGCGAAGGCGGGCTCCTCCGTCAGCAACCGGCGTCCCATTCCCACCCATTGGCTGCCGTACCCGGAGAACACCCACACCGGGCCCGGTCCCACGAGATCACGCTCACCGGTCACGACCCGCCCGTGCGGGCGCCCCTGCGCCAACGCGTCCAGCCCGTCCGCGAGTTCGGCACGGTCCCGGGCGACCACCGCCGCCCGCACCCCTCCGCGGCCGGTCCGTCCGGCCAGCGTGCGCGCCACGTCGGCGGGATGCGCGGCCGCCGTCCGCAGCCAGTCGGCGAGCCGGGCCGCGGTGTCCCGCAGCCGCTCCTCGTCCACGTCGGACAGGAGATGGAGCCGGGCCCCGGGCTCCTCGCCCGGTCGCGCGGGCAGCACGCCCGGTCGCCATTCCTCCAGCACCACATGGGCGTTGGTGCCGCCGAACCCGAACCCGGAGACCCCCGCAGTGGCGGTGCCGCCGTAACGCGGCCACGGCTCGTCCTCGGACACCACCCGCAGCCGAACGTCGTCCAGGGCGCTGCCCTCGGAGCAGTGCAGGGACGGTGGGATGACGTCGTGGTGCAGGGCGAGCACCGTCTTCACCAGCCCGGCGATGCCCGCGGCGGACTCCAGGTGCCCCAGGTTCGACTTCACCGAGCCGAGGAGCAGCGGCTGGTCGGGATCGCGGCCCGCACCGAGCACGGCGCCGAGCGCGCCCGCCTCGATCGGGTCGCCGAGCAGGGTGCCGGTGCCGTGCGCCTCGACGTAGTCGACGTGGGCGGGGGTGAGTCCGGCACGGGCGTACGCGGTGGTCAGGAGGGCCTGCTGGGCGGCCGGGTTGGGGGCGAGGAGGCCGTTGGAGCGGCCGTCGGAGTTGACGGCCGTGGCGCGGATGACGGCGAGCACCCGGTCGCCGTCCCGCTCGGCGTCGGACAGCCGCTTCAGGAGCACCGCCGCGCAGCCCTCACCGCGGCCGATGCCGTCGGCGTCCGGCGAGAACGGCTTGCACCGACCGTCCGGCGCGAGAGCGCCCGCCCGCCTGAACGCCACGGTGACGGTGGGGGAGAGCAGCAGATTGACGCCCGCGGCGATCGCCGTGTCGCTCTCGCCCGTGCGCAGGCTCACGCAGGCGTGGTGCACCGCGACGAGCGAGGAGGAGCAGGCGGTGTCCACGGCCATGCTCGGCCCACGGGTGTCCAGCACATACGCCAGCCGGCCCGCGGTCACGCTCAGCGCACCGCCCGCCGGCGCCCAGGGATCGACGGCCGCCGGGTCGGCGCCGGTCAGCGAGCCGTACTCGGGGGCGGAGACGCCGACGAAGACACCGGTGGCCGTGCCCGCGAGGGACGCGGCGGGGACGGCGGCATGGGCGAGGGTCTCGTGGACGACCTCCAGGAGGATCCGCTGCTGGGGGTCCATCACGGCGGCCTCGCGCGGGGTGATCCGGAAGAAGTCCGCGTCGAACCCGGCGATGTCGTCGAGGTAGCCGCCGTACGGGAGCGCGTCCTCGGGCGGGAAGGGGGTGAAGTCGCGCCAACGGTCCTCCGGGACCCGTCCGATCGCGTCGACGCCGTCGGTCAGCAGCCGCCAGTAGTCGGCCGGGCCGTGCACGCCGCCGGGGAGGCGGCAGCCGAGCCCTATGACCGCGACGGGCTCCGAGGGAGGAGCCACCGCGGCGGGCGCGGGCGGCACGGTCGGCGATGGTATGCGGCACAGGTGCGCCACCAGAGCCTCCCCGGTGGGCGCCTCCCACAGCAGCGTCGCCGGCAGCTCCCGTCCCGTCAGCCGGGAGAGTTCCCCGGCCAGCACGACCCCGTCCCGCGAGGACATGCCGAGATCCGCCAGCGGCCGGTCCATCGCGACCTCCGCGACGGCCGTACCGGTCCACGCGGCGACCCGCTCCGCGACCAGGCGGCGAACCGCACCCGCGTCCACGGCCCTCACGCGGCGCCGTCCGCCACGTAGGCACCCGCAAGATAGCGTTCACGTGTCAGCGCCCGCGACACCTTGCCGCTCGACGTCCGCGGCACCGTGCCCGGCGGGACCAGCAGCACGTCGGCGAGGCGCACCCCGTGCCGTCCGGAAACGGCCGCGCGCACGGCCCGTACCAGAGCCGGTACGTCGATCTCGGCGAGGCTCGTGGTCCGCGTGTGCTCGGCCACCACGACCACCCGCTCACCGGCGCCGCCCGCGACCCCGAACGCGGCGAGCCGGTCGCGCCGGACAGCCGGATGCGTGTCCTGGACGGTGGCCTCCAGGTCCTGCGGATAGTGATTGCGGCCGTCGACGACGATCAGGTCCTTCAGCCGACCGGTGACGATCAACTGCCCCTCCAGGACCGTTCCCAGGTCACCGGTGCGCAGCCGGCCGTCGGTTGTGAAGACACGCCGGGTCTGCTCTTCCTGGTTCCAGTAGCCGCGGCCCACGTTGGGGCCCCGCACCTGGATCTCACCGACCTCGCCCTCGGACAGAAGGTCGCCGGAGACGGGATCGACGATACGGACCTGCTGCCCCGCCGGGACGCCGCAGCCCGCCAGCAGCACGGCCCTGGGGTCGTCGGGCCGGGCGGGCAGCGCCTTCCCCTCGGCGAGCGCGTCCCGGTCCAGGGCGAAACGCCGCAACGGTTCCCCGGGCCGGGCGGCGCTGACGAAGACGGTCGCCTCGGCGAGCCCGTACGAGGGACAGTGGGTCTGCGCGACGAGCCCCTGACCCGCGAAGGCCGCCTGGAACCTGTCGGCCGTGCCGGGGCGGACCGGCTCACTGCCGTTGATCAGGGCGACGATCCCGTCCAGCCGCAGCTCCGCCTTCTGCGCGTCGGTCACCGCCGAGGCGCAGTAGTCGTAGGCGAAGTTGGGCGCCGCGCTCAGCGCGCGCGGATGCGCGGCCAACAGCCGCAGCCAGCGGGCGGGTTCGTGCAGAAAGGCGACCGGATCCATGAGCACCGACAGCAGCCCCCGCACGACCGGGGCGGCGATGCTCAGAACGAGCCCCATGTCGTGGTACAGCGGCAGCCAGCCCACGCACGTCACCGGATGGGCATCGGCGCCGTAGGCGCCCAGCGCCTGACGGGCGTTGGCGACGACATTGGCGTGACTGATCTCCACACCCGCCGGGGTGCGAGTCGAACCGGAGGTGTACTGGAGGTAGGCGACCTCCGAGCCGACCGGCTCCAGGTCTCCCGCGGCGGCGTCCGGGACCTGGTCCACGGCGACGACCCGGTCGCACAACTCCTGTACCTCACCCAGGTGCCGGCTCGTCGTCACGACGACCGAAGGCCGCGCGTCGGCCAGGACCGCCGTGAGCCGGTCCCCCTGGCCCGGCAGACCGGGCGGATACAGCGGTACGGCGATGAGGCCGGCGGCGAGCGTCGCCAGGAAGCCGGTGACGTACTCCAGCCCCTGGGGGCACAGCAGGGCGACCCGCGCCCCGGGCTCGGCCTCCTCGGCGAGCCGGGCGGCCACCGCCCGTATTCGCACGTCGAGGCGGCGCCAGGTCAGCGTGCGGTGGACGCCCCGCGAATCCGGGGCGGGATGGTCGACGAAGGTGAACGCCCGGCGGTCGGGGCTCGTTCGGGCCCAGTGCTGTACGTACTCCGGCAGGCTCCGGAACGCGGGGGCGAGCGGGGGACGGCGGTTGTCCATCGGGCAGGTCTCCTCGCGAGGCGGGTCAGAGCGGGATGTTGCCGTGCCGGCGCTCCGGCATCGGGGAGCGCTTGCCGCGCAGCGCGCGCAGGGCACGGCAGATGTGGTCACGGGTCTCGCGCGGGGCGATCACGGCGTCGACGTACCCGCGCTCTGCGGCGAGGTAGGGCGTGCCGTGCGTGCTCTCGTACGCGTCCACGAGCTGGGCCCGCAGCGCCTCGGGGTCCTCGGCGGCGGCGAGTTCACGCCGGTGCAGGACGCCCACCGCACCCTCGGCGCCCATCACCGCGATCCGTGCGGTGGGCCAGGCGAGGTTGATGTCGGCGCCCAGGTGCTTGGAGCCCATCACCGCGTACCCGCCGCCGTACGCCTTGCGCACCACCACCGTCACCTTCGGCACGGTCGCCTCCGCGTAGGCGTACAGCAGCTTGGCGCCGCGCCGGATGATCCCGGCCTGCTCCTGCCGGACCCCGGAGAGGTAACCCGGCACATCGGCGAAGGTCAGCAGCGGAATGCCGAACGCGTCACAGAACCGTACGAACCGCGCCGCCTTCTCGGAGGCGTCGATGTCCAGCACACCGGCCGCGTGCGACGGCTGGTTGGCGACGACACCGACGGGCGACCCCTCGACGAGCGCCAGCGCACAGATGATGTTCGGCGCGAACAGCTCCTGCACCTCCAGGAGCTCACCGTCGTCGACGACCGCCCGCAGGATGTCCCGCATGTCGTACGCCTGCCCGAGCCGGTCCGGCACGATCTCGTCGAGCGGCACGTCGGCGGGCGGTGGCAGGGGAGCGTACTGCGGCGGCCGCTCCAGGTTGTTGGCCGGCAGGTACGACAGCAGCTCCCGTACGGTGTCCAGGGCCTCCGCCTCGTCCGCGGCGAGGAAGTGGGCGTTGCCGTTGAGGGAGTTGCTGGTGCGGGCGCCGCCCAGCTCCTCGGCGCTG
Source organism: Streptomyces sp. LUP47B (assembly GCF_001746295.1). Lineage (GTDB taxonomy): Bacteria > Actinomycetota > Actinomycetes > Streptomycetales > Streptomycetaceae > Streptomyces. The sequence goes on along the minus strand of NZ_MJAH01000001.1, from coordinate 846,820 downwards.
GTGCGCTCCCCGGTGACCGCCTCGATGACGTCGGGGCCGGTGACGAACATGTGCGAGGCGCCGTCCACCATCACGGTGAAGTCGGTGATGGCGGGGGAGTAGGCCGCACCGCCGGCACACGGGCCCAGGACGACGGAGATCTGCGGGATCACCCCGGACGCCTGGACGTTGCGGCGCACCAGCTCGGCGTAGAGGGCGAGCGAGACGACACCCTCCTGGATGCGGGCGCCGCCACCGTCGTTGAGCCCGATGACCGGGCATCCCGTCCGCAGGGCGAGGTCCATGAGGGCCACGGTCTTCTCGCCGAAGGCCTCGCCCATGCTGCCGCCGAAGACCGTGGAGTCCTGGGCGAACACGCAGACGGGACGGCCGTCGATCGTGCCGCACCCGGTGATCACCCCGTCCCCGTAGGGACGACGGGCACCGTCCCCGGTGGGCCGGGAGCGTACGAACAGACCGGTCTCGGTGAACGAGCCGGGGTCCAGCAGCAGGTCGATCCGCTCCCGGGCACTGAACTTGCCGCGTCTTCTCGGTCCGTTACCCGCCACGGCCTGTGCCCGGCGGGCCTCGAGCGCGAGGACGCGGTCGGCGGTGCGGTCCGGCAGACGTGTCGTCGTCACCTCTAGTGTCACAGCCACCTCCGAAGTGGCCTTCGAATATGGCAGCGCCGCCACGGCGCGCCGAGCCCAACGCCGTGCTGTTTGCGCGAGGTGAGTCCCGAGGGGCCGGCCTTAGTCCGTGAGTGACAAGGACCTGTGCGCGACGCGGAACGCCCCCTGTGCACTGCATTTGAGACAACCTGGCCGGAGGGAAGGTGCAGACCTATTACGGAGTTCGGCCTTTTCGCAGGCCGCGGGATGGCGCGGACGAGTATCGACGCACGTGAATGAGTCAGTTCCCCGATTCGGTTCGACCGGCCGGTTGATAGTTCAACGGGGGCACTGCAACAATCCCGGTCCTGGCCTCGTCGCCACCCCCGACTCCCCGGCCGACCGCCCTACCGGGCTTGTCGTCAAGCACGAATTCGAATCACGTGAATTCAAGATTCACGAACCCCCCACAAGACCGCACGAGCACGACTCCGGCATGCCTTTGATGCATCGAGCGGCGCGGCAGTAAAGAAGGTGCATGTGTCACGGCACTCCACGGGGCTCGGCGGGCCGCCGCCCCCCTACGAAACGGGCCCCGAACCGGCGGACCGGCCATCGGTGTTCCGCGAGCCCGCGTTTCAGTCGCTGCGCCGCGGCCACCGCCGCTTCGGAGTCCGGGCCACGGCCGTCGCCGTCGGCGGCTTCCTGCTGTACGTCCTGCTGTCCAGCTTCGCACCCGGCCTGATGAACACCTCCGTGAGCGGCCATCTCACGGTCGGACTGGCGCTGGGTCTCGGGCAGTTCGTGCTGATGGGCGTGATCGTGTGGCGCTACCTCGTGCACATGCGCACCCGGGTCACCCCGGTGGTCCGCGGTCTGCGCGGGCTGGTCCGCCACCACGCGAGCGCGGAACGCGAGCGCGCCGCCTTCGAGGCACGCACGGCCCCCCGCGGTGAGGAGTACCGCCCATGGTGACGCTCGGTGCCTCCGTCGTGGACCGCCTCAGCCTGCAGCTGACGCTCGTGCTCTTCCTGTCCGTCGTTGTGGTGACCCTGTTCACCGCGTTGCTCACCGCACCACAGCGCGACGAGATCGGCGAGTTCTACCTCGGCAACCGCGCCATGTCCCCGCTGCGCAACGGCCTGGCGATGTGCGGCGACTACCTGTCGGCCGCGACCCTCCTGGGCAGCACCGGCCTGGTCGCCCTGACCGGCTACGACGGACTGCTTTATCTGTGCGGCACCGCGGTCGCCTGGATGATGGTCCTGCTGCTGATCGCCGAACCCCTGCGCAACACCGGCAAGTTCACCCTCGGCGACACCCTGGCGGTACGGCTGACGCGTATGCAGCGGCCGGTCCGCCTCGCCCTCGCCCTGTGCACGCTGGCCGTCACCACCCTCTACCTCGTCGCCCAACTCGTCGGCAGCGTCGCCCTGTTGACCCAGTTCACCGGCGAACCGAGCGCCGCCACCCGCACCCTGTGCGTCATCGTCATCGGCACCGTCGTCATCGTCTACGCCGCCATCGGAGGCATGCCCGGCGCCACCTTCATCCAGGTCGTCAAGGCGGTCATGCTCATCTGCGGTGTCACCGTGGCCGGCGTGATGGTGCTCCACCGCTTCGACTGGAACTTCGAGAACCTGCTCGCCGCCGCCGCGGACAACAGCGGGCAGGGCGTACGGTTCCTGGAACCCGGACTGCGATACGGAGCCAGCGCCACCAGCAAACTCGACTTCTTCAGCCTGCAGTTGGCCATCGTGCTCGGTCTCGCCGCTCTCCCGCACGTGATGATGCGCCTGCTCGCCCCGAAGTCGGTCGACGTCCTGCGCACCTCGGTGGTGTGGGCCATGGGCCTGGTCAGCCTCGTCTGCCTGGCGGCCGGAATCCTCGGCCTCGGCGCCACCGCGGTCCTGGGCAGTGACACCATCGCGGAGAACGACCGCACGGGGAACGCGGCCGTGCTGCTGCTGGCGCACGAACTGGGCGGCGCCGTCCTGACCGCCCTGCTGTCCTGTCTCGCCTTCGTCACCCTCCTCGCGGTCGCCGCGGGTCTCACCCTGGCCGCCGCCTCCTCGCTCGCCCACGACCTCTATGGCGAGGTGATCCGCAAGGGCAGGGCGACGGAGACGGAAGAGCTGGCCGTGGCCCGGCTCGCGGCGGCCGTCATCGGCGTCCTCGGCATGTCGCTCGCCCTGATCTCCTGGGGGGCCAACTCCGCGACCCTCGCCTTCCTCGCTTTCGCGATCGCCGCCTCCGCCATCCTCCCGACCCTCGTCTACAGCCTCTTCTGGCGGCGGTTCACCGCTCAGGGCGCCCTTCTCAGTCTCTGCGGTGGCCTGCTCACCTCGGTCCTCCTCGTCGTCTTCTCCCCGGTCGTCTCCTCCGCCCCCGCCTCGCTCTACCCGGACGCCGATTTCGCCTGGTTTCCCTTGCAGAATCCCGGAATCGTCTCCATCCCGGCCGGCTTTCTCCTCGGCTGGCTGGGCTCGGTACTCAGCCCTCCGGAAACGAAGGAGACGTACGAGGACTTCGAAGTGCGCAGCCTCGTGGGGGCCGACTAGCCTATTTCCCGCCACCTTTCGCGAATCGTGTGACGAATACGTGGATATTTCGTCGACGGCAGATCATGGCTTGCGGCAACAACGCCCGTGCAGTAATTAGGTGATGTATGAACTTGTTCAACCGTGGCACCCCGTTCCGTCGCGCGGACCGCACGGAACCCGCCGTCACTCAGCCCCCCACCGGGTCGTCGGCCACTGCCACAGCCGTCCTTCGCGATCCTGGACTGGCGGCCCTGACCGGGGAATGGGCCATCGACCCCGCACACAGCAGGATCGGCTTCTCGGTGCGTCACGCCATGGTGACCACCGTGCGCGGGGCGTTCCTGGAGTACCAGAGCCGCCTCTACTTCGACGGCCGCGACCCGTCCCGCTCGAAGGCGGAGATCATCATTGCCACCGAAAGCGTCGACACCGGTGTGGAACAGCGCGACGGCCACCTCGTGGGCCGCGACTTCCTGGACGCCGCGACCTATCCGCGCATGCGGTTCCTCAGCACCGCCGTGGAGGCGGTCGGCCCCGACGTGTACCGGATGAGCGGCGACCTGACCATCAAGGCGACCACCCGCCCCGTGGTCCTGGAACTCACCTACATAGGCCATGTCACCGACCCGTTCGGCTACCAACGGGCCGGCTTCGACGGCACCACCACCATCAACCGCTCCGAATGGGGCCTGACCTACAGCACCAGGCTCGCCGAGGGCGGCGCCATGGTCAGCGAGAAAGTACGCCTCCAGTTCGACATCGCCGCGATCCGCACGCCTCCGGCCGGCTGACCCGGCCCTACCGCGAAGAGCGGGCCACGAACTCGTCGGAGTCCGTGGCCCGCTCCGGTGTTCCCGGGGCCGTCAGCGCCCGCGCACCAGCCCCGCCAGGTAGCGCCACAGCGACGACCGCGGCCGTACGGCGGACTCGTCGGCCGGAGCCGAGTCGACCGGCGCGGGCAGAGCCGGGGGAGGGGGCACCGGCAGGGCCGCCGCGTCCGAGAGGGTGTAACGCACGGGGAGTGACCGCAGACCTCGCATGAACGGCGAGGAGCGCCAGGGCAGTTGGTCGACGGGCAGCGACAACTCCAGCCCGGACAGCCGCTCGAAGAGCCTGCTCACCCCGATCGCCGCCGCTCCGCCCGCCAGTTCCCGGGCCGGACACTGGCGTGGGCCCGCGCCCCAGGACAGGTGGGCCCGCGTGCTGATGGTCGACTCCGGGCAGACCTTGCCCGCGAACGCCGGGTCCGCGTGCGCGGCGCCGACCGACACCCACACCGGATCGCCCGCCGCGATGGTGTACTCGCCGAGCCGCATGTCGGTCAGCGGGAACCGTGGCACGAAGTTGATCAGCGGTGGCTTCTGCATCACCACCCGGTTCATGGTCTCCCTGATCAACCCCGCCGACAGACTGGCGCTCGCGGGCAGGTTCCCGGTGATGACCTCGACGACCGTGTTGGAGATCAGGATGCCGACATGGTCCGAGGTCATCCCGAGCAGCATCATCAGCTCGCGCGACAACTCCTCCACGCTCAGCCCGGGATGGGAGGCGAGCAGGTAGGAGGGGAAGTCGTCGCCGGGCTGCTTCATCTTCCACGCGCCGAGCTCCGACAGGGTCGCCAGCAGCCGCTCCAGCGCGGGCCCCGCGTCCGGTCCCGCGTCCAGCACCCGCCACATGTCCATCAGCGCGTCGTCGTGCTGCGAGCCGGGGAAGCCGAGCAGATGGCTCGCCACCATCAACGGCAACGGCCGTGCGAACTGCGCCGACAGATCGGCCCACCCCGTGCGCCCGCCCTGTGAGAACAGCGTGATCAGCTCGTCGGCGTCACGGGTGATCCTCGCCTTGAGCCGCTTGGCCACCGGATGCCGGGGGTCCTGGAACGGCCGGAGAGCGGTGTCCCAGGCCACCCGGAGGCCCCGGTAGCCCTCACCGCCCTGGATCAGCACATGGTTGACGTCCAGCGACGGCGCGAGCGGCCAGTCCTCGGGCAGCCGCCCCTCCCGCCGCGCCCGCCAGTTCTCGAGCCCCTTCGGCCAGGCGTGGTCGTCACGGAGAACCTGGAACGCCTCCTCGTAGCCCAGCACGAGCCAGACGGGCACTCCCAGCAGGTCGACCGGCGCGACCGGGCCGTGCGCCCGGCGCAGACGCTCGTACACGATCGCCGGGTCCCGTTCGTAGTCGCGGGTCATGAGCGGTTCGAGACTCATCGACTCCAGCGACCCGTGACCGGCTGCCGCTCCGCTGTCCAGTTGGACCCCCATGGCTTCCTTCCCTCGGTCAGGCGCTACGCCAGAGTAATGTGACCCGCTGCGCTGCCCTCATGGCGGGGGGTGATTATCGCCCCGGCGCTCCGGGAAGCCGGAGGGACGACGAACGGCACCGCCCGGCGGCGGTGCCGTTCCTGGTTCAAGTCACCTTCTACGGGGCCCACTTGATGTTCGGGTTCACATTGCCGGTCCAGTTGAAGACGGCCATGTTGTCCCAGCCGTTGCCGCTGTTGCTGATGTCGGCCGGGTCCCATCCGTTGCCGGTCACCGCGTACCAGGTGGGCTCCCAGTAGAAGACCCCGATCGCGCCGTTGCTGCGGGCGGCGTTCTGCACGGCGGTGAAGTTGTCCGCCTGCCCCTGCCAGCTGAGCGGATAGCCCGAGCAGCCGGTCGTTATGGAGTTGGCGGTGCTGTCGGCGTTGGCCGAGGTGAACGGGTACGCCGTCTCCGCGATGATGACGTTCTTGCCGTAGCGCGACTTCATGTCGGCCACGACACTGCCCATGTTGGCGATCGTGCCGTGCCACGGGCAGTAGTAGGACAGCCCGGTGATGTCCCAGTTGACGCCCTTGGCCTTGATGCCGTCGTAGAACCAGCGGGCGTTGGCGTCACTGTCGGCGTCGGCGGTGTGGATGATCACCTGGGTGCCGCTGTTGCACGCCTTGGTCGCGTTGTAGCCCGACTTGAGCAGCAGACTGAGGTTGGTGAAGTCGTTGTTGACGACCTTGCCCTCGTTCCACAGCATGCCGACGTTGATCTCGTTGCCGATCTGCACGCTGTCCGGGGTGGTGCCCTGCGACTTGAGGCTGTTGCAGACGTCGTAGGTGTAGTTGTAGACGTCGGTCTGCAGCTGGCTGATGTTGTGGCCGGCCCACGCCGCGGGCTTGTTCTGGTTGCCCGGGTCCGCCCAGGTGTCCGAGTAGTGGAAGTCGACCAGCAGCTTGAGCCCCTTGGCCTTCGCCTGCTTCGCGTACGACAGCACCTTGGCCTTGTTGTTGTAACCGCTCGCGGGGTTGTTCCAGACCCGCAGGCGGACGTAGTTGACGCCGAGGCCCTTGAGGATGTCCAGCGGGTCCTTGGCGGTGCCGCTCGCGTCGTAGTACTTGGCACCGAGGTCGAGGGCGCGCTGGGCGGTCGACACATCGGCACCGAGCATCGTGAGCGAGCCGGCGGCAGAGGCGCTGGTGGGCGCGGTGAGCAGGGATGCGGGCAGGGCGAGGGCCGCCAGGAGCATGGCGGCTCTCACGAGGCGGCGCGGACCTGTGACGGTCATCCCGACCTCCTTGTCTGACATGACCATGTGGATGATTTCCGTGAACGTTCACAGTAGGAGGTGCTGATGACGCTGTAAATACATGTGTCGGCAGCATTTCTACGAGGTTAGAGAGGTGTCGAGTGCGATGCTGGATTGTGTACGTACACAGTTTCTGTGCAAGGCGGTGGCCGCGCACTACGGCATAGGGGCGCCTGCTGATGCGGGCGCCCCTGTGCCGTAGTGCGCGGCCTGACGCCACGCCCTGTATGTCAGTTGAGGATCTCGGCTGCCTTGGTCATCGGGCCCCCGGCGTCACCGGTATTGATCGTTCCCGCCGGTTCCAGCAACAGGATCGCGGTCTCCTCGTCTGCCAGGGGGCAGTGTTCGACTCCGCGGGGAACGACGAACAACTCGCCAGGTCCCAACACCACGTCCCCGTCCCTGAGCTGGATGGTGAGCCGCCCGCTGATGACGAGGAACAGTTCATCGGTGTCCTCGTGGGTGTGCCAGACGAACTCCCCCTTCAGCTTGGCCAGCTTGACCTCGTAGTCGTTGAGCACCGCCACTTTCTTCTGCGACCACAGCTCGCTGAACTGCGCCAGCTTGTCGGCGAGATTGACGGGAACGGCAGACTTGGACATCGGGGATCCCTCCTCATGGGCCGGGCAACCGACCGGTGTCACCAGCCTGTCGGGCCCGGGCTCGGTCAGTCTTGTACGTTCCTTGCGCGGCCGCTTCTTTCGACGACTTCGCCGCCGTCGGGGGACCGGCAGCGTCCGGCGTCCTCCTGCTGTGGTGCATCGGACGTCGGCGCTGATCGGGCCGTTGAGCCCAGCGGCGGGCGTCCTGCTTTCCGGGGGACTTCGGTTCGTGCATGCGCGATCATGGCCCGATGGACGCTCGTTTCCTTGGCATCGCTGAGCTGGTCGACGCCCCGCCCGTGGCCGTCGTGGTCGACGTCATGCGTGCTTTCACTGTGGCTGCCTGGGCCTTTGCCCAGGGGGCGGAAAAGATCGTTCTTGCCGAGTCGCTGGACGAGGCACTGGCACTCAAGGGCCGCCACCCGGACTGGGTGGCGCTCAAGGACGGTCCGCCCGCGCCCGGGTTCGACACCGTCAACTCGCCTGGCCTGCTGCGCTCCCTTGACCTCGGCGGCCGGACCGTCGTGCAGAAGACCACGGCCGGGACGGTCGGCGCCCTCGCGGTCAAGGATGCGTCGCTGGTGCTGTGCGCGAGTTTCGTCGTAGCGGGGGCGACGGCTCGACTCCTACGGACACGCGAGTGCGCCGACGTCACCTTCGTGGTGACCGGCGAGGACGGACACGCCGACGAGGACCTGGCCTGCGCTCAGTACATCGCTCGGAGGGCCACCGGGGCTGCGACGGACGCAGTCGACTTCCTCCGCCGCGCCGGCAAGTCGCGCGCCGCCGCCGAGCTGAGGGAGGGCGTGCGTCAAGGAGTCCATCCCGACGACGTCGCACTCTGTCTTGAGCTCGACCGGTTCCCTTTCGCCATGGTGGCGACCTTGGAGGACTCGCTCATGGTGCTGCGTCCCTACGCAGTGCCTTCGCCGAGCGCCGGGGCTTCTCTCTGACGGTGCGGTGGTGCCCCGTGGATGGGCCTGCCCCGTCTACTACTGCCAGCCTGCTGTCTCGGCGGTACGCGCCTGCCACTGCCTCACCCCTGGACCGTTCGGATCCGCTCGGTGACAGAACTGCTCCAGGTCGGCGCACCTGGCCAGCATGGCGGCCCGGCGAACCGGCCACGCGGGCACAGCCCCGCCGTAGGCGCTGAAGAAGTGGCCGAGCTCCCGATGGTGCTCCGCGTGGTGCATCCGTACGATCCACTCGCACCAGGCCAGATCTTCGACCGCGTCACCAAGGTGAGCGAACTCCCAGTCGACCACGGCAGTGACCTGGAAGGACACCGGGTCCAGGAGCAGGTTGTTGGGCCCGAAGTCCCCGTGGACGAGCACCTTGCCGGCATCGTGCGCGCCCGCCCCGAGGACGCTCGGCGCGGTCTCATGGATGCGACGCAGGAGCGCCCCGCAGGCTTCCAGGACCTGTGCCGCGTGACCCGCCTCCACCAGTTCCTGGCCCGGCGCACCGGCCACGAACCCGAGCGTGAGGACCCCGTCGTCCAGGCCACGCACCGGAGGTACAGGCAGTTTCCCCTGCAACCGGGTCAACAACGCGTACTCCCGCGTACGCCTGATTCCCGCATCGGGCCCTTCGTAGGTCTTCTCCACCACCGATCCGTCGCCGACGGTGCGGTTGGTGTAGCCGTGCTTCAACGGGCGCATCCACCGAGCATCGTTCACGGTGCCGCACTGCGCCTACACCAACCCCGACCTCTCTCGCGCACCATGTCGTACGGGCACAGGCCTTGTCTCGCACGAAGCCACTGCTCGGGCCGAAAATCAGAGCGGACGAGTCTGGAACCCACTCCCATCTGGGCAGGTTGATCACCATGGCCAACGCCCCGAGCCCCATCCACCACCATCTCGTCGAACAACCGCGCCTGACCGACCTGGCCCTCGCTCCCGACGGCGCTCGCTTGGTCGCGTCCGTCCAATCCCTGGACGACGAGGGCACCCTGGACTGCTTGGCGCGGGACGTGGACCGGCCCCGCGTGGTGTGGTCGCTGGGGAGGACGAGCGGCAGGCGTGCGATGGTTTCGAGGAACGCCGCGTTCCGGCCGACGACCGTTCTCGCGCATGCCGTCGCCCTGGCACGTCCAACAGCCCGAGGAGGGAGTCCCGATGACGGCACGACACATCCGGCGCATCGCCGCGCTGGGCAGCTCGTACGCGGCGGGTCCCGGCATCGAGCCGGTCGCCGACCGAAGAGCACACCGCTCCGCCCGGAACTATCCGCAGCTGCTCGCCGAACGGCTCGGTGCCGCACTCACGGACCTCACCGTGAGCGGAGCCACCACCGAGACGATCACCTCCACGCCCCAACGCGTCAGGTTCCACACGTTTCCACCCCAGTTGGACGGTCTGCCCACGGACGCCGACCTGGTGACGGTCACGGTCGGCGGCAACGACCTCCAGTACATCGGCAGCATGGTCCGGCTGGGCCTGGCCGGCCGTCTCTCTTCCGGCCGCCTCTCCCGCCCGCTGGGCACGATGCTGAGCCGGGACGGTGTGCCGCGACCGTCGGAAGCGGACATCGACCGGGCGGCGGCCGGTCTCACGAGGGTCGTGGAGGAGGCCCGAGGCAGAGCGGGAGACGCGCGTGTGATCCTGGTCGACTACCTCACGGTGGTCGGACCGGACACCGGCTACGGCCGCGCGACCCCCTTCGACGAGACGACATTGGAAGAGTTCCGCCGCCTCGGCGGCCAGGTCACCGACGTCTTCACCCGCGCCGCCACCGACACCGGGGCCGAACTCGTCGCCATGGGGCTGCGCAGTCGCGACCATGCCCTGGGCTCGCCCCACCCCTGGGTCACCGGGCTTCCCGAGCGCCTGAGTCGCTCCGGCATCATGGGCGCGTTCCACCCCAACAGCGACGGCATGCGGGCTGTGGCGGACGCGATCGCCGATCAGCTGTGAAGGCCCCCGTGATGCCGACTCTCGCGGCCGGCGTCGAGCGTTTGGCGGAGCTTCAGTCGAAGAGGATGTGCCGCAGCATCCGTGTGAGATGTGCCGTGAGCTGTTCCGGCGGCATCGAGGCGAGCGGGTCGGTTCGTGCGATGTAGCGGCTGAAGGTGGTCCCGATCATCAGGGATCCCACGAGCGCCACCCGAGCGTCCAGGTCGTCGTCCCGAGCCGCCGGCCCTTCGGGGGAGAGCACGGACCGGTAGACGGCGGCGCTGCGCTCCTGCATCGCGGACAGGAGGTCGGCGGCAGCGCGTTCGTCGGATGCGGCACCTCGTACGAGGGCGACGAGCGGGTCGCCCACGGCGTCGGTCTCCATCCGCCGTACGAAGGCGTCGGCGATCCGGTCGGGCAGCGTCGCCGGGTCCCCGGCCGCCACCTGCTCCAGATCACGGTTGCCCGGTACCGCCGCCAGGAAGAGCCGTTCCTTCGACGCGAAGTGACGGGTGATCAGGCCGTGGGTGACACCGGCCCGGCCGGCGATGTCCCTGAGCGTGGTGCGGGCGTAGCCGCGCTCGGCGAAGGCGTGGCGTGCCGCGTCCAGGATGGCCGCCCGGTGTCCCTCGGGATCCCGTCGGCGCCTGCGTGGCGGACTCCCCGGCTCTTCCCGGTCTTTCGCGGTGCCCTCTTCCATGTGATCACTGTACTTCTGGCCGAAGCGTCGTGGGCCGGTGCCGCTATGGTTAATATCCAAACGGATATTAAGAGTTGGGTGCGCCCAACCGGAAGCTGAAGGACGGTCACCGTATGACCAGAACACTCGTGGTAGGCGGCAGTGGCGGATTGGGCGGAGTGATCGCCCGGCACTTCGCCGACCGCGGCGATGACGTCGTCATCACCAGCACGGACAAGGCGCGGGCGGAGGCCACCGCCGCCCGGATAGGCGCCGGCACCCGAGGGCTGGCCCTCGACCTCGGCCAACCGGAGACGATCGGCGCCGCGTTGGCCGACGTGACCGAGGTCGACCACGTCGTCATCACCGCGGTCGGCCAAGCGGCGAACTCCCTGGCGGAGTTCAACGTCACCGATGCGGTCGCGGCGGTGACCATGAAGCTCGTCGGCTACGCCGAGACCGTCCGTGTGCTGCGCGACCGTTTCAACCCCGGCGCCTCCGTCGTGCTCTTCGGCGGGCTCGCCAAGGAACGCCCGTACCCCGGCTCGACCATCGTCAGTACCTTCAACGCCGGGATCACCGGCCTGGTGCGGACCCTCGCCGTGGAGATCGCCCCGCATCGCGTGAACGCCCTGCACCCGGGCCTGATCGGCGACAGCCCGAAGTGGCGGGACGTCCCCAATCCGCCGCACTCGGCCCAGACGCCGATCGGACGGCTGGTGACCATGGCCGAGATCGCCGATGCCACCGAGTTCCTGCTCCGCAACACCGGCATCAACGCCCACGACCTGCACATGGACGGTGGTCTCCTCGTCACCTGACCCTCAGCCGTCCGACCGACGCCGCAACCGCAGCGTAAGGATCTGGAACGGCCGCAGCGTCAACCGGACAGCGTCCTCCAGTTGTTGATGGCTCGAAGGGTCCTCCAGTGGGCGTTCCAGCAGGTCGGTCACGAGGGAGGAGGCCAGAGGGAACCCGGTGGTGAGTGTCGCCGCAGCCCGGGTGCCGCGGGACTCGTAGAGCCGTACGACGACGTCTCCGCTGCGGTCGTCGGCGAGCTTGACGGCCTCCACGATCACGCCCTCGTGGTCCACCGACACCAGCGGGGCGACCGTCGCCCCGCCCGGCACCGCACGCTCGGGCAGATTGAAGCGGTACCCCTCGCGCCTGGCGTCGGTGACATCGGCGCCGATCACCAGCGCGTAGCCGAGCCGGTGGGTGCCCTGGTCCTGGTCCGGGTCGGGGAAGCGGGCGGCGCGCAGCAGGGAGAGGCGGACCGTCGTGGTCGTACCGCCGTCGGAGCGGACGTCACGGGTGACGTCGTGGCCGTAGGAGGAGTCGTTGACCAGGGCGACTCCCCAGTCGGGCTCGCCGACGTGCACGAAACGGTGGGCGCACGTCTCGAACTTGGCCGCGTCCCAGGTGGTGTTGGTGTGCGTGGGCCGCTCGACGTGTCCGAAGGGGATCTCGGCGGTCGAGTGGGCGGCCCGCACGTCCAGCGGGAAGGCCGCCTTGAGGAACTTCTCCCGCTCGTGCCAGTCGACAACCGTGTCGATCCTCAGCGCGCGGGACCCGGTCGGCAACGTCAGGGTCTGCTCGATCCTCGACGCGCCGAAGACCCGGACCACCCGGACACCGTCGGCGGTCGCCGTCACCGACTCGGCATCGGTGAGGTCGCGCACGGTGTTGCGGTAGAAGACGTCGACGTCCCAGGCGTCCCACTGGTTGGGGAAGTCCTGGTGCAACTGGAGCAGATTGCCGACCGCCCCGGGAGCCAGCGCCTCCCGTCCGGCGGTGTGGTCGTGGGCGGAGGTGATCAGACCGCGGGCGTCCACCACGACCCGCACCAGACCGTTGTCGAGGACGAACCCGTCCCCGTCCGGGACCGGCGCCACCGGCACGGCGACGGCCTCCGGGCGCGGGCCCGCGCCGAACGCGGCGACGCCGCCCCGAGCGTGCGGCGCGGAGTTGAAGACCACCACGCCTCCAGCCACCGAGCCTCCAGGCTCCCCGGCCAACGCCCCCTGAGCGGCGCCGATCAGCTCCTCCAGTTCCCCGGCCACGGCCGCGTACGTCTCCTCCGCCTCCCGGTGCACCCAGGCGATCGACGTCCCGGGCAGGATGTCGTGGAACTGGTGCAGCAGCACCGTCTTCCACAGCCGGTCCAGGGCGTCGTACGGATACGGCTGCCCGTGCCGTACGGCCGCGGTCGCCGCCCACAACTCCGCCTCGCGCAGCAGGTGTTCGCTGCGCCGGTTGCCCTGCTTGGTGGCGAGCTGACTGGTCAGCGTGCCGCGATGGAACTCCAGGTAGAGCTCCCCGGACCACACCGGTGCGCCGCCGTTGGCCTCGTACTCGTCGTGCGCGCGCCGGAAGAAGTCGGCCGGTCCCTCCATCTCGACGCGTGCCGAGCCCTCCAGGTCCCTGAGCCGGTCGGCGCGCGCCAGCATCTCGCGCGTGGGGCCGCCACCGCCGTCGCCGTAGCCGAAGGGGATGAGGGAGTGGTTGGCGCCGGCCTTGTCCTGGAAGTTCCGCACGCTGTGGGCGACTTCGGCGCCGGACAGCTCGCCGTTGTAGCTGTCGACGGGCGGGAAATGGCTGAAGATCCGGGTGCCGTCGATGCCCTCCCACCAGAACGTGTGGTGCGGGAACTTGTTGGTGGTGTTCCAGGAGATCTTCTGGGTCAGGAACCACTTCACCCCGGCCAGCTTCATCAGCTGCGGCAGGGCCGCGTTGTAGCCGAAGGTGTCCGGCAGCCACATCTCCTCGGTCTCGACGCCGAACTCCTCCAGGAAGAACCGCTTTCCGTGGACGAACTGGCGCACCAGGGCCTCACCGCCGCTGATGTTGGTGTCGGGCTCCACCCACAGGCTGCCGGCCGGCAGGAACTGCCCGGTCTTCGCCTTCTCCTGCGCCCGTGCGTACACCTCGGGGCGGTGCTCCTTCAGCCAGGCGAGTTGCTGCGCCTGGGACATCACGAACTTGAACTCCGGATGGTCGTCCATGAGGTGGGTGACGTTGGAGACCGTCCGGGCCACCTTGCGCACGGTCTCGCGCAGCGGCCACAGCCAGGCGGTGTCGATGTGCGCGTGCCCCACCGCCGAGATCCGGTGCGCGCTCGCGTGCGCGGGCGAGGCGAGCACCGGCGCGAGGACGGCCCGCGCGGCGGCCGCACTGCCGCTGATGTCCTGCAGGTCGACTGCGTCCAGGGCGAGTTCGACCGCCCGCAGGATCTGCCACCGACGCGGGGAGTCGGGGGACAGCTCGGGCATCAGCTGGTGCAGCACCTCCAGATCCTGGACGAGCTCGTGGACCTCCCGGTCGAACACGGCCAGGTCCAGACGCCGTAGCCGGTAGAGGGGTGCGCCGGGGTCCGCGGCCGGGTCGCCCAGCCACGGCGCCCGGCCGCCCACCGAAGTGGGCCCGAACGTGAGCTCGCCGGGAGCGGTGTGCATCACGACCGGGTTGGCGGCGGCCTCGACGTGAACGGTGAACTCCTCACCTCCTGCGGCCCGTTCGGTCACCGGCAGCCAGGTGTTGCGCGGGTTGAGCGCCTTCACCGCGGTGCCGTCCGGCCGGTAGACCAGCCCCTCGGCGGAGAAGCCCGCGGAGTGGGTGGCGAACCCCAGGTCCAGCACGGCCTCGACCGTCTCGCCGGCCCAGTCCGCCGGGATCGTCCCGCTGAGCTTGAACCAGCTCGTGGACCAGGCGGGACCCCACCACTCGCCGACCCGGGCCGGCCGGTAGGGAGCGGCCAGGCCCTCGGGGACCGGGACCGGCTCGCCGGGGACGTTCCAGATCTCCACGCGGAGAGGGACGGACCGGGCGTGGACGGCGGGCCGTATCCGCTCGTTGAGCACGCGGGCCAGCCGCTGTTCGGTGACTTCACGGTCGTTGTGCATGAGGTGTCCGTCTCCGTGCGAGGTACTACGAGGTGGGGGGAGCGAGTCCGGGTCAGCCCTTGAGCGCGCCGCCGAGCGCGAAGCCGCCGCCGAGTTTGCGGGCCAGCAGCAGGTAGAGCATCACCACGGGCAGCGAGTAGAGGAGCGAGAACGCCGACAACTGCCCGTACTGCGTCTGGTCGTGGGCGGAGAGGAAGGTGAACACGCTGACGGACGCGGGAAGTTTCTCCGGGGACAGCAGCAGGATGAAGGGGACGAAGAAGTTCCCCCACATGCCGATGAACGTGAAGATGGTGACCACGACGACACCCGGCCGCATCAGTGGCAGCACCACCCGCCACAGCACCTGCATGGTGTTCGCGCCGTCGATCCGGGCCGCCTCCTCCAGGACGATCGGCACGCCGTCCATGAAGTTCTTCATCAGCCAGATCCCGAACGGCAGCGCGGACGCGGCCAGGAACAGGGTCGTGCCCGGCATCGAGTCGATCAGGTTCACCTGCACGAACATGCTGTACACGGGGATCATCACGGCGGTGATGGGCAGCCCGGTGGAGAACAGGATCGTGTAGAGGAACGGTCGGCGCACCCGGGACCGGTAGCGCGAGAGCGGGTAGGCGCACAGGACCGACGCCACCACGGTCACCGCCGTGCCGAAGCCGCACAGCAGCAGGCTGTTGAGCATCGGCCGGTAGGTGGTGTCGACGTTGAGGACCGCGTCGAAGTTGTCGAGCGTCAGCGCCGAAGGCCACTTGAGGCGGAAGGAGTTGGTGTCGCTCACCGAGGCGAGCACCATCCACAGCAGCGGCAGGACGTACAGGACCGACACGGCGATCAGGACGAGGTTGATCACGAGGCGACCGGGACGCACACGGCGCGGACGCCCGGGGGCGGGTGCCGGGACCGTCTTCGAGACGGGCGGGGCGGGGGGAGTGGCGACGGCGGCCATCAGTCGTCCTCCAGTTTCAGCAGCCGGATGTACACGACGGAGAAGAGGGCGCCGACGACCAGCAGGACGAGGGCGATGGCGGTGCCGTAGCCGATCAGGCTGTTCTGGAAGGCCTGTTGGTACATGAAGATCGGCAGTGTCTCGCTCTTGTTGCCGGGGCCGCCGCGGGTCATGGTGTAGATCAGCCCGAAGACGGAGAGCGTCTGGAGCGTGATCAGCATCAGGTTGGTCAGGATCGAGGGCCTGATGACCGGCAGCACGACCCGCCACAGCCGCTGCCAGGGGCCCGCGCCGTCCATCTCGGCGGCCTCCACCAGCTCCTGCGGTACGTCGTTGATGGCGGCGGTGAAGACCATCAGCGAGAAGGCGGTGCCGCGCCACACGTTGGCCAGGCACACCGCGAGGATCGGCATCGTGTAGAGCCAGTTCTGGTTCGGCAGATGCACCGCGTCCAGCAGCGAGTTGAGTGAGCCCTGGTCGTAGAAGAAGGCGTACATCAGATAGCCGGCGACCACCTCGGGAAGCACCCAGGCGGCGATGACCACGCCGTTGACGAGGGCCCGTACCGGCTGGGTGG
Source organism: Streptomyces sp. LUP47B (assembly GCF_001746295.1). Classification (GTDB taxonomy): domain Bacteria; phylum Actinomycetota; class Actinomycetes; order Streptomycetales; family Streptomycetaceae; genus Streptomyces. The sequence continues at coordinate 830,523 of NZ_MJAH01000001.1, read as the reverse complement.
CCTTCTGCATCAGGACCGCGAGCGCGAGCCCGAGTGTGTTCTGGCCGATCACCGCGGAGCCGACCACGAACAGCAGGGTCAGCCACATCGCGTTGAGGAAGTCGGTGTCCTTGAACGCCCTGGTGAAGTTGTCGACGCCGACGAAGTGGGTGCCCGAGGCGCCGGTGAGCTGCATGTCGGTGAACGCGTAGTACACGCAGTACGCGATCGGACCGGCCAGGAACACCGCCAGCAGGACCACGGCCGGGACGGTCGGCAGACCGCGCAGCAGCGAACGGACGGCGGGGGCGGGCGCCCCGCGGGACCGGCGGGGGTGACCGCCGGTCCCGGGAGGCGCCGGAGCGAGGGTGGTCACGAAGTGCCCTCCGCGGTCTTGTCGTCGCCCACCGCCGCCTTGACATCGTTATCGAAGGTCGAGGCGGCCTTGTCGACGGAGGCCTGACCGGTCGTCACGGACTCCATCGCCTTCTGGATCGCGGTCGAGACCTGGTTGTACTCCGGCAGCCCGGGCCGGTAGTGGGTGTCGGCGACCAGCTCCGTGAAGAACTTGTTGGTCGGCACCGAGTTCAGGTACGTCGGGTCCGACGCGACGTCCGTGCGCACCGCGATGTTGGCGTTGGTCGCGTTCCACTTGGCGGCGTTGGTCTTCGTCTGGAGGGTGGTCGACAGGAACTTCCAGGCCAGGTCGGGGTTCTTGGCCTTCGCCGGGATCGACCAGGCCCAGCCGCCGGACATGCTCGTGCTGCCGGGCGCCTGACCGTTCTGGGTCGGCATCGCGGCGGTGCCCATCACCGACTGCCACTCGTTCCATGGCTTGGCCGCCGCCGAACTCCAGTTGTTGGGCATCCAGGAGCCGTCGATGTCGATGGCGAGCTTGCCCTCAGGGATGAGTTCGGTGCCCACGGCGGTCCCGAAGTTGGCGCCGAGCGCCTGCTCCTTGGCCGGGCCGAGCCCCTGGCTGTAGAGGGTGTGCACGAAGTCCAGCGCGTCCTTGAAGCCCTGGCTGCCCACGACCCACTTCTTCTGCGAGGCGTCGTAGAGCGACTTGTCGCCGGCCGGGGTGCCGTACAGGAGCATCTCGAAGCCCTGCATGGAGGAGGCCTCGCCGCCCGCCTGGCCGGTGTAGAGGTTGAGCGGGGTGACGCCGGGCAGCTTCGCCTTGATCTTCCTGGCGGCGGCGATTACGTCGGCCCAGGTCTTCGGCTGCCAGGGCACGGAGATCCCGGCCTTCTGGAGGAGCTGCTTGTTGTACCAGATCCCGCGCGTGTCGGTGTCGTCCGGTACGGCGTAGGTCTTGCCGTCGGAGGCTCCGGTCACCGCGCCCTTGGCCGCCTTGGCGTACTGCGCCCAGTCGGCCCACTTGGCGGTGTAGGGGTCCAGCGGCTTGAGGTAGCCGCCCGCGATGTCGGAGTTGATGAGCGCGGTGTCCTCGTAGACCAGGTCGGGCGCGGTCGCGGGGGAGCGCATCATGAGCTGGAGCTTGGTGTAGTAGTCGTTCTCGGAGGCGGTCACCGGCACGAGGGTCACCTTGGTGCCCGGGTTGGCCTTGGTGAACTCCTTCACCATCGAGGCGAGGAAGTTGGCCTGGAGCTTGTTGGTGCTGTCCAGGTTCTGCCAGTAGACGACCTTGATGGACTTGGACGAGCTGCCTGACGAGCCCGAACCGCAGCCGGTGGCGGCCAGGGCGGTGGCGGCGGTGAAGGCCGCGACGGTGACGATTCTCGAGCGCACAGTGGTTCCTCCGGGACGCGAAACCTGAGGGAAAGCCGCGAGTTTTCGGCCTGGAGGCCAGCCCGGACGGCGCGCCGTACTCTGCGCCACCCTGCGCTGATCGGCCTCGATGGCCGGAATTTGATGGGCGTCAGCTAAATCCATTTGATGGATGAAGTCAATGCTTCGAGTATGTAAACTTTCGCCATGCGAGTGCCGGGGGCGGCGGATGTGAGGGGATCAGGTGACCAACAGGTGACGATGCTCAGCGGGACGAACCTGCCACGGGTCGGCGGCTACAACCAGGCCGTCGTCCTGGACGCCATCCGCACCACGGGCCAGGTGAGCCGGGTCGAGCTGGCCGCCCTCACCGGCCTGACCAACCAGACCGTCTCCAACGTCGTCCGCAAACTCCTCGACGCGGGCCTCGTGGCCGAATCCGGCCAGGCCCCCTCCAGCGGCGGCAAGCGCCGCACCCTGCTGACCATCCGGGCCGACGGGGCGTGCGCGGTCGGCGTCCACCTCGACCCCGACGCCGCGGTCATCGTGGTGGTCGACCTGGCCGGCGAGGTGATCGGCAGCCGACGGCTGAGGCTCACCGACCCCGGCGACCCGGCCGACGTGGTGGACCGCATCGCGCGCACCACCGGGCGGCTCCTCGACCGCAGCGCCGTGGACCGCACCCGCCTGCTCGGCCTCGGCATCGCCGCGCCCGGGCCCCTGGACGGCAGCACCGGCGCCGTGGTGTCCCCGCCGAACTTCCCCGGCTGGGGCCGCGTCCCCCTCGCGGACATGTTCGCCGACGCCACCGGCCTGCCCGTCGCCCTCGACAACGACGCCACCGCCGCGGCCATCGGCGAGCGCTGGATCGGCGGCGCGGACCGGGCGGGCAGCTTCCTGTTCATCTACCTCGGCACGGGCGTCGGCGCCGGCATCGTCCTCAACAACACGGTCCTGCACGGCGATTCGGGCAACGCCGGCGAGTTCGGCCACATGGCCGTGGAGCCGGGCGACCGTATCTGCCACTGCGGTGCGATGGACTGCCTCGGCCCCTATGTCAGCCCGGCCGCCATCATCGACGACCTGCTACGCCTGCACGGCCGAACCGCCGCCGACCGCATCGGCCTCACCGGTACGCCCGACTCCGTGCACCACGACTGGAAGGCCCTGCGCCGAGCGGCCCGCGCGGACGACCCCGACGCCTGCGATGTCGTACGACGTGCGGCGCGCCGTATCGGCGAGGCCGCGCGCGGCGCTGCCAGCCTCCTCGACGTCAGCCGGGTCGTCCTCGGCGGCGAGGCGCTGCGCGGCATCGAGCCGATCATCCGCGAAGAGGTCGAGGCCGCCGTCAACCGCACGTCCGTCGCCCGTACGATCCGCGCGGTCGCCGTCGAGCAGAGTGTGATCGGCGAGACGGTGGGCGCGGTGGGGGCCGCGTCGCTGGTGCTGCACGGGAACTATGCGCCCGGGTGGCGGATGCTGACGGATGTGCCGGGCTGAAGTGGGGGCGGTGCGCGTCGTGTTGGGGGATGCGCGTTGGAGTCCCTTGAGCTGCAGCGTGCGCCGGCGGCTCAGTGCCTGTTGCTGATCTCGGGTTTGAGTAGTTTTGGGGCCTAGGCCGGCGGGGTGTCCGAGAGCGCCGGACAAGCCGGAGAGCGGGTGTGCGCGGGCTGCGGTGAACGGCTGAGGCCGGAAGCACGGCCCGTGGCCGTGTACTGCTCGGCGGCATGTCGTTCCAGGCGGTGGCGTCGGGTCCGCCGGCTGCGTAAGCGTGCGGCCGCGGAGTTGAGAGGCGTCGGCCGAGCCAAGTGCCCCGAATACGGGACCACTTGAGTGGCAGGGGTAGGCCGGCGTTTGAATGCCGTCTGCTGCTTGCGGCGGTGCGTCACAAGAGCCTGGCGGGCCCGGAAGGAAGCGTTCGGCGAACTGTGACCGTTCGCCGTAGTCGGTGATTGAGACTGGGCGGCTTCGCTGGTCGCGCACCGTCTGCTCACGCGGGTTGGCGGGTTGTGTTCGCGGTAGCTGGTGAGAGGAGGGGCAAGTAGCCAGTGCTCTGATCGGGAAGGTTAGCCGGGTCGGCAGTTCCAGCGGTTGGATGTCCGGAGACATCCGATCCGACCGTTGGGGGTGTGGCGGCTGAGCCTGTCCGTGTGCGCAGGTTGACCGACGAGGAGGGCCAGAGACTGCAGCGGAATGTGCGCAGGGGCAGCACCAGCTCGGTGCGGTACCGGCGCGCGATGATGCTGCTGGTCGCGGCCGGCGGAAACCGGGTCCCGGTGATCGCGAAGCTGGTGCAGGCCGATGAGGACACTGTCCGCGACGTGATCCACCGGTTCAACGAGATCGGCCTGGCCTGCCTGGACCCTCGGTGGGCGAGAGGCCGTCCCCGCCTTCTCAGTCCTGACGACGAGGACTTCGTCTTTCAGACGGCCACCACCCGCCCGACCAAGCTCGGACAGCCCTTCACTCGCTGGTCGATCCGCAAACTCGTCGCCTACCTGCGGAAGGTGCACGGCCGTGTGATCCGAATCGGCACCGGCGGCGTCGGCTTCGTTCGCCTCAACCTGGCGACCTCACCCGAGATCCTCACCGAGGCCGTTCGGCGCATGACCAACTCGTAGCCCGTGCCTGCGGCACGTCGTACCCCAGCCCGGGACCGGACCCTGCCCACGGTGATCTCGTGCATCGACTCCGCTTTGCGGGCGATCGGCGGGGCACCGACCTGTCTACTCACCGACAACGAGAAGACGATGACCATCGACCGGGTCACCGGGATCGCGGTCCGTCATCCTCAAGTCGTGGCCGCAGGACGCCACTACGGCCTGCAAGTACACATCTGCGTCCCGTTCGATCCCGAGTTCAAAGGGGGCGGCGAGGCCACCGTACGTATCGCGAAGACGGACCTGATCCTCGACCTCGGCAAACCTGCGGGAGAAGCACAGCGGCTTCGCCGAACTCCGCGGGGCCCGCGCGATCTTCTGCCGGCAGGTCAACACCCGCGTCCACCGCGAGACAGGCAGGGCGCCGGCCTCCGCGCCAGACGGTCGAACACACCCGCCTGCACCCGCTACCCGTGGCCCCTCACACCCTCAACTGGACCGGGCGGCAACCTTTTCGGGAGCGGCGGCAACCGGTACTGCAACGGTGCCTGTCCAAGCCCGCGCTCGCACCGCTACCTGACCCACAGTCAAAGGCTCGTGCGGGCAGGGGACTTGAGGCCGCCTGGTTTCAGCCTGCGAGCGTTTCTGCTCGCGAATTGTGTGCGAGGTATTGACGCTGATCACCGGAACCCTATTATCCAGTTGCTCGACACTCCGACCCATGTTCGCTATGTCGAACACTTTAGGGCCGCACTGCACCGCCGTCCGGACAGCCCCTGACGGGGTGTACCGGAGCCGCTTGCTCAAGGATAAAGAGGTCCTTATGCGCAGACGCAGCTTCAGCCCCAGGCATCCATCTGCGGTGCTCGCCGCTGTGGTCGCGGCCCTGGCCGCGTTGGCGGCGCTGCTCGTCGCCGGCCCGGCTCAGGCGGCCACCACCAGCGACGTACGCGGTGTTGATTCCGGCCGCTGTCTCGATGTGGCGGGCTTCAGCCAGACCGACGGCGCGGACGTGCACATCTGGGACTGTCACGGGGGAGTCAACCAGCAGTGGACGTTGACGGACAGCGACCAGCTGACCGTGTACGGCAACAAGTGCCTGGATGTCCGGGGCGGCGGTACCACGTCCGGGACCCCGGTGCAGATCTGGACGTGCAACGGCAATGACAACCAGCAGTGGCGGGTGAACCCCGACGGCACGATCGTCGGCGTGCGGTCCGGGCTGTGCCTGGAGGTCGCGGGCTGGGGCAAGGCCAACGGCACGGAGGTGCGGCTCTGGTCGTGTACCGGCGGCGCCAACCAGAAGTGGACCGGCCTGTCAGGGGCGAACAACGTGTGTGCTCTTCCGTCGACGTACCGATGGACATCGACCGGCCCGTTGGCGGAGCCGAAGGCGGGGTGGGCCTCGCTCAAGGACTTCACCAGCGTTGTCCACAACGGCAAGCACGTCGTTTATGCCACGACGCACAACACCCTTGCCGGTGACGACGGGCGCTGGGGATTGACGACCTTCAGCCCCTTCACGAACTGGTCCGACATGGCCACCGCCACCCAGAACACGATCCCCTTCGACGGCATCGCGCCGACGCTGTTCTACTTCGCCCCGAAGAACCTCTGGGTGCTTGCCTACAACGGGGGTTGGCCATACAGCTTCTCCTACCGCACCTCGAGCGACCCCACCGACCCCAACGGCTGGTCCGCGCAGCAGGAGCTGTTCACGGGCACCCTCCCGAAGGGGGGCCCTCTCGACGTGACTCTCATCGGCGACGACACGAACATGTACATGTTCTTCGCCGACGACGAGGGCGGCATCTACCGCGCCGGCATGCCCATCGGCAACTTCCCGGGCACCTTCGGTTCGTTCACGAAGATCATGAGCGACACGCCGCTCAATCTGTTCGAGGCGCCGGAGGTCTACAAGGTCCAGGGTCAGAACCAGTACCTCATGATCGTCGAGGCCCAGAACTACACAGGATACGGTCGCTACTTCCGCGCGTTCACGGCCACCAGCCTCGACGGCACGTGGACACCGCAAACCGGGGCCGACACCGTGACCAGCCCCTTCGCCGGCAGTGCCAACAGCGGCGCGACGGCCTGGACCAGGGACATCAGCCACGGCGATCTGGTGCGCACCAACCCCGACCAGACCAAGACCATCGACCCATGCAATCTGCAGTTCCTCTACCAGGGGCGCGACCCCAGCACCGACGGCGGGGACTACGGCCTCCTGCCGTACCGGCCGGGCGTGCTGACACTGCAGCGCCAGCCGGTGGCGTGACGCAGGTCCTGCTGTTCCTGACGTTCGCGGGCAACGACGTACGCCGAACCGGGTGAGAGTGTCGCAGCGAGCGATCAGGAACGGGGGAGTCGGAGCGACGGGCTCGGTGCAAGGCCGAGCCCGCCCGTGCACCTGGAGAACCCGGTTGGTGGCGGCCTTGTCCCGGTCGACCACGAGACGCGGAACGTGTCAAGCCTGGCGAGTCGGTCGGTTTCAGGGTTTGTCGAGTGAGCCGGGGTCGTCGGCGTCCGAGATGATCACTGGGCGGCGTGGTCGTCCGGCTGGTTGATCCACACGTTGGTGGGGACGATCGGCGGGGTGGGTGGCTTGTGACGAACCGTTCAGGGTTGCGCTGGTAGACGTCGGCGCGGACGGCGACCATCCAGACGACGGTGTAGCGGCTGTAGATGTCGATGATTGAGTACAGGTGGTAGAAGACCCGTTTGCCCGGTCCGCGCAGCCGCGTTACGTCCCGGGACCGGATCTCGTTCGGGCGGGTGCCCGGCAGTTCCGGTTTGGCGTGCGCTGGGTGGACGGCGTGGCGGCGACGCTCACGGAGCGTGTCAGGCTCGCACAGTGCGGTACATGGTGGACACACCGGCCACGTACCCGCTTCGGTCGGGCGCTGTCACGTTGTTGGGTGCGTGAGCCTGACAGCGTGCTGGAGTGTGGCAGGTCCGGGTGCCGACGTAGGACACGACGGCGCCGTGCACCAGCATGAGCTCCTCAACCTCGCGGAAGCTGAGCGGAACCGGAAGTACAGCCACACGCCGTGCGAGATGATCTCGACCGGTGCCGGTGTCCCTTGTACGACGGCGACGCGGACGCAACGGCGATCCCGTCCAGACGCGAACAATCACGAGATCATCCCACTCCGCTCAGTCAACGTGACATTGCCCTTGGGCGAGGCCGATCCCCAGGCCTGTCGACGTACACGCTCTCCAGCGGGGAGACCGCGACGAACCCGCCCTGGCTCGGCTTGAGCACGCTGTTGCGGCGGTCGACGTAGCCGAGCCGGACCGGGCCGGTCTGAGCGACCAGTTCCCGCAGCTGCGGCTCACCGTATGACAGTGCTTCGTCGAAGGTCGTGCGGCCATCGCGTCGCAGGGCCGTGCCGTGATGCTCGGATTTGCCGACGTCCAGGGCGCCCCTTGGCAGGCTGAGCGGCGCTGATCGACGTGCGTGGACCGTGAGTCCACCAGTTTTCTGAGCGGCGTGGTCGAAGGCGAGCTTCCCGCGCACTGGGCGTCCGAGCACGGTTCCTGTTACCTCCACGAACTGGGAGACGTAGTAGGTGCCGTAGTCACGACCGGGCAGGTACCAGTGCAGACCAGGGTTGATCGGGTGCCGGTGAGCTCGAACAGACCCTCCTCGCGCCAGGTGAAGGAATCGAGTCCGTACCGGACTTCGAAGGGCTGCCCAGGAACGCCGGTGGCCTGCCGCCGGACCACCTCCTCGCCCTCCCGGACTCCGACGGTGCCCTCGGCGGACGCCGCTGCCTGCATACGCTCCATTGTCCAGCGCAGGGTCTTGTCGTCGATGAGCGTGGACTGGAAGAGCAACAGCCGCGGGATGCCTCCCTCGAGGCCGTCGCCCTGGTGAGAGTTGCGGGCCGATGGCCCGGCGCGCACGCCACGGGTGGGTGGCGTTGCTGCCGGGCCGTCAGTCACTCACGCGGCCTCACTTCCCGTGCAAGCCCCTGCGGCGACGTCCGCGAAGCACCAGCACGCCGCCGGCAGCGATGACCAGCAGGCCACCGAGGGCGCTGTACGTGACAACAGTGTTGCTCGCTCCGGTGGAAGCCAAATCGCCGGACGGGCTGCTCGGGGTCGCCTGGCCGACGGGTGCGCCGATCCCCCCCTGCGCACGGGTGCCGGTCGTGCCGGAGGCGGAGACAAGCGGCGTGACGGCGGTCGGCGTGGCGGCGGGCGTCGGCTTGTCATCGCCGGCAGTCCCCGACGCGCGCTTCAGCTGAAGAGTCGTGATCGAGTACGGCGGCAGCGTCTGTCCGACCGCCGTACCCCGCTTCGCCGTCGTCAGGGCGGTGCCTCCCTTGGCATACGAAACGGTCGTGACCACCCCTGCGGCCGGGGTGAATCCGGCGTACGAGAGCGACACCCGCGCCGCGTTCTTCGGGCTCTTGTTGATCAGCATGACGTTCAGACGGCCGTTGCCGCTCCGCACCGCGTGCACAGCAACCGAAGAGTTGCCCGAGGACGACTTGACCATGGTGTCACCGGGCTGCGCCAGTGCGGTTAGTGAGCGGACGCCCCAGTAGGTGGGGAAGGGCGTGTCGCGCGGCGGTTGGCACTTCCCTCCGGCGCAGGTTCCGGCGGAGAGAATGCCCCCGTCCTGGTAGTCGGTCTGGCCGTCGACGGTGGTGGGTGCGTCGCCCGAGCCGTTGTGCAGGTTCCACCAGTCCACGTGGGTGGCACCCTGCTCGAACCAGGTCATGTAGGTGTCCGGCGCAAAGAGGGCTGCGGCCTGACTGGTCTTGGCGGGCGAGAATTCGGCGTCGGTCTCAGTGACCGCGATCTCCACCGAAGCGGCGCGCGAGCCCGCGTACTTGGCGATCAGAGAGCGCAGCGAGGACCTGACACCGGCGACCCGGGAGGGGGTCTTCAGCAGGTCGGCCGTGGTGGTGCCGCCCGGATACCAGTGGACGATGACGAAGTCGATCGAGCTTCCCGCGATGGAGAGCACCGTGTTGTTCCAGTCGGCGCTGTCACCGGGAGCCTTCTCCGCGTCCGGCCAGAAGCCGGGGGTGGTGAGCACCGCTCCGATCTTCACCTTCGGGTCCACGGCCTTCATCGCCTTCGCGTAGGCGACCAGGTTCTTTCCGTACGCCGTCGGGCTCTTGTCGGCGTGCTTGTCGATTTCCCAGCCCTTGCCGTCGCTGTAGTGCCCGTTGCCGTAGACCTCGTTGCCGATCTCCCAGTACTTCACGCCGTAACCTTTGTCGACATTGGCGTACTTGACCCAGCCGGCGGCCTCCTGGGGGGTGCCGGAACCGTAGTTCGCGGTCAGGATCGGCTGGGCACCGACCCGCTTCGCGGTGGCCATGAAGTGGTCGAAGTCGGTGTTGGGTACGATCCAGCCGCCGTCGCTCATGGTGTGGGTCTTCCAGTGGTAGCCGTCCGCGCCGGAGCCGCCGGGAAAGCGCAGCTGCCGAACTCCCGCGGCCTTCATCAGCGATGACACCTTGGCGTCCCCCATGTGCTCGTCGCCGACGCCCGTGTTGAGGCCGGCACCACTGCTGGGCACCGTGCCCAAGGAGGTACCGGCATCCACACGGATGTCGACGGTCGACGCGGCGCCCGCACTGGGCGCCAGGGCGCCGACACCGGCCGAGGCGGCGAGCACCGCCACCGCCCCCGCGACAAAGCGCCGGCGCATCCGGCTACGGCGGGGCGTGCGCCCCCGAGGCATCGGCTGCTCGGCGGATCTCGGGTTGTCTGGTGACATGTGGGGCTCCGATCGGGTGGTGACACCGAGGGCGTAGCACCGCTGACCACGGCTCGCCCTCGTCGGTACATCCCTAAGTGGCCACTCAGAGTGGAAAGGTTGCTATCTCAATCATCTTTCTCCGAGACGCGGTCGCACCGTCTCACCGGACCCGGTGACCCCGTGACCTGCCCGGTCTCCCATTCCACCTCGCCGGCGCGAACCATCACATGCTTCCAGCCGCACACCGCCCCGCGGCGGCCGAGCGGCTGAAGCCGCACAGGAAGCACAGGAAAAGACAGACGGCGGCCGCCGCCACCGCGACGGCCCTGTTCTCGTACAGCTACCGCCACGTGGTGTGTAGCGCTGAGTAACTACTTGGGGCTGCGGTCGCGCTACTGAAGGGCGGCGAAGTCGGCGTGTGCTGTCTCGACGGCCTCGTCGCGGCCGAGGCGCGTCGTCTCGTACACCGTGAAGATGACCCAACTGGAGCGCGAAGCCCAGTTGGTGGTGCGTGGAGCGCCGCCGCGCGATCAGATCGCGGTCGACGTCGTCCAGGAAGAAGAACCGCTCCAGCTCGGGGCGGGTCGGCTCCTCGGCGAACGTCCCGTACGCCTCAGCCTGCTCATCAGTCAGAAACTCCACCGGCACGAGCGGACCGTAGCCAGCACCGGTGCCCGCCCGGCGATCTTTCCGCGAACCCCAGCGGGGCCTCCAGCCGGTGTGCTGGCTGACCATGATCGTTCTCAGCGTCAACCGCTGTACCGATGTTTCCCGAGGCCGTAAGCCCTGGGCAGCGCACGGCTCTTGGCCCGATGATACGGGGTTCAGACACAGGCACTCAACTCGGCCTGGTGCGTAGGCACTAGGACATGTGAGCGGCTGGTCCGGGCGCACCAGGGGAAGACGGCGGCGCAGGACGATGCCCGGCGGGGCGCCGGAAGGAAGGGTTGGAGGCGTGCGGAAACCGCGCGTTCCCCCTGCCTAACGGCGTCTGGAGTGATCAACAGGTGGCTGGTTTTCTTTACGGGATCGGACGGTGGGCGTTCCGTCGGCGCCGTCTCGTGGGTGGGCTGTGGCTGGGTGCCCTGCTGGTGGCCGTTGCCGCGGCCGCCCTGGCGCCGGGCGGGGAGGAAGAGGAACTCTCCATGCCCGGCACCGAGTCGCAGAAGGCGTTCGACCTGCTGGACGAGCGCTTCCCGCAGAGCAACGCACAGGGCGCCGAGGCCCGCCTGGTGTTCCGGGCCCCGGACGGGCAGCGGGTGACGGCCGTGGAGAACAAGGCGGCCGTCGAGAGCGCGCTCGGCTCGCTGGACGGGGGCGGTCAGGTCGCGTCGACCACCGACCCCTATACGACCGGCGCGGTCAGCGAGGACGGCACCATCGCCTACTCCACGATCACCTACACCGCGGACGCCGTCGACCTGACCGAACCGACGAAGAGCGCCATCGAGGACGCCGCGAGCCGGGCCCGGGACGCGGGGCTGACCGTGGAGATCGGCGGCTCGGCCCTGGACGCGGAAGAAGAACCGGGCGGTACGACGGAGATCGTCGGCGTGGCAGTGGCGGCGGTGGTGCTCGTGCTCGCCCTCGGGTCCCTGGTCGCGGCCGGACTGTCACTGCTGACCGCGTTCACGGGCGTCGCCATCGCCTTCGGTCTGGTCTCCGCACTGGCCGTTCCGCTGGGTCTGACGTCAACCGTCGCCATCCTGGCGCTGATGCTGGGCCTGGCCGTCGGCATCGACTACGCACTCTTCATCACCTCCCGCTTCCGGGACGAGCGCGCCCAGGGCCGCGACCCGGAGGAGGCCGCAGGCCGGGCGGTGGGCACGGCCGGATCCGCCGTCGTCTTCGCCGGCGCGACCGTCATCATCGCCCTGGCCGGGCTGGGGGTCGTCGGAATCCCCGAACTCACCAAGATGGGCCTGGGCGGCGCGGGCGCCGTGGCCCTTGCCGTACTCGTCGCCCTGACCCTCGTCCCCGCGCTGTTCGGGTTCTTCGGCCGACGGGTGCTGTCCCGCCGTGTCCGCAAGGCCACCCGGCCGGGAATCGAGCACCCGCACCGGGTGCCCACCGCAGCCGGCCGGCCCGGGCTCGGCACCCGCTGGGCGCGGTTCGTGCTGCGCCGGCCGGTGGCCGTGCTGATGATCGCAGGACTGGGTCTCGGCGCCGTCGCCCTGCCGGCGCTGAGCCTCGAACTCGGGCTGCCGGGCGACGAGTCCAAGTCGGTCCAGACCACCCAGCGCCGTGCCTACGACCTGCTGTCGGAAGGCTTCGGCCCCGGCTTCAACGGCCCGTTGACCGTGGTCGTGGACATGAAGGCGTCCGAGGACACCCGGGCGACTACGGACCTGGTAGCCAAGACCGTAGGGGGAGTGGACGGCGTCGCGTCGGTCGGTGACCCGGTGCTCAGCCGGACCGAGGACACGGCCGTCCTCACCGCCGTCCCCCGGACCGCGCCGAACAGCGGCGAGACCAAGGACCTGGTGCACGCGATCCGGGACGCGGTCCCGGGCGTCGAGGCAGACACGGGCGCCACCGTCCTGGTGACCGGCACCACCGCCATGAACATCGACATCTCCGAAGCCATGTCCGACGCCCTCGTCCCCTATCTGACCGTGGTCATCGGCCTGGCGGTGCTCCTGCTGACGGTGGTCTTCCGCTCGGTCCTGGTCCCGGTCAAGGCCGCGCTCGGCTTCCTGCTGTCGGTGGGTGCCGCGTTCGGCGTCCTCGTCGCCGTATTCCAGTGGGGCTGGGCGGCGGACCTCCTAGGCATCGAACAGACCGGCCCGGTCATGTCGTTGATGCCGATTCTCATCATCGGCATCGTGTTCGGCCTCGCCATGGACTACGAGGTCTTCCTCCTCACCCGCATGCGGGAGGCATACGTCCACGGAGCGGCTCCCGGCGAGGCGATCGTCAGCGGGTTCCGGCACAGCGGACGCGTGGTGGCCGCGGCGGCGATCATCATGATCAGCGTGTTCGCGGGATTCGTCGGGATGAGCAACCCGACCATCCAGACGATGGGCGTCGGACTGGCCGCCGCCGTCGCCTTCGACGCCTTCGTGGTCCGGATGGCGATCGCACCCGCCGTCCTGGCACTGCTCGGCCACCGGGCGTGGTGGCTGCCTCGTATCCTGAACCGCGTGCTGCCGAATGTGGATATCGAGGGTGAGGCACTGAGCGGGCATGTCCCGGCCCCCACGGCCGAGTCGGACGTGGCAGTGCGGCGGCTTCCCGTCGGGCGGGACTGAGCCGGCCATGACGAACACAGGGGGCGGTGCCCCGCCACCACGCGGCACGTGGTGGCGGGAGGGAGCGATCACGGCGACGGCGTTCGCGCTCTGTCTGCTGGGCGGCGTGGTGAAGGACGACGGCAGCACGCTGTCACCGCCGTCCGCCGTCGCCTATCTCATCGCCGTGGTGTCCTGTGCCGTGCTGCCGATGCGGCACCGGGCGCCCCTGGCCGCCATGGCGGTCACGACCGCGAGCGGCGTGCTGGCGCCGTTCCTGGGCCTCCTGCTGAGCCCGCTCATCGCGGCTCCGGCCGTGGTCACCGCCTACTCCTACTCGCTCACCGCGCGCAGCGAACGGCGCGCGGTGAGCGCGGTGGGACTCATCTCCGTGGCGCTGCTGGTCGCCTCGACCCCCCTGTTCGGGGCCCTGTCCTGGAAGGACGCCAGCAGGGTGGGAGCGGTGGCGGCGTTCCCGCTGGTGGCCGGCGTACTCGGGCACTCGGTGCGGAACCGGCGGGCCTACCTGGCGGCCATGGAGGAGCGGGCCCTGCGGGCCGAGCAGAGCCGGGACAGCGAGGCGCGCCGGAGAGTGGCCGAGGAACGGGTGCGTATCGCCCGCGAACTGCACGACCTCGTGGCCCATCAGATCACCCTGGCCAACGCGCAGGCCACGGTCGCCGCCCACCTCTTCGACACCCGCCCGGAGCAGACCCGCAAGAGCCTCAAGGAGCTCGTCGAGACCACCAGCGACGCGCTCGACGAACTGCGGGCCACGGTCGGTCTGCTGCGTCAGTCCGGGGACGCGGCCTCGCCCGCCGAACCGGCGCCCGGCCTCTCCCGGCTTCCCACGCTCCTCGAATCCTTCCGCCACGCGGGACTGGAGGTGTCGGCGCACCAGGAGGGCACGGCCAGGCCGCTGCCGCCGGGCGTGGACCTCACCGCCTACCGCATCGTCCAGGAGGCCCTGACCAACGTGACCAAGCACGCCGGCACCCGGAGCGCCCGGGTGCGCCTCGTCTGGAACCGCGACCGCGTGACCATCACGGTCGCCGACGACGGAGGGAGCGCCGCTCGAACGGCATCGACCGCCGCCGCGGGGCCCAGCGCGTCCACGGCGGGGGACCGCCCGCCCGGTTACGGTCTGATCGGGATGCGGGAACGCGCCACCGCGGTCGGGGGACACCTCTCCGCGGGCAGGAGCCCGGAGGGCGGCTTTCTCGTCTCCGCCCAACTGCCCCTCCCGCCCGCCAAGGACGCGACGCACGGGACGGACGGAGCGACAGCCGTCGAGAACCGGACGGCCGACGAGAACCGGACGGCCGACGCGGCGACGGGCGACGGACGGACGGGCGACGCAGAGGCCGGGGATGCGCTGTGACGCTCCGCGTGCTGCTCGCCGACGACCAGGCCCTGCTGCGGGGTGCCTTCCGGCTGCTTCTCGACTCCGCCGACGACATCACCGTGGTCGGTGAGGCCGCCGACGGCAGGGAGGCGGTGCGACTCACGCGGGAACTGCGCCCGGACGTGGTGGTCATGGACATCCGGATGCCCGAGGTGGACGGTCTCACCGCCACGGCGGAGATCTGCGCGGACCCGGAGTTGCGCGCCAGCCGCATCCTGATCCTCACCACGTACGAGACCGACGAGTACGTCGCCCAGGCGCTGCGCGCGGGGGCCGGCGGATTCATCGGCAAGGGCATCGGCGCCGAGGACCTGCTGGACGCCGTACGGACGATCGCTGACGGCGACACCCTTCTGTCCCCCGCCGCGACCCGTTCCCTCGTCGCCCGTTTCCTCGCCACACCGGACGATGCCCCGTCACACCACTCCGCACAGCTCGCCGTGCTCACCCCGCGCGAACGCGAGATGGTGGCTCTGGTCGCGACCGGCCTGTCCAACCAGGAGATCGCCGAGCGGATGTTCCTCAGCCCCTTCACCGTCCGCGCCCACGTGCAGCGCGCCATGACGAAGCTGGACGCCCGCGACCGGGCACAACTCGTCGTCATCGCCTACCGGACGGGCCTGGCCCAGGCCGCCCCCGACGGCCGCACCGACCGCCTGGCGTAGTACTCGCACTCGCCCTCGGCGCCCGTCAGTCAGTGGTGGATCCCGCGCTCCCGCTGCTGCAGCGCGAGTTGGGGGTCAGCCCTGCCGAAGGGGCCCTGGTCGCCAAGGCGTTACTCGTCACCCCCGTCGCGGGAAAGCTCGGCGACCGCTACGGCGGAAAGTGGTAGCTGGTCCGGCTGATGGCCGTGGTCTCGGCCGGTGGTGTACTGGCCGGCCTGGCGCCGAACCTGCCGGTGCTGTTGCTCGGTCAGGTGCTGCAGGGCGTCATGGTCGCGGAAGGTCTGTCCGGGCATTGAATGTTCGTGTTACCGGCGATGGCGATCACCGCGCGGCGACGCTCGTCGTGGCTCGCCTCATGCCGCATGATCCGCCGATACCGTCGGACAGCGGGATCGACTGGCCCGAGTTCGTGGCCATGGATCAGGCACTGGTCGACAACGGTGGGGCCACGCTCTTTCCCATCACGGCGCGGGCCTTGAGCGGCGGAACACCATGCTGCCCACTCAGCCCTGACGCTGCCGAGTTCAGGTCAGGTTCAGGCCGCCGTCGAGCACGATGACCTCCCCGGTCAGATAGCCGCTGCCGATCACCGACGCCACCAGGTCGGCCACGTCAGCGGGGCGCGCGGGGCGGTGCATCGGTGCGCGGTCCCGCCACAGTTCGTGCGCCTGTACCCAGTCCTTCGTCATCGGCGTGTCCACGAGACCTGGCGCCACCGCGTTCACCCGCACGTCGGGCCCGAGCGCGGCCGCGAGCAGCCGGGTGACGTGGTTTAGCGCGGCCTTGCTCGCCGCGTACGGCACCGAGGAACCCTTGGGCCGTACGCCGGCGTGGCTGGTGATGTTGACGATGCAGCCGCCGCCGGGGGACTGCCGTAGCGCCGGAAGGGCCGCGGTGCACAGCACCCAGGGCGCGATGAGGTTGACCTCCAGCAGGCGCCGCCAGTCCGCCGGGGTCGCCGCCGCGAGGTCCGCGTGCGGGATCGGCCAACTGATGCCCGCGTTGTTCACCAGCACGTCCAGCCGCCCGAAGTGCCCCCGTGTCGTCTCGACCAGCCCCCGGGCCTCCTCCTCCACTTCGAGATCGGCCTGTACGTAGGCACCGCCGAGTTCCGCCGCCAACGCCTGCCCGGCCTCTGTGCTTTGCCGCGAGTGCACGACGACCCGCGTCCCGTCCGCCGCGAGGCGCCGAGCGACGGCCTCGCCGATCCCCGACGTGGACCCGGTGACCAGGGCGACGGGCCCGTCGCCGTGTTGGATGCTCATGACAGTGGATCTTGTCACGGCCCCTGCGGAAGGTGGTCACGGGTTTCCGGCGCGCCCTCTCCTGGGCCTACTGAGCGGCCGGCCGCCCGCGTCCCCAGGCGGCCAGCGGCCGGAGCGCGTCGTTGAGGCGCTCGCCGTCCTCGGTCAGTGAGTACTCCACGCGGGGCGGCACCTCGTCGTAGGACACGCGGCGCACCACCCCGTCCGTCTCCATCTCGCGCAGGTGGGAGGCGAGCACCTTCTCGGTGACCCCCGGAAGCAGCCGGCGCAGCTCGCCGAACCGGCGGCAGGGGTGCTCGTGGAGCGCCCACAGGATCAGCACCTTCCACTTGCCGCCGATCACCTCCATCGCGGCGTCGATCCCGCAGACATGTCCGTCCGGCGCACCCGGCCGGTTCAGCGTCGTCATGCCCCACCCCCTCCGACGTGCTCACTCACCTCGGGGTAACCACCCACTCCGAAGTGCGTACTTGATCACTCGTGGGCCTGTGACCAGCCTAATCGGTATGACACAGAACACCGTTGAGAAGGAATCCGTCACCCTGCTGGGCCTCGGCGCGATGGGCACCGCGCTGGCCCGTGCCTGGCGTGCCGCCGGCCACCCGCTCACCGTCTGGAACCGAACTCCGGCCCGTGCCAAGCCCCTAGCCGCCGGGGGCGCGAAGGTCGCGGACAGCGCTGCCGAGGCCGTCGCCGCGAACACCCTGGTCGTCGTCTGCCTGTTGGACGACGCCTCGGTCGAGGACGCGCTGGCCGGCATCGACCTGGCCGGCCGGGACCTGGTCAACCTGACCACCAGTACCCCTGCCCAGGCCCGCGCCCGCGCAGAGTGGGCCCGCGAGCGCGGTGCCCGCTACCTGGACGGCGGAATCATGGCCGTCCCGCCGATGATCGGTGCCCCGGAGTCCGGCGGTTACGTCTTCTACAGCGGCTCGCGGGAGCTGTTCGAGCGGCACCGGGAGACGCTGGCGGTCCCCGCGGGCACCGTCTACGTCGGCCACGACGCGGGCTTCGCGGCGCTGTACGACATGGCCCTGCTCAGCGCCATGTACGGGATGTTCGCCGGGGCAGCCCACGCCTTCGCCCTGATCCGCAAGGAGGACATCGACCCCGCGTCGCTCGCCCCGCTGCTCGCCGACTGGCTCGTCGCGATGGCCCCGGCCGTGCACCGGACCGCCGACCAGTTGCGGAGCGGCGACTACACGCGAGGGGTCGTCTCCGACCTCGCCATGCAGGTGGCCGGCACACCGGCCTTCCTGAGCACCGCCGAACAGCAGGGCGTCAGCCCGGAACTGCTCCGCCCGTACTTCGAGTTGATGCGTCGCCGGCTGGCCGAGGGCAGCGGGGAGGAAGACCTGACGGGCGTCATCGACCTGCTGGTGCGCTGACGGCCGTTCACCGTCCGGGCCGCCGTGCGGGCACTCGACGCCCGCACGGCCGACGCCGTGTCACGGCTTGATGCCCACCCCGGCCCACGCGCTGACCTCGGCGTCCGTGAGCTCCGGTCCTGAGCCCTGCGGGTCGTCCGGGCGCCACCGGTGGGTCAGTGAGACGCCGGGGTCGAGCAGGTCGAGGCCCTTGAAGAAGCGGGCGACCTCCTGCCGGCTGCGGACCTGGGCCCGGGTGCCGGCGGCGGCGTAGATGCCGACGAGTTTCTCCCAGAGCTCCGGGGCGAAGTCGCCGGTGCAGTGGCTCACGGCCAGCGCGCTGCCCGAGGGCAGGGCGTCCAGGAGGCGGGAGACGATGCCGTACGGCTCCCAGTCGTCCGGGACGAAGTGCAGGATGGCGTTGAGGGACAGGGCCACGGGCCGGTTCAGGTCCAGGGTCCTGGCCAGCTCGGGGGAGCCGAGGATCGCCTCGGGGTCGGTGAAGTCGCCCTGGACGTAAGCCGTGCGGCCCTCGGGGGTGTTGCGCATCAGGCGCTCGGCGTACTTGAGGACCAGGGGGTCGTTGTCTGCGTAGACAACGCGGGCCTCGGGGGCCACGGACTGCGCGACCTGGTGCAGGTTCGGCTCGGTGGGGATGCCGGTGCCTATGTCCAACCACTGACGGATGCCGTACTCCAGCGCGAGGACGCGGGTGGTGCGGTGCATGAAGGAGCGGATCTCCCGGGCGCAGGTGAAGATGCCGGGGTAGACCGCCGCGACGGTCTCGGCCGCCTGCTTGTCGACGTCGAAGTGGTCCTTGCCGCCGAGGTAGTAGTCGTACATCCGGGCCGAGTGGGGCCGACTGGTGTCGATCTCCCGCGCGGTGTGGGAGTGGGTCATCCGGTCCCTTTCAGGTGCGGTGCGTGGGGGTGTCGGGCAGGTCGCTGCCTGGGGCAGGTCGGGCTCGGGTCGAGGTTCAGCCGGCGGTGAGATGGTCGGCGAGGCCCCGCTTGATGCCCGCGACGAACGCGGCGATCTCCTGCGGGGTGTAGATCAGCGCGGGTCCGGCCGGATCGGTCGACTGGCGCAGCGCAACCCGCCCGTCGGCCAGCAGCTTGGTCTGCACGCACTGGCCGCCGTTGGGCCCGCTCCACGGCGACTCCCAGCCCTGCTCGCCCAGGTCGGTGGCCGGCATCCCGTTGTAGACGTGAGAGTCGGTGCTGGTCATGAGTACTCCTTGCGCATGCGGTTCAGCAGCGCCTTGCTGTCCGCGTCCGAGCTCAGCAGGGACATGCGGTTGTGCGCCTCCAGATGTGCCGACACGTCGGAGCGCTGATCCAGGTACATCGCGCCGGAGAGGACCTCGGTGTACACGATGTCCGGCAGCTCCGGCTCCTCGAAGCGGAAGTAGGTGAACGGCGCGCACGCCCCCACATGGGCGCCGGCCGTGAACGGCACGACGTCGACGCTGACGTGTTCCAGCTCCGAGACCTCCAGGAGCCGCTCGATCTGCTCCCGCATGACCTCGGGGCCGCCGACCACCCGGTGCAGCACGGCCTCCTCCATCACCACCCACAGCGTGGGCGCGCCCGGTCTGTCCAGCAGGCCCTGGCGGCGCAGCCGCAGGTCCACCCGCCGCGCCAGGTCCTCATCCGCCTCGCCCGGAAACCCGCCGCGCAGGACCCCGCGCGCGTAGGCGTGGGTCTGGAGCAGCCCCGTGACGTAGTGGGGCTCGTAGGTACGCAGGGTCCTGGCCCCGGCCTCCAGGCTGACGTAGGCGCTGAACCAGTTCGGCAGGACGTCCCGGTAGGTGTGCCACCAACCGGGCTCATTCGCCCGCTCGGCGAGCTCGACGAACTCCTCGATCTCCTGCTGCTCCGCCCCGTAGGTCTCAAGCAGCTTCTCCACATAGAGCGGCTTGAGGGCGACCTCTGGAGCAGCCCCGTGACGTAGTGGGGCTCGTAGGTACGCAGGGTCCTGGCCCCGGCCTCCAGGCTGACGTAGGCGCTGAACCAGTTCGGCAGGACGTCCCGGTAGGTGTGCCACCAACCGGGCTCATTCGCCCGCTCGGCGAGCTCGACGAACTCCTCGATCTCCTGCTGCTCCGCCCCGTAGGTCTCAAGCAGCTTCTCCACATAGAGCGGCTTGAGGGCGACCTCGGCCTTCTCCAGACGGCGGATGGTCAGGGACGTCACCCGCAGAGCCCTGGCCGCGTCCTCCAACGAGGCCCCCGCGCCCTGCCGTCGCTCCTGCAGTCGGCGACCCAGGATCATGCGCAGCACGGTGGGAGCACTGGTGCCACCGGTGCTCGTACGGCCTTCGCTCACGTCCTGACCTCCTGAGGAACTGTCACCGTCCCGAGTCTGACAGCGACTTGATGACGCGACCAGACGGATATCGGCTTTCTGAAATTATCAGGCAGCTGGTTGCAGGTTGAACTTGGGTGCGAGCATAGTTACTTGCGTACACCGTGCCGCCGAACGCGAGCGCGGTGTCGTCAACCGTCCCCACCCAGTGGCGTGTTGGCATTCCCTGACCCCCGATGCTGCTCGCCCGGCCGCGCCGCCGCCCCCACGGAAGGCCAACACCGTGTCCCCCCACACGACCTCGTTCCCCCAGCTGTTAGACGCCGTGGACCAGGAACGGACCCACTGGATCGAACTTCCGGCCCACCGCTCCAGCGTCGGTGTCGCCCGGCGCTCCGTCGGGACCCGACTCAAGGCCTGGAGCCTGCCGGGCGAGCTGTGCTCGGACGCGGTGCTGCTGCTGTCCGAGCTCGCCACCAACGCCGTGTGCCACACCCTCAGTCCGCGCATCCTGTGCGGCATCGGGCTGGTCGCCGACGGGATCCTCCGGCTGGAGGTGCACGACCACGACCACTCGGGCCCCACGTTGCGCCGGTGCCGGGCGGGACTCGACGACGAGGGCGGGCGCGGACTGTTCCTCGTGGAACAGCTCGCGGACACCTGGGGGGTGGACCGCTCGAGACTCACCGGCGGCAACGCGGTATGGGCGAACCTGTCGGCCTGAACCAGGGCCTGTCCGGCGGATCAGGCCGGCTGAAAGAAACAGTGCCTACCGGCCGAGCCGAGCGGGCTCTGGTGCGTGCAGCTGCAAGGCGGAGGAGGGCGGCGACGCGGAGCGTCGGCAACCGACGACAACGCCGCTGGGGGCACCCCCTCTGGGGGAGTGCGTGCCAGAACCCGCGACGCCGGGATGCTCCGCCGGACAGGCGCTAGCCCTTGGTGGGCGTGAGTTCGGCGAGGAGCAGGGTGCGGTCGTCCGCGCCGGCCGGATCGGAGGGGGCGTGCAGCAGCCGTCGGCACAGGGCGGGGAGCGGGTCGTGGTCGACGGCCGCCGCATCGAGCGCCCGGGCGAGGCGGGCGATCTGGTGGTCTATGTCGGAGTCCCGCGACTCGACCAGACCGTCGCTGTAGAGCACGAGCAGCGCGGGCTCGTCGATGCTCAGGACGGTCGGCTCGTAGGCGCCCGCGCCGAGACCGAGCGGCAGGCCCGCGCCGACCAGCGTGACCGGAGCGGTCCGGCCGTCAGGCCCGCGCAGCAGCGGTGGGGGGTGACCGGCGCCCACGAGGGTGCAGGTGCCGCGCCGGGCGTCCCACTCGGCGTAGATGCAGGTCGCGAAGGATGCCCCCGGGGTGTCGCTGGCGAGCGCGTCGAGCCGTCGTACGAGATCGACGGCGGGGATGTCGAGACCGGCCAGCGTGCGTACGGCGGTGCGCAGTTGGATCATCGCCACGGCCGACTCCGGGCCGTGCCCCATGGCGTCCCCGACGATCAGGCTGACCCGGTCGTCCGGCCGTCTCAGCACGTCGAACCAGTCACCGCCGATGATCGAGCCCTGTCCGGCGGGCAGGGACCCGTGGGCGATGCGGCAGCCCTCGACCTCCTGGATCGTGCCCGGCAGCAGGCTGCCCCGGATGGCCAGGGCGGTGCGGCGCTCGTGCTCGTAGCGGCGCGCGTTGTCCAGGGCGACCGAGGCCCGCGCGGCCAGCGACTCCACGGCCGCGATCTCCGCGGTCAGGAACGGCCCGCGGTCCGGTCCGCGGGAGCAGGCGACGAAGCCGATCGCCCCGCCCCGCAGCCGCAGCGGCGCCACAAGGAAGGAGCGCGTCTTGAGGAGTTCGCCGATGCGCGCGTCCTCACCTACGGAGGCGGCGAGCCGCTCGGCCGTGTGGTCGTCGACCGAGTCGAGCAACTGCGCGTGTCCGTCGACCAGGGCGCGGGCGTACGGGGTCTCGCGGGGGAAGACCAGTACCTCGCCGACCGGCAGGGTGCGCTCCCAGGACTCGGGTGCGTCCGTGCCGACGCGCAGTGCCAGTCTGCGGGCCTCGATCTGGGCGGGGTTCCCGCCGGCGTACGTGGTCTCCTCGCGCCGCCACCGCTCCAGCAGATAGAGGGACGCCGCGTCGCAGAAGCCGGGCGTCAGCGCGTGCACGACATGGCTGCCGGTCAGCCCCAGGTCGAGTTCCGAGCCGATGACGTCGGCCGCGGGTGAGAAGGCCGACCGACGGGGCGGGGGCACGGCGGCGGGGGTGTCGTCGGCGCGGCTGTGCGGTTCGTTCCGCAGGGTCGTGGTGCCTTTCCGGGTGGGGGTCCGGGCGCCCGGCGCGGGACAACTGATCGCCAGACGTCGACGGCAACTATATGATGAGTCGTCAAGTGCCTTGGCAGGAAAGGACCTTCTGGTGACCGACACGGATGCTCTGCCGCCAGGGACCGATCCGGACAAGGCGAGCGTAGCCCGGATGTACGACGCGATGCTGGGCGGGGAGCACAACTTCGCCATCGACCGGGAGGCGGTGGCGGCGGTCACGGCCATCGACCCCCAGGTGCGCACGCTGGCCCGCGCCAACCGCGCCTTCCTGGGGCGGGCGGTGCGCTTCCTGGCCCGGTCCGGTGTCCGGCAGTTCATCGACCTCGGCTCGGGGATCCCGACGCAGGGCAACGTCCACGAGGTCGCCCAGGCGGCGAGCCCGCAGGCCCGGGTGGTCTACGTCGACAAGGACCCGGTGGCCGTCGCCCACAGCACCACCCTGCTCGCCGACAACCCCTACGCCGACATCGTCGACGCCGACATCCGGCGGCCGGCCGACGTCCTGGCCTCGCCGCAGGTGCGCAAGCTGATCGACTTCGACCAGCCGGTCGCCGTGCTCATGGTCGCGATCCTGCACTTCGTCGCGCCCGAGGAGAATCCGGCCGGAATCGTCGCCGCCTTCCGGGACGCACTGCCCGAGGGCGGCTGGCTGGCCCTGTCCCACGCCACCAACCAGGACCGCCCCGACACGGCCGCCGCGGTCACCCAGCTGTACCGCTCCCGGGCCACCTCACCGGTCACCGTCCGTTCCCACGAGGAGATCCAGGGCCTCTTCACCGGCTTCGAGCTGACGGAACCGGGCCTGGTCCACGTACCCCTGTGGCGCCCGGACGAGAACGAGGACATCCCGGAGAACCCGTCGGAGTACTGGGTGTACGCGGGGGTCGGCCGCAAAAGCGGGTGACCCCCGCGACGGTCCCGTCCCGAGAAGGCTCACATCCGCAGGCGAACGGCGTCTGCACGGCGTACCGGTGACGGCCCGCACGGCCTCCTTCCGCCGGCCCGGGCGCCCGGCAGGAACAGGTACCGGGCCGTAGCGTCGACGCCTTTCACCGCGCTGCCTGACGCGGCACTCGGCCCGCGCCGAGGCGGTCGCCGCCCGCGGGACGGCGACCGGGCGCTCGACCTGTCCACAAGGCCCTGACGGGGCCCTCACCCCGCGATGGAGTCGAGCTGTTCCGCCGCCGGACGCAGGGCCCACAGGTCGCCGCCCGGCGGCGCCTCCAGCAGCGGAACAGCCGTGCGGGCCCGCTTGTCGCCCGCGTCGGCGGCCGCGTGCACGACGTCGGTCGCCGCGTACCGGAGGAACTCCAGCTCCGGATGGGGCCACGCGGTGGCTCCGGTCGCGGCGGGCAGCAGATAGTCCACCGCCTTGAACAGGCTCTGCCCGTCCGGGCCTCGGTACGCCCACAGATCGGCCCCGACATTCCGGCCGATGGCCGCGAGCCGGGTGTAGGCGACCAGGTCGAAGGTCGAGTAGTGCCAGCTCCGGGTGCGGGCCAGCTCCTGGGGCTGGCTGCCGTCGGCCGCGATCTGCGGTGCCACGCGCTTGCCGCGGGCGTCCAGGACCGTGCGGCGGGCCAGGGCCTTGTCGCCGGTCGCACAGGCGAGGCCGGCGAGCAGCATGTCGTAGAAGGTGCCGTGGTTGTTGGCGGCGGCCGCCTCCTGCTTGCCGAAGTCACTGTCCTTGAGCCAGCCGAGGAAGTCGGTGTTCCACTCCGTCATGCCGGTGCGGTCCTTCCGGTTCCAGCCCGGAGCGCCGGTGTCCAGCAGGGCGAGCGCGTCGAGGACGCTGGTGTACGACTGCGAGAAGTCGATGATGCCGATGGCCCGACCGTCGTACTTGCAGGGGATGAACTGTGCGTGGTCCAGGTTGGGGTTCATTCTCGTGGCGGGGTCGAGGAACCAGGTGCGCAGCACCTGCCCGGCCTTGCGTGCGTACCGCTTCTCGCCGGTGTAGTACCAGGCGAGGGAGAGGTCGTACGCGGAGTCGAAGACCTTCTCGACGTCCTGGCGGTCGGTGCCGGAGTCGACCTCGGGGTTGCGCTGGCCGTCACGCTGGACGTAGGGGCAGCCCCAGGGGTTGTCGGCGGTGGGGGGCTGGGAGGGCCACCAGTACGGGGCCTGGCTGAGGTAGTCGTGGATGTCGCCGCCGGGAGCGGGCCTGGGCTTGTCGACGACGGTCCAGGGGCCCTGGTCCAGCCACTTGTCGGCGCGGACCGTCAACGCCTGCACCGTTCTCCGTAGTTGCGGATCACCACGATCGAGCCGGGCTTTCGTCTGCTGCAGCCGGGCACCGTCCAGGACCGCGGTGTGCGGCGGGGGCGTGCTCTGTGCCGCCACCGGTGCGCAGAGCCCGGTGGTGAACGCGGCCAGAACCGTCACCAGGACGCACAGGCGGGAGCGCACGCTCATCGGCCCGCTCCGTTCAGCCGGCGCTGGGCCTCGTACAGGTTCCGTGGCCGCACCGCCCCCGAACTGCCGTACAGCTCGAGGCGCGTGTGCAGATCGCCCGTGAAGTCGGGGACGTCGATCTGGTCGAACTCTGTGACCTCGTCGATGCCGACGGTCGCGGAGTACGGCGCCAGACCGTCGATCTTCACCAGCCCCGCGCGGCCGTTGGTGACGCGGATGTTCCAGTGCGTGAACCGGGCGCCGAAGAGGGGGCCCGCGCTCGCGTCACCGCCGTGGCGGCCGTTGTTGTTCAGGGTGATGTCGGTGCGGACATTGGCGAAGGGCAGGCCTCGATGGCTGTCGAAGGTCCCCATCCGCATGTCGCCGCGCGACCAGACGTTGTACGACGACAGTCCCTCGACGTTGATGCCGTGCAGCTGGGTGTTGGTGGGAGCGGGGTTGGTGCGCTCCTCGATCGTGAAGTCCTCGACGAGGTTGTCGTGCGAGCCTTCGCGGCAGAAGTAGGGGTGATGGGAGCCGCGGCCCGCCACGCGCGTCCGGCGCAGAGTGCAGGCGGAGGCGGCCACCAGGCCGAAGCCGTTGTCCACATGGCGGACCGTCACGTCGTCCACCCAGCAGTCGTACGCGCACTGCAGCACGACGCCGTTGTGCCCCTTGTCCAGCAGATGCGGCTGCTGTGGGATGTCGGGTGCCTCCAGAGTCAGGCCCTCGACGCCCGAACCGCTCAACTCCGCTACATGCGTGGTCAGTTGCGGAGACCACTCCGGGCGCAGGTCGAGCGGGAGCGGTCGTTCGAGGGTGACCTTCCGGCCGTGGACGCGGGCGATGCGGACGGGCCACTCGTAGGGCACGTACGACGTCAGCTTCGTCTTGTCGTCCCAGAAGTAGGCCTCGGGGCCGGGCCCGCCGCCGCACATGTGCTCGAGGAGGGTGTGGTCCGCGTCGTCCGCGAGCCGGAGGAGGACCAGGGCACCCGGCCGCAGTGCGCGGGTGTCGGCAGCCGTCACCGTCCAGGAGCCCTGTCGTGCCGGGGCGAGCTCGGTGAGCGTCCGCCACTCGTCGCGCCGGTTGCCCGTCCAGCCCTCGAAGGGCCATGCCTTGGCCCGGATCGCGGCGACGAGCGATTCCCAGCGGACCCGGGGCGCCAGCCAGATCAGTCCGCCCGCCCATGACCAGGACGACTTGTCCCCTCCGTAACGGGAGCCGTAGGTCCCGATCAGCTCGGTGAGGTTCTTCGTCGCGTACAAGGTCGTACGACCGCTGCCGGCGCCCCTGAGCACTACGTTCGAGTGGTTCACGCGGATCACGTCGTCGATGCGGAAGGTGCCCGGCGGGATGGTGACCGTGCCACCGCCGGCCCTTCCGGCAGCGGCGATGGCACGGTTGATCGCGGGGGCGGAGTCGGTCGTCCCGTCCGCCACGGCGCCGAAGTCGCCTACGTCGGCGACGACTCGATGGCGCGGGAAGCGGGTCGCCCCGCCGTGGCACCCGGCGCGGCCGACGTACGGGATCTGCGGATGAGTGAAAGGAGTGCGGTTGAATTCCCGCCACAGCGACGGGACTTCGACCGCTCCGGCGGTCGGCGCGGTGACGGCGCCGGCCGCCACGGCGACCGCGCTTCCCAGCAGCACTCGCCTGGTCATGCCCATGACATTCCGAGGACCCAGGGGTCCGGTGTGCGCATTGCTCATGTCCGTTCGCCCTTCCCATGTGCTTTTCATGGATGTGAACGAAGTTCATAACTGCGTTGAGCGGTGAGCATGCCATGAGGTTCTTCCGCGCGAAAGAGGTTGCGCAGCGGTTAATGGGCCATGTCCGTGAACAGCTACCCATGCCGAACCCCGCCGACAAGGTGTCTGTCGGCGGGGTTCGGTGTGGAGGCGCGGGGCCGGGATCTACCGGCGGCCCCAGCCGACGGCGATGATGCCGGTGATCTTCGATCCGGTGACGTTGTCGTAGACGACCTCACCGCCGGTCTTCTTCCAGATCCTGAGGTGGAAGGTGTCCGGGGCATCGGTGGCGGTGATCCGGAAGCCGTATCCGCTCTTGCCGTCGACGGTGCCGGACCCCTGATAGACGGCCTGGGAGCCGGTGACCACGAGCCAGTCCGAGCCGGTCGAACGGAACTTCAGCCTGGCCGCGCCGAAGTCGAAGGAGGCCTCCCCGACGGGTGCCGAGGCTCCTGGCAGGTAGGCCGCGGCGAAGGAGAAGGCGGCCTTGCCCGTCAGGTCCGGCTCGGCGGGGTAGGCGCCGGCCGCGGAGCCGAGGACTCCGGTGCCGAGCGCGGGACCTGCCGAGCGGTCGTAGACGATCAGCTCGGGAAGCGTCCTGCTGTCCGAGGCGCCGTCGTCGTCGGTGACGGTGATCACCGGACGGTGGATTCCGGCCTTGGCGTAGGAATGTTCGGCGCGGCAGCCGGACGCGGTGACCGTGCCGGACTGCGGCGCGCTCCCGTCCTTCCAGTCGACCACGCACGTGTGCGTGTCACTCGTGCCCGGGTCGGTGAACCCCGCCGTGACGACTGTGCGCCTGCCGACAGGCACGGGGGAGCGCGGACCGGTGCCGGAGACCACGGCAGGCGCCGCGTTGGCCACCTGGACCGTCGCCGTGTCCTCGCTGCGCCCGCCCGTGAGGGTGACCGTGTAGGTGCCGTTGTCGGTGCACGTGAGGGTCGTCGCGGCCGAGCCGGGGTCGGCGAAGGAGCAGGGCGCCCCCTTTTCGACGGTCCACTTCGGGCTGCCCGCACCGGAGATCGTGCCGTGCAGCGCGATCGCGTCGCCCTCCGTCCCGCTGACGTCCTGGCCTGCGTGCACGATGCTCACCGGGTCGATGCTCGTCAGGGTGGGCACGACCTTCTTGATCAGGCCGTCGGAGTCGAACTCCAGCTTGTCGACGGTCGTTTCGCGGTGCATGCCGTCACCGCCCGGGATGGCGAACCGGTGATAGGCGATGTACCAGTCGTCGGTGCCCGGCACCTGGACGATCGAATGGTGGCCGGGGCCCTTGATGCCGAGCGAGAGGTCCTTCTCCAGGATCACGCCCCGCTTGGTCCACGGGCCGGTGGGGGAGGGGCCGGTGGCGTAGGCGACACGGTAGTTCTCGTCGCGGGTGTCGTTCTCCGACCACGTGAGGTAGTAGGTGCCCTTCCGCTTGATGACGAACGAGCCCTCGTTGTAGCCGCTGGGCGTGATGTCCTTCATCTTCGGGAGGTCGACGGACGTCATGTCGTCGTTCAGCGGGGCCACGTAGGCGTGCCCGTTGCCCCAGTAGAGGTACGACTTGCCGTCGGCGTCGGTGAACACGGCCGGGTCGATCATCTGGCCGCTGAACTGGCCCGCCTTGAGCAGCGGTCGGCCCAGTGCGTCCTTGAAGGGACCGGTCGGCGAATCCGACACCGCGACACCGATGTTGGCGTCGGCACAGAAGTAGAAGTAGTACTTCCCGCCCTTCTCGGCGATCGTCGGCGCCCAGGCCCTGCTGTCCGCCCACGAGATGTCCGGACCGAGGTCGAGGATGACGCCGTGGTCCTTCCAGTGGACCAGGTCGGTGGAGGAGTACGCCTTGAACTGCGTGCCGCTCCAGCCCTCGAAGCCGTCGGTGGTCGGGTAGATGTAGAAGGTGTCACCGAAGCGGACGATGTTCGGGTCGGCGTTGAGCCCCGGCAGGACCGGGCTCCTCATGATGAGCGCCGAGACCGTCCAGGTGCGCTTCTTGCCGTCGGAACCGGTCACCTCGTACGTCACCGGCTTGCTGAAGTCCTGCACGCTGCCGGAGGCGGGGCTGATCGCCGCTCCGTGCGCGAGGGTGAACTCCGGGGCCAGCGCGGTGAGATCGGTGCCCTCCTTCATCGGCAGCGTGACTTTGCCGTCCGCGTTGTCGACGATGGCGTCGACCTTCAGCGCCGGGTGCGTGGCCTTGGCGATGCCCGCGGTGTTGCCGCTGAGCTCCATGACCTCCGCGGCCGACAGGGCCCGGTCGTAGATGCGGAAGTCGTCGACCTCGCCGCCGAACGAAGGGTCGGCCGCGTACAGGGACCTGCCGATGTAGCCGCTGTAGTCCTTGTTCGCGTCGTACAGCTCGGACGGCTTGACGGTGGTCGTCGTGCGGGCCGCCTCGACGCCGTCGACGTAGAGGACCATCGTGCCACTCGCCCCGCCGAGGGTGACCGTCACGTGCCGCCACTCGCCGGGTGTGAGCTGCGAGCCGGCCGTCAGCTTCGACTCCGCCGACCAACTCGCCTTGGTGATCGCCGAGTAGAGGCTGTTGCCGCCGTTGGAGGGGGTGGCGAAGAGGTACTTGTCACTGTCCGGACCGAGCCCGAAGAGCCACTGGAAGCTGTTGCCCCCCTTCCACTTGGCGTACGTCGACACGGTCACACTGTCGGCGTTCTTCAGCACACCGCTCGGGATCTTGACGTACGGCGAACCAGTCGCGTCGCCCGACATCTTGAAGGAGCCGCCCCGCACACCCGTGCCGAAGCCGGGCGTACCGACATAGGTGCCGTGATAGCCGTGCCCGCTGGAGTCGACCGCGATGTTGCCGCCGGTCTCGTCGAAGCCGTAGTGCAGAAGCAGGTCGGCCGGGACGTCAGGTCCTTCGGCGGACACGGTGACCTCGGCCTGGACGGGTATCGCCGCACCGTCGGGCAGGCTCCCGGTGACCGTGAAGGTTCCGGCCTGTGCGTACTTCGACGCCGGGACGTCGTCCCAGGTGACGGCGACCGGGCGCCTGACGCCGTCGGCGTACGTGGCGATCACGGTGGCGGGCAGGACCGGCGCCTCGCCGGTCCGTGTCTTCACCTTGACGGCCTCGACGCTCTCGACGAGCTGGTCCGGCTGGTAGGCACGCAGCAGCCGGTCGTACTCCGCCTGTGTGACGGGCAGGACGGTGCCGTGGCGCGGCTTGGCCGGAAGGTCGTAGTCGGCGACCGGAGTCCAGTTGCCGGAGTCGAGGTCGGTCGTCTCGAAGGGGAGGTAGCCGCGCCCGCCGAACTCGTCGAGGAACGCGTACCACTTGTCCCCGGTGTTCGACTTGAACACCAAGGGCCCCTCGGCGGCGCTCATCGCGCCCTTTCCGATGCCCTCCGCGACCGCGGTCCAGGACGGGTTCAGGATCGAGTCGCTCTTCTCCTCGAAGATGAACTTGCTGTTGGGCGTCGAGGAGCTGTTGTTCCGCTCGTCCTTCGACAGACGGTAGTAGGTGCCGTTGTTCCGGATCATCGTGGAGTCGATGACCGAGTAGCCGCGGTCGATCCAGACCTTGGGCTCGCTGAACGTGTAGAAGTCGCGGGTGGTCGCGTACATCATGCGGTTGTACGTGTCGCCGGAGTGCGCCTCGTTGTCGTACAGCTTCGACGCCCAGAAGACCACGTACTCGCCGAGCTTCGCGTCGTAGAACGCCTCCGGCGCCCAGGTGTTGCCCGCGCTGTCCGGGGAGATCCTGATGAGCCGCTGGTTCGTCCAGTGGACCAGGTCGGTGGACTCCCAGATCATGATGGACTTGCTGCCGGAGCGCTGGGCGGCGTCCCAGTCGCCGTTGCCGTAGATCCTCAGATCGGTGGCGATCTGGTAGAACTTGTCGCCCTCGGGGGAGCGGATGATGAACGGGTCGCGCAGGCCCTTCTCGCCGAGCGTGGAGGTCAGGACCGGCTTGCCGTCGTTCAACTCCCGCCATTTCAACGGGTCGTTGCCCTTGCTCAGGGCGGAGTAGAGCTGCTCGCCGTCCGAGGTGCCCTCACCCGTGAAGTAGCTGAACATATAGCCCTTGAGGGCCTGCTCCGCGGGGAGTTCGGGAACCTTCGCGGTGAAGGTGCGGGTCGCCTTCGCCTCGCCCTTCGTGACGGTGGCGGTCAGCGCGACGGTGGTGGAGCCCTCGCCGTGCGCGGGGCGATGGACCACACCGTCGTCCTCGACGACCTTCTCGTCGGCGGAGGACCAGGAGACGGCGGTGCCGTAGTCGCCCGCCGCCGGGAGGGTCAGGTTTCCGCGTACGTCGTCGAGGTTGTGCACGGCGAGCGACTGGGCGGCCCGCTCGGTGGCCGCGGTGTCGTCGAAAGCGGGCAGGACCGTGACGTCGAAGCTCTTGGTGCCGGTCACGGTGCCCTTCTTCAGGGTCGCCGTGAGCGTGGCATGGCCGTCCGGTTCACCGGCGGCGGGGCGGGTCACCTTGCCGGAGCCGCTCACCACATCCGTGTTGTCGCTGGCCCAGGTGATGGTGGACCCGCCGGCCGTGCCGGTCTTCGGCAGGTCCAGGTCGGCCGTGACGGCGCTCGTGTCGCCGAGGCTCAGCGCGGCCTTGTCGTCGGAGACACCCTGGCCGGCGACCGGGAGGGAGAGCCGCTCGACCTCGGAGGCCGCGAGGGCCCGGTCGTAGACCCGGAAGTCGCGGATCCGGCCCTTGAAGAGCTTGTCGCCGGAGTAGACCGACCTGCCGATGTAGTTGGCGGTGGTGGTTCCCGATCCGATGGCGCCCGGCGTGGTGGTGACCGCCGTGTTGCGGCCGACCTCGACACCGTCCTCGTACAGGACACCGGTGTTGCCGGTCTGGGTGTAGGTGAGCTGCTTCCACACCGCGCGGGTGAGGTTGTGCGCGTCGGAGGGCTTGGTGGTCTGCTCGGTCGACCAGTTGCCGGTCGCGATCGAGGTGCGCAGGGAGTTGCCGGTGGCGAACAGGTACCCGTTGCCGTTGCTGCCGCTGGAGTTGCCGAAGCCGTAGATGAAGTACGGCGTGCTCTGGGCGGAGTCGAGCAGCACGTCCGTGGAGACGGTGATCGAGTCCATGCCTTTCATGACGTCGTCCGGCACCTTGACGGAGGTGTCGGAGCCGTTGAAGGCGAGCCCCTGCGTGGGATCCGACCAGTCGGCGGTCCCGTTCACCGTGCCGTCGCGGCCGTGACCGGAGGCGTCGGTGACGGTGGTGCCCGAGGCGCCGTCCAGCTTGTACCAGAGGGCCAGGCCGCCGGTGACGTCCGCGGTGTCCGCCGCCTGGGCGGGGACCATGGGTGCGGCGAGGCCCAGGAGGAGCGCGGCGGCGGTCAGACCGGCGAGGCGGTCCGCCCAGCGTCTCGCGCGGGTGCGCGGACGTGCGAAGTACGTCATGTGGGGTTCCCCTGCTGAGGCGTGGCGGGGCCTCGGCGGGGGCACCCTGCCGTTTCGGCTGTGTGACGTCGTGTTGCGAGAGTGTCAATCGCGTGGTGCGGGGACGTCAAGAGTTTTCGAACGATGTCCGACCAGCCGAACGTTACGTTTTCCCCACATGTACCCGGGAGTTGGGGGCAAGCGGGTTGTACCCAGCGTGACTGCCTCAGACAATCGAAGGGATGGGCACCATGCTCGCCATCATCTCCGCCGTCCTGTTCTTCATCTCCTTTCTGATCAACGCTGCGGACATATCGACCAACGACACCTTCACCTCGACGAACATCATGCTGCTCGGTCTCATGGTGCTGGCCCTGCATGTGGCCGGCATCGGAAGCGGCTGGTCCGTGAGCGGTCGCAGGCGGTGAGACCCGTCAGACGCGGGGCAGCCCCCAGCGGGGCGCCTCCTCGTTCGGGCGCACGGGCGCGACCGTCAGGTCGGGACGGTCGCCCTTGGCGGTGATGAGCGCCGACGCCCCTTTTCGCAGGGGGATTTGGACGGCTCCGTCGCCTAGGTCGACGTGACGGAGGGGACGTCCCTGTCCGTCACGTACGTCGACGGGGCCCGCGATCCCGTGCCGTACGACGCAGGGCGCCCCCGCCTCGCTCACCAGCCGAACCCAGCGCGTGGCGCCGTTCTCACGCCGCGCGCCGAGCAGGAAGGCGCCCTGCGTACGGAAGTCGTGCAGGACCAGGTCCGCCCAGGCGGCGGGCAGCGCGGGAAACACCCTGATGACACCGCCCCATGACTGACACACCATGTCGTGCAGTGACTGTGCCGCCGACAGCGGTGTCTCGATGACCGGCCCGGACTCCTTGTACATGGTGTTGGGCTGGATGAATCGGGTCATCAGCTCGCCGAGGTATCCCAGCGCGTCCTCGCCCTTGCCGAGCAGCGCCGACATGGAGGCGGCGCCGGTGAAGGTGTAGCCCTGCAGGGCACCTTCGAAGCCCACCCAGTGCGCCAAGGACCGCTCGATCAGGGCGCGTTCGTCGGGCGTGCGGCCGGTGACCTCGTACAGCGGGTAGACCGCGAGCAGGTGGGAGTAGTGGCGGTGCGATTTCGCGAAGGGGATGTCCGCGCCGATCATGAAGCCGTTGTCGTCCGTCGGATACGGCGCCCGTTTCGCCAGCACCTCGCGCCAGCGGGGTGCCAAGGGGTCGTCGACGCCGAGGAGTTGGGCGGTGTCGAGAAGGGTTCGGCAGCCCCAGGTCAGGAGCATCAGGTCGTAGTTGCAGTCGCGCGAGTCGCCGCCGTACTCCGGGGAGAAGGTGGCGGGCAGGTGCAGCTTGCCGTCCGGGCCGGGCTCGAGGAAGTGCAGGTAGTAGTTGATCGCCTTGCGCAGCAGGGGGAACAGCACGTCCTGGAGGATCGATCCGTCCATCGTGTGCCGGTAGCTGAGCCAGACGTTGTGCAGCGCCCAGGTCAGATTGCCGACCTCGGGGGTGGGAGGGTCCTGGCCGGGGACGCCGACGCCGTAGCCCATGAGGCTGCTGGCCGCGCCGTTGACCAGTTGGGGATCGGTGGTGCGCGGGATGCCCAGCGAGTCGGCGCGGTACGGCGTCGGTGTCTCCTGGGCGAGGTTGTCCCGGAACTCGCTCAACGCCCGGGTGATGGCGTCAAGTTCGAGATGGTTGGAGCCGTGGATGAGCCAGTACTCCAGTTGGGCGTTCAGGTTCCACCAGGTGTTGGGCCAGGGTGTGGGCTCCAGCCAGGGCCCGCTCGTCGCCATCACCGGGGCGTCACGGCGGGCGGCGGAGGCGGTCTTGTACAGCTGGATCCAGTAGAAGCGCTGGATACGTGCGTCGGGGAGAGACAGGAAACTCTTGCGGTAGTAGGCGTGCCACCAGGCACGGTGGTCCACCGCAAGGGCGGAGTAGGGGAGTTGTTCCGTCCGGCGGACCGCCTTGAGGGCCCGGCCCAGTGCCGTGGTCCCGGGGTGCGAGTGCGCGACATGTGCGTACAGCGTCCTCGTCCGGCCCCGGGCCCGCTCCCGCCACGCGGTGACGTGCTGCCCGCCCGCCAGCAGGGGCTGTACGGCGGCGGTGATCCCGTCGTGGTCGGCGACCTGGGCGGGCGGATTGCCCTGGTAGCCGTCCGGCAGCGGCTTGAAGGCGGCCCGCGGACTGATCGCGTCCGCCGGATGGAAGACCCACCGAAAACCGCGCTCGCCCTCGCTCGCGGTCACTTCCACGGCCAGGACCGAGCGGTCGTTGTGGATCAGGGCGCGCAGGGCCAAGGTGCCCTTGTCGGTGGTGAGCGTGCCGGTCAACTCGGCGTCGTGCAGCGACAGCCGCCAGTCGAGCCCGGTGACCGCGCCCACCGGCTCCAGGGTGAAGTACCCGATCGGCAGCCGGGCGAGGCCGAAGAGAGAGCCGAACTCGGGACGGTGGTCCTGCACCTCGGAGTGCTGGATGTTGAAGCGCACCGCCGTCGAGGCGGCTCCTGGTTCGGCGTAGATCCCGGAGCCGAGGAGGCCGTTCCCGAGGAAGGGGCCTTCGTACCAGGCCGTCGGCATCCGCTGCCAGACCAGGTCGGCGTCGTCGAGAACGGTGCGCCAGGGGTTGCCGGCCGGCCGGGTGGCCTCGGTTCGGTCGGCAGCCGTCGCCTGCGTGAGAGGCAGACCCGACGCCAGGAGCGTGCCGCCGAGGGCGGAGCCGGTGGCGAGCACGGTGCGTCGGGACGGATCGGGCGCGGAGGGGCTGGACACGGTGCCTCCAAGCGGGCTCAGCGAGGGCGATTCATCGGAGCTATATCGCGTTGCAACATAGAGTTGGGGTTGCTGCGCGTCAATGGAACGGGATAGATCCGATGTCCCTTATCGCTCCTGCATCCAGGCCCGCGTGCCGAACGAGGCACACGCCCGTGCGGCCACCACTGCCGCGGTGCGCAGGGCTTCACCGAAGCCGTATGGAGTCAACTCCCCCTGGGCGGCGAGGTGATGGGTGAGCGCTCCGTGGAGGACGTCACCGGCGCCGAGCGTGTCCGCGACCCGGACGGCAGGTACGTCCACGGTGCCGCCGCCTTCGGGGCTCGCCCACTCGATGGGCCGCGCTCCGCGGCTCACCGCCGACCAGGCAACCCCGTGCTCCGTCAAAAACCGCAGGACGTCCGCCGGGGTGTGGGTGCCGGGCGGCCGGAAGTCGTCCGAGCAGACAGCCACGTCGACGAACGGCAGCAGCCGCTCCGTACCGCGCTTCCAACTGCCCCCGTCCAGAACGGTCATACGCCCGACGGCACGTGCGGCGCGGGCGGTCGCCGTCGCCAGCTCCATGTGGTGGCCGTCGAACTCGACGATGTCGCAGGCGGCCACCAGCGCTTCGAGATCGTCGGGCGGCGCCAGCCGGTACCCGGTCGCGTTGGTCGACGCCACCGCGCGGTCCCCGCTCGACTCGGTGACCAGAATCGACGACACGGCGGGCGGGTCGGCCGAACCGGCGGCCAGGTCCGACACGCTCACCCCCAGCGTCCGCAGATCCGCCGCTGCCGCGATTCCCAGCGGATGGGAACCGATCCCGGTGAGCAGCCTGGCCCCGCCACCCAGATGGCTGAAGGTCACGGCCGCGTTCGCGGCAGGGCCGCCCGCGGCCACCACCTGCTCGCGAGCCGTCAGTTTCTCGTCGGACGACGGCACATGGTCCACGAGCTGAATGACGTCCAGGGTGCACAGGCCGACGAACAGCCCTTGAGGTCGTCGGCTGTTCGTCGGCTCCACTGTGTGCACCTACCTCTTCCTGCTCGCAGCCCCCGGGCCTCAGCCCGCCGCCCGCTTCACGAGTTCCCCGATCCGCGCCTCGTCGGCCGCGGTCAGCTTCGTGAGCGCGAAGGCGGTCGGCCACATCGTGCCCTCGTCGAGGTCCGCCTTGTCGTTGAAGCCGAAGGTCGCGTACCGCGCGTTGAACTTCTGCGCGCTCTGGAAGAAACAGACGACCTTGCCGTCCTTGGCGTACGCGGGCATCCCGTACCAGAGCTTCGGCGCCAGGCCGGGCGCGCTCGCCCTGACCACGGCGTGGATCCGTTCGGCCATGGCCCGGTCCCCGTCCTCCATCTCGGCGATCTTCGCGACCACGGCGGCCTCGTCCTCCGCCGCCTTGTCGGCACGCGAGCCGCGGCGCGCCGACGCCTTCACCTCCAGGGCGCGCTCCTTCATCGCGGCGCGCTCCTCGTCGGTGAACGTCTGGTTCGTCGTGGTCGTCTTCCTCGTGCCGGCCGCCATGACGGTTCCTCCTGGTCTACGGATGATCGGGGACATTCTCACGCCGCACTGCCGTGCCGTTCACCCCCACGCGCCGGCGATCTGCCGGGTCGTGGCGTTGAGCCGGTTGAACAGGTTCGTCACGCCGATCATCAGGACGATCGCGGCGAGCTGCTTCTCGTCGAAGTAGGTGGCGGCCGTGTCCCACACCTCGTCGTTCACCGCGTCGGGACGGTCGGCGAGACGCGTCGCCGCCTCGGCCAGCGCGAGCGCCGCCCGCTCCTCCTCGGTGAAGTAGGGGGCCTCCCGCCATGCGGCGACCGTGGCCAGCCGCTCGTCGCTCACTCCCGCCTTACGGGCCGTCTTGGCGCCGCCGTCGACACAGGCGCTGCAGCCGTTGATCTGACTGACCCGCAGATGCACCAGCTCCAGCGTCTGCTTGTCCACCCCACCGGAGTGCACGGCCTTGAAGAGCTGCTGGATGGGCTGCATGGCGTCGGACAGGACGACGGCGGGGTTCTGCATACGGGACTGCATCAGGAATCTCTCCTCTGTCGGGCTGTGCCCCGTCCGTCGGGGCGTGATTCCATCTCAGCCGAGAGGGCTTGTCACGACGACTGCAGTGGGACACCGTGGGACAGCCGAAACGGCCTTGAACAGGCACGATCCGGCCCGGAAGAGTTCGGCCGGGGCGGGACAGGGGGAGTGGGGAGCAATGGTCGAGCACGACAGGACGGTGGGCGCAGACCCGCAGGAGGAGCTGGCTGCCCGGCTGCGCCTGCTCCAGGAGCTGTCGAAGCGGGGTGTACGGGCCCTCGCACGGGAAGCGGGTCTCAGCTCGTCGTCCCTGTCCCGCTACCTCAGCGGCCGGACGGTTCCGCCGTGGCCCGCGGTGATCGCGCTGTGCCGGCTCGTCCAGCGCGACCCCCGCCCGCTGCGCCCGCTGTGGGAGCGGGCCTCCAACCCCCTGCCGGCACCGCCGAGGACCAGCCGCCAGGTCCACCCCCCGGCACCGCCCGCCGGTGCCCCGCGCCCGCCCCGCAACGACCTCCCGCGCGACGTGCCCGACTTCACCGGCCGCGAGGACCAGCTCACGGCCGTACTGGACGGGCTGGGCGACAGCCGGGTGATCGCCGTCGACGGCATGGCGGGCGTCGGCAAGACCTGCCTGGCCGTGCACGCCGCGCACCGGCTCACCGCCGACTACCCGGACGCCCAGCTCTACCTGGACCTGCACGGCTTCACCGAGGGCCGCAAGCCGCTCGACCCCGACCGCGCCCTGCGCACCCTGCTCGCCGCCCTCGACGTGCCCTCCGAGAAGGTCCCGCAGGAAGGCGGTGTCGAGGAGCTGGCCGCCTGCTGGCGATCCGAGCTGGCCCACCGGCGAGCCGTCGTGGTCCTCGACAACGCCGCCGACGCCGACCAGGTCCGCCCGCTGCTGCCCGGCGCCGGCCCGTCCGTCGCCCTCGTCACCAGCCGCAACCGGCTGCTCGGCCTGGACGAGGTCCCTCCGGTGTCACTGGACGTGCTGACCGAGCAGGAGAGCGCCGAGCTGCTGGCCCGCGCCAGCGGCGAGGCCGACGGCCGCGAGGGGCGCCTGGCCCGTGACCCCGAGGCCACGGCCGAGGTCCTGCGCCTGTGCGGCCGTCTGCCGCTGGCCCTGCGGCTGGCCGCGGCCCGGCTGCGGCACCGGCCGGGCTGGACCGTCGGCATCCTCGTTGAGCGGATGGCGGAGGGCGCGAGCGAGTTCGACACCGCGTTCGCCATGTCCGTACGGCAGTTGGACCGCGCCAAGGCCCGGCTGTTCCGGCTGCTTGGCCTGCTTCCCGGGTCGTCGTTCGACGAGCACGTGGCGGCCGCCCTGGCCGACGTGCCACTGCGCAGCGCCCGCGAGATGCTGGAGGACCTGCTGGACGCGCACCTCGTCCAGCAGCCGGCGGCCGGCCGCTACCGCCTGCACGACCTGGTCCACCAGCACGCCCGCCACGCCACCATGGAGCAGGACTCCCCGGCGGAACGTGACCGGGCGCTGACCCGGGTGCTCGACCACTACGTGCATGCGGCGGCAGCGGCGGACGCCGCGATGCCGTTCCTGTCCCGGAGCCGCGAGGCCACCGTGGACCGCCCACCGGCCGAACCTCCGCACTTCGACGACAAGATCGCGGCCCTCATCTGGTTCGGCACCGAGTACCTCAACCTGCTGGCCGCCTTCGAGGCGGCGGAGGAGGCCGGGGCCGACCGGCACCTGTGCGAACTGCCGCGCTTCATGCGGGCGTACTTCGCCCGGCGCTGCGGCACCACCATGCTCAACGGCCTCTTCGAACGGTCCCTGGCCGCCGCGCAACGCCTCGGCGATCCCCTGCAACTGGCGGAGGCCCACAGCGACTTGGGATTCGCACGCTACAACGCGGGCCGCATGGCGGAGGCGAGTGCCGCGTACGAGGCGGCGGCACTGCTGGTGTCACAGGTGGGGGACATCCGTACGGAGGCCGAACTGACCATGCGTCGCGGGTACTTGGCGTGGGACGAGGGATACGTCGAGGAGCCGCTGGGCATGTTCCGTCTGGCGGGGAAGCTGTACGCGGACGCCGGCTGTCCGATGGGCACGGCCCACGCGACCGCGTACGAGGCCTGGGCGCTGCTGCAACTGGGACACCGAGAGGAGGCGGCGCAGCTGGCCCGCACGGAGCTGGAGGCCCCGCACGCCGACGGAGCATGGCCGCCCACCCTGACCGCCCTGATCACGCTGGGCGTGGCCATCGCCCACGAGGACCCCGACGAGGCGGTCGGCCACCTCGACCGGGCGCTCGCGCTGGCCCGCGAGGACGGACACCGGCACAACGAGGCATGGTGCCTGAACTGCCTCGGCGTCGCTCTGCGCCGGATGGGCCGCTACGAGGAGGCCCTGACCCGTCACGAGCAGGCGTTCGCGCTGCTGGACGCACTGTTCGAGGACCACTGGAAGATCCACTTCCTCAGCGCCTACGGCGAGACCTGCCGCCTGGCGGGCCTGCCCGACCAGGCCCTGCGCCTGCACCACCAGGCTCTGGAACTGGCCCCGAAGCTGGGCCACCACCACGCCGAGGCCCTGGCCCACGAGGGCATCGCGGCGATCCTCGACGAGACGGACCCGACCGCGGCGGCCGAACACCGGGCGGCGGCGCGGGCCGTACTGCCGGACCACGGCGAAGGGCGCACGGCCGACCGTCGGCCGGGGCCGGGGACTTCTGGCTGCTGACACTTTTCCGGGAGGCGGCGCCGCACCGCATGCGACTGGCGGACGAACTGGCGGCCTGCCCCTATGGCGTGGACATCGTCCACCTGCCGCTGGTGGCCATCGTCCAGTACTGCCTGGCCGGCCGCGGGCTGCCCGCGGCCGGCGCGTGGGCGGTCGTGTGCGTGCTCGTCGTAGTGGTGTCCTTCCTCCTGGCGGCGGGCCTGCGCCGGCTGCCCGGGGTCCGCCGGTGCTGTGAACCGGACGGAGGCGGAAGGATTCCGGGCGGCGGTCAGTGGCGGACCTTCACCTTGCTGACCGCGGCGACGCCGACGGCGGCGAGGGCGATCTGGATGAGCCACTCGATCCAGTCGACACCGTTGGTGTCGGCGACGTCGAGACCGGCGGCGATGCCGGACCCGATGAACGCGGCGATGATGCCGATAGCGATCGTCCAGAGGATGCCGATGCGCTGACGTCCGGGGACGACGAGCCGGCCGAGGACACCGATCACAATGCCGATGACGATCGCGCTGATGATGCCTGAGATCTCCATGAGCGGTCTGCCACTCCTCGTTTCAGTCGTTGGTGACATACGACTGCCCGTTCGAACCGAGACCACTCTGCCCCATGTATGAGACAAATAAAGATCTCTCCGATCTGCCGGTAGGGCGTGATGGCGGGCAGCGGGTCCAGAAAAGTTCGGCGCCGGTTCGCCGATCGCCTTCATCTCCCAGCCGCCGGGGCCGCAGCGGACCTTGGCCCGATCTGTGCCGTGTGTCGGCCGCCGGTGTGCCGGCCGGAGCCGTCGTCGCTGACAGGTGTTGGTCCCGGCGGCCCGAAGGGCTTGCCCGGCGACCCGTCCGGGTTGTGCGCGCTCGGGCCGATGCTCGTGACCACCGTGCCGCCGGCTCTGCGTCGCCGGTTTCCCCTGACCGTCGTGTGGGCCGTCGTAGCCGCATCGCTTTTCAACGCGGAGGCATGAGTGAGGCCAACGTGGCCGGCTGCACGGCGTCCGCCGCGGCCGAGCCCCGCAGCAGCGCGGACAGGTCGTGCGGTTGAGCCTGTTCGTCGGTGGGGGCCGCCGCTGCGATGCGGTCCAGTCGGAAGCCCCGGCCCGCCTGCCGGGTGCGGCACCAGGCGATGAGATACCACCGTCCGTCGGCCGTGAGCAGCCCGGCCGGCTCCACCACGCGGTCGCTTCGGCGTCCGGCCGCGTCGACGTAGGACAGGCGTAGGACCGTCTGGGTGGTGACGGCTTGTTCCACCGCGGCGCGCATCGCGGAGTCCGCCGGCGCCGGCAACGAAACGATTCGTGCGGCCAGTTGCCGTGCCGCCGCCGAGGCGCGGCCGGTCATCGAGGCCGTGACTTTGAGGCCGGCCATGCGGGCCGCCCCGGCGTACGGGGCGGAGGCGTGGACTGCGGCCAGTGCGACCACCAGTGCCGAGGCCTCCTCGGCGGTGAAGTGGATCGGGGACAGGCTCATCTCCGGGTCGATCGCCCAGCCCCCGCCCCGCCCGGCCGTGGTGCGTACCGGCACACCTGCCTCCATCAGCGCCTGGAGGTCACGCTGCACCGTACGCGTGCTCACGTCGAAGCGTGCCGCGAGCGCGGCGACCGTCAGCGGCCGCGGCGCCGCCGCGCGCAACTCCTCCACCAGGGCGTACAGCCGGGCAGTGCGATTCACGTCGGTGACGCTACCGTCCCGTCGTGGACAGGAAGTGCCGCTCGCGCCGCAGTTCCCGCTCCGTGACGGTCAGTGGGAAAAGAGTGAAACCGTGCATGGCCCCGGCTACGACGCCGAGCCGTACCGGCGCCCCGGCCGCCTGCCACCGCCGCGCCAAGAACAACGAGTCGTCCAGCAAAGGATCTTCGGTGCCCACGACGATTCTGGCGGGCGGCAGGCCGGCAAGGTCGGCGAACAGCGGGGAGACCTCGGGATCACGGCGCTGTTCCGCCCCGAGGCCCGGTGTGCACAGCTCGTACGTCCGCCGCAGGGTGTCGGTGTTGCTCAACAGCCGCCTGGAGCCGAACGACCGCTGGCTCGGTGTCATCGACAGGTCGTAGGGCCCGAAGAGCAGGTGGGCCGCCCGGAACGCGCCGATGATGCCGTGCCGGTCCCGAAGTCGCAGCAGGGTCAGCACGCTCAGGTGGGCCCCGGCCGACTCGCCGCCGATCAGCAGCCGTTCGGTACCGAACTCGGCCGCGGCGTGCTTCACCAGCCACCGGGCCGCCACTTCGCAGTCGTCGGGCCCTGCAGGGAAGGGGTGTTCCGGCGCGAGCCGGTACTCCACGCTCACCACCGCCAGCCGGGCCCGGACGGCGAGCAGCCACAGCCTCTCGTCCTGCCCGTCCGCAGAACCGAAGGCCCAGCCGCCGCCGTGGAAGTGCAGGTACACGCCGTCGACGCGATCCGGCACGAACACCCGCACCTTGACACCGCCCTCGACGACACGGTCTTGTCCGTACGGCAGTCTCGTCGGCGGCGTGTCGCCGCCAAGTCGGTTATGCCGCAGGGCGGCCAGCAGGTCCGCGCCCGGTCTTCCTTCGCGCGCCGGCCGGCGCGGCGCAGTCGCCTCGTACTGTGCGTTGAACGCCAGGGTCTCGGCGAGGCAGTCCTCATCGGTGATCATCACGCGCCCACGGTCACACCCGTCCGCGACAACCCCCTGTCACCTTTTTCCGGTGAGCTGCGTCACGCCCGGGCTGGGGAGCCAGGGTGCCGGCCGGGAGTGACCTACCGGGTGCCGTCTCGTAGGGAAGATCGGTGCCGCAGGACCACCGCGGCGACACCGAGAAGGCCGGCCGTCGGAACTGCACGCCATCGCGTCGGCGCGCCGCGACGGCCCAGGAGACGTGCGGCGATCGGGCCCGGCGAGGAGGAGCGCGGCCGACGCGAACACGCCCCACCTGACGGCGTCAGCCCGGCAGACGCAGACCCGCAATGAGGATCCCGACCAGCCGCCGCGGGTCGTAATTCGGATCGCTGTCCGCGCCGATACAGAGGTTGCCGACCCCGCGCATCAACTCGTACGCCCCGACGCCCGAGCGGATCTCTCCGGCCGCCGTCGCGGCGTCGAGCAGCTGGGTGCATACGGGCACGAGGCGGTCGAGGAAGTAGGCGTGCAGCGTGTCGAAGCCGGAGTTGTCGGACTGCAGGACGCCCGCGAGCCCGTGCTTGGTGACCAGGAAGTCGACGAAGAGGCTGATCCACTGCTCCAGTGCGGCATGCGCCGTCGCGCTGCTCGCGAGCAGGGCGGGACCGGCCTCGGCGCAGGCGTCGACCTGGTGCCGGTAGACGGCGATGATCAGGTCCGACCGGGTGGGGAAGTGCCGGTAGATCGTGCCGAGCCCGACACCGGCCTCGGCGGCGATGTCACGCACCGGTGCCTCCACACCCTTGCTGACGAACACCGCGGCGGCCGCATCGAGCAGCGTCTCCTTGTTGCGCCGGGCGTCTTTCCGGCGTGGGGCCGCGCGCCCCGAGTCGTCGTTCACCGTGCTGCTTCCTCCGTCGCCTTGCAAAAACGGAACTATGTTCCGTATCGTTTCCGGAACGAGGTTCCGTTTGCCCATGATGGCAGAGCGGAGCCCCGGCGACCAAGCCATGCCACGGCGAGCCGAGGCGAGCCAAGACAGGCCATGCCACCGCATGCCGCACGGCTGTACCCGTTACGGAGGAACAACATGCAGTACCGCACATTGGGCCGCACCGGTGTCCAGGTCAGCGCCCTCGCGCTGGGCGCGATGAACTTCGGCCGGATCGGCCGCACCACACAGGACGAGGCCACCGCGATCGTCGACGCCGCTCTCGAGGCCGGTATCAACGTCATCGACACCGCCGACATGTACGGCGACGGCGAGTCGGAGGAGATGGTCGGCAAGGCCGTCGCCGGTCGCCGCGACGACATCGTGCTGGCCACCAAGGCCGGCATGCCCATCGGCAACGAGCGCAACCACCAGGGCAGTTCACGCCGCTGGCTGGTCACCGAACTGGACGCCAGCCTGCGCCGCCTCGGCGTCGACCATGTCGACCTGTACCAGATCCACCGGTGGGACCCGAACACCGCCGACGAGGAGACGCTGTCGGCCCTCACCGACCTGCAACGTGCCGGAAAGATCCGCTACTTCGGCTCCTCCACCTTCCCCGCCCACCGCATCGTGCAGGCCCAGTGGGCCGCCCACGAGCACCGCCTGAGCCGTTACGTCACCGAACAGCCCAGCTACTCCATCCTCCAGCGCGGCATAGAGACCCACGTCCTGCCCGTCACCCAGGAGTACGGCCTCGGCGTGCTGGTGTGGAGCCCGCTGGCCTCGGGCTGGCTGTCGGGCGCGATCCGCGCGGGCCGGGACATCACCACCCATCGCTCGGCCTTCCTGCCCGCGCGATTCGACACCACGATCCCCGCCAACCGGGCCCGGCTCGACGCGGTCGAGCGGCTGGCCGCGGTCGCCGACGAGGCGGGCCTCACGCTCATCCAGCTCGCACTCGGCTTCGTGACCGCCCACCCCGGCGTGACCAGT
Organism: Streptomyces sp. LUP47B; assembly: GCF_001746295.1. GTDB lineage: Bacteria > Actinomycetota > Actinomycetes > Streptomycetales > Streptomycetaceae > Streptomyces. The sequence goes on along the minus strand of NZ_MJAH01000001.1, from coordinate 786,455 downwards.
GCCCTCGTCGGCCCTCGCACGGTCGACCACCTGCGCGCCCAACTCGCCGCCGCGGACGCCGTCCTGACCGACGACGTGCTCGACGCGATCGACGAGATCGTCGCCCCCGGCACCGACCTGGCCCCCGAGGAGAAGTACGACACCCCGCCCGCGCTCCTCGACCCGTCACTGCGTCGTCGCTGACCGCCGGGGGAGACCCCAGGACGAAAGGAATCCACCGTCCATGCCGCACCGACCCCCGCCCAGTTTCGGGATCATGACCGCCCCCATGCAGGTCGACTACGACGACATCCTGCGGGTCTGGCGCGAGGCCGACACGATCCCCGCCATCGAGCACGCCTGGCTCTTCGACCACCTCATGCCGATCGGCGGCGATCCTGACGGCCCGGCCTACGAAGGCTGGACCCTCCTCGCGGCCCTGGCCGCCCGGACCCGACGCCTACGGCTCGGAGTCATGGTGACCAGCAACCGCTTCCGACCACCCGCGATGCTCGCCAAGATCGCCACCACCGTAGACGTGGTCTCCGGCGGCCGGCTCGACTTCGGCATCGGCGTCGGCTCCCGCCCCGACCATCCCCTGGCCCGGCGCGAGTACGAAGCCCACGGCCTGCCCTTCCACGACTCCCCGCAAGCGGTGAGCAGCCTCGCGGAAGCCTGCACGCTGATCAAGCGCCTGTGGACCGAGGAGAAACCCTTCGACCACCACGGCACCCACCACCACGTCACCGGAGCCTTCGGCAATCCCAAACCGGTCCAGCGCCCCCACCCCCCGATCCTGATCGGCGGCCGTTCGGCCGCGACCCTGCGCATCGCGGCCGAACACGCCGACCTGTGGAACATCCCCGGCGGCGACACCGAGGACGTCGTCCGCCGCAGCGCCCTGCTCGACCGCTACTGCGAGGAGATCGGCCGCGACCCGGCCGAGATCACCCGCTCGATCCACGTGCCCGTCTCCTACGACCGCCCGGGCTCCACCCGCGACGCGATCAGCGAGGCGATCGACGCGGGCTTCACCCACCTGGTCCTCGGCCTGCCGTCGCCCTACCCCGCCCACGTCGCCCGGTGGGTCACCGACGAACTCATCAACCCGTCCGTCCGAGAGGTCACTTCCAGCCGTACGCGTACGCCGCCACCCACGTGATGTCGAGCTGCGCGCTGCTTCCCGGTGCCGCCCCCGGGCCCTCCAGGGCGCTTTCGTTCTGGAGCACCCAGGACAGGGGGAGGTCCGGCACGTCACGGGTGTCATGACCCGTCTGTCGGCCGTCGACGAAGAACCGGACGTGGCCGGGAGTCCACTCGGTGGACACGGTGTGCCACCGCGTCCAGTCGTCGCTTCCCGGGAAGTAGCCCTGCTCACCGCCACCACAGGGGTGGTGGAAGGAGCTCAGGGAGCCGGTCCACTCGCCTTCGGGGTGGTCCATCTCGCAGCCTCCGCCGTAGTGCAGCCACGCGGACTTGTAGCCGGGCGCGAGTTTCGTGACCTTGATGCGCGCGCTGTACTTGCCGTACTTCATCTGCATCACCGCTCGCGGCACCAGCGCCGCGGCATGCACGGGGCCGCCGTCGGCGGGTCGCCACATCCGCACGGACATCCTGCCGTCGCCGTTCGCCGCGGGACCGACGCTCACGGTGTCCTCCGGGTGGTAGACCCCCACCACGTCCCGCCCCCGGCTGCCGGCCGTGTCGGGCCAACCGGTCGGATACGCCCACCAGTTGTCGCGGTACTTCCCCTTCAGGCCCCCGCAGTGGGCCGCAGAGGTGTCGACGTCGTGCTCGCAGTCGCTGAACGAACCCAGCGGCACCCGGTCGCCGTTGAAGTCCTCGGCGAGGACCTGCCAGAAGGGGCCGCAGTCACCACGGGGCAGGTGCGTGGCGGTGGTACGGCAGGCGTCGGCCGGAGCGGGCGCTCCGTCGGCCCGAGGGAGGCCCAGGAGGCCGCCTCCCACGAGCAGGAGGCTCGAGACCATCACCAGGGTGCGCTTGTGGTGGTGCGGCGCTGCGTGTGAACCCATCCCGAGGCTCCTTCAGGCGGCCGACGTCGTCCGCCCGTGCCGCGCGGGGGCACCGAAGAGGCCAGGAACCGCGGTGGGCGGACCGCGCTTGCGCGAAGGAACATCCTCGCCCGCCGGACTCCGCGGCGCCATCCCCCGGACACGCCGCGAACCGGATGGCCGCTTCGGCGCCTGCCTCAGAGCTCGCTGTCGATGCCGGTCACGACGGCCGGGCCCAACGGCGAGTCCTCCTCGGCCAGGCCGCTGTCACGCAGGGCCCGGGAAACCAGCCGTACCGCCTCGGCCTCGGCCTGCAACCGGTCGGCGGCCTCGACCTCGACCCGGGCGGCGAACATGCCGTCCTCCTCCACGGTCAGCACATTCAGCTCCTCGCTCTCCCCGAGATCCGTGTTCCTGGGGTCCTGAGGCCGCAGCCTTCGCCCGATGTCGGAGTGGACGCTGTCGGGGACTCCTCGCAGAAACGTGCCGGGGACGGTGATGACGTAGGTGGTCACGGCGACTCCTTTCTGACGTCCTACCCGGTTCCCCGTGAGGCCGATCGGAACCGAAGGCCCGGGGAAGGGCCGCGGATGTGGAGAAGGTGTGCCGCGGAAGGTCGTTTTCTGCAGCCGCCCCTGCATGGTGCCGCCGATCGGGGGTACACGCGGCCCGAACGAATGCAATCTCGGGATGGGCGGACGATGACGACCTCGATGAGGGCTGCCACAGGCAGGGCACTGCCCGTGGCGCAGGACCCCGCGCGGTGCGGCGATGGGCTCCGTTGCCTTCTCCGTGACGTGTGAAGATCGGATCGTCACTCTGGCTGAGCTCCCATCGTTGTGCTGGACAACGTCTGGAGGCAAACGACACGTATGGGAGGGCGGGACCGCAGTGATCTCGGGGACTGGGGCTGCCGAGTTGGTGTCGGCGACGGCAGCCGGTGCCGAGACGGCGTGGGAGCGCTGGGAGCCTTCGGTTCTCCTCGTGGAGGACGATCCCGGCGACGCGCTGCTCGTGGAGGAACTGGTCGCCGACGGCGACGTGAAGATGCGGCTGCGCTGGGTGCGGTCGATGACCGAGGCCACCGAGGTGCTCGCCACCGAGACGCCCGACTGTGTGCTGCTCGACCTGCACCTGCCGGACGCTCATGGACTTGAGGCGGTCTCCCTGGTCCAGGGGCTGGCCGAGCAGGTCGCCATCGTGGTCCTCACCGGGCTAGCCGAGGAGCAGACCGGCCTCGCCGCGGTCGCGGCCGGCGCACAGGACTACCTGGTCAAGGGCCGGGTCGAGCCCGAGCTGTTCGGACGGGCGGTGCGCTACGCGATCCAGCGCAAGCAGACCGAGCAGGCGGCGGTGGCCCTGCAGGCCGGCGCGCTCCAGGCACAGGAGAACGCCCGCCTGGAACGGGGACTGCTGCCCCGCCCCCTCCTGCGTGCCGAGGGCGTCCAGGTCGTGGCCCGCTACCGGCCCGGACGCGCGCAGACACTGCTGGGCGGCGACTTCTACGACATCGTCCAGAGCGCCGACGGCACCCTCCACGCCCTCATCGGGGACGTCTCCGGGCACGGCCCGGACGAAGCGGCCCTGGGAGTCGCCCTGCGGATCGCCTGGCGCACCCTCGTCCTCAGCGGCATCACCGGCGCGCAGCAGATGGCCCGGCTCGAGGAGCTGCTGATGGCCGAGCGGGCGCGTGACGAGGTCTTCGCGACCCTCGTGACGCTGGCCGCCGTGCCGGGAGAGCAGCAGGCCCACGTCGTACGAGCCGGTCATCACGGCCTGCTCCACCGCACCGGATCGGACGTGGAGTGGGTGGAGGTGCCCGGCGGACCGGCCCTGGGCATGGTCCCCGGCGGCGCGCGATGGCCGACCGCACACCTGCCGGTTCCGGCGGGAACGTCGGTGGTGCTCTTCACCGACGGCCTGTTCGAGGGACATGTGAGCCGGGGCCCGGAACGCCTGGGCGAGGAGGGGCTGCTGGCCCTCGCCCGCGAGGGCGCCGCCCTGGATGCGGAAGCCTTCGTGGACCGGCTGATCGGGAAGGCCGAGAGCCTCGCCGAGGCGCGGGGCGGCCTGGCCGACGATGTGGCCGTCGTCCACCTGAACTGGAACTGAGTGAGCGGGAGCGTGGTGTCGGAGCACACGGTGAGGCGAGGCATGGACACGGCGTGGATCGGGCGCCGGCTGACGGTGCAGGGCTGGGTCTACCTGGCTCTGGCCGTCATGACGCTGCTGGTGGTGGTCGGCAGCGTGGTCGGCGCCCATCTGCTCGGCCGGACGGCAGAGGTGAGCGACCAGCTGCTGCGCCGCGTCCAGCCCGCCCAGACCGAGGCGTACCGGCTGCAGGCGGCGCAGGTCAACCAGGAGACGGGCATCCGCGGCTACGCGATCGCCGCCGACCGGCAGTTCCTCGACCCGTACACCCAGGGCAAACAGGCCGAGGCGGGCTCGGCCGCCCGGCTGCACGAGTACATCGGCGACCGGCCGGCACTGCTGGCGGACCTCAAGGCGATCGAAAGCCAGGCGGCCGACTGGCGCCGCACCTACGCCGAACCCCTCGCGGTCTCGGTCACCCCCGGCCGGCCGAAGCCGCTGGACCAGCAGAAGGCCGATCAGGGCAAGAAGGAGTTCGACCGGCTGCGCACCTTGTGGCACAAGCAGAACACCGACCTGGCGAAGGCGGTGGAGGACGGCCGCTCCCACCTCGCCCATGAACGGAACGTGCGCGACTCGGTCCTGGCCGGCATGGTCGCGGCCTTCCTGTTGGCCGGCGTCGCCTGTGCCGTCCTGGTCCGGGTCCTGGTGACACGCCCCCTGGAGGCGCTCAGCACGGCGTCGGGGCGGGTGGCCGGCGGCGACTTCGCGTACGTCATCAGCGGCGGCGGCCCGGCCGATCTGATCGCGGTGGCCAACGCCGTCGAGGGCATGCGCTGGCATGTCGTGGCCGAGCTCGAGGCCTCCCGTGCACAAGAGCAGGTGCTGACCAGGCAGGCCGCCGACCTGGACGCCCAGGCCGAGGAACTGCGCCGCTCCAACGCCGAGTTGGAGCAGTTCGCCTACGTCGCCTCCCACGATCTTCAGGAGCCCCTGCGCAAGGTCGCCTCCTTCTGCCAGCTGCTGGAGAAGCGCTACGGCGACACACTCGACGACCGCGGTCGGCAGTACGTCGATTTCGCGGTCGACGGGGCCCGGCGCATGCAGGTCCTCATCAACGACCTGCTCACCTTCTCCCGGGTCGGACGCGTCAACGACGCCCGGGTACCGGTCGGTCTCGACGAGGCACTGGACAAGGCGCTGGCCAACCTCGGGACCGCCGTCGAGGAGTCCGGTGCCCGCGTCGACCGCCCGGAGCACCTGCCCGAGGTCGTCGGGGATCCCACCCTGCTGGCCATGCTCTGGCAGAACCTCGTCGGCAACGCCCTCAAGTTCCGCCAGCCCGACCGCGCTCCGCACGTGTCCATCACCTGTGGAACCGACCCCGACGACCCCGGTAGCCTGCTGATCACCGTCACGGACAACGGCATCGGCATTCCGGAGCCGTTCACGGAGAAGGTCTTCATCATCTTCCAGCGGCTGCACGGGCGGGACGCCTACGGTGGCACCGGCATCGGTCTGGCACTGTGCAAGAAGATCGTGGAACAACACGGAGGCAGGATCTGGATCGACACCGTCCACACGGACGGCACCCGCTTCTGCTTCACGCTCCCGTCCATCGCCGAAAGCCCGGAGACCTCCGCTGTCGGCACCGAGGAAAAGGCCCTGACATGACCACCCCCGCCGCCAGCCCCATCGACGTACTCCTCGTCGAGGACGACCCCGGCGACGAGTTGATGACTCGTGAGGCCTTCGAGGACAACAAGATCGGCAACACGCTCCATGTGGTACGGGACGGCGAGGAAGCACTGGACTTCCTCTACCGACGCGGCGACCACACCGACGCGCCGCAGCCCGACCTGATCCTCCTCGACCTCAACCTCCCCAAGTACGACGGCCGTCAGGTCCTGGAGAAGATCAAGTCCGACCCTGACCTGGCCCACATCCCCGTGGTCGTCCTCACCACCTCCGCGGCCGAGGAGGACATCCTGCGCAGCTACAAGCTCCACGCGAACGCCTATGTCACCAAGCCGGTGGACCTGGACCAGTTCATCGCCGCGGTCCGCCAGATCGACGACTTCTTCGTCCAGGTCGTCCGACTGCCACGGCACTTCTGAGGCCACGGCCGAGGTCTCATTCCCGCTCATCCCCGTTCGCGGAGGTACGCCTCCGGCGCCCCGAGCGGCTCCAGCCCTTGTCGTAGACGCGATACGCGGTGAGCGCGTCACGGCGCGGGCGCACTAGCCTCCGCGCTCCCGTTTGCGCAGCGTCGCGGGCCGGATTCCGAGCTTGGCTGCCAGCGGCCCGATGAAGATGCCGCCGGACCCGGCCACCGCGGCGCGCTCGGACACCGTGCCGGCCTCCAGGTCGTGCGCGCCCCGTAAGTCCCCCTGGTTCGGCTCCGTCCCGCTCTGGGCGACGGCCTCCTGTTCGCGAAGGACGTTTTGCGGAGCTAGCTCCCACCTTCGACCGGCTGGTCGAACTCACGTCTTGCCGAACATCATTCGTTCGAACCTACGAAGTTCCGCGCAGTGGGTTACTGATCGCTCCTCGCACTGGTAGGAAACGTTCCTAACAATCAGGTACGGACCAACTCTCCACCCCCCACCTCCACTTGGAGCCCCCGTGGAACCTGACACAGTGCCCCCGATCGCCCACACCTCCCGCCGCACCCTGCTCGCTCTGATGGGAGCGGCGACCTGCGGCGCCCTGCTCAGCTCTCCGCGCGCCGCGGCAGCGCCCGCGGCCGCAGTGGGCCTCGACGACCCCGCGAAGAAGGAGATCGCCATGAAGCTGGTGTCGAGCGCGGAGAACTCCTCGCTCGACTGGAAGGCCCAGTACAAGTACATAGAGGACATAGGTGACGGCCGCGGCTACACCGCCGGCATCATCGGCTTCTGCTCCGGCACCGGAGACATGCTCGACCTCGTCGAGCTGTACACCGACCGCAAGCCCGGCAACGTCCTTGCCAGGTATCTGCCGGCGCTGCGCCGCGTCGACGGCACCGACTCGCACGACGGCCTGGACCCGAACTTCCCCGACGACTGGCGCAAGGCCGCCCGGGACACGGCGTTCCAGCAGGCGCAGAACGACGAACGCGACCGCGTCTACTTCAACCCCGCCGTCAAGCAGGGCAAGGCGGACGGCCTGCGTGTGCTCGGTCAGTTCGCCTACTACGACGCCATCGTCATGCACGGCGACGGCGGCGACGCGACCAGCTTCAGCAGCATCCGCCGCCGGGCCCTGCGCCAGGCCAAGCCGCCGGCGCAGGGCGGCGACGAGACGACGTACCTGAACGCCTTCCTCGACGCACGTGTATGGGCGATGAAGCAGGAGGAGGCGCACAGCGACACCAGCCGCGTCGACACGGCCCAACGTGTCTTCCTGCGCAAGGGCAACTTCGACCTGAACCCGCCACTTGACTGGAAGGTCTACGGGGACAGCTACCACATCGGCTGAGACGGGTGACGCGTGACGGCCCGGTGCTGCGGCACCGGGCCGTTTCCAACGGAGCGTGTTTGCCGTCGAAGCGAGCGGTAACGCGTTGTCCATGAGTGAATCGAACGAGCAGACGAACCAAGATTCCGTGACCACGCGGTCCGCGTCGGCGAAGGCCCGCCGTACCACGGCGAAGGCCACCGCCCCGGCGACCAAGGCGGCGAACAAGGCGGCCACGAAGACGGATGACGCTGCGTCAGCGGGCAAGGAGGCGACGGAGCGGGCGGCCAGGACGGCGAGTGGGGCCGCGCAGACCGCGGCCAAGAGCGTCGAGTCCGGGCGCCAGACCGTCATCGCCGCCTCGGGGCAGGCCGCGGCCGTCGCCAAGACGGCCTGGACGGTGATAGCCCAGCGAAAGCTCATCGCCGCGGGCGTGGGTGCCGGGCTGACCGCGCTGACCGCGACGTCGTACGCAGCCGGCCGACGCGCCGGGCGTCACGTGCACGGTCCGATCACCCGCTTGACCGGCGGGCGGATCTGACGGGGGAGAGGCAGACGAGGAGACGTTCCTGCGCGACAGGGGCGTACCGACTGCCGGTCACCAACCCTGCGACAGCACGTCGTTGAGTCGTGCGCCCGCCGCCCACTGCCGCAGAGCGGACCCGTCGAGCAGGCAGATCGTCTTCTCCCGCCGAGCCCAACGGATGTCTCGGGCGGTGAAGACGCCGCGGTGGACGACCAGGCGCAGGGGTGATTCCTGGTCCCCGCGGTGCGGGTGAGGGTGCGGCGCGTCCTCGTCGGGGAGGGGTTCCGCCACCGGCCGGAAGGCCACGTCGATCCGACGGCCGGCCGCGTCGCGGGCGCACAGCCGCGGCCGGTCCGGCGCGGGCATCAACCGCACCCGCCACCCGTCCCGGCGCAGCATCCGCGCCACCGCCAGCGCGAGTCCCTGGGTGTCGAGTTCGAGCAGTTCGTCCTCGGTGTAGTAACCGATACGGCGACGAGCGCCAGGACGTCCGTGCCGTATCGCGGCCGTGACGACCAGGGCCAGGAACGCGACGCCGGCGACCGGGACGACGATCCCGGCAGCCCGGTATCCCGCGGCGAGCACGGCGGCCACTGCGCACACGGCCGCCACGACACCGGCGAAAGCGGGCAGCACGTCACGGAACCTGGGCCCGTAGAACCCCTGAGCCCGCAGCGCGCGCACCACACGGCGCTTGCGCGACCGGCGTGACGGGATGGGGCCGGACGTCCACGACAGGCGTGCCACAGCCCCAGCCCTCCCTTGTGCCGCCGGTCTCCACCCGTGACTTCACGGATACCCAGTCCGCGGCCAAGTGCCTTGAAAGCAGGGGGAATTCGGCCACACGCATCCGGCGCACGGAAGCGTCAGGGGGCGCGAAGGTGTCGCGGCTCCTCCTTTTCCACGCTGGCGGCCCCGCCGACCAGGTTGCGAGGTCTCGCTCACACGCGAGGCTGGATACATGGGTGTCGGGGCAGACGGGAAGGCCAGTACCGCCGAACGACATGCCACCGACGGGCAAAGGGCGGCAGCCGACCAGCGAGGAGAGGGAGACATGACAGGCGCGGAGGACGCGGCGACCCCCGAGAGACGATACCCGGCCATACCCGCCGGGGGACTCACGGAGGCCCTGGAGGCCATCGGGACCGCGGCGTACGTCGTGGACGAGGAGGGCAGCGTCCTCGCCGTCAACGCCCACGCCGAACAGCTGCTGGTCCGGCCCGCCGAGGAGTTCCTCGGCCGCGACGCGCACGACCTGCTGCACCGGGACGCCCACGGCCACCACTTGCCGAGGAGCCGGTGCGACATGCGGCAGGCCTTCCACGCCGGGCGCACCGCGCAGGCCGACGGGGATTACTTCGAGTGCGGGGACGGCTCCTTGCTGCCCGTGTCCTGGATGATCACGCCGTACGTCGTGGACGGCCGGGAAGCCGGCACGCTCGTGCTCGTCCACGCCCAGCGCCCGCCGGAGACCGCCAGACGACTCGAGACGCCGGCCGATCCGCTGCCGGAACTCGAGCGGCTCGCGCTGCTGGCCGAGACCACCACCCGGCTGACGTCCACTCTCGACGCCGAGGAGACGCTGCGCCGGCTGCTGGCACTGGTGGTGCCCCGGCTGGCGGACTGGGCCGTCGTCGATCTGATCACCGAGCGCGACGAGGTGTGGCGCGCTGCCGTCGTCCACGGGGAGAACGACACCCTGGTGCACCACGAGGATCTTCAGGGACCGATGCCGCCGGTCCCGGAGGATTCGCCGATGCCCCTGTCCAGGGCCCTGCGCGGGGTCGCCTCGACGCTGGCCGGTCCGCAGACCTACCAGCAGGAACCGGACTCCGGTATCGCGGTGGAACAGCACCGCCTGTTCGAGGCCACCGGTATCCGTTCCGCCGCCATCGCCCCCATTCGCAGCACCCGCGCGGTCCTGGGCGCACTGACCCTGGGCCGCACCAAGGATCCGGTGGACTTCACCACCGCCGATCTCCCCCTGCTGGAGGACATCGCCCGCCGCGCCGGCCTGGCCCTGGACAACGCGCGTCTGTACCAGCGTCAGCGCAAGGTCGCCGAGACCATGCAGAACCACCTGCTGCCCCAGATGCCGCGGGTTCCCGGACTGCAGATGACGGCCCGCTACCTGCCCGCTCCCGATGCCTCACAGGTCGGCGGCGACTGGTACGACGCCTTCTCCCTCTCCGACGGCGCCACCGCACTGGCGGTCGGAGACGTCGTCGGCCACGACCTGGAGGCGGCGGCCGGCATGGCGCAACTGCGCAACATGCTCCGCGCCTACGCCTGGGCCCACCAGGAACCCCCGAGCCGGATCGTCGCCCGGCTCGACGAGGCGGTCATGCACATCACCGACGTCACCATGGCCACCACGATCTTCGCCCGGGTGGAGGAGCGGGACGACGGCCACTGGGAGCTGTCCTGGACCAACGCCGGCCACCCGCCACCCCTGCTGATCAGCCACGACGGCCTGGCCCGTTTCCTGACCGACGGCCACGGCATCCTCCTGGGCACCGGAGTCCGTACACCGCGTACCGAAGCGACCACCCCGCTGCCGCCCGGCTCCACGCTGCTGCTGTACACCGACGGCCTGATCGAGGCGCCCGGCCAGACCCTCGACGAGGGCCTGGAGCGCCTGCGCAGACACGCCGCCGCCCTCGCCCACCGCCCGCTGGCCTCCTTCACCGACCAGGTGCTGCGCCGGGTCCGAGACGTCACCAACGACGACGACGTCGCCCTCCTCGCCGTACGAGCCCCCTCCGAACATGATCCCGACAGCTGGTCCGACACCCGCAGGGAGCCCGCGTCGGTACCCCGCGCCACCTGGGCGACGGACGACCGTGATAGACAACGCCCGTGACCCCACGGGCCGTTTGCGCCCACCACCCGGGCGACCGCCCGAAGACAGGACTTGGTGCCAGTGATTCTGAAGACCTTTCGCTGGGCTTTCGCGGTCACCGCGCTCGGCCTGGCCGCAGGAGTGCTGTACGACGGCTGGGCCGCGTTCGGCGTCGTGGCGATCCTGGCCGTGCTGGAGATCTCGCTGTCGTTCGACAACGCGGTGGTCAACGCCGGAATTCTGAAGAAGATGAACACCTTCTGGCAGAAGATCTTCCTCACGGTCGGCGTTCTGATCGCCGTGTTCGGCATGCGGCTGGTCTTCCCGGTCGTGATCGTCGCCATCACCGCGAAGCTCAATCCGTACGACGCGGTCCAGCTGGCCTTGACCGACAAGGACCGTTACCAGCAGCTCGTCACCGACGCGCACCCGGCGATCGCCGCGTTCGGTGGCATGTTCCTGTTGATGATCTTCCTGGACTTCATCTTCGAGGACCGGGACATCAAGTGGCTGGCCTGGCTGGAGCGGCCGCTGGCCAAGCTCGGCAAGGTCGACATGCTGTCGGTCTGCATCGCCCTGATCGTGCTGCTGGTCACCGCGTTCACCTTCGCGACCCACGCCCACCAGCACGGCGGCGCGCACGCCGACAAGGCGCAGACCGTCCTGATCTCCGGTATCGCGGGTCTGATCACCTACATGGTCGTCGGCGGCCTCTCCGGCTACTTCGAGAACAGGCTCGAAGAGGACGAGGAACGCGAGGAGGAGGAGGCCGAACGCTCCGGCGGGACCCGTTCGCCGGTCAAGCTGGCAGGCCAGGCGGCGTTCTTCATGTTCCTCTACCTCGAGGTCCTCGACGCCTCGTTCTCCTTCGACGGCGTGATCGGCGCGTTCGCCATCACCAACGACATCGTCCTGATGGCGCTGGGCCTCGGCATCGGCGCGATGTACGTCCGGTCCCTGACCGTGTACCTGGTCCGCCAGGGCACCCTCGACGACTACGTCTACCTGGAGCACGGCGCCCACTACGCGATCGGCGCCCTCGCGGTGATCCTCATGGTCACCATCCAGTACCAGATCAACGAGATCATCACCGGTCTCGTCGGTGTCGTCCTGATCGGCTGGTCCTTCTGGTCCTCCGTGCGCCGCAACAAGGCGCTCGCGGCGGAGGGGGCGACGGAGACGGACTCGGTCCCGGTGCCGTAGACCCGGAGGGTTCGGCCCCGCCGTCCGTCTCTGCCATGGCTACGGCGAACCGGGGCATCCGAGGCTGTATGAAGGCGATGCCGACACGGCGCCTGACGCGCCTGATGGTGGTACTGGCGCTGCTGCCCCTCGCCGGGGCGTGCAGCGACGACGGCGGCGGGGAATCCGGCGGCCCGCAGGCGGCGGGAGCCTTCCGCGCGGCGGGGTCCGGAGACCACGTGGTGATCGCCACCGACAACGGCCTGCGGCTGCGCCCGGCCGACGGCCGCGGCGTCACCGTCGACGACCGCGTCGACCAGCACTGGTCCCATCGCGGAAAGGTGTGGACGCTAGACCTGTCGTGCGCCGACCGGACCGCGGGCGACGAGGGCTGCCCCCGGATGCCGTACGTGGAGATCCCCGACGGTGTGAGCGTCACGGCCACCGCCCGCAACGCCGGCGTCGACGTGGCCGGCGTCGGCGCCGCGCTGGACATCACGACCGTCAACGGAGATGTGACGGTGACCCGTTCCGGACGCGATGACGCCGACGTACGGCTGTCGACCCGCAACGGCTCGGTGCGCGCGACGAGCGTGGCGGCGGAGCGGGTGCACGCGGCCACCACGAACGGCGACGTGGTGGTGGGATGCGCCGCAGTCCCGTCGGGCGTCAGCGCCGCGACCGTCAACGGCTCGGTCGACGTCACCGTGCCCCACGACAGCCCGGCCTACCGGGTCACCGCCTCCACCGACAACGGCCGCGCCACGGTGGGCGTGCCGGCACAGCGCGCCGACCGGAACCACACCATGACCCTGACCACGGTCAACGGCGATGTCGACGCCCGCCGGGACTGACCCGGCACGAGGGCAGACGGATGACCGAGACCGTCAGCCGTGACCGGTCCACCGGCCCGGTGTGGGGCATGACCGTCGCGCCCGCCGGGCGGACCCCCGTCGGCAGCGGCATCGACGGCAGCGTACGGCTGTGGCACCCCGACGTGCGCGCCCGCACGGCCGCCGTCCGCCGTCCGGCACGCCCGCTGGGCGGCCCGCGCGGCAACAGCTGATGGCGGATCTACCGGCGGACCCGTGCCGGGAAAAGAGGTGAACGGGAGGCGGGTTTGGGCCGGGAAGGCCCGGGCAGACGGGCGGCAGGTGCTTGGGATCACAGGCCCACCGCGGAAGCGGCCGAATGCGGCCCTCCTTGGTGCGTCCGCCGAGGCCTCTCCCGCGACAGTCCGAGTGACGCGGCGGATGCGACCGCCCTCACTCCCCTGCGCAGATGGAGGAGCGAATCATGCTCATGGCCCACCCCGCCCTTCTGACCGACCTGCTCGAGCGCTACGAGGCGCTGCGTGTTCTGCACGCGGAGGAGGGCAGCGCCGGGGCGCGGCAGCGCCTCGAGGACGTGTCGTACACCCTGTGCATCGCCACGGGCACCCGTGACGTCGACTCCGCCCTGGCCGCTGCCCGCCGTCAGCTGTCCGGCGCCCGCCCCGACGACGACGCACTGATGGCGGACGCGTGAGGTGAGTGGCGCGAGCCGACCGGGTACTCGGGTGATCCGCCGAACACCGGCCGGGGGCGCCCGCTGTGCCTGGGGCTCCCACCCGCCGAGAACCCGAGAACCAAGGAGTCCCTGACCATGACGGACGTGTCCGCTAACGGTCCCGCTCCGGCGGACGACCGCAAGGTGCTCACCAACCGCCAGGGCCACCCGGTCCACGACAACCAGAACCAGCGCACCGTCGGCGCCCGCGGGCCCGCCACGCTGGAGAACTACCAGTTCCTCGAGAAGATCAGCCATTTCGACCGGGAACGCATCCCCGAGCGCGTCGTCCACGCTCGCGGTGTGACCGCCTACGGCTACTTCGAGTCCTACGGCGCCTGGGGCGATGAGCCGATCAACCGGTACACCCGGGCCAAACTGTTCCAGGACCGCGGCAAGCGCACCGACCTGGCGGTCCGCTTCTCCACCGTCATCGGCGGGCGCGACTCCTCCGAGGCCGCCCGTGACCCGCGCGGCTTCGCCGTGAAGTTCTACACCGAGGACGGCAACTGGGACCTGGTGGGCAACAATCTGGGTGTCTTCTTCATCCGGGACGCGATCAAGTTCCCGGACGTCATCCACGCCCTCAAACCCGACCCGGTCACCTTCGAACAGCAGCCGCGCCGCATCTTCGACTTCATGTCGCAGACACCGGAGTCGATGCACATGCTGGTCAACCTGTTCAGCCCGCGTGGCATCCCCGCGGACTACCGCCACATGCAGGGCTTCGGCGTCAACACCTACAAGTGGGTCAACGCCGACGGCGAGACCAAGCTGGTCAAATACCACTGGATGCCCAAACTCGGCGTCCGCTCGATGACCGAGGAGGACTCCGCCAACGTGCAGGCCGACTCGCTCGGCCACGCCACCAAGGACCTGTACGAGGCGGTCGCCCGCGGGGAGTACCCCGAGTGGGAGCTGCTGGTCCAGATGATGGACGACCACGATCACCCCGAGCTGGACTTCGACCCGCTCGACGACACGAAGACCTGGCCCGAGCAGGAGTTCCCGCCGAAGCCGGTGGGCCGGATGGTGCTCGACCGGATGCCGGACAACTTCTTCGCCGAGAACGAGCAGATCTCCTTCGGCACCGGAGTCCTCGTCGACGGACTGGACTTTTCCGACGACAAGATGCTCGTGGGCCGGACCTTCTCCTACAGCGACACCCAGCGCCATCGGGTCGGTCCGAACTACCTCCAGTTGCCCGTCAACCAGGCCAAGAACGCCGACGTGCGGACCAACCAGCGCGACGGCCAGATGACCTACCACGTGGACGGTGCGGGCGAGAACCCGCACGTCAACTACGAGCCGTCCATCACCGGAGGCCTGCGCGAGGCGCAGTACCCGACCCACGACGAACAGGGCCCCGAGATCCACGGCCGGCTCACCCGCAAGCGCATCCCCCGCACCAACGACTACCTTCAGGCGGGCCAGCGGTACCTGCTCCTGGAGGAGTGGGAGCGCGACGACCTGGTGAAGAACCTCACCGACCTGATCGCCCAGTGCGACCGGCCCGTGCAGGAGCGCATGGTGTGGCACTTCCTGCTGGTCGAGAACGACCTGGGCCTGCGGGTCGGAGACGGGCTCGGCATCAGCCCGGAGGACGTCGCCGGGCTCGAGCCGCTGGCCGGCCAGGACCTCACCGACGAGGACCGCAAGCGGTTGGCGAACCTCGGCAAGAACCCGCCGCGCGACGTCGAGGGACTGACCATGACCCACTGCGTCCCCGATGAGCGACATGTGGTGACCCGCTGAACCACAGTGGACCGGGGCGGCACCAATACCGACAACATGAGATCGTTGGGCCACCGATCCGTGAGAGGCGACCCGGACGATGAACGAGGTGGAGCCGGACGGCTCCGGCACTGCGGCGCGGACGCTGGCCCGGCTGGCTCTGCTCTGCCTGGCAGGCGTGGTCGCGGCGGTCGTGGCCGCGGGCCAGTGGCTGGTGCCGCTGCTGGGGCTGGTGGGCATCGCCCTGGCCGGCGCGGGCATCTGGTGGGCCCTGGCACATCGGGGTGTGGCGCGTCTGTGCGGCGCCCTGCTGGCCGTCGCCGCGCCCGTCGCCGTCCTGGTCCTGTACGCGGTATCCGGCCTGTGGCCGTTCGCGGCGGCGGCGCTGGGTCTGTGGGCGGCGGCACTGGCCTGCGCGAGAAGCGCACTGCGCCGGCTGCGCTCACCCCGTGGCATGCGCTCGCATCCGGTCCGTCCGCCCCGCAGACCGGTGCTGATCATGAATCCGCTGTCGGGCGGCGGAAAGGTCGCCGAGCACGGCCTCGTGGAGCAGGCCGAGGCGTTGGGTGCCCGGGTGATCCTGCTCGACGTGGACAACAGCCCCGATCCGGCGGCGCTGGCTCGCCAGGCCGTCGCCGAGGGCGCGGACCTGCTCGGCGTGGCCGGCGGCGACGGCACCCAGGCGCTGGTCGCGGCGGTGGCCGCCGAACACGACGTGCCGTTCGTGGTCCTCGCCGCCGGGACCCGCAACCACTTCGCGATGGACCTGGGCCTGGACCGCGACGATCCGGCGAGCGGCCTCAAGGCTCTCTCGCACGGCGTGGAGATCCGTGTCGATCTGGGCGACGTGGCGGGTCGGCCCTTCGTTAATACGGTCTCGTTCGGGACGTACGCGGAGATCGTGCAAAGGCCCGAGTACCGCGAGGCCAAGGCGTCCACCACCCTCGACCTGCTGCCGGACCTGCTGGCCGGCGAGGTCGGAGCACAGTTGACCGCCACGGCGGACGACCAGCGCCTCGAAGCCCCGCACGCGCTGCTGGTGAGCAACAACCCCTACGTACAGGCCGGCCCGATGGGCGGCGGGCGAAGATCCCACCTGGACGGAGGCCGACTCGGTGTGATCAGCCTGCGGATCGAGGGCCCGGCACAGGCCGCCGAACTCGCGCTGCGGGGCGAACGCGCCAGCGGAATCACCACGTCGACCCCGCGGCGGGTGGTCGTCGAGGCCGACGCGGAGACCATCCCGGTGGCCGTGGACGGCGAAGCGCTGCTGCTGCCCCCGCCGGTCGTGTGCACCGTACGACCCAGGGCCCTGCGGGTTCGGGTACCGAGAAACCGTCCCGGCGCGCCGTACACCGCCCCGTCCGTCGACTGGCGCCGTGTCGTCCGACTGGCCCTCTTCCGGACTCCCTTCCCGGCCGTCAAGAACCAGGAGCAGAGCGATGCTTGACCGACCACAGCGCCAACAGCCGACCCCTCGCGCGCTGTTGCGGGATCTCGCCGCCCTCGACCAGGCGCTGTACGAGGCCGTGACGGTCACCAGGACACCGGCCCTGGACTACGCCCTGCGCCGGCTGTCGGCCGCGGCGGACCACTCCAAGATCTCGTTCACGATCGCCGGACTGCTCGCCCTGTGCCCCGGCCGGCCCCGGCGCGCCGCCGCCCTCGGAGTCGCGGCCATCGGTGTCGCCTCGGCGAGCGCGAACATGCTCGGCAAGCGCCTGGTCCGCCGGCCCCGTCCGCACCGGGCCGAGGACTCGCCGTTTCCGGGGCGGCACGTGCCGATGCCGGAGTCCGCGTCCTTCCCCTCGGGGCACACGGCGTCCGCGGTCGCCTTCGCGGCGGCGGTGGGGCCCGCGCTTCCCGTCGCCACGGTGCCGCTGGGCCTGTTGGCCTGCGCGGTGGGCTACTCACGGATCCACACCGGGGTGCACTATCCGGGCGACGTGGTCGCCGGTGCCGTATTGGGCACCGGAGCGGCGGCCGCGGTCCTCGCGGCCGCCGGATGGCAGGGACGGGGCGGGGGCGGTTTCCGACCCTCACGGCCGGCCGGCTGAACGACCCTCGGCGCGGCGTTCGTCAGTCCGCTTGCCGGGAGCTGTCCTCGGTCTGCGCGGCGGGTTCGCTCGCGTCGGGTGAGGTGTAGAAGACCGAGGATCCCTGCTTGGTGCGCTGGGCCTGGTTCCTGGCCACGAGTCCCTCGAGTGTGGTGCGCACGACGGTGGCCTTGATCGTACGCTCGGGGTGCTGACGTCCGAGCGCGGTGGAGATCTCGGCCGCCGAGCGGGGTTCCCTCTGGCCGGTCAGATGCTCTCGGACAAGGTCGACGAGGGTGGTCTCCGACCGTACGGCCGAAGCCTTGGCGGCTGCCTTCTTTCCGGTCCGCTTTCCGGCCGGTGCGGTGGATTTCCGGGTGCCCGTCCGCTTGTCCGAGACGGCGGCCTTCTTACGGGGAGCGGGCACCACCGCGCCTGGTGGGGTGGTCGGCGAGTCGGCTGCCGTTGGCGTGCCCAGGACCTGCCGGATGTTCAGCAGGACTGTGTGGTCCTGCCGCAGAGCGGCCAACTGACCCTGGAGTGCTTCGATTTCGCCGCTGAGGCGCTCTTGTTCCTTGAGGTTGCGTTCGAGGTCGCCGGCCACCTGGTTGCCGTACTGGGAGGTCAACTGAGTGGTGCCGGGGGCGATTTCGGACATGGGCTCGCACCTCTTCCTGGGGCCGTGGCCCGCAGTGCGCGGGCCTGCGGCCTCCGCGAAATCCGATGGGCGTGCTGTCTCGTCTGCGTCCGCTGATGCGGTGTCAGTTGCTGCCGCACGCCGCTGTCGTAGTGATAGTACGCAGGACAAGGTGTCTTGTTCTGTGCTTGTGCCGCACCCGCGGACTGTCCGGTGCGGGACTCGGCCGCCGAGGGCCGCGTATATCGGGCTGCGGGTGGGGCATCCGGTGGGGCGCAGCACTTTTGGCAGCACAAAGTGACGAAGGGATGTCAGGCGCGATGAAACCGTCCTTACGTACTTCTCGCTTAGAGGTCCTAACAGAAGCTGTTGATCATGTGACTGTTGGTCTGGTTGTTCGTTGGTCTGGTCGTGGGAAAGAGGGAGTCGCGTCCGTGGATCGTCTCAGACGAACTGTGGTCGCTCATCGAACCGTTGCTGCCGCAGCCGGGCCCGAAGCTGGTGGAGGGCCGGCCACGCATTCCGGACCGGAAGGCGCTGTGCGGGATCCTGTTTGTCCTGCACACCGGCATCCAGTGGGAGTACCTGCCGCAGGNCCCGGCGACCGCGTGGTGGTGCCGTCCACCGTGGCGTGCGGGACGTGCAGTTACTGTCGCGCGGGCTACTACGCGCAGTGCGACAACGCCAACCCGGGGGGGACCGCGCGCGGGCACGGTGTTCTTCGGCGGTCCGGAGGCGGCCGGTGGACTGGACGGGCTGCAGGCCGAGTACGCCCGAATCCCTTAGAGGTCCTAACAGAAGCTGTTGATCATGTGACTGTTGGTCTGGTTGTTCGTTGGTCTGGTCGTGGGAAAGAGGGAGTCGCGTCCGTGGATCGTCTCAGACGAACTGTGGTCGCTCATCGAACCGTTGCTGCCGCAGCCGGGCCCGAAGCTGGTGGAGGGCCGGCCACGCATTCCGGACCGGAAGGCGCTGTGCGGGATCCTGTTTGTCCTGCACACCGGCATCCAGTGGGAGTACCTGCCGCAGGAGTTGGGCTTCGGGTCGGGGATGACCTGCTGGCGGCGGCTGGCCGCATGGAACGAGGCGGGCGTGTGGGACCAGTTGCACCTGGTGCTGCTGAAGAAGCTGCGGGCCGCGAAGACGCTCGACTGGTCGCGGGCGGTGATCGACTCCTCCCATGTGCGGGCGGCTCGGCGCGGCCCAAAAGCGGGCCCAGCCCGGTCGACCGTGCACGGCCGGGCAGCAAGCACCACGTCCTCACCGACGGGCAGGGCATCCCGCTCGCGGTGTCGCTGACCGGAGGAAACCGCAACGACGTCACACAGTTGCTGCCCCTGCTGGACAAGGTTCCGCCCGTGGCCGGCGCAGTCGGCCGGCCACGACGCCGACCCGACGCGCTCCTCGCGGACCGCGGCTACGACCACGACAAGTACCGGCGACTGCTTCGTGCCCGTGGGATCCGTCCGGTCATCGCCGAACGGGGCGAAGAACACGGCAGTGGCCTGGGCACCTTCCGTTATGTGGTCGAGCGCACGATCGCCTGGCTGCACGGATTCCGCCGTCTCCGGGTCCGCTGGGAGAGACGCGACGACATCCACGAAGCCTTCCTCGGCCTCGCCACCTGTCTGATCACCCACCGACACGTCCAACGCCTTTGTTAGGACCTCTTACGCCCATGTCGGGCTGGTCCCGCTGCCCGACACCGTCGACGACGCCCAGGCCATTCTGCTCTCCGACATCTACCCCACCGCGTGGTTCGGGGCGAGGCTGGCGGAGGTCGGTGACGGCGACACCGTGGCGGTTCTGGGGGCCGGTCCGGTCGGGCAGGCCGCAGTCGCCTGCGCCCGTCTGCAGGGAGCCGGACGNCACGACAAGTACCGGCGACTGCTTCGTGCCCGTGGGATCCGTCCGGTCATCGCCGAACGGGGCGAAGAACACGGCAGTGGCCTGGGCACCTTCCGTTATGTGGTCGAGCGCACGATCGCCTGGCTGCACGGATTCCGCCGTCTCCGGGTCCGCTGGGAGAGACGCGACGACATCCACGAAGCCTTCCTCGGCCTCGCCACCTGTCTGATCACCCACCGACACGTCCAACGCCTTTGTTAGGACCTCTTACGCCCATGTCGGGCTGGTCCCGCTGCCCGACACCGTCGACGACGCCCAGGCCATTCTGCTCTCCGACATCTACCCCACCGCGTGGTTCGGGGCGAGGCTGGCGGAGGTCGGTGACGGCGACACCGTGGCGGTTCTGGGTGCCGGTCCGGTCGGGCAGGCCGCAGTCGCCTGCGCCCGTCTGCAGGGAGCCGGACGCGTCATCGTCGTGGACGGCGTGGCCGACCGGCTGGCGCTGGCGCGCGACCAGCATGCCGAGACGGTGGACTTCAATGCGGAGGATCCGGTCGAGGCCGTTGTGGAGCTGACCGGAGGCATCGGCGTCGACCGAGTCATCGAGGCGGTGGGCGTGGACGCCCAGCGGCCCGCTCACGGGCCGGCCGCCGACGCGCTGAGGGAGCAGGCCGAGCAGTTCGATCACGAACGCGAGGAGGTGGCTCCGGAGCAGAACCCGGACGGGAAGACCTGGGTGCCGGGCGACGCGCCGACGCTCGCGGCCCGCTGGGCCGTCCAGATGGCGGCGAAGGCCGGCACGGTCGGCACCATCGGCGTCTATCCGCCGCAGGTGGAGCACTATCCGTTCGGTGAGGCGTTCATGAAGAACCTCACTCTCAAGCTGGGCAACTGCAACCACCGCCGCTACCTGCCCGACCTGGTGTCGATGGTTGCGACGGGCCGTCTCGACCCGACCCCGCTGATCACCCGCTGGGAAGGCACGGAGGACGCCGTCGACGCCTACCGCATGTTCGACCGGCGGGAGGCGGGCTGGACGAAGGTGGCACTCGGTGTGGCGGGCGACGGCTCGGTCGCCCCGGGCATGGGCGAAGCCGCCGGTACCGGCACAGCCACCACCGCGGGCACACAGGGACCGAAGGCAACGGACAACCAGGGAGGGTGACCGGCGGTTGTCCGGACGCCCGCTGGTGATCCCACTCGACCCTCGGGCGTCGCGAAGCGGTGCTGACGGTTCGGCCGTCAGTCCAAGGAGGCGATCAGGTCGTTGCACCCCTCCTCGCAGTGGCGGCACGCCTCGGCACAGACCCGGCAGTGATCGTGCATATCGGCGTGGCGTGCGCACTCGCCGCTGCAGGCTTTGCAGACGGAGGCACACGCCTGGAGGACGGCAGGGATGATGTTGGCGTCGTAGCCCGTGTGGCGGGAGAGCACCGCGGCGGTCGCGCTGCAGATGTCGGCGCAGGCGCAGGGGCGGATGGGTAGGCGGTCACGGCGCGTTCTCGCACCGAACGCTGCTGGGCCGCCGACCGTGCGGGCTGCTCGGCGCGGAAGAAGAGGGGGCGGCCGGTGTGCCGCTGGAAGAACGACCGGCTGCCCGATGCCATGCCCCCGGCGCGACGACGGGCCCTCGGTACGGCTGTGCAGCCGTAGCGACTCACCCGCACCCGCACGACACTGTCGCCGCCGCCCGCGCGCTACCCGGCCTGCTCACGCCGCGCGGTGGCGAACCGGCGCTGGTAGGCGGCGGGAGTGATGGACAACTCCCGCGCGAAGATGCGGCGCAGACTCTCGTAACTCGGGAATCCGGCCATGGACGCCGTCTGCGTGGCGCTGTACCCCTGGTCCAGCAGCGACTTGGCGATGTCGAAGCGGATCGACTCGACGTACCGGGCCGGCGTGGTGCCCAGTTCCTCGCGGAACAGCCTGGTGAGGTGACGCGTACTGACGTTGAGCCGTCCTGCCAGTTCGGTCAGGGAGTAGGGACCGGCCGGATCCGCCGTGACGAGGTCGACGACTCGGCGCAGGGCGGGCGACCGGGGTGGTGGACCCTGCAGAGGAGCGGAGAACTGTGATTGGCCGCCTGCTCGATGCAGGTAGACCACCAGCGAGCGGGCCACCTGCCGACTGAGGTCGGGACCGTGGTCCTCCTCGACGAGAGCGAGCGCAAGGTCGATGCCCGCTGTGACGCCCGCTGACGTGTACACAGAGCCGTCGCGCACATAGATGGCGTCCGGCTCGACATGGGCCTTGGGATGCCGTGCGGCGAGTTCGCCGGTGATCTTCCAGTGGGTGGTCGCCCGTCTGCCGTCCAGAAGGCCCGTCGCGCCGAGGACGAAGGCACCGGAGCACACCGAGGCGACCCGGCCGGCGCGGGCCGCCAGGTCCCTGGCCGCTTCGGCGAGTTCGCGTGTGACGGGGGTCCTGGGATAGACGTCTCCGCCCGGGATCAGGAACGTGTCGGGGTCCGGCTGCGTGGTGGTGCTGGCGTCGACGGCCACGCGCATGCCGATCGAGGAGGTGGCGTCGGCGCCCGTCGTCGACACCAGGGTGATCCGGTAGTCGGCGCCGAGCAGGTTCGCCTCCCCGAACACCTCGGCGGGACCGGCGACGTCCAGCAGCTTGACGCCGTCGTAAACGAGGATCGCCACCCGATGCGGGGCGGTGCTCACTGCCCCACCCTGGGATGACCGGATTCGAGGGGTTCATGGCCGTACGGAGGCGGCGCCGTGGGTCGTGCGATCGGCACTGTGGAGAACGGACGCACGGTCCCCTCGTAGCGCAGCGCATCGGAAGGCAGGGACGTCATGACGGACATCATCGCAGGGGTGGAGATACCCGAGACATCTGCTGTCGTGGAGGCCACGGAATTTCTCCGGGAGAGGACGAACCCCCTGATCTTCCATCACTCCAGGCGGGTATTTCTCTTCGGTTCTCTCCACGCGCGGGCAAAGGGCCTTCGGCCAGACCCTGAGTTGTTTTATGTCTCGGCGATGTTCCATGACGTGGGCCTTATGATTCCGTTTTCCGAGACGCAGCAGCGCTTCGAGTTGGACGGTGCCGACCACGCGCGGAAGTTCCTGCTCGACCACGGGTTCTCCGAGACCGCAGCCGAGGTGACCTGGAGGGCGATCGCCCTGCACACGACGCCGGGGATTCCGGGCCGTATGGAGCCCGAGGTCGCCGCCACGAATTACGGCGTGCTGACCGACGCGATCGGCTGGAGGATGGACAGCCTGGAAGTCGACCAGAGGGACGCTATCGTCGCCGCTCACCCGCGCGGCGATTTCAAGAAGGAATTTCTGCAGGCATTCGTCGACGGCCTCAAAAACCGCCCGGACACCACCTACGGGACCGTCAACGCGGATATTCTGGAACACTTCGTTCCGGGTTTTCGCCGTACGTCCATGGTGGAGCGCGTCCTTGATGCTCCCTGGCCGCGATGACCGGGCGGCAGCCGGTGTCGGGTCGACGCCGTCACCGCGTGGCGGGCTGCTGCGTCATGAGCCCGTTCGATCCATCGAATGAAGATCTACTGAGGGATCTGCGTCTTGCATCTCCCACCCCACACGCCGAGAAAGGAACGCTCATGCAAGCCATCACCGTCCGGGATCGTGAGGCCGGGATCACAGGGTTGACCTTGGAGGACCTTCCCCACCCCCATGCCGCCGAGAACGATGTCATCGTTCGAGTGCACGCCGCCGGCTTCACCCGGGGTGAGCTGGACTGGCCCGCGACCTGGACCGACCGTGCCGGCCGCGACCGTACGCCGAGCGTGCCCGGCCACGAGGCCTCGGGGGTGGTGGCGGAACTCGGTTACGGAACCACCGGCCTCACCGTCGGCCAGCGGGTCTTCGGACCGACCGACTGGGCCCGCGACGGCTCGCTCGCCGAGTACGTCGCGGTGGAAGCCCGCAACCTCGCCCCGCTCCCCGCCGACGTCGACCACACGGCGGCCGCCGCACTGCCGATCTCCGGACTGACCGCCTGGCAAGGCCTGTTCGACCATGCCCGTCTCACCACCGGCCAGACCGTCCTGATCCACGGAGCCGCCGGCGGCGTCGGCTCGATCGCCGTCCAGCTCGCTCACGAAGTGGGAGCCCGGGTGGTCGGCACGGGCCGCTCCGCCGACCGGGACACCGTCCTTGACCTGGGCGCGCACGCGTTCCTCGACCTGGAGGCCGACCGGTGGGAGGACACCGGCCAGGTCGACGTCGTGTTCGACGTGATCGGCGGCGACATCCTCGACCGCTCGGCCGCCCTCGTGCGCCCCGGCGGCACGCTCGTCAGTATCGCCCATCAGCCCACCGTGCGCCCCGACGACGGGCAGGCCGTGTTCTTCGTGGTGGAACCCGACCGCGTGCGCCTCGCCGACCTCGCCCGGCGTCTGCGGGACGGCCGGCTGCGGGTGCGCGTCGGTGCGGTGCGGTCGCTCGCCGACGCGGCCGCAGCCTTCACCTCGCGAGAGCGCTTCCCCGGCCGCACGATCATTCGTGTCGCCGAGGACTGAGCGCGGGAGAGCCGACAGCCTGATCCTCGTCAACGAGGGTTCTTGGCCCACCTGGCCGCGTTGAGACGTGGTCGGAGGCGTCCGGCGCTACGGCCACTCCTGCCGCTGCACTCAGGAGCGCGGTGTCGTGCCGGTTCCCCGACAGGACGCGGTCGTGGTGGCCGGGCCGTTCGCTCGGCCACCACCGGTCCGGGGTACGGCGTGGCGGGCCTACTCGGCCATCTCGTACACGCCGGACAGCGCCTCGACCCGTTGCCACACTCGCTCGGTGCGTGCCGGGTCGACGACCGGCCGCCGGACCGCACCCAGCGCCCACTCCTGCTGCTGCCGGGTCGCAGAGTCCTTGCCGTGCAGTTCGACGGCGTGTGCGGAGAAGTCCCGTACGACGACGGCGAAGAGTTCGTCGAGCACGTCTTCGTCGAGGCCGGTGAGGTGGGCCTGTTCCAGGACGAGCTGTGCGTGCACGACGAGGGCGAAGAGCTGGCCGACGGCGAGGAGAAGGTCGAGGTCGCGGCTCTGCTCGGCGTCGGGGGCCGCGGTGGCGACGAACTCGCAGAGAGCGTCGGCCTGTTCGCGCAGGCGGGCGACGTTGGGCAGGTGCGCGTACGTCTCGAAGGCTGGCCGCCAGTCGTGGAAGCGCACCGAGCCGAGGCCGCGGGCCGGCCCCTGCTGGAACAGGAAGGCGTCGTCGGCGGCGTCGAGGCGGGTCGGTACGTCGGGGTGGTGGGCCGGGTCGAGGAGGTGGCTGCGCATGAACTTCAGGATCAGCGCCAGGTTGACGTGGACCGTGCCCTCGAGCTTCGGCAGACCGCGGATCTCCACGGCGGCCTGGGCGAAGTAGTTGTCCTTCTCGAAGCCCTTGGCGGCGATGACGTCCCACATCAGGTCGATGACCTTCTCGCCCTCAGTGGTCACCTTCATCTTCGTCATCGGGTTGAAGAGCAGGTAACGGCGGTCCTCGGGGCCGGCAGAGCGGAAGTAGTCGACGGCACGGTCGCTGAACAGCTTCATCCCGACGAGCCTGACGTAGGCGTCGGTCAGCTCGCGCCGCACATGCGGGAAGGCGGTGACGGGACGGCCGTAGAGGACGCGGTTGTGGGCGTGGGTGACGGCCTCGTACATGGCGTGTTCGCAGATGCCGATCGAGGCGGTGCACAGGTTGAACTTGCCGACGTTGACGGTGTTGAGGGCGGCGTCGAAGGCGGCGCGGCCGGTGTGCAGGACGTCCTCGGCCCGGACGGGATAGTCCTCCAGGCGGAACTCGCTGACGTACTTGGACGAGTCGACGACATTCTTGACCAGGTGGTAGGCCGGATGACGGCTGTCGGCGGCGAAGAACACGTAGCCGCCGGGGCCCTCGACGTCGCTGCGGCGGCCGAAGACGGAGACGAGTCCGGCGGCGTTGCCGTTGCCTATGTAGTACTTGGAGCCGGTGGCGCGGAAGCCGCCTTCGCCGTCGGGCTCCAGCAGCATGTCGGTGGAGTAGATGTCGGCGCCGTGGGTTTTCTCGGACAGTCCGAAGGCGAACACCTCGCCCTGGGCGAGGAGTTGTGCTGCGCGGTCGCGGGCGGCGGCGTTGGTGCTCTGCCACACCGGGCCGAGGCCGAGGATGGTGACCTGCCAGGCGTACCAGTAGTCCAGGCCGTAGAAGCCGAGGATCTCGTTGAGCGCGGCGATCCGGGCGGTGTCCCACCGCTTGTCCGCCTCCCCCTCCCCGGCGGCGGAGGAAGGCGTCAGAAAGGTGGCGAACAGGTTCTCCTTCGCGGCGAACGCCAGGAAGTCACCGAGCCACGCGCGCGTGCGGTAGTCCTCGATCAGCTGCCGCTTCCCACGCTCCTCGAACCAGTCGACGGTGGCTCGCAGCAGGCGACGCGTCTCGGAATCGAAGTGCGCGGGGTCGTAGGTGTGCGGGTTGAAGAGGAGTTGGTCAGGCACGGCGGGAACCCCTTTGCGATGACGGATGTTCGAGCTGGAGAACGTTTGAGAAGCGGGGGAAGTCTGGAGACTGGGGAGCCGGAGGCGCGCAGCAGTCGGCGAACGACGCGGCGACGGTCAGCGGTCGGGGCCGAAGCGGGCCAGTGTGGCCAGCACATCGTCCAGCCAACCGATCATCATCCGCTCGTAGGCGATGCCGCCGCGCAGGACGACGTGCTGGAGCTCTGCTTCCGCGTCCGGCGCCGCCGCCTTGGGCCCGCTGAAGTCGCGCTCCTCGCCCGCGAGGTAGTGCGCCAGCCGGTCGCGGTGCGCCTGCCGGTGCCGCTCCACCTCTTGGATCAGGGCGGCCGGGTCGTCGAAGGCGGCCCCGCGGATCTTCACCGCCAGGTCGTGGCGGACACTGTCAGGCTCGATCGGGTCGTGCAGCCACGAGGACAGAGCGGCCCGGCCGAGGTCGGCGACGGAGTACTCCTTCTTGTCCGGCCGCCCGCGCTGCGGGACGTCACGGGCGTCGACCCAGCCGTCGTTCTCCATGCGCTTGAGCACGCGGTAGATCTGCTGGTGGGTCGCGGTCCAGAAGTAGCCGATGGACCGCTCGAAACGCCGGGCCAGCTCATAGCCGGACCCCGGCTTCTCCAGGAGCGACACCAGGATCGCGTGTTCGAGCGCCATGCCGACGATCGTGCTATGCAACTCGTTGCATAGCAAGTCCCGCGCACTTCGATGCGGTACGGCTCACCCCGCCGGGGTCGCCGACGTCACGGCGCGGCCTTCTGCGGCCGGCTCACGACGACGGCATGCGGAATGTACAGCGGCTCCGCTGCCGGTTCACACAGCCGGTACCTACTAGGTACCATCTGATGTATGCCATCCCTGAACGTGCCGTTCACCGAGGAAGAACTTGAGGGCGTCCGCGCGGCCGCGGCCGCCGAGGGCAAGAGCCTCAAGCAGTACCTGCACGACCTCGGCGTCCGCGAGATGCAGCGCAAGCAGTTCATCACGGGCGCGAGCGCCTGGGCCGAGCGGCTGCGCGACGAGTTCGACGACGCATTCCCCGACGAAGTCCCTCCTGCCGAGCGCCCCGGCGGGGCCGCGGCCGCCTGATGCACCTGCACATCGACGTCTCCTGGCTCCTCGATGTCCAGGAGACCGCCCTCGGCTCCGAGGACATGTCCGTCGCCGACTACTCCGCCCTGGTCGCCGCCGTCGCCCGGCACAAGACCAAACTGCCCACCCTTCAGGCAGCCGACCCGGACGCCGCCTGGCGCGCGGCCGCGCTCATGCACACCATCGTGCGCCTCGAGCCGCTCCCGCACCGCAACAGCCTCTACGCCGCGTTCGTCGCGGCCCAGTACATGGACCAGTCCGGCGAGGGCATCGACCCGCCCTACGGCGCCCTGTCCGAGCTCGTACGGAAGATCCGCGACACACGCCTGCGGGTTCCCGAAGTCGCCGAGCGGATCCGCTCCTGGAAGATCTGAGAGGTCGACCGGCGACAGCGACGCCGATGGCGCTCCGGGTCAGTGCGTGGACAGACCTCGTCACGGGCGGGCTGCGTTGCTCGAACTCCCCTTGCCGGAGCCCAGGATGGTCACAGCGCACTCCAGTGCGAGACCTGCTCGTATCTGCCACTATGTGACGTCTCTTCAACAACCCCTGGGGCAAGGGACATGCGGACCACGGCAGCGCTCATATCCACGGCAGCCCTGCTGCTGACACTTGCCGCCTGTTCGGACGGATCAGGGGATTCCGGCAGCCCGGCGGACGGTGCCACAGCTTCCTCCTCGACGGCCACCACCGCGCCCCCGGCCGACGCCGAGGCGATCCGCGCCTGTATGAAGGGCATCGACTCGCTCTACACCGGGGACTGGTCGCCGACGACCCCGCCGAAGACCCGGCCGCCCGGTTGCGAGTCGCTGTCGGTCAGCGAGTACGGCTACGCCTACCAGAGCGCCGTGGCGGCGATCGCCCAGGACGGGGAAGACTTTTACAACGAAAACGACGGACTTCCCTCCGACTGGCCTTCGTGAGCGATCCCCTGTTCCGTCACCTGGTGCGGATCACGGACCGTTCGGTCGCACCAACCGTGCCTCGTACGACCCCGCAACCCCGACTTCACGCCAACACCCTGCCGACCTGCGCCCTGATCGTCAGCTCCGCAACCACCAGCGCAGAGGACATGACGCGCAGGCCTCGCCATCGGTGCATCGCCGCCGGCATCCGCCGCAACGCCCGTGGTACCAGCAGTCGGCCCTTCTGACGCCGACG
Organism: Streptomyces sp. LUP47B; assembly: GCF_001746295.1. Classification (GTDB taxonomy): domain Bacteria; phylum Actinomycetota; class Actinomycetes; order Streptomycetales; family Streptomycetaceae; genus Streptomyces. The sequence continues at coordinate 757,869 of NZ_MJAH01000001.1, read as the reverse complement.
CCGACGCCTTCGCAGTCGGTGCGACCTGTGGCGGCGAACTCGACGTCTGGTCCGGTGCGTCGACCCCGAAGCTCGGCCCGCCTGACCGCCGTCCTCGCCAACGTGACGGAGGACCGGCCCGCCCGCCGCGGCCCAGGTCGCGAAGGCGGCCGAACCACTCGGCGGGAGGCATCCACCACGGCACCGCTGACCGGAGCAGAAGGTGCGGGCACTGGTGAGGGCCGGCGGCACCACCCGGGCGGAGGTAGGCCGGGACGCCGACACGTGCTCGGACCCGCTTTCTGGGCTGGATCTGCGTCCTCACCCGCGACGCCGTATTCGACACCCCTCTGCTGCGATTTGTCGGCGCCATGGAACCCCGGCCCACCCATACCGAACGCCTACGTCGGCCGCACGAGGCCGGGCCTCCGAGACGGTCAACTGGTCCTGCAGTGCTGGCCCATTGGGCCGGATCTCGGTGCGCGTAGGGCACGACTCCGGCGACAGGCCGACACCGCGGCCGTGGCCTCCGCGACAGCGGCTACGCGTGTCCCTGTCGGGCAGCCGATGGCGGGCGCGGTGGTGGCAGCACAACGATCCTGGCAGGCCGAAAACCGGTCGCCGTGTGTACCGATTTGCCTGACCTGCGTGATCAATTCAAGCCGTTGATTTGATGCTTGCATGACAAGGGCGCGTCCGCGGTGTCACTCTGCTCCGGGAATTCACAGCTCCCTTACAGGTTCAACACGCGGCTCAGCCGCGTTTCCACCACCCCCCCACCTCCTTCCACCCGCATGCCGTGCAGCGCTCCGGACCGGCCCACCCCGCCGATCCGTCTCGTCCACGGCCCCCACCCCGGGTCGGCCGTCGTACCGAAGGAGAACCCCCTTGCCCCTGCGACAGAACGCCCTCGTGCGCCCGAGACGCCTCACGGCCCTTACTCTGGCGGCGGTGGGCTCCCTGCTCGCCCTGGCCGTCCCGGACTCCGCCACCGCGGCACCGGCGCACCCGGCAGGCGCGAAGATCGCCGCCACGCCTCGGGCCGACGCCGCCCCGGCCCCGCTGTCCCCTGCCCGCCGAACCGCCCTGATCAGGAGCGCCCAGTCCGAGGCCGCCGGTACCGCGCAGCGCATCGGTCTCGGCGCCAAGGAGAGGCTCGTCGTCAAGGACGTCATCAGGGACGCCGACGGCACCACGCACACCCGTTACGAGCGCACCTACGCCGGATTGCCCGTCCTGGGCGGCGACTTGGTCGTCCACGACGACAGCGGCCGTACGACCGTCACCAAGGCCAACGCGGCCAAGCTGTCGGTGCCCTCGCTCAGCCCCGAGGTCACGACCGCAGGCGCCACCGCCAAGGCTCTCACCGCCTCGAAAAAGGATCACGTCAGGGGCGCCAAGGTGGCCGACGCCTCCCGCCTGGTCGTCTGGGCCGGAACCGGCAAGCCCGTGCTGGCCTGGGAAACCGTCGTCGAAGGCGTCCAGAAGGACGGCACGCCCAGCGAGCTCCAGGTCGTCACCGACGCCGCCACCGGCAAGGAACTCCTGGCTGCCGAGAAGGTGCACACCGGCACCGGCACCGGCCAGTACGTGGGCACGGTCCCGCTCGGCACCACCCTGTCCGGGTCCACGTACCAGCTCGCGGACCCCGACCGCGCCGGGCACAAGACGTACGACCTGGGCCAGGGCACCTCGGGCACCGGCACCCTGTTCACGGACGACAACGATGTCTGGGGCGACGGCCTGCCGTCCAACCGCCAGACCGCGGGCGTCGATGTGGCCTTCGGCGCCGCGGCAACCTGGGACTTCTACAAGGACGCCTACGGCCGCAACGGCATCCGCAACGACGGGGTCGCCGCCTACAGCCGCGCGCACTACGGCAGCAACTACGTCAACGCCTTCTGGCAGGACTCCTGCTTCTGCATGACCTACGGCGACGGCTCGGGCAACACCCACCCGCTCACCGCGCTCGACGTGGCCGCCCACGAGATGAGCCACGGCGTCACCGCCGCCACCGCGGGCCTGGTCTACTCGGGCGAGTCCGGCGGCCTGAACGAGGCGACCTCCGACATCTTCGCGGCGGCCGTCGAGTTCCACTCGAACCTCGCCGCCGACCCCGGTGACTACCTCGTCGGCGAGAAGATCGACATCAACGGCGACGGCACCCCCCTGCGGTACATGGACAAGCCCTCCAAGGACGGCTCCTCGTACGACAGTTGGAGCTCCACCCTGGGCGGCGTCGACGTCCACTACTCCTCCGGGCCGGCGAACCACTTCTTCTACCTGCTCTCCGAGGGCAGCGGCGCCAAGACCGTCAACGGTGTCTCCTACGACAGCCCGACCTACGACGGTCAGGCCGTCAGCGGCATCGGCATCGAGAACGCGGCCGCGATCTGGTACCGGGCGCTGACGACGTACATGACCTCGACAACGAACTACGTGGGCGCACGCACCGCCACCCTCTCGGCAGCCGCAGACCTGTTCGGCGCCTACAGCCCGACCTACCTCGCCGTCGCCGACGCCTGGGCCGCGATCAACGTCGGCAACCGCATCGCCCTCGGCGTGAACCTCGCGCCGGTGGCCGACCAGATCAGCGGCGTCAACCAGGTCGTCAGCCTGCAGCTGGACGCCTACACCACCAACACCGGAGCCTCGCTGACCTACGAGGCCACCGGCCTGCCGGACGGTCTGACCATCAGCCCGAGCGGCCTGATCAGCGGCACTCCGACCACGCTCGGCACCGGCGACGTCACGATCAAGGTGACCGACAGCACCGAAGCGACCGCCTCTGTCACCTTCGGCTGGCAGATCGCCTACGTCTACGCCAACGCCGCCCGCGTCGACATCCCCGACAACGGGGCCGCCGTGGAGTCCCCTGTGACCATCACGGGCCGCGACGGCAACGCCTCCGCGACCACCAAGGTCTACGTCGACATCGTCCACACCTACCGCGGTGACCTGACCGTCGACCTCGTCGGCCCCGACGGCACCGTCTACTCCCTGCTCAACCGCAGCGGAGGCTCCGCCGACAACGTCGACCAGACGTTCACGGTCGACGCCTCCACGCAACCGCTCAACGGCACCTGGAAGCTGCGCGTGCAGGACCGGGCGTCCATCGACGTCGGATACATCGCCCGCTGGCAGCTGACACCCTGACCCTGCGCCACCGGCACCCCGCCGCCCGGGCCCCTCGGGACCCGGGCGGCGGCGTCGGAACACCAGCACGCGCGAGGCGTCCCCACGCGGTTGTCAGGGCTCCGACCGGAGCGGCATCCGTCCGTCGGCGCGAAGGTCCAGAACATCTGCGACAGAGTGCAGGGCGGTTCCCAGCGGAAGGCTGACGCGGGTATGGGCGAGCAGGTCACCGCGGGTGGGATCCCGGTTGATGATGAGGACACGCTTGCCCGCCTGAGCGGCTTGGCGGACGAACCTGAGTCCGGACATCACCGTGAGCGAGGAGCCCAGAACCAGCAGCGTGCTCGCCTCACGGACCAACTGACGGCAGTGCTCGATCCGTTGCGCGGGCACGGTCTCGCCGAAGAACACCACATCGGGCTTGAGGATGCCGCCACAGTCCAGGCAGGGCAGGACGCGAAAGCCGGCGACCTGTTCGTCGGACAGGTCGGCGTCACCGTCGGGGTTGATTCCCGCGACCACCGGCTCGAACGCCGCGTTGGCCTCTTCCAGTCGTACGGACAGGTCCTGGCGGGTGGTGATGGCGTCGCAGCCCAGGCACCGGACTCTTGCCAGGCTCCCGTGCAGTTCCACGACGCCCTCGGTGCCGGCGGCCTGATGCAGACCGTCGACGTTCTGGGTGATCACTCCCGAGAGCAGCCCCTGCCGAGCGAACGCGGCGACGGCCTGGTGCCCGGCATTGGGACGGGCCCGGCCGAAGGTACGCCACCCCAGATGGCTGCGAGCCCAGTATCTTCGCCGTGCCTCAGCGCCGGCGGTGAAGTCCTGGTACGTCATCGGCGTGTGCCGACTCAGACTTCCGCCTTCGCCCCGGTAGGCGGGGATGCCCGACTCCGTGGAGATTCCCGCCCCGCTGAGCACCAGCACCCTGCCGGCGCTCAGCGCATCGACCACCGGCCGCAGGTCGAAGGTGCCCGGCGGCAGGTCCGGGGGAGGGGTCCAGTGAAGTGTGGGACGCGTCCGCATGCGTGCAAGGGTACGAAACCGGGCCCGCCCGACCCCGAGCTTCGCAGGGCGCTGCTTCGGATGACTGGACTTCCCCCCCACATCACAGAGTCCGTACTGCGCGCCGAATTCGCTTCTCCGGTGTTACGGATGTCTTACGCGTTCCGCGCAGGGCACGGCGGACCCGGCACGGCCTCCTACGGTGACGGGATGCGATCCATGCGTGTTCTGCGTACGACGGCGCTGGTGACGGCGGCCCCGATACTGCTGGCTGTCGCCGGTCTCGTTCACCCCCGGCACTTGACGCCGACGACGGCGGGGGACTGGGCCGGGCTGCACATCGCTCTCCTGCCGGTGTTCCCCTTCCTGGTGCTCGGTCTGGTGGTCCCGTTGTGGGGCAGGCCGCGCCGCGACGCCGAGGGGGCTCTGACGGTGCTCGCCTGGCTCGGATCCCTCGGCTACGCGGCGTACTACTCCGGACTCGACGCCGTCGCGGGAATCTCCGCGGGCACGGTGGTGGACCACGGAGTCCACGGGGCGGCCGGGCGGCTGTTCGCGACCGGCGACGCACTGGGCCGCGTGGGGGTGTACGCGCTGGCCGTGGCCTGTCTCGCGACGTGCGCGGTGCTGTATCGGCGGCACGGAGTTCGGACGCTACCGGGTGCCGTGGTACTGCTCGCCGCCTGCTGGTCGTTCGTCGACAGTCACATCTTCTGGCCGCGGGGTGTGCTCACCATGCTCGGCTTCGCCCTCGCCTTCGCGCTGTTGACGGCCGCGACGTTCTCGAGCGGAGACGACAGGGCACGGTCCCGCACGCTTACGAGCCGCTGACGGACCCGCGCCGAGCGGTCTACGGCCGCGTGTCATCGGCTCGCACACCGACACCGACACCGCCGTCGTCGGAACGGGGTCACCGCCGGTCCCGAAGAGACGGACCGGCGGCCGCCACCGACGCACCGGGCGGCGTGAACGCAATCTGCTACATGGCCGCGATGGTCGGGCTCGGCAAGGACGTCGCCGACGCGCCGGACTGGAACGAAGCGGCCCTCGAACGGTCACGGCTGTCCCTCGGTGCGGACGGCTGAGGCTTGCCTTGTGTCCGCGCCGGAGCTGACGTGCCGCTGGGTTTCCTGAGGGCCGTGCCAGTCCAGGCACATCACGGTGGCATCGTCTTCGAGCCGGCCGTCGGCGGCGTCCCGAACGGCGGATGTCAGTGCCATCGCGGTCTCCCGCGGATGCAGGTGGCGGGTGTTCTCCAGCAGGGCGGCCAGGTCGACCTTCTCGCCGTGACGTTCGAGCATGCCGTCGGTGATGAGGAGCAGACGGTCACCGGGACGCAGGTCGAGGTCCTGCACACGGTAGGGGTGGGGCGTGAACTCGGACAGCCCGAAGGGATGGTCCACCTCGCAGGTGATCACCTCCGCAGTCCCTTCGCGCATGCGCAGTGGCCAGGGGTGGCCGGCATTGACGAGCTGGGCCTGACCGGTTCGGAGATGGACGCGCAGCAGCTGTCCGGTGGCGTGGCCGTGGCCGTGGGCGATCAGTGCCTGGTCGGCCCGGTGGGCCTGCTCGGCCAGGCCCGCCCCCGCGCGACGGGCGCCGCGCAGGGCGCTCACCAGGACCGTGGCGGCCAGGGCGGCATCGATGTCGTGGCCCATGGGGTCGGTCACCGACACATGCAGGGTGTCGCGGTCCAGGGCGTAGTCGAAGGTGTCACCGCTGAGGCCTTCGGACGGCTCCAGGCTCCCGCAGAGCGTGAACTGCGCCGCCTCGCACGACAGCGACGGGGGAAGCAGCTGGTACTGGATCTCTGCCGCAAGGGTGGGAGGTACGGAGCGTCTGCCCCAGGTGTAGAGGTCGGTGAAGCGCCCGTTGGCGATCACGATGTAGGCCAGGAGGTGGGCGGCTTCCCCGACCGCGTCAAGGACATCGTCGCCGGGGTCGGTCGGCAGGAGCAGTTCCAGCAGCCCGATCGCATCCCCCCGGTTGGTGACCGGCATGATCACCCGATGTCCGTGGCCGGTCGCCTCGTGATACAGCAGCTGGGTACGAACCACTTCCTCGTAGACACTCCCGAACAGGGGAATGCGCTCCGCCTCCCGGCCACTGTCCGCGGGGACGGTGGCCAGCCGCGCCACTGCCTTCCCCGTCAGATCCACAATGAGGAAAGACACCTCCGTGGCCCTGAAACGTCGCCTCAGGTCCTCCGCGACCACGTCGACAGCGTCCACCGGTGCCGCCGTCTCCGCCGCCGTCAACACCCGAGGAAGACCACTCTGTCCACGACGCACGGCCGCAGCCCCTTCCATCACCCCCTCTTACCAGCATCGGAGCCGTCACGGAGTACGTCAATCCGTGAGCAGTCACGCTGAGCCGGGGGAGGTCCAAGGGGTCGCCGCATCGGCCGACGGGCCCACCACTGGGTCCCTGTTCCCCACCCAGCCCACCCGACCCCACGGGGGCCTGATGCTGACGACGCCCTGGGGGACGTCAGCGATCTGTAAGAACATCAAATCCCTTATGTCCGCTTCGAGTTCGTAGGGTGAGTGGGGTGATCGAGACATCCCCTTCCCCTGTGGACGTCGAGCCGCCGGGCCTCGACGAAGCCGAGGCCCGGCCCTGGGTTCTGGAACGGATCCCGCCCAGTCGGCGCGTGCCCGTCGTCGGCAACGGGTCCACCGACGGCTCCGCGGACAGCGCCCGTGCCCTCGGGGCGTACGTGGTCCACGAGCCGCGGCGCGACTTCGGCGCCGCCTGCCACGCGGGCCAACAGCCGCGGTCCGTCCGCTCGCCCGCACAGCTCGTCACCTCTGCTGTGCCCTCCCGGCCGCCCGCGACCGCGGAACCCGGCGAACCCTGGGTGGAAGACCCTTACGCCCACGCCCTGCGCACCGGCCGCGGCCCGCTGTATCTGCGTCGTATGGCACCGCTCGCCTCAGGGGCGGCGGAACTGCTGCCGCTGGACGTGGAGCGGTGGTGCGCCGCCCCGGACGCCGCGGACGCCGACGTCCTGCACCGCTGCACCGGACCCGTGCTCGACGTCGGCTGCGGCCCCGGGCGTCTGGTGGCCGCCCTGGCAGCACGCGGCATCCCGGCCCTCGGCGTGGACGTGAGCCCGGCCGCCGTCGCCCGGACCCGGCGACTCGGCGGAGCCGCCCTGCGCCGCTCCGTCTTCGACCGCCTGCCCAGAGAGAGCCGGTGGGGCACCGTCTTGCTGATGGACGGCAATGTGGGCATCGGCGGCGATCCCGTGCCCCTGCTCGCTCGACTGCGTGACGCGGTCCGCCCCGGTGGCCGCCTGCTGGCCGAGGCAGCCGGTGACGACGTGGACGAGCGCCTCACCGTCCGCGTCGAGGACGCCCACGGCCGCCACGGCCGGCCCTTCTCCTGGGCTCGCGTCGGCACGACGGCCCTGCTGCACGCCGCCGACGTCACCGGCTGGATCGTCACCGGCCGGTGGACCGCGCAGGGCCGTCCCTTCGTGGAACTCCACCGCCCGAACGCCGGACAGGACCGGCACGGCATGCCGAAGCAGGAGCACACCACGGCTGATGACGGAACCGCCGCCACGGTTCTCCCGGCGGACGGGCGGCCATGACCGAGACCGCCACGGACCGTCCAGCGCGGGCCGGGACTTCCGCGTCACAGTCCTCGCACCCCGCCGCCCCGACGAAGCGCCCGACCGTCCGGCTCGCCGTCACCGCGGCACTCCTGGCCGCGCTCACCGCCGTCGTCACGGACACACTTCACGCGGGCGACAACCACAGCGCCCCCGCCCGACTGCTGGCCGGATACGCCGTCGCGTGGGCGCTGTTCGCCGCCGCCGTGTGGACGGTGCGCAAGGTTCCGGCGCGGGCCGCGACGGTCCTGGTCCTGATCGGCGCTGCCGCCGTCGCCGTGGCCGGTCTCTCCGCGCCGCCGCGCACCAGCGACGACATGTACCGATACGCCTGGGACGGCCGCGTCCAGGCCGCCGGAATCTCCCCGTACGCCTACCCACCCGCCGCGCCCGAACTGGCCCACCTGCGTGACGGCTGGCTCTTCCCCACCGAGGGAGCCTGCAAGGGCTGGGGCCTGAGCCACACGGGCAGCGGCCTGTGCGTACGCATGAACCGCCCCACCGTGCCCACCATCTACCCACCCGTGGCCGAGGGCTGGTACCTGGCCGTGCACGCCGTCTCCCCACCCGACAGCCGCCACAAGCCCCTCCAGGTCGGCGGCGCCGCCCTGGCGCTCGGCACCACAGGGGCCCTGCTGGTCGTCCTGCGCCGGCGCGGCGATCCGCAGCGGGCCCCGGCGCGGGCCGCGCTGTGGGCGTGGTGCCCGGCTGTCACCTTCGAAGCCGTCAACAACGCGCACATCGACACTCTCGGCGTCCTGTTCGTCGTACTCGCGCTCGGCACCGGCACCGTCGGCGCCCGACGAGGAGCGCTGCTCGGCGCCGCGATCGCCGTGAAGATCCTGCCCGTACTGGTCCTGCCCGGTGCCCTGGCGGGACAGCGCGGTCCGGCGCGCGTCCTGCGCGTCGCGGCCTCCGCCGTCGCCGCTGTCGCGCTCGCCTACCTGCCCTACGTCATCGTCTCCGGCGCCGACGTCCTGGGATACCTGCCCGGATACCTGCACGAGGAGGGCTACGAGTCAGGGCGTGTACGCCGCTTCGCCCTCCTGCGATTGTTCCTGCCGGACGCCGCAGCGGGAGTGACCGCAGCAGTGCTGCTCGCACTCACCGCGCTGTACGTGTGGTGGCGTGGAGACCCTGCCCGCCCCTGGCACGGAGCCCTGCTGCTGACCGGCACCGCGATGCTTCTCTTCTCACCCAGATACCCCTGGTACTCCCTGCTCGTCATCGCCCTCGTGGCCCTGGACGGCCGCTGGGAGTGGCTCACCGTCACCCTCGCCGGCACCACCCTCTACCTCGCCGGCCGGCTCCTGCCCGGCTTCCCCCTCCAGGCGTGGACGTACGGCGTGGCCGCCTTGGTCGTCACGGCTGGAGCCTGCCTGCGGTGCCCTCCGGTACGGGAACTGGCGAAGCGATGCCGTGGGCCCGCGGCGTTTGCGAAGGGGCCCGGCGACTGATCCGTGCCGGTGAGGGGACACCGGTCGTCGGATGGCGAGAAGGCGCTGCCGGATGCACGAAGGAGCGTTCCCCGTCGCTCCTGGAGGCCGCCGGTCCGACGGACGTGGGGCTGGATCTCGACACCGGAGTACGGGCCCACCGGGGCCGTACCGCCCTGGCCGCCCTGCGGGAAAAGGTGCCGTCGGCCGGGGCCGTGCACGTCGTCAACAACGGTGCCGTCGCGCTGGTACGGGGGGCCACCGCGCCGGCCCCCGGACGGGAGATCGTGATCAGCCGGGGCGAGATGGTGGAGATCGGGGACAGTTTCCGCCTGCCCGAGCTCCTGGTCTCGACGGGGGCCCGGCTGCGTGAAGTGGGCACCACCAACGTCGGCCACGACTGAAGGGGCCATCGAGACGCTGCAGAGTCCGCCTCCCGGGCCGAACGGCTGCAGTCTTCCTCTGCTCCGCGCCAAGCCCGCCCCTGTCACCTCCAATGAAGTGGCCATTCTCATCCTATGGCGGAGCAAAGAATCCCTTGCGGCACTGCCGGTTCGGCCGCCCCGGATTTACGTTCCTCTCGCACCCTGTCATGTCACGTTCATCGGGCATCTCGGGTCAGTCGAATGTCATGCTCATGGCTGCGCGGTTTCGCCGCCGCTACGCGCGTCACGGGCCTGCCAATCCAGTGCGCATCCCCACGTCAACGGAGGCAGAACCCCATGCGTGAGTCACGTCTGAGCAAGCGGAGACGGAGTCTGCGAAGACTTCTCGCCGTCTCCTTCCCCGCCCTCGCCCTCACCGTCGCCGGACTCGTCGCGGCACCGACGGCCGGCGCCCAGCCCGCCGCCGCCCACCCGCACACCACCAAGGTCACGCAGAACAACAAGGCGCTGACCGAACCCGCGCGTCAGACCTTCCACTCCACCGGCAAGGCGGGCCAGAAGGTACCCACTGCCCACCTGTGCGCCACCGCCGAGCCGGGCCACGCGTCCTGCTTCGCCCAGCGCCGCACCGACATCAAGCAACGTCTCGCCTCGGCGCTCGCCGCCGCGGCCCCCTCCGGCCTTTCCCCGGCCAACCTGCACAGCGCCTACAACCTGCCCACCAGTGGCGGCAGCGGCCTGACGGTCGCCGTGGTCGACGCCTACAACGACCCCAACGCCGAGTCGGACCTCGCCACTTACCGCTCCACCTACGGCCTGTCCGCCTGCACCAAGGCCAACGGCTGCTTCAAGCAGGTCAGTCAGACCGGTTCGACCACCTCGCTGCCGACCAACGACAGCGGCTGGGCCGGCGAAGAGGCCCTCGACATCGACATGGTCAGCGCCGTCTGCCCGAACTGCAACATCACCCTCGTCGAGGCCAGCTCCGCCAACGACTCCGACCTCGGCATCGCCGAGAACGAAGCGGTCTCGCTCGGCGCCAAGTTCGTCTCCAACAGCTGGGGCGGCGACGAAGCCTCCTCCCAGACCAGCGAGGACACCTCGTACTTCAAGCACCCGGGCGTCGCGATCACCGTCTCCTCCGGTGACTCCGCCTACGGTGCCGAGTACCCGGCAACCTCCCAGTACGTGACGGCAGTCGGCGGCACCGCCCTGTCCACGTCCTCCAACTCCCGCGGCTGGAGCGAGTCCGTCTGGAAGACCAGCTCCACCGAGGGCACCGGCTCCGGCTGCTCCGCCTACGACGCGAAGCCGAGCTGGCAGACCGACACCGGCTGCTCCAAGCGCATGGAGGCCGACGTGTCCGCCGTCGCCGACCCGGCCACCGGCGTCGCGGTCTACGACACCTACGGCGGCTCCGGCTGGGCGGTCTATGGCGGCACCAGCGCCTCCGCCCCGATCGTCGCCGGCGTCTACGCCCTCGCCGGCACCCCGAGCTCCAGCGACTACCCGGCGAAGTACCCCTACTCCCACACCTCCAACCTGTACGACGTGACCAGCGGCAACAACGGCTCCTGCTCCACCTCGTACTTCTGCACCGCGACCACCGGCTACGACGGCCCGACCGGCTGGGGCACCCCCAACGGCGTCACCGCCTTCGCCTCCGGCAGCACCTCCGGCAACACGGTGACCGTCACCAACCCGGGCAGCCAGTCGACGACGACCGGCGGCTCGGCCAGCCTGCAGATCAGCGCGAGCGACAGCGCGGGCGCGACCCTCACCTACAGCGCCTCCGGGCTGCCAACCGGCCTGTCCATCAGCAGCTCGACCGGCAAGATCACGGGAACGGCGTCCACCGCGGGCACTTACCAGGTCACCGTCACCGCGAAGGACTCGACCGGCGCCTCCGGCTCGACGTCCTTCACCTGGACCGTCGGCTCCGCCAGCGGCACCTGCACCTCGACCCAACTGCTCGGCAACGCCGGCTTCGAGTCGGGCAACACCACCTGGACCGCCTCCAGCGGGGCCATCACCAACTCCACCAGCGAGGCGGCACACGCCGGTTCCTACTACGCCTGGCTGGACGGCTACGGCTCCGCGCACACCGACACGCTCTCCCAGTCGGTGACCGTGCCGAGCGGCTGCAAGGCCACCTTCACCTTCTACCTGCACATCGACACCGCGGAGACCTCGACCAGCAGCGCGTACGACAAGCTGACGGTCACCGCTGGGTCGACGACCCTGGCCACCTACTCCAACCTCAACAAGGCCTCCGGGTACGCCCAGAAGTCCTTCGACCTGTCCTCGTACGCCGGCTCCACCGTCACCGTGAAGTTCAACGGAGTGGAGGACTCGTCCCTCCAGACCAGCTTCGTCGTGGACGACACCGCCCTGACAACCAGCTGACCCTCCCGCGGGAAACACCCGATCCCCGCACGCGGAGACCGTCCGCGTGCGGGACCCTCGTTGTCCCCTCGGTCGCCCGCCGTCAGCGGTGGCGGATGACGCGTTCGCAGCTGGTGACGTACGGGCGGGCCACGCACCGGGAGCAGGTGCTCATTGCGCTGATGGGCCAGGCCGAGTAGGCAAGCCGGGCGACACTGCAAAGGCGACCCGACGGCCGGGACCTGTGCCGTCGGGTCGCCCTCCGGGCGTCGGTCAGGCGGATTCGAGGATCGGGCGGATTTCGACGGTCTCCGGGGTGGGGAGGCTCTTGGCCAGTTCGAGGGCTTCCGCGCGGTCGGCCACCTCGACGATGAACCAGCCGCCGAGGGTTTCATCGCCCGAGTGCGCGGGCCCGTCGGTCACCGTTGATGTCCCGTCGGCCGCAGTGCGCACTGTCGCGGGGGCGGTGTGCTCGGTCTCCAGAGCGTCGCCGCCGACCAGTTTCCCGGCCGCGGCGAGGCCGCCGATCCAGCCCTCGTACTCCTTGCGGTACGCGGCCCGGTCGGCCTGGATCCGGCGGCGCGACTCGTCCGTCTCGAAGATCACGAGTGCGTATTTCATGGGACTTCCTCTCCGGCCGCCGTACGGGCGACCACTGGTGATGTCGGCGCGCAGCCACTTCGACTGCCCAAGGCGGTTGTTGTCAAAGGCGGTTAAACGGATGCCTCGTTCGAGGTGATGACCGCATGTGCTTCGGTGGGGCGTTGCGGGGCCGCAGAGTCTTTTGCGGGCGTGGACTTCGCCAGCCACAGGCCGGTGAACACGGAGGTGACCAACGTGACGGTGCCGGCAGCGAGGAAGGCGCTGTTGAGGCCGGTCTCGAAGGAGGCGCCGCCGGATTGCCGGGTGCGGACGACGGCTCCGAGTACCGCCACGCCGAGCACCGCGCCGATCTGCCGGGTGGTGCTGCTGATGCCTGAGGCGAGGCCGCCTTCCTGCGGGCTGACTGCTTGGATGGCGGCGCCTGTCAGTGGGGACAAGGTCAGGGCGAAGCCGATGCCGGCGAGTCCCAGCCGCCACCACACGTTCCCGTAGCCGGTGTCGGCGTGCACCATGCCGAGCGCCAGTAGTCCCAGGCCGGCCAGGGCCAGACCGGTGGTGACCACGATGCGGAAGCCGTACCGGGCGGCGAGCCGGCCCGCGTACGGGCTGACGATCACCATGGCGAGGGATACCGGCAGGGTCTGCAGGCCGGCGCGCAGGATCGAGCTGCCCTGGACGTACACGAAGAACTGGGAGAAGAAGAACGACGATCCCATGAGTGTGAACCCCACCACGGTCATGGCGCTGTTGGACACGGTGAACAGCCGCTGCCGGAACAGCCGCGGCGGCAGCATCGGTGCGGAGCGATGCGCTTCGACGGCCAAGAAGGCGGCGAGGAGGATCACCGCGGCGGTGAAGCTGCCCAGGATGACCGGTGAGGTCCAGCCGCGGGCGCCGCCCTCGATCAGCCCGTAGGTCAGCACACCCACCGCCAGAACGGACAGCACCGTGCCCGGGATGTCGATCGCGGGGGCGCTCGGATTGCGGGACTCACCGAGGTGGCGCAGGCCGACCAGCAGAAGGACCGCGCCGATGGGCAGGTTGACCAGGAAGATGGCGGGCCAGCCGAAGGCTTGTGTCAGCACGCCGCCGGCCAGGGGGCCTGCGGCCAGACCGATTCCGCTGAATCCGGCCCACAGCCCGATCGCCTTGATCCGTTCCTGCGGCGCGGGACAGGCGGCGGCGAGCAGGGCGAGCGAGGCAGGGCTCAGCGCCGCGGCCCCGATGCCCTGGAACACCCGGCCGGCGACCAGCCAGCCGAGCGAGGGCGCGAGGCTGCACAGCAGCGACGCGGCGGTGAACACCGCCACGCCGGTCAGGTACACCCGCTTGCGGCCGAAGCGGTCGGCGAAGACACCGCCGGACAGCAGCAGCATGGCGACCAGCAGAACGTACGCGTCGACGATCCATTGCAGACCGGTCAGCTGAGTGTGCAGCCGGTGCTGCATATCGGGCAGTGCCGCTCCAACGATCGTGTTGTCGAGCAGGACCATGAACTGGCCCAGGCAGGTCACCGCGAGCAGCACGGCCCGGTTCGGTCGACTGCCTGAGGTCGCATGCGTTGCAGCCATGGGATTCCCCCTCAATCGGTAGTTGCGCCCGGTCACGGCCGATGCGGGTGGCGATACACCTCAGCGACCTAAAGCAGTCAGCGACTGCGTTAGGTGACTGTACGAGGTCCTGCACCCTAAACGCAAGTCCCAGCTGCGTTAAGGTGGGATGCATGAACGAGCAACAGCGAGCCCGGCGACCCGGTGGGCGCAGCGCCCGCGTCGGCGCGCAGGTGCACCAGGCCGTCACCGACCTGATCAGCGAGCGCGGCTACGGCAACTTCACCGTCGGCGAGGTCGCAGCCCGCGCAGGCGTGGCCGACAGCAGCATCTACCGCCGGTGGGGCAGCCTGGAAACCCTGCTCACCGACGTGGCGCTCACCCGCCTCAACGCGCAGTCGCCGATGCCCGACACCGGGAGCCTGGCCGGCGACCTGCATACTTACGCGGCCCAAGTGGCCCGCGAGATCACCGGCCCCGACGGTCCGGCGGTCCTGCACCTGGCCTTCGCCCTGTCGAGCAGCGGTCAGCAGGGCCTGCAGGCCGGTGCCGCACTCCGCGCCGAACGCACCCGGCAACTGCAGGCCATGCTCGATCGCGCCCGCGACCGTGGCGAGCCCGCACCCGACGCGTTCGACGTGCTGGACCACATCCTGGCCCCGATGTACATCCGCGTCTTGTTCGGCATGGTCCCGCTCACCCCGGAGTACATCGACGGGCTGGTCGACCGATTGCTGTGACCTCAACCCGGTTCCCGCGATCAGCCCTCGGACGCGGTGGCAGGGCTCCGTGAGGCGCTCACCGCCGGGCGTTCACATACGCGGGCAGCGGCGGTCCGGGTGACGTCATCGGCGGGCGTGCCGCGGCGAGCAAAGTCTTGTTCGGGTTCGGGTTGAGTTGCGGTTGATGCGCCAGGAATCGTCGTCGTGCAGCGCGTGCCGATCCGCCACTCGGCGTTCGACCTCTACCGGCTTCGGCGCCCGCACGGCGGCAACGGCGCGATGGGTGACGGCAGTTGATCTCCAGTAGGTCGATGATGCGGAGCTGGGTGCCGGGTCGGCAGCGGGGGCAGGTGTGCGGTCGTCACTCGAGCGCCCCGGACTGCTCGGGGCGCTCGTCGGGGTCCGCACGGACGCTCCGCGCCAAGGGCACGTCCCCGGTGCCGTAGCGGCGCAGCAACCACACCCCGAACGTGACGTGGAAGACGTACACGGACACCTGCCACCAGTCCGGCGCCGCACCCGGCGAACGGATCTGGAAGAAGTCGTCCAGCCCGTGCACCACGACCATCGGCCACACCGACCCGATCGCGAAGCGCAGCCCGGCGCAGACGAAGCCGAACAGAGCGGCGGAGAGCATCTGCCAGAGCGTGTCGTCCAGAGGCGCGCCGAAGAACAGGTAGTTCTGGACGTGGCCGACGCCGAAGAGGAAACCGACACCGATCGCGGCCCGCATCGCACCTAGCGGGGCGAGGATTTGCTGCACCATCCCGCGGCTGTAGATCTCCTCGTTGATGCTCACCCACAGCAGTGAGATCAGAGCGCTGGCCACCACGGCCGTACTGCCCTCGATGCCTGCAACGGCGTACGAGCAGGCCACGACGAGCATCGGCAGCGCCAGCCACCAGCGCCGCAGCCGGCCCAGCACCGCGACGCCGCTGGGGCGTAGCCACCCCCACCGGTGCAGGACGCCCCAGACGCCTGCGAAGCAGAGCGCATTGACCACGGTGGCACCCAGGTCGGGGAACCAAGACGGGGCCATGGGAGGCAGGATCACCTCGGCGAGCAGCACCAGCACCACATGCCAGGCGAGCGTGAACTCGACGGCCCCCCAAAGGGGATGGCGGCTTACGTGGCCTCTCCACCGACGCATCACCCGCTGAGCGTAACCGCCGGCACCCGCTCGTCGCCCCGGGCTTCCAAGACATCAGCGGGGCCGTACCTGGAGCGGCTGGCACCACCGCGTCACGCTCGCTGGGGGTGGGCAAGAGCCTTTCGTAGTGCTGCTGTTCGTGCCACCGGGCCGGTCCCGGCATGGCGGGCGTCGGTGCGAAGAGCGTGATCGCGGGCCTTGCTCTGATCCTGAACGGCCTGGTGCACCGTACTGGGGTGTAGGGAGTCGACTGGCCCCGCCGGAAAGGCGCCAGATAGGCACTGGCCAGGTGTGGGGTAACTCAAGGCGGGCTGACCCGGCAACGGGGCGAGTAAAAGACTCGGCCCCACTCCTCCGCGCGGCTACTGTGCTGCTGACAGATCGTTCAGCGACGAGGGAGTTGAGTCGTGCGGACCACTTCGCACCCGCCGTAGGTACCTCTGGAGAGCCCAGAGGGCCCTACGGAGGCTCTCGATGTCCAGGACTGTTCGCACGACTCCCTTGCGACGCCGCGTCCAAGACGGCGCATCGGAGTCCATGTCCCTGTACGACCTGCGCTACACACACGCTGAATTGGCCCAGGCCGCCCGCGCAGGCCGTCGCCCTGCTCCGACGAAGACGCTGCGCCGGATCACCTCCTGGCAGCCGAGGGTGCTTGACTGCAGAGACGGCTCGCTCGCCGTCGAGATTGCTACGGCAGAGGGTCGGGCCCGGCTCCAGGGCCGACTCGGAGCCCAGCGCATCCGCGGACTGCACCACGCCGGCCACGACATGGACGACGTGGACATCCCTCCCGTCCGGCATCGTCACGGTGGGCTCTGGCATGCCTGATAGACCCGAAGCCCCAAGGATCGACCGCACGTGCAAGCACCGTGAAGCTCATGGCCGGTTGAGGCCGAGTATGCGCGGCGCCCGCTCGGGCACGGCCGGCTCCGCGAGCAGGCCCAGCAGCCGCGTCCGGTCCGCATCCAACAGCAGCCGCTGACAAAGCCGTTGACAGGGCGCACCAGCAGCCTGATCGCCGTTCTGTTGGGTCGGACGCTGAGCCGGCACAACCAAACCCCGAGCGACACCGGCGGATGCGCGAGGGACACGGCGCGTGTGAGCGCCGCTTGGTGCGGTGCGGGGCCAAGCGGATGGGCTGGTATCAGGCTGCCTGGGCGGTCAGGACGGCCCTGGCCGCCAGCCGGAGATTCCTGATCATCGGAT
Organism: Streptomyces sp. LUP47B; assembly: GCF_001746295.1. Classification (GTDB taxonomy): domain Bacteria; phylum Actinomycetota; class Actinomycetes; order Streptomycetales; family Streptomycetaceae; genus Streptomyces. The sequence goes on along the minus strand of NZ_MJAH01000001.1, from coordinate 740,690 downwards.
TCGGGTCGTCCTTGCGGCTGACCAGGAGGACCTGGCTGGGGGGAGCGCCCTCGATCGGGACGGTGACGAGGTGGGGACGTAGTGAGCTACGCCGATCACCGACCGGCAGCACGGCGATCGCCCTGCCACTCGCGACGAGTTCGAGCTTGTCCTCGTAGCTCTCGATCGGCGGCACGCCGGCCCCCAGGATCCGGTAGGAAGCCCAGTCCGCGGTCTCGAACGCGCATGGCGCCGCCTCCTCGTCGGCCAGTTCTTCCGCGGTCACCGACGTGCGGTCGGCCAAGGGATGGCCGCGCGGGACCACGAGCATCCGGGGCTCCTCGTACAGCGGCGTGGTGAACAGGTCGTCGTCGGCGAGTGGCAGCGGGGCCCGTGCGATCAGGGCGTCGACGCGCTTGTCGGACAGCGCCCCGACGTCGCGGCAGCTCAGATGCCGGGTGGCGATCTCGGCGTGCGGGTGACGGCGGCGCAGTTCCGCTACGGCGGTGGTGATCACCAGGTCTTCGACGTAGCCGATGGCGATGCGTTCGGTCTCGGCTTCTTCACGCACGGCCAACTCGGCGTGGCGGGCGGCCTGCAGCAGGGCTTGGGCCCGGGGGAGGAACCTCTCCCCGGCCGGGGTGAGGCGGGTGCCCTGGGGTGTGCGGTCCAGCAGTCGTGCGCCCAGGTGTTTCTCGAGCCGTTGGATCTGGCGGCTCAGCGCCGGCTGTGCCACGTGCAGGTCGGCGGCGGCCCGGCCGAAGTGCTGGTACGCCGCCACCACGGTGAAGTAGCGCACCAGCCGTAGTTCCAGGTCCTGTCCGAGATCGTTCACTCCTCCAGCGTACGTGTCATGCCGTTTCGGAATGATCAGGTTGCCGAACAGGTCTTGGACGGCCGTGCCGTCCTGGCCCTTGACTGAAGGAGCAACGTTTCCCCGAGAAAGTGACAGGCGTGATGAAGGCGATCCAGTTCCACGAAGCGGGCGGGCCGGAGGTTTTGCAGTATGACGAGGTGCCGGTTCCCGAGATCGGCCCGGGGGAAGTGCTCGTCCGGGTGCATGCGGTGGGCATCAACCCGCCGGACTGGTACCTGCGTGAGGGAATGAAGGTCATGCCGGCCGAGATGCGGCCGGCGCTGGAGTATCCCCTGATCCCCGGAACGGACATGTCGGGCGTGGTCCAGGCGGTCGCTCCGGACGTGCTGGGGTTCGCCGTCGGTGACGAGGTCTTCGGCATGCTGCGGTTCCCCGGATTCGACGGCCGGACGTACGCCGAGTACGTGGCCGCGCCGGCTTCGGACCTGGCTCACAAGCCGGCCGGCATCGACCACGTGCAGGCGGCTGGGGCGCCGATGGCCGTGCTGACGGCCTGGCAGTACCTGGTGGATCTGGGCCACGACGTGCCGTCTCCCTTCACCGGCCAGGTGCACCGGCCGGTGCCGATCACACCAGGGATGACCGTGCTGGTCAACGGGGCCGCCGGGGGAGTGGGCCACTTCGCGGTGCAGCTGGCGAAATGGAAGGGGGCACACGTGATCGCGGTGGCCTCGGGCCGGCACGAGCAGTTCCTGCGCAAGCTGGGCGCCGACGAGTTCATCGACTACACGAGGACGCGGGCCGCGGACGTGGTCAACGGTGTCGACCTGGTGATCGACACCGTCGGTGGCCAGGACAGCTCACGCTTCCTGACCGTGCTCAAGCGCGGCGGCACCATGCTTCCGGTGTTCTTCGCCCAGTACGACCCGGAAGAGACGGCGAGTCTGGGCATCACTGTCTCGAACATTCAGGTGCGCTCCAACGGCCCCCAGCTCGCCGAGATCGGGCGCCTGTTCGACGAGGGGAAGCTCCAGGTCGGGGTGGACAGCACCTACCCGCTGCGCGAGGCGGGCAGCGCGCACGCGCGGGCAGCGCAGGGCCACATCCAGGGCAAGATCGTACTGACGGTGGCCTCGTGATCGCCGAACTCCAGCAGGCGGTGGCGAAATACGCCCACGCCCTGGACGAGCTGAATGTGCCCCAGCTGGAAGCGGTCCTGACCGAAGACACCACCTGGACCTTCACGATGCCCGGGCGGGGAGTGGTCGGCCCGGTCGCCGGACGTGTGGCGGTGCTCGACTTCATCCGTGAGGGACACACGGCTCAGACCGGAAAGGTGTGGCACCACCTGGGCAACGTCGTGGTCACGACGACCGACGCCGCCACCGCTGAGGTGCGGGCCTGCCTGGTGCAGACGAGGAACACCGGCGAGAGCATCCAGATGATCTCGACCGGGGTCTACACATTCGGCCTGCGCCGGTCCGACGGTGGGTGGCGGATCGCCGAGCTCACCCTGACGTTGGACAACGACCTTTAGGGCGGGGCCAGTCGGTGCGTCCGGCGGATCATCGGGTGGCTCCGCCGATGCCCGATGCCGACGTGGGGCCGCCCATCGTGGTGGCCACTCGTGGTGCTTCGACCACTTGACCCCAAGTGGACCGGACAGTCGTGACAGGGACGCTGAGCCTGGCGTGAGCCGCCCTGCTAGAGCAGTCGCCCGAGAGGGCGGTATGTGAGTGCATAGGTGATTTGCGCCTTGCGGGATTTCCGCTGGCGGAGTGCCTGGACGGTGGGCCTCGGACACGGGGTTCGGTTTCGCGCCTCACCGTCCACACCAGATGCATCAGGTGACGAGGCCGGCGCTGATCAGCCAGATGTGTTCGCAGGTCGAAGATGCCTTTTGCAACTCCTCGCGTGACTCTTGCGAGGCGTGGTAGAACGTCCGCTCGATCATCCAGCACAGGGCGCGTGCCATCGCCGACGCTTGCTCTGGTTCGGTGCCGGCCTCAACGCCGGCTCGTTCCAGGACGGCGGCGATGGCCGTGATGAACAAGTCAGCTGTGTGGCTCCACAGCTCGCCGATCTCCGACACGGTCAACGACAGGTCGATCGCCGTGCGCATGACCAGACCGTGCTCGTTCCACAGCTCGACCGTGCGCCGCATGGCTGCTGCGATGGCCTGGCGTGGCTCGTCGGTCTGCGCGGTGGCCCGGGACCGCTCCCACAGGTGCTCAACGGTGCGGGCCACGAGCGCCGTGACCACTTCTTGCTTGGAGCCGAAGTAGAAGTACAGGGCGCCACGTGTGATGCCGGCGCCCTGCGCGATGTCGCCAACGGTCATGGCGTCATAGCCCTGTTGCGCCAGCAGAGCTTCGCAGGTGTCGAGGATGGCCCGCTCCCGGACGTCACCCTTGCGTTCGGTGGTGCGTCGGCTCCGTGCGGGGTGGTGGTCGGGCATCAGAGCTGAGCGCCCTCGGCGAAGTCGGTGGTACGGGAGAGCGTCTCCCATGCGCGGATGTCCTCGTCCACGGCCGTGCGCGCGGCGGTGACCAGTCGCAGCGCGTCCGAGCCCAGGACGAGGTGGGCCGGCGGCTGGTCGACCGACGCGATGTGCACGACGGCGTCCCCGGCCTTGGCCGGATTGCCCAGCTGGTTCCCGCTGGCCTTCTGCCGCGCTTCACGGATGGGGGTGAACAGCTCGTCGTAGTCGTCGATGGACCGCGCGGTGCGTGTCATGGACCGTCCGGCCCAGTCGGTGCGGAAAGACCCGGGTTCGATCGCCGTCACGTGGATCCCGAATTGTGCGACCTCCTTGCCCAGTGCCTCAAGGATGCCTTCCAGGGCGAACTTGCTGCCGCAGTAGGCGGACATGCCGGGCACGGCCATCAGCCCGCCCATGGAGGTGACGGCCATCAGGTGTCCGCGGCGGCGCCGGCGCATGTGGGGCAGGGCCGCCTGCAGCGTGGCCACTGTCCCGAATACGTTGACCTCGAACTGCCGTCGCACGTCGGCCGGCGGCGTCTCCTCGAAGGTGCCCTCCAGGCCGTAGCCCGCGTTGGCGACGACGACATCCAGGGGGCCGACGCTCTGCTCCACCTCCGTGATCACACTCGAGACGGCGGCGTCGTCGGTCACATCCAGGATGCGGCCGTGAGCGTACCCGGGTTTGAGCTCTTGGAAGGCCCGCAGGTCCTCCTCGGAGCGGACCGTGCCGACGACGGTGTGCCCGGCGGTCAGGGCGGCTTGGGCGAAGGCACGTCCAAGGCCCGTGCTGACGCCGGTGATGAGCCACTTCTGCTGCTGCACTGCTCCTCCAGAAAGGTCTCGCGAGGAGCTGGACTGCCCCCTCACCCAGAGATTCTACACAACGTCGAATTTTATCAACGCGATGTTGATTCTGTCGCCCCGACGGCATCATGCTCAGCCGACGTCAATCCGGTCCCTCACCGACCCGCAGGCGCACGCCGCTGTACGCACTGACTGGTGAGCTGCAGGTGCTGTCCTGCGATGTCACTCCGGCCGGCACCGCCCGCATCCGGCGGATCCTGGCCCGTCATGCTCTGGCGTCGCGCTCCTCAGTCAGCCATGTCCTGAGAAGGCGGGATGAGGGCTGATGGGGTGAGCGGGCAGGTCGTGGTGACACAGGGTGGCTCAGGTCGGTCTTGTAGGACTTGCGCTCGCTCACAGCAACCAGCCCAGCACGCCCATCGCCGCCGACCGGCCGGGATACCGCACTGCCACACATTCAGGTGACGCCAAATCACCTATGCACTCTCATACCGTCCTCTGAGCCACAACACGGCAAGGCCGTAGGCAACAGCCGACACGGCAAGTCCCGCGAGGACCGTGGCGGTGTACGCCCGGTCGGGCAGCGTCTGCCTGAAGAACCCGAACGTGACGTCTCGGGTGATGAGGAATGCTGCGACGGCGGCGAACATCGCACCTGCCGACTGCCGGGTCCACCGTCCCGGCCTGGAGGCGACGCGGCCATCCGGGCGAGGAACAAAAGGATCTGTCACCCGTCACTTGTACCGGTCCCGACGCGACTCAGCATTGGCCGGACCAAGCCCGACCCCGTCGTTGAGCACGCACCGCACAACCGGTGCTTGGTCGGCGGCGCCCGCGCTACCGCACTGGCTCCGCCGCATGAGTGTCCGTTGGGAGATTCCGCGGGCGACATCCACCACGGCTTCGTCACCCTTGGCCGCGCCGTCATCCGGCGGCGGCGACTGCGCACCGCACTCTGTCGGGGCCAAGGGGGGCGAGCCCCCAGGTGATGGACTGCTCGATGCGGCGGAACGCATACGTGGCAGTCGGGCTCGCGCAGCCTCACATACGGGATCTCAGTACGTCGACCTCACAGCCCGGTGCGAACGCGTCGAAGCCGTGCTCGATCAGCCAGCGAACTCCCAGCAGGCTGCGCAACGACCACCACGCGCGGATCTCGTCGAGGTCGATGTCGGTGCCGTAGCCGGCGATGACGTCGTCGAGGTGTTCCTCGTGTCCGAGCGTGAGGGTGGCGAGGTCGAACAGCGCATTACCTTGGCCCGCTTCGGACCAGTCGATGATGCCGGTGACCTCGTCGTCGTCGACGAAGACGTGGTCGATCTGCAAGTCGCCGTGCGTGAACGCCGGCGTCCACGGCCGGAGGGCGGCCTCGGCGACCTGGCGGTTACGGGTGACAAGGTCGGCGGGCAGGACACCGTTCTTCACGAGCAACTCGCACTCGCCGTCGAGTTCCGCCGCCAACTCGTCGGGATCCCGGCGGCGCCGGCCGCGCCAGGGCGGCAACGGTGCGTCGTGCAGCTTCCGGATGGCGGCGCCCGCCGCGGCCCACGCCGCCGGCGACGCGGTCGACGGCTCGCCCAGGCGGCCGAGCGCCGTCCCCGGGACCGCGGCGATCGCGAGCACGGGCGGCTTGCGCCACAGGACCTGCGGGGTCGGAACCGGCGCGAGGGCCATCGCCTCGACCTCGACGTCGATGCGTGCCTGATCGGTGTCCACCTTCAAGAACACGTCGCCGACGCGCAGGGTCGCACGCTCGGAATGGGCGACGACGACTTTGACCTCATCCATGGGCGACCAGTATCCCGGGGACGGTCGCCGACGTCTCCGGGTTTTACCGCGTGCGATGACGCGGCTGACCGCGTCCCGCAACCCGGCGGCCTCGCGCCCGACATCGACCTCTGACCAGGTCAAGCCCACCACTGTGAGGAGGAGTCCTTGCGAACCTCAACCTCACCAGGATGCTCACTCTGGCATCCGCGACTTCGTTGGCGGCAAGGGGAGTTCGTGAGCAGGCGCAGTGGATGTGCGGATCCGGGAGGCGAGTTGCATCACGGGAGTGTGATGACGGCGATGCTTTCTGCCTGCGCGACGGCCAGCCGGGTGCCGTCGGGGTGAAGGGCAGCGACGGGAGAGGGGACGGCGCTGACGCCGAAGCAGGTGGTCTTGACGGATACGCCGACCTCGGGCCATTCCGCAACGAGGCGCCCGGTAGCAGTGTCCAGCAGTCGCGGGTGGCCGAGGAGAGAGATCACGTGGTCGCCGCGGGGGAGGAGCAGGATGCCCGGTTCGGCGTCGGCGATCGGGTTGCGGTGGAGCCAACGTGTCTCGGACAGCGACCACACACCGAGGTGGCGAGGCGGAAGCGCGGACTCCTCTCCGTCGTTCCAACCTTCGGCCCCCGTCGCCAGTACCAGCCGATCTGCGTCGAGCCAGCAGCCCGCTGTCACCTCGCCGTCCATGACGGCCGTTGTCGGCAGCAGACCCTCGCCGTCCAGAGTGCCGGGGTCGGTGAGCGCGAGCGCCGTGTCGTAGACCATGGCGATCCCGAAGGGATGCCAAAACCATCCGACCGCCAGCAGGTGCCGGCCGTCGGGGCTCAGGCTGAGCCTGGAGTGGAAGACGTCCTGCGGCTCACGACTGCCGACCGTGAGCCGCTCGCCGCTCGCCGCGTCCTCGATCTGGAGCTCGTTGTACTCGTCGGGGCAGTGCACGACGACCTCGCGCCCGTCACCCAATGTGCCCAATGCGAGCGGGTAGTCGTAGTTCGGCGCCTGGTAGTCGCTACGGACCAGCTCTCGCACGACCCGTTCTCGTGCGAGCAACACCCCCTTGCTGCCGCGTTCCTGGTACACCGCGGAGTACCGCCCTGAGGCCGAGGTGGTCCCGGCATCGAACGGAGAGCTCCACGTGAAGACCGCCTTCCGCTCCACCCCGTCGAGGCCCCAGCGCCGACCACATTCGGAGACCAGTTCGTCGCCCTGCCACACCAGCGCTTTCGGCGTGGCCGTTACCGGTATCGACTCCACCGTCATCGATGCCCCCCATTCTGAGAACCTTGGACTGGCCCTTCGCGGGGAATGTACGGGATCCCATCGGCTGGGAAGCGGCCGGGAGCACACGGATGGCTCACCCGATAGCTCTCGGGCCACCGCCACGTCTGGCTTCTGACTGCCTCGCGGCGAGACGAAGCGAACTGTCAGGTACACGACGGCGAGCATGCCGCCTGCTCCTAAGTAGTTGGGGCTCGGGACTCACCCGCGTCTACGGCGAGAAACCGATCGGTATGTCAATCGTGAACTGATCGGTTTCCGCCCGCAAGTCCGAGCGGAGGGGCGCCGTTCGGCGTGTCCCTATGTCGGCGCGGCCGCCTTCCCTGTGTCCTGGTCGCGCACCTTGAACTCGTGAAGTCGTTGCGGTGGGGAACGGCCCGGTCCCGGCGAGGCAGGGTTCCTCGCGGTGACCGTCGCGCTGCATGGGCGCTCGGCCAACGCTCATACGTCCAGCACCAACCGCTCGCCTTTCGGTGCGCGCGAGACGCAGGGCAGCATGGCGCCGGCCGCGCGTTCGGTGGCGGTGAGGCGGCGGTCACGGTGATCGACCTGGCCGTGGGCCACCCGTAGCCGGCAGGTGCCGCAGAATCCCTGGCGGCAGGAGAACGGCAGGTCCGGCAGGGCCTCGTGGAGTACGTCCAGGGCGGAGCGGTCGTACGGCACTGGCAGCACGCGTCCGGTGTCGCCCAGCTGGAGTTCGAAGGGCTCGCCGTCCGTGATCGGGGCCGGGGCGAAACGCTCGAAGTGCAGGGCTGACGCGCGGCTGTCACCGAATGCGCGCCGGACACCGTCGATCATGGGCGCTGGTCCGCAGCAGTACACCGCTCCCGCCGCCGGGCTCATGTTCAGCAGATCGGCTGCTTCGGGCGCGCCGAACTCGTCGTCAGGGCGGATGGAGACCCGGCCAGGGGCTGCGGCTCCGAGATCGGCCAGCTCCGGCGCGAAGGGCATCGAGCTGCGGCTGCGGCCGGTGTGCACGAGCCTCCAGTCCAGCCCGCGTCGGGTGGCTTCCCGGGCCATCGGCAGGATCGGGGTGATGCCGATGCCTCCCGCGATGAGCAGGATGGATGCTTCGGCGGCGAAGGGGAAGGCGTTCCGGGGCCCGGTGATGGCGACCCTCGTACCCTCTCGGAGGGCGTCGTGTACCTCTGTCGAACCGCCCGCGCCGCCGATGATGCGGCGCACCGCGATGCGGTAGCGGTACCGGTCGGCAGAGTTGCCGCACAGGGAGTACTGCCGTTTGCGGCCGGAGGGCAGGTGCAGTTCGATGTGGGCGCCGGGCTGCCAGGGCGGGAGCATTGCCCCGTCGGGTGCTGCCAGCCGCAGGGAGACGACATCCTCGGCCTCCTGCTGCTTGGCGGCGACCACCAGTTCCCGGATCACGGGCAACTCGGTGGTGGGCGGGCGCCTGGGAGGAGTGCTGCGCCGCGCGAGGCGCGCGACCGCGTTGTCGCTGAAGGCTGCCAGCTTCTGCATGAAGGAGTCGCTGCGCGGCCTGCCGTACAGGTCCGGCGGTCGAGTGACGGGTGTGCCGAGGTCCATGGGATGCCTCACTGGTTGCTGGGTCATCGGGCAGCCGCTCGGGCAGCGGGTGACGCCGCCAGGTAGGCGACCGCCTGCTGGGTCGAGCCCTCCTGGGTGGGGTGGTAGCCGGGGCGGAAGTAGCGCAGAACCGAGCGGGCGAACGCGCCCGGCGGGGGCAACAGGTCCTTGCGGGCCGCGGCCAGGTAGTCGCGGAAGCGGACCTTGACCCGGTCGTCGACTTCGGGGTCGGCGCTCATCAGGAAGCGGACTCCACGGATCCACAGCCGGGTCAGCACCGGAGCGGTGACGAGCATGCCGACCACGCGGCGCCGGTACCCGGGATCGAGGTGCACCAGCAGGTCGAACGCGACCGAACGGTGTTCGACCTCCTCCGCGCCGTGCCAGCGGAACAGATCGAGCATCGCGGGGTCCGCGCCGGCCTGGTCCAGGTGTCCGTTGCTGAGAATCCAGTGACCCATGTAGGCGGTGAAGTGCTCGAAGGCCGCTATGAGGGCGAGCCGTTGGAGGAGGTGCGTGTGTGCGGCGGCCGGCGTCAGCTCCGGCCGGTCTCCGAGGACCCTGCGGAAGATCCATTCGGACTGCAGGGTGTACGGAGCCGGGTCCAGCCCCTTGGCGAGCAGGTGCTCCAGAACCTCCTGGTGCGCCTCGGCGTGCATCGCTTCCTGGCCGATGAAACCGCGTACGTCCTCGCGCAGCCGGTCATCGGTGATCAGTGGCAGTGCCTGCTCGAACGTGCGGACGAACCAGCGTTCGAGTTCGGGGAGCATGAGGTGGAGTACATCGAAGGTGTGGGTTGCGAAGGGTTCGCCCGGCAGCCAGTGCAGCGGGGTGGTGCTCCAGTCGAAGGTGACGTCCCGGGGTTGCAGCACCAGGTCGTGGTGGTCGATGGGCTCGGACTGACGGTGTGGGCGGGCATGTGCGGCTCGGAACATGAGAAGTTCCTCCCTCGGCGATCGGTGTGTGCGAAGGGGCGGTCAGGCAGTCGTCCAGTACTGCGGGTCTGTTGCGCCGTCAGATCGGTTGGTCGGTGTGGTCCGGAGTGCGGCGGGCGCCGTTTTCGACGCGGTGGGCGAATTCCGCGATCAGGGACGCGACCTGCTCGGGGTGGCTGAGCTGTGCCCAGTGCCCGGCGTCGATCGGGCGCCGTTGTATCTGGCCCGTCCAGTGCTCCGCTCCGTAGGACAGCACCGGGGTGACGCAGAAGTCGCGGGTGGGGATGATGAGTTGAACCGGGACGGTGGTTCGCCGGTCCCGGGGACGCAGCAGGCGGGGCAGCATGTTGGCGCGGTACAGCGCGGTGCCGGACGCGGCGTCGTGGGCCAGCGTCGGCGCGGGGTAGGGGGTGTTCCCGGGCACACCTTGAGAGCCGGTGAGGAAGGCGCGCCAGCGGTGTCCCAGTGCTCGCCAGGTCAGGGCGGGCAGGAGCGGGATATGGAAGTAGGCGATGTACCAGGACCGTGCGGCCTGCCTCAGCATCTTCGGCAGATCCGGATGCCGCGGCCGGAGGCGGGCCCGGATCAGGTGGCCGACGTGGTCCAGGCAGGGGCCGGAGATGGAGGTGAACGAGGCGAACCGCCCGGCCAGTCGGGTGCCGGTGACCGACTCCCAGGAGTGGATCGATCCCCAGTCGTGTCCGACCAGGTGCACCGGGCGGTCGGGGCTCACGGCGTCGAGAACCGCCTCCAGGTCGGCTTCCAGGCGGGACATCCGGTAGGCGCGCAGACCCCTTGGCCGGTCGGAGGCACCGGCTCCCCGCACGTCGAAGGCGGTGACGTGGAAGCGGTCGGCCAGGCGCTCGGCGACCGGGCGCCACACGGCGCTGGTGTCCGGATAGCCGTGGACCAGCACCACCGGAGGAGCCGTGGACGCTCCCCATTGGTAGGCGGCCAACTCCACGCCGTCAGCAGCGATGCGGCGGGCAGCCGGGCCGGTCATCGACCTTCACCGGAAGGGGTCAGTTCGCCGTAGTGCAGACCGCCGTGGAGGAAGCTGGGCCGCACCGGCCAGTGCCGCTTGAAGGGGGCCAGCTCCGAGGAGGGCAGGATCTGCAGCCAGCGCGGATCGCGTCGGCTGGGGTCGGCGAGGGTCTTCTCCTTGACCATGGAGTCGTACTGGTCGAGGGAGTCCTCCAGGGTGTTGGCGTTGGGCACCACCTCATGGCCGTAGAACGCGGCGTGGCGGCGCACCCCGGGGATGCGGGAGAGCTCGGGCTGCCAGTTGTCGGCCGAGATGCCGTTCTCGGAGGAGACCCACACCCCGTCGGGGGTGTTGAGTACCAGGGAGTGGTTGCCGTCCGTATGGCCGGGGGTCCACAGCAGGCTGACGCCGACACCGAGTTCGACATCGCCGTCGAAGGCGGTGACGCGCTCCTCTGGTACGCCGTCCATGCCTCCGTCGACGTACCAGGCCCACTGCATCGGATGCGTCGACTCGAAGGTGCCCAGCTCCCTGCGGTGTACCAACAGCCGGGCGCGCGGGAACAGCGCTTCACGGGGCGCCAGTTCGCCGGGAATGGCGCCGGTACTTCCCATGATCATGCGCACGTCCTGGACGTGCAGGTGGTCGAAGCTGACGTAGTCCACGTCCTCGGGCCGCAGACCGCAGGAGGGCAGGACGGTGTCCGGATCCTGGTAGTAGCGGGCGAAGACGTGCTCGGTGAGAAACTCCCCCCCCAGCCGCTTGAGCTGGGCGTAGAACGGTGCTTGAGCCGTTCCGGCGGCGACGGTCGGCTCCCACACCAGTGTTTTCGGCTCACCGTCGAAGCCGTCGAACTGCACGACGAGCATCCGGTTGACGATGCTCACGAACGGGTTGACGGCGAGAGCGGCACCGTGGAAGGCAAACCGGGTCGGGTACGGGGCGGCGGCGATGTCGAAACTGCGGACGGCGTGGATGCGGCCCTGCTGCACGAACCGCTCACGGTAGGAGGCCGCGGCGCTGCGCACGGCGCGCAGCCGGTCCCCGCGGGGCCATACGTCGTGGACACCTTCGAATTCGGGGATGGGACGCGGAGCGGCAACGTCCTGGGCCTTCTTCGCGCTGGGCGCCGGCTTGGGCGTGGTGGTCACGGGCTCAACCTTCGGGGTGGCGGGCGGTCCGGGTGCGCTGCTCGTAGGCCGCGCGGACCGACCGGTCGGACAGGGCGGCGAGCTGGTCGGGGACAAGGAAGTGATGCAGGGCGTCGCGGGCACGGCCCGGCAGCACCGCGGCCAGCCGGGTCAGGGCGGCCACCTGGCGTGGCACGAAGACCTCGAACCGCGGGCGCAGTACGACGTCGAGCACCGCGTCGGCCACCTGATCCGCCGTCAGGCGTCGGGTGGGGCCGGTCGCGGTGCCCACGGCCAGCTCGGTGTCCACGACGCCGGGCATCACCAGGGACACCTGCACGCCGGATCCGCGCAGTTCGGCGCGGACGGCCGTGCTGTAACCGTGGAGGGCATGTTTCGTCGCGGCATAGGTCGCCTCGCCGGGCGGGGCGACCTTGCTGGCGGCGGAGGCGATGTTCACCACGTGGCCGCGACCGCGTTTCCGCATCCCCGGGATCGCGAGTTTCATCCCACGCAGTACGCCGTGGACGTTGACGTCGAACTGGCGCAGGGCGGCTTCCTCCGGTTCCTCCGCGAAGGGACCCACCCACATGATTCCGGCGTTGTTGATCAGTACGTCGATCGGCCCCAGCCGGGTCTCGACGGTGCTCAGGAAGTGTTCGAAGGACGGTGTGTCCGTGACGTCCAGAGACAGCCCGAGCAGTCGGCCACCCGGGTACGCGCCGATGGCACCAGCCGTCTCCATGGCAAGCTCCGCGTCCAGATCGCCGATCGCCACCGTGGCTCCGGCTGCGGCGAGCCGGGCTGCGACGGCACGCCCGATTCCGCGGCCCGCCCCGGTAACCGCGATCACTCGGCCCCTCAGCGGTTGTGCGCGGGGGAGCCTGTCGCGGTTTCTCCGGCTGAACCTGTACGGGTGCCTGGGCGGTGCTGCCACGGTCGAGCCCCTTCCTTGCCCTGAGCATGAGCGGAACGCCGAGCGGCGAGCAGCCCCAGAACGTTTCTGACATGAAGCCATGTCAGATGAACTGACAAGCTAGAGTGTCAGTTCGGAGCACACCGGTGTCAACACCTCTGCGAAGGGGAAAAATGACCGGCACACAGACCGCCGGGCGGCGCTATGGCGGACGCGATGCGGCGCAACGGCAGCAGGAGCGCCGCACCCGCCTCATCCAGGCGGGCCTCGACCTGTTCGGCACGGCCGGATACGCCTCGGCCTCCGTGAAGCAGGTGTGCTCGCATGCCGGACTGACCGAGCGCTACTTCTACGAGTCGTTCCGCGACCGCGAAGACCTTCTCGCCGGCGTCTACAACGAGCTGATCACTGCGATCCAAGCCGAAACCGCGCAAGCCGCAGCCGCCGCCGCACCCGATGTCGACGCCCAACTGCACGCAGGCCTCGAGGTGTTCATCCGGACACTGACCGGCGACGCCCGCAAGGCCCGCCTGGTGCTCATCGAAGTCGTGGGCGCCAGCCCCCGCCTCGAAGTACGCCGCCGTGAGGTCCTGCACGAATTCGCCGCGATGGTCGCCGCCGTCGTAGCACCGCTCCCTGACCCAAAAGCCTCCTCCACCCGGCTCACCATGACCACGATGAGCCTGGTCGGAGGGGTCAACGAACTCCTCGTGGACTGGACCCTCGGCCACCAGAACGCCACCGTCGACGAACTGATCGACTTGTGCCACACCCTGTTCATCGCGGCCCACCGGGCCATCAGCGACCAGATCTGATCACGCAGGCCCGGATCCCTTCGTCGGGCGGATTCCATACCCGTCATCCGTCCGGAAGCGACGCAAGGCGATCGGCCTGAGTGGCCGCGAACCATGGCGGGACCGTTGCGTCGTGAGAGCTGCTGAACGGCGGGGATCACCCACCGCCCGCGTCCCCGCGAGCGTGCGTCCGGGACCTGGTCCACGCCGGACCGACCCTGCCGCTGTCGCTGGGCGCCCGTACATATGCAGGTCCGCCAAGTGACCGGTCTCTCCCCGACCGCTGCCACTGTCCGTATTCGCACCGGGGCGCATTCGGCGGAATCGTCGCCATGATCTAACGGAATGATGGGCGGCCGGGCGGGGGGCCGCTTTGGCTTGTTGGCAGCCGGTCCGGACGCTCGCCGATCTCGTCACAGCCCCGTGCGGCGATGGCTGTTGCGACGACGTACCCCTGTAGTTGTATCTGGCGTTTCGGGTGTGCCGAGATCGGTCACGTGCCACCGATCGCCATTGGGGCCGCCCATGGCGCGAGAGGCCCGCTCGTGTCCCCCATTCTTTGCGCCCCTCTCGAACGCCAGGCGGGCATCTTCCGTGCTCCGCCACTAGGCGGCGACGACTCGCCTCCTCGCCCGGGAGGCGGCGCAAGAGGTCCGGCTGCGTAACACCGACAGGCCGAGTGCGAACTCGCGTTCGCTGCGCGGCGATGGTGCTTTCACGTCCTTCCTGCCTGCTCATCCGGCGCGTGCCGTCAAGCCGGCGGGCGCCGGTCAGCTCGCCCCGCAGTCGGCCGTCGGAGCGGCCTGGCTCAGTTCGCCGCTTGGGCTTGCGCGCTGGAAACTGATCGGTTTACAGTGGACCCAAGGGGAAACCGATCGGTTTCCCAGGAGTTCGGGAGTGCATGATGACGACAAATCGACCGGTGGCCCTGGTGACGGGCGCGTCCTCCGGCATCGGCAAGCAGACCGCGCTAGCGCTGGTCGCGGCGGGTTTCGAGGTGGTCGGCACCGGCCGCGACACCTCACGCGTCGCCCCGCTGCGGGGTGTGACGTTCTTCGACCTCGACGTGGTCAGTGACAAGTCGGTCAGCGCCGCGGTCCAGCAGGTGATCGAGCGGTTCGGGCGGATCGACGTCCTGGTCAACAACGCCGGCATCGGCTCGATCGGCGCGGCCGAGGAAACCTCGGTCGAGCAGGCCCAGGGAGTCTTCGACATCAACGTCTTCGGGGTCATGCGCATGGTGAAAGAGGTCCTGCCGCACATGCGTGCCCGGGGACGCGGCCGCATCATCAACCTCTCGTCCGTGCAGGGCTTCATCCCCGCTCCCTACATGGCCGTCTACGGCGCGTCCAAGCACGCGATCGAGGGCTACTCCCAGTCCCTGGACCACGAGGTGCGGCAGTACGGCGTCCGCTCGCTCCTCGTCGAACCCGCCTACACCAACACCGGATTCGAGGCCAACAGCGCCAAGCCTGCCACCCCCCTGCAGACCTACGCCGACCAGAGGCGCATCTTCGACCGTCTGATGACGGAAGCGATCAAGGACGGCGACGACCCCGCCGTCGTCGCCAAGGCGATCGTCACCGCCGCCACCGACAAGAAGCCGAAACTGAGCTACGCCGCCGGCCCCATGGCCGGCCGCGCACGCCTGCTCCGCTTCGTCCCCGCCTGGGTCCTGGACAAGCAGATCCGCACGATGAACAAGCTCACTGGTTGACACCCGCCACCCGCAAACCCGTGCACCCACAAGCTCGTTCGCGCTGTTGATTCCGGGAGAGACTCATGTCAGAGACCCTGCACGCCGCGGCCGCCACGGTGGCGAGCTGGCGCTCCGCCGAGGAACGCGGTGACGTCGACGCCGCGGTCGCGTGCCTGAGCCGGGACGTCGTGCTCAGCTCGCCGCTCACCGAGCAGTTCCGCTTCGAGGGATCCGACCAGCTGCGTGACTTCCTGACCTCGGCGTTCGCGGCGGTGAAGGACGTCCGCTACCACACCCAGACCGGCGAGGGCGACGCGTACGCGCTGGTGTACCGGGCGCGGGTGGGGGCGCAGTCGTTCGAGGAGGTGCAGTTGCTGCGGCTCGACGACGAGGCAAAGATCAAGGAGATCACGCTCTTCGGGCGTCCGATGCCGGCCCTCACCGCCCTGATGACCACCCTGGGACCGGAGCTCGCCCGCCAACAGGGCCGCCGGGGCCTCGCGGCGCTCATGCGCGCCAGCACCATGCCCATCCACGCGATGGTGACCTTCGGGGACCGCAGCATGGTCGCGAAGACGCGGCCGACAGCCCGGTAGACCTGAGAGCGACCCCTTTCCCTTCCAAGAGTTGGCGGCCGCCGCAGGCGGTGTCCCTGGCGGACAGCTTCAGGTCCCAGGACCGCGCGAGGTACCTGCCGTCCAGGTGAACCCCGGCTCGCCCTGACCACACGGGCGAGACCGACTCCTGAGAGCGGCTGCTGGATGCACCGTCCTCCACCGGTCACGGCAACGTCCCGCCATTCTCTCTGCTCCCACGCGCGCCGAAGTAATGCGGGCAACTCGCCGCGCCTTTCAGTAACTTGACCCAACAGGAGACCCTCCCATGAAGCGACGTACGTTCCTTACGGTGACCACCGCGTCGCTGGCCGCCACCCAACTCGCGGGACCCGCCTACGCCTCCGCCTCCCCCTCGGGTTCAACAGCCGGTCACTACGAGGTCGTTGCCCGCTTCTGGGGTGCGATGCCGACGGGTGTCACCGTCTCGCGCCGCGGCCGGGTCTTCGTCAACTTTCCCCGCTGGGGCGACGACGTCCCGTTCACCGTCGCCGAACTGCGCGGCGGGAAGCCGGTGGCCTACCCCGACGCCGAGGTGAACCGCCAGGACGCCGCCGACCTGGCCGGGCACTTCCAGTCGGTGCAGAGCGTCGTCGTCGACCCGGCCGACCGGCTGTGGATCCTCGACACCGGAAGCCCGCTGTTCGCCGGGTCCTCCTACGGCGGTCCGAAGCTCGTGGCGGTCGACCTGCGCACGAACCGGATCGTACGGAAGATCCTCTTCCCGCCCGAGGCGGTGCCGGCGAACAGCTACCCCAACGACGTGCGCTTCGACCTGCGGCGCGGCGTCGGGGGCATGGCTTTCATCACCGACTCGGGCGGCTCCAACGGCGTGATCGTGGTCGACCTCGCCACGGGCCGCTCCTGGCGGCGACTGACCGGGCACCCCTCGACGCTCCCGGACGAGCGGTTCCTTCCGGTCATCGCGGGCGAGCCCTTCATGGTCCGCCCCGCGGGCGGCGAGCCCACGTACTACGAGACCGGCTCCGACGGCATCGCCCTCAGCGCCGACGGCACGCGCCTCTACTACTGCCCGCTGTCCAGCCGCCGACTGCACAGCGTGTCCACGGACGCCCTCGCCGACCCGGACGCCACAGACACCGAGGTGGCGGCGACGGTCGAGGATCTGGGGTTCAAGCCGATGGCCGACGGCCTGGAGAGCGACGACAAGGGGCGGCTCTACGGCGGCGACCTGGAACACAACGCGATCTGGCGCAGGAACCCGAACGGCACCTACCGGACCCTCGCCCAGGGCAGCGATCTGCTCTGGGTCGACACCCTGTCCGTCGCCTCGGACCGACACCTGTACGCCATCGCCAACCAGCTCAACCGGCTCTCGCCCTTCCATGAGGGCAAGGACCTGCGCCGCAAGCCCTATCTCCTGGTCCGCCTGCCGATCGACGCAGGACCGGTCAGGCTCGTCTGACCTTCCCGGCTCGCGTCAGTTGGTCTGTTGGTCGCTGGATCGGTGCGTACCCCAGCCGTGCAGCGGGGAACTGCTTGCGCGACCTGAAGCGAGCCGCTCCACTCTCGGCTCGAAGCGACCCGAGGGCAGGGGCGGCGCCGGCATCCCGCTTCCTGGCGCTGCCGGGATACGGAATAGCGCCCCGACTTGGAATCCGTAAACTGATCGGTTTACGATGGCCGTGAAACCGACCGGTGTCATCGGTCGGAGTTCCAGTGGCGTGCTGCATCTCCGGTTCCGCGTCGACGACCGTGTGTGCCGAGGTTGAAGGTTCCGAGGGTCGCCGAGACCGCAATGAAGCTGTCCGGCCTTCTCTGGATATGAGTGTGTGTTGTCCAAGACCGGAGTAAGTCATGAGTGGGATTCACCCGTTCCGCGTCCTGCGTGCCAAACCCCTGTGGATCGCCAACGGCGTCATCACGGGCGTCCTCGCGCTGCTGTTCACCGTGTTCTACGTCGGGGCCAACATCGACCCGGTCGATCACATGAAGAATCTGCCCGTCGGTCTGGTCAACGCCGACAAGGGAGCCGCTGTCGGTGGCCAGCAGGTCAACCTGGGGGCTCAGATCTCCGAGTCGATCAAGAAGTCCACCGAGAGCGGGGACAAGATCGACTGGAGGGCGATGGACGAGAAGGAGATGAAGCAGGAGCTCGGCAAAGGCAAGCTGTACGGCGCGCTCGTCGTCCCCACCGACTTCACCACCTCCGTCACCGCACTGACCGGCACAGCGACCACCGCGACCCCGGCCCGTCCGTCGCTGACGGTGCTGACCAACCAGTCCGCCGGCAGCGTGGGCTCCAGTCTGGCCCGGGCAGCGACGACGCAGGCGGCCGAGAGCGCCTCGCTTCAGATCGGCAAGGAGCTCACCGTCCAGAGCGGGCCCGGGCAGGCGGAACTGCCCGCCGCGGCCCGCCTCTTCCTGGCCGACCCGGCCGCCGTCACGGTGAAGGACGGGCATCCGCTCGACTCGCACAGCGGTCTGGGTCTGACGGCGTTCTACTACGCGCTCGTCCTGGTGGTCTGCGGCATGCTCTCCGCCAACGTCATCAGCGGCCAGGTCGACCACGCCCTCGGCTACACCCACAACGACATGGGCCCGCTGCGCATCCACCGCCCGCTGATCCGGGCGACGAGGGTGCAGACCCTGGCCATCAGCAGCACCCTCATGGCCGGTCTGTCCCTGCTGATGGGCACGCTGGTCATGGCGGGCGCGGTCGGCCTGATGGGCATGGACGCCGCCCATCTGCCGCTGCTGTGGCTGTACTCGGTGTGTGCCATCGCGGTCTCCGGGATCGGTGCGCTCACGCTGCTCGCCGTGTTCGGTACGCCGGGCATGCTGGTGGTCACGCTGGTCTTCATCGGGATGGCGGTGCCAACGGCCAACGCCACCACGCCGCTTCAGGCGCTGCCCGGCTTCTACCGCTTCCTTGCGGAGTTCGAGCCGCTACGGCAGATCACCGGCGGCATCCGCTCGATCCTCTACTACGACGCCCAGGCCGACGCCGGTCTGACGCGGGGCTGGGTCATGATGGCCGTCGGTCTCGCGGCAGCCGTCCTCTTCGGCTTCGCCATGACCGGCTGGTACGACCGTAAGGGACTGCACCGCATTCCCGCCGAGACGGAGCCCGAGAAGACCGCTGCCCCGGCGTAGCGAACGCTGGGCCACCCTCGCCTGCGGGAACTGGTCCGGATACTTGGCAGCGCGGCGGGCTGCCCCACAGGGCTGGGCAGTTGAGCAGGGCAGTGTTCAGAGTCTGCGCTATTGGGGGATGGTGAGCAGGATGCGGCCGTGGCCACCGCCGGCGTCGACGTGGTCGTGGGCCTTGGCGATGTCGTCCAGCGGGTAGCGCTCGCCCACGGCGACGGTGAGGGCGCCGACGGCGGCGGCGGAGGTGAGGTCGCGGGCGGCCTGCCGCTTGGCCTCGGCGGGGAAGTCGTCGCTCCCGAGCAGCCGCAGGGTGACGTTGTTGAACAGCAGGGGCCAGAAGGGGATCTCGGTGCGGTCCGCGCGGGTGGCGTAGGCGGCGATGACGGCGTTGCTGGCGGCGACGGCATTGTCCAGATCCGCGTTGTCGGACAGCGCGACCTCGATGATCCGGTCGACGCCCCGCGGCGCGTAGGCGCGGATGGCCGCGGCGGGGTCGCCGCCGTCCAGGGCGACGGCGTGGGAGACGACGGCCGGGTCGACGCGGTCGAGGTCCGCGGTTCGGCGGACGGTGGCGATCACGGTGGCGCCGGCCCAGTGGGCGAGCTGGGCGGCCAGGGAGCCGACGCCGCCGAGAACTCCGTGGACCAGGACCAGTTGGCCGTCGACCGGGCCGTCGGCGAAGACGGTGCGGTGGGCAGTGATGCCGGGGATGCCGAGGCTCGCGCCCAACTCGTCACTGAGGTGGTCGGGCAGGGGTGCGGCCTGGTGGTCGGGTACGACGGTGTACTGGGCGGCGGTGCCGAAGGGTCGGTAGGACTGGGCGCCGTACACCCAGACCCGTTGTCCGACGCGGCGGGCGTCGACTTGGGTGCCCACGGCGTCGATGACTCCGGCGGCGTCGCTGTGCGGGATCACCCGCGGGAAGGGCATGGACGAGCCGAGCCAGCCGCGCCGCTTCTTGGTGTCGCCGGGGTTGACGCCCGAGACGGTGACGCGGACGCGCACCTCGCCGGGGCCGGGGACGGGATCAGGGAGTTCACCGACGTGCAAAACGTCGGCGGCGGGGCCCTGGTCGTCGTACCAGGAAGCAAGCATGGGGATACCTCCGTGGGCAGTCAGCTCGCGGGAGCGGCGGGCGCATGCGGATCGCTGTCGGTGACCGTGGTGTCGAATGCGGGCGGTTTCTCACCGAGGGTCTCGCGCAGCCAGGTCCGTTCGGCGCGGCTGGTGGCGCGGGCGGTGAGCAGCATGCCCCGCCGGTAGGGGTCGGCCATCTCCTCGGCACGCAGGGGCCGCTCCTTGTCGTAGAAGAAGCTCGCCGGTTCTTCCAGGAATTCCAGCCGTCTGCGCAACACCGCGTGCTGTTCGGCCACGTCGGGCAGGTGGGAGAGGAAGGCCAGGACGATGTAGAACCGGGTGAAGTCGGTGATCTCGTGGTCGGCGGGCTTGCGCAGACGCTGAAGCATGTCGGCCCGTCCGGCCGCGGTCACGCTGAGCACGTACCGGGCCGCCCCCGCGGCCGGGTCGGCGCGCCGCTCGATCAAGCCCGCCCTGGTCAGACGATTGATCGCCGGATACAGACTGCCGTCGCTGACCGGTCGCGTGTAGCCGGTCAGCTGTGAGACGCGGCGGCGCACTTCGTGTCCGGGCAGGGGGCCCTCGGCCAGGAAGCCGAGTATCGCGAGTTCCAGCATGAGTCCATCTTCGCACGCAAACATCGAATCGATGTACACATCGATTCGATGTTACGCTCGTAGGCATCCGCCCAAACGTCTCTGGAGAGGCACAGCAAGATGCCATCGCAGTCCACCGAGTCAGTGATGAATCGCTTCGTCGAGTTCATCAACACGGGCAACGAGGATCTCGCCCGCGAGGTGATTTCTCCGGACGCGGTGTTCCACGCACCGAGCCACCCGGAACCACTGCGGGGGCCCGAGGGGTACATGGAAGTCCTCGGGATGATGCGCGGCGGTTTCCCGGATGTGGAGTGGACGCTGGAGGAGACGGTCACCGAAGGCGACACCGTGGCCGCGCGGTTCACCATGCGGGGAACCCACGACGGTGACTTCTTCGGGATCCCGGCGAGTGGCAACAAGATCTCGGTGCAGGCCATGAACTTCTACTACCTGGCCGACGGCCGTATCGTCGGCGAGCGGGGCCAGCCCGACCTCCTCGGGGTGATGCAGCAGATCGGTGCCGTACCGGCGCCGTGAACCTCGTGGCGCCGGGTGCGCCTTCTGTCGCGCAGGATTGCCGCTGCCGGGAGGGGGCCGTACGGCGCGGTGGCAGAGGGCGAAGGCCCGCACCGGAGCTGCCGGCGTGCGTTCACCGCAGGCGGTTGGTTCCTTCTTGATCCGACGCCTTCGCGCGAACGGCGCCCGTTGCGGCGAGCGCTCTGACGCATCCCCCCACCCGACACCTGCACTGCGTACTGACGATGACCTTCCAGTCGTCGGCCACCAAGGAGGCTGTGGCCCGTCGGCTGGAGTTCTGCACGTAGCGCCGCTACCTGACGCAGGGCATCGGCGAAGTAACGGGAACGGGTGGGGCTCGGGGTGACACAGGGACACCTGCCCGACTGACACCCCGGACGTCGGCCGCGTGACACGTCGCACCACATCCTCGGCCGACAAGTCGTAAGCGAGCACCACGGCCTGAACCCGGTCGCGCAGTTGGTATTTGTCCAGGATGTGCGCGACTCGGGTATTCACCGTCGTCTCGCGAATCCCCAGTTCACGCCCGATCTCGGCTTTCGACAGTCCTCGGGTCAGTGTGCGCAGGACGTCCAGTTCACGGGCAGTCAGTCTGTCCGGGCGAGGTGGCCGGGAGGAGCGGCCTGCGCGGGCATACCGGCGAATCAGTCCAGCAGCCGCCGTGTGAACCGGGGAGCGAGCACGGCGTCCCCGGTATCCCAGACCTGCTCCCGCACGACTTCCCGCCACCCGGTGCGGTGAAGTACTACTTCTCCACCTGGCCGGCGACATCCGGGACGCCCGCCTCCGCGTACACGCGGCGCACCGCCTCCAGGTCGACCGGCCGCTCGTAGTAGTCCTCCGCCCACTCCCGGAACGCCTCCGGGGTTCCCTCGATGAGAAGGTCGAGGAGCCACTCCGCTCCGTCCACGTCGTCCTCTTCGTCGTCGGGGAACGCGATGTCACCGGTGTGCCAGTGGGTGTCTCCAGTCTCGCGCCAGATGCAGGCCGTGACGCGCGGCAGGCCGTCGTCGGTGAACGCGGGATCGTCGACGTACGCGCGGAAGACCTCGGGCACCGAGTCGAGGACGCCGGGCCAGGCCTGCATCTCGTCGTTGCCGTACGGGCTCATCGGCGACTCGTGGCTGAAAGCCCGTATGTAGATACCGGCTGGGGCGAAGACAACCGTGCAGTCGTCCCCCGACCCGGTGTCCAGGAACAGCGCCTCCTCGGACTCGCCCCAGTTCGCTGCGTACACGTGATATGCGTACTCACCACTGGGGTTGACCATCGCCTCCGCCGCCGCGAGGGCACGGCAGCGGGCGCGCAGGGTCGGGATGTCGGGCAGTCGGCGGGCAACGTCTGGTGCGGTCATGGAGCGATTGCATCAGACGCCACTGACAACGCCCGCCCGCCCGTACGGCGGTCAGCCCCTGCCGCACCGGCCCCGGCGCGAGGATTTGCGGAACGGTGTCCGTCTCTTCCCGGCCCGGCCCGGCCCGTGTACGGAGCGAGCGTCCGGGCCGTGGCACCGTTCTCGGGCGGCGCGCCCTCCGGCTGCCCGGCGCCTGAGCCTGGCCGGCCACGGACCGTCTCCGCCATCTCCAAGTCGACAATCACCGGACCTTCGGGCAGTGGGTGGGGCCTTCCCGGTGGGCGCCTATCTCGTTGATGAAGTTCTCGCGACGCGGGAGCGTCGCAGTCCTCTTCCTTCGCTCCACCTGTGAGACGCATTGACCCACAACTAACTCTGATACATACTGTCTCATAGGTGGAGTTGGATACCCGTTAAGGCGGGCGCCGCCTCCACTGTCATGCACGGGACCATTGCTGCGGCTCTGTCGACCGAGGGGGAGCTCATGTCCGGAGCGGCGCTCGGGGGCGGCGGCACGGACCTCGGTCGTGGCGGACGGCGTCCGCAACGAGCTGAAGGCCATGGAGAGGCCGCCGAACAGGCGAGGAAGGAACGGTCGCGGCAAGAGCGGGGCGCAAACGGGCCGAGCCGAGACGTGGCAGCTTCCCCCTGCCTCACTCGGCGAGGTCGGCCCTCCCCGCCCGTCCTCCACGCCTTGACCCGCCGGCCCTTGAGATGACATGACCACCCTTCACGTCCACGAGGAGCACACCTCATGCGAATCCTGTTCAGCGCCCCGGGCTCGGCCGCGCACGTCTTCCCCATGGTCCCGACCGCCCAGGCCCTGCGGTCGGCCGGTCATGACGTCCTGTTCGCCGGGCAGGCCCCGGTCACCGTGCTGAAGCCGACCGGGTTCCCCCTGGTGGAGGTGGGCGACGGAATCACTACGGCCGAGATCTTCGCTCGCTTCAGCGAGAACGGGCCGAAGGAGTTCACGCAGGAGGAGATCAGCCGCCTTGCCGTGATCGGCTTTGCCGAGCACAGCCGGTCCGCTCTGGGCGATCTGTCCCGGCTGGCCGAGATGTGGCGGCCGGACGTGATCGTGCACGCCACGATGCAAGGTACGGCGCCACTTGTCGCGGCCGTGATGGGCATCCCCACGGTGGTCCACAACTTCGGTGTGACCGCAGGCCTGCCCTATGTCGAAGGGATGGCCGCCGAGTTGGCCGACGAGTACCGGGCCCGCGGGGTGACCGGGCCGCCCGAGCGCACTGTGCTCGACGTGGTCCCCGCCTCGCTCGGCGGTGACGGCACTGGCTGGCGGGTGAGATACGTGCCGTTCAACGGCGGCGGCTCCGTGCCGGCGGACCTGGTCGCGCGCGGCGGGCGGCGGCGGGTCGTGGTCACGCTCGGCACGGCGCTGTCGCGGACGGCAGGCGCGCGGTACGTCGTCCGGCTGATCGAGCAGGCGGCAACGGTGGACGCCGACTTCCTGCTCGCCCTCGGCGGCGCCGACCTCGCGCCGCTGGGCGAACTGCCGCCCAACGTAAGGCCGTTGTCGGACTGGGTGCCGCTTGCCCAGCTGCTGGCCGGCTGCGACGCCGTGGTCCACCATGGCGGAGCGGGCACCATGATGGCGGCGGCGGCCGTCGGCATCCCGCAGCTGTTCATGCCGAGTGGTGCCGACCACTTCACCAACGCCGCGGCTGCCGTTGCGCAGGGCTTCGCCCTGCGCGCCGAGCCCCAGGTGGTGGACGGTGACCTGCTCGACACCCTCCTGAACGACGACTCCCTGCGCAAGGCCGCCTTCGCCATGCGGGACGAGATCGTCGCGCTACCCTCCCCGGCCGACCTGGTCGGCGACATCGAGAACCTGGTGACCGCGCGATGAGCACCGCGTCGCCTCCGCCCTGGTTCGCTCCCGGCACCCCAGCGCCGCCGCCCATGCGTACCTGCCCGACTGGAACGAGCAACGCCTCCACCTGGCAGGCGGTTTTTGGGCGAGGGCTGCCGGGGATCCGTAGCGTTCCAGCAGCCATGGCACGGCACTGAGGTCCAGGGGCGGCCTGAGGGCACGGTCCAGGCGGGGGTGGAACTGGGCGAACAGGCCGCGCACGGGTTGGAGGTGCGGGTCGCCTCGGCCGCCAGCTCCTGGTCGAAGCCCACCAGCACGGTCAGTTCGGCGGTGATCAGGCGTTGAGGACGCTGAGTTGGGCGGCGGCGTGAGCCCGCAAGACGCCCTGGGAGTGGCGGCGGCGGTGCGTGACGCGAGCCGTGAGGTGGTGGCCGCACTGGCGGTGATCGTCCCCCACGAGTCAGGGGCCTCGTCCGTCGTGCCCGTGGTGCGGACGGCGGCACCCGGTATCTCCCGTGCGCTGGGGGCACCGGATGCTCCGGATGTTCGTCTCTCATTGATTGAGAATGCCGTCGCGCCCGTCCGTCGTCGCCGCCCATCCTGCGTGAAACCCAACGACGGGAGGCGACAACGTGGTCGGAACCAGCGTGGTTGCGGATACCGGATCCGGCGCCGGTCCAGGGCGGCCGGCGCCGAGGAACGCGGTGACTCTGACCGTCTCCGCCAAGGAGGACGTCGCCGAGGGCGTCGTGTCACTCACCCTCACCCACCCGGGCGGCGCCCGGCTGCCGGACTGGACGCCGGGTTCGCACATCGACTTGGTGCTGCCGGAGGGGACGACTCGGCAGTACTCGCTGTGCGGCGACCGATGGGACGCGCATACCTACCGGATCGCCGTGCTGCGGGAGCCCGCGGGCAGGGGAGGATCCGCTTACGTGCACGACCGGTTGAGCCCGGGGGACCATGTCGGTGTCGGCGGCCCGCGCAATCACTTCCCCCTCGTACCGTCGGAGAAGTACCTCTTCATTGCGGGCGGCATAGGCATCACGCCACTGCTGCCCATGGTGCGCCAAGCCGAACTGCTCGGTATGGAGTGGCAGTTGCTGTACGGGGGGCGTACGCGATCGTCGATGGCCTTCGACGAGGAGCTGATGGAGGCCTACGGCGAGCGGGTGCACATCGTGCCCCAGGACGAACTCGGGTTGCTGGACCTGGCGGCCTGGCTGGGCGCACCACGGCCGGACACCAAGGTGTACTCCTGCGGCCCCGCCCCGCTGCTCGCCGCCGTCGAGGCGGCATGCGTGGCGTGGCCGCCGTACGCCCTGCGCACCGAGCGCTTCACCGCCGCCAAGCAGACGGCGCCGGTCCGCAAGGCGCCCTTCGAGGTGGAACTGCGGCGCACCGGACGCACGGTCACCGTCACCCCGGACGTGTCCGTGCTGGAGGCGGTGCGCCGGGCCGGCGTGGACGTGTTGTCCTCCTGCGAGCATGGCACCTGCGGCACGTGTCTGACACCCGTGCTGGAGGGGCGGCCGGACCATCGGGACTCGGTGCTGGCCGACCACGAACGGGCCGCGAACGACTGCATGTTCCTGTGCGTGTCGCGCTCCTGCGGCGACCGCCTCGTCCTCGATCTCTGACGCCGATCTCTGATCGCTGAGACCTTTCCAAGGAGCCGTGATGACCGAGGCACTGGAGCATTCCGTCGTGCCGCCCGTAAGTGACGTCGATCCGTTCGCCGACGACGTCCTGCTGGACCCCGAACCGCTGCATCAGGCGCTGCGCGAGGCTGGTCCGGTCGTGTACCTCTCCCGTCACGACGCCTACGCGCTGGCCCGCTACGAGCAGGTGCATGCCGCACTGGTGGACTGGCAGCACTTCGAGTCGGGCTCGGGTGTGGGGCTGGCCAACTTCCGGCACGAGGAGCCGTGGCGCCCGCCGAGCCTGCTGCTGGAGGCCGACCCGCCCCGCCACGACGCCCCGCGCCGGGTGCTGCGCGAGATCCTCGCCCCGCCCGCCCTGCGCCGCCTGCGCGAGAACTGGCACGCCATAGCGGAGGAAGTCGTCGAGCAAGTTCTCGCCCGGGGGCCCGAGTTCGACGGCTTCACGGCGCTGGCGGAGGCGTTCCCCCTGCGGGCCTTCCCGGACGCGGTGGGCCTCGGACCGGACGGCCGGGAGAACCTTCTGCCGTACGGCAACATGGTCTTCAACGCCTTCGGCCCTCGCAACGACCTCGTCAAGGCGGACGCCCCCCGGCTGGCCGAACTGTCGGCATGGGTCAACGCCCAGTGCCGACGCGAGGCGTTGAGCGGGGACAGCTTCGGGGCCGCCATCTGGGCTGCTGTCGACCGTGGAGATCTGACGGATGAACAGGCACCGTTGATGGTGCGCTCCCTGCTCTCGGCCGGTGTCGACACCACCGTGCACGGCCTGGCGGCCTGCCTGTACGCCTTCGCTACTCACCCCGAGGAGTGGCAACGGCTGCGGCAGCGGCCGGAGTTGGCGCGGGCCGCGTTCGACGAGGCGGTCCGCTGGCAGTCACCGGTGCAGACCTTCTTCCGTACCGCCACCTCCGACGTCGCCATCGCCGGCACGGTCATCCCCGCGGACACGAAGATCCTCATGTTCCTCGGCGCGGCCAACCGCGACCCGGCCCGCTGGAGTGACCCCGACCGCTTCGACCCCACCCGGGACCCCTCCGGCCACGTCGGCTTCGGCATGGGCATCCACCAGTGCATCGGCCAGCATGTGGCCCGCCTGGAGGCCGAAGCGCTGCTGACCGCGCTGGCCCGACGCGTCGAGCGGTTCCAGCTGGCCGGAACCCCGCGCCGCCACCCCAACAACACCCTGCGCTCTTGGGCGTCACTGCCCCTGCGCGTCCAGCCCGTTTGAACAGGAGGGAATCCAGCAATGTCCCAGCAGGTACGAGGCGTCGTCGCACGCGCGAAGGGCGAGCCGGTCGGCATCGAGACGATCGTGATCCCCGCCCCGGGGCCGGGAGAGGTGGTCGCACGGATCCAGTCGTGCGGGGTCTGCCACACCGACCTCCACTACCGCGAGGGCGGCATCAACGACGAGTTCCCCTTCCTGCTCGGCCACGAGGCGGCCGGGATCGTCGAGTCGATCGGTGAAGGCGTGCCGCTCGTGCTGCCGCCGGAAACGGTGGTCCGCACCGGCCACGGCGAGTCGACCACCATCGGAGCCGAGGCCCCGCACCTCGAGGAATGGATGGCCCGGGGCCACTGAGGCCCATCGAGGGCAGCCGACGTCGGCCAGCACTTGATGGGTTACAACGTTTGAAATCTGTAACCCCAATATTGTAGGGTCGCACCATGGACGCACGAGTCCCATGCCGAGGGTGAGGTCACTCCGCCTTCATTTGTGGACGCTCCTGCCTCGCACCGAGGGGGAGGGGTCGGTACTCCGGCCGTTGTCGTGACAGTTCAGCTACGCAGGCAGGTCTTCGCTCACCGGGAGGCAGGGATCATGGAAACACGGCGGCTGGGGGCCGGTGGTCCGCTTGTCTCGGCGTTCGGTCTGGGTTGTATGAGGATGTCGAACAGCACCGCTGCGGCGGATGAGGAGGAGGGCATTGCGACGATCCGTGCCGCGCTCGACGCGGGAGTCACCTTGCTGGACACCGGTGACTTCTACGGACAGGGCCACAACGAGCAGTTGATCCGCCGGGGGCCGGTAGAAGGCCGTTCTCAGCGTGAAGTTCGGCGCGATGACGGATCCCGATGGGAACTTCGGCGGCACGGACGGGCGCCCGCAGGCCGCGAAGAACTATCTGGACTACTCGCTGCAGCGACTAGGCACCGACCACGTGGACATCTATCGCCCGGGCCGCCTCGATCCGACGGTGTCGATCGAGGACACGATCGGAGCCATCGCCGAGATGGTGCAGGCCGGGCACGTGCGGGCGATCCGACTGTCGGAGGTCGGTTCGAAGACGATCCGGCGGGCTCACGCGGTTCACCTCATCGCGGATCTGCAGGTCGTGTACTCCCTGTTCAGCCGCGACATCGAGGGCGGCGTCCTGGACACTTGCCGGGAGCCGGGCATCGCCGTCACGGCCCACGGGGTGCTCTCCAACGGGCTGCTGAGCGGCGACTGGACGCGGCAGGTCCCCTCACCGACGACCTTCGGGCGATCATGCCGCGCTTTCAGGACGGCAACGTGGAGAGCAATCTCCAACTGGTCCAGACACTGCATGAGATCGCCGACGCCCGCGGGGCCACCGCTGCACAGTTGGCCATTGCCTGGGTGCTCGCACAGCGCCGCGAGCCGGGTGACATCGTCGCCGTCGTCGCGTCGCGCACGCGCCGGCAGCTCGCCGAGGCACTGCCCGCGGCAGGGCTGGTCCTCACCGACGAGGAGCTGGCAGCGATCGAGGAGGCGGTGCCGATTTCCGCGGTCGCCGGGGACGTCGGAATGCCGGGCATCAGAGACGGGGAGCGCTGAATGCGTTCGCGCACGGCGCTGGACGCCGAGACCATTCTGGCCGCCACCGAGGACGTCCTGCGCCGCTACGGGCCGGAGAAGGCGACGGTGCTGGACGTGGCGCGCGCTCTGGGGGTCAGTCACGCCAGCGTCTACAAGCACTTCTCGTCCAAGGCGGCACTGCGCGAAGCCGTCACCCGGCGCTGGATCAGCCGCGCGCACGGCAACCTCGCGGCGGTCGCGGCCGACACCGGTTCCGCAGCGCCCGAGCGGCTGCGCTCCTGGCTCACCGCGCTGTTCGCCTCCAAACGGGCGGTGACGTCCGAGGACCCACAACTCTTCGCCACGTACCGGGTCCTGGAAGCCGAGCACAGCGGCGCGGTCGCGGACCACATAGCCGACCTGATCGAGCAACTGCGCGTCATCATCGCCGACGGGGTCAGCAGCGGGGACTTCACCTCGGCCGACCCTGCCGCGACGGCGCGGACCGTCTTCGAAGCCACCATTGGCTACCACCACCCCGTCCACGCCGCCCAGTGGCAGGCCCCAGGGGCGGACGCCGCCTTGCAGGCCCTGTGCACCCTCCTCCTCGACGGACTGCGCTCACGCTGACCTCCCACTACTGTCCCCGACCACCTGTCTGCCGGCGCCGCGCACGCATGCCGGAGGCTTCCGCGTCACCGGCTTAGCCCTCCAAGCCGGCGTTGGGGCCTCCAACAGCGGCTCGGCGGCGGTCGGGGCCTCTGATCGCCGCAGTTTTCCTGACCGCCGTGCGCACCGGCATGGAGCGCCGGGCGAGCCATGAGTCCGCCGGTGACGAGGACGACTCCCCGGCTCAGTACGTCGAACGCTCCGCGGGGCTCCTGCACTTTCTGCTGCCCCGCGACGGTCGGTTACGACCACGTGCGTGCCCGGCCGTCGCGTGTTCCCTCGCTCTCACCCATCCACCTAAGGAGCCCCCTTGAGCGACTCGACCCCGGCCGTGGAGGCGGAGGAACACAACTCCTCCGGGACCCCTCGCCGCTTCGGCCTCATATTCGCCGCCCTCATGGCCGCGATGCTGCTCGGGTCCCTGGACCAGACGATCGTCAGCACCGCCCTTCCGACCATCGTCGGCGAGCTGCACGGCGTGAACCACATGGCGTGGGTGACCACCGCGTACACCTCGCGGCCACCATCGCCATGCCCGTCTACGGTCGACTCGGTGACCTGCTCGGCCACAAGGCACTGTTCCTCGGCGGCATCGGTGTCTTCCTCGCCGGCTCCGTCGTTGCAGGTGCGGCGCAGGACATGACCATGCTGATCATCGGCCGCGCCATACAGGGTCTGGGCGGCGGCGGACTGATGATCACCTCGCAGGCGGTCATCGCCGACCTGGTACCACCGCGACAGCGCGCGAGATACATGGCCCCGATCGGTGCCGTCTTCGGCCTCTCCTCCGTCGTCGGACCGCTGCTCGGAGGCTGGTTCACCGACGGCATCGGCTGGCGCTGGTGCTTCTGGATCAACCTGCCGGTCGGCGCCCTGGCCCTCGCAGTCGGCGCGTACGCCCTGCGCGTGCCGCGCAGGGCCGTCAAGGTCGTCTTCGACTACGTCGGCTTCGTGCTCATGGCGGCCGCGGTGACCTGCACGGTCCTGGTGACCACCTGGGGCGGCACGCAGTACGCCTGGTCCGACCCGCTGATCATCGGCATGGCCGTTGGCGGCCTGCTGACCTGGGTGCTGTTCTTCCTCTCGCAGCGCCGCGCCAAGGAGCCGATCATCCCGCTCTGGCTGTTCCGCAGCCGGATCTTCAACACGGCCACCCTGATCGGGCTCCTGGTCGTCGGCATCGGCATGTTCGCCATCATCGGCTACCTGCCCACGTACCTGCAGATGGTGTACGGCCTGAGCGCCACCGAGTCCGGGCTCCTGCTCATTCCCATGGTCGTCGGCATGATGGCCACCGCCCTGCCGTCCGGACGGCTGATGAGCAGCACCGGCCGCTACAAGATCTTCCCCATCGTCGGCACGGTCCTGGTGTGCGCCGCCGCGCTGCTGATGTCGACCCTGGACACCGAGACCCCACTCGTCCTGGTCTGCGTCTACGTCTTCCTGCTGGGCGCCGGTCTCGGCGGCACGATGCAGCCGCTGGTCCTGGCCGTACAGAACGACTTCCCTGCCTCGGACGTCGGCACCGCGACCTCCGCCAACAACTTCTTCCGCGAGATCGGCTCCACTCTCGGCACCGCGGCCGTCGGCTCTGTGTTCGCCCACCGCCTCGCCGACCAACTCGCCGAACGCCTCCCCGCTGACGCCGCCGGTCCGGTCGGGGACACCCACTCGCTCACCCCGGCCCTGGTCCACTCCCTCCCTGACAAGATCCAGGACGCGGTGATCCTGGCCTACCAGCACGCCCTGACACCGGTCTTCCGCTATCTGGTCCCCGTGTTCCTCCTTGGCCTCCTCCTCGCCTTCCTCCTACCGGAGAAGAAGCTCGCCGACGGCAACGACGACGATCCCGAGGTGACGCCGGCCGTCCAGCCTGGCGAGACAGGGCCGGACAATGCCGAGGTATCGGCGCCGACAGGGCGGTGAGTCGCATGGTGAGGGCGGGCCGGGGTGGGCCCGCCCTCACCATGCGGGGCAGGGGGAGCCGCCTCGCGTCCGCGGTGCCGCCCGTCCCGGTTATGCGGTGGCCTGCTGCGGCGGTGTCGCGCCGCCCTTCCTCGTCTTCTTCTCGGCGCGCTCGCGGTCGCGCCGTTGCTTCGCCTCCTCCTTCCTGCTCCGGTCGGCGGCCTCTTCCATGGCCTTCAGCTCGGCGCGTACGGAGTCGGCCGGGCGGCGTTCGAGGACGGCGTCGTAGCGCATGGCCAGCTGGTCCAGGGCGTGGGTGTCGGACTCCTTGACCTCGGCCAGGATGGCTGTGCCGCCCGCCGGGACCTGCTGGGCGAAGATGCCGACGGCAGTGGTGGCACGTTCGGTCCGCTTGTAGTCGTGGCCTCCTCCGATCAGCGCGCCGACGCCCCAGCCCATCAGTACGCCGAGGGGGCCGCCGAGGATGCCGACCAGCGAGCCGACCAGCCCGCCGACCGCGGCGTTCTTCCCCTCCTCGCCGTCCATGCCCTCGGGGACGCGCACCGCGCCGTCCTCGAGGCGCTCGATCAGGACGGCGGCACGGATCTCGGTCGTGGCAGGGCTGAGGTGCTTCAGTGCGCTGAGCGCCTGGTAGGCGGTGGCGCGGTCGGCGAAGCGGAGGGCGATGGCGTTCTCGTGCACGGACATGAGCTCTCTCCTTGGGGCGGCAGGCCTCACCGGCCTACGGCCGGTGGTGGCTGGATTGGCGAGGTCTCCCTCATCTGTGAGACAGTATGTATCGAAGAGAGGTTGTGAGTCAACTTGTCTCACAAAAGTTCCCGAAGAGGTGTCCGATGACCCGCATCAACGACGACCCCCGCGCCCGCCGCAGCCGCGCCGCCGCCCTGACGGCCGCCACCGAACTCCTCGTCGAAGGAGGGCCCGAACGCGTCACGCACGCCGCCGTCGCCGTACGAGCCGGAGTCGGCCGCGCCACCGTCTACCGGCACTGGCCCGACCAGCAGTCCCTCCTCTTCGACGCACTCGCCAACGATGTCCGCCCTCTGCTCGCCTTCGGCGAAGGCCCGATCCGCCACCAGTTGGTGAGCCAGCTGGAACACATGGCCGAGTGGCTCAATCAACCCGTCGCCGTGTCGGTCATCGCCACCATCGTCGAACGGGCTGAGCGGGACGAGGACGTGCGGCGCATCCGCGAAGAGATGTTCGGCCACGCCGACGAGCACTTCGCGGGCGCGCTCGCCGCCGCCGTCGAGCGCGGCGAATTCCGTCCCGGCATCGAGGGATACGCCAGAGAAGTGGTCTCCCGGATCGTCGGCCCCCTGCTGTTCCAGCGGTTCATGCTGGGCGCACGACTCGACAAGGACATGGTGATCAGCTCGGTCGACGCCGCGCTCGCACCCTGGCTCCCGAACGCGTGACGCGCGGCTCCGGACATCGGCTGCAGCACCGGACAGGTACCTCGGCAAGGCCGACCGGGAGCGGCGGTGGTCTTGGGTGGAGGAGGGCGAGGAACCGTAGCAGGAGCGGGAGCCCGAACCGCTCAGGACGGTGTTCGTCGAATGCGCGGGCCCGCCTGCTACAGCCGCCCGGACCCGCGACGAAACGGTGCCGGGCATCGACCTGACCGCGCCGTGCCTGGGGACCCTCGCCCGGTCCCATCGCCCGGCAGCCGACTGAACGTCATGATGCGGATTCCCGACGGAAGTTGCACCCCTGCCCTTGCCGTAGCGGGCCACCGCTGTCAGAGCGCGAGGCGGGGCGCCCGCTCTCCGTTCAAATTGTGCTGGTGGGCTGGGTGGATCGGGGTGGGCGGTTATATTCGGAGGGTGATCGACAAGGATGGGCATGCTTCTGAGTCGGCGGGGCGGCGGCGTCATCGGCGTTCGGCTGATCCCAGCCGTCGGCATGATCCGGAGTTGACGCGTCAGAGCATCATGGATGCGGCGAACGAGGAGTTCGGCGAGCATGGGTTCAAGGGGGCGCGGGTTGAGCGGATCGCTGCCGCGGCCGGTGTGAACCATTCGTTGATCACTTACCATTTCGGTGGCAAGCAGGGTCTTTACGATGCTGTCACCGAGCGGTGGATCACCAAGGGCGCGACCATGATGAGCGGTGCGGAGCCGTTCGCGGAGATCGTCCGGGATTTCGTGCGCTGGGAGCACGAGGAGAAGGTGTCGATCATCCGTACGCTGGTCCGTGGGGAACTCGACGGCAGGCCTCCGCCTCCGGAGGCGTGGGCGGCCCGGCTGCTCGATGTCGTCGATGAGACCCGCAGAAGGCAGGCCAGGGGCGAGGTCCGGGCCGATCTGGATGTCGGCGCGTTGACGCTGGCGTTCTTCACCGCGGCGATGGCGCCGGAGATCCTGCCGCAGCTGGCCGCTACCGTCACGGGTGCGGATCCGGCCTCCCCGGAGTTCATCGACCGCTACGCCGAACAACTGGCACGCCTGGTCCAGACGCTCGTTGAAGTTCCCCAGGACGGACCGGGGAGCGGGACGGTCCTCCCGCAAGACGGCGACGAGACGCAGGACGAGACTCACTCCGGCAACTGACGGCACCCCAACCCCCCGTTACGAACGCTTGAGGGCGTCGACCTGGTGCTCGGTCGGTCGGCGCGTTCCCGCCAGATGGTGTCCTCACCTGCGCCCCGGCTCAGGCATCCCGCGTTCTTTCTGAAGCGCTCTTTGACGGCGCATGGGCCGGCGTGGGCGTCAGCTGAACGGGGCGGGCGAAAGCATTCCATTGAACGGAATCCGCCGTGTCGCCGCCGGCTGGAGCCACGCACCATGACTGGCAGGGGGCTGCGTCGTGTGCCTGGTTGCGGGGTGAGGTGCGTCGTTCGTCGAGGACACGACGCTCGGCCTCTTCGGCCGATCGAGCCGGGGAATGCGCGCAGGGCCACTGGTCTTGAGGGGCCGCGCGGATGGCTGTGGGGGCAACGCTCACGGATCCCTTCGGCCCCACGGAAAGGGAGTTGAGTCATGGCGGGACGTCTGGCGGGAAGAATTGCCGTGGTGACCGGCGGTAGTGCCGGAATCGGTCAGGAGATCGCCCGGAAGCTGTCGTCCGAAGGTGCCGACATCGCGGTTGCCGATGTCGACGCGGCGGACGATACGCAGGGATCTGTCGAAGGGAACGGCCGGCGGTTCATCAGCGCGAAGGTCGACGTCTCCGACGAGGCTCAGGTGAACGCCTTCGCCGTGGAGGTCCGGGATGCGCTCGGCCCAGTCGACATCCTCGTGAACAACGCGGGCATCGTGCCCTTCGCCGGCATCGACGACGTGACGTTCGAGCAGTGGACCCGGACCTTCGCGGTCAACGTCGGCGGAGCCTTCTTGATGGCGAAGGCATTTCTCGAGGACCTCAAGCAGTCCAGCGCCGGTCGAGTGATCAACATAACGTCCGGAAGTTACTGGGTGAGCCCGCCGCCGTTTGTCGCGTACGTCTCCTCCAAGGGAGCTCTCAACGGTTTCACCAACGTCCTGGCGGCAAACCTGGCGGCACACGACGTCACGGTCAACGCGGTCGCTCCCAGCCTGGTCCCGACAGCCGCGGCACTCCGGAGCGCGGACGAGGCGTTCTTCGACATGACCGTACAGATGCAGGATCTGAAGCGACGACAGCGCCCGACGGACGTCGCCGACACGGTGGCGTTCCTGGCCTCCGACGAAGCCGCGTTCATCACCGGCCAGATCATCGCCGTCGACGGAGGGCT
Source organism: Streptomyces sp. LUP47B (assembly GCF_001746295.1). Taxonomy (GTDB): domain Bacteria; phylum Actinomycetota; class Actinomycetes; order Streptomycetales; family Streptomycetaceae; genus Streptomyces. Next base: position 705,691 of record NZ_MJAH01000001.1, on the reverse strand, counting down.
CACGCGTCGCTGACAGCGCGCCCTTCGTAGCGCGCGTCTGTTACCCGTGAGACAAGGAGGCGGCCGGAGGAGGTTCCGCACCCTCCGGCCACGTCCACGGGTCGCGGGTTGGACGGAGGAAACAGCGGCCTGAACGCTGTCGGCCACGGCATTGATGTCCTCGCGCGACAGCCCCAGACCACGCAGCGGACGGCGGCTGCCGGTGCGGTCGTACAGGGCGGACAGGCCGTCCAGCGCCTTGGCGGTGCCAAGACCTTGTGCGATCCGATCGGCTGCGGCGGGCGCGTTGAACGCGAGAGCAGAGGGCAGTACCGCGGCGTGCAGTGTGGCGCGGGGGAGAACGCAGGGCGTCAGGTGCTGGTGTGGGAAGACTCCGTGAGATGGCGTCCTCGGCTACGGCGTACCGCAGGTGCCAGCCGGTTCACCTGGTCCGGTTCCGGTGCGAGAACGGCGAGTGCCGCGACGAACCGGCCCATTGCGTCGAAGGCCCGCGCGACAGCCGACGGCGATCCGGCTGTGAGTTCACCTTGTGAGTAGCCGATCCGTGCGTCCCGCACCTTGACCAGTTCGGCTTCCACTCTGCCGGGGCCGGCGATGGCCCGCGTGGTGCACCGAACAGCTAGACGCGGACCCCCGCGTGGCGGGCACGTCCGCCGTAGCCCCTGGATCCAGCCGCTGCTCACTGGGGAGACAGGACACGGCCAGTGCCGCTCGTCCCAGCAGCGACTCGCCGGCCGCATTCCGTCGGTCTGTCCGTTGCGATTGTGCTGGTGGGCTGGGGGGACCGGGGCGGCGACGAGACGCAGGACGAGAGTCACCTCGACAACTGACAGCGCAACTGCTGTTGGCCAGCTGTCATCCGACCTGTTTGGGCGTCGGGGGAGTAGGCGACGCACGTCTCCCGCAGACAGGGCTCGGCGCGCATGACGACGCATGCGCGGTGCATCAGACGCCGCATCGCATCGGGACAGTGGCGGTCACGGCTTCGGTGAGGTCGGCGGGGTCGTGGGTGATTCGTTCACAGGTCCAGCTCCAGGATGGGCGAGAGCGCTCGGGACGTGCAGGTCGCGAACATGCCTTCGGCGTGCTCGTCGGCGGTGAGCACCTCGTCGTGGTGGTCGGGTTCGCCCGCCAGCACCCGCACGACGCAATCCCCGCAGATGCCCTGCTGACATGAGTACGGCGCGTCCACGCCCTTCTCCAGCAGCACATCGAGCACGCTGCGCCCCTCGGGGACCAGGTACTCGTCCCCTGTCGAGGCCAGGCGTACGGTGAAGCCGCCCGAGCCGGCTGCACCGGGTTCCGAGACGGGCCGAGCGCTGCTGAACCGCTCCTTGTGCAGGACGTGCGGTGGCCAGCCCAGCGCTTCGGCCCTGCCGAGGACGTAGTCCATGAACCCCGCAGGACCACAGATGTAGGCCGCCGTGTCCATGTACGGACCGCCGAGGTCACGTTCCATGTTCAGCTTCTGCTCCGGGTGCTCGTCATCGAAGTGAAAGGCGACGCGGGGGTTGCCTGTCAGCTCCGACACGAAGGCCGCGCGAGCGCGGCTGCGGGCACAGTAGTGCAGTGTGTAGTCGCCGCCCGTCTGCTCGAGGTGGCGCGCCATCGCCAGCAGCGGGGTGATGCCGATGCCTCCTGCGATCAGCAGATGCCGTCGGGCCGTGACGAGGGGGAAGCGGTTGCGCGGCGCCGAGATTCGCAGCCGGTCGCCGACCCTGAGCGCGTGCATCGCCCACGAACCGCCTCGGGACTGCGGCTCGTTCAGCACGGCCAGGCGGTACCGTCCGCTCCCGGGCGGTCCGCACAGGGAGTACTGGCGGACCAGTCCCGAGTCGGTGAGCACGTCGATGTGCGCGCCCGCGGTGTAGGCCGGGAACTCGGCCCCCTCGCCCGGGGCGAGGTCGATCACCGCGACATCCGGGGTCGCGAGGAAGTGGGAGACCACTACCGCTTCCGTCCACGTCACGGCCGGGCTCCCCCTCAGGCTCCGGTCGCGGGCACAGCCGCCGCGGTGTCTTCCACTGCCCCCGAGGACACCGTGTACACACCGGAGTCGACGTGGCGCGGAGGCTCCTCGGCCATGCTCACGTTCAGCGGGTCCCGGCCGGCCTCCACATCGTCGATCATGGTCTTGAGCATCCTGCGGAGCATCACCACGCCGCGGTCGGTGGTCGCCAGGGTCTCCTCGGAGTGCATCGGGATCGCTCCCTGAGAGCCCTGAGCCTCACCGTCACCGGGGAACCGCTGGCGTTCCTCTTCGGTCAGTTCCCACGGGTTCTTGCCGTTCTGCGTGAGGCCGAAGGCGAACCGGACCACTCGCTCGGGATCGCTGGACCGGATGGAGAAGAACACCCGGTGGTGGGTGTCGTCCATCGGGACGACCCACATGATGTGGTCGGGCCGCTTGTCCGTGGGCAGGTCCACGTAGTCCGGCAGCCCGAAGACGTTCGGCATCTGAAGTTCCACGCGGAAGGTCCGCACTCGCGGGTCGCCGTTCTCCGCCTTGTCCCGGATGAGCTCGTCGTACTTGGCCCCGAACTCGGTCCTGGTGTACGTGATGCTGTCCTGGAAGGCGTCGGGATCGTAGAAGTTCTCGGGGAGGCCGGTGGTGCCCGTGCCCAGGGCCTGGTAGCCGCTGTGCGTGGAGTGCAGCCAGCTGACGTGCGAGGGGTCGAGCGCGTTCTCGTACATGTTCAGCCAGCTGAAGTCGGACACCAGGCCGGTCGGGGGCAGCCCGGGAATCGGCCACGCGGCGTAGTACTGGTCGCCCTCTTCCAGGGGTTCCAGGGCCGTGTAACGGGGGAGGGCGGGCTTGCGCTGGGGCGGTCCCATGTAGACGAACACGAGGCCGTAACGCTCCTCGACCGGGTACCACGGCTGGCGCGCGGCGTCGCGGCGGCGGCCACGGTCGGGTTCGAGGGCCTGCTCCAGGCAGTTCCCCCGGACGTCGAACTTCCATCCGTGGTAACAGCAGCGGATGCCGTCCTGCTCGACACGGCCGTAGAACAGGCTGCTGCCGCGGTGCGCGCACCGCTCGAAGACGACGCCGGGCCGGCCCTGACCGTCACGGAAGACGACCAGGTTCTCGCCCAGGACACGCGTACGGTGCGGAACGTCGCTGGTGAGCGTCGCCGACGTCGCGATCGGGTGCCAGTAGCGCCGCAGCAGCTCACCCATCGGAGTGCCGGGGCCGACTTCGGCCAGCCGTGCGTCGTACGACGGTGTCTCGCGGCCGTAACCGGTACCGGTGTCCGCGGGAGTTGCTTCAGTCATGTCGATCTCCTCGACGTTGAGGGACAGCGAAATGCCGACGGAAGGTCGTCACCGTCACGCTTCGAGCGGCACGGCGAGTTGTCCTCCGGTGAGTGGGAGGTTCTTCGGGTGTTCCGCCCGTCGGCGTGCACATCGGCGAGCCGGGTACGGATGGGGACTGGCCACGGTCATGGGCCCGGTGAGCCTGCCGGCACTGCCACGGCCGACGCGGTGACGCCGGCACCGAGCACGACCTTCATGGGACGGACAGCCGACCGACGCGGCGCTGTCGGGCAGTCCTTCGTCGACCGCCCTATCTCTGCTCGAACGGCAACGTAGCACCACGAAGTGCCTCTGCTAATACTTCTGACAAAAGTTTGTCAGAAAATTCGTGCGGCCGACGGCTCGCGTGGTGGCCGCCCGGTCCAGGACGCGCGATCTCCTCAGGGGCCAAGTGCCTGCTCGGCTCTCCTGCCAGAACGTCCGGCCGCAGAGCGTTGCGACGCCGCTGACGGCATCTCACATGGAGGCCGGCCTACGTGGATTCGTCGTCAAAGGTATGCGTGAGCTGAGCGGGTCTGAACCGCCGGCCCGGCCAAGCGCAAGGCGTCCGCACCGCACTGTTCCGCGCCCGCCGTCGAAGCCGTACCCACCGCGCCACCGGCCGGTCGGCCGCACCGCGTCTATGAGTTCAACTTCAGCGAGGACTCATGACGAAGCTCGTGCCGGTCAGTTCCTCGGACAGTGCCCAGAGGCGCTTCGCCGCCGCCGGATCGCTCGCGGCCGCGGTCCGGCTGACCAGCGCCGGGCCGCCGCGCATTCCGGAGATGCCGTCCGGGCCGATGTAACTCGCACTGGGAAGGTCCTCGGTAGCGGCGAAGAGCGTTGGCAGGGCACCGGCCTCGGCATCCTGCGCGACCAGCCGGATGAAGGTGCGCAGCATCGGCTTCGGAGTGCGTAGCAGATTTGTCGCCGCGAGCCCGGGATGTGCGGCGAGCGCACGCACAGGTGATCCGATCTCGCGGAGCCGTCGCTGCAGTTCCAGCGTGAAGAGCAGGTTTGCGAGCTTGGACTGGCCGTAGGCCTTCCGGGCGTTGTAGGCACCGGTGAGGTACGGGTTGTCGAAGTCGATTCCGCTCACCCACCGGTGCGCTGCGGCCGAGACCGTCACGACGCGATCGGTGATGTGCGGCAGCAGCAGATTGGTGAGCGCGAAGTGGCCGAGGTGGTTGGTGCCGAAGTGCGTTTCGAAGCCGTCCTTGGTGCGTCCCTCCGGTGCCATCATCACGCCCGCGTTGTTGATCAGCAGGTCGAGGTCGCCGTCCCAGGAAGCGGCGAACTGACGCACTGAAGCAAGGTCGGCGAGGTCGAGGCGACGGACCTCGTGGCTGCCTGGGACCTTGGCCGCGGCCTCCCTGCCCTTGTCGAGGTCGCGGACGGCGAGCACCACGTGGGCGCCGGCCTTGCCCAGAGCCTGGGCCGTGGGGATGCCCAAACCGCTGTTCGCGCCGGTGACGACTGCGGTGAGGCCGGTCAGGTCGGGCATGTGGCTGGTCTGCCAACTGGCGGACATCGGTTGCTCTTTTCGCTTTAGTGGTGGGAGAGCGTCACGTACTGGTGGGAAGGCGCCGTGAGATGGCGTCCGCGGCTCGGCGTACCGCCGGCGCCAGCCGGTCCACCTGGTCCGCTTCCGGTGCCAGCACACCGAGTGCTGCGACGAACCGGCCCTCGGAGTCGAAGACCGGCGCGGCGACCGACGCTGTTCCCGCAGTGAGTTCACCTTGTGAATATCCGATCCGTGCGTCCCGCACCTTGATCAGCTCGCCGGCCAGTCTGCCGGGGTCGGCGATCGTCCGTGCGGTGTAGCGGCGCAGCGATGCGGACTGCAGGACGGTGCGGACGCCGGCGTCGTCGGAGTAGGCCAGAATCACCTTTCCCACGCCGGTCGCGTGCAGGGGGAGGCCGCCGGCCACCTCCGCAACGTTGACGACCGCCCGGGGACCGGTGACCTTGTCGACGCACACGGCCTGGTGGTGGCCGGCGACGGCGAGGTGAACGACGGTGTGGGTACGGCCTGCGAGTGACTGCATGACCGGGTGGGCCGCGCGGCGCAGGCCACGCTGTCGTGGTGCCGCGGAGCCGAGTTCCCACAGTGCCGTTCCGATTTGGAGGGTGCCGTCGTCGTTCCGCTCCAGGGCGCCTTCGGCTATCAGTTCGCGGGTCAGCCGGTGGGCGGTCGCCACCGGGATCTGTGACCGGCGTGCGAGGTCCGTGAGAGTCACCGGGGCGGTGCCGTGTTGGCAGGCATGCAGAATCGCGAAGACGCGGCTTGTGCTGCTACGGCCCGGCTCATTGGAGATGGGCATGATTTCGCCGGTGACAGCTCAGGCCGCTCGAAGGCGGAGCAGTCGGTGATCGGCCTGGTAGGACGCGGGCGCGACGGTGTTGCGGACACGCTTCTCAGGGTCGCCGACGTGTCCCCAGCCGACGGGGCCATTGGTGTCGGGCCGGGCGTACTGGGCCAACATGCAAAGTACTTCTCGTCCCATGAGCTCATGGCTGGAGTTGCTCACCTCGCCCCACCAGGCCTCGACCGGGCTGTCGTAGCAACCGGAGATCGTGATCCGCGCACCCGTCCTGCGCATCACGAACTCGGCGTCGACGTCGAGGATCGTGGCGTGGACCTCGCCCGCGATCGTTCGGGGACCTTGGATCTCACAGCAGATCTCGCCCGACATGTTCTGCCGCAGCGTGGTTTCAGTCATGTCCATCTCCTCGACGTTGAGGGAGAGTGAAATGCAGGTGGATGTCACAGCCTTCGGGGCTGTTCGGAGAAGTTCGTCAGCGGAGCCCGTCAGGAGCCGAGTCGGGGCGCTGCGGTGGATCTCAGAGCACGACGTCGAGTCGGGCCGGGCGGCGGGTCAGCAGGAGGCCCTCAGGAGCCTCGCGATGGTAACCGGGGGCGAGCCGCAGTTCGGGGAAGCGTTCCAGCAGGTGTTCCAGAACGACGCGGGCCTGCAGCCGGGCCAGTGGAGCGCCGAGGCAGGTGTGGATGCCGTAGCCGAAGGCCATGGTGGTGGCCTGTCCCGCCGGCCGGTCGAGAGAGTAGTCCGCGGCGTCGGCGCCCCAGGCGCGTTCGTCCCAGTTGGCCGACTGCAGGCTGACGGCCAGGCGGTCGCCGGGTTCGACGGGGCAGCCGGAGATTTCCCGTTCCTGTTTCACGGTGCGCAGTACGTACTGCAGGGGCGCGTCGTGGCGCAGCGACTCCTCGACCGCTGCCGGGACGAGGGAGCGGTCGGTGAGCAGCCGTTCCCAGTGGCTGCGGTCGGCGAGCAGTTCGTAGAGGAGGTTGGTGATCAGACTGCCTGTGGTGTCCGTGGCAGCCACGATCAGCTGGAAGGAGTGGATGACGGCCTCGAACGGAGTGAGCGGCGGCTCGCCGTCAGCGGGGTGCGCGAGACCGTCCAGGACGCCCTCCCCGGTGGCCGGCGCGGCGGCCCGGGCGGCGAACTGCTCTCCGAGGTAGCGGGTGAGTGCCACGAACTCCGGCATGTCGAGCGGCATCTTCGGGAGGATGTCGTCGATCGCGTCGGCCCACTGGTGCAGGCGCTCCCAGTCCTCCTCCGGCAGACCGAGGAAGGCGTACACCACCCGGGTCGGTACCTGACGGGCCAGGTCGTGGTGGAGCTCGGCCTTCTGGCCGGGCTGCCACGCGGCGAGGACGTCGGTCACTATCTCGCGGACGCGCGGTTCCTGCTTGCGGATCACGGCCGGAGCGAACCAGCGCCTGAGACGGGCGCGCAGTGCCGTGTGGTCGGGCGGGTCCAACTGGGTGATCGTGGCCGCCGGCAGGTCGGCGGTCGTGGCGGCGCCTTCCAGGGCGAAGTTGTCGACGGACGAGTACGTCTCGGGGTCGGTGAGGACGTCCCGTACATCATCGTGGCGGGCGAGGAAGTGCACGCCTGGGCGTGGCTGGGACACCGGACAGCGGTCGCGGGCTTCGGCGAGCCGGGCCGCGGGATCGGCGTGGTGGGCTGGATCGAGCGGATCGTAGGGGGCGAGGTGCGGGACAGTCATGGTCGCGTCCTTACCTATGGGCTTTCGTCCGGGCAGGTACTGGTGCAGGTACTCCCGCTCCGAGGCGCTTGAGTTTGACGACGGGAAGTCGGTGATTGACGGCTACGGCGGTGGCCGTGCCGCTGTCATGGCGCCATCGCAGCAGAACGCTGCGCTCGTCCACCGAACCGGCGACGACTTCGGGGCTTCCGGCGAGCGGGAGTTCGCCGCTGATCTTGATGTCGAGTCCGGACTGCTCGGTCCAGAAGTAGGGGTCCGGCCGGTACGGGTGCGCCGCCTCACCGTGCAGCAGACTTGCCGCGGCCATACGGCCTTGCTCGACGGCGTTGGTCCAGTGGGGAGTTCGGCGTCCCCCGCGCGATACGACGTCTCCGGCGGCGACGATGCCGGGGGCGACGCGGCAGCGCGCGTCGGTGACCAGTCCGCCGACGGGGTCAAGATGGAGTCCGGAGTCCTGCAGCCAGTCGGTGTTGGGTACGTCGCCCGCCGCGCAGACGATCACGTCGGCCTCCAGGACCGAATTCCCGCAGCGCACACGGTGGTCATCGAGTACGTCGACCCCGTCCGGCGCGACCCGGACCCGTATGCCGTGGTCACGGGCGGCCGCGACGGCGAGATCGGCCAGCCACGGCCCGAGCAGCCTGAGCAGCGGCGGGAGGATGTCGACGACGGTGACCTCCAGGCCGAGTGCGCGGCAGGTGCCGGCGACCTCCATGCCGAGGAAGCCGCCTCCCAGCATGATCACACTGCGGGCCCGGGCCAGCCGGGCGGCGAGTGCCGAGGCGTCGTCCAGAGTGCGCACCACGAGGTCGCTGTCGCCGGTGAGGCGGCGTGCCCGGGCGCCAGTGGCGATCACGAGCCCGTCGTACGGTACGCCGCTGCCGTCGGCCGTTGTCACCAGACGGCGGCGCGTGTCGAGCCGTACGGCCCGTGCTCCGGTGCGGAACTCGATGTCCTCGCTCGGGAGCGGCAGCAGGGCCGACTCCACGGATTCCCGGCCTGCCAACACGCCCTTCGAGAGGGGAACGCGCGAGTAGGGCGGATGAGGCTCCTCGGCTACGACGGTCACCTGGCCGTCATAGCCCTCGGTCCGCAGGCTCTGTGCTGCCGTGACTGCGGCGATGGACCCACCGACCACGACGATCTGTCTCACGGCTGGACCTTCAACGCCGCGACGGGACATACCCGAACGGCGGCCGCGACGACGCTCTCGTGTTCCGCGACCACCTCGTCACTGGTCAGGTGCAACTCGCCCTCGTCGTCGAGCCGGAACACCTCGGGCGCGGTCTGCTCGCACAGCCCATGGCCCTCGCAGCGGTCGAAGTCGACCACGATGCGCGTCATCTGATGTCCTTTCACGCGTCACGCGTACGGTCGGAGCTCGGCAAGCCTGGAACCGGCCCGGCGGGCACGCGCGTGCCGCTGACGAGGTCCGGCCGGGGATTTGTGCCTCGTGCACCTGCGTGGGTGTGGTGTGCCCGATGACACTCTGTTCGCAGGGGATGACAGCCGACCGTGCGGGTCTGCCGGGCGGGCCGTACCGGCGGCCCCACCCCTGCTTGACCGGCAACGTAGCACCGAGATGGCGCTTTGATTAATACCTTCGACAAAAGTTTGTCAGAGCGGTCTGATGCGGGTCGAGGCTGGAGAGATGGCAGACGGTACGGCGCCGAACGGAGCCGAAGCCGGTGGGTCGCCGTGCGGGCCCGCACGGCGCGGCCGTCGAGAGGGGTGGCCGTCAGGACATGCGAATCGTCAGGGCCGGCACGTGCCGGCCGACCCTGACGTCGTGGTCGGAGAGGTCAGACGAGGTCGAACCGGTCGAGGTTCATGACCTTTTCCCACGCGTCGACGAAGTCCCTCACGAACTTCTCCCTGGCGTCGTCGCTCGCGTAGACCTCGGCGAGGGCGGGCAGCTCGGAGTTGGAGCCGAAGGCCAGGTCGGCACGGGTGCCGGTCCACTTGACGGCACCCGATGCGCCTCTGCCCTCGAAGCTCGTCCGGTCCTCGGATGCTGACTTCCACGTCGTGCTCATGTCGAGCAGGTTGACGAAGAAGTCGTTGGTCAGGACGCCCGGACGGTCGGTGAAGACGCCGTGCGCCGTGCCGCCCTGGTTGGCGCCGAGGACACGCAGACCACCGACGAGGACGGTCATCTCGGGGGCGCTCAGGGTGAGCAGGTTGGCCCGGTCGAGCAGCAGGTACTCGGCAGGCAGGCGGTTGCCTTTGCCGAGGTGGTTGCGGAAGCCGTCCGCGACCGGCGCTCCCACTCCTCGTCGCTCGCCGATGGAGCACTGACTCGTGCAGCTTCGGCGGCGTGATGTCGGACAACACACGGGGAACGATTGATGAGCGACGGGCCGCTTGCTCCACCGTCCGCGGACCACCGATGGCAACCATAGCGTTTCTGACAAAAGTTTGTCAGAACTGTTCAGTGAAGCGAATAGCGGTGCTACGTTGTTCACGAAGCGGAAGTCGGATGGTTGGCGATCCCCCGTCCGGCGGCACCGAGTCCTCGGTACGTCGTCCTCTGAGAGCGTGACGATGGCGGAACCTCGCCGTGAGCGAGGACACATCTACGTCTTGGTCGGTGCGGCAGTAACTGTTCTTGTTCGGCTACGCGGCTTCCGGCCGTTCTGGCCCTGATCCCATTGGCCCGATGGCGGCCGGCCGAGCGGCACACCGATGTCCTCGCCGGCTCCGGTAGTCGACGACAACGCCACCGTCGTCATTGGCGCCGGGAGGCGCGCGAACTCACCACTCTTGAGCGCACGAAACCGGTCGTGAGTCCGGTAACACGCAGGGAAGGGAACGATATGAGGGAACCGTTGAGCTACGAGATCGCGCGCCGGGCCGCGGAGGCGGTCCTTGAAGCGGCACGCGCCGAGGGCGAGCGAGTCTGCGTCTCTGTGACCAACCGGAGCGGTATCACCAAGGTCATACTCGCTGACGACGGCGCTGGACCGATCGCCGTCGAGACGTCTCGCCTCAAGGCCTACACGGCCTCGGTGATGGGCGTATCGACCGCCGAGTTCGCCAAGTTCGCCGCGGAGCCCGTACTGCAGGCGTGTCCGCCTCATCTGGTGGACAGGCAGCTGCACCCGGTGCCCGGGGGATACCCGATCGTCACGGACGACGGCGAAGTCATCGGCGGCATCGGGGTGGGCGGGGCCCATGGAGAGGTCGACGCTCGCATCGTCGGCAAGGGGCTGAAGAGCGTCGCCGACCTACTGACCTGAGCGACGACGCAGCTGAAGAAGAGGGTGGTCGGAGACGCCCTCGTGGGCAGGGTATGGCACGCGATATGCCCACGGCGTGCCGGCAGAAGGGATGAATCACATTGACCGCCAAGGTGCACCGTCGGCTGCTGCGCCCAGCCGAGCTCCGTGAGCTGTTGCGCCCCGCTCCGGTCCAACTCGGCGGCGCAGAACGGCAGTTGGCGCGAGCGGCTTCCATCGCCGACCTTCGCGCCCTCGCGCGACGACGGGCGCCCAGGGCGGTCTTCGATTTCGCCGACGGAGGGGCCGGCGTGGGTGAACTCGCCCTGCGTCGAGCTCGTGAGACGTTCCGGCGCATCGAGTTTCATCCGTCAGCGCTCCGGGATGTCTCCCACGTCAGCGCGGAGACGATGATCCTCGGCAAGCCGTCCACCCAGCCGTTCGCGTTCGCGCCCACCGGGCTGACGCGCATGATGCACACCGGAGGGGAAAGAGCCGTCGTCGCCGTCGCGGAGCAGGCCGGGATTCCCTACGCGCTCTCCATGATGGGCAGTACGACGATCGAGGACACAGCGAGGGCGGGCCCTCAGGCTCGGAAGTGGTTCCAGCTGTTTCTGTGGCGGGATCGGGGCCGCGTCAAGGATCTGGTCGACCGTGCGGCCGCGGCCGGGTACGACACGTTGATACTCACCGTGGACACCCCGGTCGCCGGGACTCGGCTGCGCGATGTCCACAACGGGCTCACCGTGCCGCAGCAGCTCACGTTGCGCACCTTCGTCAACGGAGCCCTTCACCCGCGCTACTGGTTCGATCTGCTGACCACCGAACCGCTCACCTTCGCCAATGTGGCTGCCTCCGAGGGCACGGTTGCCGACCAGATCGACCGCGTCTTCGATCCCGCCATCACGATCGCCGACCTCGAATGGCTCCGAGGCCACTGGCAGGGCAACCTCGTGGTCAAAGGCATCCAGTCGGTGTCCGATGCCCAACGGGTGGTGGACGCCGGCGCGGACGGCCTCGTGCTCTCCAGCCACGGCGGGCGGCAGCTGGACCGCGCCCCCGTACCGGTCGAACTGGTCCCGGCGGTGCGCGAGAGGCTGGACGGGCGGGCCGAAATACTGGTCGACTCGGGTATGACGACCGGTGCTGACATCGTGGCCGCCCTGGCGCTGGGCGCCGACGCCGCGCTGGTGGGTCGTGCCTTCCTCTACGGCCTCATGGCCGGCGGTCAGCGCGGAGTCGCTCGGGCCGTGGAGATCCTGTCGCGTGAGGTCGTCCAGACCATGGCACTGCTCGGGGTCAACAGCGTCACCGAACTACGCCCGGAGCATGTCTCGATCCGCTTCCCCTGACCACGGGCCACTGGTGCGAGCGGGCCAGGCGGGGACCCTGCACCTCTCCCGCGGCGCCGACCACGTAGGGGCTGTGCCTGCTTGCCCCTCGTCCGGTCGAACGCGGCTGCCTGCGCCGTAACAGCGCGGCTGTCTTCGGGCCCTGAGGGTGACCTACTTACTGACAACTGTCCATGAAGTTCGGTAGAGAGTAGCGAGAGTATGGCCGAGGAGATCAGTACCCCCAGCGCTGCCGGCGTCCCGTTCACCGGTGAGAACGTCACTGTGGCCGGGTTGAACGCGTATCAGTCCCGCCCCCTCGGAGGCTCCACAGGCGGCATGTTGCTGTTGCCCAGTGTCAACGGGATCTCTCCGCAGTTGCGCGAGTTCGCCGACGGCCTGGCCGCCGCCGGAGTCACCGCGCTGTCCTGGGACCTCTGGCGCGGTCGGCCCGGCAGCGATGACCTGGCACAGCTGGAGACCCAGTTGCAGTGGGTGTCGGAGCTGGCTGACGAGTCCAGTCTGACCGAAATGGACCAACTGCTCGCCCACATGTTTGACGAGCTCGGCTGCCGACAGGTCGGTGTGATGGGCTGGTGCGTGGGCGGCCGGTTCGCCCTGCTGCTCGGCGGACGGGACAGCCGGTTGGCGAACGTGGTCGCCTATCACCCCACCGTGCCGGACACCCCGGCTCCGAACCACACGCTGGATGCCACGGAGTTCACCACCCGGATCGCCGCGCCCACCATGATCCTCTATCCAGGAGCGGACGAGGTGGTGTCGGTGGAGAGCTTCCGCCGACTGCAGGCCGCTCTGAACTCGCGGACCACCGGGCCGAGCATCACGCATGTCTACCCCGGCGCCGGGCACGGCTTCACGGGCCGGGCACAGCAAGGCGATCCGGTCAACAAGGCGGCCACCGACCTGTCCTGGCCCCAGGTCATCGCGTTCATCCGGGCCACCACCCTCGTCTGAGCGGACTCGTTCCCGCGCCTCGTCGGTGTCGTCGGCAGGGATCACCCGGTCCTGAAGTCGGTTGAATTTCCTGGGTGTTCGGCGACCATCCACGATCGCTGCGATGACCGAGCCCCCTTCCGCGGATCCGCGGAAGGGGGCTCGGTCCTGCGGTCAACGCCCCGTACAACTCGTGGCCGCGCGCCGCGCGGGCGGCCACGATGTCCGCTACCTGGATGCTCCAGACGTCACGGTGACCGGGAGGCTCTCCAGACCCCGGATGACGTTGTTGAGGTGCCGCCGTGGCGGCCCGGCCAGTTGGATCACCTCCACGTGATCCAGCAGCGCCGACAGGATCGCCTTGCCCTCCACCCGTGCCAGTCCCTGGCCGGCACAGGCGTGCACGCCGGAGCCGAACCCGACGTGGTCCATCGGCGCTCTGGCGATGTCGAACGTGTCCGGCTCCGGCCACTTGCGCGGATCCCGGTTGGCCGAACCGAACAACATCGCGACCTGAGCCCCCGGCGGGATCGTGACACCGTCGATCTCGACGGCCCGCGTCGTGCGGCGGAAGAACGTCTGCACCGGTGACTCGAAACGCACGACCTCCTCGAAAGCGGAACGGAGCAACGTCCGGTCGGCGCGCAGGGCCGTCCAGGCGGACGGGTGCTCGGCGAACAACCACAGTGCGCTGCTGATCGCGTTGATCGTCGTGTCCATGCTCGCCACCAGGTAGGCGCGCAACAGCCGTCCCACCTGGTGTTCCCCGATCACGCCCCGGTCGGCCGCCTGATACAGCGCCTCGCCCCAGCCGCCTGGCGCGAGGGTGTCGCGGTTCATCATCGAGATGAGCTCGTCGAGCAGGGTTTCGGATACCTGGACCGATGCCGTCGTCCGCTCGTTGAGAGGGCCGAAGGTGTTGAAGAACGCGTCGGCGAATACGAGAACCTGGTCCCGCGCGCGGAGGGGGATCCCGATGAGATCGGCCACCACCGTCAGCGGGAACACGCGCGCCAGGTCACCCACGACGTCGAACGAACCGCGGGCCACCACGGCCTCGACCAGTTCGGTCGCGCGCCGACCGATGTCGTCGTTCAGGCCGGCCAACGCGCGCGGGGCCAGGCTCTCCGACAGCACCGAACGCAGCACGTCGTGTTCCGGCGGGTCCGTCGCCAGCACACCACCCCGGCGGGCTTCGTTCAGCGACGGCTCATAGCCCACACTGTCCACGGAGGAGAACCGTTCATGGTCGCGCAGCGCCGCCCGTACGTCCTCGTACCGGGGCAGGGCCCAGCAGTCGTAGCGCTCCAGGTACACCGCGGCGCCTGCTTCCCGCAACGCCGCGTAGGCGGGGTAGGGATCGGTCAGGACATCGTCGGCGAAGATGTCCACATCGGACGCCGGAGTAGCGGCCGTTGTCATGGTTGACTCCCATCATTCATCGCGGTGAACCGCACCCGCTCGTGTGTGCAGCCTCATTCAGGCCGCCTGCCTGCAAGAGGTGACCCGGTCCGCGCCGCGACGTGTTCGAAGGTGACGCCGGGTGCCGTTTCGACCAGGACGAGGCCGTCCGGGGTGACGTCGAGGACGCCGAGGTCGGTGATGATCCGGTGTACGCAGCCTTCGCCGGTGAGGGGCAGGCCGCACTCCATGACGATCTTGGAGCTGCCGTCCTTGGCGGTGTGGTCCATCAGGCCGGTGGCGCCGTGGGTGTGGAGGGCCTTGATGAGCACCGTGGGAACACCGCTGAGGCCGAAGCCGTCGACGGCGAGTGACGCCCCGTCCGGGATGTCGGCGATCGCCTCCGCGGCGCTGTGCTGACTTTGTCCACAAGGAGTCCTTCTGGGAGCTTCGTTTCCGCCAGGAGCCTGGGCAGCACAGTCGACCGCCCGTGGTCGGTGACGTGGCAGGCCTGCGCGGTGCTGCTTCCGGTCACCGGGAATTCGACGTGGCTGTGTCAGGCGCCGATCATGTTGAAGCCGCCGTCGGCGTTGAGGTAGACGCCGGTCATGTGGGAGGCGTCGTCGGAGGCGAGGAAGAGGGCGGTGCCCGCGAGTTGGGCCGGCCCGGGGATGCGACCCATCGGGGTCTTGGCGATCATGTCCTCGCGGCGGCCGGACTTCCAGTCCGCGCGGCTCAGGAGGGTCTCCGTCTCGATGAAGCCGGGTGCGAAGGTGTTGACCCGTACGAAGGGCGCGAAGGCCTGGGCGTAGGACTTGGTGATGCCGAGGATGCCGTACTTCGCGGCGGCGTACTGCGGAGCCCGAGCGCTGCCGCGCACGATGACGGTGGAGCCGATGTTGACGATCGATCCGTGGCCTTGGTCCAGCATCCGGGAGCCGAACTCGTGCGTGCAGAGCATGGTTCCCTTGATGTCCACGGCGAGTACGTGGTCGATGGACTCCTCGGTGAGGTCCCGCCAGGACATCTGATCACTTGCCACGTCACCGACGTTGTTGACCAGCACGTCGAGGCCGCCGAACTGGATGAAGACCTCCTCGGCCATGCGGATGACGTCGGAGTGGACGGCGATGTCGGCCTGCACGGTGAACGCCTCGCCGCCCACCTCCTTGATGCGGGCGACGGTCTTGTCTGCTCCGGCGGCAGAGCTGCGGTAGTGGACGGCGACGTTGGCGCCCTCCTGGGCGGCGCGTACGGCGATCTCGGCGCCGTAGCCGGTGCCGGCGCCGGTGACCAGGACGGTGCGGCCCTCGAAACGGCGGGGGATGGGCATGGGGGGTGGGGTGTGGTCGGACATGCGGGTCCTTGTCTGCGAGGGTCGGACGCGGTTCCGGGGGCGGGAGTGACAGAGAACAGTCGGCGCGCTGTCGCGGCTCTCAGCTCCCGGACGACTGCCGGGCCGGGCCGGTGAACTGTTGGCGGATCTCGCCGATGCCCTCGATGCGGCTGACGAGTTCGTCGTCGGCGGTGAGGTAGCGCGGCGGGTTCATGCGGTTGCCTACGCCGGCGGGGGTGCCGGTGAAGACGAGGTCGCCGGGGAAGAGCGGCAGCACGGCCGAGAGCCGGGCGATGAGTTCCGGCACCGGGAAGATCATGGACTTGGTGCGGTCGTGCTGGACGGCCTCGCCGTTCAGCAGTCCGGTGATCTCGAGGTCGTCGGGGTCGTCGAGTTCGTCGGGGGTGACCAGGACAGGGCCGATGGGGCCGAAGCCGGGAAAGGACTTTCCCAGGCTGAACTGGGCCGGCTTCCCCTGGAGTTGGGTGACACGTTCGGAGAGGTCCTGACCCACGGCCAGGGCGGCCACCGCCTCCCATGCGTGGTCCTCGCTGACCCGGTACGTCTCTCGGCCGACCACCGCTACGAGTTCGATTTCCCAGTCGACCTTGCCCCAGGGGAGGGCGACGGTGGTGTGCGGGCCGGTGACGCAGGCCGGGAACTTGGTGAAGACGAGCGGTTCCTCGGGCGGAGTGAAGCCGGCTTCCGCGGCGTGCGGTGGGTAGTTGAGGGCGACGGCGAACACCTGGCGGGGGCGGGGCACCGGCGCGCCGAGCGCGCTGGGGTCGACCGGGATGTCGTACGCCTCCTCGGGCAGTCCGGCTGCCCATTCGCGCAGGCGTGGCCAGTCCTCCAGCAGTGCCATGGGATCGTTGGGCAGCCTGCCCTGCGAGGCCCAACGGACGTTCGCGGCCCGGTCGCCGCTGACCACGACGGTGTGGCCGTCCAGGACGCCGAGCCTCACCAGTCCACCTTCGCGGGTACGGGGGTCCCGTGCCCCTCCTGCCAGCTGACGATGGGGGTGCGCAGGACGCCGAGCCGCTCGACCTCGGCCTCGACGACGTCGCCGGGCTTGAGGTACATGTCGGGGTCGCCGCTGAAGCCGGCCACGCCCTGGACGGTTCCGGTGGTGATGAGGTCGCCTGCGCTGTAGCCCTGCGGGGAGTGGTAGGCGACCAGGTGCGGGATGGAGACCGACATGCGGCTGGTGTTGGACTTCTGCCGGACGACGCCGTTGACCCGCAGTTCCATGTCGAGGTTCTGCGGGTCGGGGATCTCGTCGGCTGTGACGATGTAGGGGCCGACGGGGCAGAAGGTGTCGATGGCCTTGCAGAAGGAGAAGACGCCGGACTCCATCTCGCGGCGCTGGATGTCGCGGGCGGTGATGTCGTTGAAGACGACGTAGCCGGCGATGTGGTCGGGCGCGTCGTCGACGCCGAAGAACTTGCCGGGCTTGCCGATGACTACGGCGATCTCCAGCTCGTAGTCCAGCTCGCTCGTCAGGTGCTCCGGGTAGATGACCGGCTCGTCGGGGCCGACGATCGCGTCGACGTTCTGGAAGAACACGATGCCCTTGTGCATGGGGTGTGACCAGTCGACGTTCTTCGACTCGGTCTCGTGCTCACGGAAGTTGCCCGAGGTGTGGAAGAACTTCTTCGGCACGATCGGCGCGCGCAGCGTCACGTCGTCCAGCGGCAACCGCTCACCCGTCTCCAGGACCTTGCCGTCGCGCTCGAAGTACCCCCGGGTGCTGTGGACTTCGAGGGGCAGCACGAGCCGTTCCTCGAGTTCCAGTCGGCCGACTCGCCCGTTGTCGAAGGTGATCAGCTTCACGATTCCCTGCTCTCTTTCGAAGAGTGAAAGCTCGATTCATTGTGTGAACTTGAGTTGAGTATTGAAGGGGCACTGTGGGCTGTCAAGCCGTTGCCCAGGGGCTGAGAGCGGGAGGCATCGAATGCGGATGTGCTTCCCTCGCCCACAAAGACCCGCAACTGGAGGGCGAGCATCGAGTAGTAGCCGACCAGCGTCGTCAGCTCGAACACGCCTCGCTCCCCGGTCGCGGCCACGGCGTCGGCGTACTCGTTGTCGCTCACTGTGCCGTGTCGCAGCAGTGCCCTCGTCGCCCGCAGGGCAGCGCGCTCGGCCGGCTCGGTGAGTTCCGGCATCCGGCCGGAGCGCAGTGCGGCCATCTCCGATTCGGCCAGGCCGGCGCTGGTGCGGCCCACGGCTTCGTGAGCTTCTCGCTCGAAGGCGCTGCCCCAGTGGGCGGCCACCGCGAGGATCGCCATTTCCCGCACGCGGTCGCTCAGCGAGGAGCTGTAGCGCACGGCCGCGCCGAGGGCCTGCGCCGCGAGACCCACCGGCGGGCTCAACAACATGGCGTTGAAGGGGCCGCGCAGCCGCCCCTCCTGGTCGGTCAGCGGGAACGCCCGCGGGCCCGAGGCCCGGGCGCCCCCGGTGATGGCCCGGTAGACCTCGGCCTGCTCCTCGTCCAGTTCACCGGGCAGCAGCCCGTCCAGTCGCACTCCCATTTCCGTCCTCCTTGCCGCCCGTGGCGGGTGACTCTGATGCCGACTTCCATACAATGAAAGTGGCAGTGCTCCTCGTAGCGCCGACCGTGCCCAGCAGACAGAAAGCGAGACCTTTCGTGCCGCGTGAAAAGCCGACCAGCTCCCCATCCGCCGACGGCTCCGCTGTGTCCAAACGCAGTTACCAGGTCGAGGCGCTGGCCAAGGGGCTGCGGCTGCTGGGGCAGTTCTCCGAACAGCGGTCGTCGATGAAGCTGACAGACATGGCCGCCGAGGCAGGGGTGCCGTTGCCGACCGCCTTCCGGATGGCCGCCACCCTGGTGACCGAGGGGTTCCTGGAGCAGCTTCCGGACGGCGCCTATCGTCCGGCCCCCAAAGTCCTCACGCTGGGCTTCGCGGCACTGCGGGGCATGGACGTCGTGGAACTCGCCGACGGACCGCTGCGCCGGCTCGCAGCGGAGACGGGACAGACGGTCAACCTGGGCACCCTGTCCGGCGACCAGGTGCTGTACCTGATCCGGCTGCGCAACAACGACCTGGTGACCGCGAACATCCAGGTGGGGTCGCGACTGCCGGCGGTCAACACCTCCATCGGAAAGGTCCTGTTGAGCGGTCTGGACGAAGCCGAGCTGGACAAGCGCCTCACCGAAGAGTCCTTCACGGGGGCGACCGGTCCCAACGCGATCCGGTCGTTGGCAGAGCTGCGGCCGGTGCTGGCGCATGTTCGCGAGCGGGGCTGGGCGGTGCAGGACGAGGAACTCGCCTACGGATTGCGCTCGGTGGCCGCGCCCCTGCGTGACTCCTCCGGTGCGGTGGTGGCCGCGGCCAATGTGGCCGTACCCGCGATGGGATTTCCCGTCACCCGCCTGCTCGACGAACTGCGTCCACGTCTGCTGAACACCTGTCAGGAGATCACGCGGCTGCTCGGCGGAAGCTGACGGATGCGGCAGCCTGCACTGCCGTCCTGTCCGGTCGACTCCTGGCTCAGACGAGTGTGCGGCCACCGTCCACATACAGCACCTGCCCCGTGATGAATGACGCCCGCGCCGAGGCGAGGAACAGCACGGCGCCGACCACGTCCTGCGGTGTGCCCAGACGCCCGGCCGGCACCAGACCGAGCATCTCCTCGCGCATCCCGGGCCTGGCCAGGTACTCGCGAGTCAGTTCCGTCTCCGTGTAGCTGGGGGCGACCGCGTTGACGGTCACGCCATCGGCGGCCCACTCCCGGGCCATCACCTTCACCAGCTGGTCCAGTCCGCCCTTGGTCGCCGCGTAGGGGGCATGGTGCGGATGGGCGAGCCGGGAGGAGACCGAGGAGAAGAACACCATGCTCCCGTGCCCCGCCTGACGCATCAGACGTCCCGCCGCCCGACCGGCGTAGAAGGCGCTCGACAGGTTCAGCGTGAGGATCCGTTCCCATGTCTCGTCCGGTGTGTCGACCACCGCCCGGCGGTCGTTGGTTCCCACCGCGTGCACCAGCACGTCCAGCCCGCCGAGCGCCTCCGCCGCCGCCCGGACGGCTTCCTCGCAGGCCTTCGACGCCGTGACATCGGCCGGAATCACGTGCACATCGACGTCCGCGAGCGCCGGATCGTCCCGCAGAGCCTTGAGCTTCGCCTCGTCCACGTCCACGACGGCCAGCTGTGCCCCGGCGTCCGCGAGCCCTCGGGCGCAGGCGGCTCCCAGGCCGCCGGCCCCTATGACGAGCGCACGGCTGCCCTCCATGCCCAACCAAGCCATGGCACACTCCTTCGCTTCACTTTCTACTGACGAAAGCCACTTTCAAATCTGACAATAAGCCTGCCGGGGTGCGATGTCACGTCCCGCACGCCTGGATCCGTAGCGGGTGCGGGTGCGGGTGCGGGTGCGGGGGCGTGGCGGTGCGGCGGGCCGATCAACGGACGCCCGAGTCAGACGGTGTCTCGCCCAACAGGAACGACACGAAACGGCGGTCCGGATCCCACCGGTCACGCAGGGGTCCCAGACGGGACAGAGCGTCGGCGGAGAAGTAGGCGTCCGGTCCCAGCCCGCGGGACGCCATCGAGTCCGCGCCGATCTGGCTTCCGACGGCCACCGGTTCCAGCTGCCGGGCATGGTCGGTGACCCACGCCTGCAACTGGGCGTCCTGGCTCGGATCGTCCCCCACCGCGACCACCTCGATCAGGGTGTCGCCGAGCAGGGAGAAAGCCATGTCCGGCAGTTCGGGGACCCCCGCAAGGTTCTGCCAGTTGATGTGTGACCGGGGCGTGGGGAGCGAAGTGAGGGCTGCGTCGAGGGCCGGCACCAGGGCGGATGCCGCCGCGCTCGACATGATGTTGTCGTGCGCGTACCGGAGACCGGCCGGATACAGGTCATCGACGCCCGTGAGGTGCTGCACGCTCCCGACCGTGGTGCCGTCATCGCCCCAGATCGCCTTCTCCCGCAGAGGGGCGTTCGCGAAGAGCGCGAGCGCGTCGTCGGCCTCGCGCTCGGAGTCGGCGAAGGCCACCGTGCCCAGCAGCATCGTCGGCCCGTCCGGCGAGTGGGTCACGTGCTGGGTGACACAGAGAGCCTGGTCCACGGTCGGCGCCATCTCGTGACGGATCTCGTGCAGCCAACCGAGGAGTTCACCACGCGCCGCGAGCGGGTAGTTGTGCGCGGCGGCCTTGATCACGGCCGGCTTCGGCCGCATCTCCAGGTGGAAGGCGGTCACGACGCCGAAGAACCCGGGGCCTGCGCCCCGGGCCGCCCAGTAGAGATCGCTGTTCTGCGACTCGTCGGCCCGGACCATTTCACCGTCCGCCGTGACCACGTCGACGGCCCGGACCAGACCACACCCGGGACCGTACGCACGCCAGTTCCACCCCAGGCCCCCACCCAGCAGGAAGCCGCCCACGGCCACCGTCGAACAGTGTCCGTGGGGGAAGAACAACCCCAGCGGATCCAGCGTCAGATCGAGGTCCCGTCCGATGGCCCCGGGGCCGACGACCGCGGTCCTGGCCCGGGCCTCGGTGTCGATGCTCGCAAGGCGGGACACGTCGATGAGGAGCGCGCCCTCACGAACACCCGCGGCGGAGGTGCTGTGCCCGCCGGCGCGGACGGAGACGCGGAGCCCCCGCTCCTGCGCCAGTCGTACGGCGGCCGCGACGTCGGCGGCATCCTCGGCCAGCACGATTCCGGCCGGACGTCGCGGAGGCTTACGGCCGTTCCAGACGGCGTCGCGGCGAGCTTGCTCATAGCCCTGGGCGTCGGACCAAAGCAGCTTCCGCTCCAGTTTTCCCGCGAGTGTCACATTCTTCCTTTCGATGTGGGATGCCGGGCGCTCAGGCACCGGTGAGGTGATCGAGGGCAGTCGAACCGGGTGAATGCCTCGTCCGGCGTCACGACAATGGTTCAACAGCAGGTGCGAGACAGGCGTCAGCGGCGGAGAGTCGTGACTGTCCGGAGCAGGCTGGGTGCGACGGCGTTGACCGTGACGTCATGGCTGGCCAGCCGCCAGCACGTGTGTGAATCCGTTGCCGGCGCCCTTGGAGGAGACGTTGATCGCGAAGGTGCGTTTCCAGTGCTCGAATGTCGCGTTGGCGAAGTCGGGGAAAGGCACGACGGCCGCGTTGTTCACGAGGATGTCGACAGGACCCAGTGCGTCCCGGACCTCCCCGGCGAAGACATTCACCTGCGCTATGTCGGACACGTCGGCCGTCGCGCTGAAGAACCGTTGCCCCGTTGCTTCGACGAGCGTCTTGGCCTCTTCCGCCGGGTTGATATCGGCAACCGCGATGTCGGCGCCTTCGGACGCCAGTTTTCGGGCGATCTCCTGGCCGATTCCGGCACTTCCTCCGTCCGTCGGGTGTTTAGCCATGACACAACTCCTTTGTTCCGGTGGGCCTGAGAGGCTCGTGACGGTCGCCTGTGCGCCTTTGCGTGCGTGTGCGTTCCAGGTGCGGTACAGGCGCCGGTGGCGAGGGCCGCAGTGCCTCATCGGGCTCATCGGGCTGGTCGCCGGCCCGGGGGCCGGTTCAGCGCACCGGAACTCACCAACACGCGAACACCGGCAGGGATTCAGGTGTCTCGGAGCGCGGTATTTAGGTCCCGATCCGCAGGCGCGTGCCGCCGTCCCGCAGACGTACGTGCAGCGGGTGGGGACGGTACGAGGTCACGGGGTCGTCCCGGCGGTCGTGACTTCGCTGGGCATGGCGTCCTCCCTGTCCGTGCGGCGCTCGGCGGAGATCGGCTGCGGCCGGCCGGTCCGGGCACGCGCAATGCTGCGTGGCCCCGGCGCGGGGAGGAACAGCATCTTCCGATGATTGGAAGCGAGGTACGGGGCAGCCCGGGGCAGTCGGTGCCGGTACCTGTCGACAGCGCCTCCCGGAGGAGCCGGACCTCCTGCCAGGCTCTCCCGCTGGGGCTGCTCAGGTGAGCTACGGTCAGGGGCCGGGACTCTTCACGGCGGGGGTCAACGGCCACGCCGGGCGCTCCGGCGAGTCGGCAACTCGTGTGTCATCCGTCTGTGTCAGCGGGGCGATCACTGGTGTGGGTCGTTGGCTCGCAGCCGCGGAAAGAGCTCTGTGGCGTTGCCTCGCAGGAGGTCGCAAGTATCGCCGTCGTTCAATGAACGTGTCTCCACCAGGGCTCTCTCATACGCCCGATCCCACGGCCTGAGCAACATCCGCGCCGCAACGTCCTTCCGATACGGTTCCGCCATGTCCGATCTCGACGCTGAGCAACTGTCGGCCGCAGGCTCCTCGGAACCTTCAGCCCAGAACTTCGAACTCCGGCGTGAGCGGCTCAAGGAACGGATCTACTCGGTGATCACCATGCTCGCCGTGGTGGTCGGGCTGGCGCAGAACGCGCATACCCGGCACAGCACGGCGGCGCTGTACGTCACGGGCACCGCGGTGGGCTTGTGGCTGGCGACGTTGGTGGCCGACATGCAGGCTCACCGCGTCGTTCACCGGAGATTGGCCGACCGTCGCGAGATGCGGAACCTGCTGTCCGTCAGCAGTCCGCTGCTCACCTGCGCCGCAGGCCCGCTCCTGATGATCGCCCTGTCCTGGGTCGGCGACGTCGACCTGTCCACCGCGCTGTGGATCGGAGTCGGCGTGGACGTCGCCTCGATGGCGGTCTGGGGCTTCGTGGGCGGGCGGGGGATGGGCGGAGGGGTACTGCCTTCGTGCGTGGCGGGGCTGCTGGACGCGGCGATCGGCTCGGGCGTGGTGATGGTCAAAGTGATCACTGGGCACTGAGTGCGGCGGCAGGATGTCCCTTGGTTGAGCGCCGACTTCAGCCCTCCATCGGGTGCGCCCGGGGGATGAGGCAATCAGTTGCCGGTCGCCTGCCGCTGCAACCGCTCGGTCGGACTGCGTGCTGCCGTCATCCATGCGGCTGCCACGTCGTCAGGGCGGCGTCGACAGTGTCGGCCACCGTTTCCCTGTCCGGCTGCGTGCCGAGCATGAGCCGCTGGAAGAGCAGCGGGCCGAGGATCCGGGAGGACAGGTCCCGGGTGTGTTCTTCGACGCCGGCGCGCAGTTCACCGCGTGCGACGGCGGCGGCGAGCGCGTCGGTGAGGTGTTCGCCGGCGCGGCCGAACATTTCGTCGCGCAGGCTTCGTACGGCCGGGTCCCGCTCCGCGCGTTCCATGACGGTAGCGATGACGGAAGCGGAGACCGGACGGTTGAGCCAGTCGGCCTGCCGCTGCAGGTAGGTCACCAGCTCGTCGCGGACCGGGCCGTGGCCCAAGGCGAGCATGGGGTGGGCTGCGCTGGTCAAGGTGTCCAGGAGCAGAGCCTGTAGGTCGGGCCAGTGCCGATAGACGGTGGCGCGCCCCACTTTGGCCCGTGCGGCGACGGCGGCGTGGGTGATGTTGCCCGGTCCTCCTTCCGCGAGGAGTTCGGTAGCGGCGGCCAGGGCGCTGGCGCGGCTGCGGCGGGCTCGGGGGTCGTCGTTCGTACGAGGCATCGGGGCACCTCTTCCTTCCGAGCAGTCTATGAGACGACTTGACTCACAGGCTGGCTCTGATACATACTGTCTCATAGATGGCGGCGAACCCGCGACAGCGAGCCCCGCACGCCAGCACCCCGTGAGGCCGCAAGGAGAGAGCTCATGTCTGTGACCATGAACGAGAACGCCATCGTCCTCCGCTTCGCCGACCGTGCCACCGCCTATCAGGCGCTCAGCGACCTGAAGCACCTCAACTCCGCCACCACCGAAGTCCGCGGCGCCGTTCTGATCGAGCGCACCGAGGACGGCACCGTCCACTTCCCCGAGGGCATGGACACGGAGTCCGGACGCGGCACCGCGGTCGGCTCGCTGGTCGGTTCACTCGTCGGCATCCTCGGCGGTCCCCTCGGCCTGATGATGGGCTGGGGCATCGGTGCGCTGATAGGCGGAGGCCACGACTACAAGCGGGCCACCGAAGCGACCGAGGCCGTCGGTGCCTTCACGCCCCATGTCCCGCCCGGCGGCACCGTCATCCTGGCCGGGGTCGAGGAAGCCGACACGGAGGCTCTGGACCTTCTGGCCGCGCACTACGGCGCGACCCTGGAACGCCGCCCCGCCGACGACGTACGCGCCGAACTGAAGGCGATGGAGAAGGCGGCCGACGAGATCAGGAAGCAGGAGGCCAAGGACAAGCGCGACGGCAAGCGCGCCGAGCGCGAACGCAAGGCCGGCGAGCGGAAGAGCAAGGACGGCGCCGGCACGCCGGGGGCGAACCTTGCCCCGGCCGCCACAGACGCGGGGTAACACCCCCCTGCCCCGCAAGGTGGGAGCGGGCCGGCCAGGCCCGCTCCCACCGCGTTCATTCAGTTCCCTGCCCTTCGAATCATGTCCTGCGGAAACATCTTCGGGCGGGACGGCTGATGCGTGACGGGCCAGGACCGGCGGGATCCTGGCCGAGACCGGCCTGCCGAGCGTCAGAGGCGATGCACATCAAGAGGGCGGAACGTCGGCTCGGGGAGTGGAGCAGCTCTCAGTGGGCATGGGCGCCCGCGACGGCGCTGCAGGCCGACCTTCGGCCACCTTGGAGGGCGAGTCGGTCTGCAAAGCGTTCCGAGTCGGCCGGAGGATGGGGGACGGCTCTGCTCGCCACGAAGTCCAGGAAGCGCCGAGCGGCGCGGCCGCTCGTGCCGTACTGGCGTGCCACCGCACCGTAGGACCGGAAGGCACCCTCATCGCTGAGCGGGGGGTTCCGCGTGGTGGAGACGTGACCGGGTTGCGGGGCCGGCACCAGGACGACGTCCATTCCAGCGGACACCAGCTCACGGAGCGTGGAGAGTTCGGTCACCTCGATCATGAGCCTGGGCGAGACCTGGGTGCACTCCTACGCTCTGTGGGTGCTGGCGTTCGACGCCTGGACGCGTCAGTCCTTGGACGTCGCGGGTGAGCTGGTCAAGGAGAGCCTCGAACTCAAACACGGCTTCCGAATTGCCGATTTCTGAGCGGTAGACCGGCAGAACTGCACTTTTGCAGTTCACTGGACAGACCAACTCAGCCGACGGCCGAGGACTCCACGCGGACAACGCTCCAGTCGACCTCCGGGGCCGGCACCGCTGCGCGCTCCACTGCGGCGTCATGACGGAGAAGGTCGCGAGCGATCTCCCCGACGGCCCATGTGGGTGTGTTCGCGGCCAGCACCCGGCCCTCCCTGGTGATCACCACGGCCTCGCCCCCCAGGTGCTTGAGCGAGGGGATGACGAGTTGCTCGAAGGCGGCCACGGGGACGTCGGCCCCGACGACGCCGACGAACTCACCGAGCACCGTCAACGGTCGCGTGAACGTCAGGATGTAGAGGCCGGCGCAGTGCAGATCGACGTAGGGCCCCATGACCGTGCCGTGGCCCTCGTCGCGGGGAACCACGAACCATGGCTTGAGGGTGTAGTCGTAGAAACTCTCGCTCTGCGGATCCAGGTTCAGCCGCAGGGGCCGGGCGCCCTGGTCCTCGGTCCGCTGCCACCATTCGAGGTGGAGGGGGGCGTCGGCGAGCGAGTCGGGCGCCATGACGACACCCGTGCCATTGAACCGCTCGCCCTGCTCGCGCAGCAGGGTCTGGATCGTCGGCCGCAGGGCAGTGAGGTCACTCGTCCCGGGACGCCTGTCCTTCAGGCCGATCGCGCTCAGGCGTTCGCACGCTTCGGTCTCCAGGACGGCCAGCGCCGAGAAGACGGGTTCCACCGCGTCCCGGATGGACTCACTGCACTGGACGATGCCGGTGGCTGGGGTGCTGGTCATCAGTGTGCTCCGTCAAGGAGGGCGACGCGGGGGTGCGCCACCGGGTCAGGCATCGGTCAACCGTAGGTGTGTTCGTACCAGATGGCGAGTGCCGACAACCGTGTGCGCCTCGGCCAGGTGGCGCGCTTCCGCGGCGTCTCCGGCCATGATCGCCACCAGGATCTCGTGATGCTGGTCGGCGAAGGCCGTCGCGTCGGGCCCGTCGCCCCCCGGCAGCCACAGAAGCGGCCCGAGCTCCGCCTGCAAGCGGACCTCCAGCCGCGTCAGACGGACGGACTGCGCGGCGACGGCCACCTCGATGTGGAAGCGGGCGTCGGCCTTGCGCCGCTCCGCGGGGGATTCGGCCTTGCGCAGGGCGGTGACCAGGCGGTCCAGGCTCTTGGCGAGGTCCGAGGGGGCGCGGTCGGCCGCGAAGCGGGCTGCGGTGCCCGAGACGGCGAACTGCTCGTCGCCGAGATCGCGCAGCTCCGAGATGCCCAGTTCCCTCAGGCGGGCCAGGTGGATCCGGGTCAGGCCCTCCTCCGGGCTGCGGATGAAGCTTCCGCCGTTGCGTCCGCGCCGCGTCTCGATGAGTCCCTGCTCACGCAGGATGGCGAGGGCCTCGCGGACCGTGCCGTTGGCGACACCGAGCTGACAGGCGAGGTCGCTTTCGCTGGGGAGCTGCTCCCCGTCTGTCATCAGCCCGATGGTGACCGCTTCAGCGATCCGGCGGACCACCATGTCCGCCCGGCCGGAGTCGCTCAGGGGTGCGAACGCGGCGCTCAACACCGGCGAGCGGCCGTCCACTGCCGCCACGGCCCCTCCTCAGACGTCGCAGATCGGTAGCGAGAGATCGTCCCCAGGCTACCAGTCAAACCGTTGTCCTTTGAACTTCAATGTAGTAGGTTTTCGCGCACTCGACCGGCTGGACACCTGCCGGTCCTCGTCGGCCTCCCCACAGCCCCGGTCCCGCCGCCCTCCCGCTCGCAGCGTGTTTCCCTCAAGGAGCCCGTAGATGAACGACGCCAGGCACTCCCCGCCATCCCCCGCTCAAGCGGAAGCAGACGCCGACGCCCAGCGACTTGCCACTCTCGGCTACGAGTCCGAGTTCAAGCGGGACATGAGCCTGTGGGCCAACTTCTCGCTGGGCTTCACCTATCTCTCGCCGGTCGTCGGCGTCTACACGCTCTTCGCGGCCTCCCTGATGGCCGGCGGTCCGCCGATGATCTGGGCGTTCGTGATCGCGGGCGTCGGCCAGCTGCTGGTGGCCCTGGTCTTCAGCGAGGTCGTCGCCCAGTTCCCGGTGGCCGGCGGGGTGTACCCGTGGGCCCGCAGGCTGTGGGGTCGCAAGTGGGGGTGGATGACCGGCTGGATCTACCTCCTCGCCCTGCTGTCCACCATCTCGGCGGTCGCCTACGGCGCCGGACCGTACGTGGCCGCGGTCTTCGGCTTCGCCTCCAGCACCAGCACGACGATTCTCTGCGCGCTGGGCCTTCTGCTGCTCGCGACGGTCATCAACTTCGGCGGCACGAAGGTGCTCTCCGCCGTCGCTGTGTTCGGATTCGTGGCCGAGATCGTCGGTGCCGTCCTGGTGGGCGGCTGGCTGCTGATCGCCGACCGCCACCACGGGCTGGGCGTGCTGTTCGACAGCTTCCAGTCTCAGGGCAGCCACTCGTACCTCTACGCCTTCGCGGCCGCCTCGCTCATCGGCGTCTTCCAGTACTACGGCTTCGAGGCGTGCGGTGACGTGGCCGAGGAGGTGCCCAACCCCGGGCGGCGCATCCCGATCTCGATGCGGCGCACCATCTACATCGGCGGTGCCGCCGCCACCGCGGTGTGCCTTGCCCTCATCCTCTCGGTCAGTGACTTCGGTGCGGTGATATCGGGCAAGGATGCCGACCCGGTGACCACCGTGCTGACGGACGCGTTCGGCAGCGGCGGTGCCCGCGCCGTCCTGGTCGTCGTCCTGCTGTCCTTCATCTCCTGCGCGATGAGCCTGCAGGCCGCCGCCAGCCGGCTGACCTACTCCTTCGCCCGTGATCAGATGATCGTCGGCAGCCGCGTGCTGTCGGCCTTCTCCGAGCGGCTGCGGGTGCCTCCGTACGCGCTGCTGCTCGCGGCCGTCCTTCCCGGGCTGATCATCGTGGGTTCCGCGTACTCCGCCGATGCTCTGGTGAAGATCATCTCCTTCTCCACGCTCGGCATCTACCTGGCCTTCCAGATGGTCGTCCTGGCATCCCTGCGCGCGCGGCTGTGCGGCTGGCGTCCGTCCGGCGAGTACCGACTGGAGCGGTGGGGGCTTCCGGTCACGATCGGTGCCCTGGTCTACGGCGTCGTCGGGATCGTCAACATGAGCTGGCCGCGCACGCCCGGCACGCCCTGGTACGACAACTACATCGTCCTGGTCAGCGGCGCGGTCGTGGTGGGCGTGGGTGCCGTGTACATGGCCATCGCCAAACCGCACGAGCGGGGAGACGCCCCAGCGGGAGACGCACTTGCCGCGCCGGCCCCGCGGGAGACGCACTCCCCGGCCGCCTCCGTCTGAGGCGCGTCTACGCACCGCTTCTCATCCGTCCGTCGCACGCAACGCGACGGTGACATCCGAAGGTGGAGACCAACATGTCACAAACCCTGCCCACACAGGCCCTGATCGACGGTTCATGGCTGGACGGCGGCGCGGGCACCTTCCCGGTGCACTCCCCGCAGTCCGGTGAGCTCATCGCGCAGGTGGCCCGCTGTGACGCACAGGACGCCGAGCGCGCCGTGGAGGCGGCCCGCCGGGCGCAGCCGCAGTGGGCCGCGACGCCCCTCATCGAGCGGGTCAAGATCCTGCGCCGGGTCCACGCGCTGTTCGCCGAGCGTGCCGAGGACATCGCCCGGGTGCTGACGCGTGAAATCGGCAAGACGGTCGCGGAGGCCCGTGAGGAGGTCATCGAATACTCGGCCCCCGCCTGGCAGAAGGCCGGTGAGGAGGTCCTGCGGCACCGGGGCCTGTCGTTCCCCTCCACACAGGAGCAGACGAACAACAAGCGGCTGGTCATGAACTACCGCCCGCTCGGCGTCGTCGGAGTCATCACCCCGTACAACTTCCCCACCGACATCTCCTCGATCGCGCTGGCCCACATCGTCGCCGCCGGCAACACGGCCGTCTGGAAGCCCTCGGAGTACGCACCCGTCAGCTGCAACCTCGTGGCGGAGATCTTCGCCGAGGCCGGGCTGCCGGACGGCGTGATCAACGTGGTCCACGGATTCGGCGACGTCGGGGCGGCCATCGTCGAACACCCGGGTGTCGACGGGCTGTTCTTCACCGGTTCCACCGCCACCGGTGAACGCATCGCTCGTGCCGCCGCCCTGCGCCCGCACCTGCTCGAACTCGGGGGCGACGGCCCCTTCATTATCCTGTCCGACGCCGACATCGACGCCGCGGTGGAGGCGGCGGTCAACGGCTGCTTCTACTACGCGGGTCAGGTCTGCACCTCGGCGGAACGGCTTCTGGTCCACGAGGACGTCCACGACGAGTTCGTCACCAAGCTGACCGCCCGCGCCGCCCGGCTCCGGGTCGGTGACCCGGCCCTGGAGGACACCGACATGGGTCCCGTACGCAACGAGGTCACCCTGCGGCGCATCGCGGAACACGTCGAGGACGCCCGGAGCAAGGGAGCGGATGTCGTGCAGTTCGGCAAGGAGGAGGGTCTCTTCTTCCCGGCCACGATCCTCACCGGTGTCACGCCGGAGATGCGCATCGCCCGTGAGGAGACCTTCGGCCCGGTCGCACCCGTCATCAAGGTCTCCTCGGTGCAGGAAGCCGTGGAGATCGCCAACTCCAGCGACCTCGGCCTGATCGCGTCCCTGTGGACACGGGACCTCGCCACCGCCTGGCGCGTGGGGGAGGCCCTGCAACACGGCACCGTCAACGTCAACGAGACCAGCAACTACTGGGACCAGCTCGCTCCGTTCGGCGGCACCGGCAAGAGCGGCGTCGGCCGCGAACTCTCCGGCTGGTTCCTCGACACCTTCACCGAGTCCAAGCTGCTCGTCTTCGACCTGGGAGACAGCGAAGTGCGCAACGACCGCCGTGCCGAAGGCGGCTGGTAACCATGGCGAAGTTCCGTCTCGTCGCTCTCCTCTCAGCCACCGTCTGTGTGGTCCTGGCGATCGGGCTCTCCGTGGCACAGGCCGCCCCGCAGTCCCCGGGTCGGCAAGGAGGCGCCTTCACCTTCACCGTGATCGAGCACGCCGACACCGACACGGTCGTCGACCTGGGACCGCGCGGTGACAGCATCGGGGACACACTGGCCTTCGGAAACCCCGTCTACGACACGACAGGGAACCAGGTCGGCGGGTCCCAGGGCTCCTGTGTGCGGACCAAGGTCGGCACGGCATGGGAGTGCAGCTGGACGACGACGCTGAGCGGCGGATCGATCGTCGTCCAGGGCCCGTTCTACGACAAGGCCGACTCCACGCTCGCCATCACCGGCGGAACGGGGAAGTGGCGTACGGCACGCGGGCAGATGCACCTGCACGCCCGCGACGCCACGGGAAGCGCGTACGACTTCGCGTTCGCCGTCCAGCCCTGACCGGACGACTCCGGCGACGCTTTACCTCTATTTCTAAATGTCATGGATGGTGAGAGCGGTGGGCGTACCGCTTCTGTGGCTGACGCGGCGCCAGGATCTGCGCCTGCGGGTGCTGGCGGGCCGTGGCGGCCTGGGCCGGGACGTGGTCTGGGCGCACAGCATCGAACTCGCCGACCCGGCGCCGTGGTTGACCGGTGGTGAGCTGGTGCTCACCACCGGCCTCCGGCTGACGTCGGACGCGGCTGCCTGCGAGGACTATGTCGGCCGGCTGGTGAAAGCCGGGGTGGGCGCAGTCGGCTTCGGGGTCGGACTGTCCCACGAGCAGGTGCCCCAGGCTCTGATCGACCGAGCCGAGGAGGCCGGGCTGCCGCTGCTGGAGGTGCCACTGCCCACACCGTTCGTGGCCGTAACCAAGGTGGTCATGGAACGCCTGGCTCAGCAGCAGTACGAGGGTGTCGTCCAGGCGTCACGCATCCAGCCCCGGATGACCCGGGCCGCGCTGCGCGGTGGGGCTCAGGCGGTGGTGCGGGAACTGGCCGTCTCCACCCGCACATCCGTCGTTTTCCTGGACCACGAGAGCAAGGTGCGCGCGGCCCATCCGCCCGGCGTCGCAGCACCCGGGGCCGCCGTGCTCGCCGGCCTCGGCATCGCGGAGCAGACGACGGCAGCGGTGAGCAGCAGTCAGGACGGTGTGACGGCCGTACAGCAGGTCCGCGTGGGACCACGTGTCCACGGCCGTCTGGTCGTGGTGGCCGAGCGGGCTCTCACGCCGGTCGACCACCTTCTGCTCGGGCACGCGGCATCGCTGGTCGCACTGGAGGCGGAGAAGCCCCTGTCGCTGCGTGACGAGCAGAACCGCGTCAACGCTCTGTTCCTGCGGTTGCTGCTGGAGGGCACCCTCGCCGCACCTCTGGCTCGGGACCATCTGACCGAGGCGGGCTTCCCCGTCCGTGACGGCATCCGTGTCCTCGCCCTGCGCGGCAGCGGCCCACGACAGTCCCTCCAGCTCGTGGGGGAGGAGATGGCCGAGCGCGGTCTGCCCCTGTTCGGCCGTGGGCACGGCGGAGGTACGGCCGTCCTGTTGCCGGCCGGTCACGCGACCACGGCACAAACGGTTACGGACGGCGCGCGTGCGGGGCTGAGGTCGCCCCTGTGGGCCGGCCTGAGTGCCGTCCATGATCTGTCCGACGGGCCCGTGGCCCTGGCCGAGGCCCTGAACGCCGCTTCGGTGGCCCAGGCGCGCGGCAGCCTGGCCGTGGTGCCGTTCGAGTCCCTGGCCGGCCGCATGCTCACCGCCACCCCTGAGACCAGGAAGATCCTCGCGACGCTGGCTGAGACCCTGCTGGCTCCGCTCGCCGCGCACGACACCGCACAGGGCACCGACCTGCTCCACTCGCTGCGCGCCTTCCTGGAGCACAACGGCCAGTGGGAGGCCGCCTCGGTGGCTCTCGGCGTGCACCGGCACACCCTGCGCAGCCGTATCGAGCGGGTGCGCAGCCTGCTCGGCGCAGACCTCGACTCGGCGCACGTGCGCGCCGAACTCCTCCTGGCGTCGTCCGCCTGGCAGGAGCCCGGCGGCAGCAACCCCACAGGCTGACCTGGGATCACGCGATTGAGGCCAGCTCCTTGGCGAGGGCCTCTCCCAGGACAGCCAACCCCTCCTCCAGCAAGGCGTCCGAGATCGACAGAGGCGGCAGGAACCGCAGCACGTTGCCATAGCTGCCCGCCGTGAGGACCAGCAGCCCGTTCTCGTGGCAGCGCCTGGCCGCGCGGGCGGCGAGGTCGGGAGCGGGCACCCTGTCACCCTCCGGCTCCACCAGCTCGATCGCGATCATGGCACCCCGGCCCCGGACGTCACCGATCGCCGCATACGTGTCGGCGAGCTCGCCCAGGTGTTCCAGCATGGTGGCGCCGATCTCCCGGGCCCGTTCCCGCAGGTCATGCGCCTCGATCTCCTCGAAGACACCGAGCGCCGCCTCACAGGCCACCGGGTTGCCGCTGAAGGTCCCGCCCAGACCACCTGCCGCGACAGCGTCCATCAGCTCGGCGCGGCCGGTCACCGCGCCCAGCGGCAGACCACCGGCGAGTCCCTTGGCGGTCGTGATCAGATCCGGCTGGATGCCCTCGTGCTCGCAGGCGAACATCCGGCCGGTACGGGCGATGCCGGACTGGATCTCGTCCACGATCAGCAGGATGCCCCGGGCCCGGCAGATATTGGCGACGCTGCGCAGAAATCCCGGAGCCGGGACGACGAAGCCACCCTCGCCCTGGATCGGCTCGACCAGGACGGCGGCCACGTTCTCCGCACCCACCTGACGGTCGAGCAGATCCGCAAGCGCGTACGCCGCCTCCTCGGCACACCGGGCCGGACCGGTGGGCCAGCGGTACGGGTAGGCCATCGGAGCGCGGTGGACTTCTGGCGCGAAGGGTCCGAAGCCCTGCTTGTAGGGCTTGTTCTTGGCGGTGAGGCTCATGGTGAGCAGCGTGCGTCCGTGGAAGGCGTGGTCGAAGACGACGATGCCGGGGCGGCCGGTGGCGGCGCGGGCGATCTTGACGGCGTTCTCCACGGCCTCGGCGCCGGAGTTCACCAGGATCGTGCGCTTCTCGCCGGGGATGGGCGCCAGCTCGTTCAGCTTCTCGCACACGTCCAGATACGACTCGTACGGGTTGACGAGGAAGCAGGTGTGCGTGAACCGGCGCAACTGTGCGGCCGCGCGCTCGGCCACCGCCGGGGCGGAGTTGCCGACCGTGGTCACGGCGATGCCGCTGCCGAAGTCGATGAAGGAGTTGCCGTCCACATCGACGATCACCCCGCCGCCGGCCGCCTCGACGAACACGGGCAGGGTGGCGCCGACTCCGGCGGGTACCAGGCTGCGCTGTCGGGCCAGCAGTTCACGGGAACGGGGTCCCGGGATCTCGCTCACGACGCGTCGCACCTGCGCGAGATCGGGACCGCCGACCGGCTGGGAAACACCGGACATGAATCGTCCTCCGGGGTGTGCGGGGATGGGGAACGCCGAGCCAATCACCGCCGCGACCCCACAGCCATGGACGGAACGGAGTGCACTGGTCGCCGAGTACAGGACATCTCGTCGAGTGCGGCGCCGCCGTCCGGTCCCGAGAATGACGACCTCACAAGGTCGAGGCGCCCACGCGGCGGAAACGGACGTAGGAGAGGAAGGCCGATGCCACAGAATGCGGGCAGCAGCGCGACGGCGGGCGGGCTGTCCCGGTCCGCCCGGTCCCTGCGCCACCTGATCGCGGGGGAGTGGCGAACCGGGGACGGCGACGAACTGGTCGACGTCAACCCGGCGCGTCCCCACGAGACCGTGGCCACCGGACGACTCGTCCAGGACCGGGACCTCGACAAGGCGGTCGACGCCGCACGGGACGCCTTCCCCCGCTGGGCTGCGACCCCCCACCATGTGCGCGCCCGGATCCTGGACCGGGCCGCCGACATCCTCGACGCGCACGCCGGGCCGTGGGGCGAGGAACTGTCGTGGGAGGAGGGCAAGACCCGGGTCGAGGGCACCGGGGAGGTGCGGCGCGCCGCGGAGATCCTGCGCTACTACGCGAGCGAGGCGTCGCGCCCGGCCGGCGAGGTGTTCGCCTCGCCACGGCCGGGCGAGCAGATCCACGTGATCCACCGCCCGGTGGGTGTCATCACCGCCGTCACCCCGTTCAACTTCCCCATCGCGATCCCGGCCTGGAAGATCGCCCCCGCCCTGAGCTACGGCAACGTGGTGGTGTGGAAGCCTTCCGGCCTGGTGCCGCTGCTGGCGGTACGACTGGCCGAAGCCCTGGTGGAGGCCGGGCTTCCCGAGGGAGTGCTGTCGCTGCTGATCGGCGACGGCGCCCTGGGCCGCCGACTCGTCGAGCACCCGGGGGTGGACGCGGTGACGTTCACCGGGTCGACCCCCGTCGGCCGGAGTCTGATCGCGGCCTGCGGCCGGCTGGCACGCCCCGTCCAGACCGAGATGGGCGGCAAGAACGCGGCCGTCGTCCTGTCCGACGCCGACCTGGAACTGGCAGCGGGTGAGGTACTCGCCGGAGCCTTCCGTTCTGCGGGCCAGAAGTGCACCGCCACCTCCCGGCTCGTCGTGGAGGAGCCGGTCGCCGACGAGTTCCTGGCCCTCCTCACGAAGCGGGCCTCGGCCCTGCGCGTCGGCGACCCGCTGGAGGAGGGCACCGAAATGGGTCCTGTGGTCTCCCTCAAGGCCCGGGACACCGTTCAGCGGGCCGTGGATGCCGGGACCGCCCGCGCGGGCGTCGACCTCCTGACGGGCGGCCGACCGTACGACGACGACCGTATGACGGGAGCCTTCCTGCCGCCCACCGTGGTCGAACTGGCGGGAGACGACCCGCTGTGGCGGGAGGAACTGTTCGGCCCCGTGCTCTGCGTGCGCCGGGCCCGTGACATCCGGGAGGCGTTCGCCCTGGCCAACGACAGCGACTACGGGCTCTCGGCGGCCGTCTTCACCGACGATCTGCGGGCCGTGGCCTTCGCCACCGAAGAGGTGGACGTCGGCGTCCTCCACATCAACTCCGAGACGGCGGGCGCCGATCCGCACGTCCCCTTCGGCGGAGCGAAGCAGAGCGCGTACGGCCCCAAGGAACAGGGACGCGCGGCACGCGAGTTCTTCACCCGGCCCAAGACGGTGTACGTCCGCCCCTCGGAACGGAAGGAACAGTGACCGGGGCAGGCGGCGGGCCCCTGTCCGGTGTGCTGATCGCCGACTTCGGGCGTGTCCTGGCCGCCCCTTACGCCACGATGCTCCTGGCCGACCTCGGCGCCGATGTGATCAAGGTCGAGCATCCGGTCACCGGGGACGACACGCGGGCCTGGGGTCCACCTCACGCTCAGGGCGAAGCCACGTACTACTTGTCGGTGAACCGCAACAAGCGCTCCCTCGCCCTTGACCTGCGCGACGAGCGGGACCTGCGCAGGGCCACCGAGTTGGTACGCCGTGCCGACGTGCTCTTCGAGAACTTCCGGCCCGGGACCATGGACAAGTACGGGCTCGGCCACGACCGGTCCCGCGAGCTCAATCCCGGCCTCGTGTACTGCTCGGTCACCGGCTTCGGCGCCGGCGCGGGAGCCGCCCTGCCCGGTTACGACCTGCTGATCCAGGCGGTCGGCGGCCTGATGAGCGTCACCGGGCCGGCCCCCGGAAAGCCGGTGAAGACGGGGGCTGCGCTCGTGGACGTCCTCACCGGACTGCACGCGACGGTCGGCGTCCTGGCCGCCCTGCGCCACCGCGAGGCCACCGGGGAAGGTCAGCACGTCCAGGTCGATCTCCTCTCCTGCATGCTGTCCAGCCTGGTCAACCAATCCGGCGGCTACACCCTGGCCGGTCAGGTGCCGGGCATCCTGGGCAACCGCCATCCGTCGATTGCGCCGTACGAGGTGTTCCAGGCCAAGGACCGGCCCATGGTGGTGGCCGTCGGCAACGACCGGCAGTTCCACGCACTGTGCCAGGGGCTCCAGACACCGGGCCTGGCCCAGGATCCCCACTTCGCGACCAACACCGACCGGGTGGCACACGTCGACGAACTCGCCGAGCTACTGGGGAAGTTGCTGTCGGCGCGGACCGCGACCGACTGGTTCGACCGCCTCACCCCGCTGGGTGTGCCCTGTGGCCCCGTGAACGACCTGGCCCAGGCGTTCGACCTGGCCGAACACCTGGGCCTCGGCCCACGCGCCACCGTGACCGGACCGGACGACGAGCCGATGGACCTGGTGGCCAACCCCATCGGCCTGTCCAGCACCCCGCCCCGCTACGAACGCCGCCCACCCCGGCTCGGCGAGCACACCGAGGACATCACCGCCTGGCTGGACGCATGACCCGGCCTCCCCGCCAACCGCGACCGACCAACACCGCACCCAGGAGCACACGATGAGCGGCGCCAAGCCGATGAAGGACCCCCTCGACCTGATCGACCTCGCCTCCGTCCTCACGGACGAGGAGCGTGAGATCCAGACGACCGTCGCCAAGTTCCTCGCCGACCGGGTGCGCCCGCACCTCGGGGAATGGTTCGAGAACGCTCACTTCGCCCGCGAACTTGCCCCCGAACTCGGCAAGTTGGGCGTGCTCGGCATGCACCTCGACGGGTACGGCTGTGCCGGCACCAACGCCGTCAGCTACGGACTGGCCTGTCTGGAACTGGAGGCCGCCGACTCCGGCTTCCGCAGCTTCGTCTCCGTACAGGGCTCGCTGTCGATGTTCTCCATCTGGAAATGGGGCTCGGAGGAGCAGAAGCAGGAATGGCTGCCCCGCCTCGCCGCCGGTGAGGCGATCGGCTGCTTCGGACTGACCGAGCCCGACTTCGGCAGCAATCCCTCGGACATGCGGACCAAGGCCGTCCGCGACGGCGACGACTGGATCCTCAACGGCTCCAAGATGTGGATCACCAACGGCGGCATCGCCGACGTGGCCACGGTCTGGGCGCAGACCGAGGACGGCATCCGGGGGTTCGTGGTGCCCAGAGGAACGCCGGGCTTCAGCACGCAGAACATCAAGCACAAGATGTCGTTGCGTGCCTCCATAACCTCCGAGCTGTACTTCGACAACGTGCGTCTGCCGGACTCCACCCGCCTGCCGCTCGCCCAGGGCTTGCGCGGCCCACTGGCCTGCCTGAACGAAGCCCGCTTCGGCATCCTGTTCGGCGCTGTCGGCGCTGCCCGTGACTCCCTCCAAGCCGCGCTGGAGTACGCCGACGCGCGCGTCCAGTTCGGCAAGCCGATCAGCGCCTTCCAGCTCACCCAGAAGAAGCTCGCCGACATGAGCGTCTCCCTGGGCGGCGCCGCACTGCTCGCCGTGCACCTGGGCCGACTGAAGGACCAGGGCCGCATCCGCCCTGAGCAGATCAGCGTCGGCAAGCTCAACAACGTCCGCGAGGCCCTCGCCATCGCCCGCGAATGCCGTACCGTCCTGGGCGCCAACGGCATCTCCCTGGAGTACTCGCCCCTCCGCCACGCCAACAACCTGGAATCAGTGCTCACTTACGAGGGCACCAGCGAAATCCACACCCTGGTCATCGGCCAAGCTCTGACCGGCCAGGCGGCCTACCGCTGACCGGCCCCACGCCCCGGTTCCGGACACGGCGAGCGGCTTTCCCGCGCTCGGAACGGGACCTCTTCCTGTCCGGAGGACGAGTTGGAGGATGTGCTGCGGTCCGCGGACCCTGGGTCACGTACGCGCCGCGCGGGAGGACACAGCTCTCGGCATCGGGCTGACCGCAGCACAGAGCACCCGTCGATCCCGGCGAGGGCTCTCGCTCCGCCAGCTCGTGTCCTGGTCAACAGCCGCCTGTCCACGCCCATATGGTGATCAGCGGGAGCAGACCGATCGCGGCGAGGAAACCGGCCGTGGGCGTCAACGCCTGCCATGACCTGGTCGTGGGTATCCGGCGCAGCCGATTGATGCGTTCGGGGATCCTGCCGTCGGCGGTCCGCCGCACGGCCGGCGTGCCCGTCGCCGCGGCCAGGACGCGCGGGGCTTCCGACCGCGAAATCGGATCGGCAGTGCCGTGACATGCAGCCATCCGCGGCGACGGCGGGCCGGGCCAGTCCGAACAACGGCACGTGCGGGAGGCCCGCGCCAGAGACGTCGTCACGGCCGTCAACAGGTGGTGACAGCCCAGCAGGTGGGCCCGTCCCTGCTCGACCACGGCGGCCCCCTCGCTCGGCGTGACCCGACTGAGCGCACCCGAGGTGATCACCACCCGGCCGCCCGCGTGGGTACGCCGTACGCGGCAGGAGCCGCGTGTTGGGCGGCCCGGCATTCCGTGGCGCCTCCCTACACCGTTGCCGCCAGGCAGGCGTTCGCGACGAGCCGGCTCAGGGCGGGGCAGGAGAGGGGCTCGACGCAGCACCTCAGCACGGCACTGCCCGCCGAAGGCCGGAGCGCACGCTGTGCCCTCATGAGTACGGCGGCGACCGCGGCGGGCACGCCGCCCGGGACGTGCCTTCACGGGGCAGGTACTGCTTGGGGCTCGTGCGTGGCCGCATCAGGGCGACGCCGCCCGACGGCAAATCCACCTGGATGTCCTCAACTCCACTGCGGCGTTGGCCATCGGTGGTGGACGATGATACCCCCTGGGGGTAACGTGTCCGTGGGGCGGGAGTGTTTCCAGTTCACTCTGAATCCACTAACGTCCTTAGTGGCATGGTGCTTCAGGTGCCAGTCCTGGGTCGCACCTCCAGGGCCCGAACGAACCAGCCGGTCGCGCACCATGAGCGGTATGACGCCGAAGAAGGAGATCGGGCGGGATGGACGCATGGCAGCCGATGCTGGTCCTTCTCGGTGTGGTCGGGGCCGGTCTGGTCGCCGTGTACGGGCTGGGGCTTTGGCTGGCGGCAGCGCGAACCCCCCTCGAAACAGGTCCTTTCGCCGGAGGCCTCAAGCCGGGCGAGCACGCCGTGTCCCGGTTCCATGTGCGCTGGTACGCGGTCACCATGATTTTTCTGGCCTTCGACATGGAGATGCTGTTCATGTACCCGTGGGTGAAGGTCGTCTCGGAGGTGGGGACCACGGCCGTGGTGGAGATGTTCCTCTTCCTGGGCATCCTGTTCGCGGCGGTGGCCTACGCCTGGCGTGAGGGAGCCCTGAGGTGGACCTGAGGGGCCTACTGCGGCGCGCCGCGATGCAGCGCCCGGCGGTGCTGGCGGTCACGCTGCCCGGAGCGACGGATGTGCGGGTGGCCGTGGAAGCGGAGGTGCGTCGGCAGGGGTGGCCGGTGGCGGGCGCCCCTGCCGACGCCGACCTCCTGGTCGTCTGTGGCAGTTCGCAGCCCGGGGAGGCGGAGTGGCTGGAGGACATCAAGCGGTCGATGCCGGAACCGGCCGTGCGGATCGTTGTGCAGGAGGCGGGGCAGGTCGTACGCGCGCTCGACAAGGCGCGGAGGGATCTGACGGACAGGGCGGTGATGCCGGACGAGGCCGACGCAGGCGACCGGCAGGACGCCGTGCGGGGCGAGCCCGGTGGTGATGTACACGGTGGGGGCCACGGGCACGGTGACGATCATCGCGACGGCGCGCACCACGGCGGCTCGCCGCCCGGAGCCCCCGACGATCAGGGTCACCCCGACCACTCCATGGGCCACGCCCACGGCGACCATGCGGTTCATACGGGCCACGAGGGCCACGAAGGGCATGAGGGCCACGAACGGCATGAGAATCACCAACCCGACGACCATGCGGCGCACATGGACCACATGGACCACATGGATCACCAAGGCCATGCCGACCGCCATATGGACCGTATGGGTCACGACATGCACGCCATGGGTGAGGTAGCAGGACTGCCGATGGCCGAACGGGGCGACGACCGGGACGAGTTGAGGCTCGACCAGCTGCACGTGCCGATCGGCCCCGGGCTGGCCGACTGGCCAACGGGGCTTATTCTGCGCCTCACCCTGCAGGGAGACGTCGTGCAGGGGATCGAGGTGGACCACCTCTCCGTGCCGTCCGGTCATCGGCTGCCCTTCTGGGTTGACCCATGGCTGCGGGCCGCGCAGGGCGAGGAGGTCACCAGGGGGAGTGCGGCGCGTCGACGCTCTGCCGCGCATCTGGACAGTGCGGGACGGCTCCTGGCTGTCGTCGGCTGGGACGACGCCGCAGCGCGGTGCCGTCGGCTGCGGGACGAACTGCTGTCGGGGGCGTCGCGTGAGCGGATCAGCGGCGACCTGCGCGGAGCGCTGCGCAGGGTGGAGCGGTCGCGCACCCTGCGCTGGTCGATCACCGGGCTGGGGGAGTTGCCGTCATCCAGAGCGCGGGCCGCAGGAGTGACCGGGCCGGCGCTCGCTGCGGACGGGGACGCGTATGACCGGCTGCTGATGTGGCTGGGCGAGATCGGGCACGGCATCGAGGGGCTCGACGACGAACGGCCGTTGACGCCG
Organism: Streptomyces sp. LUP47B; assembly: GCF_001746295.1. Taxonomy (GTDB): domain Bacteria; phylum Actinomycetota; class Actinomycetes; order Streptomycetales; family Streptomycetaceae; genus Streptomyces. Next base: position 664,930 of record NZ_MJAH01000001.1, on the reverse strand, counting down.
GATGAACTCACCGGTCCGCGCGGACGGCTCGACGGAGCGCAGCCGCCGTCGCGGGCGCTGCTCGGCGTCCTTCCGGAGTTGCTGACCGGCGCCGAGTTCGCCTGCGCGCGGATCATTCTCGCCAGCCTGGATCCCGACATCGAGGAACTCACGCTCGCGCCCGTGTCCGGAGCGGCCCATGTCTGATGCCGCGCCCCTGTGGACGACCGTCGTCCTTCCCGTCGCCCTGGCCTTGGCGGCCGTGGTCACGGCCGGGTTCGACGCGGTGCTGTCCGGGTCGGCGGAGCGTGGTCCCGCCGGGAGCGTCCGGGAGGCTGGGCTGCGTGCCGTGGCCCCGTTACGAGAAGCCCTGCGGCTGCTCGTCCAGCAGCCGCGCCGTACGACGGCCGCGGACCGGCTGCTCGGAAGGCTGGGCGTGGTGCTGGTCCCGGTGGCCGCGGTGCTCGCCGGTGCCGTATTGCCGTGGGGCTTGCGGTCCGTGAGCGATCCATCGGTGGGGGTCGTGTGGTTCAACGCGATGGAGGCGCTGGCCTGGGCGGCGGTGTGGCTGGTCGGCTGGGGGCCGAACTCGGCGCTGTCGCTGATCGGTGGGTACCGGTTCCTCGCGCAAGGGCTGGCGTACGAGCTGCCCCACATGTTCGCGATCACCACCGCCGCTCTCGGTGCCGAGTCCCTGCGGGTCGGGGACGTGGTCGCGGCGCAGGACGGGCTGTGGTTCGTGGTGTGGATGCCGGTGGCGTTCCTCGTCTATCTGCTGAGCGCGCTCGCGATGGCGTTCTGGGGGCCGTTCGGGCATCCGCTGTCGCGCGACGCGGCCGGAGGTGCAGCCGCAGAACTGGCGGGCGTGGACCGGCTGGTGTTCCTCGGCGGACGGTGGCTGCTGCTGGTGGTGACCGCCGGCTTCAGCGTGCCGCTGTTCCTCGGCGGCGGGCACGGACCCCTGCTGCCGGGCTGGACGTGGACGCTGATCAAGACCGCAGGGGTGCTGGCGCTGCTGGTGGCCGCGCGCCGCGCCCTGCCGGTGCTGCGGATGGAGCGGTACATGGAGGTGGCATGGATGGTGCTGGTGCCGCTGACCCTGCTGCAGGCGCTGGTCGTGGCCGTTGTCGTCCTGAACCGATGAGGAGGTGATGGCCGTGCTTGACGACGTGATCTTCTGGGTGCTGGCCCTGCTGGCGGTGGCCGGTGGCGTCATGGTGTTCCGTTTCGACTCCATGGCCCGGGCGACGTACGCGCTGCTGACCTCGCTGCTGTGCGTGGGCGGTGAAGTGCTGCTGCTCGGGCTGGACTATCTCGGGGTCGTGATCGTGCTGATGATGACCATCGAGATGGCCATCATGGCCGTGTTCATGGTGATGTACATGATGAACCCGGCCGGACTCATGCCGATGACCATGGTCCACAACACGAAGGGCGCGGCTGTGATCTGCGGGGCGGTCTTCGCCGTGCTCGCCGCCGGGATCCTCCTCGCCCCGTGGCCGTCCCGCCGCGGCAGGCCGTCCCACGATCCCACCATGGACCTGGGCCTGTCGCTGATGGGCCCTCAGATGCTGACCATGATGACTCTGGGACTCACCCTGTTCGCCACCATCGTCGCCACCGTCGTCCTGGCCACCCGCCGGGGCCGCTACGACCGCTTCGGCGACCACCTGCGGTCGCGTACCGCCGACGACCCCGTGCGGGGAGGGATGGGCCGATGAGCCTGGAGCTCTTCCTTCTGCTCGCAGCGGCTCTGTTCAGCATCGGCCTGTTCGGCGCGCTCACCCAGCAGTCGATCGTGATGCTCATGATGGGACTCGAACTGATGCTGGGCGGCATCATCGTCGGCGCGGCGGCCGTCTGGCACTACATCGCCCCGGCCGCCGCCGACGGTCAGGTGCTGGTCGTCCTGGCGGTCACGGTCATGGCGGTGGAGATGGCCATCGGGTTCGCCGTGGTCACGGCGCTGTTCCGGGCTCGCGAGGTCGACATGACCGACATGGCGGCGGAGTTGAAGGAGTGAGCGCGCTGCTGTGGGCGCTTGTCGCGCTGCCGCTGACCGTGGGGACGCTGCTCGCGGTCGTCGGCCGCCCGGCGGACCGGTACGCCCCGGCGGTCGCGGTCGGTACGGCCGTCGCCGCGCTCGGCCTCGCCATCACGGTGGCCTTCGAGCATCCTCGGGTCGAGGCGCCGCTGCTCGAAGGGCTTCCCGCCGGCCTCGCGGTCGACGGGCTGTCGGGCCTCATGGCTGTGACCGTCACGGCGGTGACCACGGCGGTCCTCCTGTTCAGCGTCGCGGACATCGGACCGGCCGAGGCCCGCGCCCGCTTCTTCGGACTGATGCTGCTCTTCGCCGGCGCGATGCTGACGACGGTCACCGCGACCACACTGCCGGTCCTGCTGATGGCCTGGGAGGTCATGGGGGCCACTTCCTGGGCCCTGATCGGCTACTGGTGGCGCGACCCCGAGCGCGGCCATGCTGCCAACACGGCCTTCCTCACCACCCGCGCCGCCGACCTCGGCCTCTACCTCGCCGCCGGGGCGGCACTGGCGAGCGGGCAGGCCGGCTCCCTCGCCTTCGACGAGCTCCCGGACGCGACCGGCGCGTGGTCGGCGGTCATCACCGCCGGCGTCATCGCGGCCGCGTTCGGCAAGTCGGCCCAACTGCCCTTCAGTTTCTGGCTGTCCCGCGCCATGCAGGGTCCGAGCCCTGTCTCCGCCCTGCTGCACTCGGCGACCATGGTGGTGGCCGGCGCGTATCTGCTGCTGCGCCTGGAGCCGTTGCTCGCGCAGTCCGAGTGGGGCGGACCCGTCGTGGCGTGGACGGGTGCCGTGACGGCGGTCGTGCTCGGTCTGGTCGCCGTGGCGCAGACCGACCTCAAGCAGCTGCTCGCCGCCTCCACCTGTGCCCAGATCGGCTTCATGGTCCTCGCCGCCGGGACTGGTGCGGTCACCGGCGGAACTCTGCAGCTCATCGCCCATGCCGCGGCGAAGAGCCTGGCCTTCCTCGTCGCGGGTGCCTGGCTCACAGCCCTCGGTACCAAGGCGCTGCCCGCCCTGCGCGGTGCGGCCCGGCGGCATCGTACGGCCGGAATCACCTTCAGCGTCGCGGCCCTGACTCTGGCCGGCGTTCCGCCCTTGGCGCTGTGGGCGGCCAAGGACGTACTCCTCGCCGGCGCCCTCGAAGACAACATGGCGCTGTACGTCGTCGGGTTGGCCGGTGCCGTCATCTCCGCGATCTACAGCATCAAGGCTCTGTGGTTCGTCTGGCAGCCCAGTGCTGCGACGGACGACCGTACGGATCCGCTGCCGTACACCACCCGGCTGCCGCTGGTAACCCTGGCTGCCACCTGTGCCGCCCTGACCGTCACGTCCTTCCCACCCGTACGGGACGCCGTCGAGCGAGTGCTCGGCGGCGAGGCGCAAACGAGCCCGCACGTATGGGAGTTCGCCCTGTCCGGCGGGCTCGCGGTCGCCGTCTCGGCCGTGGTGTGGATCCGCGGCCCTCAACTCCTCACGGTCCCTGGCCGGATCACCGCCTGGGCGTCCGACTGGCTTCGCCTGGAGAACGCCGCCCACATGCTCCTCGTACGTCCGGTCCTACGCCTCGCCGACGCGCTCGCCGCCTTCGACGACCGGGTGCTGGACCGCACCGTCGAAGGCACCGCCCACGGCTCGGTACGACTGGCGCGGTGGACCAACATCCAGGTGGAGCGGCTCGTCGACGGCGCCGTGGAAGGTGTGGCGGGCGGCGCGCGGGCGCTCGGCCGTTGGGCCCGCAGGCCGCAGACCGGGCAACTGCACCAGTATCTCGCTCAGGCGGTCGCCGCCTTCACCGTCCTCGCCGTCGTCCTCGTCCTCGTGAGGTGACCGCCGTGCTCACGGCCATCGTCCTGCTCCCGACCGCCATGGCGGCCCTCCTGCTGTGCGTGCCCCGCAGCGCGCCCCGCGTCCTTTTCTCGTCGGCGTGGGCGGTGACCGCGGCCGCCGAGCTGGTGCTGACCGTGATCGTCTGGGCCGGATACCAGGCCGACGGCGGAATGCAGTACGAGACGCGGGCCCGCTGGATTCCCAGCGCGGGAATCAGTTACCACGTCGGCGTCGACGGACTGTCCCTGCCACTGGTGGCCGTCACCTGCGTCCTGTTCCTCGCCTGCGCGCTGTACGCATGGCGCGAGACCAAGCGGGTCAGGGAGTTCGCGGCGCTGTTCCTCTTTCTGCAGACCACATGCCTCGGCCTGTTCGTGGCCCTCGATCTCATCCTGTTCTTCGTCTTCTTCGACCTGTCCATCGTGGCGATGTACTTCATCATCGCCGGATGGGGACACCAGGGCGCCGCCCGCGCCGCGCTGAAGTTCTTCCTTTACACCTTCATCGGGTCCCTCGCCCTGCTGCTCGGCTTCATCGGCCTCTACCTGGCCGCCGACCCGCACACCTTCGACATCATCGACCTGACCCGGGCCAACCCGCTGGCCGGACGCTCCACTTACGCAGCCCTGGTCCTCCTCGCCATCGCCGTCGGACTGGCGGTCAAGACGCCGACCGTGCCCTTCCACACCTGGCTGCCGCCCGCCCACACCGACGCCCCGGCCGCAGGATCGGCGATCCTCGCCGGCGTGCTGCTGAAGATGGGCACATACGGCTTCCTGCGCATCACCCTGCCGATCCTGCCCGACGCCTGGCGCGACCACGCACTCGTCTTCGTCGTCGTCGGCGTGGTCTCCGTGCTGTACGGGGCACTGGTCGCCCTCGCCCAGACCGACTTCAAGCGGATGGTCGCCTACACATCCGTGAACCACATGGGCTACATCATCCTGGCGATCGGCGCGGCAGGAGCCGTCGGTACCGGCCAGGACGACGCCCGCCGCCTCGCCGTCACCGGCTCGGTCTTCCAGATGGTCAGCCACGGCCTGCTGACCGGCGCGCTGTTCCTTCTGTCCGGCGTGCTCTACGAGCGCGGGCGTACGTACGAGATGTGCGCGTACTCGGGCATCGCCGAGCGGGCGCCCGTCTTCGCCGCACTGACCGGCCTCGCCGCCTTCGCCTCGCTCGGGCTGCCGGGCTTCTCCGGCTTCATCGCCGAGTTCCAGATCCTCACCGGCAGCCTCGGGCCCGAGCCGGTCGCCACCGGCCTGGCCGTGCTCGGAATCCTGCTCACCGCGGGCCTGTTCCTGCGCGCCCTGCAACAGGTCTTCCTCGGGCCCCTGCGGCTGCCACCCGCCGCACCGGGGGCCGACCGCCCGTTCCCCGACATCCGCCTCCACGAAGGACTCGCGATCGTCCCCCTGCTGGCCCTGGGCGTCGTCCTCGGCCTCGCCCCCCGCTTCGTCCTCGACGTCATCGAACCGGCCTCCCGCGTCGTGCTGGAGCTGCTGGCGCGATGAACGAGATGACCGGCATGAACGAGAACCCCCTCGACCTCCTGCCCGAAGTGCTGCTGGCCGCCTCGGCCGTGCTCGGGCTGCTGCTCGGAACGTGGCTGCCGCGTCGCCGTCAGTGGCTGATCGGGGCGCTGGCAGGCGCAGCCTGCATCGGGGGCATCGTGGCTGCGGCCATCGCCGCGGCCGGCCCGGTGGAGACGGCCTTCGGCGCCTCCTTCGCCATCGATCCGCTCACGTCCACCAGCCGAATCGTCATCCTTGGCGGCACCCTGCTCGTCCTCGCGCTCGCCATGCCGCGCCTGTACGCCGATCCGCGCGAGACCGAGTTCTACGTCCTGCTCCAGCTCGCCACCACGGGCGCCCTAGTCCTGGCCGGAGCCCAGGACCTGCTGCTCCTCGCCGCCGGCTACCTGCTGGCCAGCGTGCCCGCGTACGCGCTCGCCGGCTTCCGCAAGGACGGCCCCGGCACCGAGGCGGCCCTGAAGTACTACGTCGTCGGCGCGCTCCTCGGCGTCCTGATGCTCGCCGGCATCACCGTCCTCCTCGCCGCCGGCCGGGCGACCGCATACCCCGTGCTGCGCACCGAACTCGCCGAGGCACCGGCCGGACTGGTGGCAGTCGGCACGCTCGCCCTGCTCGCCGGTGTCCTGTTCAAGGCCGGAGGCGTGCCCGGCCACTTCTGGGTGCCGGACGCCGTCCAGGGCAGCTCGGCGCCGGTCGCCGCCTTCCTCACCACCATCCCGAAGGTCGGCGCCCTGGCGGCCCTCTACCGGCTCGCCGCCGTGCCCCTCGCGGATGCCGACCTGCCCTGGTCCGACCTGGTGGCAGTGCTCTCGGTCGCCTCGATGACGCTGGGCAACCTGGCAGCCTTCTTCCAGCAGGACGTCAAACGGCTGCTCGCCTACTCCACCATCAGCCAGGTCGGCTACCTCCTGCTCCCGGTGGCCGTAGCCGGACGCACCGACCTCGACCAGGAGGCCCTGCTGTACTACCTGGCCGGGTACGCGCTGACCAACCTCGGGGCCTTCGCCGTGGTCTGCGCACTCCCCGAAGCACAGACCATCGACGACTACCGGGGTCTGGCACGAACACACCCGGCCCTGCTGGCCTCGCTCGTGGTCTGCCTGCTCGGCCTGGTGGGCACGCCCCCGACCGCGGTCTTCCTCGGCAAGCTGGAAGCCTTCAGCGCGGCCTTCGACGGCGGCTACGCCTGGCTGGCCGTCGTCGCAGCCGTCAACACCGTGGCCTCCCTCTTCTACTACCTGCGCTGGATCGCCCCGGCGTTCCTCGCGCGTGGACCCGCAGGTGACTTCGGTACGGCATCACGGACGGCCGCCGTGATCGCCTACGGGGCGGCCGCCGGAACCGTCGTCCTCGGAGTGCTCGGCGGGACCGTCCTGGACGTACTGGGCGGGCCGCTCGCGCCCTGACTCCCCAGGCCGTGTCGCCGACGGCAAGGCGATATGGCAGCGGTGCTGGCCGTCACCGATCGGCGCGTTGATTCTCGTGGCCATGGTCTACGACACGACTCGGCTCGTGACGCCTCAACCGCTACACCGCTGTCAAAAGGCCACGGCCAGCCGATCGACGTTCGAGATGCTGTGAGCGATTGAGCGGTGCCATGTCAGTGGCGGGTGGGGCGCGCCGGGTGGTCGTCGCGGCCGACGGACAATTGGGCCGGGTGGTACGGGACATACGCTGCGCCGTCCAGACCGAGCGCCGTGGCCGACCGCTGGAGCGCGGCCGGAGTCGCGACGTTGTCCCATCGGCCGGTGCTGACGCGGTGTTCGAGCGCGTGCAGGGCGGCCACGGTCTCGGCTGTGGTGAACGTGCAGTGGCCCTGTCGCTCGACGAACGCCTGCCGCAGCAACGCGCCGTCGCCGGAGGCGCGCACACGGGCAGCGAAGCGGTTCTCCTGCTCCACCGGAACCAGGTTGTCGCCGGTGGTGTGGATGTCGAGCAGGGGTACGTCGAGTCCTTGGCCGGCGGAGGAGGTCTGCTGCGCTCTGCGGACGGCAGCGGGATCGGCGGTGATGGTGGCGCCCTTGGTCAGTGCGCTCAGGTCGGCCCGCAGGTCGAGGCCGGCCGCCTGGTAGAGGGCGTGGACCTGGGGCGCGTGTGGGGAATTGGCGAACAGGCCGGCGTAGTCCACGCCTCGGTTCCAGGAGTTGTTGCCGCCGACGGACTGCTCCATGCCGTACCGGGGGATCTCGAGGAAGGTCAGGAGGCCCTGCGTGAACCAGTCGTACTGCTGTGCCTCCTGCCCCGCCCAGTCGGTCGCGGCGGGCCGGTCCTTTCCGGGCGACCAGCCGGGCAGGTTGAGGTAGGCGGCGGCCAGCGCGATCCGGGCCCGGCCCTGCGGTGTGGCCTGCGCGGCGGTGACCGCCTTGGTGAGCAGGGTGGCGGTGGCGACCGCCTCGTCGGCGGAGCCGAAGCGGACCAGCTTGACGTCCTGCTCCGGCAGGAGCAGCTGGGCGATGGTGTGTTCGGCGTCGAGCTGGTAGTTGTCCAGGTCGGTGCCGCCCGCGACCAGGCCGCACTGGTCGAGCGCGCCGTCGATGCGCCCGCCGCCGTCCCGGGCGATCTGCGCGTTGATGAGCCCGCCCATCGAATTGCCGATGGCCAGCGTGCGGCGTGGGGTGCCGATTTTCGTTGTGACGGCGTCGAGCGTGGCGAACTGGTCGCGTTCGGCGCTGTTCAGGGCCCACAACGAGCCGTTGGGGTCGTACGACGACCCGGCCATCGCGTAGCCCTCGGCGAGCAGTTCGGTGCGTACGGCGTCGGTGGGGGCGTCCTGGGCGGTGAGGGTGCCGAAGCCGTGGCTGAACAGCAGCAACGTGCCGTTCCAGTGGTCGGGTACGTCCGCGACCCAGGTGGCGTCGTCGGAGAGGGTGCCGGTGAGGTGGGTGGTGGCCGGCGTGTCCGCCTCGGCGGCCGACAACGGAACGGAGGCGAGGGCGACGGATGCCAACGCGGCCAGGGCGATACGCAGGCGGGTGCGGCCGACGCGAGGACGGATGCTTGCAGACATGGAACAGCTCCTTGAGAGCGGCTGCGGAAAGGGACACGGGCTGATACTCAGTGCACTGAACGAAGGTGCCGAGGAACGTGGGGCTTGTTTCTTGCAGCCCTCAAGAAAATGCACAACATTGATCGTCTGAGGGCAGGTTGGCCCACTTGGCGCCGTTGTCGGCCACATAGCGGACTGTGTCGATCATCTGCCTGTGGCAGAAGCCCTTCGGTCGGCCGCCCCGCCCTTCCAAGCAGGCAGGAACTGGCAGCACGACCGGATGACCTGCCACTCCGCCTCCGTCATGTCGGAGGCATGGGACGGGGTGCGGTTCGGCCGGTCCGCCCGTTGCCGAACCTGTGCGCGAGGCAGTCACACGACAGGGGTGGCGAGTTGGACTCCACGTACACGGGCACGAGAGGGGCCGCGGCAACAGGACATCCCGGTGATCGGTTTGGTTTGCACCCCCGAGCTACCAAGAGGCCCTGCTGTCATGCGCCGGCCCTTGCGCGATCACCCGATCAGGAACCCTGTCCGGCCAGGCCGGCCCCGTGATCGGTAAGCGGATGGCGTCCAAGCGGCGGCTGGCGCAGCGGCACGAGGTCGGCTGCTTGTAGCCGCTGAGGCTGCGCGCGGCGAGTGCTTCCAACGCCGCCGGATCGACTGTCGGACTTGGTCGTGGCTGCACATAGGCGACGACGACTTCTCCCCATTTCTCGTCGGGGACGCCGATCACAGCCGCCTCGAGGACCGACGCGTCACCGGCCGGCAGTTGTCGGCGCTGAGCGCGATCGTCTTTCTGGCACATCGGGGTGTGCCCGTCGCGTCATCGGCTTTTTGGTCCGGCGATCAGAACAGGCCGTTGTCGTGCGGCAGGGTGTCCGGGATGGGAGCCACGATGTCCCAGTGCTCGACGATCCTGCCGTCGGCGACCCGGAACAGGTCCCAGTACGCGACCGGAACATCGAACACGCCCTCGGTGACCACCAACACGAAGTTGCCCTCGGCGATCACCCGGTGAGTCGTCCCGTAGGCGATCTTCTTGCCCTGCTCGGTCCACGCCGCAAAGGCGGCGCCGAGCCCGGCAAGCCCGTCAGCGACCTCCGGGTGGTGCTGGTCGTACTGCTCCGTGGAGATGAAGTCGGTCACCACGGAGAAGTCACCACCCTTGAGGATCTTCTCGACGAACCCGAGGACCAAGGCACGGTTGGCCTCAGTCTTGTCGAGCTCGGTGACCTCTGTCGGGCCGTCGACCTGCGAGCGGCCCGAGACGGTCCTGGTGGCCTGGGGGGTGAGCGCGTCCCAGTGCTCGGCGAGCTTGCCGTCGGCGACGCGGAACAGGTCGAGGGCGACCAGCGGATCCGGACCGAAGCCGTGGTAGACGCCATGGACCGCGACCAGGTCACCCTCGACGATGACCCGGGCGACCTCGTGACGGACGTCGTCGGTGAGTGACTCGATCAGCCCACGCAGGCCTTCGGGGCCGTCGGGCGCGGCCGAGCTGTGCTGGCGGTAGTCGGCGGCGACCCACCGGTCGACGGCGGTCACGTCCTTGTCGCCGAAAAGCTCCTTGACCGCGGTGAGGACGGTGGTCTTGTTGTCGCTCATGTTCGTCATTCCCTCGTGCTTGTGGCCTGGTGGGCGGCTTGTGGTTCTGGCATCAACATTGGGCCAAAATTCGGTCGGTGCTGCGGTAGATTCTGGTCTCGTGATGGTGAATTTCGGACAGAGCACCGGCATCCTGAGGGTGGACTTCGACGCGGGCGTCGGAACTCCGGCCGGCGTCGAGGTGATGTCACTGGCCGAGTTCCGGCGGCGTGGGGCCGTCAGGTTCACGACACCGCAACGCCCCGATTTCCACCACCTCATCGCCGCGGTCAGTGGGACGCTGACGCAGGAGGTCGACTTCACCACCTACGAGGCGACCCCCGGGAGCTGGTTGTGGATCCGTCCGGGGCAGGTCCACAGGTGGGGAGACCTGAGCAAGGTCGAGGGGCATCTGGTGCTCTTCGAGAGCGACTTCCTCGATCCGATGGTCGCGGCGCGCTTGGAGACGTCGGATGGCCCGGTGCAGTACGACGCCGTCGACGACCCTGCCGTCGATCTGGCGATCGAGCACCTCTGTCACGAGTACGGTGCCGTCGGCACGAGTCCGCTCGACGTGCACATCGCCATCCTGCGGCATCTGCTGTCCGTGCTGGTGCTCCGGCTGGCCGACCGGCCGGGTGGGCTTCCCGGCCCTACGGAAGACAGCGAGACCTTCCGCCGATTCCGCGAGGCAGTCGAGCGTGACTTCACCAAGACCCATCAGGTCGCTGACTACGCGAGAGCCCTGGGCTACTCCCCGCGCACGCTGAGGAGGGCAACCGCATCAGCGGTCGGCACCAACGCCAAGGAGTTCATCGACGAACGCGTCATGCTGGAAGCCAAGCGCCGCCTGGCCCACAGCGACGAGACCGCCGCCCGCATCGCCGCACACCTCGGCTTCAGCAGTGCCACCAACTTCAACAAGTACTTCCAGTCCCGAAGCGGACAGAGCCCGATCCAGTTCAGGAACGCGGCCCGACATCCACGAGGTGGGGCCTGACGCCGCGAACGGCGATCGACAACGCGACCTCGGCACGGCCACGACCATCGGAGCGACCGGTCCCCACGGCCACGACCACCGGAGCAACGGGTCCCCACGGCCGCACCGCAGTGGCCCGAACTCAGCCGCAGATCCGCGACATCGTGCACCTGCGCTGGAGGCAGCGGCCAAGTCGCCGGACGGCTGGGCATGCCCGCCTTCGTTTTCCTTTACGCACGGTCCGGTTTCCATCGATCACATCGGAGATGTGCGGTGGGGCCGCCTCCCGTCGTCCGGTGGTCAACCCGCTCTTATGCCTGGCTGGAGCGGAGGGGTACCGAGCGAAGCGGCCCAGCCGCTACGCCGTCAACGCCGTTACCTTCAGTGTGTTCGTGAATTCCGGACAAATCTGCATGTCGGCCGACCGCATCCTCGTCCACGAGTCACTGGCCGAGGAGTTCACGCAGAAGTTCATGACCAAGGTCGCCTCCCTCCAGGCCGGCGACCCCATGCACCCGCACACGGTGGTCGGTCCGCTGGTCACCGCCTCCGCCGCCGACCGCATGGCCGAACTGGTGAAGGACGCAGTCGCCAAGGGCGCCACAGTACTGGCAGGCGGCGGGCAGCCGGACGGCGCACTGCACCCTGCAACCGTGCTCATCGGTATCCCCAGCGACGCCGACCTGTACTACGCCGAGGCCTTCGGCCCGGTCTGTGTCGTCGAAGCATTCACCGACGACGAAACCGCCATCGTCATCGCTAACGACGCCGAGAACGGATGACCTGCGGAATCATCACCGAGAACGCTACCCACGGTCTCACCGTCGCCCACCGCATTCGCACCGGCATCGTGCACATCAACGACCAGTCCGTAGCCGACCAGCCGCACGCGCCCTTCGGCGGTGTCAAGGCCTCCGGCTACGGCCGGTTCGGCGGGCGATGGGGGATCGAGGCGTTCTCCAACACTCGCTGGGTGACCATCGCCACCCAGCAGGCCCACTACCCGTTCTGACCACCCGTCAGCATCTTCAGGGCCACGTTGCCTGATGCGGCCCACCCACACTCACCCACTATGGAATGCCGAGGATCACCGGTTCCGACACAGCTTCTGACCGAGCCGGGTACGGAACTGCTCGCTCTACGGCGAATACTGCAACCTCGAATACCGACAGTCCACCAGTGCGAGTCCCCGGGAGCAGCAACCGGTCGGCCTGAACACTGTTCCGCCTCGAAGCCGCGATCGGACCCGGCGGGGTCCAGTCATCTACTAAGATGATTAGCAGAAGTCTGCTTCGTTGGACTTCGCGAGCCGGATGCCTCCTTGTGCGCACAGCGTGCCAGGAAGGCGAGGAGGTGTCCGGCGCCGAGAAGGGAGTCGCCATCCGGGTCGCCAGCGCGTCCTCCCGATGACCGCGGCGATGTGACACAACCACAGGACCAGCGCCCAGGTCACCCGATCCCCGATCACGTAGCGGTCCGGCGCAGGCCGGTTCAGGATCGGCGGGTCGATCTGCTCGACGGCGAGTTCGCGGAAGACGTCGTGCCTCCGGGAGGGGCGGCGGCTCCGACAGCGGTGATCAACGCTGTTCGCGTCGGCTGCGGATGCTCAGGGTGATGACGGAGACAAAGAACCAGAAGGCACCGAAGGCTGAGTATCCGGCGATGGCGGACAGGCCGCTGGTCGCCGAGGCGGACTTGGCGGCGAAGGAGGCACCGGCGAGGACGGACAGTCCGCCGCTGATGACCATGGGCCACTGGGCACCGACGGTGCGCCGGCGCCGAATTGCCACGACGAGCTGGATCGCTCCGGAAAGGAGGGCCCAGATGCCGAACACGAGCAGGGCCGTCCCGATGGTGGAGAAGACAGCGATGATCATCCCGGCGGTGGCGGCGAGGCCGAGAGCCATGTTGGTGGTACCGACGTGGTCCATGGAGCCGGTGCCGGCCATGCGACGCTCCAGGAGCGTGGCGATGACGTCCCACAGGGGGTAGATGACGAGCAGCACGGCCGCGATGGCTGTGGGCTTGTCCGTCGATGTGAGCGAGGAGGAGGTCGTGGCGACGAGTGCCACCCAGACCAGCGAGAAGGTGGCTCGGATCAGGTAGAGCGACCGGAGCCCGGAGGGCGTTGCCGTGCTCGTGGTCGTGCTCGAAGTCAGGGTGGTCTGAGTCATCGGGTGTCCCGTTTTGTGATCGTGATGGTGTGAGACGGTCGCCTCGATGAGGAGTGTCAGCGGCTTCGGGAGGGGCCGTGTACTTCGAACGAAGTAGTTCTGCCATCCACTTCGAAATCGCATGAGTTCTGCCGTCCCCATCGCCCGGACGGGGCTCGCTGTCTACATCATTCGAAGTACACGGCCGCAGCACATGTGGGCGAGAATCGGGCCATGGTCAAGGCGCAGAACAATCAGGACGGCCCCGTGGCGCCTGTGTGGGTCCGCCGCCCCGAGGCGCTGCACCTCGTCGCGTATTCGGTGGCCGCGCTGGTGTTCACCGGCCAGATCGTGGCAGTGATCCTGCGGGGGTCGGACTGGCCGACGGCCCTCTCCGTGCTCCTCGCCGGTGGCGGTGTCGCCCTTTCATGGCGAAGGCCGTGGGCAGGACTGGTCGTGGCGAGTGCGGCGTCCTTCGCCGTCACCGCGGTGGGCCACGACCCTCTGTCGGTGTGGATGATGGCCGTGCTCGTGCTGTTCTCGGTCACCGTCAGGGGGAAGCGGCCGCTGGCCGCGACCGGCATCGTGGCGGCGTTCTTCCTCGGGGCGTTCATGACGCTGGGAGGATTTCGTGGCGGCGCGATCGTGGGGGCCGCCGCAGTCTTCTCGGCCATCGCGGGAGGTGCGACAGGGGCCGCGCTGCGCATCCATCGAGAGCACTGGCGCACCCTGGAAGAACGGGCCGAAAGCGCCATCGCCACCCGCGAGATCGAAGCCGTCCGACGGGTGACCGAGGAACGACTGCGCATCGCCCGGGACCTGCACGACGTCATCGGCCACCAGGTCGCGATGCTGAGCATGCATCTCGGTGCCGCGGAGATCGGGCTGCCCGAAGACGCCGAGTCCTCCCGGCAGGCCCTTGTCTCAGCCAGGTCCAGCGCCCGCACCGTGGTCGTCGAAACGCAGCGAATCCTCGCGCTCCTCCGCCTCGGTGACGACATCTCCGACGACGAGGCGCTCCGCCCGACCCCGGCGCTCAGCGGCCTGGAAGGCCTTGTCGCGTCTTTCGAGAGCATCGGCCTCGACGTCCGGCCCTCCATCGACATCCCCGCCGGTTTCGTGGAGCCCGGCGTCGGCGTGGCGGTCTATCGCGTCGTTCAGGAAGCGCTCACGAATGCCTACCGGTATGGAGAGGGGGCGGCAACGGTGGATGTCCGCGAGCGCGACGGCAGGATCTGCCTCACGGTGGAGAACCGCGTCAGTCACTCACTGCGCGGCGCCGACTCGGGCAGCGGACTCGGACTCGTGGGGATGCGCGAACGCGTCGAGTCCTCCAACGGGCGGCTGACGATCGACAGTGACGACGGGCGATTCCGGGTCCATGCGGAGTTCAGCCCGCTGGGGGCCGTCGTATGACGACACGGATTCTGATCGTCGACGACCAGGACGACATCAGGGCCGGCATCAAGGCGATGCTCCGGCTCGACCCGAGTCTCGTTGTTGTGGGAGGTCTCTCCGACGGACTCCAGGCCGTCCCCTTCCTCCGGGACCATCCCGTCGACCTGGTCCTGATGGACATCCGGATGCCCGGCATCGACGGTGTCGAAGCCACCCGCCGGATCCGCAAAGAGCACCCACCCGAAAAGATGCGGGTGATCGTGCTGACCACTTTCGACCAGGACGACATCGTTCTCGCCGCCCTTCGCGCGGGCGCCAACGGCTTCCTGAGCAAGACCGTCAGCCCCGCTGAACTCGTCGCCGGAATCACCGAGGTCGTCGGCGGTGGCGGTGCGCTGTCGGCCGCCGCGACGGCCGCGCTCATCGGTCACATGACGGACAGTCCGCCCCCGGTGATCGACCAGGAACTGCTGCGACGCTTCGACGCCCTGACACCCAGGGAGCGGGACGTGGTCGTCCTCGTCGCGAGCGGTCTCGGCAACGACGAGATCGCGGCCCAGATGTCCGTGTCACCCTTCACCGTGAAGACGCATGCGGTGCGGGCCATGACGAAGGTCGGCGCACGCGACCGAGCGCAACTCGTCTCATTCACCTTCCGGGCCGGCCTCTATCCCTGAGAGGTCGTTCCGGAATGCGTAGTTGGTCCGGTGATGTCGGGTCGCGCCAGGAGATGGTGTTCTCGCCGGTGAGGCGGCGTGCCATGAGGTCGGTCCTGGCGAGGTAGATCATGGCTTCGGAGCGGGCAGGGAAGGTCTCGTAGTCGCACGCCAGGCGGCGGTGCAGCGTCACCACGAGCGCCGCAGCCCGACCGAGACAACCGGTCTGGCGTGATCACACATGCTTCTTGGGCTTGTGCGGGAGTTATCTCCCGCTGTTCCATATGCCCCATGACACAGCGATCTTTCCTGGGCGAGGTCAAGCGCCGCTTCAGCCCGCACCCTGCTCAAATACCAAGAACGACCTGGCAGAAACTAAATCGAGCAAAAACAGACTCCGGCTGGCTACTGCTGGCGGTCAACTTTTTCACATTCGCCCTATTTGCTGCAATTTTCATAAATTCGGCAACGACTATGCACGCATTCTCAGTCCTCTATTGGTGGTTGAGCGTCAGTTGCATCCTTGGTCTGTTGCGGACTGGACAGGTAATGGTGTGCGTCGCCAGGGGCGGGGCAGGGCAGCTCGCACCGCAAGCGCCCGGGACCTTGTCAGGCAGGTACCGGGGTAGGCATACCTGAAGTCCCAACGGCGTAGCCACTTCCGCATACGCCCACGCGTTCCGCAGCGCGGTGAACAACCTCGACGGCAGCGATGGCAACCAGTCAGACCGGACGGACCGCCCCATGGGCGAAAGCACTTGGGGTGGTCCTTCTCGCCCTGCTCGCGGCCATCATCGTTGCGTACAGCATCGCCGGCTCCCGGGAAACCGACCGCAAACACTCAGCCTTCGAGGCAACCCGCACGGATGCGCAGCGCTTTGCTGACAGCGTCGTAGCCCAGCGCGGCGCCCCGCCCACCAGTCGGCAGGACATCCAAGCGGCTCTGGACACCTCCGCAGCCAACAAGAACGGCCTGCTCTACTCGATGCAGCCCGCCGAGCGCCGCACCAAAGTCGTCATACAGCTCACCCGCTCCTACCAGCGTTCGCTGGCTCTGTTTGGTCCGGCCGAAGCAACGGTCGACCGCTGCTTCACCGTGATTTTCGAAGTCGACGAGGTCCGACGCCTCGGCGCGGACATCACCGCGCACACCTCTGACGAACGCTGCACTGAAGTCGCGCACCAGAATTCTTGAGCAGCGAAGTCCAGGCGGCCGACGCAGCGGCTGAGGCGTGGCAGACGGATCTGTTGGGTGCCTACAAACTCGGTTGCGGCGGGACGGGGGCGCCCAGTGAGATTCGTTCCATGGACGGTGCAACAGACGGTGTGAACCACGCGATCGCGGGCGAGTTGCAGCTCATGGACCCGCATGTCCGCGCCTCCCGGGACTCGCCGGGCAACTGCTCGATCCAGAGTTTGTGGAGGTCGGCGCGTCCGGGCAAAGGTGGACGTACGAGGCCATGCTCGCCGAGCTACCCGACCATCCGGGTAGTTCGCTGGATGCTCCCCGCTTCGAGCCATCAGAGATCTCAGGCGTGTTGCTCGCGCCAGGTCTGGTGCATCTGACGTTCGAGACCATGCTCGGCGAGCGTAGGACGAGGCACAGTTCGATCTGGCGCAAGGGGGAGGGAGCCGCGGGGTGGCGGATGTACTACCACCAGGCCACATGCGTTCCCCCAGGTGTCGAGTGAGCAGAAGCTCTCGCGCCCGGGTGTATGGGCGATATCGAAGGCCATGCCTCTTCCGCTGAGCTCGCCACGTCTGGCAGGAAGAAACGCTGCGGTCACGGACCACCCGGCTCCCCGGCACGCGCTGGCGGTGCTCGCGGGCCGGGGAGCTCGACGTCCTGGACAGGCGCGGGCGCCGCGTTGGTCACGTGCGTATCTTCAGGGGGCGACCGGGACGTACGGCGTCCACATCGGCGGAGCGATACGTCCCGGCGCGGGAAGGGACTCGCGTTGCTGGGCCGGGATTCTCGGCGAGGTGGTCAGACCCGGCCGACGAGCTCGTAGCCGGCCTCGTCGACGGCGGCACGCACGGCCTCGTCGTCGAGCGGCATGGCGGACGTGACGGTCACCTCGCCGCTCTTGGCGACGGCCGTGACCGCGGTGACGCCGTCCAGCGCGGAAATCTCTTGCGTGACGGCGCCCTCGCAGTGACCGCAGGTCATACCGGACACCTTGTACACGGCGGTGACGCCGACGCCCTGGACGTCGACCGTGGTGTCGGAGCCGCAGGAACCGGAGCCGCAGCAGGAGCCGGAGTTCGTCTCGGTGGTCATGGTTTCTTCCTCCGAACGTGGGTGCGTGAGTCGTCATCGGGGAGAGGTGTTGCTTCAGGCCTCTCACCGGATGCCAACACTATACCCCCCAGGGGTATTTCTGCGCCTGTGGTGCTGTCGCAACGCCAACCCGGAATAGCGAGAACCCCAGGCGTCAACCGGGGGAGGGGTTACGGGATGTTCGCTGCCCAGCGCGCGAGGAGCGGTCCCGGCCACGTGCTCGTCACGGCCGGGGGCATGAACTTCAGCTGCTAATGTCCTTAGTAAGTTGCGGGCTGGGGTGCGTTCAGGTCCCGGAAGCTCTCATGCGGTGCTGCACGACCGGACAGTGGCGTCCGTTGGACGAGCCGCATGTACCCCCGGGGGGTAGGATGTCGACTCGGCAGGGTGACCGGTGAGGACGAGTGGAGCTCATGAGGACTCGGACAGCTCGCAGCGGCGGCGTAGCCGTCCGCTGGGCGTACGGTGTGTTCCTCACCCTGTGCGTGGCGCTGGCCGTACTCGTCCACCATGAGACATCCGTGACCGCGGTCTTGCCGATGCCGGGTGCCGCCCATGCCGCCCACGCGACGGCGGCGGGGACCCCGCACTCGCACCACATGCTGGATTCCCCCACGCACAGAGCCGACGCCGGTGGCTGCACCATGCCGGGCATGCAGCACTGCACCACGGCGAGCGTCGACTCCGTACAGCTCGTGCCGCCCCGCAGAAGCGCGTTCGACCCCTCGGCGGACCTGCGGCAGGCCCCGGTCGGCCGCGCGCCCGGTGCTACGGTCGGCCGCTCCCCGCCAGACCTGTCCGTCCTGTCTCAACTGCGCATATAGGCCGCGCCGGACGGCGCGCGATGTGCCGTCCCTCCGTGACCACATCGGCAGTTACGACACAGAGGACACCCACACGATGAACAGCATCAACCGCCGCTCCGTCCTGCTCGCCGGGCTCGGAGCCGCAGGCGCAGGAGCACTCGCCGCCTGCACCAACGCGGATGGCTCCGGCAGCGGCACCGCCCTCATCGGCCCCAACGCCTCGGCGGTGGCCGCCACCGAGAGGAAGCGCAAGAGCACCGGACACCAGCGGAAGGTCACCCTGACGGCCGCACCCGCCATGATCGACCTGGGCGGCGGCGTCATGCCCAGGACCTGGGCCTTCGACGGCCGCACCCCCGGCAGGGAGGTCCGGCTCTCGGTCGGCGACACCCTGGTCGCCGAGCTCTCCAACCAGCTCCCGAACAAGACCACCACGTCGATCCACTGGCACGGCATCGCACTGCGCAACGACATGGACGGCGTGCCCCCGGCGACCCAGACCGCCGTCCGGCCCGGGTCCACCTTCACGTACCGCTTCCTCGCCGACGCCCCGGGCACGTACTTCTTCCACCCGCACGTCGGCGTCCAACTCGACCGCGGCCTGTACGCCCCGCTGATCGTCGAGGACCCCAAGGAGACCCTCGCGTACGACGACGAGTGGGTCGTCCTCCTGGACGACTGGATCGACGGAGTCACCGGCACCCCCGACGAGGTCTACTCCGAACTCAGGCAGGGAATGGGCGGGATGGACATGGGGGAGAGCGCCGGCTCCGGCTCCAGCGGCATGGAGGGCCACGACATGGGGGACATGGGCGGCATGGACATGGGCGGAGACTCGGCGGCCCCCGCGGCCTCCGCCTCGTCGTCCGGCGACATGTCGATGAAGTTCATGCTCATGGGCGCCGAGAGCGACCTGCTCGGCGGCGACGCCGGCGACGTGAAGTACCCCCACCACCTGATCAACGGCCGGGTGGCGGCCGACCCGGACGTCTACACCGGCAAGCCCGGCAAGAAGGTACGGCTGCGGATCATCAACGCGGGCGGGGACACCGCCTACCGCGTCGCCCTCGGCGGCCACAAGCTGACCATCACCCACACCGATGGCTTCCCGGTCCGCCACCAGGAGGTCGACGCGCTGCTGGTCGGCATGGGCGAGCGGTACGACGTCCTCGTCACCCTTGGCGACGGCGTCTTCCCGCTCGTCGCCCTGGCCGAGGGCAAGAACGCCAACGGCCTGGCGCTGGTGCGCACGGGCTCGGGGAGCAAGCCGCCCGCGACCGTCCGCCCGAAGGAACTCAACGGCATGATCATGACGGCGTCCCAGCTGCGCGCCGCCGACGACGTGCTCCTGAAGTCCGCCAAGACGGACGCCACGCACCAGATCAAGCTCACCGGCGGCATGGACAAGTACAACTGGGCCATCAACGGCAGGCCCTTCGACATGAAGGACCCCGAGGCGAACCCCATCGTCATCGAGGAGGGCCAGCGCGTACGGCTCGACTTCATCAACGACACCGACATGTGGCACCCGATGCACCTGCACGGCCACACGTACCAGCTCGGCGCCTCGGGGCCGCGCAAGGACACCGCGATCGTGCTGCCCAAGAAGAAGCTGTCCGTGTTCCTCGACGCCGACAATCCGGGCCAGTGGATGCTGCACTGCCACAACGCGTACCACGGTGAGGCCGGGATGATGGCGAACGTGGCATACCGAGGCTGACCGCACGCACGCCGGAGGGCGAAGGGTCCCACAGCCCTCCGGCATGTGCACGACCCCGATGACGCGCGGAAAGCTGGGCGTCGTACGGCCGCTCAGAAGGAAGCCGAAGTGCGTGCCCACTCTCGGCACCTGTGGCAGTGGCCGTCCTCCGCGTTGGCGTGCCTGCCCATGGGCAGGTCCTTGGTCCACCGGAACCGGACCCGGCCGACCCTGGGGATGTTGACCATGTCCCAGCGGCGGTGCACGCGGGTGACGTACAGGTCGCGGCCCTGCGGGTCCACGGACATCGCGGTGCGCAGGCGGCCCTTGAAGTTCGGGGCGTCGGCGCGGCCGTCCCAGCAGTTCTTCCACGCCCGGAAGTACGTCTTGAGTACCGCTTGCGCAGCCTGCGCAGGCAGGACGGCGAGAAAGTCGATGTCCTTGCCGGCCTGGCGAATTGCGGCATCGGCGTCCGTGAGCGTCCGCTTTCCCTTCGGCATCATCCGCCACCATGCGTGCAGCAGGGTCCACATCGTGCGGGCCGCGTGCGGTTGATCATCTGCTGCGCAAACCCCGGCAGGTGACAGCGCAAGCCGGGCACGGTGCCCGAACTGCCGCTTGATCAGCGTGCCTTGACTCACAACCTAAACCCTAGGTCTGGCTCATGTGACCGTGCTGGAACCCTAGTTCGAATTGCAAGCAAGTCCGCGTCACATCGGTCTCACAAGGAATCAGGTCAGCCGAGAGCGGGCGGGCAGGCGACCAGCAGCGGTAGCAGCGGTACGGCAGCGGCGACGGCGGCGACAGCGCCCCGGAGGACGGGATGAGGCGCTTTGCGCGGGCCGAGAACCCGTTTCATCCGGATCAGGACCGTGTGCCCGCCCGCCGCGAACGCGCCCCTGGGTGCGCGGGCCGCCGCCATCTCGTACATGGCCGTGGCCAGCACCTCGCGGGACTGGGTGCGCAGTGCGCGATCATCCGCGACCATCTCCAGCAACAGCGCCATCTGCTCCCGAGTATGCCGGGCCAAAGGCAGCCACCGGAACACCGAGTGGAACGCCTCCACGCCGGCGAGAACCAAGTGGTGACGCCCCGTGATGTGCGCCTGTTCGTGTTGCAGTACGGCGTCCAGCTGCGCCGGCGTCAGATGGTCCACGGCGCCGTCACTGATCACGATCCGGGGGCGGCGGCCGGGCAGGCAGTACACCGCGGGTACGTCGTACGGCATGACCGTGGCGCACAATCGGGCCGAGTAGCGGCCCACCAGGTCCACGGCCTCCCGGTGCCGCTCCCGCGCCCGCCGTGCTCGTACGACGTGGAAGGAGTAGCTGACGAACAGGGCGATTGCGATGACGGCGGGCACGCCGAGAGCGAGCCGGTCCGCTCTGTCGGGGTCGGGGTGACCCGCGTCCGCACCCAGGCCGCAGGAGTGCAGCAGCCCCATGAGGCCCGCGTGCAGGTGCTCGGCCGGCATGGCCAGGTTGTACGCGGCGAGCGCGGCCCCGATCGAGAACGACACCGCCAGGGCGTGCCACACGGCTGCCGCGAGAGCGGGAGCCCGGTGCGGCCAGCTGCTGCGCAGCATGACGTGGGGTGCGACGAATCCGACCGCTGCGGTGTAGCCGACGAGGACGGGGGCCGCGTTCACGCCTTCGCCTGTCGTCCTACGCTCCGCAGGGCCTTGCGCAGGGCGGCGACCTCTTCCTCGGACATGTTCTCCACGAAGTGGACGAGCGCGGCCGGGCGGTCCTTGCTTTCCCCCAGGCCGTCCTCCATGAGTGCGGCGGCATACGCCTCGCGGGTGCGGACCGGCGTGTAGACCCAGGCGCGGCGCTGCTTCTCGCGCAGCAGCCAGCCCTTCGTGTACAGGATGTTGGTGACGGTCATCACCGTGGTGTACGCGACAGGCCGGGTCTCGTTTATGTCGTCGACGACCTCACGCACCGTCGTCGGCCGGTTCCACGTCCAGAGGCGATCCATGATCTCCGCCTCGAGATCCCCCAGTCGCCGCATGCCCCTGTCTTCCCTTCGCCACCGAATACGCAAGGCCATAGTAGGCGGCCAGGCCCGCTACCACGTCGGCTCCGGGAGGACGCCCATTGCCCTGGCCCGTGCCGCGGGGCGCAGGGGTCGGGCGGCCGGCGGTGTCCGTATCAGGTCAGGTAGTCGGCGACGAGCAGCGCGAATTCGTCGGGTGCGGCGAGGCGGATGCCGAGGGTTTCCGCCTTGGCCCGCTTGGAGCCCGCGCCCTCGCCGGCGACCACGAGGGAGGTCTTCTTGGAGACGCTGGAGGAGGACTTGCCGCCGGCCCGCTCGATGAGCTCGTTCATCTGGTTGCGGCTGAGGCTTTCCAGCGGCCCGGTCATCGCGCCGGTGACGACAACCGTCATACCCGTGAGCGGGCGATCGTCCGTGGTGTCGGCCGGTGCTGCCAGGTCGTCGCCTGCCGTGGGTGGGGGAGTGGCGCCGGGTTCGGTCATGTTCACCCCGGCCGCGGCGAGTCTGTCGATGAGTTCGGCGAGTTCGGCGAGTTCGGCGACGATGGAGGGGGCCTTCTCCGGGCCGATGCCCTCGACCTGTTGCAGGGTCTCGGCGTCGGCGGCACGGATGTTGTCCATGGTGGCGAAGTGGCGGGCGATGCGGCGGGACATGGAGCGGCCGGTGCCGCGTACGCCGAGCGCGCACAGCACCCGTGACAGCGGCCGGGTCCGGGCCGTGGCGAGGGCGGCGAGCAGATTGTCGGTGCTCGTCTCGCCCATCCTGTCCAGCGCCAGAAGCTGTTCACGGGTCAGGGCGAACAGGTCGGCCAGATCCGCGACGAGTCCGGCTTCGACGAGCTGCACCACGCGGGTGGCGCCCAGTCCCTCGATGTCGAGCTGGTCGCGGCCGGCGGCGTAGGAGAGGGAGGCCACCAGATGGCAGTTACGGCCCTGCTCGCACCGCCAGCGCTCCTGGCTGGTGTCGATGGCGGAGCCGCACCGCGGGCACACGAGCGGGAACACGATGGGCTGCTCGTCGCCGGTGCGCAGGTGGGCGACCGGCGCCTCGATGCGCGGGATGACATCGCCGGCCCGGTGGACCATGACGTGATCGCCCATCCGCAGGTCGCGGCGGGTGATGTCGGCCGGGTTGTGCAGCGTCGCGTAGGTGATGGTGGCGCCCTCGATCACCACCGGCTCCAGGACGCCGCGCGGGGCGATGATCCCGGTGCGGCCGACGTTCCACTCCACCGCCACCAGGCGGGTGATCTTCTCCACGGCGGGAAGCTTGTAGGCGATCGCCCAGCGGGGCGCGCGCGAGCCGGAACCGGCGGCTCGCTGGTCGGCGGCCAGGTCGGCCTTGATGACGATGCCGTCGATCCCGAAGGGCAGCTCGGCGCGGAGCGCGGCGATCTTCCGCACGCGCTCCAGGACCTCGTCCACGGTCGTGGCCAGGACGGTGGGCACCGCGGTGGCGTTGTTCGTGTGCACTCCCAGCCGGGCGGCCAGGGCCATCAGCTCGCTGTGGGCGAGCCCGTCCAGCCGTTCGGCGAGCTCGGCGTCGGTGTCCGGCAGGGGCAGCAGGCCGTAGCCGAAGAACGTCATCGGCACCGTGTACGCCCGCTCCTTGGCCCGCAGCGTGCCCGCGGACGCGCCGCGCGGGTTGGCGAACGGCTGCCCGCCGTGCGCGGTGCGTACCTCGTTGGCGTGCTCGAACTGGGCCGTCGTCATGAGGACTTCGCCGCGCACCTCCACGGTGACCGGCTGGTCCAGCTTCTCCGGCAGTCCTTCGAGGGTGCCGATCGCGTGCGAGACGTCCTCCCCGGCGATGCCGTCGCCGCGGGTGATCAGCCGGGTCAGGCGCCCTTCGGTGTATCGGGCCGCTACGGCGAGACCGTCGAGCTTGGCCTCCACGCTGAAGCGTTGCGCCTCGTGCCCGATCCGGCGGGCCAGCGAGGCCGTCCACGCGGTGAACTGCTCGGGCGAGAACACGTTGTCCAGGCTCAGCATCGCCACCGTGTGCGGCACATCGCCCTCGACCGCGCCGCCGGCGACCTTGCCCGTGGGGGAGTGCGGCAGTACCTGGTCGGGGTGCGCGTCCTCCCATGCGGCGATGCCGCGCACCAACTGGTCGTAGGCGTCGTCGTCGAGCGGAGAAGTGCCGTCCGTGTAGTAGGCGGCCGCGGCCGCCACGACGTGCTCGACGGCCTGCGCGTAGGCAGCGGCGTCCACGATCTGCGCAACTGGTGTGGTCATGCCGTCATCCTGCCTTCCACCACTGACAACGCCGACTGGCTAAGCGATCGTTTCAAAATAAGACTCGCGCAGCGAAGATGTTGGTGCAGAGTCTCCGGCCCCCTCGAATCCTCCTGGTTCGGAACGTGTTGAGGTTGCACCTTTCGGTGGATCCGCCCCCGATGCCGGCCCGAGACACAAGGTCAGCGGACCTGCACGGCGCCACCGTTCACAGAGATGATCTGGCCGGTGATGAACCGGGAGCCGTCGGAGACGAGGAAGTCGAGGACCGGGGCGAGGTCGGAGTCGGGGTCACCCAGCTTGCCTCCCAGCGGGATGATGCGGGCCTGCTCAGCGTCGTGGGCCGCGAGTTCCTCCTCGGTCATCCGCGTCCGGTACCCGTCGTACATCCCCGTCCATATCACCGGATCGACGGAGTTCACCCGGATCCCGTAGCGCCCCCATTCGGCGGCGAGGGTACGAGTGAGCGAGAGCACCGCCCCCTTGGATGCCGAATAGTGCGCTCCGTTCGGATAGGGGATGAGGGCGGCGTCGGAACCGAAGTTGATGATGGTGCCGCCGTTTTCCCGCAGGTACGGGAAGACGGCCTGAGCGGTGAGGAAGGTGCCCTTGGCATTCACCGCGAAGACACGGTCCCAGTCCTCTTCGGAGATACCCTCCGCAGGCGCCCCCATTTCGATGCCGGCCACGTTGACCAGGGAGTCGACGCCGCCCAGCTCCTCGGCGGCGGCGGCCACTGCCGTGGTCACCCCGGACTTGTCCGAGACATCGGCGTGGAAGTAGGAGACGGTGCCAGGCCCTTCGGACGTGATCTTTTCGGCGAGAGCCCTGCCCGATTCGTCGCTGATTCCCAGTGCGGCGACCCGGGCTCCGGCTCGGGCAAATGACGCGATGGCCGCGCCGGCGATTCCCCGGGAGCTGCCGGTCACGATGATGCGCTTGTCCTGAACAGTCATGGCGCTTTCCGTATATGACGAGTGGATGCGAGGCAGACGTGTGCATATCTGGCCTCACTCCGCCAGCGTTCCGTGGGCCATACGGTCATTGACAGGTCAAACCCTGCTCACTACTCGCCAGAACTTCTCCTGACCCGCGCCGTCCGCCTCGGCCGGCAACTGGCCGAACACGCGGGCCACCGCACCCCCGACGGCCTGCACGCCTTGGCGTTACTGGGGCTGCCCAAGGTCGTCGCGGACGTCGGCGGCGTTCCGGCACCAGTACTCCGGCACCGCCGGCGGGCTTCATGTGATGGCCTGGCAATGCGCGCCTCCAACGGCGCCCCGTCGGCGCCGACAAGAGCCCCGTCCTGGCCTGACTGCGCCACGTCGTCGACCACAAACCGGCACGCAGAAGGCCCGGTGCCCACTGCGCCTGCCTGTCAGGATCTCGCCCTCCCTGGCAGGCGCCACGCTGCCTAATGTGAGGGCTGTGAATGCACTCGGAGATTTCCTACGAGCCCGACGTGCCGCCGTCAGCCCGCTGGACGTCGGCTTGCCTCCGGGAGGCCTGCGTCGTACACCAGGCCTCAGACGCGAGGAGGTCGCCGCACTGGCCGGGATCAGCACGCAGTACTACGTGCGCCTCGAGCAGGGACGGGAGCGGTCGCCCTCGCCGCAGATTCTCGAGGCACTGGTGTCCGTGTTCGGCCTTGATGCGCCGGCGATCAACCACATGTATCTGCTCGCCGGCCGCGCCCCTGCGACACTGCGCCCGGAGAACGATCGGGAAGCCGTAGCGCCCGGCCTGCAGCGCCTGCTCCAGATGTGGACGGGGCAGCCCGCGATGGTGCTGGACCGGTGGCACAACGTGCTGGCGCGCAACGCTCTTGCCGAGGCCTTGACCAGCGGCTTCACCATCACGGGCAACTATGTGCGGACCACCTTCCTCGATCCGGTGGCACGCAGCTTCCACGTTGATTGGCACAAGGCGGCCCGTGCTGTCGCGGCCTCACTGCGCGCCACCGCCGGCACGGCCCCCAACGATCCCCGGCTGACAAGGCTCGTGAGAGAGGTGTCGGCGGTCAGCCCGGACTTCCGGCGCTACTGGGCGGACCACGAGATATTCGAAAAGGGAAGCGACATCTGCGGCTTTTCCCATCCTGTCGTCGGCTCCCTGGAACTGGTCGTGGAGACCTTCACAGTGGACCGTGACCCCGGCCAGCGGCTCATCGTGTATTACGCCGAACCGGGCAGTCCGTCGGCTGACGCGCTGGCACTTCTGGGGAGCGTGCACGCGGAGCCCGTCGGCGGAGAAGGCGGCCGTCCGGTCGGCGGGACAGCCCCCTCGGCGGAGTCCCTGTCCCGGTGGCAGAAGAACGGCAGACAGTGACGCAGCGGGGCTCCGCCGCCCCGGCTTCATCAGCGACTGATCTGCCTGGCTGATCCTTCGGGCCGTGCTGCGTGATCACCCGCCGGCACGTTCAACTTCCTTTCTTGGGGTTTCTAAGTGGCTGCCTTATGTGCTGACCGCCGCCACCGGCGGAGGCGTGAATCAAGTCATACCCACGCACGTCTCATTCCTTCGGTTGACCAAAAATGACCGACGTCATGTATCTGGTCAAGGATTCGCGTTTTTCGCCGCTCGTGAATATGGGGTACGGCGGCTCCTTGGGTGACCGTGTGGTCGCGGCGCGGGATCGGGCTTTCGTCGGGCGGGCGGTGGAGCGGGCGCTGTTCCGGTCCGTGCTGGCGGGGGATCCGGCCGGTGCGTCTGTTGTCTATCTGCACGGGCCCGGGGGGATCGGCAAGTCGGCTCTGCTGCGGCGGTTCGCCCTCGATGCGCGGGAGGCGGGGCGGCTGGTGGTCGAGGTGGACGGCCGTACGGTTACCGCGACGCCGCAGGACTTCGAGTACGTTGCGGGAAAAGCCATCGGCGAGCCGGGCGCGGTGCTTCTGATCGATGCCTTTGAGTACTGCCAGGGCCTGGAGCACTGGTTGTGGGAGCAGTTCTTGCCGCGCCTACCGCTGGGCGGGGTCGTAGTGATCGCCGGACGCGTGGGCCCCGATCCGCGCTGGGTCGCAGATCCCGGATGGGGCGACCTTCTGCATGTGGTGCCGCTGCGAAACCTGACCCCGGGTGACGCCGCGGCGTTTCTGCGGGTGCGCGGCGTCCCGGCTGGAGCGCACCACGCGGTGCTGTCCTTCACCGGCGGCAATCCGCTGGCCCTGTCCCTGGCGGCGGCGGTCGCCGTTCAGCAGGACGCGGAGGGGACACTGCGGGCGGCCGACTGGTCACCGGGCGGCGAGGTGATCGCGACGCTGTTGTCGCAAGTCGTGGGAGATCCGCCGAGCCCGGAGCATCGCGCGGCGCTGGAGGTGTGCGCTCAGGCCGAGGTGACTTCCGAGGCCCTGCTGCGGGCGATGACGGGTGAGCGGGCTGCCGAACTCTTTGCCTGGCTGCGCGCACAGCCGTTCATCGAGTCCACCTCGTCGGGACTCCTTCCGCATGATGTGGTGCGCGAGGTGCTGGTGGCTGATCTCCGGTGGCGTGATCCGGACGAATTCGCAGCCCAGCGTGGGCGGATGCACCAGTATCTGCTCGGCCGGGTACGGGAGGCCCCCGCCGCGCAGATGCTCCAGGCGATGCAGGCCCTGATGTACCTGCGACGGGATGTCGGCGCAGCCGGCCATGTCTCCGACACCTTCGAGGGCCAACCCCGCGGTCTGGTGCGGGAGATGCCCTGTACTCCTGCCGACCGGGAGCGCGTGGTGGAGCTGGTCCATGAGGCACAGGGCGCCGAATCGGCCGCGATCGCCCGGTTCTGGCTGGATCGGCAGCCCGAAGCGTTCAAGGTCTACCGGTCGACTCGGAGCGATGACATCGTTGCCTGCTCCGCATGGCTGCAGTTCGACAGGCCTGAGGGGGAGGACGCCGATCCGGTGGTGGCCGCCGCCTGGGCCCACGTACGCGTCGACAAGCCGTTGCGAGCAGGGGAGCACATAGCCATCGCGCGGTTCGACGTGGACTCGCAGGCGTACCAGCGGCCGTCGGCGTCCAACACTTTGGCCAAGTGGCGTGCGATGGGTGAGATCATCCGGGCCGACCATCTCGCATGGTCGTTCAACGTGATGCGGGACGACGGCTTCTGGAACGGTTACCTGGAGCGCTCCGAGATGCTGCCCCTTGATGTCAGGCCCGCGGTCGGCCACCACCAGTACCGTCTGTTCGCCCACGACTGGCGTACCCAACCCGTGATGGCGTGGATGGCGGAGAGACACGAAGCTCTGCTGACCGGCGCGAATGTCGTCACGTCTCCGGGCGGAACTGCTCAGGAACGGGCCGAGCATGTCGTGCTGTCCCGCTCAGAATTCGACGCCGCCGTACGGGACGCCCTGCGCGCGCTGTGGTGGCCCAGTCAGCTGGCACGAAACCCACTGAGCCGCACCCGCCGCGTCGCCGAGCACGGCCAGAACCTGCACGATGCCCTGCTGCACGCCATCGACACCCTGCAGGACGAGCGTGGCGGAGAGAAACGTCACCACGTCGTCATGACCACGTACAGCAAGGCCGCACCCACCCAGGAAGCCGCGGCCAGGCGCCTCGGAATGTCCTTCAGCACCTACCGTCGGCACCTGACAGCCGCCGTGAAACACATCAGCGATGTCATGTGGGGCCATGAACTGAACGGCGCACCGTTCCTCCCCGCCGACCGGGACCGGGACCGGAATGGCTCGTTGTAACTCCCCATCACGGACGATGCATGGTTGATCTCGTGCTTGGGGTTGGTGAAACCAGGGAGGTGATCCCGGCGTCCAGGCCGACGGCTCTCAGCGCCTGGTCATGGACGACGTGCGCGCCGACATGATGCGCTCCCACCACCGCGTTCAGATCGGCCCGCCGCCGGGGTCACTCACGCTCTTCGCCGAGAAACGGGGAGGAATCATTTGAGGGCCGGCCGCTTCGATCGCCGAGGCACTCGGCCTCGACGGCCCCGAGCCCTGGGACATCGAGGCCGCCGGCGCCTTCTGGGGACCCGCTTTCACTGGCGGGGCCATGGCCTCCAACAGTCGCGTCCGCACCGCATGAGCCCGCGACATCCTCGGCCGGAAGCACCACCGCGGCTCGGTCACCGAGTGGATCGCCACGGACCTGACCCCGTGACCCGACGCGGGGTGGGTCAGTGACGGCACGACTGCCTCGTCGGTCAAGTGTGGTGTGTGCAGCACTCCTAGGAAGATCCCGGCCTTCTCCTGCCATCGAAAGCACGGCAAGTTCGCAGGTGAACGATCCGCCAACGGGGCTTCTGCCCTGACTGAGCAAGGAGGACACGGTGACACGGACAACCTCGGAAACCACAGGGCAGGGCAGCGACCGGAAGGTCGTACTCGTCACGGGTGCCACGAGTGGTATCGGCGAAGGCATCGCCAGGCGGCTTGCTGCGGAAGGCCACCACGTCGTTGCCGGTGCGCGTCGAGAGGATCGGCTGGCCAGTCTGGCGGAGAGCGTCCGGGCGGAGGGCGGCCGCATCGACGTGCACCGTCTCGACGTCACCGACCGGGTTGACGTGGCCAGGTTCGTCGACGACACGGTTACTGCCCAAGGGCACATCGACGTGATCGTCAACAACGCCGGCGTCATGCCGCTGTCGCGCCTCGACTCACTGCTGGTGGACGAATGGGACCGGATGATCGACGTCAACGTCAAGGGCCTGCTGCACGGCATCGCCGCGGCCATGCCGCACTTCCAGCGCCAGAACAGCGGGCACTTCATCACCATCGCGTCGATCGGCGCCTACTCCGTGGTCCCCACGGCCGCTGTGTACTGCGCCACGAAGTATGCGGCCTGGGCGATCACCGAAGGCCTGCGGCAGGAGGCCGAGCCGTTCATCCGGGTCACCACTGTCTCACCTGGCGTCGTCGAGTCCGAACTGGCCGACACCATCACCGAACCAGATGCCGCGGCGACGATGAAGGCTTACCGCTCGGCCGCCATCTCGCCCGATGCCATCGCTCGTGCGATCTCCTATGCGATCAGCCAGCCCGCCGACGTCGACGTCAACGAGTTGGTCATCCGGCCTGTGCGGCAGCGCCCGTAGCGTCGCGGCTGTCGGCGGTCTGCGCCTGCAGGCGTGCGCATGTCGGTGCACAACGAGCACTCCGGTCGGCGAGCATGGCCTCCTCCGCACAGTGGCCGAGCGAGGCGACGAGTTCCGCAATGCGCGACACGGCGTCGACCATTGGCCTACGGCAGCGTGAAGTACGGCATACCGGCGCGCATTTCCAACCCTTCGACGGGACGACGTGTGCGACGTAGGCTGCTCGGCCATGTACAGAGAGAGCACGGGCGAAGAGCCGGGGTCTCCGTCCGGTGCTGACCGGAACGGGGCCCGCTCGGCGACCCGGCCGGCGAGAGCCCGGTCCCGTGCCGCGACCACAAGGTCACCCGAACCGAACCGGACCTTGCTGAGGCGGTTCGCTCTCGGGGCGTGGCAGGCGGGACGGCCGGTGGTCGAGGTGGACGGGCGGACGGTTCCCACGACGCCGGAGGACTTCGAGCGCAGACACCTCAGCCGTGGACTCACACGCGTGGCCGACCGGCTGTGGGAGCCGGAGCACAACGAGCGGGTGGCCGGGCGTGAAGGTCGACTGAGCGCGAAGTGAACAATGAGCGGACAGGGAAAGGGCTGGTCCAGGCCTGGGCGAGGGCTGAGAGTGGAGCCGTATCCACCGTCCGCGCACCCACCGGATCCGGAGCGTGTGCGGACCACGTTCGCCCGAGGAGCACCATCGTGACGACGGCCCCAGCACAGGCCACCAGCATGCCCGCAGAACGGCCGCTCGGGGTGGCTGAGCACTTCATGTGGCTGATGAACCAGAACCACCCCACCCACTCGGCCACCGCCATCGAAGTCGCGGGCCCCACCGAGGTGCATGAGTGGCGAACGGCGCTGAACACCCTTCAGCACCGCCACGCCCTCCTCGGCGCCCGCATCCGCGACAGCGGCGACGGCCCCCGGCTCTCGTTCGGCCACGCCGCACAGATTCCGCTGCGAGTGACCGACCTGGCGGCGACCGGGTGGCAACACGAACTGGCCACCGAGATGCGCCACGGAGTCGATGCGGCCGCGATGCCGCCCGTACGGGCCGTCCTGCTGTACAGCCCCGAACGGTGCGCGCTGGTTCTCGTTGCGCACCATGCAGTGGTCGATGGGCTGTCGCAGGCATTTCTCGCACGAGACCTGTTGACCCTCGTCAGCGGCGGGAGCATCGAGGGGGCGGCCGAGGGGCATCCTGGACATCCGGTGGACCACTTCCTGGCTCGAGAGATCGCCGCCGCAGCCACGACTCTGCCGAGTGACATGGACATCCCCCTGTCCGACAGGCCCGGCAGCTACCGGACACCCGACCCGGACGCCGCGCTCTCCATCGATGCCGCCACTCTGAACCGGACCCAGACAGCCGCACTGCGCGAACACGCCCGGGCAGAAGGCACCACGGTGCACGGCGCTGTCGCCTCCGCGGCCCTGGGCGCGGCGGCCGAACTCAACGCGGACTGGTCGACCGTCCCGCTGCGGGTGCACTCGCCCCTCAGCCTGCGCGGGCTCCTTCCCGCGCCGGCTGAAGGCATGGGCAACATCCTCGCCCCGGCCACCACCGGACAGGTCGGCAAGTGGAGCGACCCGTGGGAGGCGGCCCGGTCCTTCACCGACACCCTCGCCCCGTTCCGCCGCAAGAGCGCGTTGCTTCAGTCGCTCGCTCTGTGGACTGGCGTCTTCCAAAACCGCCCGGCCCCGGCTGACATGGCCGGTATGCTCGCCGCCGCCGCACCCCACGAACTGCTGCTCACCAATCTCGGAGCCCTGCCCATCGGGACGTCCTACGGTTCGTTGACCCTCAAAAGCTTGTGGGGACCTTCGGTCCTCTTCGGATTCGAGGGAGAGCAGACCCTCGGCTTGAACACACTCGCCGGCACACTGCGCATTCTGCACACGAGCTTCAGCCCGGTGCCCGAGCTCTTGGAGCTGACCCGAGAACGGCTGCTGTCAGCCATCGGTGGCACTGGCTGATCCCCCGATACCTACGGGCGGCTGTCCAGTGGGCCACTGGCTCAACTCGCGCAGACGGTTTGGAAGTCGCGGCCCTCGGCGTGCTGTCGCCACAGGAGTTCGGCCACCGTCGCCGGCTCATGCTGTAGCCCGGGGCCCAGTGCGCCGACGATCGCGGTGTGTGCCACACGTATGCCTTCGGGGCTGAGCTCTTCGTGCAGCAGACGGGCGTACGCCACCTCCGCGGCGTAGGAGACGGCGGAACTGGCACGCGCGGCGCTGGGTGCGACGGCGGCACCTCCTGTGGTGAACAGAAGGGTTCCGCGGCCACGCTCCCGCATGGCGGGCAGCACGGCCTGAACCGAGTCGATGGCGCCGAGGACGCTCAGGCCCAGGGACAGTCGGACGTCCTCGGAGGTGGTGCGGGTGACAGGCTTGATCCAGTCCAAAGAAGGCAGCGGGCTGTACAGCAGGACGTCGATCGGGCCGAGGCGCTCCGCCAGTTCCGTCAGCGCCGCGGCTGCGGCCTGGGGACGAGTGATGTCCGTTGCCGCAGTGCGGGCAGTGATGCCTTCTTTCGCCAGTGTGTCCTGCATGTTCTGCAGCCTGTCGCGGTTGCGTGCGACCAGGCCGACGTCGAAACCTTCCGCTCCGAATCTGGCGGCAGTGGCCAGACCGAGGTTCGGTCCTGCTCCGATGATCGCCAGGGTGGGCATGGATCCTCCATGGTGGGGTCGTTCCGGTCGGACAGCGGTGCGGTCGTCGGGGGAGTCGGCGCTGAGGGTGACGTCGCGCCAGGCCGTGAGGTTGGCCTTGAGGGTGTCGAGGGACGATGGCGACGGGGTCGCCGGGCTGGTGCCGTAGGTGTCCAAGGTGCTCTTGCGGCGGGCGCCTGCGGTGACCGCGTAGTCGTCGATCTGCGTGGCCCACGTTGATGCCCGGCGTTGACACCTCGGCCGCGAGCGCGGCGTACGGGCGCGGCGGACTTCAAGGCATGGCGGCCCCGAGTGCATTCAGTCGTCTGCGACGATGTTCTGCCGCACGGCCTCGGATGCCTGTGCCGTTTCCGTCGCGGTGAGGCTGCCGAGCAGCGACAGTGCGTGGGCGGAGGGGCTGCCGGGCTCGGCCTGGTAGACAACGAGTTGCTGACCTGGCGCGCTGTTGATGGTCAAGGACTCGTATTCCAGGGTTAGTTCACCGACGACCGGGTGCCGGAAGCGTTTGGTCTCGTGCCTCTTCTGGCGGATGTCGTGACGCGCCCACAACGTGCGGAACGCTTCGCTCTTGAGCGACAACTCGCCCACCAGCTCGATCATCCGCGGATCGTCGTAGTCGGTTCCCGCCGCCTCGCGCAGGCCGCCGACCGTGTTGGCGGCAACCCGGTCCCAGTCCGGGTAGAAATCCCGGGCGTCGGGGTCGAGGAAGACGAGCCGCATCAGGTCCCCGCTGTAGGTGTGGCCGGCGAACAGGGCACCGCCCAGGGGGTTGTGGGCCAGCACGTCCATACAGCGCCCCAGAATCACGGCAGGTGTGCCGGTCCAACTGTCCATCATCTGCCGTAGAACTGGACTCACCCGCTGACGCCGGGCTTTCTTGCGGGAAGGTGCCGGCACAGGCCGAGCCAGCCGGTGCAGATGTGCGATCGCGTCGTCGTCCAGCAACAGTGCTCGGGCCAGTGCGTCGAGCACCTGCACCGAAGGGTTCCTTTCGCGGCCCTGTTCCAGGCGCACGTAGTAGTCGGTGCTCAGCCCGGACAGCATGGCCACTTCCTCCCGGCGCAGGCCCGCCACACGGCGGCGGCCGATCACGGGCACGTCCTGTTCCTCGGGCTGCACCAGGCCGCGTCGAGCTCGCAGAAACTGTCCCAGAAGGTTGTCGCCGTCCATGCCATCGACATTAGCCCCGCCCGGCATCCCACGCAGCTGTGCAGGGTGGCCGTGATACTCCTAGGGTCGCCGTGCCGGGCGCCAAGCCCGCCCGGCGGAACGGGACTTCCGGCCCTGCGCTCTTGCCGGCTGTCCCCGACGGTGGCACCGGACATCGCCTGAGCACCGGCAGGCCGAGAGACCCGTGCGCGCGTCGGCCTGAACGGCGCGATCACGCACATGCCCCATGGCTACCCCTGGGCGGCGCCTTCGGTGCCGGGTGGGGCGCTGAACCACAGCAGGCGCCGGCGTCCGTCCTCGCTGAACAGGCTGTGGCAGTCCAGCTCGATGACGTCCAGCGTGGCGTGCACGATGCGTTTGCGGTCGGTTCGTCTCGGGGCGACGTCGTGGGTGTCCCACAGGGTGATGAACGCTTCACTGCGCGGTCGCAGGGCGGCCACCATCTGGTGCACTTCGGTGTCGTCGCCGCGCCGGGCGGCGACCGCCTGGAGGTCGGCGACGAAGACCCACGAGTGGTGGGGGCGGTCCTCGGCCGGACAGAGGGTACGGGCGTCCGGATCGGTGAACCAGCGGTAGATGAAGCTTTCCGCGGGGCCGCGCACCGCCGGGGGCCGGCCGACAAGCGGCAGCCAGGGGGTTTCGGGCGAGGGTTTGGTGCAGGTCGGTGATGACCTGGGCGGGAGTGGTGGTGAGCTGGTCCAGCAGGCCGAGCAGGCCGAGCAGGCCGAGCAGGCCGAGCAGGCCCGGCTGGACGTGCGCGGTCGGACCGTGTGCCGCCGGGGGACCATCCGCGATTGGGCCGGAGCGGCCAGCACCTGGGCCGAGGGCTGGACGCCTCGTCCCGGTTCCAAGTTCCAACTCCGTGTAGTAGTCGGCGGACAGGCCCGCCGGCTGGGCCACCTCCTCACGTCGCAGTCCGGGCACCTGGCGCCGCGGCCCCGTGGACACGCCGCCGTCGGACAGGCGGATTCGGGGCGCCGGGATCTCAGCAACGCGACGAGTGCGGAGTGGTTCACGCTCCCCATCGTGACGCGTACCGGCGTCCTGAGACAGGGGGTGGCGACCCCTGGGTGGAGACAGCCCTGGCTGGTGGGACACGACCGGCCCACGCTGGAGAAGCAGGCAGGGAGCAGCCGGTACCAACGCCGACGCGCCACGCCCCGATCCACCCGTCGTGCCAGTCCGCCTCTGGCGTCTCTCACAGGAGTCCCCTTGTCCTCCCAGGAAACCGCGGCGAGTCGTGCCGCGCTCAACGACCATGCAGACGAGCCCCGCGTCGCCATCGTCACCGGCGGCTCCCGCGGTATCGGCCGCGAGACGGTGACCCGGCTGGCCGCCGACGGATTCGCCGTCGTGGTCGGTTACGCCGGCAATCGTGATCTGGCCGAGGTGGCCGTCAAGGAGGTCACCGCCGCCGGGGGCCGGGCCATCGCCGTCCAGGCCGATGTCGCCGACGAGCAGGAGGTGGCCGCACTGTTCGACACCACCGAGTCCGAGTTCGGTGGGGTCGACGTGGTCGTCCACGCGGCCGGCCGACTGTACCTGTCCCCGGTCGCCGACCTGGACCTGGCGGAACTGGACGCACTCCACCGCACCAACATCCGCGGAAGCTTCGTCGTCGCCCGGCAGTCCGCCCGCAGGATTCGCAGCGGCGGGGCCGTGATCACCTTCTCGACTTCCATAGTGGGCCTGGCCCTTCCCGGCTACGGTGCCTACAGCGCCGGCAAGGGTGCCATCGAGGCGCTCACGATGATCCTCGCCCGGGAGATGCGCGGTCGGGACGTCACCGTCAACGCCGTCGCCCCCGGTCCAACTGCCACCGACCTGTTCCTCGACGGCAAGGACGAGGCGACCATCGCCCGCCTGGCCGCCCAGCCCCCGCTGGAACGACTTGGCACCCCCGCGGATATCGCCGAGGTCGTCGCCTTCCTCGCCTCACCGGCCGGTCACTGGGTCAACGGCCAGGTCGTCCGTGCCAACGGCGGCATCGTCTGACCGACCTCGGCGCCGACGCCGTACGTGTTCCGCACCCACTGCAAGGACGGCCATGGCCTCCGACACCGCCGGAACCATCCGCGTGACCGGACTCGTACGCCGTTGAATTCGGCGTCACCTGCCAGGTATCCGCCGACGCCGACGCCGACGCCGATGCCCGCTCCCGCCGATACCTCGACACTGCGCATGCGCAGGCAGCTCCCTGTAACCCATCCAGAAAAGAGAACCACCATGCCGTTCGCCAACTTCAAGGTCCCCGCAGGAACCCTCGACGAGAAGCAGAAGGAAGAGATCGTCACCCGCACGACCGAGCTCTACGTCGAGATCTACGGCGAACGGGCCCGCGCCAACACCATGGTCCTGGTCGAAGAGGTCACCGACGGCGGCTGGGGCATCGGCGGCAACGTCCTGACCCTCGCGATGCTCGCGCAGTCGCCCGAGAACTGACGCCGCTACCGACGGGCGGGGGGAGCGCGAGGTTCCCCCGCCCGGCGCCCCCTAATTCCCGCATAGCACTCGGCGCACCAGAAGCGCCCGCCGACAGCTGGCCGATTTTCCCAATTCCTCCGGAATCCATATCAAGAGGGTGATCGCGCCATCACGCAGCGCACTCAACGAGGGATCATGGTTACTGGTTGAGCACTTTATGAACATCGTCTTGCCTGTGCGCGGCCCAATGCTTCAGGGCATGCTCTTGGCCATCATCCACTATCTGCACTACGTCGGGTTTCCGTAATGCCCATCCCTCAGACTCTGCACGCGCCGGAACCTTCCCCATCGGTCAACTCCGGAATTCCAGCCCCGGTCGACGTGGTTTTCTCGATGCAGCGAGACGGAACAGCGGCCTTGCTGCGCGATATGAGGAGCCAGGGCGTCATGCCGACGTTTCCCCATCCATGGGGATCGACAGGCGCCTACCTTTCCCTGCTGCGCCGGCCGCAACCCCTGGCAGTTCTGGATGTGCCGGGCACCAGCCTGGTCCCTGACCTGCCGCAGCGCGTTCACGTACTCAGCAGGCTGTCCGCGGTCGTCGTACTGGTACCAGACGACACCGACTCGGTGTCCTTACTGCGGGCCGGCGCCGCCAACGTACTGTCTCGCAGTGCGTCGCCCAGGGAGTTGGCCAGCCGAATCGCCGCGGAGCGCCGCTGGCTGGCAGTGCTTTCCCCGCTTCATTCCACGGACGACGACAATGAGTGCCCGAATCTCGCACGGAACGTGAAGCACGCCTCTCAGAAGATTCTTCTGGAGCTCATTCAGGCCGTGAGGCATCCATGGTGCTGTCACGACCTGTGCCTCCTTCTCGGCGATGCGCAGCGTCCGCTCAGCCGGCGCGCCCTGCAGGCCCGGATGACGCGCCTGACCCACCGTATGGCGGAGTGTGACACCTCGTTCACCATTACCAAACAGTGGGGGCGCACCATCTTCGGCTGGGCTACAGAACAGCAGCGCGCCGCCTCGAGGCCCACGCCGTGATCTGTGACGAGCCGGCTACGTTGCGGCGGGCTCACACGCGGCTTCCGCCGGGCACTGAGCCTTTGAATGCCCTTTCACCTCACGCGGGTGTCAATGGCCTTGCGGTGTGCCGGGCTGTCCTCGCGATAGAAGACGTATCCGCCGTGGTGAAGGACGTCGCCCTGGAACGTTCCGTTGGCCGTGAAGCCTGTGTCGTCCGCATACTCGATGCGATTCCCCTTGACCCAGTAGCGGCCGGTATAGGCGCTTTCACGGTTGCCCCGCGCTTCGTCGTAGCGGCCGTTCGGGAGGAGCTCTTGTCGGATCTGATCGTCCGCGGTGACCCACATCCCGACGTACGTGTGGAGCTCACCCGAGTTACTCGTCTCGCTGCCGGCGGGTGACCGACTCGACGTCGTCGGGCCGACGGAGGCAGGTTGTTCACCGGGCTCCTGCTGACAGGCCACCGCCGCGGCCACACTGAGCAGGGGTGCAACGATCCTTGAAGTGCTGTTGTTTTGGCGCATGCACGGATGATGACGCGCGAACCCCGTGGAGCGAGAGGCCGCGCTGCTCCTGGGTGCCGTGCACCCACCCGCCGGCACCGGCGAGTGTGATCGAAACAGGTCGCGCGTGCCAGTCATGTGTGTTCGGCGGTCTTGCCGATGTCCGGCGAGCCGCCGTTCACCATCGGTTGGGACATCGCCGACACAGTCGATGCCGTCGGGGTGTGTCCGCCTTCGCTCCGGGACGAGGTCCTCGGCATGCTCGCCCTCCCGGGGGCAGGCAACACCTACGCCGAGTACGCCCTCACCTCCATCAGCGAGATCATCCACAAGCCCGCCCAGCTCACCACCGAGCAAGCGGCCGGCCTCCGATGGCCGACATCACGGCCTGACACCGAGCTGCGGGCGGCGTCGGCCACCTCGCGGTGCAGATCGCCAAGAGATCCAGGGCGCCCACGTACTCGGCATGGCGAGCGCGGGCAAGCACGAACTGCTGCGCCGCCTCTGCAAGCCCCATCGCCTCAGCTCAGAGGCAAATCTTCGCGCATGTGACCAAGCCTCGGACACCTACCTTCGCGAAAGCGCGCGGTCAGAGGCTCCGACCCACGCCGGGGGCGTCTCACCCGGCAATGGAGCAATTGTTGGACAGGGAACGGCCTGGCTCTCATCAGTACGGCCGCGTGAGTCTGGGTCGTATCTGTTTCGCCTTTCAGGAGAACGTCCATGACTCATGTGCTGGTCCTCGGCGCCGGTCCCACCGGGCTCACGACCGCGATGCTGCTCGCCGCCGACGGCCACCGCGTCACCGTGGTGGAGCGGAACCCCGACGAGCCGCACGGCGACGCCGCCCGGCTGTGGGAAGGGTGGGAGCGGCGGGGGGTGAAGCAGTTCCGCATGCTGCACATGGTCATGCCTCGCTGGCGGACGGAGATGGAGCATGAACTCCCGGAGGTGATCGCCGAACTGGAGGCCCTCGGCGGCACCCGGATGAACCTGATCCAGTTCGCGGACTTGCCGGCGGAGGCTGCCGGGGCCCGCCCCGGCGATGAGCGCTTCGACAGCGTGGCGGCCCGCCGCCCGGTGTTGGAGGCGGCGGTAGCGCGCGTCGCGTCTCGGACGGAGGGTGTCACCGTCTTGCGGGGCGTGCACGTCACCGCGCTGGTCACCGCCTCGGCGACGCAGAGCGCGACCCCGCGCGTGGGCGGGGTGGTGACCGCCAACGGCCAGGTGCTCCACGCGGACCTGGTGGTCGACGCGAGCGGCCGGAACTCCGCCGTCCCACAGATGCTGGACGCCATCGGAGACCGCGCGCCCGTCGTGGAGAGAGAGCCGAACGGATTCGCCTACTACTCCCGCTACTTCCGGGTGCCCCCGAACGACCGGCCGTCGTACCGGGGCTGGGTGCTGGAACATCACGAAGGGCTGACGGTCGGCAAGTTCGCCTGCGACAACGACATCTGGGCCGTGGGGCTCTATGTCTCCTCCCGGGACCGGCAGTTGCGGGCCCTGCACGACACCGACACCTGGCAGCGGGCGGTCGCGCTCTTCCCCGATGTCGCCGAGTGGGCGGCCCGTGAGCCGGTGGGCGGTGTGCGAGCCATGTCGGGCACCCAAGGCGAGTACCGCCGCCACGTCGTCGAGGGTCGGCCGGTGGTCACCGGCTTCGTCGCGGTCGGGGATGCCTGGGCGACCAGCAATCCGGCGCGCGGAGCGGGCCTCAGCACGGGGGTGCTGCACGCCCAGGCACTGCGCGACACACTGCGCGAGGTCGGCCCCGCCGACGCCGAGAAGTTGGTGCTCCGGTTCGACGAGCTCACCGAGGCCCGCCTGACACCCATCTACCGGAGCATCACAAGCTGGAGCCGCCACCGGCTGGCGGAGATCGACGGGGACATCACCGGCGAACCGTACGAGACAGCGGACCCGAGCTGGGTGATCGGCAAAGCCCTTGACGCGGCCAAGCTCCGCGACCCGGACGCGCTCCGCGCGTTGGCCGACCTGGCGATGCTCCACCTTCCGGCCCAAGAGGTACTGGCGGCCCCGGGCCTGACCGAAAAAATCATGACCCTCGGCGCCAATCAGCCGCGTTACCACGCTCCCGGCCCCTCACGCGCCGAAGTCCTGGCCGCCATCGGCGCCTCGCGCGACTGAGCCGGATGCCTCCCCGGCCTCAGGCATAGCGCGCTCGAGGACGTCGCCGCGCAGCGGGGTGGTGAAGGCCCTCGTCGGCACCTCAACACCGGCCCGCGTCCGGGAACCCAGGCACGGGCCGCTGCGCCAAGGGAGCTGGTGCAGGAGCGGACTCAGGCAGGCAACACCACCTGGCCAAGGCAGCCAGTGCCGCCGGCACGCGAGGCGCGTCAGCCAGACGGAGGGTGGACACCGACGGGGCGGGGGCGGCCCGCCGCGGCCTCGGCAGTGGCAGGTCAATCAGTGCCCACATGTGCGGTCACCGAACAGTCGAAGGTGCCTGCGCCCCACCTGATCGGCGCCCGCCGGGACTCACCGGAGCCGACCGCCCCGCTCGGCCTGATGGGCCTGCCATGCCGGACGCGAGCTTCAGTGCCGCTGCCCCGCCTCTGACCACCACCGCTACCAGCTCACTACCCGATCAGGAACTTCCCTGCGGAGGGACTACACCCGTGCGAGACAAGTCACCCATGGCCGCCATCGCTGAGATACCGGGTCCCAAAGGCCTTCCCCTGCTCGGCTCGGCACTCGACCTCCGGCGCGACTCACTGGACACTCTGCTGCGCGCGCGGCGAGAGTTCGGCGACGTGGTCCGTATTTCCGCCGGCCCACCAGGACTGCGTTCGGTGATGCACTGCGTCTTCTCCGCAGAGGGCGCACAGCAGGTCCTGGCCACACAGACGGCCAACTTCCGCAAGGACAACCGGCTTTACGAGGAGATCCGGCTGTCCATCGGCAATGGCCTACTCACCAGCCAGGACGCCGACTATCTGCGCCAACGCCGCCTCATCCAACCGCTGTTCACCAGGCGGCAGGTGGACGGCTACGCCGCAGCGGTGACACTGGAGGCCGGCAGCATGGTGGGACGCTGGCGCACCGCCGGCGACACGGTCGTCGACGTGAACAGGGAGATGGACCGGTTCGCACTGCGCACAGTGGCGCGCATCCTCTTCGGCGCGGACATCGAGGCGGCCGCCGACGTCGTGCACGACCACTTTCCCGTGATCAATGCGTACGTGCTCCGGCGCGGCTTGTCCCCCGTCAATCCGCCGCGCTCCTGGCCCCTCCCGGCCAACCGCCGCGCCGAGGAGGCGACCCGCGCGGTGTACGCGGTCTGTGACCGGATCATCGCCGAGCGCCGGGCGGCCGGAACGACAGCGGCTGCCGACGACCTGCTCTCTCTCCTCTCCCGGGCGAGCAGCGCAGAGGACGGCAGCCTTGACGCCGCCGAACTCCGCGACCAACTCCTCGTCTTCCTGATCGCGGGCCACGAAACGACCGGGACATCCATGACCTTCGCGCTGCACTTGCTGTCCCTGCACCCGGAGGTCCAGGCGCGGGCACAGGAGGAGGTCGACCGCCTGGCGGCCGGGCGTACGCCCTCGGCCGCCGACCTTGACCGGCTGCCGTATCTGACGAGGGTGCTGAAGGAGGCCATGCGGCTGTATCCGGCCGCTCCGTTGATCGGCCGCCGGTCCGTCGAAGCCGCCGAGGTCGACGGGCACCTCATTCCCGCCGGGGCCGACGTTCTGGTCCCGCCGTGGGTCATCCACCGCCACCCGGACCTGTGGGAGGACCCTGAGCGCTTCGCCCCCGAACGCTTCACCCCCGAGCGCGAGGCTGCCCGGCACCACTACGCCTGGTTCCCCTTCGGTGGCGGTCCACGCGCCTGCATCGGCCAGCACTTCGCGATGCTCGAGTCCGTGCTCGCGCTGGCGGTGTTGCTGCGCGCTTACGACCTGGAGGCGGTGGACAGGGACATTTCCTTGATGGCGGGGGTCACGCTTCAGGCGACGGGGACGGCGCGGGTGCGGCTTCGGGCCCGCGCTCAGGCCCGTTGATACGTAGGCGCTGCCCTGGCTTGACGGGCGATGTCAACCTGTCGAGCGCGTTGCTGGTGGCGGGTGGGAGTTCTCGGCCTGGTTGTCGAGGGCACTGCGACTGCCGGTGTCGCGCATATCGCATCCGCATCCGGCGCAGCCCGGCGGCG
Organism: Streptomyces sp. LUP47B; assembly: GCF_001746295.1. Classification (GTDB taxonomy): domain Bacteria; phylum Actinomycetota; class Actinomycetes; order Streptomycetales; family Streptomycetaceae; genus Streptomyces. The sequence goes on along the minus strand of NZ_MJAH01000001.1, from coordinate 622,760 downwards.
TTCTCGGCGGCGGACTTCGCGCACCCGCTGGGGCCGAGCGGGCCAGGAAACAATCCGACCCGACGTCAGGAACCCGCGGCGGAGACACAGCGAGGATCGTGTCGATCTCGGCTCCCGTGCTCATGGCCGGCCTCACCGGTGACATCCCGGCCTGGAACCCGCTGGCGCATACTCCGCTCGCCGGCCGCCTCGATGTGCACGCCCCCGAGGACCCGGAGCACCGGTGGCAGCCCTGGCACTTCCAGGCACGCCCGGTCCCTACACCGACACTCGGGTTACCGGCGGCGGAGTGAACCAAGTCATATCGACGCGCGGTCTCATCCCTTCGGTTGGTCCGGGGTGCGCGGCGTAAGGTGCTCGGCCATGCATGGTTCGGTTGGTGGGGGGCTCGTGGATTCGGGGAACGGTGGCTTGTTGGGTGACCTGGTGGTCGCCGCGCGCGACCAGGCGTTCGTGGGGCGGGTGGCGGAGCGGGCGGTCTTCCGGTCCGCGCTGGCGGGGGACTCCCACGCGCCGTCGGTTCTGTACCTGCACGGGCCCGGCGGGATCGGCAAGTCCGCGCTGCTGAGGCGGTTCGCTCTCGAGGCGCAGGAGGCGGGGCGGCTGGTGATCGAGGTGGACGGGCGTACGGTTGCCGCGACGCCGGAGGACTTCGAGCACGCGGCCGGGAAAGCGATCGGCGAGCCGAACACGGTGCTGTTGGTCGACACCTTCGAGCTCTGCCACGGCCTGGAGCACTGGCTGTGGGAGCAGTTCCTGCCGCGGTTGCCGCTGGGCACGGTCGTGGTGGTGGCCGGACGCGCGGCCCCCGATCCCCGCTGGGTCGCCGATCCGGGGTGGGCGGACCTGCTTCGGGTGATGCGGTTGCGGGATCTGGCCCGGGAAGATGCCGCCGCCTTCTTGCGCGTACGGGGTGTCCCGGCCGGGACGCACCACGCGCTGCTGTCGTTCACCAGTGGCAATCCGCTGGCCCTGTCGCTGGCGGTGGCGGTCGCCGCGCAGCGGGACACGGACGGGGCCCCGGGCACTGCCGACTGGTCACCGGGCCAGGACGTGATCGCGACGTTGCTGCCCCAACTCGTGGGCCACGCCCCGAGTGCGGCGCACCGCACGGCGCTGGAGGTGTGCGCGCAGGCCGATCTCACCTCCGAGGCCCTGCTGCGGGCGATGATGGGCGAAGACGCCGCTGAACTGTTCGCCTGGCTGCGCACCCAGCCGTTCATCGAAGCCACCGCCTCCGGGCTCTTTCCGCACGATGTCGTGCGCGAGGTGTTGGCCGCCGATCTCCGCTGGCGGGACCCCGAGGGATTCGCCGTCCTGCGCCGGCGGATGTACCACCATCTGCTCGCCCGGGTCCGCGAGGTGCCCGCCGCACAGGTGCTTCAGGCGATGAACTCACTCGTGTACCTGGACCGGTCCCTCGGTCATCTTGCCGACACCCTCGTATGGGACCCTGAGGACGCGGTGCGGGAAATGCCCTGTACGCCTGACGACGAGAGCCGCGTCGTGGACATGGTCCACCTGACGGAGGGCGCCGAGTCCGCCGCGATCGCCCGCTTCTGGCTGAACCGGCAGCCCGAAGCGTTCAGGGTCTACCGCTCGAACCGGACCGACGAGATCACTGCCTTTTCGACGTTGCTGCGGCTCAGCGGACCGGAGGGGGAGGACGTCGATCCGGTGGTGGCCGCCGCCTGGTCCCATGCTCGCGCCGGCAGCCCACTGCGAGCGGGCGAGCACATGGCTGTCGCACGGTTCATCGTGGACGCACAGGCATACCAGCGGCCCTCGGCGTCTCTGAACCTGGTCACGTGGCGCGTGACGGCGGAGATCATCCGGGCCGACCGTCTGGCCTGGCTGTTCGTCGTGATGAGGGACGACGGGTTCTGGAACGCTCACCTCGCGCCCGGCGACATGCTGCCGACGGATGCCAGTCCCGTGGTCGGCGACCACGGCTACCGCCTGTTCGCCCACGACTGGCGTACCCGGTCCGCAATGGAGTGGGTGGCGGAGAAGCACGAAGCTCTGCAGGAGGGCATGGCTGCCGGCACGCCTGCGGTCACACCTCCGCAGGAGCGGTCGGACCACGTGGTGCTGTCCCGGCCGGAGTTCGACGCCGCCGTACGGGACGCCCTGCGTGCACTGTGGTGGCCGGGCGAACTCGCGGCAAACCCCCTCAACCGCAGCCGACTGGTCGCAGAGCACGATCAGAACCTCCACGATGTACTGCTCCACGCCATCGACACCCTGCTGGGGCAGCGCGGCGGAGAGACACGTCATCAGGTCCTCACGACCACGTACAGCAAGACCGCCCCCACCCAGGAGGCGGCGGCCCGGCGCCTCGGGATGTCTTTCAGCACCTACCGCCGCCACCTGACGGCCGCGGTGCAGCACATCAGGGACGTCCTGTGGAGTCACGAACTGAGCGGAACACCGGTCCTTCCGGTGGGCCGGGACCTGCCGGCGGAGCAGTGAGGCGGGCAGCCCGGCTGAGCGATGTCCGCCGCCGCACCGTGGAGGTGGCCTCGCTCAACGAGCTTTCTGCCGCTGCACGCCGGGGCCGTCAGTCGGTGGCCTGTGACGTGGGGCCGTTCGGACCGACGGAGGAGAGCGTGTTGCCGGCCATCGCCACGATCTCGTCCCTGACGAGGACAACGCTCGGCGCCCAGTCCTGGGACGCGTCCCCGAGGATGTCGACGGCGGAGGTGCGCCAGAGTTCCTTGCCGGTACTCAGGTCCAGGGCCACCACGCGGCCGATGCGGTTGGAGATGTAGATCCGCTCGTACGTCGCCGACAAGACCGGCTGCGAGAGGCCTTCCATGCTGGTCGACCGCTGCCACAACTGCTTGCCGTCGTCGGCGGACACCGCGGTGACGGTTCCGTTGGTCTGGGCAAAGACCACGACGTCGTCGCCGAGCAGGGTCGGCGCGCCGCGCAGGGTGCGGTACAGCGGCACGGGACGGACGGCGCCCGTACGCGGGTCCACCCGGAGCAACGTGGTGTACCGGCGCTCGCTCTCGATCTCCCCGTCCTGGTTCGCCGCCGCCGCGGGCTGCGCGTAGACCGGTGCGCCTCCGGACTGCCCGATGCCCTTCGACCCGATCGGCAGGGCCGCGAGCCTGCGTGCCGTGCCATTGGCCGGGTCGAGGCGCAGCAGGGTGGTGGTCTGGCCGGTGATCGTGCACTCGGCGTACGGAACGCCGGCCAGGGACAGCGGTGCGCAGAACGCGGCCTTCGGCGACTGCCACAGTTCCTTCCCCGACGTGTCGTACGCGATGACTCCCTGGATGTCGTTTGTGGAGGTCAGCAGCCCGCCGCTGAAGACGACCGAGCCGTCGCTGTCTCGCACCCACCTGCGCTTCCCGGTGGCGGCGTCCAGAGCCGCGGTCCGGAATTCACCCTGGGTCTGCTCGGCGACGTACACGACCCCGTCCCGCACGCCGTACGGCATCGTGTTCTGCACGGAGTCGCCGTACCGCCAGATGACGCGGCCGGTGGCGGCATCGACCTTGGCGACGGTGAAGCCCTCGCCGCCGCAGTACAGGACGGTGCGCTCGGGAACGCACCCCGGCGGGCCGGAATCCATAGCGGTGTCGGGCACGGAACCGAGGCGGAGCGTCGTCTGCCACGGCTGCCAGCCGGCGGGGAGCGAAGGAGTGCGTGCGGCGGCTGTTTCGTCGCCGCCGAAGGCGTTGACCGCCGCGAGGCTCAACGCGGTGACGGCGACCGCTGTACCGACGGCCGTGAGCAGACGAGTGAGCCGTCGGCCACGACGTTCTCCGCGCAGACCTCGGCCGGTGAGGGGTTCGGTGGAGGCTCCGGGCATTGCCCTTTTGCCTGTGTCGACCGCGTTGCCAGGGTCGTCGGGGTGGCCGTGTTCGCCGGAACCGGTGGTGTGGTCGGAGTTCCCGGAGTCGGCTGTCTGCGGCAACGCGCGGAGCCAGGCGTGCAGTTCCACCAGTCCGGGGCGTGCCGCCGGGTCCTTGTCCAGACAGCGCTCGACGATACCGCGCAGTGGTTGCGGAACCTCGTCCAGTGTCGGCGGCTCGTACATCACCTGATAGCCGGCCATGTACGGCGTGTCCGCGTCGAACGGGCCGTTTCCGGTGGCCGCGTAGGCCAGCAACGAGCCCAGCGAGAACACGTCCGACGCCGGGGTGACGTCGCGCGGCGAACGCAGCTGCTCCGGTGACATGAACGGCGGCGTGCCGATCAGGTTGCCCGTGACGGTCAACTGCTGGTTGTCGGCGGCACGCGAGATGCCGAAGTCGATGACTCGTGGGCCGTCTTCGGCCATCAGCACGTTCCCCGGCTTCAGATCGCGGTGCACCACCCCGGCCCGGTGGATCTCGCGCAGCGCCTCGATGAGCCCCAGTGCCAGGATCCGCAGCTCCGGTCCCCGCAGCGGGCCGCCGCGGTCCACGCAGGCCGACAGGCTCGGGCCCGGCACGTACAGCGTGGCCATCCATGGCCGCTCGGCATCCGGGTCGGCGTCCACGACGGGTGCCGTGAACGCCCCGCTGACCCGGCGGACCGCCTCGATCTCCTGCCGGAAACGGACGCGGAACTCCTCGTCCTCGCAGAGCTGTGGGTGCACCAGCTTCACGGCGACCCTGCGTCCGGCGGCCGAGCGTCCCAGGAACACGGTGCCCATGCCGCCGGCACCGATCCTGTCGAGCAGGACATAGCCCCCCACGGATTCAGGGTCACCATCTCGCAATGGCATGGACGGTCACACCTTTTTTCTTACGTGGGTCGACGGCTGAGCTTGGGCCAAGGCCCTTGTGTGGGACGCCAGTTCCAGTTTCACCAGGCGAGCGCGTCGCTCACGTTGTCCTGCCAGAAGGTGACCTGGGCGTTGTCGTCCTCGACGTACAGGGAACCGCCGGGAACGGGTACATCCACCCCGTTCTCGGTGGACGAGTCTCCCGCGTCGGGGCCGTGCAGCGACAAACCGATCGAGGAGGTCGTGACCTTGGTCTGACTGTTGCGGTCGACGGACGCGGTGATCAGGCCCGCGTACGCGGTGGCGCCGCGGTCGAGGGTGACGACGGCTTGTGGCTGGCTCGGCCCCAACCTGGCTGTTTCGGATTGCGAGTTCTCACTCAGCCGCAGGGCGGGGTAGCGGTAGATGCGGCAGGGCTTCGAGCCGGTGTTGGTAGCCGTGATGAGGGCGTGGTTGATGGGGCTCTTCACCTCTTTGATGGCGAACTTCAACGAACCGGTGGTGCAGTCCACGGGCTTGGCACTGCCGGAGCCCGTGCCGGCGGACGAGGTCTTGCCGGCACCCGCTCCGCTGCCGCCACCGTTTCCGGAGCCTTGGGAGCCCGCGCCCTTCGTGGCTTGCCCCGTGGCGGGGGCAGACGCCGATGCCGAAACGGCGGTGGCGGCGGCGGTGGGCGTGACGGTCGTGTCGGTGGGCTCCGTGGTTGCCGTTTCGACCGACTTCGACTCGGCGTCGCTTTCTCCGCAGGCGGTGAGCGCCAGGGCCAGGACGGCGGAACTGGCCAAGGCCACGGCAAGTCGATGTGTGCGCAAGCTGGTTACCTCTTCATGACAGGACGTTGTCGGCCCACGGGCCGCGTCGGTTCGTGCTCGGACAGCGCCGTCAGCGTTCTGCGACGCAGGCCGGCTGCCCAGCGGGCACCGGGCGCCTCGGGGTCCGATCGTGGCATCGTCACCGGCCCGGACTGCGTGGCCACGGTGCTCATCTCCTGGTCGTCCCATGCCAACCAATGCTCACCGCCATGACGCTCGCCGAGCCGCTGAGACGACCTCGTGAAGCCGACGCTTCATTCATCAGGAATGGTCAGCCTCAATGCGGTCTTCGCCGAGTTCGGCGGAGCCAAGCCGGCGGCCTCGGTGCGAGCGCCGACAAGCCCGTTGGGATCAGCCTGCGTCCAGACCTGCGCTATGAGTTGGCAGTTGGGCTCAAGCCTTTGGCCGTACAGGAATGGGCACGAGTGAGCACCTATTGAGCACCTCGTGTTGTGGTGTCGGGGTGGTCACTCTTGCCAGACTCCGACTGCGGTGGGAGGCACTTCATGGTGTGTCCGCCGTTTCAACGCCACATGAGTCAAAGGATCACGCGTGTCCCTACACATTCCCCCCGTGCATGTTCCGCCGGACGGTGGTGAGCCTGTTTACCTGGTGGGTGACACGTACACCACGCTGCTGAAGGCGACGCACACCAATGGTGAACTCTCCCTGGTGGAGGCCATCATGCCCGCGGACGCCGGACCGCCTCCGCACACGCATCACGGCGAGTCGGAGACGTTCATCGTCATGGACGGAGAACTCGTCATCACCGCCGGGGACGAAAAATACGAGGTCGAGGCCGGCGGGGTGGTCTACGTGCCCAAGGGCGTACGGCACTCCTTCAGGAACCTGAGCCGGACCAAGCCCGCGCGCATCTACTTCCTGTACGCCCCGGGCGGCATGGACGCGATGTTCACCGAGATAGGTACTCCGGGCGTGCGCGGACAGGTGGGCCCGCCGCTCAACGAGGTCGACGTGAAGGCTATGGCCGCCGTCGCCGACACATACGGATTCACCTTCGACTGACGCCGCACCGCGGTGCAGCTCATTACTCAGGCCAGGCACTGGGGCAGAACCACTCGGTTCCCCCAAGCATGTCCCTCCTCCGTCCCGCCGGAACGGGCTGCCGTGGGCCAAGGACGCTTCGGCCCAGGGTCGTTGGGCGGACGCGCGGTCCGTCCGGTCCGGTAGTTGCCTGCCCGCTGCCAGCCGACGTTCCGCGTCGCCTTCGAGCGGCCGATGACATGGCCGCCACATCACGTTGAGGAGTTCCGTGCGCATCCTGTTCTCCACCACGCCCGCCTTTGGACACTTGCTGCCCATGCTGCCGCTCGTTGCGGCGGCTCGCCGTGCTGGTCACGAAGTTGCCGTGCTCAGCCATGCGTCGATGGCCGCCTCGACTGCTCCGACGCCCTTACTCCCCGCCGGCCCGAGCATCCCGGAGACCCTGCAGGATGTCACCCGACGCGCCGAAATAGACGCTATGCAGGACATGGCGGCCGGACCGGTCGAGTTCTTCGTCGAATCCCGAGTGGGCCTCGGTGCGGAGGCCGCGGTTGCCGCCGCCACCGCCTTCGCCCCCGACCTCATCGTCGCCGACATGGTCGACTACCTCGGCCCACTTGCCGCTGCCTCGCTCGGCGTCCCGTGGGCAGCGCATGGGGCGGCCCTGCCGCTCGACGCCGGGCTGGCTACCATGCTTGCCGAGGCTGCCGTCGCTCGCTTCGCCCATTACGGAGTGGCCCCCACGGCGCCCGTCGCCTACATCGACCCGTGGCCCGACAGTCTGCTTCGGGACGGCTACACGCTGCCCGCGGAGCGAATAGCCATCCGTCCCGAGCCGCACTCCGACGAGAACAGCATGTGGTCCCGGCCGAAGTTCGCCGACCGCGAGGACCGCCCGTTGGTCCTCGTGACGCTGGGCACGGTTGTCGAGGGTCCCGGCACCCTCGCCGCAATCCTGGACTCGCTGGCCGCCCTCGACGTCAACGTTCTCGTCGCTCCTCACTCCGCAACAGACGTCGGGGACCGGCCGGTCGACCCCGCGCGGGTGCACCTGGCGGGTTTCGTTCCGATGAGGTACCTGCTGGAGGGAGTGGACGTGGTGGTGTCCTCTGCGGGAGCGGGCAGTGTGCTGTCCGCGTTGAGCGCTGCCCGGCCGATGGTCCTGTGCCCGATGGGCCTGGACAAGCCCGTCAACGCCGCGCGCGCCGCCGAAGCGGGCGCGGCCGTGGTCATCGACACCCCGGACCAGGTCGCCGACGCGGTCGCGCGAGTGCTTGCCGACCAGGCGGTGGCCGACGGCGCCGCGACGGTGGCCGAGGAGATCGCCGGGATGAACTCGGCCGACGACGTTCTCGGGCTCTTGTTGAAGCGCCTCGGGTAATACGCCTGCGAGACGTTCCCAACCTGGCTCCGGTACGGGCCCGGCCGCCGACCCGCCACGACGAGAAAACTCACGTAAGCGCCGCGTCGGTCTCTCCGGGCGAGGTGGTGCCGACCATGCGCAGTGCCTGACGGGGCACGTCCTGGTCCTGCGGGTGGCCGAGCGGGACGACGCCGACACACCGGCCGTCCCCGTCCAGGAGTCGGCCCATGTGCTTGACCGTGCGCAGCACCACCGAGCGGTCGCCGATGGTCAAGCGGGGCAGTCGGCCCGACAGGTGTGCCTCGAAGGTGTGCACGTCGGCCAGGGCGCGCAGCCAGACGTCGATCACGAGGTTGTGCGGTCCGGCCGTGATCGCGCACGAGCGGACCTCCCGTACGCCGGACAGTGCCCGGCTCGTCTCCTCCAGGTACTGAGCCGGAACGGACGCGAAGTACACCGCGGAAAGCGGCCATCCGGACAGCGGGCGGGCGAGGTCGCAGCGCAGGCTCACCCCGGTGGCGAGCAGCGACCGCAGTCGGCGACGCACAGTCGTCAGGCCCCTGTCGGTCTCCGCGGCCAACTGGCGCAGAGGCATGCGGCCGTCGGTGCTCAGCAGTTCCACGAGTCGCTCGTCCAGGTCGTCCCATCCCGTTGTGTCCTCGCTCTCGGGCGGAGTCGGCAGGGCCGCCTCGATCTGGGCGCACTGGACGGCGTCCAGGCTGCGCAACCGCCATCGGCTGCCTTCGGTGGTCACTCCCGTCGACACGTGCGTACGGGTCGCCCGTACTCCCGGCGTTCCCTGGAAGAGCAGGGTGGTGAGGTGGGCCAGCTCGGTCAGGTCCCGAGCCTGTACGGAGGCCACCAGGTCGCGGCCGCCCGCCATCAGCTTGACGTTCGCCACCGCCGGGTCCGCGGCGAGGATCCGCGCCACGTCCTCGGCGGCGCCGGGTTCCGCGTCCACTTCCACGATCCCGGTGACCACGATCGTGGCGTTGGTCAGCCGCGGGTAGGCCGTCACCCAGGCCAGCCCGGCGTTTTCCATCCGGTGCCAACGTCGGGCGGCGGTCACCGGGTTGACGGCAAGGACCTCTCCTACGAGCGTCCACGGGGCCCGAGGGCGGATCTGCAGCGCGTGCACGACGGCACGGTCGAGCTCGTCCAGTCCCAGTGCGGCGAAATCCTGCGCTCCTCCGGGGGGCGCGTTCCTGCGCGCCTTGGCGGAATCGGGGTCGAAAGCTGCACTGTGACCCGGAGTTTTCTCGTGCATTCCACACTCCATTCGCCTGTTCCATATATCGGAGGAGTGAATCGCCCGCCATGACGGATGCCACGACCGGTACCGCGACGGATGTCACCGCGCGAGAGACCAGCAGGACCCCTCTGCGTATCCACCATGCCCGGCTCATCGACGGCACGGGTGTCGCCCCTGTGAACGACGCCGTCGTCGTGACGGATGCCGAGGGAGCCATCACCTACGCCGGACCCGCCGCGGCAGCCCCGCCCGCTACCGAGGACGTCCGGACCATCGACGCGGGCGGCCGTACGGTGCTGCCCGGTTTCTTCGACTGCCACGTCCACCTCGCGTACGCGCAGGGCTCGCCCCCCGGCCGCCGCGCCGAACTCGATCCCGTGCTGGTCACTCTGGACACTGCCGCCCGGCTGCGCCAGACCCTCGACGCGGGCATCACCACCGCCCGCGACCTGGGCGGCCTGTCCGCGGGCTACCGCACCGCCGTCGAGACCAGCCGGGTCATGGGCCCACGACTGCACACGGCCGTACGCATCATCAGCCACACCGGCGGTCACGCCGACGTGCGCCTGCCCGACGGCACCGACCTGAGCGCCGGGATGTCCGAGATCGCCGACACCTCCGACGAGGCCCGGCTCGCCGTCCGCAAGGTGCTGCGCGAGGGCGCCGACCTGGTGAAGGTCTGCGCCACGGGCGGGATGGGCAGCCCGTACGACCAGCCCGACGACGAGGGCCTGCTGGAGGAGGAGATCCGGGCCGTCGTGGACGAGGCCCGCCGGCACGGCGACAAGCCGGTCGCCGCGCACGCCCAGGGCAACGCCGGCATCCTCAACGCCCTGCGCGGCGGCGTCACCAGCATCGAGCACGGCTACGGCCTGGACGAGCGGGCCCTCGATCTGGCCGGCGAGCGCGGCGTCTTCGTCGTGCCGACCCTGTCCACCGTGTACGCCGGCATCAACAAGGACACGATGCCGCCCTACCACTACGAGAAGAAGGTCCGCTGGTCCGGGATCACCAAGGAGAACATCGCCCGGGCCATCGAGTACGGTGCCCGGATCGCGCTGGGCACCGACGCCGCCGTAGGTCCGCACGGCGTGAACCTGATGGAACTCACTTACCTGGTGGACCTGGGTATGGACCCGATGGCCGCCATCGTCGCCGGCACCCGCACCTCCGCCGAACTCCTCGGCATGGCCGACCGGTTGGGCACCCTCACCCCCGGCCGCACCGCCGACCTGCTGCTCTGCGACGGCGACCCGCTCACGGACATCGGCGTCCTCGGCGATCCCGCGAACATCGTCTGTGTCGTCCAGGACGGCGTGGTCCGCAAGGACCTGCTGCCGACGGCACCGACCGGAAGGCGGCCCTGATGTCCTCCTCCTCATTGACCGGCCTCCCCACCCCGGAAGGCAGGACCCCGGACAGGGAACGGCGCGGCGTCCTCGACCGCGTCCTCGCGCTCATCGAGCGGGCCGGCAACGCTCTGCCCAACCCGATCGTGCTGTTCGCCGCCCTCTTCCTCCTGCTGGGCGTCGTCTCCACCGCCCTCGCACTCGCCCATGTCGCCGTGGACGTCCCCGGCACCGACGACACCAAGGCAATCACCGGCCTGTTCACCGGCGAGGGGCTGCGCTGGCTGGTGGAGAACCTGATCCCCAACTTCGCGACCTTCCCGCCGATCGGCGCCGTGCTCGTCCTGATCATGGTGGTCGGACTCTGCGAGCGGACCGGTCTGCTGGAGGCCGCGATGCGGGCGACCCTGGCCCGGGTCCCGCGCGCCACGCTGCCGTATGCCGTTGCCCTCATCGCCAGTCAGGCGCACATGATGAGCGATGTCGCCGCCATCGTGCTCCCGCCGCTGGCGGCCCTGGTCTTCAAGAACGCCGGGCGTCATCCGGCGGCAGGCCTGATCGGCGGCTTCGCCTGTGTCACCGCGGGCTACGCCGCCGGGTTCACCATCGGTTCCCTCGACGCCCTGTACGTGGGCATCACCCAGCAGGCGGCGGCAGTGCTCCCGGCGGCCGACGGGCTCGACATCCATCTGCTCATCAACTACTTCTTCACGGCGTCGAGCAGCGTCGCGCTCGCGCTGCTGGGCGGATTCCTCATCAGCCGCGTCCTGGAGCCGCGCCTCGGCCCGTACGAGTCGGCCGACGACGAGCCGGTCGGGCAGGACATGAGCCTCACCCTCGTCCAGCGCCGGGGCCTGCTGCTGACGGGCATCGTCGTCGTGGTCTATCTGGGTGCGGTTCTCGCCCTGTGGCTGCCGCCTGGGGCGCCACTGCGCGGCGATGGCGGCGCCTATGTGCCTTCGCCGCTGCTCAGCGGCATCGTTCCGGTCCTCTTCGGCGTGTTCCTGCTGGCGGGGCTGACGTACGGGATCACCGTCAAGACGCTCACCAGCACCGAGGACGCGGTCACCGCGGTGACCGACTCGGTGAAGACCATGTCCGGCTACATCGTCATGATGTTCGTCGCCGCGCAGGTCATCGCGTTGTTCACCTGGTCCAATGTCGCGGTGCTGCTGGCCGTGAAGGCCGCCGCGGTGTTCAACTCGCTGGGCGTGACGGGCTTCTGGGCGATCATGGCGTTCGTCCTGCTCGTCGCCTGTCTCAACCTCTTCATCCTCTCCGGTTCCGCCCTGTGGTCGCTGGTGGGTCCGGTCTTCATCCCGGCGTTCATGCTCATGGGCATGAGCCCGGCACTCAGCCAGGCCGCCTTCCGTATCGGCGACTCCGCGACCGGCGTCCTGACACCCATGAACCCGTACGTGTTCCTCGTTCTGGCGATGCTCCGCGAGTACGAACCCGAAGCCAGGCTCGGCACCCTCATCTCCCGGTTGGCCATCTTCGCCGGACCGTTCCTGGTGCTGTGGCTGGCGATCCTGGGGATCTTCTACGGGTTCGACCTGCCGCTGGGGCCCGGTGCCCACATCGGGCTCAGGTGAGCGGTGGAGTCGAGGGACTCGACCTCAACCTGAAGTTCTTGCGCAGCGAACGCGCCCAGGCCCACCGAGCCGCCGCCACAGCCGGCGTGGGCCTGGGCATGCCCATACGTTCCGGCACCGCTCCGGCCACGGCGCATGACCTCTGCGGCCCTGCTGCACGAACGACGCACCGAGTCTGGCGATGCCGCTGCGCTCGCGTCCAGCCGGTTGATGTGGGCCTGCCCTTCCGGCCGGGCTTGCGCAGGATGGCGGGGTTGCGTAGTGAGGAGGTTGCCTGGCTCGCCGGCGTCTCACCGCATACGTCAAGTGCCGTCCTGCGCGCGTTCTTACGGACGCAGCGCCTGCCGGAGGCCGAGTACGAACCGCCCTGCCACCTGGCAGGGCAGGCCGCCGAAAGCGGGGGCCGGTGCCGCTGCACGTCGGCCCGGACGTGCAGCGCCTGCTCGACCGCCTGACCGACATTCCGATCGCCCTCTTCGACGCGGCCTGCACCCTCATCCAGCACAACGATCCGTGGCCGCGCTGACCGGAGACGACTGGCGCGAACGCGGTGGCGGTCGGCGAACATCGTGTGGCGCGCCTTCCACAACGACAAGCCGTAATCGACTGCGCGTTGGGCCGGCCGATGCCGAAGCCGGTCGGCCGGGAACTGGACGTGGTGGTGCATCGGCGCTCGCCTCACACCGAGTTGGTGGATGGCCCGAGGGCAGGGCGAGCTCAGGTGGTCAGCGCGGTCGGTCGAGGTTGCCGCAGCCCTTGGAGGAGCAGTTCGATCAGGCGGCGGGGCTCGTAGCGGGGGTCGTCCTCGCCCCCGATGCAGAGATTGCCGATGCCGCGCATCAGTTCGTAGGGCTGGATGCCGGGCCGGATGTCGCCCGCCTCCACCGCGGCGTCGAGGAGTTGGGCGCTCACGGGTTCCAGGCGCTCGACGAGGTAGGTGTGCAGCGTGGCGAAGCGGTCGCTGTCGGACTGCAGGGCGTCGGCGAGTCCGTGCTTGGTGGCCAGAAAGTCGACGAAGAGGTCGATCCACTGACGCAGTGCGTCGAACGGGGATTCCGCACTGGCCAGCAGCTTGGGACCGGCCTCGACGCATGCCTCGATCTGATGGCGGTAGACGGCGGTGACGAGGTCCGCCCGGGTCGGGAAGTGGCGGTAGATCGTGGCCATCCCGACGCCCGCCCGTGCGGCGATCTGGCGAATCGGCGCGTCGACGCCGGAGGTGACGAACACCTCGGCGGCGGCGGTGAGCACCGTCTGCTGGTTGCGCAGGGCGTCGGTCCGCTTGCTCCGGGCCGGCGCCTTCCCCGTGGGGCTCTCGCTGGGCATCACGCTCTTCCTTCCGGCACCACTTGACAAAGCGGAGCGCTGTTCCGGATATTAAGTGGTGCGACGCTCCACTTCAGGTTAGCCGAAACCGGGGGCGCCCCCCATCTCCCTTGCCCTACCGCCTCCGAACCGGACCGGTGGCCGACAAGGCCCGCAGAAAAGGAAACCGCGCATCATGAGCACAGCCAACATCACCGACAACCTCGCCTCGCCGGCTCCGGTCCTGTCCTACAGCCCCGTGGTGCTGTCCGTACCCGGACGCCCCGTGGACCTCCAGGTGCGGGTCTCCGCGCCCGAGACCGGCACGGACCTTCCGGTCATCCTGCTCTCCCACGGCCAGGGCCCGTCGAACAACCTCTCGTCGCTCAACGGCTACGCGCCCCTCGTCAACTTCTGGGCGGCCCACGGCTTCGTCGTCATCCAGCCCACCCACCTCACCTCCAGGACACTGAGCCACCAGGTCGCCGACGCCCCCGGAGCCCCCTTCTTCTGGCGCTCGCGCTCCGAGGACATGAGCCACATCCTCGACCGGCTCGACGAGATCGAGAAGGCCGTACCGCTGCTCGCCGGACGGATCGACCACACCAAGGTCGCCGTCGCCGGACACTCCTTCGGGGGCTTCACGTCGAGCCTCCTGCTCGGCGCCCTCGTCACGGACGACGGCGAGGAGGTGAGCCTGCTCGAACCCCGGATCAAGGCGGGCGTACTGCTCGCCGCGCCCGGCAGGGGCGACGTCATCAACGGGCCCATGGCCGACGCGCTGCCGGTCTTCCGGACGATCGACTTCTCCACGATGACCACACCCGCGCTGGTCGTCGCCGGCGACGAGGACGACTCCCGGCACTTCACGGACATGGGGCCTGACTGGCACGCCGACCCCTACACCCTCGCCCCGGGCCCCAAGGCCCTGCTCACCCTGTTCGGCGCGGGGCACGCCCTCGGCGGAATCCCCGGATACGACGTCGCCGAGACCACGGACGAGAGCCCCGAACGGGTCGCCGCCGTCGGCCGCCTCACCTCCGCCTACCTCCGCAGCCAGCTCCACCCCGGCGACAACGCCTGGCAGACCGCACGCGAGGCCCTTACATCCGGCCCCGACCCGGTCGGACGAGTCGAAGCCAAGTAGGCCGTCCGCGAGCCTCATGGTCATGGCCACTCCCGCCGACCCGTATGCGGCCGCAGCCGCGAAGGAAGTCCACTTCCGCCTGCGCCTGGTGCACCGCGACAGCACAGATCGTCTGGGCCGACTCCGCCTACGCCGGGAAGCTCGTCGACTTGCCAGACAGCACCTCAACCTCACGATCAAGCCCGTCAGCCGTCCCAAGGACGCCTCCGGCTTCGTCGTGCTGCTAACCACTGCTGGGTCGTTGCGAGGTCGCTCGCCTGGATGATGCATGCACGCCGCCACGCGAGGGACTACGCACGGCTCATCCAGCACTCCGAGACCCTAGATCACCTGGGCCGCCATGCCACTGCGATCCACCTGCGTCTTGCACATCGGCCATCATCGAACAGGCACTTAAGCGTCAATCCTGGTGTCGTGCGCCCGCTGGCAGTTCTGGATCTCTCCGCTGTGCTCGACGGTCCAGTCGTAGAGCAGGCCGAACTGCTTGCGCAGGGACTCGCCCAGGGGTGTGAGCGAGTACTCGACGCCGACCGGTGAGGTCGGCAGCACCCTGCGCTGGATCATGCCGTTGCGCTCGAGGCGGCGCAGTGTCTGGGTGAGGACACGTTGGGTGATGCCCTCCAGGCCTCGCTTCAGTTCATTGAACCGGGTGGGCCGCTCCAGCGGCGCCATCACCATCATCGACCACTTGTCCGCAATCTGGTCGAGGATCGGTCGGCTGGGGCAGTCCGCCCGGAAGACGGTCCCTATTTCGGCGTCAACGCCGTGCAGATCGGTGTCCTTGATGATCCTTGGTGCTCCCAAAGTGCGTTCTTGACCATTTGGGCGCAGAGGTGCTCATGGCCAACAGCGGCATCCGGACCACCTCGTCGTCCGTCGCGGTGGCTGCCTCGCGGCGCTTCGCCGCGCTGCTGATCCAGGGCATGCGGGCCGAGCCGGCCATCCCGCCGCTGCCCCCGGCGGTCCGGCTGCCGCTGACGGTTTTGACCTAGGAGCGTGCGTCAGTAACTGTGACTGAGCACGCCGGTTGGCAACTGGGCGCCATAGGTGGCCATTCCGGCGCTCAGTGGCGAAGAGCATCTGCTCAGTCCAGGACCGCGGTGGCTTCGATCTCGACCAGATGCTCGGGGACGTCCAGTGCCGCAACGCCTATCAGCGTGGTCGGCGGGGCCGGGGTGACGCCCAGCTTGGCCGCTGCCAGGGAGATCCCTTCCAGGAGCGGGGACATCTTGTCGGGGGTCCAGTCGACGACGTAGAAGGTCAGCTTCGCCACGTCGTCGAAGGAGCCACCGACCTCGGCCAGGGCGGTGCCGACGTTGAGATAGCTCTGTTCGACCTGGGCGGCGAGGTCGCCTTCGCCGATCGTGACGCCCTCGGCGTCCCAGGCGACCTGCCCGGCGATGAAGACCAGCCTTGACCCGGATGCGATCGACACCTGCCGGTAGACGTCGATCTCGGGTAGCCCGCTGGGGTTCACAAAGGTGATGGCCATGCTGTCTGTCTCCTCGTCCTGAGCGCGTGTGGGCTCGCATCCGCGCCGACCCAGACGATCACTCTCTTGTGGTTACTCAGGAACTGTAAGAGAGTGAGTGCTGACGTGGAAGAACGCACTTTTCAGTGACTGGAGAACCTTATGGTGACCAAGCAGTTCACAGGCTCGCCCGAGGATGCGGACCTGGCGCGTGCGGGCTCCCTGGCGCGGGAGATCTTCTCCGACGTCGCCAACAAGTGGGCGTTCCTCATCGTCGAGGGTCTCGGTGATCGCACCCTGCGCTTCAGCGAGCTACGGAACGAGATCGAGGGCATCAGCCACAAGATGCTCACCCAGAACCTGCGCATGCTGGAGCGCAACGGCCTGGTCGAGCGCACCGTGCACCCCACCGTCCCACCGCGGGTCGAATACACCCTCACCGAGCCGGGCCAAGCCCTGCGCGCAACAGTCGACGGCATGTGCGGCTGGACCCATCAGTACTTCGGTCACATCGAGGCCGCCCGCCGACGCTTCAACACCTGACGGCGGGCGCACGCGTTGCCGTGGGTCGGCCGGCTGCAATGCTCAGAGCGACCAACCAGCGTGCCCAGTCACAGTAACCGGCAACCCGCGTGTGTCTGGTGATCGCCCGTGCGGGCCGACCGACACCCCCTCGCCCAGCACATCCGAGAAACCCTGGACACCGCCGGGCACCTCACCGCCCCTGCCGAACTGGTCGTCGCGACCGGCGGCGTGAGGATCGTCGCGGTGGTGAGTAGGCGACCTGACCTTTCAGCAGAGCGGTCTCGCAGGCGTGGCAGACGCCTGTGCGGCAGGACCACTGGGCGGGGACGTCGCAGGCCTCGGCGAGCTCCAGCAGCGTCCCGTACGCGGGGTCCCAGGGCACGGTGATGCCGCTGCGCGCGAAGGAGACCGGGCATCCGGTTCCCTCGCGGTCACCGCCCGCAGCGCGAACCGAAGTGAGCGGTCGTCACTTCCCCCAGATCTTCCGGTACGCCTCCCGGTAGCCCGACGGGTCCCAGGTGGTCGCGCCTTGGCTGTTGGCGGCCGTGGCGATGTGCACCGGTGCCACGTATCCGCTGTGGGGACGGCCGGAGAAGGCGCGGTTGAACTCGTCGACGATCTGCCAGCCCTGGAGGGACAGCGGCTCGGGCACGGTGGCGGCCTCGTACTGCCTGCTGTTCACGCGCTGGAAGGCGGACGGGTCGCCGTCGCCGGCTCCGATGTTGAAGGGCGGCCCCGAGCCCTTCTCACCGGCGGCGCGGAACGCGGGGGCGGCGTCGGCGAAGTACAGGTCGTTGATGGCCACGGAGTGGGTCCAGCGGTCCTGGAAGCGGGACAGCAGGGAGGAGATCTGCTGAGGGGTGCGGGTGCTGGCGTCGGGGATCGGGATGTTCTCCACCGAGAGCAGGCGTACACCCTGACAGCTCGCCAGGTCCTTGCGGATCAGGTCGGACTTGTTCCGCGCGAAGGGGATCGAGGCGTCGGTGATGAGCACGACGCCGGCGCGGCCGTGGGAGTCGTAGATGATCCACTGCGCGCTGATCCGGGCCACGTCCTGGAGGCGCGTGGTGACGTTGGTGAACAGGTCGGGCTGCCGGCTGGGGCCGGGCTCGGGGACGGCGTGCCAGCCGACGAGGGGGATGCCCTGTTCGTTGGCCCGGGCGGTCTGCTGGGCCGTCGAGTCGGGGTCGAAGCCGCCGATGACGATGCCCGAGGGCCGCAGGGCCACGGCTTCGCTCATGGCGGCCTGGATGCCGGCCGGGGTGCCGCCGCCGTCGATCACCCGGACGTTCCAGCCGATGGTCCGCGCGGCGTCCTGCACGCCGCGGGCGGCGCCGGCGACGCCGGGGTTGGTCATGGTCTGGGCGACGTAGACGATCGTCCTGCCGGACACCGCTGCGGGGCCGCTGGTGGGCCCGCGCCAGGGGATGTCGCTTCGCTGCGCCCGCGTGACGGCTTCCTGGGCCCGGGCGTGGACGGCGGGGCAGCCGTTCGGTCCCGTCGCGGTCTCGTCAGGGCTGTCGGAGGTACCGCGTTCGCAGCCGGCGAGGGCGGCGACCGTGGCCAGCAGGGCGCAGGAGGCGAGCCGCGCGGTGCGGGCTGCGGTGGCGGCCTTGCGGGTGCGGTGCACGGGAGCTCCAGTGAGGGATCGACGCGGTGGGCGTGCCGAGGGTCAGGGCGGTGACGTTCCGCTCTCCGGCGCCGGGGAGGACGGGGCCGGGGGCGGCGCGGGGGGTGTGTCGCGGACCGCGCCGCCGCGCAGCCGACGACGGGCCGCGTAGCCGGCCAGGCCCACGGCGATGAGCAGGGTGCCGCCGTTGAACAGCGGGACCGTCCAGAACTCGCCGCCCAGCTGGGCGATGCCGGTGAGGCCGACGGCGAGGACGGCGACGGCGACGACGGTGCCGAGGGCGTTGGGCCGGCCGGGTTTGATCGCGGTGGAGCCGAGGAGGGCGCCGACGAAGGCGGGCAGCAGGTAGTCCAGGCCCACGCTGGGGTTGCCGATCTGCTGCTGGGCGGCGAGCAGTACGCCGGCGAGACCGACGATCAGGCCCGAGGCGGCGAATGCGTAGACGGTGTACCTGCGCGTGGGAATGCCCACGAGGTCGGCCGCGCGCGGGTTGGAGCCGACGACGTACAGGTACCGGCCCAGCGGCAGCCGCTCCAGCACCAGCCAGAGGACGGCCGCGAGGGCGAGCACGTAAAAGGCGGGGACCGGGAGGCCGAGGAACGAGGAGTCGTAGAGGTCGGTGAACGCGGGCGGCAGGCCCTGCGGGCCGGCGACGATGCGGCCGCCGTCGGTGATCCAGCCGGTTGCGGCGTACATCATGCTGCCGGTGCCGAGGGTGGCGATGAAGGAGTCGATCCGGCCGAACTCGACGACGACGCCGTTGAGGACGCCTACGGCCAGTCCTCCGGCCAGCACGGTGAGACAGGCGAGTGGCCAGGGCCAGCTCTGCTCGACGATCAGCCACAGCACCATCACGTGGGCCAGGCCGAGGCCGTAGCCGATGGAGAGGTCGAACGCGCCGGTGACGATGGGCACCATGGCGGCGAGCGCGAGGATCGCCGGGATCGACTGGTTGGACAGGATCGAGTCGACGGTGTCCCGGGTGGGGAAGGTGTCCGGCAGGGCGAGGGAGAAGACCAGGTAGAGCAGGGCGGTGAGGGCGAGCAGGCCGTAGGCGCCGACGAGGTGGCCGCCGGGACGGTGCCGGGGCCGGGGCGGCGGCGTCATGAGTGCCGGGCCGTGGACGGGGGCAGGGCCGAGGCCGCCCGGGTGAGTCCGGCGACGGTCAGGGCGGGGCCGCTCAGTTCCGCCGTCACGCTCCCGCGCACGAAGACCAGCGTGCGCCGGCAAAGGCTCGCCACCTCCTCGAAGTCGGTGGACAGCAGCAGGACCGCGAGGCCCGCCTCCAGTGCCTCCTGGAGCAGACGGTGGATCGCGGCCTTGGCGCCGACGTCGACGCTCGCGGTCGGCTCCTCGAGGATCAGCAGCCGTAGGTCCGACCGCAGCCAGCGGCCGATCATGACTTTCTGCTGGTTGCCGCCGGACAGTGTGGCGATGGGAGCCTCGGTGTCCGGGGGGTGCACGGCGAACCGTTCGATCAGAGCCGCGGCCCGGGTCCGTTCGCTGCGGGGGCCGATCCAGCGTGGTGCGGTGGTGCCTCCGGCGCGGGGATTGGCCAGGAGGTTCTCCCGTACGGTCAGTTCGGCGAGGCAGCCCTCCCGTAGCCGGTCGCCCGGTACGAGGCCGACTCCGAGGGCGACGGCCTCCGTGACCGAGCGGGGGCGGTACGGCCGCCCGTGCAGCACGGCCCGTCCGTCCAGGAGGGGATGGGAGCCGGCGAGGGCGCGGCCCAGGTCCATGTGCCCGGCTCCGGAGAGGCCGACCAGTCCGAGGACTTCTCCGGCTCTCAGTTCGAGGCTGACGGGCCCGGTTCGGGCGGTGCGTACGCCGTCGAGGGCCAGGGCGGGCTGCGCGTCGGCCGGGGCTCCGGCGGTGCGGTGGACCGCTGGTTCGTCCGCCTCGCCGACGATGTCGTGGACCAGTCGGGCGGGGCTGAGGCCGGCCAGCGGGCCGTGGCTGACGAGACGGCCGTCGCGCAGGACGGCGAAGGTGTCGGCGACCTGGTAGACCTCGTCCAGGCGGTGGCTGACGTAGAGGATGGCGTGCCCTCGGTCGCGCAGGTCGTGCAGGACGCGGAAGAGCCGGGCGCTGTCCGCGGCGGGCAGGCGGGCGGTCGGCTCGTCGAGGACGACGATCCGTGCGTGTGCCGTCAGTGCCCGGGCGATGGCGACCAGTGAGCGGTCGGCCGGCGCGAGTCGGGAGACCGGGGTGCCGGGGTCGAGTCGGGCGGAGACGATCCGCAGCGCGTCGGTGCAGCGCTCGCGGGTACGTCGCCAGGAGATCAGCCCGGACCGGCGGGCGTACCCGGCGGTCAGGGCGAGGTTCTCGGCGACCGTCATCCACTCCACGAGCCCGAGGTCCTGGTGGATGAAGGACATGCTCCGGGTGGCGGTCGGGCCGGCGAGCGGCTCCCCGGCGACGGTGATCCGTCCCGCGTCGGCGTCGTGGACTCCGGCGAGGATCTTGATGAGGGTCGACTTCCCCGCGCCGTTGGGCCCGAGCAGGGCGAGGACACTGCCGGGGTGGACGTCCAGGTCGACCCCGGCCAGCGCGATGGTGCCGCCGAACCGTTTGCTGAGCCCGCGGATACGGACCAAGGGTTCGGGCCCGAGGGGCGAAGCCGCCTTCGCCGGCATGTCGGGAGCGTCACACACCCGATCAAACTACAGCACTTCAGGCATCTCTCGGATGTGGGCGCGGCACCGATGGAGCGCCCTCCCGGACGGGAAACCGGATGGGAACTTGACGGGAAATGGACGGGAAAGGGATCGGCTCGGGGGCCGCTTGCCTCGTCACGCGGCGTCGAGCCCGCATTCGGCCCAGATGACCTTGCCCTCCGGCAGGTAGCGCGTGCCCCAGCTCTGTGAGAGCTGCGCGACGAGGAACAGACCGCGGCCGCCCTCGTCGGTACTGGCCGCGCGGCGCAGGTGCGGGGCGGTGTTGCTGGCGTCAGCGACCTCGCAGATCAGGGTCCGGCCGTAGAGCAGCCGTACTCGAATGGGCGCGGCGCCGTGCCGGATGGCGTTCGTGATCAGTTCGCTGAGGATCAGCTCCGCGGCGAACGCGGCCTCGTCGAGTCCCCGGTCGGACAGCCACCGCATGGCGGACGCCCGGACCTCGCCGACGAGGGCCGGGTCGGCGGACATCTCCCAGTCGGCGATCCGGTCAGGGTCCAGGGCGTGGACGCGGGCGACGAGCAGGGCGATGTCGTCGTTCGGGTGCGCGGGTGCGACGGTGTCCAGGATCGCCCGGCAGGTCTCCTCGGGGGCCCGCTCGGGGCGGGCCAGTGCCTCGCGCAACTGCTCCAGGACCACGTCGACGTCACGGTGCCGGTCCTCGATGAGCCCGTCGGTGTACATGACCAGCTGACTGCCCGCGGGGAGATCGACCTCGGCGGCGTCGAAGGGCAGGCCTCCGAGGCCGAGCGGGGGCCCGGCGGGGAGCTCGGGATAGGTCACGGTGCCGTCAGGGTGGACGATAGCGGGCGGTGGGTGCCCGGCGCGGGCCATCAGGCACCGCTGCGTGGTCGGGTCGTAGATGGCGTAGAGGCAGGTCGCACCGATGACGCCGGGGCCCTTGCCGTCCGGGTCCTCCCGGTCAAGGCGGCCGACGAGGTTGTCCAGGTGGGTGAGGACCTCGTCCGGCGGGAAGTCGAGCTCGGCGAAGCTGCGGGCGGCCGTGCGCAGGCGGCCCATGGTGGCCGCGGAGAGCATGCCGTGGCCGACGACGTCGCCGACGAGGAGCCCGATGCGGGAGCCGGACAGGGGGATGACGTCGTACCAGTCGCCACCCACGTCGGACTCGGCGGGCAGATAGCGATGAGCGACCTCGACGGCGTCCTGGTCGGGCAGGCCGTGGGGGAGGAGCCGGCGCTGGAGGGCCAGGACCATGCTGCGTTCGTGGGTGTAGCGCCGGGCGTTGTCGATCGACAGTGCGGCGCGGGAGGCGAGTTCCTGGGCCAGGGAGCGGTCGTCGTCCCCAAAGGAGTCACCGGATCGGTAGAAGCTGGCGATGCCGAGGACGACACCGCGGGCGAGCAGCGGGACCGCGATCAGGGAGTGGACGTGCGTCAGCAGGCGCGCGGTGTGCTCCAGGTCCTGGGCGAGCCAGCCCGCTGCGGCCCCGAGGTCGGGCTCCAGCACGGCCTCGCCACTGGTGAGGCAGCGCAGCTGGGGCGCGGTCGGGCCGAAGTCGATGCGCGTGCCGGGCTGGGTGAAGGGCAGGCCGCCACGGATGCCATGGAGGACCGTACGGCGCAGGTCGGTGAGGGGATCGGCGGACTCCTCGCCGCGCAGTACGGCGTCGGGGAGGTCGATGGTGACGAAGTCGGCCAGTCCGGGGACGGCGGTCTCGGCCAGTTCCTCCGCGGTGCGGAGCACGTCCAGGGTGGTGCCGATGCGGGTACTGGCCTCGGACAGCAGCTCCAGACGCCGGCGCGCGGCCAGGGCGTAGGCCCCGACGTGCGGTTCCCCCAGCATCACCAGCGCCCGGGCAGGGAGCGCCGCCGCCTCGGAGTGCTCATCCGCCGGGTCCTGGTCTGTGCCGGCCGTGAGGGGCGGCGCGGGCTCGGAAGCGTTCTGGCCCTGGCCCCTGCCGGCCGTGACGGCCGCGTCGGGCTCGGTGACGCCGGTGCCCTTGCCGACAGGGCCGGGCTCGGTGCCGTCCTTGCTCCTGCCGACCGGGCCGGGCTCGGCGGCCCAGAGGTGACCACCGGCCGCGTCCGGCTCGGCGGACCCCCGCCCACTGGCGCCCGCGACCGGGCCGACGGCACGACCGTCGCCCGCCGCCGAGAGTCTCGCGCCGGGCTCGGCGGTCGCGTGCGGCCCGGCCGGGCCTGCGTCTCCGTTGGCCGTGATGACCGGGCCGGGGACCGCGGCCGGATGGCCGGGCGTCAAGATGATCGCCGGGCGCGCGGTCGAGAGCGGGGCGGTGAGGGTGGGCAGCTCGTCCGTCTGGCGGGATACGGAGAGCAGCTGCCCCACCGGGGCGCCCGGCAGCACGGCCTCGATGGCGATGCCCCGCACCCCGGAGCCGCTCGTCACCGGGCGGCTCACGAGGGTCACCCGCCGGCCGTCGGGAAGGGCCACCTCGACGGCCCCCCGCTGCGCGCCGGAGATCAGCTCGGCGGCCTTCTCCCTGAGGATCGCCTCGTCACGGGAACGGAACTCGTTCGCCAGCGCGTCCATCGCCACGCCGCGCTGCGGACCGCCGGTTGCGGCCCCGACAGCCGTCAGGTACGTCTGCAGCAGGGCGCCCTCGTGCGCGGAGCTCTGCGCCAGCAGCCGCCGCTCGATGCCCTGCGCCGCCCTGCGGATGGCGAGGCCCAGGACGGGCCGCTCGAAACCGCGCGGATAGCCGAGACACAGGACGCCTTCGATGCGTCCGCTGAGCGGGTCCCGGACGGGCAGCGCGACGCAGGCGCTCTGCTGGGAGCGCTCCGCGAAGTGCTCTGCGCCGAAGACGCGGATGAGCTGCCGCTCCGCCAGGGCCAGCCCGATGCCGTTGGTGCCGGCGACCTGCTCGGCGAACACGAACCCGGGCACGACCTGGATGGCCGGCAGACTCCTGGCCATCGAGGGATCCCCGAAGCGGCGCAGCAGCACCGTCCCGTTGGCATCGGCGACGGAGATGTTGACCTGGGTCCCGGCGAACGTGGCCTGCAACTGATCGAGCACCGGCACGGACGCCCGGACGATACGGCCGCCCGTGTCGAAGTCCTCCCGGTAGGGCAGGTCGAGCGCATCGGGCGACAGGCCCAGGGAGCGGGAGCGCTGCCACGAGTTCAGGATCGACGTCCGTACGCCCTCCGCGACGGGCTCGCCCTGGAGAAACAGCTCACGCGGACTGGCGGGCCCCGTGCCGTCCGTCGCACGTCCCGCAGGCTTGGATTCCTCGCCGGACCGAACCACGCTTCGCCTCACTTGCGCCCGCGACAATTCGCTGCTCGGAAGAGAGTCTGGCATTGATGAGGATACGGGCATTACGGTCAGGCGTCACGGAGCGCCTGTGCCGCACGGCCCTGTGACTGGCAGATGCGGCGGCGGGCGGCACTCAGCCCGGGAAACTCAGACACACTGAACACTGCACCAGAGCGACTTCGACGTGGACGAGCGCTGCATCGGGCACGGCGTACGGGTTCTGACGCACACCGCCATCCGCAGCCTTGACCACCGAAACGTCGTAGTGATGGGGCGCAGGTCGGCGATGTCGCGGGAGATCGGCTCGCGGTGCTGTTCCCGGCGGACACCGAAGAACTCGTGGACGGCCACAACGCCTTCCGACAACCGGTTTCCCGTATGGGCGCAGTGGACTGTCGGTTCCACCCGAGTGGTTGACTACGCCCCAAGGGCACGTGATCTTCTCCCCCCGGAGATTGGAGAAGACACCATGAAGAAAGTACTCGCGGTGACAGCCGCCGCGATCGTCGTCGCCGGTGCGGCCGCCTACGCCCTCCCCCACACCGCGGCGGCCGGCGAACTGCTCATGTCGCTGACTCAGGACACCGCTGACCTGACGCAGTCGTCCGCGATTTCCTGGGGGAGCTGCCCTTCACCGCCGGTTGGCGTGCAGGTCGATCGGCGGCAATCGTGCGGCACGCTGAAGGTCCCGCTCGACTATCGGCGGCCCCGAGGCAAGCAGGTCACCATCGCCGTATCGCGCATCCCTGCCACCGACCAGGCCAAGAAGCGCGGCATTCTGGTGGTCAACCCCGGAGGTCCGGGTTCTGAAGGCCTCAACTGGCCGAGCGTCGTCGCTCAGCAGACGAGCGGGCCGGTGCTGGCCTCCTACGACCTGATCGGATTCGATCCTCGCGGGGTGGGCCACAGCGATCCCGTCACCTGCGGCCTCACCGCCCATGAACTCCTGCCGCCGACCCCCTACCCCCGCCCGGACGGCTCGATCGCCGAGAACGTCGTCGAGGCCCGATCCGTCGCCCGGCGCTGCGCCGCCGAGTCCGGCGACGTCATGCCATACCTGACGACCGCGAACACCGCCCGCGACATGGATCGGATCCGGCAGTCTCTCGGACAGCCGAAGATCTCCTACCTCGGCAGTTCGTACGGCACCTATCTCGGCGCCGTTTACGCGACTCTGTTTCCCCGGAACGCTGATCGCTTCGTGCTCGACAGCGCCGTGGACCCGAGCCGGGTCTGGCATGACCAGTTCGCCACGCGGAGCCAGGGCGTCGCTGATCGATTCCCGGACTTCGCCAAGTTCGCTGCAGATCACCCCGGCGAGACCGGATTCGGAAGTACGCCCCGAGCCGTCAAGGCCGCGTACCTCAAGCTGGCCGCCTCTCTCGACACCCGGCCGGTTGCCGTTCCGGGCACTCCGACCACGCTGAACGGCGACCTGCTCCGTTACCTCACGTCCGCCCTGCTCGGCCAGCCCGACGAAGTTTTTCCGGTGCTCGCACAGACGTGGCGTGCCGCCGCCGGCCTGGCCGCCGGCAACGCGGGCGAGGAGGACATCGCCTGGCTGAACCAGCTGCTTCCCAGCGCAAGCGCAAGTGCCGGCGTCTCGCCCGGCGTTCCGGCGGACAATGCGATCGCCGCCGCGTACGCCGTGGCCTGCGACGACATCAGCTGGCCACGCGACATCAAGACCTATGCCCGTGCCGTAGCCGCGGACCGTAAGGCACACCCTTTGACGGCCGGCGCCCCGGCAACCGTCTGGCCCTGCGCCTTCTGGCCCAGCACACCGATCGAGCCGGTCGTCAAGATCACCGGCCGCGGCGAGCGCAACATCATGATTCTGCAGAACGAGCGCGACCCCAACACGCCCCTCGAGACCGGCAAGGGCATGCACAAGGCGCTCGGCAACCGCAGCGCGCTGGTCACCGTCAGCGCCGGCGGCCACCTCGTCTACGGCAATCAAGGCCCGGCAACCTGCGCCACCGACGCCGCCAATCTGTTCCTGCTCAGCGGGAAGCTGCCGCACGGGAACGTCCACTGCTCCTGAGCGGGTCCGATAACAAGCCTTTCGGGACCGGCTAGCGTGCTCCTGCCGCAGAACATGCGCCAGGAGCACTCCCCGTGGTCAAGGCCGCCGGCCGCAACGTGACCGGGACCGCCCGGCGGCCGCTCACCCGCCGCTCCTCAGTGGTAAGCGCCCTGCCATGACGATTCGATACATGAACGCGATCGTCACACCGCTATGCGCCGGACAAAGGCGTACAACTTCCTCAGCGACTGTCTCCTCGTAACCAGGCTCATCCGGGCCTGGCCTTTCCTGCGAAGACAAAGTGAGTAGGTCAGATCCGAGCACAGGTGCTCACCGACGGAGTTGCCTTTGCGTCTGGACGGTCCGACCAACGCCGCCGCGGGACGAATGCTCGGCCTTGCGCAGCATCACCGACTGCACGCGTTCGTTGTCGTCCGGTACGACGATTGTGACGCGCAGCGGTGCCGACGGGTCGATACACCCGTAGAAGGTCCCACGGGGTGTCGGGGAAATCGGCCAGCACCTTGATTCGCGTCGCCTCACCGCGCGGCTGCAGTTGAAGAAGGACCTTCGGATCGCCGCTTCACTGAGGTTTCCTTTCGGTTCGTCACCCAGCGGCGCGCCTCTCGATGAGCTCGATGGCAGGCTCATGCGCAAGTCCCTTCAAGTAGACGAATCGAGTCCCGTCGGCCACGGAGGCGTCGAAGGTCACCTCGACCTCCTCCCCGAGCCCGCGCAAGTGGTCCAGGTAAACATCGATCCGGTCGACGAAGTAAGCGAGATGGTGTACGCCGCCGACAGACAACAGTTCGTCGTATGGCGAAGGCTGGGAGGTCGGTTCGATGAGTTCGATCTGTGAGGCACCGGTGTCGATGAAGCGGTAGCGGGCGGACACGTCGGTGGGAACTCCGGACAACTGAGCCTGGGAGAAGCTGAGATCGACGATCGGGCCCGCGGTGACTC
This sequence comes from Streptomyces sp. LUP47B, assembly GCF_001746295.1. GTDB lineage: Bacteria > Actinomycetota > Actinomycetes > Streptomycetales > Streptomycetaceae > Streptomyces. The sequence goes on along the minus strand of NZ_MJAH01000001.1, from coordinate 595,676 downwards.
CCCACCGGCGCTCGTGGTCGAGGGCCGCCGCCTCCACATCGGCCACGACAATGCCGACGTGGTGCAGGGCTGGAAGAGTGATTGACATGGTGATCCTTCGTCTGTTGAGAAGCTTCATCGGTGTACGGGTGAACGGTCTGCCACCAGGAAGACTCGCCGCAGCGCACCCGGCCGTCGTAGTCAGCTACCGTCCAGCAGGCGGCTTTACCGCATGCGTGACCCGCGCTCCACGCTCGCTGACGCTGCTGCCACACCGAGCGCGGTATTGAGCCACCGCAGTAGGTCGATCGGCGAGGTGAACGTCCCGAACCGCTTGGCCAGTTGCGGCACACGAGAGGCCGCCTCGGCCAGCTGCGGGACGAGCAGGAGCAGTGGGATGACGACCATCAGCAACGAGCCGATACCGATCAAGCGGCTGAGCGCCGGACGCTCACTGCCGAGTCGTGCCCGGCGCCCCTCGGCGGAGGCGGGGAGAAGCTGTTCCTCGGTGCCGTCCTCGGTCACGTAGTGGCAGCGCTTGAGACCGAAGCTCGTCGCAGCTACCCCGATCCACCTCCCGGCACGGGAAATGCCGCGGGCAGCCGGGCCTCGGAGATCTGAGTTCCCCCGCGCGTGCGCGGCCTCCGCCAGGCGCAGGTGGTGCAACGATCGAAATATTGGCTGCCACCAGCTGAAAGCTTTCACCGGTTGACCGTTGCCAGGCTCGACCCGCTGCGCAGCTCGTTCCCGCTTTCGTTCCTTGCTGAACATCTCGCTTCCCTCGCGGCTTCTCGTATCAGGCCAGTCGACGCCATGCCGTGAGGGCATGGTCAAGGCGGTGGTGACCGGTCATGATTCCGCCGTACAGGCGCGATCCCGTTCCGGACGCTCGCCGGTGGTCAGGAAGGCCGTGACCGTGTTGTTGGCGCACATGTTCTCTGCGAACAGTCCGTAGGCACCGTGGCCGCCCTGGTCCGCCGTGACCAACCGGGCCCGGTTGCCGAACGCCCGCCGCAGTTCCAGAGCACCGACCAGGGGCGTCCCCGGGTCACGCAGGTTCTGCACGAGTAGCACGTTCGACGGTCCGCGGTCATGGATGCGTACCGGGGGCGCGGCCGACTTTCGCCAGAACGCGCAAGGATTGACATTGGCTGCGGCCGCACCGAACAGCGGATGCTTGGCCCGTTGCGTCGCGACCTGACGCTGATAGGTCCGAAGCGATCGCGGCCAGCTCGAGTCACCGCAGAGCACATAGAAGTGCGAGGAGTAGAAGTTGTCCATGTCGCCGGCGGGCGGGGTCACCTGCACTGGCTGACTCGCGTCGAGCGCCTTCATCTTCTCAGCAAGGCCTGGGAAGAGCACGTCGGCGTAGAGCGCCTCATGCGTCAGGTTGCGCAGCAGGGAGCCGTCGACGCCGCCGATCGGCTTGCGGTCGAGCCGCGCCGCGAGGTTCAGATACTTGGCTCGGACCTGCGCGGGCGTGGTGCCCAGCCCGTACTGTGGGTTTGCCACCACAAACCTGGCGAAGTCCGGGAACCGATCGTCGAACCCGATGGCGAACCGGAGTTGCGCCTTGTGATCATAACCGCCGGCACCCAACACGCTGTCGAGCACAATCCGTTCGCCGCGTAACGGGAACAAGGTCGCGTAAACCGCGCCAAGGTAGCTGCCGTAGGACCCACCGAAGTAGGAAATCTTACGCTCACCCAGCGCTTCTCGGATCCGGTCCATGTCACGTGCGGTGTTCGCGGTAGTGATGTGGGGCAACAGATCCTGCGTCTCCGACGTCGCGCACTGCCGGGAGACAGTCCGCGCTACGCCGGCATGCCGCATTACCTCGCCCGGGCTCTCCGGGTACGGCAACCAGCGAGGCGCAAGCTGTTCCGGCGTGACGTCGCAGGTCACCGGCGAGCTGAGGCCAACACCACGAGGATCCAAGCCGATCACGTCGTACCTGTCCCGTACGCTCTGCGGCAGCGGATGCGGGACCGTCGGATCCGTGAGAAGGGCAGGGTAATCCAGGCCGGGCCCGCCAGGTCCGCCCGGATTTGTCAGCAGCACGCCCCGACGCTGCGAAGGGTTCTTGCTCTTCAGCCGGGAGATCGCAATCTCGATCTTCCGGCCCTCCGGACGCCGGTAGTCCAGGGGCACTCGGAGTGTCGAGCACTCCAGACCCGGTGCGCCGACCGCCGCCGCGCAGGGCTTCCACCTCAGGGCGTCGCGCGCCGCCGCCGGCGACATCTGCGCAACCACGACCGACGACGCGGCAACGACAACGGCGGCTGCGGCCGCCAATGCTCTCCGCATTCCTTCTCCAGACGTTGCAATGAGATTCGATCATTGAAAATGATGCCCGTGGGGCACGGTCAAGCCTTGTACGACGGCAGTTCCCTCGCGAGCGGATCCGATTCGGGCTGCTTCGCGAACCGTTCCTGCAAAAGGGCAATCTTCTCGCCGATCTCCGGGTCAGGGTCATCGGTGGTGTCGTACGTGACGAGGCTTTCGAGCAAGGATGCACCGAACTCGATGGTGCGTACGTGTGCCGGATCGGTCAGATAGTCCCAGTAGTCGTCGAGGTTCTCGATGACGAAGACGGCCCCCCACGAGTAGTCGCCGCCCACCTCTTTGCCGACTACGAAGGACTTCACGGCGTCAATCCGGCCCTGAGCACGCAAATACTCGAGCCCTTCCTCCCGTTGCTCTGCGGTGACCCCGGCCCTGAAGGTGATCCGGTTGTGGTGATAGATCATGGCCCCTCCCTAAAGAATGCTGGCCGGTCCGGGAGGACCGGGTATGGCTGATGGTTGCTTGCCGCTGATGCCTCGAAAGAAATGGCCGCCTGGTCCTCCGGGACGCTCCGACCACTGATTGAGAACTGCGGTCATCGCTGGTTGGGGACCTGTCGGCGGAGTGTTCCTCGGGCCATGAAGGCGCTGGTCACGGTGGAACGGAGCGACGGGCTTGAGCACGCCTCACACGCGGACATGGTCGGCATCGACGCCGGCAAGGGGCGTCACTGGGCGGTTGGGGTCGACGCCGACGGCGAGACGCTGTTCTCGACGAAGGTGATCAACGACGAGGCCGAGATCCTCACTCTCGTCGAGACCGCCAGCGAGCGGGCCGACGAGGTGCGGTGGGCGGTGGCCATCTCCGGCCGGGCTTGCACGCTGTTGGTGGCCCTGCTGATCGTGAACGACCAGCAGGTCGTCCACATGCCCGGCCGGACGGTCATCCGCGTGTCCGGCGCTTACCGGGGCGAGGGAAGGACCGACGCCAAGGACGCCCGCGTCATCGCTGATCAGGCCCGCATGCGACAGGACTTCGCCCCGCCGGACACACCACCAGGGCTCGTCTCCGCGCTGCAGGTGGTGACCAACTACCGGGCCGACCTGATCGCCGACCGCGTCCAGCTGATCAACCGTTCCGGGACCTGCTCATGGGCATCTGCCCGGTGCTGGAGCGAACCTTCGATACTCCGCGGTGAAGGGCCCGGTCATCATGTTGACCGAGTACCAGACCCCGGCCACCCAACGGCGGATCGGCGTCAGGCGCCTGACAGCCAGCGAGATCATCGAGTCCATGCCGGCATGGGTCCCATCCTCGGGGCAGAGTTCGTTGCCATCGTCGGCGACCTGTCCGGCTACCGCGATGCCGGCCGCCTCGCCTCCCACGCGGGCCTGGCCCCCGTGGCCCGGGACTCCGGCCGCCGCACTGGCAGTTATCGCCGGCCCAAGCGCCACAACCGGCGCCTGAGGCACGCCTTTTACCTGGCCGCCCAAACGGCGATGATGCGCCCCGGCCAGTCCCGGGACCGCTACCTCAGGAAGCACGCCGAGGGGCTGCTGCACACCCAGGCGCTGCTCGCGCTCACCCGCCGACGGGCTGACGTCCTCTGGGCGATGCTGCGTGACAAGAGGCTCTTCGTCTCCTCCCTGCCGGTCGCGCAGACGGCTTGACTCCGTCATTGACATTCCTTTCGATCGCTGAGCATCGCCTGCCGCCCTTGTTGTGCGCAGCCAGGGGGATTTCATCAGCCGGTAGGGGGTGGCGTCGTAACCTTGCCTTTGGGGTAGACGATGGCGTTCATCCGCCGCAGGACGTCCAACTGCGCCGCGTTGTGCAGTTCGATGGCCCCCCGCCTCAGTACTGCGGTCAGGTGCGGATCCTCGCCCGACGCCGCCCGCTCGCCCAGATCACGCAGCAGGGGATAGTCCTGCTGCTCCTGCACGACCTCGACGACGAAACGTTCGGCCACGCTTTGCCGGTACCTGTCATCGGCCTCATCAGTGAGCTCGTCGAACTCACGTCTCACCTCGGAGCGCGGGAACTTGTGCACTTCCCGTAGCGCCTCCAGGACAGCGGGCTCGAGGACCCGCGAGCAGATCAGCAGGAAGGTCCGCCCGGGCTCGGACAGGTCCGTGGTGACGTCGCCGAAGCCCGACGGCAGATCAAGCAGAGCACGATGCCGCAAGATCGCGGCAAGTTCCGTACGCACGTCCCGCTGGCGCTCGATACCCGCCGCGAGTTGGTCGTCGATGGTGCGGAACAGCTTCGCTACGCCCTCGTCCGACTCGTCCATCGCAGCAATGCGGGCCAGCGGCATGCCGAGGCCCACGAGCCAACGAATCCACAGCAGCCGTACCAAATGATTGAATGTGTACCTTTTGTAGCCGTTCGGCAGGCGTTCCGGCTCCTCCAACAGCCCGACGTTGTGGTAATGCCGGACAGTCTTCAGCGTCGTGCCCGCGAGCTCGGCCACCTCACGAGTGCTCCATCCGAGGTTCTTCTGCACCGGGGAATTCCACCCCATGCCCCTACGGCACAGTCAAGGTCGCCAAAGCCCAAAGCGACTGACGGAGAGCGAAACAGGTCCACCTGACCACGAAGTCGCCCTCCCGTGACTCGTGAACCGTTTGTCGCGATCGCACGTTTGGGGCGGCATGGCAGAGGCAGGCGCTCCGCCCACCACAACGCCGACTGCGCTCCTGGGCGACGCAGGGGGAGACCGGACCGGAGATCGTGCTCGACGACCGAACAAGGAGACGACCATGACCAAAGCTGTCGCCATGATGAGCGTTGCATTGCCGACCGCCGCTGGGCTTGCGATCGCCGGGCCGGCCGCGTCCGCCGCGCCGTCCCCACAACCCTCCCCCTCTGCCGGCCACCGCCCGGGCCGCCGTCCGCGGATCGGACTCGAACCGGCCGGGCACGATCGCGTCTCACCCAGTGTCAGCGGACTGGCCGGAATCCGGCCCACGACGGGGTTCCGGCTCGCTCGAATCCGACTGCTCAGGGGAGACCAAGTCAGACCTCTTGCGGAGGATCGCGCTGATGCGCCGCAGAACATCGATCTGGGCCGGGTTGTACAGCTCGGGAACTCCCTGGAGGAAGAGCGACCAGTTGCGGGGATCACCACCCGCCGCTCCGCGTTTCGCCGGATCCGTCAGGCGCGGTTCGCTCCGTTGCTCGCGCGCCACTTCCGGGGCGTAGCGCTCGGCCAGGTCCTGCCGGACCTGACCGCTCGCCTCCTCGGTGAGAGCGTCGAACTCCCTACCGACATCCGTACGCGGCGTCGCCAGTGCTCCCCTCAGGAGAGCCGCCACCCAGGGATCGTGGATCCGGGAACCCAGCAACGCGAACGCCCGATGAAACTCCGACAGATCACCGGAGATCTCCCGGAAAGTCGGTGGCAGCTCGGCCGGGTCGAGATGCCGCAACGACCCGGCCAGATCCGCGCGCATCCGCTGCTGCCGCTCGATGCTCGCCGCCAGCTCGGCGTCGAGAGCCCGGAGTATCCGCTCGGCGTCCTCCTCTGATTCGTCGAGCGTGGGGATGTCGGCCAGCGGTACGCCCAGAGCCACCAGACGGCGGATCCTCAACAGCCGGATCAGATGGGCGACCTGGTAGTGCTTGTATCCGTTGGCCCCACGGTCCGGCTCCGTCAGCAATCCGATCCGGTGGTAATACCGCACCGTCTTCAGCGTCGTGCCAGCCAGCTCGGCCAGCTCGCGTGTGCTCCACCCGCCCTGCGAATCCATGCCGCAATTGCATACCCTGCCCCGAGGGCATGGTCAAACATCGGAACTCAGTTCACCAGTTGGTCAAGTCAGTTGTGACGTCCTCCGTGGCGACGTGCCAAACCCTTGGCTTCAGATTCCGGCTTCCGCGCACAGCCGGGCGTACGTCTGGCTACAGATGTCGGCCCGGGGGACGAAACCGGCATCGGTGACCTTCCCGATGGAGGTCTTGGTGATCGCGTCCGGCGTGAGCTTGACGAATGGTGGATAGGCGCCCGACTCGGGGGTTCTTCACCTGGTCGGCGACCGCTGGGACGCCCCCGTTGAAGAGCGTGACGGCGAGTTCCGGGGGCGCGCTCGGCCTCCGGTTCGATGTCCTTGCAGACGGTCATGCGCTGGTCACCGGCCAGGATGTGCTGCAGCCCCTGCACAGTGGTGTCCTGGCCGGTGACCGGCACCTGACCGTTGAGACCGTTCCTCTTGAGTACGCCGATATCGGCGTTGGCGATGCCGTCGTTGGAGACGTAGTAGTCGGCGTCACCATTGAAGGTGAACCGGTCGTAGTCGATCGTCCGGACGCCCGCAGCCTTGGCCTTGGTGAGCACCGCCTTGCCCGACGGTGAGTCCGGTTGGTAATCATGAGAACCCGCGCCCCTTCCGCGATCATCTCGTCGACGAACCGCACGAACAGGTCCCGGATGCCGCCGACGTTGCGGATGTCGACCGGTACGCCCGCGTGGTTGAAGACAGCCTTCAGACCTCGGGCGTCCTGCTGCTCCCAGCGCTGGGACCGAGGTGGTGTCGGGCATGACACGCCGAGCTTGGCGCGTCGTTGGACGCCGGTGGCACCGCCGGCGCTTCGCTCGGCCTCCTCCGTATCGGCGGCGCAGCGATCGCGACCCGGTGCACGGCTTCCTTCTTGGGGCCCCGGATGGGGACTGTGCCTATGAACGACCGAGTAGGGGACGGTCTCGAATTAGGCGATCACGCGAGCGGGCTTGGCGAAGCAGACCATCGATTGCATGCGGACGCGGGTCGTGGCGGCTGTCCCCACCGTCGACGAGATACGGCCCGGAACGCCCACGGCCGACGTGGTGATCCTCGACCTGCCCCGGATCACCGAGGAGGCACTGGCCGTCGTGGCCAAGGCCGCCGACTCTGGGCGCCTCTGGTCAGCTCGACCTGGCATGGTTCCCCCACCTCCTGGCCACCATGAGGACCGGTGCACGAGGGCGCATCGGCCGAACTCGTCGTGCTGTCAGACATCGTCAACGGCTTCCCGCCCGTACTCCCGGCCCGGGGTTGGCACCACCTCTTCCCCCAGCTCGGGCGGGCGGCAATTCCGGTCGCGCGCCGGCGTCGATGGGATATCCTGTCCGGGATTTCGCGCGGCAGATTCCCTGCCGCCCCGCTCGGCGCGCTCGGCGTCGACACGCACCGCGTGCCCTGCCCGGAAGGAGGCGAGAGACATGGACCGTGCCGAATGCGTTGCGGCCATAGTTGCCTCCGGCCGTGTGCCCTCCCTCCTCTGCGGCGCGCGGTAACTCTTCCCCCTTCTTGTTTCTTGTCTTCGGCATCTTCCTGAGATGCCGCGTCACGAGATGTCCTGGCCTGCGCGGTTCGTCGCCGCGGGGGCCGCGGGGGCGCGTGCCCGAAGACGGGCCCTTCTTTTGCTGGTCACCGTGATCTCGGCACTCTCCGCCTCAGGACCAGCAAGAGCGCCGACGTGAGTGACACGCGGCTGGTGAGGCAGGCCCCGGGTGCTGTCCGCGGTTCCCGCTGCCCCACCGCCATGCCGTGTCCCCGTGCTGCGTACACCGGCCCGTCGTCACCACTGCGACCGTCCCTGGCCGGCTGTCTCGACAGCACTTCGACACGAAACGTGCGTGATCGCCATGAGCAAGAAACGTCGCGGAGGGGAATCCCTCCCGTCCACCCCTTCCACGGCCACCGACCGTTCCCCGAACCGCGAGGTTCCCACCGCGACTCCGACACCGGATCCGAAGCGCTGGTGGGCGCTGGCCGTCATCGCCCTCGCCCAGCTGATGGTGATCCTTGACGGCACCATCGTGAACATCGCGCTGCCCTCCGCCCAGCGCGCTCTCGGCATGTCGGACGCCGACAGGCAGTGGGTGATCACCGCCTACACGCTGGCCTTCGGCGGGCTGCTGCTGCTCGGCGGCCGGATCGCAGATCTGGTGGGCCGCAGGCGCACCTTCGTCATCGGCCTGGCCGGGTTCGCCGCGGCCTCCGCGCTGGGCGGCGCGGCGGCCGGTCCAGGGATGCTGTTCGCGGCGAGGGCCCTGCAAGGTGCGTTCGCGGCGGTCCTGGCGCCCTCGGCCCTGTCGCTGCTGACGACGACGTTCACCGACTCCAAGGAGCGGGCCAGGGCGTTCGGGGTCTACGGTGCGCTGGCCGGCGGCGGCAGCGCGGTCGGGCTGATCGTGGGCGGTCTGCTGACCGAGTACCTGAACTGGCGCTGGTCCCTGTACGTCAACGTGCCCATCGCGCTGGCCGCCCTGCTCGGCGCCCCGGCCTTCCTGCGCGACCGCTCCGGCCGCCGGGGCGGGCACCTGGACGTGCCGGGCGCGCTGCTGGGCTGCGGCGGGCTAGTCGCCCTCGTGTACGGCTTCAGCGAGGCCGAACCTCGCGGCTGGACGAGCCCGTCGGTGCTCACGCTGCTCCTGGCCGGCGTGATCTTGCTCGCCGCCTTCGTGTGGTGGCAGAGCCGCGCGGCGAGCCCGCTGCTGCCGCTGCGCATCGTCAAGGACCGTGTCCGGGCCGGATCGCTCGCGACGATGGGCTTGGCCACCGTCGGCATGTTCGGTGTCTTCCTGTTCCTGACGTACTACCTGCAGGTCGTCCTCGGCTACCCGCCGGTGCGGACCGGCCTGGCCTTCGTCCCGATTTCGGCCGGCATCGTCATCGGCGCGACCCAGATCGCGGCCCGCCTGCTGCCACGCGCGGCGCCGCGCACCTTGATGTCGTCCGGCATGGTGCTGGCCGCTGCCGGCATGGTGCTGCTCAGCAGCCTGACCGTGCATGCGCAGTACGTCCCGCATGTGCTGCCCGCCCTGCTGCTGCTCGGTCTGGGCATGGGCCTGACCTTCATGCCGGTCTACGCGATGGCCACCGCCGGCGTGCCCGCGCAGGACGCCGGTGTGGCCTCGGCTGTCCTCAACACCGTTCAGCAGATGGGCGCCTCGCTGGGCACCGTACTGCTCAACACCATCGCCACCGGCGCCGCCAGCCGTTACCTCCACTCGCACTTGCACGATCCGGCCCACGGCGGCGCGACCCTCAACGAAGGCATGGTGCACGGCTTCTCCGTCGCCTACTGCTGCTCGGCAGGCGTCCTGCTGCTCGCCGCCCTGGTAGCGGGCCTCACCGTACGGCGCAAGACGCCGAAGCGCGCCGGAAACGCCGCACCGGCCTAGCGAGCCGGAGTCGAGTCCCGCCACCGGCCACCTCACCCCGAAGGATCCTCCATGAAACCCCTGACCGAGCACGACATCCGTACCTCGTTCGTCAACTGCTCGAAGGGCGAGGCCAAACGCCTCCCCCTGCCCAAGAACCTGGCGGACCTCGACCACTGGGACGACCTGGACTTCCTGGGCTGGTTCGATCTGTCCGCGCCCGATCGCAGGTATCTCGTCGTCGAACGCGCCGGTGAACTCGTCGGCCTGTCCCTGCGCTTCGCTTCCGCCAACCGCGGCTTCCTGCGCCGCAGCCTGTGCTCGCTGTGCCTGACCACGCATCCCGGCAGCGGCGTCTCCCTCATGACCGCCCCCAAGGCAGGCCCGGCCGGCCGCGAAGGCAACTCGGTGGGCCTCTACATCTGCGCCGACCTGGACTGCTCGTTGTACGTACGGGGCAGGAAGAAGGCGGCACCGGGCGGGCGCATGGAGGAGTCCCTCACTGTCGAGCAGCAGATCGAGCGCCTGCGCGGCAACCTCGACGCGTTCGTGGAGCGGGTCTTCCACTGAGGCCGGCAGGGGCTCGACGGCTATCGTCGCCGAGCCCCTGTCCACTCCTTGAACCGCCGTCTCCTCGCGGCTCCTCCGGTCTCACGCGCCGGACCTCAGAGGACGTTTGAAGTAGGCAGATTATTGCCCTTGATGTCCTAGTGCGTTCCTCGCCTGGTGGGCCTGGTCTCGTCCGTTATGCGCCTGGTGAGGTTGTCGACCGAGGTGTGATGTGGATCATTGTGTGAAGAACGAAGACCTGGACGCCCTGCTGACCGCTCTGTACGAGAGGATCGACGACGATTTGGGCGGCGGAGCGATGGATGTACTGAGTGGCCGGGCCCCAGCCATGAGGATCGGCTCCGGGAAAGGTGGTAGTTCCACTGTTCACCCGGCGAGACGTACTGATCCGGGACATGCCTGTGGGCTCCGGTGTCATCCGGAGCCCACAGGCATGCCGCTGATGGGTGGTGGATTACCAGCGATACCAACGGCCCTTGCGGCCGCCCGTGTCGGCGGAGCGCATGACGAAACCGAGCAGCCACACGACCAGCACGATGACCGCGAGCCACCACAGTGCCTTCAGCGCGAAACCCGCGCCGAAGAGGATCAGAGCCAGCAGAAGAACGACAAGCAGGGGAACCATAGTTATCAACCTCCGTCGCTCCTCGTGCCCGGCGAATGCCAGAACACACGGTCGATTTCCCTGGTTTCTCCACCGCTCATGCGGGCACTGGGACTCAGTTTCTCCACGGCGTCCACCTCACCGCCGGACCGAGTTGAACGCAGAGTGGTCGCCGGTACCAGCGGTGCGTGACATGTTCGGAGTCTTCCGCTGGGGCACGATCGATGAGCCCGCGGGTCTGCTGCGGTCCACCCGATCGGCCCAGCCTGGTGGCCGGATGGCGGGGCACTGGCACGGGATGCCCCGGGGCGTGTTCTTCCTGCCGCGCCGGGCTGGGTCGGTCGGTGCCGCAGCCCCCCGAGTCTGCTGCGGCACCGACCTGGCCAACTGTCCGCGCCCGTACGGACCGTGAAGTGTGAGCGTGGACGCGGCGACCACCGGCCGGATAAGGGTTGGCTTACAGCAATTCGCGGATCTTCGCCGTCCGCCGGGCGGCGAAGATCCGCTGTAACCGTATCCTCGCCGACTTCGCTCAGAGAGCGGACATCGCCATCGAGCTGTTGGCCCGCCACGCCGTTGTGGAGGCCGTGGACGAGAAGGGGAACACGCCGCTGTGGCGGGCGATGTTCCCAGTGCCGGGGCGATGCGGCCGCGCACGATGTGCTGCGAGAAGCGGCGACGACCCGGATCGGGTGAACGCGCATGGAGTCAGTGCGCGACAACTGGCGGGGCGGATCGCGAACTGAGACGTCGCGAGGCATGTGAACTGGTAGGCAGGGGCGCACGGTGCGACCGGCGGCCGGCACTGTCCGGAGAGCCACTACGACCTCGCCCACCAACAACCGGGCCTTATCAAGACGCTCATCAGCCGCGCGACGTGAGACCCTCCGACGGACACGAGGGTCCGTGCCGAGTGCGTTCGGAACTGTCATAGTGTCGCGACCGTTGCCCGAAGCCGGTGCTCGGACAACGAAGATCATGGCCGGGAACGGGGGCGCTTCGCCACGGGCCTGCCCGAACGTCCCGGTCGCCGGTCAGCGCTGGATGTTCTCCAGGTCCTCCAGAAGGCTGGGGAGCTTGGGCTCCCAGCCGAGCGCCTGCCGGGTGTACGTGCTGGACGAGGGCTGGTCGCTGGCGAAGATCTGGCCGAGGGGGCCGAAGGTCTCCGCCGATACCGACTCGACCGGCAGGCCCAGCCGTCGGCCGATGACCGTGGCGATATCGCGAACCTTGTCCCCCTCGTCGGCCACGGCGTGCCAGGACGTACCCGCTTCCGCCTGTTCCAAGGCGAGCCGGAAGAGGACTGCCGCGTCGAGCGCGTGCACGGCGGGCCAGCGCTGTGCGCCGTCACCCGGGTAACCGGACACTCCGCTCCGCCGGGCGATGCCGGTCAAGAGGCCGGCGAATCCGCCGGAGCCCTGGTTGTGAACCGTGCGCGGCAGGCGTACGGCGCTGCTGCGGACCCCGCGCGAGGACAGGCCCAGGATCGACGTGACCGCACGACTGCGACCGCCGACCGGCCCCTCGGTCATCAGCGGGTCGGCCTCGGTGGAGGCGCGGCCGGGTACGTAGGGCGTACCCGAGCAGGTGACGAGGGGGCGGTCGCTGCCGACGAGTTCCTCGCCGAGGGCCGCGAGGGCGGCACCCTCCTCCGCGACCGACTTCGCGAGGGTGTCGGGGCTGCTGAAGTCGTGGTCGAACGCGAGGTGGATCACCCCGTCGGCCCGGGCGGCGCCGGCGCGAAGGGTGTCCAGGTCGGCGAGGGCTCCCCGGACTGGCTCGGCACCGGCCGCCTTGACGGCCTGCGCGGATGCGTCGGAGCGAGCGAGTGCGAGGACGGTGTGGCCGTTGTCGAGCAGTTCGGCGACGACAGCGGAACCGATCAGGCCGGTGCCGCCGGTGACAAAAACGCGCATGGCAAATTCCCTCAAGAAGTGATGGGACTCTTGTCCCATCACTCTAGCGCAGTGATGGGACAAGAGTCCCATCGCCTAGGATGGTGACCATGGCCAGATGGGAACCAGGCGCACGCGAACGCCTCGTCGTGGCTGCCGTCGACCTGTTCACCGAGCAGGGCTACGACGCCACGACGGTCGCGCAGATCGCCGAGCGCGCAGGAGTCACCAAAAGCACCTTCTTCCGGCACTTCCCCGACAAGCGCGAGCTGCTGGTGGCCGGACAGGAGACGCTGAGCCGACTACTGGCCGAGGGGATCGCCGACGCGCCCGCCGACGCCAGCCCGCTAGAGGCGGTCGCCGCCGGCCTCGAGCGCGCGTCGAGCGCCATGGGCGCCATGAGCCGCGAACTCGCGCCTCGCCTGAAGGCGGCCGTCGCCGCCAGCGCCGAACTCCAAGAGCGCGACGCCCTCAAGAGCGTCAGCCTCGCGGCCGCGATGACGACCGCACTGATCGCCCGCGGCACACCCGACCCGACCGCGGCCCTGGCGGGAGAACTGGGCCTCCTCGCCTTCAAACGCGGATACGCCCAATGGTCCGAGACCGGCCCTGACGCCAAGGACGAGCTCGCCGGGTACGCCTTGGCGGCCCTGGACGAACTGCGCGCAGCGAGCGCCTCGCTGGGCTGACCGGCGACCCCAGCCCTTCACGGAACTGCGGCCAGAGCCTGGGAGGGCGGATGACGTGCAACGACTTCCGACGACGGAGTTCCGCCCCACAGGATCTTGAGCCCAGGCATGGATGTCGGAGGGCGACGATGGAACAGCCGCGGATACGCCTAGGCGGCGGTGATGTGTGGGTGGAACTGGCTCGGACCGGTGGGGACAACTGGCAGATCACCGCAGACTGGATCTCCTACCTGACGGCTGACTTCACCGCAGATCTCAGCGCTGCGGAGACTATGGACTTCGCAGCCCGGATGCTCTCACCTGCGCACTCCGTCGGGTGTCCGCTTTTCGGCGGCGGTGACTCCGGGCGGCGACAATCCGCTGACGCTGAACGCGGAGCCAGTCGGGGACGCTTTCGCCTTTTTCGTGCGCCTGACCCCCAACGGCGACGACACCGCGTGTCAGTTGCAGATGGAGATCGATCCGATCGCCACGTTGGAACTTCGTGAGCATTCCATGCACTGCACGCGGCGCTGGTGGTGTGACCGCCCGGAGCGTTTTGGTCAGCCGGCGGTCGTGAGTGAACGTCCGCCCCAGCGGATGCCTTTCTCGCTGCGGATGTGGGGCCGTTCTTCGCGTTCGGCGGCCAGGACGTCGCGGCGGCGGGCGGGACGACCCGGTCGCCGGTCTCGACGGTCCGATTAGAGGACCGTGTCCTGGAGGCCGTAGACCGCCCCTTGGGAGAGGGAACGATGAGACACGGTGGCTTCCTCACATCATGATGTGGTGTGGCGCAGCCAGCGCTGCAGGGTGGTGTTGATGCTGGAGGGCAGGGCGCTGAGCTGGTCGATTGCGTCGCGGTCCTCGGGAAGCGGCGGGACACCGGCGGCAGTCAGTGCGGCGTGCAGGGCCAGACGGTGCTGGTCGCGGGGGTCGGTGAGGATGCTGAGGCGCTCGGAGGGGTTGGGCGGCGGCAGCAGGTAGTCCATGTCCTGCCCGGCTGGGGCCGGAGGCCAGGCGCTCTCCGCCGGCTCGGCGGCGTAGAGGTCGACGAAGGCCTGCGGCGTGTGGTGTTCAAGGGCGATGCTCACGTCGGTCTCCTCCAGTAGCGGGTGGATGTGCATGGGAAGAGCGGCACGCGGCCATCTGCGGTTGCGGCTGCCGGGCGATGTCACGCCGATGGCGTCATCGGCGGCTCATCTTCTTCTCCGACTGGCTTCATAAGTGAGAGAGGGTTCTGGCTCGCTTCGAAAGCCGTAAGGCAGGCGCTGAGGCAGGACGCCCGGGTGGCAGGCGTTGGCGCTGCGCCACCGGAAATAGGCGGGGCCACCAGGCGGGCGTGCAGGCTCTGCCACGCAGACTCGCCCTCGGTTCTGGAACTTCGTCCCCTTTGGGCGGAGGACCGGCGGCGGGTCGGTCCGGGCGCCGGCCGCGTGCTGCCAACCGCGCCACGATGGGCCCGGAGCGGCTCGCCGCCAAACTGACCGCATAAGAACTCCTGCCGAAATGTTCTTAAGGTGGCTGGATCACTCCGGGGCTGATGATCCGGGGTGCGTGGTGGATCGGCCGAAGCCGTGGGAACGTGGCGACGAGTTGTGGGCGGTTCACGCTCCGCTGGGGAGAACGTAAATGCGTCGACAGCGCCCCTCGGCCCCCGGCAAAGTGGCCGCCCGCGACGCGCAGTGAACTGTGGACCCGTGCGACCGCCGACCGCTACGACGCCGAGGGAGGCCGAAGCGACCTCGGCTGCCGTCCTCGGACCGGCTCTCGCCTTCCTTGCCGAACTCGCCGGAGACGGCCGGGCACTGGAGTTCGCCATCGGAATCGAACGAGTGGGAGTCCCGCTCCGGGAACGCGGCGTTCCGTTAGTGGGCCATCGAACTGTCCGAGCGCATGGCAACCGTCCTGCGGCACAAGATCGACGAGGACACGCTCCCGATAGTCATCGGAGACATGGCCACCACCGTCGTTCCCGGTGAGTTCGCCCTGGTCCATCTCGTCTACAACATCATCAAGAACCTGCATGATGACCTGATGGCTGGCATTGTTTCAGGTATGTCTTCGCCCAGGTCACGACCTGTCCGGCATAGGCGGAGCCGGCCCAGACGATGGTGATCTCGAGGTGCATCAGCCGCCATCTATGGGCGGATGCCTCTGGCCTCGCAAAGGTCGCGGCCCGTAGTTGCTGTGACTGACGCGACTACTCCGTACCGTAGGCCGCCCACCGCCCGAGGGTGAACGCGTCGCCCTCTCGCCGGACTTCCACGGCACCCGCCCCGCCGAAGTGTGCGGGGATGACCAATTCCCCTTCGTCTGCGGCTCGTTGGAGGATCCGACGGCGGCTGGCCACTGCTTGTTCCGCATCAAGGCAGAAGCAGCTGTTGCACGAGGGCGTGAGGATCTGCACCGGGCTGTGCAGCAGATCGCCGACGAAGACCGCCCGGTCGCTCCCGGATGCGAGCCGCAGTACGGATGAGCCGGGTGTGTGGCCTGGCGCAGACTCCAGAGTGAGGTGTTCATCGATGCGGTGGGTGCCGTCCCACAGGACGGTCTGTCCCGCCCGGTGGACGGGCATGATGCTGTCCTCGTAGATCAGCCGGTCATCCTCCCGCAGGCCGTTCCCGTACGAGTTGTCCGGTCCGAAGTGGAAGTCGTCCGCGGCCGGGATGAGATACCGGGCGTTGGGGAACGTGGACTCCCACCCACCGTCCACACCGACAGTGTTCCAACCGACGTGATCACCGTGGACGTGGGTGTTGACGACGACGTCCACGTCATCCGGCCGGACTCCTGCCCGCGCCAGCCGGCCGAGGAAATCGCCCTGCCAGTGGTGGAACTGCGCCGAGCCGGGCCGCTCGCGCCCGTTCCCCACCCCGGTGTCGACCAGGACGGTCCGTCCGCCGCTGCGCAGCACCCAGGTCTGCAGCGCCACCACCGCCCGGTCGCTGTCCGGTTCCCAGTGATCCGGCGCCAGCCAGCCCTCGTTAACCTTCCACACCTGGGCGCCGGACTCCGGAACCAGGCCGCGTGCCGGCGCGAACGCCCCTTGCCACTCGACGACTCGGATGACCTCGACATCGCCGAGCATGATGCTCTGCAGGCTCTCGCTCTTCATACGGTCGACTCTAGGAAGGGCGGATGAGCCTCTCAATGCCTGTTCGACTCATTCAGATACGCATCCACCTCACCATTGACGCTGTCGGTAGTCTGGCTTGATGGATGTGGTGAGCGACGCAGTCTCGGCAGTACGCGTCGGTCGGCCTTCCTCAAACCGGGTGCGGGTGAGCGGGAGCTGGTGCACGCGCCTCGCCCCGTACGACGGTGCGGGCTTCCACGTGATCCTGGAGGGCAGTTGCTGGCTGCTGCCCGACAGCGGCTCGCCAGTCTCACTCGGCGCGGGTGACGTGGTGCTGCTGCCACACGGCACAGGGCACGTGATCGCCGACGCCCCCGCCGATGCGACGACCGTGAAACAGGCGGTGCCGTTCGAGCGATGGCTCGATGACAAAGGGCCGCGCCGGCCCCTAGCCACCTCTGGCGAGGTGCAGATGCTGTGCGGCAAGTACCGGCTCGACCGCAGTCGCATGCACCCGCTCATGGCGGAACTGCCGAAGGTCGTGCACCTGCCGAACCGAGTGGGCGCCCATCCCGAACTGCGCGCCGCCGTCGACCTGCTGGGCCACGAGCTGGCCACACAGGGACCCGGCGCCTGCATCGCGGTACCCAGCCTGCTCGACCTCCTCCTCGTCTACATGATCCGCTCCTGGGCAGCCCAGGGCACGGGCGGCACCTGGCCGACCGTACTGGGCGACCCCGTGGCGGCCGCTGCCCTACGCGCGCTGCACTCGGACCCGGCCGCCCCGTGGACCAACGACCGTCTGGCCGCCGAGGCAGGCGTGTCCCGCGCCACCCTGGCCCGCCGCTTCACCACCCTGGTCGGCCGGCCGCCGATGGCGTACCTCACCTGGTGGCGCCTGACCTTCGCCGCCACTCTGCTGCGCGACACCCCGGACCCCCTGGCCGCCATCGCTCGCCGCGTCGGCTACGGCACCCCGTATGCCCTCTCACACGCCTTCAGTCGAGAATTCGGTACTACGCCGGGGCAGTACCGGGCACAGGCAGCGGAGCGATCGGTCTCCACTGATGAACCCGCCTGATCACACAGACCCGTCAAGAGATCAGGCGCCAGCTGGAAGACGCGTCGTACACGCTGTGTGTGGTCACCAGCACCCGCCAGCTGGATACCGCGCTGAACGTGGCCCGGGACCGGCATGGAGCACGCGGTATCTACGCGGCCACCCTGGTGGTCCAGGCGCTGACCACGGTCGGCTTCACCCTGCGCGATCCGAGCACCACTGGCGGCTGCGGCTACGGAAAGCCCCGGCCTTCGTGTCTGCACGCAGGGCCGGGACTTTCGGGGCGAGGTGGGGGTCAGATGCTGACGCAGATCCCGTCTTCGATCGACCGGCCGTCGCGCTCGAGGCCGCCGCACACCAGCTTCGCGTCTTGCTGCTCATAGCCCACGACCCACCGGTGGGATGCGGCACTGACCTTCCGGGAGTGGTAGTTGCCCCAGTAGGCGCGAAGCTTTCCCGGGAGGCCGTCCTTGGTCTGGACCGTGATGTCCTGGACGTAGCGGTTGTGGTGTGCCGTCATGACGCAGATGTACCTGCCGCAGTGACTGTGCACGCCTGCGCTGGCCGGGGTGGCGGCGAGCAAGGAGAAGGCGATTGCTGCGAGAAGGGCCACGAGCTTCTTGGTAGGAGACATGGCCTGCTTAACGATCAAGAGGGCAGACGGTAACGGTCGACCATCGGCCCGCCGTGCTCATCAACCGGCATGAGGCATTGCCGGCACCATCCCGTGCTGGATCAAGGTCGAATGGCTACTTGTAACGCTCCAGTTTGCTGTCACGGGACATCGATGACCCCTCGCAGCGCAGGTTGAGCGTACTTGGCCCGTCACAGTCGGTCTGGTCCGAATCTCGGATGATCTGGTCGGTTCGCTTGTGACCTGAGGCGATCTGGTTTCTGGCGTCGAAGCAGGTCACCGGGGGAAGTCGAGGGGCAGTCGGCGTCCGCCCTCCCACCGGGGGTGAACACCTGAAGAAGGCGCCTGAGCCGGTCGCGGCTATGATCCGCATCTTCGAGCGATGGGGGATCTGGTGGGGATATTTCGGCGCGGAGAGCGTCGGGAGGGGGTGGACGTGCCGCGCGACGGGGAGTTCGCGCTCCTGTCTGAGGCGGAGGCTGCCCGGTTGCGTACCTTTGTTCGTGAGGCCTTCGCAGAGCGCGGCATCGAGGTAACGGGCGAACCGGGACGCGTGACCACGGACTCGGGTTGGCGCTTCGGCCTGTCCAATCTCGCGGCCGTGTGCCACAACGACAGCCGTGGCCCTCGGTGCTGGCGGAGCTTGGTGGACGAACATGTTGACCGGGTCGTCCGTTCGATGGATGGAGCGCAGGCTCTCAGGGCCCTGCCGCACGAACGGCTCCTGGCCCAGCTCTACCCGCGCTTCATTCCCAGCGAGCCCGCGCTCCTGAAGGCGTTCGGGTACGGTCCCCCATCGGTCCCGGGACTGCTGGAGGTGCTGGCGCTCGACCTCCCGGAAACCGTCGACATGCTGACCGCGGACTCCCTCTCCGACCTGGGTGACATCACGGCCCTTCGGGACCGTGCGTTCCAGAATCTACGGGCCGTCCGCGTTGACAAGCACAAGGTGGTCAGGGACAAAGACGGCTCCCACTTCGACGTGCTGATGGGGAGCTCGTACTTCATCGCGAGCCTTGCCCTGGTCCTCGACGAGGTCGCACGCCGCTGTACCAAGC
The DNA here is from genome assembly GCF_001746295.1 of Streptomyces sp. LUP47B. Lineage (GTDB taxonomy): Bacteria > Actinomycetota > Actinomycetes > Streptomycetales > Streptomycetaceae > Streptomyces. The sequence continues at coordinate 576,699 of NZ_MJAH01000001.1, read as the reverse complement.
ACGCCCCGGCGCGGGACGGAATCCTGGTCGCGCTGCCGCACCGGCACCAACTCGCCTTCCACGTCATCCGCGACAGGAGCGTGGCCGCCTCGCTGCACACCATGGCCCGGTTCGCCGCCGTGGGCTTCGAGCAGTCACCGGGCGCGCTGAGCCCCACGGTGTTCTGGTGGCACGAGGGCAGCTTTATCCAGGTCGCCACGCAGGACCACGCCGGCCGGCACATCAGGCTCACCCAGAAGGCCATGGACCTGGGGGCACGCTTCGCGGGCGGATAGCGAGGCCTGGCTCGACACATAGCCTCGCAGTCACTGCGAGTCGTCACCGGCCAACCACGTCGATTGAGACGATAGGCACCATCCGCCGGCGACGGACCGGATCACGTGAGATTCGAGGGGGGTCGGTCGGGGATGGCGAACCCGCGCTCCGCCAGGAGCGGGCGGATCTCGCTGATGGCGCGGCCGATGGTTGAGGAGCCCACGTCGTAGATCACGCCGAGAGCCTCGTGGGTGAGGCCGGTGCGCAGGTGAACCGGGCGGCCAGCAGCCGATCAGTGAAGGCGAGTTCGCACTTCGGCCCGGCCCCGGCCTGCCGTCAGCGCGCACCCGGCGCCGCTTGTGCCGCGCGGACTCGCAGCGCGCTTCCCAGCGTGGGGCGAGCTCTTCGATCAACTCTCCGAGATGTTGGTGCGCGACGCGGCAGAAGGCAGCATGGGGCCATGGCCGTGCGGGCCTGCTTGATCTTCACACCTCAAGAACCCGCGCGGCCGTCGTCATGTCACGGCCTGCCCGAAAGGCTGGTCAGACGCGGTCCAGGGGTCGGTGCGGACCGCTGGGAAGTTCCCTTTCGATCGTGTCGCCAGGGCACACCACGCCGCTTTCCCTCACGACGCTCATGATTCCGGCTTTGCGCACGATGTTCCCCGCCTCGTCGCGGCCGACGACCTGCTTCAGCAGCCCGTCCTGGAAATTGTCGATCTGCAGGCAGGGATTGCGCAGGCCGGTGACTTCCAGGACTGCGGAGTCACCTATGTACAGCAATGTGCCGACCGGTAGCCCGAGCAGATCGATGCCGCACGTGGTGATGTTCTCGCCGAGTGCGCCGGGCGTCACCTTGAACCCTTCTTCACCGACCTCGGTGAAGAGCTCTTCATGAATGAGGTGGACCTGGCGCAGGTTCGGCTGGGTGGGATCCTGTGCGACACGCGAGCGGTGCTTGACCGTCACACCCGCGTGAACGTCTCCCTCCACACCGAGCCCGGCGAGTAATCTGACGCTGTCCCGGTTCGGCTTGGTGAACGAGTACTCCCCGTTGCTGCTGACCGCCGTCACTCTCCCGCTCATACCGCAGAACCCCCTCGTCGGTAACCGTCATCAGCCACGAGCCTAGCTCTGGCCCTGAAGGCGCAGCACCCCAGATCTAACGCGGGTGGGGCCGTTAGGCGTGCAGTCCCGGGAGGTCGGAAATCGCGGCCGCGAGCAGCAGTCAGCAGCGGCTCCAGGGATCTCAGGCTGCTCCGCCCGCGGCGAGCAGCTCGCGTTCCGTGGGACTCCGGTGTTTCCACCTGGACGGCGAAGGAACGCGAGACCGCGCCCCGGAAGGCGCTGGGCTTCTAGACCCAGCGGAAGGCCACCAGGGAGTGGTCCAGCACGAGTCGGGCCTGACCTATGGCGATGAGCCGTTCGTACCGGGCGAATCCTTCTGCCGTCGTAGGCCACCAGTTGGGGCGCGTGCAGCATGACCCGTACTGTCCGTCCGCTCGTACGGTTGCTGTTGAATGAGCGGAGTGAATGAGGCTGCTGCTCTTCGACTTCGTCAGGCCGTCAGGCGTACTCGCGTCGTCACCCGTGAACGTGTCGCCACGGGGCGTGGCTTGGAGGAAGCCGATGACGTCGCCGGTACGTTCGCCACGGACGGTCCGCTTGGCTTCGATCCGATCTTTTTCCTTCGGGCCCTTGCACTAGGCTGGTTCTCAAGCGGTCGTCATAGGACAGGTCGCGGGCATCATGCATGGCTCGACGGAGCTGACCGGCGACCTCGACCTGTTGTGGGACGGCCCGCCTGAGCAGGCACACGCGCTGCGCGATGCCCTGGCTGCCGCGAGCTGCACACATCTGCCCGACCTTGGCCAATCTCAGGTGGCCTACCGGGTAGCCAGTGCCAGCGGCGACTTGTGCACACCTGCTCTGCCCTGGGGTGACATGGATACTGCCTCCTGCCTGGCCCGGGCGGTGAGCGCCCGCGATCCGGCAGGCTTCACCATCCGCTACACCGCCTTGGACGACCTGATCCAAATGCGGCGTGCCCTCGGCCGCCCCAAGGACCGCCGCCGTGCGGACGAGCTTGCGCGGTTGCGTCCATGAGCTTGTGCAGATGTGTTTGCCAGCAGTGAGTTGATCGCGTTCTGCGGCGCCCTCGGGGCGCCTGGTCGTCTTGCCACGTCATGGCGTGCGGGCGGGGCTCGGTTCCTGGATCCAAGTGAGCACCTCAGGCCGGGCGTTGATGATTTCGGTGTACGGGTTGGGAAGTGCAGGTGCGGGGAGGTTCCGAAACTCCCGGCGGAGCCGGGCCCGGCTTGGTCGGCTCTCCCCGGGGCGGCTGAGATCGTCGGCGGTCTTTCTGGCGAGCGTCAGCTGGGTGTGGGCGGCGATCACGAGCCACCTCCGCCGGTGCTCAGCTTCGGGGACGCGTCCAGCCGAGTGTCTGCTTGATCATGCGGAAGGTGTGCTCAAGGTCGAACCATCGCAGGATTGCCTGCCGGCGCAGGTCGACGTCCTCGCTGCTCATACCGGCCTTCGAAGACCACAGTCAGAGAGGCAGCGGGCATGAGCGGCCGGGCAGGTGATCGACCTGGAGACGGATCGACGTGTCTTCGAGAACGGGAGTTCACGCTCGTGGCCGATTCATGCGGAGTGCTGTGACCGCATACGTTCACCGGGTTGGTGACCGTGACGCCAGGAGCTGAGCTGCTGTCGGAGACGGCTTGTACTCTGCATTTATTCGACGGTCGGACGATCACGGACACGGGCAAGCGGGCACGGGGCGGGCGTCCAGGGGCGGAGCGCGGGGATTTCGATGAGTGACGCACCTCCGATACGAAGCCGCAGAACGGGCCTTTCGGTCGGTGTGTGGATTCTCGCCGGGGTCTTCCTGGCTGTGTTCGGGGCCGTTGGCGCCTGGCTCCAGCGCGACGCTCCCGGCCGGAGTGCGGAGCCGCGTACGGAGTTCACCGCGAACAACCCGCCCGCCGGTCTGCCCACCGCGCTCACCACCGGCCAGCACCTTCGTTGGTCCCGCTGCACCTCGCCGCCCACTGCGCGCATGGGCTACGACTGCGCCGCCATGAAGGCCCCGCTCGATTACGGGAAGCCAGATGGCAGGACGATTGACGTCGCCCTGATCCGCCGTAAGGCCACCGGTTCGAACGCCCGGCGTATCGGCTCGCTCGTCCTCAACTTCGGAGGCCCCGGCGTATCCGGCGTGAGCGGATTACCCGAACGCCTCAACCAGTACAAGCCGCTCCTCGACCGCTACGACCTGGTCTCCTTCGACCCGCGCGGCGTTGGCGCGACCATCCCCGTCCGCTGCGGCAAGAACGCGGACGACACCGGCTACGACGGGGCCGACGCCTGCGCCGAGCACTCCGGGGCGCTCCTCCCGTACATCGGCACCTCGCATACCGCGCGAGACCTCGACGTGATGCGCTACCTCCTCGGCGACGAGCGGCTGCACTACTTCGGCGTCTCGTACGGAACGGCGCTCGGCGCGGTCTACGCCCACCTGTACCCATCACACGTCGGACGGCTCGTCCTCGAAGCGTCCGTCGATCCGACCGAGGACCTCGATGAGGAGCAGGTGTCGCAGGTCAAGGCGGTCCAGGCGGCGTTCGATCGGTTCGCTGCGCACTGCGCGGCCCGTATCCGCCAGTGCCCGACAGGCGACGGGCCCGAGGAGGCCGCGCGACGCATGGTGCGCCTGGCCGACCGCCTGGAGAAGACGGCCGCCCCGGCCGGCGGCGGAAGGAACCTCGACGCCGATGACCTCGCGTACACCGTCAGTGACTATCTCGACCTCGGCACAGACGGCTGGTCGCCGCTCGCCAAGGCGCTCACCGCGCTGATCGACCACAACGACGGCGGTCCGCTGAGCAAGGGCGCGGACGACATCGGCTCGGCCGACCGCGCAGCGACCCCGCGCGACAGCAGCCGCGCCGCCCGGGTCGCGATCACCTGCGCGGACTCCAACCTGCGCCCTGACTTCGAACGCCTCGACAGGGACAAGGCCCGCGTCAAAGCCGCCTCACCCGTCTTCGGCGCGGCCTGGTCCACTGGCGTCTACCTCTGTTACGACTGGCCGTTCGACGGCGAACGTGCCACGCCCCAGGTGAATGCCGATGGCGCGGCTCCCGTCCTTGTGGTCGGCGGCACCGGCGACCCGACTACCCCGTATCCCGGCGCCCGCCACATGGCCCGCGCCCTGGGCGACGGTGTCGGCGTGCTCCTGACGGCCGAGGAGGAGGGCCACGGCACATACCCGCAGAACCGCTGCGTCGCTGAGGCGGTCGACAAATACCTCCGCACGGGCCGCACTCCGGCCGTGGGGACGGTGTGCCGGGGCAGCATGTCCTGAGGCCCGTACGGATCGGCCGGGCGGCCGTCAGCACACTGATTCGTTCGCAGATGTGCACCAATCACGGCCCGGTCCGAGACCGCCTTTGGATGGGTGCCGGTGCGGTGGTCGGGGCAGAGCGGCCGGACGATGCGCAGGCGGGCTGCGAGGTCGCTCCGGACGGCCTTGGCCACAGCGACGTGAATCCCCGGCGCACGATCTCCTGCCGTGCGCGGTCGAGTTCCCGTATGCCAGGGTGCGTGGCGCCCGGAGGGCCTGTTACGCACTTTCGGGTGACGGCCTGCCAGGGACTGGGGTGGCGCGCTCCGGCGAACACGGGCGAGGGACCAAGGCGCATACCGGTCGATGATCTGACGTGGCGTCAACATGGTGCGTTCGCGGCATAAATGGACAATGCATCCAAGAGTCACAGCAATGTGGATGACCAGTAACGGACCGTCCGTATTGCGTTCACAACCTGCACGGCACGGCCATGGTGTGGATGTGCGGCCAACCGGCCGCCACCCGCACACCGCACCAGCCCGTTCCACCGGCCCCGCTGCAAGGGGTCGTCCGGGACAGGGCGGGTGCTCGTACAGCCTGGGGGCTTTGTGTCTTCTTCCACGGTGACCGCCCGTCGTCTCTCCGCCGCCGTGCTGTCGGCCGCCGCGATCGTCGGGGCGGTGGCGCTGCCGGCGTCGGCGGCCGACCACGCCCGGCCCGACCGGACCAAGGTGGAGATCAGCGCGGTCCAGTACGACGCACCGGGCCGTGAGGACCGCTCGCGGCGCTCGCTGAACAAGGAGTGGGTGGAGCTGTCCAACACCTCTCGCCGCACCGTCAACCTCGACGGCTGGACCCTGAAGAACGAGGACGGCGACACCTACACCTTCGACCACTACCGCCTCGAGGGCCGCGCCACGGTCCGTATCCACACCGGTTGGGGCCACGACACCGACAGCGACCTCTACATGGACCGCCACAACGAGGTGTGGGACAACCGCTCCGACACCGCCACCCTGCGCAACGACCACGACCGCTTCGTCGACGACGAGTCCTGGGGCCGCCACCACCGCGGCCACGGCGGTCACCACCACGGCGGCAACCGCCACCACTGACCTCCCGGGCATCCGCCACAGCAGGTGATGCCCGCAGGGCGAGGCGACAGCGCCCCGACCGGCTTGCCCGGTCGGGGCCATCCGCTTGTGGCCCGCCACTGCTCGAGTCAGGGCTCGGGCAGACCGATGCGCACGGGGGCTTCTTGCCGCCGCCAGATGGACTTCATCGGGGTGGACTATGTGTCGTGTCTCTAGTGCGAACCACACAGGCCGACGCTGACCGAGGTCCGTAGGCGATCCGGTTGTGACAGCTGGTGAAGACGAGGGTGTCGTCGAGGGCCTCGGCCAGAGCGGTGCTGGCGTTGGTCGCGACGCCCACCGCCATGAGGAGGATGGCGACCGGCAATCGCAGCGGTAGCGCGTCCCACCGGCGGCGCGCCCGCGCGGGGACCGCCTGACGGGTCGTGACCCCTGACACTGGGCGGGGCACGCGGAGTTGATGGGCGTGCGCACTGTTCGGTAGGTGCGGGCCGCTGTCAGGGTGCCCGATGTCCTGACCGTGCGGGACCAAGAGGTACGGATATCGCGGCCTGCGAACTTTTTTCTGGTCGGGATGTCGACCACGACGACCACGCGGGCATACGGCGGGGCGTCCGACGACGAGCAACAGGTCGAGCCCGGGCCGGAGGATCACACCGGAAACCGACGGCACCGCTAAGGCTGCGCGACGTGGGCCGGCTTAATTCGGTTGCCGCCCCCCGTGTCCGACCCCCACCATGGGCGAGCCACCGGGAGCTGCCCGGTGCTCCACGAGAGGAGGCATGACCGTGACCGTGACTGTCCTCGGCCTGCCCGCAGACCGCCTCTCTCTCGCCTCATGGAGCACCTCCAGCGATGTCTCACGACCATCCTCAGTACCCGGCATTTCCTGACGCCTTCAGCACCGACGCCGACCGCTACGTCCCGCCGTCGCGCGACCTGGGCGACATCGACGACCGGTTCGTCTTCGACTTCCGTTCCTACGACGATCTCGCCGACGGCCAGCGCTGGTCCACCTGGCTCAGCGTCGAACCCCTCTCCCGAGGCCCCGAGCCGCTCCCGGACTGGGTGGTGACCTCGCAGGGCGCGATCGACACCGAGCTCGGTGTCCTCAAGACCGGCAAGGAGGCCGACGTCCACCTCGTCGAGCGGGCCGACCCGCTCGACCCCGCCGGTGGCGTGGTCATGGCGGCCAAGCGGTACCGCTCTCCCGAGCACCGGTCCTTCCACCGCGCGGCCTCCTACACGGAGGGCCGTTCGATGAAGCGCTCACGTGACGAGCGCGCCCTCAAGCGGAAGAGCACCTTCGGCCGGCAGGTCGCGGCCGGCGAGTGGGCGGTGTCCGAGTGGGGCGCGCTGGTGCGGCTCTGGAATCTGGGGCTGCCGGTTCCCTATCCGGTCCAGATCGACGGCACCGAGATCCTGATGGAGTGGATCACGGTCGTCGACGAGGACGGCACCGTCGCGACCGCGCCCCGGCTCGCCCAGGTTCGGCCTTCACGTGAGCTGCTGGCGGTGTACTTCGAGCAGCTGACCGATGCGCTGGCGACGATGGTGCAGAGCGGTGTCGTCCACGGCGACCTCTCGGCGTACAACATCCTGGCGGCGGACGAGCGGCTGGTCATCATCGATCTGCCGCAGATCGTCGATCTGGTGGGCAACCTCAACGGAATGGACTTCCTCCAGCGGGACTGCGCCAACATCTGCGGCTGGTTCCGCTCGCGTGGCCTTGAGGTCGACGAGCACGCGCTGTTCGCAGAGCTGATGGCGCACGCCTTCTGAACCTGGGTGGGCCGTTTCTGACGGCTCTTGAGCTCTCACCGTGCCCGCCCTCGCCGTCCAGCTTGTTTCCGCCGCCCGCCCTCGGCTCCTACAGCGCCGAGCGGGCGGCGGCCAAGGCGACCGGCGGCCGAGTGCGTGACCGAGGGCCTCGGCAGCTTGGCCGCTCTCCCGGCGCAGGACCCCGTCGACCTCGCCCTCGGCCAGTTCACCTCCCATGCCATCTGCGACAGCGGCAGGGCGATGAAAAGCCGCAACGCGGTCGGCTGACCGGATTCGTCACCAAGGACGGCGTCAGCTGGTGCCTGACGCGGCCCTCCCATCTCCTGCTGCGCCCCGACGGCCGCTCCAACAAGGTCGAGATGTGCAGCCTCGATGCTTCCACCGTCGGCTCGTGGGTGACCGCCACCGGCACCTGGATCCCCGAGGGGAAGTTCGCCTCGGACGAAGCCTGGCCGCCCGTGCTCGGCCAGGCGTCCGGCAATCAGGTGACGCAGCCGGAGAATTCGTACGAGAAGCGGTAGTCCCGAGCAGTCGGTGAGTTGCTCATCGTAATCAATCGATTACGTTGAGTTCGTGATCGGTGTGCGAGTGAGCGGACATCCGAGGCGGGCCGGCCTCCTGCTCGGTCTCGTGCTGCTGACCGTCGCCCACCTCGTGGGGGCCGTTCACGGCTCCGCGTTCGAAGGGCCCCATCTGAACGCCGTCGCGGACGTCGCACCCGTCGGTGTCCAGGAGACAGCGGACAGCGGCAGATTCACCCCGCATCCCGGTCATCACCACCACTGGGACGGTCACATCGATCACGCGGCGGACCGGCCGCGGACAGCCTCCCCCGACGACACCGTCCCGCCGTCCGTGCCTGACGGACTCGCACTCCCGCAGGCCCGCGTCGGCACGGGCGGCGCAGCACCGCGTGACCCGCCTGGCACCAACTCCCCATCCCCGTACGGCCGCTCGGCCCTCGCGCTCCACTGCGTCTGGCGTCAGTAGGACCGCCCGCACGCCCTCGCCCTCACCGGCAGGGGCGTGCCCGTGCGTCCACCGAACCGCCAGCACCGCGCCTTGCCCTACGCAGGGCGCGAAGGAGCCGTATCCCATGCATCTCTCCCTGCTCGAACCCCTGCCCGCGCACGCACCTCTCCCGGCCCTCGCCCGCCGCTCCGCCCAACTCGTCGGCAACACACCGGTCCTGTGGATCGACACTCCCTTCGCCCCGGTCGGCCGCGGCTTTTACGCCAAGCTGGAGGGCGCCAATCCCGGCGGCATCAAGGACCGTCCCGGCCTGCACATGGTCCGCGAGGCCCGTAGGCGCGGCGACCTCGTGCCCGGCGCTCCGATCATCGAGTCCTCCAGCGGCACCCTCGGCCTCGGCCTCGCCCTGGCCGGACTGACGTACGGCCATCCGGTCACCGTCGTCACCGACCCCGGCATGGAGCCGTCGATGCTCCGCCTGCTCACCGCGCTCGGCGCGGACGTCGACCAGGTCGACGTTCCGCACCCCCAGGGCGGGTGGCAGCAGTCCCGCCGCGAGCGGGTCGCCGAACGTCTCGAAAGGACCCCGGGCGCGTACTGCCCGGACCAGTACCACAATCCCGACAACGTGGCCGCCTACCGACCGCTGGCCGCCGAACTCGTCGCCCAACTCGGGCGCGTCGACGTCCTCGTGGCGGCCGTGGGTACCGGCGGCCACTCCGCCGGTACGGCCGCCGTCCTGCGGGAGTCCTTCCCCGGCCTGAGGCTGATCGGCGTCGACGCGGTCGGTTCGGTGATCTTCGGCCAGCCTGTCGCACCGCGGCTGATGCGTGGCCTGGGCTCCAGCATCCATCCTTCCAACGTCGACTACGACGCTTTCGCCGAGGTCCACTGGGTCGCTCCGGCCGAGGCGGTGTGGGTCTGCCGACAGCTGGCCCGGCACCAATGCGTCTCCGGCGGCTGGAGCGTGGGCGCGGTCGCCCTCGTCGCCGGATGGGCAGCACGGGCGTATCCGCCGGACACCCGTATCGCGGCGATCTTCCCCGACGGGCCGCACCGCTACCTGGAGACGGTCTACAACGACGCCTGGTGCCGCGACCACGCCCTGCTCGACCGGGAGCCACCCGCCGAGCCCGACGAGATCACCGCCCCCGACGAGTGTGTGGTGACCGGCTGGACCCGGTGCAGCCGGGTCCGCGATCCGCTGGGGCGCGCCGGGCGGACGGACGCGAAGGCGGGTGTCGCCCGGTGAAGCGGCTGCGCGCCCAAGTGGTGTCCTTCGATAGCCCTGCCCGTCTGTTGATGGTCAACCAGTTCGCCATCAACCTGGGCTTCTACATGCTGATGCCCTACCTCGCCGACCACCTCGCCCACGGCCTGGGTCTCGCCGCCTGGACGGTGGGCCTGGTGCTGGGCGTGCGCAACCTGTCCCAGCAGGGCATGTTCCTGGTCGGCGGCACCCTCGCCGACCGCTACGGCTGCAAGCCGATGATCCTCGCCGGGTGCGCCCTGCGTACGGTCGCGTTCGGGCTGCTGGCGGTGGCGGCGAGTCTGCCCGCGCTGATCGTCGCCTCGGCGCTGACCGGACTGGCGGGCGCGCTGTTCAACCCGGCCGTCCGCGCCTACCTGGCCGCCGAGGCGGGGGAGGAGCGGCGCGTGGAAGCGTTCGCCGCCTTCAACGTCTTCTACCAGGCCGGCATCCTGGTCGGCCCGCTCGCCGGACTCGCCCTGCTGGCCTGGGACTTCAGCGCGGTGTGTGCGGTGGCGGCACTCATCTTCGGCGCCCTGGCCGTCCTCCAGACCCGCGCCCTGCCCTCCCGGCCACCGGCCGGCCGCAGTGCCGAACCCGCCTGGCGGGCGGTGGCCGCCGACTGGCGCACCGTCGCAGCCAACCGGCCTTTCCTCCTCTTCACCGCAGCGATGACCGGCTCGTACGTCCTCGCCTTCCAGGTCTACCTCGCCCTCCCGCTGCGCGCCCGTGAACTCTTCGGCGCACAGACCGGGTTGGTGACCGGCGCGGTCTTCGCCGTCTCGGCCCTTGCCGCCCTGTCCGGGCAGCTGAAGCTGACCTTGTGGGCGAAACGGAACCTGCCCGGGCCCCGGGCGATCGTGTGCGGGCTGGCGGTGATGGGGATCGCGTTCCTGCCCTTGCTCGTCAAGCCGTACGACACACTCGTCGGCGTAGGCGCGCTTGTCCTGTGCGCCGCCCTGCTCGCCTGGGGCGGGGCGCTGCTCTACCCCTTCGAGATGGACACCGTGGTGCGGCTCTCCGGGGAACGGCTCGTGGCCACGTACTACGGCGCCTACAACACCGCCTCCGGCATCGCGATCTCCCTGGGCAATCTGGCCGTCGGGGCGCTGTTCGACACGGGGGAGCGGTGGTTGCCGTGGGCGGTGCTGGCGGCCACCGGGCTGGTGTGCGCGGGGCTGGTGGAACGGCTGCACCGAACGGGCTGTCTCCTGCCACCACCTGGCGCTGTGCCGGTATCGGCATAGTCACGGTGGGCGCTGCTCGGCGGCTTCGGTGATCAGCCGTGCCTCGTCGGCCGGTAGGGGGAAGATGGCCGTGACCGCCCGGATGTCCGACGTCGACCAGGCCCCCGTGTCGACGACCGTCACCGCCGTCGACCCTTGCCGTGTCGCCGGCCGCCCGCAGCCTGCGCCGGGGTCGCGTCATACGCCGGTCGTCAGCGTCAGGTCGCCGGGCACACCGGCGTCGAGCCGGTCATGACGGCACGGCCCGCCGGCGCGATGCCGACGGGCCGTGACCTGATACGGAATTACGGCTGGTGCAAGGGCTTCAGCTGATGAAGGAGCCCGGGGCGCAGGCGCTCGAGGTCACCCAGGCGTGCGACTCGATGCTGTTGTTCATGTACACGCCGTTGGTGTAGCGGTTCCGGCCGAGGTCGTCCACGTACTTCTCGCCCGGCAGGAGGCAGCCGTACGCCCTGTCGTCGTACCCCCCGAGGTAGTAGAAGGCCACGACGTCCTTGCCGCCGACGAATCCGCTGTTCATGACCGACGAGGCTCGGTTCACGTCGGAGCCCTGGAAGGGGCCGGCGCTGTCGCCCCACTCGGGGTCGTTGCCGGGGGTGACGCCAAGGAGCGTCCCGCCGCAGTCGGTGCCGTCCCAGGCGCGGACGTTGCCGTCGCGGCCGTGTGCGTTCCAGTTGGCGTTGCAGCCGGGGCCCGCGTGGGCGGCGGCCGGGAGGGCGATGCCGAGGGCCGCGAGGCCCAGGGTGGCGAGGGATACGGTCAGTTTGCGCATGACGGATTCCTGTTCTGCTTCCGCCTCGTGGGAGGCGTGGGTGGAGTGACAGTCCGCGAGCGTCGTCGCGGAGTCCGTCCGTGACGCGGGGTCACGGAAGTCTGGGGGCCGGCGCGGCCCGGATCAGGTGCGAGCGGGGACCATGCGCTCGGCGCGGGTGAGGGCCTGCTGCTGCATCCGCAGGTGCGCGTCGAGGGCGTGGCCGTACTTGGCGGTCAGTTCTCCGACGTAGTGGGCCTCGCGCTGCTCGCCGATCGAGCGGAGGGAGACGGAACGGGCGCAGGTGGCGTCGGCGACCGCGATCCGGGTCTCGTTCGCGAAGGTCCTGGCCTCCTCGGCCCGGGTCTGCTCCGCGCTGTGCTCGCGCGTGGACCGGCGGGCCGCGTCGGGGTCGGGGAAGGGGTGGCCCGCCTTGCTCATACAGCGCGACCAGGCGCCCACCGCGCTCTTGAACTCCTTGTCGCGCAGCAGCTTGCCCACGTACAGGGGGCGCAGGTTCCTGACGGTCACGTCGGCGCGGAACCATGCCGCCGGATCGCCGTACAGCATCTTCTCGGCCTGGCCGGCGCAGCCGCCGGACTGCTTGGTGATCGTGCCGCCGGACGGTGTCCGCGACGTCAGCAGCACGGCGTTCCGGTCGCCGTCCATCGCGATGTCGTAGGCCTTCTGGCGTGAGTGGGAAAGGGACTTGCGGTAGGCGATGTTGGGGTTGCGCAGGCGAGCGCGGTCGTCCTTCGCCATGATTCGGCTGCCGTAGCCGTGGCTGCGAGCCCAGTCGACGTCGTCCTGGACGTAGCCGACGGGCCGGCTCTCGTCCAGGCTCAGCGGCTTTTCCTCCCAGTAGCGGAAACCCTGTTTCCTCATGCAGCGCGTGATCAGGTGCTGCTCGGCGTCGGAGATCCGCAGGTCCTGGGCGTAGGTGAGTTTCTCGCCGGTCGCGGCGGCGTCGGCCCTCGCGGCCGGTGAGGTGCGTTGGGCCGCGTCGGTGTCCGCCGTGCAACCGGTCAGGACGAGCGAAGCCAGCGCGGCGATCGCGCCCACGGTGGTGATCGCGCGTCGCGTGCTGCGTCCGTGCGGTACCACCGTCCGGCGTGGGGCGTCGGTGCGCTTCATCGGCATGCTCCCGTGGCGAGGTCGAACTGGCTTGGTCTTACGTGTCGTTGACGCTGCGGGAGGCACGTCCGTATGACCCTCGGACCACGGTTTTCTTTCTCGCGTGAACGGTCATACGGGGCGGGCGCGAGAGCCGTCCACTCTGCACGCCCACCTGGCTTGCGTAGCGCTCTGGGCCTGACGGAGGCTCTCGACTGTCCCGAGGGGGGGGCGGAGTCGACTCCACGCAACGGGGTGCAGTTCTTCGCCCGGCGAGGCGGTCTGTGCCCAGCCAGTGGTGGATTACCGCGCGTCTGAGCCGTACCTGTGCCGGCGGCGCCCGTGACCTACTTGTACAGGCTGCTTCACCAACTTCCGCAAGGGCACGACCCGCAACAGCCCACCACGCCCTGCGACTTCGCGGCGCGGTTCACCTCTGGCCCAGCGGGTCGAGTGAAAGGCGGTATTCGCCCTGGCCGCGGGCTTTCAACGCACCCGATATCGCTTGCATTTTGCCTCATAGGCAACTCTGCGTACGCGAAATCGAACCCACCGTGAGAATTACGTAACCCCGCTTTGTTCCGGATGACGTCGTTCGGTAATTCCCGCTGGCTGAAGTGGTCGTCACAACCAGCGGCGAGGTGTAAAACCTCGGCGCCTCGCATGGAGGATTTCATGCCGGAGCTGTATTTCCATGTGCGCTGGCCCGACGGAGAGACGCAGCGCTGTTACTCACCTTCCACGGTAATCGAGGAATACCTCACCACCGGTGGCGTGTACGAGCTCGGTGACTTCGTGGAGCGGAGCCGGACGGCGCTCGGTATCGCCAGCGACCGGGTGCGCGAGAAGTACGGGTTCGCGTGCACCGGGGCGTCCGACCAGCTGGGGCAGATCGAGGAGACCGCTGCCGCGTACGCCGGTCTCGACGGGGCCCAGGTCGCCGTCGAGGCCCTGCGCAATGCCGACGGGAGCGCGCGGTGACCGCGCGGCGGCCGGTCGGGGTCCTCCCTCATAGCCTGAAGAGCAGGCGAGGCACCCCCATCCCGGTCGCGGTCATCGGTGGCGGCCAGGCCGGTCTGTCGGTCAGTTACTGCCTGCGTGAGCGTGGCATCGAGCATGTCGTCATCGAGCGGAACCAGGTAGGCCAGGAGTGGCGCGAGCGCCGGTGGGACTCGTTCTGCCTGGTGACTCCCAACTGGCAGTGCAGACTGCCCGGCTTCCCCTACCAGGGGGACGACCCGGACGGGTTCATGGTCCGTGAGCAGATCGTTCAGTACCTGGAGGACTACGTCGCCTTCTTCCAGCCCCCGCTGGTGGAGGGAGTGTCCGTCGACGGGCTGCGGCGAACCCCGAGCGGTGTCTTCGAACTGACCACACCGGACGGCGAGTTCACCGCCGACCAGGTGGTGGTGGCCACCGGCCCGTACCACACTGCCTCCGTCCCGCGGATGGCCGAGCGGCTGGCCGCCGGCGTGGAGCAGGTCCACTCCTCCCGCTACCGCAACGCGGACCAGCTTCCCGAGGGCGCCGTCCTGGTGGTCGGCACGGGCCAGTCCGGGTGTCAGATCGCTGAGGATCTGCACCTGGCCGGACGCCAGGTCCACCTGGCCGTCGGCAGCGCGCCGCGTGTGGCCCGTTTCTACCGCGGCCGGGACTGTGTGGCCTGGCTGGACGACATGGGCCACTACGCCAAGGACATCGGCGAGTTCGACGACGCCGGTGCCGTGCGGATGAGGGTCAACCACTACGTCACCGGGCGGGACGGCGGGCGTGACATCGACCTGCGGGCCTTCGCCCGGGACGGAATGCGGCTGTACGGGCGGCTGACCGGCATCGAGGGGACGCGGCTGGACTTCGCCGACGACCTCAAGATCAACCTCGACCGTGCGGACGCGGTGGCCGAGGGCATCAAGGACAGCATCGACGCGTACATCGCCGCGCAGGGGATCAACGCCCCGGACGAGGCGCGGTACGTACCGGTCTGGGAGCCCTCCGAGCACGCGGCCTCGCTGGATCTGCAGGACGCCGGCATCACCTCCGTCGTCTGGTCGACCGGCTTCACCCGCGACCACCGGTGGATCGAGATACCGGCCTTCGACGGCCGCGGCTACCCGATGCACTGGCGCGGTGTCACCAGCACACCCGGCCTGTACTTCCTGGGCCTGCCCTGGCAGTACTCGTGGGGCTCGGGACGCTTCGAGGCAGTGGGCCGCGACGCCGAGTTCCTCGCGAACCACATCGAGGCCTCACGCCGCATGGCCGACGTCTGCGGGGCCCTCACCGGCGCGCCCAGCGCACTCACCTCCGCCCTCCCGATCGGCTGAGGAACCAAGCCCATGGCCCACGACGCACACCGCCACATCGGCGTCCTGCCCGCCTACCCCTTCTACGGCGGCCCGCCCGTCAACCCCGACACCACCGCCCGCGCCACGGTCAAGCAGCTGATCGCCGACCTGGACGCGGAGGGAACCGAACGCGCCCTGGTCATCCCCAACTACGGCGTCCCCGACCCCGCGATCGCCTTCTCCTTCAACGAGCTGGCGATCGAAGCGGCCCAGAGCGACGACCGGATCCGGGCCGGGCTGTGGGTGTCCCCGCGTCCCGAGGACTCGGAGCGAACCGAGCTCGCCCTGGCGCTGGCGGGGGAGCGGGGCGTGAAGGCACTGAAGCTGAGCTTCCTGCTGGGCGGACGCCCCACCGATCCGGCCTGCCGGCCGATGCTGGACCGCATCTTCGCCGAGGCGGCCCGACACCACCTGGTAGTCCATGTGCACACCTCCCCGGGAGCCGCCTCCGACATCGACGAGGTAGGCCACCTCGTCGACTGGTACGGCGACCAAGTACCCGTCCATCTCGTGCACTTCGGCGGCGGGATGAGCGGTCACATCAAGCTGGTCGGCTCCCGGTTCTTCGACTGGATCACCGCCGGCAAGCGCGTCTACACCGACCTCTCCTGGGCCATCGGCTTCACTCCCCGCTGGCTGGCCCAGGAGATCGAGCGCCGCGGCATCGGCCACGACCGGGTGCTCTTCGCCAGCGACCAGCCGTGGGGCGACTTCACGGGCGAGTACGCCCGCCTCGCCGAAGCGACCGGTGGTGGCGAACTCGGCGAACTCGTCTTCAAGGACACGTTCGCCGCGCTGTACGACTGACCCACCGTCACCTCCTCCCATCCGCCATCCGCCATCCGCCATCCGCCATCCGCAAGGAGACAGCCATGTCCGAATCCGTCGTCACCCCCGAACTCTCCGAGATCGAGCAGAAGTCCCTCAACGAGATCCCCCACCCCTCCCTCCCCGAGGGCACCAGCATCTACGGCGACACCAAGGTCTTCCCCGACTACAAGGCCGAGGACGGCGAGACCTACTTCACCCTCGTCCACGGCATCGCCCACGAGTCGTCCGTCTCCTTCGTCGCCGTCCTCCAGGCCACCCGCGCCCTGCGCAAGGGCTTCGAGACCGCCATCTACTTCTACGGCCCTGGCTCGCTGAACTGCCTTGCCACGCGCGGCTTCCCGACCGTCGGCAACTCCGCCTTCCCCGGCGAGCACAACATCAACAACCAGCTCAAGACGTTCATCGCGGAAGGCGGCAAGGTCTTCTGCTGCCGCTTCGGCCTGTCCCTGCACGGCGCCCGCGAGGAGGACCTCATCGAGGGCGTCATCCCCACCCATCCCCTCGACGTCCAGGACGCGCTGATCCACTACGCGCGCAAGGGCGCCATCATCAACTCCACCTACCAGCTGTAAGGGGCAGACCGTGAGCGTTGGCACCAACACAACGGTGGACGTGCGGATCACGACCCGCGCCGAACTCGCCCTGCACGGACTCGCGTGGGAAGCGCCCGTGCGACGGCCGGACGGCGCGGGGCCCAGCGACGACGGACACGTCCTCGTAGACGGTGCCAACGCCGCGCTGCCCACCAACCCCGCCAGCCCCTACTCCGTTCGCGACGGCAAGGTCTGGCTGGGTGACGAGGCCGGACACTTCCAGGACACCGGACTCACCGTCGAAGCCGTACAGCGACCGAAGTTCTACGACCTGACGACCGCCGACGGCATCCGCTACGAGGAGATCGCCCGCCTGCACGGCGCCGACGTCCTCGCCACCACGGTCGTACAGACCTGCATCCGCTACGCCGAGTCCGACCGCTGCCGCTTCTGCACCATCGAGGAGTCCCTGCGCTCGGGTGCGACGGTGGCCGCGAAAACGCCTGCCCAACTCGCCGAAGTCGCACAAGCGGCCGTGCGGCTGGACGGCGTCCGGCAGATGGTGATGACCACCGGCACGACCACCGGACCGGACCGGGGCGCCCGCAATCTCGTACGGTCCGTGCGTGCCGTCCTGGAGGCGGTACCCGGGCTGCCCGTCCAGGTGCAGTGCGAACCGCCCGGCGACCTCGCGTGGATCGGCGCGCTCCACGACGCCGGGGCCACCGCGATCGGCATCCACGTCGAGTCCCTCGACGACGAGGTGCGCCGGCGCTGGATGCCCGGCAAGTCGACGGTGCCGATGGCCGAGTACGAGGCCGCGTGGGACGAGGCGGTACGCGTCTTCGGCCCCAACCGGGTCTCCACCTACCTGCTCGTCGGCCTCGGTGAGGATCCCGACGAACTCATCGCGGGGGCAGGCAGGTTGATCGAGCGGGGCGTGTACCCCTTCGTCGTCCCCTTCCGCCCGATGGCGGGCACGCTCGCCGCCCGCGACGGGGTCCGCGCGCCCGGCACGGAGGTGCTGCGCCACGTCACCGAGGGCGTCGCCGCGAAGCTGCGCGCGGCGGGGATGAGCGGCGCCGACCAGCAGGCGGGCTGCGCGGCCTGCGGGGCGTGCAGCGTACTCAGGACGGCAGGCGGGTGAGCGCCGTGTACCTCGACGGATCCGCCGCACCGTCCCTGGCGGACGCGCCGGTCGACATCCTGGCGCTGCTCGGCGACCACAGCACCCTCGCCCGCATGCCCGCCTTCCGCATCGAACAGGCGTACCACACAGCGGAGTTGGCCGCTTACCGGCGGCTGCGCCGGGAGACGTTCGTCCACGAGCAGGGTCTGTTCGCGGGCCACGACCTCGACGACCGGGACGCCGACCCACGCACCCTCGTGCTGGTGGCCAAGGACCACGCGGGTACCGTCATCGGCGGGGTACGGCTCGGTCCGGTGGCCGACGGCCCCGACATCGGCTGGTGGGCCGGCGGCAGGCTCGTGGTCGCCCCCGGTGCCCGCGGCCCCCACGGCATCGGCGCGGCACTCGTCCGGGCCGCCTGCGCCCGGGCGGAGACCGAGGGCGTACTGCGATTCGACGCGACGGTCCAGGCCCGCAACGAGGTCCTCTTCAAGCGGCTCGGCTGGCGCTCGGTGCGCGGGACGACGGTTGCCCACACGCCGCATGTGCTCATGCGGTGGCCGATCGGGCGGATCGCGGCCCTCGCGGCGGCCACCAAGTCGCCCCTCGGGCCGCTTCTCGCGGCCCTCCCCGCTGCGGCGATCCGCGCCTTCGGTGAGGAACCGGCCGGCGGAGTCCCGGGAGTGGGAGGGCCGGCCGTCACCGGTGCACCAGGCGGCGCCGATACCGCCCCGGGCATCCCGGGCGCCCTCGGCGGCGCCGGATTCGTCGGAGACGACGGGGCACCGGTGCCCGGCACGGATGTGATCGCCGCCTGCGACGCGATCGTGCCGTCGATGGTCGAGCGCGATCCGGAGTGGGCGGGCTGGTGCTCGGTCCTCGTGAACGTCAACGACCTTGCCGCGATGGGAGCTTCACCGCTCGGGCTGCTCGACGCGGTGGGCGCCCGGGACGTGGCACACGCCCGGCGGATCCTCGCCGGACTCGCCCGCGCGGCGGCGGCGTACGGGGTGCCGGTGCTCGGCGGCCACACCCAACTCGGCGTGCCGGCAGCGCTGTCGGTGACCGCGCTCGGCCGCACACAGCACCCCGTGCCGGGCGGGGGCGGGCGCCCCGGACACGCGGTGCGGCTGACCGCCGACCTCGGCGGCGGCTGGCGCCCCGGATACCGTGGCCGCCAATGGGACTCCTCCAGCCACCGCCGTACGGACGAACTGCGGACCATGACCGGCGCGGTGGCAGCCGCGAGGCCCGCCGCCGCGAAGGACGTGTCGATGGCGGGAATCGCCGGAACCCTCGGCATGCTCGCCGAGGCGAGCGGCTGCGGAGCCGTCCTCGACGTGGCCGCCGTACCCCGCCCGAGGACGGCCTCCGTGGGCGACTGGCTGACCTGCTTTCCCGGCTTCGCGATGCTCACCACCGACGAGATCGGCGCCCCGCCGCTCCCGGCGGGGCCCGCGACGGGCGCCGTGTGCGGGGAGCTCACCGAGGGCCAAGGCGTCGGGCTGCGCTGGCCCGACGGAGAGATCACAGAAGCGGTCACATCCACCGTGACCGGGATGGGGACAGCATGACCGCCCTGCGTATGGCCGCCGTCGCCGCAGAGTTCGGCCGCGACCTCGAGGAGGACTTCGCGATCGCCGAGCGGTTGATCAAGGAAGCCCGCGAACAGGAGGTACAGCTCCTCGCCCTGCCCGAGGCCTGCCTCGGCGGCTACCTGCTCAGCCTCGACGACGACAGTGAACTGGACCAGGGCCCGCCCGCGCTCGCCCTCGACGGTCCCGAGATCCGCCGACTGGCCCTCCTGGCCCGTGAGATGACCGTGGTCGCGGGCTACTGCGAGGCCGACGGCGACGCCCGCTACAACAGCGTCGTCTGCGTCAACGGTGACGGTGTGCTCGGCAACCACCGCAAGGTCCACCAGCCGCTCAGCGAGGACGCCAGCTACGCCTCCGGGGACCGCTTCCACGCCTTCGACACCCCGGTCGGCCGGATCGGCATGATGATCTGCTACGACAAGGCGTTCCCGGAGTCGGCCCGCGCCCTGGCCCTCGACGGCGCCGAGATCGGCGTGGTCGTCTCGGCCTGGCCGGGCGCACGGACCAACGCCGCGACCGATCTGGTCAACGACCGCTGGAAGCGCCGCTTCGACCTCTTCGACCGGGCCCGCGCCCTGGAGAACCAGATCGTGTGGATCTCCGCCAACCAGGCGGGTACCTTCGGGTCGCTACGCTTCGTCGGCAGCGCCAAGATCGTCGACCCCGGCGGTGAGATCCTCGCCGACACGGGCGTCGAGGCCGGCCTGGCGATCGCCGAACTCGACGTCGCCCAGGCCCTGGAGACCGCCCGCCGCTCGATGGGTCACCTACGCGACCGGCGACCCGAAACCTACACGTACGCAGGAGCAGTCACCGCATGAGCACTGTCCGGATCGCGGCCGCCGCCGCCCACTTCGGCCGCGACCTGGAGTTCGACCTCGCCCGCATCGCGAAACTCATCGACGACGCCCGCTCGTCGGGCGCGGGTCTGCTGGTCCTGCCCGACGCCGCGCTCGGCGGCTACCTCGCCGACCTGCGCCACCCCGACCCGCAGGCCCTGCCCCCCGCCCTCAAACCGGACGACCCGCTGATCCTCCAAGTCGCCCGCCTCGCCGCCGACATGGTCGTGTGCCTCGGCTACTGCGAGGACGGCGGCGACGAACGCTACAACTCCGCGGTGTGCGTCAGCGGCGACGGCGTCCTGGGCCGCCACCGCAAGGTCCACCTCCCGGCCGGTGAGGTCGCCGCCTACGCACCCGGCGACCGCTTCGACGCCTTCGACACCCCCGTCGGCCGGATCGGCATGCTCATCGACTACGACAAGACCTTCCCCGAGTCCGCCCGCTCCCTGGCCCTGGACGGCGCCCAGGTCCTCGCCTGCCTCTCCGCCTGGCCCACCAGCATCACCAACCGGGCCCCGCGGATGGCCCAGGACCGCCAGGCCAAGCTCTTCGACCTGTACGACCAGGCCCGCGCCGCCGAGAACCAGGTGGTCCTCGCCTCCTCCAACCAGACCGGAACCATGGGCGGCATGCGCTTCCTCGGCCAGTCCAAGGTCGTCGGACCCGGCGGCGACATCCTTGCCCGCACCTGGGCCAAGGCCGGACTCGCGATCGCCGAGGTCGACGTGGCCGTCGAGATCGACCGCGCCCGGCGGGTGCTGCGGCACCTCGACGAACGCCGCCCCGCCGCCTACCGGGAGACCACCTCGTGAAGATCGCCCTGCTCAGCTACTCCACCAAACCGCGCGGAGGTGTCGTTCACACCCTCGCCCTCGCCGAGGCCCTCGCGGCGACCGGCGAGGATGTGACGGTGTGGTCTCTGGGCCGCGGCGGCGACGACGGCTTCTTCCGGCCCGTGGACCCGGCCGTACGGCTGCGGATCGTGCCCTTCCCCGACGGACCCGAACGCGAGACGGTCGGGGAACGCATCCTGCGCTCCATCGCGACCCTGCGCGCGGCCTTCGATCCGTCCCCGTACGACGTCGTCCACGCCCAGGACTGCATCAGCGCCAACGCCGTGGACGGCCGCTGCGTCCGCACCGTCCACCACATCGACCACTTCACCACCCCCGAACTGGCCGCCTGCCACGAACGGGCCATCGTCGAGCCGTACGCGCACCTGTGCGTCTCGCAGTCCGTGGCGGACGAACTCACCGAAGGATGGGGCATCAAGGCGGAGGTGATCCCCAACGGCGTGGCGTACGAGCGCTTCGCACGGACCGAACCGGAGGCCCGCGACGCCTGGCGCTCTCAGCTGGGCCGGTACGTCCTCACCGTCGGCGGCATCGAACCCCGCAAGGGATCACTGGACCTCATAGAGGCGTACGCCCTCCTGCACGCCAAGCACCCGGACGTGCGGCTGGTGATCGCCGGCGGGGAAACCCTCTTCGACTATCGCGACTACCGCGCCCATTGGGAGATGCGGGCCGCCGAACTCGGCATCGACCCGGTCGTCCTCGGACCGGTCCCCGACGACGAACTCCCGGCGCTCGTCGCGGCCGCCGACGCCTTCGCCTTCCCCTCCCTCAAGGAGGGCTTCGGCCTGGCCGCGATGGAGGCGCTGGCCGCCGGAGTCCCGCTGGTGGTACGCGATCTCCCCGTCCTGCGCGAGGTCTTCGGCCCCGCGGCCCGCTTCGCCGCCACCCCGGAGGATCTGGCCGACCAGCTCGGCCAGGCCCTTGCCCACCACGACCCGGTCCTGCGGACCGCCGGCCGGGAACTGGCCGTCCGCCACACCTGGTCCCGGGCTGCGCGGCGGCACCTGGACTTCTACCGGTCCCTGAGCTGAACGCCGCGAACCCTCCCCCCGGTGAACCTCCGCTCGGGAGGGGGAGCAGCCTGGGTCAGGGGCGGTTACTCCGGATGGCCGCTCGCGTCTTCCGGCGTGTTCTCGCCCTGGCGGTGCGGAGAGCCGGGCAGGGGGAGGGAGAACCACACGGTTTTGCCTTCCTCGGCGAGCAGGGTGCCCCAGGTGGAGGCCAGTTGGTCGAGAAGGGCCAGTCCGCGGCCCGACTCCTCGTCGGGGGCTGCGGTTCTGGCGCGGGGCAGGACCGGGCTGCCGTCGCAGACTTCGATGTGGAGTTCGTCCCGGGTCCGGCGCAGGCGCAGCCGCAGCGGGTCGCAGGCGTGGCGCACCGAGTTGGACAGCAGCTCGGAGGCCAGCAGGCACGCCGTGTCGGTGAGAGCCTCGCAGTGCCAGTCCTGCAGCGTGCGGCGCAGGAATTGGCGGCCTTCCCGCACGCTGATGGGCTGTGCGGGAAGGAGCGCGGACACGGCGGTCACGGGAGCGGGCGGGATGCGGGCCAGGAGCAGGGTCACGTCGTCGCTGTAGTCCTGGGGGTCGGGCAGCAGGGCGGTGAGGACGGAGTTGGCGGCCTGTTCCAGGCAGGCGGTGTCGGCGACGGCTTTCTCCAGGGCGATGGCAAGGGCGTCGATCTGCAACTCGATGTCGCTGGTGGGGGTTTCCACCAGGCCGTCGGTGTAGAGGGCCAGTACCGAGGCCGGCGGCACGGTGAGCCGGGTCTCCTGGTGGGGCACGTCGCCGACGCCCAGCGGCACACTGACATCGACCGGGAGCCTGCGGACCTGTCCGGTGGTATCGACCACCAGCACCGGCAGATGCCCGGCCGAGCACACCGTCAGGGCGCTCTCGTCGGGGTCCAGGACCAGGTAGCAGCAGGTGACGAGCTGGTCGGGAAGTTCGCTGACGACCGCGTCCAGGGCCCGCATCAGCTGCCAGGGCGGCATGCCGGTCTTGGCCAGGGCGTGAGAGGCCGAGCGCAGCTGTCCCATGACGGCGGCGGCCTCCAGGCCGCGGCCCATGACATCGCCTATCAGGACGCCCATGCGGCCGCCGCCCAGGGCGATCAGGTCGAACCAGTCCCCGCCCACGCCGGGTCCCTGGCGGGCGGGGAAGTAGCGGCTGGAGGTGTCCATGCCGGGCAGGGGGGCAGGTGAGCCCATCAGGCTGCGCTGCAGGGTCAGGGCGACATGGCGCTGCTGTTCGTAGAGTTCGGCGAGCTGGGTCTCGGCCTTCTTGCGTTCGCTGACGTCGCGGATGGCGGCGGAGACCAGTGTGCCGTCCGGGGTCTCGAGCGGGCTGAGGCTGATCTCGACCGGGAACTCGGCCCCGTTCCGGCGTAGTCCGTACAGCTCCAATCCCGCGCCCATGGGACGCACACGGCGGTTGTCGACGTAGCCGTGGCGGTGGGTGGGGTGGTGATGGTGGAAGCGTTGGGGGACCAGGATTTCCACGGGCTTTCCCAGGAGTTCTTCGCGCCGGTAGCCGAAGAGGGCTTCGGTCTGGGCGTTGACCAGCTGGATGGTGCCGGTGTCGTCGACGATGACGATGGCGTCAGGGGCGGCTTCCAGCAGGGCGCGGAAGCGGGCTTCGGCGGCCTTGCGTTCGCTGACGTCACGTACGGCGGCGGAGATCAGCAGTCCGTCGGGGGTCTGCAGCGGGCTGATACTGATCTCGACCGGGAACTCGGCTCCGTCCCGGCGCAGTCCGTACAGGTCCAGGTTGGCGCCCATGGGGCGGACCTGCTGGTTGGCGGAGTAGCTCAGACGGTGACCGGGGTGCTGAGCGCGGAAGCGCTGGGGGACAAGCATCTCGATGGGACGGCCGAGCAGTTCGTTGCGGGGGTACCCGAAGAGGGCTTCGGTCTGGGCGTTGACCAGGCGGATGATGCCGGTGTCGTCGACGATGACCATCGCGTCGGGGGCCGCCTCCAGCAGTGCGCGAAACGGCTCCTCAGCCATAGGGATCATGCTGGGGTGCGGGGGGCGCCTGCCTGGTTCCATGGCACATTTCAGCATCGACTGCGGTGAGGGCGGGCGTCTTGTAGCGAAGTGTCCTTTCGTGACATTTCCTGGCCCGAATGGAGGCGTGGCTTCCGGGGCGCGGAAGGGGCGAGCTGAGGGGGCTGCCGAGGGTCAGCCGGCAGCTACGGATGATTCAACGGATCGGGCGCCGCCGCAGCGGTGGGGGGCCGCCAGCAAGAGGGGCAGGGTGGCTGCCGTTTGGCGTCACTCCCTGAAGGCTGCCGGCGGGTCAACCGGTCTGCGGTGTGCACAAGTTGCAGGGATTCTGTTGTCCGAGGGCTTGCCGAACCGCTGAGGTCAATATTTAAATCAAGGCATGAACTAAGCCGTGAGTCAGCTTAGTTGCCTGTTGTATAACCCCCACGCACCGCACGACCGGCACAGCACGGCCTTTCGTGACCATCCTTCACCCACCCCCAGAGGAACATGGCATGGGCCTCAGATCTCTCGGCGTCGCGCTCGCCAGTACGGTGGCGCTGATCGCCCTTCCTGTCGTCGCACCACCGTCGGCCCTCGCGGCCGACGCCAATCTGTCCCAGGGCAGGACGGCCGCCTCGTCCTCGACGGAGAACGCAGGGACGCCCGCCGCCGCGGCCGTCGACGGGGACACGGGCACCCGCTGGTCCTCGGCCGCGGCCGACGACCAGTGGCTCCAGGTCGACCTCGGGACCACGGCCTCGATCAGCCAGGTCGTCCTCGACTGGGAGGCGGCCTACGCCGCGGACTACAAGATCCAGGTCTCGCCGGACGGCGGCTCCTGGACCGATCTTCAAACCGTTACCGCAGGGGACGGCGGCACCGACACCCTCACCGTCTCGGGCCAGGGCCGCTACGTCCGTATGCAGGGCATCCACCGGGCCACCCCGTGGGGGTACTCGCTCTGGGAGTTCCAGGTCTTCGGGACCCCCGGCACAACCCAGCCCGGCAGCTGCTCGGCCGCCAACTCGGCGGAGGGAAAGACCGCTTCAGCATCCTCGACGGAGAACGCCGGCACCCCCGCGTCCGCCGCAGTCGACGGCAACGATTCCACCCGTTGGTCCAGCCAGGCCGCGGACCCGCAGTGGCTCCGCGTCGACCTGGGCTCCTCCCAGGACATCTGCAAGATCGACCTGAACTGGGAAGCCGCCTACGGCAAAGACTTCCAGCTTCAGGCCTCCGCTGACGGCCAGAACTGGAACACCCTCAAGACCGTCACCGGCGCCACCGGAGGCCGCGCCTTCTACGAGGTGAGCGGCACGGGCCGCTACGTCCGCATTCTCGGAACCGCCCGCGGAACGGCCTACGGCTACTCGCTCTGGGAAGTCGCCGTCCACACCACCTCCGGCGGCACCTCAGGCCCGGTCCAAGGCGGCGGCGACCTCGGCCCGAACGTGATCGTCGTCGACCCCTCCACCCCCAACCTCCAGCAGAAGTTCGACCAGGTCTTCTCCCAGCAGGAGTCCGCACAGTTCGGCTCTGAGCGCTACCAGTTCCTGCTCAAGCCGGGCACCTACAACGGCATCAACGCCCAACTCGGCTTCTACACCTCGATCTCAGGTCTCGGAATGAACCCCGACGACACCCAGATCAACGGTGACATCACCGTGGACGCGGGCTGGTTCAACGGCAACGCCACGCAGAACTTCTGGCGCTCGGCGGAGAACCTCGCCATCACTCCGTCCAACGGCACCGACCGCTGGGCCGTCGCCCAGGCGGCACCCTTCCGCCGCATCCACGTCAAGGGCGGCCTCAACCTGGCACCCAACGGCTACGGCTGGGCCTCCGGGGGATACATCGCCGACTCCAAGATCGACGGCACCGTCGGCCCGTACTCGCAGCAGCAGTGGTACACCCGCGACAGCTCCGTCGGCGGCTGGACCAACGGCGTGTGGAACATGACGTTCACCGGGGTCCAGGGCGCCCCCGCGACCAACTTCGACACCGGCCCGTACACCACGCTGGACACCACTCCCGTCTCCCGCGAGAAGCCGTTCCTCTACCTCGACGGCAACGACTACAAGGTCTTCGTCCCCGCCAAGCGCACCAACGCCCGCGGTGTGTCCTGGCCCGCCAACGCCGGGACCTCGCTCCCGCTCAGCCAGTTCTACGTCGTCAAGCCCGGCGTGACCGCCGCCACCATCAACACCGCACTGGCCCAGGGCCTCAACCTGCTCTTCACCCCCGGCGTCTACCACCTCGACCAGACGATCAACGTCACCCGGTCCGACACCGTGGTGCTCGGGCTGGGCCTGGCCACGCTCGTCCCCGACGGCGGCATCGACGCCGTGCACGTCGCGGACGTCGACGGCGTCCGGCTCGCCGGATTCCTCATCGACGCCGGCGCGACCCGCTCCGACACCCTGCTCCAGATCGGCCCCGCCGGCGCGGGCGCGGACCATTCCGCGAACCCGACCACCATGCAGGACGTGTTCATCCGCATCGGCGGCGCGGGCCCCGGCCTCGCGACCGACTCCGTAGTGGTCAACAGCGACGACGTCGTCATCGACCACACCTGGATCTGGCGCGCCGACCACGGCCAGGGCGTCGGCTGGGAGACCAACCGGGCCGACTACGGTCTGGTGGTGAACGGCGACGACGTCCTGACCACCGGCCTGTTCGTCGAGCACTTCAACAAATACGACGTGCTGTGGAACGGCGAACGGGGCCGCACGATCTTCTTCCAGAACGAGAAGGCCTACGACGCCCCCAACGCCGCCGCCATCACCCACGACGGCATCGTCGGCTACGCCGCCTACAAGGTCGCCGACACGGTCGACGTCCACGAGGCCTGGGGCCTGGGCAGCTACTGCAACTTCACCTCGGACCCCTCCATCGTGCAGCACCACGGCTTCCAGGTGCCCGTCAAGACCGGCATCAAGCTGCACAGCATCCAGGTGATCTCCCTGGGCGGCAAGGGCCAGTACGCCCACGTCGTCAACGACACCGGCGCGCCCACCTCCGGCACCGACACCATCCCGTCCAAGATCACCCAGTTCCCGTGACCTGCGGCCGGTGAGCCGGCCCGCCACCGACCCCAACGTGTTGCGGACCGCGCTCGTGGTCCGCAGCACATTGGTGTGTCAGGGGCAGAACCACACGAATCCTGGGTTGGAGGCGCGGAGCCTCGGAGGGCTCTGCTCCTGCGTGGTGGTAGAGGCGAGCCTTACGGCGCCCCGTGGGTACCGGCCTCACCGGATGATCGAGGTCAGCACGTCCACGCCCAGGTGCATGAGGCGGTCCGTATCCAGCCGGTGGTGGATCTGTCGGCCGTCCCGCCGGGAGGTCAGCAGGCCCACCTCGCGCAGGCGTCCGAGGTGGCGGGAGACCTGGGGCAGGGTCATCCCGGTGCGTACGGCCAGGTCGGATGTGGTGATGGGTTCGTTCACCAAGTGGCGGCACAGTGACAGCCGTGCGGGGTCGGACAGGACCGCCAGTCTCAGGCGTACCTGTGCCAGCGTGGCTCGTTCCACCTGCGTGGTGTTTTCGACGGGGAAGTGCACGACGAGCGGGTAGGGCGGGTCGTCCTTGACGATCAGGTGCGGGCGGGAGTGCGCGGACGGTACGAGCAGGCAGCGACGGCCGCGCAGGTCGGCTGTGAGTGACTGCAGTTTGTCGTAGACGACTGCCGGTGGGTTGTGCCGGACGACGGCGTTCGGGCTGAGCGAGGCCAGCGCCTCGGGGAGTGGCAGGGCCTGGACCCGGGCCCTCAGACGGGTGCACTCGCTTTCCAGCCGGTGCTGTACCCGCGCCCATTCGGCGTCGAAGAACTCGGCGGCACAGCGCCGAAGCAGTTCCAGCAGCCCTGCCCGCATCAGCTCGGGGGCCTGGAGCAGGCTGCGGGCCAGCTCGCCGCGGCTGAAGGAGCGCCGTTCGCTGGAGACCGTGTAGGCATCGCGGACCGCCTGGTCGGTGAGCAGGGGGCGGGTGTCGAAGACACCGCCGTGCACACTCGGCGCGACACCCAGCACGAAGTCGTTCAGCGGCAACGCCTCCAGCCGGTCGAGTTCCTGCTCGAGTGTTTGTCCCAGGGGCGGTTCCAGCGGCATCAGCAGACGGCAGCGCCGCCTGGTCCACAGGGGCGCGTAGACCGCGATCAGGCTCTGGGCCTCCGGAGACAGGTCGGTGCGTACGCGTTCCAGCCACGGGCGTACGGCGAGGTGGTGCTCGGGCTCGGCGATCGAGTGGAGGCACGCCATCAGCTCGGCCAGCGGTGAGAGACCGACGGCCACGTCCGCCGGAACCGCGCCCTGCAAGGTGATGACCACGGCCACGCGGCGCAGCGTACAGCGGATGCTTGTCGCGTGTGCGGTAAGCATCACTGCCGCCGCCGGCCGGCCGACCTAGGCTGCGTCCCATTCCCGCCGCTCCGAGCAGTCGTTTCCGCTCTGAGCAGTCCGAGCAGCGAGAGGCTCCGGCCATGCACCTGTTTCTGCAGACGTTCTTCAACCTCGACGAACTACTCAAGGCGTTTCCCGTCCTGCTCACCGAGGGCCTGCGCAACACCCTGCTGATCGCCGGGCTGGCGATCGTCTTCGGTGTCGTGCTCGGTGTGCTGCTCGCGATGCTGCTGCTGTCGCACCGCCGGTGGGTGCGGCTGCCCGCACGAATCTATGTGGACGTGTTCCGCGGTCTGCCCGCGATCGTGACCGTCAGCCTGGTCGGCCTGGGCCTGCCGTCGGCCGGGATCCGGCCGTTCGGCCGTGATCCGCTCGGCTACGCGGTCCTCGCCATCGGCCTCATATCGGCGGCCTATCTGGCGGAGATCTTCCGGTCGGGTATTCAGGCCGTTCCGTCGGGACAGCTCAGCGCGGCCCGCAGCCTGGGCATGTCCTATCTGACCGCGATGCGGGTGATCGTCGTCCCGCAGGGCGTGCGGAACGTGCTGCCTGCTCTGGCCGGCCAGTTCATCATCGACATCAAGGAGAGCGCGCTGGTGTACCTGCTCGGGCTCGGCCTGGGGCAGCGCGAGCTCTACTTCATCGCACAGGAGCGGCAGGCCGCGACGTACAACTCCTCCGCACTGGTGGCCGCCGGCGCCTGCTATCTGATGCTGACGGTCCCGCTCACCTTCCTGGTCAACCGGCTCGACCTGCGCCTGCGCACCGGCGGACGGAAGACGAACAAGCCCCCGACCCCTCCGGTCGCCGGCACGCCCGCCCCCGCCGTGATGGAGGTCTGAGCCATGGCCAAGACGCTGTCCGAGAAGAACTCCCGCTCCGAGCAGGCGGGCACGGGCACCGCGGCAGCGGTCGCCGTGCGCGAACTGCACAAGCGCTACGGCGACGTGGAGGTCCTGCGTGGGGTGGATCTCGATGTCGCCGCGGGTGAGACCGTGTGTGTCATCGGCCGGTCCGGTTCGGGCAAGTCCACGCTCCTGAAGTGTATGAACCTGCTGGAAGCACCGACGGCGGGCGAGATCCGCCTGAGCGGCGACCTGATCACCGGTCCCGGCGTGAACGTCGACGCGATCCGCACCCGGGTCGGCATGGTCTTCCAGCACTTCAACCTGTTCCCGCACCTGAGTGTCCTGCACAACGTGACCGTGGCCCTGCGCAAGGTCCGCGGGATGGGCAGGGAAGCGGCCGACACCGCCGCCATGACCCAGCTGGAGCGGCTCGGCCTCGCAGGGCTGGCTCACTCCCGGCCGAGTCAGCTCTCGGGCGGTCAGCAGCAGCGGGTGGCGATCGCCCGAGCCCTGGCGATGGAGCCCGAGGTCATGTTGTTCGACGAGGCCACCTCGGCGCTGGACCCCGAGCTCGTCAAGGACGTGCTCGACGTGATGCGGCTGCTCGCCACGTCCGGTATGACCATGATCGCCGTCACCCACGAGATCGGCTTCGCCCGTGAGGTCGCGGACCGAGTGATCTTCATGGACGAGGGGCGCATCGCCGAGTCGGGCCCGGCCCGCCAGACGCTGGAAACCCCCGAGACGGTACGCCTGCGCGAGTTCCTCGCCCGCGTCCTCTGAAGCGCCGCTTCTCCGTACCCCCTCGCTCTCACCGCCCACCACTTCCTCAAGGAGACCCGTCCATGTCCATATCATCCCGTAATAGCCTCGGCCGTCGCAGACTGCTCGCCCTCGCCGCCCTCTCCGGCTTCGTCCTTCCGCTCACCGGCTGCGGAGGCAGCAGCGGCGCGGACACCGGCAAGGCATCGGACCCGTACGGTCTGATCGAGGCCGGGACCATCAGATCCGCCACCCAGACCGGCCAACCCCCCTTCGCCTACGCCGAGGACTCGGGCAAGCCCGCCGGATTCATCGTCGACGTGACCGACGAGGCCGCGAAGCGTCTGGGCCTCAAGGTCGACTACAAGTCGACGTCGGTCGCCGGATCGCTGGCCGGCCTGACCGCCGGTCAGTACGACCTGGCCTCGTCCGGTCTCGGGGTCACCGAGGAGCGGCAGAAGAGCGTCGACTTCACCAAGCCGCTGTTCTGGAGCACCGTGACCGTGCTGACGACCTCGAAGAGCACGATCTCCACCTTCGACGGCTTCAACGGCAAGCGCGTCGGAGTGGTCACCGGATCCTCGCAGGAGGCTCAGCTGCCCACGCGGATACCGAAGGCACAGCCGGTCCGCTTCCAGGCCCAGAACGCGGCGGTGAGCCAGCTGCTCAACGGCAGCATCGACGCCTTCCTGGTGGGCGGCCCCGACGCGACGGAGTTCATCAAGCAGTACAAGGGCCTGCGCCAGGCGGTGTCCGCGCCGGTGGACCACCCGACCTCGATGGCGGTGCCCAAGAAGCACAGCGCCTTCCTCAAGGCGCTCGACAAGGAGATCGGCGCCATGGTCGCCGACGGCACCTACGCCAAGCTCTACCGCAAGTACTTCACCACCCGGCCGCAGCCCGAACTCCTCGCCGCCTGGCCCGCGTTGAAGTCCCAGTTCCCCGGAGTCAAGTAATGCCCGCAGTCGACGACGAGTGGCAGCCGGTCCTGCTGCCCGGCGGGCGCACGTGCTGGCGGCGCGTCCTGCGGACGACGGCGCGGGACGGCATCCAGCTCGTCGCGGACGTCTACGCCGACCGGCCCGACCCGGGACCGGGCCCGGTCATCCTGGAGCGCACGCCGTACGGCCGCCGGGCCGCGCGCACCTCGGACGGCGCCCTCGGCGGCGAGATTCCGCCGGCACCCGAGACCGTGGCCGAGGTGTTCACCCGCGGCGGGTACCGGATCGTACGGCAGGACTGCCGCGGCCGGGGCGACTCGCAGGGCACCTTCGTCAAGTACCTGAACGAGGCGACCGACGGCTACGACACCGTCGAGTGGATCGCCGAACAGCCCTGGTGCGACGGCCGGGTGGCGACCATGGGGGTCTCCTACTCCGCACACGCCCAGGCAGCCCTGGCCTCCCTGGGCGCGCCGCACCTGGCCGCGATGTTCCTCGACTCCGGCGGCTTCGCCAGCGCCTACGAGGCCGGCACCCGGATGGGCGGAGCCTTCGAACTCAAGCAGGCCACCTGGGCGTTCCACCGGGCCAAGGTGAGCGAGACGGTGCGCACCGATCCGGTCCTGCGCGCCTCACTGGAGTCGGAGGACCTTCGGGCATGGTTCACCCGCATGCCGTGGCGGCGCGGCGCGAGCCCGCTCCGCTTCGTCCCCGAGTACGAGGACTACCTCCTCGAGCAGTGGGAGAACGGCGCCTTCGGCCCCTACTGGCAGCAGCCGGGCATCTACGCACGCGGCTTCTACGACGACTTCCCGGACGTCCCCAGCCTGCACATGTCCAGCTGGTACGACCCCTACATCCGCACCGCCACCGAGAACTTCCGCGAGCTCGGCCGAAAGAAGCACAGTCCCGCGTACCTGGTGCTCGGCCCGTGGACCCACGGCGGGCGCAGCCACAGCTTCGCCGGTGACGTCGACTTCGGTCCGCAGGCCCGACTGGACGGCAGCCTCGCCGAGCACTACGCGGCGATGCGACTGAGCTGGTTCGACGCCCACCTCGGCCCGGACGGCATGGCCGAACCGCCGCCTGCGGTGCGGTACTTCCTCATGGGCGGCGGCTCCGGACGGCGCACCGCCGAAGGGCGGCTCGACCACGGCGGCCACTGGTGCACGGCGACCTCGTGGCCGCCCGAGGAGAGCGCGAACCTCACCCTCGTCCTCGGCAGCGCGGGCACCCTCGAGACGGCCGTCGTCACGAGCGACGCCCAAGGCTCCTTCCTGGAATACGACTTCGACCCCCGCGACGCGGTGCCGACCCTCGGCGGCCAGGTCACCTCCGGCGAACCGGTGATGAGCGGCGGCGCCTTCCACCAGCACCCCGACGACCGGTTCTTCGGCGTGGCCGAGCCCCACCTGCCCCTCGACAGCAGACCCGACGTGCTGGTGTTCCAGACCCCGCCGCTCACCGAGGACCTGGCGGTCGCCGGGCCGGTCGCCGTGCATCTCACCGTGTCGTCCACCGCCCGCGACACCGACTTCACGGTCAAGCTCATCGACGTCCACCCGCCCAGCGAGGACTATCCGCAGGGTTTCGCCATGAACCTCACCGACGGCATCCTGCGCTGCCGCTACCGCAACTCCTTCAGCGAGCCAGAGCTGATGACGGCGGGGGAGACGTACGAGATCACGGTGGAGGCGCCCGACACAGCGAACCTGTTCCTGGCCGGCCACCGGCTGCGGCTCGACGTCAGCTCCAGCAATTTCCCGCGCTTCGACGTCAACTCCAACACCGGGGGTACGGAAGTCGGCGACCGTCGCAAGGTCGTCGCCACCAACCGCGTCCACACGGGCGGCCGTTCGTGGCTGACCCTGTCCGTACTCCGCCCGAAGCTTGAGGGCGCCCCGCATGACTGACGGAAGGCTGTCTGACTCCTGGCGCCTGGCCAACGTGCATGACGGCTTCACTCTGACCGCCGTCGGTGACCTGGTCGTGGACGACGCGCTCGCCCCGCTGCTGGAAACCCGCTCGCCCGGCCTGCTGGACCTGCTGCGGTCGGCGGACGTGACCTTCGGCAACTTCGAGAGCACAGCCGTCGACCTTACGGACTTCGACGGCTGGCCCGAGGCCGAATCCGGCGGATCATGGCTGATCAGCACCTCGCGGGTGCCCGCGGATCTACGCCGGATCGGGTTCGACCTGATGGCCAGGGCCAACAACCACACCACCGACTGGGGCGTGGCCGGCATGCGGTCCACCGACCGTCTGCTCACCGAGGCGGGCATCGTCCACGCCGGCACCGGCGATACCCTCGCCGACGCG
The DNA here is from genome assembly GCF_001746295.1 of Streptomyces sp. LUP47B. Taxonomy (GTDB): domain Bacteria; phylum Actinomycetota; class Actinomycetes; order Streptomycetales; family Streptomycetaceae; genus Streptomyces. The sequence goes on along the minus strand of NZ_MJAH01000001.1, from coordinate 543,495 downwards.
CGTTCTCCGCGCTTCCTCACCACCCCCGCCGGCCGCGTCTCCCTGGTCTCCGTCGCTTCCCGCTTCGAGCCCATGTCCCGGGCCGCCGACCCCCTGGGCCGCGTCCCCGGCCGCCCCGGTGTCAACGCCCTGCGCACCACCCGCCATGTGCTCGTCGCGGCCCAGCGTCTTCGCGAACTCGCCCTGATCCGTGACGCGTTGCCGCCCGGCTCGGTCCGCGCCTCCGTCCTCGCCGCCGACCGCAGGGACGGCACCGTGACCCTCTTCGGCACCCGCTACGCCGCGAAGCCCGGTCCCGGACCCCACACCGACGCCGTGGAGTTCCACTTCGTCGTGCACGAGTCGGACCGCGACGAGGTGCTGCACGCTGTCCGGCAGGCCAAGCAGACCTCCGACTTCACGATCGCCACGATGCACACCCACGAGCCGGGCAACTATAGCCAGGAGCCCCCCGACTTCCTCCCGCTCATCGCCCGCGAGACGATCGACAACGGCGCCGACGCGTTCCTCGGCCACGGCCCCCACCAGCTCCGCGGCATCGAGGTGTACCGGGGACGCCCGATCTACTACTCCCTCGGCAACTTCATCTTCATGGAGAACACCCAGCAGCCACTGACCCCGGGTGCCTACGACAAGGACGGCAGCCGCGAGCACGAGACCGAGGCCGAGTTCCTGGAACGCAAACGGGTCCATGGCGTCTTCGGCGAACAGATCTGGTACGAGTCCGTGGTCGCGGTCAGCCGGTTCGACGGCGACGGTGCCCTCCGGGCCGTGGAACTGCATCCGATCGAACTGCACTGGGACGGCCCACGCGATGCCGACCGTGGCATTCCCCGGCTCGCCGACCGTCCCACCGCGGAGCGGATCCTGCTACGCCTGCAACGGCTCTCCAAGCCCTTGGGCACGCAGATCACCATCCGGGAGGGCATCGGACACCTCAGCCTCTGACCGGTCGATGGGTGCTTGCGAGGCGTGACTGGGCCGGCGAAAGCGCCCACGATGATCTGCGCGTTGATCGCCCAGGGGCCGGCTCCGGACCGGGAGCCCGATGCGCGCAAGTACATGTACGAGGTGTCTTTATGTTGACCCGCTCTGGCTGAACTCGGTCACCGATGGTGCGCCCTGCACCGTCACTCCTCGCGAGAGAAGCCCCCCGAGAACACCGCCGTCCTCATCGACCAGATCCCGACATCCGAGCTGAACCCGCCCCGCACGCTGCCTGACAACGGGCGAGCGCGCTCGCACTACACGTAGGACCCGGAACTACGTAGCGGATACGTGTTCGTCCGAATGCGGGCGGCGGGCGGAAGGCGGAGGGTGGAGCCTCATCTACCTGCCCTCATGCGGAAAAGAGGTGACCACGATGACCGGTCGGGACGCCGAAAGCCGTGGGAAACCGGGTCTTCGTCGTGGACGTTTCGTTCGCCCGACGTTGCCCGCGGGACTGCCGTGGGCCGCCCGACGCGCCGGCGGCGGGGAGGAGTGACCATGGAACTGCGCGAGCTCGAGTGGTTCACGACCCTGGCCGAGACCGAGCACATGACGGAGGCCTCGCTGCGCTTGAATGTCAGCCAGCCCACCCTGTCGCGAGCCTTGGCCCGGCTCGAGCGCAAGCTCGGGGTGAAGCTTTTCGACCGTCATCACAACGGGCTGCGGCTCAACAAGTACGGGGAGATCTTCCAGGCCCACGCCCTACGGGCCATGAGCGAGCTCGACATGGGCGAGGAGCGGATCGTCACTCTGGTCGATCCGGAGCGAGGCTCGGTATCGCTCGGGTTCCTGCACTCGTTCGGCGGATGGCTGGTGCCCGACCTCTTGAACCGCTATCGCAAGCTCGCCCCGAGCACGTCCTTCGAGCTGCGCGGTGGCGCCTGTGACACCGTGATCGACGACGTACGTCGAGGGAATGTCGACATCGGCTTCGTGGCTCCCGAGCCGGTCGCCGACGATCTGGACTGGATCCCGCTCGGGCGCGAGCCGCTGTGCCTCGGCGTTCCGCCGGGCCACGTGTTCGAGGGCCGCGACCAGGTGGCGATCGCCGACCTTGCGCACGAGCCGATGGTCGCTCTCAGGGCCGGGTTCGGTCTGCGTCACGTCACGGACCGCTTGTGCCGTGAAGCAGGGTTCAGTCCCCGTGTCGAGATCGAGGTGACCGAGCTCTCCACCCTCCACGCTCTGGTGGCGGCGGGAATGGGCGTGGCTGTCGTGCCCGCACCAAGAACGGGGCACACTCCGGGACCCACGATCCGCGGCATCCCGTTCAGTGACCCGACCGCCTTCCGGCACTACGGCGCGGTCACCCGGCGGTGCGGGCCGAGCGGCCTGGCCGCGAGGCGCTTTCTGAAGTTCGTCGAGAGAGGCTCGACGCCTCCCTCGCAGTCAGGGCGACCGGCAGCCAAAGAAACCGTGACGGGAGCGCTCACGGCAGCCAGGACCGCCTGATCGAACTGGCCGGGCCGCACCCGCCGCCGGCGTGAGTGGCCCCGGACATGCTCGCGTCCCGCCCGACCGGCAGAGGGGCAGGCGGCAGTCGGTGCGTGCAGATGGGTTTGCCCGTGGGGGACGTCGGCCCAGAATGACCCTCATGAGCAGGCACGCAGCCACCTTTCGACCGTCGGCATCCCCTTCGACCGCTCTGTTCGGACGTGAGGGTGAGGTTGCCGCTGCCCGCCAGCTGTTCTCTTCCCACCGCCTCGTGACGCTCACCGGTCCCGGCGGGGTGGGCAAGACCTCGTTGGCTGCCGCGATGGCGACGACACTCGAACGAGCTTTCACAGAGGGGACGTGGTTCGTCGAGCTGGGTGCTCAACGGAGCTCGGACACCATCGCCGAAACGGTGGCGACGAGCCTCGGGCTGAGTGCCGTACCGACCATGGAAGCCGAGGAACAACTCCGCCGTCATGTGGCGGGCCGCTCGATGCTCCTGGTCCTGGACAACTGCGAGCACGTCCTCCCGGGATGCCGACGACTCGTGACCGCACTCCTCGCCGCCTCCAGCGAGCTGCGGGTGCTGACCACCAGCAGAGAGCCGCTGAGGATCAGGGATGAGCGCGTGATCGTCGTCCGCCCCCTGCCCGTTCCTCCGCAGGAGCGGGACGTCACCGTAGGTGAGCTGCGCGACTATCCGGCTGTGGCCATGCTCGAAGCCCGCGCCAGGGCCGTCAACGATCAGTTCGAGATCACCGAGTACGAGACGTCGGCAGTGGCGAAACTGGTCGCTCGCCTGGACGGCATGCCGCTGGCCATCGAACTCGCCGCCGCGCGACTGCGGTCCCTGCCGGTGAAGGAGCTGCTGGACCGCATCAACGATCGATTCGCGCTCCTGAACCGGGGCGACCCCACCGCGACTCCGCACCACCACTCGCTCGACGCGCTGGTGCGGTGGAGCTACGACCTCTGCTCCCGGGACGAGCAGCTGCTCTGGGCGAGGATGGCCGCCTTCAGCGGCAGCCCCGATCTTGCGGCGATCCAAGCCGTGGGGGGTTTTCCGCCCCTGGAAGGCGCCAAGCTCATCGACGCGCTCGACGGCCTGGTCTCCAAGTCGATCCTCCTCCCTGAACTGACGCGGGGAGACATGCGCTACCGGCTCCTGGAGACGCTGCGAGATTTCGCCCTGGAGCGCGCTCAGGGGAGTGAGGACCTCGTCCACGCTCGGAGTGCGCACGTGGCGTACTACCGGGCGTGCGCGACGCACTCCGCGAGTAATTTCTTCGGCCCTGGCCAGGCCGATGCCATACAGCGGTTGGAATCCGATTTCAGTAACCTCGAGCTGGCCTTCAACGATCTCTCCCGGGACCCGGGTAGCTCCCGGGACGTGTTGGAGTTCGCATCAAGCCTTCGCTTCTACTGGATCACCGGCCATCTCCGTGAAGGCAGACGCTGGCTGGAGCGGGCACTTGCCGTGGACATGGCCGAATCCGTCGAACGTGGCAACGCTCTCTGGGCAGCGGCGGCGGTCATGGCCATGCACGGGGAATTGCCCAGGGCCCAAGAATTCCTGAGAGAGGCCGACGAGATCGCGCGCTCGACCAAGGACCGGAGGCTGGCTGCGCACACGGCTACATGGAGAGGGCAAACCGCCCTGACCGCAGGGGATCTCGACGCCGCCCAGGAAGCCTTGGAGGCGGCATATAGAGGTCACACGGACCTGTCGGACGCAGAGGGGCAGCTCATAACCCTGTTCCTGCTCGGGATGGTCAAGAGTGTGCTGGGAGACCACCAGGGGGCGTCGGACGCCTGCCAGGAAGTCGTCAGCCTCAGCGAGAGCCTGGGCGAGACGTGGGTGCGCTCCTACGCCCTGTGGGTGCTGGCGTTCGACGCCTGGACGCGTCAGTCCTTGGACGTCGCGAATGAGCTGGCCAAGCAGAGCCTCGAGCTCAAACACGACTTCCGGGACGACCTCGGCACGGCGCTCGTCATCAACCTGATGGCCGGCATCGCCCTGGACAACGGCGACCCCAGAAGGGCGGCAGAGCTGCTCGGGGCCGTCGCAGCCATGTGGACCCTGCTCGACACCGGACTCAAGGCCTTCGGGCCGGTGCTTGTCTCGCGGTACGAAGCCATTGAGCGCGCCGTACGAGACCGCCTGGGAGAAGGCGCGTTCCAACGAATCCACGAGATGGGGCGGCGCCTGGAGCCGGGCCGACGCATGAGCCTCGCACTCGGCGGTGCTGCCGGCGCACCGGAGGACCAGGCAGCCGTAGTGGCCGAGCTCGACCTGCTGACTCGAAGGGAAAGGGAGGTCGCGTCACTGCTTGCGGAGGGCCTCAGCAATCGGTCCATTGCCACAAGGCTTGTGCTTTCCCCGAGAACAGTCGAGGTCCACGTAGAACACATTCTTCACAAGCTCGGCTTTCGCTCGCGCACCGAAGCAGGCGTATGGGCGGCCCAGGCGCTAGGGGGCGAGGGGTGACGCTTCGGGTCAGGACGGGCCGAGACCGAAGACGGCGAGGTCGGTGAAGACCCGGCTGATCGGCTCCCGGCGCCGGATAGCTGATAGGCGCACGCGGGCACCGGCTTAGGTGCGCCGGAGGATGTGAAGAGGGCCGTCATGACGTAGACGTCCTTGGCTCCGATCGCGAGGTCCATGTTGCCGCCGACCGCGAGGACGGGGCCGCGCTCGCCGGTGTGCCGGTTGGCGAGGCAGAAGGCGCCAGCACGATGTCGAACCTGACGCGCGCCCAGTCGTGGTCCACCGGGCGGCCGTCGGGGGGCAAGGTGCCCGCGGGTTGCTGTACGAAGTCCTTGACCAGCGACTCCTTCACGCCGAAGACGGCGTCCGTGCCGAGCAGCTCGTCACCGCGCACGAAGATGTGCGTCACCAGCCGGCGGGTGCCCGGCGCGGTCACCATGAAATGCAGGTGCGAGGCGCGCATGGGCGACCGGCCCGCAGCGGCGAGCAGCCGGCCGACGGGGCCGTCGTGCGGGATCGGGTACGGCGTGGGCGTGATCGCCCAGAAGCGGTAGCCGCCGTCCTCGTCAGTGAGGAGATGGGCCCGCGCGGCCACCCGGTCGTCGTCGTACTGCACGTCGTAGAGGCCGTCGTGGTCGGCCTCCCATACGTCGATGCGCGCGCCGGGCACAGGTTTGCCCTCGGAGTCGGTGACGGTTCCCTCGACCCAGCACGGTTGCCCCTGGGCGCCGAAGGCGATGTCGCCGCCGTTGTCGATGCGTGGCGAGCCGTCGACGAAGAAGGGCCCGAAAACGGTGGCCTCCGTGGCGTCGCCGTACACCTCGTTGTTCATGGCGATGGTCTGCATCGAGACGCCCAGCACGTCGGAGAGCAGGACGAACTCCTGCCGCTTGTCGTCGGTGACGTGGCCTGCCTCGGTGAGGAAGTCGATGCCCGTCTTCCACTCCGCCTGGGTGAGCCGGACCTCGCGCAGGAAGGCGTGCAGATGCCGGACGAGCGAGCGCAGGACTTGGTCGAGCCGGGGTTTCTCGCAGTCGTCGAACGAGCGCAGCACGCGCTGGACGAGGTCGTCCTCGCGGGCACGCTGCTCTGCGGAGAGTTCCTGGGGCAACGTCATCGGGACTCGCTTCCCTGGTTCCTTGTGTGTCTTCATCACAGCCGGCCTCCCGCTCGGTCCGGCAGGAGGTGCGGCGGCGCGTCGCGGCACCGACGAACCGGCCGTCATCTTTGAGGTCGCGGGATTCATGGCTGACCCGGGTGCGGCAGTCGAGCACGAGGTCCCCTCTGGCCAGTGATCCCTGTGCGTCCATCGTGCGAGGCGGCCTGTTCGATGGGAACCGGCGGGTTGTTGAGGAGTCCTATGCGTCAGGTGCATGAGAGGCCGCGAGGACAGACGTGCGCGCCCTCCCGGCCGACCTGCTCGGCGCGGCGTCCCTGTCGGGGAAAGGGGCGGCTCAGTCGGCCGACTCCCCGGTCTCGTCCACTCCGAAGAGCCCGGCGAACCTCCCGGCGACGGGTGTCACGATCCCGTCCTGCCTGCGCACAAGGCCCAGAGGCAGCTCGGGCCAGCCCCCGGCGACGGGGACCCGGTCCACGCCGGGGTGGTGCGCGGCCATCTCGTCGCTCATCACCGATACGCCGAGACCTGCCGCGACCAGTGTCACCGCGGTTTGCACCGTCGGGACGGGGATGATCTTCGTGGGACTCCCGCCCACGGAGGTGAAGCGGTCGTCGATGAGCCGCGAGAGGCTTCGCGCGCCTGGCAGCCTTCTGGGCAGAATCCACGTCTGGTCCCTCAGGCCGGCAAGGGAAAGGGGCTCCGAGGCACCGAGATTCCAGCTTTGCGGGGCGATCAGCGTCAGCGGCAGCGTCGCGACGACCTCGACGGTGAAAGCGACGTCGCCGATGGGCTGCAACGGTTCCTGGGGCAGAACGGGAATCACGGCGAGGTCCAGGTAGCCGTTGGCGAGGTTCTCGAGCTGAACCCGCGGTGGTGCGTCCATCAGTTCGAGCGATACCCGAGGGTGCGCGGAAAGGAACGATGCGACGCGTGTGCTCACGACCCGCCACAGCCCCATGGGCTCGGCTCCGACCCGCAGTTCCCCTTCGAGCCCTTCACCCATCGCCCGCAAGGTCGCGGACAGCCGCTGCTCCTCGGCGATGAGCCGTCGGCCGGCGGCCTGCAGGTAACGACCGGCCGGAGTCAGGGTGACGCCGCGCGGCAACCGGTTCAGCAAGGGCACGCCGAGCTCCGATTCGAGCTTCGCCATGGCCGTGCTGAGCGGCGGCTGGGACAGGTGCAGTGCCTTCGCCGCCTCGGTGATGGATCCGGCGTCCGCCACGGCGAGGAAGTACCTGATGTTCCGCAGATCCATGCGCGGAGTGTATCGAAGCGACGAACAACCAACATTGGACCAATGGCTGCCTCTCCAGCAAGGTGACTTGAGGCTCGCGGTCCGTATCGGCCGGTGGCTTCCAGAGCTGGAGGACAGGTGGCAGAGGAACAACAGGTGATCGTCGCAGGGGCCGGGCCGACCGGGCTCCTCAACGCACTCGGCCTGGCGCAGCAGGGCGTCGCCGTCACTGTGGTCGAGCGGGCGTCGGCCCTGCAGGACGCGCCACGGGCGATGGTCTACCACTGGGCCACACTCGATGGTCTGGCTCGTCTGGGTGTCCTCGACGACGCGCTTCGGGCCGGGTTCCTGAAGCAGGACTATGCCTACCGGGTGCGTCGGACCGGCGAGATCATCGCGTACGGACTGCACGCGCTCGAGGGCAGGGTGCGGCGCCCCTACAACCTGCATCTGGGGCAGGGAGCGCTGGCCCAGGTGATCCTGCGGCACCTGGAGACGTTTGAGAACGCCCGCGTGCTCTGGGACCACGAGGTCACCGCGGTCATCCAGGACAGCGACGGGGTCGAGGTCACCGTCCGCACCGAGAGCGGCGGGAAGGTTCTGCGCGCCCCCTGGCTCGTCGGAGCAGACGGCGCCGGCTCCAGGGTCCGTGTCGAGGCCGGGCTCGGTTTCGACGGCATGACATGGCCCGAGCGGTTCGTCGCGACGAACGTGCGCTTCCCCGACGCCCGCCCGGGCTGGGCGCAGTCGACGTTCTACGTCGACGACGTCTACGGCGCGATCATCGCCAAGATCGACGAGTCGGGTGACCACGGCCTGTGGCGCTACACCTACATGGAGGATGACGCGCTGCCCGCCGAGTCCGCGGCCGAGCGGCTCCCGAAATTCCTCGCCGGCGTGTTCGGGGAGGACATCGCCCAACGCACGGAGTTGGTCGCGCTCTCGCCGTACCGGATGCATCAGCGCAGCGCGTCCGCCTACCGCGCGGGCCGGATCCTGCTCGCCGGCGACGCGGCACACGCCACCAATCCGACCGGCGGCCTCGGACTGACGATGGGACTCTTCGACTCCTACGTCCTGAACGAGGCACTCGGCGCCGTGATCCAGCAACGCGCCGACGAGGGCGTCCTCGACCTCTACGCCGAACTGCGTCGCCGCGCCTTCCTGGAGAGGGCGAGCCCGCGGGCCTCCGCGAACAAGCGACTGCTCTTCCACTCCGCCGATCCGGTCAAGCTCGACGAAGACCTCGAAGTCTTCCGGCGGATGTCACGCGACCCCGAGTTCGCCGCGGAACGCCTGTATTTCACAAAGGAGTTGGAGACCCCCTCCCTGCTCGCCGCACAGACCCGTGTCTGAGACAATCGAAGGAATTCAGCATGAACCCCCTCGACGGACTCCTCGTCGTCTCCCTCGAGCAGGCCGTCGCCGCGCCGTTCGCGACGCGTCAGCTGGCTGATCTCGGAGCCCGAGTGATCAAGATCGAGCGTCCCGGCGCCGGCGATTTCGCCCGCGGCTACGACGAAACCGTCCGCGGGCTGGCGAGCCACTTCGTCTGGCTCAACCGGTCGAAGGAGTCAGTGGCGCTCGACCTGAAGAGCGACCACGGCAGGTCGGCCGTTGCGGCTCTGGTGAGCCGGGCCGACGTGTTCGTCCAGAATCTGGCCCCTGGCGCGGCCGAGCGGCTCGGGCTCGGCGCCGAAGCGCTCCGAGCCGTCAACCCCCGCCTCGTCCACGTCTCGATCTCCGGCTACGGCGGCGACGGACCCTATGCCGACAAGAAGGCGTACGACCTGCTCGTCCAGTGCGAGGCCGGCCTGGTCTCCATCACCGGCACCCAGGACGAGCCTTCGAAGGTCGGCATCTCCATCGCGGACATCGCCTCGGGCATGTACGCGTACAGCGGCATCCTCTCCGCACTCATCCAGCGCGGTCGGACAGATGAGGGCGTCACGATCGAGATCTCGATGCTGGAGGCGCTCGCCGAATGGATGGGCTATCCGCTCAACTACGCCATGTACGGCGGCACGCCACCAGAGCGGACCGGGGCGCGACACGCGGCCATCGCTCCGTACGGGCCGTTCCGTTGCGGGGACGGCGAGCAGGTCTTCCTCGGGCTCCAGAACGAGCGCGAGTGGGCCACGTTCTGTGAGCGGATCCTCGGCGAGCCGACCCTCGCCGTCGACCCGAGATTCATCCGGAACTCCGCGCGAGTGGAGCACAGCACGCAGCTGCAGGCCGAGATCGAGCGGGCCTTCCGTGACAGCACCGCCGAGGAGGTCGCACAGCGACTCGAGGCCGCGGGCATCGCGAACGCCCTGCTGAGGGACATGACCGGCCTGGCGCATCATCCGCAGCTCAAGGCCCGAGGACGCTGGCTGGAGTACGACTCACCGGCCGGGACCCTACGAGCGCTCATTCCGCCGGCGACTTTCGTGGGCGCGAAGCCGGTCATGGGCCGGGTTCCGGAAGTCGGCGAACACACCGACGCCGTACTTGCCGAGTTCGGAGCACTGCCGCCGACAGAGCTCACGGACAGCCGCCGTTAGGTGCGGGTGGTCAGCATGCCGCACACACATCGGGACAACGTCGTACAAGCGGCGAGGTCGTTTCTCTTCGTGCCCGGCGATCAACCGGCGCGCTTCGACAAGGCGGTCGACTCGGGCGCAGATCTGGTGGTGATCGACCTCGAGGACGCGGTCGCGGGAGACCGCAAGGACAGCGCGCGCGCAGCAGCGGTCGAGTGGCTCTCACATGGTGGTCGTGCATGCGTGCGGATCAACGAAGCGTCGAGCCCGCGGTACGGCACCGACCTCGACGCCCTTGCCGGAATCCCCGGCCTCGTGGCGGTCATGGTTCCGAAAACCGACTCGCCGGAGTCGTCGACGGCTGCCGCCGAGCGGGCCGGCGTACCGGTGATCGCCTTGATCGAGTCGGCGATCGGCATGGTCCGCGTCCATGACATCGCCCGCACCCCCGCAGTCGCCCGCCTGGCTTTCGGGCACCTCGACTACGCACTCGACCTGGGCGCCGACCCCGGGTGGAGCGCGATGCTCCACGCCCGGTCGTCCCTGGTACTCGCATCGAGGGCGGCCGCGCTGCCAGGCCCCGTCGACGGTGTCACCACGGCGCTGGACGACGCCGAGGCCCTTGACGGGGATCTGAGACGGGCGAAGGAGACCGGCTTCACGGCGAAGCTCCTCGTCCACCCCAAGCAGGTGGCGCTCACCCACGCCGCCTTCCGGCCCGACGAGGAGGCGGTCCGCTGGGCCCGCCGCGTCGTCGCATCCGCCATGGGGAGCAGCGCTGCCCGCGTGGACGGACACATGGTCGACGCCCCGGTCCTCGCACGGGCCAAGGCCATCCTGCAGCGAGCCGGCTGACACCCGCACCGGCGTACCGGCGTACCGGTGGCGCAGCACGCCGTGCCCGTGGGTCTGCGCACACCTTCATGCACCAGATGAATCACCGGGCGAACATTCCCGGCCTCGTCAACTCCGGCTCCGGCCAACATCCTTTGTTTACAGGCGATGTCCGTCTTGTGACAGGCAGGAGAAGCCATGTCCCTCACCACCCAGCGCCCCAGCGACCTCGACCGGAAGCGCTTCTTCATCGATGGAGAATGGGCCGCCCCGAGCGGCGACCGCGTGCAGGAGCAGATCGAGGCCGCCACGGGTGAGCGCATCGGCGTGGCCGCGCTGGGCACGGAAGCGGACATCGACGCCGCCGTCCGCGCCGCCCGGCGCGCCCTGGACGAAGGACCGTGGGGTCGTACCACCGCGGCCGAACGTGCCGAGGTGCTGCGCAGGTTCGCGGACGCGCTCGAAAAGCGCGCCGGGGACACCTCGACCCTGGTCAGCCGCGAGAACGGAATGCCGATCGGGCTCTCGCAGATGCTGAACGGCGGGGCGCCCGCCGTCCTCCTGCGGATCTATGCCGACGTCGTCGAGAGCCTTCCGCTGGAGGAGGCGCGCCCGAGCATGGCCGGCTCGACGATCGTCCGCCGCGAACCGGTCGGCGTGGTCGGCGCGATCACACCGTGGAACTTCCCGCAGGCGCTGGCCATGTTCAAGATCGCACCCGCACTGGCCGCCGGGTGCACGGTGGTGCTGAAGCCCTCGCCGGAGACCGCGCTCGACTCGTACGTCTTCGCCGACGCCGCCCAGGAAGCCGGGCTGCCGGCAGGCGTGCTGAACATCGTGCTCGGTGACCGTGATGCCGGCGCCGCACTCGTGTCCCACCCGCTGGTCGACAAGATCGCCTTCACCGGGTCCACCGAGGCCGGCCGGGCCATCGGCCAGGAGTGCGGACGGCTGATCCGCAGGGTCACCCTCGAACTGGGTGGCAAGTCGGCTGCGATCTTCCTCGAGGACGGGAACGTCGAGACACTCCTCGCCGGCCTGGACAACGCCTCCTTCCTCAACAACAGCCAGACCTGCACGACCCAGTCGCGGATCCTCGTCGCACGCTCCCGCTACGACGAAGTCGTCGACGCCGTCGCGGGTTTCGCTGACGCGTACCAGCTCGGAGACCCCCTCGACCCCTCGGTGACGCTGGGGCCGATGGCCACCCGTGCGCACCTCGAACGGGTCCTCGACTACATAGAGATCGCCAAGAACTCGGACGCCCGACTCGTCACCGGCGGTGGCCGGCCAGATCACCTGGAGAGGGGATGGTTCGTGCAGCCCACAGTCTTCGCCGACGTGGACAACGCCGACCGGCTCGCCCGCGAGGAGGTGTTCGGCCCGGTCATGGCCCTCATCCCCTTCGACGACGACGATGACGCGGTCCGGATCGCCAACGACAGCAACTACGGTCTCGGCGGCTCCGTCTGGAGCGCCGACGAGGACCGCGCGCTGGCCGTGGCGCGCCGCGTCCGCACCGGCACCATCGGGCTCAACTACTACACCCTCGATCTCGGCGCCCCGTTCGGCGGCTACAAGGACTCGGGCATCGGCCGCGAACTCGGTCCGGAGGGGATCAACGCCTACCTCGAGTACAAGTCGGTCTACGCCTCGACGAAGTACCTCCCGGCATGAGCCGGACACCAGGAACAACACGAGAGGAAGGGCAGTGATGACGAGTCCCGTCGAGGTCGTCAGCGCCTACTTCGCCTCAGTCGCCGCGGGCGATCCGCAGGCCGTGGCAGCCCTCTTCGCCGCGGACGCCGTCCTGCAGAACGCCGTCGGCACGCTGACCGGTGCCGACGCGATCAGGCGGATGTACGAAAACGGTCTCGCGCCCGGTGCGATGAAGCCGAACCCCAAACGACTTGTCGTCGATGGCGAGAACGTCGCTGTCGAGATCGACCTGATCGCGAACGGGAATGCCGTGGCACTCGCCGACTTCTTCACCGTCCGCGACGGGAAGATCGCGCGTCTGGCCATTTACAGCCTCACCCCCACCGACGGACGTCTCTTCGACAAGGTCGGCGTCGACCCCGACGCGGCGTGATCTGCCGCCCCGCCGTACGGGGCGTTTCCCCACCAGTTCACAAGGAGAACAATGAAGGTCGCAGTATTCGGCCCCGCTCGGCGGGTCGGTGTGGTGCACGAAGGTTCCGTCGTCGACATCAACGCCGCGTACGCGAAGTACCTGGCCGAGACCTCTTCTGCCGCCCGGCCACTCGCTGACGCGGCCGCAGCAGTCCCCGCTCACCTCAACGCGTTCATCGAAGAGGGGGCGCGTGCCCTCGACGGTGCACGGGCCGCACTGGAGTACCTGCTGAAGCAGGCGCAGGACGTGCGTGGGGCGGCAGGTGAGCAGCTCTGGTTCGGACTTGACGAGACGCGGCTGCACGCCCCGATCGAGGGCCAGTCCCGCATCCTGTGCGCTCTGGCCAACTTCGCCGACCACATGCAGAGCGCGGCCGAGAACTCTCACGGCGAGGACACCGAGGCGACCATCAACCGTCTCCTCGCGGGAGGACCCAAGTTCTTCGTGAAGGACCACCGTGCCGTCACCGCGAGCGGCGATCCGCTGCGCTACCCGGCACGCACCCAGCGGCTGGACTACGAGGCGGAGGTGGCCGTCGTGATCGGCAAAAGCGGCCGCGACATCAAGGGCGATGACCTCGCTTCCCATGTGTGGGGCTACACCCTGTTCAACGACTGGTCGGTGAGGGACAACGTCTCCTTCGGCCCCGACTTCATGTACTCGAAGAACTTCGACGGCTCCGCGACGATCGGACCCTGGATCGTCGTCGACGACGGTATCGATCCGCAGGACATCCCCATCGAATGCCGGGTCAACGGCGACGTGCGCCAGAGCGGCAACACGCGTTCCATGGTCCACTCCTTCGCCGCGCTCGCCGAGCATCTCTCCAGGGACACAACCCTGTTGCCCGGTGACCTGATTGCCAGTGGCACGCCCAAGGGCACCGCCGTCGACTCCAGCCGGCAGCAGTCCGACGGATCGTTCCCGGACACGCTGTTCCTCAAGCCCGGTGACGTCGTGGAAGTCTCCTCCGCCCTGATCGGCACCATCCGCAACGAAGTCGTCAAGCCGACCGACTGAGGAGACCAACATGACCACGCAGAAGTTCCAGGTCGGCGGCGTCCTGTACGACCGCCCCTTCAAGATCCGGCGGCTCAACCACTTCGGCGTCAGCGTCGACAACACCGCCGAGTCGGCGGGGTTCTACCGGGACGTGCTCGGATTCGCGGTGTCCGACGCCCTCGATCTCCAGAAGTACGACCCGGGCCCCTGGCTCGACTCGGTGCCCGACAAGCACGTCTACTTCCTGCGCCACAACAGCGACCACCACACCTTCGTGCTCATGCCGCGCCCGTGGATCGAGCACCGGGAGCCGCCGGCCCGTTCGGACATCACCGTCAACCAGATCACCTGGCAGGTCGGCAGCCTGCGCGAGGTCGTCGAGGCGCGGCTCTGGCTCGCCGAGCTGGGGCAGAAGATCGGGCGCTACGGCCGCGACCCCGGGTCCAACTGGCACACCTACTTCCCGGACCCGAGCGGCCACACCAACGAGCTGGAGTACGGCATCGAGCAGGTCGGCTGGGACGGCCTGAGCAAGCCCGAGGTGACGTGGCCGTGGCTCAACGAGCATCCCGAGCTGCCGTACAAGGCGGAGTCGACCGAACTCGCCGAAGCCCGCACCAGCGGCATCGATCTGACGTCGGGTCACCGCTGGGTGGATGAGCTGCCCAAGACGTACGACGTCGGCGGTGTTCTGCTCGCGCGACCGTTCAAGCCGGTGCGGATCGGACCGGTGAGCATCTTTGTCGAGGACCTCGATGCGGCGGAGCGCTTCTACACCGAGCGTCTCGGCCTGCGGACGAGCGAGGAGTCCTCGATCGCCGGCCACCGCGTCCTCTTTCTGCGGGCGAACACCGAGCATCACAGCCTGACGCTCCTCCCACTGGAACTGCGCAGCGTGCTCGGCGCGCGCGAGGACACCACCTTGCTCGCCTTCGGTGTACAGGTCGGTTCCTACGAGCAACTCCGCGCGGCGAAGGAGTACTTGGAGGAAATGGGCGTCAAGCTCATCGACCTGCCGCAGGAGATCCACGCGGGGATCGACTACGTGATCCACGCGGTCGCCCCCGACGGGCACGTGATGCAGCTGTACTACTACATGGAGCAGGTCGGCTGGGACGGCCGCGTACGGCCGACGGACGAACGCCGGAAGGTCCAGGCCGGCGTGTGGCCACAGACGCTGACGCCGCTGTCCGACACCTACGGCGGCGAGACCTTCTGGGGACCGCTCGGCTGAGGGACTCCGCCGCGCCATCCGTCGCTCATGACGCGCTAAGAGAGAGGTTCTGTTGCCTAAGATCATCTTCCACCATGCCGGAGGCACGACGGACATCGTCGAGGCGGATGCCGGTGTCAGTGTGATGCGGGCGGCCGTGCAGAACGGCGTGGTCGGCATCGTCGGTGAGTGCGGGGGGCAGGCGATGTGCGCGACCTGCCATGTCCTCGTTCGTGATCCTTACGTGAGCGAGCTGCTGCCCATCGGCGATGACGAGGAAGAAATGCTCGAGTGCACGGCCAGCCCGCGCGACGGGCGACGCAGCCGCCTGGGGTGTCAGCTGACGCTGGGCGTGGATCTGCAGGAGGTCGAGGTCGATGTGCCCGAATCCCAGGTCTGACCCTGCCGGGCGCCGAGTGGTCGTCATCGGTGCCGGACAGGCCGGGGTTCAGGTCGCGGATGCGTTGCGCCAGAGCGGCCATGTCGGTCCCATGGCCCTCGTCGGCGACGAGCCCGTCCTGCCCTACCAGCGACCACCGCTGTCCAAGGAGTACCTGTCGCCCGCGGGGACACGGACGGCGCCGCACTTGCGGGCGCAGCAGTACTTCGCAGACCACCGCATAGACCTGTACATCGGTGTCACCGCGGCCACTGTGGAGCTGCGATCGCGAGCCGTTCGGCTGTCCGACGGTCGCGAGTTGCCCTACGACGTCCTGGTGCTGGCCACCGGGGCGGCCAACCGCACGCTCGCCGTCCCAGGAGCCGACCTGGCGGGTATCCATACGCTGCGTACCCTCGCCGATGCCGAGACCCTGCGTTCGGCCCTGCCCGACAGCCGGGCGGTCCTCGTCGTCGGTGCCGGATTCATCGGCCTGGAGTTCGCCGCTGCGGCCCGCGAGCATGGGCTCCGGGCCACCGTCATCGAGGCCGCGGACCGCCCCCTGGGGCGAGCCCTGTCCCCGGAAATGGCAGGCCACATCGCCGCCGCACACCAGAAGGCCGGCACCGATCTACGGCTCGGTGAGGCGGTCGCACGGTTCACCGGCGACGGCGGTCGCGTGAACGGTGCCATCAGCACAAAGGGCGCAAGGTACCCGGCCGATCTGGTACTCGTCGGTATCGGCGTCGTGCCGCGGGTCGAACTCGCCGTTCAGGCCGGCCTTCCGGTCGCGGACGGGATCGTCGTCGACGAGTATCTGCGCACCGCCGATTCTGCGGTCTACGCCGTCGGTGACTGCGCCAACCACCCCAACGTGCACGCCGGTGTCCGGATGCGGGTGGAGTCGGTACAGAACGCCACCGACCAAGCTCGCCACGCCGCCTCGATGATCCTCGGTGGCACTGACACCTACGCGGACCTGCCCTGGTTCTGGAGCCACCAAGGTGAGCTGAAGCTGCAGATCGCCGGCGTGCGCCGGCCCGATGACGAGAGTGTCGTGACCGGTGATCCCGATGTCGGCCGTTTCTCGGTCTGCTGCTACCGGCGGGGCCGCCTCGTCGCTGTCGAATCGCTCAATTGTCCCGCTGACCACGTGGCGGCGCGGCGCGTGCTGGCGGCCGGTCGCTCACCAGAACCCGGACAACTGCGCGATCCGGGGTTCAGCCTCAAGGAGTTCGCCCGGAAGACCGTGGCGGCCCGCTGAGTATCCGCACTTCCTCCGAGGAGCTCCCATGACAATGACGTCGCCTTCTCCTGTGCCCAGCGCGGACTGGGTGGACCCCGTGGTGATGTCCGCCGATCCCTACCCCACCTACCGCCGTCTGCTCGACGAATCCCCGGTGGCATGGGTCCCCTCGCTGAACCTGTATCTGGTGACCTCGTCCCGGGCGTGCCGGGCCATCGAAGAGGACCAGCAGACCTACAGCGCGAAACTCACCGGGGACGGCGGCACCATGGCCAGGGCGGTGGGCGCCCGGCCGATGCTCAGCAAGGACGACCCTGACCACGCGACCGAGCGGCGAGTGATCAACCCCACCCTGCGGCCCAAGAACCTGCGCGCCCGCTGGGCCCCGGTGTTCGAACACAACGCTCGCACTCACCTCGTCGCCCTGCGCGAGCAGGGCCCCGACCAGGCCGAGCTCAACCGCGACTACGCCGCCCCCGTCGCCTCGCAGAACCTGATCGACCTGCTGGGATTCAAAGACGTCGACATCGAGGACATGCGGCGTTGGTCGAACGCCTTCGTCGCGGGCATCGGCAACCTCTTCGACGATCCGGAGATCTGGCGACGCAACGACGCGGCCCGCGAGGAGGTCGATGCCCTGCTCGACGAACTCATCCCTTACTACCGGTCCCACCCGGACGACACGATCGTATCCGCGTTCGCCAACGCAGAGCTCCCGCTGACGCAGGTCATCGCGGACATCAACCTGATCATTTCCGGTGGCATGAACGAACCGCAGCACGCGATCACGAGCTCGGTGTGGGCTTTGAGCCGCCATCCCGGCCAACGCGAGCGGGCGCTCGCCGATCCGGCCCTGTGGCCGGCGGTGTTCGACGAGACCGTGCGATGGCTGTCCCCGATCGGCATGTACCGTCGGGTGACGACGCGTGAGGTTGTGCTGAGGGACGTGACGCTTCCGGCGCACGCACCGATCGGCGTTGTCGTCGGCGCGGCCAATCGTGACCCCGCCGAGTTCGATGGCGCCGATGAGTTCGACATCACCCGCCCCCGACAGCCGCACCTCGCTTTCGGCAGCGGCGTGCACCTGTGCGCCGGTCACTGGGCCGCCCGCATCGGCATCGGGGAGATCGCGATACCGTTGCTGTACACGGAACTTCCGGGGCTCCGCACCGACCCGCGTCGCCAAGAGGCATGGCACGGCTGGTTCTTCCGCGGGCTCACCACACTTCCCGTGACCTGGAACTGACCGGGTGCAGCAGGAGGCGCCCGGTCCCCGCCGTCTACTACTGGTGCGTAGTCTGCTCGCCGGAGACGGCATCCACGGTCGCGGCCCCGTCTCTCACTCGACAGCGTCGCCCGCCCAGGCCGCGTGCAGCAGCGCCTCGAGGGCGGCTCGGGTCACCGGGCGGGGGTTGGACGGCGGGACGGCCGGGAGGATGATGCCGGCCGCCTCGGGGATGGCCTCCTCCTTGAAGCCGAGCTCCCGCAACGACATCGGGGCCTCGACCTCCTGCCGGAGTGCGTGGATTCCGGCAGCGGCAGTGCGGCCGTCGCCGATGGCCGCGGCGATGCGTTCGGCGGCGTCAGCGGCGTACGGGGCGTTGAACGCCGTGACGTAGCCGATGACTACGGAGTGCGTCTCGGCATGCGGCATGTTGTAGGTGCCGCCGAGCGCGTGGCAGATCTTGTGGTGCATTCCGGAACCCGCCGAGGCAAACGCGACCGCGGCGAGGTAGGCACCGTAGAGCGTTTGCTCGCGGGCCCCGATGTCGTCGGGGTCGGCGTGCAGGGCGCGCAGTCCGGGGAAGAGGGCGCGCAGTCCCTCCGACGCCATCGCCTTGTTGATCGGGTCCTGCCGGGGTGCCCAGAACCCGTCGACGGCGTGTGCGACCGCGTTGAGGCCGCTGGCGACGGCCAGTTGTCCGGGCAGGCTCGCCATCAGGGACGCGTCGTAGACGATGACCTTCGGCAGTACCTTGTCGTCGACGCCTGTGGTCTTGCGCGCGTCCTCCGTGACGCCCCATACGTTCGTCGCCTCGGAGCCGGCGAAGGTGGTCGGCACCGCGATGATCGGCAGGTGGGTATCCCGGGCGACGATCTTCGCCAGGCCGATGGAGGACCCGCCGCCGATCGTGACGACCGCATCGGCCTGGTGCTCTCGCGCAAGCGCGACGGTTCTCGTGGCGTTCTCGACCGGCACGTGCTGGACGATCTCGTGGACCCGCGCCACGACGGGGGTCCGTTCGGCGATCGCGTCGCAGAGGGCCATCGCGAACGCGTCCGCGATGAGCAGTACCCGCTTCACGCCGAGGCCCTGAACCGCCTCCACCGTGTTGGCGACGGCGGCATTGGTGCCCAACAGCACCCTCTGGCCGTGCGTCGTGTGATCGAACGAGAGCGTCATGGTGTTGTCCTCCGGGCTCGGCCGTCACTGCGCACAAGCCAGTCCCTGATGCGTGCTGCGACTGCGGCCGGGTCTTCGAGGGGGGAGAGGTGGCCGATCCCTTCCAGCACATGCAGCTCCGCATCGGGGATCGAACTCGCCATCTCCGCGCTCAGCCGGAGTGGAGTGATCACATCGGCATCACCCGCGACGATCAATGTGGGCGCCGCGATCTTCGCGATCTCCGATGTGCGATCGCGACGGTCCAGCACCGCGAGTTGCTGTGCCTTGAAGACTTCGGCGCCGAGGCCACGAGCCATCGCGGCCGCGAGGGCGGTCACATCGGGGCGGGCCGGCGCGACGGCACCACTGACCAGGTCCACCGCCTCGTCGAACCGGCCGGACTCGGCCAGTTCGACGACGCCGATCGAGCTCTGCCTGCGGTCGGGCGGTGCGGCGATCGCGGACGTGTTCAGCAGCGCCAGTCCCGCGACCCGCCCAGCCGCTTTGAGTGCGATGTCCAAGGAGACGTAGCCTCCCATCGAGATCCCGGCCAGGTAGAACCGGTCCGGTGCCTGGGTGAGCAAGTCGTCCGCCATGGACGCGATCGAGGTCCCGCTGCCTTGAACGACCACGCATTCCACGAGGTCGTGGACCCGGTCGACGACCGGGTGCCACAGCCGGGCATCGCAGCCCAGAGCGGGCACGAGGACCAACGGATACTGGAGCACGGTCGGCTCCCTTTCTTGTCGCTCTGACACGTGGCGGTTGCGGGACGAGGACGGAAGCCAGGGCCCCAACGTCCCGGACAGCACAACTAGGAGGCCGCGCCGTCGACACTCAGCACTGTGCCGGAGGTGAAGCCGGCGTCCTCTGAGACCAGATAGGCGACGGCCGAGGCGATCTCATGGGCCGTACCGGCTCGACCGGCCGGTATCGCCGCCCGGATGGCGGCCTGGTCGGCGTCGGGGAGTGTGTCGAACACCCTCCTCACACGGCCCTCCTCGGGCAGGACGAGCCCGGGGGAGACCGCGTTCACGGTGATCCCGCTGCGGGCGAGGTCTTTGGCGAGTTGCCTGGTGAAACCGTTGATCGCCGCCTTGGATGTGGCATACGCAAGCCGTGCGCCGACGGTCCCGGACGGGCCGGAGAGGCCACGTGACACCGCGGACGAGAAGGTGACGATCCGGCCGTAGCCGTTCCGGCGCATGATCGGGACGGCGTACCTGCAGCACAGGAACGCGCTCGTGACGTTGTTGTCCAGGACGGTGTGCCAGGTCTGCGACGACACTTCTTCGATGTCGCGCACCTGCTCGGTCCCGCTGCCGCCCGCGGTGTTCACGAGCGCGTCGACGCGCCCGCGAGCGGCGTCGATCTCCGCGAACGCGTCCGCGACGAGTTCCTCGCTGGAAAGGTCGACCGGGATCGTCGTGACCGTGGTGTCCGCGAACTGGCGCTCTATCTTCTGTCTGGTGTGTTCCAGGCCCTCCTTCTGCAGGTCCAGGAGGGCGATCGCGTATCCCTCACCGGCAAGGCGGAACGCTATCGCTGCGCCTAGTCCCTGAGCCGCCCCTGTGATGACCGCTGTCCGCCGGTTCGCCACGTCACCCATCACTGATACTCCTTGCTGAAGACTGTTGAGGGCACGAACTCGCCGACGGCCTGCCAGCTCAGTTCCTGGCGCAGGCGCGCGCGCAGCTTGACGAATTCGGCGCGCCGCTCGAAGGCCAGCACGCCCGTCACCGCCTTGCCCCGCCGGTAGAGGAAGAGGGAGCCGTCCTCGGCGCGGCTCTCCACGATCTCCTCGTCGCCGGTCAGATGACCGGCGAACTGGATGCGGACGCCGTGCTGGTCCGACCAGAAGTACGGCACGTTCGTGAAGCCTTCGCCCCCGCTCCCGCGGATGCGCTTCACGGCGTTGATTCCCGCGGCGCGTCCTTGCTCGGCGGCGCTGGTCCAGTGCTCGATCCGCATCACCGTGTCGAACCGCGCGTTCGGCCAGCGGACGATGTCGCCGGCGACGAACACGTTGTCCGCCGCCCGGAGAGTGGCATCGGCCAGGATCCCGTTGTCGAAGGTCAGGCCGGAGTCCTGGAGCCAGTCGATCGACGGGCGAACGCCGACACCGACGACGATCACGTCGGCGGGAACCCGCGTGCCGTCGTCGAGCACCAGCGAGCGGCGTCCTTCGTGCTCGCTGACGTCGACGACACCGCTGCCCAGGAACAGGCCGACGCCCGCCTCCCGATGCAGTGCCGCGTAGGCGTCGGCGACCGGCTCGCCGAACCGCCCCAGCGGCTTCGCCGCCAGGTCGATGAGGGAGACAGTGCGCCCTGCCTTCACGAGCGTCGAGGCGAACTCGCCACCGATGAAGCCGGCTCCGACGATGGCGACACAGGCCGCCGGATCGGCGACCGCCGCACGCAGGGCGGTCGCGTCCTCGAAGCGGCGCAGTGCGTGCACGCGGGAACGACCGGCGAACAGTGGCGGGATCACCGGCTCGCACCCGGTCGCGATGACGAGCGCGCGATACGTCAGCGGTCCGTCCGGCAGGAGGACGGTGTTCGTCCTCGTGTCGAGCGCCTGGGCACGGGTGTTGAGTCTGAAGTCGACCCCCTGGTCCCGCAGGCCCGTGGCGAAGGGATAGACGAGCGCGTCCACGTCGAGCCGGTCGTGCAGGGCGACCTTGGACAGCGGCGGGAGCTCGTACGGCAGGTGCGGCTCGTCGCTGATGACCGTGACGCGCAGCTCCGGGGCATGGCGCGCGACGGCTTCCGCGGCCCGCAGGCCGGCGGTCGATCCGCCGACGATGGCGACATCGGTGGTGGATGGGGTCACGGTCTCAGACCTCCGTGAGGGTGCTCACGGCGGCGACGGTTCCGTCGGCGCCGCGTGCCTCGGCACCGCGCTCCAGCCCGTCCGCGCCGGGGACGACCGTGATGGTCTGCGGTTTGGTCAGCGGAGAGACGAACCGGTAGCCGAAGGTGCGGCCCCGCAGATCGATGCCCTGGCGGCGGAGGTGCTCGCCCGTCATGAGCGCCAGCAGGGGCCCGTGGATGACGAGACCGTCGTACCCCTCCCGCCTGCACCAGTCCAGGTCGTAGTGGATGCGGTGCGCGTTGTAGGTCAGCGCCGAGAACCGGAACAGCAGCCGCTCGTCGACCGCGAGGGCCAGCGCCGGCCCCGCCGGGGGCGTCGTCGTCGCGGGCGGCGGCGGCAGCGCACCGGAGCCGGGAGCGCGGTAGACGATGTCCTGTTCCTCCCGGATCACCAGTTCGCCGTCCTGGAAGATTTCCTGGAGGACGGTCGTCAGCGTCAGTGGCCCGGTCCTGCCCACCTTGTCGACGGATCGCTTGACCGAGGTCACCTTGGTCGCGGGCTGCCCGATCACGAGGCGGCCCAGCGTCGTCACCCGGCCGCCGCCGAACATCCGTCGGCGTCCCGGGCCGGGAGGCGCGGGGATTCCCGTCGCCGGATGGCCGTCCTCGCCGAGCTCGCGTTCCGGGCCACGCTCCAGCAGGTAGGTCCAGTGCCACAGCGGGGGTACCGGGTCTCCCGCCGCGTGCGGGATCTCGATGTCCAGCGCGGCCGCCAAGGCCTCCGTCGGCTCGGACGCGATGACCTCGGTCCGCTCGACCGTTCGCGCCCCCTCGCTCGTGACCATGTCATTCTCCTTGTCTTCCTACGCGAAGAGCGCGCAGGAGCTCCGACAGGTCCGGAGCGTCGTCCAGGTTCTCCACCGCACGCACCAGGTCTCGTGCGACCTCGTGTCCGTAGGGCGCGAGCACTGCCTCCGCCTTGTCCACGACCTCCGCGTGGGAGAGCGGGTTCTGCGCCGACCCCTTGGCGGTGGTGGGGTTGCCGGCGGGGAGTGTCACCGTCTCGCCGTCCATGAACTCCACCGCCAGCCGCGGCCCGTCCTCCAGTTGGATGCTGCTGTCGACGTGCATCGAGATCTTCTGGAACGTGGCGCGGATGCCGGGCTCGTCGATGCGGGGCGGGTCGAACTGGTCAAGCCCGACGCTCCTGTTGTGCAGAGCGATCGTCACGGCGTACGGGAGGCTGAACTGTGCGTCGAACACCGTGTGGATGGGGTCGATCGACAGCATGTTCACCGCTGTCTCCCCTGCTGTGATCGAGATGTGCCGCACATGTTCGGGCTTGACGTCCCGCTCCTGGATGAGAGCGAGCACTGTGTCGATCGTGGAGTGGCTTCCGCGGCAGCAGGCGTAGGGCTTGATGTACGCGGTCGCGACGTTGAAGTCGGCGCCGAGGTCGTGCAGTGCCTGCTCCGGGTGTCCCTGCCCGCCGTTGTAGACGGCGAACAGGCCGCCCCACTCGGCCTCGAAGATGTGCCGTGGGCCGGTGATCCCGGCGCGCGCGAGCAGCGCCGCGTCGACACCCGTCTCCCCGGCCTTGCCGGGATGGATCCGCTTGGTCCACGCGCCGTCGTCGATGAACGCCCAGACGCCGCCCGTGAACGATCCAGCGATGCCGAGCGCGTCGGCGAAGCGCTCGGCGTCCAGGCCCAGGGCCTTCGCGCCGGCGGCGGCAGCGGCGAAGCTGCCCATGGTGCCGCTGGAGTGCCAGCCCCGGTCGGTGTGCGCGGCGAAGCCGCCGAGCGCCTGCAGGGTCCGGTAGCCGATGTCGTACCCGGCGATCGTCGCCGCGATCAGCGCCCGCCCGTCGGCATCGGTCGCCTCGCCGACGGCGAGGGCCGCCGGCAGCACGGTGGAGCCCGCGTGGCCCGGTCCGCCTCCGTCGTCGAAGTCGCGCGCGTGCGCCGACGTCCCGTTCGCGAGGGCGGCGTGTGACGGCGGGAGCAGGAACGGTGTCCCCCAGACGAGGCTGCCCGCCCCGGTCTGCTGCACGCTGGTCAGGGCGGCCCTGACTCGCCGCGCCTCCTCGGTGCGCACCCCGGCGAGCGCCACCGCCAGCGTGTCCAGGATGTTGTCCTTGACCCGTCCGACGACCTCGGCCGGGATCTCGTCGAACGGCAGGCCGGCCCAGTGTGCGGCCAGACGTTCCGTCAGTGACCCTTCGGTGTCCGTCATCACGCCCCGCCTACGACTTGAGGTCGACGGTGAGCGACTTTACGAGCCACCGGCCGCCGGCCTGCCCGATCTCGGTGTCCTCCTCGACCACGACGGCGTAAGGGAAGTGCTCGACCAGGAAGGTGACGACCTCTTCCATCTCGACCTTCGCGAGCCCTTGTCCGAGGCAGTTGTGGCTGCCGGTGCTGAAGGTCAGCGGCTGGTTGCGCTCACGTTCGAGCACGAAGTCCGACGGGCTGTCGAAGCGCGCCGGGTCGCGGTTGGCCGACCACACCGCCACGTGCACGTCCGAACCGGCGGGAACGACGGTCCCGTTCAGCTCGACGTCCTCGGTCGCGATCCTGCTGATGACGCCGGGCCGGGGATACAGCCGAAGCACCTCGACGACCGCCGCCGGGATCAGCGCCGGATTCGCGACCAGCCGCTGCCAGACCGCCCGGTCGCGCAACAGCGTCCATACGACCAAACCCGTCTGGTGCGTGGTGTTGACGGAACTCGCCTCGAGCATGGCGGCCGCCTCGTTGAAGAGCTCCTTCTCGGAGAGCTTGCCGGAGGCGTGCTGCGCGACCAGGAACGAGAGCATGTCGTCGCCCAGGCCCTGTGCACGCTTGCGCGCGACCAGGTTCTCCAGGTAGGCGAACAACTCGTCGTACGCGCCGACGATCACCGGTGTGAGGCCCGGGTCGCGGTTCAGCAGCGACAGCGTCCGCTCCGAGAGGCTCGCGACCTTGGGGGCGTCCTCGACCGATGCGCCGGCGAGGTGGCAGTACACCCGCGCGGGCAGACGCCGGTCGACGGCACCGTGGAAGTCGACCGGCGCGGACGGGTCGAGGTCGGCGGCGAGGTCCTGGATGATCCGGCGCAGGGCGCCGCGGATGTTCTCGACGGTCGCCGGTCCCATGAAACGGGCCAGCGGCGTGCGCAGCCGGAGGTGACGCGGGCCGTCGGCCATGAGCAGGCTGTGGGCACGAAAGTCGTGCACCGGACCGTCGGTGATGCCGAAGTCCTCCATCAGCTTGAGCGCGGCGTTCTGGAATCGCTTGTCGCGCAGCACGGAGGTCGCGAGCTCGAAGCTCAGGACGGTGTAGCCGGCCGAGCCGAGCGCGAGGGGGCCCTCGGTCAGGGCGCCGCCCGGGTGCGAGAGGGCATCCGGGGAGAACGGTTCGAAGTGCGGCAGTGTCGTGGTCATGAGCGTGAGATCGCCCCCAGCGGACAGCAGAGGATGACTTCCTCCAGCTCGTCCGCACGAGCGTCTTCGACTTCGGTGGTCAACTGCTCGAGCAGGCCGTTCTCACCGATCCGGAACACGTCCGGCATCAGTGCCGCACAGGTGCCGTTGGCGTCGCACCGGGCGAAATCCACTGTGACCTCGACCATCGCGGGACTCCTTTCTCGCGGAGCCCTCCCGGTGAAACGGTCCCGGTGGATCGGTGTCGCGCCAAGAGGGCGGGCTCCAGCTGTTCCTCAACACTGAGTCAGGCCACGACATCTGGCAAATATCAAAAGTTTTCCTCATCCATACAGCAGAGGTATGGGAGGGGGGCTGGCCCGCGTGAAGGCCCCCCTCGCCCAAGGGAAAGCGGCCGACGCGGGAGCGCTCATCCCGGACGAGTTGCTCGATATGTTCGCCTTCTCCGGCACGGCCGAGCAGGTCGCCGTTCAGGCTCGCCGACTCATTGAGCAGGGTGGAGTTCGGTACCCCGCACGGCCTGAGCGAGGACCTCGGTGTCGACCTGCTCGGGACCCGGGTCCTTGCGCTGCTCGACCCCTGACCCGTCGCGCTCGTCAGACACGCATGTGCCGCAGCAGCGACTCCCCGTGGAAGGTCGCGGAGAAGGCTGACCCGATCCATGCCTGACAGCCCACGGTTCCCCAGCAGGCGTGAAACGTCGCGAGTCAGGCACTTGATCTATCGCGATGCTGCAGACATCGGTACGTACTCGGGCCACCGCTCGCGCAGCCGACGGAACCGGGTCTGGGCCTGACGGCGGTCGGGCATGCCGAGCGCAGAGGCGATCTGTTCCCAGGTCTGCCCCTGGGCGCGGGCACGGTCGATGAGCTGGAGTTCGGTGAAGTCGACAGCGCTGCGGGCGTCGGATATCCGGGCCAAGTCGGCGGTGAGGTCCTCGCCGGTCTGAGTCTCGGCGGACGCGCTGATGTCCTCATCCTGAGGACAAGCTCGGGAACTGTCAGCGTCATCTTCGAGATGACCACGATGACCAACGAGGGCCTGTCTGCCCGAGGCAGGGTCATCGCCCGGATCTTCACGAATCTCGGACCGCAGCAGCGCTGTGCAGATCCCCTCCAGCTCATCGAGCTGCCGGGGACTGAGCGCGTCGAAGACCGCCGAGCGCACCGCCGCCACATGCCCCGGGGCGATGGCCGCCACCTTGGCATATCCCGCGTCGGTCAGTACGGCGACGCTGCCCCGTCCGTCCTCGGCGGCACGCTCGCGGCGGACCCATCCCCGGCGCTCCAGGCTCGCCACTTGATGGGACAGCCGCGATTGAGAGCCGCGGGCCATCGACGCCAGGTCGGTCATGCGCATGGCCCGCGCCGGTGCCTCCGACAGTGCAGAGAGGACCCCGTACCCGAAGTGCGTCAGGCCGGCGTCACGCTGCAGCTGCGCCTCGACCTCGTCGGGCAGCAGGAAGAGCACGGCCGTGAAGAGCCGCCACACCCGCTCTTCACGCGCAGTCAACCACGGCACCTGTTCCATCGCACCGACGATACGACAGCCCTGTCCGGCCCGTGCGGGTGGCGGGGGAGAGGCCGGTGTGACGCGCAATACTTGACGCCTCAAGTAGATCGGTCGTAGTGTCGCCACCAGTTACTTGAAATCTCAGTCACCTTGAAGGGCTCGGTCCCATGACCTCATTCAGCAGGCGGCGGATAATCGGCGGCGCGGGTGCCGCACTGGGCGCGACGGCACTGGGCGCGTCGATCACCGGAAGCGCCGCCGCGGCAACCGGGGGCACCGCGAACTCGGCGTTCCGGCCCGGCAGTCACGTGCGGGAAGAGAAGAAGTCGCTCGACGAGCTGTACGCGGACGCCAGGCGTGAGGGCGGCGAACTCGTCATCTACGCCGGCGGCGACCTCCCTGACCAGCAGGACGCAACAAAGCAGGCGTTTGTCTCGCAGTTCCCGGACATCAAGCTCACCATGGTCGTCGACTACAGCAAGTACCACGACGTACGCATCGACAACCAACTCGCCACGGACACGCTCGTCCCCGACGTGGTGCAACTGCAGACCGTGCAGGACTTCGCCCGGTGGAAGGCCATGGGCGTGCTCCAGCGGTACAGGCCGGCCGGCTTCTCCGCGCTGTACCCCCAGTTCAGGGACCCGGACGGCGCATGGGTGAGCATCGCGGTCTTCGCCTTCAGCTACATGTACGACCAAACCCTCGGCAGCGACGCCCCCGCCACACCGCGGGCCTTGGCCGACCCGCGGTGGAAGGGTGCCATCTCCTCCACCTACCCGCACGACGACGACGCGGTCCTGTACCTCTACAAGCTCTACACGGAGGCGTACGGCTGGGACTGGGTACGCCGACTCGCCGCACAGAACGTCGAGTTCGGCCGCGGCAGCTTCACCCCGATCGTCTCCGTCGCAGGCAAGCAGAAGCTGGTCGGAATCGGTGGCGCCGGCTCGCTGACCGGGCCCATCGCGCCCAGCGTGAAGTGGGCTGCGCCAAACGGCCACCCGTTCATGGCCTGGGGGCAGCGGGCGGCGATCCTCGCCCGCGCCAAGCACCCCGCCGCGGCCAAGCTCTACCTCAACTGGCAGCTCTCCCGCGCCGTGCAGGAGCAGTCCTTCGACGGTTGGTCGGTGCGCACCGACGTCACTCCGGCAGGCGGGCTCAAGCCGATCTGGGAATACCCCAACGCCCATCTCGACGGCTTCCCGCGTTTCATGGCGGACCGCGCCGAGGTCGAACGCTGGAAGCAGACCTTCGCCCTCTACTTCGGCGAGGTACAGGGCGCCCCCACACCGGGCTCACTCGGGCTGCACCCCGGCCAGTAGTCCCCAAATGTGTCAGCCACGGGCTGATTTGGGTTTTGGATCAATGTTGGTGCCAGGGCCACGGAGGGGCACCAGCTCCCCGATCATGAACCCCCAACCACCGAAAATGCAGCCTGACGCCAGCTGACCCCCGCGGCCACCATCCGGCGCCGGACAACCGCCCGCCAGAAATCCATCCACCATCGCATGCAGAAGCCGTCGCGATCTGTGCGACGTCGCGGACTCAGCTGCGTGGCACGGCGGCTGAGGTCCGCGAACGATCCCAGCTCAATCGCCTCGCCGTACACCGTTATCCACGTGCTTGCGCGGGACGGGTCAGGGGTGGCCCCGCCCGCCCGGGGCGCCGCAAGCCGCGAGGAGGCGGGGTCGCGGCAACGGTGTTGCGCCCACGGTTGCTCGACCCGATGAACCGGCCCCGTGTCCGCGCAGGCCACCATGAGGATTCTGCGTGGTCGGGGTGCTGACGTCCCCGAACGACGCCGGCGGCTCCGGACCCATAGGCCCGTGCCCGCCGGCCCACGACATCACTCGCCGCTACCGGATCACTATGTAGGCCCTCGAGACCCCGAGTCCGGTCCTGCCCGCCACCAGCACGCCCGCCGGGGCCGCCTTCACCCTGAGCCGCCACATCCTGGGCTACGGCCGCATCACGGCCACCGCCCGACAGTAATCCCGTAATACCCCGAAAGGAAAAGACGCGATGAGCGCCAACGACCCCTTCGCCCGCCTACCGGAGGCAGCGACCTTCATCGTCACCAGCACCACCGTCGCCGATGGCGCCGCCTGGGCCGCCGAGCAGTTCTCCGGCGCCTTCGGCGTGCCCGGCGGCAAGGACGTCTCCCCGCAGCTGTCCTGGAGCGGCGCCCCCGAGGGCACGAAGAGCTACGCCGTGACGGTGTACGACCCCGACGCCCCCACCGGCTCCGGCTTCTGGCACTGGGCCGTGGTCGACATCCCGGCCGGCGTCACCGAGCTGCCCGAGGGTGCGGGCGACGACACCGGCTCGGGCCTGCCCGAGGGCGCCTTCCAACTGCCCAACGACGCCCGCGCCGCCCGCTTCATCGGAGCCGCCCCACCCGCCGGACATGGCACGCACCGCTACTTCATCGCGGTCCACGCCCTCGACGTCGAATCCATCGGTGTCCCGGCGGAAGCCACCCCGGCCTACCTCGGCTTCAACATCGCCAGCCACATCCTCGGCCGCGCGGTCCTCACGGTCACCGCTGAGATCCCAGCGGCCTGACGAACGGCCGTGCCGAGCGGTCTCGCCCTCGGCCGTCGCCGAGACCGCTCAGCACACGCATCGGAGTTTGTGCCCACACCGAGGCCTGTCATCACCAGGCTCGGCAGCCCGGCCGACACATCCGGGTGTGCTACGGCCGGCAATAGCAGGCGTAACTGCCCTAATTTGCAAAATTCAACTTCGCCAGCCGAAGGGGAAGGAACCCATCGTGAAGACTCCCGCGCTCTACCTGAGCCACGGCGCTCCGCCGCTCGCCGACGACGCGCTCTGGACCAGCCAGCTCGCGGCATGGTCGGCGACGCTCGCCAAGCCCGAGGCGATCCTCATGGTCTCCGCGCACTGGGAGGACACGCCCACCACGCTCGGCGCGACGACCACGGTGCCGCTGACCTACGACTTCGGAGGCTTCCCCGAGCGCTACTACCAGGTCGCCTATCCCGCGCCGGGCGCGCCGGAGCTGGCCGCGAAGGTACGCGGGCTGCTCGGCGGCAAGGTCGCGGACGCGCCGGAGCGAGGCTTGGACCACGGCGCATACGTGCCGCTCAAGGAGATGTTCCCCGAGGCTGACATTCCTGTCCTGCAGATGTCGATGCCGACCCTCGACCCGCACGGCCTGTTCGAGCTCGGCCGCCGACTCGCCCCGCTCCGGGACCAGGGCGTGCTGATCATCGGCAGCGGGTTCTTCACCCACAACCTGCGCGGCATCATGATCGGCGCAGGGGTGAACGAGGCGCCCAACTGGTCCAGGGACTTCGACGCCTGGGGCCGCGAAGCCCTGGACACGGGCGATCTGGACGCGCTGCTGGACTTCCAACACGCTGCCCCCGCCGGCCGTATCGCGCACCCGCACACCGAGCACTTCGCCCCGCTGTTCGTCACCCTAGGGGCCGCAGCCGACGAGCTCGACACCCAGAAGACCGTGATCGACGGCTTCTGGGGCGGCCTCGCCAAGCGCTCCATCCAGTTGGGCTGAACCCTGCCCCATTATCGGGCGCCGCGGGCAGCGATGGCCCCGCCCCACCGAGGAGCAGTTCTTCGACAGTTGGTCGATGCGCACCGACGTCACTCCGGCAGGCGGGCTCAAGCCGATCTGGGAACACCCCAACGCCCATCTCGACGGCTTCCCGCGTTTCATGGGGGACCGCGCCGGGGTCGAATGCTGGAAGCAGACCTTCGCCCTCTACTTTTGGTGAGGTGCAGGGCGCCCCCACGCCGGGCTCACTCGGGCTGCACCCCGGCGCGTAGCGTGCTATGAAACCCGCGCGGCTATCTCGTCGTAGCGCAATGACTTGCAACGCTCCATCACAGAGCGCAAAGAAACAGGTTCCTGGCCTGTTATGTGCTTCACATGGTGGGACATGACGGCTTGGTAGCCCTCGGCAATCGCGACTTCCGCGGATACCAACTCGTCACTGGCCCACATGTGCCCGTCCGCGCTCGGCGGCATGTCGGGGTCGTAGGTCCGGGGAATCCCCACGGAGTCGTAGAACGCAAGGCGTTCTTCGGCCGAGACCGGCGCGTACTTGACGGGGACGCCGTGGACTTCGGTACCGATCGCCGCGATGTCGTGGAAATTCAGCAACTCGCCGCCGGTGATCTCGTAGACGGCGCCGGGGTGCCGCTCGTTCTGCAGCAGGCACATGGCGGCGCAGTTGGCGACATCGCTCTTCGCGACCGGCGCGAGGAAGCCGTCGCCCGTCGCCTGCCTGAGCAGACCGGTTTCCACCCCGGGCGCCACAAGAACGTTGCTCACGATTTCGGAGTAGAGGGAGTTCCTGAGAATCGTGTACGCCAGACCGGAGGCTCGCAGATCGATCTCGGTCTGACAGTGGTCCTGGGAGGACAGAGCGGGATTGTTCGGCTGCACGCCTCCCACCGAGGTGTACACGATATGGCGGATACCGGCCCGCTGTGCCGCGGAAATCGCGTTCCGGTGCTCAGAAACCCTTCGCCCGAGATTCAGTCCGCTGATCAGGAAGAGAATCTCCCCGCCGCTGTACGCGGCGTCCAGGGAACCGGCGTCCCGGTAGTCGCCCCGGCGGACGCGTAGCCGCTGTGTCTCGCTTCGGCCGAGCCTTTCCGGGGTGCGCGTCACAAGTGTCAGTTCGGCAGCCGGATCCGCGGCCAGAAGCAGGTCGGTGACGCGGTGCCCCAAGTCTCCTGAGGCCCCGCTGATGACGATGCGACCCATGGTGTGTCTCCTGTTCGTCTTTTTCGAAACGTCTGCAGCGCGCGTCAGCGTGCGAACAGAGCCGGCCTGTCGGGCACGAGGGCCTTCAGGCTCAAGGGCAGTGGGGCAGTGGGGCAGTGGGGCAGTGGGGCAGCGAGGCGCTGAAGCAGTGAAGGCGACGCGGGCCGTGGGCAGCCGCGGGTGGTCACCCGGCGGTCGTGCCGTCTTCCTGCGCCGCGTAGTGGACGACCCGGGGCCTGGCGACACAGTGCGGTGCGACGGCCTCGGCGAAGGCTTTCGCCTGCGGCGTTCCGGGGAAGACCTCGGTGTGGTCCTCGAGTCGTTCCCACCCGACGCGCAGCAGGTAGGTGTCGGGTTGGTCGACGCTGCGCAGCAGTTCGGCGGACCGGCACCCGGAAGTCTCCAGCAGCAGGTGCCGGGCCGTGGCGAAGTCCGCTTCGAGCCGGCCGCCTGCCCCCGGGCGGACGAGCAGTTCGGCGTGCTCGTAGATCATCCGTCCCCCTCGTCGCGTCCGGGCGCGGTGCCCGAGGCGCTCAGGTCCAGGAAGCCGCCGCGCAGGAAGATCAGCGGGGGATCAGTGGCGCGCAGTTCCAGCGACTCGACGCGGCCTACCACCTGGTAGTGATCGCCGATGAGGTCGACCTTGAACCTCGTGCATTCCATGGTGACGATCGCCTCGTCCAGGAGGGGCAGGCCGCGAGCCGACAGGTGCCAGTCCACGTCGAGGAAGCGGTCCTCGCTGCGCCGGGAGAACGCCTTGCACAGCTCGCTGTGGCCGTGCCCGAGCACGTTGACGCCGAAGTGGCTCGCCTCGTAGAGGCGCGGCCAGGTCTTGGAGGACCGGTCGACGAAGAAGGCGATGAGGGGCGGGTCCAGCGACACCGAGGTGAAGGAGCCGACGGTCATCCCGACGGGCCCGGACCTGGCGCTCGCGGTGACCACCGCCACACTGGTCGGGACGTGCCCGAGGGCGCGCCGGTAGTCCACGGGGTCGCCGGTGGCGGCAGGGGTGCCTTGTTGCGCGGTGAGGGCAGGTGTGTTCTCCATGGTCGCTGTCCTCACAGAGCGATCGTCGGTTCTTCGTTGCCCAGCAGCAGTCGGCCGTAGGCCTCCCGGCCGATCTCGGGGGTGACGAGGGCATGTCGGGCGGCGGTCTCGGAGTCCCGCCAGATGCGGTTCAGCACGTTGACCTCGGCGAAGGAACCGGCGCCGTTGGCGGTCAGCAGTGCGCCGATCGCGTCTGTGACCAGTTCGGCCACCACGCCCGTGTCATTGCGGATCCGGGCGCGGGTCTCCAGGTCGGGCAGCCGGCGCTCGTCGGCGGCCCGGTCGAGGTCGAGGCATATGCGGTTCAGCGTCAGCTCGGCCAGGTGCAGCTTGGTGGCCGCGTGGGCGACGCCGATCTGGTGGGTGGGGGAGAGCCTGGCCTCCTGGTAGCTGGTGTAGGCCACCGGCTTGAGGGGGAGTTTGGCCCGGGTGATCTCCAGTGCGTGCCGGCCCAGACCGATCTGCGGTGCGACGAGAATGGCGGCGGCGACCGCGTTGAAGGACATCGACGCCATGCGCTCATCGGTGTGCGGCGTGAGATAGCGTCCCTCGAACATGTCCTTGACCGGCTGAATCCGGTGATCGGGCACGAAGTGGTCTTCGATCACGATGGTGTCGCTGCCTGTGCCCTGCATCCCGGCGACGAACCAGGTCGGTTCGATCGTCCAGGTCTCCGCCGGGATCAGCGCCAGCGCCAGCTCGCCGCCCTCGATGGGTATGCCCAGAGACCCCCAGTCAGCGGTGAAGGAACCCGAGGCGTAGGGCCAGCGGCCACTGACCAGGTAGCCGCCGTCGACCCGCTCCGCCTTGCTGCCGGGGGAGAAGACGCCGCACACCTTGGCTTTCGCGTTCGCACCGAAGATGTCCTCCTGGGCCTGGGCGGAGGAAGTCGAGGCGAAGCCCGTGCCGACGGTCATCAGCGCGGCGATCCACCCGGTCGAGCCGTCACCACGGGCCACCTCCGCCACGGCCTCGACGGCGGTGCGCAGCGTCGCCCCCTGGCCGCCGTACCGGTTGGGCACGAGCAGACGGAAGACGTCCGCGTCCTCCAGTGCCTTGATCACCTCGGGGGCCACCCGACGCGCCTCGGAACCTTGTGTGGCGTATTCACGGATCAGCGGAACCAGGCTGGTGGCGCGGCCCACCAGTTCGGCGTCAGGGATTTCGAGCTGCGGCACTGCGGCGCTGGACGACATTGTCATGGTGCCTCTCCCAGAGAACGACGTGGGCCGATGAAGGTCATGACCGACGTAACGGAGTGATGTCAGCCAGCATGCGTATCCGTTTCGAGGGGCGTAAAGACCAGGGACTTCACCGGAAGTTCGGGCCTGTGATGCATCAGGCGCATGACGCCGCTCCCGCGCGGCCGGGTACCGGACCCGGCGTGACATCGACACCGACCAGGTGGAGGCGATCGCCGTCTGAGGCAGGGTCCGGCTCGTGTGGCCGTCGCGCGCGGCAGGCATCGACGGCCAAGGGAACGCCCGTTGCCCTGGCCGGCGCCTGCCGGCTCGGGCTCTTCCCGCTGTCCATGGGCCGGTTCGACGGCGACAACCTGGTGTGCGGCTGCCAGCGTGGCGTACGGCCCCAACGGGCGCTGCACGCGGATGCCGGCCCAGGAGATGCTCAACCCCTCAGCGGCCGTGACGGCGTACTGTCCTCGGGCGAACTCCAGGTTCGGGCGATCCTGATGACCGGTCACAGGACCGCGAAGAACACGACAGGGGAGACCGCGGTGTCCCACACCCTCCGTCTCCAAAGGCGTGGGCCTTCCATGTCACCTGACCAGCCCGTCCGGCTGTCGCGCTTGTCGGCCAGCGTCCGCGCAATGTGGGTAGTCCAGGCCTCGGCGACGGCCGTAGCGTTCCGCCAGAGACTCAGCTGACAGGCGGACCTTTGCCCGCGGCTCCCTATCCCGCGCCCAGCAGACCTGACGACGTGAGCCGCCCATACCGAAGGCGGCAGTAGAAGGAGACCGGGAAAATGGTCACGAAACCGACGGCGGATCTGCTGGTACTGGCGGGTGCCGTGCAGACCATGGAGGCGGCTTCCGCGCCGGTGACCGCCCTCGCCGTGCGCGACGGCATGATCGCGGCCGTGGCAGGACCCGCCGGGGCAAGCGATCTGCTTGCCACCTGGCGCGGTCCGAAGACCGTCATCCTCGACGAGCCGGGACTGGTGGTGCTTCCTGCGTTCGTCGACACGCACAACCATCTGATGCTCACGGCCTGTGACGTTCTCGGGGTTCCGGTGTCCGAAGCCCGCGACATCTCCCAGCTCGTCGGTCTCGTCCGCGAGCGAGCCGAACGCACTCCGCCCGGGCAGTGGGTCGTCTCCGGTGCCGCTTGGCACGAACTGCAGCTGGCCGAACGCCGGCTTCCCACTGCCACCGAGCTCGACGGCGCCACCACCGACCACCCGGTGCTCGTTCTGCGAGGCGGCCACAACGGAGTGCTCAACACAACCGGGCTGCGCGCGGCGGGCATCGACCGGGACACTCCGGACATGCCTGGCGGCTTCATCGCACGCGACCCAGCCGGCCATCCGACCGGCTGGGTGCAGGGCGGAGGGCTCGTACGCGCGCGGAGGGTATTGCCCCCGCTTCCCGAGAAAGGCCTTGTGGCGGCCCTGACCCAGACGGCGGCGCGGTACGCCGCCCATGGACTCGGTACCGTGCGCGACCCAGCGGTGACCCCTCAGGAATGGCGCACCTACGTGAAGGCGCAGGCCGCCGGGCAGTTGTCCGTCCGCAGCCACGCCATGATCTTCTCCCCGAGGGAGGCCATCGAGGCCGCGGGATCGATCGACGCCTACCTCGACGCCCTTGAGGAGGAGGGGTTCGAACCGGGCATCGGCGACGGACTTCTGCGCCTGTGGGGCTTGAAATTCATCCTCGACGGCGGTGCGGAGGCGGCGGCACTGGAGCAGCCCTACGCCGGCCGGCCCGACTACCACGGCGAGCTCAAGTGGAGTCGCGACGATCTCGCCCATGCGTTGGCGACCTGCGTACGACGGGGCTGGCCGGTCGGGACCCACGTCATGGGCGACCGAGGCATCGCCCTGCTCCTCGACGCCATCCGCGATGCCTCCGAGCAGGTCGGCCCCATTCCCGCAGGGAGGCTCGTGATCGAACACGGTGGCCTCATCGGCGACCGTATCGCCGACGCCGTAGCGATGGGCGTGCACATCACCGCCCAGCAGGCGTTGCTGGACGGGCTCGGCCAAGCCCTGATCGGCGCGTGGGGCCGGGAACGGACGGCCGCCCTGTTCCCCTGGCGGGGGCTTGTCGACTCCGGCGCCTGGGTCAGCGCCGGCACCGATCACCCCATCGGTCCGCTCAACCCCATGCGTGCGATCCACGGTATGACCACCCGGGAGACTCCGGCTGGAGTGCTCGGCCCGGAACACGCCGTCAGCCGGGCGGAAGCACTACGGCTCTACACCGTCACCGGAGCACGGTTGCTCGGCGCTCCAGCCACCGGGACGCTCGTGCCCGGTTCTCCGGCCGACCTGGCGATCTACTCCACAGACCCGTTGACCTGCCCGGACGCCGAGCTGTTCGGGCTCACCCCTGCCGCCACCGTGGTGGCAGGGCGGCTCGCGTACCGCAGCAGCTGACAGAACGCATGGCTGAGGTGGCCGCCTCGGCCCCCGTTGTGACCCTGCGCCCGTCCCGGTGCAGCCACCCGCTCATGCTCACTTCGTGACCCGCTCGACCACGTGCCTGACGACCCGTCACCAACACGTGCACCATCCAAGGGAGTTCACTCATGCCGTACCTGGAGCACGCCGACGCGAGAATCTTCTTCACCGACGAGGGATCCGGGCCGGTCACCCTCATGCTGATCCATGGGCTCGGAACCGACTCGAACGACTGGAACTGGGTGGTACCGCTGCTTCGCGACCGGTACCGCGTCGTGTCGTTCGACCTGCGTGGGCACGGCCACTCGACCTCTTCCGCAGGGTCCGCGCTCGCCGACTTCGCCTACGACGCCCTCGCGATCGCCGACCAGATCGGCTGTCAGCGTTTCGTGCCGGTGGGTCACTCGCTGGGCGGGGCGATCGCCGCCCATCTCGCGGTTGAGCACCCGGACCGCGTGCAGGCGGTCATCGGGCTCGACGCGGCGTACGCCCTGCCACCGTTCGTGATCGATCTGTGGGAGGCGGAACGTGCCCAGTCCCTCGACAAGAAAGCCAAGCTCCCGGACTTCTTCTTCACCTCACCGGTGATGCAGTCATTCCTGCTGACCTGGGTGGCCCGGCGTGTCGAGGCCATGCACCCCGTCTCGTTCTGGGCCGCCTATGACGGCCTCGCGGGGGGCCCGGAGCGGATGTTCCACGCGTCGCCCGAGGCCGAGGCGTACCTGCGCCGGCGCGCCTGCCCAGTACTGTCGATCTCCGCTTTGCCAGGGCGCGCCGGGTGGGAGACGGCGCTGTTCAGTCATCCCGCCTCGCGCGCGCTGGAATGGGAAGGCTCGTCGCACTACCTGCACCTGGAGCGTTATCGCGAGCTGGCGGTGGTGGTGTCGGGCTGGCTCGACGCGTTGACTGCGCAGGACGCGCTCGCGGCCGGCGGTGCGACACCAGCCGGTGCGCCGTGAGCGTCGACAGAAGCCTCCTTGCTGTCCGATGCGGATACTGACCGCTGCGGTGCAATTCGGTGGCCGCAGCACGTCGCTGGGGAGGCTGCGCCAGAATGGCCGTCGCCCAGGCGCCGTTGCCGGTTCGCGCCTGCGAGGCATCTTCGGTCTTCGCCGCTGAGCGTGGACGCCTTGAACATCCTGCGGAGGGCCGCGAAGACCTCCGCTGACGTGGTGCGAAGCCGCGACGGTAGACGACTTTTCCCGGGAAGGCGGCTTCGCCCGCCGCGGGCATGGCGGCTCAGGTCCGCAGAGTCGTCGACGGCAGCTGACCGTAGCGGCGCCGGTAGTCGCGGGCGAAACGGCCCAGGTTCGCGAAGCCCCACTGGTAGGCGATCTGCGCCACGTTCGTTCCGCTGTGCGGGTCGGCCTGGGCGAGCGCCTCGTGCGCGCGTGCCATCCGGACGTCGCGGACGAACTCCATCGGCGTCATGTCCAGATGCCTTCGGAACCCCTCCTGAAGGGTGCGCGGACTCAAGGCGGCGGCTGCCGCCAGCACCGCCATCGAGAGCTCGGCCTCGGGTTCCCGCTCCACGAGTTCCATCACCTTGCGCAGCCCGCGCGGCAGTACGCTGCCCGGTCGGCCTCCTTCGTCGGTGTCGACCACGGGGTGGGTGCCCACGAGCGCCGCGGCCAGCATTCTGTTGAGCTGCGACGTCAACAGCGGGTGGCGGGTGAACTCACCCTGTTCGGTCGCCTCGTGCCGGAGCAGAGCAACGACAGCGAGCCAACTGCGGGCGGCCGCCGGTGTCAACGGTCCGCCCAGTCCGAATCTGACAGTCCCGCCGGACGCGAGTCCGGCTGACTCTCCGGCCTCGTCCACGAGGTGACGGGGCAGCCTGACCGTTTGCAGTCGGCAGCCCTCCTCCCAGCTCAGAGCGAACGGGCGGTACGGGTCGATGGCCATCGAGTCGCCGACGGTCAGCATCCGCTCCGTCCGCCCCGACCTGATCGTCAGGGCACCGCGCAGGGGCGTGGAGACCAGAACCCAGTTCCCGAGCGGGGTCGGTTCGACCTCGACGTCGGCGCCGTAGGACAGCTGGTGCACGGCGACCTCGCCGAGGAGTGCCTCCGTCTGCACCGCATGGAACTCCCCCGGCCGGCGGGTCACGGTGAGCTCGTGCGGGCAGTAGCTGGCCGCGACGCGCGTCTGCGCCTCAGCGAGATCACGTGTGTCGAGGAGCGTCCGCGCCCGAGGGGTCATGTGCATCTGTACTCACCTGCGTCCTGTGGCCAGTGTCCGCGTATTCGGGCTGGAGCACCAGATCGTGCCGTTCCACAGTGGCGCGACAACAAGCGCGACCGGTTCGCGGCATCGCGGACCAGGAGGGCTCGCGCACGAGGAGAGGAGCTGCCATGACCACCTTCGTCCTGGTTCACGGATCCTGGCACGACGGCGCCCTGTGGAAGCCGGTGATCGACAGACTCGAGGAGCTGGGCCACACCGCGTACGGACCGACGATCGCCGGCCACGGAAAGGGCGTCGACAAGGCGGTGGACCACGACGACTGCGTGGCCTCGATCGTCGGTTTCGTCAAGGACGAGAGCCTCAGTGACATCGTCCTGCTCGGCCATTCCTTCGGCGGCACCGTGATCGCCAGGGTCGCGGAGGAGATCCCCGACCTGATCAGCAGACTGATCTTCTGGAACGCGTTCGTGCCCCAGCCGGGCAACTGCCTGCTCGACGAGGTTCCCCCGCACTACCGCGCTCTGTTCACGCAGCTGGCGGCGGCGTCCGACGACAACACCGTGACGATGCCGTTCCCGATCTGGCGGGAGGCGTTCATCCAGGACGTCGATCTCGACACCGCCAGGAGCACGTACGAGCAGTTGTCGTCGGAGCCGTTCCAGCCGTTCGTGGACAAGCTCGATCTGACCCGGTTCTACGCCCTCGAGACGCCGAGGTCCTACCTGAACGGCACCGAGGACATCGCTCTCCCACCGGGGGAGTGGGCCTGGCACCCGCGTATGTCCGGCCGCCTCGGGATGTACCGGCTGGTCCAGATGCCCGGCAGCCACGAGGTGATGCTCAGCAACCCGGCCCTTCTCGCCGAGAAGATCGTCGAGGCCGGGCGGCCCTGATTCCCGGCGGCCGCCGTACGCGCCGGAGGCCGGGCGAGGGTGCGGGTGGGACAGGGGCGGTCGGCGACTCCTGTCCCACCCGCTGTCGCGCCGGGGCAGGGTTGCGTGGGGGGATCGCATCCCGGGACCACCCGGTCCATGCCCGGGGCGGGTGGCCGGTTCGTGGTTCGTCCGGGACACGACTCGGCGCGGCCTCTCGGCGATGCCGTACGCGACGTTCGTCATGTCGTTCCCGCGTTGGTGCCTGGTGCCTGGTGCCTAGGTGCGTCGGGGTCGGCTCGGATGCCCGTGTGACCGGCCCCTGACGTCGGATTTCTCAGCTCTCCGGGCGGATCAGCCGTTCGTCCGGAATCACCGCGACGCCGAGGATCTCGATCATCGCCTCCGGCTGCCAGAGCGCGGTGGTGCCGATGCCGGCCATCGCCGGGTAGACCTGGCCCGCGAGCTCGCGCCAGACCTTCCCGATCTCCTTGCCATGGGCCTGGTAGTCGGGGACGTCGGTGAGGAAGAGCGTGATGCTCACCAGGTCCTCGGGGATCCCGCCGGCGGCACGCAGCGTGGTGAGGACGTTGTCGAAAGCCTGCCGGAACTGCTCGACGATGCCGCCGGGGACGATCCGCATGTTCTTGTCGAGCGCGGTCTGTCCGCCCAGATGGAGCGTGTTTCCGCTCAGGGTGCCGTGCGAGTAGCCGCTCGGTACGGGGAGCGAGGGCGGGTTCACCGGGATCGGAGCCATGTGCGCGTACCTCCTGGGACGGGGTGGGTGCGGTCAGCGTAGCTCATCTATTGACTGTTTTCGACGATCGTGAAAATCTCGCTATAAAGCTGCTCCGAAGCCCCCGGGAGAACTCCGATGAAGCTCGCCACCGTGGCCCATCGCGGCCGTCGTACGGCCGCCGTCCTCGACGGCGGCCGCTGGCGGGCCCTGCCGGCCGACGACCTCTCCACGCTGCTGGCCACCACGGCGCCCGATCGCTTCGCGGACCTCGCCGGGGCCGAGCTGCCCGGCGCCGTACCGGTGCTGCCGCTGCCGTCGCCGCGCAAGGTCGTGTGCTGTGGCCTCAACTACGCCGACCACATCACCGAGATGGGTCGTGAGCTGCCGGCCCACCCCACGCTCTTCGCCAAGTACGCCGACACGCTGACGGGCCCCGAGGACGACCTGGTCCTTCCCAAGGGCCTCGACGTGGACTGGGAAGCGGAACTCGCGGTCGTCGTCGGCGCCGAACTCAGCGGCGCGGACCGGGACCTGGCCGCACGCTCCATCGCGGGCTACACCGTCGCCAACGACGTCAGCGTGCGGGACTGGCAGCGGCGCACCCTGCAGTGGTTCCAGGGCAAGGCATGGGACCGGACCACCCCGCTCGGCCCGCTGCTCGTCACCCCCGACGAACTCGACCCGGTCGCGGGCGTCGAGGTGATCTGCCGCGTCAACGGAGCCGAACGCCAGCGCGGCAACACCCGCACCCTCGTGTTCGACGCGGCGGATCTGCTCGGCTACGTCTCCGCCTTCACCACCCTGCGCCCCGGCGACATCGTCCTGACCGGCACCCCCGGTGGTGTGGGGATGGGCATGACACCGCCGGTCTTTCTCGCCGACGGCGATCTCCTGGAGACCGAGATCCCCGGCATCGGCACCCTCCGCAACCGCATCCGCCTCACCGACCCCAGGAGCTGACCATGGAACCCGATCTCTCCAAGTACGTACTGGAGGGCGACAACTCGATGTACGCCGACCCGTCCGGCCTGGTCGTCCCGGTCGTGACCCGTGGCGGCCTCGAAGTCGGCGCCACCGGCCAGTCCGCCGGCGCGAGCCGCGTCTCCGGCGTCTCCGTCCAGCACACCCCGGCCACCAGGCTGTGGTTCGGAAAGGTGCGCAACGAGCCCGGCTACCGCTCGGTGACCCACCACCACGGCGAGGCGGAGACCGGCGGTTACGTCCTGTCGGGCCGGGCGCGCATCTACTTCGGCGAGAAGTTCGAGGACTACGTCGACATGGCGGAGGGCGACTGGGTCTTCGTACCGCCGTTCATGCCGCACATCGAGTGCAACCTCTCGCGTTCCAAGCCCTTGACCTGGATGACCACCCGTACGCCGGAGAACATCGTCGTCAACCTGGCCGACGTCGCAGACGCCGACCTGCGCGACTGGCTGAACCGATGAAGGCCGGGACGGAGCCGACGTCCGCGCTCTTCGCCGCGGCGGTCACGCTGAAGCCCGCCGAGCCCGAGCACTACGACCGTGCCTTCACCGCGACCACCCAGCCCTGCCCCTGGCCCAAGGCGTACGGCGGCGACATGGTCGCCCAGGCCGCGGCCGCCGCCATGAGGTCGGTCGAGGGCAAGACGCTGCACTCGACTCACTCCTACTTCCTGCGGCCGGTCGACATCGGCGCCGAGGTCCGCTACGAGGTGGAGCTGCTGCGCGACGGCCGCGGCTACGCCACCCGGCAGGTCCGCGGCTTCCAGAACGGCAAGCCGGTCTACGTCTGTCTCGCCAACTTCGCGGCGGGCGAGCCTGGTTCGGCGACATACAGTGCCCAGCCGCCCGTGGGTGTCCCGGCCCCCGAGGAGCTGCCCAGCTCGGCGTCGTACCTCTCCGGCACAGCTTCCGAGGCGCCTCGGGGGACGATGACGGACGCGTCGCGCGCGTACTGGAGCGGCGGCCGCAGCTTCGACATGCGACACGTTCCCGGGCCCGTCTACCTCACGATCGAGGGCGAGCAAGTACCCCAACAGGCCGTGTGGGTACGACCGTTCGAGAAGCTGGGGCCCGTGGACGGGCTGACCGACGCCCAGCGCGATCTCGCCGCGCTCGCCTACGTCTGCGACTACACGATCCTCGAACCCGTCCTGCGGGTGCTCGGCCTGGCCTGGGCCCGGCCGGGACTCGTCACCGCCAGCCTCGACCACGCGATGTGGTTCCACCGGCCCGGCCCAATGGACGGCTGGCTCCTGTACGCCCAGGAGGCCGTCGCCGCCGAGTCCGGCCGCGGTCTCGCCACCGGCCGGTTCTTCACCGCCGGCGGAGTCCACCTCGCGACCGTCGTCCAGGAAGGCCTGATCCGCACCACCTCCTGAACTCCATCCCTCTGCACGGCCCGCACCCGGTGCACAGGACGGACCAGGCAGACGCCTTTCCGATCCCTTTCCCTCCTCCGCACGATCCGCACCCTGTGCACGGAACCCCCGGCAGAAAGGAACGCCGATGGACCTCGCGCCCTCCGCCTACCCGGACACGTTCGCCCGCGACCATCTCCCGCCACGCCATCTGTGGCCGGTGCTGGAGTTCACCACGGACGAACTCCAGTACCCCGAGCGCCTCAACGCCGCCACCGAGATCATCGACATACCCGCCGACACCTTCGGCCCCGACCGCCCCGCCCTGCGCACGCCGGAGGGCGAGGTGTGGACCTACGGCGAACTGCGCTGTCGGGCCAACCAGATCGCCCATGTGCTCACGGAGGACCTCGGCCTGACCCCCGGCAACCGGGTGCTCCTGCGCTCCCCGAACAACCCGTGGACCGTCGCGGCCTGGCTCGGCGTGCTCAAGGCCGGCGGCATCGTAGTGACAACAATGGCGGCGCTGCGCGCCCGCGAACTCACGCCGATCGCAGAGAAGACCCGCCCCGCCGTCGCGCTGGTCGACCACCGGTTCACGCACGACGTCGAGGCCGTACGCGACACCGTTGCGCCGGACCTCACGATCGTGGCGTACGGCGGCGACGCACCCGACGACCTGAGCCGCCGGGCGGCGGTGAAGCCGGCGGAGTTCGCCGCGGTCGACACGGCGTCCGACGACGTGGCCCTCTTCGGGCCCACCTCGGGCAGCACCGGCGTACCGAAGATCACCACCCACTTCCACCGCGACATCCTGTCCATCGACAACACCTTCGGCCGGCACACGCTCCGGGTGCGGCCCGACGACCTCGTGTCGTGCACGGCGCCGTTCGCGTTCACCTTCGGCCTCGGCATCCTCGTCGTGTGTGCCCTGCGCGCCGGCGCGTGCGCACTGCTGACCGAGGCCGTCGCGCCGGAGCCCCTCGCCGACCTGGTCGCCGGGACGGGGGTCACCGTCCTCGCGACCGCACCGACGGCGTACAAGCAGATCCTCAAGGCGGACAAGGCCGACCGGCTGCGCGGCCTGCGCACCGCGGTCAGCGCCGGGGAACACCTGCCCGACGAAGTGTGGAAGCAACTGCACGCCGAGACCGGGCTCAAGGTCATCGACGGCATCGGGGCCACCGAGATGATCCACATATTCATCTCCGCCGCCGGTGACGACATCCGCCTCGGGGCGACCGGAAGACCGGTGCCCGGCTACCGCGCCACCGTCCTCGGCCTCGACGGCGAGGAACTCGGTCCCGGTGTCGAAGGGCGGCTGGCCGTGATCGGCCCGGTCGGCTGCCGCTACCTCGACGACCGGCGCCAGGAGAACTACGTCGTGGGCGGCTGGAACGTCACGGGCGACACCTACGTCCGCGACGAGGACGGCTACTTCCACTACCGCGCCCGCACGGACAACATGATCGTCTCCTCCGGCTACAACATCGGAGGCCCCGAGGTCGAAGCCGCGATCGACACCCACCCGGATGTCGTCGAGTCCGCGGTGGTCGCCAAGCCCGACCCCGAGCGCGGATCGGTCGTCTGCGCCTTCGTGGTGCTGCGCGAGGGCGTCACCGGCGACGACGCCAAGGCCAGGGACATCCAGGACTACATCAAGACCCAGCTGGCGCCGTACAAGTACCCGCGCGCGGTCCGCTTCACCGACGCCCTGCCCCGCAACACCAGCGGGAAGCTGCAGCACTACCTGCTGCGCCAGTTGATCGAGAAGGCGAACGAGGAGAACAACGCATGAGGATCGCGATCGTCGGCGGCGGGCCGGGCGGGCTCTACTTCGCCGCCCTGATGAAGCAGCTGGACCCCGCCCACGAGATCACCGTCTGGGAGCGCAACGCCCCCGACGACACCTTCGGCTTCGGTGTCGTCTTCTCCGACGAGACCCTCGGGGGCATCGAGAACGCCGACACCGTCGTCCACGACGCGATGGAGAACCGTTTCGCCCGGTGGACTGACATCGACATCGAGTTCAACGGGCACCCGTTCACCGTCGGCGGCCAGGGCTTCGCGGCCATGTCCCGCAAGGACCTGCTGCGCATCCTCCAGGAGCGGGCCGCAGCACTCGGGGTCACGGTGCACTACCGGATCACCGCGCCGGACGTCGACGAGCTGCGCGAGTCCCACGACCTCGTGGTCGCGGCGGACGGACTCAACTCGGCCGTGCGGACCAAGTACGCCGACACGTTCGGCCCCGACCTGGACCGGCGGGCGAACAAGTACATGTGGCTGGGCACCGACCGGGTCTTCGAGGCCTTCCAGTTCTTCGTCAGGCAGACGGATTTCGGGACCATGCAGATCCACGGCTACCCGTACTCCGACTCCGGCTCGACCTTCATCGTCGAGATGGCGGAGGACGTCTGGCGCCGCGCCGGCTTCGACGCGACCGAGGGCACGGAGTTCCCGCCCGGAGTCTCCGACGAGCAGGCCGTCGCGCGGATCCGTGAGATCTTCGCCGAGGAACTGGCCGGTCACGCCCTGCTGACCAACAACTCGAAGTGGCTCAACTTCACCACGGTCCGCAACGAGCGCTGGCACCACCACAACGTGGTTCTCCTCGGCGACGCCGCCCACACCGCGCACTTCTCGATCGGCTCTGGCACCAAGCTGGC
Source organism: Streptomyces sp. LUP47B (assembly GCF_001746295.1). Taxonomy (GTDB): domain Bacteria; phylum Actinomycetota; class Actinomycetes; order Streptomycetales; family Streptomycetaceae; genus Streptomyces. Next base: position 498,502 of record NZ_MJAH01000001.1, on the reverse strand, counting down.
CATGGAGGACGCCCTGGCGCTCGCCGCGTGCCTGCACGAACACCCCGCCGTGGACGAGGCGTTGACGGCCTACGAGACCGAACGCCGGCCCGTGGTGGAGTCCACGCAGCGCGCCGCGCAGGCCTCGCTGGAGTGGTTCGAGAACATCGGCAGGTACGCCGGCCAGGACCCCGCGCAGTTCTGCTTCAACCTCCTCACCCGCTCCCGCCGGATCACCTTCGACAACCTCAAGGACCGCGACCCCGGCTTCGCCGAGCTGATCGAGCGAGGCTTCGCGAAATCCCAGGGGCTGCCGGAGACGGAGGCCGCTCCGGCGATGTTCCAGCCCTTCTCGATCGGCGGTCTGGAGCTCAAGAACCGGATCGTGCTCTCCCCGATGGACATGTACTCGGCTGTGGACGGCGTACCGGACGACTTCCACCTGGTCCACCTGGGCTCCAAGGCGCTCGGCGGCGCGGGCCTGGTCATGACCGAGATGGTCTGCGTCTCACCCGAGGCACGGATCACCCCGGGTTGCACGGGCCTGTGGAACGACACCCAGCGCGACGCGTGGACCGAGGTCACCTCCTTCGTGCACGAGCGCAGCACGGCGAAGATCGGGCTCCAGCTGGGGCACGCCGGCCGCAAGGGCTCGACCAAGGTGATGTGGGATGGCATCGACCAGCCGCTCGACGAGGGTAACTGGGAGGCCGTCGGCCCGTCCCCGCTGCCTTACGGCGCGGGCTGCCACGTACCGCGCGAGATGACCCGCCAGGACATGGACGCGGTCGTGGCCGACTTCGCGGCGGCCGCGCGCAGGGCCGCGGAGGCCGGCTTCGACCTGCTCGAAGTGCACGCCGCCCACGGCTACCTGCTGTCCTCCTTCCTCTCCCCGGTCGCGAACCACCGCACGGACGAGTACGGCGGCGCACTGACGAACCGGCTGCGCTTCCCCCTGGAGGTCTTCGACGCGGTCCGCGCCGCCTTCCCTGCCGACCGCCCGGTGACGGTCCGTATCTCGGCGACCGACTGGTCCCCGGACGGCAACACCGAGCACGACGCGGTCGAGATCGCGCGGGCGTTCGTCGCGCACGGGGCGGCGGCGATCGACGTCTCCTCCGGCCAGGTCACCAAGGACGAGAAGCCCGCCTTCGGCCGCTCCTACCAGACCCCGTTCGCCGACCGGATCCGGCACGAGGTCGCCGCCCCGGCGGGCGTGGCCGTGATCGCGGTGGGCGCGATCTCGTCGTACGACGACGTCAACTCGATCCTGCTGGCCGGCCGCGCCGACCTGTGCGCGCTCGGCCGTACCCACCTCTACAACCCGCAGTGGACCCTGCAGGCGGCCGCCGAACAGGAGTACCGCGGCCCGGGCGCCGAGTGGCCGGCCCAGTTCGCGGCCGGCCGGCGCAAGCCGCCGACCTCACGCACCGACGCGGTCCGCCCGCGCCTGGCGCTGCTGCGCGACACCCCCCGGGAAGCCGTCCACCTGCGGTGGACGCCCAGCCGGACGACCGGATGAGCGACGACCCGGTCCGCCCGTCCGGTGTCCACCGCGCCCGCGTGGAGTGGGTGGACACCGACGCCGCGGGGATCTACCACAACACCACCGTCGTGCGGTACGCCGAGGCGGCGGAGGCCGCGCTGATGCGCGAGCACGGCATCCCCGACTACTTCCCGGTGGCGCCCAGGGTGCGCTACGAGGTGGAGTTCGAGGCGTCCCTCCGGTTCGGCCAGGAGGTGGAGACCCGGATCGAGCTCGTCCGCCTCGGCCGATCCTCGATGACCTTCGCCTTCGAGGTGTGGCGGGAGGCCGCCGACAGCGAGCCGCGCCGACGTGCCGCCCGGGGGAGCTATGTCACCGTCCACGTCCCCGACAAGGAGGCGGGCGGCAGCGCACCATGGCCCGCTGCCTGGCCCACGGCGCTGAAAGCAAGGGCGTCCGCGGAGGCTGCCGGGCGAACGCAGTAAAATCCTGCATTCGTGACGATGAGCGACCTCCTCGACGACGACCCGGCCCAGGCGGCACCACCGCGATCCCTGATCGTGACGGTCTACGGCCTCTACGCGCGCGAGGTCGGCGGCTGGATCGGGGTGAGCACTCTGATACGGCTGCTCGCCGAACTCGGCGTCGACGCCCAGGCGGTCCGCTCGTCGATTCACCGGCTCAAGCGCCGCGAGATTCTGGTGTCGGAGCGGCGGGACGGCAGGGCGGGTTACGCGCTCTCGCCGTATGCCCGCTCCGTCCTGGAGACCGGCGACCGCCGGATCTTCGAACGCCACACCGCCCCCGATGACGGCTGGGTCGTCGCCGTCTTCTCGGTGCCGGAGAGCGAGCGGCAGCACCGCCACCAGCTCCGGTCACGGCTGGCATGGCTGGGCTTCGGCACGGTCTCGTCGGGGGTATGGATCGCTCCCGCCCACGCGCTCGACGACACCCGCGACCATCTCCTCCGACACGGCCTGGACCAGTACGTCAACCTCTTCCGCGGCGACTACGTGGCCTTCGGCAACCCCGCCGAACAGGTCAGCCGCTGGTGGGACCTGGATGCGTTGCAGGGGCTCTACGACGAGTTCGTCGCCAAGTTCACGCCGATGGCCACACGCCTGGCCGAGGCCGAGAAGAACACAACGCCGGCCCGCGACGCGTTCGTCGACTACGTCCACGTTCTGACGGCCTGGCGCCGCTTCCCCTACCTCGACCCGGGGCTGCCCGACGCCCTCCTCCCGGCCAAGTGGTCCGGCACAACGGCGGCGGACCTCTTCTTCGAGCTCCGGCGCGCTCTGGAGGAGCCCGCACACGAGTTCGCGCGGGGCGTGCTGACCGACTCCTGAGCGTCTGCCCAGAAGCGCAGCGCATATCGGGAGTTGAGACCGTCCGGTGCAAGAAGCGATGACACGCCCCTCGCCTCCGGGCTCTCGAACCGAGGTGTCACCCGTCGTCCCTGGCCTGCGGGTTCTCCGGGACGGTGATCCGGTCCGGGACCTCGGGTCTCTGATCGACCAGGACGCCGCTACCGAAGTCGGAGGCCACCCCGTGCGAGGCCACGATGGAGGGTAGCTGGCTGGTCCTCGCGCTCCCGCCCGCCGCCGCGCCAGCGGCGGGACGCTGGAAGCTTGCCACCAACACCGCCGCGTCTCCGCAGTGCAGGGCACCTCGGCTGCGGCACTTTTCGAACCGGAACCCGTGAGCACTTTTGCTGTCCCAGCACCTGCACAGCAAGTGGGGCTCGCCGCGGCCCCGGGCAGGCTCGCGGCATGACGTGCGCCCTGCAGATGACCATGATCCCCGCCACGGGCAGTCTCACCACCGCGCCCGCTCCGCCCACCGGACGAGACCAGGCCGAGCTCTCCGGCCCGGCCGACCGCGGCATCGCCGCACCCGGCGAGGCATCGGCCTGCCGCAGGTCACGGCACCACCGGCACTGGTTTGGCAGACCACCCTCACGGTGAAGACGGTGCCCAGTATCTACCGCTGTGAGACGGCTCCTGCACCTACGCCCCTGGCGTCGGGGTGGCCGAAGATCCCGTCTGCGGCAGCATGAATGATTGCTTCGGTCGGCCAGTGGCTGACGAGCACAGGCGCGGCGCCCGCGAGCTACAAGGTCTCCCAGAGCGCGCGGCTGCGCCGGGCGGGAGGATACGCGGCCCGGCTTGGGCGCCGAGCGGGTATTGGTCTTCGCGCTCGCCGCAGGGCGGCGGTGCCATGGAAGCAGGTGGTAGTCGCTCCGCCGACCCAGACGGTCCCGCCGGGGCCAGCAGTGATGGTGGCCGATGTACAGCCTGCGTTTCTCGACCCGGTAGGCGCTCATTCGGTACGACAGTGCCACACGGTCCATGCCACCCGTTGCGCTCTCCCGCGAGCCCCGCCGCGGCTCGGCCGGCCGCGCCCCAGCGCCAAGTACCTGGCCGGGGCAGATGGAGTATTGAGATGCGAGAATCTAGGGTCAGCACGTGGCTTTCATCCTGGTGTGCGAAGACGACGCGGCGGTTCGCGACATCCTCAGGCGGGCCCTGGAACACGACGGTCACACCGTTTCCGTCGCCGCCACGGCAGACAGCCTGTTGCGGCAGCTCGCACCGGTGCCCCAGCTGGTCGTCCTGGATCTCGGACTGCCGGACGCAGACGGCCGCGATGTCTGCCTGGCCCTGAGGGCTCGGGGCGTCGACGTGCCGGTGTTGATGCTCACCGCCCTGGACGGTCTGCACCACAAGGTGGGCGGCTTCGAGGCAGGCGCCGACGACTACATGACCAAACCCTTCGACATCCCGGAACTGCTGGTCCGCGTCCGGGCGCTGCTGCGCCGGGCCACCGTGGCGCCCGCATCGCACGAGGTCGTCCTCGATCCGGCGAAGCACATGGTGACCTACGACGCGGTGAGCATGAGCCTGACCCCGACCGAGTTCCGCCTACTGGGCCGCCTGATCGCCTCGCAGGGCGACGCGGTACGTCGGCACGCCCTCGTCGCCGCCGGCTGGCCGCACGGGGCACACGTCAGCGACAACACCCTCGACTCCTATGTGCGCCGGCTGCGGACCAAGCTCGGTCCGCTGGGTGCGGCCGGGCGTCTGGCGACGGTCCGCGGCGTGGGCTACCGATGGCAATGACGGGATTCCGCAGAAGCGTCGTCGCGCTCACCGTCCTGATCGCCACCGCCGTGGTCGCCATCCTGGTCGTCGTCTCGCATGTGCTGCTGAGCAGGGTGACGGACGCCGACGCGCACGATCTGGCCCGTACGCGCGCCGAGGCGGTCGCGGCGAACGTCACCGCCAAGGGCGGCCGTGTCGTGCTCACGGAGAACGGCAGTGAGGCGTTGGACGAGGTCGCCTGGGTGTATGCCGACGGCCGCCTGATCGACGGGAACGTACCGGCGAGCGTGGTCAGGCGTGTCGAGGAGCTGGCGGACTCGAGGCGTTCGCAGACCGTGACCGCCGGCGACTCCCTCCTGTACGCGCGGCAAGTCCCCGTCGACGGCCACCACGTCATGGTGGTCGTCCGGGTGGACCTCACGCCTTATGAGACGTCCGAGCAGCGCAGTCTGACCTTGTCGTTGGTCCTGGGCGGCCTCACGATCCTCCTCGCCGGCGGTGTCGCGCATCTCGTAGTGCACCGTGCGCTGCGGGTCGTGCACGAAATGGCAGCCCTCGCCGACGACTGGGGCCATCACGAACCCGGGCGCCGCTTCAACCTCGGGGTCCCCCGCGACGAGTTCGGGGAACTGGGACAGACGCTGGACCGCCTCCTGGAACGCGTCGACAGCGCGTTGGCGGACGAGCGCCGGCTCACCGACGAGATCGCCCACGAGCTGCGGACACCGCTCACGGTTCTGCGGGGCGAGGCGCAGCTCGCTCAGCTGTCCGGCGAGCCGGTGCCGCCGGAGGCGGTACTGAGCGAGGTCGACCGCCTCGACGCGGCGATCACGACGATTCTGCGCGCCGCGCGCGCCCACACGGACGAGGGCACCCGGTGCGATCTGCGCTCCGCCGCGCGGCAGGCGATCGGCGGTCGCGCGGTCGAGGTCGCCTTTCCCGCGAAGATCGAGGTGGCCATGGCGCCCGACGTCGCCGTGTCGCTGCTGTCACCCCTGCTGGAGAACGGCCTGCGGCATGCGAAGACGCGTGTGTGGATCACCGCGCGCAACCAGGGTGCGGCCGTCGTGGTCGATGTCCTGGACGACGGCCCAGGGTTCGATCCCGCGGACGTCGAGCGGGTCTTCGAGGCGGGTGTGACCGGCGGCGATGGATATGGGCTGGGGTTGCCGGTGGTCCGGCGCATCGCCGCCTCGGCCGGTGTGGAGGTCCGTGCGATCGCGGACGGCCGCGGTCATATCGAGGTGACGCTCCCGGCCGTGCGTGAGATCACGTAGTCAGGTTACTTGCAGGTTCCCCGCGTAAACCTGGCCGCATGACAACGACAACGGAAGAGCGCACGCGCAGCGGGCCCCTCATGCTCAACAAGGTCCCCGAGGTCACCATCTGGTTCTGGGTCATCAAGATCCTGTGCACCACTGTGGGTGAGAGCTTCGCCGACTGGATCAACATGAAGCTGGGCGTCGGCCTGGTGAGCACGGCCTGGATCTTCACCGCGGTATTCGTCGTGGTCCTGGCGGTCCAGCTGCGGCTGAAGCAGTACGTGCCGTTCCCGTACTGGCTGACCGTGGTCGTTGTCAGCGTCACGGGCACCCTGTACACCGACATCCTGACCGACCAGCTCAACGTGCCGCTGTGGATCAGTTCCGCGGTGTTCTCGGTGCTGCTCGCGGTGGTCTTCGGCGTGTGGTGGCTGCGCGAGCGCACGCTGTCGATCCACTCGGTCACGACGCTTCCGCGTGAGTCGTTCTACTGGCTCGCCGTCCTTGTCACCTTCGCGCTCGGCACCGCGACCGGCGACTGGACCCTGGAGCTGACCGGCTGGAGCCCGGGCGCCTCGGTGCTGCTGCCGCTCGGCCTCATCGCGGCGATCACGCTGCTGTGGAAGTTCGGCGCGAACCCGGTGTTGTCCTTCTGGCTCGCCTACATCCTGACCCGCCCGCTGGGCGCGAACATCGGTGACTGGCTCGCCTCCCCGAAGGTCGCTCAGCCGGGCGAGCCGACCGGCATCGCACTGGGCACCTTCACCACCAGCCTGATCTTCCTCGGTCTGATCCTGGCGACGGTGGTCTACCTGACGGTGACGCGCTCGGACGTGACCGAGACCCACGACGCCACCCACGCCGCACACGCCACCGGGGACCTGCGAAAGGAGCGCGTCGGCCTGGCCGGCTTCGGACTGCTCGCCGTCGCCACCACGAGCCTGCTGATCTGGGCCCACAGCCAGCCGCACGTCGGCCCGGCGCCGGAGGCCGACAACACCTCCGCCGTGCAGATGGCCCCCGGCGAGGCGGTGAAGAAATTCCCGCCCGCCAAGGTCACCGCCCTGAAGACCCTCGCCTCCACCTCGCTCAAGGACGCCCGCTCCGGGAACGCGAAGGGTGCGCACACGGCTGCACAGTCGCTGCGTGACCTGTGGGATGCCGACCAGGCCTCGCTGCAGCCGCTGGACCAGACCGGGTGGACCTCCATCGACGCCCAGATGGACAAGGTGCTGGGGACTTTCGGCATCGATCACTCGAACCCGCCTATGCCGCCCGCGCAGCAGGAGAAGGAACTGAACGCCCTCCTGACGGACATGGGCTGACAAGCCACTCCACGCCCGGCCGACGGAGGTGGCGAGTCGCCTGCGCCGGCCGGGCGTATCCGCGAACCCCGTTGGGGCGGTCGAAGCCGGTGTTGATGGCTCCGACCGCCCCGTCTCTCACAGTGAGCCACCATCGCAGCCGGGAATCCTTCGTTTGGCTGGGTTGCGGCCGAACGACCTCCCACATGGTCAGCCGTGCTTCTGAGGAGATGGCGATTCCGCTCGCTGGAACTTGTTGGCGAGAGGCCACAGAGCGCCGCCACGACTGAGCACACCGGGCCGACACCGTACGCTGGGGGCGCAAACCATCTCCCGACCTGCGGATTCCGGTGCCTTGATCGGCTGCACCACCCGGCGAGACGCCATCCCCGTGCTTCGTCGCCCGGCTCTGTCGTGCGTGGCCCTACCTCACGCCGCGGCGTGCGCGCCCCTGTCGCGTTGTGACACGGCCAGGTAGCCGACGAACCCGATGATCGCCACCGTCCAGGCGAGGGTGACCGGTGCCAGGCCGAGGCCGAGGCCGCCGCGGGTGTGGGGGAGGGCCATCCAGTCGGCGAGGGAGGCTCCGAGGGGGCGGGTGATGACATAGGCGGTCCAGAAGGCGGTCACCGCACCGAGGGCCCCGAAGCGGTGGGCCAGGGCGGGTACGCACATGGCGGCCGAGAAGAGGGCGACCGATCCCAGGTAGCCGAAGCCGACGGTGGCGGTGAGATCGCCCGTGGCGGTGCCGAGGGCGAAGGTGGCGAGGACGGCCGCCCAGTAGAACGCCTCGCGGCGTCGGGTCCGGATCGTGTGGATGGAGAGGGTCTGCTCGCTCGCGTACCAGAGGGCGAAGACCGCGGTCAGTACGACGAGGAACGCCGGCGTCGAGACGGCGTACGGTACGCCGAGGCCGACGTGCAGGACATCGGCGGCCATGGTGCCGAAAACGCTGACCATGACGACGGCGGTCCAGTAGGCCCGGGCGACGTACCGGCGGAGTGTGAACTGCACGGCCAGGGACGCCACCAGGGCGAGGCCGCCGAGCGCCACCGCCGGGATCGGGCCGAGCGTGCGGGCCAGGACGTCCGACGCCGTCTCGCCCATGCCGGTGGTCAGCACCTTGATGATCCAGAAATAGACGGTCACCTCCGGCACCTTGTTTGCCAGTTGGCGTACGGGGGCGAGGGGGTGTCCATCGAGGACGGGCTCTGCGGTCATGATCCGCACGATCGCATTTCGAGCATGAACGCAACCTGAACGGTGCGCGGGGCAGCGGCTGCTGGGCACTGCGCCGTTCGGACTTCTTCTCACCCGTCTCTAACCGGCGAGCCGTACGGTGAAGTTACCTCCTACGAAACGTAGGAGAACATGGTTCCTGGGTGCGTGACGATGAAAGGTGCGGGATGGCCGACGGCTCGGACGTCACGATGACCGGTGCCTCTCGCACCGGCTTCCCACCGTGGACGGCCCGGCCTCGGCGGCGGTGGGGCGAACCTTGGCTCGCGGCCGTTGCGGGGGCTTTCACGCTCGCCCAGCTCGTGCTCGTACGACCGGATCTTGGTCTTGGCTGGGACGAGACGGTCTACGTCAGTCAGGTCAGCGGCCAGGTTCCCGCCGCCTTCTTCAGTGCGCCCCGCGCCCGCGGCATCTCTCTGCTTGCCGCGCCGATCGCGTCGTGGTCCGACTCCACCGCCCTTCTGAGGGTCTATCTGGCGGTCCTCTCCGGTCTGGGCCTCTACTTCGCCCTGCGCATCTGGCGAGCCCACGTCATGCCGCGCGTCCTGGCGCTGGCGGGTGCCCTGTTCGCTTCCCTGTGGGTGACCCTGTTCTACGGCCCGCAGGCCATGCCCAACTACTGGGTCGGGGTCGGCGCCCTGGCCTGCGTCGGCTGCTTCCTGCGTGTCCGCGCCAACGCAGGGGACCGGGCGGCCTGGTGGGGCGTGTTCGCGAGCGCGGCACTGATGGCGTGGATGCGCCCGATGGACGCCGTTTACGTGGTGCTTCCCCTGCTCGTTCTCGCCCTCGCCTTGCGCTGTCCCCGCCTGCTCGCCGTACTGGCCGCCGGACTGCTGGCCGGTGCCGGTGAGTGGGTGATCGAGGCGTACCTGAGCTACGGGGGCCTTGCTCAACGCCTCTCAGACGCCTCCCGCATCCAGGGCGGCCTCGGCTGGCATCTGACGGTGGTCGACCAGCTGCGCAGTCTCGGCGGGCGTACTCTCTGCCGTCCCTGCACCGGATCGGTCCCCAACTCGGTGGTGACCGTGTGGTGGTTCGCGCTGCCCGTCCTCGCCGCGCTCGGCGCGCTCACCGCCGTCCGCGCCCGACGCGCCCTGCCCGTCCTGCTGCCGCTGGCTTGCGCGGTCACGGCCGCCGTCCCCTACCTGTTCCTCATCGGCTACGCGGCCCCCCGCTTCCTGCTGCCCGCCTACGCCCTGCTCGCCCTCCCCGTCGCCCATGGCCTCGGTCACCTGGTCAGCGCCCCGATTCGGGGGAGCGCGCGCACCGTCGCCGTGAGCCTGGTCGCGGCCTGCCTGGCGGCTCATCTGGCCGTGCAGTACGTCGTCCTGGAACACACTCTGCACAGCTCCGCCGCCAACCGTGACAACTGGTTCCGCACCGCCTCAGCCCTCCACACGCTCGGCGTACGGCCGCCGTGCCTGCTCAGCGGCTATGAGGCCGTGCCCATCGCCTTCTACACCCGTTGTGGCTCGGCACAGACCGGCGGCCACGACAGCAGCACCACCGCGGCCGCACTGGCCCGGGCCGCCCACCGGACCACCGTCGCCGTCCTCGCCCAGCCCGGCGACCGTCCGCCCGCCTACGCGCGCACCTGGCCCATGGAGCGGGCCGGCGTTCTCCACGCCTACGTCGCTCCCTTCGTCCGGCAGGGGCGGTGACCGTGGCGACCGTGTCCGACAGCGTGACCGTGACCGCGGGCAAGCGCCCCTACGTCCGGCTGGGCATCACCCTCGCGGTGCTCGTCCTCGCCGGCGGCATGCTCGCGGCGCACCGCGCCACCCTCGACAGCGGTACCGACCAACTGGCCGCCGCCGACGGGGAATGGCTGGTGCTCGCCTGCTTGGCCACTCTCGCCACGTGGGTGTGCGCGGCTGTGGCGCAGCAGGGGGCGGTCATCGAGCGGTTGCCGAAGGGACGGCTGGTGGCCGCTCAGTTCGCGGCGTGCGCCGTCAACCACATCCTGCCCGCAGGGGCCGGGGCGAGCTTGGTCAACCTGCGGTTCCTGACGCGGTGCGGCCTGTCCACCAGGCGCTCGGCGACCGCGCTGGCTGTGAAGGCGGCCGTCGGCGGGATCGTCCGGTGCGTGCTGGGCGTCGTCCTGCTGGTGGCATCACCGGGCGCTGTCCCCCTGTCGGCACGGATCCCACACGTGCTGATCCTGGTGCCGGTGGTGGCGGCAGCCGTCGTGCTGGCGGTGGTGGCCAGCGGTCGGCTCAGGCGGGCGGTGGGGCGGGCCCTGGCCGACGTGCGGGAGGTGCATCGCTCCCGGGGTCGGGCCTGCGCGCTGTGGGGCGGCTCGGTCGCGTTCGCGTTGCTGCACGCGGGCGTGGTCGTGGCCGTGGTCCAGGCGCTCGGTCTCGCGTTGCCCACGAGCCATGTGGTGATGGCATACCTGGTTGCCAGCGGGGCGGCGGCCCTGCTTCCCACGCCCGGTGGACTGGGATCGCTGGACGCCGCACTCGCCTTCGCGCTCACGGCCGCCGGAGCACCGGGACAGACGGCGATCTCGGCGGTCATCGGCTACCGCCTGCTCACCGGATGGCTGCCGATGGCACCGGGACTGCTGGTCCTGGGATTGCTTGCCCGCCGTTCGGCGCTCTGAACCGGTGGCGGTGCTCGCTGCCCCTCTCCCTTGTCAAGGGCACACCTACGTGCCCGACGCTCGAGCTTGAGCAAGCCCTGAATGGGTCATGGACGTTTCGTCTGCCGCCTTGCCTTGCGTGGCGGTCCGGTCGGCACGCCGGGTACCGGGCGGTGCAGGTGATGGCGGGCGACGAGTTCTAGCGTCACGGCGACCGCGACGGACTGCACAGCCATGAGCGCGATCAGGACGAACAACTGCACCGCCCCGGCCATCACGGGACTCGCCCCTGCCATCAGCATGCCGACGAAAGCACCGGGGAGGGTGACCAACCCGACCGTCCGAGTCTGGTCGAGGCCCGGCAGGAGTGCCTCTGATGCCGCCGGCCGTGCGATCTCCATCCGTGCGTCCCGGTCCAGGAAGCCCAGGGCCATCGCGGCTTCCACTTCCCCATGGCGCTGGGTCAGTTCGTCCAGGGCACGGCGTCCGGCAAGGACGGTCACGGTGAGTGCGCCGCCGATGAGGATCCCAGTGATCGGGATCAGTGCTATGCCTCGCAGCGGGACGAGCCCCGTCAGCAGCAATGCCGCGACGACCGGCACCACGCCGGCGGCGATCGGGGCGGCCGTGAGCCACCAGGTGCGGTCGCTGGTGATTCTCCGTCCGGCCGTACGCACCGCCACCGAGAACATGACGACAAGGAAAGCCAACAGCCCTGGCACGGACTTGACGGCCCACGCGATGACCACCGACACGACGGCCAGCTGGGCCGCGGCCCGCAGCCCGGCGACGAGGATCTCCCGGGCTCGGTTCTTGTACGGGAGCGGGTCGAGATGGAACCGCCCCGCGACCACCGCCGCCGCCAGGAGCAGAGCGGCGAGGAGGACACCGAGGGTGGTGTTGACCGGTACGAGGGATGCCGCACTCGACGTCACGTTCCCCACCTCAAGGAGCCGCTGCCTGGGCCGGGTGGTGCCGTGCAATCAGCCAGACCGCGCACCTGTTGCCAGCAAGGCAGTCTACGTCGACGCTGCGCGGACCGGGCCCGCGCGACTTTGCCGGATGATCACTGGCAGCCGCTCACCTCCAAGCCGGGCACAATCGACGCTCTGCGTATCACGGTCACCATCACGGTCCGGGCGTCCTTGCTCGCGCACACATCAGCCGCTTCTCAATCCACCGGATCCGGCTGCCGTTCCAGCCGGTATCCGTGCCCTCGCAGCGTGGTGATCTCCGGCAGGCGGACAGGACCGTCCCCGGCCTGCGCTGCCTCGGTCAGTCTGCGTCGCAGGCCCGCCATCGTGACGTCGACAGTCTTGGTGGGTCCGAACCAGTTCTCGTCCCATACCTCGGCCATCAACGTCTCCCGCGGCACCGCCTCGCCGATCCGCTCGGCCAGCACCGCGAGCAGGTCGAACGCCTTGGCCGACAGCGGGATTTCGACACCGTGCAGCGCGCATCGCCGAGCGGAGAAGTCGACGATCAGATCGCCCAGCCGCATCGGCTTTTCGGACCGGGGCAGCCACTGCCTGCCGCCGCAGATGCGCTCGCCGTTGGGCGAGCAGCACGGTCATGCGCCTCGGTGCCGGACGGCATGCGCGACTCCGCGAGCGTGCAGACCAAGCAGATCGCGCCGACGATCCTGTGTCGGCTCGGTCTCAACCCCCGCTCCCTGCAGGCCGTACGACGAGGAACACACCACCGCCCTGCCGGTCTGCTGACCAGTCCGGCGCGTGGTCGGCAACGACGGAGCAGCAGATCAGCCGACCTCGCTCGTTTCGGAGGCTACGGAAACTTCGGGATGACGACCGCTCGGCGGCCGGCAGCGCAGGGAACACCTCGCGCAGGGCCCTGCGTCAGTCGCAGATCGTCCCGGTCCCGACGGCAGGCCGGCGGTTGTGACCGTGGTGACTGTAGGCAGGTGGTGGGGCCGGGCGGGCGTAGGCGGCGCTCGTGGTCGGGCGCGCCCGCTCACGGTCCGCAGCGAGCAGCCGGACTTGACGGTGAGGTTGCGGCCACGATTCACAGGGGGCATACGGGGCCGCCCAGGTGGGTGCTACCTGGGCGGCATCGTGCCGGGTGGGAGTTCAGCCGGTCGGTCCTGCCGGGGTCGTGGTGGTCTTGAAGCCCTCGGTCCTGTTGGCCTTCAGGGCGAACTCATTGGTGAAGGTCGTGCCGAGGTTCACCTTCGAGGTCGCGTGGCCGACGAGTTCCTCGGTCGCCAGGACGGTCTTCGGGCCGCCGGCCGGCATGATGCCGTCCGGGAGGAACTGTCCCTTGTCCTGGTCCAGGGCCTTGATGTAGTCGGCCTTGGTGACCAGCTGGTTCGACACGTACGACTGCGGCAGCTTGTCCGCGATGTCGGCCGCGCTGTGCGTGTTGATCCAGTGCATGGTGGCGACGAGCGCGTCGACGACCTTCTGCGCCGCGTCCTTGTGCGAGTTGACCCAGCTGGTCTGGGCGAGGACGGTCGCTGCCGGCCAGGTGCCGCCGAGCGCCTTCTTGGCGCCGGCGGTGGTGGCCAGGTCGATCGCGGAGGTGCCGATGCCTTTCTTCTCGATTGCGGCCACCGTCGGCTGCGTCGTCATGACGCAGGCGGTCTTGCCGTTCTGAAGCGCGGCGATGGCCGTGGAGCCCTGGCTGACGCCGATCCGGCTGAACTGGCTGGCCTTGACGCCCTTCTGTGCGCCGATGAACTGGGTGAGGGTGTCGGTGCCCGACCCGATGTCGGTGACGCCGAGCGTCTTCCCCTTGAAGTCCGCGCCGGAGTGGACGCCGCTCTTCGGGACACACATTTCCCGCTCGCCCGGCGCGCCGGACAACTGGACGAGGCCCTCGACCGCCTTGCCCTTCACCTGGAAGTCGATGGTGTGGACGTACCAGGCGCCGGCCATGTCCACCTGCCCGGAGGCCATGGCATCCTCGGCGCCGACGCCGCCGTCCTGCTCGGTGCTCAGTTCGACGTTGACGCCGTACTTCTTGTAGTAGCCGAGCTGCTGGGCGAGCTGGTACGGCAGGTAGATCTGCTTGTCGAGGCCGCCGGCCATGAGCTTGACGGTCGGCGTGGAGCCCGAAGCGCCAGTAGAGGCTGAGGAGTTGCCGGAACAGGCGCTGGTGGTGCCGAGGGCGAGGACGGCGAGGACGGACGCGGCGACAGCGGCGGGTCGTCTGGACATGACTGATCACATTCCTTGGTTAAGGGAGTTGGGCGAAGGAGGGGGAAAGGGCTCGGGAGTCAGATGGTGTTGGCGGCCTCGGTCGGGGCCGGCGGGCGCCAGGACAGCAGCCGGTGTTCGAGCTTGCCGATCAGCCACTCGGCGCCGAGCACGATGACCGAGATGACGAGCATCGTGGCGAACACGCCGTTGGGGTCGAAGTTGTTCTGAGCGGTCTTGATGACCAGGCCGAGCCCGCTCTGCGCGCCCAGCACCTCGCCGACCAGCGCGCCGACGATGGCGAAGCCGAAGGCGCTGTGCAGGCTGGCGATGATCCACGTGAGCGCGGACGGCACGGTCACGTGCCGGATGATCTGCAGCTGCGAGGCGCCGAGGACCTTGGTGTTGGCGAGGATGTTGCGGTCGACCTCGCGGACGCCCTGGAAGGCGTTGAAGAAGACGATGAAGAACACCAGCACCGCGGCGAGCAGGATCTTCGGCAGCACACCGATGCCGAACGCGACGATGAAGATCGAGCCGAGGACGATACGCGGGATCGCGTTGACCATCTTGATGTAGGGGCCGAGCACGTCGGCGAGGAAGCGGCTCTGGCCGAGCGCGACGCCGAAGACCACCCCCGTGACGGCCCCGAGGGCGAAGCCGGCGAGCGCCTCCTGGATCGTGGTCCAGATGTTGGCGTAGAAGGACCCGAACTCGGTGCCCTGCCTGAAGAGGTCGACCAGCCGTTGGGCGATGCCGGACGGCTGTCCGAAGAAGAACTTGTCGACGATCCCCCAGGCGGTGAAGGCCTGCCAGCCGCCGAGGACGAAGACCGCGAGACCGATGCGACCCGCCCACACCAGCGCAGCACGCCGCCGGACGGCGCTCTTGGCGGCGGCCGTGGCCGAGACCTGGAAGCCGTCCTCGATCGGGGCGGTGGAGACGGTGGACGTCGTACTCATGCCGTACCTCCTGCGGTGCGTGCGTAGGCGCGCTCCACCTCCTCGCGCAGACAGTCCCAGATCTGGTGCTGAAGTTCGATGAAGCGGGGCTGGAAGCGGATCTCCTGGACCGCGCCGCGCGGGCGGGGCAGGTCGATGTCGAAGACCGCCTTGACCGAGCCGGGGCCGGAAGTCATGACGACGACCCGGTCGGCGAGCGCCACGGCCTCGTCGAGGTCGTGGGTGATGAAGATGACCGACGGGCGGATCTGCTCCCACAGGCCGAGCAGTTCGGTCGACATGATCGCCTTCGTCTGTACGTCCAGGGCGCCGAACGGCTCGTCCATGATCAGGATCTTGGGTTCGTTGATCAGCGCCGCGGCCATCGCCACGCGCTTGCGCATGCCGCCGGAGAGCTGGTGCGGATAGCGGTCCTCGAACCCTGTCAGGCCCACCCGGCGCAGCCAGTCGCGTGCTGACGCCTGGGCCTGCTGCTTGGGCACCTTGCGGAAGACGGGGCCCATCAGGACGTTGCCGAGGACCGTCTTCCAGGGCAGCAGCGCGTCGGTCTGGAACATGAAGCTGACGCCGTCGGTGACGCCGTCCACCTCACGGCCGCCGACTTTGACGGAGCCCTCACTGGGACGGTCGAGCCCGGACACCATGCTCAGCGTCGTCGACTTGCCGCAGCCGGTGGGGCCCACCACCGCGCAGAACTGGCCCGGCTCCACGGTGAACGAAACGTCCTGCAGTGCCGTGAACACCTCACCCGCGGGAGTCAGAAACCGTTTGGTGAGTCCTGAAATCTCGACTCGCGCGCTGTCCCGGCCGATCTTCTCGGCGCCGGGGCTCGTCGCAACATCGTTTCGTGAAGCCATCTGAGGCTGTCTCCTTCCTGACCTCGGAGGTCGAGGAAGGCAGACGCTAAGGGCCGCCCGGAGTTACGTCGCTGTTTCAGACGTATCTCGCGTTAGTCGTGTTAAGAGGGGTTCTGCGCGTTCTGCTCAGTCGGCCGGGGGGTGGGCAGAATGTCCTCGGTGGGACACAATCACGCCACCACGGGTACGGCGAAGGGGCCGGCCCGGCAGCATGACAAGGGCGTAGGCACCTGTGATGCCCATACGTATCCGGATCGGCCGCGGCGGGAACGGGAGGCTCTCCGCGAGGATCCTGGCCAGCCAACTGGCCATCCTGGCTCTCACCGGAGTCATCGGTTTCGTACTGTTCGCGTTCGCTCAGCGGAGCGAGATCGACCGTGCCTACGAGCAGCGGGCACTGGACATCGCGCAAACCACAGCGGCCGAGCCACAGGTCCAGCAGGCCGTGGAGCACGGCGGTGGCGGTGATGTCGTGCAGACCGTGGCCGAACGGATCCGGAAGGCGTCGGGAGCCTCGTACGTGGTCGTGATCGACCTGCATGGCATCCGCCGCTCGCATCCCGACCCGGCGCTGATTGGCGAGCCGGTGGGCGATCCGATCGTGGTGCTGGACGGCCGCACCCATGTGGGCTCCGATCAGGGCGCGACCGGTCGGTCTGCCAACGGCAAGGCTCCGCTGTACGGGCCTACGGGAAAGCTGGTCGGCGAGGTCTCCGCCGGTATACCGGAACGCGATGTGCTCGGCGAGCTGTGGCGGGAGCTGCCCACCTTCGGCCTGTATGCCGCGATCGCCGTCGCGCTCGGCTCGGCCGCGGCGTTCCTGCTGGCCAGACGGCTGAAGCGGTCGACCTTCGGGCTGGAGCTGGAGGAGATCGCAGGGCTGCTCCAGGATCGCGAGGCCATGCTCCACGGCATCCGGGAAGGCGTGATCGCCTTTGCTCCCGACGGCCGGATCACCGTGGTCAACGACGAGGCCCGCCACCTGCTCGGCCTCGGTACCGCGCTCGGCAGCAGGCTTGAGGAGGTGCTGCCCGACGGGCGGCTGCGCCGCGCCTTGGACGGCACTCTGTCCGGCACCGACCTCAACGTGCTGACCGACGACCACTGCCTGGTGGTCAACCGGATGCCGGTGACGCTGCACGGCCGGGAGCTGGGCGCGGTGGTCACCGTACGCGACCGCACCGAACTGATCGGGCTGCTGCGTGAACTGGACTCGGTGCGCGGGCTGACCGACGCCCTGCGGGCCCAGCAGCACGAGTTCACCAACCGCATGCACACCGTGGCCGGGCTGCTCGATATCGGTGACCTCGATGCCGCCTACGAGTACGCCGTCGAGTCGGCCGGCGCCGACCAGGCGCTGACCGAGTCCGTACGCGAACGGATCGGGAACGCGCTGCTCGTGGGGCTGATCGTCGCCAAGACCACGGTGGCCGCGGAACGCGGGGTACGGATGGTGCTCAGTGAGGACTCCGCGCTGGGTGAGGACCCGCCGCATCTGCGCCGGCTGCTGACCATCGTCGGCAACCTGCTGGACAACGCGATCGACGCGGCGGCCGACGGACCGCCTCCGACGGGTGGCCGCGAGGTGGAGCTTTCGCTGATCGAGGCCGTCGATTGGGTGATGGTGCGGGTCGCGGACAGCGGCCCGGGGATTCCGTCGGGCGTGGCCGAGTCGATCTTCGAGGACGGCTGGTCGACCCGGCCCGACCGTGGCACCGCCCGGCGCGGGCTGGGGCTGGCCCTCGTCCATCGGCTGACGCAGCGGCACGGCGGGACGATCACGGTCAGCGAGGGGCCGGGCGCGGTCTTCACCGTGATGATCCCGCTGCCGGACACCGTCCACGTGCCACGAGACGCACAGTTGACGATGGCCTCGCTGACAGGGGGTGATCACGGATGATCCGGACCCTGGTCGTGGAAGACGACTTCCGCGTCAGCCACATCCACTGCGACTACGCGTCTCGCGTCGAGGGCTTCGAGGTGGTGGGCCGGGCGACGACCGTGGCCGAGACGCTCGACGCGGTGCGCACCCTCCACCCCGACCTGCTGCTCCTCGACGTCTTCCTGCCGGACGGCAGCGGACTCGACGTGCTGCGGCAGCTCAGTGGAGACGAGGGAGGCGCCCGCCCCGACGCGATCATGATCACCGCCGACAGGGACATCACCTCGGTGCGGACCGCCATGAAGCTCGGCGCGGTGGGCTATGTGGTCAAGCCGTTCGGCTCCGCAGACCTGGCCGAGCGGCTCACCGCCTTCCGCGAACTCCAGCACCGCGTGGACGCCCTCGGCCAAGCCCCTCGAACCGACCAGGCCGACGTGGACGCCCTCTTCAGCGCCGCCCGGCCACCGGCCGTTCCCCGGGTCCCGGCCAAGGGGCACTCCGCCCCGACCCTCGCCCTCCTGCACCAGGTCCTCCGCACCACTCCCGATGCCCTGTCCGCAGCCCAGGCCGCCGAACTCACCGGCGTCTCCCGCGCCACGGCCCAGCGGTACCTCTCGTACCTCGTACGGGAGGGCATGGTCCGGCTCGAACTGCGGTACGGAGCCACCGGCCGTCCCGAGCACCTGTACCGCATCGCGCACTGAGCGGGCACTTTCGTCTGCCGAGCCGGTCGAGCCGACGGCATGTGGCGGTAGGACGCCTTCTCGACGTCATCGGCCCCGGTTGCGACTTCGCCGTATTCATGGGTGGGTCCTACGCCTTGGTGCGTGTCCTTCCACCGCGTTCGTGCTGCTGCCCCTCGCCGAGAGCGGTGTTCACGGTGACGCAGGGCAGGGCGGGTGCCGACGACCCGCTGTCCGCACGACCCGGCTCGCGGCTGTCTTCTGCAGCAACCCGTAGGCGAGCACAGGCAGGAGCAGGTGCGGTTTGTCGGGCAGCGCGGTGGTGATCAGGACCGCGCTCGCGCTGCTGTTGTTCATCCCGCAGGCGAGCGTCAGCGAGGAGGAGGCGGGGGCGTCCAGGCGCAGGAGCCGCGCGGCGGTCCGGCCCAGCACGAAGGACAGCAGGCAGACGAGCGCCGCCACGACCAATGCCGCGCCGAACAGCAGCGGGCGTGGGTGCGCGAGGAAGGAGCCCAGGGCGCCACTGGCGTTGACGTAGGTCAGGACGAGCGATCCGGCCAGCGCCACGGGCACGATCACGCGCAGGGCGCGGCTGAGCCAAGCCGTCGGCAGTACGAGACGGAACAGGATGCCGGCTGCACAGGGGAGGACCACGGTGACGAGGGCGAAGCCCCCGCCGGCTGTGCGGCCCGTCGTTGCGAGCGTGTCCGCGTAGCCGCCGTCGAGGAGCGGCATCAAAGTGGTGATGACCAGTGGGATGGTGAGCGGGCTGAGGAGCGTGGAAGCGAGGACGAGTCCCACCATGGCGGGTTGGTCGCCATCACCCTTGCCGGTCCAGACGGTGGCTCCGGCGGCCACAGGCATCGCCACGATCAGGATCATCGCAGTGATCAGTCCGCTGCCGCCGTCGCTGTCCGGGGTGCGGTGCAGTCCGAACGCGACGACGGGGATGACCAAGAGCGGGATCGCGAGGTGGAGGACCAGCCCGGCCACCAGGGCGGTCGGCTTGCGGAGCAGGCGGCCCAGTTCGCGGACGGGTACCTGGAGTCCGGCGGAGAAGAGCACCAGGGACAGAAGTAGGGGGGCGGTGCTCAGGGGCAGGCCGGTGACGGTGCCGATCGGCACGGTGTGGTGGCGGCGCAGCCACAGGCCAGGGCCGGGTAGGAGGAGTGCGGCGACGTAGGCCAGCACGACGGCCCGGCCGAGCCGACGGCGCAGCCAGGCCGTCACCAGGTCGGAAGGCGGTGGGGAGGCGGTCGAACGGTTCAAGGCGGCCTTCTTCCACGGCGGCGGAGGGGACGGGGCGGGACGCCGCTATGCAGGAGCCGTGATCATGAATCGTCATGGCACTCATAGTGCTCGGGTGAGGCGGATGGGGCAGCCGGTGACGCACGGCAGTCAGGATGCTTTCAGGTATCCCGTGGCACGGTCGGGCCTCATGACATACGAGACCTCGCAGACGCCCGGGCCCTCGGCGGCCGACACACAGGTGTCGCCCTCCGGTCGCCGACTGGGCTGGAACAAGGTGCCCGAGGTCACCGTCTTCTTCTGGGTCATCAAGGTGCTGTGCACGACGGTCGGTGAGACCGCGGCCGACCTGCTCAAAGAGAAGGCCGGTCTCGGCCTGACCGGTGTGTCGGTGCTGATGAGCGCGCTGCTGGCGGTCGTCCTGGTGGTGCAGTTCCGTACCACCGCCTACCGTGCGGGGGTGTACTGGCTCGCCGTCGCCCTGATCAGCGTCGTCGGCACGCTGATCAGCGACAACCTCACCGACAACATGGGCGTACCGCTGGAGACCAGCACCACCGTCTTCGCGGTCGTCCTGGCGATCGTCTTCGTGGTCTGGTACCGGCGCGAGCGGACCCTGTCCATCCACCACATCGACACCATCAGCCGCGAGTCCTACTACTGGCTCGCCGTGCTGTTCACCTTCGCCCTCGGCACCGCGGCCGGTGACCTGGTCTCGGAGCGCATGGACCTGGGCTACTGGCTCTCCGCGGTCCTGTTCGGCCTGGCCATCGCCGCAGTCGCCCTCGCGCACTTCCAGCTCGGCCTGGACGCGGTGTGGAGCTTCTGGATCGCCTACATCCTCACCCGTCCGCTCGGCGCGTCCATCGGCGACTACCTCTCCCAGCCCAGCGGAGACGGCGGCCTGGGCCTGGGCACCGTCATCACCAGCGCGCTGTTCCTCACGGTCATCCTCGGCCTGGTCGTGTATCTCTCGGTGACCCGCAAGGACGTGGCGCAGCCGCAACACTCCGCCCGACACGCAGCCTGAGCAGGCAAGCTGCAGGCGTTCAGGATGCGTTCGGACTGACGCTGCCAAGGTCGACTCCGGTGACTGTCCTCACTGTCGCCTCTTCTCACAGGGCGCTCGTCCTCCATCGCGGGGCGGGCGCCCTGCGGTTCTTCCGAACAGGAGCCCCCACCTTGGAGCAACCGGAACTCCTCACCCAGTCGGACGTCGCGAGTACGACCACGTCGGTGATGAAGAAACTCCCAGAAGTGACGTTGGCGTTCTGGATCATGAAGATCGCCGCCACCACCCTCGGCGAGACAGCCGGCGACCTCTTCGCGCAGACTCTCAAGCTCGGCTACTTTCTCACCACGATCGCGCTGTTCCTGGTCTTCGTGGTGACCCTGGTCGTCCAGCTCAGGTCCAGCCACTACAAACCCTTCTTCTACTGGACCGTGATCCTGTCGACCAGCATGGCCGGCACCACGATGTCCGACTTCATGAACCGTGACGCGAGCGCCAGGTACCTCTCGGGCGGCGCCACTTCACTCGGCTGGGGTCCGCAGGGCCTTGGCATGGGCTATCCCACCGGTGCCGCGATCCTCATCTCGATCCTGCTGGTCATCTTCGCCGTCTGGAAGGCGACCGGGATGACCTTCCGGATCCGCGACATCGTCACCTTCCGCGGCGAGGCCCTGTTCTGGTCGGCGATCCTCGTCTCCAACACCCTCGGCACCTCCATGGGCGACTTCCTCTCCGACAGCTCCGGCCTCGGTTACGCCGGCGGCGCGCTGCTCGTGACGGGCGCACTGGCCGTCCTCGTCTTGCTGGTGAAGGTGCCGGTCGTGCCGAACGTGCTGCTGTTCTGGATCGCCTTCGTCCTCACCCGGCCCCTCGGTGCGACCGCCGGGGACTTTCTGACCAAGCCGGTCGCCAAGGGCGGCCTGGACCTCGGTACTGCGGGATCTTCCGCCGTGCTGCTGACCGTTCTGGTTGGGTTGATGGCGTACGCGCAGGTGCAGGAGCGCAGAACACCGCACACGACGGAGCGGGAGCCGGTCGCCCGGCGGGCCGACTGAATCACGTCATCCGGCGGGCAGGTCGACCAGGAAACGTGCTCCGCGTGTGTGCTCGGGATCGTGGGAGACCTCGCCGCCGACGGCGCGGGCCAGGCGCCGCGCGAGCGGCAGTCCCAGGCCTGCCCCGTCCTGCCCGTCGCCGGAGTCCGCTCGCTGGCCGGGTTGGAAGAGATCGTCGAGGAACTGCTCTGGTACGCCAGGACCGTCGTCGGCGACGTCGATGCGGACGCCGCCGCCGCCGGGCAACCGCCTTGCAGACACGGTCACCGTGGAGCCGGCTTAGCGAACGGCATTGGCCAGCAGCGGGCTGACGATGCGTTCGAGAAGGGCGGAGGTGACGCCCGCCTCAAACTGCTGGTTCGGCACGTCGACGACGGTCTTCAGCTGCTTCTGTGTGTCGAGGTCCTCGACCAGCCGTCGCAGCACGGGAGCGACAGCGGTGGCACCGACGGCCGTGGTGGTGTTCTGCGCGCCTTCGCGGGCGTCGTCCAACAGCGTGTCGCAGATGGTGCGCATGGACTGGGCGGCCTCCGCGATCACCTCGTGGGTGGCTGCGGTCTCGCCGGCCGAGCGCGGGCGGGCCCGCCACCAGTCGAGCTCGGCGACGATCCGGGTCAGCGGGGTGCGCATCGCGTGGGACAACTCCCCGGTCAGCTGCTGCTCGTGACGCAGCACGGTGCGGATGCGGTCCAGCAGTGCATCCAACGAGGAGCCCAGGCGGGCGAGTTCGGCTGGCTGGTCCTCAGCGCCGAAACGCTGGCCGGAACTGACGGCGCTCCACTGGATGGCTCGGTCGGTCATGGTGCACACCGGGCGCAGCGCCCG
Source organism: Streptomyces sp. LUP47B (assembly GCF_001746295.1). Lineage (GTDB taxonomy): Bacteria > Actinomycetota > Actinomycetes > Streptomycetales > Streptomycetaceae > Streptomyces. The sequence continues at coordinate 475,865 of NZ_MJAH01000001.1, read as the reverse complement.
TCCTACGGCCAGCCGCGTCAGCGCATAGGTGCACGCGAGCATGACAGCGTCCAGGATCAGCGAGCCCGACAGCAGGGTGCCGGCGGAGTTGCGGTAAGGGGCGGGATCCACGGCCGTGATGACGGTGGCGGTGCTGCGTGGGCCGGACATCGGTTGGGAGCACAGGCGGACGAAAAGGGGGTTGTCGGTCTGCTCGGTCTCGCAGACCGGCCTGGCCCGCGCGGCGAGCCGGTCGGCGGCCTGGGTCGGCGCACTGTCGGCCGCGGCGGACGGCGGTTTCTCCAGCAGCCGTGTCCCGGTGTAGATCCACACGTTCGCGTCGAGCAGGCTGTCGCTGACGGTCTCCAGGACCCGCGCTCGGGGCCCGCTGGTGTCGACGGTGGTGGCGACGGCGGCGGCGCGGTTGCGTAGTTCGTCGTCAGCCTGGTGCTCGAGGTGCCGGTCCATCACGGTGTTGAACACGACGGTCAGCACGGTCATCAGGAGCGCGGCGGTGGTCAGTGCCACGAGCGAGAGCCGACCGCGCAGCGTGCGGGGCGCCAGACGGCGCGCGAGCCGGTTCATGACAGCCGGTGCCCGATCCCGCGTGTCGTGGTGAGGCCGAGGCCGCTGCCCGCTTCGCGCAGTTTGCGGCGCAGTCGGCTCAGATACTGGTCGAGGGTGTTGTCGCTGACCTGGGCGCCGTCCGGCCAGGCGGCCCTGACCAGGTCGCGGCGGGACACGAGGGTCCCGCCTGCGGCCATGAGCGTGGCCAGCAGACGGAACTCCGTGGGAGACAGGTCGATGTGGACGTCGCCGACGCGCGCGCTGTGCCGGGTCGCGTCCAGGACCACGTCTCCGGCGGTGGACACGGCCGCGGGTACGGCCCGTTTGAGCGCGGCCCTCAGCCTGGCGACGAGTTCGGCGAGATGGAACGGCTTGGGCAGGTAGTCGTCGGCTCCGGCGGAGAACCCGGACAGCCGGTCGGTGAGGTGATGGCGGGCCGTCAGGAAGATGATCGGGGCGGCGAACCCGCCCGCGCGCAGCGCCTGGCAGACGTCCCGGCCGTCCGCGTCGGGCAGCCCGACGTCCAGGACGACGGCCGCGATGTCGTCGGTGGCCAGCCGCAGGGCGGTGGCGCCGTCGGCGGCGGGCACGGGGTCGAAGTCCTCGTCGAGCAGGCCGCGGCGCAGCACGTCACGCAGGGCGTGATCGTCCTCGACGACCAGGATCTTGTGGCGCATGGTCCTCCGTTGGATTGTCCGGCGCACGGGGCGTACCAGAGACAAACGATGCGGGCAGCCATCGGGTCATCGCGTACAGGCACACTCCGAGCCATCCGGTGGCGAACAGCCAGCCGCCGATGACGTCGGTGAACCAGTGCACGCCGAGATAGACCCGGGACAGGCCCACCAGCACGCCCCAGCACCCGATGACGACCCGGAGTGGGGTGGCGCCGCGCGCGGCGCGCAGTGAGACCGCGACGATCAGCAGCCCGGCAGTGAGGGCCGCTGTGGTGGTGTGTCCCGAGGGGAACGCCCAACCGCCCGCGGACGCCGCCCAGTCGGCACGGGCGGGACGCGGTCGCTGGACGGCTTCCATCACCCCGTAGCGCAGCGACTGACCGGATACCAGACAGGCAAGGCCCAGTGCCGCGGCCCCCATCCGTCGTCGTACGGTTCGTCCCGCGACCATGCCGGCCAACACGGCGAGGATGTAGGGGACGGCACCGCTGCCGGTATCGGTCACCCCTCGGGCCAGAGCCCTGGCGACGTCCGGCCGATGGCCGAGCGACCAGGCCAGGAAACCGTCGTCCGACCACACCTGAGCGCCGTCCTGGCCGACCACCACTAGCGTGAGGACGCCGAACGCCACCCAGGCGCCGAGACCGACCGCCCCAGCCAGGTCGGCGGCGTCGCGCCGATTCATGAGGGGCTCAGCAGCCGGCGCAGGCGGCCGGAGCCGATCCACCGGTCCACCGATGGCGACCACCGTCGCAGCACGAGCATCGCCATCAGCGCGACGAGGCCACCGACCAGCACGCCTGCCGCGACGTCGTGCGGATAGTGCGCGCCGACCCACACCCGCGAGACCGCCATCGCCAGGGCCGCCACGGCCGCGACCGCTCCCAGCCGACGCGAGACGAAGAACAGGGCCACGGCAGCGGCGGACGCGATCGCCGCATGGTTGCTGGGGAAAGACCAGTCGCCGGGCGCCGGACACGCCTCCAGGGTCTTCACCCGAAGGCTCTGGCACGGCCGGTCCTCGCGCACCGCCAGCTTCGTCAGGGCATCCACGCCATAGCCAACGACCACGACCACCGGTACGGCCAGCGCCCTCACCGCAGCCGCATCCCCATCCCGTCGAGCGAACCACCAACCCACGACCGCGAGCAGGGCGAACACCGCGAGCCCGTATGTCGACCAGAACGACACCGCTCCGTCCAGCCAGGCCGGCGCATGCCGGGCCAGACGCACCACATCCAGATACGCGGTGCCGTCGACGGACGACCCGTCGAAAGCCATGATCACCTGCATCCCCCCTCGGGCCGGCCATCCCGCCGAGCCCTGTGCACCTCGGCAGCCAGGGGGATCAGCGACACGAAAATGATCAACGTCACCAGCGGGAGCAGGTAGCGGTCGACGTTCGGGATCGACGAGCCCAGCGCGTACCCCGCGAGGGTGAGTCCGAGGCTCCACACGAGGCCGCCGATGATCTGCCACAACGTGAAGGTGCGCACCGGTACCTCCAGCGCACCGGCCACCGGATTGAGTACGGTCCGCACCACTGGCACGAAACGGGCCAGCGCGATCGCCTTCGCATGTCCGTATCGCGCCAGCAGTTCCTCGGCGCGTTTCGCACCCTCGTGCAGACGCTGCGAGCGGCTGCGGGCCAGCAGTGCTCCACCCGCCTTCCGGCCGAGCACATAGCCGCACTGCGCCCCGGCCAGGGCGCCTGCCGCCGCCGCGACCAGGAGCGGTCCCAGCGACAGGTGCACACTCGACTCCGCCGAGCCCGTGCACAGCAGACTGGCCGTGAAGAGCAGCGAGTCGCCCGGCAGGAAGAAGCCGACCAGCAGCCCTGTCTCGGCGAACATCACCACCCCGACGCCCAACACGCCGAACGCCGCCAGCAGCGAATGAGCGTCCAGCACGTTCACGGCCAGCTGTGATGCCGAATGGATCGGTGTGGTCATGGCGAGGACGCCTTTCCGGCAGACAAATCCGCGCAAACTTCCTTGATTGGTTAACCGCGTGTCTGCGATTCGCCCATCCGTATGTACATGGCCTGGAGGGAACCGCACTCGCCGAGCGTACATCTACAAGATGTAGTAGATGTTCCGTGGGTGACCGGATGCAAACGGTCACTCAAACGGAATGCGATGCGGAGGAGACGGGCGTCATGGCTGACACCTATCGCACAGGGACCGGCACCTGGACTCTGCGGCGTGCGGCCACGAACCCGACGGCGCCACCCCCGACCCGGGTGTCCGGTGTCCCGGGCGCCGGGCCCCAGCAGTTGCATCGAGGGATGACCCTTGTGGCCGCGATCAGCCTGTTCATCGGGACACGGGCCGCTTGGACCACCGCGATGGCCTCACGTCCGGCCGTCGCCGGCGTCATCTCCGTCTGCTACGCCTCGATCCTCGTCTGCGCCGCTCTCAGCCTCCTCGTACGCAGCCGTCGCGCGCTGGTCAGGGTCGACGCCGTCGTACTGATGACCGCCGTCGCTCTGGTGATCTGCGGCTACCTGCTCGATCACGCGGGCACCGACGAGGGAGTACTGACGGCCCAGGCGGCGAACCAGATCCTGCACGGCCATCCCGTCTACGGACAGCCGTGGCCCTGGCTGTTCGGCACACCGCGCGTCGGGATCACCAAGACCATGTCGGGAGGCGCCGACTACACCTACGGCTACCCGCCGCTGACCGCACTGCTCGCGGCCCCGGTGCACGCCGTCGTCCACTCGACGGCGGCCGCCACCCTGGTCACCACGGCCGCGCTGCTCGTCTCCTCGGTCCTGCTGTGGTTCCTGTTGCCGGCACCCTGGAGGTCAGCCGCCACCGCGGTCTGTCTCGGCTTCGGCCTCCTGCCCCACTACGCCTACGCCGGCTACCCGGCGATCACGGCCCTCGCCCTGCTGATCCCGGTGGTGGTCCGCTGGCCCGCCACCGGCGAGGGCGGCCGTCTCGGCTCAGGGGGAGTGCTGCGGGCGGCGTGCCTGGGTGCCGCCTGTGCGGCCCAGCAGCTCGCCTGGTTCCTGGTCCCGTTCCTGCTGATTGGCCTGTACGCCGTCAGGCGCGGGGAACTCGGTCCGAGGCGGGCTCTGGCGGTGACCGCCCGCTACACGGCTTCCGCTGCTCTGACCTGCGCAGCGGCCAACGCCTACTTCGCTGTCGAGGGCTTCTCCGCCTGGCTGCAGGGCGTACTCCTGCCGCTCGAACAGAAGGCGATCCTGCACGGCCAAGGCCTAATGGGCATCTCCTACTACTTCACCGACGGCAGCGGCCGGCTCGACTACTACTCCTACGGCAGCCAGCTGCTCCTGCTCGGTCTGCTCGCCGCCACCCTGCTGTTCGTCCGGCGTCTCGGCCCCGCCCTCACCGTCCTGCCGTGGGTCGCGTTCTACCTCGCCACCCGCTCCCAGGACGGTTACTTCCTGATGATGACCCCACTGTGGCTCGCGGCCGCCGCCACCGTTCCGGCCGCCGCGTTCGCCACCGCCTGGCAGCCGCGACTTCCCCACGTCACCGGCCGCGCGAAGGCAGTCGTGGCGGGCGGGTTGCTCGCCCCCGCCCTCGTATGCGCCGCGATCGCCGCGGCGAGCCCGCCGCCCCTGCGCATGAGCCTCTCGCCGCGCTTCGCCACGCATCACGCGCGCGTGGGTGTCACCGCCATCGACGTGCGGGCCGTCAACACCACCGGTACGGCGCTCACCCCGCATTTCGCGAGCCGCGCCGGCCAGGGCGCCTCCAACTGGTGGACCATCGCCTCCGGTCCCGCGGTGCTCGGCCCGCACGCCTCCGCCGAGTACCACGTGAAACCCGCGGGAGGGTTCCGCGCCCTACCCCGCGGCCACGGTCCTGGGACCTACCTCATCGCCGTCACCGGCACCCCGATGACGATCACCACCGCCCACATCCCGGCTGCTCCTTCCGCGATCCAGTAGCAAGGGGCCAGGCGGGCGTACACGCACAAGCGCGCCTGGCGAAGCCGCGGCAACTGCCGGCGAGGCGTGCTATCGAGCCCGTACCCCGACTGTTCGGCGTTCGTACTGTTCAGCCGTGGTCGCGCAGCGGACCGACGCCGCAACCCCGTTCCTCGCAGGTGTCCAGGATCCGGGGGAGCGCGCCCAGCGCCGAGCGCCAGGCGCCGGGGGCGGAGGTGCAGTCGGAGTCGTGGAGCAGGATCGTGCCGCCGCCGTCCAGGTCGGCGGTGACGGTGCGGTGGACGGAGTGCGGGGTGGCGCGTGCCGTCCAGTCCTCCCCCCAACAGGTCCACAGCACTGGGGTCAGGTCGAGGCGGCGGGCCGCGAGGTGGGCCGCGGTGGACATGACGCCGTACGGGGGCCGGAAGAGCGTGGGCTGCCGTCCGGTGATCGCGGCGACGGTGTCGCGGGCCCGGCGGAAGTCGTCGTAGGTGGCGCGCGGGCCACGCAGCAGCAGGGGGCGGTGCAGCCAGCCGTGGACGGCGACCTCGTGGCCGGCCGCCGCGATCTCGCGGACCAGGCCGGGGGAGCGGTGTGCCTCGCTGCCGAGCAGGAAGAACGTGGCGTGCACTCCGCGCCCGGCGAGCAGCCGTAGAAAGTGCGGGGTGGAGCGGGGGTCGGGGCCGTCGTCGAAGGTCAGGGCGATGTGGTTCGTGCGACCGCGGCCCGAGAGGCGGGGCATGAGGCGGTTGCGCAGCGGTCCGAAGGTGGAGACGACGGGTGCGGCGTGGGCGGCGAGGACGGGTACGGCGGCGAGGGCGACCGTGCGCAGCGTCGGGGCGATGTTCACGAGTGGTCGTCTACCGACGGGGAGGTGTGCTCCCGTGGGAAGCCATCCGGGTCGAGACGGTGGCTGATGGCGTGGATGAGGTCGGGACCGTCGTACGTCGTCGCCACCCCGGTGGCGACGGCGCCGGCGCACACGACGGACGCGAGGACGGCCGTGGCGGCGAGCCGGCGCGTCGTCCGGTGCCAGTGTACAAGCGGGCGAAAACCTCGGTCGGGGACTCCTGACCGGTGCACGCGCGCAATCTCGGCCGTCGGGCAGCCGTCGGGGGACTGAGCGAACAGGGCGAATCCCGTTGCCCGTTGCCGGCGCCCGAGCGGGCCGTCGATCAGCTCGCACAGCACCGCCTTGAGGCCGGCAGGGTCGCGTATCCAGACGGCCGCACCGGCCTCGTCCAAGGCGGCGGCGTTGGTCAGCCCGTGCCCGGGTATGCAGCGGTAGCTGGCGACGGGCAGGCCGCAGGCGAATGCCTCCAGCGACGTGAGCCCGCCGGCGTTCTGGACGAGGACGTCGGCGGCGTGCATCAGGGAGGGCATGTCGTCGACCCAGCCGAAGGCGTGGTCGATGCCGTCGGCGCGCAGCTGCTCGGCCAGGGCCTCGTTGCGGCCGCAGACGACGACCGGGACGGCGGCGCCGCAGTCACGCAGCTCCCGGGCAACCGTACGGACCGGGCCCACCCCCCAGGACCCGGCGACCAGCAGGGCCAGCGGGGCGTGGGACGGCAGCCCGAACCTCTCCCGGGCACGGCCACGCCCCCGTGCATCGCAGGGACGGAAACGGGGGTCCGTGACCGGCCCGTGCACTCGCACGTCGCGGGCCCCGGCGGCCCGAGCCTGGGCGGCGGGCACGGTGTGAGCGGCGAGGTGGACGTCCACACCCGGCGCGACCCACAGCGGATGCACCGAGAAGTCGGTCAGATAGGTGAGGACCGGCACGGCCAGCCGACCGTCCAGGCGCAGGTTGCCCAGGACCCGGCTGGCCCCGGGGTAGGTGGAGACGACGGCATCGGTGCCCGGCGGCAGGGCGCGCAGCACCCGGTCCTGCGCCGTGCGCAGCAGCGCCCGCGCCACCGGCCCGCCGCCCCCGGCGCGCTCGGTGCTGGAGTAGATCCGCTGGTAGGCCCAGGGGGCCCGCACCAGCATCCGGTGATAGCCCTCCTGGACGGTGCGGCCCAGGTGGGCGGGGAGCAGGTCCAGCAGGTCGAGGCGGTCCACGGCGTAGCCCTGCGCGGTGAGACGGCGGGCGAGCTCGGCGGCGGCACCGTCGTGACCGGCTCCCACGCTCGCGGAGACGATCGCGACCCGTCCGGCGCCGTCTGTCGCGCCGGGCCGCGGGGGAGCGGCGCCGGTGAGCGGGGATCTGGGCGCCGTGCTCGCGGGGTGGGGCATGGGTCTTCCTCCGCAGGGGACGGGAGCGGCCGAACTCTACGAGTTGTAGTAGTTCGAGGTTCGAAGCCCGGAGCATACCTCCTACAACTAGTAGGAGATGGCCGGGTAGTCTGTGCGGGACGGCGAACGGAGGCATCCGGTGCAGGAACGAGGGGATGGCGGCGCCCGCGAGGCGTCCGGGAGGCGGGCCCGTGGCGAACTGGAGAGCGATGTGCTCGCCGCGCTGTGGGGCGCCGACGGCCCCCTGACCGCCGGCCAGGTCCGGGAGGCGCTGCCGGGCGACCTGGCGTATACGACCGTCCTGACCATCCTGTCCCGGCTGTACGAGAAGGAGATGCTCGTCCGGCACCGCGAGGGCCGCGGCTACGCGTACGAGCCGGTGCGCGACGAGGCCTCGCACACCGCCCAGCGCATGCGGTCGCTACTCGAGGGTGGTTCCGACCGCGAGGCGGTCCTGGCGCGCTTCGTCTCGGAGCTGTCCGAGCAGGACGAATACGTGTTGCAGCAGCTCCTGTCCGGGCACGATGCCCGCACCGGAGACGACCGCTCGGGGGAGAGGGCGTAAAGCCGTGCTGTTCAGCGTCTACGTCCCCTTCGCAGTCACGGCTGTGCTCGCCGTGCTCGCGCCCCGGCTGGCCCACGTGCTGCCCCCGCGCCGCGCTGCCTGGGCCCTGGCCTGCGCCGCGCTCGTGACTGCGATCGGCTGGGCGGGGGCACTCGCCTTGCTCGCCTTCACCGGCGTGGCACAGATTCCGGAAGTTGCGGAGGAGGGCCGCTGGTCCGTGGCCGCTCTGCAAGCCGAGGATCCGGTCTATCTCGTCGTCGCGGGAGGCAGCGCCCTCATGCTGGCCGTGGGCGTCGTCTCGCTGGGCGTGGCCGCCGTGAAGCAGGCCCGCCTCTTCGTCCAGGCGCGACAGGAGCAGGCCCGGCTGCCGCAGGACACGGAGCTGGCCGTGGTCGACGACGACGTCCCGATGGCCTTCGCGTTGCCCGGGTCGCCTGGCCGGATCGTGGTCTCCCGGGGAATGCTGCGCTGTCTCACCGACCGCGAGCGCGAGGCCCTCCTCGCACACGAGCGGGCTCACCTGCGCTGCCGCCATCACCTCTTCCAGATCCTGTGGCGGCTCACGGCGGCCTTGAACCCGCTGCTGCGGCCGCTGGCCGTCGCGGGCGGCTTCGTCCTGGAACGCTGGGCCGACGAGGAGGCCGCGCAGCGCGTCGGCGACCGTAGGATCGTCGCGCACGCCGTCGGGCGCGCCGCGCTGGCATCCGCCGGTACCTCATTCCCGGCTGCACTGGCCGCGACCGGCGGGGCGGTGCCGCAACGGGTGCGGGCCCTGCTGGCGCCCCCGCCCCCGCGCCGGAGCCTGCCCCTGGTCGCGGGCGGCCTCCTGCTCGCCGTGTGCTGCGCGAGCCTCGCCAACGCCGCATCCGACAGCGATGAGATGGTGGACAGTGCGCAGTGCGCGGCGTACGCCGCCACGGCGAGCGCACCGTCGGCCACAGAACACCGGCACGGGCCCGACTTCTGCTTCGGGGAACACAATCGCCGGGAACTTCAGGAGCACCGGCCGTAACGACAGAGCCCTCGAACTCCAATCGATCACCGACGACGCCGACCGCATCGCCGTCGGGACCCCGCTGCGCCGTCTCGGCACCCCGGCGGAGCTGGCCGTACCCCGGCCTTCCGACTGCCCCCGCCGCGTCGTACGTTACCGGGGCCATGGCGACGATCGACGGCGGAGCCAGGGGCAGCTTCTAGCGATCCGGGCCCGCCCGACAGCTCCGTCCATCTCGCCTTCGGGGCGAGAAGTCGGTCATCGATGTCGACTCCACCCACAAACGCGTCTACGGCCGCACCAAGCAGGGCGCCGAGTACGGCCGGTTAAAGGGGATACGCGGTCGCCGAGCGGGTCCTGAATCGGCTGGGCCGAGCAGGACGGGGCCGCGTTCTGCAACATCACGATGCACCCAACTCACTGGGGGCTCTGGTGGATTCGGCGGAAGTCTCCGGGGGTGGCGCCGGTGTGGCGGGTGAAGAACTTGCCGAAGTTGGTGGCTTCGGAGAATCCCAGCCGACCGGCAATGGCCGCGACGGGCTCGTCCGTGTGCGAGAGCAGGCGTTGCGCTTCCAGAGCGACACGGGCGTCGATGACCTGCTTGACGGTTTGTCCGGTGGCGGCCAGGCAGGCACGGGTGAGGGTTTTGACGGTGTAGCCGAGGCGGTGGCCGTAGTCCTCCGCCCTGCGTGTGTCGGCGTAGCAGCGTTCCAGTTCGATGCGGAACCGGGCGTAGATCTCACCGCCCGCCTGCGGGTCGTCCCGCTTGCCGTGCCGCGGTAGCCGGTCGATCTGCAGCAGCAGGGTGGCGAGCTGGAGTTGGAGGATCTCCTGCGACACAGCACCGTCGCGCCGGGTGAACTCAGCGCGTATCTGTCCCACGAGGGTGGAAAGGAGGGCGTGGTCCGGGCCGGTGGCCAGTTGCCAGCAGGTGGGTCCGTACCACTCGTTGATCAGACGGTCGGAACTCGGGAAGTGGGGCGGGAAGGCGGGGGTGAACAGCAGGTGGGTGCCGTTCATGGTGCCGCGACGGCCGAAGCGCTGGACCTGGCCGGGGCGGATCCACAGCAGGGTGCCGGGGCGGCAGGGGTAGGTGACGAAGTCGACGGTGTGCTCGCCGCTGCCTTCGGTGATCAGGGTGAGGGTGTGGAAGCCGACCCGGTGGACGCGCTCCAGGCCGCCCTGACGCATGCGGTCGTGCAAGGTGCGAAGGTCGGTGATCTCCAGGCCGGACACGGGAGCCGTCGGCGGATTGAAGCCGAATCCGGGGATCGGCTCGTCGCCGCTGAGGCCTTCGTCGTGAGCGCCTGCGGAGGTCATGCCGATCTCACTCTTGTCCGTTTTTGACCATGACGGGTCTCCAGCATATCTCGCCGCCCAAGGGTGGGCAGGGGAGAGTGGAGGCGATCCGGACGGCGATGGGATGCCGTCCGGCCGCGAAGGAAGTGGGCATCATGCTCGGCACGGTCACGATCGTCGACAAGGGCGCGGTCCGCGTCCACAGCTACATGGCACCCGACGGCAGTCTGAATGTCACCACCCAGCTGATCGAGACGCCGGCCCGGATCGTCGCCGTCGACGCGCAGTACGCCCTCGGACACGCGGACGAGGTCGTCGCCTACGCCCAGGGACTGGGCAAGCCGCTGGACCGGCTGATCGTCACCCACGCCCACCCCGACCACTTCCACGGCGCCGCCCGCTTCGGCGTTCCCGTGCACGCGCTGGCCGCGGTACGCGACCAGATCGCCGCCCAGGGCGACGCCCAGGACCCCACCGGCGAGGTCATCCCGGTCGGCGACGTCACGCCGACCGTGGAGATCAGGCCGGGCACCGAGGTCATCGACGGCGTCCCCTTCGTGTTCGAGGCGGTATCGGGCGGCGAGGCCGCCGACGAGTTGCTGATCAAGCTGCCCCAGCAGGGTGTGCTGGTCGCCCAGGATCTCGTCTACCACGACACCCACCTGTTCCTCGGCAACAACGACATCGCCGGCTGGCAGAAGGCCGTCGAGCAGCTGGCCGCCCAAGAGGCGTACGACACGATCCTGGCCGGGCACGGCCTGCCCGCGGGACCGGAGGTCTACGCCGCACTCGGCCGCTACCTCGCCGACGCGCGCGAGCTGCTCGGCGACGACGGTGAGGCGTACAAGAAGGCGATCCTGGAGCGCTATCCCTCCTACGGCGGCCCGTTCCTGATCGACATCGGCAACCAGTACCTCTTCGGCACTCAGGACATCTGAACCCTGTACGAGCAACAGCAGCGATACCAGCAACAGGAAGAAGAACGCCATGAGCAGGATCGTCGTGTTCGGAGCGGCAGGAAAGGCCGGCTCCAGGGTCGTCACCGAGGCCGCCGCGCGCGGCCACGAAGTCACCGCCGTCGCCCGGGACCTCTCCCGCCTCGGCCAACTCCCCGTCGCCGTACGGGCGGTGCACGGTGACGTCACAGAGTCCGAATCCGTCGCCGGCCTGGCCAAGGGCGCCGACGTGCTGGTGCTCACTGTCGGCGGACCCGATGCCAGGCTGTACACCGACGCCGTGGCCACGGCCGCCGCTGCCGTGCGGGCCCTGGGCTCCGGCGGCCCCCGCATCATCCACATGGGCGGCGGCGCCAGCCTGCTGAACGACGACGGCGTGCGCTTTTTCGACGCCCCCGGGTTCCCCGAGGAGTTCAAGCCGTACGCGATCGGCCAGATCCAGGCACTCGACGCCTATCTGCGCCTCAGCGACGACGTGACCTGGACCTACGTCTCCCCGCCGCCGGTCCACTTCGCACCCGGCGAGCGCACCGGTCGTTACCGCACTGCCCTCGACCGACCTGTTACAGGGGATGACGGCCAGTCCCGCGTCTCCTACGAGGACTACGCCGTCGCCCTCGTCGACGAGATCGAGAACCCCAGGCATCTCAATCAACGTTTCACCGTCGGCAGTTGAGCCTTGGTCCACCGGGTAATGGCGGGTCCAGGGCTTGGACATGAAGACGCGGATGCCATCTGAGCTGGGGTGATGGGACTCGACCAGGCATGGCAGCAGATCACGTATCCCACCGCCGTGGCCGCCCCCGGCACCGGTGAGACGCCGGCCTGCTCATCGCTCAAGTCGCCGGGAAGAAACCAGGCCATACGGCGACCGTCATGGCTTTCTTCGTTCGGTGCCGGGGAAGTACAGCCCGTGCGACTCGGGCGGCCGTCAGCCCCCGCGGCGCAGCGCGGCCGGGGTCGTGTTGAGGTGGGAGCGGATCACTCGGGTCAGGTGCTCCTGGTGGGAGAAGCCGCAGGCCGCCGCCACCTGTGCGATGGGCATGGATCCCGCCCGCAGCAGGCGGGCGGCCCGCTCCACCCGCAGTCGCACGAGGTACCGGTGCGGAGGGCGCCCCGTGCGGGCCTTGAAACGCCGGGCGAACTGGCTGACGCCGAGACCCGCGGCCGAGGCGAGATCCTCCAGGGACAACGGCTCGGAAAGACGGGATTCGATGAGTTCCCGAACGGCCGCGAACTGCAGGTCGCTCAGCCCCACCAGCCCTCCCGCAGGCTCCTCGGCCCCCTGCCGCACGCTGTGGCGACGGGCCAGCTGGGCCGCGGTCATCAGCGTGAGCTGATCCGCATAGGCGCTGCCGCTGGGTTCCCAGCGCCGTACGACACCGTCGAGCGCCAGGACGAGCTGCTCCAGCAGCGGATCCGTGCTGCCGAACTCCTCCCTCAACCGCACCGGCCGGTCATCGTCGGCCGTCGCTTGGAGGGCCGCGTCCGACAGGTAGACGTGCACGGTGTTGAGGTATCCGCCGAGCTCCACGTCCAGCTCAGTGGCCGCCGGATGCAGGAAGAGACCGCCGGGCGGCACCTGCTGGGCGGCCGTCAGTCCGCGGCGACCCCTGCGGATGGTGACGGGCCCGTCCAGATGCAGGATCACCAGGTTGCTGCCGGCTCCCTGGAACGCGTCACGGTACGGCAGTTCCCGCTGCGTCGACACATACAGCCGCTCCCAGCCGAGCCCCGCGCTGGTGCGGACGGGACGCACCCCTGGCCTGGCCAGTATGCCGTGGGTGTCGCCAAGCCCCATCTCGCTCATGCGGCCCTCCTTCGCGGCACAGTCTTCCCGCCCTCGGCATGGGCGGGCAAGCACGGACCGGGCGCCGCGCACGCCGTTTTCGTGCAGGGCGATGCCGCAATTGTGCAGGAACAGCCGACGCGGGAGCTCGAATACTGCGTAGACCCCCTGCCCCTGCAGTATGGAGAGCAGCTTCATGAGGAGTTTCGTGCACACAGTCGGCCCGAGCCGGGTCGTCTTCGGCGCGGGCACGCTTGCGCAGGTCCGCGGTGAGGCGGAGCGGCTCGGCAGGTCCCGGGTCATGCTCGTCTCCGACGGGGCGCCGGCCCTGCGCAAGGACACCGAACGGCTCCGTGACGCCCTGGGCGACCTGCTGGTGGCGGAGTTCGACGGAGCTGCCATGCACACTCCCGTCGAGGTCACCGAGCAGGCCCTGACAGTGCTGCGCGAGCATGACGTGGACTGCCTGGTGGCGATCGGCGGCGGCTCGACGACCGGCCTCGCGAAGGCGCTGGCGGTCCGTACGGACCTGCCCCAGGTCATCGTGCCCACCACCTACGCCGGCTCCGAGGTCACCCCCGTCCTCGGCGAGACGCAGAACGGCCGCAAGATCACCCGCTCCGCGCCCGGGATCCTGCCGGAAACGGTGGTCTACGACGTGGAGCTCACCCTCGGGCTGCCCGTTCCGATGACGGTGACCAGCGGCGTCAACGCGCTGGCCCACGCCGTGGAGGCCCTCTACTCGCCGGATGCCACTCCGGTCACCGACGCCATGGCCCTGGAGGCGGTCGCGGCCGTCGCCCGTTCCCTGCCCGTCCTCCACGACGACCCCTCCGACCAGGAGGCACGGTCGGATCTTCTGCTGGCGGCATGGCTGGCGGGCACCTGCCTCGGTGCCGTCGGCATGGGACTGCACCACAAGCTGTGCCACACGCTGGGCGGCGCCTTCGGCCTTCCGCACGCCGAGACCCACACGGTGATCCTTCCGCACGCCATGGCGTACAACGCGCCCGCCGCGTCGGAGGCGATGGACCGCATCGCGCGCGCCCTGGGCGCGCCCGACGCTCCCACGGGCGTCTTCGACCTGATCCGCCGGGTCGGCGGCCCGGCAGCCCTGCGCGATCTCGGCATGGCCGAGGCCGACCTGGAGCGCGCGGCGGATCTGGCCACCTCCCAGCCGTATCCGAACCCGCGCGAGCTGACCCGCACCGGCCTCACGGGCCTGCTGCGGGACGCCTGGCAGGGCCGTCGCCCCCAGGCGGCGGCCGGGGCCCTACCCGACCTGCGCCCGCTGACCGACGAGGTCGTGGCGAGCTTCGACGGCTGCGCGGACCCGCGCCTGCGGCAACTGTTGACCGACCTCGTGCGCACCCTGCACGCCTACACGGCCCGCAACGACCTCACCCCCCTGGAGTGGCAGCAGGCCATCGGCTTCCTCACCGAGGCCGGCCACATCACCACCGACACCCGGCAGGAGTTCATCCTCCTGTCCGACACCCTCGGGGTGTCCAGCGTGGTCGACGCCATGGCCAACTCCCGTACCCCGGACACCACTTCGTCCGCCATCCTCGGCCCTTTCTACGTCGACGGACCACCCGCCGCCGACCACGGCAGCGACATCGCCGGAGACTTCACGGGTACGCCGATGTGGGCGGACATCCAGGTGACCGACCAGGATGGGGAGCCGGTCGCCGGTGCTGTCGTGGACGTCTGGCAGTCCAACGAGGACGGCTTCTACGACGTCCAACTCCCCGACCTGGACGGGCCCGTGCTCCGCGCCCGATTCACCACCGACGCCGATGGACGGTTCACGTTCTGGTCGATCCTTCCGTCGGAATACCCGATCCCGAACGACGGTCCGGTCGGCAGGATGCTCTCCGCCGTGGGCCGCCACCCCTACCGCGCTCCCCATGTCCACTTCCTGATCAACGCCCCCGGACACCAACCGCTGATCACCCAGCTCTTCGTACGTGGCGGGGCCTACCTCCACGGAGTCCCCGGACAACGCGACGCGGTCTTCGGCGTCAAGGACGACCTGATCACCGACTTCACACCGCGCACCGGGCCGACGCCCGACGGCCGACCGGTCGACGGCGAGTGGCGCCTGCTCGAGTTCACCTTCCGCATCGCGCGCTTTGACCAGCACTGATCGAGCGATCCCCTGCCGACCTTTCACGCATCTTCACCGGAGAGAGCATGAGAACACCTGAAAATTACGACACCGATGTCCTGGTCGTCGGCAGCGGACCCGCCGGCGGCACCGCCGCCCTCCTGCTCGCCACCTACGGCATACGCACCCACCTGGTCACCAAATACGGCTGGCTCGCCGACACTCCGCGCGCCCACATCACCAACCAGCGTGCCATGGAGGTCTTCCGTGACCTCGGCATCGAGAAGCAAGCGCTGGAGAAGGGCACCCCGAGCCACCTGATGGGCGACACCGTCTTCGCCACGTCACTCCTCGGCGACGAGATCGGCCGCATCCGCACCTGGGGCACCGGCGACGAGAGCCGGACCGAATACGCGGCCCAGAGCCCCTGCGGCATGATCGACCTTCCGCAGACCTACCTGGAGCCCATCCTCCTGGCCAACGCCGCCGAGCGGGGCGCCGTCGTCCGACTGAACACCGAGCTCATCGACTTCGAGCAGGACGCCGACGGTGTGACCGCGCGCCTGCGCGACCGGCCCAGCGGAACCGAGCACACCGTCCGCGCCCGCTACCTGATCGGCGCCGACGGCGGCCGCAGCATCGTCGCGGGCAGGCTCGGACTGCCCATGGAAGGACAGATGGGCAAGGCCGGCAGCATGAACATCGTCTTCAGGGCCGACCTCACGCAGTACGTCGAGCACCGTCCCAGCGTCCTGTACTGGATCATGCGCCCAGGCGCTGACGTCGGCGGCATCGGCATGGGTCTGCTGCGCATGGTCCGGCCCTGGAACGAGTGGCTCATCGTCTGGGGCTACGACATCGACAACCCCCCGCCGAAGGTCACCGACGAAGCGGCGGCAGCGATCGTCCGGGACCTCGTCGGCGACGACGAACTCGACGTGCAGATCGACAGCGCCGCCCTCTGGACGGTCAACCACGCCTACGCGACACGGCTGCACGCCGGCCGCGTCTTCTGCGCCGGCGACGCCGTGCACCGGCACCCACCGTCCAACGGCCTCGGCTCCAACACCTCCGTCCAGGACTCCTACAACCTGGCCTGGAAGCTCGCGGCCGTCATCAAGGGACACGCCGGGCCTGAACTGCTGGACACCTACACCGACGAACGAGCCCCCGTAGCGAAGCAGATCGTCGAACGCGCGAACCTGTCCCGCGACGAATTCCTGCCCCTCTTCGAGGCCCTCGGCGTCGTCGGCGGGGACGAGGAGGGCATCACCAAGGCCCTGCACGCGGCGCGGCAGCCGGACGCCGACGGTGCGAAGAAGCGGCGCGCCATCCGCGAGGCGATCGAGCAGAAGAACTACGAGTTCAACGCGCACGGCGTCGAGCACAACCAGCGCTACCAGTCGGCAGCCGTCATCCCCGACGGCACCGTGGAGACGATCTCCCGCGACGACGAACTCTTCGGGCGCCCGACCTCGCGCCCCGGCGCGAAGCTGCCGCACGCCTGGCTCGCCGACGACAGGGGCGGGCGCGTCTCGACGCTCGACCTGATCGGCAAGGGCCGCTTCTCCGTCGTCACCGGCCTCGCCGGGACGCCGTGGGCCGACGCCGCCGACGCGCTGGCCCAGGAGCTGGGCCTCGACCTGCGCGGCGTCGTCATCGACCGCGACGCGCACGACGCGTACGGCGAGTGGAGCCGCCGCGCGGAGATCGACGAGGAGGGCGTGCTGCTGGTCCGCCCCGACGGGTACGTTGCCTGGCGGCGGCCCAGCGGTGCCACCGACATCGCCGAGGCGACCCGCCTGCTGAGGGAGGCGCTGACCGCGGCGCTCTGCCGGCCCGCACTTCCGTGACTGCGAGCGGCGCCGGCGTCCAAAGTGAGCGGGCGCCGATCCCGCCGGGGATACCGTCGGGCTCGGCGCAGAAGGCGCCGCGGACACCTTGGCGGTCGAGATAGCCGAGCCCGAACTCTCCTGGCGGGCAGCCGCCCCGCGCTCAGCACGCTAGGGCACTCCCTACCCGTCCTGAGCAGGGAGGCGAGGGCGTCCGTCCCAGCTCGGCGGCCCGGTTCACCGACCGGCCGGAGGAACCGGGGGCTGCGGCCCAGGGCAGCCGCCCCGGCTCAGGGCGCAAGGCGATCTCCGCGATCGAACGGATCACCATCGTCGCGGAGACCGTCGGCATCGCCGGCCACGGTGGCACCACCATCGAGAGCTCCCCCGGCCCGGCCGCCGCCACCGCCTGTTCTGCACCACACCAGGCGTCGGGGCACCGGATCGGAGCGCCTCGGCCTTCTCCTGGTCACCGACGATCTGGTGGCCGATCCGGTCACCTGCACCGACGCCGCATTCCGGCCGCCAACGGCACCCGGCTCGGCGTCACCTTCGACGACGCCCAAGTCGTCGAGTTCACCCGCAGTGTCGTCCAACCGATTCATCCATCAGCGGAGGAAGACCCATGGCTCAACGGCGAGCACAAACCTCCCATGACGCTCCGGACACCGCTCCGCGCGGTGAGTACCTGATCCGGGGCGGCCACGTCCTGAGCGTCGACCCCGAGATCGGGGACATCGCCGAAGGAGACGTACACGTTCGTGACGGTGTGATCACCGGCGTGGCTCAGAAGATCGACGCACCGGACGCCGAGGTGATCGACGCGCGTGACTGCGTCGTGATGCCTGGATTCGTCGACGTGCACTGGCACATGTGGAACTCGGTCATGCGTGGCATGTCGCACGACGCCGTTCAGTACTTCGGACTGTTCCACCTGGCTCAGTTCTACACAGCGCGGGACCACTACTGGGCCGTCCGGTACGCGGCCACGGAAGCGGTCAACGCCGGACTGACCGCCTGCCACAACTGGGCCCACGGGCTACGCGACTTCGCGGACGCCGAGGCCGAGATGCAGGCCCTGGCGGACTCGGGTCTGCGCGCCCGTTTCGGTTACGGCGACACGCTACCGGGACTTGACGTCTCGATCGGCGAGGCCGAACTCAAGCGTGCTCTCGCATGGTTGGACGAGCACGGTGACGGCCGTGTCAGTCTCGGCATCGCGATCCAGAACGGCAAGGCGCTGCCCGAAGAGGTATGTGTGGCGCGTGGACTCGGCCTTCGGACGATCGCACCCCACACCGACTTCTCCGGGCATCTCGATCTGGTGGGTCCGGACTTCCTGTACACCCACGGTGCCGGAGCCTCAGCCGAAGAGATCGCCTTCGTCGCGGCCACCGGGATGAAGGTGGGACTTTGTCCGTCCACCGACCCCCTGGTGGGCGCGGGGCTGCCACCGCTGCAGGAGATGCTTGCCGGTGGTGTCCGCTTCGAGGACATCGGCTTCTCCGTCGACGTCAACTGTCAGACCGCCGTGGACCCGTTCGCGTCCATGCGCATCCTCCTGCATGCCGCGCGCATCGCACAGCGTCCCGAGACCTCGTTCACCGATGTGGTGGCACAGGACTTCTTCGGCGACGGCCCGCAGGCGCCCCTCATGCACCCCCGGGAAGTCATCGAGCTCGCGACCCTGGGTGGTGCCCGCGTACTCGGCCTGGACGAGGTGACCGGATCGCTCACCCCCGGCAAGCGCGCGGATGTGATCCTCGTCCGCACCGACCAGATCAACATGCTCCCGGCGCCCGGCAACGACCCCAGTCTCCAACTCGTCCAGAGCGCTGGGCCGGCGAACGTCGACACGGTGATCGCCGACGGACGCATCCTGAAACAGGACGGTCGCCTGCGTCACGCCGACGCCGCCGCCGTGAGTGCACAGGCCGTGGCCACCCAAGTCGGGATCCGGGAGAGAGCCTCTCGGGACGCGTCCCCGGATGCCCGGCCACGCACTTGATCGCACCGAGGTCGCACTTCGGCACCGCCACGACTGACAACACCACCAGCCGACAACACCGCAGAGAGGGACGGTGTTCGCTCAGGAATCAGTCGGGAGCGCAGGAGGACCGACTGCCTGGTCCGGCGTGGGTGGGAATGCTGAGAACTCGGGCTGTCCCGGCCTCGTTTGGTCGGGCTGCCAGGTCTCGGATTCCCAAGTCGACGAGTTGTTCGGCGAGTGCGTCGTCGAGCGGGCTGACGCCGAACAGGAGATGGAAGTAGACAGGCGCGTAGAACAACTGGGCTGCCGCGCTCGGGTCCAGGTCCGGGCGGAAGACGCCTTCGTCGATCCCCTGACGCATCAGTTTCTCGACGGCCGCGGCGCGCTCCTGCCAGAAGCGCTCGCGGAAGTTGGCCATCGTCTCGGGGTCGTACTGTCCCTCGGCGATGATCTGGGCGACGAGTTTGCCCTGCGGGCCGGCGTAGTGAGTGATCAGCGACTTGAGGTGGGCCAGGAGGGCGTCGCGCACCGGTACCCCTTCGGGGATGCGGGTGTGCGTCAGGTGGTTCTCCATGAAGGCGTCGATGACGACCGCGGCCTTGTTCGGCCACCACCGGTAGATCGTCGCCTTGCTGACCTTGGCCCGCTTGGCGATCGCCTCCATGGTCAGCTTCTGCACCGTGATGGCACGCCGTCCGTCGCGCACAAGGAGGTCCATGGTCGCGTCGAGGATCGCGCGACGGCTCGACTCGCTTCGTACAGCCACAGTAGAAATTCACCTCGGGTGCGACCGCGATCCCCATGCCAGCGCGACTGGCACACTCAATAAAAGGATACGACACGTATCGAATCGGTAGCGCCTGTCAGGCGGTTACTCCCGGGATGCCCGTGTCGACTGTCGCAGTTCGAGCGATCCACGCAGGCGTGACCCTTCGTGTCCGCAGGTCCAGTTCATGGGGTTTTTGGAGACAGTGCGACTGGATCTTCGTTGTGCGAGGGGGGCGGGTGAAGCACATGAGATGCGAAACGTATCGTTTCGCATGTAGTGTTGCGTTGCCTTTCGTAGGAAGGAGGGCGCCCGATGACGGTGTGCCTTCGACAGGCGGTGTTCGTTCCGCCTTCTGTCTGTGTCGTAGCTGACGAGCTGGGGATCTACGCCGATATGGGTGTGGACGTCGAGACGGTGCTCGTCGAGTCGTCCACGGACCAGAGAGACCGCTTGCTGAGCGGGAACGTCGACGTCGGTGTCACAGCCATGGACAACCTCTTGGTCTGGAACGCCGACGGCGGGGATCTTCGGATCGTGGCCCAGGTGGAGTCGACAACACCTCTTGGACTGGTTGCCCGGCCCTCGGTGACCGGGGTGCAGGGACTGCGGGGTGCGGTGCTGGGCGTCGATGCCGTGAACAACGGGTTCGCTGTGGTGTTGCGTCATCTGCTCGCTCGGCGTGGTCTGTCGGCCGCCGACTACACGTTGCTGCCGGTGGGTGGGGTGCGTGAGCGGTGGGAGGCGCTGCGTGCGGTGTCGATCGATGCGACATTGCTCGGGCCGCCCCTGGACGAGCAGGCGACGGTGGAGGGCTTCGCGTCGCTGGCCTCTGTGGAGGCGGAGGTGCCGGACTTTCCCGGGCAGGGTGTCGTAGCCGGCCCAGGGGCGTTGAAGGCGCACGGCGACGGGCTTCTGCGGTATTTGGCGGCGTTGGAAGCCGCACGGCAGTGGCTCTGCGATGCGACGCACGAGCAAGTGATGGACCTGATGGCGAAGTGTGGTCACGGGCCGGCTTCGGCGCGGGCGGCTTTGCGGACGCGTCCGGAGTCGTTGGTTCCCGCGCGTGCGGGTCTGGAGCGGATCCTGTCGATGCGCGACGGTCTCGGCCTGCTGCCGCAGCCCGTACCGGGCGTCGGGGATCTGTACGCCGACGGGCCTCTTGGCGCGGCGTTGCGGCCATGACCTCGGCCAGCACTGCCCACCCCCGACGTCTGCTGTCTCGGACAGCACACGAGTGCGCGCAGATGGGGAGGCCGGGCCGTGACGCGGGTCTCGTCACAGAGTTCTGCGGGCTCGCCACCCACCACTCACGTGCGCGATCGGTGACCCGCTCGTGCCGGGGCGGACTCCGGGCCGTCAGGAGCGCACAGCCGGCGCAGGCCGGCGGAGTGCCCAAGTAAGAGCGGTACTTCCAACAAGTACCAGAGAGAATCAGGGGAAATTTGGTGTCCCAAGACTGCGAAGTCCTGGTCGTCGGCGGTGGCCCCATCGGGGTGAAGATGCTGGCCGAGTTGGGCCATGCCGGCGTCCAGGCCGTGGGTATCGAGATGTGGCCCGAAATGTGGAAGCAGGCCAGGGCCGTGCACTTCGATGCCGAGGCGATGCGCTCCTTCCAGCCCATCGGCCTTGCGTCTCAGGTGTCCGCCGTGACAAGTCCGATGCGCCATTACCGGATGGAGAACGAAGCCGGGGACACCCTCCTGTCCTTCGTCACCGGACAGTGGGGATCGCAGGCGTGGCACGGCGAGAACCTGTTCCATCAGCCGGAGATCGACGCGCTGCTGCGCGCAGAGGTCGACCGGCTCCCTGGTGTGGATCTCCGCCTCGGGACGACGCTCGAGGAGATCGAGGAGGACGAGGAAGGCGTCCACTGCCATGTCCGGACGACCGAGGGAGCGCGGCAGACGATCACTGCGCGCTGGGTGGTCGCCTGCGACGGTGCCAACTCCACGGTCAGGGAGGCTCTCGGCATCCCCGTCGAGAACCTCGGCGTCGACGACCCGTGGCTCGTGGCCGATGGACACCTGCACGGGACCGCGGACATCGAGGGCGACATGGTGCTTCTGGGCCGGCACACCCGTCCCGCGCTCTGGCTGAGGCTGCCCGGCGACCGTGCGCGCATCGAGCTCAAAGTACTGCCGGGCGACGATCCGGACGAGATCATCACGCCCGAGGGGATTGCCCGGCTCAGCAAGGGCCTCCTCACACCTGAGAACTTCACCCCGGATCGTCGCTCGATCTACACCTTCCGCGCCCGCGTTGCCGAGCGGTGGCGGGTTGGCAACGTGTTCCTCGCGGGTGATGCCGCCCATCAGGCGCCGCCCCTGTTCGGTCAGGGTTTGTGCGCCGGTATGCGGGACGTGACCAATCTGGTGTGGAAACTGCGGCTCGTCTCCAGCGGCAGGGCCCCCGAGTCCCTGCTCGACACCTATGAGTCCGAGCGTCGGCCCCACGCTTGGTACTGGGTCAACGAGGCGGCGACCATGGCCAACCTCGTGCAGACCACCGACGCTCATGTCGCTGCCCAGCGGGATGCCCATCTTCTCGCCGAGCCCGAGAAGGGCTTCCCGGCAGACCCTGCCCTGGGACCCGGGTTGCACACGGGAGACGTCGACGTCCACGCCGGGCGCCTCTCGATTCAGCCGCTGCTGCACGACGGGACACGTCTCGACGACATAGTGGGGAATCGCTTCCTGCTCGCCGCTGAGGCAGAACTGCTGGCCGGGCTTCCCGCCTCCCTCCAGGCAGCCCTGGAGGACGAGCCCGAAATCACCGTGCTCACCTCGACGGAGCAGATCGGTGAGCTGCTCCATTCCGTGATGTCCCCGGCCGTCGTGGTCCGTCCCGACCGCTACGTGGCCGGGACCGCGCAAACGGCCCAAAGCCTCGAAGAGCTGCTCCGCGTGCTGCCTCTCGGACCCGCGCGAGAGGCCCACCGCGATATGACTCGGACCGAGGAGACGGCGGCCTTGAGCTGATCGTCGCCATCCCGTAATCACTCATCATCGTCACTAATGGAGTGCGTCATGCCTGAACGTCCGATCACTCATCTGCGGCACGTGGACATCGCGGTGCAGGACTACGAGAAGCAGGTCGCTTTCTACGAGGAAAAGTGGGGGCTGACCAAGGTCGGCACCGACGGTGACGTCACGTACTTCGCTGCTGAGGGTTCGCCGGAGCAGTACGTGATCCGTGTCCGCCGCTCCCAGGACAAGCGTCTGGACCTGGTGTCCTACGGCGCGGCCGACCGTGCGACGGTGGACGCTCTGGCCACGCGACTGGCCAGGGACGGCGTGAAACTGGTGGGAGGGCCGGACACGCTGCAGACGCCGGGCGGCGGCTACGGCTTCCGGTTCTTCGACGTCGAGGGGCGCACCATCGAGATCTCCACCGAGGTCGCCGCCCGCACCCACCGCAAGGTCGAGGAGCGCGAGGACATTCCCGTGCGGCTGTCGCATGTGGTCCTCAACTCGCCGGAACCGGAGCGACTGCAGGCCTTCTACGAGAAGTACCTGGACTTCCGGCTCACCGACACCAATGTGCATCCGAAGCTGGGCGGGATCATGTGGTTCATGCGGTGCAACCCGCAGCACCACAGCATGGCGATCGCCCGGTGCCCGCATGTCTCGCTGCACCACGCGTCGTTCGAGATGCGCGGGCTGGACGAGTACATGCGCGGCAGCGGCCGTCTCATGCGCGACGGAGTCCACAAGGTGTGGGGCCCGGGCCGGCACCGCGCGGGCGACAACACCTTCACGTACTTCCACGACCCCAACGGCAACACCATGGAGTACACCACGGAGCTGGAGACGCTGGACGAGGACACCTGGCATCCCCACCTCTACAGCACCGACGACCCGGAGACCTCGGACCAGTGGGGAACCTCCAACCCCATGAACGACTTCGTGTCCAGGGAGATGTTCAACGACCCCGACCGCGGACTGTTCATCGCACCCCCCGTATGAGACGAGGACGGGCCGCCCACGCGTCGGCAGTCCGCCCCGCCCCGCTGCCACGACAAGTCGCCGGCCTTCTACGGCACATGAGTACACAAGACGAGATCGAGCCCCCGGTCAGCCGCTCGCTCAAGCCGGCCTTCTGAGCGACGCCGCGGGCCCGGGGCCGCGGATGACGCCGAGCAGATTCCCGCCCGGCCGGTCCGCCCGCCATCACCAGAAATTTGAGGACACTACTTATGAGCAGCAGTACGCCCTTCTCGCTGGGAACGTTCGCCGAAGCGTCCGGCAGTCCGTTCCCCGGCATCGTCCTGGATGACAAGGTGTACGACACCCGGGCCGTTCTGCCCGAGGCCGCCACCACCCGGGACCTGCTCGCTGACTGGGAGGCGGCCCTCGACGCGCTGCAGGGTCTCGCCGACGCCCCCGTCGGCCCGGGGCTGCCGCTCGGTGACCTGCGGGTGCTGGCCCCGGTCCAGCTGCCGGGGCAGATCATCGCTGCCGGAGCCAACTATCGCGAGCACGTCATCCAGATCACGGTGGCGCACCGCCTGGGGAAGGCGGACGCCACCGAGGAGGAGTTGCGCGAGCAGGCTGCTCGGGAGATCGACGAGCGCCGGGCGAACGGTGAGCCGTATGTGTGGATCGGCGTTCCGTCAGCCATCAGCGGCCCTTACGACGACATCGTCCTGCCCTCCATCGGGGAGAACCACGACTGGGAACTCGAGCTGGGCGTGATCATCGGTCGCGAGGCGCGAGAGGTGAGCCATGACGAGGCACTGAACTACGTCGCCGGGTACACCATCTGCAACGACCTCACCACGCGCAGTCTGGTGCCCCGTCCGGAGATCCCCATGATGGGCACGGACTGGATGCGGTCGAAGAACCAGCCCGGCTTCTACCCCACGGGACCGTACGTCGTCCCGGCGCGGTTCGTGGCCGACCCGCACGATCTCGACATCACCCTGCGGCTCAACGGCAAGGTCATGCAGAAGGGCAACACGGGTGACATGGTCTTCGACATCCCCGCCCTCATCTCCTACGTCTCCCACCGGTTGGTCCTGCAGCCGGGCGACATGCTCATCACCGGCTCGCCGGAGGGCAATGGTTCCCACTACGGGCGGTTCCTGCGCGCCGGGGACGTGATGGAGAGCGAGATCTCCGGCCTCGGGTCGCAGCGCAACGTCTGCAGGTAGGCACGTTCGTTCCGTCCCTAGGGAACCGTCACCTGGTTGAGGGGACCGCAGGGACGGCCCTGCCTATGGAGGCCCGTCGCCGGAAACCCCGGCGAGGAGCCGGACCGTAGCGATTGCCGTGGGTGCCGCCGCGGTTGTCCGTCGACCGCGGCGGCACCCACGGACCACCTGATTCGGCCGACGTCGTCCGAAGACCTGCTCCCCCTGCGCGCCGGAACGGTGGCATGCCGGCTACCGGGACTGCCCCACGGTCTCAACTCCAAGGAGAATCATGTCTGTCGGTGTCAAGGCCGACTCGCTTCACCAGCACACGTCGCACAAGACGAGAGGGGTCACCGGGCTCCTGGCCACGGCCACGGGGCTGTGCGTGGCCAATCTCTACTACGGGCAACCGCTGCTCGACGCCATCGCGCGCGGGCTGCATACGTCCTCGTCCACGGCCGCACTCCTCATCACGCTGACGCAGGCGGGCTACGCGGTAGGACTGCTCCTTCTGCTGCCTCTGGGTGACCTCGTCGATCGAGCGAAGTTCGTGCCGTTGATGTCGCTGGCGACGGCCGTCGCCCTGGCGGCGATGGCGATCGCTCCTTCCGCCCCGCTCTTTCTGGCTGCCGCCGCCGTCGCCGGAGCAGGCGCCTCGACCGCACAGGTGCTGGTCCCGTTCGCCACCGAACTTGCGCCGGCGCATCATCGCGGCCGGGTCGTCGGCACGATGGCGATGGGGCTGCTGCTCGGCTCTGTGCTGGCCCGTACCGTGGCCGGTTACCTTGCCGACCTCGCCGGCTGGCGCACGGTCTACGGCGCTGCCGCCGTGGCCATGGGAGTGCTCGCCCTGGTCCTGCGGCTACGGATGCCCGTGGTGACGTCCTCCACGCGGATCGGCTACGGGGCGCTGCTGGCCTCCACTTTCCGCATCATCAGGCGGGAGCCGGTGCTTCGCGTGCGGATGGCGCTCGGTGGTCTCAGCTTCGCCGGGTTCTCGGTGCTGTGGACCGCCCTGACCATGCTGCTGAGCGGATCGCCTTACCACTACTCCATGGGAACCATCGGATTGTTCGGGCTGCTCGGAGTGGTAGGCAGTCTGGTGGCCCGACCGGTCGGATCACTCACAGACCGGGGACGTGGGGGCCTGCTGACCACCCTCAGTTGCCTGTTGCTCGCCCTGTCCTGGGTGGTCTTGTTCTTCGGCAACCACCACATCGCGCCGGTCATCATCGGAGCCGCGCTCTTCACTCTGGCAGTGCAAGGACTCCAGGTCGCCAATCAGAGCCGCATCTACCAGTTGGGCAGCGGTGCGCTGAGCCGCGTCAACTCTGCTTACATGACGGCATACTTCATCGGCGGAGCAGTGGGCTCCGGGCTCACGGGCGCGGTATACGGGACGGGAGCCTGGACCGGGGTGTGTGTGCTCGGCCTGACCCTCGGCGTGTTGACGGTGCTGGCTTGGGCGTTCGGCAGCCGCGCCGGCCGGCGGCGTCCTGCGCCGGCGCACACCTGACAGGCTCTGCGCCTTCGGAGGCCAGATGCGCCCGTCGCATGGGGCGCGGAGTCAATGCCCGTCGAGGTGCCGGTCTCGGCCGGGCTCGACACCGGGCCGGCGCGGCACTCACGAGTTCTCGGCGACCGTCGCTTCAGCGAGTGCGGAGATGATCCGGCTCACCTGCTTCGCGTAGTGGTCGATGAACTCCGGTGAGGCGTGGTTCTGTTGGGTGGTTCACGGGGGAGCCACGGCAAAGCCACCGGAGAGATCGAGGCGGCGAAGAAGACGAGGGCGAGGGCTCCGACGTCGAGATCACTGCGGAATTCACTGCGCACCTGTCGTTCCCGCATGTCCTCGATGCCCTTGAACAACTCGGCGACCCGCGCGTCCTCGGCAGCGGGCGGGCGCATGCCGGGGTCCTGGCGGGTCAGTGCGTGCACCCACGCCGGGTTCTCACATGCCCAGTGCGCGGAGCCTCGTGCGGCCTCCGCGAGCCTGCGAGTCCGAGTGACCTGGATGGACTCCTCGAGCCGTCGCTCCCTACTCGGCGTCGGCCACCACGAGGATGGCGCGTCGGGTACCTGCGGGATCGCGTTGGCGGTCCTGATCCCGGGGGCGCCTTCGGCACTGTCGCTTCCCGGAAGATGCTGCGGGCTTCGCTGAACTCGCCTCCTGCGCTGTCTCAGCGGCGACTCCGTCGGCCGGGCCGAATACCCTGTCCTCCACTCGATGCACCTCCTCGTAGCTGCCGCGGTCTTCGGAGTGGCCTTGCCGATGCGGCAGTCGTGGGCTGCACGCGGATCACGCTTCAGTCGACTTTCGGAGCCCACTCGGCTGCCCCGGGGAGCCGGTCCCGCCCGGAATCCGGGAGGGACTGGGCCGGTCAGTGCATCCCCCAGGCGCTCCCTTTCGAACTCCACGCGGGTCGCTGGGGCGGGTACGCCAAGCTGCGCCCGTTTGCGTCGGACTCCAGGTCCGCGAGGGGGCGATTCAGCTGAGGCGTTCCAGCACCACGGCCATGCCCTGTCCGCCTCCGACGCACATGGTCTCCACGCCCCACTGCGCGTCGCGCGTACGCAGACCGTTGATCAACGTGGTCATGATGCGGGCACCGGTCGCACCGAACGGATGCCCCAGCGCGATGGCCCCACCGTGCACGTTGAGCCTTTCCAGCGGGATGCGGAGTTCGCGCTGAGAGGCGATGACCTGAACGGCGAACGCCTCGTTCATCTCGAACAGGTCGATGTCCCCGATCGAAAGACCGGCGTGCGCGAGGGCCCGCCGTGTGGCCTCGACCGGTCCCAGGCCCATGATCTCCGGGGACAGGCCGGACACGCCGGTGGCCACGATCCTGGCGAGGGGAGTGATGCCGAGCTCGCGCGCCCTGACGTCGCTCATGATGACCACGGCGGCGGCTCCGTCGTTCAGCGGGCAGGAGTTTCCGGCGGTGACCGAGCCGCCTGGCCGGAAGGCAGGCTGGAGACCTTCCAGAGCCTCGTACGTGGTGCCGGGGCGCGGGCTGTCGTCGGTCGCGATCACCGTGCCGTCGGGCCTTCGGACAGGGGTGATCTCCCGGGCGTGGAACCCGGACTCGGCGGCCTCGGCGTACAGCTGCTGGCTGCGCAGGGCGTAGTGGTCCTGCTCCTGGCGGCTGATCTTGGAAAGGCCCGCGACGTTCTCCGCTGTCTGCCCCATCCCGATGTAGACGTCGGGCAGCAGGCCGTCGGAGCGGGGATCGGTCCACAGGCCGTTGGTTCGCGCGTCCTCCGCGGTGCGGTCCCTGGCCTGATCGAATGCCGGGTTCAAGACGTCGTCGGCATCCGCTCCGGTGGGCCCGAAGTGCTGATACCGGGAGACGCACTCGACACCCGCGCTGACGAAGACGTGGCCTTCTCCTGCCTTGATGGCGTGGAAGGCCATCCGGGCGGTCTGCAAGGAGGACGAGCAGAAGCGGTTGACCGTGGTGCCGGGCACCTCGTCCAGCCCCAGCTGTACGGCCACCCGCCGGGCGATGTTGGCGCCGTGCTCGCCGCTCGGCTCGGCGCAGCCGAGATGCAGGTCATCGATCTGTGTCGGGTCCAGTCCGGGTAGCTGGTCGAGGGCCGCGCGGACCGCCGTCACCGCGAGGTCGTCGGGGCGGACATCCTTCAGGGAACCCTTGAAAGCGCGCCCGATGGGCGTGCGGGCGGCAGCGACTACGACGGCTTCAGGCATGTCATGCACCTCTCAGGATGGCGAACGGGTGCGTGCGGGCAGGCCGGCATGAAGGCGGCTCTCCAGCGAGGAAGATACTGTACGGACCGTTTCGAATGGAAGCGTAGGCCGCTTCATTTCGCCAGGTCATCCGCGTTGGCACCCACTGCGCTGCGTGCGGACCCCAGCGTGCCCTGCATGAGAAAAGATTACCGGCTGCGATCCTAGACGTTCCGTTTCGATTGACCTACTGTGAGGCCACCTCGTGCAGAGAGGAGCACTCCAATGACGGCGTGCTTTCGACAGGCGGTCTTCGTTCCGCCACCCGTGTGTGTCGTTGCCCACGAGCTGGGTTTCTTCGCCCACGTCGGCCTAGAGGTCGAGACCGTGCTGATCGAGTCGTCGACGGACCAGCGTGACCGACTCCTGACCGGCGACGTCGATGCGGGCGTCACGGCCATCGACAACCTGATCGTGTGGAACTCCGGCGGAGGCGACCTCCGAGTCGTCGCCCAGATCGAGTCGACGACACCGCTCCGACTGGTCGCGCAGCCCTCGGTGACGAGGCTGGAAGACCTGCGGGGCGCAACGCTCGGCGTCGATGCGCCGGACAACGGCTTCGCCGTCCTGCTCCGTCATCTCCTCGGGCACCATGGTCTCCCGCCCGGCGCGTACGAGTTCGAGCCGGTGGGTGGGGTGCGCGAGCGCTTCGAGGCCCTGCGCTCACGGTCGATCGACGCGGCGTGGCTGGGGCCGCCGCTGGACGAAATGGCGCAACAGGAAGGGTTCGTCTCGCTGCTCGCGGTCGAGGACGAGGTGCCGGACTTCCCTGGGCAGGGTGTCGTGGCCGGCCCCGCGACGCGGCAGGCGGGGCGGGAAAAGCTCTCGCTCTATCTCACGGCCCTCGACGCGGCGCGGAAGTGGCTGCACGTCACTGAGGACGAACAGATCCTGGACGTGCTGACGAGAGGCGGCTATGGACCGGCCTCGGCGCGGGCCGCGCTGCGCACCCGCCCGGTTTCGCTGGCTCCTGCTCGTGCAGGTCTGGAGTGCGTCCTGACGATGCGCGACAAGCTCGGCATGATGCCCGACCGGGCGCCCGCTGCCGATGACCTGTACGACGGCCGCCCGCTCGGTCTGGAGCTGCGTCCATGACGCCCGACCCGTTCACGTCCGACGGCCGTCGCGATGACGCGGAGCGCGTCACGGACGGGCAGGTGGCGAAGAGCGTGCGCCAACTGCTCAGCGAGGACCGTACCTGTGAACTCCTCGGAATACAGGTCGAGTCGGCCGCCGACGGGCGGGCGCGCGCACGGATGCGGGTCCGGCCGGACATGGTCAACGGGCACGCGATCGTGCACGGAGGCCTGGTGTTCGCTTTGGCCGACACCACCTTCGCCTGTGCCGTCAACAGCTACGGCCCGCCGGTCGTCACGGCGAGCGCGGACATCACCTTCCGACGCCCCGGCCACCTCGGTGACGACCTGATCGCCGAAGCGGTGACCCGCTCCCGGCAGGGCCGCTCAGTGATCTGCGAGGTCACGGTGCGGCGCGGTGACGAGGTCATCGTCGAGTTCAGCGGGCGGGGGGCGCAGATCGCCCTAAGGGACGGTGCGCCGTCGGCGGGGAGCAATCCGGTCCCGGGCCGCCCGTCCGGACGAGCCGGCCATGAGGAGCACCGCGCCCGTCCGTCGGGCGCGGACAGCGAGGCCGTGGACGGACCCGCCGTGCCAGGGCACACGCCGGGCCGCTAGAGCCGCGGACGCCGAGCGCCCAGGGCGTCCGGCGGACGCGCGGGTGCAGAGATCAAACGGTACTTCCAAGTACCCGAGCCGCAAATGGAGTTCAGGTGTCACAGGACTGCGAAGTCATCGTTGTGGGTGGTGGACCCGTCGGGGTGATGGCCCTTGCCTTGCTGGGCCATGCCGGTGTGCGGGCCGTGGGGATCGAACGCGAGCCCGAACTGTGGGAACAGGCGCGGGCCGTGCACTTCGACGGTGAGACGGTGCGTTCCTTCCAGTCCATGGGGCTGGGGGAGGAACTCTCCGCCCGGATCAAGCCGATGTGCGACTACCGCATGGAGAACGAGGCCGGCGAGACTCTGGTGGCCCATGCCACGGGGCAGATGGGACCCCAGGCATGGCACTCGGAGGTCCTGTTCCACCAGCCTGAGATCGACGCGCTGCTGCGCGCCGAAGTCGAGCGGCTCGCCGATGTGGAACTCCGGCTCGGTACGACGCTGCTGGACATCCAGCAAGGTGACGGCTCAGTGCACTGCACCGTCCGTACACCGGACGGGACGACGCAGACGCTCACCGCGCGTTGGGTCATCGCCTGTGACGGTGCCACCTCGACCGTCAGGCGCACGCTCGGGATAACCGGCGAGAACCTCGGCACCGACGATCCGTGGCTCGTCGTCGACGGACACCTGCGCGGGACGGCGGGCATCAAGGGCGACATGGTCTTCCTCGGCCGGCACACCCGTCCCGCGCTCTGGATCAGGCTCCCCGGTGACCGGGTACGCATGGAGTTCAAAGTCCTCCCCGAGGACGACCGGGAGGAGATCGCCACACCGGCGGGCATCGCCCGGTTGAGCCGAGGGGTTCTGTCACCGCAGAACTTCGAACCCGACCGCGTCGCCGTTTACACCTTCCGCGCGCGGTTGGCCACGTCGTGGCGGGTCGGCAACGTGTTCCTCGCGGGCGATGCCGCTCACCTGGCTCCTCCGCTGTTCGGCCAGGGGCTGTGCGCCGGCCTGCGTGACGTGGCCAACCTGGTGTGGAAGATCCGGCTCGTCTCGCGTGGCAGAGCTTCCGAGTCCCTGCTCGACACCTACGAGTCCGAACGCAAGGACCACGCCAGGTACTGGGTCCAGCAGGCGGCGACGATGGCCGGTCTCGTCCAGACCACCGACCCCGTGATGGCCGCCCGGCGGGATGCGCACATCCGTGCCAACCCGGCCGACGGCTACCCGCCGGCACCCGCCCTGGGCCCGGGTGCGCACACGGGCTCGGCCGACCCGCACGCCGGACGTATTTCGATGCAGCCGATGCTGCCCGACGGGACACGGCTCGACGACCTGGTGGGACGCCGGTTCCTGCTCGCGGCCACGCCCGAACTGACGGCCGGACTGCCCGATTCCGTACGCAAGGCGCTGGAGGAGGAGCCCGAGGTGGCCGTACTGACCTCCCCGCAGCACGTCGGCCAACTGCTGACCTCGGTCGAGGCGCCTGCCGTCCTGGTCCGTCCCGACCGCTATGTGCTCGGGACGGCACACACCCCCGAAGGACTCGAAGCGCTGCTGCGACTCCTGCCTCTCGCAGTCGCCCCGGAACCCCGGCGCGAGATGAGTCCGCCGCAGCAGGAGAACATCCCGCAGGCCTGACGCCGCGCGTGCACACACTGTTTCACCCACAGGAGTTCACCATGCACGACCAACCCATCACCCACCTTCGGCACGTCGACATCGCCGTTCAGGACTACGACAAGCAGGTCGCCTTCTACGAGCAGCAGTGGGGGCTGACCAAGACCGGCACCGACGGCGATGTCACGTACTTCGCCGCCGAGGGTTCGCCCGAGCAGTACGTCGTCCGCGTCCGCCGCTCCCAGGACAAGCGCCTCGACCTGGTCTCCTTCGGCGCCGCCGACCGCGCTGCGGTGGACGGCCTCGCCACCCGCCTCGCCACCGACGGCGTGAAGCTGGTCAGCGAGCCGGACACGCTCCAGACGCCCGGCGGCGGCTACGGCTTCCGGTTCTTCGACGTCGAGGGGCGCACCGTAGAGATCTCCGCGGAGGTCGCCGCCCGTACCCACCGCAAGGTCGAGGAGCGCGAGGACATCCCGGTGCGGCTGTCCCACGTCGTCCTCAATTCCCCCGAGCCCGAGCGCATGATGGCCTTCTACGAGAAGTACCTGGACTTTCGGCTCACCGACACCAACGTGCACCCGCAGCTCGGCGGGATCATGTGGTTCCTGCGCTGCAACCCGCAGCACCACAGCATCGCGATCGCCCGCTGTCCCCATGTCTCGCTGCACCACGCGTCGTTCGAGATGCGCGGCCTGGAAGAGTACATGCGCGGCAGTGGCCGCCTGATGCGCGACGGAGTCCACAAGGTGTGGGGCCCGGGCCGGCACCGCGCCGGCGACAACACCTTCACGTACTTCCACGACCCCAACGGCAACACCATGGAGTACACCACGGAGTTGGAGATCCTCGACGAGGACACCTGGCATCCCCACCTCTACAGCACCGACGACCCGGAGACCTCGGACGTGTGGGGGACGTCCAACCCGATGAACGAGTTCGTGTCCAAGGAGATGTTCAACGACCCCGACCGGGGATTGTTCATCCCACCGCCGGTGTGACCCGCTGCCTCCTGAGGCGCACTCGAAACGCCGCCGGGGGAGGGGTCAGGATTGCCCGTCCGGCGACGGGTGCGCTTCCAGACCGCGGATCCCCAGTTCCACGAGCTGTTCCGCGAGCGCGTCGTCGAGCGGGCTGACGCCGAACAGGAGATGGAAGTAGACCGGTGCGTAGAACAACTGGGCTGCCGACTTCGGATCGAGGTCGGACCGGAAGACGCCTTCGTCGATTCCCCTGCGCATCAGTTTCTCGACGGCCGCGGCGCGCTCCTGCCAGAAGCGCTCGCGGAAGTTGGCCATCGTCTCGGGGTCGTACTGTCCCTCGGCGATGATCTGGGCGACGAGTTTGCCCTGAGGGCCGGCGTAGCGGGAGATCAGCGACTTGAGGTGGGCCAGGAGGGCGTCGCGCACCGGCACCCCTTCGGGGATGCGGGTGTGCGTCAGGTGGTTCTCCATGAAGGCGTCGATGACGACCGCGGCCTTGTTCGGCCACCACCGGTAGATCGTCGCCTTGCTGACCTTGGCCCGCTTGGCGATCGCCTCCATGGTCAGCTTCTGCACCGTGGTGGCGCGTCGGCCGTCGCGCACAAGGAGGTCCATGGTCGCGTCGAGGATCGCGCGACGACTCAATTCGCTTCGTACAGCCACGGAGTCAAGTTAACCCACGCACGGCCTCATTCCCCAATGTCAGCGCAGGATCGACAAGGGGACAAGCCTGCCATACGATACGAAACGTTTCGAATAGATGAAGGAGTTGCACACATGAAGCTCGGTCGGATCTCAGTACCTTCCCCCGACGGTGACCAGATCAGGATCGTCGCCGCGCGACCCGACGAGGGCAGGGTCATCGACCTGGCCAGGGCCTACGCCCTGGGCAGGCAGGCCGAGGGCGCGACGCCGGACGCGGCCCGCCGACTGGCCGCGGCCCACTTCCCGTCGAGCATGGCCGCCGCCATCGCCGCCGGGCCGGCCTTCCTCGACGCCGCCCACCGCGCCGTGGGCGGGGCCGCCGATGACGCCTCGCTGCCCATCGAGGGCCTGTCCTGGGTGGCGGCCGTCGACCCGCCGGTCATCCGCGACGGACTGACCTTCCCGGCGCACATGAAGGGGTTCCACGAGAGGGTGGGCGGCGGACTGCCCAACCCTCAACTGTTCAAGACGCCCGGCTACTTCAAGGGATCCACCGGAGTGGTCTACGGCCACGACGAGGAGGTCCCCTACCCGAGCTACTCCGAATACGTCGACTACGAACTCGAGATGGGCCTCATCGTCGGAGCCGCGGGCAGCAACCTGACCCCCGACGGCGCCCGCGCCCACCTGTTCGGCGTCACGATCTTCAACGACTTCAGCGCGCGCGACATCCAGGGCTACGAGATGGCCATGAGCATGGGCCCGCAGAAGTGCAAGGACTACGCGTACGGCATCGGTCCCTGGATCACGACCGTCGACGAGCTGCCCTCCACCGACGGACTCAAGGGCGTCGTCCGCGTCAACGGTGAGGTCTGGAGTGAGACCGTCGCCGAGGGAATGATCTACACGCCGGAAGAAATGCTCGCCTACGTCTCCATCAACGACAGGCTTCAGCCCGGAGACCTCATCGGCTCCGGCACCCTGCCCAACGGCTCCGGCCTGGAGATCGACCGGCGGCTGTCGCTCGGAGACGTCATCGAACTCGAACTGGAAGGCGTCGGTGTCCTGCGCAACCGACTGAGCGCCGAGCCGGACAAGGCCCCCTGGTGGCCCGAGCCCCGCCCGTACCCCTTCGGTACGCCGGCGAACTGACGACGGGACCGACAGAGATGACCCACCCGCACGCCATCAAGCCGATACGCCGCATCGTCACCGGCCACACCGCCGACGGCCGCTCCACCGTCATCAGCGACGGCCCGGCTCCCAACGTCTTCGTGTCCGACTCCATCAAAGGATTCGGCGCGATCGTCCCCTGGCAGACCGAACCGGGCGATGTCAGCAACGACGGCAACCTGGACGCCGCCTCCGCCGACGTCCAGGTGCCTATGCACCCCAAGCCCGGCGGAACGGTCTTCCGGATCGCGAGCTTCCCGCCCGACACCGCCTACACCGACGCCGCCGCCGACTCCCTCTTCGACGACATCGACGGCGAACACGCCCGCGACGCCGCCCAACACACCGTCGGCGGCCGCCACTTCTGGTTCCACCGCACCGACAGCCTGGACTACGCCCTTGTCCTCGAGGGTGAGATATGGCTGCTGACGGACGAGGGAGAGACCCTCGCCAGAGCCGGTGACGTGATCATCCAGCGAGGCACCAGCCACTCCTGGTCCAACCGCAGTGACACGACCTGCCGCGTGGCCTTCGTCCTCATCGGCGCCCTGCCCGTCGACACCGCCGTCTCATGAGCACCGCACAGGACATCCTGTGGACGCCCAGCAGTGCCCGGCAGGACGGCAGCGAACTCGCTCGCTACCGCCGGGGGCTGAAGGACTACGACGGCGGTGCCGACTACCTCGATCTCTGGCGCTGGTCGACGCGAGACCTGGGCCGGTTCTGGGAGTCCGTCGCCGAGTTCGAGGACGTACGACTCGGTGGTACCCCGACCGGTCCGGTGGCTCCGCGGGAGATGCCCGCAGGTACGTGGTTTCCCGGCCGTACCGTGAACTACGCCGAGCATGTGCTGCGCCGCTGCCCGGACGAGGCACTCGTCGTCGTGGACGACGACGGCACGTCCCACACGCTCTCGCGAACCGAACTCCGCAGCCAGGTCGCCGCCGTCTCCGCCGCGCTGCGCCGGATGGGTGTGGCCCACGGCGACCGGGTGGCCGCCGTCCTGCCCAACCGCGCGGAGGCCGTCGTAGGGCTCCTCGCCTGCGCGGCGGTAGGGGCCGTCTGGTCGGTCTGCTCCCCGGAGTTCGGAGCGGACGGGGTGACCTCCCGGTTCGCCCAGCTGGAGCCCAAGGTGCTGCTGCTCACGGACGGCTACCACTACGGCGGACGGACGCACGAACGCACGGACGAGATGCGCACCCTGCTCGACCGGCTGCCGTCGGTGGAGCACGTGCTCTGGGTCGATCACCTCCACCCCGGAAGCCTGCCCACGGCCGACCGCCCCGTGTCGCTCTGGGGCACGGTTGCCGCGGGAGGAGGCGAGCCGGAGTTCGACGAGCTGCCCTTCGACCACCCGCTGTGGGTGCTGTTCTCATCCGGCACCACCGGGGCACCCAAGGGCATCGTGCACGGCCACGGAGGTGTCCTCCTGGAACACCTCAAGGTCCTACGGCTGCACTCGGACCTACGGGCCGGTGACCGCTATCTCACCGTCGCCAGCACCAGCTGGGTGGTGTGGAACATGCTGGTCTCCGGGCTCGCGGTCGGAGCCACGATCGTTCTGCTGGACGGGAACCCGGTCCGCCCCGACCTGGGGCGCGTCTTCCGCGTCGCCGACGAACACGACGTCGACACGCTCGGTGTCAGCGCCGGCTACCTGCACGCCTGCCTCAAGGCCGGCCTCAACCCTGGAACCGGGGCGCTGCGGACGGTGCAGGTGACCGGATCACCGCTGTCCACCGACGGCTTCCGCTGGGTCTACGACCGGCTCGGCAACGTGTGGCTGACGTCCATGAGCGGCGGCACCGACGTGTGCTCGATCTTCGTCGGCGGAGCCCCCACGCTGCCCGTCCGCGTGGGCCGCATCCAGGCGCCCGCCCTGGGCGTTTCCGTCGAAGCGTGGGACGAGGACGGCAAGCCCGTGGTCGGCAAGCGCGGCGAGCTGGTGATCACGCAGCCGATGCCCTCGATGCCGCTCCGCTTCTGGAACGACTCCGACGGCCGGCGCTACCGGCAGAGCTACTTCTCCGTGTATGACGGAGCCTGGCGGCACGGGGACTTCATCGAGTTCGAGCCCGACGGCAGCAGTGTGATCCACGGCCGCTCGGACTCCACCCTGAACCGGCAGGGCGTGCGCATGGGTCCCGCGGACATCTACCGGGTCGTCGAGGCGCTGCCCGAGGTGCGCGAAGCCCTCGTCGTAGGCGCCGAACTGGGTGAAGACGCCTACTACATGCCACTGTTCGTCGCCCTCCAGGAGAACGCCGACCCCGAAGCGGTGACGCAGCGCATCAACCAGGTGATCCGGGAAGAGCTGTCACCGCGCCACGTGCCCGACGAGGTCGTGCCGATGCGCGCGATCCCGCACACCCGCACCGGAAAGAAGATCGAGGTGCCGGTCAAGCGCCTGCTGCAGGGAGCTTCCCTGAACGACGTCGTCGACCTGGGCGCGGTGGACGACAGCGCACTGCTCCAGGAGTACGCGGAGTTCGCCCACACCCGCCGGAAAGCATGAGGAAACCATGAGCCAGACCCCCTTCTCGCTGGGAACGTTCGCTGACGGACCGTCCGGTCCGTTCCCCGGCATCGTCGTGAACGACAGGGTGTACGACACCCGGACCGTCCTGCCCGCAGCCACGACCACATCGCTCCTGCTCGCCGACTGGGACACATCGCTGGACGCGCTCCAGTCCCTCGCCGACGCACCCGAGGGCGAAGGGCGGCCGGTCGGGGAGCTCACTGTGCTCGCCCCGGTCCAGCCACCGGGCCAGATCTTCGGCGCCGGGGCCAACTACCGCGAGCACGTCATCCAGATCACCGTGGCGCACCGCCTGGGCAAGGCGGACGCCACCGAGGAGGAGCTGCGCGAGCAGGCCGCCCGGGAGATGGACGAGCGTGCCGCGCACGGCGAGCCCTACGTGTGGGTGGGCGTCCCGTCCGCGATCAGCGGCCCGTACGACGACGTGGTCCTGCCCTCCCTCGGTGAGAACCATGACTGGGAACTCGAGCTGGGCGTGATCATCGGACGCGAGACGCGCGAGGTGAGCCGTGACGAGGCACTGGACCACGTCGCCGGGTACACCATCTGCAACGACCTGACGACGCGCAGCCTGGTGCCCCGGCCGGAGATCCCGATGATGGGCACCGACTGGATGCGGGCGAAGAACCAGCCCACGTTCTACCCCACGGGCCCCTACCTCGTGCCGGCACGCTTCGTGCCCGACCCGCAGGACCTGGACATCACGCTCCGGCTCAACGGCAAGGTCATGCAGAAGGGCAACACCAACGACATGATCTTCGGGATCGCGGCCCTCATCTCCTACATCTCGCACCGGGTGACGCTGCAGCCGGGCGACATGATCATCACTGGTTCTCCGCAGGGCAACGGCTCGCACTACGGCCGGTTCCTGCAGGCGGGCGACGTGATGGACAGCGAGATCACCGGACTCGGCACGCAGCGAAACCTCTGCAGGTAGCAGCCGTCACGTTCGTTGCTTGACCTCGGAGTGCAGCGAGTGGGTGGTCAGCTTCTCCAGCAGTGAGATCAGCGTCCGCTGCTCGTCCGAGCTGAGCGAGCCCGCCCACTCCCGTTCACGTTCGTTGTGCGCCTGGAAAGCCGTGGTGATCGCCTGCAGACCACTTTCGGTGAGGCTGAGGTTGACCGCGCGTCCGTCGTGCGGGGCACGCGCCCTGGTGACCAGACCGTCCCGCTCCAGCGTGTTCACCAGCGCCGACACGGCCGCGCGACTCATGCCGGACAGCTCCGCGACCTTCTTCGCCTCGACGGGGCTCGACAGCCAGATCGCGAACAGCACACGGAAGCCGGGCCACGACCATCCGCGAGGTCGGTGGACGGTTGATTCCAGGTCGTAGACCAGCATGTTCGCGGCCCGGTGGAGGGTGAGCACCAACCGCATCGCCAGCGGATCGACGCCGGGGAGCTCACGGCTCGCGCGGCTGATCGCATGATCGATGAACGACCAGAAATGCAGGTCCTCGTTGTCCGAGTGCTCGTGGTCCACACCAGGAGTGTAGGCCGGACGGCCGCTCATCCTCCGGCCCACCTCCGCAGCCGGACTCTGCCGCGTACCGCGCCCCGTTTTCCGAAACGTATCGAATGTCCCAGGGAAAAGAAGAAGGCCTTATGAGCACCAGGACCGCTGCCGCAGAATTCCTCAGCGAGAAGTCGCTCTTCCAGGAGTCGGCCTACGTCGACGGACACTGGGTCAGCCACGGGGAGTCCGGGCGGTTCTCCGTCGACAACCCTTCCACCGGCGCGACGATCGCGGATCTGCCGTCCATGAGCCGGGCCCAGGTGGCCGATGCCATCACGGCGGCCGGGCGCGCGCTCCCGGACTGGCGTGCCCGGTCCGGCAAGCAGCGGGCCCAGGTCCTGCGCCGTTGGTTCGACCTCGTGACGGAACACACGGAGGATCTCGCTCGCCTGATCACCCTGGAGGAAGGCAAGCCGCTCGCGGAAGCACGTGGCGAGGTGGCGTACGCGGCGTCGTTCATCGAGTGGTTCGCCGAGGAAGCGAAGCGCGTGCGCGGCGACATCTTCCCGGCCCCCGAACCGTCACGCCGCGTCCTCGTACTCAAGGAGCCGGTCGGCGTGTGCGTCGCCATCACGCCCTGGAACTTCCCGGCGGCCATGATCACGCGCAAGGCCGCGCCGGCCCTCGCCGCCGGATGCACCATGGTCGTCAAGCCGGCCGCCCAGACGCCGCTGACCGCGCTCGCGCTCGCTGAACTCGCCGAACGCGCCGGTGTCCCGGCGGGCGTCCTCAACGTCGTCCTCGGCAAGGCCCGTGAGATCGGTCCGGAGCTGACCGGCAACCCGGCGGTGCGCAAGGTGAGTTTCACCGGCTCGACCGAGGTGGGACGCGTCCTGCTCACCGAGTGCGCGCAGACGGTGAAGAAGGTCTCGATGGAGCTCGGGGGCAACGCGCCGGTCCTGGTCTTCGACGACGCCGACCTCGAGGCGGCTGTCGAGGGCGTCCTCGCGAGCAAGTACCGCAACACCGGCCAGGCCTGCATCAGCGCGAACCGGGTCTATGTCCAGTCCGGCATCTACGACCGCTTCGCCGAGGAACTCGCCGAGCGGGTCAGCGAGTTGACCGTCGGCGACGGCTTCGAACCCGGCGCGGAGCAGGGGCCGCTCATCGATGCCGCCGCCGTCGCCAAGGTCCAGGAACACATCACCGATGCCACCGGCCACGGTGCACGCGTCCTGTGCGGCGGGTCGGGCCATGAACGTGGCGGGTTCTTCTTCCAGCCGACCGTGCTCGCCGACGTGGCCCCCGGGATGAAGATCACGCGGGAGGAGACGTTCGGTCCGGTCACCCCGCTCATCCGGTTCGTCGACGAGGCGGACGCGATCCGCATGGCCAATGACACCGAGTACGGGCTCGCGGCCTACGTCTACAGCCGGGACGCCGAGCGGATCTGGCGAGTCTCCGCCGCGATCGAGGCGGGCATGGTCGGCATCAACTCGGGGCTGATCTCCAACGAGGTCGCACCGTTCGGCGGCATCAAGCAGTCGGGCCTCGGGCGTGAGGGCTCGGTCCACGGCATCGACGAGTACCTGGAGATGAAGTACCTCTCCTGGGAAGGCGCGGGTGCCCGGTAGACCTCCACGGACTCAACGCACACCACGAACGAAAGGACAGGCATGTCCGCATACACCCGTGCCGAGGCACGTGACTGGGCCCGCGAGAAGCTTGTCGGCGCGGTCAACTGCACCATCCCCTCGTTCACCGGCGACCTGCGGGCCGTCAACGAGCGAGCCGTCCGCCACGACATCCGCCTCGCCAAGGAGCATGGTTTCATCGGCACCCTCGGTGTCTCCGAGATCAGCATCACCCTCGACGAGTACCTGGAGTTCCTCCGCATCTCCAAGGACGAGGCCGGCGACGACTTCTACGTCGTCCACCACGCGAGCTGGAACGACCTCGAGCAGAACCTCGAAGCGGTCCGTGGTGCCGAAGCGGCAGGAGCGGACCTGGTGCTGCTGGCCTACCCGCCCAACTTCTACCCGGAGTCCGAGCAGGAGATCTACGACTACACCAAGGCGGTCTGCGAGGCCACGAACCTCGGGATCATCCTGTTCCCGATGACCATCTGGAACTTCGGCGCTCGCATCCACCCCTCCGATCTCCCGACCCGGCTGATCCGCCGTCTGATCGATGACATCCCCAACATCGCGGTCATCAAGGCCGAAGGCGGCTACCCCAACATCCAGAGCGCCGTCGAGTGCAACCGGCTCTTCGGTGACGAGGTGGTCATATCGGTGCCGATCGAGGGCGATCTGATCCCTCTGTCGCAGGTGATGCCCATTCAGTTGTCGGCGACCAGCGACCACGAGTACTTCGGTCCGATGATCCCGCGCGTCATGCAACTGCTGCGCGACGGGAAACATGACGAGGCGACGGCGATCTACTGGCAGCTGCACCCCGCCCGCAAGACCAAGGCCGCACTCTTCGGGACCCTGCACGGTGGGTCGGTCCTCAACCGCCAGGCCTGGAAGTTCCAGGGCTGGCTGCAGGGGTACAACGGCGGACCGCTCCGCCAGCCGACGATGCGCCTCCAGGACAGCCAGATGGCCGCCCTGCGCAAGGGACTCGTGGACGCCGGCCTGGAGCCGAGCATGGATCCCATCCGTGAGTTCTTCACCGGACGCAACCGGGCCTGAGCTTGAACCTCAACCTCGCCGGGGCACCTGACCTGCTGATCTCTTCGTCCTCGTGAGACAGCAGTACAGCCGTTCTTCACCCTTCGGCATATCGGGCAACGTCGCGTGGAGTACGGCCGCCGTGCGGAGTCCGGCTTGAGCAGGTACCGTCGACGCCGCGCTGAGCGACCGGGTCGTCCACATCGTGCGCGACGAACCGGAGTGCCATACACGCTCTCGGTCTGGCGTGGCTGGCCGGGCTCAGTGCACACGCCCTCCCGTACAGCTTTTGGGAGGGCTCAGAGGACGTTGACACGGCGGCGAGCGAGGGCGAGGACCGCCTGGCTGTCACGCCTGCCCCCGACGTGCCAACGTGTGCGCTGAGCGGTCAGCTTCTCCCCGCCGACCGACACCCGTCGCTGGGAACGTCACTGCGGCGGAACAAGCCGTCGCTGTCGTTCGGCGAGCGGCTGGGGCTGGTGCCGGGAGACTTTGGCGAGCAGACGCGCGAGGGTGAGCTCCTCGTCGGGGGTCAGGTGTTCCAGCCAGCTCTTCTGGCGATGCGTGGTCCACCAGTGCAGAAACTCGTCGATGACGGTCTCGCCCAGCTCGGTGAGGGCGATGACGAGCATGCGTCCGTCGTCGGGCTGGGGCGTCCGGGTGAGGAGACCGGCCCGTTCCAGGGTGTGCAGTGCCGAGGTGACGCTCGCGGTGGAGATGCTCAGCAGATCGGCGAGTCTGCGCGGGGACATCGCACCCTCGTACTTGAGCGTGGTCATCAGCCGGAAGCCGGCGAAGGTCAGGCCGGCGGGCCGGGCGAAGTTGGTCTCGATGTCGCGTTCGATCTTCTTGGCGACCCGGACCAGGTTGAAGCCCACCGACGCGGACGCCAGGTGCGGGTCGGCGTCGGGCAGGTCGAAGCCAGAGGCGGCAGCCAGACGTTCGCCATGGCGCGGCGGGGCCGGATCTTGAGTCACGGGCACCACTCTGCCTTCGTCACTAGCACCCTCACAAGGGACTCACCCTTCATTTCCTGCCCGCCAGTGTCTTGACATATCGGTTTCGGGAGCCTTCTACTGCACTTCAAGTCGCTAGAAGTCTAGCAATATCCCGGAGGTCTTCCATGACAGCGTCGTCCGCGCCCTCCCCCAGCCGCACGGGCATGCGGTTCCCCGACCAGCCGGTGTACTCGGGCTGGTCGACCCCCTCGCGCGTCGAGGCCGACATCTGCGAGATCGAGGCCGACGGGGAGATCCCCCGCGACCTGCGCGGCCGCTACTACCAGATCGCTCCCGACCCGGCCTTTCCCAACCGCACCGGCGACGACCTCCCCTTCAACGGCGACGGCATGCTGCGCATGTTCACCTTCGCCGACGGCCACGTCGACTACCGCAGCCGCTACGTGCGGACCGAGAAGCTGAAGCTGGAACGCGCCGCCCGCCGTTCACTGTTCGGCGCCTACCGCAACCCCTACACCGACCACGTCACCGTGGCGGGCAAGAACCGGGGGGCGGCGAACACCAGCGTCGTCTTCCACGCCGGGAAGCTCCTGGTCCTGAAGGAGGACGCCCGCCCCACGCGACTCGACACCGACTCCCTGGAGACCTACGGGGATTGGGACTTCGACGGTGGGGTCAGCAGCCCGACCTTCACCGCCCACCCCCGCGTCGATCCCGTGACGGGTGAGATGTTCGCCTTCGGCTTCGAGGCGAAGGGCCTGGCCAGCCGGGACATCGCGTACTACGTCCTCGACGCCCACGGCGAGGTCCTGCACGAGGTGTGGTTGGAGGCCCCGTACACCAGCATGATCCACGACTTCGTCGTCACCCAGGACTATGTGATCTTCCCGGTGATGCCCACCGCCGCCGACCTCGACCGGCTCAAGGCGGGCGGGCCGCACTGGCAGTGGGACGCGTCCAGGGAAACCTGCCTCGGAGTGATGCCGCGCTACGGCACCGCCGACCAGGTCCGCTGGTACCGCGGCCCGGCCCGGTTCGCCTACCACTTCTTCAACGCCTACAACGAAGGCACCACGATCCACATCGACGGCTGTGTCGCAGAGGCTCAGCCGGCCCCGTTCCTGTACCCCGACACGCTCGTATATGACGTCACCAAGGGCGTGTCCAGGATCACCCGCTGGACGGCCGACTACGCGGCCGACGACGGCAAGGGCTTCGAAGAGCAGGTACTTCAGCCGGAGTTCGCCGAATTCCCCCTCATCGACGACCGGGTGGAAACGGG
This sequence comes from Streptomyces sp. LUP47B, assembly GCF_001746295.1. Lineage (GTDB taxonomy): Bacteria > Actinomycetota > Actinomycetes > Streptomycetales > Streptomycetaceae > Streptomyces. Next base: position 432,298 of record NZ_MJAH01000001.1, on the reverse strand, counting down.
CCGGCACCGCATCGGGTTCACGGGGGCGCGTGTCATCGGTGACGAGCACAAGAGCGCTGACGGCATACAGGCCCTCAACACGATCATCCGCTATGACTTCGACAAGCAGCAGGCCACCGGCCAGTACGTCCTGCCCGAACACTTCACCTTCCAGGAGCCGGTGTTCGTGCCCCGCAGCGACGGCGCACCCGAGGGCGACGGTTATCTCCTGGCCCTGGCCAACAACTGGACCACGATGCTGAACGACCTGCTCATCCTCGACACCGCCGATCTGGCCGCCGGTCCTGTGGCCACTCTCCATCTCCCCCTCCGCCTGCGCAGCGGCATCCACGGGACCTGGGTCCCCGAGCACCTCATCCAGGCAGGCTGATCCGGCGGAACGGCAACGACCGTCTCTACGCGGTCCAGGCCCCGGACGCACCAGAGCACCACCTACGGGGCCGCCTTCGCACCTGTGAGGACCGGTTGCTTTCTTGGCCGCAAACCCCATCCCGCATGACGGGCCGGTGCCGGACCGCAAACGGCACATCGGGACCGACATCCTCGGCCTGCTCTTGATCGGCTGCGTCACCGCCGCGATCATCGGCGACCGGGACGCCGCCGTGGGCCTGCCGCCACCGGCGACGCGATGATCCGGTGGCTGATGGTCACGCGGATGAGTCGGCGTCCGGCACGGCCACGGACCGCGGGCCGGCACTGAATTCCTCCGACGCCTCCAGCAGGAGCCACCCACGCTCCGCCAGGCGCCGGGCTTTCGACCGCATCCCTCGACCTTCGCCGGCGTCGCCCCAAGGCCCCGCTCCATCGCGAACTCCTTGGCCCGAAGCGGCCCGCAACCCGTGGATCGCCGCTGTTCCAGCACGCCCAGAAGCCGCTGACAGTCCGGCGCCAGAACCGCCACCGGCAGCCCTTCCCGCCAGGGCGGCACCGTCGAGCCCGGCACCGGCGCGAGCGACAGCGCCGCTTCCTCCTCCGGTCGTGGTCACGGCAGCGGACTCGGCCGCGGAGACCGCCAGGGCCTCGGCCAGTTCCTCCCGCGCGATCACCCGCCGGGCCGGATCGATCTCCGCGGCCGCCAACACCTCAGCCAACCGCGCGACTTCCTCCCGCGAACCCCCCACCCGCACGCGAGCAGCCGCCTCCCGCTCATCCAGCATTCCCAGCACCGACGCCACCGCGCACCGCTCGACCATGAAGCGGGCACAAGACGTCTCTTGGAGGGCGGATGCGTCAGCGGCCGGTGCGCCGCACCCGCCGGCGGTCGGCTGCTCGACTCCGCGGACCGGCTGCTCGCGCCCGCCGCCAGTCCGTGCGGGGTGTGCCCCGGCAGATCCTCAACTCCGCTGCTGTCGTTCGTCCATGCCCGCCATGAGGGCCTGGTGGCTGCGGCTGACGTGCTCGCGCATCACGCGTTCCGCGCCGTCGCCGTCCTTGGCGAGGATGAGGTCGAGGACGCGGTGGTGCTCATGGTCGGACTCGCTCAGTCGGCCGGGCTGGGCGAGCGAGGTGCGGACCAGGCGCTCGTAGGCCAGCTGGTTCATGAGCGTGCGGTAGTGCGCCTCCAGTTTGGAGTTGTCCGCGCCGATGACGATCAGGTCGTGGAACTCGTGGACCAGCTGGGCGTACCGCTCGGCGTCGCCCGCGCGGACGGCCTCGTCGGCCTCCCGCATGTTCTCCTCGATGCGGGCCACTTCGGGGACGTTGCCGCGGAACGCCAGCAGCCGGGCGGCGGCGCCCTCCAGCAGTTCCTTCATCTGGAACAGCTCGGTGATCTCGCGCCGCGACGGCACGGCGACGAACGTGCCCACCCGCGGGCGGACTTCCACGAGACCCTCGATCTGCAACTGTTTGAGTGCCTCGCGGATGGGGGTGCGGCTCACGCCGAACGTCTCCGACAGTGCCATCTCGGACAGGCTGGAACGGGGCGGCAGCTCCCCGCTGATGATCATCTGGCGCAGCTCTTCGGCGACCCTGGCCTGCATGCTGGTCTGCTGCAGCGGTTTCCGCGCCCGTCCACTGGGTTGTTGCATGGTACGTGAACGTAGTGTGGGGAGGCGCGCGGCGTCAACCTCCCTCGGCTCTGCCTTCTGCCATGCAAGGCGGCTCATGACCGCAGGACGAAGGGATCACCCACGGGTTCCTCGCTCGTGTTGACCCACACGCTCTTCAGCCGGGTGTACTCCCGGATGACCTCCGTGCCGTGTTCGACGCCCGTGCCGCTGCTCCTGAAGCCCGAGCGCGGTGACATCGGCGACATCGACCGGTACGTGTTGGCCCAGACGGTGCCCGCCTCCAGGCGCGCCGCCATGCGGTGGACGCGGTTGACGTCCCGGGTCCACACGCCCGCGGCCAGACCGTAGACCGTGTCGTTCGCGATGGCGAGGGCCTCTTCCTCGGACGCGAACGGCATGACCGTGGCGACGGGACCGAAGATCTCCTCCTGGCAGATGCGCATCGAGTTGTCCGTGCCGGTGAAGACCGTGGGGGAGTAGAACCAGCCGCCGAGACCGGTCACGGGCCGCGCTCCTCCGCAGACCACCTTGCCGCCCTCCGACAGACCCAGCTCGACGTACGACTCGACCTTCGCCAGCTGGTCGGCCAGGGCCAGCGGGCCCAGCTCGGTCGTGTCCTCCAGGGGGTCGCCGATGCGGATACCGGCGGCTCGCGCCGTCACCCGCTCCAGGATCTCGTCGTAGACGTCCCGGTGCACGAGCACGCGGCTGCCCGCCACGCACGTCTGGCCGGCGGCGGCGAAGATGCCGGCGACCACACCCATGGCCGCGGAGGGGAGATCGGCGTCCGGGAAGACGATGTTCGGTGACTTGCCGCCGAGTTCGAGAGTGCAGCGTACGAAGCGGTCCGCGCAGGTACGGGCGATACGGCGGCCGGTCTCGGTGGAGCCGGTGAAGGTCACCTTGGCCACGTCGGGGTGCTCGGTGAGCGGGGCGCCCGCCGTGGCGCCGTATCCGGTGACCACGTTGACGACGCCCGGCGGGAAGCCGGCCTGCTCGAAGAGCGGGGCGAGGACCAGCAGGGACGCCGAGGTGTGTTCGGACGGCTTGACGACCACGGTGTTGCCGGCGGCGAGTGCGGGGGCGAGTTTCGTGGCGGTCAGCAGGAGAGGGGAGTTCCAGGGGGTGATCGCGCCGACCACGCCCACCGGTTCGCGCAGGGTGTAGTTGAGCAGGTCGCGGCTCGCGCCCGGGATGACCTCGCCGTGGATCTTGTCGGCGAGTCCGGCGTAGTAGTGGAAGTACTCGGGGAGACCCGCGAGTTGGGCGCGCATCTCGCGCAGCAGTTTGCCGTTGTCGAGGGTTTCGGTACGGGCCAGCTCCGCCGCGTTTTCGCCGATGAGCTCGGCGAGGTTGCGTAGTAGGCGGCCTCGTCCGGTCTGGCTGAGGTCGCGCCAGCGACGGTCCTCGAAGGCGGTTCGGGCGGCTTTGACGGCGCGGTCGATGTCCTCGGCGGTTCCGTCGGCCGCCTCGTACCAGGGCCGGCCGGTGGTCGGGTTGAGGCTCTCGAAGTACTCGCCGGAGGCGGGGGCTGTCCATTCGCCGGCGATGTAGTGCTGGTGGCGAGGGAGTGGGGTCATGCGGGCTGCTCCTCGGCTGCGGGTTGTGTGTGGTTGCTCGCGGCCACGCGGCGGAGCCGCATGTCGGCGCGGACCGTCGCCCCTAGTGGGGCGCTGTCGTCGCCTCCGTGTGGTGAAGGATCGCGTCGACGAGGTCCTTCGGGCGCTCCAGTGGGAGCAGGTGACGTGCTCCTGGCACGATCATCGCGCGGGCGCCGGGGATCCTCTCGGCGAGCAGTCGGGACATCGCCGGGGTCGAGCCGGGGTCGTCCTCGCCTGTCACCGCGAGGGTCGGTGCCGTGATGTCGGGCAGGTGGGGCCACAGCGCCGCGTCCGCGGTGGCGAACACGTCGTAGCAGGCCAGGTACGACGTGCGGTCGTTCTTCAGCAGGGTGGTGAGGACCGGCTGGGACAGCTCCGGCTCACTGGTCCGCCACGTCGGCGAGAACCAGCGCTCCACCGCCGCGAGCGCCGACGCCTCGAAGTCCGCCACGGCCCGCTCCCGGCGTCGTGCCACCGCCGTCCGCTCTTCCTGCGATCGTCCGGCGACCGAGCTCACCAGGGTGAGTGAAGCTGTCAACTCGGGTCTCACAGCAGCCAGTTGTTGCGCGATCAGGGCGCCGAGGGAGAAGCCCACGAGGTGTGTGGGGCCTTCCAGTAGTGCCGCCACGTCAGCCGCCAGTTCCGGCAGGGACACCCCGGGAGCCGCCGGCGGAGAGGTGCCGTGTCCGCGCAGGTCGACCACTCTCACACGGTGCCGTTCGGCCAGTGCGGGCAGGCAGCGCGCCCACATCGACCGGTCGAGCCCCACGCCGTGGAGCAGCACGAGGTCAGGACCGGTGCCGTGCACCTCGTGGCTGAGCGCCACCGGCGGGCCCACCGTGGTCATCGTTCCGTCGACAGCGGCGCCAGCCGGGCCTGCGGCCGCCCCTGGGCCGCGGCCGCCAGGCCGATGACGATCTCGTCGGCGCGCGGGCCGTCCGGCACGCGGACCTCGATCGTCTGGTGGTGGGAGCGGATGGTGGCGTCCGTGATGTGCTTCAGCGGGATGTCGAAGACCGTTCCGGCCGCCGCGCGCTTCTCCACGGCCGGCAGCAAGGTCGTCGCCTGAGCCGCCTTACGGAAGTGGTCGCCGAACTTCAGCGTGTGGATCAGCGCCGAGCCGTGCTCGATCTCCCCGTCCAGTCCGACGATCGCCGCCTTCCCGTACGCCTCCACCGGCACCCCGAGCGCCTCCACCACCCGGGGGGCCAGCAACTCGCCGAGTTTCGGGGCGACTTCGTCGATCCCGGGCAGGAGGTCGGCGACGAAGCCCTGTCCCGCCCACGGGTTCTCGATCACGGCGAGCACCACCGCGGTACGGGCGGGCGGGTCGACGGGGCGGCCGCCCTCGGTGTGGATGTCCTCGGTGAAGGTGATGATCTTGCGGACGTTCATCGGGCGTTCTCCAGCAGGTCGACGAGACGGACGGCGGGATCCGTACGGCGGTCTCCGATACGGGCATTGGGGCGCGGGCCGGACGCTGCGGCGGCGACCACGACGAGCTCGTCGGGCCGGGGGGCGTCCGGGACGCGGATCTGGACGGTCTGGTAGTGCGAGCGGGTCGCGGCGGCCGTCTTGTGCCACAGCGGGACGGTGAGCGGCTCACCGGCCGGCAGCCGGTCGTCGCTGAAGACGATGATCGACGTGCCCTCGGTCAACTCCCGCAGGACGTTGCCGAAGTACGGCGTGTGGATCAGCGCGCCGCCGTGCTCGATCTCGCCGTCCAGGCCCACGACGGCCGCTTTGCCGAAGGCTTCGACGCGGTCGGCTCCGCCCAGCGCGTCGATCAGCTTCCCGGTCAGCAGCTGCGCCAACTCCGGTGCCACCGCCTCGACCTCGGGCTGCAGGTCGGCCACGAAACCGCGCCCCGCCCAGGGGTTGCGGAGCACCGCGGCCACCGCGACCCGCCGTACCGGAGTCGCCACCGGGCGGCCGAGTTCCAGCAGCACCTCCTCGACGACGGTCACGACCTTCCGGACGCCCGTGCTCATGCGGCGAACTCCGGCATGACCTTCTCCGCGAACAGCTCCAGGCTGCGCATCGCCTTGCGGTGTTCGAGCCCCGGGTGCGTGGTCCACAGCAGGAGGTGCTCCAGGCCGACCTCGTCGCGCAGCTCCGCCACCTTCTCGGCGACGTACTCGGGCGTGCCGACGAGCAGGTTCCTGTCCTGGAGGAAGTCGAAGGACAGCTCGTGCGCGTCGGTGAGCTCCTCGCCGGCCTCCATGAGATTGCTCAGCCCGCGCCAGTGCATGATCCAGCGGTAGGTCGTCATCAGCGCCTCCTCGAAGTCGGCGCGGGCCTGCTCCATGGTGTCGGCGACATAGACGTCCCGTACCAGGCCGATGCCCTCGCCGAGGGTGTACTCCCGGCCCGAGGCCTCGCTCGCCGTGGCGCGGTACAGCTCGAAGCGGTCCTTCAGCGCGGACACCGGCGGGAGCCAGAACATGCCCTGGACGCCGTCGGCAGCCGCTGCCTGGATGGAGCGGGGGCTGTCGATGACCTGCCACAGGGGCGGGTGCGGGCGCTGCAGGGGGAAGGGAGTGACCTGCATCTTCGTGATGGCGCCGGCGGTCGTGTAGTCGTCCGTCGCGGGGGAGAGCGGGTGGTTCCATTTCACGCCGGGGGCCGGGAACTCGTAGAAGCGGCCCTTGTGGGAGAAGAACTCGCCGCTCCACGCCTTGCGCAGGATCTCGACCGTCTCGTCGTACAGCGCCCGGTTCTGCTCCTGGTCGCGCGGGTCGGCCAGGGCGTTGAGGTTGAGTGCCTCGCGGCCGTACAGACCACGGCCGAGGCCGACCTCGACGCGGCCGCCGGAGAGCTGGTCGAGCATCGCGATGTCCTCGGCGAGCCGCAGTGGGTGCCAGAAGGTGGCGATGGACGCCGCCTGGCCGATGCGGATGCGTGACGTACGGGCCGCGATGTCGGTGCCCATGAGGACCGGGTTCGGCGTGATCTCGATCGCCTCGTGCCCGAAATGGTGCTCGGTGTACCAGGTGGACCAGAAACCGGCCTGTTCCGCGGCGACTGCGAACTCCCGGGCCTCGTCCATCATTTGGGCGTACTCGCCGAGCCGCCCGGGGGCTCCGAGGTTGTGGAATATCGAGAACCGCATCCCGTGACCTTCCCTCTCTCGCTGTGCCATGGCAGTGAGGCTAGGAGTCCGGAATCGGTGCCGTCAAGGGTTAACTACTCCGAAACAAGTCTGACCTGTGTGTTTGATCGACATCGCGGCAATCACCAGGCTTTTCCGGATGAGGTGTTGACACCGAACCATCCCCTCCCTACGGTCCTCTGCCATACAAGAGCTGACTGAGGGACCCACCATGACCCACACTCTTGACCGCCCCGCCGCCGCCGATCGCAGCTCCCGTGTCCGCTCCGCTTGGCGCGCCGCCTGGGACCAGGGACACCTCGACGCCCTGGACGATCTGCTCAGCCCCTCCTACGTCCGCCGCCGCGGGCCCGCGTCCGTCACACAGGACCGGGACCAGCTCAAGGACTCCATCCGCGCCGTCCGTGAGGCGTTCCCCGACCTGCGGACCGAGATCGAGGACATCGTCGAGGACGGCGACCGGCTGGCGATCCGCTGGCGCAGCGCCGGCCGGCACACCGGGGACTTCCTCGGTGTGCCGCCCACCGGGAAACCGGTCGAGGTGTCCGGCGCGACCTTCGCCCGCTTCGAGGGGCCCTCGGTCGCCGAGGAGTGGGTGACCTTCGACTCCCGGCAGCTCCTGGAGGCGCTCGGGATCATCTCCACCGTCCAGCGGGCCGCCGTCGACGCCGACCTGGTGCGCGGGGTGCACCGCAAGTTCATCACCGGCGTCACCGTGGTGACCACGGACGACGACGGCACGCCCCGCGGCCTCGCGGTCAACGCCTTCTCCAGCATCTCGCTCGACCCGCCAATGGTCCTGGTCTGCGTGCAGCACAGCTCCAGCACCCATCCCGCACTGCACCGGTCGAGCCATCTCGGCATCAGCATCCTGGCCGCCGACCAGCTCGACGTGGCGAAGACCTTCGCCTCCAAGGACGACGACAAGTTCGCCCGTATCTCCTGGACCCCCGGTGACTTCGGCGCCCCGCTGATCGACGGCTCCTGCGCCCAGCTGGAGGTCGAGATCGGACAGCGGCTCGAGGCCGGCAGCCACACCGTGTTCACCGGCCGGGTGGTCTCCGCCCGGCACGACGACCTCGCCCCGCTGGTCTACAGCGGCGGCGGTTTCTTCGACATCTCGCACACGGCGCCGTTGCCGTGGTGACCCCGACCCACCCGAGCAGGAGCACCACATGACAGACGGAACACCGGCGCCGGTCTACGGCAGCGCGGTCACCAAGATCGAGCCCTTCGGCATCGACCACATCCCCGACAACGAACGGCACGGCAAGCCCAGCTCGCAGTTCTTCGTCTGGTTCGCGGCCGGTCTCAACTTCCCGATCATCCTGCTCGGCTTCAGCGCGGCCTGGTTCGGACTGAGCTTCGGCGCCGCCGTCACGGCCATCGCCGTCGGGGCGGCGGTCGGCTCGCTGCTGATGGCCGTCATGTCCCGGATGGGAGTACGGCTCGGCGTGGCGCAGCAGGTCCAGGCGCGCGGCCCGCTCGGATTCTTCGGCAACTTCCTGCCCGTGGCATACATCAACGTCTTCGCCGGGATCGGCTGGGCCGCGGTCACCGTCATCCTGGGCGGCAAGGCGTTCGCCGAACTGACACATCTGCCGTTCTGGCTGTGCGGCGCGGTGCTCACGGCGGTCGAGCTGGTGGTGTCGATCTACGGCTACAACATGATCAACTACCTGCAGAAGGCGCTGACCTACGTCCTCACCCCGCTCTTCCTCCTCATCACCGTGGTCGCGGTCGTGCGCGGCGGAAGCCTCTTCCACGCCGACCCGAAGGCGTCCGGCTACATCGGCTCCGCCGGCGGCTGGGTCACCTTCGGAGGCTGGTTCCTGTCCTTCCTGGTGGCCTGGGCGCCGTTCGCCTCGGACTACTCCCGCTATCTGCCGGACACCCCCGAGGTCGTCACCCGTACCGCCTGGTACACCGGCCTCGGCAACTTCGTCACCATCTGCTGGCTGGGCATCCTGGGCGTGGTCGTCGGCGGCAGCGCGACCAGCTCGGACTCGATCACCGCTCTGCACCAACTGGCCGGCCCCTTCGCCGTGCCCGCCCTGCTCGCCGTCGGCCTGTCCGCACTCGCGCAGAACTTCCTCAACGTCTACGGTGGCGCGATCTCCGTGCAGACGCTGAAGATCCCGGTCAGCCGCTCCCAGGCGGTCACCGTCATCTGTCTGCTGGCCTACGCGATCAGCCTGTGGGGCGAGTCGGGCACGGAGGACAAGTTCAAGGTGTTCCTCAACCTGACCGCGTACTTCATCGCCCCCTTCGCGGCCGTGCTGCTCCTCGACTTCTACCTGGGCGGCCGCTCCGACCCGTCCCGCGTCTCCGAGCTCTACGACCGCCGCCGGGTGCTCGACTGGGGCTTCGTCTCCTGGGCGGGCGGGGTGGCCGCCTCGGTGCCGTTCTGGCAGTCCAGCTTCTACACCGGCCCCTTCTCGACCGCGTATCCGGGCGCGGGCGACCTGAGCATGTTCGTCGCGGCCGGAGCGGGCGCGGTGCTGTACCTGCTGACGTACCGGCTGAAGCCGCTGTGGGTGCGGGGTTCCTCCCGAGGTTCGGCCGAGCTGGGCTCCAGCGAACCGACGGCTGTCGTGTCCTGACGGAGCCTCAGGGCCGGGTCCGCCTCTTCGGAGGCGGTGCCCGGCCCTTCGGCTTACGGGGACCTTCCATGGCGGAAATCCGGCCGTAACACCCAGGATGTCTACTCAGATGCAACATTGATTCACCACAGTGGACACCCTGGGAGGGGCCATGACGACCGACCCGGAACCGGACGCCCCCGATCTCGCCGAGCTGGTCCGCGCCGACGGCATCGAGTTCGTGCTCGCCGTCTTCGTCGACCTCACCGGCAAGCCGTGCGCCAAGCTCGTCCCGGCCCAAGCCGTCGAGGAACTCCGGGACGCGGGCGTGGGGTTCGCCGGATACGCGGCCGGCGCGCTTGGCCAGCAGCCCAGCGACCCCGATGTCATCGCCCGGCCGGACGCGGCCTCGTACACGCCCGTCCCCTTCGTCAAGCCCGGTCTCGCGCTCGTCCACTGCGACCCGTACGTGGAGGGGAAGCCCTGGCCGTACGCCCCGCGGGTCATCCTGCGCGGACTGCTGAAGCGGGCCGCCGAGCGAGGACTGTCCCTCTCCGTGGGCGCGGAAGTCGAGTACTTCCTCGTCAACCGGGACGAGCACGGCGTGCTCAGGGTCGCCGACGTCAGGGACACCGCTGCCCAACCCTGTTACGACGCACGCGGGTTGACCCGGATGTACGACCACCTCACCGCGGTCTCCAGCGCCATGAACTCCCTCGGCTGGGGCAACTACGCCAACGACCACGAGGACGGCAACGGCCAGTTCGAGCAGAACTTCCAGCACGCCGACGCCCTCACCACCGCCGACCGGGTCATCACCATGCGGTACCTGGTGTCGGTACTGGCCGAACAGCGCGGCATGACGGCCACGTTCATGCCGAAGCCCTTCACCGACCGCACCGGCACCGGCATGCATATGCACATGTCGCTCTGGCGGGGCGACGACCCCGCCTTCCCCGACGCCACCGACGGACGCGGACTGGGCCTCTCCCCGCTCGCCTACTCCTTCCTCGCCGGGATCGTCGAGCACGCGCCGGCCCTGCAGGCCGTGATCGCCCCCACGGTCAACTCCTACAAGCGCACCGGCGCGGTCTCCACCCGCTCGGGCGCCACCTGGTCACCGCGCGTGGCAAGTTACGGCGGCAACGACCGCACCCACTTCGTCCGCGTCCCCGACGGCAACCGCATCGAGCTGCGCGGCGGAGACGGCGCCGCCAACCCCTACCTCGCCGCTGCCGCCGCCCTCGCCGCCGGCTTGGACGGCATCGAGCGCGACCTCGACCCCGGCGAGCCGGGCGCGGGCGGCAAGGGCCCCGAACTCCCGCCGACCCTGCTGCACGCGGTCGAGGCCCTCCAGACGGACGACGTGATCAGCGGCGCCCTGGACGTGGCCGGGAGCGGCGTGAGCCGGTACTTCGCGGACCTCAAGCGCCAGGAGTTCTTCGACTGGCACGCGACGGTCGGCCCCTGGGAGCTCGACCGCTATCTGACCGCCTTCTGATCGCCTCTCGCCTTTTGATCGTCTTCCGCCTTTGACCGCCTTCCGAAGGGACTTGAGATGTGCGGAATCGTGGGGCTCCATCTGCGTGACCCCTCACTCGAACCACGGCTCGGCGAGTTGCTGAGCGCGATGCTCGGCCAGGTCGTCGAGCGCGGCCCGGACTCGGCGGGTGTCGCGGTGTACGGCGACCCGCGGCTGTCCCCGCCGGGACAAGCCGTCGTCTCACTGCTGGGCACCTCGAAGACCGAGGTGGAAGCCGCGCTGCCAGGGGTGGTGGCCCTCGACGCCGACGCCACCACCGTGGTGCACGCCGGTGCCGACCAAATTGCCGCCGCGCTTCCCGAAGCCACTGTCATCGGCTCCGGCGAGGGGTTCGCCGTACTCAAGGGCACCGGGAATCCCGTCGAGTTGGCGGACGCGTTCGGGCTCGCCGGGGTGAGCGGCTGGCAGGGCGTCGGCCACACCCGCATGGCCACCGAGTCGGCCGTCACCCCCGAGGGCGCCCACCCCTTCTCCGTCGGCCCCGGACAGTGCCTGGTGCACAACGGCTCCTTCGCCAACCACGCCACCATTCGCCGCGAACTGCGCGCCCAAGGCGTCGAGTTCGACAGCGAGAACGACTCCGAGGTCGGCGCCCGCTTCGTCGCCCACCAGCTGGAGCAGGGCACCGACCTGGAGAAGGCGCTGCGGCTGCTGTGCGAGCGGTTCGACGGTTTCTACACGTTGCTGGTGTCGACCGGCGACTCCTTCGCGGTCGTCCGCGACGCCATCGCCTGCAAGCCGGCGCTGGTCGCCGAGACCGACGCATGGGTGGCGATGGCCTCCGAGTACCGGGCGCTGGACGTCCTGCCGGGTATCGAGAGCGCCCGGATCTTCGAACCCGAGCCGGAAGAGGTGTACATATGGCGACGCTGATCGACCTGGCCAGGACACCGGTGCGGGAGCTCAACCAGGCCCTGCACGCCCCCGAGGCCGCGTCCTGGCGTGTTCTCAACCCGCGCGGCGCGCACGCCGTGGCCTGCGGGATCCGGGAGGATCTCGCCGTCGACATCGAAGGTCACGTCGGCTACTACTGCGCCGGCATGAACCAGCGTGCCACCGTGACCGTCCACGGCAACGCCGGCACCGGAGTCGCCGAGAACATGATGTCCGGCACCGTGCGGGTGCGCGGCAACGCGTCCCAGTCGGCCGGGGCCACCGCCCACGGCGGACTGCTCGTCGTCGACGGGGACGCCGCCGCCCGCTGCGGCATCTCCATGAAGGGCGTGGACATCGTCGTCGGCGGAAACGTCGGCCACATGAGCGCGTTCATGGGGCAGGCCGGGCGGTTGGTCGTCTGCGGCGACGCGGGGGAAGCCCTCGGGGACTCCCTCTACGAGGCGCGGATCTACGTCCGGGGCACGGTGAAGTCCCTCGGCGCGGACTGCGTGGAGAAGGAGATGCGGGCGGAACACTTCGTCGAACTGGCCGAGTTGCTCAAGGCGGCCGAGCGGGACGAGGACGCCGCGGATTTCCGACGGTACGGCTCCGCCAGGACGCTCTACCACTTCAATGTCGGCAACTCGGCGGCGTACTAGCGGCGGCGTATCAGCCCCGCTGGGAGTCCGAATTCATCTGCCTTCCGTATTCATCCGCATTCCGCGGGCCGGATGTCGCCGGTCGCGCCCGCGCGGTGGAGCCGCACATCCGTACGGCCCCGCGCCCCTCAGGGGGTGCGACACCTCGCCCCATCAGAGGAGTTGACATTGGAACCCGCGGCTTACGGCCTGCGCGAGTCGGCCACCTTCGACCGTGCCACCATCCACGCCATCCAGCGAGCCGCCGAGACCGGCGTCTACGACATCCGTGGCTGGGGCGCCAAGCGGAAGCTTCCGCACTTCGACGACCTGTTGCTGCTCGGCGCCTCCATGTCGCGCTACCCGCTGGAGGGTTACCGCGAGCGCTGTGACACCGACGTCGTCCTCGGCACCCGGCACGCCAAGCACCCCCTGCGGCTCGCCACCCCCGTCACCATCGCCGGCATGAGCTTCGGCGCCCTGTCCGCCCAGGCCAAGGAGGCCCTCGGCCGCGGTGCCAGCGAAGTCGGCACATCGACGACCACCGGCGACGGCGGGATGACCCCGGAGGAGCGGGGCCACTCCAAGCACCTCGTTTACCAGTACCTGCCGTCCCGCTACGGCATGAACCCCGACGATCTGCGCAAGGCCGACGCCATCGAGGTCGTCCTCGGCCAGGGCGCCAAGCCCGGCGGTGGAGGCATGCTGCTCGGCCAGAAGATCACCGAGCGCGTCGCGGGCATGCGGACGTTGCCCGTCGGCATCGATCAGCGCAGCGCCTGCCGCCACCCCGACTGGACCGGCCCCGACGACCTGGCCATCAAGATCCTGGAGCTCCGGGAGATCACCGACTGGGAGAAGCCGATCTATGTGAAGGTCGGCGCGACCCGGACGTACTACGACGTCAAGCTCGCCGTGCACGCCGGCGCCGACGTCGTGGTCGTCGACGGAATGCAGGGCGGCACGGCCGCCACCCAGGACGTCTTCATCGAGCACGTCGGCATCCCCACCCTGGCCGCGCTGCCCCAAGCGGTACGGGCGCTGCAGGAGCTGGGGGTCCACCGCGAGGTCCAGCTCATCGTCTCCGGCGGCATCCGCGGCGGCGCCGACATGGCCAAGGCCCTCGCTCTGGGCGCGGACGCGGTCGCGATCGGGACGGCGGCGCTCATCGCGCTGGGCGACAACCACCCCAGGTACGATGCCGAGTACCGTCAACTGGGCTCCGCCGCAGGCTACTTCGACGACTACCAGGACGGCCGCGACCCGGCCGGCATCTCCACCCAGGACGAGGAGCTCGCCGCCCGCCTCGATCCGGTGGAGGCCGGTCGCCGGCTCGCGAACTACCTGCGTGTGATGACCATGGAGGCCCAGACCCTTGCCCGCGCCTGCGGCAAGGCCCACCTCCTGCACCTGGAGCCCGAGGACCTGGTCGCCCTTACGATCGAGTCCGCCGCCATGGCCCGCGTCCCACTCGCGGGTACGAACTGGATCCCGGGGGAGGGGCTTTGATCGCCGTCGTAGGCGCCGGACTGATGGGCGCGGCCACCGCCTGGCAACTCGCTCGTCGCGGCCACGAGGTCACGCTCGTCGAGGCGTACGACATCGGCCACAGACACGGCAGTTCGCACGGCAGCTCAAGGATCTTCCGGCGGGCCTACGCCGACCCCTTCTACGTACGGCTGACCGGGCAGGCGCACGAGCAGTGGCGGGAACTGGAGAAGGACAGCTCGACTCCCTTGCTGCGCACCACCGGTGGCCTCGACTTGGGCGAGGGCCGCGACACGAAGGAACTCGCCGCCCTCCTCGATGCGGCCGCGGTGCCCCACGAAGTCCTCGGCCCGGAAGCCGCCTCGGAGCGCTGGCCGTACATCCGCATCACAGGACCCGTGCTGTACCACCCAGACGCGGGCGTCGTCGACGCCGACCAGACCGTCGCGGCCTGCGTTCGGCGGGCGATCGAGCACGGCACGGAAGCGATCATCGGCGTGCGCGTCACGGGCATCGACGTCCAGGGCGACGAGAAGGTGCTCCTGCGCACCGACGACGGCCGCGAGATCGTCGCCGACACGGTGGTGATCGCTGCCGGTGCCTGGCTGCCGGACCTCGAACTACCCTTCTCGCTACCGCCGTTGGAGGTGACCCAGCAGCAGGTCTTCCACTTCCGGCAGCGGGATCCGTCCATGCGGTGGCCGACCCTGATCTGGGACGGGGAACTGCATCTCTACGGGCTGCCGTCGGGAAGCGACGGCGGTCCGCTGCCCGCGGTCAAGGTCGCGGAGCACGATCGCGGCACCCCCACCACCGCCCGCACCCGCAGCGGGGCCGTCGACCCGTCGTCGCGCACGCGGGTGAGCGGCTTCGTACGCGACCGCCTCCCGGGCCTCGAACCCGACCCGGTGGCCGATGCGACCTGCCTCTACACCACCACCCACGACGAGGACTTCGTCCTCGACCGGCACGGTCCGTTCGTCATCGCCTCCCCGTGCTCCGGCCACGGCGCGAAATTCGCCCCGTTGATCGGCGCGATGGCGGCCGACCTCGCCACTGGCCGGGCCGAGCCCCACCCGCGCTTCCGACTGCACCGCGCGGGCTAGGATTCGCCGGTGACCGAGCATCCCGCCCCCGCACCGGACTCCGCGGCCCCCGACGACTCCGACGACAAGGCGCTGGAGCGCATCATCGCGGTCCGCGCCCGCGAGTACCGGCAGGCGGCCGGGCTGTCGGTCGGCGACATGGCGCAGCGGGTCGGCATCTCCAAGGCCATGCTGTCGAAGATCGAGAATGCCCAGACCGCGTGCAGTCTCACCACGCTCTCCCGGCTCGCCCGCGGTCTGGACGTCCCCGTCACGGCCCTGTTCCGCGGCATGGACGACGAACGCGAGGCGGTCTTCGTCCCCGCCGGTCACGGCGCCCGGATCGTACGGCGGGGCACCAGGGTCGGTCACGAGTACGCCCAGCTCGGCTCGCTCCGGGGCGCCCACAAGCGGATGGACGCCCTGCTGGTCACCCTGACCGAGGAGAGCGAGGTCTTCCCGCTCTTCCAGCATGCGGGCACCGAACTCCTGTACATGCTGGAAGGCGTCATGGTCTACGGCCACGGCAAGTCCAGCTACACGTTGCGCCCCGGCGACGCCCTCCAGTTCGACGGCGAGGCCCCGCACGGCCCGGAGACGCTGGTCGAACTCCCCATCCAGTTCCTCACCGTGACGGCCTTCGGGGACAGCCCCCAGCACTGAAGCTCGGCTTTGATCAGCCGCGGAGCCGCCCTATGACATCCCTGTCTACTGTTGTGAAACGATGTTTCTCCCAGTTAGACTCCTCTGAAGGAGTCTGCGCACGGAAGGGCGACCCGACGGCGGGCATCCCGCCCTCCGTCTTTGCCGCCTTCCAGTCCCCTTCGCGTTACGCGTCACTGAGGTCGGTGCCTGAGCCGATTCCGCGCCGGCCGGGGGAGCCGCCACCCCCGCTGCCCCTTCCGTGGATCCCACTCACCAGGACAGACAGGTCGACGATGACGGAACACCGAGCCGACACGACAGCGGACCGCCCGATGTCCCTCCACCACCCCGACGACCGTTACGGCGAGGTACCCGCCGTCCCGCTGCCGCTCACCCTGCCTGCCACTGCCACTGCCACTGCCCCCGGCTTCCTCGGCACGCCTGCCCTGGGCCGGGACCGCGTCCGCGCACAGGAGGGGGCGGTGACCGTATGACGACCGGCTGGCTTGCCGTCATCGACATGCAGGACGTCTTCGCCGACCCCGCGAGCCCCTGGGCGGCTCCCCGCTACACCGAGGCGGCAGCAGGCGTACGTCGCTTGCTGCCGGCCTTCGGCGAGCGTGTCACCTTCACCCGCTTCATCGCCCCCGCGCAGCCCACCGGCGCCTGGCGCGCCTACTACGACCGCTGGCCCTTCGCGCTCCAACCGCCCGACGCCCCGCTCTGGCGGCTGACGGACGAGTTCGCGGCCCTCGCGCACGACGTCCTGGACGCGTCCACTCTCGGCAAGTGGACCCCCGAACTCGCCGCCCGAGCCGCACCAGGCGGCCGCCTGGTCCTGGCAGGCGTCAGCACCGACTGCTGCGTACTGTCCACGGCGCTCGCCGCCGCCGACGCCGGAGTGGAGGTGCTGGTCGTCGCCGACGCCTGCGCGGGCGTGGACGACGACTACCACGCCCAGGCCCTGCGCGTCATGGACCTGTACCGGCCGCTCGTCCGCGTCACGACCGCCACGGAACTGCTGGGCGGCCCTCTGGCGTGACCCTCGCCCCTGGCCGCCGCCGTCCACCACGCGGCCACCGCCCTCTGGAGCGCCGCTTGCTCCGCGGGCGGGTGGCAGTCGTGGTCAGGACGCGAGCTACAGCGGGGGCGCGGAGATCACCTTCGAGGTACTGGGCGCGGCCGAGCCGAAAGGACCTGTCGGCGGGGGTGTTCTCATACATCACGCACGTGGCCGCGTCGGCGTCGGCGAGTTCGGACCGCCCCCGGGGTGGCAGCTCTGCGGCTACCACCCCCGGGGGCCGTAGTGGCCCGGCTCAAGCCGCTGATGACCGTTCAGTGTTCTTGGAAGCCACGACTGATGCGGGCGTCCAGAGACACACCCGCGCCCCGTTCGCCCGCGAGACGCGCGCACAGTGCCGCCACCGTCAGATCCTGCAGAGCGGACCCGACCGACTTGTAGAGCACGATGTCATCGGTTCCGGTCCGGCCCGGTGCGCGGCCGGAGACCACGTCGGCGAGAGACACGAGCTTGTCGGTGAACTCCACGCCCTCGGCGCGTGCGGCGATGAAGTCGCCGGTCTCGTGGGCGACTTCGTCGACAAGGTCGCACACCACGACATCCGCGCGGTCGATGGCGACAGGGTCGAGTTCACGCTGCTCGGGCAGCGTCGACCCGATGGACACGACGGTCGTCCCCGGCTTGAGCCAGGTGCCGCGAACGGTGGGCGTCTCGTCCCGGGACCGTGCGGCGCACAGCACCAGATCCACGCCGTCGACCGCGTCCTCGGGCGCGTCGGCGGGGACCACATCGGCCGCCAGGTCGCTGAACGACCCCGCGAACCGGGCTCGGCTCGCCGGGCTCGGGCTGTAGACCCGTACGGAGGTGAGCTCCCGCGTCGCGGCCAGGGCCCGAAGGTGATTCGTCGCCTCGAACCCCGAGCCGATGACGGCGACCGAGAGCGGCCTTTGCGGCGCCAGGAACCGGACGGCGAGGGCCGAGGTGGCCGCAGTACGGAAGCCCGTGATCGACCGGCCGTCCAGCAGGGCGACCAGCTCCGTGGTCTCGAGGTCGAACAGCGCCACGAGGTAGGCGCCCCTGCGCTTGCCGTTCGACACGGCGATGAGCTTGGCTCCCATCACACCGCTGCTCGGGAGTATCCCGCTGAGGGTGCGCATCCACTCCTGCTCGCCCCTGGCCATCGTCCGCGGGGGAAAGTGCGCTTCGGAGACCGGAGCGGCGTAGGCCTCGTGCAGAGCCTTCAGCGCGGACTCCCAGTCGAGCAGGGAACGGACGTCGTCGTCGGTGAGATACACGGCCATGGGGAAGCTCCTTGCGGGTGAGCCGGTCGACCGGAGGAGGGGGGGCGCGACAGGCCGGAATACGCCATCTCCTCGTGCGCATGGGCTCGTTGACGGCGGGGCCGAGCAGATCGCGGGGGAGCCGGTGGGGCACGAGTCGAGCGACCGGCCCACTCCTCCGATGCGGTACGTATCGTTTCGATTAGCGCTCACATTAAATGGCGGTCGCACTGTCCGCAATCCCGTGCGCGCCTTTCAATAAAGGTGGCTACGCCGAGATCTCCCCGAAGCGGATCACGCGTGGTCCCCGACCGCCGGCCGTACCGGCCCGTCCTCAAGGGCCCGGCGGCAGAAGTCGGCGAACGCCTTGGCTCGTCTGGTGAGGTTGGCGCGGGCGGGCCAGGCGAGCAGCACGGGCATGTCCGGCACCTCCTCCCGGATCTCGCATTCGGCCAGCGGTACGCCCTCGTGGCTGATGCCGGAGGCGGGCCGCTGGATCAGAAGTGAGTAGCCGAGGCCCCGGGCCACCAGTGACCGCACCGTCTCGAAGCTGCTCGTCGTGTGCCGGATCACCGGCCGAATGCCGAGCGAGGCGAGCAGCTCCGTGAAGTAGTGCAGGCTCGGCGGGTTGTCGAGCATGACCATCGGTTCGTCCGCGAGGTCGCGCAGGCTCACCGGCGCCTGTCCGGCCAGGGGGTGCGTGCGGGGCAGGAGCAGATGCGGCCGGGTGACGTACAGCGTCTCCTGCTGAATGCCCGGCTGCACGTCGAGGTCGTACAGCAGGGCCATCTCGCAGCTGCCGTCGAGGAGTTTCTCCTGCAGTTCCACCTGAGTGCCCTCCGTGAAGCTCAGCCGCACCGTCGGATGTTCGGTGGCGAAACCCTCCAGGACGCCGGGCATCAGGAACGGGGCCAGGGTCGTGTAGCAGCCGACCGTCAGGTTCCCGGAGAGCTCCCCGCCCAGGTTGCGTGCACTGGACACGAGTTCGTCCGCGTGAGCGAGCAGCGGGCGCGCGTCGGCGAGCACGGCCAGGCCGGCCTGAGTGATCGTCAGCCCTTTGGCCTGGCGACGCAGGAACAGCTGGACGCCGAGGGTGCGCTCTAGCTCGCTGACGGCCAGGGCGATCGTCGACTGGGAGATGTGCTCGTGCGCCGCGGCGCCCGCGATGGTTCCGGCCTCGGCCGCCGCCACGAAGAACCGGAGCTGGCGCAGAGAGAGCGTCATGGTCCATACCTCAGGATTCCTGTGGTTGTTGTCGGCGCATTGCTGGATTCCAGAGTATTCCGTGCTCAGGCGGCGTACCGCACAGTCGTTGCAGCCCGATGCGGCGGACATCCCCTGTCCGGATGTCGCCGACACGTGAGGAGCCGCCATGTCCATCGCCCGCAATCTCACCAGCAAAGACCTCTACGCCGACCCGTATCCCGTCTACCGCGAACTCAGGGACGACGAGCCCTGGGCCTGGTCGGACGGGCTCGGTCTGTGGCTCGTCAGCCGCTACGAGGACGTCGTCTTCGTCGACGAGCACCCCGAGATCTTCACCGCGCACCAGGAGAACTCCCTCGCCGAACGCACCATGGGTCTGGTCATGATCCGTACCGACGGCGACGCCCACCGCAGGCTGCGCTCGGCGGTGGACGGCCCGCTGAAGCGCCGCAACGTGCGTCAGCAGTGGTCCGCGGGGCTCACCTCGCACGCCACGGAACTCGCCGGGCGGTTGGCCGAGAAGCCGGAGTTCGACCTGGTGTCGGACTTCGCGGCGCCGTTCGCCGCTCAGGCGCTGATGCGGACGGCGGGGCTGCCCGACGTGACCACCGAGCAGGTGGTCGAGTGGTCGCGTGCCTTCATCGCGGGCCTGGCCAACCACGACGACGACCCCGAGGTCTGGGAGCGGGCCGGACGCGCCAGCACCGAGGTGGGGGAGCTGGTCCGCGAGGCCGTCGCCCGCGTGACGGCCGTACCGGACCACACCGTGATCTCCGCGATGGTGCACGCCGAACTCGCCGAGCCGCTGACGGCCGAGGAGATCGCCACCCAGGTGCGTCTGATGATCTCCGGCGGCTTCAACGAGCCCTGGCACGCACTGGCCACCCTCGTGTGGCAGCTGTGTGAACAGCCCCAGCTGCGCGACCGCGTACTGACCGACTGCGAGGCCCTCGACGCGGCCATCGAGGAGACGATGCGCTGGCTGACCCCCGTCGGCGCCTTTCCGCGCCAACTCGCCGTCGACCACACGGTGGGGGACGTGACCTTGCGGGCCGGGGACAAGCTGCTCGCGCTCGCCGCGTCGGCCAACCGGGACGACCGGAAGTTCGCCGCCCCCGACGCCTTCGACATCGACCGTCCCGAACTGTCGGACCACCTGGCCTTCTCGCTCGGCGCCCACTACTGCCTCGGCACCTATCTGGCGCGGGAGCAGCTCCGTACCGCGGTGCCCGCACTGTTCAACTCGCTCACCGGGCTGCGCGTCACCAGCACTCCGAACCTCGTCGGCTGGATGTTCCGCGGACCGGAATCGGTCCTCATGCGTCACGACGCCCGGGGCGTGAAGGGAGCGGCACAGTGATACAGCTCTGTCCGATCGCGGACCTCACCCCCGGTGTGGTCACCCGGATCGCCAGTCCCGACGTGCCGGTGCCGCTGGCACTCGTCAAGGTCGGCGAACGTGTCTTCTGTGTCGACGACACCTGCTCCCACGAGACCGCCTCGCTGTCCGACGGCTGGCTCGACGGCCATGAGATCGAATGCCCGCTGCACGAGTCACGTTTCGACCTGCGCACCGGCAAGCCCGACTGCCCGCCGGCGCGGCGGCCCATCCGTACCCACGTCGTGCAGGTCGTCGACGGCATGGTGTGCGTCGACGCAGCGTCGTTGGCGCCGGCCACGGAGACCGCGCGATGACCACGATCGCCGTCGTCGGCACCGGACTGGCGGGCGTCAGAGCCGCCGAAGCCCTCCGCACCGACGGCTACGACGGGCATCTTGTGCTGGTCGGTGAGGAGGCCGCGCAGCCCTATGACCGGCCTCCGTTGTCCAAGCAGGTGCTGCTGGGCAAGTGCGAGAGCCAGGACATCGCGCTGACGGACGAAGACCTGCGTGCCGTGCTCGACGCCGAATGGCTGCTCGGTACCCGCGCCACTGCCCTCGATCCGGCCTCACGGGCGCTCACCCTCGCCGATGGGCGAACCCTGCACGCGGACGGTGTGGTCATCGCGACGGGAGCCCGCGCGCGCACCCTCCCCGGGATGCCGCGGCTGCGGGGGGTGCACACCCTCCGCACGCTCGACGACGCACACCGGTTGCGCGAGGACCTGTCCCGTCCCGGACGGGTCGTCGTGGTGGGAG
The DNA here is from genome assembly GCF_001746295.1 of Streptomyces sp. LUP47B. Taxonomy (GTDB): domain Bacteria; phylum Actinomycetota; class Actinomycetes; order Streptomycetales; family Streptomycetaceae; genus Streptomyces. The sequence continues at coordinate 411,070 of NZ_MJAH01000001.1, read as the reverse complement.
GCGGGTTCATCGGCGCGGAGGTCGCTTCCTCGGCGCGTGCCCTCGGACACGAGGTGACCATCGTCGAGTACGAACAGAAACCGCTGCTACGTCAGTTGGGGCCCGACGCAGCCGACATCCTTGGCCGCCTGCACACGGACCACGGGGTCGCTCTGGTGACCGGCGTGGGTGTCACGGGCCTCGTCGGCGAGGACGGGGTGCGAGCGGTGGAGTTGTCCGACGGCCGCCTCCTTCCCGCGGACGTGGTGGTCGTCGGCGTGGGAGCCGTGCCCAACACCGAGTGGCTGACGGGTTCCGGTGTCGCCTGCGACAACGGCGTCCTCACGGACGAGCGGTGCCGGACCACCGTGCCCGGGGTCGTCGCGGCGGGCGACGTGGCCGCGTACCGCTGCCGCGGGGGGCGGCTGCGCATCGAGCACTGGACCAACGCGCGGGACATGCCGGTCATCGCGGCCGGATCGCTGCTGGCCACGTTGCGAGGGCAGGACCCCATCGCGCAACCGGTCCACGACCCGCTGCCTTATGTGTGGTCGGACCAGTACGGGGTCCACCTCCAGATCGCCGGCCGACCTGGCGTCGACGACGTGCTCGAACTCGTCTCCGGCTCCTTCGACGACAGCTTAGCAGCCGTGTACCGGCGCGACGGCGAGATCTCCGGCGTCCTCGCGGTGGACAGCCCAAGGGAGTTCGGACGGCTGCGGCGGGACCTCCGCGGCGCCTGGAGCATCCGGTAGCCCGGTCGCGCGTAGCCGACCCACTCAACTTTCCAGAGGAACCCTTCCAGAGGAACACAGACATGTCTCATGAAGTCCGCGCTGTCCTGGCCCGGAGCAAAGGCGCCCCTGTCTCGGTGGAGACCATCCTGGTGCCCGATCCCGGACCGGGGGAGGCCCTGGTGCGGGTGCAGGCCTGCGGGGTGTGCCACACCGACCTGCACTACCGGGAGGGCGCCATCGGGGACGACTTCCCCTACCTGCTCGGCCACGAGGCCGCGGGAGTCGTCGAAGCGATTGGTGAAGGCGTCACCGACGTCGTCCCCGGTGATTTCGTCATCCTCAACTGGCGTGCGGTGTGCGGTCGCTGTCGTGCCTGTCGGCGTGGGCAGCCCTGGTACTGCTTCGACACGCACAACGCACGGCAGAAGATGACGCTGAAGGACGGCACGGAGTTGGCGCCCGCCCTCGGTATCGGGGCCTTCGCCGAGAAGACCCTCGTGGCCGCAGGCCAGTGCACGAAGGTCCCCCAGGTCCGGCCCGAAGCGGCCGGTCTCCTCGGCTGCGGGCTCATGGCCGGGCTGGGAGCCGCGCTCAACACCGCACCCGTCAGCAGGGGGCAGAGCGTCGCGGTGATCGGCTGCGGAGGTGTCGGCGACGCGGCGATCGCCGGTGCGCGCCTCGCCGGAGCGGGCAGGATCATCGCGGTGGACATCGACGACCGGAAGCTGGCCCTGGCCGAGACTTTCGGCGCCACACACACCGTCAACTCCCGCGACACCGACCCGGTGACGGCGATCCGCGAGCTCACCGGCGGGCACGGAGCGGACGTGGTGATCGATGCCGTCGGCCGTCCGGAGACGTACCAGCAGGCCTTCCACGCACGTGACCTGGCCGGGACCGTCGTACTGGTGGGTGTCCCGGCTCCGGACATGAAGCTGGAGCTGCCGCTGCTGGACGTCTTCGGCCGCGGTGGGGCGCTGAAGTCCTCCTGGTACGGCGACTGCCTGCCCTCGAGGGACTTCCCGATGCTGGTCGACCTGTACCGGCAGGGGCGACTGGACCTGGACGCCTTCGTCACCGAAACGATCGCTCTCGACGAGGTGGAGAAGGCCTTCGAGAAGATGCACTCAGGTGAGGTGCTGCGGTCCGTGGTGGTGTTCTGAGTGGCCGCACGAGTCGAGCATGTCGTCACCACCGGGGAGTTCACCCTCGACGGCGGTACATGGGGCGTGGACAACAACGTCTGGATCGTCGGGAACGACGAGGAGGCCCTCGTCATCGACGCCTCCCACGACGCGGACGCGATCGCCGCAGCCGTCGGCGAGCGTCGACTGACAGCGATCGTGTGCACGCATGGGCACAACGACCACATCAACGCCGCCCCGGCGCTCGCCGCCCGCACCGGTGCGCCTGTCCTTCTCCACCTGGACGACCGCCTGCTGTGGCGGAACGTCCACCCGGACAGATCCCCGGACGGTTACCTTTCCGACCGGCGTCGGCTCACGGTCGCCGGTACGGAACTCATCGTGCTGCACACGCCCGGCCACAGCCCCGGGGCCATCTGTCTGTACGCGCCCGACCTCGGCACCGTGTTCACCGGTGACACGCTCTTCGCCGGCGGCCCGGGTGCCACCGGGCGGTCGTTCTCGGACTTCCCCACCATCATCCGTTCGATCCGCAGCGAACTCCTGTCCCTGCCGCCGGACACCCGGGTGCGTACGGGGCACGGAGCGGCCACGACCATCGGGGCCGAGGCTCCGCATCTGGGGGAGTGGATCGTCCGCGGTCACTGAATTCTCCGCTCCGGTCTTCCCAGGAGCGGTCGGCACCGGTACCGTCCAAATAATCAAAGCTTTGATTACATGCTTTGATCAGGATCTTGCCCGCTTCGTCCCCAGCCCTGCTGGGCCGGCGCCGCCCCTGTCCGGCCCTTTGCCAGAGGGCACAGCCGACGATCGACTCAAGGAGTCCTCCTCATGTCCCGAGCCCTCGCCCCTCCCAGCCCTGGCGCCCTGCGCGCCTGCATGTCCCGGTTCGCCACCGGCGTCACCGTCGTGACGTACGCGGGCGAGGACGGTCCCCGGGGCGCGACGATGAACTCCTTCACCTCCGTCTCCGCCGATCCCGCGCTGGTGCTCGTCAGCGTCGCCCGACGCGCCCGCTGCCACGACCAGCTGATCGACAGCTCCTTCTGCGTCAACATCCTCGGCGCCGAACAGGAGCCGCTGGCCCGGCTGTTCGCCGGGGCGCAGGGTGCCACCGAGCCGCGCTGGGCGACCGCGGCCCGGGTGCCCCGCCTCACGAACCCCCTGGCATGGGTGGAGTGCGAGCCGTGGCAGGCGTACGACGGCGGAGACCACACCCTTCTCGTCGGCCGCGTCACCGACCTCGGCCACCGCGACGGCGACGCCCTCACCTACGCCTGGAGCCGCTTCGGCACCGCGGCCGAGTCCACCGACGGCATCGAACACCTCATCTGAACCCGACCCCTCCCGCTGATCACCTGCACAGGAGAACCACCATGGCCGCACGCACCGGCAAGGAATACCTGGAGCGCCTCGCCGCCTCCCGCCCCACCGTCCACATCCAGGGCGAGACCGTCACCGGCGGCATCCAGGACCACCCCGCCTTCCGCAACGTCGTCCAGACCTACGCCGAACTGTTCGACCTCCAGCACTCGGACGAGCACAAGGACACCCTCACCTACACCTCGCCCACGTCCGGCGAGCCGGTCGGCACCTCCTTCCTCACCCCGCAGACCCCGGACGACCTGGTCAAGCGCCGCAAGGCGTTCAAGGTGTGGGCCGACCACAGCAACGGCATGCTCGGCCGCACCGGCGACTACATGAACAGCTCCCTGATGGCGCTTGCCTCGGCCGCCGACTGGTTCGCCCAGGCCAACCCCGCCTTCGGCGAGAACATCCGCCGCTACTACGAGAAGGCCCGCGAAGAGGACCTGCTGTGCACGCACACGCTGATCCCACCGCAGGTCAACCGGTCCGTGGCCGGTACCCAGCAGGCCGGCGGCAAGCTCGCGGCACGCATCGTGAAGGAGGACGACAACGGCGTCGTCATCAACGGTGCGCGCATGCTCGCCACCATCGCCCCGTTCGCCGACGAGATGCTGGTGTTCCCCTCGACCGTGCTGCGCGGCACCCCCGAGGACAAGCCGTACTCCTACGCCTTCGCCATCCCGAACGACACCCCCGGCCTGCGCTACATCGCCCGCGAACCGCTGGACTACGACCGCCCCCGGCACGACCACCCCCTCGCCTCCCGCTTCGAGGAGTCGGACTGCGTCGTCGTCTTCGACGACGTGCACGTGCCGTACGAGCGCTGCTTCGCCCTCGGCGACGCGGAACTGTGCAACGGCTTCTACTCGCAGACGTCGTCGGTGGTGCACATGACCCACCAGGTCGTCACCCGCACCACCGCCAAGACCGAGTACGTCCTCGGCCTGGTGTCGCTGCTGACCGAGGCCATCGGCATCGAGCAGTTCCAGCACGTCCAGGAGGACGTCGCCGAGATCATCACCACGCTGGAGATGCTGCGGGCCTTCCTGCGCGCCGCCGAAGCGGACGCCGAGGTCAACGAGTATGGGGTCCTCACCCCGGCTTTCGCCCCGCTGAACGCCGCCCGCAACCTCTACCCCAAGCTCTACCAGCGCTTCCCGCAGATCCTGCGCAAGCTCGGCGCCTCCGGCCTGATGGCCACCCCCACCGAACTCGACATCCAGGGCCCCGCCGCCGCCGACATCGAGGCGTACCTGCAGTCGGCCACCCTGTCCGGCCCCGAGCGCGTCAAGCTCTTCCGCCTGGTGTGGGACACCTGCATCTCGGCGTTCTCCAGCCGCCAGGCGCTGTACGAGTACTACTTCTTCGGCGACCCGGTGCGGATGGCCGGCGCGTACGTGAAGAGCTACGACCGCGAGCCGTACAAGGCCAGGGTCCAGGCGTTCCTGGAGCGTTCGTGATGACGCATCCCCTGGGGACCCCACCCTCGAAGATCATCGCTCTGCATCTCAACTACCCCAGCCGCGCCAAGGAGCGCGGCAGGATCCCCGCCCATCCGTCGTACTTCCTCAAGCCACCCTCGTCGTTGGCGGGTACCAAGGAGGCACTCGTCCGCCCCGAGGGCTGCGAACTCCTCGGCTTCGAAGGCGAGATCGCCCTCGTCATCGGCTCGCGCGCGCAGCGGGTGCGGCCCGAGGACGGCTGGCAGTACGTGCGTTGGGTGACCGCCGCCAACGACGCGGGTGTGTACGACCTGCGTTACGCCGATCGCGGCTCCAACCTCCGCTCCAAGGGCGCAGACGGCTTCACGCCGATCGGGCCGCGACTGCTGGACGCACGCCAACTCGACCCGGCCGCCCTGCGGTTGCAGACATGGGTGAACGGCGAACTGGTCCAGGACGACACCACGGACACGCTGCTGTTCCCGTTCGGCGAGCTGATCGCGGACCTGTCGAGGCAGGTCACCCTGGAGCCGGGGGACGTCATCCTCACCGGTACGCCGGCCGGCGCCTCCGTGGTCGCCCCCGGTGACGTGGTCGAGGTCGAGGTGACCGGAAACGGGCTGTCCACCGGCCGCCTCCGTAATCCCGTCGCCGCCGGGCCCGCGCTGGACTCGTACGGGGCGATGCCCAAGGCCGATCTGGCGGAGCGGGAGGCCGCGTACGGGACGGCGTACACTCCCGCGCCCCTGCTGGACAAGCGGTTGGAGGAGGGGCTGCGCTCGGTGGCCGTCGCCACCCTCAGCGCACAGCTCCGTGCCCGCGGCCTGCCGCACATGTCCATCGACGGTGTCCGCCCCACGCTGCCGGAGCGGACCATGGTCGGCGTCGCGCACACCCTGCGCTATCTGCCGCTGCGCGAGGACCTGTTCAAGAAGTACGGCAACGGCATGAACGCTCAGAAGCGGGCGATCGAGGAGCTGAGGCCGGGCCACGTGCTCGTCATGGACGCGCGCCGCGACACCTCCGCCGGGACCCTCGGCGACATCCTCGCGCTGCGGGCCCAGACGCGTGGTGCGGCCGGCGTCGTCACCGACGGCGGCCTGCGGGACAGCGCCGCGGTCACCGAACTCGGCCTGCCCGTCTACCACGGCGGGGAGCACCCCTCCGTCCTGGGCCGCCGCCACGTCCCGTGGGACTCGGGCGTGCCCATCGCCTGCGGCGGCGCCCTGGTGCAGCCGGGCGACCTGATCGTCGGTGACGCGGACGGTGTCGTGGTGGTGCCCCCTGACCTGGCCGAGGAGCTGATCGCCGACTGCCGGGAGCAGGAACTGCGAGAGCGCTTCATCACCGAGCAGGTGCGCGCCGGGCACAGCGTCGACGGGCTGTACCCACTCGGTCCCGACTGGCGCGAACCGTTCGAGCAATGGCGCCGCAGCAACGCCCCCTCGCAAGAGCCGCAAGGAGAAACCGCATGAAGTTCCGCAGTGATCCCGCCACCATCCGCGGATCCATCGCCCCGGTCGTCACCCCGTTCACCGACGAGGGCGCCGTCGACCACGACAGCCTGCGCTCCCTGATCCGCTTCCAGCTGGAGTCCGGTTCGCACGGCATCTCGCTCGGCGGCTCCACCGGAGAGCCCAGCGCACAGACCGTCGCCGAGCGGATCGCCGCCATGCGTACGGCCGTCGAGGAGACCGGCGACCGGGTGCCCTTCCTGCCCGGTACCGGCTCGCACAAGCTGAACGAGACCCTGGAGCTGACGGCCGCCGCCCAGGACCTTGGAGCGGACGCGGCGCTGGTGATCACCCCGTACTACGCGCGCCCCACCCAGGAGGCGCTGTATAAGTGGTATGCCACGGTGGCCCGGGAGTTCCCGGACCTGCCGATCGTCGCGTACAACGTGCCCTCCCGCACGGCGGTCGACATCGCCCCCGAGACGGTGAAGCGGCTGTTCACCGACTTCGACAACTTCGTCGGAGTCAAGGAGACCACCAAGGACTTCGAGCACTTCTCCCGCGTGCTGCACGCCTGCGGCCGCTCCCTGCTGGTGTGGTCCGGCATCGAACTCCTCTGCCTGCCGCTGCTCGCGCTGGGCGGCGCCGGCTTCGTCAGCGCCGTGGCCAACCTGGCGCCGACCGCCGTGGCAAGGATGTACGAGCTGTGGGAGTCGGGGGACTTCGACGGCGCACGGGACCTGCACTACCGCCTGCACCCGCTGGTGGACCTGCTCTTCGTGGAGACCAATCCGGCTCCGGCGAAGTGGGTCCTCGCCCAGCAGGGACGGATCGCCTCGCCGCACGTACGGCCGCCGCTCATCACACCCACCGCCCCGGGCCTGGCCCGAATCAGCGCCCTCCTCACCGAGGGCGGGGACCTGACGCAGCAGCTCGCAACGCAAGCGAACGGAGCCGACAAGTGAGCACCGCCCCCGAGGGCCTGCCCTCGACCATCCGGCACTGGATCGGCGGCGAACTCGTCGACGCGGCCGACGGCCGCACCTTCGACGTCACCGACCCGGTGTCCAACACCGCCTACACACAGGCCGCACGGGGTGCGCAGGACGACGTCCAGCGGGCCGTCGAGGCAGCGCGGGCCGCCTTCCCCGGCTGGTCGTCGATATCCAACCGCGAGCGCGCCCGCGTCCTGTACCGCATCGCCGACGCCGTCGAGGCCCGCCACGACCGCCTCGCCCAGTTCGAGTCGTACGACTCGGGCCTGCCGATCACCCAGGCCAAGGGCCAGGCCCGGCGCGCCGCGGAGAACTTCCGCTACTTCGCCGACGTCATCGTCGCGCTCGGCGAGGAGGCCTTCCGGCAGGGCGGTGAGCAGTTCAGCTACGTGGTCCGCACCGCGGTCGGAGTCGCCGGCCTCATCACCCCGTGGAACACCCCGTTCATGCTGGAGAGCTGGAAGCTCGCGCCGGCCCTCGCGTCCGGCTGCACCCTCATCCTCAAGCCCGCCGAGTGGACGCCCCTGTCGGCTTCGCTCTGGCCGGAGATCTTCGCCGAGGCGGGCGTGCCGGCCGGAGTCGTGAACATCGTCCACGGCATCGGCGAGGAGGCCGGGCAGGCCCTCGTCGACCACCCGAACGTGCCGCTGATCTCCTTCACGGGCTCTACCGACACGGGCCGCCACATCATCCGTTCCTCGGCCGAGCACCTCAAGACGACGTCGATGGAGCTGGGCGGCAAGTCCCCGGTCGTCGTCTTCGCCGACGCCGACATCGAGGCGGCGCTGGACTCCGTGGTCTTCGGTGTGTTCTCGCTCAACGGCGAACGCTGCACGGCGGGTTCCCGGGTGCTCGTCGAGCGCCCGCTGTACGAGGAGTTCACCCGCCGCCTCGCCGAGCGAGCCGACCGGGTCAGGGTCGGCCTGCCCTCCGACCCCGCCACCGAGGTGGGGGCGCTGGTCCACACGGAGCACTACGAGCGCGTCTTGAACTACGTCGAGATCGGCAAGAAGGAGGCCCGGCTGGTGGCGGGGGGCGTCCGCCCGGACCACCTCACCGAGGGCAACTACCTCCAGCCGACCGTGTTCGCCGACGTGTCCCGTGACGCCCGGATCTTCCAGGAGGAGATCTTCGGCCCCGTCGTGGCCGTCGCGCCCTTCGATGCCGAGGCCGAGGCGATCGAACTGGCCAACGCCACCCAGTTCGGCCTGGCCGCGTACATCTGGACCTCCGACCTCAAGCGCGGCCACCGCATCGCGCACGCCGTCGAGTCCGGCATGGTCTGGATCAACTCGCACAACATCCGTGACCTGCGCACCCCCTTCGGCGGGGTGAAGGCCTCCGGCGTCGGCCGGGAAGGCGGCGCCCACAGCATCGACTTCTACACCGAGTCCAAGATCGTCCACGTCGCCCTCGGTGACGTCCACACTCCACGATTCGGAGCCGTCTGATGACTGGAACAGCCGCACCGGACGTCGTGCGCTCCGCCTACGCCCAACTCGCCGTCACCGACCTGGCCAGGGCCCGCTGGTTCTGGGTGGACATGCTCGGATTCCACGTCCAGTACGAGGACGCCGACTCCCTCTACCTGCGCGGGACCGATGAGCTCACCCATCACTCGCTCGTATTGCGCAAGGGTGAGATCGCCGCTCTCGACCACATCTCCTACCGCGTCCGCACCCCGGAGGACGTCGACAAGGCGGAGAAGTTCTTCCGCCAACTCGGCCGCCCCGTCAAGCGGTTGAAGAAGGGCGAGGGCACGGTCGGAGTCGGGGACGCCGTACGCGTCGTCGACCCGCTCGGCTTCCCGGTCGAGTTCTTCCACGAGATCGAGCGGGGTGAGCGCCTCATCCAGCGTTACGACCTCCACCGTGGCGCCCAGATCGCCCGCCTCGACCACTTCAACATCTGCACCCCCGACATCCCCGCCGCCTACGCCCACTACCAGTCCCTCGGCTTCGGCTGCTCGGAGACCATCGAGGGCGACGAACACGAGCTGTACGCGGCCTGGATGTACCGCAAGCAGACCGTCCACGACGTCGCCTTCACCGGCGGGGCCGGCCCCCGCCTGCACCACCTGGGCGTCGCCACCCACGAGTCCCACCAGGTGCTGCGCACCGCCGACATCTTCGGCGCGCTGCACGAGGAGAAGCACATCGAGCGGGGGCCCGGCCGGCACGGTGTCTCCAACGCCTTCTACGTCTACCTGCGCGATCCCGACGGCCACCGGGTGGAGATCTACACCTCCGACTACTACACCGGCGACCCGGACCACGAGACGTACCGGTGGAACGTCAACGACGACCGCCGCCGCGACTTCTGGGGCAACGCGGTGATCGAGTCCTGGTACAAGGAGGCGACCCCGGTTCTCGACCTCGACGGACGGCAGCAGCCGGTGAGCAGCTCACTGCTGGACGAGTCCGCCGTGCAGGTCGGCGCCGACGGACTCGGCTGACCGCGCGGAACAGCTCCGGTGCCGGGTGCGGCACCGGAGCGTTCAGCACGGCGGGGTCAGAGCACGGATAGACGTGGACGGCCTCAGGTGGGACCCAAACGCGGTGATCGTGAACCGGCCACTAGAGTCGGCGTTGATCAAGGAGCCGTCCAAGGCTTCGACCTCGTCGAGGCAACTGTCTGACTCGACCGTTGTGGGATGAGCGTTCGGGCACGCGCCGAGATTGTCCACGTTGTAGAGCGAGGGGGGCCATGTCCGAGTCCGAGGCACCGGCCACGGCGGTCGCCCGGCCTGCCAAGAGGCTCTCGGCGAGCCGTGAGCGGACCATCCTGCGAGCCGTCTACGAGATACTCGCCGAGTCCGGGTACCAGGGACTGCACTACGAGGCAGTGGCGACCCGCGCCAGGACGAGCAAGGCCACGCTGTACCGACACTGGCCCACCAAGGCGGAACTGGTGAGCACGGCCATGAGCTTGCGCCCGGCCGAAGACCTGCGGGTGCCAGACACCGGCACGCTGCGCGGCGACCTCCTGGCATACCTCCAACTGCTCGCCGAGTGGATGAGCGGTGAGCCAGGCGCCGTGATCAGCGGCCTTTTCGTCACCATGCGCAAAGATGCCGAGCTCGCGGCGCTGCTGCGCCCCTTGCTGATCCCCGCTGTACCGCCGGTCCGGGCTGTCTGTGAGCGGGCAGAACGGCGTGGCGAACTCGCCCTGGACCGGGACGTGCGATTCATCGACGAGCTCTGTGCGCCGGCCCTGTTCATGCGCCACGCTCTCCTCGGCCTGCCTCTGGATGCGGACTTCGTCGAGTATCTGGTCGACGGCGTTGCCATGCCGCTGCTCGTTCGAGTCACGCCGTGAGCCTGAGGTGGCGAGAGATGACGAGTCCGGCGGGGCCGGGCACCGTGGCCTGATCGTTGGCTCCGGCGAAAACGATCCGTGCGAGAACGGGATCCCGCTCGGGCCGCCCGGGATCGGCAGGACGCACCTGGCCGTCGGGCTCGGCGTCAAAGTCGTCCACGCCGGCTACTCGGTCTTGTTCGACACCGCCAGCATCTGGATAGCCCGCCTGGCCGCCTCCCATCAAGCCGGACGCCTGGAGGCGGAGCTGAAGAAGATCCGCCGTTACAAGCAGATCATCATCGACGAGATCGGCTACCTCCCGTTCGACCAGGACGCGGCCAACCTGTTCTTCCGGCTCATCGCCTCGCGTTACGAGCATGGCTCGGTCATGGTGACCTCGAACCTGCCCGTCGGACGCTGGGGAGAGACTTTCTCCGACGATGTGGTCGCGGCCGCGATGATCGACCGCCTGGTCCTCACCCTCACCGGCGGCTCCTACCGTGCCCGTCAGCGACGCGAACTGCTGGGCAAGGCCGACGGCGACGGATGCCGGTGACTCACAGGGCCCACCAGCAATACAGCCGCCGGTCGGAAGCCTGAGCGCGCTGAGCCAGGCCGGCCAGGGCCTCCAGCACACCAGCCGCCACCTCGACGCTGATCCCGATCTGCTGGAGCTCGTCGGTCATCGACCACGGCTCGGCGAAGCGGACGAGGTCGTCCTGCGTCGCCGAGGCCAAGGCAGCGGTCAAGGTGTCCGTCACACTCACGACGAACGCCCCGTCGCGCTCCGGGTCCGACAGCAGTTCTCCGGACCGGGGACGTTCGCCGGCCTCTTCAAAGCTGCAGCCCGTCATGATCGCTTCGAGCCTGGCGATCGCGACGACCGGGTCGATGTTCTCAAGGAAGACCACGTCGAGGTCCGCCTGCCCCGGGCCGCCCCCAGTCTGCAGGACAGCGACAGCACCCTGATCGTCGGCGGCAGAGAAGTAATCGCACAGCGGCATGTCGAGGATTCTGGCATCTGCGGCCGACAGTCCTGCCGGCACCGCCGGGGCAGATGACGTTTCCGCCGACTCGTCCCCTCGGTCGTCGTCTCCTTCGTTCCGGACTTCTTCCAGTTCGGCGAGGGCGACGTAGCGACGGTGGGGCAGTCAGTGGTCGGGCTGTGTGATCACGTGGACGCTCGGGGCGGAAGGTCCTGCTCGGTCCAGATGCATTTGCCGTCGTCGAGATAGCGGGCGCCCCAGCGCCGTGAAAGAGCGGCGACGAGTTGTAGGCCGCGTCCGCCTTCGTCGGTGTAACTGGCGTGGCGTATGCGGGGGGTGGTCAGGCTGCCGTCGTAGACCTCACAGGTCAGGGATCGGCTGCGCAGCAGGCGGAGGCGGATGGGGCCCTTGGCATGGCGGACGATGTTGCCGACCAACTCGCTCACCAGCAGCTCGGTGGTGGGTACGAGATCATCGAGTTCCCATGCGTCCAGTTGTTCGCGCACGTACTCGCGAGCCTGTCTGGCTGCCCGGGGATCGTCAGGGAGGGGGAAGGAGGCGACGTCGCCGGCGGCGGTGCACCGGGTACGGACGATGAGCAGGGCGGCGTCGTCCGTCGTCTGTTCGTGGTCGGGCAGCAGAGCCGTCACGACCCTGCCGCACAACTCCTCCAGGCGTCGGATGCCGTCTTCCTCATCGGTGGTCCGGAAGGAGGCCGTATCCACCACGGCTTGGGAGAGGGCCTGGCGCAGTTGAGCCAGTCCCTGGTCGGCGTCCCGGGCGGCGGATTCGACGAGCCCGTCGGTGTACAGGACGAGAAGGCAGTCGTCGGGCAGGTCCAGCTGATGGGTCTCGAAGGGGGGCCTGGCGGCTCCCAGCGGTGGGTCGGGAGCGACCTCGGGGGCGTCGACGGTGCCATCGCGTTGGACGACGAGGAGCGGCGGGTGACCGGCCAGGGAATACGAGCACGTGCGGGCCACAGGGTCGAAGACGGCGTACAGGCATGTGGCGTAGAAGTCCTCGCCGAGGTCGGAGACCAGGTCGTTGAGGCGGCTGAACAGTTCGTCGGGGGGTATTTCCAGGTCGGCGAGGGTCCGTACGGCCGTGCGCAGTCGGCCCATGGTGGCTGCCTCGCTGATGCCGTGCCCCATGACGTCGCCGATCACCATGGCGACCCGGTCGGCCGACAGGGGAATCAGGTCGTACCAGTCGCCGCCCACTTCTTCACCGCGGCCCGCGGGCAGGTACCGGGCGGCGGCACCGGCGGCGGGCAGGCGGGGCAGCGCCCTGGGCAGCAGGCCACGTTGCAGTTCCTGGGCGCGGGCGTGCTCCACGTCGTAGAGGCGGGCCCGCTCCAGCGACTGACCGACCAGACCGCTCAGCGCTGTCAGCAAGGCGCGCTCGTCGTCGGTGAAGGGACGGGGTTCGCTGAAGGACACCACGCACAAGCCGATGACATGTCCGGAGGACATCATCGGCAGAAACGCCCACGCTTGCTTCGGTGACGCCTCATTCACCTCAAGCATCGTGGGATAGCGTCCCAGCAGCTCGGCTTTCGATCCGATGAAAAGAGGAGCTCGGGTGCGCACCATGTCCTCGAGCGCGGCATCGCTGTCGGGCGGGATCCCGTCCACCAGGCTGAGGAACTCCTGCGTGTATCCGGCAGCGCCGACTATGCGCGGGCGGCCGCCTTCCAGCAGCTGAAACACCAGCCCGTCGGCGCCGAAGGGAGGCATGACGAACTTGGCGACGGCATCCACGACGTCGCGCGTCGTGGCGGCTTCGGCGAGCGCGGCGGTCAGCTCTCCCATGCGTACCGACCGCTGGTCCTCGGCCGCCGAGTCCGGACCGGAGGACCGGGCTGGGCCGCCGTCCAGGCGGGCATCGGCCCACGCCGTGAGCGCGCGAAGCAGGGACCGTTGCGCCTCATCGGGCTCGTCCGGCCCCGGAGTGAGAACGGACAGCACACCGACCGGTCCCTTGGATCCGGGAAGGGGAACGGCGACCGTAGCGCCCGCGCCGATACCCAGGCTGTCGCCGGCATGGCAGACGAGGCCGTCGCGCCGCAGGGCGAGGGCGGGAGTCGCGTCCTGATCGTCGTGCAGATCCGCCCACTGCCCCGCGTCGGCCTGGATCGTCGCGCTCGCCGCGACCAGACGCAGCCGACCGGCGGTCCTGTCGTGCCGGTGCACCAGCGCGCCCAATCCGCCCAAGCAGGTCGTGGCATGCCGGAGCAGGAGCGTCAGGGTCTCCGTGTCCCACGCTCCGTCCACCCGAGCGTCTTCGCCCGAGGCCGTCAGGTAACCGAACGGCAGCCGCTCTGTCTCGCTCAAGGGCCCAGCCTTCTCGGCCGTCACCGCGCCCCCTGCTCACCTGCACACCGGAGGTGATAGTGACATATCGATCACTAGATAATGTCTTATAGAGCCATATTACAGACGGAATTGTCGCTGCTGCTTGGGAGCCGACCGCCCGGAAGTGCGGAAAATGCAGTGCAGGCCGCTTCCACCACGCGAACGCTGGGCCGGCCTCTGCCCGGGCGGCCCGAAACGCCCAAGGCCGAGCCGCCGCCGATCACGGTCGCGGTCTCCACCATCAGAGGTGCGGTAGTGGCCTTGCGCGGCATACCTGGTTGCGCCTACAAGGGTCGTCCGGCGACCGTCTGACACGCACGCCCTGCTGTCATGGGGAGAGCGGCATGCCCCGGACGAGGTGACCCTCCACGCTTGCGTACGCTGAGCGGCTCGAGTACCGGAACGGGATCCCGCTCGATCACCGGTTGACCATGCGACCCATCCCGTCGATGTTCACTTCCTCCGCTCCGGGCTACGACCCCGTCGCGCGAGGCTGGGTCGTCGGGATGCGGGAGGTGAAGAACAAGGCGAGCAGAGCGGCGAGTGCGAGTGCGGCGAGTGCGGCGCGCAGACCGTCGAGCCTCGCTTCGGTGTTCGCGTCGAGCACTTCCTGGGATGTCTGCCCGCTCAAGCCGGCGTCGTCGAGAGCCCCCTTCAGCTGAGCGTCGGACAGGAAGGGCACACCGCTTTGGAGTTCTACGGAGGCTTGGCTCTTGACCTGGTCCGGGACCGCCGGGTTCTGCTCGACACTGGTCAGGAACGACGACGTGAGCGCGGCGATCATGATCGACCCGGCGAGTGCCGTGCCGATCGAGGCGCCCAGGTTGGTGACGGCGTTCTGGACTCCGCCGACTTCCGCGCTCTGGGCCTCCGGGACTGCGGAAACGGTGACCGAACCGAGCTGGGACGCCAGCGAGCCCATGCCGAGCCCGATGAGCAGGAGAGGGATGGTGACGATCTCCCCACCGGCGTCGGCGTCGAGCGCGGCCATGAGGACCACGGCGCCCCCGAGCAGCGCGAGGACCCCGAGCCGAACCACCCGACGCGGTGAGACGTCGGGGAGGAGGCGGGGGATCAGGATCGCGGCCGCCAGCAGTGTCAGTGAGAGGGGCAGGATGCGGGCGCCGGTCTGGAGCGCGGACAGGCCCAGGGCGACCGACAGATAGAGCGGTACGACGAAGAACACGCCCATCTGCACGAGGTACTGGAAGAAGAACATCGTCAGGCCGCCGGTGAGCTGCTTGTTCTGCAGCATGGCCGGCGCGACGAGTGGCTCCTTGCGCTGCTGCACGACGCGGGCCTCCCAGCGGAGGAAGAGCCAGATCAGCAGCAGACCGGCCAGCATCAACCACACGACCAGCGAAACCCCGAGCCACGAAGGCGCGTCGGGTTTCGGCCGGAACCAGCCCCATTCGTCCGAGCGGAGCACCCCGTAGACGAAGATCCCGAGCCCGAGGGCGGAGAGCACGGCACCGATGACATCGATCCGCGCGCGTTCGCCGATCGGCGCCTCGGTGATGCGGCGGGCGAGCAGCAGGATGCCGAGCACCATGACGACCTCACCGGCGAACACCCAGCGCCAGGAGAAGTAGGTGGTCGCGAGACCCCCGATGAGTGGTCCCAGTGCGATGGCCACGGCGCCTGCGGCCGCGACGAGTCCGTAGGCGGCGGGGCGGCGTTCGACGGCGAAGTTGCTCGCCACGAGTGTCACGATCGCGGGCAGAATGAGCGAGGCTCCGATTCCTTCAAGGAACGCCCAGCCGATCAACAGGACCGTCAGGTTCGGTGCGAGCGCCGTGGCCAGGGAGCCGCAGCCGTAGACAGCGCAGCCGATCATGAAGGCGCGTCTGCGGCCGATCAGGGCGCCGATCTTGCCGCCGGGGATCATGAACATGGCCATCACAAGGGTGTAGGCGGTGATGGCCCCCTGGATTCCGGTCACCGTCGTGCCCACGTCCTCGGCCACGGTCGCGATCGACACGTTCATGACAGAGCTGTCGAGCGCCATCAGGAACTGACCTGCTGCGAGTGTCATCAGGACGAGGCGCCCTGTCGCCGGCTTGACGGCAGCATCTGATTTGGGTGCCATGGGCGAATTGTGGCAATTATTCCGAAGGTGGCCCCGCGACCCGCCACCGAGGTCAGCCGCTTGGCGGCGACGGGGTGAGGATGATCGATCGAGGCAGCCTCCTCGCATGCGTGAACCTGCGGTCGGACTCCTGACTGCGCGCCGATGTGCGTGTGCCGCAATCCCGTACTGCCGGCGGTCGACGGCTCGTCGGCGGGCGAGAGAGCCGTTGAGTTCCCCCTCACCGCGGCGACGAGCCGTCTGGATCGTGCGTAGGCCGAGTGGCCACTGCGGACTGAATGGAGGGAGGCTGGAGGGAGCTGATCCGTGTTCCCGAAAGCTGTTTCGGTCCCCGGGAAGGCTGCCACGAGGCCGGGTGACCAGCTGATGGGAGGAAGCCATGAGGGTTGGAGTGCTGACCGGCGGCGGTGACTGTCCCGGCCTCAACGCCGTGATCCGCAGCGTCGTCCGCAAGGGCATACAGGAGTACGCCATCGACTTCGTCGGTCTGCGAGACGGCTGGCTCGGCGCGCTCCAGGACAGGGTGATACCGCTCGACATCCCCAGCGTGCGCGGAATCCTTCCCCGCGGCGGAACCATTCTCGGCTCCTCCCGCACCAACCCGTTCAAGCACGAGGACGGCCTGCGGCGCGTGCAGGACACCCTTGCGGCGCACAAGGTGGACGCGCTCGTCGTGATCGGCGGCGAGGACACGCTCGGCGTCGCCACCGAGCTGAGCCGTCAGGGGATCAACCTGGTCGGTGTACCGAAGACCATCGACAACGACGTGTCCGGCACCGACTACACCTTCGGTTTCGACACCGCCGTCGGCATCGCGACCGAGGCCATCGACCGCCTCCACACGACCGCTGAGTCGCACATGCGCACCCTGGTGGTCGAGGTGATGGGACGGCACTCCGGGTGGATCGCGCTGCATGCCGGCATCGCGGGCGGCGCCAACGCGATCCTCATCCCGGAGCAGCCCTTCGACATCGATCAGGTCTGTGCGTGGGTGCGGAGCCGATTCGAGATCAACTATGCGCCGATCGTCGTGGTGGCGGAGGGGGCCGTCCCCCATGAGGGACAGATGATCCTCAAGGACCAGGCGTTGGACGAGTTCGGCCATGTGCGGCTGTCCGGCATCGGCGAGTGGCTGGCCCGGGAGATCTCGGCACGCACGGGCACGGACGCCCGCACCACGGTCCTCGGGCACATCCAGCGCGGCGGCACTCCGAGCGCCTTCGACCGGTGGCTGGCCACGCGCTTCGGACTGCACGCCGTCGACGCGGTCAAGGACGGGGACTTCGGCAAGATGGTGGCACTGCACGGAACGCAGATCGCGCGGATTCCGCTCGCCGATGCCACAGAGACGACCAAGAAGGTCGATCCGTCGCTCTACGCCGAGTTCGACGTGTTCTTCGGCTGACCCCCAGGCACTCGCCGCATCGCCATCCAACCTGCTGGTCCAACCATCAACCCAGATGCGGAACGACCGCCACCGGACAGCGGGCGTGGTGCAGTACGGCGTGGGCGACGGGCCCCAGTCTGCCCTCGGCCGCCTGCGGATCGGTACGGCGGCCCACGACGAGCAGCTCCGAACCGCGGGACGTGTTCAAGAGCGCTTCGGCGGGGTGGAGCAGCATGACGTCGGAACGGACCGTCACCCGCGGGTACTTCTCCTGCCACGGGCGCAGGGCGTCGGAAAGCTGCAATACCTCCTGATCCTCCCAGGTGGCACGGTCCTCCTCGGTCACCGTCAGCGTTTGGGAAGACACGGAGTCGGCAGGAAGAGCCCATGCGTGGACCACCCGCAGATGTGCTCCCCGTGCCTCAGCGGCCGAGAACGCGAAGTCCAGCGTTTCGCTGACCGCGTGATGCGCGTCGAATCCGACCACCGCCTGGGCGGCGCCGCGTGCTGCGGGTCTCCCTACTCCCAAGGAGCCGACGCCCTGTTGAGGTACCAACACGACAGGGCAAGGGGCTGCCATGGCCATTCGCAGGGCCACCGAGCCGACCACGAGCCCGTCGAAGCCGCCCGCGCCCCGTGTGCCGACCACAAGGATCCCGGCAGTGCCTGCCGCAGCCAGGAGCGCCGAGGCCGGTGCGTCATCGGCCTGCTCACTGCGTACTGCGAGGCCCGGGTAGCGTTCGGTGAGGTCGGCAACCGCCCGCTGGAGCATCTGCTCACCCACGCGCCGCAACCTGTCCACGGCCGGGGGCGGCACGGCGGCGCCCGGCAGCAGTGGGGAGGCCTGTATCAGGCGCAGCTGAGAACCACGCCGCACGGCCTCTCGCGCGGCCCAGTCGGCTGCCACCGAACTGTGCGCGGACCCGTCGACACCCGCCAGCACAGGGCGACTCATCGCGTCCTCCTTCGCCCGGCGTGGACCTCCGCAGGAGAACCGCTGAACCCCTGCCTTCTCCCTTCCACTGTTCCACGGCGGGAACGCGATGGCGTCTGCAAGACCCCGGCAAGCCACCTCGCCAGTCTCCGTCTGCTCAACGTGATCGGTACCTGACTCCCGGTCCTCGTCCTGCTGGCGGCGCTCCCGTCCGCAATGCGCCCGCGCATCGTGTCGCCCTGATGACCGCGGCTATCGGATCGCTTGGACATCACTCGCGAGACGATGCTGAAACGGCTGGCCCTGGAGTCGCATACACCGGTCGAGGAATGGCTCGATCACGGACTGGTGGCCAGCCAGATGGTCGCAGCCGCGGTGGCGGTGAGCCCGACGTTGAGTGCGATCCGCCGGTCTTCGCCGGTCAGGTGGACGGCGATCGCACCGGTCTGCAGGAGGACGAAACCGATGGCCGCGGCTGGCGCCAGCGAGGGAGCGATGCCGGTCAGCGGCGGTAGGACCAGGCCGGTCGCGCCGAGTATTTCGACCGTCCCCAGTGCCCTGAGGGCGGGCAAGGGTACGCGGTCGACCCAGGCCATCATTGGTCGGAGTTGATCGCGGCTGCGGCTCACCTTCAGCGTGCCGGAGTAGAAGTAGAAGAGGGCGAGCAGTCCCGCGACGATCCAGTAGGCGATGTTCATCGTTCCCGTTTCGTGGGCCACCGGTTCGCCGGGGCCCGTCGATTGCGTCGATTGCCAGGGAGCCCGGGGACGGCCCGGGCTGTCGTCCGAGGGACCGGGGCACCGAAATGCGGGAGCACCACGGCCCCGCCGGTCGAAAGGGAGGGCAGCCCGGCCGTGCCGTCCCGTCGGCTTCAGGCGAGGTCGGTGGCGTAGCGGCTCATCGCGTCGATGTTGGCCTGTGGCGTCAGCGGCCGGCCGCCCGCGAGCACCTGCTGGAGGTCTCGGAAGTACTGCACGTACAGGTCGGGGGTGAATGTGCTCAGCATGACGGCGGGGTGGTCGGTCAGGTTGGCGAAGGTGTGCGGGGCACCGGGCGGAACCATCACGAGCGTGCCCGTGGTGGCGTCGTAGTCGTCGTCCCCGACGGTGAACCGCACAGTGCCGGAGAGGATGTAGAAGCCCTCGTCGTGCAGGCCGTGGCGGTGCTGTGGCGGTCCCTGGGTGTGCGGGGCGAGGACGGACTCGGCGATCGCGAGGCGGTGCCCGGTGTGGCTGCCGTCCTCCAGAACGCGCATGTGCGTGGTGCCCAGAACGATCGTCTCGCCGTCGCCGGGACCCACCACCGATACGGCGGGGTCGGGCTGCGGCTCGCTGTTCTTCGCTTCTTCGGTCATGCGCACAAGTGCACCGCCGACGCCCTGCCGGTGTCCAAGACCCATCCCGCAGCGCCGATACCTCGTGGGTATCGTTGCAGCGTGGAGCTACGGACCTTGCGTTACTTCGTGGCGGTCGCCGAGGAGCTGCACTTCGGCCGGGCCGCCACCCGACTGCACATGAGCCAGCCGCCGCTGAGCCGGGCGATCAAGCAGTTGGAGGCCGATGTCGGGGCCCTGCTGTTCGCCCGCTCGCCTGCCGGTGTCACGCTCACGCAGGTGGGCACGGTGCTGCTCGACGAGGCGCGGGCCCTGCTCGACCATGCCGACCGCGTCCGTGTACGCGTCAGCGCGGCGGCCGGCGCCGCGACCGTCACCGTCGGCATCCTGGGCGACGGCACCGACCCGGGGGTGTCCAGGCTGGCCGCCGCCTACCGCCGAGACCACCCCGGTGTCGACATCCGCATCCGCGACACCGACCTGACCGACCCCACGTGCGGGCTGCGCGCCGGACTGGTCGACGTCGCCCTCACCCGGGCGCCGTTCGACGAGACCGCGCTGACGGTGCGTGCGCTGCGAAGCGACCCGGTCGGTGTGGTCCTGCGCGCCGACGATCCGCTGGCCCGCCGCGATCGGCTGCGGCTGGCCGAACTGAGCGACCGCCGCTGGTTCCAGTTCCCGCAGGGCACCGACCCCATCTGGCAGTCGTACTGGAACGGTGGCAGGCCGCGTGAGGGGCCAGTGGTGCGCGCCGTCCAGGAATGCCTGCAGGCCGTGTTGTGGAACGGCACGGTCGGCCTGGCCCCGCTCGGACACGACCTGCCAGCGGAGTTGGCCGTGGTACCCCTGATCGACATGGCGCCTAGCCGGGTGGTGGCGGTGTGGAACGAAGGTGACACCAACCCGTTGATCCGGTCCTTCATCGAGATCGCGACAGCCGCGTACCGCCACTGAGCACCGGAAACCGGCGCTGCCGCAGCCCGAGAACAACTCGAACGGTACCGGTCCGGGTCGTGCTGCCCGCCGATCCTCTTCTCGGTGGGTGCGCTCGCCGGCGTCGGCCGGGTGCCGCCCGCATTCGGGGCGGTAGCACGACCGCCCGGCGCCGGCAGACGGAAACCGGCTGGGGCTACCTGGTGGGCATGCCGTCGTACCGAGACCGTGAGGACGGCGGCGTGGAGGCGGCGGAGTACCGGGCATACGGCCCGCCGTCCTTCGTGATCAGTGAGAAGCGATTCCTGAACCGAGGGACACGGCTGACCCTCGAACTCTCGTGTACATCAGGCTCGGCGGTGTCGAGGTCGCTCAGACCTCGACGGATGGTGCGTCAGGAGTGGAGTCCCGGTCTTGGCGTTCGGGGTCGGCTCGGCCCGGCAGCAGGAGGCAGAGCGGCACCGCTGCGGCGGTGAAGCCGGCGGCCCACCAGAAGGCGTCACCGAATCCCGAGGCCAGGGCGGCCCGGGTGTGGGTGCCGGCGGTGGCGTGCTGCAGGATCATGACGAGGAGCGCGGTGCCGATGGAGCCGCCGATCTGCTGGGCGACGCGGCTGATGCTGGAGGCGGCCGGGATCTCCTGGGGCCGCAGTCCGACGAAGGCGCCGCCCATCAAGGCGATCATGGCCGCGCCCAGCCCGAGGCCGCGGGCGAACAGCACGGCCATCAGCATGGTGTTGTCCGTGGTGGCGGTGATGAAGCCGAACGGCACGGTGGCTGCGAAGGTGACGGCGAAGGCGGTGACGGCGACCGGGCGCGCCCCGATGCGGTCCATGTACTTTCCGGCAAGGGAACGGGACAACAAGGTGCCCACACCCTGCGGGATGAGCAGCATCGCGGCGCCCAGAGCGGATTCACCCCGGACCTGCTGCCCGTACAGCGGCATGACCAGCATGGCCCCGTAGAGGGCAGCTCCGGCCAGTAGCAGCAGTGCCGTGGACGAGGCCAGGGCCCGATGGCGGAGCAGACGGATGTCGAGGAGGGCGTCGGCTCCGCGCCGAAGGGCCCAGGCGAAGTAGCCGGTGAGCAGGACGACTCCGGCGAGCAGGGGCAGCCCGGCCTTGATGCCGATGAACCAGTCGGGTCCGCCGAGCTGCGTCAGGCCGTAGATGACGGCGGCGATGCCGGGCGAGAGCAGGAGCACGCCCACGAGGTCCAGTCGGGGGCCGGTCCCGGGGCGAGGCCGGTCCTTGGGCAGGTTGCGCCAGGCCAGGTAGCCGCCGACGAGGCAGAAGGGGATGTTGAACAGGAAGATCCGGCGCCAGTCGCCCAGGTGCAGGATGACGCCGCCGATCACCGGGCCGATGATCGGGCCCAGGGCGGTGGGCACGGTGATCAGCGACATGACCTTGCCGATGTTGCGGCCCCCGGCGGCCTGCATGGCCAGCGTGGCCATCAGCACCATCATGATGCCGCCGCCGATGCCCTGGACAACGCGGAATGCGATCAGGCTCGGGGCGTTCCACGCCGCGGCGCACAGCATAGATCCGGCGAAGAACAAGCCCAGGGCGAGGATCCACAGCCGCTTGCCGCCCAGGACCGACTGGGCCCAGCCGACGGTCGGCATGGTGGCGGACAGGGCCAACAGGTAGGCGGTGGTCACCCACTGGATGGTGGCGAGCGAGGTGTGCAGTTGCCCGGCGAGGCTGTCGATGGCGACGCTCATGATCGTGGTGTCGAAGATGACGGCGAGCGCGCCGACGATCAACGTGTAGGTAAGGCGCCGCAAGGCCGGGTCGACCCGGTTGGAACCGGGGACGGGTGGTGACTGGGTACCGCTGGCGTTCATGGACGCCTCCTTAAGATACGGTGCTCTATCTTACGGACCTCAGGCTAGGGCGCTAAGTAAGATAGGCAAATCTATCTAACTGGAGGAGTGGCGATGCCCGAACGGCGCCGCGGAGCGGCCCTGGAGAATGCCCTGCTGGACGCGGCCTGGGACGAGCTCACGGCCACTGGCTACGCCAGGTTCACCATGGATGCCGTCGTCAAGCGGGCCGGCACCAGCCCCCCGGTCCTCTACCGCCGCTGGCCCGACCGCGACGCACTCGTCCGGGCGACCCTCGTCCACGTCCTGCACAAGAACGTCCTGGCCGTTCCCGACACCGGAAGCCTGCGCGAGGACGTCCTGACGCTCATGCGGGAGATCAACGCCACCCGCGTCCAGCTCGTCACCGTCATGAGCATGTACCTGGCCGACTACCACCGGGCGACCGGGACCAGCCCCAGCGAGCTGCTCGATCCCGCCGAGTCGGGCCGCAAGCAAGCCATCGACACGATCTACCACCGTGCCGTCGACCGCGGGGAGGTCAAGGCGGAGCACCTCACCGAGCGCATCAAGACCCTGCCCTTCGACCTGCTTCGCCACGAGTTCCTGACGACCTTCGCCGCCGTACCCGACCAGGTTCTCGAAGAGATCGTCGACACGCTCTTCTTCCCCCTGGTGCGTTGACAAGCGCTTGCCAAATCGAAGGAAGGGTCCCGTTCTGAACTGCCTAGGAGGCTCTTCTCCTACGCACCGGCCGCGGAGCGATCCGACCGCGCCACGATGTGGCTCGACGCCAGGCGCCGGATCGTCAACGAGCCGGACAGGCCCTATGGCGGGGCGGCGCACGGAGTGGGTCCCGGCGCGCCTCCCTGCATTGTCATCGCGCGACACCAGTGCCGTGTGTGCGCAGCCCTGGGGGAGCGTAACTACATCGTCGACACCGAGCATGAGACGACAGGGCGGGCGCCGGTTCCCGCCGTCAGCACACTGCGGTGATCCTGATCCCGACCACTGTGCCCTCGCCTCGTAGAGTCAGCGCCGCCGGGCCTTCGTGCTGCACGCAGTCGAGACGGCCGAGCGTGGTCTCCCGCCTGTCCGGTCCGCCGACGCCGATCCCCCGGTGACAGCCATGACGAGCAGAGTCTCGCCCGTGGCGCAGGCCATCTCCGTCCCTGGTGAGGTGGCGGCGGTGATGATCCGTACCGTTGCCGTTGCACGGCTCCTGCGGGTCATCACATTCACATTGCGGACTGCGCCCGCCTTCAGCCGACAGTCCGTCGCTGCGTCGCCGGAGAAGGCGAAGGGGCTCAACGGCGCGACTGGATGCGGTGTCCCGTCCACCGTCAGCACCATGCCCTCGCCCTCGACGAGGGTGATCACGCGATCGACCCCGGGAGGTCCTCGCGGCGCGGAACGCGCCGCTGTCGTCGATCTCCCGTTGGCTACACCCCGGCCCGGCCCAGCCCGGCCCAGAAGACTCGAGTGAATTCCTTGCTGTACGGGTCGCGGCAGGGGGCTCAGTGCTACGCGGCTTAAGGTCCGTACGTGACCCACACCTTTGAAGAGCTCCTGGACAAGCAGCGCGCCGCCGACCAGGCGCACGCCACCGTGCAAGCCCTACGCGGCCAAGGCGACCCGCCCGCTTACGAGACCGCGTGGCAGGTATGGCGCGACCTCGTCCGCGACGTACAGGCCGCCGTCACCGAGCACGCGAAAGAGCAGGGCGCGATGCGGGCCGGAGTGGAACTTGAGGTGAAGAGGGCGGTCCGGTACACCGAATAGCGAGAACGCAGTGGTCGCCGCTGGGGCGTGGCGCTATCCGGCGCCGGGTCAGCGCGACGACAGGCGCTCCTCCTCGACGGGCGGGTTGACCTCGTATTGCTCATCACGTCGCCGCCCTCGACCCGGTACATCACTTGTCCGTAGCGCTGCCCCAGCGGGCCGGGGCAGGCGCTGCACTCGGTCGCAGACGTCGGGAGTGGACCGCCGCGGGGGCTGCGTTCGAGACATCCCGCGGCCTGTTGCTCTCGGTGTTACGGACCGGCAAACGGCAGGCATTCGCGATCAGCCCGATGGCTGCAGCCCGCTACCGCGATCGCCACTCGGTCTCGCCCAAGAAGCCTGATCCCGGCGATGCCCTGGTCCTGGCGAACCTCCCGGCGCACCGACATGCACGCCCACCGGCCACTCCCCGCCGACAGTGGGCCGGCCCAAGCCATCGCCGTCCTCGCCCGCGCTGAGCAGGGCGCGACCTGGAGCCGCGTCTAGGGGATGCGTGGCGCCACGAGAGCTTGCCAACGCGCCCTGTCGAAGCGGTGGTTGGCTGCTCCCCGTCTGTCTTCGAGAGCAAGCGCGCTACAAGTAACAGTCCCTGCAC
Organism: Streptomyces sp. LUP47B; assembly: GCF_001746295.1. Lineage (GTDB taxonomy): Bacteria > Actinomycetota > Actinomycetes > Streptomycetales > Streptomycetaceae > Streptomyces. Next base: position 386,430 of record NZ_MJAH01000001.1, on the reverse strand, counting down.
CCAAGTTCAATCTGAAACCAGCCTTCTGATAATTTCAGCGAGCTGGCGTCTGTGTGGTCCCGTCCTCAAGTCGGTGTCAGACTCGAGCAGATGACAGCCCCTCAGGAGGTGCCAGAGTGAGCGACGGCCGGCCGGCTTCGGGTAGCGGTAGTGCCCCCACCGTTCTCCGCATGATCCTGGGCCGGCGTCTGCAGGAGCGACGGCAGGGCGCAGGCGCCTCACTGGAGGACGCGGCACGGACCCTGCGGGTGGGACCCCTGACGATCCGCCGTCTGGAGAAGGCCGAGGTCGCCCTCAAGCCGCTCTATGTGGAGAAGCTGCTTGAGACCTACGGGGCGGAGCAGCAGGAGATCGAGGAGTTCGTCGAGCTCGCCGAGCGGGCGAATGAGCCCGGTTGGTGGCACACCTACCGGGACGTCCTGCCGAACTGGTTCAGCGCCTACGTCAGCCTGGAGGCCGGGGCCAGGACCCTGCGTACCTACGAGCCCCACTACGTCACGGGGCTGCTCCAGAGGTCGCCCTCAAGCCGCTCTATGTGGAGAAGCTGCTTGAGACCTACGGGGCGGAGCAGCAGGAGATCGAGGAGTTCGTCGAGCTCGCCGAGCGGGCGAATGAGCCCGGTTGGTGGCACACCTACCGGGACGTCCTGCCGAACTGGTTCAGCGCCTACGTCAGCCTGGAGGCCGGGGCCAGGACCCTGCGTACCTACGAGCCCCACTACGTCACGGGGCTGCTCCAGACCCACGCCTACGCGCGCGGGGTTCTGCGTGGCGGGTTTCCGGGCGAGGCGGATGAGGACCTGGCGCGGCGGGTGGACCTGCGGCTGCGCCGCCAGGGCCTGCTGGACAGACCGGGCGCGCCCACGCTGTGGGTGGTGATGGAGGAGGCCGTGCTGCACCGGGTGGTCGGCGGCCCCGAGGTCATGCGGGAGCAGATCGAGCGGCTCCTGGAGGTCTCGGAGCTGGAGCACGTCAGCGTCGACGTGGTGCCGTTCACGGCCGGCGCTCATGTGGGGGCGTGCGCGCCGTTCACCTACTTCCGTTTCGAGGAGCCGGAGCTGCCGGACATCGTGTACACCGAGGTCCTGTCGGGCGCGATGTACCTGGATCAGCGCTCGGACGTGTCGGCGCATCTGGAGGCGCACAGCCGCATGTCCCTGCTGAGTTCGGACGCGGACAGCAAGGCGCTGCTGAACCGCATGCGCAAGGAGTACTCATGACCAGCACCGACTCTCACGTCTACAACGGGATGCCGGCCACCGACCTGGGCGAACAGGGCTGGGAGTCGCCGTGGAGCGGGCCCAACGGCGGCCAGTGCGCGCAGACGAAGCTGCTGGGCGACGGGCGGGTTGCGCTGCGGCAGTCGACCGATCCGGCCGGACCCGCGCTGATCTACACCCCGCAGGAGATCGCCGCGTTCGTCGCGGGCACCAAACACGGCCTCGCCGACCCTCTGGCGGCCCGGCTGAGTCCGGACCGGTGGGACTGAGCCTGCCTCGGGCCACCACCTTCCCGGCACCCCCCATGCACAGCACCGAAAGGTATGGACAGGATGACCCACTCGCACGCCGCGCGGGAGATCGACACCAGTCGGCCCCACTCGGCCCGGATGTACGACTACTACCTCGGCGGCAAGGACCACTTCGACGTCGACAAGCAGGCGGCCGAGACCGTCGCGGCGGTCTACCCCGGCATCTTCACCTGCGCCCGGGAGAACCGTGCCTTTATGCACCGGGCCACCCGCGTCCTTGCCCGTGAACACGGCATCCGTCAGTGGTTGGACATAGGCACTGGCATCCCCACCGAGCCGAACCTGCACCAGGTCGCCCAGTCGGTGGTACCCGATGCCCGGGTGGTGTACGCCGACAACGACCCGCTGGTCCTCAGGTACGCCGAGCGCCTGATGCGCAGCACGCCTCAGGGCCGCACGACGTACATCGAGGCGGATGTCAACAACGCGGGCGCGCTGCTGAACGCGCCGGAGCTGGCCCAGGTACTGGACACGGGCCGGCCCGTAGCGTTGTCCCTCAACGCGCTCATGCACTTCGTCACGGATGCGCAGGACCCGTACGGCATCGTGAGCCGCCTGCTGGAGGTGCTCCCCTCGGGCAGTGCGCTGGCCCTGAGCCACTGCACGCCGGACTTCGACCCGGCCACGTGGCAGAAGGTCACGGACATCTACACCAACGCCGGCACACCGGTGCAGTTCCGCAGTCAGGCGGAGGTCGCCCGTTTCTTCGAGGGTCTTGAGCTGCTCGACCCCGGGGTCACGGTCGGTCACCGCTGGCGCCCGGACGAGGAGCCCACCGCCTCGGACGCCGAGGTCAGCCTGTGGACCGCGGTGGGCATCAAGCCGTAGCGCAGCCGCGGGTATCCGCCGTGCGGGAGCTGGATGCACCCGCACGGCGGGGGCGGCTGGATGTGTCGAACGGTGCCGCGTGGCGGACCGTCGGGATCAACGGAACGGAACCGCCGTCGGCCGACTCGTGTGGACCTCGTTGCTGCTCCTGGCCGTCTTCACCGGTCTGCTGGCCACGGCCTGCCGCTGGCTGCGGTCCACCGGGACCCCCGGTCGACGTCACCTCCATCGCGCCGCGTTCTCCGCCAGGACCGGACGGCACGCGGTGTCCAAGTCCTGACCAGGATCCGCCTGGTGGGCCAACTGTCCGGCACCCGCCGACCCGGCTTGAATGCGGTACGGGCACCTCGGGGAGGCCGGCGTCGGCCGGGCAGCGCGGTGAGCAGAACCGGCAGGGGATTTCTGGAAGGACCGGCCGTCCCGGAAGGGTGGACCGGGGAGTACGTGCGGTACCTGACCCGGCGTCCGATCGAGTGCCGCTTGCCGCATCTATCAGGGGCGGATGTAGGGGTCGTTGAACAGCTTTTGTCCTGAATGGTGTTCGCGGCGCGGCCGCGTTCGCGGGCGCTGACCCGTGCACGCGTTCACGGGGCTTCCTCAGGGAGGGCGAGGCGGACCGCAGGGGCGTCGTCGAAATCCGGCCGTCGTCGCGATCGCCCAGGGGCACGGCAAGGGTCCCCCAAGTACGGCCCGCCGGTGCCGTCCCGCGTCGACTGACGCCTTTCGGTCGGTAGCGCAAGGTGAACCACATCACCGTCTGGTGCCGTTGGCCGGTACTCGTCCGACGGGTTAGGTTCCAGCGATCACGGGGCAGGACGTCGTCACCCCCCGAGCGCAGATCTCCGTTTCGCACCCTCCTTTGACGAGAGATACAGGACATGTCTGCTCAAGAACGCGCACACCATCCTCCTCGCCGCGTCGGCGTCGTGGCCGAGTCCGTCTCCGGGGAGACACGGGTCGCGGCGACCCCGCCGACGGTACGGCTGCTGCTGGGCCTGGGCTACGAGGTCGTCGTCGAGTCAGGGGCCGGGGAGGCCTCCGGTTTCGACGACCGGGCATACGCCGACGTCGGCGCGGGAATCGGCGAGGCCTGGGACGCGGACGTCGTCCTCAAGGTGAACGCCCCCATCGAGGCGGAGATCCGCCGGTTGCGGTCGGGCGCGGTCGTGGTCGCCCTGCTGGCCCCGGCGCAGAGTCCGGAGTTGCTTCAGGCACTCGCCGACGCCGGGGTGACGGCCCTGGCGCTCGACGCGGTACCGCGCATCTCGCGGGCGCAGTCGATGGACGTGCTCTCCTCGATGGCGAACATCGCCGGCTACCGCGCGGTCATCGAGGCCGCGCACGTCTTCGGACGGTTCTTCACCGGTCAGGTCACCGCGGCGGGCAAGGTGCCGCCGGCGAAGGTGCTGGTGGCCGGCGCGGGCGTGGCCGGTCTCGCGGCGATCGGTGCCGCCTCCAGCCTCGGCGCGATCGTGCGCGCCACCGACCCGCGTCCGGAGGTCGCGGACCAGGTGAAGTCCCTGGGCGGCGAATACCTGCCGGTGAACGCCGTCCAGGAGGCGAGCACCGACGGCTACGCCAAGGCGACCTCCGCCGACTACGACCGCGCCGCCGCCGAGCTCTACCACGAGCAGGCCGGGGACGTGGACATCGTCATCACCACCGCACTGATCCCGGGGCGGCCCGCGCCGCGACTGCTGACGGCCGAGGATGTGGCCGTGATGAGGCCGGGCAGCGTCATCGTCGACATGGCCGCCGCGATGGGCGGCAACGTCGAGGGCACCGTGCCGGGCCGGATCGTGGTCACCGACAACGGCGTCACCCTCATCGGCTACACCGACCTGGCCTCCCGGCTCCCGGCCCAGGCCTCGCAGCTGTTCGGCACCAACCTGGTGAACCTGCTGAAACTGCTCACCCCCGGCAAGGACGGGCAACTGACGATCGACTTCGACGATGTCGTGCAGCGGGCGGTGACCGTGGTGCGCGACGGTGATGTCACGTGGCCGCCGCCCCCCGTCGCGGTCTCGGCCGCCCCCGCCGCACAGCCCGCGGCCCCGTCCGAGGCGCCCGCACCGAAGCCGGGACTCACGCCCGCCCGGCGCTTCGGCCTGATCGGGCTCGGGATGCTCGCGATGTTCCTGCTGGTGGCCTTCGCTCCGGCCCAACTCGCGGGAAACTTCACCGTGTTCGCGCTGGCGGTGGTGATCGGCTACTACGTCATCGGCAAGGTGCACCACGCGCTGCACACCCCGCTGATGTCGGTGACCAACGCGATCTCCGGGATCGTCGTGATCGGCGCTCTGCTGCAGATCGGGCACGAGAGCTGGATCGTCACCACGCTGTCCTTCGTGGCGATCCTGCTGACGAGCGTCAACATCTTCGGAGGCTTCGCCGTCACCCGCCGCATGCTGTCCATGTTCTCGAAAGGCTGAGCCGAGATGACCTCCCTGACGGCTTCCCACGCTGCCGACCTGGTCGCCGCGCTGTTGTTCATCCTCAGCCTGGCCGGACTGTCACAGCACCGAACCTCCCGCGCCGGCGTCGTCTACGGCATCGCCGGCATGGGCCTGGCCCTGGTCGCCACTGTGGTGGTCGCGGCGCAGAGCATCACCGCCGGAGCGGTCGCGCTGATCGTGCTGGCGACGGCGCTGGGCGCGGCGACGGGCCTGTGGCGGGCGCGCCGCGTCGAGATGACGCAGATGCCCGAACTCATCGCCGTCCTGCACAGTTTCGTGGGCCTGGCCGCGGTGCTGGTGGGCTGGAACAGCTACTTGGAGGTGGAGTCCCACGGCGCGGCGCAGGACCGGATCGGTGCCGATCTGCTGGGCATCCACCACGCCGAGGTGTTCATCGGCATCTTCATCGGCGCGGTCACCTTCACCGGCTCGATCGTCGCGTTCCTGAAGCTGTCGGCTCGTATCAAGTCCCGGCCGCTGATGCTGCCGGGCAAGAACGCCCTGAACGTCGGGGCGCTCGCGGCGTTCGTCGGGCTGACCGTCTGGTTCACGATCAGCCCGAGCCTGCCCCTGATGATCGCGGTCACCGCGCTGGCGATGGCGCTCGGCTGGCACCTGGTCGCCTCCATCGGCGGCGGCGACATGCCCGTCGTCGTCTCCATGCTGAACAGCTACTCGGGCTGGGCGGCGGCCGCGGCCGGCTTCCTCCTCGACAACAACCTGCTCATCGTCACCGGGGCGCTGGTGGGCTCCTCCGGTGCCTACCTGTCGTACATCATGTGCAAGGCGATGAACCGGTCCTTCCTCTCCGTCATCGCGGGCGGTTTCGGCATCGAGGCGCCGTCCGGCGGCGAGGAGGAGCAGGGGGAGCACCGTGAGGTGCGGGCCGCGGAGGTGGCCGAGATGCTGACTCAGGCCCGCTCGGTGATCATCGCTCCCGGCTACGGCATGGCCGTCGCCCAGGCCCAGCATCCCGTCGCGGAGCTGACGCGGCAGTTGCGCGGACGGGGTGTGGAGGTCCGCTTCGGTGTCCATCCCGTCGCCGGGCGCCTGCCCGGTCACATGAACGTGCTGCTGGCCGAGGCGAAGGTGCCCTACGACATCGTCCTGGAGATGGACGAGATCAACGACGACTTCGACGGCACGTCGGTCGTGCTGGTCATCGGCGCGAACGACACCGTCAACCCGGCCGCGACCGACGACCCGGCGAGTCCGATCGCCGGGATGCCGGTGCTGCGGGTGTGGGAGGCCGAACAGGTCGTCGTCTTCAAGCGTTCCATGGCCTCCGGGTATGCGGGGGTGCAGAATCCTCTGTTCTTCCGGGAGAACAGCAGCATGCTGTTCGGCGACGCCAAACAGAGCGTGGAGGAGATCCTGCACGCACTGGGCAGCGAGAGCCGAGGCGGCGCGGCGCCTGCGGCACGGCAGACGTCGGTGTCCAGCCGCTGACGGACCGGTGCCTTCGTGCCGGCTGTGGCACGGAGGTGCGGATCCGTCGGAACAGGGCCGGTACCGGGGCATGTCGCTTCGGGGCCGGCCCTGCCGAACACCTGGTATCGGCGGGCACCTCGTCCTCGCGACCGCGCTCCAGCGGATCCGGACTGGTCGTCACCGGCCGTGGAGGGCGCGGCGGATCGCTCTGCGCTGGCTCGCGGTGGTGTCGCCCCAGACGCCGTCCGCCTCCCCATGGCGAACGGCCCAGTCGCGGCAGGCGAGCAGCACCGGGCACCTGCGGCATACGGCGCGGGCACGCTCCGTGGCACTGTCCGTCTCCACCAGCGGGAAGAACAGTTCGGGGTCCTCGCCGACGCACAGCGCCCGGACACGCCAGGCAGAACGACGACTCTCGATCGAGGGTGGACGAGCCATACCGCACCTCCGCGGTCCGATCAGGGCACAGGTGTGAACGCGGCTGGGGAGCCGCGGTCCCGGCAGAGGTGCACGGCATCCTATGGCACATACCCATAGAAGGCCATAGCCGACTTTCGCGACATAGCGACTCCCGCTTGCGGTGCCCCCGTGCCGATGCTCCAGGGGTGGGTCCTTTTGCGGTGAAGAGTGCCGGAGTATCGATTCGGGGAACGTTCACCCTTGTTGTGTAGGAAATGTGTGCACGCCGTGATTGAATCTTGCATGACTCGGCCGGGTGGCTTGAACCGACCCAACGGATCCACGCGGCCTGCTTCCGGCGGGGCAGTCCCGGCGTGCGCTCCGTTCACGTCCCCCGGCCCGAGCCGCAGCGCACGCACGACAGGAAAGTGAGCGGACGCACCTCGCGTCCGGCGGGGAGAACCTGTCCGGAACGGTCTGCCCACCACCAGGCGGGACGTGCGCCCCGACACCGTGCCGGTACACCGCGTGCGTGGTGCCGTCACCCTTGCGAAAGGGCCCAGAATGACCGCCAACATCTCGAACTTCCACTACGGCGCCGTGACCCCCGTCGCCGCCTACCTGATGGCGTGCCTGGGCGCCGCCCTCGGGCTGCGCTGCACCACGCGGTCGTTGCGGCGCCCGCAGCGCAGAGCAGGATGGCTGGCGCTCGGTGCCATATCGATCGGCTGCGGCATCTGGACCATGCACTTCATCGCCATGATCGGCTTCAGCGTCCAGGGCGCCCTGGTCGGCTACGACGCCGTGAAGACGCTCCTGAGCCTCATCGTGGCGATCGTCGTCGTCTCCGTCGGCGTGTTCCTCGTCGGCTACCGGGGCGCTTCCCCGATGACGCTGGCGACGGCGGGCACCGTCACCGGGCTCGGCGTGGCGGCCATGCACTACCTCGGGATGGCCGCCATCCACACCAACGGCGCCCTGCACTACGACCCGCCCACGGTGGTCCTGTCCGTCGTCGTCGCCATCGCTGCCGCCACGGCGGCACTGTGGGCAGCGGTCACCATCCACGCCCTGTGGGCCAGCCTCGGCGCCAGTGTGGTCATGGGCGTCGCCGTGACCGGCATGCACTACACCGGCATGGCCGCCGTGTCCGTCCACCTCACGGGCCAGTCCGCGGTCGCCGCGTCCTCCACCAGCCTGCTCTCGTTCCTCCTCGTCATGCTCGCCGGCCCCGTCGTCGTCCTCGTCGTGGCCGCCGGCATCGTCATGTTCGACCCCGACATGATGCTCGGCGACGACAACTGGGACGGGGCCACGCCCACACCGTCCCTGGCCGACGTCCCCTACTCCGGTCATTGACCTGTTCCTCGTCCTTCAGGGCGAGGAACACCGCGCTGAACAGGTCTGCCTCGCGGGCCCGCACGCCGCGGCGGATGCTCGTTCCGAGTGACGCGCATCGCATCAGCCGTATTCCGAGTTGACCTCAAGCGCTTGAAGTGTCGCAGGCTTGCCGCATGGCAGTGAGCAGAGAGCACGCCGCAGGCCTGACCATCCAGGAGATGGCGTACCGGTCGGGCTTCAGTGAACCCACCTTGCGCTACTACGAGAAGATCGGCCTACTCGGAACGGTCGCCCGTGACGAGTCCAGTGGCCACCGGCGCTACGGCCCGCAGACCGCGGAGCGCGTTCTGGCGCTGTCCTGTCTGCGTTCGGCGGGGATGACCGTCACCGGCATGCGGCGCTACCTGGACCTGCGGGCTCAGGGAGATGCCGCGGCGGCCGCTCAACACGAGCTGTTCGCCGCGCAGGCCGACAGGCTGGCCGCCGAGATCGGGGAGCTGCAACTCCGCCTTGCGTACCTCCGAGGCAAAGCGGACCTGTGGGATGCCCGGGTGCGAAAGGACGTGGACGCCGAGAAACAGGCCATCGACGACGTCACGCGCGTTATCGACGGATTCGCCGAGCGAGGGACCTCACGATGAGCACAGAGAATGTCGCCACCTCGTTCCGAGACCACGGGACCGTACTCGTCACCGGCGGCACCGGGCTCGTCGGCAGCCACTCGATCGCCCGGCTGATCACCGAGGGGTACCGGGTCCGAGTGACACTGCGGGAGCCGGGACAGCAAGGGCCAATCCTCGCCGCGCTCCAGCGGGCTGGGGCCGAACCGGCCGACCGGCTGGAGTTCGCCGTCGCCGACCTCGGTGCCGAGCACGGCTGGGCAGAGGTCATGAACGGGGTCGGTCACGTACTGCACCACGCCTCGCCCTTCCCCCTCACTCCACCGGAGACGGAGGACGAGGTCGTCCTCCCGGCCCGCGACGGTGCGCTGCGCGTGCTCGCCGCGGCCCGGGCAGCCGGGGTCGCGCGGGTGGTGATGACGTCGTCCTTCGCCGCGGTCGGATACACCGTGAAGCCCGACAACCACTACTCCGAGATCGACTGGACCGACCCGAACACCCCGGGTCTGCCCGCCTACCACAAGTCAAAGGTGCTCGCCGAGCGAGCTGCCTGGGACTATGTCGACTCCCACGGGGACATCGAGCTGACGGTCATCAACCCGACCGGCATCTTCGGCCCCCGACTGAGCGACCGGCCCTCCGGCTCCCTCGGACTGGTCCAGAACATGCTGAGCGGGCGGATGCCGGTGGTCCCGCTGATGTACTTCGGCGTTGTCGACGTGCGCGACGTCGTCGACCTGCACCTGCGCGCCATGGTGCACCCGAAGGCGGCGGGCGAGCGTTTCCTCGCCGTCGGCGGGCCCTCGATCAGCCTGTTCGGGATGGCGCAGATCCTGCGTGAGCATGTCCCGGCCGCGGCCGCCGGGCTGCCGGCGAAGGAGATGACCATCGAGCAGGTACGCGAGGCAGCCAGGACCGAACCGGCGCTGCGGGACGCCGCGGCCCTGCAGGGGCGTATCCCCGTCATCAGCAACGCCAAGGCCCGTTCCGTGCTGGGCTGGAGGCCCCGGGACGTCGTCGAGACGATCGTGGCGAGTGCGGACAGCGTCCTCGGTCCGGGCCTGGGCCTGCCACGCGGCGAGTGACCCGCCGGGACCGGTCCCGGCGGGTGTGGTCCCGGAACGCGGCACTGCGCATCGACGCAACGACGGGTCGGAGTACCTCGCGGCGGGCGCGAAGCCGGTGCTGCACGACCCGGAAGCCTGTGCGGAAGGGAAGTCTGAGCCAGGAGAGGTTTCGAAAGTTGTCCGAAAACATGCGCCGACTGAGCGGTCCTCGCGCCCGGAAGTACGGTGAGGCGCCGGCGAACACTCCGGATTCCCAGCCTCCGCATGTTCGGGATCGGCCGTGATCAGGCAAAGGTGCCTATCACACGTATGAATGGCGAGGGTTGTTTCCCGACTAAGTGAACTCGTGTGCGCGCAGGGGCCGTTGGTGTCCTTCACTCACTCGAAAGGGTGACTAGCATGAGCGGCACGCGTGATCCGGAAGCGCACCGTCCCCGATCGGTCGCCCTTCAGATCGCCGACGACGTGCCGTCCACCTTCCTGCTCGTACGAACCGAGGGACCGCGGAATGCCAGTGCCTGCTCGCTCCCGTCAGCGTCGACGTGGGAAAGGGGCGAGCTCCTCTCCGGCCGTGTTCCTGGTCGTGCTGGTCGCCGCGGCCGCGGGCGGCGCCGCTGCGGCCGTTCTCGCTCCGGATGCCGCCCGCTCCTGGGTTCTCGGCACGGCGATCGTCGCCTGGTGCTGCGTCGCCGTCGTCACCGGCATCGCCTCCTACCTCGTGCGCCGTGCCCGTCGGCAGGCGGCCGCCCGGGACAGCGAGCTCGGGATGACCAAGGACAACTGGAAGCAGCAGGGCAACGAGGTCGCCCAGCTCGTCAACGTGAGCCTTCCAGGTGTCGCACAGCAGCTGAAGAGCGGCGCGAGCGCCGAGGAAGCCCTCTCCCGGGTCGCCGCACCGTCCGATCCGCAACTGCGCCAGATACTCGACATTTTCGCCACTGAGCTCGGCGCATCGGTGGGGCGGGCCGTCGGCGCCGAGAGCGAACTGCGCGGGATGCGCAGCGAACTGGCCAAGGGCAGGGCGGAACTCGAGCGGCTGATCGAGGAGACGCTGCCTGCCGCGGTGGCCCTGCTGCGGGAAGGCAGTTCCGGCAACACCGTCCTCACCAAGTTCGACTGGCCGCAGAACGCCCTCGTGCGGGGAGCGGCCGAGTGGTTCGTCCGTGAACTGGCCTTCAGTGAACGGCGTTCCGCCGCTGCCCAGGTCGCCTCCGCCAAGGCGCTGAGCCGGGTCCAGTCCAAGACCGTCGCGATGCTGGCCGATCTGCGGGAGATGCAGGACCGGCACGGCCAGGAGGTCTTCGGTGACCTGCTGCGGCTGGATCACAGCACTTCTCAGCTCGGTCTGATGACGGACCGGCTGGCCCTGCTGATGGGCGGTCGCTCCAGCCGCGTCTGGAACAAGCCGATCGTCATGGAGAGCATCCTGCGCGGAGCCGTCGGCCGTATCGCCGCCTACCGGCGCGTACGCCTGCACTCCTCCAGCAAGGCGTCGATCGCGGGCTTCGCGGCCGAGGGTGTGATGCACCTGCTCGCCGAACTCATGGACAACGCGGCGAACTTCTCGCCGCCCATCGACGAGGTCCACGTATATGTGGAAGAACGCAGTGCCGGCCTCGTCGTCACCATCGAGGACAGCGGCCTGAAGATGTCGGACGCCGCCATGCGCCGTGCGGAGGAGTCCGTGTCTGGCCGGGTCACCGACCTCGCCTCGCTGCAGGGCACCCGGCTCGGCCTGACCGTGGTGGGGCGGCTCGCCGAGCGCTACGGCATCAGCGTCAACTACCGGCCCTCCTCGCGTGGCGGCACCGGCGTCGTCGTACTGCTGCCTCCTCAGCTCTTGGCCCAGCAGCGCGAGCCCGTCGTCGAGCGCCCGCGGCGCACCGCACAGGTCCCGGCCGCACCGGCACCCGCCGCCGAAGCCGACGAGACGCCGTCCCCGCGCACCCGACCGGCCGAGTCCGCGGAACCGGTCCCGTCCGCCGAGGTGACGTCCATGCCCAGCGCCGATGTCCCCGGCGACCGCAGCGCGTCCCCCGGCCACACGCTGCCCGTGCGCGCCCCCGGCCGCACGATGGCCGCCGCCGAGCGCGCACGGCAGAAACCGGCGGCCCCGGCCCCCTCGGCCGAGCCGGGCGAACCGGGACCCGCGCGCGATACCGGCAGCAAGTTCGGCGCCTTCCACCGTGCCCGTCATGGCGGTGGCGTACCCGGCGACTCCGTCAGCCCGCCCGGTGACGGGCACGGGACCGCGGCCGAGTGAGGCGCGAACCTCCGCGCATCTCGGCCTTCCCGCACTTCACGGGCAGCAGCCCACTACCCAGCACCTCGCCGCCGCATTCGATGGATTGGAGGAACGGGCCGGGTGACCGCCGACCGGTCGCAACCCGTCCCGATCACCATGGAGACCACCGACAACAGCCTCACCTGGCTCCTGATGAATCTCTTGGAGCGCACCCCGGGCACACGCCACGCCCTCGTCCTGTCGCGGGACGGCCTGAAGCTGTGCTGGACGGAGCACATGACGCTCGACCAGGCCGACCAGCTGGCGGCCATCTGCTCCGGCATCCAGGCCCTCGCGCAAGGCGCCTCCATGGAGTTCGGAGACGGATCGGGTGGTGTGCGGCACTCCATGACCGAGTTCCACGGCGGCCTGCTGTTCATCGTGGACGCCGGTGAGGGCGCGCACCTGGCGGTCGTCGCACAGGAGAACGCCGACCCGGGAGTCGTCGGTCACCAGATGACGGAACTCGTCGAGCAGATCGGTGAGCATCTGAGGGCGGAACCGCGTACGCCCGCCGACCGGGGTGCCCGCGCGTGATCCGCAAACCCGTGGACGTCGGAGATCCTGACCGGCTCTACATGGTCACGGGCGGGCGCAGCACGGCCGACGACTCGTTCGACCTGGTCACGCTGATCGTCAGCGAGAGCGAACCCAGTACCGGCATGCAGTCGGAGCACGTGCGGATCCTCGAGCTGTGCCGACACCCCACGGCGCTGGTGGAGATCTCCGCCGAGCTGAAGCTGCCCGTCACGGTCGCCCGCATCCTCGTCGGCGACTTGCACGACATGGGCAAGGTCAGCGCCCGTCACCCCCGCGCCGCCGAGTCCGTCGCGTCGCTTCCCGAAACCGCCTTGCTCCAGGAGGTCCTCAATGGGCTCCGCAACCTCTGAGCTCCCCTCCCAGCGCACGCCGCTGGCCCATGCCGCCGAGACCGGCCTGAAAATCGTCGTGGTGGGCGGCTTCGGCGCAGGCAAGACCACCCTGGTTCGCTCGGTGAGCGAGATCCGGCCCCTGAACACCGAAGAGGTGATGACGCAGGCCGGGCAGGGCGTCGACGAAACGGCCGGTGTGGAGGGCAAGACGACCACGACGGTCGCGTTCGACTTCGGCCGTATCACTCTCAACGAGCGCATGGTGCTCTACCTGTTCGGGGCACCGGGCCAGGAGCGGTTCTGGTTCCTGTGGGACCGCCTGTTCTCCGGGACGCTGGGCGCGGTCGTCCTCGTCGACACGCGCCGTATGGAGGACTGCTGGTACGCGATCGACAGGCTCGAACACCACAAGACCCCGTTCGTGGTGGCCGTCAACCGCTTCGACGGTGACGAGAACCGATTCTCGCTCGAGGAAATCCGCACGGCCCTCGCGCTGGGTGAGCATGTGCCGATGGTCGACTGTGACGCCCGAGTCAGGTCCTCGGGCAAGGAAGTCCTCATCGCCCTCGTGGACCACCTCTACTCAATGGCACTGTCCCAGGAGAGCACACCGTGAGCGATCCCACCGGCTCCCCGTCCGCACCCACTCCGCCCCCCGGCTGCCCCGCACACGACGGCGCGGTGCAACTGGGCGGCCTGGAGTACCAGCAGACGCCCTCGCAGCTGTACCGCTCGATGCGCCGGGAGCACGGGGCGGTCGCGCCGGTGCTGCTCGACAACGACATCCCCGCCTGGCTGGTTCTCGGCTATCCCGAGGTCTGCTATGTGACCAGCCATGACGAACTGTTCGCGCGGGACTCGCGGCGATGGAACCAGTGGGATCACATTCCCTCGGACTGGCCCCTCCTGCCGTTCGTCGGCTACCAGCCTTCCGTGCTGTTCACCGAGGGGGCTGAGCACCAGCGCCGGGCCGGTGTGATCACGCAGGCGCTGGAGGGCGTGGACCAGTTCGAGCTGGTCCGCGAGTGCGAGCTGATCGCCGGTCAGCTGATTTCCTCGTTCTCCGGCAGCGGCCAGGCCGAGTTGATGAGCGTGTACGCGCACGCGCTGCCGGCGCGTGCCGTGCTGTGGATGTGTGGCATGCCGCAGGACAGCACCGACACCGAGCAGCTCGTCGACGATCTGAGGATCTCGCTCGACGCCGGTGAGGGCGACGACCCGGTCGCGGCGTACATGCGGGTCGGCGAGCGGATCATGCAGCTGGTGAAGGAGAAGCGGGAGCGCCCCGGGCCGGATGTCACGTCCCGGATGCTGCTTGATCCGGCCGGGCTCAGCGACGAGGAGATCGTGCAGGACCTGATCTCCGTGATCGCGGCGGCGCAGCAGCCGACCGCCAACTGGATCTGCAACACGCTGCGACTGCTGCTGACCGACGAGCGCTTCGCGCTGAACGTCTCCGGCGGCAGGGTCAGCGTGGGAGACGCGCTGAACGAGGTGCTGTGGCTGGACACACCGACGCAGAACTTCATCGGCCGGTGGGCCGTGCGCGACACGCAGCTGGGGGGACGTCTCATCCGCGAGGGGGACTGCCTGGTGCTGGGCCTCGCGGCCGCCAACACCGACCCGCAGATCTGGCCCGAGTCGCATGCCGGCGCGGAGAACTCGGCGCACCTGTCCTTCAGCAACGGCGAGCACCGCTGCCCTTATCCCGCGCCGCTGCTGGCGGATGTGATGGCACGTACGGCGGTGGAGACGCTACTGGAGCGGCTCCCCGACCTGGTGCTGGCCGTCGAGCCGGAGGAACTGACGTGGCGTCCGTCGATCTGGATGCGCGGACTGACCTCTCTGCCCGTGCAGTTCACCCCGGCCGTGCACTAGCTTTATCGCCCATTGCCATTGCCATTCCCATCGCCCGAGCCGGACGCGTGAGCTGCCCGGACCGGACGACAGTGGTGGTGCGGACGGTGCGGGTTCAGGTGCCGCTCGGAGTGAAGCGCACCGGCAGCGCCAGTGGGCCGCGTGTGAACACGCCCTGCTCGACCGGGTCGAAGCCATCGGCGAGGCGGAGGTCGGGCATGGCGTCCAGCAGCTGGTTCACCCCGGTTTCGACCTCCGCCTTGGCGAGCAGGGCGCCGACGCAGAAGTGGCGGCCGAGCGCGAAGGCGAGGTGATCCGCGGCGGCCGAGAACGCCGAGGTCGTGGTGAGGTCGTCACGGAAGATGTCGAACCGGTCGGGCTCGCGGTAGCGCTGCTCGTCCCGGTTGGCGGCGCCGATCAGGCACGTCACCGTGGCTCCGGCCGGGATGGTGCCGCCGGTGACCTGGACGTCGGTGGCCGACTGGCGCATGATCATGTGCACGGGCGGGGTGTAGCGCAGCGTCTCGGCGAAGGCCGCGGGTATCAGGCTCCGGTCCTCGCGGACAGCCGCCAACTGATCCGGATGAAGCAGCAGGTTGGCCAGGATGCTGGCGATCGCCTTGTCGGTGGTCTCACCGCCGGCCGCGAGCAGCAGGCTGCAGAACGCCTTGATGTCCTCGTCGTTCATCCGCACACCGTCGACCTCGGCAGTACACAGCGAGGACAGCAGGTCATCGCCCGGATTGTCGCGCCGCTCACGGATGATCGGAAACATGTACTCGGCGAACTCCACCCGGGTACGCTCGCCCGCCGCGGTCACCTCGGGGTCGCCGGCGAGGTTGCCGAGGAAGGCGATGACCGCCGTGTACCAGCCGTGGAACCGAGCATGGTCGGCCTTGTCCAGGCCCAGCATGTCCGCGATGACGTTGACCGGGAAGCGGGTGGCGTAGTCGCTGACGATGTCGGCGGAGCCGGAGTGCCGAAACGCGTCGATGAGTTCGCGGGAGTTGCGCTCGATGACCGGCATGAACTTGTCCTGCAGTTCCCTGCCGCGGAAAGCGGGTGCGACGAGCGCCCGCCGAACCGCGTGCTCACGGCCGCTGAGCTGCAGGATCGTCTTGCCGTGGACCGGCTCGATCTGCCAGTTGTAGTTGTCGGTCGTGAACTCCGCGTTCTTGTCCTTGAAGACCCGTTCGACGTCCTCGTAGCGGGAGATGACGTAGCTCTGGGTGGCCTCGTGCCAGATCAGGGGTTCTTTTTCCCGCATGACCGCGTAGGCGGGGTAGGGATTCGTGGCGAACTCGGGCGAAAGGATGTCAGGAACCTGCTGGGCGGTGGACACGGCGCTCCTTCAAGGTCGATGCCTGCGCTCGCACCAGGTTAATGATCTTACGTTGACTCAAACAGGCCAGTCCTGGCCGAAGTTGAGCCTGCGAGCAAGTCGGCAGGAGCAAGCAGCGGCTGAGCGGCAGGCATGCTGAGCCCGTTCTTGATCACCGTGAATCTTGTCGCTGCGGATCGCAGCGTCGGGGGAGCCCCTGAAAGCCTCGGTGACGGCATCGGCGAGGTCATGCGCACTGGCGCAGCGGCATCGAGCTGCTGCAGGAGGGGGCGCAGGCGATGCGTTTCGGTCATGGACGGGCTTGGCGGCAGAGTTTGTTCCGGCCCTCGACGGTGTCGTCGGCGCGGGCTCGTGCGTTGAGCGCGACAGCGGCACATGGGCGACTTCGGGGCCATCGACCACTCGATCGTCTCGCACGCTTGTCCCGGGCCGGGCCCGCTCAGCGGCGCCGATCAATTGCTCCCTGACAAAGCCTGTGGGCGTGCCGATGGGTGATCAGGCAGTGAGATGATCTCGATTCCCCACGTTGGTGCGGATTCTCCGTCAGTTTGTGGGACGTTTCGAGCTTGTGGTCGAGACCGAGCACGGCTTGTTCACCCAGCCGCGGCCGTAGCGTCCCGGCGACACCGCGGCCAGCCCGCTCGCCCCTCCCGAAAGCGCGAAACGAACATCATCTCATGCACCGCCCCTCAGCTCCTGAACTGCATCGATCACGCTGTCCACCACCTCCGTCACTGGCGTGGATGCATCGATGATCGTCGCGCCACGGTTTTCGTAGATCGCTCGCATCCGAGGATTCCACTTCAGGGCCGCTGCGAGCTCTTCGGGATGTTGACCGAATGCGTTCGTGGTGCGGGTCGCGAGCCGGTGGCGGAGGGTGTCCTCGTCAATCACCAGGCACACGATGCAGTCGAAGAGATCGAGGACGTCTGCCTCGTTCTCTGCCGATCCGCACAAGAACGCGATTCGGAAACGAGACTCCTCGACGAGGGTCTCAACGCGCTCGCGGACGATCGCCCATCCGTATCGATCGAGCCAGCCCCCGGGAACCGGATACGGAGGATCCATCACGGCTTTACCGCTAGCTCGGTCGATCCAGCGACTGAAGCCGTCCTCGTCGGCGTCGAGCGCGACGTAGCCACGCTCTCGCAACAGCCCGCAGACCGTGGACTTACCAGTCCCTGAATTGCCCGTCACCCACACCAATGTCACGCCGCCAGCGTAGACATGACCACCCCGGCCGGCGACGCCATCGCCGCGATCAGGAAGGACTCCCAATCGATTTCACCCGCCGGGTCGGCGGCGGCTTGGACTCGCTGGAGCAGACGCTCCCACGTCCTGTCGGATAACCACAGCCGGTGCCGTTCGTAGACGGTCTTCCACGGCCCGAAGCGTTCGGGCTGTCACGCCACTGCACGCCGGGTCTGAACCCGGGGCAAAATCCCGTCGATCACCTGCCGGTGATCCCGCCACCGGCCACAACGCCTGTTGCTGACTGGCAGGAACACTCCGCATCACTCAGATCACGCCGCCGCATGCCAGGAAGAACGACCAGACCACACGCCGGTCACAAGATCACACGAACCCCCGCTTCCTACTCCGTGACGAAGGGTGCGTATCCGACCGGGACCTCGCTCACCTGAAGGTCGGAGAAGAGCAGGCTCAAGTTGTGCGCGTTGGTCTCAACGCGTACCTCATGGAAATCGATCCCAACGGCCGTCGACCAGCGGCGGGTCGCCTCCGACTCGGGGAGAAGCTTGGCCCCCGGGTACAGGCAGTGGCACTTCACGCCCCAGACGTAACCGTCAAGGTCGACGCCGGTTTCGTGGTCGATGAGCCGGTCGTCCAAAGAGCGCCCCCAGGTCTCCGCGGGCACTGACGTCTCGCATCGGGCCTCGACGCAGTACCGGAACAGATACCGCCGGTACGACGGCGTGATGCCGGTGCGGGGATCAGCCGTCGCATAGACGATGACCTCGTAGTCACGCATGTAGTTTGTGTATCCGTGATGCACGACAGCGTGATCGATGGCTCCTCCAGCATCTGTTCAAGGAGGGCGGTATCCATACCGCTCTTCTACCTCACCCGACGAGACGTTCGACAATGAGATTCACGGGTGTCGTACGCCGTTGCCTCAAAGATCGGCCGGACCAATCCAGTCGCGCGGGCCTTCGTGACCGGCTCGAGAACGGTCACCGGAACCGGCCCGGCGCCTGGGTGGTCCGGTCCCTGGAGGAGCGAGGCGCCGTCGGTTCACCTGAACGCCCAGCTTGTCTCCGCGGATGACGGCTACGGCGTGATGTCGAACGGCGCCGAGTTCGATTCGGGGCTCATCGTGTGGATTGCCGGCAGTGCGTCGAACTCGACCGTACACAATCACACGGACTTTCCCGTCGACGACCGGGGTCTTCTACTCGCACGGCCCGGCCTTCGGGTGGGCACAGAGGCGAACATAGTGTCAGACGTGTGGGTCGCGGGCGACGCCGCCGCTGTCTCCGACCTGGCAGGACCACCAGGAACGTACACCGCCCCGAACACCTATCGCGATCTGGTCATCAAGGGCTTCCCGGCATGGATCATGCACCGTGGCCATCTCGTGCTCGCCGTACCGTCGTGGTACCACAAGGTCCGCGTGCTGGCTGTCAGGATGACTGCCGTGCTCTGCGGACGTCACATCGTTCCCCTACCTCAGTGCAGCATCCCCGGGGGTCTTCGTGGCACGGAGAAATCCACGTCGGAGTGAGCGGTCGAAGGCAGCCGCCCTGTGAGTTCAGCCGTTTCCGGCTCCCTGGCGCGGTGACCGACGTGAGGGGGACGCGGTCTGATTCCTGTTGAACAACACAGCCAAGCAACATCTAAACCTGACGTGACCCGGCGGGCCGTGCACCTTTTCCTCCGGCGGTCCCGACCACGCTCGTTAGTGTGTATATTGATCACAACGTTTGCGACGTCATGTTCGACACGGTCATCGTGAGGATGTCGCGCGTTGGCACCGAGGTATTAGAGCAGACCTGGTGCCGTGCTCCGGGCGCCGTCCTCCCCCCGTGGACGGTGCCCGGAGTCACGCCTGACCAGGTGGTGAGCAGCAAGGCTTGGGCGTCGGCGGTCTCAGGCCTGCTTGGCGTAGAGGCCGCGCCCCGTCCGCCGGATGCGAGAAGTGCCTACCAGGCGGTCCAGGGTGCTGCGGACCGCGTTGATGCTCCCACTGTCCGTGTCGCGGCCGAGTGCCGCCGCGACATCCCGAGCCCGCACGTGGGCGTCGCCGGCTCCCGCGAAATACTCCAGGATCTGTTCGGTGAGTTTGCCGTACTTCTTGTCATCGTCACCGTCGCCGCTGGTATGAGGCCCGGGGGTAGGACTGACCGCGTTGGCTACGGCCGGGGAGGCGGAGTCCCGCCGATCCCGCCGACTCGCCGCCGACTGCTCTTTCTGGACACCACGTGTGAGGGTGGCGCCGTCCGCTGATTGCGAGGAGGGGGTGCCCTCCTGCTGGGGCACGGGTGCTGAGGGGCGAGGCCGTTTCGTGGACACCACAGCCGTCGTGTCGGCTGCCTGCGGCTGGGCAGCTCCGTGCATGAGAGCCTCGAGGGTGTTGAGGGCCCGCTGTACGGAGCCGAGATGAGCGACGACCGCGGCGAGCTCCCTCTCCAGCGCCTGCTTCTGAATCTCCAGGCGGGCCAGATCCTCTTGAAGGCTCTCGGCGGTGATCTCGATATTGTGCGCCGTGTGGCTTGCGGAGACCATGTGTCCTCTTGTCCTCAATACTTTTGCGTGCTCGTCAGGCACACTCTTGGTGCCGCTAGCCCGCCCCATACGATGAGACGGGTACCCCTGAACATCATAGGCGGATTGCGCACACAGCGTCACCATCGTGTGCGGAACAGCCCGCAGTGGTCAGCCAAAACGAAAGACGGAACGATGCCTACAGCACGGTCAGTCCGGGTGGCGCCATCCCCACAGCGGGAGGGACACGCAAGCGGGTGGGCTACCACGGCTTCCGGTCCGTTGCGAGGAGATAGTGGCAGTCGGTGACTATCGGACACCCAAGGCCATGCCTGCTCCCAGGACCGTGCGGCACACCAAGCGGCACTGGACCGGTTCCATAAACGGAGCTTGTCGGGATGCAGGACCAGCACGCCGCGAGCGTCACCGACAGAAGGTCTTCACGACCACGAGGCCGCGCGCAGTGTGCACACCCATGACCAATTCGACCTCGCCCTCCTCGCCTCGACAGCGGATTGGAACAGGAGAAGTGCCCTGGTGCGCTGCCGGACATGCTTCGGTTCAGACGGTCCAGGCCAAACATGGGAACTCCGGTTGCACCGACGAGACGGCCACCACCGTCAGCTCGCGATCAACGCGCCTCCACCGACAGCGAAGGAGTAGAGGACGTACGTCATTGCGCACAGCGCGATGTCAGGGACCGGGCGTGGGTGACCGAGGGCCCGGTGGAGGCAACAGTGGCCGACGGCTGCGCAGATGGTCTTCTGCGCAGCCGCGTTGTGGTTTCCGCTGACCGCTGTCGCCGCCGGGAATCCGTACTGCGAGCACAGTCAGGAGGCTGCCCCAGGTGGCGGGTATGTCGGCAATGGGGGGCTGGATGGCGTGGACGTCCCCTCGATATCGGGGGCCGTCGCACGAAACCCTGGCCGACCGTCCTGCCTCGGGACGGCATCTTGCCCGTTCCGCGGGGGACTCAGCGTTCGGTGACGTGGCCGTCACGATGCTGGTGCTCTACCTCTTGGGCCGTGCACTGCGGTCGCTGACCCGCGAGACGCCCGCGCCGCGCTCCACTGTCGAGAGGAGAGACGCCGGAACTCCGAGAGATCGGCCATTTCTGGGACGGGTCAATGCCCCTGGGGGTGGTCATCATGCTGCTCACACTCCACTGAACGGACACGACGGCCCGCCCCGCCTCACCGTGCGTCGAAGACGGCTTTGCTGCGCATCAGGAAATCCGAGAGGTAGCTGTCGTGGGGCACTCCCGGAGCCATCCAGTAGGTCGGCTGATCGCCGATGTACAGGTTGGAGATGGTGGGTTCCGAGAGCAAGGTGTCCAGCAGTTCCGCGTCGCGCGTCAGAGCTGACAGCACGAGCGTGTCCCTCAGCGGAGCAATGCCGTCCGACCGGCTCCAGGGCGCAACCCACACGCAGGGGAAGGGCAGTTCGCTGCGCAGCTGGACGGCGTCGGCGCTGTCGGTCTGGTGGACGGCGGGGCGCAGTACGGCACTCCCGTCGCCGAGGTCGTCGGCAATCCCGTCTCCACCGAGCCAGGCGCGCGTCCCCGCGGCCACGGTTCCCAGGTATGCGCTGAGGGCGTGCGCCCGCTCCCGCGCACAGACTGGCAGAACCGCCCTCTCGTCCTGCGGAGGGAGGCTGGGCAGTGCTGACAGGCGTGTCGCGATGGCCTCGGCGAGAGGTGCTGGATCGCCTTCGAAAAGGACTGCGGTGGCGTTGACACACGCGGTTCCGCCTTCGTCGGCGACAGAGGCCACGATCGTGTCCAAGTGGTCACGCCAGTCCGTGTCCGCGGTGATGAGGATCTTCGACCGGCCTGGTCCTTGCGGCAGGACTCCGGGATCGTTCGCGTACTTGGCGACCACGTCGTCACCGCCGTACACCAGAGCCCGGTCGGCGTCGCGGACCACCGTGTCGGCGGTCCGGTGGTCGGTGGGCAGCAACACGAGCTGGTCATCTCGTACGCCGGCCTGATGCAGCGCTCCGACCAACCGGTACGGAGTGAACGGCTCACGCCTCGACGGGCGGACGGCGACGCGGTAACCCAGCGCCAGCGCTTCCAGCCACAGACGGTGAACGCCGGGGTGGTTACCGGAGGCGTTGACGGCGAACACGTCGCCCTGACGCACCCAGACCGCATGTCCCTCGCGGACGGCAGAGTCATGCAGACCGGGGGCCGCGCCCACTGGCCTGCCCCGCCAGGCGGACGAGCGGGCCTGGCGCACGAAGCGAGCTGTGCCATCGGTCGAGGCGCGTACCACCGGCAGGGGAGTGCCCGACGTCCGGCTCACGAGTTGCTCGTACTCCCGCACGCTCAGACCGCCTACCGTGCCGGAGGCGAACACATCGGCCGCCGCCGCGAGCAGACCGTCGAGGTCTGCCGACGGGATCGGCCCGGCCTGCCGCAAGGCGGCCATCGCCCGCGTCACGAAGAGCGGCGGCACCAGGCTCAGCCGCGCGACCTCGGTGCCGGCCACATCCTTCACCGAGGTCGGGACACGCGTCCGGTAAGCACCCCGAGGGCCCAAGGCGTCCAGGTAGATGGGGTCGGCCAAGGTCACAGTCGTCATCAGTAGACGCCCTCGATCACCGTCTCGCCCTTGACCGTGGGTATGGGCGCGACGTCCGCTACGGCATCGCCGGCGTGGTCTTCGTCGGGACGGGCCCGCAGCGCGGTGTCCCGCTCCATGTTGTTCGGGATCAGCATGGACTTGCTGACGTGGCTGACCACGACCTGACCGCGTTCGCCGACCTCCACCCGTTCCCCGGTGTCGGGATCCACGACCGACAGGAAGACGTACGGCGACACCGGGTCGAACACGCACGGCTCCGAGGCCGTGAGACCGGCCCTCTCCATCAGCGCGGTGAGCATCAGGGTGTTGCCGTACATGCCGATGACCGGCACATCGGGGAAGACCTCTGTGCTCAAGAGCTCCCGCGTGTCGGGGTCCATGTGCGTACCGCCCCAGATGATCGCTTTGGCACTGCGGTTGATCATCTCGACCAGATCGTCCTCCCGGGCGAACCGCTCCAGGAGCGGGGTGGTGGCCGCGATGACGCCGATGTCCTGGCTGAGCAGGATGCCTCGGCACTGTTCGACGAGGTGGTCGGTGTAGGCGTCGACCTCGTCGGCCCGGCCCGCGGCGACCAACTTCTTCACCCACCGGGGGTCCATGTCGACGCTCAGGCCCACGCTGCCGAGACCGGCAGCCGCCCGCTGCAGCACGTCTCCCACGAGGTGCGGCCCCGTCGGCGCCACAGTCAGCCACAGACCGCCGGCGGGCAGCCCATGGGCCCCGAGACGTCGGTTCACCTGCTCAGTGCTGTGCCGCATCCAGTCGTCCAGCTGGATGACGCGCTTGGGTGCTCCGGTCGTCCCGCCGCTGTCGAACACGTTCAGCAGCTTGGCCCCGGATCCGTAGCCCCTGGGGATGAGATCCGCCACCCGCACCCCCCGCAGTTCGTCCGCCAGGTCGGGAAACAGGACCAGGTCCGCCACGCCCTTGACGTCGTGCCGGGGGTCGAAGCCGAGCCGATCGGCCCGGTCGAGCCAGTACCGGGAACCGGTCGCGGGGTCGAAGTGCCACCGCATGGCCGCCCGGACGAATTCGTCCGGGTCCACGTGGTCAAAGGGACCGGCGTCCAGAATGGTCAATGACTCGTCCACCATCGCAACGTCCTTTCTCGAAGCCCGTGGGGCCGGTACCGGAGTACGGGACAGGATCGGCGCGTCAGCACTCACGGGACAGGCTCGTCTCCGTTCCACTCCGCAGCGGCGACGCGCGCACCCATGCCGGTACGACATGTCCTGTACACCTTTGGTGCACCAGGCCTGACGGCCATGGCCCCCACACACAAGACCGAGCTCCTCCCGTTTGTGTGACACCAGCCGTACGGGGCGAGCAAGGCGCGAACTAAGCCCGAACCGGGCTGCCTTGCTGCCCGTCAGGCAGGTTTCCGTGTCCTGGCCCGGTCGGTGTGAACGCCGAAGCAGTCACCCTGTCCCCGGTCCGCCGGGTACCTTCAGCCCGTCGCGAAGGTGACACCGGTGAGCCGCTCGGACAGCTGCCAGAGCCGAGATGCGTCCGCCTCGCTCCGGGCCGATTTGTAGAGCGCCAGTTCCGTTGGACTGCCCGTGAACTGGCCCCAGCCGTCGGGGCCGTACAGATGCCCGCCCTTGGCTTCCGGGCTTGCCGCCGCGTACAGCAGCGGACGCAGGCCGGCGTCGACGGACTGCACGAAGACACCCCAGCGCGCGAGCCGCCTCATGATCGCCGCGTGAGGCGCGGGACGGGCGCGGCCGAGGTTGGGCCCGGCTGCGTAGAGATTCGTCAGAGTCGTACCGGGATGGGCCGCGTTGCTGACGAGACCCCAGCCGCCCGACGCGCTGCGACGCTCCAGTTCGAGAGCGAACAGCAGGTTGGCCAGCTTGGACTGTCCGTACGCGCGCACCGGGGAGTACCGCTTCACACCCTGCGGATCGTCCCAGTTGATCCGGCTGCCACGCGCGGCGCTGCTGGTCACTGTGGTCACACGAGCGTGACCGGCCCGCAGTGACGGCATCAGCCGCCCGGTGAGGGCCACATGACCGAGGTAGTTGGTTCCGAACTGCAGCTCGTAGCCGTCCTTGGTCGTGTGCCGCAAGGGCGGTGACATTACGCCTGCGTTGTTGACGAGCAGGTGGATCGGCCTGCCTTCAGCATTGAGCGTGTCGGCGAGGTCCTCCACCGAGGCCAGGGAGGCAAGGTCGAGGAGGCGAAGGGAGATCCGCGCACCCGGCACGCTCGTTCGGATCAGTTCGAGGGCGCTGGTTCCTTTGGCCATGTTGCGTACCGGCAGGATCAGTTCGGCGCCGGCATGAGCGAGTCGTGTGGCCAGCCCAAGGCCGACCCCGTCGCTCGCCCCGGTGACCACGGCCAGCCTTCCTCGCAGGTCGGGCTCCGTCATGTCGTTCATCAACACTCCTTGTTGGGCGGTACGTCCGGGGCGCCAGCGTCCACGCAGCGCGCGGCCCGATCCATGTGCTGATTGACCATGGATCAATCGGACACGGCATGGAACCAGGGAGCACGAGCTGAAGAAGCGACCCGGACCAGACGGAGATGACAACACCGTGTGACACGATGTTGTTCCTGGCAATATGGTTGCGGAACACCTCCGCGAGGTACGGCTGCTCACTCGTGGCAGTCGACCGATCTCCGATCGACGAAGGGCACTCCCTATGCCTGCCATCCTGATACACGGGGTCCCCGACACCCATCACGTCTGGGACGACGTGCGTCGCCACCTCTCCCGGACCGACGTGGAAGCCTGGGACCTGCCCGGGTTCGCCGCCGCCCGGCCGGACGACTTCGGATCCACCAAGGAGGAGTACGTCAGTTGGCTCATCGACCGCCTGGAGCGGATCGGTGAGCCGGTCGACCTCGTCGGGCACGACTGGGGCTGCATATTCACCGCCCGTGTCGCATCCCTCCGGCCCGATCTCGTGCGTACCTGGGCCGGAGGCAACGGACCGGTCAGCTCCGACTATGTATGGCATCCGCTTGCCGTGACATGGCAGGACCCGGTCGAAGGCGAGCGCTTCATGAACGAGCTGCAAGCGGAGTCCTTCGCCGACGACTTGGTAAAGGGCTTCGACCTCCCCGCCCAGCCGGCCAAGGAGATGGTCAGCCGCGTGGACGGGGTGATGAAGGACAGCATCCTCAGGCTCTACCGCTCCGCCGTGACCATGGGGGCGGAATGGGAACCGGCACTGGCGAACGTGTCCGCGCCGTCTCTCGTGTTCTGGGGAGCGCTCGACCCCGCCTGCCAGATCGAGTTCGGTGAGAGGCTCGGCGCGTCCCTGCGCGCCTCCAAGGTCGCCAAGCTCGAGTGCAACCACTGGACGGTGCTCGAGCGGCCGGCAGAGGTCGCCGCACTCCTGGAGGCTCATTGGGCGGCCTTGCCCAACAGCTGACGCGTACGCGAGGAGGTTGGCCGTGCGCGCCCGGAGCGGGGGGACCGGGATCATCCCCTCGATGCC
Organism: Streptomyces sp. LUP47B; assembly: GCF_001746295.1. GTDB lineage: Bacteria > Actinomycetota > Actinomycetes > Streptomycetales > Streptomycetaceae > Streptomyces. Next base: position 360,643 of record NZ_MJAH01000001.1, on the reverse strand, counting down.
GCACGGAGATCTCGCGCTGTAACCAACCCGCGCCCGAGCACAGCGTTGAGCGTGAGTGTCGTGCCGGACGAGGACGCCCTGCATCACGCGTTCGGCCAGCCGGGCGCGGGCCACCTCTCAGCCTCTTCGCGAGCAGAGCGCCGGGATCGTTGAGCAAACGCTCGTGGGCTTCGAGCAGGACGACTTCTGCCGCCGGCGTGGCGCCGATCGCGGCATGGTCCGTGCCGGCGTTCCGGGCCGGTCGCGGGGGAGCCGATTCAAGTCGCCTCGGAACGGCCGTCACAAAGCCGATCCCGCTGAAGTCACCTCGGTGGGCTCGCAGGAGGTTGCCGTGGCCACAGCTCGCCCCGATGCGACACGAAGCGGCACCCGACCTGATCTCGGCACCTACAGCTCTGCGGTCATCGTTCGGCACCCGTCCATGTCCGCACCGAGCCCTGCCTGGTCGGCACGCTTGACGCGCGATGCCCCGCAGAGGGGCGATGTGGGCGCGGGGAGTTGCCGCGGGTCCATGACGGACGGCACATCCAGTGCTCCCGTCAAGAGATCCGGTCAGCGATGACCGGGCGCCGACGTCGTGGGCAGCCGGGCGTGGCCCTGGTCGCAAGAGAAGCGCTGTGCTGGTGGGAACTGCCGTGGTGGGGACGGCAGTTCCCGACTCCTCTCGTCACCTCATGCAGTGCCCTCCGAGACGGCAGAGAGGAACTCGACCACTGCCGTGGTGAATTCTCCGGGGCTCTCGATGTGGCCAAGGTGCCCTGTCCGATCAAGGACCGTGAGCTGTGACCCGGATACCGCCTTGTGGATCATCCTGGCCCAGTGTGGCCCACAGATGAAGTCGTCGTCTCCGACCAGTACCAACGTGGGGGCGGTGACGGCGGACAGTTCTTCTCGTACGTCGAACGCGGGGCCCTCGCCCCAGGAGGGTGCCGCGTACATGCGCAGGGCTTGGCGCCCAGGGGCGAAATCGTCCTCGCGGCCCCAGTAGTCGTGAAAGTAGGCGGGAGCGATCGTGCGCAGTACCGCCGTCGCGCCTTCGTCGTCGAACCGGTCGGGCCGGCTGGTCAGCCCGGCGACGTAGTCGGCCACCTCCGGGTGCTCGGAGACGTGGTGACGGGCGAACTGCTCCAAGTTGGCAACGGCGGTCTGCCAGAAGTCGTCGCCGGTCACCGGAGAGGTGTCGTAGAGGATCAGCGAGCCCACGCGGTCCGGATGATCAAGAGCGTAGCGTTGAGCTACGAACCCACCGTGGGAATGGCCGAGCAAGATGACTTTCGGCAGCGCCAGATGCTCGATCACCGCGTGCAGAAAATGTGTGTACGTGGACAGGTTGTAGCCGCGGGCATCGGCCAGTCGGCCGGACTCACCCGTGCCGACGGGCTCCAGGTACACCATCGTCATGCTTTGCTCCAGCTCGGGAATGCGCAGGTATTCCCAGCCGATACCCGGCCCCCCGGGGTGGACGAGGCATACGGGGCCGGTGCCGGCGACGTGATAGCGCTGGTCTATGACAGAAGTACCCTGCCGGACGGAGACGGTGTGAGTGGCGGGAGAGAGAGGAGAGTCCGGGGCAACGGTTGGACGAGGAAGGGCCATCGGCCCCTGTGCGGCATTCACATCTCCCAGATGCTGCGGCATCCGGGCACTCAGTTCAATACGTTGTGCCCCGCATCACACACTGTCTCGCTGGATTTTCACACTGTGCGGCTGCACGGAGAGCACACGGAGCCGGTCTCGTCGGCGCTAGGACGCAGCGAAGCCGAACACGTCCGCGTAGAACCGCAGTTCCTCTTCGAGGCACATGATGAGCGTCGACTGTCGGCGAAAACCGTGGCCCTCGCCTTCGAAAGTACGGTACTTGTACGGCACCCCGTGCCGGGACAGCGCACCCGTGAAGGCTTCGGCCTGGGACGGCGGGCACACGGCGTCGTCCAGTCCTTGGAAGAGCAGTAGCGGTACGTCTATCCGGCCCACTTGATGGATCGGGGACCGGAGACGGTAGAGATCCGCGCACTGTTTCGGTCCGATCAGCGAGTCCAGGTAGTGCGACTCGAAGTCGTGTGTCCCTCCCGCGGAGAGAGCAAGGAGATCCAGAACGGGACAGTAAAGCGTGGCACAGGCGTACAGATGGCGATCGTGTGCCGCAACCGACAGGGCCGCGGTGAAACCGCCCGCGCTGACGCCTCGGATCGCCACTCGCCCCGCGGCGGCCGTGCCCTCGGCGATCAACTCCTGTGCGACCACGGCACAGTCCTCGACGTCCACCACGCCCCACTGCTCGCGCAGTCGCTCGCGGTAGGCGCGTCCGAATCCCGGCGTGCCACCGTAGTTGACCTCCGCCACGGTGATGCCTCGAGAGGTGAAGTAGGCGATTTCCGGGTTGAGAGCAAGAGGGGCCCGCAGACCGGGCCCCCCGTGCACCCAGATCACCAACGGGGACACTTCGCCGGACGGGCCCGAGAAGGCGGCGTTGCGCGGAGCATGAACCTGCGCGTAAATGGCATGTCCCGCCTGGGCCTTGAACATCCGAGGGACCGGTACCGGCAGGTACTCGGTGTCCACCGCCATCCTGGGCGTACGACTTATGGCCCGGGCGGCCAGGGAGTCCGCGTTCACCTCCATCACCTCGTAGGGAGTGAAGCGTCCCGCCGCCACCCCGACGATTCGGTTCCCAACGGCGTCGATATGGGGCAGCCACTCGTCTTTCGGGCCAGGCACGTCGACGTACTGCCCGCGCGCGGGGTCCAGGACGGCGAGCCGCTGGCCTCCCACGCCATGGAGGATGGCGAGACGGCCGTCGGCAAGTGGGCGGAACCACCGGAGCCCCAGGCGTTGCAGACCAGCGAACTCCTCCTCGGCCCGGTGCAGCGAACGCTTGTCGCCTGTGTCCGGGTCCACCTCGTACAGGTTCCACCACCCGGTGCCCTCACAAGCCACGAGCAACGTGCCGACGGCAGACCACTCCACTTGCGCCACCGGGTCGCCCGGCCCTCCGGTCAGCGTTGTCCCACGCTGCAAGGAACCGTCGTCGGTCACCTCGGCGATACACAGTTCAGCCGCGTCCCACGGCATGTGGGGATGGTTCCAGGCGAGCCACACGGCACGTCGTCCGTCAGGCGAGAGTTGTGCTTGAGTGACGAAACGATGGTCCGTCGCCGACAGCTCCCGGACGACGGAGCGGTGGGCGGCGGCCGCGCCACTGAGCGGTACGGCAGCATGAACCCTCCGTACATCGCTGGGGCCGTCCCCTGTGAACTCCTCCATCACGCAGCGCACTTCGCCGCGCGCCAGATCGAGCACCGGCTCGGCCCAACGGATGCCTCCGCCCACCGGTGAAACCGGGGTCAGCGCGATGGGCGCGGTGCTGCCCCCGTCGTGCAGACGAAATGTGTACAGTCGCTGGTCGGCATGGTTGACGAAGACGACACGTGTGTCTGCACCATCCTGGGCGGCGGTCCAGGGCCGGCCGCCGTATTCGATGACTCGACTGCGCACGTCCCACGGGGCGGGCAGAAGCGATTCCGTCGTACGGTCGGCTCGACCGCGCACGAGCGCCGACCGGCCTTCCTCCTTGGGACGAGGCTCCACCCACCACGCCTCGCCGTCGACCAGACCGACGTACGACGGTGCCGCGATCTGTCCTGCGGCAACACCAGCCGTCGCGGCCGCGCTGTCGACGGGGGAGCCCCATGACCCGAAAGGCGCCGGTGTCGTCACGGCATCACCTTCACTGGGACCTGGGGGCGTCGCGCTCACAGACACCATGCTTTCCTCATCCTCGAGCTGGGTGATGGGCTGTCGTCGACAGCATGCTTTCCTCTTCACACTGCGAAGGGGAGTCTCGAACCTACACGAGATGTGACAACACAAGGTGCGATAGTGTTTCGTCGCCTCAAGGAGGGCACGGTTCTACTCGTTGTCCTCGAGTTTCCTGCTCCGAGCGAAAGGTGATTGCCGTGGCCGAGCTGTTCTACGACGCCGACGCCGACCTGTCCGTCATCCAGGGCCGCAAGGTCGCGGTCATCGGTTACGGCAGCCAGGGCCACGCCCACGCGCTGTCGCTCCGTGACTCGGGTGTCGACGTGCGTGTCGGCCTGCACGAGGGCTCCAAGTCCAAGGCCAGGGCCGAGGAGCAGGGCCTGCGCGTGGTGACGCCGTCCGAGGCCGCCGCCGAGGCCGACGTCATCATGATCCTCGTCCCGGACCCGGTCCAGGGCCGGGTCTACGAGGCGTCCATCGCCCCGAACCTGAAGGACGGCGACGCGCTGTTCTTCGGCCACGGCTTCAACATCCGCTTCGGCTTCGTCCAGGCCCCGGTCGGCGTGGACGTGTGCATGGTGGCCCCCAAGGGCCCGGGCCACCTGGTGCGCCGTCAGTACGAGGAGGGCCGCGGGGTTCCCTGTCTTGTTGCGGTGGAACAGGACGCCTCCGGCAACGGCTTCGCGCTCGCGCTGTCGTACGCCAAGGGCATCGGTGGCACCCGCGCCGGCGTCATCAGGACGACCTTCACCGAGGAGACCGAGACCGACCTGTTCGGTGAGCAGGCCGTCCTCGCGGGTGGTGTCACCGCCTTGGTCAAGGCGGGCTTCGAGACGCTGACCGAGGCCGGCTACCAGCCGGAGATCGCGTACTTCGAGTGCCTGCACGAGCTGAAGCTCATCGTCGACCTCATGTACGAGGGTGGCCTGGCGAAGATGCGCTGGTCGATCTCCGAGACTGCCGAGTGGGGCGACTACGTCACCGGCCCGCGGATCATCACGGACGCGACCAAGGCCGAGATGAACAAGGTCCTCGCCGAGATCCAGGACGGCACCTTCGCCCGTGAGTGGATGGCCGAGTACCACGGCGGTCTGAAGAAGTACAACGAGTACAAGCAGAAGGACGCCGAGTCCCTGCTGGAGACCACCGGCAAGCAGCTGCGCAAGCTGATGTCGTGGGTGAACGACGAGGCTTGAGCCTCCTGCGGCTCGTGTGAAGTGTTGGATGCGTGATTCCGGCGCGGAGTCGGCACGCTTCAGAACACGGGAACGGACCGTGACCGAGTCGACGCCTGGTCAACTGCAGCCGAAGCCAGCAGGGATTTCCGACAGAGAGCACCAGCGCCCTGAGCCCATGACACACGCCTTGGAGGTGCCCGGACAGTTTGTTGTGACACAATGTGTGGAGTGTTAGTGTGGAAATCTCGCTTGTGTTCCGAGCGGATCGTGTGGCTGCGGGCCGTCCGAGACGCCGACAAGAGACCCTTGAGACCGGCATGGAAGAGAATCGGCAATGACGACACTGCACCTCACCCTGCTCGGCGCGGTCCGCGAACTCACGGCCGTAGAGCTGCCTGCCGTCGCTTCCGTCCACAACGGCCGTTCCCTGCGCCGCTTCGCGCTGGAGCTCCATGTGCCGGACGAACGGCACGAGGAGCTGGACGCCGAGCTCCGGGCGGCCTCCACGGCCAACGGAACGCACATTCAGGGGACTGACGCGACCTGGCGCGTGTCGGAGGACTGGACCGCCGTCTCCCAAGGACGCAGACCCGAGATCTACATCTACAAGGCGGAGATCCAGGAGGTCGAGGAACTCCACGTCTCTGCTCTCGAGATCGAAGGACTCACTCTCGTTCCGATCAGGTACAGAGAGGACGTCAACGAGGAGACGATCACCGCGACGCTCGTCACCGAGGTGTCCGATGAGGACAATGAGCGGCTGGATGAGCTTCTCACGAAGACGCATGAGTTCTTCGACGTCATCCGCCGAGGCATCAGTGACGAACCCCTGCGCATGCGCTTCGGGCGTCGCGTGTGGCAGCGGGCCGGGGAAGGAGCCCGTCGTCACAACCTGGTGCTGATCGCCGATGAGGACAAGTCACGAGCGGCGCCCGATCCTCTTTGGCTGGCGAACCAACCGCAACTCGACCGGACCATGGAGAAGGCGTGCGCGAATACCAACGCGCTGACTCTGCTACTGGAAGAGCTGCGGTCCAAAGGTGTCCTGGACAAGGATGCCTTTCACGCGATCAAGCATGCTGCCTCCGCGCATCCGTTGACACACCAGGAGAAAAGCGAGTTGTCTCGAACTGATCGCCTGGACGACTACTGGCGTTGAGGCCACGCGCAAGGCCAGTTCTGTCATCCAGCACACTTTCACGCGGATCCGAAGTGATCAGATGACACATCTGCCGCTGCCGGCCGGAAGGGAAACGCTCATGACCGGAGACGTCGCGGAACCGGTGCCTCAGATGGTTCTGTCCCCGCTGACCAGCGCGGCGATCTTTCTCGTCGCGACGATCGACAGCGGCGGCGAGACCATCGTCCGTGAGCTGCTGTCCGACATCGGCTCGCTGGAACGGGCCGTGGGATTCCGCGCCGAGCCCGACGGCAGATTGAGTTGCGTCACCGGCATCGGTTCGCACGCCTGGGACCGCCTGTTCTCCGGGACGCGTCCCGCCCGGCTTCACCCCTTCCGGGAAGTGAACGGTCCCGTGCACCGAGCCGTCGCCACTCCGGGCGACCTGCTTTTCCACATCCGCGCCTCCCGACTGGATCTGTGCTTCGCGCTTGCCACGGAGATCATGAGCCGACTGCGCCAAGCAGTGACAGTCCAGGACGAGGTGCACGGCTTCAAGTACTTCGACGAACGCGATCTGCTCGGCTTCGTCGACGGAACGGAGAATCCGACTGGTCCCGCGGCGCACGCCGCGGTAGTCGTCGGCGACGAGGATCCGTCCTTCTCGGGCGGGAGTTACGTCGTCGTGCAGAAGTACCTGCACGACCTCGACGCATGGGAGGAACTGTCCGTAGAGGCGCAGGAGAGAGCAATTGGCCGCCGAAAGCTGTCCGACGTGGAGCTCGCCGACAGCGTCAAACCTGCGGATTCACACGTCGCCCTCACCAGCCTCACCGACGCGGACGGCAAAGAACTCGAGATCCTACGTGACAACATGCCCTTCGGCGCCGTGGGGCGTGCGGAGTTCGGCACGTATTTCATCGGCTACGCCCGCACCCCCGAGGTGACGGAGAAGATGCTGGAGCAGATGTTCCTGGGCACAGCGTCGGCGCCGCACGACCGCATATTGGACTTCTCCGTCCCGGTGACAGGTTCCATGTTCTTCGCGCCGGCTGCGGACTTCCTGGAGGGACTTCCCGAGCCGCCGACTGCTGGGGCTTCCGCCGTCATTCCTTCGGAGAGCAGGGACCCGTCATCCCGATCCCCGACGGAGTCGGCTGTCTCGTGATCGGAATGAGCCGTCCCACCCTCGTACGTCATCCGAGATGACGACACTGCTTCTGACCGTGGTACCAGGTGGTGCCAAGCCCTCCGTCCGTGAAAGCGATGACGACATTGGATTTCAAGCTGGAAGTTGTGGTTCTGCCTGTCTCCGACGTGGACCGGGCCAGAGCGTTCTACGAGGCGGTGGGGTTCCGCCTGGATGCTGATCACGTCACCGATGACACCTACCGGGTGGTGCACATGACTCCCCCCGGCTCGCCGTGTTCGATTCTCTTCGGTGTCGGGGTCACCACTGCAACTCCCGGTTCGGCGCAGGGGCTCCACCTCATCGTTTCCGACATCGTGAAGGCCCACGAAGAGCTTCTCGGCAGGGGTATAGAGATGGGCGGGATCTTCCACGACACGAGCGAGATATTCCACCGCTGCACGGATGAGAGGCGAGTCAGCGGCCCTGATCCGCAACGCCGCAGTTATTGCTCATATGCGGCGTTCAGCGACCCGGACGGCAACGGATGGGTGCTTCAGGAGGCAACGAACTGAAATCAGCCGCTCACGCGACGCGCGTTCTCGCGCGATGCCACCGCGATCCCCTTGGGGGAGCGGCTTCTCGGGTTCGCCCACGGTCACAGGGCGGTCCCCGGCTCCTGTTCTGGTGTCGGCCTGTCCGAGACCGAGCCGGCGCGGTCTCGGCCCGCGTTTGCTCAGGTGCTCGGCGATCCAGCGCGGCTCGGCAACGTCCGAGTCTCCTCGGTGGCCGTACGGGCCACCGAGGGGACTCCGTGGCCGACATCGCACATGAGAGCCCGCTGTACGGAGTCATTGGGCGTCGGTCCGGGACGAAAGCGGGCGGATCCGTCAGGTCGCATGCCGGGCCCCGACGACCCGGGACGACAGGCTCCGTGCGGTTGCTCAGTCCGTCAGTGGTGGTGCGTCGCCGCGTGGCCGGGGCCGGCGTCTTCTGAGTCGCCCGAGCGGGACTCGCCGTCATCGGGCCCGGACGCCGTGTGGCGCAGCTTCCGGAGGGTCTCGGAGATCGACTCGATGCGTGCGTCCACCGTGTGGATGGCCTCTCGGAGATGGCGCAGCCGCCCCTCGAGCAGGGCGGCCTCTGCCGCCAGCGACGCAGTCGCGGCGACGGGATCGGCATGTCGGTCGGTGCCTCGGAGCATCTTGCCGCCCTCCCTCGGTTCGTGCCGGAAATCCGTCGGCGGGCCTTCGGTGATCGGCCGAGTGCCTCGACTGATTTGCGTCCCTGCCATGCTGCTTCCTCCTCGCTGCGGGGCCCGGATGGATGCCATCCCAAGCTGCTGACACTCGATTGACCGCGTAGCGGGAGGAGCTGTGACAGCTGTCGACGATCGGCCGCGCCCGTACGCAGGACGCGGCCGTAGTGCGGCGCGCTGGGCTACTGGAACTTGCAGCCGGGGTTGGGGGCGTCCTCGGCGAACGGGGCGCCGTGCGGCAGCACGTAGAGGACTTCCAGCACGACGTCCGTCGTGCCACGGTTCTGGCCCAGGTGCACGTGGTTCGCTCCCGACGGTTCCTTGAGGGAGCTGCCCTGGTCGTATACGCCGTCGGATGCGCACGTGGCATCGAAGTGACTCAGCGTTCCCTGCTTGACATATGCGTACAGGGTGCCGTCGTGGTAGTGCCAGCCTGTTCCCTGGCCGGGCGGAATGGTGACCTGTCGGAGGATGTAGTCCCGGTTCCCGATGGTCCTCTGGTCAAGGACCTTGCCGGTGACGCCGGGACCTCCGGGAGTCGCTTGGGCGACCGCCGAGGTGAGTGAAAGCGTGGTGCACGCTGCACCGACAGCTGCTGCACGCAATATCTTGCGCATGATGATGCCTTTCGGGACGTGGGGATGTGGCGACCGCCCAGAGGTGGGAGGGCACTCGGGAGCGTGTTGGTTGGGGCATGCCCGAACCGAAAGGCGGCCGGGGTCGCGACGGAACCGTCTGGGTAAAAGCGGTTCCGCGCCGCAAGGTTGCGACGGTCGTGAAGGTGGTGGCGAGGACGGCGGGAGCCGTGACCGGGGGAAGGACGTCGGCCTTGGCGGGCTGCTGCGCGGCCCGCCGGTGCAGTAGCTACACGCAGGCGATAAGGACGCGGTGATAGCCACGATTGCTCCCCTGGCTCCGGGTGGTCACTGACTAGGACCAGGTCCGACGGTGGTTTGTGACATCGCGAAGGCAACGGCAGCGCTCGCCAGGCAGTTGCTCACGCGTGTGAGGACGGTGAGCGCGCGAGTGTGAACAGCGCGGAATGTCCGCAGGGTCGGTCAGGGGAAGCTCTGAGCGACGCCTCGTTGGCCAATGTCAGCAGGGCAGAGAGACGGCGTCCGGTGTCAGAAGAGCCTCCAGGGACGCGATGTCCCCGGTACGCGCTGCCGATACGAAGGTGTTGAGAAGTTGCCGGTGCTCGGCCGCGTCCACGCTCTCCTGATGGTCGTCCGAGAGGTGCTTACGGGCCCGGCTCACGACTTTGCGCACGTTGACGACGGTGAACCCCAGTATCTCCGCGATATCGGAGTAGGCGTAGTCGAATGCCTCACGCAGCACGTAGGCGGCCCGCTCGGTCGGATTCAGCTTGCCCAGCACGAGGAGCAGGGCCACTTCGAGGGCCTCAGCCCGCTGCGCGCCCACCTCCGGGTCGTTGCTCGTGTCGATGGGCTCGGGTAGCCATGGGCCGATGTAGGTCTCACGCCGCACGCGGGCGGACTGGGCCACGTTGATGGCCAGCCGGGTGGTTGCTTTGGACAGGAACGCGACGGGACTCACCACCGCGGAGCGGTCTGTCTTCTGCCAGCGCAGCCACACCTCCTGGACCACATCCTCGGACTCCACCGCGCTTCCCAGCAAGCGGTACGCGATACCGAACAGACGTGGGCGGAGCTCCACGAAGACAGAAACGGCCTCGTCCATCGTGCTCGCGGTGGAGGGCTTGTCAAGATGCATGTTCCTCTGTCCCCGTTCCTCTCAGGACCGGTGCTGTCGATGGCACACTCGTTGGATCACCGTGTGACGGCACGGTCCCCGTGGCCGCCTGGACACGGTTGCTCTGGCTGCATGCGCACAGGGGAGGGCCGGCCGACACAGAGTCCGGCGTCACCACAAGGCGGGCACCAGGTCGTTTGCGTCATCTCTTTCGACCGGGCAGACCTTCATTCCGTTACAGGTCTGCCATCGTTGGTTGTCCGCGGCGAGCACAAACGTCGAGAACTCGTAGAGCATGCGGATGCATCGCACTGCCACTTTCGACAGAGCGATCACACTATGTTGACGACGCCCTCAGTCCCGGTCTGTCGCGGGCACGTTGTTCGACCCACCAGGCCCACCGGATACACCAGGCATCTGAGGTACGCCGGAAGAGGCATCCGGCTGGTTCCAGGTCCGCAGCTTGTCGGGGTTCAGGACGGCCCAGACCTGGACGACGTGGTGGTCGGCTATGTCGAAGCTGATCACGGCGGCGACGCGGCCGTCATAGCGCACGACGACCCCCGTCCGGCCGTTGACGGAGTGAAGGTCAAGTGCGGTACGCGGGCGGTGGGAGAGAAGAGTGAGCAGGCTGCGGGCGACCTTCAGAGCGCCGTGGACCGGCCGGACCAGAGCCCGCACCTTGCCGCCGCCGTCGAAGAAGGCCGTGGCGTCAGGGGCCAGCAAAGATGACAAAAGGGCCGAGTCCTCAGCGGCGCAGGCCTCACGGAACGCCCGGACCATCCGGTCGTGTTGCTGCGGCATGGTGGGACTCGAACGCCTGAGCCGCAGCGTGCGACGGGCTCGTTCGGTAAGTTCCCCGATTTCCCGTTCCGTCTGGCCCACGATCTCGGCGACCACCTGTGGCGGCATCCCGAAAGCATCATTGAGGACGAATGCTGCCCGCTCGGCCGGGGACAGGGAATCCAACGCGGTCAGCAGAACCTCGCTGACCTCGTCCGCCAAAGAGGGACAAGTCTTCGCTGTCGTACAACCGGCTGCCGCCGCCGCACCCGGCCCTCGCCGCTCGGGCAGGTTCGGCCACGTCAGGCAGAGGGCGCCCGCCGTCTTCATCAGCCAGAGGAGCGGCTCCGCGATCCGCGCCCTCTCCGTATCGGACAGGCCGTACCACCGCCGATAGGTCTCGGTGACGACTTCGTCGGCATCAGGACCTGTGCCCAACATCCAGTAGGCGACGTCCAGCAGATGCTGCCGCTCGCCAAGCATCTCCGCGATCGGCACCGTGTCATCGGCCTGCTCCATACGGCATCTTCCCTCTCACGCGGCCCTCCATCGCCAACACCGCGACGCCTCGGCCGACCTCCGGAGCGACCTCGGTGGACCGAGCGCGCTGTCCAGACCTGTTCAACGTTTCGTGACGCTGTTCTCGCCAGTGCAGACCGGACGGGTATGGATCATGTGACACGGGGCGTAACGCGGAGGAGGGAGTGGGCCGCGCAGCGCTCTCGCACTTTCCGGGACTGAGTGACGACCTTGTATGTGACAGGGACCGGCCGGGCCCGCACCTCTCAAGCCCGCCTCGACGAGGGTCATATGTCACACATTCGATGAGCGTCCTGTCATAAGGGCGAAAGGCGGTAAGTGGGACTGTCGAGTCAACCGGCAGCCCCGTCCGGCAGTTGGCACCCGGCACGTACACATCGCCGGTCGGCCTCCTACCTGGCTTCCGCGGCGCAGCAACGAAGCTCACCGCGCCGCCGTACACGGCGCCCCAGCCCCGCCTCAGCAGTGGGCTGTCGCGGGCCGCCGACCATCAGCGCCGCGCTCCTTCCGAAGAAGTCGGAGCGTCTGCGCAACCTCGAAAGGTATCTGCATATGTTCCGCTCATCCCTCGCCCGCCGGTCCCGTACCTCGCTCACCGTTGTCGCCGGGGCCAGCATCGCCGCGGGCCTACTGGCCGTCGCAGTCGCCCCCGCCTCCGCCGACAAGGGCGTTCATGAACAGGGTCCCAAGCCCACGGTCGTCCTGGTCCACGGTGCTTTCGCCGACTCCACCAGCTGGAACGATGTCATCAAGAGGCTTCGCCGCGACGGATATCCGGTCATCGCGGTCGCCAACCCGCTGCGGTCCCTGAGGGGCGACTCGGCCTATCTCAAGGACGTCCTGGCGGGCATCGACGGTCCCGTCGTTCTGGCCGGGCACTCGTACGGCGGCTCGGTCATCAGCAACGCAGCCACGGGCAACAAGAACGTCAAGGCGCTGGTCTACCTCGCCGCGTTCCTCCCCGAGAAGGGCGAGAGCGCGGCCGACCTGTCGGGCAAGTTCCCCGGCAGCACCCTCGGCGAAGCCCTCCGCTCAGTGCCGTTCACCGAGACGGACGGCTCCCAGGGCACCGACCTCTACATCCAGAATGACAAGTTCCGTCACCAGTTCGCCGCCGACGTGCCCCGTAACAAGACCGACCTGATGGCCGTCACCCAGCGACCCATCACCAACGCCGCCCTGACCGAGGGTGCCGCCGAGCCGGCCTGGAAGACGATTCCCTCCTGGGTCCTGGTTGCCACGCAGGACCTCAACATCCCGGCCAAGGCTCAGGAGTTCATGGCCAAGCGGGCAGGTGCTCACACCACGGAGGTCCGCTCGTCGCACGCGGTGAGCGTCTCACAGCCCGGAAGGGTCACCGACGTCATCGAGGACGCTGCGCACTCGGTGCGCTGACGCCTCTTACGCATGTCGCTCATGGATCGGGACGCACCAGACGGTCCGTCCCGATCCATGAGCGTCTGGTGCCGGCCCCTCGCGGGCGGGCCCCGTCAGATGTCGGGGACAGCGAGGCCCCTTCCGACCTGCAAGGGCACACCACCACGGCCGGCGCCGGACAAGTGTCCCGGTACCGGCCGCCTTGCGGTCAAGAGGAGCGGAGCGGATCCCGAGCCCTGGCCGGTCTCCGGTTCTACTGCGCCGCCGCGCGATCCAGTCGGTGAATCGCGTTTCGCCGAGGCGCGCGTCCGGACCGGGCAGCAGCGTCTCTCCTCCAACTGGGCGCCGAAGTAGGGGGCGTTGGAATCGGAGACGACCGTGCGCGGGTCGTTCTTGGCGGCCAGGCCCTTGCGGATCGTCCAGCTGGAACGCGTCAGGTCCGGCGACCTCGACGACACCTCCCACCGGCTCACCGACGGCAGTACGGCCCACCGCGGCGGCGGCGTCGGAGTGGACGGCCTGGATCGCGATGGGGCCAGGTGCGCCGTGTTGTCGTCCGTGGTGGCGGAGTCCGCGATGCCCTTCATGAACTCGAAGAACCGGGTGACGTGCACGATGGAGAACGGAACACCGGAGTCCCTGATCAGCTGCTCCTGCGCCTGCTTGGCACGGAAGTAACCACTCTCCTGGAGCCGCCCTGTGCCCACCACGGACGGCGCGAATGGTGCGTTACACCGGGCTCCTTCGCGGTGCGCGGCGCGTGGTGGCGGCATGGCCCGGACCACGCTTCTCGACGCTGTGTGTCACAGATCCGACGCCTCGCCTGTCTCATGTACGAACCGGACCGGCCCGTATTAAAAGGGGTGCACCGTGCCGTGTGCCGCATCGTGCCCCTCCTCCTGATCAGATGACGCGACGCCGACTCAGCCAACGCATCGGGTGCTGAGCGCTTGCCGGAGGGTGTCGGGAGAAGTGTCGACTTGCCACATGAGAGACCACATATGATCACCTCCTTCCCATGGCCGGACGTGCCTGCCGGCCTGCCGTGCCCAGGGGATGTCGAGCAGGATGCCCGTCCGCTGGTGGACTTCGCCTTCCGCCGTGACGTCACCCTGTTCCTGGTGTCGCACGACGAGCAGGACGCAATCCTCGTCCGGCGCCTTCTGGCTCCGAGCCGGCTGACCGAGTCGCTGGTCTGGCATCGTCACCTCCGGGAGGCCCGCTTCTTGTCCGCATCGCGCGGCGCTCCGGTGTGCATCCTGGTGGGAAGTACACCCGTGGGGCAGTCGTTGTCCGATGTCGTCGGCTGGATACGCCGAAGAGCCCCCCGCGCGGCCGTACTTCTCCTCGGCGGCACGAGGAAGCAGACCGCCAGGAATCCGTACGTCGGCATCACCCCTCTCGCCGGGTGGGTACAGGGCTGGGTCGATCACCGGCGGACGGCACCCCTCGAGTTCCGCCGGGAGATCTGGCTGGCCCTTGAGCGTGCCCATCGGGACACAGCACCGGCCGCAGTACGGGTCGAGGAGCTGATCGCACAGGACAGTGCCTTGCTGGAGCGGGGCCTGCTTCCCGACGTGACCCTGCGCGGCGACGGCTTCACCACCGGCCTGCACTATGCGCCTGGTCGCTCGCACGCCCTGCTGGGGGGCGACTTCTGCGACGTTGTGCAGACCGACGACTCCACGGTCCACGTCGTGATGGGCGACGTCTCCGGGCACGGCGCTGCCGAGGCTGCCCTGGCCGTCCACTTGCGCCTGGCTTGGCGCACCGCCGTGCTGTGCGGGCAGAGTCAGCTGGGACAACTGCGCCTGCTCGAACGGATTCTGGTCGACGAACGGCCGGACGAGGACACCTATGCCACCGTCGTCTCCCTGGTGTTCCCTCCCCATGGGCGGTCTGTCCGGATGATCAGCGCAGGCCACCCCGGGCTGCTGCACCGGCACTCGGGCAAGGTCAGCTGGGTGGAGCCGCAGCCGGGCATCGCGCTGGGCCTCTTTCCCGGACGGGGGGACTGGTCCGAGACCGAGATGGCCCTCGCAGACCGGGACAGCGTGGTGCTCTTCACCGACGGACTCTACGAAGGCCGTACCGCAGGCGGAAGGCTCGGTGAGGAGGGACTGCTTCGCCTGGCGGCCCAGTACGCCCACCTGGAACCCCAGGCTTTCGTCGATGCCCTGGTGCGGGGCGCGTCGCTGCTGGCCGCCCCCTTCGGGGGACTGCTGGACGACGTGGCTGTCCTGCACCTGGGCTGGAACAGGCCCGGCCGAGTCTGAGCCCCGTGGACCCGGGCGCCGTGGGGAATTCCGCACGCGTGCAGCCGGTCCCGGTTCCCCAGTGAAGAGAGCCAGGACCGGCCGGCGGGACGGGAACACCTCACCGCCTCCGCGAGAGCCGGCGTGGTCCGTCGACTCGCCGGCATGCCTCACCCCGCGGCATCAGGGAACAGGCAGCCCTCGAACCGGCAGCCTCCGGGATGCCCGTGACCGTCATCGGACAGCGGGCCGCGTCCGCTCCGTCCACCAGCCGGTGGTCAACGGACTGCGGCCGCTGCCGTGGGTGTCGGGGCGGAATCGGACGGTGGCGGGGGCGTGCGCGCCGGGATCGCGTTCGGCGTGCCGATGACGGCAAGCCTGGCGCGCCGACCTCGGCGGTCTCGTCCGCACCGAACGTGTCGACCACGGTCCGCGTCACGCAGGCCCCGGTTGCGGCACCGCCCGCTCACTGGTCGAGGCCGTAGCGGGCGGGCACGGGCCTGCGCGACGGTTTTCGGGGCGACCTGCCCGGTCCTGACCAGCCGGTACAGCGCTGTTACCACGTGCCGCCCTGGTGGAGGCAACGCACATTGAGCCGGTGACCGGCACGATCTCCACCCCGTGGCCGCGGAGCCCGGCGACGGTCCTCGCGGTGATGATGCCGGCGGCGCATGCCACGACGACTCCCCTCCGAACGTCTGTGAGAGGGCCGAGGCCCCCGATCACGCTGCTATTCGACGAAGTACGAGTCGTGCCTGTCGAAGAACGCGGCACGCTCCTCCTCCGAGGCATGCGCCAGCTGCGACACCTGTTCGAAGTACTCCTCACGTGGTGCGCCCGGCGTGAACAGCAGCAGCATGTCGGCCGGGGCGTCGGAGTCGTTGCGGAAGGCGTGCAGCCCGCCCTGGGGCACATGCAGGAAATCACCCTTGCGCGTGTCGACCCACTGCACACCGTCGAACACCCGCACCGTGCCGTCCAGGATGTAGAACGACTCCGAGATCCGCTTGTGGAAGTGCTTCTTGGGTCCTCCCGCCCTCGGTCTCATCTCCACCCGGTACAGGCCGAACTCACCCCGCGTGGTGTCAGTGGTCGCCAGATAGTGAGTGGCGTCCTTGCCGGTTCCGCTCTCGCCGATGGCCGGAGGTGTGGTGGCAGGCCGGAAGACGGCGCTGACCTCGCCGTCCTCTCCCCAGTACTTCTGCTCCGGATACGGGTACGACATGTCGCGATTCCTTTCGTGCGACGGACACGCTGTGACGCGTCGGCGCGGGCCGCTGAACAGCGATCCTCTCAACAAAGAGACCGACCAACACCCACCGGTGTGACACAGGGCGCCCCGGGGGAGACGTCAGTCGACGACGTGGGGATGGGCGAACCGCGACACCAGCGGGGGCTCCATCAGCCAACTGTGCGCCCGCCCGCGCAACGGACGACGGGGCGTGTCGGCCTGCCGCAGCGTGCCGAAGGCCACCAACGCCCCGATGGCCAACAGGCCCGCACACAGCGGCATGGCCCGGCTGAACGACGCGTCGAATGCGGCGTCTGATCGGTAGGCGTCCGGACCCATCCCCACCAGCAGTGGCAGCGCTGCCACGGCGACCAGGCCGGAGGCGCGGGCCGCGGTGTTGTTGATGCCACTTGCCAGCCCGGCGTTCGCGGCCTCCACCGAGGACAGCAGAGTGACGCTCAGCGGGGCGACCATGATGACCATGCCGGTGCCCATCACCATCAGGGCGGGCAGGACGTCGTGGAGGTAGGACGTGCCGGGGCCGACCCGCAGCATCATCAGCATGCCGGCCCCGCACAGCAACGGGCCGACGGTGAGGGGGATCCTCGGCCCCAGCCGTTGGGCGAGCATGCCTGCGTGGGAGGAGAACAGCATCATCAGCACCGTATTGGGCAGCATGGCCGCGCCGGCTGCCAGCGCCGAGTACCCGACGACGATCTGCAACTGCAGAGCGGTCAGGAAGTAGAACCCGCCCGTGCCCGCGTACACGCACAGCGTGATCAGGTTGACGGAGCGGAACTGCCGGGACGAGAAGACCGACAACGGCATCATCGGGTCCTTGCTGTGTCCCTCCACCACAAGGAACGCGCAGGCCGCCACGACGCTGCCGACGGCCGCGGCCAGGACCACCGGTCCGCCGTCCCGGGCCTCGGTCAGTGCGTAGGTGGCCAGGGCGAGGGTCACGGCACCCAGCACGGCGCCGGGGATGTCGAAGCCGAGCCGCGCTCTTTCACCGGCGACGACTGCGAGCCTGTCCTGCCGGGGCGTGCCCACGGATTCCGGGACGTGGCGTAGCGCGACGGGCAGGCACACAAGCGCCGGCACCGCGCTGAGCAGGAAGGTCCAGCGCCAGCCGGGGCCGTCCACCAGCCAACCGCCCAGAAACGGCCCGAGGGCCGCGCCGATACCGCCGAATCCCGACCACAGGCCGATCGCGCGGGGCCGGTCGTCCGGGTGGAACGAGGCCTCGATGATCGCCAGTGAGCCGGGGGTGATCAGGGCGCCGCCGACGCCCTGCAGTGCTCGGGCGGTGATCAGCGTGGTGGTGTCGGGGGCCAGACCGCACAGCAGGGATGCCACCGCGAACCACACGATGCCGATGACGAAGAGACGACGCCGTCCGAAACGGTCGCCCAGCGAGCCGCTCAGCAGGATCAGGGCCGCCAGAGTGAGCATGTAGGCGTTCGCGGTCCACTGCAGAACACCGAGGTCGGCATCGAAGTCGGCGCCGATGTGCGGCAACGCGACGTTGGTCACGGTGGAGCCGAGCATCACCACGCTGGATCCCAGAACGGTGGCCAGCAGGGTCCACCGGCCGCGCGCGGTGGCGATACGGAGGGGACCCCGATCGTCCGGAGACGGAGCTGAAGTCATGTCGTGTCCTGGCGTCAGTTGGCGAAGCCGTCGTGTCCGGCGTGTTCCTGTCGCAGGGCGCGCACGTCACGCACGGCGGCTGCGAACGCCTCCGGGCGTTCCTGCGGGAGGTTGTGACCGGCGTCCGGCACTTGCCGGTGCAACCGGGGGCCGGTGAAGTGGTGAGCGCTGGAGGAACCGTCCGTCGACGGGAAGTTGCCGTCGGCCAGGCCGTCGAGGGTGATGGTGGGAACCGTGATCGCGGGCAGCTCGGCGAGACGTCTCTCGAGATCCACGTATGCCTCGGCGCCCGGCGCGAAGCCGAGCCGGTGCCGGTACGAATGGATGACGACGTCGGTGTAGTCGGGATTCCGGAATGCCTCCGCGGCTCGGGCCAGATCTTCTTCCTCGAACGGCCATCGGGGGGAGTTCCGTTTCCAGATGACCCGAGCGACACCCGCGGGATCGGCGGCCAGACCGGCCTCGCCTCGCTCGGTGAGGAAGTAGTAGAAGTACCAGAACCCGGCCTCCAGTTCAGGGGCCACGGGGGTCGTCGCCGCGCCGATGTCCTGGATGAGATAGCTGTTGACCGAGACCAGTCCCAGGATCCGCTCGGGCCACAGGGCCGCGGCGATGTTGGCGGCGCGTCCGCCCCAGTCGTATCCGGCTGCGTAGGCCCGCTCGACGCCCAAAGCGTTCATGAGCGCGATGACGTCGGCTCCCAGGGCGGCCTGCTGACCCGAACGAGGGGACGCTTCGGAGAGGAACGCGGTGGGCCCGTGTCCCCGTAGGTAGGGGACGACGACCCGGAAACCGTCCTCGGCGAGTAGCGGGGCCACGTCGACGTAGCTGTGGACGTCGTAGGGGAAACCATGCAGGAGCAGCACAGTGTCGCCGTCCGCGGGGCCCGTCTCGTAGTAGGCGACCTCCAGCACGTCGGTTCTGACTCGTCGCAGCGGAGCGAGTGCGGGGCGATCTGGCATGAGAGTCCTCTGGGTTCCGGTACGAGTGGGGTGGCCACGGTCCGCGGGCGTGCGGGACACCAGGGCAACATCGGCGGCCGCTCGGCGCGGCGTCCGTCTCCTGGCCGAGGACCAGGACGGCCAGGAGACGGACAGTTGCTACGCGGTGCGCCCCGAGCGGACGTCTCAGCCGAACATGCCGGGCTTGTAATCGCCCGCGGGCTGCTGGTTGATGACGTTGATGCGGTTGTAGGCGTTGATGACGGCGATCAGAGAGATCAGCGCGGCGAGCTGGTCCTCGTCGTAGTGCTTCGCGGCGTTCGCCCATGCCTCGTCCGACACACCGCCGGCGGCGTCCGCGATGCGGGTGCCCTGCTCGGTCAGCTCCAGCGCCGCACGCTCGGCGTCGGTGAAGACGGTGGTCTCACGCCAAGCGGCCACGAGGTTCAGACGCTGCTGGTCCTCGCCCGCGGCGATAGCGTCCTTGGTGTGCATGTCAGTGCAGAAACCGCAGCCGTTGATCTGGCTGGCACGGAGGTTCACCAGTTCCAGAGTGGCCGGCGGAAGTGCCGAGTGCAGCACACCGGCGGCCGAGTTCAGGTGCTTCAGGACCTTGCCCGCAAGGGCGTTGCCGAAGTAGTTGATACGTGCTTCCACGACGGGATCTCCTCGAATATGGGACCGTTACAACGCACTGACCGGGACCGCCCTCGATCTGTGACAGCGTTCGCCGACGACGCCCGGCTCCGCGGGGCAGGCCACCGGCCGGAGTCCAGTGCTTCGGACGGAGGAAGGCCCGTGCACGGGACGGTCGGGCCGGTAATCACCCGCCTTGGTCCCTTTACCTCGGTGTGTCACACATCGGCTCCTCACCCGGTCTGATGGTGTGGAAGTTCTGTGAAACTCCACCATCTCTGAAAGGAGCACACCGTGAGTGACATCATTCTCGAGCCCGCCGCGCAGGAGTTCGCCGACGCGACCGCCAAACCGCCACTGTTGTACGAGCTCGGTGTTGACGGTGCCCGCAAGCTGCTCGATGACGTGCAGGCCCAGCCCATCGAGAAGCTGGACGTGGACGAGAAGTGGATCACCGTCCCCGCCCACGTGGGTGACGTGAGGGTGCGAATCGTCAAGCCTGTCGGAAGCAGCGGTGTTCTGCCCGTGATCCTTTACGTGCACGGCGGCGGCTGGATTCTGGGCAACGCCGGTACACACGACCGTCTGGTGCGCGAGCTGGCAGTGGGAGCAAAGGCGGCCCTGGTCTTCGTCGAATACGACCGTGCACCTGAGGCGAAGTACCCCGTCGCCATCGAGCAGGCTTACGCCACCGCCCAGTGGATCACCACCAAGGGAAGCGAAGAAGCCCTCGACGGGTCCCGCCTCGTCGTCGCCGGTGACTCCGTCGGCGGCAACATGACCGCGGCCCTCACCCACATGGCCAAGCAGCGCGGTGACGTGACCTTCCTGCACCAGTCGCTGTACTACCCCGTCACCGACGCGGCCCAGGACACCGAGAGCTACAAGACCTTCGCCCACGGCCCGCACCTGACGGCGAAGGCCATGGAATGGTTCTGGGACGCCTACACCACCGACCCGGCCGAGCGCGCCCGGATCACCGCGTCACCCCTGCGCGCCACGCTGGAAGACCTGAGGGGTCTGCCGCCGGCGCTCGTCATCGTCGACGAGAACGACGTACTGCGTGACGAGGGCGAAGCGTACGCCCGCAAGCTCATCCAGGCCGGCGTGCCGACCACGAGCATCCGCTACAACGCCAGCCTGCATGACTTCATGATGCTGAACCCGGTCCGCGGAACCCAGGCCTCGAGCGCGGCGATCGAACAGGCGATCCACGTTCTGCGCAAGGCCCTTGGAACCAGCTGACACCCATCGAGTGGTGATGCCCCGCGGCCGCCCAGGTGTGCCGCGCATGCTGCACCAGTAAAGGAAAGGCCACTCTCGTGAGTGCACTCAAACCAACCATCGTCCTCGTCCACGGCGCCTTCGCGGACTCCTCCAGCTGGAACGGCGTCGTCGAAAGGCTCCAGGCCCACGACTACCCGGTGGTGGCCGCCAGCAACCCGCTGCGCGGACTGGCCGGCGACGCCGATCACGTCAGGCAACTCGTCGCCTCCATCGACGGCCCGGTCGTCCTTGTCGGCCACTCCTATGGCGGGTCGGTCATCAGCAACGCCGCGACGGGACTGAACAACGTCAAGGCGCTCGTCTTCGTCGCGGCCTTCCTGCCCGACGAGGGCGAGAGCGCGGGCACCCTGTCGGGCAAGTTCCCCGGCAGTACCCTCGGAGAGACGCTGCGCCCGGTGCCGATCACGCTGCCCGACGGGAGGCAGGTCGCGGATCTCTATATCGAGCAGAGCAAGTTCCCCCACCAGTTCGCCGCCGACGTCCCCGGCGAGACCGCGGCGGTCATGGCCGCCACCCAACGGCCCGTGACCGATGCCGCGCTGGCAGAGGGCGCTACGGCCCCTGCGTGGAAGGACCTTCCGGCATGGGTTCTCGTGGCCACCGAGGATCGGAACATTCCGCCGCAGGCGCAGACTTTCATGGCTGAGCGTGCGAAGGCCACGTTCGTGAGCCTCAAGGCCTCCCACGCGGTCAGTGTCTCGCATCCCGGTGATGTCGCCCGTCTGATCAACGAGGCGGCGCAGGCGACAGCCTGAGCGGGTGGTTCCCTGAGCACAACACGTCGGGCGGCCGGTCGCGCATGCGATCGGCCGCCCGACGTGTTGTGCTCAGGGAACCACCGATGGGTACCAAGACGAAGCGCACGCAGGTCGCTGTTGCTGAGAAACCGGAGCCTGGTAGCGAAGTTCGTCGTAGCCGAGCTGCGCGCAGCGGGACATCAGTCAGTGACCCTCGCCCGCTCGCAGTGCGTAGATCGGACCAGCGGCGTCGGATTGCAGGGTCTCCGTCGCTCGGCGAACTGGAATCAGTATGTGATCAACGGCGGGAATGGCACGGGAAGTCGCCGACCTCAGCAACTGGGCATGACCGATGTGGCGCGCCGTATCGTGTGCTCCCAAGGTCGGCACCCGATCGTCGTTCCTGTGGCGCTCCAGGGCATGGTTGGCAAAGCCATGTCCGGAGGGGGCTGCTGTCTCACGGGGACCACGACCAGGGCCCGTTGACGGTCGGCGACTACCTCGCGGCCTTGGAGCGGCCCATGGCGACCGGTCGGTGAACGAGCATCAGGAGTGCGGACCACCGTCTCGCCGCGGCGGGCCCGTAGGGAGGTCGCAACCGGACTGGCTGAACCGGCACCGCCGCCGCGACTGGCGGCGTCGTCCGTGCCGGTCCCGAAACCGGCGCTGCACATCGTCCGGGCCGTGTTCCTGTCGAAGCGCGTGCAGCGGCGTGTGAGACGGCGACCATGTTGCGGTACGCACCGGTGAACCGGGTGGACCTGTTGCCAGGAGCGGAGCTGCATCGTGAAGCTGCCGAGTGATGTGCGAGACGCCCGGCGAGCCCTGCGGCCGTTACGGAGTCCGGGAGTAGGCGCGCGCAATCGGGTGCGGCTCGCCTACTCCCGGAGCGCGGCAGCAGTCAGTTTTCACAGTCTCTCAGGGTCGGGTTTCGACGTACTCGAATGTCGGGCCGGCCGTCGTGTCGTCTCCGTCGGGCATCGTCATCAGATTTTGCGCCTGCGCCTTGAGCGCGTACATCGTGCCTGTTGCGGCTCCGAGCGTCTGCGGACTGCCGTTGAAAGCCTGCTCGAGTTGCTGGAGCAGTTGGCAGTATGTCCGGTTGAATTTCTCCTGAGCAATTCGGATGGGGCTGTCCAGGGGATGGTCTGCCAGCAGGGGATTGGGGCGCATCGGCAGGACGCCGTCCGGGTCGATCACGACGGCCTCACCTGTGGGTCCCGACTGCGGTGTGTCACCGCGCAGGTAGCGGCGTCCGAGCTTCAGTTCCTGGAACCGGTAGTAATGAGAAACCTCATCGCGGTCGGGATGGAAGATGTCCCGGTCGCCGTCCCAGACTTCGCCACGTGAGGTCCCCTCACCTTGTTCGACGATTTCCTCCAGAGCCGCGAGCGCTGAAGCAAGGTCCTTGACCGCGGTCAAGGTGCCGCCGGTATGGGCGAAAGGACCGGCTGTCACTTGGCGCGCCCCGTCACCGCAGAAGACTTCTGTCTCCCCGAGTTCAGCGCACAGGTGACGCAGCCCTTCTTCGATCGCGTCGTAGAACTGGCCGATCGTCTCGTAGTTGTCATCTTCCGGCGGAGCGCTGGGCGCTGCCGGCTGTTCAAGACGGAGGAACATCTCGAGTGCCTCCGTCCCGAAGGGGACAAGTGACAAGCGCAGGGAACGGTCGCCATGGGGGAGAGGGCGTGGATGACGCTGCAGTAGCGTCGCCGGCTCCAGTCGAGGCTGCCCGCCGACCGCGTTGAGCAGGTTCGCCGCCAGCGCCAGGTGGATCATCTCCTCGACGAAGACGCTGCCGACCGCCTGGGCAGCGTCCGGGTTGCGCGACGGGTCGAGGGAGTAGAGAGCGCAGAGATAGGGCGGCAGGGTGGCGTGTTCCAGCTCGATCGCCCATTGAAGGTGCTCTCGAAGGCTGTCGAGCGTTTCGATAGGTGCTGATCGTTTCCGGCTGACGTGCGACACTTCTTCGTAATTCACGGGTTTTCCCACTTCGGATGCAGGGATGGATGATGGGCGTGATGCCGGTGCTGCCCAGTGGCATCACCGGCTGGTCGGGTCCGTCGAATACCACTCTCTTCTCGGCACACTTCTGACAGGGCAGACGTCCGTTCTGTGACATCACTGGGTCCCGGAAGCCCTGGCTTCAGAGGGAAGCCGCAGACCTGCCCCGTTCTCAGCTGTCACAGATCTGCCATGTCCTCGGTCAATCTTGGGACAACGGGATTAGCAACCCACTTCACAACCATGTCTTCGGCCGCATCGCAGCCCGACGACGTGGTGAACATCATGGAAGGTGCGACACAATGCCGGATAGCGGACATCATGGGCATGGGCATGGGGATGGCGGTGTGGACGGGCCGAGTTGGACCAGGGCGGCGGAGCTGCTTCAGGATGCCGCGCCGATCACCGTTCCCGAGGGTGCCTCGGCCATGACGATTCATGTGCACTGGGAGCCTGGGGACCCCGGCACTCCGCCGCATCGTCACTCGGGTCCGGCGTTCGGCTACGTCACCAAGGGTGCGGTCCGTTTCGAGCTGGAGGGGGAGCCCGAGCGTGTGGTCGAGGCGGGCGGGACGNGCGGAGCTGCTTCAGGATGCCGCGCCGATCACCGTTCCCGAGGGTGCCTCGGCCATGACGATTCATGTGCACTGGGAGCCTGGGGACCCCGGCACTCCGCCGCATCGTCACTCGGGTCCGGCGTTCGGCTACGTCACCAAGGGTGCGGTCCGTTTCGAGCTGGAGGGGGAGCCCGAGCGTGTGGTCGAGGCGGGCGGGACGTTCTGGGAGCCGGGCGGTGACGCCATCCACTACCAGGACGGCAACGCGCTCGCCGACGAGACGACCGAGTTCGTGGTGACGATGATGTGTGCGCCGGGCAAGCCCATGCTCGAACTCGTCGACGAAGAGGAACTCAAGCAGCGCGCCCACCTCCGCGCCCCCCGACCCACCACCTGACCCAGCACGCACCTCCCCCCATCCGGGGAAGAGAGCGCGATGCAGCAGGATCCTCTGCACATCGGTGCTGCGTGCCGTTCGCGGTCACCGCGATCGCGGGTGCGCCGACGGCGATGTGCACGAGCACAGCACGAGGCTGACGCGCCAACCACCTACTGCAGCACCGCCGTCGCCGAACCTGGCGACGGCGGTGCTGCAGTAGGTGCGGGGAGATTGTTGTGCCGGTGAGGGCCGGCCCACGTCGCGCCCGAGGGCGCACCTGGTGCCTCCCACCCTGCGCCCCGCCCGTTACGTCGGTTCCGCCCGCGCTTCTGGACCGTGCCACCGGCCCGTCGTAGACCGCTACGCCCGTGACCGGTCCGGCACCCGGTGCACGTCGGCATCAGTGAATTGACAACATCCCCGATGACTGGCGGCCCTTAAAGTCCTCGGCCGGAACTGGCGGCCCTTAAAGTCCTCGGCCGGACCGTCAACCGCAACAACCGCGCCGTCACCGGCGACAGCTACCTGCTACCTGCACACCGTCGTCGACCGCCAGTCGGGCCTGGGTCCCCTGCCGGCCTACCGATCCGGGTGGTCACGATCCTGCCGTGGCGGCCTCATCGCCGGCTCCTGCTCGAGCAACTCGGCATCGGCCGAGACGTCGTACATCAGCTCAGCGATGTCGGTGGGGATGGGCGGGACGGGTTCGCGGCGTACCCCGGCCGTCGGGGACCACACCATGTTGACCTTCAGGTCCGGGTCGACACCGGGGTAGTCGGACCGGTTGTGACAGCCCCGTGTCTCCCGTCGTTCCAAGGCGCACTCAAGCGTCGCGCGAGCGGCGAGAACGGTGGACCTGAGGGCATAGGCGTACGCGAGGTCCTGGAAGCCGCCGATGTCGATGTGCACACCCACGTTCGCCATGCGAGCCTCGATCTCGTCGAGTTCGGCGAGTCCGGCGGCGAGCCCGGCCTCGTCCCGTACGACACCGGCGCGCTCGGTCATCAGCTGGCGCACTGACCGTTGCAAGGCGCGGACGTTCTGGTCGCCGTCGGCGGCCAGAAGTCGGCTCACGTCCGCCTCCGCGGCGCGAGTCGCTGCGGGCGACCGCTGTTGGCTGGCAAGCATGGCCGAGTACTCCGCAGCGGCCCGGCCGGTGATTCGGCCGTAGACGAGTAGTTCGATCAGCGAGTTCTCCTCCAGCCGGTTCGCGCCGTGCAGACCACTGGAGGCCTCTCCGATCGCGAAGAGCCCTTTGACATCCGTGCTGTGGTCCTCGGGCCGGACCCAGACGCCACCCAGGGAGTACTGGGCAGTCGGCGTGACCTCGATCGGGTCGCGGGTGATGTCGAGCCTCTGCGCGTCCAACAGGGCCTGATGGACCCGCGGCAGTCGCGTCAGGACCGTCTCACGCGGCAGGTGGGACAGGTCGAGCCAGACGCCGCCGGCCTGGGTGCCGCGTCCCTCCTTGATCTCGGTATAGGACGCGAGAGCGACCCTGTCCCGGCTGGAACGCTCCATGCGCTCGGCGTCGTAGCGCGTCATGAACCGCTCACCGAGGTTGTTGAGCAGGACCCCGCCCTCGCCACGTGCCGCCTCGTTGACGAGCATGCCGGCCGCGTTCTCCGGCGTGATCAGCCCGGCGGGGTGGAACTGCACCAGCTCGGGGTCACGCAACCGGGCACCGGCTTCGACGGCGAGGCGGAAGGAGTCGCCGGTGTTCTCGTCGCGACGAGAGGACGTACGCCGCCAGATGCGCGTGTGCCCTCCGGTCGCGAGGATCACCGAGTCGGCGTGCACAAGGTAGCGCGAGCCATCGACGACGTCGAAACCGTAGGCACCGAACACAGTCCCGTCGTCGACCAGCAGCCGTGTCACGTACACGCCCGACAGGACGGGGATGGCGAGCTGCTTCGCGCGGTCGCGGAGCGCTCGCTGCACCTCCAGGCCGGTGTGCTCGCCGGTGAATGCGGCACGGCGGTACACGCGGTCGCCGAGCTGACGCCGGGCGGCCCCGCGGTCGCCCTGGCGGTCGAAACGCATGCCGTAGCGCCCCATGTCGTGGAATGCCTGTGCGGCGTGGTGGGCCACGATCTGGGCGGTGCGCGGGTCGGCCAACAGGCGGCTCTCATACAATGTGTCCGCCGCGTGCCGCTCCCAGGCGTCGCCAGAGCCAGAGCGAGGGATCACCGGTGCCCGCTCGGAACCACCGGTTGCCACAACAGTGTGGATGTCGTCAGCCGTCCGTTTGTGTACCGAGATGACCGCGACACCCGCCTCGGCGACTTCGATGGCCGCCCGGAGGCCTGACTTGCCGGCTCCCACCACGAGGACGGACGTGGCGAGTTGATGACCGAGCGAAGACATGGGACCTCCTGCGACAGCGGACAGACTTCATCATGGGCAGTGGTCGACCGAATAGTGGCACCGTATGTGACAGCATTTGGGAATTCCTTGACGTGGAGTCAATCACAGCGGTTCGACACTGGCAGCGGGAACCACTGCAGGTATCGTGGCAAGGATCGTTCCGAACAAACGTTGTGTATGCCTCCCCCTGGATTCCTCGAAGGAGCCGGTCGCATGATCGCCAGCCCCCTTCCCAACCTGGTCGGCCGGCATCGGGAGTGTGCGGCGCTCGACGACCTGCTGGTCGGCTTGCGCCAAGGTGGCTCCCGAGTACTGGTGGTCCGCGGCGAAGCCGGCATCGGAAAGTCGGTGCTCCTCGAGTACGTGGCCGCGCAGGCGTCACGGATGAAGGTGACCTGGGCGCGCGGCATCGAGGCCGACATGGAACTGCCGTACGCGAGCCTGCACCAGCTGTGTGCGCCGTTCCTGGACGGGCTCGGAGAGCTACCGGGACCCCAGCGCGACGCCCTCCGCGTGGCGTTCGGGATGGCGGCCGGCGACCCGCCCGACCGCTTCCTGGTCGGCCTTGCCGTGCTTACGCTGCTCACCAGGGCCTCGGAGACCCGACCGGTGCTCGTCCTGGTCGACGACGCTCAGTGGCTGGACCAGGTGTCCCTGCAGACCCTGGAGTTCGTGGCCCGGCGGCTGCTCGCCGAGGCGATCGCGATGGCCTTCGCGGTACGCGACCCCGAAGGGCAGGCCGCACTCGGTGGACTGCCGGCGCTACGGATCAGCGGCCTCGACACTGCCGCAGCCGGAGAGCTCCTGGAAGGCGCCGTCGGTGGGCGGCTGGAGAAGCGGATCCGGGACCGGTTCGTAGCCGAGATGCACGGCAACCCACTCGCGCTGCTCGAATTCTCCCGCGGCCGCAGCGCGGCCGAGCTGGCCTACGGCCTGAACGCGTCGAGTTCTCCGAGTGTCCAGGCGCCGGTCGTGAACCGCGTCGAACGAGACTTCGCCAACCGGCTCGGTTCGCTGCCGCCGGAGACCCGGACACTGCTCCTGATCGCGGCGGCGGAACCGGTGGGTGACGCGCGTCTGCTGGTCCGCGCGGCTGCCTCTCTCAAGATCACCCCCCATGCCGCACCGGCCAAGGCGGCCGGTCTGATCGAGTTCGGTGAGTCCGTTCGGTTTCGGCATCCACTGGTCCGTTCGGCGGTCTACCACGGGGCCGAGCCCGAAGAGCGCCGGGCGGTGCACCGGGCGCTGGCCGAGGCCACGGATCCGGTCCTGGACCCGGACCGGCGCGCCTGGCATGCGGCCCAAGCCGCTGACGGCCCGGACGAGGAGGTCGCCGCAGGGCTGGAGCAGGCCGCCGATCGCGCGCGACAGCGGGGCGGCATCGCCGCCGAGGCGGTACTGCTGCAGCGCGCGGCGGAGGTGACGCCGGACCCCAGGTCGCGGGGGCGCCGGGCTCTCGCGGCAGCCGAGGCGCACTTCTCGGCCGCCGCGCCCGACCGGGCCACGGAACTGGCGACGGTGGCCGAACTGTGTCCCCTCAATGCCCTGGATCGCGCCCGCCTGGCCCACCTGCGGGCCAGGATCCTCTTCGCCCGCAGCCGCAGTGACGAGGCGGCGCCCCTGCTCCTGGAGGCCGCCGCACAGTTCACCGCAGCCGGGTCACCACTCGCGCGGGAGACGTACCTGGAGGCAATCAGCGCGACGATCTTCGCGGGCCGGGTCCACGGCCCGACAGGTGCCCGCGCCGCCGCGATCGCAGCCCGCGAATCCGGGGCGCCCCCCTCGGGCTCCAAGGCCGCCGACCTGCTCCTGGACGGTGTGGCCGCGCTGCTCGCGGACGGTTACGAGACCGGTGTCCCGGCACTGCGCGGCGCGCTGGATCTGCTCATGCACGAGGAACTCAGCACCCGGGAGGCGACCGTGCGCTGGCTTCTGCTGGCCCCGGTCGCGCTCGAGGCATTCATCCACTACGCCTGGGATCTTCACGCGTGGGACGCGTTGTCACGTCGCGCGGTGCGCCTGGCCCGTGACATCGGGGCGCTGGGCGCGCTGCCACCGGCCCTGATCTACGCCGGCGGAGTGCACATCCACTACGGCGACTTCGCCGAGGCAGCGCGGATGATCGACGAGGCCGACGCGATCGCCGCCGCAACCGGCCATGCTCCGCACAAGTACGCGACGCTCGTCCTGGCCGCGTGGCGAGGCGAGGCGGGCGTCGCCGCCGACATCATCAAAGAAGCCAGGCAGAGTGCCGTGGAACGGGGCGAGGTGTCCCTGCTGGGCGCCATGGGCTATATCCAGGGCGTGCTGTTCAACGGTCTGGCACGCTACGAGGAGGCCCTGGAGGCGGCTCGCACAGGCATCGAGCACGACGGGTTCAACTTCACCGGCCTGTCGCTGGTCGAACACATCGAGGCCGCGACCCGGTGCGGTGAACTCGACCAGGCCCGCGCGTCGCTGGCCCAGCTTGCCGAACTTACCCGCGCCGCCGATTCGGGCTGGGCCCGTGGCGCCGTCGCCCGCAGTCAGGCCCTCCTCGCCGACGGTGCCGAGGTCGATCGTCTGTACCGGACCGCGATCGAGGAGTTCGGCCGCGGCAGCGTGGCCGTCGAGGTGGCGCGGACCCACCTGCTGTACGGCGAGTGGTTGCGCCGCAGCCAGCACCGTGCGCTGGCCCGGAAGCACCTTCGCACGGCTCACCAAATGTTCGACGGAATGCGGGCGCACGCGTTCGCCGAGCGGGCCCGCCGCGAGCTGATCGCCACCGGCGAGCACGTCAGGTCGCGGGAAGCCAAACCGACAAGCGCCCTCACTCCCCAGGAATCGCAGGTCGCTGCGCTCGCCGCCGACGGCATGACGAACGCGAAGATCGGCGCGGAACTGTTCATCAGTCCCCACACCGTGGAGTGGCACCTGCGAAAGGTGTATTCGAAGCTCGGGATCAACTCACGTCGCGCGCTGCCGGCTGCCATCGCGAGCGCCCCGGCCACGGACACGACAGGTGCGGGCGCCGCGCAAATCGGCTGAGTTCGTGCGGGCCCGGGGCCCCCGGGCCCCCCGGTTTCCCCTGGGTCCCCATGGGGTCCCTACGGACTCGACCACGGGTAGCAAGGGCGCGGTGAGCAGTGCTGCGGACCGAGGGTGGAACCAACGCCCTCGATGGGCGCCACCCACGAAGAGGAGTCCTTGATGTCCGCGCCCAGCCCGGAGGCGACGACGCACGCCGAACCACCTGTCGCCCAGTCAGCCGAGGACGATCTGGAGCTTGCCCTCGACGACTTTCTCGCCCAGCGGCCACGGCTGTTCCGCATCGCCTACCAAATCCTCGGCGACGTCTCGGGAGCCGAAGACGTGGTCCAAGAGGTGTGGCTGCGCTGGCAGCTCACCCACCGCGCCTCGATCGAGAATCCGGCCGCCTTCCTGACCACGGCAACGACCCGCCTGGCGATCAACGTGATTCAGTCCGCGTCGCACCGCCACGAGATCCCGGACGAGACGCAGTTGATCGGCCTCGGCGACCGGGCCGCCCAGGATCCCGTGCTGCGTGCTGAGCAAGCCGTGGCCGTCGAGGCAGCATTGGCCCTGCTCATGGCGAGGCTGACGCCGGATGGACTGGCCGCCTACGTACTGCGGAAGAGCTTCGACTACGCCTACGCCGATCTTGCGAGGTTGCTTCGAATCAGCACCCCGAACGCACGGGTCATGGTCCACCGCGCGCAAGCACGCCTGGAACGCAACCGGGAGCGACCGGTCCCTGCCGAGTCACACCGTCGCCTCGTCGCCGCCTTCCGGACCGCGGCCGGCACCGGTGACCTGAAAGACCTCATACGACTGCTCGCCCCCGACAGCCACGTGCACCGACTACAGCCGCCGGCCCCCCGATCGCTTCGTCCGGCTCACCCATCGGTACGACAAGCGGCGTAAGCAGAGACGGAGAGGCGGACGGTGCGCGCTCGCTCAGCGCGTGGGCCGGATCCCGACACGATCCTCCCCGGAATCCAGGACCAGGAGCCCTGCCGACGCTGTGCGACAAGAACAGCATGCCTGTCACAACGACGGCCGCTGGCCTGTCTACTCGGTATAGGCAAGCGGCGGCGGCTCAGCACCGCTTCCTCCTGCTGGGACGTTATTCCGGCAGAAGCGATCGGACGCTGCGGACAGCAGGAAGGCCATCCCGGATGAGTGACGATTCCACGCTGATCACGCAGTGGAACACACTGACCCTTGTCCATCGCCGGATCGAGACTCGGATCGAGCGGCACCTGCATCAACATCTGGGCCTGGGGGTCAGCGAGTTCTACGCCCTTCGCGCCTTGTGGGAGGGCGTGCGGGCGGGTACGGGCTCGTTGTACCTCAACGACCTGGCCAACGGGATAGGGCTGAGCCAGTCAGCCACGAGCCGTCTCGTGGCGCGTCTGCGGGACCGTGGCCTGATCATCACGCACACCTCGTTGCACGACCGCCGGAGCGTCGAAACCGAACTCACCGCCGTGGCACACGACGTACTGCGGGTGGGTTCGCCGCTCCTCCACCAGGCGGTCGAGGAGGCCGTGCGGGAACTCGACGCCGGGGACACCGACGAATCCCTGCTCCGCTATCTCCGGGGGAGCACGGACGGCGTGCCCCCTCAACCGGACGAGGAACAGGTACCCGCACTGGGATGAGCGGCGGCCCGGTCTCCCACCGGGATGCCCATCCGGGATTGGTGGAGCCCGTCGGCTCCGCTGTCACAGATCGGGGCGCCGCTCGGTCTGGATGTACGAGCCGTTACTGCGAGGGACTACGCGGTCGCGCTTGGGGCGGACGGTATGGCGTCCGCTCGTGGACAGACTGGAGGGTGTTTCTCAGTGTCGGATAACGGACATCACGGGCATGGGCATGGGCATGGGGATGGCGGTGTGGACGGGCCGAGTTGGACCAGGGCGGCGGAGCTGCTTCAGGATGCCGCGCCGATCACCGTTCCCGAGGGTGCCTCGGCCATGACGATTCATGTGCACTGGGAGCCTGGGGACCCCGGCACTCCGCCGCATCGTCACTCGGGTCCGGCGTTCGGCTACGTCACCAAGGGTGCGGTCCGTTTCGAGCTGGAGGGGGAGCCCGAGCGTGTGGTCGAGGCGGGCAGAGGAACTCAAGCAGCGCGCCCACCTCCGCGCCCCCCGACCCACCACCTGACCTCGACTCCGCAGTCGTGACCCAGCGGATTGCATCGAGCTGGGACACCATGTGACAACAACCTGGTGACGCACCACCAGGCTTGGCCCACAGCATCAATGAGTGGATGTGTGGCCTCCTTCTCCTGCTACGCGTGGTCTTCGGGTCCACGGGCATCGGTGCGGAGGGCGCACAGCCGGCGAATCAACCAAGGTGATGACCATGGCAACCGAGAGTGTTCTGCATCCAAGCCTGATCGTTCCGATCGGGCACGTCGAGCCCGTGCCCCGCCGCATCCGCGGCACGATCGGTGGTCGCGTCGCCTTCGACACCCGCCGCGCCCTGTACGTGTGGGAATGGCAGGCCTACCCTCAGTTCAGCATCCCGATCGAGGATCTTGTGGACGGTGTGCTCCTCGACGACAAACACACGGAACAGCTCGGTGCCGGACCGGCACACCGGCACACTCTGCAGGTCGGCCCTCACGTCCGCGCAGGCGCGGCCTGGCTCTGGGGCGAGGGTGCTCCGCGACCCCTGCATAACACCGTCCGCTTCGAGTGGGAGGCCCTGGACGCGTGGTTCGAGGAAGACGAGCCCGTCTTCGTTCATCCCAGAAGCCCATACTCCCGTGTGGACGCCCTGCGTTCCACAAGCAGCGTTCGGGTGGAGCTGGACGGTGCGGTACTGGCGGAGGCCCCCAACTGTGTGAAACTGTTCGAAACGGGTCTGCCCACCCGTTACTACCTTGATCGCAGCCGCGTCGACTGGACCCGACTGCGGCATTCGGACACCGTGACCCGATGCCCCTACAAGGGGACGACGAGCAGTTACTGGTCCTT
Organism: Streptomyces sp. LUP47B; assembly: GCF_001746295.1. Lineage (GTDB taxonomy): Bacteria > Actinomycetota > Actinomycetes > Streptomycetales > Streptomycetaceae > Streptomyces. Next base: position 327,749 of record NZ_MJAH01000001.1, on the reverse strand, counting down.
CGACAGCGACAAGGCCTCCCATGAGGACATCGCCTGGGGCTACGACTTTCCGACCATTCATGCCAACCGCATCGCGGGGCTGACTGCGTTCTACAACGAGCACGTCGACCTGTACGTCGATGGTGTCCGACTGCCGAGGTCCACTCACGGCTGACCAGTAGTGTTCTGGGTTTGGGATCTGCTGCTTAAGGGAGGCGGACGGCTGCAGGGCCGCGGATGCTGCTCTGCGGCTTTGTCGAGTCCTGACAACGCAGGAGTCGTCAGGACTGATCACCGGAGAATACGTGAGTTCGTGGGAGCGGTGCTCGATTCCTTGGCCCACTCTCGGCCGATCGTATGAGGCGAGGGCGAGCCGCTCGAAGCAAGGAGCTACAGGCCAAGGCTGAGGATGCGGCTTGCGAACACTCGTTGCCCTGTCACGTGGGTGGGGAACGATTTTGAGACGGCGCGTACACGGGGCCGGGGTACGGTGGCAGCCGGGAGGCTGCCATGGGGAGAGACAGAGCGCGGACCGGGCTCGTCGGGCGCCGGAACGAGTGCCAGTATCTCGACCACCTCTTGGCGGAAGCCAGGGCTGGGCAGAGCGGGGTCCTGGTGGTGCGTGGTGAGGCTGGCATCGGGAAGACCGAACTGCTGAACTACCTGATCGAGCGTGCCGTGGGTTGCCGCATCGTCCGGGCGGCCGGCGTCCAGTCCGAAATGGAGCTCTCCTACGCTGGACTGCACCAACTCTGCGCTCCGCTGCTGTCCCACCTTGACGATCTTCCCGAACCCCAGCAGAACGCGCTGCGCGCGGCCTTCGGGATGCGATCCGGTGATGCGCCTGATCGTTTCCTGGTGGGGCTGGCGACTCTCAGTCTGCTTGCTGGTGCCGTCGGTGACGAGCCGCTCGTTTGTGTCGTGGATGACGCGCAATGGCTGGACCGCGTGTCGGCCCAGACGCTGGAGTTCGTTGCTCGTCGGTTGCTGGCCGAATCGGTTCTGCTCGTTCTCGCCGTCCGCGAGTCGAGCCCTCGCGAGGCTTTCACCGACCTGCGAGAGCTTCACGTGCGCGGGTTGAGCGACAGAGATTCCCGCAAACTCCTCGCGCTCACCGGCCCGCTCGACCGACGCGTGCGGGACCGTATCGTCGCCGAAACCCGCGGCAATCCGCTGGCACTTCTGGAGCTGCCGAGAGACCTGACCGCAGTCGACTTGGCAGGAGGGCTCGCAGGACTCGAGCCTCGGCCACTGTCCAGCCAGATCGAGAACGGTTTCCTCCGTCGCGTCGGGTCACTCCCGGCAGAAACGCAACAACTGCTGCTCATTGCCGCTGCCGAGCCGGTCGGTGATGTGGCCTTGCTACGGCGGGCTGCTGAACTTCTCGGAATCTCTGTGAGCACTGCCGAGGCCAGCGCTGAAACGTCCGGACTCGTCTCATTCGGTGCGTGGGTTCGCTTCCGCCACCCGTTGGTACGGTCGGCGGCGTATCGCGCCGCCGACTTCGAACAACGGCAGCGGGTCCACAAGGCGTTGGCCGACTCGATCGACGCGCGAGTCGATCCGGAACCCCGTGTCTGGCACCTGGCGAGCGCGACGACGGGACCGGACGAGGCCGTGGCTGGCGAATTGGAGAGATTGGCCGGGCGCGCGCAACTGCGCGGCGGAATCGCCACGGCGGCAGCCTTCCTCCAGCGAGCCACTGAACTGACCTCGGACCCCGCACGCCGGGGGCCCCGGGCGTTGGCTGCGGCGCAGACCAAGTACCAAGCAGGCGCTTTCGACGTTGCGCGGGAGCTGGTCGACGCGGCCGAACTGAGCCACCTCGACGAAGTCGGGTCCGCGCAAGCCATGCTGCTCCGGGGGCAGATCATGTCTGTTTCCAAAAGCGCCAGTGCCGGAGTACCGCTGCTGCTCAGAGCAGCCGAACGGCTCCAGCCATTCGACGCCAAGCTCGCCCGTGAGACCTACCGGGATGCCATCTACGCGGCGTTGACCGCAGGCCGACTGGCCGCGGGGGACGTCCGCGACGTTGCGGAAGCGGTGCTGAGCGCACCGCCCCCAACCCGCCCTGCAACCCGTGAGGATCTCCTCTTGCAGGGTGTCGCACGGGTGATCACCGAAGGTTACGCCGCTGGAGCGCCTGTCCTCATGGAGGCCGTGGCCGCCTTCCGCACGGAGGAGGTCACGCCGGAGGACGGTCTTGGGTGGCTCCCGCTCGTGTGCCGTATGGCACACACGACTTGGGACTTCGACGCCTGGTCAGAGCTCTCCGCACGGCTGGTCGAGATGGGCCGCGGCACAGGAACCCTCGCTGTTCTGCCCTCGTCCCTCCTGCTCCGTTTGTCGAATCGGGCATTCGCCGGCGACCTGCGGGGCGCCGATTCCCTCGTCGCGGAGGCGAACGCGATCGGTGAGGCGACGGGCAGCAGTTTCTTCGCGCACTACGGGGCACTGGTTCTGGAACCGTTCAAGGGGCGGGAGTCCTCGACTTTTCAGGCGATCGAAGCGCTCACGCAAGACAGTCTCCTGCAGGACGAGGGAAAGGTGACGACAGCCACGCAGTGGGCCTTGGCAGTGCTCTACAACGGCCTTGGACGATACGAAGAGGCCTACGTATCCGCAGAACGTGGATGCGAGAACCCGCAGGAACTCGGCTTGTCCCTCCAGTCCAGGGTGGAACTCGTCGAGGCAGCCGTACGGTTGGGGCGAACAACCTGGGCGGCCGAAGCCGTGCGGACGATCGAAGAGATGGCCCAGGCCAGCAAAACCACCTGGGTACGCGGTATTTCGGCCGCTACCCGTGCCCTTGTGAGCGATGGAAGGGCAGCCGAGGATCTGCACCGAGAGGCCGTCGAACTACTCGACAGGACGCAGGCCCGGATGGACAGCGCCCGCGCCCGCCTCAGGCACGGTGAGTGGCTGCGAAGTGAAGGCCGACCAGCGGACGCTCGTGAACGGCTCAGCGAAGCGCACGAGATGCTCAGCGAGGCGGGCGCCGAGGAGTTCGCGGAGCGCGCACGACGCGAGCTCCAGGCTGCGGGAGCGAAGGTACGCAAACCTGTCTCAGTTGCGCCGGTGGTCCTCACGCCAAAGGAGTTCGAGATCGCGCGACTTGCCGAGGAGGGTTTCACGAACCCGGAGATCGGCGCACGACTGTTCCTCAGCCCCCATACGGTCGATTGGCATTTGCGCAAGGTGTTCGCGAAGTTGGGTATCTCCTCCCGCAAAGAGATCTCTTCGGTGCGCCCGGAAGGCATGACGGCCACGCACTAGTGCTGGATTCCTCTTTCACTGGGTATATGCCCTGGTGGCGGGGTAGTTGAGGGTGCTCGGGGGCGGGTGCTGGGCGATGGTTTTATGGGCACGACCGGAGCGTGACGAGGACGAGCGGGCCGTCGTCCGGCGCCTGTCACGGGCACGGAAGGCTCCGCGGGATGCGGTGATGCGGGCCCGGATGATCGAGCTGAGCTGGTCGGGGCTGCGGGTGCCGGCGATCGCCGTGGAGCTGGACTGCAGTCAGAAAACGGTCCGCTGCTGGCTGCACCGCTTCAACCGATCGGGCCTGCAGGGACTCGATGATCTGGGCGGGCAGGGCCGCAGACGACGCATCACCGAGCAGGAACGATCCCGGATCATCTCCCTGGTCAAGACCGTGCCGCCGGGGCGACTGCGGTGGGAACCCGTCGGAGAACTGTGGGCCTTCGACGAGTCCGGGCCGGCCGAGTGGACACTGGATTCTCTGGCCGCGGCCGCGCGGGCCGAGGGGATCGAGGTAGGCCGCTCACAGGTGCGCCGTATCCTGCTCGCCGAGGGCGTGCGCTGGCGCCGCACCCGGTCCTGGATGCGGTCGAAGGACCCGGACTTCGTCCCAAAAGGACAAGGATCATCGGCCTCTACACCCACCCGCCCGACGACGCGACGGTGATCTGCGCCGACGAGCTGGGGCCAGTGATCCCCCGGACCTTCCCGCCCGCACCCGCCTGGTCACCCGACGGACGCCGGATCAAAGCCGAGCTCGACTACAGCCGCGGGCCCGAGAAAACCTGGGTCTACGGGGCTTTACGCGTCCGGGACGGCCAGCAGATCACCATGACCGCTTCCTCCCGTAACAGCGTCTTCTACCAGCGGTTTCTGCAACAGGTCGAGGACGCCAACCCGACCGGGGAGATCTGGATCGTCACCGACAACTTGTCCAGCCACAACAGCCTGTCCACCCGGACCTGGCTCGAGGAACATCCCCGCATCCACCACGCTTTCATCCCCGTCGGCGCGTGCTGGCTCAACCTCCAGGAAGGCTGGTGGCGCATCTTCCGCAAGGCCGCCCTCGCCGGCCGGTCGTTCGCCAACCCCGACGACATCGCCCAGGCCACGACCCTCGCAACCGACCAACTCAACTCCCGCGCACGCCCCTGGGTTTGGGGCAGAGCGGCACCACCAACCCGCTCTCTACGACGCCGCTATGTGTACCTTCTTTGAGGAATCCAGCACTAGCCGTGTTCGGTCCAAGCCCGCAGCCGAGCGGGGCGCCCACGGACTCACCACTGCATCACCACGCACTTCCCCACGGGGTCCCACGGAGTCCTGAAGGCGCGGCTACGCCGCTTCGGCGCGAGGTTGGTCACAGCTCGAATTCCAGGCTGCTGACCTACCCAGCGGAGGAGCCGACCATGGACAGTCACATGCTCGATGCCAGAGGTTTGTCGATGGCGGGCGGCCACGAATCGCCCTTGACCATTGGCCAACTGGAGAATGCGGTATCCCTGTACGTGCGGAATCGGCCGGCACTGCTCAAGATCGCCTATCGCATCCTCGACAACGAGAGCGAAGCCGAAGACGTGGTCCAGGAGGTATGGCTGCGGTTGCAGTGCACCGACCGCACGTTCGTGCGAAGTCCGCAGGCGCTCCTGCGGACGATCACCGTCAGGTTGGCGATCAACTCGGTTCAATCGGCGTACAGACGCCGGGAACGCAGTACCACCCCTTGGTTTCCACAGGCACTGGACCCAGGCCCCAGCCCGGAATCAGGAGCCGAGCAGCAAGACGCCATGGAGCGAGCGGTCTCGCTGCTTCTGGAGACGCTGACACCTCCGCAGCGCGCAGCGTTCGTCCTCCGGGAGGGGTTCGGTTATCCGTACGAGCGGATTGCCGGTCTTCTGCATCTCAGCGTCGTCAACGCCAGGCAGCAGGTCGCTCGCGCACAGCGGCGACTCGGAGCGAAGCGTCACCGGCAACCGGTGGATTCCATTAGCCACCGCCGTCTTGTGCAGGCCTTCCTCGCGGCGGCACAGGGAGGTGAACTGGACCGCCTGGAGCAGGCACTCCTGACGGAGAGCAGCCCGGCACCCGTGTCGGACTTCGTGTGAGCAGGCAGCGCTGCGCCGAGGCGACCGCGCGCCGAGCACTCCGTCGTCCACGGCGAGCTAGGCCTGGAGCACGTCAGGGTCGACCTGACGGCCATCCCGTGTGATCGACACCGAGAATCTGCTGTACACCGACGTCGAGCGGGAGTATCAGCGGTCGGCGGTGGACGGCCTCGACGAGGACCGCCTCGCGCTCTTCAAACTCACCCGCGTCTGCCGCTCACAGCTGGCCCGCTGCGCCTGCTCGACGGGGACTTCCCCGACCGGGAGTTCTTGCGAGGGATCGCCGAGTATCACCTGAACGAGGCGCTGGCGCTCGCGGCGGTTTGAAGACGCGACCAGTGTGTTTGCGTCAGGTCGGATAATCTCGCAGATCGTCGACACCGTAATCCAAGACGTGCCCTCCGAAAATGACGTCGGTGCGTGGGACCGCCCGCCTTCAGTGAGAAGGATGGGTCGTCGAGACCGAACCCGCAGGATTCAGCCGGCCGTCGCGTGGTGCTTCGGCTTCGTCATCAGGGTCATCGGCGCCGTTTCTGGTCTACCCCATGGATTGATTACCGTCCCTTTTCATAGAGACCCGGGGCGTTTGCAGTGTCGACCGGACAGAGTCAGCAATTTTTCCTGTGGAGCTTCTTCACCTCGGCACCGCCCATCAAAGGGCGGCTCACATCAGGTTCATGCAGATAGGCACCTGCTCGCGCCCTTGACAAGCCGTAGGTGGCTTCGTGGTCACCTCGTGGAGAGTCCCTGGGGCAGGTCCGTCACGTCACTGGACTGTTGGTCCGGCGTCGGTCGGTAGCCGCGGATCAATCGCTTGAGATCAGTGCGGAGACGGTGGGAAGGCCCCCGCCAGTTCCGAGGGGGACTGCAGAGGCGTCGTATCGGTCAGAGCGCCGTGTGCAGATGCCGGCGAGAGGTGATGTTGAGTTTGGCGTACACCTTGCGCAGGTGCCATTCCACGGTGTGCGGGCTGAGGAACAGCTGTGCGCCGATCTCGGTGTTGGTGAGTCCCGCACGGGCCAGCTGCGCGATCTGCGCTTCCTGGGGGGTCAACGTGGCCGGGGCGGCACCAGTCCGCTGCTGAGTCACGGTCTCGCCGGCGGCCCGCAGTTCGCGGACGGAACGTTCGGCGAACGCGCCGGCGCCGAATCGAGTGAAGAGGGTGTGCGCCACACGAAGTTGCTCACGGGCATCGAAGCGGCGGTTCTGCCGTCGCAGCCACTCGCCGTACAGTAGGTGTGCTCGTGCCAGATCCGTCTTGACACGAGTACGTCCGAGTCGCTCGACAGCCTCGCGGTAGAGCTCCTCGGCAGAGCCCTCCTGGCCGAGAAGAGCCTGCGACCGTGCCTGAACACCCAAGGCCCAATCCGTGGCTGCGGCTTCGGTAGCCCGGGTCAGTCGGGCCAGTGCGGCTTCCGCTGCCTCGCGGTGACCGCTGCGTACTGCGGCCTCCACCAGTTCAGTCAGTCCCCAGTTGTATACGGCGAGATCCTGCGGGTGAGCGCTCGCCTGACGGGCGGAGTCGAATGCCTCCTCGTATCGGCCCAAACCGTTGTAGAGCACAGCTGCGGCCCGATGAGCCACGGACACGCCGGCGCCCTCACCGCGATTCATGGCGTCGTCCAGGCTGGTCCTGACAAGCGTGGCGGCCTCGCGTTCTCTTCCTTGCCAGGCGGCGAGGGCCAGCGGTCCGTAGGGTGCGAAGCTGTTGCCGCCGACGGCCTCCTGGACACTGAGACTCTCCGCGATGAGTAGTGCCGCCGCCTCCAGTTCACCGGCGTACGTGTGGACGACTTCCAGTGAGTTGAGCGCGAGTGGCAACTCTGTCAGCGCGCCGACGGTGCGGGCTGTCTGTACGTGCCGTGTCGCCAGCTCAGTCCACGCTTCGTCGTCCCACATCTCGGCAGCGAGGGCCGCGGCCAACCATGACCAGCGCAGGACCTGCTCGGGGTCGGTCTCGCGGCGGAGCGCGCTCACCGCGTCGCGCGCGCCGGCGACGGCGGAACGGTATCCACTGGTGAACCGGGTGGCCAGGGCGTCCACGAGAAGGTCGGCGTTGCGTGGCGGCTGTGTGTTGGACGGTGACGTCCTGCGCGCTGCTTCCGCCACCTCTCGCACAGTAGTCCCAACGGCGAGGCGCCCTGCGAACGTGGCTGCCGACACAGTGTCCAGAAACGTCTCGCGAGCCAGGCCGACGTCGAGCGGGACCAAGCGCTGCGCGGTGGCCAGCAGGAGGGGGAGCGCTTCGGCCCCGCGGCTGGTGGCGAAGGCGATTTGAGCGTGGGTGAGGTGCACGCGAGCGCGACCGACCTCGTCCAGGACTCCGTTCTCGGCGAGGGCCAGCAGATCACGCGCCGCGGCTGGTGCACCGGCGCGAAGCTTCGCTTGAGCTGCGGCGAGGGCACGCGTCGCTTTGCGCTGTGGCTGCGGAGTCAATACAGCCGCGTGAGCGAGAAACGCCGCTGCCGCGGCGGTGCCGCCGCGCGCCAGCGCCCGCATGGCGGATGACTCCAGCTCGGCGGCGATCTCCTCGTGGGGCCGGACCGTTGATCGCGCCAGGTGCCATGCACGGCGGTCGGGATCGTGGACGCGGTCGGTCACTTCTGCCAGCACATGGTGGATCTCTCGCAGCTCCGTAAGTCCGGCCGACCGGTAGATTGCCGAGCGCAGAAGCGGATGCCTGAAACGCACCAGAGCGCCGATGTCGAGCAGCCCCGCAGCCACTGCCGGGCCTGCCGCTTCAGGATCGATGTCCAACAGCGCCGCTGCGCGTCTGAGGAGGGTCACGTCGCCGATCGGTTCGGCGGCGGCTGCCAGCAGCAGCCGCTGCGTCGGGAGCGGTAGCGAGCTGACCCGCTCGAGGTAGCTCTGCTCGATGCGGCCGGTCACCGGTCCCGGGTCCGGGAGGCCGAATCCGTCAGTGGGTTCCGTCTCTTCCCGGCTGTGCGGAAGTTCCAGAAGTGCGAGGGGGTTGCCGCGGGCTTCTGCGAGGATTCGGTCGCGGACTCGTTCGTCCAACGGACCACCGGCCTCCGAAGCCAGAAGCGCGAGCGCGTCGCTGTTGTCGAGGCCGTCAATCGTCAGTTCAGGCAGTCCGGCGAACTCGTCACGTGCCTGCAGTTCACGGGTGGCGAAAACCAGTGCCAGGGGTTCAGCGAGCATCCGCCGTGCCACGAAGGCCAGCGTCTGTGCGGATACCCGGTCGAGCCACTGCGCGTTGTCCACCAAGCAGAACAGCGGCTTTTCGGCGGCCACTTCGGTCAGCAGTCCGAGCACGGCGAGACCGACCAGGAACCGGTCCGGTGGTTGGCCCGCGCTGACCCCGAACGCCGTGGTCAGCGCTTCTCTCTGCGGTTGCGGAAGGGAGGCGGTGCGATCGAGGAATGGTGCGCACAACTGGTGCAGGCCTGCGAACGGGAGTTCCATCTCCGACTCCGCACCCACACCGCGTGCGACGCGGTACCCCGCGACGTGCTGGCCCAGATGATCGAGCAGAGCGGACTTACCTATTCCGGCCTCACCGCGCAGAATAAGCGCTGAGCTCTGTCCGGCCTCGACTTTCGACGCCAACTCTTCAAGCGCATTGCACTCGCGGCTCCGACCGCGCAGTTGCTTGCGAATCTGTCCGCTCATCTTGGCCCCCGCACGGTGGGAGCATAACAACACCGCGGCCAACTGAGTCCGCAACGACGATGCGGGGAGTCGGCCAGCGCCCTCCGAGCCTCTGCAGCAGTGCGGCCACATTTCTCGCTCGTGCTACGCGAGTGCTGTCCTGCTCGGGTTTCTGGGGGTAGGCATCGTCCCCTTCGAGGGTGCCGTGAGACGGTGGGCAGCGGTTCCGGGACGTACAGGAAGTTCCTGCACTGGTCAGGGTGTCGAACTGCTCAACCCCGGATCGTCGGCCGGCGGATGTGCTGCCGACCGCTACGCAGGGGATGTCCTACCGTTCAGCGGCCAACGGCGGCTGACACCCACATGGAAAAGCACACCCGCGCCCAGGGCGTTCACGCAGACGTGGGACACCCATCCCTCGGCACTCGAGGTTGCCCAGGTGAGCGTGCCCGCATAGGTGATCAGCGCGCCGAAGAGCCCTGCACCCACAACCACCGAGGCAAAGAGAGTCATCGCCCGCTCCCACGTTGCGGACATCCGTGAGCGGAAAACTCCCTCGAAGAGCATGGCCACGAGCAGCCCGGCTGAGCTGAAACTGGTAACGGTGGCAAGGATGGTCGGTGCTGCCACGTCGAAGAAGCCGAGCAGTGCGAAGCTGAACGCCGTGCCGGCGAACACGAGCAGATTTCCCAGAGTGATCCGAAGCCATCGTCGGCCGAGTTTGTTCAAGGGCCAGCCACGCCAAACGATGAAGAACCAAACCTGCCACGCCCCGCACAGTGCGAACACGGCACTGAGGTCCTCGTGCGAGAAGGGACCATCCTGACTGATCAGGCCGGAGCCCGCCGGTGCGCGGAATCCGTACGCCGTGTACTGCACGAGGAGAGCCAGTCCCCAGGAGAGTGCCAGCGCTGCGAACCCCGCGACCAGCCTGGGCAGTTGTTTGAACGGCCAGCCCTCGCACACGAGGGTGAGTTGCAGCATCGCGGTGAAGACCGTGAGTCCCAGCGGCATTGCGGCGGGGTACAAGGGTGCGCTACCGCGTTCCGGTGTGGGGTCGAAGAGGCCGGACAGGTCGGAATGGCCCACGATCATCTGGCCGACGGCCGCCAGGGCGACACCCGCCGCTGCAATGAGAAGCGTGTCCACAAGGGCCGACCACCCAGGGCGCAGGGTCGAACCCGGCCAGTCCTCCCACCAGAACGCGACCATGGAGAGAACCGGCAGTGCGAAGGTCATCAGTGGCGAGAGGACGACCACTGCACTCTCGGCGCCGTCCGGTCCGAAAGCGAGCAGTGCGGCCAGCGGAACGACTACCAATAGCCCGGCAAATCCAAGTCCCGGCTGGGCGGCAAGGCGTGCGCGTTCGGCGTTGAGGAAGGCCTCGGAATGCCGGAGATAGGGGGTTGTTATCGTCGGTTGGTCGGGCAGCCTCTGGAACCAGGCGCGTCTCGCGAAAGCTCCGCGCCTGGATTTAACCTTTGATTTATCCATGAAACGCACCATGAGATGTTGTTCCGGGTGTCTCTGTCGTTGAGTTTCGGCGTGCCAGAGTAAATACGCAGTCAGGAACGGACTTTGAGCCCCGGCCGGGCGGCCCGACCATAGAGACCGAGTGCCTGCACCAGGTGTGACACTGTCCTGGCGAGCGGCCAGTCTTGCTGTTGCTCCTTGGAGTTCGCCCCTCCCGTCGCGGTGTCACAATCAAGTGCTCTGGCTGGTCCTTGTGTGAGGATGGCCAAGTGAACGCCGTCTCGCCGAGCGGACCACGGCTGCGCGCTGCTTCGACGGAGCGGATGCAGCCGGAGACGGCCGACGCAGCGAAGATGCTGTGCCTGGGCGGGAAAATGGCATGAACAAGGCCTCCTTGACCGCTGTCTGCGGGCACATTGAAGGGCGGTTTGAGTGCGTGTGGAGGCAGGTCCCATTTGGGCACTCCGTCCGGAGAGCTGCCGTGCGGTTGGCCGACACGTCGGAGGGACGGCATCGGCAGGCACGATCGCTCCCTGAACAATTTCTGAAAGCACTGCCCGGCGGCCTCGACTGCTCGGGTGGTTATTAGTGCTGTCCATCGCGTTGTTTCCGTTGAAGTGCATAAAGACGCCTGAAGCACGGGCTACGAGAGGAAGAGGGAACCGTAGTGATCGTTCCTGTGGAGAAGGAAGTGCGCATTGCGCTCGCCCAGTTCGCGCAAGCGCGGATCGAGTACGACGTCTGTCCCACAGGTCGGACCAGCCGGGCTCTGGAGGACGCGATGTACACGCTGTGTGTCATGACCGGAGTGCGCACTACCGAGCAGGCGCTGGTTGCGGCGGACACACTGCTGCAGCAGTACAGCACCCGCCGGGGGGAAGGTAATCGTCCCGACTGGTCCGATCGCTGAAGGTCGGCCCGTCACCTGTACCACTGGGTCGGCGAGTCGAAGTTACGGCACCTCAAGGGGGCGGTGAGAGCGGGCGGATGACCACCGCGGCCGGGAGCAGTCGAGAGAGTCGGTGGACCTTGTGGCTGGCCCTGGGCGTGCTGCAGCGCGGCACCATATCCGCCGGCCGCAGCCGCCTTCCACGCACCAGATCCATGCGCGCCGGCTCGCCACCAACACCCCGGCACACCAGCGTCCGGGCACTGGCGCCCCGTAGAAGTCGGTAGGGCCCCGTAAGAATGAGAAAGGGAAGCTGTGGCAGACAGAGCGGCACTGGCAGCGTTCCTGCGAGCGCGCCGAGAGGCACTGCAGCCGGAGGACGTGGGTCTGCCCCGCGGACGTCGCCGGCGAACGGGTGGACTGCGCCGCGAGGAAGTCGCGGCACTGTGCGACATATCAGTCGACTACTACGTCCAACTCGAACAACCGCGGGGTCCTCGCCCTTCTGAACAGGTGCTTGCCGCAACAGCCCGAGGTCTGCGTCTGTCGTTGGACGAGCGAGATCATCTGTTTCGAATCGCCGGCCACACCGCACCTCGCCGGGTGCGGCACGCTGACCACATCAGTCCAGGAATAATGCGCATCCTGGACCACCTGGAAGACACCCCCGCCCAGGTGATGAACCACCTTGGCGAGACCCTCAAGCAAACACGGTCCGCGGTTGCGCTCCTGGGCGACGAGACCGCCCACATGGGCTTGGCCCGTAGCGCCCACTACCGCTGGTTCACCGACCCGGCCTCCCGGCTCGTACATCCCGAGAGCGACCACGCTGCACTGAGCCGTCTGATGGCAGCGGACCTCCATGGCGCCTACACGCACGACGGCGAAGAGTCCCGTGCCGCGAGGCTCGTCGACACACTCAATCAGGAGAGCCCCGAATTCGCCGCACTGTGGCACAAGCGCCTTGTCCTGGGGCCCCACTGTGCCTCCAAACGCTTTCTGCACTCGCAGGTCGGCGCGCTCGAGCTGCACTGCCAGACGCTCGTGGACCCAGAGCAGTCGCAGCGGCTCGTCGTCTATACAGCGGTACCGGGCACGGAGAGCCACACCAACCTGCAGCTCCTGTCTCTGCTGCCCATCGCGGAGGGAACGGCGAGTTCCATCGACTTGGCCCGCCCCTGGTGACCAGGACTACTTGCACCCTTACAGCACAGACGGGGCAGCTCGCCCCGCCCTTACGACAAGGATCATCGAGCAGTCCCCGCATCGCTCCGGCACAGGCGTTGCGCCGAGGACGAGGACGAGGAAGGCGGCCGCCACGGCCGTGGGGTGCAGGCGCCGCTGTCACAAATGTGGTGGCGGTGCTGTCTATACGGATACCAACTGAGTCCTTGCCGATGGGAAGCACAGCCCGCATCAGTGACTATGTGGTCTACCGGCTCGAAGAAGCCCTCCGGTTGACGGAGCTTTCTTCGTCGACGCGCTCTCCTGCGAGACATGCGGGTTGAAGCGTGGCAGGCCTTCAGGCAGTCACGGCTGCTCGTCGGTTCGGCAGCATGCCCCGCAGAGGATCCCAGTGGCCGGGGAAATGCCAAGACAGGCAGGCGATGAAGCGTGATCAGCAAGCACAACAACGTCCAGGTCTTCCGGATCACTGCGGCGCGGCAGGGACTCCACGAGGACATCCGTGGCCGGCAGCGACGCTACGTCATTGCCATGTCGGTGCGCACGGTGTCGGTGATCCTGGCTGCCACGCTCTGGAACGTTGAACGGCCTGTTGCGCTTGTCGCGCTGGTCCTCGGTATCGGCCTGCCCTACATCGCCGTCATCATCGCCAACGGGGGCCGCGAGAAGGCCCCGGCACCCCCGGCGTCGCTCGTCCCCGCACCGTCCCCTTTCGTGATTGCTCCGCTGCGGCACGCGGGTTCCGCGGCGTCGGCCCCCGAGGACGTGGCCACCGGGTCGGGCACGACCTGGCGACCCGAACCGCATGATGCGAACTGAGCTGCAGCCGCCGCGGCACTCGTATGTGGAAGTTTGCCTGCATCCGCTCCCGATGGGAGACGAGATTCGGGGTAGCGATGGGTGATCGGCACCGTGAGTCAGCCGGGCGCTGCGGTAGCTCCGTTGATGAGATGATCGGCTGCCGCGTCGGTACGGGTGACGTCATGGGTCACAAGGCGGTCCTGGCACAATCCGCGCAGGCCGGAAACAAGCAGCGTGGCTGCGGCTCGTGCCTGCTCCGGTGGGTGGCCCAGCCGGACGTACGCGGCGGCGATGGGCGCGATCATGACCTCAACGGTGTCGGCGGCCAACTCGCCGTACTGCTGCGGGTCCGTGACGGCCAGAGTCAACAGCTGCAAGAGCATGCGAATCGGTCCGGACTGCTCCCCGACGGTCATCGCCTCCCACAAGGTGCGGGCGGCCCGACGCAGGCCGGCGGTGTCGTGGACGTCGTCGAACATCGCACGGGCATCAGGTCTGTTGGCCATCAGTGCTTGCGCCAGCAGATTCTCGCGACTGCCGAAGTAGTACAGAAGCATGCGTTTGGTGGTGCCGATGGACTCGGCGAGCGGGCTCAGCGACATCTGCGCGAGTCCGTGATCTTGAAGGTGCGTCACCACCTCCCGCAGCAACTCGGCGCGCTTTTCGACATTGACCGGTCGAGGCATGCCCTGGACTGTACCGGTCGGTACGCATAGGGTCGCGCACTGTTGACCTTCCAGTCGGTACATCGACCAGGCGACTGCTTCAACGAGTACAAAGGGACGTGAAGGAACCTCACCCTTCACTCCTGCATCATCACTGGCCACCGCCCGGCGCGCTGCCAGTCGAACCGCGAGCGAGCCTACGATGCGGTGTCCGGTGTGCGCCGACGCGCCCACTACGACCGCGTCCGCTTCGAGTCTTCGGCCACCCGGACGAGGTCCGTATGGGGTGCCCTCTATGGCGACGAAGTCCATGTTCATGCAGACCGTCGGAGTGAGGTGTGCTGTGAACGGTGGATGGTCAACGCGGGCAGGGATCAACCAGGCTCCTCCGCGGCGCGCAAGCCCTGTCGCGTAGGCGGCCGCCCGCAGTGACGCCGCCGAGCCGGCCACGCCGGTGACGATGTGCGCGGGCCGTTCCCGACGACGCCGAACACTGATTCTGGATCACTTGTGGTGCCGTAGTCACGGAAGGCCGCCACAACCGCGATCATGAACGGCTGTGGGTGAGATGTGGGACCAACAGCACTGCCTCGGCCCAGCCACGGCGCGCGTAACCCGGAGCACCCGACCCGAGCGCCGGGCCCCAGCCATGTCCACCCGCTGACAGCCACGATCCCTCCACGGGCGACCCAGCTCAGCCGAACCGACTGAAACTGAGGAGGCTGAGTAGCCGTGCCGGAGCCGACCATTGCCTCGATGACGGCGACTGGTTCGGTTGCTGTTGTCGCGGCTGCTGGAGACGTAGACAGGTTGCCATTCGCCGAGGGTCTCGGCGGGCGGGCCAGCGGCATCTGTGAGCCGAGCCGACCTGCTGAAGGTGGCGAACACTCTGCGCCAGTGTTTCGGCTCTCGGCGCCGGTGGGCCTAGGCACGTTTTGACTGTACCGATCGGTACGCGTAAGCTCCGCGAAGCGTAGATGTTCCGATCGGTACAGTAATGAATGTGTGCAATGACGGCAGTCAGGCGCGAGGAACGGAGAAGGTGTCATGGGAGCTGGCTCCACCACCGGGGACCGTAAAGCAGGGTGCTCGAATGAATGAACCCCCGCTCAGTTTGCGAAGGCCCTGCGACAAGCCCGCAACATTGCCCGTCCTCGCCACCATGGCGAAGCCCCTTCACGTAACGCCGGTACACATACATTCGGGGGACCGCACGGGACTGGTCAGCCGCCACGAGCAGCGAGGCCAGAGCAGCACCCCACGTCCGTTCAGCAATGAGTCCTGCGAGCACGGCATTCATCGACGTGTTCCGGGTGGGAATCTGTGAGACACCGGATGAAGCTCTCCCAGCAGGCTCACGTGGCCAGGACTTTGGCCGAAGCCTTGTGGTTCCCCACAACCCTCTTCCTTGGCCTGCTCTTCTGCTTGGCCCCAGCTTTGCACGCGCCTCAGCCCCACAACGCGAAAGTCGTAGTTGCTCACAGCGCACCCCACTCCGCGGGCGAGGCACTTCTGCAGCGACAGCACCCCGGCGGATTCGTCATCAGTGCCGTGGCCGGCCGCCAAGAAGCCCGCCGAGCAGTACTCGACCGCGATGCCGTGGCGGGCTATGTCCCCGGACGCGCACACGGTGTTCTCTACGTGGCCAAGGCCAACGGAGTGTCACTCGAACAGGCTCTCATCAAGGACTTCAGCACAGTTGCTGCGCATGACCGCGTCAAGCTGCAAGTCGAGGACGTAGCGCCCACTGTTGCAGAAGACCGGATGGGCACCACCCTGGTCTACTTCGGAGTTGCCTGGAGCATTCCTGGCTACATACTCGCGACTACGCTGCTGCGAGCGGTGACCTTCAACCGGCGCCGGAAACTGCTGACAATAATAGGCCTTTCCGCCCTCCTCAGCTCCGTGGGCTTCCTGGCCGGAGTGGGACTGGGCTATCTTCCCGACGACCCCTCGACCATGGTGGTCGCCTTCTTGCTCACCACAGCGGTAGCCACATTTTCCTCCGGCGTTGCGCCCTTCACCAAGCAGTTCTTCCCCGCGGTGGGCATGGGCCTGTTCATCGTGCTCAGCGTTCCCAGCAGTGGTGTGGCACCCGTCGCGATGCTACCGACGTTCTTCCAGTACCTGCACGACGTCATGCCGCTGGGGAACGCGGTGGACGCTCTGCGCGGATTCCTCTACTTCAGCGATGCCGGGGTACTCAGGCCGATCCTCGTACTCTGCGCATGGATCACGGTCGGCCTGGCTCTGTTGGGCCTTGATGCCTGGCGGCATCACCGCCAGTTTGCGCAACAGGGCCTGAACACCGAGGAGAATATCGAAGAGCCACCGGTAGAGGACCCTTCCGTGGAGACGCCCACGCCCACTGCGCTCCCAGTCCACCACCATCACCACTTTGGCGAGTCGGTGCCCATGCTTTTCGGCACCGTCCGCAACGTCCAGCAGCGACCCCTGCGCCATGCCGCAGTGACTGTCATCGACACTCGCGGCCGTCAGTTGGTTCGGACCACGACAAACGCGGAGGGAGAGTACGCCGTGACGGGACTGCCAGAGGGGTACATCAGTGTTGTGGTCTCCTCTTCCGGACAAACGCCGGTGGTGGACCAAAAGCTGCTCCAGTCCGGTGTAGCCGTGCAGGCTGACTTCGTTCTGCGCGGTCGCCCCGGCGGCACTCCATTCGGCGGCTCGTTCGACGAGGCTGACACAACGACGTGTCGTGGGTGAGTCAGGGCGGTGAGCCGTACTTACGGCAAACTCGGGTCCGCGCCACCGTCCCCACCGTATCGGTCCCGTGCTCGTCGCCGCATTCGCCAACTCCCCGATACAGGACGGATGGCCCACTGGGTGGCTTTCCACCCGGCAGGACGTCTGGCCCCGGACGGATGCCGGTCGTATCCACCCGCCCCGCTACCACTCCGACCCAACGTGTGGCCTGGACCCGCTAGGCGGGCACGAGGCGCGGCCGAAGCGCGCGAGCAAGGGCTGGTGGGCCAGTCTGGCGTGGTGCATGCTCGGGCACGCGGCGTTCGTGAGCGGCGACCCGCGCCGCGCCCAAGAGGCCATCATCGCGGCCGGCGGGGGCCGTGAACTTCCCCTGCTGCAACCGTCGATCCGCCCGGGCCAGCTGGACACCCTCACGGGCGCGGCCCTCACCGCCGGTGACGTCGACCAGGCCGGACGCTGGGCCGCGCAGGCCTCGCGCGAGGCCGACCGGCTCGGTCTCGACGGTCAGCGCGCAGGCGCCCTACGAGCCCAAGCCTCGCTGGCCGAGCACCGCGGCGACATCGACAAGGCTGTTCGTCTCCTCGAGGCGGCCGCGGAGGAATACGTCCGCTGCGGCCAGAGCCTGTGGGAGGCGTACACCCTGCTGCGCGCGGCGCCCTTGGTACAGCGCAAGGGGCAGGGCACGCGCGCCGCCGCCATGTGGCACCGCGCCCATCGGATCGCTGTAGGTGTCGGCGCACGCCTGTTCGTGGACCTTGCCGAGTTGACCCGCCCTCAGGTGATGTCCGACGCGCCCGCGCTCCCGGCGGAGCTGGCAGAACTGACGGCACGTGAGGTAGAGGTGGCCGGACAGCTGGCGGAGGGCCTGAGCAACCAGGACATCGCCGCCCGACTCCACCTCAGCCGGCGCACCGTCGAAACGCACCTGTCCTCGGTCTACCGCAAGCTGTCCGCACGTTCCCGCTCGGCTGACCCGCCTCATCACCCGCGTCGGGCTGGGAGTTGGCTCGTGAGTGGTCCGCTACGCCGTGTACCCACACGGAGCGCAGTGGAAGGCCGCGGCGCGGGCTTCCACTGCGGTCGATGGCAACGACAGCAGATCTTGATGTCGGAGGGCCCCCGCGAACGTAACGGCCGGCGTTGCTGGAGCGGCACATCGAAGTGGGGGCCGGGCCGACCGCTCCGCTTTCAACCGACCTTTCCAGTGGGACGACACCCATGACTGGTTCCTCACGGCCCGGGAGGTCATGAACAGGCCGGGGGTCGCGTAGCGGATCATCCGCATCCAGTTCCCGCCGTCCGCGCACGACGCGGCGGCGTGTCGGAGGGCGAGAGCGTGCGGGACTACCTGGAGGACGACGGACTGGCGTTTCTGGACGGCTCTTGAGGGCTGTCCCGTTACCCGGGACGGTCCGTTCATAGGTGGGCCCAGACAGGAAAATGTTGCGCTGCTGTCCGGAATCACGAGGGCGATGCCGAGCTCAACGTCGGGCCGGTGGACGAGTCCGGGGCGAGGTCGAAGTGGAGTTGGTGGCCTCGGATGTCCCTGGTGGCCAGCAGGCTGACCTCGACTGTGTAGCCGACGACATCCTCAAAGCGGCCTCCGGGTGTCAGCTGTGAATCGGAGAGCCGGAAGTGGAGGACGGTGCTGCTGCGCGGCTCCAGTGTGAGCGGGATCGCGGCGGAGACGGACGGGGAGTCCTCGGCTTCCTCCTGCATCCGGGTGGAGATCTCGCACCAACGGTCGCGGTAGTGGATCTGGAGGTCACCGCTGAAGGTGGGGACCTTCAGCGGACCGCTGATGGTGAAGGCGAGCGAGGCGCGACGGGTGGTCCGTGGAGTGGGATTGGTGATCGTGATGTCGAAGCGGGCCGGCCGCCGGCCGGGCGCGACCGCCTTGTCGAGGCGGGAGAGTCGCTCGAGGCGGGCCGGTGAGGCGACCTGGCCCGGCCAGGGGATGACGAAATCGCCCCGTGTTTTGGGGCAGCCGGCGGCGTCGACCTGGAGGGCTCCGGAGATGGTCGACGTCTTTGAGGCAGTGGAGTGATCGCAGCCGGTCAGGGCGGCGGCGAGCAGAAGCAGCGCGACGGCCGTCGTGGCAGATGCGCGTCGGCCACCCGTTGTCGATGCGAACTCGAGGGACACCTCGGCTACGTCCTTGGTCGGTGATGCATGGTCGATCGTTTTGATGAGGCCTCAGACGCCAGGTGCCGGCGGTTCGGTTCCGTCAAACAGAGACGGTGTCCTCTACTCCTTGTGGGTGTGGGGGACATGATCTTGCCGCGGTTGGTGCTGTCCCACGGTGGTGCACAGCACCTTGATGATCCAGAAGTACGCGGTGACTTCGGGCACCTTGTTCCAGCGTGACCGGCGGCCGGAGGGCACCGTGTGCGTGAAACCTGAACGCATCCTGACTGCCCGCGTGGCAACGGCTGCCCCATCCGCCTCGCCCGAGAACCATGGGCGCCGTGACCTCCGTCTTCCCCCGGTGGGTAGCCGCGCACGTCGGCGCGGTCGTCGATCGTGGCGTGAAGATGCTGGAGGGCTTCGCCGGTGTAGGCGATGCGGCGGTCGTCATCGCCGGTGGCGATGCCGTTCTCGGTCACCAGGATCGGCAGGCCGGTGGTTTCCCAGGCATGGCGGACGGCAATGCCGAGGGCGTCGGGTCGGTAGGCGGTGCCGACCCGGGTGTTGTCGGGGTGCGGCGGATGTGGGATGACGCCGTCGGCGTCCACGGACTGGGAGGAGTAGGACCGCACGCCGACGAAGTCGTCGCCGCGGGAGGCCTCCAGGTACAGGTCCTCCCAGGCGTAGCGGACCCTGGTGCAACGTCACCACCGGGGTGAGCCCGAGCGAGAACGCGGTCTCGATCATGCCGCGGTAGTGGGCGAGCTCGGCATGGGATATCTGTCCAGGCCGTGGCTCGATGCGTGCCCATTCGATACCGAAACGGTAGGCGTTCAGGCCGGAGTCGGCGAGCAGCCGCATGTCCTCGCCGTAGCGGTGGTAGCTGTCGCAGGCCTCACCGCTGGGCTGCATGCCGGGCAAAACGTCTTCCCTCGAACCCGGCCGTGCCAGCTCGTGGTCCAGAGGGGTGGGCCCGAGAGGGGAGGGGCCGTGATGAGAACGCGGGAGCCGGTCCGGATCTCGTGCGTCATGACCCGGCCACTCTCATCTGTCTCATCGCCGCGATGCGCTGCTGACCACGCTGACACCACCCGGACGCACAGCGCGTTGGGATCACCCTGTCCGCGGCCTGGGCGCCGTCGGCCATCGCTCCGGTCCTTGTCCGGATCGAGAAGCGGCTTTACTGGTCGTAGTGAGGGGGCTCCGATGCGGCCCAAGACCAAGGTCGATCTCTACGGGGCCATCGTCGACCGCCTTACCTTCGACGGCAACCTCATCCAGACCCCTCCGACTCCTACCGCCTCGCCATCACCCAAGCCGCCGGGCACAACGCCGGCAGTTGAGCTGCGACCTCTCCGTCCATGGCGGATGGAAAGAAGCTGGTGCCTGTCGGGGTCGTGCAGCCGGGTTACGAGGTCGCCTCCTGGAGGCCTGCGCGACTGTCGTCCGAAAGGCCGAACATCGGCAGACAGGGAGGCAGCCCGACGATCGACACCGGGACATGCCGGTGCATCTCCCAGCGGGCTCGCGTCAGTCTCAGCCGCCGCATAATCGCAGGTTGGCCACGGACCACATGCCGCTCGACCCCGTCGAGTTCGTAACCGTGTTTCATGGATACGGTGAACGAGGAGGCGTTGTCCTCGAAGGCTCCCGACATCGCTTCGAGTGCGTTCAGGCCGACGAAGGCCAGGTGCAGCACTGCGGCACGCATCTCGGTACCGATCCCTTGCCGCTGGAACCGTGCCCCGAGCCACGAGGCAGTGCTCACCTCCCGCAGCTTGGCAAAGTCCCGGGCCGCGATGGTCTGCAGGCCGACGACCTGGTCTTTTTCAAACACAACGAGGTTCAGGGCCCAGTTCTCAGGTGACCAGTTCCCTCTGCGCAACCAGTGGTGCTGCACCACCGAGCGCGCCCGGTCCGCTGGAGGCAAGTCGGTCCACGGCACGAGGAAGGGCATGCGGTCCGGCTCGTGGACGCCTTCTGCCGCAAGCTCGCCCAACTCGGCAAGCTCATCCTCGCTGGGCGGTCGCAACTCCAGGCGTGGGGTTCTCAGACGCAGTCCCGCCAAGGGCCAGTGGTCAATCAGCATGCATCATTGTCGAAGACGAGCGCAGCCCCGGTCATCTGATTTCCACGCTCGGGCAGACACGAGGTTCGACCTGTGAGTCACCGGCGCGGCGGGAGACGCACACCCAAGTGGTGTCTCTTCCGATGGACATTCCCGAGCGCGTTGATCAACAAGTGGTGTCAGTTCGGCGGAGGAATGTCGGCCAGTTTTGGCAGCACCAAAGCTCCGCCCGGCCTGCTCGCCTGGTGCGATGATCATCCTCGTGTCTTCGCTGCCCGCCATGGAATGAGAGGACGACAAGACGTGGATGTGTATGAAGCCGTGGACAGCCGCAGGGCTGTGCGGGCGTTCAGCGATGAGCCGATACCCAAGGAGGTGCTCGAACGAGTGCTGACCGCAGCGACGCGGGCTCCGTCGAGTGGCAACCTCCAGCCGTGGCGCGTGTATGTCGTGACCGGCGAGCCCCTGGCCGAACTGAAGAGGCGCGCGACGGCCAGGGCGCTGGCCGGTGACGCGGGTGACGAGCGGGAGTATCCGATGTACCCGGCCGGACTGGCCTCGCCGTATCTGGACCGCTTCGCCGCCGCGGCTGCCCAGCGGTACAAAGCGCTGGGCATCGAGCGCGACGCCCCCGACAGGCCCATGAAGATCGCCGCCTTGAACTCGGGGGCGTTCGGGGCGCCGGTCGTGCTGTTCTGCTACCTCGACCGGACGATGGGGCCCGGACAATGGGGGGACGCGGGGATGTATCTGCAGACAGTCATGCTGTTACTGAGGGCGGAAGGGTTGCACAGCTGCCCCCAGGTGATGTGGACCATGTATCGCAAGACCGTCAGCCAGATAGTCGGAGCCGATGACGGGCTCGTGCTGTTCTGCGGTGTCTCGGTGGGATTCGAGAAGGAAGGCATGCCACGGCTGCGCACCGGGCGGGCGGACATGACAGAGACAGTGAGCTTCCTCGGAGTGTGACCCGCTGACCGGTGATCTTCTCAACGGATGGGTCGTCAGTCCGCGCCGCTGCGCATTGCGGGCTCGGGTTTTGGCGAGGCGGAACGAGTCGGTGCCGGTGACCGACAGCGGCGTTGCTACTCACCCACACAGGCAGCACGGTAGGGCTCAAGCTTTCTGAGCTGTGCGTGGGTACGCCGGGTCCGCCGGAGGCGCTCGGGCAGCGGAGTGCGGTAGTCGGGCAGAAGGCGCTGAACGCGGAAGGCGGTCGTCAGGAAGAGGCGGACCACACGCTCGCGGCGGGGGCTCATCCAGCCGATCCGGTGGAGCCGGCAGACTCGCTCGCCGGCGAGGAAGCGGGTCAGGTCCCGGCCGAACGCCCGGAACGGGGCAGGAAACCAGCGCTCGGAGAAGAAGTTCATCATCGCAGTCGCCACGCGATGGCCGGACTCCGTCTGCTCGTACGGCCGGGAGTCGAACTTCAGGGCGAACTCGGTCATTGCGTTCCAGTCCTCGGGGAACGGCTCGCCGGCCAAGGGGCCGGACTCGCGTTCCAGGAGACGGAAGAGCCCCTGCGCCCAGCGGTGCCACGCGGTCTTCATGGGCTCGCTCATGCCGGGCAGGCCCAGCGAGGTCTGCAGACGGTCACCGAACGTGGCCAGCAGAACCAGGGGGTAGACGAAGTCGTCGACGTCGAAGTTGCCAGGTAAGTGGGGGGTCCTGCGGGCGAGGGCCAGGTGGATGCGGTTCAGCCGTGCGGCGGCCTGCCGACCCGCCGCACTGGACAAGCCGTCCACCATCCACGCCATCAGGAAGTCGTTGCCGTCCTGGAAACGCCGGTGGGGCCTCGTCTCCAGCTTCGCGGTGTGGGCCAGGGTGGCCGACCCCGCACCCGGTTGCATCATCCGCATGGTGCCCGGATAGAGCATCATCGCCAGGGCGAACTCGGGGACGCGATGGCCCACATAGAGCGAGATCATCCGCTCCCAATCGATCTCCGGGTCCATCCGGGCCAGTTCACGGTCGACCCACTTGTACTTGTGTCCACGGCGCAACGCCGGTTCCCCCTGTCTCGAAGCCACGCGCTGTGTCGCCGTGAATCCTGCTGGGATACGGGCGCCGATGCTCCTGACGCTCCGTCACCCTCCGTTCCCGGGAAGGCCTTTCCCCGAGGGAGACGCCCTGGCGGCCGTTTCCCGATGCCTCAGTCGTCGTGATCTGCATCACCCTGATCGTGGGACACGGCAGGGGCGCCCGATCCGGCCTCCGCGTTCCCGTGCGACACATCGACCACGGGCGGCCCGCGGGCGACGCTCATGGGGCAATCCCGTGGTCATCGCCATGGCGACCGCCCCCGATGACCGACCGCCATCGGAGTGAACTCCCCTTGTTGCGCGTGCAGTTCGCGCCCGAGGACATCGCGGGTGTGCGCGTCGCCGCCGGACCGGACCACCTCTGGGAGATCGTCAACAGTTTCCAGGGCCTGTTCGAGGGCGGCGACGCCCTGTCGTTCGGGCCGTGGCGGCAGCTGGTGCGGCCCCGCCTCGGCGGCCCGGCGGACAGGCTGCTGGCCGGACTGCTCCCCGGGCGCGACTGCTTCCCGGACTTCCTCGCACCCACCCCTGGCAATGGCCGCGAACTGGCCGCCGCCCTCGACACCGTGCTCGGCACGTCCCACACGGCCCTGCGCCGCGACCTCGTGCTGCTCGCCGCCTCTCCGCACCGGCGCCGCCCGTTACCGGACCTGGCCCGGTCGCTCGCCGACGGCGAACCCGAGGCTCTGCGCCGGCTGGGCACCGCCCTGCACGGCCACCACCGGCGGGCCATCGCCCCGTGCTGGCCGCAGATCCCCGCCCGGGTCGACGCCGACCAGGCCGCCCGCGCCCGTGCCGTTCTGGCGGGCGGCACCGACGGGCTGCTGGCGAGCTTCGGTCCCGTGCTGCGCTGGCGTCCGCCGGTGCTGGAGGCCGACTGTCGCGTCGACCGCGAAGTCCGCCTGGAGGGGCGGGGGGTGGTGCTGCAACCCTTCTTCTGCACCGCCCACCCATCACCCTGGCCTTTCCCGCGCCCGACTGGACGCCGGTGCTGGTCTGCCCGATCGAGCACACCCCGGACTGGGTGAGCGGCGGCAGCCCGCACGGTAGGGAGCTGGGCGCGCTGCTCGGCCGGACCCGGGCCGCGATCCTGGAGTGCGTCGTCACCGGCCGGACCACCGGCGGGCTCGCCGCGCGGTTCGGCATCTCCGGCGCCGCCGCCAGCCAGCAGACCGCCGTACTGCGCCGGGCCGGGCCTGCTGCTCAGCGTCCGGCACAGCAAGTACGTCGTCCACACCATCACCCCGGCCGGCATCGCCCTGCTCGAAGCCCGGCCCGGGCCGTCCGTGCAGCGGGGGCCGCCGGAAGCAGGAGTCGTCGCCTCCGGCGGGCAGGGCGGTGTCCTTCACGTGCCGGATCACCGGTAGGAAGGGCGACAGCCGACCCTGAAGCCACGGCTTAAACGTGTGGTGGGGGAGCGGCGGACGCGGACAGCCTGGTGGCGTCCAAGACGCCGTTTTTCACAGGGGGTTGAAGACAGAGTGCGTGACAAACGATCCATCATCGGGCTCCTCGGCGCGCTGGCGGTGGCGCTGGCGGCCCTGTTCGTCGCGGGGCCGGCCCAGGCCGCTCCGCAGCAGGCCGCGGCGAAGGGTGGCCACGTGCTGGTGCTGCCCGCGGCACCGGCCGGGGTGACGCCCAGGTCCGCCGCGGCGAACTCGCCGACCACCTCGCCGGCCGCCGGCAGGGTCGTCCACGTGGCCAGCGGCAGCACGGTCAGCTGCACCAGCGGCAGCCTCTGCACCGCAGCGTGGGATTTTACGACGGGTGACTGGAAGGTCTTCTTCCTCTACAACTGCGCCCGGTACTCGCTGTCGTACTGGAACGGCAGCGGCTACTACGTCGACTCGCAGACCGGCGGGGTCACCTCGTACTTCTACGGTCAGAGCGGCAACGTGCTCAAGCAGTTCACGCCCGACAACACCGTGTACAGCTACGACTGGACGCCGGTCTGGTCCATCCGCAACTGCTGACCCACGGGGGAACACGCGTACGCCCCGGCCGTCCACGACGGCCGGGGCGCCCGTGCGGAGTCCGCACGGACCGCCCTCCGCCAGTTCACAACTGCCCTGGAGAATCGGCGGGTTGCTGGCGCGCGCGACACCATGACGGTGAGATGGGGGCGGAACCGTGCCGGAGGATGTCGGGGACTTTGAGGACGAGGTCGTCACGCGACTGGAAGAAGCACTGGTGCTGTCGGGAACGGCTGCCGAGCCGATCACGTAGAGGGCGACTCCGATGAGCATCCGCAGGCGCTCGTCCTCGCCGTCGGAGACTCCGTGGACTTCGGTGATCGACAGCGCGCAAAGGGATCTCAGCTGACGAGACGAGACGACCTCGCCTGTCGAGGCGACTCCCGAGCCGCGGCCGGGCGCGACCGCACACGCTCCCACCACGACGCCCTCCCGGGAATTCCCTGACGTAGTTGCGCTCCACGTCGCGGATGATCTTTGCCGGTGCCGCCCTCGTGCGAGGCGGTGCGCGACCCCAGGATTCGTCAAGCACCTCAGTGCGAGGAACGGCAGGTGTTGTGGTGGGCGATGTCGAGGACGAAGCGCTCGGGGCGGTGTAGCTGCTTCGTCGTGTAGGAGGGCTTGCTGTCGAACGCCGCCCCGAAGGTGACGACGCCCTCGAAGTCGCCGGTCAGTGCGAAGCCCTTGAGTTTCGGCAGACTCAGCTTGATCAGGCGCGGGCCCTTGTAGACGTTCCTGCCCGCGTTGTTGTGGGCTGCGGCTGGGGAGAGCTTGATCTGCAGGAAGTGCTTCCCGGCCAGCGGGACCTTCTTCCCCGAGCTGTCGTAGCGGAGTTCCTTGACACGCGTGACGGTGGTCGGCGGCAGTTTGCCCTTGACATCGATGACGACCCGGTCGAAGGAGCAGTGACCGGCGATCCTGGCGTTGACGACCAGGCTCGTGGACGGTGCCGGGGACGTGGCGGCGGCAGAGGCCGACGCCGCGGTGCCGACCAGCAGGAGTGCGCTCGCGGTGATGGCCATGAGGCGATGGCGGGTGTACATGACGCCCCCTTATGAACGTTGGGGACAGGTGGTTACAGTATGAGACATATGTGAGGGTCATACGGTTGCACGCTTTGGTGATTGATTCTCATGTACTGAAGTACGACCGCCGACCTCGATGATCGCCGGCATAGCCGCGGTCGGCACAGACCCGGGTGATCTGCGGCTGGGTGAGGCGCAGCCGCCAGAACACGTCGCGGGCAGCGTCGCGGTCCAACCCTTCCAGGACGGCGCGCACATCCTGGGGCTTGTGCGGCATCGCCACCAGTACGAGAAAACCGCCACTTCCTATGAAGCGGTGGTCAAACTCGAGTCAATCCTGTTCTGGGAAAGATCTGTTTTCGTAGACGATCCCTACAGGACCGGCGCGGAGCAGGATCCCGCCGCACTGGCCCCGGACGCCCTGGCCACGCTCGTCATCGTCACCCTTCTGCAGGGGGCGGGACCGCGCGGGTGAGTCGCTACGGCCTGCAGCCGCCGGCGAGCGGTCGTCGTCCTGCCTGCCGGAGAGCCAGCCCATGGCGGGTGTTGCGGGGCCCTGTGGTGGGGCCGGTTATGCCCATTCGGCTCCGTCATTGGCGAGCAAAGCCGGCCGGGCGTGAGGATCACTGGGTGGTGGGTACGGAAGTCCGGTGGCTTCGTGGGGTTGTCGAATCCCGGCTCTACACGAGTGCCGGTGGAGAAGTGCGAGACGAGATGCTGTCGTCGCCGCTGATCATGTCCGTGCTCTGACCGTATGTGGCCGTCATGTCGCCCGCGCGAGGAGCCCGGCGGGTTCGGGGGGAGAAAGTTTGGCCGGCGGGGCAGTCGAACCTCCTTCCGCGCCCGTCTTTACAGGGGAACGAGGGAGGGCGCATTGAACGCCGACGAGGAACGCCAGTTCCGCGAGTTCGTGGCGGCACGGTCGAGATCGCTGCTGCACACGGCCTATCTGCTCACCGGGGACTGGGAGCAGGGCCGGGACCTGCTCCAGACCGCGCTTGCGGCCACCGCTCGGCGCTGGTCGAAGCTGCGCGACCG
Source organism: Streptomyces sp. LUP47B (assembly GCF_001746295.1). Lineage (GTDB taxonomy): Bacteria > Actinomycetota > Actinomycetes > Streptomycetales > Streptomycetaceae > Streptomyces. The sequence goes on along the minus strand of NZ_MJAH01000001.1, from coordinate 300,779 downwards.
GGAGCAGCCGGAGATCTATGTGCGCCGGGCGCTTTACCACGCCCAGGTGGACCGCTTCCGACTGCTCAGCTGGGGCCGGGAGACGGTCACCGACACCCTGCCGGACCAGCCGTCCGCGCAGGCCGTCGACTGGGCCGACACCGTGGTCCAGCGGCAGGACATCATGGCCGCGCTGCGGCGGCTGCCCAAGCGCCAGCGTGCGGTGGTCGTGCTGCGCTACTTCGAGGACCGGCCGGACGCGGAGATAGCCGCGATTCTGGGTGTCGCCCAGGGGACGGTCCGCAGCCAGACCCACAAGGCCCTCGTTTCTCTCCGTACCGCCCTGGCCGAGGCGGGGCAGTCGGCCGCCTCCTCCACCGCCTCCGGAAGGGGCGTCGTCGCATGAACGACTCGACCGAACACCCGCTGCACGAAACGTCGTTGCACGACGCCCTGCACGCCCAGGTCCGGGGGAGCGGCGGTGACGCCGCCGGTGCCCATCTGGTCGGCCTGGCCGACGGCGCGTTGCGGATCGCCCGGCGGCGGCAGCGGCAGGCCCGTGCCGGTGTCGGCATCGTCGCCGCCGTCGCGGTCGCCACCGCCTGGATGGCCGTCGCGGACGGCGCGACCCTGCGCGCCCACGTGGGTCAGCCCGCCGCAGGGGGCGACACCACGAACACCGGGAAGGCGGCCCTGATCTCCTTCCTGCCGGTCACCTCGTCCAACGAGCACGCCTGCGCCCAGGGCAGCGGCGGCTACCCTGTGCCCGCGAGCGCGACCCACCCTGAGTTCTGCGTCCGGGCCGACCGGGCCAGAGGCATGACCGACGTCCAGACCGCCTCCGCGAAGGCGGACAAGAGCGGTGCCGACGGCACCTGGCGGGTCGAGGTGACCCTCGACTCCGCCGACCGGAACCGTTTCGCCGCGCTCACCGGCTCCATCGCGTCGGCCCCGGCCCCGCGCAATGAAATCGCCATCGTCATCGACGGCAAGCTCTGGGGCATCCCCTTCGTGAACTCGTCGATCACCGGCGGCCGTATTGAGATCGTCGGACCCTACATCGGAGACCTCACCGGCGCCACCGCCCACGACCTCGCCCACCGGCTGGACCCGAACTGACAGCCGGTGCAGGTCACTGAGTCACCCGGAGCGGGTCAACACGGGCCCGTCCCCGCCCTGCGCACCGGCCTGCCGGCGTCCAGAACGGGACGCTGAGGAGTGAATTCGAGCAGCGGGAGTGTCTCGGCCGGGAGGTACTTCACGCGCTCGTCGTGATGCCGGCCACCCGGCGCGTAGTCCCGGCTGAACCAGCGGTCGCCGAGGCCCGAGGCGACCAGCTGCCACCGATGCTCGGGCAACAACGTCGCGTCCACCGGGGAGGGGGCTTCCCCTTGATCGTGGACACCGATTGTCATGCAGCCTTGGTCAGCGTAATGGATCTCTGGTCGTAGGCGATCGGTCTGCTCTGCTGGGCGAGCGGTTCAGCGACGGACACGGTAGCGGATGTGGGTGGCCTCTGGCGTGTCGATCACCTGGGCGATCTCCAGCTCGATCTCCGAGGGCAGGACGTCGAACAGTCGTCGTCCGCGGCCGAGGAGTACCGGGATCTGGTGGATCTGCACCTCGTCCAGGACTCCGGCTTCCAGCGCTCGTTGCCCCGTGTACGCACCGCGCACCTGCACGTCCTTGTCGCCGGCGGCGGCCTTGGCCTGGGCCATCGCGCTTTCGATCCCGTCGTTCACGTAGGTCACCAACGGATAGCCCCAGCGGGCGGCCGGGCCGGGTGGGCGGTGACTGGGCACGAAGATCGGGAGACCTCCATGATCACCGCCCCAGTGATCCATGAGTTCGGCGGTCCGCCGACCCGCGAGTACCGCACCGGCCGCGTTCCATTCCTCCTGGAACCGCGCGGCGGTCCGAGCGGACTCGCCTTTGGCGTCGGCCCACTTGTGCAGCCGCTCGCCGTCCTCACCGCCGAGGAAGTCGTCAGGGTCGGCGATGTACCCGTCGAGAGACACCGACATATCGAGCACTGATGTAGACACTTCAATCTCCTGTTGTATCGATCCAGACGCGTTTCAATGCTGTAGACCTGGCATGGCTGCCTTACTCATCGGGCACAACGTATTGGATCTTTGCTCGTAGGCGAGGCGATGGCCAAAGCCGCTCCGTAAGTTGTTTGGCGGTCCGGAAGAGTGGGGTGTGGCTCTAAAGTCGCTTGCCCCCGGTGGCTCCGGTGGAGTGGCCGCCCCGCTCTTCGGGACGCCTGGCCGCTGATTGAGATCTGCGCATTGATCGCTGCTTACGGAGCTGACGGCTGGTGTTCCTCGGACCGAACCGGCACGCACCCGAAGCCGAGGAGACGCTCATGACCACGCGGTTGCCACGTTTCTGGGTCGGTATCGACGCCAGCAAGGCCCACCACTGGTGGGTCGCCGTCGACGACACCGGAACAGCGGTGTGGAACAAGAAGATCCGCAACGACGAGGCTGATCTCCTGGCAGGCCTCGATGAAGTCCTCCGCCTGGCCGACCGCGTGGACTGGGCCGTGGACATCACCGGCACCCCCTCCGCTCTGCTGCTTGCTTTGCTCGCATCGCACGGCCAACGGGTCGTCTACGTGCCCGGCCGGACGGTCAACCGCATGGCCGGCGCCTACCGCGGCGAGGCCAAGACCGACGCCCGCGACGCCTACGTCATCGCCGACACCGCCCGTCTGCGACGGGACTTCACCCCCGTCGAGGTGCGAACGGACCCGGTCGCAGACCTGGCCCTGCTCACCGCGCACAGGTCCGACCTGATCGCCGACCGGATTCGCCTGCTCAACCGCCTCCACGACGTACTCACCAGCATCACCCGGCCCTGGAAGCAGCCTTCGACTACGCCGACCACAAGGGCGCCCTCGTCCTGCTCACCGGCTACCAGACCCCCGCCGCCCTGCGCCGCTGCGGCCAAACCCGCCTCACTCGCTGGCTCGCCACCCGGGGCGTACGCCACCCCGACGCTGTGGCCACGACCGCTCTCACAGCCGCCCAGGCCCAGCGCATCACCCTCCCAGGCCAGGGCACCGCGGCAAGCATCACCGCGGACCTCGCCCAACAGGTCCTGGCCCTGGACGACCGGCTCAAGCAGCTCGACCGGCAGATCCGCGACGCCTTCCATGCCCATCCGCAGGCCGCCATCATCGAGTCGATGCCCGGCATGGGACCAATCCTCGGGGCTGAGTTCCTCGTCGCCGCAGGTGACCTGGCGAGCTACCCCGACGCCGGTCACCTGGCCTCCGCCGCCGGTCTGGTCCCGGTCGCCAAGGACTCCGGACGCCGCACCGGCAACCTGCACCGCCCGCAGCGCTACAGCCGCCGCTTACGCCGCGTCTTCTACCTCTCCGCCCAGACCAGCATCATCCGCAACGGCCCCAACCGCACCTACTACCTCAAGAAACGAGCCGAGGGCCACCAACACATCCCCGCCGTCATCGCCCTCGCCCGCCGACGCGTCGACGTCCTGTGGGCCCTCCTCCGCGACAACCGTCCCTTCACCACCACCCCACCAGTGGCCAGAGCGGCGGCCTGACTCAGCCCATTCAAGATTCCCCAGGCCTTGCTCTGCCCGTATCCGGTGGCCAGTTGGGTACTTTGAGCCGTCGACACAGGGGGCAGAACATGAGATACGTGATCATCGAACAGCAAGCTCACGGCACCTACTGGCACGATCCCAACCCATACCTTGCCGAGTTGCCCCGACTCGCGCCGGCCCTCCCGCCCGGGGCGCGCGCATTTGCCACACACCCTGAGCACTACGATTTCTCGGCCCCGCGGTGTGTGAAAGACCTCAGACCCACCGCGCTGCCCCCGACTGCCGGCGCCGCAGATCAGTTCCAGATCCATTTCACCTGGCCAGCCAGCCAAGACCACGTGCTGACAGTTCACTACTACGGCGTCACCAGCGTCCAGGTGGAAGCCGACGGGGGCGGCGTGCTTGAACTGTCTGACTTCAACACCGTCCGCCTGGACGAACTCCTGCCCCACGAGTCCGGATGCAGCCATGAGCTAAGACTCACGACCGGCAGCATCCGCATCCTCTGCCAGGACCTGGACGCCCAATGGGCACTGCCCAGCAGCGACCGAGCCCAGCCCGCTTGACCGGCCCATTAAGACTCCACCGTCGGCCAGGTCGATACCCCAGATCACCTCGTCGCCCAGGGCCAGGACATCGCCGAGGAGTTCGAGCAGTTCGGGTTCGTCGTGGGTGACGCGTCGCGACAGCAGCCGACGGCCGCCCTCGTCGATTGCGACGCAGTGGTGGTGAGTCTTGCCGGCATCGATGCAGGCCCAGGTGGCGGCCATGTGGTGTCCCCGGGCGGTGTGCTGCTGGTGCCTCCCGACGGACGACCTCGCTGTCGATTCCCTACGGAGCGATCATTCGCAATTCCTGATTGGCAGCCGAGTCGTCGTGGGGCGTCGGGCGGCCGGGCGCTGATCCCTGCGGTAGGTCGGTCGTATGCGGTACGCGCAAGGCGGCGGGTTGACCGCCGAGCGGTGAGAGGCTCGTGCGCGGATTCGGGATGAGGCGGGTGAGCGGTTCGCCCGCGGCGACATGACTCGATCATTGCGAGGGGTTTGGGGGTGAGTGAGCGGTCGCCACGGTTCCGGCGACAGCGCTTGCCTGGCTGCTGATCGTCACGGCGGACGACACGCTCAAGAATCCGGCGAGGACCCGTGATCCATGCACGACAGAGGCGCCGGCGGCTCGGAGGCGCTTCTCCCACAGGCGTACTGGCGCTACGAGGACGGCAGCACCCACGACCTCGCGACCGGCACCCAGTTCGTGTTCTGGGCACCCACGACCTCGCGACCGGCACCCAGTTCGTGTTCTTGGTCTGCTTCGCCATCAGTCTGGCGCTGCTGTCGATCGGCCTGTGGCAGGCTGTACGGCACCCGGGAACGCTGGTGCGTTCTTGCGGCTCGCCCTGACCGTAGCCGGCGTCGGCGGGAGTCAGGACCGGTCCGCATCGTCACCTGGGCCGTCCTCGGTGCAGCCGCCGTACTGCTCGCCCGGGCCCACGCCGAGATCCGTCCCGTGCCGCGGGTGCGCCGGCCAGAGGCGCAACTCCCGCGGCCGGGTGCCGGTGTGGGCGGCCTCTGCGTCGTCCTCATCACCGACGCCCACTACGACCCGCTCGAACGCGCCCGCTGGTCGGCGCGGGTGTGCGAGAGCGGTGAACACCCTGGAAGCGGACCTGGTCTGCCACACCGGCGACATCCCGGACGGCACGGCCGAATGCCGCCGCGCCCAGGCCGTCCTGCCGGCAACCGTGCGGCCACCCGAGCCCGTGTACACGCACCGGCAACCATGAGGACTGCAGCGAAGCCGAGGGCTGGATCGACTTGATGGACGAAGTGGGCCGGCAGCCGCTGCGCAACCGCCACCTGCTGCTCGGACGCCGAGGCCACACACTCGTCGTCGCCGGCGCGGACGACGTCACCGCCGACTCCTACCGGTCTGGCGGGCCACTGCGCCCATTTCGCCGGAGCGCTGGACGGCGCCGACCCCGCACTGCCCGTCCTGCTCCTGGCGCACCAGCCCGAGTTCGTCGACCGGGCGGCAGCCGCAGGCATCGACCTCCAGCTCTCCGGGCACACCGACGGCGGCCAGATCTGGCCATTGCACGACCGCGTCCGTCTCGATCAGCCCTTGCCGGGTTCAGCCACCACGGACCCCGCACCCTCCTCCGCACCACGGCCGACGCCTCCGCCGGGAGCGGTCCACAGGTCGAAGGACCGCGACATGGGACGAAGCCCAGGCCGACGCGTCTCGCACAGGGGACGATCCGAGCATCATGAGCCCGGCAGCTGGTTCCGGGCGGCGACGACCAGGCAGAACCGTCCGTTCCGGGTGCCGCCCATGGACAGACGCGCCCGTCCTTGCGCCCCAGCACCGAAGTGCCTCGCTGCCGCACCGAAGTGACGCAGAACCAGAACGCTTGAGCACCAGGAGTACGCGGGGAGCGGCGTCGGGCTGCCGGGCCCGTCACGCGTTCCGCGTCTCACGCGTTGCGGGAAGACCGGAATCGAATCGGTTCCGCGCAAGCGCTTCGACGAGATGGTACGGCCGGTGCGGAGCGGGGGCAATGGTGTGCCGCATGCCGAAGTACGCGTCCAAGGGCGGGGCGGGGACCGTCTCATCGGCCGGTGCGGTGCGCACTGACCCCTCGTCAACCGCTGTTCGGCGGCCGCGCCCCAGGTCAGTGGCATTTTCGGGGGGTGGCTGAGCGATCGCGGTCCGGCTCGGCGCGACGCGCCGAGCCGCGTCGGCGTGAGGGCGCACCGCGGCTCGTCCACTGTCACGGCCGGATCTGCTCGAGCGGGCCGGTCGACGAGGATCCGGGGAGATCGGCGATCGAACCGATTCGGAATCCAGGCCGGACGAAGGAGGTCGGGGCCCTTGACAGCACTGCGGAATCGGGAGCACCGTCTCCCCCCGAAACCTCTCTGCAATCCCACTGAAAGATCTGCACCTTCAAGCGCTACCGCAATTGTCAGCGCCACCAGCACAGAACCCGACTGGGTTCCGCCGGCACGGTAGGGAGATCGGATGGGAACGACAGGTACGAGACACCACGTGCTGTTCGGGGGTGGCGTCCAACGACTGCTCGCTGCGGTACGGCGCCGCGGAAGGCCGGGAAATGAGTGGGACCAGGCATCTGTCCGATCGTGGGAGCGCTCCCGCAGTTCTCGGCCGAAAACATTCGCCCGGGCGGGGGCCGCGGCTGTGCTCGCCGTCGGCGCGCTGGCCGGTGCCACGGCCACGACGGGGACGGCCCGGGCCGCCACGTCCGGACCATGCGATCTGTACGCGGCAGGAGGAACGCCCTGTGTGGCGGCCCACAGTACGACGCGGGCGTTGTACGCCTCGTACAACGGGCCCCTCTACCAGGTCCGGCGTGCCTCGGACAACACGACCCGCGACGTCGGCGTCCTGAGCGCCGGCGGCACCGCCGACGCCGCCGCGCAGGACTCGTTCTGCGCGGGGACGACCTGCCTGATCTCGATCATCTACGACCAGTCGGGTCGCGGAAACCATCTCACCCAGGCGCCCGGTGGCGGTGCCGCGGGCGGTCCCGACAACCTCGCGAACGCGACGGCCGCGACCACCATGGTGGGCGGTCACAAGGCCTACGGCGTCTTCGTGGCACCCGGTACGGGATACCGCAACAACCACACCAATGGCATCGCGACCGGGGACAACCCCGAGGGCATGTACGCGATCTTCGACGGCACGCACTACAACGGCGGCTGCTGCTTCGACTACGGCAATGCCGAGACGGACAGCAACGACGACGGCAACGGCACCATGGAGGCCATCTACTTCGGCAACATCAAGGTCTGGGGCTACGGCGCGGGCAACGGCCCCTGGATCATGGCCGATCTGGAGAACGGCCTGTTCTCCGGGGTGAACCAGCACTACAACGCGAACGACCCGACCATCAACTACCGGTATACGACCGCCATCGTCAAAGGCGGCCCGAACCACTGGGCGATCCGCGGCGGCAACGCGCAGTCGGGCAGCCTGTCGACGTTCTACGACGGTCCGCGGCCCAACGTCGCGGGCTACAACCCGATGCGGAAGCAGGGCGCCATCATCCTGGGCATCGGCGGTGACAACAGCAAGGGCGCCCAAGGCACCTTCTACGAGGGCGTGATGACCTCCGGCTACCCGTCGGACGCCACCGAGAACGCGGTCCAGGCCAACATCACCGCGGCCGGCTACAGCAACACGACCGGCGGGACGGGCACCGGCGCCCTGCACGCGGTGGGCGCGGGCAAGTGCCTGGACGTGCCGAACTCGTCCACCGCGGCCGGGACGCAGCTGCAGATCTGGGACTGCGGCGGCGGCACCAACCAGAGCTGGACCCGCACCTCCTCCGACCAGTTGACCGTGTACGGCGGCAGCAGCCAGCTGTGTCTGGACGCGTACAACAACCAGACCACCGCCGGCACCAAGGTGGTGACCTGGCCGTGCAACGGCGGCGCCAACCAGCAGTGGCGGCTGAACTCCGACGGCACGATCACCGGCACCCAGTCCGGACTCTGCCTCGACGTCACCGGCGCCTCCACGGCGAACGGCGCCCTGGCCGAACTATGGACATGCAACGGTGGCTCCAACCAGCGATGGAGCCTCGGCTGAGGGGAGTGGCTCCAGCCCGTGGCCCGTGACCGGTCTCACCATCGGCCATGGGTCGGGCGGGACCCGGAGCCGGGGCTTCGCCGCTCCGGTGCCCGGCGCACTTTCCGAGATCTTCCAACCGTCCGACCGGATCGCCACTGGGCGTCCGCATCGAATGCCCCCGCCGCCACTGGAGGATCATGATGTCCCGAGCCAGAGCGCTCAGCGGCCTCCGGGGCGCCCCCCTGGCTCTGCTCGCCTTACTGGCCGGGAGTCTGCCCACGGCCGGTGCCGCGTTCCCCGTACCGTCCGAGCGCCAGGCATCGGCCGCCGAGCTGTACGTGGCGCCGGGTGCGCACGCGGGCGGGAACGGCACCGTCGAGCAGCCGTTCGCGACGATCGACCAGGCGCAGCAGCCGGCGCACCGGCTCTCGGCCGACGCGGACGTGATGGTCCGCCTGGCCGGTGGCACCTACCGGCTGTCCAAACCGCTGACCTTCGGTTCCGGAGACGGCGGCCAGAACCGGCACACCATCACCTACCAGGCCATGCCCGGGCAGCAGCCGGTCGTGAGCGGCGCCCAGCAGATATCTGGTTGGCAGGTTCATGATCAGAGCAGCAACAGCTGGTTGGTCCACTTCGGTAGCGGCGACTACGCCAACCGGGGCACGTACAACTACCAGCCGGTCTACAGCGCTCCCACCACGCTGAAGAACAACACCGTCTCCCACAACCTGGTCTTCGACACCAAGAACGCGATGTTCGACGGCGGCAGCATCTACAGCCTGTCCGCGGCCCCCGGCTCGGTGATCTCCGACAACTACATGTACGACAACAACCGCACCACCGCGCTGTACCTCTACGAGGGCTCCCGGTACCTGAAGGTGTCCGGCAACGTGGTGCAGGACGCCGGCAACTGGGCGCTCACCAACGCCAACGCCAGCAACCACACCGACGACAGCACGTTCTCCGGCAACTGGTACAACGGCGGGAACACATACGTCGCCACCGGCCCTCCGCACAACAACGTCCTTAGCGGCAACGTCCTGGTCAGCGGCACCAACTGGCCGCAGGGCGCCAGAGCGGTCATCCAGCAGGCGGGTGTCCAGACCTCGGGCGACGGCGGCTTCCCCACGGGCTACCACCAGTTGGTGATCAGCAGCAACAGCCTGTGCCTCGAGGTGTACGGCAACTCCACCAGCGCGGGCGCTGCGATCGACCAGTGGACCTGCAACGGGCAGAGCAACCAGCAGTTCGAGTTCGTGCCGGTCTCGGGCGGCTACGGGCAACTGCGCGCGCAGAACTTCGGACAGGTCGTGGCGGTGTCGGGCGGATCCGCGACCGCCGGTACACCGAACATCGAGCAGCAGGCCGCCGACGGCGCGGCCGGCGCACTGTGGCTGCCGGTGCAGCAGTCCGACGGCTCGTATTCCTTCAAGAACCAGAACAGCCAACTGTGTATGGACGTCTACGGCGGCAGCAGCGACCCGGGCCGGCAACTGGACCAGTGGCCCTGCAAGAACGCACCCGGCACCAACCAGGACTTCACCCCCCCGCTGACCCATTCATGCCTCCGGAACACCCACACGATCCGGCAGTTCGGTCCCCCCACCCACGACCCGCACCCAGTGAGGAACGCTCATGAAGAAGTACTGGGCACCCTTGGCCGCGGCGCTGACGGCCACCCTCGGCATGGGCGCCGCGTGGCCCGGCGCGGCCACCGCCGCCGAGGCGCCGCCCCCCGCCACACGGGCCGCCGCGGCCACACCCCTGCGGCTGATGCCGTTGGGAGACTCGATCACCTGGGGCGTCGGCAGCCCGTCCGGGAACAGCTACCGGGGCTTTCTCGGGAACAAGCTGACGGCCGAGGGGCACACCCTGGACTTCGTCGGCTCGGGGCGCAATGGCACCATGTCCGACCCGGACAACGAAGGCCACTCCGGCTGGCGGATCGACCAGATCGCCGGCATCGCGGACTCCGTGCTGGCACGCTACCGGCCGAACGTGGTCACCCTGGAGATCGGCACCAACGACCTGAACGGCAACTACCAGATCCCGACCGCTGCCGACCGGCTCCACGCGCTCATCGACCAGATCACCAGGGCCGTACCCGACGCGACCGTCCTCGTCGGCACCGTGATCATTTCCACCAGCGGCAGCGAGGAGGCCAACCGGCCCGCGTTCAACGCCAAGTTGCCCGGGATCGTCCAGGCCGAGCAGGCCGCCGGCAAACACGTACGTCTGGTGGACATGAGCGCCCTGACCGCCGCGGACCTGTCCGACTCCCTGCACCCCAACGACAGCGGCTTCGGCAAGATGGCGGACGCCTTCAACGCGGGGATCCAGGCGGCGGACGCGGCGGGCTGGATCAAGCCGCCGGACTCCACGAGCGGGCAGGTGCGTTCAGGGATCGCGGGGAAGTGCCTGGGGGTGAGCGGCGGCAACAGCGCCAACGGGACCGCCGTCGAGATCCGGTCCTGCGACGGCTCCGCCGCGCGAACGTGGTCCGCGCGCTCCGACGGCACCCTGCGGGCGCTCGGGAAGTGCCTGGACGCCGCCGGCCGCGGTACCGCCAACGGCACCAAGATCGCGATCTGGGACTGCAACGGCGGAACCAACCAGCAATGGCAGCCGTACAACGGCGGCTACCGCAACCCCGTCTCCGGCCGCTGCCTCGACGACCCCAACGCGTCCACCGCCGACGGTACGCAGCTGGTCCTGTGGGACTGCAACGGCGGAACGAACCAGCAGTGGACCGCTCTGCCGGTCTCCTGAGCGCGTGACCCCGCTTCACCGAGGGCCCGTCCCGGTGCCGGCGCCCACTCCTCTTACTGCACAAGGAGGTTGATCCTTGATGTCCTGGTTCAACAAGGACCCCCTGCTCCGCAGAGCGCTGGCCTCGGCCATCGGCTTGCTGGCCGGCACGGCACTGGCCCTGGCCGGCCCGGCGAGCCTGGCCGCGCACGCCGCTTCCAGCACACTGGGCGCGGCTGCGGCCGACAGCGGCCGCTACTTCGGTACGGCGGTGGCCGCCGGGAGACTCGGCGACTCGACGTATGCCACGATCCTCGACCGGGAATTCAACATGATCACCCCGGAGAACGAGATGAAGTGGGACACCACCGAACCGTCCCGCGGCAACTTCAACTTCGGCCCGGCCGACCAGATCGTCGGCCACGCCACGGCACACGGGCAGCGGATGCGCGGCCACACCCTGGTGTGGCACGGACAGCTGCCCGGCTGGGTCAACTCCATCGGTGACGCAGGCACCTTGCGCAGCGTGATGAACAACCACATCACCACCGAGATGAACCACTTCAAGGGCAAGATCTACGCCTGGGACGTGGTCAACGAGGCGTTCGCCGACGGCGGCAGCGGTCAGCACCGCAGCTCGGTCTTCCAGAACGTGCTCGGCAACGGCTTCATCGAGGAGGCGTTCCGCACCGCCCGGGCCGTCGATCCCTCGGCCAAGCTCTGCTACAACGACTACAACATCGAGAACTGGAGCGATGCCAAGACGCAGGGCGTCTACAACATGGTCAGGGACTTCAAGGCGCGCGGTGTGCCCATCGACTGTGTCGGCCTCCAGAGCCACTTCGGCTCCGGCGGCCCGCCGTCCAACTACCAGACGACCCTGTCGAACTTCGCAGCGCTGGGCGTGGATGTCCAGATCACCGAACTCGACATCGCGCAGGCATCGGCGACCGCGTACGGCAACACGGTGCGGGCCTGCATGAGCGTCGCGCGCTGCACCGGCATCACGGTGTGGGGGATCAGGGACAGCGACTCGTGGCGGACGGGGGAGAACCCGCTGCTGTTCGACAACAACGGCAACAAGAAGCCGGCCTACGACGCGTCGCTCTCCGCGCTCGGCGGAGGTACGGGGAATCCGGGCGGAGGCATCGTCTCGGGACAGGTGTACTCGCTGACCGACGTCGCCGCGGGCCGGGTGCTGGACGTGCCGGGCGGCCAGACGGCGAACGGCACGCTCCTGCAGGTCTGGGACGCCAACGGGGGTGCGAACCAGCAGTGGCGGGCGAGTCAGAACAGCGACGGCTCCTACACGTTGACGAACGTCGCCAGCGGGCGGGTGCTGGACGAGCCGGGCGGCCAGACGGGCAACGGCACCCGCATGGAGATCTGGGACTCCAACGGCGGTGCGAACCAGCACTGGCGGGCGAGCGGTAACAGCGACGGTTCGTACACCCTCGTCAACGTCGCCTCCGGCCGGGCGCTGGAGATCCCCAGCGGACAGACCGGCAATGGGTCCCCGGTCCAGATCTGGGACTCCAACGGCGGCGCCAACCAGCACTGGAACTTCAGGTGAAGTGACCCGGCGCGCAGCGCGCGCTCCCGCCCCCGGATCGCTTCGGGGTGGTCGGAACGTACCCCCGCGTCCGGCACGGCGGCCCTCGCCGGACGCGGGCTCCGGCATGCCCTCAGAACGCCCTGACCAGGCGCAATACATGGGATGGATCAGAGTTCGATTGGGAGTCCCGTGTGTATTGACTCGGTGACGGACCTGTGGAATCACTAGGACATGGGATGTCTGAGTGGTTCCTGTGAGTGCTCTCGAGCGCCCACGCCGCCATGAGGCGTCCGGATCTCGCGGCCATGCCGGTGGCGGCGACGGTCCACGAACATCGCGTTCGACCAGGCACAGCACCCTCTGTCACCTTCCCCCACATTTCTCGAGGAACAGAATGCGGCCTTCACCCCTTTCCCGTCGGAGTCCCACGGCTCGCAGACGACGCTTACCGGCGTTCGCCGCCACAGGCGTGATGGCGCTGCTGGCCATGATGCTGGCGACTTCGCAGACCTGGTCCGCACCCGCACCCGCCCCGGCAGCGACGCCGGCACCCTTGGTGAGTTCGGCGTCGGGGCGGTGTCTGGACATCAAGGGCAACGTCGACACGCCGGGAACCGCGCTGGACATCCAGGACTGCGACAACCAGCCGAACCAGGCGTTCGAGTTCACCTCGGCGGGCGAGCTGAGGACGATGAGCGGCACCCGATGCGTGGACGCCTACGACAACCGGACGGCGCCGGGTACTCCGGTGATCATCTGGACGTGCAACGGGCAGTCGAACCAGGCGTGGCGGCAGAACGCCGACGGGTCCGTCACCGGTGTCCAGTCCGGCCTGTGCCTGGACGTCAACGGGGCGGGCACGGCCAACGGCACTGCGGTCATCCTGTGGACCTGCAACGGCCAGAGCAACCAGAAGTGGACCACGTCGACACCTCCGCCCGCGCCCGGCGGGTCCGGCCCGTGCGACATCTACTCCGCGGGCGGTACGCCGTGCGTGGCCGCGCACAGCACCGTGCGGGCGCTCTACGGGTCGTACAGCGGCAGCCTGTACCAGGTCAGGCGCGCCTCGGACAACGCGACCAGGAACATCGGCGTACGGGTGGCCGGAGGCTTCGCCGACGCGGCGGCGCAGGACTCGTTCTGCGGGGGCACCTCCTGTGTGATCACGGTCGTCTACGACCAGTCCGGGCGCGGCAACGACCTGTGGTACCAGGGATCGGCCCAGGTTCCGGGATCGAGTCAGAGCAGTCCCGCCAAGGCGACCTCCGAGTCGCTGACCGCCGGGGGCACCAAGGCGTACTCGCTGTACATCAATCCGGGCAACAGCTACTGGCGGGACGGCCATCTGACGGGTGTTCCGACCGGCAGCGCGCCCGAAGGGGCGTACATGGTGACCAGCGGCACCCACGTCAACAGCGGCTGCTGCTTCGACTACGGCAACAGCGAGACGACGCGGAAGGCCGACGCGGCCGGGGCGATGGACGCGATCAACTTCGGCACCGAGTGCTGGTTCGGCGGTTGCTCGGGAAGCGGTCCCTGGGTCCAGGCCGATCTCGAATGGGGCCTGTACTCCGGGGGCAGCCAGTCCTGGAACACCGGTCAGCGGGCCTTCCCCGTCAAGTTCGTCACCGCGATGCTGAAGAACAACGGGACGTCGAGGTTCGCCCTCAAGGGCGGCAATGCGCAGTCCGGCAGCCTGACGACTCTGTGGGACGGCGCGCTGCCCGGCGGATACAGCCCGATGAAGAAGCAGGGCGCCATCGTTCTGGGCAGCGGTGGTGACTGCTGCAAGCCCGGTGGCGGTGCCAACCTGAGCGCCGGCACCTTCTACGAGGGGGCCATCGTCGCCGGCTACCCCTCCGACGCGACCGACAACGCGGTGCAGGCCAACGTCACGGCTGCCGGATACCGCTGAAACCTTCTGTCCCGCGCGGGAGGCGACGGCCCTCCGGGACGCCCGGAGGGCCGCCGTGAGATCTGCCCCGCTGCCCCGCGCCGCCCCGACCCAGGAGTGAATGACATGCACATGATAACTAGGAGAGTCGGACGCCTCATGCCCCCGCTCCCGCGACCGTCCCTGCGCAGGACTTTGGCGTTCGCCTTCACGGTCGCGCTGCTCTGCCTGGGCGTCCCCCTCGTCTCCCTGGGTACGGCGCAGCCCGCCACCGCGCTGGGCAACGGGCTGGCACTGACCCCGCAGATGGGCTTCAACGACTGGAACGCCTACGGCTGCAACGTCTCCGAATCGCTGATCAAGTCCACCGCGCAGGCGATGCACACCAACGGCATGCAGGCGGCGGGCTACTCCTACGTCAACATCGACGACTGCTGGATGACCCACAACCGCGACTCCGGCGGCCGACTGGTGCCGGACCCGGCCAAGTTCCCCGACGGCATCAAGGGCACCGCCGACTACGTGCACTCGTTGGGGCTGAAGCTCGGGATCTACGAGGACGCGGGAACCGCCACCTGCGCCGGGTATCCGGGCAGCCTCGGGCACGAGACCACGGACGCCCAGTCGTTCGCGTCGTGGGGTGTGGACTACCTGAAGTACGACAACTGCAACAACAACGGAGTGCCGGCGCAGAGCCGGTACATCGCGATGCGGGACGCCCTGGCGGCCACCAACCGACCGATCCTGTACAGCCTCTGCAACTGGGGCCAGGACAACGTGTGGACCTGGGGCGCGGGCGTGGGCAACAGCTGGCGTACCACCGGGGACATCAGCGCCAACTTCGCCAGCATGCTGTCGATCTTCCACAGTAACGTCGGCCTCGCCTCCTACGCGGGTCCCGGCCACTGGAACGACCCGGACATGCTGGAGGTCGGCAACGGCTCGATGACGACCACCGAGAGCCGCAGCGAGTTCAGCCTGTGGGCGGAGATGGCAGCACCGCTGATCGCGGGCACCAACATCCCCTCGGCCAGTGCGGAAACCCTCTCCACGCTGACCAACTCCCGGGTGATCGCGGTCGACCAGGACCCTCTCGGCAAGCAGGGCACCATGGTCTCCTCCTCGGGAGGCCGGGACGTGCTGGCCAAGCCTTTGGCCAACGGGGACGTGTCGGTGGCGCTGTTCAACGAGACGGGCTCGACAGCGACCATCTCGACCACCGCGGCCGCGATCGGCAAGACCGGGGCGTCCGCCTACACCCTGACCGACCTGTGGTCGGGAGCGTCCTCCAACACCTCGGGCACCATCAGCGCCTCGGTGCCGGCCCACGGCACGGTGATGTACCGGGTCGCGGGCGGCACCAGCGGCGGCGGCACCGGCGTGACCGGGGCGGTGCACGCGGTGGGTGCGGGCAAGTGCCTGGACGTACCCGACTCGACCACGACCGCCGGCACCCAGGTGGAGATCTGGAGCTGCAACGGCGGCGCCAATCAGACATGGACGCACTCCGCGTCCAACCAGTTCACCGTCTACTCCGGCAGCAGCCAGATGTGCCTGGACGCCTACAACAACCAGACCACGCCGGGGACGAAGGTGGAGATCTGGTCGTGCAACGGCCAGAGCAATCAGCAGTGGGCGCTGAACACCAACGGCACCATCACCGGCGTCCAGTCGGGCCTGTGCCTGGGCGTCGCCGGAGGGGCCACCGCCAACGGCACCCTCGCCGAACTGCAGACCTGCAACGGCGGCAGCAGCCAGCGGTGGACGTTGGGATGACTCCGCATTCGAACCCCGGAGGAGGTCTCCATGCTCGAACCAGCCGATGATCGCCGACGCAGGCGAGGGAAAGCAGTGCTCCTGTCCGCCCTGGCGATGATCCTGATCGCGTTCGGCGCACCGGCGTTCGCCACATCCACAAGGGCCGATGCATCAACCGTCGTCCATCCGGCGGCCCACCGTGTGGCGGACGTGTCGCTCCCGTGCGGCCTGTACGCCGCGGGCGGTACGCCGTGCGTGACGGCGCACTCCACGACCAGGGCGCTCTTCGCGTCGTACAACGGGCCGCTCTACCAGATTCAGCGGGCCTCCGATCACGGCTACCGCGACATCGGGCTGCTCGGTGCGGGCGGGTACGCGGACGGCGCGTCCCAGGTGTCGTTCTGTTCGGGCACGTCGTGCACGATCACGAAGATCTACGACCAGACCGCCCAGCACAACGACATGCCGATCTCCTGGGGCGGTTACTGGAAGGGGCCGGGGCCGAACGGGTCCGATGTCGGCGCGGACGCCATGGCCCTGCCGGTGACCGCTGCCGGCCACCAGGTCTTCGGCGTCAAGGTCACCCCCGGTGTCGGCTACCGGCTCGACCACGCGAAGGGAGTGCCCACCGGAGCCCAGCCCGAAGGCATCTACATGGTGACCTCGTCGAACTACACGAGCCAGTGGTGCTGCTTCGACTACGGCAGCGGTGAGAACTCCCACACCGACACCGGCAACGCCACCATGAACGCCATCTACTGGGGCACGGCCTGCTGGTTCGGTGGCTGCACGGGCAGCGGCCCGTGGGTCGAGGCCGACCTGGAGAACGGCATGTTCCACACCAACACCGGCTCCAACAAGGACCCGAACAACCCCGGTGTGCACTACCCGTTCGTCAGCGCGTGGCTGAAGAACAACGGCACCAGCAACTTCACTCTCAAATACGGCAACGGCGCGAGCGGCGGCCTGACCACCACCTTCTCCGGCCCCCTGCCGAACGGTTACTCGCCGATGAAGGTCGACAGCTCGGTCCTGCTCGGCACCGGGGGCGACAACAGCCCCAACGGCGTGGGCGAGTTCTTCGAGGGCGCGATGACGGCGGGCTACCCTTCCGACGCCACCGAGAACGCCGTGCAGGCCAGCATCACCGCGGCCGGTTACGGCGCGGGGGGCGGCGGTACGTCGACCGCGCTGCATGCGGTGGGCGCGGGCAAGTGCCTGGAGGTGCCGGGCGCCTCCACGACGCCGGGTACGCAGACGCAGATCCGGGACTGCACCGGAGCGGCGAACCAGATCTGGTCCCGGACCGGCTCCCGCGAGCTCGCCGTGTACTCCGGCAGCAGCCGGCTGTGCCTGGACGCCTCCAACCAGGGCGCCAGCCCCGGCACCAAGGTCATCACCTGGACCTGCAACGGCCAGACCAACCAGCAGTGGAACGTCAACGCCAACGGCACCGTCACCAGCGCCCAGTCCGGCCTGTGCCTGGACGTGACCGGCGCCGCCACCGCCAACGGCACCCCCGCCGAACTGTGGACCTGCAACGGCGGATCCAACCAGCAGTGGTCACTGAGTTGACCCCGGGAAGGCAGGAGGACCGCATGAGGACGAGAGCGAGACCCGGGCGTCTGGTACTGGCCGTCGGCATCGTCCTGGCGTTCGTGCTGCAGCTGTCTGCGACCGCCGAGAGCAGGGCCGTCTCGGGCGAGATGCTGAGCGTCAACCTGGCCTCGACGCGGGGCCCGTCGACCGGTGTGGGCGAGGGATTCCTCTACGGCTTCACGCAGGACGGCAGCCAGCCGGCCGACCAGTTCATCAAGCCGCTGGGGATCAACGCGTTCCGCGGCGGGGGATGGTTCTCCGGCGGCTGGATCCGGGACAACTACCAGTACGGATCGGCCACTCGGGCAGACCTCGACTCGATCGTCGCGCAGGCGAAACGGCTCACCCAGCCGCCGTATCACGCGCAGTACCAGGTACTGGTCAGCGACATCTACGGCGCCAACGGCGGGCAGCCGTCCAACACGAGGTACCCGTGCGACAACGGCGACTGCTCCAATTGGACCGCCTTCATCGACTCCACGGTGGGAGCACTGCAGGCATCGGGGCTGAAGTTCGCCTACGACATCTGGAACGAGCCGGACATCTCCGCCTTCTGGACCCGGGGCGTGAACAGCGCCCAGTACTTCCAGATGTGGGACACCGCCTACCGGGAGATCCGGCGCATCGCCCCCTCGGCGCAGATCGTCGGGCCGTCGCTCGCCTTCACACCGCAGAGCAACCCGGGGGAATGGCGGACCTGGCTGGCGCACGTGAAGGCGGCCGGGACGGTCCCGGACATGATCACCAACCACGACGAGGGTGACGTCGACGACCCGGTCACCATCTCCCAGTCCCTCAACAGTGCCCTGACCACGGCGGGCATCGGCCCGCTGCCGCTGTCCGCGAACGAGTACCAGCCCGCCGACCGGCAGACCGCCGGGGTGACGGCCTGGTACCTGGCGCGGTTCGCGCAGTCCGGGTACACCAACGCGATGCGCGGCAACTGGGTCTGCTGCGTCACCCCCAACCTGACGGGAGTCCTCACCCAGAGCGGGGGCACCTGGCAACCGACGGGCAACTGGTGGGCGCTGCGCGACTACGCCGACATGACGGGAACCCTCGTCGACACCTCCGGCCAGGTCGGCTCGACCGCGATCTCGGCCTCCGAGGACCCCACCAACAAGCGCGCGGTGGCCATCATCGGCGACGCCAACGGCAACTCCGGCACCGCGTCCGTGACCTTCAACGGCCTGTCGTCCGTACCGTGGCTGACGAACGCCGGCAGCGTGCACGTCACCGTGCACCGCATCCCGGACCAGGCACCACTCGGCGCGCCACTGACCGTCTACGACCAGAACCTGAGCGCCTCGGGCGGCTCGATCACCGTGCCCTTGACGTTCCAGGCCGCGCACGACGCGTTCGCCGTCTATCTCACCCCGGCCTCGTCCGGCGGCGAGGGCTTCCCGACCGGCGCTCACCAACTCGTCGTCGCCAACAACAACTTGTGCCTGGACGTGTACGGCAACTCCAGCAGCGCGGGCGCCGCGATCGACCAGTGGACCTGCAACGGGCAGAGCAACCAGCAGTTCCAGTTCGTACCGGCCTCGGGCGGCTACGGCGAACTGCGCGCCCAGAGCTCCGGCCAGGACGTGGCGGTCGCCGGCAGTTCCACGACGGCAGGCACCCCGGACATCGTCCAACAGCCCCCCGGCACAACGGCCAACGGCCTCTGGCTGCCCGTCCGCCAGTCCGACGGCTCCTACGCCTTCCAGAACCGCAACAGCGGCCTGTGCCTGGACGTCTACGGCGCCGGCAGCAGCGCGGGCCAGCAACTCGACCAGTGGCAGTGCAAGAACGCACCCGGCACCAACCAGGACTTCTTCGTCCGCTGAACCGTCCGCCGACCACACCAGCGTGGACACCCCCCACCTGCGAAAGGAACCACCGTGTCAGCATTCGGACGGCTGTTACGGCGCCTGCGCGTCCCGACGGCCGTACTCGCGGGCCTCGTCCTGGCCGCCGGCGGCGTCGTGGGCACAGCCGCCACCCCGGCCCAGGCCGCCACCTCCATCACCCTCAACGGCGCGTCAGGCGGACGGACCTTCGACGGCGTCGGCGCGATCAGCGGAGGAGGCGGCAACAGCAGGCTCCTGATCGACTATCCCGAGCCCCAGCGCGGCCAGGTCCTCGACTACCTCTTCCGGCCCGGCTACGGCGCCTCCCTGCAGATACTCAAGGCCGAGATCGGCGGGGACACCAACTCCACCTCGGGAGCCGAGCCCAGCCACCAGCACACCCGCTCCGACCTGAACTGCGACCGGGGCTACGAATGGTGGCTGATGGAGCAGGCCAAGGCCCGCAACCCCAACATCAAGCTGTACGGGCTCGCCTGGGGCGCCCCGGGCTGGATCGGCAACGGCAACTTCTGGTCCACCGACATGGTCAACTACCTGGTCTCGTGGCTGGGCTGCGCCAAGCAGCACGGGCTGAGCATCGACTACCTCGGCGGATGGAACGAGCGAGGCTACAACGTCTCCTGGTACCAGCAACTGCGGAGCGCCCTCAACAGCAACGGCTACGGCAGCGTCAAGATCGTCGCGGCCGACTCGGACTGGTCCGTGGCGAACGACGTCAACTCCAACCCGTCGTTCGCCTCCGCGGTGAGCGCCATCGGCACGCACTATCCCTGCGGGTACCGGTCCTCCCAGGCCACCTGCACGGTGCCGGCGGCCGCCATGTCCTCCGGCAAGCCGTTGTGGGCGAGCGAGAACGGCTCGGACGACTACAACGGGGGAGCGCAGGCCATGGCCCGCGGCATCAACCGCGGATACATCGACGGACGCATGACCGCGTACCTCAACTGGCCCGTGGTCGCCGCGCTCACCCCCAACCTGCCGTACCCCACCATGGGCATGGCCCTGGCCGCGCAGCCGTGGTCCGGCTCCTACTCGATCGGCAAGAACACCTGGGTGATGGCTCACACCAGCCAGTTCACCAGCCCGGGATGGCACTACCTCGACGCGTCCAGCGGCTACATCGGCGGCAACCGCGCCAACGGAAGCTACGTCTCGCTCAAGTCCCCGAACAACTCCGACTACTCCACGGTCATCGAGACCGTGGACGCCGGCAGCGCGCAGACGCTGAACTTCAACCTCACCGGGGGACTGTCCGCCGGAACCGTCCACGTCTGGTCCACCGACGTCGGGTCCGCCAACCCGGCCGACCACTTCGTGCACACCACGGACATCACCCCGTCCGGCGGCGGATTCAGCCTGACCGTCCAGCCCGGCCACCTGTACACCCTGACCACCACGACCGGACAGGGCAAGGGCACCGCCACCGGTCCCGCCCGGAGCGCGCTGAAGCTGCCGTACAGCGACTCCTTCGACGGCTACGCCACCGGCACCGAGGCGAAGTACCTCATGGACTGGCAGGGCGCCTTCGAGGCGGTGGGCTGCGGCGACGGCCGCAGCGGAAAGTGCGTACGCCAGATGAGCCCGCAGAAGCCGATCACCTGGGACTCGCTGACCGATCCGCACGCCCTGCTCGGTGACGTGGGCTGGGGCAACTACACCCTCACGTCGGACGTGCTGCTGGAACAGCCCGGATACGCCGAGCTGATCGGCCGTGCGGGCGGCCACGACTACGACCGCACCGGCGGCCAGAACGCCTACCGGCTGCGGGTGAGCGACACCGGGGCCTGGTCGATCCTCAACTCGAACACCAACGGCAACGTCACCACCCTGGCCCGTGGCACCACCGCAGCGCTCGGCACCAACCGGTGGCACTCCGTGGCCCTCACCTTCTCCGGCACCACGATCACCGCCGCCATCGACGGCGCCACGGTCGGTTCCGTGAGCGACCGCACCTGGGCCGCCGGGCAGATCGGCTACGGGACCAGCCAGGGCGAGACGGCACAGTTCGACAACCTGTCCATCACGCCCGGCAGCGGCGGAAACGACGGCGGCACGACCGGCGCGATCGTCGGAGTCGGCTCCGGCCGGTGCGTGGACGTACCGAACCAGTCGCAGACGGCCGGTACCCAGGTGGCGCTGTGGGACTGCAACGGCGGCAGCAACCAGCAGTGGACGAACACCTCCGCCGGCGAGCTGCGGGTCTACGGCAGCGACTGCCTGGACGCCGCGGGCCAGGGCACCAGCCCCGGCACCAAGGTGGACATCTGGGACTGCACCGGCGGCGGCAACCAGAAGTGGACGCTCCACGCCGACGGCACGATCACCGGCGACCAGTCCGCTCTGTGCCTGGACGCCACCGGCGCCGGAACGGCCAACGGCACCCTGCTGCAGCTGTGGACCTGCAACGGCAGCAGCAACCAGAAGTGGACGCGCGACTGATCCGGGTGCCCGGCTGACGATCAGCGACCGAAGACAGCCCTTCCGTCAATTCCTCCGAGAGGCCCCCACATGTCCTCCTCCCTGCCGCTCAGCCGGCGCCGACTGCTGGCCGCGGCCGGCGCGGCGACGGCCTACGGCCTGCTGCGGTTCGCGCCCGAGGCCGCCGCCACCGACGGCCCCGGAAGTTACACCGCGAGCTGGACCTCCGTGGACCAGCACCCCCCGGCCCCGGCCTGGTTCCAGGACGCCAAGTTCGGCATCTACTACCACTGGGGCGTCTTCAGCGTCCCCGCCTTCGGCAACGAGTGGTATCCGCGCAACATGTACATCGGCGGCTCGGCCGAGAACAACCACCACAAGGCCACTTACGGCGACCCCTCGGCATGGCCGTACCACAACTTCATCGACGGCGCCCGTGACAAGGCGGGCAACTTCGTCCAGTTCGCCCCCAAACTGGTCTCCCAGGGCGGCAAGTTCGACCCGGACGCCTGGGCCCGGCTGTTCAAGGCCGCGGGCGCCCGGTTCGCCGGCCCGGTCGCCGAGCACCACGACGGCTTCTCCATGTGGAACAGCCGCGCCAACCCGTGGAACTCGGTCCAGCACGGCCCCAGACTCGACCTGGCGGGGCTGCACGCGCAGGCCATCCGCGGGCAGGGACTGAAGTTCATGGCCTCCCTGCACCACGCCTACCACTTCACCGGCTTCTACGACAACGTGCCGAACCAGTCGGACCCGATGCTCCGCATCCTCTACGGCCAGCAGGGCACGGCGGCGGAGAACAAGCTTTGGTACGACAAGCTGGTCGAGGTCATCGACGGCTACCAACCGGACCTGGTCTGGCAGGACTTCAACCTGCACCTGGTGCAGGAGTCCTACCGGCTCCAGTTCCTCGCGCACTACTACAACCAAGCCGTCGCGTGGAACACGGACGTGGTCGCGACCTACAAGGACGGCCTCAACAACAAGGGTGAGGTCTTCGACTTCGAGCGCGGCGGACCGGCGGGGCTGCTCACCCCCTACTGGCTGACCGACGACAGCATCTCCTCCTCCAGCTGGTGCTACACGGTGGGCATCGGCTACTACTCGACGCAGGCGCTGCTCCACTCGCTGATCGACCGGGTCAGCAAGGGCGGCAACATGCTGCTGAACATCGCCCCGATGGCCGACGGCACCATCCCTTCCGGACAGCAGTCCATCCTGCTCGCCATGGGCGACTGGCTCGGCCGCTTCGGAGAGGCGGTCTACTCCACCCGCTCCTGGGCCAGTTACGGCGAGGGCCCCACCAAGATGGGCGGAGGCTCCTTCAGCGGACCGGTGGCCGGCAAACCGCAGGACATCCGGTTCACCCGCAGCCGCGACAACAAGGTCCTGTACGCCACTGCCCTGGGCTGGCAGGGCGGCACCATGACCGTCACGACGCTGAACTCGAACCAGATCAACCTCAGCAGCCTGACCGGCGCCCAACTGCTCGGCAACACCGCGGGCACCTACATCGACCTGCCCGCACCGGCCCAGGACGCGTCCGGCCTGCACCTGGCGATGCCGTCGTCCAACCCGCCCTACAGCGCGCTGGCGTACACGGTCAAGCTCACCTTCTCGGGTGAGATCCCTGTCCTGGGCGCGCCGGGCGGCTCCACGACCTGGGTGAGGATCGCCAACGTGACCAGCGGACTGGTACTCGACAGCGGGGGCAGCGTCGCCGCCGGCTCCAACCTCAAGCAGTGGAACTACGACGGCAGCACCAACCTGCAGTGGCAGCTGATCGACCTGGGCAACGGCTACTACCGCATCATGAACCGCACCAACGGCATGGCCGCCGACAGCTGGGGCAACGCCGCCAACGGCGCTCCAGCCCGCCAGGAAGCGTGGAACGGTGGCAACAACCAGCAGTGGTCGCTCAACAGCCTCGGCGACAACCGCTACCAGATCGTCAACCGGGGCACCAGCACCGCCCTCGACGGCAGCGGCAGCACCACGGCCGGCTCCACCACGGTGCTGTGGACCCCGAACTCCAGCACCAACAACGCGTGGACCATCACCGGGGTGTGAACCGGCGCTCCCCGTAGGACAGCAGAACTCGACCACGGAAGAAGGAGAGCATGGAACGTAAACCGCTCTTAATGTCCATCGCGGCCGCACTGCTCCTTATCCTGACCACCGCGGGCACCTCGTTCAGCAGCGCCCTCGGCACCCCCGCGCCGGCCACGAGGTCCGCCGCCGCGGCGAGCGCCGGCTGCGGCAAGGCGCCGGCGCTGACCAGCGGCAATCACACGATTCAGAGCGGCGGCCAGAATCGCAGTTACATCCTGCGGGTCCCGGCCGGCTACGACAGCAACCACCCCTACCGGCTGGTCTTCGGTTTCCACTGGCGGGGCGGCACCGCGAACGACGTCGACTCGGGAGGCACGGACGGCTACAACTGGTCCTACTACGGCCTCAGGCGCTTGGCGGACAACGCGAACAACAGCACGATCTTCGTCGCCCCCCAGGGCAACGGCAACGGCTGGGCCAACCCCGGCGGCCAGGACGTGGCCTTCGTCGACGCCATGGTCAACCAGATCGAATCGGGCCTGTGCGTGGACACCACCCAGCTGTTCTCCGCCGGCTTCAGCTACGGCGGCGCGATGTCGTACGCCCTCGCCTGCTCCCGGGCGACGGTCTTCCGCGCGGTCGCGGTCTACTCCGGCGCGAACCTCAGCGGCTGCAACGGCGGCAACCAGCCCATCGCCTACATGGGACTGCACGGCCTCAGGGACAACGTGCTGCCCATCCAGTCGGGACGAGACCTGCGCGACACCTTCGTCCGGACGAACGGCTGCACCCCGCAGAACCCGCCCGAGCCGGCCAACGGAAGCTTGACGCACATCATCACCACCTACTCCGGTTGCAGGTCCGGATACCCCGTCGTCTGGGCCGCGTTCGACGGAGCGGGCCACGACCCGGGCCCCATCGACGGTTCCACCGGTGACGGCTGGCGCACCTGGACGTCGGCAGCGGTGTGGCAGTTCTTCACCCAGTTCGGCTCGAGCACGCCGCCGACACCGCAGCCCTCCGAAAACCAGGAGATCGTCGGTCAGCAGTCCGGACGCTGCCTCGACATCAACAACTCGACCACGGCCAACGGCACGCAGGCACAGCTGTGGGACTGCAACGGCGGCTCCAACCAGCGGTGGACCTACTCCGCCGGAAAGCAGCTGGTCGTCTACGGCAACAAGTGCCTGGGCGTCGGCCAGGGCGCGGGCAACGGCACCCCTGCGGCGATCTGGGACTGCAGCGGGCAGCCGGACCAGCAGTGGAACATCAACCCCGACGGCACGATCACGGCAGCGCAGTCGGGGCTCTGCCTGGACGCCAGTGGCCAGGCGACGGCCAACGGGACGAAAGTCCAGCTGTGGAGTTGCTCGGGTGGCGCCAATCAGCACTGGCGCCTGCAGAACTGACAGGCGGGGGCCGGGTCCGACACCGTACGGACCCGGCCCCGAGGGCCTCCCACCACCTGATTGAAGGCCTGAGTTAACGACGATAATGATCAATACATCCCGCCATTGATCACCGCGACGGCCTCGACGTCGCCGACGTGGATGGCGGAGACCAGCCCCCCACAGAGGCGTGTGCGGGCAGGTCCACGTCGCTACCCTTCGGACGGCCTGATACTGAAGAGAGGCATTCCGATTCACACACTCTCACTGACACATCGCCTGGAGTGCCGAGGGGCATCTCGTCCGGGTCACAGGGGTAAGGTGCCGTCGCGGCCGGCGATGTCCGGGAAGGCCGGCATGCCCAGGTCGACGGCCTGACCTCGGCGTGTCTGTTCAGCGTCGAGCTGGGCAAGTTTGTCCTGCGCGCCCGCCAGGCTGACTTCGAGTCGGTCCAGTTCGCCCACCCAACCCTCGCGTTCGGCCTCCGTGATTCGGGCGAGCAGGTTGTCGCGGATTTCCACCAGACGCGGGCGCTGGGTGGGCTCGGGGCGAAGCAAGGAGCAGCGGACGCAGGCGTGTTCGTGGATGCAGGGCGTTCCGAAGGAGCGTCCGCAGATGCCGATGGAGAGCTTGCGCTTCTCGAAGTGCCCGAGGGACCGGTCCTACTCTTCGGCGGTGGGCGTCCGGTATGCGGGCCTGCGGGCCGCAGGGCCCGACGGCGGGCGATGAAGGCTCGATGGGCTTCGATCGTGTCGTGTGGGTAGATCGCGTTGTAGCCCATCGTGGTGTTGATGTCCTTGTGGCCGCAGATGACCTGGGCATCAGCCCGGCCGGGACCGGGTGATGACGCTGGTTGGCCAGTCACGTGCCGAGGCCTCCCCTGCACCTGACGCAGGTCTGCGTCCCGGCTTCTTCCTCGCTTGGCGGGGTGAAAACCGGGTGGCCCGCGGATTCATCAGATGGTGTGGGTCAGCCGCCGTTCGGTCGTTTCGCCGTTCTTGTCCCGCTGATGCTCGTAGAGCGTCCGTTGCCGTCCGGGGAGCGTTGTCCGCGACCTGGCCATGCCCGGCCGCACGCACGATCCGCACAACAGAAACGAGTCATCGTGCATTTGACTCCGCATGAACAGGAACGCCTGCTGATCCACGTCGCGGCCGACGTGGCCCGCAAGCGCCGCGACCGGGGACTGCGTCTGAACTACCCCGAGACGATGGCCCTGCTGACCGTTCACGTCTTCGAAGCAGCACGCGACGGCAAGACGGTCAGCGACATCATGGACTCGGGCCGGCAGGTACTCACCCGTGACGACGTGATGGACGGCGTCCCGGAAATGATCAAAAACGTCCAGGTGGAAGCGACCTTCCCCGACGGCACCAAGCTCGTCACCATCCACGACCCCCTTCCGGAGGCCGCAGCAGAGGGGTCCGGCGTCTATCCGGGCAAAGTGGAGCACCCCCAGCCACCCCGCACGTCACAGGGGCCGGCCGATTGCGGCGACTCGTCCGTAGGCTGCCAGGAGGACGACGAAATGGCCCGCCGGTACGCCGCGATCTGCTTCAACGTCCACCTCGACGGGGACACGCGGGGCGTCAGCCTGCAGACGGACGCCACCACCTTGCCGGGGCCGGGCAGAACGAAGATCAGGGTGAAGAACGAGTCCGACCGTCCCATCCAGGTCGGCTCCCACTATCACTTCGCCGAGGTCAACCCGGGGCTGAAGCTCGTCAGCGTCGAGGTCCCCGCCGGTCAGACGGTTCCCCGGGACCGCAGTCTGTGGAACTGCGACGCGGCGAGGGGCCGGCGGCTCAACATCGCCGCGGGTACCTCCGTGCGTTTCGAACCGGGCGACGAGTGCTGTGTGGAACTGGTGCAGATCCAGGGCGAGGTCACAGCCGGAGGCAGCAACACCAGCGACCTCGCCAAGATCCAGGGACTGCGCGAAGGGATCGTCCGATGAGCAATCCGCAGGGACGAGGCCAGGCGCCGCAGCCTGAGAAGGCCCAGCTGAAGCCGAGCAATGAACTGACGCGGGCGGAATACACCGCGCTGTACGGGCCGACCACGCGGGACAGGGTCCGGCTCGCCGACACCGATCTCACGCTGGAGATCGAGGCCGACTGGAGCGGCGGCCCGTCATACAGCGGCAATGAGCTGATCTTCGGCGGCGGCAAGGTGATCCGCGAGTCGATGGGGATGTCCCACCTCGCCAGGGACGGCAGGAACAGCAAAGGCAACGCCACCAACCACAGGCCCGTGGACACCGTCATCACCGGCGCGTTGATCCTCGACTGGTGGGGTGTGGTCAAGGCCGACATCGGCATCCGCGACGGCAGGATCGCGGCCATCGGCAAGGCGTACAACCCCGAGACCATGGATCCGATCCTGAGCAACCGGTTCGAGGCGCCGGACCGTACGACTGCCGGCAACGCCATGCCGGTTCCGGTGACGCCGGAGAGTTTCGTGGTCGGCCCGAGCACCGAGGTCATCTCCGGCAACGGCCGGATCCTCACCGCCGGTGGCGTGGACACCCATGTCCACTTCATCTGTCCCGGGGAGATCCACGAGGCGCTGGCCTCGGGCGTGACCACCCTGATCGGCGGCGGCACGGGACCGGCCGAGGGCAGTACGGCCACCACGGTGACACCGGGCGCCTGGCACATCAGGCGGCTTTTCGAGGCGCTGGATGAGTTTCCCGTCAACATCGGCCTGCTCGGCAAGGGCAGCACGATGAACAAGCACGAGCTCAACGCGCAGGTGGACGCCGGTGTCTGCGGCTTCAAGGTCCACGAGGACTGGGGCGCCACGCCCGCGGTGATCGACCGGGCCCTGGACATCTGCGAAGAGCGCGGTGTCCAGCTCGCCCTGCATGCCGACTCACTGAACGAGTCGGGGTTCCTCGAGAGCACACGGGCCGCCTTCACCGGCGATGCCAGGGACGCGGACGGGAAGTTCACGGCGAAGAAGGCACGCTCCATCCACATCTTCCACGTCGAGGGCGCCGGCGGCGGTCACGCGCCCGACATGATCGAGCTGGTCAAGGACCCGAACGTCCTGCCGGCCTCGACCAACCCGACCCGCCCTTTGACGGTCAACACCGTCAAGGAGCACGTCGACATGATGATCGTCTGCCATCACCTCAACCCGGATATCCCGGCAGACCTGGCCTTCGCCGACTCCCGGATCCGGCCGTCCACCATGGCCGCGGAGGACCTCCTCCACGACATGGGCGCCATCTCGATGATGTCCTCCGACGCCCAGGCGATGGGCCGCATCGGGGAGATGATCATGCGGACCTGGCAGACCGCACACGTCATGAAATGCCGCTACGGGCCACTGAAGGAGGACCTCGAAGCCGCCAAGGTCCGCACGATCACCGACGACACGAACCACTCCTTCAACGACCAGCAGCTGCAGCCGAACGACAACTTCCGCGCCCGCCGGTACGTCGCCAAGTACACGATCAACCCCGCGATCACACACGGCATCGACGGCCACACCGGCTCCGTGGAGACCGGGAAGCTCGCCGACCTGGTGCTGTGGGAGCCGAAGTTCTTCGGTGTGAAAACGCACATGCTCCTCAAGGGCGGCCAGCTCGCCTACGCGCAGGTCGGCGACGCCAACGCGTCGATCACCACGCCGCAGCCCTACCTGCCGCGCCCCGTCTGGGGCTCCACCGGCCGCTCCCCGGGACGCAACTCGGTGAACTTCGTGGCTCCCGGAGTGGCCGGCAACCTGAACGGAGACGGCACCAGCAGCAATCCGGGTCTCGGCCTCGACAAGGACTTCGTGGACATCACCAGCACCCGGCACGTCACGAAGGCCGACATGAAGCTGAACGACACGGTGCCCCAGAGCCTCGAGGTCGACCACAACAGCTTCGAGGTCACCATCGGCGGTGCGACCACCAGTGACGCCCGCACCGAACTCAACGGGGCCACGGTGCCGCGCTCCTACGTCACCGAAGTCCCCCTGTCACAGAGGTACTTCCTCTTCTGAACCGCCACCCGACCGGCCGCTCCGGGCCTGCCGCTGCGGCTGGCCCGATGTGCCAGCCTGGGCCCCCGCATCACCATCCGACCCTGCGAAAGGTCACCCCGCTCACCCATGAGCCGCGCAGCCCTGCTCTTGTTGGCCGATGGCCGCTTCCCCGCCGGCGGGCACGCCCACTCCGGTGGTGTCGAAGCCGCCGTCGCCCACAAAGCCGTACACGACACCCCCAGCCTGGAGGCGTTCTGCCGCGGACGTCTGCACACCACCGGTCTGACGGCGGCCGCCCTGGCCGCCGCGGCCGCCGCCGGAGTCGACCCGCTGCTGCTCGACGATGCCGCCGACGCGCGCACTCCCGTCCCCGCCCTGCGTGCCGTCGCCCGCAGGCTCGGTCGGCAGATGATGCGCGCCGCCCGTGCCACCTTCCCGTCCGACGACCTGGAACTGCTGGCCGCCGCCCGTCCCCAGGGCGCCCACCAGCCCATCGTGCTGGGCCTTGCCGCCCGGGCCGCCGGGCTCAACCCGCTGGACGCCGCCTACGCCGTCGCTTATGAGAGCGTCGGCGGCCCGGCCACTGCGGCCGTGCGCCTGCTGAGCCTCGACCCGCTCGACGCCTCCGGCCTGCTGGCTCGCCTCGGTCCCGAAACCGATCACGTCGCACAAGCCGCGGCCGACGCCGCGACACGCGCCCTGACCGAGGGCCTCAACGCCCTGCCGTCGGCTTCCTCACCCCTGCTGGACATCACCGCACAGCAGCACGCCGCCTGGACCGCCCGCCTCTTCGCCTCCTGACGAGCATCAACCACACCTGAGCCTTTCGACGGAGTTGCCATGCACCTCGACCACTCCCAGCCTCACGAGCACACCCCCAGCATTTCGGCGACCCGGCCTGACGGCAGCCGCCGCGCCCTGCGCGTCGGCCTGGGCGGCCCGGTCGGCTCCGGCAAGACCGCGACCGTCGCCGCGCTGTGCCGCGCCCTGCGCGATACCTGGCCGATCGCGGTGGTCACCAACGACATCTACACGCGCGAGGACGCCGAGTTCCTGCGGCGCGAAGCTGTCCTGCCGCCCGAGCGGATCACCGCTGTGGAGACCGGCGCCTGCCCCCACACCGCGATCCGCGACGACATCTCCGCCAACCTGGAAGCCGTCGAACACCTCGAAGCCACCCTGCACCCCCTCGACCTCGTCCTCATCGAGTCCGGCGGCGACAACCTCACCGCCACTTTCTCCAAGGGCCTCGTCGACGTGCAGATCTTCGTCATCGACGTGGCCAGCGGCGACGACATCCCCCGCAAGGGCGGCCCCGGCATCACCACCGCCGACCTCCTCATCATCAACAAGACCGACCTCGCCCCGCACGTGGGCGCCGACCTGGGCACCATGGCCACCGACGCGAAACGACAGCGCGGCGACCTCCCCGTCATCTTCACCAGCCTCACCACGACCGACGGCATCCGCGACGTCGCCGACTGGGTCACCTGCCACCTCAACAAGTGGCGCACTGGGGCAACCGCATGAGCCCCTCCTCCCAACTGGCCGCCGCTCGAACCACGTCGGGCCCCGACATCCCCTCAGCGGGAACCCACCAGCCCGCTGGGCACCCCGATGGCGTACGCGCCACGGCCCGGATCCGCGCCGTGCACAACGGACGCGTCACCACCCTGCCGCAACTGCACAGCGACGGTCCCTTCCACCTGCGGCGCCTGCGCACCCACGGCAACGCCGCCACCGTGGGAATCATCAGCGCGATGAGCGCCCCATTGGGCGGTGACCGGCTCACCCTCGACATCACAGCCGAGGACCGGGCTGAACTGGAGGTCACCACGGCCGCCGCCACACTCGCTCTGCGCGGCCCCACCACCGACGCGGCCACCTACGACGTGCGCCTCACCATCGCAGAACACGCCCGTCTGCGCTGGCTGCCACAGCCCCTGATCTGCGCCGCAGGCAGCAACCTGCGCCAGACCTACACCGTGGAACTCGCCGCCACCGCACGCCTGGTGCTGCGAGAAGAACAGCTCCTGGGCCGGGCCGGCGAGGAACCCGGCCACCTCGTCACCCGGATCCTGGTCCACCGCGCCGGACGCCCCCTGCTCGACCAGCACAGCGCCTACGGGGCCCCAGAACCCGGCTGGGACGGCCCGGCCGTCCTGAACGGGCACCGCGCCGTCGGCCAACTCCTCATCGTCGACCCGCGCCTCGACGTCCGACGGGACCCCGTCCTGCTCGGCGGCGAAGGCACGAACGACGGCTGTGCCTGCCTCGCGCCGCTGGCAGGCGGCCCGGCACTGCTCGCCACCGCCGTCGCACCCACCACCTCAAGGCTGCGACACCTGCTCGACCAAGCACACGCACACGCTCTCGCCCGTAGAAACCTGGTGCCCGCCGCCACGGCGGCGCCCATGCTGCCTCAATCCCAAATCATCCGTTCGACGTAAATTGTCGGGAATTGCTGACCATGCTGGACCAGCATCGGAAGGATTCCCGAACGTGACCCGGTGAGGTCACGCCCCCTTCTCCTGTGCCGCCGTTCTGGAAGGTGTTCGTGATGAGCCGAGGCTTGATCATCGTGGATGTGCAGAAAGACTTCTGTGAGGGAGGCAGCGTCCCTGTCGCGGGAGGTGCGCGGATCGCCTCGGCCATCGCGGACCTGGTGGAGCACAGCGCGGGACGCGACTATGAATACGTCGTGGCTACCCGGGATCATCACATCGATCCGGGCAGCCACTTCTCCGAACACCCCGACTTCAAGGACAGCTTCCCCGTCCACTGCGTAGTCGGAGGCGAAGGCGGCGAGTTCCACCCCAACTTCGCCCCCGCCGTCACCGGCGGCAAGGTCGACGCCGTCTTCTTCAAGGGCGCGCACAGCGCCTCCAAGAGCGGCTTCGAAGGCGCCGACGAACAGGGCACCCCTCTGGCCG
This sequence comes from Streptomyces sp. LUP47B, assembly GCF_001746295.1. Lineage (GTDB taxonomy): Bacteria > Actinomycetota > Actinomycetes > Streptomycetales > Streptomycetaceae > Streptomyces. The sequence goes on along the minus strand of NZ_MJAH01000001.1, from coordinate 268,449 downwards.
ACTGGTTGCGTGCACGTGGAGTGGAGGACGTCGACGTGGTAGGTATCGCCACCGACCACTGCGTACGCGCGACCGCACTCGACGCGGTGAAGGCCGGCTTCCGGGCACACGTACGCCTGGACTACTCCGTTGGTGTCGCCCAGGACACCACCGCAGCCACCCTTGAAGATTTCCAGCAGGCCGGCGTCACCGCCTCCGGAACGGTCCCCGCATAAGCCGGCAACACTCACTGATCACTCTCCGGGACCTGGCGTCATGGACTCGCACAGTTCAACCAGCAACCTCACGGCAAGCCGGCCAAGAGCAGCAGGGTCTTGAGCGCGTTGTTTCAACGAGGCGGTACAGGCGCCGTTGAGACAGACGTGGGTCAGCTCGCGATGGTGGTCAGGCCGACGATGCCGATGGCGTCCTGAATCCGACACCCCCCGGAGGCGTCTTGCGTGCGACAGGACGCGGGGCGTGGCGCGCAGCCGACTACCGTGATCAAGGGGAGTTGATCAAGCCGTGCGTGCCGATGACGTGCCTGTTCCGGCCCGGGTCGCATCCGTTCCCCAGCTGGCCAGCAGTCGCAGGGCCTCCGCCGACGGGGAGTTCGGTTCGGCGTGGTAGGTCACCAGCATCTGCTCGTGGGCGTCGGCCTGGTGGAACGACTCGAGGCGGAGATCGAGTTCGCCGACGAGCGGGTGATGCAGGCGCTGGATACTGTGGCACCTCTCCTTGACGTCGTGGGTGGCCCACAGTCGCCTGAACTCTTCGCTCTTCACGGAGAGTTCGCCCACCAGCGCGGACAGCCGGGGGTCGTCCGGATGGGAGCCGGCGTCCATGCGCAGCTGAGAGACGATGTCGCTGGCTTTGTGCTCCCAGTCCACGAACAGGTCGCGGTACTCGGGCCGCAGGAAGACCAGCCGGGCCCAGTTCTGCTCCCTCGCCGGCAGCTCGGTCCAGTCGCCGAAGACCGCCGCGGCCATCCGGTTCCAGACGAGGATGTCCGAGCGCCGTCCCACGAGGATCGCCGGAACACCGTCCATGGTGTCCAGCAGCGTCCGCAGGGGGCCCCGCACCTGCTGGGCGCGGCCGGCCGGCTTCTTTTTCTGCTGCTTCGGCTTCGCCAGGTGCGTCAGGTGGGCGTGCTCGGCGTCGCTCAGTCTGAGCGCGCGGGCGATGGCGTCGAGGACCTCCGCCGACACGTGCCGCCCGTTGCCCTGTTCCAGCCGCGTGTAATAGGCCACTGACACCCCGGCCAGCTGCGCCAGCTCCTCGCGGCGCAGCCCCGGCACACGCCGGTACCGCCCGTAGTCCGGCAGCCCCACGTCCTCCGGCCTCAGCCGGGCGCGTCGGGTGCGCAGGAACTCGCTGAGCTCGGCACGCGGGTCCAGAGCGCTGGCGGTGGGCTCGTGCACCGGTTCGGGGTATCCGTCCATGCCTCGAGTATCCACGGTCGGACGCACACCTTCCTGACCCAACCAGTGGTAGGCATCGCGCACATACGCAAAGCCGTGACCTGGGTGGATGCCGGTCAGTCCAGCACGCTCGTCACTGTGCCCGGCTGGAAGACGGCCGGGCCGTGGCCTGGATCAGGAACGGAGTACATCCCATGAGCGCAACACAGGGGATCGAGTCGAGGACGCACCAGAGCGAGACGGCTGCGGAGGTGGTGGGCCGCCTTCGTGCGACGTTCAACACCGGTGTCACCCGCCCACTTCACTGGCGCGTCAGCCAGCTGCAGCGGCTGCGGGCCCTGCTGGTGGAGAACGAGCAGGAGCTGCTCGATGCGCTCTGGGCGGATCTGAGGAAGAACGCCGCCGAGGCGAAAATGCAGGAGATCGACTTCACCGTCGCCGACATCGACGAGGCACTGGCGAACCTCGAGAGCTGGCTTGAGCCCTGCCCGGTGGAGGTTCCTGCCCACTTCGGTCCCACGACCACGGCCTACACCACGTACGACCCGCTCGGGGTCGTCCTGGTGATCGCCCCGTGGAACTTCCCGCTGCACCTTCTCATCGACCCCATCATCGGCGCGCTGGCCGCCGGGAACACCGTGGTGGCCAAGCCGAGCGAGATGTCGGTGCACACCTCGGCGGTGGCTTCCCGCCTGCTGCGCCAGTACTTCGACGCTGACGTGCTCACCGTGGTCGAGGGGGGCGCTGAGGAGACCACGGCCCTGCTGGCGCAGCGTTTCGACCACATCTTCTACACCGGTAACGGCGCGGTCGGCCGGATCGTCATGGCCGCAGCCGCCAAGAACCTCACCCCGGTCACCCTCGAACTCGGAGGCAAGTCGCCGGTCTTCGTGGCGCCTGATGCCGACGTGGACGAGACCGCGAAGCGGCTGGTCGGCGCCAAGTTCGGCAACACGGGCCAGCAGTGCATAGCCCCCGGCTACGTTCTGGCCGATCCCGCCACCGCCGCCGCACTGGTTCCCGCCCTGCGCGCGGCGGTCGACGCCCAGTTCGGGACCACTCCGCAGACTTCGGCCGGCTTCGGCCGGATCATCAACGAGCGGCACTTCGACCGGCTCACCGCTCTGCTGGATTCCGGCCGGGCGGCGGTGGGAGGCCAGCACGACCGCGACGACCTTTACATCGCACCGACCGTGCTGACCGATCTCGACCCCGCGTCGCCGGTCATGCAGGAGGAGATCTTCGGTCCGATCCTCGCCGTCGTCGAAGTCGAAGACCTCGATGCCGCCATCGCCTTCATCAACGAACGTGACAAGCCACTCGCGCTGTACGCCTTCACCACGTCCGAGGACACCAAGTCGCGCCTGGTGAAGGAGACGTCCTCCGGTGGCGTCGCCTGGGGCCAGCCGGTGATGCAGCTGCTCATGCCGGGTCTGCCTTTCGGTGGCGTCGGCGAAAGTGGCATGGGCCGCTACCACGGCCGCTACTCCCTGGAGACGTTCAGCCATCTCAAGGCCGTCGCGGACGTGCCGCTCAGCTAGTCTCGCGCTTTGGAGCAGGCTGTCCGAGGGGCGATCGGCCGGCGGAAGTGCCTCAGTCCGGTGAGGATGAGGAGCGCTGAGATCGCTGTTCCCGCCACCGCCGTAAGCCGTGTATCGGTCCTCTTCGCGGGGGCGCGGCTGACTGCTGATCGTGCGCAAGGAACGAAAGCCCGTACCCCGGCGGGTAGTTGCGCCTGACCGGTGTCGACGTCGACGCCGACGGCATGCGGCTCTCGCCGCGGTCGCCGCCAACACGCTGCACACCCCGATCGCGGTCATGGAGCCGCGTCACCGTCAGCGGGCCCGCGCCTGCCCGAGGACCGCATCCGCGCCTCCGTTCCGGGACAGCGACTGGACCCCTGCATCGCAGAACTTCCTCCCGCTTTCCTCCGTATTGCAGAAAGAAAGAAACCCATGACTGTCAACATTTCAGAAGTTTCGCCCGTTCCGTCGCTTTTCTCGCCCGTCTCCCTCGGGAAGATCGAGCTCGCCAACCGCATCGTCATGGCACCGATGACCCGGGTCCGGGCCGGTTCCTCCGGCATTCCCGGGGACCTGATGGTCGAGTACTACCGGCAGCGGGCGAGCGTCGGAATGATCATCACCGAGGGCACCTACCCCGACCACGCGTCGCAGGGGTATGTCGGTGAGCCGGGCATCGCCACCGATGAGCAGGCGGCCGGCTGGCAGCGGGTGTTCGAGGCGGTGCACGCTGAGGGCGGCCGCATCGTCCTGCAGATCATGCACGCCGGCCGCGGCACCCACCCCGACATCAACGGCGGCCGCCGCATCCTCGCCCCCAGCGCGATCGCCATCGACAACAAGACGTTCACCGAGAAGGGCGAGCAGCCCTACCCCGTACCGGAAGCGATGACCACCGCAGAGATCCGGGTAGCCCTTAAGGACTTCGTCACCGCGGCCCGCCGGGCCATCGAGGCGGGAGCGGACGGCGTGGAAATCCACGGTGCCAACGGCTACCTGCTGCAGGAGTTCCTCTCCCCGGCGGCCAACCAGCGCACCGACGAGTACGGCGGCTCGCCGCACAACCGCGCCCGCTTCGTCGTCGAGGTCGTCACGGCGGTCGCCCAGGCCGTCGGTGCCGAGCGGGTCGGACTGCGGATCTCGCCGGAGGTCGACCTCGGGGACGTCTTCGAGACCGACCGGGACGACGTCCTGGCCACCTACGGCACCCTGGTGGACCAACTGCGCCCGCTGGGCCTGGCCTACCTCTCCGTACTGCACGCCGAGCCGGGCGGCGACCTTGTACAGCAGCTGCGGCGGCGCTACGACGGCAAGCTGCTCGTCAACAGCGGCCCCTTCGGGGGGCAGACCACCCGCGAGCAGGCGCTCCAGCAGATCGAGGCCGACCACGCCGATGCCGTGGTCGTGGGCCGGGCCCTCATCGCCAACCCCGACCTGCTCCAGCGCTGGCAGGGGGGCCACCCGGAGAACGAACCGCGGCCGGAACTGTTCTACGGGCCGGGCGCCGAGGGCTACACCGACTACCCCTTCCTCGAATCGGCTTGAGGCCCAGGGTCACGCCTGTCCATGTGGCAGCCTCACTCACACATGGACAGGCGCCCGACCGGCGACACTGTGCCCGCCCCTTTGAGCCCGCGGTCACACCGGCGATCACCGGCTCGAGGACCGTCGGGTCCGTCAGGGCGTTGAGGGTCCGCAAGTTCCTGGGCAGCAGCCTGCGTTCGGTGGCCTCGTCGAGCACATCGCTCTCGTGCCTGGCCACCGCGGCGGCCTTCGGCCACAGCTGACGCCTATGACAGTTTTCCGGCGACGGCCCATCCACCAGGTCCGCCTTCCGTAAGGAGAGTCCTTCGCTGATATCCGTCCCCGCTGTACACCGGCGCCCATACCGTCCAGCCCGAACGCTGGGAACGGGGGTGACGAACGGGGCTGTCGGTGGGGCGGGATCTGGATCTGGACGGGGTGGTGGACCACTTCACTCTGCCCTGCCACGAGGCAGGCTGGTTACGGAACAAAAGCGGCGCCACCAGGCGGGCTTCGCCGGCCAGTTGAAATTTTGCGGCGGCGACCTCGGACGCGGTTCACGAGTTACTTAGCACCTGATTCGCCGCTCGTTAACGGCTCTCCAACCGACGCCACCACTGGTCCAGGGCCCTTCACACCGGAGGGCCCTGAGCCATGCCCGCAGTGGACAACCGACAGAACGAAACCCTGTCCATAACTTGGGCTCTGCCGCCCACCCGGGCACCAGAGCCGGGTCGGCCAAAGGGCGGCGAGCATCGGTTCCGGTAGCGTCCACGTCACAGCCCCATGCCTGCCACCCGGCCCATCCGTCCGCAAACCGGGCGGCGCGTGCACACCCGGCCACCGGCCCGACCACGGCTGGTCAGCGGGACCGCGGCCGCCCGTCCGCAGCGCTACGAGCCGGGTTCCTGGCGCAGGTCCAGGAAGGGCGCAGCCGGACGCCGGGCTCTCCGGGCTCGTGGACTGTGCGGTCGCCCGGTGCGATCGCGTAGTGGGCGGCGAGCAGGTCCTGGACAGCGCAGGCGGTCGCATCGTCGGCGGCCGCGACCTCGACGACGGCCAGGCCCGGCTGTTCAAAATGCGTGTCATGGATCGGCCTCACACCCGGCATGACGTGTCGGCGCCGGTGAAGGTTCTGGCGATCGCGCGGGCTTCACCAGTCCGGGGACGAGAGCCGGCATGGGAACCCAGACCCGACCACGGCTGAGGACCCGACCAGGAGGCCGACCACGGTGGGGGACACCCCGGCCAGGAAGCCGACCACGGCAGGTCAGCGCGCTGGCGAACCCTGACGCCAGCGGTGGCGGGCAGCTGCTGCTCGGGTGCCTGGTGCCGGTGGTGCTTTTAGGCTGGGAGGGCTCGGGGCGTACCGCAGGGAGGCTTGCCATGCCCCGAACGATCTGGTCCGGCGCGATCAGCTTCGGTCTCGTGACTTCTCTGAACTATCGCTTGGGTCCCGCCGAATGAGCTGTCGAGCTCATCCATGCCGGTAGGCGCGGGCCTCACGACTTCAGCACATCGTCCCGATCTTCAATGCTCGCGCCCGCTCTCCCCTGTTCTCCGGGCGGATGCGCTCGGCCAGGCAGTGCCGGTGGGAGATGATGGTGTGGCTTCCTGGACCATCGCTGCTGCGCGAGTCCAGGACGAGGGCGTCTCCACCTGGGCCCAACGTGATCGGTTCACCACAGAAGTCGCAGCTCCAGACCAGCGACTCCAGGTCGGCTGGTCGGATGGTGAGCCGCACTGATACCGGCGGATGCCAGCGGTGGATTTGCTCGATGACTGCATCGATCTGTGAACCGATGGGTGGAAAGAGCGCGAGTAGTTCGTCATGGCTGCTCGTCGTCTGGGAGAACTGCTGGATCATGTCGATAGAGGCCGACAGACCAGCGTTCTCGTAACCAACGATCTCAACGAGCACACCCCATGGGTGATGGCTGAGGACCCTGGCCTGCACCTTCTGGCCAGGCATGAGCGCCAGACTCTCCGTCTCGAACCTTTCCATGAACCGCTTCCCCATCCTTTAGCCCAGCGGGCCGCGCTTGGTAGCGCTCATGCGCACGTGTCGTCGACGTCGGAGCCGATCACCGCGCTCAGGGCTTGCTGGCTGGCACGGGTCGTCGACGCGGTGGGCCTGGCCGACCGGCTGAAGCACCGCCCCGGCCAACTGTCCGGCGGACAGCAGCAACGCGTGGCCTGCGCCCGAGCCCTGGCAGGAAAGCCCGAGATCATCTTCGCCGACGAGCCCAGCGGGAACCTCGACTCGCACGCCGGCGCCGAGGTCCTGGCGCTTCTCGGATCCTGCGTGCGCGACTTCGGCCAGAGCGTCGTCATGGTCACCCACGACCCGGTGGCCGCCTCCCATACGGACCGAGTGGTCTTCCTCGCCGACGGCCGCATCGTCGGCGAACTGCGATCGCCCACCGCCGACAGTGTGCTGGACCGCATGCGCCGGCTCGACCGCGTCGGCTGACGGGGGCTGTCACCCATGTTCCGTACCGCACTGCGCAATGTCCTGGCCCACCGCGGCCGGCTCCTGATGACCACCCTGGCCGTGCTGCTCGGCACCGGCTTCATGACCGGCACCATGATCTTCTCCGACAGTATCCACCAAGCCGCGAACAACAGCCGCAGCAAGGACTTCACCGGCATCTCGGTCCAGGTTGCCGACGGCACCGCCGGACTTCCCTCCAGCGCCAGGCAGAACAGCACCAAGAGCTCCGCCCGGCTCACAGAGGCGACCGTCCGTCGGATTGCCGCGCTGCCGGGAGTCGCCCGGACCCGCGCGGTGGTGAGCGGCACCGCTGCCATCGCGGACAAGAACGGCAACATGATCGGCGACATCATGAGAAGTACGGGCGCCAACTTCGTGCCGGATGCCGCCGGGAACGATGCGCGCTACCCGATGCTCCAGGGCCGAGGGCCGCACACCGCGACCGAGGTCGCTCTGGACCGGAGCACCGTCGAGAAGGCAGGCTACCGGCTTGGTGACACCGTCCGCATCGGCGCCAACGGCCCTGCCATCAGCGTCACCCTGACCGGCGTCTTCTCCTCCGATGCGCCTGCGGTCCGGTCCGGCAATCCGCTGGCCCTCATGGACACCCAGGGCGCCCGAAGGGTGCTGTCCCTGGCGCCGGACCAGTACAGCAGCATCGACGTCACCGCCGTCCCCGGCACCTCCGAGACCGCACTGCTGCACGCCGTCACTCCGCTGGTCCCCGGCGGCAACCAATTCCGAGCTGAGACCGGCGTGCAGCTGGCCGCGCAGCAGGCCGAGAGGCTGGCCCAGAGTGGCAGGAGCCTGGCCACCATGCTGACCACCGCTGCCGGGATCTCGCTGTTCATCGGCATCTTCCTCATCGCCAACACCTTCACCATGCTGGTGGCCCAGCGCACCCGGCAGCTGGCCCTGCTCCGCGCCATCGGCGCCGGGCGCAGCCAGGTCACCTGCTCCGTGCTGATCGAGGCGCTCCTTGTCGGTCTCAGCGGCTCCGCCGCCGGACTGCTCCTCGGCATCGGCATCGGCGCCGGTCTCGCAGCGGGAGTGAAGTCCCTGGACGCGGACCTCCCCAGAGCCGGCGTGGTCATCACCCCGACAACCGTGCTGATCACCCTGCTCGTCGGCACCATGGTCACTGTCCTGTCCGCCGCCCTGCCCGCCCTCCGCGCCTGCCGGATCCCCCCGGTCGCCGCGCTGAGCAGCGGCGAGCAACCCGCCACCCACCGAAGCCTGCTTCTCCGCAACCTCCTCGGCTCCCTGACCACCGCCGGCGGCGTCGGCCTGGTCCTGCTGGGCAGCACCGAGAGGGACGCCACGGCGCGCTTGCCGCTCATGGGGGGGGCACTCCTCGCGGTCCTCGGCATCGTGCAGCTGCTGCCGCTGCTGTCCCGCCCGGTGATCGCCCTGGCCCGCCCGCCGCTCGCCCTCCTTTGCGGCACCCCCGGCTCACTCGCCGCACTCAATGCGATCCGCAACCCGCGCCGCACCGCGAGTACAGCCGCCGCCCTGACCATCGGACTCACCCTGGTCACCGCGATGACCGTGATCGGCGCCTCGGTCTCGGATGCGATCGACCGTGCCGTGACCAACGAGATGGCGGCGGACTACGCCGTCACCACGCTCAGCGGCACCCTGGACCCGAGCATCGCGACATCGGTCGCCCAGGCCCCCGGTGTGGTCGCCTCCAGCCCAGTTACCGACGTGGAGTGGCGGATAGCCGGCGTGCGGACCGAGGCGAAGGGCCTAGACGCCGATAGTGCCGATCAGCTGGTCCGGCCGAGCATGAGTCAGGGGGCGGCCACGGCACTGAAACGAGGTCAGATCCTGGTGGACTCCGACTTCGCGGGAAGGCACGGACTGGCCGTCGGCTCCACCGTGACCGTGGCCGCCCCGCGCGGGAGCGGTGCCCGCCTCACCGTCGGCGGGGTGTTCGCACCCAGCCGGATGCTCGCTCCCGTGCTCCTGCCGGGCGGTGTGGTCGCCGCACACCAGCCGTACGCGCCGGCGCAACAGATCCTGGTCAAGGGCGCGAACGGGGCAACCCCTGCCTTCAAACAGGCTCTCAAGGACGCCACCGGCAAAAGCCCTGTGGTCGAGGTCGAGAACAAGCAGGACCTGAGGGACGGGTTCGACCGCACCATCACTTTCGCCCTCAACCTGCTCTACGCACTGCTCGGGATGTCGTTGCTGGTCGCGGCCCTGGGAGTGGTCAATACGCTGGCAATGGCCGTGTTCGAGCGCAGGCGCGAGCTCGGTCTGCTCCGGGCGATCGGCCTGGACCGCGGCGGCGTCAAGCGGATGGTACGGCTGGAATCGGTGTTGATCTCCGTCTTCGGCGCGGCGATCGGCATGGCCTTCGGCGTCTTCCTGGCCTGGGCGGCCAGCACCACCATGACCGTGACCCTGCCAGAGCTCCACACGGTCTTGCCCTACCCCAAGCTGTTGCTGATGCTGCTGGCCGCCGTTATCGTCGGCCTGGCCGCCGCCCAATGGCCGGCTCGCCGGGCCGCCCGTCTTGACGTGCTGGAAAGCATCACCGCGGACTGACGGCCCGGCCTGCTCCGAAGGTCACGCCGGATCGCCCGGCGCCCGCCGCGTGTGGCCATAAGCAGCGGAGCGCCGGCCGGATCGCCCGGCGCCCGCCGCGTGCGGCCATAAGCAGCGGAGCGCCCTCGTACTGGATGTACTTGGCGTCTCGCCAATGCAGCGAGCGTGCGCGCAGGCGTCGCGGGCCCGGGACGATCTGCTGGACCGGCCGCAGCTGTGGCCTCTGTGCTGCTGCGTCAAGCCCCGGCTATGCCGTCTGGTGGGGTAGCCCGTGGCCGGCGGCTTCCGCAATGCGGGGGCCCGGCACGGAGGCCGAGGCGAGGTTGAGGCGGGCGGCCATGTTCAGGTTGGCATCGCCGTACGGGCGCACATGGGACCAGAACAGCGGGGTCAGTCCGCGCCGGTCGGCGGGGGTGAGCAGGTCGGCCCACTCCGGCTCGTCCATGACGTCTTGGAGCATGAGGGTGTTTACGTAGACCAGAGCCGATTGCAGAATCCGCAGGCACAGAACGAACATCTCCTGCTCGTCACGCCGGTTCGAGGCGATCTCCCCGGCCTTTCCGTAGGCGATCACGGAGTTCGCGCCGTTGGAGGACTCCATCACGTTCAGGCCCTCCTCGACCTCCCGCTGGAGATCCCGCAGCCGCAGGTACCAGGCCACAAAGATGGTCTTCTGCGCGCGGCCGACCTCCAGCATCGTCGCGTAGGTGGGGTGGGAGGCGTTGCGGGTGAAGCGGGTGGTTCGGCAGGTGTTGCGCCCAGCGCTGTCAGCCGTTGCTGCTGCTCTTCGGAGAGTTCCGCCCAGCTGCGGCGTTGCCGATGGGGCCATTTGCCGAGGTCGTCTTCTTCGAACTGCACGCCGGGCTGGATGTCGGGGAGTCGGCTGTGAGGTCGCACGGTTGTTGCGCCGTTGACCCTGCGGTGCCGCAGGTGGATTGCGACGGGTTCTGGGCCCTGCTCGGCCGTTTGACCTGCGGTCCTGCAGGTTGGGTGATCCTGCCGCAGTTGCGGTGAGAACGTCGACTGCAGCGTGCTGGGGGAGTGCTCCAGAAGAAGATGATCATGGACGCAGTTCAGGGAATGCCTGCCGGCACCGAGCCGGCCGAGCCACCCTGGCACTCCCGACATGATCGTCCCTAGAACTGGGTCTCAGGAATGTGTACTTCCATTCCGGCCATTTCGGCTGTCACAGGGACTTGGCAGGTGAGGCGGCTGTTGGAGGCGCGTGGCGCCGGTACCCCCTCAAGGATCATGTCCTCGTTTTCATCAGCCGCAGGAAGCACGGGCAGGAACTTCTCATCGATGTAGGCGTGGCAGGTTCCGCAGGAAGCGCAGCCGCCGCAGTCGCCGATGATGCCGGGCACGAGATGGTCGAGTGCCGTCTGCTTGAGGCTCTGGCCGACGACGGCCTCCACGGGGTGTGTTGTTCCGTCGGCCTCGATGAACCTGATCACTGGCACGTCAAACACGCCTTTCTACGGTGGGCTGGTGTCGCTTCATCAATTCGGACAGCGGGAGGTCTTCCAAGGAGGCTTCGGCCCGGGTTATGGCGGCCCGCGCGGTGACGAGCTGCCGGCCGGCCGCGAAATCCCGCGGCCGGTTGACAGCGTGCAGGCCGGTGATGACGCCGTTGCGCAGATACACCACTGCGAAGGAGTTCGATGACGGGTCGCCGCGGACGACAGCTGTGTCGCCCGCCTGCGGCACGCCGGCCATCTGGAGCTTGTGGTCGTACTGATCGGACCAGAACCAGGGCGCCGTGAAGCGTTCGGTCGGCTTCCCGCACAGGGTCCGGGCCGCGATTCTGGCCTGGTCAGTGGCGTTCTGAACGGACTCGAGGCGCACGCTGCGGCCGAGGAAACCGTGCCACTGCCGTGTGCAGTCGCCCGCGGCGACGATGTCGGGATCCTCGGTCCGGGCCACGGCGTCGACCAGGACACCGTCGTCGACGGCCAGCCCCGCGGTGGCGGCGAGGGTGTCGTTCGGAGCGATCCCCACACCGGCCAAGATCAGGTCGGCTCTGACCACGGTGTTATCGCTGAGCTCCGCAAAGTGGGCACCGTCGCGCCGGGCGACGCTGCGGACGGATGTGCCTGTGCGCAGATCGACGCCGTGACTGCGGTGCTCGCGTTCGACGAAGGCGGAGACGGCCGGTGAGCACGCCCGGGCCAGGACTCGCGGTTGGGCCTCCAGCAGCGTCACCGCGATCCCCATGTCCGTCGCGGCGGCCGCCGTCTCAAGGCCGATGAATCCGCCGCCGACGATAAGGATCGCGCCACCGGACTGGAGTTCGTGCCGCAGCGAAACTGCGTCGTCGAGGTGATGCAGGGTCCTGCCCGCGACGTGGTCGGAGCCGAATCGGAGAGGCCGCGGACTGCCACCGGTGGTGAGGGCCAGCTTGGCGTAGCGCAGCTCGCGCCCGTCGGCCAAGGTGACGGATCGTCTCTGGCGGTCAATCCCGATCGCCGCAGTGTCGAGTTCGATCTCGATACCGGCGTTGGTGTAGGCGTCCAGGGCGCGAGTCCGCAGTCCGTCCGGTTCGACCGTGCCGCGCAAGAACGCTTTGGACAGTGGCGGACGCTGGTAGGGCAGATGGCGTTCGGCCCCGACCACGACGATGCGGTCGCCGAAGCCGGTCTGCCGAAGTGCCACGGCCAGTTCCGAGCCCGCCTGACCCGCGCCGACGATGACGACGGTGCTCACTTGCCCGCCCGGCGGAGGGTGACAGGCAGGGCCGTCACGTGCCGCATCAGAGAGCGAGGCACCCACGAAGGCTCGCCCCCGACCAGCGCGATGTCGATACCGGGTGCGGTCAGCGCGGTCACGACGGTCTCGGTGAGCATCCGGGCCACGTTCCTGCCCGGACACAGGTGACCGCCGCCACCGAAGGTCGTGCCGTGCAGGATCGTCCGGGTCAGCTGGTAACTGTCGGGATCGGTGAACACCTCGGGGTCGCGGTTTGCCGCAGCCCAGACCATGACGACCGGGGTACCGGCGGGGATGAGCACACCCTGGTGCTCGACGTCCTGCAGGGCCAGCCGCTGACTGACCATCAGCGGCGACTCCAGACGGGTGCCCTCAAAGAAGGCGTTGGCGACCAGCGACGGGTCGGCCCGGACCTGTGCAAGCGCCGCTTCATTGCTCAGCAAGCGGTAGATGACGTTCACGATGGCCACGCCGACCGTGTGGAAGCCGTCGAAGAAGTTCGCGGCTACCAGCGTACCGATGTCCTCCGGCTCGCCCTCGATGTCGATCGCGGCGAGGTCGGCCGCCATGTCGAGGAGCAACTCGTTGTCCTTCTTGGCCCAGGCCTGCCGAACCGCTTCCCCGACCACCTCCATGTAGGTCGCCACAGCGGAGAACATCCGCTGGGACTGTTCGGGGGAGCGGGAGAGCAGGAAGGTCAGGTTCATCTCCTCTATGAGCTCCTGGACGTGTGCTGCCTGGTCCCTGCTCAGGCCGAGTTGCTCGGCCCAGAAGCGGGTGACGAACCGTCCGGCGAATTCATGGGCGAAGTCGATCTGCTCCCGTCCTGCGCACTCTTCGATGAGTTCCTCTGCGAGGCGCTGCGCGGCAGGGGCGAAACGCATGATCTTCCTGGGCATCAGCTGCCGGACGAGGATGTTGCGGCTCGGCTGGTGCAACGGGGGATTGGACGTGAACACCTGATTCCGCAGGAACTGCCCGAAGCCGGCGGTCTGCTCCGGGTCGGGCTTCACACCGGGTCCTGAGCCGAGATCCATCTCGGTCGCCATCCAGAACAGAACGTCTGCCGGCATGTTGCCCAGAGCCGGATTCGCCGCCAGGGCCCTGACGTCCTTGTTGCGCAGGACGACGAGGCTGTTCTCCGGGCCCTTGAGAAGTCCTGTTCCGTCCCGGCGTATCAGCTCTCGGGCCGTCTCGACGAAGTCGCGCGAAAACTCGTCGAAAGCCATGAGGTCATCAAGCGCGGGAAGATCTGTCACCGGCGTCGGCTGTGCGGAGTGCATACGTCTGTTACCACCTTTCGGAAGGCTGGGTCAGTCACCCAGAACTCCATTGCAGGTACTCGTTGCCCAACGCCGGTCCGGGGTCAGGCGCCCGCGCAGTTGCCATGTCTTCTTGCTTCTGCGGTGAGATCGGCGTGGCGTCTTCCGCGCATTTAGCGGACGGAACGGATGCGGTACACGAGGAGCGCTCCGACGGCTGCGGCCGCGCCTACGAGGGCGAACAGGAGCGGGTAGCCGCGATGGGAACTGATGACCACGCCGGCGATCAGCGGGGCGATTGCAGGGGGTACGACCGAGCCGATGTTCATGATGCCGAGGTCCTTTGCCCGGCTCTCGGCGTCGGGGAGGACTTGTGTGATCAAAGCCTGGTCGACGGCCATGTATGCACCGAAGCCACCACCCATGAGAGCAGATGCCACCATCATGACGTTGAGGCTTGGGGTGCTCGCCAGCAGGAAGCCGGAAGCCGCCTGGAGGAGCGCCGCCAGGGCGACGAAGATCCGTCGTCGGCCGAGGCGGTCGGACAGCACGCCGGCGGCGGCGGTGGCCAGAAGGCCGGCGAGGAGATAGAGCACGGTGCAGGCCAGCAGACTGCCGGCCGGATCGGAGACCTTGAGGCCGTCGGTGAGGAAGTAGAGCGTGTAACACGTGCCCAGCGAGTTCGCCAGGTTCACCAGGAGCCGTCCGCCGAAGGCCCAGGCGAATTCCCGGTTCCTGAGCGAGCTGCCCATGGACGCGATCAGTTCTGGGATGTTGAGCGGCGCCTCGACATTGAAAGCAATGTCGCGATGGGCGGTCAGGAACGGCACTATGCAGACGATCAGTAGGACCGCGATGATGGCGAAGCCGGACATGGGGGACAGCCCGAAGACCGATACGAGGGCGATGCCGACGACCACGCCGAGGGCCTGGGGACCGTAGATGGCGCTGGAGATCATGCCGCGCTGGGTCTCGGGCACACGGTCGGCGATGACGGCGGTGAGCCCGGCGGTGGCTGCGCTGAGCCCGATCATGCTGGCAGCCCACGCCACCGCCACACCGGTCACGGTCGTCTGCGCGCCGGTGACGATCAGCCCGGCGGCGAAGGCCACCGCGCCTGCTGCGAGCCAGAGTCTGCGTCGGCCGAAGGAGCTGCGGGAGCGATCGCACAGGGCGCCGCACAGGGGCAGGGCGATGAGGGCGACCAGTCCGGAGACACCGTTGACCACGGCGAAGTCGTAGACCTTGGAGGCCGGGTCGATCGTCTCCAGTTGCTGAGGGAGCAGAAGCTGGAGGGGGACGAGATTCGCCATCCAGAAGCCGAACCAGACCAGGCCGTACAGGGTGGTCCAGCGACGTGTGACGGGTTCGGCTGGTCCATGGGCGATGGCCTGGCCGACGGAGCCCGCAAGGGCTGGAGCGGGGGAGTCGAAGTCGGGGAGCATCGGGCCTCCGGGAGACTGGGCCGCGGATGGGGGAGTGGTCAGAGGAAGGCGTGTCCTTCACCCCGGTAGGTGAGGACCTGACCGACGTGCTCGCTCTTGGACACCAGGTGGAGGGTGTTCACCCGCTCGCACAGTTCGCCGGCCTTGGCGTGCCGGAACCACACGTGGTCCCCGAGGCGCAATCCGTGCGCTGCCGTGCCGAGCACCGGCGTCTGCACCTCCCCCGCACCTTCCAGGGGGTTCATCCGCAGGCCCTGAGGCCAGGCCAGGGTGGGCTGACGGTCGCGGCCGGTCGGTCCGGAAGCGACCCAGCCGCCCCCGAGCACGGTGGCGATCTTGTCGGTCGGGCGGCGTACGACCGACATGACGAAGTAGGCGGCAGGCCGCGGGCGAAAGCGCCGGTAGAAGTCGAACAGGCCCGGCCCGTACAGGCCCGATCCGGCGCCGATCTCGGTGATGACGTGCTCGGACGCGGTCTGCTCGATGGAGCCGGTGCCGCCGCCGTTGACGAACTCCAGTGGTGCGACGGCCTCGACGGCGGCGATGGCGGCGGCGCGCCGGTCGGCCAGTTCGCGAGCGGAGAAGCGCTGCATGGCGCGGAGCGCTGCCCGTTTGAGGGGGGAGCCGGGCTGGTTGTCGCCGAAACCGGCGATCTGGCCCTCATAGGACATCACTCCGGCCAGGCGGAACCCGGGCCGGCTCTCGATCTCCCGGGCGAGTGCTGCGGCCTGTCGCGGGGAGTGCACAGGGGAGCGGTACGGGCCCAGGTGGATGCGGCCGCCGGCCAGTTCCAGCGCGGCGTCCAGGTCGATACACACGCGCAGGTCGGGCCGGGATGCGCCCACCACATTGTCGATGAAGTCCAGTTGGCCGACAGAGTCGATCATGAGGGTGATGCGGGCGGCTGCACGCTCGTCCATCGCGAGCTGCTGCAGCGCGGTGCGGTCCGCGGTCGGATAGCCGATGACCACGTCCTCGTGGTCTTCGGCCAACCACAGGGCCTCGGGCAGAGTGAAGGCGAGGATGCCGTGGTAGCCCTCCCGCTGGGCGGCACGCTGGATCAACTCGCGGCTGCGGACCGACTTGCTGGCCACGCGGATGGTGGCGAGCCCGTCTGTCCGGCGCGTCAGATCCTCGGCGTTGGCGTCGAAGGCGTCCAGGTCCACCACGGCGAACGGCGGATCCAAGTGCTCGGTGGCCCGGTGCAGTTGGGCCATCCGGACCTCGCTCAGGCCGGCGAGGGCAGAGACGGCCGATTTCACGTCCGGCCGGGACGCCACATGTGCGCTCACATCCGCACCCTTTCTCAGTAGTTCAGGTTGACCGGCCTGGTCAGCGGTGGCCGGAGACCGCAAGGGTCAGACGGTGGACCGGTCCGAAGGCTGTGCCGTGCCGGGCTGGTGGGCGCCCGTCTTGGCGATGAGGCGCTCCCGGTGCCGTCGGCCCCTGGCCTCGGCGAGCGGGATCACCCACCGCATCAGGCGGGGGAAGACGCCGGCGATCCGCTGGACCCGTCCGCCCAGCGGCGGAAACACCACCTCGACCGGCTTGGAGGCGATCGCGTCGACGACGGTCTTGGCGATCTCTTCGGGTGCGTATGACTTCTCGGCGAAGGAGATGGCGCAAGCGGGGTCGGCCATCTCCTGCTCGAGCATGTCCGTGCGCGTGGACGGAGGGTGGATGATGGTGAAGTCGAGGGGCCCGTCGCGCTCCTCCAGGGCCACGCTGTGGTGGAAGGCCCGCATCCCGTACTTCGAGCCGCAGTAGGTGGCGTATCCGGGCAGCGGGAGGAATGCCGTCATGCTGCAGACGGTGATGATGTGGCCGTGGCCCTTTGCGGTCATCCGCTCGATCGCCGTGCAGGTGCCCGTGATGGTGCCCAGCAGATTGACCTCGACGATGTCGCGATGCTGCTGAGGGCTGAGATCAGTTGCATGGCCGGTGTGAGTGATGCCCGCGTTGTTGACCAGAACGTCCACGGCTCCGAACACGGCCTCCGCCGCTTCGAACGCCTTCACCCAGGCTGCCGGATCGCGGATGTCCAGCACGCACCCGGCGGCCCGGCTGCCCAGGCTGCTCACGCGGGCCTGCACGGCCTGCTCATTGACATCGGTCAGCATCACCCGATGACCGCGCGCGACCGCCAGCTGTGCGATCGCGGCACCGATGCCGGAGGCCGCGCCGGTCACGAGAAGGACCCGGCTGTTTTCAGGCGTTTCACTCATGGCCACAGAGTCTCCTGGTCGTCTGTCCAAGTCAACTGTCCGATATGAAATCGGCCCCGGTTGTTACCGAGGGCTTCACAGGCGAAACATCTCGATGCGACCGCCGTTCAGCTCGGCGGCGCGGACGGGATCGTCGGTCGGAACCGTCGCCGCGAACAAGGTGCGCCCGTCGAGCCCCGCGACCAGGCAGCTCAGGGTGTTCTGGCTGGTCGCGACGCGATCGAGGACGCGGCCGCCCTCGGCCACGCGCACGCATTCGCCGCGCAAAGCGTTCGCGATCCACATCGTTGCGCCGTCGCTGTGCCAGGCGATGCCGTCGGGGGCGATCGGCGAGGCGGAGCGCTTGGCGATGGCGGGGTGGTCCAGGAGCGCCGAGACGCGCCGGGTGATCCTGCCGAGCAGTCCCGGGTGGTTCACCGCATGCCACAAGAGCGGTGAGATCAGCGGGGCCCAGGGGCGCGGCTCGCCCAGGGTGCCGTCCGGTAGCACGGGGAAGGCGGAGAGCCGCATGGCGAGGGTTTCGGCCGCCACCATAGTGGCGCCGTCGGCCGTGAGGACACATCCGTTGGGGAAGAGCACCGGTTCCGTCACGCCCAGCAAGGTTCCGTCAGGCGCCAGGCATGCGATCGGCGTCTTCGGTGGGCCGGGTGGCGCGTAGAGCATGGCGTTCGCGTGCTCGCGGGCGAACGCGTGGTAGTCGAAGCCGAAGTTGCCGACGTACGCACGCCCGTGCGGGTCGACGAGCATGTCGTTGACCGGGCCGCCGACAAGGTGCCGCAGATCCGCGTGCTCGACGAGCTCGCCGTCTGCTTCCAGCCGGTACACGACGCCTCCGTCCATGGAGGCGACGAGCATGCGCCCGTCCGGGAGCCAGCCGAGCCCGCCGGCCCGGCCAGGGACCTTGAGCACCGTCTCGGCTTCTCCGCTGCCGTCCCAGCGGTGCACCGTGCCGTGCGCGAGATCGGAGAACCACAGGGCTCCCTGATGCCAGCGCAGGGACTCGGGAACACCGAAGCCGCTCAATGCGACCGATGTCATCCGCTTCATTCCAGCTGCTCCTCGGTAACGGTTTGCCCTGGCGTCCCTAAAAGTTGGACGCTTGTACAAGACACTTGACTTGTACGGGCGACCGTCTCATTCTGGGCGAACCGAAGTCAACGTTCCGGCAGGAGATTTTCCGTGGCTCAGACTCGATCGCTCAGCCCAGGTGGCGCCCGGGCGGACACGCCCATAGCAGTGGACAATCCGGCCACCGGAGAAGTGGTCGGCCACGTCACGGACGCGTCGGCGGAAGAGGTGGCGCAGGCGGTCGCACGAGCCCGGCGGGCGCAGCAGGGCTGGGCGGAACTGAGTACCCGCAGCCGTGCGGAATTCTTCGCGCGCGGCCGTCAGTGGCTGCTGACCCACCGACAGGAGATCACGGACTCCATCGTCGCGGAGAACGGCAAGGCGGAAGAGGACGCGATCGTCGAGATCGTCTACTGCGTCAACGCCTTCGCCTACTGGGCCAAGCATGCGCGGCACTACCTCGCCGAGACGAAGATCCGCTCACTCTCGCCGTTCGTGCTCGGGCGCAGCATGTACACCCGCCGCGTACCGCTCGGCGTCGTCGGCGTCATCGGTCCGTGGAACAACCCGTTGATCAACTCCTTCGGTGACGCCATCCCCGCCCTGGCCGCAGGCAACGCAGTCGTCCTCAAACCCTCCGAGTACACGCCGCTGACCGCGCTGCTCATGGAGAAGATGACCCGTGAATGCGGCTGGCCCCAGGGCGTCTTCCAGGTCGTGACCGGCGCTGGCACCACCGGCCAGGCTCTCGTCGGCGCCGCCGACTTCGTGATGTTCACCGGATCCACCAAGACCGGCCGGGCCGTCGCAGCGCGGGCGGGAGAGCGGCTCATCCCGTGTTCACTCGAACTCGGCGGCAAAGACGCCCTGGTCGTGCTGGCCGACGCCTCCCTGGAACGAGCCGTGAACGTCACCCTGCACGGTGCCCTGTGCAACGGGGGGCAGATGTGCACGTCCGTGGAGCGGGTCTACGTGGAGGAACCCCTCTACGACGCATTCGTCGCAAGGCTTCGCGAGCGGTTCCAGGAGGTCACCTCAGGCAGGTCGGCGGGGCTGGGCAGTACCGACGTGGGCGCCATGACCTTCCCGCCCCAGATGGCGATCATCGAGGGCCATGTCGAGGACGCCGTGAGCCGGGGGGCCCGCGTACTCGAGGGAGGCCACGCCGCCCCAGGCCCCGGCCGGTTCTTCGAACCCACCCTGCTCGTCGACGTCGACCACACCATGAAATGCATGCGCGAGGAGACCTTCGGCCCCACGCTGCCCGTCATGAAGGTCGCGAGCGCAGAAGAGGCCGTCCGGCTCGTCAACGACAGCACCTACGGCCTGCAGGCCACGATCATCAGCTCCAACATGAAGCACGCTCGGCACCTCGCGGAGCAGCTCGAGGCCGGCTGCGTCACCATCAACGACGCCCAGACCAACTACATGGCCCTCGGCCTGCCCATGGGCGGCTGGAAGGAATCAGGCCTCGGCGTCCGGCACGGCGCCGAAGGAATCCGCAAATACACCCGGCTCCAAGCGGTCAGCGTGAACCGATTCCCGATGCGCCGCGACCTTCACATGATCCCGTTCGACCCCTCGGCCTACCGGTCCATCCTGCGCCTGGTGGATGTCATGTACGGCAACCGCCTGCGCCGCCGGAACAAGTGACCGTGCGATCGCCCGCCCGACAACGAAAGGCCAGTCAGATGACCACGACACCCGCCCCGCACGCGTCTGTCGGAGCCATGCCCGAAGGCGTCACCCTGCCGCTGCCCCAGCACAACCTGAGCGTCGAGGAAGAGCGCCAGGTCCGCAAGCAGGAACTCGCCGCCGCCTTCCGCCTGTTCGCCCGGTTCGGATTCTCCGAAGGCGTCGCCGGGCACATCACCGCCCGCGACCCGGAGAACCCCTCAGGCTTCTGGGTCAATCCCTTCGGCATGTCGTTCAGCCAGATACGCGTCTCCGACCTCATCCTCGTCGACCACGACGGCAAGCTTCTGGAGGGCAAGCGCCCGGTCAACAACGCCGCCTTCTGCATCCACTCCGAAGTGCACCGGGCCAGGCCGGACGTGATCGCAGCCGCACACACCCACTCCGTGCACGGCAAGGCCTTCTCCAGCCTCGGCGTCCCGCTGGACCCGATCACCCAGGACGCCTGTGCCTTCTTCGAGGACCACGGCATCTACTCGGACTACCGCGGGGTCGTCAACGACACCGACGAAGGCCGGAAGATCGGTGTGGCCCTGGGCGACGCCAAGGCGGTCATCCTGCAAAACCACGGACTCCTCACAGTCGGGGCGTCCGTGGCCGAAGCCGCCTGGTACTTCATCACCATGGAACGCTCCTGCCAGGCTCAACTCCTTGCCATGGCCGCCGGCAAGCCGAAGCTCATCGACTTTGAGACGGCGCGGATGGTGCGGGCGCAGATCACCGGCGCCCTGCCGGGCTGGTTCCAGTTCCGCCCACTGTGGGACCAGATCACCGCGGAACAGCCCGACCTGTTCGACTGACGCGACACGCTGATCGCATAGCGACACAGGAGTCCAGGGCGGGTGGGTCCGGCGGCAGCCATCCCTGATCTTGCGTGGGTATCCCCGGCTTCAGCAGGGGAGGGAAACGCATCCTCGGCCTGGAGGCGCGAAGCGCCGGGGTTCACTGTGTTGTCAGTGGCCTCCGCTAGGTTGATCACTCATTGACCGAAGGGGGGTGGGCCGGATGATCCGTGCGTACAAGTTCCTCATGCGGCCCACCGTGGGCCAGCAAGCTGCGGTCTCGTGCGGGAACACGATGTCATCGCGCACGAAGACCTCAAGATCCGCAGCATGGTCAAGGATCCCGCACCGAAGCCCGACCCCGACCGGCCGGGCGGCTTCCTGCCCAACGGGGCCGCCGCCAAAGCCGGGCTGAACCACTCGATCAACGATGCCGGATGGGGGTGTTCCTTGCGATCCTGCACGCCAAGGCTGAAAGCACCGGACGGGAAGTGATCGCCGTGGACCCCCGCAACACCTATCGGACCTGCCCCGAATGCGGGCATGTCTCAGCGGAGAACCGGCCCACCCGGGAGTTCCACTGCCGCTCGTGCGACCACACCGCGCACGCGGACACCGTGGGCGCACTCAATGTCTTACGGGCCGGGCTGGCCCGCCGCCAAGCCCCACCGGCTTAGCGAGAGGCCCCCTCGTTCACGAGGGGAGGAGTCACCGGAACCCACCCGCCCGTCGTGGGCCGCCATCTACGGGAGCGGCGCACCCGTGAGCGGTGCACCTAGATAGGTGGCTCCGTATGTCCGCCGCCAACGCGGCTGGCTCTCCGGAATTTCACGCGGGAGCGCCCTGCCGGCCCGCGGACGATGAACAGTTCGATATGCCGTCAGCTGGTGACTGGCCAGCTCACCCATGCGGCATGGCTCAGACCTGGCTCACGCCCCAGGGCAGGCCCCCACCGACAGGGCAGACGCCTGTTCGGCGAGCCCGAGGTGGGAAATGCGACCGACCTCACCGGAGACGAAGCAGCCGCGCATTCCTGGCGCATGGGCCACGGCTTGCCGACGACGATGCCGCCTTCGTGCCGGACTCAAACGGATGATCAAATCAGCAGTCGTTCTTTGCGGCGAGGCTCATAAGGTGCTCGCCGGTCAAGCGGAGCACTTCGCGAGTGTGCTCGCTGTTACGGTCGGCCAGCCAGCACAGGGTGACGCCGTCCAGCACCGAGTTGAGATACCGGGCCAAGACAGGAATGGGCACGGTCCACTGGATCCCCGCGCTTTCGGCAGCTTCCGCGAGGAGCTGCTCGTGCACTTCCAGGTAGTGCTCGTACTGCCGTCGAGCCAGGCCCTCGAAACCGTCCTGGCGCAGCGCGTAGTGGGCGAGTTCATACCCCACCTGCTGCTCTCCCGGATTGAGCTCGACCGCCTCCCAGAACGCGTACAGACTCTTGGCGATACGCGCGCCGAGGTCACCTTCCCCCTCGAACACGCTCCGCGCTTTGGCCACGCCGCTGTCCGTGATGCGGGTGATGACTTCCTGCAGGAGCTCCTCACGTGAATTGAAGCAGTAGTGAAAAACGCCCAGCGGCATCTTCGCCTCGTTGACGACCGCACGTGTCGTTGTCTTGGCGACTCCTTCGCGGACCATGACACGGACCGCCGCAGCGATGAGCTCTTCCCGCCGGTCCTTCGCTGCCATACGAGACATCCGGTCCACCGTTCCCTCAAGAGTGACATGCTCACTCGTATGTTAACCGGCGTCTTGGACGATCGACCAACTTCAATTCGGTCTTTCACGTCACGGTCATCCGATGATGAGGAGTCCAGCGCAGAGACGGGGCGGGGCGGGGCTTCGGCCGTCTGGGCATCGACCGGTCAGTGGAGCGAGGCTCGACAAGCTCGTCGTCCTATGAGGTGACGGTGCTGCCGCGGTCCTCGGTGAGTGGCTCTGACCGCCCCCTCTGGGAGTGTCTGATCAACGGCGGATCCGATGATCAAAGAGACGCCTGATGAGCGAGACCAAGGCGCCCGCCGTACCGGAGCGCCCGGCCACCGGCCGCCCCGTTCGCAAGCGTGTGGTGCCGAACATTGCTGCCCCTCCGTACCAGCACGGACCACTCGCAGTCTTGGACGGCGACGGGCAGGCGTACGGCGTCGAGGGCATCATCCTGGACTGTCGGGCGACCACGGTCCCGGAGCTGGTGGAGTGGACGCTGCGTGAGTCCGGTCTCGGTGAGCCGAAGCTGAACCGCTACGGCAAGGACTCCGATCCGCTGATCGTGCTCACCGCCGCGGCCGCAGTGAAGCTCGGGCTGCCGGAGCGCCTGGAGGGCCACGAGCAGCGCCGCTCCCTGCGCCTGCCGGAGGACCATCCGGTGGTCAAGCAGGTCGCTCGCGCGAAGTGGCAGCTCACGCAGCGCGGGTTCGGCCCGTGGGCGCGGATCTACCGCAAGGCCCAGGGGCGCGAGCGGCAGTGCGTCCAGCTGCCGATCCTGTCGTGGGACGCCCTCGATGAGCGGTCCTGGCCCGGCGTCACCGACATGGAGCCAGCTGACATCGCCCGCGTCCTGGGCGTGTACGCCCAGCGGGTCATCACCACGAGGCGAGCGGGAACTGGGTCTCCGGCCACAACCCCGGCTCGCTAAACGGGTTCACTGCTCGCCCGGGCTCGCATCGGTGACACAGCGGAAGGACTCGACCAGCTGCTTCGGATGCTCGCCGAGCACGGCGATTCTCCGCAGGATCCTGTCCCGGCGGCCATCGAGACCTCACGCGGACTCCTGGTCGCCTGCCTTCGGGCGACGGGCCGCCCCGTCTACGCCATCAATCCGATGGCATTCCTCAGCAAGCGCCGCTCGGAGCTGAACCCGGGCACGGTCGGACTGCCGGAGACGGGCGGTCGTCTCCCGGCCGCCGGGCTACGCCCGAAGGATGACGACCGCAGCCTCTTGGCCTGCAGCGAGATCCCCGACGACGAGAAAGCCGTCACCTGCGCCGCCTTACTGCGCCGGGCCGCCGCCTTCTTCGCCACCGTTGGTTTCGAGCGCATCGAACGGGACCTGACCGATAACGCCTGGCCTGCCCGCCGCCGGTGACGGTGCTGTTGACCATCTCTGCTGGGAGGGCACCAGCAGAGACCCGGTGGGCGCGCCGGGCTGCGGCTTCGCCCACCAGGCGTGAGGTAGCGATCAGAGGCCCTGGTCGCGGTACTTTCGGCCCCAGATACCGGACTTGCCCGGCGCCATGATCGAGTTGGGGTCAAGGGCATCCTTGATCGTCTCGTGGAACTTGCGCAACGCGCCGTCCCCCCAGCTGTAAGTAGCCATGACCTGGTCCATGAGTGCGTTGTGGGTGCGGTACTCCCCGTAGCCCTCTGCTGCGGCCTCGTCGATCAGCACCCGGGCCAGGTCTACGGTCTCCTGCCGGGCCTGCGGATCGGTGGTGTCGAACAGCAGCAGCGCGATGTGGTGCATTTCCCGCAGCCCGACGATGAACTGCGCGGCGTAGTCCTTGCGGTGCTCGTCGGCCCGTCGGCGCACCATCCCTGCCTGACGCAGGGCGTCGGTGCCGTCCGGTGCCGAGATCGGCGAGAAACCGATGTGCCCGCCGTTGGGCAGGAACTCCAACAGCTTCATCTCGTCGAGGCTGGGGATGCCATTGTTGATCCGGTGCCGGTCGTGCAGCACGTGCGCGCCGCGGTCGGTGGCTTCGTCCCGGTCGTGGTGGGTGAAGAACTTCGATCCCGGGACCTGAAGGAACGCATCCTTGATCATCTCAAGGTACTGATCGACTACCGGCTGCGGACCGTAGACGGTGCCGTAGAGGTTCCAGTAGCCCAGGTCGAGTTCGGACTTCATCCGGTCGATTGCCTCGACCGGCAGCGGGCCGTCACCGTCGTACCACTCGGTGCGCTTCGAGACGACGCCGGCGTCGAGGATGATGTTGCGCAGGACCGGCACGTTCTGCAGCGGCGCCATGTTCACACGTAGCGGGAACATGATGTCGACGACCTGCGCGAGGTCCTCCTCCCGGTCGAAGGTGATCACGAAGGTGGTCGAGGCCGGTGGCCGCTGCATCAGCTGGATGCCCATCTTGGTGACGATGCCCAGGTTGGACTGAGTGAACAAGCCGTCCGGGAAAGGACCGAAGCCGTACTGGAACAGCTGCCAGGTGTTGCTGCCCGGGACGGCCCCCATACCCGTGCGCATCACCTCACCGGTGGGCAGCACGACCTCCAGCCCGGTCTGCCACATCAGGTGGTCGCCATAAGGGGTGTAGCCGACGCCGCGGTCGAGGGTGTTGCCGAGCACAGATCCCCAGCCCAGATCGGGACAGTCCAGCATCAGAGACGGCGCGTTGGCCTCAAGGTGTTCGTACAGGTCGAAGTACGAGACACCTGGCTCGAGCAGAGCGTACCCGTACTTCTCGTTGACCTCGATGATGCGGTTCATCCGCTCGCCGGTGTTGACGACGACGGCGCCCGGCAGACGTGGCTGGCCACCACCGTAGCCGTTGTTCTTGCCGGTCGAGATCGGGAACAGAGGGATGCCGAAGTCATTGGCGATCCTGACGATCTCCTGTACCTGCTCAGTGGTCTCCGGGCAGATCGCCGCCGACGCGCCCGCGGCCGGCTCGCTGCCGACCGGGTAAGGGTCCCGATAGCGGGCCAGACCGCTTTCTTCGGTGACGACGTACGCGTCGCCGACAACCTTCCGGAAGCGGGCGATCGCAGCGTCGAAGTCGGATTCGGACAGGCCGGGTGGAAGTACTCGAGCCACAGGTGACTCCTTTGTCAGTGGCGGAATGGGCGTTGCCGAGCCGTCGCAGCGACGGCTGAGCGGCCGGATTGGCACGGGCGCCCGGCCAGAACACGGGGAACTCTGGCCGACCGCCTGCGCCTCTGCAGGAAATGCGAATGTGACCCGCAGACACAACGGATTCCTGTCGATGTGGTCGCATACTGGACCGCGACGCTCGCCAGGCGGATCAACCGGTGGAGGTGCCATGACCGCTCGCCGTGAAATGGCTCGTCGAGGGCCGCTGCCGGAGGTGTCCGTCCGCAGCAGCGACCCCGATGAGGCACGCGAGGTGGGCACACGGGTCTACCACAGCCACCGGGTCACCGTGCTCGGCGATGCCAGCTGCTTCGCGATGAGCCTCGACGCCGCCACGCTGGGTCCGCTCACCCTCGGCTGGCTCAGCTACGACACTGAGGTACGCATTGAGAGCGCCCACCCGGGCTACTACCAGGTCAACATCCCGACCGTCGGCGCCCTGGCCGCGACCTGCGCCAGCCGGGGCGCTGTCGCCGGGACGGGCTCGGCGATCGTGCATGCTCCCGATCGCGCCGCCGTGTTCACGGGTTGGGCGGCCCCGGGCCCCGCCCTGGCCCTGCGCATCTCCCAGCCTGCGCTGGAGCACCATATGGAGGAACTCCTCGACCGGCCGCTTCGTCACCAGATCGAGTTCGAACTCGTGATGAACGTTTCCACCGGCCGCGGCGCACAGTGGCTGGCCCTGGTTCGGTCGCTTGCGACCGGCCTCGCCGACGAGAACTCCCTTGTCCGCCAGCCGATGGTTGCCGCACCGTTCACCCACAGCGTCATGAGGGGCCTCCTGCTGACCGCGTTGCACGAGCACCGCGACGAACTCGCCGCACCAGCGCCCGCAGCCGGGGCCTCGGTTGTGCGTCGGGCGCGCGAATACATCGAGGCCAACGCGGACCAGCCGCTCGTCGTTGCCGACATCGCCCGTGCCTGCGGCGTGGGCGTGCGCGGCCTGCAGCACGGCTTCCAGCGGTCGATGGAGGTCTCGCCGACCGACTACCTGCGGCACGTTCGCCTCCGGTACGCACACTGCGACCTTCTCGCCGCCGATCCGACGGCAACCACTGTCGAGGCAGTCGCACACCGCTGGGGGTTCACGCACCGCGGCCGGTTCGCTGCCCAGTACCGGGACCGGTACGGCGTCCAGCCATCGGAGACCCTCCGGCAGCGCCCGTGAACACCACGCCCAGCGCCACGACAGCGAGTGTGTCAATTTAACGGCCCTGTCTCATATTCGGTGGTGACGCAGAGTGGTGAGGTGTCGTTGGTATCCATGCGAAGGCTGCCAACGAGCTTGTGCAGACGGTGTTTTCAGGGCTGTCCCCACTGGTCATCAAGGATGTGGTCGACGAGGGCGAGCGAGTCGTGGTGCGGGCACGGACGCCGCAGGACACTGTGGCCTGCCCGGTGTGCGGGGTGTTGTCGGGGCGGGTGCACGGCTGTCACTGGCGGACGGTGACCGACGTACCGGTCGACGGCCGGCGGGTGGTGGTCCGTGTGCGAGTGCGACGCCTGGTGTGCCCCACCCGCGGCTGCCGACATACCTTCCGCGAGCAGGTTCCCGGAGTCCTGGACCGATACCAGCGACGCACCACCCGCCTGACCAGGCGAGTCAAGGCAGTGGTCACGGAGTTAGCGGGTCGGGCGGGGGCACGTCTGCTGGCGATACTCGCGGCGGGCGTCTCGCGTCACACGGCTCTGCGCACTCTGCTGCGGATCCCGCTGCCCACCGGGCGAGCGCCCCGCGTGATCGGCGTCGACGACTTCGCGCTGCGCCGGCGGCACCGCTACGCCACTGTGATCATCGATGCCGAGACCCACGATCGCATCGACGTGCTGCCGGACCGCACGGCCGACACCCTGGAAGCATGGCTGCGCGCGCATCCGGACGTCGAGATCGTGTGCCGCGACGGCTCCGCGACCTACGCCGAGGCCATCCGCCGCGCCCTGCCCCGTGCGACGCAAGTCGGTGATCGGTGGCATCTGTGGCACAACCTGTGCGAAGCCGCTCTGAGCGAGGTCAAGGCGCACAGCACCTGCTGGGCCACCGAACTGGACGCGCCTATCTACGACGGGCCCCGCGCCCAGACCACTCTGGAACGCTGGCACCAGGTCCACGGTCTGCTCGATCAGGGCGTGGGCCTGCTTGAATGCGCCCGCCGCCTGGAACTGGCCCTGAACATCGTCAAACGCTATGCCCGCGCCGACCGGCCCGAGCGCATGCTCCGCGTCCTCAGGTACCGCGCCAGCCTCGTCGACCCCTACCGCGAGCACCTGCGCAAACGCCGGACCGAGGATCCCGGCGTCCCCGTCAAGCACCTCTTCGACGAGATCAAAGCACTCGGCTTCACGGGCTGCCTGGACCTCCTGCACAAGTACATCAACCAAGGCCGCGCGGACGCCGACCGCAGCCACATCTCCCCGCGCAGGCTCGCCCGGATGCTGCTGACCAGGCCCGACAACCTCAAGGCCGAGCAACACGAACTCCTGGCCAAGCTCACCGCCGCCTGCCCCGAGATGACCCAACTGGCCGCAGGCATCCGCGACTTCACCCCGCTCCTTGCACCGCACGCCGACAACGCCGACGCACTCTCGCGCTGGATCGTCCAGGTCCGCGGCGCCGACCTGCCCCACCTGCATGCCTTCGCCCGAGGTCTGGAACGAGACCGCGACGCCGTAAACGCCGCCCTCACGCTTCCCTACAGCAACGGCCCCACCCAGGGCGTCAACACCAAGACCAAGCGGATCGCGCGCCAGATGCACGGACGAGCAGGCTTCACCCTGCTTCGCCATCGCATCCTCCTCGGATAGCGGCACGCTCCGTCACCACCGAAAGTGAGCCAGAGCCGTTAAATTGACACCCCCCTCCGGTGTCAACTCAACTGC
This sequence comes from Streptomyces sp. LUP47B, assembly GCF_001746295.1. Classification (GTDB taxonomy): domain Bacteria; phylum Actinomycetota; class Actinomycetes; order Streptomycetales; family Streptomycetaceae; genus Streptomyces. The sequence continues at coordinate 240,064 of NZ_MJAH01000001.1, read as the reverse complement.
ACCGGGACTGTCGAAGCTGAACGAGGACGATGTCTGCGTGGTTTGACGTGCTGGGTCCTTGCTCGGTCAGAGCGAGTGGCCATGGGTCTTCACGGACGGGTTCTTCACGGACGGGTCTTGAGGCCGTCCAAGACGAGGTCGAGCAGGCGTTCCGCTTGCTGTCGGTGTTCGGTGCCCGCTGAGGTGAGGGCGATGCCTTCGAGGGCTGCGCTGATGTCGGTGGGGGGAATGTCGGTTCGGATCGTTCCGGCTGCCGTGCACGCCTCCATGAGGGTGGCGACGGCCTCCTGGATCATCTCCCTGCTGTGGCCATAGGGATTGCTTCCCGCCGCGGCGATGGCTCGCAAGGCGTCGATCATGCCGTACTTCGTAGTGACGTAGTCCAGGAAGAGGCGCGTCCACGCGCGCAGGGCCTCGTAGGGTGATTTCTGCGCAAGCAGGGGGAGGACTGCGTCGCACAGCTGCACTACCTCGTTGCGGTAGACCGCCTCGACCAGGATTTCGCGAGTGGGGAAGTTGCGGTACAGGGTTGCGTTGCCCACACCCGCCTCCTTGGCGATGCGGTCCATCTGCGCATCCAGGCCCTCCGTGGTGAACACGCGCGCCGCAGTAGTGAGGATCTTGTCCCTGTTGCGTTGGGCGTCGGCCCGCAACGGGCGGTGCCCCTGGTCGGCCATCGCTGTCGTATCTCCTTGCCTTGAGTCTGTCTCGACTTGCTAAGTGGGGATGTCCCCGTTTACCTTCGAGGAAGTGGGGACATCCCCGCTTCCACTGTAGGTCACAAGGTGACCTGCGCATACTCCACCTAAGGAAATGATCATGTCGATCATCCAGGGCAAGGTCATCGCGATCACGGGCGCCAGCAGCGGTATCGGCGAGGCCACCGCGAACTTCCTCGCCGAAAAGGGAGCCCACCTCGTGCTCGGTGCCCGACGCGAGGACCGGCTGAACGCCGTTGTGGACGGCATCACGGCCAGGGGCGGAACCGCGACAGGCGTCCTCGTCGACGTCACACGCCGCGAAGACCTCCGGCGCCTCACAGACACGGCGATCGAGGAGTACGGCCGCCTCGATGTCCTCATCTCCAACGCAGGCACGATGGCCGTCTCCCCGTTCGACGACCTGCGCCAGGACGACTGGGACGCCATGGTCTCCACCCACATCACCGGCCTGCTCAACGGTATAGGCGCGGCCCTTCCCCTCTTCCGCCGACAGGGCTTCGGTCACTTCGTCAACGTCAGCTCCACCGCGGCCTACGTCGTCGTCCCCCCGCAGGCCGTGTACGCGGCCACCAAGGCGGCGGTGAACGTGATCTCCGAGGGCCTGCGCCAGGAGTCGGGACCCGACCTGAGTGTGACTGTCGTATCGCCCGGCTTCACCCACACCGAAGGCGTCGGCAAGGGGGCCAGCCTCGAGGTCGCCTCTGCGATGACCAAGATGCGCGACGAGATCGCCATGCCTCCGTCCGCCATCGCCTCCGCCATCGGCTATGCGATCGAGCAACCCGCCGGAGTCGACGTCAACGAGATCGTCGTCCGGCCCACCGTGCAAGCCTGACAAGCCCACGGAACGCCCGGGCCCACCTGCCGCCAAACGATGGCGAGCTCAAGCGGTCAGCGCATCACTGCTGTTCAGGAGGCCCGCGTAGACCTCCGCCGGAGTGCGGTGGTCGTGTGTCTTGCGCGGACGGTGGTTGAGTTCGTGAGCGATGGCGTCCAGGTCGGCCTGGCTGAACGTGCGGAGGTCGGCGCCCTTGGGGAGGTACTGCCGAAGCGGCCGGTTGCTGTTCTCGTTGGTGCCGCGTTGCCACGGGCTCCGCGGCTTGCAGAGGCAGATCGGCATCCTGGTCTCGGTGGTGATGGCCTGGTGCTCGGCGATCTCCCGGCCGCGGTCCCAGGTGAGCGTCCACCGCACGTGGGCCGGGATGCCGAAAAGGCTCCGGGTGCGGTGCGGGGTGACCCGCTCGGTCGGTAGCCGCTAGATCACGAACACCCATCTCGTCGACAACCAGCGCCTTGACGGTGGGGTGATTGCGCCATGCAGTTGCCCAGGCGTTGAACTCTTTCACGGTCACCTGCTGCTGCGGCAGAGTGGCTGCGGCCTGCGAGGAGGAGCCGCCACAGCCGAGCAGTGCGGTGCCTGCGCCAGCCACGAGCGCGGCCGCGACGGCGCTGGCTTTGAACTTCCGGCTGATCGCCATGATCATGAGTCCTTGACGATGGTGTTCCAGCCGTTGCTGTTGCGCAGACTGCGCGGGCGCTGCGCAATTTGCACTCATCGCGGTCTCCCTCCCTTCCGGGAGAGGGCTTTAAGAGGGCGGTACGTGACTTGATGTCCGGTTCGGTTTCGCCCGATCGTGTGACTGTGGGAACTCCCAGCCGGTCGATGGGCTTGGCCGTGCTGGAGTGACGGGGTGAGCGACCGCAAGCCCTACAAGAGCGATTTATCCGATGAACGCTGGGCGCTGATCGAGCCGGTGACCACTGCATGGAAGGCGAAGCACCCGTCCGTCAGCGGCCACCAGGGCAGCTACGAGATGCGAGAGATCGTCAACGCGCTCCTGTACCAGTCGCGGACCGGCTGCCAATGGGACTACCTGCCCCACGACCTGCCACCGCCCGGCGCGGTGAAGTACTTCTATGGCGCGACGACGGCACCGACGAGGTCATCCATGACCTGCTGCGCTGGCAGGTGCGTGAGAGCCGGGGACGATTAGCCGACCCGAGCCTGGTGGTGCTCGACACACAGAGTCTGCATGCCGCCGCGTGCGTACCCGCGGCCACGACCGGGCGGGACGCGGCCAAGAAGGTGCCGGGTCGCAAGCGGGGGCTGGCCGTTGACGTGCTGGGCCTGGTGATCGCCGTGGTGGTGCTGGCCGCTTCCGTGCACGACAACGCCTTCGGTACCGCGTTGCTGGACAAGGTCGCCGCGGGGACCTCCACGGTGACGAGGGCGCCGGTGGACCAGGGGTTCAAGAAGACCGTGGTCGACCACGGCGTCGGCCTGGGCATCGCGGTGGAGGTCGTCGAGCGCAACCCAGCCGACCACGGCTTCGTCCCGCAGCCGATCCGCTGGAGAGTCGAGTAGACCAACGGGATCTTGATGCTGCACCGCAGGCTGGTCCGCGACTACGAACACCGCTCGGCCAGCTCCGAGTCCCGGGTGTACTGGGCGATAAGCGATGTGATGACCCGTCGACTGACCGGCACCTCCACCCCGTCCTGGCGCGGCGCATGAGCGGCGACCCACAGCAGACCCTCGGTGCCCTGCTGGCACGTCTGGAGGTCCGCGAGCGGCAGATCGCTGTGGAAGCGGAGGCCGCTCACGAGCAGATCGCGCAGCTGACCGCGCTGCTGGACGGACTCGCCCAGGCCGCCGAGCACATCACGATCACCCGCAAGACGCTCCTGGAACTGCCCGACGAAACGCCCTCGGTACCGGCCACACCGCCTCCGGCCCTGCCGAACGGCCCCGCCTACCAGCAGATCATGGCCGTGTTCACCGAGGCCGACGCTCCGCTACGGGCGAGGAACGTGTGCGAGGCGATGGACCTGGACCTCGTGCCGAACAACATCAACAACGTCCGCATCAAACTGAAGCGCCTGACCGGGCGCGGAATCCTCGATGAGACCGAGCCGGGACTGTTCACCAGGCCGCGACCGCAACCGCCCGACAAACCCACCATCGGCCCCCTCACGTCGTTCTGCCGGCCCGCCGAGGAAACCCGTTGCGAGTGAGCTGCATCGGATGTCTGATTGATCGGCCACCGATCACGGGATGGAACATGAGTACGCCGCTGCCCACCCCCTCGTTGCAGACCGCTCGTCTTCGACTGCGTGCCTTCGAAAACGCGGACGCGAACGACCTGTTCGCGCTGCAGAGCAACGCCTACGTGCTGCGCTACTGGGACGATCCACCGTGGACCGAACGCGCGCGCGCCGAGAAGTTCATCACCCGTTGCCGAGAGATGGAAAAGGAAGGCACCGGGGCGCGGCTGGCCGTGGATCGTGTCTACGACGGGGCGTTCATCGGCTGGTGCACCCTGAACAGGTGGAATCCGGACTTCCGCAGCGCGTCGCTTGGCTACTGCTTCGACGATGCAGCGTGGGGCCACGGCTACGCGACCGAGGCCGGGCGCGCTTTGCTGCAGTGGGCATTCGACACGCTGGACCTGAATCGCGTCCAGGCTGAAGCCGATACGCGCAACGTGGCATCTGCCCGCGTGCTGGAGAAGCTCGGCTTCCTGCGTGAAGGGACCTTGCGAGAAGACTGCGTCGTCAACGGCGAGGTCTCTGACTCGTGGGTCTACGGGCTGCTCAGGCGCGAGTGGCGGCCGTCGTCTGGGCCGGCTCCCGCCCGCTGAGTCTCACCGCCCGGCACCTGGTATCGACGCCCCGAACCAATGATCACTGCGCCTCATCCAAACTCAACGACGAACCGGATAAAGGCTCACATCTCGCCCTCTAAGGACTACACCTCAAGTATGGACCTGGTCTGGGCTCGGTGCGTCCAGGTGGATGACCGGGTGGTTTGTGGACCTGGCTGCCGGCGGGCGGCCTACTCCTACGGGCGCGTGCTGACGAAGCGCACGGTCGATCCCCAGCCCCCGCACTGACTCCATGCACCAGTGGCACAGCGGGAGGCCGCCACTGCCGTACTTGTGGGGCTTGCGCTGGCAGGCGGCGCACCGCGCTCAGGCCGCGACGCGTTCGCCGGACAGGCCGGTGCTGCCGCGCCGCGGAGGCCGGGGCGGCTAAGTCGATGATGTGCAGCTGGGTGTCGGGATGGCAGTGGGTGCAGGCGCGCAATCCTTCGGCCAGGAGGCGGCGGGCTTCGTCGCGGCTGACGGGGCGGCGCCGCGAGCCGATCATGTGGCAGGTGCCGGCGTGGACCTGGACGGGCGGCTTGCCGTTGCCGATGCCGACCTCGACGACCCACTCCGGCGTCTGCGGCCGGGTGCGTCGACCGTGTTCCTCTTCTGCCTTGCGGCGCTCCAGCAGAGTGATCTTCGCGTCGATGCGGTCCAGCCACAGGGCATGCCACACCCGCAGGGTGCGCAGTCGCTCCAGGTCGGGCGGCAGATCATCGAACACAGTTTTGATTCTAGGCTCATGATCACCGCTCGCGCCCTCGCGTGTTCGATTTGATGTTCGATAACGTGGTGGGGGAGGTGAGGCCGATGAGCACGCGCGCGACGGCGGGCAGGAACGGTGTGGTCATGCATGTGCGCTGCCCGGACCGGCTACCGGAGGGGACCTTCCGGCAGGTGCTGGAGGAACTGTCCGGGCTGTCGCCGATGGTGCAGGCACTGCCGCCCACCGCGGCCCTGGTGGACTTGCGCGGAGCGCTGCGCTTCCACGGCGTCGATGCCCTGCGGCTGGGGGAGGTGCTGCGCATCAGGACGATCTCCCGCCTGGGCACCGACGTCCGCGTCGGCATCAGCCCTTCCAGAAGCCGACAGGTTCGCGGATTCCCGAGGGCCCAGGGCAGCGAACTGGCTGGCCACCTGACGTTGAGACGCCGATCGTCCAGCCGGTTGAGGCGGCAGGGGTTCGTACGGCCTGTGCTCGGGAGGGTGTAGTGACTTGGCGGTCTTCTTCCACGTGAGGCTCCGCTACGAGTCACCGTGGCGGGCCAGTTTCACCGCAGAGGTCAGCAGTATGAGAGATGGGGCAGGGCATCGCGGCGGCCTTCCCGATCCCGCGACACCGCCACCTCACGCACCCGGCCTGAGCTCGGTGCGGTCTTCCACCCGCTGCTTGAGGCCGGTGTTGAAGGTGGCGTACCCGTCTTTTTTGGGTGTTCTGAGGAAGGGCCGGATCAGGGTGACCAGGGCGCCGGAGAATTCCTCGTGGTTGGTCAGGCGGGTGGTGCCGTCGTGGTTGGGGGAAAGGACGAAGGAGTGCTGGCCGTGGAACAGCTGCTTGATGCCGAGCGTGCCGACCCACCGCAGTTCCTGGCCAGGCGTCGCGACGGTGACCGTGGGCCTGAAGGTCATGCCCGGCATGCGCATCGTGAGCCGGCTTCCCACTTGAGCGGTTCCCTCGGCTGCGGAGAAGGTGCTCCACTCGCCGTAGGCGGCGAAGTCGGTGAGGACGTCCCACACCGCTTGTGGGGTGGCGTCGATGTCAATAACGGCGGTGAGGACCGGCTTCATGGTGGTTTCCACTTCTGGCTGGTGSGGGAGGGAGGGGTGGGGGTTGGTCAGGCGGGTGGTCCACCGGTGCTCGGTGGGGCCGGGGAATGGCGTGGAGCGCAGTGCACGACGGTCAGAGCGTCACGTCCGGCGCGGTCGTGCGGGAGAGGGCGCTGTGGGTGCTGGTGGCCGTGGTCTCCTGCAGGCCGTGGTCGATGAAGTCGATCATCCAGGTGAAGCTGTCGTCGATGTCAGTGGCGAACTGGAACCCGCCGGCTGCTTCCAGGGATGCGTATCCGTGCAGGACGGTGCGGAGCATCCGCAGCGCGTGGATCTGCTGGTCGGGGTCGATGTGGTAGCCGTGGAGCATGGCGGCCCAGGAGTCGACCACCCGGTTGAGGGCGTCGATGAGGGGGTCGTCGGGTCCCGTCGGGCGGGCGGCGTTGGCTGCGGCGTATCGGCCGTGGTGGTCCTTGACGAACGTCCGCATCGCCTGTGCGCCGCGGGCCAGGGCTTCGGTGCCGGACCGGCCCTGGATGGCGTCGCGGATGGCGTCGGCGCACTGGTTCATGGCCAGGATGGCGATCCGGTGGGCGAGGTCGGTCTGGCCGGTGACGTGTTTGTACAGCGAGGGGGTTTTGACTCCGAGCCGTTCGGCGACCAGGCCCATGCCGAGCTGGTCGAACCCGACCTCGTCGACCAGGGCGGCGGCGGCTTCGGTGACTGCCGTGGCGGTGAGTCCGGCCCTAGGCACGGCCGGCCGCCTTGGCCAGGAACGGCAGGGCCAGCGCGAGGACCTGGTCGGGGGTCTGGGCGTGCGGGTAGTGGCCAGCGCCGTCGATCACGGCCAGCTCGCCGAGGCCGGCGGGCAGGTCGGCGATGATCTTCGCCCCTTCGGCGCGGGGGTCGGCCCAGTCGGGGTCCAGGCTGCCTTCGACGACCAGGACCGGGCAGGTGACGTGGGCGAGCTGGGTGCCGGCGTCGGTGGGCTTGGACTTGCACATGTCCTGCAGGGCCTTCATCCGGCCGGGTTCACTCAGCGTGGCCTCTATGCGGGCCAGTTCGCTGTTCCAGTCGGCGGGTTTGGCCGGGTAGGCCACGTCGAGGTACTTCTTCCAGTCCGCCAGGCGTCCCCGGACGATGACCATTGCCATCCGCGTGTACCCGGTCCGGAAACGCTTGACCCGGATCAGCCCGCCCAGGTCGACCGGCTGTGCACGGGTGAACGGAGCCAGCTCGATCACTCCGCTGATCACGTCGGGCGCAGTGGCGGCCGCGATGGTCGCGGCGCCGCCGCTGATCGACTGCCCGATGATCACGGCCGGGCCGCCGAGGTGACGCACGACGGCGACCAGATCTCCGGCGATGTCGGTGCGGCTGTAACCGTCCCAGCCGAGGCTGGACTCACCGCACCCGCGGATGTCGACGTTCGCGACCCGGTAACCGGCGGCCACCAGGCCGGGAACGAGGAAGCGGTAGGAGTGCCGGCTGTCGCCGATACCGTGCGCCAACACGACCAGGGGACCTTCCCCGGTCACGTCGAAGGCGATGGTGTTCTTGCCGATCCTCAGGTGCTCGGTCATGCCGTCCTCCAACAAAGTAGCTAATGTCGTTAGCTGTAGACTAGTCACATTAGCTACGAGGGTCAACGCCTCACCCAGCCGCGCTCGATCGGGGTCCGAGCCCGGAGCGATGGGCTGCCGCACGGCGTAGTGCTGTTTTCCGCGAGAACTACTGGGACCCTCATCACCGCAACGTTCCAGGTCGGAGTGCCCAAGCACCTCACATTCCTACAGCCCGTGCTGCTCAGGACATGATCGGGTCGCTCTGGCTGCGGTGCGGGTGCGCGGCGTGGATGTACTTCATGGCGGTGCGGGGAGAGAGACCGAAGAGGCGGATGAGGTGGAGGGGGTCGTCAGTGTGCTGGGCCTCGTTGAGGATGAGGTCCACACGCAGGCGGCCCGCCTGGTGGCCGTGGGCGCGCAGGGGCTTGTTGATCGCCTGGATCGACACCGGGGGCTGGGTGTCGTCGGTGGCGGTATGGGCAGTGACCAGCAGGTATGGGCTGGTGGTGGCGGGCCAGCGTCGGTGGCGTTCGGCCAGCCACTGCCGTGCCAGGCGGTAGGTGAGTTCGTCCAGGTAGACGGTGTGGACGGGCTTGCCGGTGCGGCGCACGCGGAGGATGGCGCGGCGGTGGTCGAGGTCGTCCAGCAGCAGATGGCGCTGGTCGTGGGTGCTCAGAGCCATGTACGGCGGCGAGTGCGAAGCTGAGCCGGTCGCGTGGGTTGGAGAGGCGGTCGAGAGCGCCGCGCAGCATGTCGTCGGCCAGCGGTCGTGGCAACACGACGGCGGTGGTCAGGGAGACAGTGCGGGCCGGGTCGCGGAAGATGAGCTTTTCGCGTTTGAGGGCCCGGAACAGTGAGCGCAGGGCGGTGGCCCGGGACTTGGCGGCTTCTCCGTGTATCGGTTCGAGCGCCTGCTCGATGTGGGTACGGGTGACGGCCCGCAGATCGGTGACGCCGTCCTCGTACCAGGTGCGCAGCGGGGGCGCGGCCAGGCGCAGGTAGGAGCAGACGGTCGACGGGGCGAGTGGCCGACTGGGGCGTGGAGCCGTGCCGCACATGACATCGATCCACCGGTTGAGCGGGGCGCGGAACGAGGCGGGGGCGGTGTCGGCGAGGTGCCGGGCCCGGGCCAGAGCTGCATCCGAGTGCCAGTCGGGGGCGAGACGTCCGGTCAGGCGCAGGTAGTTGATGACGCGGGCGCCGTGGAAGTGCTTGCGGCGTGCGATCAGCCGCACGTCCCCCTCCGGCAGCGGGGCGTCGGCTCCGAGGTGGGCGAGCAGGACGCGCAGGGTGCGAATGCTCCCGTTCATGCGGCCGGCATCCCAGCCGCGGCTCTTGATGTGGGCGACGAACCCGTTCAGCAGGATCCGGGCGGCCGGGGTCAGGGCCGGGAGGTGTCGTTCCGCCAGGCGGGTCCAGTCGCGCGACAGGTGGAAGAGCTCCAGCTGGCCAGGCAGCGCGAGATGTTCTGAAACAGGGCGGGCGGCCCGCGAGGCACGGATGGCTTCACGGCGCTTGCGCTGGAGACGGCGGCGCCCATAGAGGCCGCCTTCCCTGCTGCGCGGAGCAAGGGGCCCGCCGAACCAGAGCTGGTCGCCGCCGTCCAGACGGGTGCCGTCGAGGTCGTAATCTGTCTCCGCGACGGTGAGCACGCATCGCCGGCAGTGGTCGTCGCGCAACGGCAGCCACCGGCCGCACCGGTGGCACGGGGCAGCCTGGCGGCCGGCGCCCCAGTCCAGGCAGGGCGCGCACCGCTGGTCCCGCTCGTTCGTCCAGGCCAGGCACTCGCGACAGCTGCCCAGGCCGGCGGACATCCAGGAGGGCACCAGCCGCCGCCGCGGCGGCGCGAGTAGCCCGGCCCGCATCAGGGCCTCGTGCAGGGTCGGCGCCATCTGCGGGAGATCCGCGAGCGTCTCAGGGTGCATCAGGCGCTCATCCGGAGGCCGGGCGGCCAGCGCGAGCCGGGCGCCCTCCTCGGTGTGGAAGTGCCAGGTCTGCCCGACGCGGCGTTCGGCGGCCATCTCCTGGAGCACCGCCTGGACCTCGGGGAAGTCGAGGATGGTCCGGCCGCGGATGCGCTGGCCGTGGGCGCGGGTGAAGGTCCTGGGCCAGGGCGCGAACAGCCCGAGCTGGCAGGGGACTTCCTCCACGCACACCACGGGGTCGTCGGGGGCCGGCGATACCCGGCCGCGGGCCCACGGCGCGAGCCTCTGCCGCGGGCCTGTGGCGACGCGGTTGCGCAGCGGGTTGCTGTTCAGCGCCAGCCCCTCGATGCGCACGGCCAGTTGCAGCGGCCGTCCGGCGGGCAGGTCGCGCCTTTCGAACTCGGCATGCATCCACGCCGGAGCCTGACCGAGCCGGACCGCGATCCGGCATCCCCGGCAGGTGCCGTCCGCGCCGACGATCCCCGGCCAGCCGCACCGGCGGCAGACGGCCTCCCGCAGCCCTCCCTTGGCCCTCTCGTAGCGGCCGCCGCGGCACTCGTAGCACAGGCCGGAGCCCGTGATGGTGCCCCAGATCGCGCACAGGCCGCACGAGCCAGGCCGGTTCACCCGTGCCACCCCCCTGCTCAGTTCGGCGGCAGGCGCCGTACGGCGCCCTTGCCGCCGCTCTGCTTCGGCACCGGCCGCCCGCCGCTGCCCGCGCCCGGGCCCTGGCCGACCGCCCGCTGCCCCTCCTGCTCTCCGGATTCGCCGCCGGCGAGCGGCTCGGCCTCCATCAGATCGGCGACCGTGCACTTCAGCGCGGCACAGATCATGTCGAGATCGTCCAGCCTCACGGTCACCGGCCGGGCCGACCACAACGCGCACACCTTGCTCAGTGACGGGGTGAACCCGACCGCCTCGAACGCAGTCTTCAGGTCACTGGGTCTCCAGATGTCCTGCCTGGCCGCCACCCAGCGCAGATTCCACTTCACGCCCTCACGTCTCCCCGCTCAGCCGGCGCACCGCGCGCCGGGACGACTCCAGACTGGCCCGCTCCGGGTCCGCCTTCGCACTCGCCAGATAGCCGACCGTCGTGGTCGGCCAGGTATGCCCCAGCAGCACTTGAACGTCCCAAAGCGGCATCCCCGACTCGTAGTTGTGCGTCGCGCAGGCGTGCCGCAGCAGATGCGGGAACAGCACCGTCACCGTGCCCTTCAGATGGGCGAGCGACGCGGCGCGCAGCGACCGGCGGAAGGTGTCGGCACAGACCGGCGGCGCGACCGCTACCTCGGCACCCAGCGCAGTCGGCAGCCGCTCGGAAGGAAACAGCGGAGCGTACGGATCCAGCGCATCGTCCGGGAACAGACCCCGGACCTCCTCGATGTACCACCACAGCAGCTCGCGGCCCTCCGCGAACATGAACGCCTCGCGCTCCCGCGGGCCCGACCCGCGCGCGCCCTTGCCCTTGCCCTTGACGAGGAAGCGGCCCCATTGGCCATTGTTCCAGTGCAGGTCACCCAGCCTCACCAGGCACAACTCGGTTGCCCGCACCCCGGAGACGTAACGGTCTTGGCCATCACGTAGTTGCGGACCGCGACCGGATACTTGCGCGCCGAGCCCAGTTCCTGGCGCCACGCGGCGAAGAACGCCGTCATCTCCGCGCGCGAGGGCGGGATCCGCAGCCCGAGGTCCCCGCGGTGCCGAGGCCGGTTGAATGCATCGACCGGTGACTCCACCACCGCTCCGAACCGCCGCCGGATCTCCCCGGCATACCGCTGTTCGAGGAACGCGAAGTACAGATCGATGCCGGTGATCTTCTTGCGGACCGTGGTGTGACCGCGCTTGCCCGCCCCGGCGAAGTACTGGTCCAGCTGCCGCGGCGACAGCTCCCAGGGCAGGACGTCGTAGAAAGTGCACACCTCGATCACCGGCTGCACCAGGCGGTTCAAGGTCGTCGGCGCCAGCCCCGCCACATCCCGCGCCCAGCAGTACTCCGCGAGCGTGTCGTGGTAGAGCGCCTGCTCCGCCTCCCGCGACGACGGGTGAACACCGCGGCGCTGAAGGGTCAGGACATCGGCTAGGCCCTCCTCCTGCCCGGGAGGCTGGCCTGGCGAGCCGCGCCCGCTGATCAGCGAGAAGCGGCGAGTATCGGAATCCGCCACGGACATGCAAATTACGCAAGCAGCTCGCGGAATCTGCGAGTTACTGGCAGAACTTCACCCTTCGAGTGGACGTCACTCCTGATTCGCCAACCAGCATGAACAGGTCGAACGTCCGGTAGCCGGACGCGGTCGAACCCGTCGGTACTCCAGTTTCACGATCGCCGCCACCGCCTCCGGACAGGTCCCCGTGCCGGGCGGGGTCCTGGCGATCGCCCCCGAGGACGTCACTGGCTGGCTCGGGCCGCTGCCGGTCGAGGCCCTGTACGGGATCGGTCCGCGGCAGGGGGCCGTGCTGCGGGACTACGGCATCCACTGCGTGGGCCTGCTCGCCGCGGTGCCGCCCGCGACGATGCAGCGCCTTTTGGGCGGGAAGGCCGGCCGACTGGCCGCCGACCGGGCCCGCGGCATCGACCCCCGCTCCGTCGTTCCCCGCGCCCTGCCTGCCACGGCGAGCGTGCGCCACCGCTTCGATGAGCACACGCTGGACGGCGCCGCCGTGCGCGCTTCCCTGCTCGATCTGGTCGTCCGGCTCGGCACCCGGCTGCGCGGCCGCGGCCAGGTGGCCAGCGCGCTGACGCTGACCTTGAAGTTCGCCGGTGGCGGCAGCTGGGAGAAGACCCGCCGCCTGACCGCGCCCTCCGCGCATGACGACGACCTGCGCCAGCTCGCCTACCAGCTGATGGACGCCGCCGGCCTGCAGCGCGGCCGCCTGACCGGAATCGCCTTGAAAGGGGAGGATCTCATTGACGCCGACCAAGCGCCCCGGCAGCTCTCCCTCGATGACGCCCGCGAGAATCGCCTCGCCGCCGAAACCGCCATTGACCGCGTGCGCGACAAGTTCGGCCCCGGCGTCATCGGCCCGGCCGCCGTCTTCCGCCGCGCCTCATGACCCCACCCCCGACCCGCTCCCGCTGGAGGTAGACCTGTGCTGCTGGACCCGCCAGGACCGCGCGGCGCACCGCGGGGGATGCCGTACTGGCCCTACGTGAAGGCCCTGGACGACGCCCTCACCGCACGCGGCATCCCGCCGGGCACGGTACGGGCCAGCCACCACGGCCTCGAGCGCGGCCTGACCACCTACATCACTCTCGCCTGGGACGTCTCCCGCACCAGCGGCCGCGGCGGGATCCGGCTCGACTGGTAGGAACGCCAGGGCTGGTACTACGCCCTGACCGGGCTCGACGCCTACGACGTGCTGCTCTACACCGTCCTCACGGCACTGCGCACACCTGTCGCGGATCCGGTTCGGGTGGCCGATGTCGCGGAGGAACTGGTGCGTTTTCGGCGGGTGCCGGACGTGGAGTACCGGGAAGAGTGGGACGGCGCGCGCGATGTGCGGGCCGCAGCCAACGACTTCCGCCGCAGCTGCCTCGGACTCGGGCCCCTTCGACAGCGGGAAGGCTGGACTGACTCCACCAGGGAGGCGAGGCCCGGCGTGCAGCTGACCATCGACACCCGGGCCGACACCTACGAGCAGGCCGTCGCGGCGCTGCGGGCAGCGTACGGGCGCCGCTCACAGTCGTGAGGTGGCATACGGGGCAAGGCGTTCTGGGCTGACTGGACGGCACTCCTCGCCTGATCAGGACGGGGCACCTACGACCTGCAGATGCCCCGCTCCGTCCGTGGAACCACATGCCCGGGGCGGCTGTGACGCGGGAGCAGGTCGCGAACCCGCCCTGGTCCGTGAGGTCCAGAGCGGGTTCGGCGTGGGCCCTTGAGGGGGTGCCGGACGGGTCCCCGCGGTGAGCGACGTTGCCGGTGCTTGGCTTAGGCGCGGTGGAGTTTCCAGTCGCCGACGTTCTGGGCCCGGTTGTAGTAGGCGTTGGTGCACACGTCGTACTTGCCGCCGGCGGGTCCGCCTCCGTTCGTTTCCAGGAAGCCGCCGTTGTCGCCGTAGGTGTTCCACAGGTGGATCACGTCGCCGGGTCGGACGTGCTGGTCACCGGGGCTGGAGGCCTGGACGAAAAGGCGCCAGCGGCCGGTGCCAGGGGCGCGGTCCTGGTCCTTGGACGTCAGGACGTTGTACTTGCCGCCGTGGTTCTGCTGGTCGGCGGTCGCGTGCCCGTTGGTGTCGAGGTAGCCGCCGTCACCGCCGTAGAGGTTCCGCAGGTAGACCAGGTCCCCGCTGACCACGTTGGCTCCAACGGCTTTGCCGGCGGCGGAGAGGATCTGCCAGGTTCCGGTGCCTTCTCCCCGCGTGGGCGAGTCCGCCGTCGACACCCCGTACTTGGCCCCGCTGTCGCTGCTGTGGCCGTTGGTGTCCAGGTAACCGCCCGCCCAGCTGCTGTAGCCGTTCTGCAGGTGGACCTGGTCGCCGTACTTCAGCTCGTTCGCCATGCTTCTCCCTTGGTCGACGGAAGGCATGCGGACGGTTCCCGCCCCCGATGGCCAGGTCATCCCCCCGCAGCCATCCGAGTGTCACTTGCCTGCGGCATGCCTTGACCTGCTCCGGATGCCAAACCGCCCGTGCGGGGGGCACGGGAAGCGCCACTGCGGTGCACAAGCACCAGGGGCGCACGGAACCGGGGCATCATCTGGGCCGAGGCGATCTGGACCGATCTCGCGGGATCGTTACCGCACCTTGGGCCGGGGCCTGGCAGCGGTCGGCCTCACGGCCGGGGACGTGGTGACCGAGCGGCAGGCCGAACTGCTCCTGGGTGAAGGCCGGCACCCGGACGCCTACCGGATCGAGCGCGAGCGCCTGGCGGAGGGCAACAGCCGGCGCAGGTCCGGCGGGCGACCGTGCCGGCCCCGCAGTGAGGGTGATCCATTCCCGGTCCGGTATGACCATTGCACCCACACGGGCGGCGCACTGGGCAAACAGACGACTGCGCCCCGTCGCGGGTCGCTATCAACAGGTCATGCTCAAAGCCGTGCTGCCGTCGCCGCCCTGCCTGTGGGGACGGAGTCCAGTCCCGGGAGGGCTACGACCGGGACGCCTTCCGTCACTGGAACGCCGGCGTCAACCCGTCCGACGGCTGCAACACGCGTGCCGAGGTCTTGATCTTCGAGGCCGTCGAACCTCCTTCGGTCGGACCCAACTGCCGTCTGACGGGTGGGAGCTGGTGGTCGTACTACGGCCGGGTGCGGGTGACGTCAGCCTCCGACCTGGACATCGACCACATGGTGCCCCTGGCGGAGAGCTGGGACAGCGGTGCGTCCGCGTGGACGGCACAGCGCCGTGAGGCATACGCCAACGACCAGGGTGCGGCCGCCAGCCTGGTGGCCGTTACCGCCCGCTCGAACCGGTCCAAGGCAGACCAGGATCCCGCCCAGTGGCTGGCCCCTGGACCGTGCGGGTGAGCCTCAGCCCCCTCTGTCCCCCCGGGGGCGTGCCAGGGCGGGTAGAACGCGGGGGTTGTTCCGTCGTGATGAAGGGTGGTCATGGTGAGCCGAGGCTTGATCGTCGTGGACGTGCAGAACGACTTCTGTGAAGGAGGCAGTATCCCCGTACCGGGCGGCGCGCGGATCGCGACCAAGATCGCCGACCTGGTGGAACACACCGCAGGACCTGAGTACCAGTACACGGAGGACTGTCGGGCGGGCAACAAGGGGCAGGGCGGGCGGGCCGATCGTGAGAAGTGGATCACGACAGGCCGCTGCCGCTGTCGTTGGCGTCGTGGCCGGGCGCGTGGGGGTCACAGTGCCGCCGGTCAGGCGTCGGACGGATCTATCGCGCGGAGCTGGTGCTCAATTCCAGCCCGCGCAAGATCAGGCCGGGAAGCCGGGCGGCGTGGAGTCTGTTATGGATTGTCGATGTCCGCCGAGCGCATCTTCTCCTCGATCAGCGCGGTCAGTCGGGTCCAGCCAGGCCGCTGGTCTTCTCCGTGGTGGGTGAGCAGTTCGTATCGGGTCTTGCCGTCGTCTCGGTTCTCCAGGCCTGCCAGCGTGGGCAGCAGCGAGGGGTCGGCGAGGAAGTGGGCGGCCACTTCCTCGGCGAGTTCCTCGATCCGGGGGTCGTCGGGGCTCCAGTTGCCGGCGCTCCAGGTGAGTTTGATCATGGCGACGTGCCGGGGATCGTCGAGGCCGTGCTCGATCTGGGAGAGATAGTCGTCGAAACCCTCCGGCATCAGGGCCCTGACCAGGATCAGGCCCTCTCGTGCCGTTTTCACGTCGTCCTCGGTGAATCCGAGCCCGGGCATCCGGTCCAGTAGCGCGAGTGCACGCTCGGGCAGCAGGACCCGGTCGCCGTGGGCGAGTTGGCGCAGCGTCTCGCGCCGCGCGATCAGCTCGTCGATCCGGGTGGTGAGGCTCTCTTCGACATCAAGGAGTGCGGCGGCGAACCGGTCGGGATCGGCATCGAGTATGGTCCCGATCTCGGCCAGCGGTACGCCTGCGCCGGCCAGTGTCCGGACTTGAACCAACCGCAGCAGTTCGGCCGCTCCGTAGCGTCGGTAGCCGGAGGTGTCACGGCGGGGTTCGCCGATCAGGCCGTTCTGGTGGTAGTGCCGGATGGTCTTCACTGTAACGCCGGCGAAGGCCGCGGCCTGACTGATGGTGATTCCGTCTGTCATGGCGTCAGCTGACCCCACCGTGCACCACGCCGGCAACTTCTCGAACGGTCGCGGCGATGGCACGGAAGTCCTTGCGCACGATAGTCGTGTGCTTGCTTCCGACCGTCGCGCTCACCTTCACGTTGGGATTCCGGGCGAGGACCGGGTCCAGCGTGGCACGCATTGCCGCCAGCCCTTCCGCGGTACCGCCGAGGCTGGCACCAGAGGCCACGAGGAACCGCATCGGGAAGGTCACGAGGTCGAAGACCGGGTCGCTTGCAGCAACGATCTCGTTCAGCTCAATGTTGACCTCGGCGTGCTGATCGGCGCTCATCCGAGCGGCCATACCCAGCGGCCGGACCAGCGGCATGATCCAACCGAAGCGCCGGAACATCTTCCGGATCTCCTCCCGGCCGGCCTCTCGGCCGCCCTCGACGGTGGCGAGGTAGTCCCACGGGTAGCCGCCGTCAACCATGACCACACCGGCGACGCGGTCCGGGTTCCGGGTGGCCCAGTGCAACGCCAGCGCCGCGCCGTAGGACCAGCCCACCAGCAGTGGCCGCTCCGCACCGGTCGCCTCCGAGACGGCGCCGATGTCTCGGATGCAGGCCTCGAACGAGTAGTCCGCCGACTGTTTCGACCGGCCGCGGGCACGCTCGTCGTAGGTGATGTGCCGGTACTCGTTTCCGAGTTCTGCGGTGACGCGCTGCCAGTTCTTCTGGGTGGCGTAGGAGCCGTTGAGGTAGATCACGGGCTGGCCGGGCCCACGAGTATCAGTGACGGCCAGCGCCGTGTCCTCCACCGCCACCATGCCGGTCCAGGTCCAGGTCGAGTTCGAGTTCGCGTTCGAGTTCGTCATGCGTTCAGCGTGAGGCCTGACCTTAGGTCAAGGTCAACCCTGAAAATCCCGCAGTTCACCATCCGAGCCGGTGCCCAACCAGTTGCTTGCTGTTCGCAACTACACCCCTTGCCGTGCCACGTGCCGCGCCGAAGGTCGGTAGGCACGGTGACAACCAACATCGCCCCGGCACAGACTCCAACCCCGAGGGACTTTCGAACTGGACCACTTGAGTCAGTTGGCTGGCGGCGGCTCGGCAACATCTCCTGCGTCAACCCTTGCGCCTTCTCCTGCATCATCAGTTGCGACTTCTCTTGCGCGGGGCACAGCCGGATGACGATGCCTCCGTGGTCAGTGCTTCTCCCCGCCGCCCATTCGTCGGCGATCCCCCGGGCCCCACCGTCCTCGGCTCCGGCGACGGCCTCTTTCCCGACGGCGGCTGGCATCTGGAGCTGCGGCGCTGCGGGTGTCCCCCCGCCGGCAGCGGCGACGCCCAGTGCCTGTCGGCGGAACAGATCAGCGCCGCCGTCCTCACCCGCCGCCGCGGGCCCCACGCGATGACCGCTTGTGCCACGGCGCTCCGGGCGGTGACGCCGACGGTTCAGCGCAGGGTGCGGACGAACACGTCCCCGATCAGGTTCGTGTCCTCGGGCACCAGCCCCGGGTAGTAGGAGTCGAACACGGCGCTCGACTCGTCCGCGCTCAGCGCGGCGTGCCCCACGGTGACGGGCTTGCCGTCCTGTCCCGGTGACAGCAACTCCTCGTGGCCGGTCCGCAGATCGCGCAGGACCAGCCCCAGCGATCTGCCATCCGCGTCCGCGGTGTTCAGCAGCAGTTTCGAGCCGTGCACTGACAGGTCCGACACCGAGGTGAGATCCGTGGGGGAGTGGCCGTCGTACCGCTGGAGCGTGCCGGTGCGCAGGTCACGGACGAAGGCGTTCCAGCCGCCGTTCGGATCGGCCTGTGGAACCAGGTTGGTGGCCCGTGAGTTGAAACCGACCTTGGAACCGTCGGGACTCAGCACCGGTGCGACGGCCGACATGTCGGCCGTTGCACCGTCATGGGTGGCATCGGCCTGTACGGTTCTTCCGGTCATGCGGTCGTACACCAGGATGTCGCCCTGATCGTCGTCGGCCGGCCCGGAGTAACCCTCCAGATAGGCGATCTTGCGGCCGTCGGCGCTCATCGAGACCTGCTGGCACTGGTGGAAGTTCTTCGAGCCGTCCGCGGGTCGGCTGACCCGCAGGACCTGTTGCGTCCGGCGGTCCAGGAGCATGACCCGGCAGGCGTAGACGCCGTTCTCGTCGGCGGTGGGCCGGGCGACGAAGGCGACGTAGCGGCCACCGGCGCTGATCGGGGCGACGCCGTAGGACACGTGGTATCCCTCGTCCAGCGCGGGTGCCAGGCGTTCGGTCTGGCCGGTCTGCAGGTCCATGATGTGCACGGACGACGTCCCGGTCGGGGTGGAGTACGAGTTGAAGGTCAGGTAGCGCCCCGACTCGGACAGCTGTGGCGTCGACGTCGTCTCGCCCGGCACCACGACACGCTGTAGCGGTGCGCCGGGAGCCGTCCGGTAGAAGATGCTGTTCGGCACGTCCGTACCGGGCACCAGGTTGCTCGCCGACGACTGGAAGGCCACCACGCGTCCGTCCGCGCTGACCACCGGCTGTTCCGAGTGGTGGTTGCCGCCGGTGCCGTCAGGGGCCACGCTGATCCGTTCGGTGCGCGGGACCTGATCGGTGTCGGCCGCCCCGGCCGGCCAGGGGAGACAGGCGACCGCGACCACCAGGACAGTGGTCATGGACATGCGTAAGGCAGGTCTCATCAGGTGGCTCCCCCCGTCGGCCGGGACGGCCACCGCCGCCCCCGGACCCCGTGCCCTCGGCCCGGCGCAGAAGGCTCACGGGGATGCACGAGATGAAAGCGCGCCGTCCGCCAGGGGTCAATGGGTCCGCACCGGTCGGTCCCGTTCTCAGGCGGTCATCGGCAGCCAAGACGGCCGCGAAGAAGACGGCAGCACGCCGACCGCGTAGCGCCTGAAGGGAGCGGGCTCCCGGTGAAGGCCTAGGGTTTGATCGCTACGGCGGGGCTTTTCAGCCAGACCGGCACCACGATCGGTGTTGGGAGGCCTCGGCAGGTGACATCTCCGGGTGCACGCATAACCCTCCCTGTATCGCAGATCAACTCCGGTAGCCCAGGCCAGGGCGGGGTGGGAGTGGTCACCCGTGGGTGCGGCCTGTCAGCGTTGGTCGGCCTCGGACGGCTCAGGGACGGCCCAGGACTGATCGAGCATCCCGGTGATCACTGCCTTGTAAGGGCGGGTGTGATCGGCGGCGGGAGCACCCCGGTCGCTACGGCTGTAGCAATAACCCAGGGCAACGGCGCATCTCGACTGCGGCAAGCCGTCGTTGACCGTGGTTGACCGCACGATGTGGCACGACTGTGGCACAGGCCTCCTCGATGTGAACTACGGGCAGGGGTGGCGATGTTGATCGCTTCGTGGAGTTGACCCATGCGAGAATCAGACATATGACTGAGCACTTCGGGCATTCTGAACGTGAGTTGCTGGCCTCCGATGATGAGCGTGACCGTGCGGCTGCGAGGGTCCGGGAGGCGCTCGCAACAGGGCGGATCGAAATGGCCGAGCTGGACCAGCGGCTCGCCGAGATTTACCACGCGAAGACTCGCGCTCAACTGGAACTGGCGGGCCGCGACCTCCCAGAACCTGGCCACAGAGACATACTCGTGGTCGACCACCGACCAACGTCCCGCTTGGCCTTAGGGATCTTCGGAGGGTTCAAGCGCCAAGGCGAGTGGGTCGTCCCACCCAGGTTCACCGCGTGGTCGATATTCGGCGGAGGCCGGCTCGACCTCAGCGAGGCCCGCTTCACCAGCCAGGAGACGCGGGTCTTCAGTGTGACACTGTGGGGCGGCACCAAAATCGTCGTCCCCGACGACGTCGATGTCGAGGTCAGGGGCTTTGGGCTGTTCGGCCTGTTTGGCAAACGAGGGGCCAGGCGCGCAAGACCGGGTGCACCGCGCATCGTGATCAGCGGCCTTGCAATGTGGGGCGCTGTCGTCACCAAGAGCAGGCCAATGGGAACGCTCTGCCATAGCAAAGAGCGGGGTGCGGCTGGTTAGCGTTGTGAGGGCGGTATGAGGCTTGGCGTCCGAGCCACGCCAAGACGGACACCAAGCCTCATACCGCCCTCTGAGTAGCTGTGCTCATGTGCAGTGCCTGCCACGTCAGGATGCTGGGTGGCATGCGATTACGGAGATGCGACGGCTGCTGTCTTGATCCGAGCAGGATAGGCGGCTTGCTCACGGACGCAGCTGGGGAGCCTCGGAGCCCGAACAGCGCCGAAGGAACAGCCGGCCCAAGAGGACGGCGGCGAAGAAGACGACTGCACGCCGATCATGTAGCGCCTGATTGTTCCGCCGCGCGCAGGGGCGCCCCCGTCCCGGATTCACGACATGAAGCCGTTGCGCTGGATGTTGCTCTAGGCGTTGCGCCAACGTGCTGCGCTGGATGTCGCGCAGCCACCGCCTTCGGAGTTCGCCCAGGTCACCAGACGCGGCGATGGCGTGTGAGGGTTTGTTGGCCCGGCGGTGACGTTGCTGATGGGGTGCCGGGGCAGACGAATCCGGCACGGTCCATGCGGGCGTCCGGCAGGAGGAGCCAGTGGCCGGTCATGAGGTGTATGCCGTCGGCGCGCTGTCGGTGGTGGCGGAGGTATTGCTGGCGAGGTGGTGTCTGGCGGGCCGACGCGGCTGGCCGCGCACGGCTGGAGTAGCCCGCCGTGCCTCGCGCTGGACGGCGCTGAGGGATGGTCGGCGCATGAGCTCCGCCGGGGCACCGACCGGGCAGGGTCTGCCGCCGGAGACGCCCTGCGCTCAGCGGGCGGTGCGGGAGGCCGAAGACCTCACACACGGCTACTGGCGCCATCTCAGTCCTCTGTACCTGTCCCAGCGCGATCACCATCAGCACTGAGCCGGTCGTGCAGGGCAGCCGGTCCGGGGATCGGTCAGACGTCGAGGACCTGGTGGAGGGTTTCGCCCTATCGGCTGGGGCGGGAAGGTCTCGTCGGCCGTGCTCGCCGTCGTAGGGGCGCTGGCGGTGCAGGCCGGGGGCCTGCGTCGGGTCACCAAGACAGTGGTGGGCTTCGGCGCCTTCGGCACACACCACGCCCAGACACTGGCCATCCAGCCATCCGCGGCCTACTGTCTACTGAGTATTCTACTCAGTAGACAGTACGCTGTTGGAGGTTCCATGAGCGTGCGGCACGCCCTGTTGGCCCTGCTCAGCGAAGGCCCCAAGTACGGGCTTCAGCTGCGGCAGGAGTTCGAGAACCGGACCGGGGACGTCTGGCCCCTCAACACCGGCCAGGTGTACACGACCATGCAGCGGCTCGAGCGGGACGGGCTGGTGGAGTCCGACCCCGCCGACACCTTCGAGGGGCCGCAGAAGAAGTACCAGATCACCCCGCCGGGCAGCCAGGAGCTCGACACCTGGCTGCGTACACCCCCGGGGGCCGACGCGCCGCCGCGGGACGAGCTGGTGATCAAGGTGCTGGTTGCGCTGCGGCTGCCTGGCGTGGACGTGCCGGAGATCCTCCAGGCCCATCGGCGGCACACCGTCGCGCAGATGCGCCAGTACACCCGGCTCAAGGAGGACGCCCCGCAGGACTTGTCGCTGCTGCTGGTCGCCGACGCCCAGCTCTTCCGGCTCGAGTCCGTCGTCCGGTGGCTCGACGCCGCGGAGGGGCGCCTCAAGCACCACAGCCTCGACGAACTGCGCGTCGCAGACGAGACCCTTCGGCTTCCGGCCCGGGAGGCCTTGCGATGAGCGCCGTGCTCGACATCCGTAAAGTCTCCAAGACCTACGGCACGGGGACCGCCGCCGTACAGGCGCTCGACAACGTCGATCTGAGCGTGGCCCCCGGCGAACTCGTCGCCGTCATGGGCCCCAGTGGCTCCGGCAAGTCAACCCTGCTGACGATCGCCGGGAGCCTCGAGGAGCCCACCAGCGGCGAGGTCGTCATCGAGGGAACGGCGCTGTCCGACCTCAGCTCCAACGACCGGGCCCGGCTGCGTCGCCGCCATCTCGGTTACGTCTTCCAGGACTTCAACCTGCTCGCCGGGCTCACAGCCGTCGAGAACATCACCATGCCGTTGGAACTCGACGGCATGAAGGCCAAGCAAGCCCGCCACGAAGGCATGCGCGCCCTCGCGGAGCTGGGGCTCGCCGACCGGGCGGGCAGCTTTCCCGACGAGCTCTCCGGCGGCATGCGGCAGCGCGTCGCCATCGCCCGCGCCCTGGTCGGCGACCGGCGGCTGCTGCTCGCCGACGAGCCCACCGGCGCCCTCGACTCCGACACCGGCGAGAGCGTCATGCGCCTCATCCGGTCCGCGTGCCGCGACGGCGCCGCTGCGGTGCTGGTCACCCACGACTCCCAACTCGCGGCCTGGGCCGACCGGGTGGTGTTCGTACGGGACGGCGTCGTCATCGATGCGAGTACGCCGACCGAAGGTCCCGAGAGTCTGCTGACCGGCGGGGAGCCGGGTCGGTGAGGGCCGCGACCCTGGCACCGGCCCCGAACCGTCCGCCGGGCGGCGGGCTGCCCGCCCGTCTTGCGGTGGTGCGCTGGGCCTGGCGGCTGCTGCGTCGCGAGTGGCGCCAGCAGATCCTGCTGGTGTCCCTCGTGGGCTTCGCCGTCGCAGCAGCCGTCTGCGGCCTCGCCGCCGCCAACGCCTATCCGGAGTCCCCAGCCGGCACCTTCGGCTCGGCGCAGCAGCGCGTACGTCTGGAGGACATGGGCCGGCTGCAGGGCCAGATCGCCGCCGCTCGCGGCAAGCTGAAGCCGGTCGAGGTCATCGGCCACCGGGAGGTCACCATCCCCGGTTCTGTACAGCGCCTCGACCTCCGCGCTCAGGACCCGCACGGCCGCTACGGCACGCCGATGCTGCGGCTGGTCGGCGGGCGGTACCCCAGCAACGGCACGGAGATCGCTCTCACCAGGTCCGCTGCCGAGATCTTCCATACGCGGCCGGGGGCGGAGGTCACGCTCGATGGACAGCGACTCGAAGTAGTCGGCCTGGTGGAGAACCCACAGAAGCTGGGCGAGATCTTCGCGCTGGCCGCCGCCGCGCAGGATCGGGTCGCGGGCCGCCCGGCGACGACAGCGGTGGTGCTGGCCGACGTCCCGGCCGACGTCTTCGCCGACTACCGGCAGTCCGACAACAGCCCCAAGTTCGTCCAGGAGCACCGGACCTTCAACGGGGCGCCTGTCGCCGCAGTGTTCGCGCTGGCGACCGTAGTCCTGCTGCTCGTATCGCTGGTCGCCGCCGCCGGGTTCGCGGTCCTGGCGCAGCGCCGGCTGCGGCAGCTGGGGATCCTCGCCTCGATTGGCGCCACCGCCCGGCATGTGCGGCTCGTGCTGCTCGCGCACGGTGTGCTGAGCGGGGTGTGTGCCGCGGCTGTCGGCTCCCTCGTCGGGGTGGCGGCCTGGCTGCCGCTGGCCCCGCACATGGAGCAGGCCGTCGGCCACCGCATCGACCGGCTTGCCCTGCCCTGGACACCCGTCGTCCTGGTGGCTCTCATCGCCGTCCTCGCGCCGGCGGCCGCCGCATGGTGGCCCGCCCGCGCGCTGGCCCGGATCCCCGCGGCCCAGGCGCTAACCGCGCGTTCGCCCCGGCCGGTGCGTGCCCGGCAGTCGGTGTGGGCGGCGGCCGCGCTGCTGGCCTCGGGCCTTCTCTCGCTGGCCGCGGCGCACCAGAGCAACGCACTGCTGATCTGCCTGGGCATCGTCGCGGTGGTGGCGGGGCTGCTGCTGCTCAGCCCGCTGCTGGTACGGCTGCTGGCCGCGACAGCCGTCCGGCTGCCCTTCACCCCCCGGCTGGCGCTGCGCGGTCTCGGCCGCTACCAGGCCCGCTCGGGCGCCGCGCTCGCCGCGATCACCCTGGCCATCGGCATCCCGGTCGCGGTGTCCGTACTGGCCGCCGCCAGTCAGGTGTCGGCCGAGCGGGGCAATCTGGCCGGCAGCCAGATGCTCATCCGCATCGGCTCGCAGGACCCCGTCGTCCCGCGGCTCAGTACCGCCGAATTGGGGCGTCTGCAGCGCGCCATCGACCAGTACACCGCTGCCCTGGGCGGCTCGGCGACCCCGCTCGTCATGGCCTACGACCCGAAGTCGCCGCAGGAAAAGGCCGGTGACTCGGAGGCCGCAGCGGGGCAGCCGACCGTGGAAGTCGGACGCCAGTCCGGACCGCACACCTGGAGCAGCTGGGCTGCCTACCTCGCGACGCCCGAGGCGACGCGGCGGTTCGGTTTCAAGCTCACGGCAGCGGACGCCGGCAAGGACCTGTTCACCCCGAGGGCCGGACGGCTGGATCTCCTCAACACTGTGCGGCGCGATCTCGTGGCCCGCACCGAGCACTACCAGGGCTCGGCTTATTCCTCCGTACCCGACGCGTTCCTCACCCCTGCGGCGGTGCGGCGCTACGGGTGGAGCACGATCACCGCCGGCTGGTTTGTCCAGGCACCTCACGACCTCACCAGGACGCAGGTCACCGCCGCCCGTGAACTGGCGGTCGAGAACGGCCTCGTCACCGAGGTACGCGATCAGCAGGACGGGCTCGCCACGCTGCGCTGGGCGTCCGTGGCCGGAGGCGCCCTGCTGGCGCTTGGGGTGCTGGCCATGACCGTCGGCACCATCCGCGGCGAAGCGGCCGACGAACTGCGCACCCTCACCGCAACCGGTGCGACGACCACCATCCGACGCGGGCTGACCGCCGCCACCGCCGGTTTCCTGGCCCTGGCCGGGGCTTTGCTCGGGACGGCCGGGGCGTACGCCATCCTGCTCGCCGCCTTCGCCGATGATCTCAGTCGGCTCGGCCACGTCCCCTATGTGCCGCTCGCGCTCACGCTGCTCGTCCTTCCCGTCGCCGCCGCGGCCACGGCCTGGCTGGCGTCGGGCCGCGAACCAGTCTCGATGACGCGGAGGCGGCTGGAGTGACACACCACCCGATGGCTTCTGCGATGAGGTCAAGGCGATCACCGAGAAAGACAGCGGCAGACGCGCGGCGCCCGTACGGCTGCGCCGGCCCGCGAGTGGACCCTGCTCGTCACGAGTGGACCCTGCTCGTCAGAGGGGACAACGGTGACATGGTCATCTTCTGGGGGCCTTGCCATCGGCGACGTGCATCCGCCACGGGAGCGGTAGTGTCAACGGAACGGTAATCCCCATGTGGCGGCTTGCTCCCTTACGTCAGTCCCGGCCTTTTCCCGGCTGGGTCCGGTCTCAGGTCACGCATCCAGCCCGGCGGCGCCGCATGCCGCAACAGGTGCTGCACAGCGCCTTTGCCTATGTGCTCCCGAAAGCGCATCTGGAGCGATCGCATGTCCCACCATCTGGATTCACCCGCAGCCAGTGCCGACGCCCGGTTGAACATCTCGGACACCTACGTGTTCCGGGGCGACCGCGGAACCGTCCTGGTCATGAACGTCTGTTCCGACTCCGCAGGCCCCGACGCACCGAAAGGATTCCACCCCGAGGCCCGCTACGAGTTCAAAATCGACAGCACAGGTGACGCCGTCGAGGATCTTTCCCTTCGCTTCAGCTTCGGAGAGGCGCAGACCGATGGCTCACAGTTTGTGCACTTGAGCCGCATGCTCGGAGCTGACGCGGTTGATGACACCGCAGGCGGAAGCGTCCTGCTCTCCGGTCGGACAGGACGCGCGCTCAGCACTGATGAAGGCCTGCGGGTGTGGACCGGCCGCGCGAGCGACCCGTTCTGGATGAATCCGGCAGTGGTTGAGGCGGTGGGCCAGGCGTTCCAACACGGCACAGACGTCGCCCCGCCCCACCCGGACTCCGGACACGTCACCAGCTTGTTCTCCGGGATGAAAGTACGATCCATCGTGCTGGAGGTGCCGGACGAACATCTGCTGAGTGTCACGCAGGGCCGGAACATCGGCGTATGGGGAGTCACGATGCTGGCGACCGATGCCGGCGGATGGCATCGCGTCAACAGGTGCGGCCTCCCGATGGTGTAGCCGATCTTCGCTCAGTTCGACGACGAACTCGCCGAACGCTTGAACCAGACTGACCCGGCCGACGACACCAACGCCTTCGCCCAGGAGATCGCCGGACGCGTCGCCGCGGTCGTCACCGCCCGCGGCACCACGTCTGATCCGCAGGGCTACGGCCAAGAGGTAGCCGAGCGTCTCCTTCCGGACATCCTTCCCTACACGGTCGGCACATCCGCCGTTTTTGGCTTCGCACGATTCAACGGGCGAGCGCTTACCGACAACGCGGGGGAAGTCATGTTCTCTCTCGCGACGGACAGCGCCTTGAGTGTCGGACTGGGCAAGGAAGCTGTCGATGCCCCTCCCACGTCGTCCTTCCCTTACCTCGCACCAGCCGCCTGATGCGAGCAACAGGGGCGCGGAACGCTCGATAGCGTGCCTGCCGCCTGTGGGGTCCGAGGTCGCAGACCCCAAGCGCTGAGCTTGGAACTTAACGTGGGTGGGCTTGGTGTTCCTTGACCGACTCGGCGCGTTTGACGGTCTTGCCGACGTTGTGGAGCTTGGCCCGGTGTTTGTTCTTCGAGCCAGGAAGGCCGTCCGGGCCCTGGCCGGGACGGTTTCGGTGGCTTGCCGCATCACCACTCCCGGTTCGCACACCACAATGCTCCTGATCCCGTCCCTGGTGCACGTGTCGCCGATATGCCTGAAGCCTGCGGTTCGCAGGCGGCACGGGCGGGGGGCGGGCACCCTCCGCCGGCGTACCGGGCCCGTACGTGCCACTGGGCGAGCTGGACCAGGCAGGCGCCCATCAGCAGGTCGGCGTCCGGCCAGGGCGAAGCTCCGGCGGGGTGTCGGTGCGCACGCGCGACACGGAGTGCGGTCGTGCGGGCGGTCGCTTCAGGCGGTCCGTGGCCGCATGTCGGCCAGGGACCGTACGAGTTGCGGGGCCGGGTGTCGAGCGAGACGGTGGTTGGCGACCGGACTGCGTGATGCGGCCGCCCGGCGTCCGGACCGCCGTACCTCACCGCGACGAGGTGATCCCGCCCGGTGTTCCTGTTGTCGAACCGGTGTGACTTCTCGGCCGTCTCCAGGCCGTGTCCGGGAAAGGTACGTCATGGCCAAGCAGGTGACCTGTCGCACGGTCTACGAACAGTCGCCCGTCGAGGACGGCACCCGGGTGCTCGTCGACCGCGTCTGGCCGCAGGACATCAGCGAAGAGGCAGCGCGTCTCGACGAATGGCTGAGCACCGTTGCGCCCTCGGCCGCGTTGCAGCGCAGCTACAGCCAAGACCCCCTGGAACACTCGGAGTTCCGCCACCGCTATCTCGCCGAGCTGGAGGATCCTGAGCACCGACAGGCGGCGAACCATCTGCGCGACCTGGCCGAACACACCAGACTGACCCTCCTGACCTCCGCCGCGGACCCGCACGGCGGCCATGTCGCCGTCCTCGCGGAGTGGCTGGCCCGCGCGGACCCCGCTCGATCGGATCCGCCCTCGCGCGGATTCCTGGCGCGTCGCGGCGGGATGGTCGGGCCCGGTGATTCGATCGATGGTTTCGGTGAGGATCTTGCGGGCGTTGTCCTCCCAGTCAGGCGATGCCGTCGGCTCCTCCGCCTGAGGGCAGCCGCCGTCACCTGACCCGGCCACCTTGGCTTCGCGGTCTGGGGGCCGAAGTGAGTGTCGTCCATGCCTCCGCAAATACCGAGCCGCCGGAGAACGCAACGGTGCCACCCCAAGAAGCGCACGAGCCCTCGACGACGGCGGCGTGCGGACGGCTGAGTGGGCCGTCGAGGTGGCCCGCGGGTTCTTGTGGGTGGCCGCACCGGACGGCGGCAGTGCCGTAGTTGCGGTGCTGTTGGTGGTGGCGGAACTGTTCACCAACGCCGTGCAACATGCCGGCGGGGTGGCCGGCTTCGAGCTGAAGGCCGGTGCGGGGACGGTCACGGTGGCGGTGCATGATGCCAGTCCTCTTCCGCCGCGGCCCCGGCCGATGGACGCGGCCGGGCCGGGCGGGTTCGGCTGGGAGCTGCTGGTGCAGGATCTGTCGATGGACGTGCGGGTGCAGGCCCACTCGGCGTGCAAGACCGTGACGGCCGTCGTGCCGTGTCCAGACGGCGACCCCTACGCCGTCCGTCCGGCCGCACCCGAGTGGACGCCCGTACCGGGCACGAACCGCCGGACCGCTGAACTGACCTGCGCCGGGCGGCAGTACCGCGTCTATCACGCGCCGGACGCCGTACTGCCCTACACCGTGCGCTACACCCTCGGCCGCGCCGACGTCGACCTGGAAGGGTGGGCCGGCCTGGACGACGTGCGCGCGATCGTGCGGGCCGACCGCCGCCGCAGCGCTGCCCTGGAAGCGGACCGCCGCCGTATCGAGCAGGAACAGCGACGTGCAGCCCACCGGATGCAGGGCGAGCGACGGCAGGACACCGTACGGCTGACGGCGGAAGAGCGCCGGGCCATCGCCCGTCGCGCAGAGGAAAAGCATCGTCCCGAGACCGCGGAACTCTACGTCACGCCGATCACCGGCGCGGCAGTGCTGGCCTGGGTGTGCGGGACGTGCAACTCCACGCACGATGACCACCTGTGGCGACCGCAGACCATCGGGGGGAACTGCCGCACTCCACTGGCCGTCGAACCGGACACCCTGGCAGCCCTGGTGGAAAAGCGAGGCTGGGCCGTCACCGGCACCTGGACGGTTCACGGGACGCGCGGGGACACCATGCGGGCAAACATCGCGCCGACCCCGGCCTATCTCGCATGGGTGGACGCGACCTACGGGCCGGACCCGGCCACGCCCGAGGTCGAGGCGGGGGAGTACATCGGCACCGTCCAGCGGGGATGGTGGGATGTGGTCAGCAGGGAAGGGCGCCGCTACGAACTCACTGTCCGGCCGGCCCTGACCGGGCCGGTGTGGAGCGTGCGTTGCCGCACCGCCGACGGATTCGAAACGGTCGCCACGACCGGCGCGGCGGGCACGGTCTTGATCGGCATGCGGGCCCACTCCGCCGAGCGTGGCCACCAGTCCACAGATGAGGGGCACACCGGATAGGTACATGTACCGAAGGCCAGCTGACGGACCGGTCCTCCTGGCTCCGCCAGCACTGCCTCGCCAGCCGCGACCTCTACGGCGAACGCGACCACGCCGAGCCGTCTCTGCCCGACGACCTCCTCCCGGACGCCGCGGCACATCGCCGCATCGGTGAACGCTTCGCTGAACAGGCCTTCACCTTGGGCCAGGGCTTCGGCGTAGTCGCATGATGTCCGTTTCGCGATCATGCGAGCCCTAGGATGGTGAGCTGGCGTCGTGTGTCGCGGGCGTTGCGGCGCAGGCCGGCCGCGATGTTTGTGACGCCGGTCAGCCGTAGCACGAGGCCGAAGCGTGGGCCGCCGACTGTCTTACCGCCATCCTCGCAGGTCAGGCTGCCCACGCTGCCGCCGAAATGACCAGCCAGGCTGAGCGGGAACACGTGCCCGCTGCCCGGCGCGAGGCTGTCGATGCCTGCGCCCGCTACTGACCGGCCACCTCGATCAGCTCCACTACGACACGGCGCTGGAAAACGGCTGGCCGATCGCCACCGGCGCGGTCGAGGGCGCCTGCCGCCGCCTCGACATCACCGGCGCCCGCTGGGGCCTTCACGCAGTGGAAGCCGTACTGCGACTGCGTGCCGTCCTCTCCAACGGAGACTTCGACCCCTACTGGCGCTACCACGCCGCCCGCGAACACGAACGCCTCTACGCTGCATCCGACCAGCGGCACTACGCCCCCACCGCCTGATCACGGCGGTCGTTCGAAACGAACTGCACCCCACCGCCGACCCTACTTGGGGCGACGGCGGCCCAGAGCGCGCGCGAGTTCGCCGACCGGCGCCAGCATGTGTCCGCCATCGCCCGCGCACCACCACACAGCCTCGTGATCCCGCTCCGAGCCGTGGACGCCGAGGTCATGCACGGGGCACACCGGCCAGACCTGCCAGGTCCATTCGAGCAGGCTCTCCTGGATCAGGATCGCCAGGCTGGTCAATGCCATGGCCGGGTCGTCGCACATGTTCGGCAGGATGGGGCCGCCCCAGTTAAGCCGTTCGCCGTCGGCAAGGCGGACACCGGCTCCCACCGGGAACCAGTCCTCCAGGATCTCGATCTCCGGTTTGCCCTCGATCCCACGCGTGGGCAGGTCGCGGGCTACGACTCGCAGTGCGGCGCGCAACGTCTCCAAACGTTCGGGGGCGAGGTCGAAGCCGGGATCGAAGCCCACGTCGTCCAGGATGCGCCGGGCCAGGGCGGTCATCTCCGCCTGCGGCACCTCGGCCGGGTTCCGCTCGACGACCTCCAGGACGGCGCCGGTGTGATGGAACCAGTCGAGCAGTTCGCAGGCGAGAGCGACGACGTCCTGTGGGTCAAGGCTGTCCTCACGCACGCCAAGGTAGACCCTTCGCATCAACTGTTCAGTATCCGCTTCGTACTCAGCCATGGCGTCGCTCACCGGCCCAGTATCCCGACGTAGCACGTTTCCCCGCCGCATGGTTTTCCGGCATGACGCCTCCCCACCCACCATTCGGAACTATGACCTCACAACTTTGATCCGGGCCGTCACTTGAAAGGAACCGCACCCATCGGTGACTACGCCCACTTTGCAGGGAGGTGAGCCCGCGGCTATCCTGATACTCAACAATGCGACTAGGTGCATGGTTGTTTAGCGGTGGCCGTGTGCCACTTCTATCAGCAGCGTTGACGAGAGGCGGTCGGCCCCGTGTCGAGCAGTGGGTATCTGCGCTACGTCGCCCTGGGTGACAGTCACACCGAGGGGCTCGGGGACGGCGACGACGTCCGTGGTCTTCGGGGCTGGGCGGACCGGCTCGCCGAGCAGGTCGCCCGCCACAGCCCCGGCCTGCTCTACGCCAACCTCGCGGTGCGCGGCCGTAAGGCCGGCCAGGTGCGCGCCGAGCAGCTCGCTCCTGCTCTCGCTATGCGGCCCGACCTTGCCACTGTGGTGGCTGGGGTCAACGACGCGTTGCGCCCGGGTTGCGACCTCGACGAGGTGGCCGGCCATGTCGAGGCGATGTTTGCCGCCCTCACGGCGCAGGGTGCCACCGTCGCGACGCTCATGGTTCCCGATGTCGGGCGTATCACGCCGTTGGCCCGCCCGATCGGTCAGCGTGTTCTCGCGCTCAACGCGCGCATCCGGGAGGCCGCCGATCGCCACGGCGTGGTGGTGGCGGAGACGGCCGCGCACGCGGCGGCGACCGATCCGCGGTTGTGGAGTGCTGACCGGCTGCACGCCGGCCCGCTGGGACACGCGCGCATCGCGGCTGCCGTGGCCCACGCGCTCGGTCTGCCGGGCAGCGACGACACGTGGACCCTTCCCCTTCCGGCCGAGGGGACAGACATCTCTGTCTGGAGGACCGTGGGTGCCGAAGTGCGGTGGGCCGGCACCTTCCTCGGCCCTTGGGTCGGCCGCCGCCTGCGTGGCCGCTCTTCCGGCGACGGCCGCCAGGCCAAGCGGCCGGAGCTGCTTCCGGTGGCCGCGCCCGCTGGGGACACCTCCCCATCGGTGTGATGCTCTGGTTTGCGGCGACGCCGGCGGCTTCTCGTGCTGACTGCGCTTCATACGATGTTCTACATCGCCATGGCGGCACCGACGTCCGGCGCCACGTCCCCCGCCAGGCACTCCCCGGCTTGCCCCGCACCCGCGGCGAGTTCCAGCCCCTGCGTCAGATCACCGGCGGTCGGCTCCATCCTCCACAACGACGCCCAGGGCGACGCGGGACTGCCCCGAGGCTGGGTGATCCTGGGCTTGGGACTCGCGGTCGCGTGCCTCTCCGGCTCCGACGTGACCCGGTTCTCCGACCGCAAGGCACTGCACCGCAATTCTGCCGACAAGGAACCGCAGCCGGTCCTGGCTCGGACACGGACCGACGACCCCTGAGAGGCAGGGTTGCTCACACCTGTCCCGGGTAATCACTTTGTTGACTAACCGTGCTGGGTCGGACCGCCGCAGTCAGCCGTCGGCCCGGAGCGCGGCCGTGCGCTGTTCGAGCCTACGCAGCGCCATGTCCCCCCACTGGAGGTTCTCCCGCTCGAACGCCATCCCGCGCAGCAAGGTGAGATACGGGCCGATGCGCTCGGCCTCGGCGAAGTACGCCTCCTCGGAGCGCCCGTCGAGCAGGCGCTGCCGGAGCCGCTCGTAGCGGGCCAGCTTGGCGGTGGCCCACTCCGTGCGCTCGGCGATGGCGGTCCGGACCGCTTCCATGTCGCCCGCGTCCAGGCACTGCACCTTGACCAGCAACTCGTCCCGGATCGCCGCCGGTTTACCCAGGGGCTCGGCGGTGTAGGCATGGATGGCCGTCCGTCCGGCCTCCGTCAAGGAGAACAGTCGCTTGTTGGGGCGGCGCTTCTGCTCGACGACGCGGGCCGTGACGAGCCCTTCGGCCTCCATGCGCTCCAGCTCCCGGTAGAGCTGCTGAGGCGTCGACATCCAGAAGTCGGCAACCGTCGCGTCGAACGCCTTCGCGAGGTCGTACCCGGACGCCTCGCCCTGCAACAGCGCGGCCATCACCGCGTTCCGCAAAGCCATGGATGCACGCTAGCAGATTAATCAACGACGCGATTAAGCAATCACCTCTTCCTTGTAGAAAAGCGTTAACGGGCCCTCTAATCTCAACCACACCTATTAACATCATTGATTATGAAAGGTGGGCTCATGCATCCCTTCCCCAAGGCCGTCGAGAGCGGTGACCTGGACGCCGTGGCCGCTCTACTGGCCGACGACGTCGTCTTCACCAGCCCCGTCACCTTCAAGCAGTACCCGGGCAAGGCGCGTGCTTGGCACGCGGTGCGTGCGGTGTGGCCGGGGCCGGGGTGAGCGACGCCGGGGACCATGGGCGGGTGTAGTAGTCGAGTTCGATGGTGCTGAAGGCGTCGTCCGGCAAGGGTGCGCTGTCGTTGTCGGCGATGATGGGCTGGAGGCGTGAGCCGTATGCGTCGGTCAGGGCTTTGAAGCGGCTGTAGATGCGCCGACCATCACCCCGGCCGGGGCTTCGTCGTGTCTGGCTTGGTGCATGATGTCCCCTCAGCAACAACGTTCCATGGGGGGAACATGCGCACCCGTAGCACCATCGCCGCCATCACGGCCGCACTCGCCGTCACCCTCGTCGGCTGCAACAGCGGCGACGACGACAGCAAGCCCAAGGCCACCAAGAGCAGCAGTCAGCCCAGCGTCGACGTCAGCGCAGCCGAGAAGGCCGCGGACATCCCGGCCGAACCCACCGGCGCCAAGCGCGCCGAGCTGCTCCGGGCCCTTGCCGCAGCCAACCCGGACATCGTGAAGTACGAGGACAAGGCCATCGACGCCGCACGCAACCAGTGCAGCGCCCTCAACGGCGGCGGCAGCAAGGTCGACTGGACCGCCTCGCAGCGCTTCACCTACAAGGACGTCACGACCACCGAGGCGCAGGGCAAGCAGATCGACGAGGCCTTGAAGGGCCTCGGCTTCTGCAAGGTCTGACGAACCCACCCCTGGCCCGGCCTGCACCATGCCCGGCCGGGCCACGGCGTATCTGGGGGTGGACGTGGCCACCAACAGAGACGAGCTCACCAGCTACCAATGACGACCTGGTGTCGGGAACACGGGCCCGCAGGGATGCTCAGCGCCGGGCGGCGGACCCCAGCGTCACAACACGGCCACAGCGCCCCTGCAGCGGCTCCACGCGTCGCATGATGCCCCTCAGCATCCAAGCCCCGGGGGAACCATGAAGACCCGCACAGCCGCCTGTGCCGCACTCCTTGCCCTCACCGCCGCCCTCACTGCATGCAGGGGCGGAGACGACGCCAAGGCCGACCCAGCCGCCTGCAAGACGGCCATGCGCAAGCAACTCCAGGACGCCATCGACTCCGGCGCGAGCGCCACACCCGGCACCCACCCCTCCCAGTGCGACGGCATCGCCACCAAGGCAGTGGAGAAGTACGCGGGCGAGCTCATGGCCGACCAGGTCGGCGCAGCCGTCAACAGCGCCCTGCCCACCGCCATTGCCACCGCCACCACGGGCGTCACGTCCGAGTGCCGGGCCTGGATCGAAGAGGAACTCCTCAGCACGGGCGGCGGCATCGACGCCACCGAGGGCTACAAGGTCTGTGGCAACATTCCCGAAGACGAGCTGAACCAGGCCATCGCGGACGTCACCAACAGCCTGCTGACCGCCACACCCACACCCTGACCCAGGCTGGGAGTTGGCGCCCGTAGCCGACCCCCGCGCAACGGGCGCCCTACCGCCGCCTCTGCGCCTGGCTCAGAGCCCAGCGCCTCCCCTGCTGGATCTGCGGCCACAACATCGGCTACGAGCTGAAGGCCAAGCACCCGCTGTCCTTCACCCTCGACCACGAGCAGCCGCTGTCCAAAGGCGGCAACCTCCTCGACCCGGCCAACGCCCGCCCGGCGCACCGGAAGTGCAACAGCAGCCGCGGCAACCGAACGCAAGCGCCACGACCACTGCGAGCCACCCTCAAGTGGTGACCGCCCTGCCCATGCGAAGCCACGGAAGCAGGCTCACACTGACTGCATGGGCCGATACAACGAGCAAGCGACCATGCTGATCGACGGGGTGGCGTATCCCGTCCACGCGAAGCTTGAGGGCTACTTCGAGAGCGAGGAAACGCAGTCGTTCAGCGGCAAGAGCCGAGTGCGGGGCCACCCCGTCTGGGGCGGCACCGTGCAGACGAACGCTCAGGACCTGACGTGGACCATCCATAACGCGGAAGAGCTCATCCTGCGCGCGGAGGACGGACGAGAAGGCCCCTTCACCGTCAGCGACGACAACGGCGAGGGTGTCCTGCGGATCCGTGGCAACGGCCGAGCGCCGTTCGATATCTGAGGCCTTATCGCAGCGGTATGTGACGGGCCGTGGCACTGTACACAGCGCACGATCGATGCGTACGGAAGGGATGGCCGCCGCCCTACTTCGGCCAGCGCGCGCTGCGCCCACCGCGCCGGCTCTTCGTCCGTGCAGGGTGGCCGAGTCCGTCTTCCCGGCACCTGGACCTTGCTGTCCCGTCCCGCATCCCCATGGGGTCACTCCGTGAAGTATCCGAGGGCGGCGCGCCCTTCGGCGTCCTGCGTCCCCGTGCAGTGAGTGTCTCGCCCCGAGCTGACGCAACCGGCGCTGGTCAGTGTCTGACCAAAAAATTCTGACTGACCTTTGACTCGTCCGTCGAATTTCGACTATTGGTCACGCATAATGCGGCTATGCGAACGACTCAACGTAAGGCCCAGGAAGTAGCAGAGCGTGACCAGAAGCTGGTGCGGGTCGCGCTCGACATGGCCAGCCGGGACGGTTTCCACAATCTGACCCTCGGGAAGCTGGCCGAGGAGGCGGGCTACTCCAAAGGCACCGTCTACAACCACTTCACCTGCCTCGAAGACCTGCTCGTCGAGATCTCGGCGGAGAGCGCACGGCGCCAGCTGCGCTACTTCCAGGCGATCGCGGACCTGCCGTGGGACGGGGTGCGGCACGTGTATGGCATGGCGCTCGCCTACATGCGGCACGCGGAGGTGGCCCCGATGCTGTTCGAGAGCAGTCTCACGGGGCGCGCAACCGACGCCGTCTGCCAGGTCGCCTCGGAGCAGCGGATCAAGCGGCGTGACCTGATCGAAGCACAGATGGCGCAGGTCGTCGGGTATGCCGTGGAGCGCAGCGTCGCCGAGGGCGGCTTCGACAACGCCGAAGTGGAGGCGGCCGTAGCGGTGGACGCCCTGCGCGCCTACATCCTCGGCTACGCGGCCATGCATCTGCTCTCGCCTCGCTTCCTGTGGTCCGGCGAGAAGGCCCTCGATGCCCGTCTGAAGGTGATGACCGCCATGATCAGCGGCCTGGGCTGGACCCGTCTGGCCGCCGATGACGTGGCGAACCTGTACGGGGAGGTGGCCGGCATCGTCGACTCGATTACGGCGCAGCACGCGGTCGGCAGTCACTACCAGTAGCCGAAGAAGGCGGACCTCCCCTGCGTGACTCTCTGTTCACATTCTGTTCACAGCCGTGATGACCATGAACTAGTTGTCAAAAATCGACTGGTGGTCATAAAGTGTGGGCGCCCGGTCCGACCGGCCGGGCATGTGATGCGGAACGGAGGGGCAATGCGCATCAACATCGCTCGCCGCGGGAGCACCCTGTGGCAGGCGTGCGTCGATCTCGCACGGGAGCGCTACGCACGGGACTACCAGGCGCGGATCGCACCGTCACCGGACAGCGCTCTGTGCGCGGACGGGGCAGCCGGATCGGACGTCGTCCCGCTGGCCTGTGCGGGGCTGACGTACGGAGGGGAGCGCAGCCTGCTCATCGAGCACTACCTCGGCGACGCGCCGGCCGACGTCATATCCCGCTCCACGCGTACGCAGTGCGAGCCGGCCGGCCTGGTCGAGGTCGGGCCGCTGGCGTCCAACGAGCCGGGCGCCGGCCTGAAGCTGATCGGCATGGTGCCCGCGTTGTGCTGGTGCAACGGGGCCTCATACCTGCTGTGCACCGTCACCCAGCCGCTCGCGCGCACCCTGGCGCGGATCGGCCTTGAGTTCACCGGCCTCGCCGAGGCACGCGAGGAGCGCCTGCCGGAGGAGCAGCAGGGCAGGTGGGGGTCGTACTACGACACCGCGCCCGTCGCCGGCTTCATCGACGTGCGGGCGTTCGACGCCGGCATCAACCGCGAGGCCGCTTCGGGCTACCACCTGGCCGTCACCTGGGGGCGGGAAGCCTCCCTCACCCCGCAGGGGGCGGGTGCCCGATGAGGAAGATCTACGACGGCTTGTACGCGCCCGAGCGCCGCGACGATGTCCTCGTCGAGCGGCTGCCGCCGACGGCTCGGTCGCCGAGACCTTCACCTACGGGGACCTCGCCGGCTGGAGCGGGCAGATCCGTCGGCTGCTCGCCGACCTCGGCGCCCAGGCGGGGACCACGGTCGGTGTCGTCGCGGGCAATGGCCCCCAGTGGGTGGCAGCGGACCTGGCGCTGCTGCTCGGCGGCTTCGTCGAGGTGCCCGTGCCGCTGGCGTTCTCCGGCGAACAGGCGGCCTCGCTGCTCAAGGAGGTCCGGCTCTGCCTGGCCGACGAGGCGGGGGTGCGCAAGCTCGCGGAGTGGGGCCTTGACGGCGCGGTCACCGTCCTTGCGATCGCGGCGGACAGCGGCGCCGGGAGCCGCGTGGCGCAGCCCGACGGGCTGCAGTTGCCTCCCGACGAGCGGATCATCAAGGTCATCCACACCTCGGGGACCACCGGCGCGCCCAAAGGCGTGAAGATCCGCTCGAAGGCACTCGAAGCGCTGCTGGTGTCGCTCAACTCCGTCTCGCCCGCCGGGGTTTACTCCCGCTATCTCTCCCTGGTGCCGTTCAGCCTGCTCATCGAGCAGGTCACCTCCGTGTATCTGCCGATCATCAACGGCGGCCGGATGATCCTGCTGCCCGAGAACACCGCGCTGCTGGGCACCGCCGGATCCCGCGCCGACGACGTGGTGGCCTGGATGCGGGCCGGACGGCCGACCGCCGCGGTGCTGCCGCCTGCCGCGGTGAGCGCCCTCGACAAGGCGGTCCGCAGCGCGCCGGCCGACGCCGGGCCGGTCCTCGGCGACGGCGTGCGGCCGTTTTTGATGGCGGGTGGCGCGC
Organism: Streptomyces sp. LUP47B; assembly: GCF_001746295.1. Taxonomy (GTDB): domain Bacteria; phylum Actinomycetota; class Actinomycetes; order Streptomycetales; family Streptomycetaceae; genus Streptomyces. Next base: position 202,273 of record NZ_MJAH01000001.1, on the reverse strand, counting down.
CCGTCGACGTAGAGGCCCAACTGCGTCTGGACGGCGCCGGGTTGCGGGTGCACGAGGGGTACGGGCTGTCGGAGAACAGCTCGGTCGTCTCGTGGAACACCCCCGAGCAGTGGCGGCCCGGCACGGTGGGCAGGCCGCTGCCGCACTGCGAGGTCAGGCTCTCCGACGACGGGGAGCTGCTGGTGAAGTCGACGTCGCTGTTCGCCGGTTACACCGTCGAAGACCCCACCAGCCGCCCCGTCGACGAGGACGGATGGCTGCACACCGGGGACCGTGCCGAGATCGATGCGGACGGCTACATCCGCATCCTCGGCCGCCTCAAGAACGTGATCATCACCAGTCACGGACGCAACGTCTCGCCGGAGTGGGTCGAGGGCAGCCTGCGCAGCTGCCCCACGGTGGTGGACGCCGTGGTGTTCGGCGAGGGCATGGAGCACCTGTCGGCGCTGCTGATCACCGCCGAGGACGCCGATGCCGAGGAGACGCGGCGCCAGGCGCACGCGTACGCCGAGCGGCACCTGGCCGAGACCGACCGGCCCGAGCGCTTCTTCGTCGTGGCGGACAGCAGGGACTTCCGCCGCCAGTACTTCACCGTCACCGGCCGACCACGCAGACAGAACCTCTTCGACGACCTGATGACGGTCACCACTGCATACGGCCGCTCGGTCGACCTCATCCTCTGAATCACACAAGAACGGGGACCAAGCCATGACAGTTGCCCAGAACACCCTGCGACTGACCGCCATCGGCGACGGTGACGGCATGATGATCACACCCACCGGTACCGAAGCCGACTTCACCGAGCTCTACCAGGCCGGCCTCGACGGCCTGCTCGCCGACACCGGGCACCTCCTCATTCGCGGATTCGCTCCCAGCGTCGAGGAGTTCAACGAGCTGGTGCGCCGCTACAGCTCGCGCACCACCCTCGATCCGGCCCGCACCTTCCACGGCAACTCCGCCCAGAAGGTCGACTCCGGGCACGACCCGATCGGCCTCCATCTGGAGAACGGGGCCACGCCCTTCGCCCCCGACCTGCTCTGGTTCCACTGCGTCAAGGCGGCCAAATCCGGCTCCGAGACCACCGTCTGCGACGGCTTCAGGGTCTGGGAGGCGCTGTCCGAGCGGGCGAAGCAGATCTTCACCGACAAGCCCGTGCAGTACACGCGCAACAACGTGCCGCAGGCCATGTGGCAGCGGCTCGCCGCTCACCTCACCGGCGGGGGCGCCGATGCGGCCGAGATGACGGTCGACCACCTCTACGCCGTGTCGAACAAGGGCGCCGACGTCCTCTTCGCCGAGGCCACCGACGGATCCCTGACCTACGAGTACTCGGTGTACGCGGCCCACCCCACCCGCACGTCCTCGCGCATCGCCTGGGCCAACAGCATCCTGGGGCCCTCGTTCAACTACGAGGCACCCGCGATCCGCTTCGCCGACGGCTCCGCGATACCCGACGACGTGATCGCCGAGTACACCGCGGTCACCGAGAAGGTCACCGAGGAGATCCAGTGGGAGGACGGCGACATCGTCCTCATCGACAACACCCGTGTCATGCACGGCCGCCGTGCGATCACCGACCCCGAACGCACCATCCTCAACGCCCAGAGCTACGCCAGGAGCTGACCCGTGAAGTACGGCATCGTCATCCGCTACGAATTCGACCGCTCCTGGCTGCAACTCAGCCGCGAGCAGCGCGGTGCGAAGGAGGAGGTCTTCCAGAAGGAGATCGTCGGGCCGTTCGCCGACAAGATGTCGGTCCGTCACTTCGACGCCGAGGCGTTCGCCACCAACTACTCCGACTTCCTGCTCGTCGAGACCGACGACATCAAGACCTACTACTACTTCATCGAAAAGCTACGGGACAGCGAGTTCATCGCCCAGGGCTGGGTGCACCTGCGCGACATCTCCATCGGGCTGCAGGACGGCTACAAGGAGTACGAGAATGACCAGGCCTGACCAGTTCGACTCCATCGCCGAGGCCGTCCGCACCGAGCTGGCCTCGGTGACCCGCCTCGCGCACATCAACACCTTCCACCCCGGTGCCTTCGACTGGACGGAGGCAGGCACTCAGGCGGAGCACGAGTTCGTCTCCGTTGTCGCCTACGGCGAGAGAGGCCACGAGGCCGAGGCCGTCGCCTACCTCACCAAGGAGCTGGCCCAGCTCGCCGAGATCGAGCGCCACGTCAGCACGGTCATGGCCATGGTGATGGGGGAACTGCACGGCCTGCGCGACGCCATCAACCTCGGGCACGAGCTGCACAACGCACTGTCCTGCTTCGCCGCCGAAGAGATCCAGCACGCCAACACCTTCTACCGGTACGTGCGGGCCCTCTCCGGCGCCGAACCCCGCGTCGACAACGCCCTGTTCGACGAGCGGCTCGAGGTCTTCCGCACCGACGACCACCCCTACGTCAAACTCGTCGCGCTGTGCTGCTCGGCGTACGTCGGGGAGTCAGTGATCACCGTGTTCGAGCACCGTACCGACGCGCTCGACCCGGACCGGGCCCGCTTCTTCACCCGCCTCCTGCACACGCACGGCCTCGACGAGGCCCGGCACGTGAAGTTCGACCACGTGGCGATGAAGCTGATCTACCCGGCGCTCACCGCCGAGCAGCAGCAGCGGGTCCGCGAGCTCCTCGACCAGATCGAGGAGCTCAACCGGAAGCTGGCCGCAACCTTCGAGGAACACACCCGGCAGCTGCTCGGCGTCGACTTCGTCACCGGCAACCCGGCGGCCGCCGTGCAGCTACAGATGACCAAGGCGTTCGGCGGCAAGGTCTTCGCCGACGACGGCACGCTCTACACCGTCGACGAGATCCTCGACGACGAACTCACGCGGCTCATCACCGAATTCTCCGGCATCGACCGGGTGCACGCCGCCGCCCTCATGCCGCCGCCGGTGAAGCTGCCGAGCACGGTGGGGGGCACGTCATGACGTCCTCGGCGGTAGGGGCGGGCGCCCGCCCGAACGCCGCGGCGCCCGCCCGCTCGACGGTGGCCGGGGGCAAGGTCGCCTCTCGTAAGCGTACGAGGAGGGCTCCAAGTAATGTCACGACGACGGGGGGAGGGCGGAGACGAGTAGCAAGCCAGCGTTCGTCAAAGTGCACCCGCAGCGAGGGGTGCCCCGGCCCCTCTGAGCCAGCGAGGGTGGCGTCCCGGAAGTGGTGGCCCGGCTGGCCGTGCACGACCGTCCGTGCTGGTCTGGACGAGGGCCTCAAGGACCTTCGTCAGCTGGATCAGCTCATGAACGAGGCGCTCGAGGAGGTCCCGAACCGGACTGGGAGAGGCTGCGGGAGGGCTGTTGTCGGCGGCCCTTGCAGGTGCATCGAGGTAGGAACGGTCAAGGAGTTGAGGATCGCTGCGGCGGTGATTGCCCTGCTCCTGGCCGCGATGGACGCCACCGTCACCCCTGACGAGCGCACAGATACCGCTACGCCCCGCGACCCCATTGACGACGCCGAAGCCCGCCTGGCCTACGTAGCAGTCACCCGCACCCGCCAACGCCTCGACCTGGGCGGCCTGTCCTGGATCCACAACCACCCTGACGGCACCCCGCCCGGCTAGAACAATTTCCGGGCTGCACATCAAACGGATGCGTGCCCTCCCTGCACAGGGCCGCGGAGAGAAGACCAAGCCGAGGATGAACGCCATCGGAGGCACATGCTGGTGCTGCCACCAGGCTCCGACTGGATCTGCGAGATTTCTCGGCACCCCGCTTGGCGCCGTTCTGAACAACACGCCGGAAGAGGCCACGAGCCGACGGAGCGCGGGGGAGCCGGGAAAGTCGAATCAGTGGCCGCAGTAGATGCTGCCGGCCATTGAGGTCGGCAACGTCGAGATGAGACATGGCTTCCGAGCAGCGCGCACACCAGGGCCGCCGGATCTCAGTCTGGCAACGGGAATCGAGGCGGGCAGTGCGAAGGACTGATGGCGGCGCGCAACGAGCCGGGTGGCAAAGACCGTACCGAAGCGCTTGCGGTCTGCCCCTACCGGGCCGCTGCCGGCGCCGCCCATCGATATCAGAACGCAGGTGCTGCCCATCAGTGACCTGCATTGGCCCGATGCAGGGCGTCTGTTCCTCAGGACGTCACGGGCGGCAGAGCACCGCTTCAGGCGTCTGGCTGGGCGGTGAGGCCGGGGGAGGGGTGAAGTGCCGGCGTCGATCAGGCGGCGGGAGCGTACGGCCAGCGCTCGGCGCAGCCCGGCCAGCTCGGGGGGAGGCGGGGGTGTGTCGCGGGCGGGGCAGAGGACGGCATGCGGCAGGCGGCACCAGCTGCTGCCGTCTCCGGCGGGGTGGGCCACGCTGGAGCTGACATGCCAGCGGCTGGCTTCGGGCACCTGGGCGGCGGGCAGTTCGTGCGGGTGCAGAGGGACCGGGTGCGGATCGCTGCGGTGGTACCACTCGATCGGGTTGCCGCAGTCGCGGCACCGGCCGCTCTGGCCGCAACGCAGCAATCGGCCGGCGCTGCCGGGAGTGACCTGCAAAGAGCGACGCATGCGGTGAGCGGGGACCGGACTGGTATCCCGATGGCATGGGGGCGGGAGAGGAGCAGTGCATGCGCGCGAACCTGCCAGCCGACACGCCGAACCCGTGACAGCGCTGCCGCCGGATCGCCCACTCGGCCTCACCCAATAAAACGGAAGTGCGAGGAGGTGACCGCGTGTTCGGGGTGGTCTCGCCGGTTTGAGTGATCTGCGGCAGGTGCCCGGGCGGGCTGTCAGCCCTCGCTCGGCCCGGCAGGTCGCGCCCGCGGCACAGCGTCGCGAAGAGCTCGTCGAACGGGGTGCCCAGGGCGTGGGCGAGGGCGTGCAGACATCCTGCCAGGCCGCTGGGCGCATCGGCGGTCCCGCGGCGGTGCCCCGCAGGCATCGGGGCGCTTGCAAGGAGGCTGAGGGCTTCCCGTGCACCTCTTGACGGAGTTGGTCCAGACCACTAGCTTCACGGCTCACGGATGTACACATACGCATTCAGTGTTCAACATACTGAACGGCTTCTTGAGTGAAAGGCCGCCCCCACATGAACCGTTCTCGGCTCTTCGCGGCAGCGACCGCCTCGTGCCTCGCCCTTGCGCTCACTGTTCTCATCAGTGGCAGTGCGGGCGCGGCCAATCCGAATGTCGCGCCCGGAGGAAACTTCGACCTGTCCGTATGGCAGCTCCAGGAGCCGGTCGGCTCGCCGGGCTCCCCAACCGCGATCTCCTCCTCTCGACTTCAAGGCGCCAACGGATTCCAGGACGCGTACTTCTACACCGACACCCGCGACGGTGCGATGACCTTCTGGGCCCCCGAGAAGGGCGTGACCACGCCGAACTCGAACTACGCCCGGTCCGAGCTGCGGGAGATGAACCGCAACGGCAGCGCCGCCGACTGGAACCTCAGCGGCAACCACCGCTTGAGTGCGACCCTGCGCGTCGTTTCCGTGACCAAGAACGTCTGTGTTGGCCAGATCCACCTTGGGTCCGGAGGCTCCTCCACGAAGCCCCTGTTGGAGCTGTACTACCGCTCCAACGGCGACATCGTGCTGGGCACGGAGAACTCTCCCGCCGGTGGCCAGACCCTGCACAACGTGGGGAACACCCCGGTCGGAAAAACGTGGACATACGCCATCGCGGTCTCCGGTGGAAACACCATCGAGCTCACCGTTAACGGCAGCACCACCCGCTACGGCATTCCCTCGTCCTTCTTCCCATACAAGCAGTACTTCAAGGCCGGCTCCTATAACCAGTCATCCTCGGACAGCACTACGAAGGGCGCTCGCGTCGCCTTCTACGGACTGAACAGCCAACACAGCTGAGCTGGCTATGGAGCGGCGCAATGAGAAGAGCACCCGGCCGACCTGCGAAAGACGACGATAAGGATCACCAGACACGCCGCCGCGGCGGCGTGTCAGCGATGAGCAATGGCCGTATCGTGTTCTACAACCCCATGGCCTTGTCGGCGCCGACACCGAATTCCTGCTGGACCGATCGCCAAGAGCGCTCCGAGCAGAGCCACTTCACAGCTGGTACGGGTCGGCGAGACCGGTCACCGCCACACCGGAACGCCGGGAGATCAGTCCGGGAAGTTCACGTACGCCGCTGTACGTGGTGTTGAACCTCCACACAGCTTCGTGGCCGGTCACCCGTCACGTGAATGCCACCTCGTAGGCGAAAGCGCTGCCCGGCGGGAGCGAGTGTCGAGATCGACATCGCCGTCATCGGCGGCGGGGCCGGCAAGGCGGGTGACGTCCGTGGCGAACTGCGTCTTCTGGCTCTCGATCGACCGGATGATCGACGATGCTGCTGGACGCCGCATCCGAATCACCGCGTTCGCGAGCTTCCCGTCGGCGCACTGGAAGAAGACCTGGTCGACGAACCCGCTGGGACGGCTGGTCCGGGAAATGAAGCGGCGAGCTGGTCCAGGTCTTTCCTAACCCCGCCGCCCTGGACCTGCTCGCCGCCGCGGTCCTGGCCGAACTCCACGACGAGTGGCAGGTCTTCGACCGCCGCTACCTCTCCGAAGCCTCCATGGCCGAACTCTTCACCACCCAGCCAATCGAAACCGGACCGCAGATCACCCCACGCGCCCGTCGTCGACCCTCCGTGAGCGGCAGCTACGGCGTCGTTGCGGCTGTTACGGCGCCGGAGTCGAACTGGTTGATCGCCGATTGGGCGGTGTCGTGGGACGTGGAGAAGATGCCCGCGTCCTGCTTCGCTGCGGCGGAGGCCAACGTCACGGGCTGACCGACCGGGACATAGTTGGCACCGTCGTAGGAGTACGAGGCGCTGAATGACGTGCCCGATCGGGTGAGCTTCACCCAGATGGGACGGTAGATGTCGACGCTGGCGCGGGCCTCGGTGTCCAGGTACCCGTCGCCGTTGCTGTCCCACTCGAATACGACGCCGTTGCGGGCGGTAACCGCGACGACGGCATACCCGGCCGACTCTCCCGCCTTGGTTATGTCGTTGCGGACCATGACCCCGGACTTGGCCCAGGCGTTGGCGTCGTTGACCGACACTACCCGGGTGGACACGCTCGAGTCGGCGTGGAACGAACCGGCCCGGTAGATCGATCCGAACTGGTCGTCGTGTTGGCCGCCGGCGCCCCACACGTCGGCGCCGGCCGCCGCGATGCCGTAGCTGTCGCCGCTCTGGCCGAAGTACGAGCTGAGGGCCGAGCCTGCGGCAGTGGCGAGGCCGGGTGCGACCGGTGCATGAACCGCGCACCCGCTGAAGCCGAACTGGTTCGCGTTGAGCGACGTCCGGTACTTCGGCGCGACACCCGCCTGGCAGATCACGTCTCGTGCGCCCGCGGGCCAGTTGGCGCCGGCGACCTTCACGTTGTTGATCAGTTTGTTGTTGTGGGCCCCGGCGTTCGGCGTCGACGCTCCGCCCGAGTTGTACCAGTTGTTCTGGATGACGTTGTCGCTGGTGTTGTTGCGGAGGCTGTAGGCGTTGGTGAAGAGGAAGGAACCGCCTTGGACGACGTTGTTCTCGTACGTCATCGAGCGCGAGCCCTCGTCGAGGTAGAGGCCGACGCCTGAGATGTTGAACAGGTAGTTCTTGGCGACCACGGTCCCGGGGCTGGCGGAGAGGTTGTAGACCGATCCTCCGTCGGCGAAGCGGGCCTTGGTGTTGTGTACGAGGTTGCCCTCGACGCGGTTGTCCCTGAGCGTGGTCGGCGTCGTGTAGAGCGTGTTCCACTTGTAGTAGCCGCGGTCGACGTAGTCGTTCGATCCTCCGGCGTCGTTGATGCCCCAGCCGTAGCCGGTGTCGATACCGTCATAGGGGACGTTGGAGACCTCGTTGTGCAGGATGCGGGCGCCTGTGACGTAGGTGCTGAAGATGCCGCTGTTGTCTTTGTAGTCCACCGCCACGCGATTGATTGTGTTGTCGGAGATCAGGATGTCCCGGTTGGTCATCCTCGGGTCGCTGGGGTGGTGTGCGTCAGGCAGCACGCCGCCGACCGCGATGCCGTGCCCGCTGTTCTCCGTGAACCGGTTGCCGACCACGTCGATGTCGCTGGCGCCCAGGCCGACGCCGGTCACCGTGGCGTTGGCGTCGTTTCCGACGCCGAGGGCCGACTGGCCGAGGTTGGTGAATGTGTTGCCGGTGAACGAGATGCGGCTGGCAGCGGAGACCTGCACGGCGGCGGGTTCCTGGTACCAACTGGTGCGGGCTCGCTCGAACATCTCGCATCCGCGTGAGCAGCTGGTGAAGGCGTCGGCGGGGCGGTAGTCGTAGGTGCCCTTGATGAAGAGGCCGTTCTGCTGGTCGGCATACCCGTCGGTCGAGGGGCCGAGCCAGGAGGTTCCGGAGAACTGGATGCCCTTGAAGGCAAGGCCGGTCACCGGCTTGCCGTACGTCCCGCCGATGCTGATCAGTGTCTGCAGGCGGGGCAGCTCGATGTCGAGCCGGTTGGGGTCGACCCCGTTCGCCGGCTTGTAGTAGAGCTTGCCGGCGCCCGGATCTATGTACCACTGGCCGACCTGGGTGAGGAAGCTCAGTGAGTTGTCCAGGTACCAGCTCGGGCCGGCCAGGAATGAGTTCTGGACGGTGTCCCAGCCCCAGGTGTTGTTGTCCCACGCCGGCTGCGCCATCTTGATCTCGGTGGCGCTGATGCTCTGAACCGGCGAGTAGCGGTTGGTGAAGTCGCCGAGGGACTCGAACTCGATGCGTCCTTGGTCGGGGAGCGTGGCGAGGTAGCTCAGGGCCGGGTTCTTGATGGTGAGACCGGTTGCGGTGGGAGTGACGTCCGAGTTGGCCAGGCGGATGGCGGCGCGCGGGGCGATCACGCCGTTCACGTAGAGCTGACGGGTGTCGAGGCCGCTGGGGGTGTCCGCCTCCCAGATGCCTGTCCCTGCCGCGGACTTGGACCAGCCGGTGACCTTCGAGGCGCCGGTGATGACGGGGTGAGCGTCCGGGGCGGCGTTCCAGTGGATGGTGTGTTCGCCGCCGTCATTGCCGGGTCCGAACCGCAGGGGCTCGGAGAGGTGGTACGTGCCGTCGGCGAGCTGAACGCTCACGTCACCATGTTTGGCGGCGGGGCCGACCACGTGCTGGGCCCGCTCGAGCGAGCACGGCTGCGACTGGCTGCAGTGTCCGGAGTCCTTGCCGTCCGGCGCTGCGAAGTACACCGTCCGAGGCGCGGCTTGTGCTTGCAGGGGATTGAGCGCTGAGGCGATGACGGCGCAGACGCCGAGGGCTGCCAGGGTGCTCGCCCTGTGCCTCCATCGTCTGCTCACCGAGCGGGTCGAGTCTGACGTCGATGTCATGTTCGATCGCTTCCTGTGACTGGGGCGTTGATGCCCGCCACAGGGTTAGCATACGTATGATGTTTGCGACAAGATTCGTACGATGCTTACTTGAGCCCCTGGAGCACTAGCTGGTGCGGGTGGGGTCGGGGACGAGTCCTGTGAAGTGCAGCTCTTCCCAGAGTGCCTCTGGGATCACGGCCCGATAGCGTGCGACATTGCTTCGCACATGCTCCTGAGTGCGCATCCCGGTCACCACCGAGGTGACCGCGGGATGGCGCAGCGGGAACTGGATCGCGGCCGCGGGGAGTTCCACGCCGTGTCGCTCACAGACCGCGGCGATGCGGGCGGCACGTTCGACGACGGCCCGCGGCGCTGCCCTGTAGTCGTACGTCGCCGAGCCGTCCACGGCCGTAGTGCTCAGCAGTCCGGAGTTGTAGACCGCCGCGGCGACGACGCCGACGCCGTGGGCGCTGGCGACGGGGAGCAGGTCGTCCAGTGCCGATTGATCAAGAAGGGTGAACCGCCCGGCGACCATCACCACATCGACGTCGGTCTGCCTCACGAACTCGGCCAGCATTGCCGCTTGGTTCATGCCGGCGCCAATGGCACCGACGACGCCCTGGTCCCGAAGCTCGGCCAGAGCGGCGATCCCGCTCGACGAGGCCGCACTCCAGTGGTCGTCAGGGTCGTGCAGGTAGGCGATGTCGAGCCGGTCCGTCCCGAGCCGAGCCAGTGACTCCTCCACGGAGCGAAGGATCCCGTCGCGGCTGAAGTCCCAGACGCGCCGTTTCGTCGCCGGCACGATGAACCCGTCGTCGTCGAGCCGGTGACTTGTGTCCGGGCTGTCCACGAGCAGGCGCCCGACCTTCGATGAGATGACCACATCTTGCCGAGCGGTCGCGTGCAGGGCGTTCCCCAGGCGGCGTTCGGACAGCCCGAGGCCGTAATGCGGTGCGGTGTCGAAGTAGCGGATCCCTTCCTCGGCTGCGGTTTTGACGGCGCGATGCGACTCGTCGTCGGTTGTCTCGGTGAACAGGTTGCCGAACTGTGCTGCACCCAGGCCCAACTCCGTGAGCTGGTGCCCGGTTCGCAGTCCTCGGGTCGGCAGCGTCTGTTGCGTTGATCTGTGGGCGCGCGGTGGTTGCTTGCTGGTCATGAGACCGACTATAACGGCGACAGCATACGTATTATGTTTCGTTGTGGGGCTGCGCGGAGCTGTGGGCCGGCGCGTCCTGCGGCACAGCAAGAAGGAGCCGATCGGCATGTTGGCAGCAAGTTACCTAGGCGCGCGCACGATGACGGTCGAGGAGCGGGAACCAGCCGAGCTGCGTGCAGGGGAGGTCCAAGTCGCTGTGGCGTATGTCGGAATCTGCGGCACGGACCTCCACGTGTTCCACGGGGACATGGACGGTCGGGTCAGCAAGCCGGCGACGATCGGACACGAGATGTCAGGCACGATCGTCGCCCTCGGCGCCGGCGTGGAGGGCTGGTCGGTGGGTGATGCGGTGACCGTCATGCCGCTGGCCTGGGACGGCACCTGTCCGGCCTGTCGCGCGGGGAACGAGCACATCTGCCAGCACCTGGACTTCATAGGCATCGACAGCCCCGGAGCCCTTCAGGAGCGCTGGAATGTACCGGCGTCGACACTTGTGCGGCTGCCCTCGGAGATGTCGCTGCGTGATGCCGCGCTCGTGGAGCCGGTCGCGGTGGCCGTTCACGACGTACGGCGTTCCGAACTCGTCGCAGGCAGCAAGGCGGTCGTTATCGGTGCGGGCCCGATCGGCGTTCTGATCGCCATCGTCGCTGCCGCGTTCGGTGCCGAGGTCGTGATCGCCGAGATCGACCCGACCCGGCGGGCCGCCGCCGAGGAGATGGGGCTGACGACGCTGGACCCCTCGTCGGTCGATCAAATCGCCTGGGTGGAGGAGTGGACGGACGGCGCCGGAGCGGACGTCGTGTTCGAAGTCTCCGGCTCGGCCGCTGCCGTGCTCGGTGCCACCAGCTTGGCGAAGGTCCGTGGCACGCTGGTGGTGGTGGCCATCCACTCGCAACCGCGGCCCATCGACCTGCACCGCGTGTTCTGGCGGGAGCTGAGGTTGCTCGGTGCACGGGTCTACCAGCGTCACGACTTCGAGCGCGCCATCGAGCTCCTGGCCGAGGGCGCCATCCCGGCCCAGAAGCTCATCACGGGCATCGTGTCCCTGAATGAACTCGGATCAGCCTTCGGTGTCCTCGAGGCCGGGCAGGCGATGAAGCTGCTCGTCGAGGTGGGCGCGTCATGAACCCGTTCGACCTGACCGGGCGCCTCGCCGTCGTGACGGGGGCCAAGCGTGGAATCGGGTTCGCCGTCGCCGAGGCTCTGGCCGCTGCCGGTGCCGACATCGTCGGACTCTCCGCCACCCTCGATCCGGCGTCATCGGCGATCGGCGACCGCGTGCGCCAGCTCGGCCGCGCATTCTCGGGACACCGCGTCGACTTCGCGGACCGGCGCCAGGTGATCCGGATCGCCGAGGAACTCGCCGCAGGCGAGCGCCCGGTGGACATCCTGGTCAACAACGCCGGGACCATCCACCGGGCTCCCGCCGCAGAGCACCCTCTGGAATGGTTCGACGAGGTACTCGAAGTCGACCTCACGAGCACGTTCGTACTCAGCCAGGCTCTCGGGCGGCGGATGCTGGACGCACAGCACGGACGCATCGTCTTCACCGCCTCCCTGCTCTCGTTCCAGGGCGGGATCAACGTGCCGGGCTACGCGGCCGCCAAGTCCGGCATGGCGGGACTGATCCGGGCGCTCTCGAACGAGTGGGCTGGATACGGTGTGACTGTCAACGGCATCGCACCGGGCTACATCGCGACCGACAACACCCAAGCGCTTCAGGACGACCCTGACCGGTCCCGCGCGATCCTTGAGCGGATACCGGCGGGGCGGTGGGGGACGGCGGAGGACCTTGCAGGCGCTGCTGTGTTCCTGGCCTCGGACGCCGCGCGCTACGTCTCCGGGACGATCCTGCCGGTCGACGGCGGCTGGCTCGGACGATGAGGCGCTGCGAACGCCCGCCGGTGGTGACAACGCTCCGGCGGGAAGTGGTGAGGGCAGTCTGATGGGCGGGCACGTGCTGACCGTCGGGGAGACGACGGCGCTGTTGCGCGCCGCCGACGTCGGCGACCCCGCCGAGGTGACCGGCGCTCGCAGCGCGACCGGTGTGCGGACAGCAACGTTGCCACGGGCCTCAGCCGGCTCGGTATTCAGGCGGTCGGGGTGAGACGAGTCGGCGCCGTCGCCCTCGGTTGGCGGGCCGTTCGCGCCATCGCAGGGCAAGGGGTTCGACGCGAAAGTCACCGTCGATACCGACGTACCGGATGCGCTGGTTGGAGACGGGCTGTCGATGCCCTGCGATTCGGCGGAGCTGGAATCGCAGGGGCACGTGTGGCCTGAAGGGCGGGCCAGGCCGGCGCAGGCGGTGGACCACCAGCGCATTCTGCAGGCGCTCGCGGACCGCCTCCGGCTCGGTCAAGGACCGCTGACCTGCCAGGAGCCGGCCGTCCTGTTCCGCATGGATGTGGCGCCAGCGGGTGGAGCCGCTGCGGTCGTAGGCGAGGCGTCTGGTTACGCGAGGCCGGCTCGCCGAGTTGGCGCCGGGTTGGTTCACGCTTGCCCAGGGTGTCGCAGCCGGGCAAGTCCGCGGGTGCCCATCAGGTGAGCGAAAGTGCCGACAGCGGCTCTCGCGGATCACTGCGCGCAACCGGTCCTGGAGCTCACCGGCCAGTGGTCGTGCCGGCGTGGGCAGAACGCACAGATCCGGTCCTGCGGCGGGAAGCCGGCGGTCATCGCCCGCAATTGATGCCGTCGACGGGGCGGCGGATCACTGTCGCCCGGTGGCGGTGAGTCTCCGGCTGAGCGGCTCAATCACCCGTCGATGCAGCCGCGTTGAAGTCCCGGCGTGAACACGTACAGCACGGCAACAGAGTCGCGGGATCTCGGTTGGTTTCGCGACCTGGAACTGCCGCAGCCGACGGCGCCTCCCGAACAGGACCACCGTTCGACGCGCACCTTTCCAGAGCAGAACGACGCCAGCGACTCAGATGATGACAAACATCATACGTATGCCCTACAGTCCTGGCGCAGAGTCGTCAACGAAGTCGACAAGACAAGGACATCCCATGGTCGGAACCCATACTGTGGTGCGTTCGCGCCGTAAGGCGTCGACCGTCGCCGTACTGGGCGCAGCAACGGCGCTCCTGGCCCTCGCTGGGTGCGGCGGCGAAGGCAGCTCGGCGAACGGGGCGTACGGCTTTCCCGAAGCCAAGCAGGAAGCCTCCTCGACGATCACCGTCTGGGTGGACGCGGACCGACAGGCTGCCGCGAAGGCGTTCCAGGCGGAGAACCCGGACACCAAGATCAAGGTCGTCACCTATGACGGGTCGGCCAACGGGTCCAACTCCTTCCGGACGAAGATGCAGCTCTTCGACCGCGCCGGTAGCGGCTGGCCCGACGTCGTCTTCTCCAGCCAGAACAACGACGCGGCATGGGCCAGCCAGAAGAGCGGCGGCAAGCAGGCGTTCGCGGCCGTGTTGGACAAGGGCCTGGTCCCGAAGGACATGCTCAGCAACTTCACCCCAGGCTCGCTCAACCCCTGCACGGTGGACGGCCGCGTGTACTGCCTGCGCAACGACCTCGCCCAGGCGGTGCTCTGGTACGACAAGTCCCTGCTGGAGCAGTTCGGCTACGCCCTCCCGACCACGTGGGAGGAGTACCAGGCGCTCGGGCAGAGGGTCGCCAAGGAGCACCCCGGCTACATCATCGGGACGGCTGGGGATGCCTGGACGCCCGAGGTGTTCATGTGGGCGAGCAAGTGCCGGGCCAATGACGTGCCCGGCCCCAAGTCCCTCACGGTGAAGACCGACTCGACCGAGTGCAAGCGGGCGGCCTCGATGCTCGACGCCCTCCGCCAGAACGGGACCGTGCCGGTGGTCAGCGTGTTCACTCCCGAGTTCTTGAAGAAGTACTCAGGCAAAGTGCTGATGATGCCGGGCCCGGCCTGGTACGCCGGCGCAATCTTCAACAACCCTCAGTCGCTCAACATGTCGGCCGGCCGACTCGGTGTCGCCGCGCCGCTGCCGTGGAAGGGCGAGAGCGAGGCTGTCACAGGCAACGTGGGTGGCGGAACCTGGTTCATCTCCAGCCACTCGAAGAACCTGAAGGCCGCCGAGAAGTTCGTCCAGTTCGTCACCACGGCCGACGACTACCAGGTCAATGTCGCACCGGGCTACCCGGCGTACGCGCCCGCCGCCCAGAAGTGGATAGCCAAACAGGAGGCGAGTAAGTACTACGCCACCTCGCTGCAGCCGGTGGAGACCGCAGCCTCACAAGTCTGGGCTGGCTGGGGTTACCCCACATTCAGCCAGGAGGCGATATGGGCGAAGACGATGACCCCAGGGATTACGGGCGGCAAGTCGATCGTTGACCTGCTGCCGACCTGGCAGAAGGCAATCGAGAACCAGGCCGAGGTCAACGGATACAGGGTGAAGTGACATGACCCTCGCTCCGTTGAGTGACCAGCCGACCGCTGACGCCTCCGGGCGTCGGCGGTCAGGCCGGGGCAGAGGTCAGCCAGCCGGCCGCACCTTCGCTCGCAGTCCGATCGGCTACCTCTTCGTCTCGCCCTACGCGCTGCTCACCATCGTCTTCGGCATCGTCCCCTCGCTCTACGCAGTACTACTGGCCTTCACGAACGCCGACGGTGGATTCGCCGGCTTCGACAACTTCACCAAGGTCGTCGGTGACTTCCGGTTCTGGCCGGCCGTGTTCCATGTGACCACCTACCTCATCATCTGGCTCCTCGGGCTGGTCATCTTCGTCGTCGGCCTGGCATTGGTGGTCCACGCCATCAGCGTGCGGTGGGTGAGCACATCCCTGCGCTTCGTCTACTACCTGCCCGGCGCGCTCGCGGGCGCGTCCAGCGTCCTGTTGTGGCTCTTCGTCCTCGATCCGACGGCGAGCCCTGTCAGCAGTCTGCTCAGCGCAATGGGATTCGACAGCTTCGTGCAGGTGATCCAACCCGGCAACCTTCCGGCGATCTTCGCCATCATCGCGTTCTGGACCGGAGCCGGCGGGTGGATCATCATCATGTACGGCGCCCTCAACAACATCAGCACCGAAGTGATCGAGGCCGCCCGCATCGACGGCGCGAACGCCGTCCAGATCGCGTTGCGGATCCAGCTTCCGATGCTGCGCAAATGGGTTGCGTACATGGGCGTCATGTCACTCGCGGCCGGCACCCAGCTGTTCGTCGAGCCACAGCTGCTCAGCCAGGCCAGCAACGCAGTGGTGCCCAACGACTACTCGCTCAACCAGCTGGCTTACCAGTACGCCTTCCAGCAGAACGACTTCAACGGCGCGGCCGCAATCTCGCTGATCCTGCTGGTCGTCGCACTCCTGCTGTCCTGGGTGTTCGTGACGCGCGGCGACCTCTTCGAGAAGGAATGACCATGACAGCACTCTCCGCCGGACGCCGCCGGCCGAGCCTCAGCGGGTGGAGCGGGCGGTCCATCGCCGGCGTCCTGCTCGCCGTCTTCGTCCTGTTCTTCGCCATCCCGATCCTCTGGCTGCTCCTGGCGGTCACGAAGTCCTCGAAGGCGCTCGTCGTCGCCGACCCGTTTTCGCTCGGGTCGTGGTCGGACTTCGTCGCCAACTGGCATCAGCTCTTCGACTTCCAGGACGGGGCGGTGACCACCTGGATCGGGAACTCTGCGCTCTACGCGATCGGCGCTCTGGTGATCACGCTCCTCGTGAGCATCCCCGCCGGCTACGCCCTCGCGCTCACGGAGTTCAGGTTTCGGCAGGCGCTGCTCGTGCTGACACTCGTCGTCATGCTGATCCCCAGCACCGCACTAGTGCTGCCCATCTTCCTGGAGCTGAACAGCGTCGGCCTGATCGGAAGCCCGCTGTCGGTGATCCTGCCGATGTCGTTCTTCCCGTTCGGCGTCTATCTCACCTACATCTACTTCTCGACCAGCATCCCTCGTGACATCCTCGCAGCCGCGCGCATCGACGGCTGCAACGGTTTCCAGGTCTTCACCCGAGTCGCCCTTCCGCTGGCCGCCCCGATCGTCGCGCTGGTGGCGTTCTTCAGCTTCGTACAGAACTGGAACAACTTCTTCCTCCCGTTCGTGATGCTGCCCTCGAGCGACGGCTACCCGATCCAGGTCGGACTCACCTCGCTTCTGGCGTCAACTCCGGCTTTCAATCCCAGCTCCGCAGGATCCGACTCCGTCCAGCTGCCCACCTTGGCGCTGGGGACGATCGTGTCGATCCTGCCCGTCCTGGTCGTCTTCCTGTTCTCCCAGCGATTCCTGGTCGCAGGCATGACAGCGGGAGGAACCAAGGAATGACCGCTCGCACATGCAAGGAGAAGCATCGCCGATGAAGATCACCGGGTACCGCAGCCTGAACACCGTTCACGACTGGGGCAGAATCACCGGGGACGTCAACGGTGTCCAGCCCAGCCACGCCACGCCGGTCCCCGTCCTCATCATCGAGACCGACACCGGCATCGAGGGGATAGGCCTCGGGTCCCACGCCGACATCGCCCGTGTCTTCCCCGCGATCGAGGGCGATGACCCGCGGTCGGTCGTGGCTCTCTACGACCGAATGCTCGACTGGGTCTTCAAGGCCGGTCACTCAGGATCCACCTTCGGCACCATCGGAGCCGTCGACATGGCCCTCTGGGACATCAAGGCGAAAGCCGCTGACGAGCCGCTCTGGCGAACCCTCGGGGCCCGGGAGCGCTTCGTCCCCGGGTACGCCTCCGGTCTCGAGTACGGCCTGACCGAGGACGAACTCGCCGACCTCTACGGCAGGTTCGCGGACCGCGGATTCAAGGCCGGCAAGCTCAAAGGCGGCCGTGACCTCGACCGCGACCTGCCCCGGCTGGAGATCATGCGCGACATTCTCAGCCGCAACTCCCGCAGGCCGGCGCTCATGTTCGACGCCAACGAGTCGTGGAACCACGCCCAAGCGGCCCGGTATGTCGCGGCCATCGAACAGCGCATAGACCTCACCTGGGTGGAGGAACCGCTGCGCCGGTGGGATGCGGCCGGCATGGCCGCGCTGCGCGGGAAGATGCGCGCGGCGATCGCAAGCGGCGAGAACCTGACCGGGTTGGAGCAGTACCGCCCCCTGCTGGACGCCAACGCGGTCGACATCGTGCAGGTCGGCAACGTGTGGGGGATCACCCACTTCCTCCGTGTTGCGACGCTCGCGCACGCCCACGATCTGCCGGTGAGTCCCGTCGCGTACAACGCGAACCCGGTGGCGCACGCCGCCGCCGCCGTGCCGAACCATCTGGCCTTCGAAGTCCAGGATCTTCTCTTCCCCGTCGGTCTCGACGTCGACCAGCAGTTCGACGACGGAGGCATCGTCCTGGGTGATCGCCCAGGCATCGGGATCGTGGTCGACGAGTCCCAGATGTCACCGGCCGGCGCTGTGACGCCCCGGCCCGCGGCGACCGGACCGCACATCCGGCCCGAACGTGCTGCCCTGCGGCTGGTCGCCGAGCCGGACGTGATGGATGCCCCGTCGCACCGCGGAGGCCGATCCTCGTGACCCGTCGACCTGAGCGCAGAGCCTTCGTCGTAGGTGTGCGGCCCGACAAGCGCGAGGAGTACCTGGCGCTGCATCGTGCCGTGTGGCCGAGCGTGGAGCGAAAACTCACCGAATGCAACGTGCGCAACTACAGCATCTTCATCTTCGGCGACATCCTGTTCGCCTACTACGAGTACGTCGGCGAGGACCACGAGGCAGACATGCGAAGGATCGCCGAGGACTCGGCTTCGCAGGAGTGGTGGACGCACACCGACCCGTGCCAGGTGAGGATCGCCGAGGAGCGTGATCCCGGGGCGCTGTGGCAGCCTGTCGAGGAAGTGTGGCACCTCGCATGAACGCCGGTATTGACGCCCACGTGCACCTGTGGGATCGAGCCGTGAACCCGCAGGACTGGATCGACGCGCAGACCATGGCGCCGATCGCCCGCGACTTCGGCGCCGCCGATCTGAGTGAGATGTTGGCCTCGACCGAAGTCGACCGTGCCGTGGTCGTGCAGTCGAGCAACAGCCTTGATGAGAGCATCCGGCTCGCCAAGCTGGACTCATCAGCCATCGCCGGCCTCGTCGCGTGGGTCGACCTCGCGGCGGAGGTCGGACCTCAGCTCGACCAGATCCGCGAGAGCGCCGCTGTCCCCGTCGTCGGGGTGCGGCATCTTGCCCACATCGATCCGGACCCGGAGTGGATGACGCGCGAGGAGATCAGCGCGGGCCTCGCCGTACTCGAGCGTGAGGACCTCTGTTTCGACCTCGTCCTGCGTAGCTGGCAGCTCCCTCAGGCAACCCGCCTGGCCGCACGTTACAGCGGACTCCGCTTCGTCCTCGATCACCTGGGCGCTCCGCCCGAGCCAGGGCAGGACAGGAGCACGTGGGTATCGCGGCTGCAGGAGCTCGCGCGACAACCGAACGTCGTCGCGAAGGTCTCGGGACTTACGTCGGGCCTCGCCCCCGGATCATGGCGTGCAGCCGATCTCGCCGCCCCGGTGACGACCGCCCTGGAATCCTTCGGCCCTGAGCGCCTGCTCTACGGCTCCGACTGGCCGCTGGCCGAGCTCGGCGGGGGTGCAGCACCCTGGAAGTCTGCTCTGCAGGCACTGCTCGACGGGCTTTCCGCCTCGGAACGCGCAGGTGTATTCGGAGGCAATGCTGCCGACGTCTACTCGCTCTCCTGATCGAGCGCTCGACCACGCGCCCGTGGCGCGTGGTCGGGCAGCCGACGACGCTCCCACGAGACGTGGATGTGATCATGCATCGCCTTCTGGGCCGCCGCGACGTCCTGCCTTGAGATGGCATCGACGATCGCCGCATGTTCCTTCAGCGTCAGTGCGAACGCATCAGGCGGGTCGATGCCCTGGTAACGGCTGGACTCCACGGCTCGCTTGTACAGATGCTTGGCGATGTTCTCCGCCAGCCGGTTGCCGGAGATCTCCATGAGCGCGTAGTGGAACACCACGTCCGCCTGCCGGAAGGAGTCCGTCTCGGACGCGCTTTCACGCATCGCGGTCAAAGCGTTCTCCAGCCTCCTCAACCCATCTGCGCTGCGAGAACCGGCAACCGCCCCCGCCATCGCCGACTCGAGGCTCGCCCGCACGACCGTCAGCTCGTCAAGGACACCGAGCGTCTCATCGTTGTCGATCAACGCGGACAGCACCACCGGATCGAGCATGTTCCAGTAGCCCGGTGCCCGCACCTGGGTGCCACGACCCTGGGAGACGATCACCAGGCCCTTCTCCTCGAGCCGCTTCACCGATTCACGCAGCACCGTGCGACTCACACCGAAGTGCTCGCTCAGTGGACCCTCCGGGGGCAGCAACTCGCCTTCCTTCAACTGGCCC
Source organism: Streptomyces sp. LUP47B (assembly GCF_001746295.1). Lineage (GTDB taxonomy): Bacteria > Actinomycetota > Actinomycetes > Streptomycetales > Streptomycetaceae > Streptomyces. The sequence continues at coordinate 182,602 of NZ_MJAH01000001.1, read as the reverse complement.
GTCACGATGAGGTCGACGAGCTCGGCAACGACTGCAACACCCAAGCGGCCGACGGGCAGGCGTGGCGGGAACAGACGGGTGGCGGGCTGCGACTCGTTTGGCATACGTATGACCTTATCGCTCAATCAATCTGCGGTCGAAGAGGTTCCTGGTCCCGGGTGCATACCGTCTTCCACGGCCTGTAGCCAGAGCGGCACCACTGTGGGAGGGCCTGCGCGCCGGATCGACACTGACCACGACCGGCCTGCGCGCCCGACTACAGGAATGTACGGGTTACGCCTCGGCGCCTGACGAGCGCACGGCACTGCAGCAGCGCAACCTCGACGACATTCTGGCCGTGACCCGCATCCCGGAGCGCACTCTCGAGTCACACTTGCGCTTTGCGACCTATACCTTCCGTGACATCGTGCACAACCGCCTCGGCGGCCGTAATCCGTTCAGCAACGAGGGCGTGCGATATTCCGGATCGCACGACGACAGCGCCCTCAATGCTGGCGTCGAGCGGTTCACGGCCGATCCGACGGCCGTGCGCGATCTGTCCTACGACAGTGACCTCACGGGGAAGATCGACATTCCCGTTCTCACGATGCACGCGATCAACGACCCGACAGCTTTCGTGGAACACGAGGCGGCCTACCGCGCTAGCGTCGAGGGCGCTCACCGGGGCTGGTACCTGGTGCAGACATTCACCAAGGAGAGCGAGCACAGTGAACTGAGCAACTCCGAATATGCCAACTCGATCACTGCGCTCGACACCTGGGTGCGTACCGGTAAGAGGCCTTCTCCGCAGACGATCGCAGCGTCCTGTTCGGCCTTCGACAAGACCTACGCCACCGGTTGCCTCTACGATCCGGCTTTCCAGCCAGCCGCGTACGCATCGAGGGTCAACCCCAGGTCTAACGGTCTGAAATGGCCTGCAATGACCACGCAGCAGGAGCATTCCTGGAGCCGGATCGACGGGGTCGGCATCGCTCCCTGACACCTCCAGGACGTGTGATGAGCTTGGCGGCGGAGCGTTCCCGGACCGCGAGAGTGCTGGTGTCGAGGATCGGAGGACGGTGACGGAACGTCACGAGCAGGTCTGGGCCGGCATCGATGCTGGCAAGGCCCATGGGCGGTCGGAGTCAACGCCAGCGGAGGGAAGGTGTTCTCGAGGAGGGTCGTCAACGTTGAGGACGAGATCCTGGTCCTGATCGTGGCCGCGTGCGAGATGGCCGACGAAGTGCGGTGGGCAGTGGACATCTGTGGCCGGGCCTCGACGCTGCCGCTGGCACTGTTGATCGCCAATGGCCAAAGCGTGGTCCATGTGCCTGCCCGCACGGTCAACCATGTCCGGTGCCTACCACGGTGACGGAAAGACCGACGCGAAGGACGCCCTGGTCATCGCCGACACCGTGCGTATGCGCCGGGACTTCACACCCCTGAGCCTCCTAGACGAGACCGTGGCCAAACTTCAGTTGCTCACCGCTCAGGGGCGACAGCAGACCGAGGCGCAGCGGCGCGCCGCAGAGTGCCCGGTGTGTCCTTCTCACAGCGTTTCCTTCTCTGCGGCATGTCTGAACGCCTCAGCAAGGGCGCACATCCGCCAGGCCGGCTCGGTACAGCATCACCACGACGCTGGGACCACCGCGACATGCGCACCCTCACAGGGGTTCGAGAACCCGACGTGGCTCCCTCGCGTTGACAGACGTCTCGCCCTCAGGGGGGTGTCGGGAGGGGCACATCTTTTGCGCGGAAGACGAGGTTCCCGGTTGGGCCGCCTGTGCGCGCTACCAGGCTGCGCCGTTGTCGGACATACGAGGCGACGGAGTCGGCCTTCACTTGAAGCCGAAGGTCGGCTCCGGGTGGGCGAGGTCCGGCTATGTCCGGCCTGTCACCTCGGGGACGTTGTAGCCCTCGGCTTTCAGCCCCGGCCGCGTCCCCTGGGCGTAGTGGGGCCAGGTCACAATGACCGTCCGGGACTCGCCGGGCAGCAGCCACATGTAGTTGTCGCTGTACTCGGCCGGCAGGACCCGGTGGCCGGAACCCGTGTCCACCAGGGACAGACGCACCATCGCCGCCACCGACGAGCCGCGGTTGGTCACCTTGGCGGTCAGCTCGTGCCGTCCGCCGGAGCCGGTCTGTGAGCTGGTGACGTCGACGGAGACCCTGGTCCGCCGCGCCTTGTTCAGGGCCTGCATGGCCTCCGGAGTCCTGTATCGCCAATACGTGTTCTCGGCGAGTGCCTTGCCGTCCTCGTCCGTGAGCCGCAGGCGCAGCAGGTACAGGCCGGGCAGGATGGCCTTCGGGTCGGCGGTGAATGCCTTCGCCGTTGCAGAGGCCGCGACGTCCACGGTCGCCTTCTGCTCGGCGGCCACTTGGCGGCCGTCGAGGTCGTACCAGCGGGCCGTCACGGTGGCCCCGCGGATCGGGCGCGGTGTGTGGTTGACGGCGATGACCTGCCCGTCGACCGGGCTCGCCTGCACGTGCACGGGCTCGGCGGCCTTGCGGGCGCCATAGTAGGCGCCGTTGACGTCGAAGTCGTAGTCGTATGTCTGCCACACCGTGCTGTACCAGGCGGGATGGGACATCCACAGCAGCAGGGCGCTCGCGTCGTCCCACAGGTGGGCATTCCACGCCTCGAACATGGCGCGGTGGTTCTCGTAGTTGAGGAACTGAGCCTTGCGGCAGAAGTCGTCCAGGTCCTTGGCCGTGCCGAGCCGGGTCTCGATGGCGGCGCGGTAGTTCTGCGGCGCCTGATTTCCCCTGGTGCTCCAGTCGTGGTAGTACCAGGCGCCGCCGACCGGCCACTCAGGCTCGTCGCCGACGAGGTTGCGCATGGTCTCGGCCGTGGAGACCACGGGCATGCCGATCTCGGTGTGGAAGCCGTAGTTCTTGCTGCCGTACGTCGTGGCGGAGAAGTACTTCTCCGGTTCCACCCATCCATAGGGGCCGCCGCCGGTGACGATGCCGTCGGCTGAGTTGTTCTGGTACAGCACACCGGGCGCCCCGGTGTGGACCGCGTCGCGCATGCCGTCGTTGATCGCGGCGGGCGGGTTGCCTTCGTTGGCCCCGCACCACACGACGACGCTGGGGTGGATGCGGTAGCGCAGCACCACGTCCCGCGCGGTGCTGTTGAACGCGTCGTGGTCCGGCGGGTCCATCGCCCAGGCGTTGGGGAAGTCGTTCCACACCAGCAGGCCGTGCTGATCACAACTGGCGTAGAACTCCTCGCGGTTGGAGCTGCCGACCCAGTTGCGGATCATGGTGAAGTTCATGTCGCGGTGCATGCGCACCGCCGTGTCCATGCGCTCGGCCGGCATCCGGCGCAGCAGTTCGTCCCAGCCCCAGTTGCCGCCCCGGCAGAAGACCCGCACGCCGTTGACGCTGATCTTCAGTGGCGCGATGGAGTTGTCGACCGACTTGACGTCCTTCCAGTCGGTGCCGTTGTCGGAGATCTGGATGGTGTAGGTCCGTGCGTACGCCTGCTCCCAGGTGATGGCCACGCGGTCGAAGCGCTCCGGTGCGCCGAGGTCGAACTGGATCCAGCTGTCGTCCTCGTAGAGGGAGGTCCAGCGGGTGTTGATGTCGCCGTCGACCGCATTGCCGGCGACCGTTCCCTCGCCCTCGGAGGACGCGGTGGCGGTCTTGCGCAGCGCCAGGTTGGTGCCGGGTCTGGTGCTGTCCACGACGGCCAGGTCCCACATCGAGAAGCCCCAGCCGGTGGCGCGGGTCCGGCAGAACACACGCATGTAGCGCGCGGTGACCGCATCGAATTCGACATTCTGCATGCTCGCCGCGCCCGAGGTGTTGAAGGGCAGCGGCGCGGCGCCGTTGTCGACGTCGCGCACGTCGGTCCAGACGGAGCCGTCGTCGGAGACCTGCACGGTGTAGGTCTTGGCGTATGCCTGCTCCCAGTCGATGGCGATCCGGTCGAAGGAGATGGGGGAGCCGAGGTCGACCTGAACCCATTGCTCGTCCTCGAAGGACGACGACCAGCGGGTGTCGCCGTTGCCGTCAGTGACGTTGTTTGCCGCGCGTGAGGGGTCGTCGGAGGACGACGCGGACGCCGTCTTGCCGAGGGCCAGATCGTCGCCGGGGGTGGAGCTGTTCAGGACCGACAGGGTCCACATCGAGGAGCCCCACTGAGTGGCGCGGGTGTGGCACAGGATGCGCACGTACCGAGCCTTCTGGCGCGTGAAGTCCACGGTCTGGGCGGAGATGTCGCTGCTCCACCGGAACGTCATCGGCACCGCGCCGTACTCGTAGCCGAACTGGCGTATGCCGAAGCGGGTGGTGCGGCGGTCGCTCTCCCGGCCGTCCGCGGAAGCGGTCAGCGTGAGGTCGTGCAGGTTCGGCTCGCCGTAGCCGTTGGGCCACCACAGCTCGGGGTCGCGCAGGCGTAGTTGCGGGAAGTCGGCGGGGGAGAAGGTGACGTCCGTGCTCTTGCCGCCGGGCACCGTCACGGTCCGGGTGACCTCGACGCGGCCGAACGCGGCGGTGACGGTGACGCGCTTGTCGGCACTGTCGGCGTTGCGCACCGGGACGACCACGGTCACCTCCGCCGTGCCGGTGTCGGGCAGATCGGGCAGAAGCGTGTCGACGCGCGGGTCGCCGATGACGGCGGCGCCGGTGGAGCGCAGCCGGACGTGGTTCCAGATGCCGGCCGCGCGGTCGCGCACCGCCGGCATCCAGTCCCAGCCCGAGGAGGCCAGGTAGGTGGGCGAGTTGCGGTTCATCATGTTGGCGCCCGCGTCCACGAACGCGAGGCCTGCCGGGCCCTTGTCGGTGGGGCTGCCGGGGAACGGCATCGGCGTGATCTTCACCGCGAGCGCCTGGCCGTCGGAGGACAGCAGTCTCGTGACGTCGTAGGAGGCACGGGAGAACGGGTTGGTGAAGGCGCCGATCCTGGTGCCGTTGAACCAGACCTCGGCCGTGTGGTTGACGCCGTCGAACTCCAGCCAGATGTGCCGCCCCGAGCCGGTCCGCAGGCCCTTGGGCAGGGTGAACTCACGCCGGTACCACCAGGAGTGCCGGGACAGGGCCTCGGGCGCGTGCAGGTTGTCGAACCCGGCCACCGGGTCGGGCAGCCGGTCCTGGTCCACCAGCGAGGTCAGCACGGTGCCGGGGACGGTCGCCGGAAGCCAGCGACTCGTGTCGTGCTCCGTCCGCGACAGAGCGGCACCGTCGGCATCGGCCCGGTCGTCCATCGTCAGGTCCCAGCCGGACTCCAGCGGGACCGTGCCGTCGGCGGCCACCTTCAGCGGCTGGGGGTGCCGCTCGCGCACACCCCAGTCCGTCCAGCCGGTGACCTCCGGGCGGCGGGTGCGGCAGGCGCCGTAGACCTGGAGGCCGTTGAGGCCGAGCGGGTTGGTGTTGGAGCGCTTGGTGACCGTCATGCGCACCCAGCGTGCGGTGACCAGCTCGGGCAGCGGGACGTCGATCTCGCCGCCCTTGCCGGAATCGGTGCGGTACACCGCCGTCCAGGACTTGTCGTCACGGGAGGTCTCGATGACGAAGGCCACGGCGCAACTGGACAGGATCTCCTGCCCGGTGGTGTTGTCGCGGGGGCTGCCGGTGGGAGATTCCTTGAACGGTGGATCGTCCGAGTTGGCCTCGAACACCAGCCGCACGGAGGAGACTTCGCACAGGGCCTGGAGGTCCACCTTGATCCACTGGGGGTCGCCGTCGGCGGCCCGCCAGCCACTGCCCCGGACCCCGCGTACCGCGAGGTCGTCCACGGCGAACTCGGCGGGTGTCGGGGCGTAGTCGGTCGAGGACACCGAAACCGGTCGGTACGCGGCGAGTTCGGCCGGGGAAGCGCCCCGGTCGGGGTGGCCGGTTTCGGCCGTGGCGGCGGAGGCGAGGGGGCCCATGCCGAGCCCGAATCCGGCCAGCAGGGTGGAGCCTGCCGAAAGCACGGCACGCCGGGGCAGTGCGGAGGACTGATTCGACATGAACAAGGCTCCGATCAGGCAAGACCGAGGAAGGGTGAGGTGGGTCGACCGGGATGGATGACAACGTTGCCAGCGGGTTGACAACGTTGCCGAACACTGCCGCCGCGCGACCGGGCTGTCAAGATGTCGGGCGCACTTCAGCTCTGTTTCTCTTAAATTAGGAATAAATATTGACATGCTTTCGGCCGGGCGTCACAGTCGTCGCCGTGACGCCGCAGGCTCCGGATCCAGCGCGGCCCGCGTCACACCTCCTGCTTCCCAACCTCTGGGAGATGCACGTGACTTCACGTCCGCCCGTACGCGATCACCGACCCGTCCGGTTCGCCCGGACCACGCTCGCCACTGCCATCGCGGTGGCCCTGGCCGCCACCGTGACGCCCTCCGCCCACGCCGTCCAGGCCGTGGACCAGGGTGCGCCCGACTACTACGACAGCGGTCTCGCACCCACGCCCTACATGGGCTGGAACACCTACTACGGCCTCGGCGCCCCCACCGAGAAGGAGGTGCGCTCGGTCGCGGACAAGCTGGTCAGCAGCGGTCTGCGGGATGCCGGCTACGACATCGTGTGGCTGGACGGCGGCTGGCAGGCCGATAACCCGCGCGACGACCAGGGCCACCTGGTGGCGAACCCCGAGCGGTTCCCCTCAGGCATCCCTTCCCTGGTGAACTACCTGCACAAGCGCGGCCTGCGGGCCGGCATCTACACCGACGCCGGCACCTACGACGGCGGCAAGAGCTGCGGCCTCGGCAGCCGCGGGTACTACGAGCAGGACGCCCAGCAGTTCGCCGGGTGGAAGGTCGACGCCATCAAGGTCGACTTCCTGTGCGGGATCGGCGCGAAGCTCGATCCCGGGCCGGCGTTCAAGGAGTTCAGCGACGCGGTCGCCAAGTCCGGCCGCCGGATGCTGCTCAACCTGTGCAACCCGCTCACCGACGACTGGGGCCTGCCGCACAGCCCCGAGCAGGACGCGCACAACACCTACGTCTACGCCCCGACGATCGCCGACTCCTGGCGCACCGGCACCGACATCGCCTGGGGCACCCCGAGCCCCGGCCAGTGGCCCAACGTCCTGCGCAACATGGACGCCAACGCCTGGCACCCCGAGGCGCAGGGACCCGGCCACTACAACGACCCCGACTACCTGATCCCGACCCGTCGCATGGCGGACGGGAACCTGGAGCTGACCGAGGAGGAGTCCACCACCCAACTCGTCATGTGGGCGGAGATGGGTTCCCCGCTGATCCTCGGCTCCGACCCGCGCACCCTCTCTCCGTCGATGCTGGCCACCCTGCGCAACCCGGAGATCATCGGCGTGGACCAGGACCGCCTCGGTATCCAGGGCGTTCGCGTCGCCACGGACCCCACCGGCGACGTCTACAGCAAGGTTCTCTCCGGGCACGGCCGCCGGGCGGTCGTCCTGCTCAACCGCTCCGACCAGGCAGCCGAGCGAACCGTCAAATTCTCCGACGTCGCCCTCGGCGGCCGGGTCGAGGTCCGCGACCTGCGCGCACGCGCCGACCAGGGCACGCACACCGGGTCGTACACGGTCACGGTTCCCGCACACGGCACGGCGTTCCTCGAGCTCACCGGTGACGACGCGTTGCCCGGCACGAAGCTCGGCCTGCCCGCCACCGCAAGCCCGGCTGCCGTCCGCACCGGTTCGGCGCTGGACACCTTCGTGCGTGGTCCGCGCGGCACCCTGCTCCAGCAGACCTCCGACGGTACGGGTAGCCGCGTCCGCGACCTGGGCCGCCCGGTCAGCGGCGGTGTCCTCGGCCAGCCCGCCGCCTACGCCTCGGCCGGCGGCCGGATCGACGTCTTCGTCCGCGGCGCCGACTCCCGCGTCTACCGGCGCGCGTTCACCGGCGGCCGCTGGGGCGGCTGGCAGAGCCTGGGCGGCAAGGTCGCCGACGCCCCGAGCGTCGCCTTCGACGACCCCGCGCACTGGACGCTGTTCGCCACCGACGCCGACGGGCGGATCGTACAGCGTGGGGCCACCACCGGCTGGACCTCGCTCGGTACGCCCGGCAGTCACCCGGCGTACGGCAGGCCCTCGGCGGCCGTCGATTCCGAGGGCCGCGTCCACGTCGCCGTGCGCTCCGCAGCCGACGACATCTGGACCCGCAGCCGCACCGCGACCGGCGAGTGGTCCGACTGGACCTCCGTCGGCGGCACGGTCAGCGGCAGCCCCACCCTCGTCGCCTCCGGCGACAGCGTGCTGCTCTACGTCCGCGCAGGTGACTACACGCTCTGGCAGCAGCGGTACAGCTCCGGTTCTTGGCAGGGCTGGAGCAAGCACGAGGAGTTCCCGAGCGCCGCCTTCGAGGGTTCGCTCGGCGTCGCCGCAGGCCCGGACGGCACGGTGGACGCGGTCTACCGGGGGCTCGACGGCACCGTCCACCGCACCCAGTTCAAGTAACCAGTCATTGATCTCGACGTGGTGCGAGCACCACACGAACCTTGATTCGCCGCGACGGGCCACGGGGCTCCGGCCGCACGGTCCCGTCGCGTGAATCCCCCGGGAGCGTTTCATGACGAACCATCAGACGAGCCGCCGGCGTTTCCTCGCCGGACTCGGTGCCACCGGTACGGCGGCCCTGCTCAGCGGCTGTGTCACCTCCACCTCCACCAGCAAGTCCTCCTCGAAGGGCGCGGTGACCCTCCAGTCGAACCTCTCGGCGCCGCAGGCCAAGGCCGCCATGGAGGACCTGGCCGCCGCCTACGCCAAGAAGGGGTCCGAGCACCTCAGCCTCAACACCGTCGCCGCCGAGACCTTCCGCACCCAGCTGCCGACATACCTCACCTCGGCCAACCCGCCGGACGTCCTCACCTGGTACCCCGGCTCGGTGGCGGATGCCTACGCCAGGAAGAACCTGCTGCTCGACCTCGACGACGTGTGGAACTCCTCGCCCGACCTCAAGCGCTACTCCAAGGCGCAGAACCGCCTGTGCACCGCGACCTCCGGCAAGAAGGTCTTCGTACCCGCCACCTCCTACTGGTGGGGCATGTTCTACCGGAAGTCCCACTTCGCCAAGTGGGGTGTCAAGGAGCCCAAGAGCTGGGACGAGTTCCTCGACCTGTGCGACAAGCTCAAGAGCAAGGGGGTCGCCCCGATCGGCCTCGGTGCCGGCGGCAACACCCCCTGGGTGGCTTCCGCCTGGTTCGACTACCTCGACATCCGGATCAACGGCGCCGCGTACCACCGCGAACTCCTCGCAGGGAAGCACCGGTTCGACGACCCCGAGGTACGCAAGGTCTTCGACCGCTGGCAGGAGGTGCTGCCGTACTTCGACCCCAACGGCACCGCCATCGCCTTCCAGGACGCCACGACCGCCCTGCTCAACGGCCGCACCGGCATGATGCTCATCGGCACCTTCTTCGCCGACGCGGCACCCAAGAACGCCCTGGACGACATCGACTTCTTCCGCTTCCCCGTCATCGACTCCAAGGTCCCGCTCGCCGAAGAGGCCCCCGTCGACGGCTACTTCGCCAGCGCGCGCACCGGCCGCCGCGAGCAGGTCTACGACCTGATGCGCTACCTCGCCACCGCCGAGGCGCAGGAAATCTACATCAAGGGCTCCTCCGGAACGGTCCTGCCCTGCAACCCCGACGCGAAGGACGCCGGGACCGCGCTGGTGAAGAAGGGCCGTGAGCACGTCGACTCGGCCGTCGAGATCACCCAGTTCTTCAACCGCGACTCCAGCGACGCGCTCCAGCCCACCGCCGACACCGCGCTGACTAAGTTCATCGCCAAGCCCAAGTCGATCGGCTCGATCCTCACCGACTGGCAGCGCGACGCCCAGAAGATCTGGAACGCTTGAGGTGGCAGTGCTCACCCCCACGCGCAAGACGCCGGCCGTCGCGCCCGGCGGCGGGCGCGGCCGGCGGCCCGGCCGCCGCACCCCGCCGCTCGTCCTCGCCTTCGTCCTCATACCGCTGCTCGCCGAGTCCGTGTGGGTGTTCTGGCCAGCCCTGCAGGGCTTCTACCTGGCCCTCACCAAGTGGGACGGTGTCTCGGCGCCCCAGTTCGTCGGACTCGGCAACTTCCGCGAGATGGTGCACGACGAGGTCTTCCGGACCGCGGCCATCGACACCGTCCTGTGGCTGGTGCTCTTCGGCGGGCTCTCGGCGCTCCTCGGCCTGGCCGCCGCCCTCCTCCTCCAGGCGGAGCGGCGGGGCGTGGGCTTCTACCGGGCCGCGCTGTTCCTGCCCGTCGTCTTCTCGCTGGTCGCCACCGCCCTGGTCTGGCAGGCGATCTACCAGCCGGACGGCGTCCTCAACCAGGTCCTCGGCTCCATCGGTCTCGGCAGCCTGCGCCACGCCTGGCTCGCCGACCAGGACACCGCCCTGTACGCGGTGATCGTGCCCGCCCTGTGGCGCCAGATCGGCTACGTCATGGTCCTGTACCTGGCCGGCCTCAAGGGCATCGACCCGGCGCTCCACGAAGCCGCCAAGGTCGACGGCGCGAGCGCCTGGCAGCGCTTCCGCCACGTCACGCTGCCCCAACTGAGCAGTGTCAACGCGGTCGTTCTGTCCGTCATCGTCATCGACTCGCTGCGCTCCTTCGACGTCGTGTGGTCGCTGACCCGCGGCGGCCCCTACCACTCCTCCGAGCTGCTGAGCACCTACATGTACTCCACCGCGTTCCAGTCACTGCGCCTGGGCTACGGCTCCGCCCTCGCCGTCGTCATCTTCGTGCTGGCCTTCGGCGTCATCTGCTCCTACCTCGTCCGCGCGTTCCGGGAGGCCGACTGATGTCCGCCCACTCGACCGCGCTGAAGCGCAGACGAGCCGCGACCGCCGGATTCCACCTCAGCGCCGGACTGCTGTCCCTGCTCTGGCTGCTGCCGATCCTCCTGGTCCTGGTCACCAGCCTGCGCTCCTTCGACGACATCGCCGCCAACGGACTCGGCAGCCTCCCGCACTCCTTCACCCTCGCCAACTTCCGACAGGCCTGGGTCGACGGCGGCCAGCAGCGAGCCCTCATCAACAGCCTGCTCGTCACCATTCCGTGCGTGCTGATCACCCTGGCGCTCGCCGCGATGGCCGCGTTCGCCCTCAGCCGCTACGAGATGCCGCTGCGCCGCAGCCTGCTGCTGCTCATGCTCGGCGGCAACCTGCTGCCCCCGCAGATCCTGCTCATCCCGGTGTCCAGACTCAGCGAGCTGATGGGCGTCTACGACACCCTTCCCGCGCTGATCGGCGTGCAGATCGGCTTCGGCGTCGGCTTCTACGTCTTCGTCCTGCACGGCTTCATGCGGTCCATCCCAGCGGAGATCCAGCAGGCCGCGGTCGTCGACGGGGCCGGCCCCTGGCAGATCTTCTGGCGGATCATCCTCCCCCTGACCCGCCCCGCACTGGCCGCACTCAGCGCCCTGTCCTTCACCTGGATCTTCAACGACCTGCTCTGGGCCATCACCGTCCTGCGCAGCGACACCAAGATGCCCATCACCGCCGCCCTCATCGGACTTCAGGGACAGTACGTGTCGATGTGGAACGTGATCGCGGCCGGTTCGGTCATCGCCGCCGCACCCACGGTCGCCGTCTTCCTGCGCTTCCAGCGGCACTTCGTGGCCGGCCTCAACCTGGGAGCGGTGAAGTGACCTCCTACGAACGCTGGACGCTCCGCACGGAGCACACGAGCTACACCGTGCGTCTGTCCCCGGACGGACCGTGGGCCGAACTCGACGCCTGGGGCCCACTCGGCGTCGAGGACGGCCCCTCTGCCCTGGACTGGTCGCATCGCACCCACTTCATCACACCCGCCGACGCCGCCCCCGCCGAGTACCTGCCGTACGGACTGAGGCCGTTCACCGGTGCCGAGCTGGTGGCGGCACGCCCGGGGGAGGACCGCGGCGTGTGGTGGGAGTTCGACGGTGCCGAACAGAACGCGGACGGACTGCGACTGACGTTCACCGACAACGCCACCGGACTGCGGACCACGCTGTGCTACGCCGCCGTGCCCTGCACCGACGTCATCTTGCGCTGGACCGAGCTGACCTGCACCGGCGACGGCGAACTGCGCCTGGAGCGGTTCGACTCGGGCGCCGTCAACGTGCCCATCACCTCCGGAGCCCGGCTCACCTACCTCGCCGGACAGTGGTCGCAGGAGTTCACGCGCACCCAACTCCAGCTGGAGCGTGGCACGTTCACCATGGGCAGCAGGCAGGGTGCGCCCGGACACGCGTACGCCCCCTGGATGGCCATTCAGGACGGGGCGCTGTCCGACGGCGACATCACCCCCACGTACGGCATCGCCTTGGAGTGGCCGGGCAACTGGCACATCACGGCGGAGGCCGAACCGGGCGGCAGCGTGCGCGTGCGCGCCGGGCGCGTCCCGCACGAGGGCGCGGTCCTGCTCGCCCCCGGTGAAACCCTCGTGACACCCCGTCTCGCGTGCGCCTTCAGCCCCAGCGGACTCGACGGCCTCTCCCGTGTCTGGCACCGCTACGAACGCCGGCTGTCCGGCGCGCGGCTGCACCGCCCCCGCAAGGTGCTCTACAACTCCTGGGAGGCCACCGGCTTCGACGTCGAGGCGGCCGGACAGCTCGAACTGGCCAAGGCGGCCGCCGACATCGGGACCGAGCTCTTCGTCGTGGACGACGGCTGGTTCACCGGGCGCAGCGACGACACCGCAGGACTCGGCGACTGGCACCCCGACCCGGCGGCGTTCCCGGACGGCTTCGGCCGGTTCGTCGACGACGTCCGCTTTCTGGGTATGGACTTCGGCCTGTGGGTGGAGCCCGAGGCGGTCAGCCCCGGCAGCCGCCTTTACGCCGAGCACCCCGAGTGGGTCTACCGGATAGAGGGCCGCCCCGATCGGCTGGTGCGTAACCAGCTCCTGCTCGACCTCGGCCGCACCGACGTCCAGGACTTCGTGATCGGCACACTCGACCGGCTCCTGGGCACCTACGACATCGGTTACCTGAAGTGGGACATGAACCGCCCGCCGACCGAGCGCGGCCGGCCCGGCGCCGGCCCCGCAGACCGCCTCGACCTGGATGCCGGGCACGTCGCCGGATACCTGCGCGTCCTCGACCACCTGCGCGAGGCCCATCCCGAGGTCATCATCGAGGGCTGCGCGGGCGGCGGCGGACGGATCGAGCACGCCACGATCGCCCGCACCGACGTCGTCTGGCCCAGCGACAACACCGCCCCGCTGGACCGGCTCGCCATCCAGTTCGGTTTTCTGCACGCGCACGCGCCGCACGTCATGAGCTCCTGGGTCACCGACGCGCCCGGCGTCTTCGACCCGCGCCCGCGCAGCCTCGCCTTCCGCTTCGTGACCGCCATGTGCGGGGTCCTGGGCATCGGCGCCGACCTGCGCGCCTGGACGCCCGGGCAGCGGGCCGAGGCCGCGACGTGGATCACCCGCTACAAAGAGGTGCGGGACGTGATCCACCACGGAGAGGCACGGCTCCTCGGCACCCCCGACGACCGCACCTGCGGCGTGCAGTACGACACCGGCGAGCGCACGGTCGTGGCCGCGCTCAGTACCGGCCGCCTCGACGGCGCTCCACTCGTTCCCGGCCGCCCTGACCGGCTCCGGCTGCGCGGACTCGACCCGGCGGCGCGCTACCGGGACACGGCGACGGGAACGGCATACGGCGGTGCCCATCTGCTGCACCACGGGCTCCCGTTCGCCTGGAGCGCCGCGCACGACGCCGACCTGGTCGTACTGAGACGCGAGTGATCCCCTTATGTTTCGAGCAAGCCCTTACGCCCGAAGGAGTCGGATTCCACGATGGATCAGCCCGCACGACGGCATGGCGCACGCTTCACCGGCCGGACAGCCGTGGTCACCGGAGCGGCCTCCGGCATCGGAGCCGCAGCCGCCGCACGTCTGGCCGAGGAGGGAGCAGCCGTCGTGCTCGCCGACGTCGCCGAGGAGCAGGGCGAGGCCCTGGCGGAGCGGATCGGCAAGGACGGGGGCCAGGCCCGGTTCGTGAGAGCCGACGTCGCCCTCGAGGAGGACTGGGCGCGGGTCGCCGCCGCCGCGCACGACTTCGGGCCCGTGGACGTCCTCGTCAGCAACGCCTTCACTGTCGACGTCACGCCTGCCCACGCGATGACCCTGCCGTCGTGGCAGCGGCAGCTGGATGTGAACCTGACCGGCAGCTTCCTCGGCTTCCGCGCGGTGCTGCCCGATCTGCAGGAGCGCCGAGGGTCGGTGGTGCTGACCTCGTCCGTCCACGCCCACCGGGGCATCCCCGGGCATCCTGCGTACGCCGCCGCCAAGGGCGCCCTGCTCTCGCTGTGCGGCCAGCTCGCCGTCGAGTACGGGCCCGAGGTGCGCGTCAACGCCGTCGTACCCGGGCCGATCCTGACCGCGGCCTGGGACCGGGTGTCCGAGGACGAGCGCGAGCGCAGCGTCGCCGAGACTGCCGCCCGGCGCTTCGGCACACCCGAGGAGGTGGCCGCGGCGATCGCCTTCCTCGCCGCCGACGAGGCCTCCTACATCACCGGCACGAGCCTCGTCGTGGACGGCGGCTGGAGCGTCGTGAAGGCCTCCGCATGACCAGCCCGGGAACCCCGATACACACCACGCCCCCGAAACGCAGGACGCAGCAGAAAGGCCGTACAACATGACCCCCTATGCCCGCCGCGGCGTGCACGGCCAGACCGTGGAGGCCCTCGCGCGCCGCATTCTGGGCGGCGAGATCCCCGAGGGGGCCACGCTCGACCTGGTGGCGCTGCAGAGCGAGCTGGACGTGAGCCTCACCGTGGTGCGCGAGTCCCTGAAGGTGCTCGCCGCCAAGGGGATGGTCGACGCCCGGCAAAAGCGTGGCACCTTCGTCCGCTCCCGCGCCGACTGGAACCTGCTCGACGCCGACGTGCTGCGCTGGCAGTTCGAGGGCGGCCGGACCGGCGAGGCCGACCGGGCTCTGCTGCAGAGCCTCGCCGAGGTCCGCGCCATCATCGAACCCGCCGCGGTTCGCCTGGCCGCCGAGCGCCGCACCGACGCCGACCTGGCCGCCCTGGACGCGGCGCTCGCGGCGATGGATCGTAGCGAATCCGATCCGGCGCATGTCGTCGACGCCGACCTCGCCTTCCACCGCGCGCTGCTCGCCGCCACCCACAACGAACTCCTCGAACGCATGGAGATGGTGCTCGAGTCCGGTCTCGCCCACCGCGACCGCATCGTGCACAGCTCCCCGCACAGCGAGGACCCCCTGCCGGCCCACCGCGCGGTCCTGGACGCCGTACGCGAGCGGGATCCGCTCGCCGCCGAGGCCGCCATGCGGGCCCTGCTCGAACAGGCCGGGCGCGACCTGGACCGGGTCGGCACCTCCGACGACGAGACGGAAGGCACCCGCCCCCAGTGAAGATCACCCGCATCGAAACCTTCCTGGTCCCGCCGCGCTGGCTGTTCTGCCGCGTCGAGACCGACGACGGCGTGACCGGCTGGGGCGAACCCGTGGTCGAGGGGCGTGCCGAGGTCGTCCGGGCCGCCGTGGAGGTACTGGCCGAGTACCTGATCGGCCGGGACCCGCTGCACGTCCAGGACCACTGGCAGGTCCTGACCAAGGGCGGCTTCTACCGGGGCGGCCCGATCCTCTCCAGCGCCGTCGCCGGACTCGATCAGGCCCTGTGGGACATCGCCGGCAAGACATACGGCGCCCCGGTGCACGCCCTGCTCGGCGGCCCCGTGCGCGACCGGGTCCGGGTCTACGCCTGGGTCGGCGGCGACGAACCCGCCGAGCTCGGCGAGCAGATCGCCGAGCAGGTCGAGGCCGGCTTCACCGCGGTGAAGATGAACGCCGCCGGAGCCACCTCACCCGTCTCCACCGTCGCCGAGACGGCGGCCGTCGTGGCCCGCGTGAGCGCCGCGCGCGAGGCCCTCGGCCCGGACCGGGACGTCGCCGTCGACTTCCACGGCCGCTTCAGTGCCGCCGCCTCCCGCCGCGTTCTCGCCGAACTCGCCCCGTTGCACCCGCTGTTCGTGGAGGAGCCCGTCCTGCCCGAGCAGAATCACCTGCTGCCGGGCCTGGTCACCTCGACCAGTGTGCCGCTCGCCACCGGTGAACGCCTGTACTCGCGTGCCGAGTTCCTGCCCGTGCTCGGCGCAGGCGTCGCCGTGGCCCAGCCCGACCTCTCGCACGCCGGCGGGATCTCCGAGGTGCACCGCATCGCCTCGCTCGCCGAGACCTACGGCGCCCAGCTCGCCCCGCACTGCCCGCTCGGCCCGATCGCATTGGCGGCCAGCCTCCAGGTCGCCTTCGCGACACCGAACTTCCTCATCCAGGAGCAGAGCCGCGGCATCCACTACAACAAGGGCGCCGACCTGCTCTCGTACGTCGTCGACCCCGAGCCGTTCCGGTTCGTGGACGGGTACGCGCCGCGCGGTGACGCCCCCGGCCTCGGCATCACCGTCGACGAAGCCGCTGTACGCGCTGCCGACCGCACGGGGCACGCCTGGCGCAACCCGGTGTGGCGGCACCCCGACGGTTCGTTCGCGGAGTGGTGACCATGCCGCTCCTGTTCACTACTGATGCCGCGCACGGCGGGCGTTGGACCTCGCTGAACGCGGGCGGTCGCGAGTGGCTGTGGCGGCGTCAGGGCGTCGGGCGCGAGCGGGTGTCCCCGGGCGACGCCTTCGTGGATGCGGGCGGCCTGGAGGAGTGCGTGCCGACCGTGCGGGGCACGCCCGATCACGGTGACGTGTGGTCGCGGGCCTGGAGCCGCCATGGCGACACCGAACGCGTCGCGTGCAAGGCGTTCACCCTCGCCCGTACCGTCCGGGCCACCGCCGACGGCGTCCGGGCGGACTACACGCTCGTAGCCGACCCCGGCTACCGCTTCGTGTGGGCCGCCCACGCCCTGCTCGACCTCTCCGAGGGGGCCGAACTCCGGGCCCGCGCGGGCACACCCACCCGCGTCTTCCCTGAGGCTTCCTCCCTGCTTGACGCCCCTTGGCCGAACGGCGCTGCCTGGGTGGAGGGCAACTGGCCCGCACCGGGCGGACTGCGCCTGGACCGGTTCGGCCCGGACGACGGTACGGCTGTCGGCGCCGTCCTCACGTGCGGCCGTGCCTGCGTCCACGACGGCGCCGACCGGTTGTCCCTCGCCGTCGAAGCCGAGGGACAGCCGGTGTCAATCGCACTGTGGCGCAACCTCGGCGGCTTCCCGCCCCCCGACCCCTACCGCAGCACCGGGGTCGAGCCGATGCTCGGCCGTACCTTCGACCTCGCCGATGCAGGCCCGGGCGACGCCGCCCAGGTGCCAGCCTCCGGCGAGGTGCACTGGCGGCTCACCTTGACCGCCAGTTGCATCTGTCCCCGACCCTCCGGCTGCTGCTCTGCCGGGGGCAGCAGCGGGCGCATCCGCCCTGGGGCACGCCACAAGTAGCGAAAATCGATACAGAAGGAGCCCCTGCTCGTGGACCTTCGAGCCGCCCTGGCCGACCGCCGTCTCGTCGCCATTGTCCGCGGAAGCGACCCGGACGCCGC
The DNA here is from genome assembly GCF_001746295.1 of Streptomyces sp. LUP47B. GTDB lineage: Bacteria > Actinomycetota > Actinomycetes > Streptomycetales > Streptomycetaceae > Streptomyces. The sequence goes on along the minus strand of NZ_MJAH01000001.1, from coordinate 165,215 downwards.
GCTGCGCACCGTACTTGCGCTGGCCGAGGAGGGTATCGATCTCATCGAGGTGTCCCTCAGCGGTGCCGACGCGCTCGGCGTCATCGCACGAACCGCCGCGGAACTCGGACCGGACCGGCCGATCGGCGCGGGTACCGTGCTGACCGCCGACGACGCGCACGCCTCGCGGGATGCCGGCGCCACCTTCGCCGTCACCCCCGGGCTCGGCGCGGGCTCCGTCACTGCACGCGACCTCGGACTACCGGTCCTCGCAGGAGTCATGACCCCCACCGAGATCATCGCCGCCCGCGCTCAGCACACCGACGCGCTCAAGCTTTTCCCGGCCGGCGACATCGGGGGACCGGCCTACCTCAAGGCCCTGCGCGCTCCCTTCCCGGACGCCGTGTTCGTGCCCGTCGGCGGCGTGGACCTCGATGCCGCCCGCGCCTATCTCGCCGCCGGTGCCACTGCCGTCGGTGTCGGCTCCCCGCTCGTCGCCGATGCGGCCGACGGCGGCAGCCTCGCCGCTCTGCGGGAGCGTGCCCGCGCCTTCCGCGCCACCGTTGAGGAGGCCAGCGCATGACCGAGCAGCAACTCCGGCCAACCCGGCCCGACCGCCTCGAACTTGGCGAGGGCATCCGCTGGACCGGCGACGGCATCGTCCTGGTGGACATTCTCAAGGGCCGCCTGCTCACCGCCCCTGGCGACCCCCATTCCCCGCTTTGCGAGGTGCTCCGGCTCCCCGTCTCGCTGGGTGCGGTGGCACCCGTCGCCGGCCGGCCCGGCACCTGGATCGCCGCTGCCGGTACCGGCGTCTGCCTCCTCTCTGCGGAAGGCATCACCACCTGGCTCGCCACGCCCGAGGATCGCCCCGGACCGGACATGCGCATGAACGACGGAGTCGCAGATCCCTCGGGCCGCTTCTGGGCGGGCAGCATGGCCTACAACACCACCGAGGGCGCGGGCACCGTCTACCGCGTCGACCACGACGGCACCGTTACCCCTGCCCTGAAAGGGCTCACCATCCCCAACGGCCCGGCCTTCACTGCCGATGGCCGCACCATGTACCTGGCCGACAGCGCCCACGCCGTCATCCGCAAATACCCGATCGACCCCGACACCGGCACCATCGGCGCCCCCCAGAACTTCCTCACCGTGGACGAGGGCAGCCCGGACGGCATGACGGTCGACGCCGAAGGCGCCCTGTGGTGCGCCGTCTGGGGTACCGGCACAGTCCGCCGGTACCTCCCACACGGCACCCTCGACCGGATCGTGCGCCTTCCTGCCGGACAGCCTGCCGGCGTCTGCCTCGAAGGCACGCTGCTGCACGTCACCACCGCTACCGTGGGCCTCGACGCCCCCGGCCCCTACGACGGCGCAGTCTTCAGCATTCCCGTCGAGGTGCCCGGCACGCCGACGCCTGCGTTCCGGCTCAACCCGTCGGCACCCGTGGCCGGAGGCCTCGCATGACGGACAGCTGGCGTCCGGCACGAGGACGCGTGGTCTGCATCGGCGAGACCATGGCAGCTCTCGCCCCCGACCCGCCCGCGCCCCTGGGCGACGCTCGCCGCCTGCGGTTGTCGGTCGCGGGAGCAGAATCCAACGTGGCGATGTACCTCGCGGACCTTGGCGTGTCGGCCACCTGGCTCTCGGCACTCGGCGACGATCCACTGGGCAGTCGGGTACGTGCCGCTGTGGCCGCCTCCGGGGTCGAGGTCACCCATGTACGCACCGACCCCGACCGGCAGACGGGCCTGATGTTCAAGGACCCGGCGCCCACCGGCACCCGCGTTCACTACTACCGCAAGGGGTCCGCGGCGTCCGCGCTCGGCCCGGACCTGCTCGACCTCGAGGTGCTGCGCACCGCCGCCGTCGTGCACTTCACCGGCATCACACCAGCCCTGTCCACATCCTGCCGTGAGCTGGTCACTCGCGCCCTCGCCGTCCCCGCTGCCGAACGCCCCTACGCGATCAGCTTCGACGTCAACCACCGCGCCCCACTGTGGCCCAAGGACACCACCGCCTCGCACGTACTGCGCAGCCTTGCCGGGCGCGCCGACATCGTCCTCGTCGGACTCGACGAGGCCCAGGACCTGTGGGGTACGAACCTGACCGCCACCGGCGTACGTGAACTTCTCCCGGAACCGCGGATCGTCGTCGTCAAGGACGGCTCACGCGAGGCCACCGCGTTCACCGATGCCGGTGCCGTGAAAGTTCCCGCTCTGCGCGCCGCCGTGGTCGAGCCCGTAGGCGCGGGCGACGCCTTCGCAGCAGGCTTTCTCGCCGGCATGATGCGCGGCGAACCCATGAACCGTGCCCTGCGCATGGGCCACATCACAGCGGTCTCCGCCCTGCAGGTGACCGCAGACCACGGCCCACTCCCGCCGCCCAGCACCGTCGACCAGTTCCTCGTCCTCACGGATAAGGAATGGGAGGCGTACGAGGAGCCACCGAGGTCCGCAATAAAGAGGCGCGAAGACGGGCACCGGGGGGCCAAGCCAGCCTGATGATTGTTCACATTGAGGGCAGTTGACCGTGCCAACTCATCGATCGCTACGGCCTGCACGGTCAGCCGGTCCGGCACCTGATCGTCGTCTCCTACATCCCGCGCAAGCGCAGTCGGCTGTGGACTACACCGCTATTCGCAACCTGACAGGCCGGGTGACGCTCGAAGGGGGGTTTGTTGGTGTGTGGAGTGGCGGCTGGCCTGATGTGTTGCTGGTGTGCTGAGGGGCGGCTTCGTCCTCGAAGAAGGCAAGGCTCAGCCGGTTGCCGGTGACGGAATCAGCGAGGTGATGGCCGTCGTGGATGCCAGGCTCGCTGGTTTCGGCCTCCAGCACCCCGTTGCGATCGTCGGCAGGACGCCACCCGGTCAGAGGAGGGGCGTCAGTTGCCGGCCAGTTCCTCGGCCGCGTTTCGCCCGGCGTCGGCTGTGCGGCGGAGGAAGTCGGCGAGCCGTTCGAGGTCGGCGTCGTCGTAATCGGCGCAGATCCGGTCCACCGAGGAGTTCATCCCGGCGAAGAGCTCCAGCAGTTCGGCGTTGCGGTCGCGCAGGGCTCGGACCAGGAAGGCCCGGCGGTCCGCCGGGTCGCGGTCGCGGGCCACCCAGCCGGCACGTTCGAGCCGGTCGAGAACCCCTGTCGTCGTGGCGGCGTGCAGCCCGGCCCGTCGGGCCAGCGCGGTCGGGCTCAGTGGGCCGTGGGTGTTGATGAGGTCGAGGCAGTCGAGGTCGATGTCCTTGAGTCCAAGGCGCGTGCCGACCCGGCGGTTGAGCAGAGTCAGCTCGGCGCCCAGCTCCCGCAGTCCCTGCTTGACCTCGACGGTGGCCCGCCGTCGACGACGGTCCGCATCCTCAGATGATACGGGAACCATAATGTACGCCCCTCAAACTAATATGCTACGGTTCTCGTATATTACGGCACTCGAACGAGGGCCGGATGAAGGGGGCACCGTCATGTTCGTGGTGATCGGAGCGACAGGGAGCGTCGGACGGGAAGCGGTCCGCCTCTTGCTTCAGGCCGGTGAGAAGGTGGTGGCGGTCACCCGCGATCCAGCCGCCGTTCTGCCCGATGGTGCGCAGGTGGTGACCGGGGATCCGTCCAGGCCGGACAGCCTCACAGCACTGCCGGACGGCGTGGAGGCGGTCCTGCTCAGCCCACGTGCTGTCAGTGGAGCCGCCGCTGAGCTGCTGGCGCTGGCCGCGGCGCGGGGCGCGCGGCGGGTGGTGACATTGTCGGCCTCGACCGTGGAACACCCTGCCGGCCACCGGCGGTTCGCCGACGAGTTCAGGGCGGTGGAGGAAGCGGTCAGGCGCTCCGGTCTGCAGTGGACGTTCCTGCGGTGCGCCGATTTCGCCGCCAACGCTCTGGCCTGGGCTCCGCAGATCCGCGCGACCGGCGTCGTACGGGGCGCCTACGGCGACGCGGTGACTTCGCCGATCCATCAGCGCGACGTCGCGGAGGTGGCCGTACGGGCACTCGCCGACCGTGCGCACGCGGTGCATGCGGGCCGCGCCTACCTGCTCACCGGCCCACAGTCGCTCGACCAGCGGGACAAGGTCCGGCTCATCGGCGAAGCCATCGGCTGGGACCTGGCCTTCCAGGAACTCGCCCCCGCTCAGGTCCGCCAGGCCATGCTCGACCAGGGCCTCGCCGAGGACATTCCCGACCGGCTCCTCGGCTCCCTTGCCGATTATGCGAACAAGCCGGGCCCCTCCACGGACACCGTGGAGCAACTCCTGGGCCGCCCGGCACTCACCTTCGCCGCCTGGGCCGCCGAGAACAGCGCCGCTTTCAGGCCCCCGGTCGGCTCATGAACCCGCGGCGCCGGAGAGGAGAGACGAAGATGCCGTACAGCCCGGTTGCCAAGGCGGCGCGAGGGGCCGGCTTGTTGTTCACGGGCGTCTTCACAGGCTTCCTCGTCGCCGTACTCGTCCTCGAACGGTCCCTGCGGGGTTTCGACCGTCACGTCTACACCCAGGTCCGTCAGGTCGAACTCGATGCACTGGACAAGCTTGCGGTCGTCACGCTCCTGCCTGCACTGATCATCACAGGACTGCTCGTCGCCTCCACGTTCAGGCAGGGAAGACGCACCTCCTGGTGGATGCTGACGGCACTCACCCTGCTGGTCGGGGTCCTCGCCCTGACCCTCGTGATCAACATGCCCATCAACGCCGACCAGCTCGACTGGAGCGTGCAGGCACCGCCCGCGGACTGGGCGTCCGTACGTGATCGCTGGCAGATCGCCCACAGCGTGCGGACCAGCGCGGCCGTGCTCGCGTTCGGAGCTCTGATCGCCGACGCGACGAGAACGTCGCACGGCCCCCAGCAGGAAACACCGGCTTCGCCGCCCGACGAACTCCCGGCGGCACCGGAGGACTCCGCACTGCGCCAACGGACAGGAAGGTGATCGCCGTGAGGGAGATCGAACTGTCCACCGGAACAATCGCCTACGAGGACACCGGCGGCGAGGGCCCTACGGTCGTGCTCCTGCACGGATGGATGATGGACGCCTCGCTGTGGGACGGGCCGATCGCCGACCTGTCCGCCGACCACCGGTGCATCGCACCGACCCTGCCGTTCGGCGCGCACCGTCACTCGATGTCCGCCGACGCCGACCTGTCGCTGCCCGGCATCGCACGGCTGGTCACGGAGTTCCTCGACCGCCTCGATCTCCACGACGTCACCCTCGTCGGCAACGACACCGGCGGAGCACTCGTCCAACTGCTCATGTGTGACGGGGCCGCACGTGTGGGAAGGGCTGTGCTCGTTTCATGCGACGCGTTCGACAACTTCCCGCCGGGCCTGACAGGCAAGACCCTTGCGCTCACCGTCAAGCTCCCGCCCCGCATGTTCGGACTGTTCATGCAGCAGATGAGGCTGCGGCCGCTCCGGCGCCTGCCCTTCGCGTTCGGGTGGCTGACCCTGCGCGGAGACGCCGCCACCGCCCGGTGGAGCGGCCGGTCATGAAGCAGCCCGGGGTTCGCTACGACGCCGTACGAATGCTTCGAGCCGCGCCGGCCGACGCCGAACTCCTGCTCGCCGCAGCCGAACGCCTGCCGAGCTTCGAGCGTCCCGCCCTGGTGGTCTGGGCGAGCGGCGACCGCGTGATGCCCCCCGAGCACGGCCGACGCCTCGCCGAACTGCTCCCTCACGGACGACTGGTCGACATCGCGGACAGCTACACTCTCATCCCTCTGGACCAGCCGACAGAACTCGCACGCACATCCGTGAGTTCACCCACCCCGCAGACGCTCCCCGGGACGCAACCCCAGCGGCGTAACTGGCTCTAACAAAAGTGAGTTCCTGGGAATCGCCGTCTGCCTGATCACCCACCAACACATCCAGAGGCTTTGTCAGGGCCAGTTATGCCCAGCCGTGCGGTGGCTCACGACTGTGCAGTGAGCTGGAAGTCCTGCGTGGCCGATCCGTCGCAGGTCCGCTTGGTGAGCTGGATACTGTTCGTCGGTATTGGGGCGGCCGTCAGACACTTGCCGCTGTGCCGGGCGACGAAGTGATAGCGCCCGCTTGTCTCACGCACCGGCTGCCATTGCTGATTCGTGCCACCGGAGTAGGCCCACAGCTGCAACGGCGCGTTGTCCGCCGTCGAGCGGTCGGTCACGTCGATCACCTGCGCGGGGTTGCCGCGGGCGGTGATCTGCATGTACCCGCTGTCGGTGCTCCGGAATTGGTACTGCTGCGCGGTTGTGCCGTTGCAGGCGTACTGCTGGATTGCCGTCCCGTTTACGGTGGCTGCCGAACGGGCGTCCACGCACGTGCCGTTACCGCCGTTCTGAACGGTGTACCAGGCGGTCTCGGAGATCTGGTCGCCGGTCGGCGGGGTCGTGGTTCCGCCCCCGCCCAGCCACTTGAGCCCGTCAAGCAGGAATCGGTTCTGGGTCGCGCTTGCGAACGTGGAGGAGAGCCGTGTGTTGGTCGTGTATTTCATCGCGTTGTGGCCGAAGTTTGCGTACAGCATCCGGTACTTCGTGTTGGTCCACAGGATCGGGTAATAGCCGCTGTACCAGGATTGGTTGGGGTCGGTGCCGACCGGAAAACTGCTGGGGTCGATCGATGCCAGGATCTTGATGTCCGGGTTCTGCCGCAGGTCCGTGGACCAGCTGTACCACTCGCTGACCGACGAGGTGAAGGTGGCCGGCAGGTTCACGGTGGCCGGGCTCGTGTGGTCCTCGACCTTCAGGGTTACCGCGGTCGGCCCCCAGGTGTTGGACGCGAAGTTGCCTGAACCCAGGAATGTGTTGTGGTACCAGGACCAGCTTGCCGCGTCGGTCGTGAACGCCGAGACGTGGAAGCCCATGAAGCCGCCCCCACCCCTCATGTACGCCTCGAAACCGGAGCGTTGGGCGGATGTCTGCGGCAGATCATCCAGAAATAAGACGACTTGGTAGGCGTTGACCCCGCCGTTGGCGAGCAGGTCCCAGTTGGTACTGGCCGTGTAGGTGAAGCCGTTGGCGGCCGCCTGCTGCGGGAACCATACGTTCGCCTCCTTGTCGAAGTCGATGTGCGCCGCGTCGTAAGTGCCGCTGTACAGGGCGAGGACCCTGAACGGGGTCGCGGCGGTGCTCGCCTGTGCGACGGGCGGTACGGCCGTGAGGCCCAGCAGTGTGGCCAGCAGGAGCAGGACCCGCAGCAGTGCGCGGGTGGAGCCGGATCGGACGGTGCTCATCTTCTGGTCGATCCTTTCCGTGTGGTCTACGGGTAGTTGCTCAGATGGCGATGGCTGCCGTAGTCGGATGGCTCGCGGGTGTCCGGTTGCCCTTCACCTGGTGGCCGGCCGTCGCCATGAGCGCTCTCGTCAGGGGAGGGGGCTGGTCGGTTTCTGCTCGGAGCACGGATACTGCTGTGGTGCGCGGAGTCGGGGTTCGGGTGCGGAGTGCGTGCGTCAGCCGGTGTACCGGGCGAAGATGCTGGTGAACTGCCAGTTGCTCTGGCTCACGCCCGAGCAGGTGTCGTCGTTCGGGTAGGCACCCGCACAGGGGCGGTCACGGTTCGCGGACCAGAACGTCAACCGCGCCAGGTGATGGGCCTGCGCGTAGCCGAGGATGGTCTGGAAGTCGGTGGTGGTGACGGTCTCGTTGTCGTCGGTGATGCCGTTCATCGACGAGATGCCCATGGCGCGGTAGGCCGCGTCGTCGCTGTAGCCGTACGCGTTCTTCAGCGCGGTCTTCAGCCCCTCGGCCGCCCGCTGGGTGAGGGTGCCCATGTTCTGGCCGGCGCCGCCGAAGTCGAACGGCATGATTGTCCAGGCGTCCACGGTCAGCCCGGAGGATGCGGCTCGGTTGATCAGGCTCGTGTCGGGACCGCTCTGCCCGGTGCCGATGGTGACGTACACCTTGATGCCCGGGTTGCTGGCCTTGACGGTCTTGAGCGCGTCCACGGTCCGTTGCTGCACGGTGGGGTTGCTGTACGCGTCGGCCTCCAGGTCGATGTCTATCGCCTTCAGCGAGTAGGTGCTGATGACCTTCTGGTACGCCGCCGCCAGCTCGCCGGCGCTGGAGCAGGAACTCTCCAGCTTGTTGCCGCTGTAGCCGCCGAAGGACGGGACGACATCGCCGCCGTTCGCACGCACTGTGCTGATCGTCTGCTGGTCGACTCCGCCTGTCAGCGCGCGGCCGCCGTCCCACTGCGGGTTGCAGTAGCCGTTGCTCAGGACGAAAGCCAGCGTGAACCACTTCACGCCGGTCGCGTTCATGACAGTCGTAGGGCTGGGCGGATTGCCCCAGCCGTTGTAGAGGTAGGGCGCAACGGCCATCGGTGCGGAGTTTGGGGGAGTCGTGCCGCCGTCGGCGGCGGGCGCGTTCCACTTCTGGTTGGCGGCTCCGGTGCAGGTCCAGATCTGGGTGCGGGTGCCGTTGGCGGAGGAGTTGCCGGTGACGTCCAGGCACTTGTTGGCGGCCGGGTTGACGATGTCGCGGGCGGCGCTGACTGTCCACTTCTGGTTGGCGCCGCCACCGCATGTCCAGAGCTGGAGCTGGGCCCCGTTGGCGGTCGAACTGCCAGTGACGTCAAGGCACTTGCCGAGCGCCCGGATAGTGCCGTCGGAACCGACCGTCCACTGCTGAGCAGTGGTGCCGTTGCAGTCGTAGAGCAGTACGGCTGTGCCGTCGGCCGAACTTGCTCCGGCCACGTCGAGGCACTTGCCGGCCAGGCCGGTGATCGTGCCGGTGGCGGCCGAGGCGGAGGGGGCTGCGAGCGTGCCAACGGCGGTGAGGCCAAGCGAGAGGGCGAGAGCGCAGCGCAGGGCCAGACGTTGCATGGAGAGGGGCCTTTCGTCCTGAGGTGGGGGGTGGACGCCGCCTATGTGGGCGCGATGAGAAGCGAACACGGGTGTTCACGTATGTGTGCAAGGGATGCATGCATGGAAGGTCTGCTGGCTGGTGAACCTAAAGGTCTAAACCAAAGCCGTCAAGAGGTGCGACCAGGGAAGTCCCCCATGGCATCGCTGAGTTGAGAAGTTGTAGGCGAGGCTAGGGAAGTGGGGGAGCCGCCACCCTGGCCACGGAGGAACTGAGGCCGGAGACCTCTACGAGCACCTGCGTCGGCAGCACAGCGTGCACGTCCAGGATGCCGTGCAGGCGATTGAGCCCGTCCGTCGGCATCCGCGCAGAAGCGGAACTGCTCGATGTGCCCGCACTGTCCCTGGCCCTGCTCTTCGAGTGGCTCACCTCCGACACCAGGCGGCAGCCCCTCGAATACGTCCTTTCCAACCAGGGGTACGGCGATGCCGATGACCAGCAGATCCATCGCGCTGACGAGGTCCGGCATCCGGTTGCCGTTGGGCTAACGATCTCGTGCATGGTCAGCGGTGAGACGCCACGCGCTTGACCGTTGATCACGGTCAGGTGGGGGGAAAGCGACTCATGCAGTGATCATCAGCAACCGGCCGATCACGGGCCTGACGGCCGATGTGCTGACTGAACTCGTCGCTGACCGCCCAGGCGTGCGTGGAACTTGGCCGCGGCGCTCCGCACGAGAGGGGATGTGGGGCGCTTCTCGTACGGGGTGTGCGCCGCGGGTCGACGACAGGCGTGGTCACCGGTGGGCGCCGCGGTTCATCTCGACGACGTCCCGGGGTGGGATTGGGAGTCGATCATCGCCCGCGACCAGTCCAGCTGGTCCTTCGGGCGCAGGCTTGTTCAGCAGCAGCGTCTGCCAGACGCCGGCCTCGTTCCAGGCCGCCAGGCGGCGCCAGCAGGTCATCCCTGAGCCGAAGCCCAGCTCCTGGGGCAGTAACTCCCACTGGATGCCGGTGTGCAGCACGAACAGAATGCCGCACAACGCCTGCCGGTCGGGCACTCGCGGCCGTCCCTCCACCAGCTTCGGCGCCTGCTCTGGCAACAACGGCTCGATCAACGACCACGGTTCGTCCGACACCATCCACGGCCGCGACTGACGCTTCCCTATGCCCTCATCAACCAGCAACCAGACCGACAGTCACATGATCAACTCGCTTTGTTAGAGCCAGTCAGCGTGCGCCTGTGAGCCGGGCGCGCGAGGGCTGCTCACTGAGCGCCAGTTGCCTCAGCCGTTCGCCACGCCCGAACAGTCCCGCGAGCTGCTCGAAGGCGGCCACCACGCCCTCGAACCGCTCGCGGGACTGTTCGGGCGTGGCGCCCGACCCGTGCACGACGCCGGAGGTGTCCCGGTAGAACCGGGTCCAGGAGCTGCGCACGGCCTCCACCTCGGCCAGGCCCCTCTCCTGGCGCGTCAGTTCCTGCACCAGGTGCCCGATCTGACGGATGCGCCGCCCGACCGGATTTGCTTCCTCCGCGCGCAGCGCATCGACCGCAGCAGCAAGTTCATCCAGCAGCCCTTGCGGGACGGAGCCGTCGGCACGACAGACTGCGACGGCGGACTTGGCTGCATCCGTGACAGCGTCCCTGGCTGCCTCGATGCCCTCGATGTCCGTCGGCGCCAGGTTGAGGATGCTGTTGATCGCGCCCCGGCAGCAGGACTGGGCGACCTCGTACGGAGCGCTACCGCCGAAGCACCTAAATCTAACGGCGGATCCGACGATCACGGGAGAGACGTCAAGTGACTGACACCGCCGTGGAGTTGGCTCCGAACGTGAACTCCTACGCGACCCAGCAGTAGACGTTCTGGCCCTGGCGTCGGGCTCTGCTGACGAGAGCAGCCAGATCACTCAGGATCACTTCGGCGATCTCCGGGTCGATGACCTCGCCGTCCTCCGCCCGATGAAAGGACCATGCGACAGCGGCATCCTTCAACTCGGACCGCTCGGCCTCGGCGAGCGCTGCGGACAGGCGAGGTGAGATCACGAAGACGACGCACCCGTCATCGCCCTGGCCGGCGACGAGACGAGGCTCGTCAGCTTCAACGAGTTACTCGAAGGTGACGCCGGCAAACAGGCACTCCCCACTCGACCACACCCTCTTCGGGATCAAAGTTGCCGAAGGAGAGCGACTCGAATGCGCGGCGCGGCCCGGTCTGAAGAACCAGAGCCGCTGACGCGTCATCCGGAGCCGCGAAGAACTCGACGATGGTGCTCACCCCGGCATCATGCCGGACCTTCCACGACCATGATCGGCCGGACAGGTCCTCTCGCCTCGGACAGGGCTCGGTGAGCGGGAGTCCAGCCCGGTCCACGCGGCCGCCGAGCGCGGGTCCGGTCGGGTGAGCGCGGGCCTCAGTCCGGCAGTGCCACCGGCTGTCCTGTCCGCAGTGATTCATAGGCCGCCAGCACCACCCGCAGGGACCGCAGTCCCGCCTCCCCGTCCGGGGTGGGCCGGCGGCCGGTGCGGGCCGCATCGAGGAAGGCATCGAGCATCGCCGCGTCGAGGTCGTCGCCGCCGGACTCCCAGCGGGCGCGGGCGGTGGCGGTGTCGAAGCCGCCCAACAGCCGGGGAAAGGCGTCGAGTTCGACGATCGCCCGCTCGCCCACACAGGTCAGCGTCAGGCCGCCCCAGGTGGGGTGGTCCTTGGGGTGGCTCCAGCTGCAGTCGATGGCGGCGACGGTGCCGCCGGGGTAGCGGATGGTGACCAGGCCGGCGGTCTCGACGTCGAGGCCGAGGTCGGTGTCCAGGACGGCGTTGGCCTGGGCGTAGACCTCGGCGGCCTGTTCGCCGTCGAGGAGTACGTCCAGCAGGTCGGCGATGTGCACCGTGTGGTCCATGATCGCGCCGCCGCCGGCGAGTTCGCGGCTGCCGAACCACGGGCTCGAACGTGCCGGATTCGAGCCGTTGTTGGTGCCGTGGACGCTGACCAGGCGGCCGAGGGAGCCGTCGCTGACGGCGTGGTGCAGCGCGGTGAAGGCGGGGCCGAAGCGGACCGGGTAGGCGGTCATCAGGCCGACCCCGGCGCGGGCGCAGGCGTCGATGACGGCGCGGGCGTCGGCCTCGGTGGTGGCCAGCGGCTTCTCGCACAGCACGTGGGCGCCGGCGGCCGCGGCCCGCTCGACGAGTCTGCGGTGGCGGGTGTTCTCGCTGGTGACGATGGCCGCGTCGAGGGGCTGCGCGAAGACCTCGTCCCAGGATTCGGCGTACGGCACTGCGAGCCGCTCGGCCAGGGCCCGGCCGCGGTCGGGGTCGCCGGGCGGGGCGTCGGGGTCGGCGGCGACGAGTTCGACGTCGTCGCGGTCGCGCAGCAGGGTGAGGTAGGTGGCGGCGTGCACGTGGGCGAAGGACAGGACGGCGACTCTCACGCGGGGCTCCCTTCGAGGGCCACGGCCTGCCCGGTGCGGGCGGACGCGACGGCGGCTTCGGCGATGCGGACGGCCGCCACGCCGTCTGTGGCGCTCACCCGGGGCTCGGGGCCGTGCCCGGCGAAGGCGGCGGTGAACTCGGCTATCTGGGTGGTGTACGGGGACTCGCCGAAGTCGCCGGACGGGATTCCCTGCGCTCCGGCGGCGCCGCGGTCGCTGCCGGTGACCCGCAGGCCGGGGGAGTCCAGCGAGTCGTGGCTGAGGGTGCCTCCGGTGCCGGAGACGTGGAAGGTCGTGCGGAAGGGAGTGTTCGGCGGTGCCCACACGCCCACCACTTGCGTGATCACACCGCTCTCGTGGGTGAGTACGGCGGTGCCGCAGGCCACGGCACCGTCCGGGGCGGGAGCGGTGAGGTGGCCGCGCTGGTGGGCGTGGACGCGGATGACCTCGCCGAACAGCCAGCGGGCGATGTCGAAGTCGTGGATCATCTGGTCGACGAGGATCCCCCCGGAGCGCGCCGGGTCGGCGAACCAGGGGCTCCATGTGGGGTAGCGGCCGGTGCGGGTGAACCGGGCCACCGCGACACGGCCCAGCGCCCCGTCGGCGACCAGATCGCGCAGCCGGGCGTAGGCGGGGAAGAAGCGCACCACGTGCCCGGGGTACAGGCGCAGACCAGCGGCCTGGGCGGTGGCGGCGAGCAGCGCGGCGTCGGCGGTGGTGAGCGCCAGGGGCTTCTCGCACAGGACGTGCGCGCCGGCGGCGAGCGCGGCGAGCGCGATTTCGGGGTGGGTGTCGGTGGGGGTGCACACGTCCACCACGGTCGCTCCGGCGATCGCCTCCTTGCGCGTGCCGGCGAGGGTGGCGCCGAACTCACGGGCCAGGGCGGGGGCCCGGTCGTCGGGTGCGTAGATGCGGACATGGGCACGCAGTGCGGTCCAGGCGGGCAGATGGGTACGGGCGATGCCGCCCGCGCCGATCAGCGCCACGTCGAGTTCTGCCATCTGCCGGGGGCCTCCTAGCCCTTGAGCGCGCCGCTGAGCACGCCGTTGATGAAGTGCCGCTGGAAGAACAGGTAGACGGCGAGGACCGGGGCGATGACGATGAGTGTCGCCGCGGCGAGCGAGGGCACGTCGACGCCGTACTGTCCGGTGAAGAAGCCGAGTCCGGCCGGAGCGGTGCGCCTGCTCGGGTCCTGGATGAGGATCAGGGGCAGCAGGAACTGGTTCCAGCTCCACACGAAGTACAGGACGCCGAGCGTGGTGACGGCCGGCCGGGAGCTGGGCATCAGGACCCGCCACAGCGTGGTCCAGGACGAGGCGCCGTCCAGCCGGGCGGCCTCGATGAGGCTGCGCGGCATGGTCGCGAAGTGCGCCCGCATCCAGAACACGCCGAACGGCATGAAGGCGGCGATCTCCGCCAGCGCCAGGCCCGGCACGGTGTTGGTCAGCCCCAGCGCCCGCAGGTCGTAGTAGAGCGGGATGACGGTGACCTCGGTCGGGATCGACAGTCCCAGCAGCAGGTATGTGTACAGCTTTCCGCCGCCGGGGACGTCCATGGTGGCCAGCGCGTACCCGGCGAGGGTGGCGCACAGGACCGCGGCCGGGACGACCGCGAGGGCGATGACCGCGCTGGAGCGCAGCAGCGGCCCGAACCCGGCCCGTGACCAGGCGTGCGCGAAGTTCTCCAGATGGATGCCGTGCCGGGGCAGGGCCAGCCCGGTCAGGGGTGTCCCGGCGGGCTGTACCGAGGCCAGCAGGAGGGACAGGAACGGGACGAGGACGGCGGCGCAGAACACGGCGAGCACGACGGGCGCGGCCAGGCCCCGTACGGTGCGGACGGGTGCGGGGGTCGTCACGGGGCCTCCCGGGCAAGGCGGTTGATGACCAGCACGGCGATGGAGATGACCGCCGTCAGGACCACCGCGAGCGCGCTGGCCAGCCCCACCTGGCCGCCGCCGAAGGCGAGACGGTAGATGAGGATGCCGGGCACCACGGTGCTGTTGCCCGGCCCGCCGCCGGTGGTGATGTAGATCAGGTCGAAGCTGGACAGTGCCGCGATCACGGTGATGGACAGGGCGACGGCGATCTCGGGGCGCAGCAGCGGCACGGTGATGGAGCAGAACTCCCGTACCGGGCCTGCGCCGTCCATCCGCGCGGCCTCGTAAATCTCCTGGTCGATGCGTTGTGTGCCGGACAGGAACAGCACCATGCACAGCCCGGCCACCACCCAGGTGCCGATCAGTCCCACGGCGGGCAGCGACCAGGTGAAGCTGCCCAGCCACGAGTCGGCGAAGCGGCCGAGGCCGACCGCACGGAGCAGCTGGTTGAGGGTGCCGTCCTCGGCGTACACCCAGCGCCAGATGATGGCGACCGCGACCAGCGGGACGACCTGCGGCAGGAACAGCAGCGTGCGGACGGCGGCGGTGCCGCGGCGGCCGGAGCGGCGGGCGGCGATGGCCGCCGAGACCAGGCCGATGAAGATGGGCAGCACGGAGAAGAACAGGACGAGGGCGCCCGCGTGCCAGGCCGCCGCGCGCAGTTGCGGATCGCTGAAGACCTTGCGGTAGTTGGCGAACCCGGTGAAGGACGGCAGGGTCACACCGTCCCAGTCGAACAGGGACAGGTAGGCGGTGTGCAGGGCGGGCAGCACGGCGAACAGCGTGTACGGCAGCAGGGCCGGCAGCACGTACAGCAGGGCCGTCGCGCGGCGGCGCCTGCGCCGGCGGGCCCCGGTCTGGCGCCCGGCCCGGGTGCGGGCGGGGCCGGGCGGCACGGGCGGGGGACGGTGGGTGGTGAGGGCCATCAGGCGTGGTACTGGTCGAAGTTGGACTGCAGGTTGGCCAGGAACTTCTCGACGCCGACCTTGCCGCCGGCCAGGAGTTGCAGCTGGGTGGTGAGCGTGTCCGGCATGGTGGGGGTGGAGGCGTTCTGGATGAACGGTTCCAGGCCGGAGTCCTTGGCGATCGCCTGCCAGCCGCTGCCGACGTCGCCGAGCAGCCCGCTCTGCTGTGGCATGGAGGTGGCGTCGGGGGCCATGAAGCCGGACTTGGCGATGATGGGCGCGGCCTCGGCGCTTGCGCAGAACTCGAGGAAGGCGGCGGCCGCGGCGGCGTTCTTCGTGTTGCCGGACACGCAGTAGTACACGCCGGCGCCGGTGGTGTGCAGGGCGGCGCCCTTGTCGGCGGGCGGCGCGTTGAACAGACCCGCGTTGTCGCCGAGGCCCTTGGCGACCGCGGCCGCCGCCCAGTTGCCGCTGATGCGGAAGACGCCGGTGCCCTTGGCGAAGGCGGCGGTGGCGTCGTTGTCGCTGACGCCGTTGACCTTCGGCGTCATGTAGCCCTTGTCCATCCAGCGTTTGAGGGTGTCGGCCGCGGCGACGGCCTCCGCGCCGGTGATCTTGGCGCCCTTGTGGCCGAACGCCCAGGCCTGCCGGTCGGCCGGCTTCATGTAGACGGACAGCAGCACGTTGAAGGGGTGGTTGAGGCCGCCGTCGAGGTTGCCCGCGACGAGCGCGGTCTCACCGGCCGCCTTGGCCTTGGCGAACATCGCCTCCAACTCGGCGATGGAAGCAGGGGGAACGGTGATGCCGAGCTTGTTCACCTTGGCCTTGTTGTAGTAGACGCCCTCGAAGGACAGCCCGCCGGGCACGCCGTACAGGGCGCCGGTGCCGGTGGTGCGGCCATCGGCGGTGAAGGTGATCTGGTCGAGGCCGGGAAACCTGTCCGGCCAGCCGTACGCCGTGCTGTACGCGCCGACGTCGAGCAGGAGCCGGCCCTTGACCAGGTTGTTCATGCCGGACACGAACTGGGCGATGTCGGGGGCGGTGTCCGCCGACATCGTCGTGTTCATGCTCTTGAGGTAGTCGTCCCAGCCGGTGTACTGGCGCTTGAAGGTGATGTTGGGGTGCTTGGCGTGAAAGGCTGCCAGCAGGGCGGGCGTCATGGTGGTGTCGTCCGCGTCGGCGACCACCAGGGTGATCTTCTTGTCGGTCGGGATGGCGGTCGCCGCGGGGCCGGAAGTGCTGGTGCTCGCGGCCGACTTGGCCCCTGGGGTGAGGGAACTGCCGCATGCGGCGAGCAGAGTTGTTCCGGCGGCGGCGAGGAAGAGGCGTCTGGGCAGGTGTGCCGGAGGACGGGGGCGGCTGTGGCTCATGGCGGTGTCTCCTGGAACGGCGGAGAGGGATACAGGGCGCCGGGTGGGGCCGGTCCGGGGCTTGGGCCGTGGGAAGGCGGGCGCTGCGCAGAATCCAGCGCCGCACAGGGCTTTTAATAAAGCAGCTGCGTTTTATAATCAGCATGACGCCGGTCGGCGTCAAGACTTCACGAGGAGGTGGCAGTGGCGTTCCCGGATACGGAGGCCCTCTGGCCGCTGAGCGGAGCCGCGCAGCCGACGGCACCGAGCACACCGGCGGTGGTCGCCGTGGCGGACCTGCGTGCGACGAACGCGGCGGCCGTGCTCGCCGTCGTACGCTCGGCCGACCCGCACCCGCGACTGTCCGAACTCGCCCAGGCCACCAGCCTGTCGCGCCCCACGGTGGAGGCCATCGTCGAGGAACTGGCCGACTGCGAGTTGATCGAGGCCGCGCCCGCGTTGTCCGCGCGCGGCCAGCGCTCGCCGGGCCGCCCGGCCCGCCGTTTCCGCTTCCGCGCGCACGCCGGCTTCGTCGTCGGCGTCGACGTCCGTCCCCGCTCGGTCACCGCCTGCCTCGCCGACCTCGACGGCGAACCGGTCGTCGTGCGGCGCCGGACGGTGCGCGCCGATCTCGCGGGTGCGGCCCGCGCCCGCACCGTCACCTCGCTGATCCAGCAAGCCATGGCCGAGGCCGCAATCGACCCCGCCCGGGTCTGGGCGGCCACCGTCGGCACCCCCGGCCTCGTCGACCGGGCCAACGCCCGCGTACGCAAGGCCGACAACCTGCGTACCTGGGCCGACACCGACATCGCCGCCATCCTGCGCGACCTTCTGCACTGCCCGGTGGCCGTGGAGAACGACGCCAACCTCGCCGCACTCGGCGAGCAGTGGCGGGGGGTCGGTCGGGCCCGGGTCGCGCCGCGAGGCGGTTTCGAACGCGAACGGACGGCCGACGGCCGACGGACCCGCGAGTGGTCGCCCGAGCCCCCTCCGGGTGGGGGGCGATCTGAACGGCCCGCGCAACCGTCCGGTGAGCGCCCCGCAGCACCGGCCGGTCTACGCGCGACGGCATCGGTCGGTGAGCGGTCGCAGGACCGGCCTTCCGAACCGTCCGGTCAGGGAAGCGGCGCAGCGGGCGGCAGGATGGTCGACGAGATGGTGTTCGTGCTGCTCGGCGAGCGCCTCGGCGCCGGCGTCATCACCGGCGGCCGTTTGCTGCGGGGGCATCACGGGGCGGCCGGGGAGATCGGATTCATCCGCTTTCCGGGTCCGTCCGGTACCCGCGGCTCCTCTGCCCCGCTCGGCTTCGCTGGTTCACCGGATGACCCCGGACTGGAACCCCTGCCCGCGGCCGTCGTCGCGGCTGCCGCGGCCGGTGAGGCGGACGCGGTCGCCGCCGTCGAGTCGTACGGCCGACGGCTCGCCGAAGGCATCGCTCCCGTACTGCTCGCCCTCGATCCGGCCTTGGTCGTCATCGGCACCGGCCAGTTCCCGAACCCCGAGACCGCCCCGGCCGCCGACCTCCTGCTCGCCGCCGCCCGTCGGCACGCGCGGACACTGCTGGTCGACCCGCCGCACTGGCGGCTGTCCGCCCTCGGCGACGACGGCGTGCTGACCGGCGCGGTCCGCTTCGCCCTGTCGTCCGTCGAGGTCGTCCTGCGCACCCGTCCGACGAGCCTCGCCGCCCGGGCGCGGGAGTGATCTCCAGACAGCGCACTGCCGGGAGCGTGAGCGTCCCGGGCATCCCCGGTGGGTGGTATCCGTGTGTGCGTGGCAGTCCTCGGTCCGCCGCCCGAGGGCAACCCCGACGGCGACGTCCTCTTCCGCGACCAGGAGGCCGGCCCCGCCAGCTCAAGCGCTAACCCGCCAACCGAAGTGCAGGCTGAGTGCCGTCGCGCCGCACCGCCTTGCCGTGTGCCGGGCAGCCGCTCACGCAGCCACCCTCCCCCTCCAACTCGCCCTCGCCGCGGACCAAGGCCGACTACGACCGGGCACACCGGTCGTCCTGTTCGGCATGGCCAGCGGCGCCAGCGGCAGCGTGATGCTGATCAGCTGGTAGGCGTCCTGGCGCACGTGTTCGATGGTTCCCCGCCGGCTCACGCGCCGCCCGCCGTAGCACCGTCTGCAGCGGGTATGAACGAGGTGCGACGGGTGGGCTACCGGTGCCAGGACGGGTACCAGCTCACTCTGCTGTCGAAGGTTCTGAACGGGGTGCCCTACCGGTTCGGCTGGGCCGTGCTGGAACAGGACGGTCAGCGGGGCCGCGAGGACGGGGACCTGGTGCAGGAAGGGCACCAAGTCCCGGGCGGCCGCGTAAGAGCGGGTAGCGCCGCCGCAATTCCTCCAGCCACTGCTGCTGGAAGTTCGCCCGGGCCCCCGGGACCGGGGCACGCAGAAGTGGAGGCGAGCGTAGGCGGTCAGCTTGGCGGCGAGACGTTCCGGGGCCATGGGGCGCGGTCGACTTCCACGAACGCCCGCAGCATCGGGCCGCCGTCACTGCTGACTGGGCCGCGCTGGGAGTACAGGAGGGCGTCGGGGATGACGGCCTCGCCGTTGCCGATCGGGTGGTGGACCTCGGCCATCCAGTCCAGTGGCCGGCACACGCCGCCGTGGCTCCGCGCGTCCTGGAGGAAGGCAAGCGGAGGCTCGGCAACTGTCAAGGCGCGGCCCACCGTCAACCGCACGGCGGTCGGATCGGACACCGCCCGCGAGGGCCGGCGCACGCGCAGCTCGGGCCACTTGCAGGCGAGCCGCGCACGGTAGGGGGTGGGGAACCACGCCTCCTTCCTGCCTGCGGCAGGGAAACCGGTCGACCAGTCCTCCATCCTCACCGTGGGCCAGGCGCGGAGGGTGCACGCGTGGTGACGATATGCTTGCACGCTGGCCCGGATCCAGGCTTGCTGTCGTCGAGGGGCGCCGGAAGTTGGGGAGGCCGGCTGGGCCGGTTGCGGGACCAGGGGAGGCGATGGGATGCGGCAGGCAGGGGTGCTCGATGTCGGGTGCCACAGTGCTCTGCTGACAGTGGTGCAGCGGCGTCCGGGTGCGGTGCTGGAGCCGGTGTTTTCCCGCAAGGTGCGGCTGAGCCTGCACGAGACCCTCGACCGCAAGGGCCGTCTGGACAATGACGGCATGAAGAGTGTCGAGCGGGCGGTTGCCGAGGCCGTCGCCGCCGACCCGCGTCCGCGCGGACTGGAGGTGTTCGCGTTCGCGACCTCCGTCATCCGGGACGCGCCCAACTGCGACGAGGTCATCGCGCGAGTGGCCCGCGCCACCGGCACACGCCTGCGCGTGCTGCCCGGCGAAGAGGAGGCGCGGCTGGCCTATGTGGCCGCCCGCCAATGGGCAGGCCCGACGGCCGGGCAGTTGTTGGTCCTGGACATCGGCGGCGGCACCGTGGAGATCGCCGCCGGCACCAAGGACCAGCCCCGCGTCGTCCACTCGCTGCCGCTGGGCGCCCGCAGGATCACCCGGGACTGGCTTCCCGGCGGCACAGTGCCGTCCCGACAATCCCTGGCCAGGATCCTTCAGCACCTCCGCCGGTCCCTGGAAGCCGTCCCCGGCCTGCCGCAAGCGGAGCCGGGAGTGCGGGTGCTGGCCTGCTCCAAGACCTTCGAGCAGCTTGCCCGGCTCGCCGCCGCCCAGAGCGGGACACCCCGCACGCGACGGCGGCTGACCCTGCCCCGACTGCACACGGCAGTCTCCTTGCTGGCCGACGCGGCACCGTCCCGCCGGGCCAAGCTGCCGGGCATTTCCCGGCACCGTGCCGAGCAGTCCCTGGCCGGAGCCCTGATCGCCCAGGCGCTCATGGAAGCTTGCGGAGCCACGAGCGTCGAGATCTGCCCCTGGTCCACCAGGGAAGGGCTTCTGCTCGAACACCTCGGCGTGGCATCCACCCCGGTCGGCCGCCCCCGCCGCGTCGGCTGAGCCCGCCGGACTTCACCAACCCGGGCCCATACACCCACGTTAGTCAGCAGCCCTGGATGATCAGTGGGCGGGTTCGCGAGGTGCGGGCGAGCTCAGGCGGTAGGGGAGGCGCGCTATGTCCACGAGAACGGACGGGTCTCGACAGCATCGGTGCCGAGGGAATGCGAGAGGTTGTGGACACGCCCTTCAGCTTTGCTTCGGTCAGCCAGGTGACGCGAGCAATCGTGTACATCCGTGCACACGTCGTCCCCCTCCCCACAGGCGGGGGCAGCTGGCCCGCTGCGCTGGGCAGGGGAGAACGTAGGGTCTGCCTCGTGCACCAGCTTGAGATTTCCGACCTGATCACGGCGGTGGATCCCCACAGCGGCCACCGGCTCCCGGTCCGGCGCGCCAAGGTGATCAAGCAGCTCCGCGCGAGCGGTGACGAGCGCGCGGCCGGGATCGTCGCCGGGTTGCCCGCTGACCAAGACGGCGTACTCGACCCACACGCCGTGGACCGCCTGCTCATCAGCGTGCACACCGAACTCCAGCGCCTGAGCGAGGAACTCCGGATCGGCGAACGCCTGATCCATGTGCTCGGCCCGCTCTTCACCGCCATCCGCGCAACTACCCGGCAGTCTGGGCCGTACTGCCTGGTCGACGTCGGTTGCGGCCTGGGCTACCTGGTCCGCTGGCTGGCGGCTACCAACGCCCTCGGCGCGGACGTGGAGCTGATCGGGGTCGACCTCGACGCCACGCTGGTCGGCGAAGCGGAACGCCTTGCCCACGCAGAGGGGCTCAACTGCCACTTCATCCACGGCAATGCCTTCGACCTGCCGAAGGCGGCGACCGTCTACGTCTCCACCGGTGTGCTGCACCATTTCCGTGGTCCCGCCCTGGCCAAGTTCTTTCATGCCCAGGCCACCTCACCGGCGCAGGCCTTCTGCCACTTCGACATCGCCGCAACCCGCCTCGCACCCATCGGTGCATGGATCTTCCACCGTGCCCGGATGCGCCACCCGCTCGGCCGTCACGACGGCGTCGCCTCCGCGCGGCGCGCGCACAGCGACGAGACACTGTTGCGCGCCGCCGACCTACCCGGCATCCGGCCGCTGCTGTACGAGCCGCGCGGCGCGGTGAACCCGTTCTGCACCACATTGCGCCCGGTCATCGGAGTGCGCCCGCAGTTGGAGGAGCCGCTTCGCCGGGCCCTCGGGCGGGCAGCACGCCGACTGGTCGGTCCGGAGCATCTCGCCGAGGCCGCCCGATGACCCCCGCCGTACCACTCGCGCTGCTTGGTCTGGTCGACGCGGCATTCAGCGGCTTCCGCGCTTATGCCGGCCGCGACGCCCGCATTGGTAAACACCGGGCCATCACCCGGGCCGCCCTGCGTGGACTGACAGTCGGGGCCGTCCTGCTGCTCGCGCCCGCGCTGACCGCAGCCCTCCTGCTGCTCACCGCACCAGCCCAGGCCCGGACATACAACACCCTGACTGCCGGCGGCCTCGGATACCTGCTCCCTCTCACCGTCTACGCCACCGCCGTACTGCTCTCGCTCGCCGCCTACTTCGTCCTGCCATTTCGTGCCAGCACCCTCGCGATGGTCATCGGCCTCGGCCCGCTGACCCTGATGCGTCCGCTCGCCGTTGCCGCCGCGTGCCTCGGCGCGGTCATCAACGGCGGCGGTGGTTCCGCCCTGCTGGTCGGCGCGATCGCAGGCGCCGCTGTGCTGTGCGTCGAACCTGTGGTGCACCGGCGCTGGTACCACCACCCGCTTTAGAAGCTGGCTGACGTCATTGCGGTTGCTGCCGAACGCCACGGCAATGGCTGGCGGTGCTGTCCCTTCTCGGGCTCTGGTCCACATGGTGTGGTGCAATCACTCGCAGTGTCGGCACTGTCCCGGCAGCGCCTCAGCGCGGTGACTTTGTCCGGGCAGTCATGCGGGAGCTGACACGCGAGCCTGTTCGTAGGCGAAGTCGACCGTTTCGGTGAGGCGGTCGTTGGCCGTATGG
Organism: Streptomyces sp. LUP47B; assembly: GCF_001746295.1. GTDB lineage: Bacteria > Actinomycetota > Actinomycetes > Streptomycetales > Streptomycetaceae > Streptomyces. The sequence continues at coordinate 143,011 of NZ_MJAH01000001.1, read as the reverse complement.
CGGCCGAGTTTGGCAAGGAGGTCGGCGTCGAACTCGGAGGCATGATCGGCGAGCACTGAGGACGGTAGGAACGAGGTAGACCGGATATGGCCGGCGAGTTCGGGAATCGTCCAGTGGTACTCGACCGAGAACTCGTGGCGTCCGGCGACGTCGAACCCGGCACGGGCCAGTACTTCGTGGTCGGGGTCCTGCTGTCGTGCTCGGTCCCAACCGGGCGGGACGCGACCGGACGCGCCGAGGGTGTTTTGCCACGAGCGCAGCAGCTTGTCGAGCGCCTGCTGCCAGTCCCGGGGCCCGGCCCATGGCGAGGTTGACCAGCACAACGCGAGGCAGCCGCCGGGTTTGAGCCAGGTGTAGGCGCGCTGGGCCACCAGGGAGCGGTTCAGCCGGTGAAACGCATTGCCGATGACGATCAGCTCGAAGCCGCCCGGCTCGGCATCCAGGTCTTCTGCACGGGCGGTGACCGCGCGGACGTGGGTTGCGCCGACGGCGTCTGCCTTGGCGCGGACCACCTCGGTCATGCCCGGTTCGGCGTCCACGGCCCATACGTCTGTGAACCGGTCGCGCAGTGGGAAGGTGAGTTGGCCGGTGCCGCATGCCAGATCCAGCAGGCGTCCGCGCCCTGAGGGGGCGGCTCGGCGTGCGAGGTCGGCGATCATCGCGTCGGGGTAGGGGAGCCGAAACTGCTCGTAGTATCCGGCCGTCCCCTGGTAGAGGTCGGGGTCGAATCTCACCTGGCTGTCCACGCGACAACCATGACATGGGGCGGCCCGGCCCAGGAACGTGGCTGCACCGCCAGCTCGGCTCCGCCCTGCCCCATCACCTTCACCCCGACGACCAGGTCGCCGTTCTCGCCCAGGTCGACGTCCACACGTCGGCCGACGAACCCCTCCTCACGGCGCTTGTAGCGGCCACCGACACCACCTCGACGTCGGTGTTCCAGCAGGCGGCTCGTCGGCTTGGCAGGGCGGTGCCCGATGACACTCAGGCGGCCCGCTCACAGTGGCAGACCGACGCCCTGCAGCTCCGACAGCTCTATCGGTATAAGTGAGTTGAAGCCGGTACCGAACCCCCTAACCCTCTTCGAGCAGCAAGTGTCGGCCGGACCTCCGTGTGTCTCCCATGGGAAGGCTCTCAAGTCCGGCTCGATTGTGCAGAGTTGGTCACTACCTCCTACCGTGTTTCCGGCAGCTCACGGACTGCCCGGACGCTGCTGGGGAAACGGGGGACCTCCTTGAAAGACTTCGTCACGGTCTGCGCGGCTGCGCTCATCAAGCACATGCGGGAGGGGTCCTGGCCGCTGGTGGGTGACGCCCTCGTCACGTTCCTCGTCGACAACGAACCGGGCAGCGTAACGCGCGCAAAGGAGGTCCGGCAGGGCTTGGAGCGGGCACGCGGTGACCTGCTCCAAGCCCTCGAGCGTGGCGAGGAGGAGACGGCTGCCGATGTGGAAGCAGAACTGCGGATGCGCTTGCGTCGTGTCCTGCGCGACCGGCCACGTGCAAGCACTCCACTCCGGCTTCTGGTGAGCCAATTCCTGCCGGCAACCGGTGGGCCAAGGGAACCCGGCCTCCGAGTCGGTCAGCCTCATGTGGTCTCCGCAGCGCCCTCTCGCGAAGTTTAACGCCGCAAGGAGGTCGTCGCGGTGCTGCTGTTCCGGGGCGGCCCCATCTTCGAGAGTTCCATTCCGCTGTCGGTGTTCGGGATCGACCGCCAGGACGCGGGCGTGCCTCGCTACCGCCTGCTGGTGGCGGCCGGCGAGGAAGGCCCGCTGTCGACCACAGGGGGCCTCGAACTCATTGCGCCGCACGGTCTGGACTCGATCTCACGCGCCGGGACGGTCGTGGTGCCGGCGTGGCGTTCGATCACCTCCCAACCGCCGGAGGAAGCGCTCGACGCGCTGCGCCGCGCGCACGAGGAAGGCGCCCGCATCGTCGGCCTCAACACCGGGGCGTTCGTCCTTGCCGCGGCCGGTCTGCTGGACGGCCGCCCGGCGACGACGCACTGGATGTACGCACCGGCGCTGGCCAAGCGCTACCCGTCGGTCCATGTGGATCCGAGAGAACTCTTCGTCGACGACGGAGACGTCCTGACGTCCGCCGGCACCGCGGCCGGAGTCGACCTGTGCCTTCACATCGTGCGCACCGACCACGGCAACGAGGCGGCCGGCGCGCTCGCTCGCCGCCTGGTCGTTCCCCCACGCCGGACGGGAGGCCAGGAACGCTACCTGGACCGGTCGCTGCCGGACGAAGTTGGCGCCGGCCCGCTCGCGGAGGTCGTCGCCTGGGCGCTGGAGCACCTGCACGAGCAGTTCGACGTCGAGACGCTCGCGGCGCGCGCGTACCTGAGCCGGCGCACCTTCGACCGGCGCTTCCGTGAACTCCCGGGAAGCGCCCCCATGCAGTGGCTGATCACTCAGCGGGTTCTCCAGGGGCCCAGCGCTTGCTGGAGACCTCCGAGTACTCCGTCGACGAGATCGCCGAACGCTGCGGCTTCCGATCGCCGACGTCCCTTCGCGCCCACTTCCGCCGCCAACTGGGCTCCTCCCCGGCCGCGTACCGGGACGCCTACCGCGCTCGTCACCCCTTGGGCGGGACCCTGCACACCTCACCCGGGCCTTCGCCCGCCCCGGACGACGACGAGTGGCCGGCCCCGCCGCCCATCCCCCCGATCGCTCCTGTCCGTGCGCAACGGGGTGCTGGCGCCTGATGGGAGACATCGCCAAGGGGGCGCTTGGAGGTGCCTGGAGTCTGCTGGTCGGGTGGGTGCTTCCCACCGCGCTCAACCTCGCCATCCTCACCACGACCCTGCTCCCCAGCCTTCGCAAGGTTCCGCCGTTCGAACACGTATGGAGCCTGGCTGCAGGACGCGGCGCACTGGCCTTTCTCACCGCCTCGCTGATGCTGGGGTTGGTCCTCAACGCCCTGCAGAACCCTCTCTACCGCATCCTGGAGGGCTACTTGCTGTGGCCCTCGCTCGCGTACGTGTACGGCTGCCGCCGTCATCAGGCCATCCGACGCGGCCTGACCGACCGGCTTCTGCTCATGCGTCTCGAACGCCGTGCCGCAGAGACCAGCCTCTCCGCCGTCGACAGAGCAGACCTCACCCTCCTACGTCACAGCCCTCACCTGGCCCGCTACCGCGACCTTGACCAGCGCAGCACCGTCACCCGCCGGGCTCTCCTGCAAGAACGCCTCGCCCGCTACCCCGTCGGCGACGGCCACCTGGCCCCGACCCGGCTCGGCAATGCCATCCGCCGATTTGAGGTCTACGCCTACGACCGATACCTGCTGGAATCGCAGCTCCTGTGGAACGAGTTGACCGCCACCGCCCCCGAACAGGCCCGCCGCCAGGTCGACACCGCACGTACCAGCGTCGACTTCTTCGTCTGCCTGCTCTACGGCCACCTCGCCGTACTACTCGCCGCAGCCGTCACCCTCACCTCCACTTCCACCGGCGCGCCGGCCGCAGCGACGACCGCTGTCGTCCTCGCCGCCCTGGTCCCCGTGTGGTACCGCTGTGCCGTCAGCGCCACGGATGAATGGGCGGCCGCCGTACGGGCCTTGGTCAACGTCGGACGACACCCCCTGGCCGCATCGCTCGGCTTGGATATCCCCAGGGAACTCGCCGCCGAGCGCACCATGTGGTCCCTGGTCTCCCGGCTGCCACGCATTCCCTACCACGAACACGCAGCGGCTCTAGACCACTATCGCCGCTCACCTTCTCCCACCACCAACGACACGGCATGAGGGCGCGGCTTGCCCGCGAACACGCGCATGAAGGCGGGAGTCCGGAGTCACGAGCGCGTGCCGTCAGTGAGCCAGGGGTACCGCTCGGACGGTTCTCCGGCGCGGCGGCGCGCAAGGTAAGCCATGAGTCCGACCATGACCTCGAGGCCGTCGCAGCGGCCTGAGCATCAGAATTCCCAGTCCAGTTCATCCTCGTCGACCGCGAGAGGCAGGTAACCGTCCACCGCCTCGCCGGTCTCCAGAGCCGTGGCTGTCGCATCCAGGAGAGCCGGGAGCGTGGCCCACATGGGGTGGCGCGAAAAGGAGCATCCAGTTTCATGATCGGCCTTGCCGATCCTTCCGCGGCGACGATAGGAGCGCTGGTCGATGATGAGGTAATCCCCTCCGCCGTTATAGGCGATAGGGATCCACTGCGCATGCCACCACGGCCCGTATTCCCCATCCGGGTCGCCTTCCTCTGCTCCCGCCAGCACCTCTCCGTAGATCCTCATGCGTGTCTGCCAGGCACTGGTGATGCCCTCCACCCCAAGCAGGGACCAGAACGGCGGCAGCAGGTCGCGGTGGCCCATGCCGTTGTGCCGCAGCAAGGACTCCACCAAGGGCTCGGGGAACGGCCGACCGATGGCTTGTTCGGCCACAGCAATTGCAGAGCGCTCCGCCGGGGGGTCAAGAGCAGCAAACGTACGAGGCGTGTACTGGGCGAGCCAAGCCTCTATACGGGCCCACGACTCGGCAATCGACGAAGTCATCCTGGGATCCTGCCAGTTCTGACGCGCCGCTGAACGGGAGAATTTGAGATGGGTTCGGAATCGTCTCGGCCGGTGTCGCCGTCGCTTGCGCGGCCAGCGCGGAGTCCTGTGACCTTCCCCAAGACACGGACGTCGATGACCGAGGCCACCGCCTCATCTGCCTGTGCCCTCCGGCGAACTCGCGCCAGTAGGTGAGGCCTTGATGCTGTCGAGCAGCTGCCCAATAGTGATCTTCTCGTCCCGGGGACCATAGTCGAGGGCCTTGAGCAGGGCCTTCCACCTTTCGGGCTGGTTGCCGCAGAGGTCAAGCAGACGGGGCAAGGCGAGGTTGGGCTCGGTGGCGACGTCCCTAGCGGGCAGCTGGCGCAGGTGCTGCAGGGTGTGGTGGCGGGATTTGAGGACGGCCCGGTGAACCTCCCCTTCCGTCCACACGCCGTCAGTCTCGGGAGCGTCCAGCCACGACTGCAGCACGGCGCCCGGGTCAGCGTGGCCATCGAGTTCATCGTCGGTCAGCAGCCGCAGTACGGCCTCGGTCTCGTCGGCCGGCGCGAGGCCGGCCGCGGCGGCGCGCAGCCAGTCAGGGACGTCGTGCTGGTGGCAGATCCAGGAGAGTTCGAGCGGGTGCAGCATGGGGAGCGCGTCGGTGACCGCGGTGCGCGGGGTGTGCGGATTGCTGGCGAGGGCGATCAGCGTTTCGGCACGGCGGTGCTGGTAGTTGCTCTCCAGGAGACGGACCGGAGTGAGCAGGTCGGTGCCCTCGGTGATGCGATCCAGCTGGGCGCTGGGCGGACGGGAGACGACGGTGGGCTGTTCCAGCGTGGTGAGCAGGGCGCAGGCCTTGGCCAGGTGCGTGGGGTTGGCGCTGAGCAGTGCCAGGTCCTCGGCCACTGTGACGCTCTTGTAGCGCAGATCGTCCTTCGGCTTGTGGGGCGGGGTGAGCAGGCGGCCGCGGCGCACGCATTCGTCGGCGGCCGCATGCAGCTGCTCGGCCACGATGTCGAGGAGGCGGGGGTTGGAGCGCACCCGGTCGGCGATGCGGTGCAGGCGGTGGCGGGCGGTGATGCTCGGCTTGGGCAGGCCGGCCATCTCTGGCAGACACAGGGCGGGCAGGCAGGCCTGGAGCAGATTGTCGTTGAGTGACAGTCCTGGCTCCCGGTTCTCTTGCGCATCGTCGTGGATGCCGCGCATGAGGAAGGAGCTGCCGGTTTCTGCCTTCTTCCGGTTGAGGTCCTGCTCCGCTTCAGCGTGGTCCAGGAGGAGATGCTGCACGGCCGTGCCGAGGGTGGGGTGGTCGACCAGCTCGCGCCAGCGTTCGGGGCAGGTGGCGAGGATGTGCCAGGAGGCGCCATCGCCGAACTCATGCGGCATGCTCAGCCCGGGGTGTTCGGAGATCTCCCATCCGGTGTGGGGGCCGGGGTTTTGAAGGAGGTGGGCGAGCGGGGTGAGGGCATACTCCAGCACCGCATCCAGTAGGGCCGGCGGCACGGGCGGGTACTGCTCGGCATTCGAGCGGTAGCGGTTCGGGTTCCACGCGCTGACGACCTGCTCGAGCTCGGTGTCGGGGAAGTGGCAGAGCAGGCCGATGGCGTCGTCGATTTGGTCAGGGTGGCGGGCCAGGCCGATGGCCAGTTCAGGTGTCGGGGGGCGGGTGCGCAGGATTGCTGGAAGGTCGGCCGCGGTGATCACGCCCTGGTCGCCAGGTCGGCGATCTGTTTGTCGTCGGCCTGCTCCAGCAGCCGCCGGCGCAGCGCAGGATCGGTCGTGCGCGGCAGCAGGGCGGGCAGCGCGTCCGCGAAGGCCTTCTTACGCCACTCTTCGCCGCGGTTGTCGATGCCGTAGAAGGCGCGAGAGGGCGCACACAGCGCCTCGATCACCGTGGGCAGAGCCTCCGCCGGCAGGCCCTCGGTGGCGGCGAGTTGCTGCCACAGCGGATACGTCCCAGCGTTCACCATGTTCGGCCCTCCCCATAGCCATTGACCCGGCGTGACCAGCCAGTCACAGCAGACCGTACGCGGCCGGACCTGCCAGCCGGCCCGGATTTCGCCAAATGGGTCTCCGAGGCGTGGCCGTGGCTGGACAGGATCAGGGGTTCGGGTCTGCCGTCGGTGGGGATGGAGGTGGCAGCATCGAGTTCAGGAACTGACTCACCGTGCGGGGGTGCGGAGTTGGGCAGTGGCGGGTTACCGGTCGGGGACCGGCGGCGGATCCAGACGGCGGTGCTGGGATCGACGGATTCCCAGCAGCCTCTCGTGCTGCCGCTGGAAGCGATCGAACTGGACGAGTTCCGCAAGCAGTACGAGGGCCAGACGTTCTGGTGTGGAAGCTGGCTGGGCGGCTGCGGCCGGCAGCTGACGACGAAGCTGTACGTGGATCGCGTGTGCCACTTCGCCCATCACCCCGACACGGACACGACGCGGACGCCGTGTGCGCGCCGGGCCCGGGACGTGACCAGCGCCGATCACCTCTACGTGAATTCCCTGATGATTGAGCGAGTTCAAGCTTCAGGGGAGGTGCCTGTTGAGGGCGTGGTACGTGGCCAGGGTCCCGGACCCGGGGCGGTGGGGGACGATGCCCGCGGAGGGGGTTCTCGGCGTCGGGGACCTGCCGGAGGCGGTCGCCCGAATCGGGCTTCGTCCGGGGGATCCGGTCTTCGTAGGGCCGGACGGCATGATCGATGCGGACCTGTTGGACTTCGTTCGCTCCAAGGCGTTCCGAAATCTGGAGCCGGAATCAAAGCGCAACTACGCCACCGACATTCGTCTGTTACTGGAATTTCTGTCCTCCCGCGGCGTGCCGTGGCGCCAGGCGAGTGAACAGGACCTGGCCGATTACCGAGACTGGCGTTGCTCGGCGCCGGCAAATCCGGAGCGAATCAGCGGTACGAAGTGGAACCGGGAGGGAGCCGCGTTCACCAAGCTGTTCCGCTGGGCGAAGGTCTCTCCGCTGCCTGTCGACCTCTCCCGCCGGGAGGACCGGGCCCCGGACTCGGTCAGCGCACGGGTGTCGTGGCTGACGCCGCGGACCTGGGCCCTGTGGTCGGACATCGGACTGCGCGGTCACGCGGCTGGCGGGGGCGCTGCACCGGGTTGGGATGCGCGGACGGAGCTGCGGAACACCAGTTTCGTGCAACTGCTCCTTAGTTCCGGACTTCGCCGGCAGGAGGGCGGGGCGCTGCTGACATTCGAGGTTCCGACCCAGCGGCTTCGCTCCGGCCGGTACTGCCACGGCCGGGTCGCGGGCGCCGTCACCAGGTCGAAGTGCGGGCGAGTCTTCTACGCCTCGGTCGATGCGGTCGGTCAGGTCGAAGCGTATGTGGCGTCCGAGCGGGCCTGGGCAGTACAGCGCGCTCAGGCCGCGGGCCGCTACGAGCGGCTGCCTGAGATTCGGCTGCTCACGAAAGTGACCCGTGGCCCGAAGCCGAAGGTCGAGTGGGTAGACCGGGACGGCGTCGCTGGGGGCCGCGAGCTTGGTCTGCTGGGCTGGCGAGAGCGTCAGTGGCTCTTCCTGGATGGCCCGGAAGGGCCCGAGCCGGCCTGGTTGTGGCTGACCGAGCAAGGGCTTCCGATGCTCCCGGGCCGGTGGAACGGCGTGTTCAGGAGCGCGAATCTGCGTTGCGACGAGGTGCTGCTCGCCCCGGCGGAGCGGGTGGTCAAGCGGGAGCTGCGGCTGGCAGATGTCCGCGGGAAGAGTCCCTACGCGACCCCTCACGCCGCGCGGCACTCATTCGCGCTCTACATGCTCATCGTGCTGAACCAGCTCATGGAGACCCGCTACGGGCTCACCGCGGCAGACCGGCGGGACTTCGCGCTGCTGTTCGGCGACCCCTGGTGGTTGGTGAAGACCCTCCTCGGGCACGCGGACGTGGAGGTGACCAAGCGCCACTACCTCGCGCCCGTCGCGCACCTGCAGCTGGAGTCCATCCTCGCCACTGCTGAGATCACCGACGGCCAGGGCGCGGTGGGAGGCGAGGGCATCGACGACGTGTTCACCCGGCTGGCTCGGGAGACGGCCGGCATCCAGGACGTCGACACGCTGCTCAGGGTGACCGGATGAGCGGGCGGGGACGGAGGGCCGTGTTGCCGCCGGCCGACTATCGCACCGGACCGCCGCGTCCCCTGGACGGACTGGTAGTGACGGTAGGCAACAAGGCCGGCGAGAAGAAGGAGTTCGACTTCGCGAAGCTGCCCGCCCCAGAGCGTATGCAGCACTCGCTGGCCGCGCTCTTTGCTGCCCAGTCCCGTCGGTGGACGAGCCACTCCTCCGCCGACCACTACTGGAACCAACTGCTGGTCTTCGTGCGCTTCCTTTCCCGCCTGGACAACCCGCCTCAGGATCTCGACGGCCTGACCGCCGCCGCCCTGAAACGCTGGCGCGAGCGGAACATCAAGACCAACACGGGCAGGATCACGCTGGCCACCATTCGGGTCCTGCTACGCGCGGACCCGAGGCTGCACACCGGCCAAGTGGCCGAAGAGCTCGCCCGCCGGGTGCCACAGGGAACGCCGAGCAAGCAGTCGTACGAGGATGCGGAACGCGAGCAAGTGCTACTCACCGCGCAGCGCCAGTTCCGCGCCGCCTGGATGCGCATCCGGGACAACACCATCGTCCTGGAGCGCTGGCGGCTCGGGCAACTGCCCGAAGGCAGCCATGAAGCGCAGCTCGGCCAGATCCTCGACGTGATCGCGTGCACCGGAGACGTGCCCCGCGCACGGCGGAGCGATGGCCTGACCAACCTGAGGCACCGTGGTCTCCTCGGCGGGGGCAGCGTCGAACGAACGTGGGGCCGGCTGTTCTTGACCCGGCACGAGCTGACTGCCCTGGCCGTGCTGCTGACCGACCGCTTTGCCTGGAATCTGTCCGTCTACGACCGCATGCCCGCGCCCACCCGTGCGCCGTCGGTTGGTGAGAGGACGACGGTGACATACCTGGTGCAGGTGGAGAAGCGACGACCCGGGGCGGGCCGGTGGTTCAGCACGGAGAACATCACCGACTCGGGAGCCGCCTCCCCGGGACGTCTGATCACACAGGCCCTGGACGCCACCGCACACGGCCGCGCGCTCGCCGCGAAGCTGGCCCCCGGCACCGACCTGCTGATGACCGCACGCCTGCAACAAGTCGGGCGCGAGCGCCGCGATCTGGATCGCCCACCACGCATCGGCCCCCTGGTCTTCGGTGTCTCCCGTGTCGACGCCACCAGCTGGGCTCGAAGCCACGGGCTGAGCGGATCGCCGTTCCAACGCACCAGGCGCACGACGGTCACCCGCGAGGGCAGACCCATGCAGCACACCCAGGGCACCCACGAGAGCGTCTACGTGCTGCCCGACCAGCGAGTCCAGCGAGCATCCCAAGCAGTCTTCGAAGCCGGCGCCCACGAAGCACTCCAGCAAGCGCAGGCAACCGTCTTCGGCGGACACCTCGCACGTGAGCCGAACCCCGCGCATCACGAGACCGCGACGGCCGATTGCGAGGACGACACCACCAGCCCCTGGCCCGCCCCGGACGGGGGCTGCGCAGCGGACTTCCTACTCTGCCTGGCCTGCGGCAACGCCCATGTCCACCCCGGTCACCACCCCCGCCTCGCCCATCTGCATCAGCAACTGATGAGCCTTCGCTCGGTGCTGCCCGATCACACCTGGACGGCGCGCTGGCACGACCACCTGCTACGCCTGAACGACATGCGCGACAGAGTGGGCCCAGCCGCCTGGAATGCCGCGCTGGGCCGGGTCAGCGACCGGGACCGCACGGTCGTCGCGCTCCTACTGAAGGGAGAGCTGGCCTCGTGACCTCCGCCCTCGTCGATGAAGTCGACCCGTACGTGCTGCCCATGCCGACGCCGGATTCCCCCGTCGTGATGGACCGGTGGATCAGCGCCGGCAACCGGCACCCCAACGGCCGCTACGCTGATGCGGTCTGGCCCTTGGCGCCACTCATCGACAATCCGGGCGCCACACTCTCCAAAATCCATTGGAGCAGGTGCCCGATCGGGCTGCGCGGCCAGTTGAAGCTGCCAGCCTGGACCATGATCAACGGCGAGCTGCGACCCACCGTTGTCCAGACCCGCGGACACCGCGCACGGACCCGCGGCTCCGCCGACGACATCCTGGAGACATGCCGCGAGTGGATCCGCCTTGCGCACTGGGCGCACGAGCGCGGCATGTCCGACCTCGGAGCTTTTACCGACGAGTGGTGGAGCGCATACACCACGGAGCGCTGGCAGAGCGGCATCACACGCGCTTACTCCGAGAAGGTCCTCGCCCGGCTGACCGACCTATGGGCCTACGACCAACTCGCTGCCCACCCCTCGGGGATCCCCCGACCTCCCTGGGACACCGAGGGCGTCGACGACTACCTGCCCTCCGCCACCGGTGAAGGCGGCCGTGAGAACACCACCGAACCCTTGGACCCGCAGGTCATCGGCCCACTGCTGGTCTGGGCCGGCCGCATGGTCGACGACCTCGCCGAGGACATCCTGGCCGCCTGGGCCGAACGGCGCCGGCTGCTCAGCATCGCTTCCGCCAGCACCGCCACCCCCGCGGGACGCGCCCGAATTGAGGAGACCCTGCTGCCCCTCATCACCTCCGGAGCCCCGATACCCAGCACAGGATGCGACGGTGGCCACACCCTGGCCCGCGCTTTCATCGCCGCAACCACCGGTGCCAGCCTCGGCCAGGTCGATCGCTTCAAGAAGCAGCACGGGTTGACCAACCTGGCCGCGTACCGGCCCGGCCCATGCCCACTGGACGTTCCGGTTACCGGCCAGGTCGCCGGACGCCCCTGGCGCCAGAGCCTCGACTTCAACGAGGCCGCCGACCTGATGAAGCACCTCGGCACGGCCGCCATGATCATCATCCTCTATCTGACCGGCATGCGGCCGCAGGAAGCGCAAGGCTTGCGCTCCGGGTGTTGCCCTGACCCGGCGCCCCGATCCGACGGCACCCCTGGACGCCACCTCATCCGCAGCCATCACTACAAGGAGGTCACCAACGACAACGGCCACCACATCTCCGCTGGCGTCGAGCGGGGGGTCCCCTGGGTCGCCATCGCCCCTGTCGTCCGCTCGATTCGCATCCTTGAGCGCATCGTCCCCGAAGGGGAGCTCCTTTTCAGCGCCGCCCATCACGACTTCCAGGGGGTCAAAGCCCACCAGGGGGCGCTGAAGAACGGGACTCTGAACCGCCGCATCGGCAGCTTCGTCGCCTGGGCCAACCGCGAAGCCGTCGCCCAGGGCCTTCCGGAACAGGCCATCCCCCAGGACCCGCACGGTGAGCTCGGCATGGCCCGGTTCAGACGTACGCTGGCTTGGCACATCGCCCGCCGCCCGGGCGGGCTGATCGCCCTCGCCATCCAGTACGGCCACATGCGCACCGTCCTGGATGCACGCACATCCACCGGCTACGGAGCCCTCGGCCGCCGGGGCATCCACGGGGTGCTCGATGTCGAGACAGCCCTTGCCGCGGCCGACACCGCCGCGCGTCTTCGTGACCGCATGGCCGCCGGTGAGAAGATCTCGGGACCGGCGGCCCGTCGCGCTGTCACCGGCGCGACCCAAGCCCCGCACTTCGAGGGCCGCATCGTCCCCTCCACGTTCGCGAGGAAGGCGGCCGCCTATCTCGCCCGGGACGGCATTGTCCTGTTCGACAACTCCGACGCCCTCCTGATCTGCGCATTCAAGCGCGAGACGGCATTGTGTGAACCGGCAGCGAACGCGACCTCGCCGAATGTGGTCGACTGCCGGGCGGGCTGCGGAAACATGGCCCGCACCGACACTCATGCCAGTCAACTGCGTGATCGTGCCGACGAGATCGACCAGCTCGCCGCGCATGCACCCATGCACATCGGCAACCGGCTGCAGGCCCACGCCGCCCGACTCCGCCAGGCCGCCGTTACCCACGCCGCCACTGCCGAGACCGCCGAGGTCCTGAGATGACCGAGCAACCCACCGACGAGCGCACGCGCATCCGCGAGGCGATGGACCGCCTCCTGGCCGGGCAGGCCACCGCTTCCAATGGGAGTCTCACCATCGCGGCCCTCGCCGTCGAGGCAGACGTCCACCGCATGGCGCTGATGAAGCGGCACGCGGATCTGAAGAACGAATTCTACGAACGGGTACGCACCGAAGCGCAGCAAGTCCCCGAGGCGGAGCGCCGACTGCGCGAGTCCGTGGTCAAGCTCAAAGAGACCGTCTCGAACCAGCGAAGGGAGATCAAGGAACTGCGAGAGCTAGTCACCCGTCTCACCCTCGCCGCCGCGGTCCTGACCGACCAGCAAAGCCAGTCGGCGCCCCGCTCGCAGGTCCCAGACAACGTCGTTGCCTTCCGTCCGTCGGAGCAATGAAGATCTGCCATCCTGATTTCCGCTGGTCAGCAGGGCTGGTGTGAGGTCTCCGCGGGGTTCTCGTGCTGGTCGGGCGAGAGATCGTTAGCACGTGATCGTCCGTCACGGGCGGCCTCTGGGATTCCCGGGGCCGGGGCAGCGGGCCGCTGCATAGCCTCCTGGTGGGAGGTGTGTATGACGGAGTGCTGACATGGACGGTCCAGCAACGGCTTGAGCTGGAAGGACGGGCTGAGCTGCTCCGCAAGGAACTGTCCGGGATCGAGTCGCAGTTGGCCCGGCTGGAAGCAGCCGAGGTGGTGTTCGGGCAGTGGGCCGAGGCAACCGATGGTGGACGTCGGTCGTCGGGCATCGTGGAGCCGGAGCCGGAGCCGGAGCCGGAGCCGGAGCCGGAGCCGGAGCCGGAGCGTGTCGTGGCGGGGCCGGGTACGGGCGGGATGCGTCTGGTGCCGGACCGGTCCGAGGGGATGGGGGTGGAGTCCCTGACCCCGGAGTATCGGCGGATCATGGAGATCGTGGCCGGGGCGGAGGGTCCGGTGATGGCCAAGGACGTCGCTGGGATGCTGGGTCGGGAGCTCACGCCGGGCAAGGTCGAGCCGGTCCGTGGCCAGCTGTGCAAACCCGCTGGCGCAAGGTCAGTTCCGGAACCCAGGCGGTCATCGTGCTCGCCGTGCTCCGTCACGACCAGCGTCTTGCCGACATGGCCGGCGGCAACGCGGTCTCCGCCTCCACCGTGCGCCGCTGGGTGATGGAAGTGATCCGCCTGCTGTTCGCCCGCGCCCCGCGCCTGGACCGCGCGCTGAAGAAGATCGCCCGTGCCGGCGGGGTCGTGGTCCTGCTGGGCGGCCCTCATCCGCACCCGGCGCCGCACCGGGAAGGACAACCGGAAGAACTACAGCGGCAAACACAGGTCCCATGGCCTGCTGTTTCTCGCGCTGACCGACGAGCAAGGCAACGTGATCTGGATCCCGGCGGCGAAGCCGGGCCGGTCCAGCGAGATCACCACCGCCCGCCACAACAAGATCACCGGACACCTGCGCGAGGCCGGTCTCGGAGCCCTGGCCGATCTCGGACTCGTCGGCCTGGACGACGACCCCGACGACCACCCGGTGATCATCACCGGCCGCAAGGCCACCCGCAACCACCAGCTCACCGACGCGGAGAGAGAAGCGAACCGCCTGCTCAACCGCGAACGCGCCGCCGTCGAGCACGGCTTCGCCAACCTGAAATCGGTCATCGTTGCAATCCTCGAGACGGAGTTCGCTTGACAACAAACATGAGGGGCTGGCCCTTGGGCTCGTGCCCACCTTCGTGAGCCGCCGTGCGGATGGGCCGCTGCGATCAGGCGAGGGTGACTTCGACGGGTAGTTTCTTGATGCCGTTGACGAAGTTGGAGCGGACGCGCGGGACATCGCCGACGAGGCGGATGTCGGCGATCCTGGGGATCAGCTCCTCGAACATGATGCGGATCTCGGTGCGGGCGAGCAGGTTGCCCAGGCACAGGTGGGGGCTGCCCTTGCCGAAGGTGACGTGGTCGTTGTCGGCGCGGGTGACATCCAAGTCGTACGGGTTGCCGAAGGCCGCCTCGTCACGGTTGCCGGAGGCGTACCACATGACGACCTTGTCGCCCTCCTTGATCCGCTTGCCGCCGAGTTCGACGTCCTGGGTGGCGGTGCGGCGGAAGTGGTAGACGGGGGAGGCCCAGCGCAGGAACTCCTCGACCGCGCCCGGGATCAGGGACGGGTCGTCCTTGAGGCGGGCCAGCTGGTCGGGGTGCTGGAGGAGGGCCAGCATGGAGTGGGTGATGGTGTGGCGGGTGGTCTCGTTGCCGGCCACGACGAGGAGCAGGAAGTAGTTGTCGAAGTCCTGTGACGAGAGCGGCACACCGTCCTTCGGGATGGTGTTCACCAGCTTCGACACCAGGTCGGTGCCGTCGCCGCCGCGCCGCTGCCGGGCCAGCTCACGGCCGTACTCGAAGACCTCCAGCGAGGCAGGGGAGCGGAAGGGCAGGTGCCGGTACTGCTCGCTCTCCGCGCTGTCCAGCAGGACATCGGCGTAGTCGGGGTCGGTGTTGCCGATGATGCGGTTGCCCCAGTCGATGAGCTGCTGGTTGTCCTCCGGCGGTACGTCGAGGAGGCGGGCGAGGACGTTGATGGGGAAGTCGGCGGAGATCTCTTTGACGAAGTCGAAGGTCCCCTTGGCCAGCGCCGCGTCCAGCGTGGTGGCGGTCAGGCCACGCAGGAAGTCGGTGTAGCTGTTGATGACGCTCGCGCCGAACTGGCGCTGAAGCAGACTGCGCAGCGCGCGGTGGCGGACACCGTCCAGCTCCAGGATGGAGGCGCGGGTCTTGATCTGATCCTCGTCGACCTCTTCGAGGTTGACGAACTTCGTGGAGGTGAAGGTCTCGGCGTCACGGTCGACGCGGGCGATGTCGGCGTGGCGGGTCACGGCCCAGAAGCCGGAGTTGGGGGCGTCCTCGGGCTGCCAGTGCACCGGGTCCTGGTGGCGCAGGGTGTGGAACATGCGCCATGGGGTGATGCCGTCGGTGAAGTTGTCCAGATCGGCGAGGTTGACGTCTGCCAGTGGCATCGGTTCGTTCACGGCGGCGGTCGGTGTCTCGGTCGTCATCGCATGGCTCCCAGTCGTCACAGGTGGTAGGCGTACTCGGTGAACTCCCAGTCGGTGACGTGCCGTTGGAAGCGTTCGATTTCGTTGCGCTTGTAGGAGAGGAACGAGGCGGTGAAGTCCTTGCCGAGGATGTCGGTCAGCTCCGTGTCCGCTTCCAGGGCGTCGAGCGCGGCCGGCAGGTTCATGGGCAGCATGGCTGCCTTGGCAGTGTCGTAGCCGTACCCCTCCAGCGGGGCGGGGGGTTCCTCGCCGGTCAGAACCCCGAGCAGTGCGGCGGCGACCGTGCCCGCGATCAGCAGATACGGGTTGGCGCTGGCGTCACCGAGGCGCAGTTCGAACCGGGCGCCGGAGCCGCGCTCGGGCGGGATGCGGATCATGGCGCTGCGGTTGTCCAGGCCCCAGTCGATCAGCCAGGGGGCGAGGGTGTCCGGGCCGAAACGCCGGTAGGAGTTCACGGTCGGGTTGGCCAGTGCGGCCAGGGCCGGGGCGTGGGCGAGGATGCCGGCGACGGCGTGGCGTGCGGTGGCGGACAGTCCGTACGGCCCGGCGGGATCGTCGAAGGAGTTACCGGCGCCTTCCTCGTCGGAGGAGCTGTCGCAGGACAGGTGGAGGTGGAAACCGGAGCCTCCGGCGTCGTTGAACGGCTTGGCCATGAAGGTGGCGAGTTTGCCCTCCTGCCGGGCCAGTTCCTTGATCGCGGACTTGAAGCGGAAGGCGCGGTCCGCGGCGGACAGGGCGTCGGAGTGGGTGAGGTTGATCTCGAACTGGCTGCCGTCGAACTCGTGGTTTCCGCTGGTCACGCCGATGTTCATGTCCCGCAGCAGACGCAGCGTGCGGAGCAGGTGATTGTCGCCGTCGGCGCGCAGACCGGCGGTGTAGACGACGCCGGTGGCACTCGAGTAACGCTTCCAGCCGCTCGGGGAGGCCGGGTCCTCGGCGCAGAGGAAGTACTCGAGCTCGGGGCCGACCACCGGACGCAGGCCGTGTTCGGCACATCGGTCGAGGACGGTGCGCAGCAGATCGCGGGGTGACTCGGGCGCGGGCAGGCCGGTGGCCGGGTCGGTGACGTCGGCGAGGCAGGAGGCGACGCCGGGTTCCCAGGGGAGGGGGACCAGGGTGTCCAGGTCCGGTCGCACGGTGATGTCGGGCAGGCCGGCGTCGAGACCTCCGGAGACGGGCACCACGTGGCCCTGGGGGCTGGTGTGGTACACGGCCCGGCAGAAGGCCAGGCCGTGGTCGCAGGCCGACGGCAGGTGGTCCAACAGCACGTCGCGCGCTCGGTCGGTGCCGATCAGGTCGGGATAGGTCACGCGCACCACGTCGATGCCGTCGGCGGCGAGTCGCTGCATGTGCTGACGGAGGCTGGGGGTTGGGTCTGCGCTCACCGATGTCTCCTCGGGCGCTAGGCGTGTGGATGGTGAGGGGATTCAGAGGGCCGGTACGGGTGGGGGCGCGGCAGGAATAGCTTGTTTGATGCCAAACGGTATGAGGACTTCGAGTACCCCGCAAGGGGCGGCAGGAAAAAAATTATCCGCATGGATAGGTATTGACCAGGGTCGGGCGGCTTCCTATGTTGTTTGAAGCCAAATGAGTAAGGGTTCGGTCAGTTGCCGGACCTTTGGCCGGGGCCCGGCCGACGCCGGTCGGGCCCCTCTCCCTCCGCTCGTCCCCGCCCCGACGCCCTCACATTCAGGAGGACCGGCCATGAAGGTCGTCGTCGACATGAACAAGTGCCAGGACCACGGCCAGTGCGTCTTCGCCGCACCCGATGTCTTCTCCATGGACGACAGCGGTCACCTGGCCTACGTCCCCGACCCCGACGACGCGCTGCGCGACGAGGTCGAGGAAGCCGCCGATGTGTGTCCGCTCCAGGCCATCCGTATCGAGGGCTGACCATGACTTCGCGGAGTGCACGCATCGTCGTGGCCGGCGCCTCCATGGCCGGCCTGCGCGCGGCCGAGCAGCTGCGGGCCGCCGGCTGGACCGAAGCCATCACCCTCGTCGGTGACGAGCCGCACATGCCCTACAACCGGCCGCCCCTGTCCAAGGAGGTTCTGGCCGGCAAGGCACCCTTCGAGTCACTCGCCTTCCGCCCGCGGGCGAGTGTGGCCGATGCGGAATGGCGGCTGGGCGCCAAGGTCGTCGCCACCCGGCTCGCGGAGAACATCGTCGAGTTCGACGGCGGCGAGGCACTCTCCTACGACGGTCTGGTCGTCGCCACCGGAATGCGGCCCCGGCGCCTGCGCTGCCCCGGCCCGCTCGCGGGCCGGCACACGGTCCGCACCATCGACGACGCGCAGGGTCTGCGGCAGGCCCTGACCAGGCCCGGAGCCCGCGTGGTCGTCGTCGGAGGCGGCTTCATCGGCTGCGAGGTCGCCGCCACCGCCCTCGCTCTGGGCGCCCGGGAGGTGACGGTCGTCGACCCGCTGCCCCTGCCGATGGTCGGCCCCCTCGGCGAGCTCCTCGCCAGGGTCCTGCTGAAGCGCCACGAGGAGCGCGGCGTGCGCTTCGCCCTCGGCACGGGCGTGACCGGCTTCACCGGCGACGACCACGTCACCGGCGTTGCCCTCGGCGACGGCACCGTCCTTCCCGCCGACGTGGTGGTCGAGTCGGTCGGGTCGGTCGCCAACACCGAGTGGCTGGACGGCAACGGCCTCGACCTGAGCGACGGCGTGCTCACCGACGAGCACCTGCGCGCCGGCGGACGGCCCGACGTGGTGGCCGTCGGCGACGTCGCCCGCTTCCCCAACGCCCGCTACGACGGCGTACCACGCCGTGTGGAGCACTGGTGCATCCCCACGGACACCGCCAAGCACGCCGCGAAGACCCTCGTCGCCCAGCTGGCCGGCACCAGCCACGGCCTGTCCCCGTTCGCGCCGCTGCCCACTTTCTGGAGCGACCAGCACGACTTCCGCCTGCAGTCCTTCGGCGCACCGGTACTCGGCAAGGAGGACGTACGGGTCCTGGACGGCGACCTCGACGGAGATGTCGTCGTCGGCTACCACGCCGGCGGCCGACTGGCCGGTGTCGTCGCCCTTGGCGGTCCGGCCGCGGTGGCCGCCGCCTCCCGATACCGCGCCGAACTGCTCGAGCAGCCCGCCCTCACCGCCAAAGGACTTCGCTGATCATGAACACTGTTCACGGATTCTTCTTCCCCAAGACGGCGAGCGGTGCCTCGTCGCTGGTCCCCTCACCGCCCTGGCGGTACTCCGGGGACCTGCTCACCGTCGAGTACCGCACCGACCCGGCGCGCGTGCGTGAACTGCTTCCCGAGCCACTGGAGCTCGCCGACGAGGACCCGGGCGCGGTGGCGCTGATCTGGGCCGACTGGCAGTCCTGCTCGGCGTCCGGCGAGGAGCTGCTCGATCCCGTGCTCTCCCAGTACAAGGAGGCGTTCGCGGTCGTCCGCTGCAAGTACCGGGGCCAGACGTACTCGCGGTGCGTCTACATCTGGGTCGACAAGGACTTCGCCATCGCCCGCGGCCTGCACCAGGGCTACCCGAAGAAGCTCGGCTCGATCCACCAGACCCGCCCGCACCCGTACGGCCCCGCGCCGCGCATCGAGGCGGGGGCCCGTTTCGGCGCCACGCTCGCCGCCGCCGACCGGCGCCTGGCCCAGACCACGGTCACCCTGCGCGAGCCGTCGCAGACGAACGGCTTCGTCAACGCCCACTCGATGGCCCACCACCGCTGGCTGCCCTCCATCGAGAAGGGCAAGGGCCTCGCTCTGGACGAGCTGATCGAGTCGGGCGCCGCGTCCTTCGAGGCGGGACAGGCCTGGCGCGGCGACGCCGAGCTGGAGCTGTTCGAGGCGCCCACCGAAGAACTGGCCCGCCTGGAGATCCGCGAGCCGATCGCCGCCTACTACCGCCAGGTCGGCGTCGTCTGGGACGGCGGCCGACTGCTGGAATCCGGCACCTCCGGCGCCGAGTAGACCCCACCACCTCGTGAGACCGGAGGAGCAGAGCATGAGCGAACACACCATCACCGTTGCCGGGGTCGCCGTCGACACCCGGCACTGGATCGGCGGCGAGCGCGTCGCCTCGGCACAGACGTTCCCGGACGTCTCGCCCATCGACGGCAGCACGATCGGCGGCATCTCCCGGGGCACGGCCATGGAGGCAGCCGCCGCCGTGGCCGCCGCGAAGGCCGCGTTCCCCGCCTGGGCGGCCACCTCCCGCGCGGAACGCGCACGCATCCTGCACGCCATCGCCGACGGGGTCGAGAAGCGGATCGAAGAGCTCTCCATCGTCGAGACCACCGACAACGGAGCCCTTCTGCGCTCCCACCGCCGGGGCGTCATGCCCCGCGTCGCCCACAACTTCCGCTTCTTCGCGGACTGGCTGCTGAAACTGGAGCACGAGGACTTCGAGACGCGCGGGCACACCAACCACGTCAGCTGGGACCCAGCGGGCCCCTCCGTGCTGATCACACCGTGGAACGCCCCGTTGATGCTGGCCACTTGGAAGGTCGCCCCGGCTCTCGCGGCCGGCAACACGGTGATCCTCAAGCCCGCCGAGTGGACCCCGCTGACTGCCTCCCTGCTGGCCGACATCGCCGCCGAGGCCGGGCTCCCGGCAGGTGTGCTCAACGTCGTCCAGGGCTACGGCTCCGAGATCGGCGACGCGCTGACCTCGCATCCCGACGTGCGCCGGATCAGCTTCACCGGCTCCGTGCCCACGGCCAAGCGGATCGCGGAGTCGGCGGCCGCGAACCTCACGCCCTTGAGTCTCGAACTGGGGGGCAAGTCGCCGCTGTTGGTGTTCGCCGACGCGGACCTGGACCTGGCCGTCGACCTGGCGGTGGAGCAGTACGACAACGCTGGCCAGGTGTGCCTGGCTGCGACGCGCTTCCTGGTCGAGGAGTCGGTCGCCGAGGAGTTCACCCGCCGCTTCGTCGAGAAGGCCGGGCAGCTCACCCAGGGCGACCCGCGCGGCGAGGCTACCGACATCGGGCCGAACATCCACCCGCTCCAGCTGGAGAAGATCGACGGCTTCGTGCAGCGTGCCGTGGCGGCCGGTGCCCGCGCGGTCATCGGCGGCCACCGCAAGGACGGCCAGTACTACGCGCCGACCCTCCTGACCGCCGTCGCCCAGGACTCGGAGATCGTGCAGGAGGAGGTCTTCGGCCCGGTCCTGACCCTGCAGACCTTCGCCACCGAAGACGAAGCCGTCCGCCTCGCCAACGACACCCGCTTCGGGCTGGCTGCCACGCTCGCCACCGGTGACCCCGAGCGCGCCGAACGCGTCACCGCCCAGCTTGTCGCAGGCACGGTCTGGACCAACTGCTTCTTCGTCCGCGACCTGCAGGCGCCGTTCGGCGGCTCCCGCCACTCGGGCGTCGGCCGCGAGGGCGGCACCTGGAGCTTCGACTTCTACTGCGACCTCAAGAACACCGTGACCTCGCCGAACGGATGGAACAACCATGGGTGAGATCGTCGGGGCGGGCCTCCTCGCCCACGTCCCCACCATCGTGCTGCCCGAGGAGACCCGGCTGGAGCTGAACGGGGGCAAGGAGATCACCCTCGTCACCGGCCTGCACCAGCTCCGCAAGGACGTCTTCGAGCGCGACGACTACGACACCGTCGTCGTCCTGGACTCCCACTGGGCGACCACCGTCGAGTTCGTCGTCACAGCCCAGCAGCGCCGCGCCGGTCTGTTCACCTCCGAGGAGCTACCGCGCGGCATGTGCCGGATGCCGTACGACTTCCCCGGTGATCCTGAATTGGCCCACAACATCGAGAAGTTCGCCGACAAGCACGGGACCTGGATCACCGCGATCGAGGACGAGTACCTGCCGATCTACTACGCCACCACCAACCTCTGGAAGTTCCTGGGGGAGGGGCTGCCGGACAAGCGGTGGGTGACCATCGGGGTCTGTCAGACCGGGGACATGGAGGACCACCTGCGGCTGGGCCGGGCGCTGGCCGACGGGATCGCCGCCACCCCGGGCCGCCGGGTCCTGGTCATCGCCTCCGGTGCGCTGTCGCACACCTTCTGGCCGCTGCGCGAGCTGCGCGACCACGAGTCGAGCGACCCGGTGCACATCTTCACGCCCGAGGCGCGCGAGGCCGACTACGAGCGGATCGCCTGGTTCAAGGAGGGCCGCCACGACAAGGTCCTCGACACCATGCCGGAGTTCTCGAAGTACAGGCCCGAGGCGAAGTTCTTCCACTACCTGATGATGGCCGGTGCCCTCGGGGAACAGGCCTGCGTCGCCAAGGCCCGCCAGTACGGCGAGTACGAGAACTCCATCGGCACCGGCCAGGTCCACCTCTGGTTCGACCGCCCGGCCGATGGCTGGACCGGCGCCGGCCTGCCCGCCGCCCCCTCCGCGCACAGCCCTCACAGCCGTATCTAGGAGTACTGCCATGCCCGAATACCGCCGCATCCTCCTCGACGGCGCCGCCGTCCAGGTCACCGTCGACGGTGACGAACTCGTCGCCGCGGACGGCCGCCGCGTCAAGACCGAGGACGCCCAGCACCTGCCCCCGGTCGTCCCCTCCAAGGTCATCGCGGTCCATCTCAACCACCGCAGCCGTGTCGACGAGTTCGATATCGACCTCCCCGACACGCCCACCTACTTCCACAAGCCGACCTCGGCCCTCAACTCGCACAAGGGCGCCATCGTCCGCCCCGAGGGCTGCAAGTGGCTCAACTACGAGGGCGAGGTGGCCATCGTCATCGGAAAGACCGCGCGCAACATCTCCCCGGCCGAAGCGGGCGAGTACATCGCCGGATACACGATCGCCAACGACTACGGATTGCACGACTTCCGCGACACCGACGCCGGCTCCATGCTCCGGGTCAAGGGCTCCGACACGCTCTGCCCGCTCGGCCCCGGCCTGGTCACCGACTGGGACTTCCACGGCAAGAGCCTGCGCACCTACGTCAATGGAAAGGTGGTCCAGGACGGTTCGACCGACGAGATGAAGTGGGACATGCACTATCTCGTCGCCGATATCGCCCGCACCATCACCCTGTACCCCGGCGACGTCCTGCTGTCAGGCACCCCCGCCAACTCCCGCCCCGTACAGCCGGGCGATGTCGTCGAGGTCGAGGTCGAGGGCCTGGGCCGCCTCACCAACCACATCGTCACCGGCCCCACCTCCATCCGCACCGACGTCGGCGCCCAGCCCACCGAATCGGAGGAGGTGCTGTCCACCGCGCTCGGCGGCGACTGGGAGTTCCGCGGCATCCGTCCGCCGAAGCGATGACGCCCCTGGGCGGTCTGCCGGTCCCGACGCGCGGGTAGGGTCGCGTCCATGAGCGATTCCTCCGAGAAGCCCCCCGCCAGGCCCCGCAAGCGCGTGGACTACGGGACCGGCCGTGAGGCCCTGCTCAACGCGGCCGTGCGCGTGGTGGCCCGGGGCGGGCTGCGGAAGCTCACCTATCGTGCCGTCGCGGAGGAGGCGGGTGTCACGCACGGGCTCGTGGTGCACCACTTCGGTTCGCGGGACGCACTGATCGAGGCAGCCCTCGAACACGCGGTACGCACCAGCGCGCGCACGAGCTCCCTGGAACCCGGCACGGGCGACATCGCGGACTTCGCGGCGGGACTGGCGGACATGGTCACCCGCGAGCCGGCCATGCAGATGTTCCAGTACGAGCTCATGCTCGAGTCCCGGCGCAGGCCCGAGCTGCTGCCGCAGATCCGCGCGCTGTACGAGGAGTACTTCGAGGCCACGGAGAGGGAGCTGTCCCGCAGCCTGCCCGACGGCACCAGCCCTGCCCTGACCCGGCTCGTCTTCGCCGCTCTGGAGGGTCTCGTACTGCACCAGCTGGTCCTCGACGAGCCGGACGTCACCGAGGCCGCGCTGAAGGAGCTGCGGTCACTGCTGACCCGGCAGCGTGAAGGCGCAGAGTAGCCGCCATGTCGTAACCCCTGCCATAACGGCAGGTCAGGACGAGTCCCCGTCGCCCAGCGACGGGGACTCGCCTGTTTTCGGCGGCATAAAGAGTTGATTACGTGCGCGCGAAGCATTGACGAAATTATCCGCGTGGATAATTCTCGGTGGTGCAGGGCCCACTGGTCGCCCTCTCTTCTCCTCCCCAGTTCCCTCCGCCTCGCGCCCGATACGAGGAGTGTCACGACATGACCGTCACCACGGCCGGACCCGCGTCCGCCACCGAGGATCTGCTGCCCTTCCGTGACCCCGGCTTCCGTGCGGACCCGTACCCGTACTACGCGCGGCTGCGGCAGGAGCACCCTGTCTACAGGCATCCGGTCGGCCTGTACGTCGTCTCCCGCTACGAGGACGTCGCCCGGCTGATCCGCAACCCCACCCTGAGCGCGCAACAGCTCGACTTCGGGCCGGCCACCCCGATCCACCACACCATGCTCGGCAAGGACGCCCCCGACCACACGAGGCTGCGGCGGATCACCAACCGCTGGTTCACACCCAAGGCGGTCGAGGAGTGGTCCAAGGTGATGCGTGCCGCCGTGGAGGCTGTGTTCGACGAGGTGGAGAAGGGCGACGGCACCCTGGACGCGGCCGACGGCCTCTCCCTGAAGTGCACCTTCGACACCACCTGTCACATCTTCGGCATCGAGCCGACCGAGATGGACACCATCCAGCGCAAGACCTACGAGATCGGGCTGAGCCTCGGCCCCGGCTGCAACGACGACGAGGCCCGCGCCACCACGGAGGCGTTCGCCTGGTACGCCGAGCACATCCGCCGGCTCGTGGCCGACAAACGAGCCCATCCCGGCGAGGGCCTGATCGACGCCTTCATCGCCGCGCAGGACGAGGGCAGGATGACCGAGGAGGAGGTCGTCTACACCATCCTGCTGTTCTTCGCCGTGGGCCACCTCGACGTCAAGCACCTGATCAACCACGGCATCTGGCTGATGACGCAGCAGCCCGGGCTGTTCACCGCCTACCGGGACGAGCCGGAGGCACGGCCGGGCATCATCAACGAGATCCTGCGGATCGACACGCCCGAGTCGATGGTGGTGCGCCTGACCACGCAGGACACGGCCATCGGCGACACCACGGTACCGGCCGGAGAGGCGCTGGCCCTGCTCATCGCCTCGGCCAACCGCGACCCGGAGGTCTTCGCCGACCCCGACACCTTCGACCACACCCGGCCGGTCGCCGCCGGCCAGCACCTGGCCTTCGGCTCCGGCATGCACGGCTGCGCCGGCCAGATCCTGGCCCGCGCCGAGGCCGACATCGTCTTCAGCTCGATCGTCAACCGTTTCTCCGGTGTCGAGCTGGCCGGTGAACCCGCCTACGCCCACACCGAGTTCCTGCGCACGATCACCCGCCTCCCCGTCCGTTTCCTCTGATCCCCCGACCCCTCCGAGAACCGAGAGAGACAGGAGCCGTCATGAAGGTCGAAGTCGACCTCAAGAAGTGCCAGGACCACGGCCAGTGCGTGTACGCGGCCCCCGGCCTGTTCGCGCTGGACGACGACGGACGCCTGTCCCTGCGGTCGAGGGCGACCGACGTCTACGTGGCCGACGTGGACGAGGACAGCGCCGAGGAACTGCACGAGGCCGCCGAGGTATGTCCGCTCCAGGCCATCAC
Source organism: Streptomyces sp. LUP47B (assembly GCF_001746295.1). Taxonomy (GTDB): domain Bacteria; phylum Actinomycetota; class Actinomycetes; order Streptomycetales; family Streptomycetaceae; genus Streptomyces. The sequence goes on along the minus strand of NZ_MJAH01000001.1, from coordinate 118,022 downwards.
GGTGCACGAGTAGACGGAAACGCGGCATGTCACCGATGGCGCCGGGCCACCGGAGAACGGCCCCGGCGACAGCGGTCCGGCCGTGGGCCCGCCACAGGAGTACGCGGCGGGCATCTTTGCCGTCATCCAGCCGCACGCAGCCTCGACGCAATCCCCGCGAGTGAAGGACATCCCCCCGTGCCCGCACCCACCCCTCCCCGCATGCTGCTCGTCCTGAGCGAGAACTGGACGCTGACCGGCGGCCGGGCGGACCTGCCCACCGCCGTACGGTGGGCCCGCGAGGCCGAGGACGCCGGCTTCGACGCGGTCATGGTCAGCGAACACATCGTGCTCGGACCGGACGCCGGGGCCGCCGGTGTCATGGGAAACCCCCGCGACTACGCCCTCCCGGGCAACCAGGACCCCTACACCCCCTGGCCGAACTCCCTGCTCCTGCTCGCCTCCATCGCCTCCGTCACCTCCCGCCTCCGGCTGGCCGCCGCGGCCGTCCTCGCACCGCTGCGCCACCCCCTGCTGCTCACCCGCGAACTCGGCACCCTGGACCTGCTCAGCGAGGGCCGCCTCGTGGTGCAGCCCACGGTGAGCTGGAGCAGGGACGAGTACGCGGCCCTGGGCGTGCCGTTCGGAAAGCGCGGGCGGCTGCTGGACGAGCACCTTCAGATCTGGGCGAAGGCCTGGGGACCGTCCCCGGTCTCCCACGACGGCGAGCACTATCCCTTCCAGGACGTCTACTTCGAGCCCAAGGCGTACCGTCCTGACGGCCCGCGGCTGTGGTTCGGAGGACAGGGCATGCACGGCCCGCTGCTGCGGCGGCTGGTGCGGTACGGGCACGGCTTCCACCCGCTCGGACGGCCCACACCCGAAGACATGCGGCAGCTCGGGGACGCCATGGCCGGAGCAGGACGCGACATCGCCGACCTGGAGATGATCGGCGGCACCCAGGCCGTGTTCCCCGACGACCGCTCACCGGCCGACCTCGGCACCGCCCTTGCCTCCATTCCCGAGCAGCTGGAGCTCGGCTTCACCACCTTCTGCATCAAGCCGAACCAGTTCATCGACGACCCCAACGGCATCGGAACCTTCTGCCGGGACGTCATGCGGCGCGTGGAGAGGGTGACCGCGTAATCCGTCGCACGTGCCGCGAGTCCCCCGGTTTCCACCGTGTAAGAACTCCGCCGCCGCGCAAAGGATCTCCCCACACCCCTTGTCAAACGGATAGTTCCGGCCCACCATGGGGCAACTCGTTTGGCCCAAAACAAACTCCGCCCTTCCCCGTCCCCGGCAGGTGATTCGAGTGGACAGTCAGACCGCGGTCGTCACGCAGACTGCTGATGATGCATCCATGGCAGGCAGACTCAAGCCCAACTCTCTCGGTGTCCTCGGCATCCTCTTCTTCGTTCTCTCCGCCCAGGCGCCACTGACCGGCATCGCCGGCGCTGTGCCGATCGCCATCGCCATCGGCAATGGTGCAGGCGCTCCGGCCGCCTATCTCGCGGCCGGCGTCATCGTCCTGCTGTTCTCGGTCGGCTTCGTGGCCATGGGCCGCCACGTCGTGGACGCCGGCGCCTTCTACACCTACATCGGCAAGGGACTCGGCCGCTCGGCCGGCTCCGGCAGCGCCGCGGTCGCGCTCTTCTCCTACTGTGCCGTGCAGGCCTGCATGTACGGGCTGTACGGAAGCATCATGAGCGGCCTTGTCGAGCACCACACCGGAGCCCACGTGGCGTGGTGGGTCTGGGCCCTGGTCACCATGGTGATCGTCCAGGTGCTCGGCGCCTCGGGCATCGAGATGGGCGCGAAGATCCTCGCTGTCTTCGTGCTGGCGGAGTTCAGCGTCCTGATCGTCTTCGCCCTCGTGACGCTCTTCCAGGGCGGCGGCCCGGAGGGGCTCGGCCTCACGGACAGCTTCTCGCCGTCCGTCGCGCTCCAGGGTGCTCCCGGCGTGGCGCTCATGTTCGCCGTGGCGTCGATGTTCGGCTTCGAGGCCACCGCCATCTACGGCGAGGAGGCCCGTGAACCTCGCAAGACCGTTCCCCGGGCCACCTACCTGTCCGTCGTGGTGATCACCGGCTTCTTCGCCTTCACCTCGTGGATGCTCATCTCCGCGCACGGTGCGTCCCAGGCCACGGCCGAGGCGGGCAAGGCCCTGGAGAGCGGTGACGCCGCGGCCTTCGTCTTCGCGCCGATCGCCGCCCAGTTCGGCGGCTGGGTCAACGACGTGCTGCCGATCCTGCTGGCCACGTCCCTGTTCGCCGGCCTCCTGGCCTTCCACAACTCCGCCAACCGCTACCTGTTCTCTCTCGGCCGTGAAGGGCTCCTGCCGCAGGGCCTGACCGCCATCAACCGGCGTCACTCGCCCTGGGTGGCGGGCACCGTGCAGACCGTGATCGCGGTGCTGCTCGTGGTGCCCTTCGCGGTCCTGGGCAAGGACCCGGTGCTGACCCTCTTCTCCTGGTTCAGCGGAGTCGCGGTCCTGGGCATCATGCTGCTGTACTTCCTGACCTCGGTCTCGGTCATCGTGTACTTCCGCCGCTCCGGCGCCGACACCCGCCTCTGGAACACCCTGATCGCCCCCGTACTGGGCGCGCTCGGCATCGCGGGTGCCATCTGGCTCATCATCGCCAACTTCACGACGCTCATCGGCGGCGACCGGACCACGGCCATATGGCTCCAGGCCACCGTTCCGGTGGTGCTGATCCTCGGCGTCGTCGCCGCCAGGCTGACGCGGCCCAGGGCAGAGACCAGCGACTGAACACCGCGATCCTCACCGATACGGCCGGAGCCCGCGCCCCGGCCGTATCGGGCCTTTGTCGAACACGTGAGTCGTCTGTCATCGAATGACGTGGATGAAACGGAGATGGAGAACGCGTGCTGAACGCCACCCATGAAGAACTGCTGCGCCGCGCCAAGGAACTCGGCCTGCCCACGCAGCACCACATCGACGGCAAGGACGAAGCCGGTGACGGTGCATCGTTCGCCGTGATCTCCCCTCGCGACGGCCAGACCCTGGTCCGGGTCGCCGACGCGCGGGAGGCAGAGGTCGATCTCGCCGTCGCGGCGGCGCGCCGCGCCTTCGACACAGGGCCGTGGCCGCACCTGGCGCCCGCCGAGCGCGGCCGGGTTCTGCTGCGGATCGCTGAACTGCTGGAAGAGCGGCGCGAGGAACTGGCACTGACCGTGAGCCTGGAGATGGGCAAACCGATCACGGACGCGTACGCCATCGAGCTGCGCGCCGCAATCAACACCTTCCGCTGGTACGGGCAGCTCGCCGACAAACTCACCGACGAGTCTCCCCACACCGCACCGGACTCGCTCGCCCTGGTCACCCGGGAGCCGACAGGTGTCGTCGGCGCCGTCGTGCCGTGGAACTTCCCGCTCACGTTGGCGAGTTGGAAAGTCGCTCCCGCGCTCGCCGCCGGCTGCACGGTCGTCCTGAAGCCGTCGGAGTCCTCTCCGCTGTCCGCCCTCCTGCTCGGCCGCGTCGCCACCGACGCCGGACTGCCGCCGGGCGTCCTCAACGTCGTCACCGGTGACGGGCCGGTGGCCGGGCGGGCGCTCGGCCTCCACCCCGACGTCGACGTACTGGCGTTCACCGGCTCCACCGCGGTCGGCCGCCACTTCCTGCGCTACGCCGCCGACTCCAACCTCAAGCGCGTCTGGCTCGAACTCGGCGGCAAGTCACCGAACATCGTGCTGCCCGACGCCCCTGACCTGGAGAAGGCGGCGGCAACCGCGGCCTGGGGCATCTTCTTCAACCAGGGTGAGATGTGCACTGCGCCCTCCCGGCTGCTGGTCCACTCGTCCATCGCCGAACAGGTCACGGAGGCCGTCGTGGCGAGGGCGCGCGAGCTGCGGGTGGGCGACCCGCTCGATCCGGCCACCGAGATGGGCGCACTGGTCGGCGACAGCCACCTCGGCAGGGTCCTGGAGCATGTCGCCTCCGGCCTGGACGAGGGTGCCAGGCTGCGTGTGGGCGGGGGCCGGGCCCTGGCCGAGACCGGCGGCAGCTACCTGCGGCCCACCGTGTTCGACCGGGTCGACCCCGGCATGCGGCTGGCCCGCGAAGAGATCTTCGGCCCCGTCCTGTCCGTCCTCGCCTTCGACGACGTGGACGAGGCGGTACGGCTGGCCAACGCCACCGAGTACGGCCTCGCCGCGGGGCTGTGGACCTCCGACCTGTCCACCGCCCACAAGGTCTCCCGCGCACTGAAGGCCGGCACGGTCTGGGTCAACTGCTACGAGGAGGGCGACCTGACCGTCCCCTTCGGCGGCATGAAGCAGTCGGGCAACGGCCGCGACAAGTCCGCGCACGCCATGGAGAAGTACACCGAGCTGAAGACCACCTGGATCCAGCTGTGACCCGTACGCACACGCGCCCCCTGATCGCGATTCCGGCCCGGTTCGCCGCCACCACGTCCGCGCTGCGCTACGCCGCCGAGGTGAACGCCCGCGCACTGGTCGAGGCCGTGTGGCGGGCCGGGGGCGAGCCGGTGAGCATCCACCCCGCCGACCCGGCCGGAGCCGACGTGGCCGAGCGGCTCGCCCGCTTCGACGGCGTGTTGCTCCCGGGCGGCGGAGACCTGGCCCCGCACCGCTACGGAGCCGCCGACACCCATGGCAGCGTCTACGACGTCGACGACCTCCAGGACGTGTTCGACCTCGAAGTCGCCCGGCGGGCCCTGGACTCGGTCCTGCCCATGCTCGCGATCTGCCGTGGGCTGCAGGTGGTGAACGTCGCCCTCGGCGGCAGCCTGGAACAGGACATGGGCGGCGCGGACCGCGAACACCGGCACATCGTGCACCCGGTCGCGATCCAGCGAGGCACCCTGCTCGAACGGGCCACCGGCGCCGAGAAGACGGAGGCCTCCTGCTACCACCACCAGCGCGTCGACCGCGTCGGAGCCGGGCTCAAGGTCACCGCGCGGGCCGCCGACGGCACGGTGGAGGGGCTCGAACTGCCTGGACACCCGGGGTGGTTCACGGCAGTGCAGTGGCACCCCGAGGACACCGCGGACCAGGACCCGGCCCAGCAAGGCCTGTTCGACGCGCTGGTCCAGGCCGCCCACAACAGACACTGAAAAAGACATGGCTCTCTTCGGCCACAAACGACAGGCCCCCCGCCTCGCCCCCGAACTCGACGACGTTGTGCTGGGCCGGGTACTGAAAGGCATCACCGCCGCCCGCGGCCCCGGACCGCAGGACCTCGCCATCGCCCAGGTGGAGCGGCTCCTGCGGGCCACCGGTGACGACTGGGACCGCCGCTGCCACCGTGTCGGCGTCCTCGCGCAGGCCGCACCCGCGCTGGCCCGGGGCTGGCGCGAACGCCGGCCCCGCGACCCGGATGCCCTGCTGCTGGCCACCTGGGCTGAACTGGCGACCGATCCGCGTGGAGCCATGGCGCTCTGCCGCGTCGCCGCCGATGCCCGCCCGGCCGATCCGACCCCGTGGGTGGGTGCGCTGGCGGCGCTGCGGCTTCTGAAGCGGCCGAGCTCCGAACTCTCGTTCGTCTGGCACGAGATACACGCGCGTGATCCATGGCACCGGGAGGCGCACCTGCAGATCCTGGGCTACCTCTCCCCGGAGGAGCAGGGCAGCCAGGCCGCGCTGCGGGACTTTCTCGACGACGCCATCGCGGTCATGCCGTGGGACGCGCCGACGGCATGCCTGCCCCTGACCGCGGCTGTGCGCCAGCACCACCGCGAAAGGAGCAGCGGAGGAATCCAGGCGCTGGGCGTGAGCCAGTACTGGTCGCAGCCGCACACCGCACGGCTGCTGGACCAGGGCATGGCCCACTGGCCGCAACCTGGTCACCTGCGTCACGCGGCCGCCGTCGCGGACCTGGGAATGCTCGCCTACGCCCTGATCCGGGCGGGCCGCAGCGGCGGTGCCGGCCCGGTCTTCTCGGCGGTCGGCGGACTGGTGATGCCTTGGCCGTGGAGCTACGAGGGGGACCCGGTGGAGTGTTACACCGACTACTCCGGTCGCGTGTAGGCGTGCGTGAGGCTCTCCAGCCGCACGCAACGGCGTGGGGGCAGGGCCTTGCGGTCCAGCCCCCACCGCCTACGCGAGGTCAGCCGAGCTCCGCCGCCTCGACGATGTTGGTCAGCAGCATGGCACGGGTCATCGGTCCCACTCCGCCGACCGGCGGTGCGAGGGAGCCCGCGACCTGGTCGACGTCGGGGTGGACGTCGCCGAGGATGCCCTCGACGGTCCGGGTGATGCCCACGGACAGGACGGTGGCGCCGGGCTTGATCCAGTCGGGCTTGACCAGATGGGCCACGCCGGCCGCGGCCACCACCACGTCGGCGACGCGAGTGTGGGCCGCGGTGTCCTGGGTGGCCTCGTGGCACAGGGTCACCGTGGCGTGCTCGGTGCTGCGGGTGAGCATCAGGCCGAGCGGGCGGCCCACGGTGATACCGCAGCCGATGACGCAGAACTGTTGTCCGGTGATGGGCACGCGGTTGCGCCGCAGCAGGTCGATGATGCCGCGCGGGGTGCAGGGCAGCGGCCCCGGTATGCCCAGCACGAGTCGGCCCAGGTTGGCGGGGTGGAGTCCGTCGGCGTCCTTGACCGGGTCGATGAGCTCCAGCACGGCGTGGGTGTCGATGTGGGCCGGCAGCGGCAGCTGGACGATGAAGCCGGTGCAGGCCGGATCGGCGTTGAGCTTGAGCACGGCGGCCTCGACCTCGGCGTGAGTCGCCGTGGCGGGCAGCTCCACCCGGATCGACGCGATGCCGACCTGGGCGCAGTCGCGGTGTTTGCCGCCGACATAGGAGCGGCTGGCCGGGTCGTCGCCGACCAGGATGGTGCCCAGCCCGGGGGCGATGCCCCGGCTCTTCAGCGCCTTCACCCGCTCGGCGAGTTCACGTTTGGTCTCGGCTGCCGCGGCCTTCCCGTCGAGCAGCGTCGCGGTGGTCATGTCACACAAGCCTCTCGGTGCGGCTGTCAGGAAAAGACGACGGTGCGGGAGCCGGTGAGGACGACGCGGTCCTCCGCGTGCAGCCGGACCGCGCGGGCCAGCACGATCCGCTCGACGTCCCGGCCGATCGCGACCAGTTCGGGCGCGGTGTGGCGGTGCCCGACGCGGACGACGTCCTGCTCGATGATCGGGCCCTCGTCCAGGTCGGCGGTGACGAGGTGGGCGGTGGCGCCGATGAGTTTGACGCCCCGCTCGTGGGCCTGGTGGTAGGGCTTGGCGCCCTTGAAGCCTGGCAGGAACGAGTGATGGATGTTGATGATCCGGCCGGACAGCTTGCCGCACAGGTCGTCGGAGAGGACCTGCATGTAACGGGCGAGCACCACGAAGTCGACCCGGTGCTCGGCCACCAGCCGCAGCAGCTCGGCCTCCGCTTCGGGCTTGGTGTCGCGGGTGACGGGGACGTGGACGAAGGGGATGCCGTACCGCTTCGCGACCGGCGCCAGGTCGGGGTGGTTGGAGACGATCAGCGGGATGTCGACGGGCAGTTCACCCAAACCCCAGCGATAGAGCAGGTCGACCAGGCAGTGGTCGAACTTCGACACCATCAGCAGCACCCGGCGGCGCTGCTCCTCGGGCCGGACGGTCAGAACCGGGTCGAAACGGGCCAGCCGCAGGGTGAGTTCGTTCCGCAGGCTCTCGGTGTCGGCGTCGGGTGTCTCCAGGCTCACACGGATGGTGAAGATGCCGGTGCCGGGATCGGAGAACTGGGCGCTCTCCAGGATGTTGCCCTTGGCCTCCGCGACGCCCGCGGCGAGAGCGTGGACGATGCCCGGCTGGTCGGGGCAGCGGAGCGTGAGAATGTAGCGTTGCACGTCGGGATCTCCGTCGGGTCAGGCCCGCACGCGGGCGCGCTCGGGGTCGTACACGGGTGTGGGCCGGACCGTGGCGTCGGCCTTCGAGCCGTCGGCGGCGACGGCGGTCAGCGCGGTGCCGGACTTCACGGCGTCGCGGTGGACCCGGGCCAGACCGAGGGTGGCGCCGTCGAGGACGGGGGAGGGCACCGCCATCGTCACGTAGCCGATGTCACGGCCGTCCAGTTCCAGCCGGGCGCCCTCGGCGGTATCCGGCGCGGCATCCACGACGACGCTGACGACACGGCCGGTCACGCTGTCCTTCTTGGCCAGCAGCGCGTCCCTCCCCTGGAAGGGGCCCTTGTCGAAGTCCAGCGCCCAGCCCATCCGGCACTCGAACGGGGTGACCGTGTGGTCGTACTCCAGCTCCCCCATGATCATCCCGGCCTCGGTGCGGCAGGTCAGCAGGGCGATCGCGCCGAAGGCCCTGATCCCCAGGTCCCCACCGGCCTCGAAGACCGCGTCCCACAGCGCCAGCGCCTGCTCCCGCGGGACCTGGATCTCGTAGCCGAGCTCGGCGGTGAAACCGAGCCGGCTCACCTGTGCGGGGATGCCCGCGACGAGGGCGTCGCGCAGGAAGGTGTAGTAGGGGAAGGCGGCGCCTGACACGTCGACGTGCGTGAGGCGCTGGAGGACGTCGCGGCTGCGCGGGCCCTGCAGGGTCAGGACGGCGGACTCGTCGCGGCGTTCGGCGACCGTGGTCCCGGCGGGTGCGTGAGCGGCCAGCGACTGCAGGGTGGCGGGGTTGCCGCCGGTGACGACGACGTGGTCGGGCGCGAGGACGGCCACGGTCACGTCGTCCAGCATCATCCCGTCGGCGTCGACCACGACCCCGTAGGCGATGCGTCCGGCGCCCAGCCCCTTGACGCCGCGCGAGAAGACGGCGTCGACGGTGGCGACGGCATTCTCACCTTCGACGTGCCACTTGTAGAGCATCGAGTACTCGGAGGCCCCGACGGCGGTGCGGATGGCCTCGTACTCCTCGGCCGGATCACCGATGGCCAGCGGTACGGCGTTGCCGTAGACGTCGATCCACTCCTCGACCCGGTCCGCGTAGCGGGGAGCGAACGGCGTGGTGCTCAATCCTTCGGGGATGGCCATGGGGACTCCAGTGGATAGAGGGCGTGCGCTGCAGCGAGAATCTATCCACCTGGATAACTTGTCAATAGGATAGATTGAGTTTCGGGGACGGCAGACAGAAGGAGGGGCGAGTGAACGCCGCGGCAGAGACAGACGGCGAGACCGGCCAGGACACCCGGCCCGGTTACGGCGAAGGGCGGGAGGCGCTCCTGGAAGCGGCCGTCAGGGTGGTGGCCCGGGGCGGCCTGCGGAAGCTGACCTACCGTGCCGTCGCCGCCGAAGCCGGCGTCACGCACGGGCTGGTCGCCCACCACTTCGGTTCGCGCGACGCCCTCCTCGAAGAGGCGCTGCGGTGGTGCGTCACACGCAGCATCGAGACGTCCTCGCTGGTGCCCGCCAGCGGAAGACTGGAGGACTTCGCCGCGACCCTGGCCGACTTCATCGCGGCCGACCCCGACGTCCAGGCGTTCCAGTACGAACTGAAGCTCGAAGCGAGCAGGCGGCCGGAGCTGCGGCACCACGTAGACGTGCTCTACGACGCATACCGCGACGCCGTCCGCGAGGCACTGGCCTGCTTCGACGTGTCGCAGGACGTGGCGGAGATCGTCTTCGCGGCCCTGGACGGCCTGGTATTCCACCAGGTCACGTCCGGCGCACCAGGCCGCACCGAGAAGAGTGTCGACGCCCTGCGCCGACTTCTCGCGGCCTATCGCGCGCAGGCGTCACCGGGGGCGTCCGACGGTACATTGAATGAGCCGAAGCTCTCCTGCACCAACCTCAGGAGCGGCGATGACGAGCATTTTCACAGGGCATGACCAGGGAGTCCGGCCGCACGGCACGCCTTCCTCGGGCATGCCGACGCCCGGCGGCGCGACCGCAGTGCTGGACCGGCACCTGCGGTTCACCGGGTGGAGCAGGGAAGCCGAGGAGCTGTTCGGTCTGGCGTCCGAGGAGGTCCTCGGCCGGTCCGCCGACGCGGTCCTGGCCGATACCGAAACGGGAGCCGGCATCTCCTCAGCCGCTGGTGACGGTGGTACGGCATGGTCGCTCGGCCCCCGGCCGGTCCGCCGGGGTGACGGCCGCCCGGTGCCCGTGTCCTTGTCTCTCACCCCGCTCGCCCTCGGGGTGGGCGCGACCGGGTGGCTGCTGGTGGCAGTGGATTCCGAGCTGGCGCACTGGGAGGCCCTCGGCCGGGCCATGCTTGACGGACTCGACCGGGAATCGCCCGTCCAGCTGGTGATCTACGACACGGACGCCCGGGTGCGCTGGGTCAACGCCGCGATCGAGAAGCAGTTCGGAATCTCGCTCAAGGAGGCAGCCGGAAGGTTCCTGAAGGACATTCTGCCGCAGGGCGAGGTGCTGGAGGAGGCTGACCGGCCGGTCATAAGTGTCGAGGAAATTGTCCAGCGCGTGGCCCGCACCGGCTCACCCGTGGTCGACGTGCGGTACCGGAGCGCCACTTTCCTGGCCCCCCATCATGAACGCGTCTGGTCGTGCTCCTACTTCCGGCTTCAGGACGAGGAAGGCCGGCCGATCGGAGTCTGTGAGGCCGGCCTCGACATCACCGACCGCTATGTGGCACGGCAGCGTCTCGCTCTGCTCAGCCGGGCGAGCGGCAGTATCGGAAGAACCCTGGACATCCGGCATACGGCCGGCGAACTGGCGGAACTCGTGGTCCCCGAATTCGCCGAGGCCGTCATCGTGGACATCTTCGAACCCGTCCTGGGCGGGGAGGAACCACAACACTTCGGCACCCACCCCACCCTCTGCCGGGTAGCTCACCGCACCGATCACACCGCGGCCAAGGACACCGCGTACGACGAACTGGACACCGTCAGCCTGCGGTGCCTGGCCGAGAACGCGCCGGCTACCGACGCGGCCGCCCACGTGCTCGCCCTTCCCCTCAAGGCCCGCGGCACCACCCTGGGCGTGGCGGCCTTCGCGCGCCCCCAACACGCCGACCCCTTCGAGCATGAGGAGATCCAGCTCGCCGAAGAACTTGTCTCCCGCACCGCGGTCTGCCTGGACAACGCCCGCCGCTACACCCGAGAACATGCGACCGCACTCATGCTCCAGCGTGATCTTCTCCCTCGCGCCCTGCCCGAACAACCGGGCGTGGAAGTCGCCCACCGCTATCTGCCCGCGGCCGGACACGCTGGCGTCGGCGGAGACTGGTACGACGTCATCCCCCTCTCCGGGGCACGCGTCGGGCTGGTGGTGGGGGATGTCGCCGGACACGGCATGGGCGCGGCCGCCACCATGGGCCGGGTGCGCACCACCGTCGCGGCGCTGGCGGCGCTCGACCTCGCGCCGGACGAACTGCTCGCCCGTCTCGACGACCTCGTGGCGCGGACCGGTATTCCGACTTCCGGTGCCGCCGAGGCCGAGGCCGAGGCCGAGACCGAGGACCAGGCACTGGGCGTCACCTGCCTGTACGCGATCTACGATCCGGTCTCCCGGCACTGCGTCATGGCCCGGGCGGGCCATCTGCCGCCCGTACTTGTCACCCCCGACGGGCACACCGAGCTTGTGGACCTTCCCGCCGGACCGCCCCTCGGCCTGGGCGGCCTGCCGTTCGAATGCGCCGACATCGAGCTGCAGGAAGGCGCCATGCTCGCTCTGTACACCGACGGACTCGTGGAAAACCGTCAGACAGACATCGACGCAGGGATCCGATCTCTCTGCACCACACTCTCCGGGCCCGGGAACGGCCAACTGGACAGGATCTGCGACAGGGTCATCACCAGGCTCCTGCCCCAAGCCCCCGAGGACGACGCCGCACTGCTGCTGCTCCGCGTCCACGCCCTGGCCGAGAGTCTGGTGGCGACGTGGGACATGGCCTGCGACGCCGCAGAAGTGGCAAGAGCCCGGTCGCTGGCCCTCGACCAGCTGGCCGCGTGGGGAGTCGACGAAGCCGCGTCGTTCGTCGTCGAGCTCGTCGTCAGCGAGCTGGTCACCAACGCGATCCGCTATGGCAACGCTCCGGTGTGTCTGCGGCTGATCCAGGAGCGCGGCCTCATCGTCGAGGTCTCCGATGGCGGCCACACCTCGCCCCACCTTCGGCGGGCGGCGATGGAAGACGAGGGCGGCCGAGGTCTGTTCCTGGTCGCGCAACTGACACAACGCTGGGGAACCCGGTACACGTCAACAGGCAAGACCATCTGGACCGAGGTGCCGCTGTCGCCTGCCAAACTGCCGGGAACCTTCCCGGGCGAGCGATTCGAGCTGTGACGGGGGCTACTGGCCGGTCGGTTCTCCGTCCGCGCACCCCCTATGGGAGCGGTGGTCCGGGACTGTGTGGGCTCACGCCTTGCGGCGGCGGCCGCTACGACGTGGCGCGGGGGCCGCACCGCCCAGGAGAGCCTGGCGGCGTGTCTCACCGTTCTCCTCCACCTGCAGCACCACCTGACGCAGCCCGGCAGCGACGATGCCGCACTGCTCATCGCTGAGCTGCCCCGTGACGAAGGCTTCCTCCTCGTTGAACGCCGGAAAGACGCGCCGCATCAGCTCCTCACCTTGATCAGTCAGGCTGAGCAGCACCAGCCTGCCGTCGGTGGGGTGATCGGCTCTCTGTACAAGCCCACGCCTTTCCAGCGTCCGGGCAACCCCCGTGAGCGTGCCCTTGGAGATCCCAGCCTCCTCGGCCACGTGCCGCGTTTCCGGCTCACCCCAGACCCAGATGACCCAGAGAACCACGAAGGCAGTCCACGTCAGGTCGACGCCGCGCAACACGGAATTCTCCAGGTGCTGCCGCACCGCCGAGGCGGCGCGATAGATGTTGGCGACGACGGCCATCTGGTCATGCCGTAGGGGGATACCGCCAAGCTTGGCCTCTGCCAGTTTCTCGGCTTCGGTGATGGAACGATGGCCGGGCACGGGCACACTCCTTCGGGCCGCCTGTGAAGGCATGGGGCAACGCAATCGTTCGCGTCCAAATTGTATGGTGCCTGCCTCGTTGCCCTCGGCCGTATTCGCTCGGTTCGCGTGGCGCCATCAATCGCGCATCAGCAGGTCCAGAGCGGGCGGTGCGGTCTTGTCCGCGATCGTGGTGCACTCCATACGTCGAAGGAGGCGTCGGGAGTGCTTACCCATGCGCTCGATGGTCTCAGGCCGCGATGGTGGTCGGACGGGCGGTGGCGAGATCCCGAGCCCTGGTACGTACGTCCTGCACCGCGGCGGTCTCGTACGGCCGGGCCGCCTCCAGCAGCATGTTGAGGCGGGAGGCCACGAGGGTGGAGTCGACGCGGGCCGCGTCGTCGAGATGGCCGCTCGCCACTCGGCGGCCGTGGTGGAGTCCGGCGAGGTCGCGGGCGGAGACCGCGCGGGCGCCGGCATGCTCGGCCGCGTCGAAGTAGCTCACCCACTCGGGGACGTCGTCGCCGAGTCCGTCCGCCAGGAGGCCGTCGGCGTCGCCGAGGTACCGGTCGGCCTCCCGCTCGTCGCCGAGGGCCGCGTGCACCCGGCCGGTCTGCGAGGCGACCAGCGCTCTCGTCGCGGGCAGGGTGGCCTTCTTCGCGGCGACGCCGAGGAGACCGAGGGCGCCCTGCGGGTGGCCGAGGTAGATCATCTGGTGCGACATGCGGGTGACGATCTCCACCCCGCGGTCGCGCCGCCCCGCTTCCCCGGCCGCGTACGTGCCGTAACTCCAGAAGCGTTGGGCGATGGCGTACCGGCCGCAGTCGTGGCTGACCACCCCGCGAGCGCCGCCAGGTCGGCGGTCGCCGCGAACACCCGGCCGCGCAGGGACGGCGGGACACCGTCCTGGATGCGGCGGGCGACCTTGGCGAGCGAGATACGGTCTATGACTGCGCCGTACCGTCACCGACGCCCTGCTCGACGAATCCGCCGTCCCGGTCGGCGCCGACGGTCTGGGCTGAACCGGCGGGCGGCGGGTCGTACGGCCCGTAGGGCGGGGCCGACGCGTTGCGCTGCGCAGCAGGCACGGTCTTCCGTTTGTGGTGATCAGTGAACTCGACACTCCATGATCACCGAAAGTCGTGCCGGCAGGCGTATCCTCCGACCGTCACGAACCGCCCACCATCGCCGACTTGGGATATCGAGCCCATACCGGCAGCTTCGGGCCGACCGCGAGAACGACGTCCGCCGCCCGTGGGCAGCGGCCGGAGTGCCGGCGTGAGTCAGCCGGTGAAGACGGCCTCGGGTTGGTCGCGGCGCTCGTGCAGGTCCCAGTACAAGGGTGCGATCTGGTCGGGGGTGGCTGCGGGGATGCCTTCGGGGCCGTCGTCACCGATCCAGGTGCTGATCGCCACGTGCGCGGCGTACACGCCGCACCCGCCAGTTCGTTGTGCAGGTTGAGCACCCAGTTGCGCAGTGCTCCGGCCGCGGCGTTGACGTTGCCGAGCATGGGGACGGGGTTGATGGAGCCGCCGCCGGTGGTGAACAGCAGGGTCCCGGCTCCGGCCTCCCGCATGGCGGGCAATACGGCGCGGGCGGCGGTGACGGCGCCGTAGAAGTTGTACTCGATCTGCGGCTGCAGGTTTTCCACCGTGGACTCGCTTGGGGTGGCCATGGTGAGGCCGGGCACCAGCGCCCTCTGCTGTCGGCCGTCGGGACCGAAGAAGGCCCGCCCCGGCTCCGGATGCGGAGGAGCCGGAGCGGACCATGGGCCCGCTCGGGAGGGGGCATTGTCAGTGTGCGATCACCGGTACCTGGGCTTCGGGTCCCTCGCCGGTGCTCGAATCGGCCTTCGGGCGGCCGACGTTGATGAGAGCCAGCGCTATCACGGCGGCGCCGGCCACGATGCCGACGGCGACCCAGGCGGCGTTGGCGTAGCCGTGCACCATGCCCTGGAGCTGGACCAGTTGCTGCTGGGGCTTCGTTGCGGTCGTGGCGATGTGGTCTGTGATGTACGAGGCCATGGCGGAGGCGGCGATGGTGTTCAGCAAGGCCGTGCCGATTGCGCCGCCCAGCTGCTGCGAGGTGTTGACCATGGCGGAGGCGGCACCGGCGTCGCGCGACTCCACCCCGTGCGTGGCCACGGACATGGCGGGCATGAACGCGGTACCCAGGCCGATGCCGACGATCAGTAGTGTCGGCAGGAGGAGACCGGCGTACGAGGAGCCGACCTCCAGTTGGGTCAGCAGGAACATGCCGGCCGCGGCGACCAGGAAGCCGGGACCCATCAGCAGCCGCGCCGGCACGCGGGGCGTCAGGCGGGTGCCGATCTGGGTCGCGCCGATCATCGTGCCGGCAACCAACGGCAGGAAGGCGAAGCCGGTCTTGATCGGCGAGTAGCCCTTGACGATCTGCAGGTAGTAGGTGAGGAAGAGGAACAGGCCGTAGATCGCGATGTTCGCGAGGCCGAACGAGAGGAAGGCGCCGCCGCGGTTGCGTTCGGTGACCACGCGCAGGGGCAGCAGCGGGGCCTTGACCTTGGCCTCGGTGATGACGAAGGCGAGCAGCAGGACCGCGGAGGCAACGAACAGGCCGAGGGTCGTGGAGTCTCTCCAGCCGTCGGACTCGGCGCGGGTGAAGCCGTAGACCAGCGCGACCAGGCCGAGGGCGGACAGGATCACTCCGGGGATGTCGAGCGGCGAGCGGTTGCGCCCGCCTTCCGGCTCGCTGATGACGAAGTACGCACCGGCTGCGGCGATCGCGGCGAATGGGATGTTCACGAAGAACGTCCAGCGCCAGTCCAGGTATTCGGTCAGGACGCCGCCGAGGATCAGGCCGACGGCGCCGCCGGCACCGGAGATCGCACTGTAGACGCCGAACGCCCTGGCGCGCTCCTTGGCGTCGGTGAACGTCACGGAGAGCAGGGAGAGAGCGGCGGGGGCGAGGAGGGCGCCGAAGACGCCCTGCAGGGCACGGGAGCTGTACATCATCGCCTCGTTGGTGGCGGCGCCGCCCAGTGCGGAGGCCGCGCCGAAGCCCACCAGACCGATGACGAAGGCGCGCTTGCGGCCCCAGAGGTCGGCGATCCGGCCGCCGAACAGGAGGAGACCGCCGAAGGCGAGGGCGTAGGCGGTGATGACCCACTGGCGGTTGCCGTCCGAGATGCCCAGGTCCTGTTGAGCGGAGGGCAGGGCGATGTTCACGATGGTCGCGTCGAGGATGACCATCAGCTGGGCGATCGAGATGAATGCGAGGGCTCGCCAGCGGTTGGGGTCGGGAACGCTGGGTGCCTTGCGGGCTGTTTCGGACATAGGGGTGCCCCTTCGGAACTGGCAACGGAATTTCGGGACGCGGAAAAGCGGACAGGACTACGAAAGGTGAGGCTCGGCGGCTGGCGGTCCGATGGGCTGCAGTCTGTCGGGTAGGCCGCATGTCGGACAGGACCCTCAGAGAGCGCGGTGGCGTCCTCGGATCCGGCGGCGGACTGGGGGAAAGTCCACCGCCGGACCTGGGACCTCGCGCCGATCCCGTCCCCACGGATTCGGCGCGTCGGGACCGCCTCCGCTCAAGGCGGTCCCGGGCCAATCGGTTACTGCCGAGTCCCCCCGCTCAGCGGGGTGCGAGGGCAGCGGCAGGGCGAAACGCTCCACGAGGTCCACCGGCCCCTGTGACCGGGCTATCTCGTCCAGCAGCTGTCCCGTGATGCCGGTGATGGTGGGACGCAGTGCGTCGATCTTCTTGACCATGAACTCGCGGGTGAGCGTGCGCCGCATCGTGGTGTGGACGGGTGCGTCGACGTTGGCGAAGAAGCCGGGCGGCTGGGGCGGCTGATCCGGCTGCACGTCTGGGTAGCCGGGCTGTGAGGGGTCGCTGCTGAAGGCGGGGTGGCCGAGCACCGCACGGGCGTCCTCCCAAGCGGGTCACCAGCCAGGCGCCGCGCCGGCCGTCCCAGATGGTGACGCGGCTGATCGGTGCCTCCTCACACAGGCGGGAGTAAGCGGGAGGCGGATCGAGGGGTGCGGTCCTCGGCCGGGCGAGGACGAATTCGGGCGTGGGGCCAGGGGGCACGAGGGCTCCTCTCATGGACCTAACGGCGTTAGGGTGACTAACGCCGTTAGGTGGTTGTCGAGGTGAGCCTAACGCCGTTAGGTGGTTTTGGCGAGGCCCGTTCCAGACGGGTGGCAAGCCGTGGATGGCCGATGATGAAAGCCCAGTCGCAACCGGCGGGGTACGGAGGAGGAAGCGTGGACTCGGCAGCCCAGAAGCGGCGTGTGCCCTACCGGCAGGGTGAAGGGGAGCGCCTCCGGCAGGACATCCTGGACACGGCGACCCGCATCCTGGAGGAGTCCGGTCGCGAGGACGCCCTGTCTCTGCGTGGCATCGCCCGCGAGCTGGGCATCGCCGCGCCCAGTATCTACCTGCACTTCAACGACAAGACCGACCTGGTGCGGACGGTGCTCGATGCCCGGTACGCCGCGCTGGCGTCGACCATGCGCAAGGCCGGAAGCGCGGCCGCCGAGGCCGGTGCTGACGCATGGGGTGTCCTGCGCGCCATCGTGGGCACCTACCGCGGGTTCGCCGTCGACAATCCCCGCCGCTATCGGCTCATGTTCAGCCTGGAGCAGCAGACTTCGGCGGAGGACCGGCGCGCCACCGGGCATCCGCTCGACCGGGTGCTGATCGCGTGGACCGATGCCGTTGACCAGTACCTCGCCGCAGCCTGTCCCGAGCAACGCGAGGAGGCCGACACGCTGGGGGCCCTGCTGTGGACCGGCCTGCACGGTCAGTTCGCCCTCTGGCACACCCTGCCGCATTCCTTTGTCGATGACGACACCATCCTGCGCGAGCTTGAGGAGGCGTTGATGAGGAGACTGCTGCCGCCGTCCGACTGACCGCCGGACGTTGGATGCGGCCATCCAGCGGCGCACGGTGCGCTGACCTGTTGACGCCGACTTTTCGACGGCCAAGGCCCTGGAGCCCAGGGGCGGCTAAGTGTGTGGCCTCGGGTCAGTGTGTCCTGATCGCTCCGGAGGTCTTCGACCAGCGGGACGAGGACGGCATGGCCGTCCTCCTCGGCGAGCACCCCGCGCCCGAACTCCACGACGGGTACGCGAGTCCGCCGCCGTCTGCCCCGCCGCGGCCATCCGGCTGGAGGAGAAGCGACCGCACGTGTCGTGGTCGTCGGTGCCTCCGCGGGCGGACCGCGACCGCAGAGGCCCTGCGCCGCCAGGCTTCGACGGGGCCGTCACCGCTATCGGTGACGAGCCCCACCTCCGCCGAGCGGGTCCGCGAAGCCGTAACGGCCCCGGCCGATGTGACGGCTCCCGTATCCCCCTTCCGGGGCTCTGGCCAGCGCGGACGCCTTGGTCAAGGTGGTGGCGACCACGACGGGCCGGTGACCGCCCTACTCGTCGTCGGTGGCGTCCTTGTCCCGCAGCGGGCGCATCCCGCCGGGCAGGCCGCTCCCGACCTTCGTGCTCGTGGGCATGGCGCCCACCACCCCGGGTTCAGAGACGCACGGCCTTGGTGCCGCCCCTCCCTCCGTGGGGCGGCACCGGGGCCGCTTGCGTCTATTCCTCGGTGGCGTTCGGATCCCGCAGCGCCCTAAGGGCCCCGTCGCCGTGGCTGCGGACGATCGGGTAGCGCCCGTGGAAGTTCAGCTTCCACTGGACCACCTCCGACGGCGCCCTCAACCTCGTCGACCTCCTCGACGAGGCCTTCGCCGCCCTCAAACCCATTCCTCCAGCACCGCGATAGCTGGACCCCGGTGATCGCGTCGCGCGAGAGGGGCTCGCTCGGCGTGGTCACACCCCACCGCCAAACCGCAGCTGCCCGACCGCCGCGCCGAACCTGACAAGGCATCCGCGTCAATGATCGGCGCGGCAGGATCTGCCAGGGCGCATCCGACAGGTTCCTCCTCAGCGCTTACGGCATGACCACGAAAGCGGCGGTTCACCGCGCCAAAGGCTGGGCAGTGCTGTCAGCGCTCGCTTTCCTCTCCATCGGCCGAGCGGGGGAACGAGGCCTTCCAGGCGGACAACCAACCTGGGGCTGTGTCGGCCGCCGTGTTCTTGAGCGGGTATTTGCCCTTACGTAGCGCGCGGACGCAGTGCGAAGACGTTGCCGCGGTCTGCGAGTCGGTGTGCCCCATGAGGGCTGCGGTACCAACCCAAGAGAGGGAGGAAGCGGCCATGTCAACCCGCCCAACTGAACACAAGCACTTGACTGGGAACGTGAAGGCTGCTGCCGAGCGGCTGCTGCGCGCCCAGGACATGCCGGGCAAGGTGGTGTGCTCGCAGCCGGGGCCGGAGTCAGCCCCGCCCGGTTCCATGGTGCAGCTGCGGCTCGGCGACCGTGCCGGGCTGACCATCCACATGAATGCGGCTGTCCGGCCCGACTGGGACACACAGACGGCGGACCGCATTGTCGTGGAGGCCGGGGTGCTGCTGGACCGGGCCACCCTGCAGCGCCTGCCGTACGTGCACCGCATCCGCTGCGACAGCCAGGGCACGAGCCGCCGCGTTCTCATCGGTACCGAGACGGCCCGCGGCACCCAGTGGTTCACCCCCGAGCAGTGCTCCCTGGGCCCCGTCGGCCTGGTGACCCCCGCGCTGGATGACCTGCCGGACCGGCCCATCGCCCGGCCGTCGACCAGCGCCCACACCGAACCGCACGTTCGGCCGGCCCGGATATCACCGGAGGTCCGCCGTCTCCTGCTGCGCCTGGCCGCCGCACGCCAGGGGCGCGACATCACCAACACCCAAAAGCTGATCAAGGAATGCGATGTCCTGCTGGGGCGCAGGACTGCTGTGCCGGTGGCGTTGAAGGAGGCCAGGGATTCGGCCGAGCAGTGGCTGTTGGAGCGCGGCAAAGAGGCCGTCACGTGGGGCCTCAAGGGCGAACGGGTCGTTTTGACCGGCGATGCCGCGAAACGGGAGCAGCAGAAGCGCGCACGTCAGGCGCAGCGGGCCACCGAACAGCGCAAGGCCTACCTGGCGGAACTCGAACTGGCCCTGAAACATGAGCATTTCGGTGATGTGCGGGGTCTACTGAGAGCGATCTCGCAGCTGCCGGACAGTGACGTTCCGTTGACCCGGGCACAGATCGATCTCCTGAAGGGGGCCAGGCGCCGCGTGAACGGCGGGAAGCTCGGCAAACTGCAGGACCAGGTCGCGCGCACGAAGTGGGTCCAGCGTCACTGCCCGACGTGCAAGGCCGGTCCGGGGCAGGAGTGTTTCGACGAGGTCCCGGACGGTCAGCCGCTGCGGCGCTTTGGCGGTCACGACGAGCGGCTCCAGCTGGTCATCGCCTCCCGGGAAGAGGCCGCCGCCCGCAAACGGGCTCAACGCGTCGCCAAGGCCTCGCGAGGCAGCGGCACCACTACAGAGGACCTGGCCCGGAGTGTGTCACACGTGTCGTGCCCCACCTGCAGGGCTCCGGTGGGGCAACCCTGCACGGTGCCGGGCAGCCACGAGGCTCGCTTTCTGTTCTCTCAGGCGCAGCGACGGCCGTAACCGAAGAGCAGCGCCGTCCGCGATACCGCACGCGGGCGGTCAGGCTGACGGCGCGGCGGTGGACGACGCCTGCTTGCCATCAATTTTTCGCCAGCCCGATGTGCCGCGTTGCCCACCGTCGAAGAGAACGATACTTTGCTGGCCTTGAATCGGAGGGGGAATTTTACGGTGAAGATAACAGGGCGGAATTCTGCACGTATCGGCGTGGGAGTCACGGCCTCTATTGCGTTTGCGTTTTGTGTGCAAGCGCCTCCCGCCTACGCGGCAAGTGACTCGGTCTCATTTACTCGGCAGGCGCAGTCCACCAACTATAACTGCGGCCCTGCCGCAGTTCGTGCCGCACTTTCCGTTACCGATAGCACTCCGCCGAGTCAGGCAACTTTGGGTGGCGAGTTGGGCACAAGAAGCGACATCGGTACGTCGTACGCCAAGATCGCTGGTGTGCTCAACAATAGGCAAAGCAGGAATGACTACTTGACCAGTACAGTGACAAGCGGGGATACGGTCATGGCTAATGCCAAGCTCAGTATCACCAAGCACTCGTCTGTCGCCATTCTGTCGGTGAATAACTCGGGACTCCCCTGGGGTGGTAGTAGTATCGGTCATTACATTGTGATTTACGGGTACAATGATTCCAACGGAAATCTATCGGTGTGGGATCCGACGCCTGGAAGTGGGAATCACACTCTCTCCGCAAGTCAGGCCTATAAGGCGTCCAAGGCTCAAAACAGTAAAATGATTTGGTGACGAGCGGCCAGCCGAACTAAGGTCGACGGAATCTCGATGAACCAGTCAAGTCGGCGGGGCGCTGTCACTCAAGCCCTGGAGCCAGGGAATCACCCCCACTGGCTGATGACTCTGATCGAGGACCACACGCCCGCCGCCTGGTAGCCAACGCCCTGAGCCCCTGGCCCCGCCGGGGGCTCATCTCTGCCCGGTCCGCGTTCGTCGGACCTTCGCCCCACACGTTCCGCACGTCATTCTGAAACGACGATAGGCGGAGGCGGCCCCGTACGCGTCTACCGGGGGCGGCAGAGTTCGCAGCCCTTCGCGGAAGTCAGCTACGTTGTCGGCGGAGCGGGCAGCGAGCAGTCCGTCCAGGCGCCCAGCCGGGTGCGGGCGGTCGCGCGCAGCCGACTCGGTGGGATCTGGCCAAGGACGTCCAGGGAACGCTGCGCAGCATCGGACGGCTGGTCGGAGGCTTCGGCTGGGCGAGCCGTCCCAGGCTTGCGACCCCTGAGGCGCCCTGTGACCCGGCGCCAAAGATTTCCGGCCCGGACAGGCCCAGGCCACGCATGCCCCGACCTTGTACGACAAGCTCAGATCGACAGCGGCACCTCGGCCGATAGCTGACAAAGCGTCGGGGAGAGTCGATCGGTCCTACCTGTTCGCCGTCTGCTCATTCGACGTCGACTCCGTAGGCCCGAGCAAGGCCGTCGAGCCCGTCCGCCCAGCCCTGGCCAAGGGCTCGCAGCTTCCACACTGGGTTGCCGCCGGCACTGTGCCGGTAGAGCTCGGTGATGACCATGGCCCGAATGGACGGGTCGGCGGGAGGCCTGAACGTCCAGGCGGTGCCGCTTGGGCAGTCCAGGTCCAACGCTGCGTGAGTGAGGGACCCGCACGTCAGGCCGGTCTCTACGTCCATGTTGATGGCGACGGCGACCCGATATACCCGGTCGGGCAGGGCGGAAAGATGGACGGTGGCGCGTTCCACCGTGTGTGGTCCCTCCTGTTGTTTGCCGAGGAGTCGTGCGGCTCCGTCGGCGGCGGAGGGGTGGTTGTAGAAGACGAAGTCTTCGTCATCGCAGACCCGGCCGTCGTTCCCGAGCAGGAACAGAGTGAGGTCTGCATCTGCGCCGGCGAAGGCGAAGGAGATACGAAGTCCCTGCCAGGCTTCCTCGGGCAGGACGAGGGTCTGGCCCGGGACGAGTACCGCAGGTGTGACTGTAGGGGCAGTGGGCGCGGGAGGTGACGGCGGCAGAGTCTGTTGCTTCCACTCGGCGAATGCTCTGATCCGGTATGGATCGCCAGCCGCCGTTCGCGCATCGGGAGGCGTGTTGGCACCGAGGGTGATGTCCAGGTCGGCGAGGGAGGGTTCGCCGACGGCGGAGTCGTCTTGCGCGCCGTCCAGCAGGGCTTGCAGGCCGGCAATGCGTGTGGTGTCCAGCGGTTTGAGTGTGCTGGAAAGATTGCCGGAGGCGGTGGTGGTGACGGAACAAGCGATGTCCTGCCCGATGTCCAGGAAACGCAGGGCGTCCTCGGGCCCCCGCCAAGGGGTTGACTCGACCGCGCGTCGTGTCCAGCGCCCGTAGGCGACGAAGCCGAGTCGCTGTGTGTCGGGCAGGCGAGTCATGACGGCCAGGTCGATGGCTTCGATGCCGGGTGCGGTGGCGAAGCCCTCCTTGAGCGTGGCGACGATGTTGGAGCCCATGGCTGTCAGCCACCACAGAGTCCGGTCGCGTTTGGTGAGGTTCTTCAGGGTGGGGCGACCGCTAGGCGTCAGACCGGCGGTCTGGGTGGGCATCGTGTCGAGGTCCTGCTGCCGCATCACGACGGACAGGACTGAGCCCTCCACGCCGACTGCGCAGCCGGCGGCCGGATTGTCGGAGAACGCGGTGTTCACCGCCTCGCAGACAATGGCCTCGTCGTTGGCCAGCAGCGCGTGCCACCACTGCCCGGCCTCGGCGACCATCTGTTCACGGACGGCGTGCAGACGTGCCGTCTCCGCGGCCAGGTATGCGGGAGCGTCCTGCTGGGCGCGCTGTTTGGCAGCAGTCCGCTCGGCGCGTGCGAGTCGGCCCACTCCTTGCAGGTGAAAGGTCTGCGCTTCGGCGAGCGCCCACGGCAGGCCGAGTTCCGGAGCGCTTGGGAGCAGGGGCGGCTGCGCAACTGCGAAAGTCTGCAGATGCACGCTGGTCATCTGCCGCCTGAGCTCCTGCAACTGCACAATGGCGGCATCGCGTTCCGCCTCCTGCTGGGCTCGTTCCGCCTGGCGGCGCGCTCGCTCCAACTGACTGGCCGAAGGGGCCACCGACCGCGTCTGCGTGGTACGGCGTGTGCTGGTCCGCCGACGACTGCCGCTGAGAGAACTCGACGCGTAGAAGGGGCCGAGTCCCGTCGACACCCTTGCACCACCGCTGCCCACGCTGAGCCTCGCCGCACGCGGACCGACAGACGTCCGCACACCGCGTGTGGAGACCCGAACATTGAGCCCAGGCACACCGACACGGAAACCGAACCCCATGGCCCACCCCTTTCCCCGGGGGCACAGTGTGGCACTAACAGACGCTTCGAGAGTGCCTGCGAGGCTCATCCGCCCCTGGAGAGAGCAGCCACGGGCTCAGCGGTCGAACGCTTCGGTCAGGCGCACCCGGTAGCCGTCCTCTTCCATGAGCACGACGGTGACGCCGAACGGGTCGGGGTGGTCCAGCTCGATTGGGGTGAAGGAGTAGTCCACTGCGGCCTGGATCGGCGGCACCAGTTCGCCGCCGGTCTGCGGCGCGGGGGCCGGACTCCAGTCTGTGGCGACCGATGCCCAGCCGTCGGAACTGCGGGACAGCAACTGCTCGTTGTAGGGGAACTGGTGCAGGACGTGCCCGTCGCGAGTGGAGAGCACCATGTTCAGGCACGGCGCCGGGCCGACGATGGGCAGCTCGCAGGCGGTGGCGACGTCGTGGGTCTCCCACGCGAGGACGACCTCGTCCGCGCGGGCGGCCGCGGCGATGTTCGAGAGTTCCGCGATCCCGGTGAGTGCGTCCTGGCCGACCTTGAGGGGGCGGACCCAGATCATCCCGATCAGCTCGCCGCGCACCAGCGGCATGATGAGCGGGCGCGGGACTGCGCCCTCGCCCAGCCCGGCGGTGTGCGCCTTCTTCGCCACGTCGACCAGTGCGTCCCACATCCGCGCTTCCACGGAAGCCCCCTCCATTTGCCGTACCCGATCACCGCACCCTGCCACGGGCGTTGAGGCCGTGTCAGCGGGATGATCAGCCAGCTCGAGGAAGTGCCGCTGCCTCAGACTCAGACGGTGACGCGCCGCGAGGCGCTGGCATGGCTGTGCTGTTCATCCTGGATCGCCGTGCGCAGCGACGCGACTTCGAACGCCGCACTACCAGCGCCGAGGCGATGGTCTACTGGTCGATGACCCTACTCATGACGCGCCACCTTGCCCGGCCAGGCCTTGGGTTAGGCAGATCATTGGGTATCGGGCAGATACGCTCCGGGTCGTTCGGAGGGCACCGGGACTCCTGAACCAACCCCGAGATCTTTCCGCATTACCGCCTGCATCTTTGTGATCACTTCCCACATGTTCAGCAGGAATGCACGCAGGTCGTCACGCGCCTGATCGTCGATTGCCGAAGCCCTGCCCAGTCGGGTCAGCCGTTTGTATGCGTCCGCCAGTGAGATCCGCACTTGTGTGGCTGCGTCCAAGACATCGTCCGGCACCAACATCTGGGCGTGCGCGAAGTCGTTTTGAAACGTCAAACGGGCCTCGTCCGTCCCCGAGCTTGCTCCCACTCCGTCCGGGAACTCATTGAGGTCTTCCATCAGTCGTAGTCGCCATAGACGAGCGCTTGTGTTCAGAGCAATGTATGTAGCTCGCCGACGCTCCAAATCGGCTGCCATCGCTTCGTGACGTCGCGTCTCCTCGTCAGCGAGCCGCCGGAGGTCGAACTCTTGCGATCGGGTCCGAGCGCTCACCCATGTCGTCGCAAGCGGTGAAAGTAGGGTACCTATCATCCCCACTGCCGCCACCAACACCGCAACCGTCCCCGTGCTCATGAGCCCTCCCCGATCGCGGACTGTCCGTCATCAGATTTCCCACGGCGGAAGGGGCCCATCCGCAGCTTCTGGACGCACCGATAGCCGGGCCCTCCATGGGCCGTATCGCCGCACCGGTTCGCGTACGCCACAGCGGTGCCGCCACCTTCGCCCTCGCGCTCGAAGCCGTCCTCACAGGCGACATCGCCGGCGCCGCCAGCTTGGCGTCGAACACCAGCCCAGCCGCATCCCGGCCGTGGCCTGACGGTGCACCTCGCCACCGCGACCTCGCGTCCGGGCGGCTTTCGGACAGGCGGCGGCCGGTGATCTCCGTCTGCGCGTAAAGGGTGTCGCCCACGAACACGGGGTGAGTGAAACGGATCTCCTGGAAGCAGGTTGGCCAGGGTCAGGCCGCTGGTGCTGCGCACGGTCATCCCGCCGACGATGTGGAGGGTGATGCTGCTGCACACCAGGGGCCTGCCCCACTCGGTGAGACTGCTGTAGTGGGCGTCGGTGTGGATCGGGGCGTCGTTGCCGCCGAGCGTGGTCATCACGGTGTTGTCGGCCTCGGTTATGGTGCGCCCGGGCCGGTGTTCGATGACCATGCCCTCGCGCAGCTCGTAGTAGCCCAGGCCGACCACTTCGCGGTAGCGGCCCTCGGTGATCTGCCGGTACCCGACTGGGGTGGGGATGCTGGTGGTCACGCGCTCACCCCGCGCGGCATGCGGCCGTCCACGCGGGCCAACAGCGCCCGGGCGGCTTTGACCATCGGCGGGCCGATCATCTGCCCGTCGACGCGGACAATGCGGCCGCCTGCTTCCTCGGCGGCGGCCACTACGGCGCGGGCGGAGGCGACTTCCGCGTCCGTCGGGGTGAACACGCTGGTGACAGCCCTTACCGAGCGGTGCCGGCAGCTCGTCCACGGTCAGCGAGCCGGGGTTGCCGGGGGAAGCATTCACATGGTCGTTGGTGACCTGCGGCTTCTGGTACTGGTCCAGGTCGACGGCCGGCGCGTCCTTGTTGGGCTCGGGCAAGGTGATGTCGACGGCGTGGCTGCGGATCGTGAACTTCGCCCACGGGGACCAGTCAGTCTCGTACAGGCTGCCGTCGTAGGCGGAAGTACGGAAGACGTAGGTCGAGCCCGGCTTGAGGTAGCCGTAGTTTGCGCGACTGTGACCCCGAAGCCCACACCACACCGCCTGACGTCGGTGAAGACGCCGAGCCCTCGACCGACACCGAATCTGGCCCCGTAGCCGACAACGACCCGGCAATGGAGCCTGATCCAACCCCAGCGCCCGACGGTGATCGGCAGGCCGACAACCCCGCAGCTGACGAGGTCCAGGAGGAAGACCCATCACCCGCCGAAGAACCCGGCCCCGACGTCACGCAGCCCCCCAGCGCCAAGCCCGAAACGGACTCCGCCGCGGAGTAGAGGCCCTCCGGCGAGAGCGGCGGCGAAGCGGATACCGAACCGGCAGCCGAGGCAAGCCCCGGCACAAGACGGCGTCCCCGCAGCCGCACCCCCAAGCGCCGCCCGAAGTCCAGCTCCACCTGACCACGTAGGACCCGATAGGAGCGCGGCCCACGCCGCGCTCCCTCCAGGACGGAACCCCTCCAGACCCAGCCCCACCACACGGCAACGTACATCGCCAAAATTGTCACCGACCCCACCCGGTTCACCACCGCGCTCTCAGCTTCCTGCCGCCCCTCGCCAGCGGGCAAGGTCGTGCCGGGTAGCGAGGGTCCGGGGGTGATCCGGCCCCAGCACCCGAAGCTGGTCGGTCAGCAGTTCGGCGAAGGCGGCCACTGCCCCGGCGGCGTCCCCTGCCTCACCCCGCCATTGGGCAAGGTCTCCCCGAGTGATGAGGGTCCGGGGGTGGTCGGGGCCGAGTATTCGCAGGCGGTCGGTCAGCAGTTCGGCGAAGGCGGCCACTGCCCCGGCGGCGTCCCCTGCCTCACCCCGCCACCGGGCGAGGTTTCCCCGGGCGATGAGAGTGTTCGGGTGTTCTGGGCCCAGTATTCGCAGGCGGTCGGTCAGCACTTCTGCGAAGACGTCCGCAGCCCCCGCCGCATCGCCCGCTTTGCCCTGCCAGTAGGCGAGGCTGGCCCGGGTGGTGAGGGTATCGGGGTCTTCTGGGCCCAGTACCCGCAGGCGGTCGGCGAGTAACTCGGCGAGAGCAGCCGCAGCCCCGGCTGCATCCCCCGCCTCGCCCCGCCACTGGCCAAGGTTTCCCCGGGTGCGGAGGCTATCGCGGTGGTGAGGGCCCAGTACCCGCAGGCGGTCCTCCAGTAATTCAGCGAGAGCAGCGGCAGCCCCGGCAGCGTCTCCAGCCTCGCCCCGCCACTGGGCAAGGTCGCCGCGAGCGGAAAGAGTGTCGGGGTGGTCGGCGCCCAGGCGGCGGTCAGTAGCGGCCGCGAAGTAGTGAAAGTGCTTGACGGCTGCGTTGACCTGGCCGCTTTGGCCGAGGCTTTGGCCGAGGCGATGGAGCACGGCATGGGCGCCCGGTTGGTACAGGGCGTCGTCGGCGTAACCCGTCAGAGCAGTGGTGTTGGCGCGCAAGGCCTGGGCCAGGCCGGTCTCACGTTCGATACGAGGCCATGTCGCAAGGAGTGCGTCGGCGGCGGCACGCGCAAGGAGCGCCCGCCGGTCGGAGGTCAGGGAGTCGCGCACGGAGCGTTGGACCATCTGGTGTACGGGTACGGCCTGGTGCGGGATGTCGGGGGTGTGGTCGATCAGGTTCAGGCGGTGCAAGGCCCGCAATGCCTGGTATGCCTGTTCGGAAGTGACCGGTGCGGCCAGGGTCGGACACTGGCCAAGTACGGGTGTGTCGGCGGCGCGGTGGTCGGTGAGGTAGGCCAGGGCTGGTGCGCTGGTAAGAACGGTTTGCGGGATGCCGTTGGGGTCGAGCACGGCGGCGAGTTGAAGCATCGGACCGGCCACACCGGCCGGACGGAGCTGGTCGGCGCGCTCGATGGACAGCGACCAAGCCGCGGCGACCGTGGCGGGCTGCTCGTCGGGCAGGGCACCGGGTTCCGGCAGCAGGTCGTCCAGTTGTCTGGCCCGGTCGGCGAGAAGGCGCCGGTATGCGGCGCAATCCAGGGCGGTGTCTGTCAGGTAGGCGGCGGCCTGGGACAGGGCCAGCGGCAGATGGCCCAAATGCCCAGCTAGGGCGGCGAGCTGCTCAGCAGGTTCGCGGCGGCCTGCCCCAGTGAAGTAAGCGGTGGCCTCGGCTGTGGTGAACAGGCCGACCTGAACCAGGCGCCCGCGCTGGGTCAGGGCTGTGTCACGACGTCGGGTAGTGACCAGGGTCCGGCCGTGCGTGCTGGCGGGAGGCCATAAGCCGTGCAGGTCCGCAGGGTCCGCGACGTCGTCCAGGACGATCAGCCAGCGGCGCGGCACGGGGGAGGCTTTAGGCTCCAGCCAGGCCAGGAACGCCGTCGCGGCCCGCTGTGGATCTGCCGGGTCGACGCCTAGGAGGTCGGTTCCGGCTTGCGCGTAGGCATCGACGACGGCTTGGCGGGTGGCGGCGGTGATCCACAGCAGCAGGTCCAACTGGCCGTGCTGCCAGGTGTGGCGGGCGTGGTCGGCGGCGAGCTGGGTCTTGCCGACACCGCCCATCCCGCCCAGCATCGCTGTCCCACCTTCGGTCACCGCATCCGCAAGCAGGCGGGCGGCGTGACGGTCCTGGAAGCAGGCGGCTCGCGACGGCAGGACCCCGACCTGGTGCGGGAAGGCCGCCAGTCCCGGCGCGGCGGCATGGGAGTGGTGCGGGGGAATCTCCGAGGACCCGCTGCATGAGGCCGGACCTGGGCTGTCCCGTGCCTGTTTCCACAGCGTCTTCCAGTACGTCCTGTGCCCGGCGCGTTGGGCCGCCCGGGCGCGATCGCTCCCGGCAGTGCCTGTGGCCGGCCCCGGGCACCAGTCCAGCAGTACCAGGACCAGTGCCCACAGGGACTCGAAGTCCTTGGCCGGAGCACCACGGGTGAACCAGTCGCTGACTGTCCCCGACGTCAATGGGGGCAAACCCCTCTTCCGGAGCATGATGTTCGCCCCGGTGATCGCCTGACTGCGCGGACGTCCGCGCAGGGCTCGTCCCTCCAGCGTTCGTAGGTCATCGCGCAAGGCCTGGCGACTCGCACCCAGACCCTCGGGCCCGCTCACGATCGCCCCCCTGCAGGGGCACGGCGTCCGGTGTGTCCGGCACCGGACTCCGTTTGAATGCCGCTGAACTGGTCTTTCGCTGTAGCTGTCCGGCCGGTCCGGTAGGACTTCGCCGTCGTGGATCCCGCCGCTGGACTGGGCACCAGACACCCGGAGCCGGGTGCCTCGAAAAGGAGGGCAGCCCAATGGATGTCATCGCAGTGGCCCTGGTCCCGGCAGCGTGCCTGCTGGTCGTAGCCTGTGCCGCGATGCGAATCGTCGTGGTAGCACTGAAGGGCACTCTGCCCCAGGACCGTGCCCTCGTGTTGCGTGCTGTCGCTGAGGTGATCCGGGCCGTACACGGCCGAGATGAAGACCGATGACCTGCTCACGGACCTCCCCTGCCGACGTACAGGCACTGACGCCCGGACACAAACCAAGGTCGTGAGTCGTCCATGCCCCACCCACTGCCGCCCCATGGAGCACATCATTGCGACTGTACGCAAATCAAGGGGCAGAACGGCCAAAGCGCACCGTTTGCAGCCCGTGACACGTCAGTTGACGCCGGGGCTGCCAGCGGTCGCCAGCACCCTCACCCCCGCCGGCACTACCGCAATCGCTGACTGAAAATCAGCCGCCGCGCCTGGAGCCTGGAAGAGGTCCGCTTCACGGACATCGAACACCTCGAGTTCGACCTTTAGCAACGTGCCCCGAAACAGGCCGCGAGCCCGGACCAACTGGTCCGGGCTCGCTCGCGTATCCGCAGGGCATCGGATGTTCATGCACGCGATGCCGTGTTCAACGACGTCGCTGCGTGCCGGTCACCCCGCACCCGTGGCGTCGCTGGAAGATGGCCGGCCGTCTGATGCGGAAGGCTTTGGTCATGAGTGAAGAATCCGAGCGGCTGGCGAAAGCTCTCATCGAGTTCCGGGAAGCCGAGGGCATCTCCGTGAGGGAGCTCGCATATCGCACCCAGTTGAGCCAGGCAACCATCAGGCTCCACGAGAGTGATCGCGGACGCCTGCCCGTCCCCTTTGCCGCCCGCCGTTTCGGAGCGGCGGACTGGCTGTCCGGATGGGCACAGGATATTTTCACAATGGACACAGAGGGTCTGCGTGTTGTCCTCATTTATGGCTTGCCGGCTGTCATCTATTTGCTTCTCGGCCACGGCATCGCTGCCAGGCTCAACCGGGCCTGACGGAATGTCGGGAACCATCGAAGACCGATACCCACGGCAAACGGGAGGGATGCCTCACCGGGCGCGGCTGGTGAGGGATTCCTGAAAGGCGGCCGCTGCGCGGCACGGACCTCAACCACCGGAAGGAGCAGTGCGGTGACACGTACCGCCGGCGAAGGCGACCCCATGCCGATCTATGCGGACTTGGTGCGTGAACGCGGTGACGTCGTGGCGGAGGCCCAGCAGGCTGCTGAGCACATCCAGCAGCAAGCGGCGGACCTGCTGGGCCGACAGCATGCCGGCCAGTCGGTGACGATTTGGTCGTAGTCGACGGCGTCGACCGGCCGTACATTCGAATGAAGCGTCGCGAGAGTGAAGTCGTCTCCGACCGCCGGACGACACAGGCGCGCATTCACCAGGGCACGGTCTGACCTGATCGGTCCAGGTATGCCAGGCCGGGTATGCCCAGCTTGGACAGCAGGACGCCCACGAGCAGGGGGACGCTTTCCTCGACGGTGAACGGTGCGTCCGGCCCACCCAGGGCGGTGCGAATCCAGCCTGGTGCCAGGAGGACGAAGGTGCGCTGCGTCTCGGACTGCCGGGTCGCGAAGCTGCGCATGAACATGTTCAGGGCCGCTTTGCTTCCGCGGTAGACCTCGCGGCCACCGGTCGTGTTGTTCGTGATGCTGCCCTGCCCGGACGACATCGCGCCGATCAGTCCGGTGGGGGATACGAGGTCTTCGAGCGCTTCGATCACGCGCATGGGACTGAGGGCGTTGGTAATCATCACGTGGGCGAAGTCCGATGTCGGAACCGCCCCGATCGGGGTCTGCTCGTTGTTCGTGGTGCCGGCGTTGACAAAGAGCAGGTCGAGTTGGCGGTGGGTGAGGTGTTCATGCAGGGGCGCCAGGTGGTCGGGTTCGTTGATGTCGAGGTGCTCGACACTCACGCCCCCGCCAGACCGGTCCGCGAGATCATGCAGAGGCGTTCGGGTGGTGGTGTCGCGGACCGTACCGATGACACTCCATCCCCGGTCGAGGAGTTCGGCCGCCATCGCGTGGCCGAGGCCACGCGAGGCCCCGACGATGAGTGCTGTCGGCCTGTCTTGATCTGCGCCAGTTGATGGCATACAGGTCATCTCCGTTCGTAGGCGGCGAGCTCACTTCGTGCACCGGGATGCCGTCTCAGCGGGCTGCTGCGGCTGTCCCGCAGCGCTTGGCAAGTCTGCTCGCCGCGCTGTTATCGGAGCGAATAAAGGGGCTTCCTTCATAGGATTCTCTTCATGGAAGGTATGCGAATGTGTGAATCCGGCGTTGTGCAGCCTGATGATGTGCGAATCATTCGTGCACTCCAGGTCACTCCGCGGGCCTCGTTCGCCTCGATCGCCAACGCGCTCGGCCTCACGGAAAGCGCCGTCAAGCGCCGCTACCGGCGCCTGTGCGCCGACGGCGTCATCCGCGTCGCCGGCATGGTGAATCCCGGCGCGCTGGGGCAGAGCAGGTGGCTGGTGCGACTGCGCTGCCGCCCCGGCAGCGTCTCGGCGATCGCCGACGCACTCGCCAAGCGTGACGATGTCAACTGGGTCGCCTTGAGCGCGGCCGGCTGCGAAATCACCTGCGCGACTCAGTCACGGACCCGTGAGCAGCGCGAAGACCTGCTCGGAAAGCGGCTTCCGCGTACCGCGGCCGTACTCGACGTCAACGCCTTCGCGATGCTTCGTCAGTTCCTGGGAGGCCGCGGCCACTACTGGGCCGCGCTGCACGGCGTCCTGTCGCCGGAGCAGGAAGCCATGCTGGGCAGTGAAGGTCCGCCTTTCGCTGAAGCCCCGGTCGTCGCCCGCGATCCCGTCCGCCTCACCGCAGAGGACGAGAAAATCCTCGGCTCTCTCGCCGCAGACGGTCGCGCCAGTCTCGTCGACCTCGCCGCGGCGGCGGACTCGACTCCAGGTCGGGTATCCCGTCGCCTTCACGCTCTGCTGGAGCGTCGCGTCGTGCACCTCGACGTCGAGATCGCCGCAGCCGCACTGGGCTATCACGCGCGGGCGAACCTTTGGCTGCGCGTACATCCGTCGGCCGTTAAGAACATCGGACGCACACTTGCGCAGGAACCCGAGATTGCCTTTGCTGCGGCCGTGTCCGGCACCTACAACATTCACGCCGTCGCGCACTGCCGCGACCTTGACGAACTGTTCGAGTTCACCACGGACCGCATCGGGTCCCTGACCGGCCTGCAGAGCATGGAAGTCTCACCTGTGCTGCGACACGTCAAGCAGGCAGGCACGCTCCTGTATGGCGATCGCCTCGTCGAGGCACAACGTCGAGCCTGAACAACCGTGACGGGGCGCTTCAGTTGGCGAAGCTCGCCAGTTGAAGCGTTCAGCACTGCTGTCACGGTCGCTACGGCAGGGGCCCGAGGTCGCCGTGGACAATGGTCTCGGGGATCGGGGGGCGGTCCCAGAGAGCGAGGATCTCGTTCGCCATGGCGACGATCGCGCGCGTGTCCCGGTCGCCATAGGCCTTGATAGCGGCGGCCGCCAGGCTGCGCGGGACAGCACCGGCGTCGAGCAGGACTCGCCAGTCCTCCGGCGTGAGTTCGAGGAACTCCAGCCCTGTCAGCCCGGCGATCTCCAGTGGATCGGCAAGCGTTCCGGCGTAGCAGGAGAGGGTACGCAGGCGTGGCAGGCCGATAAGGGGTGCCAGGCTGAACGGTTCACCGTCCCAGACGCCGAGGCTCAGCGCTTCCAGTTCGGGGTGGGCCGCGGCCTCAATGCTCCTGATACTCCGGTGGTTGACCCACGCCACGTGGGGAAGTTCGGCCCGGCGGTGCCCGGAGTACCAGTCCTGTTCTGGATCCTGGACCAGGGCGGTGAGGGATTCGGCGAACAGTTGGGCTCCGATGCTCTGCTCGTGGTCGAGCACGATGATCTGTCCGGTGTGGCCGCACGGGCCCGGCGTCAGGTCGACGGCGACCCGATCCCCGCCGCCGGTGTCGCCGATGACGATCCATCCGGGCGAGCCGACCAGGTCCTGCACGGCGGCGTCCGGCCCGGTGACAGCCGCCTCCATCGCCGCGTGTTCCCAACGGAACGGACGGCACGATCTGTCGGCGATGGAAACGTCGTCGAGGGAGCCCAGCTCGAAGCCAACCGCGTCGAAGACGCGCTGCGCGGCGTCGTTGTCGTCACCCCAGTCCGCCCACCGCGCGCGCGTCACCCGGTAGAGCACCTTGATCTCCCCGGGCAGCGCCACTCCCAGACGGGCCTCCGCCGCGACGATCTCCGCCTCGGTGGCGCCGATCGCCTCGGGTATCCGCTCGCGCAGCGTCCGTTCCAGCAATGCCAGATCCACGGACGGAGCCGGCCGCGCACCGGGCACGGCCTCGGGCAGGCGGCGCCACGGCTCGGGCACCGCCCCCTCGACCAGGAGCAGCGCCCCCGGGTGAGCGTTTCCGAGGCCGGGATCCGCAGCAGGGCTGGGATCAAACAGATGAAGCACAGCCTTCCCGCTCGGCTCGATCTCCACGGTGAACGCGATGTGGGCAACTTCCGCCGCGGTGAGCGCGTTCCGCACCCGCTCGATCGCGTCGAACTCCTCCTGCATGTCCGACACCAGCAGGGCACGCCCGGGCTGCGGGCGACGCTGCTGTAGGGGCACGCTCCACGAGCCCCGACCGATACTCCCGGCCACGTTGCCGCCCGGCGCCGCCAGGCTCTCCCTGTGGGCTGTCCGCAGGAGCCGCAGCAGAGGCTCCCAGGTGGCGAAATCATGCAGCGAGGACAACAGCAGCCTCCGGCCGGCTCGATGATCATGACGGTGGCGATTATGTCGTCGGCCGCCGACAGTCCCGTCAGCCGTCCGGCGTTGTCAACAGCGAGAGACATAGACGGCGATCGGTTGAGTCTGTCCTCCCGTCGGCGCGGCGCTCCTGGCGAGGCAAGAAACGTGCCGGAGCCCCATCGGAGCCAGGCCGTCCACGATGCCGAACGCTCACACCGCCGACCTCTGCGCCGGCCCCACAGAAGTCGAGGGCGCCAACCTCCTTGCGGCAAAGATCGACACTGAACGCTCAGCTCGCCAAGCGTCACGCTCACTCGCCGACTGAAGCGCCCAGTCACCCAATGAGCCGACGCACGATAGGTGTCACCAGCGCCGAACGCCGACAGCGGCGCCGCGTCGGCGAAGCAGGGTATTTGTTACCGGCATCGGCACGCTACTCGTCACCGGCGATGGAATCGGGCAGGGTTGCTGTCACCGACACACCACGCCGGCAGCGGGCCGAGTTGGCCAACGACTCCCGGACGGCTCCCAAAGGGGCTCGCCGCGGCCACGGCGGCGCGGAACTCCTGGGTCATGAGGGCGACCGTGCCGCGCTGATTCGCAGTGAGACTCCACAACCGCGGCGCGCTGCCGTACGTCCTAACTCTTGAGCTCCAACCGGAGTCGGCCACGGGGGAACGGGACGCGGATCATGCAGAAGGACACGGTCGTCCAACGCATCACACGGTTCTTCTGGATCCCCCGTGGTGCAGGACGGCAGCAACCCACGCCCTATTGGCGGCTGATAGGGGTCTGGCTGTTGGTGCTCGCCTTCGGGGCCACGGTCACCGCGGTGGGTTGGGACGATGAATTCGGCGGCTCCTACATCATGGCTGTGATGCTCCTCTGGAATGTCGTCGACGACATCATCGATGGGGTACGGCACCGCTGGCCGGCCGCACTGGCCGCAGTGGCGGCGCTGTCAGGCGCGAGCCAGCTCACCAGCGCCGTCCTGCCCGGCTCCCTCGAAGCGGCTTGGGCGGCGACCATCGCCTCCGCCGCCGGCGTCACACTCGGGTTCGCCGTGGCCGCCGCGATCACGCGACTCCCGGAGCGCCTGGCGGCGGCCCGTTGAGGGTCACGCTCACGGGTTCGATGGGGGATGCCCGCTGGCTCGGTGACATCAAGGCTGCCTTTGTGACAACTATTGCTTCGGCTCACCCAAGCAGGTGCCGGGCCCGCCGGTCGGCGCCAGGTTAGTAGTCGAGGTCGAGGTAGTCGATGTCGTTGAGGGTGACGTCGGAGAGTCCTGCGGCGCGGGTTCCGCCGTCCTGGAAGTAGATCTCTTTGAAGCCTTCAGCGATGATCTGGCGCATCTGCTGGTCGCTGGCGCCGGTGTTGCGGGCGTCGAAGAGGCGTTGTGCGTAGGCCGGGGGGAGGTGCACCGTCAGGCGGCGGAAGCGTCCGTCGTCGGTCGTGCCGATGGGCGCGGTGTACCCGAACCGGGCCTCGTCTCCACCGTGATCCCGGTCGCGGTGGCGGCCTGCTTCTGCCGGCGCTTGCGCACCTGCGGCTGTCATCGCTGCCGTACGGCGGCGTCGATCCGTTCGGCGATGGCCTGGGGCGGGTGCTTGCTTTCGCCCTTGCGGTAGCGCTCCACCGACCGCGGGCTGACGCCGATCTCCTGCGCGACCGCGGGGGCGCTGCCCAACTGCCGGATCAGGTAGCCGATCCGGCCCTTCAGCGTCTTGGGCGGCTCGCGGGTGAAGGCTTCCCGGTCGGCCGTGAGGTGGTATCTGCGGCCGTCCTGCAGGGCGCTATCTTCGCCGGTGTGAAAGCCGTCGTCGACCGCGGTGGCGCCACCGCCACCCGTCGCCTGACCGGCACCTGGCCCGGCTGTCCGACCGTCGGCGTCCGTCCCAACACAGGCCTGACGCATGTCAACAGCCATCGCCCCACCCGCCGTGCGTCGTCATGCCGGGGGACGACGCTCGGGCGGGGCGGTGGCCTGGCTGCGTGCCCGGCGGTAGTTCCAGTAGGCCTGCCACCAGGAGAGACGATCGGCTGAGTCTGGGGAATCATTCCCTGAACGACAGATTGCACAAGCACGATCAGCAGGCCGCTGAGAGCAACGGCCAGGACGATGCCCCAGGGGGCGCCAGCCAGCGTGGCCGCCAGGCTCCCCACGCTGCTGATACCGGCTCCGGCCAGCGCGGTACTGCGGGGAGGACTGCCGAGTGGAGTGCGGGAGTGAGTCGCGGGCGCGACGCTGAACGAGCTCACCCCGGCCGGTGTGCAGGCCGCCCGCAACGCTCTGATCGAACTGGTCAAGGGAGTCCTGACACGGGGTTCGACGACGTCGAGGCACGACTGGCACCCGCGCTGGCCCAGGCGGCGGCCCTGACGTCGGCCGGTGAGCCCGTCCCGGAGGCGGTAGGCAGAAGTGAGCACTGGTTGAACAGGTGTTGCTCTTGCGACGGTGCCACGCCCTGGAAGGATTTTGCAGGCGCCCACGCAGTGCCCCATGCGGCACCTGTCACAGCACAGCGCTGACGCCTGTGCTTCTGAAGTTCCTGTTGTTTCCTGGAGATGAGACGTGTTGAGCACTATCGAAACGAGCGACGCCGTCGGAGCCGCACCCGCGGCCCCGACCGAGGCGGCGCTGATGACCCAAATGCTGGCAGGCTTCCAGATCTCCCAGGCGCTGTATGTTGTGGCCGAGTTGGACATCGCCACCAGGCTCGCGGAGGGGCCTCGGTCCCCCGGGCGGCTGGCGACGGAGACGGGCGCCGACGAGGACGCTCTACGGCGCCTGTTGCGCACACTCGCACCGCTCGGCCTGTTCCGTCACGTCGGGCACGACACGGTCGAGGTGACATCCTTCGGTGAGCTGCTGTCCGCGTCGCACCCGGCCTCGCTGCGGGACGCGGCGCTGTACTGGATGCAGACGCACTATCAGCCGTTCAGCGAGCTGCTGGGCACTGTGAGGACAGGGAAACCCGCCGCGGAGACCCTTTACGGGAAGCCCTTCTTCGAGTGGCTGGCCGAGGACCCGGAGCGCGCCGCCCTGCTGACCGGCGCCATGGCGAACGTGACGGGCGGCCTGCGAGCAGGGATGTTCGACGGCTATGTCCTGCCCGACGGGAAGCTCGTGGCGGACATCGGCGGTGCCGACGGCACCGTCATGGCCGAACTGCTCGGCCGTGACACGGACCGGCGCGGGATCGTCTTCGACTTGCCGCATGTCGTGTCCGACGCACACGAGTTGCTGCGGCGACACGGTCTCGCGGACCGTGTCGAGGTCTTCGGGGGCGACTTCTTCGACGCGGTGCCGGCCGCGGACGTCTATGTGCTGTCCTACATCCTGCATGACTGGGACGACGCGTCGTCCGGCAAGATACTCGGTTCGATCGCGCGGGCCGCGAGCCCCGGAGCCCGGCTCGTAGTGATCGAAGCCGTTCTGCCGGAGGGGGACGCGCCTCATCTCGCGAAGATGATCGACTTGACGATGCTGGCCATGCTGACGGGTCGTGAACGCACTGCGCAGGAGTACGAAGCGCTACTCGGCGACGCGGGTTTCACGGTCGACCGGATCGTGCCGACGCCTTCGCCCTTTTCCGTGATCGAGGCAACTCTGCGTTGAACCCAACTCGCAGGCCGGTGCGGGTGATTGTCGACTTGAGACCGTAACGGTGCATCCACCTCAAGAAGGCCTCGAACCTCTCGACGACGGCAGCGTGCGGGCGGCTGGGCAGGCCACTGATGTGGCCCGCGGTTTTCTGCTGGTGGTCGCGCCGGATGGCGGCAACGCCGTGGACACGGTGCTGATGGTGGTGTCGGAACTGTGCACCACGCGGTGCGGCACGCCGACGGGGTGACCCAGTTCGAGCTGACGGCCGGTGCGGGGACGGTCACCGTGACGGTGCACGATGCCAGCCCCCTCCCGCCTCGGCCGCAGCCGCTGGATGCGACCCGGCCAGGCGGGTTCGGCTGGCAGCTGGTGCAGGACCTCTCCATCGGCGTGCGGGTCCAGGTCCATGCGTCGGGCAAGACGATGACGGCCGTCGTGCCGCGTCCGACGCGAGCCCTCCCGCAGGGCTGATAAACGACCGGCGCTGACGTGGGCCGTGTCCGTGAGATGCCGCTCGCGTTGGTCGTGTGACACGCCCGAACTGTGTCCGCGGTCCCTTGTCCGTTCCGGTGTCGGATGCGGGACCCCGCTCTGGCCGGGTTCGGCCAAGGCAGGAGGAGGCCCTGGGCGGTCATGGCCCGTCAAAAGGTTCAGGGCCTCCGCTCAAGGCACGCGGCCCGCACCGCGCCGCCTGTGGGGTGGAACGCGGCTGAGCGGGCCGGTCAAGGCCGGAAATCCGGCCGGGCAGAAGCGTTTTGCCGCCAACGATAGGTGATCAGCCCACCGCATGGAGGGGTGCGAGCTACTTGTGGGCTGAGACGTTCGTGTGACGGGGAGGGCGGGCCGGTGGTTTTGTCGATCAATGTTGCGGTTCTGCTGGCGGTCATCATCGTCGTGCGGCTGCGGAGGCGTACGGAGGCCCGGAGCCGGAACGACGAGAAGCTGACTGTCGTGATCGTGTTGGTTTTCGGCGTGCTGATCGCCCCTACCGCGTTCGGCCAGACCGTCTTCGATGTCGTTGGCCAACTCGCGCAGGGTGTTACTCAGTCGGGCAGCCCCTGAGCGCTGTGCCCTTCCCGTGCACGCTGAGGTGGGCGAGCCTGGCCGGACATCCCGACCGTGGCCGGCGGTGGAGGACGTGGTGCGAAGTTTCGAGACGGGCG
This sequence comes from Streptomyces sp. LUP47B, assembly GCF_001746295.1. Lineage (GTDB taxonomy): Bacteria > Actinomycetota > Actinomycetes > Streptomycetales > Streptomycetaceae > Streptomyces. Next base: position 79,115 of record NZ_MJAH01000001.1, on the reverse strand, counting down.
AGACGGTCGTACGGCGCGACGTGCACCGCTCCGGCCGGGTGTGGAGCGAGCAGGCGCTGCGGGTTCTCGCGGACATCGACGAGGCGCTGGTGACCGCCTGTGCGCCCGGGGCGGAGGCCCGCTGGCCCGCCCTGTACGCGAAGGCCCGCGACGACGGAGACCGCTCGGTGCGCACCGAGGCGTTCGAGGCGATGGCGACCGGCCGGTGGGAACTCGCGGACGCGGTGTGGCAGGAGACCGACCTGCTGCTGTGGAAGCCTCCGGCAGCCTGGTTCAGCATCAACGCCTTCTTCGTCCCCGACGGCGCCGGGCGGCGACTGCGGAACTGGTACGTCAACTTCGAGCACCCCACCCGCCGTACTGAGGCCGGGTTCGACACCTTCGATCTCACCGTGGACCTGCTCATCCACCCCGACCTCACCGGCTGGGAGTGGAAGGACGAAGACGAGTACGCGCACGTGCGCCGCCTCGGCATCGTCTCCGACGCCGAGCACTAGGCCGTCGACGACGCCCGCGCCCAGGTGCTGGTGATGCTCGCCGACCGTGCCGGTGTCTTCGCGCACGCGGAGCGGTGGGCGGCCTGGGCGTGGGAGCCGGCCTGGCCTACGCCGCGCCTGCCCCGGCCCACGGTGGCCGCGGAGAGGGTTGCACCGGAGGGCGGCTGAACCCGCTCTACTACCTGGTGATCGTCAGCCCGCTGGGCGCCGTGGCCTACGGCCGGCCTTTGGTCAGCTGGCTGGCGGTGTTCTCGATCCACAGCAGCGTCCATTCGACTCCGGCCGCGCGCGAACGTCTACGACGGGCCGCCGCCACAATCGAACCAGGCACCCCTGCTCAGCCGTTCATCGAGGCCATGACCGAACTGGTCCAGGTGCAGGCCGCCACCACCGGCTTCGTCGGCCTGCACCAATGGGTGGAGATCCTGGAACAGCACTGCCCGCCGGAGCTTCCCCGACCCCGACCACACCACCGAGTAGACGGGCCAGGACACCCCGACCACGAGACCGACCACGGCAGGTCAGCGCGCTGGCGAACCCTGACGCCAGCGGTAAGGGTGCGCCGGGCGCAGGTCAGAGCTCCGCGCCATTCGCTCAGCCGAACAGCCGGCGAAGGAGGCCTTCGCCTGCTTCTTGATCAGAACTCTCTGCGGCCGGAGTCTCTCGGTGGTCGGAAATGCCCCCGATTCGATTCACGCCGTGCTCAGGCAACGAGCTCGGCATTTCATGTCCGACATGCTCTGGCTGGTCATTCCCGGAAGCGGATTGAACGATGCGGCCGCTGATCTCTTCGTCCCCGGCGGTGGCTGGGCCAATGCTGCCGAAGACTGTTGCGGCAGCCATGGCGGTTACGGTCAGGAGCTTGCGAATGCGCATGTGGGGCGTTCTCCGTTCGAGTGCGGAACCCTGGACAGGCCTATATCATCATCAACTATGAAACTTAGGCCCAATGCGCCCATAAGTGGGCGAGGCATGCCATAAGCAAGTGGCCCGTGACGGGGGAGTGCCAGCCGCTGCTCGTGCGTCGATCGTCAGCACACGCACGTCGTTCTCGCTGCGCCCGGTGCGGTTCCGCTCGTTGACCACGGTCGGCAGCGGCAGGCGCCCGCCACGGAGCCGGGAGGGTTCGCCGCGAACGGCGAGCGCCCGGCCTGATGCGCGGGTGCCATGCCGCCTGAGATGCCGTTCGCGCGGCCTGACGCCACCTCACCGACCGGCGCGGTGCGCACTGCATGACGGTGGTGCGCGCACCCGGTGCGGGGTGCGCACCGCGTGCTTGGCCCGAGGCGGCGGCCTTCAGCGTCTCGAGGGCGTTAGCGACGTCCTCAGGGTCATCGTTGAGGATTTCGTCGGTGCAGCTGAGTGGCTCCGCACTTGAGGAAGGCCCGCTTGAGTCCGTCAGGGCAGGGGGTTGATGCGGCGGGGACTGGCCTGTGTTGGCGGTCGTGACGTAGGCCCAATCGGCGAGAAGCCGCGCGTACGCGGCCGTGCGTTCGTTGCTCGCGGGCTGATGCATGAGACGGCGGATGCTCTCGTTGACCTGGTCCAGGGCAGGCGTCACCCGGCCGTGAGGCCGGAAGGCATGGGGCATGACTCCACCGTACGGCGCGGCACTGACATTGATCCTGATACTCAGGTTCCGGTGGCCGTGGCTCGGGCACTGACTGACGTCCTGCTGGGCTGTCTTGCCGCTGTTCTGTCCGGCCGCCGGGACCTGTTCTCATGGCTCCGGCCGGGTGGAACATGACCTGATAGGAGCTTGGTCAGAAGCCCCTTCAATGTCCTGTCTGCGCCACCCGGCCGGTGCCTACCTCCGGCAAGGAAGGCATCATCAGCATGACATCGGCGGCGGCACCAGACACAGCGGACCGGGACGTGCTCGGAGGGGTCGACTTTCATGCCGACACCCTCCACGTCGCGGTCATCAGCGACAACGGCGGACACCTCGCCGACGCCGAGTTCACCACGACCGCGGCCGGGTACGCCGCGGCCCTGGCCTTCCTTGAAGCCCATGGCCACGTGAGGGCGATCGGAGTGGAAGGCACGTCCTCCTACGGTGCCGGCTTCACCCGGGCCGCCCGCTCGGGGGGCCTTCACGTCGTGGAGGTCAACCGGCCCGACCGGGCCGAACGCCGCCGCATCGGCAAGTCCGACCCCATCGACGCCTACGCAGCCGCGCGTGCCGCTCTGTCCGGACGCGCCTGCGGCTCACCCAAGGACGACACCGTCGCCGGCATACGCGCCCTGCACAACGCCGCCCGCTCCGCCGTCAAGGCCCGCACCGCCGCTCTGAACCAGATCGGCCACCTCCTCATCACCGCCCCTGACACCATCCGCACCAAGTACGGGCAGCTCAAAGGAACGGACCGCACCGACACCCTGGCCCGGCTACGGCCGTCCGGGGACGCCGTCCACACCGCGGTCCTTACCGCGCTCAGAAGCCTCGCCCGACGTGTCAAAGAGCTGACCGCCGAGCACGAGGCACTGACCCGGGCCCTGGACGGCGAGGTCACCGTCCACAACCCCGGCTTGCGGGCCGCCTACGGCGTCGGCCCCGACACCGCGGCCCAGCTGCTGGTCACCGCCGGGGGCAACCCCGAACGCATGCGGAGCGAAGCGTCCTTCGCCGCCCTCTGCGGAGCCGCACCGGTCCCCGCCTCCAGCGGCCGGACCAACCGCCACCGCCTCTCACGCGGCGGCGACCGCCAGGCCAACGCGGCCCTCTACCGCATCGCCCTGGTCCGCATGTCCAGCGACTCCCGCACACGCGAATACGTGGCACGCCAGACCACCGCCGGACGGACGAAGAAGGAGATCATCCGGCTCCTGAAACGGGCCATTGCCCGGGAGATGTTCCGCTGCCTGACCACCACCGTCACGGTCCCCGGCATCGCTGACCTACGGCCCCTGCGGCAATCCAAGAACCTCACCCTCACCGCTGCCGCACAACACCTCGGAGTCTGGCCCGCCACCATCTCCACCCTCGAACGCGGAATCCGCAGAGACGACGACCTCGCCCACGCCTACCGCGACTGGCTCCAAGCCGCTTGACGGGCAATAGGAGCATCAGGGGGCCGCGGCCATCGTGTTCTATTCTGTGTTCGAGGCGATAGCATCGCGTATCGCCCATGCAGAACGGACGCGCACCATGGCTACACCTACAGTGCTCCCGCTGAGGGACTACCGAGTTCGGTGTGGGACACCTCGGAGGAGGGCCTGTGTGCAAGTGGTGTTGACTGCACCAACTCGTTGGGGGGCGGACTGTTGGCAGTGGGTGAAGATCATCCGGTTGCTCGTGTGAAGCCGTTCAGCGCAGCAACTGCCTCGAGAGCTGTTCAATGCGTTCGAGTAGCTTCACGTTGAGTGCAGCCCGGAGCTCCTTGATCCGGTCGAACTGCGCTGAGAAGTCAGGTATGCCTTCTGCGGCACGAGGGCCTTCGACGATCCGCTCCCGGAGTGTCCATGACAGATTCTGCAACCCGTCGAAGATGTCTGCGGATAGGCTCTCCACTTCTTGATCAGGCTGCGGCAGCGAAGCGCGCTGATAAGCGACTGAAGCCGTTCTGAGGCTTGCCTTGGTGATCTCGTCGTCGAATCGGTTGAGATCAATGTCCAGTCCGGCTCGGAGACTTTGATGACTACGAAGTAGGACATCGAGCCACGCTCGCCCCGTCGTGCGCAGCCGGGTGAGCGAGCTGATCTCCTCGCGGATCAGGCGCTCGCGAAGCGACTGCTCATCATCCCGAGACTGATGCCGCCGCTGACGCATTGGCACATAGATCGCGGCTGCCGCTCCGATCGCGGCACCGCCCAGCCCGCTGACCAGCGGCACCACGGTTGAGGCGTCTGTCATGCAAACCCCATACCCAGCAAGCACCTCAAGACCACACCGTCAGCTCCGCCCAGGTGGCTCTGACGTCGTTCAGTGGACCCAGCATGTCGGCTTCCAGCGGCTCCAGTTGGTGAAGATCCCGTGCCAACTGGACGCCGTGAAGTGGCCCCGGGGATTGGCTTGGGCTGGGACCACTTGAGGTACTGAGCAGGCTGTCAGTGGGAGTCGATAGTGTCTCGGCCCATGAATGATCAACGACCTGAAGTGATTATCCGCAAGGCAGAGCATGCGGATGTCGACGGTCTTGTGGCCTGCAGTCGTGCCTTGTTCGCGGAGGACGCCGGGACCCGTGACCCGAGCATCAACGTCGACTGGCCGCGCGAGCACGGGCCTCAGCGCTTCGCTGCCGGCGTAGAGGATCCCAGCCGGTTACTTCTTGTTGCTGAACGGGACGGGGAGGTCGTGGGCCACCTCACGGGCGTGGTGGCCGAGGCGTCTGCGATGAAGCCGGTGAGGGTCGCTTCGCTGGTGAGCATGTATGTGCAGCCCGCATATCGCCGAGGGCAGATCGGCGGGCGCCTGATCGGAGAGTTCAGGGCCTGGGCGAAGGAAATGGGAGCACACCTGGCGGAGGTGACGGCGTATTCGAGCAACACCGAGGCGATCCGTTTCTATGAGCGCAACGGTTTCACTTCCAAGGCAGTGACCTTGGAAGTGACGCTGTAGGCGTTGCATCACGTCGTCGGCCGCCGCACGACCGTGCGGCGGCCGTCAGCTCGTATGAGTTTTCTGGGCCCGGGCTTTGGTCTTGGCCAGGCGGTAGGACTCGGTGCCGGTCTCGATGATGGTGGCGTTGAAGGTGAGCCGGTCCACGATCGCCGCGCAGAGCCGTGGATCGGTGAAGGTCCGGCTCCAGCCGGTGAACGCCTCGTTGGAGGCGATCGCGATGCTGCTCTTCTCCTCACGCTCAGTGAGAACCTGGAAGAGCATTTCCGCGCCCCGGCGGTCCAGTTCGAGATAGCCGAGCTCGTCGATTTCGAGAAGGTCGACGCGTCCGTAGCGGGCGATGGTTTTGCCCAGCTGCTTGTCGTCTGCGGCCTCGACCAGCTCGTTCACCAGGGCTGCGGCGGTGGTGTAGCGGACGCGGTAGCCAGCCATGGCGGCTGCCGTGCCCAGCCCGATCAGCAGGTGCGACTTGCCGGTGCCCGAGTCCCCGATCAGACACAATGGGTAACCCTTGGCGATCCACTCGCAGGTGGCGAGATTGTGGATGACCGCCGGATCGACATGGGGATTGACCCGGTAGTCGAACTCCCGAAGCGACTTCTCGCGGGGGAAGTGAGCTGCCCGGATGCGTCGTTCGGCCCGGCGCCGGTCCCGGTCCTCGCACTCGGCCATCAGCAGCTCGGCGAGCAACCCGGCATAGGACAGGCCCTCGCGTTCGGCCCGGGCGATCGTGTCGGCGGCCTGGGCTCGCATGGTGGGCAGCCGCAGCAGGCGGCAGGCGGTGTCGATAGCCGCGTCGGATGCCTGTGCGGTCAGCGCGTGATGGGCGGTGGTCATGATGAGTCCTTCCGGCGAAGCTGCAACAGCTCGTCCCACTGCTCCAGGCGGGGCAGGGGACGCTGGTCGGCGGGCAGAGCACGGGCGAGACGACGCGGAGTCAGGGGCGTGACCTGGGCCGGGTCCGCATCCAACGATTTCGGGGCGGGGGTGCCGACTGTGACGGTCGGTGCCCGCCCGGCGGTCTGGGCCGCCTTGCGTGCCTCCAGCGCGATGACGTCCTCATTGAAGGTGCCCGCCGCGAGAGCCCCGCGGATCCCGGCCACTACGTCGCCGTGCTGCTGATGGCGGTGCAGCAACAGCACCTTCACCAGGGCTTTTGTTCCTTCGATGTCTCCGAGGGCCTTCTTGGCCGCGGCCCAGAACGCTTCGTGGACGGCGGTGAAGGTGCCCTCGGTGCGGGCCTGGTGGAGGGCCTCGGAGCGTTCCAGCGCCCCTGGCTTGGTGAGCAGGGCTTCCAAGTAGTGGTCCAGCACGAGGTGTTCGGCGCCACGGCCAGTCAGCCGCCGATGGCGGGCAATCTCCCGCCGGCTGTCATAGACGGTCAGGTCGTCACAGGTGAGCGTGACGGTGACCTTGCGGTCGATGAAGCGGACCGGGACTGAGTACCGGCACATCTTCACGGTGATCATGCCGTAGCGGTCGACGCGGGGCGTGAGGGTGATGCCGGTGGCGAACGGATCGTCCGGCAAGGGCAGCAGATGGCCGGCCTCGCGGGCGAAGTCCTGCGCGATCGTCCGCAACCTCGCCCCGATCCGCCGCTCGTCCTCCTTCGCCTCGAACTCGGCCAGCCGGTCGTTGAGTTCATCCAGGCTGTCCACCTGCGGCACCGGGGTGAGGTAGTTGCGGCGGAAGTAGCCGACCTGGCCTTCGACGCCGCCTTTCTCGTGGGCGCCGCGCAGTCCCGGCTCGCAGTAGAACGGAGTGAATCCGTAGTACTCGTGGAAGGTGGTCCAGCGCGGGTTCTCCTCCCGCGAGCGGCTGCGGAAGAGCACTTTCTTCACGGCCGGGGTGAGATTGTCGTAGCGGACCTGGCCGGCCGGCACGCCGCCCAGCGTGGTCAGCGCGTGGACGTGTCCCTCGAAGAACGCCTGCTGGCCGCACGAGCGCGAGATGCGGTGCACGGCCTTGCCCGAGTAGGCCAGCCGGAAGGCGAACAGATAGCAGCGGGTGCGCTGGCCGGCGAGGTCCACGTAGACGTCGCCGAAGTCGACCTCGGCATCCGCACCGAGTGCGTTGTGCCGGGTCACGAACGCCTCAACAGGCGCCCCCGCCTGGGCGGCGATCTCCTTGCGCCGGGCCGCGACGAAGTCCCGGACCGTCGGATACGGGACCGCCTCGCCGTACTCCTCCTCGATCCGCGCCACGATCCGCCGCAGTGTGTGACGCTGCTTGCGCGGAGCCTCCAGATCAGCCCGCAGCCAGGCGTCGACCGTCTTCTTGTACGGCTCCATCCGCGGTGACGTCCGCACCGCCCGGCGGCGCGGGGTGGGCACCGGCGAGGACAGCGCCTCACGGACCAGCCGGCGGTGAACGCCGTACTTCCGCGACAGAGCCCGGACCGACAGCTGCTGCTGCCAGCTGTCTCGCCGGATCCGGTCGAACAGTTCTTGCTTGGACAATGACATCCAGAGCACCGTCCCTGCCGTACACCACAGGAACCGTCTCACCGCAAGAGCCGAGGTGGGGCCACTTCGCCCCGTCACCACCCCTCAATGCGCCCACGCGACCCACCAACTGGGGCCGCTCGAAGCCAACATGCTGGGGCCGATGAACAACGTCACAGCCAGCGGGAGATACGTGATGTCGCCCATGTACTTGCGCCCCGGCTCGGCGGCGGTGAAGTCCCGCTGGAACAGGTCCGCAACCGGTGAGGCTGCCGGGTCCGCGACGGTGGTGCGGACGCGTCTGCGCAGGCGGATGCCGGTGATGGAGTACGTCCGCATGATCCGGGCGACCCGCTTTTCGTTGACCCGCCGCCCTTTCTCGCGGAGTTCGGCCGTCACGCGCGGGGAGCCGTAGGCGCCGCCGGACTCGCCGTGGACCTGGCGGATCTCCTGGGCCAGGACCCAGTCCTGGTGCTGGCGGGCGGCCCGGGCCTGGGCGCCGGCGAGCCACTTGTAGTAGCTGGACCGGTTCACGTCCAGGACCTGGCAGAGCCGCTTCACCTCGTAGGTGTCCCGGTGGTCGTCAACGAACTGGAAGCGGCTGATCACCAGTTCGTCTCTCCGGCGAAATACTTGGCCGCCTTGCGGAGGATGTCCCGCTCGGTGGCGAGCTTGCGCTCACTGGCCTCGAGTTCGGCCACCCTCGCCTCCAGCTGCCGCACTCGCTCGTCCGGATCGACGGACGGTGTCGCCTCCCCAGGCGGGGCGGCCGGCTTGGCAGCCGCGGCGGTGACGCCACGGCGGTCACGGCCCCGCAGCACCCACTCACGCAGGGTCGCCCGATTGATGCCCAGGTCAGCAGCGATGCTTTTGTAGGTCGCCCGGGTGTGGACCCGTACAGGGCCACGGCATCGGCCTTGAACTCGTCCGAGTAGTCCTTCATCGCCATCGGCGGTCTTCTCGCTTCCTCCGGATCAAGCAGATCCAGTATCAGCGTGTCCACCACTCAAGGGGAGGCCCCGTCACGGTCGGTGCTGCCGCATCGCCGGCCGCTGGACATCGACGGCGCCGCACCGCCCTGTCCGGGGCTTCCCACCACGCGTTGAGTCACGGATGGAACCGCCACTGGCCTTCAGAAATGACGTCCACCTCGCCGTCCCTGACGCGAACGGCCGTCTCGTCGTCGATGAAGTAGATCGGGAAGTCCGCCCGCGCAGCGATGCGATCAGCCCAGGCGTCGTCCCGCTCGGGGAAATCCGGCGAGTGCAGGTGGGGCTTGAGATACCAGTCGAAGAGGCCGAACGGCGGCTCCACGGTCATCGCGCCGAGCACGTGGAGGTCCGTGGTGTCCCCGATGACGTCGGCGGAGTGTTCGGTGAGATTTCGGCTGAAGATCATTGATCCGGCGCTGACCCCCACATAGACCCGGCGCTCCAGCGCCTCCAGGAAGCCGTCGGCCAGGCCGTTGCTGGTGATGCTGCGCGCGAGGTGGTAGTGGCTGCCGCCCTCGACGTAGATGACGTCGGCGTGGAGCAGCCGGTCGAGCACCATCTGCCGGGGCAGGCCGTTCAGCTCCAGGATGTCGAACTCCCGCCAGCCGAGGCCGTGCAGCCGGTTCATGTCCGCGACGACCCACCCGTGGTCCCCGGGCTCGGCGACTGATGCCGTAGGAACGAACACGATGTTCGCCGATCCGAACGGCTTTCCCAGCATGTCCCGCAGCGCATCTCGCAGCGTCTCGTTGCGCAGGCCACTCGCCGTCAACAGAAAGTTCATCGGGCGAGCCAAGCACGGCTGACGGGCGCGCGCAACGAACCCAGGATCCACCAATACCGTCATGGCATGGTTGCATCAGGAGCAGGCACTCAAACTTCGGTGAGAATGCTCAACCTTCACGGCGAGAGGTCAGGATGGCAGCTGATGCGGCCGTTGTTTATCGCGGCTCGGCTGTCGTGCACGGGCTCTCTGCCGGACACTCGTTGTCCCCTCATTTGAGGATCGCCCAAGCTGAGGGCGACACCGGCAGAGACGACTTCCCCGGCTTGTCCGTTCGTGCTCGTGGAATGAATGGACGTGCCGGGGGTTCAGCCCCGGGAGGCAGGGTGCGCATGGATCCTCCGGGGGCTCATGACCGGCACGGGCCGGCCGCGAGTCCTATCCCGTCAACGGCGCGACGTCGGCGGGGCCGCCGTACGTCGGCCGTCAGCGCCCGTCACTGCCGCCGTTCAGCCCAGGCCTGCGCGGCGGCGTGCAGCTTGTGCGTCCACTCGTCCGGCTCGTCGGCGCTCGCGATCGTCTCCCAGAGCCGGCGCTGAGCCTGCGCGAACGCGTCGATGGAACGAACCGGCGTGCTGCCCCAGGCCGGGTGCTGCCCGGCCAGACTTTCGGCGCTGTTCACGCTGTGGCCCGAGGCGATCAACCAGATCACCCACAGCGCCGGGTCGATCCACGAGGCGCCCCGAGAGGCCCACGCCCAGTCGACGAGACGCGCCCTGCCGTCGACGATCAGGACGTTGTGCGGATTCCAATCGGTGTGCAGCAGGTGGGACCCGGCGAAGAGGCCTGCCTTGTCGGGGTCTTCGACGTGCCCTCTCATGCGCGCGGGCATGCTCTTGAGGTCGACCGATGACGGCGCGCCGAGAGCAGCGAGATGCCACAGCGCTTGAAGGACGAGTTCCAAATCAGGGGAGCCGGGGGAGTAGTCGGCGTGACTGCCCTCGAGATCCTCGAACCCGAGCAGGTTCCACCCCGCCTTCCGGATGTGCCACCGCAGAGCCGGGGCGAGGCCGTCGGCGTGCGGGTTAATATCGGCCTCGCGCTGCTGCGTCCACACGCGGGGATGGTCTTGCCTCAACCCCTTCACGAAGACCGTGCCGTCGGTGAAGTGCAAGCGGGCAGCGATCTCACTGTTGTAGCCGGCCGACAACATCTCGATGTCCAGCACGGGCCCGGCGACGGACTCGATCTCTTTCAGCGCGTCGACAGGGACTTCGGTCAGGCGGTGCGTCGGCACGGAAGCGCTCCAGAAAGCTGGGGTATTGGATGGGAGTTCAGCGAGTGCGGACGGTTGAGCTGGACTCACGCCACATTGCCCATTTCCGGGCCGCGTCGGTGAGAGCAGCCCGGTGAGGAAGTGGCCGCGTGTGCTCCCACTCATGCCATGCGGCGAGGATGGTGCGCGCGAAGATGGTGACGGTATCCCCGTCTGCCGCGCTGTAGGCGGGAACCCGTCGCGCGATCTCCTCGCCCTGGGCGGGAGTGTGGCCGGCCGAGATGAGCCGGGGAATGGTCAGCGCCGTGTCAGCCCATGCCGGGGCGGGGCAGGAAAGAGCCCAGTCCAGCAGCCGCAGTTCGCCGCAGAGGGTGACGAGCATGTTGTGCGGTGACATGTCCGTGTGCGCCAGAACCCGCCCTTGCATCCCGGCGGGCACATCATCGGGTGGAAATCCCGCCCATCGTTCGTGCAGCGGCTTCTTGCGCATCGTCTCGGGCCAAGCCGCCTCGGACAGGACGGTGAGCGTATCCACCAGTGCCGGGAGATCGTCAGACCCTGGGGCCAAGTTCGGGTACCGGCCCTGCACGTACTCGTATCCGTACAGCCGCCATCCGCCAGAGTCGACGTCCCACAACACGCGGGGCGCGCGGGGCGCGTTCCGCGTCACCTGCGCCTCGTGCCGGTACACCCAGGCCTGTGGGTCGTCCTCGGGAACGCCCTTGACGAATGCTTGGCCCGCTCGCGTGTGGATGGTGCAGGCGAGCCGGGACATGACGCCATGCGGCGCGGTCTCGGCCCGTTCGACCGGGCCGGTGTGGCGCTCCACGGCGGCCTTGGCCGCTTCGGGTAGATCGTGCCAGTCGATGCGATGCACCCACGGTCTCCTGCGTTGATCGAGGATGGGAGGCCTCCGGCCTGCCACAGCGTGGCACAGGCCGGAGGGGGCGTGCAGAGCGGTTACGAACAGCTCGGGGGATGGTTCGGGCTGTCCGAGCAGTTGGCGTGGCATTGCGAGCACTCCGCGAGATCCAGCTCGGGCCAGAACTCCATGTCGATCTCGTACCCCGCGAGAGTGATCGCGTCCACGGTCCGGGCCCGGAGCGTCTTGCCGCCCCCGTGCTCCTCACGGTCGAGGAAGCCGGGCTGGTGATCGAGGAACCTGCTGAAGTTCTCCTGGCAGAACTCCCGGTAGGCCTTGGTGTGAAGCAGGAAGGCGTGCCAGAAGTCGTCTACCAGTGGCGAGGGGCTGAGCGGCCTGCCGCTGTAGTCACAGGCTGCCAGGAAGGCGAGCATCTGGCCGATCCCGCGGTCCGCCTTCTCCTCGGTCAGTTGAGGGAACTTGTCGCACATGTTGGAGACTAGGGTCTCCCGGATCTCGGAGCTGATCAGGCCCCGCGCGTCTATCAGCGCGCGCTGCTGGGTCTCAGTCACGATTCGTGCCTCCTTGAGTCGGTAGCGCATGGTGTGATCCCTACGCTGCAGAGGCGTAGGGTCTGGCCCTCGTTCCCCGGCCGCCGTCCGGCCGGGGAACGAGGGGCGTGCCCCTGCCGCCGAGGGGGGAGTTACACCCGGCGGCAGGGAGTCTCAGCGGATACCGCGGAGCCGCTCCAGGTCCGAGACGTGTCTGCGGTACCAGGCAAGTTCGGCGCGCGCCGCGTGGGCGTAGTGGCGCACGATGTCCTTGCCGAGCAGGGACTGGGCGATGGTGCTGTGCTCGAAGTGCTGGAGTGCTTCGGCGAGATCGGTGTAGAGGGGGATGGAGGTGCGGTCCTGGTAGGCGTCGCCGTCGCAGGCCGGCCGCGGCGACAGTTCCTCCTTGAGGCCGTGGGCCATCGCGGCGAGGTAGGCGGTCAGGGCGAGGTAGGCGTTGGCGTCGGCGCCGGCGAGGCGGACTTCAAGGTGGGTGCCGTTGCCGTGGCCGGTGACGCGGATCGCGCAGCCGCGGTGATCGAATCCCCAGGTGTAGCGGGTGGGGGCGAAGGAGTGCGGCTGGTAGCGCTTGTAGGAGTTGGGGGTGGGCGCATACAGCGGCCCCAGGTGCGGCAGCGCGGAGAGCAGTCCCGCTACGGCCCGCAGCATCAGGGGCGGCAGCTCTTGTCCCCGGTGGTGGGCGAATCCGGGCTCGTCGCGCTCGGTCCACAGCGACACGTGCAGGTGCAGTCCGCTGCCGACACCGGTCTCGGGAGCGGCCATGAAGACGGGGATCATGCTGTGCCGTCCGGCGATGTCGCGCACGAGGTGGCGGAAGACGGCGTAGTCGTCGCAGGCTTTCAGCGCCTCACCGTAGGCGAACGTCACCTCCGTCTGGCCTGCCGCGCCTTCCGTTTTGATCGCCTCGTGGACGATGCCGACGTCGCTCATCACATCGGCCAGGTGGCGGAAGACGTCGCTGACCTGCGGCGGGTGCTGGAGGGCGTAGTCGAGGTTTTCGCCCCATGCCGGGCTCCGTCCTGCTGGCCCGTCGGTGTAGAGGACGAACTCGCTCTCGACTCCCACCTTCACCACGTAGCCCAGTTCGGTAAGCCGCTCGATCTGGGTTTCCAGCATGCGGCGGGGCGCCACCGCCACGGGAGTGCCGTCGTCGTGGACGGACGTACCGAACACCAGGGCGGTGCCGGGCCGGTACGGCAGCATCCGCACGTTGTCCAGGTCCGGGGTGACGAGGAAGTCACCGAACCCCTGCTCCCAGCCGGTGAAGTCGAAGCCGTCCAGAGGGGTCATGTCGACGTCGGTCGCCAGGACGTAGGAGCACATCTCCGCCCCGCCGGTCATCCGTTCCAGGAACACCGGGGCGTTGAACGTCTTGCCGAGGAGCCGCCCTTGGAGGTTCGGCACGGCCAGCATGATGTCGGTGACCGAGCGGTCCTTCAGCAGGCGCTGAAGCGTTTCCCGGCTCACCGGGCCGGTGGGCCACGGCGTCTCGGTGTAGTTGGTCTCGGCGCTCATCAGAAGCCCTCACTGATCATGGCTTCGTCGGGCCGGGCGGTGTGGGCGGCGGTGAGCTGGTACTGCTGCTTGCCGCGGGTCAGCCAGGTACCCCAGGCCAGCAGCAGCGCGGCCAGCAGGGTCACCCCGGCGTAGTTGAAGGACTCGGTGGTGATCGGCGAGGACTGCGGCAGGCAGAACACGAGGGTGATGACCGCGACGTAGACGACCGCGACGTACCCGATCGGGCGCCGCCAGCGCCCCAGGCTCCAGGGGCCGGGCCGGTAGTCGCGGCCCTTGGCCAGGGCGAGGAGGACGGGGATGCCGTAGGCCGGGGTCATGCCGACGGCGTTGATCGCGGTGATCGCGCCGTAGGCGGCGGGCGACCACAGAGCTGGCAGGGCGAGCACGAACGGCACGACGATGACGAACCACACCGCCCTTGTGGGCGTCTTTGTGCGGTCGTTGACGATCCGCCAGCTCTGCCAGCCCGGCAGGGCCCGGCTGCGGGAGAAGGCGTAGACCATGCGGCTGGCCGCGGCGACTTCGGCGTTGCCGCAGAACAGCATCGCGACGATGACGACCAGGAGCAGCGCCTTGGCCCCGGATGCGCCGAGGTCGTCGAGGAAGATCTGCGCGGGCGGCACCCCGGTCGCGGAGTTCTGCGTGCCCGTGTAGTCCTGCATGGCGAACAGCAGCCCGGCCAGGAGCACGAACCCGGCCGCCCAGGACACCCAGATGGAGCGGACGATGCCCTTGGGTGCGGAGGTCTGGGCGTCGTTGGTCTCCTCGGCGACATGGGCGGAGGCGTCGTAGCCGCAGAACGTGTAACCCGCCAGGAGAGAGCCGATCAGAGCGACGTAGAAGGGGCTGGAGAAGCCGGTGTCGTTGTGGAAGTGCGTGAAGACGAAGCTCGCCGACTGATGCTGGGCCGGGGTGATGGTGAGGGCGCCGACGATGACGGCGACACCGCCCAGCTGCCACCACACGGATATCGAGTTCAGCACGGTGACCAGGCGCACCCCGGCCGAGTTCAGCAGCCCGTGCAGGAGCAGGATGCACCCGAAGATGGTCATGGTGGTGCCGTCCGTGGGGGTGATGCCCCACTGCATCTGCGCGAAGGCTCCGACAAAGGTGGCGGCCCCGTAGTCGATACCGGCGATCGCGCCGAGCAGACCGAGCAGGTTCAGCCAGCCGGTCACCCAGCCCCAGCTGGCCCCGCCGAGCTTGTCGGCCATGAAGTACGGGCCCCCGCTGGTGGGGTAGGCGGAGACGACATCGGCCAGGGACAGGCCGACCAGCAGCGTCATGAAGCCGATGACGATCCACGTGCCGAGCATGACCACCGGGCCGCCGTGGCCCAGGCCGAACCCGAACAAGCTCATGCCGCCGGCCAGGATGCAGATGACCGAGAAGCTGATCGCGAAATTGCCGAAAGTGCCCATCTTTCGGGAGAGCTCGGGTTTGATCCCGAGGGCGGCCAGGACGTCATCGTCACTGGCTGATGCCGTCATGGCAGCGCTTCTGTGAGACACCAGAGATCCACTTTCATTGTGAAGAAGGGGAGACGGACGGGCCGGGGGCGCGTTGGCGCCCTGGCGGGGAGCGGCTGTTCGCCACGGCGCTGCTATCGCAGGACGGATGCGCGGATGCGCAGGAATGCGTCGGTCCAGTCCTGGGAGCGGCCGAGGCTGGCGTTGACGTCTTTCCAGGGCTGCGGCATGGCGTAGGGGCCCATCGCCTTGAACACCCACGCGGCCCGCTCGTTCTCCCCGCAGGCCACCAGGGCATGAGCCAGATGGCTCAGATCGGAGATCGACAGCCAGGGGTACTCGGCAGCTGGGACATGCGCGAACCATTCGTCGTAGGCCCGGCAGGCGAAGTGCCGCACCTGCGCGGTCTGCCAGAACTGCAGCGCGCCGCCCCGGCCGTCGCCGTGCCGCTCCCGGTAGAGGTCCAGGAGCGAGTACACCGGCAGCATGAGCAGCTCCGGATTCGACAGCCTGCCGGACACGAGCCAGGCCGAGAACTGCATTGCGGCCGCTGCCCCGCCGCCGCGGTACAGGAAGTACTCGCGCATGCGGTGATGGCCCTCCCGGTTGCCGGGGTGGAGCCGGTTGACCTCATCCAGAAGCGGCCACGGCCCCCGGTAATGCATCGCCGGATCGTCCAACTGATCCCACGGAGCCCGGCGACTTTGCGCGTAGGGGTCGAAGTAGTGGGCGGCGTAGGGAAGCTGGGTGAGGTGCAGGCGGCCGATCCACCGCACCGGACACTCCGGCCACAGGTGGTCCAGCCTGCGCCACTCCTGCTGCGCCAGGGCTGCGGCGCGCCCCACCACCTCCTGACGCTCACCCTTGCGGTAGGCCTCCACTGCCGCCCGGGTGAGCGCCCGCGCCCACATCATGCCGGCGTGCGGACTGTCCGGCTCCTCGTCCCGCCATGCCTTGAAGACACCGGCCTCCCCCGCGCCGGCGGCGAGGAGCTGGCTGCGGCTCGTGCGCAGTGCCCAGTGCGCCCCCGTCCGGGACAGAAGGTCACGGGTGGCCGAGTGGCGCCCCAGTTTCAGGTCTTCGAGAGCGTCCCGCAGATCGGAGTCGGCACCGACGGGACTGACGATCAGGGGCATGCCATAGGGGGTTGATGCTCGCTCTCCGCCGCGGGGGAAGGCGGTGCTGGTTGCTAACGAGTCAGGCATGTGTGCCTCGGGGAGGTTGAGGGGCTCGATGGTTTCGGCGACCGCTTGGAAGACAACGCAGTTACCTCCGGAAGCGAGGGGACGGTGAAGGGGGCGGGACACTGCGGCGTGTAAGGCACGGCCTCGGGCAGTGGGCGGGCCTCGGAAGGTGCTGCGGGGGCCGTTCATCGGCGTCGCCCGGCGTGCAGCGGCCCGGTTTGCGGATCGCGTACGTAGCGGCTGCGAGCCCGCTCGAATTCCTCCAGCCACCGTTCCGGTGCGTCAGCGACGTACTTCCACGGCACGGGCGTGACGTAGGGCCCGATCGCCTCAAAGACCGCAGCCGCTCCCTCGCCGAACCCGCCCGAGTGCAGCGCCTGCGCGAGATGGTTCAAATCCAGCGGCGACCACGACCTGGCATCGGCCTGCGGGAACCACCAGGCCAGCGCGCGGAGCGTGTCGTGGGAGACCGGATCCCTCGTCCAGTACAGGGGTGTGAGCTGGCCGTTGGCCCGCTGGATCCCGTAGTGCTCCGCGTGGAGGTACAGCGACAGCAGCACCAGCGGTGACCCTGCCGGCGCCCAGGTCGACACCCAGCGCACGAAGTCGTGCGCGTTCGCCCCGTAGGCCTGCATCGCCTGCAGCATGCGGTGCCACGCTTCCCGGTTGCCCGGATCACGCTCCTGGACTTCACGCAGCAGCCCCCAGGGGCCGTACGGCAGCATGTACTCCCAGGCCTCCGCTCGGTGTTCCGGCCGACGCTGGTACACGTCCGGGGAGTCCACCTGCGCTAACGCCAGTAAGCCCACCCATGGCACAGGGTCGTCGGGCCAGCACCGGGTCGCCTCCCGGCACGCCCTGCGCGCACGATCGGCCAGTGATCCCGCATCCCGCTGTCCGGCACGGTGTGCGTTCAGTGCCCGCTCCACCCACACACGCGCCTGCATCATCACCGCGTTGACGTGTGGCTCCTCCTGCAACCACGCTTCGACGGCGTCTGCGTTGGCCGCTGCCGCCGCCAGGACCTGGCTTCGTGAAGTCCGTAATCCCCACGTGGCGCAGGTCTCCAGCAGGACTTTCATCGACCGCCATCGCCCAGCCCGTGCGTCGTCCAGCACGACGCGCAGCGCACGGTCGAAGCCAGCCGGGTGGAATCGCGGCTGAAAGGCGCCACTCATGGACACACCCCATGCCGGTGTGCGTGTAGCAGCCCCCTCCGCCTCAACCGGTCCCCGTCTCAAGGTGAGCAAAGACAGCGGTCCGGGGCCGGTGTTCAGTGCCTGGATAGGGGTCATCAGGGCCTCAGAGGTATGGGGGAAAGGTGACCGCCGCTACGGGGGCGCGGCGGCCTGGACGAGGGCAAGGCAGCCCGGCAGATGCTCAGGCGTGCGCCGCGGTGCGTCGGGCGAGCGGTGGATCACGCGGGGCTTCGGTCAGGCTTGGCCAAGGTGTGAAAGACCTTCCGGTCCCCACGGGGGGGCGTAGCGATGTCGGCTCCGAGCTGGCGCGGACCACAGGCCACAGGGCTGCTCGCCTTCAGCCGACTCCGATGTCATCGCCTCCTCGAAAGCCGGGGAAGTCGCAGCGAGCCTCGAGCACGTGCACGACCGGCTCACCAGGAGGAAGAAAGCCCTTGCTGGGAAAACACGGGGTATCTGGGCGCCCGGTCACGCCACAGCACCGGCCATGAGAGCGTGTGCCACCGCAGCCGCAGCCTCGATGTTCACGGGAACAGGCAGCCGGCTGAGGTACAGGTGCGAACAGTTGCGTGCGTCGCTGGCCGAGTGTGCACAAGAGGGCTGGTTGACGCGCGTGATGACGCTGCGCGGGTCGGCGTGGGGGTCGCCGGCCGTGTCCCCGCGCAGCCCCTCACCCCCGCCCCGTTCATCCGGCCGGCTCACCCGCAACTCGCCCCAGACCTGCTTGCCCAAGCGATACATGTCCGTTCCCCAGCGCTCGCACAGAGCGTCGATCAGGAGCAGGCCCCGGCCGCTGGTGAGGAGATCGGCTCCCGGCTTGGTCATTTCCGGCAGCATGCGGGCGCTGTCGACTACCCCGATCCGTACGAACCGTGTGCTGGAGCGGGAGACGACGACCTTGATATAGCGGGAGTTGGTGTGCTGAACCGCGTTGGCCACCAGCTCGGTCACGAGGAGAACTCCCGAGTCCGTCAGGTGCTCCATCTCCCATGCAGTGAACGTCGTGCGTACGAGCTGACGGGCGATCTCGGCGCTCTCCTCCAGACCGGGGAGGATCGCGGAAGACTCCGGACTCCGGGTGGGGCAGGGCTGCGCTGACACGATCATCTGAACCTCAGGGGGTGTCGGTGTACGACGGCCTACCGTCAGTCAACGACCCTGGACACCATGAGAGGAGGAAAAGCCGGCCTCGTATGCACCGCGTACTACCGGAAATTTCCGGGCACTCACGCCTACTGACGGGGCCTCAGTGGCTACCGTGGATGTGTGGAAGGGAACGCGAGCCTCACCGCTGC
Source organism: Streptomyces sp. LUP47B (assembly GCF_001746295.1). Lineage (GTDB taxonomy): Bacteria > Actinomycetota > Actinomycetes > Streptomycetales > Streptomycetaceae > Streptomyces. The sequence goes on along the minus strand of NZ_MJAH01000001.1, from coordinate 60,525 downwards.
CATGGCCGAGCTAGGCCTTACTCAGGCCGAGTTGGCCGAGAAGGTCAACGGCTTCCTGCGTTCTCGCGGATGCGAGGGAACGGTCAGCGACCGAACTGTCCGCAACTGGGTAACCGGAAAAACCAAGTGGCCCCACCACCGCCAGCGGGAAGCCTTACAGGCAGTATTCGGGTGTACGGCCGAAGAGCTGGGCTTCCGCCCGCCAACGGCAAGCCGCACCACCACCGAACCGGAGCCACCTGTGGAGCGTAGAAGTTTCCTCTCCACCGCTACTGGAACCGCCGCCACCGTCGTAGTGCCCGTCCATTCGCGGCCCTCCACTGTCGGCACGTCCGACGTGATCCGACTCCGCTCCGGCCTGGACGCCCTGATGGCTCTGGACGCATCACGAGGAGGCCACGAGGCGTTGGAGCGGTCGGCACTCGCAGGAGCGAACGACGCCCTTGAGAAAGTCAGGCAGGCCGCGTCCCAGCGCATCCGGCAGCGGTTGTATTCCGTGGCCGCGAACTACACGGCGACGGCAGCGTGGGCCGCCATCGACGGTCGTCAGCTTGACCGCGCCCAAGCCCGCCTAAACCGTGCCCTGTACCTCGCGGGGATGGCCAAGGATCCGATCGCCGAGCTGAGGGTCTGGAACTCCTACGCGATGCTTGCCCACCAGAGGGAAGACTTCACCGACGCCGTGGACGCCGGCTACGCCGCCCAGGCGACGGGCATCGCGAGGCGAGATCCCTTTTACGGCTCTCTCGCTCACGCCCGCACCGCAGTTGGTCAGGCCACTATCGGTGACCGCCAAGCGGCCATCAGGTCCCTCGGGTACGCCGAAGAAGCCCTGAGTAAGGCGAGAAAGGACGAGACGCGCCCAAGCTGGATCAGCTTCTACGGGGAGGCCGAGCTAATGGCGATGACAGCCATCGCCCGTGACCGGATCGGAGACTTCGCCGAGGCCGAGGCTGCCTCACACCAGGCGCTCGGCAGCATCCCTAAACAGTTTCAGCGGAACCGGGCCTTGGCCACGGCCCGGCTTGCCCTGTGCCAGGTCCACCAACGGGACGCCGAACTGGCCACCACCACAGCCTCCGAGGTTTTCGAGATGATGTCGGGGCACCAGATCCCCGGAAGGATGCGATCTCTACTCGGAGACTTCTACCGCGACTTGATCTCTCTTGCGCCGGACGCCTCGGTCGCACAAGAGTGGGGAGACCGCCACCGATCCGAATGGAGCCGACCCTGATGGCCGACCTGGACGTCCGCTTCTTCGTCCGCGAGGACCTGCCAAAGATCCGGCAATCGATCATCGATATCCACAGGGACGCCCAGGGAGGAACACTCGACGAATTCAGGAGCAAGTTCCCCTGGTATGTCGATCACTGGGGTTCTCGAGAGGGCTACTCGTGCGTGATGGCCTACGACCGGGACGAAGCCGTGGGCTTCGCGTACGGGGCTCCTGCGGTGGACGGCCGGGAGTGGTGGCGCGAATACGTCGACCCGGTGCCGGAGAGAACTCTGACCTTCGCGTTCTCCGAGTTGGCTGTTCGTCAGGCGTACCGGAAGCAGGGCTTGGCCGATCGGCTTACCCGCGCCCTGTTGGAGAACCGAGGCGAGGACCTTGCAGTCCTCCTAGTGGACGTCACGCACCCCAGAGTCCAGAGGCTGTATGAGGACTGGGGCTTCAAGAAGGTCGGCGAGCAGAGGTCTGCCCCGGACTCCCCAGTGTTCGCTGTCATGCTGGCGGAGCTGCCGCTGCGTTAGTCTCCAGCGGTCGATCGTAGTTGAGCACTCCGCCGCTGCCACGCCGTACTCCATGTGCAGGCGCGGTCCTACGCAGGCAATCCGCAGCCGGGGCGAGCCCTGGAAATCCGCTAGGTCGGCTACGTCCTTGCTTTCGCTCGCGATCACCAGCCGGGTGGGCAGGATGTGGACCGGTGCCCGGTCAAGCGATGACGTCGCTGGGATCGGGGCCGTTGCATCCGGTTGTGAGGGGATCAGGACGGGTTGAGCTTAAGCTCCTTTCGGTGGAGATGTCGTGGATCACCGTGGTGGCTGTTCTGTGGGGTGCTGGCACGGGCTTGCTGATACCGCGCGTTGCGTACCGGCTCTCCGTGCCGTGGGGAGAGTCTTCGCGGACTGCGTGTCCGGCAGGGCACCCTTTGGAGGGGATCGGGTCGGGGTGGGTGGGGCGGGCTCGTTGCGCTGACGGCGATAGGTTCGGGGCGAACACGCCCGTCATCTCCTCGGTGGTGGCCATGGTTTGTGGTGTGCTGGCGGTGGCTGCTGGGGCCCGTCCCGAGTTGCTGGTGTGGCTGTTGCTCGCGCCGATTGCCGTGGTGCTCGCCATCGTCGATGTCGCCGTGCACCGGCTGCCCGACGTCGTCATCCTGCCGTTCGTGGCATGCGCGCTCGTCGGCCTGGGAGGGGCCGCGCTGATGCCTGGTGCCGGCGGCAGTTGGCGGGCTGCGTTGCTGGGCTCTCTCACGCTCGGCGTTTGTCACTTGGTGTTATTCCTGATCAACCCGGGGAGTTTCGGGTTCGGCGATGTGAAGCTGGCTCCTGCGCTCGGGGCTGTCCTGGGCTGGTACGGCTGGGGGGTCGTGCTGATCGGCACATTCGCCGGGTATCTGTTCGGCGCGTTGTTCGGCGTCGGTCTCATCCTCGTGCCGCGCGCCGGTCGTAACGCTGCGATCCCGTTCGGCCCGTTTCTCCTGGCTGGCGCCTTTGTCGGGATCCTCTTGGGTTCCTGCACCGTGTGAGCGTACGAGCCGGGCGGATCTCGGGCTGGGCGGCGACCGGGAGGGGCTGGGGTGGCGTACGCCGCGCGCGTATGGCTGGGGCCGGGGGAGTAGGGCGTCGATGAGGCGGGCTCAGCGGGATGCTGCGTTGCCACGGGCCAGGTGTGCACTGAGTGGCGGCCGCGGCGGGTTCGGGTTTCTGGGATCGAGGCTGCTGGTGGCGCGGTAGGTGAGGAAGAGGCCCTCCGTCTTGTTCCCGTAGGCCACAAACGGGCTCTCACGTGGCAGTGTGAGAGCAGTTGTGAGTAGGGATGAGGGGAGTGGGACGGTGACTGCGGGGAGGGCCGGGTTAGCCGAGCTGACCCGGGTGCATGGGGTTCTCATCGGTGTCGTCGTGTTCGGTGCCGTGATCATCGCTGGTATCGGTTTTGCGGGGTCTTACGCTGCTGTGCGTGAGCTGGCTCTGATGAAGGGCTTCGGGAACTTCAGTTATGTGTTCCCGATCGGCATCGACGCCGGCATCTGCGTCCTGCTGGCCCTGGACCTCCTGCTGACCTGGATCGGCATTCCCTTCCCGCTGCTCCGGCAGACGGCGTGGCTCCTGANGCCAGGTGTGCACTGAGTGGCGGCCGCGGCGGGGTCGGGTTTCTGGGATCGAGGCTGCTGGTGGCGCGGTAGGTGAGGAAGAGGCCCTCCGTCTTGTTCCCGTAGGCCACAAACGGGCTCTCACGTGGCAGTGTGAGAGCAGTTGTGAGTAGGGATGAGGGGAGTGGGACGGTGACTGCGGGGAGGGCCGGGTTAGCCGAGCTGACCCGGGTGCATGGGGTTCTCATCGGTGTCGTCGTGTTCGGTGCCGTGATCATCGCTGGTATCGGTTTTGCGGGGTCTTACGCTGCTGTGCGTGAGCTGGCTCTGATGAAGGGCTTCGGGAACTTCAGTTATGTGTTCCCGATCGGCATCGACGCCGGCATCTGCGTCCTGCTGGCCCTGGACCTCCTGCTGACCTGGATCGGCATTCCCTTCCCGCTGCTCCGGCAGACGGCGTGGCTCCTGACGGCGGCCACCATCGCCTTCAACGGCGCGGCGGCCTGGCCCGACCCGCTGGGCGTTGGGATGCACGCGGTGATCCCGGTCCTTTTCGTCGTCGTGGTCGAGGCAGCCCGGCACGCGATCGGCCGGATCGCCGACATCACGGCCGACAAGCACATGGAAGGCGTCCGTCTCACCCGCTGGCTTCTCTCGCCGATCCCTACCTTCCTGCTGTGGCGCCGGATGAAGCTGTGGGAGTTGCGCTCCTACGAGCAGGTCATCCGGCTCGAGCAGGAACGCCTCGTCTACCAGGCCAGCCTCCACTCCCGCTTTGGCCGCGCCTGGCGACGCAAGGCCCCGGTGGAGGCACTGATGCCGCTCCGCCTTGCCCGCTACGGTGTTCCCCTTGCCGAGACGGCCCCGGCCGGGCTGGCCGCCGCTGGCATCGACGAGCCGCCGATCCAGTTCACCGTCGAGCGGGCTCCGGTTCCGACGCAGCGGCAGAGCCCGGGACTTGAGGCCGCCGTCGACCAGGAGCAGGACTCCATGAACGTGGGCGGCCGGGAGCCCCAGCCGATGGCGCCGATCGCAGCCCCGCACCCCGAGCAGACGCACGACTCTGGAGATGCGGGGAACGTCCAGCACTTCGCCAACGCCTACCAGGAATGGGTGGCCGCCTTTGGATTCGAGCCCACGAGTGCGCAGTTCGCTCTCTGGCTCCAAGACCGGTACGGCATCGCGACGGCGGCCGGTGGGCCGCTGTCCGATGAGCAACTCGAACCCCTGCTGACGCTCTTCAAGGAGCGTCACGCGCCCTCCGTTGATCCCGAGACAGATCCTCAGGACGGTCTGCAGGGCGCGGGCGACGGCTGGGGCGACTACTTCTACAACGCCTGGCGTACCTACGCGCAGGAGCACGGTGCCTATCCCGATGCCGCCGCCCTCGCCACGTACGTCTACGGACGGGACCAGATCACCGGCGGAAACGGTCAGCCCATCACGGCCGAAGACCTGGAGGACTTCGTCTCCACCTTCCGGCAGCGCGAGTTCGACGAGGCGGAACCGGAGACCGGTGACCAAGAGATCGCCGACTCCGTTGAGCCCCTCCTCAACGCTGACCAGCCCGAGCAGACTCCGGTCGGCACCGGCACCGGCACCGGCACCGGCACCCAACCGGCCAAGGAGAATCGGCCCTCGCGTGTGAGCGCCGCCATCGACACCCCGCGGCCCGGGCCCGAAGACTCAGCGGGGCCGCGAGCGGTCCGCACCACGGTCGATCGCTACTACCAGGCATGGATGGAATACCAGACCGAGCACGGCGAGGAACCGACGGCTGAGCAGCTATCCCCCTACCTAGCGCGGAAGGACATGCACGGCCGGGGCGGCAAACCGGTCAGCCCCGCCACTCTGCGCCGGTACTTCCTGCCGTTCCGCGTCTACAACGTCTGGGCCGAGCACCGGCTGCGCAACGAGCAGCCGGAGGCGGACGCCGTTGCGCAGGACTGCGCAGCCCGAGGCATCACCGCCCAGTACAACAAGCCCGTCACCACCGGCTACATCACCGAGAACACCGTCGACTTTGAGCGCCGTCGGCAGGCCCTCCAACGCCAGCACGCCGACGCACAACAGTAGGGCCAGCCAAGGTGCACCGTTGCACGCCCGCACCCCGCGACGCGGATTAGGCTGCGAAATCGGAAGAAACCCCTGATCAGACACGCATTACGCAGGCATCGTCATCACTGCGCAGACCTGCGCAGTGCGGTCTTGCACGGTCCGATTCCCTAAATGCGTCCTGACGAGAGGACCTATGCACGCATTGCACATCACCACCGACGCGACGGTCACGGACCCCGACCTCCCCCTGACTGGTGCGTACTTGGCGATCCTGGAACACGTCGGATCTGCTGACGCCGTCAGCCAAGGGATCTACCACCGGCGGGCACTCATGCACATCCACGGTGAGGGCCAAACGACCGGTCTTCCGCAGAACGTGGGCCCTGGCGAGTGCGTGGCGGGGCATTCCCCTGTGCCCACTGGCGGGCCCCGTCGTCGTCACGGGCCGCGCAGAGAGCGGCGACGTGACGACTCTCGACGTCGACCTGGTGCAGCACGAGAGGGCCGTTGCGCACACCGTCCGCGACACCCTGGCCGAGTGGCGTGCACGGCCTCCGGCCTCCGACGAGGCTGCCGCCAAGGAACTCCTCGCCTACGCGGCCCGCGATGTCGCCCCCCGCCATCAGTGACGCGCCGAGCATCTGCGCTCACATCGGTGAGAGGGCCTTGGGTGTCGCCGGGCCCGGGGCGTTGAGGAGTTCGTTGATGAGTTGCTCGGTTTCTGTCTCGAGCGAACAGTCGAGCGTGCGGTTGACTTGTTGGATGCGGGTGATGGCGGTGTGCAGTCCCTGACGGTTGCCTGCCGCGGCCTCAATTCTGCACCAGTCGCGATACAGCAGTTCCGCGGTGTCGTCGGCGTTGAGGCCGGTCGCGACGGCACGGCGGGCCGTGCTGAGGTCGTGGTGCGGGCCTGGGGGTGTGCGGTGGGTGGCCACGGTGTGCGCGACGTCGATGATCCGCGTGATCATTTCCTGCTGGTACGGCTCGGCCCAGGGCAGGGGCTTGCCGCCGAAGGGACGGCCCCGCACCAGGGTGAGTGCCCTCTCCAGATCGGTCAGGCCGGCCGGTCCCAGCGGCAGGGCGCGCTCGGCGAGTTGGAGGAAGCGGGTCCAGTCGCAGCGCACGGCGGGGGAGAGGCGGTAGGGACTCTCGCCGGTCTTGCGGCGCGGCACGTAGGGGTCGCCGGTCGGGTCGTTCCCCAGGGAGCGGCGCAGGCCCTGCATCCGGGCGTTGAGGGTGCTGAGGGACCAGGGGCTGACGGGATCCATGTCGCAACACAAGGCGTCGGAGCTTCGCCCGGGGCGGAAGAACAACAGGGCGGCGAGTTGCGCCATTCTGGGGCCGTGGCCGGTGCTGTTCACGCCGGTCACCTCTACCGGGCCCAGGACCCGGATCTCCGGCGCGTGCAGGTCGTGTGCCTCGCGCTCCTCGTTGCTTTCCTCCGCGGAGTCTTCGCGGTCGTCAGCCTCCGCGGCCGTTTCTCCCGTGGTGTGAGCGGTCGCCACGGGCTCGGGGGCCGGGGGTGCTGTTGCGGTGTCTTGGCCTGGCTGGGCGTCGGCCTGAGCCGATGTCGTGGGCAGGAGACGAAGTCCAGCGGGATCGGAGGTGGCGGCGAGCAGAGCAGGGAACACTTCGCTGCCCACGTCCGCTACCACTGCCGACGCAGGGCTCGGGGGAGCGGGCGTGGGCGCGATGGGTTCCTCCGATACGGGAGGCTCCGGCTGCTGCACCGTGTCGGGCTCGTCCGGGACGTCCTGCCAGGGACCTTCGGCCGGGTGGGACGGCTGCCCGGACACCTTCAGGGCGGTGGTGATCTGCATGTAGGCGGCGTGCTCCAGGCGCTGGACCGTGATGTCGAGGCCGGTGTAGTCGAGGTTCTGCGGTTCGCTGAGTGAGGCGTTGAGGATTTCCGCCTCCGGGAAGTGTGCGGCCGCCGAACTGGCCGGAGCGATTAGGGTGACGGGCACCGTGCCGGACTTGTCGATGACATCGGCGAACTGCCAGGCGGTGTCCGCGTCCAGAGAGGACGCGCACAGCAGTAGATACGGCTGATGTTGGGTCTCGGGCATCTGGTGCGCTTCCAGCAGCCGCTCGGACAGATCGCGCAGTGCGTGGGCGGCTTGGCGCATGTGGGCGATCCGCGCGGTGGGCAGCAGCTGCGGCAGGTCCTCGCCGAACCCGATCGTCACGACCTCGACGTCACTGGCCCACGGGCTCATCCCGAGCTCCAGGGCGAGAGAGGTGCACACCTCGGAGATGTGGACCGGGTTGCCGTCCAGCAGCAGCGCAGGCAACTGCGCGAGATTGAGCAGCACAAGCTCATGGGCCTCGGTGGTGCCGACCGTGACCAGCCCTGGATACGGTGCCGGCATCTCGCGGGCGGCCTCCTCGTCCAGGAGGACGGCATCAGGGGGCAGGATCCACCAACCGGCCTGTCCTAAGACGAAGGGCGCCTGTGCCTCCTGGGAGAGGTCCTCTGGCAGTACCTCCACCGTGCGGGTGCCGATCCGTGCGGCCCGCAGCGCCGGCCTGAGCGCAGGGTCCTTCTCCTTGGCCGCCCGGTGGGCCAGGGTCCGCAGCGCCACGTCCAGGCGGGCAGCGCCGGCCGGCTCGGCGGCCGCGGCCAATTGGGCCTCTGCGGTGGATGTCTCCGCGGCGATAGCGATCTTCTCGCCGGGCTTGCGGCGGCGGCGCTGCAGTGTCCTGCGCAGGGCGAGAGCCCCGGTGATGGCGGCGGCCAAGAGCGCGCCGGCGCCGAGAACGGTGCGCAGGTTCAGCGGGCCGCTGGACGGGGCCGGCACCGGGGACTCGGACGCCGTGGCGGGGGGTGAGGAGGTGGCGGAGCTGGACGACTCAGATGGCGAGGTGGCAGGGGGCGAGGCGCTGGTGCTGGGCCCGGGCGTCGGGGAGGCCGATGCGGGCGGGGAGGCCTGATCCTGCTGCCCGTCCTCGGCGGGGCGGCTCGCCTGAGTGTTGGGGGCCGACGCTTGTGGTGCGGGAGCAGCGGTGTGGCTGGGCGCGGGCGCCTGGCCGTCTCCTGTGCTCCCGCCCGGCGTTTGCTCACCGTCGGGCTTCTGCGTGGCCTCGGGAGTGGTCTCTCGGCTCTGCGACTCATCACCGTGGTCGTGGTGTTGGGGCGGCTGGCCGGGCTGGGCGCCGGGCACCGTGACCTGCTGTCCCGCGTAGATGACGTCCGGGTCGGAGATGTCGGGCAGCCCGTTCGGCTGCGGCTTGTCCCGGCTGGCCTCGAACAGGCGAGGCCACTGGTCACCGTCGCCCAGCTCGTCCTCCGCGATCTTCGACAAGTAGTCGCCGGAGTGGACCGTGACGACGTGCTCGCCCTTTTCGCCGGCAGCCGGGACGCCGTCCTGCAGCTGCGTACGGACGCCTCCCGCAGTATCGGGCATCTCCAGCTGCCAGCCGGGCTGCAGAAAGCTGTTCGCGCGAAAGACGTGGCCATCGACCATGGTCCGGCCCTCGTTCAGGTCGGCGATCTCCCGCCACCGTTCGCCGTCTCCCAACTCCTTCTCGGCGATGCCCCACAGGCTTTCCGCGGGCCGCATCTCGCGCACCGTGTACAACGACGGGCTGCTCGAGGTGCTCGCCGCGGACGCGGGGGCGTGATCGGCTTCGGCGGCCGTTGCGGCCTGCGTTGCCTGGCCGGGGGTGAGGGCTGCGGTCGTGGCTGGTGCTGCCTGCGCGTCGGAGGCCAGAGCCGAACTCGTCGGCAGCAGGACCAGAATGCTGCCGATCAGAAGAGCGGCGGCCCGCTGCGAGGAACCCAGAGGGCGCGGGGCGCGCCAGGTGCGACCACGCAGCTGTGCGATCAGTTCGCGGACAGTGCAGAACGCGAACTGTGCCCACCCGATCCAGCCCACCGCGATGAGCAGCAGCAGGAACACCGCCCCGGTGTCCTGCCGGTCCAGCAAGTGCGTGAGGTCGTCGTGGGTGGCGCCCCAGATGGTCGGGGTGGCCCAGGCCAGCAGCAGCGGCAGCCCGGCGACCGCGGCGGCCAGGACGATCAAGCTGAGCACGGCCTTGAGGACCCGAGCCAGGGTGCGGCCGGCCGTCGCGGCGGGGGAGAGGGCGGTGCGCATCAGTTTCCTTCAGGAGCGGTGACACCGTGCAGGAGGGTGGCTGTGCCGTGGCCGGTCACCGACAGCGAGCCGATCCCGACCGCCGACAGGAACTTCGTGTCGTAGGAGCCGGTGACGTTGACGGTGAGGGTCTTGCCGTCGCTGGACACGCTGACCGTGCCGGTGGCGCCGGCGGAGCCCAAGTAGGCCTGGGCGGCGGCCACTGCGTCCTGCGGATCCACGACGATTGCGGTTCCGCTGATGGCCTCGGCGGGATCGATGGCCTGCCCGCCTGCCCGGGCGGCTTCACCGGCGAGGTAGTCGGCGCGTTCCGTGGCACGCATCTTGCTCCCGCCGTCGACGGCGACGCCGATGATCCCGATCAGCGCGATGACGCACACCGCGACGAACACCGTGATGCCTCCCGCGTCGTCCAGCCGTCTCAGCCGCGGGCCTGAAGGATGGAAGATCATCAGTCACCCCGCTGCCGGTACTGGTCCACGACCGAGGTGGCGGTCGACGTGAGCGTCTTCGCTCCGGGAACCCCGGGGAGCAGCAGATCGGAGAGATTGACTGTGCAGGTCACGGTCGCGGTGACCGTCCCTACCTGCCCCACCGGTACGTTCAGGCCGCCCGTGTTGATGTTGACGCTGGTGTTGGCGCACTTGATGCCCTGGTCGGTCAGGGACTCGGCGGCTGCCGCCTGTGCGGCGCCTTGCGCGGCTCCCGCTGTGCGGTGAATGGAGGCCTCTCGTGCCGCGTCCTCAGCGGCTGCGTCGATCTTCGCTCCGGAGGTGACGATGCGGCCCCCGGCAATCGCCATACAGAGGAACATGATCAGCGCGGGGAGGATGATGGCAGCCTCGATCGCGGCGCTGCCCTCATCGCTGCGGAGCCTGCCGGCCCATCGGTCCGTGAATCGCACGTGGTTCACCCTCCCGGGACGGTCCAGCGCTCAACGGGGCCGGATGCCGACTGGTTGACCTGCAAGCCCGACAGGCCGGGAATCATCGACAGGGCTGTGCCGGAGACCTGAACCCGCACCCGCTGCCCGTCGCTGCCGACAAAGACGCTGTAGCCGCGCAGGCTGTCGCCAGCGGTCCGGCCAAGGACCTCGCGGGCCCGGGTCGCACCGTCGGCCGGGTTCGACTCGTAGGAGCGGGCCGCGGTGAGGCCCTCGCGGGCAGCGGTCAGGGCGATCTGCCGTGCGTAGTACCACATGGAGGCCTGGATGACGGCCACGGTGGCAAGCAGCACGAACGGAAAGATGATCGCCATATGGATGGAGGTGTCACCCCGGTCGTCGCGCCATCTTCGCCCCTGCCACCAGCCCTTCAGCTGCTCCGGAGCTCGCATCACAGGCCGTTGAGCTGGCCGTTGTACTTGGCGATCACGACGGCGATGGTCCCGGCGATCAGGACGGCACCGGTGACGGCGGCCACCCAGATGATGACGGTGGTGGTGCTGATGTCGCCGCGGTCCGGTCGGCGAGCGGCCTCCTCAAGGCCTTCCTGCACTCGGGTCGTCAGCCGGAGGACCGCACGATTAACGCGGGCTTGGGCGCCCTGGCGGCCACGGCCCCGCCCGCGGGACGCGGTGCGGGAGCCGGTGTGCGGGGGCGTGGTCGCCTGGAGCACCGCGCGGCGGGTGCGGGCTGCGGTGTGCTTCATGTTCCTTACCTCTCTGGGGCGTTGAATGAGGTGCTGGTCTCAGACGGTCAGCATGCGGATCACCGCGGGGAAAGCCATCAGCAGCATGACCAAGACGGCCAACAAGGCTCCAGGCGCGGTCATCTTCTCGCTGGCCGCGTTCGCCTCGGCGGCCTGATCGGCCAGCAGTTCGGCGTTGAGGGCTGCGCTGCGGGCCCGCAGCGCCTTGTAGACGGCGGCGCCGTCGGTCGCGCTGCCGCGCATGATGTCGGCGACGTCGTCCAGGACGGGCAGGTGGTACTCATGGGCGAGCTGCGTCAGCGCCTCATAGGGCGGGATCTTCTCCAGCCGGGCCCGTCGCAGCGCGCCCTGTAGATACAAAAACGGCCAGCCCTCGCCGGCTTCGGCGGCCTTCTCCAGGGCCTCGGCCGGGCCGGCGTCGGCGGCCCGCTTGAGTGCGACCAGGTCGAGGTAGGCGGACAGCGCGTGCGCGAACTCTTCCCGTGCACGCTTGGCCTGGTCCCGTACCGCGAGATCGGGGGTGATGAACAGCAGCCCCGCGATGAGGAGTCCCACGACGCCGGGCACGTAGAACGGCAGGGACACGCCCGCGATGATCCACGGAATCGTCGCGATCACCGGGCAGAGCAGGCCGAGACCAGCGAGCGCGGTCTTCTTCAGCATGAACTGGCCCGGGCCCTGCCCGAGCAGGGCCCGGTTGGTGGTGGGGATGCGGACGCCGGGCAGACGCTCGAGCCGGGCCAGCAGCCACCGGCCCCACTTCTCCTCGCGGTCCAGTTCCGCCTCGGGCATGGTCAACGTCGCTGGGGCGCTGCGCGCGAGAGCCGGCCCCAAGGCGGGCTGGGCACGCAGGAGTTCCCGTACCAGCAGCGCTAGACCGGCACCGACCGTGCCACCGGTCACCACGACGGGAAGCAGGTTCATGAGGTGACTCCTTGCGGCTCACGGCCGGCGACCGGCACATCCGTCTCCGCCGCAGGCTGGGGCAGACGGACGGTGCTGGACGGGTCGGTGATCAGGAAGCGCGGGATGCGGCGGAAGGACCCCAGCTGCCGCATCAAGGCGAGCACCCCGATGAACCCGGCCGTCAGGAACGCCAGCACCAACTGTCCGAGCAGCGTGGAGTAGGGCTTGGTGTAGGAAGGCACGAAGAACCCGGCCACCACGATGCCCACGGTGATGACGGTCATCCACCGCACGGTGGTGCGGGGCTTGGCCCGGTCCGCCTCGATGGCGCGCTTCTTGGCGACTTCCTCGCGGACCGTGCCCGCCAAATCCTCCAGCGCCTGGGCCAGGCCCGGGCCGCGGTCGTTGACGGACAGGATGAGCGCGGCGACCACCTTGTCCGAGGTGACGTCGTCGAGCTCGTCGGCGAACGCGCGGAGTGCTCCGTCCGGGCGCCAGCCCAGACGCAGCCGGTCGGACAGGTTGACGATCTGCGGGGCGAGCTCCTCCGGCGCCCCCTGCCGACTGGTGATCATTGCCTGTTCCAGGCCCATGCCCAGCCGGAGCAGGCCCGCCAGCCGCTGGGTCCACTCACTGAGCGCCTCCAGCTGGCCGATGCGTTCCTGCGCCATCTGCGCTGGGGTGATCAGCCACGGCACCCCGATGATGGCCGCGCCGAGCAGTGCTCCGCCCACGAAGTTCCCCGAGACCAGCCACACGGCCACGAAGACCGCGGCCGCCAAGACCGCCAGAGTCCGGCGCCGCAGCCGGACGTCCGCGCTCTGCGCCTTTCCTGCGCGCAGGACCTTCCAGCGCTGCCGCAGAGGAGCCCGGCGCGGGGCGGTAGTGCCCACGACACCGGCCACCATGCCGATCAGCCCGCCGATGACGGCCATGCCGCACAGCAGCCCCCACAAAAGGATCACCGGCGCACCTCCACCTTCAAAGGCAGCGGCGCCTGCCAGGCCCCGTAGGGATGCTGCAGCAGGGCGGAGTCGAAGCCGACGCGCCGCAGGTCGTCGATGCAGCCGGGATCCATGCGCGGCACGGCCCGCAGGTCCCCGAATTCGGTGCCGGGGGAGAAGATGGTGTTCGTGGCCGGGCGGCCGTTCTCGCCGATCCCGGTGAGCTCCAGGACGTGGGAGACGAAGCGGTGGCGGCGGCCGCCGATCTGCGTCTCGTCGGTCATGTCGACGTAGACGATGAAGTCCAGGCCGTTGGCGGTCTGCCGGTAGGCGAGCTGCTCGGACAGGTTCTGCTGGGCGAGCGCGTACAGCTCTGCGATCCGGTCGAAGATGATGTCGGGGCGGCGGGCGTGGATCGTGCACAGGTTGCCGCCGGACCCGTTCGTCAACGCCTGCATCATCGCGACGACTTCGGGCCCGCGGACCTCGCCGACCACGATCCGCTCCAGCGACATCCGCAGCGCGGGATGCATCAGATCCAGCAGCGTGACCTCGCCGGCGCCACGCCCGGTGACGTCCTTCTCGCCGTTGGACTCGCGGCCGACCAGGGAGACGACCTGGCGGTGGTAGCCGTTGGCGTGGGCGAACAGCTCATCCTCGGTCTGGATGGTGGCGAACCGGCACTCGGGGTCGAACTCCTTGAGCATCGCCCGCATCAGGGTCGTTTTGCCCGCCTTCTGCTTCCCCGCGATCATGATGTTCTTCTCCGCGCGCACGCACGCGCCGAGGAAGTCCCGCAGAACCTGGTCGATCGTGCCCAGCCGTACGAGCTCGTCGAGATCGGCGTGGGAGACCCGGTGCCGGCGGATGACCGCATACGTCATCGGACCCAGCCCGGTGATGGCCTGCAGACGGGAGCCGTCCTGCAAAGACAGCGCGAGGGTGGGGTTCGCGGTGGAGATGGTGCGCTCGTTGTACCCGGAGCCCCGGGCCAACTCCCGGAGCAGTTCCAGCAGTTCCTCTTCCGACTCGGCGATCGGCCCCACCTTGCGGCGTTCGCCGTCGCCGTAGTCGAGCCACACCTCGTGCGGGCCCTGGATGATGATGTCCTCGACCCGGTCATCGTCCAGATACGGCTGCAGCCTCCCGGCACGGAAGAGCAGGTCGTACACGGCGCGCCGCAGCGCCTCGTCCTCCTGCGGCGTCATGGCCTGGGCATCCGACCACAGCGCCACAGCCTCGGCGATCCAGTTCAGGCAGCGCTGCTCCTCGCTGGCCAGGTCCATATCGGGCTTGGTCTTCAGCAGTTCCTCGCGCTGCTTGGCGACCTGGGAGGCGATGTCCCGGGCCACCTTGTAGTCGACGGTGACCCGAGGAACTGCCATGCCGAGCGCATGCGTACTCGAGGCAGCACCGGCAGATGAGGGTGTGCCATTGCTGTGCGGCACCCGCGTGGGGGGCGGTGGTGCCACGCTCGGGTCGGGGTGCAGCGGCCTACCGTGCACGGGTCACCTCCCCGCCCGCGGCGCGCAGACCGCGGGGGTCGAGGCGGGCCCGGCGCATGGCGGCCCGCTGCATCAGGGGAGTGCTGGCCATGCGGGCGGCCTTCATGAGCGGCGACCTGGTGAAGTGGCGCGGCTGCTCGACGCCGTCGGACAGCACGCGGGCGTCCTTCGGCGCGTACGGCAGCGTGGCCACCACCGGCACCTGCAGAACCCGCTGCACCTCGCCCGCCGGATACGGGCCCTCGTCAATCATCACGACGCCGACGTCGCCGACGCGCTCTTCGAGCGTGCGCACCCGCCCCTCGGCCGCTTGCAGACAGCGCAGCGTGTTGCGGACCACGACGAACACAGCGTCGGCCTGCTCCGCCAGGACGCCGGACGGCCCGTACGCCCCGCGACGGCCGAGATCGATCAGGACGTCGTGCTGGGTCTGGGCGTCGATGCCGCGGAACATCTGCGCCAGGACCTTCCAGACCGAGCCCAGGCTCGCGGCCTGCGCAGGGTCGGTGATGCCGGGCAGCAGCAGCCGGTCGCGCGGGGAATCCTTCCTTCCGTCCTCACTGCTGAGGTCGATCAGCTGGCGCCAGAAGGCGTCACTGAACTCGTTCTTGCGGGCGGCCACGGAAAGGTTGCGCAGCCCGTACCGGTCACCGAGTGAACCCTGCAGCAGACCATGCAGCACGGCCCCACCGTCCGGGTCGCACTCGGCGAGGATCATCCGTCGGCCCGGGGCAACGGGCCAGGACAGCAGCAGGGCCAGAGCGCTCGTGGTCACGCCGGGCGCGCCGCTGCACCCGGCGAGCGCGATCACCGCCATCAGGTGCCGTCCGGAGCAGCGAGGACCAGGCGCAGCGTGCCGGCCGACACCCACGCGGCGGCGGTCGGGCCGTCCTCCGCGGTGGTGGCGACGTCGACGACCACGGTCCCGGTGCCGGGAGCGGCACTGGAGGCCTTCACCACCCGCCCGTCGATGGCCTCCGGCGGGGTGCTGGCGGTTTTGCCGCTGTCTGCCTGCCCCTGTGCCGGGACGTGGACCAGCTGCACTTTCTGACCCGGCACGAGCGCCGTTGCCGGTACCTGCTCGGGCTTGAGCCCGATCGGCACCAGTTGCTCGCCGACCTTCACCAGCGAGTCCTTGGTCACCTGGGAGGGAGCGAGCAGAGAGCCGGGCTTGAGTTCGACCGTGGCCCGCTTGCCCACGACCGAGTCCATGTCAGCGCCGTGCACCGCCTTGACGGACGGATCCAGGGCAAGAGAGGCCTTGCCCAGGTCGTCTTCGGTCACCACCTGGCCGACCTGGACGTCGCGGACGACGGTCACCACCTCGGTGCGGTTGCCGACCTGGAGCATCAGGACGGCAACGCCGGCCCCTCCGGCGGCGATCAGCGCCAGGGACAGGGCGATAACACCTGGTCGGCGACGGCGGGCCGATACCCGCGGGGGTGCCACCGGACCGGCCATCTGACCCTGCGCGGTCACGTGCGGAGCCGTGCGCTCTTCCGTCTTACTCAACGCTTCATCCTTCCGGCGCCTTACCTGACGACCTGGACTTCACCGATCGCTACTTGCATCTGCGACTGCTGGATCTGGGTGAGCTGGCCGGTCTGCCCGCCTCCGCCAGCAGTGACCTCCCAGTCGATCGCCCACGTTGAGGTCGCTGTCACCGGGTACTTGTCGCCCTGGGCGCCAGCCGACGTCTTGGTGTAGACATGGCCGCAGGTCGGGGACTCCGCCATGCCGGCGAATGCCTGGTAGACCGTGCCCGGGCCCCGGCAGGTCACCGTGACACCGTCGCCCATCTGCCAGACGATCTGAGAGACCCTCGCCGTGGCCGTGACGGTCACTCCGCCAGCAGACGCCGACGCGGACTGCGGACCGTACGTTGTCGCGCTCTGGTTGACCCACATCCACAGCGGCACGCCCACGGTGTATCGCCCGGCGGCCCGTGGGCTGGCGATGTCCGGACCGAGCAGTCTCAGCTTCCTGACGGCCTGTTGCGCCAGTACCTCCGGGTCAACACCCGCGCCGCCGTTGGGCGGCTGGGCGAACCACTGGGAGTTCTTGTTCGGGTTGTCGGGGCAGTAGGCGTCATATACCGCGCCATCCGCGGGGTCGTGGCCCTCCCATCGGGGATCGCCCGCAGGTGGCTGGGGATCGGCCTGCTGGAAGTAGCAGTTGCTGCCGTTGACCCAGTAGCCGAAGCCCTTCAGGTAGCAGGGGACGTCCGTGTCGGCGTCCATGTTGCTGTCGTAGCACTTGGGCTTGCCGGTGCTGCCGTCTGAAGCCTGCTGGCCGTCACCTTCCTTGCCCGGCGTGGTGGTGGTGTCCTCCGCCACGACTCGGCAGAAACCCTTCTCGTCACAAACGACCTTGCCGCCATCGGCATACGCGGTGACTTCTCCTGACACCAGGGCGACTAATGCGGCTAACACGGAGCAGACAAGGGCGCGGCGACTTAGCACTTCTTCTCCTTGTCCGCCTTCTCCTCAGTGACCAGCCACCGGGACCCTTGCTCTTGCAGTTGGACGGTGATGGTGTACCGCTTTACCTGCTTGGGCGGAGCGACGTTCTTGCCAGTCTTCTTGTCAATTGGCTCCCAGGTGTTCATGTCGAAACACACCTGCAGGGACGCACGTTGAGGCTTGCTGGCGGTCTCGAGTGTCACGTCGTCCTCGTCCGCTGTCACCTCGGGCTC
This sequence comes from Streptomyces sp. LUP47B, assembly GCF_001746295.1. GTDB lineage: Bacteria > Actinomycetota > Actinomycetes > Streptomycetales > Streptomycetaceae > Streptomyces. The sequence goes on along the minus strand of NZ_MJAH01000001.1, from coordinate 43,357 downwards.
CCCGTGGACGACGATGCCGTTCTGCATGTTGACGAAGACCGCGTTCTTCACATCTCGCAGAGCCTTGCCAGTGGCGTACTTGGAGATGTTGCTCCCGGCGAGGGACGACTTCGCGTAAGCCTTGACCTGCTCATCGGTCATGCCTTGGTAGGCGGCGATGACGGCTTTGCGGGCCTGCGCCTCGTCAGCGGAAACGGTCTTGGTGGGAGCCGTACTGCTGGGCGCGGGCGATTGGTCGCTCTCGTCCTTATTGCCGGAGGAACAGCCAGCAGCTGTGGCCATCGCCGCAAGGGCCACGAGTGCCGTCGACACCGTGCGACGATTCCGGATGCGAACAATCGTGGTCACTGAGCTGTTGTGGTCGTCTGTCACGTGGTCTCCCCGTACTGCGGTGTGCGGCAGACCGCTGCCCCAGGTGCCGTGTTCGGCACTCCGCAGCCACGGCCCAATCCAAGCTGCGGTGATGCGTTCGGGTAGTCGCAAGATTACGCCTATGCCAGTCAACTTCCCAGCGTGAAAGAGGCGTTCACCCGTACAACTCGGGACGTACACGGCCACAATAGAAAGCGGATTTCGAGTTATTCGATCCATCGCTTCTACCATCACTTCTGCTAACGACCCGGCTGCGGATTGCGCGTTGAAAGGGCAGCGGAGGGGCGTCCATCAGGAGTGATCGCCGGGTGGGTCAGGTATAACGCTCCTCGGGCTTGCTCAGCCGGACGTCGGCCGTGGCGGCTGGGGCCCGTTCGGTGACGAAGGCGCGGACGCGGTCCTGCTGTGCGGCGGCCCGGGCAAGGAGGTCGGTGAGCGGTTGTGCTTGTGCGGTGGCGCGGGCGGCCTGTTGCAGGGCGGCGACCTTGCGGGGGCGGGCGTAGTCGGCGAACACCTTGTCCAGGTGTGGGCCGGTGATGCGGATGGGGCCGATGCGGCGGCCGTTGACGGTGAGTGAGATGTAGTGCTCGTACCGGTCGAGGGTGGCGACCTCGCCGGGGGTGGGCTTGTCGCCCCATTCGGCGGTGATGGGGGCGATCGCGCTTGGGGATCCTGCCGTGGAGGCGAGGGTGGAGGCGTTCTGTGTCAGCGACATCCGTACCGGGGCTGGCAGGCGGCCCAGGAGCTGGGTCATGCCGTGCACGGTGGCCCGGTATTTGCGGAAGTCCTCGAACATCGACGCAATGGTCTCCGGGGCTGCGCCGGTCAGGGTGATCAGTTCGTCGAAGTACAGCTTGAACAGGCGCCGTTGGTCCTCGGGGGTGTCCCGACGTGAGCGGACTGCCCGCAGCAGGTCGCGGGCGAGCAGCGCGGTCAGGAGCCGGTCGGTGGGGCCGTTGCCGCCCGGGCACACCCATACGATCATTCCTTGGTCCATGGCTGCCCGGCTGTTGTAGACGCCGACCGGCTGGCCGAGGAAGGCGCGGGTGACCGGGTGGGCGGCGAGCCGGGCGAGCGGATTGAGGACCACGGCGAACGCGTCCGGGAGGAACGTCGGGAACACCTTCTGCCACCACTGCCGGGTCTCCTCGTCCAGCCGGTCCGCCACGGCGGCCAGTGCCACGGCCCGGAATCCGGTATCGGAGATCAGGGCCCGGATGTGGAAGAGGGTGGCCTGGTCTTCGCTGCGGCCCGATTGGCAGGCGGCCTGGTTGACGGCCACCAGCACGGCCAGGCACGAGGTGAGGATGGTCAGTGCGCGCGGTGCGGTTGCATCGTCCCAGCCCAGGACGGCGGCGAACGCGTCGGTGACGGCTTCCACCACCTCGTGCGGGGCCTGCCCGTGGTGCATGGCGATCGGGTTCCAGGAGCTCAGCATCGGAGACGGCCCCGCGGTGTTGAGGTCGATCAGCGCGATCCTTTCCATCAGGTGGTCGTGGGCGAGGAACGTGGCGGCGCGAGCCCAGGAGTCGCGGTGTGGATCGACGAACATGAGCCCGCCGCCGCTGTGGGCCCAGGCGATCGCCTGCGCGAGGGCGCGTTCGGTTTTCCCGCCGCCGGCCTTGCCCACCCCGCATTCGAAGAGTGTTTCGGCCGTGTGGGTGGCGACCAGACGCGTCCGGCCGTCGCTCTCCCGGTAGATGCCCTGGAGCAGCAGGCCGGGATTGCCGTGCTCGAACGTCGGCAGGTCACCGGCGAGCAGGGGAAGCCGGCAGTAGAGGGTGGGCGGTTTGAGCAGCCCGACCAGTTCATCGAGCCGGACCCAGTTCGCGCGGGGCGGCTGGCACTGCCCCAGCTGCCAGCGGCGCTCGAAGCCGCGCCGGGTGGGCCATTGATCGGCACCCACCCGCCACGGCCCCAGCCGCCAGCCGCGCATCGCCCACCGCGAGGTGCCCCCGAAGATGTCGAAGGCGGCCTGAAGCTGCGCCAGGCGGGCCTCGGCGCGCCCGCCGGTGTTGGATGCGCACATCACCAGCAACTGCACCCGGACGAGGTGGTCGTCGTCGGCGAGTTTGCCGAGCGCCTCGCCCGGATCCACCCGGCGCGGCACGGGGGGCATCACCAGCCGCCGCCCCCCGGATCCGCTCTTGCCGGCGACCAGCGCCTGCAGATTCCACAGCAGCGAATCCTCGATCCCGGCGGCGTCCTGGCGCACCCACCGGCCCACGCGCTGGGTATCCCGGCGCTCCCGGCGGCGCGCGGTGCTCATGAGCTGCAGACGGCGGGCGCGCAGGGCCCACTTGGGGGCGCGCTGGATGTCGAGGCGGACCTCGGCGAGGTCACCGAGCTCGGCGCGCAGGTCGGACACGGCGTCGACCAGAGGCTGGAGCGGGTCGGGATCCAGCGGCACCTCCCGCAAGGGTGCGGTGAGCTTGCCGCGCAGGATGAACTCCGCCCGCACCACGTGCTCGCGCGGCTTGTCCGCAATCGGACGGGCCCGCTCGACCGTGACGTTCGGCCCGAAGGGGGTGATGGACAGCAGCCGCTGCGCACCCGCGGGACCTTCGACTCGGTAGCGCAGCGCACTGGAGCCGTCCGCGCGGAGCCTGATCTGCACCGTCTTCGACCGGCGCGGCGCCCACCACGGCATGCTCGTCGAGGCACGCGCCAACTGCACCCCGCGGCGGAAGATCTCCTCCAGGCCGGGGTCGAAGTGCCGGCTGGGCGTGAGCTCCAGGGCCATCCGCTCGGCACTGGCGCGCCTGGCCAGGCGCCGCACCACCATCTCGCCCGCCCCCCAACACACGCAGACGGCCAGGACCAGGAAGTACCAGTGGCTATACAGCCAGTCGACGGCCCCGGCGAGCCAGGCGATCGCGCCAAGGACCTGACCGGAAGCGTTCTGGATAGCCGGGTGTGTCAGGTGCGGGACTGCGGAGTCCACGTGCCTGCTCCTTTCGTCGTGGTGCGGGTGAAGAACCAGTCGGTGATGCGCAGGTCGGTGAAGGTGCCGCCGCGGTCCGTGCCCGCCCACACCAGATGGACCACCGCCTTTTGCGGGCTGCCGTCGCGGCGGGCGATCGCGGCCTGGATGCGGAAGCGGCCGGTGGCGAAGGCCGGGGCCAGGGCCTGGCCCGAGCCGGCAAAGAGGTGCGGCCACCGCGCACGGCCGACACCGGTGGCGTCCGCGCGCAGCAGCGCGCGCCCGGTGGCGAGCAACTCCCGCTCGTCGGCGGCGGGAAGGTCGGCGGGCCACGCTGACTCCAGTGCCTCCTGGATGGCCCGGTCACCGGCGATGCCCTCGCCGTGCGGCGGCAGAGCAGGCGCGGGGGCCGACCGTGCCGGTGTGATGGATGGTGTGGAGGTCGTCGCGCCAGTGGTCGGCCGGCCGCCCGCAGGCGCAGAGGCTGCCGTGGTCCGAGCCGATGCGGCCGTAGGAGTAGCAGTGGTGGCGGTTGACGGCGCCCTGGCAGCCGGTGGCGCCTGCCCGTGCAGCATACCCAGCAGGACGAGACCCACCAGGGCGAGGGCGAAGGTGCTCACCACGAGCAGCCGCGGCGAACTCGGGGGTCGGCCTGCCGCCCTGCTCCTCTTCCGGCGACGCTCATCCGGCCCGCGCCTTGGGCGTTCCAGGTCCTCGAAGCGTCGCCGCTCCCTGGCCCGGCGCCGCCCGCTCTCTCGGGCAGCACAGGCATCTCGCCCATCCGGCCTGGTCGTTGGGACGCGCTGCCTGCGGTTGCCCGCAGGCACCGACACGGGCCCGGCCCCCTCACGTGAGTGCGGCAGGTCCACTGCACGGTGATACGCGGGCGTGGTCACAGCAGCCGTGCCCCTCCTGCGTAGCCGGACATGGCGCTGACGGCGTCGAGGCGCACGACGGTCCCCGGGCGCGGCGCGTTGATCATTTTTCCGCTGCCCATGTAGATGCCGACGTGGTAGATCGTTGCGTCGTGTCCGGGTGCGGTGGCGTAGAAGACGAGGTCGCCGGGCTTGAGCGCACCCGTGCCGAGCCAGGCGGGGATGCGCCGGCCGATGCCGGCCTGGGAGGCCGCCGTGCGGGGCAGGCTGATTCCGGCCTTCGCGTAGGCGTACACGGTCAGGCCCGAGCAGTCGAAGCCCTTGATGCTCGCGCCGCTCTTTCCGCTGGGGGTGCAGCAGATCCCGTAGGACGTGCCGCTGGCGTTGCCGCCGCCCCACGAGTAGGGGACACCGCGCTGGGAGAGTGCGGCGTCGATGACGGTGCGGACGGTTGCGGACACGTTCTTCAGGTCCGGGTCGGAGGCGGCTGCCGTGTACTGGTCGATCCAGCCCAGCACGTTGTCCGTGTACGCGGCCGACTGGTTGTACTGGAAGATCGCGGCCTTCAGCTGCGTGCGTTTCGTCAGATCGCGGCCGCCTCCGCACAGGTAGATCGCGGCGCCGAGCGCGGCGTCATCGGCGTTGTGGGGGTCGGCGACGTTGTCGCCGCCTGCGCCCTTGCCCACCGAGGACCAGGTGGAGGGCAGGAACTGGAACGGCCCCACCGCGCGCTCGCCCCGGGACGTGCCGTCCCACCTCCCGCCGTCCGTGTCCCTCACGGCGGTGGTGTTGCCGCCCTGGCCGGAGCCGTTGAGGAGGACCCCATAGATCTTCGGGGTGATGTCGCCGCCTGCGGCGATGGTGCGGCCGATGGCGTGGTTGGACTCGACCTTCGCGATCCCGGCGAGGACCGGCCAGCGCATGCCCCGGCACGCGGGCACGTAATGTGCGGCGCTCTGCACGGCCTTCTTGTAGGCGGCCAGCATCCGCGGCGGGATGTCCGCGGCGCTGCCGCCCTCGGCGATCCCGCCGTCCTCCTGCGCACCCGTCCTGAGCGCGACGTACGCGCTGATCGCGCTGCTGACCGGCGCGGCACAGCACACGGCGGCCAGCAGCAACAGCACCACCACGCACCCCCACCGGCCCAGCCGGCCCAGCCGGCGCCGGGACGCGCTCACTCCTGCTCACCACCCTCGTTGGCCCACCGCTGTCGCATCTGCCGCAAGGCCTCGGCCTGGCGCCGGCGTTCTGCATCCGCTGCGTCCCGCATGACCTCCCGCACCCGGTCAGGCCCCTCTCCACGGCCGGGGCCACTGGTTGCTCCGTCTGCGGAAGACAACGTTTTGGGCCCGCCCGATGCCGGGGGCGGCCGCAGGGGCGAACCGCCTTCGAATCGAGCTGGGGGCTCCGGCGCAGCCGGCGCGGTGCGGTCGGTGGAGGTGGAGGACTTGCTCGGCGGCGAAGCCGGGGCCGGGGCGGGACGGGCCGGGAGGCGACGGCTGGTGAAGGGGCCCATCCCGCCGCTGTCACCGTTGTCCCGGTTGGCGCGGGCCACCTGACGGCCCGTCTCGGCCCACGCCCGGCCGTCCTCGCGGACGGTGTTGCCCCATACCCGTACCTGCTGGCGGGCATCGAAGGCGTAGCGCGAGCCTGCGACCTTGGCCCGGCGGGCATGGGCTGGCAGGCCGAGGGTCGCTCCGTACGCCGTGCGCCCCCCGCGGTTGAGGATGCGGTAGCCGCGGAAGCGGACCAGACGGTTGTGAGCGCGGGTGGACAGCAGGGTCCGGTCGCTGTGCTGGTCGTGCAGGACCTGGCCGGAGTCCCGGTCGACGACCTGGCCGTCCTCGTCGCGGTAGCGGTCGGGAGGTCCGCCGGGCCGGCGCGGCCCCGTGCCGCCCGAGCCGGGCCCGCCGCCCACGGGACCGTCCGAGCCGGACCCGCCCGTGTCCGGGTCGCCGTCGGCGGTGGCCTTTTGCCACTTGGCCAGCTGCTCGGTGTCCGGCCGTCTGCCGATCAGCAGCCAGTGCGCGCCCTTGGCGCCGAGCCGCCCGCCCAGTCCGCCCAGGGCCGCGGCCGCGGTGAGCGGGGCGAGCCCCCGCCCGGCTTCAGCGGTGGCATCGGCGAGCATGCGACCGGTGTCCACCGGCATACCCGACCCGTCGACCAGGGAGGTGAGCGCCCCCATGAGCCGCTGGCGGGTGCCGAGCATCCCGAACCGGCCCCCGCCGCCGGTGAAGGCCCGCAGCCCGCCGCCGTAACCGCCCCACCCCATCGGCGAGTTCATGGCGAGGGCAGCGCCCAGCTCGGAGGTGTCGCCGGGCAGGTGGGTGCCGCCGACCTTGGCGTAGCGCATCCGCATCGCCATCCGCCGGCCGAAGGAGGCGATCCCGCTCAGCAGGCGGCGGTGCCCCGCCGCGCCGGCGATCGCCAGCACGTCGATCAGCAGGATCCGTTCCACCATCAGGTCGGGCCCGTTGGTGATGGTGGCGTCCACGGCGATCCCGAAGAACGGCACGAACGCGCAGATCCCGACCATCGACATGATCGCGATGCCCCAGATCGACAGCCACTTCCACACCGACTGGCGGGCGGGTCCAGGCAGCATCCCCGCGACGAAGGTGACGCCCCCGGCCGCCGCCGCCGCGGCGCACACGCCCTGGGTGCCGAGTAGCACGATCGCGCTGGACAGGAGCATGCCGCAGATGAACAGGGCGGCGATCAGCAGCAGGAAGGCGCCGCCGACCCGCCACCAGGTGGGTTCCTCGGCGTAGGCGGCGCACGCCTTGCCGACATCCCCGGCCTTCTTCATGTCCGCCAGGAACGCGGCGAACTCCTGGTCCTCCTCGGACACCACCGGGCTGGCGGCGTCCAGCAGTTCACCGCCCGGGGTCAGCTCGGGCAGCGTGCCGGTGAGATCCCGGCCGTTCTTGTCGTCCAGGCAGATCTCCTTGGCCGGACCTTTGATCAAGGCGCAGGAGCCTTCCCTGTCCTTCTGCGCCTGGTTCTGTTCCTCGCAGTACTTGCGCGCCGGTGGGGCGATCAGGGAACAATCGGCTTCCGCATCGTCGTCGTCGCCGGTGGAGGCCTTGTATCCGCCGGCGACCCATTTCAGATGGACGGCGTAGGCCTTGCGGTCGGACTTCTTGGCGGGGTCGAGGACGCGCCCGTATTCGAGCAGCATGAAAGGCTTGACGATCAGCGCGTTCGTGATCGAGTCCTGAAGGGGGCGGGCCACGTCCGCCGCGGAGACGGGCGCTTCCCCTTCCCGTTCCAGGCATTTGATCTCGGCGTTGCCGGCCATGCCCGCGCACGGGTCGGTGCTGGCGATTTTGCCGCCCCAGTCGTAGGAGTTGACGCTCTCCTGGGCGACCTCGGCGGCGACCTGCTGGGTCTGCCCCAGCGGCCCGTCCTGGGCGAGCAGGTAGTCGGGGCGGACAAAGGTGGAGGCGGCGAACGCCGCGATCAGCAGGGTCAGGAAGATCTCGCCGAGACCGCGGCCGACACGGCCGCGGACGATCATGAACCCGGCAAAGACGAACGCCCAGGCGAGCAGGAGCCCCTTGATGCCGAGGGTGTCGACGACCACGTTGTTGTAGGCGTCGGCGACCTTCTGCGCCGGGGCGGTGAGGATCTTCAGCAGCGGGAACCGGAGAGCGACCTCGATGGACCAGCCGGCCAGTCCGACCAGGAGCCGGATGAGGGTGAACAAGCCGGCCAGCATGAAGGCGAGGAACTGCGTCTTGAAGCTGACGATGGAGCCCCCGTCCGCGCCCAACTCGTAGCCGTTGATCGGCACACCCTCGGAGGAGGAGATGTTCAGCGGCGCCAGAAGATCACCGGTCTCACTGCTGCTGCTCGCCGCGTACACGACCTGGCTGTTGACCAGAACGAACACGACGGAGAGCAGGACGACGACGCCGGCCGAGCGGAGCGTGCCGGGCTCTGGGCGCCACATTCAGCGCCGCCCGTGTCCGGCAGCGCCCCGGCGCCGCCACACAACGAAGGCCGCCAGTCCCGACGCGGCCGGAATCAGCATCCATGCCGCGCCGGTGCCCTCATGGGGTGCCTTGCCGACGGACGACGTGGAGTGCTGGCCGCGCTCGCAGTAGTCCGTGGCCGGGCCCACGATCAGATCACACGGATTTCGGTGCGCTGACTCGGTGTGAGGCTGGTCGGCGGCGAAGGCTTGCCCGGTCTGCGGCCACCACGACTGGGGCACGCCGGCCCCCATGACCAGCGCGAACAAAACGGCCGGGAGGACGATCACGATCAGCGTGCTCGCCGCGCAGACGATGCGCCGGCTGCGGGATGAGCTGAAAGACGACGTGGTCATGCGAAGTACACCCTCTGTCGGCCCGTATCGGCCCCGTCGGCGGCGTGCTTGGTGCTCGCGCTTGAACGGCGGCCCGGCGTGGTGGCGATGGACGTGGAGATCCGCTCGATGCGGGGGATCACGGCCTTGATGCGGCCGGTGTTCTGCCGCGGGCAGGCCAGCAGGAACTCCCCTTCACGGCCGCGCTGCCCGACGGGGGACAGGCCGGTGGTCACCAGCCGCAGCAGCTCGCCGTCGTTCGTGTCGAGCCCGACGAACTCCAGGCCCCGGCGGGCGCGTTCGCGGTCGGCCGTGCGGGCGAGCGCCCGGTAGGCCATCAGCCCGCGATCGGGGCCGAGTTCCTCAGCGTCGTGACTGGCGGCGAGCAGGCCGGCGCCGTGCTTGCGGCCGTCGTGGAGGATTTCGTGGATCAGCGCGGTGCCCTCGGCTGAGGAGGTGAGCCAGTACAGCTCGTCCGCGACCACCGCGGTGAACCGCTCGGGGTCCTCGAACGCGGTCTGCCGAGCGAGCGCCGCGATCAGATAGAGCACGGCCCGCCCGATCAGGGCCTCCAGTGGCTGCTGGTGCAGGACCTCCGGGTTGGCGAAGGCCGCCTTGGGCGGCAGCTTCAGGCCCGCGGTCGTGATCACGATCATGTCGGAGGTGCTGGAGGCGTCCAGCCGCACCGGCGGCAGGGTGGGGTCGAACACCATCGCTGCCAGGGGATTGGTGGCGACGACACGGACGAGGCCTGCCAGGGTGGAGGCCGCGTCCTGCCGCTTGCCCGCCTCGGCCGTGGCCATCTCCTCCAGGACCTGCAGCACGCGGCTCATGGACGGGGCGTTGCTGTCGGCGGCCTTCTCGACGGCGTGGTGCAGGACCTCGCCGCCTGTGCTCATCGGGCCGATGCCGAGCTGCAGGGTCAGGTAGGACAGGGCGTAGTGGCGGCCCTCGGGCCCGGTGAATATGCGCAGCGGGTCGATGGACACCTCTGCCTGGGCGGCGTCGATGATCTGGACGCGGCCCTTCGCGGCGGTGCGGGCGAAGCTGGCCCACTCGCGTACGGGGGTGCGGTCGATGCAGATCGCGCAGCCGCCGCGCGCCCACACCGCCTCCGCGATCAGCTTCTGCAGGACGGACTTTCCAGCCCCCAGATCGCCGACGATGCCCAGGGAGGCGCTGGCGTCGTGCTTCGGCGCGTCCGCCACGTTGATCATGACGGGCCGGGTGGTGCCGCAGTCCAGGTCGATGCCGAGGAACATGCCGCCTGGGTCACCGACCTCACCGATACTGAAGGCGCCGCCCAACGCCCAGTCCTCGGAGACCTGGTGCTGCGTGAACTCGCGCACGACACCTGGCCGGGCGGTGCCCGGCAGGCCGAGCAGGAAGAGTGCCTCCTGCAGGCCGGCCGGGCGCACGGCCCGGTAGTCGGCGCCGCCGAGCAGGGAGGCCAGGGCCCGGGCCCTGGCGTCACAGATCGCGGCGGTCGGCCCCCACACCGTGAGGACGGTCACGGACTGCACCTCGACCTCGACCGACGTGCGCGACAGGCGGGCGTCCAGCTCGCCCAGGTCGCGGGCGGCGTCCGTGAGCGAGGAGGGCATGCCGGTCGGCCGGGCGTCGTACTGGTCGGCCTGGTCGACGAGTTCGTTGCGCTTGCGCCGGACCTGGTCCCGGGCCTTCTCCGCGGGTACGACCGTCAGGTCGACGGTGTAGTCGACGGGGAAAGCGAGCGTTTCCAGCTGCGCGAACAGGTCGGCGGCATCCTGACTGACCGCGGGCGGGCACTCGGCCAGCGCCAACTGCGCCTGGTAGCCGGTGCCGCCGTCGGACTCGATCTGCAGCCACCGCCTGCGCAGCGGCGACGCCGTCTTCACCCGCCACCACGCCTTGCGTCCGGATCGGGTGAGTTGGTCGGCGCTCTTGAGCTCGTCGACGTCGTCCAGGTCCAGGTCGATGCCGCCCTCCTGCAGTCGGACCTGCCCGAGATCGGCGTAGCTGGGAGAGTGCAGCATCCCTTCGCGCACCTGCCCGCCGTACAGCTCACTGCTCTCGGCCTCAGCCAGCAGTGGCTCCGCGAGGCCGCGGTGCAGGGCGTGCTGGAGCATCCACACGATCTCCGCCGGGCGGGCGGGCCGGAACGCGGCGCCACCGGCGAGCGCGGCCTCCACCCGGGATGCCTGCTCCTGGTAGGCGGTCACTTCCCGCCGCGCCACCGGCGCTGGCCGCATGCCCAGCGCCGGGGCGATCTCTGCCCACAGCGCGCCGAACTGAGTGGTCATCTGCAGGCCGGTGCCCTCGGACGACAGGGGGACGGCCAGCCACAGGGTGCGGCGGTGCATCTCCTGCCCGTCCAGCAGATCCAAGGTGGCCTCGACGTTCTCCACCCACGGGTGGGTCTGGCCCGGCGGGGTGTCGGAGGGCTCGATGCCCTCGATCATGCGCAGCGCGACTTCCCCCGGATCAAGGCGGGCGCACAGACCGAACAGCCTCGGCGCCCCCGTCAGGGACCGCACGAGATGCGTGGTCTTGGCGAGCTGCTCTTCCCGTACGGCAGCCGGCACATACGTGCCCTGCACCGTCTCCTCGTGGCGGCCCAGCTCGTCCGGACCCGGGTGCAGCCGGTAGACGGCCCACACACTGCCGTGCACCGACCACACCAGGTGCCCGGCGATGTGACGGATCGGCACCCTCACCGCACCCCCCCCTGTTCGGCGAGCGCGAGCAGCCGCTGCACACCCGACACCGGCCCCACCGGCTGGGCGGCCACGGTCGCCGGATGGCCGCCCGGATCCGACGGCTTCGGCCCCCGGTGCGGCGGACGGACGGCGGCGGGACGACGCGGCTGCGGAGCCGAAGTGCTCGGCCCGGCAGGGGCGTTGCCCTCGATGACGAAACCACCGGCGAAGGGGCGGGCGGCATGGTCGCGGGCCGCACGGCCACCGATCCGCCCCCCGCGCGGCTGCCAGCACAGCAACAGCCAGCCCAGGGCGGCCGGGAAGGGAGCACGCCCCTTGATCTTCGGACGTCGCACCGCCCATATGCCCAGCAGCCAGGCAGCGGGCGGGACGGGCCCCATCCACGACCACAACGGGATCGTCTTGACCAGAACGAAGCCGCCGGCGACGGCGAGGAGGATCTGCGCGGGCGTGAACGGCCCGAGCGGGATGCGCCAGTCGGCGACCTTGCCCAGCACCCACGGGTGGCGGCGGGCAGCGGTGTAGAAGCGGCTCATCCGCACGGAGGCTGATGCTGTGGTGGGGGCGCTCACAGCCAACCCCCCACGCCAGCGGAGTGGTGGTCACCAGCGGCCGGAGATTCGCCCTGCACGATGCCCGGTATGGCGGGCGCGCCCTTGGACGGGTTCTTGACCTCGTCCTCGAACATGTCGGCAAGATCGTTACGCGAGTTGTAGAGGCCCAGCGCGATCACCATCAGGATCAGCGCACCGATGCCGGCCTTCAACGAGAACTTCTGGATCATGATCACGACGACGAGCACGAGCAGGCCGGCTTGAAGGCCTTTCGTCGCCCAGGTCTCGAACATCGTGATCCACGAGTTTCCAAGATCGTCGAGCTCCCCGGCGAGCGGCACACCGGTCATGATCGGGCACCTCCCGCCTGCGCGGTGCCGGACTCCAGTGAGGCGACTTCCCAGCGGCCCGAGCGGACCTTGAGCGTCAGCTCGTACGCCAGCGGCCACCGCCCCGAACTGTCGCGGGCCTCGACCTCGGCCCTTACCCGCACCCGGGTCCCCTCCGCCGGGACGGACTCGGCGGCCGCTTCCTGGTCGGCGGCGAGTATCTGCTGGACCGTGACCCTCTGGTAGGGGGCGGGGGAGACCGGCGACAGACGCACGCCGGGAGCGAGGTAGCGGTCGACCTCACCGGCTCCGGTCAGATACGCGGCCAGGAACTCCCCAGCCGCGGACGACACTTCGCTGTCCGTCGGCACGGTCACCGTGTACGGCGACGGAGCCCCCGCGGCGCGGGCCGGGCCGGCCACCACCCCGGGGGCACCGGACACGGTGAACGAGTCGCCGCCCGAGTCGGCGACCACCGGCACCGCGAAGTAGCGCAACCGTCCGTCGGCGAACTGCGCAGCCACCGTCACCGACCACGCCGTGCCGGTCTGCTGCACACTGCGCACCGCCACGACCGACTCCGGCTCGGGCTGCGCATCCACCGTCCCGGGAAGATCAATGTCCGGGGCCATCGACTGCGCAAGCCGGGACTGCGCAGTGCTCTCGGCGCCTGCGCGGCTGCGCAGCCACGCGCCGAGGAACACCGTGGCGTACCCGGACGGGTTGGCCGCCACAGTCGTCTTCACCGTGGTCGGCTTTGCCGCGGGGGTGGCAGGGACCACGGTCGCGGGCGCGGCCACGGCGACGGCCAGCGCGATGGGGCCGGCCGACACGGCCGCCCACACGCCCCAGCGGCCCAGACGGACCCGGCGCCGCATCTGCTGCAGCCGAACCCCCGCAGCGGTCGCACGAGCAGCGTGCTCTTCCGCTGCCTGCATAGCAGGGGACATTCCAAACTCCCAGGTCAGAGCGAGTTGTTGCTTCTGATCCGAGGCAACCGGTCGCCCCCGACCCGACCACCGACCACGAAGGCCCGACCACGGTCACGAAGGGGACACAAACCTGTGGTCGGGTCTGTGGTCGCCCCGACCACAGACCCGACCACGACATTTCGCACCCACGCGGAGTTCCGCTCCGATACGCCGGAGCAGACCTTTGATCGGGGCGGCTCGCGATGCTGCGCAGCGTGCGTTGTGGAGCCTGCTCATGAGCAGTCAGCGGTCGCCCACACGGGAGACTGCGCAGCGGCCGGCAGTTGCGCAGCGGCAGGCGGTTGCGCAGCCGCCTCCGGGAGACCCCGGGGTGGGACTGCGCATCCACACGCGCATGTCGATTGCGCACGACCTGCGCCCGGTGCGCAAACGCCCGTGTGCGGCTGCAGTGCCGGCGGTGCGCACCGATTGCGCAGCCGGATCCGACCGTCGTTGCCGCCGGGCACAGTCGGGCCGTTCCTGGACTCCGGGGGCGGGCCCGCTTCACTCCGTGCCGGATCTCCGAGGAGGGCGTCGCGGCTCGTGGCAGCCGCCCACCCGGAGCGGTCCAGAGAATGCTCCGCCGATCGCAGCCGGGTCGACCTCTGTGCTAGGGCGATTCTTTACGATCACCGAAGCAGACCAGATGAGCAGGCCTGCGACGTGCAGTGCGGACCGGTGGACGGTGGCTACTGGACGCCGGGCGTCAGTTCGAGGCGCACGTCGTCGCTTTCCCGGAGGATGTAGACGGGGTCGGTCCGCGCCCGCCAACCGATGGGCACGGCGTAATAGCGTCCGTCGCGCGCCGCGATGAGCCGCAGGCCCGTGTAGCGGTAGCGAAGGTGCACGGCGGCACCGAGGTCCTTGAAGTGGAGATCTGTTGATCGGGAGCTGAGGCCGAGCCGCTCGGCACTGAAGACCACCAGGCCGGTGCGCTGGACCACGTTCCGGCCGTCGTGCTCGGCGTGTTGCTCGCCGAGCTGACCGGCGAGCAGGGTGACGGTCCAGAACAGGAACACCCCGGCAGCGAAGATCGGTACAGCTGTGTCCCGCAGGCCACTTGGGCGGTCCGCGCCGTCGCCCGACGCCACACCGAGCAGCAGACCAAAGGCGATGAGAAGGGGGCCAGCCCAGCGGTACGGCAGGAGCAGTTGCCATTGCCACCACAGGATGAGCAGGACCGTGCCTGCCGCCACGACGAGCAGGTGCTGGCGGCCCAGCGCCGATGTGCTCAGCGACACGCCCCGCACCAGCGCGCCGGGCAGAGCCTGACGCGACCGGGGTCCGCTAAGGGCGACGGCGATGAGCAAGACAACGGCACCCACCAGAACGGGGAACGTGAGCAGATTCAGGCTCTGCAGGACGAACTCAGCAAAGCTGAAGCCGAGAAGAAATGGAGAGAGGTGGAAGTGGCCGTAATACGCACTCGTGTAGATCACACCCAGGTAAAACATCAATGCAGCGATGAACGACGCCTGAGCGATCACGACCTTGACGACCTTGGTCCGGGACACCTGGCTTGCGGAGTCCGCTCGTCGGTCCTTCTGTTCGAGGCTGGGCCGCGGTTGCCTCATGTACCGTCCGGTGCCGGATTTTCTGGAGACACACCGTTCTCGGGAGCCGATGGGCAAGTGGGATCGCCGGGGCATGGGGGAGTAGCCGTTGGCGTAATGCCGTTGCCGTCCCTCGTCGACGGTCCGGTGTTCGTCGGGACGGGCGGGGGCGGAGGGACTGGCTCGCCACCATGGCTGGGGGAGCCCTTGGACTGCGTCCCGGTCGGTGACAGTGACGACGCGGCGGAGGACGACGCCATGGGTGACGACGGCGTCGGGCATGAGGGCGTTGGGGACGACAGCGCTGAGGACAACGGCGACGTGCACGACGGCGTTGGGGAGGATCCGTCCTTGGCGGGGCCCTTTTCCGACCCACAAGCGGCGATCATGCTGAGGCAGGCCGTGCATACGGCCATGCGCGCGATCCATCCGAGGCAGCGCCTCATGCATTTTCTCCGTGTCCACCGATGCGGTCAGCGGGGATCTTAAGGACTCCGTCACCGATGACCGGAGAAGCTGACGCAGGCGGCGACCCAGCACCGCCCGATCGGAGCAGCAAAGGGGGTCGACGTAGAGGAGCCGACACTGACGTGACGGAACGGACAGATGGATTGAGGAACTGCGATGCTCTTCCAGTGGTCGGTTCGTCCGGCGCGAAATAGAAAAGCCCCCTCACGCTGGAGCCCTTGACCGGGCGATGAAAGTCGCGGGGGTTCACGTCGCCACGTGCGACTTCATCGCCACAGCGAGTGCCGCGCCAAGCTCGAAAGCAGCATGAAGGCCACCCTGCTCGCCAACCAGACGAAAATCTGAACGCGCTGCGCTGTGCGCGTTGGTCGTGCCAGAGCCCATGGCCAGCCCGACCATGCGCCCGACCATGGCAGCCGAGCGCGCATGTTGCCGGATCGTGATCGATGGTCGGGGGTTGTGGCCGCCGCCGTGGTCGGCCTCACCGGGTGGGCTGCCTGTATGACTTTCACGCACGTCCCCGTAACCGCCGGCTCTGGCTGTCTCGCTCAGCCGGGCGGTGTGGGATGCCCCGGCTACCGCGCACTTGCGGACGTGCGATGACCGGAGGACGGATCCGTCGCGGCTCGATGGCCGGTGACCAGTTCACGCAGATCGCCAACGGGTTGTTCCGCGATAGCCGGGTCACCTTCAAGGCGAAAGGGATTTTCGGTTACATCAGCACCCACCAGGACGGCTGGCAGGTGACCGTCGCCGCCCTCGTCCGCTCCGGCCCCGACGGACGGGACGCGGTGCGCTCCGGGCTGAAGGAACTGGAGACCCACGGCTATCTGATCCGCGAACGCCTGCGCCGTCCGAGCGGCACCCTCGGCGAGATCGTCTACTCCATCACGGACCAACCCGCCTTCGTTGACGCCCTCATGGCGGACAGCGCCGCAGCGCTCCACGCGCCGTCTGCACTGGTGGACGGCGGGGGCGCCTATGGCATGGGCATCCGCCGCGGCGTGATGGCTGGGGACCAGTTCACGCAGGTCGCCAACGCCTTGTTCCGCGACGGCCGCATGTCCTTCAAGGCGAAGGGGCTGTTCGGACTGATCAGCACGCATCGCGAGGGCTGGTACATGACGGTCGCGGACCTGGTCCGGCGGGGTCGCGAGGGCGTGGACGCGGTGACGACCGGATTGCAGGAGCTTGAGCGCTACGGCTTCCTGCAGCGCGAGCGCGACCGTAATTCCGATGGCACCCTCGGCTCGGCCACGTATGTCATCACTGACCTGCCTGCCCTGCAAAACACCAGGTCCGGGCCAGAGTCGGGAAACCCAGGACTGGATAGCCCTACGTTGGCTGACCGCCGAACAAAGAACACCATCAGTAAGAAGACCAACAAGCAGAAGACCAGTTCCCTCCCTCCGTGCGCCGCTGGCAAGCGCACGAGCGGCCGCACGGCCGTGCCTGCGCAGCGGACGGTCACGCCGGCGCCGCAGGATTTGGATCCGGGTACCTGGCTGCTGCTGTCGATCGGGTCGGCCCACCCCGAACTGCTGCTGCAGGAGAAGGCCCTGCACGACCAGGGCCGCGTCGTGGCCGCGATGCTCGACGCCGGCTGGAGCGTGGAGCAACTGCGCCACATCATCACCAGCCGCCCGCTGCCGAGCCAGATCCGCACCTCGGTCGGCGCGATCGTCGCGGCCCGACTGCGCTCCGCTCAGCTCTACCCGCCTCCCGCTGCCCGCTTCGACGACGTCGACCCGGTCGAGGCCTCGTGGACAGCGCAGCTCTCCACACCGTCCGCCGAGCGCACGGTCGGCCAGGCGCTCACTTACCGGGCCCTCGTCGAATGCGCCGGCTGCGGCCGACCCGGCACCGCACCCGGTGAAGACCTCTGCCCGGCCTGCCTCGACTGGCCCCTGTGCCGCACCTGCCCTGGGCCGACTCCCCGTCGCGCTCACCCCGACGGCGATGGCCGATGCGCCACGTGCGCCTCTGCTCTGACTGCGACCGACGTTCATCTGAAAGCGAGCACCTCATGACAGACACTCTTCACTCACTCGGGACGGGACCCCAGCAGCCGCTGCGCCCCTTCGCCCGCGACCCGCAGCGATGGGACGAAGGACGCTCCCGCGTCCTGCGCTCCGGCCATGTCTGCCGCGAGACGGTATGCACCGGCACATGCGAACCGGCGCTCGTGTACGAGCGCACGGGATGGGGCTGGCTGGGCTGGAGCGTTCCCAGCGACGCCACCGTGCCCAAAGTCCCCTCGCAGATCGGTGTCTTCACCCCGGGCGCGACGCTTCCCCAGCGGCTGGCCGTGCGCTGGCTGACCCGGCGCCCCGCCCACCGCATCGCTCTGACCGCCACGAGCCCCGCCTCCCTGCGGTTCTCCGCCGCCGCCATGGGGGCCGTCAGCTTCTTCGCCGCCCTGTTCGCCCTCAGGAGCGGCATCCCGGCCGACCTCGTGCTGCCGGCGATGCTGCTTGCCCCGCTGCTCACCGAGCACCTGCCCGACCGGCTCGACGAACGGGCCCGCGCACACGTCCGCAGCGTCGAAGACCACGCCGCCTGCCAGTACCTGCAGCGCCTCGCCGCTCTGCACACCTACATCGTCCAGGCCGTCGCCGACAGCGATCGCTACGAACTGCGCCGGTCGGTTGAGATCGGCCACAACCTGCTGTGGGGGGCTGCTGACCTGCTCCAGAACCAGGACACTCACACGGCCTCGACGCGCCTCGCGCACCGGGAGCGGCTGATGGCCCAACTCGCCGACCAGGTCGCCCAGATACTCGAGCGCCCCCGCGCCGCGCCGAGCGCCGACGAGGCCAGCCAGCCCCGCCGTGCCGAAAGCTCCCTGGGCCCGCTTCCGCCCGGCTTCGAACCAGCGCTGCGGCCAACATCTTCGCCCACCAACGACATTTCACCGCTGAAGGGATACCCGCCCATGACGCAGACCCAGCCCGGCGACGCAGCCCGCACCGCGGACGTCTATCTGCTCTTCGCGCACGAGCCCTACTACCCGGGCGACGGCACCCAGGAGATCAACACCACGCTGGTCGCTGCCGACACCCTGCTCCACCCCCGGGTGCAACAGCCCGACGGCGCCCGGATCCACCACCGCCTCACTCAGCAGCGCCAGCCGGGCGAGATCGTCCCGCTGTCCACCCTCACCTACGAACTGGGCGGCGGCGCCGACTGGCCGGCGGTCGGCGACTGGGAGAAAGTCATCACTGACCTTGTGCAGCTCGTCCTTGCAGGGGAGTGCGATGCCCTCAGCCTGGGCCTCCCTGCCATCGCCCGCGCCCTCATCACCGTCGGCCCGCAGAGTCATGTGCGCGCCTTCGACGCCGGAGCCGACGAAGTCATCACATACGGGCCCACGGAGCGTGCGGCGGTTTTGGCCGAGATCGACGCGTTCCTGACGTGCCTTGTAGCCGAACAGGATCTCTGGCCGGGCGATGGCCTGCTACGCCCGCCCTTCCAAAACGTATGAGACCACCGTCCCCTGCGGCGACGACCGCGAACGCACTGCGAAGCGCCCACACGAGACGTGAGCTCGCTCCGCAGCCTTTGGAGGATTAGGCACCGTCTATTTTGGTGGTCGCATGACGAACGGGTCTGTCACCGTGGTCCGTATGGAACCTCCTCCCGACATCGTGCTCATCTTCGATCGTGGCGAGGACCTGCTTGTCTTCGAATCCTTCGTCCACGCTACGAACTGGATTGAGGCGATGGACGTCGATGAGGGTGAGTACACAGCGGCGTACTCACCGGACGGTGGCGTGTTGGCGCTGACTGCCCCCGAAGGGCCGGAGGGATCGGTCGTTCTGGCCAGGACCGGCAGCGTGGACCTGGGCGATCTGGAGCGGCGGGTGGCTGGTTACTGGCGCCGCCACCAGGTAGGTCAGCCCACACGTGCCCCGCTCCCGACAGCGCGGTTCTTGATCGAGAGGGACAACAAGCCGCGCAGGGGATGGCTGAGTCGGGTCATCGCCCTGCTGCGACGCGGAACATGACCGATGGATCTTCGAACCGCGCTTGCCGCGGTCGGTCAGATATCGCTGGCGCTCTGGGGCACGGCCGATCCACCGACTACATCCCGGCACTCGAGGCCTGTGACCCGCGCCGCTTCGGCATGGCCGTCGCGGAACTGGACGGCACGGTGCATGGCGTGGGGGACTGGCGCGAGCCGTTCTCCACGCAGTCCCTCACCAAGGTCTTCACCCTCGCCCTCGACCTGGCCCGCGAGGGCGACGAACTGTGGGAGTAAGTGGGCCGCGAGCCCTCCGGCAACCCCTTCAACTCACTGGGCCAGCTGGAGTACGAGAACAGCGGATCCGGTGCCACCTGTACGGGCCCGCCTTTCGCTGTTCTACTTGCGGAATGCGCTGGCGATACGGCAGTTCATGGTGTGTCGCCAACATCGTGTTCGGGTTGGTTCTCGTGGGTCTGGGCGCCTGGCGCATCGGGCCGGCGTACCACCGCGAGCACCAGCAACGGGTCGCGTCGGCGTGTATCGCCGAGCGTGGTGTCGAGCAGTGCCTGCCGGTGCGAACCGCCGCCATCACCAAAACAGTCAGGCTGAAGCAGACGTTCGGCGGGGACATGCTGGACGTGTATCTCGACGGCGCCTCTAGGCCGGCGTTCGAGATCTCGCCGCACTGGAGCGAGCGGGACAGCTCGACAGTGGTCGTCGCCGACTTGCAGGGCGAGGTGTGGGCTTGGCAGGAGAGCGAGCACCATCGGTGGGAAGAACTGTACGAACCATGGCCGTGGTGAACACTCATCTATCTCACACTGATCCTGATCGGCGGCTGGTTCGTACTGAACTTCGGGAGCGAGCTGCTGATCGAGGGGCACAGCCGGTACAGAGAACTGGCCGAGCGGTTGGTCGCCCTGTACAGCGGGGTGAGCTTTGCGGGGATGGCGATCCTCGCCGGGTTCTCCCTCTCCTGGGTCTTCGGGCTGGGCTCGATCGCCGTCGTGGCGCTGGCCATCGGTGTCAACGGCGCGGACCTCTGGCGCCATTGGCGAAGCGCCTGGCGCCGAGCCCGCCGTCTACCGCGCTGAGCGCACCCGGGTCCGTGCAGGACGGCAGCCACTTCTGCCCGGCGCACGGTCGCGGCGGGCAGGCGTCAAGCTCAGCGAGATGAATGAAGCCGACGGACGATCAAGGCGTGGGCGGAGTCATCACAAGGAGGTCCAAGGGCGAGGTTCACCCCCAGCCAGAGGTACCCACACCGGCCCACTGGCCCCCTTCTCCTCGATGTCTTCCAGCGCGGTAGCTCCGAGCGGAACCTCGCGGGCGAGTGCTGCCACAAGCGGGTGCTGCGCAACCATGGCCTGCAGATCGCTGATTCGGTTACGCAGCCGGGCTGGAGAGGCGCCGGTGAGGACAAAGAGCACGCGCGGGAAAAGCGGGTACCAGCGCAGCCACGCCGGGCCGGTCGATACGGGCCTGCGGCGACCGACGGGCTGGGCTTCGTAGTGGAAGCATCTCGAGTACTCGATCAGCTTCACGGCCAGGCGCTCGCTGCTCATCGTGGTGCGGTCGACCTCCACGAAAGCGCGCAGGCTCCGACGCTGTTCGCCGTCGATGCTGCTGTAGTGCATGACTGCGTCGGCAACGAGCCGCTCGCCGTCACCGATGGGGTGGGCCACCTCAGGAGTCCAGTCCCACGGGCCGTGCTCGTGTCCGAGGCGGCGGGCGTCTGCCGCAAACGCCAGGTGGGTTCGTACGACGGTCAGCGTGTGCGCCGTCCTGAGCGAGGCGGCCGTTGCGGAGGTGATCGGATATGGAGGCCGGCTCCGCAGCGCTGGGAAGTCCCGCGTCACGCGAGCGCCTTCGCCCGTGAGGTACCAGGCGCGGGTGCGGTTGGACTGGGGCAGCACCGTGTAGTCGACGAGACCCTGCTGCCGCAGCTTGTTCAATGGGGTCGAGACGGTCTGGCGTGCGACGTTCGGCCGAAGCAGATCGTGAAGTTGGCTGGTGGTGGCCATCCGGTGCTGGGCGAGCGCGGACAGAAGCTGATGGGGCAGCGGCTCGGCGGGCCCGGGAATGTACGACGCAGCGGTCTCGTCAGCGGTCACACTGGCGTCCCTTCTTGGCGGGAGACATGGTCCAACTCCCCGGTCAGATCGGGCTGTTTGATGACCTTGAGGAAACCCGCCGCCCCCGACCAGACCACCGACCACGACGACCAACCACAGTCACGATGGGGACACAAAGGCCGTGCTCGTCCTGTGATCGGCCCGACCACGGCCCGGACGCTGCTGTGAGGGGACGCTTCTACCTCGGAACTGGCGACGTAATGACCGTCCTCATGCACGAGTTCGCCGGCACCGTCGGTCTCCTCTGGAAGGTGAAGAGGGAACTGACCTTCTGCAGTGACGGTCGACTGCAAGCGGTGAGGCCGGTGGCGGCATCACGGCGCGGAGGGAAGCTGTCGGGCTGCGGCCCGGGTGATGGGTCGACGGCGCCCGCCACGAAGCTGCCGGGCAAGGGCTGACGGCCGAAGAGAGCGATGGCCGGCCCGGGACCCGAGGATCCCGGTGGGAGGTTGACAGCCTCCCCCGGCCATCGGCCGACACACCCGGCCCGCCGGGGTCACACGAAGGAAACCCACAGCCGGGTGCCGTACACCGTCAGGATAGCGGCCGACTGGCGCCACCTGCGCTCTTGTGTCAGTCCGCCTGCATGGTGCGGCGGGCCTCATCGATCGTCTTCTTCCACGCGATGGTGCTGCCGTGGCCGGGATGGGACTCGGCCAGAGCCTCGACGCTGACCGCGCCGGGGTCGACGGCCGCGCGCAGGGCATGCATGGCGGCCTCCATGCGGCGCTCGGCGAGCTCGGAACTGCTGGGGATCTGCTGGCGAGCACGTGAGAGAGCGACGACCCGCCGGCGCTTGTAGCGGTTGCTGGTCAAACCCCTGTCGCTGCGGAGGACCTCGTCCGGCCTGGCGAGTTCGGGCAGGACGCCGCGGGCGATGGCCCGGTTGAGCTCCAAGTGGCTGCTGTAGCCGAGCATCGGCGCGGCCTGCTTGGTGTCGAGCAACTCTTCCGGGTCTCCGTCCTCGGTCGGAGCGGCCGTCTGCGTGCGGGTCTTGCTCTGGGTGTTGCCCGGACCGGGGCGCTGTTCGATCCAGTCGGCGACGGTGCCCAGGTACCAGGAGCGGCGAAGACGGCCGCCGTCGGTGGTCTCCGCGACGTCGGGCTCGGGGAAATACCCGGGTCGGTCCTGCAGCCAGCCGAGCAGGGTCACGGTCCGCTTGTGGCCGAGCACCTTGGCCACCTCTGACGTCGACATCAACCGGTCACGGGGGCCGGTGAGCAGGCTGTGGCGGACGGCGGACTGTGACGCCTTTGCGGCGCGGTAGGCCGTCAGGAAGGGGCCGATGGTGCCGCGCTTCCACCGGCGGCGCCGGCCCTCGATCGCGTCCGGCTCCGGGCATCCGGTGGTGGTGCGGTCCCGGTACAGCTCGCTCAGGCGCGAGGGGCTGAGGCCGAACTCGTCGTGGATCTGCTTGGAGTCCAGGAGTTCGTTCTCGTCGGTGCCGGTCATCGTCTTCCTCCAGGAAGGCGTGGTGAGGGACGAAGGGCCGCGCGAGCTGGATGCGCGGAGGGCGGGGAGGTCGCCGGCGCCGGCAGCGGTGGGTGTATGTATCTGGCGGGTGCTGTCGGCCTGCATGATGGTGACCTCCTTTCGGGTGCGATCTCGGTGGGCCGATGCGCACTGCACCGGCGCCGATATTTCGATACTAGATACAGATTGCTGTAGTTGGCAAGCGGTGGATCCGAGATCTTCTCTCTCTGGGAGCGTGGAACACGGGTGTGGGTGCTGCCCGCCCCGCCGGACACCTGCGATCCGAGCTGATCGTACGAGGTCAGGAGAGGTGAACTGGACGGGTGGTGCGGTAGAACGAGCCAACACGTCTCCTCGGGGGGCAAGTAGTGCAGGTCGGTGAGCCTGGGGCCCTGCCGACGGGCAGGGTCCCCTCGAGTAGGGGCGGTGCGACCCTCAGGTCGCCGTCGGTTCGGTGTCGGGACGTTTGGGATACGGCCTTCGAGCAGGAAGGCCGAGCTTGATCTGCTCTCGCTCGCGCCGGCTTCTGCCGAGCCGGAACACGTAGCGGCCGGCGAAGACCGCGTTCGTGGCCGCGTAGACGGTGCCGACGTGGCCGGGCATGACCAGACTTCCGGCGGCTGTCCGGCGCGGACAGGGTCCGCGAAGGAGACGACCCCGCGTACACCCCTGGCGAGCAGACGAGCTAGGAACCACGACTCGGAGTTTCCGGGGCACTCATCGAGCAGGACGAACCGCGAGCACACGAGCGACTCGGTGTAGGGCCGCTTCTGCGCACCGCTGGGAGTCGAGTGCCCAGGTCGTGGCGGCCACGGCCAGTGGGGCGATCCGTTGACCGGCAGGTGTTCTGCCTTGGCTCGTGCGGGCGGGCGGCCCTTCGGTGGCCCCGGCCCCATCGGCGATCCGCAGGGCCGGGATGTCACCTGCAGCCGGCGCAGGAGCCGATGCGGTTCTCCCGGACGGACCAGCCCACTCGCGCGCCGTACAGCACCACCCCTCGGCGGACTGGAGATCGCGTTTAGTGCTCACCGCGACGGCCGGGCCCCGGAAGCGGGGTGGCGTTCCCACTCGCGTTGCCGACGGCAAGCGGTCAACCCGGCTCAGGCATCCCCACTGTTCCTGGGAAAAGGTGGTTCGAGTGATGCATGGAAGGTGTCCGGGTAATCTATGACGGCATGGGGGAGGAAGAGCTCGTATACCGTGCCTGGCTTTGTCGGCGTTACCTCTCACTGCGTGAACTGGCTCTGCGCGACGGGCCGGACACCGTCGCGGAACTCGAAGCCATCGCCGGCTCCGCGTTCGACGCGGCGGTACGGGACCGGCTGACCGCACTCGCACGCAGGCTCGGCGTCGACGCCCGCGTGGTGGCCTCCCGGGTGGTGCCCATCCCGGTGTCCGGAGCGGCGGGACATGCACATGCGGGCCGTATCTACGCTTGCCCCGGGGGCAGTTGCGCGCGGCGCGAGGTGCGGGCTCCCGGCGATCCCGTACCGGTGTGCTCCCTCGGGGAGCGGGGCCCACTCGAACCCCGGCCGGTGTAGTCCGTGGACGCTGTGCTGTCCACGCTGGCGAAGAGGTTCGCCGACACATGGCTGACGATGCTGGTCCTGCCGGGCCTGCTATACACAGCGGCACTGGTGATCGGGCATGCGGCAGGGCACCGGCACGCACTGGACGGCGCGCGCGTCAGGGCGAGCCTGGACAGCCTGGGGCAGTCCGCGCAGAAGTCGGGTTCCGCCGGCACAGTCCTGCTGCTCGCCGGAGTGGTCGCGACCTCGGCTGTGGCGGTCTACGCGGCCCGCTCGCTCGGCGCGGCGGTGCAATGGCTGTGGCTGGGCGGTTGGGGGGGGGTGCCTCTATGTCTTTCGTCAAGCGAGGCGTGGGGCTCGGGGTTCGTAGAAGGCGCCGTCGCGGAGCATTGCGAACAGCACGTTGATCCGCTGACGGGCCAGGCGGAGAAGTGCCTGGGTGTGGGTCTTTCCGCGGGCCCGGCATCGGTCGTAGTAGCTGCGGGAGGCAGGATCGTGCAGTGCAGCGAATGCGGACAGGAACATCGCCCGCTTGAGCTGCCGGTTGCCGCCTCTGGGCGCGTGCTCGCCGTGGATCGAGGTCCCCGACGACTTGGTCGTCGGGGCCAGGCCGGCGTAGGAGGCCAGGTGGGCGGCGGTGGGGAAGCTGGTGCCGTCGCCGACGGTGACCAGCAAAGCGGCGGCGGTCCTGACGCCGACGCCGGGCAGCGACGTCAGGACCTTGGAAAGAGGGTGGGCCTCCAGCAGCTGTCCGATCTGCGTTTCCAGGGCTCGTCGCTGTTCGTGGACGGCCGTGAGCGAGCGGGCCAGGGACGGGATCACGATGTCGAGGGTGCCGGTGCCCGGGACCACGACGGTCTGCTCGTCGAGGGCGTCGAAGACCTCGTCGATCAGCCGCTGGGCCATGCGCGGAGCCTTGGGCCGGATCACCTCAACCAGCCTGCGACGTCCGGCCTTTCGCAAGCTGGCCGGGGAGCCGTAGCGTTCCAGCAGCCAGGTCACCGCGGGGTGGTCCAGGCGGGGGCCAAGGACACGCTCCAGGCTGGGGTGGAACTGGGTGAGCAGGCCGCGTATCCGGTTGGAGGTGCGGGTCGCCTCGGCCGCCAGGTCCTGGTCGAAGCCCACCAGCACGGTCAGCTCGGCGGTGATCTCGTCGGTCAGTTCCAGCGAGCGCAGGGTGTGCGGCATCGTCCGTGCGGCATCCGCGATCACGGCCGCGTCCTTCGCGTCGGTCTTCGCCTCGCCCGGGTAGAGGTCGGCGATTCGCCGCATGGACAAGCCGGGCAGGTAGGCGACCTTGCAGCCGGCGTCCCGGGCGACGGTCAGGGGGAGGGCTCCGATGGAGGCGGGCTGGTCCACGATCACCAGCACGGTGCCGAACTTCGCGGCCAGCTTGTCGAAGACGGCCCGCAGCTTCGGCTCGCTGTTGGGCAGCTGCTTGTCGAAGACCTTCTTGCCGGCCGGGGTGAGGCCGTGCCCGTGATGGGCGCTCTTGCCGACGTCCAGGCCGAGGAAGACGCCCACGTCGTCGATGTCGTCCAATCCATCCTCCCGAACGGAGTTCGTGCGGTGCTGGCCAGGGCGTTGGCGTCGTATGCGCGCATCCACGTTATGCAGACCTGCCGCCCGCAAGCGGCCGGGCATTGCGCCGGGCCAGGCGGTAGTCGGACCTCTCATCAGCGTCTCCAACGGCGCCTCTCGGGCCCGGTGACACCACCCCCCAGGTCATCCGTTCGACAGGGGGCAACAGTCATGCCGGGCCCGGAGGCCAGCGGCCCTCTTGCAGGACCGCGGAAAACATAACGGGGGGCGCGGACAGCTGGCTGGTGCAGCGGCGCCGCACCCGATGGGACACCCTTCAACAGGGTTACGCCACACAGCTGTTGGCCCTTGACGCTGGTACGCACAGCCCAGATGACCAGGGGAGGCGCACCCTTGGTGAACTGGCCGCGGAGCGTAACCGGATCGCGTTGGCCCGCCCCCGCCGCCCGACCTGGATCGGCGACCGCTTCGCCGGAGTCGAGGCGCGGGTCTGGGCCGAGTACCGCGTCGATCTCTCCTTCGGCTGGACCCGCCTGTGGCTCGTGCTGCCCGATGAGACCCGCGCGGAGTGCGCGACAGCTCGGGCTGCGTTTGACGCAGCCGGTGGACTGGCCGGGTGGGGCGTGCTCTACCTGCTGTTGGGCTTCTGGTGGTGGCCCGCGGCCGTGATCGCGCCGACGCTGATCGTGCTGGCCTGGCGCCGTGGCCGACAGACGGCGGCGGCCTTCTCCGAGCTCATCGAGTCCGTGGTTGACGTTCATGGTGGCGACCTGGCAGCGCGGCTGGTCGTGGCGGACGGGCAACAGCCGCTCGATTCCACGGTGGGTGCCCGCATAACAGCCCGTACGAGGAAGGATGCCTGACGTGGCGCGTTCGGCATTGGAGCGGTTGAGGAACAGGGTGGAGTCGTTTGAACCGGGGCGTTCCGCCGCTCAGGAGGTGCTGTCACGTGAAGCGGTGCGGGAAGCGGCGGAGGTTCTCTCACAGAGCATCAAGGAGCGGGCCGACAGCGGGGGAATCGCCGAATTTAGTCTGGGCGCCGAGGAGCTGCGCGTTGTCGGCTGGTTCTGTTGGCACCGGGGGATATTTCTCACCGGTGATGAAGGGCTTAACGAGACGGTGCTCGCCGCTGTCTGCTTCTCGCTCTACCTCACCATCGGCGATCGCCGATCAGGCCCGCTGCCCGTTCCGTTCGACGAAACGCAGAGTGCGGAGGAGGCGCGGTCGTTCGTCGACCGCAACATGGATGCCTGCGTGTCCCGGGCGCGTCGCTCGGACGACCTCCTGGCCCTGGAGGCAGGAATCCTGTGCTTGCGCCTCGCGATGAGCGGGCATGGCGTGCAGGAATCCGAGCAGGCGAGCAGCCGGAGCGGACTTGCCTACCTGCGGCTGCGGCGTCGGCTGTTCGGCTTCGGCGAGGGCGACGGATCAGGAACCGTTGACGCGGACCTGCTTCTGGCTCCTGAGGCCGTGTGGGACGCCGCCGATGTGCTGGCAACGGTCATCGAGGAGCAGCCGGGGGGCGACGACTTCGCAGAGGTCGCCGTCGGCGGCGACGAGGCGCGCCTCGTCGGCTGGTTCTGCTGGCATCGCAGGGCCCTGGTCGAAGAGCCCGCGCGTGAGGACGAGGTGCGCATCGCCCTGGTCTGTTTCGCGCTTCTCAGCCTCAACACCGAAGTCGGCCGCTCACAAGGGCTCCTGCCGCCCGGGGCCGACCCCATCGTCGACCAGATGGTAGGAAGGGAGCTGTCCTTCATTAGCCGCATGACCGATGGGTTGGTCGACAGCGGACTCCGCTCGGACAACCCGCTGATCAACGAGGGCGGTGCGCTGGGCAGACGGCTCGCTCTTGTCCGACAAGGGTCGGAGTCGCAGCAGTACGCGAGTGGACACAACGAGCTCGGCCATCTCCTGCTGGAGCGTGCCCGCAACAGCGACTCGACGGCGCCGCTCCAGCCGGTACTGCGTCGCGCCATCACCGCCTTCCGTGTCGCGCTGGACCATGCGACGACGCAGGAACTCAAGCTGGGTACCCATCTGTTGGGGCTCGGGATCGCTCTCCAGATGTGGCAGGAGACGTCCGGTGAACGCTATCCAGAGAGCAGCGCCTTGTATCACCAGATGCTCGTGGCGCTGCCGTCCGTCGCCCCGCCAGGCCATCTCCATGCCACGTTGGTGCTGCATCTTGCCGCAGTGGCATCCGGTTCACTCGGGGCGCAGGAGAAGCAGGAGTTGCTGCGGCACGCCGAGACCCTTCTGGCAGAGCTTCCGCTCACCGGGGACGCGTGGCGGTGGGAGAGCCTCCATCTCTTCCGCGCCGCACTGCGGAACGAGAAGGCGCCACCGGTGACGGCTCCGGCCTTCAACGGTCCTGCCGACGCTTCGCGACGGGCGACCCAGGTGAGTCCGATGGGGGTGCGGCGCCGCAAGGAGGTATGGGGGGGCCGCCCGGCCGAACACGACTGGCGAGTCGAAGTGTTGCGCAATGCTGTCGAAAACTCGCCTCGGCCCAGCGCCTTGCTCACCGGGGATCTGGGCCTCGCCCACTTGGCACGGTTTGAAGCGGCAGCGGCGAAGAATCGTGCCGACCTCGATGCTGCCGTCGCCCTCCTGCAGCGTGCCGCGGACCAGTGCGCGGACGATGGCACGAAACGGCGGCACCATCTGTCGGCCTTGTTGGTTGCCCTCGCAAGGGTGCAGGAGCACTTTTCGGCGGGCCTCGAGACGATCGACCTGATGATCCGCGTCGGCCGCGAGGCGTGCTGTCTGCCCGGCGACAGGGAGCGGGATGCCGCGGAGGACAACCTGGCCGCCTGCCTGGTCACGCGATTCGACCTCACCGGGGACTCCGACTCGCTGTACGAGGCCGACCGGATCCAGCGTGCGATACAGGCCACCGACGGCTATCTCGACCCTGTGTTCTTCGGCCAGCGGGCGCACTGTCTCGATCGTCTGTGGAGCGTCACCAAAGACCGCGCCCACCTTGAAGAGGCCGTGGCAGCGGAGCGCACTATCACCGAACGCACTGATCCGGACACCGCCGTCGGCGCCACCGCCCGGAACAGCCTGGCGGTGTCCCTCAGAAACCTCAGTACCCCGGACACCGGCCATGCCGCACTGCGCGAGGCCATCGCCCTCGTCGAGGACCTCGTCGAGCGCTCCGGCACGCACAGGGCTCAGCGCGCCGACCATCTGGCCGGCCTGGCCGAACTGCTCCTCAAAGGTCGCGAGGACGGCATCGGCGACGTCGACCGGGCGGTCTGCATCGCCCGGCAGGCCGTCGAGTCGACTGCACGCGCCCACCACTCCTTCGCCCGTCGCTGGACCATTCTGGGCATCGCCCTGAAACGCCGGTACGAGCAAAGCCGCGACCGTGCCGACCTGACCGACGCCTGCGCCGCGCTGGCCACGGCGGCCGACGTCCAGGACGCCACTCCTTCGGACCGCATGGGCGCGGCCGACCGCTGGGGCCGGCTCGCCGCCGACGACGGCGACTATCACACCGCACTCGTGGCGTTCCGGAAGGCCGTGCAGCTCCTGCCGGAGTCCGTGTCGGGCCGAGGCCATCACCGGGACCAGCAGCGCCAGTTGATTGACCAAGCCGGTCTGGTCGCCGACGCGGCCGCCTGCGCCGTCGCGGCCGACCGCCCGGACACCGCCCTGGAACTCCTCGAGCAAGGCCGCGGCATTCTGTTGTCCCGGGCCATGGAGAGCCGCGCCATGAGCGACGAGCAAGGGCGTCTCGAAGCCGAACACCCGGATATAGCACGCCGGTTCATCGCCATCCTCCACCGGCGGGACACCGCGTGGGATCCGTACGTGCGCGCCTCGACGGCCGAGCGGCCCGACCTCCGTCACGAGACCGACAGCGCCTTCCATCAGATCCTTGCCGAGATCCGGCACCTTCCTGGATACGGCGACTTCTTCCGGGCCCCGGCCGCGGACCGGCTGCGGCGCGCCGCAGGCGACAGTCCCGTGATCATCCTCAACGTCAGCCGCTACCGCTCCGACGCCCTCGTCGTCACCACCTCAGGGGTCACCGCGGTGCCGCTCCCCGACGTGTCCCAGGAGCATGTCACTGAGCAGTTCCTGGCCCTGCGCTCGGCGCTCCACACGGGGATGGCCTCGGTGGACGCCGTGGAGCAGGCGTCGGCCGGCGACGACCTCCGCGATGTTCTGCACTGGCTGTGGCGCGCGGTGGCCCGACCGGTGCTGCATGCCCTGGACTTCACGACGCCGGCCGGCGGGGCACCACCTCGGCTGTGGTGGTGTCCGACCGGCCTGCTGTCCTTCCTACCCCTGCATGCCGCGGCCGACCGCGACGGGGCAGGATTCCTGCCAGACCTGGCCGTATGCTCCTATACACCGACGCTGCGTGCCCTGGAACAGGCGCGCAGCCAACAAACACCCCGAGGCCCCTCGCTCGCCGTGGCGGTCCCGGACGCGCCCGGAGCCAAACCGCTCGCGTGGGCCTTACAGGAGGCCCAGGCCGTGGGAGAGATGTCCGACGCCCTGATCGTGCACGGGGCGGCTGCCACGCGTGCCGAGGTGATGCGGTGGCTCGCCATGGGAGTCCGAGTGGCCCACTTCGCCTGCCATGCGAGCGCTGATCCTCTGGACGCGTCGCGCAACGCCCTCCTGCTGCACGACGGGTTGCTGCCCGCCCGAGAGATCTCGCGGCTACGCACACGTGGGTCCGGGATGGCCTACCTGTCGGCATGCAGCACTGCCCAGGGAATGGTCAACCTGCCGGACGAGGCACTGCACCTCGCCGGTGCCTTCCAACTGGCCGGCTTCCGAAACGTGATCAGCACCCTGTGGCCGATCAGCGACGACGTGGCCGTCGAGGCGGCCACAGACTTCTACCGACGGCTCGGCGAGCAGCCCTCGCCGGACCCCGCCGAGGCTGTTACCCACATGGTGCGTGCCCTCCGTGCGCGCTACCCACGGGTGCCGGCACTGTGGGCGAGCCATCTACACATGGGAGCGTAACCAGGTGGGCGCGTGGCACCAGGAACGTCATAGGCCTCGGCGGCAGGCTTCT
Source organism: Streptomyces sp. LUP47B (assembly GCF_001746295.1). GTDB lineage: Bacteria > Actinomycetota > Actinomycetes > Streptomycetales > Streptomycetaceae > Streptomyces. The sequence continues at coordinate 12,611 of NZ_MJAH01000001.1, read as the reverse complement.
CAAGGGCCGGGCGACGCCTGCCGTCCTCGGACAGCAGGAACAGGCGGCGCACGTGGTATAGCGCCCACGGCATGTCGAGCTCGCGCTTGAACGCCTCCAGGCACGCCCGGTCCCGCGGCCGCGTCGGGTCGAAGAGCTCCAGGAAGGTCTTGCGGCCGTAGCTTTGAGCGGTACACGCCACGGCTTGTAGGGCTGCGGCCGGGTGGGGATGAGTTCCAGTTCCAGGCGGGCGAGCATCTGCTCCCGGAACCGTGGGCGGCACGGTGCGTGCCGTCTGCCGCTGCTCACGTCGGCGGTCCTGGGCGGCCACGACCCCGGCCCAGTCGTCGCCGAAGCGCTGCAGGAGCCCCTGGCGCAGCGCGCCGCGCTTGCCGGGGGTGGTTGCCGCCCACACACCTGTGCGGGTGAGCGACGGGTTGGCCAGTGCCCATTTCAGACAGCCCTGGACGATGGGACAGCCGGAGCAGGCGAGCTTGGCCCTGGCGATGGTTTTCGTCCGCTGAGTTCGGTCGGCGACCTCTTCGAAGGCGAACAGGGCCGGGTCGTCCTGGCAGGGAGTGGGGCGGTCGGTGTGGGGGAAGGGAATGCGCTCGTCCGCGAGTGCGGAGACGGTATCCGGTGTGCGGGCACGGCTTTTCATGAGATGCCCTCCAACAGGTCCGTGAGGGTGGTTGGTTGTGGGGCGGCGATCAGGTCCGGAGCGCCGGGGGAGTGCGGGGAACGGCGCACGAGGGGTCAGCTCCACTCGTCCCGGGCAATGCGGCTCACAGGTCGGCGTAGGTGTCGCCCTCGTAGCCCAGGGGAAGGCCTCGCTTGCGCCGCTCGACGTTCGCTGCCCTGACACAGAAGTGGCAGGCCGGTTCTCGGACCGCGTGATGCCGTCGGCCGGGCTCGGGGTACCAGCCGGTCTCGGCGTCGATCAGGACCGACACCACGCGCTCCGGGTCGTACATGAACGGTCGCCCGCACCCGATGCAGGGGCTTATCGCGACGGGGGTTCGTGAGCCACGGCGTCAGGCTTCTTCGCAGCCGGGGTGCCAGCGGAATGCGTCGGCCGAGAGCGCCGCAGGGTCGTGCGGGTCCTGGTAGTGGCTGTCGTGGGGCTCGTTGTCGGCTACGGAGTGGGCGTCGATCCATTCGTCGGCGGCCTGTTCGGCGCCGAGCGTGCGCAGCAGGCTGGCGAGTACGTTCACTTCCTCGCAGTTCAGGAGGGGGGCGATGTCGGCGGTGAGGGTGCCGCACCAGGTGTCGGCGAAGTCGTGGCCGAGGCTGCTGGGGATGGTGGTCTGCTGGTGTGGGGCAGTGGGGGTGTCGTTCACGTCGTTTCCCGGGGCGTTCAGGCGGGTGGGGCCGGCGGATCCGGCTGGGGTGCGGGGGCGAAGGCGCGCAGCTGCTTGCCGCGGTTGGTGACGAGCTCGGCGAGCGTGATGGGCTGGTCGGGGAGGTCGAGTGCGGCCATGCCCGCCGCGCGGGCGGTGACGATCTCCGACCAGAGCTCGCGCAGGCTGTCGACCGTGGCGTCCGGGTCGCGGGCACGATCGATGAAGGACCGTTGGGGCCAGTTGGGGACACCGTCGTCGGCCCAGGCGAGGATGGTGCGGCCGAGGTCCTCGCCGGGCTGTTCGACGACCTCTCCGGCCAGTGCGGGGATACGGCTCTTGCCGAAGTACACAGTGGCCACCGGGCCGAGGGTGCCCACCGCGACGAAGTCGTACTCGATGTCGGCTCGTTGCTCGGGCCGGACGCTGATCCGGCGGGCGTACTGGCGGCCGCGAGGGTCGGTTTCGATGACGGTGTCGGCCCGGGCCTTGAGGGTGACGATGACGTGCCCGGGGTAGGCGGCCAGTGCCTCGGTGACGGCGCGGTCCTCCGGCCGGTACTTCGACCATCCGGCGTTGGTGCCGCCGTATCCGGCCCGGGCCTCGCCGTTGACCTTGTCGAGCATGCCGTCCTCGCCGCTCCAGAAGGCGCTGTAGGTGTCGACGATCAGCACGGGGGAGCCGCGCATGGCGGCGCGGGCGAGGGCCGCGAACAGTGACCTGGGGTCGTAGCGGGTGAACTCCTGGGTGTGGAAGGGCACACGGTCGGCGTACTTGGCTGCCATCCCGCGTTCGGTGTCGATGAGCGCGATCGGTTCGCCGTCCTCGGCGGCGACCAGCAGGGAGGTCAGGGTGCGGCCGGACCCGGAAGGGCCTTCGAAGGCCAGGCGGACCGGTCGGGATTCCTTGACTGCGGGCCGGAATTCCGGCATCGGGGTCAGGGAGCTGCCACTGGACACGGGGGATCTCCAGGGACGTCAGCGGATGCGGGCCCAGCCGCCGTGTCGCTGTGGGCGGGACCGCCGCTCGTGTCCCGGCGCGCCGGGGGCTGCGGCAGGTGCTGCTGGGGGCGGTGCGGGTGCGGCGGGTCGGGCCAGCGCGGGCGGGAGGGTGTTGTCGGTGTAGGCGATGCGGTGGCGCAGGCTCAGCCCGACGTCGTCGGCGTCGAGGTCGAACACGGTGCGCTTGATGCCTTCGCCGTCGGTGTAGGTGCGCTGGCGCAGGCGGCCGTGGACGATGACGTGCATGCCGCGCTGCAGGCACTCGCAGACGTGCTCGGCAACGTGCCGCCACACTGTGCAGGTGATGAACAGTGATTCGCCGTCGGTCCACTGACCGCTGTTGCGGTCGTAGACCCGTGGCGTCGATGCGACCCGGAAACGGGCGACGGGCGTGCCCTTTTCGGTGAACCGGATTTCGGGGTCGGCGACCAGGTTTCCGGTGACGGTGACGGTGGTCTCGCCGGTCATGGCGGCCCTCAGTTCCGGGACGCGCGGCGGGCGCCGTCCTGCGTGGACCGGCTGGTGGAGGGGGCGGGGTCGGGTGTGGGCACGGGGGTGCTCCTGTCTCGCGATCGGCCACGGCTGGGCTGGGGGTGTGCCCGGCCGGGGCAGAAGGTGAGGGGTTGGGGGCCGGCCAGGCGCAGGGCGCGTTTGTGACAGGCACTCAGGTACGGGCGCTGTCCCTCGAGTCGCGTTGCGGCCGTCCTGGCGTCTGCGCGCGTCTGCGACGGCGTGGGCGGTGGTTGCGCTCGGGTGTGAGATGCCAGCCGTCGCAGATCCCGCATTTGCGGTAGCCGCGCGTTGACTTGCCGCGGGCACGGGTGGCTCCGAAGGCTGCGCGGGCGGCCGCGCGGGCGGGGTAGCGCCGTCGTCCCGACGGGCAGATGTCGTCGGACACGACGTACTCCATGGGCTGTGGGGGAGGGGAGGGCCGGGCGCAGCACCGCTGCTCACAGTGCTGCGCCCGGCGGGGCTCAGGCGGCCTGGTCGGCGGCCTGGTCCTCGTCGTCGGTCTGGGGCAGGTACTTGGCGACGGCGAGTTCCTCCACGTCGGACAGCCGGTAGCCCTCCGCCTTCAGACACAGCAGGTAGGCGGCCTGGTGACGGGTGAGGGCCTGCCACGCCTTCGGCTCGCGCATGCTGTACTCGAACGCGGCGGCCACCTGCGCGAACACCTGGTGCCATCCCTTGGTCTTGCCCTGGCGGCTGACCAGGTCGTCGAAGGGATCTCCCTCACGGCTGTACTTGGAGGTGTCGGCGTTGGGGTCCGGGACTCCGAGGAACTGGGCGACGCCCTCGGTCTCGCCCTTCTCGCACCACTTCGCGTACAGGTAGGGCGGGCTCATCACCGTGCGCAGGGCGAACTGCCGCACGGGTTCGGGCAGGGACTTGCCATTGCACAGCCGCTTCACGAAGTCCTCGCGGACCGTCCGCGCGGTCTTCCACGCCTTGTTGCCCGCGATGGTCCGCGCCCTCGCCTCCTTCTCCTCGTCGCTCATGGACTGCTTGGCCTGCTTGGCTCCGGGGCGCAGCTTGTGGCCGTACTTGGCGGGATCGGAGCAGTACCAGACGGGCTGGAACTCCTCGTCCAGGCGGGCGGCATGGCCGGAGCAGTGGGCGTGCTTGTCCGGCGTGAGCGGTGCGCCCAGGGGCGTGCGCAGATCGGTCAGCGGCCGGGAGGTGTCCTTCGTCCCCCAGGGAAAGTAGTCGGGCAGGAGCGGGACATCGGCCTTCGCCAGCGCCTCCAGTGCCGTCTGCCGGGCTTCGGCGTCGGCCTTGGTCTGTCGGAGCTGGGCCAGGGCCTGGTCCCAGTGACCGCGCCCGCCGCCTTCCTCGGCCGCGTCCTTGGCGTGAGCCTCCTCCAGCACCTGAACGGCCCTGGGAGCGTCGCTGACTTCGGCCATTTCAGCCATCTGCATCAGGTCGAAACCCTGGACGCTTGCACGGCGGAGCTGGGCGTCGTCGAGGTGGGCGGCCTCGCGCGCCGCGCGCAGCTCGGCCCGCTTGATCTTCAGGGCGCGGGCCATCTTCTCGCGCTGCTCCTCGCTCACATCGATGAGCGCCAGCGTCTCGATGGCCTTGACCCGGTCGCGGTCGTGCATCTGCTCACGGTGATCGTTCTCGATCAGCGACAGCAGGTGCGTCATCGCGTCGTTGCCCACCAGGTCAGCCCGGACGATCGTGGGGATCTTGCGTGCGGGCCTGCCCTCCGCCTCGGCCGTGGCATTGGCGGCCTGCTGGGCCTGTGCGCGCCGCCATCCCTTGAACGCGCCGTACGTTCCGTCTTCCTGCGGCCGGACGTGGATCGGGTCTTGTACGCCGAGTTCGGCCACCGACGCCTTGAGGTCGTCGTCCGGTTCGGTGTCGGTGGTCCGGGCGTTGTAGTCGTCGCGCATGATCAGGGCCGGGTCGAGGCGGACGATCTGGTCGTGGGTTTCTTCGACGGCCGACGGCTCGGGCTGAGGGGTCTTCGAGGTCTTGGCCGAGGCGGCTTTGGCGGGGGCCGTGGTGGTCTTCTTCGCCGGGGAGGCGGTGGACATGGGGGGTACTCCTGTGCTGGTTCGTGGCGGGCCGGGCATGCCCCGGCCCGTCCGGTCGGCCGGTCAGGCCGTGGGGCGGTCGTCGACGGTGACGACCAGGCGGATGACTCGTTTGCTGGCGTCGTGCTCGACCGGTGAGCTGGTGACGGTGGGAGAGAGGAGCAGTGTGAGGACGGCGCGGACGAGTGAGCACGTGGTCTCGGACGGCTGGCGGTGCCCGGTCTGTTCGGCGGCCGTGCGGATCAGTTCGTCGGTGGCGTCTTCGGGCGTGTAGGCAAGCCCATGGCGCAGCACGTGATCGGCAAGTCGGAGTGCCTTCATCGCGCGGCTGGTGGCGCGATAGCGGGCCTTGGGCCATCCGGTGGGAAAGGGAGTGGGGTCTTCGGCACGCGACATGGCGGTGCGTTCCTCTCGGATAGTGACACGGAGCGCGGGTGGGGTGTCGGCGACACCGTATCCCCTTCGATACTAGATAATAACGGCTGCAAGCGCTACTGCCTTCTCGCGGTGGTGCTGTGGGATCGGATTGGAGCGTGGGTGCCGCATCCCGGGCCCGGTGGATCGGGGCGTGCGCGTGGTGCTCAGTGGCCGCTGCCATTTGAAGGGGTCGGGAGCGGGGCGCCCGGCCGGTAGTCCGTGCCCGGCTCCGGCGGGATCGGGTCGCCAGTGGCGAGGTCGGTGCAGTACGCAGCGAACACGTCGGCCGCCGCCATGGGTTGGGGCCATCCGTTGGTGACTCTCCAGCCGCGCAGTACGGAGCTGAGGTCGGTGGTGTGCGTGCGCGCGAAGATCGTCGCCTGCCGGAAGGCGATGGAGGTCTGCGCCAGGAGGTGGCAGAACATCAACCAGCCTTCGTAGTCGGCGTCCGCATGGTCCCGGTCATCGGGAGTGCACTCGACGGTTGCCGAGGCGGAGGCGAAGCTCCCTAGGGAGGTGTGGGCGCTGCATACCAGGTGGTGGCGTCCCGGCCCGAGGGCGTCCAGCAGCGCCTTGAAAGCCTGGGCTGCGGTGTCGAACGGATCAGGCAGGGTGGTGGGGTCGGACGTTGCAGGTACTCCGTCGGGTGAGTGGCCAGGGGTGGGGGCTGGGGCTGCTCGGCCGCCGGCGGTAGGGCGCGGCGTCGAGCCCGGCCCCCTGGGTGAGTCGGCAGGTGGCGGGCCCGGCGCGCAGGAGCTGTCCGGGACTGGGTGCCTGCTGGGGCTGGCGGAGGCCCGGTGCTGTTACAGGTCTTGCAGGGTGAGCAGGAGACCGATGAGTTGCTGTCTCAGTAGCGGGAGGGTGTTGCCTTCTGCGTCGGGCCCTCCGGTGAGCAGGACGGGGCCGTAGTAGTGCTGGTGGGTGAAGCCGAACCGCCGGGCGAGAGCCGTTGCGGCGGGATTCACCGGGTGGTTGTACAGACCGTCGTCGTCGATCCACATGTCCCACTGGCGGGTCAGAGCGACGACGTCGAATCGGTCGCAGCGCAGGGCTGCGCGCAGCACTGCACGGCGCTCGGCGCTGGATTTGTCGTCGTGGCCGAACGGCAGGTCGATTTCGACGAGTTGGGCGTTGCAGGTCAGGAGCAGGGCGGAGGGGGTTTTGGCCATGGGTGCTTCTCATGCTCGCGGCGTAGGTGGTGGTCGGCCCGGCTCGTGGGAGCGCGGGTGCGGTTCGAGGGGCGACCGCACGAGGCTCGACCGCGGGCCGGGCCTGGGCGGCCGGGCCCCAAACGAAGGGAACGGGCCCGGCCGGTCTGTGGCCCGCGCCGTGTCGCGGTGACGGGCGCGGGGCGCGGGGCGCGTCAGGTCGCGGGGGGTCCGTAGGTGCGGAACCCGCCGTGCCTGGCGGCATGCTTGAGGTAGTCGATCCAGCCGGGCCACCAGTCGGCGTCTTCGACGACCTCCGAAAGGAGCGCGGGGTTCGTGGCCCGGCTGGTCTCGTACGCCGCGAGAGCTGCATGGATCTCTGCGGGAGTGACGGTCCAGCCTTCGTCACCGCCGAGCTTGTGGGCCGCGATGCCCTTGGGCTGCGGCGGTGCCCAGGACAGCCGTTCCTCAAGAGCCCTTCGGTAGCGCTGGACCCGCGCCGGGGCCGCGTCCCCTGCTGGGGTGAGGACGGCCTCCTCGGTGGTGGTCCCGTACTCCTCGGGCGCGGGGCGGTCCGGTGGCTGCGTGGCAATCAGCATGCCGAAGTGGTCCATGAGCGCCCGGCACTCACTCGCCGCCCAGATCGTCAGGTAGAAGTGCGTGGTGCGGATCGCTTCCATCGCGTCGTAGGCGCTGGCGACCTTCGCCTGGGCGGCCTGGTACACCGGATGGTCGTGGGGGAGGTCGAGACCGTCGCGGTGCTCCACGGCCGCGTCGAACGACCTGCTGGCCGCTTCGTACGCTGTGTCCTCGCCCTCTGGGGAGCGTACGAGGAACATGTCGTAGCCCATGCCTGAAACTTCCCTTCGTGCGGATTCGGCGCTTGCCGGGATGTCACTCCAGGCAAGTTCGATACTAGATTAACAAGGGGTGTGCGTCGAGTATTCCCCGGATGACGGCGGCGACTTGTTCAGAGCGGGTACCGGTCACCGTCCCTTCCCCTCACGCTCGGCCTCGCGGCGAGCGTCGGCGGCGGTGTATCCGGTCGTGCACCATGAACGGCAGAACTGGCCAGGCGGAGCGCCACATGTCTCGCACGTATCGTCGAAGTCCTCGGGCCTCCATGGCCGCAGCGAGCTGCTCATGCCGGGGTGTTTCCGCTGTGTGCGGTCAACGGGGTGTCGGCAGCGGCTTGCTGACGGCTGGCGGGGCGGCGGGTCCGACCGTGCGGCCGCTGCTGGGCGCGCAGGGACGAGATCTCAGCTCCGATGCGAGCGGCGCGATCACGCTCCTCGCGGGCTGCCCGCTCGGCGTACTCGGCGTATGCGGGCAGGTAGTCGGCGCGGCGCGCGAGCGATCCTCGGTAGTCCATCAGCACCAGGGCCAGGACCGGGTCAGGCAGGGCGGTGAGCAACCGGGCGGCCGTCCACCAGCTGGAGACGGCGGTGCGGGCGTCGCGGCGGTGGGCCTGGGCCTTGCGCTCGAAGGATGCCGCCTCAGCCTCGCCCTTGCGCATCGACCAGTCGAGGAAGCGCAGCAGGCCGGGGGTCTCACGCTCGCGGGAGGCATCCAGCAGGCGGTGAAGGTCGCTCCGGTGCGCGACATCCTCGGCGCAGGCACGCATGACCAGGGCGAGGGTCTCGCCTGTCCTGGGAGAAGGGGCGTTCCCGGCCGTCGACTCCACAGGAGTCATCTTGGTCTGCTGGTACGGGTCATCGACGTCTGTCCACCACATCAGGCCGCCGGTGTAGCCGGTCGCGCTGCCGCGCCTTCGCGGCAGGGACTCGGCCGGCGCGACTGCTTCCATGGCGTTGACGGAGCCGAGACTCACGCGCAGCACGGTGAACTGGTCCCAGTGGCGCGGGTGATGCGTCCCCGTCACGTGCACCCAGCCGCGCAGCGCGCCCGTCAGGGCGTACACGACGGCGTCCTTGCCCTGCGGCTGGGCGGTGGCGCGCACCGTGCCGGACGGTGTGTCGATGGTGAGGATGTCGGCGGTCACGATCAGAACTCCCGGCTATCGGAGGGAACAGGGGGCGGTGGGCGGATCCGCCACCCCGCGCAACGTGCGGGTCGGCGGGGCGGCGGATCGTCGGCCAGTGACGAGCTGGCCGGTTGGCCGCGCCCGCTCGCCGGGGCGGGAACGGCGTCGGGGAGGCCGGCGGTGTCGGTCCTCGCAGGCTGCGACGGCCGATGGGGCCCGGCAGCCGGAAGCGAGTCGGTGCGCTGTGGCGCGGGTCGCATGTCCGGCCGCCGGGGGCTCGGGGAGCCAGCCTCCGACGATCTGGCGGAGGTGGTTCTCGGCATGGGCAACAGGCTGCCGGTCGGGGCGGTGGTCGGCCCGAGGCGTACACCCTTGACCGGTTGCTCGCGTGGTGCTGGTGGGACTCGAACCCACGACCTCAACGGCTTATAAGACCGGTGCTCTACCAACTGAGCTACAGCACCTCGTGCGGTGAGGTGTGCGGGCCGCGCCCCGGCAGGCGGGGCGCGGCCCTGGGAGCGGCCAGGCGCGGGGGGAGACGCTTGGCCGCTGGTCTGGCCAGTCACCGCGCGGACGGGCCCGCGGTAGGGGCTATGCCGGGGTGGATGCCGGAACCGGGAATGCCGTTCGGTAAGTGACGGAAGGCGTGTCCGGACCAAGCGCTTCGTCGAAGGCGTCGCGGACCTGGTCGGCGGTGAGCGGCCTGAGCGCATGACCGTCGACCATCCAGCCGCGTACGGCTTCCTCGCCGGTCCGCGATGTCGTGCCGAGTACGACGCTGCCCTTGGCGAGGATGAATCCGAGGGCCAGGACTTCTGTGACTGCGGCCGTGTCGGCAAAGTCGCCGTTCCACAGAGCGTCAGCGCCTTCCCCGATGACGTCGAACCAGGCGTAGGCGATGACGGGCTCAGCGTTGCTCGGACGGACAGCGGTGGTGATCAGGTGCCTTCCGGGACCTGCCGTTTTCATCAGATCGGTGACGGTTTCCACGGCCTGCGTGGTGACCGGTTCCAGGCGTTCCCGGGCCTGGCTGGATGAAAGGTTCTTGGGGCCCATGGGGCGTTTCCCCTCGTGTTGTTTCGGCGACAGTTGAGGGCGTCACCCCTCAACCGCTAAGTTCGATACTAGATAATAAAGTGCCGTAAAGTCAAGCTCAGCCGGTTCCGGCTGGGGCGTCTGTGAGCGGCACCCGAGTGCCGCTCACAGACTGCCGTTCCGGCGGGAGCGGGAGGCCGCCGCGCTCCCGCCGGGGCTTGCTGTCGGCTACGCCGCTGCGGCGATGCTCATCGCGGAAAGGGCCTGCGTCTCCAGCTCATAGGCCGCATCCCCATCATCGAGGGTCTGCGCGGTAGCGGTGATGGCCTGCATGATCCCGCCCGCCGTGGTCTGGCCACCCTTGATGAAGTGGCTGAACACGGAATCGCGCACACTGTCGGAGAATCGCAGCTGCTTCGCCACCAGTTCCACGGTCTCGGCCGGCCTGGTGATCTCGTGACCTGCTTCCCGCTGGATGTCGGCAAGCTTCCGCTCGACGTAGTCGCGGTTCATGAACGTCGCGACGGCGTCACGGGTCTGAGCGGTGATCAACGCGAGATTCTTCTCCTGGGTGTCCTTCGAGAACTCGACGATCCCCTCGGTCATCTTTGCACCGAGGTGCACCTTGCCGAACGCGTCCTTGGTGATCGTCATACCGTTGCCGCACACCTGCGCGACGATGCGGGGTGTGATCGCGTACTTGCCGCTGCCCACCTCGCTGTTCGTGAGAACGAACCCGGCCGAGACAAGGGGCAGCTGATCGCCCGTCTGCCCAGTGAACGGCGACCGGTACCCGCGCAACAGCTCGGGAGCAAGGGCCGCGACGTGCTCGGACTCCACCCGAACGATCATGCGCCGTTGCGTGAGATCCGCTCCCGTGATCTTCACGGGGTGTCCCGACTCCCGGATCCCGTCCAGTACGGCGGTGAGCATGTCCAGATGGTCAATGATCTTGTAGCCGTCGGAGAGCCACGCCCGCAGTACGCCCGGCTCGCCCTTGAAGGCGCGGAGCAGGAAACGGCGGGTGGGGTCCTTCTGCAGCCAGCCATTGACGTTGAGGTCGTACAGGTCGACTGCTTCGGCGCGCATACGGCGCAGGTAGGCGGTGGGGATCTTCAGCTTGTCGGCAATCCCCTCGTCGGCCACGGCGGTGGGGCGGTAGGCCCCATCGGCGCGTGTCACGCCACTGGGCGTCAGTACCGGCTCCACGCCGGTCACGGTGAGGTTGCCGTCAACTGCGTTGATGGCAGAGGCAGGGGCCACCATGTCGATCTTGGCGTCCTGGTCCCGCTTCAAGGTCTGGAGCAGGTCCTCAAAGGACGCGTTGCGGGTGTCTGTCACCGCGGCGCGCGCGGTGCTCTGGTTGGTCGCGTGAGCCACTAGGGCTCCCCCTTCGTGCTGTTCGGCGTTCCACCGGCGTCACCCGGTGTGTAGTTCGATACTAGATAAAAACTCCGGAGAATGCAAGCCCTACGAGCGGCTCGCGGCTGGGGGCGGTGGGCGGTGAGGGCGGTAAGGGATGGGCTCTGTGCTGGGCAGCCTTCAGACGGTGAGGCATGGGCACGTCCTCGGGGGGAGCGGGGCGGCTCGTGCTCGCCCCCGTGCCTAGGGCCCGGCCGGGCGTGGCCGGCGGGCGCCCTGATGGCCTGGCCGGCCTCGATGCGACGTGGTGCTGGGTGGCCACGCGCGGCCACCCAGCACCCCCTAGGGCGTGGTCACTTCTTGTCGAAGAACCGCGCAACCGCCTTCGCGATGTTGTCGCTCTGGCCTCGGGCGCGGCCCTTGCTGTACGCGTAGCAGGCCACTACGACGATAAGAAGGATGATGACGTTCGGGCTCATGACTTCCTCGCTGACCGGGTGCGGGATTGGGGGCGGGGTCTGGCCTCCCGGACCGGGGCGCAGATGGGATGCGGCCCCGGTCCGGGAGTGTCTGTCAGGAGATCCCGTAAAGCAGATCTCCGGAGGAGTCACCCCACCGCTTCATGCCGTCTACGCGGTGCGGGTGGAAAGGGGCCCAATACGTGGGTGGCACCCGGAGGAATTCGCGAGCCTCGTGCAGCTCAATTTCCATGATCTTGCCGAGAATTCGGCGGTACAGTTCAACATCGTCACAGTCCGCGACAACGATGGGGAATTCGGCGTACGTGGTGATCTTCTCCGGGTAGCCTTCCGGTGCCAAATTCCGCTCCGACCTGTGCGCGGGGAATGTGAACCTGACTTTCACCGTGCCCTCGAAACGGTGAGTGTGGTCGTCGGCGTCGATCGTCCAACCCGGCTTGTAGATCAGCTGATTGATCAGCTGCACTGCTGACGCTGCCTCCATTGCGGGGCTTCCCTTCGTGTTTGGCGTGGCCGCTCCGGCGTCACCCGGAGCAACTTGTTGCTTCGATACTAGATACTCTGACGCATGATCACAACCCCTGTGAGCAGGGAAAACGCAAGCTGATGGAGCGTCACCCCCCTGGCAACCCACGCACCAAACCGCGCGCTTACTGCTGCGCCTTCTCCTGCGCCAACTGATGCTCAGCACTCCCCGCATCCGGGCCGTTCTCCCTGGTGGGCGCGTACGGCGCGCATGGTCGGGCTGCTGACATCCCCTCTGCGGCCGCTGCTCCCTGCCCAGGAAGAAGAGAAGGGGGGTAGGGCGGGGGCGTGGTCGGCGCGGCGGCCTCGGGGATCGGGCGGGGGTTCTTGTCTATTGCGCGTCGGCCTGGGGCCGTCGCGCGGGTTGGGGGTGGGGCTGGCGGGTGCCGGTTCCTCTCGGTCCTGTCGGGACAACGGGGCCCCGGAGGGGACCCGTTGTGGTCTTCTGGTATTCCGTGATTTACTTTTCTTCACGGAACACCATTCAACTCCCGTCGTTTCCAAGGGAATCGGAGATTCCTTTCCAACCCTTGCCCCAGGTAAAACACATGACGAACCCTCAACTTATCCACCAATCCATACCCGAACTCCCCACCCACACAACACAATTCAGCATCGCCCAATTTTGTGCCGGAGGCACAAACCCTCTCCGCTTCTTTTCCCGTTCCGGAGGAACGCAGGTTTATGGAAATGGCCGGAGGCCAATTCAATAAACCGCCGCTGGAAGCGGCCTGCTTTTCGCGCGGGGACGCGCGAAACGAGCGAAGCGAGTATTCGGCTGCCGGAGGCAGAGCGAAGCGG